>NZ_JAAIXY010000009.1:366583-435691 GCF_010894455.1 Myxococcus eversor | reverse complement strand
CTGTTCGACTACATCGAGGTCTTCTACAACCAGCAACGCATGCACTCGGCAATCGGCTACGCTGCGCCGGCTGAGTTCGAAAGAGCAGCGGCGTAGTCAACCTGTCCACCGAACCGGATCACGCCCAGTGAACGGTTACGACCAGGGAAGTCACCCTCCCCTCGCCCCCACAGATCCGGACGTGCAGAACAACCGCATCCTGCTCTTCGGCTCATGGGTTTGCTGCGAGAGTGCGGTAGCGGTGGATGGATGCGTACAGGCGGCAGCGGGTAGCGTTGAAGCAGCCGTGCGCATCCTGTTAGCGGTCTTGTGGAAGCGAAATTTCCTGATCATCAGGTCGGCCGGACTTCCAGGTCTCATGGCCAGTGCGGACTGTCTCACTCACGTTGGCAGAGAGGGCCTGCTTAAACGGGATGTGCATCTGCACCAGCGACCTGTAGCAGGCCTGCTGTCGCAAGCGCCAGCGGACCGGGGTTGGAGGCTGACAGGCTCGAGCGCCAACCCCGTTAGACTTCCTCGAACTCCGCTCCTGAGACCTTCGCGCGCTCCAGGGCCGCCTTGATGTCCTCTGAAACGACGAGAACTCCTGACCATCCCCAGGTGCGGAACACCTTGGCGTCACCCACCTTCGAGCGGTCAATCCGCAGTCCATAGACGCTTCGGTATTGCCCGAGCTTCTCCGGCCGTCCATACTCGGGCTTCCAATACAGCACCTCTTCCGAGGCCTCGTCGTCGATGCATCGGACAAGCCGTGTCGCCACGAGAATGAGGTACTCATCCGGGCAGCCTTTGATATCCACGGGTACCAGTTGAACGTCATTGGGTGACAACTCCGCGAAGAGCGTGGCCGCCCTGACATGGACAACGGGAGTCATGCCAGCGCCCGCGGTGCTGTAGTCCAATCGCATTCCAGCCTCGTCAGTCGGAATCACCAGGCGCCCAGAGACCTGTGCGGGCCGTCCAGATGTAAATTCCCTGAAGTCCTCCAGCTCGCGACCCTGGCTGTCCAGAGGTTCGTCCAGGGACCACTTCCCGCGCCGCATTTCCGGCTTGAGCCTGAAGTATCGAGATGGCTTCAGCATGGTTGAGTGCCTGCCTGCGTCCCATGGCTACGGCCACAACCGGGCCCATGAGCTGGGGCCTTCGCACGGCGTTGCCACCGCGCGCCCCGGCGCTGTCCCCTACCCCGCCTCGCGCTCCGGCCCGTAGTCCTCCGCGTCGTCCGGGAAGGGCACGGGCGCCTCATCCTGGAACGAGCTGGGCAGCAGGCTGAACGGCAGCAGCTTGGCGAGCGCGGCCAACAGCAGGAATCCCCCAGGCGCCGCGAAGATGGCGAGCGCGGGAATCGCCTTCGCCACGTCGATGAGCTGCGCGCGCATGCGGTGCCGCTCGTCCTCCGTCAGCTTCTGCCGCCGCGCCAGCTTCGTCACCAGCACCGCCAGGTCGCCCGTCTCGCGGACCTCCTGCATCAGCCGGTAGAAGTTCTTCTCCAGCGTCTCCTGCATGCCGGCGACCATGTCGTCGCCCATGGCACTCGCCGCGTCCCTCACGGTGAACACGTCGACGATGGAGCGATGGCGCGCGTAGAACTCCGCCATCTCCAGCTCCAGACGCCGCAGCTCCTCCTTCGGCACATGCAGCGCGTCCGCCAGCTCGTCGATGAAGGCCCGCTCCCGTCGCGTGCGCCGCCCATCCACCAGCGCCGCCAGCAGCGTCTGCTCCAGCAGGAAGTGCCGCATGTCCACGCTGCGCACCTGGCGCACCACGTCCCGCACGGAGCGCCGTCGCTCGAAGGACTGCTTCACCGCCGCCTTCAGCTCGGACGCCATCGCCGCCGACAGCTTCAAGTCCTCCACCTGCTTGAGGATGGCCCGACGCGCGGGCGTACTCGGCTGCCGGTCCACACACGCCAGCCCCGTCAGCACGTCCACCAACAGCGCCTTCTGCTTCGCCGCGAAGTCGGAGCGCCGCCGCACCTGCTCCTTCAACAACCGCCCGCTGGCGAAGTAGTCAATCGCCTGCCGACAGAACAACTGCGCATCCGCGTACTGCGCGCCGTTGTGCAACACCAACCCATACACCGGGTCCCCAGCCAGCGTGGGCTCGCGCTTGCGCAGCGCCGCCTCCACCTTCGCCGTCTGCCGCTTCGTCACCGGCTTGCCCGCCGCGAGCTGCTCGGCCAGCGTCGACGCCAGCTCCAGCTCCCCCGACAACACCGAGAAGAGGACCAGGAGCTGCTCGCCCCGAGGCCCGGTCGGCGCGCCCACCTGCCGCGCCAGCTCCAACGCCAGCGTCGCCAGCGTGCGCAGCACCGCGTGGAAGAGCTGCTCCTCCAACGCCCGGGCCTGGAACTCCGTCTCCGGCCCCGCCTCCAGGGACGCGGGAGGGTCCGCCGGAGTGCCGTACAGGAGTCCACTCGCGCGAAGCGTGCGCCGCAGGTACGCCCGGGCCCGAGCGCGGCCCGAGCCCAGAGGCAAGGCGGTCTCCTCCGAAGCGGGCGTGCCCATGTGAGCGGCGACCGCTTCATTGAGGAGCGGAGTGAGCCACCCCGCCTTGCTGAAATCCAACACCGGAACACCCCCGGACCCGCCCCATGACGGTCTCGCGGATGTAACCCACCCGCCCCCGGGATTCCACCCACCCCACGGGGGATTGACCGGCCGGAGTCAGCGGCACCAGAACCGGGACTTCTACGAGCCCGGAACAGTGCCGCCCCGGACGATAGGCCCGACCTACAGCGCCGTGGACTTCCCGGGCTCCAGGTCCACCACCTTCGCCCCGCCGCGCAGCTTCTTCAGCTCACCCTTCAGCGCGTCCGGAGTGCCCTGGAGCAGCGGGAAGGTGCCGTAGTGCATGGGGACAATCGTCTGCGCCTTCAACAGCCGCGCCGCCTGCGCCGCCTCCGCGGGGCCCATGGTGAAGTGCCCGCCGATGGGCAGCATCGCCACGGTGGGCTTGAACTGGGTGGCGATGAGTTCCATGCCCCCGAAGGTGCCGGTGTCACCCGCGTGGTACAGGGTGGGACCCTTCTCGATTTGAATCACGTACCCGAGCGGCGCACCCGCGTACTGCGACGGGCCCTTGGGGTCCGCCTGGTAGCTGCTGGAGTGCACCGCCTCCACCAGGTGGATGGTGGCGTCCTTCACCTGGAACGTCCCGCCCGCGTTGGCGCCCACCGCCTGCGCCTCCGGCAGACCCAGCAGGTTGACCAGCTCGAAGGAGCCGAACACCTTCGCGCCTGTCTTCTGCGCCAGCGCCTTCGTCTCGCCCACGTGGTCGAAGTGGCCATGGGTGACGAGGATGGCGTCCAGCGCCTCCGGCTGCGCCGCGTCCTTGGGCGCCTTGGGGTTGGTGAGCCACGGGTCGATGGCAATCACCGCGCCGCCCGGGGTGCGGACGATGAAGGCCGCGTGGCCCCACCACGTCACCTCCGTCTTGCCCTTCGCCGCGGCCGGAGCCTTCGTTGCCTCCGCCTTCTTCGGCGCGGCGGCGTCCTGCGCCTTCGCCTCTCCCGCGAACGTCAACAGCGCACCCACAGCGACTGCCACGAGCTCGTTCCGCATGGTTGGTTGTCCTCTCTCGGGTTCAAAGAATCACGACGTGACGCCGGGGTGCCCTCACGGCACGCCCCAGCCGAGCCGCCGCTTGGCACTGTCCGGGCGGCCATTCAAGGGCCTGTGCATACCGCCTGCCCCCGGGACGACAGATGCCCCGGCCGCCGAGTCACCGCAATCTCGAAAAAAATCCCCCAGGAGGTTCCTTCTCCGCCCGGGCCGTCCCGTGGGCTAACGTCGGAACAGCCGTGGACCACCGATTCCAAGTCAGCCTCCGCGGGGTCATCGACCTCCTGTCCCACCACCTCTACAGCTCCCCGGGCGTCTACCTCCGAGAGCTGCTCCAGAACGCCACCGACGCCATCCGCGCCCGGCAGCACCTGGAACCGGAACACAAAGGCACCGTCCGCCTGGAGCTGGTGGAGAAACAGGACGGCGGGCCTCCCACCCTCGTCTTCAGCGACGACGGCGTCGGACTGACGGAAGAAGAAATCCACCGCTTCCTGGCCACCATCGGCGAGTCCTCCAAGCGCGAGGCCCTGGAAGACCGGCGCAAGGACTTCATCGGCCAGTTCGGCATCGGCCTCCTGTCGTGCTTCATGGTGTGCGACGAGCTGCTCCTGGTGACGCGCTCGGCGCGCGGAGACGGACGCACGCTGGAGTGGCGCGGCCGGCACGACGGCACGTACGCCGTGCAGGTCTCCGAGCACCCGCTGGAGCGGCCGGGCACCCAGGTGTTCCTCGTGGCCCGCGCGGACATGGTGGAGTGGTTCGCCCCGGAGCGGCTGCGGCAGCTCGGTCGTCACTATGGCGGCCTGCTGCCCTTCCCCATCCAGCTCACCATCGGCGCGGAGCAGGAGCGGCTGGATTTGGATGGCGCGCCCTGGCGCCGCGACTACGAGAGCGCGGGCGAGCGGCGCAAGGCGATGCTGGAGTACGGGCGCGAGGTCTTCGAGACGGACTTCATCGACTGCATCCCGCTGCGCTCGCAGGCGGGAGACGTGGACGGCGTGGCCTTCGTGCTGCCGGCGTCGCCGCACTTCAACTCCAAGCAGAAGCACCGCGTGTACCTGAAGCACATGCTCCTGTCGGAGAGCGCGGAGAACCTGCTGCCGGAGTGGGCGTTCTTCGTGAAGTGCGTGGTGAACGCCAACGCGCTGCGCCCCACCGCCAGCCGCGAGTCCTTCTACGAGGACGGCGCGCTCGCCCAGGCCCGCGAGGCGCTGGGCCACGGGCTGCGCAAGTACCTGGTGGACCTGGCGCACGAGGACCCTCGCGCGCTGCAGCGGCTCATCGGCCTGCACGGCTTGAGCATCAAGGCGCTGGCGCTGGACGACGACGACTTCTACCGGCTCGTCATCGGCTGGCTGCCATTCGAGACGTCGCTGGGCGTGACGACGCTGGCGGAGTACCGGCGCGCATACCCGGTGGTGCGCTTCGCGGCGACGCTGGACGGGTTCCGTCAGGTGGCGCGGGTGGCGGGGGCGCAGGGGCTGTGCATCATCAACGCGGCGTACACGCACGACGCGGCGCTCCTGGAGAAGCTGCCGCACGTGGTGGAGGGCGCGCAGGTGGAGCCCTTCTCCGCGGCGGACCTGCCGCAGAGCTTCGAGGAGCTGTCGATGGACGAGCGCGACGCGGTCTTCCCGCTGTCGCGCATGGCCGAGCAGGTGCTGGCCCCGTTCCACTGCGGCGTGGTGGTGAAGAAGTTCTTCCCGGCGGAGGTGCCCACGCTCTACAGCGCGGACGAGGAGGGCTCCTTCCGACGTGACGCCGAGCGCGCGCGGGACGAATCCGACGACCTCTACGCCAGCGTGCTGGAGGGCGTCATGGCGGCGGCGGGCGGCGAGCCGGCGCAGTTGTGCTTCAACCTGCACAACCCGGTGGTGCGGCGGCTGGCGGCGGTGACGGACCGGACCCTGATGAAGCTGTCGGTGGAGATGCTCTACGTGCAGGCGTTGCTCCTGGGTCAGCACCCGCTGAACGCGCAGGAGATGACGCTGCTCAACCAGGGGCTCCTGGGGCTCATCTCCGCGCAGCTCGGCACGGGAGGCTCGGGCGGCGGAGAGAATGACGGGGGCGTGGGCTCCGGAGGGCTGCACTGATGGCCGGGGACTGGCGCGAGGAGGCCCAGGCGCTGTGGGACCGCGCGGGCAAGCAGAAGTCCAGCGAGAGCAAGGTGAAGCTCCTGGAAGAGGCGGTGCGGATGGCCGACTCCCACGGAGACGTGGACCTGGGCTATCAGCTCCGCGACGACCTCATCGACGCGGCGACCTTCGGGGGCTACCCGGACAAGGCCCTGGTGGCCTTCGCGTGGTGCCGGGGCCAGCAGAAGAAGGACCCGGAGCGCTTCGAGCCGGAGGGCCTGCTCTGGAAGCAGAAGTGGGTGGTGGGGCGCATCAAGGAGTTCCCCCACATCTCCCGCAAGCAAATCACCGACGCGCTCGACGACATCGAGCAGTGCTTCACCAAGGTGGATGCCGGCAAGCGCTCGGCGCTGAAGCTGCGCTACCAGACGGCGCGGGACATGGGCGACGACGCGGCGGAGGTGGACCGGCTGTGGGCCGCCTGGCTCGCGGCGCCCCGGGACCACCTGACGGACTGCCGCGCGTGCGAGCTGGATGACGAGCTGGACCACCACGTCGAGCAGGGCGAGTGGGAGCAGGCGCTGCGCAAGGCGAAGCCCATCCTGGAGGGGCGGGTGCGGTGCGCGGAGATTCCGCACCTGACGCTGGGCACGCTGCTGTATCCGCTGTTCAAGCTGGGCGAGCTGGAGCGGGCGGCGGAGATGCACCGCCGGGGCTACGGCCTGACGTCGAAGAACCGCGACTTCCTGGCCACCATGGGTGACCACATCGAGTTCCTCGCGCTGACGGGCAACCTGGCGCGCGGACTGGCCCTGCTGGAGAAGCACCTGGAGTGGACGCTGGACCACGGGAGCTTCAACGACCGCTTCGTCTTCCTCGTGGCAGCCACGTTCCTGCTGGAGCGCGTCAAGGCCGCGGGAGACCGGGACGTGGTGAGCCTGCGGCTGACCAAGGCCTTCCCCGAGCACCGCGCCGACGGCGGCTATGAAGTGAAGGCCCTGCACGCGTGGATGCTCAAGCAGGCCAGGGACATCGCCACCCGCTTCGACACGCGCAACGGCACGGACCGCTACGCACGGCGACTCGCGCGCATCCAACGGCTCGCGGAGGAAGTGCGCGAGTTCCCGCTCGATTGACGCGGAAGGCGTGACGCGGGCCGCCCACGTGGCCCCTTGCGCCGACCAGGCCTGCATTGACCACGACTCGGCTTTTGCCGCACTGCGGCCATGAACCAGCCGTCAGTCATTGCGGGCCTCGCACTTCCATCCCATGGACTCGCACCTACCTGGCGTCAACCGTTGACGCCTCACGCATGAGCAGACACGACGCCCCGCCAAGGCATACACCGGCGGGGCGTTGGTCGTGGAGCGGTGGCGTCATGTCACAATCGCATGACACGGCGACAGCCCTCGGACTCCTTGTAACGGGCTTCGCTACAAGCAACCAGGTTGTGTATCCGCGAAGGTGACAACAGTACGCGGGCTGAGGACCGACACTCCAGGCATGTCTGACATGGCACACGGAGTGCTTGGACAGACGACCACCCGTGCACCCTCGCGCGGGCCTCCCCTCGAGGCTCCCATGAAACGGCTTGCCCCTCCGCTGCTCCGGTTGTCCTTGCTCGCGCTCGTTCTCGCGCTTCCGAATGTCTCGCTGGCCGCGGTGGTGTCGTTCTGTACGGGAACCCTGGCGAACTCCGGCCAGAGCTTCGTGAACTACAGCGGGACCTCCTCGAACACGCTCGCCACCGGCAACTACATGATGACGGTGTCGCAGTCCGGCCCCTTCGCCATCCAGAATCTCCAGGGCTCCTGGGATGGACTCGCCATTGGCGCCTACCAGCCCATCAGCGGCTCGCGGCAGGTCACCTTCAGCGGCATCATTCCCTCGGGTCTCACGCCGGGGCAGACCGTCACGGTGACGTTCCGCATCTACAACATCCTGGGCCAGTTGGTGGACGTGAGCACCACCACGGCCTCCGTCAACGGTCAGAGCGCTGGCTGGCAGAAGGTCTGGACGGCGGCGAACCAGGCGGGGCCCGCGGGTTATGCCCGGCACTACATCGGCGACTTCGACGGTGATGGCGCCGAGGACATCCTCGGCGTGTCCGCCAGCGGCTGGATGACCCTGTTCCACTACCGCAACAATGATTGGGCGTGGGGCTGGAGCAACTACGGCTCGACCAGCGCCGGCGGCGGCATCTACGACTACCGCAACAACCTGGTCATCGGCGACTTCGACGGGGACGGCAAGGATGAGGCGCTGGGTGTCTCCGGCTGGGTGACGATGTTCCACTTCGACAACGGCAACTGGAACTGGGGCTGGAGCACCTACGGCAACACGTCCGACCAGGTCTTCGCGCACGCCAACGGTGGGTACCTCGTCTCCGGCAACTTCGACTCGGCGAGCACGCCCCCCACCAAGGACGAACTTGTCGGCGTGAGCGCGAGCGGGTGGATCACCATGTTCCGCTTCAACACGGCGGGCACGGGCTGGGACTGGCTCTGGAGCACCCAGGGCAACACGGCGCACGGCATGTACGGCTACCGCGGCAACCTGCGCAACGGCGGCGACACCAACGGTGACGGCAAGGAGGAGTTGCTGGGGCTCAGCGGCTGGGCGACGAACTTCCACTACACGAACAACGACTTCGCGTGGGGCTGGAGCACCTACGGCGCCAACCACATCGGAGGGATGGGCTACCCCCAGGGCGCAGGTGACGCGCTGCTGGTGGGCAACATCGACTACGTGGACAACAAGGACGAGTGGTTCTTCATCCAGAACGGCCCTTCCGCCAACTATGCCACCACCGAGGACTGGGCCGGCTCCAACTTCGCCTGGCGCTGGTCGAACCACAACTTCAGCCCCGCGGTGCCCTTCATCGGGGACTGGCCGCTCGCGAACAACGGCGGGAGCAACGCCAGCTACTCGCTGGTGAAGGCCGTCGCCGGGCAGCCCAAGTACCTCGTCGCGCGCCGCACGTTCTGCTCCACCACGGACATGCGCATGTATTTGATGTCGAACGTCTTCGCCAACTACTGAGCCAGGAGCACCCGGAGCCGAGGGCCGCTTCCAGGCCCCGGCTCCACCTCACGAGTGACTCAGGACTTCGGCGGAACCTCGAGCCGGTAGGTCAGCTGACGCCAGCGCGGGTCCTCGAAGTGCCCGGGTTCCACGTAGGGGTCCTTCGACGCGGCCACGGCCACGCCCAGGTGGCGCACGAGGGCGACCAGGGGCTCGATGATACGGTCGGCCGGCTCGAAGCAGAGCGTCCATCCCGGCCAGTTGTCCGCGAGGGAGGGCAACACCTCGTCCGCCGCCCAGCTCTCGCGGTCCGGGCCCAGGAAGCCCCCGCTGCAAATCACCTCCGTGCTCCCGATGAGGGTGAGCGTGCGACGGTCCATGTCGAGGATGGCTCCCGCCAGGATGTCGTCGACGGCCCTCGAATACGACCCGCCTTCAGCCTCGATGAGCGAGGCCTCGGGCCCGTTCGCGAACATCCGGCGCAGCACCGAGGCCCCCCACTTGTGGTGGAAGACGCGGGCCTTTCCATCCCTCACGACGATGATATCAGCGCGGTCACTCATCGCGTCCGACTTACAGTTGTAACTGGATGAACGCAAGCCTCCGGAGCGGTGGGCCGGATGACACGGAGCGACAGCGACAGGTCAGCGCTTGAGGTTCTTGAACGGGTTGTTGAACGGCTCCGGGCCCTTCTTGTCCTTGTCGCCACCGCCCGAGGCCGGCCGCTGCCCACCGGACGGAGCTCCCCCACCCTGCCCGCCTGGACGCGCACCGGAAGCCACCTTGCCACCGCCCCCCGGGCCCGGGGGCCGTGCTCCGCCGCCGCCCCGGTCCGCCGTCATCCGCCCTGCGGCGCCCGACGCGCCACCCACGGCGGGCCGGCCCGAAGGCTGCGGCGTCCCACCCTCCTGCACCGCGCGCACCGACAGCGCCAATCGCTTGCGCTGCAAATCCACCGTGAGCACGCGCACTGTCAGCCGGTCCCCCACCTTCACCACCTCGGAGGGGTCCTTCACGAACTTCGTCGAAATCTGCGACACGTGCACGAGCCCATCCTGGTGCACGCCCACGTCGACGAAGGCGCCGAACGCGGTGACGTTCGTCACCACGCCCTGGAGCACCATCCCCTCCTTCACGTCCTCCAGCGTGCGCAGGTCATCGCGCATCACCGGCGCGGAGAAGTCGCCGCGCGGGTCCCGACTGGGCTTCTCCAGCTCCGCGAGGATGTCCTTCAGCGTCATCTCGCCCAGGTCCGGGCCCAGGTAGCGCTTGGCGTCGATTTGCCGCACCAGCGTCGCGTTCCCCACGAGCGAGCCCACCTCCACGCCCAGGTCCTTCGCCATGCGCTCCACCACCGCGTAGCGCTCCGGATGCACCGCGCTCGCGTCCAGCGGCTCCGGCCCTCGCACGCGCAGGAAGCCCGCCGCCTGTTCGAACGTCTTCGGCCCCAGCCCGCTCACCTTCAGCAGCTCCCGCCGCGTGGTGAAGCGCCCCTTCGAGGCCCGGTGCGCCACCAGCTTCTTCGCCAGCGACGGCCCCACGCCGGACACGTGCTCCAGCAACTGCGGTGACGCGGTGTTCACATCCACGCCCACCGCGTTCACACACGAGTCCACGACCTCGCCCAGCTTCTTCTTCAGGAGCCCCTGGTCCACGTCGTGCTGGTACTGCCCGACGCCGATGCTCTTCGGGTCTATCTTCACCAGCTCCGCCAGCGGGTCCTGCAAGCGCCGGCCGATGGACACCGCGCCGCGCAGGCTGACGTCCAGCTCCGGGAACTCGTCGCGAGCCACCTCTGACGCGGAGTAGATGGACGCGCCCTGCTCGCTCACCGACACCACCGGCACCTGCGAGCCCAGCGCCTTCAGCGTGTCGCGCACGAAGGTCTCCGCCTCGCGGCTGCCCGTCCCGTTGCCGACGGCGATGAGCTCCGGCTTGTGCTTCTGCACCACGGCGGACAACAGCTTCGCCGCCCGGACGCGCTCATCGCCGCTGCGCTCCGAATAGAGCGTCACCGTCTCCGCCACGCTGCCCGTGTTGTCCAGCATGGCCAGCTTGGTGCCCGTGCGCAGGCCCGGGTCCAACGCGAGCACCGCGCGCGCGCCCGCTGGCGCCGTGAGCAACAGGTGCCGCAGGTTCTCTCCGAAGACGCCAATCGCGCCCTTGTCCGCGCGCTCCTTCAGCTCCGCGCGCAGCTCCGACTCCAGCGACGGCCCGAGCAACCGGTCCCAACTGTCATCCACCGCGGCGCGCAGCTCCGAGGCGAACAGGGCCTGCGGCCTCGTCACCACGCGCCCGCCGAGCAGCGCCTTCACCTCGTCGTCCGGCATGTTGAGCTTCACCTTCAACACGCCCTCCTCCTCACCGCGCAGGAGCGCCAGCACGCGGTGCGACGGGGCCTGGGACAGCGGCTCCTCGTGGCCGTAGTAGTTCTCGAACTTGGTGGGCTCGCCCTTCTTCGCGGGCACCACGTCCGAGCGCAGCGTGCCCCGCTTCGCGCACACCTCACGCGTCGCCCGGCGCAGGCCCGCGTCCTCGCTCACCCGCTCCGCGCAGATGTCGCGCGCGCCCGCCAGCGCCGCCGCCAGGTCCGGCACCTCCTTCTCGGCGTTGACGAAGGGACGCACCTTCGCGTCCGCGTCCTCGCCCCGCTTCGCCTCCTGCTTCCACAGGAGGTCCGCCAAGGGCTCCAGCCCGCGCTCCCGGGCGATTGCCGCACGCGTGCGGCGCTTGGGCTTGTACGGGAGGTACAGGTCCTCCAGCTCGGTGCGCGTCTTCGCCGCCTTCAGCGCCTTCGCCAGCTCCGGCGTCAGCTTTCCCTGCTCCTCCACCGAGCGGAGAATCGTGTCGCGGCGCGAGTCCAGCTCGGTGCGCTCGGAGGTCTTGTCGAGGATGGTCTGGATTTGGACTTCGTCCAGGCCTCCCGTGACTTCCTTGCGATAGCGCGCGATGAAGGGAACGGTGGCTCCGTCGGCGTTCAGCGCCAGGGTGCGGTCCACCTGCTCGGGCCGGAGGCCCAGCTCCTGCGACAACTCAGCGGCGTAGGCGTGCATGACGCCACTTCTATAACCCGGTCCCCACGCCGCTCCCAGCGCGCGTCACCCGCGCTGTCGAGACTCCCACTCCGCGCGCAACAATCCCCAATATTGCTGGTCCTTGCGCTCCCCGCGCAGCAGGGAGTGGCCGCGCATCGTCCCCTCCATCGTGAAGCCCAGCTTGCGCGCCACGCCCTGGGAGCCCAGGTTCTCCGACAGCGTCGTCAGCCACACCCGCTCCAGGAAGGGCAGGCTGAAGAGGCGCTCCAGCATCATCCCCACCGCCCGCGAGCCCAGCCCGCGCCCGTGGTACGCCTCCGCCATCATGTAGCCCAGCTGCGCTCGGCCATGCTCGCGCGACACGTCCCGCGCGGACACCGTGCCCACCCACGCGTCGCCGTACCGCACGAACCAGCGAAACCCCTTCGCCCGAGGCTCCTCCAGCGAGCTGGCCTCCAGGATGCGCTTCACCAGCGTCTCCGGCGAGTCCTCCTCGGTGTCCACGTAGCGCCGCGCGGCGGCCTCCGCTCGAAGCGACATCCAGAAGTCCACATGCTCGGGCCGGGCGGGAACGAGGAGGAGGTCGGAGGCACCCATGGCCCGCCTTCTAACGCATTCCACCTGGGACGACTGCTTCCGCGAAGCGCCTCACGCCTTGCTCCCGAAAAGCCGCGAGGGCCGCCACCGGAAGCGTCATGGCTCCCGGCGCGGCCCTCGTCAGTCCCCTCGCGTGGCGAGAGAGCGTGTCACGACATCAGAGCTTCGTAATCGTCCCGTTCTCGATGCGGAAGTCCACGCGGGTGAACTTCGCCGCCAGGTCGCCGTCCGCGCGCGCCGAGTAGTCCTTCGCCACCTCGGAGCTCGGGATGAGGTGGTAGGACGCCAGCGCCTGCGAGCCCTTCAGCTCCATCACCACGAAGCCGTGCGCGTCGCCGTTCACGTAGCGCATGCCCGGGTTGGAGGCCATCAGCGATTCGTTCAGCTCGGTGACGACGTACCGGTAGATGGGGCTGTTCGGAGCGTAGCCCGCGCCGATGACGGCCAGGCCCGCCAGCTCCTTGATGGAGCCGGACGTAATCGCGGGCGCCGTCAGCGTGGGCACCCCCGACTCCTCCGACGCGAACGACGCGTGGATGTCGCCGGAGATGAACATCGCGTTCGACACCTGGTTGTCCCGGACGAACTTCAAGAGCTCCTGCTTCTTCGTGGGGAAGCCGTCCCACTGGTCCACGCTGAAGTAGAACGCCTGCCGCAGCGTCGCCTCGCCGATGTCCTGCTTCTGCGTCAGGTCGAACACCATGGACGTCATCGACACGGAGCTGACGACAATCTTCCAGGTGTTGGTCGCCCGCAGCTGCGTCTGGAGCCACGCCTGCTGCGCCTGGCCGAGCGCGTTCTCCGTGGCGCCCTGCGAAGCCCCGTACGTGAGGGCCGCGAACAAGTCGTAGATGGGCTTCACCACGATGTAGCGCGAGCCCTGGATGCCGAACAGGCCCGCCTTGCCCATGTGCACGTAGGCCAGGCCCCGGGGCGCGCCCGTCGCGGAGAGCAGCGGAATCGCGGGCTGCTGCGCCGCCACGCGCCCGACGTTCACCGCCGCCAGCACCTGGTTGACGTAGAAGAGCGACTGGCCGCCCTTCACCCAGAACGCGGCCTTCGCGGAAGCCTCCTCCTGGGTGAGGCCCGCGCCCATCGCCTGCTGCACGTACGCGCCCTGCAACACCGCCTTCTGCACGGCGTTCTCCGCCGCGTCGATGTCCACGTAGGCGAACGTCTCCGACTGGAGCAGCGCCTGCGTCGGTGCGGGCAGGCCCGGCAACGCCACGCCCAGCAGTTGCGCCGGCACCGCCACCTTGCCCGGGTACGCGTCCTCGGGGATGAGGTGGTCCGGACGGAAGGTGCGGTAGTCGGCCACCGCCAGCTTCAGCGCCTTGCCGAACTCGAAGTCACGGTAGACGAGCGTGTCCGGGTACACCGGCGCCGCCGCCGGGTCCATGGCGCCCTCCGCCGAGTTCGCGGTGTCCAGCGGGATGTACTCGAAGAAGGCCCGCTCGGAGTTCTGCTTGCGCTCCAGTTGCAGCTCCGACGCGCGCCCGTCCAGGTACGTGGCGTTGGCGCCCCAGCTGTCGTCAGAGAACTCGTGGTCGTCCCAGATGACGATGAACGGGTAGCGCTCGTGGACCTTCTGGATGATCTTGTCCGTGCGCAGCGTCTTGTAGAGGTCGCGGTAGTTGGACAGCGAGTTGGCCGCGAAGAAGGCCGTCAGCCCCGTGCCCACCTTCAGCGCCTTCTCCGGCTCGCTGAACAGCACCGCGCGGGTGTCGCCGCCAGACTGGAAGGACGGGTCGCCCGTCGTCTCGTAGACGTAGTCACCGAGGAACACGACGAAGTCCAGCTCCTCGTCGAGCTGTAGCAGCCGCTGCCACGCGTTGTAGTAACGGCCGATGTAGTCCTGGCAGCTGGCGAAGGCGAACTTCACCGCCACGTCGTCCCCGGCCGCCGGCGCCGTGCGGGTGCGGCCCGTCGCCGTCGTGTACTTCTGCCCGCCCGTCTCGAAGGTGAAGCGGTAGTAGTACGTCGTGCGCGGCGACAGGCTCGTCACCTTCACCTTCAGCGCATGGTCATTCGCCGCCAGCGCCGAGAAGGTCCGGTCCAGGAACAGGCTGCCGAAGCTCTCGCTCGTCGACACCTCCAGCCGCACCGGCGTGTCCGCGCCCGCGTTGTCGGGGTTCACCGCGCGCACCCACAACACCACGCTGTCCGGGCGTGGGTCACCCGAGCAGATGGACTGCGGGAAGTACTTCGAGCCGTCATTGGACGGCGTGTCGTTGTCGTCGGAACAGCCGAATGAGGTGCTTGCCGCGACGGCGACCACGGCCTGCAGGAAGCTGCGACGCTTCAATCTGTCGAACAAGGCGGGACTCCCGAAATGGGGACGCGGGTGAAGGACCCGCGCGCGAGAGTCTACGACCCCCATCCATCACTCCGGAAACATCCCCGCCACGCGTCCGACACAACGCACCGTGTCAGCTACCGGGCGCCCCAGGTGACTCATGCCGTGCGCATGAAACACGAAGGGGCTGCCCCCGGGTGGAGAGGACAGCCCCGAACGGCGTGTCGAGAGGCGGCTCGGAGAGGAGCCGCCGTCACCGACTCACTTCACGGCCTTCACGCGCTGGCGCTTCTCGGAGGCTGCCTCGGGAGGAGCCTCCTCCGCGGCGGGAGCGGCGGCGCCACCCGCGCCCTTCGCGATGCCGTACTTCTCCAGCACGCGGGCCTCGATCTCCTTCGCCACCTCCGGGTGCTCCCGCAGGTAGTCCTTCGCGTTCTCACGGCCCTGGCCGATGCGCTCTCCGTTGAAGGAGAACCAGCTGCCGCTCTTCTCCACGATGTTGTCGTTGGAGGCCAGGTCGATGAGGTCGCCCTCACGGGAGATGCCCGTGCCGTACATGATGTCGAATTCGACTTCCTTGAACGGAGGGGCCACCTTGTTCTTCACGACCTTCACGCGGGTGCGGCTGCCCACCACGTTGTCGCCGTTCTTGATGGCGCCGATGCGGCGGATGTCCAGGCGCTGCGACGCGTAGAACTTCAGCGCGTTGCCGCCCGTCGTCGTCTCCGGGTTGCCGAACATCACGCCAATCTTCATGCGGATCTGATTGATGAAGATGACGCACGTCTGGCTCTTGGCGATGGTGCCCGTCAGCTTGCGCAGCGCCTGGCTCATCAGGCGGGCCTGCAAACCCATGTGCGAGTCACCCATCTCGCCCTCGAGCTCGGCCTTGGGAACGAGCGCGGCCACCGAGTCCACCACCAGCACGTCGATGGCGCCCGAGCGCACCAGCATCTCCGCGATTTCCAGCGCCTGCTCACCGGTGTCCGGCTGGCTCAGGAGCAGGTCGTCGGTGCGCACGCCCAGCTTGCGCGAATAGCCGACATCCAGCGCGTGCTCCGCGTCCACGTACCCGCAGATGCCGCCGCGCTTCTGCGCTTCCGCGACGATGTGGAGGCACAGCGTCGTCTTGCCGGAGGACTCCGGTCCGAAAATCTCGATGATGCGGCCTTTCGGCACGCCGCCCACGCCCAGGGCGATGTCCAAGGAGATCGAGCCCGTCGAGATCGCCTGCACGTCGCGAATCATGGGCTCCTCGTTGCCGAGCCGCATGATCGAACCCTTACCGAACTGGCGCTCCACCGCGGACATCGCCAACTCGATCGCCTTCTCCTTCTCCTGATTCACGGACATTTCCCTTGGCTCCTTGTATTGGCGAGCCACCCCGGCTCACCTGAACGCGCTTTTAGTACGCGATGGGTAGACCCTAGTCCACCCCTCTGACATCCGTGTTGCATCCTGTCGGGCAGCTAGCTCTCGCGGAGGGCAGCCAGGAAGACGGCCACACCCCCTGCCACACCCGCCCACAGCGCGCCGGAGTGGCCCGCCGAACCCAGGGCCAGCAGCAGCCCGAAGCCCGACACGAGGGCCAACAGGCCCAGGCCCAGCCGGTACACGGGACTGCGAGGTGGGGCAAGCCACAAGGCCATCATCGCCAGCACGGCCAGACCCACCTGCAAGGTCACCGTGCCTTCGACCACGCCCGGCCGCAGCACCTCTTCAATCCCCTGGGCCAGCACTCCGCCCGCGAGCACCGTGGCGGGCACCCCGGGCCCGAAGTCGAAGCGGCCCGCATGGCCGCCGCCGGACCGGGACGCGGAGTTGGCGCGCAGGTGCTTGAGGTCGTCGGGCTCCACTTCCAGCGCGTAGGGGAAGCCCAGGGACAGGAGCGCCTCCACCGCCGCCGCGCGGCAGGAGCGCCCCCCGGCGTCCACCAGCCCCTCCAGCCTCCCACCGTCGAGGAGCCGGTGCAGGGTGTCCGCCACCTGCCGCTCCCCGCCGCCGCTGGCCAGTTGCGCCAGGACTTCATTGAGCCGCGAGGCGGCCTCGGGGCGGTCCGCCTCGGAGGCCCCCACGGCCTGCTCCACCCTCACCAACAGGGGCAGGGGCAGCTCCACCGGGGGTGTGGGGCGGCTGGCCGCCTCGGATGGAGGCGGAGCCCACGCGGCGAGGTCCGCCAGGCGCTCTTCGCCCGGGCTCTCGTCGGGCCGGGGGATGGGAGCATGTGTGCTGCGCGTGGCGTCCGACACCCGGAGACTGTATCCACGGAGGCGGGCGCGGTTCAAAGCAGCGCTGTTCCGCAACTTCTTGTGGGTGACGGGGTTGTAGTCGACCGTGGACGTGGATTCGGACGCACAGGCGATGCTGAAGGTGGCCGCGGGGGACCGTCGGGCGTTCGCCTGGCTGTTCGACCGCTACCACGCGAGCGTGGCGCGGTTCGCCTTCCGCTTCGTGGGTGACAGGGAGCGGGCGGAGGAGCTGACGCAGGACATCTTCGTGAAGCTCTACCGCAACGCGAAGGCGTACCAGCCGACGGCGCGCTTCAAGACGTTCCTCTTCCGGGTGGCCACCAATCACTGTCTCAACGAAGTACGGCGCGGGGAGTACCGCGTGGCCCACACGTCCACCGAGGCACCGGACGGTGAGGAGACGGGAGGCGTGGAGATGGCGGGGCCGGACGGCGACAGGCCGGACCAGGCGCTGGCGGGACGGGAGCTGGAGCGAGCGGTGGGAGACGCGCTGCGGAGCATGAGCGACCGGGAGCGCGCCGCCTTCACCATGTGCCGCTTCGAGGGCATGGCGTACCGGGACATCGCGGAGGCGCTGGAGGCCAGCGAGTCCGCCGTGAAGAGCCTCATCCACCGCGCGACACTGGCGGTGGCGCGCAGGATTGAAGAGCTGCAGGCGGGCACCGTGCCCGCGAGGAGCAGGGCATGAGCTGTCATTTCGAGGAAGACCTCACGGCCTACGTGGACGGCGAGCTGCCCGCGGCGCGCCGCGTGGAGGTAGAGGCCCACCTGGGCGGCTGCACCGGGTGCCGCGCGACGGAGGCGCTCGTGCGCCACACGGTGGCGAGGGTGGCGGAGCTGCCGGACTTCGTGCCTTCCGTGAACACGAGGCGCGCGGTGCTGGCGAAGCTGGATGCGTTGCCGGTGCCGTGGTGGGAGCGGCTGCGGATGCTCTTGCGCCCCGCGGTGCTGGTGCCGTCGGCGGGCCTGGCCGTGGCGGTGGGGCTGGCGCTGGTGGTGGTGGGCCCGGGCCCCGAGGCGCCCGACGAGTTGGAGGACCCGGCGATGATGGAGCTGGCGGCGAACCTGGAGCTGGTCGAGGACTACGAGCTCTTGGGGCTCGACAGCCCCGAGGACCTGGAGGTCGTCGCGAGCCTCCACGAGTTGGAGGTGGCGCAATGACGGGCCGGACGTGGATGGCGCTGGGGCTGGCGGTGGCGCTCCTGACGGGCGCGGGCGCGCGAGCGGAGACGGAGCGTCCCGCCTCGGCCGCCGAGCGCTTCGAGAAGATGACGCCGGAGCAGAAGGAGGCGCTGCGAGGCAAGCTGCGCGAGTTCAAGTCGCTGCCGAGGGACGAGCAGACGCGCATCCGGGGCAACCTGGACCGCTGGCGCAAGCTGCCGCCCGAGGAGCGCGAGCGGCTGCGCGCCAACCAGCGCGAGCTGCGCAAGCTCAACGTCGCCGAGCGGCAGGCCCTGCGCGACCAGGCCCGCGAGCTGAAGAAGATGGACCCGGAGCGACGCACCGAGATGCGCCAGCGCATGAAGGCCTATCTGAAGGAGAACCCGGAGCGGCGCGAGCAGTTGATGGAGAACATGCGCCGCTGGCGGCAGATGACGCCCGAGCAGCGCCAGGAGATGCGGGAGCGCGTTCGCGAGAGGCGGCGCCGGTGAGCCGCGCCGCGCCGCTGGTGTTGTTCATGGCGCTCGTGGCGGCCCCGCTCGCCGCCGCGAGTCCCCTGGGCGCGGGCCAGTCCGAGACTCCGCGCGCCGAGGAGACGCCCCTCCCCCCGGTCCCCGCCAGGACTCCGGCTCGCGAGCCCTCCAGACCCGCGCCAGCCTTGTCCGAGGAGGACCGCGAGGTGGTGGAGAACCTCGAGTTGCTCGAGAGCATGGACGCCGCCGAGGACCTGGAGCTGCTGATGGAGCTGTCCCAGCAGGACTGAGCGGCTCCCCGCGCGGGCCGCCCCCAAGACGACGAAAGCCCGAGTTCCCTCGAGGGGAACCCGGGCTTCGCGTACGTCAGGAGCTCCGAGCGGCGACTACTCCACCGTCACGCTCTTGGCGAGGTTGCGCGGCTGGTCCACGTCGTTCCCGCGCATCTCCGCCACGTGGTACGCGAGGAGCTGGAGCGGAATGGTGGCGATGACGGGCGCGAGCAGCGCGCACGCCGCCGGGACCCGGATGACGTGGTCGGCGAGCCCCGCCACCTGGTCGTCGTCCTCGTCGATGACGGCGATGACCTTGCCGCCGCGCGCGCGGACCTCCTCGATGTTGCCGATGATCTTCTCGTAGGCCACGTGCGGCTTCTTCGGCGCGATGACCACCACCGGCATCTTCTCGTCGATGAGCGCAATCGGGCCGTGCTTCATCTCGCCACCCGCGTAGCCCTCCGCGTGGATGTACGAAATCTCCTTCAGCTTCAGCGCGCCCTCCAGCGCCACCGGGTGCATGGGGCCACGGCCGAGGAAGAGGAAGTCCTGCGAGTTCATGAACTCACGGGCCACGCGCTTCACGGCCGGCTCGCACTTGAGCACCTCTTCAATCATCTTCGGGATTTCCGTCAGATGGGTGAGGTGCTCCTGCGCCGCCGCCACGGACAGGGTGCCGCGCATGCGGCCCAGCTTCACCGCCAGCAGGTACAGGGCGACGAGCTGCGTGGTGAACGCCTTCGTGGACGCGACGCCAATCTCCGGGCCGGCGTTGGTGAGGACGGAGAACTCCGCCTCGCGCGTCATCGCGCTGCCAATGACGTTGCAGATGGCCATCGCCGTGGCCCCGCGCGCCTTGGCCTCCTTGAACGCCGCCAGCGTGTCCGCCGTCTCACCCGACTGGCTGATGGCGATGGCCAGGTGCGAGGACTCCACAATCGGGTCGCGGTAGCGGAACTCGCTCGCCAGCTCCACTTCCACCGGGAGCCGCGCCAGCGTCTCAATCATGTGCTTGCCGGCCACGCCCGAGTGCCACGACGTGCCGCAGGCCAGGATGGTGATTTTCGTCAGCGAGCGGACCTTCTCGGGCGTCATGTTCCAGCCCTCGAAGTGGACGTCGCCCTCGGTCAGGAGCATCCGGCCGCGCAGCGTGTCCGCGACGGCGCGGGGCTGCTCCCAGATCTCCTTGTGCATGAAGTGCTTGTAGCCGCCCTTCTCCGCCATCATCGGCGTCCAGTCGATGCGGCGGGTGGCGCGGTTCACCGGCTGACCCTGGCGGTTGAAGATCTCCACCTTGGCGGCGGAGACGATGGCCAGGTCGCCCTCCTCCATGTAGACGATGTCGCGCGTGTGCTCGAGCACCGCGGGCACGTCGCTGGCGATGAAGTTCTGCCCCTCGCTCAGGCCCAGCACCATGGGCGACGCGTTCTTCGTGCAGACGATGCGGTGGGGGTCCGTCGCGCTCACCACCGCCAGCGCGTACGTACCCTTCACCTGGTCGATGGCCCCGCGCACCGCGTCCGGCAAATCCTTGCCCGCCTCCAGCTCATCCGAGATGAGGTGGGCGAAGACCTCCGTGTCCGTCTCCGAGGAGAACACGTGGCCCTTGGCGCGAAGCTGCGTCTTCAGCGACAGGTGGTTCTCGATGATGCCGTTGTGCACCACCGCGACGTTCTTGTACGTGTGCGGGTGCGCGTTCTCGTCCGAGGGACGGCCGTGCGTGGCCCAACGGGTGTGGCCAATGCCGATGTTGCCTTGCGGCTGGTCCGCCACCACCCGGTTCTCCAGGTTGCGCAGCTTGCCCGTGGCGCGAACCACGTTGAGCTGGTTGCGATTGACCACCGCGACGCCCGCCGAGTCATAGCCCCGGTACTCGAGCTTCTTGAGCCCGGACACCAGGATGGGAGCCGATTCCTTGTCACCGACGTAACCAACAATCCCGCACATATTCAGACCTCTCTCTCACGCCCACGCCCGCCGGAGCAAACCGAGGGATACCCATACTTCTCTGGGAGTGGCTGTCAGGCCGCTCCCCAAGCAAGTGCCACGCCCGTCCTCAACCGCCCTTCGCCGCGCGGCGCGCCTTCTTCGCGGCCACCCAGCCTTCCTTCGTCACCTGTGGCGCCCGTGACACAGCGAGGCTGCCGGGCGGCACATTTTTCGTCACCGTGGTCCCCGCCCCCACGTAGGCGCCATCCCCCACCTTCACCGGAGCGACGAGCTGGGTGTCGGAGCCGATGAAGACGCCGTCTCCCAGCTCCGTCAGGCTCTTGTTCACCCCGTCATAGTTACAGGTGATGGTGCCCGCCCCCACGTTGCAGCCGGCGCCAATCCTGGCGTCGCCCAAGTAAGTCAGGTGGTTGGCCTTGCTGCCCTTGCCGATCTGCGCCTTCTTCGTTTCCACGAAGTTGCCCAGATGCACATCCTCGGCCAGCTCCGTCCCAGGGCGCAGCCGAGCGAACGGGCCAATGAAGTTCCGCACGCCGACCTTCGCCTCCTCCAGCACGGAGTAGGGCTTGAGCACGGCGCCCTCCGCCACCGTGGAGGCGCTCACCACACAGCCGGCGCCGATGGTGACGTTCTCTCCCACCACGGTGCCCGCCGTCAGCATGACGCCGGGGCCCACCTCGCTGTCGGCGCCCACCACCACGTCCTCTTCGATGAAGGTGGTGTCGGGGTCCACCAGGGTGACGCCGGCGCGCATGTGCGCCTCGTTGATGCGGCGCTGGAGCACCCGGGCGCGCGCGGCCAGCTCCACCTTGTCATTCACGCCCGCGGTCTCCGTGGCGTCGGCGACGACGGTGCCCACGCGGCCCTGCCTGGAGGCCAGCTCCACCAGGTCCGTCAGGTAGTACTCGCCCTGCGCATTGTTCGGTTTGATTTCGGCCAACGCCTTCCAGAGGAAGGCCGCGTCCACCGAGTAGATGCCCGCGTTGCACTCCTTGACGGCGCGCTGCTCGGCGGTGGCGTCCTTCTGCTCCACCACCCGCACCACCTGGCCGCCCTCACGCAGGACGCGCCCGTAGCCCGTGGGGTCGTCGAGCATCGTCGTCACCATGGCCAGCACCCCGCCCGCGGCGTCATGCGCGGCGAGCAGCGCGGCCAGCGTCTCCCTGCGCAGGAGCGGCACATCTCCGTACAGGATGAGGACCCGGCCGGAGAACCCCTTCAGGGCCTCCTCCGCCGAGCGCACCGCGTCCGCCGTCCCGCGCTGCTCACGCTGGAGCGCGAAGCGCAGGGGGGCGTCGGGAAACAGCGCCCGGACCTCCTTCTCCACGCTCTCCGCCTGATGGCCCACGACGGGCACCACCGTGGAGGCGCCAAGCTCCAGCGCTCGCTTCAGGGGATAGGCGCACAGGGGCTTTCCGAGGATGGCGTGAAGGACTTTCGCCTTCTTCGACTTCATCCGCGTGCCCTTGCCCGCACACAACACCACCGCCGACAGAGCTGTCATGCGGCGGAGAATTAGGGACAGGGAATCGAGTCGTCAACCGCGCGAGGCTCCGAAGTCTCGGAGGTGTTGTCAGGTCGCGGCTTCGCGCTCACGGCCACGCACAGCGCGTTGCTCTTCACCGTGATTCCGAAGCTCGGCTTCAGGAAGAGGGTGACGCGACCCGAGGGCGGAACGGACCCGGTCCGGGTCGGCTTCTCAGGTGTGACCGGTGCGCTCATTTGCTCCCCCAGTCCCGACTCATGATGGGGGAAGGATGCACCCTCTCGAAAAACAATCCAAGAGGAAAAATGTTGCTGAGTTGAAATCATGGTCCGGTGCGGACAGTTCGTGCATACCGGGAGAGGTGTAGTCGGTGCGGCGCCCTCGAGTCCCGGCCCCAAGGTGTGGGTGAGTGTCCGCCGGGTAACACATCATCCGCGACGAAGGCCAGCCTCAAGGTATTGATTGCGCCCCCAGGAGGGGTGGACTCCGTGAACGACACGAGCTTCGAGAAGCAAGCTCCGCGCACAAGCGCGAGGGTGCTGGAGGCGACGGTGCGAAGTCTGGTGGTGGCGCTCGCACTGATGGCGTGTGTGGCCCACGCGGCGCGGCCGTATCGCGGTGGCGCGGTGGCCACGGCGTACCCGCCGGCCAGTGAGGCGGCGCTGAAGATGCTCGACAAGGGCGGCAACGCGGTGGACGCGGCGGTGGCGGCGGCGTTCGTGGCGGCCGTCGTCGGGCCGTACCACTCTGGCGTGGGCGGCGGCGGCTTCGCGCTGGTGCACGACGCGAAGTCCGGGGCCACGCGGGTGCTGGACTTCCGCGAGGTGGCGCCCAAGGCGGCCACGCGCGACATGTTCCTGAAGGACGGCAAGGTGGTGCCGGGGCTGTCCACCGACGGCGTGCTGAGCGTCGCGGTGCCGGGCGCGGTGGCGGGCTATCTGGAATTGCTCAAGACGCACGGCACCCTGCCCCCGTCCGTCGTCCTGGCGCCAGCCATCGAAGCGGCGCGCAAGGGCCTGTGGGTGACGCCGCGCTACCGCAGCATGGCCGAGGGCCGGCTGGAGTGCCTGCGCAAGGACCCGGAGGCCACGCGCGTCTTCCTCGTCAAGAACGAGCAGGGCGAGTTCGTCGTCCCGCCCATCGGCCACCTGCTGCGCCAGCCGGACCTGGCGCGCACGCTGTCCACCGTCGCGAAGAGCGGCGCCAAGGGCTTCTATTCGGGCACTGTCGCCAAGGGCATCGTCGACACGGTGAAGGCGGGCGGCGGCGTGCTCACGTTGGAGGACCTGGCGTCCTACAAGACGCGTCCGCGCGAGCCGCTGGAGGGCAGCTACCGGGGCCACCGCATCCTCACCATGCCTCCGCCGAGCGCGGGCGGCGTGGCGGTGCTCCAGGTGCTGGGCGCGCTGGAGCAATTGCGCCCCCAGGGCTTCGGCTTCAGGGACCCGGAGGCGGTGCACCTGTACGTGGAGGCGCTGCGGCGCGCGTACGTGGACCGCGCCAGGTACCTGGGCGACCCGGACTTCGCCGACGTGCCCACCGCGCGGCTCATCTCCAAGGGGCACATCGCGGACCTGGCGGGCTCCATCGACCCGAAGAAGGCCACGTCCAGCCTGGCGCTGCTGCCCCAGACGGCGGGCTCGCAGGGCTCCACGCTGACGGACAAGCCGGTGACGCTGACGCCGGAGCCGGAGCGCAAGAACACCACGCACATCTCCGTCGTGGACAAGCAGGGCAACGCGGTGGCGCTGACGACCACGGTGAACTACGGCTTCGGCTCGTGTGTCGTCGCCAAGGGCACCGGCGTGCTGCTCAATGACGAGATGGACGACTTCGCCGCGCAGCCCGGCGTGCCCAACGCGTACGGCCTCGTCACCGGCGAGCCCAACGCGATTCAGCCCGGCAAGGTGCCGCAGTCCTCCATGTCGCCCACGCTGGTGTTCTCCAAGGAGGACCCCAAGCGCGTCATGCTCGCGGTGGGCAGCCCGGGCGGCTCCACCATCCCCACCACCGTCATCCAGGTCATCAGCAACATGGTGGACAGCGGCATGGACGTGGCGCGCGCGGTGAACGAGGGCCGCGTCCATCACCAGTACCTCCCGGACGAGCTCTGGGTGGACAAGTGGGGCCTGGAGCCGGCCACGCTGTCCGCGCTGGAGGCCAAGGGACACAAGGTGCGCCGCGTGGACCAGTGGGGCGACGCGGAGGCGGTGTTCATCGACCCGAAGACAGGCCTGCGCTTCTCCGCGAGCGACCCGCGCAACGAGGGCCTCTCCCTGGGACAGGATTGAGACACACCGTGCCCGAGCCCCTGCCCATCTTCGACGCGCACCTGCACCCCGAGGGCCTGAGCGACCAGGACCTCGAGTCGATGCGCTTCTTCGGGGTGGAGCGGGCGCTCGTGGTGGCGCACCACTTCCCGGAGCCCACCTCCAAGGCCCTGCTGCGCCACTTCGACGACATCGTGGAGCGGCAGCTTCCCCGGCTGGAGAAGGTGGGCATCCGCGCGTACGCCGCGCTGGGCGTCCACCCGCGCTGCATCCCCCGCCGCGGCCTGTCGGAGGTCCTCTCCGCCCTGCCCGACTACTTCGAGGGCGGCCGCGTCGTCGCCCTGGGCGAGACGGGGCTGCACGCGGGCGGAGAAGAGGAAGAGGAGGCCTTCCTGGAGCAGCTCGCGCTGGCACGAAGCCTCAAGCTGCGCGTCGTCGTGCACACGCCCCTGGCGGACAAGGAGCGCCACACGCGCCGCATCCTCTTGCTGCTGCGCCAGTCCGGCGTGCTGCCCTCGCGCGTACTGGTGGACCACGCCACCGCGCGCACCGTGCGCACCATCCTGGAGGTGGGCCACTGGGCCGGCCTCACCCTGCACCCGGAGGCCCTGGCCGCCGAGCGCGCCGTGGCGCTGGTGCGCAAGCTGGGCAGTGAGCGGCTCGTGCTCAACTCCGACGCCGGAGATGGCGCCGGCGACATCCTCGGCCTCGCACGCGTGGCCAACCTGCTCTCCAAGGCCCGCCTCTCCGAGCGCGTCGTGCGCCGCGTCACCCGCGACAACGCCTCCCGCTTCTTCCAGGTGGGAACCTGAGCCACACTCGTCTGGCCGGGCCCCACACCGTCTCACCCTTCCAGGCATCGCACTTCACCACCCGACTCCAGTCAGGGTGAATATTTGCAACAAAAGACACCCATTCCCGTCCTTTCTGCGTGAGCGCATACGGGGAAGCCCCAAGTCCCAGGCGCCACGGTGTTCACACTCCGGTTCGGGAGGGCCCTTTGCGTTCCAGCTTCGTCATCGTCGCCGTCATGTTCGCGGGGTGCCTGGGCACGTCTGCCCGGACACCCGTTCGCGCGGGCGACACACGAGGTTTGCTCGCGCCGGAAGCCGGGCGGCTGCTGGCCACCAGCCCCGAACACTTCATGGAGGCGTGTCGGCGCGACATCCAGGAGGCCCGTGGCGCGGTGGCGCGGCTGACGACGCCCGGCGCCCGCCCCGTGACGACGGAGGCGCTGCTCACCACGTATGACGACGCCATGGCGCTCCTGGACGACACCGTCGGGCGCTCGGGCATCGGCGCCAACGTACATCCGGACGCCGCGTTCCGGGCCGCCGCGGAGCGGTGCGAGCAGGCCGTGGAGCGGGTGCGCACGGATATCTCGTTGGACCGCCGCGTCTACGACGTGCTGGCCGCGCTCGATGTCACCCGCCAGGACGCGGTGACGCGGCGCTGGGTGGCGAAGGTGCTGCGAGGCTTCCAGCGCGCGGGCGTGAACCGGGACGAGGCCACGCGCGAGCGCGTGCGCATGCTCCAGGAGGAGCTCATCGTCCTGGGCCAGGAGTTCAACCGCCACATCCACGAGGACGTGCGGCACCTGGATGTCGCGCCCTCGGCGTTGGCGGGGCTGCCGGAGGACTACGTGCGCACCCACCCGCCCGGCCCGGACGGGCGGGTGCGCCTGACCACGGACTCCTCGGACCTGGGGCCCTTCATGACGTACGCGAAGGACACCTCGGCGCGAGAAGCGCTGTGGCGCCTGGGACGACGACGGGGCCACCCGCGCAACCTGGACACACTCGCGAGCATGCTCCAGGCACGCCACGCGTTGGCCACGCTGCTGGGTTACCCGAGCTGGGCGGCCTACGCGGCCGAGGACAAGATGGTGCGCGAGGAGCGCGTGGCGGCGGACTTCATCGAGGAGCTGGCCGCCGCCGTCGACGGGCGCATGCGCTCCGAGTACGCCGCGCTCTTGACGCGCAAGCAGCGGGACGTGCCGGCCGCCACGCGCGTGGAGCCCTGGGAGCAGGCGTGGCTGGAGGATAGGGTGCGCGCCGAACAGTACCGCTTCGACTCGCGCGAGCTGCGGCCGTACTTCGAATACACGCGCGTGAAGCGCGGGGTGATGGACCTCACCTCCAGCCTCTTCGGCCTCACCTATCGCCGCGTGCTGGACGCGCCCGTCTGGCACCCGGACGTGGAAGTCTTTGACGTCTACGAGGGCGCCGAGCGACGAGGCCGCTTCTACCTGGACATGCACCCGCGCCCCGGCAAGTACACGCACGCGGCGCAGTGGGACCTGGCCGTCGGCCGCGCGGGCAAGTCACTTCCCGAGGGCGTGCTGACGTGCAACTTCCCTCGCCCCGGCGCGCGGCCCGCGCTGCTCCAGCACTCAGAGGTGCGGACGTTCCTCCACGAGTTCGGCCACCTGCTGCACCACCTGCTGGGCGGCCGGGTGCGCTGGGCGGGCCTGTCCGGCACGCGCACGGAGGTCGACTTCGTGGAGGCCCCCGCGCAGGTGCTGGAGGAGTGGGCCTGGAGCGTGGAGCCGCTGCAGCGCTTCGCCCGGCACATCGACACGGACGCGCCGCTGCCCGCCGACCTCATCTCCCGGATGCGCCGCGCGGACTCCTTCGGCAAGGGGCTCTGGGTGCGCCAGCAGCTCTTCTACGCCGCCGTCAGCCTCTCCCTGCACTCGGGCGCCCCCGCGGCGGGCACCGACGCCACCACCGCGAGCGTCCTGGCCCTCCAGGAGCGCTACCTGCCCTTCCGCGCCATCAGCGGTACGTACGCCCACCTCGCCTTCACCCAGTTGGATGGCGACTACTCGGCGCTCTACTACACGTACCTCTGGTCGCTCGTCATCGCGCGCGACCTGCTCACGCCCTTCGAACGGCACGGGCTGATGGACGAGGAGACGGCCCACCGCTACCGCGACACCGTCCTGGCGCCGGGCGGCTCCAAGGACGCCGCGGACCTGGTCCGGGACTTCCTCGGCCGGGGCTACGACTTCGGGGCGTACTCGCGTTGGCTGGAGGGCCGCTGACGCATCCCGCCGGGGGCTGTAAATTCAAAGGGCCCCGCGATGTGAATCGCGAGGCCCCTTGTGTTGTGAATCCGTCAAACCCGCACCGACACGCTCACGGGGAGCATGACTTCAGTGCACGGCGGGTACGGATGCGGCCACTTCCGGCTGGAGGGTGATGCCCTGCGCGTCCGGATCCAACCGGACCTGCACGGGCACGCCCTGGAAGCGGTACTGGGCCAGCGAATCCGCCGCTCCGTCGAGGAGAAGCTGGTAGCGCTCCTCCAGCTCCACGGCGATGAGCAGCATCGTCTCGCCCGCGTCCGCCACACCCGGGCGGTACACCTGGCACCGCTGGAACCGCGCCCAGCGACCGTTCTCCATCTTCACCAGCTCGCCGTCGTAAGCCATGCGCAATTCCTCCGCAGCAATGAGACGAGAACCAATGTAAGGACGAATTAACTCGCTGTCATCCCCCCTCTTGAAAATTCGTTAAGGCCTTTGAATTTCCGGGGGTTACACGACAGTTCCGGGGCTGGCGGGCAGATCATCCGGGGCCGCTGCTCAAAAATGTAAATTTGCCAGCCAGTCAATCCTGTCAAGGGAGCGAGGCGGCGCCGAGTCCGAGGCCGGGACAGGTCCCTGGGGGACTTGGGCGCGTCAGCGGGGCGGTAGCGCCAGGCGGCGGGGTCTCCTAGATTCAGAGGGATGAAGTTGCCAGGGCTGTTCCGCAAAGAGCGAACCACCATCGCCGCCGCCGACGCCCAGGACCACGCCGAGAAGCTGCTGGCGGAGTCCTTGCGCCTGTTGGGACAGGTGTGCACGAAGGTCGCGGACGCCATCGAGTCGCAGCGGTTGTCGCGCCAGGGCTATGCGCACAACACGTATCTGCGGCGGACGGACCACCGGTCCGACGAATCCGAGGAGTTGGAGAAGAAGCCCCGGGAGTAGCCGTGTGCCGGGCTCTCAACGGACTCGCTGGAAGCCGGTTGCATCGCGAGGGTGGTTGGCTGTTGAAAAGTGGGGCGCCCCCTTCCGGAATGAAGTTCCCGTTCCCATCTTGCCGCCCATAGAATCCCGCGGTTGAGACGCCGCAGCTCCCCTCTGAGGCCCTGCCATGTCCCACATCCTGGTCGTCGATGACGACGCGAGTCACCGCACGCTCATCAGCGATGCCCTCGAGGAGATGGGTTACCGAACCGTCGAGGCCGCCAACGGCAAGGAAGCGTTGGACCATCTGGAGGGCGACATGCCCGCCGCCGTGCTGCTCGACCTGCGCATGCCGGTGATGAGCGGGTGGGGCCTTCTGGACGCGCTGAAGAAGATGCCGCGCGCCAGGGGTCTGCCCATCATCATCATCTCCGGCTACGGCTTCGAGTGGGAGGCGGAGCTGGTGGGCGCGGCCGGCTACATCTCCAAGCCCGTGGACCTGGACAAGGTGCGGATGACGGTGCAGCAGATCGTCGGCCCGCCGGAGATGGCCTTCGTCCACTGACTTCCGCGCCCGGTTCCGCCGGGTGGGGATTGTCGCGGGGGGCCGGGCTCGGGTGTGATGGCGTCACTTCATGACGCCCTCCCCTTCCGATGACCTCGCCGTCGACGCGCGCGGGCTGATCAAGCGCTTCGGTGGCTTCACCGCGCTCAACGGCCTGGACCTCCAGATACCCAAGGGGGCCTTCTACGCGTACCTGGGCCCCAATGGCGCCGGGAAGTCCACCAGCATCGCGCTCCTGACAGGCGTGTACGGCCCCGACGCGGGCTCCATCCGCATGCTCGGCGTGGACGCGGTGCAAAAGCCCATGGAGGTGAAGCGCCGCGTGGGCGTGGTGCCGGAGGAGCTGAGCCTCTTCGAGCGGCTCACCGGCCGGCAGTACCTCACCTTCTGCGCGCGCATGTATGGCCTGGACGGCGACGAGGCCGCCGCGCGGGCCACGGAGCTGCTGGAGCTGACGGAGCTGACGTACAAGGCGGGCTCGCTCGTCTCCGAGTACTCCAAGGGCATGCGGCGTCGGCTCGCCATCGCCGCGGCGTTGATCCACGCGCCGGAGCTGGTGCTCCTGGACGAGCCCTTCGAGGGCATCGACGTGCTCGCGGCGGGCGTCATCCGCGAGCTCTTGCGCGAGCTGAGCCGGCGCGGCGTCACGCTGCTGCTCACCACGCATGTGCTGGAAATCGCGGACCGGCTGGCCACCCACGCGGGCATCATCCAGGCCGGACGCATGCTGGACCAGGGGCCGGTGTCCTCCTTGCTCCAGCGCTACGACTGTTCCTCGCTGGAGGCGGTGTTCGAGAAGCTCATCGCCGTGCCCTCGTCGCGCAACGCGCGGCTGTCGTTCTACGGCGAGGCCCCCGCTCCCGTCGTCCCGCTGCGGGAGCCGGCATGAATCGCCCCGCCGTTCCCGGCTTCTTCCGGTACCTGTGGCTGTTGTGGGGGCTGCGCTTCAACATCGGGTTGAACCAGGGGCCGGGCAAGAGCCGCCTGCTCGCGGTGGGCTCGTTCATCGCGTCGAGCGCGCCGGGCCTGTTCTTCGGCCTGTTCTTCTTCGCGCTGATGCGGCTCAAGCCCGTCGTGGAGAGCGACGTCTGGCCGTACTTCATCCTCAACCTGCTGTGCTTCGTCACCTTCTCCGTGTGGGTGACGTGGCCGCTGTTGTCCGCCGGCGTGGATGACCACTCGGAGCTGAGCCGGTACGCGGCGTTTCCGATTTCGCCCTTCCGCCTGCTCATCGCCTCCACGGTGGCCAGCCTCTTCGAGCCGCGCGCGCTGGTGTTCTACGCGCCGCTCACGGGCGCCGCGCTGGGCTTCGCCTCCGTCTATCCCTTGTGGGCACCGTGGCTGGCGGTGGTGCTCTACGTGCTGTTCGCGTTCCTGTGCGCGGCGTGGAGCCGCGTGGCGCTGTACGCCGTCATCAACGTGCTGCGGGAGAAGCGCAGCGCTGAAATCATGGGCGGCGGCCTCCTGGCCTTCCTGGTCGCCGCGTCGTTCATCCCGCCCATCGACACCTCGTGGCTGACGGCGGTGGGCGAGGACGGGGTGGACGCGCTGGACATGTCGCTCATCATCAACGCGGCGGTGGCGCTGGGGCGCGTTCCTCCGGGCTTCTTCGGAGATGGCCTGGGACAGCTCGCCTGGTACCGCCCGCGCGTGGCGATGGCGGAGGGGTTGGGCCTGTTGTTCTTCGCGGCCATGGGCATGGCGGTGGCGTACGCGCTGCTGATGCGCTTCCACCGGCAGTCGGGCCGCGCGGGGCCGCAGATGAAGGACGCGAAGGACAAGAACCCCTTCGAGCGCACGCGCACGCGCTTCACCACGCTGGTGACGCGTGAGGCGCTCGACTTGTGGCGCAACCCTCGCGCGCGCCTGCTCGCGTCGGTGCCCTTCATCCTGGCCATCCTGCTGAAGCTCCTGTCCGGCCGGGACTTGTTCGTCTTCCTGCTGGGGGGCTCGGCGGACGCGTGGCTGATGGGCGGCCTGTGCATCTACGGCGCGGTGGTGATTGCGTCGACGTTCTCCCAGAACACGTTCGCCTATGACGGGCAGGGCTTCGCGGCGTTCCTCGCGGCGCCGTTGGACCTGGCGGACGTGCTGCGCGCGAAGAACCAGGTGCAGGCGACGGCGGCGCTCGGCATGGCGCTGCTGGTGGCCGTCTTCTACCGGGTGTACTTCGGCTTCGGGACGGCGGTGGATATCGCCTGCGCCCTGGCCGCGGTGCTGGGCGTGGTGCCCATCCTGATGGCCGCCGGCAACTTCCTCTCGCTGTACTTCCCGGTGAAGTTCCACGCGAGCCTCAAGCGGCGCGACAAGGTGCCGCTGACGGCGTCCATGCTGGGCATCTTCGCGGCCAGCATCGGCTGCATGCCCTTCGGCTGGGCGCTGAAGCTTGCGGGGAAGGACGGGCCGTCCTGGCAGTCCGCGGCGATGATTGCCCTGTGCGCGGCCCTCAACCTGGTCATCTACCGGGGCTCGCTGCCCCTGGCGCTGCGCCTGTTGGACCGGCGGCGGGAGGTCATCCTCCACGCCGTGACGCGCGAATAGCACGAAGGGCCGTGGCCGCCTGGGAAGGTGGACCACGGCCCCTCGGATGTCTGCTTCGAGCGACGCGGAGCCAGGGCTCAGTACGTCACGCCGTGCTTCGCGGCCTGGGCCTTGACGCCCTTCATCACGTTGGCGTCGAAGGCGTCCTCCTTCTCGGGACGATTCTTCGCGAGCCAGGCCTCGCGCTCGGCGGCGAGCTTGGACGCCTGCGTCTCCAGCGCCTTCTTCTCGTCGGAGAGCTGCTGCACCTTCTTCGCCCGCCCCTCCACGCTCAGGCCCTTCAACTCGGAGGGAAGCTCGTCGTCACGCACGCTCGCCAGTGACGCGGGCGCGGCGACCAGGTCCACCGCTCCACCCACCGCCTTGGGCGCGCTGCTCGGGGCGGGAGCCCCCGCCGCGCCGCTGCCACCCCTGCTGCTCGTCTTGCGCATGTAGCTGATGCGCTCGGCCGCGGCCTCCGGCGCCAGCTCCGCCATGGCGTCGGCGCGGGCCCTGTTCGCGGCCTGCACCTCCGCCTTGCCGGTGTAGAGCGTCTTCGACGCCAGCTCCGCGTTCACCTTCGACAGCTCCGCGTCGTACGGCGTCGCCACCGCCACCATGCCGCCCGACTGGTCGATGGAGTCGAACGTGCCGTCCGTCAGCTTCGCCACGTACTTCCACGCCACCTGCGTCTCCTCATCCGAGCCGCAGCGCACCGTGTTCACCACGATGTGCTGCTCGCGGGCGCGCTTCGCCCAGAACTTGAAGTCCCAGTCATCGTTGCGCTTCGCCGGAGGCGCGTCACCCACCAGGAAGATGGCCTTCATCACGGACCGGTCCTGGTTCCACGACAGCTTCGACACGGCCTCGCCCAGGCCCCGGCCCACATGCTCGGGCGAGTCACCGCCGCCGCCCGCCTCGAAGCGCCGCAGGTTCGCGAACACCGTGTCCAGGTCGTCGCTCAGGTCGAACCGCTTCGTCACGTAGTCGTCCCCGACGTCCCGGTACGCCACGAGGCCGACCTTCAGGTGCGGCGTGGGCCGGCCCTGGGCGATGCGAGACGCGATGGAATAGATTTTCGACTTCGCGCCCTCCAGCAGGCCGCTCATCGAGCCCGTCGTGTCGAGCACGAAGACCACCTCGATTTCAGGGCGGGGCGCCTTCGCCTTCGCGTCCACCGGGGGCTGCTCCTGGACGGGCTTCACCGCCGCGGGCTGCTCCTGGGCGGGCTTCACCGCCGGGGGCGGCTTGGGGGCCCGGGTGCTGGGAGGCTCGGGGACGACGGACTCGGCCAGGGCCGGGGCAGCGGACAAGGTGGTGGCGAGCGCGGCCGACAGCATGGCCCGCGACAGGGACTTGAGGTCCATGACGTACTCCGGGAAGGGGGTCTGCGAGGGAAGCTGGGAAGAGGTCTGCGCGCGCGTTCGTCCCAGTGAACGAATCACCCCGCCCAAAGTTCTACGCCCCGGACACGACGCCCCGACTCCGCCCCCAAGGAATGCCCGGGCGGCACGAGGGTTGGGACGTCGTCACCTTCCGCCGGTGTCGCTCCGCGCACGCTGGCCCTCCGGCCTGCTTGCCCGGCGGGAGCGGCGGTTTCATGCTGCGACGACCCCGGGAGATCCACGACCATGATGCCCGTCATCCGCCGAAGCCTCTTCATCCTCGGCTGCCTGTTCGCCGCCTCCTGCAACAGCAACTCGCCGTTCTACCAGGTCCTCATCACCGCGCCCGGGGTGGTCAGCCTCACGCCTGGCGAGTCCACGCAGTTCGACCTGACCCTGGAGCGCGAGGGAGACGAGCTCGGGGAGCTGCGCGTCAACCTGGAGTCCGAGCCCGCGGGCATCACCCTGGCGCCCGAAGTCGTCCTCCCCGCCGGAGAGACGCTCGTCACCACGCCCGTCACCCTCGCCGTCGCCCAGGACATCCAGGTGACGGGCACCCAGCGAATGCTGCTGCTGGCGACGAACGCCGTGAATGACGTCGCGTCGGGCGCCACGTTCTACGTCGTGGTCCTGCCCGCGCCGCAGACACAGCCGGACTTCGCCATCGCCTTGGAGAACCGGCAGTTGGAGCTCTTCGCGGGACAGAGTGAGTTCGTCCGGGTCACCGTCACCCGGACGGCGCCCTTCGCGGGCCCCGTCACGCTCACCGTCGAGTCCCCCACCCAGCGCATCTCCGCCACGCCCCTCGTCGTGACGCCGGAGCAGACCACCGTCAATTTCAATATCAACACCGAGACCAGCACCACGCGCATCCCCATCCCCATCACCATCGTCGCCACCAGCGAGGACGGGCGACAGGTCAAGACGGGCCTCACGCTCAACGTCCGCTAGCAGCGGGGAAGCCCTCGCGCCTCGAAACGCACGAGGGCCGGGGAGCAGGGCTCTTGAAGCCCTCGCCACCCGGCCCAGGTGCGCCTCGGGCTGGCTCGCGCTCAGGCCATGTCGAACAGCAGCGCTTCCACGGGCGTCTCCGCGGTGAGCACCAGCGTGTCCTCGGCCGACACCGCCACTCCATCACCCGCCTTCACCTTCACTCCGTTCAGGGTGCCCGCGCCCCGCGCCACCTGAACCCACGCGTGCCGGCCCGGAGAGAGCGCGTACTCCGCCTTCTCCCCCGCGCCCAGCAGCGTGCCGTGCAGCACCAGGTCCTGGTGCACCGTCAGCGAGCCCTCGCGCCCATCCGGCGACGCCACGACGCGGAAGCGGCCCTGACGCTCCTTCGCGTCGAACGCCTTCTGCTCGTAGCCCGGCTTCAGGCCCTTCTCATTCGGGACGACCCAGATCTGCAGCATGTGCAGGGGCTCCCCGAAGTTGTTCATCTCGCTGTGCACCACGCCCGTCCCCGCGCTCATCCGCTGCACCTCGCCGGGCTTGATGACCGCCTCGGTCCCCATGCTGTCGCGGTGCTCCACCTTGCCGCCCAGCACGTAGGTGATGATTTCCATGTCCCGGTGCGGATGCATCCCGAACCCGCGATTGGGTGCCACCGTGTCCTCGTTGATGACCCTCAGGGACCTGAACCCCATGAAGTCCGGGTCGTAGTAGTCCGCGAAGGAGAACGTGTGGTGCGTGTCCAACCAGCCGTGGTTGGCATGGCCTCTTTCCTCTGCATTTCGAACGGAGATCATCGCCTGCCTCCCTTTCCTTTCTAATTGCAATTCAGATGCATCAACCCCACCCCGCGTCGCGGGGCGCGACAGGAGCCCGCCGCCCACGAGGCCCGAAGCCCCGACGACCAGGCCGCCCGTCACGGACCTCCGGGTCAGCGGGCCTCCCATCGCCCGCTTCCTCACGCCGCCTTCTCGTCGGCCACCGCCACCGCCTGCACATCCAGGGTGATATCCACACGCTCACCCACGAGCAGCCCGCCTGCCTCCAGCGCCTGGTTCCACGAGAGGCCGAAGTCCTTGCGGTCGATGCTGGTGCTCGCCTGGAAGGCCAGCCGCTCATTGCCCCACGGGTCCTTCACCTTCCCGAGCAGCTCCGTCTCCAGTACGACTTCGCGCGTGACGTCGCGAATCGTCAAGTCACCCACCACGCGGTAGTGGCCCTTGCCCGCGTCCTGTACCCGCGTGCTGCGGAAGATGAGCTTGGGGAAGGCCGCCACGTCGAAGAAGTCCGGCGAGCGCAGGTGGTTGTCACGCTGCTCCACGCCCGTGTCGATGCTCGACACATCGATCTTCACCTCGGCCGAGCCCTGCGACAGGTCATCCCCATTCACCACCACCTTGCCCTCGAACCGCGTGAAGCGGCCATGCACCTTCGCCACCACCATGTGGCGGACCATGAAACCCACCGTCGAGTGCGTCGTATCCAGCTGCCAGGTCTTGAAGCTCATGTTCGTATCTCCCGTGCTTGCCGCGTCTGGCCACCCATAGAGCAACACCCGGGCCACGACTCAACCCACTGGAATCACTAGGGCCCACCCACCTGGGCCGACCCGGCCATATCAAATTGATACAATCACCCTCTCAACCAGAGAGGCTCGACTGGAGGTCGGAACGGGGGTGCCTCCGGGGGCCCGGACATGGGGCGCAAGGGAGCGAGTCAGTCGGTGCACGACCCCGGCGTCGAGGGCTACCTTGAGAGACGCCATGACCACCTCACCGATACGCCGACAAGCCGCCCTGGACGCCCTGGCGCTCGATGACGAGGCCCTGCTGAAGGCGTGCGAGGTGGACTACTTCATCGCCTCAGGGCCAGGCGGCCAGCACCGCAACACCACCGCCAGTGGCGTGCGCCTCACCCACGGCGCCACGGAGCTGTCCGTCACCGCGACCGAGCGCCGCAGCCAGATTCAGAACAAGGGCGTCGCGCTGGACCGGCTCCGCGAGGGCCTGCGCGCCCTCACCTTCGTCCCCAAGGTCCGCAGGGCCACGCGCCCCACCGCGGGCGCCAAGCGCCGACGTCTGGAAGGCAAGAAGCGCACGTCGGAGAAGAAGACGCTGCGGGGCAAGTCGGACTGGTGAACTCCACCCCGCACCGCTGAAGCGCCGCTACGCAAGCGCTTGCGGAGTCGCAAACTTTGCATAGCCGCGCGCTTCCCGAGCATACAGGCGCACTGGGATTTTCCCGGCGCGACACTGGGGCCGGGCGCGCGCAAGGCCAGGGCACATGGCGTGCAACCAGGTGGCGAATCTGACCCGGCTTGGGTCGGTTCACCCCCGGTGGGAGCACCCCATGACTCCTCGGCCCCTTTCCTTCACGCCACTGCGCGCGCTGCTGGCGTTGTCGTTGCTGATGGCGCTACCCGCCTCGGCGACGGACCTGGTCACCTTCAGTCGTGGCGCGCTCATCATCCCCGAGCAGGCCACCTTCCAGCGCGGCTGCGGCTCGCTGTCCGCGTACGGGCTGGTGTGGCGCATCCTCCAGGCGAACCAGCCCGGCGGCGCCAACGCCAGTCAGCCGGTGACGGTGTATCTGGCCATCAATGACCTGAAGGCGTCGCCCAACCGGTGCGTGCCCACCAACCGCCACACGCCGCCCGCGCCCGCCGGCGACTCGAAGTGGAACGACGGCTGCGACTTCACCATCACCAACAACACGGAGCAGCCGGTGGTGCCGGTGAACTACGGCGCGTCCTTCCCCGCCAGCGGCATCTATCCCAACGGCAACATCGACAACTTCACCACCACGGCCGTGGAAGCGCGCCCGTACTTCACCACCACGACGCTGAACAACAGCGTCACCAGCCCGCGCTTCAGCACCGTGCGGTACATGGGCGGCGCGTTCATCATCGACGCGGCGGATGCCAAGCGCGCCATCGATTTCATCCGCTCGGGCTCTGGAGACCTGTCCCCGGAGAAGTTCCGCACCACGTGCCCGAGCGACTGCGCCACCTTCAAGAACAACAGCGGCTGCCACTACGTGCGCATGCACCAGTCCACCATCGAGTTCACCGCGCCGGTGGCCCGCCGCATCAACCGCGTCCCGCCGAAAATCGCCCTGCTGGACTTGTCCGACGGGACGAACGGCGGCGGGGACCCGCTGGTGAAGGGCGGCATGCTGGACGACTACCTGCGCAACGCGGGCCTGGACTTCCCGGGGGCCGGCGGCTGCCCCGCGGGGACGACCTCCAACTGCACCCTCAATGGCAAGAAGCCCGGCCTCATCTACGACGCGCTCCACGCCAACGCGGACCTGGTCTCCACCAGCGCCTTCAAGAATGGCCTGCTCAACGCGGTGGACCCCGTCACCAACAAGCCTCGCTACAAGGTGTTCTGGGCGCCCCACTGGGAGATCGGCAACATCGGCCGCGCGGAGTACGTGGCCAACGGCGACGGGGCGACGACGCAGCGGGAGAACGCCCTCAACAACATCGAGTACTTCACCAACCAGCGCGGCAGCGGCCTGTTCGCCGAGTGCGCGAGCATCTGGTCCTACGAGACGACGAAGCGCCCGGACAACACGCCGGTGCTCAGCTCTCGGTTCCAGGGCCAGAGCAACTTCCAGTACAACAAGCTCGGCGGCGGCAGCAATTGGGACGGGCGCAACTGCACGGACCCCGACTACATGGCGCAGCCGCAGGGCAGCCGGGCGGCGTGCATCCTCTATCCCAACCCCGGAGACCCGTTCTCCCAGATGGGCGACTTCCGCTTCAACAACGTGGCGGGCCACACGGAGAACTACCGCGTCAACTACAAGGACGGGGTGCGCCGGCTCGCGGTGAGCTGGTACGGCCACAAGGACGAGCACATCTACGACAACGCCCTCCACCTGGCGGAGGACAACCGGCGCGGCCACGACTTCTTCACCTTCAACCAGAAGGACAATGACCCGAAGAAGGCGACCATCGTCTATCTGGCCGGCCACGACTTCAAGTCGAGCGTCCCCGGCACGCGAATCGTGCTCAACACGCTGCTCAACCTGGGCTCCGAGCCGCTGAGCAGCGAGCGCGCCCTCTCCGCGCCCGTCGCCTTCGACGACACCAACGGCAGCGACTCCAACGGGACGCGCGCGCTGGTGCTCGCGGCCACCTACGACGCGGTGTCGGGCTACCCGCCCGGCGTGGACACGTACGTGCACGCCCAGGGCTCGCAGTGGGTGTTCCCGTACTTCCCGGGCCACCTGCGCGCCCATTCGCTCATCGGCGGCGACTCGCTCGGCACGGGCGAGAGCGAGCTGGACGCGTCCACGCTGTGGGACGCGGACGCCGCGCTGCCCCCGCCCCGCGAGCGCAACCTCTTCACCTACTTCGGTGGACAGGTGAAGGCGAACCCCTCGCTGGGCGCGGGCCTGCGCGCGCCTCGCGGCGTGCTCCAGGTGGGCTGGAAGCCGCAGAGCGTGGCTGGCACCGCCATCAACGCCAACTACGGCGGCTCGCCCAACTCCAACTGCGTGGACGTGCTGAAGCTGGGCGAGGCCAAGAACCCCGACGGCACGTCGCGCTTCGACTTCGTCACCTCGCCCACGGGTGATGGCGTGTGTGACTTGCAGCAGGCGGTGCAGTACTCCCCGCAGCTCGAGGGCACCGATTTCGGCCAGAGCATGGAGGCGGTCAACAAGGCGAAGCTCGCCTCGGACTTCAACGCGGTGGCGCAACTGCTCCAGCGCGTGCGCGGCTTCTGCTTCGCCACCAGCACGCGCCATGACGGCACGGGCACGCCCGTCCTGGAGCCGAGCGACAGCCAGTGCAACAACGACGAGGCGGACAACCGCGCGCACCTGGGCGGCTTCGTTCACTCCGCGCCCGCGGTGGTGAAGCCCAGCGCGTACATCCCGGACCGGGGCGCGCCCCGCCCCACCGTCACCTACGCGGCGGGCCTGGACGGACAGCTCCACGCCTTCTACGTGTCCGGCGGCGCGCGCTACGCGGGCCCCGCGGAGACGCTGTCGTTCCCCAACGTCAGCGCCGCGGACTCCGCCTTCCAGAAGAACTGGAGCGCGAGCTTCAGCGGCGGCACCACGCCCCCGCGCGGCACGGAGCTGTGGAGCTTCCTGCCGGCCACGCAACTGCCGTGGCTGCGCAGCAACAACGCACGCGTCAACAGCGCGCCGGTGGTGATGGACGTCTTCGCGGACTTCGTGGGCAGCGGCAAGCGCGAGTGGCACACCGTGCTGGTGGCCAACGTGGGCAACCCGGGCCGGGACTTGTTCGCCCTGGACATCACCAACCCCCTGCGCCCGGTGATGCTGTGGCACCTGGCGGGCAGCCACGCGCAGACGGGCGCATTCCCGCCGCACGCTCCGGTGGAGCTGGCGGACCGCGACACGGGCGGCACGCAGTGGGCGGTGAAGTGGAAGGAGAAGGACGCGCGCTTCCTCATGGCGCCCCAGACGGACCCGGGCCGCGAGCCCTCCGGCCTCTACAACTACGGAGGCCTGGGCGGCACGCGCGGCCTGTCCGTGGGCGTGGTGCGCCAGGGCCTGGAGCCCACCTATGCCGTCTTCGTCGCCTCCAGCAGCTCGGGCGCGTATGGCGCTCCCACGTTCGGCATGGAGGTCTTCGCCATCGACGCGGCCACCGGACAGAAGCTGTGGCAGTGGGAGCAGGAGTTCACCCAGAGCTGGGTGGACAACACCGCGCCCACCGCGCCCACCGTGCTGACGGACACGGGCGGCGCCTCGCGGCTGTACGTGGGCGACATGGAGGGCCGGCTGTGGGAGCTGGACGGCGCCACCGGACAGAACTCCAACGTGCTGCGCCTGGGCCCCTCGTGCTCGGAGACGTCGCCTTGCAAGTACTCCGCGCTGGACACCGAATCCACCGACCCCCAGCGCCGGCCCATCACCACCAACGTGGCGCTGGCGCGGCTGCCGCAGACCATCGCCACCGGCACCGCCCTGGAGGGCTACGAGGGGGAGCTGGTCGCCATGGTGGGCACCGGCGGCGCGGACTGGGTGCAGCCCACCGCCGCGGGACAGGTGCACCTGGCGCTGCTGGACCGCAAGCGGCGGCTGCCCATGGGCGAGGCTGGCTTCAAGCTGAATGGCTCGGCGATTTCGGCGTCGGGAGCGCACTCGCTGGCGAAAGACCAGGGCGTGCTCCAGGAGCCCCCACCCTTCCCGCTGTCCTTCGCGGGCCCGCGCCACATCTACGGCAACATCACCGTGGCCGGGCGCACCGCGTACTTCAGCACCGCCAACGGCAAGCTGGGGGACTTGATGTCGGTCGACGGGACGACAAAAGGCAACACCTGGAAGCTGGACCTGGGCAACACCGCGACTTCGGCGGGCGCCGCGGCCACGGTGCTGCCCGGACTGAGCCTGGCCAACTTCGGCGGCGTGACGGTGTACCACCGCGACAGCGGCACCACGTCGCAGGACTTCGTGGTGGGGCTGGAGGTCAGCCGCATCACCAACACGCGCATCGACAACACCACCAACACGGGCGCCTCCAGCCCGGACGAAACCCTGCGCGTCAATGGCCAGGGAGGCTTCATCTTCCGACTGCTCAACTGGAGCCAGAGGTTCTTCGAATGAGCTCGCCTGCTCGCGTCCTCCGCCGGGGCTCAAGGCTCACCCGCCGGGGCTCCAGTCTCATCGAAGTGCTCATCGCCATGGTGGTGCTGGCGCTCGCCGCCACCGGGGCGGTGGGCGGCATCGTGTTCGCCTCGCGCGACGTGCATGACGGCCAGTTGCTCCAGGTGAAGAGACTGCTGCTCGAGGCGAGCACGCAGCGGCTGTGGCTGGCCGCCAAGGGCCCGCTGCTCGCGCGGGCGGTGCCTCGTCCCACGCAGCCCCCCACCACGCTGGCGCCCGGCGCGGCGCCCTGGCGGGCGGACCCGACGGTGCCGGTGACGGGGGACCCCAGCTCCGGGGCGTACTTCATGCTGTCCGCCACCGGGCACGTGGAGCCGCTCGCGGGCATCCCCGCGGGCACGGCGTGCAACGACGCCGCGCTGCCGGAGGGGACGTACTGCCGGGAGGTCCTGGTGACGACGGGCCTGCCGCTCGAGGTGCCGCCGTCGGCCACCGCGTTGTTGCCCGCGGGCTCGCGGCCGGTGACGGTGTGGACCCGCGTCGTGCGCAAGGGCGACACCGCGGACCGCGCCCAGTTCCACAACGAGGTGTTCGTCCAATGAGAGCCCTGCGAGGGATGACGCTGCTGGAGACGATGGTCGCCCTGGCCCTCACGGCCATCATCATCGCGGCGGCGGCGGCGCTGATGATGGCGGGCAGCCGCGTCATCCACAACACGGAGCACACCGCCGACAGCCATGACGCCTCCCGGCTCGCGGGCGAGGCCCTCATGAACATGGTGCGCCAGGCGGGGGCCGGCGCGCCTGGTGGCATCTGGGTGCGCCAGGGCGGAGTGCCCGTGCGCGTCGGCGCCATCTTCGGCCGCGATGGCACCACCGGCGCGGGCACCAACTCCAGCACCCCCACCGCCGATGGCAGCGATGACCTGTGGCTGGTGGTGCCGGACCGCGACTACCTGGGCGAGCCCTGCGTCACCCCCGGCGCCGCGGCCTCCGTGGTGCGCCCCGGGACGGGCGTGCTCCAGGTGAACTGCACGCAGAGCCTCAAGTCGGACTCGCTCCATCTGGTCAGCAACATGACGAGCGCCGCGCTCATCTCCAACGTCGTCATCTCCCCGCAGAGCCCGGGCACGCCGGGCCAGGTGAACTACGACGAGGCGGGGACCTCGGGCTTCTCCAACGCGCCGGAGCGGGGCGGGTATCAAAGCGGCGACCTCGTCTATCCGGTGCGGCTGCTGCACTTCTTCATCGGCCCCCACCCCACGTCCGGCCGTCCGTCGCTCCTGCGCACGGAGGGCAGGCTGCTGGCGGACGCGCTGGGCCGACCCTTCTCGGAGCTGGCGACGGAGCAGCCCTTCGTCGTGCAGGAGAACGTGGAGGACCTGCAGGTGGCCTTCGGCTTCGACACCACGGGCCAGGAGGACCCGGCCCAGTACACGTGGCGACACGGGCTGGCCTCCGCCTTCCAGCCGGGCCTGCGCACGGTGCGAGTCAGCGTGGTGGCCACCGGCCGCAACCCGCGCCGCAACACGCAGAGCACCGCGGTGCTGGCGGACGACAAGCGCATCGCCACGGAGAACAACGTGCCGCCGGCCGCCGTCGTCGCGGATGGCTTCTACCGCAGCCTCTACACCCGCCGTCTGGAGCTGCCCAACCTGGCGGCCGCCAACCTGTGAGCGCCATGCACTCCAAGCCGCGCAAGTCCCTTCCCCGCGCCGCCCGTGGCGCCACGTTGATTGTCGTCGTCATGCTCGTCACCGTGCTGCTGGGCCTGGTGGCGAGCCTCATGGTGTACGCGGGCGGAGAGCGCGTGCGCGCCGTCGCCAGCAGTCGCGCGGGCCAGCGACAGAGCTGCGCGGAGAGCGGCCTGCAGCTCGCGCGCAGCTACTACGGGCGCAACTACGCGAGCTGGAACACCTACCTGGCCGCGCCGTCCATCCACAATCCGGTGCGCTCCACCTTCAACCCGGCGCCCGCGGACCCGTTCTCCCCCACGCTGCTGGCCACCAACCCCGCGCTCTTCGCGGACGTGGACGGTGACGGCAAGCCGGACGTGTACCTGTACATCCGCGACAACGAGGACGAGTACGACCCCGTCGCGCCCAACTGGCGTCGAGACAATGACCAGGTGGCCGTCGTCGGCGCGGTGTGCATCTCCTCCACGCTGCGCCCCCGCCGCAGCGACGGGACGCAGAACCCCAGCACCCTCGCCGTGGAGGGACTGCTCAGCTACAACGGCGGCGGAGGCCCCAACACGTCGCAGGGCACCACGGGCACGGGCTCCGGCAACCACAACTGAACGCCGCGCCTGACTCGCGGTAACGTTGACGCTTCTCCCTCACGAAGGACACCTGGAATGCCCACGCTCGAAGACGCGATTGCCCTCGCCGTGGAGGCGCACCGCGGTCAGCGGGACAAGGCGGGCCAGCCCTACATCCTGCATCCCTTGCGGTTGATGATGCGGCTGGAGACGGAGGAGGAGCGCACCGTCGCCATCCTCCACGACGTGGTGGAGGACACGCCCTGGACGCTGGAGCGGCTGCGGGAAGGTGGCTACCCGGAGCAGGTGCTGCGAGCGCTGGAGGGACTCACCCGGCGCGAGCACGAGACGTACGAGGCCTTCATCGAGCGGCTGCGGCCGGACGCGCTGGCGCGCCGGGTGAAGCTCGCGGACCTGGAGGACAACATGGACGTGCGCCGGCTGACCGCGGTGACGGCCAAGGACGCGGAGCGGCTGGCCCGCTACCGCGCCGCCTGGGCGCGACTCAAGGAGCCCTGAGACACGACGGCCCGGAGCGCCACGAGGGCACTCCGGGCCGCTGTGCGAGTCCCGCACCCGCCGAGGAAAGCGGGTGCCGGTCTCTGTCTTCTTAGGAGGACTACGCCTTCGCGAGCTGGCGCAGCACGTACTGGAGGATGCCGCCGTGCCGGTAGTAGTCGAGCTCGTTCGGCGTGTCGATGCGGCACACCGCGGTGAACTCCTTGGTGCCGCCCTCGCCCGTGGCCTTCACGGTGAGCTTCTTCTGCGGCGCCAGGTCCTGCGCAATCCCCGTGATTTCGAACGTCTCGTGGCCGGTGAGGCCCAGCGACTGCGCGTCCTGGCCCGCCTCGAACTGCAGGGGCAGCACGCCCATGCCCACGAGGTTGGAGCGGTGGATGCGCTCGAAGCTCTTGGCGATGACGGCCTTCACGCCGAGCAACTGCGTGCCCTTGGCGGCCCAGTCGCGGCTGGAGCCCGTGCCGTACTCGGCGCCGGCCAGCACCACCAGCGCGGTGTTGTCCGCCTGGTACTTCATGGAGGCGTCGTAGATGCTCATCCGCTCGCGGGTGGGGATGTGGACGGTGACGCCACCCTCCACGCCGGGGACGAGCAGGTTCTTCAGGCGGATGTTGGCGAAGGTGCCGCGCACCATCACCTCGTGGTTGCCGCGACGCGCGCCGTAGGAGTTGAAGTCCTTGGGCTCCACGCCCTCCGCCATCAGGTACTTGGCGGCCGGGCTCGTCTTGGCGATGTTGCCGGCGGGCGAGATGTGGTCCGTCGTGACGGAGTCACCCAGGAGCGCCAGCACGCGCGCGCCCTTGATGTCCTGCGTCGCCTTGGGCTCCTTCGGGAGGTTCTCGAAGAAGGGCGGCTTGCGCACGTAGGTGGACTTCTCATCCCACTGGAACGTGGAGCCCTTGCCCACGGGCAGCTGCTGCCAGAGCGCGTCGCCGTCCATGGCGTTGGCGTACTGGCTGCGGAACTGCTCGGGCTTCACCGAGGCGCGGATGACCGTCTTGATCTCCTCGTTGGTGGGCCAGATGTCCTTGAGGAACACCGGGCGGCCATTGGGGTCCAGGCCGAGCGGCTCCTTGTCCATGTCCAGCCCGACTTCGCCGGCCAGCGCGTAGGCCACCACCAGCGGCGGGCTGGCCAGGTAGTTCATGCGCACGTGCGGGTTGATGCGGCCCTCGAAGTTGCGGTTGCCGGAGAGCACCGCGGCGACGACCAGGTCGCCCTCGACGACGGCGTTGGCGACGGGCTCCGTCAGCGGACCGGAGTTGCCGATGCACGTGGTGCAGCCGTAGCCCACCACGTGGAAGCCGACGGCCTCCAGGTAGGGGAGCAGGCCGGAGTCACGCAGGTACTCGGTGACGACGCGGCTGCCCGGGGCCAGGCTCGTCTTCACCCAGGGCTTCGGGTTGAGGCCCTTCTCCACGGCCTTCTTCGCCAGCAGGCCCGCGCCCACCAGCACCGCCGGGTTGGACGTGTTGGTGCAGGACGTAATCGACGCAATCACCACCGCGCCGTGGCCCAACTGGTAGCTCTCCCGGCCCTGCTTCACGGTGACCGTCTGGGCCAGCCGCTCCGGAGCGACTTCGGCCGCGGGGGCCTTGGCCTTGGCCTTGCCGCCACCCTCGTCGTCCTCGCCCTTGCTCTTGCCGGCCGCGAGCATCTCCACGAGCGACTTCTCGTAGCCCGACTTCATGTCCGTCAGCGGGACGCGGTCCTGCGGACGCTTGGGGCCCGCGAGGCTGGGCACCACGGTGGACAGCTCCAGCTCCAGCGTGTCGGTGAAGAGCGGCTCCGGCGCGTCATCCTTGCGCCACAGACCCTGCTCCTTGGCGTACGTCTCCGTGAGGGCGACGACGGCGTCGGGGCGGCCGGTGAAGCGCAGGTAGTTGAGGCTCTCCTCGTCCACGGGGAAGAAGCCGATGGTCGCGCCGTACTCGGGCGCCATGTTGGCGATGGTGGCGCGGTCCGGGAGGGACAGGCCCTTGAGACCGGGGCCGAAGAACTCCACGAACTTGCCGACCACGCCCTTCTTGCGAAGCATCTGCGTGACGGTGAGCACCAGGTCCGTCGCGGTGGCGCCCGCGGGCAGCGCGCCGTTGAGCTTGAAGCCCACCACCTGGGGGATGAGCATCGTGATGGGCTGGCCGAGCAGCGCGGCCTCCGCCTCGATGCCGCCCACGCCCCAGCCCACCACGCCCAGGCCGTTGATCATCGTCGTGTGGCTGTCGGTGCCCACCAGCGTGTCCGGGTACACCGTGGTGCCCTGACGGAACGTCACCTGCGCCAGGAACTCGAGGTTGACCTGGTGGCAGATGCCGATGTCCGGCGGAACGACACCAAAGCCCTTGAACGCGCTCTGTCCCCAGCGCAGGAAGGCGTAGCGCTCGCGGTTGCGCTCGAACTCCAGCTCCGCGTTCTCCTTGAAGGCCGCCGTCGTGGCGAAGGAGTCAATCTGCACCGAGTGGTCGATGACCAGGTCGGCCGGGTTGCGCGGGTTGATTTTGGCGGGGTCGCCACCCATGGTGGCCAGGGCCTCGCGCATCGCCGCCATGTCCACCACGGCGGGCACGCCGGTGAAGTCCTGGAGCAGCACGCGCGCGGGGTGGAAGGAGATTTCGACGTCCGGGGTGGCCTTGGGGTCCCACGCCAGCATCTTCTCGACGTGCTCGCGCTTGACGACGCGGCCATCCTCGTTGCGCAGCAGGTTCTCCAGCAGCACCTTCAACGAGAAGGGCAGGCGATCCACGGAGGGATGTGCCTTGGCCAGCTTGCTCAGGCTGAAGTAGTCGTAGGTGGCCGAGCCCACCTGAAGCTTGGACTTCGTGCCGAAACTGTCGGTCATGTGAGGTGCCCTTCCGTGCGCAGGATGTGGGCACTTCTAGGCTCGCCTTTGACGCGTTGCAAAGGGTTCCTGCGCGCGCATCCTGCGATGGACTGTTGACCCAGCAAGAGTCCAGCCCCGCTCATCGGAACCATGCGTCCCGCTGGGGAATGTCGTCTCCGACACCCTGTCCCGTCACGGCGAGACAGGGCGGAGACAAGCCCCATCCGTCAGATGAGCTTGCGCAGGCTGTACAGGGCGCGCTCCAGGAGCTTGCGCCAGAGGGGCCGGCGGCGGAATTCCGCCAGCGTCACCTCGCGGCAGTCGCCGCAGTCCGTCCGGAAGGAGTCCTCCAACTGCTGACCCAGCCGGGGGTCGGCGAACACGGCGTTCACCTCGTGGTTGAAGGCCAGGCTCAGCCGCTCCAGGTTGAACGAGCCGATGGTGCCCCAGGCCCCGTCGACGACGGCCGTCTTCGCGTGGAGCACCCCGCGCTGCCACTCGAAGATGCGCACCCCCGCCCCCAGGAGCTTCTCGTAGAAGGCCCGGGTGACGAACTCCATCAGGGGGTGGTCGCTGCGGGCGTTGAGGAGCAGGCTCACCTCCACGCCCCGTTTGGCCGCGTCGCGCAGGGCGACGACGAGCTTCCGGTCCGGCATGAAGTACGCCGCGGCGATGAGCACGCTGCGCCGGGAGCGCTGGATGGCGTGCACGTAGGCGCGGTGGATGCTCCGCCGGCTGGACAGCACCGCCAGGCCCGTGGGTCCGCGCGGGGAGGAAGCGCCCCGCCGCCGGCGCAGGCGGTGCTGCAGCCCGGACGCCCAGCGGTGGATGCGGTCCTGGAACATCATCCGCCAGGTGGCCAGGAAGCGCCGCTCCAGCACGTGCACCGCGGGGCCTTCGATTCGCAGCACGTCGTCGCGCCAACCGGCGCCCTGCCCCTCTGGGGCCCAGTGCTCGGAGATGTTCACCCCGCCGGTGAAGGCCACCTCGCCGTCGACGACGAGAATCTTCCGGTGGTCCCGGCGCAGCAGGTGCCGCCAGCCGCGCGACAGGTTGAAGGGCTTGAAGGAGCGGATGTCCACGCCGCGCTGGCGCAGCTCCTCGAAGTAGCCCTTGCGGCTCGTCCAGGAGCCCACCGCGTCGTAGAGCACCTTCACGTGCACGCCGCGCTCGGCGGCCTCCGCGAGCGCCTGGCCGAACAGCTCACCGACGGCGTCGGTGATGAACATGTACGTCTCCAGGCGGATGTAGCGCCGGGCCCGCCGGATGGCGTCCAGCATCGCCGGATACGCCTCCACGCCGTCGCGCAGCAGCACGCACGCGTTGCCGCGCGTCACCGCGTGTCCACGAGGCAGGTAGTAGCGCGCCAGGAGCAGGCCGGAGACCCCGGGGCTCCAGACGGGCGCTCGCTCCGGCAGGGGGCTCCGCGCACAGCCGGGCTCGGGAAGAACCTCTCCCGACACTCCCGTCCTCTCGCTCATCGCCTCCAGGTCGCGCATGGTCCTCCTACGTTGAGGACGGCGCCCCGGGCCGGCAACCCGAAGGGCCGCCTGAACGGCCCCATGGGGTGATGCACCGTCCACTGGGGGACGGTGCATCCCGGCGAAAACAGGAAGTGGCTACAGCCCGTACTCTCCGCGCTTGTTCTCGGCGCGGGTGGCACACGGCTGGTCGAACTCCGGGAAGTACTGCTTGATGTGGTCCAGCGTGGCGGAGGCGGCCTTGTAGTTGCCCTGGTTGTAGTAGCCCTCCACCTCCAGCAGCAGCTTGGCGCACGTCCTGTCCAGCTCCTGCTGGGCCGTCTTCATGCGCTCCTGCGCCTCGTAGTAGAGGTCCGGCTTGGGCTCCGGGTGGGCCTCCAGCATCAGCCACGACTCGCGGAAGGACTTCCACGCCTCGTAGCGGTTGCGGGCACCGATGTCCGGCGTGTCGTTGTTCTTCCGGCCGCGCTTGTAGGACTCGGTGGCCTGACGCAGCAGCTCCTCGGGCAGCAGGTCCGGCAAGAGCGCGCGCTCCACCCACACGTTCCAGATGCGCCAGGGGTCCTCACCCGGCGGATTCTTGGTGTTGTCGAAGACGATGCGGTTGGGCTCGCCCTTCTTCAGGTGCTGGGAGGGAATCATCAGCTCCAGCGAGCGGTCCTGGCTGGCCAGTGTGTCCGGGGGCACCTTGCCCACATCCACGCCGTTGACGCTGACCATCACCTCGTCCTTGGAGATGCCCTGCGCCTGGTAGTGGAGGATGACCACGGCCTTGGTGGCGGCGGTGTATTCCCACTCGAAGATCTTCATGTCCGCCCGGGCCCACGTCACGTCCGGCCCCAGGCCGAACGAGTCGCGGATGGGCTGCTGGGTGAGCACCGAGGGCTCCTCGCCCACCGGCCCCATGTCCACCTCGCTGAGCACCAGCCAGTACAACAGGCCGAAGAGGCCCAGCACCACGGCGACGCCGCCGCCCACCAGGCCGCCGCGCACCATGTTGCTGGCGTCCGCCCAGAACAGCTTCGCGCTCGCCACCAGGCCCGGGGACTCACGGCGGATGCGGGCGCGCTCGGCGGCGGACAACCCACTGCCCGCGCCAGCTCCGGCATTGGCGGACGGCCGCGCGCGCACGGGCGCGGAGCTGGGCTGCGGACGACGAGGCGCGGGGGCCGAGGCGGGAGCCCGCTCGATGGCCGCGGGCTCGTTCGACGCGGCCAGCGCCGCGCGCGAACCACTCTGCCCCGCGGGCCGCAGCGCGCGCAGGTTGTTGCGGGTGGCGCCCTGGCGAATCTCCTCCAGGGACTCCTCGTCCGCGCCATCCGGGGCCAGGGCCACGCCCTTGTTGCGCTGACGCTTCAGCGCGTCCACGGAGACGATGCGCGTGCTGTTCGCGCCCTCCTCCGCCCCGGCGGGCAGTTCCTCCTCGCCGGTGGACTCCTCCGTCATCAAGGCGAAGACGAACGTCACCGGCCCCAGGGTCAGCTTGTCGCCGTCCTCCAGGGCCTGCGTCTGCACCGCGGTGCCGTTGAGCAAGGTGCCGTTGGCGCTGCCCTGGTCCTCGACGCTGTAGGCGTCGCCATCGAGGAACAGGCGGCAATGTTTGCGGGACACGCCCGGGTCGTACAGCACGACGTCACATTCGGACGTACGACCGATGAGCACGGAGTCCTGGTCGAAGACGAACTCCTTGCCGGCGTCTTTTCCCTCGGAGATCGTCAGCTGGAAAGGCATGGGGGCCCTACAATCCTATCGAGGCACGCGCCGCTCGGGCAACGGCCGCTCGCGCGGAGACCGGTTCCATCACCTCCGCCTCGCCACCAAACGACAGCACCCACTGCGTCAGCCAGCGCTCGCTGTCGCCGGCCACGAGGACTTCCACGCCCCCATCGGCAAGCGGGCGAGCGTCCTGGCCGAAGCGCTCCTTCACGTAGGGCGCCGCCACGGGCGAGAACCGCACGCGCACGGACGCCTCGGAGCTGCTCCGGGCCGGGTTGGGAACGTCCGCCCGGGCGTCGGGCGGGGGGAGAAATGGCGTTTCAGTGACGGTGAGGTCTTCCATCCGGTCCAACCGGAACAGGCGAGCGTCCTGCCGGGTGTGGCAGAAACCCTGGAGATACCACTGTCCCCGGTGGCTGAGCAGCTCATACGGACGCACCCGGCGCGGCTCGGCGGCCCGGCCCGGGCTGGCGTAACCGAACATGACTTCTCGTCTTTCGAGAATCGCGCGGGTGAGCGGCCCGAGCGCCTGGGGGGCCTCGGTGGAGGCATCAATCTTCCGGTACATCTCCCGGTAGCGCTCGCGCACCTGGGGCGGCAGCACGTGCTCCAGCTTCTGGAGGGCGCTCTGGAGCGCGTCACCGGAGGCGGGGCGCAACAGCTCCGCCGACGCGGCCAGCGCGGCGGCCTCTCCCGCCGTCAGCCGGGGCGGGGCGAAGAGGCGCTGGTCCAGGTCCACATAGACGCGGTCATTGTCCACGTAGATATCGATGTAGTCGTCCGGGTTGAAGGGAGGCCGGCCCACGCACGTGAGCAGGTCCAGCTCCTCCAGCAGGTCCTCGCGGCTGATGTTGAGGGCTCGGGCGAGCGACTCCACCGTGACGCCAGGGTGCTTGGACACATACGGGACGAGGAACAGCAGGCGGCGGAGCCGCTCGTGGACGTTGCTCATGCGCTCACCTTGTCTTCCAGCGCGTCCGCATGGCGGTTGGCGACGCGCGCGGCCATCTCCCTCAGCCGCGAGCGGGCACTCTCCGGCCCCTCCACGACACAGTCCGCCCCCAGCGAGAGGCAGAAGCGCGCCAGTCCATCCAGGAAGCTCACCCGCAGCCGCGCGAGCGTGACTCCGCCCTCGGCCACCGTCTCCAGCACCGCGCCCGGGAACAGGCCCGAGGCACGCGACGCCAGCGCGCCGGACAACCGCAACACGACCTCCACCGGCTCGTGGAAGCGGTGCTGCCACGGGAAGTACGCCACGTGGTTGTCGAGCGAGAAGTCCTCCGGCACCTGGAAGTCCGGCGTGCGAGGACGCGCGGTGTTCGCCTTCAGCTCACGCACGCGGTGGACGTGGAACGTTCGCAGACCGCCGCGCAGGTGGCAGTAGCCCACGAGCGTCCAGACGCCCCGGCGCAGCGCGAGCCCGTACGGGTCCACCTTGCGCTGCGTGGTGCCCGGGTGCTTGGGGCTGGCGTAGGACATCTCCACCCACTTGCGCGCGGCGCAGGCCTCCCAGAGCTGCTCCAGGCGGGCGGAGACCTCCTTCTCCTGTCCCGCCTGCGTGGCGCCCAGCTCCATGCGGACCCTGGGCGTGGGCAGCGACTCGCCAGCGAAGAAGCCAATCTTGCGCAGCGCGTGCGCCAGGTCATCCCTGCCGGGGAAGACGCCGGACGCGAGCGCCGCGGAGCCGGCGGCGTAGAGCACGGCCAGCTCCTCCTTCGTCAGGTCCGCCTCCGGCAGGTAGTAGGCGTCACGGTCCACGATGTAGCCATCGCGGCGCTCGTCATCGCCCTGGACATAGGTGAGGGGAAAGCCCAGCTCCACCAGCTCTGCCTTGTCGCGTTCGAACTTGCGCTCGGCGGCGTCGTCCGAGCCTCCGTAGTCTGCGGGGAAGTGCTCGCGCAGCTCGGCCCAGCTGATGGGCTCGCGGGCGTCGAGCAAGAGAGCGACGAGGTCGAGGATGCGTTCGGTGCGGTCCATTCGGGAAGATCGGCGACGATGCCGGGCGGACCCCGGGGGGTCAAGGAAGGGGTACGTGACAGCGGGAAACGACGGCCCGGCCGGTGCGGGGGGCAGGCAGTTAGCTGGCCACGACTGAACAGGCAAGCAGGTATTCACCTGTGCGATATTTGTCAATCAGGTAGGAACCCGAAAGCCGACCAAGGAGGGCTCGCACTATGGGCGCGACTTGGGATATTCCTGCGCCAGCTTCAGAAGGGAACCTCACCATGAACCGCACCTTCCGTAACGTGGTTGCCGGGCTGGCACTGCTGTTGGGGCTGGCCTGTGGGGTGATGCCTTCGTCCGCTGAAGCCGAGCCGCTCTACTTCGCCGTCGAAGTCTGGCGCGAAGGCCGGCTGGTCGCCCAGCCCAAGCTGCTGGGAGAGACGGGCCGCACGCTGCGCGCCGAGCGCCGTCGTCCGGGTGCTCCGCTCGCGGACTACCGATTGGTGCTGATGCCCCGCGCGGAGGGCGAGTCGTTCCTCCTCCAGTTGGACCTGCTCCTGCCGGAGGCCAAGGGTCACTCGGAGCTCGCGCTCCTGCACGGACAGCAGCGCAAGTTGCAGCTCGGCCGCGTGCCCGGTGAGCTGGAAGTGTCGCTGCTCCTGATGAAGGTGGACTCTCCGGAGTTCCGCGCGCTGATGCAGCTGAGCACGGATGGCGGCAACGGCTCCTCCGCCTGCTCCATCTGACCCGCGCCCCTTCCGTCTCCCGCTAGAGCACCGCGAGGTCGTCGCGGTGCACGGCCTCATCCAGGTAGCGGTAGCCCAGCACCGACTCGATGTCGGACGTGCGCCGTCCAGCGATGCGCCGCAGCTCCTGCGCGTCATACGAGGCGAGGCCCCGCGCGAACACCGCTCCGGACTCGTCCGCCAGATCCACCGGGTCGCCCCGGTCGAAGTCCCCGTCCACGCCGCGCACGCCGCTGGGCAGGAGGCTGCGCTTGCCCTGGACGATGGCCTCGCGCGCTCCGGCGTCCACGGTGAGTGTGCCCAGCGGGCGCAGGGCATGGGCAATCCAAGCCGCGCGCGAGCCCCGGCGCGCGCCGGTCGGCTCGAAGAGCGTGCCCACGGGCTCGCCCTCCAGCACGGCGCGCAGGCGACCGGCCACGGCGCCGGAGGTGATGACGCCTCGGATGCCCTGCTCGGCGGCGCTCGCGACGGCGCGGACCTTGGTCGCCATGCCGCCCGTGCCCACGCCGCTGGACGTGCCTCCCGCGAGGGCCAGCACCTCCGGAGTCACCACCTCCACCGTCTCCAGGAGGCTGGCGCCCGCGGCGCGTCGCGGATCCGCGGTGTGCAGTCCATCCACGTCGGAGAGGAGGATGAGGGCATCCGCCTCCACCACGCCCGCGACCAGGCCCGCGAGCGTGTCGTTGTCGCCGAACTTCAGCTCGTCCACGGAGACGGTGTCGTTCTCGTTGATGACGGGCACCACGCTGGCGGCCAGCAGACGCTCGAGCGTGTGCTTCACGTTGAGGTAGCGCCGCCTGTCGCGCATGTCCTCGTGGGTGAGGAGCACCTGCGCCACCGCCTGGCCCTGCCCTCCGAAGACGTCCTCGTAGGCCTGCATGAGCCGGCTCTGTCCCACCGCGGCGCACGCCTGCTTGCCTGGGATGTCCCGGGGCCGGGCGGACAGGCCCAGTCGCTCCATCCCCAGGGCGATGGCGCCGCTGGAAACCACCACCAGCTCGCGCCCCTGGGCGGCCCAGAGCAGGTCCTGCCCCAGCGCCACGAAGTGCTCGCGGTTGAACCGGCCGGTGGCGTGGGTGAGGGCGTTGGTGCCGATTTTCACGACCACGCGCTTCGCGGCGCGCAGGGCGTTACGTCCCGAGTGACTCACGCGCGGCAGCCTAGGACGGAAACGGAAACAGCGCGCAAGGGCCGTGTGTTCACTACGGTTCCGGCAATCCGGCCCGGAACGGTGGTGTCAGCCACCTGGACGCGGCGCCGTATAAAGTGCCGGGAAGGACGGGGACGGCCGGTCCTCGTCAGAGGAGCAAGCGTTTGAAGGAAATCTTCGGCAACACCCTGGGCCTCAAGGCGAACGAGCAGCACCGGCTGCGCAACACCTTCCGCCGGCGCGTGTCACCGCACGAAATCGTGTCGCCCGAGCTCGCCCGCCACCTCACCGAGCTGTCCCACGAGACGAACCGCCAGGTGGGCGTGCTCATCAACCGGAAGGGTGAAATCGAGCACGTGGTGGTGGGCAATGCCCACAAGCTCGAGCTGCCCGACATCGGTCGTGCTCGCGCGGGTCAGGTGCGTCTGCGTGGCCTGCGGCTGGTGCACACGCACCTCAAGAGCGAGCCCCTCACCAAGGACGACCTGACGGACCTCGCGCTCCTGCGCCTGGACTGCGTGGCCGCGGTGGGCGTGGGCCAGGAGGGCCTGCCGGGCGTGCTGCACTACGCCTACCTGGTACCGGAGAACGGCACGGGTGAGTTCTGGCACGTCTCCACCCTGCCCTCCGTGCACGGGGAGCAGCCGGACCTGACGGACACGCTGGGCGCGCTGGAGGAGGAGTTCAGCCGCAAGGCGGCGGCGCGCGCGGTGGGAGGCCGGGAGAAGGCCATCCTCGTCGCGGTGTGCCTGGACGGAAACCGGGGCCGGGCGGAGGCGAGCCTCGCGGAGCTGCGGGAGCTGGCCCGCACGGCGGGCGTGGAGGTGGTGGACAGCGTGCTCCAGGTGAAGCGCGAGGCGGACCCTCGCTACCTCATCGGTCGGGGCAAGCTGGAGGACCTGAACCTGCGCTCGATGCAGTCCATGGTGGACCTGCTCATCTTCGACAAGGACCTCACCCCGTCGCAGGGGCGCCACATCGGCGAGGCCACCAGCCTCAAGATTCTGGACCGCACGCAGCTCATCCTCGACATCTTCGCGCAGCGGGCGCAGAGCGCGGAGGGCAAGCTCCAGGTGGAGCTGGCGCAGCTGAAGTACCGGCTGCCCCGGCTGGTGCAGAGCGACGACTCGCTCAGCCGGCTCGCGGGTGGAATCGGCGGACGAGGCCCTGGCGAGACGAAGCTCGAAATCGACCGACGCCGGGTGCGCGAGCGAATCACGCATCTGGAGAAGCGCATCGACGCGATTGGCAAGGAGCGCAGCGTGCGTCGCGCGCAGCGCAACCGGCGCGAGCTGCCAGTCATCTCCATCGTCGGCTACACCAACGCGGGCAAGTCCACGCTGCTCAACGCGATTACCAACGCGCAGGTGCTGGCGGAGAACAAGCTGTTCGCCACGTTGGACCCGACGAGCCGCCGGCTTCGCTTCCCACAGGAGCGCGAGGTCATCATCACCGACACGGTGGGCTTCATCAGGGACCTGCCCAAGGACCTGGTGGCGGCCTTCCGAGCCACGCTGGAGGAGCTGTACGACGCGACGCTGCTGTTGCACGTGGTGGACGCGGCGGACCCGGCGCGGGACGAGCAGGTGGAGGCGGTGGAGAAGATCCTCTCGTCGCTGGGGTTGATGGAGAAGCCTCGGTTGATGGTCTGGAACAAGGCGGACCTGATGCCGGCGGAGGAAGTGGAGACGCTGCTGCGCTCGCGGGGCGGGGTGGCCATCAGCGCCCAGTCGCGCGAGGGGCTCGCCATGTTGCTGGCCAAGGCGGACACGACGCTGTTCGCCGAGGGCGCCTCCGAGGCCATGGGCGTCGTCTGACGCGGCGTGCGAGTTGCGGGGCAGGCGCGGCTCCCCCTAGAGTTGGGGAGCCGTGGCGACCTTTCCCGCAATGTCCATGCAGCTCTCCGGCCTGCTCGCGCAGATCGTGCCGGACTACACCCGTCCTGTCTCCTCCATGTCCCCGAAGTACTTCGAGGTCCTGGAGCAGAACAGCCACATCATCTATCCGCTGGTGGCGATTCTGACGCTGGTGCTCATCGCCGCGGGCGTGCTCCAGGCGTGGAAGACGCAGGACCTGGACGGCCTGCAGAAGAACGAGTTCAAGAAGGCCATCGTCAACGAGCTGCGCCGCAACATCACCGGCCTGCCCGGTGACGTGCTGGCGAAGGCCGTGGGCCTGGACCGCTTGAAGACGAACCGACTGCTGGAGCAGATGCAGCAGGACGGCATGGTGGTGAGCCACACCAACTCGCAGCGCCTCACCGTCTGGCGCATCCGCGGCTCCGGCCCGGAGCAGAGCGTCCGGCGGTACTGAGCAGTTCGGGAGCGGTGGGATGCCGCCGCTCTCTTGCACGTGCCAGGAGTCACGAAGCGCGAACAGTGACGTCCTGGGTCCGCTCGAAGCACTCACGCAGCAGTGACGCCAGCCGTGTCACGTCGGGCCCGCGCAAGATGGAGTAGTGGTCGCCCGGAATCGCGTGGACGGTGAGCTCGCCCGTCGCCACCTGCTCCCAGCCGTGTACGCGCGTGGTGCCCGTGGCCTCGATGGAGACGACAGGCCCCGCGTAGGGCGCCGGCACGTAGCTCCACGCCGCCAGGAGGTTCACCTCGAAGACCCGGCGCAGGACTTCGAGTGATTGGACTCCACTGCTCGTCGCCGCCAGGGTGCGCATCAGCGCCTCGGGGTCCTGTCGCACGAGCCCTTCATCCGTCAGGTCGACAACGTTCCCCGCCGCGCGCATCAGGTCCGAATAGAACATCGCGCCGAAGCGCCGGGCCTCATCGTGCCCAGGCGCGGAGCCCTCTCCGTCGAACGGACGCACGAAGCCGTCGATGAGCGCGAGCACCTCCACCCGCTCGCCCTGCGCTTGGAGCTGGTGCGCCATCTCCCACGCGATGCTGGCTCCCATCGACCAGCCTCCGAGCCGGTACGGCCCACGTGGCTGCACCTCCTTCATCGCGGAGAGATAGAGGCTCGCCATCTCCGGGATGCTCTCGCATGGAGGCACATCTCCCTCGAGTCCACGCGACTGGAGCCCGAAGAACGGCTGCTCGGGCCCCAACGACTTCGCCAGCTCCGCGTAGCTCAGCACAGTGCCACCCACCGCGTGCACACAGAAGAAGGGCCTCTGTCCCAGCCCTTCCTGGAGTCGCACCAGCGGACTCCACGTGGACGTCGTCGCTGACTCCCGGCGCAGCACGGACGCGACATGCTCCACCGTCGCGCGCTGGAAGAGTGTCGACACCGGCAACGCCCTGCCCACCGCGCCTCGGATGCGTGCGAGCAGCCGGATGGCCATCAGCGAATGGCCGCCCAGCGCGAAGAAGTCCTCCGTCACGCCCACGGGACTCACGCCCAGCACCTCTTCCCACACGCGCACCAGCTTCCGCTCCAGTTCGTCGCGGGGCCCCTCATGCGCGCCGCGCGACGCGAGCTGCGGCCTTCCCGGCGCGGGCAGTGCCTTGCGATCCACCTTGCCCGTGGGCGCCAGCGGCAGTGCATCCAGTCGCACCAGTACGCTCGGCACCAGGTACTCCGGCAGTCGTTGCCCCAACCGCGACCGCAACGCCTCCGCGTCCCACGGCTCCGCGTGCACCACGTAGCCCACCAGTCGCTTCTCCCCACCCTCCTCCTGTCGCACCACCACCACCACCGCGTCCTTCACCCCCGGCAGCGCCTTCAACGCCACCTCCACCTCACCTGGCTCCACGCGGAAGCCGCGCACCTTCACCTGCCCGTCCACGCGCCCCAGGAACTCAAGGTTCCCGTCCCCCAGCCACCGCGCCTTGTCCCCCGTGCGGTACAGCCTCGCGCCCGGCTCGTCACTCAGCGCATCCGGGATGAACCGGTCCGCGGTCAGCTCCGCGCGCTCCCAGTACCCGTGCGCGAGACTCGCCCCCCCGACGAACACCTCTCCCACCACACCCACGGGACTCGGAGCGCCCCGCTCGTCGAGCACGTACACCTTCACGTTCGAGATGGGCACGCCGACGGGCGGCAGCGCGGGCCATGTCCCGGGTGGGCCTCGAGCCCTCCAGGCCGTGACGACATGGGCCTCTGAAGGGCCGTACTGGTTCTCCAGCACGCACCCCGGCAGGCGCTCGAAGAAGGACACCAGCGCGGGCGTCGCCTGCAACTGCTCACCGGCCGTCACCACCTCGCGCAGCGGCGGCAGCACGGCCTCGTATTGCGCCACCTCGCACAACGCCTGGAGCGCCACGAAGGGCAGGTACAGCCGCCCCACGCCGTGAGTCACCATGCGATGCAACAGGGCCACCGGGTCCCTTCGCGCCTCCTCGCCCACCAGCAGCACCGTGCCACCCAGGCACCACGTTCCGAACATCTCCTGGAACGACACATCGAAGTTCAGCGAGGCGAACTGCAGCGTCGTCGCCCCAGGGTCCACCGTGCGCGCGAGCAACCAGCGCAGCATGTTCCCCACCGCGCGATGAGACATGAGGATGCCCTTGGGCCGCCCCGTACTCCCTGACGTGTAGACGAAGTAGCACGGAGTCTCCGGCGAGAGCGGAACGGCGGGAGCATGCACGGGCCTCGCCTCAATCCGCCCTGCCTCCTCTTCCAGGCGCACCCGACGCGTCCCGGCGCGCTCGGGCAACGCTCGCTCCAACGCGCCGTGCACGAGCACCACGGGCGCGCCCGTGTCCTCCAACATCTGCTCCAGGCGCTGCGACGGGTAGCTCGGGTCCAACGGGAGGAAGGCCGCGCCGGCCTTCAGCGTCGCCAGCACCGCCACCGGCATCTCCAGGGACGCACGCTCCAGGCACAACCCCACCGTGCCCCCCGGCCGAACACCCAACCCCAGCAGGTGATGCGCGAGCTGATTCGCGCGCCGCGCCAGGCTCGCGTACGTCAGCGACGACTGTCCGTCCGTCACCGCCACCGCGTCGGGCGAGCGCGACACCTGCGCTTCAACCCACGCGTGCATCAAACCGGGCACGGCACTTGAATCCGCGCGGCCACTCCACTCACGCAGCAGTGCGCGCCGCTCCGACTCATCCAACAACGGCACGTCACCGACGCGTCGCCCCGGGTCCGCGAGCAGGCCGTCCAGCAGCGTCACGTAGTGAGTCGCCATCCGCCGCAAGGTCGCCTCGTCGAACAGCGCCTGGTTGTATTCCCAGATGCCGACCCAGCCCTCGGCCGTCTCGCGCAGGAAGAACGTCAGGTCGAACTTCGCCATGCCGTAGTCGAAGACCACCTGGCTCGCCGCGAGCCCCGGCAGCGACGGCAGGGCGCGCGGTCCCTCGATGACGAACATCACCTGGAACAGCGGCGAGCGGCTCAAGTCCCGAGCCGGCCGCATCGCCTCCACCAGCGTCTCGAACGGAACGTCCTGGTTCGCGTAGGCCCCCAGACACAGCCGACGCACCCGCCCGAGCATCGCCCGGAACGACTCCTCCCCATCCACGTCCAGACGCGGCGCGAGCGTGTTGACGAAGAAGCCGATGAGGTTCTCCAGCTCGCGCCGGTTCCGCCCGGAGATGGGCATCCCCACGACGACGTCCCGCTGGCCGCTGTAGCGCGACAGCAGCACCTGGAAGCACGCCAGCAACAGCATGAACGGCGTCACGCCCTCGGCGCGAGACTGGGCCTTCACCGCTTGCGAGAGCGACGGCGACAGGGGCAGCGCCACACTGGCGCCCCGGAACGTCTGCACTGGCGGCCTCGGCCGGTCCACGGGCAGCTCCAGCGCGGGCGAGGCTCCCTCCAGCAGCGCCTTCCACCACGCGAGCTGCGACTCCAGTACCTCGCCCTTCAACCACTCGCGCTGCCACAGCGCATGGTCCGCGTACTGCACAGGCAACACGGGCAACATCGGCGAGCGGCCCTCGGTGAAGGCGCCATACAGCTCGCGCAGCTCGCGCTCCATCACCCCCATGGACCAGCCGTCACACGAGATGTGGTGAAGCATCAGGAGCAACACGTGGTCGTCTTCGTGCACTCGCAACAGCCGCGCGCGAAGCATCGGTCCGGTACTCAGGTCGAACGTGCGCCGCGCCTCCTCCTCGGCGAGACGGAGGAGGTCCTCCTCCGCCACGACCTCCACGGACATCGTCACGGAGGCATCGGGCGCGATGCGCTGCACCGGCCTCCCGGCCTCTTCACCGAACGTGGTGCGCAGGGCTTCGTGTCGTTGCACCAGCGCCGACAACGCTCGCTGGAGCGCCGCCACGTCGAGCCGCCCCTTCAGCCGCGAGAAGAAGGGCACGTTGTAGGAGTAGCCCCCGGCGTCCACCTGCGCGAGGAACCACAGGCGCTGCTGGGCGAAGGACAACGGCGGAGGAGACTCCCTCGGAACGGGCACCAACGGGGGCAGGCTTCGCACCCTCGCCACCTCTCGCTTCACTTCGGGTGCGCTCATCACGACCCCTCCGTCCCGACAGCTATTTCAGGTTAAATCAGATTTATCAGCCTCTGAGGTCAACCACGTTCAACTCGCGCATCCAGCCATGCTCTAGTTCGGTGATGGGTGAGAACGTGTCTCATGAGCCGCCCGGCCCGACGGCCATCGCCATCATCGGGTTGTCGCTGCGTTTTCCGGGCGCTTCGGACGCACAGGGCTTCTGGTCCAACCTCATCTCGGGTGTCGACTCCGTCACGGTGCTGGACGCCGAGCAGCGCGCGAAAGCGGGCTTCCCCTCGGGCGAGGGATGGGTCGCGGCGGCGGGCGTCATCGAAGGCGCCGACCTCTTCGACGCGCGCTTCTTCGGGTACTCCCCTCGCGAGGCAGAGCAACTGGACCCACAGCAACGCCTGTTCATGGAGTGCTGTTGGGGCGCGCTCGAATCCGCGGGCCATGCCGCTCGGACCCGGCCACTGCACGTGGGCGTCTATGGCGGTGCCTCGCTCAGCACCTATCTGCTGACCAACGTCATTCCGAGCATGGAGCGGCGCTCCAGTGACTGGACGGAGAGCATCCTCGGGACTCACAGCGACTTCCTGGCGACGCGCGTGGCCTACAAGCTGAACCTCACCGGGCCGGCGCTGACGGTGCAGACGGCGTGCTCCACGTCGCTGACAGCCGTGCACCTCGCGTGTCAGGCGCTGCTCGCGGGGGAGTGCAATCTGGCGCTCGCGGGAGGCGCGGCCGTGCGTTCGCCGCAGCTCGTCGCCTACCCCACTCAGGAGGGCGGAATCTCTTCTCCCGATGGCCACTGCCGTGCCTTCGATTCCCAGGCGGCGGGCACCGTGCCGGGGAACGGTGTCGGCGTCGTGCTCCTCAAGCGACTGGAGGATGCGCTCGCGGATGGAGACCCGATTCGCGCGGTCATCCTCGGCTCAGCGGCCAACAACGATGGCAGCAGCAAGGCGGGCTTCACCGCGCCCTCCGTCTCCGGACAGGTCGCCGCCATCAGCGATGCCCTGGCCCTGGCGGGAGTCGAGCCTCACACCATCTCCTTCATCGAGGCCCACGGCACGGGCACCCCGCTGGGAGACCCCGTCGAGGTCGCCGCGCTCAAGCAGGTCTTCCGAGGCGTTGCACCGGGCACCATCGGACTGGGTTCAGTGAAGAGCAACCTCGGCCATCTCGACGCGGCGGCCGGAGTGACAGGACTCATCAAGGCGGTGCTGGCGCTGGAGCACCGACAGCTTCCGCCCACCGTCCACTTCCGTCGGCCCAATCCGCTGCTGGAGCTGGAGGGCAGCCCCTTCTACATCGTGGCCGAGCCTCGACCCTGGAACAGTCCGGGCCCCCGACGCGCGGGCGTGAGTTCGTTCGGCATGGGTGGCACCAACGTGCACGTCGTGCTCGAAGAGGCGCCCACTCCGGTGAGCGACCCGCCTCGCGGAGAAGAACAACTGGTGTTGCTGTCAGCCCGGTCCGAGGCCGCGCTGGAGCGGATGACCACGGAACTGGCGGAGCACCTGGGCCACACCGAAGCCGCGCTCGCGGATGTGGCGCACACCCTTCAAGTCGGGCGCAATCGCTTCGGCTGGCGACGCTTCGTCACCACGAGCACTCGCCCGGAGACCTCCGCGCGACTGAGTCATCGGGATGAGTCCCTTCGACCTCGCACCACGTTCGACGAAGTGGACCGACGAAGCGCTGTCTTCCTCTTTCCGGGCGGAGGCGCGCAGCGGGTGAACATGGGCGCGGAGCTGCTCGGTGAACCCGCGTTTCGCGACGCCGTGGACCGCTGTGCCGCGCTGCTGCGTGGCCCACTCGGTGGCGACCTGCGCGAGGTGATGTTCGCGCCTCCGGAGCGCTACGACTCGGCGGCTCGCGAGCTGGCGCGTCCGCTGTGGACCCAGGCGGCGCTGTTCACATGTAACTGGGCGCTGGCGCAGCTCTGGCTGTCCCGGGGCGTCCAGCCCGAGGCCCTGTTCGGCCATTCGCTGGGCGAATACGTCGCGGCCTGTCTGGCCGGCGTCTTCACGCTCGAAGAGGCGCTGGAGCTGGTCACCGCGCGCGGAAGAATCATGGAGCGGCTTCCTCCTGGCGGGATGACGGCGGTCCTCGCGCCGCTGGCCCAGGTGGAATCCCCGCTGAACTCCTCGCTGTCCGTCGCGGCCATCAACACGCCTTCCGACTGTGTCATCTCGGGGCCTCTGGACGCGCTCGATGCGCTGGAGGCCACGCTCGCGGGCCAGGGCGTGGAGACGCGCCGACTGCATCTGAGCCACGCGGCGCACTCCGTCATGCTCGAACCGCACCTGGCGGACTTCGCGCGCGTGGTCTCCCGCTTCTCCCCGCGTGCGCCCAAGCTGCCCGTGGTGTCGAGCCTCACCGGACGCTGGCTCGGTGAGCGCGAAGCGGCAGACCCCATGTACTGGTGCCGCCACCTTCGCGAGACAGTGCGATTCTCCGACGGACTGCACCTGCTGCTCTCCAGCGGAGACCGGGCCTTCATCGAAGTCGGTCCGGGGACGGCGCTGTCCTCGCTCGCACGGAGGCATCCGACTCGTACGTCGCAGCCCGTGCTGTCGACCCTGGCATCCGCCTCGGTGGAGCGGCCTCCGCATCCACTCGCTTCACTGGGTGAAGCCTGGCTCGCGGGTGTCACCATCGACTGGGAGCGCTTCCGCGCTGGAGAGCGGCGCCGACGCGTCGCACTGCCGGGCTACAGCTTCGACCGGGAGCGACACTGGATTGAGCCCGTCACGGCGACTGGGACGACGGCTCGCGCCGTGGAAGCCCGCGAAGCAGCGCGTGCCGAGGTTCAACGCGACGAGGGCTCTCATGCCGCGCCTCCTCGCAATGACACGGAGCAGGTGTTGCTGGAGTGCTTCAGGCTCACGTTCCATCTGGAGAACATCGGCATCCACGATGACTTCTTCGCCCTGGGCGGAGACTCACTGCTCGCCTTGCGCCTGAGTGCGCGCATCCAGGACCGCCTTGGCGCGCGGCTTCCCCTGAAGACCGTGCTGGAGTCCCCCACGGTTGCCCGACTCGCGGCGCGCATTCGCATTGGAGACGGTGCTCGCGACGCCGCGCCCACGGCCCCCAGTTGCCTCGTGCGGCTCCAGGAGGGAACTCACGGGGTGCCCGTCTTCTTCGTGCACGCAGCCGGTGGACAGGTGCTCTTCTACCGTGAACTGGCGAGACACCTCGCTCCCGAGCGCCCCATGTACGGCTTCGAGTCGGTGGGACTCGAAGCGGGGGCCTCCAGCCACACCACCGTGGAGCAGATGGCGGAGCACTACCTCGCCGTCCTTCGTACCGTGCGCCCCAGAGGCCCCTACCTGCTCGTGGGCGCCTCCCTGGGTGGCACCATCGCCTACGAGATGGCGCGCCGACTGTCGGCTGAAGGCGACAGCGTGCCCCTGTGCGCGCTCCTGGACACGCCGCCACCTGGACACGTCTCCGCGGAGCTCGCGGACCAGGTCTCGCTGCTGACCTTCCGCGCGGGGAAGACGTTCACACCGTCCACCGGGTGGCCGAAGGACTTGCCCGTCGAAGAGCAGTTCCGCCTGCTCCAGGAGGAAGCAGCACGCGACGGCATCGAGCCTCCGTTCTCCGAGCTGGAATCGGCCCGCAGACAACTGGACGTGCTGCGCGCGAACACGCGAGCGTTGAGTCTCTACGTGCCGCCGCCCTGGGACGGGGGCGAGCTCCAATACTTCCGCGCCCGACAGCCACCTCCCGGTTTCCCATCCCACCCGGAGCTCGGCTGGTTGGACCTGGGCTCGGCGGCGCGCGTGGAGGTCGTCCCTGGCGACCACCACACGATGCTGCAAGCACCGCATGTCGAGGTGCTCGGAGCGAAGCTGGCACGCCTGCTGCGTTAATCCGAGCCAGGTCGTCGTCGTCGCTGCTGCGCCAGACGCTGGAGTCCCTCACGTCTGTCTCCGGCAGTCGCGGCCTGACGAGGCGCCTCCGGCTCCGGGGCGGGCCCCAACTGAGCGGCGAGCGTGCGCACGGTGGAGAACTGGAGCAGCGACACCAACGGCACCTTGCGCTCCAGCCGCTCCTCCAGCTTCAACTGAAGCGACTGCAAGAGGAGCGAGTTGCCGCCCAGGTCGAAGAAGTTGTCGTCCGCGCCCACGCGGTCCAGCTTCAGGACCTCCGCCACCAGTTGGGCGAGCACCTGCTCCAGGCCCTCTCGAGGCGCGACGTAGCCACCGCTCAGCTCTGGCCGGTGCGCCTCGGGCGCGGGCAATGCCTTCCAGTCCACCTTCCCGTTCGGCGTGAGCGGCAACTCGCGCAGCATCACGAACACCGAAGGAACCCATGGCTCCGGCAACGAGCGCTTCATCCACGCGCGCAGCACATCGGCCGTCAACGGGGCCTCGTCCCTCGGCACCACATACGCCACCAACCGCATGTCTCCCGGCGTGTCTTCCCGGCCCATGACCACGGCGGACCGGACCTCCGGATGGGCCGAGAGCGCGGCACTCGCCTCCGCGGGCTCGACGCGCACGCCACGCACCTTCACCTGGGCATCGGCGCGCCGCAGGTACTCGACCCTTCCGTCTTCGAGCAGCCGCACCACGTCACCCGTTCGATACAGCCGTCCTCCTTCACCAAACGGGTCCGGGACGAAGCGCTCCGCCGTCAGGTCCGGACGACCCAGGTAACCTCGCGCCAGTCCCACGCCACCGAGGTACAGCTCGCCCCAGACTCCCGTGGGAGCCAGGTTGCCCGCTTCATCCATCACCCGCACCACCACGTTGCGCAACGGCCTGCCAATCGTGGGGCGCGTTCCTGGGAAGCACTCGCCCCAGGTCGCGGCCACTGTTCCTTCCGTCGGGCCATAACCATTGACGAAACGGCGCCCCGGACTCCACCGTGCCACCAGCTCCGCGGTGCAGGCCTCGCCCGCCGAGAGCAGGACTCGAAGACTGGGAAGCTCGACCTCCGGCATCATCGCCAGGACCGACGGCGGCAGGGTCGCCACGGAGATTCGCTCGCGCGCGAGCAACTCCGCCAACGGCCTTCCAGGCGCCATCTGCGCACGCCGGGCCAGGACCAGCGTCGCACCGTGCAGCAGCGCGGGGAAGACCTCCGCCACGGAGGCATCGAAGCTCACCGTCGCGAACATCAACGTCCTGTCGCTCGGACCAAGACCGCCGAGCAACGAGGGGAAGGACTCCACCAGGTTCGCCGCGCCCCGGTGCGCCAGCAGCGTCCCCTTCGGGCGCCCTGTGCTCCCCGACGTGTAGATGACATACGCGAGGTTTCGCGCCGTGACTTCGGGCGCCGGCGATTCCGCGCCCACCACCAGGTCATCAAGCTCACCGATTTCATCCAGCAATACGGTGGCCCCGGACCAGGCGAGTCGGGACCTCTCTTCCGAGCGCGACACCAGCAGAGCGACCTTAGCGTCATCCAGCATGTATGCGAGGCGCTCCGGTGGATGCTCCGGGTCCATCGGCAGGTAGGCGCCTCCCGCCTTGAGGATGGCGAGCATCGCCACGACCCAATCGAGGCTCGGCCCCAGGCACAGGCCCACCACCACGTCGGGCCTCACGCCCCGCTTGCGCAACACCGTGGCCAACTTGTGGGCTCTCCGGTCGAGCTGGGCGTACGTCAGCGTCCGCCCTTCCATCTCCACCGCGATGGCCTCGGGCGTTCGCGCGGCCTGGGCCTCGAACAACCGGTGCAGGCACTCCCCCTCGAAGGGCGCTTCGCTGCCGCCCCGCGCCAGCAACTCCCGCCGCGAGGACTCGCTCAGGAGCGGAAGGTCTCGCAGTCGTCGGCCCGGCTCGGTCACCGCGCCTTCCAGCAGACGCTCCAGGTGTTCTCCGAAGCGCTCCATCGTCGCCACGTCGTACAGGTCGCTGCTGAACTCGAGCGCTCCCTCGATACCCTCCGCGGTTTCTCGCACGCTCAGCGCGAGGTCGACCTTGGCGGCACGAAGCCCCAGGTCCAACGGGCGTTGCGCGAGGCCGGACAACGACAGGTCTCCCGAAGGCGTGTTCAAGAGCTGGAACACCACCTGGACCAACGGCGCGCGACTCATGTCGCGCTTCAGGTTCAGAGCCTCCACCAGCTTCTCGAACGGCACCTCCTGGTGCCCGAAGGCCCCCAGCACCGACTCCTTCACACGCCCCAACATCTCCCGGAACGTCAGCTCGCCCGACGCCTCCGTCCTCACCACCAGCGTGTTCACGAAGAGGCCAATCAGCCCCTCCACTTCCTTCGTCGTGCGCCCCGACACCGGCGAGCCCACCACCACGTCCCACTGTCCGCTGTAGCGCGCCAGCAGCACCTGGAAGCCCGCAAGCAGCGTCATGTACAGCGTCACGCCCTCCCGCAGGCTCAGTTGCTTCAACTTCTCGCTCAACTCCGAGGACAGCCTCACCGCCACGCTCGCGCCCTGGTACCCCTGCACCGCAGGCCTCGGTCGGTCCGTGGGCACCTCCAGCGCTTCGGGTACGCCCGCCAGCTTCGTCCTCCACCACGACAACTGCTCCTCCAGCACCTCCCCCTTCAGCCACTCGCGCTGCCACACCGCGTAGTCCACGTACTGCACGGGCAACTCCGGCAACGTCGCGGCCTCTCCCTTCACATAGGCGCCATAGAGCGTCTCCAGCTCCTTCGTGAGCACCCACGTCGACCAGCCGTCCGCCACGATGTGGTGCAGCACCAGCACCAACACGTGCTCCTGCTCGCCCAGCTTCAGCAGCGTCACTCGCAGCAACGGGCCTGTGCTCAAGTCGAACGGACGCCGTCCTTCTTCGGCTCCCAGTCGGAGCGCCTCTTGCTCTCGGGTTTCGACGGCGAGGCCACTCAGGTCCACCACGGACAACGGCAGGGAGGCGGCGGCGTGGATGCGCTGCACGGCCCCCTGCTCATGTTGATGGAAGGTCGTCCTCAAGGATTCGTGGCGACGGAGCAGTTCATTGAAGGCACGCTCCAGGGCCTTCACTTCGAGCACGCCCTCCAGCTTCATCGCGAGCGCGATGTTGTAGAGCGAGCCACCCGGCTCCAACCGGTCGAGGAACCACAAGCGCTGCTGCGCGAACGACTGGGGCAGTGCCTCCGCCCGTGCTGTACGGACCAGCTCTGGACGACCTGTCCCGAGCCCGTCCTTCACGAGTTCATCCAATCGCGAGGCCAGCGCGGACACCGTGGGTGACTCGAAGAGCATCCGCACCGGCACGTCGCGGCCCAGCGTCTCCCGCAGTCGCGAGGCCACCTGCATCACCAGCAGCGAGTGCCCTCCCCGCTCGAAGAAATGGTCCTCCGCGCCAACGCGCTTCACGCCCAGCAGCGGCGCCCAGAGCTCCGCCACCCGCTCCTCCATCGCCGTCCTGGGCGCGATGAAGGACTCCAGGGTCTGCTCCAAATCCCGCTGCTCCGTGCGCCGGGCGTGGATGCGAACTGACGGCGTCCTCTCCGGCACTTCAATGTGCCCAGGCATCCCGAGCGCATCCAGCCGCGCGTCGGGCATCGCCACGGCGGACTCCAGCAGTCGCTCGTAGTGGATGGCCAGGCGCTCCACGGTCCGCGTGTCGAACAGGTCCGTGTTGAACACCCAGTAACCCGCCATGCCCTCCGCGTCCTCTCGCACGGACAACGCGAGGTCGAACTTCGCCACCTGCGTCCCCAGGTCCAACGGGCGCAGCGCGAGCCCTGGCAACGACAAGTCTCCCGACGGTGCACTCTGGAGCGCGAAGGACACTTGCACCAACGGCGAGCGGCTCAAGTCGCGAGACAACTGCAACGCATCCACCAGCTTCTCGAACGGCACTTCCTGATGCGCGAAGGCGCCCAGCACGGACTCCCGGACCTGCGCCAGCAGCTCACGGAACGTCAGCGCCCTCGACGCCTCCGTCCTCACCACCAACGTGTTCACGAAGAAGCCAATCAGGCCTTCGACTTCCTTTCTCGTCCGACCCGACACGGGCGAGCCCACCACCACGTCCCACTGCCCGCTGTAGCGCGCCAGCAACACCTGGAACACCGCCAGCAGCGTCATGTACAGCGTCACATCCTCCGCGCGACTCAAGCGCTTCAGCTTCGCGCTCAGCTCCAAGGACAGCCGCACCGCCATGCTCGCGCCGCGATGCCCCTGCACCGCGGGTCTCGGTCGGTCGGTCGGCAGCTCCAGCGCTTCGGGGGCGCCCTCCAGCTTCGCCCTCCACCACGACAACTGTTCTTCCAGCACTTCTCCCTTCAACCACTCCCGCTGCCACACCGCGTAGTCCGCGTACTGCACGGGCAGCTCCGGCAACGCCGCGTCTCCGCCCTTCACCTGCGCGCCGTAGAGCGCCTCCAACTCCTTCGTGAGCACTCCCATCGACCAGCCGTCGGACACGATGTGGTGCAGCACCAGCACCAGCACATGCTCCTGCTCGCTCAGCTTCAGCAGCGTCACTCGCAGCAACGGGCCCGCGCTCAAGTCGAACGGGCGCTGCTCCTCCTGCATCCCGAGTCGCAAGGCCTCGGGCGCTCGCGCCTCCACGGGCAGACCGCTCAGGTCCACCACGGACAGCGGCACGGACACAGAGGGACTGATGTGCTGAATCGCGCCCTGCCCACCTTGGCGGATTGTCGTCCTCAGGGACTCGTGGCGGCGAACCAACTCATGGAACGCCTTCTCCAGCGCGCCAAGGTCGAGCGCGCCCTCCAACGTCATCGCCAGGGCGATGTTGTAGAGCGGGCTGTTCGGCTCCAGCCGGTCGAGGAACCACAGGCGCTGCTGCGCGAAGGACAGGGGCAGCGCATCCGCCCTCGATGCGGGGAGCAGCTCCGGACTCCGAGTTTCAAGGCTTCCCCGCACCAACGTGGACAGCCTCGCGGCCAACGAGGACACCGTGGGTGCCTCGAAGAGCATGCGCACCGGCACTTCGTGTCCCAAGGCGGCTCTCAGCCGGGACGCCGCCTGCATCACCAGCAGCGAGTGTCCTCCTCGCTCGAAGAAGTTGTCCTCCGCGCCGAGGCGCTTCACGCCCAGCAGCGGAACCCAGGTCTCCGCCACCAGCTCTTCCATCGCGGTCCTGGGAGCGATGAAGCCCTCCAACCCCTCCTCTGGAATCACGCGCTCGCCGCTGCGTGACTGGATGCGGGGACCAGCGACCTTCACGGGGACCTCGCGGTGCCCTGGCATCGGAAGCGCTCGCAGCGTCGCCTCCGGCACTTCCACGACCGCCTCCAGCAACCGCTGGTAGTGCGTCGCCATCCGCTCCACCGTCGCGGTGTCGAACAGGTCCGTGTTCAAATCCCAGGAGCCTGACAGTCCCTCCACGTCCTCTCGCACGGACAACGCGAGGTCGAACTTGGCGGTCCGAGTCCCCACGTCCACCGGTTGCTGCGTGAGCCCCGGCAACGACAGGTCTCCCGACGGTGCGCTCTGGAGCGCGAAGGACACCTGCACCAACGGCGAGCGGCTCAGGTCGCGAGACAGTTGCAACGCATCCACCAGCTTCTCGAACGGCACGTCCTGGTGCGTAAGCGCCCCCAGGACCGCGTCCCGGACACGCCTCAACATCTCCCGGAACGTCAGCTCGCCCGACGCCTCCGTCCTCACCACCAGCGTGTTCACGAAGAAGCCAATCAGCCCTTCGACCTCCTTCGTCGTCCGCCCCGATACTGGTGAACCCACCACCACGTCCCACTGTCCGCTGTAGCGCGCCAGCA
>NZ_JAAIXY010000009.1:0-366483 GCF_010894455.1 Myxococcus eversor | reverse complement strand
GACGCCTCCGTCCTCACCACCAGCGTGTTCACGAAGAAGCCAATCAGCCCTTCGACCTCCTTCGTCGTCCGCCCCGATACTGGTGAACCCACCACCACGTCCCACTGTCCGCTGTAGCGCGCCAGCAGCACCTGGAAGCCCGCCAGCAACGTCATGTACAGCGTCACGCCTTCCGCACGGCTCAGCCGCTTCAGCTTCTCGCTCAGCTCCACGGACAGCTTCACCGCCACGCTCGCGCCTCGGTACCCCTGCACCGCCGGCCTCGGTCGGTCCGTCGGCACCTCCAGCACTTCTGGGGCTCCTGCCAACCTCGCCCTCCACCACGACAACTGCTCCTCCAGCACCTCGCCCTTCAGCCACTCCCGCTGCCACACCGCGTAGTCCGCGTACTGCACCGGCAGCTCCGGCAACGTCGCTTGCGAGCCCCCCACCTGCGCACCGTAGAGCGCCTCCAACTCCTTCGTGAGCACTCCCATCGACCAGCCATCCGCCACGATGTGGTGCAGCACCAGCACCAGCACGTGCTCCTGCTCACCCAGCTTCAGCAGCGTCACTCGCAGCAGTGGACCCTTGCCCAGATCGAACGGGCGCTGGCCTTCCTCCGCGCCGAGTCGCAAAGCTTCCTGCTCTCGCGCCAGAGCGGGCAGGCTGCTCAGGTCCACCAGGGGAAGCGGCGCTGGCTCGAAGGGATGGATGTGCTGCGTCGCTCCATGGTCTCCCTGCTCGAAGGTCGTCCTCAGGGACTCGTGGCGACGGATCAACACGTGGAACGAGCGCTCCAGGGCCGCGACGTCCAACGCCCCCGTCAGTCGCATCGCGAGGGGGATGTTGTAGAGCGGGTTGTTCGGCTCCAACCGGTCGAGGAACCACAAGCGCTGCTGCGCGAACGACTGCGGCGACGCCTCCGTGCGAGTCGTGGGCACCAGCTCCGGACGTCCTCGTCCAGCACCACCACCGACGAGGGTCTCCAGGCTCCTGGCCAGTGTGGCGACGGTGGGTGCCTCGAAGAGCATCCTCACCGACACCTCATGCCCCAGCACCTCGCGCAGCCGCGAGGCCACCTGCATTACGAGCAGCGAGTGACCTCCCCGCTCGAAGAAGTTGTCTTCGGCACCCACGTGCTTCACGCCGAGCAGCGGAGCCCAGACTCCCGCCACCAGTTCCTCGATGGCGGTCCTCGGTGCGATGAACCCCTGTGGCACTGACTCCGGAGCGAGCAGGTCCAACCGCCGAGCCTGGAGGCGTGCCACTGGCACCTTCACCGGCACTTCGTGATGCCCCGACATGGGAAGCGCGCTCAATCTCGCCTCCGGATTCTCCACCACCGCCTCCAGCACCTGCTGGTAGTGCGTCGCCAGGCGCTCCACGGTCGCCGCGTCGAACAGGTCCGTATTGAGTTCCCAGAAGCCCGTCAGGTCCTCCGCGTCCTCACGAACCGATAGAGCGAGGTCGAACTTCGCCATACCCGGCTCGTACGTCACCTCCGACGAGGACAGCCCCGGCAGCGCCGGCAACTGAGAGGGCCCGTTCAAGCCGAAGGCAATCTGGACCAGGGGCGCGCGACTCAAGTCGCGGCTCGACTGCAATGCCTCCACCAGCTTCTCGAACGGCACTTCCTGGTGCCCGAAGGCCCCCAGCACCGACTCCTTCACACGCTCCAACATCTCGCGGAACGTCAGCTCGCTGGACGCCTCCGTCCTCACCACCAGCGTGTTCACGAAGAAGCCAATCAGCCCTTCGACCTCCTTCGTCGTCCGCCCCGATACTGGTGAACCCACCACCACGTCCCACTGTCCGCTGTAGCGCGCCAGCAGCACCTGGAAGCCCGCCAGCAACGTCATGTACAGCGTCACGCCTTCCGCACGGCTCAGCCGCTTCAGCTTCTCGCTCAGCTCCACGGACAGCTTCACCGCCACGCTCGCGCCTCGGTACCCCTGCACCGCCGGCCTCGGTCGGTCCGTCGGCACCTCCAGCACTTCTGGGGCTCCTGCCAACCTCGCCCTCCACCACGACAACTGCTCCTCCAGCACCTCGCCCTTCAGCCACTCCCGCTGCCACACCGCGTAGTCCGCGTACTGCACCGGCAGCTCCGGCAACGTCGCTTGCGAGCCCCCCACCTGCGCACCGTAGAGCGCCTCCAACTCCTTCGTGAGCACTCCCATCGACCAGCCGTCCGCCACGATGTGGTGCAGCACCAGCACCAACACGTGCTCCTGCTCACCCAGCTTCAGCAGCGTCACTCGCAGCAGTGGACCCTTACCCAGGTCGAAGGACTGCCTCGCCAGTGTCTCCACCTGGCCTCGCACGCCATCCTCCGAGGCCTCCACCACCGCCAGCGGAACCGTCACGCCCGAGGCGATGCGCTGCACCGGTTCGCCTTCCACTTCCTCTAACGTTGTGCGCAGCGCCTCGTGTCTCCGCACCACCGCCGCGAGCGATTGCTCCAGCGCCTTCAAGTTCAACGTCCCTCGCAACCGAACGACGAACGGCAGGTTGTACGAATACCCTCCCGCGTCGAGCTTCCCGAGGAACCACAAGCGCTGCTGCGCGAACGACAGCGGCATCGTGGCTTGCCTCGACACTCGCGTTGGCACAGGGGTGCTCATTCCCTGCCCGCTTGCCTTCACGGCCTCCAATCGCTCGGCCAGCGCTTCCACGGTGGGCGCTTCGAACACCCATCGCACCGGCACATCACGACCGAGCGCCGCGCGGAGCCGCGACACCACGCGCGTCGCCAGCAACGAATGACCACCGAGCGCGAAGAAGTCGTCCTTCACGCCCACCCGCGCCACGCCGAGCAGCGGCGTCCAGATGCGCGCCACCAGCGACTCCATCACCGTCCGAGGCCCCTGCACCGCCTCCGCGCTCGGCCCGTCCTGCTCCGGCGACGGCAGGGCCTTTCGGTCCACCTTCCCATTCGCAGTCAACGGCAGCGCCGCCAACTTCACGAAGGCCGAGGGCACCATGAACTCGGGCAGCTTCTGCTTCAGCCAGTCCCGCACCCGAGGTGCCTCGGGCGGCTGCGCCTGTTCGACGTAGTACGCGACCAGGCGCTTGCCTCCCGCGCCATCCCGCACCACCACCAACCCGTCCTTCACCGCTGGATGCGCGAGGAGCGATGCCTCCACTTCGGCCAGCTCGATGCGGTAGCCCCGCACCTTCACCTGGCTGTCCCGTCGGCCCAGGAACTCCAGCACTCCATCGGAACGGAAGCGCGCCAGGTCTCCAGTGCGATAGAGCCGCTCTCCTGGCACCGCGCTGAACGGATTCGGAATGAAGCGGTCCGCCGTCACATCGGGCTGGCGCAGATACCCTCGCGCGAGGCCATCACCACCGATGTACAGCTCTCCCGCCACGCCCACTGGAACGGGCTCCATCCCAGCATCCAGCACATAGACCTGCGTGTTGCCGATGGGCCGGCCAATGGGCACCGACGCGCCCACGTCCTCCACTCGCGTCATCCGATGGACCGACGTGAAGAGCGTGCTCTCCGTCGGCCCGTAGCAGGCCGTCACCGGAATCTTCAGCTCCTCCAATACGCGCTTCACGTGCGGCGCGGACACCACGTCTCCACCTGTCAGGAGCTGGCGGACTCCCTTCAGCCCGTCCATCCCCAGCTCCACCATCTGGCTGAACAGGCCCGCCGTCAGGTGCAACAACGTGACGGAGTGCCGATGGAGCACGTCCGTCAGCAAGTCCAACTCGCTGGGCGAACGCGGCGGGAAGACGACCAGCCTTCCACCCAGGCACAGCGGTCCCCACACCTCCAACGTCGACGCATCGAAGGAGATGGGCGCGATGAGCAGGAACGTCTCCTCCGGCCCCAGTCGCGCGTAGGGCGCGCCGTACAACAACCGCAGCACGCCTCGGTGCTCCACGGCCACGCCCTTGGGCCGCCCCGTGCTTCCCGACGTGAAGTCCACGTACGCCAGGTTCCGACCCGACACAGGCATGCGCGGCGCCGTCGTCGGCAGGTCCGCCAGTCGCTCCTCCTCCAACAGCATCAGCTCGGGACGTCCCTCCTGGGGCAACTGCGCCAGCAAGGCACGCGTGGTGATGAGCAGCCGAGGCGTCGTGTCCTCCAACATCTGCTCCAGCCGCCGCGCCGGATAGCTGGAGTCCAGGGGCACATACGCACCACCCGCCTTCAGGATGGCCAGCAGCGATACGATGAGCTCCACCGAGCGCTCCAGGCACACCGCCACCAGCACATCCACGCCCACGCCACGCGCCTTCAGCGCCCACGCCAGTTGATTGGCCCGAGCCTCCAGCTCCCGATAGCTCAACCGTTGCTCACCGAACTCCAACGCCACCGCGTCCGGCCGCAGCGCCACCTGCTCTTCGAAGAGGTGATGGACGCAGCCCTCGCGCGGGAACTCCACCGCCGTCTGGTTCCACGCCTCCAGCACGCGTTGGCGTTCGTCCGGCGGCAGGAGCGGAAGCGACGACAACCGCGCCTCCGGTCGGCTGGAGAGGTTGCGCAACAGCTCCAGGAAGCACTCCGAGATGCGCTGGACAGTGGACGGCTCGAAGAGGTCCGCGTTGTAGATGAGCTGCCCTTCGACAGCGGCTCCCGGTGCGTCGACCAGCAGCAGCTCCAGGTCGAACTTGGCGATGGTGCTCGCGAAGTCCCAGGGGCTCGCGGTGACACCCGGCAGCGAGAGCAGCGGCGCGGCCTCCTGCAAGGTGAAGAGCACCTGGAACAACGGCGAGCGGCTCAAGTCCCGCTCCGGACGGAGGTGCTCCACCAGTCGCTCGAAGGGCACGTCCTGGTGCGCGAGCGCTCCCAGCACCGTCTCCTTCGTCTGACACAGGAACACCTGGAACGAGGACGCCGCATCCGGCTGTGCTCGCAGGGCCAGCGTGTTCACGAAGAAGCCCATCAGGCCCTCCGTCTCCCTCGCCGTCCGCCCCGACACGGGTGAGCCCACCACCACGTCCCACTGTCCGCTGTAGCGCGCCAGCAACACCTGGAAGCCCGCCAGCAGCGTCATGTACAGCGTCACGCCTTCTCGTCGGCTCAGCCGCCGCAGCGCTTCGCTCAACTCCGAGGACAAGCGCACCGGCACGCTCGCCCCTCGGTATCCCTGCACCGCGGGCCTCGGCCGGTCCGTGGGCAACTCCAACACCGGCGGCGCGCCTTTCATCGCCTCGTGCCACCAGGAGAGCTGCGAGGCCTCCACGTCTCCCTTCAGCCAGCCGTGCTGCCACACCGAGTAGTCCGCGTACTGCACCGGCAGCTCGGGCAATGACGAGGCCTCGACATACAGCGCCTCCAACTCTCGGGTGAGCACGCCGAGCGACCAGCCATCCGCGACCAGGTGGTGCAGCACCACCACCAGCACCTGCTCGTCACCCCGCGTCCGCAGCAGCGTCGCGCGCAGCAGGGGCGCCCGCGCCACATCGAACGGCGCCTGGACCTCCCGCACCACGCGGCTCCGCACGGCCTCTTCCACGTCGTCGGCGCCCTCCACCGACTCCACCGTCAGGGGCACCACGGCATCAGCGGCGACGCGCTGAACAGGCTCACCTCCCACTTCGACGAAGCTCGTGCGCAGCGCCTCGTGTCGGCGGACCACCTCCGCGAGTGCTCGCTCCAGGGCCTCCACCTTCACGGCACCACGGAGTCGGACGACGAAGGGCAGGTTGTACGAATGCCCTCCCGCGTCGAGCTGCGCGAGGAACCACAGGCGCTGCTGCGCGAATGACAGGGGCGGGTCCACGAGCCGCTCGGCTCGCGTCAGCACCGGCAACCGAGCGTGTCCTCCCAGTGCACCCAGTCGCTCGGCCAGCGCCTCCACCGTGGGCGCCTCGAACAACAGTCGCACGGGCACGTCGTGGCCCAGGGCATCCCTCAGTCGCGACACCACGCGCGTCGCCAGCAACGAGTGCCCACCCAGCGCGAAGAAGTCGTCCCTCACGCCCACGGGCGAGACGCCCAGCACCTCCCGCCAGACCTCCGCCAGCGTCCGCTCCAGCGCGTCACGCGGCGCCTCGTAGCGTGCGCCCGCCTCCGCGCGACGCGAGTCCACCTCCGGCAGCGCGCGACGATTCACCTTGCCGCTGGGAGTCAGCGGCAGCGCCTCCAGTCGCACCAGCACGCCCGGCACCATGTACTCGGGCAGCCGCTTCGCCAGTCGACGCTTCAAGTCCTCCGCGTCCCAAGACTCGAGCAGCCGATTCGCCAGCCGGAGCTTCAGGTCCTCCGCGTCGGAGGACTCGGGCAGCTGATTCGCCAGCCGGCGCTTCTGGTTCTCCGCGTCCGAGGACTCGGGCCGCACGACGTAGCCCACCAGTCGCTTCTCTCCCCCGTCCGTTCGCCGCACCACCACCGCCGCGTCCGTCACGCCGGGGAGTTCCTTCAGCGCCACCTCCACCTCACCCAACTCCACCCGGAAGCCGCGCACCTTCACCTGCTCGTCCGCGCGTCCCTGAAGCTCCAGGTTCCCGTCCGCCAGCCACCGCCCCCGGTCTCCCGTGCGGTAGATGCGAGGCCCGTCCCGGTCCTTGTCCAGGATGTTCGGAGCGAAGCGCTCCGCCGTCAGCTCCGGCCGCCCCCAGTAGCCATGTGCGAGGCTTCGCTCTCCCACGCACACCTCTCCCGTCACACCAATGGGACACGGGGCGCCCCACGCATCCAGCACCCACACCCTCGCGGGGACGATGGGCCTGCCCACCGGAGGAAGCGCCGGCCACGTCGAAGGCGGCCCCTTCGCCCTCCACGCCGTCACCACGTGCGTCTCCGTGGGGCCGTACTGGTTCTCCAGCACACAGCCCGGCAGTCGCTCGAAGAACGACACCACCGCGGGCGTCACCTGCAACGGCTCTCCCGCCGTCACCACTTCGCGCAGCGGCGGCAACTCCGTCTCGTGTCGAGCTCGCTCACTGAGCGCCTGGAGCGCCACGAAGGGCACGAAGAGCCGCTCCACGCGGTGCTCGCGCAGATACGCCATCAACGTCGCGGGGTCCTGACGCGTCGCCGCCGAAACGAGGACGAGCGTGCCGCCCTCGCCCAGTGTGCAGAACAGCTCCTGGAAGGACACGTCGAAGCTCAGCGAGGCGAACTGGAGTGTCCTCGCCCCAGGCGCCGACGTGCTCGCCAACTGCCAGTTCACCAGCGTGCCGAACGCACGATGGGACATCGTCACGCCCTTGGGCGTCCCCGTGCTCCCCGACGTGAAGAGGACGTAGCAGGGAAGCTCCGGCGACAACACCCATCCGGGCGCCACGGTGGACTGCTCGGCGATGCGCGCGGCCTCCTCTTCCAGCCTCACCCTCCGCGCCGTGCCCTCCTCGGGCAGCGCACGCTCCAGCGCGGCATGCACCAGCACCACCGGCGCGCCCACATCATCGAGCATCCGCGCCAGTCGCGACGGCGGATAGCCAGGGTCCAACGGAAGGCACGCCGCACCTGTCTTCAACGTCGCCAGCACCGCCACCGGAAGGTCGAGGCTGCTTCGCTCCAGGCACAGCCCCACCACGCTCCCCGGGCGAACCCCCAGCGCCATCAAGTGGTGCGCGAGCTGATTGGCCCGCTGCTCCAGTTGCGCGTACGTCAGCGAGCCGCCGCCATTCGTCACCGCCATGGCCGAGGGCGTGCGCGCCGCCTGCGCCTCCACCCGTCGATGCATCAACCACGACGGGTGCCGCACCTCCTCCTGCCACGGCCACTCCACCAACACCTTCCGCCGCTCCTCCGCATCCAGGAGGTCCACCTGACCCACCTTGCGCTCCGGGTCCTCCAGCACTCCCTTCAGCAGCGCCACATGGTGGCTGGCGAGCCCGCGGACCGTCGCCTCGTCGAACAGCGCCGTGCTGTATTCCCACAGCGCGACCCAACCCTCCGGCGTCTCGCGCACGAAGAGCGTGAGGTCGAACTTCGCGACGCCCGGCTCGAAGTCCACGTCGCGCGACTCCAGCCCCGACAGTCGCACCAGCGGCGGCGCGTTCTGGAGCACGAGCAGCACCTGGAACAACGGCGAGCGGCTCAAGTCCCGCACCGGCCGCAGCGCATCCACCAGTCGCTCGAAGGGCACGTCCTGATGCTGGTACGCCCCCATGCACGCCTGACGCACGCGTCCCAGCAACGACTTGAAGGACTCGTTGCCGTCCACATCCACGCGCAACGCCAGCGTGTTGGCGAAGAACCCGATGAGCCCCTCCACCTCGCGCCGCGTGCGCCCCGCGATGGGGGTGCCCACCACCACGTCCGGCTGCCCGCTGTGCCGCGACAACAACGCCTGGAGGCTCGCCAGCAACAACATGAACGGCGTCACCGCCTCCTGCTTGCACCGCTCCCGCAGCGCCTTCATCAACTCCGCGGGCAGCGGCACGCCCAGCACCGCGCCCTTGGCCGACTGCACCGGGGGCCTCGGCCTGTCCGTCGGCAGCTCCAGCGCGGGCGAGGCGCCCTCCAGGTGCTGCTTCCACCACGCGAGCTGCTCCTCCAGCACCTCCCCCTTCAACCACTCGCGCTGCCACGCCGCATGGTCCGCGTACTGCACCGTCAGCACGGGCAGCTTCGACTCGCGGCCTTCGAGGAAGGCGCCGTACAGCTCGCCGACGTCCCGCTCCAGCAAGGACAACGACCAGCCATCACACGAGATGTGGTGCAGCGTCAGGAGCAGCACATGCTCCTCTTCATCCAGGCGCAACAGCCGCGCGCGCAGCATCGGCCCCGTGCCCAGATCGAACGGACGCCGTGCCTCCTCCTCCGCGAGCCGTCGGGCCTCCTGCTCACGCTCCGGCCCCTCCAGTCGCTCCACCACCAGCGACACCGGCGCCTCGGGGGCGATGCACTGCACCGGCTCCCCTTCGACCTCCACGAAGGTCGTCCGCAGCGCTTCGTGCCGGCGCACCACCTCCGTCAGCGCGCGCTCCAGCGTTGATACATCGAGACATCCCTTGAGCCGCGCGAAGAACGGCGCGTTGTAGGCGAAGCCCGACGGGTCCAACCGCGAGAGGAACCACATGCGACGCTGCGCGAAGGAGAGCGGCGGAGGGCCCTCCCGGCGAACGGGCACCACGGGCGGCGGCCTGCGAACACGAGGGCTCGCGGGCTTCGGCTCATTCGCGGACATGTCGACACCTCAAACTCAAGAAGACGAATCTCGGAAGACACGAAGCCCCGCGTCGGTGAGACCGACACCTGGCGCTCCGTGAGAAGGCGTGAAGCTTGAGTCCCCGCACAGCCCCTCGGGGACGATGGCGGGAGAAGGCCCGCCTCCTGGACAACGGACTTCGTCAGGCCGCGGGGAAGGTGCGGCCCTGCTCCAGCAGCTGCTCCTCGCAGGCGGCGGCCACGTGCTCCAGCGTGTTGAACAGGTCCACCATGGAGAGCTGGACGCCCAGCTCCTCCTCGATTCGGTTGGCCAGCATCGTCGCCATCAGCGAGTTGCCACCCATCTCCAGGAAGTGGTCCTCCGGCCTCACCACGTCCGTCCCCAAGAGCTCGCGCCAATACCCGGCGAGCTGGCGCACCAACGGCGTGGTGCTCGAGTCAGTGCTCACGTGTTGCTCCTCAGGATGGGGGACATGCTCAGCCCACCTTCGCGGTGGGGGCCTTCAAGCGCTCGCGCAGCAGATACTTGCGAATCTTCCCCGACGGCGTCTTCGGCATCTCCTCGACGACCTCCAGCCGGTCCGGCCAGTACTGATTCGACATGCCCAGGCCCTTCAGGTGGGCGCGCAGCTCGTCCAGCGTCGGCGTCTCGTCGCGCGGCACCACCACGGCGCAGACGCGCTCACCGCCGATGCGGTCGTCCGAGTGTCCGATGACGGCCACCTCCCTGACTTTCGGGTGCGAGTACAGCGCGGACTCCACCTCCACCACCGGCACCTTCTGGCCGTAGCGGAAGATGACGTCCTTGAGCCGCCCGACGATGCGGATGCCCCCGCGCCCGTCGTCGCGCGCCAGGTCTCCCGTGTCGAACCAGCCCTCCTCGTCGACACACGCGCGGTAGAGGTCCTCGCGCTTGAAGTAGCCCAGGCACTGGCTGGCCCCTCGGACGAGCAGCCGTCCGGTGCCTTCAGGATACGGCGAGCCGTCTTCCGCCAGGGCGGGAACAATCCGCACCTCCATCCAGTCGACAGGCCTGCCGTCGCTGTTGGAGGGCCAGTCCGGCGGGTCCTCGCGGCGCGTAATCGTCACCGCGCCGTTCTCCGTCATCCCCCACAGCGTGTGCAGCGGAACACCGAAGCTCTCGCGCACCGCGGCGATGAGGTGCGGCGGCACGGGAATGGAGCCGGTGGACAGCCGACGCAGCGACGAGGTGTCTCCGCCCCGCTTCTTCTTCGCGGCGATGACGTTCATCACATACGTGGGAATCCCATACATGAACGTGACGCGGTGTTCGTCGATGCAGCGCAGCGTGAGCTCCGGGTCTCCCACGTCCATGTAGACAGCCGTCGCGCCCAACAACACCGGCATCAAGTACAGGTAAGTAAATCCGCTGGAGGCGGTGAGCAGCGAGGGCAGGCACACCACGTCATCGGCGCCCAGCGCCAGGGTGTCGACCAGCGCGCGGGTGATGCCGAAGTTGGTGTTGTGCGAGTGGATGACGCCCTTGGGCTCGCCCGTCGTCCCCGACGTGTAGAGGACGTTGCACACGTCGTCCGGGCGCGCCGAGCGAGCGTCCAGCTCCGCCTTCGGCGTCTCGTCCTCCCAGTGCCGCGCGACGAAGTACGCGTCGAAGTCCAGCTCGCCCGCCTCGGACGCCTGCTCGCCCGCGCCAATGAAGACGCGGTGCTTGAGCGACGGCAGCGCTCGCGACGCCTCGCGCAACATGTCCCGGTGCGAGTGCCCGCTCCAACTCAGGGGTCCCACGTAGACGGACGACTCCGTCCTGCCGAGGATGAACTCCACCTCGCGGCGACGGTAGTCCGGAGGGATGGGCGCGACGACTGCGCCGATGCGCGCGCACGCCAGCGCCATCGCGGTGAATTGCCACCAGTTGGGCAACTGCACCGCCACCAGTTCGCCCCGCGCCACGCCCAGCGACACGAGCGCGCCCGCGAAGCGCTCCACGTAGCGTCCCAGCTCCGCGTAGCTCAGCTTCGTGACGTCCTTGGCGAAGTAGCGCGCCGCGACGATGGCCGTCTTGTCCGGATGCGTCCGCACGGCCCGACGCAAGTCGTCGAGTACCGTCTCGTCACGCCACCAACCCTTGCTCCGGTACAGCGCCCCCTGCTCCAACGAGGGGCCGCTTCCGAACCGTGCGTCCATGTCCGCACCCTCCGTGTACCGCGAGACTGTCCTCGACGGCGGGAGACCATAACGATACGCGTACAAAACCAGCAAGACGGCGAAAGCTCACATGTCTGCACCCCAAGTCCCCATCACTCACATTGACGGGCGTGCTCTCGGTTTCCTACTTTGGAATGAAAGGCGCAGAAATCCATGGTCCAGGTACCTCTCGAGGAGCGCGCCAGACGCATTCGCCGGACCATCCTCCGGCTCGCCGCCACGTCGGTCGGCTGCCACCTCGGTGGCTCGCTGTCGATGGTGGAGCTGTTGGTGGTGCTGCTGGGGCGGGTGATGAAGTTCCGGCCCGAGGAGCCCCGCTGGGAGGAGCGCGATTCGCTCATCCTCTCCAAGGGCCACGCCGCCGCGGGCCTCTACGCCGCGCTCGCCGAGTTCGGCTTCTTCGACACTGAAGAACTGGTGCAACGATACAACGCCGACGGAAGTCCCTTCACCGGACACGTGAATGCGGCGGTGCCGGGCGTTGAGTTTCCCACGGGAAGCCTGGGGCACGGCGTGGGACTGGGAGTAGGGCTGGCGATGGGGTACCGGCTGCGGCAGCGTTCCAACCGCGTGTTCGTCGTGTGCGGAGACGGGGAGATGGGCGAAGGCTCCAACTGGGAGGCGCTGCAAATCGCCGCGCAGCACCACCTGTCGCGACTCACCGTGCTGGTCGACCGCAACGGCGGACAGAACGACGGCCCCACCGAGGCCATCCTCTCCCAGGCCTCCCTGGTGGAGCGGCTGCGAGCCTTCGGGCTGAAGACCGTGGAGGTGGATGGGCATGACCTGGACGCCCTGGGTCGTGCGCTGGAGGAGCCCTCCGAGGAGCCTCGCGCGATTGTCGCCCGGACGCAGAAGGGCGCGGGCGTGCCCATGTTTCGCGGCAAGGGGCCGCACTACGCGACCTTCAACGCCGACCAGCTCCGCCGGGCACTCACCTCACTGGGTGAGGTGACGCCATGACAGGCTCCCCGACGAGCTCCACCACCTCCAGCGGCGCTGACCTGCTGACGTCGCCGCAGGACTGGCTGCGCGAGCAACCGGGCCTGCCCAACCGACAGGTGTTCCGGCACACCCTGGCGCGACTGGCGGACGTGGAGCCGCGCATCGTGTTGCTGGAGGCGGACCTGGCGGGTGGAGGAGACCCTTTCCCCGTGCGGCACCCGGGGCGGTTCTTCAACCTGGGCATCTGCGAGGCGGCGATGCTCGACATCGCGTGCGGCATGGCGGCCACCGGGCACGTCGTCTTCGCCCACACTTTCGCGCCCTTCGGGGCGATGCGCGCGTGCGAGCAGGTGCGGCTGGGCCTCGCCTATGCGCGGGCGAACGTGAAGCTCGTCTGCGACTACGGCGGCCTGTCCGGCGCGTTCTTCGGGCCCACGCACCACGCCATCGAGGACCTGGCGATTCTTCGCGCGATGCCGGGCATGACGGTGGTGTCTCCGGCGGACGGGTTGGAGACGATTCAGGCGACGCGCGCGCTGCTGGAGATGGAGGGCCCGGTGTACCTGCGGCTCGGCCGCAACCGCGTCACCCGGCTGGAGGTGGCCCGGCCCGCGTTCGCTTTGGGGCGCGCCATGTGCCTGCGCGAGGGCGGCGACGTGGGAATCATCGCCCACGGCGAGGTCGGCGTGAGCGTGGCGCTGGACGTGGCGACGCGGCTGGAGGCGCAGGGCGTGTCCGCGCGCGTGGTGAACCTGCACACGCTCAAGCCCTTCGACGAGGAGGCGATTCTGGAGACGGCCGAGCGCACCCGGCTGCTCGTCACGGTGGAGGAGCACTCCATCCTCGGCGGCCTGGGCGGCGCGGTGTGCGAGAGCGTGGCCACCCATGGCGTGGGTCGCCGCGTGGTGCGCGCGGGCATCCAGGACCGCTACGACTCCACGGCGGGCACGCACGAGGCCCTGCTGCAACGACACGGGCTGGAAGCCGGCGCCCTGGTCGAATCGATTCTCAACGCCCTGCCCCGCCCCCGTCTGGCGGCGATGGCACCCGGGTCCAGGAGGGGATGATGCGTCGCCACGAGGTCCACCTCGTCTACACGCGGATGCGCACCGAGGAGCGGATGCTCGTCGACGCGCTTCGCGGACGCGGCTGCGCCGTGGAGACCCACGCGGACACGGACCTGGTGCTGCCGCTGAACCGCGAGCCGTGGAAGGACGGCGGCCCTGTCTTGATGCGCAGCATGTCCTTCACCCGCGCGCGCTACCTGTCCTCCATCCTGGAGGTGAAGGGCGCCCGCGTATTCAACACCGCGCGCTCCATCGCCACCTGTGGAGACAAGGCGCTCACCACGCTCGCGCTGGCGGAGCATGACGTGCCCATGCCCTGGTCCTTCCTGGGCTTCGAGCAGGACGCCTGTGTCGCGGAGATGGAGCAGCGCGGCTACCCCTGCGTGACGAAGCCCGTGCAAGGCTCCTGGGGCCGCATGGTGGCGCGCGTGGACAACAAGCACGCGGCCGAGGGGATGATGTCCATGCGCTTCGAGATGGGCGGCGCGCAGGACCACGTCGCGCTCGTCCAGCAGTACATCGACAAGCCCGGCTATGACTTGCGCGTGTACGTCATCGGCGGCGCCGTCGGAGGCATGCGCCGCCGCTCCGAGCACTGGGTGACGAACACGGCCCGAGGCGCGGTGCCGGAGCGCTACGAAGTCCCCGCGTCCCACGCGAAGCTCGCCGAGCGCGCGGCCAAGGCCGTGGGCGGAGAGATGGTGGCGGTGGACCTGCTGGAGACGCGGCAGGGCGAAATCCTGGTGAACGAAATCAACCACTGCGTGGAGTTCGCCCGGAGCATCGAGTTCACCGGCATTCCCCTGCCGGAGCTGATGGCGGACTACCTGATGGAGGCCGTGCGATGACGCGCGTCGCGGTGCTCGGGGCGGGAGGCTACGCGGGCGGCGAGGTGCTGCGCCTGCTGCTCGCCCACCCGGCGGTGGAGGTGGTCCAGGCGACGTCCGAGCAGCACGCGGGCAAGCGGCTCGACTTCCCGCATCCGCACCTGCGGGGACTGGCCACTCCACGCTTCTCTCCGCATGACGCGCTGGAGCCGTGCGATGTGCTCCTGTCCTGCATGCCCTCCGGCGAATTGATTCGCCGCTGGCCCCAGGTGAGCACGCTCGCCGGGCGCATCATCGACCTGAGCGCGGACTTCCGCCTGGAGCCCGCCGAGCACGCGCGCTGGTATCCACGCGCGCCCCGCCCCGCGGACATGCCCGAGTTCGTCTACGGCCTGCCGGAGTGGACGGGCGCGCGGCTCAAGGACGCCCGCTTCGTCGCGGTGCCCGGCTGCATGGCCCACGCGGCGCTGCTCGCGCTGCTGCCCCTGGTGCGCGCGGGGCTGGTGAAGCCCGAAGTCGTGGTCGACGCGAAGACGGGCTCCTCCGGTGGTGGCGCGACCCCGGACCGCTCCTCGCACCATCCGGAGCGCGCCTCCGCGCTGCGCTGCTACCGCGCCGTGGGGCATCGGCACACGGGTGAAATCGAGGGTGCCACCGAGCGTCTCGCCGGCATGCGCCCCGTGGTCCACTTCAGCGCGACGGCGGTACCCAGCGTGCGCGGCGTGCTCGCCACGGTGCATGCCTTCGCGGCGCGCAAGCTGGAGGACGCGTCCGAGCCGCTGCGCGCCCTCGCGTCCACGTACCGTGAGCACCCCTTCGTCCACGTCCTGCGCGCCAACGCGAGCGCGTCTCCCTTCCCGGAGCCTGGCCCCCTGGCGGGCACCAACCACTGCGACCTGGCGGTGGAGGTGGACGCGGAGCGCGGGCGAATCGTGGTGAATGCCGCGCTGGACAACCTGGTGAAGGGCGCGGCGGGCACGGCCGTGCACGCCTTGAACCTCATGCTGGGCAGACCCGAAACGGAGGGCCTCGGCTTCCGGGGCCTCCACCCCCTCTGACGCGCGAAAGGCTCGCCCATGAGTGCCCTCACCGTCCTCTACATCACCGGCTGGTGCCGCAGCGGCAGCACCATCATCGGCAACGTGCTCAACGAGGTGGAGGGCTGCTTCCACACGGGCGAACTGAGCTTCCTCTGGAAGAACGCCTACGGGAACGGCTCCAACACCCTGTGCGGCTGCGGCACGCACCTGGTCCAGTGTCCCCTCTGGTCCAAGGTGTTGGAGCAGGGCGCCCGTCCCGGTGAGACGCCCGAGGCCCATGCCCTGCGCGTGGTGAAGCGGCAACAGGACACCGTGCGCACCCGGCACACGTGGCGCGTGCTGCGACAGGGCACGCCGTCGTCCGAGCTGTACGAGCACGCGCAGCTCCTCGCGAGCACGTACCGCACCATCGCCGATGCCACCGGCAGCCACGTCATCGTCGACAGCGGCAAGTTCCCCTCCGAGGCGGCGCTGCTGCCCCACGTAAGCGGAATCTCGCCGTACTACCTCCATCTGGTACGGGACCCTCGTGCCGTCGCGCACTCGTGGACGAAGACGAAGCAGTACGTCGTGCCGATGTCCGCCGCGCGCAGCACCGCGTACTGGTTCGGCTTCAACGTGGCCTCGGAGCTCGTCACGCGGCGCCACCCGGAGCGCTCGCTGTTCCTGCGGTACGAGGACTTCATCGCCTCGCCGGCCGCGACCATCGACTCGCTCCTGAAGCTCATCCGCGAGGACAGCGCCGTCAACCCGGTGAAGGGGCGCACCGTGGTGCTCGGGCGCAACCACACCGTCACCGGCAACCCGGACCGGTTCCTCAGCGGCTCCACGCTGCTGCGGCCCGGTGACGATGCTTGGCGCAAGGAGCTGGCGCCCCGCATGAAGGCGCTCGTCTCCGCGCTCTCGTGGCCGCTGACGGGGCGGTATGGCTACCGGGGGCCTCCAACGCCCGCGCAGGTGAGTCCAGCGCCGGAGCCCGTCGTGAACGCTGGTGACGCAGGGAGGGAGACACTTGGAACTGGGACTCGCCAATAAGGTCGCGCTCATCGCCGGGGGTTCCAGTGGCTTGGGGCTCGCCGTGGCCGAGGAGCTGGTCAAGGAAGGCGCGCACGTCGCCATCGGCGCGCGCGACGCGGACCGGCTCGCTCGCGCGGAGCAGCACCTTCGCGGACTGGCTCGCGGCGGCAAGGTGATGGCCACGCGCGTGGACCTGCGTGAGCACGGCGCCACGCGTGCGTGGGTGGAGGACGTGGCCAGCAAGCTGGGCGGTCCCCACATCGTCGTGACGAACAGCGCCGGTCCGCCGCCCGGGCCCGCCACGAAGTTCGACATCGTCGCGTACCAGGAGGCCGTCGACACGGTGATGTTGCCGGCCATCAACCTGGCGCTGGCGGCGCTGCCGTACATGAAGGCCGCGCGGTGGGGACGCCTGTTGCTCATCACCTCGGAGACGGTGGTGCGGCCCGTCGCGCGCTTCGCCCTGTCCGCCACGGCGCGGCTGGGCATCGTCGGCTTCGCGTCCGCGCTGGTGCAGGAGCTGGGCGACTGCGGCGTCACCGTCAACGTGCTCGCCCCGGGCTACACCCGCACGCCTCCGGTGGAGCGCACGGCGGGCACCGGCGGCGCGGACGTGGAGGCCAACCTGCGGGCCATGGCGGCGCACATTCCGCTGAAGCGCGTGGGACTCCCGGAGGAGTTCGCCGCGGCGGCGGTGTTCCTCGCCAGCGAGCGAGCGTCGTTCATCACCGGCACGGTGCAGTTGGTGGACGGTGGAGCGAGTGTCATCGGATGAGACCCTCGTCCCAGGTCGATGACAGTCGCGCGCCGCTGGTGGTGAAGATTGGCGGCGCCGCGGGCGTGGACCTGGACAACGTCTGCGCGGACGTGGCGGAGCTGCGCCGCCAGGGCGAGCGCGTCATCGTGGTGAATGGTGGCTCCGAGGCCGGCGACGCCCTGCTGACCTCGCTGGGCATGGAGCGCACCGAGGCGCTGACCGCCTCCGGCAACGTGGTGCGCCTGACGAACGAGGCCACGCTGCGCGTCTTGACGATGGCGTGGGTGGGTGACGTCAACAAGCGCGCGGTGCTCGCGCTGCTGGCCCGGGGTGTCTCGGCGCTTGGGATGTGCGGCGCGGACGGGCGGGTGCTCGTCGCCCGGCGACGACCGCCGCTGAAGCTCCAGGACGGCGAGCGCACGCGCATCGACCGGAGCCACCTGGCGGGAGAAATCATCGAGGTGAACTCGCGCCTCTTGAACGTGCTGCTGGCGGCGGGACAGACGCCCGTCGTGTGTCCTCCGGCGGTGACGGAGGACGGGACGTTGGTGAACGTGGACGCGGACCAGGTGGCCGCCGCGATTGCTTCGGTGATGGGCGCCCGCGCGCTGGTGATGCTCTCCAACGTGGCGGGGCTCTTGGAAGATCCGACCAACCCCGCGACGCTCATCCGCGCCAGTGACGACGTGGAGGGCGCCATGGGCTTCGCCAAGGGGCGCATGCGCTACAAGCTGGAGGCGGCTCGACGCGCGCTCGCGGCGGGAGTGTCCGCGGTTCATGTCACGGCCTCCGGCACCGCGCGGCCCGTGCTGTCCGCGCTGACGGGTGAGGCCGGCACCCGGCTGACTTCTTCCGGCAAGGTGATTCATGCGAGCCCGTGAGGCGAGCCCGGAGCTGTTGCGGTGGATGCTGGAGCACTACAGCCCCAGCCACCATGAAGCGGACTTCTCTCGCGCGCTGGCGGGGAGACTGGAGCAGCGCGGCTGGAAGGCCCACGTGGACCCGGTGGGCAACACCGTGGCCAGCATGGGGGACGGGGACACCTGCATCGCGTTGCTCGGCCACATCGACACCGTGCCGGGTGAAATCCCCGTGCGCCTGGAGGGCACGCGCCTCTTCGGACGCGGCGCGGTGGATGCCAAGGGCGCGCTCGCGGCGTTCATCGAGGCCGTGGAGCTGCTGGACGACTCGGAGCGCGCCGGCAAGCGCTTCCTCCTGCTGGGCTGTGTCGAGGAGGAGGTGGCCATCACCCGGGGCGCGCTGCATGCCCGCGAGCACCACCGGCCGGACTTCGTCGTCAATGGCGAGCCCAGCGGCGCCCACGGCATCACCCTGGGCTACAAGGGCCTCCTGCGCCTGGAGCTCGAATACCGCGCCACCCGACGCCACACCGCGAGCCGCGCCTACCACGCGCCCGCGGAGCATGTGGTCGACGCGTGGAACGCGCTGCGCCGCCGCTGCGACGAGCGCAACAAGGGGTGCACCCTCTTCGAGCAGGACCTCCCCGCGCTGCTCTCCTTCCAGACGGGCACCGATGAAGACACGGAGTGGGCCACCGCCCACGTCAACGTGCGCACCGGGCCCGCCAGTGACGTGGACGCGCTGCTCGCCTGCCTCACCGACGTCCCCGACGTGGCCGTGAAGACGGTGTCCCGCAAGCAGGCCGTCTCCGCCGAGGGCAATGACGCCCTCACACGCGCCTTCAAACAGTCCATCCGCGAGCGCGGCGCGCGCCCCACCCTTCGAGTCAAGACGGGGACGTCCGACTGGAACACGGTGGCGGACGCGTGGAACGTGCCGACCGTCGCGTATGGGCCGGGCGACTCGTCTTTGGACCACACGCCGAACGAGCACATCGAACTGCCCGAGTACGAAGAGGGTGTCGCCGTGCTGGCCCGCGTGTTGGCGCTGCTGCCGAACAAGTCGGGCTGAAGGACTCGGGGCGGGACGTCACGTGCTCGCGACGTCCGCCTCCCGAGGCCGCTGCGTGCGCAGCCCCAGCATCGCCACGAGGAACAGCGCCGCGGAGCTGGCGGTGACGGCGCGCACGCCCACCCGGTCCGCCAGCGCGCCCTGGGCCCAGACGCCCACCGAGTACCCGACGTTGATGAGCAACATCGCGAGGCTGCTCACCCGCCCCTGCAACTCTCGCGGCGTGCGCTCCTGGTAGCGGGTGCCCAGTCCCGTCACCACCACCAGGTACACCGCGCCGAGCACGAACATGGTCCCCATCGCCACATGCAGCGTCGGGGACAGCCAGTAGAGAATTGTCACCGGCCCCATCGCGAGCACGGCCATATCCACCACGCGCTCCCGGCCCCAGCGGACCGCCAGTGCGCCCACCAGGCCCGAGGCCAGGAGCGCCCCCAGGCCCTGCATGGAGATGAGCGCCGACGCGGCGGACGCATCCGAGCCGAACACCTGCAGCGCGAACACCGGCACCAACGCGATGAAGGGCGAGATGAACAGGGCCAGGGCGAACAGCGACACCATCGCCATCCGGATGCCCGGCTCCCCTCGCGCCATGTTCGCGCCTTCGACGATGTCCGCCCACAGGCCCTTGGGGTCGATGGGCCGGGCCACGGGAGGCTCCGCGCGCACGCGGGCCACCGCCAGCAGCACCGCCATGAAGGACAGCGTGTTGACGAGCATCACCCACGCGACGCCACCGAAGGCCAGGAGCGCCGCGGCGCACACCGGCCCGAGGATGCGGCCCAGGTTGAACTGCGCCGACATCAGCGTCATCGCGCTGTGCAGGTCCTCCTTCGGCACCAGTCCGGTAATCAGCGCCGTGTAGGCCGGCCCCGACAGCACGTGCACGCAGCCGTTGAGCAGGGAGATGACGGCCACCGCCTGCACGGTGAGGTGCCCGGTGAAGGCCAGCCCCGCAAGAGACGCCGCGAGCAGCGCCTGCGCCACGGCACACACCGCGATGAAGACGCGTCGGTCGAAGCGGTCCGCCAGCGCGCCTCCCAGCGGGGACAACACGAGCGACGGCAGGTACGTCAGCGCCGCCACTCCGCCCGTCCACTCCGCGCGGCCCGTCACCTCCGTGACGAAGACGCCCAGGGCGAGCACCTCCATCCACGTGCCCACGTTGGAGACGAGCGCCCCCAACCACACCGCGGTGAATTGACGGTGACGCAGGGCACGGAACGATGAGAGGCTCGCCATATTCGGGGGGGACACGGGAGCCCGCTTCTAGCAGTCCCCCGCCCCGCGCCGGAACACCGCCCCCGGCGCACACACGCCCGGCAGCCCGCGCGTCAGACGAGCTCGGACTTCGGCTGACGCGTCATCAGGTCCACGACGGCCTTCTTCGCGTTCTTGTCCTCGTAGGCAATCAGGTACACCTCCTGGCAGATGGGCAGCTCCACGCCCGTCTTCAGGGACAAGTCACGGGCGCTGCGCGCCGTCTTCACGCCCTCGGCCACTTCCTTCATCTGCCCCAGGATGTCCGGCAGCTTGCGGCCCTTGCCCAGCTCCATGCCCACGTGACGGTTGCGGCTCAGCTCGCCCGTGCACGTCAGCACCAGGTCCCCCATGCCGGACAGGCCCGACAGCGTCAGAGGGTTGGCGCCCTTGCGCACGGCGAGCCGGGTGATTTCCGCCAGCCCGCGCGTGATGATGGCCGCGCGCGCGTTGTGGCCCATGCCCAGGCCGTCCGCCATGCCCGCAGCAATCGCGATGACGTTCTTCAGCGCGCCGCCGTACTGCACGCCCACCACGTCCGTGGACGTGTAGCTGCGGAAGGTCTCCGTCTGGAGCGCCTTCTGACAACGCACGGCGACCTTGTCCCAGTGGGACGCAATCGTCACCACCGTGGGCATGCGCCGCGCCAGCTCCTTGGCGAAGCTGGGGCCGGACAGCACGGCGATGTACGGGTGGAACTCCTCCGGGAGACAGTCCTCCAGGAGCTCCGTCATCGTCAGCAGCGTCTCGTTCTCGATGCCCTTGGACACGGTGATGATGGGCACGTTGCGCGGCAGGAACGCCCTGGCGCGGGCGAGCACCTCGCGCGTGGCGTGGCTGGGCGTGGCGAGCACCACCATCTCCGCGCCGGCGAGCGCCTCCTCCAAATCCTGCGTGGCGCGAACGCGCTCGGAGATGGGGATGCCGGGCAGATAGGTGGGGTTCTCGTGCCGGGTGTTGATGGCCTCCACCACTGTCGGCTCGCGGCCCCACAGACGGACCTCCTCACAGTTCACCGCCAGCACGTTCGCCAGGGCGGTACCGAAGGAGCCGGAGCCGATGACACTGCCACGCATGAAGACCTCGCTCGAGGGGGTGGAAAGGGCACGTTGTCGTGCCGGTTGCCGATGCTAGAGACCGGTGACGATGCCGACGGAGACGACCGGCATGAAGGCGGCGTCCTCGGCACGGGTGCGGAAGTCACCGCCCAGGGTGACAGAGTAGGACGTTTTCTCGGTCAGCGGCACTTCGGCGCCCACGCGCACGGGCCACGCGCTGGAGGACACCAGGTCCGGAGGGAGTCCGCCCAGCGGCGTGCGCTGGATGGGTTCGGTGTCCAGGGCCACCAGGTAGCGCACGTCGATGAAGAGCCTGGACGCGCGGACGCCCTGGCGCTGAAAGGAGCCGACGATGCCGGGCATGACGTTCCAGTTGCGCCGGCCGGTGAGGTAACGCGCGCCCCGCTCCTCCTGGCTGGCCGAGCGGAGGAAGAACGCGTGGCTGCCCTCCATCACCAGCCCCAGGCTCCAGCGCGGGCCGCCGTCCAGCACCCGCCACCGCCAGCCCAGCCGCGCCTCGTTCATCATCCCATAGAGGCTGTCGAGCCCCACCAGCACGTCGACCTGGGGCAGCACGCCGACGGCCGCGCGGGCGGACAGCGTCGGGAAGCCCAGCGAGAGGCCGACCGCCACCCCGCCCGTCCTGCCCACGGTGCGGGCACCGAGCAGGCTGACGCGGTTGGCCACGGGGGGAGGCCCCGGAGGCGGCGCGGGAGGGGGTGCCTTCATGGTTCGGGGGAAGGAGCCCTCCACGGAGTCGTCGTCATCCAGGGGGACGAGGGGCGGCACTTCCGGGAGTCGGGGCAGTGTCGCGGCGTCGGTGCCCGAGGGGACGGAGGTTCCGCCGGGGAAGTCGGTCCACGTGGCGTCGTCCGGGGTGTCGTTCTTCCGAGGCGCGTCCACCTGGGCGGGGACGGACCAGGACTCATCGGGCGTGGGGTTGCGCGCCGGGGCCTGCTGGGCCCGGGCGGACGGCCCCAGCACGAGGGCGAGCGGCACCAGAAGGAAGCGGACGGAGGGCATGAAGACGGCTGGCAGCTTAATCCACGGCGAGGGAGAGAGACGAGCCAAGGCCGGTTGTTCCCCCACCCTGCGTGCGCGCCGTCAGGTAGCGGGCAGGAGGCGATGGGAAACGTGCCACGGGCGGCGGCGCACCGGACTACCATCCGCCGCGCGACCGGCGACGGGCGTCTGAGGAGAGACCAAGGGATGAGGGCAGGAGGAGGGCGCGCGGCGCTGTTCGTGACACTGGCCCTGGGGCTGGCGTGTCGCTCGCGTCCGACGGAGGCGGTGACGGACGCGGGTCCAGCGCGAGCGCCTGTCACCAACGCGACGCTTCCCACGTGCGAGGCGCTGCTGCCCGCGGACGTGCGCGAGACGATGCTGCCCGGCTTCACGATGAAGGAGGAGCGCGCGTGTCCGACCTGCGGGCCGCTGTGCACCTTCCGCTCTGCGTCGGAGAAGGACGTCACGGTGTCGGTGACGTGGGACTGCAAGCCCCACTATGCCGAGGTGGACACGCATGCCCTGCTGCAGCCGTCGCTGAGCATGGGCGGCGAAGAGATTACGGCGCTCGGCCGCGCCGCCGCGCGACGGTCTCCGGCGCAGGGCATGTTGCAGGTGATGGCGTGGGACGACGACACGCCGTGCGCGCTCGTCGTCACCTGGCTCGGGGGAGACCCGGAGCAGGCGTTGGACGTGACGCGCCTGGCCCTCACGTCCACGCGTCCGGAGCTGGTCCACCCGGTGGCGGCACCGGCGGAGCCGGACGCGGGCACCCCTTGATCTTGTGAGAATCCATGCGAGCCATTCCAACTTCCACTGACTTCGACATGTCCGCGACGCTGCGCATCCTCGATGAGGCCAGCGGTCACTACCTCTCAGGGTCGAAGGAGGACGAAGCCATCCAGCTCGCCTCCATCGCCCTGCTCTACATCCAGCACACCCGGAAGCTGGAGGCGTTCTTCCAGTACAACCAGGAGTTCTCCGCCCCGTCGCCCCACGTCAAAGTCTCACGGGACTTTCCGACACAGTCCGACGCGGACGCATGGCTCGCCGCTGGAAACGCATCGCACGGCGAGCTGGTCCGCATCGCCGGCCAGGGCTTTCAAGCCGTCCTGCTGCCCACGGGGAGGCGCTTTCTCCGGACCCCGCTCCCGGAGGAGCTGGGTCCCCCGAGGTCGAAGTAGACGTCACAGCGTGCGCAGGTAGTCCACCAGGTCGTCGATCTCCGCTTCCGTCAGGCTCGCGGTGGTGCCGTGCTTGTTGGACTGGCGGTTCTGCATCAGCCGCCCCTTCAGCGACAACGCGCTGCCGTCATGCAGGTACGGCGCCGTGCGAGCCAGACCGAGCAGCGACGGCGTGTTCAGTCCCTTGGCGACCACGTTGCTGTCGTCCCGATTCGCGCCCGAGGTGATGAACGTCCCCACGTCGGCCAGCGTGTTGTTCGTGAAGTGCGCACCCTCGTGGCAACTGTTGCAGGCCGCCTTCTTGAACACCTGCGCCCCCCGCGCCTGCGCGTCCGTGAGCGCCGCGCGCTTGTAGGGATTGTCCGGCGTGGGAATCACGTCGATGAACGCGGAGAGCTGCGCCACCATCACGCCGTCCAACGCCGTGCCACCCATGCGACCGCGCACCGTGGCGTCGAGGAAGTCCCTCATCGTGGGGAACTCGCCGCTCCAGTGGAACGGGCCCGTCTCCGTCACCTTCCGGCCCGCGAGGCTCGGCGTCTGGCGCGGCCCATCCGGGAAGCCCCACACGTGCCCGTCGTCACGACCGTCCAGATGGCACGTCGCACACGACGCTGCCACCCCCGCGCTCGTCATCCTCGAGTCCAGCGCGGAGTAGAACAGCTTGCGCCCCGCCACCTCCTGCGGCGCCAGCACGTCACCCACCACTCGCAGCGGCGTACCTTCCGCGCGCACGTTGGCCACGTTGCCGGAGGCGTCGTTCACCAGCGTCGTCACCGTGTGGTCGAACGCGTTGTAGACGTACGCCTTGCGCCCATCCCGCGTCAGCGCGATGCCGCTGGGCCCCGAGCCCACGCGCACCAACTGCCGCACCGTGCTGCCGTTGACGTTCACCAGGTCCGCACCCTCACGACGATTCGTGGGGAGGATGGCCACGTTGTCCGTCTCGCGGTTCACCACGAAGAGCCACAGCCCGGACGGGTCCACCACCGCGGCCACCGGCCCCTGGATGGGATGACTCTGCTCGGGGCTGACAATCGTGGACGGCGGGAAGTCCGGCTCCTCGCTCGGCGGCGGCCGACACCGGTCCAAATCATCTACCCGAGGCGAGCCGTCCTCCGTGTTGAACGTCACGATGCCCGGCGCCACCACGCCCGCCGTGTTGCAAGGCCCTCCGCCGCCATACAGCGACCCGCCACCACCGCCACCCGAGCCGGGATTCGTGAGCGGGTCCTCGCGCGCCCACAGCGTCGGCGAGTAGGCCTGCCTGCCGTCGGGAGACACCACGACATCCGCCATGCCCCGGGGCCGGAACAACACCGTCGACGCGGGGAACGGGAACGGGTCCTCGGTGGCGAAACCGTCCTGCGAGTTGGCCCGCGCGTACAGGTCCGTGCCCTCGCGCTGCATGCGCGGCTGGTGCGCATCCGCCAGGTCCACCGTCACCAAATCACTGTGCCGGAAGAGGCTCACGAGCGCCCGGCGCCCGCCGTCCACCAGCGCGATGCCACGCGGCTCCTCGCCCACCGGCAGCTCCCAGCGGACCTCCAGCGAGCGCGTGTCCACCGCCATCAGCGTGCCGTACGTGGTGGAGTCCAGCGCGGTGCTGTTCACCACGTAGAGCGTGTCGCCCTTCGGAGACACCGCCAGCCCCATCGGCTCCACGCCCACCGCCACCCGCGCGGCCTCGCTCCAGTCACCCCGGCGGATGACGGACACGCTGCGCTCACCCCGGTTGGCGACATAGACGGTGTCATCCGGGCCCACCACCACGCGCTCCGGGCCCGCACCCACCTTCACCTCGCCGACCTTCTCGCCGCGCGCGGTCTCCACCACCGCGAGCACCCCGGTGTCCGCGTCCACCACGTACAAGAAGGCGTCATCCCGGCTGAGCGCCACCGAGCCCGACGCGTTGGTCCACCCGTCGCGCGCCGACGAGTCCTCGCAAGCCGTCAGCCCGAGCGTCGCCGCCAACACACCGGCCAGAACGTGCCGTCTCATGAAGTGTCCTCCTCGCGTTTCCCGACGAGAATGCCGCCCGCCGCTCTCATCGCTGGGAATGCCGCGCCGTGTCGTGGAGGGGAAATGGCGCCCGGCCCTGGTCGCTCGCCGCCCCCACGAGCCAGCCATGCTTGCATCAGAAGGCCCCCGAAGTCGATTCCTTCCCCTCCCAGGGTGCGGGTGGCGAACAGTCGAGCCCCGGCGCCCGGGAGAAACGCCACGAGCGTGTAGCGCCGGGTGGGAGTAAAGGAGAGGGGCGTGTCCCGCTCCCCCTCCGTCATCCTCAGCTTCCGACGCACCTTCGCGCTGCTCATCATCCTGGTGGTGCTGCCGTCCGCGGGCCTGTCCGGCTTCGGGGTGGTGGCCATCATCAATGAGCGCGCCGCGGTGGAGAAGCGTCTGGAGTCCGCGTGGCGGGGCACGCTGGAGGCGCTGTCCCAGGAGCTGCCCCGGGAGCTGGCCGCCGCGAAGCTGGAGGAGGAAGGCGGCAAGCTGAGCCTGGTGGCCCCGGACGGACGCGTCCTGTCGGAGCCCGACGGCACCTTCCAGCTCTCCGGCGGGCGCACCATCACCGAGGACCCGCTGTTGATGGAGGCCCTGGGCGCGGTGCTCCCGGAGGCCGGCTCATTCCCCGAGACGCCCACCGTCTTCTCCCTCTCCGCCGGAGGCCGCTCCGTCGTCGTGGTGGCCGAGCGTCAGGGCGACAAGGTGCGCGGCGTGCGGCTGTCCGTGCGCGCGCTGGAGCTGCTGCTGACGGAGCGCGTGGAGCCTCGCGCGGTGTCCAGCGAGCCGGTGCGCTTCACGCTGATGCCCGTGCCTCGCGAGAGCAACGAAGGCGGCGGGCTGATGGGCAAGCTGGTGTCGGAGGTGGCGCAGGCCCGCGCCAGCGCGCTGGGGCCGCAGGTGCTGGCCGAGCGCGTGCTGTCCCCTCCCCTTCAAGATTTCCGGCTGGTGGTGCTGCCCACCGGCGAGGACCCCGTCGCACGGGCCTCCGCGCGCAACCGCGCCGTGTACGGCGTGCTGCTCGGCCTGTTCTACCTGACGCTGACGTTCGGCGTCGTCTACACGGGCCGCGTGCTCTACCGAGAGGCCCGGCTGTCGCGCATGAAGACGGACTTCGTCTCGCTGGTGAGCCATGAGCTGCGCACGCCGCTGACATCCATCCGCATGTTCATCGAGACGCTGGCCCTGGGACGACTGAAGGACCCGGCGCAGATGCAGGAGGTGCTCACCCTGCTGACGAAGGAGACGGAGCGCCTGTCCGTCTTCATCGAGCGGGTGCTGGACTGGTCTCGAATCGAAAGCGGCCGCAAGGTGTACCAGCGCGAGACGATGCCGGTGATGGACGTGGTGGATACGGCGGTGACGGCCTTCCGCGCGCAGCGCCTGGAGGGCGGCGTGGACCTGAAGGTCGAGGTGGCCGAGGGGCTGCCACGCGTGGACGTGGACAAGGCCGCCGTGGCCGGGGCGCTGCTCAACCTGCTCCAGAATGCCTACAAGTACAGCGGGCCGAAGGACCGGCGCATCGAGCTGAGCGCGCGCCGCTCCGGCCGGTGGGTGGACCTGGCGGTGGAGGACAACGGCGTGGGAATCGCTCCGAAGGAACGCAAGCGCATCTTCGAGCGCTTCTACCGGGTGGACAATCTGCTGACCCGCAAGACGGAGGGAAGCGGGCTGGGGCTGGCCATCGCCCGGCGTATCATCGAGGCTCACGGCGGACGCATCGCCGTGAAGAGCGAACTCGGTCGAGGCAGCCGGTTCACCATCCACCTGCCGGTGCAGAAGGCATGAGCGAGACGACCCGCCGCATCCTGGTGGTGGAGGATGACCTGTCCATCCTCGCCGGCCTGTCCATGAACCTGCGCTTCGAGGGCTACGAGGTGCTCCAGGCCCAGGACGGTCGCACGGGGCTCCAGCGCGCGCTGGACGAAGCCCCGGACCTCGTCGTTCTCGACTTGATGCTCCCGGAGCTCAACGGCTTCGAGCTGCTCAAGGAGCTGCGCCAGCGCGGCCGCGACACCCCCGTCGTCGTCCTGTCCGCAAAGGGCATGGAGACGGACAAGATTCTGGGCCTCAACCTGGGCGCGGACGACTACGTGGTGAAGCCCTTCGGGCTCCAGGAGCTCTTGGCGCGAATCAAGGCCGTGCTGCGCCGGCGCTACCCGACGCTCGGGGCCGCGCCACCGGTGACGTTCGGCGACGTCAGCGTGGACATGAACGCGCGCACGGTGGCCAAGGCCGGCACGCCGGTGGAGCTGACGGCGCAGGAGTTCAAGCTGCTGGCGCACTTCCTGGCCCACCCGGAGCGGACCTTCACGCGGGAGGAGCTCTTGTCCGGCGCGTGGGGCTACCACTACGAGGGCAGCGCGCGCACGGTGGACAACTTCATGCGCCAGCTGCGCCTCAAGTTCGAACCGAACCCCGAGGACCCCCGCCACTTCGTCACCGTGCGGGGCCTGGGCTACCGCTTCGAGAAGTGAGCACGCTCCGGCCCCGACTCACGGGCCGGCGACACCGATGTGGCGCGAGTCCTCCAAATCGAAGGGCTTGCCGTCGAAGCGGCCATAGCGCTCGCGCGGAATGAAGCCCGCGCCGGTGAGGGCCGCGTCCAGCTCCTCCGGAGAGAAGTGCCGCAGCTTGAGGCGGCGGATGGGGCTGGGCGCGCCGGGCTGCTTGCGCTCTCGCAGGTGGAGGGCGAACAGCGGGCGGCGCGGCTCCAGCCCCGCGTTGGGCTCCTCGTCGTCGCGCGGCAGCACCGGCTCGCGCGGCGTGTTGAGCACGTCGTAGACGAAGGTGCCCCCCGGGGTGAGGTGGTGGCGCACCGTGGACAGGAACGCCTCCAAATCGTCATTGCCGGGCATCAGCCCCAGCGCGTGCTGCGGGGCGAGCACCAGCGGGAAGTGCTCTTGTAGCCGGATGGAGCGCAGGTCCGCGACGAGGAAGCGGGCGCGGCTGGAGACCTCTGGGGGTTCCGAGGCGCGGCGCTCCTCGGCGGAGCGAATCATCACCTCCGAGGGGTCCACTCCCACGGCGGTGAAGCCGTGCTCGGCCAGGGCCCAGACCACGCGGCCGTTGGCGGCGCCCAATACCAACACGGGCGTCCCGTGCTCGGTCGCCTGGCGTGTGTAGAACAGGAGGTCCGGCTCCTGGCCCACCAATGACAACGGTGTGCGACCGCGTGCGTCGTTCCCACCCATTTCCGATAGCCACTAGCACGAATGAGGGGGTCTTCGGGACAGCGACTTTCCCTGACTGGGGAATGCGTTTCCCACCGGCTGTCCGGGAACGGACGGAGTCCTGCCTGGAACGGCGGCCGGCCCTGGCATCGACCTTGCGATGGAAAGGCCCCGGACGGCTGCCCATTCTGGGCGGCCCAGGTTTTCGCGGGGTGGGTTCGGATGACGCGGGGATGGCGCTGGGCAGGGGCGCTCGTCATGGCGGGCGCGATGTGGACCGTGGCGGGTTGCGGTTCCAACAAGGGCAACGACGAGTCGGAGCAGGACAACCCGGGCATGGATGACCCGATTCCTCCTCCCGGGCGTCCGGGCTCTCCGGACGAAGTCCCCGACGCGGGCACTCCGACGGAGACTCCCGACTCGGGCACACCCACGGAGACCCCCGACTCGGGAACTCCCACGGAGACTCCCGACTCGGGAACTCCGACAGATGGCGGCACTCCCACCACGGATGGCGGCACTCCGACGGACCCTCGCCAGGACGTGGAGATTCCGCCGCTGCCGACGCCCGCGGGCTGGCGCTTCTATGGAGCGGACCAGGGCGGCCCCGTCACCATCTACGGTGTGACGGCCGACGAGGGCGGCAACGTCTGGGTGGCCGGCGGCGCGGAGGGCCTGTTCCTGCTCAAGCGCGGCGCGGAGAAGTTCGAGCGCTTCGGCATGGAGAACGGCCTGCGCCCCTATGGCTTCATGGCGGACGGCAGCATTCCGCCGGGGCCCAAGTACCTGAAGGTCATCTCCGTGGCGGGCGGCAAGTCGGGCACCGTCTTCGTCGGCTACGAGGGCATGCCGGGCACGGGCTCGGACCACTGCGAGAACAACTGGGACGGGCCGAGCCCGGACCCGGCGCGCTACAAGAGCGGTGACGCGGACAAGGTGACGCTCAACTCGGACGGCACGCTGGACGTGGTGCACTACGACATCTTCTCCGGCCCCAACGTGGTGGCGGCCGAGAAGCGGGGGCGCGAGAAGATCTGCAACGTGCTGCGCATCCGCTACGACAAGCACGCCCTGGGCAACAACAAGTCGAGCGTGTGGTTCGGCGGCAACCACGGCTTCGCGCGAGGCAACGCGGAGTTCGACGGCGCGCCCATGTGCAACGGCCAGCTCAACTGCACCGGCGTCTTCGAGCACGTGCACCCGCACGTCAACGCCCTGGACGCGCAGGGCCGCGTGGTGCTGCTGACGGATGCCTACTACGGCGTCGCGGTGGACCCGAGCGGCGATGTCTGGTTCGGAGGCTCGGACCGCACCACGCGCTTCCGCTACGGCACCAACGCGGGCAACTTCTGGCGCGCGCAGACGGGCTCGGAGAACGACTCCAGCAACAAGCTGGATTTGTGGCCGGACGCCAAGCCCGAGTACTCGAAGCCGGGTGAGCGCGTGCCGGACAACATCTCCGGCGCGGTGGTGGCGCGCGACGGCACGGTGTGGCTGAGCTCGTTCGGCAACGGGCTGGTGCACGTGGACGCGAACGGCAACGTGCTGGGCCACATGGGCTCCGGCTCCGGGCTGGTGGACAAGTACCTGTCCGCCATCGGCCTGGACCCGTCCGACGGCAGCATCTGGGTGGGCGCGTCGTGGGGCGGTGGCCTGTCCCGACTCAAGGGCGGCAGCATCACCCACTACGGCCTGTCTGAGTTCGGCCGCAAGTACGGCATGTCCCGCATCAGCGACATCCAGGCGGACAGCTCCGGCGGCGGCCGGCGCATCCTGGTGAGCTTCATGGGCTACCAGGACACCACCACGAAGAAGTGGGTGGCGGGCGCCATCGGTATCTACGAAGGCAACTGACCCACGAGCAGCCCTCGTCCTTGAAGTCACACGCGGCGGCCGTCCTCACCTGGGGGCGGCCGCCGTCGCACGTCGAGGCTCGCGCTACTTCGCCGGCAGCACGCGGTGCTTCTCGAACAGGGCCTGCTGACGGCTGACGAGCGGCACTTGCTGGCCGGCCAGCCACATGCCCACGGGCCGCGACGCGGACTCCAGCGGGTCGCCGTTCCACAGCACCACGTCCGCCACCGCGCCCGGCGCGAGCCTGCCCACGGGCAGACCGAACGCGTCCGCCACGCTGGAGGTCATCGCACGCAGGGCCTCCGTGTGAGGCAGGCCCCACGCCACCGCGTTGCCCGCCTCCTGCGCGAGCGTGCGCACCATGGCGGGCTCTCCCAACACGGAGAAGAGCACCTTCACGCCCGCGCCACTCAGCAACGCCGCGGAGTCCAGCCGGCTGTTGAGCCGGTCGAAGTCCATGGGCAGGTTCTGCGTGGGCTGGAGAATCACCGGCACCTTCGCCGCCGCCAGCTCCGCCGCCACCAGCCACGCCTCGCTGCCTCCGGCGATGACGAGCTTGAGGTTGTACTCGCGCGCCAGCCCCAGCGCCGCGCGGATGTCCGACGCCTTCTGCGCCGTCACCACCACCGGCAGCGTGCCCGCCAGCACCGGCTGGAGCGCCTCCAAGTCCAACCGGCTCGCGGACACGTCCCGCATGCGCCGCTGCTCGAAGTCACCCTTGCGGCGGCCGTACTCGCGCGCGTCGGAGAGGACCTCGCGCAGCCTCTCCAGCACCAGCGCCCGCGAGCCCGATACGGCATCCCGTCCACCGATGCCCAGGTTGACGTGCATCGCCAACGAGGCGCGGCGCACCGAGCCGTCCGTCGCCACGAAGGCGCTCTGTCCGGCCACCAGGCCCCCGTGCTGCACCGTCACCGCGCTGGTGACACCGCCGAGCCGCGCCACCGGGAACGCCGCCGAGACAGGATTGACGCTGTCGGCCGACACCAGCGCCGCGCGCACATCCCGCTTCGCCGCGTCTCCGCGCAGCCCGTCATCCTGCGTGGACACCTCCGCGCCCACCTCCACCAACCCCAGCGACGTGAGAGGGTCCACCAGGCCCGGCGTCAACAGCCGCCCCTTGCCCTCCACCGTCCTGCAGCCCGAGGGGAGCGCGCCGCCTTCACGCACGCTGGACACCTTGCCGCCCTCCAGCACCACCGTGGCGCCCTTCACCCAGCCCGTGCCCGTGAAGGCCGTCACGCCCTGGAACACCGTGCACGCCTCCTGCCCCTGCGGCACCAGCTCCGCGCACGCGCGCTCCTTCGAGACGTCGCAGCGGGCGACGAGGCCCAGCTCCGCGAGGGACGGCGTCGGCGCGGGAGCAGCCACCAGCTTCGCCGCGCCCGCCGCCAGCTCACCCACCTCGAAGTCGCTCGCCTCCACCGCGCCCGCGCCCGCGTCGAACGTCACCACGCCGTCCGCCCACACGCGCTGCGCCCGCGCGTAGACGCTCAGCGGGTGGTTCTTCCACAGCACCACGTCCGCCATCTTCCCCGGCTCCAGCGAGCCGGTGACGCCCTCCACGCCCATCACCCACGCGGCGTTCAGCGTCACCCAGCGCAGCGCCTCTTCCTCCGAAATGGGGATGCCGGACTCGCGCGCCCGCCACATCGCCTTGCCGGCCTCCTGGTTCAGCCGCTGGATTCCAAAGCCCGAGTCCGAGTGGATGACGCTCTTGCCACCCGCCTGCGACACCAGCCCGGCGTTCTCGGGGATGCCGTCCCACGCCTCCAGCTTGAAGCCCCACCAGTCCGCCCACGTCGCCACCGCCACGCCCTTCGCGGCCAGGCTGTCGCGGACCTTGTAGGCCTCCAGCGCGTGGTGGAAGGCGCGAATCGAGTAGCCCGCCTCCTCGGCCACCTGGAGCATCACCTCCATCTCGTCCGCGCGATAGCAGTGGGTCTGCACCAGGATGTTGCCGCGCAGCACCTCCGCCAGCGTCTCCAGCTTCAAGTCGCGCAGCGGCGCGGGGCCCGCCTCGTCCGGCGTCTTCTGCTTCTTCTTCGCCCACTCGTCCAACTTGGACATGTACTCGCGGGTCTGGGCGAACGCCTGCCGGTAACCCGCCACGTTGGCCATGCGGGTGGACGGCGCGACATTGCGGCCCTCGCCGTAGACGCGGCGGGGATTCTCGCCACACGCCATCTTCAGCGCGTCCTTCGCGCCCGGGAAGCGGACCTCCGCCGCCGAGCGTCCGAAGTGCAGCTTCACCGGGAAGCCCCGGCCACCAATCAGGTTGGCGCTACCCGGTAGCACCAGCAGCGACGTGACACCACCGGCCGCGGCGCGCCGCAGCCCCGGGTCCTGCGGCCAGAAGGAGTGTTCGGCGGAGACCTCCGCCGTCACCGGCGCCGTGGCCTCGTTGCCATCTCCCGTGGAGAATGTCTCCGGCGTCGCGTAGACGCCCAGGTGGCTGTGGGCGTCGATGATGCCCGGGGTGACGTAGAGGCCGGTGCCGTCCACCTCCTCCGCGCCCGGAGGCGTCGTCACGTCCGAGTTACGTCCCACCGCCGTCAACTTGCCGTCCACCCAGGCCACGGCGCCATCCTCGATGGCCGGGCCCGTGGCGGGCATCACCGTGGCATGGCGGACCACCACCGCGCGCGGCTGTTTCCAGACACGCGTGGGAGCCGGGGGGGCCGTCGAGGGGGCGGTGGGGGCGGGAGCCTGCGGGACAGTGGCGCAGGCGGAGGCCAGCATCAGGAGCAGGAAGCGGGTGCGCATAGGGGTGGCCCGTCGTATCACGCTCCGCTGGGGCTCCAACCATGCCCGGCTGGCCGGAGGGCGGGCGCCTCCCGACTTCACAGGAAGTCACCTCGCGACGAGAAGCCGTCTACAATCCCCGCCCGGTCATGCCCCCTCTTCCCCCAGCCCCCATCCCCTCGCACACGGTCATCAACGCGCGGGCACAGGGTGAGCGACTTTCCGCGCAACAATTCCACCTCGTCCTGCTGGACACCGAGCGCGCCGGCACCGTCTTCCCGCTCGCCACCGAAGCGCTTCGCGTGGGCAAGGCGCCCGACAACGACGTCGTCATCGACCACCCCACGGTGAGCCGCAACCACCTGGTGGTGCGTCGCCAGGGCGACCGGTTCCTGGTCCAGGACCTCGGCTCCACCAACGGCACCTTCCTCGACGGTGCCCAGGTGCGCGAGGCGTACCTGCGCCCCGGCGCGCTGCTCGAAGTGGGCGACGTGCGCCTGCGCTTCAGCCCCCAGCTCGCCCCCGTCCAGGTGGAGCCCACGCTGGAGGACCGGCTGGGAGACCTGGTCGGCCGCAGCCTGCCCATGCGGCAGATTTTCGCGCTGCTCCAGCGCATCGCCCCCACCGACTCCACGCTCCTGCTCGTGGGCGAGACGGGCTCCGGCAAGGGCGCCGCCGCCAAGGCCATCCACAAGTTGAGCCCGCGCGCGCCCGGGCCGCTCGTCGTCTTCGACTGCGCCAGCGTCTCCGACTCCCTCATCGAGAGCGAGCTGTTCGGCCATGAGAAGGGCGCCTTCACCGGCGCCGTCAGCCAGCGCATCGGCTGTCTGGAGCGCGCCAACGGGGGCACGCTCTTCCTGGACGAAATCGACGACCTGGCGCTGGACCTCCAGCCCAAGCTCTTGCGAGCGATTGAAGACCGCGAGTTCCGGAGGCTCGGCGCGTCCACGCCCATCACCTTCGACGCGCGCATCGTCGTCGCCAGCAAGAAGGACCTCTGGTCGGAGACGCAGGCGGGCCGCTTCCGCGAGGACCTCTACTTCCGCCTCTCCGTCTTCACCGTGAACCTGCCGCCCCTGAGAGATCGCAAGGAGGACATCCCCCTCCTGGTGGACGCGTTCGCCGGAGAGGGCCTGTGGCTGCGGCTGCCGGAGAAGATTCGCGAGCAGTTCAACGGGCACACCTGGCCGGGCAACGTGCGCGAGCTGCGCAACGCGCTCGAGCGCGCCCGGCACATGGTGGATATCCCGGAGCTGGCCGGGGACACGCTGCTGCGCGAGTTCACCCGCGAGCCTCCCGCTCCCGCCGGTGACTTCCTCCCCGCCGAGTTCACCGGGCCCTTCAAGGTCTGCAAGGACGAGCTCATCCGCGCCTTCGAGCGCGAGTACCTCACGCGCCTGCTCGGCCGGGCCAAGGGCAACATCGCCCGCGCCGCGCGAGAGGCAGAGCTGGACCGCAAGCACCTCTACTCGTTGCTGCACAAGTACGGCCTGGTGCAGAGCGAGGGCGACTGAGCGTCACCGCGCCGGAGCGCACGCGGCGTCCAGCAGCTCCGGCCGGTATTCGAAGTGCATCGTGTCGTAGTGGTACCAGCGCCCGCCCCAGATGAAGCCCTCCGCCTCGAAGGCGTCCACCAGCGCCTGGGGCACCGCGTTGCGCCAGCGCACCGGCGTCCGGGGCCGCTGCCATTCCCAGTAGTGCGAGCGCGCGGTGTTGAGGTCGATGGACACGCCATAGGAATGCGCGCTCCGCCGCGTCGTGTTCGCGATGTTGCGCCAGGCGAAGGTTCCGCCCACGCCCTGGAGGAAGGGCGCGAGCGAAGGGTCCTTCGCCACCAGCGCCTCCAGTCGCGCGGCGAGCCGCTCGAAGGCCGGCGCCACCTTGCGGTGCACCTTGAGCCGCTGGCCGAGGAACACGAGCGGCACCACGTCCACCTTCTCCTTCGCGGCGCCATACGTGGCCTCGAACAGCGGCTCGAAGCGGATGCGCCCGGGGTCCTCGTCCTCGCGAGTCACGGGCGCAATGGGCACCGCGCGGTAGGCGATGGAGAGCGTGTCCTCCAGGTCCGGGGCCTCCAGCTTCCGGGAGAATGACTTCTGCTGTCCGTCGTCGAACGGGAAGGAGCGGCCGTCCGGCAGCGTGAAGCCCCAGCCCGTGTCGAGCCGCACCGGCGTCAGCACCGGATACCACTTCGCGAGACAGGTCAGCGCGGCGGGTGGCGCTTCGACAGGGGGAGCGGCCTCGGACGGCGTCGCCGCCTGGGACAGGAGCCCCATCACCCAGGCTCGCGTGAAGAAGTGGACGAGAATCACCCGGGCATCCTCGCACCCCAGGGTCGACCGAGTGGTGAGCATCGGACGGGGAGACGAACGGGGCGCCGCCGCGAAGACCCGACGTGGCATGGTGGGTCCGCCTTCGCAGTCCTTCCATCCTCCCGAGGAGGGTTCATGATGAAGCGTCCGTCTCCGTGGCTCGCCGTGCTGTGCGCCGGTTTCATCTCCATGCACACGACCGGGTGCTTCGGCAGTTTCAAGCTCACGCAGAAAATCTGGCAGTTCAACAAGAACATCTCAGGTCAGAAGTTCGTGCAGTGGCTGATGTTCCTCGTGCTCGTCATCATCCCCGTCTACGAGATTGGGACGCTCATCGATGCGCTCATCATCAACAGCATCGAGTTCTGGAGCGGCAACAACCCCGTGTCGAGCGCGGACGGAGGCGACGGCGACACGCGCGTCGTCCGGCTGAGCCCCACGGACGTGCTGCGCATGTCGCGCGACGCGGAGAGCGGCATCATGAAGCTGGAGCTGGAGCGCGAGGGGAAGGAGACCCTCATCCGCTACTTCGAGCCGCTGGAGAACGGCATGGCCGTGCGCGACGACGCGGGCGCGCTGCTCGTCCGCGCGGAAGGCGCCGCGGACGGCGCGGTGGCGGTGACGGACGCGACGGGCACCACGCTGACGGTCCACGGCTCGGAGGCCGTGGCGCTCGCGCGGCGCATCTACGAGGAAGGTGGCACGACGGCGCTCGCCCGGCACACCGTGGCCCAGGCCACCGTGTCGCGAGGGCTGGCGTTCAACACCTGCGCGGTGCCGTAGGCCTTGCTCCACACGGAGGAGGGCTGTGTCCCTCCTTCGTGGCGGCTCGCGCTTCGAAGCCAGCGTGGTGACGCCCGAAACTCCAGGCGTCACCCCGGGGACACTCGCGCTACGGGACGACGACGCTACCGTCGAGCGGCTCACCCTCTTCCGGGCCGAAGCCCGCATCCAGCGCCTCGGAGGAGAACGTGCCCTCCAGGCTGCGACCGGCGCCGTAGCCGTCGCCCTTCTTGAAGGACATGGAGAAGTCCCCGCGCGTCTGCTCGCCGGGGTTGCCTCCGGACTCCAGTTGCAAGTCCCCCTTCTCCACCGGCGCGAAGACGCGCGACGGCTCGCCCGCGTTGAGGTGCACCACCGTGGCGCGCGCCAGCCCGGAGGGCGTGTTGCCCGCCAGGTTGATTTTCGCGCCCGGCCGCAGCTCCAACCCTTCCGTGGACACGGTGAGCCGCACCACCAGGTCCACGTCCAGGTCGTTGTTGCGGAAGTAGCTCACCTGGAGCGCCTCCGCGTTGCGGAGAATCTCCACGCGCGACACCTCCAGCGGGAAGAGCTCCGACACGCTGCCGGACAGCGAGTTGTCCGGACGGCTGCACGCCACCATTCCGGCGCCGGAGGCGAAGCCCGCCAGTGTCAGCGCCGCCAGGGCGCGGACCGCATTTCTCATTGCTCCACCGCGAGCGTCAGCACGCCCTTCCTGGTGAGCGCCGCCACCGGGATGCGGTACAGCACCACGCGCTTGCCCGTGGAGAGGAAGCCCAGCTTCGGCGACCAGCCGCCGTTGGTGTCCACCACCGTCTCACGCCAGTTGCCGGCGATGCGCGCGCTGATGAGGAGCTGGTCCTCGTTCGGGTTGCAGCTCGTGTCGTTGCGGCCCGTCTCCGACGAGCAGAGGTAGTGGGCGATGTGCGGCTCGTGGTTCACCGGGTCGAACGCGAGCGACGGATACCAGCCGCCCGTGCCCCGACCGAACACCGGGTCCGGCGTCGACCACTCGCCCGTCGTCGCGCAGCTCGTCGCGCTGGGGCTCGGGCAGTCGTAGTACTGCAACACGTCGCCCCGGGAGGAGCCGCGGTTCTGCACGGCGATGCCGAAGCCCTCCGTCGAGTCGTACGCGATGGACGGGCCCAACTGCGTGTTGCCCACGCTCTCCGCCGTGGCCACCTGCACCGGCGGCGTCCAGGCCGCGCCGTCCGCGTTGCGCCGCTGGAAGACGATGCCCGCGCCCGTCGCCTGCGCGCCTTCCTTCACCTGGTCATGCACCACCGCGGGCTGCGCGCCCGCCATGATGAGGCCGATGTGGCCGCCGTAGCCCGCCTTCGTGTCGCCCGACGAGGCCAGCATGCGGAACGTCCAGCTCGTGGGCCCGCCGCTCGCCAGCTCCAGGTCCGCCGACTCCCAGTCCTGCCGACCGAAGTTGCCGTTGTGTCCGTCGCGATACGCGACGAGCGCCTGATTGCCGGAGAAGACCATGGACGGGTTGAGCCCGATGAGGAAGCCCACGTCGCTCAGCGGGTTGCCGATGGGCGCCGCGTTGGAGCGCGTGGCGACCACGCGCTGCGTCCACGCGCCCGCCGCCGAGCGGAAGGAGACCGCCAGGTCACTCTGGAGCCAGAACGTGGAGTCGTCCCTGTCACCGCCCAGGTACGTCACCGCCGGCTGTCCATCCGGACCGAAGGCGAGCGACACGCCGTACACGCGCTGCACGGTGACAATCTTCTCCACCGGCCCGAGCACGCCCGCGTTGAACTCGCGGTAGCGCAGGTCGTAGTTCACCACGCTGCCCGTCATCGTCCCGTTGTTCACGAAGTACGCCATGCCGATGCGGTCCTCGGGACCGATGGCCATGGCGATGTTGGAGATGGGGTTGAACTCGCTCGGGTCCGCGTCCACCTCCAAGCGCGTGAAGCTCGAATCCGTGGGTCCCGGCCCGGCATCCGGGCGACCCGCGTCCGGATTGTCCGGATTGGAATCCTTCCCGCATCCCAATGCCAGCGCCAATCCCAGTGCCCAGACATGCCGTCTCATCTTCAGTCTCCTTGCGTTGTCGGCCCTGCACATCGTCGTTTCATCCTACGTCACCACCACGCCCGAGGAAGCAGGCGAGCCATGCATCCCGACGCGGCGAAGCGCCGCGCGCTGGGTTACGCTCGCGCACCTATGCCCCGTGCGCGTCCCCCTCGTCAGCGCCTGTCGCGGCGCTCCTTCATCCGGCGGCTGACCTTCCTGGGCGGTGGTGTCGTGCTGCTCGGACCGCTGGCCTGCAAGCGCTCCTCCGAGGAAGCCCCCAAGCCCGCGGTGGACCCCGGCCCCCTGGGCACCGCGCCCGGCGGGCAGCGGACCCACACCTTCTCCTCGTTCGAGCTGGCCGTCGTCGCCGCCGCCGCCGAGCGCATCCTCCCGCGCGACGAGGACCCCGGCGCGCTCGACGCCGACGTGCCTGTCTACATCGACCGCATCCTCCAGACACCGGAGATGCAGCCCATGCGCGACGACTTCCTGGAGGGGCTCGCCGCGCTGGAGCGCCGCTCGCAGCGCATGTTCCAGAAGGGCTTCTCCGCCATCACCCCCGCCGAGCAGGACGAACTGCTCACGCTCTTCAAGGACAGTCCACCCCGGAGCGGCGAGGCGCACTTCCTGGAGCTGCTCACCGTGCTGACGCTGGAGGGCTTCCTGGGTGACCCGTCCTACGGCGGCAACAAGGGCAAGGTGGGCTGGCGGCTGATGGGGTTCGATGCCGTGGGCACCATCGCCATGGCGCCGCCCGAGGGCTACGACGGACCGAAGTGCCTGCGCGAGTGCGGGGTTCACAAGTGAGCCTGCCCCAGGTCGACATCTGCATCATCGGCAGCGGCGCGGGCGGCGCGCCCATGGCGCTGGAGCTGGGCCGCGCGGGCTTCAAGGTCGTCGTGCTGGAGAAGGGCCCCCACTACCGCCCCCAGGACTTCGTCCACGACGAAATCCTCAACAGCCGCCGCAACTTCTTCATGCCGCTGCCCTGGGAGGAGCCGCACCTGGTGCGCAAGGGCGCCAAGGGCAAGTACGAGCGCAGCACGGCGGCGTGGACGGCCAACTGCGTGGGCGGTGGCACCGTGCACATGAGCGGCTTCTTCTACCGCCTCAAGCCGGTGGACTTCCGGCTGCGCAGCACGCTGGGCGCGGTGCCCGGCAGCACGATTGCCGACTGGCCCATCTCCTACGAGGAGCTGGCCCCCTTCTACGACAAGGCCGAGCAGGAGCTGGGCGTGTCCGGACAGGCCGTGGCCCACCCCTTCGCGGAGCCGAGAAGTGGCCCCTACCCGCTGCCGCCCCTGGACGTGCACCCGGTGGCGGGGGAAATCGACAATGCGTGCAAGGTGATGGGCTGGCACTCGCTGCCCACCGCGCGCGGCATCATCAGCCGTCCCTACAAGGGCCGGGCACCGTGCGCGTACTGCGCGCTGTGCGGCAGCTACGGCTGTGAGATGGGCGCCAAGAGCGGCACGAACGCCAGCCTCATCCCCGCCGCCGTGGCCACCGGAAACGTGCAGCTGCGGCCGGGTTGCATGGCGCGCACCGTGGAGGTGGACAAGAAGGGACGCGCGCGCAGCGTCATCTACGTGGACACGGACGGCGTCACCCAGGAGCAGCCGGCGAAGGTCATCGTCGTGTCGTGCACGGCGGTGGAGAGCGCGCGGCTCCTGCTCAACTCCACCTCCAGCCGCTTCGCGAGCGGCCTGGCCAACGGCAGCGGGCTGGTGGGCAAGAACCTCATCTTCAGCTCCTTCGGCGAGTCGCAGGCGACGTTCCGGATGTCGAAGCAGGCCGAGAAGCGGCCGTGGCTCAAGGACCCGGGCCCCTTCGTCAACCGCAGCATCCAGGACTTCTACCTGATGCCGGACGAGCGCTTCGGCTTCCGCAAGGGCGGCACGCTGGGCTTCATGTGGACGCACCCCAATCCCATCCATGCCGCCACGGGGCTGGCCGGCAGCGGCGCCTCCGCCGTCTTCGGCAAGGCGCTGAAGGACCGGATGCGGGCGTACCGCGACTCGCGCATCCTCCAGTTCGAGGTCTACGGGGAGTTCCTCCCCACGCCCGGCAGCTACGTCGGCGTGGAGGGCTCCGTGAAGGACAAGTACGGCATCCCCGTGGCCGCCATCACCGTGGAGCGCCACCCCACGGACCTGGTCGCCACGCGCTTCCTCGTCGAGCGCGGCGAGGAGGTGCTCCTGCGCCTGGAGCCGGACGAGCTCAAGCGCACCAGCACCTCCGGCGAGACGACCATCCTCCAGCACGGCACCTGCCGCTTCGGCGACGACGCCGCCACGTCCGTGCTGGACAGGAATTGCCGCGCGCACGAGGTGCCCAACCTCTATGTCGTGGACGGCAGCTTCATGCCCACCGGCGGCAGCGTGCCCTCCACGCTCACCATCGCCGCCAACAGCTTCCGGGTGGCCAGCCACCTTGTTCGCGCGTTGAAGCAAGGCGTCGCCTCCGGCGGTTAGCGATTGCGCAGGGGCGTCACGTCGACCTTCACGGCGTAGCGCGCCTGCATGTCGGACTCGAACTCGATGAGGTGGTCGCCCACGCCGGTGACGTCCGCCTCCTTCGTGAAGACGCTGAACTTCTCCATCGAGTCGAGCACCGCGCGCCCGTCCGCCGCCAGCCGCGTGCGGGCCCGGCACCCCTCCTCGTGGAAGATGACCACCGTCTCCTCGCCCGCGGCGGTGACCTCGTCCAGGTAGAAGCTCACCTTGACGTGCGACGCCTCCGGCACCTGGACGATGAACTTGCTGCGACCAGGGAAGCGACCCTCCGCATAGCCTTCCGCCCCGAGGATGCAGCCGGCGACGCTGCCACACACGGGCCACGTCTCATCACAGGCATCCTTCACACGCGGGCCAATGAAGTCGTCGCGCGTGTCGCCACAGCCCACCAACGACAACATGAGCAGGAATGCACCGGCGCTCTGGGCCTTACGACAGAACACTGTTACAACATTCATCATCTTCGACCCTCTAGCGAGGAGTGAACGTCCATGCGACTGCGCACCCCGTGGCTCCCCATTCTCTTCTTCTCATTCGCGGCCTGCGGTGAGAGCGCCGAACCACTTCCCAAGGCCCCGCAGCTCATCTCGGACCGCGACGAGATGTCTTTCGACCGCGAGTTCAACTCTGGCACCTTTGTCGGAACGAGTGGCTTCAACTCGGTCATGGTGACGAACATGGGCGAGGATACGCTGGAAGTCACCGACATCGCCCTCAACGCACCGTCCGTGTTCACGATGAAGGTCTCCCAAGAGGGGGCCGAGCATCCGGCCAATCAGCCCATGCAGGTCCTCGCATTGAAGCGCTTCTTCATCGAGGTGACCTTCAGGCCCCGCGAGGCCCAAGCGTATCAGGGCACACTCACCATCAAGTCCAACGCGGCGAACCTTCCCGAAAAGGTCATCGCCCTCAACGGACTGGGTGTCGCGCCTCCGGCGCCCTGAAGCTCCCTCGGGTGGAGGGTGACGGGCACCACCCGCCACCCCACCCAGGTGGGTGTCATCCGCTCGCCCGCCCGCCGTGTCTCGCGGGCAATCACACACATCCAGCCAGACAGCGGGTGACGGCCCCTTGCAAGCCGGGTCTCCCCGCACGAGCCACCCCAGGTGGCCGCGCCTCACGCGGGCCACCTGCTCGCCTCGACTGCTCAGGGCTGACGGGTGAAGACGCAGCCCCCGCGCGGCGCGACTCCACCGTCCGGCGTGCCCGCGTCGTCCAGCCCCGGGCACTGCGTCGCGACGCCGCCATCCCGCGTGTACGACTGGGGATAGTCGCCGTAGCCGGTGCGCAGGGTGTACTCCACCTGCTCGTAGGACGTGCGCTCGGCCGCCGACACCTCCACGCGCATCTTCCCGCCACGGATGAAGCGCGGCTCCAGGCAGCCGCACGCGTACGGCGCCAGGGTGACGACGGTGGAGCCAGGGCGCTCCTCCAGCGTGTACAGTGGCTGGAGGCTGCTCACCGAGGCGTTCGCCGGCGTGTGCCAAGCCCGCAGCGCGTCCGAGCGGTAGCCCAGCGTCAGCGACTGGTTGCGGCTGCCCGCCCTCACCGCCACGCACCCCTCGCCCATGCCGCTGTCCGGCACCGTGCCTCCATCGGCGCCCGCGACGGCGTCGCCATCACAGAAGGTCAGGTCCAGCGCGAGGCCGTGCACGGAGCCACCGTCCTGCTGCTTCGCCACCTCCCACTGCACCAGCCACGCGCGGTCTTCCGGCGCCGGCACGGAGGGGAGCTGGAACAGGTAGGAGTCCACGTCCGACGGCACCGCGTCGTAGTCCATGGGGCCGCGCACACCCCGGCCGTTGACGCGGTCATCGCCGTTGCGCAGCCGCCCGTAGCCATGCGACAGCCGGCCGGTGACGGTGTACTCCGCCGTGTCCGGAGGCGACGGGTAGGCCGAGGTGGAGGCCAGGGGCTTGGAGACGGGCGACTCCGTCGACGTCCCACCAAAGCGGCTGACCTCGTCCGCGTCCTCCGCCTCCCAGGTCACGTCCAGCCGGTAGTCCTTGTCATCCGCCCAGTTGGTGCCGTCGTCCTGGACGTTGAAGTAGTAAGTCGCGATGCCCGCGTGCGGGGGCACCGGGATGACGCCCTCGAAGTTGCTCAGGTTGGTGAAACGCGGGTTGTTCGCCGTCTCCTCGCGCAGCGAGTGAAGACACATGGGCGCCGGCAAGTCCGTGCGCTGGCAATAGCCCTGCACCAGCGCGACGATGTCCGGATTCTCTCCGTAGCCCTTGGGGCACGCCGTCGCGTCGTTGGTGCACGAGGTCCGCCACTCATCCAGGTTCGCACCCTTCGACACCAGGGTGAACACGAGCACCTGGCGGTCCGGCGTGTCGGGCAGCGGAGGGAAGCGGCCTCCGGTGGCCAGCGGCGCCATGCGGTAGTGCAGCCGCGTGGGCACGTTGGACGCCGGCACGCGCACGCCGTACCAGTCCTGGTCCCCGATGTAGCCAATGCGTCCGGAGAAAGCCGTGGACGAGGCGGGCGACGGCGAGGCCAGGTCTCGCAGCAGCGCGTCCGCGACCTTGTCGTTGCCAGGCGCCGTCTGGTCCTGGGCGTCCGCCTCGTCCAGCACGCGGATCTCCACGTCATACCCCTGGCGCACGTCCCCCTGCGACGTGTCCCGGTCGCTGATGCCCCGGTAGCCGCGCACCACCAGCATCCACTTGCCCGCGTGCTCCGCCTTCACCTTGCGCGCCGTCGCCAGCACGCCCGGGCGCACCTGCGGACGCACCTCGCCCTCGTCCTCCTTCTCCTCCTTGGTGAGGAAACCGGGGCGCAAGAGCTGGTACGACAGCCGCCAGTTGGGCACGAAGCCCAGGTCCGGCGCCGTCACGCTCACGTACGCCACCTTCCCCGTCGGCAGGTCGAAGGTGTAGCGGTCCACGTCGTTGTCCGTCGCCAGGAAGCCCGACACCGTCCCCACCTGCACGCCCGCGCCCTGCGCCACCAGCGGCAGCGGCGTGGCGGCGGTGATGGCGTCGTTGGGCTCGTGCGTGTCCGGGTTCTCGGTGATTTGCAGCGTCAGCCGGTAGGGGTTGCGCGCATCGAACTTGGGCTGGGAGACGACGTCCGGCGCGTCCTGCACCAGCACCAGCAGCGTCTTGCCCTTCAGGTCATCGCGCAGCGGCACCACCATGTCCACCGGCTTCGGCGCGCCCTGGCCGTGCTTGTCGTCCTTCTTCGCCAGCGAGCCTTCCGTCCCGTCAGGCAGCGGCCCCAGCACGCTGATGGACAGCTGCACCGCGGTGCTGGAGGCCACGTAGAGGCCGTTCAGGTTGAGCAACGTGCGCGCGCTGGTGTTGGCGGGCAGGACGATGCGGTACCAGTCCTGGTCGCCCTCGCGCGTCGCGCCTTCCTTGACGAGCAGGCGCTCCAGCGGGACGCCGGGCTTCAGCTCGCACTCGGCCAGCGTCAGCGCCTCTTCCCGGCTGTTGCAGAGGTCCTGCACCTGGGGCGTGCCCGCGTCATCCTTGTCATCGCCCCCGGAGGAGCAGGCGGCGAGGGCGAGCAGCGCGAGCGACAACAGTCGGACTTGGGTCTTCATGGGAGCGTCGATTCTCACGGCGTCGGAAGCGAGACGTCGGCGCGGCCGGGGCAGCCGTCGACGAAGTCCTCGGGGGCTACGCGGATGATGCCGTCGGAGGGGGACTTGATGCCGCCCACCGGGTAGCGCACGGTGTCCACGCGGAAGGTGCGCACCAGGGTGCGCGCGGTCGGGTCGTCCGCGGGCACCATCGCCACGGACAACGCCACGTTGTTGAAGCCCGCGCCGCGCGTGACGATGCCCGCGTCATCCGCGGCGGCGATGGTGGGCGCCAGCAGCACGTTGTCCACGCGCAGCGTGTAGCACTGCCGGCCCAGCTCATCCGGAGGGCCGTCCGCCTCGAAGGCGTACCGGTAGCCCTCCGCCGCGAGGTTCGCGGTGTCCACCTCCAGCGGGCGGGTGTGCAGGCGCAGCTCCTGGCGGCTGGTCAGCCCGTCGTTGTCCGGGTCCTCGTCCAGGTCGTTGCTCGCGCCCTGCGTGCCGCCGCGCCACTCGATTCCGTCCGGCACGCCGTCGCGGTCGCTGTCCGCCAGCGTCGCGTTGGTGCCGATGAACTGCTCGTCGCAGTCCAGGAGTCCGTCACAGTCGCTGTCCGAGGCGCGCAGGAGCGGAGGACAGCCCTTGTCCAGGCCGCCACCGTCCGGGTCCGCCACCTGCGTCGGGTCGAAGTCCACGCCGCGGTCGCGGAAGTAGACCTCCACGCCGTCGCTGAAGCCGTCACCATCGGTGTCCATCAGGTTGGGGTTGGTCCCCACCTCGGCCTCGCGCGCATCAGACAGGCCGTCCCCGTCCGTGTCCGCCTCGTCCAGCGGGCTGCCCGGCGGCGCGGAGAAGTTGGTCGCGATGACCTCCTTCACGATGAACGTGCGCCGCACCTGCCCGAAGGAGAAGTCCAGGAAGTTGATGGGCTCGTTGTTGCGGAAGTCGCGGAAGTTGCCACCGCCCAGCGCGGCCATCTTCTCCAGCCGGTCCGCGTTCTGGTTGATGATGAGCAGCGGGCAGCCGCCGTCTCCGGACAGGTCACACACCGACGACACCGGCTGCGTGGGGTTGAAGACGTGCACGGTGTTGACGCGAACGTCCTCCACCAGGTCCCGGAGCTGCCGGATGCGCACCACCGCGTCACCCTGGAGCAGCTCGTCGTCCTGGTCCGTGGTGGGACGGCCGTCCGACAGGAACACGAGCGAGTAGCGCGCCTGCGCCAGCGCCTGCTGCCCGCCCGGCTCCAGCCGGCTGCGCGCGATGTCCGTGTTGATGAGCGAGTAGATGTCCGACAGCGGCTTGACGAAGTCCGTCGAGTCCCGGTTCGGGGAGTTGTCCGGGTTGCGGAAGGTGAGCAGTTGCTCGGTGAGCTGGCGCAGCCGGGCGTCGTCCATGGAGGACACCTGCACGAAGCCATCCTCCGGCGGGTTGCCCGGCGCCTGGGTGAGGAACGCCGTGGTGCTGCCGGCGAAGAGCACCACCGCCAGGTAGACCTCCGGGTCTCTCGGCAGGTTCTGGATGAGGTCCACCAGCGCGGTGGCGCGCGTGCCGTCCGGGTCGCTCACGCGCATGGACTGCGAGGCGTCCATGGCGATGATGAGCTTGATGGGGCGCACCACCTCGTTGGAGCCGACGGTGCAGAAGCGGCCCTGCAACGAGATGGCCCGGTCCACGGGGACTTCCACGTCCCGGCGCGGGTCATACAGATACGAATCGGAGCAGGCCACCACCAGCACGAGGGCGACGAGCAGGCCCGCCAGGACACGTCCAGCCACACTCACGGGGTGAATCCTCCCTGCTGGCCCGCGGGCGGCGAGCCCACGCATCGACCCTGGTTCTCCCAGGGGTTGCCCATCTCCGTGGGCACCATGAAGTTGTCGTTCGTCAGCGTCAGCTCCGGGCCCACCGGGACGCGGATGCTCGGCGGCGCGTACTGGGACCAGGCACAGGCCGAGCGCCACACACCGTAGTCGGTGGCCACGCCGCTCTCCGGCGCCTCCGCGAACCACAGCTTGAAGAGGTTGAAGCCCTGCTTCGCCCCCACGCGGTCCGGCGTCGTCACCATCTGGAGGTTGGTGACGGTGTAGTCGTAGCAGATGCTGCCGTTGGGCAGCACCTCCGCGATGCGCGTCTCATACTGGAAGCCGTTCTTCTCGAAGAAGGACCTGTCCCGCCGCGTGGGGTCCGTGCCCGCGCGCAGCTCCACCTCGTCCGGCAGGCCGTCACCATCCGTGTCCAGGCCCGCCACGCTGGGCTCCAGCGGGTTGAGGCCCCAGCGCGCCTCGATGCTGTCGGGGATGCCGTCGCCATCACTGTCGACGATGGTCTCCCGCGTGCGCAGGTACCCTTCCGCGAACTGCGACAGGCCATCTCCGTCCGTGTCGCGGCACGTGCAACGCGGCGTCAAGGGAGAGTCCGGGTTGCACCCGCGCGCGTCCAAATCGTTGGCCGGCTTGAAGCCCTGGTCCTCGCGGCGATGCTCGAAGCCGTCGCTCAGGCAATCCCGGTCGCTGTCGGCGTTGAACGGGTTGGTCTTCAGCGTGAAGGAGTTGTCGATGTCGTCCGGCACGCCGTCGCCGTCGCTGTCCACCACCCGCGAGTCCAGCCCCGGTCCGGAGCTGAGCGGCTCCACCAGCAGCGTCTTCATCACGTTGCGCGACGCGAAGGACGAGTAGTCCAGCGCGCCCAGGCCCAGGTTGGAGATTTCGGCGGTGTCGTTGAACTCCTGGTACACGCCGTTGCCCATCTCCGCGAAGCGCGTCAGCAGCCAGGAGGCGATCTTCTTCGCCGCCGCCGGGTACTCGGCCTGCGGCACGCCCGGGTAGATGCCATAGATTTCCTGGCAGATGGGGCCACACGCGCGCACGGCCTCCTGGTTGAAGAGCAACACCGTGTGCATGCGCACGTCACCCACGTTGTACTGGTCCTTCAGCTCCATCAGCCGGCGCACGTAGCTGAAGAGCTGGTAGTTCTGGTTGCGGTCCGTCCCAATCTCGAAGCCGTCAATCTGGTCCGTCGTGTTCGTCGCGTTGCAGAAGCTCACGATGGAGTCCGCCCACGTCAGGTCCGGGTTGTCCGGGTTGGCGTAGACGCTGAGGTTGTCGGTGGCGGAGCAGCGCGGATACGGCGTGCCGTCGGTGAGGAAGACCACGACGTAGCGGGTGCGCGGCAGCACTTCCGGGTTGGACAGCGAGACGGCGTTGATGTCGCTGGCGATGAGGCTGTAGGCGTACGACAGGGCGCCCTGGTAGTCGGTGCCCTTGCCCAGCTGGCTCTGCAGGCCGTCGATATAGGTGTCGATGTTGGTGTCCGGCCGGGCGAAGCGGTCACCCGTCGTGGCGGGGGGCCAGACGTTGCGGACGTTCGTCTCGAAGGGGGCGACGGACACCTGCACGTTGCCGCCCGCGGCGTTGACCTGCCGGAACTGCGCGACCAGGCGCTTGAGGGCGCGCACGCGCGCGGGCTCGGTGACGCCGGGAGGGATGATGGCCTGGACCGCGGCCTGCTGGCAGAAGCCGCTGTCCAGCTGCGCGCCGGGCGGGTCGGAGATGCACATGCTGCCCGACTCGTCGAGCACCACCACCACCTTCACGGGGAAGCCGGCGGGGTTGGGCGGGCGCGTGCAGACGCGCCCCTGGAGCATCACCCGGTCATCGACGTGGTTCTGCAGTTCCGTTCGAGGCTCGAGCATCGAGTCGGTACAGGACAACAGTCCCGTGGCCAGGAGGCCCGCCGCGAACAGCGGGTAACGAAGAAGGCGGCGCATAGGGGAACGACCTCCTGGCAACACAGACAGCGGGATTTACTGCTCGCGGCGACGACGGCGCATCAGCACGCCCAGCAGCGCGGCGCCAAGGGCCGTGGCGCTGAAGCCCGCGGGCACGGAGCTGCAGTTGGAACCCTCGTCATCACCCTTGCCCACCGTCAGCACGAGGGTGGAGGTGGCGACGCGGCTGTCCGGGAAGACGCGGTCGGCGAAGGCCAGGCGGGCCTCCACGGTCAGCTCGTACGTGCCCTCGGTGTCCGGCACGAAGTTGGGGACGCTGCCGTCCACGTAGGTGTACTGCCAGTTGCGGCTGAGCGTCACCGCGCCCTGGGGATTCTCCACCACGGCGTTGGAGCCGTCGGGGCGCCTGGTCACCGTCCAGCGGTACTCCATGGCCGCGCCGTTGCGGTTGGCGAACAGCGGCGGACGCAGCGTGTCGCCCGACTTCTCCAGGCGCATGGTGCCACCGGCGCTGACCGTGAAGGGCGACTTCGGGTCCAGGCACTTGTCCTTCTGGGTCGGGTCCACCACGAGGCAGTAGAGGCTGTCGCACGCATCGCCCAGGCCGTCGCGGTCGTCGTCCGCCTGGTCGCGGTTGGCCACGTCACGGCAGTTGTCGGCCTCGTTCAGGATGCTGTCGTCGTCGATGTCCGCGTCGCACGCGTCGCCCAGGCCGTCGTTGTCCTTGTCGGACTGGTCCGGGTTGGCGATGCCGGGGCAGTTGTCACCGTTGTCGGAGATGTTGTCGCCGTCCGCGTCCACGCGGCACTGGCTGCCATCCGCCGGCATCACCTGGTCCGGGTTGGCCAGACGGGGGCAGTTGTCCGCGCCGTCCGGCACGCCGTCGTTGTCGTCGTCGGGGTCACACACGTCGCCGAGCGCGTCGCTGTCCAGGTTGGACTGGTCCCGGTTCGGAATCAGCGGGCAGTTGTCGGCCGCGTTGGCCACGCCGTCGTTGTCCTGGTCCGGGTCGCAGTCGTCGCCCACGCCGTCGCCGTCCGCGTCGCGCTGCTGGAAGTTGGAGAGCCCCGAGCAGTTGTCACAGACGTTGCCGACACCGTCGCCGTCACTGTCCGTCTGGTCGCGGTTGGACGCGAACGGGCAGTTGTCGCGGTCGTCCGCGCGGCCGTCGCCGTCCGCGTCGTCCGTGTAGGCCAGCGTGTCGCCGTCATCCGTGTAGTTCACCCACACGGAGCCTCCGCAACCACAACCACAACCTCCTCCCTCCTCCTGAGGGCGGCCGCAGCTATCGCCGAGGCATTCCGGGTTGTCCGGGTTGTCGTTGGACTGCGCCTGAGCGGTGCTGGGGTTCACGACCAGGAAAGCTCCGAGCAGCAGCGCGGGAGCAAGACGAACGAGTGACATGGTGACTCCTTTCAGCCCCGGGCCATTAGCAAGAGACGATCCGCACCTTTGCCCGAAGCGAACTCCAGTGGTTTCAGGCATTTGTGCACGGCGCATCAGGGTGAGGACCGGGGGTGTGGGGGGAACGCCCCAGTCCAAGCGAGGGGCAGACCCCCCACTTACGGGTGGATCACGTTCCGAGGATGAAGGCCTCGGGGTCGAGGGGAAGGATGCCGGAGGGGGTGCGTCCCTCGTCCTTGTCGTACTGGATGGGCTGGATGAGCAGCGAGCCGATGCCGGCGCCGCGCGGGTCATTGTCCCGGCCGGCCTGGAGGTAGAGGTAGATTTCGTTGGTACCCGCGGGGATGACCTCGCCCGGGATGAGCGGGTGGGGCCGCTCGCGCGTCGCGACGAGGGAGACGTTCTCCACGCGCGTCGCGTAGCAGGTGCGGCCGTCAATGGTGGGGTCCGTCTCCACCAGGTCGTAGCCGTAGCCGCGCTCGCGGTGGAAGTCGAGGTCGGCGCTGAGCGGATCGCCGTGGGCCTCAATCTCCGCGATGTTGGTCAGCCCGTCGCGGTCCGAGTCGAGCAGGTCCTCCGGCACCAGCGGGTTCAACTGGGACAGCGCCTCCACCAGGTCCGGGATGGTGTCGCCGTCGGTGTCGCCGATACAGGGGTTGGTGCCCAGCACGCGCTCCTCGCAGGTGTTGAGCCGGTCGCCGTCCTCGTCCAGGGAGATGCTGCAGCCGTTGATGACGTCGGGGACGAGTGGATCCAACCCCACCCGGACCTCGATGCCATCCATCAGCCCGTCCTGGTCCGTGTCGAGCAGCAACGGGTCCGTGCCGAGCGCGTCCTCGTCCACGTCGGGAAGGCCGTCACCGTCGCTGTCGACGAGCAGCTGGCCGGCGCGCACCACCACGTTGCGGTTGAAGGCGAGGAAGCGCTTGAGCTTGAGGGTGTTCGTGCGCGCCGAGTACCTCAGCCCGCTGAGCGTGGGGGACAACCCCACCGCGTCCGTCTCGATGACCTGGGTGCCGCCGGCATGGGCGATGGCCGCGACATGCGCGCGCGTGGAGGGGTCCGCCACGGCGCCACGGACATAGATGGGCTGCACCACCACCTCGCCCGCGCCGTACTGCTGGGCCAGCGCCTTGATTTCGCCGGTGACGGCGATGAGCTCGCACTCGCTGCAGGCGATCTTGTCCGTCAGCGCGTTGCAGGCCGCGTCCAGGCCGATGTTGAAGGCCGGGTTGGAGCAGCTCGTATCCTGGCTGCGTACCACGACGACCACCATGTAGCGCGTGCGGGCCACCTCGCCGCGACACGCCGTCTGCATGTCGCCGGACAGGAGCGTCTTCGCCAGCCGCAGCGAGGAGCGGACGCTGATGGGCCCCGTCTCTTGATAGGTGGCGAAGCGCGGCAGCGCGGCCTGGAAGTCCGCCGCGTCGGAGAAGCCGCCGAGGATTCCGGTGGCCACCGAGTGGTAGGCGACGAGGCCGAACTTCACGAACGGGCCGGAGAAGCGACTGGAGAGCGTGGACAGGCCATCCGTGGCGTAGCCCACGATTTCCGTCTCCACGCCCTCGCCGCCCTGCAGCGCGAAGAGGACCTTGGTGGGAAACGCGTCGCCGCCCGCGAGCGGGACACAGACGGTGCCGGAGAAGTTGGCGCGGTCACCACGGTTGGCCCCACGCCCGTCGATGGCATAGAGGCCCGCGTCGGAGCAGGACAGGAGCAAGATGGGGAGCAGCGGCCACGCGGAGCGCGGAAGGGGGCGCATCGGATGGATTGTAGACCGCAGCCCCCCACGACAACGCAAGTGACAGCGGCGTCCGCGTCGAATTCTTCAGATGCTTGCACACACCGCGGGCCGTAATTTCGCCCCGCCACGGAAAGCCGGACGCGCGGAGTTCCGGCGCGCGCTCACAATGTGAGCAGGAAGGCGAGCACGTCGTCCCGCTCCTCCGCGCTGAAGGCGCGAGCATCACCGTGCGCGGGTCCGGCCGTATCCAGCACGGTCCTCAAGGGGAAGCGCGTGTCCACCACCAGCCGGCCATCCTTCACCGCGTAGCCCGCGGTGGCGCTCGTGAGCAACGGCCACATGTCCCACGTGCCCACCAGCGAAGGCGGCGCCGCGCCCACCATCAAATCCTGGAGCTCGATGCGCAGCGGCAGCGCCACGGGAGTGCCCACATCCAGGTACTGGCCTCGCGTCGCGGGGTCCTGGTCCAGCGTGTAGAGCGGCGCGGGATGGCACGCGAGGCACCCGCCGCGTCCCTCGAACAGCGCGCGCCCGCGAGCCGGACGCCCCACGTGTCCATCCGGGAGCGTCACCGTCTCCAGCGGCGCGCCGTCCTCGCCCCGGTACGGGTTGGGTGGGGTCGCCATCAGCGACGTATAGAGGGTGAGCGCCTCCACCTCTGAAGGAGAGGGGTCCGGATTGTGGAAGCGGTTTCGCGCGCCCACGAAGCTCGCCGTCTCAGCCAGGCTGTGCTGGCTGGCGGGCGTGAAGAAGGGCGGCGTGTCGCGGCTGCCCAGCACCGTCGGTGAGCGGTAGATGCGGTTGGGCTTCGTCTTTTCATAGAAGACGCCGCCGGTGTGCCCCTCGATGTGACACCCATCGCAGGTGATGCCCGTGCGGCCCAGGTCCGCGTAATAGAGGACCTGTCCCAGCCGGCGCTTGGCCTGCGCGCGCGACTCGACGATTGGCAGCCGCCGCGTCACCGCCAGCGGCCGTTTCCTGCCCGCGTCGCGCACGTCCACCACCGCCACCTCGTGGGTGAAGCGGTTGAGGACATAGAGGGTGGCGCCGTCGGGCGAGAGCACCAGCGAGCGCGGCCCCGAGTGCAGCTCCTCGCCCGCACGTCCCTTCGTCGCGAAATCCTCCGCCGGGCGGATGCGCGGCGTCCCTTCCGGAGGCATCAGCGAAATCTTCTGGAGGACGGCGCCGCGCGCCACCGTGTCGTCGCCGGAGATGAGCGCCCGGGCGTCAATCACCCGCACCCAGCCGATTCCTACATCCGCCGCGTAGAGCAGCCCGGTGGCCTCGTCGAGCGCCAGCCCCTCCGTCACGCCCGCGCCGAAGCCCCGGTGTCTCACATAGTCGCCACGCGCCGGGTCGATGACGGCCACGCCGCTGTTGTTGCTCACCTCCATGCGCTGCGGGTTGGGCCCGACATTGGGGCCCAGGCTCGCCATGAAGAGGCGGCCCAGCTTCTCGCTCGCGATGACCGTGCGCGGCGCCTTGCCTCCCATCACCTGGGCGCGGAAGCGCTCGGTGTTGCCTCCGACGATGGCCACGCCCGGCCCGGGCACCACCGTGAAGACGCGCGAGCCGTCCTTCTGACGCAGCAGCTCCAACTGCCCCGTCTGGAGGCTGCCCACCGCGAGCACGTCCTTCCACCGGGCGAGCGCGCGCGGATTGGGGTCCACCGGCACGGCCCACTTTTCGCGACCGTCCTCGAGCGACAGGGCCCGCACGGTGTCCCTCACCTGCTCCGCGACGAAGGCCACGCCCTTCGCGCCGTCCACCTCCAGCCCGGAGGCGCCCAGGGGCGCGGGCAGCACCCGCGGCTCGCTCGCGGAGTCCAGCGCGAACACCCGCAGCTCCGGCTGGTAGCGGTGGACGACGCCCAGGAAGGACTGGCCGCGAGCATCCTTCCACGTGGCCAGCGCGGAGGGCCCGTCCCCCACGGCGAGCCGCTCCACGCGGCCCGTGCCTACATCCAGCGAGTACACCGTGTCCGTGGGCGGCGAGACGATGAACAGCGTGCGCCCATCCGGCGACGCCACCATCCCCGTCAGGTCGGGGAAGGCACGGTCATTCACGATGGTGAGCCAGGCGCTCCCTTCGAGGAGAGTCCCTTCGCCGGGAGCCCCCCCGCCCGACACCAGCCGGGCCTCCACCAGCGCCTGGGGCATGTCCTCCGGCAGCGTCACGTCCGAGGGCAGCCGGGTGAAGGCATGGCTCGAATCCACCACCGTCAACGGCAGCTCGCGTGACAGGGGTGGACCGAGTGACAGACGCAATCCCGCTACCAGCCGCGCGCCATGGACGGACAGGGGCTGCGAGGTCTCATTGCTGGTGAGCCGGGGCCCTACCGCCTCCAGCCTGGGCGCGGTTCCCGAGGAGGCCGACGCAGCGGCGTTCGGCGAGGAGGCCCGCTCGCCGCGCGTGCTCAGGCGATAGCCCACGACCCCCGCGGCGCTCCACAGCACCACGCCCACCGCCAGCACTGCCCCTCTTCGCGCCGCGCTCGTCAATCGTGTCCCGGTGCCTTTCGCGAGGAGCATCCTCCCACCTCCGGCGCGAGGCCACGACGATTCTCCTGGTGCTTGCCCGGTTGGGCACCGACTTCAGACACGGAGCGGCACGACATCTTTCCGTTCGGCCGGCAACGAGCAAGTGCTGTCGTGGAGAACGCGCCCCACATGGGGTGGAGTGCCCCCCACACCTGTTGACCCACGTCTCACGAACAGCCCTGGAGTGTGCGTTGACAGGTCCATACACGCATCGCTTAACCTGTTGATGATGCGACGCTTCCTCCTCTGCATGGCCGTCGCCCAGCTCCTCGGCATCGGTACGCTGTTCATCCCGAGCGACGCCTGGGCCCAAGGCCGCGGCCGTTCCGCGAAATCGGCGAAGGCGAAGGCTGGCAAGAAGGCCAGCTCCAAGACTCCGCCCAAGATTGAAACCAAGGGCGCGCCCGTGACGGACCCGGTGACGGGCGAGTCGGACGCCACCGCTTCCTCGGCGCCGCCGCAGCGCGGCCCGTCCCGCATCGACTTCGACGACCGGCTCATCCAGGGCCAGACGAACAAGTCGGGCGCCGTCTATCTCTATGACCGCAAGGAGCTGAAGACGCGGTCGATGATCCGCGAGCGCGACAGCTTCCGCGCCGAAACGCTCGCCACGGTGTACGACCAGTAGGGCAGCACCGCCCACCAGCCCTTGAAGGGAGCGTCACCGTTGAGCGGCCAGCCCAGCGTCCTGCAAGTCGTCATCCTCCGCGACGGACTCCTCGTTGGGACGGAAGTCTTCGTCCCCGGCACGTATGCGCTCGGTTCGGACCCGTCCTCGGACCTGAGGCTGGAAGACCCGGCCGTGGAGCCGCGCCACGCGTTGCTCTACTTCCAGAATGGCCGCGCGGCCATCCAGGACGCGGGCACCACCACGGGCCTGTTCGTCAACGGCCACCGCGTCACCGCGTGTGAGATCCGCTCGGTGGACGAGGTGCTGTGCGGCCCGTTCGTCCTGAAGACGCGCGTGCTCGCCCAGAAGCCGCAGGAGGCCAAGCCGCAGCCGCCGCCAGAAGTGGCCGCGCTGTTCGGCACGCCGCAGCCCGCGCCGCCGCAGCCCATGGCCCCCGCGCAGCAGCAGGGCGCGCCCGTGCGCCAGTTGCGCCCCAACGCTTCGCCCGCGCAGCCGCTGGCCACCACCGTGCCCGCGATTCGCGCCGTGCCGTCGCCGCAGCATCACCCCGCGCACGCGGCGACGCAGGCCAGCTTCCCGCAGCAGTCCGCCGCGCCCGCGATGGTGCCCCTGCCGGCGCCCGTCACCCACGCGCCGCAGGCCTCCATCAACGCCCAGGCCCACGTGGCCGCCGCGCCCCAGCCCGTGCCGATGCAGGCCCCCCAGCCCGTGCCCGCCGGCACCGTGCCGTCCGTGCGCCGCCGGGTGACGCAGGAGCCGCCGCAGGCCGTCAACACCGGCATGCTGCTGGCGGATGACCTGCTCGCGGACGTCGCGTTGGACGCGCTGCCCGAGCCGCAGGGGCCGCTGCTCCAGGAGGCTCGCGCCACGGTGTCGCGGCCCACGCACGCGCCCCGCCTGGACCCGGGCAAGGGCGCCCCCCAGCTCTACCTGGAGCTGTACTGGGGCACCGTCCGCCGCGACGCGCGCCGCTTCAAGCCGGACAAGAAGCTGCCGGTGAAGGCCTCGCTGGACCTCCCGGAGGCGATGCCGCTGTGGGGCTTCACGCTGCCGGAGAGCACCGGCCCCTTCACGCTGGCCGAGTCGGCCAACGGCGCCTTCCGCCTCTTCGTGCCTCCGGGCACCGAGGTGGAGAAGAGCGGCACCGACGGCCGCTTCACGCCCGTCACCGGCGCCGCGCTGGAGTCCGATGGCAGTCGCCGCTTCATCACCCTGCGCGAGGGCGTGGGCGCCCGGCTGACGCAGGGCCAGATGTCGCTGGTGGCCTACGCCGCGCCCATCCCCGCGCGCGTGTTCATCAACCCGCTCAAGGGCCTGCCCTGGCTGGCGCTGTCGACCTTCGTCCTCTTCGCGGCGGTCATGGCCGCGTTCATCGTGCTCAAGCCCGCGACGCCGGAGACGGCGGACTTCACGCAGAAGAACCTGCCGCCCGTCGCGCTGCGCCTCATCGCCCCCGAGCCGAAGAAGAAGGAAGAGGCGAAGCAGAAGCTGGAGGCCATCAAGAAGAAGGCGCCGCCCAAGGAGAAGATCGCCGAGAAGGCGCCTCCCAAGCCGGTGGAGAAGGCCGCGCCCGTGCAGCAGCAGCAGCCCGCCAAGCCCGTGGCCGCGGAGAACAAGGCGCTCAAGGCGCTGGCCAAGCTGTCCGCCGCGGGGCCCGCCACGAATGACCTGCTCGCCGCCGTGGACAAGCTGGGCAGCGGCCCGGGCAGCAAGAACGTGAAGAACTCCAACTACAAGCTGTCGGGCCTCATCGGGAAGGCGCCCATCGCCAACGCGGGCCTGGGCACGTTCGGCCTGGGCGGCGGCGGCAAGGGCGGCGGCGCGACGCTGGGCGCGGAGCTGTTGCGCGGCAAGGGCGGCGGCGGCATCGGCGCGCTGGGCGTGGGCTCGGTGGGCAAGGGGAAGGTCGGCGGCACCGTCACGCGCGCCACCGCGCGCAGCATCGCCTCCACCCAGGGCACCGTGGACCGCGAGGCCGTGGCCCGCGTCATCAACAGCCACCTGAACGAAGTGCACGGCTGCTACGAGCGCGCGCTGCTCAAGGACCCGGGCCTCGCCGGCAAGGTGGTGCTGGAGTGGACCATCGGCGCCAACGGCCGCGTGGCCGCGGCGAAGACGAAGTCCTCCACGCTGCGCAATGCCTCCGTCGAGGCGTGCATCCTCACCAATCTGAAGTCCTGGACCTTCCCCGCTCCCAAGGGCGGCGTGGTCATCATCACCTACCCGTTCCTCTTCAACTCCGTCGGCTACTGACGCGGGCTCTCCCCTCCCGCGTTTCGTTCCGCTCATCCGCCAGGAAGCCCCCACCGTGCGATACGCCCTGCTCATCCTCTTGTTCCTGGCGCCCGGCCTTGCCCGCGCACAGGCCGAGGCGCTCGAGAATCCCGGCGCCGTCTCCGCCATCCAGGAGCGGCAGTACCGGATGAATCACGAGCTGTACCTCGGGGTCGGCGTGCTGCCGGCCGACGCCTTCTACAAGGGCCTCACCGGAAGCGTCTCGTACACGTACCACTTCAGCGACACCTTCGCGTGGCAGGTGGGCCGGGGCACCTACAGCTACAACATCCAGACGTCGCTGCGCCGTCAGTTGGAGCGCGACTTCGACGTGGCCCCCACCGCCTCCGCGTTCGAGGACCAGGTGCAGTGGATGGTGGGCTCGGACCTCGTGTGGAGCCCGCTCTACGGCAAGACGGCGGTGCTCAACAGCTCCGTGCTGCACTTCGAGGCGTTCCTGATCGGCGGCGGCACGGTGGTGAAGATTGATCGCCAGGACGGCTTCCGCCCCGCCATCAACCTGGGCCTGGGCGTGCGCATGTTCTCCGGCAAGACGCTGTCCTTCCGCCTCGACGTGACGAACAACGTCGTGTTCGCGGGGGCCTCGCGCATCATCAACGTCCCCGTGGTCCAGCTCGGTACCGCGTTCAACTTCGGCGCCACGGAATGACCTCTCGCTCACTCATCGCCGCGCTCGCCAGCGCCGCGCTCGTCGTGTCTCCAGCGAGGGCCCCCGCCCAGTCTGGCGGTGGCTCGCTGCCCATGCCACCGCCGCCCTCTGGCGCGAAGGCCACGCCCGCCGCCGCGTCCAAGCCCGCTCCGGGTACGCCCGCCGCCGCGCCCGGCGCGAAGCCCGCGCAAGGTGCGCCCGCCGCGTCCGGCGCGAAGCCCACGCAGGGCACACCGGCCACGCCCGGCGCCGAGGCCGGTGCGCCGGCAACCGGCACCGAGGGCACGCCCGCCGCGACGGCTCCCGCCACCGACAAGAAGCCGCAGGCCGCCGCCGAGGCGCCGCCGCCCGTCCCGCAGAAGGTGGACCCGGGCGTCTTCGACCAGGCGTTGAAGGACTACTTCGACGGCAAGCCGCGCGCCGCCGCCGGGCCCCTCTACGCCTGGCTCCAGGCCGCGCCCAAGACGGACGACAACTACGCCTGGGCGCAGTACTTCCTCGCCCGGAGCCTCATCGACCTGGGGCTGACACACGCGGGTGCGTCGTACCTGGCGCGCATCGCCCGTGAGCGCTCCAACCCGAACGTCATCCCTCGCGCGCTCGACACGCTGAAGGAGCTGACGGACCGGCCGCACGACGACGTGATGATCGACGAGCAGGTCTTCGGCGCGTTGGACCTGGGCTTCCTCCCCGAGGACACGGGCGCGTACGCGCACTACCAGCAGGGCCTCGTGGACCTGCGCGTGGGCAACGAGCGCTGGGCCAACACGCACTTCGCCAAGCTGTCGGAGACGAGCGCCGAGGCCAGCCGCGCGAAGTTCGCGCTGCTCGTCACCCGGCTCAAGCAGGTGAAGGAGCCCTCCGAGGAGCTCATCGCCGACTTCCTGGGCCTGTCCAAGGACGAGAAGCTCACCCGCGAGGCGCGCAACGAGGCGGCGCTCGCGGTGGCCCGACTGCGCTACGAGCGCCTGGACTACCCGGGCGCGCTGGAGGCGTACAACCTGGTGAAGCTGCCGGAGCTGGACCCGGGCCGCGCCAGCCTCTACCTGGAAGAAGCGTGGACCCGCTACAAGCTGGGTGAGCTGCGCGCGTCGCTGGGCATCCTCACCACCCTGGACGCGCCGTCGTTCCGCGACGAGTTCCTGCCGGACAAGTACCTGCTGCGCGCCCTCATCTACCGCGACCTCTGCCACTACCTGCCCGCCAAGCGCGCCGCGAAGGAGCTGACGCGCAGGTTCGCGGACTCGCTGGAGGCGGTGCACAACCGCGACGACCTCACCCAGGACATCCGCCTGCGCCGCGCGGCCAACTCGCACGGTGGCACCCAGCGCGCCTCGCGCTTCGTGGAGACGCTGGACCTGGAGGGCGAGCGCCTGGGCCGCTACGCCGGCAGCTTCGGCGACCGGCTCTTCACGCACCTGACGAAGCTGTACGACTTGTCCCGCGCCGAGGCCGTGCGCGTGTACGACGCGCGACTGGCGGAGGCCGTGCGCCAGGAGGCGGACACGCTCCTGCGCGCCGCGGAGCAGGTTCGACTGATGGAATACGAAGTGGGATTGAAGCTGTACGAGCGCGTGAAGAAGGGCGCGAAACTCGTGGCGCCCGAGGATGAGCAGCTCCTGACGCCCGACAGCGTCGCCTTCCGCTTCGACGGCGAATACTGGAACGACGAGCTCAAGTCGTACCGGGTCAGCATCGAGAGCCGCTGCATCGAGGAGACCCCATGACCGGCCACCTGACCGGCCTGATTACCGCTGCCCTGCTGGCGGCGTCCCCCGGAGGCGCGGGCCGCGAGGGCCCTGGCCTCAACCCGATTGTCTCCAAGGCGAAGGAGCGCGACGAGTTCATCGCCAAGCTCAAGCGCGACATCTTCAAGGTGGACCGCGCCATCGGCGAGACGGAGAAGCTCATCTCCAAGAGCCGCAACGCGCCGTACCTCCCGGACCTCCAGTTCCGGCTGGCCGAGCTGTACGTGGAGAAGAGCCGCTACGTGTACTACCTCCAGGCCGAGTCGCGGCCAGAGGGAGCCTCGGGCGCCATCGTCTCCCCCGAGACGCGGCTGATGAAGCAGAAGGCCGTGCAGATGTACTACCGGCTGCTGCGCGAGTACCCGGACTTCAAGGACGGGGACCAGGTGACGTTCTACCTGGCGCACGAGCAGCGCGAGCTCGGTCAGTTCGACGAGATGCTCAAGACGCTCGGCGACCTGACGCGCAAGTTCCCCAACAGCCCGCTGCGGCTGGAGTCGGAGCAGATTCTCGGAGACCACTTCTTCGACAAGGCCGACCTCGTCGAAGCCGAGCGCCACTACCAGGCGATTCTCGAGGCCCCGCCCTCCCCGGTGCACGACCTGGCCCGCTACAAGATGGGCTGGATTCGCGTCAACCAGGCCAAGCACGCGGAGGCGGTGACCTTCTTCGAGGCCGCGGCCGCCAGCGCCCCGCTGCCGGGCATGGACGTGAAGAAGGCGCTCAACGTGAAGCGCGAGGCGCTGCTCGACCTCGTCTACAGCTACACGGAGGCGAAGCCCCCCAAGGGCGCGCTCAACTACTTCGAGAAGCTCAGCGAGAGCCGCGCCACCTACGCGCTGGCGCTCGACAAGCTGGGCAACCGCTACTTCATCAAGCAGCAGTACGAGTGGGCCATCCCCGCGCTGCGCAAGCTGATGGAGATCCAGCACGACCCCGAGCTGGATTTGGAGCGAGGCCAGAAGCTCTACGACGCCATCAAGGCGTCCAAGGGCAAGGTGCTGCCGGAGCCCGAGGACCTGCGCATCCTGGTCCGCGCGGCGGTGCAGTCCAAGACGGACCCGGAGCTGGCGGAGGTGGACCGCAAGAAGCAGCTCGTGGAGCTGGAGGAGATGGGGCGCGACCTGGCCACCCTGCTCCACCTGGCGGCGCAGAAGAAGGAGGAGAAGGAGCTCTACCTGAGCACCGCCGAGGCGTACGAGGCGTACCTGAGCCTCTTCCGTCCCGACCAGTACGTGCGGCCGATGATGAAGAACCGCGCGGAGGCGCTCTTCTCCGCCAAGGACTACACGCGCGCCGCGCGTCAGTTCGAGGAGCTGGCCCGCTACGAGGCGAAGGCGAAGGACGTCAAGGGCGAGGAAGAGGCCCTCTACGCCGCGCTGCTCGCGCACTTCTCCACGCTCAAGCCGGAGGAGGCGCTCAAGCGCAACGCGTATGAAGTCGCGGACGCGCGTCAGGCGATGAAGCTGCTCGGCGCGGAGTACGTGTCGCGCTACCCCAAGAGCCCCAACGTCCTGGACGTGAAGTTCAACATCGCCCGCGCCTTCTACGAGGACGGCGACTACCCCAAGGCGGCGGAGCTGTTCACCGCCTTCGCCCTCACCCATCCGCAGCACAAGGAAGCCACCGTCGCCGGCAACCTGGCGCTGGACAGCTTGCGGCAGGTCAACGACTTCAAGGGCCTGGACGAGACGGGCAAGAAGTTCCTCACCTCGCCGCTGCCCGGCAACTTCCGCGCGGAGGTGCAGAAGATCCTCACCCAGAGCCGCGCCGAGGCGCTGGACGAGCTGGCGCTGCAGAGCGCCCAGGAGACGGGCGACGTCATCCAGGGCCTCGTGAAGGTGGCCGACGAGAACAAGAACAGCGACATCGGCGAGAAGGCCCTGTACGGCGCCTTCACGGCGGCGCGCGAGAAGCGCGACTTGCAGGCCGAGCGCGAGCTGGGCACCAAGCTGTCGCAGGACTACCCCAAGAGCCAGTACATGTCGGATGTGCTGCTGACGCTCGGCCGGCACGCGGCGGAAGCGGCGGCGTTCGGCGAGGCGGCCACGTGGTTCGAGCAGGTGGGCCAGAAGCTGGGCGCGGACATCGCCGGCGTGGATGGCTGGCTTGCCGGCGCGCGGCTGCGCATGGCGCTGGGTGAGTACAAGGAAGCGGCCCGGAATCTCGAGACGGCGGCGGAGGTCTCCGGCGCTCGCAAGTCGGAGGTGCTGGTGCTCTTGGCCGAGGCGCGGCTGAAGGCGAAGGACTACCCGCGCGCGAAGCTGGCGGCGGACTCCGCGCTGAAGCTGAACCCGCGCAGCGCGGGAGCGGCGGCGGTGCTGGCGGAGGTCCAGGCAGTCACCGCGCCCACGACGTCCGCGGACGCGCTGGTGGCCACGCTCACCACTGCGGTGCAGGGCCCCGACGGCCAGACGGAGGAGGCGGCCAAGGGCCTGTGGTACCTGGGCGAGATTCTCTACCGCGGCTACAAGGACCTGCCGGCGGACAAGGTGGAGGAGAAGGTCGCCGCGCTCCAGAGCCTGGAGGGCATCTACACGCAGGCCGCGTCGCTGGGTTATCCCGAGTGGGCGGTGGCCTCGCTGTGGCGGCTGGCGCTGGCGTACGGACACATCGCGGACGTCGTGGAGTCCACGCCGGTGCCGGCGGGCCTGTCCGCGTCGGAGTCGCAGCAGTTCCAGGCGGCGGTGAAGGAGCAGGTCGGTCCGCTGAAGTCGCGCTCGGAGGAGGCGTTCAAGGCGTGTCTGTCCCGCGCGGAGTCGCTGGATGTCTTCAGCGCCGCGGTGGTGGGCTGCCGCTCGCGGTCCGAGCAGGCCGCGCTGCCGGTGCCCCAGCCGGGCGCGCCCACGCAGCTGGCCGTGTTGGATGACCTGCGCAAGAAGGCCGAGCGCACGCTCAGCGTGGAGTCGCTGGAAGCGCTGGGCATGGCGTACCTGGAGGCCCGTCAGTTCGGCGTGGCGCAGTTGACGTTCGGCCGCGTGACGGAGCTTCAGGACACCAAGGCCTCGGCGCACTCGGCGCTGGGCTGGGCGCTGCTCAACATGGGTGACGCCATGGGCGCGCGCGCCGCGTACGCCAAGGCGATGGACTCCGACCCCACCTACGACAAGGCGCGCCTCAACCTGGCCGCGCTGCGCTGCCGCTTCGGCGACGTGGACGGGGCGCGGCGGGACCTGGCCGTCCTCAAGGACGTGGGCTCGCTCAATGGAGCGGACGTGGACACCGCGGGCTGGAAGGCGTGCAAGTGAGCGCGCGTCTTCACCCGACACGCGCGCACGGCCTGAGGGCCCTGGCGAGCCTGGCGCTGGTGGCCGGGCTGTGCGCGTGTAGCGACGAGGGCGGCGCGCTGGAAGGCAGCGTGTCGCCGTTGTTGGACCTCAAGTACAAGCGCGCGGAGGCGGTGCTGGCCGAGGGAGAGCTGTCCGTCAACTTCGTCACGCCCCAGGGCTCCGGGGTGAACACCGTGCTGAAGGTCAGCGCGCGCGTGGGGGACATGATTCCCGAGGGCTACACCGGCGGGCTCACCATCAACCTGGCCGAGGCCCTGGAAGGTGGCGCGCAGCGCGGCGTCATCGGCCGCAGCGTGCTGGATGAGCCCGTGCGTGCCTTCCCGCAGTTGGAGCGCGGCACGCTGGTGGTGGACCGCATCCCCACCGGGCAGGGCCAGCGCGTCACGGGTGACTTCCACGTCACCTTCATCAACGGCATCGACATCTATTCCGGCCGCACCATCTTCGGCAGCTTCGAGGCGACCGTTCCATGAAGCACATCGTCCTGCTCACCCTTCCGCTCTTCCTGGCCGCGTGTGGCCCCAGCTACGGCATGAAGGTGCCCGGCTCGCTGGTGAAGAAGCTCCCGTTCGAAGTCCGCATCGAGCTGCTGGAGGCGGAGAACGAGCTGGCGCTCGCCGTCGACAAGGTGGACGAGAACAACAACGAGATTGACCGTGCCCGCGACAACATCCGCCGCGCCCGCTCCCGCCAGGAGGCGGCGGAGGACGAGGTGGACCGCGCGACGGACGAGGTCTCCCGCGAGGTGGCGAAGCTGGCCATCGAGGAGTCCGAGGCCCGCGTGGAGTACCTGCGCGCCAAGCAGCGGCTGTCGGTGGGCCTGCGTGACGTGTCGGAGCTGTCGCGCAACTGCGCCTTCGCCAGGTTCGAGTTCGCCAAGCTGACGGCCGCGCGCAAGGCGAAGGTCGAAGGCAGCGAGAAGCTGGACCCGAAGGAGTTCGAGGAGCAGGTGGCCGAGTGTGAGGCGGAGGTGAAGGAGGAGCTCGCCGACCTCTCCGAGGAACAGAAGGAAGAGAAGACGACGCGAGAGGCTTGGGAGGCCAAGAAGACGGCCCTCGCCAAGAAGACGTTCGACGCGCGTGCCAGTCCCTACGTGGAGAACCTGTGATGACGAAAGCCGGCGTCCTAGTCCTCCAGTTGCTCACCGCCCAGGCGCCTCCGCCGGACGCGGCCGCGCTCGAGCGCACCGCCGCGGTGGAGAGTGCCCGGCTGCGCGCGTCCCCGGACGACGCGGATGCGCTCTATCGCCTGGGCACGGCCTTCCTCGCGCTGAACAAGCCGAAGAAGGCCGTGGAGCCGCTGAAGAAGCTGGTGGAGGTGGAGCCGGACCTGATTCCGCCGAGGCTCGCGCTGGGTCGGGCGCTGCGGCTGGCGGGTGACGCGGAGGCGGCGCGCACGCTGTTGGACCAGGCCATCGCGGCGTTCCCCGAGGACGCGTCGCTGCGCTCGGAGCGGGGCCTGCTGGCCCGCGTGCTGGACGAGAATGACGTGGCCATCAGCCAGTACTCGATGGCGGTGGAGCTTTCGCCGAAGGACGCGGAGCTGCGCTTCAACCTGGGCGAGGCGCTCCAGCGCGCCAACCGCACGGACGACGCCATCGAGGCGTACCGTGAAGCGCTGAAGATGGACTCCAAGCTGAACGTCGCCCGGGTGAACCTGGGCAAGGCGCTGGCGGAGAAGGGGCTCAACGGCGAGGCCAAGGAGACGCTGCGCGAGGCAACGAGGGAGAAGCTGGGCGACGCGGAGGCGCACTACAACCTGGGCGTCCTGCTGCTGCGTGAGAACGACTTCGACGGCGCCATCGCCGAGTACCAGCGCGCCATCGCCGCGGACCCGAAGCACGCGCGCGCGCAGAACAACCTGGGCGTGGCGCTGAACGAGAAGGGCGACCCGCGCAAGGCGACCGAGGCGTTCCTCAAGGCCATCGCGGCGGACTCGAAGTACGCGGAGGCCCACTTCAATCTGGGGCTCGCGTACTACCAGTTGGGCGACAACGTGCGCGCCACCAAGTCCTTCGAGAAGGCGCTGGTGCTGGAGCCGCGTCGGTCCAGCGGGCCGTACACGCAACTGGGCCACCTGTACCTGGAGCAGGGCAAGAAGAAGCAGGCGGTGGAGGCGTTCAAGAAGGCCATCGAGAAGAGCACCGACGACGGGAAGCGGACGACGGAGGCCTATCAGGGCCTCGCGCGCGCGTACCTGTCGCTGGGCAAGGCCGAGGAGGCCGTGGCCACGCTGAAGACGGCGGTGGAGGCGTTCCCCAAGGATGCCGCCGCGAAGTCGGGCTACGCCGAGGCGTTGAAGGCCAAGGGTGACCTGGACGGCGCGATTGCGCAGTACGAGGAATGCATCGCGCTGGCGCCCACGGTGGAGAACCGGCTGGCGCTGGCGGACACCTACGCGAAGAAGCGGGTGTCGGCGAAGGCGCAGCCCTTGTACCTGGAGATCCTGAAAGAGGACCCGAACCACCGCGTGGCGAAGCTGGCGCTGGCGGACCTGCTGATGGCCATGGGGGACTATCCGGGCGCGGAGACGTACCTGCGGCCCAAGGAGGGCGAGGAGGCGGACACGGCGGCGCTGGCGCGGCTGGGCATCGTCCACTCGCGGCGCGGTCGTCCGGACCTGGCGGTGACGGAGCTGGAGGAAGTGGTGGCGAAGGACCCGGCGCAGATTGAAGCGCGGGCCGAGCTGGGCTTCCTGTACCTGCGTGGTGGCGACGGCGCGAAGGCTCGCAAGGTGCTGAGCGACGCGCTGGCGGTGGAGCCTCGCAACTCGCTGTTGTTGCTGTATCTGGGGCACGCGCTGTACCAGCAGGGCAACGCGAAGGACGCGGAGAAGTCCTTCCGGGGCTCCTCTCAGGTGGACCCGACCTTCGCCGAGCCGCACAACGCGCTGGGGCAGCTCCTGGAGGCGTCGAAGCGGCTGGATGAGGCGAAGCAGGAGTATGAGGCGGCGCTGAAGCTCCAGCCGAACCATGAGGACGCGCAGCTCGCCTTGAAGCGGCTGGGTGCATCCGCCAAGGCGCAGTAGGCACGATGGCTTCGCGCGGTCCTTCCCCGCGCTGGCGGAGAGGGCTGGCATGGAGCCTCGTCCTTTGCCGAGCAGGCTCGACGGCTTCGCATGGTCCCTTCCCGCTCCGGCGGGAAGGTCCGACCTGGAGCCTCGCCCTTCACCCTTCGCGTGGCCCGCCCTCATCGAGGAGCCGTAGCGGCAACCACTGGCTACGTGGGCATGCCCAGCAACACCGCGCCCACGGAGACCAGGGCCGCGCCCGCCAGCTGGCGACGTCCGAGTCGTTCACCCTGAAGCGCGGCCAGTGCCAGCGCGAAGGCAATGGACGTGTTGCGCAGCGTGAGCACCGCCCCTGCCCCGCTGTCGTTCAGCGCCGAGAGCAGCAGCGCGAACGACAACATGCAGATGGCTCCCGCGAAGACGACCAGTCCGGGACGGCTCCATGCTTCTCTCTGGAGGCCGGCCCATCCCATCTGTCGACTCCGCTCCAGCAGCAGCACGGGCAACGCGACGAGCAGGCCCGTGGTGAAGAGTGCCGGTGGCTGTGCTCCTTCGGAGAGCGCCATCTTGTAGCTCAGGTGATAGCCCGCGATGGCCACCGCCGACAGCGCGGCCCACGCGACTCCGGAAGCCGCGCGCCCCGTGGGCCGAGACAGGTGCATCACCGCGAGCCCGCCACCCAGCACCACGGCTCCCGTGACGGTCCACGCGGAGACGGACTCGCCCAGGGCCAGCACGGACACGGGCCAGACCAGCAACATCGCCCCGCCGCGTGACACCGTGTACGCGAGCCCCAGCGGAGCGCGGTTCAGCGCACGGGAGAGCGCCGCCAGATAGACGCTCTCACACGCTCCTGCCCCGAGCGCCCAGACCAGCCCCCTCGTGGACGGGAAGGCTTCTCCTCGCATCCCAAGTGCCCAGAGGCCACCACCCACCACCGCCACCATGATGACGCCCACGACGCCCGCCTCGGGGTTCGGATGCCGCTTGAGCATCGCGTTCCATGACGCGTGGAGGAACGCGGAGACCAGCACCAATCCCAGGGCAGCGGTTTGCAACGGACGTGGCTCCTCGACCGCGGAAGTGAGCCCGTATGTAGCGCGTCCCCGCGCGTCTCGCAGTCCTCATGCGAAGGGAGCGACTCTCCGTCAGAGATGAAGCACTGGAGGCCACGGCGGTTCATGCCGCGATGGGCATCCCTCAGGGAGCATCATCCTCATCGGAGTCCTCGGAAGACTCCGGCGCATCGCCCGAAACGAAGCGTGCTGGCAGCACGGGCCCCGTGGGCGACGGCCGCCTGTCGACGAGACTCTGTCGTCCGAAGGTGTAGCGCGCCTCCGCATGGGCACCGAAGGCCGAGCCTTCCGCATGGGCCACCAGCACGAGGTCCGTCGGCGGCACCACGCCCTGCGTCACGCTCACCACGCAAGGCACCGCGCGCACGTCCTCTCCCGTGCCTTCCGGGAGAACGAACTCCGTCGTCCCTTCGACGAGCCGCGCGTCCGGCGGCAGCACGATGCTCACCGCGATAGGCACGTTGAAGCCCGCCCTTCGTTCGACCTCGGCCACGAGCCGGAGCCCTCCCGCCTCGGCGTCCACCACGCGCCAGCTCACGCGCATCGGCGCGGGCACTCGCGTGGTGAGCCCCGCCAAGGAGCCTCCGCTCAACTCCGTGGCCGTGGTCTCTTCCGGGGATTCTTCCGTGGGTTCTTCGCCCGCCACGACACCTCGCCTGGGCGCGATGTGGACGGCCTCGCGCCCCTGCCGTTCCCCACCCGAGTTCACCTTCGGTGGTGACGCGGTCGACACATGTGCCGCCGACAGCGTTCTCGAAGGTGACACTGGAGCAGCCTGAGTCCGCGTCGTGAGCCGCGATGCATCCTCGTCCTGACGAGGCCCGTGTGATGGCGCGTCATCTCGCTGGGAGAAGGGAGGCGGAGGCTCGGGAGGCTTGCGCGGCTTGCCTCGGGCTCGCTCCACCCCTGAGGCCACTCCCGCCGAGAGCGCTCCAATCAGTGCCAGGGCCAGCACCGCACCCGCGATGCGTCGTCGCGAGGTCATGAGCACGCTCCCTCGCGAACCCGGGCAACGAGCCCCACCACCGAAACAACACCCCGGTGAACGAGGGCCTCCTGACCGTCCCGCCAGACACGCTTCATCATCGACACCACGGACTCCAGAACGGGCCCCTGCTTCACCAAGATGCGCATCACGGCTTCACCGGCACAGAGGTTCATGACTGGGATACGGATACGCCACGGTCGGCTCGGTGGCGGCGTCCATCAAGGCGCGCGGGTAGCCCTCGCACATCAACGTGTCCAGGAAGTCCGCGAGACACGGCGCGGCCTCCGCCGTCTCCACCACGTCCACCTGCCTCCCCTCCACCATCCGCCACGTGTGCTTGCGATAACCCCGCGCCCACGGCGCCAGGTTCATCGACGGAGCCGCGAGCGCCTCATACATGGCCTGCCGTGACGACGTGCCAGTGCCCAGCCGATAGAGCATCGCGGCCACCTCGTTCTCTTCAATCGGCTGGAGCAGTCCCTCCTCGGGCCGCGGTCGAGACCACGAGGCCAGCTCCGGCGAGCGCGTCTCCAGGTCCAACCAGAACATCGTCCCGCCCTGCCTGTCGTAGTAGCGGGGATTGCCGCGCGTGTCGGAGCTGAACCACGTGGCCCATCCCTCGCTCCACGCCTGTCCCGGGAAGGTGGGCACGCCGACGTAATGAGGACCACCCTCGGAGGGACTCGTCCCATGGCTCGCCATCGCCCAGTGGCCCAACTCGTGGAGCACCATCGCCTCGGACCACCACGCGGCGTCAGCGTCTCCCGGCAACCACAACTGTGCGCCCCAGCGTCGCCCCGCCGCCGTCACCTGCCACGGCGCGAAGCACGCTCCACAAGACCATGTCGTACCGAAACCCAACCACGCCACCACGGGCAGCCCGGTGCGTCCATAGCGCTCACGCGTGCTGTTCCACGCCGCGCTCACCGCCTCGAACACCGCCGCCGCGCCTGAACCCTCCGACTCCTCGATGGCGACCACGGGCGACTCCAGCAGCGCCTGCGTCGGCCGAGCCCAGCTCCACAATCGCGCGGAGGCACCTGGTGTCACGGGCAGCACCTGCGCACCGGACAAGCCCGGGTCCGCCACCGCGTAGTCCACCGTGCCCTTCTTCCCCTGCCCCGCCGCGTACACGACGACGAGGTCCTCCGGGCCCACCTCCGTCGGCAGGCGCACGGTGAAGCGACCCACCCCGTCCGTCACCCCCAGGTCGATGAGCGAGCCTGCCTGAAAGGACGCGACGAGGAAGCCACGCGCCGGCACCCACTCCGTCTCCGACGTCCAGTCATGGAAGGCCGCATCGGGCAGGCGCCGCTCATAGCGGGCGATGCCACTCAGCGTCCGTCCCGGTGCACCACACCAGCCCCGGTTCCCCTCCGCGACACAGCCCGCCTCACACGGCTCCTCCAGCCAACGCCCCGCCGAGCATCGCTCCAACGCCCCCGTGGCCGAGCAACGCGACGTGCTCTCCACACAGGCCGCACCGACCTCACAGCGAGCACCGCCACCCGACTCGGATTCGACACAGGCCTCGCCCGCCGCGCAGTCCACGCGCGAAAGCTGCCCGTCATCACAGCGCTCCACCACGCGAGGCCCCAGACACCGACCTCCAGCGGGAAGCGCGGAGCAGTCGGCCTGCGCCTTCACCGACTCATCGGGTGCGGCGGAGCACGCGGCCAGCCGGCAGGCTTCATCGGAAGCCTCGCAAGCCGCGTCACACGGCCTCTCCTCCTCCGAGCCCGCGCCACCACAGGCCAGCAACGCCACGCCCAGCACCCAGAACACGAGCGCCCACCCACCCGCGCGAACCGCCGACTTGAAACCCAACGCCGTGCCACCTCCACGTCCGCCACGGGGGTGACGGGTGCGCGGCAGGACAACACGGCGTCCTCGAAGGACAGCATGAGCAGGAGGCGCGGGGGTCCCCCGCCTGCTCGCATCCGCGGTGAACCCATGTCAGCCATCCGACAACGTCAGCCTGCCCGCCTGCTCGAGCCTTGGAGGCGAGCAGGCAGCGAGACGTGACGCCGTATCAAAAAGCACTCCTCGCGGGGGCGGGCGCCCGGCGGTGAAACCTGGAGGGGGGCCGGGTTCGCCGCACACCCCCGCGAGAAGCAACCTGCGAAATTCGAAGCCACCCGCTCACGCGGGAGGCGGAGCCCGGCCTGACGGAATGATGAAAGGCGCGGGTGAATCCGGATACTCGACGACACGGACCTGGAGACCGAAGGTGCTCGCGATGAGGTCCGGTCGAAGCACCTGAGCGGGAGCCCCCAGCTCCACCAGCTTGCCGTCCTTGAGGACCGCGATGCGGTGCGCATAACGCGCGGCCAGGTTCAAATCATGAAGCACCGCGAGCACTGCGCCGCCCTGCCGCGCGAAGCGCGTTGCTTCCTCCAGCACGAGATGTTGATGCGACAAGTCCAGGCTCGAGGTCGGCTCGTCGAGCAACAGATAACGATGACCGTGCGCGGGCGCTTCCCAGAGTTGCGCGAGCACGCGCGCGAGCTGCACCCGCTGCCGCTCTCCACCTGAGAGCGAGGTGTACGGCCGCGACGACAGGTGCCGGATGTCCATCACCTCCAGCGAGGCCAGCGCCGCCTCCATGTCCACGCTCCCCTCGCCGCGCGTCGCGTGAGGACTGCGCCCCAGCAGCGCGACCTCCAGCACGGTGAAGCCGAACCCGAGGGACGACTCCTGGGGAAGCACGCCCAGCCGCAGCGCGCGCTCCCGGGGTGGCCACTTCAACAGCGGGCGTCCGTCCAGCAGCACCTCTCCCACGGTGCAGCTCAGCTCTCCGCAGAAAGCCGAGAGCAGCGTGGACTTGCCCGCGCCATTCGGGCCCACCACGGCGAGGACCTCGCCGGGCACCAGCTCCAGGGACAGCGGCCCGAGCGTGCGCCCCCGGCCTCGCCACACCTCGATTCCCCGTGCCTCCAGGCTCATGACATCCCCTTGCCGCGCACCAGCAGCGAGACGAAGACAGGGACACCCAGCATGGACGTGAGCGCACCGATGGGAAGCTCCTGGGGCACCGCCGCCGTGCGAGCCAGCACATCCGAGGCGACGAGCAACGCCGAGCCCAGGAGCGCGGAGGCCCCCATCAACCGCCGGTGGTCCGGCCCGAGCGCGAGCCGCAACAGCGCGGGGACGAGCAACCCCACGAAGCCGATGACGCCCGAGACGGACACCGCCGCGCCGACACCCAGCGCCGCCGCGAGGACGAGCCGTCGCTTCAGCTTCTCCACGTCCACGCCCAGGTGCCACGCCTCGCGCTCTCCCAGGAGCAGCAGGTTGAGCGAGCGTGAATCCTTCAGCAGCAACACCAGCGCGATGAGCAGCGGCACCGTGGATGCCACCACCACACTCCAGGAGGCGCCGGCCAGACTGCCCCAGGTCCAGAAGGTGATGGTGCGAAGCTGAGCATCGGTGGCCATCTGCGTGAGCAGGCCAATCCCCGCGCCCGCGCCCGCGCTCACCGCCACGCCCGCCAGGAGGATGCGCGCCGTCTCCGTGCGTCCACCGCCCCCGCCCAGCCGCTGCGCGAGCACCGTGGCACTCAGCGCGCCCAGGAACGCCGCGCCCGGTACCACGAGCAGACGGAACGGCCCCAGCCGCGAGCTGAGGGCCGCGTCCAGGACGATGGCCGTCACCGCGCCCAGGGCCGCGCCGCTGGAGGTCCCCAGGAGGCCCGGCTCCACGAGCGGGTTGCGAAACAGCGCCTGGAGCGCGGCGCCGCTGGTGGCAAGCACCGCGCCCACCATCACCCCGAGCACCACGCGCGGCAGACGGATGGACAGCAGCACCGCCTGCTGCATCGGCTCCAGCCGATAGCCCGTCTCCAGCCCCAACGCCTCCAGCACACTTCCAAACAGCCCCAGCAGTGGCACCCGGTATGAGCCCACCGAAAGCGACGTGAGCGTGACGACCACGAGCGCGGCGCCCAGCACGAACCACGGGCGAGGACGCCCGCCAGGTACCTTCACCTGCTCCCGCGCCGGATAGGTCGCGGGAGTGGGTGCCACGTCCGAAGCGCTCATGTCCCGTCCTGCGCCGGAAGTCCCATGCCGTCCTGCAAGCGCTGCACGGCCTTGCCCAGCTTGGGCCCCAGGCTCATGAAGTGGACGTCCTCGATGGTGGTCAGCTTCCAGCCCTGCGCCTGGGACAGGCCGGGGACCTGCCGAAGCCCCGCTTCACCTCCGACGGCCTCCAGCGTGCCGGCGGGAAGCAGGATGATGTCGGGCGCCGCGCCCACCACCGCCTCGGCCGTGAGCGGCCGGTGGCCGGTGTAGCTCGTCACGGCATTCACGCCGCCCGCCAGCCGGATGAGCTCGTCGGTGGCGGTGTCCTTGCCCGCGACCATGAGGGCGTTGGCGCCCCGGGCATACAGCGCGAGGATGCGCTTGGGCTTCGCCTGCTTCGCCGAGGCGGCCCGAGCAGCGGCGCGCTTCAGGTCCGCCTCCAGCTCCGCGACGAGCGCCTCACCCTCGGACACCCGGCCCAGCTTCGTGGCGAGCGTCCGGATGCGCTGCCGCGCCACATCCAGCGTGGGCAGGTTGGACAACACGACGACGTCCATTCCCGCCGTGCGAAGTTGCTCAAGGACACCCGGAGGTCCCGCTTCCTCCGTCGCCAGCAGCCACGACGCGCCGAGCGCGAGCAGGGGCTCCACGGCCAGCGCGCGCTGGTAGCCCACCTTCGGCCGGCTCCGGGCCACGGGCAGCGCCAGGCTGGTGTCGTCGACTCCCACCACCTGCGCGCCCGCGCCAAGCGCGAACACCGTCTCCGTGACAGCGGGCCCCACCGTCACCAGCTTCGGCGCGGCGGCGGCCGGTGCCGTCTTCGCCGCGACGGGAGCCTGTGCCGTCTTCGCTGCTTCGGGCGCCGGAGTCGTGGGTGCCGGTGCCGTCTTCGGAGCAGCGGGCGCGGCAGTCGCGGCGGGCGTCGAGGCCAGCGCGGCCTGCGACATCAGCAGTGCCGCCAGGAGCACGGTGACGCGCTTCATGATTCCGCCCCAGTCGCGGGCAGCGCGGCGATCAACTCCTCCATCAGCGCCCGCCATTCGGGCTGCTCGGGGATGCCGGGCTTCCGCTTGCCGAAGAGCAGCGCGATGTTCTCACCGGCCGCGTCAAACAGCTCCAGCGAGGTGACGACGCCATCACGCGTGGGCTTGCGGACAACCCAGGCCGTGTGGATGTGGTCCGTGCGCAGGTGCAGGTTGAAGCTCGGGTCCAACACGTTCATCCACGGGCCCATGGCGCGCACGGTGTGCACCGGGCCGGTGTGAATCTGGATGGCGCCAGGGTTGCCCACGAACACCATGATGGGCTGGCCCGAGGCCGCCACCTTCTCCAGCGTCCACGTCAGGGAAGCCGGGGCCACGGGCGTGGTCAGCTCGCTGCCCACCAATCGGAGCGCCTGCGTCCGCGCCACCTTGAAGCGACGCAGGAGCGGGAAGAAGTCATGCGTGTCCTGGAGCCCGCGCCAGCCGGACACCAGGCCCGCCACGTCGATGTCGCCATCCGGCCGGGGAACCTCCGGCGCGGAGGCCGCCTCCACCGGCACCACGCGCGACTGCTCCGCGTGGGCGTAGTCCTCCACCAGGCGGTCGTACGCGCCGACGCCGGACTCGTCCTCCAGGTAGATTTTGTGCACGGCCATGCCCGTGCCGTCGAAGAAGTGCAGGCTGCGCCGCGTGCCCTCCGGACGAGCCTCACGGAACGCGAAGCCGAAGCGCCAGCGCATGAGGAACAGCCGCAGGTCGATGTTCTCGTCCAGCACCAGCGCGACAGCCCCGTTCACCTCGACGTTGCGGTACAGGCCGCGCTTCTCGTGCACGGCGCTCTCGTTGCGCGTGAGCGTCATCACCTTGCCCAGCGACTCCAGGCGAGGCAGCAACGTGTCGAGACGCAGGTCCAACCGGACGACGTCTTCACCCACACCGGTGGCGAGCAACTGCGCCTCGCTCACGCCAAGTTGTTCGGCCGCATCACGGATACGCGTGCGCGGCTGGGCCTCGAGCAGCGACTGCCAGCGCTGACGGAGGGCGGTGGGCTCGGAGGAAGACGCCGTGGGAGCAGGTTGGGAAATCATGGCAGACACCAGGGGAGAGGAGGACTTCGACTTCAGTGAGACACTTCGACAGGGGAACCACTGGGAGAGACGCCATCCTCGAGCGCGCCTCCGGAGACGGGCGCCGTCACCTTCGTCCAGCGCAGCTTGAGCATCGCGGGCGTGCCGGCGTCGTCGTAGTAGGACAGCATCTCCACCTTGAAGTACGCCCTCGAATCGGAGCGCACGACGTACACCTGCGCGCGCGGCGACAGCTTGTGCGTCGTCACGTCGTAGGCGTACCAGCCACCATTGGCCTGGAAGACGGTGTCCGGGTCCGAGCCCTCGTCGGCGCCGTCATCCGCGTCGACCGCGAAGCCGCTCGCGGGCGCCTGCGTGAGCTGGAGGAAGTCCTGCGAGGGCAGCACCGCCACCTCCACGCCGCCCGTGCCATTCACGCCACCTCGCGAGCGGATGCCGAAGCGCTGGAAGGACAAGTCCCACGCGGCGTCCTCGCTCGCGCTCACCTGCAGGCCCGTATCCAAATCCAGGCCCACCCAAGCCTCCTTGCTCGTGGCGTCGACGACCGTGGTGATGGAGCCGTCCGCATTGCCCACGTGGCGCACGTGCGTGCCATTGGCCGGCACCTCGACTTCCGACGGGTCCGGCGTGTTGTCATCGTCATCCCCCGGCGTGGGGACCAGGTCGTCACCACAGGCGGACAGCAGGCCAGTCAGGCACAGGACCGCGGCGGCACGGCCGAAACGGGACACAGAGAAGAAGGGGGGGCGGGACATTCGGGCTCCTTGAGTTTTCGAGAGGGACTCACAGCCGGAACGAGACGCCGGCCTGGAAGGTGCGAGGCGGAATGGGCAGGTCCGTGGGGTTGCCCGCGTCCGCGAGGTTGGAGCCCAGCACGAAGAACTGGAGCGACTCACGCGCCCTCCAAGCGATTCGGGCATCCACCGTGACATAGGCATCGGACTGGTAGGGATTGGCGACACCGTCACCGTCCGTATCCGGATAGAAGGGCCGCTTGCCGACGAGCGCCGCGCGGACCCACGTCTCCAGACCCCACTCGCGGTGACGCCACGTGGCCTGCGCGGTGAGCCGATGAAGCGCCTGGCCTTCCAGCGCCCGGTCCAGTTCCTCGTCGTGTCCGTCAGTGAGCGTGTAGGCCACCTCGCCGGACAGGCGCCACGGGAAGCGCTGACGCAGGCCCAGCTCGCCGCCCCTCACGCGTGCACGCGCCACGTTGGTGTACGTGAAGAGCTGCTGCGCCCCACCCTGTTCCAGCGTGGAGGCAATCATGTCGCGCAGCGAGTGCTGATACGCGCTCACCCAGAGGAGTGACGCATCCGACGGCCGAACTTCCGTGGACAGGCTGAAGCTGCGCGAGCGCTCCGGCTTCAGGTCCGGGTTGCCGCGCACCACGTAGCCGACGGTGGGGTTCTCGAAGTCGATCAGCAGCTCCTGGAAGCCCGGCGCCCGGAAGCCCCAGCCGTAGCTGCCGCGCACGGTGAGCCACGACAAGGGGTCAATCTTCGCCGCGAGCCGAGGCGTGACGGCCGTGCCGAACTGCGTGTCCACATCCACGCGCGCGCCCGGAACGACGACGAGCTTGGGCCCCGTCGCGAGCGTCCAGCTGTCCTGCGCGTACAGCGACGCACGGCCCCGGTCTCCCCCGCCCGTCTCCAGCCGGTCCGCGACCAGCCACTCGCCCAGGAACTCCGCGCCGACGACGAACGCATGTCGCTCGCCCACGCGCGCGTCGAGCTGCGTGCCCAGTCGACCCTGCTGCTCGCGCGTGTCCTCCACCGTGTCCAGCGCGGAGGCGCGACGCTGGTCTCTCAGGTAGCGGCGCTGGAAGTGGGTATAGGAGCCCTCCACCCGCAGCGTCGCGTCGCCGTTCAACTTCCACGACGGCGCCAGCCGCGAGGTGATGGACGTGTCGCGGCTCGCCCGGTCGAACACCGCGCCCGCGACGCCCATGTCCACGCCGCGCTGGGTGCGCCGCGAGAAGCCGGCGGAGCCCTCCATCGACAGCGGCCCTTCGCCCTTCAGGTCTCCACTGGCGGAGACGTCGAAGCCCTCCAGGCTGCTGCCCGTGGTGCCCACGTCGGCGGTGTCCAGGTCATAGGACGCGCGGCGCTGCAGGCCACCGCTGAGACGAAGGCCCCAGCCGTCGCCCCGCGCCTCGCCCGTCGCGTCCAGGTCCAGCCGCTCCAGCGCGCCGTAGGCCGCGCGCAGCTCACCACCGAGCGGCTTGCGCGCCCGGCGCGTGATGAAGTTCACCACGCCGCCCACCGCGTCACTGCCGTAGAGCACCGACGACGGGCCCTTGACGATCTCCACCTGCTCCACGTCCTCGAGCGACAAGCGCGACAGGTCCACGCTGCCCGCGACACGACCCGCGACGCGCTCTCCGTCCACCAGCACCAGCACGTACTCGGGCCCCAGGCCCTGCACCTGGAGCGACGCTCCGGCGAAGGTCTGCGCCACTTCCAATCCGGGATGCGCGGCGAGCAGCTCCGACGCGTCCCGGGCGCCGCTCGCGACGATGTCCGCGCGGGTGATGACCTCGGTGGCCACGGGCGTCTCGCCCAGGCGCTCCTGCGTGCGCGACGCCGTCACCACCGTGCGCGCCACCGGGACGTCATCCTGCTCGGCGGATGTCGAAGATGCCGAGGTCGTCGAGGCCCCTGGACCCGCGACGACCTCGGCCTGCTTCGACACTTTCTCCTCGGCCTCGGAGTCGCTCGACGCGGCGGAGACGGGCTCCTCCGGGACGGCTTCACGCGAGACCTCGGAACCGCTCGTCATGGAGGAGTCGGACTCCGCCGCGACGGGCACAGCTTCATTCGTGGACGCATTCGACGAAGGAGCTGGCTGCTCCGCCTGGGGCGACGCGCGGCCCCACGCCACATCAGGGGCGGCACACGCCAGCACGAGGAGACACCAACTCCCACGCATTCCACGTCCTCCAACTCATGGCCGATAGGACTCCCTCTGACGGAGTCCCCGCGGGGCACTGGGCTCGAGGGCCTCTGGCCTCAGTCAACTCTCGACACACCCCGGGCCTTGTCCCGCCCAGGCACTCCCACCCGCTCAGCCGCGTGCGGCCGTCGCGCTCGCACCACCCGGCGGCCGCTCCAGCGGCACCACCCGCGTGCGGTGGCAACGACGGCACTTCAGCTCCACACCCTCCGGCACCAACCTCGCCAGCAGACTTCCGCACAGACACCGCAACTCGCCCGCTTCACCGCCCTGCTGGCATCCGTCGCGCATCACCACTCCGCTGTCTGAAACGCGACGGACGATATTGATACTCATTATCAAAGTCAAACGATTCAGACGAACAGTGTCCTGGGGTGTACAGGGTGGCCAGGAAGCGGACTGTCAGTGGACTTTGAGGCGGACGACGGCTTCACGCGGGACGCGGGGCTTGGGCGTCACCATGCGTGCGATGCCGTAATAGAGCTGGTCCTCGGTGTAGACCTTGCGCACACGTCGGTGCGTCCCCGGGACGTAGGCGGGACCTGGGCGTTCCAGCCACTGGAGGACGCGCACCTCGCCGGTGAGGGCCAGGGCGGAGAGCAGCTCCGGAGGGCACATCTTGAGGTAGCGACGCACGAGCGGGCGCAGCTTCCGGGCGAAGTCCTTGCCGAGCACGGCGTGGCGCCGGCCCGAGTGCAGGGTGCCGTCGAAGCGGCGCGACAGGTGGAAGAGCTCGTGCAGCACCGTCTCCAGGCGGGCCTGGGCGGTGGAGCCCCTGAAGAAGAGGGGCCGCAGGGTGATGCAGTACAGCATGCGCCGGCCGCGGATGCGGATGACGGGCTTGCGGCGCCCGGTGCGGTCCGTGGACTTGCCGCCCCGGAAGCACAGCGGCTTCACGGTGCCGCGAGAGGCACGGCGCGCCTCACCCGCGACCACCAGGATGCGGCCCGCCTTCACGTGGGCGAACTCCGGCAGCTTCGTCGCGATGTCCCGGATGAGGGAGCGGACCGTCTTGTTGAAGTTGGGGCGGCGTCGGACCACGAGTGGTGGACAGTCTAGCGGAAAAGCCCTTGGGGGCGGCTTCCGGGGTGCACACAATGTCTAGCGTGATGCGCTCGACTTCGCCCGTCGTCCAGCTTGCCGCACTGCTCCTGGTGGGGATGGGGTGTGCCTCGTCCCCCACCCGGCCGGCTGGTTCCGCCACCCTCACCGCTCAGGACACGTCCGTGGTGTCGCAGGGGCTGACAGAGGCCACCCTGCGCTACAGCGCCCAGGTGGCCAGCACCGCGCCCGGCGTGGTGGAGCGCGTCGACTACGAGCTCGTCTCGGAGGGGAAGGTGCTGAAGAAGGGCACCCTGAAATTGGAGACGCGGCTTACGCCGGGCACTCCCGGGGACGTGTCTTTCGAAGAGCGCGCGGCCTACGTACAAAGCGCGGAGGACCTGGCGCGGCTGAGCGCGCAGGGCGGCACGGTGCTCCTGGCGCTGCGCGGGGTGCTGGTGGTGCGCTCGGGTGACGCCGAAGAGCAGGTGCCCTTCGCCGCGAGTCGCGCGGTGCGCGTGCCCCGGCTTCCCACCATCGTCGTGGAGGAGCTGGACGGGGCGCGCTACTCCGCCGAGGAGGTGCAGTTGAACCTCCGGCTGGGCATCCGGAACCCCAACCCGTTCCCGCTGAAGCTCAGCGGGCTGACGTGGCAGATGGCGGTGGCGGGCAAGGCGCTGGACAGTGGGACGCTGGCGCAGTCGGACAGCGTGGATGCGTCCGCCACGGGGGTGTACCCGGTGGAGGTGGCGGTGACGAAGGACTCGTGGGGGCCGGAGGTGAAGGCGCTCATCTCCCGGGGGGTCCTGCCCTACGGGGTGACGGGAGAGCTGACCGGTCCACTGATGCGGGTGCCGTATTCACTCTCGGGCGAGGTGAAGCTGAACGTGTCCCGGTAGAGTGCGCGGTGCGTGCCCATCTACCTGTTGAGTGACGAGCACCCGGAGCTGTTCCCGCCTCCGGAGCGCGCTGACAAGAGCGGAGTGCTGGCCGTGGGCGGGGACCTGAGCCCCGAACGGCTGCTGGCCGCGTACTCGCGCGGCATCTTCCCGTGGTTCAGCGAGGGGGACCCCATCCTCTGGCACTCGCCGGACCCTCGCTTCGTGCTGACGCCGGACTCGCTGCATGTGGGCCGCAGCCTGCGCAAGGCGATGGCCCGGGGCGAGTACGAGGTTCGCTACGACACGGCCTTCGCGCGCGTCATCACCGAGTGTGGCCGCGTGACGCGTCCCGGGCAGAACGGGACGTGGATTACAGACGAGATGCTGGAGGCGTACGTCGAGCTGCACGAGCGGGGCTTCGCGCACTCGGTGGAGGCGTGGCAGGGCGGCGAGTTGAAGGGCGGCCTGTACGGCGTGTCACTGGGCGCGGCGTTCTTCGGTGAGAGCATGTTCGCGCTCGCGCCGGACGCGTCGAAGGTGGCCTTCGTGTCGTCGGTGGAGCGCTTCAAGGAGTGGGGCTTCCAACTCGTGGACTGCCAGGTGGAGACCGAGCACCTGGCGAGGTTTGGCGCGGAGTCATGGCCGAGGAAGCGCTTCCTCACCGCGCTCCACAAGGCCCTGCGCGAGCCGACCCGGCAGGGGAAGTGGACGGAAGCCCCCGCGCGGTGAAGGGCGCTCGGACTCAGCGCTTCACCTTGCACGGAGACAGCGTGCGCCGGGTGAGAATCAAATCCTCCTCCGTCGGACTCCCGTAACGCACCGCCTTCGGAGCGGCCTTCGGCTTCGCGGCCTCGTGCATGTAGAGCGAACCGAGGTCCCGACTGAGCACGAACCTCAGCCCCGAGCTGTCATGCAGGCCTCCGAAGAACTGCGTGCCCCCATTGCGCAGCAGCGCCGGGGTGAGCGAGCCAGGCGGACGGAAGAGCAGCAACGAGAGGTCCTCGGTGGGCCAGTCGCACGGGTCCTTCTTCCCCTTGCGCTCCATCCACGACACCGTGAAGTCGCCCACCGTGGTGGTGTCATCCCAGCTCGTGCCGATGCGCTCCCACAGCCGCAGGCACTCCGGCGACTCGCAGTCGCGCACGGGGATGAACTCCAGCACATCGGGCGGCAGGCCCTCTCCGTCCTTGCCCGTCTCGCGCTCGGTGGGCCTGCGCAGCTTGCACCCCGTGGGCTCATCCTTCTGCCGCAGCGCCACCGGCGTACCGGACAGGCGCCCGGGCGGCAGCACGTCGCAGTCCACTTCAATCTCCGCCATGAGGAACGTCTTGCGGTCCGCGTCCGTCGCCCCCATCCGCGCCGCCCACCAGTGGACGGGCAGCGCGCGACAGGCCGGCGCGTCCGCCTTGCCGAACACCCACAGCGGGATGGTCGGGTCCGGTGCGCCGTACCTCCGCGCCTCCTCCTCCGGCACCCGCTTCACACCCGAGCGCTCCCGCTCACGGCCCTTGAAGAAGGTGTCCTTCGACTCGGGGATGATGGCCTGGTGCACCAGCCAGCCCGAACCCTCCATGCCTATCTGCGCGCGCGGCGTGAAGGGCACCAGGTCCGGGCGCTTCGGACAACCCCGCTCCGGCTCCGTGGGCGCGGTGAGTGACGCCTCACCATCATCGAACTGGGCGCTCGCCCCCAGCGGCGCGAGCAGCGTCAGGCCCAACACCAGTGAAGTCGACCGCATCGAGAATCGCATCGGCTCCTCCAGAAGACCCCGGCGACATGACGCACCCGCACGTCACGGCCGGTCCGGATACTTCGCGCCGTCATACCTCATGCCGGCCTCCTCACGGCACACCCTGAAACGTCCCCGGCGTCGACCCTTCCCACGCGGACACGTGCTCCGCGCACACGACAGGCGAAGAGCCCGCCGTCGCGATATGAACACGTCGGCGTCCCACCGACGCGGACACACCCCACTCTCCTCAGGATGAGCTCCATGCGTGCCCTGTTGATGCTGGCCGCGGTGACCCTGGCCCTGACGGCCTGCAGCGACGACAAGCCACCACCGACTCCGGAGCCCTCGGGCGGGGCGGACGAGGGCGACTGGAAGGACACGGGCGCCTTCGCGGCGTGCACGGTCGACACGGCCTCCAATACCTGCGGAAGCGTGACCAGCTTCGGCACGAGCGGCTGTAGACCCGGAGAGCTCGCGACGCTGGAACTGGAGGGCGTCTACACCCTGCACGTCCGCGCGAGGAACCCGCGCTACGGAAACACCTACAGCTTCTCGTCCCAGTCCATGCGGCTGGCCTCCACCGGCACCCAGTACGCCGGAGGCCTGACGCTGGACGCGCGACAGGTGGGCGCGGGCGGCAACGTCTACATCTCGGGCTCTCGCACGGAAGGAACGAATGGCGTCCGTCGCCGCTCGTTCCTTGGCTGCCAGTCGCCCGAGACCGACCGGTTGCAAGGCTGCTACGTGGAATGTCTCAACGGACGCGTGGAGGGTGAGGGCACCTTCGACGCGGTGAAGGTCACCGCCCGCGTGGACGAGCCGGAGTCCTCCGGCATGGAGCGGGTGTCCGAGACGGCCGTGGCACCCGGCCTGCCCGTCGACGTGTACATCGCGCATGGACACGCCTACGTCGTCGCGCTCGGCGGCGGCCTCTTCGTCTACGACGTGAGCAATCCGAGCCAGCCCGTGCTGACGGAGCACATCCAGCGCACCAATGACACGTACTGGAACGGCGTCTGGGCCCATGGCAACGCGCTCTACGTGGCCAGCGGCGTGCGCGGCGTCATCGTCTTCGACCTGACCGACCCCGCTCACCCCGTGGAGGTGTTCTCCACGGGCACCCGCACCAACGTGCACACCGTGTTCGTGTACGAGAACACGCTGTTCGCCGCGTCGCCCGCGCCCACTGGAGAGGTGCTCGTCTACGACGTCACCCAGCCTTTGTCTCCGGAGCTGACGGGCGCCTTCCAGGCCGCGGGCTTCGACGCCGCGAGTTCCTACGGGCCGCACGACATGTTCGTCTTCGAGGGGCGGCTCTACGTCAACTTCTGGCGCGCCGGCTACGTCATCGGCGAGCTGAACCCGAGCGGGACACCCCGGCAGCTCGGCTCCTACCGCTACGCGCACTCCACCAGCCACGCCAACGCCGTCGCGCGCTATGGCGAGCGGCTCATCGCCTTCGAGGGGGGCGAGGACTGGGGCGCGCACCTGCGCGTGCTCGACGTGACGGACCCGGCCTCGGTGAAGCTCATCGGCGAGCACCGGATGCGCGACTACGTCTCCATCCACAACATGGTGCTGTCCGGGACGAAGCTCTACGTCGCCTGGTACCACGAGGGCGTGCGCGTGCTGGACGTCTCCACCCCGGAGAGCCCGCGCGAGATGGCCCACTACAACACCTTCCGGCCGGACGACGCGGGACGAGGCGAGAGCTTCTACGACGGCGCCATCGGCATCCGAGTGCCGGGCGATGGCTTCATCTACACGGTGGACACGTCGCGCGGACTCCTCATCCTGCGCGAGACGACGCCCTAGCCTCCGCGCTTCTTGCGCGGCGCCTTCTTCGGAGGCGGAGAGAGGATCTCCACCTCCACCGGCGGCTCCACCTGGACGGCGGGGCCCGCGTCCGGCACGGCGGCGGGAGGTTCCGGGGCCTTCAGCTCCACCCGGTCCTCCAGCGGCACGCGGCCCACGGAGCGGCGGAACAGCTCCCACAGTGAGCGGCGCCAGTCCTCGCGGCTCGCGGTGCCCGTCACCACCAGGCCCGCGCCGCTGTAGCTCGCCTCCAACCCCAGCGGCTGGAGCGCCGAGACGACCGAGGCGAGCTGCTCCTGGAGCGCCGGCACGTCGAAGGTCAGCTCCAACTCCCGCGCCACGTAAGCGTCCGTGCGCAGCACCTCCAGCAGCGCGGCGCGACACGCGGCGTCCTTCACCGTGGCCGTGAGCGAGCGCTCCGCGCCCTGCGTGGCCTTCAGGTCCGGACACGCCTTGCGCGCGGAGGCCAGCTTGGGCGCCACGTCCTCCGCGGGCGGATTTCCCACCGTGAGGCGCCACACCGCGAAGCGCCCCTCCGCGAACAGGAGGAGGAGCGTGCGCCCTTCCTTCTGACCGGTGAGCAACAGTTCGTTGGTGCCCGGGAGCACCTCCGCGCTGGCGATGGAGGCGTCCTCCACCTCCACCCATTCCACGGCCGCCAGCTTCTGGAAGCGCTCCTTGCCCGCCTCCAGCGGGAGGACCATGTCCACCGGCCACGCGCCAGCGACGGCGGGCACGAGGAGGGCCAGGAGTGCTCCAAGGGAATACACGCGAGCGGGCATCGGGGCTCCAGCGGGGTGGAACGGACCCTTAGCACGGGTTAAGAACGGGCCTCTATGCCTACCTGGGCCCTCTGGGTCGCCTGCCTGGCGCTGTGCTTCGTCAGGTCTCTGGTCGCCGCGGCGGAGTCCGCGCTTTACGGAACCTCCGACCTGCGCGCCCAGGAGTTGGCGGAGCAGCATCCCGGCGCGTCGAGCCGCCGCGTCCTGCGCCACAAGACGGAGCGCGAGGCCACCGCCACCGCGCTGCGCCTGGGCACGCTGCTGAGCGGCTTCCTCGCCGCGGCCATCGGCGCCTTCGTCCCGCCGCGCATGCTGGATTTGACGCGCTACGGTGAGGCCGCCTGGTTGCCGGTGGCCACCGTCGCCGCGGGCGCGCTGTTCGTCGGCGTGCTGGCCAGCCTCATGGAAGTCACCATGCGCGGGCTCGCCAACGCCAACCCGGAGCGTTGGGCGATGCGGTTGTCCGGCGTCGTGTCGCTGCTGGTGACGGTGCTGTATCCGCCCATGCGCTTCGTGCTGGGGGTGCTCAACCTGGTGGCGCGCACGTTCGGCCGCACGCTGCGCTTCGAGCCCCCGCCTCCGCCGCTGGAGGAGTTGGAGAAGCTCCTGGCCGCGCAGGCGGCGAAGAACGAGGTCGACAAGAGCGCCCCGCAGCTCATCCGCTCCATCTTCGAGCTGTCCGACAAGCGCTGCCGTGACGTCATGGTGCCGCGCACGGAAGTCGTCACGGTGGACAGCACCATCTCCTCCGAGGACCTGCTGCGACTCCTGGCCGAGGAGAACCACTCGCGCATCCCCGTGTACCGGGACGACGTGGACCACATCATCGGTGTGTTGCACGCGCGCGACATCATCCCGCTGCTCCAGCACCCGGAGCTCATCGTCCTGCAGGACATCATCCGCCCGGCGCACTTCGTGCCGTGGATGAAGCCCATCGGCGACCTGCTGCGCGACATGCAGAAGCGCAAGATTCACATGGCCATCGTCGTCGACGAGTACGGCGGCTTCATGGGAATCGTCACGCTGGAGGACATCCTGCGCGAAATCGTCGGCGACATCGGCGACGAGTTCGAGGTGGAGGAGAAGCAGGTGGAGAAGATGGCCGACGGCAGCTTCATGGTGGACGCCGCCATGGAGGTGGACCGCTTCACCCAGGCCTTCGGCTTCCCGCTGCCCGAGGGCGACTTCGACACGCTGGGCGGCTACCTGTCATCGCTGGCGGGACACCTGCCCGACGTGGGCGAGCGCTTCACGTACAACGGCTGGCAGTTCGTCGTGTCCAACAAGGAAGGCGCCCGCATCGACCGCGTGCGCATGTCCCGGCTCAAGAGCGCCACGCCCGGCAAGGAGCCCCGCGCCAAGGAGACTCGCGCGGAGTCCTCGGCCGCCAAGTCCTGAGCGGCACGGCCCGCGCGCTTCAGTCGCCCGCGCTGTCGAGCGGCGGCACATGCGTCAGCTTCTGCGAGCCCTGCACCCGGAAGGGCGCGCGCCGCTCCGTGCGCCCGAAGCGCAGCACCACGCCACCGCGCACGCGCACCGGCACCGCCGCATCTCCGGTGACGGCGGTGACGCGCTCGGCGGCCAGCGGGAAGAGCACGCGCAGCGGAGCATTCCCATCGGGAGGCAGCGCCGCGTCTACATGCTGCTGCCCCGCGGCGACTCGCCGTCCGTCCACCCACAGCTCGAAGTCCACCGACGTGAGCGTGGCCGCGTCCGACGACGGGTTCTTCACCTGAAGCCCCACGTCGAGCACGCCCGAGCCGTCCGCATGGAAGTCCACGCTCAGCGACTCGACCCGCACCGCGTCGTCATACGCGCGCGGCTGGAAGGGCACCGCGCCCAGGCACCCGGAGCCCACCAGGGCGGCACCCATCAACACCGTCAACAGCTCGCGACGCGCGCGCATCAGCCGCCCAGCAGGGGCTGGAGTGCCTCCACCGTGAGGGGCCAACCCGCTCGACGGGACAGCGCCTCCAGCGCCTTGATGAACTCCGCCGCCGTCTGGAAGCGCCGCACCCGGTCCGCGAACAGCGCCTTGCGCACCACCTGCACCGCGTAGTCCGGCAGGTCCGACGTCACCGACGACAAGAGCGGCACCCGCCCGTCGCGCACCCGGTGCATCAGGTCCGACTCGTTGTCCCCGGTGTGCAGCCGCCGGCTGGCGAACAACTCCCACAGGATGACGCCCACCGCGTACAGGTCCGTGCGCGAATCCACCGCCTGCCCCAGCACCTGCTCGGGGCTCATGTACGGCAGCGTGCCGCGCAGCGCCCCCGCGTCACCGCGCATCATCCCTTCCACTTCCGCCACGCCGAAGTCCGTCACCTTCACGTCTCCGTTGATGCCCAGCAGCACGTTGGCCGGATTCACGTCGCGGTGGACGATGGTGGCGCCGTTCTCCCCCACCTTCGCCCGATGGATGTAGTCGAGCGCCTTGAGCATGCACCAGGCGATGTAGCAGGCGGACTCGGGCGGCATCGCCGCGCCGGCCTTGAGCAACAGCTCCTGCATGTAGCCGAGCGTCCGGCCACTCACGAGCTCCTGCACCATCAGGTAGTCCGGCCCCGCCTTGAACAGGCGGAACGTCCGGACGATGTGCGCATGTCTCAAGCGCACCGTCAGCTTCGCCTCGTCGACGAAGGCCTTCACATAGGCCGTGTCGCTGCGAAACGACGGATGCAGTCGTTTGATGACGACTTCGTCTGGCTCGCCGGGCGACCTCTGCGTCGTGGACCGGGCTCTCGCCTGGTACACCTCCGCCATGCCGCCGACAGCCAACCGGCCGACTACCTCATAACCACCCAGGTCCGGAGCTTCCGCCACGGCACAAGCCTACTGCGATTTTCTATCCGCACCCATTATTCAGCCACGAGACCTGAATACAGGCTCTCGTACCGGGTGGCGGACGCGTCCCAGGAAAAGTCCTTCTCCATGCCCCGTCGCCTGAAATCCGCGAGTCGGGGCGGGTCCGCGTAGAGGGAGAGGGCCCGGCGGAAGGCGGCCAGGAGGGCGGCCCGGTGGAAGGCCTCGAAGAGGATTCCGTTGCCGTCCAGCCCTCCCTCCACCGTATCCACCAGCCCGCCGGTGGCCCGGACGATGGGCACCGTCCCGTAACGCAGGGAGTACATCTGATTCAGGCCGCACGGCTCATACCGGCTGGGCATGAGGAAGAAGTCCGCCCCCGCCTCCACCAGATGTGACAGCGCCGGGTCGAACCCCAGGTGCACGGAGACCTGTTTCGGGTAACGGGCCTGCAACGCGCGCATCCCCTCCTCCAGCGGGCCCTCGCCGCTGCCCACGCCCACGAAGCGGATATCCGCCTGGAGCGCGGAGGGCAGCGCCTCCAGGAGCAGGTCCATGCCCTTCTGCCACGCCAGCCGGCTGACGATGGCGAACACCGGCGCGTCGCCCGCCGGCAGCCCGAAGCGCTGGAGCAACTCGCGCTTGCACACCGCCTTGCCCTCCAGCTCCCGGGGCGTGAAGCGCGCGGGGAGGAACGGGTCCGTGGCCGGGTTCCACTCGTCGGTGTCCACGCCGTTGAGGATGCCGTGCAGCCGGTGGGCGCGGCGGCGCAGGAGGCCGTCCAGGCCGTAGCCCTGCTCGGGCGTCTGGATTTCACGCGCGTACGTGGGCGACACCGTGGTGAGCGCGTCGGCGAAGACCAGGCCCCCCTTGAGCAGGTTGACCGTGTCGTAGAACTCCAGCCCTCCCTCGGAGGTGAACAGGTCCCACGGCAAGCCGAGGTCCGCCATCGCGTCCTTGGGGAACTGGCCCTGGTACGCGAGGTTGTGGATGGTGAACACGCTCTTGGCGCGGCCCAGCGCGGTGGCCTGGAAGCCTCGGCGCAGCGCCACCGGGACGAGCCCCGTCTGCCAGTCGTTCGCGTGGATGATGTCCGGCGCGAAACCCACCCGCTGGGCGGCCTGGAGCGCGCCCACGGACAGATAGGCGAAGCGCCGGGGGTTGTCGCCGAACTCGCCCAACGCATCGCCGTACAGGCCCTGGCGGTTGCCGAAGAAGTACTCGTTCTCCAGGAAGAGGACCTCCAGCCGCTCCGACACCCACGCGGAGAGGATGGGGCCGCCCTGCTCTCCAAAGGGGAAGCGAAGCTGGAGCGACTGCCCCGTGGGCGACAGCCGCCCTGCGTCCCGCAAGTCGCGGTAACGCGGGGTGACGACCTTGACGTCATGGCCCAGGGCGGCGAGCGCGACGGGCAGCGCCCCCGCCACGTCCCCCAGCCCTCCCGTCTTGGAGAACGGCGCCACCTCCGAGGAGATGAAGAGAATCTTCATGTGACAACGATGACGGTTGCACGGGATGAGTCAACCGCGAACGTGCGCGCCCTTTTCCTGTCCCTTATGTTGCGCCCGTGCTGATACCTCCCGACCCCATCCAGCGGTTCTCGGACCTCTTCGAGCGCGCCAAGAAGGCCATCCCGGTGGACCCCAACGCGGTGGTGGTGGCCACCGTGGGCCCCGACGGTCGCCCCAGCGCGCGCGTCGTGCTGCTCAAGGACTTCGATTCGCGCGGCTTCGTGTTCTTCACCAACCACGAGAGCCGCAAGGGCCGCGAGCTGCTCGCCCATCCCTTCGCCGCGCTGTGCTTCTACTGGCAGCCGCTGGAGGAGCAGGTTCGCGTGGAGGGCCGCGTGGAGGTCGTCTCCGACGAGGAGGCGGACGCGTACTTCAAGAGCCGAGCGCGCGGCAGCCAGGTGGGCGCGTGGGCCAGCCTCCAGAGCCAGCGCCTGGGCTCGCGCGACGAGTTGGAGACGCGCGTGGAGGAAGTCGAACAGCGCTACGCCGGGGGCGACGTGCCCCGGCCTCCGCACTGGTCCGGCTTCCGCGTGGTGCCGGACCGCATCGAGTTCTGGCACTCGCGCACCAGCCGCCTGCACGACCGACACCTGTATCTGCGCGGGCCGGATGGCTGGCAGGCGCAGATGCTGTATCCGTGACGCGTCCCGCGCGCCGCTACCAGGGCACCTCTTCGCCCTGGTAGTCGAAGAAGCGACCACTGTGCTCCGCGCGCAGCCCGTCGATGATGTTGAGCATGCCGCGCACCGAGTCGCCCGGTGGCAGCGGCGCGTCCGGCCCGCCCATGTCCGTCTGCACCCAACCCGGGTGGAGCAACACGGAGACGATGCCCTGGCCACGCAAGTCATTGGACAGGTTGCGCACGCCCATGTTCAGCGCGACCTTGGACATCCGATAGGCATACGCGCCGCCCTCGTTGTTCGCGGCCAGCGAGCCCATGCGCGAGGTGACGTGCGCCACCTTGCGAGCGACCCCGCGAAGCAGTGCGGGCAACAGCGCGCTCGTCACCCGCAGCGGGCCCAGCGCGTTGACGGCGAACGTGCGCACCGCGTCCGCGTAGTCCACATCCGTCAGGGCGCACCACAGCCCCGGGACTCCCGCGTTGTTGATGAGCACGTCCACCGGCTCTCCACTCACCGCCGAGGCGAAGGCCCTGACGCTCTTCTCCTCCGCCACGTCGAGCGCGTGGATGCGCAGTCGCCCCGCACTGCCATGCTTCAAAGGCTCCAGCCGCTGAAGTCCCTCCTCGGTGCGCACCCCGGCGTCGACGATGTCGCCGCGCTCGAGGAGCTGGTGGACGAACTCGAAACCAATGCCCCTGCTCGCTCCGGTGATGACGTAGCGCATACCCTGCATTAACGCGCCGAATGCTTGTCCTTGGCAAAACACGCAACGTCGACGGTTACTGAGTGCACGCTGGTCACCGGAAAATTTGATTCAGGAGGGACAACCGATGACTGTCGCCGTCGTAGGAGGTGGGATTTCAGGTCTGGTCGTCGCCTGGAGATTGTGCTCACGCGGTAGGGATGCCGTTGTCCTGGAGACATCTTCCCGGCTCGGCGGGGCGGTGAGTACCCGTGCGCAACAAGGCTTCCTCCTGGAGACAGGCCCCAACAGCTTCCTGGACCGTGAGCCCGCCACGCGAGAACTGGCATCCGCGCTGAACCTGGAAGACAGGATTCGAGTGGCGGACCCCGCGGCGAAGCGACGGTATGTCTATACGCGGGGCCGGCTGCGCTCCGTGCCCGCATCCCCGCCCGCGTTCCTCGGCTCGGACATCCTCCCGCCAGGCGCGAAGCTGCGTGTCATCGGAGAGCTGTTCAGCGGTCGCGCGGCGGCGGGCGTGGACGAGTCCCTGGCGGACTTCGGCCGCAGGCACCTGGGCCGCACGGCGACGCGGGTGCTGCTGGACGCGGTGCAGACGGGCATCTTCGCCGGAGACGTGGAGCGGCTGAGCGTGGGCGCCACCTTCCCCCAGCTCGTGAAGCTGGAGCGGGAGCACCGCAGCCTCATCCTCGGCGCCATTCAAGCGCGGCGCGCCCAGCGCAAGGCCCTGCCCCCGGGCTCGACGCCGAAGTTGAGCGGCGCGCTGAGCACGTTCGAGGGCGGCCTGGGGACGCTCATCGACACGCTGGGTGCCTCTCTAGGGGACGCGGTTCGCGTGGGCGCCACGGTGGAGGGGCTGACGCGCGTGGACGGCGGCTGGCGGCTGGCGGTGAGTGAGCAGGGACGGCGCGCGGAGCTGGACGCGAGCCAGGTGGTGCTCGCGGCGCCCGCATACGTGACGAAGGGGTTGTTGCAGCCGCTGGACGTGGAGCTGGCGGCGCGCGTTGGCGGCATCGAGTACGCGCCGATTGCCGTGGTGCACCTGGGCTTCGATGCGGCGACGACGCCCGCGCCGGACGGCTTCGGCTTCCTCGTTCCTCCGACCGAGGGGCGGCGGCTGCTCGGCGCCATCCACGCCTCCACCGTGTTCCCCTTCCGCGTGGAGGCGGGCCGCGTGCTGTACACCTGCATGGTGGGCGGCGCGAAGCGGCCGGACCTGGTGGGCCTGGACGAGCCCGCGCTGGTGGCCCTGGCGCGCGAGGAGCTGGAGGCGCTCGCGGGTGTCACCGCGAAGCCGTCGCTCACGCAGGTGTACCGCTGGCCCCGGGGCATCCCCCAGTACACGGTGGGACACCTGGAGCGGATGGCCGCCGTGGACCAGGGGCTCGCCCGCTGGCCCGGGCTGCACCTGACGGGCAACGCCTACAAGGGCGTGGGGCTCAACGACTGCATCCGCAACGGGCTCCAGCTCGCGGACGCACTCGTGGCGGCGGGGCCCTGAGGGCGACTGCTCGAGTCGGGGAAACGACCGTCCAGGGTGGAGGGGACAGCGCGAGCCCGAGGCCACGTCAGACTGGGCAGGCATGCTGCCCAGACTCCGGAGCCCGCAATGCTCACCCTGCCCACGCCCCTCCTCGTCCTCGCGGCCATCCTCCTCTTTCCCGTCGTCCTGGCGGGCAGCATCCTCGTCGATGCCTTCGAGTTGGAGGTGGAGGAGCAGCCCGCGCAGTGAGCGGTCCAAGGGTGTAGGCTCCCTCTGGAGCATGTCGGAGAAGCCTGAAGGGTCCATCGTCCGCGCCACGCTGCGGGCCCTCGCGGAGCCCCGCAGGCTCGTGCCCATCCTCCTGGTGTCCGCGCCCCTGGTCGCCGCGCAGACGAGTTTCAGCCACGAGCCGCTCGCGCCCCACCTGGGCGTGCTGATGTGCCTGCTCTTCGTGGGCGTGGCCCCCGTCTCCTACCGCATCCTCTTCCCGGGCGGCCTGGACTTGAGCCACGGCGGAGTGCGCGTGCTGATGTACGGCACCGTGGGCAGCGGCGTGGTGCTCACCTCCGGCTTCGTGCTGCCGAAGCTCCTGGGCATGGGGCCCACCTTCCTGACGCAGCCCACCAACCTCATCGTGTGCAACGCGCTGTTCCTGGTGGGCGGCTGGGGGCTGGGGCGGGACATCGGCTTCGAGGAGTCACTCGCGAAGGAGCGCGCCCGAGCGGCCCGCTTCGCGCTGGAGGCGGAGCAGGCGCAACTGCTCGCGCTGCGCAGCCACCTGGACCCGCACTTCCTCTTCAACACGCTCAACGCCATCGCCGAGTGGTGCCGCGAGGACGGCGCCGTGGCCGAGGCCGCCGTGCTGCGGCTGTCCACCATGCTGCGCTCGGTGCTCGCCGGCGTGCGCAAGGCCACGTGGCCCCTGTCGGAAGAGCTGGCGCTGATGCGCACCCTCTTCGACCTGCACCTCCTGAGAGACCCGGAGCTGTTCCAGCTCACGCTGGACGTGTCCACGGGCGCGGAGAACGTGCAGGTGCCGCCGCTCGTGCTGCTGCCGCTGGCGGAGAACGCGGTGAAGCACGGCCCGGCCGCGGGCCACCGGGGCCTGCTCTCGCTGGGCGTCCGCGTCCACGAGCAGGACGTGGAGGTGGCGATTGAGAACCCCGGAGCGTCCAAGGGCCCTCGCGAAGGCAGCGCGGGCCTGCCCACCGTGGAGCGCCGCCTGGCCCTCGCCTATGGCGACCGTGCGCACCTGGCGTTGAGCAGTGAAAAAGGCCGCACCCGCGTCACCGTCACCCTGCCCCGCTCGGGCCCCCTGCATGGAGTCGTCACATGAGCCCACCACTGCGAGTCCTCATCGCGGATGACGAGCTGCTCGCCCGCAAGCGGCTGTCGCGCCTCTTGGGCGCCCTGCCCGACGTGGAGGTGTGCGGCGAGGCGGCGGATGGAGAGGCCGTGCTCGCCGCGGTGCGCGCGGGCGGCGTGGACGTGGTGCTGCTGGACATCCACATGCCCGGCCTCAGCGGACTGGACGCGCTGGCCCTCCTGCCCGAGGGACGCCCGCGCGTGGTGCTGTGTACCGCGCACGCCGAGCACGCCGTGGAGGCCTTCGAGCACGGCGCCGTGGACTACGTGCTCAAGCCCGTGGAGCCCGCGCGACTGCAGAAGGCCCTGGAGCGCACCCGCGCGCGACTGGAGGCCGATGCCCGCCCGCGCGACACCACACCGTCTCCGGAGAAGGCCGCGCCGCCACCGCGCGCGCTGCCACGGCTGCCCATCCCCACGCGGCAGGGCATCGTCCTGGTGGACCCGGAGACGATTTCCCACGCATCGCTCGACGACGAGCTGGTGACGGTGTTCACCACGCAGGGCGAGTTCCTCACCGACTTCACCCTCAACGAGCTGGCGGAGAAGCTGCCCGAGGAGTTGTTCCACCGCGTGCACCGCAGGGCGCTGCTCAACCTGCGCCATGTCGCGCGGCTGGAGCCATTGGAGACGGGTGGGTACCTGGCGCGCACGGCTCGGGGACACGCGGTGGAGATCAGCCGCCAGTCCGCACGGGAGCTGCGCAAGATGCTGGGGTTGCGTCGAGGCGCCGAGGACGAGGGCTGAAGAAGCCCCCGAGTGAGGTTTGCCGCGGCGAGCGAGGGCCTCCGTTGCCCCTCCTCCCCGCGCGCGGCCATTCAACCTCATCGAAGCCGACTGCCTGACTCCCCAGCGGAGTCAGCCCTGCCCGCGACGCGCCCAGCTCGCGCCGCGCCTTGAAACTCTACTGCACGCTCACTTCGACCTGGACGTCGCGGCCGTTCACCTTGCGCGTGAAGATGACGGTGCCACGCTCGGTCCACCGGGGATGGGTGCCCTTGCCCAGGCTGTAGGCGGACGCGACACCGAGGTTCTGGTTGAAGCTCATCACGCGGACTTCGCTGTCGCTCGTCTGGGACGTGAAGTAGACGATGATGCGGCGCTCATTCGGCGCCCACTGCACGCCGGTGCTGCTCGCGGGCGTGGGTACGAAGGCCGGGTCATTGGCCTTGGTGCAGCCCGCGTTCGTGACCTGGTCCAGGTCCTTGCCGTTGCCCTTCACGCTCCAGAACGAAGTCAGCCCCGAGCGCTTCTTCGACTGGAACAGGATGCGCTTGCCGTCCGGCGTCCACGACGGGTCCTGGTCGTCATGGCCCGACGTCAGCTGGTCGTCCTTGCCGTTCTTCACGTTGTAGACGTGCAGCTCGGTGCGCGTCACCGCGTCACCCACGTCCCACGAGTCCGGCAGCTTCGCGTAGACGACCTCGCGGCCATCCGGAGACACCGACGGCGCGCCGCTGCGCTTGGCCACCAGCGTCGCCTTGCCATCCTGCACCGAGTACAGCGACTGGCTGCCGGTGAGGTAGACGATGATGCGGCGATCCGCGACGAGCTCTTCCGTCTCCAGGGCGCCGGACTGCTGCACGACGACAGCGTCCTGCGGGGAAGCGGCCTCCTCCAGCTCCGGGGCTCCGCACGCGGCCAGCGCCAGGGAAGAAGCCATCCACATCACGAGCGTCCTACGACGAGCGAGGCTTCGGCTTTCATTCGGATGCATACGGTCCTCTGTGTGAAATTTCCGCTGCTGAGTACGAATAGTGACAAACCAGTCTGACCCGCACTCACGGGTATTTCACGTCAGAAGGCGGGAACAATCCACCCGGTCTCAACTCAGTCGCGATTGACCCGCTGAGTACATGACGCGCCGCTCCTGCACCGCGTCACCGCGTCACGAACAAGGACGGCACACGCGCTGCGTCGTCCCCGAGGACTTCGGAAAGAACCTGGTATGCCGGAGTAGGGAGCGCGAGGCCGGCACGCGCACAGCGGGCGGCCTCATCCAATGTGCGTGCGGGCGTGGTGCAGTAGGACTCGCGCCAGTGGTCCTGGAGTGACTGGGCGAAGCGCGCGCTCATCTGTTCCACGCGTGCTTCGAGCCAGGACTCGGGCGAGGTGAAGTTCGCGCGGCTGGGGGACACGTCGCCGGGGCCGAAGGAGACGTCGTGCTCGTAGGCGGACTCGGAGAGGTGGTCCTGGAGTACCGCCGACATCGGCCCACGCCGGACATCCAGTACGCCCGTGGATGACAAGGTGAGCTGGTGTTCCACCGAGAGACGCAGCGCGTGAAACTCGAAGGTGCGAGCTACGTCCCTGTAGCGCGTCACTTCGACGGTGAAGTCGCGTGTGTACGTGCGCACCTTGGTCACCTTGCGCGTCTGCTTCTTGCCGTCCTTGTCCGTGTACTCCTCCTCCGTGTCGTAGGGCTCCTCAATCGTCTCCTTGCGCTCCTCGTGGTCGGTGTAGGGGACCTTCTCGTAGTAGGGGGCGGTCAGCTCGACGGAGCGGCTGTCGCGGAGCGTGGCGAAGCGGCCGGCGAGCGACAGCTCCGGGTGGGAGCGCGCGGCGGGAGAGAACCAGGGCGAGGCCTCGAAGGCGTGCGTGAGCCGGGTGCGCAGAAGGTCCATGCGCGCGGCGTCCAGGCCCTGCACATGGCCCGTCCACGTCGGTGACGCGGTGAGCTCGGGGGCCGGGGGCGGCTCGGGGGCGAACTCGCGCCAGTGACGGCAGTAGCGCGACACCAGTTCGCGCCAGTGGGGCGCGTCCTCCGAGGGCACGTCTCGCAGTCTCTGGCAGCCCTCCTTGCCGCTCTGGAGCACCACGGACTCCATCTCGCGATGGATGACGACCATCTCCTTGTGCGCGAGCAGCGGGCGCTTGCGCGCGAGCGTCTCCTCCGCGCTCAGCGCGAGCCCCTGTTTCGCGGGCGTGCTGATGGCGAGGCGCAGGTGCTTGTGCGTGCCCTCCATCTCCTCCAGCAGCGAGCTCTCCAGACCGCCGTTCAGCTTGGAGTTCCACTGCGCGCGACGGTCCAGGAAGCGCAGGAGGTCGTCCTCGGCCTTCTCGTCGATGCCCTCCAGCCGATAGCGCCGGGCGTTGCCCAGCAGCTGTCCCAGCGCCTTGCCGCGCAGGCCGTCGCGCTCGTTGACGAGGTCCTTCTCGAAGGGGCTTTTGGTGACCAGTTCGTCGTAGATGGCGGCGGCCTCGACGAACTGGCCGTTGCGAGCCAGCTCGTCGGCGCGACCGCGCAGGGTGGAGCAGGCACTACCGAAGACGACGAGCAGCAACAGCGACGGGAGGAGTCGGAGCATGAGCGCGGAGGCGGGGTGCTCGGCCGCTGACGCGCCGGGCGGGCTGATATTCAACCCGAGACCAGCCTCCTCGCAACGCACAACCCTCCGGACGCCTGCCCGGCGGGTCTCATGCGCCAACCCTCACTCCGCGGGCCACTCGTGCACGGGCAGCCCTGAAGCAGCGTGTTCCATGTATCGCTCCAGCATCGCCGCCAGCGCATCCTGGCGAGGCATCTGCGCCTCCAGGCGGGTCAACATCTGTCGCTGCCAGCGCGCGCCCGTGCACCGCAGCTCCACGCGCCGGGCGATGATGCCCAGCATCCGGTCCACCTCGTCGGCCTCCACTCCCGCCGACAGGAGCCCTCGCCGCGCCACCGGGATGAGCTGGCGCAGCAGATCCACCACGGGCACGACGCGCGGGCTCGGCGCGGACTCGCCCGGCCACAGCAGCTCCGCGTCCAGTCCCCGTCGCGATGCGCGGATGAAGTTCCCGGCCGCATGCGCGAAGGGCAGCGCCGGCAGGAGCGCGTCCATTCGCTCGGCCAGCCCGAGCGTCAGCCCCAACAGGAAGGCGCCGTTGGCCGCCATGTCCACGACGGTGGGGCCCGCGGGCAACGCGCGCAGCTCGATGCGCAGGTGGCCTTCGTCCTTCGGGTCATAGACGGCGCGATTCCAGGACCACACGGTGCCCTGATGCAGGCGCAGCTCCTCCAACCCAGGCACGCCACCCTCCGCCACGCGCTCCAGCGCGGACTCCGTGCCCACCACCGGCAACAGCGGCGGGTGCAGCGCCACCGCCTCCGCGAACAGCTCGTACGCACCCTCGCGGGCCCACCCGTGGCCGAACGTCACGCGCGCATGGGGTTGGAAGCCGCCCTCGCCCGGCTCGCCCCGGTCATCCATCGCCTGACGGAACAGCGCCACCCGCGTCTCGTCCCAGAGCTTGCGCCCCAGGAACAGCGGCGAGTTCCCGGAGACGGCCAGCACGGGCGCGGTGGCGAGCTGCGCGGCGTTGTAGAGGCGCGCGAAGTCCTTCGGCGCCACGCGCAGATGAAACTGGAGCGACGTGTTCGCCCCCTCCAGCGTCACGTCTTCCCACGCGAGCTTCAGCGCCTCCTCTTCCCCGTTGATGGCCACCTGGAAGGGGGCCGTGCGCCGTTGACGGATGGCCGCATTCAACGCGTGGTAGCGCGTCTGCGCGGTGAGCGCGTGGGGGCCCAGGTCCGCCACCCGCAGCGTGGGCAGGATGCCGATGGCCGCCACCCGCGCGCCCTGCGTCGCCGCCGCGCGCCGCACCTCTCGCAGCGAGTCCTCGAACTCCGCCTGGAGCGCGGTGAAGGGCCGCCCCGCCAGCGGACCCGGGCGCAGGTTCACCTCCAGGTTGAAGCGGTCCACCTCCAACGTCACGCGCGGGTCCTCCGTGTTCGCCAGCACCCGCTGGTTCACCGGCAACGGAAAGCCCATCGAGTCGACGAGGAACAGCTCCAGCTCCGCCCCAATCGTCGTCGGTCCTTCTCCGAAGCCCGGCCGAGCCAGGAGCGCGCGCAGCGCCTCCAGGTTCTCCGCGAGCCGCTGCGAGAACCGGGCGTAGTCCTCCGGAAGAAATTCCTCCTGCTCAATCGCGAGCCCCATGGCCGGAGAAGGTGTGCACGGTCGCCCGCACCGTCAGCTCCCACCGGGGGCTTGCCGGGCCGTACGCCATGCATACCGGGTGGGAGTCCCGCCGTGGCCCTCGCCCCCGGGTGACACCGGCCCGGGTGTGTTATCTGGAGCCCTGGCCATGCCGTCCGACACGCCCACCAACCTCTACGACTTGACGCGGCCCGCGCTGGGCGCGCTGTTGTCCGACTGGGGCTTCCGACCCCACCACCGCGACGTCTTGTGGACCGGGCTGTACCGCCAGCAGGTGCGCGCGCTCGACGAGGTGGAGGGCCTGCGCTCCGACTTGCGCGACACCCTGCGTGAGCGCACCCGGTTGAGCCACCTGGCCACGCACCACGAGGCCTTCAGCTCCGACGGCCACACCCACAAGCTCCTGCTGCGCCTGGAGGACGGCCAGACGATTGAAACCGTCCTCATGCGTTTCAAGGGACGTGCGACGGTGTGCATCAGCACCCAGGCGGGGTGCGCCATGGGCTGTGTCTTCTGCGCCACGGGACAGATGGGTCTTTCGCGCCACCTCACGCCCGGCGAAATCGTGGGGCAAATCCTCCACGTGCAACGCATCCTCCGCGAAACCGGCGAGTCGCTGCGCAACGTCGTCCTCATGGGCATGGGCGAGCCGCTGCACAACTACGACAACACCCTGGCCGCGGTGGATGTCCTGGTGGACCCGCTGGGCCTGGCGATGGGGCCGCGCTTCATCACGCTGAGCACGGTGGGCGTGGTGCCCGGCATCCGCCGGCTCGCGGACGAGGACCGGCCCGTGCAGCTCGCCGTCAGCCTCCATGGCGCCACCGACGCGGAGCGCGCCGCGCTGGTGCCCGCCGGACGTCGCTGGCCGCTGGCTGAGCTGATGGACGCGTGCCGCTACTACATCGCCCGACGCAAGCGCCGCATCTTCTTTGAGTGGACGCTCATCGCCGGACGCAACGACACGTCGGAGCATGCGCACACGCTGGGCGCGCTGTTGGGCGGCATGGACGCGCACGTCAACGTCATCCCCCTCAACCCGACGGTGGGCTACGACGGAGACCCGAGCCAGCCCGCATCGGTGCGCGCCTTCCAGGACGTGCTGATGTCGCACGGTGTCCCCAGCACCGTGCGTCAACGCCGGGGCATCGACATCGACGCGGGCTGCGGTCAGCTCAAGTCCGCCGTGGAGCGACGTTCCCGCCGTTCACTTCCCACCAGCCCGTGAGCGGCGGACGGGTTGGGCGCGCGCATGTCAGCCGCCCTCGTTAACGTGCGCCGTCGACGACCGCGGTCCCGACCCCACACCTGATTTCGCATGCTTGTGTCGCTGGATGACACCCGCGAGGTTTCCGCGGGGGGCCTCTTGCACGCTCCATGGCCGTGGGCACATTCTTTCCATCGGCTTCCCAGGGGAGGTGGGCGATGCTTTCCATCCAGGAGCACGCAACGACGGAAGAAGCGAGCAGCGACCTGCTCGACTTCATCCTCCAGCCGTCCAACTGGCTCGCGGCCGTACGTCGGGATTCTGAACCCGCCGTCTGGCCCGGGCAGAACACGCTCTATCAGCGGCGCGTGGGCGCGTTGCGCATCTGCGCATCCGTTGACGTCTCCGACGGGCTGGAAGTGTCACTCCACATCGCGTTCCGCGCGCCGGGCCTCACGCCGGTGAAGGCCGCAGACCACCTGGAGAGCTTCCTCAAGCAGCGGCTGCCGCTGACGCCCAACTCCGAGTGGCAGGTGGAGGTGGACGAGCGCCGGTGGATCCACTTCTCCCGGCGCTACGCGGCCTCGCACCTCACGGCGTGAGCGGGTCCATGCGGTAGTGGCGCAAGGGCTGCGCCACGTTCTTCACCGGCGTCTCCGTGAGCGCGCCGAAGCGCAGGCGCTGGACGAACGGCTCTCGCGAGTCCACCAACGCCTCCCGCGCGCTCGCCATCACCAGCGTCTCCCGGAAGCCCGCCAGCGACTGGAGTCGCGCGGCCTGGTTCATCCCACTGGAGAAGGCGGTGTACTGCCGGTTGGGGCCGAAGAGGCCACAGTTGGCATTCGCCAGGTTGACGCCCACGGCCACGCCCAGGCCGGGCAGCTTCACGCGCTCGCACAGCGCAACCACCTCTTCGCGAGCGCCCAGCGCGGCGGTGAGCGCCTGGATGTCACACGCGGCGCGCACGGTGGCCTGCGCGCGCTCCACGCGGCTGGACTTGAAGAAGGGCGGACCGAAGAGGCCGATGACGCAGTCGCCGACCATCTTGTCGAACACGCCGCCGTGCTCCCAGATGCTGTCCACGGCGCGCGCGCTCCACTCGTCCACGAAGCGGGCGATGCTGCGCGGGCTGTCGAAGCCGTGCTCGCAGATGCGGGTGAAGCCGTTGATGTCCGCGAAGAGGATGCCGACTTCCTGGTCCTGCGCACGCAGGTGCTGGGCGTAGTTGGGGTCCTGCAGCAGCGCGTCGATGATGGCGTTGGGGAAGAACTGCGACAGGTGGATGCGCTCACGGTTGTAGTCGAGCAGGCGCTGGCTGAGCGTGGAGGCCAGGACGCGGATGAGGTCCATGGCGTAGGCGGAGAAGCCCTCGTCGCAGGAGACCGCGATTTTGCCCAGGGGCTCGCTGGTGGCGGCGCCGGAGATGAGCACCGCCTCCGTGGTGCGGCCGGGGAGCAGTTGGTGCAGCGCGGAGCCTTCGGTGGCGAGGAGCCGGTGGCCGTACTGGCGCAGGGCCTTCTCCAACTCCGGGCTGGGCTGCTCTCCGCTCTCGAACTCCAGGTGGCCGTGGCGGTACATGCGGTAGTGCAGCACCTGGGTGCGCACGGCGTCGCGGTACAGCAGGAGGAAGGTCGGCAGGCGCACGCGCTGGGCCAGCGTCAGCACGGCCTGGTCCATGCCCACCTCGAACACGGGGTTGGCCAGGTGGGCATTGCACTGGATGATGAGCTGGTGCTTCTCCGACGCGGTGTGGACCATGCACAGCACCGTGTCGAGCTGCTCGGCGATGGTGTCCAGCACGCGCAGGGCCCGCGCGGAGGCGTCCGGTGACGTGTGGTCCCCCGCGAAGAGCAGCCCGAAGGAGCCCACGCGGTCTCCGGCGACGTCGAGCGGCTGGGTGACGAGCGTGCCGCCTCCCAGGCGTCGGGCCCCGGAGGCGCCTTCGAGCAGGGGGCCGGGGAAGTCCTCGCCCCAGTCGCCCTCGGTCCAGGTCTGCACGCGCAGGTCCTCGTCGCGCGTGGTCAGCGCCACGGCGCGGGCGCCGGTGAGGGCGAGGATGGACGGGAAGCAGCGGCGGAAGGACTGGGCGAGGTTCTCTCGCTCGCGGAGGCTCTCTTCCAGCAGGTCATCCACGGCGCGCTGAAGGGCGCGCAGGGCCTTGTACTCTTCCAGGCTCAAATCCGTGGACGGCGGTGCGTGAGCAGGATGCGTCATGAGCGCTTTCTACCGCCATGAGCGCTGGCTGTCACAGGGCTGGCGTCTGGGGCTGGCCGCCGACCACCTGGCCCCCGGCCACCTCGATGAGCCAGTAACCCTCGTTGCCGGCCTCGGTGGAGGACCCGGCGCCGAAGATGTGGGGGCGCTCGGCGGTGGCGGGGTGGTGGTAGCGGTGGTGGATGTGGCCGTGGAGCACCGCGTAGCGAGGACCCGGGAGCAGGCGCAGCAGGGCCTGGGCGTCACGCAGGCCGTGGTGCCAATGGTCCGCCTCTCCCTTGCGGGTCAGCGGGGCGTGGTGGACGACGACGAACACGGCGCGCCCGTCCAGCCGGGGGTCCTTCAGCAGGGCCTCGAGTCCCGCGAGCTGGGCATCGCCGATGGTGCCGTAGGACAGGCCCGGAGAGAGGGGGACGCGGGCGGACAGCAGGCCCACCACGGCGGCCTCGGTGCCCACGAGGCGCACGAAGGGGAAGGCGCCTTCGCGGCGGTACTCCGGCAGGTCGCTCTCCAGCAGGTGGCCGAAGTGGTGCGCGAAGCGGCCCTTCCGGTGGCTGCCCGGCGTGTAGACGTCGTGGTTGCCGGGGATGATGGTGCAGCGGCGCGGGTCGTCCGCGAGGGAGCCCAGGGCTTCACGGGCGCCGCGGAACTCGCTGTCGAGCGCGTAGGCCGTGAGGTCGCCGGAGAGGATGAAGTGGTCGGCGGTGTGGCGTTGCATCTCGCGGGCGATGGCGGAGAGGGCGTGGGGCGCGCGGGCATAGCGCTTCGCGCGGCCACCCACGGTGAGCTCCGCCAGGGCGACCCAGCGACGCCAGCCGAGCCGGCGCAGGGGCAGCGCGAAGTAGTCGTCGGTGATGTGGACGTCGGAGCAGTGGATGAAGCGCATCGAATCTCCCGCCCGGGCAACGGCCGGCCGGGTGCGGGCATTCTCCCTGGATGCGGATGGAGGGGAAGCGGCTTCTGCCCCTACTTCTTGCCGGGTCGTTTCAAGAGGTCGCCCAGGCTCTTGCGCGCCTGATTCACGGGGTTCTCGATGCCCTTCGACACCCCGGGCAACAGTCCCTTCGCGATATCCGCCGCGCCTCCCGTGCTCACCTTGGGCGCCTTCAGTGTCCCGGTGATGGTGACCGGAACGGACACCGGCGCCTTGATGGGAACCGCGCCTCCCGTGAGACCCGAGACGAACTCCTTGGACGCCTCAACCGTGCCCTTGAGTTCCAAACGCTGATCCAACCCCACCCGGCCATCCAACGTTCCGTTGCCCAGGTCCGACTGGAACGCCATGGGCTGCGTGAATGACACCCATCCATCCTTGACGCTGAACTTCGCGTTCAAGTCCTTGAACCGCGTGCCCTTCCCCGCCTGCTGCACCGTCCCCGCCGCCCCCTTGTGCCCCAGCGCCGTGAGCCCCTTCGTCAGGGCCGGCGTCACCGCCCCACCAAGGTCCGCCGTCGTGAGCACCCCGTTGCTCAGCCGCACGCTCCCGTTCCCCGTGACACCGTTGCGCACCCGCGCCCAGTCCAGACCACTGCCGTTGAGCTGCAACTCACCACTCGCGAGGCCTTGCAGCGACGACTGTCCTGACAACGCCTGGAAGGCCTGTGCGGTGTCCATGCCCTGCAGGTTCGCCTTCAACGTCCACGCGGGCTGCGACTTCGTGAGGTCCACCTTCGTCCCCGTGAGGTCCGCGCGCCCGCCGTACACCGTCGCCCCACCCTTCTCGATGAGCAGCACCCCTTCGTCCAACTTCGCCTGCGCATCCACGTTCGTCGCCTGGAGATTCCCGTGACGAAGCGTCCCGAGCTTGAGCGTCCCGTCCACATCCACCTTTCCAAGCCGCGCACGCATGGAGGCAGGCAGCGCGGTGGTCTTGGCAGCAGCCGCCTTGGAAGTGGACTCCTTCTTCGGCGCGCTGGGCGGCAGTGCACCGAGCAGATGTTGCAGGTCGAGCTCCTTCCCCTCCAGCGCGAAACGGATACGCGCAGGCGCCATCTGCACCGAGGCCGTTCCCCCCAGGTCAACACCCGGCCCCGCGAGTGAGAGGCGCGTGAAGTTCACCTTCGTGGCCTTCAGGTGCTCGGGGTCGATGAGCGAGTTGAAATCGAACGCGCCGCTCGCCGGGTCACCTCGGAGCTTCAGCCCCTTCGCCGCTCCATGGCCCACGACTGCGTACTGCCCCTGCAACTTCGTCGTCACCTCCGCGTCGACATCCACCAGGCCTCCGGTGAAGTAGGCGGTCGCCGAGGGCGGCAGGAAGTCACGCACCGCGCTCACCGAGAGGTCCTTGGCGCGCAGCTTCATCGTCACCTTGGGCCACGGCTCACCGGGCACGGGCATGCCGGCGGGCAGCGGGTCGACCTTGAGGTCCATCTCCACGTTCTGTTTCGAGTCGGCCACCGCTGCTTTCAGCGTGCCCTCGAGTGGCAGGCCTGGTCCCACGTGCTTCAAGTCCGCATCGAGGTCCTGGACCGCGACCGCGGCCGTGCCTCCCGCCGCCTGCTGGTCCGTCACCTGTACGACGCCGTTCTCAATCCGAAGGCGCTCCACGGAAGCCTCCGTCCCGGACTCCTTGCCATCGCCAGTGCTGGGGGTTGCCGGAGCACTTCCGACCGACTGGTAGTTCCAGGTCCCATCAGCGCGCCGGACCAGGTTCACCCGGGGCTCCTCCAGCTTCACCGAGCCCACGCGGACGTCCTTGCCGAAGCTGCGGATGAGCGGCCAGAGCTGAACGGTGGCCGTCGCGCGTGAAGCCTCCAGGAAGGGCGGCTCGTTGCCTTCGCCCTCGGCCCGGAAGTTCGTCATCGTGGCGCCGGGTTTGGGAAACCACTGGGCGTCGAGCTTCTCGAGAGTCACCTTGTGGCCAAGGGCCCGGGTGGCGGCTGTCTCCACCTGTCCGCGCAGCCGCTGCGCGAGCCAGGAAGGATTCGCCACCAACACGCCGATGACCAGCACCAGCGCCATGACCACGACGCCAAGCGCGACCTTCAAGGCGCGGTGACGAGAGGGGTCCTTCCTGTTCCGTGCATCCTGTTCCATCGCATCACCCTGGTTCATGGCACCCAATGAATGACGGTGCGCAGTCGCGGACTCAGCGGGGCCCCTCGGAAGGTCGTGCTGTCGGTGGAACGCTCCCGGCCTCGGTGAGCATGAGCGGGACACCTCGACCGCAGCGCCGCGAACCACGAGGGCGAGCAGGCCATCGTGTCGAGCGCTCCAGGGGCTCCGTAGATTGAAGACCGAAGGACACCGACGGCCCCGGTCTCGCCGAGAGGCACCGAGCACCTTCGGCTCAAACTCATGACGACAAGAGGAGACAGGCCATGGAACGACAGGACGGAGACCGCCTCAGGTCCACACTCGCGAAGGTGACGGCCGCGCTCGCCATCATCGGCGCCATCAACTGGGGCCTGATTGGCTTCTTCAACTGGAACCTCGTGAACGCCATCTTCGGTGGCGCCACGCAGGGGCAGGCGAGCGCTCTCGCGCGCCTCATCTACTGCATCGTGGGACTGGCGGGACTCGCGCTCGCACTCACCTTCCCATGGAGCCGCGGGGAGTCGACCACCACCACGGGGAGCCCGCTGACAGGCAGGAGGTCCATGAGCGGACGGTTCTGACAGCAGCACGACAAAGCGCGGGCCCCGGCCCACAACGGCCGGGCGGAGCGCCGCTCTCGGCTCCGTGCTAGGAATTCGGTCGGCTCCTCGCCGCTCCGACCATGACGCGACTCGCGCTCCTGCTCTGCCTCCTCCTGGGTGCCTCTTCCATCGCCGCGCCCCAGCGCGCGCCTCGGAAGAAGGTGGCCGTGCTGCCCTTCCAGGCCGTCTCCGGAGACGTGCCCGCGCGCGCCGGTCCCCGACTCGCCGCGCGACTCGCCTCGGAAATCCACGGCATGGCGGGACTGGCTCTCGCGGAGCCCCCCGTGGCCCCCGTCCCCGACGCGCAAGCGGACGCACTCACCGCCGCCCAGGCCGCCGTGCAGGAAGCCGTCACCGCGCGCGCGGCCCGTGACTTCACCCGCGCGGAGTCCGCCCTCGGCCGCGCCCTGGACGCCTACGCCGCGAACGCCACCCACCTCCAGGATGGCTCCGCGCTCGCCGACACGTACGCCCTGCGCGCCGCCGTGCGCTACGCCGTCGGTCGCGATGACGAAGCCGTGGACTCCCTCACCCACGCGTTGGCCGTGGCCCCGGGTCGCTCGCTGCCCCTCGCCGCCACCTCGCCCCTCTTCGCCCACACCGTCGAGCGCGTCCGCGCGGCCCACGCCATCCAACCTCGCGGCGTCCTGCGCTTCGAGTCCTTTCCCCAGGGCCTCGAGGTCCTCCTCGATGGCGCCTCCGCCGGCACCACGCCCGTGCGCGTCACGCAGGTGCCACCCGGCGCGCACCTGTGGCGCGCCACCCTTCCCTCCGGTGAGCCCGTGGGCGGCATCGTGGAGGCCGTCTCCGAGCGCGAGGTCACCACCACGATTCAGCCCCCCGGCACCGGCACCTCGGCCTCGCTGGCCCTCGCCCTCTCCGGCAATCAACTCGACGCCTCCGCGCTCCAGGCCGCCGCGACGCTGGGACGCGAGGCGAGCGCGGACCTCGTCGTATTCGGCACCCTGTCCCGCTCGGGCACCGGGCTCGCGCTCGATGCCTTCGTGTTCGCCCCGGGCGATTCGACGCCTCGCAGGCTGCCTCGCCTCGCGATGGACCTGGAGCTGCTCGATGCCGGGGAGCCCCTGCGTGCGCTCGCGGCGCAGCTCGCCTCTCGCGGCGTGGAAGCGGGGCTGGCGGAAGCCGTGCCCCTGTCGCCCACGCCGGGTGCCTCGCGTGTCACTCGCGCCGCGCAGACCGTGTACGCCGTCCCCACGTCGGAGCCGGTGAAGCCCGCCGCGCCCGCGCCCATCCGGAGGCCCGTGGACCCCATCCGCAAGCCGCTGGTCCGACCGTGAGCGGCTTTCGCGGGCGCTTCGCTCCCAGCCCCACCGGGCGCATGCACCTGGGCAACATCCGCAGCGCGCTGCTCGGCTGGCTCCAGGCCCGCGCCGCCGGTGGCCGCTTCCTCCTTCGCATCGAGGACCTGGACCGCGCGCGCTGCAAGCCCCAGTACGTGGACGACTTGATGGCGGACCTGCGCTGGCTCGGCCTCGACTGGGACGAGACACCCCTGGTCCAGAGTCAGCGCGACGACCTCTATCGCGAGGCGCTCGCCACGCTGGAGAAGGAAGGCCTCGTCTACCCGTGCTTCTGTACCCGGGGCGAGATTGCCCGCGCCGCCAGCGCGCCTCACGGACTCTCCGAGGAGGGCCCTCGCTACCCCGGCACCTGCGCCCACCTCACCGTGGCGCAACGCGCCGAGCGCGCGAAGACGCGAGCCCCCGCGTACCGCTTCCGCGCCCGTCCTGGAGAGGTGCGCTTCATCGACGCGCTGATGGGGCCCTCCGCGCAGGACGTGGACGCGGTGGTGGGCGACTTCGTGGTGCGCCGCAATGACGGAGTCGCCAGCTATCAGCTCGCCGTCGTCGTGGATGACGCGGCCACCGGCATCACCCACGTGCTGCGCGGGGATGACCTGCTGTCGTCCACACCCCGCCAGCTCCAGCTCTACACGGCACTGGGTGAGCGGGCGCCCGACTTCCTCCACGTCCCGCTCGTGCATGGAGAAGACGGCAAGCGCCTCGCCAAGCGCGAGGGTGCCTTCGCGCTCGCGGAGTTGAGGGCACGCGGACTTGCTCCCGAGCGGGTGCTCGGCCTGCTCGCCGCGTGGAGCGGACTGGGCGATGGGAGCCCCAGGACACTCGACACGCTGGTGCGAGCCTTCTCATTGGAAGCCCTTCCCCGCTCGCCCGTCGTCGCGCGCGAGGAGGTGCTCATCGCGGCACTCGGCCTGCGGTGAGCCCCTGCCGTCTCCCTCTCACCGAGGGAGCGTCCTTCGGGGGTGGAATCGTCCGGTGCCCGACGATGCCCATGTTTGCCGCGGACCCGAGCACGCCCGTCCCTGGGTGCTCACCGCGGCAGGAGGCCCGGCCCATGGCAACCACCATCGTGGAGAACGAGAAACCTGGCGTCATCGGCGCCAGCGCGGGAACGCCTTTCAAGCTGAGCTGGGGCGCCATTCTCGGCGGTACCGTCGTCGCGCTCGGCGTGCTCATCCTGTTGTACTCGCTGGGCCTCGCGCTCGGCCTGTCCTCCGTGGACCCGAGCAATCCCGGCAGCGCGCGCTCGGCGGGCATCGGCACTGGCATCTGGGGCCTCATCGCCCCGCTCATCGCCCTCTTCATCGGCGGCTTCCTGGCCGCGCGCACCGCGGGCGTGGTGGACAAGGGTGGCGGCGCGATGCACGGCGCGGTGATGTGGGGACTGACGACGATTGCCGGCGTCGTCCTCATCGGCATGCTGCTGTCCACCATCGTCGGCACGGCCTTCAAGGCCACCACGGGCGTGGTGGGAGCCACCGGCGCGGCCGTGGCGGGCGCGGCCTCCCAGGGTGGGAACGCGGCCCAGGCGTTCGGTCTGGATGCCAATGACGCGCTCGCTCCGGTGAATCAGCGGCTCAAGGCCGAGGGCAAGCCGAGCATCACCGCCAATCAGCTCGAGGCGGCCACCAAGGACGTCGTCACCACCGCCGTGCGCACGGGGAATCTGGACCGCGAGGTGCTCGTCACCTCCATCGCGGAGAACACGCGGCTGTCGCGGGCGGACTCGGAGGACGTCGCCAACCGCGTCCAGACGCAGATTGACAGCGCCAAGGCGAAGGTGGGCCAGGTGGGTGAGCAGGTGCAGCAGGGCGCGCTCCAGGCCGCGGACAAGACGGGGCACGCCTTCTGGGGCGTCTTCGGCGCGCTGCTCCTGGGGCTCATCGCCTCGGTGCTCGGCGCGGGGCTGGGCGTGAGCAAGCGCCAGCGCGTCCACGCGGAAGGCGTCATCACCCCGCCGCGCGGCGGCACCACCACGACGACACGTCGCGAGGTGTATCCGTAGGGCCCTCGCGACCCCACGGCTCGAAGTCCAGGCCCACCTCTCCCCAGGGGTGGGCCTTTCGTTTGTCATCTCTCCCTCGTGGGCCTCATGCGCTAACGTCACCGTCGCGATGTGACGAAGGGGTGCCTCGCCGTCCGCTTCCTGGGACCCCGCCATGCGCTCCTTGACGGGGGACCCTCGTGAACCGAAGTAGCACGTACCTGCTGTGCCTGACGGCGATGGCCACCCTGTCGAGCGGCTGCTTCCTGCGAACCGGCTACATCCTCGAGGAGCTCAACGCGCCCTCGGAGCCCAAGACTCCGCCGCCGCTGCCCACGTCCCTGCGCGAGCGCGTGGGGCGCCTGACGCGCTCGCACCTGGTGGACGCCTACGCCAACCCGTCAGAGGTCGCGAAGTGGATGTCCGCCCTCGGGGACTCCTCCGAGGTCATCGCGGAGCAGGTGGAGTGTCTGCGCACGAGCGCGGGTGGCAGCAACTCCGCCTGTTACGACACCTTCTTGAGGAAGACCGTGGCGGGGGGACTGTGGGGCCTGCCCGCGACGCCGGGCACCGTGGACCCGACGGCGCCCACCGCCGCCGAGGTCGATGCGCAGCGCTTCATCGGCAACGCGATGGGCATCGCCGCGTCGCTGGCCGCGCTGGGCGACTCGCTCCAGGACCCGATGAACCCCTTCCTGCTCAAGCAGGGCCTGCGTGAGGGCGCCGAGTCCGCCGCGCAATACGTGAGCGCCCGCCGCTGGAGTCGCAAGCTGGGGCGCCCGTCCAACGCGGTGGTGCTCAGCGGCGGCGGAGCGAATGGGGCCTTCAGCGCCGGCATCATGTGGCGGCTGCTCGGGCTGATGGAGCAGTGCCGGGGCAGGCCCGAGCCGGAGGGGTGCGGGGACGCGCGCATCGACCTGGCGGCGGGCACCAGCACCGGCGCGCTCATCAGCACGATGGTGGACCTGTTCCACACGCCCGGCCAGGAGCAGAAGGCGCGGGACATGCTCCTCGGCAACTACACGTGCTCGGTGGAGTCGGACCTCTACTGCGTCAATTCGACCTGGATTTGGAAGATTGCCTCGGACCTGAAGGGGCTGGTCCGCTTCGACGGGGTGGAGGGCAAGCTGCGCGCCGCCGTCATCCCCGCGCAGCTCACCAACGGCACGGAGCTGGTGTCCGTCTCGGTGGACTTCAACACGGGGGACGTCTTCGGAATCAGTGACCAGGACCCGGCGGACTTCCCGCCCACGTGGACGGACGCGCAGCGCGTGGACGGCCTCATCAACGCGGTGGTGGCGTCCATCGTCGAGCCGGTGCTCGCGGAGCCGGTGCCCTGGATTCCCTCGAGCTCGGGGCGCTACCAGGGCACGTTCCTGGATGGCGGAGTGCGCTCGGGGCTGCCGCTGCTGCAGGCCGTGCAGCGCGGCGCGGAGCGGGTGCTCGTCATCTCCACCGGCGGGCTGGACCCCACGCCCGTGCCCCCGCCGGAGCACGCGGTCGGCATGTTGTTGCGGACCATCGACCTGTTCGTCGCACAGCCGCGCGTGGGCGAGGTGCAGCAGGCGGAGCTGGCGGCCGTGGGCCGGCGCTTCGCGGAGTACAACGTCTGCGCGCTGCGGCTGGCGAACGTGGCGGACCCCACCGCGGTGCCGACCTACTGCCGTCGCACGGGCACGGGCTTCGTGCCGACGGAAGCGCGCTCGCTCCAGGCCGCCACGAGCATGTGGATGGGCCCCGCCCGCTTCGAGCAGGTGGCGTCGAGCTGGCGCTCCTCGTGGATGTTCCGCCCGGAGTCCGAGCTGGCGACGGCGAGCGGGTACGCCTTCTCTCCCCAGGTGATGCGTCCGCTCTTCAAGGACGGGGTGAAGACCTTCCAGCAACGGTGCGCGGAGGTGCTGCGCCTGTTCGAGATTCGCGGCACGCTCGCGGAAGCCGAGTGCGCCCGTCCCGTGGACGAGGTCGTCGCGGAGGCGGAGTCCCACTTCGCGCCCATGGGCCAGTGCACGGACGGCAAGCCCGGCCAGCGCTCCTGCGACTGAGTCAGCAATGGGATGGAAGGTGCCCATGGTTTCTCAATTGAGATGGATGCTGAGCGGCTTGCTGGTGGCGTCGTGCGCCGCGACGCCCCTTCCTCAGCAACGATGGGAGACCGCGGAGTCGGAAACCGGGGAGTGTGACGCTCCGGAGGAGGACCGCTGCACCCTGTTCATCTGCGGGGTGGAAGCCTGCGGCCTCTACGCCTGCGAGGATGTCGACCCGAGTCGCATCGCGCGCGCCCAGGCGGTGGTGCCCATCCGGCCACCCCCTCCGCCACCACCGCGCTCGGGAACAGCGCGTCCGTTCCCCACGCCTGTCCATCCTCAACGCTACTGGGGAAGCACCCAAGGACTCCCGGAGAACGCGGAACCCATCTTCATCATCCCCTGGAATGAGACGAGCGCGGAGTACGCGGCACGGCTCGCCAAGGAGTCGGAAGACGCCCCCAAGCGGACCTGGGTCAAACACCACGTGTTCCCTCAGGCCTTCAAGGAGTGGTTCCTCTCCAGGGGCGTGAACATCCACGAGTGGACGCTCATCGTCGACAAGCAGATTCGCCAGGAGATCCACCGAGGCACGGCCGGAGGCCCCTGGAATTGGGAGTGGGCGAGCTACATCGAGAACAACCGACGAGCGGGACGGCAGGCCATCCACCTCTTCGCCACGCAGATGATTTTTCGCTTCGACCTGTCGGGACCTGTCGTCCCGTACCACGGCAAGAGGTCCCTCCCGCTGTTTCCCGTCGTGGAAGAAGACATCTACTGACCATGCGGCTCTACCGACTGCGAAACGTGACGCCGTCACGTTACTCCTGGGACCTGCGGACAGAGCATCAATGGCTCTTGCCTGGCCTCCACTGCCCCACCTGCGATGAAACCTGGAGCGGCATCGGAGAGGCCTACCCCGCCGTCGACCTCTCGGAACTTCCGGAGCACGGGAAGTTCAAGGCGCGTGTCGAAGAGGACTTTGGTGAGTTCACCCGACTGCGGAACCTGGTGCGCCCGCTGGTGCCCGAAGGTGTCCCGCTCGAACCGGGAACGACGTTCGGCGCGCTCCGAGGACGGGGACGCGGGAACTTCCCACCGCTGGTGTTTCCAACCCCCTGGACGTTGCTCATCCGCGGAGAGGCACTGGATGCGCTTCAGGCCACGGGCCTGCGAGGACTGCGGGGCTGCAAGACGGACCTGCGCCTTCGGGACTCGAATCCACCCGAACTGCTGGAGCTCAAGTTAGAGCCACGCGGGCTGCTGCATCCGGATTGCCTCCCCCGGAACCTGCCCCCTCCTTGCGCGACGTGCGGAGAGCTGACGTTCAGCCTTCCAACGGAGCCCATCCTGGAAGCACGCTCCATCCCCACGGACCGGGACCTGTTCCGACTCGCCAGCTATCAGACGGTCATCGTCGGAACCGAGCGGCTCGTGGAAACAATCCAGCGGCTCGGCCTCGATGAAGTGGAAGTCCGCGAGCTCCCGACGCGCTGAGCGAACACCGACACCGAACCCGGGCATATCCTGCCCCTGGCCTCTCCCCGCACCCCACCGAGCCTATGTCTCGACAGAGCTCCACCACCCGTTGGGTCACCGTCCCGCTGGTCTGCCTGGGCCTCCTCCTGCTCATCGCCGCCCTGGCCTACTGGCTCACCCAGCCCGTCTACGTCCCGCCCCCGGACGAGCCACCGCCCGTCGTCGAGGCACCCGTCCGCCCGGAGCCCACGCCTCCCCCGCGCAGGCCCCCTCCCGTCGTCCCGCCCCCCGCCTTCCCCTCCCCGCAGACCGCCGTGCCCGTCCTCCCCGGCCCCGACCAGCCCGACCTGCGCCGCGTCATCACCACCGAGCCCATCATCGAGTCCGTCGAGGGGGACCTCGCGCCCGCGGACTTCCAGGCCGCCATCAAGGCCGTCACTCCGCTCGTGCAGCAATGTTTCCAGGACGCCGCACAGCGAAACCGGGGCCCACAGGGCGTGAAGATTCGCTTCCTCATCGAGGCCCGGGGTGGGGGCACCGGCGAAATGAGACGGGGGGAGCTGCTGGTGAGCACCATTCCGGACCCCATGGTGCAGGCGTGCGTCCTGGATTCGCTCCTGGACGCCCGGTTCCAGACGTCCTCCCGGGGCGGAAGCGCCACGGTGGTGTATCCCTTTGAATTCCGCGTACCCCAGGAGGCTGGCCCGTGAGCCCCGGTTCTGCGTAAGGTCCCGAGACCCCCACGCCCCTCAATGCCCGTCTCCGTCGAACAGCTAGGCCCTCAGGACGCGGATGCCCTGCGGGCGCTGCTTTCGAAGGACCCGGTCCACAACCTCTACCTGCTGGGGTTGCTGGAGGAGTTCGGCATCGCCGCGCGGGGCCGCATCCCCTTCGCCTTCTACGGCCGCTTCGACAACCAGGCGCTCACCGCCGCCGTCTTCGTGGGCGGTGAGGGAGGCCTCGTCGTCCCCAGCGCCAGCGACGCCAGCGCCACCAGCGTCATCGCGGACGCGCTCGCCTCCTCGCTGCGCCTGCGCGCCACCGTGGGCGACAAGTCCTCCGTGGACGCGCTCCTGCGCAGCCTGGCCCCCGGCAAGCCCCGCCTGTCGCGCACCCAGCGGCTGTTCTCCGTCTCCGCGGATGACCTGGGGCCCTTCACCAATCCCCTCCTCCGGCTGGCCCGCGAGGAGGACCTGCCCCGGCTGCTCCCCCTGGCCCAGGGCTACGTGCGCGAGGCCCTGGAGAGAGACCCGCTGTCGGAGGACCCGCGCGGCTACGAGGCGCGAGTCATCCAGCGCGTGCGCCAGCGCCGCACGTACGTGCTGGAGGAGAAGGACGCGCTGGTGCTCAAGGTCGACATCGGCAGCCGCTCCCAGTACGGCGCGGAGCTGGAGGGCCTGTACACCATCCCCGCCGAGCGCAAGAAGGGCCACGCGACGCTGTGCCTGGGGCAGATTTCCCGGCACCTGTTGTCCTCGCTGCCCCGGCTGACGATGCGCGTGGACGAGCGCGACGAGAGCACCGCGCGCATCGCCCGCAAGGTCGGCTACCTGGCCGGCCGCACGTGGCGCCTGGTGCTGGTGGAGTAGCTCGCGGCCCTGGGTGTGGATGCGGTACGGTCCGCGCCCTCCATGAGCCGTCCCACGCCTTCCCGCCGTCCCCTCTCTGGAGAGGGCCCCGTCATCCTCCATCGCGCCACGGACCCGCGCTGGCTCCCGCTGGCGCTGGAGCACTTCGACGCGGTGCTGGTGGACCACGCCCACTGCGAGAAGAAGGCCGCGGCCAACGCCCTCTCCATGCTCCAGGCGTACCCGGACCTGCCGGGCCTGCCGGCGCAGATGGCTCGGCTGGCGCGGGAGGAGAGCGCGCACCTGGCCCGCGTGCTCGAATTGATGGAGGCGCGCGGGCTGACGCTCACCAAGGACGCGGGGGACCCGTACGCCCAGGGACTCCAGAAGCTGGTGCGCACGCCGGCGTTGGAGCGCAGGTTGGACCGGCTGCTCGTCGCCGCCGTCATCGAGGCGCGCTCCTGCGAGCGGCTGTCACTGCTCGCCGAAGGCCTCACGGACCCGGCGCTCGCCCGCTTCTACGGAGAGCTGGCCCAGTCCGAGGACGGGCACCAGTCGCTCTTCTTCCGCCTGGCCGTCACCGCCAACGGAGGCGATGAGGCCCCCGTGCGCGAGCGACTGGAGTGGATGCTCGGCCACGAGGCGCGCGTGCTGGACGAGGTCGGCCTGCGCGCCGCCATCCACTGACACGGACGCCTGGGCCTTCGCCCCGTCGAACGGCCACACCCACGGCACCGCCACCGTCAGCACGCAGAGCAGGAGCGCGGTGAGCGGCGTGCCCAGCCGGAAGAAGTCGGTGAAGCGGTAGTGCCCCGGCCCGTAGACGAGCACGCAGCTGGGCTCCAGCGGGGTGATGAACGAGCAGCTCGCCGCCAGCGTCACGCCCATGGCGAACGGCCGCATGTCCACGCCCAGTTGCGTTGCCGCGTTGAGGGCCACCGGCAGCACCACCAGCGCGGCGGCCTGATTCGACATCGGCGCGGACAGGATGATGGTGAGCAGCATCAGCGCCACCAGCACCGTGCGCGGCCCGCCGTAGTCGCCCAGCTCCGCCACCCGCTGGCCCAGGAACCTCCCCGCGCCGCTCACCTCCATGGCCAGCCCCAGCGCCATCATCGACCCGATGAGCAGCACCACGCGCCAGTCCACCCGGAAGGCCTTGCGCGCGTCCACGCAGCCCGTCGCAATCATCGCCAGCATGCCGGTGAGCCCCGCCACCGACAGCGGCACGATATCCAGCGAGCCCGCCGCGAGCGCCCCCAGGAACAGCGTCACCGCCAGCAGCGCCTTGCCGTAGCGCGGCGGCTGGTAGTCGTGGCCGCTCAGCACCACCAGGGCGCCGCCGTCCGCCAGCTCCGCGACCTTCGCCCGAGGTCCGCGCAAGAGCAGCACGTCTCCCACCGCGAGCGGCAACAGCGACATGCGCCGCTCGCCGAAGATGCGGCCCAGCAACTGGAGCTTGGTGACGCGCTGGATGCTGGGGTGGCGGTGCAGCGCCAGCGACACCAGCCCGAAGCGCTCCACGAAGAGCGCCTCCTTCAGGCTCCGGCCCACCAGCGGGCTGCCCGACGGCACCGAGGCCTCCACCAGCGCGGTGTCCTTGTCGAGTTGCTCCTCGTCCGCCAGCCGCAGGTCCGGGCGAATCTCGATGCCCCGCAAATCCTTCACCCGGAGGATGTCCTCGCGCGTGCCCTCCACCAGGAGCCGCTCGTCCCCGCGCAACACCTCCGTGGGCACGGCCGACACCGCGCGCCCGTCGCGGACGATGCCGATGACGCGCAGGCCCAGGCCCTCGGTGATTTCCGCCAGCGGCTTGTCGATGTAGCGCGAGTCCTCCGTCAGCACCGCCTCCGTGAGGTAGTCGCGCAGCGTCCACTCCTCCTCACCGCCCTTGCCCTCGCGCGAGGGCAACAGGAGCGGCCCCAGCAGCACCACGACGAAGATGCCGAGGATGGCCACCGGCAGGCCCACGGGCGCCAGCTCCGCCACGCCGATGCCCCGCATCCCCATGCGTTCCAGCGCCGCGGACATCACGAGGTTGGTGGACGTGCCGAACAGGAACACCATGCCGCCCAGCATCGACGCATACGCCAGCGGCAGCAGCACCTTGCTCTTGGGCACCTTGGCCCGGTTCGCCGCGCCAATCGCCACCGGCAGGAACGCCGCCGTCGTCACCGTGTTGGAGATGACGGACGAGAACACCGCCACCACCACCATCATCGCCATGACGAAGGTCTGGTGGCCGAAGCGCGCGAAGAAGGCCAGCCGCTGCCCGACGAGCTGCACCACGCCCGTGGAGGCCAGCCCCTGCGTCATCGCCAGCAGGGTGAAGATGAAGATGACCGTGTCGTTGCTGAAGCCCTCGAACGCCTGCGCGGGCGTCAACACGCCGGTCAGCGCCAACAGGCACACCACCCCCAGCGAGCTGACCTCGATGGGAATGGTGTCCAGGGTGAACAACACCAGCGCGACGACGACGATGCCCAGCACGATGGCGATGGTCATAAAACCCGGAGGGGTCCCAACCTGTACCCTCCGGGTGCGAGAAGTGAGTCCCTGCCGCACCGCGCCGTCAACTACTAGATGCCCGGGCGCTGATAAGTGGAATTAGGAGAGCCCTGCCTGGAGGGGCGGTTGACTGCCGGACGCCAGTTGCTTTTGGGCGCCCCTTCCAGAAGTTTTGTCGTCTCTCCCGCTGGTAGGGTCCTCGCCCTTTTTCACCCGGATCGGGAGTCCCCTCTCTTGAGACAACACAAGGAAACTTCCATGGCTTCAACGCAAGTGGCGGCGGCGGCCTCAGTGGCCCCCACGAAGAACCCCACGCTGCTGGCCTGGGTGGCCGAGATGGCCAAGATGACCCAGCCGGACAACATCGTCTGGTGCGACGGCTCCGAGGAGGAGAAGAAGCGCTTCACGGACCAGGCGGTGGCGGAGGGCATCCTCATCCCGCTGAACCAGGAGAAGCGGCCGGGCTGCTATCTGCACCGCTCCAACCCGAACGACGTGGCGCGCGTGGAGCACCTCACGTTCATCTGTACGCCCAACAAGACGGACGCGGGCCCCACCAACAACTGGATGGAGCCGGAAGAGGCGTACACCAAGCTGGAGCAGCACTTCGCCGGCAGCATGAAGGGCCGCACCATGTACGTGGTGCCCTACGCCATGGGCCCCATCGGCAGCCCCTTCACGAAGATCGGCGTGGAGCTGACCGACAGCGTCTACGTGGTGCTCAACATGCGCATCATGGCGCGCATGGGGAAGCAGGCGCTGGACATGCTGGGCGACAGCGACGACTTCAACCGCGGCCTGCACAGCACCGGCGACGTGAATCCGGACCGCCGCTACATCTGCCACTTCCCCCAGGACAACACCATCTGGAGCTTCGGCTCGGGATATGGCGGCAACGTGCTGCTGGGCAAGAAATGCCTCGCGCTGCGCATCGGCAGCTACCTGGGCCGCGAGGAGGGCTGGCTCGCCGAGCACATGCTCATCCTCGGCGTGACGAGCCCCAAGGGCGAGACGACCTACGTCGCCGCCGCCTTCCCGTCCGCCTGCGGCAAGACGAACTTCGCGATGATGATTCCGCCCGCCGAGTACAAGGGCTGGAAGGTGGAGACCGTTGGCGACGACATCGCCTGGATGCGCCCGGGCCCGGATGGCCGCCTGTACGCCATCAACCCGGAGGCCGGCTACTTCGGCGTCGTCCCCGGCACCAACTACAAGACGAACCCCAACGCCATGGAGACCATCTCCAAGGACACCCTCTTCACGAACGTGGCCATGACGGCCGACGGCGACGTGTGGTGGGAGGGCAAGGACGGCGAGGTTCCGGAGGAGCTCACCGACTGGCAGGGCCGCCCCTGGAAGAAGGGCAGCCCCGAGAAGGCGGCGCACCCCAACAGCCGCTTCACCGCGCCCATGTCCAACAACCCGGCGCTGAGCCCCAAGGCCAATGACCCGACGGGCGTGCCCATCTCCGCCCTCATCTTCGGCGGCCGTCGCTCCACCACGGTTCCGCTCGTCATCCAGGCCTTCAACTGGACCCACGGCGTGTTCCTGGGCGCGACGATGGGCAGCGAGACGACGGCCGCGGCCACCGGCAAGGTCGGCGTGGTGCGCCGCGACCCGATGGCCATGCTGCCCTTCTGCGGCTACCACATGGGCGACTACCTCCAGCACTGGCTGGACATGCAGAAGACCATTCCCCAGCTCCCGAAGATCTTCCAGGTGAACTGGTTCCGGCAGGACAAGAACGGCAAGTTCCTGTGGCCGGGCTTCGGCGACAACATGCGCGTGCTGGAGTGGGTGGTGAACCGCGTGCACGGCCGCGTCCCCACGAAGGAGACGCTGCTGGGCTGGGTGCCGCGCGCCGACGAGGGCCTCAACCTCAAGGGCCTGGACGTGCCCGCGGACGTCATCGCGGAGGCCACCTCCATCAAGGAGGACGAGTGGAAGACCGAGCTGAAGAGCCAGGAGGTCTTCTTCGAGCAGCTGGGCACCAAGGCTCCCGAGGCCCTGACGCTCCAGCGCAAGCTGCTGATTTCGCGGCTGGAGAACTAGTCGCCTGCCTGTAGCGCCCTGAAGCACCTGTCGGGGCCGCTTCCTGACCCATTCGCTGGGTAGGAGCGGCCCCGGCTCGTTTCACGAAGAGTGAGGTCCCCCTCTTCGACCGAAGGCCGGCTCCGCGATAGGCTTGTGTCCATCATGAGACTGGTCTTCGTTTTGTCGGCGGCACTCGTGCTGTCGCCCCCGGTGGCGCTCGCCCAGCGCGGCGCCAAGAATCCAGCGGCCCTCATCAAGGACGGCGAGCGGCTCTACCAGGCAGGCAAGTACGCCGAAGCGGCGGAGGTGCTGAAGAAGGCCCACGAGGCCCAGCCCAACCCGCGCCTCATCTTCAACATCGCCGTGGCGCTGGAGAACGCGGGCGACTTGAAGGAGGCCCTCTCCTGGTACCAGCAGTACGTCGGCAACACCGAGGGCACGGACCCGGCGCTGCTCAAGCGCAGCGCGCGCAGCATCGACAAGCTGCGGATGCTGCTCGACAAGGAGAACCAGGCCCAGGCGTCCGCCGACGCCGAGCGCCAGAAGCTCCAGGAGGAGGCCGACGCGGCCCGGCGCCGCGCGGACGAGGAGCAACTGGCGACGAAGCGCGCGGAGGAGGAGAACGAGCGGCAGCGGCAGGCCGAGTTCGCTCGCGCGATGAAGTCCTACCAGCGGCAGAAGATCGCCGCGTTCGCCGTGGGCGGCGTGGCCGTGCTGGGCGTGGGCGCGGGCGTGCTCTTCGGCATGCAGGCGTCCAGCGAGCGCGAGAAGTTCGACGCGGCGCGCACGGAAGACACCAAGCAGACCTTCGCGGACAGCACCAAGAGCAAGGCGCTGCTCGCTGACATCGGCTTCGGCGTGGGCCTGGCCGGCGCCATCACCGCCATCATCCTGTATCCGAAAGACGGCCCCCCCGTGGAGGGCGAGGTCCGGCTGACGCTGGCGCCTCGCGGTACCGGCGCGGGCCTGGAGGTCAGCTTCTGATGAAGACCCTGGGACTCATGACGTGCTGCGCGGCGCTGCTGGCCGGCTGCAGCTTCACCACCGCGAGCGGCCTCACCGAGTGTGAGTCGAGCGCGGACTGCGACACCAATCAGGTCTGCTCGGCGTCCGGCTTCTGCCTGCCCCAGCCGGAGGGCTGCGGCGAGGTGGTGGGCCCCACCACCGGACGGCCCATCCTGCTGGGCGCGGCGCTGCCCCTGACGAACTCCGGCGGCCCGGACGAGTCGGAGGTCCAGGCGCTCAACGCCATCAAGCTGGCCATCACGGAGATCAACCAGCGCGAGGGCATTGGCGGCCGGAGCTTCAACCTCCTCATCTGCGACACCCGCTCCGACCCGGCGCGGGCCAAGACGCAGGCGGAGTGGCTGGTGACGGAGAAGGGCGTGCCGGTCATCTTCACCTCCGGCAGCGCGCAGACCATCGCCGTCAGCAGCGTCACCATCGCCAACAACGTGCTGCTGATGACGCACACCTCCACCAGCGCGGACATCGCCAACCTGAGCGACAAGACGACGGCGTCCGGCGACGTGGGCCTGGTGTGGCGCACGGCGCCCTCGGACCGGCTCCAGGGCCGCATCATCGCCGACCTGGTGCGCAACGCCATGCCGCTGGCCGACGAGAGCCGGCCCTTCGCCGCCGTGAGCTCCGTGAGCCTGGTCTACGTGGACGACGCCTATGGCCAGGGCCTGTTCGACACGATTCTCACCCGGCTGGGCTCCAGCCGGGTGACGACCTCCGCGCCGTACCAGCGCAACGGGGACGTGAGCACCGCGGTGACCCGCCTCGTCGACGCAAAGCCCGACGTGGCGGTGATGGCGGGCTTCTCCGAGGACAACGCGAAAATCATCAGCCAGGCCGTCTCGCGGGGCCGCACGGGGCAGGTCTACTTCTTCACGGATGCCAGCAAGGACTCGGGCCTCTTCACGGCGCTGGGCGCGGCGCGCACCCAGATTGAAGGGGCCTACGGCACCTCTCCCGCGCAGGCCCGTCCGGGCGACACCGTGTACAACACCTTCAAGGAGCGCTTCCGCGCGGCCAACAACAACACCGACCCGGGCCAGTTCTCCTTCACCGCGCACGCCTACGACGCCATGTACCTGGTGGCGCTGGGCGCGGCCTACGCCGCGGGGGCGGACGTCAACAACCCGCAGCCCATCACCGGAGACCGCATCGCCGTGGGCCTGTCGAAGCTGACGCCGCCCGTGGGCACCCCGGCCACCACCTACCCCCTGGGCTTCAGCCGCTTCACCGACGCGCGCAACGAGGTCAGCACCGGCAAGGTCATCAACGTGCAGGGCGCCAGCGGCATGCTGGACTTCGACGCCACCGGCGAGGCCCCATCCGAGTACGAGCTGTTCCGCATCGAGGGTGGCACCTTCCAGACGGTGCAGCTCATCACCCCGACGGAGACCTGAGCCTCGGGCGAGCGCTACTCCGCCGCCCCCAGCACCCGCGTGAGCGGGGCCAGGGCGGCGGAGAACACCTCGGGCGGCGTCAGCAGGGACAGCACCAGGAACGCCCCCGAGTCGAAGTCGTAGAAGTAGCCGGGCTGCGCGAGCACGCCCGCGTCCAGGAGCGAAAGGCACGTCGCCTCCTCGCCCGGCGCCCTCGGAATCCGCAGCACCGCGCTCCACCCGCCGTGCGCCGGGACGATGTCCCACGGTGCGCCCGGAGGACGCGCGGAGACGAGGCGGTGGCGGTTGTCCCTCACGCGCTCCAGCAGCGCCTCCTGGAAGCGGGGGGCGTGCGCGAGCAGCGCGGGCAGGGCGAGTTGCACGGGCGTGCCCACGGACAGGTACGTGTCCGCCACCCACTCCAGGCGCGCCAGGGCCTCGTCCCGCTCGGCGGCGGGGCCTCCCACGTGAGTCCAGCCCAGCTTCAGGCCGGGCAGGCCCGCGACCTTGGAGAGGCCGGAGAGGCTGAAGGTGAGCATGGGCAGCGTGCGCCCCGCGACGGTGGCCACGCGGTGAGGCTCCGCGTCCCAGCCGTAGTCGGAGAACACCTCGTCGCAGAGGAGGGCCAGGCCGTGGCGCGCGCAGACGTCCGCGAGCGCGGCCAGCTCCCCTTCGTGCAGGAAGTGGCCGGTGGGGTTGCCGGGGTTGACGACGAGCACGGCGCGGGTGCGCGGACCGAGCGCGGCCTCCACGGCGCCGGCGTCCAGGCCGAAGCCATGCGCCAGCGGCAGGCGGTACGGACGCGTGCCGACGCCCTCCAGGCGCGCCAGGTGCTCGAAGAGGGGATAGCAGGGGGCCGGGACGAGGACGTCGTCACCGGGCTCGCACAGCAGTTTGAAGAGCCAGCCGTACGACTCACTGGTGCTGGCGGACAGCACCAGGTGCCCCGGGGAGATGACAGGCCCCCGGGAGGAGAGCCAGGCGGCCACCGCCTCGCGAGCCGAGGGGAGGCCGAGTGCTTCCGGCGCGCAGTCCAGCGCGCCGGGAGGGTGGAGCAGTCCGGCGTCGGGCGCCGGGAGCCCCACGCGGGTGGGGTTGGAGACGGTGAGGTCCAGCGGAGGGAGGCCGCGGTGTCGAGCGAGCGCCTCCGCCAGGGGATTGGGGGTGCGGGAGAAGTCGGTGCGGAAGGAGAAGCGGCTCACAGCCCCGTCTGGAGCATGGCGTTGGCGACGCGGCGGATGAGCTCGCGGCGCACTTCCTTCCGGCAATGCTCGATGGCCTTGTCATGAGGCCGGGGAAGCTCCGGGTCCCTGGCTCGCAGGGCGGTGCGGAGGACGAGCTCTACCTTCGTAGGCTCGATGTGGAACAGCCGGGCCCCGTCCTTCTGGAGGAAGTAGGACAACCCTCTCTGGTCGAGGAGCTTGTGGAAGAAGCGTCGGACGTCCGCGAGGAACGTGAGGTCGATGATGTCCGCCATTCGTGAAGGCGTTCTCGCGCGGAAAAAACGGCGCGTCCAATTCACTGCCGCGTCACCTGAAAACTTGCGCGACCTGTAGCACTCGCGGGGAAAGCGGAACGCGCGGGAGGCCGAATTCTCGGCCTCCGCGCTCACGGCACCAGAGGGCGCAGGGCGCGGCGGAACGCGGCGTGTCGGCGCCGTGCGTCGGCCTCGAAGGGCACCGGCCCGAGCACCGGAACCGAGTGCCGCGCCTCCAGCAGCGCGCGGTTGTCGCGCTCGGAAGCGTCCCGCTCCTGGGAAGAGCGAGACAGCAGCACCGCGCGCACGGGGATGCGGCGGGCCGCGAGCGCCTGGAGCGACAGCGCGGTGTGGTTGAGCGTGCCCAACCCGGCGCGTGCCACCAGCAGCACGGGCAGGCGCAGCGCCTGGATGAGGTCGATGACGTCGTGACGGGAGTCGAGCGGGACGAAGAGGCCACCCGCGCCCTCCACCACCGCGGGCCCGTGCTTCAGGCGCGCCCAGGCGGCCAGGGTGACGTTCCAGTCCGGCTCCCGGCCCAGGCGCGCGGCGGCCACGCCCGGCGCCACGGGCGCGCGGAAGCGGTGCGGACAGAGGACGTCCAGGGGCAGCGTGCTCCGCGCGGCCTCGCGCAGGGTGAGCGCGTCGGAGGGGGCCTTCAGGGAAGTACAGCCGCTCTCGTAGGGCTTGAAGCCCTCGGGAGCGAGCCCCGCGTCTACGAGCAGGGACAGCAGGGCCCGCGACGTCTGCGTCTTGCCGACGCCCGTGTCGGTTCCGGTGACGAAAATCTGGAACGGCTTGGACATGACGTGCTCCGTTCTTGGATCAGCGACGGACAGGAGGAGAGGCGCAACGGCCACCGGTGCGCGTGACGGGAGGACCCGCTCCTCGCCACGCGGGTGCACTCCCCACGTGGCGCGGCGACTCGAGCGCCCGTCCCAGTACGAGCCCTACTCCTCGCCACGCTCGTGCACTCCCACCTGACGCAGTGACTCCAGCGCCAGGTCCACATGGCCCAGGGTGTGCTCGGCCGACAGGCAGAAGCGCAGCCGGCTCGTGCCCTCGGGCACCGTGGGCGGTCGGATGGCCTTCACCAGCACCCCCGCCTCGCGCAGCTTCCTCGCCGCCTCCAGCGCCCTCTCCGGCCCGCCGAGCACCACCGGGAACACCGCGCTGCGAGGCTCCGCGCGCAGCCCCAGGGCACGCAGCCCGTCCGAGAAGCGCCGGATGTTGCGCCACAGCCGCTCACGCAGCGCGGGGTACTTCTCCACGGCCTCCACCGCCGCTTCCGCCGCCGCGCACATCGCCGCCGGCAGCGCGGTGGAATAGATGAACGGCCGCGCCCGGCTGATGAGCAGGTCCGCCACCGCGCGCGACGTGGCCACGTACGCGCCCTGCCCTCCCAGCGCCTTGCTGAGCGTGCCCATGCGCAGGTCGACCTGGTCCTCCAAACCCAGCTCCTCACACAGCCCCGCGCCCCGCGCGCCCAACACGCCGGTGGCATGCGCCTCGTCCACCATCAGCGCGGCCCCATGCGCCCGACACGCCTCGACAATCTCGCGCAGCGGAGCCACGTCCCCATCCATCGAGAACACCGTATCCGTCACGACGAGCTTGCGCCGCGCGGGCGTCTCCGCCAGCGCCTTCGTCAGCGCCTCCACGTCCGCGTGCGGATAGACGACGACGCGAGCGCGCGACAGCCGGCAACCATCCACCAGCGAGGCATGGTTGAGCGCGTCCGAGAACACCGCGTCCCCCGCCCCCACCAGCGCGGGAATGATTCCGGTGTTCGCCGCATAGCCGCTGTTGAAGAGCAGCACGGCCTCGGCCCGCTCGAAGGCCGCCAGCCGCGCCTCCAGCCGGTGATGCACGGCCGTGTCGCCCACCACCAGTCGGCTGGCCCCGGTGCCCAGCCCGTAGCGCTCCACGGCGGCGATGGCGGCGGCCCTCACGGACGCGGAGGCCGCCAGCCCCAGGTAGTCGTTCGACGAGAAGTTGACGAGCAGTTCGCCGCCCACCCTCACCACCGGCCCCTGCGGCGAATCCAACGGCTCCAGGTAGCGGCGCAAGCCCCGCGCCTGGAGCGCCGAGAGGTCCTCCCGGGCCCAGGTGGAGGCCACATCGTCCAGCACCGGAGCTGGATCCGCCTGCTTCACGTCACTCACGGAGCGCCGCCCTACCCCTCTTGCCTCGGCTCCAGGGGGCGGATGCCCGCCTTCTCCAACAGGGCCATGTCCTGGGTGTACTCGGGGTTGCCGGTGGTGAGCAGCTTCTCGCCGAAGAACAGCGAGTTGGCGCCCGCCATCATGCACATCAGCTGCGCCTCCTCGTTCATCTGCTGACGGCCCGCGGACAGGCGCACCATGGACTGCGGCATCAGGATGCGGGCGGTGGCGATGGTGCGCACCATGTCCACCGTGTCCACGCGGGGCTGCTCCGCCAGGGGCGTGCCCTCCACGGCCACCAGCGCGTTGACGGGCACCGACTCCGGGTGGTGGTCCTGGTTGGCCAGCGTGCGCAGCAGGTTGCAGCGATCATCCACCGACTCGCCCAGGCCGATGATGCCGCCGCAGCACACGGAGATGCCCGCGTCGCGAACGCGCCCCAGCGTCCGCAGGCGATCATCGTAGAGCCGGGTGGAGATGATGTCGCCGTAGTGCTCGGGCGAGGTGTCCAGGTTGTGGTTGTAGGCGGACAGGCCCGCCTCCTTCAGCCGCTTCGCCTGGCTGTCGGTGAGCATGCCCAGCGTGGCGCACGCCTCCATGCCCATGGCGCGCACGCCCTTCACCATCTCCAGCACGCTGTCGAACTGCGCGCCGTCCTTCACCTCGCGCCACGCGGCGCCCATGCAGAAGCGCGTGGCTCCCGCCGAGCGCGCCTTCTTCGCGGCGGCCAGCACTTCCGGCAGCGCCATCAGCTTCTCCGCCTTCACGCCCGTCTTGTAGCGAGCCGCCTGCGGGCAGTACGCGCAGTCCTCCGAGCAGCCGCCCGTCTTGATGGACAGCAGGGAGCAGAGCTGCACCTTGTTATCCGTGAACACGGCGCGGTGGACCGTCTGCGCGCGGTGCACCAGGTCCAACAGGGGCATGGAGTAGATGGCGCGAACCTCGGCCAGCTCCCAGTCATGACGCACGGCGACGCCTTCCGGGGCGGGCGCGGCGGTGTGGGCATGGCCGTGAAAGGACTCGCTGGCGACGGCGGTGTCGGACATGGGCTCCTCGAAATCGTGAGGAGCGCGAAGCTGCGCGGACCGCCGAAACTTGTCAACGCTTCAGCGCGGACAGGTTGACGACTTCCCTTTCTCCCTCTGAAAAACGACCGGCGCCCACGGGAGACCCGGGGCGCCGGCCAGAAACCCTCCCCTATCGGGAAGGGGTGCCTCAGACGTGGACGCGGCGCCGGCCGGCCAGCCCCACCAGGAACAACACGGCGAGGGCACCCAGCACGGAGAACAGCAGACCGGTGGGGTGCAGGTCGAAGACGCGGCCGCCGCTGTTGAAGAGCGAGCCGATGAAGCCGCCCACGAAGGAGCCGACGATGCCCAGCAGCGTGGTGGCGATGAGCCCCATGGACTGGTTCCCCGGCATCAGGGCGCGAGCAATCAAACCGGCGAGAAGGCCAATGACCAGGAAAGCGATGATCCCCATGACGACCTCACTGTGAGTGGTGAAGGGGGCGCACGGAGTGGCGCCCACCTGGCTGTTGTGAGCCAGCGCGTTTCCGCGCCGCCCGTGGGAATGAAACTGGGTCGCCCCTCCCTGGAGGGCAACTCGCTGGCACGGGGCTTGACACCGTGCCTGCCTGCTCACCTGTCGTACTTGCTCGACAGCCCGCCGGAACGTCAGGGTAGTGCGCTACACACCCCACCCATGGCGAAGGCGAAGACGCACTACACCTGCCAGGCTTGCGGGTACCAGACGGCGAAGTGGCTGGGGAAGTGCCCGGACTGCGGCGCGTGGAGCTCGCTGCTCGAGGAGGCCGGAGCGCAGCAGGACGAGAAGCGCCCGGCGTGGGGCGCCTCCGGTGGCGCGGCGAAGCCCGTGCTGCTCAAGGAGGTCAGCGGCGAGACGGAGGTGCGCCGCCGCACCGGCATCGCCGAGTTCGACCGCGTGCTGGGCGGAGGCGTGGTGAGCGGCTCCCTGGTGCTGCTGGGCGGAGACCCGGGCATCGGCAAGTCCACGCTGCTTTTGGCCGCGCTGGACAGGCTGGCCCGCCATGGCCCGGTGCTCTACGTGTCGGGTGAAGAGAGCCTGCGCCAGACGAAGATGCGCGCGGAGCGGCTGCGCGTGGAGGGAGACTCCATCCACCTGTTCGCGGAGACGGACGCGGACCGGGTGCTGGCGGCCACCGAGGCGCTCCGGCCGCAGGCGCTCGTCGTGGACTCCATCCAGACCATGTACCTGCCGGAGTTGGGCAACGCGCCGGGCAGCATCACCCAGGTGCGTGAGGTCGCCGGCCGGCTGATGGCCTACGCCAAGCGCACGGGCGTGCCGACGTTCATCGTGGGCCACGTGACGAAGGAAGGCTCCATCGCCGGCCCCCGCGTGCTGGAGCACATGGTGGACACCGTCCTCTACTTCGAGGGCGAGCGCGGCCACCCCTTCCGAATCCTCCGGGCGCACAAGAACCGCTTCGGCTCCACCAACGAGATTGGCGTCTTCGAGATGAAGGGCGCGGGGCTGGTGGAAGTCACGGACCCGTCCGCCCTCTTCCTGTCCGAGCGCCCCGTGGGCAAGTCCGGCAGCGTCGTCACCAGCACGCTCAACGGCACCCGGCCCCTGCTGGTGGAGGTGCAGGCGCTGGTGGCGCCCACGGGCTACGGCACCGCGCGGCGCACCGCCATCGGCGTGGACGGCAACCGGGTGGCGCTGCTGGCCGCGGTGCTGGAGAAGAAGGAGGAGATTCCGCTGGTGGGCTGCGACCTCTTCGTCAACGTGGCGGGCGGCATGCAGCTCAACGAGCCCGCGTGCGACCTGGCCGTCTGCGCCGCGCTGGTGAGCAGCCTCCAGAACCGGCCGTTGGACCCGCACACGCTGGTGCTCGGAGAAGTGGGCCTGGCGGGCGAGGTGCGCGCGGTGGGCCAGATGGAGCCCCGGCTGGTGGAGGCCGCGAAGATGGGCTTCCAGCGCGTGGTGATGCCAGCGGGCAGCGCCCGGCGCCTGGAGGGCACGAAGCTGAAGGTGGTGGGCGTGGAGACGCTGGGCGACGCGCTCCGGGCCATGTTCGACTGAGTGACGCGCTACTTCTTGCGCGCCACCGAGAAGGGCGTGAGCGCCGGGCGCGCGTCATAGCTGCCACGCGACGCCTGGATTTGTTCGCGGTGATGGACGGCCCACTGGGACAGCACCTGGACGGGCTCCAGCAGCGTCCGGCCAAGCTCCGTCAGGGCGTACTCCACCCGGGGCGGCACCGTGGGGTGGACGGTGCGGGTGATGAGCCCGTCGCGCTCCAGGCCCCGCACGGTGAGTGTCAGCATGCGTTGGGAGATGCCCTCGATGGCGCGCTTCAAGTCGCTGAAGCGCAGCGGCCCGTCTCCCAGGTTGCCCACCACCTGGACGCTCCACTTGTCGCCCACCCGGGTGAGGACATCCCGGACGGCCAGGCAGGGCTCCGACCTCGGGTCGGGCCTCGGGGCGGGCTCCACGGGCTTGGGGGACCCTGGTGACATGGATGTGCCTCCTTGTGAGGAAATTCGGGGACCGTTACTGGTACACCAGTTACGAGTTGTAACCGACGCACCTTTCGGAACCCACTCCCCTTTCAGGGCCATCCCCCATGACGACCACCACCCCCGCCGCCGTGTCCACCCCCACCTCCACGCACTGGTCCGTCTGGCTGGGCCGCGTTCTCTCCGGCCTCGTCGTCGCGGCGCTCGCCTTCAGCGCCGTGTCCAAGCTGGGCCAGTCGCCCGAGGTCATCCAGGGCTTCGAGCGCTTCGGCTACCCCGCGTCGGTCATCTTCACCATCGGCGTGGTCGAAATCCTCTGCGCGCTGCTCTACGCGGTGCCCCAGACGGCGGTGCTCGGCGCCATCCTCGTCACCGGCTACCTGGGCGGAGCCACGGCGACGCACGTGCGCGTCTCGGACCCGTTCATCGCGCCCGTCATCCTGGGCGTCGTCGCCTGGGGAGCCCTGTTCCTGCGGGACGCGCGCCTGCGGGCGCTGCTGCCCCTGCGCCGCCTGTCCTGATTCCCGCCTCCTCGCGCCCCTTCCTCGTCGAAGGGGCGCGAGTTCAGCCTGACCGACCGCGGGTCTCGGCGGCGCCCGGCGATTCCTCATCAAAAGACATACATCCTGGCCACCGACCGACCCCTCGCGTCCTCCCATTCCATATCAACTCCGGAGCCACGACACGGGCCGAGCCCACGCGCGTTCGAGCCCCGGTGCCGCGCCACCTGCTCGTGACGCCAACACCGGAACGACGGCGCACGTCCCAGCCGGAGCGGACCTGTCCGCTCACGGGCACCCGCTGTCACACGATTGCGGAGCAGTCGACGCTTGAGGCGGAGGCCTCGTCCACGGGCGGACGTGACGCGGTGCGCGCTGACGCGGCGATGACCTGCCGTGACTAGGACGAGGACATGGCGTCCATCGACCCACCCGAGACCCGCTCCCTCCTGGCGGACGTGAAGCCCCGGCTGCGAGGCGTGTCCCACGCCCTGGCGTTCCTGGCCGCGCTGTGCGGCTGCTTCTTGCTCGCCATCGCCCCGGCCCAGGGCACCCAGCAGCTCGCCGACTGGGTCTTCGGCCTCTCCCTGGTGCTGATGTTCGGCACCAGCGCGACCTATCACCTGCCGACCTGGAGCCCCGTCGCGTACCAGCGCCTGCGTCGGATGGACCACGCGGCCATCTACCTGCTCATCGCGGGGACCTTCACGCCGCTGGCCACGCTCGACGCGCCCGGGGCCTGGACGGAGTACCTGCTCTGGGTGATGTGGGCCTGCGCGCTCACCGGCGCGGGACTGTCGCTGTTCGGCATCTCCGGACCGCGCGGGCTTCGCTCGGTGCTCTACACCGTCCTCGGCACCATGGCGGCCCCGGTGATGCTGCGCCTGCCTGGCGTGATGGGCGCCGAGCGCGCCTCGTGGCTCGTCTTCGGCGGCGCCCTCTACGCCGTGGGCGCGGTCGTCTACGCGCGCAAGTGGCCAGACCCCCACCCCTCCGTCTTCGGCTATCACGAGGTGTTCCACCTGCTCGTCATCGCCGGAGCCAGCACGCACTACGCCGTGCTCATCGACTTCCTGTGGAACCGCTGAAAGCGCGTCGGACGCGGCGTGAACCTGCTCGGCGAGGCGCCGAAACCTCCATCGTCACGTCACCCACTTCGAGCGTGCTTCCGCGCCCGTTCCAGGTACCGTCAAGGTGGTTTCGAACTTCACCGAGGTCCCCATGGCCGCCAGGCATCGCCCCGCTCCCGCGCTTCCCGTTGTTCCGAAGGGAGAGCTGAGGGGTGGATTCAAGTTCCGCTCGGGGCGGCTGTCGTTGGACTTGTCGGCCACCGTGGCCGGGCGGCTCAAGGATGCGCCGCAGGAGTTGCTCCAGACGCCCGCGGACCTGGGACGGTGGATGCTGGCATCGGGGCTGTCCACGCAGACGCAGGAGTCCACGCCGGAGGAGCTGACCCAGGCGCGCGAGCTGCGCGAGGCCATCTACCGGCTCGCCCTGGCGCGAACGCGAGGCGAGAGCTTCTCCGCGAGGGACCGCGCCATCCTCAACCGCTGGGCCGCCGAGCCGCCTCCGGCGCCGCAGTTGGGGCCTCGCGGGCTCTTGTGGGCGGGCGCGGGCGTGAGGGGACAGCTCGCGGCGGTGGCGCGCGACGCCGCGGAGCTCTTGGGTGGGCCCTTCGCGGAGCGCATCCGCAACTGCTCGCAGGACGGCTGTGCGGTGCTCTTCGTCGACACCTCGCGCTCCGGTCAGCGGCGCTGGTGCTCCATGTCGGGCTGCGGAAACAAGGCGAAGGTGGCCGAGTTCCGTCGACGTCAGCGCGCGGACGAGCGCTGACACTTCCCGGGGACGCGGGGACGCGAGTCAGTCCCCTGTCCGTCCCTGGGCCATTGCCAGGAGCGTGCGCGCGCGAGCCTCCAGCGCGGCGCGCATCTCCTCGGGCCGCTGGACGCGAAAAGCAAAGGGCAGCCGCGACAGCTCGCGAGCGAACCAGTCCAGGTCATCCGTCTGCCCCAGGAGCCGCACGCCTCCGCCCTCCACCGGCTCCAGCACGCCGAGCGTGGCGAAGATGGCGCGCCGCGCGGTCGCCTGGTCCGTGTCCAGCAGCACCTCCACGGCGTGCGCGCGTGGCAGGCTGGCCACCGAGAGCGTCACGTGCGCCAGCGCGTCGAAGCCCTCCGGCCGCTCGAAGTACGTGTCGAGTGACTGCACGGCGCGCACGCGGTCCAACCGGAACGTGCGCAACCCCTGACGCAGATGACACACGCCCACGGCGTACCAGTGCCCGCCGCGCCAGACGAGGCCATAGGTGTCGAACTCGCGCTCGGTGTCCACGTCTCGCGCCGCGCGGTAGGCCAGGCGCACCCGCTTGCGGAGCTGCGCCGCGCCGCTGAGCGCGACCAGCGCGGTGTTGTCCAGCGTCGTCCGCGCACCGGAGATGTCGAGCGTCACCGACTCGTCCACCGCCCGCACCCGCCGCTTGAGCGTCGCGGGCATCACCCGCTCCAGCTTCGCCTGGGCGCTGGCCACCGCGGGCGCCGCCTCCGAAAGCCCCATCCCTCGCGCGGCCAGGAGCCCCACGGACAGCGCGAGGACCTCGTCGTCGGTGAACATCATGGGCGGCAGCTTGAAACCCGCCACCAGCATGTATGCCCCGTCCCGCCCGCGCTCGGCGGTAATGGGGATGCCCAGCTCCTCCAGCTTCAGGATGTAGCGACGCACCGTGCGCCGGTCCACCTCCAGCCGCCGCGCCAGCTCCGAGCCGCTCATCCGCCCATGCGTCTGCAACAACTCAAGCACGGTGAGCACGCGCGTGGTGGGACGGGACATGGCCCGCGAACCTAACGCCCGCGCCGCCCGAAGTCCGGTGCGCTCCGCTCGAATCCCCCCTCGTGAAGGCAGCCTGGGCTCGCCTCGCGGCCGACAGCCCCCTCGTTCCGAATCAGGACCGATTCCGCCCTACATGGCCCGTACGGTGCCGTTCATGGCCTCGCTCCGACTCGGGCGCGCTGGCCCTGACTGACGGAAAGGCTCACGGAATCCCATGACGCAGACCTCGCACCTGTGGCTGTTCTTCGTGTTGGTGTTCGGCATCGTCATCCTCCCGGGGCTGGACATGGCGTTCGTCCTGGCCAGCTCGCTCGTGGGAGGCCGTCGCGCGGGGCTGTCCGCCGTGGGCGGCATCATCGCTGGGGCCGCGTGCCACGTGCTCGTCGGCGCGACCGGGGTGGCCGTGCTGCTCACCGTCATGCCCGCCGCGTTCAATGTCCTCCTGTGGGTGGGCGCGCTGTACGTGGCCTGGATGGGCCTGTCGCTCGTGCGCAGCCCGGGCGCGTTCTCCGCGTCCTCACAGTCAGGACAGCGCTCGGCGCTGGCGACGTTCCGTCAGGGAGCCCTCACCAACCTGCTCAACCCGAAGGCATACGTCTTCATGCTCGCCGTCTTTCCGCGGTACCTCCGGCCGGAGTATGGGCCGCTCTGGCTCCAGGCCTTGGTGCTCGGCGCCATCATCGCGCTCACGCAAGCCGCGGTGTATGGCGCCATCGCCCTCGTCGCGGACCGAGCTCGCGGCTGGCTGGAGTCACGTCCCTCCGCCAGCGCGCGAGTCGCTCAAACCGTGGGTGGCCTCATGATGCTCGCCGCCGTCTTCACCGCCCTGGAGGGCTGGCGCGGCACCTGACGCCGCCCACTCATGTTCTGCGGACGGTGCTCGAACGAATGGCTCTCAAGATGAGCAGCAGGACGACGGCTCCGATGAAGGCCACGAAGATGGTCCCCGCGATTCCGCCGAAGGGCGTCCCCGCACCCAGCGCGCGGAAGATGAAGCCACCCAGGAACGCGCCCACCACACCCACCACGATGTCGCCGATGACGCCGTAACCCCCACCGACGACGGCCGACGCCAGCCACCCGGCGATGAGGCCGATGACCGCCCACACTAGAATCGTTTCCAAAGACATACCGTCCCTCCTCCTCCCGCTGATGTGTCCTGAAGGGCAGGATAGGCACGCCGGTTCGCGCTCGCCTGGAAGCCAGGTCGTTCGCAAGACAAGCAGGGAGGCTGCCAACCGGATTTAACTGACTTTCCGCTCTTTCAGAGGTAGCCACGGACTCAGCCGCTCCACGTGTCGGAGCCGGCCGAAGCCAAGGAGAGCGCGGATGGGACACCGTCGGAATGATTCATTGTGGACGAAGTGGGGAATGCTGGCGTGGGCGGGAGTGGCGGTCGCCGGATGCGCGCCGGAGGCAGTCGAGGACGCGGCGGAGCTGGGGCGCGCGGAGCGGGAGCTGGCGGTGTGTTCGTTCGCGATTACGACGAACACCTACGTGGGCGCGGACTGGTGGGGCACCCTCGTGTTCAAGAACACGGGCACCAGCGCGATGACGAGCCCGACGATTGCGTTCGGCGTTCCCAGCGGCGTGACGTGTGACCACGACGAGCCGGGCTGGACGCACACGCAGAGCGGCTCCACGTGCACCTACTCGCGCACGTCGGGCCTGACGGTGGGCGTGAACGCGTCCTACACCTTCTACTATTCGACGAACTCCAACACGTCGTTCACCGCGACGAACATCAGCGTCAGCGACCCGAGCTGTGGGGTGACGGAGCCACCAGTGACGGGATTGACGGCGAACCAGAAGAAGGTGGCGGAGGCGCTCACCAGCATCTGGGAGAACGACACGCCGACCCTCGACTACGCGTACTCGGAGAACATCCAGGACGGGCGTGGCTACACGAATGGCCGCGCGGGCTTCTGCACCGGCACCGGCGACGCCATCCAGGTCATCCAGTGCTACAACGCCCGGCGCAGCGCGGCCAATGGCAACATCATGGCGAAGTACATGCCGGGGCTGACCACCATCAACAACCGCTTCCTGTCCACGGGCCAATCCCAGCCCTCCACGTCGGAGCTGGATGTGATTGGCAATTGGACGGCGGATTGGGCCACCAGCTACAACAACACGACGACGCGCGCGGACTTCAAGGCGTGCCAGGACCAGGTGAGCGACCAGTTCTATTACACGCCGGCGATGAACGAGGCGAACAAGTGGGGCGCCACCTCCGCCCTGTCGAAGATGGCGCTGTATGACGCGTTCATCAACCACGGCGAGTCCGGCGTGAAGAGCCTGACGCGCGCCACGAACATCGCGCTGGGCAACACCGGCCAGGTGGCGCCCGCGGTGGGCTACAACGGCATCACCGAGTCGGCGTGGCTCCAGAGGTTCATCGAGAAGCGCCGGGACGTGCTGGCCGCGGACTCCACCTGGGTGGACGCCATCGACCGCATCGCCGCGTACGAGAAGCTGCGCCGCCGGGGCAATTGGGACTTGTCCGCCGCCGTCCGCAACGACGTGCGCGCTCGCGACTGTTGGACGACGACGTACCCGTTCAGCGGCTACACGGTGCGCAACATCAACGCGGACGGCACCTGGAGCACGCCGGCTTCGTACACGTTCTCGTGTAACTGAAGCGGGCCCCGGCGCCCTGGCCGCCACATCAGCCAGGGCGTCGTCGTCGCGCCCGCGGGCTCTCGGCTAGAGTCCGCGCCACGCATGAGCGAGGCGCGACGAAACGTTTTCCCGTGGAGAGAGCTCCCCAGCCTGCTGTCGACCCGGCTGCTGGTGGCGTTCCTCTTCCCCACCCTGCTCTTCGTCGCGGTGGCGGGCACGGCCGTCTACCAGCTCGCGCGCTCCATTCTCGAAGAGGAGCTGGGCGCGAGCCTCTCCAACATCGCCGCCGCCACCGCCAGCCAGCTCAACGGCGAGCGCATGCTCACGATTGAAGCCGGCGACGACACGGGCGGCACCCGGACATGGCGCAACCTGGTGCGCCTGCTGGAAGGCGTGCGCGAGGCCAGCGGCGTGCGCCGCGTCTTCGCCGTGGACGCGCAGGGCCGCGTGCGCGCGGACGTGGGCGGAGGCCTTCCCGTGGGCGCGGAAGTGCCGGAGCTGGCGCGCGACAGGCTGGAGCTGACGCGCGTCTTCGCGGGCGAACACGCGGCAAGCCAGGTGCTCTTCACCGGCTCGGACGGGCGGCTGTACAAGACGGGTTATGCCCCCATCGTCCACGCGGGACAGGTGGTGGGCGCGGTGGGCGTGGAGGGCAGCGCCGCGTTCTTCGGGCCACTCCAGCGCCTGTCGCGCACCTTCGCCATCATGGGGGCGCTCGCCCTCACCGCGCTCGCCATCATCGCGCTGCTCACCGCGCGAGGGCTGGCGCGTCCGCTCGGACGGCTGATGGACTCCGCGCTGCGCATCGGCCGGGGAGACCTCACCACGCCCGTGCCGCCGGAGCCCACGCGCGAAATCGGCGTGCTCGCCCGCGAGCTGGAGGTGATGCGCGGCGCGCTGGAGAGCAGGGACAGACAGCTCAAGATGATGCTCGCGGGCGTGGCCCACGAGGTGCGCAATCCCCTGGGCGGCATCGCCCTGTTCTCCGGCATCCTCCAGGAGGACCTGCGCGCGGGCGCCCACGCGGAGGCCCAGGAGCACGTCGAGCGCATCCAGCGCGAGGTCGCCTTCCTCCAGCGCATCGTCGAGGACTTCCTCGCCTTCGCGCGCGAGCAGCCCCTGGCCCGCGAGCCCGTCGAGGCCCCCTCGCTGCTCTCCATCGTCCAGGAGCTGTCGTCCGCGGACGCCAGCGCCCGCCAGGTCGCCCTGGACGTGGACGCCGCGCCCGCGCTGCTGGAGGCCGACGGCAGCCTGCTCACCGCCGCGCTGCTCAACCTGGTGAAGAACGCGGTGCAGGCCTCGCCCTCCGGAGGCCGCGTGCGCATCTCCGGCGCCGAGGACCATGGGCGCTACGCCATCCGCGTCCACGACGGCGGCGCGGGCGTGCCGGAAGCCGAGCGCGAGCGCATCTTCGAGCCCTTCTTCACCACCCGCGAGAAGGGCACCGGCCTGGGCCTGCCCCTGGCGCGCAAGATTGCCCTCGCGCACGGGGGCGAGCTGCACATGACGTCCACGCCGGGCGACACGACATTCATTCTGACGCTTCCGCTGAAGCCCTCGGGCGTCAGCTCGCCACGTTGAACTGACGCGCCATCTGCCCCACCTCGCCAGAGACATTCGCCAGTGTGCGGGTGGCCTCCTGGGTGGACTCCAGCCGCTTCATCGTCGCGTCCATGATTTGCGACAGGTCGGCGATGGCGGTGGATATCTGGGAGATGCCCGCGTTCTGCTGCGTCACGGCGGCGGCAATCTGGCGCGCGGCGGCCGAGTTCTCCTGCGACATGAGCGACAGCTCGCGCAGCGAGTCCCCCGACGAGCGCATCTGGTCCAACCCCGTGCCGATGGTGCGCACGCCCTGCTCGCCCATGTTCGCCGCGTCCCGGATGCCCGCGGTGATTTCCTGGAGGATGGAGCGGATGCGCTGCGTGGACTGGATGGACTGGTCCGCCAGCGCGCGGACCTCTCGCGCCACCACCGCGAAGCCCTTGCCCTGCTCCCCCGAGCGCGCCGCCTCAATCGCCGCGTTGACGGCGAGCAGGTGGGACTGGGCCGCCAGGTCCTTCACCGTCTCGGTGATGTCGCCAATCTGCGTGGTGCTCTCCGCCAGCTTCTCCAGCCGCTCCTGGATTCCGTCCACCGCGCCGCGGATGTCCGCCAGCCCCGCCACGCTGCGCTCCACCGCCGCCTCGCCCTTGAGGCCCAGCTCCTCCGCGCGCTTCGCCACCTGGAGCACCGCCTCCGCCCGGTCCGCCGCCATCCGCGACGTGCGGCGAATCTCATCCGACGTCACCTGCGCCTCGTGCAGCGCGGCGGCCTGCCGGGTGAAGCTCTCCTGCTGCTCGTCGTTGGCCGTGCGCAGGTGGCTGCCCGCCTCGCCCAGCCGCGCGGCCGACGCCTGGAGCGACAGCGGAAGCTGCCGCAGCCGGGCCAGCACCGCGTTCATCCCCGCGGCCAAATCCCCCACCTCGTCGGTGGACACCCACTCGGGCGCGACGACGCGCCCCGCCGCCACGGACTCAATCGCCTGCCCCACCGCGTGCGCCGCCCGCGCCTGACGACGCGCCAGCATCCACATGGTGATGCCCGGCAACAGCAGCAGGCCTCCCACCCACGCCAGGCTGAAGGCCAGCTCGCCCGCAAGTACCCCGCCCAGCTCCATCAACATCCGCGCCGAGCGCCGCGCGCCCTCGGACACCAATTCCACGTGCAGCGTGTCGCGGATGCCCTCCAGCTTCACCATCACCACGCAGCCGCTGAGCACCAACGCGGCGACGATGGAGCCACCAAACGTGAAGGGTAGGAACCACGCCTGCCGGGGCCACGAGAAACCGCCGCCCTGGAGCGCCACCGTCGAATCCTTGCGCTGCTCCTCCAGCGCCAGCGGTAGCAGCATCCGCTCCAGTGACACGCAGATGGGAAAGCCCAGCAGCACGCCACAGCACACGCCGATGATGGTGCCCAGCACGACGAGGGATAAATCCTTGTGCCATGTCAGGCACACGTGGAGGCTGAACCAGAAACCTCCCAGCGTCCAACCGACCCATGACGTCCCCACCGCCCCGCGCCACGGCAGTCGGAGGATGCGCTCCAGCCGCGCACCCGGCCTGTCATCCGCGTACGTCCGCAGCGCGCTGCCCACCAGCCAGCGCATGAACAGCGCGGGATAAATCATGCCCAGGCCCACGAGGATGGGCGGCAGCACCCACGCCACCGCCTTCACGCCCTCCGCCCCAGCGACACCCATGGACATGCCATTGAGGTACGCGGCGATGGGCGCGGCGGGCACCACCCACGCCATGAACACCTTGAGCGCACGCCACCGATACTCGCGAATCACAGTGTCTTCGATGCTCATACGGGTCGCTTTCCCGCGTCATGCGGACACGAAGAATCCACGCTGACGGGATGGCTCCAGACAGCATTCTCCGCACGTCATCGCTTGGAAAGCGAGTGGGCCCCGCCCGGTTCCAGACACTGTACAACCGTCATCTCAGGGCTTGTTGAAAGACATACACACCCAGGAAAACCACTGCCCTGTGTAAACCATGGCAGGACGGTGAACACTCTCAGTCCGAGCAACAGGCACGGATGGCGGCGGAGTACAGGCGCAAGGACTTGCGCGCGGCGGCGGCGACGCGGGCGGGCTCGGTGCCCTCGGCGTCCACGGAGAGCTTGAGGATTTCGAGCGCCTCCACCGGGTGCAGGTCGTCATAGCGGGCGTGGGCCTTGAGCCACATCATCGCGCTCGCGTCGATGCGGGCTCCGTCCGCGGCATAGGCGCGGAAGGGCTCCACCACCTCCTTCGTCCACACCCCGGTGATGCCCTCGATGGCCCAGTTGGACGCGGCGATGCCCTCCGCCAGCGTGCCTCGCGCACAGGTGTCGCGCAGGTGCGCGTGCAGCGCCTGGATTTCCGGCAGGGGCCGCACGCGGAAGAGCGTGTCCGGCTCCACGCCGATGGCGCGCACCCAGTCGATGAACCACTCCGCGTGCTTCGCCTCGACGCCCAGGTTCTGCAACAGCCAGCGCCGGATGCTCGCGTCCCCCTCGGTGCGGCCATACGTCGTCTTCGCCAGCGACAGGCCCATGTACTTGGGGAAGGACTCGACGATGAGGAAGAACTGCGACAGCACGCGCCGCCAGTACGCCAGGGGCGGGCGCCTCTCCTCCGCCGTGTCGCGGAACAGCGGAGGCCAGCAGGCCGCGTTCCAGTCATGACGGGTCGACTCCAGCATCGCCTCCAGCCAGCGGGGATGCGGAGAGGGCTTCAGTGGCGGAGGCCCGTAGCGACGCACGGGTGACTCGAACGCGGGGACACTCATTTCCAGGCCGGTCGGCGACATGGCTCCAGGACGCTCCTCTTCGCGGCGGGTGCCAGACCGACATGGCCCCCCTTCACCCGCCGGAGCGGCGCATGGTGGTGACGGCACCTGCACGCGGCCATGCGACTGTTCGCGTGCGACACTTTTATCACCGCCATGTTTCAGAATTCGCTCCGGGGCGCCCCGCGGTGTCCCTCGCCCCACTGCGTTCCTGTTGCCCCCACCACAGGCCCGTCGGCCCGCATGTCACCGACAGGCAGGCGTGCTCACGGCGTGCGGGCCACCGCGCGGCGCGCCTTCTCCAGCATGCGGCGCAGCGGCGCCTCGTCCGCGCGGGCCAGCGCCTGTTCCCAGGTGAGCCACTGCGCGCCGGTGGACTCGGCGGGGTCATGCGCGAGCGACGCCGGGTCCTCCGCCACGACGAGGTATCGCACGTCCAGGTGGTGATGTTCCGGCTCGTCGCGCCGGGCCGGAATCGTGTGGACGTCCACGTCCAGGGGCCGGGGCGCGGTGGGATGGAGAGTGACGCGGCAGCCTGTCTCCTCGCGCGCCTCGCGCAGCGCGGTGGCCTCCATGGAGCCTGCGTCCACGGCGTCCGCATGCCCGCCCGGCTGCAGCCAGCGCTTGAGCTTGCCGTGCATCACCATCACCACGTGGGCGCCCTCCGGGTCCACCACCACGGCGCTGCCGGTGAAGTGCGCCTGGGGCTGGGCGCGGGAGAAGGGCGAAGGCAGCGTGGCCGCGTGGTGGCGCATGGCCTCCAGGTCTTCGCGCTCCTTGTCGTCCTGGGAGACATGGCGCGCGAGCAACTCGCGCAGGGCGGCGGCGTCTTGGGAATCCATGCGGGCCCACGTACCCCCGGGGAGCCCTCGCGCGCCAGCGCCTTCTGGAAGCGGCCGACCGCCACTGGTGTAGGGTGCCGCCCCGGGTGTGCTCTCATGCGGACGCACCCGGGCGGCCGGCGCCCTCGGAGCATGAGGACTCCCCACAACCATGGCTCGCATTCTCGTCATCGACGACCACGACACGCTGCGAGAGGGGATGACGGTCTCCCTCACGCGCTCGGGCCACGCCGTGTCCGCCGTCCGAGGGGGCGCGGACGGACTGGCCGCGTACCGCAAGGCCCCCTTCGACCTGGTCGTCACGGACATGAAGATGGACGGGATGGACGGCATCGCCGTCACCCAGGCGCTCAAGGCGATGGACGCCTCCGCCGTCGTCATGGTGGTGACGGCCTTCGGCACCATCGAAACCGCGGTGCGGGCGATGCAGGAGGGCGCCTACGACTTCATCACCAAGCCCTTCACGCCCGACGTGCTGCGCGCCAAGGTAGACAAGGGCCTGGAGCTGGCCAGCACGCGGCGCAAGGTGGAGAAGCTGGAGGCGCGCACCGCCGCGCATGACGCGGACGCGGCGCTCTCCCACGGCAGCATGGTGGGCGACAGCGAGCCCATGCAGCGGCTGCTCTCCCAGGCGCGCAAGGCGGCGCACAGCAACGCGACGGTGCTGGTGCGAGGCGAGAGCGGCACCGGCAAGGAGCTCATCGCGCGCATGCTGCACCAGGAGTCGCCGCGCAAGGACGGGCCCTTCGTCGTCGTGCACTGCGCGGCGCTGGCGGAGACGCTGCTGGAGAGCGAGCTGTTCGGCCACGAGCGCGGCGCCTTCACCGGCGCGGTGAAGCGCAAGCTGGGCCGCTTCGAGCTGGCCGACGGCGGCACCCTCTTCCTCGATGAAATCGGGGAGATTCCCCACTCGGTGCAGACCAAGCTCCTGCGCGTGCTGCAGGAGAAGGAAATCCAGCGCGTGGGCGGCGAGGAGACGCTCAAGGTGGACGTGCGCGTGGTGAGCGCCACGCACCGGGACTTGCTGGCCGAGGTGAAGGCGGGCCGCTTCCGCGAGGACCTCTACTACCGGCTGCACATCGTCCCGCTGATGCTGCCGCCCCTGCGCGAGCGCCCCGAGGACATCACCTCGCTGGCCCACCACTTCGTGGCCAAGCACGCGCCCCGGGTGAACCGCCGGGTGACGGGGATGGATGACGGCGCGCTGCGCGCCCTGGCCCGGCACGTGTGGCCCGGCAACGTGCGCGAATTGGAGAACGTGGTGGAGCAGGCGCTCGTCTTCGCCGAGGGCGACGTGCTCACCGTCGCGGACCTGCCCTCGCACCTCACCGGCGCCGCGCCGCGCATGGACGCGGGGCTGCCCGTGCCCCATGGAGATCGGCCCCTGCCGGACATCCTGGAGGACTTGGAGCGCCAGCTCATCGCCCGCGCCTACGAGAAGGCGGGCGGGGTGAAGACGGAGACCGCCCGGTTGCTGGGCATCAAGACCTCCGCGCTGTACTACAAGCTGGAGAAGTACGGCTTCCTCCCCAAGGGCACCCCACCCGAGGAAGGGTAGCCTCGAAAAACCGTGACTCAGGGTCCCCGCCCCGTGACTTTCCACCGCCACCCCGCCCCCACCTGCTCCCACCTGGTGTGTCCAGGCGCCTGGAATCCCAGCGCTTTTCCCGGGCAGGCGCGGAGGGCTGGACAGAGCAGGCTGGCATCCGCCTTGCTCATGGGTGGCCGCTGATGAGTCCCCGCCTCCTCACCCTCGTGTTGTGTCTGCTCTGGGCCGTGCCCGGCCAGGCCGCGTCCGGGCTGGAAGCGGCACGGACGAGGGCGCAGGCGGCGAGGACGGAGGCGCGCTCGCTGCGCACCCAGCAGCAGGCGCTGCGGGACGAGTTGCAGGGCGTGGCCGCGCGAATCGAGGCGCTGAAGGCGGAGCGCAAGGGGCGGCTGACGACGGGCACGGAGCTGGAGGCGGCGCTGCGGCGCTCGCAGGAGCTGAGCGGCTCGCTCACGGGGCTGGCACAGGCGGTGTCCACCGCGGATGGCGAGTCGGAGCGCGCGCACCTGGCGCTGCACCAGTCGCTGTCGGACGAGCTGGCGCGGCTGCGCGGCGCATGGGACGTCACGGCGGACCGGAGCCAGCGCGCCACGCTGCTGGAGTCGCTGCGCACCACCCGCGCGGAGCGGGACGCGGTGCGCGCGGCGCTGCCGGCGTCGCGGGTGCCCCTGCTGGACAAGGCCTCTCCCGGTGGGGATGACCCGGAGGATCTGCTGGAGCAGGCGGACGCGCTGCGTGACGCCGAGGACAAGGTGCGCGAGCGCCTCAAGGCCCTGCGCTCGCGCATCACCGAGGTGCGCGAGGAGAAGGACCTGGACCGGCGCATGAGCGACTTCCTCGGCGAGGAGTCCATGTTCGACGAGCAGGACCGGCGGCTGCGGCTGCGCATGCGCTCGGACCGGAGCCTCAGCGTGGACCCCAGTGACCGCGGTGGAGGCATGTTCGCCGGAGAGTCCGATACCGCGGTGGACCCGCCGAACGTGGGCACCGATGGCCCGGGCGTGCCCACCACGCCCGTGCCCGGGAGAGACCCCGTGCCCACCGCGCGCGCCTCGGACCGGCGCCCGCAGGTGGACGGCGTGCGCGCCCAGACGCTGGCGGCCGGTGGCCCGGTGAACCTGGCGGAGATGGAGGCGGAGGCGAAGCGGCTGGAGTCCCTCGCCCACGAGCTGGACGGCCGGGCCGGTGCGCTGGAGCACCGCGCCCAGGAACTGACGTCGCCCTAGAGCAGTCCGGCTTCGACTTCCAACCGCACCACCGCGCGAAGACGGACCTCGCGCTCCGGCGTGCGGCCCTTGCCTCGGATGATGAGGCTCATGGTCGGCGCGGCGACATAGGGCTGGAGCTCCACGTCCCCCAAGTCGAGCTTCAGCGTGGGGTTGGGCGCCCGGAGGCTGGAGCGCGCCAGGTCATTCTTCCAGGCGATGCGCGACTCCCTGTCTCCTGCCCGGACGAAGAACTCCACCGTGTCCAGGAAGGTGAAGTCCACGTCGTTGGGACTGAGAATCTGGAGTGACAGGGAGTCGACGTGGACGGACGTCACCTCGTCCTTGGAGAGTCCCTGGTTCTTGAAGTCCTGGTTCTGGTCGAAGTCCATCCCCGCCAGGCTGCTGATGGGAGGGAAGGCGTTCAGCTCGGTGCTTCCCCCCGGCAGGGTCGCGGGGATGGTGGTCTCGCCCCTGACCTCGGTGATGAACGAGGACTGGGCGCAGGCGGCGAGCCCAAGGCCAACCGCCGCCGCGAGAAGTGAGACAGGGCGCATTTCAACAATGTACCGGGCGGCTGGCGTGGCGTCACTGTCGCCAACCTGGCGGCCGGGCCCGCCCTCCCGCGAGTGGGGCGTGCAGGCACGAGGCCGGCTATGTTGCCCCGCGTCGTGTCACACGCCCGCCCCACCCTCCTGGTCCTCCTCGTACTGCTCGCCGCTCCGCCCGCGTCCGCGGCCGAGTGGGAGGGTGCGCTGAAGGGCACCGCTCGGCTGCTGGTCGACACCAACGCGCCGCGCGACTTCACCGACGGCAGCACGCCCTCCCCTGGCGTGGACCCGGCTTTGAGCGTGCTGGGCTCGGCCGAGGGGCGCGCGACATTCGAGCGCACCCAGTTGGTGGGGCGCTACGAGCTGGGCGCGCGCAAGTACGTGGGCTTCACGACGGAGGACATGCTCATCCAGGCCGGAGCGCTGGAGGGCTCACTGGCGCTGGGCACCGAGTTCGGCCTGGGGGTGGAGGGCCACGCGAAGGACCGGCGGGGCGGCTCGCGGGCGTACTCGGACCTGGGCACCAGCGTGTTCGCCGAGTACGCGCCGGACGTGCGACTGGCGCTGCGGGTGCGGGCAGGCGCGCGGCGCTTCGTGTATCGGCCGGACAAGACGGCCAACTTCGGCGGGGCGGAGCTGGGCGTGGTGGGGCGCTACCGCTTCGACCGGCGCCACAGCCTGTCGCTCTTCGGGGACTGGGGCGCGCGCCGCTATGGCCCCCAGGCCCGGGCCAGGCCCGGCGCCCCGGAGTCGTCCCTGGGCCGGCGCGAGGATGGCGCGCTCACGGCGGGCGCCAGCTACAGCTACCGGGGACCGGTGACGCTGGGGCTCACGTACGCGTACCAGGAAGTCACGTCCAACAGCTTCGGAGAGACGGTGCTGCGCCACCGCGTGACGGGCAACGCGGGGGTGCGCCTGCCCTGGAAGGTGACGCTGCTGGCGCAGGGCTCGCTGGGCATCACCCGCTATCCGGACGGCATCTACCTGTCGCCCGAAATCATCCTCGTCGAGGAGGACGAGGGACAGAACTCCTTCTCGCTGAAGCTGGCGCGCCCGGTGTCGGAGCGGGTGGACCTGGAGGTGTCCTGGGGCCTGTGGAGCACCCGGCTGCCCCGCAACGACCTCTCCTACTCGCGGCAGGTGTTCGGCGTCGGATTCACCTGGCGCGACTGAGCCCCGAGCCCGGAGCCCGGACGGGCCCACGCTTCACAGGTCGGAGATGCGCTCGTCTATCTCCTCGGCGAGTCCGGGGTGGCCCTGGGCCAGGGCGTGCTCACGAGCCTTGGTCAGCACCTCGCGGGCGCGCTCCACCTGCCCGGCCCCGGAGAGCGCGTCCCCGAGGGAGACCATGGCGGCGGCATAGGTCGGGTCCAATTTCACCGCCGCCTCCAGGGCCGACGCCGCCTCGGCGTACTGCTTTCGCTCCAGGTACAACTTCCCCAGGGAGAAGTGGCTCATGGGGGAGTCCGGGAAGTCAGCGGCCATCTTCTTGAACTGTTCCAGGCGGGCGTCGCTCATGGACAACACCCCATAGAGGACCCATGCCGTGTTGCCAAGGGTGCGGTAGGGTGCGCCGCACATGGCAACGAAGAAGAAGACGACCCCACGAAAGAAGAGCGCGACCAAGAAGGCCAAGGCCCCGGCGGCGCGCAAGCAGAAGAAGACGGCGACGGGCAGGACGGCCCCCAAGGGCAAGGGTCCCGCTCCCAAGAAGAAGGCGCCGGCTCGCAAGAAGACCCCGGGCAAGGTCCCCCTGAGGGCGAAGAAGAAGGTGAAGCTGCCAGCCGCCCTCCAGCAGAAGGCGGGCCCGGCGGAGAACCCGGAGGCGCAGGCACTGGCGCGGCGCATGGCCCAGCTGCTGCTCGACAAGAAGGCGCTCGACGTCGTCATCCTCGACGTGCGGGGCATGACGTCCTACGCGGACTACATCGTCATCGCCTCCGGCGAGAGCGACCGTCAGGTCAGCGCGATGGCGGAGAACGTCCACGTGCAGCTCAAGCAGGGTGAGCAGCCGGTGCGCGCGCTCGGCACCGAGGGCGTGGAGACGGGCCAGTGGGTGTTGCTCGACTACGGCGAGGTGGTGGCGCACCTGTTCCTCGCGGACCTGCGCTCGCACTATGACCTGGAAGGTCTCTGGGCGGACGCGAACCGGGAGAAGGTGTCCTGAAGGTCCGCCTCCTGTCCATCGGCAAGGACCGCTCGGGCCTCTACGAGCCGGCGGTCCAGGAGTACGCCCGCCGCCTGGGCCACTACACCCGCTTCGAGCTGGTGGAGTTGACCGAGGCGAGCGGCAAGAAGCTCAAGCCGGGCGACGCGAAGGCCGCCGAGGCGGAGGCGATTCTCTCCAAGCGCAAGCCGCAGGACTGGGTGGTGGCGCTGGACGAGCGAGGCTCGCTGCTCGACTCGGTGGAGTTGAGTCGCTACGTGGGCAAGGCGCAGACGGGCGCCAAGGACCTGCTCTTCGTCATCGGTGGTGACGAGGGGCTGGACGAAAGCGTGCGGGGCGCGGCGAACCTCACGCTGTCCCTGTCGAAGATGACATTGCCCCACCGGTTGGCGCGCGTGGTGCTCGTGGAGCAGCTCTACCGCGCGTTCACCATTCTCAAGGGTGAGCCGTACCACAAGTAGCCCACCGGGCGAGCAGGCGCCCGGGGTGGTTCTCGGGCCGCCTGGGACTGGCGGCGTCAGGCCCACCGGACAGGGGGCGTCAACGGGCCTCATGAGCACCGCCGGCACCGAAGCCCCCCTGAATCCACCGCCTGCCTCCGTCCGCATCATCGCCTCGCCGCAATCCTGGGTGGAGGGAGAGGCGGTGAGGCAACTCGAGGCGGTGGCGCGCCTGCCCGGCATGCGTCACGCGGTGGGACTGCCGGACCTGCACCCCGGCAAGGGCGCGCCGGTGGGCGCCGCGTTCACCTCGGAGGGCATCCTCTATCCGTACCTGGTGGGCAGCGACATCGGCTGTGGCATGGGGTTGTGGGACGTGGGGATGTTGTCGCGCAAGGCCAAGGCGGAGCGTTGGGCGGCGAAGCTGAACGTCGAAGGGACCTGGAGCGGAGACGCGGAAGGCTTCCTGGCGGAAGAAGGCGTGAAGGCCTCCGGGTTCGAGGCGGCGCTGGGGACGGTGGGCGGCGGCAACCACTTCGCGGAGGTGCAACGGGTGGACGTGGTGCACGACGCGGAGGGCTTCGCGGCGTTGGGGCTGGCGGCGGACCGGTTGCTCCTGCTGGTGCACTCCGGCTCACGCGGACTGGGCGAGGCGATTCTCCGGGCCCATGTGGACCGCCACGCGGCGGGCGGGCTGCAGGAGGACTCGGACGAGGCGCGAGCGTACCTGGCGCGGCATGACCACGCGGTGGCGTGGGCCCGGGCGAACCGGGCACTGGTGGCGCGACGGGTGCTGGATGGCATTGGGGCCCCGGCCCGTCGGGTGTTGGATGTCTGCCACAACAGCGTGACACCTCGACGGGACACGGGGGGCACGCGGTGGCTGCACCGCAAGGGCGCGGCGCCTTCGGACGAGGGCCCCGTGGTGATTCCGGGCAGCCGTGGCGCGCTGAGTTATCTGGTGGTGCCGGTGGGAGATGGGACGGGCAGCGCGTACAGCCTGGCGCATGGCGCGGGCCGCAAGTGGACGCGCACGGCGGCCCGGGAGCGCATGAAGGAGCGCTTCACCGCGGAGTCGCTCACGCGCACCCCTTTCAAGAGTCACGTCGTCTGTGAGAACAAGGACCTGCTCTTCGAGGAGGCGCCGCCCGCGTACAAGCCGATTGACCGCGTGGTGACGGACCTGGTGGAGGCGGGGCTGGTGCGGGTGGTGGCCACCCTGGCGCCGGTGCTGACGTACAAGACGCGCTCCCACGAGGAGTAGCGCGGCCCCGGGCTCGGAACCTGGGCCTGGAAACGGGGTTGCCCGGTGCTTTTTGCACTCTCCGTCCGGCGTCCGGGTGGTTAGGGTTCGGGCATGACCGCCGCGCACAAAGTCCTGCTCTGCATTCTGGATGGCTGGGGCATCCGTCACGAGCGAGAGGCGAATGCCATCCTCCTGGCCGGAACTCCGCACCTCGACAAGCTGACGAGCCCCTACCCGTTCACCGAGCTACAGACCTCGGGACTGGCCGTGGGCCTGCCCGAGGGGCAGATGGGCAACTCGGAGGTCGGCCACACCAACATCGGCGCGGGCCGAATCGTCTACCAGGACCTGGTGCGCATCAACCGAGCGGCGGAGACCGGGGAGCTGGCACAGAACCCGGTGCTGCGCGCCGCGATGGACGGCGTGAAGGCGGACGGCAAGGCGCTGCACCTGTTGGGGTTGGTGTCTCCGGGCGGCGTGCACTCGTCGATGGAGCACCTATACGCGCTGCTGAAGGCCGCGCGGGAGCGGGGCGTTCCGCACGTCTACGTGCATGCGTTCCTGGATGGGCGCGACACGCCGCCGCAGAGCGCGCTGGGCTACGTGGAGGAGCTGGAGCGCTTCCTCCATGAGACGCACACGGGGCGCATCGCCACGGTGAGCGGGCGCTATTACGCGATGGACCGCGACAAGCGCTGGGACCGGGTGCAGCTCGCGTATGAAGCGCTGGTGTACGGCCGAGGGCCCAAGGCTCCGGATGCGCTGAGCGCGATTCGCGCGTCGTACGCGGAGAAGGTGACGGACGAGTTCGTGAAGCCCACGGTGCTGGCCAGCGGGGACGGGACTCCGGTGGGCCGCATCCAGGATGGGGACACGGTGCTGTTCTTCAACTTCCGCGCGGACCGCGCGCGCGAGCTGACGCAGGCGCTGGCGTACCCGAGCTTCAAGGACTTCGACCGGGGTGGACTGCGCCTGGGGCGCTACGTCTGTATGACTCAGTACGACGAGACGTTCGACTTGCCGGTGGCCTTCGCGCCGGACCAGCCGCAGGACATCTTCCCGGAGCTGCTGTCGCGCCAGGGGTTGCGACAGTTCCGCACGGCGGAGACAGAGAAGTACGCGCACGTGACGTTCTTCTTCAACGGCGGGCGCGAAGTCGTCTACCCGGGAGAGGACCGGTACCTGGTGCCCAGTCCGCGCGACGTGAAGACGTATGATTTGAAGCCGGAGATGTCGGCGCGCGAGGTGACGGCGGAGCTGGTGCGCCGGCTGGACTCGGGCACGTATGACTTCGCGCTGGCGAACTTCGCCAACCCGGACATGGTGGGGCACAGCGGCCGGCTGGACGCGGCGATGCAGGCGGTGCGCGTGGTGGACGAGTGCCTGGGCGTGCTCGGCAAGGCGTGCGAGCGCAACGGCTGGGTGCTGGCCATCTCCGCGGACCATGGCAACTGCGAGCAGATGGTGGACCCCATCACGGGCGAGCCGCACACCGCGCACACGTTGAACCCGGTGCCGTTCCACCTCATCCACCCGGCGTTCCGAGGGCAGAAGCTGCGCCCCGGCATCCTCGCGGACATCGCCCCCACGCTGTGCAAGGTGATGGGCCTGCCCCAGTCGAAGGAGATGAACCGGCAGGGCGTGCTGCCCTGAGCTGACCGGGTCCTCTTGTTCCTACGATTGGACCGGACGCGGCTTCAACAGTCCCGCCCGGTCCAGCAGTTCCCGCACCTGCTCAGCCAGCGCTACGTGTCCCGGGTTGCTGGCCGTGAAGCGCTCGGGCGTGAGGACGATGAGGGTGCCCTTGCCCTCTATCTGCTCGATGCGCACCGGGGAGGGCAGTGGCGGCAATCTGCCCAAGCGATTCGAGAGGTACGTCATCCACCCCAAGGAAAAGGGCGCGGACTCAGGTTCGCGGTGTTGCCGCTCGTATGCATTTGACGTGGCAAACGCCCAGTCGGGTTCCCATGAGCACAGCATGCCGCGAACAACGCGCTCCAACACTGGTGCGGTGAGCACCCTGTCCGCGTTTGAGCCGCGCCACGGCAGGGAGAGCACGCAATGATTGGGAACGTCCGCTGAGACCATGCCGCCATTGATGCGAAGCGTCCCGCAATCTCCCGTGTCCCCACCGTTGTCGAACGAAATGCGAAACCCCAGTTCTTCGATGGCGGGTCCCCCGGGTTCACGGTTCACGCCTCGCCGGAACATCTCGGTAAGGGTGGGCACATCAGGCGGCATGAGGGGGTGTTTTCGCGCATCCTTCCGGGACCTGGCCGGCTTGTACCAGTGGGCGAGGAACGGATCACACTCGGCCAAAAGGTTGAGGAATGCCGCGGTATGACGAGCACAATCCTCGGGCGACGCCTTACGCGCACCCCAGTAGGCGCCAGCGTAGTAGGTCTCGGGGTAGCTCTCGGTCTTGAGTGAAGCGTTCACGAGGCGCGCTCCTCAAAGAGCCGGAGTGTGCACGACTTCAATTCCCCTGACTTTCGCGTTGTCGAGCAACTGCCGCATGGCATCTGCCGCGCGCTCCTCCGCGACATGCCACCGGATGGAGGCCCCAGCACCACGCGCTTTTCCAAGCTGTCTCTGAGCTTGATCAATGAGGGCCTGGGCTCCCGAATGTTGGAACCACTTCTTGGGTTCAAGCCCCTCGAAGAACTTGGCATAGCCCGGCCCCTTCGCCTCCAGCAGTACGCCCTTCTCGAAGCCATCGAAACTCACGCCTCCACTGCCCTTGCCTACGCCGCCAATCCAGTATGCCTCGTCGGCAGTGTGCCCCGTGATTTGTTCCTGGTAGCGCCGCGCACGGGGGGACATGGACTCCTTTGCAGGCCCCCACTGTCCAGGCCCCTTCGATGGTGTGGCCCCCGACGACGTCGTGCTCGCTCTCTGAAGGATGATGGCCGCGCCAGGTCCACCGCTCAGCACGGCCGCCGCTCGTCCCACCGGCACCGCGACGCGCCCCATGACGAGCGCGCCCTCGGCGGACAGCGACAGCACCGGCACCTCGGCCGTAGCAAGCGCCGCACCGCGCAGTGTGTGAGTTGCCGCCGATGCCGTGCCCCAGGTGGCGATGAGGTTCGTCACCAGCTTGGAGACGGCCTGCACCTGCTCGCCGCGCGGCATGTACTGGAATTGCTCCAGGTACTCGGGCGATGAGGCCAGCAGCGCTGCCACGGCGGCAGGCATCTGGCTCAGCGCCGCGAGGTTGTCAGTTGGGGACGTGGAGAAGATCTGCCCGACCGCTAACACCAGCCCGACGAAAGCCTCTTCAGCTCCGTCCAACGTGCGGCTTACGTAGTCCGCATCGTCATGGACGTCCGCGAAGGCACCTCCCCCTGTCTCCTCCAGCCGTGCATTCAGCTGACGGAAGACACCGCCCTTCCCCGAGTAGAAGACGCCCAGTTCGAACTGGCCCGCTCGGAAGGCTCCGTCCTTCCACTCCACAGCACCCACTCGCTGCTGCGTCTGCCCGCTGCGCACCCACGCGAGACAGCCGTCAGGCCGGAGCACCGCCAACTGCGTGAAGCTCCCCACCCGCCGCACCAACTCGGCGCGCGACACTTCGCCCGTGTCCAGCACCTCGCGCAGCATGAAGCCCACTGCGACGCGTGCCGGGAACTGCCCCAGCGTCACGTCCTTGCCCGTCAGCGCTCCCAGCAGTCGCGCAGCGTGTGTCGGCGTGAGCGAACTTCCTGCCACGGGACGCGCGTCTTGGTCTCCTAGCCCGGCGTCACGAAGCAGCGAATCGAACGCATCGCTCCGCTGTCCGCGAAAATGCCGAGCCTCCGTGCCCCCTTGCCCAAGCAGTGCGGAGCGCTGCTGGAAGGTGCTCCTGCGAGTCGACGGCTCAACGCCACCGCATCCCGTCACGAAGAGAACGGCGCAAAGCCCCCAGAGGCCAGCACGCAAGCGATTCGGTGAGGGCCCGCTCATGCCGCGTCATCAGGCAGCAGCGTGCACAGCAGCGCGTCGTCGGGCCCGAGCGGGCGCCAACCAGAAGGCGGTGGAGACGTCCGGAGCGTCACTCGAGCGTTCTCGACGCGCTTGCGGTGGGTCTCCGGGATGTCGGTGGACCAGAAGGTCAGCATCTTCGCGACCACGAAGCGGGACTCGTCGTCCATGACCTCGGGCCACCCGTTTGGAAGGTACTCGGCCATGTTGCGCACCAGCGCATCTCGCACGAAGCGGGTGACCTGCTCGCGAGCCTCCGCCTCGGAGCGCAGCACGTTCAGAATCTGAAGGCCGGCGACCTCGCCCTTCTCCAACTCGTTGGCCAGTCCCATCAGCGAGACGGCGGGCCGTGCATCGGCGAAGGCGGTCAGCGAGTCGTAGCCCCGCTCGCGGACCCGCGCATACAGGCGAACCCTCCAGTTCCCCTGCCATACACGTCCACCGGTCATCTCCGTCTCCCTGGGATGAAGTTCATCGGGACGCCGTGGAACAACACGCGCTCCACAACGATGTCGAGGAACCCGGCGGCACGTCAACAGGCGCCCTCGTGGCACCCTCGCTGCATGGCACGCACCTCGTGCTGAGCGCCTTGCTGGACATCCTCTATCCGCCCTCGTGCATCGCCTGCGCGCGAGTCCTCCCAGGCCCCGGGGCCTTCTTCTGCGAGACCTGCGACACCGCCGTGGAGCGCCTGCCACCCGGGTGCTGCCGCACCTGCGCGGAGCCCGGCACCTTCCCTGGCGCTTCATGCCCGCGCTGCCGTGCCCACCCGCCGCCCTTCTCTCGCGCCTGGGCTCCCTTCGCCCACGAGGGCCCCGTGGCTCGGGCCATCCATCGCTTCAAGTACGAAGACCATCCAGAGCTCGCCGCACCCCTGGCGGAGCTGCTCGCGGACGAGGCGCGGAGCTTCCTCTCCCGGGCGCCGACCCGCGTCGTCGCCCTGCCCCTCCACACGCGCCGGTATCGCTCCCGCAAGTACGACCAGGCCCAACTGCTCGCGGGCTCGCTGGCGAAGTCCCTGGGCCGTCAGGCCCCGGTGGGTTGGCTTACGCGCACGCGCGAGACACAGCGGCAGGTGGGACTCACCGAAGCCGAGCGCTCCGACAACGTCGCGGACGCCTTCACCGCCTCGCCCGACGTCACGGGGCGCGAAGTGCTCCTGCTCGACGATGTCTTCACCACCGGCGCCACCGCCCGCGCCGCCGCCACCGCGTTGCATGAGGCCGGCGCCACTCGCGTCGAAGTGCTGACGCTCGCACGCGCCTTCAGCCTCACCTGACCGAGCCACGTGAACCCACGTGCCGAGTCGCCACACCGCGCTCGTCACCCAAGCCCTTACACGTTGAATCTGTCACGTCGCGTCACATGCAACAGGGTCAACAAAAACTCAGGCCCGGGTCGAAGACAGCTCCATGCTGTCTTTCACTACCCATCTTCCACGCGCATGCATCCCGTGGTCTTGAATACTTGCCGTGGTGACAGATTTTCCGTCGTGTTCCACGGCTCAGTTCCCCCACTGAGAATGGAGTCCCAGATGAAACACCCCTTGTTGAGCACGCTCGCCGTGGCCGGTGCCTTCTGTGCACTGAGCACCCCCTCCGCCGCCGAAGCCCAGGTTCCTCCCCCAACCTGGGTCCGCCAGCTCGGCGCCAACATCGATGAACAGGCGCAGGCCGTCGCCGTCTCCGGCAACAGCGTCTACGTCGTGGGCCACACCTCCAGCCAGCTCGGCCCGGAGCTCAAGGCCGGTGGCACGGACGTCTTCCTCGCGAAGTACGACACCGCAGGCACGTTGCAGTGGGTCCACCAGCTCGGCACCTCGCAGGATGACCGCGCCACCGGCGTGGCCACCGACTCGGCCGGCAACGTCTACATCACCGGCCACACCTTCGGCGGCTTCGACTTCTATGTGAACGCGGGCGGGTTCGACTACTTCGTCGCCCAGTACGACCCGCAGGGCAACCGTCAGTGGCTGCGGCAGAACGGCACGCAGATGGATGACTTCGCCACCGGCATCACCGTCGCCGACCACGACAAGGTCTTCATCTCCGGCTACACCGGCGGCAGCTTCGCCAACGGCGGCAACCCCAACAACTACGACATCATCGTCGCGCTCTACGACAACGGCGGCAACCCGTACTGGCTCCAGCAGCTCGGCTCGCCCAGCAGCGACATGGCGCGCGGCATCGCCGTGACGTCCACCTATGAAGTCTACGTGGTGGGCAACACGTTCGGCAGCCTCGACGGCGTCACCACGCCCGTGGGCACCGACATGTTCCTCATGAAGCTCGACATCCTCGGCGCCCAGCAGTGGGTCCGCCAGATTGACAGCTCCGACCTCGACGACGCCAAGGGCGTCGCCGTGAGCGCGGACGGCGGCGTGTACATCGCGGGAGACACGTTCGGCACGCTCGACGGCAACACCAACAATGGCACCATCGACGTACTGCTCGCGCGCTACGACGCTTCGGGCAACCGCGAGTGGAGCCGCCTGCTCGGCGGGACGCAGACCGACTACGCGTTCGGCGTCGCGGTCGCCCCCAACGGCACCGTGCAGGTGACCGGCTACACGACGGCCTCGCTGGACGGCAACGCCTACGCGGGCTCCCAGGACGTGTTCCTCTCCCGCTTCGACGCGCTCGGCACCAAGATTGGCACGCGCACGCTCGGCACGAACCGCTCGGACATCGGCCGCGGCGTGGCCGTGGATGCGGCGGGAAACACGTACGTCACCGGCCTCACCTTCGGCGGACTGGCGGGCAACACCAGCGCCGGCGGCTACGACGCGTTCCTCTGCCGCTTCTAAGGAGAGAATCCGGCACTGCCGCGCTCGGCGCGGAATTCCCGGACACCTGACGCCGCGCCCTTCTCGGTAGCCAAACGCGGGGGGCGCGGTAGCCTCGCGGCATGCGCAGGCTCCTCCTCATCCTCGTCCCCGCGTTGGTCTCGCTGCACTGTACCCACGCCACCGAGACCACCGTCCCCGCCAAGGCCACGGCGGCGACTCCCGAGTGGCCCGAAGCCCAGCCTCCCGCGCTGCGACTTCCGGACACCGTCCAGCCGCTCCACTACACGCTGGACCTGAAGCTGCTCTCCACCGAGCCGACCTTCTCCGGCACCGTCGCCATCGACGTGGACGTGCGCGAGCCGGTGCGTCAGGTCTGGCTTCACGGGCAGGATTTGGAGGTGAGCGCCGCCCGCGTGGAGAAGGACTCGCGCACGCTGGAGGCCAAGGCCGTCACCGCGAGCGAGGGACGGCTCGGCCTGCTGCTGCCGGAGACGCTGTCGCCCGGACGGGCGCGCATCGTCATCTCCTTCAGCGGCAAGGTGGATGCCGAGCGCAGCCGGGGCATCTACTCGCAGGCCGAAGGCGGCCACAACTACCTCTACACCTTCTTCGAGCCGGTGGACGCCAGGCGCGCCTTCCCCTGCTTCGACGAGCCGACCTTCAAGGTGCCCTGGCGGCTGCGCTTCACCGTGAAGGCCGGTGATGTGGCGCTCGCCAACCACGCCGTCGAAGCGAAGGAGACGCTGCCCGACGGGCTCGAGCGCATCACCTTCCGCGACAGCAAGCCCATGCCCAGCTACCTCGTGGCCTTCGTCGTGGGGCCCTTCGACGTGGTGGACGCGGGCACCACCGGCCGCAACAAGGTGCCGCTGCGCTTCATCGTCCCCAAGGGTCGCGGCGCGGAGACGGCCTACGCGGCCAGCGTCACCCCGCGCATCGTCACAGTGCTGGAGGACTTCTTCGACCAGGCCTACCCGTACGAGAAGCTCGACGTCGCGGTGGTGCCTCGCTACTGGGGCACCATGGAGCACCCGGGCATCGTGGCCCTGGGCCAGCCCCTGACGCTCATCCGCCCCGGCGAGGAGACGCTCCAGCGACGCAAGTGGTACGTCACCATCGCCGGCCACGAGCTGGGCCACTACTGGTTCGGCAACATCGTCACCTGCCGCTGGTGGGACGACATCTGGCTGAACGAGGCGCTGACGTCGTGGCTGGACCGCAAGCAGATGGATGGGTTCGACAAGAGCTGGGGCTTCGGCCAGGACGCCAGCACCAGCGCGCTGGCGGGCGCCATGGGCGCGGACACGCTCGCCACCGCGCTGCCGGTGCGCAAGCGCGTGACGACGCATGACGAGGTCATCGGCTCCTTCGACAACTCCACCACCTACGCCAAGGGCTCCGCCATCATCGGCATGTTCGAGTCCTGGCTGGGCCCGGACAAGCTGCGCGACATGCTGCGCACCCACGTGCGCAAGCACGAGTGGGGCACCGCGACGTCCGACGACTTCGCCACCACGCTCTCGGAGACCGCGGGCCCCGACGTCGCCCGCTCCTTCCGCAGCTTCATCGACCAGCCGGGCGCCCCCCGCATCTCCGCCCAGGTCCAGTGCGACGCGGGCAAGCCGCCGAAGCTGAAGCTGTCCCAGGAGCGCTACGTGCCCGCGGGCTCCTCCGCCGTCCAGGACCAGACCTGGTCGGCCCCCGTGTGCGTGCGCGCCGGTGGCGGCGCGGAGGACGTGCGCGTCTGCCAGTTGCTCTCCGAGCGCACCGGTGAGCTGGAGCTGCCCCTCCAGAAGTGTCCCCAGTGGGTGCTGCTCAACGCGGGAGGCATGGGCTACTACCGCGCGGGCTACTCGTCGCAGCAGCTCACCCAGGTGCTCGCCGCGCCCAAGAAGGCGCTGACGGTGCCGGAGCGGCTGGCGCTCCTCGCGGACGTGGAGGCCTCGGTGAGCCGCGGCGATTTGCCGCTCGGCGAGGCGCTGAAGCTGGTGCCGGAGACCGCGACCGACAAGGACCGCTCCATCGTCCTGGGCGGCGCCCGCCTGCTCTATCTGGTGCAGGAGGACCACCTCACCCCGGCCGAGCGCTCGCGCTTCCGCACCTGGGTGGGACAGCTCTACGGCCCGCGCGCCAAGGCCCTGGGCTGGCAGCCTGGGAAGGACGACAGCGACGAAGTGAAGCAGACGCGCTCGCTGCACCTCGCCCTGGCGACGGTGACCGGGCATCACCCCGCTCTGGTGCACGAGGCCCAGACTCTCGCGGCCCGGTGGCTCGCGAAGCGCGACAGCGTGGACCCGGAGGCGGTGAACCTGGTGCTGACGGTGGCAGCGCGCAACGCCGACCGCGCCCTCCACGACACCCTGCTCGACCGGGCGCGCAAGGCCGAGGACCGCAACGAGCGCACCCGGATGATCACCGCGCTCGCCGGCTTCCGCGACCCGGCCCTCGTGAAGGAGAACCTGAATCTGGCGATGAAGGAGTTCGACGTGCGCGACTCACGTCCCCTGTTCGGCGGGGCCTTCTCCGAGCCGGAGACGCGCGAGGTGGCCTGGAGCTTCTACCGCGAGCACTTCGACACGCTCGCCGCCCGCGTCCGCTCGGACGAACTGGGCTGGCTCATCGCGATGACGGGCTCGCTCTGTGACGACAAGCTCCGCGCGGAGGTGGAGGCATTCCTCGGTCCCCGCGTCGACAAGCTGGAGGGCGCGGCGCGCTCCTACGCCCGGGCGCTGGAGTCCATCCGCCTGTGCGTGGAGGCCGACCGCCTGAATCTCACGAGCCTGAAGTCCTTCCTGAGCCGCCCGCCTCCCGTCGCCAGCACTCCCGCGAAGTAGCGCGCGAGCGAGGGGCTCCCTCGCCCGCCGGGGGAGCCTCCCGCCACGTCTGGCGGACAACAGATTCCCGCCCGGGGAGCCGTTCCACCCACCGGGCGGACCGCGCTACACAGAGGCCATGTTCGACGCCGCGCGCTACCTGGAACGCATCAACGCCTCCTCGCGGGCGTCGCTGGCCACGCTGCACCGCGCGCATCTTGAGGCAGTGCCGTTCGAGAACCTGGACATCCACCTGGGCCACCCCATCCGGCTCGACGCGGACGCCCTCTTCGACAAGGTCGTCACCCGTCGGCGCGGCGGCTTCTGCTACGAGCTCAACGGCCTCTTCTCCCGGCTGCTCGCGGCCCGGGGATTCAACGTCACGCCGCTGTCCGCGCGCGTCGCCTCGGACGACAAGGATGGGACCTTCGGCCCGGAGTTCGACCACCTGACGCTCCAGGTGGAGGACGGAGGCGAACAGTGGCTCGTCGACGTCGGATTCGGGGACGGCTTCATCGAGCCTCTGCGCCTGGACGAGCGCGGCGTGCAGACGCGCGACGGGCGCGACTACCGGCTGTCCGAGGACGGCGAGGGACTCATGCTGTCGCGCGAATCGGAGAAGGGGAAGGGCTGGGAGGCGCAGTACGCGCTCTCCCTCGTCCCTCGCGTGCTGGAGGACTTCACCGGCATGTGCCACCATCACCAGACGTCGCCCGCGTCCATCTTCACGCAGCGACGGCTGTGCACGAAGGCGACGCCGAAGGGCCGCGTCACCCTCAAGGAAGGCGCCCTCGTCCTCACCGAGGGACAGGAGCGCCGCGAGCTGCCCGTCGTGGACGAGGACTCCCGTCGACAGGTGCTCGCGGAGCACTTCGGCGTCGTGCTCTAGCGTCCGCGCGAGCTCAGGGCTGCGGCTTGCTGGCCGCGGCCTTCATCCGCTCCATGCTCTGGATGTACTCCTCCACCGAGTCGAGGCCCACGGCGGCCCGACGCGCATTCACGTTCGCCGGGTCCTCCAGCAGCTTGGGCACCATCTTCCCGGCGTCATCCGGCTCCAACTGGGTGCCATAACGCTGCGGCTTGTCGGTGTTCACCAGCACCCGGTCCGTGAGGTACGCGAGCTCCTTGGCCGAGCCCTCTCCCTGCGCCACGGCCTTCTCCAGCATGGGGAGGACCTGCTCCTGGAACGCCACGTCCTTGTCCGCGTGCTGCACCATCAACCACGCGCTGAAGGTGGCGCGCGCGCCCACCAGGGCCTTGCCCGGCCAACCCCGCTTCGCGATGACGTCCTTGAGGAAGGCCGTGTTGCTGGCGTCGACCTTGAGCATCTCCGCCTTGACGGCCTCGTCCTTGAACTGCGAGGCGACGAGCAGCCTGCGCACCCGCTGGTCCTCCTCGGCGCGCTTCAACAGTTCGTCGCGCAGCGCCGGGTCCGCGGCCTCGTACTGCTTCGCCTCCGCCGCGGCGATTCGCTCCCGCAGCGGCGCGAAGCCGGACAGGTTCCGGATGCTGTCCAGGTCCGTGTCCTGGTCCAGGTGCTTCGCGTCGTCGAAGCCCTCGTCCACGGCGCGCGCCAGCCAGACCAGCGCCTCCTCGGGCTGCTTCGCGAGGGACGCCGAGCAGGCCGCGCTGTAGGCCATGACCTTGCCTCGCACCCCGCCCTCCCAGGCGCGGCGGTACAGCACCAGCGCGCCCGCGTCGTCGCCCTTCCTGGACAGCCCATGGGCTTCGGCGGAGGCCTGCTTCGCCTCGGGCGTGGCGACGGGCTTGGGCGTCGCGGACGCGGCGGCCTCCGAAGCGGCGGACTTCGAGGCACCTCCCCCGTGGGCACAGGCGGTCAGGTTCAGCGCGGTGAGCAGGATGACGAGACGACGCATGGGGCTCCGGGGTGTGGGGGTGAGAGGCCCGGCCCTCCGAAGGCGTCCTCGGGGGCACCGGGGAAGCGCAGTCTAGGCGGGGTTTTCGAGACCCCAAGCGATTGAACCGCCTGGAGCCGCCCAAAACCTACCCGCACCTACCCCGTTCCCCTCTGCACGCCGGGTGACGTTTTCGGTTGCCTGTCCGCCATCCAGGGCCGCATGCAGGGGAAGGCCCCGAAGGGCCCGCCTGTTCATCGGCGTCGGCGGCCCCGGAATACGCGGGGCCCTCGCCCCACACGCATGTCGCACCGAGGAGAACGGATGTCCCGCTTCACATCGCTGGCCGCAGTCTTCGTGCTCACCTGCCCCCTCTGGGTGCAGGCCCGGCCCGCGGCGGACGAGACAGCCCGCTTGTACGCGGCCGAGGCGCTGAAGCAGGCGTCCTCGCCTCGGGGCGCCGCGGGTCTCCTCCGGCTGCACTCGCTGGTGGACGAGGTGGAGGACCTCACGCCGCTGGTGAGCACCTACTCGTACGTGGCCTCGCGGCGGCAGTTCGACGCGAACACCCGCGCCACCGCGCAGCTGCTCCTCCTGGACACCGAGCGCGCCCGGGGCCGGCTGACGCGCGCGGGCGAGGTGAAGACGTGGATGGGCTTCATGGGCGACTACTACGTCGTCGGCGGCTTCGACAACGAGGGCAAGTCCGGTTGTGACACGGACTTCGGCCCCGAGGCGGCCAGCCTGGACTTGGGCGCGACATACGCGGGCGCCAAGGGACGCCAGGTGTCCTGGCGCAAGCTGACCGCGAACACCGCGGATGGCTACGTGGACCTGGCCACCGCCGTGCGCCCCAACCGCGAGGCCGTGGCCTACGCCGTCACCTGGCTGGAGTCCTCGCAGGAGACGCGCGTGGCGCTGGGCCTGGGCACCTCCGGCGCCTTCCGCCTGTGGGTGAACGGACAGCTCGCCGCGAAGGAGGACCGCTACAACCTGCCGCGCCCGGACCAGTCCCGCGTGTCCGTGAAGCTGCGCAAGGGCCTCAACCGCGTGCTCCTCAAGGTGTGCCAGGAGACGGGCCCGCTCGGCTTCTACCTGCGCCAGGAGTCGCCGTCCGTGCGCGCGTCGCTGCCCGCCAAGGCCCCCGCGGTGGAGCGCGGCGCGGCCCCCGCTCCCCAGACGCTGCCCACGCTGACCTCCGCGCTGCGGGCCATGGTGGAGAGGAACCCCGACGACGCGGCGCTGCGCGGGGACTACGCGCGGGTGCTCGGCTTCTTCCGGGGCTTCGATGACCGCGAGCACACCGCCACCGCGGAAGCCACGCGCGCGGCGGAGCTGGCGCCCAAGGACGCGCGCCTGCAGATGCTCGCGGCGAGCCTCCAGCGCGATGACCTGAACGAGCGCCGCCGCTTCCTGGAGGCCGCCGTGGCCGCGGACCCCACGCTGCCCGAGGCCCGCGTGGCCCTGGCGGACTTCGAGCTGGAGCGCGGCCACCCCGAGCGCGTCATCGCGCTGGTGACGCCCGTGCTGGAGAAGACGCCCGAGGATGCCTCCGCCCGCCTGGTGCTGGCTCGCGCCCACGAGGCCCTGGGTGAGCGCCCGCGCTCGCACGCGCTGGTGGAGGAGGCCTTCCGGTACCAGCCCCGTCAGCCGCGCGCGGTGCGCAACGCGGCGCAGATTTCCCGGCAGCTCGGCCGCAACCGCGAGGCGATGGACCGGATGCGCGTGGTGCTGGCGCTGCGCTTCGACGACACCGGCACGCGCCGCGCGCTGGCCTCGCTGCTGGCGGACTCCGGCGAGGTGGAGGCCGCCGAGCGCGAGTACGCGCAGTTGGTCGCCCTCAACCCGTTCGACAACGGCTCGCGCGTGCGGCTGGCGGAGCTGAAGGCCAGCAACGGCGAGGTGGAGCCGGCGATGGCCCTCTTCGCGGAGGCCCGCGCCCTGTCCCCGGATGAGCCGGAGGTCTACGAGCGCGAGGGCCGCGCCCTGCTCGCCGCGGGCCGCCGCGAGCCCGCGCTGGCCGCCTTCGAGAAATCGCTGGTGCTGCGTCCGCAGAACCCCGGCCTGAAGGAGGCCCTGCGCGCCCTCAAGGGCGAGGGCGCCGGCGCCGGCATGCAGCACGTGGTGGACGCCAGGCCCCTGGCCAAGGAGGCCGAGGCGTACGTCCACGAGGACGCCATCTACCTGGTCGACAACACCTTCGTGCATGTCCAGAAGAGCGGCCTGTCCAGCCGGCTGACGCAGATGGTGGTGAAGGTGCAGAACGCGCGCGGCGTGGACGCCTTCCGCACCCTGCCCATCACCTACTCCCCGGACCGGCAGGAGGTGCGCATCCTCCGCGCCCGGGTGACGAAGACGGACGGCTCCGTGGTGGAGAGCTACGGGGAGAACGACCGCAACATCAACGAGCCGTGGACGGGCATGTACTACGACGCCCGCGCCAAGGTGCTCTCCTTCCCGTCCCTGGCCGCCGGCGACACGCTGGAGGTGACGTACCGCCTGGACGACACCGCGCAGGAGAACCTCCTGTCGGACTACTGGGGTGACGTGGAGAGCGTGCAGGGCGTCTATCCCAAGCTGCGCTTCCAGTACCTGGTGGAGATGCCCAAGGAGCGCCCGCTCTACTGGAACAAGAGCCGGCTGCAGGGCGTGGAGAGCACGCAGGAGCCGGTGGACGGCGGGCGCGTGCTGTACCGGTGGAACTCGAAGCACGTGGCCAAGGTCGTTCCGGAGCCGGGCATGCCGGGCTGGGCGGAAGTCGCGCAGAACCTCCACGTCTCCACCTACCAGACGTGGGACCAGGTGGGCCGCTACTGGTGGGGCCTCGTCCGGGACCAGCTCCAGCCAAACACGGAGCTGAAGCAGACGGTGGACCAGGTGCTCCAGGGCGTGGACCGGAAGAACGAGCTGGCGGTGGTGCGCGCCATCTACAACTTCGTGGTGACGAACACGCGCTACGTCGCGCTCGAGTTCGGCATCCACGGCTTCAAGCCCTATCGAGTCGACCGCGTGCTGTCGCGGCGCTTCGGCGACTGCAAGGACAAGGCGAGCCTCATCCACTCGATGCTGCGGGTGGCGGGCGTGGACAGCCGGCTCGTCCTCCTGCGCATGCGCAACCTGGGCGCGCTGGACGCGGAGCCCGCGAGCCTGGCGGCCTTCAACCACGCGATTGCGTATGTTCCCAAGTTCGATTTGTACCTGGATGGCACGGCGGAGTTCCACGGGGCGAAGGAGCTGCCCAGCGCGGACCGGGTGGCCAACGTGCTGGTGGTGGAGCCGGACGGCAAGAGCACCTTCCTCACCACGCCGGAGGCGAAGGCCGAGGACAACGCCACGGGCCTGAAGATGGACGTGACGCTGCGCGCGGACGGCAGCGCGGAGGTGAAGGGCGTCAGCTCCGTGAGCGGCCAGAGCGCGCCGGAGTACCGCCGGGCCTACCGTCCGGAGGCCACGCGCAAGTCCACCTTCGAGCGGGCGTGGGCGCAGAGCTTCCCCGGCCTGACGGTGAACCAGGTGTCGCTGAGTGACACCACCCGGCTGGATGACGACGTGACGATGGACTTCCTCATGAGCATCCCCCGCTACGCGGAGGTGATGCCCAACGCCGTGCGCTTCCTGCCCTTCGGCACGGGCCGCACCTACCAGCAGGCCTTCGCCCCGCTGGCGGAGCGCCGGTTCGACCTGGTGATGCAGAGCCCGTGGGTCAACAACTTCAACCTGCGCTACACGCTGCCCGCGGGCTGGTCCGTGACGGAGCTGCCGCAGGCGGTGGAGGAGACGAACGCGTTCGGCCGCCTCAAGCTCACCTACCGCGTGGAGGAGGGCAGGCTCATCGCCGAGGGCGAGGTGAAGCTCTCCGTCGCGCGCGTGAAGGCGGACGAGTACCCCGCGTTCAGGGAGTTCCTCGGCCGCGTGGACCGCGCCTTCGGTCGCCGGGTCATCATCCAGGGCCCCGGCGGTCGCACCGCGTCCCTCGTGCGGTAGCTCGTCGCGAAACTTCCGCCCCGCGTCTGGCGTGGGCGGAAGGCCGTGCGTCCCGCTTCAGGGGCGGGGCGCGCGGGCGGCGAAGGTGGTGGCGACGATGCGGTCGGCGATGGCGGGCCGCTCCTGCCCCATGTGCAGCGTGTTGACGGAGTAGACCAGGCGCCGGCGCAAATCCCGCGTGGCCCCCATGCCGTTGTTGTAGCCGTGCCGGTCTCCGCTCTTGCCCCACAGCGTCAGGCCGTTGACCTCGAAGCGCGTCAGGCCCGCGCCGTGGCTCGCGGGAGCACCCTCCGGCGTGAGCACGTCCGGCACGGTGAACAGCTCCCGCAGCTGCGCGGGCGGCAACAGCCAGCCCCGGAAGAGCGCGGAGAGGAACGTGTCCAGGTCGGCCGTGGTGGAGAGCATCTCCCCGGCGGCCCAGGGGATGGACTGGTTCGCCTCGGTGATGTCGACCAGGCTCACCGTGCCGTCCGGGCCGGTGACGGCCTCGTAGCCGCGCGCGTGGGGCCCGGGAATCGTCGGGTCATTGCCGGGCACGGACGTGTCGCGCAGGTGGAGCGGCGCCAGGATTCGCTCGCGCACCGCGTGGCTGTAGGGCCGGCCGGTGACTTTCTCGATGAGCAGCCCCGCCACGAGGTAGCCGATGTTGCCGTACTCCTGCTGGGTGCCCGGCGCGAAGCGGGGCCCCTGGGGCAGCGCCAGCGCGACGAGCTCCCGGGGCGACCAGCGACGGAACCGGTTGTCGGAGAACCACTCCGGGTCCTTCGACGGCAGCGGGACGTTGGGCAGGCCGTGCGTGTGGTTCAGCAGTTGCCGCACGGTGATGAGGCCGAAGGTGGGGGGCAGGAGGCCGGGCAGGTAATGTTGCACCGGCCGGTCCAGGTCCACGCGGCGCTCCGCGGCGAGCTGCGACACCACGGTGGCGGTGAACGTCTTCGTGATGCTGCCGATGCGGAAGCGCGCATCCGTGGGCACGGGCGTGCCCGCGTGGACATCCGCGACGCCGGACGCTCCGAGCCAGCGACCCGCGGCGCCATTGATGCGGACCTGCGCCGCCGTCGTATTCGCGTCCGGAAGGCCCGTGAGGACGCGGCGCAGCGCGTCCCGGTCCAGGGGCGCCAGGAGCGACTGCTCCCAGTCCAGCCCCTGTTCACTGGTCTCCACTTCGTTGGTGGCGGCATCGTCACCTGGGCCACATCCCGCCCCCGAGAAGCTCACCACCAGCACCGCTGCACCCACCCGCAGACCCCGGCGCGGGACATCCATGTTCCATCTCCCGTGAAAATCGGCCCGGGAGCAGAACACCAGCGGAGAGGAGGCCTGTCACCCGACTCGTGGGCCTTTCGTGGAATGTCCTACGACTCGTCACCGAAATCGTCGAGCCGCCACCGTGCCGTTACCCTCCGGTGCGGCGTCACGACTCCACGAGCGCGGACAGGAGCTTGCGCACGTCCTCCGGACCGCTGACGCGATACGTGGCGCGCGAGGGTTTGTTGCCCGCGTGAATCGTGAGCCCGCCCTCGGGCATGGCCGCGAACATGTCCTCGTCCGTGCGGTCATCGCCCACGGCCACCACCAGCGTGCCCGGCGGCAGCTGACGCGTCACCGAGTCCACCACGCGGCCCTTGTTCACACCGTGGGGCCGCACCTCCACCACCTTGTCTCCGGGGAGGATGTCCACGGGACGACGGGCGAAGGTCTCCGCCAGCTTCAGCCGCAGCTCGCGGGACTGGAGCGCGCCGAACTCCGGGTCCACCTGGCGGTAGTGCCACGCCAGCGACGCGGACTTCTCCTCCACGAACGAGCCCGGCACGCGCGCGGCGAACTCGTCGAGCATGGGGCGCGCGGCGTCCTTCCACTCCGCCGTCACGCCGTCCAGCATCCGCCACGCATCCGACGGCTTGGGGCGGGACCACAGGCCATGCTCCGCGTGCAGGCCCATGGGCAGCGCTCCGAACCACGCCTCCAGCGTCTCCTTGGGCCGGCCGCTGACCACGCTCACCGTGGTGTTCGGCCGCGCCACCAGCTTCGCCAGCAGCGCGCGCAGGGCGTCATCCGGCGCGGCCAGCTCCGGCCGGGCCGCGAAGCCCACCAGCGTCCCGTCGTAGTCGAGCATCAGCGACAGGTGCCGCGCCGACTTCATGACCTCCAGCGCCTCCGCGCCGCCCTTCACGTCGCGGATGGAGACCGAGGGCAGGCCCTGGAGCCGGCCCAGGAAGGAGGACACCCACCAGTGCACGTCGTGGGCCCTCACCTGCGCGCGCAGGGCACGCATGCGCTCGCGGCGCTCGTGCTCGCCCATCTCCAGCGCCTGCTCAATCGCGTCCGCCGTCGTCTCCACGTCGTACGGGTTGACGGTGAGCGCCTTGTTCAGCTCGTCGGCGGCGCCGGCGAACTCGCTGAGCACCAGCACGCCGTCCTCGTCCGGCCGGGAGGCGCAGAACTCCTTGGCCACCAGGTTCATGCCGTCCCGCACGGGCGTCACGAGCATGACGTCCGCCGCGCGGTACAGCCCGGCGAGCTGCTTCTCGTTGAAGGAGCGGTAGAGGTAGTGCACCGGCACGTTCCGCACGGTGCCGTACTGGCCATTGATGCGGCCCACCAGCTCGTTCACCTGCTCGCGGTACGTGGCGTACGCCTCCACCTGCGTCCGGCTGGGCACTGCCACCTGGATGAAGCGCAGGCGCCCGCGCCACGAGGGCTCGCGCTCCAGCACGCGCTGCACCGCCAGGAGCCTGCGGGGGATGCCCTTGGTGTAGTCGAGCCGGTCGATGCCCAAGAGGATGCGCTGGCCCTCCGCGCCGCGGCGCAGGGAGGCCACCTCCTCCAGCACGTTCTCCTCCTTCGCGAGCGTGTCGAAGGAGTCCGAGTCGATGCCCATGGGGAAGGCGCCCACGCGCACCTGCCGGCCTTCCCACATGATGCGGTCCACATCCGTGTCCAGGCCGAGCTGGCGCAACAGGGAGCCGGAGAAGTGCCGCACGTAGCTCACGGTGTGGAAGCCGATGAGGTCCGCGCCGAGCAGGCCCTTCAGCAGCGCCTCGCGCCTGGGCAGCGTGCGGAAGATTTCCGACGAGGGGAACGGGATGTGGTGGAAGTACCCGATGCGGGCCTCGGGGAGCCGCTGTCGCAACATCCCTGGCACCAGCATCAACTGGTAGTCATGCACCCAGATGGTGTCGCCCGGCTGGTACTGCTTCGCGGTGAGGTCCGCGAAGCGCTCGTTGACCTTGCGGTACACGTCCCAGTCGCGGTCCTGCCGGGGGATGCGGTCCAGCATGTAGTGGCACAGCGGCCAGAGGACCCGGTTGGAGTAGCCCTCGTAGTACCGGGCCACCTCGCTCGGGGTGAGGTGGATGGGCACGTAGCGCTGCTCCGCGAGCTGCTCCTCCACCCTGGCGCGTTGGGTTTCCGACAACCGGCTCATCTCGCCGGGCCAGCCAATCCACTGGCCTCCGGAGCGTTCATGAGGTCTGCGCAACCCCGTGGCGAGTCCGCCGGCACTGCTCACCACGGAGACGCTGTCCTTCTCCGCCTTGACGGTGACGGGGAGACGATTGGAGACGAGCAGGAGTCGAGGCATAGGCCCCTGACCCTTATTCACTCCCTCCTCGAATGGCCATCTTCGAATCGCGCGAGGTGGCGATTGGTGGACCCTCGAGCGCGGCGCGCGGCGCCCATCCGAGGCGAGCCAACAGCGCGGGCTCGCGGCCCGGTTTCCAGATGAACGCATCCAGCACATAGTGCGTGGCCTGCGGCAACGCGAGCAGCGGCACCACCAGCGCCCGCAGGTCCGGCGAGAGTCCCACGCCCGCACTTCCAAAAAGGTCGGGCCGGTCGTGCCAGATGAAGCGGTCCCACAACAGTTCCTCGGTGAACGCCAGCGCGACGAGGAACAGGAGGAAGCCAGGGAGCCCCGCGCGGAGCACGGCGCCCGCCACGCCATAGCGGCCCTCCTCGCCGCGTCCGCGCGAGTAGCGGAACAGCAGCGCGAAGTACGGCACGCCGTGCAGCACGACATTCATCACCGTGAAGGTGAAGTCGTCGCGCGCGAGGACGATGCCGCCGAACCACGTCACCCACGTGGCGCCGACGAGCAGCACCTTGCCGACCTGGAGGCCCTCGCCACGCGCGACGCGCAGCCCCTGGAAGCCGAGCCACGCCACCAGCACCACCGCATGCAGCGCCAGCGCCAGCGTGCCCATCCACGTGGGGAGGCCCGGGAGGAAATCGCCCTCCACGAACCACCAGAACGCGCGGGGCAGGTTCGCATGCCACCACACGACGGGGCCCACGGTGGCGGCGTAGATGGCGGCGGCGTCCAGGCGACGCTCGAAGTCGGAGGCGCGGGCCTTGCGCGTGTACAGCGCCACCCAGCCGTACTGCTGACGGACGAAGTGGAACAGCGCCACGTAGGCGAAGAGCGTCCAGAACGCGCCCGGTGACACCTGGTGCGCCAGCACGCCCGCTACCCAGGCGACGAGGGGCGCGGCCATGTACAGACCGGGGCGTCGGCGCAGTTCTTCCGGGTCCAGGTAGGTGCGGAACAGCGTGGACCAGACGTGGGCCACGTCCACGCAGACGACGAGCAGGAGCCACGCCCACACAGGCGTGTCCCCCACCGTCCCCAGCCACGGGGACGCGAGCACGAGGGCCACGGAGATGAGCGCACTGCCGGCGAAGACAGCGAGGTCCACGCGCGGACCGAACAACCAGCTCTGAGAGGGCGCGAGGAGGCGGGGCATCCGGACCGTGAGGCTATCAGCCCCCAAGTCGACCGGCACCCAGGCTCGGATTGGGCGATGGGCCGCCGGGGCGATACAACCCCGAGGCAAGCGCGGCGCGCCTCCCGCGTAGTGCGCCTGTCGCCCTTCCGCCGTGAGCCCGCGTCCGCCATGCCCTCGACTCCCCCGCCCCCTCGCTTCCGTCGCCGGCTGCTGGCGGTGATGCTGCTCGCGGGGCTCGTCCCGCTGGTGTTGCTGGGCGTCGTGGCCCAGGGCGCGCTGGAGCGGGTGCTGTCCGTCTCGGTGGCCCCCGTGGAGGCGGTGCTGGATGACGTGTCCCTGGACCTGGAGCGCCGGGGCCTGCCTCGCGGCTCCCTGGACGAAGCTCGACTCCATCTGGCCCAGGCGGAGCTGACACGTCGGGCCCTGGTGCGGCGCGTGCCCGCGTTCATCACCGTCCTCGTCCTCGTCTCGGGCTGCGTGCTGGCGGTGGCCGCCGTGCTGCTCGGTCGTGCGCTGACCCGGCCGGTGACGACCTTGACCGAGGGCATGTGGGCCTATGCGCGAGGCGACCTCTCGGTGCGGCTGCCCGCGACGGACCCGCCCCGGGACGAGCTTCAGTTCCTCCTGGGACAGTTCAACCGCATGGGCCAGGAGCTGGTCGCCCAGCGCGAGCGACTCAAATCCGCCGAGCAGATCGCCGCATGGCAGGACGTGGCCCGCTCGCTCGCCCACGAGCTGAAGAATCCCCTCACCGCGATGAAGCTCTCACTCGCGCGCCTGTCTCGCGCGGACACCGGGTCCCCTTCGGACGCCACGCGCGTCACCGAGTCCGTGGCCCTGCTCCAGGAGGAAGTGGAGCTGCTGATGCGGATGACCCAGAGCTTCTCCACCTTCGCGCGACTGCCCGCCCCGCGCTTCCAGGACGTGCCCCTGCGCCCGCTGCTCTCCGAAATCCGCGCGCTGTACGCGGAGACCTCGCCCGTGCCCGTGGAGCTCGTACCCGGTCCGGACGTCTCGCTGCGCGCGGACCCGGACGGCCTGCGCCGCCTGTTCGGCAACCTCGTGAAGAACGCCGCCGAGGCCTCCACCGCGGGCGCCCCTCCCGTGCGAATCGCCCTGGAGGCCGCGACGGAGCACACCGTGCGCGTCACCGTGACGGATGGAGGCAGCGGTGTCCCCGCGATCATCGAGGGCGCGGCCCTCACGCGCGGTCTCTTCAGCACCAAGCCCGAGGGCAGTGGGCTGGGCCTGCCCATCTCCCAGAAAATCACCCACGAACACGGCGGCACGCTCCGACTGGAGCCCGCGCCCGGCGGCGGTACGCTCGCGCGCGTGGAGCTGCCCTTCATTCCCCCTTCGTCCCGCGTGCCCACGACATGAAGCCCGGCCCCCGCATCCTCGTCGTCGACGACGACCCTGGCGTCCTCAAGGCCCTGCGTGGCCTCTTGAGCGACGAGGGCTTCACCTCCGTGGAGGCCCGCTCCACCGCCGAGGCCACCCGCGTCCTCGAATCCCCCGAGGGCCTCCCCGCGATGATGCTGCTCGACCTGCGCATGCCGGGCGAGACGGGGCTGGAGTTCCTCGCGCGACTGCCGCGTCCCCTGCCCGTGCCCGTCGTCGTCCTGTCGGGCGAGGCCTCGCCATCAGAAGCCGCGCAGGCCCTGAAGCTCGGCGCCACCGACTTCGTGGAGAAGCCCCCTTCACCCGAGCGACTCGTCACGGCACTTCGCAACGCCCTGGCGCTCGGCGCGCTCCAGGAGGAACGCGAGCGACTGCTGGACGCGCTCGCACGCCCAGGACATCTCGTCGGCGACAGTCCCAGCATGGGAGCCCTGCGTCAGCTCATCGCGCGCGTGGGGCCCAGCGACACGGCAGTGCTGATTACCGGTGAAACGGGCACGGGAAAGGAGCGCGTCGCGCGGGCGCTGCACCTGGCCTCGGGACGCAAGGGACGACTCGTCGCCGTCAACTGCGCCGCGATTCCCGCCACGCTGCTGGAGAGCGAACTGTTCGGCCATGAGAAGGGCGCGTTCTCCGGCGCGGTGAATCGGCGCGCGGGGCGCATCGAACAGGCGCACGGTGGCACGCTGCTTTTGGACGAGATTGGCGACATGCCGCTGGAGCTGCAGGCCAAGCTCTTGCGCGTACTGGAGACGCGCGAAGTGGAGCGACTGGGCGGCTCGGTGCCCGTGCCGGTGGACGCGCGCATCCTCGCGGCGACCCATCAGGAACTGGCCCGCGCGGTGAAAGAGGGACGCTTCCGTCAGGACCTCTTCTTCCGCCTCAACGTCATGCCCCTGCACATCCCGCCACTGCGCGAGCGCCTCGAGGACCTGCTCCCACTGGCGCGCGCCTTCGCGGCCGAATTCGCCGGACCAGAAGCACCCCTCGTGCTGGCCCCCGGCGCGGAGACAGCGCTGCGCGCCTACCCATGGCCCGGCAACGTGCGCGAGCTGCGCAACGTCATCGAGCGGCTCAACCTGCTGCGAGGCGGAGGACCGCTGACGCTCGGACCCGAGGCCGTCGTCGCGCCCCAGGCCACGGCTCCCACCACGCGCCCCAGCCTCGGCGAGAAGAGCTACCGCGAGCACGTGGAGGACTTCGAGCGGGAGCTCATCCGCGCCGCGCTCCAGGAGGGCGAGAGCATCGCCGGTGCCGCGCGGCTGTTGCAGGTGGACCGAGGCAACCTCTACCGGCGAATCAAGGCGCTCGGGCTCCCGGTGGCCTGAGCGCATCGACACCGTCCTCGCGCTACGGCCGGGGCTTCACGTCGGTGTTCTGCCCCGCGACGATGCGCCACGTGCCGTCCACGCGGTTCATCACGTAGCGCATCTGGGTCCGCAGCAGACCCGGCTCCGTGTTCTGGACACCGGGAGGCAGACCCGCATGTCCGGTCACCTCGTGCGTCGTGTCCACCACGGCCACGTCGCGCGCGGGGAAGCTCACCCGCCGGATGGTGACCTTGTCCTGACTGCCCTTGAAGAGGGTCTGGAAGATGGCCGCGTGGCGCTCCTGAATCTGCGGCTGTCCTTCGAACACCGTGCCGACGATGTTGATGAAGTCCGCGTCCGGCGCGAAGTCCTTGGACCACACCACCGCGTCCTGGCGGTTCCACGCCTGGGTCTGCACGTCCACCATCTGACGGATGTCCTGCTCGTCCCGCGCAGGGTCGACGTGCGCGCAGGCCTGGGACAGCAGCAACGCGCACACCAGGGCCAACCGGGTGGGAACACTGCGAATCACGGTGAAGCTCCTTGCTTGGAAGAGGGCCCGGCAGCCTGCCACAAGCCCGAGCGAAGCCGAGCCCCAGCGTCTCCCGCACTCGCACTCCCCGCGCGATTCTCGGCCAGCAGGAAACCCAGGAAGCCCCGGGTGCGATAATCCCTCCGGACCCACCCCCAGGTCGCCCCACCAGGAAGAGCCGCCCCATGTCGAACCGCATCGGCCGCCCCGCATTCACTCCCGCCACGCAGCCCGGGTCCGGCATGGAGCGTGAGCGCGCGGCCCGGCCCACCGGTGAGAAGGCGCCTCTGGGCCATGCGCAGGTCGACCAGTTCGAGTCCCGCGCCACGCGTCCCCAGGTCAGCACGTCGCTGCTCGGTGGAGTCGCCGCGACGACGGCGGTGAGCGCGAAGGCGCTCGACATCCAGCCCCGGCTCCACGCGGCCACCGGCTATGAGGCGCGCTTCGAGCAAGGCGGCCGGAAGGCCAACGCCTTCGTGGAAGGCCAGGGACAGGTGAGCCTGCCCACGGGCCCCGGCCGAGGCCCCTCCTTCCACGCCGAGGCGGGCAAGCCGCTGACGGTGTCGGCGGACCCGGCGCGCTTCTCGTCGCAGTACGAGAAGGTGGAGCTGGTGTGGCGGCTGGTCCCCGGGGGCACGGAGACGGCGATTCCGCTGACCGACGGCAGCCGTGACGCGAATGGCCGGCTGAACATCCAGCCCGGGACGTTCACCCTTCCTCCCGACGCCACGGGCCTGGTGCGGCTGTCATTCCGCACCACCGGCGCCGACGGGCGCATCAGCAACCAGTGGGACCCGAGCAACGACGCGTCAGTGGCCTCGAAAGAGGGCGCGACGGTGTCCTTCACCGAGGACTTCAAGACGCAGGTCGACGGCACGCTGCGCGCCGGAGACAAGGTCCAGCTCGCGTATGACCAGGACCGCCTCAAGGCGCTCGCGGGCGGCAAGACGCCCTCCGACGTCGTCGCCTGCGTGTCCTTCAACGGCGGGCCGCCCCTGGAGTTCCCGCTCGACCTCCAGGCCGGGCAGTCCGGCAACGCGGGCGGCGACTTCCTGCCGGCGCTCCGCGTGCCCTTCGAGGCCACGGACATGCAGGTCTGGTTCCGGGGCAAGGCGGACGACAACACGACGTGGGACTCGGCCAACGGGCAGAACTTCAAGTTCTCCGTCGGCGTCACGCGCGACGACGCCGAACCGGGCTGGAAGAACGAGCTGCTCAAGAGCAAGAGCTTCCCCAACCTGAGCGCGGACAAGTTCGTGGGCATCGGCCCTTCGTCGGAGCGCTACAACTGCATCGCGTGGACGGTGGGCAAGCGCGACGAGTGGGTCTGGCCGGGCACGCGCGTGGAGGACTTCGACAAGCTGTACGCGGAGCAGGGCTACAAGCCGATGGACTCGTTGGATTTGAGCCACGACTCCAGCCTGGAGAAGGTGGTCATCTACGGCCGCAAGCCGATGACGGGCAAGGGTCCGCTCGAGGTGACGCACGGCGCGCTGATGGACGAGCAGGGCCGCTTCACGAGCAAGATTGGCACCCAGCCGCTCATCCGTCACAACAGCGCTGACGACCTCACCGGCCCTTCGTATGGTGCGCCCGTGCGAGTCTACGTGCGTCCCCGTCAGTCCCCCGTGAGCAGCTCATGAGCGCGCCCGGCGCCCGCTTCGACGCCCTGGCCGAGGAGTGGGAGCGACACTGCGCGGAGCATCGCGAGTCGTCCAATCCCTACGTGTTCCTGGAGCACCCGTCGTTCGACGCGCTCGTGGCGCTGGGACGGCCCGCGGTGCCGCTCATCATGGAGCGCTATCGCGCAGGCAGCGTCTTCTGGGGCGCCGCCCTGCGCCGCATCACCGGCGTCACCACGTTCGGCGATGGAGTGGTGGGCAACCTGGAGGCGAATCGCCAGGGGTGGCTGAAGTGGTGGAGCGAGAACGAGGCCGCGGAGCCGCGCTGACCGGCGGCACGGGCCCCCCGGACCCGGAGTCGTGTTCCGAGGGCACCGGACGGCTCGCGGCAATCGCCGGGCTCGATGTCAGTATCACATCTCGATTCGACATCAGGATGTGTCCATGACATCGGCAAGGCTGGCCAGCTCTCGTCCTTTCAAGCACTTGCCCCGACGCGGCGGCTGGAACGCAGCGTGCTCTGTCCCATGCGCATGAACCGCCTCGCGCTTCTCTTCTGCTTCGTCTCCCTGCTCGCCAGCGCGCAGCCCGCGCCAGACGCGGGCGTGCCCGACTCCACCAGCACTGTCGGCCCGCCTCCCACTTCCGCCGCGCCGCCCCAAAAGGAGTCCCAAGAGGAGCCCGGCCTTCCCCTGCCCCTCCCCCGGCGCACGCCCGCCGCGCCCGCCGAGGTCGAGCGCGACGAGGACGCACGGGAGTCCCGCGATGAGCGCTCCAAGCGCTGGCGTGACTCGGACGACGAAGACTCGCGAGACGACGAGCGCGGCTCCGAAGAGGACGCACGCGGCGCGGCGCGGACCGAGTCCCGCAACGAGCGCGCGGCCGAGGAGGCCGAGGAGGACGCACGCGGCGCGGCGCGGACTGAGTCGCGCAACGAGCGCGCGTCGGACCGGCGTGAGCGTCGACGCGAGAAGGAGAAGCGCGCGGCCTGCGACGAGGACTACCTGGACGAGGAGATGGAAGACCTCGCCATCCTCCATCCGCTGGAGCTGAACGTGGATGGCCGCGCGCTCACGCCGGAGGTCATCGAGCTGCATGGGCTCAAGCGCCTCACGGAGGACCAGGTGCGCGCCTTCATCGGCTCGCCGCCCGCGGAGTCCCGCGCCCCCCTGCACACCCGCCACCTCCAGCGGATGCTGCGCCGCCTTGCGCACACCGGACTGTTCGCCCGCGTGGAGCCGCGCCTGCGCGTCCCCGAGCAGGGCCCCGTCGTCCTGGAGGTGCTCCTGGAGGAGAACCCCGTCGTCACGTCGGTGGACGTGGAAGGACTCCAGGACCTCCAGCGCACCGAAATCCTCGACGAGGTGTTCCGCCTGCCGCCCCGCTTCCCCGACGAGGACGAGGACGACGAGGAGTTCACCGCCACCCTGCGCGTGAATGGCGTGCGCGGGACGCTGACCGTCAGCAAGCCGTGCCCGCCGCAGCGCCCGCCCCGGGAGTGGCTCGCTCGGATGGAGCGCGACGAGTACCGACCGGGGCTCGTCCTCGGCGGGGTGACGGCCGCGCTGCAGCGCGCGCTGCGTGACCTGCGTGGCGACGGCTACATGCTCGCGAGCCTGTCCGGCACGCTCACCCCTCAGGGCCACCTCACCGTCATCGTCGACGAGGGCCGCCTGGAGGGAGTGGACGTGGTGGGCGTGGACGGTTCCATCGCGGAGCGGGTGCGCGCCGCGCTGGACCTGAAGGCCGGAGACGTCTTCCTGCGCAGCGACGCGCGACGCGCCATGGAGCGCCTGGAGTCGCGCCTGCCCTTCCTGCAGGCGGCGAGCGTGGACACGGACTCCGACGACGCCGTGCGCCGACGTGACGCGCGCATCGTCGAGGAGCGCGCGGCCGACGGCGTGCGCCACTACCGGACGCAGGAGGCCCAGCGCAAGGAGCGCCGTCGCCGTGAGCAGGTCGAGTTCGACCTGAGCTGGCGCGAGCTGTTCGAGTCCTGGCGGCACGGCCACGACGGCGAGGGCATCACCCTGGAGGGACGGCGCCTCGTCGTGCACGTGCGTCCGCGTCGTCCGGACCTGGACCTGGAGCTGCTGCCCGTGCACACACAGGTGACGGGGTTCGCGCCGGGCCTGGAGGGTTCGCTGCGCATCTGGGACTCGAAGGACCGCCTCCACACCACGCTGGACGCCGCGGCCTTCATCCCCCTGCGCTGGGGTGGACAGCGCCTGCCGGATGACCCGGAAGGCACGAAGCGTCAGCGCGAGCTGAACCTGCTGGGCGGCGCGCGCGTGGAGATTCCGGCGGTGGGCCTCGCGGAGCTGGGCGGTCAGGCGTACGACTTCACGGACACGCTGGACCGGTGGCGGATGAGCGACATCGACTCGTCCATCTACTCGGCGCTCTTGAATCGGCCGGACCGCGACTACTTCCGCCGCAAGGGCGTGGCGGCGTTCGCCACCTTCCGCTGGTCCGAGGACTGGCTCACGGGCGTCGAGTACCGCTCCGACCGCTACGAGACGCTGCGCAGCTTCACTCCGCCGCTCTCGCTGTTCCGCCGCGACTCGCCTCCCTTCCCCAACGCGCCGGTGGACGAGGGCCGCTTCCAGTCCGTCATCGCGCGGCTGGAGTACGCCAGCGGGACTCCTCGCGACGCGAAGGTGGGCTCGCTGTTCCGCACGCCGGAGACGCCGCTGTTCCACGGGGATGGAGACTGGGGACACAGCCCGTTCCTGCACGGCTTCGTCACGCTGGAGGTGGGCGAGGGGCCCGCCGCGACGGGTCCGGACGAGCGCTTCTGGAAGCTGCTCGGCGACGTGACGATGGTGGTGCCCACGGGTTGGGAGACGGGCCTGCGGCTGCGGCTGCGCGGCGCGGGTGGCGACAACCTGCCCGAGCAGAAGCGCGAGGCGCTGGGCGGCTGGAGCGCGCTGCGAGGCTTCGGCTTCAAGGAGTTCAAGGGCGACGTGTCGGTGCTGGGCACGGCCGAGTACCGGTGGCATGCCTTCGGCCTCTTCGCGGACCTGGGCACGGTGCGCGGCGCGGGTGAGTGGCAGGACGCGCGGCTGGGCGTCGGAGGGACGTTCCACTTCACCGACGACGTGCGCGTGGATGTCGCGTGGCGCACGGACGAGAAGGCCACGGCCACGCCCGAGGCGCGCCTGTTCTTCGTGCGGACCTTCTGAGGCCCATGACACGCATGGGGACACGGACAAGACGCACGCTCGGCGCGGCCCTGGTGGCCGCGGCGGGGCTGTTCGCGCCCGGGGCCTGGGCGGAGGAGCCGCGCGTCACCTGCACCGCCACCCTCTCCGGGCGGCGCGTGCTGGCGCGCTCGGAGGCCTTCGCGTTCCTCTCGGCGGAGCTGGACCGGCTGGTGCGGTTGGGGATGGCGGGGAAGCTGGAAGTGGAGCTGACGCTGTGGAAGCGCCGGGCGCTCTGGTTCAACACGCGGGTAGACGGCGCGCGACTCACCCAGGTGATTGTCTTCACCCGGGAAGGCTACGTGCTGGATGGAAGGCCGCTCCCGGCGGGGCCCGCCACGCTGGAGTTGGAGCGCGTCGCGTGGACCCTGGAGGCGCGGCCCGAGGAGGGTGAGCGCCTCATCGTCCAGGTGGAGGTGAAGCTGAACGTGGTGACGGCGGCCAGCCTGGGACGCATGGCCTCCTGGCTCTCGCGGACGGAGGGGGCGGGAGAGACAGACCGCTCCGTCGTGACGGGCACGCTGCTGCGCACCGTGGCGGAGGACCTCTCCCAGAGGGCCTCGGGACGCTGCGACGTCACGCCGCCGACTTGAGCAACGACAGCACCTGAGCGCTCCGGCTGGAAGCATGTCGGCCGGAGCGCCACGCGACGAGGCGGGGCTCCGAGCGAGCGCCCGGAGCACGACCTTTCTGTGCCCGCGAGTCGCGGGCCTCATGAATCAAGGACTGCCCGGCTCTCACGCCGAGGCAAGGAGAACCCTCATGCGTTCATGGATGCTTCCGCTACTCCTGCTGCTCGCCTCGTGTGGGCCGCGCTGGGAGCCCGCGTCGGACACCGTGCATGTCTTCGTCCCCATCGACGCGGAGACCCAGGGCACCCACGTCCCCGTCCTCTATCTGGAGAAGGGCCACGCGCTCTTCTTCCCCGAGGGCGTAGGGGGACGCTCGCGCCCCGTGGAGCCCCGGCCCAGCGAACTCGTGGCGCTGGGCCAGCGCAAGGACATCGTCATCATCGCGGTGGACTCAGTGACAGGGCCTCGGGCGGAAGACCTCGGCGACGGGCGCACGCGCTACATCACCCATCCCGACGGAAGCTGACTCCCTCTCAAGCGACCCGCACCACCGCGCGCCCGAAGTTCTCGCCACGAAACAGCCCGGCGAACACAGCGGGCGCTGACTCCAGTCCATCGACGATGTGCTCGCGATGACGGAGCGAGCCGTCCTGGAGCCACCGCCGCAGCTCCGCCCGCGCCTCACCGAAGCGCGCGGCGTAGTCGAACACCACGAAGCCTTCCAGGCGCAGCCGCTGGATGATGAGGAACGGCGTGTTCTTCAAGCCCGCGCGCGCCTCCGGTGGCACGCCGTAGTCCGCGACGAGCCCCGACACCACCACCCGGCCCTTCATCGCCATGCAGGTGAGCGCCGCGTCCAGCGTGGAGCCGCCCACGTTGTCCAGGTACACGCTCACCCCCTGGGGACACTCGCGTCGGATGGCGGCGGCCAGGTCCTTCTCCGCTCGGTAGTCGATGCAGGCATCGAAGCCCAGCGCCTCCACCACCCAGCGGCACTTCTCCGGGCCTCCGGCGATGCCCACCGCGCGAGCCCCCTGCCTCTTGGCAATCTGTCCCGAGATGGAACCCACCGCGCCCGCTGCGGAGGACACCAGCACCGTGTCACCGGCCTGGGGACGGCCCAGGTCAAGAATCCCGAAGTACGCCGTCAGCCCGGGAATGCCGAGCACCCCCAGCTCCGCCGAGACGGACTCCGCGCCAGGCTCTACCTTGCGCAGCCCGCGAGCGCTCACCACCGCGTGCTCCCGCCATCCCCAGCTCCCCACCACCACATCGCCCACGGCATAGCGCGCGTCACGCGACTCCAGCACCTCGCCCGCGGCCGCGCTGCCGATGACCTCCCCCAACTTGAGGGCCGGCGCATACGAGTCCACACCGCCCAACCGGGCCAGCGTGCCCGGGTCCACGGACGCGAACAGCGTCTTCACGCGAAGCTCCCCGTCCTGAGGCTCGCCCACGTCCACGCGCTCCACGCGGAAGTGCTCCGGCTCGGGCAGTCGAGGAATGTGGCGAGCGAGGACGACTTGACGGCTCGGGAGGGTGCTCATCGGCGGCTCCGGGTTCGAGGCGCCCCACCATCTTCCGTCCACCTCCCCGCTGGCAACCAGGACGCAGGACTTCCTAGGCTGTCGGCCATGAAGAGCTCCAGCCCACTCCCCGCCCATCCCCTCCTCGCCGCCGCCGTGGAGCTCGCGCCGCGCCTGTCCGCGCGCTCCGCCGAAATCGAGGCCGCGCGCCATCTCCCCCAGGACCTCGTCCAGGAGCTCACCCGCGCGGGCATCTTCCGGATGATGATTCCGGAGACCTATGGCGGGCTGGAGCTGCACCCCGCGCTCTCCTTCCAGGTCATCGAGGCCCTCTCCCGCGCGGACGGCGCCACCGGCTGGAGCGCGATGATTGGCTCGGCCACCGCGCTGACGGCGGCGTGGCTGCCGGAGCCCGTGGGCCGCGCCATCTTCTCCGCGCCGGACGTCATCACCGGAGGCGTGGCCGCGCCCCTGGGCCGCGCCGAGCGCGTCGAGGGTGGCCACCGCGTCACCGGCCGCTGGCCCTGGGCGAGCGGCAGCCGGCACTGTCACTGGCTCGTGGGCGGCGCCCTCGTCACGGAGGGCGGCAAGCCACGCATGGTGCGCGAGGGCGTGCCGGAGACGCGCTTGTTCTTCCTCCCCGCCCAGGACGTCACACTCCACGACACCTGGTTCGCCTCCGGCCTGTGCGGCACCGGCAGCGGTGACATGGAGGTGAAGGACTTCTTCGTCCCGGACGACCACGGCTTCTCCTTCTTCGCGCCTCCCCATGTCGCGCGCCCGCTGTATGGCTTTCCCTTCGGTCTCCTGGGCCTGGGCATCCCCGCCGTGGCCCTGGGCATCGCCCGGCGCGCCATCGACGAGCTGGCCACGCTGGCCCGGCAGAAGACGGTGGTGATGGAGCGCAGACTGCTGGCCGCGCGCCCCGCCGTGCAGGAGGCCATCTCCGAGGCGGAGGCCGAGGTGCGCTCGTCCCGCGCCTTCGCGCTGGAGACCATCCACGCCCTCCACGACGAAGCCACCCGAGGCCCCGTCTCCATCCGCGGCAGGGCCGACCTGCGTCTGGCCATGACTCACGCCACACGAAGCGCCGCGCGCGCGGTGGACCGCATGTACGAGGCCGCGGGCGGCCCCGCCGTGTTCCACACCAGTGCGCTCCAGCGCTGCTTCCGCGACGTGCACACCATCACCCAGCACGCCATGGTGGCGCGGCCCACGCTGGAGCTCACCGGCGGCATCCTGCTCGGGTTCGCCCCCCCCACGCCGGTGCTCTGAAGAAAAAAGGGCCCGGCCTCCCTGAAGCGCAGGGAAGAGGCCGGGCCCCACAGGCGACGACGTGTCGCCTCCCCCTACTGCCGAGCCATCACTGTCTGGCGTTCCTTCTGCTCGTCGTGCAGGTGCTCGCCGGACACGTCCACCACCACCTCGCGCAGGGTGCCGCCCCGGAACGCGAAGGGCGGGCGGTACATCACGCTCACCGACGAGTTGTCATCCCGCCCGCACGTCAGCCCCTCCCCCAGGCTGATGACCAGCGGCATCGTCGAGGAGATGTCGCTCTGGGCGACCAGGTCCCCGTCGATGAAGAGCTTGCCCCGCCCCGGCGCGCCCTTGCCGGCCTCGAGGTCCGGCTCACCGGTGGGCTCGAACTCGAAGCGCAGCTCCGTGCGGCCGGTGGGCACCTCCACCGCCGACTCGATGTGGAACTCCCGCTCGCCCACGAAGTTGTAGACGTAGTGCAGCTTCCGGCCCTGGATGAAGAAGGTGTAGCCGCCCGTGAGCCCGCCGTGACTGAGCAGCACGCCCTCCGCGTCTCCATCCACGTCCACCTTCGCGGTGATGGAGTGCGGCCGGTTGAGCACGTGCACCGCCACGTTCTCCGGCGCGGGTGAAGTGTGGGGCCGGTAGACGTAGCGCTTGCGGTCCTTGGTGAGCTGCGGCCGCTCGGCGGAGAAGACGGCGCGGTCCGGCGACGCGAGCGGGAGGACCTTGTAGCGACCCGCCTCCACGTACCAGAGGGCAATCATCTCGATGAGCTTGCCTCGCTCCCGCGCGGCCAGGTTCTTCGTCTCCGAGCAGTCCTCCGCCACGTGGTACAGCTCCCACCCCTCCGCGTCGAGCTGACGCAGCCGCTCCTCGGTGAGCTTCGACTCGCCGAACCCCTCACCGGCCTCCTTGAAGGAGGGCCCGGGGAAGGGGCACACCGCTCGCCAGCCGTCATGGTAGATGGCGCGGTTGCTGAACATCTCGAAGTACTGCGTGTGGTGGTGGCTCTCCGCGCGGGCGTCGTCGAACGATTGACGGAAGCTGACGCCCTCGAGCGCGGACTGCGTGACGCCACGGATGTCCTGGGGCGGCTCCAGGCCCAGGCAGTCCAGCACCGTGGGCACCATGTCGATGGCGTGGCAGTACTGCGTGCGGACCTCTCCCCGCGCGCGGATGCCCTTGGGCCAGTGGACGATGAACGGGTCCGTCGTGCCACCCCGATACACCTCGCGCTTCCACCGGCGGAACGGCGTATCCCCGGCCCACGCCCAGCCCCACGAGTAGTGGTTGAAGTACTTGGGCCCGCCCAGCTCGTCCAGGGCCTCCAGGTTCTGCTCCAGCGACTCCGGCGTGTTGTTGAAGAACTTCAGCTCGTTGACGGAGCCATGGGGCCCGCCCTCGGCGCTCGCGCCGTTGTCGGAGATGACCATGATGAGCGTGTTGTCCAGCTCACCGCTCTCCTCCAGGAACTTCAGCAGCCGGCCGATGTGATGGTCCGTGTGCTCCAGGAAGCCCGCGTAGACCTCCATCATCCGCGCATACAGCCGCTTCTCCTCGGGCGGCAGGCTGTCCCACTCCGCCACGTCCGGGTCATGACGGGACAACTGCGTGCCCGGAGGGATGACGCCGAGCTTGAGCTGACGCTGGTACACCTTCTTCCGATACGCGTCCCAGCCGTCGTCGAACTGGCCCTTGTACCTGTCGGACCACTCCCTGGGGACGTGGTGGGGGGCGTGCATGGCCCCCGTGCAGAAGTACATGAAGAAGGGCTTGTCCGGCGCCACCTGCTTGGAGTCCGCGATGAAGTCCACCGCGTGGTCCACCAGGTCCTCGGTGAGGTGGTAGCCCTCCTCGGGCGTCCGGGGCGGAAGCACCGGGTGGTTGTCGTGGACCAGGTCCGGGTAGTACTGGTGCGTGTCGCCGCCGAGGAAGCCGTAGTACCGCTCGAAGCCCCGGCCCAGCGGCCAGCGGTCATAGGGCCCCGCCGCGCTCGTCTGCTCCGCGGGCGTCAGGTGCCACTTGCCCAGGGCATACGTGTTGTATCCCTGCTTCAACAGCATCTCGGAGACGAATCCGTTCTCGAACGGAATCGTCCCGTTGTAGCCGGGGTAGCCGAGGGAGACCTCGGTGATGGTGGCCATGCCATTGGAGTGGTGGTTGCGGCCGGTGAGGATGCACGAGCGCGTGGGCGAGCACAGCGCGGTGGTGTGCATGTTGCTGTAGAGCAGGCCGCCCTTCGCCAGCTTGTCCAGGTTCGGCGTGTGGATGGGCGAGCCATAGCAACCCAGGTGTCCGAAGCCCGTGTCGTCCAGGACGATGAAGAGGACGTTGGGCGAGCCTTCCTTCGCGCGCAGCGGTTGAGGCCACGCTGGAGACGACTGCTCCCACGTCCGGCCGATGGTGCCGGGGAAGGTGCTGCCGGGCTTGTATTCCTTGAGTGACATGAGGTGCCTCCGCGAAGTCGTGCCCTGAGGGCGGCCGTCGCATGGCCCAGGAATCTCCAGGCGACACGTCCCGGCCCCGAGGGTCAGAGATGGGCACGCCACAGGACACCCACCGCTGCCCCCAGGACGGACCCAGGCAGGCAAGGCCCGGCCCGCCCGCCCCTGGCACCTCGCGAGAGGAAGGAGGCTAGAGCCAGCTCGCGGAGGCCTGGCCCAGCTCGGACAGCACGCGCTCCGCGGCCTTCACCCCGAACCAGTTGGCCTCCTCGAAGAGGGCCAGTCCACCCAGGTCCGTGTGAGCGAAGTGCAGGTGACGCCCCACGCTCTCCTGCGCGGCGCGGCGCTCGGGGCCCCACATGAAGCCCGGCGTCGGCCGCACCATGGCGTGGCCCCAGCGCTGCACCTCCAGGCGCTGCGCCTGCTGGAGGATGCCCGGGTGCGCGGGACGCATGTCCGCCATGACGAGCGCCTCCCAGTCCGCGTAGCTGGCGGAGAGCGCCTTGGTGCGCTCGGCCTTCACGTCCGCGCCGGACATGGGCAGGTACCACGTGAGCACCGTGGGGCCGCGCTCGTCCTGGCGCAGCCGCTGGTGCGTGGCCACCACGTAGCCCAGGCTGTTGCTCTCCTGGAACACGTTGTCCCACGCCAGCGGGAAGCCCCGCGACTCGGGCAGCGACGACAGCGTCAGGTTGGCCACCACCCACGGCGCGTAGGTGAAGGCATCCAGGAACGCGGGCCGCGCCGTCCGCCACGGCGCCACCAGGTGCGCCGCGAGGAAGCGCGGACACGCCAGCACCACCTGTCGCGCCTGGAAGGAGCGGGGCTTGCCCGTGCGTGAATCCAACGCGTCCACCCGGCAGCCCTGCTCGCCCGGCTCCACCGTGTGCACCAGCACGTCGCGCTCCACCGCGCGGGGCGGCAGCGCGGAGAGGAGCTGATGCACCAGGCGGCCATTGCCCTCGGGCCAGCTCAGGAAGCCCTCGCTGCGCTCGCCCTGTCCGTCCTGGCGCGCGGCGAAGTACCAGATGCCGGCCCACGCGGACACGTGCTCGGACGTGGCGCCGTAGTCGTCGCGGCACGCGTAGTCCACCAGCCACTTCAGGCGCGTGGAGCGGAAGCCCTCGCGCGTCAGCCAGGCCGCCATGCTCAGCGCATCCAGCGCCGTCCACTCGGCGTCGTCGCTGGAGCGCGCCGTGGGCACCGCGAAGGCCTTGCGTCCCTTCGCGTCCCGGGCCGCGGCGAAGGCATTCATCTTCGCGTCGAAGCGCTCCAGCTCCGCCAGGTCCTCCGCCGTCGCGCCCACGCGCAGGTAGAGCCCGTCGTACCAGTGGCCCCGGTAGAAGTGGCGCTCCTCCGGCTCCTGGATGAGCAGCTCCTCCTCGAACGTCGGCAGCCCCTGCGCGTCCACGCCGGACACCGCGCCCATCTCCCGCAGCAGCCGCACCACCGGCCCCCGGTCCTCCGTCGGCGCCGGCAGGTAGTGCGCACCCCACGGGAAGGCGGACACGGCGTTCTTCCCGGAGCGCGACGTGCCCCCAGGCTCCGCCTCCAGCTCCACCACGCGGACGTCCTTCACGCCCGCGCTCGCCAGGCGCCACGCGGCGGACAGGCCCGCGACGCCCGCGCCCACCACCAGCACGTCCACTGTCTCCAGCGTCTGGGCGCGAGGCAGCGGCCCACCGCGCAGCCGGTGCCCCACCTCCACCGCGCGGTCGACGATGGCGCCCGGAATGGGGGCCCGGGGCTGCTCGCGCTTGCAGCCGCTTGCCACCGCCGAGCCGAGGAACGCGGCGACCAGCTCCCGCCGCGTCAGTTCCACCGCCGCCACTCCTCCTCGTAGTAGTGCACCAGCACCTGGTTGTTGAGCCGGTTCACCTCGGTGGGCAGGGGACTCATGTCCGGAGGGAACAGCGTCAGCGACTCCAGCGTGGGCATGTCCAGGAAGCGCAGGCCCTCCGGCAGCGGCCGGTGGTGGCCCGGCGCCTCATGGGCCACCAGCACGTAGCCCCACTCACCGAACGAGGGTACCAGCGCGTGGTACGGCTGCGTCCAGAAGCCCGCGGCCTTCAGCGTCGTCTCCACGCACCAGAATGAACGCCGGGCGAACAGGGGGCTGGTGCTCTGCACCACCGCCACGCCGTCCGGCGCCACCCGCTTCTTCAGGAGCTTGTAGAAGCCCGTGGTGTACAGCTTGCCCAGCGCGAAGTTGTTCGGGTCCGGGAAGTCGACCACCACCACGTCATAGCGCTGGTCTCCCTCCATCAGGAACTGCATGGCGTCCGCGTTGATGACGCGCATGCGCGAATCCTTCAGCGCGTTCTCGTTGAGCTTCGAAAGCTCCCCGTAGCCCATGGCCAGCCCGGTTATCGCCGGGTCCAGGTCCACCAGCGTGACGGAGCGGACCTCCGGGTAGCGCAGCACCTCGCGCGCGGCGAGCCCGTCTCCACCGCCGAGGATGAGCACATGCTCCGCGCGGCCCGCGCGCACCATCGCCGGGTGCACGAGCGACTCGTGGTAGCGGTACTCGTCCACGCTGGCGAACTGGAGGTTGCCGTTGAGGAACAGCGAGAAGCCCCGCTTGCCGCGCGTCAGGACGATGCGCTGGTAGGGGGAGCTGGACGCGTGCACCACGTCGTCCGCGTAGAGCTGGTCCTCGTAGAACGTCGTGAGCCGGTCTCCCAGCACGAAGCCCACCATCAGCAGCACCGTGAGCATCACCGCCTTGACGCGCAGGCGCAGCGGGTTGCCCAACAGCGGCGCGAGCAGCCACGTGCTCCACAGACCCACCGCCGCGTTCAGCACGCCGAACAAAAGCGAGGTGCGCACCAGCCCCAGCTTGGGGACGAGGAGCAGCGGGAAGGCGACGCTCGCGGCGAGCGCGCCCAGGTAGTCGAGCGACAGCACCTGACTGACCAGGTCCTTGAACTTGAGCTGGTCCTTGAGGATGCGCAGCAGGAGGGGAATCTCCAGCCCCACCAGCGTGCCGATGATGATGACGCTGCCGTACAGCGCCACCTGGAACAGGTCCGTCAGCGTGAAGGTGAGGAACAACACCGGGGCGCACAGTCCGCCCAGCAGCGCCACCGCCAGCTCCACCTCCACGAACCGCTGGGCCACCCCCTTGTCGATGTAGCGCGACAGGTAGCTGCCGATGCCCATCGCGAAGAGGTAGCCACCGATGACGGTGGAGAACTGGGTAATCGAGTCACCCAGCAGATAGCTGGCGAGCGCCCCGACGACGAGCTCGTAGACGAGCCCGCACGTCGCGATGACGATGACGGTGATGTACAGCAGCGTCTTGTTCACGTCGTCACTTCACTTCTTCTTCGAGCGGGAGTCCGGGTCCTCAACCACCGATGGCCGCGGCCACGATGATGGACAGGCCGAGGATGAAGGAGCCGATGACGATGCCGACGGCGGTGTTCTGGTCGACCTCCAGCTCCTTGTGCACGTCGAACGGCATGATGAGGCGGATGACGAAGAAGCCCGCCACGAACACCGCCAGGCCAATGAGCGAATAGATGACGCTCGCCAGCACACCCTGCCAGCTCACGACGACGCCGAGTAACAGCATCACTTCCCTCCCTGAAAACCACCGGTCCACAGCAGGATGCCACCCGGGCCTCGACGCACGTTGCCCGGCACGCGGTCCTTCTCCTCCCGGGTGAAGGGCGACCACCCGGACACCATCATGGCCGCGTACCCCAGCAGCACCAGCCCACCGAACCACTTCATGCCGCGCCTCCGTGTCGTGCCATGCGCGTCTATTCCGTCAGATTGCTGTCCGCCCACCGGCGCGTCTCGAAGCCGTGCGAGCGGAAGAAGGAGAACGCCGGCGCCAGCAGCAGCAGCCCCAGCGCCACGCAGAACCAACTGCCGTTGGGCGTGTCGTGCACCAGCTTCACGCTGTAGTTGCGCGCGGACGGTCGGGGCGACGCGTCGTAGGACGCCGTGGTGCGCAGCACGTACTTGCCCGCCGGAAGCACGGACAGATACAGGCTCTCGCTCGGGCTGCCCTCGCTCCAGGAGCCGTCGCTGTCACTGCCCTGGTAGAAACTGAGCTCCTGATAGAAGCTCCTCACGTCGCCCGTCTCCTGGTTCACCAGGTCGCCCTGCACGCCCATCCAGTCGTTGCTGAGGCCCGCGGCCAGCTCCACCTTCATGTTGCCGCGCTTGGTCAGCTCGAAGGGCGCGCTGAACTTCATCGCGGCGGGCGTGCCGGACGCGGCGTCAGGGGGCACCGTGACGCTCTCCTCGAGCACCACCTGCTCCCGCGCGAAGCCGGAGAAGAGGCCCGCCAGGAGCAGCAGCCCCAGAATCCAGAGGAAGGACCACAGCATGGTGGAGCGCATCCCCGCCGAGAGGGGATTGGGCTGGCTGGGGACGATGCCGTACGTCGGCCCGACCTCCTTCAGCTTGAACGCGTCCTTCACCACCTGGGGATCCAGGTACTCGCCGAACGTGTACGTCACCTCGTCCTCGGTGGCGTCCACGTTGATGGAGTACGGGGGGGACACGTACTCGGTGGCCTCGGCGTACTCGCCCGCCGTCACCTCCCAGTAGAACTCGCCCTGCACGTTCTCCGTGACGGCGTGCACGTTCTGGAAGGCCTTGTAGCGGCGGCCGTCGTGGAAGGCGGACCTCAGGGGCACCAGCTCCACGTCACCGGCGGCCAGCGGCTCCAGGAACACCCAGTGGCCGTTGGAGAGCATCAGCCAGACGAAGCCCTTCGCCCGGTGGAAGAGCAGGTACTCCTCCCACGGATAGCGCACGCCCTCCACCGTGCAGGAGCGCACCAGGAAGCCGATGCACATCCACTCGGTGCCCTTCAGCGTGCCCTTGGCCCCCAGCGGGATGATGGGCGCGTGGTCCGGCTTCTCCAACAGCCGCAGGAAGGACAGCTTGCCCTTGCTGACGTCCAGGAGCGCGCCGCAGAACGGGCAGCCCACGCGCAGGGACTTGTCCGGGGCGCGCAGCTCCAGGGGGCCGTTGCACTCGGTGCAGCGAGCCTGCTGGAGGTCCACCTTGCGCTGGGCGCGGGGGCGGAGCTGGTCGACGGGAATCCCGAGCTGCTCCAGCTTGAGCCGCTCGCCGATGAAGACCTCGGGGTCCCTGTCGCGCGTGCCGAAGTCGAGCGTGATGAAGGCGCCCTTGGAGCCGGTGGCGTCGACGTAATAGGAGTCCTGCGTGGGGTCCACGTCGCTGGGGAGCTGGCCTTCGGCGGCCACCACCTTGCCGTGGCCGCGCTCCTCCACCACCCAGGCGCGGTTGCGCAGGCGCAGGCGCTCGCCGGGGTGCAGGTCGGAGAGCGACACGCCCTCCTCCACGCCCGCGTCGAGGACCATGTGGAAGGCGCCCTCGGACTCGCTCACCCACGCGGAGCGCCCGTCGGAGAACTCCACGTACCACTCGTCCCAGGGGCCCGCGCCATGGTCCTTCTGGAGGTGGCCCACCACCTGGAACGCGGTGCGCGCGTAGCGACCCTCCGCGCCCAGTTGGAGCGGCGAGTCGGTGACGAGGATGCGGCCAATCTTCCCGCGCGACTCGAAGTTGTCGCCCTTGCGAGCCACCACCGTCTGGCAGTGGCCGCACACAATCACCTGCGCCGAGCCGGCGGTGAACTCCACATCCGCGCCGCACGACGGACACCTCCCCAAGCTCACGCCTTCACCCCCCGCTTCAGCTCACGCACCTCGCACGAGGCCGCCTTCAGGTGGCGCGTCAGCAGCGACTCGAAGTCGGGGCGCGCGCGAGGGCGGCAGCAGTAGACATTGAGCGCGGCGAAGCCATGCTCCGGGAAGGTGTGGATGGCCAGGTGACTCTCCGCCAGCAGCGTCAGCCCGGTGATGCCACCAGGCTCTGGAAACACGTGCCACTGCGGCTGGCCCACGACCTTCAGGTCGAGCAGGACGAGCAGCTCCTCGAAGAGCGCCGCCAACGCCGCCGCGTCCTTGAGCAGTCCAGGCGAGCAGCCGCTCGCGTCAACCAGCCATTCCTGTCCGGTGGTCAGCTTCGAAGTCCTCCCGCCTCTGCTGGGACTACTTAGCACGAGACCCGACGCACGAAAGCCGCTCGCGCTCGGGGCCTCGCGTTGGCGCCGCGCCACCCCTTGCCGGTACGCTTCCGCGTGAAATGACGCAGCAGTCCGACGTTGACGCCTCCGCGCCCGTTCCCACGCCCTCCCCCACCCGCGAGCCCGGCGCCATCGCCCGGCTGACGCGGGGCCTGCGCGGACTGCCCGCCGCGCCGCGCTGGTGGGGCCCCGGCTGTGGCGGCATGGCCGGCTGGCTCCAGCGCATGCCAGCGGGCACGACACCGGCCACGGTGGACCTGACTCCTCGCTTCCATCACCTGCTGCGGAGCGTGCGCGAGGGAGAGCCCGTGCTGCCCGCCGAGGCACGGCGCCATCAGTACGTGCTGGTGCGCGGCATGCTCGGGGACGAATTGCCCGGCTACCTGCTGGACAACGTGCAGCGGCTGGAGCGCCGGGGCCTGGACGTACTGGAGGCATCGGTCGACACGGAGGGGTTGCTGCTCGACAACGTCGCGGTGCTGCGCGAGGCGCTGCTGGACGCGGAGCACTTCGGTCGCTCGGTGGTGCTGGTGGGCCACAGCAAGGGCGGCGTCGAGTGCACCGCCGTGCTCGCCCTGTACCCGGAGCTGCGCCGGGTGGTGCGCGCGGTGGTGACGCTCCAGGCGCCCTATGGCGGCTCGTCCATCGCCCACGACCTGGCCACCACGCCGGACATGCGGCGGCTCATCGACTTCGCCTTCCCGCTGCTGTTCCACGGCGTGTCGCGCTCGGTGGAGGAGCTGTCCTATTCCCAGCGCATGGCGTTCATCGCCCGGCACCCCTACCCGGCGGACATCCCCACCGTGTCGCTGGCCACCTCGAGGCTGTCGCGCCTGTCCTCGCTCTATCCGCTCCAGCGATATCTGGACGAGCGTTACCGCTACGCGTCCGACGGCATGGTGACGGCGGTGGACGCGGAGGTGCCTGGCGCGCGCGTGGTGAGGCTGGACGACCTGGACCACGCGGAGGCCGCGCTGCGCGCCTTGCCGGGACTGGGCCGCTACCACCCTGGAGACCTCACCGAGGTGATGGTGACGCTGGCGCTGGAGACGCCGTGAGCCGTCGTGGCGTCAGGTCGGCGGCGTCAGCGACACGCGCCGCATGACGCTGTCGATGGTGGCGAAGTGCAGCGCCAGGTCCTCCACCCGCTTCGCCAGCAAGGTGTCTTCCTTCATCGCGCGGATGAGGTCCTGACGGGAGACACCCGACAGCGCGGCCAGGTCATCCACCAGCGCGTCCACCGCGCCCTTCGCCAGCTTCACGCCGTCGCGCGCGGCGATGGCCCGCAGCGCCAGCGCCAGCGTCAGCCGCCGCTCCGCGTCCGCGCGGGTGAGCGGCTCCCTCAACCAGCCCTCCAGCGCCTCCTGGAGTTCGTTCGGCTGGAAGTCCTTGCGAATCAACATGGGCCGCTCGACCTCCGCCCAGCGGCGACGAATCTCCTCGTCCACCAGTGCCGGCGTCAGCGTCACCTTCGTGCGCGCCACCACTTCGTCCAGCACGCGCTCCTGGGTGAGCCGGTCCATCTCCGCGGTGCGCTCGCGGGCGAGCGTGTCGCCCAGGTGGGCCATCACGTCGGTGAGGGTGCCCAGCCCCAGGCGCTCGAGCAGCACCGGCGAGTCATCCTCCAGCAGCTTCATCTCGGAGGCGGCCTTCACGTCGAGCAGGAAGCGCGCCGTCGCGCCGCGCAGCGACTCCACCACGTAGGTGTCCGGCAGCGTCAGCTCGATGCCGAAGGACTGGCCCACCTTCGCGCCCACCAGCGCCTCGAAGAAGCCGGGCAGCAGCGCGTCGGGGGCCACCTCCGCCCGCCAGTTCTCCCGCGCGGAGAAGGGGATGAGCCGGCCGTTGGCGAAGCCGAGCACTTCCAGCAGCACCTCGTCGCCGAGCCCCACGACCTCGCCCGCGAGGCGCACCCGGCGGTCGGCGTGCTGGCGGCGCAGCACATCGAAGCGCGCCACCAGGGACTGCTCGTCGATGGGGCCAGGGGCGCGCAGGGCCACCGTCAGCCCTTCGAGGGAAGGCGCCTGCACGGTGGGGAGGGAGACGGGCTCGGTGCTGCCCAGCGACATCGACGCGGGCATGCGCTTCATGATGCCGAGCGCATGAAGCTCGGCCAGCGAGCGCGCACCGCCACCCTTCGAGTCGTTCTGGGACGTCATGCTTCCTCCGCTCCGGGAGGTCCGGATACCACAGAGCGGAGGAGGCGGCGCGGCGCCTAGAAGAACGCGCCGACGAAGCTGGACGCCGTCGAGACGACAGCGCCTGTCTGGCTGACCAGCGGGATGTTGGTGGCGGCGGCGACGGAGCCCAGCGCGGTGACGCTGGCGGTGACCCTTCGGCCCACCGACGCGTTGGGGTCGGCCAGCGTGCTCGCGGCGGCGGCGGTGTCCGCGGCGGCGATGGCGACGTTGAGGCCCGGCGCGAAGCGACCCGCGGCCCTGGCCACGGCCGTGCCACCATCCCGCAGCGCGGTGCGGGCGGCGTTCGCGCCCAGACGGCCCGCGTCCTCCAGGCCCTCGCCCGCGGCGCGAGCGGCGGCGTTGCGCATCACCTGACGGGACCCGCCCAGCACGCCCTCGGAAGCGGCGGCGGTCGCCACGCGGTTCGCCGCCGCGGCCGAGGCCTCCGGCGCCGCCTGCGTGAAGGCGGCGCGAGCAGCGTCGGCCGCCGCGCGGTAGTTGCTCACGTTGCCCGCGAGGTCCAGGCCGCCCTTGGCCACGTTGAGGCCGGTGGACGCCAGGCTCGCCGTGGAGCCGGCCGCCCTGTTGGCGGAGTCAGCGGACGGAGCGCGGAAGGCGTCGCGCACATCGCGGAACGCCAGGTAGGCCGCGCCGGGGAGCTGCGCCACGCTGGCCGCCGTGGACACGCCGCCAGCCAGGCGAGCGGGCTGGGTGTTCGCGCCCGTCACGGTGGTGCCGAGCAGGCCCGTGTCGATACGCCCGAAGCGGATGGGGCCCTGAGCGCGGTTCACCTGGGTGGCGCCGACCGCGTCGGAGAACTGCCGCACCCCGTTGGTGGCCCGGGCCACCTCGTTGGCGCCCTCCTCCCAGCGGTCCGGCGTCCGTCCCGCGGGCGCGGCCGGGGTTTCAGCCCGGCACACCGGAAGCGGCGCGGCCGTGGGCTGTGAAGGCCGGGAGGTGGGAACAGGACTCGGGGTGGTACGCGGCTCGATGGGCGCCAACTCGGGACTCCGGACGAGATTCGGGGTGCTCCAGGGGAATCATCGTGCCCTGGTTCCGAATGTTGCGTCGAGAGGGGCCGCTGGCGGGCGATTTTGCCTCCCGGAGAACTCCGGGTCCACGCGGGACGACGTAACCCCCTGTAATTCGTCGAAGGTCGGTTAATCTGCGCGCCCCATGACCACCAGAATCCTGAGCGCCCTCCTCCTGTGCCTCACCTTCACCGCCACCGCCTGCAAGGACTCCACCGAGAAGAAGGAGTCCACGGGCAGTTCCACGCCGGCGCCGGCCCAGCCCTCGGCCCCGAGGCCCTCCGAGGAAGCCCCGGGCGAGTGGATGAAGAAGGTCCAGGCCGGCCAGGACATCCAGGCCACGCTGGAGACGAACCAGGGCCCCATCGTCGTGCGACTGTTCTCGAAGGACGCGCCCAACACGGTGTCCAACTTCGTGGGCCTGGCCACGGGCGAGAAGTCGTGGACGGACCCTCGCAGCGGCGAGCGCGTGACGGGCAAGGCGCTGTACGACGGCGTCATCTTCCACCGCGTGATTCCGGGCTTCATGATTCAGGGCGGAGACCCGACGGGTACCGGCCGGGGTGACCCGGGCTACCGCTTCGGCGACGAGTTCAAGAGCGGCCGCACGTTCGACAAGCCGGGCCTGCTGGCCATGGCCAACGCGGGCCCGGGCACCAATGGCAGCCAGTTCTTCATCACCACGTCCACGCCGGCCTACCTCAACAACAAGCACACCATCTTCGGTGAGGTGGTGAAGGGCTACGACGTCGTGGAGAAGATTTCCAAGGTGGCGACGAGCCCGGGCGACCGGCCGGTGGACCCCGTCGTCATCCAGAAGATTTCGCTCGCGGACGCGCAGTGATGGAGCGACGCAACCTCCGACGCGTGGCCACGCGCCTGGGCGAGCTGGACTGCCAGGTGGTGGACGGGCTCGCCGAAGGCGCCGTGCCGGAGCTGGCGGTGGTGCTCTGTCACGGCCTGGGCGCCTCGGCGACCGACCTGGTATCGCTGGTGCCGGAGCTGATGGCGGTGGAGCCCGCATTGGCGGAGCGCGTGCGCTTCGTGATGCCCGGCGGTCCGCTGACGATGGCGCAGTGGGGCATGCCCCAGGGACGTGCCTGGTTCCATCTGCCCGAGGCATTCATGCGCGGGCAGATGCGGGACTGGGAGGCCTATTCGAAGCAGGTGCCCGAGGGACTTCCCGCCGCGCGTCGCGCCCTGATGTCCACGGTGGACGCACTGTCGACCTCGTCGAAGCTGCCCTATGGACGCATCGTCCTGGGCGGCTTCAGCCAGGGAGGCATGGTGACGACGGATGTGGCCCTGCGGCTGGAGGAGCGACCGGCCGGGCTGTGCATCCTCTCCGGCACGCTCATCGCGGAGGAGGAGTGGAAGCAGAAGGCCCAGGCCCGGCAAGGGCTGCCGGTGTTCCAGGGCCACGGCCGCCATGACGACGTGCTGCCCTTCGTGACGGGCGAGCGCCTGCGCGACGCGCTGGTGCAGGCGGGACTGTCCGTGGACTTCCTCCCCTTCGACGGGCCGCACACGATTGACGCCGAGGAGTTGGAGCGGATGGCCGCGTTCCTGAAGGCGCGACTGGAAGGCTGAGGCATGTACCACGCGAAGGAGCTCACGGTGCCCACCCGGGGGCGCGGCTTCACGGACATCACCGGGGACGTGCAGCGGGCGGTGGCGGACAGCGGTGCGCGGCAGGGGCTGTGCACCGTGTTCCTGCACCACACGAGCGCGTCCCTGATTCTGTGTGAGAACGCGGACCCCGACGTGCGCCGGGATTTGGAGTCCTTCTTCGCGCGGCTGGTGAAGGACGGAGACCCCCTCTTCGTGCACGACGCGGAGGGGCCCGACGACATGCCCGCGCACGTGCGCACGGTGCTCACGCAGAACTCGCTGAGCATCCCCGTGAAGGACGGCGCGGCGAACCTGGGGACGTGGCAGGGCGTCTACGTCTGGGAGCACCGCGCCGCGCCCCACCGCCGACGCGTCACCGTGTCGGTGGTGGGCTGAGCGTCACAGTCCGCGCGTGCTGGCGACGACGCGGACCTTGCGCTCCTTCATCTTGGTGGGGATGCGCGCCTGCCCGCGGATGCGCACCCACGAGCCGGGCGACTCGGGCGTGGCGTGCACCATGGACCAGCCGGTGGGGACCTCTGGAGCGGACCAGCCGTAGAGGGCCCGGGCATCCCGAGGCGCCAGGTTGACGCAGCCGTGGCTCATCGGCTCGCCGAAGCGGTCATGCCAGTAGGCGGTGTGCAGCGCGTAGTCCTGCTCGAAGAACATGGTCCACGGCACGGTGGCCACGCGGTAGGTGTCATTGCCCGCGGTGCCGTTGCCCGTCATGTCGGCCTCCGCGAACTTGATCCACACGCGGTAGAGGCCCTCGGGCGTGTCCGTGCCGGGCTTCCCGGAGGAGATGAGCGTGGCGTAGACGGGGCGCTCGCCCTCGTAGGCGACGAGCACCTGGGCCTCCAGGTCCACGTCGAGCCAGCGTGCACCCGGCTCCACGCCGGGGGGCGCGTGGGTGAACCAGGCGACGTGCAGGTCCTGGCGCGCCACCCAGTGGTCCTCCGCGATGAGCACCCAGTTGCCATCGGGAGACAGCTCGCGCACGGCGACCAGGGTCCTCGCGGGCAGCACCGTCTCCCGGGCGGCCTTCGCGTCCGGGGCGACCTTGACCTCCACGGAGGCGGTGGGCTTCACGCGCGACTGGGCCCAGGCGAAGGGCGAGGACAGCTCCGACAGTTGCTCCGCGTCCACGCCGACGAAGGCGGAGGGCCGGTACTCGCGCAGGACGCGGGCCTCCAGGTATTGGCCATCCGTGGTGCGCCAGAAGGTGCGCCGGCCCACGCGCACCTGTCCGCGCAGTTGCACCGTCACCGAGCCCTTCAGCAGGACGCCCTTCCTCCTCGAGCGGGCCAGGGCGAGGCTCGGGTAGGCGCGCACGCGCTTGCCCACGACGCGGGCATAGGTGCCGGGGGTCAGCTCGCCTTCACGCAGGCGGGGCAAATCCCGGACGCGGGGCTCGCGGAAGTTGCGCTCCAGGTAGCGCTCGCAGACCCAGCCGCGAGGCTGGATTTCGACCCAGGCCTCGCACTCGGGATTGCGCATGGCGGTCTCTCCCTTCCAGAGCACGCGCATGTCCTGGGCCACCGTGCCCAGGGGCGGGGCGTCTTGTCGAGGCGCCGAGCGGACCGCGATGGAGCGACGCACGCGCAGCGAGCCCGCGTCGGGCTGGTAGGGAATGGCGACGGGCTCGGTGCCCGCGTCCGCGCTGCTGGCCGTCGCGGAATTGGGAGTGTCCTCGTCGGGCTCCAGGGACGGGTCGTCGAGCACGAGGCTCGTGTCTTCCAGCGGCTCGCCGTCCGGACCGAGCACCAGCTCCAGGCCGGGGTTGCGCTTGTCGGGGATGACGACGAGCTGCTCGGCGGGAGGTGGGGGTGATTCCTCGGGGTCCTCGACGGGGAGTTCCTCGCGGCGCTCGGGCTTGGGCATGGCGCTGAGCGCGGGGTCGATGGCGAGCGAGGGCTCGTCGTGAGCAGAGGAGCCATCATCCGAGTCGCGAGAGTCCGTGGAGGGACGCGCGGCGGAAGACGTACGCGAGGGCCCGCCGTCCGTGTCGGGCACTGGCGCGGTCCGATTCCAGGCGGCGAGCAGGTCTCCCGACGTGGAGGCCGAGGGTGCGTGGATTCCGGCTGAACCCGCGGATGGGGTGCCACCGTCATCCGAGGGGACCGTGCCGGCTGCGGTAAGCCCATGCTCCATGGAGCCGTGACCCAACAGGGCACTGTCTCCTGCGGGCACCGTCGCGTCAGCTCCGGCAGGGGCCGTCGCGCTGGCTCCAACAGACACCGGCGTGCCAGCTCCGGAAGGAATACCCGCGCCAGCTCCGGCAAGGGCCGTCGTACCAGTTTCAGCAGGCACCACTGCCCCAGCTCCGACGGCCGTCGCGCCAGTTCCAGCAGGCACCACTGCCCCAGCTCCGACGGCCGTCGCGTCTGCTCCGGAAGGCACCGCCGCGCTGTCGCCGGAAGGCGAAGACCCATTCACCACCGCCGCCCCCGTGGACGGTGACGCCCCATCAGGCCGAGGCTCGGCCGAGGAGGCCGCCGCGCTCCTTTGGAGATTCGGGCCCGAGGGCGCGGGGGGAATGGCCGTGGTGGGCTGGGACGGGCTCGGCGCTACACCCACGGGAGAGGGGGAATCCTCCGTCTTCGACGAAGGCGTGCAGGCGATTCCAGGCAGGAGAAGGGCGAGCTGAAGCCAACGTCGCATGTGGATGACACGGTACGAGGGCTCGCCCGCTTGCTCAACGTCGTCCGAGGTGGGGCCGCCTGCGCGCGACTCCGCGCGGGTGCGTAATCCGTGCGGTCCTGACGGTGGATGTCACATGCAACGGAATGGAGGCACCCTGCCCCACTCCCTCATGGGAGGAATCCCGTATGGCCCCGGATACCCCGAGACATGTCTCACGCGAGACACGCCCCACGCCACTCGACTCCGTGCGCCTCGGGCCTACCGGGGGCCGAGACGGCTGCGTCGTGGTGCCTTGGTCGGGGGCGGCGTGGAAGAAGCCGCGCTCGCTCCGGCGGTGATGAGCCGCAGCTCCGCGAGCGCCACGCGCACATGATGCGCGAGCTCGTGCTTCTTCGTGTCCTCGATCCAACGCTCGAACGCACTCTTGAAGATGGCGATACCCGCTTCGGCGACGAGGTGGGCCACCGTCTTCTCGACGCCGCGTCCCCGGAGGCTCTCCGCCATCGCCGAGGCGAGTGATGCCAGCTTGATGAGCTCGCGCTCCCGAAGCTCCGCGTGCGCCATGATGAGGGGTTGCCGCTTGCATGCATGCGCACGGCGCTCCTCGAATCCCGGCGAGGTGGCCTCCAGCGCGGCGGCGACGACGTCGATGGGAGCCATTGCCTTCGGCGCATCGGCGATGGTGCTGACCATGAGCGCCTCCAGGCCCTTCGAGCCCGAGAACAGCACCTCTCTCTTGTCGGAGAAGTAGCGGAAGAAGGTCCGCTCGGTGAGCCCCGCACGCGCGGCGATCTCCTCCACCGTCGTGCGGTCGTACCCGCGCTCCTGGAACAACGACATCGCGGCGTCCTGCAGGCGTTCGAGCGCGTTCGGTTCCCAACGACCCATCGCACCACTGTACCTGATTGCAGCGACTGACATCACGTGCTAGGAGTCATGTCAGCTTCTGACATCGGAGGTTCACATGCGCGTCTTTGTCACGGGTGCATCGGGGCACATCGGTTCCGCCGTCGTCCGCGAGTTGCACGAGGCCGGGCACCGGGTCGTCGGGCTCGCCCGCTCCGACTCCTCGGTCGCCGCGCTGAAGTCCGCTGGCGCGGAGGTGCGGCGAGGCCACCTCGATGACCTCGCGGGCCTGCGAGAGGCCGCCGCCACCGCGGATGGAGTCATCCACCTCGCGTTCAAGCATGACGTGGCCTTCACTGGCGACTACGCGGGCGCGGTGGCGGCCGACCTCCGCGCCATCGAAGCGATGAGCGCCGTGCTCGAGGGCTCCGGAAAGCCGTTCGTGGGCACGGCGGGAACGCTCGCGCTGGCTCATGCGGTACGCGGTCGCCCTGGCACCGAACACGACGTGCTCGCGGGCGGCCCCCGCATCGACGCGGAGAACGCGGTGATATCCCTCGGCAAGCGCGGCGTCCGGTCCTCCGTCATCCGCCTCGCGCCGACGGTGCACAGCTCACTCGACCACCAGGGCTTCGTCCCGTCGCTCATCACGATGGCGCGAAAGAACGGCTTCGCCGCCTACGTCGGGGACGGCGCCAACCGCTGGCCAGCGGTGCACACGCTCGACACGGCGAGACTCTACCGACTGGCGTTGGAGGGAGCGCCAGCGGGCTCTCGCATCCACGGCGTCGCCGAGGAGGGCATCCCTTTTCGCGACATCGCTGAAGCCATCGGCCGTGGCCTCGGACTGCCGGCCAGGAGCGTCTCCGCCGAGGAGGCGAACAAGTACCTCGGATTCCTCTCCGCCTTCACCCAGCTCGACAACCCCACGTCCAGCGCGCACACGCAAGACCTCCTGGGCTGGAAGCCGACGCATCCGGGGCTGCTCGCGGACCTCGCCGATCGCCACTACTTCGAGTCCGTGGCACCCGCATGACAGGAGTCGTGCCGAGCGCGAGCAACGCGCGCTGAACCCTCGGTACCCCGGGCCGCTGCGTTGACCGACTCCGGGCGCCGGTTCAGCGCAGCAGCCCGATGACCTCGGCGGGGAACGCCGTCCCCGAGGGCCAGAGCACATAGGCCGCGCCGCGCGAGTGCTGCCATGCGCGCCAGAGTTCGTCGCGCTTGTAAGTCACCCCCACCGTCTCGTCGGTCTTGAACGCGGGGTCATTGCACACGACGTCACCGTCGGGCGTGAAGCCCCTCAGCACGATGAGGTGTCCATCCGAGCTGCGCACGGGCGAGCCGGTGAGCTCCCCTTCCTCGTAGGCGATGCTGATGCTGACGGGGATTCCCGCGGCGATGAGGCGCTCCACCTGCGCGAAGCCATCCAGGCGCAGCACCGCGCCATGCAACGCGCCGTCACCGATGGCGGAGGCATACGCCGTATTGAAGGCCCAGTTGCCCGTGCCCTTGTAGACCCAGTCATAGGTCCGGTCCGCCGACGAAGGCACCGTCGTGGTCAGCTCCGGCCGCCCCAGCTTCTGTCCCCAGTACCCGAGCAACATCGTCGTGGACGTGGGCGAACACCACACGGGGCCGCCGTCCGGGTAGAGCATCTGCGAGTGGCCGGGGACCTCCAGCACCGTGCCCCAGGCCGTCCGGTCGGACGTGGCATCCGCGACGACACCCTGCTTGTCGCTCACCGCCGCCGACAGCGCGCGAACCCGGGGCGTGGCCTCCGGCTGTGAAGAGAACAGCCACACCGTCATCCGCAGCGCGTCCGCGCGACGCTTGAGGTTGAGCGTGTCCGTGTACACCTGACCATCCGCGTCCCCCTGCCCGTCCACGCTGTGCCGGGCCACGGGCTCATTGTCGAAGGCCCACACGCCCAGCTCGTAGTCCTTGGTCCAGGTGCCTTCAATGCGCGCCGCGAGCGTCACCTTCACCCAGGTGCCCGGAGGCGTCAGCGCATCGAACGAGGGCACCACGCTGGTGAAGCCACCCGGCACGAGCTGGACCTCGGAGACGGCGCTCCCCAGTCGGTAGGTCGCCTCGTGGTAGCGCGTACCACCCTCCTCGTTGCGTCCCGTGGGAACGGGCACGCTGTCCGTCCGCGCCGACGCGTCCAGAACCAGCGCGCCGTCACTGGTGACTGAGAGGCCCTCGCGCGTGAAGCGCTCGAAGTCGCGCTCCACCGCGCTGCGTCGCCACAGCTTCGCCGGAGTCCCCGGCTCACCCGCGGGAGCATCCTCACGACCTTTCTGCTGCGAGACACAGGCCGTCTGCGTGGAGGCCAGGAGGAGGGCAAGCGTCGACAGGGAGCGAGCGTTCACGGAGTGGAGTCTGTGAGAACCCGATGCAGTCGGCAACCACCGTAAGGGCTCATCCGGCCGCATGCCTCTTGCTCGAAAATTCCACCTTCAATGTGTCACCCACGGACGTCATTGAACGTTCAGTGTGTGAAACAAGCGCGAAGGAGACCTGAATTGTTTGGCATGGAAGACAAACCCAGACAGAGGTCTGGCCTCTCACCCCAAGAGCCCACCCCAGAGCAGGTGAAGGCCATCGAGCCGGAGCTCATCGAGCTCTTCGTTTCAGCAAAGACAGCACCCACCGAAGAGCAGATCGGCGCAGTCGTCAAGAAGCACTGCAAGACGTTCCAGCAGTTCAAACACGCTGACGATGACGACTGACGAGGTGAGCCCGTCGTATTGAAGGCCCCCCAAGGGCCCCGGGGCCCCTGGACAAAACCAGTCAACGCCTGGAGTCGGGTCAACCCTCCGCTTCAGTCGCCTCCAGCAGCTTGTAGAGCGTCTTGCGGTCCACATCGAGCAGCCGGGCCGCCTCGCTCTTGTTGCCACCCACCGCATGGAGCACATGCGCCGCATACCGGCGCGACAGCTCCGCGAGGCTGGGCATGTCACCCGCGAGCCCGGTCAGCCGCTTGGGCGCATCCCCAATCGGCTCCGGGAAGTCCTGGGGCCCCAGGACGCCCGTCACGTTGAGCGCCAGCGCGCGCGCCACCACGTTCTCCAGTTGCCGCACATTGCCCGGCCAGTCGTAGGCCGTCAGCCGCGACATCGCCTCCGACGTCACCACCGGACTCACCCCGCCCCGCGCATGTCGCGACGCGAAGTGCACCACCAGCGCCGGGATGTCCTCGCGCCGCTCGCGCAGGGGCGGCAGGTGCAGGTGCACCACGTCCAGGCGGTACAGCAGGTCCTCGCGGAACGCGCCCTCCGCCACCCGCTCCTTCAAGTTGCGGTTCGTCGCCGCGACGACGCGCGCGTCCACCTTCACCGGCACGCTCTCGCCCACGCGGCGAATCTCACCCTCCTGCAACACCCGCAGGAGCTGCGACTGCACCTTCATCCCCACGTCGCCAATCTCGTCGAGGAACAGCGTCCCGCCGTTCGCCTCCTCGAACACGCCCCGCCGAGCGCCCGACGCGCCCGTGAAGCTGCCCTTCGCGTGGCCGAACAGCTCGCTCTCCATCAACGACTCGGTGATGGCGCCGCAGTCCACGGGGATGAACGGGCCGGAAGCACGAGGCGAGCGCTTGTGCAGCGCCCGCGCCACCATCTCCTTGCCCGTGCCCGTCTCGCCCGTAATCAACACCGGCACGTTGCTCGCCGCCGCGCGGGCCACCTGCTTGTACACCTCCAGCAACGCCGGGCTTCGCCCCACCAGCGCGCTGCGGTCCACCTGCTGGCGCAGCGAGCGGTTCTCCTCCACCAGCCGCTTCTGCTCCAGCGCCCGCCGGGCCACGCGGAGAATCGCGTCCACGTCGAAGGGCTTGGCCAGGTAGTCGAAGGCCCCCAGTTGGATGCTGTCCAGCGCGCCCTCGATGTTGCCGAACGCCGTCACCACAATCACCGGCGTGTCCGGAAGGTGCGCCTTCACCTCCTGCAACACCTTGAGCCCATCCCCCGGCTCGGGCATGGCCATGTCCGTCAGCACCAGGTCGAACGAGCCCTCCGCCAGCTTCTCCTGCGCCGCCTTCGGGTGCGCCGCCTGCGACACCGTGCCCAGCGGTCCCAGCAACCGCTGGAGCAAATCCCTCGCCTGAGGGTCATCGTCCACGACGAGGATGCGGGAAGCACTCACGAGGCCACCTTGCGGATTCCGGAAGCTGTGGACGACTCCGCGGAGTCGACGGTGCTCCCCACCGTCGGCCGCGTCACGCGCGCGAAGCGGACCACCACGCGCGTGCCCTTCCCCTCTTCCGAGCGCACCGTCAACGTCCCGCCATGCGCCTCCACCACGCGCTTCGTGGTGGCCATGCCCAACCCATGCCCCGGCAACGAGCGCACCTCCGGCGCGCGGAAGAACGGCTGGAACAGCGAGGCCATCGCCACGGGCCCCATGCCGATGCCGTTGTCCACCACCTCCAGCACCGCGTCCGTCCCTTCCACGGAGACGCTCACCGTCACCCGAGGCTCCGGCCGCCCCGCCGTGTACTTCACCGCGTTCGTCAGCAGGTTGCGCGCGGTGACCTGCAGCAGCTGCCCCGGGCAGTCCACCGCGACGCCCGCTTGAAGCGTCCGCTCCAGCGCCACGCCCTGCGCCGACGCCGTCTGCGCCACCTCCAGCAGCACCGTCGTCACCGCCGTGTCCAGTTCGCCCACGGTGCGCTCCCCGCGAGTGCCCGCGCGACAGAAGCGCAGCAGGGCTTCAATCAGCTCGCCCATGCGCACCGCGCTGGACTCGCACTGCGCCAGCATCTCCAGCGCGCCCGCGTCCGTCACCCCGCCCGTGCGACGGATGAGCGTCAGGTAGCCCCTGAGCGGCGCCAGCGGACTGATGAGGTCATGCGCCACGCGACGCGTGAAGGCATCCAGCTCCTGGTTGTGCCGGCCCAGCTCCTCGAGCTGCCCCTGAATCGTCGTCTCCTGGCGCTTGAGCAGCGAGGTGATGTGCCACCCCACCAGCATCGACAGCAGCATCGCCAGCAGCGTGGTGCCCGCGCCCAATGCCGTATTGCGCACGCGCAGGTCCGCCAGCCTCCCCACCAGACGCCGCGCCTCGTTCGCGTTCTCCTCCGACAGCGAGCCGCCCAGCGCGTCGAGCTGCGCGGCCACCGGACGGATGCGCTCGGCCAGGTGCCGGCGCGCGCGGTCCGCCTCCCGTCGCTGGGAGAAGACCGCCGCCGCGCGCACCTGGTCCGCCAGCCCCTGACAGGCCGCGTTGAAGCGCTCCCACGCCGCCTTGTCTCCCGGCGGCAGGTTGCGCGTGTACGCCTCCGAGGCGAAGCGGATGTCGGTGAGAATCTCCTCCATCACCACGTCCGCCGCCTTGCGCTCACCGTCGTCCGTGGCGCGGATGTGCGCCTCGATGGCCGACTCCAATGACAGCGCGTCCACGCGGATGCGGCCGATGAGGCTGGCGCGCTCGAGCGCCTCCTGCACCAGCGCATCCACCTGCGCGCTCGTGCGGACCTCCGTCCACAGCGTGAAGCCCGTGACGGCCGACAGCAGGGCCACCACGAAGAAGAAGCCTGCGCGATAACCGCGAATGGACGTGCGGGAGCTCACCAGGGTCCGACCTCTACCACGGAGGCACGGGCCCCGAGGACCCACGCTTCCGTCAAGGCACCGCCGTCCCGTCGCCTGCCACGGAGGCGTCCGGCTGCCGCGCCGACGGCAACCGCCGCCGCGCCCGCTCCAACGCCGACTCATAGAAGACGTCGGAGAGCTGCTCGTGCATCTCCCGCAGCTCGTTCAGCTCCCGCTCGCGCGCGAGCAACTGCGTGTTGTGCTCCTCCAGCGCGTGCCGGTCCGCCTCCGTGCGCACCAACTCCTCCAGGAGCGCCACGCGGCCCTGCTCCACCTCCGCGCGCTCGGCCACCAGCCGCTCGATGGTCGCCTCCAGCGCCGCCAGCCTCACCGCCACCGCTTCGGAGCGCTCCCGCTCCAACTGGTACTCACGCTGCCAGCGCATCGTCTCCTGGACCTGCGCCTCCAGGCGCTCAGGCGTGATTCGCGCGCACCCCGTCGCCAGCCACGCCACCGCCGCAGTCGCGCACCACAGGAACCGCATACACCGTCTCTCCCGCGCCGCGGTCGCGAGAGATTCGCGACGACGAGCTGCCACGGGCTCGCGCTCCCCAGCCGGGAACGCGCACGCAGCTTGCTCAAGTGCCCCGGTGTCGTCAAAGCGACAAGCGCTTGTCTGTGGAGCAGGCCCCCAATGTTGGAGCTTCAACTGAGGAGTTTCTCCCCAGCCCTCGCCTCGCGCGCGCCGCGCCTCACTCTGAGAAGGCCGCTGGCACGCGCGCTGCTCAAGCGCCTGCTCGCTGATACGGCGCAATCTCGCGTCGTGCCCCCTCAACGGAGCTTTCCATGAAGACCGTGTTCGCCGCCGCCCTGCTCGCCGCCGCCACCGCGTTTGCCAACACCCCGGCTCCGGCCGCCGCCCCCGCCGCCGAGGCCAAGCCGGCCGTCGAGGCTCCCGCCGCCGCCCCCACCGCGCAGCCGGCTCCCGCCGCCGAGGCCCCCGCCGCCGAGGCCAAGCCCGCCGCCGAGGCCAAGCCCGCGAAGGCCGGCAAGAAGGCCAAGAAGGCCCCCAAGGCCGAGACCGCCGCCGAGACCAAGTAGTCTCGATTTCCTCGTTTCGAGGAATCCATACGAGGGTGCCCTTCCAAGGGGGCGCCCTCGTGGCATTTCAGGGGTCTGTCTTGCCCCGGACACTTCGTGGCTGATAGGGCCTGCCCGGAAAAGCACCTGTGTCACTTACACCCCGCCTGGGTCATTGTCTCCGGCACGAACTCTTGACTTTCAGTAAACCTGGGATTTGACAGAAACACAGTAATCACGCTTAATGTGACTTCAGCGGATGACAGTCCGTTCCGGATACTTGCGGAACCCGTTGCAATTCGTCTTTTCCTGGAGTCACCCCATGGTGGAAGCCTTCTCGAAGGTGTCGGAAGCCTCGAAGCTCTTGCTGGAGAAGGGGCTCAATGCGAGCACCGGCGTCGAGTCTCTCGGGATGGTGGGCCATGCGCTGGGCGTGAACCGGGCGTACATCTTCGAGAACCGCACGCAGCAGACGTATGGCCGGTTCGTCACGGACCTGCGCTACGCCTGGGCGGAGCCGCCCACCGCGTCGGCGCTGGCGAACCCCGTGCTGCGCGCCTTCTCGTTCCGGGACTTCGCGCCGGGCTGGGTGGACATGCTGGAGGCGGGAATGGTGGTGGCATGCCCCACCCGCGACGCGCCTCCGATGATGCGGGACTTGCTGGAGCGCCAGGGGACGCAGTCGATTTTGCTGAGCCCCATCAACCCCTCCCGGCAGCAGTGGTGGGGCGTGGCGGTCTTCGAGGACTGCCGCGGCGCCCGGGCGTGGAAGCCCGAAGAGGTGTCGCTGCTGAAGTCGCTGGCGCGGGCGGTGGCGGCGTCGGTGCGCCACGGGCAGATGCGCTCGTCGTTGGATCAGGTCCGCAACAACCTCCGCGCCGCCGTGGGTCGCACGCCGGCTTCGGGGCACTGAAGGCCGGAAGTCGCTCCCCTGGTCGCCGGGCAGCCCGGGCACCGGCGACCCCCACCCTCGCGCGTGGACACCTCCGCCGAGCGTTTCTGCTACCCTGGCGGCCCCCTGCCCTACCGCCATGTCCTCCATTGACCCGACGGCGATCAGCCGGACCCGTTCCCCGGATCTCATCAGCGGCTACCGCCTCGAAAAACTCGTGGGCACCGGAGGCATGGGAGAGGTCCACAAGGCCACCCAACTGTCGCTGGGCCGCACGGTCGCGGTGAAGCTGCTCAACGCCGAGCTGGCCAAGGACCCGTCCTTCATCGCGCGCTTCCAGAAGGAGGCCGCGGCCCTCGCCGCGCTGAGCCATCCCAACGTCGTCTCCATCGTCGACAAGGGGAAGACGGACATCACCTACTACCTGGTGATGGAGTTCGTGGACGGGCCGTCGCTGCGTGAGTTGATCCGCGCGGCCCAGTTCGACGTCTTCGGCGCGCTGCGGCGGATGCTCGAAATCTGCCGGGCGATTGAGTACGCGCACGGCCGCGGCGTCATCCACCGGGACTTGAAGCCGGAGAACATCCTGCTGGACCAGCAGGCCGGTGGCATCGCCAAGGTGTCCGACTTCGGGCTCGCCTCGTTCCTGGAGGACGCCAGTCCCTCCTCGCGCTACGCGCTGACGTCCACGCACGTGTCCATGGGCACGCTGTCGTACATGGCGCCGGAGCAGCGGGTGGACGCGAAGAACGCGGACGCGCGCGCGGACATCTTCTCGCTGGGCGTCATCCTCTACGAGTGGCTCACCGGCGAAGTGCCGATGGGCACGTTCGACCCCCCGTCCCAGCGCAAGCCCGGGCTGGACAAGCGCCTGGACGCCATCGTCACCCGGTGCCTCAAGCCGGACCCCGATGACCGCTACCCGTCGGTGACGGCGCTCATCGCGGACCTGGAGCAGCTCGTTCCGGGCAGCCTGCCGTCGATGTTGCCGGTGAAGTTCACGCGCATGCAGCGCTTCAAGGCCGGCGTGCGCAAGGTGGTGCGCTTCACGGCACAGACGGCCGCGGTGCTGATGGTGCTGGCGGCGAGCTTCGTGCTGGGCACCGCGTTCTACCTGCATGGCGAGCGGAAGACGCCCATCCCGCCGGGCGTCGCCATCATGGCGAACAATCTGGCCGGGAAGACAGACCTGCGCGTGCCGGGCCGAGAGGAAACCAACCCCTCGCACCGGAACGTGACGCTGGGCGAGGGGCTCGACCACCAGAACCTCCTGGTCAACGGCAGGATCGCGAGCTTCGAGGACAAGACCCTTGTGTTCCCCTGGGAGGACGACACCGCGACCGTGGGTCGTGTGCAGGTGGACGTCACGCGCCGGGACGGGGACATCCTCAGCCTGAAGGGCAAGCTGTTCGTGGAGGAACCACCTCCCACGTGGAAGCGCCGCCTGAGCGACATGACCAAGCTGTACCAGCCCTCGCCATCGCCCTCCGTGGCCATGATGTTGATGGGCACCTCCGGCCGTTACGTGGCGCTGGTGCACAACGGCGTGGGCGAGCCCCTGCGCCTGGAATGGGTGCTGGGCGAGCGCCGGGGCACGATGCTCGGCATGGAGTCGCCCATGCCCAAGGCGGACGCCGTGGCGCTTGACGTGGAGCCGCCCAAGGCGGACGCGGTGGCGCTGGAGCTGGCGGTGGACGCCGAGGGCCGCCTGGAGGCCTTCATCGGCACCGGCAAGGACCGCCGGGCCCTCTTCGAGCCGTTGGTGCTCGGCACCGGCTGGGTGGATCAGTTCGGCGACGCGCCCTTCCCCGGCTTCGGCTGCATGGACGCCATCTGCCGCGTCTCCGGCATCACCTTCGTGATGAAGCAGTCCCCGCCCGGGGGGACCACGGCGCCAGTGCCCACGGTGGCCACCCCGCTGCCCCCGCCGGTGAAGACGGTGGCCGTCGCGGTGCCCGCCAAGGCGGTGGTGCCCAAGAAGGCGCCGCCCCCTCCCCCCAAGAAGCAGCCCGCCAAGCCCGCGCCGAAGAACGGAAAGCGCCGCTAGCCCCCTGCCGAGCACTCGAAGCGGACAGAGACTCGCAGGGGAATATGGCCAGTGACGGGGGATTGCATTATCCCTCGACCCTCCTATGCGCACCTTCCGCCGCGGCCTGACCGCGCTCGCCCTCGTCGCCGGCCTCTCGGGCTGCTCGCACTCCTCCCCCACCCCCAGCGCCGCGCCCCGCGTGCTGGAGTCCGCCGCGGAGAAAGCCCGGGCCGGTACGGACGAGGCGCGCACGCTCGCGTTCGCCGGCTTCCACGCGCACCTGCTCGAGGGGGACTCCGTCCAGGCGCAGCAGCGCTTCGACGCGGCCATCGCCAAGGACCCCGGGGACCCGTACGCGCTCATCGGCCAACACCTGCTCGCGCGCCGCGCGGGGCGTCCGGACCGGGCCCTCACCGCCGCGCTGGAGCTGGTGACGCGCGCGCCCACCCACCCGCTGGCCCTCATCGCCGCGCGCTACGCGCTGGACTCCGTGGGCACCGCGCCGCCGCTGGATGACGCCATCCTGAAGGCCACGCAGCAGGCGCTCGGCGCGGGCGCCACCGGAGAGACGGCCTACCTCTTGCGCGGCGCGCGGCTGTCCATCGCCGTGGGGCGCGGAGACACCCAGGCGCGCGACGCGGTGCTGCGCGAGCTGGGCGGCGTGTCCGAGGCGACGCTCGTGGGTCCCCTCTCCGCCTTCCACGTCCTGTCCTGGGACGAGGCGTTCCCGGCGAAGCAGAGCGGCTCGCTCGCGGGCCCCTTCACCGGCGCCTTCGGGACGATGCCGCCGCGCAAGCTGTGGGCGCCGGACGGACGGCTGGACCTGGCTGGTGAGCCCGGCGAGGGAGACGTCTACCTCATGGCCTTCGACGCGGAAGTCCCCGAGGCGGCCCGCTACGTGGCGCGCTCGGTGAGCGCCGCGACGCACCAGGTCCTCGTGGACGGCGCGCCGCTTTTGGAGCGCCGGGGCTGGGAGCGTGCCACCAGCACCATCACCACCCGCGCCGTGGAGCTGCCCGCGGGCAAGCACCGCTTCATCGCCCGCCTGCTCAAGGGCGCGACTTCCGGCGTGCTGTCCTTCTCGCTGATGCGCGCCGACGGCAAGCCCTCCAATGTGCGCTTCACCGCCGCCACGGGCGCGGCCCCTGGGACGTGGGGCAGCGCGCCGAAGACGTCCGAGGCCACGGGCGTGTACCCCACGACGCAGAGCCTGAAGGACGCGCTGGCCGGCGAGGCCGGAGACCTCTTGGCCACCGTGCTGGCGGCGCGTGACGGGCTGTCGCGCGACGCGGACGGGGCGCGCCGGCTGATGGCGGAAGTCGAGGCCACCTCGCCCGCGCTCCTGTCGCTGCGCGCGGAGGTGGCCGCGGCGGACCGCACGGTGCCCGCCAAGGTGGCGCGCGGCCGGGCCACCCGGGATTTGGAAGCGCTCCTGCCCAAGGACCCGGGCAACGTGGCCGCGCTGCTCCTGCGCGCGGACCTCTTCATGGACGACGGTCAGCCGGCCTCCGCGCTGGAGACGCTGAAGACGGCGAGCGAGGCCGTGCAGCCCCCCGGCTTCCCGCTGTTCCTGATGCGCGCTCGCGCGGCGCTGACGCTGGACGTGGACGCGCTGGCGGAGGAGTCGCTGGCGGCGGCGCTGCAAATCCAGCCGAACCTCTGCGAGGCGCTGGGCCTCCAGTACAACCTGGCGCGGCGGCGCGACGCGGTGGAGCGCTCCGACTCGCTGGTGGCGGCGCAGCGGAACTGCCCCGGCGTCCAGGCGCGACAGGCAGACCATGCGCGCACGCGCGGGGATTTGGAGACGGCCGCGCGCGCCTACGCGGAGATGCTCGCCCGCGACCCCACCAGCGTGAGCGCGGGCACGTCGCTGGCCACCCTGTACGTGGGGCTGCGCCGTCACGACGAGGCGATGGCGGTGCTCCAGGCGTTGACGGTGACGTGGCCGCGCAACGCGGAGCTGCTCAAGCGCATGGCGGACGTGCGCGAGTACGCGGGACAGACGGCGGAGGCGCTCGCGCTGCGCGAGAAGGCGCTGGCGCTGGAGGGCGATGACCTGTCGCTGCGCCGCGCGGTGGAGCGCGCGAAGACGGGCAAGGAGCTGCTCCAGGAGCACGCCATCGACGGCCGCGAGGCGATGCGCGCCTTTGACGCGGAGCCGGTCACCGGCGGCTCGGCCGTGTTCGTCCTGGATGCCGCGGCGGTGCGCGTGTACGCGGACGGCAGCATCATCAACCGCATCCACACCATCCAGCGGGCGCTGGAGCAGTCGGGCGTGCAGGAAATCGCGGAGGTGAACGTGCCCCGCGGCGCGCAGGTGCTGGCGCTGCGCACGGTGAAGGCGGACGGGCGCGTGCTGGAGCCGGAGAACATCGAGGGCAAGGACACGGTGAGCCTGCCCGGCGTGCAGGTGGGCGACAGCGTGGAGGTCGAGTATCTGCTGGCGGAGAGCCCGCGCGGCCCCGCGCAGCCGGGCTTCACGGCGTCCGCCTTCTACTTTCAAATCGCGAACCAGCCCAACGCGTGGACCACGTACACGGTGGTGGCGCCCAAGGGCTCCGGCATGAAGGTGGACGCGCACGGGATGAAGGCGCCCGCGCCGACGGTGAAGGGCGACGAGGAGGTCTTCCACTACGAGGCGCGCCGCGTGCCGCCGTTCATCCCCGAGCCGGACTCCCCTCCCTCTGGCAACGAGTACCTGCCCTTCGTCATGGTGGGCGCGGGCGCCACGGGCAACGAGGGCCTGATTCGCGTCTACGGCGACGCCTTCCAGGACCGCTGGCTGCGCACGGCGGAAGTCGTCGACTTCACGCGCAAGGCCACCCAGGGCAAGCAGGGCCTGGACGCGGTGAAGGCGCTGCACGCGGCGGTGATGCAGCGCTTCTCCGGACGGGACAACGGGCTGGGCCAGTCCGCGGCGTCCACGGTGGCACAGGACCGGGGCAGCCGGCTGGCGATGGTGAAGGCGGGCCTGGAGGAGTTGGGCATCCCCTCGCGCGTGGCGGCGGTGCGCACCTTCAACGTGGACCCCAACGACTACCTCTTCCCCAACGACAGCCTGCTGCCGTACGCGGCGCTGCGCGTGGAGGTGCCGGGCTCAGAGCCGGTGTGGGTGGACACGTCGGTGCGCTTCGGCCCCTTCGGCGAGCTGCCGGAGTTCGCCATGGGCGGGCGGGACGCGTACCTGCTGCCGGAGCCGGGCCGCAAGCTGGAGGTGGTGAAGACGCCCCAGGTGAAGGAGTCCGCGGGCAAGCAGGTGCGGCTGACGCTGTCGCTCGACGCGGAGGGCAAGCTCAGCGGCAAGGGCGAGGAGACGTACCTGGGGTTCGAGGCGGCGCAGCTCGCCGAGGCCTTCAACCAGCTCTCCGCGGAGAGCCGCAACCAGGCGCTCCAGGGCGCGGTGGCGCGGTACTTCGGCGGCGCGGCGCTCTCCAGCGTGAAGCTGGACCACGAGGACGCGGTGGGCGCGCCCTTCGTGCTGCGCTACGAGTTCACCGTGCCGCGCTTCGGGCGGCTGGAGGGCGACAGGCGCATGGCGCTGGGGCCCCTCACCTTCCCCGCGCAGCTCGGCCGGCGCTACGTGCAGCTCAGCTCGCGTCGCACGCCGCTGTACATCGACAACACGGAGGCCAGCAACACGCAGGTGACGGTGTCCCTGCCCTCCGGCTGGAAGCTGCCGGACCCGCAGCCGGCGCTCGACGTGAAGAACCCGTTCGGCCACTTCACCCGCACGGAGAAGCAGGAGGGCTCCACGCTCACAATCACGGAGTCCCTGCGCCTGCCCCGCGCGCGCGTCTCTCCGCGTCAGTACGAGCAGTTCTCCGGCTTCACCGGCGACGTGGACCTCATCCAGACGCGTGAGATGTTCCTCGTGAAGCCGTAGGCGCCCTCGCGTGGGGGGCGGGGTGGGAGACGGGCGCTCCGGCACCCGCCTGGCCCCCCGGCGTCCCACCCCCGCCTCGCGACTTCGGAGGGCCTCCCGGGTTGAATACGGGAGGCCCGCTCGCGTCTGAAGGCCCATCGACGTCCCTCGCGAGGGGGATGGCATTTTCAACAGGAGAAGACGTCATGAGTCCTCGAAGCTGGCTCTGGATGGTGGCCCTGCTGTCGGCCCCGGTGGTTCAGGCGCAGACGGCCCCGGTGCCCTCGGAGGACCCGGGTTATTCCGACGACGGCCGCGAGTACGCAAACGGCGACTACGACGAGGACTCCGACGAGGAGCTGGCGCCCATGGCCCCCCAGCCGCCTCCGTCGCTGCCCACCGAGCGCCCGTCGCGGCGGCCCTATGCCGGCGCGGTGTGGGCCTCCGGACACTGGTACTGGGATGGCGGTGAGTGGCGCTTCAACCCCGGCACCTGGGTGGCGCCCATGGCGGGCTACCAGTTCGTCAACGGCTATTGGGAAGAGGACCGGGGCAACTGGTACTGGGTCTCCGGTGGCTGGGCGCGCCAGGGCTCGACGGAGGTGGAGATTCCCATCGCCGTGTCCGCGGAGGCCCTCTCCACCCAGCAGGCCCCTCCCGCGCCGCGCCAGGAGGTCCGCCCGGCCGCGCCCGCCTCCAACCTCACCTGGGAGCCCGGCTACTGGTACTGGTCCGGCAACAACTGGGACTGGGTGGATGGCACCTGGGCCGCGCCGCCGCGTGCCGACCTGGTCTTCGTCTCGCCCCGCTGGGTGCAGCGCGGACTGTCGTGGCACTTCGTCGGCGGCGGCTGGGCCCCGCGCGGCTCGGTGAATGTCACCATCCCCGTCTTCCGCCACGCGCGCGTCACCGTGGGCTGGGGCCACCCCAACTACTTCGCCCACACGTGGTACCGCGCGCCCGCCGTCCGCTACTACTACCACCGCCCGTGGCGGACCTCCGGCCACTACTACCGGAATGACCGCGTCTGGCGCTCGCCGACCTACAACAGCTACTGGCGCAACCGCACCGCCTCGCCCCCCAGCCACCACGATGGCTACCGCAACGGCTCCCACCGCGATGACCGCTGGAAGGGCCAGCCGTCTGGAGGGGGGCGCAATGACCGCTGGCGCAGTGGCCCCAGCAACCGCTCGCGGACCCATGACGCGACGCCCGTCGGCGGTGGCAACCATGGCCGGGGCCGTGGCCGGGGCGACCGCCACCACTGATTGAAGTCGCGGCGTGAGCTGGTCATCGACGGCGGGGGCCCCTCGGGTCTCCGCCGTCGGTGCGTTCGGCCATCGCGCGCACAGGACAGTCGTCGCGGCGAAAGGCTGTCATCCCTGGGCGCCATTGGACAGACACGCCCAGGGCCCGAGCTTGCGCCGTCCGCCCGCGCACAAGTCCAAAGACAATCCTCGCCAGGAGAAAGCCAAACAGCCAAAGCCAGGGGGGCTTCCTATTTTTCAGGAGTTCCCATGACGTCATGGTCCCGTCTACTCACGCGACTGTTCCCCCTGCTCCTCCTGAGCACGGCCTGTGCCCCTTCGGAAGAAGCAGCACAGGTACCGGACGACCTCGGAGTCACGAGCGCCGCCATCACCCTGCCACCCGCCTATTCCGAGGTATTGGTGACGCGCGTCGAGCGCCCCACCGCGCTCGCCTTCACGCCGGATGGGCGGCTGCTCATCACCACCCAGCCGGGACAGCTTCGCGTCTTCAGTGGGGGCGTCCTGCTGCCGACCCCGGCGCTGAACCTCGCCTCCAAGCTGTGCTCCAACGGTGAGCGCGGCCTCCTGGGCATCGCGGTGGACCCGGTGTTCACCATCACCCGCCACGTCTTCCTCTATTACACGTTCAACAAGTTCAACACGTGCGCGTCGAACATCCCCAACGTGCCCGTCAACCGCGTCTCGCGCTTCACGCTGTCGGACGCGAACACGGTGGACCCGGCCAGCGAGAAAATCCTCCTGGACAACCTTCCGTCCACGGCGAGCAACCACAACGGCGGTGATTTGCACTTCGGTACGAACGGGTATCTCTACGTCAGCGTGGGTGACGGCGGCTGCCAGCTCGGAGACCCGAGCCGCTGCGCGGGCCAGAACACCACCGCGCGCCGCCTCGACGTGCCGCTGGGGAAGATTCTCCGCATCCGCAAGAACGGCGAAATCCCTCCGGAAAACCCCTGGGCCTCGGCCCCCGGAAGCCGCCGCTGCGCCAACCCCACGGGCGTTCCCCCGGGCACGGGGCCCTGCCAGGAAATCTTCGCCACCGGCCTGCGCAACCCGTTCCGCTTCGCCATGAGGCCTGGCACCAGCAGCTTCCTCATCAACGACGTGGGCCAGGGCCTCTGGGAGGAGATCAACGAGGGAGTCCTGGGCGCGGACTACGGCTGGAATACGCGCGAGGGGCACTGCGCCAACGGCTCCACCACCGACTGCGGGCCTCCTCCCTCGGGGATGGCCAACCCCCTCTTCGACTACAAGCACGGCACCAACCCCTCGAGCTCGCCCTTCCAGGGCTGCGACTCCATCACCGGTGGCGCGTTCGCACCTGAAGGCGCCTGGGCTCCCGAGGACGATGACGCCTACTTCTTCAGCGACTACGTCTGCGGCAAGGTGTTCAAGCTGACGCAGGGCTCGGGGGGCGCCGTGGCGGTGGAAGCGTTCGCCACCGGCCTGGGCAACAGCTCCGCGGTGACGCTGCGCTTCGGCCCCGCGGGCACCGGCCAGTCGCTCTACTACACGACGTATGTGGGCGGAGGTGAGGTCCACCGCATCAGCTACACCGGGACGCGCAATCGCCTGCCCATGGCGGCCCTCTCCGCGTTTCCCACCCAGGGCGCTACCCCGCTGAACGTCGCCTTCAACGGCGGCGCCAGCAGCGACCCCGATGGTGACGCGCTGACCTATCTGTGGAACTTCGGAGACGGAAGTCCCGCGGTGCAGACCTCCTCCGCCACCACGAGCCACGTCTACACCACGAGCGGCGTCTTCATGGCCGCGCTCCGGGTGAGGGACTCGAATGGGGCCACCTCCGTCCAGGCCGCCACCGTTCGCGTCGACGCGGGCAACACCGCTCCCACCGTCACCATCACCTCCCCGGCGATGAGCCTGCGCTTCCGCGTGGGACAGGTCCTGGTGCTCACGGGCCAGGCCACCGACGCGGAGGACGGCACGCTGCCGGACAACCAGCTCACCTGGCGCGCGGTGCTGCACCACAACGAGCACACCCATCCGCTGATGTCGGCCACCTCCGGCAACAACCTCCTCCTCGTCGCGCCCGAGCCCGAAGATTTGGACGCGGTGATGGAGAACTACGTGGAGGTGCTGCTCACCGCGAGGGACTCCTGGGGCCGGACCACCACCGTGTCACGCGACGTGCTGCCTCGCATCGTCGACGTGGCCCTGGCCACCGCCCCCTCCGGGCTGAGCCTGGACGTCAATGGAACCCGCTTCACCACGCCCACCGTCATCAAGTCGTGGGAGCACTACACGCTCAACGTCGCCGCGCCCCCGCAGCTCGATGAGCAGAGCGTCTGGCACGTGTGGACCTCCTGGTCCGACAGCGGGGCGAGGGTCCACGGCTACCTGACACCCGCCTCCCACTCCAGCCTCGTCGCCACCTTCCAGGCCGTCAATGGCTGGCAAGGCGACACGGCCCCCTGAGGCGCTCCCACGGCGCGGGCCGCGAGCTTGACTCGCGGCTCCGCGCCAGCCTCAGCGGCTCAGAGGTAGCATTTGGAGTCCTCGCCGCAGAAACCCCACTGTCCATCACAGCCGCACGGCAGGTCCGGGATGCAGTCCATCGCCGGGCACGTGGGCCCACCGCCTCCACCACCGCCCCCTCCCGGCAGGTCGTATTCGCAGACATTGCCGCTGTTGCAGACCACGCTCCGAGCGGCGGGACACGCATTCCAGCAGTCCCCCTCCCAGGTGCAGTCCGCCTGGTAACACCAGCCTCCACCGGCTTCCGCCTGCTGGGGGGCACCTTCACAGACGGCTTCACTGCTCGACTCCGCGCGAGCGGGACTCACGGCGAGGACCAACGTCCCGAGGACAAGACAGACCACGGTGCTCCACGACCTGGGCAACCGAAGAAACGTCATGGGAATGCTCCTTTCACGGCGGGCAGGCCCGGGCGCGAGAGCGCACGAGTGCCATGCAGCATACAGAAGCAGCCCGATTGCACGCGCCCTCAGGGAGGCAGGCCGGCGGACAACGCCTCGCGGATGTTGGCGGCCGTGTACTGCGTTCCCCAGAGGGCGTTCACCGCCAGGGCCACCCACTCCGCGCCGAGCACGACTCCGCCCGTGGTCAGCTCGAAGAGTCCCACGCGCGGGTCCGCCAGCTCACGCAGCAGGGGGGCCACCGCGGACATGTCCCGGCCGTAGTACTGGAGCACGCGCACCTCCCACAACCAGTTCACCAGGTTGTCCTGCACGAAGGGCACGAAGAGGACCTGGGAAGGACCGCCCAGGGTCGTCAGCAGGTGCCCCAGCGTCACCGTGTTGACCGAGTGGCCGTACTGGCCCACCAGCAGCCCGTGGTCCAACCCGCGCGTGTTCCAGTCCGGCGCGTTCAGGTGCAAGAGGGACAGCGGTGTCATGCGCGGGCCCACCAGGGACGCCAGCGTCTGCGTCTGCTCCACCGGGACGAGCGTGTCCCAGTCCTCGTGGATGACGAGGAACGGCGTGGTCAGCTTCGGCGCCAGGTGCTCGCGCGTCCACCGGCTGTAGTCCGCGCCCGGCGTGCCCGGAGGACCGCCCGTGGTGGCGTCGATGCGGCGCCGGTAGGGCTCGAAGAAGGTGGTGTACTGGCCGCGCAGCACCGGGTCCGCCACCCGCGAGGGGACGACGGACGTGAGGTAGTCGTACTGGCGCGCGAAGTCGGACAGCGGGAAGAGCGCCACGCCCACCTTGGGCCGGACCTCCGCCGGAGCATCCGCGGCGGCATAGAGCGCCTCGAAGCCGCCCCATGAACCTCCCAGGATGCCGATGCGCGAGCGGTCCACTCCGGGGGTCTGCGCGAGGAAGCGCAGTCCCGCGTGCATGTCGTCCCGGTCATTCTGGATGTCGCCCCCCGCGTAGAAGCGACCGAAGACGTTGAGCACGCCGAAGTCGTGGAACAGATAGAAGAAGGACTCCGCGGTGATGAACTCGGGCGAGCTGATGGAGAAGGCGATGGCGGACGAGCCCGCGTGGTGGTGGGGCTCGCTGTCGTCGGGATGAATCCCGGGCCCTCGCAGGGCCCACTTCTGGTCCACCCCCTCGCCCGTCCACGTGATTCCGTCATAGGGACGGGTGAGCATCATCGTGGGCCAGATGCCCGGGTTCCGGGGCGGGAACCACTGGGCGTAGGCGGGAGCCTTGCCGGCCTCCTGGAGCCGCAGCAGGTGGTACTGCCAGACCTGACCTCCGGCCTCCGCCTGCCCGGAGCCCAGCACCGTCACCGACAACGCGGGATTCGCCAGCTCGGAAGCTTCGGGGGAAATGCCCTCGGAGTCCGAGGCGGCGGCGGAGCAGCCCAGCAGGGCCCAGACGAGGAACAGCCATCGAGAAGTGCGCATGTGCCCCAAGACACCGTGCTGGGGATTTTCTGAAAGGGGGTCCGCGACTTTTCCGTCGCGGACCCGACAACCGACACTCAACGCTTCAGTTGTAGTGACAGATGTTATCGGAACCGCAGTAGCCCTGGGCTTCCTTGCACGAGCAATGGTAGTCGTCGGAGCAGAAGCTCATGGGGCAGGAGGGGCCGCCTCCGCCGCCACCGGGCTGCTGCGTGTAATGGCAGATACCGCCGACGCAAGCCACCGACTGCGCGGACGGACACGCGTCCCAGCAATGACTCTCGTCGACACAGAAGGACTGGTAGCAGGCGGAGTCGGAGAGCGCCTGGGGGTCAGCCTCCTTCTCGGCACCGACGCAGACAGGCTCCTCGGAGGACTCCGCGCGTGCGGGCCGCGCGGAGAAGACTCCAGCGAAGAGGGCGAGGAGGGCCACGACAGTCCACGGCAGGCGCTTGCGAAGTGACAGCATGCGGATGCTCCTTTTCGGCTCACACGGAGCCGCGCGGGGGTGCGCGGCGCCGGCGGCAGACTATCGGAGCCCCTCCACTTTCACTCCAGGCGTGTTTCCCCGCCACGAGCCCACCCGCACCGACAGCGGCGACCTGCCTCGAGCAGCAGGCCTCCCGGGAGGAAACGAGCACAGGAAGCGGAGCGCGTCAGTAGTAGCAGGTGTTGTCCGCGCCGCAGAAGCCCTGGGCATCGCGGCACACGCACTGGGAATCCTCGAAGCAGAATTGCTGGTGGCAGAAGGGGCCGCCGCCACCGCCACCGCCGGTCCGGTAGGTGTATTCGCAGGCGTTGTCGACACAGGCCGCCGTCAGCGCACTCGAACACGCCTGCCAGCAGTCACTCACCTCGGAACAGAAGGCCTGGTGACAGATGGCGAGCGACGCACTCTCCGCGTCCTGTTCACCGCCAATACAGACAGCCTCTCCCGTGGATTCCGCGCGGGCGGGCTGCGCGGAGAAGACCCCCGCGAAGAGGGTGAGAAGGGCGACGACACTCCACGGCAGGCACCTGCGAAGTGACAGCATGAGGATGCTCCTTTCGACTGAAAGGGGACCGCGCGGCGGTGCACAATCCCGGACACAGTCTACAGGAGCAATTCGATTGCAATCCAGGCGCGCCTCTCCGCCACACGCCCACTCGGACCGACAACGAGGGACTACTTCCCCGTGGGGGACTCCGGGTCCTTGAAGATGGCCACGTGCGGCAGGCCGTCCTGACCCACGTAGCCCCGGTACATGCCCGCGGAGTTGAAGGGCATGGCCACGTTGCCCTCCCGGTCCATGGCGATGACACCGCCCTCGCCTCCGGCCTTCACCAGCACGTCATTGACGACGACGTTGGCGGCTTCGGGCAGCGGGAGTTCCTGGTACTCGACGCGCGCGCAGATGTCGCGCGCCACCGTGTAGCGGATGAAGAACTCACCGTGACCGGTGGCGGAGACCGCGCAGCGCGGGTCCGCGTAGGTGCCGGCGCCGATGATGGGCGCGTCGCCCACGCGGCCGTAGCGCTTGTTCGTCATGCCTCCGGTGGACGTCCCCGCCGCGAGGTTGCCGGCCTGGTCCAGGGCCACCGCGCCCACGGTGCCGAACTTGTGGTCACCCGTCACCGGGTCGTAGCCGGGAGTCAGCGACGACGAGGGCTGTCCCGGCGCGGGCGTGGCGCGCTCCTTCTCCAGCGCGCGCTGGAGGCCCTGCCACCGCTCCTCCGTGAAGAAGTACTTCGCGTCGACCAGCTCCACCCCCTGGGCCTTGGCGAAGGACTCCGCGCCCTCGCCAATCATCATCACGTGCGGCGACTTCTCCATCACCTTGCGCGCCAGCTCGATGGGGTTCTTCACGTGGCGCAGGCCAGCCACCGCGCCCGCCGCGCGCGTCGTCCCGTCCATGATGGCCGCGTCCAACTCGTTGATGCCGTCATGGTTGAAGACCGCGCCCTTGCCCGCGTTGAAGTGGGGCGAGTCCTCCAGGATGCGGATGGCCGCCGTCACCGCGTCCAGGCTGCTGCCGCCCTGGGCCAGCACCGCGTGGCCAGCCTGGAGTGCCTGCTGGAGCACGGCACGGACCTCCGCCTCGCGCTCCGGAGAGAGGTTCGCCCGGGAGATGACGCCGGCACCTCCGTGGATGACCAGCCCCCAGCGGGGCTTGCGCGCGGCGGAGCCTTCCTGCGTGAGCCGCGCATCATCGACGCGCGCGGACTCCGTGCTGGCGCAGCCCATGGGGATGAGCAGCAGCGCGGTCCCCGCGACGAGGCCCCGGGGAAGAGAAGGGAGCGAAGCGAACATTCGGCGACCTCCAGCGGCGGCGACCGGGAGACGAAGCGTGTGCGGCATCGACACCCCGAGTCCCGGCCAGGGTGTCGGGTCGGTAGCACGGCGACCAGACAGGCACAACGACGGCAGCTCGCCTGCTCCCCAGACCACTGGCGGGACATGGGCAGAGAGCCTGGTTGATCGCCACATCCCCCGTGCACGGACGAAGCACCGTGCACAGAGTCGGGAGCGTTCAGGGACAGGAGCGCGCGATGAAGAAGCTGAAGGGGTTGCGGGTGGCGGTGTTGGCGACGAGCGGCTTCGAGCAGGTGGAGCTGACGCGGCCCGTCAAGAAGCTGGAGCGCCAGGGCGCGGAGGTGACGATTGTGTCGCTGCTGCCCGGCCACATCCGCGGCATGAACCACATGCTCCCCGGCAAGAAGGTCCGCGTGGACGCGATGCTGAAGGACGTGAAGGCGGCGGACTTCGACGCGGTGCTCCTGCCTGGCGGCCTCATCAACCCGGACACGTTGCGGCAGAGCGCGCTCGCGAAGGACTTCGTCCACGACGCGGACTCGCTCAACCTGCCCATCGCCATCATCTGTCACGCGCCCTGGCTGCTCATCTCCGCGGGGCTCACCGAGGGCCGCACCCTCACCTCGTGGCCGGGCATCCGCGACGACGTGAAGAACTCCGGCGCGCAGTGGCGCGACGAGGCGATGGTGCGCGACGACAACTGGGTCTCCAGCCGGGGGCCTCAGGACCTGCCCGTCTTCGAGCGGGCCATGGTGGAGCTGTTCGAGGAGAAGATGCCAGAGGTGCGCGAGCGCATCCGCCACGCCGAGGAACACCCCGCGCCCGCGCGCTACCATGCGCCGACGGAAGCCACGCGTCGCTGGCCTCGGCTGCTCGCGGGAAGCCTGGCCACCGCGGCCCTGAGCTTCGGCGTCCGCAGACTCGCGGCGCGCTGAGCGGCCTCAGGCACAGCGGGCGAGGACTTCGCGACGACCGCGTGCCCGGGGCGACCTCGAGCGGGAGCGACTTCCCTGCTCACCACACCCATGAGTCCCATGGACGGGACGCCTCGCGGAACCTTCGCGAAGCGTCCGAGGCCCGGGGCCCCGCGTGCGTCACATCCAGCCGAGCTGGAGCCGCGCGACGTCCGTCATCCGGCCCTGGTCCCAGGGCGGGTCCCACACCAGCTCGACGTTGGCTTCCTTCACGCCGGGCACCGAGCCGACCTTGGTGCGCACGTCGTCCACCAACACCGGGCCCATGCCGCAGCCGGGCGCCGTCAGCGTCATCTGGATGTCCACGCGCTGGCCACCTTCCGGCAGTGGCTCCGACTTGCACGCGTACACCAGCCCCAGCTCCACGATGTTCACCGGAATCTCCGGGTCATACACCGTGCGCAGCTGCTCCCAGACCTGCTCCTCGTGGAAGGTGCTCGGGTCCCCCGCGGCCTTCTCTTGCGGCGCGTACTCCGCGCCCAGCGCCGCGCCGTCCTTCTCGTCGATGCGGAAGAGCTGTCCGTAGGGGTCCTGCACCGTGATGTTGCCGCCCAGGGTCTGCATCACCCGCAGCTCCGCGCCCTCCGGCAGCACCACCCTGTCACCACTGGGAATGATGGTCGCGGGAACCTCCCGCTCCAGCATCGCCGTCACGCCTCGCATCGTCCGCTCCCTCCTTCCCTACTCCGTGGAAATCGCTTCATCTCGCCCTTCCAGTGCCGCGCGCATCGTGTGCCACGCGAGGCTGGCGCACTTCACCCGTGCGGGGAACTCGCTGACGCCGGACAGCACCGCGAGCTTGCCCAGCGACTCCACGTCCACCGACTCGGGCCCCTCCGTCACCAGCTTGTGCACCTTCTCGAAGAGGGCCTCCGCCTCCGCGCGCGTCTTGTCCTTCACCACGCCAGTCATGAGCGAAGCCGACGCGCGGGAGATGGCGCAACCCTGTCCCTGGAAGCCGATGTCGCGGATGACGTCTCCGTCCACCTTCATCGTCACGGAGAGCTGGTCTCCGCACAGCGGGTTGTGCCCCGCCGCCTCGTGGTTGGCGCCCTCCACCACGCGGTAGTTGCGCGGCCTCTTGGAGTGCTCCAGCACCACCTCCTGGTAGAGGTCCTTCAAGTCGTCCGAGCCCGAGCTCATCGGAACACCTCCCTCACCTTGTGCAGTCCCCGCACGAGCGCGTCCACGTCCTCGCGCGTGTTGTAGAGCGCCAGGGACGCCCGCGCCGTCGCCGGCAGCTTGAAGTGCTGCATCACCGGCTGCGCGCAGTGGTGGCCCGTGCGGATGCAGATGCCCTCGCGGTCCAGAATCGTCCCCACGTCGTGCGGGTGGATGTCCTCCAGTGTGAAGGACAGCACGCCCGCCTTCTCGCGCGCGGTGCCCACCAGCCGCAGCCCCGGCACCGACTCCAGCGCCTGCGTGGCGTAGGCCATCAGCGCCCGGTCATGCTCGGCGATGGCGTCCAGCCCCAGTGCCTGCAGATAACGGATGGCCGCGGCCAGCCCCACCGCGCCCTCCAGGTTCGGCGTCCCCGCCTCGAACCGGTGCGGCACGCGGTTGTACGTAATCTTCTCCATCGTCACGGAGAGAATCATGTCGCCGCCACCCTGATACGGCGGCATCGGCTCCAGGCGCTCCAGGCGTCCGTACAGCACTCCAATGCCCGTGGGGCCGAACAGCTTGTGCCCGCTCAGCGCATAGAAGTCGCAGCCCAGATCCTGCACATCCACCGGGAAGTGCGTCACCGACTGCGCCCCGTCCACCAGCACGGGGATGCCCTTGGCGTGCGCCCGGCGCGTCAGCTCCTTCACCGGGTTCACCGTGCCCAACGCGTTGGACACGTGTGTCACCGCGAGGATGCGCGTCTTCTCCGTCAGCAGCGCGTCCACCGCGTCGAGCACCAGCTCGCCCCGGTCATCCACCGGAATCACCCGCAGCGTCGCGCCCGTCTGCTCGCAGAGCATCTTCCAGGGGATGATGTTCGCGTGGTGCTCCATCTGGGTGATGAGGATTTCATCCCCGGGCCCCACATGCTTGCGGCCATACGTCTGTGCCACCAGGTTGATGGCCTCGGTGGTGCCGCGCACGAAGATGATTTCCCGAGCGTCCCGCGCGTTGAGGAAGCCGCGCACCGTCTCGCGCGCGCCCTCGTACGCCTCGGTGGCGCGCTCGGAGAGGACGTGGACGCCACGGTGCACGTTGGCGTTGTCGTGCTGGTAGAAGCGGACGATGGCGTCGAGGACGGCCTGCGGTTTCTGCGCCGTCGCCGCGCTGTCCAGGTACACCAGGGGCCGGCCCCGCACCTCCTGGTGAAGCAGGGGGAAGTCCTGACGGACGCGCTGCACGTCAAACGAGCTCATGCCGTCACCTCCGTCCGGGGCGCACCCGGAAGCTTCGGGGCGAGCAGCCCCTCCACGCTCGCGCGCACCGGCCCTTCCGGCACCGCATCCACCAGCTCCCGAGCAAAGGCATACGTGAGCAACCGCTCCGCCTCCGCGCGGGGAATGCCTCGCGAGCGCAGATAGAACAGTGCCTGCGCATCCAGCCGCCCCACCACCGCGCCGTGCGCGCACTTCACGTCGTCCGCCAGGATTTCGAGCTGCGGCCGGGTGTCCGCCTGCGCGTGCTCCGACAGGAGCAGGTTGCGGTTCTGCTGCCGCGAGTCCGTGCGCTGCGCGTCCTGCCGCACCTTCACCAGTCCGTGGAAGGTGCCGCGCGCCCGGTCATCCAGCACGCCCTTGTACAGCTCGCGGCTGGTGCAGCGGGGCACCGCGTGGTCCAGCGCCGTCCACTGGTCCAGGTGCTGCGTCCCCCGCCCCACGTACAGGCCATTGAGGGTGGCGTCACCGCCCTCGCCCGCGAAGGTGACATGCACCTCGTTGCGAGCCAGCACGCCGCCGAAGGCGAAGTTGTGAGACACGAAGCGGCTGTCACGCCCCTGCCGCACGTGAAGCCCGCCCACGTGCACCGCCGCGTCACCCTCCGCCTGGAGCCGGTAGTGCTTCAAGCTGGCGTTGTCGCCCAGCGTCACCTCCGTCACCGCGTTGGTGAAGCCCTGGCCACTGACGCCCGTCGCGCTGGCGTACGTCTCCACCAGCGTCGCCTCGCTGCCCTCTCCCGCCACCACGAGGATGCGCGGACTGGCCAGCACCGGCGCGTCGCCCCGGGTCAGGAAGATGAGCTGCACGGGCACTTCGCTCAGCGCGCCAGGCGCCAGGCGCAGCACGGCCCCGTCCTCCAGCAGCGCCGCGTTGAGCGCCGTGAAGGCATGCTCCGCCGCGAGGGCCCGCTGGCCCAGCTCCGCCTCCAGCAGCGCCCCGTCCTCCACCAGCGCGTCGCGCAGCGGCTTCAGCGTCAGGCCCCGCGGCAGGCCCGCCACCGACGACAACTCCTGAGACAGCCGCCCATCCACGAACACCAATCGAGGTCCGGGCAGCGCGAGCCGCGCCACCACCGCCGACAGCTCCGCCGTGCTCCCCGCCGTCACGACAGGCGCGAAGGCCCCGTCCGCGATGGGCGCGAGGTTGGTGTACTTCCACGCCTCGTCACGCGTCGTGGGCAGGCCCAGCCGCGCGAAGTGCGCGAGCCCCTCCTGACGCACGCGCTGGAGCCACGCGGGCGTCGTCGCGTCCCGCGCCTGGAAGCGCGAGGCCACGTCCACATAGCGAGTCACGCCCGGCGTCATCGCCGTGCCTCCCCGCCCTTCGTCGCGGCACCCTTGCCGTCCTGAAGCCCCAGCCAGCCGTAGCCCTTCTCCTCCAGCTCCAGCGCCAGCTCGCGCCCACCGGAGCGGATGATGCGCCCGCTCGCCATGACGTGGACCTTGTCCGGGACGATGTAGTCCAACAGCCGCTGGTAGTGCGTAATCACCACCATGGCGCGCTGGGGCGAGCGCAGCCCATTCACGCCACCCGCCACCGTGCGCAAGGCGTCGATGTCCAGGCCCGAGTCCGTCTCGTCGAGGATGGCCAGCCGCGGCTCCAGCACCGCCATCTGGAAGATTTCGTTGCGCTTCTTCTCTCCGCCGGAGAAGCCCTCGTTCACCGAGCGGTTCATGAAGGCCGCGTCGAGCTGCACCAGCTTCGACTTCTCCTTGGCCATCTGGAGGAAGTCCATCGCATCCAGCTCCTCCAGCCCCTTCACCCGGCGCTGCGCGTTGAGCGCGGTGCGCAGGAAGTGCAGGTTGCCGACGCCCGGAATCTCCACCGGGTACTGGAACGCGAGGAACACGCCTTCGGCGGCGCGCGCCTCGGGAGCCAGCTCCAAGAGCGACTTCCCGTCGAGCAGGACCTCGCCCTTCGTCACTTCGTAGGCATCCCTCCCCGCGAGCACGCTCGCCAGGGTGCTCTTCCCGGAGCCGTTGGGCCCCATGATGGCGTGCACCTCTCCGGCGCCCACCTCCAGGTCGATACCCTTGAGGATGTCCTTGTCGCCCACACGGGCGTGCAGATTCCGAACGGACAGCAAAGCCATACCTACCCCACGCTCCCTTCCAGACTCACTCCGAGCAGCTTCTGTGCTTCCACCGCGAACTCCATGGGGAGCTCCTTGAACACCTGCCGGCAGAAGCCATTCACAATCATCGACACCGCGTCCTCTTGAGAGATGCCGCGCTGCCGACAGTAGAAGAGCTGGTCCTCGCCAATCTTCGACGTGGACGCCTCATGCTCCACCTGCGCCGACGCGTTCTTCACCTCGATGTACGGCACCGTGTGGGCGCCGCACTTGTCTCCGAGGAGCAACGAGTCGCATTGCGTGTAGTTGCGCGCGTTCTCCGCGCTCTTCAGCACCTTCACCAGCCCGCGGTACGTGTTCTGCCCCCGACCCGCGGAGATGCCCTTGGACACGATGGTGCTGCGGGTGTTCTTCCCCAGGTGCACCATCTTCGTGCCCGTGTCCGCCTGCTGGAGGTTGTTGGTGAGCGCCACCGAGTAGAACTCGCCCACCGAGTCATCCCCCTTGAGGATGACGCTCGGGTACTTCCACGTAATCGCCGAACCCGTCTCCACCTGCGTCCACGAAATCTTCGCGCGCTCGTGGGCGATGCCGCGCTTGGTGACGAAGTTGTAGATGCCGCCCTTGCCCTCCGCGTCACCCGGGTACCAGTTCTGCACCGTGGAGTACTTGATGGTGGCCCCCTTGAGCGCCACCAACTCCACCACGGCCGCGTGCAACTGGTTGGTGTCGCGCTGGGGCGCGGTGCAGCCCTCCAGGTAGCTCACGTACGAGCCCTCGTCGGCGACGATGAGGGTGCGCTCGAACTGGCCCGTCTCCGCGGCGTTGATGCGGAAGTACGTGGACAACTCCATGGGGCATCTCACGCCCTTGGGGATGTAGACGAACGAGCCGTCACTGAACACGGCCGAGTTGAGCGCCGCGAAGAAGTTGTCCGAGTGCGGCACCACCGAGCCCAGGTACTTGCGCAACAGCTCCGGGTGCTCGCGCACGGCCTCGGAGAACGAGCAGAAGATGACGCCCGCCTTGGCCAGCTTGTCCTTGAACGTCGTGGCCACGGACACCGAGTCGAACACCGCGTCCACCGCGACGTTCTGCAGCCGCTGCTGCTCCACCAGGGGGATGCCCAGCTTCTCGTAGGTGCGGAGAATCTCCGGGTCCACCTCGTCGAGGCTGTCCTTCTTCGGTTTGAACTTGGGCGCCGAGTAGTAGCTGATGGCCTGGTAGTCGATGGACTTGTAGGTGACGGCCTGCCACGTGGGCTCGCGCAGCGTGAGCCAGTGCCGGTAGGACTTCAGGCGCCACTCGAGCAGGAAGGGAGGCTCGCCCTTCTTCTCCGACAGCGCGCGGATGACGTCCTCGTTCAGCCCCGGCGGGAAGGTGTCCGCCTCCACCGCGGAGACGAAACCGGCCGCGTACGGGCGGCGCGTCAGTTCCTGGAGGGTGTCGGTGGTCATGAGCGGACTCCTGTCGTGGCGGAAGGTATCGAGGTGTTGGCGGCGGCGGCCGGGGCGGCCCTGGGGGTGCTCAGGCCCACCAGTCGCTCGGGCATGCGCGGCGCCGGGGCGATGAGGTCCGCCAGCGTCAGGCGCCCCAGCGCGTCCTGGATGGCGTGATTGATGAGCCGCCAGTGCCCGCGTATCTGGCACACGGCCTCCAGCTCACAGGGCGCGCCTCCAGAGGTGTGCACGCCACACTCCGTGAGCGCGACGGGCCCCTCCAGCGAGGCCACCAGCTCCGCCAGGGAGAGCGAGGCGGCGGGGCGCGACAGGCCATAGCCACCGTTGGCGCCCCGGTGGGACACCACCAGCCCCGCCTGAAGCAGGCCCTTGAGCACCTTGCTGGCCGAGGGCAGTGGCACACGGGTGCGTGCCGCCAGCTCGCGAGTGGTGCGGGTGCCACCCTCCGCGCGAGCCAGCTCGGTCATCAGCACGATGCCGTAGTCGGTCATCTTGCTCATCCGGAGCATGCGGGACGCTTCTCCTCTCTGGGTCCATTCCCACGGGGCCTCAGGGCCTCCGGGCGCGTCATATGTAATCTGGACCGATTTAGTCCACATTGCATTTCGAGGGCGACCCTTCAAGGCCCCCGGTTGGAGGGCAGGTGGGAGAGGGCTAGGGTGGGATTCCTGCTATCCGGAGGGAATCCGCTGATGCGTCCACTGCTGCTGCTCGCCACGCTCGCCCTGGCCCTGGCGGGCTGCGAGAAGAAGTCCGCCCCCACCGAGGCTCCTCCCACCGGGCAGGCCGCCGACCCGTCCAAGGCCGGCACGGCCGCTCAAGCGCCCGCCGCTCCTGGTGGTCCGGCGGTGGCTCCCGACGAGAAGGGCGCCATCCTGATTGGCGAGGTAGGCAGCCTGACGGGCAGCGAGGCGACGTTCGGCGTCTCCGCGCGCAACGGAATTGAACTGGCGCTCAACGAGGCGAACGCCGCGGGAGGGGTGCGGGGCCGCCAGCTGGCGGTGCGCGTGTACGACAGCCAGGGGCGTCCGGAGGAAGGGGCGCAGGCGGCGACGCGGCTCATCACTCAAGACAGGGTGGTGGCGATTCTCGGCGAGGCGGCTTCGTCCGTGTCCATGGCGATGGCGGAGAAGGCGCAGGTGGGCAAGGTGCCGATGATTACGCCCACCTCCACGAGCGCCGAGGTGACGAAGAAGGGCGACTACATCTTCCGCGTCTGCTTCATCGACGAGTTCCAGGGCCTGGTGATGGCGAAGTTCGCCCGGGAGAACCTGAAGCTGTCGAAGGTCGCGGTGCTGACGGACAACAAGAGCGCCTTCTCGATGGGACTGGCGGACGTCTTCACCGCGAAGTTCCAGGAGTTCGGCGGGAAGATTGTCGGCACGGAGAGCTACTCGAAGGGGGACACGGACTTCCGAGCGCAGCTCACGGCGCTCAAGCAGGTGAAGCCGGAGGCGGTGTTCGTGCCAGGGTACTACACGGACGTGGGCATCATCGCGCGGCAGGCGCGTGAGGTGGGCCTGAAGGTGCCGCTGCTCGGGGGTGACGGCTGGGACTCCGACAAGCTGTTCGAGCTGGGCGGGTCCGCGCTGGAGGGCAGCTACTTCTCCAACCACTACTCGCCGGGCAACCCGGACCCGGTGCTCCAGTCGTTCCTCGCGCGCTACAAGGAGAAGTACGGCAGCGTGCCGGACAGCGTGGCGGCGCTGTCGTACGACGCGGCGCGCGTGCTGGTGGAGGCGCTCAAGCGCGCCCCGGACACGAGCGGCCCGGCGCTGCGCGATGCGATTGCCGCGACGAAGGACTTCCCGGGCGTGGCGGGGCGAATCACCCTGGATGCGAACCGCGACGCGGTGAAGGAAGCCGTCGTCCTGAAGGTCGCCGGCGGCAAGGCGGAGTTCGTCACCACCGTGAAGCCGTAGCGGTGCGTGCCCGGTCCCCCGTCCTCACGGGATGGGGGATTGGATGACGTAGTAGACGGAGCTGAAGTACCGCTGGAGCGCGTTGAGCAGTTGCACCAGGAACGGCCAGCCCATCACCGTGAAGCCCATCAGCGCGGCCGTGACGACGGCGTACTCGACCATGGACTGGCCGCGCGGCTTGCGACGTTGCAACGAAGCCATCAGCACTTCCCCGGTTGTTTGCAGCCCATGTAGTACTCGCCGCGCTTCTGCTGCGTCTTCTCGTTGTTGTTCGCTTCCCAGTCGCGCCACTCGTTGTTGAAGTAGGTGCCGCTGCCCTGGCCCTGGTCGATTCGCTGGGTCGGCGCGCCGCCGTTCTGGGGCTTGATGGACATGCTGACGCGGGTCGGGTCGTCGCCAGGCTTGGCTCCGGCAAGCGCGAGCGTGGGAGACAGCAGCTTGTTGCTGATGGCCTGCGTGACGAGCGTCTGGGCTGCGGTCTGCATCTGCGTGTACCCGGAGTTCTCGCCGTTCGTGTAGACCTGGGCCACGCGTGCGTAGAGGTCGCCCTCTTCCTTCTGTTCCTCGCCGGGCTCGAAACTCTGGCTCTTCGTGAGGGCCCACGTGTCCGTCACCAGGGCGACGTACTCCCAGGGGAGTAGATAGGTGTTCGAGTCCGAGCCTCCCTTGGCGTTGTTGTGGATTCCTCCTTCCTGTTTCTCCTTCGCCAGGTCGACATCGCTGAACTGCGAATAGAACGTCTTCTGGAGCAGGTAGTTCTGGACGCCAATCCGAGCGGAGCAGCGGATGAGCCCCCCTTTGTTGAACTGCCCCATGTAGGAGCTGTGCAACGTGACGCCGTAGCTCCCAACGGCGTTCTGGTCCACGGAGCAATACACCTGCTTGGCACCCGGGTTCAGCCAGCAGGCATGCGCCACCACTTCCTGGTGGTGGCTCTCGTCATCTTCACATTCGGGCGCGGGGGACTCGTAGCTGTCCAGGCCCGACTCATGGTCGCAGAACATCTGCCTTGAGAGCCCCTGGGTCTGACCGAAGCCCGCGAAGGATTCGCCGCCCTTCGGCTTGGCCGCGTAGTCAGACACCGCATAATCCCAGACGGTGGACACCACGGTCTCCTGCGCGTCCAGCATGTGGCGCAAGAGGTCGTCCAGGAAGATGGCGTACATGAACACGGGGATGATGACGAGCATGCACAGCGCCATCTCCACCGCGGCGGCGCCCCGAGCAACTCGCGTCCCAGCTTTCCGCATGGCTTTCACAGTGACACCCCCGGTGCCTCGGCGATGGTGGCCGCGTCGGAGTTGCCCGCTTCCTCCAGCACCTTCTTCGCCTCATCGGGCTTGAAGGGATGCAGCTTCACGCGCCAGTAGGGTGCGAAGAGGTTGGGGGGCTCGGACCAGCCGCCCTGCTTGAAGCGGTGGTAGTAGACCAGGGACTTCGACAGGCTCATGCCATCGGCGGCGGACAACGTCAGGCTCCCGGAGCCCTGGGCGCCGTGTTCGAACTTCACGCTCCGGGAGTTGTTGAGCTCCCACGGAGCCTTCTTCGGGTCCCCCACGTTCAGCTTCATCGTGTAGTAGCTGTAGACGCGCGGCTGGCCCCAGTCCCGTCCGGCATCCGGGTTGGCGCGGTACTTCATGAAGCAGTTGCCCGAGCCCGCGCACGCCGTGAGCGCCTTCGCATTGGTGCCCTCGAAGCGGTGCTGGCCCTGGTGCGCCCCATTGACCGAGTGCCTCCCACCGTTGGAGTCGCTCCAGATGAAGGCCTCGTAGCCCGAGGGAATCGGGGGGATGGCGTCCTCCCACGTCAGCTGCGCGAGCCTCCCCGACTCCGTGGCGGCCACGGTGGACCCCTGGTTGCCGCCCTTCTGCCCGCCTTCATAGATCTTGCTCTTGCTCTGCACCGTCTTGGACGAGCCTTTGTGTCCCAGGATGGAATACGTCCCCTTGTTGCCGGGGATGTCCATGAACTCCTTGAGGAATTGAGGGTGAAGTTGCTTCGGAGGCATCCCGCTGCCGTTGCGGTTCGCGGGCCACCCCGAACGACTCGCATTGCCAATCTCCGTCATGACACGTGCACGGGCCTCGGGTGCGGAGTTCGCCACACTGCCCTGGCACTGCATCCCATCCACGGCGCAGTTGAACTCGTTGGCATTGAGCGCCCCCACTCCCGAAGACAAGTCGCTCACTTCAGGCGCGGCCTCGCTCTTGAGTTGGGACAGGCCATGGCTCGAACCGTCCTTCACCGCCTGCACGGTCTTGTCGTGGACGCCCCGTTGCGAGGTGTGGACGTTGTCCACCATGAGGTCCAGCCCCTGCATGGCGGTCCTGAAGTTCCCCTCCAGGCCCCTCACATCCCGGTCATACATCTTGGCGGTCTTCCCGAACTTGCTCGCGACCTTCCCGGCTTCAATCGCGTGCTTGCAACAAGAGCACATCCCCCGGCAAGCGACGCACCTGAGTCCTTCCGTGACGGCGATTTGTGTGAAGTTCGTCTCCCCTGACCGCAGCATCTCACCGGTGATGGTCGCCGCCGCCATGTACGCGTGCAGGCTGTTCATCGCCACGTAGGAGCCCGCGATGGCCCGGTTGGTGACCGCGTAGTAGTTGAGCGCGCGTGCCTCCAACACCCCCATGGAGAACGACATGGCATCGCCGTGCTGCTGGAGGGTCATCTTCCGGCGCAGCGCGTGGCTCAGGTTGAAGCTCAGCGTCACCATCAGCGCGAGCACCAGGAAGGACAACGAGCCCAGGACAATGGCCTGGCCCCGCTGGGAGCGGCGAGCGAACCGACGCCTCAAGGCGATTTCTTGTAGGAGAACGGGAGGAGACATTCGTTGCTCTCAGGTAGGTCGTCGGTGTTGAGATAGAGATTCGACTGCATCCGCATGGTGTACGTGGCGCGGATGGGCGCGATGTAGATGCGCTTGGAGGCGGCGGCGTCATACGGACCTTCGCCCGTGGAGGCACTGCCGAATCTGCGGGGAGCTTCCGCTCTGCGGTCTTCGTCGCGCACCTTCATCCGCATCAACATCGGCAGGTCGCGAGCACGCGTGGACTGGAAGATGACCCAGTCCGCGAACGGGATGATGAGCCGGTAGTTGAACGTCACCTGCACACGCAGCTTGGTGCGATGGCTCCCCTTCCAGTCCTCGGAAGCCGCGTTGTCCGGGTCATCGAAGTCCAGCTCACCGCCGCTGCCTCCCACCTCCTTCTTCGTCGGCCCGCAGATGGTGACCTCGGCGTACTTCAAGTCCGTGTCCCCCATCTCGTTGCCCATCATCTCATTCCACTTCGTTGTGAATTCCTGCCCGCTGCTCACCGGGCGGACGTACTCGATGCCGTCTGACCCGGAGGAGCGCTTGGCCAGCACCGGCAGGAGTACGGCGACCGCCGCCTTCTCCATCTCCTTCACGCTCGCGTTGTGGATGGAGCCGGCCCGCACCGCTTTGTAGGCGGCGTACTTCGTCAGCAGCCGGGCCTGGTGCATCAGCCCCAACTGCAGGATGCCCAGGATGAGGAAGACGAAGAGCGGCAGGACAATCGCGGTCTCCACCGCGACCTGTCCTGACTGGGCCCTTGCGAGGTGGAAGCAGAGGCGACATCGCATACACCAATCACTACCACGCCCACATGGAGACCCTCAAAATCCCCGGGACTCAAAACTTCCATTCCAAACCCGCAATGTTGCCCCGTACACACGAATGGCAAACATTCCCGGCAAGGCGTTGCCTTCGCCACAAAGCCACACCTGGCTGCCTGCCCTCACGGACATCAAACAAATACAGCCACGGCCCATGGCGGAAACCCACGACATGTAGAGATGACAGACACCAGACACCCCCAGGAGGCGCGCGGGCCCGCACGAGAGCCCGCTCGCACGTGGAGCAGTCAGGCGTGCGGCTCACGCGCCGGAACAAACAACAGGATGTCTAAAGGAAAACACCTACGAGGAAACACGGGCCCGGTGCTCACGTGCGGAAACCCGCACGAACCTGCTCACGGGGCCCGCGGTCCCGGCTTCGCCGGGAGCCGTCCTGCGCCCCTACGGAATCGGGGACTGGATGACGTAGTAGATGGAGCCGAAGTACCGCTGGAGCGCGTTGAGCAACTGCACCAGGAACGGCCAGCCCATCACCGTGAAGCCCATCAGCGCCGCCGTGACGACGGCGTACTCCACCATCGACTGACCGCGCACCCGAGCAAGCCCCAGCCTCCGGGGTGACTTCGCCATCGCCGCATCCTTCCTGTCGTCATTCACGGCGCCGCCCCTCGCTGGAGCAGCGAGAGCTGAAGCTCGACGCCGTGCTCCTCCGCCCGCGTGCGCAAGGTGGCCCGTCCCAGCGTGGTGCCCTTCATCAACTCGAACGCGATGCCATTCGCATCCACCGGCTCCACCGCCCCCACGTCCCAGCCCTTCTCCACCAGCAGGGCCCGGTACCGCTCACCAACGGCGGAGGGAGCCGCCTCCGGAAGCTGGCCGGAGACGACGTGGTGCGAGGCTCCCTCCAGCGCGAACGAGAGCGTCACCGGCTCGCTCAGCTCGGGCGGCAGCGGAATCCACGGCGGCACGCGCGAGGCCCGCTTCAACAGCGGCGCCACCTGCCCCGCCGACACGAAGCCCAGCGTCTCTCCACCCTGCGCCAGCACGGAGACCAGCCGCATCTCCTCCGTGGCCGGGCTCCAGTACCCCACCCAGCCCCCGTTCTCCCCATGGCGCTCCCCGAGCACCGGCAGCCCGTTGTCCAACAGCACCTGCCGGTAGTGGGACAGCACCTGCTCCGGCGTGTCCGTCGTGGAGAACCACGCCACGGCGATGGGCACGTCGGGGCCCAGGTAGTCCACGGCGAGCAGCTCCGCGCGGCTCGCCTTGGGATACGCCGGGAAGTGCACCAGCGCGCGCTTCAGCGCCGCTTCCTCCGCGGGCGAGCGGCTCCCCGAGGGCTTCGTGGGAGGCGCGTCATCGAGCGAAGGCGGAGGAGACCACTCCTCCGTGACGTCGCGCCGTCCGTAGACGGCGCCCTCCCAGGCAAAGCCAATCAACGAGCCCACCACGGCCACGGAGAACAGCAACGCGGGCACGCGGATGACCAGGCTCGAGGCACGAGGCATCAGCACTGCTCCGCCTGGGCACAGCCCAGGTAGTTGTTCCCTCGGGCGTTGTGCGTGGCCTCGTTGTTGTCCTTGTCCCAGTCCTTCCACTCGCTGTTGAAGTAGCTGGCGCTCCCGCCGTTCTGCTGCAGTTGCTGCACCGGCCCACCGCTCGACGGGAAGGGTTTGACCGAGAGGCTGGGCTCGCGCGGGTCATCGCCGGGCGGCATGTCGTCCAGGCGGATGTCGCTGCTGAGCACCTCCTGCGTGGCCGCGCTGACAAACGCCTCGGCGGCCGAGGTCATCTGGGTGTACCCGGAGTTGTCCTCGTTCTTGTAGATCTGCGCCAGGCGCACGTAGAGGCCCTCCTCGTCGCCGTCCGCCTTCCCCGGCTCCGTGTTCGCCACCTTGGTGAGCGCCCACGTGTCCGTGACGATGGCGATGCGCTCCCAGGGCAAGAGGTAGACGTCGCCCTCGAGCCCGCGCGGGTCGTCCTGCAAGTCGCCCCCCTGCGCGTTGGTGTGGATGCCGGCACCGCGCTTCTTCGTCTGCCGCGCCAGGCCCACCTGGCTGAAGTCCTGGAGGAAGGACTTGGGCAACAGGTAGTTCTGCACGCCCAGGCGCGCCGAGCAGCGGATGACGCCGCCCTTGCCGAACTGGTCCATGTACGACTGGTGCAGGTCCACGTTGTACGCGCCCGCGGGACCGCCACCACCACCGCCATTGGGGTCCGCCTGGTTCAGCGTGCACTGCACCTGCTGCGCTCCCGGGTTGAGCCAGCACGCATGCGCGGACACCTCCGCGTGGTGGCCCTCGTCATTCTCGCACTCGGGGCCCTTGCCGGGACCGAAGCTGTCCAGGCCCGACTCGTGGTCGCAGTACTGGAGCCGCGCGTAGTACTGCGCGCCATTGAAGCCGTAGAAGGGCTCCTCCGCGCCGCCCTCGGGGGGAGGGTTCTTCGGCTTGGTCGGATAGTCCTGCACGGCGTAATCCCAGACAGTGGACAGGGCCGTCTCCTGCGAGTCCAGCGTGTGCCTCAGCAGGTCATCCAGGAAGAGCGCGTACATGAACACCGGGATGATGACCAACATGCACAGCGCCGTCTCCACGGCGGCGGCGCCCCTGGCGGCTCGATGTCCGGAAGTCTTCACAGCGCCACCCCCTCGACCTGCGACATCTGCGCCGCCTCCGAGTTGCCCGCGGCATCCAACACCGATTGCGCGTCCCCCTTGGTGAAGGGGTGCAGCTTGGCGCGCCAGTACGGCGCGAAGAGGTTGGGGGCTTCCTTCCAGCCGTCCTCGCCGAAGCGGTGGTAGTAGACGAGCGACTTGGACATGGCCATGCCCTCCGTCGCCGCGACGGTGAGGGTGCCATCCCCCTGCTGACCGTGGGTGAGCTTCACCTGCGCCGACGAGTTCAGCTCCCAGGGCGCCCGCTTGGTGTCACCCACGCGGAAGGGCATGGACACGTAGCTGTAGACGCGCGGCTGACCCCAGTCGCGGTCCGGGTCCGGGTTGGCGCGGAACTTCATGAAGCAGTTGCCGGAGCCCGCGCAGCCGGTGAGCGCGCGGACATTGACGCCCTCGAACCGGTGCTGGCCGGAGTGCGCGCCGTCATTCTCGTGGCCGCCGCCGCCGTCGTCGCTCCAGACCTCCGACTTGAAGCTGTTCGTCATGAGGCCGTCCTTCCACTGGTGGAAGATGCGGCCCTCGTCCTGCGCGGCAATCATGGCGCCGTCGTTGCCGCCGCTCCGGCCTCCCGAGGTGAGCTGGCCCTTGCTGTTCACCGTCTTCGCGGTGCCCTTGGTGCCGGAGATGATTTTCGTGCCCTCCCCGGGGATGTCCTCCAGCTCCTGGAAGAACTGGGAGTTGAGGTACTTGGGCATGTTCATGGACATCCCACCCGGGCTCTTGCGGGTCGCCGGCCAGCCGGAGCGCGTCGCGTTGGCAATCTCAGTCATCACCCGCGCGCGGGCCTCCGGAGAGGTGTTCGCCTCGCTGCCCTGGCACTCCATGCCATCCACGGCGCAGTTGAACTCGTTGGCGTTGATGGAGCCCACCGACGAGTTCAACTCGCTCGCGTTGGGCGCGGTGTAGTCCTTGAGCTGGCCCAGACCGTGGCTCTTGCCGTCCTTCACCGCCTTCAGCGTCTGCTCATGCACGGAGCTCTGGGCCTTGTGGATGTTGTCCACCATCAGGTCCAGGCCCTCCATGGCGGTGTTGAAGTTCGACTCGAAGGCGGAGACCTTGTCGTCGTAGTCGTCCCCCGAGTCGCTGAAGTCGCTGGAGATTTGAAACGCCTCCACCGCGTGCTCGCAGTGGTCGCACATGAACTCGCAGGCGATGCACAGCACCATCTCCTGCACGGCGATGATGGTGAAGTTCTTGGAGGAGGCCCGCATGATCTGCCCGGTGAGGCTGGCGGCGGACATGTACGCGTGGAGGCTGTTCATCGCCACGTAGGAGGTGGCGATGGCCCGGTTGCTCACCGCGTAGTAGTTGAGCGCGCGCGCCTCCAGGACGGCCATGGAGAACGACAGGGTGTCGCTGTGCTGCTGCAGGCTCATCTTCTGGCGCAGCGCGTGGCTCAGGTTGAAGCTCAGCGTCACCATCAGCGCCAGCACCAGGAACGACAGCGAGCCCAGGACGATGGCCTGGCCTCGCTGGATGCGGCGGCGCGTCCGGCTCAGTAGGAGAACGGGAACATGCATGCGTTGCTCGCGGGCAGGGCGTTGGCGCCGAGATAGAGATTGGACTGCATCCGCATGGTGTACGTGGCGCGGATGGGCATGATGTAGATGCCCTGCCCGGCGGCGCTCTCGTAGGGGCCCTCGCCTGTGGCGGCGCCCCCGAACTTGCGGGTGGACACCTTGGACTGCTCCTCCGCCTTCACCTTCCCCATGCGCATCAGCATGGGCATCTCCCGGCCACGCGCGGCCTGGTAGATGACCCAGTCCGCGAAGGGAATCAGCAGCCGGTAGTTGAGCGTGAGCTGGATGCGCAGCTTGGTGCGGTGGTTCTCCTTCCAGCCGTCCGGGTGGATGTTCGCCGGGTCGTCGAAGTCGAACTCCCCGCTGCCGGAGACCTCCTCCTGCGTCGGCCCGCAGACGGTGACCTCGGCGTACTTGAGGTTCACCCCGGGCATCTCGTTGCTCTTCAGCTCGTTGAACTTGGTCTCGAAGTCCTGCGCGCTGCCCACCGGGCGGGTGTACTCGATGCCGCCCGCGCCACCCGCGCGGCTGCTGAGGATGGGCAGCAGCACCGCGAGCGCGGCGGCCTCCATCGTCTCCACCTTGGCGTTGTGGAGCGAGCCGGCCCGGACCGCCTTGTACGCGGCGTACTTCGTCAACAGCCGCGCCTGGTGCATCAGCCCGAGCTGCAGCGTGCCCAGGATGAGGAACACGAAGAGCGGCAGGACGATGGCGGACTCCACCGCGGCCTGGCCTGATTGGGTCGCTGTGGTGAGGGAGCGCATCCAGCCTCGTGAATTGGCGCCAGGGGATTCCACGCCCCGAGCACCCAAAGTTACACTGACAATCTGATCTCGCGAATCAGGGTCCTAATGTTTCCCGCGCTGGGACGAAAATCTCGCGATTCCCCGTTGTCTGTACCCAGCATCCCTCTCCCAGGGAAAAAATCCGCGCGTGAAAGACTCCACCGGCCAGATGACCGATGGGGCGCCCCCGGAAACTCTCAGGAGTTGCAAAAGCAAGTGACGCGCGGAGCCATGCGGATCAAGGCAGGCAGAGGAGCGAGCCCCGGGCCTTGGGTTCAGCGGCGCCGGGCAATCTCCTGGATGAGCTCCACGTAGTGGCGGTTCTTGGGGTTGAGCTTGAACGCCTTGCGGAAGGACTCGTCCGCCAGGGCCCACTGGCTCTCGCCCTGGGCCACCTCGCCCAGAAACCCCCAGCCTTCCTCCAGGCCCGGCTCCTGACGGACGACTTCCTGCAGCTCCTGGAGCGCCAGGCGACCGTGGGCCTCTGGCTTCATGAGGTAGCGGGCCCACGCGCGCCAGGCGTGATGCAGCGGCTTGGGCTCGATGTCGCAGGCGTATTCGAAGTACTCGAAGGCGCCCGCGTAGTTCTTCGCGACGAGCCTGCGCCGGGCTTCGTCGAACTGGGTGGTCGCATCCAGCAGGTCGGTGCGGATGCGGAACTGCTCGGCGGTGGTGGGACGGCCCGTGCTGGCCCGCTCCTTCTCCCGGTGCGCCGCGCGGCGCTTGCGCCACAAGAGATTCTGCTCCGCGTCCGACAGCACGCCGTAGGCCTTCGCGTACGCCGCCAGCAGCGCCTCCGCCTTCTCCTTCAGCTCGGGTGTCTGGAAGCGCAAGGGCGAGTAGCGCTCCGCCCACGCGAGGAAGGCCCGGCGCAGCGGCAGGGGCTGCACGTCCTCGGGGACCTCCAGCAGGGCGAACGGGTCCTTGCTCCGGTGCGCGAGGAAGGCCGTCACCAGGGCGTCTCGCGTGGCCACGTCCTCGTCGGAGAACGGCGTGCCCCGCGCGGCCACCGGCTCCGGGGCCACGGGCTCCGGGGGCGGCGCCACGGGCACCGGCACCACGCGCGAGGCCAGCTCCGCCGCCTTCGTGTCCACGTCCTCCACGAAGCCCGCCACGCCCAGGAGGCACAGCGCGTAGAGCCGCCGCAGCACCGTCTCCGTGTCGAAGCCCGTGCGCTCCTGGAGCTCGTTGAAGGTGGGGCGCTGCCGGAGCTGTTGCAGCAGCCGCGCGTCCTTGGACGACAGCTTGGGGCCGGACTCCACGCCGGGCATCTGCCCGAATCTGCGCTCGTCCGTGAAGGTGAAGTGGGTGGCCACCGCGTCGAAGGGCATCACCCCTTCCACGCCCGTCAGGATGAGCTGTGCGGGGTTGGTGCGGACGCTTGCGTCCGGCGTCTCCGCGTCCGCGATGAGGCGGTACTTCGCATCCACCCATCGGAAGCAATCGAGCAGCTTGTGGGCCAGGTTCGCCTGGAGCTGCTTGTACAAATCGAAGGGGCTGATGAGCCCCTTCTGCACCAGGAGCCCGCCCATCTGCATGCCCGTGGACACGCTCTCCCCCAGCGACTTCTGGTAGTCGGCCTCGGTCAGCCGGCCCTTCTCCACCAGATATTTGCCGAGCGTCTCGTGCAGCAGGTTGGACTGGCACGCCACCGGCGAGCCTTCCTCGAAGACGATGCGCTTCTCACGCTGCCGCACCTTCAGCTCCAGCGTGCACGTGCGCTCCTCCACCATCAGCGCCTGGAGCAGCAGGGGGAAGGGCGTGTCGGCGAGCAATCCCTCGCGCTGGCGAAGCACCTGCGACGGGGTGGGAAACATGGAGCGGGCCTCGGCTGTCGGTGGACACGAGAAGAGGGGGCGCTCGAAGCCTACGCTCTTTCACCGAGCGCTTTGAACAGCGGGAAGGAGCCCGGCGGCGTGGTCTGGATTCACCCAGAGCGGGCACCGGGCCACCCGCGCTACTCCAGGTACTCGTACGCCTCGGTGTCCGCGGGCGGATACCGGTCGTAGCCGCGGACACTGCCGCCGTGCGAGCGCGAGGCGAACAGGCCCACCTGGTTCGCCACCGCCGCGCCGGTCCCCAGCACCAGCGCGAGCAGCACCGCGTAGGTGAGCGGTCGACCAGGTCGCGACAGCCATGCCCACCGGCGCTCGCGGCGACGCTGGAAGCCCGGCGCCGCCACGTACTCGCCCCACGCCAGCTCTCGCATCCGCTTCGCGTCCGCCGAGCGACCGTCCTTCGCCAGCGCGCTCGCCAGCAAGTAGCGGCCCTCCACCGAGCCCAGCCGCGTCGCGCAGAAGCGCTCCAGTGATTCAATCGCGCCCTTCACTTCGCCGCGCTTCAGCCGGAAGCGGCCTCGCTCCAGGTCGATGGCGCCCTGACGGAAGTCGGGGTCCAGCTTCGCCGCCTCGTCCAGGAGCAGCTCCCCGCGCCGCGCATCCTTCGCGCCCAGGTACGCCACGCCGAGCAGGTACAGGGTGTCCACGTCCTCGTCGCCCGCCTCCAGGTTGGGCTTGAGGATGTCGACGGCCTCGTCGTACCGCTTCTGCTCCACGCGGATGTCCGCCAGCTCGTGGCGCGCGCGTCGCTCGTGGGGGTTGGTGAGGATGGTCCCCGCCAGTTCGCCCGCGCGCTGGAAGCGCTTGAACATCCGCACCGGGCTGGGCAACAGCCGCCACGTGAAGCGGTCCGCCACGAAGATGAAGACGATGACCAGGCCCAGCGACAAGAGCGGGCTGCCCGTCAGCAGGGTCAGGAACATCCACAGCATCCACTTGCTCATAAGCTCCTCGAAGTCCCTCGCGCGGGCCGCTGCCTAGAGCAGCCGCGCGCAGACGGCGCTGTGCACGTCCGCGCCCTTTTCCGTCAAGGCCAGTCGTCCCCCCTTAAGCGTCGCGAAGCCGTGCTCCACCAGCCTCGCCACCTCCGCCCGCCGCGCCTCCACCGACTGCCCGTACCGCTCACACACCGCTTCCCAGTCCACGCCCGACACCAGCCGCAGCCCCATCGCCAGCCGCTCCGCGAACAGCTCCTGGGTCCCCAGCGCCTCCCGCCCCTCCTCTGGCAGGCGGCCCGCCTCCACCTCGCCCAGGTACTTCTCCGGGCTGCGCAGGTTGACGTAGCGCGAGGGCTCGGGCGTCAGCAACATGCCCGTGGCGCCCACGCCCAGCGCCAGGTACTCGCCACCCGTCCAATAGAGCGCGTTGTGCCGCGAGCTGAAGCCCTCGCGTGCGTGGTTGGACACTTCATAGCGTCGCAGGCCCGCCGCGCCATACACCTCGCGCACCACGCGCGCCATCTCCACCACGTCGTCGTCGGAGGGCAGCTCCAGCTCGCCGCGCTTGAGGCGCTTGGACAAGGGCGTGTCCTCCGCGAGCACCTCGCGCTCCACCGTCAGCGCATACGTGGACAGGTGCTCCGGCGCGAGCGCCACCGCCCGCCGCGCGTCCTCCTCCACCTGCGCGACGCTCTGTCCGTGCACGCCGTAGATGAAGTCCATGGACACCACCGGGAAGCCCGCCCGCCGGGCCAGCTCCACGGCGAGCTCCACCTGCGCCGCGTCGTGCGCGCGCCCGAGCGCCTTGAGCGTCTCCGGCTGGAAGGACTGCACGCCCAATGACAGCCGGTTCACCCCCGCCGCTCGATAGCCCGCGAAGCGCTCCGCGTCCGCGCGCTCGGGATTGCCCTCCAGCGAGAGTTCCACGCCGGACGACACCGTCATCCTCGCGGCGATGCCCTCCAGCACGCGGGCCACGTAGCGGGGGTGCCACAGCGAGGGTGTGCCGCCGCCCAGGAAGATGGACTCCAGCGGCTTCGAGCGCAGCGCGGGTGACACCGCGAGCCGTGCGTCCAATTCCGAGAGCACGGCGCTCGCATAGCGCTCCTCGGGCACCTGCTTCGCGACCGCCACCGCGAAGTCGCAGTACGGGCACTTCGCGAGGCAGTAGGGGAAATGCAGGTACAGCCCGAAGCGGGCCGCGGCCATCCCCGTGAGCGGGTCCACTGGTGCGTCGAACGGCATGAGGGGCAAACCTTTACTTCCGGCCCTTCAATTGCGCTTCGAGCTTCGCGATTTTCGCCTTGTAGCCAGCCGCCGCTTCGAGCGCCGTCTCGGCCGCCATCAGCTTCCGCTTCAGGTTCGCGGCATCCGCCTTGAGTCCCTCGCGCTCGGCCTCCCAGTCGGTGGACGCGGCAGCCGGCTTCCCGCCCGCCTGCTCCAGTTTCGACAGCTTCGCCTCCGCCGCTACGCGGGCCTCCTGCTCGGCCTTGAGCGAGGACTCCGCGCGCGTCAGCTTCGCCTCTACCGCCGCGCGAGCCGTGTCCGCGTCCTTCGCCTTCGCGCCGCGCGACTCCTCCAGCGCGGCCTCCGCCTTCGCGAGCTTGGACTCCAGGTCCTTCAGCTTGCTCGCCTGCGCGGACTCGGACTGGGACAGCTTCGCTTCCGTCGCGGACCGCGCGGCATCCGCGTCCTTGAGCTTGCCCGCCTGCGTCGCTTCGGTCTGGGAGAGCTTTGTCTCCAGGTCCTTGACCTTCGCGGCCTGGGCAGCCTCCGCCTTCGCGAGCTTGTCCGCGGCCTCCTTGAGCTTGCTCGCGTGCGAGGCCTCGGTCTGGGAGAGCTTCGCTTCGAGGTCCTTGAGCTTCCCCGCTTGCGCTGCCTCGGCCTGCGACAGCTTCGCCGCGGCATCCTTCAGCGCGCCCGCTTGCGTCGCCTCGGCCTGGGAGAGCTTCGCTTCGAGGTCCTTGAGCTTCGCCTGCGCGGCCTCGGCCTGCGCCAGCTTCTCGGCGGCATCCTTCAGCGCGCTCGCCTGCGCGGCCTCGACCTGCGCGAGCTTCGCTTCGGCCTCCTTCTGATTGCTGGCCTGCGCGGCCTGGGCCGCCTGCGCCGCCTTGCTGGCCTCCGCCTTGGCCGCCTCCAGCGCGCCCTCCAGCATCTTCAAGCGCTGCTGGAGCCGCTCCGCCTTGTCCGCCTCCGAGCGAGTGGCCTCCAGTTCATCGCGAAGCTCCGCCAGCTCCGCCTCGGTGCCGCCCTTCCCTTCCGCCAGCGCGTCCGCGCGCGCCTCTTCTTCCGCCGCCCGCACCTGCGCGTCCGCGCGCTCCGCCTCCGCCGCCTCGCGACGCACGCGCTCCAGCGACAGCTCTTCCTTCGACTGCGCCAGCACGCCCTGCACCCGCGCCAGCTCCGCCTCGCGCTGCCCGGAGGCGGTCTCCAGCATGGACACGCGCGCGGCCAGTCCCACGCGCTCGGCGTCCGTCGTCGCCGCCTTCATCTCCGCCACGCCCAGCTGCTTCTTCAGCGCCTCGTACTCGACCTGCGCGGCCTCCACCGCCGCCGTCAGCTCGCCCACCTTCGCCTCGGCCTGGTGCGCCGCCTCACCCAGCGCCGCCGCGTCCGCCTCCATCCTGTCGCGCAGCGCCACCTGCTCGACTTCGAGCGCCTCCAGCGCCTCCTTCAGCGCCGCCGCCTCCCCTTCCGCCACCGCCGCCCTCTCACCCGCCTGCGAAAGCCCTTCCTCCAGCGCCTGCGTCCGCTCCGCCGCGCGCGCGCCTTCCGCCTCCAGGCGCGACGTCAGCCGAGCCAGCTCCGCCGTGCGGCCCTCCAGCGCCTGCCGCAGCACGGGCAGCTCCGCCGCCTCGGTGGTCCGCGCGGTGAGGGCCGCGCGCAGCCCGACAATCTCGGCGTCCTTCAACGCCAGCGCCTTCTCCAGCTCGGCCGTCTGGCCCTGGAGCGCGCGCAGCCCCTCCTCCATCACCGCGAGCTGACGGCGCGCCTCGTCCCGCTCCTGCTCCAGCGTCTGCGCGCGCCCCTGCGCTTCCTCCAGCGAGCTCTTGGACCAGTCGCTCTCGCTCTCCACCGCGCTCAGCGCGCCCTGCGCCTCCGCGAGCGCCGTCTCCAGCTGTCCCGCGCGCAGGCCCAGCGAGTCCCGCTCGCCCGTCATCACCTCCAGCTCGCCGCCCAGCCGCTCCACGTCCGCGACGACTTGCTGGTACTGCTCCTGGACGGCCTCCAGCGCGCCCTGCGACTCGGACTTCTCCGCCGCCAGCTCCGCCACGCGGTCCTGCGCCAGCGACAGCGCCTCCTTGGCGCCCACCAACTCCTCGGCCACCGCGCCCCGAGACTCGCGCTCCTCCTGGAGCTCCGCCGACAGCCGGGGGACTTCCGACTCCACCTCCGCCAGCGCGCGCGACAGGTCCTTGCGGTCCGCCTCCACCGCGGCCAGCTCCGCCTCCAGGGCGGCGAGCTTCGCCTCGGCCTCCGCGGCGCGCTTCTCCGCGCCCGACAGCGCCTCCGACGTCTGCACCAGCTTCGCGGGCGAGTCCTTCACCGCCAGGAGCTGCGCCTTCGCCTCCGCCGCCTCCTTGCGAAGCTGGGTGAGCGACTGCTTCAGCCCGTTCACCTCGCCGTCGCGCTCCGCGTACAGCGTGCGGGCGCGGGCCAGGGTCTCCGTCTTCTGGCGGACGACGGTCCGGAAATACTCCAGCTTCTCCTCCGGCGAGCCCCCCATGGGCATCCGGGGCTCGGCCACCTCGTTGAAGGGGTCATTGCCGGGCACCCGCACCGCCCTCGACACCGAGGACGCGGGGGCCCCGCCGATGGGGGCCGGGGTGGCCGCGGGCCTGGGCGCGCCCGTGCCCACCGGCGCGGAGACCGGAGACGCTGCCGGACGGCGAGGGGGCAGAGGAGGTGGAGCAGCGGGCGGTGGCGCCGAGGGCGGGGGCTTGGGCTGGGGCCTGGAGGGGGCAGCGGCGGTGGGGGCGGGGGGGGCCGCTTGGACGCCAGTGTCCTCCAGGTCCAGGCTGTCGCGCAGGTCCGCGAGCGGATCCACCTCTTCCGGAGGTGACGGCATGGGCATCCGCAGGTTACCGCCCGGCGGCGCTGCCTGCCAGGGACGCGTGACGAGAGAGGTCGGTTCCGCCTTCCGGACACAGGGAGGCGGCAAGGACCCCTCGACGTGAGGGCCCCTGGGCGTTAGCCAGTGGGGGAAACATCACACCTCGCCTTGCCCTCCAGGGGGGCGAGTGCCAGCTTCGGACGCTCCTATATGGCCATCCGCTACGCGCTACCCAACGGGCTCACCGTCGTCTTCGACGAAAACCACGCCGCCAAGGTCGCGGCATTCCAGGTCTGGGTCAAGGTCGGCAGCGCCGACGAGCGCCCCGACCAGGCGGGCCTGGCCCACCTGCACGAGCACATGCTGTTCAAGGGCACCGAGCGACGCGGCCCCGGCGAAATCGCCCGGGACGTGGAGGCCCATGGCGGCGAAATCAACGCCTGGACGTCCTACGACCAGACGGTCTACCACATCGTCATCGCCAGCCAGTTCGCCAAGACGGGCCTGGACATCCTCGGGGACGCGGTGCGCCGCTCCGCCTTCGACGCCGACGAGCTGGCGCGCGAAATCGAGGTGGTGTGCGAGGAAATCAAGCGCAGCCAGGACACGCCCTCCCGGCGCGCGTCTCGCGACTTGTTCTCCACCGTGTTCCAGACGCATCCGTACCGGCTCCCCGTCCTGGGCACGGCGGAGAGCGTGCGCAGCTTCACGCGGGAGAAGGTGCTCGAGTTCTACCACCGCTACTACACGCCCCAGAACCTGGTGCTCGCCGTCTCGGGAGACTTGAGCGAGGCGGAGCTGCGCGGGTGGGTGGACGAGATTTTCGGCGGGGACTGGGGCCGTCCGTACGAGGGCGCCGCGAAGCGCCCCCAGGAGCCCGCGCCCACCGGCCGCCGCGTGCTCTTGCGCCCGGACGAGGTGAAGGAGGCCTGGCTGCACCTGGCCTTCCCCATCCCCCAGGCCTCGCACCCGGACACGCCCGCGCTGGACGTGCTGGCGATGATTGTGGGCCAGGGTGACGCCTCCCGCCTGACGCGCGAGGTGAAGCGCAAGCACAACCTGGTCAACGACATCCACGCGTTCTCCTACACGCCGCAGGACCCGGGCCTGTTCTCGATGTCGATGACGCTGCAGCCGGGGAATCTGGAGAAGGCGCTGGAGGAGTCCTCGAAGGCGCTGGCCACGCTGCGCGTGACGCCGGTGTCCGCGGACGAGCTGTCCACGGCGAAGGCGCTCTTGGAGGCGGAGGCCGTCTACCAGCGCGAGACGGTGCAGGGCATCGCCCGGAAGATGGGCTTCTACCAGTCCGGCATGGGCAGCCTGGAGGCGGAGGCGCGCTACTACGAGGGCATCCGTTCGCTCACGCCGGAGCAGTTGCGCGCGGCGGCGGAGAAGTACCTGCGCTTCGACCGCGCCACCATCACCGGGCTGTTGCCGCACGGCACGAGCTTCACGGAGGAGCAGGTCCACGCGGTGTTGGACCGGGTGGAGCGCGGGCCCGTCGCCGCGCCTCCGGAGCGCAAGGCGAACAAGGTCTCCGTGGGTGAGCCTTCGCTGCGGCTGGGCGCCAAGACGAAGGGTCCCAGCGAAATCATCACGGAGAAGCTGCCCTCGGGCGCCACCATCATGGTGCGCGTGGAGCCCGCGGTGCCGCTGTTCGCGATGCGCGCGGCCTTCATGGGCGGCCTGCGCTACGAGACGTCCGCCGACAACGGCCTCACCACACTGCTGGCGCGCAGCCTCACGCGAGGCACGCCGACGCGGGACGCCGAGGAGATTTCGCAGCTCGTCGACATCTACGCCGGCAGCATGGGAGGAATGAGCGGACGCAACTCGGTGAACCTGCGGGGTGAGTTCCTCTCGCGTCACTTCGAGTCGGCGTTCCGGCTGTTCGCGGACACGCTGTCCAACCCCTCGTTCCCCGAGGTGGAGGTGGCCCGCGAGCGCGCGCTGATGCTCCAGGACATCCTCACCCGGGAGGACAAGCCGTCCGGTCTCGCGTTCGATTTGTTCAACCGGACGTTGTTCAAGACGCATCCGTACCGGCTGCCGACGCTCGGGGAGAAGGAGTCGGTGGAGGCCCTGGGGCCCGAGGCGCTGCTCGCCTACCACGCGCGCTACATGGACCCGTCGCAGCTCACACTGACCGTGGTGGGTGACGTGAAGGTGGACGAGGTGCTCGCGCTGGCGCGGGAGTACTTCGGTACTTCGCGAGGCAAGGCCGCCGCCGCGCCGAAGGTGCTCCCCGAGGCTCCGCCGGAGGCCGCGCGCCAGGAGAAGCGCGTGCTGGCCAAGGCGCAGTCGCACCTGGTGATGGGCTTCCGGGGGCTGCGCATCAACGACCCGGAGCGCCACGCGTTGGAGGCGCTGTCCGGCGTGCTGTCCGGTCAGGGCGGGCGGCTCTTCGTGGAGCTGCGGGACAAGCGCTCCATGGCGTACAGCGTGAGCAGCTTCGGCGTGGAGGGCATCGAGCCGGGCTACTTCGCGGTGTACATGGGCACGAGTCCGGAGAAGGTGGACGCGGCGCTGGAGGGGATTCGCGCGGAGCTCAAGCGCATCCGCGACGAGCCCATCCCCGCGGAGGAGCTGGCGCGGGCGAAGCAGAACCTCATCGGCACGCACGAAATCGCGCTCCAGCGAAACGGCGCGCGCGCGGGGATGATGGCCATGGACACCCTCTATGGGCTGAACCTGGACAACTTCCTGCACTACGCGAAGCACATCGACGCGGTGACGTCGGAGCAGGTCGTCGAGGTGGCGCGCCAGGTCATCGACTTCGACAAGAGCGTGCTCACCGTCGTCGGGCCGTGAGGTGAGAGGGATTGGCGGGCGCCGATAGGAAGGCGCTCGCCGTTCTTCCAATCATGAGAGGCGCAGGGGCTACACGAGTGTGAGCTTCACGCCGGTGGCCCTTGTTCAAGGTCTACAACGCCGAAGGCTGGAACGGCCTGGGACTCTGACCGGTGAGCATCACGATGGACGTCGAGTCAGAGCTCGGCACCTGACGGTGGCGTGGGCGGAGTCGGTGGTGTCGGCGGTGTCGGACTCGCCTCCGGCGCCATGCCCCCCGCCAGCGCGGAGTCGATGGCCTCCAGCAACGGACCGGCGGGCGCTCCCGGCAGCGTCGTGCAGGCCCGGACCAACTCCCGCTTCGTGCGCAGCTGGTTCGGATGTGTCTTGGCCTCACGAGCCAGCGCCTCCGGGTCCACCGGCGCCGCCAGCAACTGGGCACAGGTCCGGAAGGTCTCCATCCGCGAGAGGTCCTCGTCCTGGAGCAACACAGGTGCGCCATCCAACAGCAGCCCCTTGAAGCTCAGGCTCCGCGCCTCCTCGGCGCTCAGCACCAGCGTCCCATTCACCGTGGCGCGCGGCTCGGGCGGAGGGCCATTGCCGCCCGCCAGCTCCACCACTCCGTCCGCGGGCTGTGGCTGACAAGGCACCTCACGCAGGGCCAGCATCTCATCCGCCTTGCGCGTCTCCTTCGTCTCGCCGCCCCGGTGGAGTTGCACGATGCCCGCCACCAGCGCGGGCAAACCCACCGACAGCAGCACCACACCCCACGTCGTCGCCACCTTCCGACTGGAGGCGCCGTAGTGGCCCTCGCGGTCGATGCCATCGCGGTCCGGCGAGTTGGAGAAGAGCGTGCGCCCCAGCACCAGGAAACCGCCCACCGCCGTGAGAACGCCCCCCGAGCTCACCGCCCCCGCCGCGCCCGGGACGGAGCGGGTGGTGATGATGTCCTCGGCGTACTCGGCATGCTGCTCCGTGCGGCAGATGTCCGCCGTGGAGAAGCGCAGGGTGAGCTGGGGCCAGTTCACCGCCGTGCGCGCGAACGGCATGCGCTCCCCCAACTGCGACTCCTGGAGGTAGGTCCGCAGGACGGGCCCGCGCTCGGTGCGCCGCTCCATGTCCATGGGCGTGCACCCCACCGCCAGCACCAACACCGACGCCACCCACCGCTTCATGGCTCCTCCCCCCTGAAAAAGGCCGTCACGTCCGGACAGTCCACGAGGAACTGGCGCGTGTCCTCACACGACGGCGGGCGCTCCGTGGTGGTCCCCACCCGGATGAGCGGCTCCCGGCAGTCCAGGACGCGCTCCCGCGAGGGCGAGGAGAAGGTGAACTCCTCCGCGCCGCAGCCGGTCCGCTCCAGCAGGGTCGCCTCACAGTCCAGGCCCGGCGGGAGCTGCTCGGCCACGCCGGGACAGGCCGACGTCTGGCAGAGACGGGTGACGACATCCCGACAAACCGCTGCGTCGGGCGCTTCGGGGCCGGAGCAGGCGGTCAGCCAGGCCACGGGCCACAAGATGAACAGGTATCTCACGGCGCTCCCACGCTACGCACGGCGCGGTAAAAGGGCCCGCATGTCCCAGACCTATCTGTCACTCACCGTGGAGTTGCCCGAGGAAGCGTCCGAGGCCGTACAGGACCTCCTCCACGAGTCCGGTGCGCTCGGCCTCGAGGTACGAGACCGGGAGACTCCCACCATGCCCGGCGTGAAGGCACCGCAGGCGGGCGAGAACATCATCATCGCCTACTTCGAGGACCGCGAGACGGCCGAAGCCGCCCGCGACGAGGTGTCCGAGTCCTACCCCGCCTCCCGCCTCACCCTGGACGAGCAGCCCCAGCAGGACTGGAGCAACGAGTGGAAGTCGCTCATCAAGTCCGTGCACGTGGGCCGGCTGTGGGTGGGGCCGCCGTGGGACGTGGGCAACGCCCCCGCCGCGGCGGTGCGGCTGGTGATTGAGCCGAAGATGGCCTTCGGCACGGGTGACCACCCCACGACGTCGCTGTGTCTGGCGGCGGTGGATGCGTTCATGGCCGACCATCCGGGCGCCAGCGTCCTGGACGTGGGCACCGGCACGGGCGTGCTCGCCATCGCCGCGAAGAAGCTGGGCGCCGGGCGCGTCGTCGCCACGGACAATGACCCGACGTCGGTGGAGCTGGCCCAGGAGAACCTGGCGGACAACGGCACGCCCGACATCGACGTGTCCGGCAAGGAGCTGACGGCGGTGGAGGGCACCTTCGACCTGGTGCTGGCCAACATCCTCGCCAACACGCTCATCGAGCTGGCGCCCCTCATCGCGCCCAAGGCGAAGAGCCACCTGGTGCTCGCGGGCGTGCTGTCGCATCAGCGCGCGGACGTGGAGGCGGCCTATCGCAACCTCGGCTTCACCGTGCTGCCCGGCGCGACGCAGGGCGAGTGGGTTCGCATCGACCTGAAGCGCTGAGGTGCCGGCCCCCGGGCTCGCGTGCGTCGACCACGCGAGCCCGGGCTCATGGCCTCGGGACCAGGCGCAGCTCCTTGTCGAGTTCCACCACGGCCGAGCCCAGTCCACCGCTCTGCGAGCGTGAGTAGCGCACGTCATCAATCGTGACGCGCCACCCCGCCTCCGTCTCGGCCACCTGATAACTGGGCAGGCGCAGCCAGTTGGCGAGTCCTCGCAGATGCGGCGCCGCGAGCGCGGCCTGGATGACAGGGCCCGGGTTCGGCTCGCGCGGCAGAGTCGGCCCGCTGATTTCCAGGTGCGCGTCACCGCCGCGCAGGAAGTCCGCGCGCACGAAGTGGTAGCGGTCCGGCCCCAGCGCGATGAGGTCTCTCACGAAGGGATTCGCGGGCACCGGCCCCGCGATGACTCGCTCCACCGGGTGTCCCTGGGCCCTCAACCACGCTTGCGCACGCGGCGCGGCCACCTGCGAGCCCAGGAAGATGGCGCCCAGATAGAGCACCAGCCCCACGCCACACACGGTGGCCACGCGCTGGGTGGGCAGCACGTGCGTGCCCTTCAATCGCAACCAGAGGATGGCCGCCACGCCCACGGCCCAGAGCACCTTCGCGGGCCAGGGAACGAACGCGGGAAACATGATGAGCGCGGTGGTGGCCACGCCCAGCACCAGCCACCCCGCGGCCGACTTGCGCGTGCGCGCATCCGCCATGATGACGGCCGCTCCCGCGAGCAACCACACCCACGGGTCGACGATGAACAACGTGTCCCCGTAGAACCACGTCCCGTCGAACGGCATCAGCAGCCGCACACCATAGGTGTTGAGCCAGTCCAGCGCGGGGTGACTCAGCACCGACACCGTGGACAAGAGCAACAGCGGCCCGGCGCGCGCGGGCGCCAGCTCCGGATGCCCGCGCCTCCGCACGAAGCGGTCCCACAGCAACATCAACCCCGTCAGGACGAAGGGCCAGAGCGACAGCGCGAGCACCCCGTGCGTCCAGCCTCGACGCCAGTACAGCGAGGCGTCCGAGCCCGCGAAGGTGACGACGGCATCCACATCCGGGAGATTGGCGCCGATGACGAGCGTCGCGGTGGCCAGCGGCGTGTAGCGCTTCAGCCCCGCCTCCGCCATCCAGGCCCCAACGAGCGAGTGAGCGAGATTGTCCATCTCCCTCGAGGCTACTTCACTCCCTCGCGGACCTCGACACCTCGCGTCACCTTCTCAGCGCGGCACGAAATCGAGGGACGCGTTAGACAGTCGCGCGTCGAAGCACCGCCGTCCACCCACACACCCCGGAGCCTCCCGTGGCCCTCTCGATGTACCAGGCGTCGATTCCCGTCTACATCCGTGCCCTCAACATCCTCTCCACCCTGCTCGAGAAGGGGGCCCAGCACGCGAAGGAGAACGGCGTCGACCCGCAGACCCTGCTCGACGCGAAGCTGGCGCCGGACATGTACAACCTCGTGGCCCAGGTGCAGCGCGCCAGCGACACCTCGAAGGCCACCGCCGAACGCCTGAGCGGCGTGCCCGCCCCGCGCATGCCGGACACCGAGAAGACCTTCGAGGAGCTGCACGCGCGCATCGCCAAGACGGTGACGTATCTGAAGAGCATCGACGCCGCCGCGCTCCAGGGCAGCGAGAAGCGCACCGTCACGCTCACGGCGGGCGAGTACAAGCAAGACTTCAAGGGTGACGACTACCTGCTCACCTTCGCCCTGCCGAACTTCTATTTCCACGTCACCACGGCCTACGACATCCTCCGTCACAGCGGCGTGCGCATCGGCAAACAGGACTTCATCGGTCCCTTCGAGCCGCGCTGAACGTCGCTTGGGCTCCGCGCGCCGAACGCGCTAGCGTCCCCTCCGCGTGGAGCCCCCACCCTCTCATCCGCCGCCGAAGCCCCCGGACGAGGTCCGCTCCCAGCTCGTGGGCCCGCTGCTCGCCTACCTGCGCGCCACGGGCAGGGACCCGACACCGCTGGTGGAGCGCTTCGGCCTGCCCCAGGACGCGGGCACCCTGCCCGAGGTCAGCCTCCCGCTCACCACGCTGCACGCCTTCCTGGACGCCGCGGAGGAGTTCTCCCAGGACCTGTTCCTCGGCCTCCACGTCGCCCAGCGCGTGCCTCGCGGCAACTACGGGCTCGTCGAGTACATCGCCCGGGCCTCGCCCACGGTGCGCGACACCTTCCGCTCGCTCGCGCGGTACCTGGCGCTGCTGGAGCCCGCCTGGCTCGCGTCCTTCACCGACGACGCGGACGGCGGCGGCACCTTCGCCTATGGCATCGCCGGAGCGCCCCTCGCCTACGGACGACATGCGAGTGAGTACGGCCTCGCCCTGTTCATCCACGTAGGCCGCCAGCTCACCGAGCGCCCCTGGAAGCCACGCGCCGTCGCCTTCGCCCACTCCGCGCCGCCGGAGGTCGCGCCGCTGGTGGAGCACTTCGGCGTCACCCCGACGTTCGGCGGTGCGCGCAACGCCCTCACGCTGGACGCGGCCACGCTCGACCTGCGCGTGGTGGGCGCGGACCCCGCCCTCCTCTCCGTGCTGGAGCGCGCCGCCAGCGGCGTCAGTGCCCCCACGCCCGTGTCTCCACCGGATGCCCCCGGCTTCGTCCAGGCCGTGCGCGACACCATCCGGGCCTCGCTCCGCGACGGGGCACCTCAAGTCAGTGACGTGGCCAAGGGCCTCCACGTCAGCCCTCGCACCTTCCAGCGCCGCCTCACCGAGCTGGGCACGTCGTTCCAGGACGAGGTCGACGCGGTGCGGCGAGAGCTGGCCTTCCGGTACCTGCGAGACGCGAACCTGGGCGTCAGCCAGGTCGCCTTCCTGCTGGGCTACTCCGAGCTGAGCACCTTCGACCGCGCCTTCAAGCGGTGGACGGGGATGACGCCGCGCGTCTGGCGTGAGAGCGCCGAGCGGACTTGAATCCAGCACGGCGGGACGGGTGCGGGGCAGCCGACCCGTGGCGTCTTCGGCCAGGAGATTGGCGTGCGCCGCCAGGACACGTGTCGCGACTTCACCTAGCTTTCCACCTCCCCTGCTCCCGTCCGGAGGACGTCATGCTCAAGCCCCAGGTCGCCGCCCTCTTCGATGACTACTATTCGTCGCACCAGCACCCCATCAACCGGCTGACGCACAAGGTCGCCATCCCCGTCATCGTGCTGCACATCATCGCGATGCTGGACTGGGTGAAGCTGGTCGCGGTCCCCGTGCTCCCGGGCGGCGTGTTGACGCTGGGCATGGTGGCGCTGGCGCTGACGGCCATCTGGTACCTGCGCGCGGACGTGAAGCTGGGCCTCGTCGTGGTGGCGTTCATGGCGGCCTGTTTCCCGCTCGGCCGGATGATGCCCATGTGGAGCGTGGTGGCCATCGCCGTATTCGGCTGGCTCATCCAGTTGGCGGGCCACGCCGTCTGGGAGAAGAAGTCCCCGTCGTTCCTCACCAACCTGGTCCACGCGCTGGTGGGTCCGCTGTTCTTCGTCGCGGTCCTCTTCGGCGACTACGTCATCAAGCCCCAACCCCAGGCCGGCGCTCCGGCGCGCGCCTGAGCACGTCCGTCCCCAAGCCCCCCATGAGCTTCGCCGACAAGCTGCGCGTCTGGATGCCCCTGCACGAGAACCGCGCCAGCCGCGCGGTCCACTTCCTGGGCGCGTACATGTTCATCTTCTCCCTGCTCGTCCCGCTCGGGCTCGTGCGCTTCTCCGTGGGAGGGCTGGAGCTGTCCGCCGCGCACGTGCTGGTGGCCGCCGTGGCCCTCTACGCCGTCTCGCTGGAGTGGACGGCGGGCATCCTCATGAGCCTGCCGCTCATCCCCACGCTGAGCGCCGCGCTGGGCGTGGGCCACCTGCCGGGCCCCACCGTCGCCATCGTCGCCGTCTCCGTCATGGTGGTGCGCTTCGCGCTCGTCGTCGGCGCGCACGTCGTGCTGGAGAAGAAGACCCACGGCCTGTCCCTCGGCGGACCGCTGCTCTTCTTCATCGAGCCCGTCTACCTGCTCACCCTCGTCCTCTTCGGGATGGGCCTGAAGCGCGACCTGCACGCGCGCGTCACCGCGGGCGGGCCTCGGCCGGCGACGCTCACCGCGTGAGGGCTCACGTCGCGGTGGCTGCTGCTGCCCGCGCCGCGACGCCTCGCTACGTACCGCTGGCGATGCGCGCGGGCAGCGTCGGCATCTCGACGGCCTCGCCCAGCACGTGGCCGTGGAGCGCGTGCACCACCACCGCCTCGCGGCGTCCCTTCACGTGAGTCTCACCCAGCCGCCGGCCGGTGAAGTCACCACCCCCTCGCAGCCAGGTGCTCTCGCTGACGAGGATGTCCACGCCATGCACCTTGGTGAGCCCCTCCACCCGTGAGGCCAGGTTCACCGCGTCGCCGATGACGGTGTACTCGTGCTGCTCGGCGCCCCCGAGCATGCCCGCCGCCACCACGCCGGTGTGCAGTCCAATCCCGATGCGCAGCGGGGGAAGTCCCTGCGACGCGCGCCGCACGTTGAGCTCGCCCAGCTTCTCGCGCATGTCCAGCGCCGCGTGCATGGCCCGCTCCGCGTGGTCCTCGCTCGAGTCCGGCACGCCCCAGCACGCGAGCATCCCGTCCCCCAGGAACTTGTTCACGATGCCCCCTCGCTCCATCACGATGTGGGTCATCTGTCCGAAGTACTCGTCGAGCAACTCCAGCACCTCGCGCGGCGGCAGCGTCTCGCTCAGCGTCGTGAAGTCGCGGATGTCGCTGAAGAGGATGGTGACCTCGCGCTGCACCGGCTGGAGCGACGTGTCCCCCGCCTGCATCACCCGCTCCACCACCTGCTTGGGCAGGAAGCGCGACAGCCCGTCGCGGCGGCGCAGCCGGAGGAACATGCTGCCCACCTCCGCGTTCGTCATCGAGATGAGCAGCCCGAGCGTCACGTAGCAGAAGACGACGAAGCTGGTGCTGGACCAGGTGCCATGTCCCGTCAGGCCCGCGACCAGCGCGTAGCCCACCGACGACAGCGTCGTGGACAGCAACACGTGCAGCCACGAGAAGCGCGCCACGGAGAAGACCAGCACCATGCCCATGCTCGCGCCCAGCATCCCCTCATCGAACTGGCCAGTGGTCGCCCACGCATGCCACCCCATGAAGGCGAAGAAGCTGGTGTCCGCCACGGTGGTGGGGATGGGCAACCACCGCGCATGACGCAGGTGGGGCCGCTGGCGGAGCAGCACGAGCAACGCGACGATGGAGAACAGCCCATACAGCACGATGGCCAGCACCCGCTGGAAGTCGTGCGTCGGCAGCGGCTCGCCCGTGATGTGGGCGATGGCGCCCTGGCTCAGCGACAAGAGCGCCATCAACGCCAGCCGCACCCAGGCCACCCGGCGCTCGCCCCGGAGCGAACTCTCCGCGAGCACCAGCTCTTCGTTGGCGCGGCCCAGCGCGAAGCGGGACACCGCGGTGTCCCGGTCCGTCACGAGGACCTCATCGCTTCCGCCCATGATGGCGAGTCCCTTTCCTTCCGATTCCAGGCCCGGGGCTCGCGCTCCCGGGCCCACCCGTCGTCACTTCGGTGCGTCCCCTCCCACACCCGACGGGCCCGAGGACTCGCCGCGCCAGCGCGGCTCTCGCATGGTGCCTCAAACTGGAAAGCCCAGCGAGCCCTGGCGTTGGACGACGGCTTGCTGTTGAAGTCGCCGCCTTGACCCGGGGCCGCGAAGCACCCACCTGGCCCCGCTGGAGAAGCCCTCGTGGTCCGCCTCTTCGCGCCCATCCCGGAACCCGCTCCCGCCGAAGTGGCGCTGACGGGCGACCGCCGCCACTACGTCGTCCATGTCCTGCGGCTGGGCGAGGGCGACGCACTGGAGGTCTTCGACGGCAAGGGGCGCGCCTTCGCCGGACAGGTGACGGGCGTGGACGCGGAAGCCGTGCGCGTGCGGCTGGGCGACATGCGCCAGGCCCCCGCGCGCCGCTCGGTGAGCGTGCTCCAGGGCCTGCCCAAGGGCGACAAGCTGGAGTGGGTGCTCCAGAAGGGCACGGAGCTGGGCGCCGCCGCGTTCCTCCCCGTGGACACCGTGCGCAGCGTGGTGAAGCTGGAGCCGCGCCGCGCCCAGGAGCGCACCGCGCGGTGGACGAAAATCGTGGAGGAGGCCGCGCGCCAGTGCCGCCGCGACGACGTGCCCACCGTGGACGTCCCTCGCACCCTCACCGAGGCCGCCAGGGCGCTGGCCCCGGGCACCGTGGTGCTGGTGCTGGACGAAGAGGAGTCCGCCGTGCCCCTGGGCGAGGCCTTCCGCGCGGCGGGCGCTGGCACGCCGGTGGCATTGGTGGTGGGACCCGAGGGGGGACTGGCGCGCGAGGAGGTGGAGGCGCTGAAGGCGCTGGGCGCCCGCCCCGTCACGCTGGGCTCGCGCATCCTCCGCACGGAGACGGCCGCGCTCGCCGCCCTGGCGGTGATGATGCATCTCGACGGTGAGCTTGGTTAGCGAGGGGGCAGCCGAGCGCTCATTCCCCGTGGGTTCCCACTGGCCGATCTGAATTCCTACGTTTCTCCCGTCTGGGACCTCACGGGTCCCCTCAAACAGGAGAAGGTTTCATGGGGATCATCGCATTCATCATCATCGGCCTCATCGCGGGTCTCATCGCTCGCGCCATCCTCCCCGGCAAGCAGAGCATGGGCCTGCTGGCGACGACGCTGTTGGGCATGGTGGGTTCGCTCTTGGGCGGTCTGGTCGGGTCCCTCTTCCAGCGGGATGGCCGTCTCTTCGATTTGCGTCCCTCCGGCATCATCATGTCGGTGCTAGGTGCCATCGTCGTGCTCCTCATCGTCGGAGCCGTGGGACGGCGCCGCGTCCACGCCTAGCGTGAGGCGCTCCACACTTGCCGTCCCCCAGGGGACACAGTGGGCGCCTGCGTTGACGAGCCCCTGACGGTTCCTCGACCAAGGGACCTCGGGGGCTCGCCACTTTTCTTGCTCCTCGCGTGCGAACGCCTTTTCATGGCATCGCCGTTGTCAGCCCGGAGGAGTCCGTTGTCCAAGTGCATGAAGTGCGGTGCCATGCTGCCGCCCGTCGGAGAGTGCCCCGCCTGCGCCACCGCCAGGGCGCGCCCGCCCGCGGTCCCCGCGGTGCCGAGCCTGCTGGACCGCGACCTCCGCATCGACCGCCGAGCCGCCGAGCGTGACGAAGCGCCCACGCTCAAGGACCACGACTTCGTCGAGCCCATGGCGCCGCCGTCCGTGGCACCGCTCGCCGGCCCGCTCCCGCCGCCCGTGGCGCCCCGCGTCGCGCCTCCGCAACAGCAGCCGGGCGTCAAGCGGCCCACGCCTCCGGGCATGACGCCCGCCCACCGGCCCGCGCCCGCCGCGCACCCGGGGGTCGCGCCTCGTGCCGCTCCGCCGGCCCCGCCCGCCGCCCAGCCCTCGTGGGCCCAGGGAGGTGGCGCCTTCGCCGCGGACCTGCCGCCCCCGCCGGCCCCGGCCCAGCAGTCCATGTCCCCCATGACGCCCGCGTACGGCACGCCTCCTCCGATGCGCGCCCAGGCGGCGCCTCCCAGGCCCGGTGTGGCGGCTCCGGCTCCCGGACTGCCCCGGATGGAGTCCCCGGCGCCCGGCCTGCCTCGGATGGAGTCCCCGGCGACTCCCGCGCCCGGACTGCCCCGGATGGAGACGGCGGCACCCGCCCCCGGTCTTCCCCGGATGGAGTCCCCCGCCGCGGCCCCCGTCAACCTTCCTCCCCTGGAGTCCGTGGACACCCTGCCCGGGCTCCCGGTGATGGCGGCGAGCGCGCCTCCTCGCGCGGAGAAGCCCCGTCCGCAGTCGGCCGTCCGTGCCGCGGCCCAGCCGGGGGTGACCGAGGTGAGCGCGCGCCCCGCGTCGCTGTGGCGCCGGCTGCTGTCGTTCTCCATCGACACGGCGGCCATCGCTGGCGTGGCGGCGCTGTACATCACCCTCGCCTCGTCGGTGACGGGGATGAAGGCTCCCACCGCGGGCCTGTCGGGTCTGGACGGCTTCGTCGCGTGGTTGCGGGCGTTGCACACCGTGCTGCTGCCGGGCTTTTTCCTGGTGCTGATCCTGGCGCTCGTGTACTGCGCCGTGGCGGCCTTCCTCTGGAACGGACGCACGCTGGGCCGGCTGCTCCTGGGACTTCGCCTGGTGGACACGCACGGACTGGCTCCCGCTCCGGGTCGGGCCATCGTGCGGGCGCTGCTCGCCAGCGTCTCCTTCGTCCTGTTCCTCGGTGGATTCTGGATGGCGCTGTTTGATCGCCGTGGACAGACGCTCCATGACAAGCTGACGTCCACCTTCGTCGTTCAACCGAGCTGACCCACCGCTTCATTGTGCCTTGCGGCCGCGGCCGTAAGATGCCGCGCCTACATGCCCGCCCGCCTCGCTCAACTCCTCGTCTCCCGCATGCTCCTTTCCCAGGAGAAGGCGGGAGAGTTGTTGCGACACCAGCAGGCGCAGGGCGGGCACCTGGACACGGTGTTGCTGGAGCAGGGCCTCGCGAGCGAGACGGATGTGCTCGCGTTGCTCGGTGACGTCGCGGGCTTCCGGGCGGTGAACCTGGTCGACTTCGAGCCGAACGCCGAGGTCGCCTCCTTCATCCCCCCGAAAATCGCAGAGCGGCTCAGCGTGGTGCCGCTCTCGCTGGATGGGCAGACGCTGCACGTCGCCTGCGCGTATCCGGTGCCGAAGAAGGAGCTGGACGAGGTCGGCTTCCTGCTGGGCCGGCCGCTGGAGCTGTGGGTGGCCGCCGAGGTGAGGATCCGCGAGTGGATCTCCACCATCTACCGCCAGCCCCTGTCGCCGCGCTTCATCCAGCTTGTCGCCGCGCTGGACCCGGAGAAGCAGCTCCCGATTACCCCTCCTCCTCCGCCTCCGCCCGATGAGTCGTCCCTCACGGTGGAGATGGTGGAGCGACTGGCGCGCTCCGTGGCGAGGGAGCCCCTGGTCAGCGAGGCCCGACCCGCGCCGAAGGAGCCGCCCGAGTCCCAGAGGCCGCCTCCGCCACCTCCGCCCGATGCGGTGGCCGCGCCCCAGCGGCCCCCTCCGCCGCCTCCGCCCGATACGGCGTCCGCGCCGCCGCCCGCCTTCGTTCGCGCGCCGCTGCGCCTGAACATGCCGGCCTCCGAGCGCTCCGCCGCGCCCGCCGCTGCTCAGCCGCCGTCGCGTCCGCCACCGCCGCCCATCGTGACGTCGACGCCGTCGAGGCCGGACACCCGCCCGGCCCAGCCGCCCGTCCTCACCGCCACGCCGCCCGCCTCACAGCCCGCGCCGCGAGGCACTCCGGCGAGCGCGCCCGTCGCGCAGCCCGCTGTCGCGCCGCGAGGTACTCCGGCGAGCGCGCCCGTCGCGCACCCCTCTGTCGCGCCACCGGCCCGAGCCGCCGAGACCGCCTCCACGCGAGCCGCGCCCGCTACGCCACAGGGAGCCCCGTCCGGAGGTCTGCCGCCCACCGCGCAGCCCGCGTCACGTCCGGTCGACGTCACGCAGCTTCCGTCGCGCCCCACCGACACCGCGTCCCGTCCCGCCGCTCCTGCGACGACGCCGCCCAATGGCGCACAGCCTGGAGCCCGCCCCGCGACGACGCCCGCCGCGCGTCCCACTGGAGCGCAGACGGGAGCGCCGCAGGTGTGGCCCCCGGCGCCGCCCGTGCAGCCCGGCACCGCGCCCCAGGTCTGGCCTCCGGGTCCTCCCGCGCAGCCGTCAGCGGCTGACGCGCTGCCGCCGCCCACGCTCCGCTTCGGTTCTCCGCTGTCGGGAACGCGCCCGGACGTGCCCCCTGTCCCGATGCAACCGCCGCGCTCGAGTGAGCCCGCGTTCATCGTCTTCCCCAATCCGAACAAGGCGCCGCCCGCTCCGACACGCGCGCGTCCAGCCGAGCCGGAAGCCCGGCCTGTCGTGTCGCCCGCCTCGCAGGAGGTTCCGGATTGGACGCTGGCGCAGGCGCGAGCGGCGTTGAAGGAGTCCACCAAGGACCGCGACAAGCTGATGGACGTGGCGCTGCGCTTCGGCCGGCGCACGTTCGACTACGTGGCGGCGTTCGCGGTGATGCGTGGCGCGGCGGTGGGCTGGGACGGCCGTGGCGAGGGAATGACGGGCGAGGGACTGGCCCAGGTGTCCGTGCCGCTCGACGCGAGCAGCGTCTTCCGCACCGTGGCGGTGACGCGAGGCAGCTACGCGGGCCCGCTGCCTCCGGACGCGCTCACGCGGCACTACCTGGAGCTGTTCGGCCGCCAGACGCCGCGCACCGTCTTCCTGTACCCGGTGGAGGTGAAGGGCCGGCTGGTGGCCATCCTCTACGGTGACTGCGGACAGAAGCCGATGAGCCAGCGCCGGCTGTCGGACTACATCCTGTTCTGCCAGGACCTGTCCTCGGCCTTCCAGGAGCTCATCCTGTTCCGCAAGCAGCGCGTCACCGAGCCGCGCGCGCCGGAAGAGGACATCTCCATCGACGTGGACGTGCCTGTCGCGTCCGCTCCCGTCCCCGCGCCCGCCGTCGTCGCGGGACTGGGCTGGGGCCCCTTCTTCGGCCGAGGCACCTCCGGGACCATCGGTCGCGCCGCCGCGCTGCCGCCGCGCGCGCAGTCGCAGGAAGAGCGCCCGCCTCCGGACTTCGCGCCGCTGCTGCGCCGACTCACGGGGCCGGACGCCGCGCAGCGCTCCAACGCGATGGTGGAACTGGCGCGCTCGCCCGAGGCCAGTGCCCGCGTGCTGGCGCAGCACTTCCCCGGCCCCACGGCATGGAGCCGGCTGCCCGTCGTCGAGCTGCCCGAGGCGGACGAGTTGGGACCGATTCCCGCCGCGATGTCGCGTCTGGGTCGGCCGGCTGCGCAGGCCCTGTCGCCGCTGCTGGATTCGCAGGACCCGGACACGCGCTACTTCGCGCTGCTCACGGCGGGCAATCTGCCCTACGTGGAGCTGGTGGATGGAGTGCTGCGTGGGCTGTTCGACCTGGAGCCGGACATCTCCAGCGCCGCGCGCGTGGCCGCCGCCGCGCTCAAGCAGTTGCCCCGGTTGGATTCGGCGCTGCGGGAGCTGCGTCAGGAGCTGAGCAGCAAGGACATGATGCGTCGCGCGCTGGCCGCAAGGGCGCTGGGCACGCTGCATGACCGCGAGGCCGTCGAGGGCCTCATCCAGCTCACGAGCAGCGACGACGAGATGTGCGCCCAGGCCGCGGCGGAAGCACTGCGCGAGGTGACGCGCATGCCGCTGGGTCTCAGCCCGAAGCAGTGGGCCACGTGGTGGATGGAGAACCGCAGCCGGCGCCGCGCGGACTGGCTCATCACCGCCTTGCGACACCGTGAGCTCGACGTGCGGCTCGCCGCCATCGAGGAGCTGAGCCGCGCGCTGAACGACACGCTCGGCTACTACGCGGACGCACCCGAGTCGGAGCGTGAAGTGGCCGCCCGTCGCTGGGAAGCCGCGGCGGTGGACCCGGCCAACGCGCGCCGGCTCGGCATGCTCTAGAGAACTCACGGCGTCAGACCTGGGCAGTGAAGCGAGCCCGACCGCTCCCGACGCGAAGGGGCTCTACCCGAAGGCGGTCATCAACCGCCTGAGGATTCGCTCGATGCGAGAGCTGCTCAATTGTCCTCGCTCGCCCACTCCGCGCGGAGATTGGTGACCATCTTCAAGGCATCAGCATCAGCGGATGACTGAGCCAGGGCTTCGGCTCGCGCCAGGCACGAGCGCGCAGGGTCTGCTTCACCGGACCGCCAACGGACGCTCGCCAGGGCGAGCAACAGGAGTGGCTCGGGCTCCGCGTTGGCAATTGCTTCTTCGTAGTAGAGCGCTGCCTGCGAAAGGCTCCCGGATGCCTCGCAGTGGAGTCCCGCTGTTCTGGCCAAAGTGGATACGTTGGCTGGCCGTTCCTTGTTCGACCGGGTGCGAGCCAGCGCGGACTCCAGACAAGCGATGGCCCCGGCTGTCCTTCCTGCTTGGGCGAGTTCGGACGCGATACGAAGGGGATTCTCGTCAGTCACGATGACAGTCATCCTAAGCAAGAGTGCCTGCGAAATCTGGCGAGCAACTGGAGCCATGCCCCTCTTGAGGGAAGAGCACCGCACGCTCGTGCCGGACTCCATCTGGGAGCAGACCTCGCCGCCGCCGCTTGCCTGGGCCTGCTCGGGTGGCCCCACACCCGCGACGAAGCTGGAATCGACTCGGAGCAAGGACGCTTGACCGCTCAGAGCCGAGCGTCGTCCCGGACTATGCTGGCGCGCGTGACACCGGCACGACAGGGAACGCCATGACGAGCGGGATGTGGATCAACATCATCGCCTGTGCCGGCCAGCTCGCGCTCGCGGGACTGGCGCTGGCGCGCATCGGCCGCAGTCCGCTGGCGCTCCCGCTGTCCCTGCTGTCCATCGCCCTCTCCACCTGGAACTTCACCGGCTTCGGCCTGGAGCGCTCGGGTGAGCCGGGCTGGAGGCAGGTGGGCTTCGCCGCCGCGCTGATGACGGTGCCCTGCACCCTGCACTTCGCCCTCGCCTTCGTGGGACGACGGCGGCGCTCGGCCTGGGCCATGTTCGGCACCTATGCCGTCTTCGGCGCGCTGGCGATGGCGATGCTCGCCGCCCTCGGTGCGCCCACGCTGGCCGCCCGGCTGCTGACGCTGCGCTTCGGCATCTTCGTCACCGTGCTGGTGGCCCCGCCCCTCGGTGCCGCCTTCGCGCTGCTCGCCCTTCACCTGCGCGACGCACGACACCCCGATGAGCGCGCCCGCGCGGGGCTCATCGTGCTCGGCCTGACGCTGCTCGTCGCCCTGCTGCTGACGGAGCTCGCGGTGGAGCTGGGCCTGCGACAGGTGCCTCGACTGGGCACGCTGGGCACGCTGCTGGGCCTGCCCGTCATGGCCACGGCGTCTCTGCGCTTCGGACTCTTCGGTCGAGACCTGGGCGAAGGCGCTCCGCGCATGGCGCTGCACGCGGCCACCCTGGCCGGCGTGGGCGTGCTGGCCTACCTCACCGTCTTCCGCCTCTTCGCCGCGCAGGTGGGCGCCCTCGTCGTCTTCACCACCGCCATCACCTTCGCGCTGCTCGCGGCCACGCGCCGAGGCGTCACCGCATACGTCACCCGCAGCGAGCGCATGGAGCGCCTGGCCACGCTGGGCCGCTTCTCCGCGCAGATGGCGCATGACCTGAAGAACCCCATCGCCGCGCTCAAGGGCGCCGCGCAGTACCTCAAGGAAGAACACACCCGAGGCCAGTCCTCGGCCACCCACGGCGAGTTCCTGGACCTGATGCTGGAGCAGGTGGAGCGACTCGGACGGGTGGTGGACACCTACCAGCGGCTCGCGCGCGTGGAGCCCCTCCCCCGCCCCGTGGACCTGGGGCGACTGGTGGAAGGAGTCCTCTCCCTCCAGTCCTTCGCGAGCCCAGGCCAGGTCTCCATCGTCCGCGCGCTGGAGGCGGACCTGCCCCCCTGCTCGGGGGACGCCGACCTGCTGGCCAACGCGGTGGAGAACCTGGTGCGAAACGGCGTGGAGGCCATGCCCGGGGGTGGAACCCTCACGGTGCGCACCCTGCGGGACGGCCTCGCCGTGGCGGTGGAGGTAGAGGACACCGGTGAAGGCATGGACGCGCGCACGCGGGAGCGCGCCTTCGACGACTTCTTCACCACCAAGGCGGCGGGCAGCGGACTGGGGCTGGCCTTCGTGCGGCGGGTGGTGGAGGCACATGGAGGCACGGTGAGTCTGACAAGCCGAGAGGGGCACGGTACGGTGGTGCGCCTGAGCCTGCCGATGGACGTCCGGCGGGTCGGAAGTGGGTCTGAAGGAGAAGCCGCGTGAGCGAGTCGTTGAAGGGGACCGTGCTGCTGGTGGACGACGACCCGGCGGTGGCCAAGGTGCTGGGCGCGTTGCTGTCCCAGGCGGGGCTGACGACCCACGCGGCACGTGACGGGAAGGAAGCGCTCGCGATGCTGGAGCGCAAGCCCGTGGACGTCGTCGTCAGCGACGTGCGCATGCCGGGCATGGACGGGATGCAGCTCCTGACCGAGGTGGCTCGGGGCTGGCCCGACGTCCCCGTCATCCTGCTCACCGCGCATGGCACCGTGCCGCTGGCGGTGGAGGCGATGAAGGCGGGCGCGGCGGACTTCGTGCTCAAGCCCTTCGACCGCGAGGAGATTCTCTTCACCATCCGCAAGGCGCTGCTGCGCGCGCAGGGAGAAGCAGCGAACGAGCCGCTGCGCACGCCGAGCGCCTTCGTCGGAGGCAGCCGGAAGATGGCGGAGGCCCAGGCGCTGCTGGCGAAGGCGGCCACGGGCATGGCCACCGTGCTGCTGCGCGGCGAGTCCGGCACGGGCAAGGAGCTGGCGGCGAAGGCGGTGCACGACGGCAGTCCGCGCCACGCGGGCCCCTTCGTGAAGCTGCACTGCGCCGCGCTCCCTGACACGTTGCTGGAGAGCGAGCTGTTCGGCTACGAGAAGGGCGCGTTCACCGGCGCCGCCACGCGCAAGCCCGGCCGGGTGGAGCTGGCCCATGGCGGCACGTTGTTCCTGGACGAAGTGGGAGACATCTCCCTCGCCGTGCAGGTGAAGCTGCTGCGAGTCATCCAGGAGCGCGAGTTGGAGCGGCTGGGAGGCACGCAGACGGTGAAGGTGGACGTCCGCTTCGTGGCCGCCACGCACCAGCCGCTCGAGGACCTGGTGAAGGCGGGACGCTTCCGCGAGGACCTCTTCTACCGCCTCAACGTGGTGCCGCTGTGGCTGCCCGCCCTGCGCGAGCGGCCCGAGGATATCGAACCCCTGGCCCGACACTTCCTGGACGTCCACGCGAGGACGAATGGGAAGCCACCCTTCACGCTCACCGCCGACGGGCTCGCGGTAATCCAGGCCCAGCCCTGGCCGGGCAACGTGCGCCAGCTCCAGAACTTCCTGGAGCGACTGGTGGTGCTCTCGGACGGACAGACGCTGACGGGCGAAGACGTCTCACGCGAGCTGGCCCGCCAGCCTGGCCTCACCACCCCTGTCCTCACGCCCGCCCAGGGCACTCCGGCCGGGCCCCACTCGGTTGCGAGCGCGCAGCCCGCGGGCACCGACTCTGGCCGCACGCTGGAGTCCCAGCGCAAGGACACCGAGCGACAGGCCCTCGTCGATGCCCTGCGGCGCGCGGGAGACAACCGCACGCTGGCGGCGCGGCTGCTCGGCATCAGCCGCCGGACGCTCTACAACAAGCTGGAGGAGCACGGCCTGGTGTAGCCGTGGCTCACGCCGCGCCCGCGCCCGGAATCGCGGACTCGTGCAGGGCATCCAGCTCCTCGTGGAAGTTCTGGATGAGCACATGCGGGTCGGGCACGCGGAGGACATCCGCGGCCACGCCCATCGTCACCTGCCCCGCGTAGCTGAAGAGGCTCACGCCCAGCCCGAGGTGCCCAGCCTGCGGCACCCAGAACGTCAGCTCTCGCAGCGTCACCCCCGCCAGCGACACCGGCTGTCGAGGGCCGGGCACGTTCGTCGCCACCAGCGAGGCCTTCATGCCGAAGGCATCCACCACCGCGCGCTCCACCGGTGCCGGCGTGTACCCCAGCAACCCCAGCGCGCCGAACGTCACCACCGCCTCCGGAGACTTCTTCACCAGGCCCATGCGCCGCGACAGCTCCGCCAGCCGACGTCGCGGCTCCTCGATGTGCACGGGCAGGCGCAGGAACACCAGGCCGAAGCGGTTGCCCAAATCACGAGGGATGGGCTCATCCAGGGGCCGCAGGTTCACCGGGACGAGCGCATGCAGGTCCTCGGGAGGAACGTTCCGGGACGCCAGGTAGCGCCGCAGCGCGCCCGTCAGCACCGCCAGCAGCACGTCGTTCACCGTGCCGCCCAGCGCGCGGCCCAGCACCTTCACGCGCTCCAGGGGAATGGGCGAAGACCACGCCGCGCGCTTCTGCGTCCCCAGCGGTCCACGCAGCGGCGTGCGTGGGTCCGGTGAAATCACCATCAGCTTGCCGAGCGCCGCCGCGCTGAGCGCCCCCTGTCGCACCAGGTCTCCAGCCAGGATGGGCTCCGCCGCAAGCTCCGCGCCCTTGCGCAGCACCGTCCGCGCCGTCCCCGCCACCGCGCGCGCTCCACGCATCCACCGCTCCAGCCCGCTCGACGGAGTCCGCGTGCGCTCACGCGGAGCCTCGGTGTCCGTCGCCTCGCCATCCGTGAGAGACAACAGCAGGCGCGCCAGGGCGATGCCGTCGGAGATGCAGTGGTGCAGCCGCGCCAGCAGGATGTCTCCGCCCTGCGCGCCCTCGAGCACGTGGAACTGCCACAGAGGCCGCGAGCGGTCCAACGGCGTGCTCATCCACTCGCTCACGAGCGCCTCTTGCGCGGCGCGGTCGCCAGGCGCGGGCACGGGGAGACGCAGCAGGTGCGCATCCATGTCGAAGTCCTGCGCCTCCTCCCACTGCGGAGCGCCCAGCCGTCCCAGCACCACGCGCTGCCGGAAGCGCGGGTAGCGGTCCACCAGACGCGTGCGGGTGTGGTCGCGCAGCCGCTCGAAGTCCAGCCGCCCCTCGAAGAAGAGCACGGCCGTAATCATCATCAGATTCGCGGGCTCCTCCATGTGGAACCACAGCGCATCGACGCTCGCCATCCGCTCGTGTGTCGCCATCGCGTGCCTCCCCTCGCGCTCAGACCGTGCCCCATCCATCCGGGACACGTCATGATGGCGCAGGATGCCCCCGCGTGGCGCGCGGACTTTCAGTAACGCGCCCCTGGAGCCGGCGACCCCTCGCCCGCCAGGGAGCCTCGCTACGGAGGAGGCCCCTCTTCGCGCTCGAACTGGAAGGTCTGCTTCGTCGCGTCGTCCAGCGTCAGCGTGAGCTCTCCCTCCTCCAAGTCCCACCGGTACGAGCCGCCCTTGAACCTCACCTTCGAGCGCGACAGGGGGATGACCCGTTTCGCACCGCAAACGGGGCCCACGGCCTGGCCGTCCTTGGCCAGCAGCTTCACGTGGTGCTCGCCCAGGGCTTCCACCATGCCCCAGGCGCGGACGACCAGCGCGTTGCCCTCTCCCAGCGTCGCGTCCTTCAGCGCGGTTCGCAGGACGAAACACCCCGAGGACGTGATTCGCAGCGCGCGCTCATAGTCCGCGCGAGGCTGGGCCTCGATTCGCGTGAAGCCTCCGTCCGTGACTTCGGGCAGGCTGGCGGCCGTCAGTCGCCACTCACCCACCAACTTGTCGGGCAGGGCTTTCGTCGAGGAGGCCTGGCCCTGACACGGGTCCTTCATCTCCTTCTCCGGACTGGGCGGCGCGGGCTCGAAGGCTTTCTGACACGTGGGGCCGCACGTGCGCGCGGGGCACTGGGTGTCGTCCGGCGCGCAGCCCGCCTTCAAGGTGCAGGCCTTGAGCCTGTCCAACGACTGCTCGCAGCCCTGGCGCAGACACCGGTCCACGCACTCGGGCTCGATGCACTCGGCCACGCACACCCAGTTGGCGCTGCCGCAGACACCCGCCACGGTGCGAGGAGGCCCGGAAGCCTCCTGTGCCAGCGCGGAGAAGGAGAAGCCCAACAGGACCGCCAGGAAGAAGGACCCACGAGAGGAGCGCATGCCGTGGGGCAAACTAGCCACGGCTCCTCCGGGGCGAAGCCCTGGCGTCGCGTGGGATGTCCACCCCCGAGCACTGCCTGCCTGGGCCCTCAGCAGAAGTGCCAGCGCCAGGTGCCCACATCCGCGGGGTCCGCCAGCTCCAGCTCGAAGCTGAGTGTCTCGTAGCGAGCGAACTCGCGCGAGTCCACGCGCAGGAGCGTCATGCCCGCGTGGTTCTGCCCGCGCAACGGCGACACCGTGAAGGACAGCTCCGCGTCGAAGGCCACCTTGTAGAAGAGGCAGAAGCCGTCCACGCGCCCCTCCTCCACCACCGGCCGCTCGAAGCGCACGCGGTGCGGCAGCCCATCCGTCGCCATCGTCTCCAAGTCGAAGGCGAAGGCGGGCTCCGGGTCGCACAGCAGGTGGTCCACCTCGTACGAGCGCACGACGCGCGTGAAGTACGACGGATTCATGGCCTCGCGCAGCGTCTGCAAGCAGCTGTAGTCCACGCTGGGGAAGCGCTGACTCCAGATGAAGGGGATGCACGCCTCGTCGCGAAGCTGCACCGGCTCCACGAAGACCTCGAAGCGGTTGGGGAGGATGCGCCCGCCAGGCCGCAGCACCCGGGAGCGCAAATCCAACATCCTCGGCACCAGCCCCGCGTCGAAGAGGGCCTCGCCCAGCAAGTCGTGCAGCAGCACGTCCACCTTCTCCGGGGCCTGGAAGTTCCACGGGTGCGAGCGCACGAAGTCGATGTTCTCCAACCCGTTGCGCCGCGCCACCCACTGCGCGGTGTCCAACTGCCGCGAGCCATCCACCGCGTACAGCCGCCGGGGATGTCGGCTCGCCGCCAGGAAGGTGCGCAGCCCCGTGCCCGTGCACACGTCCATCACCACCTGCCCGGGCTTCACATAGCGCTCGCACGCCTTCTGCCACGCCAGCACCCGTGCCGGGTCCGCCAGCGCCGAGTCCTGCGGCGCGGGGCTCGACAACGACAGGCTGTCCGGCACCATGTTGCGCAGCGGCAACTGGGACATCAACGGCAGGTGGCTCAAGCGAGAACGCAGGTCCATCAATGCCTGCCGCGGCAGGTCGAGCAGATTGGGCATGACACCCCCCGAAGACGTGAAGTCGAAGCCCTTGTTTCCGAGCAACGCCCTGAAACCAGGATTCCCTACCATGCCGGAAAGACAGGCCGCAGCCCATCCAGCGAGGGGGCTGGGTCTCTGTCCCCGCATGAACGGCCCTCCGGTTCACCAAAGAACAGAGGGTCCGCGTCGGGCGACTCAGGAGCCAGCGACGAGCTTCGTGCCGAACGCCTTCAAGCGCTCACACGCCTTCACCAGCTTCTCCCTGGGAATGGAGAACACGGCGCGCACGCGCTCGGGGTCCGAGCACCAGGGCCCGCCGTTGAGCACCACGTGCGTGTGCGCGTAGACGACGCGCGGCAGGTTCTCCGGCGTGAGCGTCTCGCCGTCGATTTCGCGTCCCAGCCAGGCCGTCATGCGCGGGGCCAGGAAGAGGCCTCCCGCATCGCCTCCCTCCGCGCGCGCATCCCCGGGCAGCGCCTGCGCCAAGAGCTCGCGCTTCTCCGCCAGTTCGCGCCGCATCTTCGTCAGGAAGCCGCGCAGTGAGCGGTGCCGCGCGCCATAGAGGAGCTGTCCATCCGGGCTGCGCGCATAGGCCGCGTACAGGTACGCCGCCGCGCGCGCGGTGATGAGGTGCAACACGCCCGGGCCGCCGTCGCGCACCGCCGAGGCCAGCGCCCTGTCTCGCGCCGCAAGCCACCCCACGCGCAGCCCACCGGCGGCGAACTCCTTGGACAGCCCTCCCAGCACCACGGTGCGCGCGCCCACGCCCGGCACCGCGCCCTCCAGCGTCACCGGGCTGTGCACCGTCTCCGCCGTGGGGCTGGTGAGGTTGACCAGCCCGAAGATTTCATCGGACACGAGCAGGCAGCGCTGCTCCACCACGTAGTTGGCCAGCGCCACCAGCTCCTCGCGAGCCACGTAGACGCCGGTGGGGTTGGCGGGCTGGGAGATGACGACGGCGTCGGGGCCACTGGCGCCCTGGCCTCGGCGCGAGAGCAGCTCCGTCAGCGTCCCCTGCTCCACCTGGCACCCGGCCGAGACGAACGTGGGCGGCAGCACGCCGTAGCAGGGCGTCACCACGAAGATTCGAGGCTCCCTGCCCAGGCGCTTGCGCAGGGCCACCCCGAAGAGGTGGATGAGAGGCCAGACACCCGGCGCCATGACCAGCTCCTCGGGCGCGTACCGCGCGGCGCGCGTCTCCAGGAGGAAGGCCGCCACGGCCTCGGACAGGCCCGTCTGCGCCCCGGTGTCGAGCGGCGCGGCGGCGGCGGCGATGAGGCCCTCCACCAGCGGCTGCGGCAGCGGGCCTTCATTCTCTCCGTAGTCCAGCCGCACCAGCTCCGCGTCGTCCTCGCGGAACACCTTGGGCGCGAAGGCGGGGAAGTTCGCCAGCGTGTTGATGCGGGAGGAGCGCGGCAGCGGCACCACCGGTACGCGGCGCGGCCCGGGCGGCTCCGGCTCCGCGAAGGAGATGCGGAACGACAGCAGGTCCGCGAACGTGCGCTCGTAGAACCACTGCGCCAGCGTGCTGATGCGCGAGTACGTCACCTCCGCCGCCACCTCCAGGTCCGCGCGCAGCGGCTCCGGCACGGGGAGCAGGAGCGTCAGCTCCAAATCGGGCCACACCGCGTTCTTCACCAGGCCGTAGAGCACGACGAGGTTGGGTGAGTACGGCTCACGGGCCAGGAACTCGAACAGCGTGAGCGGCTCCACCTCTCCGGTGATGTTGAAGAAGGCGCTCTCGTCCAGCACCACCCAGATGCCGCGCCTGGCCGCCTCCGCGATGATGTCACGCAGCACGGACAGATTGGTGCGCTCGCCCTTCTCCACCGTGAGCAGCACCATCTTCACGTCGAACGCGGACAACAGCCGGCGAATCTCCTCCAGCGTCGTGTGCGTCACCGTGGCGCGAACGCCCGCCTTCTCCAGCGCCCGCGCGTAGAGCGGATGCAGGTTGCGCGACACCAGCACCTCGTCGCCCACGTCGCACGTGGCGAGCAGCAGCGAGTACACCGCCTGCTCCCGCTCGGGCGCGACGAACAGCTCCTGCTCCGCGAGCCTCAGGCCGAAGTAGCGATCCAGATAGCGCACCACCTGGCCCCGGAAGGACACGTCACCGGCCTCGTGCGCGTACGGCAACAGCGGGCCCTTCGCCAGCCGCTGCGACAGCGCGGAGACAAAGCCGAGCTGCTCGGGCGACGCGGCGCCCAGGTCCAACTCCTCCTGGAGCGTGGGGATGCCCAGCTCGCGCAGGGACTGACGCAGGGCCAGCGTCTCGCGCGGGCGCGACAGATGCGCCTCCCAGACCGCGACTTCGTGCCACACCGCGTGCCCGGACTGGAGCCAGCCCAGCGCTGTCGCCGCGCGCAGCGGCTCCGGGCTGCGAGCCTCCATGAAGAACTCGAACTCGCGTCCGGTGCGCTGCTCCAGCGCCACCAGCGGACGGATGTCCGTGTCCGCCGCCTGCCTCACGCGCCGGGCCACGCGCACCCGCGTGGTGAAGCCGCGCCGGGTGAACATGCGCTCGATGATGGGGCGACCCGGACGGCCCGCGAGGTTGAGCAGCAGCTTGCCCGTGGGTGCCAGTCGCTCCGGCGCCTCGTCGAGCAACCGCGCGATGAGCCCCAGACCGAAGTGGTCCTCGTACACGTTCTGCAACGTGCAGTAGTTGGAGAGGTCATACAGCGCCTGTTCATCCGCTTGCGACAGCTCGCCGGGCAGCTCCTCCGTGCGCAGCACCTGGGGGATGCAGCCCACCACGAAGTCCCAGGAGGGCTCCGCGGGCACGCCACGAAGCAGGTCGCTCTCCGCGAAGGAGAGGCGGGACACGAGCGACTCGTCACCGTTGAGCCACGCGTTGCAGCGCGCGACGACGGGCGAGTGCGGGTTGAGGTCCGCGCCGTGGATGTGGGCCAGCTTCGTGAACTTGGCCAGCGCGAGGCAAATCCATCCCGAGCCCGCGCCCACCTCCACCAGTCGCTTGCCGGCGTACTCGTCCAGGGGAACGCTGAGCAGTCCCTCCAGGAAGGTGTAGGCCCAGGACTCGGGCGCGAAGATGGAGGGCAGGAGGAACAGCTCCAGACGCTCCTGGGACGCTCCCGCCGCCACCGTCACCGTCACCAGCCGCAGGGGGGCGGACTCGGGCTGCTCCCGGGACAGCTCCGCCAGTTCGCGCAGCTCCACCCGGGCCCGGGCGCGCCGCTCAGGGTGGGCCAGGTCCTCCGACAGTGCGCGCAGCAGGTGGAAGGCCTCACGGGGGGAGGAGGGATAGGTCGGCATGGCGCGCGGACTGTCCCGGGCCCACCGCCCTGTGTCAACGCACGCGTGGCGTGTGAACGCAACGCTTTGGCGCCGTGGCTCCAATCAAGGTTCGGCCGCTCGTTCGTAATAGGGATGCTGTGGGTGGGCAGGACGGGAAGGGACGGCTGGAGACGATGAAGTCGGTCACGCTCGTGGACAGACCCCGTGGTGGAGAGGGGGCACTGATGGAACTCAGCTTCTGGTCGCCGGCCGGGTCCGGCATGCAGGGGATGATGGGCACTCAGCCGATGCGAAACAGGGTCTTCCGAGACCCCGTGCGTGTCCGGTGGGAATCGCAGCCGTGGCGTCGTCAGCTGCGCAATCCGGAGGAGTTCGAGACGCCGGTATCGCGCTCGGCGCTGGTGAAGGCGCTGCAGGATGAGCACCTGGACGTGGACGCGGAGGTCGCGCGCTTCGCGGGAGTGGGCGAGGACGCCGACTGCATCAGCATCGCGCAGGTGGTGCGCTTCGCGGACCTGCTGGTGCGGCGCATGACGCTGGCGGAGTCGGATGACCAGATGCTCCAGCTCGCGCATCTGCGCCGCAACGCCGAGGACCTGGCGGAGCGGATGATTGAGTGGGCCAACATCGGCCGGCTGTAGCGAAACACGCTGAGACATTCCCGCCTTCGCACGATGAAGAGGACGGGAGGGAGACCGGTGGAGCAGAGGTGCGGACGGGTTCCGCGCTCCTGCTCCGCCGGGGCAGCACTCTCGGGCGGACGATAGCGATGTGCTCCGCAACCTCACGACAGGCAAGCAAGCGAGTCGCGCGAGGCCTCACCTGGAGCTCCATCGTCCACCACTGGCCGTTCGCCAAGGGACCTGCCCCGTTCCGGCCCGCGTGAGCACGCGAGTGTCTTGACAGGGGTGGAGGAGCGCTGCTCTCACGGGGGCATGTTCTCCTCGCTCGTCCTCGCCGCCGCGCTGGCGGCTGCTCCTGCTCCTCGCACCGCCGCGTCGGCCCAGACGGTCGTCCACATTCCCAAGCTGGATGCGTTGACGGGGCTCTCCGCATTCCTGGAGCGCGCGGGCACGTATTCCGCGCTGCTGCGTCCCTCGGCGTGGCGCGCGGAGCTGCACCCGTTCCTCACCATCGACCCGACGCGGCCGGAGACGCTCACGGCCGTGGGGTTGGATGTGACGGGGCCGGCCACGGTGTCGCTGCGCGTGGACGGCCGTGTGTCCTGCATGCGCGTGGCGGACGCGAAGGTGTTCCAGCAGAAGGCGGCGGAGGCCATGGCGGAGGCGGGAGGCGCGGAGGCGAAGCCGGCCACGTCGAAGGGCGTGACGACGGTGAGCACGACGCGCGACGCGGGCGGGGCGATGGGCTACGCGCTCAAGGGGCAGGAGGTCTGTGCCTACGGAGCGACGGATGCAGGTGCCGCCGCGCTGCTGAAGGAGTCCGTGAGGCTGGTGGGCAAGGCGCCCGCTCCGGACGCGCGACTGAGCAAGGTGACGGGAGTGGCCTTCCTCGCCACGGGCGAGACGGTGCTGGGGCTGGATGGCGCGGCGAACGCGCTGAAGGTGGATGGCACGGCGATGAAGCTGCCGCTGCCGCCCTTCCAGGCGAAGAGCAACAGTCCCTATGGCGCGATGAAGCCGGAGGGGTTGCTGTTCTCGCGCGTGGCGGTGGCGCCAGCGGGCCTGGAGCAGGCCGTGGGCTCGCTGCGCGCGACCATCCAGGCCGCCTGCGCGACGTGTCCCAAGGAGCAGATGCAGGCCTCGGCGGACGCCGTGGCGAAGCAGCTCACGGGGAACATGTTGGTGAACATGAGCAACGTGCAGGTGCGAGGCTCGCTGCGGACGCAAGAGGCGCGCTTCTTCGCGGTGAAGCAGGCGCTGGCGGCGGAGGTGAAGGACGCGGCGGCGGTGAAGCAGGCGCTGGCGCCGCTGGGCACGCTGCCCGGGGCGAAGGCGCTGGAGGACGGCTGGGCGCTCACGGTGAAGGGGGGAAGCGTGCTCGTTCGGCAGAAGGGCAAGCACCTGGTGGTGGGCAACGACGAGACGGTGACGCAGGCGACGATGGCGGCGCTGCCGGAGACGACGGCGAAGCTGGAGCGCGCGGCGGACTTCTCGCTGGACCCGAGGCTGCTCGCGCGGGGGCTTTCGCAGGTGTCGCTGGCGGACGTGATGGCGGACGAGAACCTCGCCGCGCTCTTCGCGGTCAGCTCGGAGTTGGGTCCGCTGCTCTCGCGCAGTGAGCGAATCACGGGCTGGCTGGACAGCGTGCCCGGAGGCGCCCACCGCTTCGTCTTCGACTGGACGCTGTTGCCGCCCGAGACGCGGTAGCGCGAGGCACTGACGGAAGCTAACGCGCCGCCACGGCGCGAAACACGGCTCCGTCCAGCGACAGCCGTGTCGCCGCGTCCACGAGCTGCTCCGTGGCGATGATGATGCCGGGAGCATCCGCCAACCGGAACAGGTCCACATCCTCGGGAAGCGTCGCTGTGTCGAGAACGATGGGCTCCGGAAGAGGTCCCTCCGCATCACTGATGCCGCACCGGGGACACGGCGGCTTTCGCGCCCAGGTCAAAGCATCGGGATGAAACCGGCCCTGCACGTCCAGTTGCAGGTTCAGCAGCATCGGTGGGCTCTTCGTCCTGAAGCGCACGGAGACGGCGCTCCCCTGGAGCCCCTGAGCACCTGCTTCTCGGAGCCGAACGAGCGCCTCCTCTCGGATGCACAGGGACCAGCTCGCGGGCATGAAGAACGAGCCGAAGCTGCCCGAGCCTGTCCCTGTCAGCGGGCCGAACTCCGTTCCGGCATCGAGCACCGCATTCAGGGGAGCCATTGGGCGCACCAGCTGACGCAACCGCTCGAGTTCATCCAAGGGAACAGGAGACGGGTCGGACAACCGCTCCAGTTCCACACGCGGAAGGCTCGACAGGTCGACGCAAGGATATTCGAGGCCCAGCGTGGCGCCGCTCTGACCACACAGCGGACACGGCTCCACACCCGGGAGTCCCCACCGATGCGTGGCATTCAGCTCGCCTGAATAGCGCGACGACAGGTCCTGCTCGACTCGGAAGTACTTCATTCGCTGTCGCCGACCTCGGGGTCACGGCTCAAGGGTCCGTGAAAAGCTGGGGCCCCGGTGGAGCAATGGGATGCCCGTAGTAGGGCACGATGGGCCCCGTGATGTCGAACCGAAATGCCAGCTCGAAGGCCTTGCGGAGCAGCTCCTCCTTCGGAATGCGGCGACGATGCAGGTTCGCATTCATGTACTCCCGCCAGGCCGCATTCCAAGGTCCGCCACGCCCACCTGGATTGTGAACGCGAAAGTGGAGGTGCTCAGGCACCACCATCGTGAAGTCATGGATGTTGATGCCATGCCGCGTGAACCAACGCGCCAGCAGTTCCTCTTGTGGGAACAGGTGGTGTTTGATCAGCCTGCTGCCACCCAGGTCTGGGAACGCGGGGAGATAGCCGTAGCTGTAGCGAAAGTGGAAGACCATCCGAGGCCGCACACCCTGGCGAATCCCCGAACGCCTGTAGTCGCGCGGCGGCGGCCTGCCTGGAGGCCGCACAGGTCGAAATGCGCCACTGACACGCACCACTGCGTGTTCCGGGAGAGTCCGGGAGGCCTCTCCCCACTCCACATCTTCACACCCGAAGAGCCCACACTCAGCCAACGCGCCATCACAGGCGAAGACGACACACTCGTCGGTGTCCGGAGCTTCGCATGCCGCTTCCTCCCTGGCCCCCGCCACGTCCCACGCACGCTGCGCGGGCGAGGAGGTGCCGCAGGCGGAAAGACACGGCGCCAGCAGAAGCATGAGCACCGGAAGCGCCGGACGCCGCGGGAACGTGGACATGGCGACGATTATGCCGACATGGGAGACAGCGGCGCCTCGTTAGCTGCGCCGCGCCCGCGTCGAGCGCGCCGGAGCGCCTGCCCGTCAACGCGGACGCCAAGAGGGTCGGCAACGACATCGACCAGGCCACAGGCCGCGCTGCCACCCCACGCCCGTCGAGCCTCCGAATCACAACCACCTCGGAAGCTCGACCCTCCGTCACGCCGGCCGCTCCTGTCGCCAGCGCCGCGCATCACGCTCGGCACGCTCCTCGCGCGTCTGCACCAGCGTCATCCCCCGCTGCACGTCATCGACGTCGAGCGTCCCCACCAGCCGTCCCTCGGCATCCACCACCGCCAGCAACTGCGCCGAGTTCTCCGCCAGCTGTCGCACGGCCCGCCATCCATCCTCGTCCAACCGCACCACCAACACGGGCCGCATCACCTCACGCGTCAGGCGATGGATCCGGTCCGCCTCCGACACCGCGCGCACCGCCTCCACGTCCACCAGCCCCACCGGCCGCCCGTCCTCCGTCACCGGCAACACCGTCTGCCGCTCGCGTCGCAAATCCCAGAGCGCCTGCTCCAACAGCGCCCCCACCTCCACCCCCGCCCCGCGCGGCGTCATCAACTCCGACACCGACACCCGCTCCAGCAAGGCCTTCATCCGCACCTGCCGCGACTCGCCCTCCGCCCCCATGAAGATGAAGAAGGCGATGACGAACAGGAACGGATTGAACGACACCAGGCCCCACACCGCGAACAGCACCGCGAACCCACGCCCCACCAGTGACGCCACCCGCGTCGCCTTCACCGCCCCCAACCGCCCTGTCAACACCGCCCGCAGGACGCGCCCGCCATCCATCGGGAACGCCGGCAGCAGGTTGAACAACCCCAGGAACAGGTTGAGGCTCGCCAGGTAGAAGCACGCGAACCGGAGGTTGAACGACGTCGTCCCCTCCACCCCCCACGTCGCCAGGCCGAACAGTCCCGCCAGCGCCAGGCTCGTCAGCGGCCCCACCAACGCCATCAGCGCTTCGTCCCGAGGCCGAGGCGGCGCCTCCGACAGCTCCGACACCCCGCCCACCATCATCAACGTAATCGAGCGCACCTGCCCGCCCCGCGCCAGCGCGTAGAATGTGTGCGCCAGCTCGTGGATGAAGACGGACGCGAACAACCCCACCGCCACGCCCAGCCCCCACAAGATGGGCGAACCCATCAGCTGCTCCGGAGGCACATTGGCCACCTCCGCCGCCCGCCGGAACGCGCCGCCGAACAGGTACGCCAACAGCGGCAGGACGAGCAGCAGCGAATAGTGGACGCGGATGGGGATGCCCCGCAGCGAGCCCAACTTCAACGCACCTCGTGACTCGCGCATCGTCGCCTCCTTGCTCCCCTTCAAGCTCCATCCCGCACCCGATGCGCGCACGGTGCCGGGATTGACTCGTTCGCCCGTCTGCCTCCTGAGTGTCCGCTGCCGGGCCCACGCGATGTCCACCCACGAGCACCCCACCGTCGCTCCCGCTCCCGCTCCGCGAAACGCTGGCTACCGTGCTCCCGCTCGGTCCCTGGCCGAGTCCCCCATCCCCCGGAGGACCCCATGCACAACCCCCTCACGCTCGCGCGCGAAGCCTGGAGAATGGTTCGAGTGCTCCAGGACCCCCACCGCCTCCAGGACATCATCGACCTGGCCCGCGTGCTCGCGCCGCCCATGGCCATGCGCCGCGTGGTGGAGCGCCTGATGCAATCCCCCACCACCGCGCGCGCCTTCATCGAGCGCCCCCGCGTCGGCCTGCTGCCACTCGCCAGGCTGCGCACGCTGCCCGAAGGCACCCTCGGCCGCGTCTTCGCCGACCACCTCGCCCAGAATGGCCTGGACCCCACCGCCCTGCCCTACCGCGAAGCCCACACCGACGAGGACTACATCCGGGCCCACCTGCTGGAGTCCCACGACATCTGGCACGTGCTCACCGGCTTTCGCACTGACGTGGCCGGAGAGCTGGGCGTCCAGGCCTTCAGCCTGGCGCAGCTGGGCAGCCCGTTCGCGCTGGGCATCCTCACCGGGGGCCTCGCCAACACCCTGCTCTACGCCTTCTCCGAGCGCGACGCGCGCATGCAGGCCCTCACCCGGGGCTGGGTGCTGGGGCGCCTGGCGCGGCCCGTGTTCGGCGCCCCCTGGCGCGAGCTGTGGGAGGTGCCGCTTGTTGACGTTCGGGCGCGCTACGGCCTGGACCTGCCAACAGTGGACGCCCTGCTCCCCGCCCTGACGCCCCCGGTGAAGAGGGACCCCTCTCGCAGGGCGGCTTGACCCGAAGCCGGACAGCGCGCGAGCCGCCCAATCGTGCTAGAGGGCGGCCCATGGACGAGACCTCCGAGAAGGACCCCCTCCGCGCACGCCTCCAGCAGATGGAGAAGCAGGCCGAGCTGGGTGGCGGTGCCGACCGCATCGCCAAACAGCACGAGGCCGGCAAGCTCACGGCCCGCGAGCGCATCGACCTGCTCCTCGACCCCGGCTCCTTCACCGAGCTGGACAAGTTCGTCACCCATCGCTCCACCGACTTCGGCATGGGCGACAAGAAGATTCCGGGCGACGGCGTGGTCACCGGCTACGGCACCGTCGAGGGCCGCCAGGTCTTCGTGTTCGCCCAGGACTTCACCGTCTTCGGCGGCTCGCTGTCCGGCGCCTATGCCCAGAAGATCTGCAAGATCATGGACATGGCCACCCGCGTGGGCTCGCCCGTCATCGGTCTGAACGACTCCGGCGGCGCGCGCATCCAGGAAGGCGTGGAGAGCCTCGCCGGCTACGCGGACATCTTCCTGCGCAACACCCTGGCCTCCGGCGTGGTGCCCCAGATTTCGCTCATCATGGGGCCGTGCGCGGGCGGCGCGGTGTACTCGCCGGCGATTACGGACTTCATCATGATGGTGAAGGACACCTCGTACATGTTCATCACCGGCCCGGACGTCATCAAGACGGTGACGCACGAGGAGGTGTCGAAGGAGTCGCTGGGCGGCGCGCTGACGCACAACCAGAAGTCCGGCGTGGCGCACTTCGCCGCGGAGACCGAGCAGGCCGCCATCGTCATGACGCGCGAGCTGCTCTCCTTCCTGCCCTCCAACAACCAGGAGGACCCGCCGGCCCAGCCGTGTGACGACGACCCGTTCCGGGCCGAGGAGTCGCTCAAGACGATTGTCCCGAGCAACCCCAACAAGCCCTACGACATCAAGGACATCATCAAGGCCGTCGTCGACAACAAGCACTTCTTCGAGGTGCAGGAACACTTCGCGCGCAACATCGTCATCGGCTTCGCGCGGATGAACGGCAAGAGCGTGGGCATCGTCGCCAACCAGCCCGCGTTCCTCGCCGGCGTGCTGGACATCGACGCCAGCGTGAAGGCCGCGCGCTTCGTGCGCTTCTGCGACTGCTTCAACATCCCGCTGATCACCTTCGTGGACGTGCCCGGCTTCCTGCCCGGCACCGACCAGGAGTGGGGCGGCATCATCACCCACGGCGCCAAGCTGCTGTACGCCTTCGCCGAGGCCACCGTCCCCAAAATCACCATCATCACCCGCAAGGCGTACGGCGGCGCGTACGACGTCATGGCGTCCAAGCACATCCGCGCGGACATCAACTACGCCTACCCCACCGCGGAAATCGCCGTCATGGGGCCCGAGGGCGCCGTCAACATCATCTTCCGCAACGAGCTGCTCAAGGCGCAGGACGCCGCCGCCGAGCGCACGAAGCTGGTGAATGACTACCGCGAGAAGTTCGCCAACCCCTTCAAGGCGGCGGAGCTGGGCTACATCGACGAGGTCATCCGGCCCGAGGAGACCCGCACCAAGGTCATCCGGGCGCTGGAGATGTTGAAAGACAAGCGGCAGGAGAACCCGCCGCGAAAGCACGGGAACATCCCGCTGTAGACTCCTTCCAGGCCCCTGGATGCCTGCTCTCCGTCGGCTGGAGAGCAGGCAGGCTTAAGCGACGCGGGAAATTCTCGTGCGTCGCGCGGGCTTTCAGGTGGCCAGGAAAGGAACCCCCATTTGTCCCACCGCCGACTGCTTCTCTTTATCGCCGACGTCGAAGGAAACCTCACCGCCGTGCGTCAGACGCTCAAACGCGTCTGCGAGGCGGTGGACCTGCCCGTGCCGGAGGTGAAGTGGGTGGAAGCCCCTCCGGAGGGGCTGGCCGAGACGGGCTGGCACGCCGCCGAGGTGGCCCTGCCCCCCGCCCCCGGACGCAAGGCCCGCAAGTCCGAGCAGCCCTTCCTGGAGGAGCAGCTCGACGCCATGTCGCAGGCGCTGTCCCAGGACTTCCGGGAGCGCGTGCTGGGCATCTTCGTGGACCGGGAGCACAGCTATGCCCGCACGTGCGTGAGTGGCCCGGGCCGCCCCGCCAAGGCGGTGGAGGGCGAGGTGCTGGACGTCATGCGCCAGGCTGCTCGCTGGCTGGACGTGGAGACGGGCTTGCTGGCGCGGATGTTCGGCGGCGGCAACACCGCGCGAAACCTCCTGGCGGCGGCGGTGGACTTCGGCGGGGAGACGAACGCCCCTCCCACGAAGCCCCCGGAGCCGGACGATGATGACCGGTTCGTCGAGGCCAAGCTGACCCAGGCGCGCGCCTACATGGAGCAGTACCGCAGCGCCCGGAAGTAGGTCCGCGACAGACGGCGAATCACCCCGCCCTTCCGGACCGTGAGGCCAGGAAGGGCGAAGAGCGAGACCGCGTGTCACCGGTGACGACGACGCGCGGCGCGCAGGAGCACTGCGCCCGCGAGGAGCGTCAACAAGCCCAGGTTCGAGGAGCCGGCGGGGACGCCGCAGCCGCAGCCCATCGTCTCCTCCGGAGGTGGAGCGTCCCCGGGTGATGAACCCGCGTCGGAGTTCCCCGGGCCCGCGTCGAGAGAAGAACCCGCGTCGGACCCGGTGCCGGCGTCCGAGTCACTCGCCCCCGCGTCGAGAGAAGGACCGGCATCAGACTCGGTACCTGAGTCCCGAGGCGATGAGCCCGAATCCGCGTCAGGTGTGGTTCCCGCGTCGGAGGCGCCTGCGTCCTGGGCGCCAGCATCCTGTTCGGTACCCGCGTCCGGAGCACTGCCCGCATCAGGCGTGGGCACGCACACGCCGGACTCGCAGGCGCCGCCCGCACACGCACTTCCATCCTCGAGTTCCGGATTCGAGCACGCGCCCGTGGACGGATTGCAGCTTCCCTCCGCGTGGCAGGCATCGCTCGCGCCGCACATCACCGGGTCCGCTCCAGTGCATGCACCCGCGTGGCACGAGTCACTTCGCGTACAGGCATTGCCGTCGTCGCACGCCGCGCCATCCGCCGAGAGCATGTCCTCGGGACACTCCAGCGCCATGCCGTCACACACCTCGGCCACGTCGCAGACGCCCGCCGAAGCCCGGCACGTCCGATTCACCTCGATGACGGCTCCACACGCCCCATCCACCGCGCCCCCGCTCGCCACACCGCAGGCCTGACAGTCCGTGGCGAGGCCACCACCGCAGGCGCTGTCACAGCACACGCCATCCACACAGAAGCCACTGGCACACTCCCCGCCAACCGCGCACGCACGCCCCTGCTGGAACGAGTGGACGAAGCGCATCTTCACCTGCTCCGTCTGGGGCGGCACCCCGGCACGGTTGTACGTCACCAGCGTCTGTCCCTCTCCATCCGAGGCAAGCGACAGGCCGTATTGAATCCGGGGGTCGTCGGCGATGAGGAAGCGCTCGCCATCCAGGACCGCGCCCGCCTGGCTCACGCGGTTGCCATACACCGAACCATGGAACTCGGTCGGCGTGCGCCACGCCACCAGGTAGTTCGTTCCATCGAACGCAACTCGCAAGTCCTTGTCACCTCTGAGCATGAGGGGCACCCCGCTCGAGACTCGAAATCCTTCCGGCTCCAGCGCCTCCCCCTCCTCCGTCAGGCGCGCGGCGTTCAACGACTGCGAGACCGAGTCATGCCACACCAACAACCCGCCTCCCTGCCCGCGCCCCGCGAGCGTCAGGCTGGCAATCCTGCCCGGACTGGTGACGAGGAGGCGCCCTCCGACATCCAACACCTCACCCGTGTTCGACACCCGAGTCCCCATGGCGCTCCATCCCCCCATCCACGTCACCAGGTACTGCTGCCCCAGGAACGCCACGTCATGTACGCCCCCAGCCGAGGAGAAGGTAATGGGCGCTCCGACGACGCCGTCCCGCACGAACACCCCGCGCGCGGAGTTGCTGATGGAGTTGTAGCGGGTCCACGCCACCAGGAAGCCTCGGCCATCCGAGGCCACCTGAGGATCCATCTCGTCGTTGGTGCTCGGCGCGCTCAGGAGGATTCCCGTCGGGTCCACCACGGCCCCATCCTTGCGCACCCGGGTTCCGAAGATGTCCCACCCGGAATTGCGATCCCGGTAGTCCGCCCAGACGACGAAGAACTCCGTGGCACTGGCGGCCACCGCCGGATCGATCTTGGCTCCGGCATTCCGCGCGATGGGCAGGCCCGTCGGGTCCAGCACCCTACCGGAGCGCTCGACCCGGGCGCCGTAGATGTTGTACTCGCCCCCGCGCACGTCACGCCAGACCACGAGGTAGACCTCACCGTTGAAGGCCACCGAGGGCTGCGCCTCGCCGTTGAACGACAGGGAGAGGATGCGCGGCGGAACGTCCCGCGCGACGCCATCCCGTCCCACTCGCGTGCCACAAACATCGGCCATCCCATACACGCGGTCCGCCCAGGTCAGGAGCACCTGCTCTCCATCCGAGGCCATCGCGGGCGGGCCGACAAACTGGGTGGCGCTGCCCAGGACCACCCCCGAGGCGATATCGAGCCGGGTCCCCGCGGGACTCACTCGGAACCCCTTCACCTGGGTGCTCTCGATACTGGACCGCTCTTCCGTCCAGGCCACCTGGACATTGACTCCGTCGAACGCCGCCGCGAGCCACAGCGGGTACGCCAGGGACGTTCCCCCCAGGGGCAGGTCCGCCACATCCAGACGGGTTCCATCCGGAGCCAGGCGAACGCCATACACCTGCCGCGCGCCACGCAGGTCCTCCCAGACGACCAGCACTCCCGTCCCGTAGCTGGCCAGCGCCGGTCGACGCTGATTCCCCGCCGCTGACGTGACGGTGAAGGACGCCGTCACCGTGTTCTGAGGAGAGAGGGTGCGCCCCATCAAGTCGCTGGTGGCACTGGAGTAGGACGTCTCCCAGACCACCAGGTAGCGTCCTTGGATGAAGACGAGCGCGGGCCGTGCCTTGCTGAGGGCTCCGGTCGTGAGGGTCAGCGCCGTGCTGTCCAGCACCGCCCCCGCGCCCGACACCCGCTTGGAGTGGATTCCCGCCGTGGACGGGCCATACATTTCATCGTCACGCCAGACCACCAGGAAGCCCTGACCGTCCGAGGCCACCGTCGGCGCGCCCCGCTTTCCAGCACCGTGAAGCACCGTGATGCCGTTGGGGTCCAGCACCACGCCCGAGGTCGAGACGCGCGACGCGCGAATCATGGAGCCCGTCGTCCAGGCGACAAGGTAATCCGTCCCGTTGAATGCCACCGAGGGCTCCTGCTCATCGCGCTCGGCGGAGGCCACGTCGCTGGAGACGACGAAGCCCACCATGTCCAGCACCTGCCCCGTCCGGGAGACTCTCGCGGCGCGGATGGACCACAGGGAACCGGAGACGAAGTCTGGTGTCTCCGAGTGCTGCCAGACCACCAGGTAGTTCGTCCCGTCGAACGCCACCCGGGGCTCCTGCTGCGCGCCCGTCGTCGGCCCCGGCAGCGGCTCCCCCACCTCCGACTCCGGCGAGACGAGCGGGTCCAGCACGGCGGGATACGTGGAGGACTCCAGCAGCGATGCGGGAACCTCCAGCACGACCTCGCCGCGCTCGAAGCGGGGCGCGGGCAGCGGCGTGCGAACACCCCGCGAATCCACCCACGTCGCCAGCCCATAGCGCGCACCGGGACCACCGCCCTCGGGCGCGAAGTGCAGGCCCGCTTCCGATGCGCGTGCGAAGCGCTGGCCTCGCGCGCGCACTCGCACCACCAACGGGCCTTCTCCCATGGGCTTCTCCGCGAGCGCCCACGACTGCTCCACTCCCACCTCGGTGTTGCGGAGCAGCTCCCTCACCGAGCCCCTGTGCAGGACAAGCCCACCATCCTCCAGAGCCTCCATGCGCGCCGCCGGCAGCGGCCCTCGCGCCCCACGCCCCAGGCTCACCGTCTCCAGCGACAAGCCCGCCCCCACGGACTTCTGGAGACCTGCGAGTCCGGGCATGAACGTCACCGTGCCCCCGCCCACCTCCACGGCATATGTGGATTGGGCGCCGACGAAGCGCGTGCCCTCGGACTTGAAGGAGAGCCCGACACGCCGGACGACACCCATCACGTCGAATGGGGCGGACACCGCGGAGGCCGGCTGCGGAAGGGAGACCCCGGTCGGCACCGCTGGCTCGGACGACCGCTGACAAGCGGACAGAAGGAGCCACACGGCGAGCAGGGCCCCACCTCCCAGCGTGAAGAGCCGGGAGGGAACGACGGACGACGAGTGCATGGAGAGTGTTTCCTGTACGGCCCCGCCGTGCAGCCTACCGCATCCCCGGCGCGCCCCACGAGCCACTCAGGGGGTGGGTTGCCCCCGTCCCAGGGGCGGGAGGAGGACCCCATCCAACCCACGCAAAACGGGTCGGCCCGTGGTAGACGGGCGGCCATGCCCAAGATCCGCAAAGTGCTCGTCGCCAATCGCGGCGAGATCGCCATCCGGGTGATGCGCACCTGCAAGGAACTCGGCATCGCCACGGTGGCGGTGTACTCGGAAGCAGACCGCTCCGCCCTGCACGTCCGCACCGCGGACCAGGCCTTCTTCGTCGGGCCGCCGCCCTCCCGCGAGAGCTACCTGGTCCAGCAGCGCATCCTCGACGCCGCCAAGGCCTCCGGCGCGGACGCCATCCACCCCGGCTATGGCTTCCTCTCGGAGAACGCCTCCTTCGTGCGCGCCTGTGAAGAGGCCGGCATCACCTTCATCGGCCCGCCCGCCTCCGCCATGGACGCCATGGGCGAGAAGACCCGCGCCCGCGCGAACATGATCAAGGTCGGCGTGCCCGTCGTCCCGGGCAGCACCGAGCCCATCGCCACCGAGGCCGAGGCCCGCGAGTACGCCCAGAAGATTGGCTTCCCCATCATGCTCAAGGCCGCCGGCGGCGGTGGCGGCAAGGGCATGCGCCGCGTGGAAGGCATGGGCGACTTCGAGTCCGCGTGGCGCTCCGCCAAGAGCGAAGCGCTCAACTCCTTCGGCAACGACGCCGTCTACATCGAGAAGTATCTCGAGAAGCCACACCACGTCGAAATCCAGGTGTTCGCCGACACGCACGGCAACGTCATCCACCTGAACGAGCGCGAGTGCTCGGCGCAGCGTCGGCACCAGAAGGTCGTCGAGGAGACGCCCAGCCCCATCCTCACGCCGGAGCTTCGCGCGCAGATGGGTGAGGTCGCGGTGAAGGCGGCCAAGGCCGTCAACTACGTGGGCGCCGGCACGGTGGAGTTCCTGGTCGACGTACACCGCAACTTCTACTTCCTGGAGATGAACACCCGCCTCCAGGTGGAGCACCCGGTGACGGAGTGGGTGACGGGGCTGGACCTCGTCGCGCTGCAAATCAAGGTCGCCGAGGGTGAGAAGCTGCCGCTCCTGGAGGCGCCCACGCCGCGTGGCCACTCGATTGAAGTGCGCGTGTACGCGGAGGACCCGTCGCGCAACTTCATGCCCAGCCCGGGAAGAATCACGTACCTGCGCGTGCCGGGCGGCCCCAACGTCCGCGACGACTCGGGCGTGTTCCCCGGCTACACGGTGCCCAATTTCTACGACCCGATGATTTCCAAGCTGTCCGTGTGGGCCCCCACGCGGCGCGAGGCGATTGCCCGGGCCCAGCGCGCGCTGTCCGAGTACGTGGTGAAGGGCATCACCACCAACATCCGCTACCTGCGCGCGATTCTCGCGCACCCCGAGTTCATCGAGGGCGACTACGACACGGGCTTCCTCGGCCGCGAGCACACCACGCTCCAAGGCGTGGAGGACCCGAAGCTGAGCGAGATGGCCCTGCTGGCCAGCGCGGTGTACGCGCACCAGCGCGACACGAAGCGCGCCAAGAAGCTGCCCGGCGGCAAGGCGGACGCGGCCGACGCGAGCAGTGGTCGCATCAGCCCGTGGCGCCTGGCGCTGCGCTCCCGCCGCCGGTAACCCCACCCCCGAGCTCACGAGACTTCCATGCGCTATTTCACGAAGCAGCAGGGACAGAAGGAAGCGGTGCCGGTGGACCTGGAGGCCCTCGGGGGCGACAGGTACAAGCTGACCGTCAACGGCGTCACCTACCAGGTGGACGCGCTGGCGCTGGAGCACGGCACCATGAGCATGCTGGTGGACGGCCAGTCCTACAGCGCCGAGTTCGAGGAGAGCGGCGACGAGGTCGGCGTGCTCCTGCGCGGGCAGGTGAGCCGCTTCGACGTGGCGGACGAGCGCCGGCTGCGGCTGCGCGCGGGCACGGCCGCCTTCTCCGTGGAGGGCAAGCAGCTCGTCACCGCGCCCATGCCCGGCAAGGTGGTGAAGGTGCTGGTGAAGGTGGGCGACGAGGTGAAGGAAGGCCAGGGCCTGGTGGTGGTGGAGGCCATGAAGATGGAGAACGAGCTCAAGAGCCCCAAGGCGGGCAAGGTCACCGAGCTGTTCGCCAAGGAAGGCACCACCGTGGAGAACAACGCCAAGCTGGTCATCGTCGAGTAGCGGCCTTCGTCGGGAGCGGCGCGCAGGGTGCTCGCGCGCCGCCCCGATTCCCCCGTGAAGGACTACGGGTTCCAGCAGTTGCCATTCTGGTCGTTGATGTAGGTCCAGTAGCGCAGGTCAGAGCGCACGTTCCCATAGGCGAACCAGCTCCAGCCGCCGCTGCCGTCATGGAACTCCGCCATGCGCCACCCCGTGCCGAAAGCACTCGCGCAAATCTGGTTTGCGACCACCAGGCTCGTCAGGGACGTCCCCGACACGGGCAGGGTGGTGGCGATGTTCCCCTTCGCCCAGCCATTGTAGAAGTCCGGGGTGATGCCCGGCGGGACAGGCGAGCCGTCCTGCTTGATACACAGCACGGGCAGCACGGCCGAGCACACCATGTCCCCCGTATAGGGATTGCAATTCAGACACCCCACATGGTCCACCCCGGCGGCGTGGCCACTCGTCCCCCACGTCATTCCCTTGCCACCCGAGGCCCAGGCATCGGGCGCCAGCATCAGCGAGAACAGGAGCAACCAGAGCGGGCTCTTGAATTCCTTCATCATGTCTTCTCTCTTGCCTGAAAAACCAGACGTAGACAGGCAAGACAGGCTCACCGCCACCCGCCAGTAAATCAAGACAACCGTCCGCACCGCCCACCGCAAGGCATTGACCGGCCCCCCGGGCTGGGCCCGGGTTCGACCCGCACCGGGAGCGGCCCACACCGCACGGGCCGCTCCCAGCCCCAAGTCTGTCCGCGTCAGCGGTAGTACGGCGACAGCGCGGCGGTGATGCGGGCAATCAGGTCCGCGGTCTGCAAGCGGTCATCCGCGCCCAGGGACGGAAGCCGCGCGGTGAGCGTGTCCCGAGCCGACACCAGCGTGGAGTACGACGCCAGCGTCTGCTGCGCCTTCAGGATGTCCACCATCGTCCTGCGCGACGCGTAGCCTCGCACCCCATCCGTGTTCAACAGAATCGCCTGCACGTCCGTGAGCACCGCGGACAGCAGCGCCGTGGCGTTGGACGGGTTCGCGGCGAACACGCCCCGCTCCGCCGCCGGGTCCAGATACAGCCGGGACAAGAGCCGCCGCGCGAGGTCATCCGCGCGCTGCGCATGGAGCGCGGGCGCCCCCGGCGGCACCACCAGCGGAGGCCGCACCGTCTGCAGCGCGAGCTGGTACGCGAGCACCTGCGTCGAGGCATCCCCCGCCCGGACGAACTGGAACACCGAGTTGGCGCTCGTGTTGAAGAGGTACGCCAGCCGCGGGTACATCGCCGATGAAGCGGCCGTCAATTGAGCCAGCGCCTGGTGCAAGGCGGGCACGTAGAACTTCGTCAGCGGCTCGTCGAAGCGGTCATACCGGTTGCACGTGGGGTCGACGCGCGTGTCCGGGTCCGTGCAGAAGTCATACGTGGGCAGGTCCGGTGACAGGCCATAGAGGTAGCGCACCGCCTGCACGTCATACGGCCCCGGCATGTCGCCGTACACGCTGTCCAGGTCCGAGGTGTAGTCCATCACCGAGCTGGAGCGCAGTCCGGCGGCGCTGCCGTCGTACACGTTGGAGCCCGCGAAGTTGTGGCGCAGCCCCAGCGTGTGCCCAATCTCGTGCAGCACCAGTTGGGTGAGGCGGGCCTCCACCTTCTGCTTCTTGGTGAGCGGCGTGCCCGGCGGCGCCAGTCCGGCGGCCTCGGTGCTGGCCACCCGGGCCTCCTTGCGCATGTCACACAGGGACTGGCCGCCCATTCCGGACCACGTGAGGCGCAGCGGGTGCACGGGCCGCTCGGCGGCGAGCGCGTCCACGTCTCCCTCGAAGTCCAGGTGCGCCGTCTCCAGCCAGATGTTGCTCACGTAGACGCTGGCGCCCCGCACCTCGCCGGTGTTCGGGTTGGAGCGCCAGTTGGCGAAGGCGAACGGCGTCCACGGGTCCGGGTCGAAGATGAGGGAGTTCTTGTCGTCGTCGCCGAAGTCGCGCGAGCCGTCCGCCACCACCGCCTCCAGCGCCGTGAAGCCGAAGGCCGTGTTCCAGTTTTCGATGCCCCGCTTCACCGCGCCCACCACGTCGTACTCCTGGAAGCGCGGGTCATTCTGCACGGTGAGGATGCTGGAGGTGATGTTCCAGCGGATGGGCGTCATGCCCGGGTAGATGGCCCACTTGGAGGCCACCTGCTCCGTGTAGCTGCCGGTGTTGGGAATCAGCTTCTCCTGGCTCAGGAAGTAGTGCTCCACGTCCGGCGGCGGCGTGGGCACGTAGCCCGGGCTCTCCCGGTAGCGCCGCAGCGCCACGCTCAACGTGCCCGACGTGCGGAACGGGTTCTCCTCCAGGAAGTAGTGGGCCAGGTCGTCGGGCAGGTTCGAGTAGCCGGTGAAGACCTGCTCGAAGGTGACGCCATCGGCGACGGGCCGCAGCCGCTGCGCGAAGCTCAGCTCCACCTGGAAGTGGGCCTGCGACAGGCCCGCGTTCAAGTCCCCCATCACCCCGAAGCGGTTGAACCCCGCCGCCGGGTCGATGAGCACGTACTTGTCCGAGCCCCGGCGCCGGTTGAACGGCGCATGGTCCGTGACGATGGGGTACGCCTCCACCAGGACTTGGGGCTCGAACACGTCGCTGATGACCTTGCGGTCATCCACGTCCAGGACGAACAGCTTCCCGTTCTGCTCCTTGAAGCTCACCACCCGCGTGCCCAGCGAGCTGGCCGCGTTGTAGTAGACGCCCCCCGGGTGGTTCTGCGTGAGGTACGCGGACAGGAACCACCGCCGCCCCAGCTCGCTCTTGCGGATGGCCAGGTAGAAGCTCGTGCCCGAGTCCTCCACCACGCCCTCCAGCTTCTGCTCCGCCTGGCGCTTCACCTCCGCGCCCACCGTCCGGGGCACCGCGACGAAGTCCCCGTCCAGTTCCTCCGCCGCCCCCTCCTCGGGAGGGCCCGCCTCGACAGCGGGAAGCACTCCAGTGTCACCACAGCCCGGGCCCCACAGCAGCGACAGCAACAGGGCGCCCAGCAACGAGCCTCTCGGCAAGACCTTCCGTTCGCGCATCGTGCATCTCCGGTTCCAGGTTCCAGGCTCCAGGACGCGTGGAACACACGCCCTGGTCCGGAGAACGGCGCCCTTCCTCCAACTTCCCAGCCGGCCCCCTCCAACCCCTGGATACCCCTCACCGGACAACCATCTCCCCCACCCCATCGACAAGAAGCGGAACGCCGCCTCGCGACAAATGAATCCCAGTCACTTTTGTATCTGCGTAACCCCCCGATTCAATCCACCAGGAGGGACGGATGCGGAACTGGCTGAAGGGACTGATGGTCGCCGGAGCGCTGCTCACGGGCTGTGGCGGCGTGGAGGCGGAACTCGACGAGCAGGCCCCGGCGCTGGGCGAGAGCCAGGCGGCCCTGGAGTACAACGAGGACCTCCACTGCCTCGTCCCGGGCCCGTATGTCCGCTGCAACAGCGGCATCCAGATGGCCTCGTACTGGAGCGCGGAGCTGAACCACTGGTTCATCCAGCGCAATGTCTGCGGCAGCCGCGGACCCATCATCTGCCCGCTTTAATCACTCCCGTACACTCGCAGTACGAACGGCGCTCCAGTCTCCGTCCTGGTTTGTTTGCACGCAAACTACATGGCAGACTGGAGCGCCATGAAGTCACTTCGTCGGAGAGTCCTGCTCACAGCCCTGGGCACGGCGCTGTCGGCGTGCGCGTCACGGCCCGCGCCCCCGGTTCAGCACTACACGTTGGGAATGTCTCGCGCGGACTTCCGCGACTATGGCGGCGCCAAGTCCGACCCGTGCGACGCCGAGCAGCGCTGGCTGAATGACGAGCTGACGGCGGTCAACGGCCTGTTGGCGCGCTTCGTCAACGGGACGGAGCAGCTCTCCAATCCCCGCGCGCTGGAGCACGCGCAGCAGGTAGAGCTCCTGAAGGAGGCGCAGGCCTCGCTGCCCAAGGTGCTGGACGTCCACGAGGGCAACCTCCGGGGCCTGGCGCGCTGCGGGTTCAAGGACAAGGGCGCCTTCCCGGAGATTTCGCGCCGGGGCCAGGAGCTGCTGAAGGAGGCGCGGGCGCGGCTGGCCGAGTCCGACGCCGTGCTCGCGGCCGCGGCCCTGCGGACGGCCCAGGAGAAGTGGAAGGAAGAGACGCCCCAGCGCGAGAGCACCGCGCGCGGCACGTGGTGCACGGCCAACCCGAAGGTGGGCGAGGCGACGGTGTTCTACGCCCGCCAGGGCCTGGCGGGCGGCACCACGTGGCACTTCTGCGACGGGGCCCGCGTGGAGCAGGCCGCTGGCGCGGAGCCAACCTTCGTGGAGCCGGAGGACCTCAACCGCAGGGAGCGGCGGAAGGTCCAACCGCCCCGCTACCTGGAAGCCGCCGCCAACTTCCCCGCCGAGGAAATCGACCGGCCGCCGGATGGAAGCGCCCCGAAGAGCGCCTCACCGGCGCCGTGACGTTCTAGAGTCCTGGACTCCACCGGGCGCCCCGCAACCCAGGTCGCCCCCTGCCCAGGGCTCGCCGTCATGCGACACGCCGCCACCGTCGCCTTCGCGCTCCTCTTCTGTCTGCCCGCGCTCGCCGCGAAGCGCGAGGGCACTTGCGAGGTCCGGGTGATGGGCGGCGTGCAGATGGCCTTCACGGGCCAGGGCGGAACCCAATCCGCCACCTCGGACCACTGGGTGTCACCGGAGGAGATGAGTCAGCTCCTCGCGAAGGTCGCCAGCAAGTCCAAGAAGACCCCCAACAAGACGCAGGCCGACCTGGAGAAGCAGGCGGCGCGCGGCGGGGGCCTGGTGGGCCCGCTGTCCCTGCACTGCATCAGCGCCTCGGACGGCGCGCTGGGCAGCCTCAGCATCCTCCCCGGGACGAACACGAAGGAGAGCGTCCCCTTCAAGCCGGGCACGTACTCGCTCGTCACCTTCGAGGAGAAGCGCGGCCAGCTCCCCGTGGCGCTGCGCCTCAAGGGCATCAACTACATGCTCACCGAGCCGGGCGTGCTGGTGCTCACCCGCTTCGACAGCACCGGCGTCGCGGGCACCTTCACCTTCAACGCCCGGACGCACGACTCGGCGAACAAGCCCGGCGTCACCGTCCGCAACATCCGCGTCGCGGGCAGCTTCGACATCCCCTGCGGCATGAAGACGCGCGTCTGTCGCTAGGCGGCCGGGAGCAGCCCCAGGCGTTGCCAGTGCGCCAGGTAGCGCCCCAGCAGCTCCTCATCCATCTTCCGGAAGCCGGCGTCATCCCCCTCCAGCGCGTGGAGTGTGTTGTGCGCGTCGTACACCGGCATGTCCTCGTACAGCTCCCAGCGCGTCGCCTCGCCCGCGTAGACCTGTTCGTACAGCATGGGCACCAGCGGGCAGAGCGGGTTGTCGGCCACGCGCGCGTCGCGCATCAGCCGCCCCACCCACTCCTTGTAGGACACGCGCGGGAGGGGATGACCGCAGCGGTCCAGCAGCGTGTAGAAGTCATTGATGTCGACCGAGTCCTCGGGACGCGGCGGCACCAGGTGGTACGCCTTGCCCACCGCGCCCTCGCGTGAGGCGATGCCCAGGATGGCGCGGCTGACGAAGTCCACCGGGACGAACTCCTTGCGCTGCCGTGGCAGGTCCGGGACGGCCCCCAGTTGGATGCAGCCCCGGATGAAGCGGGCCACGAAGTCGTCGGCGTTCCCGACGCCCGTGCGGCTGTCGCCCATGATGAAGCCCGGCCGGTAGACGCTCACCGCGACACCGCGCGCCGCGGCCTCCCACACCCGCTGCTCCGCCACCCACTTGCTCGCCGAGTAGCCGATGTCGTAGCGCAGGCACTCCACATGGGCGTCGAGGTCCTCGTCCTCACGCACGTGCGCGAGGCCGTTGAAGTACCCGGTGGGGCCGAACACGGCGATGGTGGACATGTGGTGCACGGGCTTGGGCCGGCCCTGCATGGCCAGCCGCAACACCTCCGTCGTCCCATCCACGTTGGCGGCCCGGTGCGCGGAGTAGGGCTGCACGTAGTTCACATGCGCGCCGACGTGGAACAGCGCCTCCTCGCGCGCGGCCAGCTCGTGGAATTCCGAGGGCGACAGGCCCAGCAACGGAGAGCCCAGGTCTCCCAGCACCGGCTGCAGCCGCCCCACGAAGGACGCCTCCCAGAGGCCGTACTTCTCCAGGGCCTGACGCAGCCGCGTGTATCCGGTCTCCACGTCCCGGGCGCGGACCAGGCAGGCCACCCGCGCGCGCGTCGTGCGCAACAGGTCCCTCAGGAGGAAGGCCCCCAGGAAGCCCGTCGCCCCCGTGAGGAAGACCCGGTCCATCACCTCCAACGGGACGGCGCTGAGCGCGGGCTGCCCGGTGGACAGGCGAAGGTCCTCGGGAAGTCGCGCATCCGCCCGCCACGTCTCCGGTCCGTCCTCCGCGCGTTCAGGCTCCCTCACGCCGGAGCGCGCCCGCCGCACCACGTCCAGGAACGCCGCCAGCGTGCGCGCCTCGTAGAGCGAGTACGCCGACAACCCCACGCCGTACAGCTCGCGCAGCCGCATCACCAGACGCGCCGCGAGCAGCGAGTTTCCACCCAGGCGAAGGAAGTCATCCTCCAGCGAGGGCGACTCCAGCCCCAGCAGCTCGGCCCACACCGCGCCCACCTCCCCGGCCAGGGCGTCCTCGGGAGCCCAGCCCGACGCGGCGGGCCCGGCCGTGCCTCGCGGTGACGACTCCAACGGGAGCGCGTCCCGGTCGACCTTGCCATTCACCGTGGTGGGCAGGCGCTCCAGTTCGTGGATTCGCGCGGGCACCATGTACTCCGGCACGCGGGCGCGCAGTGCGTCCTGGAGCGCGGTGCCCGTGCCCGCGGACGGCGTCTTCGGAACGACATGGGCCACGAGCGACTTCTCGCCGTCCGCGCGCTCCTGGAGCGTCACCACCGCATCCCACAGCAGGCCGCTCTCCAGCAGCAGCCGGGCCACCTCCTCCAACTCGATGCGATGGCCGCGCAGCTTCACCTGGAAGTCCGCGCGCCCCAGGAACTCCAGCGTGCCGTCCTCCCGCCACCGCGCCAGGTCCCCGGTCCGGTACAGCCGGAGCGGCGATCCGGGCACCAGCTCCGAGACGATGGGGAAGCGCTCCCCGGTCAGCTCGTGCCGGTCCAGGTAGCCGCGCGCCAGCCCCGCTCCGGCGATGCACAGCTCCCCCGGACCGCCGGGCTCCACCGGACGCAAGTCGGGCCCCAGGACGAAGGCCTGGGTGTAGCGCGTGGGCCGGCCGATGGACACGGAGCCTGACAACACGTCCCCTCGCGTCACCTCGTGCGCGGTGGTGATGGTCGTCCCTTCGGTGGGGCCATAGACGTTGAGCAGGTGCGCGGGAGGCCCGCTCTCCAACACCGCGCGGAAGGTGCGCGGATTGGCGCGCTCACCGCCCACCAACAGATACTTGAGCTGCCCGAAGGCGTCCGGGCAGCCCTGCGCCACCAGGTTGAACAGCGCCGTCGTCATCAACAGCACGGAGACGCGTGTCTCCCGCAGCGCGTCGCGAAACACCGTCGCGTCCAGCACGCTCGACCTGGGCAGCAGCACCAGCGACGCGCCGTTGAGCAGCGCGCCCCAGACCTCGAACAGCGCCGCGTCGAACGCGTGGTTGGAGATTTGAGCCACCCGGTCCGTCGAGTCGATGCACACGTAATCCGTGTCGACCACCATCCGGCGGATGCCACGCGCGACCAGCTCGATGCCCTTGGGCCGGCCCGTCGTCCCGGAGGTGTAGAGCACATGCGTCCTGCGCCCCCCATCGCCTGGCGGCGCCACGAGGACGTCGGACCGCCCCGCGACCTGGGCTCCGTCACGCTCCAGGCACAGCCGCTTCGCGGGCCCCTCACCACAGCGCGCCTCGTCCGCCAGCGTCCCCGTGAGCAGCACCTGCGCGCCGCTGTCCTTCAACACGAAGGCGATGCGCTCCGGCGGGTGCTGGAGGTCGACGGGCACACACGTCGCGCCGAGCTTGCAGAGCGCCACCTGCGCGACAATCGCCTCGATGCCCTGCCCCAGCCCCACGGCGACCGGCGTCTCCTCCCCCACGCCCAGGTCTCGCAGCGCTCCCGCCAGTTGGCTCGCGCGCCGATTCAGCGCGTCGTACGTGACGCGCTTCACCCCCTGCCGCAGCGCGATGGCCTCCGGCCGCGCCTCCACCTGACGAGCCCACAGTTCAGACAACCCCGAGTCTCGCGAAAATGAATCAAACCGACCCAACCGCGAAACATTCAGTAAAATCATGCCCTCGGACATCGCGCCCTCCTCGTCAAAAGACAAACAAGCCCGCGTCGCCGCGAAAATAGTTGCGGGAATCAAAATACAAACACGCCATTCGAGATGTCAATTTCCGACACCCGAAGCTGTCATTGACTCCATTGCGGGCGAGACTGTCTTGGAGGTGCGGGCTCAGAGTTCGTCGAAGATGAGCAGTCCTCGTGCGGAATCAACAACGTAGATGAAACCGTCTCCCGGCAGGCGGATACCGAAGGCGCCCTGGAAGACTCCATCCGTGCGTCCCGGGTCGCTCTCCCGGAAGACGTTGTAGTGGGCCACCTGCCGGGGCTGGGTGGGATTGGCCACGTCCAGCACGCGCACGCCCTCCTGATACCAGGCGACATACAGCCGCGTGCCCTTCAGAATCAGGTTGTGGATGGAGGACACGGGCCGCAGGCGGTGCTCACCCACCTTCACGATGTTCGCGGGGTCGGTGACGTCGAGCACCCTCAAGTGGGAGCCGGCGAACTCGCCGCCTTCGAACGCGATGGTGCGCCCGGCGAACGTCCCCACCGCGCTGTGGTGCGAATACACATCCCGGTAGGTGTACTGTCCCAGGAGCTTCGTGTCGTCCAACCGGGTGATGTCCACGATGGCGTAGCCGCCCTGCGCGTTGCTGACGTAGAGCCGGTCCCCGTACACGAACTGGTCATGGGGTCCTCCCGAGATGAACTGGTCGGGCAGGCTGATGCTCTGCAGCGGCACCGGCTCCAGGGGATTGGCGAGGTCGTAGATGTCCGTCCTGCCCTCGTTGGCCGTGGCATACAGCCGGCCTCCGTGGACAAGCACGGTGTGCACGCCGTATTCGCCCGAGTACAGGGAGCGGATGAAGACCGGCTCCGCGGGCTGGGAGATGTCATAGACGACGATGCCCGCGACGTCGCTGGCGACGTACAGCGCGTCCTCGTGCGCCCAGACCCCGTTCCAGTAGTGGTCCCCAGGCAGGCTGATGGACTTCTTGAGGACGGGGGCGCGCTTGTCGGTGACGTCGAAGACGGTCAGTCCGCCGGCCTTCCCGGTGAGCGAGTCGGACACGGAGACGACATAGGCATGGTTCTTCGTGACGTAGACATCCACCGGCTTGCCCAGCGCCACGTGGCCCTCCGAGACGAGCGTCATGCCTCCAGAGGACTCCGGCTCGCCCGCGTGCCACACCATGCGATGGGCCTCGAAGGTACCGCGCTGAGTCACGTTCCCGGCGTTGTTGCACGTCACATAGCAGCCGGTGAGGGTCTCCGGCGTGGGCCGCTGGCAGCCGGCATACACCCGCGACACCGCGGTGCCCGTTGTCGAGCCAGAGGAGATGAAGAAGGTACCGCCCTCGGTCCGCCGGCTGATGAGCGGCCTGGACGCCAACGTGCCTCCGCTCCCCGGGCCGTCCAGCTTGAAGCCGATGCCGGTGCCAAAGTTCACCTGCGTCCCGCCATCTTGCAGCCGTGACTCATAGCGCTGACCGGCCTGGTAGATGCCCTCCTGCTCCACGAGCGCCAGCGCCCCCGTGTCACACGCCGACAGGTCGAAGCTCTCGGGGCCCAAGCCCTCACACCGCAGGGGCGTGCTCACCTCGAGCACGGAGCAGGGCGCGTAGGGGCCCTTGTCCAGCCAGTTGCCATACTCCTCCAGGGGCGTGGCGCCTCCATCCCAGGCACCGCCCCCCACGCCGGCATCGGGTTCGCCCTTGGGCGTGTCCTCACAAGCGGACAGCACGCCTCCTCCCAGGACACAGGCCAACAACCAGACACGGGCGCGAGCGGACGACATCATTGGGGCACCTCACCGAGGGAATGTCGGAGTACGAAATCCGCCGTCTTCCTGGGTCGTCCCGCCCGACAATCGGCTCCAATGCTTGTCGGCCGAGGCCCATCTCCTGTCCTGCTCCCGAGCCGGCCCCGCAATGGCTGCTTCAGGCCTTGTAATTGCAGTCAGACTCTCTCTGCTCCGCTGGGACAAGAGACACCTACCGCCCCTGCGACCCACGGGGGCCTCGGGCTACGCTGGCGCGCGTCGTCCCCTTCCCCTCAAGGAGCTGCCCATGATTGTTCGTCGCGTCCGTTCGTTCGTCCTGGCCTCGCTGTCCGCGATGGCCCTCATGGCCTGTGGTGCGGGCGCTCCCGAGGCCGAGCCCGTGAGCCCGGAGACGTCCGAAGTCGAGTCCACGACCCAGGCCCAGACGTCCTGCATGGACGAATGCTACCAGGCCCATTCCTGGTGCCCGTCGCAGTGCAAGGTGACCAGCGAGGAGTGCTCCGCGGCCATCTCCATCTGCTACGACTCGTGCAGCCGCGGTGTCGGACCCTGGCTGCCCTGCTGAGTCGAAGCACCACCGCCCGGGTGAGTCGAGTCGTCCACCCGGGCGGAGTGGCACGGCGTCAGCGACTGCTCGGACCTTTCCGACGATGCGCGGCGAACCACGCGAGGCCGAGGAACAGCCACGGCAGGAATGCAGTGGAAGACGTCGACTGGCAGCCGCAGCCTCCCGTGTCAGGCGGGGGGCCCGCGCCGCCCGCGTCCACGGGGCCACTGTCCTGGCCCTCCGGGCAACGGCCTCCGTCACAGCGTGATGTGCCACTGTCTTCCGAGCCGGGGCACGCGCCTCCGTCACAGGTCGGCGTGCCGCTGTCGCCTTCACCAGGGCACTCACCTCCGTCGCAGCTCGGAGTACCGCTGTCGCCGGGGCATGCACCTCCGTCACAGCTCGAAGTACCGCTGTCACCTTCGCCGGGGCACTCGCCTCCGTCGCAGCTCGGAGTACCGCTGTCGCCAGGGCATGCACCTCCGTCACAGCTCGGAGTTCCGCTGTCACCTTCACCAGGACACTCGCCGCCATCACAGCTCGGAGTACCGCTGTCACCTTCACCAGGGCACTCACCGCCGTCACAGCCCGGTGTGCCGCTGTCTCCCTCACCAGGACACGCGCCGCCATCGCAGCCCGCATCGGACTCTCCGCCCGGTCCTCCGTCCACGCCACCATCCGCGGGCGGCGCGAAGGAGGCCTGCGCCACGAAGATGGCGGTGCCCCACTCCTCCTGGTCATTGTCCGGCGGCGCCAGCCCCGCGACAACGGACACGTCGCCTCGCGGGCTGATGCTCACGCTTCCAGCGAATACGGGGCCGCTCGGCGTCTCCTGGTCGATGCGCGCGGGCCCCAGGTCCGAGTCGACGATGTCGTGCTCCGACACCACCCGCCGAAGCATCCGCCCATCGCTCACCCACACCGCGCGGCGGCTGTCACTGTCGATGGCCCGGAAGACGATGAGCCCCTCGTCGTTCATGTCCGGAGGGAAGAACTCCACCTCCCTGATTCCCTCCTGCCCGTTCTGCGCCACCACCCGCAGCTCCGCCCCATCCCATAGGAAAACGGTCGTGAGGTTCGGCCCCGCGCCCGCCCTCGCTGTCGCGATGAAGGCCACTCGGCCCAGGTTGTCGAGCGCCGGCTGCACGGACGCGAACCGGTAGATGGGCGACGCCGCATCCCGGCCCCGCGATTGAGCGATGAGCCGGGACGTCCCGTCCGCGCTGAAGACGCGCAGCTCCTGGTAGAACTCCGAGCCTTCAGACGGCAGGTCCCCCACGCCCGCCATCTGCCCCAGGTCATTGAACGCCGGGGAGTAGAGAAACTCGTAGGGGCTCGCCTCGTCGAGCGTCTTCTCCTTCGCCAGATACGTCGTCGTCCAACCCGCGCCCTGCGGCGTCAGTACGACGTAACCACGACCGACGCCGTTGAAGGTGACCCGGAACCCGAGCTGCCCCGCGTCGTTGAGCGCCAGGCTGGACCAGTCCGACGCCCCGAGCGGCTCGCGGACGATGCGGACTTCCTCCGGCGCCTCGGAGCGCAGCAGATAGATGCCATTGCTCGTGGTGGCGGTGGCCCCCGTGACGGCGAACGCGACGAGCCCGTCTGAGTTCAGCCCCGGGTCACTCGCGCGAGCATCCTCTCCCAAATCCGGCAACACATAGCGGTGGTGGCCCGCCGCATCACTTCCCCACCAGATGGCATTGGGCCCCTCGGGCGTAATCGACAACCGGAAGGCCACCCGCCCGTCCGCGACCACTGGCACCTGGAGACTTCCCGCGAGCAGATTGCCAGGCTTCAGGTTGTACGCACCGGACTCGTTGCCCAACAGGTTGGTGCGAGCCTGGAGTTGGAGCGTGTAGTGCTCTGGCAGTTCGGCCTGAGCACCGGGAGTCAGCGCGAGCCCTCCCATTCCCAACACCACGGCGGACTGGCGCAGCAACGTCCGTGCTCGTCGAATCCACGTCACGTCACGCATTGGGCGGAACCCTCCGCTGCCTGTAGGGCGCGAAGGCTACCACTCAGTGACAGCGTTCATGGCGTCGCGACGGGCGCTCTCGCCGTCTCGTCTTCCGTCAGGCCCAGTACCATGCTCAAGTTTCCGTCTGCTTGAAGCTCTGCCGTGCGACAGGACTCCAGATAGCCCACCCCGCGAGCACAGATGGTCAGCCGCCCAGAAGGGACGTTGGGGAAGTAGGCCATGCCATGCTCGTCCGTCCGCGGCTGCTCCGGAATCACGACGCGAGGCTTCGTCTCCACCATGATGCCCACCGCCACGCCTCGCAGGGGATACCCATTCCACCCCCGCGTGGCCTGGACCTGAACGCGCCCCGGCTTCGCCGGCGTGGACACCGGGGACTCGGACGGCTCGGGGGGAACCGTCGGCGCCTGGGGCTGCTGTTTCTTCACGATGCGAGGACTGCCCTGCCCCACGCTGGGGCGCGGGGGGCCCGCCGGTCCCCGGTACTCCGGGGGGCGCAGCGCGGTGCGCAGATAGGCCGCGAGCGAGAGCGACAGCACGACTCCCGCGAGGGTGACTCCCCATCGCCCCGCTGGTGACATCGGGTGGGCCCTCCCTGGAGCGCCTTTGACAAGGACACGGTGGTCGACCGCTGAAAGACTAGCACCCCAGGACCGCGACATGTTCGCGGCCGGGAGGTGTCCATGTCGTGGTGGGTCTATGCCTTGCTCTCCGCTCTCTTCGCGGCGCTCACCGCCGTGCTGGCGAAGGTCGGCGTCGAGGGTGTCCCCTCCACGCTCGCCACGGCCCTGCGCACCTGCGTGGTCCTCGTCTTCGCCTGGGGCATCGCCCTGGCCCGGGGAGAACACGCCGCCCTGCCCTCCCTCAGTCGCAAGACGATCTTGTTCCTCGCGCTGTCGGGCATCGCCACCGGCCTGTCGTGGCTGGCCTACTTCCGGGCCCTCCAGCTCGGGCCCGCCTCCCGGGTGGCGCCCATCGACAAGCTCAGCCTGCCGCTGACCCTCATCCTCGCCGTCCTCCTGCTGAACGAGTCGTTCACCTGGAAGCTGGGGGCGGGCGTGGCGCTGATGGTGGCGGGCGCCCTGCTGACGCTCCGCTGAACGCTCGGGCACGCGGGCCCGCATCGAAATTCCGCGACGTCGCCGGGGACTGGTAGGGTCCGTCGCCGCTCACGATTCCCCCCGCTTCCGCGGCACACGAGGTCCCCCGCATGGAGATGCTCTGCACCTTGCGCAGCGTCACGGTGGCGCAGCGCGACGCCTTGCTTCAGGCCCCCAAGCGCCTGGAGGACTTCCTCGACGACGAGGAGGACTTCGGAGACCCGAAGGGCGGAGCATTCCTGGAGCTGGACATCGGCGAGGCGTGGCACGGCCTCCAGTACCTGCTCACCGGCACGCCCTGGGAGGGCAGCGCCCCGCTGGACTTCCTGGTGCGCGGCGGAGTGGACGTGGGCGACATCCCCTCCGACGAGGGCACCGCGCGCGTCTTCTCGCCCGAGGAGGTGAAGGCGCTCGCCACCGCGCTGCGCGAGGTGTCCGAGAACACGCTGCGCCGCCGCTATGACGCGGTGGAGATGCAGGCCCAGGACATCTACCCCGGAACCTGGGAGGAGCCGCCCGACGACGCGGACCCGTTGGAGGAGATGGTCTCCTACTTCGACGAGCTCCAGAAATTCATGGCCCAGATGGGCAAGCGCGGTGACGCGCTGCTGGTGCACATCGGCTGAGACCCCGGGGCGCGCGCCCCGCGTCAGCCCATCACCACGTCGCGCCCCAGCTTCAGCACCAGCGCCAGCACCACGGCGAGCACCACCTTGCGCACCAGCGTGTCGCCGCCCTTCACCGCCAGGTGAGCGCCCAGCCACGCGCCGGTGAACTGCGCGGCGGCCATGGGCAGCGCCACCTTCCACAGCACCACGCCCTTGAGCGCGAAGAGCGCCACGGACGCCAGGTTGGAGGCGAAATTCACCACCTTCGCGTCGGCGGAGGCTCGCGCCAGCCCGTGGCCCAGCAGCGTGTTGAAGCCGACGATGAGGAACGTGCCCGTCCCCGGGCCGAAGAACCCGTCATAGGTGCCCACCGCCAGCGCGATGAGCGCACCGATGGCGAGCGCGCGCGGCCGGGGTGAGGGCTCCGCCTTCTCGCCGGAAGCCGCTGGGCGACGGAACGCGAGGAACGCGGCCACCGCGATGAGCAGCACCAGCACCAGCGGCTTGAGCACCTCCGGCTTCACCAGCAACACCAGCGCGGCCCCGGCGAACGCGCCTCCCAGGCCAAAGGGGAACGTCACGCGCGCGAGCTTCCAGTCCACCAGCCCCGCGCGCGAGAAGCGCACCAATGCGGCGAACGAGCCGAAGACGGACTGGCCCTTGTTGGTGCCCAGCGCGATATGGGGTGGCAGTCCCACCGTCAGGAGCGCGGGCAGGGTGATGAGCCCGCCCCCTCCGGCGATGGCGTCCACGAGGCCCGCGACCAGCGCGGCGACGCACAGCAAGACGAGGTGCTGCGCACTGACGTCCACCACCAGTTGGTCCACCCTGCGTCTCCCTCGGCTCGAACGGCGCCTGGGTACCACGCGCCAGGAGCGCCGTCGCGCTCGCCCGCTTCTTGCGTCACCGCGCGCCTTGGGCGTCAATGGCTCCGCGGAAACTCCCCTCCCTCCGAGGTCACCATGCTCGCCTCCCTCATCACCGTGCTGGCGCTCTCGCTGGGCTCGGCACCGCCCTCCCAGGACCCCAACGCGCCCTCCTGCCGCGCCATCAACAGCCAGATGGCCTGTGGCTATGGGTGCAAGTCGGACTCGAACCGGGCCCGGTGTGCGCAGACGCCGCAGGGGCGCTGTCAGGTGGTGGATGGCCAGGCGGTGTGCTTCGACCCGCCGGCCTACGTGGTGAAGGCGTACGGCGCGTCGCTGCCGGAGCCCGAGTGCAAGGCCATCGATGGGGTGGTGGCGTGTGGCTACAACTGCGCGACGCAGCCGGGTCGGGTGAAGTGCGCGAAGTCCCCGGCCGGGGTGTGCCGGGGCCGCAGCGGCGAGGTGGAGTGCTTCGACCCTCCGGCGGTGGTCTTCGCCGTCTACGGCAAGGACACGCCCCGCGCGGACTGCCGCAGCAACAACGTGGAGCTGACGTGTGGCTACAACTGCCTGAACGTCCCGGAGGGGGTGCGCTGCAACAAGACGCCCGCGGGGGTGTGCAAGATGGCCAGTGGCCGCATCACCTGCTTCGACCCGTCTCCGGCCGCGCTGTGCGCCTGGAAGCGCACCCTGCCCGCGCCCGAGTGCCGCAACAGCGAGGCCGGCCCGGTGTGCGGCTACGGCTGCACCACGGCGTTCTCGAAGTCGGCGTGTGCGTCCACTCCGGCGGGGCTGTGCAAGGTCTTCGACAGCGAGGTGGCCTGCTTCGACCCCCCGGTCGAGCAGCAGGCGGACGCCGCGTGCCTGTCCGTCCTGGGGCTCGCCGCCCTGGACGGCGCCGTCCCCTGACGCTCTGTATGAGCACGCCACCCCGACGTCTCCTTTGACCGGTCCTGAGAGAGCGGTAGGGTTCCGTCTTCTCGCAGCTCGAACGGAGTAGAACCGCACATGGCGGAGGGTGACGTCCGTCAGTACTGGGTTCGCAACGACAGGGGCACCCTGTGGGGGCCCCTCACCCTGCCGACCATCGAGCTGCTCATCGACAGCGGCTCCATCAAGGGGAAGCTCCAGGTCTCCGAGGACGGCATCAACTTCGCCTTCCCCTGGCGCTTCCCGGAGGCCCGCGACACCTTCCCCCGGGAGCTCTGGGGTGACGGGGCGCCCGACGTGCCCCGGGGCGCCGGGAGCGCGCCCGCCATCGGTCAAAGCCAATGGACCGGAGCCGACGGCGGAGCACCCGTGGCGGGTCCCGGCGCGAATCCCGGCGGCATGCCCACGGCCGGTCCCGGTGCGAATCCCGGTGGCGCACCCATGGCCGGTCCCGGTGCTGTCGCGAGACCCGGGCCAGGGGCTGCTCCGATGGCGGGGCCCGGGACACGTCCTGGAGATCCTCGCGTCCCTGGCAACCCCATGGCCGCACAGCAGGGTGCGCGCCCCGGCGTCCCGGGGGCCGTGCCCGGAGCCCCCAACGTCGCCGCGCGTCCAGCACCCGGAGTCGCCACGGCCCCCGGAGTCGCCTCGGCGCCAGGAAGGCCAGCGACGGCACCCGGAGCGGGCGTCGCGCCGCAAGCAGGAGCCGCCGCGCGTCCCGCCGGGGCGCCCCAAGCACCCGGAGGAGTCGCACCGCAAGCCGGCGCACCCGCCGCTGTCGCGCGTCCCGCCGGGGCGCCGCAAGCCCCTGGAGGAGTCGCACCGCCAGCGGGAGCCACCAACGTGGGAGCACCTCCCGCCAGGGCGCCCGGTTCCCCGCAGTCAGGGAGCCACGCCGCCGTCGTGACGGAGGCCTCGGGCTACGCGGTGCCGGCCCGGGGGCAGTTGGAGCAGACCTCGCCGCTGAACCTCTACGGGCGAATGGCCTCCGCGGAGCTCACGGGGCTGCTCACGCTCACGCTCTCCGACCGCGTCACCCTGATTCACTTCCGCAAGGGCAACCCGGAGTACGTCGACTCGACGCATGCCGAGGACGCGCTGGGCACCTCGCTGATGGGCGCGAAGCTGCTCAACCCCGAGCAGCTCCAGCAGGCCGAGTCAGCGAAGGAGCGCTTCGGTGGCGACCTGCTCGCGGCGCTCTTCGGCCTGGGCCTGCTGCAACCCGCCAGCGCCTTCGCCATCCTGGCGCAGCGGGCTTCCAGCATCCTGTTCAAGGGGCTGCGCGCCGAAGCGGGCACGTTCACCTTCGAGGTCCGTGAGCTGGCGGGCAACAAGTCCATGCCGCTGGGCAACCGGTGGGCCGTGCTCAGCGACACCGTGCGCCGCATGCCGTCCACGGATATCAAACGCCGGCTGATGCCGGTGCTCCAGCTCCCCATCATGAAGGCGGGGGGCATGGTGGCCGCGAGCGACCTGCGCCTCACGCCGCACGAAGTCAGGGCCCTCACCGTCATCGACGGCGTGCGCTCGGTGAACCAGCTCCTCACCGACTTTCCGCAGGACGCCGACCACCTGCTGCGCATCGCGTTCCTCCTCCGGGAGCTGGACGCGGTGTCCTTCGCCGCGGTGTCGCCCACCAGCGCGGGCCCACGTCCCGCGGCCCCGACTCCCGGTGCCACCGCCGCGAGCCCACAGCCCGCGCCTGGCGCGGCGGCACGTGGGCGACCTGCCCAACCTCTACGTGGGCCAGGACGGCAAGGTGCAGTTCGACACGTTCTCCCAGAACGGGCCCCGCCACGGGAGCGGCCCCCGGCAATCCGCCCGGCGTTGGCACGGCTCCCGCCGGAGCACCCCGCCCCGCCCCGGGAGCAGCCCCCGGCAATCCGCCCGGAGTGGCCGCCGGAGCCGCGCGTCCCGGCAATCCGCCCGGAGTGGCGACCGCCGCCGGAGCCGCACGTCCTGGCAATCCTCCCGGAGCAGCCACCGCCGCTCCTGGAGCCGCTCGCCCCGGCAATCCTCCCGGAGCCGCCGCCGCGCCTGGAGCCGCCCGCCCTGGCAATCCCCCGGGAGCAGCGCCCCGGCCAGCCGGCCCTCCGACAGTCGGTCCAGCCACGGGTGGGGCGCCGCCCACCGTCACCGCCAATGCGCCGGGCTCCGACGAGATTCCGTCGCTGCGTCAGCTCGTGATGGCGCTCAAGCAGCAGAACCACTTCCAGCGGCTGGGATTGGCGGAGCAGGCGGACTCCAGCGCGGTCAAGGTCGCCTACTTCCGGCTCGCCAAGCTCTACCACCCGGACACGCTGCCGCAGGGCGCGCCGCCGGAACTGGAGAAGCTCAAGGCCGAGGTGTTCGCCTACATCGGCGATGCCTACCGGACGCTGTCCGACGACAAGAGCCGCGCGTCCTATCTGGAGGAGCTCAAGAGCGGCGGCGGCGGGGCGGAAGTCGACATCAACGCCATCCTCCAGGCCGAGGAGCTGTTCCAGAAGGCGTGCATCCTCGTGAAGGCGCGCAAGTTCCCCGAAGCGGTGAAGATGCTGAACGAGGCCATCCAGCTCAACGCGGAGGAGGCGGAGTTCTACGCGTGGCGAGGCTACGCGCGCTTCTTCACGGCGACGGACAAGAAGGCGGCGCAGCCGGAGGCGTCCCGGGAAATCCAGAACGCCATCAAGCGCAATGAGCGCTGTGCGCCGGCGCACTACTTCCTCGGGGTGATTGCGAAGCTGTCGGGGGACGCTCCCGGTTCGCTCAAGCACTTCAAGCGGACAGTGGAGCTTCAGCCGGACCACATCGACGCGCAGCGGGAGATTCGCATGGCGGCCCAGAAGAAGTAGGGTGCGCCCCCCATCCGGGAGGGGCCTGGGGCCCCGCCGGACGTATCGAAGGAGTTTGCAACGTGCCGCTCACCGGGAAGCAACGCCGCCAACTGCGCGCGCTCGGACACCACTTGGAGCCGGTGGTCATCGTCGGTCAATCCGGTGTCACCGAGGGCGTCATCGCCGCCGTCGAGCAGGCGCTGCATGACCACGAGCTCATCAAGGTGAAGCTCAACGAGGGCCCTGAGACGCGTCAGGAAGCCGCCGCGCGCATCGCCGAGGGAACGGGCGCCGAGCAGGCCCAGCTCCTGGGCCGCACCGCCCTCTTCTTCAAGAAGCGCAAGGAGAAGTCCAAGTTCGAGAAGCTCTGACGGACCGCGCCCGGGGCCGCCTCACCACTCGAGGGCCTCGGGCGCCTTTCGGAACAGCTTCTGGAGTTCCTCGACGTCCCGCCACGAGCGCTGCATCTCCCGCCACACCGTGGGATGTGGAGCGCGTTGGATGGCGTGCACGCGCAGCCGCAAGGCCTTCGCCGGAGCACGCCGCACCCTCAGCCACACGTACTCCACGAGGCGCGCCCGGTATGACGCGAACGCATCCTTCCTGGCTTCCACCAGCACCTCACGGTTGAGTCGCAGGACGTTCAGTGTGTAGTCCGCTCGCGCGTACCCTCTCGTTCCCTTGGGCGCCCGTGGCACGAAGTGGAAGGTGCCTCTCAGGTCGAGGTCCAGGAGCTCCATCGGGTCCTCGCTCCGAGGGTCGATGAACACGGACTCTCCCGGCGGCGGGCGCTTGCCGAGGAGCCGATGTGTCCGGCCGACCTCGAGCACCTTGCGCCCACGCGGAGGGAACACGGCGAACCGGTTGCTCTTGGGACCGTTGCAGGGTCGGCAGGCATAGAGGTAATTGCGCCACGCGAAGACCCATTCCGGATAGAGGTCCTTGGGCCAGATGTGCTCGACCGCGTCGGCCGCGGAGTCCTCGCAGTACCCACAGCGCATGGCTCCCGAGCACAGCTTCAGGAGATGCCGACGGACCGCGACGAAGGTCCTGTTTCGCGGCGTATTGCGCTGGTGGAAGCGCTTCTTCGCGGCGGCGACCTGCTCGGCGTGACTCCCGAGGGCATCCACCTCCGCCTGCCAACGTTCGAGCTGCCTCCCCACGGCCTCCGGCAACGCCTTCTCCGGCAATCGAATCACGCCCCGCCCCAATCCTCCGACTCGTGAACCGTCATCGCCGTGGTCGGCTGGCTGGCCCGCAGCCCCGCCTGCTCCTTGCGCTCGGCGGCACTCAGGCCCTTTCGAATCTCCTTCATGTTCAGCTCGGCCAGACGATGCACACGCGCCTTCGACCGCTCGGAGCGGGTGACGCCCTGCCCGAAGACGCCCGTCCCATAGGCATCCAGCACGTTTCCAAAGACGAGCCGGTCGCGCTCGACGCCCGTCACCTGCCTGGCCACTTCGTCCGACCCCGGGCTCGGCAGACGCCAGATGGTCCCTTCGTCCGCGGCCTGGCAGACCAGGGGGCTGTGCGTGGTGACGATGAACTGCATCTTCGGGAAGTGCTTCCGGAACCAGGGCCCCACGTTCCGCTGCCACGTCGGATGCAGGTGGGCATCCACTTCATCGATGAGCACGACACCCGGCACGTCCACGCGCGTGGGGTCCTTGGGGTGGAAGACCTTCTTGGCGCCGTAGGCCGCCGCGAGCTGTCGGATGAGCTCGAAGGTCATGCTCAAGATGGAGCGATAGCCATCGCTCAGCGCCTCGACGGGAATCTGATGGCCATTGCCGTCGACAAAGAGCACTTCCCGCGAGGTGACGTCCTTCAAGCGAGCCTGATGTGGAAGGAAGTCAGGCTGATTGATGAACTGGGTAAGCGGGTCGAGCAGGTCCCCTTCTGGGTCATCCTCGTGCTGCTTGAACTTGAGCTGCTGAAGCCACTTCAAGCCTTCCGTCAACGCGACGCTCTCGTCGAAGACGGACAGATGGCGGGCCAGTCGCGAGTGGGTCGTGAACAGCTTCTCGTAGGTGGCGTCGCCCCCCGTGAAGCGGCGGAAAGGGCCATACGACGCGGAGAACCATCCCGCGCCACTGCTCCAGACATGAGCTTCAGGGTCGACCCGAGAGCCAGGGCCGGGAGTGTGCGGCTCACGAGGGTGAAGCGCTTCAGGGCGGACTCCCCGCCGCTGGACGTCACCGACCTTCACATCGACTCGCAACGGAGCCTTGATGCTCGCCTTCATTTGCCCGGGCAGCTTGTCGAGCCGTGCGTCGGGCGTGAGCCGCAGCCGCACAAAACCGTCGACACCTTGGTGCCTCCACTGGGCCCAGTCCTCCAACAGCGCCATGGCCTCGTCGGGCCCCACGAGTGCCAGGGCGATGGCGCGGAGGACCGAAGACTTCCCGGAGCCGTTATCCCCCAGGATGACGTGCCACCCTGGGGCCTGCTCGGGCGAGATCTCCCAAGCCAGTGTCCGAATCGCCAGGACGTTATCGATGGAGAATTTCGTCAGGTACATGACTTGGACACCAACCCTAGTCGCATCCACTGACCAAGCCCAGGGTGACAGGGGCCATCAGGGCTGTGCGAAAAACCACCGGGGGCCGCCTCACTTGCCGGTGAAGCGGGCCTCGCGGCGCTCCAGGAAGGACTGGACGCCCTCGGCGGCGTCCTCCGTTCCCACCAGCTCCAGCAATCGAGGCAGCAGTGCGCGCGCCGCCGCCTCGGGCCCTTCGTGCACCGCCTGTCGCGCGGACGTGAGCGTCGCCTGGACACCCAGGGGCGCCTGCTTCGCCACCGTCTCCGCCAGGGCCAGCGCGCGCTCCAGGTGACGGCCGCGCTCCACCACTTCCTGCACCAGTCCCATCCGGTACGCCTCGCGCGCGTCGAACTCGTCACCGGTGAGCAGCCAGCGCATGGCATTGCCCCAGCCCGCGCGCTGCGGGAAGCGCAGGGTGGCGCCGCCGAACGGGAAGATGCCACGCTTGATTTCAATCTGTCCGAAGCGCGCGTCCTCGGAGGCCACCGCGATGTCCGCCGCGAGGATGAGCTCGATGGACAGCGTGAGGCACAGGCCCTGGACGGCGACGACGAGGGGCTTGGTCCGCAGCGCCCCCTGGATGCCCCACGGGTCGATGAAGCCCTCGGTGTAGAGCGGCTCCCCGCTGGCGAGCGCGGGCGCGACGCTCGCCAGGTCCAGGCCCGCGGAGAAGTGGTCGCCCACCGCGAAGATGACCATGCACCGCACGTCCGGATGACGGTCCGCCTCTGTCACCGCGGAGGACAGTCCCCGCAGCATGCCGACGTCGAACGCGTTGCGCTTCTCCGGACGGTGGATGCCGATGAGGCCGAGGTGACCACGCACTTCCAGGGAGATTCGAGGGTCCGATGGGCTCATGGGCGCTCCACGGTGAGGAAGAGAGCCCAAGTCTCCGTCAAGCGGCCCCGGCCATGCCATCACCCGTGTCGCGCCGTCCAACGCAGGACGTTCAGAACCGTCCCGCCAGCCCGGTGACGAGACTTCCGTCCCGCGTGCGGCCCACCGTCGGAACCACCACGGCCTGGGACATGGATGCGCGCACGGTGGCGGAGTGGGAGAGGCCGAAGCCGAAGAGCGCCCCGACAAAGGGCGTCACGAGCAGGGCGAAGCCCCCCAGCACGGCGACGTCATCACTGTCGCTGCTCAGCATCAGCGCCGAGGGCACCGCCCCCAACGCGGCGCCCAGCAGGGTGTAGCCGAAGCCGCCCTCCCCGCCGAGCCACTGGCCCGTGAGGTAGACGCCCGAGGCCACGCCCAGCGCCATGCCCACGCCCACCGACAGCGTGAGCCCCGTCTCGCGCTCACAAGAAGAGCCGTTGTCACAGCCCGTCACCGAGCTGCCCAGGAAGTATCCCCCCATCCCGCCCACGAGCATCCCTCCACCCCCGAGAAGAAGTCCCAGCGGGATGTGCGCGCCGCGTCGATACCGCCGCGTGGCGGGCCGGGTGACGGAAGGTGGAGGCCAGCCAGGCGCCTCGACCACGTCGTCCGGGACGGAGATGAGCGGGGGCGGCACGGAAGGCCCCTCTACCGCGCGCTCCGATTCGGGGAGGTGCTGACCCGACGCCGGCATCCCGACGAGGCCCACGGCGAACGAGGCAATCAGACAGCAGGTCTTCATGACGATGGCGCACTCCCCAAGACGAAACTTCAGGCCACCCACGCGACGACTGTCAATCCAAGGTCCAAGTCGCCCCAGGATGACCCGACACCTCCGCCGGGACACCCGCCAAGGAAATGCCTCGCGCGGCGCACCCGGGGCAGAGGCCCACGTGGGCACCGCTGCTCGGCGAAATCCGAGCAAGGCCACCGGGCAGCCGCCGCATCAGCGCGTGAATCCCGCCGTGCTGGCCGCCAGCTCCGCCGCTTCGCCCAACCGCTCCAGCAGCGCGGGACCGAAGTACTGCCGCCGCGACTCACCGCCGCCCAGGTTCACCAACGCCGGGGTCTCCACATAACCCACGTACCCACCGGCGAGCCCCAGCACGCCCGAGGCCCCGGTGCGCCGCACCAGCTCCGCGCCCGCGTCGACAGTGGGCTCGCCCGGCACCGTCACCAGCTCCAGCGGCCCCAGCACCAGCGCCGCCACTTCCGCCACGCGCGCCGAGGAGCCACACAGCATGTTGTCGCCCGCGGCGCGAGTGAACGAGGGCACCAGCCGCGACGCATCCGGCCGAGGCATCGCCGCCTCCGCGCGCGCCAGCGACAGTCGGACCGAAGGCCCCACGGGGGCCGGGGTCGCCTTGCCCGCCAGGTCCGACAAGGCGCGCGCGAAGGCGGACACGCGCTCCAGTCCCTGTCCTTCCGAGAACGCCACCGAGGCATTGCCCACCGTGCCCTGCAACAGCAGCGTCACGCCGCTGCCCTCTGCCTCGCGCAGCGAGCTGAGTCGCCCCGGATAGTCAGGGTCCACATACGCGCGCTGCCGGGGCACCATCGTCGGGTGCGCGGCGAAGAAGAGCAGCTCCGCCACGGGTGCCTGGGCGCCGCGCAGCACCGCGCGAGTCAGCGTTCCATCCGGCGCGGTGCCACCGCTGCGCGTGTAGACGAAGGAAGGCTCCTTGGCCTCACCCAACTCCAGTGTCACGTCGGTGAGCGCGGCCCCCGCCTGTCGCAGCGCGGCGCTCGCGGCGGCGGCGACCGACTCCAGCGAGTCCTCGCGGTAGCGCCCCGTCCCGACGAGCTGGGACACCAGCCGGCTGTCATAGCCTCCCAGCGAGGAGTGCGTGTGAGTGGCGAGCACCAGCACGTCCTGGAGCCCGGCGGCCAGCGCGCGCTCGCGCACCTTCGCGGTCACCACATCCGTGACGAACATCAGCTCGAGCGACACCAGCCCCACGCGAGTGCCCCCGGACTCCAGCACCACCGCGCGAGCGTGGAGCGGCGGGTCGGACTGGCTCGCATCCGGACGCGGCGGCGGGTAGCCGGCCACCACCACCGGAAACGGCGGCACCAGCGCCACCTTCGCCGCGCCCGCGCGCAACGCGCCTTCTGCTTTCACGTGAGACAGCAGCACTGGCGCGCGCTGCTCCCAGGTGCCGCACCAGTTCCACGAACCCAATGAATAAGCGGCACCCACGGTGAGCAGGACCAGGGGAAACAGGGAACGCCAGGAGGCTCGTCGCGGAGAAGCCATGCGGTGGCCAGACTAACGGGACGGTGCACGCACCGCGAGGCTCGTGTGCCCACATGAGCCGACTCCGGTGGCGGGTGGAATACCCACCAGAGGGGCATGCGTTCCTGTTCCGCTCACCGCCCGAAAGGAGTAAGGCACCGCGCCATGTGCGGCATCTTCGGAATCACGGGACACGCCGAGGCCTCTAACCTGACGTACCTGGGGCTGCACGCCCTGCAGCACCGCGGTCAGGAGTCCGCTGGCATCGTCGCTTCCGACGGCCACGGTCTTCGGGCGCACCGTCAGATGGGGTTGGTGGCGGATATCTTCGACGCGCCGGTGCTCGCCGGCCTGCCTGGCCAGTCGGCCATCGGCCACGTGCGGTACTCGACGGCCGGTGGCAGCCAGCTCAAGAACGCTCAGCCGCTCTTCGTGGCGTACGCGGGAGGACAGGTCGCCGTCGCACACAATGGCAACCTGGTGAACGCGGGAGCGCTGAAGGAGAAGCTGGAGGCCGACGGAGCCATCTTCCAGTCGGACGCGGACACGGAGGTCATCATGCACCTCCTGGCGCGCTCCAAGCAGGCGACCTTCGAGCAGAAGCTGGTGGAGGCGCTGCGCAAGGTGGAAGGCGCCTACAGCCTGCTGGTGCTCACGCAGAACAAGCTGGTCGCGGTGAGGGACCCGCTGGGCATCCGGCCGCTGGTGTTGGGACGGATGAAGGAAGGCGCGTACGTGGTCGCCAGCGAGACGACCGCGCTGGACCTCATCGAAGCGGATGTGGTGCGCGAGCTGGAGCCGGGCGAGCTGCTGGTCATCGAGAACGGCATGCTGCGCACCAGCAGGCCCTTCGCGGAGCCCGCGCGCCTGGGGCGCTGCATCTTCGAGCAGGTGTATTTCGCGAGGCCGGACTCGGTGTTGTTCGGCAGCAGCGTGTACGAGGTGCGAAAGAAGATGGGCATGCAACTGGCGCGCGAGCAGCCCGCGGAAGCGGACCTGGTCATCGCGGTGCCGGACTCGGGTGTGGCGGCGGCCATCGGCTTCTCGCAGCAAAGCGGGATTCCGTATGACGTGGGCCTCATCCGCAGCCACTACGTGGGCCGCACGTTCATCGAGCCGCAGCAGTCCATCCGTCACTTCGGCGTGAAGCTGAAGCTGTCGGCGGTGCGGCACGTGCTCAAGGGCAAGCGCGTGGTGGTGGTGGACGACTCCATCGTCCGAGGCACCACGAGCCGTAAAATCGTGAAGATGATCAAAGCGGCGGGGGCGCTGGAGGTGCATCTGCGCATCTCCTCGCCACCGACGAAGTGGCCCTGCTTCTACGGCATCGACACGCCGAGCCGTCAGGAGCTCATCGCGGCGACGCACAGCACGGACGAAATCGCGAAGTACGTCACGGCGGACACGCTGGGCTACATCTCGCTGGAGGGGCTGGGCACGGCGGTGGGCGACCCCAGTCGCGGCAGCTTCTGCACGGCGTGTTTCTCGGGCGAGTACCTCATCGGAGAGCTGTCGCCCTCCGCGCCGGAAGCGACCAAGCTGACGGCCTGACCCAGGCGCAAACCTCGGCGAGACGTACAAGCACAAGGCCCCCTACCCGTTCATCGGGTCGGGGGCCTTGCTCGTTCCAGACCGCGGTGGAGGCTTCGCTTCAGCGAAGCTCCGCGCCCGTGGACCAGGGCCGTGGTCGCGTTCGGGGCGTCAGTCGAGACTTCGCGTCAGCGAAGCGCCGTTCCCCATCATCCTCGGGGCAGGCGCCTCGGTCGTTTCGCGCGTCAGTTGTGGTTGTCGAACTGGATGCCCTCGCGAACCTCACCCATCGCCTGTTCGGTGAGGCCGATGGCCTTCGCGCGGTGACCGCCCTTGTCGGAGGACGCGTTCTTCAGGGCGGAGAGCGCCTTCTCCAGATGGGCCATGGCGTCACGCATGCGCGGCTGACGCTCCGCCTGGGCCTGGTTGACGAGACCGCCGAGGAAGAAAGCAGCAGTGGCGGCGAGGACGGTGCGGCGCATGGAAGGCTCCGGGGTGGTCGCGTCAGGGACGCGAAGAGGCTGTTTCCCTCTCGAACCCGGAAGCCGTCGGGAAGTTGCGGGCCACGGTGAAAGCCCCCATCGCCCGTCACGGCGGTGTGCATGGGACACCGCGGCGCGCACCGTGAGTGCAGGCCGCGCGGCCTCACCCACCGCCCGTCACGGAGGGCGCTGGCGGCAGCGGAGCACCCGCGATGAAGTCCACGAGGTCGGAGGGAAGTGGCGCCTCGAAGGCGGCCTCCACGCCAGTACCAGGATGAGGGAAGACGATGCGCGCGGCGTGCAGCGCATGTCGTGGCAGGCGCAGCCGGGTCCATGCTTCGGGCTCCAGGCTGTGCTTGCTGAAACGGTCAAAATAGCCCGGGTCCGGCCCATACATCTTGTCGCCCACCAGCGGGAAGCCCGCGACGTGCAGGTGGATGCGAATCTGATGCTGGCGCCCCGTCTCCGGAAAGCAGCGCAGCAGCGCGAAGGGCGAGCCATCACGAGTGAAGCGCTGGAGCACCTGGAAGCGGGTGCGGCTGGGCTTGCCTTCCACGGGGTCGATTCGCACGGCGATGCGGATGAGCTCGGTGCCCTCGGCGATGGGGGCGTCGACGACGAAGGAGTCCTCGGAAGGATGTCCCTCGCAGACGGCGAGGTACTCCTTGTGCACGTCGCGCGAGACGAAGAGTCGGCCCAGCACGCGGCAGGACTCGGTGGTGCGGCCGCAGACGACGAGCCCGCTGGTCTCCCGGTCCAGGCGATGCGCGGGCTCGGCGAAGCGCTCACCGAAGCGCTCGCGCAGGATGGAGACGAGGGTGCCCTTGTGGTAGCGCGCGGTGGGATGGATGGGCAGGCCCGCGGGCTTGTCGAGCACCAGCAGCCAGTCATCCTGGAACACGACGGGGAGCGTGGTGGGCGTCTCGGGCTCTTCGGTGCCAGGGCGGCGAAGCCGGAAAGCCATGCCGGGATACACGGGCGTGGAGGGCTTCAGCCTCCGCTCGTCGCAGCGGACACCGCGCAGGATGATTCCGGCCAGGCGCTCACGCGGCATGCGGCGCAGCTTCTGGCCCAGGTAGTCCTCCAGGCGCCAGCCCGCGTAGTTGGGCTCCACGACGAACGGGATGTCGACGAAGCCCTCGGGAGTCGGGTCCTTCTGGGAGGCGGAGACCTCCGCCGGTGAGTCCATCTCGCCGCGCATGACCTCCACGCTCTAACACGGAGCGGAAGCACAGACAGTCGGAACGAACACGGCCACGAGGCACCGTCACGCCAGCGTCGCGGCCACAGCGGGCATCGCACGACGAGGAGCCACCTCGGCGCGAACCGAGTGGCCCCTCATCCACTGTCCCTCAAGCGGAGGCGGCTTGAAACGAACCCTGCTCGACGCCGAGGAAGCGCGAGAACAGGTCCGCGATGCGCTCGCCCGAGCGACCATCCCAGTACTCCGGCACGCGGCCCTTCTTGCCCTGTCCGTTGAGGGCGCGGTCAGCGGCCTCGCGGATGCGGTCCGGGTCGGTGCCCACCACCTCGTTGGTGCCTTCGTCGACGGTGATGGGACGCTCGGTCTGCTCGCGCAGGGTGAGGCACGGCACGCCCAGCGCGGTGGTCTCCTCCTGGAGGCCGCCCGAGTCAGTGAGGATGAGCCGAGCCTGCGACGTCAGCGCGAGGAACTCCAGATACCCCATGGGGTCCACGGGGCGCAGGTTCGGGTTGCGCTCGAACGCGGAGTTCAGCCCCTGCTCGGAGATCATCTTCCGCGTGCGCGGATGCACCGGGAACACGACAGGGATTCGGGAAGCCACATGGGCGATGGCGGACAGCAGCCCACCGAGCACCCGAGGGTCATCCACGTTGGACGGCCGGTGGAGCGTGCACACCGCGTAGCCCTGGGGCGTGAGGCCCAGGTTCTTCAGCACGGGCAACTGGTCGGCCCGCTCCTTCGAGGCGAGCAGCGAGTCGATCATCACGTTGCCCACGAAGTGGATGCGGTCCGGGTCCACCCCTTCCTTGAGCAGGTTCGCGTCCGCGTCGCGAGAAGGAGTGAGGAGCAGGTCGGCCAACCGGTCGGTGACGACGCGGTTGATCTCCTCCGGCTGGTGCCGGGAGTTGCTGCGCAGGCCCGCTTCGACGTGGGCCAGGGGAATCGCCAGCTTGGACGACACGAGCGCGGCGGCGACGGTGCTGTTGACGTCACCCACGACGGAGACGAGGTCTGGCTTGTGCTCCAGGAAGACCCGCTCCAGCTCAATCATCGTCTTGGCCGTCTGCTGCGCGTGGCTGCCGGAGCCGATGCCCAGGTGCACGTCCGGCGCGGGCAACCCCAGGTCGGAGAAGAAGACGTCGCTCATCTTGACGTCGTAGTGCTGCCCCGTGTGGATGAGAATCTGCTGGAGCGGGGTCCGCGCGGCGATGGCGCGGTGGATGGGCGCGACCTTCATGAAATTGGGGCGCGCACCGACGATATGGATGACCTTCTTCATGTCGCCAGCCAAGCTAGGCACGGCGAATCGGATGCCTAGTGGCTGCGGGGCGACTCGCCTCGGAGGAGCCAGCGTCCGTCCTGAATCTGATAGACCGAGTGTGCCATGCCCTCCTCACGCACCATCGCCGTCATCCCCGCCCGTCATGCCAGCACCCGCTTCCCCGGCAAGCCGCTCGTCCTCATCGCCGGCAAGCCCATGGTGGAGCACGTGTGGCTCCGCTGTCAGGAGGCGGGCGTCTTCGACGAGGTCTGGGTGGCCACGGACGACGAGCGCATCCGCGCCACGGTGGAGCGCTTCGGAGGCCGCGCGGTGATGACCAGCCCCGCCTGCGCCACGGGCACGGACCGGGTGGCGGAGGTGGCGCGCGAGCGGCCCGACGTGGACGTATGGGTGAACGTCCAGGGTGACGAGCCCCTGGTGGACCCGGAGGCGCTCAAGTCGCTCGCCGGACTCTTCACCGACACCACCGTGCGCATGGGCACACTCGTCAGGCCCCTGGAGGCGGACGAAGCGGACAGCCCGCACGTGGTGAAGGCGGTGCTCGCGCTCAACGGCGACGCGCTCTACTTCAGCCGCAGCCTCGTCCCGCACGCGCGAGAGACCGGGACGCCTGTCCCCCGCTGGGGTCACATCGGCTTGTATGGTTACCGGCGAGAGGTCTTGTTGCGGCTCGCGGAGCTGGCACCCACGCCGCTCGAGGAGACGGAGAAGCTGGAGCAACTCCGCGCGCTGGAGCACGGCATCTCCATCCGCTGCGCCCGGGTCTCCTGGCGCACGGTGGCGGTGGATGTCCCCGGAGACGTCGCGAAGGTCGAAGCCGTCATGCGCGAGAAAGGACTGTAGCCATGGGCATCTTCCAGGACCTGTTCGGCGGAACCGACACCAAGGCGAAGGACGAGACGACGGAAGCCCCCGCCGCCGCGCCCCCCGAGCCCGCGAAGGAAGTCCCCGCGCCTTCCCACGTCGCGACGGCGGCTCCTGCGCCCTCGCCCGCACCGACACCGGCTCCCGCGCCGCCCCCCGCGAAGAACGACCCGCGCCGCCGCAAGTGGGCGGACGACGAGGAGCACCAGATGGAGGGCGTGCAGCGGCTGGTGTCGCGCAAGGTGGAGCGGGTGCTGGAGCAGCTCGGGACGCTCGCGATGCGGGCCCGCACGGGTGAAGAGCTCCCCACCGTCACCGTCACGCTGCACCTGGCGCACGGACATACGGTGACGGGGACGGTGGTCGACTACGCACCGCGAGACTCGGTGTTGCTGGCGCTCGGCAAGGAGGGCCTGCTCGGCTCGGAGTCGGTGACGTACGTGGACCTGGCCACGGTCGTCGCGGTGACGGTGGGTCAGGCCAGCAAGCTGCTCGAACTGACGCAGCTGGTCCGCACCACGCCCACGCGACAGGACCTGTTGACGATGGTGGAGAAGCTGCCGCACGCCCTCACCGAGCAGTTCTGGCCGGGCGAGACGGCGCTGGGCGGCAGGCCGCTGCGCTTCGAAGTGGACTGGATGGGGCTGGACGACGAGCCCGGCCGCCGCGCGCTGGAGGCCGCCCTGAATGTCACGAACCACGCGCTGCGCACGCTCGCGCAGGAGCAGGGCCGCGAGGTGATGCGCCGCATCGCCACCGTGCGCTTCGTCCGGGGCAAGTCCATGCGCGCCGCGTTGGAGGGAGAGACGGGCACGGTGACGGTGGGCGAGGGAGAGCCCACCGTGTCCGCCTTCCGCAAGGCCTTCGCCTCCGGCCTCAAATGACGGGCAGCTCGTCGCTGTAGGCGCCCGTGGGGAACGCCGCGTCGATGCGCGCCAGTTCCTCCGAGGTGAGCTTCAGCGACACGGCGGCGGCGTTGTCGCGCAGGTGGGCCACGCGACTCGCCTTGGGAATGGCGAACAGCGAGGGCCGCCGCACGAGGAACTGGAGCGCCACCTGTCGAGGCGTGGCGTCATGCGCCCGGGCGATGGCGTCCAGCACGCGCCCTCCCGGACTTGAGGGCTTGGGGAAGCGGCCGTTGCCGAAGGGGCTGTAGCCCACCACCGCCACGCCGCGCTCCTCACACCACGGAAGCACGGCGTGTTCGATGGCCCGCTCCTCCAGGTGGTAGAGGACCTGGTTGCAGGCGATTCGCTCGGGCTTCGTGAGCGTCAGCAGTTCATCCAGGTCAGCCACCGCGAAGTTGCTCACGCCCCAGGAGCGAATCTTCCCGTCCGCCACCAGCTTCTCGAAGGCGCGCACCGTCTCCGCCAGCGGGTGCGAGCCGGGCCAGTGCAGCAGGTAGCAGTCGAGCCAGTCGGTGCGCAGCCGCTTCAGGCTCCGCTCACACGCGGTCAGCGTGCCCGCGTAGGTGGCATTGGAGGGCATGACCTTCGACACGAGGAAGACCTCCTTGCGTCGTCCGGCGATGGCCTCGGAGACGATGGACTCCTCCACGCGGCCGTGGCCGTACAACTCGGCGGTGTCGACGTGGGTGAGCCCCAGGTCCAACCCCGCACGCAGGGAGCGGATGGCCTCGTCGCGGTCATCCTCCTCCATCTGCCACGTGCCCTGACCGAGGACGGGGACCTCTTTCCCGGTGCCGCCGAAGACGCGCTGCTCCATGGCCTACCTCCGTGTCCGGAAGGATTAGCACCTCCCACCCGCTCCGACAGCCCGCGACCGTGCGAAGCAAGGGGCTCCGCGCTAGTCTCCGGCGGTGTCCCCCACCCCGCCTGCCTCGAAGCCCCAGCTCCCCTCACGGTTGACGCTGGGCCGCCTGCTCACCCTCGCGAGGCCGGAGCTCCCCACGCTCGTCGTGGGCACGCTCTTCCTGCTCATCAGCAGCGCGGCCACGCTGGTGTTTCCCCGCGCCATCGGAGACCTGGTGGACGAGGCGCTCGGCGCCCGCAATCGTTCGCGGCTCGACACCATCGCCGTGGTGATGTTCGGCGTCTTCATCGTGCAGTCGGTGGCCATGGCGCTGCGCGCCTACCTCTTCGCCACCGCGGGCGAGCGCGTGGTGACGCGGCTGCGCAAGCGCCTGTTCCAGAGCCTGCTCTCCCAGGAGGTGGCCTTCTTCGACGAGCGCCGCACCGGAGAGCTCACCAGCCGGCTCGCCTCGGACACGACCGTCCTGCAGAGCACCGTCACCACCAACGTCTCCATGACGCTGCGCTACCTCTGCCAGGGGGTCGGCGGCGTGGTGCTGCTCTTCTACACGTCCCCGCGCCTGACGCTGGTGATGCTCGCCCTCATCCCCGCGGTGGCCATTGGCGCGGTGGTGTACGGCCGTCGCGTGCGGGTGCTCTCCCGGCAAGCGCAGGACGCTCTCGCCGCCTCCAGCGAGGTGGCCGAGGAGGACCTCTCCGGCATCCGCACGGTGCGCTCCTTCGCGGCGGAGAGCCATGAAGTGGAGCGCTACAGCGCGGCGGTGGACAAGGCGCTCGGACTCGCGAAGGAGCGCGCGCGGCAGGGGGCCCTCTTCATGGGCAGCGCCTCCATCGCCATGTACGGCGCCACGGCGGCGATGCTCTGGTACGGCGGCCGGATGGTGGTGGACGGAGAACTCAGCGCGGGCGACCTCACCTCGTTCCTCATCTACACCTCGCTGGTGGCGCTCTCGCTGAGCGCCGTGACGGAGGTGTGGGCGGACTTCATGCGCGCCAGCGGCGCCGCCGAGCGCGTCTTCGAGCTGGTGGACCGCGAGCCCGCCATCCCCGCCGGAGGCGAGCGGCTGCCTTCCGTGAAGGGCCACGTGGAGTTCCGCGCCGTGCGCTTCGCCTACCCCACGCGCTCGGACGTCCCGGTGCTCCAGGGCCTGGATTTGGAGCTGCGCCCCGGCGAGGTCGTCGCCGTGGTGGGCCCGTCCGGCGCGGGCAAGTCCACGCTCGCGTCGCTGCTGTCGCGTTTCTATGATCCACAGGGCGGCGCCGTCGTCCTGGACGGACACCCGCTCACCACGCTGGAGCCGGAGTGGCTGCGCCGCAACATCGGCATGGTGGCGCAGGAGCCGCAGCTGTTCTCCTGCTCCATCGCGGACAACATCCGCTACGCGAAGCCGGACGCCACCGACGCGCAGGTGGAGGAAGCCGCGCGGGCCGCCAACGCCCACGACTTCATCCAGCGCTTCCCGGAGGCCTACGGCACGCCGGTGGGCGAGCGCGGCGTGCAGCTCTCCGGAGGCCAGAAGCAGCGTGTGGCCATCGCCCGCGCCGTGCTGAAGGACCCTCGCCTGCTCATCCTCGACGAGGCCACGAGCGCCCTGGACGCGGAGAGCGAGCACCTGGTGAAGGACGCGCTGGAGCGGCTGATGAAGGGCCGCACCACGCTCATCATCGCCCACCGCCTGTCCACCGTGGCCAACGTGGACCGGGTGCTGGTGATGGAGGGCGGCCGCATCGTCCAGAGCGGCACCCACTCCAGCCTCATGAGCCAGGAGGGCCTCTACCGCCGGCTGGTGGAGCGCCAGTTCGTCGCCGCCTGAACGGCCGCCCGGCACCCATGCCCGCGCTTATCGCTCCGGAAAGTGGCGCGGAAACAGGCCGGTGATTAGCTCTTCCATCCTCAAGAAAGGAGGTGATGCCTTGATTGACAGCAAGAATCAGGCGTCCACCTCCGCCACGGCGGCCTGAAGAGGGTCACCGCGGCGGTGGCAGACGCTGAAGGTTTCAAGGGCCCGTCTCCGCGTTCGCGCGGGGGCGGGTCTTTTACTTTCCGCCGGGAATGGAGTCCTAAGCGACCTGTTCCGACCTGCCGGGGGGAGTGGCCGACCCTTTTCGTCCAAATCCGGGAGATTCCCTGTGTCCATCACCCCGTGTCCAAGCCCACTGCCCACCGCCTTGCGCGACGAAGAGGCCGTCGACGCGCAGCGCAACCTCTACTGCCCCAACTACGACGCCTGCCTGCACATGGTCGTCAAGCGCGGCTGGGAGGGGTGGAGCTGCCGCAATTGCGATCTGCGCGCCTTCCGGGTCGGACAACCCGACGTCCGGGAGTTCGCCGTGTCTCGCCCTGGTGGTTGGGACGGCAACTGAGCAGGTGTCGGCCGGGGCGCCGGCCGGCCGCACGTCCTACTCAGAATAATTGACGCATCCCTGCCCTACTTGGCAGAACGGGATATGCGCTCCAAGAAAACCAAGTTCATTTTCGTGACGGGAGGCGTGGTCAGCTCTCTCGGCAAGGGCCTCGCTTCGGCTTCCATCGGCGCCCTGCTCGAGAACCGTGGGCTCGCCGTCACGCTGCTCAAGCTGGACCCGTACATCAACGTGGACCCGGGCACGATGAGCCCGTTCCAGCACGGCGAGGTCTTCGTCACCGAGGACGGTGGCGAGACCGACATGGACCTGGGCCACTACGAGCGGTTCACCAACGCCCGGATGAGCCGGCTCAACAACTTCACGTCCGGCCGCATCTACCACGCGGTCATCATGAAGGAGCGCCGCGGCGAGTACCTGGGCAAGACGGTGCAGGTGATTCCGCACATCACCGATGAAATCAAGGCGAGCATCCGCCAGGCGGCCCAGGACGCGGACGTGGTGATTGTCGAGGTGGGCGGCACGGTGGGCGACATCGAGTCGCTGCCGTTCCTCGAGGCCATCCGGCAGATGCGCTACGACGTGGGCAGCCAGAACGCCGTCTACGTGCACCTGACGCTCTTGCCGTACATCGGCGCGGCGGGCGAGGTGAAGACCAAGCCCACGCAGCACTCGGTGATGAAGCTGCGGGAGATTGGCATCCAGCCCGACTTCCTCGTGTGCCGCACGGACCGCGAGGTGTCGCGAGAGATAAAGGACAAGATCGCCATGTTCTGCAACGTGGACACGGGCAACGTGTTCACCTCGCCGGACGTGCGCAGCATCTACGAGCTGCCGCTGGAGCTGCACCGGCAGGGCCTGGATGACCGGCTCGCGGAGGTGCTCAACATCTGGAGCCGCGCGCCGCACCTGGAGCGCTGGGAGAACATCATCCGCAAGGTGTACGAGCCCGCGCGCGGCCAGGTCCAGGTCGCCATTGTCGGCAAGTACGTGAACCTCACGGAGAGCTACAAGAGCCTCAACGAGGCGCTCCTGCACGGCGGCATCGCCAACGACGTGAAGGTGAACCTGCACTTCGTGGACAGCCAGGACGTGGAGGCCCAGGGGCCGGAGAAGCTCCTGGCCGGCGTGGACGCCATCCTCGTCCCCGGCGGCTTCGGCGTGCGAGGCACCGAGGGCAAAATCGCGGCGGTCCGCTACGCGCGGGAGAAGAAAATCCCCTTCTTCGGCATCTGCCTGGGCCTGCAGATGGCCGTGGTGGAGTTCAGCCGGAGCGTGCTGGGCCTGCCCGCGGCCAACAGCCTGGAGTTCAACGAGCACACCCCGCACCCCGTCGTGACGCTCATGGAGAGCCAGGTCACGGTGCAGGACAAGGGTGGAACCATGCGCCTGGGCAGCTACGCCTGCGCCCTCAAGAACGGCTCACGGGCACACCAGTTGTACGGCCAGGACACCATCCAGGAGCGTCATCGCCACCGCTTCGAGGTGAACAACGCCTACCGGGGCCGGCTTCAGGAGGCGGGACTTGTCATCTCCGGGCATAATCCGGAGCTGAACCTCGTGGAGATGATCGAATTGTCGGACCACCCGTACTTCGTCGGCTGCCAGTTCCATCCCGAGTTCAAGAGCAAGCCCTTTGCTCCCCACCCTCTTTTCTCCGGCTTCATCAAGGCGGCGCTCGAGCAGCGCGACGCCACGTCCGGTCAGGTGCGCGCATGAGCGCCAGCAGCCTCCCCATCAACCTCTGTGGCTACAAGGTCGGCCCGGGCCAGAAGCTGTTCGTCATCGCCGGCCCGGACAGCATCGAGTCCGAGGAGATGGCGCTGAAACATGCTCACTTGCTCAAGGGCATCACCAGCCGACTGGGCGTGCCCTACGCCTTCAAGTGCTCCTACGACAAGGCCAACCGGACAAGCGGGAAGTCCTTCCGAGGTCCTGGCCTCCGGGAAGGGCTGCGTATCCTAGCGCGTATCAGGGATGAAGTGGGCGTCCCGGTCCTCACGGACGTCCATGAAACCAGCCACGTAGGTCCTGCCTCGGAAGTTGTGGATATCATCCAGATACCGGCGTTCCTGTGCCGGCAGACAGACCTGGTGGAGGCCGTGGCTCGCACGGGGAAGGGCGTGAACTTGAAGAAGGGACAGTTCGTAGCCCCCAAGGACATCGTCCACTCGGCGCGCAAGGCGTTCGAGTCGGGCAACCCCAACGTGCTCGTCACGGAGCGGGGGTCCACGTTCGGCTACAACAACCTGGTGGTGGACATGCGAGGGCTCGCCCACATGCGCGAGGCGGGCCTGGCCGTGTGTTTCGACGCCACGCACTCCGTCCAGCAGCCCAGCTCCGGCGACGGGGTGACGGGCGGCGAGCGCAAGTTCGTCTCACTGCTCGCCCATGCCGCCGCGGCGGCCGGAATTGATGCATTGTTCACGGAAGTCCATGAGGACCCTGACCGTGCCCTGTGTGACGGTCCGTGCTCCCTCAATCCACAGATGTTCGAGGACGTGGTACGAAATGTGCTGAACATCCGCCGGGTGTTGGGACACGAGCCCGGTTGATGGACACGACGAGGGGAGGAGCCGAGCGAATCATGCCCACGGACGCACCTTCCAAGCCTGGAAAGGAAGAGCTGACGTCTCGCGCGGCACGCGTGCGGCTGCTTGTCTTCGACGTGGACGGGGTGCTCACCGACGGCGGCATGTATTACGGCGACGGCGGGGAGCTGATGAAGCGCTTCGATGTGAAGGATGGCCACGCCCTGGTCATGGCCCGGCTGTCGGGTCTGCCCGCCGCCATCCTCACCGCCCGCACCTCGAACATCGTGGAGGTCCGCGGGAGGGAACTCGGGCTGGCGGCTGTGTTTCAAGGCCGCCGCGACAAGGGTGCCGCACTGGACGAGCTGCTCCAGCAACTGGCCGTTCCCCTGGAGGCCTGTGCCTACATGGGGGACGACCACAACGACCTGGCCCCTCTTTCGAGGGTGGGCTTGTCCGCGTGTCCCGCGGATGCTGTTCCCGAGGTGCGTCAGGAGGTTCACTTCATCACCCAGAGTCCTGGCGGCCGTGGGGCCGCCCGTGAACTCGTCGAGCTGTGCCTCAAGGCCAGTGGACGGTGGGAGAACGCCGTGGGTCTGATGAGGGGGACTGATGGACGCAGTGCGCAGAGAGGTTGAAGGAAACCCCGTATTCAAGGTAGGTGGTTGATTCCATGGGCAGCGGAATGATGCAGCAAGAGGGGAGTACGGCGATGACGGACCAGCTCTACACGACGCACGACATCAGTCGCTTGCTTCAGGTGGATCCGTCCACGGTGAGCAAGTGGATTGACCGGGGCATCCTGATGGCATTCAGGACGCCGGGGGGTCACCGGCGGGTGCGGTCCGCGGACCTGCGCACGTTCCTCATCACCCACCAGATGCCGGTTCCGGAGGAGCTGGGCAGCGGCACGGTTCGCCTGCTGGTGGTGGACGACGAGCGCGCGGTGCTGGACGCCATCAAGCGCGCGTTCAAGCCGTTCGCGGCGCAGGTGGAACTGCAGACGACGACCAGTGGCGTGGAGGCGCTGCTGCTGGTGTCCGAGCAGAAGCCGCACGGGATGATCATCGACCTCAACATGCCGGACATCGACGGTCTGGAGGTCTGCCGCCGCATCCGTCAGCGCAAGCAGATGGAGGGCGTGCGTCTCATCACGATGACGTCCGTGCACACCGCCGACGTGGTGGAGCAGTCGAAGCAGGCCGGCGCGCTCGCGTGCCTCGCCAAGCCGCTGGATGTACAGCAGGTGCTGGAGCTGTTCCGTGTACCCATCTCGCTCAGTGCGAAGCGCTGAGGCGTAGAGGGCTTCCGCCACCCCCTCGCGGAAGCCCTCGACAGGGTTGAAGTCAGCAGGAAGCCGCGCCGTTTTCGGCGGACAGCGGCCTCCCAGGAGGGGTGTGCGCGCGGTTCAGCTCTGGACCTTGACCTCGATGACCCGAGGCTTGGACTCCTCGCGCCGAGGCAGCGTCAGCGTCAGCACGCCTTGCTCGTAGCGCGCCTCCACCTGGGTGGCGTCCACGGTCTCCGGCAGGGAGAACGAGCGAGTGAAGCTGCCCTGGCCTCGCTCCTGGCGACGCACGCTGACGCCTTCGGCGAGCGGCTGCGCCTTGCGTTCGGCCTTCACGGTGAGCACGTCGCGCTCCACCGTCACCTGGATGTCCTTCGCGTCCACGCCGGGGATGTCGAGGTGCAGCGTCACGCCCGCCTCGGACTCGAGGATGTCGGCCGCCGGGGTGCGCTCGGTGCGCCGCGTGGACTGACGGAACAGGCCGGGCTGGCCCAGCTCGCGGAAGAGCGCGTCGAAGTCGCGCATCAGGGGGTTCATCACCACGGCGGAGTTGAACGGGTTTCGGTTCTGCATGGTCTTCTCCTGTGCGTGCCACCCTGGGTGGGTGCACGGTGTGTGAATCACAGACGTTGTCGTAGTCGGCGGTCGCCTCGGGGGCCCCATCGGGGCTCCACTCCAGCGCCGCCTCACAAGACTCAAGAGAACCATGCTCCGGGACGTGTCAAGCAACGCCCCCGGCACCGCCGCGCCCGGCCTCGTGGGCTCGCCTGCCCGCCCTCCAGAAGGCCCGGAAGGCGCCTTCCAGCCAAGCTCCCAAGTCAGTCGTCCTGGCGGCCCAGGGACACGGAGACGGCCTCCTCATCGCGGGCCACGTGCACCGTCCACGGGTGGCAGCACACCGGGCAGTCCTCGATGTAGTGCTCCGCGCTGGCGCCAATGGGGTCCACGTCGACCTCCACCTCCTCGCCGCAATAGGGGCATTGCTGGATGGCGGCTTCCGCGAAGGGCTGCATGGTGGTGCCTCCTCGCCCTCGAAGCGGGCGATTGTGTCGCGGACTCATCGTCCGCGCATTCAGACGGTAGACTCCCGAGCCATGGCTTCTCCTTCCCGCAATCGTATCGGTGACATCCTCGTCAAGGCGCGCGTCATCGACGAGCTCCAGTTGCGCAGCGCCATGGCCACCCTGGACCAGTGGGGCGGGAGGCTGTCGCGCGTGGTGGCGGACCTGGGGCTCGCCAGCGAGGATATCGTCACCGAGGCCATCTGCCAGGGCCTGGGGATGCAGCGCGTGCAGCTGGGCAACATCAGCCGTGACACGGGAGCGCTGGCGCGCGTGGAGGTGGGCATGGCCGAGCAGAAGGCCGTCTTCCCCGTGTCGCTCAAGGACAACGGCAAGACGCTGGTGCTGGCGATGGCGGACCCCACGGACCTGGCCACGCTGGACCAGGTGGCGGCCCGCAGCCGTGCTCGCGTGGTGCCCATGGTGGCGGGCGAGCGCGAAATCGAGCACGCCATCCTCCGGCACTACCGGAACCAGGAGCCGGTGGCGAGCAGCCGCTTCGCGCCGTCGCGCAGCCAGTCCACCAACACGCCCTCCACCATCGACGAGGAGCAGCAGGAGGAGGACGAGTTCAAGGTCGTGGACATGAGCGGCAACACGGTGGTGAAGCGCATCGCCGACATCGTCGCGCCCGGCTCACCCGCCACCGCTCCCGCTCCCCGCGCCGCGGAGAAGCCCGCACCGCCCGTCGCGAGCGGCTCCAGCGCGGCGGACATCCTGGATGAAATCCTGGCCGGCGGCGCCCCGTCCTCCGAGTGGACGGACGAGGACCTGCAGCGGCTGCAGACGCTCCAGCAGAACCAGGAGAAGAGCTCCAAGATTCTGCGCGCCCTCCTGGAACTGCTGCTGGAGAAGGGCAAGCTCCAGCAGCGGGAGCTGGCCGCGAAGATGCGGCTCTAGCTGTCAGCCCGCTTCCTGGAGCTCGCGACCGGTCAGTCCCAGGAGGTAGAGGATGGCGTCCAGGCCTCCAGCGGAGATGGAGGTATCGGCCGCCTCGCGCAGCCGGGGCTTGGCGCGGAAGGCGATGCCCAGCCCCGCGCGCTCCAGCATCAGCAAGTCGTTGGCGCCATCCCCTACGGCGATGACCTGCTCCAGCAGGATGCCCTCCTGCTTCGCCAGCTGCTCCAGCAGCTCCGCCTTGCGGCGCGCGTTGACGATGGGCCCCACCGTGCGCCCGGTGAGCTTGCCGCCCTCCTCCTCCAGCACGTTCGAGTAGGCGTGGTCGATTCCCAGGCGCGCCTTGAGCGCCTCGGCGGCCACGGAGAAACCTCCGCTGATGACGGCGGTGCGGTAGCCCAGCCGGCGCAGCACGCGCATCAGTGTCTCCGCGCCCTCCGTCAGCGGCAGGTTCGCCGCGAGCCGATGCAGCACGGCCACGTCCAGCCCCGCCAGCAGCGCCACGCGCTGACGCAGGGACTCGTCGTAGTCCATCTCTCCGTGCATGGCGCGCTCGGTGATGCGCGACACCTGCTCGCCCACGCCGTGCGCGCGCGCCAGTTCGTCGATGACCTCGATGCGGATGAGCGTGGAGTCCATGTCCATCACCACCATCCGCTTGCTGCGACGAAACAGGCTCTCGCGCTGCAGCGCCACGTCGAAGGTGTTGTCGCGCATGGACAGCGCCAGGAGCGAGCGCTTCAGCGCCTCCGGCTCCACGGACGCCGGCAGGGTGACGTGCAGCTCCACCGAGCCCAGGTGCGTGTGCGTCAGCCGGACGATGCGCTCCAGGTTCACCCCCTGCCCCGCCAGGTGCGAGGACAGCGCGTGCAGCTCACGGGCTCCCAGCGCGCGGCCCACCGCCGTGACGACATAGCGGGCGGGCGCCGTGGCATTCGAGTCCGGCGACTCCACCGCCTGGAAGTCCAGGTCCACGCCCAGCTCCCGGGCGGCGAAGAGCAGCGCGCTGGGGATGCCGCGCGCATCCGGCAGGCGCACCAGCAGGCAGAGCGTGAGGCGGCCCTGCACCACCACCTGCTCCACGTCGAGCAGCTCGGCGCCCGCGTCCGCGAGCAGGCCGGTGAGGCGGGCGGTGATGCCAGGATGGTCCTTGCCCGTGACGGTGACGAGCACGCAGCCGGAGGAGGTCGGAGTCATGTCCCCCGGACGATGCCACGACGGCCGCGCGGGCGGGGCGGGCCTGATGCGGCCCGCGCCCACCAGTGAATCAGGACTGCGGCGCGTCCGAGGAGAGGACGAGGTCACCCCGGACGAGGAACTCCTTGTCCGGGAAGGCCTTGTAGAAGTCCTCGAGCATCGCATCCACGTCCGGGTAGCGCTGCTCGCGCTTGTCCTGGGTGGCCTTGTCGAAGAGCTGGTCCAGGCCGCTGGGCGCCTCGGCGTTCACCTCCGACGGCAGGGCCGAGCGGCGGCCGGGAATCTGCCCGGTGAGCATCTCGTAGAGCAGGATGCCCAGCCCGTACACGTCCGCGGCCGGGCCCGGCTCCTTGGCGCCCCGGTGCATCAGCTCCGGAGCCATGTAGGGCATGCCACCGGTGCCCACGAAGACCTGGGGCATTCCCTTGGTGGAGTCCACCTCCACCACGCGACCCAGGCCGAAGTCGGCGAGCTTCGCGTTGCCGTACGCGTCGAAGAGGACGTTCTCCGGCTTGAGGTTGTGGTGCGTCAGGCCCGTGGCGTGCGCGGCGCGCAGACCGTAGGCCATCTGCAGGAAGGTGCGCAGCGCGAAGGGCACCGGCACGCCGCTGCCACCGCCCGCCTCCAGCCGCTCCTTCAGGCTGCCGTTCATCAGCTCCAGCACGAAGTACGGCCGGCTCGCCTCCACGTTCTGGTCCACCACCTGGACGATGCCGGGGTGGCGAACCTGGGCCTGCGCGCACAGCTCCTTCTTCAGCCGCTTGAGCACCTCCCCGCGCTGCAGGAAGGAGAAGTAGCCGAAGATGTCCTTGAGCTCCTTCAGGCAGATGTCCAGCCCGAGCGCCGTGAAGCGGCCCTTGAAGACGGTGCCCAGCGGGCCCGTGCCGATGGGGTCGAACTTCTGGTAGCGCAGGTCCAGCTCGGTGCCCTTGGAGGCGACGGGCGCGGCGGCGACAGGGGTGGCGGCGGGAGGGGGCATGGAGGAGGCGGAAGACGCGGGAGGAGCGAGGGGCAGCGGCGCGGGAGCGGCGGGAGCCAGGCCGATGGACGTCTCGCGGCGAGGCTCGGCAATCGCGGGGGTGATGAGCGCCACGGGAGAGGCCACGGCGGCGGGCGCCGACGGCGGCGGGGTCAGGTCCAACGCGGGCATGGCCGAGCGCGCGGCCCGCATGGGCGCCATGGACGGCGGCGAGGGAGGCGGCGCGATTTGCGTGGCCGCGGTGGGCACCACCTCCGCCTCGTCCAGCAGCAGCTCCGGCGGCGGCGGCGGCAGCTGCATGGGCTCCTCGGTGCCCTGGGCTACCGGCGGCTCATCCTCCGCGGAGGCGAGCTGCTCGGCGAAGAACTCGCCCACCTCCGTGGAGAACTTGTCCCCCAGTTCCCCGCCCGCCACACGCTCGCCCTGCTCGGTGAGCTTGAGCTGGGCCTCGCGGTCCATGGCGATGTAGTGGAACTTGCGGAGGAAGAAGAAGTAGTTGTCGAACTCGAGCGAGACGGACGGTTCGAGAGCGGCCTTCACATCGGCCAGCTTGTTCGAGCGTCCAAGTCGGCCGTTCTCCCTCAGGTTTCGGAGGATGAACAGCGCCTCGCCACTGACGGCGTCGCGGTTGATGGCGGCCTTCGGCATGGGTGGGGGACTCTACGACGTCCCCCCGCCCCCACTCAACGTGGGACTGCCAGAACCCGGGGGGTGGCTACTTGATGCGCAGGAGCTGCTTCACCGTCTCCAGCACTTCGACGAACTTCACCGGCTTGCGCAGGTAGATGTCGACGCCGAGCTGAAGGGCGCGGTCCTGCGCCTCCTTGCCGCCCGCGGAGATGGCGATGACGGGGATGGCCCGGAGCGCTTCCTCCTCGCGGATGCGCTCCACCAGGGCGAAGCCGTCCATCACCGGCATGTACAGGTCCGTCATGACGAGGCTGAAGCGGCCCTCGCGCAGCATCAGGAGCGCGTGGTGGCCGTCCGGCGCGAAGTGGACCTCCAGGGGCACCTTTCCGTGCAGCTCCCCGCTGGCCAGCTTCTTCAAGACGTAGCTGTACATCTCGATGATGTGCGGGTTGTCCTCGACGATGAGCACGCGGTACCCCTCGTGCTCGCCGGTGGACTCCTGGCTGTCTGGACCTGCCGCACTCAAGATGTCACCCAGTCTCCGCCGGTCTTCTGCGCGCTCCACTCGGACGCCGACACCTCCGGGCTGATCGAAGCTCGCCGGCCTGACCCAGGCCACGATGCCGCTGACTTCTACCGGATCCAGCAGTCCCGGGAAAGAAAGTGCGAGCCGGACATCCTCTCCGAGCGTGAAGGCCTGCTCGGTCTGCACGAACAGCCCCGAATGGGACAGGTTCTCCGTGACGTCACGCGCCTGGCGTCCGTCCGCGTACTCCACCTTCAGCACGGCCGGGATCCGGGGGTGCTGGCGCTTGTTCTCTGGGCCCGGGGTCATGACAAGGGGTTGGAATCGCTCGGCAATTTGCTGATGGCGGCCCAGTGTACCGTCGAGGGTTTATGTTGACAACGCGGCCATGGGGGCAATACGTAGCCCCCCGCCATGGCGGAGCCCCTGTTCACTCCTGAAGAGCAGAAGAAGTTCGACGCGGGTATCGCGGAGATCATCTCCCACTACCCCCCTGAGCGCAAAAGCGCGGGCATGCTCCCGGCGCTGCGCGTGCTCCAGGAGATCAAGGGCTGGTTGCCGCCCGAAGGACTGAGGCTGGTCGCGAAGCAATTGGAAGTCACGCCGGAGCGCGCCTACGAGGTCGCCAGCTTCTACGTGATGTACCACCTGAAGAAGCCGGGCAAGTACGTCATCGACGTCTGCACGAACCTGTCCTGCTCGCTCTGGGGAGCGGAGAAGATGCTCGCCTACCTGGAGGAGAAGCTCGGCCTCAAGGCAGGTGAAGCCAACGAGAAGTTCACCTTGCGCGAGACCGAGTGCCTGGCCTCCTGCGGCACGGCGCCGTGCCTGCAGATCAACGAGGATCATCACGAGAGCCTCACCCGCGCCAAGCTGGACGCCATCCTGGCCAAGCTGAGCTGAGCCCACCCCTTTTACTCAGGTAGGACGTCATCACATGACCGCTACGGCAAAGACGATCGACCCGATCATCTCGGCGGCCTGGGGCAAGCCGCAGTCCTGGACCCTGGACAGCTACAAGAAGCGCGGTGGCTACGAGGGCCTCAAGAAGGCGCTGGAGATGCAGCCGGCGGCCATCATCGACGAGGTGAAGAAGTCCAACCTCCGAGGGCGCGGCGGCGCCGGCTTCCCCACGGGCCTGAAGTGGAGCTTCGTCCCCAAGGACAGCCCCAAGCCCAAGTACCTGGCCGTCAACGGCGACGAGTCCGAGCCGGGCACCTTCAAGGACCGCTACATCCTGGAAGACGACCCGCACATGATGCTGGAGGGCATCGCCATCGCGTCGTACGCGCTGGGCGTGCACACCTGCTACGTGTACCTGCGCGGCGAGTTCAAGTTCCCCGCGGAGCGCTGCCAGGCGGCCATCGACGAGGCCTACAAGGCGGGCATCTTCGGCAAGAAGATGCTGGGCAAGGACTTCGAGCTCAACTGCTACCTGGTCCGTGGCGCCGGCGCGTACATCTGCGGCGAGGAGACGGCCCTCCTGGAGAGCCTGGAAGGCAAGAAGGGCTGGCCGCGCCTCAAGCCCCCCTTCCCCGCGGTGGTCGGCCTGTTCGGCAGCCCCACGGTGGTGAACAACGTGGAGACGCTCGCCAGCGTTCCCCACGTCTTCACGGGCGGCGCGGACTGGTACGCGAAGCTGGGCACGGACAAGTCGGGCGGCACGCGCCTGGTCTGCCTGTCCGGCTCGGTGAACCGCCCCGGCGTCTACGAAGTGTCCATGTTCACCACGCTCGCGGAGCTCATCTACGACGACAAGTTCGGCCGGGGTTTGCCGGCGGGTCGCAAGGTGAAGGCCGTGATTCCGGGCGGGTCCTCGGCGCCGGTGCTGGGCGCGGACGAGCTGGACGTGGCGATGGAGTTCGAGGCCCTCAAGGTCAAGCAGACCATGGCGGGCTCCGGCGGCGTCATCGTCATGGACGACTCCACCTGCATGGTGCGCAGCCTGTGGCGCGTGGCGCGCTTCTACGCGGAAGAGTCCTGCGGCCAGTGCACACCGTGCCGCGAGGGCACGCCGTGGCAGACGCGGCTCCTGCGCAAGATTGAAGAGGGCCGCGGCGAGCCGGGCGACATCGAGATGCTGTCCAACGTGGCCTCCTCGATTGCCCCCTACCCGCCCATCGGCCTGGGCAACACCATCTGCGCGCTGGGTGACGCGGCGGCGCTGCCTACGCACTCGTTCCTGATGCGGTACAGGGATGAGTTCGAGGCCCACATCCGCGAGCACCGCTGCCCGTTCGGCGACAAGCCCTGGGGTTCGTTCGGAGACTGGTCTTGAACATCGAGCTCATCCTCTTCGGGGCGTTCGCGCTCCTGACGCTGCTGTCGGCCGGGACGGTCATCTTCGCGCGGAGCCCCATCAACTCCGCCATGGCCCTGGTCTCCACGTTCTTCTTCCTGGCCGGCCTGTACGTCCTGCTCTGGGCGCACACGGTGGCGGTGCTCCAGGTGATGGTCTACGCGGGCGCCATCATGGTGCTCTTCCTCTTCGTCATCATGTTGCTCAACCTCGGCGAGTCCCCCTCGCGTGGCCGGCCCACGCTGGCGCGAATCGTCGGTGGCGCCGCGACGCTGGGCCTGCTGGCGGTGCTGGGCATCGCCCTGTCGAAGCTGCCGGGCGGGCCGCCGCCGTCCCTGGGCGTGGAGGGGCAGGCGACCTTCGGCACCATGGCGACGATGGGTCAGGTCGTCTTCACCCAGTGGCTCTTGCCCTTCGAAGCGGTGAGCCTGCTGCTGCTGGTGGCCATGGTGGGCGCCGTGGTGGTGGCCAAGTCGCGAATCTGATCGCTGCCGACTCCCTCAAACTTTCTGTGTTAGATGGCGGCGCAGGTCGTCGCCCGCGAGGCCCCGAATCGGCCCATGGTCCCCATCTCCTACTACCTCCTGCTTGCCGCCGCCCTGTTCTGCATGGGCATGTTTGGCGTGATGGTGCGCCGCAACGCGCTGGTCATCTTCATGTGCGTGGAGCTGATGCTCAACGCCGCGAACCTGACGTTCCTCGCGTTCGCCCGAATGCACGGAGACAGCGTTGGCCATGTCTCCGCCTTCTTCGTCATCGCCGTCGCGGCGGCGGAGGCGGCCATTGGCCTCGCCATCGTCATCGCCGTCTTCCGGAGCCGAGGCAGCGTCCTGGTGGAAGACATCCGGACCATGAAGCACTGACGGACCCGCCAGGAGCCCTGTCATGAACCTCTCGCAATTCCTGCAGACGGCGCCCGTCGCTCCCGACGTCCTGGCGCCCTCGCTGTGGCTCATCATCGCCCTGCCGCTGCTCGGCGCGTTCATCTGCGGCGTGTTCGGCAAGATGCTGGGCCGGGCCAACGTGAATCTGGTCGCCTGCTCCGCGGTGGGCGGCGCCTTCGTCCTGAGCGTGCTGGCCTTCTGGGCCACCAGCGACACGGACCCGGAGAGCCGCCGGCTCCTGTCCTTCTTCGTGAACCCGTTCGGCCAGGAGCGCGACTACGTCCGCTACGCCCTGGCGCACGACTACGGCACCTGGTTCGCCGTGGGCGACTTCCGGGTGAACTTCGGGCTGATGGTGGACCACCTGTCGGGCACCCTGCTGCTGGTCATCACCGGCGTCGGGTTCCTCATCCACCTGTACTCCACCAGCTACATGGAGCACGACGAGTCCTACTGGCGGTACTTCGCGTACCTCAACCTGTTCGTCGCGGCGATGCTGACGCTGGTGCTGGCCGACAACCTCGTCCTGCTCTTCGTGGGCTGGGAGGGCGTGGGCATGGCCAGCTACCTGCTCATCGGCTTCTGGTACACGGACCCGGCCAAGGCGTGGGCGGGCCGCAAGGCGTTCGTCACCAACCGCATCGGTGACTTCGCGTTCCTCATCGCCACGTTCCTGATGGTGCTGCTGGTGGGCGCCTTCACCGAGCAGGCCAACGAGCGCGATTACACGATGGCCGGCAGCAGCAGCCAGCGCTACTCGGCCGCGCTGCAGGAGAAGGGCACCGTCACCTTCCTGGGCCTGCAGAAGATGGCCGAGGCGATTCCCGAGGGCGGCGGCGGCGCGGTCGTGCTGTCCACCCCCATCGCGGCGGGGCCCCTGGAGGGCTACACGTTCGGCGGGGTGATGACGGCGGCGATGCTGCTGTTCCTCCTGGGTGCGGCGGGAAAGAGCGCGCAGCTCCCGCTGTACGTCTGGCTGCCGGACGCGATGGCGGGCCCGACGCCCGTCTCCGCCCTCATCCACGCGGCGACGATGGTCACCGCCGGCGTCTACCTGTTCAGCCGCATGTCCGCGCTGCTGGTGCTCAGCCCCACGGCCATGGCCACGGTGGCCATCATCGGCGCGCTGACCTCGCTGCTCGCGGCGCTCATCGCCTTCGCGCAGGACGACATCAAGAAGGTGCTCGCCTACTCCACGGTGTCCCAGTTGGGCATCATGTTCATGGGCGTGGGCATGGGCGTGTTCTGGGCGGCGGTGCTCCACCTCGTCACCCACGCCTTCTTCAAGGCCTGCCTCTTCCTGGGCGCCGGCAGCGTGATGCACGGCAACGGGGACGAGACGGACATCAAGAAGCTGGGCGGCCTGCGCCACGAGATGAAGTGGACGTGGGGCACCTTCTTCGTCGCCACCCTGGCGATTACCGGCATCATCCCCCTGTCCGGCTTCTTCTCGAAGGACGCCATCTTCCACGGCGTGCACCACAACCACCTGGAAGGGCTGCACTGGGTGTCCAGCGCCGTCTACTACCTGGGCCTGCTCATCGCCGCCTGCACCGCGTTCTACATGACGCGCGTGTACCTGCTGACCTTCGAGGGCCAGCGTTCCAAGGAGGCCAAGCTGGCGCACGCGCACGAGAGCGCGTGGCAGATGACGCTGCCGCTGGTGGTGCTCGCGGTGCTCAGCGTGGTGTCCGCCGTGTACGCGTGGCCGCTGATGAAGGCGCCGGGCGACGGCCGGCCCCAGCCGGTGTTCGAGAACTTCCTGAGCCCCGTGTTCGCGTCGATGAACCGCATCGTCGCGACGGGCAAGACGGTGGCGCTGGACACCAGCGTCCCGGCCATGGGCGACTACGTGTTCGCGTGGCTCGTGGCGGTGTCGGGCGGCGCGCTGGCGGGCTTCCTGTACCTGCGCTTCTTCCCGGCGCGCGCGGGCCAGCCGGCTCCGGCCTTCGCCCGGGCGGTGCGCCGCACGGCGCAGAACAAGTTCTACGTGGATGAGCTGTACGAACTGGCCATCATCCGGCCGGTGAAGTTCATGAGCTTCATCCTCTTCCGCGTGGTGGACGCGCTCCTCATCGACACCGTGGCCGTGCGCGGCACGGCGTGGGTGACGGCGCGAGTGGGCAGCGCGCTGCGCTACGTCCAGTCGGGCGACGCCCAGGCCTACGCCGCAGTGATGGCCCTCGCCCTGCTGGGCGGAGTCGCCTACGCCCTCATCCAGGTGCTGCAATGAGCTTCTTCGACACCCACCTGCTCAACCTCGTCGTCTTCCTGCCCCTCGTCTTCGCGGCGCTGGTGTTGATGCTGCCCGCGGGCGAGGCGGGGCAGATTCGCGCCGTCACGTTCATCGCCATGGTGGTGGACCTCGTGTTCGGCGTGTGGGCGTACATGCGCTTCGAGCCGGGCGGCGCGGAGTTCCAGCTCGAGTACCGGGTGCACTGGTTCAAGGAGTTCGGGCTCAGCTACCACCTGGGCGTGGACGGTCTGGCGGCGAGCCTGCTGCTCCTCACGGTGTTCCTGGGCCCGCTGGTCGTGCTGGCCTCCACCACGTACATCAGCCACCGCATCAAGGAGTTCCACCTGGCGCTGCTGGTGCTCCAGACGACGATGCTGGGCGCGCTGGTGTCGCTGGACGTGCTGCTCTTCTACATCTTCTTCGAGGCCATGCTCATCCCCATGTACCTCCTGGTGGGTGTGTGGGGCGCCGAGGACCGCCAGATGGCGGCGGTGAAGTTCTTCCTCTACACGCTGGTCGGCTCGCTGCTGATGCTGGTGGCGCTCATCGCCGTGTACTTCATCAGCTCCCCCGCAGGCGCGCGCTCGTTCGACTACTCCAGCATGTACAACGGCCTGCTGGACGCGAACCGGCAGCTGTCCGCCTGTACCGCCGGACCCCCCGGAGCATGTGACTCGCTCACGGGACTGGCCGCGACACTGCACACCTATGGGCCGTGGCTCTTCGGCGCCTTCGCGCTGGCGTTCGCCATCAAGGTGCCCATGTGGCCGGTGCACACGTGGTTGCCTGACGCGCACGTGCAGGCGCCGGTGGCTGGCTCGATGATTCTGGCCGGCGTGATGCTGAAGATGGGCACGTTCGGCTTCTGGCGGTACGCGATTCCGTTCTTCCCGGTGGCCGCGCAGCAGGCCCGTCCCTTCCTGGCGACGCTGGCCGTCATCGGCATCGTCTACGGCGCGCTGATGTGTCTGGCGCAGCGGGACATCAAGAAGCTGATTGCGTACTCGTCCGTGAGCCACCTGGGCTACTGCATGCTGGGCATGCTGGCGGTGACGGCCGAGGGCGCCACGGGCAGCGCGTACCAGATGCTCAACCACGGCATCTCGACGGGCGCGCTGTTCCTCCTGTTCGGCTACCTCTACGAGCGGCGCCACACGCGACTGATGGCGGACTTCGGCGGCATCGCCAAGGTGATGCCAGTGTTCACCGTGGCCTTCGTCATCATCACCTTCTCGTCGGTGGCGGTGCCGGGCACCAACGGCTTCATCGGTGAGTTCCTCGTCCTGCTGGGCACCTTCAAGAGTGACTTGGGCGCCGCCGCTGGCAACCCGCACCTGACGATGGTGTTCGGCGCGTTCGCCACCCTGGGCGTCATCCTGGGCGCCGCGTACATGCTGTGGATGGTGCAGAAGGTGTTCTTCGGGGGCCTCACGCACCGGGAGAACCAGCACCTGACCGACATGAACCTGCGGGAGATGCTGACGGTGCTGCCCTTCATCATCCTCGTCGGGGTGATGGGGCTGATGCCCCAGCCGTTCCTGGACCGCATCGAGCCGTCCACCAGCCGCTTCATCGCTCGCGCTCGCGTCGGCACCCCGGGTGCCACCGTGGAGACGGAGCAGGTGCGCGTGGAGGTGATGGGGCTGCCGGCCCAACCCACCGCGGCCGCTCCGAGCGTCCCCGCCCCGCTCGCCGCCCGAGCCGTCCCCTCGCCTCGGCCGTAAGCCGCCAGAGCCCACGACATGATCCTGCCCAATCTCACCCTGGCAGACTTCCTCCCGCTGATTCCCGCCATCATCCTGGTGGTGGGAGCCTGCATCCTGCTCTTGTCGGAAGTGTTCCTCGGCGCCAACGCGTCGCGCTCCTACCAGGCCGTGCTCACCGTGGTGTCCTCGGTGGCGGCGGGCGCCGTGGCCGTGGCCAACATGTTCGAGCCGGCGCACGAGGTGTTCCTCGGCTTCGGCGTGCTGGACCCCTTCTCCAGCTTCCTCACCTTCGTGGTGTGCGTGGGCCTGGGCCTGGCGGCGCTGAGCTCGGTGAGCTTCCTGCGCAAGCGCGGGGCGGAGCGCGGTGAGTTCTACGCGCTGATGCTCTTCGCCGCGGCGGGCATGAGCCTGCTGGCGCTGTCCAACGAGCTCATCACGCTCTTCGTCAACCTGGAGGTCCTCTCCATCGCGACCTACGCGCTGACGTCGTATCTGCGCCGTGGCACGCGGCCGAGCGAGGCGGGCTTCAAGTACTTCATCCTCGGCGCCTTCTCCTCCGCGGTGCTGCTGTACGGCGCGGCGCTGCTCTACGGCGCCACCGGCTCCACGAAGCTGACGGACATGGTGGGCCCGCTGTCCGGCGCGCTCGCCACCCAGCCGGCGCTGGTCTACGTGGGCCTCATCCTCCTGGGCTCCGGCTTCGCCTTCAAGGTGGCCGCGGTGCCGTTCCACATGTGGACGCCGGACGTGTACGAGGGTGCCCCCACCCCCGTCACCGCGCTGATGAGCGCAGGCGTGAAGGCCGCGGCCTTCGCGGCGCTGGTGCGCGTGTTCCTCACGCTGGGCAAGGGAATCGACCCGCACCTGCCGCTGGTGCTGTTCTCCACCCTCGCCTTCCTCACCATGGTGGTGGGCAACCTGCTGGCGATTCCGCAGCGCAACGTGAAGCGCATGCTGGCGTACTCGTCCATCGCCCACGCCGGCTATCTCCTGGTGGGCGTGGCGGCGCTGTTCGTCACCGCGCCGGGCGAGCAGTTCCGCCTGCTGGGTCCGTCCGAGCTGACGGGTGGCTCGCCGGTGGAGCTGGCGCGCTCACAGGCCTTGCGCGGCATCCTCTTCTACCTGCTCGCCTACACCTTCAGCGCCGTGGGTGCCTTCACCCTGGTGTCCGTGCTGGAGCGCCGCGAGGACGAGGAGAAGGGCACCGCCTGGGACTTGGAGCGATTCAGCGGGCTGGCGCAGCGCCGTCCGGGCTGGGCCGTGGCCATGGCCACCTTCATGCTGTCGCTGGGCGGGATTCCTCCCACCATCGGCTTCATGAGCAAGCTGCTCATCTTCCAGAGCGCGGTGGACTCGGGCCTCATCGGCCTGGCCATCGTCGGCGTGCTCGCCAGCGCGGCGGGTGCCTATTACTACCTGCGCGTGGTGGTCTACATGTTCATGCGGCCCGTTCCCGAGGGCGCGCTGACGCTCGAGCGGAGCTGGTCCACCGAGCTGGCCCTGGTCCTCGCCACCGCCGCCGTGCTGGTGTTCGGAATCCTCCCGGGCCCCATCACCGGGTGGCTGCAACAGGCCAGCAGCATCTTCGGTCAGTAGACGCTCGCGCCCCGTCGTCACCCACGCCCGCCCCGGCCTCGTGCCCGGGCGGGCGTCGTCTTTCCGGCGCTGGCTACGGCTTCGACTCCGGGAGCGCGCCGCGCAGCTCAAAGGTCTCCAGGCTCACGCCGGCGCCCGCGTCCCGCAGGAGCTGCTCCAGGGGCACGTCGTCCGTCACCACCACGGCCACCGGCTCCCGGGCCTCTCCTAGCAGCGAGAAGGCGCCCTCCAGCAGCGCTCGCGCGTGGGCCAGTGAGTCCGCGAAGAAGGGATAGAGCACCGCGCCGCCGGAGCGCACGTCCATCATCCCCAGCGTACCCTCCTCGCCGTCCTCGCGCGCCAGCCGAAGCAGTCGGTGCGAAGGCAGCGTCGCGTAGCGCGCCAGCTTGCCCGGCATCATCCCGAAGGCTTGCGTCAGCGGCTCCCAGTCACCTGACTCCACGGGAACCACCATCAAGCCGTGGGGCACGGGCGGCAGCACCGCCACCTGGGCGCGCGTCACCCGGAGGTTGGTGCCCTGGCGCACGAGCTTCATGCCCAGCGAGGTGTACAGCCCCAGCGCCGCGGCGTTGTCCCGCTTCACGTTGAGGGCCCAGCTCTGGCAGCCCTGCTCCCGAAGGCGCTCCGCCACGCGCTGCATCATCCAGCGCCCCAGCCCCTGACGCCGCGCGGAGGGCGCCACCACGAGCTGCCCCACGTAGCCCAGCACGCCCAGCGCGTCTGTCGACGTGTACCCCTCCACCCCACCTGGCCCGTCCACCAGCAGGGTGCGGGGAGAGACTTCCTGCGCCCACATGGTGGCGGAGGGCGGGGGCTCTTCCAGGCCCAGCTCCGCGAACAGCCTCGCGTACGTCGGGTAATCGTCCTCGCGTCCAGGCCTCAGCACCCACGGACACGGCTGCCGTCCCACTCGCACCGCCATCAGGCACTCCTTCCCAGGAGGAGGGAGCGAACACCGACGCGGGCGGATTTCAACGTCCGACGGCACAAAAGAAGGCGGCCCGACACTCCACAGGGGAGGGTCGGGCCGCGGGTCTTCTGAAGGTGACTCACCGGAAGTGCTGAAGGGGTGGGGGGGAACCGCCTTCAGCCTCGCTTCGATGTGTCCCGCGTGGAGCTATAGCAGTCGTCGTGCCAGGAGCTGTTTTGAGACAAACTCCAGTTTTCTCAGGCACTTAGAGGTCCACCCGACAGTGGCCAACCTCGTCGATTGCATTGCAGCCCTGAAATCGCCTTGCAGAACTGAAAATTATCAATGATTTCAGGCGCCTGTGTTTTTCACCGATGAACCCCGTTCATTTCGGATCTGAATCCACGGGTGCGCAAAAGTTACACGTCCAACTCCAGCCTGCTCCCCTACTCCCGGCTCGCCTCCGTGGGCGGGCGGAGGTTGAGGCGCTTCATCTTCCGCCAGAGGGTGGTGGAGGAGACGCCCAGCTCGTCCGCTACACGAGCAAGGTCCACGCCATGGCGCTCCAGGGACTGGGCAATGGCGCGGCGCTCGGCGTCCTCCACCACCTGGGCCAGGGTGGGACCTCCGGCCGTGCCCGCACCGAGCCCCAGTTGTCCATCCAGGGCGCTGAGGCTGGAGGTGCCGTGCGCGGGCGTCAGGCGGGCCTGGCGCAGCGGGAAGTCCTCCGGCATCAGCTCGTCGCTCTCCGCGAGCGCGGCGGCCTGCTCCACCAGGTTCTCCAGCTCGCGCACGTTGCCGGGGAAGTCGTAGTTCATCAGGTGTGTCACGGCGGAGGCGGACAGGCGCCGGGGGTTGGGGCTGCGGGCGTTGGCGCGCTCCAGGAAGTGCTCGGCGAGCACGGGCACGTCATCCAGGCGCTCTCGCAGTGGCGGCACGCGCAGCGTCACCACGTTGAGGCGGTAGTAGAGGTCCTGGCGGAAGCGCTTCTCGCGCACCTCCACTTCGATATCGCGGTTGGTGGCGGCGACGGTGCGCACGTCCACGCGCAGCGCGGTGGACTCGCCCACGCGGCGCACCTCGCCCTCCTGGAGAGCGCGCAAGAGCTTGGACTGGAAGGTGGGGCTCGTCTCCGTCACCTCGTCGATGAAGAGCGTGCCTCCGTCGGCTTCCTCGAAGAGGCCGCGACGCGCCTTCACCGCGCCCGTGAAGGCGCCCTTCGCGTGGCCGAACAGCTCGCTCTCCAGCAGGGACTCGCTGATGGCGGCGCAGTTGACGGGCACGAAGGAGCGGTTCTTGCGACGGCTGTGTGCGTGGAGCGCCCTGGCCACCAGCTCCTTGCCGGTGCCGCTCTCTCCCTGGATGAGCACGGTGGCGTCGCTCTGCGCCACGCGCATCAGCCGCGAGGTGAGGTCCCTCATGGCGGCGCTGCGCCCCACCAGCGCGGACAGGCCATGGCGCTGGTTGAAGTCGGTGGCGAGGTTGTCCACGTCGCGCAGGAGGCGCGCGCGCTCCAGGGCGCGCTCCACGCGGTAGCGCAGCTCGCTCTCCTTGAAGGGCTTGGTGACGTAGTCGTACGCACCCAGCCGCATCGCCTCCACCGCGCTCTCGATGGAGCCGAAGGCCGTCATCATGATGACCTGGAGGCGAGGGGCCACCTCCAGCGCGCGCCTGAGCAGCGTCAGCCCGTCCATGGGCTCCATCTTCAAGTCGGTCAGCAGCAGGTCCATGCTGCCGCCGGACAGGTGGGCCAGGGCCTCTTCACCCGTGCCCGCCTCGAAGACGGTGTAGTGCTCGGCGCGCAGGAGCAGCGCCGTGGTTGCGCGCATGTTGCGCTGGTCATCCACGACGAGGATGCGTCCACGGGACGGCGGGGTGTTCGCGTCAGTCATGGGAAGGACGGGGGCTGCGAGAGGGGAAGTCTGAAAGTGAAGGTGGTACCGCGACCGGGGACGCTGTCCACGGCGATTTCGCCTCGATGTTCCTCGAGGATACGTTTGACGACAGCCAGGCCCAGGCCCGTGCCCTGCGCCTTGGTGGTGAAGAAGGGCTCGAAGACGCGGTGGAGCAGCTCGGCGGGGATGCCCAGCCCCTGGTCCGCCACGTCGATGCGCAGTTGCTCCCGCCCGCCATGCGCCTCCCTCCGCGCCAGCACCCTCACCCGTCCACCCTGCGGCATCGACTGAATCGCGTTGACGGCCACGTTGACGAGCGCCTGGCGGATGAGCCGGCGGTCCATGGGCACCGGCGGCAGCCCCGCCTCCACCTCCGCGTCAATTTGCACCGGCCGGTCCGAGCCACCGCCCTGCACGCGCGCCGCCTCCAGCGAGTCCTGGAGCACGCGGCCCAGGTCCTCATGCTGGAGCACCGGGTTCCTGGGGCGCGTGTAGTCGAGCAGGTCGCCGACGATGCGGTTGAGGCGGTCGCTCTCCTCGCCCAGGATGTCCAGCAGCATGCCCGCGTCACCGGAGGGCTCCAGCAGCCGGCGCAGCGACGCCACCGCGTTGAAGATGACGCCCAGCGGGTTGCGCACCTCGTGCGCGACAATCGCGGACAGCTCGCCCAGCGCGGCCAGTCGCTCGCGCTTCACCATCTCCGCGCGCGTGGCCGCCAGCTCCGCGTAGCTGGCCCACAGTGACTCATACAGACGCGCGTTGGCGATGGAGAGCGCGAGCTGCCCACATGTGGCTTCCGCCAGTTCGACGAGTTCCGGGCTGAAGCTCCGGCTGCGCCGCGTGTCGTCCACCAGCACCACGCCGATGAGCTCCTCGCGCGAAGTCAGCGGCAACGCCAGGAGCGCCTTCTCCCCGAAGCGCTGGACGAGCTGCGGGTTGAAGCCTCCGCCCGAGGCCTCCACGTCCTCGATGGCCACCGGCTTTCGCTCGCGCGCGGCCCGGGCCGCCACGCTGTCACTGCTCAGCGACAGCTCCACCGTGCGGAAGAAGTCGCGATGGGCCGCGGAGGCCGCCGCGCCCCGGAGCACCTTGGCGCTCTCGTCGTACAGCATGATGTAGCAGTTGGACACGTCCAGCAGGTGGACCAGGAAGTCCGAGGCCACGTCGAGGATGCTGGAGGTCTCCAGCACGCCCGCCGTGGTGCGGGCCAAATCCAGCAGCAGGCGCGTCTCGGCGAGCTGCCGCCCCGACTCCGAGCGCAGCCTGCGCTGCTCCAGCAGCGTCACCAGCAGCTCCGACAACGTGCCGAGCAGCCTCACGTCCCGCGCATCGAAGGGCCGGGCTGGCGCGCGCAATACCTGGAGCACGCCGCAGACCTCTCCGCCGCGAGCCAGTCGCACCGCCGCGCCGCTGCCCAGCGCCCCGCCCGAGACTTCGCGCAGCACCGCCGCCTGGGCCTCCGTGGTGAGGTCTCCATCCAGTGCGTCCGGCACCGTGGCCCCCATCACCGCGCTCAAGCGGTCCACGCTCGCCTTGGAGACGCCGCTCTCCGCCAGCCCGAAGTGGGCGGTCAGCTCCAGCGGCCCCTTCTCGCCTTGCGTCAGGTGGAGCACCGCGGCCTCTGACAGCAGCAGCTCCGACACGCGCGACAGGAAGTCCTCGGGCGTGGGGGGAATCGGCCGAGCCACGAAGCGCGCCATCTCCGCGACGGCCCCCACTTCCCATCGGCTGCGCGTGCCATCCGCCTGCACGCGCGCGTCCGTCAGCGCCGCCCCCACCACCTTGGCGAAGAGCGTCAGCACCGAGCCATGGCGAGGCGCCACCCACGGTCCCTCCACGCGCAGCACCTCCACCTGGGGCCCTCCCACCGGCAGGTACACGTGCGTGGGTTTGGCCCGCTCCGCGCCACCGAAGACGGGGCGCCCGTCCGACAGCGCCTCCAGCCCCAGGTACACGTCCGCGGGCGGAGGCCCACCGTCGAGCGCGTGCAGCCGCATGCCATCCCACCGCAGCAGCCGCACCCGGAAGCCCGCGGCCTCCAGGCCCTTGATGGCGACGCGGCGCACCGCGTCCTCGGAGTGCGCGGACACGAGGCCCGCGGAGGTCTCCACCAGGCGCTCGGCCACGGACAGCTCGGGGGGCCGGTCCATCATCGGCAACAGGTTGAGCAACAGCGCCCGGCCTCCGCCCTCGAGCAGCAGATGGGACGCATAGAGGGCCACCTCCCGCGCGACGCCGTCCGCCGAGGGCACCTGGTAGAGCTGCGTCGCCGCCTCCATGGGCACACCGGACTCCAGCAGGCGGTAGCGCTCAGTCAGCCGGCTGCGGTCCTCCGGCTGGACGAAGTCCATGATGGAGCGCCCCTCGACTCGCTCCTGGGGCAGCCCCAGGAGCGCCAGGTACGCGTCGTTCGCGGCGAACACGCGTCCGTCCACCACCGCGAGCACGGGGTTGGCGAAGGGTTCGATGAAGGCGCGCAGCGACGCCTCGCTGTATTGCTTCGTGCTCATCCGCGACGCAGCACCCGCTTCTCGCCTACCCGGAGCGTCACCTTCTCCCGGTCGAAGTACTCGGACAGAGGGATGACGAACTTGCGGCTCTGTCCCACCAGTTCCTTGAAGGCCTGGGTGCTAATTTCCTTCTTCTCGCGCAGGTGGGCAACCAGCCGTTCCCGCAGGGCCCCCAGCGCCACCGCGTCGAAGCACAGCTCCTCGCTGACCCGCGCCACCCTCCCCTCGGCCATCAACACCTTCAACAGCTCTCGCAGGCGGGGCACCGGGAGCTGGAGCTTCTGGGACAGCTCGGCCTCCGTGGGCGGGGCCAGTCCCGTCGCGGACAGCTCCGCGGCGAGCCGCGCCCGGGCCGCCTCGTCCCCCAGCGACAATGCACGGCCGCGCCCCTTCAGACGCACGAGGTCCCGGTCCACCTCCAGCTTTCCGGTGTCCCCCAGTCCCTGCAACACCCGCTGGAAGGCGCGCGCGTCCAGCTCGGACGACAGGCGCTGACGCAGCTCCTCGCGGGACAGGCCCTCGCGCAAGGGCTCGCGCTCATGGAAGGCGGCCAGCAGTGCGAGCGCCCGTCCCTGCAGCCCCTCGAACACCTCGCCGGACAGGTACAGCCGCCGCTCCCTGTCCAGCAGCAGCGCCGCGCCTCGCGTGCCCAGCAGTTCCAGCGCGCGCGCCAGCACCCGAGGGCCCAGCCCGGAGCGGCCGAACAGCTCCGCCTGCGTCAGCCCGCGATAGCCGGCCTGCCGCAACAGCCACGCCACCTGCCCCGCCGGGTCCGCCTCCCGCAGCGGCGCCACCACCGCCGAGCCGCCCTTGCGACGCCGAGGCGGCGCAATCGACAGCACCCGGCCCCCCGCGAGCGTCGCGCCCCGCCCGGGCAGCGCGCGCGAGCCTCGGAGGATGAAGCGCTGGCCCACGAGCGCCGCCACCGGCGCGTCCAGTCGCAGCTGCGCCAGCGTCGTCCCGCCGGGCTCCAACCGCTCCACGTCCAGCAGCGCCACCGTGGCCTCCACCTGCGAGGTGCCCAGGTGCAGGAGCAGCTTGCGACGGCGCGGCAGCGGCGACTCCGCCGTGGGCAGCAGCGTCAGCTCCACGTCCAGCATGCGCGTCTCGGGCAGCTCTCCGGCGCGCGTCAGCACCTGTCCCCGCGAGAGCGACTCCGCCTCCACGCCCGGCAGGTTCACCGCCGCGCGCTGACCGGCCTCCACCTTCTCCACCGCCCGCCCATGCACCTGCACGCCGCGCACCCGCAGCGGGCCCGGCTGCCCGGGGAGCAGCGACACCGCGTCGTCCACCGCCACCGTGCCCGACAACAGCGTGCCCGTCACCACGGTGCCAAAGCCCTTCAACGTGAAGACGCGGTCCACCGGCAGGAAGGTCGGCCCCTCCGAGGGACGCTTCGTCAACGCCCCGGCGGCCCGGCTGAGCGCGGTGCGCAGCGTGTCCAGGCCCTCGCCCGTGCGCGTCGAGCAGGGCACCACCGGCGCGCCCTCCAGGAACGAGCCCGCGGTGAGCGCGGCGAGGTCCGCCTCCACCAGCACGCGCCACTCCGGCCCGGGCTCCGCCAGCAGGTCCGACTTGGTGAGCGCGACGACACCGGCGCGCACGCCCAGGAGCCGGCAGATGTCCAGGTGCTCGCGCGTCTGGGGCATCACGCCCTCGTCGGAGGCCACCACCAGCACGGCCAGGTCCACGCCGCCCGCGCCCGCGGCCATCGCCTTCACGAAGCGCTCGTGGCCGGGCACGTCCACCACACCCGCCACCGTGCCGTCATCCAGCGTCAGGTGCGCGAAGCCCAGCTCCAGGGTGATGCCCCGGCGCTTCTCTTCCTGGAGCCGGTCCGTGTCGATGCCAGTGAGGGCCTTCACCAGCGACGTCTTGCCGTGGTCGATGTGTCCCGCGGTGCCGACAATCATCGCCCCACCACGGCACCGCTCACGCCCCCGCCTTGTCCGGGTCCTCTTCGAAGCGCGCGTCACCCGCGCCGGGCGCGTAGTCCCACGGGAAGACGACGAGCGCGCCCGTCGTCAGCCCGGCGTAGTCCGGGGCGAAACCCTCCGGCTTCGAGATGAGGCACGCCGTCGACACCTGGGTGGCGCCCGCCTCGCGCGCCAGCGCCGTGGCCAGCGACAGCGTGTCGCCACTGGAGGCCACGTCGTCGACGATGAGCACGCGCTTGCCCTTCAGCTCGCGCGGCATCTCTCCGCTCGTCTTCGGCCCACCCTTCGGGCGCCCTTCGTCACCCCTGTCCCTGCTGCGACGGCTGATGCGCACCGGGAAGAACGCGCAGCCCAGCGCCGAGGACAGCGCGCCGCCGACGAAGACGCCACCGTGGGCCACGCCCACCACCGCCTCCGGCTTGAACGTCTTTCGGATGGCGTCGGCCAGGTGGTGCACGGCGCGGTCGAAATCCGCCCACGTCAGCTCCTTCACGCCCGCGGAGCGCTTGCCCGACTGGTCCTTTCCGGTGGGCTGACGCGGCGCTTCCACCTGCGGCGCCAGCACCAGGTCCGCGGGAATGGAGACGAGCTTCTGCGCCTGCTTGCGCTCCGCGGCGGACAACGACGCGGACGACGGCGCGACACGAGTCTTGGGAGAAGTCTTCTTCGAGGAGGACTTCGCGGTGGGCTTGCGCTTGCCCTGGGCCTTGGGCCCGGGCGATGCCCGCTTGGTGGCCACGGCGGTGAGCTCCGGCTGGGGTGCGGCCCCGTCATACCCCGGGGACCGCGCCCTGGCCACATCCCGCTGAAGCCCGCGCCTCGATACACCCCGACGACACACCGGGGTGACGGCTCAGCCGCTCGCGTCAGGCCGCCAGCTTCTCCTCCACCATGCGGTCCGCCACCTGCTCCGGACGAAGGCTGGACTCCTTCGCGCGCCGCAGCACCGTGTCGATGGTGTCGAAGATGTTGGACGCCCGGGCGTAGGCCTTCTCCCGGTCATACCCCGCCCACTCCTGGGCCACGTTGATGAGGCCCCCGGCGTTGGCCGCGTAGTCCGGCACGTAGAGGATGCCTCGTCCGGCGAGCTGCTCCCCGTGTCGCATGGTGAGCAATTGATTGTTGGCCGCCCCGCACACCGCCTTCACCTTGAGGAGCGGCAGCGTGGCGTCGTTGATGGCACCGCCCAGCGCGCAGGGCGCGAAGACGTCCGCCTCCATGCGGTGCAGCGTGTCCGCGTCCACCGCCGTCGCGCCGTACTCCTTCACCGCGTGCGCCACGCTGGCGGCGTTGATGTCGCTGACCCAGACCTTGGCGCCGCGCTCGTGCAGCTCCTTCACCAGGTACATGCCCACGTGGCCCACGCCCAGCACCGTGACGCGCAGCCCCTTGAGGTCCGGGCGGCCGAAGACGTGCTTCGCCGTGGCCTCCATCGCGCGCGCCACGCCGTACGCCGTCACCGGTGACGGGTCTCCGCTGCGCTCCTTCAGGCCGACGACATGCTTCGTGTGCTTGCGCACGTGCTCCATGTCGTCCGTGCTGGTGCCGCTGTCCTCGGTGGTGATGTAGCGGCCGCCGAGCGACTCCACCGCGCGACCGAAGGACTCGAACAGCTTCGCCCGGTCGAAGTTGCCGCGCGGCAGCATGATGACGGCCTTGCCGCCGCCGTGAGGCAGGCCCGCGAGCGCCGCCTTGTATGTCATGCCGCGCGCCAGCCGGAGCGCGTCCGCGACGGCCTCCTCCTCGCTGGTGTACGTCGCCAACGCGCGCGTCCCACCCAGCCCGGGGCCCAGCCGCGTGTTGTGCATTCCGACGATGGCCCGCAGGCCCGTCCGGGAGTCGCTGAGCAGATGGACGGCTTCGTAGCCGCCCTCGAGCAATTGCGTGAAGTAACTCATGGCGCGCGGCCTCTACCGAGGCCACGCACCCAAGTCAAACCGTGCCGCTCTCCAACATGCCGCGAATGACATCTCCAGGAATGACATAGCGCGTCGTGCAGAATTGGCACGTGGCCTCCGCCTGTCCTTCCTTCTCCAGGAGGTCCTGCAACTCCTCACGACCCATCGCGAGCAGCGCGCGCTTCACGCGGTCCTCGCTGCACGAGCAGCCGAAGCGCAGCGGATAACGAGACATCACCTCGAAGTCCGCTTCCGGCAACAGCGCGCGCAACACCGCGGCCCCACCGGACGCCGCGTGCGTCAGGAGCACCGACGTGGCGTCACGACGCAGCCGCTCACCCAGCGCCTGGAAGGTCTCCAGGTCCGCGCCGGGCAGGGGCTGGAGGAGCAGGCCTGCGACCACGCCCAGCGACTCCGTCTTGCCCTCGACCTGGATGGGGAGCTGCGCCAGCACCAGGCGGGAGGGGAGCTGATCCGACTGATGGAAGTAGCGCTCCAGGTCCTCCGCGAGGTCGAAGCGCTCCAGCTCCACCGACGAGCGGTAGTGCTCACCGCCGCCCAAATCCCGCAGCACGGACAGGAAGCCCTTGTTCCCCAGCACGGGACGCCACTGGTACTGGTCGTCGCCACCCACGTACTCGACGAGGGTGTTCTTCACGTAGCCCCGCACGAGGCCGGACGTGTCGCCGTCCACGAAGAGGCCCCGCAACGGCCCGTCGCACTCCACCTGGAGGTTGACGCGGGACTCGCCCTTCTGGAGCGCGCCCAACAGGGCGGCGGCGGTGAGGGCCTGGGACAGCAGCGCCGCGGCGGCGGGGGCCGTGTGGTGGGTGGCGCGGGCCTGACGGGACAGGTCCGTGGTGAGCGCCAGCACCACGCGCGCATCGGACTTCTTCAGCAATCCACTGACGAGCTCATCGGACATGGCAGAGCGACTTAGCGTGCCCGAGCCGGCCGTGCCCACCCACGTCGGAGGGCGGACGCCCCGTCGCATGCTGGCCCGGCAGCAGGGCCACCCAGGGTGACGCATAAGGCCAGGCTTATGCCTCCGTGCGCGACGGCTGCCATGCGGGGATGCGGAAGAAATCCAGCGTCCTGGCCGGAACGGCTATAAACCGCCCTCCGACAGTCACCCGACTTTGACTTGGGGCGCGGCCACTTGCCCGCGCGCCATCGCTGGAGACCCGATGAGCACCCAGGCCGCCACAGCCGACGCCGTTCCGACGAAGACTCCGCTCCTCAAGTCCCGCCTGGGCTCGTTCCTCGCGGTGGTGCCCCTGACGTTCTGGGTCGTCAACCACCTCTGGGACAACCTCTCCGCGTTCGGCGGGGCGGTCGCGTGGGAGAAGTCCGTCACCACGTACGCCAACCCGTTTTCGATGTACCTCTCCTTCGTCATCGTGCTGCTGCCGCTGCTGTTCCACACCGGCTGGGGCATCGTCCGGCTCCTCAGCTTCCGGCCGAACAACAACCGGTACAACAACTACGGCAACTTCAAGTTCATCCTCCAGCGCGTGAGCGCCCTGGGTGTGCTCGCCTTCCTCGGCGCCCACATCTGGCTGGCCTTCCTCCAGCCCCGGCTCATCGGGGGACACCCGGAGGCGTTCACCGACATCGCCCGGGAGATGCACTTCCACGGCCCCACACTCATCGTCTACCTGCTGGGCACGCTGGGCACCGCGTACCATCTGGCCAACGGCCTCCAGGGCTTCGGCATGGGCTGGGGCCTGTTGGGCAGCGAGCGCGCCATGCGCCGCTTCGAGCCGGTCACCATCATCATCTTCCTGCTGCTGACGGCGATGAGCTGGAGCGCCATCTACGCGCTCTATACCGCGGGCGCCGCCTTCGGCCCCTCGAACCCGTAGCCTCAAGGACACGGCGCCCGCCACGAAGCGAGGGCGCCGTACTCCCTTCGCCGCAGCCCTGAAAAGCACACCGGCCGCCCCCGAGACTTCCGGGGAGCGGCCGGTTCGTTTCTGGAGTGCCGCGCGGCTCGCGCGACGCCGCTCAGAACGGGATGTCGTCCTCGCCGTTGCCGCCGCCACCGCCGGAGGAGGGACCGCCCATGCCGTCATCCATGGGAGGCGGCTGGCCGTAGTCGTTGTTGTCCATGCCGCGCGACTGACCGCCACCACCGGACTGCCGGCGCCCACCACCACCGCCACCCGCGCCGTCCCCGGCGTCACGGCCACCCAGGAACGTCACCGCGTTGGCCACGACCTCCGTGGTGTAGTTCTTCCGGTTCTCCTTATCCATCCACTCGCGCGTCTGCAGGCGGCCCTCGACGTAGCACTGCCGTCCCTTCTTCAAGTACTCGCCGCAGAGCTCCGCGAGCTTTCCCCAGACGACGATGCGGTGCCACTCGGTCCGCTCCTGCTTCTGGCCGTTCTTGTCCTGCCAGCTCTCGCTGGTGGCGATGCGGAAGTTCGCGACCGCCTGACCGCCCGGGGTGAACCGCACTTCGGGGTCCGCACCCAGGTTGCCGATGAGGATGACCTTGTTCACGCCTCCTGCCATGACTGCTCCCTCTGACTTTCCGTCGAGCTCCCCTCCACCACGGAGAGGGTCTGCACACCTGCCGGGCATCAGCCCTGGCAGGTTGCCTCCGACGTATAGCAGTGCGGCCTGACATTTCCAGAAGGCGGTCCCCTGGTACCCGGCTCGCCCGGAAGGCGGCCCCACGGGCGAGGAGACGACGGTGGAAAGGTGCGGGAGGGCACCACCCGGCAGGTGGCACCCGCCCACCCGGTACTACCCGCCCGGACGAGTCTCCGCGGTGCGCGACGCATCAGGAGCACTGCCCGTGTTGCGCGGGGGCGGAGGAGTCGAGGAGCCCCCCGCCGGCGCCACCACCTGCACCGGCGCGCCGCCCTCGGACGGACGGGGCGCCTTGGCCTCCGCCACCTTCTGCGACAGCGTGGAGTCCAGCCCCTTGGCGAACGTCGCCACCTGGGGGTCCGCCGCGCCCTGCATCCTGCGCAGCGACTTCCAGAAGGGGTGGTCCGCCTGCCCCGCCTGCACCAGCGCGCGAGCCAGCAGCGTCGAGGACGACTCCCGGTCCGCCGGAGCCGCCGCGCGCAGCGCCACCACGAGCTCCTCCGGCGCCGTGCGGGCCACCTCGCCCAACGCCACGGACATCTCCGTCTGCGCCTGGACATCCACGCCCGTGGCGCCCGCCAGCTCCAGCACCCGGGCCAGCGCCTCCGTGTTACCGCCCGCCGCCAGCTCCACCATGCTGGTGACGCCGGGCACCTCCACGGACAGCACTCGCGCCACCTCCCTCAGCCGGCCGTACACGTCATTGCCCGCCGAGTAGCTGTCCAGGAGCGTGCGCGCCCCCAGGTAGTCATGCGGGTTGGACTGGTAGAGGCTCTCCGCCAGCACCGCGCGCACCGCCGGGTCCCTCTCGCTGCGCCACGCCGTGCGCAGGAAGCCCAGGTTGCGCTGGTCTCTCTGCCGGCCCAGGTCCAGGTACGTCTTGATGCGCGCCGCCACGTCGTCGATGGCGCCCGTCGGCTTGCCCCCGTCCGCCAGGGAGGCCACCGCGCTGGAGGGCCCCAGGCTGGAGCCCGTGGCGGCCACCGCCGCGCCCAGCGCGTCCAGGCCCGCGACGATGGGCCCGGCACGGCCAGCGAAGTCGTTCACCATCATGGAGAAGGAGAAGCGCTCACCGCCCGCGCTCGTCACGTAGCCGCTCAGCGCGGAGACGCCCTCCAGCGTGCCCGTCTTCGCGCGCAGCTTGCCCACCGCTTCGCTGCCCTCGAAGCGGTACTTCAGCGTGCCGTCCTTGCCGGCGATGGGCACCGAGGACAGGTACTCCGGCGCGAAGGTGAAGCGCGTGTGCATGTAGCGCAAGAGCTTGTTGATCTGCGCGGCGGAGAAGCGGTTCGCGTCGTTCAGACCGCTGCCGTTCTTCATGACGTACGTGCCGCGGGGGATGCCCACGTCGCGCTCCAGGAACTGCTCCACCACCTCCACGCCCTTGGTGAAGGAGCCCGGCTGGCCGCGCCCCTCCGCGCCCATCGTCTTGAGGAGCTGCTCGGCGACGAAGTTGCTGGAGAGCTTGTTGAGGCGCTTGAGCATCACGTCGAACGTGTCCGACTGGGCCACGTGCACCATGCGCGCCTTGGACGGCGTCAGGCCCGTCTTCACCCGGCCCTTCACCTTCATGCCGCGCGTGTTCAACAGCTGCTTGAGCGTCTGGCCGAAGTACATGGGGGGGTTGTCGATCTTCTTCCAGACGCTGACGGCCCCGCCGCGCTCGGGCGGCACCTGCCCGCGCACCACGATTTTCTGCTGCGGGCCCGCCGGGTCCGACGTCACGGAGACGCGCCGCGCGCGCTTCGCGCCGGTGGACAGCTGGTTGTCGACGACGAAGTAGTCGCTGGGGGGCTCCATCTCCACGGTGCCCTTGGCGCCGGGGCTCGCGCCGGGGCGCAGGAAGATGGCCGCCGCGTTCCAGTTGAGGCTCAGCGCGCCGGTGGGCGCCATGTACGCCCGGTCCGAGTCCTCCTGGTCATACCCGGGCGGCGTGCGCTCGGCGTCGAACCAGGAGTCGTCCACGACGATGTCCCCCACCTCGCGCAGGCCCGAGTGCCACAGCTCCGACACCACGCCCCACAGGCGCTCGGTCGTCATGGACGGGTCGCCCTTGCCGCGCACGTAGAGCGTCTTCACCTTGCCGTCCGCCGGCATCTCCGGCTCGACGAGGAACTCCGTGTCGTAGCGGAACTCCGGCCCGAGCGTCGCCAGCGCCGCCGCGGACGTGACGAGCTTCACGTTGGACGCCGGGTTGAGCAGCTCGTCCGCGTTGTGGGTGAACACCACCGTGCCGTCGTCCAGGCTCTGCATGTGGACGCCCACGCGGCTCACCTTGAGCGGCGCGCGTTGCAACACTTCGAGCAACGCGGCCCGCAGGGCTTCGCGGTCCGCGCGCTTCTCGGCGGAGGTGGGGGGCGCCGCGAGGGCACCGTGTGGAAGCAGCAGGGAAACGATGGCCAGCGCGGCCAAGAGGTGTCTGGCTCGAAGAACCTGCACGCACGCTCCGGGGAAGTCGGCGGCCATTATGGGGAAGGGCGCGAAAGCACGGCAAGGGAGAGGGGGTGCGGGAGTCCACGGTTGGGCGCTCGCTCTACCGCCAAGTGGAAATTGGCGCCCCCCACATGTGGACTTCTTTTCACTGCGGTCCTCCCAGCGCCCAAGATGCCGATGACAGCCAGGCGCATCATGAGGGGTGCCCCTGACAGCCGTGGAGGAAACTTCGATGAGAGCGGTGGTGCAGCGGGTGCTGGAGGCATCGGTGACGGTGGACGGGCAACGGGTGAGTGACATCGGCCCCGGCCTGCTGGTGCTCCTGGGGGTGGGCAAGGGCGATACGGAAGCGGACGTGGCGTGGATGGTGGAGAAACTCGCCACACTGCGAATCTTCGAGGACGCCGCCGGGAAGATGAACCTCTCCCTGGAGGACACCTCCCGCCAGCTCATCGTCGTCAGCCAGTTCACCCTCTACGGAGACGCGCGCAAGGGCCGGCGCCCCAGCTTCATCGACGCCATGGAGCCCACTGTCGCCAAGGCCCTGTACGAGCGCGCCTGCGAGGGCCTCCGTCAGCGCGGGCTCACCGTGGGCACCGGCATCTTCGCGGCGGACATGAAGGTGGCGCTCGTCAACGACGGGCCCGTCACCCTCATCCTGGACAGCCCGGCTCCGGCTCCGACTTAAATCCGGACGGTGCTGCCCTTGGTGACGAGCGCGGCCAGGCCCTGCTTGGCCATCGCCGCCTGGCGGATGTGCGTGGTGAGCGCGCCCAGCTCCCGAATCCAGCTCGCCGCGCGAGGCCCCAGCCCGGAGAAGGCCACCGTCAGGGGCGGAGGCTGAGCCAGCTTGCCCAGCCAGTAGCCGAGCACCTCGTCCTTCTCCGGCAGCGACGGCAGCTTCATGCGCTCCTGCTCGCGGGCGATGAGCCGTTCCAGCTTGCGCGGCAGGTTCACCTGCCAGTGCGCCACCGCGCGGGCCGGGCGCCAGGCCCAGTCGGCGAAGGCGAAGCGCTCGGTGGGGAAGTACTCGCCCCGGCCCTGGGTGACGAAGACGCGGTCCGGGGGGAACTCCGGGAAGGGGTCCCATTGCCCCGCCAGCAGCGAGGCCAGCCCCATGTCCGCCAGGGGCCTGAAGCGGAAGCCGTCGCGCACCTCGCGGGCGCCCTTCGAGTCCCAGTACGGGTAGTTGGGCTCCTCCAGCATCAGCGACAGGTGCAGCGCCTCGTCCCAGGCGTCCGCGTAGCCGGCGTGCTGCGTGCCCACCTCCCAACCCGTGGGGCCTTCCTTCCAGGGGAGGAAGGCGAGCCTGTCCACCAGGTCCGACCAGGGGTCCGCGTCCACCGAGCCCAGGCCCCCGGGTACCGCCGTGGCCAGCATCCGCTCGCAGAGAATCCGCGCCTGCACGTCGCCCAGCGTCTCCAGGAGCGACTCCAGGGCCCCCGTCGCGTCACCCATGGCGCGCGCGAGGAACGGGAGCACCTGCTCGTGGAAGAACCGGTCGTTGATGGGCCGCAGCACCACGTCCATGTCGTCCCCCCCTGGGGACAGCCCCTCAGGGCCGTGCGTCTTCCTGGATGATGAGCTCGTGGATGGCCGCGGCCGTGGTCGCCTCCAGGATGGAGGCTCGGAAGCGGGGATTCTTGAAGAGGCGGGAGATGCGAGCCAGCGCCTTGAGGTGCACCCCCGCGCTGTTCTCCGGGGCCACCAGCGCGAAGAACAGGTGGGTGGCCTTGCCGTCGATGGCCTCGAAGTCCACGCCCGCCCGGGACACGCCGAAGGCCGCCTGGAGCTGCGTCATGCCCGGCAGCTTGCCATGGGGGATGGCCACGCCCTCGCCGATGCCGGTGCTGCCCAGCTTCTCCCGCTCGCGCAGCACCTCCACCAGACGGTCTTCCTGAAGCAGGGGGTGGGCTCGCACCAACGTGGCGCTCAGCTCGCGCAACACCTCCTGCTTCGTCCGCGACTGCATGTCCGCGATGACGGCTTGGGGGCTGAGGAACTCGGCGATTCTCACTGACGCTCCCGCGCTGGCGCTCCTGAGATGGCGGCAATTACTCCTCACCCTCGATTCGCGCAAGGGTCGCCTGACGTCCTGGCCCCACGGCCGCTCACTGCGCATCAGGGACCCAAGGGCCTTGGGTCGCCCCCAGGCCCCCCCTCCCCGGTCGTCCCAGGGGGCGATATGCGCCTCGAGGGCCGCCGTTTCCCGCCGTGAATCCTCGAATCGAAGCAGGAAGGGAGCGACCGCCATGAAGCGAACGCTGTGCTTGAGCCTTGTCGTGATTTCGGTGTGGGCCACCGGCTGCGCCACCACCGCGTCTCCAAGGGGCATGGCCCTGGGAGACGCCGCCGAGGAATCCCTGCTGTTGCAGGGCGACGCCATCACCGGGCCCAGCTCCACGCTGAGCATCTCCGCCAACGCCATGCACGGCCGCTACCGCAGGGACCCCGTCTCGCTCCAGTGGGACTACCAGAAGCTGACCGGCTCCGTGGGCCACCAGGCGACGCGGCTGGAGCTGGCCGAGGGAGATGACACCCGCGTCTGGGGCACCTTCGGCGGGCTGGCGGTGGACCTCACCGAGGACGGCACGTACCTGCACGGCCGCGTGGGGCCCTGCGCCTACGTGCTGAAGCGCGAGGGGGACACCCTGGCGGGCATCCGCGAGTGCGGCAGCGCCGTGGAGAAGGACGTCACCCTGGCCTTCCCCGCGACGCTCCACCGGCGCTCCCTGGGAGAGCGGGCCGCGCTGATGACGCTGGCGCTCGTCAACACGCGGGCGCCCGTGGTCACCACCGCGATGACCGTCGCCAGCATGGCGGGTGACGCGCGCAACGAGCAGGCTTTCAACTCCTGCAAGAAGGTCCCGTGAGGAACTGACGGGCGCTCGTCGCCACGAGGTGCCCAGGGCGCGCTCCATCTCCCGGGGGAGGGGTGGAGCGCGCCGTCTTTTTCCGGCCGATATGCCTTTCGCGCGCTGTCGTTCTTGGCGACGGATGCGCCAGTCGCCATTCCGGGCGACTGGGGGGACACCGGTGCGCGTGGCCGACCACGGGCGCTGGATGCTGCATCCATGAAGGAACGGCAACGCCCCCGTCACACACCGGACGGGGGTGTTCGCGCTCCGCCTCCTCGAGGGGGGTGGCGGAGCGCGACTCTTCCTCACTGGACTGGCTGACGGGCTCAGGTCCCCGTGGCGACGGCCAGGGCCGGCGGCTCGTGGGGTTCAATGAGGCCGTACTGGCCATCCTTGCGCCGGTAGATGATGCCCAGCGCGTCCGACTCCACGTTGTGGAAGACGTAGAAGTCGTTGTTCATCAGGTTCATCTGCATCACCGCCTCGTCCACCGACAGCTGCTTCACGGTGAGCTGGGTGGCGCGCACCACGCGCGTCGCGGCGGCATCGACAGGGTCGGCGGCCTTCGTCGTCGTGGACGACTCCACCGTGGACTGCGCGGCGATGAGGGCCAACTCCTCCACGTCCGGCACCTCGAAGACGGCGTGACGCACCTTCAGGCTGTTCACCAGGTCCTGGCGGTGGTGCACGCGCTCGCGGCCGTGATGCGTCTTCAGCTTGTCCCGGTAGCGGCGCAGCTGGCGCTCGATTTTGTCCATCGCCAGGTCGATGGATGCGTACATGTCATCGCTCTCAGCCCTCCCGCGCAGCACCCAGGCGCCGGATTGGATGGTGATGTCCGCGTGGTGGAGGTGACGCTCCAGGTACAGCACGACGTGTGCCTCTCCTGCTCTGTCCAACAGCTTGTTCACCCGCTCGACCTTCTCGCGTGCGTATTCCTTGAGAGAATCCGACGCCCCGAACTGACGGAAGGTGATGTTGAACTGCATGCGTGGCTGCCTCCTAGGGTGAGGGGAGCTGCGTGACAGATCAGAAACTTCTGACCTCGGGAAAGCAACCCGTCCCCCCACGTTGCCTCTTCCCGAGCGCACCACGCGTCCGGGGGCTGACAACCCGGCGTCGCTGGCCCGCATTCATGCGGGGCACCAGACTCTTCAACCCCTCGGAATCACGCGTTGGAATCACGCGCCGCGCCATGCGCCGGGTATCTCGCGACACAGGCTCAGGCGAGCAGCCTGCTCACTGCACCGCCACCACCTGCTCTTGCGAGTGGTAGTAGGAGCCCCGGCAGGCGGCCACGCCCGAGCACTCCGTCACCTCGCCCTGCACGGTGCCGCTCAAGGTCAGCAGATGCGTGGCCGCGCCCAGCTGCGAGGGAACGGTGAAGGTGATTTTTCCGCCCTCGCGCGTGATGGTCATCCCCGCGGTGACGGCGCCGCCCTCGGGCAGGAGCGTGGCGGCGGCGGCGTTGAGCAACTCGTTCGTTGGATTCCACTGGAACGAGTACGTCTGGCCCCGCAGCAGTCGCGTCGCCGTCCCCGTGAAGGAGCGCTTCGCCTGCCCCTCCTTCATCGTGAGTGTGACGGTGGCGCTCGCGTCCTGGAAGACGATGCGCGCATCCGTGGGCGGCAGCGCCTCCCAGGCATCGGGGTCGAAGTCGAAGAAGGCCCGCGTGGGCAGGCACACGTCGCGGCCCGCCGTGGCATCGACACCGCCCTGCTCCAACCGCATGGCCTGGCCGTTGAACGTCGCGGTGGCGCCGTCGTTCAGCCGGGTGCACCGGTCTCCATCCGCCTGGGAGAACGTCACCGTGACGCGGTGGGAGCCCGGGGCCTGCTCCACTTCGAACAGGTCCACGTCCGCGTGCGAGTACGTGAGCGTGCGGTCCGAGAGCCCCGCGAGGTCCACGGTCTCCGTGGTGAAGTCGTCACCACAGCCCGACAGCAACCCGAGCGCGACGAGGACTCCCGATACCGCGCCAAAAGGGAAACGAGAGGAAGAGTGCATGCGGGTCGCACCCTATACCCACCGCCCCGGCCCCCTGGGAGCAGAACGGCGCCGGGCCGTCACCTTTCCCACCCCCACGCCTGCCCGCCTGTCCGCTAGCCCGCTTGCTGGAGGAAGCCCTCCAGCCGAGCTTTCACTTCCGGCCACTCCGTGTCGATGACGCCGTAGTACGCGCTGTCACGCACCACCCCGCCGCGCACCAGCACGTGGTTGCGGAGGATGCCCTCGAATTTCGCGCCCATCCGCTCAATCGCCGCGCGCGAGCGAGCGTTGCGCCGGTCCGTCTTGAGCTGCACGCGCATGACGCCGAGCGTGTCGAAGGCGTGGCACAACAACAGGTATTTGGCCTCGGTATTCACGCGCGTGCGCCACACCCGGCGACCCAGCCACGTCCAGCCAATCTCCAGTGTCCGGTGCTCGCGCTGGATGTCCAGGTAGCTGGTGGTGCCCACGACGGCCCCCGTCTCGCGCTCCACGATGACGAAGGGGCGCTCCGTGCCCCGCTCCGCCGCGCCGAGCGCCCGGGTGATGAAGCGCTCCACATCCTCCAGCGAGCGCAGCACCACCGAGAAGTTCGTGAAGATGTCGTCCTCGCACAGCGCGGCCAGGGCCGGGGCGTGCCCCAGCGTCATGGGCTCCAGGCGCACCGCGCGCCCCTCCAGGACGACGGGCGGAACGACGAGGGGCACGAGCGCCCTGCGAGGGGCGTCGGCATCCGTGGGAAAAGAAAAAGGGGCGCTCATGGCGCCCCCGAATCTCATCCTCCGGAAAGCCGGAGGAAAGAGCCACTTGTCACGGACTCAGTAGTACCGCTTGCGCTTGCTGCTCGGGAGGATGCCCAGCACCTCGCGGTACTTGGCCACCGTGCGCCGCGCGATTTCGGTGCCCTGCGAGCGCAGGAGCTCCACAATCTTCTGGTCCGAGTACGGGTTGCGCGCGTCCTCCGCCGATACGAGCTGCTTGATGTGGTGCTTCACCGCCTCGCTCGCGGTGTCCTCGCCGGACACGCGGGAGATGGACGAGTTGAAGAAGTACTTCAGCTCGAAGATGCCCTGCGGCGTGTGCACGTACTTGCTCGTCGTCACGCGGCTCACCGTGGACTCGTGCATGCCGATGTCCTCCGCCACGTCCCGGAGGATGAGCGGCTTCAAGTGGGCGATGCCCTTGTCCAGGAAGTCCTTCTGGAACTTCACGATGCTCTCGGTGACTTTGTAGATGGTCCGCTGCCGCTGGTGGATGGAGCGGATGAGCCACACCGCGCTGCGCAGCTTGTCCTGGATGAAGTCCTTCGTCTGGCCAGGGCCCACCGCGCCGTTCTTCAGCGCGTTCCGGTACGTGCCGGAGATGCGCAGCTTGGACAGGCCGTCATCGTTGAGCACCACCGTGTACTCTTCCCCCATTTTGTAAACGAACACGTCGGGGGTGATGTACTGCGCGTCGTCGCCGCTGAAGTTGCGGCCCGGCTTCGGGTCCAGCTTGGGGAGCAGCTTCACCGCCTCCACCACCTCTTCCAAGGTGACCTTCAGGTCCTTGGCGATGGCGGGCAGGTTCTTGCTCTCCAGGTACTTCATGTGCCGCTTGATGATGAGGCCCAGGAGCGGCGCGTGCGGCTCCTTCATCCCCTGCAACTGGATGAGCAGGCACTCCTGCAAGTCGCGCGCGCCGCAGCCCCGGGGCTCCAGCATCTGGATGCGCCGCAGGGTGCGCTCGGCCACGTGCATGGGCACGTCCGCCTCGTTGCACAGGCGGATGAGCGGGTCGCCCTCCACGTCCGGCAGCTTCAGGTAGCCGTCGTCATCCAGGTTGCCGAGGATGAGCATGGCCACGCGGCGCTCGGCGTCGTTCAGGCGCAGCGTGCCGAGCTGCTCCTGGAGCTGGTCGACCAGGTCCTCCTTCTTGACGAGGTTGGCCTCGAACGACGGAAGGTCGTCCGTGGCCACGTTCCCCTTGTTGGAGGCGGTGGTCTGCTCGTTGAACTGGTAGCTGTTGAGGTACGCCTCCCAGTCGATTTCCGGGGGGCCGTCGCCGTCCGCCTTGAACTCCGTGGCCGTGTCGCTCGTGGCCGCCGGCATGTCCCCGTCCCGGGGCATCTCGACGTTGTCCGCCTCCAGCGACGCTTCCCCGGGCTCCTTGTCCCCCACGTCGCCCGGTGCCTGTTCGTCCGGCTGCTCCAGGAGTGGATTCTGATCCATCTCCTCGCGGACCTGCTCCAACAGCTCCATGCGGGAGAGCTGAAGCAGCTTGATGGCCTGCTGGAGCTGGGGCGTCATCACCAGCTGCTGCGCAAGCTTCAGGCTTTGTTTGAGTTCCATCGCCATGAGACAGGGTCTCCCCGAGTGATTCAGCCCCTACACAACACGGGACCAATCAAAGACCGTGCCAACGTAACAAGGCACCCTGACGCCGTCTAGTGGTGCAATCGTGGTCCCTTGCTTGCATATTCAAAATTCCACAAGGAAACCAACAGCTTACACGCACTGGGCGTGATTCGACCGTGTTGACCGGTCGACGCAAAAGCGAGGCCAACGCAGTCTATGCATTCGGTTGGCCGAAGGCCAGCCGTCCTCACAAGGGCTGCTGGAGGCGGAACCGTTCTCCCAGGTAGACGGCTCGGGCCCGGGGAGAGGCGGCAATCTCGGCGGGCGTCCCCTCTTCGAGGATCTGCCCTTGTGTGATGATGTAGGCGCGGTCACAGATGCCCAGGGTGTCCTGGACGTTGTGGTCGGTGATGAGGACGCCCAGTCCACGCTCCCGGAGCAGGAAGATCTGCCGCTGCAGGTCGCCCACGTTGATGGGGTCCACGCCGGCGAAGGGCTCGTCGAAGAGGATGAAGCGGGGCTCGGGCAGGAGGCTCCGGGCAATCTCCGCGCGGCGGCGCTCGCCACCGGAGAGGGTGCCGCCCAGGGACTCGGCGACGTGGGTGAGGCCGAACTCCTCCAGGATGGCGGTGGCGCGTGTCTCGCGGGCGCGCTTGTCCAGGCCCTTCTGGAGCTCCAGCACGGCCAGGAAGTTGTCGCGCACGGTGAGCTTGCGGAAGACGGACGCTTCCTGGGGCAGGTAGCCCACGCCCCTGCGCGCCCGGCGGTGCATGGGCAGGTGCGTGAGGTCCTCGTCGCCCACGCGCACGCGGCCCGCGTCGGGCGTCACCAGGCCCACCACCATGTTGAAGCTCGTCGTCTTGCCGGCGCCATTGGGGCCCAACAGGCCCACCACCTCGCCCGGGGCCACGGTGAAGGAGACGCCGTTGACGACCTGGCGACCGCGGTAGGCCTTCTTCAGGCCATCGGCGTGCAGCTTCCCGTCGCTCATCGTGGAGCAGCTTCCTGGGGCTGCGCGGGCGTCGTGCGAGCGGGCGTGCCCTTCTTCTTGCCAGGCGCGGGGGCCGACGGCGGGGACTCGAAGATGATGACGGCGTTCTCCACGTCGAGTCGCTCGCTGCCCAACGTGAGGCGCACCTTCGTCCCACGCATGTACGTCGTCCCCTGACGCGCCTCGGGCGTGCCCGTGACGATGAGGACTCCGCTGGCCACGTCGTACTCGGCGCGCTCGCCCCGGGCCATGCGGTCGCCGTCCACCGCGTGCACTCCGCCGGTGCACACCACGCGCGTCACCACGCGTGACGCGGCGAAGTAGGCAATCATCCGGTCGCACTTCAAATCCAGGGTGCGGTGCTTCACCTTCACGTTGCCGGTGAGCGTCGCCTGCGACTTGCCGCCCTCGATGAGGTCGGCGTTGATTTGCACCGGCTCCTTCAAATCCACCGGCCCCAGCGGGCCCTGGCTCGGGCTCGCCGCCGGGGTGCCCGCGTCCGCGACGGGAGGCGCCGTCCCGCCATCCCCGAGCGTGGCCGCGACGGCGGGCATGGGCTGCGCCACGAAGAACGCCATCACGAGGAACTCAATCACGCTCAGCCGCTCCCAGCACGGTCTCCACCGAGCCTTCGAAGTTGAATGTCTCATCCGGGAAGGACAGTGAGAAACGGTCCGCCCGCAGTCGGTACGCCGGCCCTCGCACCTGCACGCCCTCGTTGCCATGCGCGCCCTTCTGGACGGCGTCGTAGGTCAACCGGGGCGTGTTCACCACCATCCCCTCGCCCGTGCGGACGACGACGCCCCCCGAAGCCACCAGCTGCTTGGACGCGAGGCTGCCCTCCATATTCGGAGCGCTGATGTCCATGCCCGCCGACGTACCCACCGACATGCCCTCCTCCGTCGTGCCCGGAGGCATGCGCAGCGTCGCGTTGGTGGCCTGCACGTCGCCCCCCGCGCGCTGGTAGGTGAGCTGCTCGGCCTCACCCGACAGCGTGAGGCGCTCGCCCTCGTAGGACATCAGGCGCGCGCCATGGAGCACCACCTGGGGCGGGGGCTCCCGCGGGGGCCCCTCCGTCTGGCGGCGCGGGGAGCACGCCGCGACGAGCAGGCAGGCGGCGAGGAGTCGGACGGACAGGCGCGGCACGGGGGCGTTCTATCACCGGGCGGTGGCGTGCGCCGCCTCGACAAGCACGGGTTGTGGGGCCACGGGAGGTCGCGTCTTCCAGCGCTGGTGCATCCACACCCACTGTTCGGGGGTGCGCCGGATGGCCGCCTCGATTCGCGCGGACAGGGCCTGGGTGAGCTCCAGCGCCGCCACTTCGCGGTCCTCGCTGACGGGCACGGGCACCTCCTCCATCGACAGCCGGTAGCCCCCACCCTCCACGCGGTGGCAGAAGCCCGTCACCACCGCCGCGCCCGTGCGCACCGCCAGGTCCGCCGCCGCGCGAGGCGTGGCCGCCAGCTCCCCGAAGAAGGGCACGAAGAGCGACTGCACCTTGGTGTCCTGGTCGATGAGCAGGCCCAGAATCTCGCCGGCCCGCAGCGCGCGCAGCATGGCCCGCGCCGCGCCGTCCTGGCCGCGCCAGATGCTGCGCACCCCACCCCGCGCCCGGAAGCGCTCCACCAGCACGGTGAGCCGGGGGTCCGTGGTCTCCTTCGCGATGCTCTGGCTCGGGTAGCCCGCGCGGGCCACGCGGCGGGCGAGCAGCTCCCAGTTGCCCACATGGCCGGAGATGAAGACCACGCCCTTGCCTCGCGCCAGGGCCGCGTCCAGCACGGCCCGGTCCGCGTCCGGCCAGGCCACCAGTTGCTCCAGCCCCCGGTCCAGGGCGCCGGTGCAGGCCACCTCCAGCGCCGCGGCGCCCAGGTGCCGGAACGAAGCGCGGCCCAGGGCCTGCCGCTCCGCGTCGGACTTCTCCGGGAAGGCCACGGCCAGGGACTTCAAGGCCTTGCGGCGCTCCCCACCGGCCAGCGTGTAGGCAAGTCCGCCCAGGCGGAAGCCCAGGGCCCGGGCCCAACCCAGCGGGAGGGGTTGAAGGCACAACAGGACGCTCCGGATGAGCAGGTACCGGAGGAAACGTTTCAGGCGCTTTGCTAAGGGGGGATGCTCCACAGTCGCTCCATACCCCATGCGCGAATACAACTTCGACGGGCTCGTCGGTCCTACCCACAACTACGCAGGCCTGTCGCCCGGTAACCTGGCGTCACAGAGCCATGTCGGAGAGCCGAGCCATCCCCGCGAGGCCGCGCTCCAGGGTCTGGAGAAGATGCGCTTCGTCTCCAGCCTGGGCGTCGGACAGGCGGTGCTGCCTCCCCAGCCGCGCCCCTCGCTGCGCGCCCTGCGGGCCCTGGGCTTCACCGGCACCGACGAGGAGGTCATCACCCGCGCCGCGCGAGAGGGCGAGCACCTGCTGCGGCTCACCTCCAGCGCCTCCTCCATGTGGACGGCCAACGCCGCCACCGTGGCCCCCAGCACGGACACGGCCGATGGCCGCGTGCACCTGACGCCCGCCAACCTGTCGCAGATGTTCCACCGCGCGCTGGAGGCGGACACGACGCACTCGGTGCTGCGCTCCATCTTCTCCAACGAGAAGCACTTCGCCGTGCACGCGCCGCTGCCGCCCGGCAGCCACTTCGCGGACGAGGGCGCGGCCAACCACACACGGCTGGCCACCCCGGGCCACCCGGGCGTGCACCTGCTCGCCTGGGGTCGCAGCGCGTGGCAGGACGTCCCTGGCCCCAAGCGCTTCCCCGCCCGGCAGACGCTGGAGGCGAGCCAGGCCCTGGCCCGGCTGCACCAGCTCGACTCGCGCTGCGTGCTCTTCCCGCAGCAGCACCCGGAGGGCATCGACGCGGGCGCCTTCCACACGGACGTGCTCGCGGTGGGCAACGAGCGCTTCCTCATGCTGCACGAGCTGGCCTTCGTGGATTATCCCGGCCTGCTCCAGGTGCTGCGCGAGAAGCTGGGGCCGGACTTCCGCGCGGTGGTGGCCAGCAGCGCGGAGCTGCCGCCCAAGGACGCGGTGAAGGCGTACCCGTTCAACTCGCAGGTGCTGACGCTGCCGGATGGGACGATGGCCATTGTCGCCCCGGTGGAGAGCCGCGAGACGCCCGCCGCGCGCGGCTTCCTGGACCGCATCCTCGCCGAGGACACGCCGGTGAAGGCCGTGCACTACCTGGACGTGCGCCAGTCCATGAACAACGGCGGAGGTCCCGCGTGCCTGCGCCAGCGCGTGTGGCTCACGGACACCGAGCGCCGGGCCATCGACGCCGACGTCTTCTACACGCCGGCCCTGCACGAGTCCCTGGCCGCGTGGGTGCGCCGTCACTACCGCGAGGTGCTGCGGCCTCGTGACCTGCAGGACCCGAACCTGGCGCGCGAGACGATGACCGCGCTGGATGAGCTGACCCGCATCCTCAAGCTGGGAAGCGTCTACGACTTCCAGCAGTGAACCAGCGCCGCCTGCCCGCCTGCCCCAGCGACGAGGCGGCGGGCGCCTGGCGGATGGCCCTGATGTCGAGGGGCGCGGGGTGTGGTGGTCGGAACTGTCGGGGTGAGCACCTTTCCATCAAGGAGGTGACGCCCCGTGATTCCCGCATCCATCCAGCACTACCTGCAACACAACCGTGTCCTCTATGAGCGCTACTGGCACCCGCGTGCTGTCACTGCACAGGAACTGGCCCAGACGCTCCATGTCTCGGGTTGGCGCGTGGCCAAGTCCGTCATCGTCATGGCGGACCGACAGCCGTGGATTTTCGTCGTGCCCGCGGCGGGCACCGTGGACCTCGCGCGCGTGAGAGAGCTCCTGGGCTGTCGCACGGCGAGGCTCGCGACGGAGCGAGAGTTCTCCAACCACTTCCCTGACTGCGAGCTGGGAGCCGAGCCGCCCTTCGGCGAGATGTACGGGCTCCCCGTGGCGGTGGACGAGACGCTCAGCCTGACGGAGCACCTGCTCATCCGCGCGGGCTCTCACGAGGAGGCCCTGGAGATGCGCTTCCAGGACTTCGCCACGCTGGAGTGGCCGCTGGTGGCCTCGTTCATCCACGAGGGACTGCAGCAACCCGTCCCGTCGGTGATTCCCATCACTCCGCTGCTGATGGAGCTGGAAGCGCCGATGCCCGCCTGACCCGAGGTCCGCGGGCGCTAGGGCTCCACGGGAGGCTCTCTCGGGCCTCCCAGAAGGTGCTCCAGCTCCTGCGCCCTCGGGTCTTCCATCAGCTCCTTGCGACGGGCGGCCACCCGGGCTTCCTCGGCGGACTCCAGACGCGACACCCACGCCCGCGCGGCCTCGCGGGAGTCGGGCGGCAACAGGCCCAGGCCCTCACGCACCGAGCGCGCCGCGGCGTCATAGCGACGCAGCGTCTCCTGCAACCGCGCCACCGCGAAGTACGCGTCTGGGCTCGGCACCAGGCGCGCCGCCGTCTGTCGTCGCTCCACGGCGCGCGTCAGAAAGCCCTCGCGCTCCAGGCCCTCCGCCTCCATCGACAGCAGCAGCGCCCGCTGGCGGTAGTCGGAGATGAGGCCGCCCACTGACTGGAGCGTCTCGCGAGCCCGCCGCGTCAGCCCCGCTTCCATCTGCCAGGAGGCCAGGGTGAAGGCCAACTCCACGTTGGCCGGGTGACGCGCCCGCAGCGCCTCCACGGCCCCGAGCGAGGCGTCACGCTCACCCTTGCCCTTGAGCACCTCGGCACGCAGCAGCGCGGTGTCCAGTCGCTCCGGCTCGCGACGCTCGACCTCCGTGCAAGCGGCCTCCGCTTCCGGCAGCTCCTTGCGCTGAAGTCGCAGTCGAGCCTCGCGTGCCCAGAGCTCCGTCACGCCGTGCTGCCCCTCGAAGTGTTCGCGGGCCCAGGCGCCGTAGGCCAGCGCCAGTTCCTGCCGTCCAGGCGTGTTGCGCAGCGAGTCCATGAGTCGACCCGCCACCTCGGTCGAGGCCGGCGTCATCGATGACAGGTCCTCCACCGTGCGCACCCGACGAATCGCCTCGCCCAGGAGCGCGCCCGTGTCTCCGGCCTCATGCGCCAGCCGGTACTCCAGGAAGCCCTGCGAGCGTCGCCCCAGGGACAGCAGCGCGCGCCCCGCCACGCGATGGGACACGGAGTCTCGAGGAGCCAGGTACAGCGCGCGGTTGACGAAGGCCAACGTGTCCCCCGCGCCTTCACCACCGCGCGAGGCGTGGGCCGAGGCCACCAGTCGGTACAGCAGGTAGTCCGAGGGGTGACGGTCGATGAGCTCCAGGCCCTTCGCATGCACCGCGTCCACCGGCCCTCGAGCGGCGACGAGCGCCGCCAGCTCCGCCTCCGCGTCCGCGAGCCGATGTGCCCCCGGCACGAGCGCCAGCAACCCCACGCCCATCAGCACGACAACCGAGCCCAGCAACACGAGCGAGGGCGCCAGGCTGACCTGGGTGCCCTCCGTGGCCGTGGCCTTCCCGCGCTCGCGAGGCCGAGCCACCGCGCCCAGCACGAGCAGCGTGGCCACCGCGCAGGCCGGAAGCTCCCAACTGAAGTCGAAGAGGTTGTGCAGGCCGAGCGCGGCCACGCCCGACAGCGCCGCCAGCTCCAGCGCGTCCAGGTCCTCGCGGCGCAACAGCCGCACGAAGCCCCAGACGGCCACGGCCAGCAGCAACAGCCCCGGGAGTCCCAGCTCCGTCGCGGCCTGGAGCACCGCGTTCTCGGGATGAGTGAGCGTGTTCGGGTTGGGCTCGGACTGATAGCGGGGGAACGCCGCCTCGAAGGCGCCGCGTCCCATGCCCAGCACGGGGAACTCCAGCGCGGCCCGAGCCATCATCGGCCACAGCGACACCTTGGACTGGCCCAGCTTCTCCAGGCTGTCCGCGGAGCGAGCCTCGGCCCAGAGCTGGTCCGCCGCGACGTATGCCCCCACCGCCAGCACCGCCAGCAGGCCCAGCAGGGCGGCGGTGCTCCGGGCCCATCGAGGCGCGCCGCCTTCGCGACGCTGACGCACCAGCCACAGCATCAACAGCGCCTGGCCGAAGAGGAAGAAGACGATGCCACCGCGCGACAGCGACAGCACGACGCCCAGGCCACTGGCCCCCGCCGCCAGCGCGAAGGGCAGCGCCTTCGAGCGGGGACGCGTGGTGAGGGCCAACCCCACGCCCACCGAGGCCGTAAGCCCGAGGAAGCCCGCGAGGTGGTTGGGGTTGGCGAAGAACGTCACCAGCGTGGGCCGCGCATGCACCCAGGGCCGCAGCCCGAAGAGGGAGTGCACGCCGAGCAGTCCATGGCCCAGGCCGACCACGACGACCGCCGCGCCACTGAAGGCCACCACCGCGAGCAGGCGCCGACGGCTGTCCCGGGCCCGGCACACCTGGACGGCGGCGAGGAAGGTCAGCAGATAGGCGAGGTGCTTGGACAGCTCGCGCCACGTGGCCGAGGGGTCCAACGACACGGGCCGGGCCCCCGTGAGGCCCAGCGGCTCCAACGCGAACTCGCGCAGCGCGGCGGCCTCCGGACTCAGCACGCGCAAGAGGCCCTGCGGCAGCGGAACGAGCTGCACCGCGCACAGCACCACGCTCGCCGCCAGGGGTACGGCCAGCAAGGGGAAGCGCAACGACTGGCCCTGGCGACGGGCTCCGATTCCCGCCAGCACCGCCGCCGCGCCCGCGAGCCCCATCAGCGGCCAGGACACCCACCGCGCCGCGCCGCCGAGCGCCAGCGGACACACCACGACGAGCGCGGCCAGGGCCGCTTCAGCGAGCCGGGTGTACCGGGAGCAGCTGCGATACGAGGAGGCCATTCGGGGCGAGGGCGGTGAGTATGACACGGGCCTCGAAGGCCTCTCCTTTCCAGCCCGCGTTCCCCCTGCCTGGTGGCTGACAGAGCCGGCAGGCTCGGAGCTGGTGGGGCCCCCTGCGCGTGACTGTCGGGCGCCGGAAGCCGCCCTGCCCCAGGGACTCAAGGCCCCAGGCTCGCCAGCCCACCGTTCCCGGCCACGCCGAGCGAGCGGGCCCGCCCGGCATCCATTCATGCACGCCCGGGCCCGGAGTTGGCTTGCATCCGGAAGACCTTCTGGCATGTTCGCCGCACCCATGCGCCGCTTCCTCCTCACCGCCGCCCTCCTCTGCTCCACCCTGTCCGGACTCACCGGCTGCAAGGGGGCCTGCCGCGAGCTGTCCGAGAAGCTGTGCGACTGCTCCATCAACTCGGTGGAGAAGGAGCTGTGCCTCCAGGACGCCGCTCAGGAAGAGAGCCGCGTGGAGCCCACGCCCGAGGATGAGGTCATCTGCGAGGCGAAGCTCGAGGGCTGCGACTGCAAGAAGATTGAGACCCCCGAGGGCAAGCGCGAGTGCGGCATCGCCCGTGAGGGCGGCATCGACTGACTCGGGTGGCTCAGGCCCCCGGCACCACGGGCTTCGTCGTCACGGCCCCATCCGCGTCCACCCAGGGCTGAAGCGCCTTGCGCACCCGGGAGCGAAGCGGCGTCTCGACATACCGGTGCACCAGCACGGACGTAGGCACCGCCAACAGCAGCACCGAGCCCAGCCAGCCCAGCGGCGTGTTCAGGTCCACCCAGGGCGACAGCACGCGCTCCAGCTTCATGGCCGCCTCGCCCGCGGGGTACTGGAGCAGGTACAGCGCGTAGCTCGCCGCCCCCAGGTGCACCACCAGCGGGCGTGACAGCCCCCAGCCGAGCCACCCTCCCCCGCGCGCCAGCCCGTACACCAGGAGCCCCGACGCGGGCGCCAATAGCGCGTTGTGCATCAGCGGGTAGGGAATCCGCTCTCCCGCCGCGCCGGCCACCACCAGCAGCGCCGCGCCCAGCAAGGCCAGCACCCCGCCCGAGCCCTTCGTCCCACCCGCCGCGCGCTCACGCACGAAGCACCAGCCCAGGAGCACCCCGAAGAGGAACTCCGGCAGCCGCGCCAGCGGGCTGAACTTCATCACCGACAGCCACAGGCCCTCCGTGTGCGCGTTCAGCGTGCCCGGCCCGTCCGGCCGCAGCACGACGTAGAGCACCGGCGGCAACAGCCCCAGCCCCCAGACCGCGCCCATCAACACGGGCAGCCGAGAGGGACGCACCGTGGGCAGCCACCGCGCGAGCCGGGGGAAGAGGGCATAGAAGAACCCCTCCACCGCCACGGACCAGCCGGGGGGATTCCAGTACAGCGCCAGCCGGGGCACCCACGCCTGCACCAGCGCCAGCGTGGCCAACGCGCCCACCGCGAGCTTCACGGCGGCGAGCTTCCAGCCGTTGTCCGCCACCGACGCGAGGATGGTGGGCGGCGCGGACAGGAGGAAGGTCAGCAGGTAGACGGGATAGACGCGGGCCACGCGGGCGGCCAGGAACACGCGTGTCCCCGTCTCCATCCGCCCGTCGACGTCCAGGTAGTTCCAGGCGAGGACGAAGCCGGACAGGACGAAGAAGACGCCCACGGCGGAGTAACCCGCGCCGATGAAGTCCTGAAGCCACTCCGGCGCCGGCGCCAGGGCCGGGCGCGCGAAGTGGAACAGCACGACATGCAGGGCCGCGAAGAAGCGCAGCCCCGTCAGGGCCTCGAGTGAACCGCCTCGGCTCACCGGCGGCCGATGCCGTAGTACGTGAAGCCCAGCTCCCGGATGCGCACCGGGTCGAACACGTTGCGCCCGTCGAAGATGACCGGCGTCTTCATCAGCGACTTCATGCGCTCGAAGTCCGGGTGGCGGAACTCATTCCACTCGGTGACGACGAAGAGCGCGTCCACGCCCTCCAGCGCCTCGTACGGCACGCTGGCGTAGCGGATGCGGTCACCGAAGACGCGCTTGGCCGCGTGCGTGGCCACCGGGTCGTGCGCAATCACCGTGGCGCCCTTGCCGATGAGTCCCTCGATGACCTCGATGGACGGCGCCTCGCGCATGTCGTCCGTCTTCGGCTTGAAGGACAGACCCCACACGCCGAACTTCTTGCCCTCCAGCGAGCCGCCGAAGTGCTTGGTCGCCTTGTTCACCAGCAGCTTCTTCTGCCGCTCGTTGGTGCGCTCCACGGCGCGCAGCAAGTCCAGCTCCAGGCCGAACTCACGCGCGGTGGCGCCCAGCGCCTTCACGTCCTTGGGGAAGCACGAGCCGCCGTAGCCCACTCCCGGGAAGAGGAACGGGTAGCCGATGCGCTTGTCCGAGCCCAGGCCCTTGCGCACGAAGTCCACGTCCGCGCCGACCTTCTCGCACAGCGCGGAGATGTCGTTCATGAACGAGATGCGCGTGGCGAGCATCGCGTTGGCGGCGTACTTGGTCAGCTCCGCCGAGCGCGTGTCCATGAACAGCACGGGGTTCTCGGTGCGCACGAAGGGCGCGTACAGCTCGCTCATGACCTTGCGGCCGCGCTCGGAGTCCACGCCGATGACGACGCGGTCCGGCTTGAGGAAGTCGTCCAGCGCGGCGCCTTCCTTGAGGAACTCCGGGTTGGAGACGACGTCGAACTCGATGCTCGTCACCTTGCGGATGGCGTCGCGCACCTTGTCCGCGGTGCCCACCGGCACGGTGCTCTTGTCCACGACGACGGTGTACTGCTTCATCGCCTTGCCAATCTGCTCGGCGGCGGCCAGCACGTACTGGAGGTCGGCGTCGCCCGTCTCACCCTCGGGCGTGCCCACGGCGATGAAGACGACGTGCGCGTTGGAGACGGCCTCCGGCAAATCGCGCGTGAAGAACAGGCGCTTCTCGCGGACGTTCTTCTTGATGAGCTCCTCGAGACCGGGCTCGTAGATGGGCACCTCGCCCGCCTGGAGCATCCGAATCTTCCGCTCGTCGATGTCCACGCACGTGACGTCGTTGCCCGAGTCCGCGAAGCAGGTGCCCGCGACCAGGCCGACGTAACCCGTTCCGATGATGGCGATACGCATTGAAAGAGTCCCAGTGGGGAGGTGTTCTTGACTGGAACTCATACGCCGGGACGCGCTCGGAAAGAAAGCCCGTCCCAGGGGCCAGGACAGCGGCCGGGCAGCCTCACTGCCCCGTGAGCAGACGGCGCACTCTTTCCAAGCCTCTGAGAGCCGAAGTGCGGCCGGGGGTGCTGACTGGACCCACCACCGTCCTGTCCAGCAGCTCCCGAGTGGCCCGTCGCAGCGGAGGCAGGGCCGCGGTGGCCTCCGGAGCGGCCTCCGGGAAGAGCCGGGCGACGATGGACAGCGAGGTGTAGAGGGCGCGCTCCAGGCGCCACTCCGCGGCCCGGGCGAGCAGTGCGGGGATGTCGAGCGGACGGGAGTACACGCCACCCATCCACTTGGCGCCGGTGACGAGCTCTCGCAGGTCGATGAAGGAGAGCCACGGTACGTCATACCCCTGACGTGCGTGCTCCAGGCACACGAGGAGGACGGAATCCTCCAGGTCGGCCCGGAACATGGAGGGGCCGTAGACCTTCATGGGCTTGGCGCGCTCGATGATGCCGGCGGTCTGCTCGCGGCGCTGGGGACCCAGGATGTCGGAGTAGAGGTAGATGGCGGTGCGCCCGTCGGAGACGAGCCTGGCCGCGCCGCTGTGGGAGGTGTCCGTCTCCGGCCTGAACTCGTGGTTGGAGAGGAAGCCGGCGAAGCCGTCCACGTCCATGCGGCGCATGAGGAGCTGGAGGTCCAGCACGGGGCGGAAGCCGATGTGCGGATAGAGGGCCTCGGCGAAGGCGGCGGAGCCCATGAGCACCAGCTTGCGGCCTTGCAGCTCGTCGACGACCTGCTTGAAGTTGACGAGCTTCATCACGTTGTCGTTGACGGAGCCCTGGTAGATGGCGAGCAGCCTGTCGCGAGCCCACTCGGGCGCGGCGGTGGCGCCCAGGCGGTACTCCAGGTTGTACGCCGCCAGCGGGGCCAGGCCCTGGGCGATGGCCCAGTCGACGTATTCCTCCCAGGGCGCGCCCTTGAGGGCTCCTCGCGGTGGTTCGAACGAGGCGAGGACGCGGAAGGTGTCGAGCAGGCTGAGCGGCATGGTGGCCCCCTTTAACGGGCCCACCGCATCACCTGCAATCACTGCCTGCGACCCACGGGACGACGGCGTGGTGGACAGAGGACAAAGACCCGCCCCTGGAGGGCGACTCGGGCCCTCAGAGAACGGGCGGCGACGACGTGGCGGCGCTCGGAGCCGTGGGACTTGGAACAGGCGCGCCCTTCACGGGCACGGTGAGCAACTTCCCTTGGAACGCGACGGTGTGCCCCACCAGCGCGGGGCGGAGCCATTCCTCGCGGCCCAGGGAGTCGAGCATCGGAGCCGCGGGCACGACGACCACGGGCGCCGTGCGAGCCTCTCGCGCGATGGCCTCCTGCTCGGAGGGGAACGGACGCCAGGGACGAGGAACCAGCTCGGGGAGGTGGAGATGCCGGGAATCAGCCCCTCGGGGTACCCCGTCGTGACAAAGAAGAGGGGTCGGCCCTCCCGCCACGCGAACGATGTCCTCCAACTCACGCTTCTCCTCGGGGCGAACCCAGGAATCCTGGTGCCCATCAGCCCAGGCTCATCCGAGCGCTCGCGCCACGCATTCACCGCCCCTTTCACGAACGACTTGCCGCCCACCAGCGCCAGCGCCACCAGGGACCAGTGCACCGCGCGAAGATCAACCGCACACAGCAGTCCTACGAGGAGGAAGAGCCCAGGTAGTTGAGCCAGGGCCCGAAGAAGATCGTGGCGAAGGCCACGTGCAACAAGGCGCATGTCACGGCGACCTCGGAGCGCATATCACCCTGGAGCCCCCTCGCAGCACGCGAGGCCTGAACGCGCCGAGCACGAGCAACACGGAGGCCACCAGCCAGAAGCCCGCGAGCGTTCCCAGGTAGTAGCGGTAGTTGACGCCCGTCGGCGCCACGAGCGAGTCGACAAGGCGACTCAGCGAGTTGGCACGAGCGGCGTAGTGCACCACACCCACCAGGGGCAGTGTGGTGCGCACGGTGCCTGGGAATCCGAGCACCGCGACACAGGTCGAGAACCCTAGCACTCCAGAGAGCATGCCCGGCCAGAGCTGGTGCCAGACCTCGCGAACGCTCGAGGAGCGACGCAGAATCCCCCCAGGAGCGCCGCGTAGAGCAGCCCCATGCTCGGCTTCACCAGGGCCGTTAACACCGCGAGCACCAGCGCCCAGTGGCGCCGTGGTAGGCAGCAGCAATCCGCTGTGACAACAAGGCCCTGCCCTCGGCAGCCAGTCGGAACAGACCGCTCCGGGCAAGACCCTTGACCATCAACCCAGCTCACATCGACAGGAGAGCGCACCTTCCGTCTCCCATCGCCTAGCTTCGTCCCGTCGCGAAGAGTCACTCGACGTCCGCGTCGAGAGTCTTCAAGCCGGAAGACAAAGGAGCCGCCCAGACCCGGTCGATGTCATCAACGGACTGAGCGTCCCACCCAAGGGCGGAGGAGTTCGTTGAACCCCTCGTCGCTCAACCCGCCATAGCCAACCCGGTGCCAAAGTCCCGACTCCAACAAGACTCTGAGTGGAATCACGGGGAATGCACGCTTGAAGTACGAGACAATCCCACTGTGAGAAACGCCACCATCAATCATTGAACCTAGGAGTTCAGCCAACTCCACAGGAGTACGCTGTTTCTCTTCAGCACGAAGCACAGACAGCACCTCTTCGTCATTCATCGAGTGAACTCCACAACAACATGCGTGGCGTTATTGACAAGGACCTTCACATTGTTGAACCCAGCCCTCAGAGCCATCTTGCCCGTAAACGTGCCGTATTGAGCCGCATCTTCCGCGTTCATGAAGCCCCGTTCAGCCAGCTTGAACGATCTGAAGTTGTCTCCCATGTCCACGGAGTTGATCCAGGGTAAGCGTTCACGGGGTGGTGCACGCCTGAGGGGCCAGTTGGGCTGCGAACGGTGGGCCTCACCCCGCTCGACGTGGACCGAGGACGGATTAGAAATACAGGGACGTGGCCACGCCCGACCCGAGAG
>NZ_JAAIXY010000099.1 GCF_010894455.1 Myxococcus eversor | reverse complement strand
GTCTGCTCGGGCCCGAAGCGGGTGTAGTCGATGCCGACGAGGGTGTGGAGGACGCCGCGGTGGGTGCAGCCGACGCCCTTGGGCTTGCCGGTGGAGCCGGAGGTGAAGTCGATATAGGCGAGCGACGCGGGGAGGGCGGAAGGAGGCAGGGCCTGGGTGGAGCTGGTGGCCAGGGAGACCTCGTCCAAGAGGACACACGTCAGTCCGTCGGCGGGCAGCTTGTCGAGGAAGGCGCGGGTGGAGACGAGGACCTGGGGCTGAGCGTCCACGAGCATGGAGGCGAGGCGCTCGCGGGGGTACTTGGTGTCGAGGGGGACGTAGGCGGCGCCGGCCTTGAGGATGGCGACGAGGGCGACGATGAGCTCGACGGAGCGGTCGACGGCGATGGCGACGCGGGAGTCGGTGGTGGCGCCGAGGGAGCGCAGGTGCCAGGCGAGCTGATTGGAGCGCTCGTCGAGCTGGCGGTAGGTGAGGGAG
>NZ_JAAIXY010000098.1 GCF_010894455.1 Myxococcus eversor | reverse complement strand
CCTCGGCGGAAGCCAGACGCTGGGCCTCTGCATCGCGCTCGTGCTCGGGCAGGGACGAGAGGTCGACGAGAGGCATCTCCAGCAGGAAGTCGTGCTGGATGAGCTGAACAGGCTGTCCCTCGTGAACCGCGAAGCGAGTGCGCAGGGCCTCGTGGCGCTGAATCAGCGCGTTGAGAGACTGAAGCAGTGCGGACTGGTCCAGCGAGCCGGAGAGCTTGAGGACCCAGGGGATGTTGTAGGTGGATGTGCCGGGCTGGAGCTGGTCGAGGAACCAGAGGCGCTGCTGGGCGAAGGAGAGGGGCAGCGGCTGGGCGCGGTCGACAGGGACGAGTGCCGGCTGGCGAGACGAGGAGCCGTGGAGCAACTCCAGCCGCTCAGAGAGAAGCGCGACGGTGGGCGAGGAGAAGAGCTCACCGAGGGGCAACTCAACGTCGAAGGTGGAGCGGATGCGAGAGACGACTTGAGTGGCGAGGAGGGAGTGTCCGCCCAAC
>NZ_JAAIXY010000097.1 GCF_010894455.1 Myxococcus eversor | reverse complement strand
TCCTCGACGAGCTTCTCGAAGGGAAGCTCCTGGTGGGAGTAGGCGCCGAGGCAGGCGTCACGGGTGCGAAGGAGGACGTCGAGGAAGGAAGGGTTGCCGGAGAGGCGAGCCGGGAGAGGGAGGGTGTTGACGAAGAATCCGATGAGGGATTCGAGCTGGGGGCGGGTGCGGTTGGCGATGGGAGAGCCGACGAGGAAGTCGAGCTGACCGGAGTAGCGGGAGAGGAGGAGTTGGAAGGAGGAGAGCAGTGCCATGAAGAGGGTGGCACCGTGGAGACGGGAGAGGGAGTCGAGGGAGTCGCGAAGGTGGAGAGGAAGAGAGAAGCGGTGAGTGGAGCCCTCGAAGCGCTGGAGGGAGGGACGAGGGAAGTCAGTAGGAAGAGAGAGAACGTGAGGGACGCCGTCGAGGAGGCGGGTCCAGAAGTCGAGTTGGGAGGAGAGGGTGTCGCCGGAGAGCCAGGTGCGCTGCCAGGAGGAGAAGTCGGCGTACTGGATGGAGAGCGGGGCCAGGGGAG
>NZ_JAAIXY010000096.1 GCF_010894455.1 Myxococcus eversor | reverse complement strand
CGATGGGGACGGGCTGGCCGAGAGGGTCGAGGACGAAGAGCTGGGTGTGGCCGACGGGCGAGCCGATGGAAGGCAGGCGAGGCCAGGAGGAGGGAGCACCCTGGAGGCGGAATGCGGAGACGACGTGCGCTTCCGAGGGGCCGTACTGATTCTCGAGGACGCTGCCCGGGAGCTTCTCGAAGAAGGACGCCAACGTGGCGTTGACCTGGAGTTGCTCGCCTGCGGTGACGACCTCGCGCAGGGCGGAGGGCAGGGTGGCGCCGTGGGAGACGGAGTCCGCCATGGCCTGGAGTGCGACGAAGGGAAGGAAGAGACGCTCCACCTGCTGACGGTGCATGAAGTCGAGCAGGGCGGGGATGTCCTGGCGCAGGCCCCCGGTGGGCAGGACGACGTGGGCGCCGACCCACCAGGAAGCGAAGAGCTCCTGGATGGAGACGTCGAAGTTGAGGGAGGCGAACTGGAGCGTCACCGCGCGGGGGTTGGGAGACTGACGAATCTGCCAGGAGAGGAGGAAGCTCA
>NZ_JAAIXY010000095.1 GCF_010894455.1 Myxococcus eversor | reverse complement strand
CGATGGGGACGGGCTGGCCGAGAGGGTCGAGGACGAAGAGCTGGGTGTGGCCGACGGGCGAGCCGATGGAAGGCAGGCGAGGCCAGGAGGAGGGAGCACCCTGGAGGCGGAATGCGGAGACGACGTGTGCTTCCGAGGGGCCGTACTGATTCTCGAGGACGCTGCCCGGGAGCTTCTCGAAGAAGGACGCCAACGTGGCGTTGACCTGGAGCTGCTCGCCTGCGGTGACGACTTCGCGAAGTGCGGAGGGCAGGGTGGCGCCGTGGGAGACGGAGTCGGCCATGGCCTGGAGTGCGACGAAGGGAAGGAAGAGACGCTCCACCTGCTGACGGTGCATGAAGTCGAGCAGTGCGGGGATGTCCTGGCGCAGGCCACCAGTGGGCAGGACGACATGGGCGCCGACCCACCAGGAAGCGAAGAGCTCCTGGATGGAGACGTCGAAGTTGAGGGAGGCGAACTGGAGCGTCACCGCGCGGGGGTTGGGAGACTGACGAATCTGCCAGGAGAGGAGGAAGCTCA
>NZ_JAAIXY010000094.1 GCF_010894455.1 Myxococcus eversor | reverse complement strand
ACTGCTTCACCTGGGCGAGCAGTTGGGAGAAGGAGGAGCGCGAGTCGATGCGAGAGCGAAGGGCGAGGGTGTTGACGAAGAAGCCGATGAGGCCTTCGGTCTCAGCGCGGTTGCGGCCAGCGATGGGGGCGCCGACGACGACGTCGTCCTGGCCGGAGTAGCGGGAGAGGAGAAGCTGGAAGGCGGCCAGCAGCGTCATGAAGGGAGTGGTGCCCTGGCGCTGGCAGAAGGCGAGCAGTTCCTCGGAGAGGGAGTGGGAGAAGGAGACGGGGACGGAAGCGCCGCGGTGGGACTGGACGGAGGGGCGGGGCTTGTCGGTGGGCAACTCCAGCAGGGCAGGTGCACCGGAGAGCTGGTGGCGCCAGTAGTCCAACTGACGCTGGAGCACGTCGCCTCGCAGCCAACTGCGCTGCCAGGCCGCGAAGTCGGCGTACTGCACAGGCAGAGGTGGAAGGTGGGACTGGGTGCCTGAAGTCCGTGCGGCGTAGAGCTCCGCAAGCTCGCGCACGAGCACGCCAGAGGACCATGCATCGG
>NZ_JAAIXY010000093.1 GCF_010894455.1 Myxococcus eversor | reverse complement strand
AGTACGCGGACTACGCGGAGTGGCAGCGAGGGTGGTTGCAGGGAGAGGTGCTGGAGCAGCAGGTGGAGTACTGGCGGAGGCAGTTGGAGGGGGCACCGAGAGCGCTGGAGTTGGTGACGGACAAGCCGAGGCCAGCGGTACAGAGCTTCCGGGGGGCCACGCTGGAGAGGAGGTGGCCGAAGGGGCTGTGGAGGAAGGTGGAGGAGGCGAGCCGGAGGGAGGGGGCGACGCCGTTCATGGTGTTGCTGGCGGCGTACCAGGTGGTGCTGACGAGGTACGCGGGGCAGGAAGAAGTGGTGGTGGGTTTTCCGATAGCGGGGAGGACGCACGCGGAGACGGAAGGGCTGATTGGGTACTTCGCGAACACGCTGGTGTTGAGAGGGCGTGTGAGTGAGGAGGAGAGCTTCCGGGAGTTGGTGGGGAGGGCGAGAGAGGTGACGTTGGGTGCGTACGCGCACCAGGACGTGCCATTCGAGAAGTTGGTGGAGGAGTTGCTGCCGCGGAGGGACATGAGTCGCAGTCCACTGTTCCAGGTGTCGCT
>NZ_JAAIXY010000092.1 GCF_010894455.1 Myxococcus eversor | reverse complement strand
GACCGCCGCTACCTCGACATGTCCCCGCTCAAATCAACCCCAGACACCACCGCTGCTTGATGCCTCCAAGGAGCATTCCTCCCCCGAACCCCCTCCGAACCAACTACACAAGATTCGGGACTTGACCTCCAGGCCGCCCTTCCACGAGGGGCGTGGCCCGGGCCCAGGGGCTTGACTGTTGGCTATAGCTTGAGCCTCAACACCACTCGCTTTGAGGCCGCCCTCGCGCGGGGGGCCAGGTTGAAGCTGCCCCGGTTTCGTAGCTCTCCGCACTTTGTGTGGAGAGAGTCCCGAGATGAAACTGCGCGAAGGACTGTTCCGTCGCTCGATCTCCGAGAGGGGAGTCACTGGTGGGGAGGTGGCGACAGGCACCAAGACCAGATTTTTTCGTTAAATAAGGCTGGTTAGCAGCTCGCCATGCCGTAACCGTTCACGGCGCAGGCCGGCGGAAAGGTGAACTGAGGTTACGTGCCGGGTAGCAGTGAGGGTGCGGGAGTGCCGTGGAGCTGAGCTTCGACGGAGGCGGTGAGATAGTCGAGCACGTTG
>NZ_JAAIXY010000091.1 GCF_010894455.1 Myxococcus eversor | reverse complement strand
TGGCCCGGCACCGCGCTGACGGTGTGCTGGAGTTCCTGGGCCGCGCCGACTTCCAGGTGAAGATTCGCGGCTTCCGCATCGAGCCAGGCGAGGTGGAGGCCGCGCTGCTGGCCCACCCCGAGGTGCGTGAGGCCATCGTCCTCGCGCGCGAGGACTCACCGGGCAACAAGCGACTGGTGGGCTATGTCACCGCCAGGACGGCCTCGCTGGATACCCTCGCCCTGCGCGCCTTCCTCCAGCAGCGGCTGCCCGAGTACATGGTGCCCTCGGCCCTCATGGTGCTGGAGGCGCTGCCCCTCACGCCCAACGCCAAGGTGGACAGAAAGGCCCTGCCCGCCCCGGAAGCCCGGCCCGAGCTCCGCCCCTTCCTCCCGCCTTCTTCCTCCACCGAGGTGCGCCTGGCCTCCCTCTGGTGCGAGTTGCTCGGCCTGTCCCAAGTCAGCGCCCTGGATGACTTCTTCGAGCTGGGCGGCCACTCCCTGCTGGCCACCCGCCTCGTCTCGCGCCTCCGCGCCACCTTCCAGGTGGAGCTGCCCCTGCGCGCCCT
>NZ_JAAIXY010000090.1 GCF_010894455.1 Myxococcus eversor | reverse complement strand
TGGCCCGGCACCGCGCTGACGGTGTGCTGGAGTTCCTGGGCCGCGCCGACTTCCAGGTGAAGATTCGCGGCTTCCGCATCGAGCCAGGCGAGGTGGAGGCCGCGCTGCTGGCCCACCCCGAGGTGCGGGAGGCCATCGCCCTCGCGCGAGAGGACTCACCGGGCAACAAGCGACTGGTGGGCTATGTCACCGCCAGGACGGCCTCGCTGGACACTCTCGCCCTGCGCGCCTTCCTCCAGCAGCGGCTGCCCGAGTACATGGTGCCCTCGGCCCTCATGGTGCTGGAGGCCCTGCCCCTCACGCCCAACGCCAAGGTGGACAGAAAGGCCCTGCCCGCCCCGGAAGCCCGGCCCGAGCTTCGCCCCTTCCTCCCGCCTTCTTCCTCCACCGAGGTGCGCCTGGCCTCCCTCTGGTGCGAACTGCTCGGCCTGTCCCAAGTCAGCGCCCTGGATGACTTCTTCGAGCTGGGCGGCCACTCCCTGCTGGCCACCCGCCTCGTCTCGCGCCTCCGCGCCACCTTCCAGGTGGAGCTGCCCCTGCGCGCCCT
>NZ_JAAIXY010000008.1:382446-440460 GCF_010894455.1 Myxococcus eversor | reverse complement strand
CGTCGCACGCATCCTCACCGCCGTGATGAGTCTCAGGAAGCAGGAGCGCAACGTGCTCGACTATCTCACCGCCTCCGTCGAAGCTCAGCTCCACGGCACTCCCGCACCCTCACTGCTACCCGGCACGTAACCTCAGTTCACCTTTCCGCCGGCCTGCGCCGTGAACGGTTACGGCGCCACGAGCCTTGGTGCCAATGTGCCTGCTCGTATTTCCCATGTGGTAGAGGTCCAGCCCGAGATAGCGATTCAGGGGGGCCAGAAGCTGCCGCCGCACGGAGAACCAGGCGCCCGGGCGGGAGTTGAGCGCGAGGCTGGCATAGCCGTAACTGAATGGCAGCTCGCGCGCGATATCGAGGGCCCGTGCACGGAAGTGACCTGGGCCGTGTGACAGGAGGTACTCGGTGGGAAAGGTGAAACAGATGCCGCTCGTGGCTCCGTCATCATGGGCGAAGAGCGGGTCATCGAGCTTCCGACCGTTGTACTCGAAGTGGTAGCCACCCACGCCACTCTCGAACTCGGACAGGTCGACGAGCCACGCGCCTCCCCAGGCGCGCTCGACCATCTGATATCGGATGTGCGCCCAGCCCGCCTCATCCAGTGGCAGGGTGTCACCGTCGTCCGCGCCATACCAGCCCAAGGCCTGGAGAGGAATCGCACGCCGATAGTGCTCCAGCGCGCGCCACACTCCGTCAGCCACGTCCCGATGCGAGTGGCGCATGAAGAAGCAGAGGACCAGCCCCTCGCGGACGCTCAGGTCCCCGTAATCATTCGTCACCCGGATGACCGGAAGTGCTTCTCTCATGGAACCACGCCCCGCAGAGGAGAGACCATGACTACATTTCCTCGCAGGGCATCTTGGTAGATGTTGCCCTGGTTGAAACCAGCGTAGGCACTCTTCTCCCCGTAGCTCGTCCACCGGGGCTCGTTCGTGTCGGGACAAGGGAACTTGAAGTCCAAGGTGAGCACGGAGTGCAACACGTTCGAATCTGAATGCAGGACGAGGTCCGGCTTGATGGTGCGCCACAGCTCGCGAGTACACCCTTGGGAGATGAGCCGCGCCTCCTCCTCCTTTGTTGCCGAGCACGCTTGTTGATGGTTCCACGGCGTTCCACGGACCGGCTCGTTGATGGGCACTTCCAGCAAGCGCGCGAAACCACTGGAGTCCATCACGAACGTGCTCGGCCGGGTGTCACCGCCGATGATGGCCTCTTCTTGAGGCGATTCCCCTTGGGGAATCGACGGTTGCAGCTTGAGCCGGAGCACGAGGCGGCTCAAGGCTGCCCGGAGGGCACCGCCGTCAGGCGGCCGTAGGGCCTTGAACCGACTCGGGATTCCGGCGTCCATCATCCAGCCGGCTCACCCGTCCATCAACAAGCGTGCTCGGCAACATCCTTGCTGATGGTCTCCAGAAACCGAGCATGGGGATAGAAACGGTATCGCTGCTCGATGCTGAATGACGCGGGCCAGAGTTGCTCCAGCACCTGCTTTGCGCATCGAAGTGCCAGCGCATGCTTGCGTTGTCCCAGGAGCATGGCCCGGGTGATGCGTTCGCCGCAGCCATCCACTTCCACTTCCTCGCCACACTCCCGCCGGGTCGGAGCCCGATTGCCGAAGAACTCCAAGTTCACCAGGCGCTCGGCCTGACGAGCACATTCGACAAGTTGCTCCTCGAGTTCGTTCACCGCGTTGTCCTGCCCCAGCAACGTCACCAGGAACGGAACCAGCCCAGCAAGGGTGGAGGATGAAGCGTGTGTGGCCGAGGTCGAGAGCGCACGCGCGCCTTGCCGCGCCATCGCGGAAGCGTGACGCATACGTGCGGCCGTCTCCGTATCGAACCGCAACTCCTTGGACGCCGCGTGATGTGCATCCCCAGCACAAGCCATGAGCGAGGCCGTGGCCAGGAGCAGGAGTGCCCGCTTCAGCTGAGGGTTCCAAGGAGCAAGCACGGGTACCTACGGGTGTTGGGAAGGATTGCTGGAGCGGGAACAGCGAAGGCCCGGCAACGGGGACGCTCGCGAGGAGCGCCCACACCGTCCCGGGCCCCAAACCCACTCAGCCCAGATTGTGGAAGACGCGCTGCACGTCGTCGTCCTGCTCCAGCGAGTCCACCAACTCGAGGACCTCGTTGGCCTTGTCCTCGGGCAGCTCGATGAGGTTCTCCGCGATGTACTCGGAGTCGGCGGAGATGGGCGTCAGCCCCTTGGCCTCAATCGCCGTCTGCAGCTTGCCGAAGTCGGAGAAGTCGCAGCGGATGATGAGCTGCTTCTCGCCCTTCTCGCCGGTGCCCTCGCCCAACTCCTGGAGCCCGTGGTCGATGAGCTCCAGCTCCAGCTCGTCCTGGTCGAGCCCCTCCGGGTGCAGGCGGAAGACACCCATCCGCTTGAACATGAACGCCACGCTGCCCGCGTTGCCCATGTTCCCGGAGTACTTGTTGAAGCGCATGCGCACGTTCGCCACGGTGCGCACCACGTTGTCCGTGGCCGTCTCCACCAGCAGTGCGATGCCGTGGGGCGCATAGCCCTCGTAGAGGACGATTTCGTACTGCGTCGCCGTCTGGCCGCTGGCGCGCTTGATGGCGGCCTCGACCTTGTCCTTCGGCATGTTGGCCGCGCGGGCATTCTGGAGGACCCGGCGCAGCGTGGAGTTGGTGTCCGGATTGGGCCCGCCGGACTTCACCGAGATGGCGATGTCCTTGCTGATGCGCGTGAACACCTTCGCCATCTTGTTCCAGCGGGCCATCATCGTGGCCTTGCGCGTCTCGAAAATGCGTCCCATGGGTCGAAGCGGCTCTTTGGAAATAGGGGGGCGTTACAACGATGCGACCAATCTAGCGCAACTCGGGTGAGGCGCCCGCGCTTCGTGTGCGGGGCGGCGACCTGGCTGGCGCTCGGTCCACGAAACGGAACGGGCGGCGACGACCTCAAGGGGCCACCGCGCCATTCCCATCCCAGGGCCCCGCGAGTGACTTCAGCGCGCCTGCTGCGCGGAGGCCTGGGGCTGCGCCTGCTGCGCGGGCGTGAGGCTGTTGGCCCCCGTCCCCTGCGCGCCGTTGGCGAAGGCCCGCTCCATGTGCGCGTCGAGCTGGCCCACCGCCATCAACCCCGCCATGCGGAAGTCGGAGATGAAGGACCAGAGCGGGTACTTGAAGCTCGCGGGCTTGTTGCGCTCGATGAAGAAGTGGCTGAACCACGCGAAGCCGTAGGCGGCGACCAGGGCGGCGGGCACCAGGGCCCCCCGTCCGGTGACGACGGCCGCCACGCCCGTGGCCAGTCCCAGGCTGGTGCCCACGAAGTGGAACCGCCGAGTCACGGGCAGCGAGTGCTCGCGCAAGTAGAACGGCCAGAACTCGCCATAGGTCTGGATGGGCTTGGGCATGGAGTGAAGTTGTGTCCAGGCAGGGGCATCCCGTCAACCCGCTCCAGGTCTGAGCGTGAAATCAGGGCCCTCATGGCCCCCGAGGGCACGGCCAGCGAGCGGGCAAGCGGCCCCATGGGCCCCCTGGCGCGCATTTCCCGACAGGTGGGCCCCCTCCCGGCCGCCAGGGACGTCCAGGCTCCGAGCTCCGAGCCCGGGGCTACTTCTTCTTCACCTTCTGCGCGGCGGTGCGGAAGCACGCCTCGAACTTCTTGGTCTTGCTCTGGACCAGGCCCAGGTGCTTCATCATCGCCATCGTCGCGGAGCTGCTCCTGTCGCGGATCTCCGTATCCATGCACGTCATCGCCTCGTCCCAGCGCGAGCACATGCCCGTGTCGCTGAAGAGGTTCTTGCCCTGGATGCATTTCTCGAGGAGCGGCATGAACCCCTTGGCCGTCGACCGGGCACACGGCATCAGGTGCTTGTCGAAGCAGGCCGACGCCTCCTTGAGGAAGCGCTCCGGGAGCGGCTTCTCACCGATGACGGCGCACACCTTCGCCCGGTCCTCTTGAATCGTCTTGAAGAGCGCCAGCGTGGTGGACATGGTGGGGTCCGGCATCTCGGGACATTCCTCCGCCTGTCCGCGCAGTGGAAAGACGGCGACGACGACGGCGACGACGAACAGCGCTCCCGTGAATCTCGACATGTCGTGCTCCTGGTGCCCCGCCCACCAGAGGATGCCGCCGTGGACGTCCGGGCGTTTCACCCGGGGTTCTAGCGCCAGGGACAGCACCAGAAAAAGTCGGAAAACCAGTACCTCTGGCGCAAGGGCTCGCGGCCTCTCGGGACGGCTTCTCGCGAGCCTCATCGCCCATGGTGCATGCCGTCGCTCCACAGTTTTCCGCTCGTCATGCATCTCGAAACGAGGGCCACTCCTCCTCGTACACGGGTCGTGGGAGACTCGGAGCTGATGACGGATTGGATTCCCAAGCCGAACCCCCAGGTGGACCTGCGCACCCTGGTGCTCAGCGCGGAAGAGGGCTTCGTGCTCTCGCGGCTGGACGGAGCGACCGCGGCGAGGAACCTCCCCGCCCTCACGGGTCTGCCTCCCGAGCGACTCCAGGGCATCCTCACGCGGCTCTTGTCCCAAGGCGCGCTGCTCCCCGCAGCCCAGGGCCCGGCCCCCGCCGCCGCGAGGAATCCCGTCGCAACGAGCCCGACGACAGGCGCCGCGTCTCCGAGCCCCTCCCCTGTCGGTGGACCGGGCCGCGTCGCCCCCTCGCCCTCCACGGTGAGCCCGGGCTACGAGCCCCTCTCGGCCTCCGCCACCTCGTCGGCACCGGAGGAAGAGCTGCCGATGCTCGATCTGCTGCCCCAGGACGCGGAGGAGCACACCTCTTCGGAGTCAGGAGCCGACGCGGTCGAGTCCCCGGACGAAGAGCCCGCCGTGGACGACGAGCCCGAAGTCGCCCTGGGCAACTTCCGCCAGCTCTTCGAGACGCGACTGCATCCGCAGACGGAAGACCACCGCGTGGCCTTGGCGCGCGCGTGCGAGGACCCGGAGCTGTCCGCGCTGTGCTTCGACCCGCTGCCCGCCGTCATCAAGGCGGTGCTGGAGAACTCGCGCGTGGGGCTCGCGCACGCGCGGCTCATCGCTCGCAACCACCGCAACCCCGTGGGCCTGGAGGCGCTGTGTGGCCGCGCGGCCTTCACGGCGGACACGGGCGTGCGCCGGTGGCTGGTGCGCAATCCCCAGCTCCCAGCGGGACTCTTCCGTCGCCTGTGGAGCACGCGGCGGTTGATGGAGCTGTACAAGGTGACCATCGACCGCGACGTGCCGGAGTCCACGCGGCGCTCGTCGCGAGAAGTCTTTCGTCAGCGCTTCACCACCGGCCCCGCCGAGGAGAAGGTGGAGGTCATCCTCAACACGGAAGGCCGAGCCCTCGCGTCGCTCATCGGCATGTCCGTGGATGGCAAGACGGCGTCGCTGTTGTGCGGGCGCACCTACCGCTCACCGATGCTCATCCAGAACATCGCCCGCTGGAGCGCGGCGCCCCCGCCCCTCATCGCGCATCTGCTGAAGCAGGAAGCGGTGCGCCGTCAGCCGCAGCTCCGCATGCTGCTCGCGCGCCACCCCAATGCCCCGGCGGACGTGAAGCGCGGCGGAGGCTGAACCTCACGGCCTGCGAGCGGTGAGGATGGGCTGGTGGAAGCCCGTCTCGTCGGACGAGTACCACCGTGTATCCATCAACCCCGCGCGAGTCAGCGCGCGCTCCACCTCCACGCGCTGGAGCGCGCGGTAGACGGCGGTGTGCTCCGTCGCCTGCCAGCCTCCACCCTCGGGACGGAGGATGAACTGGTGCACCTTGTACGTGCGGCCGTCGGCGGCCCAGTCCCAGACCTGGAACAGAATCCGTCGTCCCTCGGGCGCATCGAGCACGCGCTCCGAGGTGAAGCGAGGCTGCTGCGCCATCAGCAATTCATAGTCGCGCACGCCCAGCGCCAGCATGCCGCCCGGCGTCAGCTTGGAGGCCATGGCGTGCGCGGCGGCATCCAGGTCCTCGTCGGTGAGCAGGTGCGGCACGGCGTTGTCGAAGGCGAGCACCAGTTGGAAGGTGCCTGACACCTGCGTGTCCAGCTTCCGCATGTCGGCGACGCCGGTCGTCATGGAGACGCCCAGGGTGCGCGCTTCGCGCTCCGCGCGGGCCACGGCGGCCGGGCTCAAGTCCGTGGCGTGGACGATGTAGCCCCGGCCCGCGAGCCCCAGGGCCTGGGTGCCGATGCCACACGCGCAGTCGAGCACTCGCCGGGGAGGAGGCTCGCCGCAGCGGCGCAGCAGCGCATCCAGCGCGGCGCCCTGCCGCTCCACCGACTGGGCCCAGTTGGCGAAGAGCAGGTGATACTCCTCGGCCAGCCCTTCGTGGAAGCCCAGCACGGAGTCACTCATGTCGCGAAGGACCGTCCCTCCACGGCCTCGATGGCGGCGCGCAGGTGCGCGGGCACGGGGACTGTTTCATTCGAGAGGTAGTTGAGGGTGACGATGACGGCGATGCCCTTCGTGTACAGCACGCCGTCCTCCTCGCCGAACACCGCGTGCTCCAGCGTGACGGACGTCGTGCCGATGCGGGAGACGCGGGCACAGGCCACCAGCCGGGCCGGGAAGACGACGGGGCGCACGTACTCGGCCTGGGTGGCCTTGAGGATGGGGCCGATACCGCCCGGGGCGCGCGTCTCGCCAGAGCCCGAGGGGCCCGTCATGCCGATACGCACCAGGTAGGAGATGCGAGCCGACTCGAACCACGTGAAGGTCCGGGCGTTGTTGGCGTGGCCGAACGCGTCCATCTCACTCCAGTGGAGGGTGAAGGGGACGGTCACGGGGAAATCTCGGGGGGTGAAATCCGCCATGTCGGGCAGGGTGCCCCAGTCGAGGCCGTGAGGGAACGAAGAACACCGCCTGCCTGCTCTCCAGTCAGGGGCCGTGGCCGTGATAATCCAGCAACACGATGAGTCCACGACTCCTGCTTTCCGCGCTGGCCCTCATGGGGCTCGGTATCGCTCCTCCCTCCTGGGCCCGCGAGCCCGCGCCGAAGCCAGCACCCGGTGCCAGCTCGCCCCGTCCGCCTGTCGACACATCGAAAGACACCACCGCCGTGCGCCACCGCGTCACAGCCGCCGAGGCCCCGCGTCACATCATCGCGGGAGGCAAGGGTCGCGCGACGCTGTTCCTCAACGAGGGCACGGGCGCCACCGCCGCCTCGCTGACGCTGCTGGAGTTGCAGCCCGGAGGCGAAGTCCCCGAGCACACGCACGACGCGAGCGTCGAGATTCTCTACATCGAGGAAGGCGCCGCGGACATGACGGTGTCGGGGCAGACATTGCGCGTGAGCAAGGGGGACGCGGTCTACATCCCCGCGGGAGCGAAGCACTCGGCGCGAGTCATCACGCCGGGCGCGCCCTTCAAGGCCGTGCAGGTCTACGCCGGCCCGGGCCCCGAGCAGCGCTTCACGCAAGGCCCGAGGGAGACCACGCCCCATGGCAAGTGAGCGGGACGGGGCGGCGGCGCGCAAGGACAGCGAAGCTCCCGCGAAACAGTCCAACAAGCTGACGACGGGTGAGCGTCCGCACCTCGTGGAGTCGAGGAACGAGACAGCGCTCATCTCCGAGAGCGGCACCGCGACGAAGCCCCAGAAGCACGCGGGCATGGTGCGCTGGCTGCATCCGGCGCAACTGCTGCGCACGGGCCTGGACGCGCTCGTGGCGGCGGTGTTCGGCGCGCGCGCGGACCATCGCCTCATCGAAGCGGTGGTGCGTCCGCAGGAGCCCTACTTCGACTACTCGCAGGAGACGCTGCCCGACGGAGACTTCTGGCTCGACTACGTCGCGGACACGGGCGACGGCTGGGACTCCACGTACACGGTGGCGCGGCTCCTGGCCCTGCCGGAGCTGAAGCTGCCCGTGCGCGGCCAGCCGAGGGCGGGCGAGCACGAGACGAAGCGTGGACGCGTGCTCGTCTCCGGTGGCGACGGCGTCTACCCCGGCGCCAGCCGCGAGACATACGAGGAGCGGTTGATACAGCCGTACGAGGCGGCCATGCGCCGCTCCGTCGCGCCCAATCCGGACCTGTTCGTCATCCCAGGCAACCATGACTGGTACGACGGCCTGTCCTCCTTCATGCGACTGTTCTGCGCGAACCGGTGGATCGCGGGTCGGCGGACAAGGCAGAGCCGCAGCTACTTCGCGCTGAAGCTGCCACATCGCTGGTGGCTCATCGGCACGGACGTGCAGCTCAACAGCGACATCGACGTGCCGCAGGTGGAGTACTTCCGGCAGATGGCGGAGAGCATGGGCCCGGATGACCGGGTCATCCTCTGCAACGCGGAGCCCGCGTGGATTCTCGCGGCCACGCAGCGGCGCAAGGGCAGCTACCTGGAGAACAACCTGGAGTACCTCCAGGAGAAGGTGCTCGGCCGGCGCATCAGCGTGTTCCTCGCGGGAGACCTGCACCACTACCGGCGCCACGAGGACGCGGCGGGCCGGCAGAAAATCACGGCGGGCGGAGGCGGCGCCTTCCTGCACCCCACGCACGCGCCCAAGGCCCACGTGCTGCGCGACGGGTACAAGCTGGAGAAGAGCTTCCCGGACGAGCGCACGTCGAAGAAGCTCGCGCGGAAGAACCTGTTCCTCATCCGCTACAGCCCGCTGTTCGGCCTGATGACGGGCGCGCTGTACCTGCTGCTCGCGCTGGCGGCCTACGCGGAGGTGGGCTCGCTGGGCGTGTCCAAGCTCGGCGACGTCGTCATGGCGGTGGCCAACAGCATGGTGAGTCGTCCGTGGACGATGGTGCTGGGCCTGGGCACCATCGGCGGGCTCATCGGCCTGGCGGACTCGGCGTTCGGCAAGTGGCGGTGGCTGGCGGGAGGGCTGCACGGAATCGCGCACATCCTCACGGCCTTCTTCGTGGCCTGGGGAGGCACCTACGTCGCGGTGAGCGGAATGGGCATCTGCCCGGACCTGACCCCGGACGGGCTCAACTGCACGGCGGGCTGGGCGCACCTGGCGGGCAAGTTCCTGATGTCCTCGGGGCTGACGTTCCTGGGCGGCTTCCTCGTCGGCCCGTTCGTCATGGGGCTCTACCTGTGGCTGAGCGTGAATGTCTTCGGGGCCCACTCCAACGAGGCGTTCATCTCGCTGGCGCTGCCGGATTGGAAGAACTTCGTGCGCCTGCACATCAACGAGGAGGGACACCTCACGGTGTACCCGGTCGGAATCGAGCGGGTGCCGCGCAAGTGGAAGCAGGTCCACGCGGGCCCTCACGCGCCCGCGTACGAGCCGGACGACGCGAAGGCCACGCCGCCCGCGCTCATCGAGCCGCCCCTCCGCGTCTAGGCCGTTTTCCCGGGTGACGGCCGTGCCACCTCCGAACGCGGCCGTCCCACAAGCGCACAGTGGCCGAGTCCCTCGTGACGACGCACGTCGTCACTCCGCCCGCATGAGTCGCGGCGCCGGGTTGGCACGCGAATGGCTTTGAGGAGGCGCATGCCTTCATTCCTTCAGGACCTGCGCCACGGCGCCCGCTCGCTGCGTCGCAGCCCCGGCTTCACGCTGGCGACGGTGCTGGCGCTGGCGCTCGGCATTGGCGCGAACACCATGCTCTTCAGCGTGGTGAGCGCGCTCCTGCTGCGCCCGCTTCCCCTCCCTGGTGCGGACAGGCTGCTGTCGGTGTGGGGGCAGGACTCGCATGAGGCGGGCCGGAACTCGGCCCTCTCCCGGCTGGACGCCGAGGATTTGCGGCAGAAGGTGAAGTCGTTCGACGGCTTCGCGGCCTTCGACGTCAACGGCGTCACGCTCACCGGGCCGAACCTGGAGCCCGAGCGGGTGGAGAGCGCCGGCATCTCGGAGGACTTCTTCCGCATCGTCGGGGTGAAGCCCCTGCTCGGCCGGGTGCTCACCGACGAGGAGTTCCTGCTCAACGGTCCGCGCGCGGTGGTGATTTCGCACGGGCTGTGGACGCGCCGCTTCGGGGCGGACCCGCGCGTCCTGGAGCGCATGGTGGAGATGGAGGGCAACTCCTATCAAGTCGTCGGAGTGATGCCGGAGGGGTTCGACTTTCCGAAGGAGGGCTCCAACGAGCCGCTGGGACTCTGGGCGTCCCTGTCGTCGCAGGACTTCATCCGTGACAACTGGGACAGCCGAGGCACGCACATGCTGGTGGGCCTGGGACGGCTGGCGGCTGGGGCCACGGCGGAGCAGGCGAACGCGGAGGCGCGCTCGGTGATGGCGGCGTTGTCGCAGGCTTATCCGGACAGCAATCCAGGCAACAGCGTGACGGTGATGGGGCTTCAGGACCGGCTGTCGCTGGACACGCGGCGTCCGGCGCTGTTGCTCCTGGGGGCGGTGTCGTTGCTGCTGCTCATCGCCTGCGTGAACGTGGCGCAGCTCCTGCTCGCGCGGGCGTTGGCGAGGCAGCAGGAGTTCGCGGTGCGCACGGCGCTGGGGGCGGGGAAGCTCGCGCTGGCGCGGCAGCTGTTGGCGGAGGGCGCGCTGCTGGCCGTCTCGGGTGGGGCGCTGGGGTTGTTGTTGGGGACGTGGGGCACGGACGCGCTGAGCGCGGTGTTGCCGGAGTCGGTGCAGCAGGTGCAGGCGGTGCGCGTGGATGGGCTGGCGCTCGCCTATACGGCGGGGTTGGTGTTGGCGGTGACGCTGTTGTGTGGACTGGCGCCGCTGGGCACGGCGGTGAGGGCGAGCCTGGGTGGCCTGCTGCAGAGCACGCGAGGCACGAGCGCCAGCAAGTCGGCGTTGCGCTGGCGCGCGGTGCTGGTGTCCACGCAGGTGGCGCTCGCGTTGGTGTTGCTGGTGGGCGCGGGGTTGTTGGTGCGCAGCGCGCAGCGGTTGGCCTCGGTGGACCCGGGTTATCGGACCGAGAACGTGACGCTGATGCGGTTCAACCTTCCGGCGGCGCGCTACACGAGCGAGACGATGGCGTCGTTCTACGCGCGCTTGTTGGAGCGGGTGCGCGCGCAGGCGGGGGTGGAGGCGGCGGCGCACGTGACGCCGGGCGTGGTGACGGGGGGAGGCATCAGCCTGACGTTGGAAATCCCTGAGCGGCCCACGGCGCCGGGCGAGCAGCGGCGGGACACCGCCTATCGCGCGATGAGCGACGGGGCCTTCGCGACGCTGGGGATTCAATTGAAGCGGGGGCGGGACTTCACGACGCGGGACACGTTGACGTCGCCGCAGGTGGTGGTGGTGAACGAGTCCTTCGCGCGGCGCTTCTTCCCTGGGGAGGAGGTGCTCGGCAAGCGGGTCATGATTGGTTATGGCGACAAGGTGGAGCGCGAGGTGGTGGGGGTGGTGGCGGACATGAGGGGGCGGGCGCTGGACAGTCCGGCGGAGCCGGAGCTCTATGCGCCGCTGGGGCAGACGCCGTGGCCGGCGACGACGCTGATGGTGCGCAGCAAGCTGCCGATGGAGACCGTGGCGGCGGCGGCGAAAGCGGAGCTGCTGCAGTTGGACTCGCAATTGTCGATGCGCAAGCCGACGACGCTGGAGGCGAACCTGGACCGCTCGGTGGCGAACCGGAACTTCCAGCGGGTGTTGTTCCTGGCCTTCGCGGCGTCGGCGGTGGCGCTGGCCTCGCTGGGTATCTACGGGTTGATGGCGTACAGCGTGGCGCAGCGCAAGCGGGAGCTGGGCATCCGGCTGGCATTGGGAGCGATGCCGTCGGACGTGGTGCGGCTGGTGATGAGGCAGGCGCTGCGGATGTGCGCGCTGGGATTGGGCGTGGGCTTGCTGCTGGCGCTGGCCTTGTCCCAGGTGTTGGAGGGGATGTTGTACGACGTGAGCGCGACGGACCCGCTGACCTTCCTGGCGGTGCCCGTGCTCCTGCTCACCGTGGTGGTGCTGGCCAGCTGGCTGCCCGCGCGCAAGGCGTCGAAGGTGTCACCTGGCGTGGCGATGTCCGCGGACTGAGGGCCTGACGCTCGCCCACTCCCACGTCGGGAGTGGGCGAACGCCATCCGCCCAGCCAGTACGCACGACCGCCACTGCGAAGGGCGCGGGTTAGCAACTCTTCGAAGGAGGAGGCGATGCGCTTCGTTTCGGGGAACGTCACATTTCTTCTTGTTGCGGCTCAACGAATGCGGTGCAACTCCGTCCCAGAGAGAGCTGCGAACGCCTGACTCCGCAGCACTCAACTCGTTGGCGACTGCTCCAGTCGTTACGGCGAGATCGCCTTGTAGTCTACTCGGTCACCCATGACTGCCCAATCAGTGACCACACCACAGAGGATGGAGGTCAGGACCAATCCAGCGTTCCTGAAGGTAGTCATGACCGCGTCCCTCAGATTTTCGGCCGTCCAGTGTTCAGGGATGGTTCCCATGACCGTGGTGTTGGGGAGAAAAACGGTCATGTTCGGCGTTGCTACGGTGAAGCCCGCCTTCCCCAGAATGCTATAGGCGGTCTTGTAGTCATCGCTGGTTTGAGGTCTCAAATCAAATGTAATGACTGCACCCTTTGCCATGGCACCACCTCTTTCGTGTCAGCAGCACACTTCGTTCTTCCTGTGAACTATTCATCAAGGAACTTGCACACCTTCTCCTGGCCCATCACACGAAAAAGAGAGGATGAGATCACTGCCCGGGGATTAGTACCTCGCAGCGTGTTCGCCAACGAGACCTCCCTTGGTCATCTTGACTTGGAGGTACTGATCCCTGCGGTGTTCGAACGCTCCCTTCAAACTGCGGTGAATCTCCTGGGCGACGTCTTGTGGCTTGTAATCTCCATCTGCCCTACCCTGAATGGTCAGGATGTGGTTTGCATATTGGAGAGCTCCCTCGGGGTACTTCTTCTTGATGAAGTCCCGTGTGACCGCCTCTTCTTTTTGAAAGTCCTCCTGCGAGCGCACGCCGTATTTCAGTGCGAGTTCGTCGTCCGGGATGATGGGGCGGGCGAATCTGTTCTTGGTGTCGACCTCGAAGAAGGCCCCTCGCTCACCATTCGCGGGATGGGTCCAGGTAAAGCTGACCATGTACAGGTTGGTTGCGACTTCTTTGGCTACCCAGCCCGTCACCACAATTTCGCCTCGTAGCTCTCCCAGGCGCGACTGAATCATGCTGTCGAGCCGAACCGCATGGGAGTTGTCCAGATAGCGATTAACCATGGAAGCAAAATCTTCAACACCTGTTTGCACGCTCTGTTTCGCCAATGCGATTGCCAGCTCCTCGCCCGTCGGCTGGATTGGCCGAATCGCACGGTATCCAAGGACGAGTGAGCCAAGCACTACGAGGGCAACGAGTATGGAGTTGACGAGCGTCTTGGTGGCGGAGATGCCAATAGACTTGATTCCTTCAGACATGGGTCCCCCAGCAGGTGGCGCCGTGACAGCAGATGCACGGTACATCGGCAGTCGGGCATCCGCGCTCCCTCCACAGAGGTATTGCGCTCGACGCATCGGGACGATGGGAGCCCAGTTGGGAGTAGCGGACGGCACCATAATGAGCGATGCGGGCTATTGACGAAACCCCGTGCGCCAAGAGCCGGACCGGCGCAGCAGGGATTCATCTCCAGCGGACACACAAGGGGCCCACGACCTGAACACCGGGCACGTGGGCCCCTCTCGCAAACGACGGCGCGACGTGACGCCTCACCAGACCTGCACGGGAGCGGCCCGGATGAGCGACAGCCCGGTGCCGAGCTGTCCATAGGTGCTGCTGCCCCAGGACCAGACGCTCCGGTCCGCGAGGATGGCGTGGGAATGGTCTCCTCCGGCGGAGACCGCCACGGCCGTCCCGAGCGGGCTCACTCGCGCGGGCAGCAGCTTCGACGTCGACGGGACGCCATCTCCCAGTTGACCCTGGTCATTGCGTCCCCACGCCCAGACCAGTCCTCCCACTGTGATTGCGAGATTGTGCTGCACGCCCGCTGAGAGCGACACCACTCCGGTCAGCACCTTCGTCTGCACGGGCGTGAGCTTGTTGACCGTGGTGTTGTCCCCCAGGTTTCCGTAGGCGTTATTGCCCCACCCCCACACCGTCCCGTCTGACTTCAATGCCAGGGAATGGCCATTGCCGGCCCCGATGGCGGTGACGCCCGTGAGCCCCAGCACCTGGGCGGGCAGCGACCGCGCTGTCGTGGAGTTGATCCCCAACTGGCCATAGGCATTGTGTCCCCACCCCCACACCGTCCCGTCCGCCCTCAAGGCCAGCGAGAACGAGTTTCCCGCCGCGATGGCCATCACCTGCGTCAGCCCCACCACCTGGACAGGCTGGGAGCGCAGGGTTTGTGTCCCATCGCCGACCTCTCCATATCCATTGCCCCCCCAGGCCCACACCGTCCCATCCTCCGCCAGGGCCATGCTGTGAGCGGCCCCCGTGGAGACGGAGAGAAACCTGACCGTGGACAGCACCTGGACGGGGGTGTTGCGTTGGGTCCGCGTCCCATCTCCCAACGCGCCGTTCGAGTTGGACCCCCAGGCCCACGCCGTTCCGTCTGACTTCAGCGCCAGCGCATGGTTGTACGCCATGGAGACCGCCAGCATCCCCGTCAGCCCGGACACCTCGATGGGCTCCGGCCGGGTGATGATGCTCCCGTCTCCCAACTGCCCCCAGACGTTCATGCCCCAGGCCTGGACCCTGCCGTCCGGAGTCAGCCCCAGCGCGACCTGGGAGGCCGCGGCCACCCCACGCGAGCGGAGAATCAAAGAAGGAACGGGGCTCGCCTTCCGGTCGGTCACCCCATCACCAATCTGTCCGGAGTAGTTGTACCCCCAGGACCACAGCGTCCCGTCGTCCTTCACCACCAGGGCATGACTCCCGCCAGCCACCAGGGACCGGACCGTGGACAGGCCAGGAACCTGCGCGGGCAGCGACCGCGCTGGTCCGCTGCCTCCACTCAGTTGGCCGGAGCCGTTGTACCCCCAGGTCCACACCGTCCCATCCGCCTTGAGCGCCGTGGAATACATCCCATTCGCTGACACGGCGACCACGCCCGAGAGTCCTACCACCGGAGCAGGTGTCATCCTCGAAGCGACGGTGCCGTCTCCCAACTGCCCGTAATCGTTGTTGCCCCAGGCCCAGACCGTCCCATCCGCCTTCAGCGCCAGGGAGTGGCTGTTGCCACCCGAGACACCCACCACGTCCGAGAGCCCCAGCACCTGCATCGGAGACAGGAGCCCCATTCCCGTCGGCTCCTCGGGGTCCAACTCCATCCACGATGTACTGTTGTGGCCCCACGTCCAAACGGTGCCGTCGGACTTCAAGGCCAGCGAATGCGCTTCGCCCGCGGCGAGCGAGACGATGTTCAACAACCCTGGGATTCGGGTGGGCACGGTCCGATTGAGGCCTGTGCCATCTCCGAGTTGGCCGATGGAGTTCGAGCCCCAGGCCCACACCGTGCCATCCGCCTTCAGCGCCAGCGCATGACGGAATCCGGTGGCCACGGCCGTGGCCACCAGCCCGCCCTGCACCTGGACTGGGAGAAATCGCGCGGTCGTCGTCCCATCCCCGATGGAGCCGTAGGTGTTGGAGCCCCAGGCCCACACCGTGCCGTCTTCCCTGAGGACCACCGAGTGCAGTCCTCCGGCGGCGACAGAGCCCACCAGAGGCAGCCCCGGGAGCGTGACCTTGAGCGGAGCCCAGCGCGACACGGTCGTCCCATCGCCCAACTGCGCATACGTATTGCCGCCCCAGGACCAGGCGGCGCCATCCGCCTTCACCGCCAGGGAGTGATACTGCCCTCCCGAGGCCTCGACTCGCTCCAGCCACGCGCGCGTCGCCACGGGCACCGACTTCATCAGATACGTCCCGTCGCCCACCTGACCGTCGGTGTTCGAGCCCCAGGCCCAGACCTCTCCACTCGCCTTCACCGCCACCGAGTGCTGTCCGCCGCCCGCTGACACACCCCGGACCTGCGTGAGTCCTGGCACCTGCACGGGCGACAGCCGCTGGAGCATGCCTCCATCTCCCAGCTGCGACCGCGCGTTGCTCCCCCACGCCCACACCGTCCCATCGCCCTTCAGCGCCACGGTGTGCTGCCCGCCGCCCACCACCGCCTCGACTCCGCTCAACGCCGGAATCTGCGTGGGGACCAGAGTCACCGCGGTGGAGCCCAGGCCGAGCTGCCCTTCGTCGTTCTTGCCCCAGGTCCACACCGTCCCATCCACCTTCAACGCCACCGTGTGCGAGCCCCCACCCGACACCGACGTCAGGCCCGTCGGGCCCGGCAGCATGGCGGGCAGCGTGCGGCCCGTGAGGTCACCCGTCCCGAGCTGCCCGTCCGCGTTGCCACCCCAGGACCACACCCGCCCATCCGCCGTCAGCGCCAGGGAGTGGACGTTGCCCGCGGAGATGGCCATCACTCCAGTCAGCCCCTGCACCTGCACGGGGGACACGCGTCGCGTCGTCGTCCCGTCTCCCAGCTGCCCCGTCGCGTTGTTGCCCCAGGCCCACACCGTCCCGTCCGACTTCAAGACCAGGGAGTGGGAGAAGCCCGCGGCGATGGCCACGGCATTCGTCAGTCCTGGCACCGGCACGGGCACCGGACGCGAAGTCGTCGTCCCATCTCCAAGCTGTCCATTCAGGTTGTTGCCCCAGGACCACACCGTCCCATCCGACTTCAACGCCAGCGAATGCAGCTCACCCGCCCCGAGCGCCCGGATGTCGAACAAGCGCCACACCCGCACGGGGAACGGACGCGCGCGCGTCGTGCCATTGCCCAGTTGTCCAAAGGTATTGCCACCCCAGGACCACACCGTCCCATCCGAGCGCAGGGCCAGGGAGTGGTTGCGCCCCGCCAGCACCGTTCCCTGACGGGAGAAGCCTTCCGCGGCGCGCGCGGTGCCGGGCTCGGGTGCCGCTTCGACAGGCTCGCTCCCCGAGCAGCCCCCCAGCCACAGCGCGCACAGCAACCCGCACCACGCCGCGATGCCAGACATCCGTCTCGTGCCACGATTCATGTGTGATTCCCCCTCTTCAAACAGCTCGGGAACCAATCACCCGTGACGACGAAGAACAAGCCCCTGAATGTCTTTCACGACCCCCACGGGCGTGAATGACGTCTCGGGGCCCGGCTGACACCAGTGTCTCGCTTGCATCCAGACGCTAGGTCCTCGCAGACCTCGTTGAATCGGCGAATGAAGGCAGCGGGAGGGGTGCCGGGTGCTCTACTTGCGGGGTCCTTCCTCATCGGGATGGATGATGGAGGGGCTCCGCTTCACCGCGGCGCGCGCCCAGAGGAAAGCGGCTCCTCCTGCCGCCAGGAGCGCCCCGACAACGCCTGCCACGAGCCAACGGGTGGACTGCGACATGAGACACCTCCGAGCACCAGCATGGCCGGGCGGACTGGCCCGCCGGACGCCATCCTCTCCGGACAGGATACTTCCTCCCAGGCCTCGTGCAGGCCACACCACGACGTCCCTTTGTGCCCCTGGTGAGAGTGGCTCCAGGGAGGGGGGCTCCCCCCGCAGGCAACGGTAGGCCCTGCACCGACCTGGAGGAACCAGCGTTCCCTCGGGCTCCAGTCCTGGCGACAGCGGTTCACCCTCGGGTCGTCATCTTCCAGTCAAACCACGCCCACCTCCGTGCCGTCTCCCCTTGGAGTCGCCACGGTGGGAAGGAGTTTTCCCATCCCCACCGGGCATACGCCTTGCTGTCTTTCTGGCAGCAGCGAGATGCCGGGAGGGTGCATGCACGGCGGGTGGCGATGGGCGACGGCAGTGGGCATGGCGGTGTTCCTCGGCGCATGCGGCGAGTCGTCGGGCAAGGATGACGTCGACTCGCCGGATGGCCCTGGCCCCTGGCCCCTGGACGCGGTGAAGGACTACGCGACGGCGTTTGGCATTGGCGCGGGTGTCCGGAGCATCGGCGTCGACGAGGGGCACAACATCTGGCTGCTGAAGGGCGCGGAGATTGGCGTGCTGCGTCCCGGCGACACGGCGCCCACGTGGACGCGTGGCGTGGGACAGGCTGCGGAGGGCTTCGGGAGGGACAAGAAGGCGCTCGGCTCCACCGTCATCTGCGGGGGCGAGGCGGGGCGCGCCTACGTGGGCTACCACACCTACGAACTGCAGCCGGAGGTCCCGGACAAGCCCCACGCATACATCCCCGTGGAAGGAGAGCCCCACTACACCGCGGAGCGCTTCGCGGAGTACCAGAAGGGCGACCTGGACGCGGTGCGCCTGGAGTCCGACGGCCAGGTGGTGCTGGAGGAGCACCTGTGGCGCAGCGCGGGAGTGTCCGGCGGGCAGCAGCAGCTCGGCATCCGCAACACCAATGATTTCCACTACGACGAGGACCGCTCGGTGCTCGCCTGCCAGCGGGTGATGCGCGGCAGGGACCGGGGAGATGTCTACATCGGCACCAACCACGGCGTGACGTTGGTTCGCGGCCTCACATACAACAGCCACCGCCATGCGGCCTGGTATCTGGAGACACCGCGCGCGGACGGCAGCGTGTCCCAGTCGCTTCAGGCGGGCTTCAATTGGGGACTCGGCATCGGGGCCGGCGGTGAAGTGCTCGTGGCCAATGACTGGCTGGTGGGCATCCTCGAGCCGAACGGAGTGCTGGAGGACTTCGACAAGGAGCGCACCTGGGAGGGCCCGGTGCCCTGGAGCTACAAGGGGCACAACTCGCAACTCAACAGCCTGGAGGCCTTCGACCACTGGCGCGCGATTGCTCGCACGAAGGCGGGGACCACCTGGGTGGGCAGCCGTGACTTCGGCCTGTGGCGCATGGAGCAGACGGACCGCTCCAGCGCGAACTATACGCGCATCACCACCCTGCCCTCCGACAACGTGACGGCGCTGGCGGCCACCGACGAGGGCATCGTCTACGTGGGCACCGACGACCAGGGCCTGTGGCGCATCGAGCAGGACGGAGAGACGCTCACTCGCGTGGACTCCGTGAATGGAAAGCAGGTGCTCCAGCTCGTGTATGACCCCACCGTGGCACCGGCCATGCTCTATGTCCTGACCGACACAGGGCTCACCGTGCTGCGGGAGTAACATCATCGACGGTGGCCCTGAGTCTGGCATCAACATGGACGCGCCCGTGCGATTCCGCGGGTGGGGTGGTGGTGATGGGACGTCTCCGCGCGACAGACCGCACAGGGGCGGAGTCGACCCGAGTCCCGAGTGCCACCGCCAGTCGGGCGCGCCCCTGTGGCCTTCCGGAAGCTCCGCGCGTACGGGGTGAGCTCCGAGCGGTGTCTGGATGGACTTGCGCGTAACGCACCATGCGAAGGAGAGAAGGGGAAAGGGGTTGCGGGCGGGTGTCGTCATGCGGCGTGGACACGGCTGGCGCCCCCGCGAGAGACTGCTCCGTGCCCCGAATGCCCATGCAGGATGTATCCCCTACTCCAGGGGTAGTGCGCCTTCGTGAGCAGCGATACCGACGGCATTTCCTCCGCGAGGACGGGCGGCAATTCGCCATCGTGCTGGGCGCGATGGGGGTGACCTTTGCCGTGACAGTGGGCAACGACTTCTCCCAGCTTCAGGGGGCCTGGCTGACTGTCTCCGTCTCCTCGCGAGCCCTGCTCCTCGTGGCTGCTGGGGTGGGGCTGGTCCTCCTGCGCCGCGCCCGGTCGCCCCGGCAGATGGATCAAACCGTCCAACTCGGGCTCGCCGCGATGGTGCTCTTCGGGTCCGTCGTCCATCTGTCGAAGCTGTCGACGGGACATATCCAAGGCCCCGTCATCGCCTGCGCCACCCTCATCTGCTGTTTCTCCTTTGCGATGCGAGGCCCCCTGCTCCCGCGGTCCATCGCCGGCGGTGTGTTCGTGCTTGGGGGGGTGGTACTCGTCACCCTGGCAGGTCCCCAGGCGGCGATGGACACCCAAGGGCGCGTTGCGACCGCGCTCGCGCTCGCCACCCTGAACATCGTCGGCAGCCTCTCGGCCAGCTCGTTCGAGCAGCAGCGGCGCAAGCGCTTCGAGGCGGAGCGGCGGGAGCGGCAGGCGCGCCACGAACTGTCTGTCAAACTGCGCGAGCTCGCTGTGGAGAAAGAGCGCGCCGAGGCGATGTCGCACGCCCGCGCCGCGTTCCTCGCGGCGATGAGCCACGAGTTCCGCACGCCCATGAACGCGGTGATCGGCCTCTCTGACCTGGTCCTCGACACGTCGCTCAGCCTCGAGAGCCGGGCCCACGTGCGCACCATCAATGACAGTGCCCGAGCGCTGCTCCGACTCCTTGAGGAAATCCTCGACTTCGCGAAGATCGACGCGCAGAAGCTCATCCTGTCGCATGCCCCCTTCGAGCTCCGAAAGCTCGCTGCCTCGGTCATCGACATGCTGCGGCCCGCGGCCAGGACCCGGTCGGTCGAGCTGTCATTGGAGCAGGGTCCCGACGTGCCGGCGCATGTCGTCGGCGATGATGCGCGCCTGCGGCAGGTGCTGGTGAACCTCACCTCCAACGCCATCAAGTTCACCGAGCGCGGCACGGTCCGTCTCCGAATCACCGCGCTCCCGCCAGGCCTGGAGCACGCGGCCGGGGACATGATTGAGTTCCGGGTCGAAGACACGGGCATCGGCATCTCGCCCGACGTGCTCGCGCGCCTGTTCCGGCCCTTCACACAGGCCGACTCCAGCATCACACGCCGCCACGACGGCACGGGGCTCGGACTGGCCATCAGCAAGCAGATCATCGCGGCGATGGGCGGTGACATCCTCGTCGAGAGCGAGCCCGGGCGTGGCTCGGTGTTCTCCTTCGCGCTCCAGCTCGCGGCCGCGGCCGCCCCCGAGCCCGCCGCTCCCACCCTCGCCGAGAATCGCCCGCCGCTCGTCGTCCTCGTCGTCGAGGACCACCCCGTGAACCGGGAGGTGGCGCGCGCCAAGCTCGCCCGCCTGGGCTATCCGGTGGACCTCGCCTGTGGCGGCGGCGAGGCGCTCGAGGCCATCGCGAGCAAGGATTATGACGTGGTCTTCATGGACCTGCAGATGCCTGGCATGAGCGGCCTCGAGACCACCGCGCGGCTCGGCGAGGCCACCGCGGGCCGGCGTGTGCCGCATGTCATCGCCATGACGGCGAGCCTCTTCGAGGAGGACCGCGAAGCATGCAGGCGGGCCGGCATGTATGACTTCGTCGGAAAGCCCATCGACGTCGCGCAGCTCGACGCCGTGCTCACCCGCGTGGCCAAGGCGCGCGGCGCCGCCGCCCCCTCGCTGGAGCAGGAGCCCCTCACGAAGCTGCGGCGCATCGGGAGCCTGGGCGAGCCGCGCTTCTTCGAGGGCCTGTTGCACATCTTCCTGGAGAGCACGCGGGGGCGCCTGCCCCGGCTGACGGAGGCGCTCGAACGAGGGGACGCGAAGGACCTCGCCTGGGAAGCGCACATCCTCAAGTCGGCCAGCGCCACCCTCGGTGCGGTTCAGATGTCCGAGGTCTGCGCCAAGGTCGAGGCGGCGGCGAGGCAGGGCCGGCTGGAAGGCCTCGGCGCGGCGCTCGTGACGCTCGCAGCCCAGTTCGTGGAGGTGGAGAAGATGCTCAGGGCCGAGCTCGAAGGCGGGCCTCCCCTGACCATCCAGGAGGCCTCATGAGTAGCCCGTCTCCCAGGGTCTTCCTCGTGGATGACGACCCCTTCCAGTTGCACTACCTGGGCGGAATCCTGCGCACCGCGAACTACGTGGTGGAGGCGTTTGAATTGCCGGAGGTGCTGCTCGCACGCCTCTCCGCGAATGACCGGGGCTGCGCGGTATTGGACTTGCGGATGCCGGGGCTGGATGGCCTGGCACTGCAACGCTCCTTCCTGGATGTTGGCATTCTGCTCCCGCTCATCTTCGTGAGCGGCCACTCCGATGTGCCTTCGGCGGTCACTGCGATGAAGCAGGGCGCGGTGGACTTCCTTTCCAAGCCGGTGGATGCCGAGGCGCTCCTCTCCGTGTGCGCGCGCTCCATCGTACGGGACGCGGAGGCCGCCGCCCGGCGCGCGGCCCGCGAGCACGTCCGGGCGCGGTTGGCGGGCATGTCTTCGCGCGAGCGCGACGTGTGCCACCTGTACGCCCAGGGCCTGCTCAACAAGCAGATCGCCGCCACGCTCGACCTCACCGAGAGCACGGTGCAGGCGCACCGCGCTCGCGCCCTGCAAAAACTCCAGGTGAGCACCGTGGCCGAGCTGGTCCATCTGCTGGCTCAGGCCAACGAGACAGACTGAGCTGCACGCCACGAAGAGAAACCGCCCTTTGTCAATCGGTGTTTTACCGATGGTGAGGCCCACCCTCCGCATGGTGCCATCGTGATGCTCAATCACAGCACCCACCAGTCAGCGGAGATAACGAATGGCCACCACCACGCGTGCGTATGAGTTGTTGATCGGGACAGGCAATGACGGCACGGACGAACATGTCGATATCGAGCTCGTGAATGCCGCGGGAGCTGTGAGCAACAAGGAGCGGCCCGCCAGTGGAGACAGCGGGCGCAACAATTATGAGAAGGGCTCCATCGAGATCTTCGACCCGCTCACGTTCACCTTGGATGGGACGCCGGCGAAGATCAGGGTCCATTTCACCGGGTCGAAATGGAAGCTTGGCGGGCTCTGGTTGACCGACAAGACCACCGGCGAGACATGGTATGCGCTGCCGGACGCCTTGGTCGGTTCGGGCAGCGGTGCCATGCGCTCGCCCGCGACCTTCGATTTGCAGCAGCTCCGAGAAGGGGACGCCCCCGCGCCGGCCTATGACGAGTTCAAGGTCTTCATCTCCACCGCCTCCGGCAGCGATACGGGGACCAATGACAAGGTGTTCCTCAAGCTCTTCGATGCCAGGGCGGTGTCGTCCCTCACGCAGCGTCCCGGCGCCACGGACAACATCGGGAATCCAATCAACGACTGGAAGAGCGGCACCAGGCAGGAAGCGAAGGTCGCGGGAGGGCTCGCGAAGATGGGCTCCATCAGTTACATCCTGCTTTGCAAGTATGGCTCCAATAGCTGGAATCCGACCACGGTCGATGCGGAAGGCGTGTCGCCCTCTGGGCCTTCCCGGCGCTTCGTGATCAACCACCCGTTGACCGAGGCCGCCAACAAGTGGATTTTCGTCAGGGCCAACGCCACCTGACAGGCCCCATGAGCCTCTCTCCCTCTGGGGAGGTATGGCTTGGGTCTGTCCACATCTCCAAAGTCTCACGCCGTGCCAGCCGGCACGACAACCCGTCCCACAAGGACGGAAGAGGAGACCAACATGGCGACGGTGGGACAGCGGTTCAAGACAGGCGAGAAGTGCCCGACTCGGGGCATCTACACCTTCGACGGCTACACGGACAACACGACCACCCCCGCTCCGACCAGCGAAGAGCGCGTCATCACGCTCGACGAGAACGAGACCTTCCCGCCCATCAGATCCACCAACAAAGGGGCGTACTGGAAGCTCACTCGAGTCCTGTAGTCAGCCCCCGCTGCCCCGCCCGGAGTACGCAGCCGGACGGGGCAGCGCCGTTGCCGGGCGTCAGGACGCCTCAAGGCGCGCGCAGCTCCATCCGCAAGGACTGCTTGCCCACCCATTCACCGCGCAGGAGGTTCTTGCCAGCCTCCAGTTGCAGACGCGCCGTAGGGTTGCCGTCCGCATCGCGTTCCTCCAAGGTGAGCTTCCCGCCTTCTGCCTGGCCATCCAGCTCAATCGCCTTGCGATGCTTCTCGTAGAAGTACACGCCGGATACCGAGTTGTCGTCCTGCTTCTCCAGCATCATCACAATCGGCAGCTTGCCGATTCGACCACGCAGCACCTGACTAAAGACATCGCCTGACGACGCTTGACCTTCCCCCAGCAGCACGCTCTTGCCGTAGGCCGTCAGATGCGGACGCAGGGAGTCATACGGCAGTGACAGGCTGACGGTGTTGACGTCATCGAGCGCGCGCGACGCGTGGTTGCTGCAGCGCTCCGCGGTCATGCGGGCTTCCGCCGCATTGAACTCCCAGCGCTCATTGAAAGCCGTCCTGGCGCGCACCTCGTCACTCTCGCCGTCCACGCTGGCCAGACACTCGCGGTTGAACGCGATGCGCTCCTCCAGGTCGTCAATCGTCTCGTGCGCATCCTTCTTCTGGCGTGACGCCTTCAGCTCCTTTTCATGTCGCGCGACCTGCGCACGGTAGAGGCGCTGCTTTTCCTTGTGCATGCGCAGGCTCAGCGCACGAACCCCAGCCGGGGTGAACAACTCCCGGGGATTGAGCTGGCGACCCGTCCGCATGTCGAAGCTGTAGGACACACTGTACGTCTCGCAATAGGCGCCGCAGCCCTCGGCATTGAACTGAATCGTGAGCAGACGCGCATCGTTGCGAGTCACGCTGAAGGTCTGACCGGCGAGTCCCGCCAGGTCGAATCCGTCAGCCGGCAGCTTGGGCTCCGCCTTCACGGGCGCCAGCGCCTTGAACCGGCCGATGAACAGGCTGTCGTTGATGTTGGCGGCCAGCTCCGGCTTGTCGTGGGTGATGAACGGCATCTGGATGACCTCCTGCGGAAAGGCTTGTTCCGCAGCCGGCTTGGGGATGACCGTGAGCGACGTCACTGTCAGGTCGGCCGCATGGGCACCACCCGCGAGCAGCGCGGCCAGAAGGGGGAGCAGCGCGAGACGTACGGGAAGACGCTTCATCGGGAGTCCTTGGACATGACGGCCACAGCGGCATCCTGCCGCATGGCTCCACCGAAGAGCAGCCCATGCACCACGTCGTGGACTCATGCCCAGCGCTATTGCAGGCTTCACTGGTGGGCCGAGCTGACCATGGCACCCTCACGGTCCTGCACGGCCTCACAGCCGCCGTACCCACTCGACCCGGAGGACCCTCCATGCCCCGTTCTGCTTCCTCGCTGCTTGCCCTGGGACTGCTGCCCTTCGCCCTGACTGCCTGTGGTTCCGCCGAGGAGCCCACCCTCGATGACGGCGCCATGGGCGAGGCCGAGCAGACCGTCTGCACCCCGAACATGTCCGTCACCTTCGGAACGGCCGACAACTTCGGCGGGGGACCGGACCCGTTGCCCTACGCCCCCACGGCGATGCCCGAGTTCGTCAACTTCCTCGCGGCCAACAGCATCCCGGTCAGCCAGCTCAAGACGCTGGATGACGCCACGTCCAACCGCCACACCGTGGCCACGCTGCGGCACGGACTCAAGAGCTGTTTCACCCAGACGCCGTCCTGCACGCTGACGCTCTGCGCTCATGCCCGGGCGCTCCCGACGGCACCTCAGAAAGACACCATCACCGTCTACGACACGGACTTCGGCACCTACAGCTTCCCCATCATCGCCAGCACGTCCGTGGTGCCCGCACTCGCGCCGACGTGGAACCCGGGCAACACCGCCCTCCTGTGCATGCCGCTCCCCATCACCTCGGTGGGCGACATGCTCCAGCTCCGCATGCAGAACTCGTCGATGGTGGACTACATCCGCATCAACCTGAACTGCTGAACGCCGTGAGTCGGGTGTAGACCTGACGGCCCGCGGAGCCCCCCCCCGCGGGCCCGAAGGGCACTCAGTCGTTCAGGGGCAGCTCGTGGGCGGCAGGAGGCAGGTGACCAGACCGCAGTCCACGGGGCAATTGAACTGGCTCTCCGGGAAGTCGCAGATGTTGTCACCGCAGTAGCCGGTGGTGGGGACGCAGTCCATGGGGCAACTGAACGGATCCTCCGGGAACTCGCAGAGGGTGTCGCCGCAGGTGCCGGTGGGGGGAGGGGCGCAGTCGCCGGGACAGGTGGACTCCGTCTCGGTGCCATTGCAGATGCCGTCGCCACAACGGACGCAGTCCGCCTCGCACGACTCACCGAATTCACAGACGTTGTCGCCGCAGACCATCTTCCGCAGCCGGAAGCTCTGCAAGCAGCCTCCGCGTCGGTCATCCATGTTCATGATGATGGACGCGGAGCGGGTCGACGTAATCGTGTGCAGCCCCGCGTTCCCGCACTGCCCGTTGAAGTTCTCATCCTCGAACTTCACATCAAGGGCGACATCGCCGCGCCCGGCGAGGCTGAACGACTGGACACACCCACCGGTCCGCTGGTCGGTGTCGATTCCCCAGGCGCTCGTCCACGCCAGACCGGTGGTCACCGGGATTGAACGCAGACCCGGGTTGTCGCACTGCCCGCCGCCCGTGAAGCCGTCCTCGCCACGGAAGTCGACCGAAATCACCAACCCGGAAAGCTCGCCGTGCGGGTCGCTGATACCCAGCTTCTGCGCACAGCCGCCGGAACGTCCATCCGTATCAAGGCCCACCCGGGTCGTCCACTCTCCCAATGACTTGCCTTCGGAGACAATGGTTCCCCCGTTGCACTGGCTATTCGAGCCGCCGCTGTCGCCGCGGAAGTCATGGTAGAAGAGCGCCGCGCCGAGCGACTGCTCACCGGTACCAGGTACATCAACGGGCTGCTCCGCATCCATGGGGCCACAGCCCACGGAGAGGACCGTGGCGAAGGCAATGACTGCCGAAAAAGACTTGTAGCGCCTGAACATGAACCGCACCTTTCGCGAGGCAAGTCCGAGAGGGACTTCGGTCCAAAGAATGACATGAATGAGCGGCAGGACCTATTCCTCACACGCCCCCCCCAACACAGACCCGAGGCAGGAATGACTCCAGGTGGTGTAACGCCGACCGTCTGGTTTGACTGAACCCGCGCGGTCCGCCGCGCCTCGGTGTACACAGGGGCCCCATGAGTACCCCTGTCTCCTTCTTCCTGATTCCCTCCGAGGGACTCGCCGGCGTCCTGACCCGCGCGCGCCTCGCGGCCATGCGCGCCACCGTGGCCGAGGGCCTGGAGGACCCGGAGGAGGACGATGACGAGGTCCTGCTCCTGGAGCTGATGGACCACCTGTCCCGGCACGGCGCGGACACCCTCACCCGGCTCCCCGAGCAGCTCGAGGACGGAGTCTGGGACCTGCTCGACGTGCTCGCGGACGAGTTGGTCCACCTGGGCAAGGACGCGCGAGGGGAACCCCTGGAGCTGGCCACGCAGCTGCATCCCAGCGAGTACGACCTCCAGGCGGCGGAGGCCGTCGTCGGCTCATCCTGCGCGGAGCCCATCCAGCGACTCTGGCGCTTCACCGTCGTCGGCCGCATGCCCGGACAGGACGTCCCCACGAGCACGGGCCTGAAGCGCGCGTACCCGGCCCTCGGCTACTGGACAGGCTCCGAGGTCCGCCAGCTTCGCGAGGGACTGCGCGAGCACCTCGACGGCGCTCCCGACTACAAGCCCCACCTCCGCTCCGCCCGCATCCGCTCGTGGCTTCAGCGAAAGCTGACCCTCGCGCGACGCGGAGACCCGGCCCGCGCGCTCGACGCGGCCACGCACGCCCTGGACAAGGCGTCCCGCCAGGGCGTGGGCCTCCTCTTCGCGCGCTAAAAGCCCCGTCACGCGAGGCCGCGCGCCAGGCGCCCCAACGTGGACACCGCCGCCTCGATGCGCGGCGTCCACGGCTGACCACAGCTCAGTCGGATGAAGTTCCGATACGAGTCCGGCCGCGCGGAGAAGATGGGTCCGGGCGCGATGCTGATGCCCGCTTCGATGGCGCGCGCATGCAGCTCCAGCGAGTCCACCTTCGGCGGCAGCTCTACCCACAAGAGCGAGCCACCCGACGGCCGCGCCACCCGCGTCCCCTCCGGGAAGAACTCCGCCACGCCCCCGGCCATGCTCTCCACCTGGGACATGAGATGGCGGCGCAGCGCGCGCAGATGCCGGTCATACCCGCCCTCTTCCAAGAACCGCGCAATCGCGAGCGGCGGCAGCGACGCCGTGGCAATCGTGTGCGAGAACTTGAGCAGCTCCACCCGCTCACGGAACCGTCCCGGCGCCACGTAGCCCACGCGGAACCCCGGCGCGAGCGTCTTCGAGAACGAGCCACACAGCATCACGTTCCCAGACGTATCGAAGGACTTGCACGTGCGCGGGCGCTCCGCTTCGAAGTGCAAGTCGCCATACAGGTCGTCCTCGATGAGCGGAACACCCCGCGCCTCCAGCATCGCCACCAACCGACGACGCCGCGTCTCGGGCATGCAACTGCCCACCGGGTTGCTGAAGCTCGGCACCACCAGCACCGCCGCCACGCGCCGCCGCTCCAGCGCGGCCTCCAACGCATCCAGCTCCATCCCATGTCGCGGCGAGCACGGAATCTCCAGCGCCTTCAGCCCCAGCGACTCGATGGCCTGCAACGTGCCGTAGTACGCCGGGGACTCAATCGCGATGGTGTCCCCCGTGCGCGCCACCGCGAGCAGGCACAGGTGAATCGCCTCCGCCGCGCCACAGGTGATGATGAAGTCCTCGGGCGCCAGCGCCCCGCCCCAGTCCAGTGAGCGCCGCGCCAGCTGTTGCCGCAGCTCCGGACACCCGGGTGGAACGTCGTACAGCACCCCCACGTCACCCGCCTCCCGGGTGAGCGCGTTCAGCTCCCGGTACAGTCGCCGCGTGGGCAGCAGCTCTGGCGCGGGCCACGCGCCACCGAGCTGCACCGTGCGCGGGTCCCTCATCGCCTGGTAGACGCGAGACACCAGCCCGCTGACGGTGACGGGCGTGGCGCTCGTCGCGGGCCGGGACACCCGCGGCTCCGCCAGGCGAGGTCGCTCGCGACGACGCACGTAGTGGCCCGACTGGGGCCGCGTCTCGATGAGCCCCACCGATTCCAGATGGAGGTACGCCTGCAGCACCGTGGAGATGCTCACCCGCTCGCGCAGGCTGAGCTGGCGCACCGAGGGCAGCCTGTCCCCGGCGCGCAGCGTCCCCGCGGCGATGGCTTCCTCCAGTCGCTCGGCCACCTGCTCGTACAACTTCGGTTTGTGTGCCAGCGCGCCCATGCCACCTCCGTCGAGATGCCGACCCGCGACCCGTATCGGTAGCGTTCCCTCCGCCCGTCGACCAGATACACCTGCCCTCATGCCGGACCGGTACAGTTTCCCACCTCGGAACTGTACCGGTCACAATGACAATCGGCTGCATCTGTTCTGTTCCCGTGGCGAGGCGCATGTTGCCTCTCACGAGGAGGTCATGGAGCCATGGAGTCGATGTTCGCTCTGTCGGGGCGGGGCTGGTGGAGCACGCTGTGGAATCACCTGAAGCCGGAAGCCCACCCGGAGGCGGAGGCTGGCTGCATCAGCCTGTTCCAGGGAGCGCTCTGGAGCCGGCGCCTGCAAGCAAGCGAGGGCCTGTCGCTCACCTGCACCGAGGGCCGGCTCTGGCTCACCTTCGAGCAGGACTCGAGGGACCATGTCCTGGAGCCAGGAGCCACCCTGCGCCTGGAGCAGGCAGGCCACGTCGTGGTGCAGGCCCTGCGGCCCGCGCGCTTCCGCCTCGCGAAAGACGGCCAGCGCCCCTGTCCCCCGTGAGCCCTCACCCCTCCTGCTTCACGGGGACGGGTACAGCCACTCCAGCCGCACGCTGACCCAGAACGCTCAGGAGGACGGCCGCGCCCACGACCAGCAGCACCACGGGAAACAACGCGCCTTGCTCGAACCCGGCGACGAAGGACACGTTCGGCTGGGGCGCGCGGAACGGGAGACTCGCCAGCGCCAGTCCTCCGTGCAGCGTGAAGAACAGCCCGGTCAACGCTCCCACGGGCCGCGAGCGCCACAGCGCGCGCACGCCCATGAGGACACTCCCCAACAGCAGTCCCTCCAGCAAGGCCTGGTAGAGCAGCACCGGATGCCGCGCCGGGAGGATGCGGTGCAGTTCCGTGAGGAGGGACGCATCCGCGCGCGCCAGCCCCGCCACCTCGTGCCCGGGTGCATACGCCAGCGTGGACACGTCGAACGACGGCGTCGCGACGGGCTGGAAGTCGGGCAGCCCCACCTCGGCGGGAAAGCGGACGGCCCAGGGCACGGAGGTGATTTGTCCCACCGGCGCCCCCTCCATGAACCCCGCGAGCGCTCCCAGCAGGAAGCCCAGCGGCGCGAGCACCGCCAGCGCATCCGTCACCTGGAGCCACGAGCGTCGCTGCTGACGCGCGAAGTACACCGTGAAGGCCAGCACCCCCAGCACGGCCCCGAGCACCGACGCGCCGCCCTGTTTGAACTGGAAGAAGACGGAGCCGTCCCGGGAGAAGTCGTCCCACTGGTGCAGGAGCACGTACCCCAGCCGCCCGCCCAGCATCACCCCGAGCAGGCCCGCGTGGAGCACGAACCCGGACACCTCCTGTCTCTCGAAGGGCCCTTCACCTCGCGCGGCCTGGCGCCGGAGCACCGCGAACACGAGCAGGAAGCCCACCAGGTACGCCGCTCCCGTCCAGCGAAGGGAGAGCGTGTCGGAGAAGCGGAACAGGAAGGGACTGAAGCCATGCAGGAAGTGGGTGTCCACGACGCCTCGCGCGCGGCAGGCCACGGGAGGAAGGCACGCGCCCTCCTCCCATGGACACGGGTTTGCGGCTACTTGAAGAAGTCCTCGGGAGCGATGTTCGTGATTTCCGTCCCGACCACCTTCCGGAAGTAGAGCGTGTACGAGCCATTGCTCCCGATATCGGCCTTCTGGTAGCGGAAGCCGTCCAGCTTGCCTCCAGTGCGCAGCTTCTCCCAGTCATTCGCGTTGATGCGGATGGTCGCGCTGGGACCACAGCAGTTGTAGGTGACGTCCGACGTAATCACCCCCCCGCTCCAGGACATCGACATACAGCTCTGCTCATACAATCCGAGCTTCACCGTGGCCGAGCCCTGGTTCATCGTCTTGATGCAATCCTCGGCACCCTGCGCCGTTCCCTGAGACAGACACAGCCAGACCAGACACAATCCCGCCATCATCTTCTTCATGGATTCGCCTCTCGCGTATTTCGAGTCAGGGCTACAGCAGCGGCTTGCTGGCGGTCTCGGTGGCCTTCGTGTCCACCTTCTTGTTCTTCGGCTCCTGCTTCGCGGACTTGTCCTCCTCGATGGTGAGCGTCTTGGGCGCAGCGGACTTGGCCTCCGGCGCCGGCTTCGCGGCGGTGGGAGGAGGCGTCTTGGCGGGCGGAGTCTTGTCCGAGGCGAGGGCGCCGGACGCGACACAGACAAGGCACAACGTCACCCAGCTCTTCATGGGAACGATTCCTTTCAAGACTGAAGGGATTCACGGGCCCCATGAATGACGCGAAGCCACACCACGACGGGCCCACGCGCACTGTCACCGCGTGGCACCCAATTCACAATCACCCTGGCAGGAGGGTTGCTGTTGCGATGCGAACAGCGAAAGTGCTACCGGAGGCTCCTCTTCAGGTAGAGCGCGAACGGCACGTGGGTAACGGCCTCGCCAGTGAGCGGGACCTCCAGCGTGCCGTCATACCGCGCGGGCCTGCGCCCCCGCGAGACCACCTCCGGCTGGATGGTGATGCTCATCCCCACCTTCAGGAACTGCTCCCGCGAGTCCTCCACCTCGGGGGCCTTCAGTCCGAAGTAGAGGTCCAGCTCGTAGCGCTGCGTCAGCTCGTTGGCGCGGAACGCCGCGCGCTCCACGAGCAGCTTCTCCTCCAGCTTCTTCAGGACGCCGGGGATGAAGTCCACCTGGAACGTCCCCTCCAGCGTCTGGATGACATCCTGGACGCTCTTGAGCGACTGGGGGTCGACAGCGATATCGAGTGCCATGGCGCGCCTCCGGCGACACAACCGCGTGGACAGTCCCTCGTCGGAGCGCTCCGCGTCGCGAAAGCCAGACACGTCGAGCCCCGGCCAGGGCGCACGTGATAGCGCACCATCCTGACCAGGCTGGGAGGTCATTTCGCGGTGGCGTCGACTCCGCGACAGGGATGAAGCCCTCGTGTCGGGAAGTCCGCGAGCCGGAGACTGTCTGCCTTCACACGTCGGGCTCGGACCGCGGGGCGACGCGGGAACGCCTTGGCCGCCCGAGGAGGCCCCCTGGAGCGCGAGGGGGCCTCGGGACGATGAGGCGACTCAGGGCACCGTGAGGATTTCGGCGCCCTGCTCGGTGACGAGCAGCGTGTGCTCGAACTGCGCGCTGCGGCTGCCGTCCGCGGTGACGGCGGTCCATCCGTCGTCCCACGTGCGGTGTCCCCAGCCACCCTGGTTGATCATCGGCTCGACGGTGAAAATCATGCCCGTCTGCATGACGGTGTCGGCCTCCGGCTCGTAGTAGTGCGGAATCTGGAGGGCCGTGTGGAACGTCTCGCCGATGCCGTGGCCGCAGTAGGCGCGCACCACGCTCACGCCGTTCTTGGTGGCGTGATTCTCAATCGCGCGGCCGATATCGCTGACGGGACGGCCGGGCTTCACGGCGGCGAGGCCCTCGTTCAGACACTCGCGGGTGATTCGCACCAGTCGCTCGCTCTCCGGCTGCGGAGTGCCCACGAAGTACGTGGCCGAGCAGTCCCCGTGCACCCCATCCAGGAAGATGGTGATGTCCAGGTTGACGATGTCCCCGTCCTCGAGCGCGCGGCTGTCGGGGATGCCGTGGCAGATGACCTCGTTGACGGAGGTGCACAGCGACTTGGGGAAGCCGTGGTAGTTGAGCGTGCTCGGGTAGCCGCCCCGGCGGATGTACGCCTCGTGGGTGATGGCATCCAGCTCGTCGGTGGTGATGCCCGGGCGGACGTGGCCCGCCACCTCCTGGAGCACCTCCGCGGCGGCCTTGCAGGCGCGGCGCATGCGCGCGATGACGTCCGGCGTCTTGATGTCGGAGTCTCCGCCCCGGCGCAGCGGACGGCCTGACACGGCGTAGTCCGGACGCGGGATGTTCAGGGGCACGTCGCGGCGGGGGCTGATGATGCCCGGCCGGATGCCCTGGCGAGCGACTTCGGGGCCCTTCTTGCGAGCCTCGACGGCGTCGGCGCCACGGTGACACTTCTTGTACTTGGAGCCGCTGCCACACCAGCAGACGTCATTGGGACCGGGCAGCACGGCGGGAGGGGTACGGGGACTGGCGGTGGTCATCACTCAACTCCGGTGTGGACCGTGTCCGACTTGCGGGCGCGCAGCCAGCGCAGCACCTGGGGCCGCAGCCACAACCGGGGACGGCCCGTGCCCAGGTCCAGGATGGGGCGGGGCATGTCCGGGTAGCGGCGCAGATAGGTGCTCACGCTGTTGGAGTGGCGCAGCTGCAGCAGGCCGGCCACGCCCTGGGCGTCGATGAGGTCTTCGGTCTTCACCATGGGACACATGAAGGCCCTGTCTATACCCTTAGACACGGCCCGGCGCACGGCTTTTACCGCCTCCCCGGGTGGGGAGCGGCCGGGCGGACAACCCCGCCGAGGCCTGGTGAACAGCCTGAGGGCCTCCAGGGCTGGAGGGGTGGAGCGGGCCCTCCCAGCGCGGCGGGCCCCGCCTCATGGGCGCACGTCTCCCGGGAGCCTCGCGGCCCCTGCCTGGGACGTCACCTGTCGGAGACCCACCATCGCAGGTCTCATGAGGGGCACTCAACCTGCTAGGTTCAGGAACTCCCAGGAGACCTCTGACGACCATGAGTACGCGGAACCCACCGATGAATCCGGACGCCCTTCCTCCGGGCCTCGTCATCTCCAGCGGCTGGCGCGTCATCGAGCGACTGGGCGTGGGCGGCTATGGCGTCGTCTATCGCGTGGAGCCCCTGGACGCGCCCGGGCGCTACTTCGCCCTCAAGCTGGCCCGCGACACGTCCGAGGGCCGAGCGCTGCGCGAGCTCACGCTGCTGCTCGACCGCGCGGTGCATCCGAATGTCGTCGCGGTGCACGCCTGTGGCCGCTGGCCGGACATCGTCACGGGTTACTTCTACTTCGTCATGGACTGGGTGCCCGGGCCGGCGCTCCACGTCTGGGCGGACCACCACAACCCCACCTTCCGGCAGCTCCTGGAGACCCTGCGTCGCGTGGCGCTGGCCCTGGACACGCTGCACGCGGGGGACGTGCTGCATCGGGACCTCAAGCCGGAGCACATCCTCTTGAGGACTCCCGAGGGAGACCCGGTGCTCATCGACCTGGGCGCGGGCGTGTACACCGGTGCGCCCACGCTGACGACAGGGCCACTGCCTCCGGGGACGCTCTACCTGCGCAGCCCGGAGGCCATCCGCTTCCACCAGCGTCACTGGCGTCGCCCGGATGCCCGCTACACCTCCGTGGCCACCGATGACCTCTATGCGCTGGGCGTCTGTCTGTATCGCGCCGCGACGGGCCACTATCCCTTCCTCCCGAGCTGGCCGGCGGACGTGCTGTGCGCCGCCATCACCTCGCAGGAGCCTCCGGCACCTTCCACGGTGAACCCCCGCGTGCCTCCCGCGCTCGACGCGCTGGTCCATCGGATGCTGGACAAGGACCCCGCGCGCCGCTTCCAGAGTGGCGCGGAGCTGGCATCGACGCTGGTCTCTACCTTGGAAGGAGCACCCGGCGGGTCCTGGGATGAGCCCCTCTTCGATTGGGCGGAGCCTCCGCTCGCCTCGGTGGACGGAGAGCCGTCTCCAGCCTTGCGCCGCGTGCGGCGTCCGGAGTGGGCATCACACCTGCGCAAGCCTCCGTCGAGGACACGGGCCCGACTGCAACAACTGTGGGCCACGGTGCTGGGCACCCTGCGTCCTCCACCGCGACCCGCGCCGTGGACCTCGCCCAGACATGCCACGCTGGAGGGCCAGTCGCGACGGATACATCCCCATCCCTATCGACGCCTGCTGTTGCCGCTGGTGGGAGGGGTGGCCTTGAGCCTGATTGGGAGCTGGTTCGGGGTCGGATGGAGACAGACAACTCCACAGGTCACCAATGAAACGACCACCCCCACTGGTCAGAAACTGGCCAGCCCGCGCGAGTCGCCGCACAGTGGCGGAGTCGCGGTTTCGCCATCGGCGGAGCCCATCCCCGCGACCGTCGCCCCCGTGGCGCCGTCACTCCAGGACCTCACTCCCGTGAAGAAGGCCCCCGCCCCGTCCGCGTCGCCCCCCGCTCCCGTGAAGCAGCGTTCTCCCTCCCTGGCCCGTATGTCCAAGGTGGCACTGGCTTGTACGGGGCTCGCCTGCGCCAGCTCGCCGTCTGTGGTGAAACACCAGCCAGCACCGCCCGCCGAGGACTGCCCGCCCGGAGCGCTGGAGACCATGGCGCAACTCAACATGGTGCTGGGTCGTCAGGTGGCTGCCTCCATCGGGGAGAGGGACAATACGGGGCTCGAGGAAGCTGACATCACCCTCCGCGAGTCTCGAATCTCGACCCATCTGGACCAGACGTTCGGATTGCTCCGCCCAGGAGCGCAACTCATCACGAACATCTACATCACCCCCACCCGGGTCTATGGCCGAATCGTCGAGGCGAGATTCAAGGGCAAGAGCTACCCGGTATGCCTCTCATATATGGACCCAGACGTTAGGCTGGTGTATGGCCTTCCCACCAAGGCAGGCAGCGACGATGACCGTGGCGTCGTGACGAACAAGTTCCCCGTGCGTGCCGTTATTCGCTTCCAGGAGACCGGTGACGAGGAGGAGTAGCACGCGCCGTCCACGCCCTCTCCTGCCGCTCGTGGTGTGCCTCGTCGCCATGAGCACGTGCAGCGGGCGCGCAATGGCCCAGCCTCACACGTCATCGCCGTCCTCGGAGGTTCGTCGCATCGAACTGGGGACGCGCCCCGCTCGCTCACCTTCAGAGATTTTTGTTCGTCCCGGAGGCACCACCGTGCTCCTGTTCGACAGAGCTCTCGCACCAGACGCCGTGACGTTGGAGGGGCGGGAGCGCTTTCACCGTGTGGTCCTGGCCGCGGACACCCTCGTGCTGCTGCCCTCGGACAAACTCAAGGATGGCACGCGGCTTCGCCTGACCCTGCGCTACGAGGACGGCTCCGCTCCCAGAGAAGCGAGCTTTCTCCTGGTCGTGGCCCCGGGGCAATTCGATGCCCAGGTGGAGGTCGTGAGCGTTTCCCCGAGCGTACGCGACGAGCGGACCGAGACCGCGCAGCTCGAGGGCGAGCTTCTGAGGCTGCGCGAGGAGAACGCAAGGCTTCGAGCTGAGCAGGGTCCAACGGGCCTGACAGGGCTCTTCGCCACGGGGCTCCTGGACGAGCAGGGTCTTCTCGGCGTCAAACTCGGCCAGTACCACCCGAGGCCACAGTCCATTCTGTCGCGTGGCACCCGGGCTCATGTATTCAGGAGCACCTCCCGCGTCGCGGTGGCACTGCTCCTGGCATCAGCGGGCGGCCATCCGCCATGGACCGCGAGCCAGGCCACGCTCACGGACGCCATGGGTCGCCGCTCCCGTGAACTGCGGGTCTGGCAAGCGAGGCCCCTGACGGCTGACGACACCGATGTGTTGCTCATCCTGGAGACAGAGGCCGGTCCACTCGAACTCCACGAGGCCTACACACTCGAACTGCGCGACGGGAAAGACTCACGGGCCATCATCATCGGCCCCGTGCGCTTTCCTCGGATGTGAACGGGTCACGCCATCCGATTCTCGAGGAACAACTCCAACGTGCGCTTTAAACTTCCTCGAACTTCGCGCCCGTGACTTTCTCACGCTCCATGGCCGCCTTGATGTCCTCAGTGACGATGAGGGCAACTGTCCATCCCCAGGTCCGGAAGACCTTGGCATCCCCCACGTTCTTGCGGTCAATCCGCATCCCCGCCACGCTTCGGTACTGGCCGAGCTTATCCGGTCGAGCGTCCTCTGGCTTCCAAACCAGAATCTCTCTCGATGCCTTGTCGTCGATGCACCGGAGAACCTTCGTGGCCACGAGTATTTGATACTCGTCCGGGCAGCCTTTGATATCCACCGGTAGCAGTTGCACGTCGTCGGGCGCCAGCTCAGCGAAGAGAGTGGCCACCTTGATGTGAACAACAGGAGTCAGGGCAGCACCCGCCATGCTGTAGTCCAACCGCCTTCCAGGCACGTCGATGGGAATCGACAGGCGGCCTGAGACCTGACTGGGTCGTCCCGACGTAAACTCCCTGAGGTTCTCCATTTCGCGGCCCTGGCCATCAAGCGGTTCATCCAGGGACCATTTCCCCCGCTGCATGTCGGGTTCGAGCGAGAAGTATCGAGGTTGTTTGGGCATGGTGGACGCATTCTCTCCGAGGACTTCTCCATATGCCTCGCCCGACGAACTGAGTTGCTCGAAGGTCGTGGACTGGTCCACCTGGCGCACCAGGGTCAACCACCCGTCCAGCAGGCGCCACACCGTGTCCACGCCCAGGTAGGCGATGGCAAGCGCTGTCATGGTCGCGGCGACGCCCTTGGAAAGCGGCGAAGTAACGCACCGTTACAGAGACCCACCACCGAGGGCCCCTCGGAAGTTTCCGAGGGCGTAGCGGCCTGGGCCTTGCCAGTGCCCGCCTCCGGACGCGAAGGCGAGCACCAGCAATGGAACGAACGACAGCCGAGACCCTGCTGGAAAACGCTCGCGCGAGTCAGGGTGTCCACGAGGGCCGGTCAGACCGGGAGTCCCTCGGCCGCGAGCGCCTTGCGCACCGCCGGACGCGCGGAGACGCGCTCCATGAACGCCATCAGATTCGGGAAGCCGGACAGGTCCACCTTCACGTAGTTCGCCCAGCGGGTGACGGTGTAGAGGTAGGCATCCGCGACGCTGAAGGTGTCACCGAAGAGATAGGCGCGCGTGGCCAGGCGCTCCTCGAGGAGCTTGTAGCGCTTGAACAGGTACTCCGTGCGCTCCTCGCGCGTCGCGTCCGGCGTCGTCGGCCGGAAGAGCGGAGCGTACGTCTTGTGCAGCTCGGAGTTGATGTAGCCGAGCATCTCCAGCACGCGGTAGCGCTCGCGGCTGCCCGCCGCGGGCATCAGCCCCGCCTCGGGCCGCAGGTCCGACAGGTACTGCACCAGCGCGGGACCCTCGGTGAGGACCTCGCCCGGCTCCAGCTCCAGCGCGGGCACATAGCCCTTCGGGTTGATCTTCCAGAAGTCGCCGCCCGATTTGAGGACCTTCGTCTGGGTGTCGACCTGTTCGAGCTGGAGCTCGAGCCCCGCCTCGTGCGCGACGATGTGGGGAGACAGCGAACAGGCGCCCGGGGAGAAATAGAGCTTCATCGGATTCCTCGTGGTGGATGGGAGCGACGGCCCATCACTAACGGGCCCAGGTTACTTTTGGATAGCAGCGCGAGTAAGGTAAGCGCACTTTCCACTCACCTCGTGGTAACTCCACTCACCTCGCGGTAACCACCCATGTCCCTGAAGCTGAGGAAGAGCAAGGCCCCACCCCCGCCCCCGGGCTGCCCCATGCATGCCTGCATGTCGTTGCTGGGTGGAGCGTGGTCCACCAACATTGTCTGGCAGCTCTCCGGTGGCCCCCGGCGCTTCGGGGAGCTGCTCCACGACATCCCCGGCATCTCGCCCAAGGTGCTCACCACGCGGCTGCGCGAGCTGACGGGAAAGGGCGCGGTGACACGCGAGGTCCTCCCCACCTCGCCGCCCTCCGTGGAGTACGCCCTGTCCTCGCTCGGCCTGGAGCTGTTGCCGGTGATTGACTCCATCGTCCGGGTGGGGACCCGGCTGCGCGAGGTGGCACTGCCCCCGCATCATCACGACAAACCCACACGCCGCTCCCGACGCCAGGCCTGACCTCCGAGGGGAGCGACACACCGGGCAGAAAAGGCGGAGACGGCCGCCTGCGCCTTGGGAAGGTCCCTCCTTGACGGCGGGGACTCCATCCCTGGCGTCACTGCTCGCGGCGCTGCTCCCTCTGAACCTCGGCCCTGAGGATGAGGTTCGACCTTCCTTCTTGGATGTAGTGGAGTCTCACCTGGAGCCCTGGCTTGAGCGGACCTCCATGTGAGACGGTTTGATTGAATCCCGGAGTGGTGACGTAGTCGCTGAATGAGAACGGGACGTCGCTCACGGTGAAGCGTTCAGAGCCGTGGCCCGTGTATGGCATTGGGACAAAATCAGCCACGACGCCTTCCGTGACGAGGGTGTTCCCCGAGGCCAGCGCGCCGCGCACCCGGAAATACCCGTTCAGGGTCGACGCGGTCACCAGGACCGTCCAAAAAAGCGAGAAGAAGAAGAATGTCCGGCCAAAGACGCGGGAGCTGGCCGTTCGGAAGAGGAATCGGGTCCAGGCTGGCAATCCTGGGGATCGCTGCTTCCACCAGAGGAGGGCCCCCAAGACAGTGAACGCGGTGCCCAGCGCGATTCCTTTGAATTGAATCGGAGAATGGGCCGCATCAAAGACGAGTTCGTAGCTCACCCGGGCGAGACTAGCCCTGAAGGACACGACTGAGGAGCCTCAGAGGTTGGAGGCCCCCCCGCGACACGGGTGTATCGCGTGAGACCCGAGACACCGGTGCTCAGAACCGGCCAGCCAGCCCGCCCAGGACATCCCCGCCCCTTTGGGTGACGATGGGCACCACCTGGAGGCCGGCTTCGTGGCGTTTGCGTCGTCGCTCGACGCGCAGGTGATGGGAGACCTCGTAGCCGACGATTCCGCCGACCAGGGCCACGGAGGCGGTGAAGATCAACGAAGAGGTCGCGGAGAAGTTCCCCTCCCCCCAGTTCTTGCTGATGAGTGCTCCCCCTCCCGCCGCGACGCCCACCAGGGTCCAGCCAAGCTGGCCTTCTCCATCCAGGAGGCTGCCTGCTCCGAGGATGCCGACCCCCATTCCAATCGGCATGCCCAGGAGGGTGATGGCGCGCCCGACCAGCGAGCCGCCCACCGAGCCGGGAAACCTGCCTTGCGACTCGCAATTCTCCACTCCGCAATCGTCTCCATTGAGATTGAGGATGAAGAGGCCCGGCAGGGCACCCACGACCACGCCCAGGGCGCCTCCCACCCATTCAAGTGGGAGACGGGCCTCGGTGCCGGACTTCGGCTCCCGGAATGATGCTGACGGTTGGAGAGGCTCGACGCGCTCTGGCGTTTCCTCCACCGGCAGGAGCGGCGGTGCCTCTGCGGGGATGTAGCGGTCTGACCCGGTGTCGGGCGCCTGCGCCATGGCCATCCACGGGACGAGCAAGAGCACGGTCAACCAGTGCGTCCGAGTCATGTGTGGATTCTAGTTCCGGCGATTCCCGTCACCGGGTCAAGAGTGGGTCTCGGAGGTCCAAACTGTCTCCCCGACAGCGCGCGTCGCGCGTGGGTAGTCCGTATACCCCTCTGCTCCTGGCCCATGGAGCAGCTCCATCCGCGTCTGCGCCAGCGGCAGCCCCTCTTTCGCGCGCGTGGAGCGCACGGCTCCCGCGCCTTCAGCGTCGCAGCGTCGCGCACGTCATGCAGTAGCGCGCCTCGGGAATCGCGCGCAGGCGATGTCTCCCCATCGCCCCACCACACCGCTCACAGCGACCGAAATACCCTCCAGCGATTCGCTGGAGCGCCGCGTCGATGTCGAGCAACTCCTGCCGCTCCGCATCGGAGAGCAACGTGCCAGGCTCCGGGACACTCGGCGGGGTCCGGGTCCGTGACCTCAGGCGTTCGCCCCGCTGCAACAGGGCGTCTCGCGCCTCACGAGCCAGACTGTCCATGCTTCGCTCCCGCCACCCCACGCCGGGCGCATCCGTCGCTTCCATCGCGACCTTCCTTCCCAGAGGGAGAGTGAGGGCCGGGCATTTCAGAAAACATGCCACGTCACGCCAGAGCCTCCCGCCGTCCACCAGCCGCAAGGCTTGCGCGGCCCACAGGGACCTCCGCAGCCCTTGCGGAAGCGCGGCCCGCCCTGCTCCCCGCCGCTACTGCTCGAAGGGATAGATGACCTTCCAGTCCCTCTTCATGTCCGCGAGGAACCAGCCGCGTCGAGGCGCCTCGTCCAACCCTCGCGAGAGCTTTCCGCTGTGAGCGTTCCGGTCATACGCCCACTCCCGCTTCGCGTCGGTGTGGTGGACGAAGAGCCCGAACCGCGGCCCCTTGCCCGAGGTCGTCCATTCGAGCATCTCGAAGTCCCCATCCGAATTGCCGAACGCCGCGATGGGGCGTCGACCGATGACCTGTTGGATGCCCACCGGCTTGCCCGCCTTGTCGTCGAGCAGGTCCAGCTCCGGCAGCAACATGAGCGACGGTGTGCCGTCCCGGACCTCGTAGCGCAGCTTCGCCCGACTGCCGATGACCTGCTCGGGGGGAATGCCATACACACGCTCTGCCCAGGCGCGCATGAAGCCCACGTCCCCCCCTGACACGATGAATATCTTGAAGCCGCTGGCCCGCAACATCGCGAGCACCTCCAGCATCGGCTGGTAGACGAGCTCCGTGTAGAGCCGGTCGAACCTCGGGTGCGTCGCCATGGCGATCCACTGCGTCACCGTGGCATCGAACTGCTCCGTGGTGACGCCCGCGTGCGTGGCCGCGAACAACTCCATCAGCCCGCGCTCACCGCTCGCGGCCACGGCCTTGAGGTCTCCCTCCAGCACCCCCTGGAACGGCTGCTGGTGCTTCCACTCGGGATGCTGGGGCGCGAGCGCCTTCACGCGGTCGATGACGAAGGCCAGCTCCACCGGGACGGGCTGCTCACTCCACAGCGTGCCGTCGTTGTCGAACGTGGCGATGCGCGCGTCGGCGGGCACGAAGTCGGGGCCTCCCTCGCGGGTGACGCGCTCCACGAAGTCCAGCAGCGCCGCCTTCGTCGGGCCGTCGTTCCATGAGGGCAGCGGGTCCTCGCTCCCGGCGATGAGCGCTGAACCGGAGCCCCCCTGCGCCAGGCTCGCCGGCTCGTGCGACGCATGGTGCGTGGACTTGCATCCCGCCGAGACGAAGAGGGCACACAACGTCACCACCAGCAGTGAGCGAGCAAAAGCCCCCCCATACCCGCGGCCCGACATTCCCCGCAGTGAAGCTCCGGCCATTTGCGTCCCCCCGTGAGGCCATGCCTGACGCGCGGCCTCGCGCCGCAACCTGCGCATCCCTCCGTGAGAGTCCATCGTCCCATCGCTGGCTGGAAACACACGGTGCTTCGCGGGGCGGACCACGGGCACTCGCCGCCACCCACCTTCCTCGACCGGCCACGAACAGTCGGCACCGTGGAGAATCATTTTCCAGCCAGGTGTTCCCCGCCCACGCGTCCCCTGGACACAAGGACGAGACCTGCTCGGCTGGCCCGTCTTCCAGGCGGGGGCACACCGCCGAGTCATCCTCCGGGACAAGCGTCAGGTCCGGTTCCGCACTGGGCACGTGGCTTGAACGAAGCCGCGCCCCATGCGACTGAAAAGACAGGGGTTGTTGTCATCACTTCTCGCTGGAGCAACTCCAACCCAGGAGTTCGCCACGAAGAAGACCTGTTCCAGAATCCTTCCGCTCGCCATGCTGCTGTGGAGTGTCGGCCTCTGCGCCTGCGGAGACAGCGCCCCGGAGCTTCGGCGCTACGAGCTGCGGCTCCAGGGAACCACGAGCCGCTTCTCCACCACCTACCTGAGCGCGAGCGCGGTACAGGTGACCTTGGAAGGAGCGCAGTTGCGCACGGAGCTGCTCCCCTCCTCGCAGGAGATGGACGTGGCCGACCCCACCCATGCCCACCTGGTGGCCTGGTTCTGGCTCACGTCCGAGCAGGTGCGTGACGGCGTGCTCGAGGCCACCGTGATTCTGGATGACTTCGGCGCCTTCGAGGCCACCGACGGCTCCGCGGGCTTCGTCGATGCCCGCGAAGCCCCGCTGCGCCTGAAGCTCCAGGGCGACGCGCTGGAGCGCAATGGCCGGGCCGTCATCCACATCGACCTGGACAGGTCGCTCGGCGCCGAGCGGCAGGGGAGTCGTCCCCTGCTCCCTCATCTGCGGCTGGTGTACTGACGCCTCACCCCGTCGGCGGGTCGTAGGACCGGCCCCCGAAGGGAGGCGAGGCCATGATGTCCTTCGCGAGCCTGTCACTGAAGGCGCTGCCCTCGCGGGTGAACGCCTCCGCCTCGGCCTCGGTGAGCCGCACGCGCACCGCGGACATCGCGATACCGCCCACGACGACCTCGATAACCAACGTCCCGTCCTCCTCGCGCAGCACGCGGTAGAGGAGCGGACTCTGATGGACGACCTGCTCGCGGCTCATGGAACCTCCACCTCGTGCACGGAGGAAAGACGCGTCACGGAATCTCGGTCACCACGGCCTGGGCCACCGGCGCGTTGATGACCATGACCTCCGGCACGCCGCCGGACGTGTAGCCGCCGAACTTGAAGCAGTCCGTGTCCTGCTCGGTCTGGCACTTCCACACGCCCGGGTCCGCGTCCACCGGCAGGCGCACGCACGAGCCCGACGCGCGCAGGTTCAACGTCATCATCCGCAGCGGCCCCTCGAAGTTCTTCGCCGGCAGCCCCAGCGCCTGCCCCAGCACCGCGGGGTCATGCGTCGCGCCCGTCATCGACTTCTTCACCGCCTCCTGGATGACGGACGAGGGCGCCGCGAACAGATAACAGCCGCTGTCGTCGCAGCGACCAAAGTTCTTCGCGCCCGACTGCACCACGAAGGTCTGGTACGGGCCTTCCTTCATCAGCCACGACACCGAGCCCTCCGGGAAGTTCTTCGCCAGGTGCTGCTCGATGCTCCACGGCGCTGCGCGCTGGTCCGCCTCCTTGGAGACCTCCTGCTGCTTCGCATCACACGTCTCCGCGACGGGCGTCGTCGGCTCCGGCGTGACGGCGGGCGCCGCGTGCTTGCATCCCACCAGGAGCAGGGTGCTGACCAGCAGACCACGAATCATCCAGGACATGATGAACCTCGTTTCAAGGGTTGATGGGGCGCGCACACTAGTCCAGGAGAACCTGACTTCGACCACTCATTGCCGGAGAGTGAGCAATGGGCCACGAAGCGGCCCCGAGTCATACGTCACCGCGTGGCAAGGGGCGGCGTGGACCTTGTGCGTGGCAGGCGACGAGGCCGAAGACAGGCATCGACTTTTGGCGCGGGACGGGGCAAGCCAGGGAGTCATATGCGCTCGCAAACTCCCGGTCCCCCGCCCGAGCGGGGCTTGTTCTGCAACCGCACCCTCAACCTGCGCGCCATCAAGGCCGTGGGCTACGACATGGACTACACGCTCATCCACTACCGCGTGGAAGCGTGGGAACGCCGCGCCTACGAGCACATCCGTGACAGGCTCGTCGCGCAGGGCTGGCCCGTGGGTGACCTCCAGTTCGACCCGGCGCTCGCCATCCGGGGGCTCATCATCGACACGGAGAAGGGCAACCTGCTCAAGGCCAACCGCTTCGGCTTCGTGAAGAAGGCCCTGCACGGCACGCGCTCCATGGACTTCATCACCCAGCGCGACGAGTACTCCCACACCGTCATCGACCTGCACGAGCGCCGCTGGGTGTTCCTCAACACGCTCTTCTCGCTGTCGGAGGCGTGTCTGTACTCGCAGCTGGTGGACCGGCTGGACGCGGGCCAGTTGCCCGGGCCCATGGGCTACGCGGACCTCTACGAGCATGTGCGGAAGAACCTGGACGCCACGCACATGCAGGGGCAGTTGAAGGCGGAAATCATCGCCGACCCGGAGCGCTACGTCCTGGACGACCCGGAGACGCCGCTGGCGCTGCTGGACCAGAAGAACGCGGGCAAGAAGCTGCTGCTCATCACCAACAGCGAGTGGGCCTACACCGAGCCCATGATGCACTTCGCCTTCGACAAGCACCTGCCCGACGGCATGACGTGGCGGCAGCTGTTCGACGTGGTGATTGTGTCCGCGCGCAAGCCGGAGTTCTTCACCACCCGCTCCGCGCTCTTCGAGGTGGTGGAGACCCAAGGCGAGGCGCTGCTGCGTCCGCACTCCTCCGGCCCCTTCAAGTCCGGCACGCCGTACTTCGGCGGCAGCGCGCTGGAGCTGGAGCGCCACCTGGGCATGAGCGGCGACGAGATTCTCTACGTCGGCGACCACATGTTCGGCGACGTGCACGTGTCCAAGAGCGCGCTGCGCTGGCGCACGGCGCTCATCCTCCGCGAGCTGGAGGACGAGGTGCGCGCCATCGCCGCCTTCCGCCCCACCGAGGCGCGGCTGGGCGAGCGCATGGTGCTCAAGGAGAAGCTGGAGTGGGAGAGCTGCCAGCTGCGCCTGGAGCTGCAGCGGCGCCGCGCGAACTACGGGCCCCGGACGGATGCGCTCACGGAGTCGGAGCTGGTGGCCCGGCTGGGCGAGCTGCGCGAGTCCCTGGAGGGCCTGGACACGGAGCTGGGCCCCATGGCCCGCGCCGCCACCGAGCTGTCCAATCCCATCTGGGGCCTGCTCACCCGCGCGGGCAATGACAAGAGCCACCTGGCCCGCCAGGTGGAGCGGTACGCGGACATCTACACGTCGCGCGTGTCCAACTTCCTGTTCGCCACCCCCTTCGTCTACCTGCGCAGCCCCCGGGGCAGCCTGCCGCACGACCCCAGCCTCCCCGGCGGCACCCCCGTCTTCCCCGCCCCCGATACCGGCGGAGGCATGGCGGAGGCCGAGTAACCGGCCCCGCAAGCGAGCCTGGGCTTGCCTGCCTGCTCTGGGTAGGCAACCCAGGTCCGCGAAATTACTGGATTTTCGTTCAGTACCCCAGACAGAGGGGCAAGCAGGCATTTCCCCTCTGAAAGGCCATGTCAGACCCCCCAGCTAAGAGTTGGGGGGTGAGCCACTCGAACCAGAACAGCTCCTCAACGCGCGTGCTCGAGCAGCGGAACCTGCTCGGAGGGATGGACCTCAAGCCCGTGCTCGGCGGTGGAGGGCGCAAGCGCGCCCGCAGCTTCCATGTCGCCACGGAGAAACGGGTGGGCTTCGCCGCGGCGCTGGCGCTGGTGGTGGCGCATGGCCGCGAGAAGGCCAAGGAGATTGGCGTCACGTCGCTCAAGCAGTGCCCGCGCTGCGACCACGTGGGCCCCACGGAGCAGGACTTCGGCTACCGCATCATGAGCGGCGAGCGCCGGCCCCAGTCCTGGTGCCGGGGTTGCCGGGGTCAGCACCGGGAGGCCGAGGCCAGCGAGTCCACGCAGACGACCAGCGTCTCGCACGGCGAGGTGGGCTGGCTGTTCCCGCCCGAGAGCACGACGAGCACCCGCCCGCCCCGGCGTGGCAAGCGCTCGTCGACGTGAAGCGGGTGGAGTGAAGAACCTTTCCGCCGAGGGCCTTGGGGCTCCAGGCTCCGGGTCGACCCCGTGGCCGGGCCCTCTCCCTCGGGGGAGAACGCCGAGCGGCCGGGCGGTCCCCCGAGTACGGAGCACGGAGCACAGCCCCTGCTCCTGTCCCTGGAGGGAGTTGGAAAAGCCGTGGCGCCGTCCTTACCTCACCAGGGAAGGAGGCATCATGGCCGTTCGGACCAAAATGGCGGGAGTGAAGAACAAGCGACGGGTGGCTTCGGCGGACGAAGCCCAGCCCAACGTCCAGGCCAGCAACGGGCGCAAGACGCTGCCCCGGGATGAGGCGGCCGCGCTGCGCCGCACGAAGAACCTGTCGCGAGTGACGCTCGGCCCCGCGGCGGAGACGCATGAGCCCAAGAGCAACACCCGGCGCCGCACGTCGCTGAACGGGCGCAAGAAGGCGCCCAGCGAGATGGCCATCAAGCATCGGGGCGGACCGCGCAAGCGCGCGCGCCTCCACGGCGGCTGACACGTCAGCCAGGGCCCTTCGCAACCACCTGCGCCGCCCCGTCCGGAACTCCGGGCGCGGGCGGTGTCGTCGTTTCAGGGGCTCAGCCCGTGACGCGCTGGCGGCGCAGGCGGGTGACGAAGGCCTCGAAGGCGACGTAGGACAGGGGCAGCAGCAGGGCGAAGGAGACGGTGAGGCCCGTCAGGTAGGGGAAGGACAGGGGCTCGCGCAGGTGGGCACCGATGGACGCGAAGAGGCTCCCCGGGTGCGTGAGCACGTGCCAGCTGTTCCACCGCTCCACGCGGCCCAGGTAGATGCCGTAGCCGCACAGGGGCGAGGTGACTCCAACGAAGGTCCAGGCGCTGCGCCGGCCCCAGCGCTCCTCCAGCCACTGCTTCCAGATCTCCAGCGAGAGCAGGCCGAGCATCCACCCGGTGGCGGCGAACAGGGCGAGCAGGGCCGCGTCGAACCAGAGCGGGATGCCGGGCCGCTGGTGCAGGTGGATGAAGTCGGTGAGCAGGTAGGGCGCATTGGGGAACAGCGCGAGCCAGCCGGCGGCGAGCGGCGCCAGCACCCAGCCGCGTCCATGGCCCCGCACCATGAGGACCCGCGCGAGCAGGGCGAGGACATAGGGCGCCCAGGCGAGGAACAGGTTCCACGCGAGGAAGGCGAAGCTGGCGTGCTCGCTCCAGTCGAGGCGGATGGCCAGCAGGCACGCCGCGAGGACGGTGCACAGCACCGCGGGCAGCAGGCCATGGCGACGCGACACGGACAGCAAGGACATGGGAGGGGACATGGCGTGCGGTGGCGGTGCCGCGCCCCGTGGCCCGGTGGCCACGGTGGACGGCGCGAAGTGTGGATGTTGCTTCGGGTGCCTGACATCGGAAGCCCGTGCACGGAAGGTTGAGCAAGGCGCGGGCCAGTGTGGACGTGAGTCCCGACGACCACACGGAGCTCACGGGCCCGGAGGCCAGAGCGCGCTGACGCTCGGGTCATCTGGCAGATAGACGACCCAGATTCCTTCTCCCGGGCGACGCTGGAGGTCCAGGACATGCGGCGACGGCATGGCACCGTGCAGCAGTTCTCCGTGCACGGTGAAGACGTACTCGAGTCGCACCACGCTGCCTGCCTTCACGCCAGGGACGAAGTCTCGCTCCACCCGGGTGAGCTCCGCCGCGGCGGGCAGGCCCCAGCGCAGCGCATGCAATCGCTGGCGTTGCTCGCGCCGGAGCGCCGGGGGCCAGGCCGTGCGCCGCAGCAACATCCCCAGCCCTCCGAGGATGACGGCCGGCACACCCAAGGGCCTCAGGTAGGCCACCGCCACTGGCACCATCAACAGACCCACGGTGAGCAGGAATGTGCCCAACGCGTGCCTCGAGCTGCTCGCCGGACGCCACACGGCCTGGCGCTGCGCCCGGGTGAGTGCGCGCGGTGGCAAGGGTGGCGGCGCGCCTCGGGCCGCGCGCAGGACTTCCGACAGCGAGCCTCCGCAGACCGAGCAGCGCTCGTCAGGCCCTATCAGGACGACGTGCGCACATGAGGGACAGACCCAACGGGCATCCACGGACTCCCGCGTCGGCTGGCCACGTCGTTGCACAACGGAGCATGGGAGCACCACCCCGTGCTCTCGCGCAACCGGGCCAGGGGCTGAACCCGCTGCGTACCTCGGATGCCGCCGTCAGGACCCGCGGCGCATTGTCGTCACTTTGAACTGAGCGCGCCCGGCAGAAAAAGTCCTACACGCTCATCAATGACGGTTCGAGTCCGTCCACCTCCACTTGCTTATGGGGGTGACGCCGCGGGTGCGGCACCTGACTCTTAATCAGACCCCAATGGCTTGTTCACTCGGGCGCGCTCAAGCCTCCCCTTCCTGATGTCACCTCATCCCACGGACGACCCACCACTTCGGTGCGGGCTCGGGCGTCGCCGGGGACTCGAGCCGTGACTCAGCTCCGAGGCACTCCCGACAACGCCAGCACCCGTGACTCCAGTTCCGGGTGATTCGCGAGCGCCTGCTCCACCCAGGCCGAGACGAGCTGGGAGACGTCGGCCTTCGCCTCCGGATTCGCGAGCTCCTCCTGCGTGGGCCCGTGCCATACGGTGTGAGGCACGACGAGTTCCACCACCGCCGTGAGGTGTCGCAGCAACGCCGCATCCGTGAAGGACAGCTCGTCCTGTCCGGGACCACGGGCCTTCATCCTGGCACGCAGGGCCTTGCGCAAGCCGAGCACGAGCCCGTCATGGTGCGTGCCATCACGTGTGCACGGGCGCAGATTCGCCCACGACTTCACCCCCTGGCCGAGGGCTTCGCCCCACTGAAGCGCGAGCCGCACCCGCGTCGTACCCGCCTGCCCCTCGAAGCTCCAGGGCGCGTGGATGGGTCGAGAGGACTCGGAGAGCTCGGCGCAATAGTCCGGGAGTCCCCGCTCGCGGTGGTAGCGCTCGTCCAACCCTGAGGCTTCGTCACGGAGCCGCCAGGTGATGCCCGCGTGAAAAGCCGAGAACGACGCAAGGGTCTTCCTCAACCACTCCAAGGGGAAGCGGTGAGGCTGTTTGAAGATCGTGGCGTCCGGAGTGAACGAGATGTGGAGGCCACTCTCCGAGGAAGACGACCCCGCGACCGCATGGGGCTCGCTTTCGGCAAGCCCTTCGCGGAAGCGCTGACACCAGCGCTGCCCTCCTGCCCAGGCAGTGACTTCGAGCGGAGAGGCGAGCGCGTTGATGAGTCCCAGGTCCACGTAGGGAACCGAGAAGACGACGCCTCGGGGCATTCCAGGCTGCGCATCCGTATCGATTTTGAAGTCCACGAACGTGAGCCACCGCCCGACCTCCGCGATGGGCGACGCACCGGAAGGCAGGGGGCACGGCCAGCCATCAAAGGAAATCCCGCAGGAACCATCCGCGCCCAGGGACACGGAGACCTCCCGCACGCGGCCTTCCCTGGCCGCGATGATTCCCAGCAAGAGGAGGGACTCAACAAGCCGGGACAGGCCGTATTCTTCCGTGCTGCCGATGTACATCGCGGGCCGCCGGCGGATGGCCTGACGTAATTCCTCTCCACTGGTAAGCATGTCCGGACAATACCAGACACGAACCCAGGACTCAGCCGTTCATCGCTCTTCGGCCGCGATTTTCGAGGGCCGAAATCAACGCCGCCTCTTGACTCCCGCCAGCGTCAGCACCCCGAAAATCACGAGGCCGGGAGCACTGGAACAGCCACCCTCCGAGGCCTCGTCCGGTGCCTCGGGCTCGGGGTCTGGAGGCGGTGGTGCGCAGGGTGTGAAGCAACGACAAGCATCGTCTCCCTCCGACTCCAACCGGGCGCAGACACCTCCCGCTCCGCACGCGGAATCCTCGGTGCAGGTCGCACCGAAAGCACCCTCTCGAAGCGCGGGCAGCAAGCACCGACCTGGGGCTCCCTCCGTCGTGACGCAGGTGAGTCCAGAGGGGCACTCTGCGTCCTCTTCGCAGGCTTCACGGCACAGCGCCTCGGGCGCGAGCGTGGACACAGGAGCGGGTGGTGTGCTGGCGAGAAACGGAAGGATGAAGTCCTCCAGCAGCGCGTCCACTCGCACGTTCACGGCCTCGGCACGACAAGCCACGTCACCGCTCACGGTGAGCCCGACGAGGACTCCGTCGCTCGCGAGCACGGGGCCTCCGCTGTCACCCACGCAACTCATGCCTGGTGCTGGGCCTGCTCGAAAGGCCGCGGGCTCCACGCTCGCAATCTGAAGCACTCCCTGACGTCGACGACCCGACGGCGCATTCACGTCCTTTGTGTCGCCATAGCCCACGGCCCGCACGCGCGCGCCCTCGGCCAAGGCCACGTGGGCATCCGGAAGAGCTACAGGCGTGACCTCGACTGGAGCCGCGAGCCGCAGCAGCGCCGCGTCGTAGGCATGGGTGCTCGGCACATAGCGCGGATGGATGACCGCTCGAGATACTCGGAGGAAACGACCAGCGCCATCTGGCGTCGGCGACACCACCGTTCCGAAGAACACCTCGTGCGCGCCCTCCGTTCCGAACAGGTCCAGACAGTGCGCCGCCGTCAGCACCACATCCGGCGCGATGAGCACTCCGGAGCAGAGCAGCATCGGTGACTCCCCACTGCACCGGGTCCGGCGAGCGACCAGTGCCACCGTGGCGACATCATCGGGCGCGTCCGTGCCCTGGACGATGGGATGTGACACCTGCCCTGGCATGGCGAGTGTCGCTCCGTGCTCGTCCGCGACGGGTGCACAGGAGACCAGTCCCATCAGCACCCCGAACACGAGATATCTCGCGATGCGAAGTGAGGACCCGCCACGTGGCCCGCTCCGAAGAGGGGCGCGAAAGCGCATGCCAGGGACAGCGGTCATGACTCGCTCCGGGGCAATCGTCCGCCAGCGGAGATTCGGTGCGAATGCCCGCCAAGCGTCAGACCGTACACGATGACCTCGCTGGCGTAAGACAGTCCTTCGTCCAGCGGTCCCTCGGTGGTTTGCTCACGGGCGAGGCTCATTGGCCAGACCCCGCGCCCACCCACGAGGCACCTGTTCCGTCCGGCATCATGACTGAAAGCCTCCCGCACCTGGCATGGGGACTCGCCCTTCGCCGCTGACGGGCCACTTCACCGAAGCCCAGCCCAAGGAACACCGATGCCCTTGTCGATTCGACCCGAGACGCCCGCCGACAGCGCCACCATCGAACGGCTCACCACCGCCGCGTTCCAGGACGCACCCCACACGAGCCACACCGAGCAGTTCATCGTCAACGCGCTCCGACGGGCCGGCGTGCTGTCCGTGTCCCTGGTCGCGGAGGATGACGGGGTCATCGTCGGCCATGTCGCGCTCTCTCCCGTCCACCTCTCGTCCGGAGAGCCAGGCTGGTACGGCCTGGGCCCCATCTCCGTGCTGCCCGACCGCCAGGGCCAGGGCATCGGCGCCCGGCTCATGACGTCGGCGCTGGCCGAGCTGCGGAACCTCGGCGCCTCGGGCTGTGTGCTGCTCGGCGACCCGGCCTTCTACCAGCGCTTCGGCTTCCTGCCTCGACCCGGCCTGGTGCTGCCCGACGTGCCCGCCGAGTACTTCCAGGCGGTCTCCTTCACCGGACACTGGCCCGTCGCACAGGTGACCTATCACGACGCGTTCAACGCGACGGAGTGAGCAGGGCACCTCACGGCGCCGGACGTCCTTCCCGAGCAGCCTCCTCCGCCGCCGCTTCGGTCAGCGTGCGAACCTCCTCACGCAGCTTCACCAGCCGGACCCGGTGACGCTGGAGGAGCGTCTCCACCTGGCGCACGCGCTCCGGGTCACCCCGCGCATCCACGGTGTCCCGCTCGTGCTCCAGCCGCTCCACCTCGCGCCCCAGCAGCGTGGTGATGTGCGTCGTCTTCTCCAGCTTCCACTGCGCCGTCTGGGGCAGCTCCGGCTGAAGCTCGTCATTCATTTGCGGCGGGGGATTCGCCACCTCCGGCTCCGGCGCCACATCCCCGGGCCGCAGGGCCACCACGGTGGCGTCACGTGGGGCCGCCTCGGACTCCGGCGGGGACTCGGGGGCCTGTGCCACCGCCGCCACGGCGCGAGCGGGCGGGGGCGGTGACGGCGGCGCGGAGGCCGCCTCCACCACCTCGGGGGCACCAGGAGCCTCCGACGGGGGCGCGGGCCACAGCAGGCCCAGCGTCAAGGCCACGCCGAGCGCCACTCCCGCCGCCAGCATCAGTCGGTTCCGACTCTTCATCGCTCGCCCTCGTCAGAAGCGGACGCGCCAGCCACCGGCGTGACGCTCCACGCGCAACAACCACGGCTCCTTGCTGACCTCGCCGTCACGCGCGATTCGCGCCCGCACCAGCACCGCGTCCGCATCCCTGCCATCCAACTTGGACTCGACGATACCGACCAGCGACAGGCCGTGCTCGTGCATCTCCCGCACGGCCTCCTCGCACGGACGCATGCTCCCCCCGGTGGCCAGCAGCGGTCCCAGCACCGCGCAGTCCTCCGAGGGGAGCGCCTCGAAGAAGCGCCGCACCGTCTCCTCCGCGGCCTCCGTCTTCGAGGCCGTGGACGAACACGCGAGCAGGGCCCACACGGCGGCCCCGCTCACCCACACGCCCCTGCTTCCACGACGAATGCCCATGTCTCAGTAGCAGTTGGAGGCGAACAGCTCGTCGTCCGTGGCGGACACGAACTGGTCATCACACCAGGCGCTCGCCAGCACGTGGCCGTTGCGCACGCAACCGTCGTGGTTCGTGGCATCCAGCGTGTACTGGGTGTCACCACCGCACCCGCCGCCGCAGCGGCCGAAGCAGTTGCCCATCACCTTGGGGCGCGACCAGTGGTCAGGCTCGCCGCACAGCCAGGTGCTCCCGCTCATGTAGAACTCGTCGCCGCCGCACGACGTGTGGTCGCCGAGCTGGGCGATCTGCTGGTTGCCCGCGAAGTTGAAGTTGCCCTTGTTGCAGTCGTGCTTCGCGTACGAGTACCAGTTGTAGACGCCCCCGCAGCTCCCCGTGTTCTTGCCGTTGCAGCGCGCATAGCTGCACAGCATGGTGTAGCCACGGCCCTGCTCGCCCATCACCGTGCGCTGGAGCTCCACGGTGGACGGGTGCTGCGCCCACAGGCCCACCGCGCGGCGCAGATACATCGCCTCCGGAGCCGCCGCGTCACCCGTGGGGAGCTCGGCGCTCAGCGCGTCGTAGAACGCCGACAAGAGCTCCCGGTCCGCGTCCGTCAACTGCGTGTCGGCGGCGCCCTCGTCCGCGAAGCCATCCATCGTGGACACGCCACTGGCCGGGTCCAGCAGACCGGCGAGCGTCATCCCGCGCAGCCGCACCTCCAGGCTGTACACACCGGGCTCCACCTCGCGCGCGGAGAACGAAACCTCGCCTCCGTCCCGAGCGAAGGTGCCTCGCGTGTCGCCCGTCTCGGCGGACAGCGACAGCCCCTCCTGCCTGGGCTGAGAAGGCTCACCGCCCGAACCACCACAGGCCCACAGCATCAACGTCGCGACCGCACAGAGCACCTTGCGCATACCGTTGCATTCCCTCCGGCCAGGGGACTCGGCCCCGAAAGACAAGCGGTGGTACCGGGCGCCCCGCTCTCACTCAAGGCCGGGTGCGTCACGTTTTCCTCGACTCGCACGACCCGTGTGAAACATGAACCATGTCTCACGGGTGAGCAGAGACCCGGCCCTGTTTCACCGCGCACCCGGGACACGGAAGATGGGCAGCGTGCCGGCGACCCGCTCCAGCTCCACGCCTCCGTCCGGCAGTGACTCCCTCGTACCGACGACGAGCAATCCCCCGGGCGCGAGCCGGGACACGAGCCCCGCGAGCACCTCGCGCTGGAGCGACGGCGCGAAGTACGTGAAGGCGACGTTGCGACACAGGATGAGGTGGAACGGCCCCGGCGGCATGCGGGCCCGCAAGTCTTCGTGGAGGAAAATGAGACCCTCACGGTACTCGGGGGTGAGACATGGCTCGACGGCGGGGCCGGAGAAGACGCGGGGCCGCCAGTCCGTGGGCAGTTCGCGCAGGGTGCCCTGCGGGTAGCAACCGCGTCGGGCGCGGGCGAGCAGGGCCGCGTCCGCCTCCGTGGCGAGCAGCTCCAGCCGGGCCTGGGGAAAGCGCGGCAGGAGGCCCAGGCGGAAGAGGATGCTCACCGTGTAGGGCTCCTCGCCGGACGCACAGCCCGCGCTCCAGACGCGGAGCACGGGGGAGGATTGGAGCAGCGCGGGGAGCAGCTCGTCCCTCAGTGCATCGAAGACGCGTGCGTCGCGGTAGAAGCGGGAGATGGTGACGCGACAGAGCGCGTCCAGCACCGCCCACTCCTCCGGGTCCGACTCCAGCCGGTCGCGATACTCGGCGACGCGCACGAGCCCCAGCTCCTGGAGCCTCCGCCCCATGCGCTTGCAGACCTGCCCGCGCACCCGGTGAAACCCCTCCAGGCGCAATCGCAGCCGGGGCGCGGCCCACCGCAACAGCTCCCTGCAGTCGTCGTCCTTCAACGCGTGCTCCCGTTCACACCCGGCCCCTTCACCCTCTCCGTATACCTCCTGCCCTCGCTGACAGGTCCACCAAGAGAACGTCCGGCGCGCCGGGGGACAGGCGAGCGAAGCAGGCCGGGATGTGGCATGACGCTCGGACGTTTGCGATGGAACCCGGAGGAATCTGCCCTTGAAGAGACTGACTGCGCTCACCCTGACGGCGGCCCTGGCGGCGGCCGGCTGTACGCATGGCTCCGCGGCCACCGAGCCGACCACCCCTCCCGAGCAGGCCACCGCGCCCGCCGCGCCCACGCCGGAGGCCGCTGCTCCCGCCGCCCAGCCGATTCCCCCGCCCCGCACGGCCGACGTGCTCGCCGGCACCGCGGAGGCCTTCACCGCCGCGTGCACCGCCGACATCGAGCGGGCCCAGGCGCAGGTCACCGCGCTGAAGAAGCTGGACGCGCGCAAGGACGGCAAGGCCGTGCTCGCGGCGTATGACGAGGCGACGGGCTCGCTCATCTCCGCGGCCAACCGCTCCAGCCTCGCCCGCGAGGTCCATCCCCTGCCGGCGTTCCGCGACTCCGCCCGCGAGTGCGAGCAGCGCGTGGACACCACCAACGTGGAGATTTCGCAGGACCGCGGCGTCTATGACGCCCTGTCCGCCGTGGACCTGTCGCAGGCGGACGGGCCGACGAAGTACTGGATGGAGCGCACGCTGCTCGACTTCCGCCGCGCCGGCGTGGACCGCGATGACGCCACGCGCGCGAAGGTGAAGTCGCTGAACGAGGAGCTGCTCAAGCTGGGCCAGCAGTTCGGCAAGAACATCGCCGAGGGCGTGCGTCAGGTGTCCCTCACGCCGAAGGAGCTGGACGGGCTGCCCGCGGACTACGTGAAGTCGCACCCGGTGGGGAAGGACGGCAAGGTGGTCATCACGACCAACTACCCGGACTACTTCCCCTTCATGACGTACGCGAAGGACGGCAAGGCGCGCGAGAAGCTGTGGCGCACCTACCGCCAGCGCGCGTTCCCGGCCAACCAGGAGGTGCTGTCGCAGCTCATCTCCAAGCGCTACGAGCTGGCCACGCTGCTGGGCTATCCGAGCTGGGCCGCGTACACCACCGAGACGAAGATGACGCGCACGCAGCAGGCGGCGTCGGAGTTCATCGACCGGCTGGCGGCGGCCACCCAGGCCCGCGCGAAGCAGGAGTTCGCGGACCTGCTGGCGCGCAAGAAGAAGGACGTCCCGAGCGCCAAGACGCTGGAGCCGTGGGACCAGGACTACTACGAGGACCGGCTGCGCGCGGAGCGCTTCGGGTTCGACTCGCAGGAGGTGCGGCCCTATCTGGAGTACGGCCGGGTGAAGGCGGGGGTGATGGACATCACCTCGCGCATCTGGGGGATTGAGTACCGCCGCGCCGACGACGCGAAGGTGTGGCACCCGGAGGTGGAGGCCTACGACGTGCTCGAAGGCGGCACGCTCCTGGGCCGCATCTACCTGGACATGCACCCGCGCGACGACAAGTACAAGCACGCGGCGCAGTTCGACCTGGCGTCGGGTCAGGCCGGCAAGCGGCTGCCGGAGGGCACCCTGGTGTGCAACTTCGCGCGCCCCGGCGAGCTGATGACGCATGACGAGGTGGAGACGTTCTTCCACGAGTTCGGCCACCTGCTGCACGCGGTGTTCTCCGGCAAGCAGCAGTGGAGCGGAATCACCGGCATCCGCACGGAGTGGGACTTCGTGGAGACCCCGTCGATGCTGCTCCAGCAGTGGGCGGGCAATCCCCAGGTGCTCAAGGAGTTCGCCAAGCACTACCAGACGGGCGCGGCGATTCCGGCGGAGATGGTGCAGAAGCTGAACGCGTCGAAGGAGTTCGGCAAGGGCCTGTGGGCGCGGCGGCAGTTGTTCCTGTCCGCGGTGAGCCTGGACTACTACTCGCGCAAGCCGGGCTTCGACACGACGACGGCGCTGGTGGAGCAGCAGACGAAGCTCAGCCCGTTCAAGCACGAGCACCGCCCGGGCACACACTTCGAGTTGGCCTTCGGGCACCTGGATGGGTACTCGGCCGCGTATTACACGTACCTGTGGTCCTCGGTCATCGCGAAGGACCTGGAGACGGAGTTCCAGAAGAAGGGCTACCTGGACCGTGAGACGGCGATGAAGTACCGCCGCACCGTGCTGGAGCCGGGTGGCTCCAAGCCCGCCGCGGAGCTGGTGAAGGACTTCCTCGGTCGCGACTACGGCTTCGACGCGTACCGCGCCTACGTGGACGCGGCGAAGTAGCCTCGCGTGTTGCTCCTGGGGAGCCCGTGACTCACGGGCTCCCCTCGTCGTCTTCCTTCGCGAGCGCGGCGTCGAGCTCCGCGCCCAGCGGGTAGATGACCAGGTGCCGCGAGGGCTCGCTGCCGTGGCTCACCGCCTCCAGCGGGTAGCGGCTCACCAGGCGGTGCTGGAGCTTGCGCACCCGGGACTGGCGCGGCGCCAGGGTCACCGAGACACCTTCGCTCAAGGCCCGCTGCACCGCGTGCTCGGCCTCCGTGACGGCGTCGCGGACCTCGTCCTCGTCCACGCCTTCCAGCACGTTGAAGAACGCCTTCAATGCGCGACGCAGCTCCGTGGAGCTGGCGCGCTTCACCGCCTCCACGCGCGCGCCTGTCTTCGCGACCACCCGCCGCATCCTCGGGTCGTTCGCGCGAGAGCGCAGCGTCACCACCAGGTCCGCGGACTCCAGCCGGCTCACCAGCCGGACCTCCACGGGTATCTCGCGCAGCACCCGGAGCAGCAAGTCGCGGTTCACTCCGTGGGGATAGAGGCGCGTGAGCCCCTTGGGCTCCTCTGCGGGCCAGGCGTCGGGGGACTCGTCGACGCGTCGTGCGGAGAAGCGCGTCGACCGTGTCGCGGGAGGCATCGAGGGAGTGCCTGTGTCCCGAGACTCGGGCGAGCCGGCAGGCTCGGGATTTGTCCCTGGCTCCGAGACAACAGGCCGCGCGTGTTCTTCGGCATCCGCTTCCGTGGTCAGAACAAGCGGCTCGACTTCTTGCTCCGCTGCGACAGGAGCCCTCGACTCATTCAGGCCGTCACTTGAGTTCGACGGGGGCATGGCTCGCACACCACCGGGCCTCGTGATGCCCATCAACGAGGGCCGCTCCGCTCCCGCGCCCTGCCCCACCGGACGCCTCACCATCGGGCCGCGTCCCATTTCCACGGGAGGCAACGCCTTCGCCGGCTCCACCTCCACGCGGCCCGTCACCGCGTCCTGCCTTCGCCGCTCGCCGCCCACGTCCTTGACCGCCAGCAATCGGTCCACCGCCTCCGCCGTGTCGGCGTGCACGCGCACCTCGTCGCGGCTCACCATCTCCACCACGATGTCGAACGTGGGCGGCGCCTTGCGCTCGCTCACCGTCTTCTGCGTGCGCCGACGCCGGGCCTCGTCGTCGCTCAGCGTGACCGTATGAACCCCGCCCACGAGGTCCGACAACGTGGGGTTCAGCACCAGGTTCTCCAGCGTGTTGCCGTGCGCCGTCGCCACCAACTGCACGCCGCGCTCCGCAATCGTCCGCGCCGCCGACGCCTCCGCCGACGTCCCAATCTCATCCACGATGATGGCCTCGGGCATGTGGTTCTCCACCGCCTCGATCATCACGTCGTGCTGCCGGTCCGGCCTGGACACCTGCATCCGCCGCGCACCCCCAATCCCCGGATGCGGCACGTCCCCGTCCCCGCCAATCTCGTTCGACGTGTCCACCACCATCACCCGCTTGCCCAAATCATCAGCGAGCACCCGCGCCACCTCGCGCAGCTTCGTCGTCTTCCCCACTCCGGGCCGCCCCAGCAGCAATAGATTTCGTCCCGAGCCGATGAGGTCCTTTAGACCGGGGCGTGCTGCGGCTGTCGGGCGCCTATCCGGCCGGCAACTTCAACGAGGTGCTCGCCCAGGTCCA
>NZ_JAAIXY010000008.1:0-382436 GCF_010894455.1 Myxococcus eversor | reverse complement strand
CCACCACCCGCCCCCGCCGATTCCGGATGGCCGAGACGCGATGCAACGTCCGCTCGATGCCCGCCCGGTTGTCCTCCCCCGGCGCCCCCACCCGCTCCAACACCTGCTGCAGGTCCTCCAGCACCACCGGCGCCTCCCGCAGCCGCACCACCCGGTCCACCAGCCGCGCCTCCGGCGCCCGCCCCAAATCCAGCACCACCTCCAGCACCTGCGTGGAAGCAAGCGCTCGCACCACCTCCCGCAACCCCTCCGGCAGCACGTCCACCAGCAACAGGAAGTCGTCAGCAACGGCGGCATCGGCACGCGATGAAGTCATGGCGCCTCTCCTCTACCGGAGCCCCGACGCCGCTTCCACGTCATCTCCCGCTTCCTCCCTCGCCCCGCCCCAGGCCCCACGCGGGGCAACCCGCTTCACCTCCGCATCCCCCCACACCCCACGCAAGGCCTGGCCCCTCCCGTCCATCCATCCCCCCAGGGCCTCCTCCCCGTTCACTGTCCAGCGGGAGGCCTTGGTGAGCGTCTTGCTTTGCCCCGCCCCGGCTCCGCCAGTCGCGGCGCGGTGAAAGGGGGAAGAGGACGTGACATCCACGCTTCACGAACGAAGGCCCATGCGCTGGCTCGCGAGCGCGGGCTGCATCCTGCTGCTCGCGGGATGCAAGGGCGACTCCCTGCCCAAGGCCCGCGTCCTCCCAGGGGACGACAATCCCCACGCCCAGAACGACGAGTGCAAGGACGCCTCGAAGGACCCGGGCCGCGTCACCCTGCACCGCCTCAACCGCGCCGAGTACGACGCCACCGTGCGCGACTTGCTGGGCGACACCACCCGCCCCGCGCGCGACTTCCCGGCGGATGACCACGGCTACGGCTTCGACAACAACGCGGACGTGCTCAGCATGTCGCCCCTGCTGCTGGAGAAGTACGCCACCGCGGCGGAGAAGCTGGTGGAGACCGCCTGGAGCAAGGGCCACCTGCGCACCTGCGTGCTGGAGGCCGCCAATCCCGAGCCCTGCGCTCGCGACATCCTCTCCCGCTTCGCGCGCCGCGCCTGGCGCCGCCCCGTGACACCCGACGAGGTGAACCGGCTGCTGCGCGCCCTCCCGCTCGCCCAGCAGCAGGGAGACCCGCCCGAGATGGGCGTGAAGCTCGCCCTTCGCTCGGTGCTCGTGTCACCCCACTTCCTCTTCCGCATGGAGAAGGACCCGGCGTCCAACACGCCGCGCCGGCTCGACGACTTCGAGCTGGCCAGCCGCCTCTCCTACTTCCTGTGGAGCAGCATGCCCGACGAGGTGCTCCTCCAGGCCGCCGAGCAGGGCAGGCTGCGCACGCCCGAGGAGCTGGAAGCCCAGGTGCGCCGCATGCTCGCGGACCCCAAGGCCCAGGCCCTGGTAAGCAACTTCGCCGGACAGTGGCTCTTCACCCGCGCGCTCGACTCAGCGGAGCCGGACCCGACGCTCTACGGCGCTTTCAACGAGCCGCTGCGCCAGGCCATGCGCCAGGAGACCGAGCTGGTCTTCCAGGAGTTCATCACCGGAGACCACAAGCTGCGGGACTTGATGGATGCGCCCTTCACCTATGTGAATGACGCGCTCGCCACCCACTACGGCCTGCCCCCGCCCGGCAGCGCCACACCGAAGCGCGTGGACCTGTCTGGCCATTCGGAGCGTCAGGGCATCTTCGGCCACGGCTCGCTGCTCACCGTCACCTCCAACTCGGACCGCACCTCGCCCGTGCAGCGCGGCGTCTGGGTGCTGGAGCAACTGCTGTGCTCCGCGCCACCACCACCGCCGCCAAACGTCGAGGGCCTGCCGCCGCCGGTGAATCCTCACATGACGATGAAGGAGCGCATGGCGCTGCACCGCAGCCTGCCCCAGTGCCAGGGCTGTCACCGGATGATGGACCCGCTGGGACTCGCGCTGGAGAACTATGACCCCATCGGCCGCTGGCGTCTGAACGAGGTCAGCGGCGCGCCGGTGGATGCCACGGGAGACCTGCCCGACGGCACCGTCCTCAACGGAGGCGCGGACATGCGTCGCTTCGTCAAGGACGACCCGAAGCTCCCCGCGTGCCTCACCGAACACCTGCTCACCTATGCGCTCGGCCGAGGCATGGCGGACACCGACCACTGCGCGGTGAAGGAAATCGCGGCGACGGCGGAGGCCAGCGGCGGACGCCTTGGCGACTACATCCTCTCCATCGTCCTCAGCGACCACTTCACCTCCCGACGGGGAGACCCGGAGGCCCAGTCACCATGAGCAAGAAGCTCTCACTCTCCCGTCGGACCCTGCTGCGCGGCGCGGGGGCGCTGATGGCGCTCCCCCTCCTGGAGCGGATGGTGCCCGGCACCGCGCGCGCCGCCGAGGCCCTGCCCACCGCGAAGCGTCTCGCCGTCTTCTACGTGCCCAATGGCATCCACATGGCGAAGTGGACTCCGTCCGGCACCGGCCCCACCTGGGAGCTGACACCCACGCTCCAGTCCCTGGCACCGGTGAAGAGCGACATGCTCGTCATCAGCGGGCTCGCCAACGACGCGGGCAGGCCGGATGGAGACGGCCACCACGCCGCGGGCACCGCCGCGCTCTTGTCCTGCACCAAGGCCTTCAAGACGGAGGGCACCGACTTCCACGCGGGCATCTCCATGGACCAGGTCATCGCCAACCACCTGGCCCAGCAGAAGGCCACCCGCTATCCCTCGCTGGAGCTGGGCAACGACGCGGGCCGAGGCATCGGCAACTGTGACTCCGGCTACGCGTGCCCCTATGCCAACAACATCTCCTGGGCAGGCCCCCGCACGCCCATGGCCAAGGAGGCGCGCCCCAAGGCCGTCTTCGACCGGCTCTTCGCGGGCGTCGACCCCGGCACGACGCAGGCCCAGGTGGCGAAGCGCCGCGCCTACGGCCTGAGCATCATCGACTTCGTGCGCGAGGACGCCACCGCGCTCCAGAAGCAGCTCGGCGCCACGGACCGGCGCAAGCTCGACGAGTACTTCACCAGCGTCCGTGATTTGGAGAAGCAGGTGGATGCCCTGGGCCAGCAGGGGCCGGCGTGCGGCGTCCAGGTCGCGCCTGGCGAAGACGAGGACCCGCGCACCAAGACGAAGGCGATGATGGACCTCATCGTCCTCGCCTTCCAATGCGACCTCACCCGCGTGGCGACGTTCATGCTGGCCAACGCCCGCAGCAACAAGGTGTATGGCTTCCTGGGCCTCAGCGGCGGACACCACGCCTACTCCCATCACCAGTTCGTGCAGTCCAACTTCGACGCGCTGGCGACCATCGACCGGTGGGAGGTGGAGCAGTACGCCTACCTCGTGCGGCGGATGAAGGAGCTGAAGGACGCGACGGGAGCCTCGCTGCTCGACAGCTCGCTCGTGTACTTCACCAGCGAAATCGAGGACGGCAACGCGCACATCCACCGGAACCTGCCGGTGCTCCTCGCGGGCAAAGGCGGCGGCGCCGTCGCCACGGACCGGCACCTGCGCGCACCGGGCGTGCCCATCGCGAACCTCTACATCTCCATGATGCGGGCCATGGGTGTCCCCAACGTCACGAGCTTCGGCGCGGACGGCACGGGGGAGCTCGCGGGGTTCGGGGGGTAGCCAGGGACCTCATGCACACGGGGGCTTCCTGACGCATCATTCAGGTCATGCGTCCGTCTTCCGCCGCGCTCCGCTGGCCTCTGCTCGTCCTGCTCGTTCTTCCGCTCAGCTGCATCCCGGCCTCGAAGCCGAGTCAGCGCAAGTCCTCGACGGCCCAGCGCGCCGCCGCCACCGCGTCCCGGGGACAGCAGGCCCCCGCGCGCGGTACACCTCAAGAGCCGCGCCCCTCGCCACCTCCCGCGAACACCTTCGCGCGGGACATGGTGGAGGCGCACAACGCGGCACGCGCCGAGGCCCGGCCCACTCCGAAGCCCGCACTCCCTCCGCTCGCCTGGTCCGACGCGGCCATGAAACAGGCCGCCTCCTGGGCGAAGGCGTGCAAGTTCGAGCACAACCCGGACCGGGGTGACTTCGGCGAGAACCTGGCCGCCGCCACTCCAGATGCGTGGGGGACGCGACAGGTGGTGAAGAGCTGGGCGGACGAAGTCACCGACTACGACCACGCGCGCAACACCTGCAAGAAGGGCAAGGTGTGCGGCCACTACACGCAGGTGGTGTGGCGCAACACGACGGCCGTCGGCTGCGCCACCGTGCTGTGCAAGAAGAACTCGCCCTTCGGTGATGCGTTCCCCACCTGGCAGCTCTGGGTGTGCAACTACGCGCCGCCCGGAAACTTCGTCGGACAGCGGCCCTACTGAGTCGCGCCATCGCGGGTACTCCGCTCGCGCACCCTTTCCGTCGCGCCGGGCGCGGCGGATAATCCGCGCCATGAACCGCTCCTTCGTCCGACCCCTGCTGACCTGCGGTCTCCTCGCGGCCTGGCTCGCCACCGGTGCCGGCTGCGGCTCGGATGACCCCGCCGATGACGGTCCGGACACAGGCGACTCCGGTACGCCTGACTCGGGCTCCGGCACTCCGGACTCCGGCTCGGGTACACCGGACTCTGGCTCTGGGACTCCGGACTCAGGCTCAGGCACACCTGACTCCGGCTCGGGTACACCGGACTCTGGCTCCGACACGCTGTCGCAGTTCGCCCAGGACATGCTCGCGGGACACAACGCCACCCGCGCTTCGGCGCAGCCCACGCCGAGCCCCGCGCTGTCCCCGCTCACCTGGGACACAGCCGCGGAAACCGTCGCGCGGAACTACGCGGCCAGGTGCAAGTTCGAGCACAACGCCGGACGCGGCAACTACGGGGAGAATCTCACCGCCGCCACGCCAAACGCGCTGACCACCCGGGCCGTGGTGCAGGGCTGGAGCAGCGAGGCGTCCGACTACAACTACGCCAACAACTCGTGCACGAGCGGCAAGATGTGCGGCCACTACACGCAGGTGGTGTGGCGCGACACGAAGCGCGTGGGTTGCGCCACGCAGGTGTGCACGACGAACTCCCCGTGGGGTAGCCAGTTCCCCACGTGGCAGCTCTGGGTCTGCAACTACGCGCCCCCAGGCAACTACGTGGGCGAGCGGCCGTACTGAGCGCCTTCAGCGCTCCAGCGCGCGCAGCCACGCGGAGAGGGTGTCGAGCGCATCGCTCGTCACCACCTCCACCCCGGGCTGGTCCTCCCGCGCCGGCTCCGCGAGCCAGTGGTCCGCGCGCGGAATCACCTTCACCAACGCGCGGCCGGGCGCTCCGGGCCGCAGCTTCAGCCCGCGATTCAGCGCCCGCGCCGTGAGCGCCGCGGGCGTCGTCTCATCACGCTCGCCCAGGAGCGCGAGCACCGGCCCTCGCACGCGGCCCAGGTCCTCCGCCGAGTCGTACGACAGCACGTTGCGCCACACCTTGCGCTGCACCTCCAGGAAGCGCTCCACCGGCAGGCCCTTGAAGGGCGGCAGCGCCGTCACCGCGTACCAGCGCTTGCGCTTGGCCCGCTGCAACTGGAAGTCGAGCGTCTTCAGCGCACGCGCCTGCCCTTCATCCGTGTACAGGCGCGCGTCGTAGAACACGTCCAGGAACTCCGTCAGGTCCACCAGCTCCGGCCCGGTGAGCCCTCGGCGCCGGCCGTCGTTGCGCATGCGGTGCTGCTCCTGCTTCCACACCACCCCGCCCCCTCCGGACACCAGCACCAGGAAGCCCACGTCCTCCGGCGCGCGCGCCGCCGCGTTCACCGCCGTCCACGCGCCCTGGCCAAAGCCCATCAACCCCACCGCGCCGCCCGGTGCCACCCGCTCGCGCAGCGCCCGCGCCGCCACCACCCCGTCGTCCGCCAGCTCCCGCACCCCGGACACCCACGGCTGACTGTCCCCCGTGGAGCGCCCCGTGCCGCGCGCATCGAACGTGAGCACCGCGAGCCCCTGCTCGACGAGGAACGCCGGATAGGGCTCCAGCGACTCGCGCGTGCCCTGCCCAGCCTCGTGCAACAACGCCACCGCGTAGCGCGGCGCTTCTCCCGTCGGCAGCCACAGCGTGGCTGACAAGGTGACGTCGCCCGCCGCGCGCAGCGTGAGCTCCTCCGTGCGCACCGGCACCGGCTCCAGCACGAGCGCGCCCGGCGCCACCCCGCTCAACGTCAACGTGGGGGCTCGCCACCAGGCCAGCGCCGCGGGCCGACTGCCCTCCAGCGACCACAGGCCTTCACCCCGAGGCTCCAGCCGCCAGCGCCGCCGCGAGCTGAAGTCCATCAGGAAGGCCGACGACGAATCCTTCCCCACCCGCACCAGTCCGCCGTCGGGCCGACGCCACACTCCCGCGAAGGGCGGCGGCACATCGTCCACGGCGGGCGCTCCCGCCAGGGCCACGCTTCCGGCGAGCAACAGGCCCAGAGACACCGCGACACTCACGCCAATCCTCGACAACCGCACCTCCCGAAGCCGTGCCTTGCGTTCAAGCCGACCTGGAGCCCAGGAGCAACACCGCGTCACGCTCGCGAGCGCACGTGTGGACCGTCGGACACCTCGCGCACCCGCTCAGCGCTTCAGGTGGTGCTCCAGGAACATCGACGTCTCCGCCCAGGCCATCGCCGCCGCGCGCTCGTCGTAGCGCTGGCCAGAGGGGTTGGCGAACGCATGCTCGCCCTCCAGCTCGATGATGCGGTGGCGCACCCCCGCCGCGTTCAGCGCCTCCCGGAACTCCTGCACCGTCTCCGGCGGAATCGACGCGTCCTTCGTCCCGAAGATGCCCAACAGCGGCGCCCGGATGGAGGCCAGCTCCTGGGGGTCCGTCACCGGATGGCCGTAGTACATGACCGCCGCGTCCAGCTCCGGAAGCGCCATGGCCGCCCGCAGCGACCAGGTGCCACCGAAGCACCAGCCCAGGCTCCCCGTGCGCGTCGCGCGCACTCGCGCATCGTCCTGGAGCAACCCATACGCCGCCTTCAACACCTGCGTCGCGCGCGCCGGGTCCACCGCCTTGAGCAGCGCCATCGCCTCGTCCGGCGTGGTGGCCACCTTGCCCCCATACAGGTCCACCGCGAGCGCCGCGTAGCCGTTGGCCGCCAGCCGGTCCGCCCAGTGCTTGATGTGAGGATTCAGGCCCCACCACTCGTGGATGAGCAGCACGGCGGGCAGCGGCGCCTTCGCGCCAGGGGGCAGGCTCAGGTACGCCTTCGTCCCGGCCACCTCCACCTCCTGGCCCTTGAGCTCCGGCGGCGCGTCCTCGCGCAGGGTGTGCATCGCCTTGAACTCGGCCTCGGAGACCGCGCCCGTGGGTGACGGCTCGCGCAGCACCTCCCGGGGCTTGCCCCGCGTGCAGCCTCCCACCAGCAACAACGCGCCCAGCAGCAACAGGTGACGGTGCATCGTGTCTCCTCCTCCGGTGGTGCTTCGCGCGCCCCAAACGAAGAGGGCTGGCAAGGGATTCCCCCAGCCAGCCCTCGTGTCTCCCGCTCCTTCAAGAGGAGCCGGGGAGGACTACTTCTTCTGCGCGGCCGACGGAGGCGTCGCGGGAGCGCCCGGCGCACCCGGGGCACCCGCGGGAGCCGCCTCGGGCGGCTTGACGATCTCCAGGAGCTCCACCTCGAACACCAGGGCCGAACCGCCCGGGATGTTCGGGGGCGCGCCGCGGTCGCCGTAGGCGATGTCGGACGGGCACACCAGCTTGGCCTTGCCGCCGACCTTCATCTTCTGCACGCCCTCCGTCCAGCACTTGATGACGCCCTGGAGGGGGAACTGCGTGGGCTCGCCACGCTTGTAGGAGCTGTCGAACTCCGTGCCGTTGGGCAGCGTGCCCTTGTAGTGAACCTTCACGATGTCCGTGGCCTTCGGAGAGTCACCCGTGCCCGGGGTCAGCTCCTTGAAGACCAGGCCGGACTCCGTCTTCGTGGCGCCGGGCTCCTTGGCGGCGTCCTCCAGGAACTTCTTGGAGGTCTCCTTCTCCTTCTCGGCCTTCTGCGTGCTGCGCGCGCGCGCCAGCTCCTGCAGCTTCGGCCCGTACGTCTCCAGCTCCACCGCGGGCTTGTCGCCCTTGACCTGCGCGGTGAGGCCGGCCTTCACGTACTCCAGCTCCTCGGGAGTCATGTCGAACACGCTGATGCTCTTGCCGATGGACAGGCCGAGCGCGTACAGCGTCTTCTGGTCCTCGCTCTGAGGATTGGCGGCATTGCCCGCCGCGCCCGTCGCCGTCGTCGTGGCACTGCCGTCCTTCGCGCCCTGAGGCTGGCACGCCCCCAGGCTCAGCATCATCGCAACCAGACACATCTTCCGCATGTGTTTGCCCTTCCTTGGCTTGCAGCGGCAGCGAACCCGCTGCCAGTCACACTTCCCGGAGGGGCGACTTACTACAGAAACGCGCGTCCATCTGCTCCGCGACACTCGCGACGACGCCTGACTTTGGGACCCGTTTCAATCAGGTGGGATATTTCTCCACCCAGCGCCCTTCATGACTGGGACTCAGGGTGACTCGGAGGAGTCCTTCGAGGGCCAAGGAGTCTCCAGCCAGGCCAGCAGCGGCTCACGCAGGGGGCCCAGGCGCTTGTAGCCGCTCATGTCGTCCGGGACGGTGCGCAGCACCTGGGCCAGTTGGCGGCGGCGCTCGGGCGTGGGCACCTCGCCGGCCACGGGGGCCAGGTACGTGTGGATGGTGAAGAGGATGGCGCCGGACTCCGGCAGGCGGCTGAGCGTCTGGCGCTCCAGGCGCAGGAAGCAGCGCTCCCCGGCGTTCTGGGGGGTGAGGCCCTCGAAGAGGTGCAGCCACTCGCCCCGCGCGCGCGGCTCCATGCACAGCCGGTCCGTGACGGTGACGGCCCAGTTGCAGCGGGTGACGGTGCGCCCCGGCTTGAGGCCGTCCATCAACCGCAGCGTGGCGGCCCCCACCTGCTCGGCGAAGCGCGGCACCGGGGCGTGCACCTCCAGCAAGGACCGACCGAGCTTCTCGTCCAGGCTCCAGCCGGAGGGAAAGCAGAGCTGACCGGCCACCAGCGGAAAGCCCTCGCGCGTGCCGTCCAGCACGAGCAGGTCCTCCTGCACCTGTCGGCCCACCCAGTCCAAGGGCGCCAGGGAAAGGCTGTCCGCGTCCCCCGGCAGCAAGGTCTCCTCCGTGCCGAGCACCCCGTTGCGCCAGTGCCAGCGCCCGTCCTCGCCTTCGAGCCGCGTGAAGTGTCCCGGCGACTCTCCCGCCATCCGCGTCAGCAAGAGCCGCAAAACCTCCCATTGGAGCGGCTGGGTGCCTGGCAATGCCTGGAAGCGCGAGGGGAGATCCTCGCGCAGCAGCGACGCCTTCAACGCCAGCTCAGCCTCATAATGCAGCGCGTCTATTTCGATGAGTGTTTCACCTGCCCGCAGGGCGCGTACTCCAAGTGCCATCGCATAGGCGTCCTGCTCGAAGGGGAAGTAGGGCAGCACGTGGGACGCGTCTCCTCACCCGCGAAAAATACAGTCGTCATTCCTTCGCACATCGCACTGCGTCACGAAACCCAGGCGTGGAGGAATTCCTCACCGAACCCTTGAGGTCGGACCTCGTGGAGACGAGGATTCGCGCATCCCTCGCCGCGCTTCACAGCTTCGCACTCGTCAGAGTCGAACGGGGCGCGCATTACCGCAGGAGGAAGCCTGATGAACCGTCTGCCGCTTTCGCGTCTGTCACGTGCCGTGCTCGTCGCCGCGCTGAGTCTGCTCGCCATTCCCGCATGCTCTGACGAAGACGATGACCGGGCGTTCGCGAGCCCCCACCCGGATACGGGCGAGGGTCCCGGCACGCCGGATTCGGGCACGCCGGATTCGGGCACGCCGGATTCAGGCACGCCGGACGCAGTTACCCGGTACCCCGTGGAGTTCTCGTGTACCGACGCACAGCGGACGACGGTGACTTTCGCTCCGGGTCAGGAGCAGGCGCTGCAGAACGCGGTCAATGACCTGGCGCCCTGCACCACGATTCAACTGGGCGCGGGCACGTTCCACTTCGACAACGCGGTGACCATCCGTCAGGACGGCATCACCATCGCCGGCGCGGGCCGTGGCGCGCAGGGTGAGGGCACCGGTGGCACCGCCAGCACCGTGCTGGACTTCTCCAACGCGGCCTCCAACACCAACGGCCTGGACGTGATTGGCAAGCTGTTCACCGTGCGCGACCTGGCGCTGTGGAACGCGAAGAAGGACGCGCTGCGCGTGGAGAACTCCGCCAACGTGTTCATCCAGCGCATCCGCACGGAGTGGGCGCAGGAGAACAACGAGAACAACGGCAAGTACGGCATCTACCCGGTGAAGTCGCGCTACGTGCTCATCGAGGACAGCGAGGCGTACAACGCGGCCGACGCCGGCATCTACGTGGGCCAGACGCGCTACACCATCGTCCGCCGCAACATCGCGAAGAAGAACGTGGCGGGCATCGAAATCGAGAACACGAAGTTCGCCTACGTGGAGGGCAACACGGCCATCGACAACACCACGGGCCTGGTGGTGTTCGATTTGCCGGGCAACCCCATCAAGGGCACCGACATCCTCATCACCAAGAACATCATCACCGGCAACAACCGCCCCAACTTCGCTTCGGTGACGGCGAGCAGCAGCACGGTGTCGCAGGTGCCGGCGGGCACGGGCACGTTCATCCTGGCGTCGCGCCGGGTGGAGTTCGTGGGCAACACGTGGGGTGACAACAACACGGTGGACATCGCGGTGCTCAGCGGCTTCGCCATCGAGCCCAACCCCGTCCTGTGGGCGGCGGGCTTCTACAACTTCGCCAGCGCGGACGTGTACGTCCACGGCAACACCTTCACGGGCGGCAGCGGCACCAGCGTGGACAACGGCACGCCGGACCCGGCGCGTCGCCCGCTGGGCGCGCTGGTGACGGGCGTGTATGCCTACGGCAAGGCCGCGCACGGCGTGGACCGCGTGGAGCACGTGCTGTGGGATGGCATCGACCCGGCGCCGCGCAACGAGGCGGTGGCCAACGGCGTGCGCCTGTGCTTCGTCAACAACACGGTGCCGGCGACCACGAAGGCGTCCATCGTGGACCTGGACCTGCAGGCCGTGACGGCCAAGCTCATGTCGGCGGAGCCCGACGTGGCGGGTGCCTGGGCGGAGACGCGCCGCTACGACCAGGGCGCGGTGCCGTTCAACTGCACGGGCTTCAGCCCCGCGCTGGCGCTTCCCTGAGCGGCGGTTCAAGGACTGACTCGCCATGCGCGCGCCGTACATGACTCGCCTGGGCCTCGCCGCGGTGCTGCTCGCCGCGGCGGTGGCCGCCTGCTCGGGTGGGGACGACCCGCCTGGAGCCGATGGCACTCCGGACTCGGGAAACCCCACGCCGGTGGACAGCGGCACCCCTGATGCGGGTGACTCCGGCACTCCGTCCACGCCCGACGCGGGGCCGGACGCGGGTGAACCCGACGCCGGAGTGGATGCGGGGACGGACGCGGGAACGCCCGATGCCGGGCAGCCCGAGGGCACCGTCACCATCCCCAACAAGCTGTCGGAGCTGGGCCTCTTCACGGGGACTCCGGCGACGGGCGACTTCCAGCCCGTGGCGGGCAACGTCCCGTACGAGCTGACCACGCCGCTGTTCTCCGACTACTCGCTGAAGTCCCGCACGCTGTACGTGCCCGCGGGCAAGACGGCGGCGTACTCGGCGTCCGACGTGTTGGATTTGCCGGTGGGGACCATCATCACCAAGACGTTCGCGTTCCCCGCCGACTTCCGGGAGCCGGACAAGAACGTGCGCCCCCTGGAGACGCGCATCCTGGTGCGGCAGCCGGGCGGCTGGGAGGCGTATCCCTACGTCTGGAATGACGCGCTGACGGAGGCTGACAAGGCCGTGGGCGGCAAGGTGTTCAAGAACTTCGAGTTCATCGACGCCGAGGGCGTGGCGAAGAAGTTCGACTACCTGGTGCCTCAGCGCAACCAGTGCCAGAAGTGCCACCACGTGGTGGACGAGCAGGACAACCAGCAGTTGCTGCCCATCGGCGTGAAGGCCCGGTATCTCAACCGGGACCACGTCTATGGGGGACAGACCCTGAACCAGCTCCAGCACCTGGCGGACCTCGGGAAGCTGACGGGGTTGCCTCCCGCGATTCAGGTTCCTCGCGCGCCGGATGCGTTCAACGTGGACGAGGCGAGCCTGGAAATCCGTGCGCGCACGTATCTGGACATCAACTGCGCGCATTGCCACAACCCGAAGGCGCAGCCCGGCATCACCAGCCGGCTGTTCCTGGACATCAAGACGACGGACGAGTTCAGCCTGGGCCACTGCAAGCGGCCGGGCTCCGCGGGCAGCGGCGTGGGCGGTGAGTTCGACATCGTCCCCGGAGACCACTCCACGTCCATCCTCTGGTACCGCATGGACACCGAGGAGTCGGGGAAGATGATGCCGGAGATTGGCCGGGCCCTGCGCCATGACGCGGGCTCGCAGCTCATCGCCGACTGGATTGACGCCATGCCGCCTCGCACCTGCAAGTAGACGCGGGACGCATGTCGACGGACAGCCCCTTCCGTGCCAGCCCGGCGCGGAGGGGGCTTTCCTTTTGGGATGCCTCCCGAGCGGACGGCGACTTTCGCCGGCCGTGCCGCATAATCCCGGGCGCATGTCCCTTCCCGCCCTGGCCCGAGCGGCCGGCCTCGTCTTCACGCTGGCCGTGCTCTCCTCGTGTCGCATCGAGTCCGCCGCGCCCTCCTCCGGCGCCACCCTCTCCCATGAGGGCACACCGTCCGGCGAGGTCTGGGTCTACACGTCCATGTACCAGCACGTGCTGGACGCGCTGGAGCCGCTGCTGAAGAAGCAGCTCCCCGGCGTCACCGTGCGCTGGTACCAGGCCGGCAGCGAGAAGGTGGCCAGCCGACTGGAGGCCGAGCGCGCCGCGGGTGCCGTGCGCGCCGACATCCTCTCCGCGTCGGACCCGTTCTTCGTCGAGCGACTCGCGCGCGAGGGCGCCTTCCTGCCCTACGCCTCGCCCCACGTGCTGCGCGTCCCGCGCTCGCTGTTGGATTTGGACGCGCGCCACGCCTCCATCCGCGTGTCCACCATGGTGCTGGTGCACCGCGAGGACTCGCCACCGCCGCCCACGTCGTTCGCGGCGCTGGTGGATGGGACGTGGACGGGGCGCGTGGCCATCGGCGACCCGCTCACGTCGGGCACGGCCTTCACGTGGGCGGTGTTCTGTCGGACGAAGTATGGCGAGGGGTACTTCACCGGCCTGCGCGAGCGCGGCGCCATCGTCGCGGGAGGCAACGCGGCGGTGCTCCAGAAGGTGGAGAGCGGCGAGGCGGACGCGGGCGTGCTGCTGCTGGAGAACGCGCTGACGGCCCGTTCGCGCGGCAGCCGGATTCGCGTGGTCTGGCCCACGGACGGCGCCGTCCTCATCCCCGGGCCGGTGGCCCTCTTCGCGACGACGCCCAACCCCGTGGCCGCGAAAGCGGTGGTGGACGTGCTGCTATCTCCGGAGGGCCAGCGCCTCATCGTCGAGAAGGGGGACATGCACGCGGTGGACCCCCGACTCCCGGGCCCGGGTGGAGAGCCCGGCGTGGACACCCTGCTGACGCGCACACAGCCGTGGACGCCCGCGCTGATGGAAGAGGGCCTTACGCGCGGCGGCGCCATCAAGGAAGCCTTCAGCCGGGCCTTCTCGCGATGAACACGTCAGCGCGGTGGCTCGGGTTGTTCGCGTGGCTTCTGCCCCTGGTCCTCTTCGCGGTGGGCCCGGTGGTGCTGCTGCTCGCGCGGGGCGCGGGGGCACCGGGCGCGTTGGGCTGGGAGTGGCTGGCGTCGGAGGCGGGCGCGCTGGGCAACACGCTGGCCATCTCCGGAGGCGCGGCGGTGCTCGCGCTCGCTCTGGGCATGCCCCTGTCGCTGTTGCTGTTCCGCACGGACCTGCCACTGCGCGGCGCCTTCACCGTGCTCTTCACCCTGCCCTCCGCGATTCCCGCGTTCATCTGGGGCATGGGCTGGCTGTCATTGGCCAGTCCCCGCGCGGGCTATCTCAACCGGCTCCTGGGAGAAGGCACGCTCGACATCCATGGCCCGGTGGGCATCGCCTTCGTGGAAGGACTGTCCGGCCTGCCGCTGGTGTTGCTGGCCGGCGCCGCGGCGCTGCGACGCGTGGACCCGGCGCTGGAGGAGGCTGCGCGCGTGTGCGGCGCCTCGCCCGCGCGGGCCCTGCTGACGACGACGGTGCCGCTGGTGCTCCCGTCGCTCCTGTCCGGCGCGGTGATGGTGTTCCTGATGGCGGCGTCCTCCTTCGGCGTGCCGTACCTGCTGGGCGTGTCGGCGTCTCCGCCCACACGCGTGCTCACCACGCGCATCTATGAGCTCGTCCTGCTCGGCGACGAGGGCCTGGGCCGAGCCTCCGCGCTCGCGCTCGCGCTGCTCCTGCTCACGCCGCTGTCGCTGCTGGCGACGTGGGCCCTGGGCCGCTCCGGCCGCGTGCGATTGAGCACCGGCAAGGGACTGGCCTCGCGCCCGCTCACCCTGGGCCGCGCGCGCGCCTGGGTCACCGGAGGCGTGGCGGGCACCTGCGTGCTGCTGGTGCTGCTGCCCCTGGCCGCCATCCTGCTCACGTCGCTCCAGCGCAGCTTCGGCGCGAGCCTCACGTGGGAGGAATTGACGCTCTCGCACTGGTCCGGCGTGTTGCTGGAGCCGCGCACCCTGCGCGCCACCGGGCTGAGTCTCCTGCTCGCCGCCGGTGCAGGCACCCTCGTCTGTGGCCTGGGACTGGCGGCGGCGCTGCTCCAGCGCGCCTTCCATCGCCTGGGTGCCGGCGTGGAGGCCATCGCTGTCTGGCCCTACGCGGTGCCGGGCACGGTGCTGGCCCTGGCGCTGCTGCTCGCCTTCTCGCGCGACTGGCGCTTCATCCTGTTGGACAAGGTGGCCTTCGTGCTGGCGCTGGCGCACACGCCGTGGCTGCTGCTCATCGCCTATGCGGCGAAGTACCTGGCGCTGGGGACGCGCAACAGCTCGGAGGCGCTGGCGCAGTTGGACCCGTCGTTGACGGAGGCGGCGCGCATCAGCGGCGCGGGGCCGCTGCGGGCCTTCGTCGACGTGCCGCTGCCGCTCCTGCGGCCCGCGCTCACGGTGGCCTTCATCCTGGCCTTCCTGTCGTGCGCGACGGAAATCACCATGTCCGTGCTGCTGGTGCCCGCGGGCTCGGAGGTGCTGGGCAAGCTGCTGTTCGACTTGCAGAGCTACGCGGACCCGGCGGCGGCGGCGGTGCTCGCGTGTGCCTTCGTGGCGCTGGTGGTGCTGGGGCAGGCGGTGCTCGCGCTGGTGGCCCGGCGCGCGGCGGAGGTTCGGTGATGGCGGCGATTTCGTTGGAGGGGTTGTTCAAGTCCTACGGCGCCACGCCCGTGGTGCGCGGCCTGAGCCTGGAGGTCCGCGACGGCGAGCTCGTCTCGCTGCTGGGCCCGTCCGGTTGCGGCAAGACGACGACGCTGCGGATGCTCGCGGGCCTGGAGCACCCCGACACGGGCGTCATCCGCATCGGCGGAGAGACGGTGGCGGGGCCCGGCGTGCGCGTGCCGCCCGAGCGGCGCGGCCTGGGCATGGTGTTCCAGGGCTATGCCGTCTGGCCCCACCGCTCGGTGGAGGAGAACGTGGCCTATCCGCTGAGCTTGCGGCGCATGCCGAAGTCGGAGGTGGCCACCAAGGTGCGCGAGGCCCTGCGCCAGGTCCGCATGGAGGCGCTCGCGACGCGCAGGCCCCACGAACTGTCGGGCGGACAGCTCCAGCGCGTGGCCCTGGCGCGCGCGCTCGTCGCCAGCCCCCGCGTGCTGCTCCTGGACGAGCCGCTCTCCAACCTGGACGCGGCGCTGCGCGAGGAGCTGCGCGCGGAGCTGGCGGCCCTGCGCGCGCGACTGGGCACCACGCTCGTCTTCGTCACGCATGACCAGGGCGAGGCGCTCGCGCTGTCGGACCGCATCGCGGTGATGAACCAGGGCGTGCTCGAGCAGGTGGACGCGCCCGAGACGCTGTACCGCGAGCCCGCCACGCCCTTCGTCGCGGGCTTCGTCGGCGGCGCGAATGTCCTCACCGGCGAGGTGCGCGAGGGCGCCTTTCACACCGCCCAGAGCGGCACCGTGTTCCAGCTCCCGGCCGACACGCTCGCTCGCCCTGGGCCCGCCACCCTCGTCGTCCGCCCCGAGGACCTGACCCTGGGCGAGCAGGGGACCTCGCTGCCCCTGTCCGCTCGCCTGTTCCTCGGACACGCCGCTGAGTACCGCTTCCCCGTCGACGGCACCCTGCTGCGCGTGGTGGCGCCGCCACTCGAAGTGCGGCCGGGCCAGACACTCAAAGTCCAACTGCGCAAGGCGCGCCTGTTCTCCGTCGGCTGAGAGTTCGAGAGTCCTTGCGCGAAGCGGCGGGGATGATTCCGGACTCATTGCCTGGAGGAGAGGCTCCGACAAAAATCCAGGGCCCCCCGGTACTCGGAGTCCCCGTGTCACGTCTCGCCACCCTGCTCGCGCTCCTCGCGTTGTCCCTCGGCCTGTCCGCCTGCACCGAGGAGGATGCCTGTGCCGAGATTTCCACCTGTGGCCCCTGCGCGAGCGAGTACGTCGCCAATGCCTGCAAGTGGTGCCCGTCCGACAGCACCTGCACCTCCTATGGTGAAGGCAGCGCGTGCGCGTACTCGGAGCTGAAGGACGACCCCGACGAATGCGGCGGTACGTCGAACGCGTGCACCCGCCCGTACTCGGGCCCGGCGACGGACCCGCAGTCCTCCGCCTTCTGTCAGGCCGCGTACCACTACGGCTGCCAGGGCGATTCGGGGAAGCGCAATGACAACTGCCGCGTGTACGCGCAGTTCGAGGCGGACAATCCGGGCATGCCGTCCTGCCCCTACTGCCCCTGAGCCAGGTGGCGCGCACTGCACCTGAGCCGCGCGCGCCCGGGAGCTTTCGCTACACCTGACGGAGCTTCCAGGTGCCCCGCCGGAAGAGCACGGCGGAGACGATGGCCAGCACGGAGAAGGCCACCGTGAGGGCCAGGAAGACGCCCGAGGGCCCCATCCCTCCGGGCCCCGACAGCGCCCACGCCAGCGGCAATTCCAACATCCAGAAGCAGAAGATGTTGATGAGGGTGGGCGTGGCGGTGTCACCGGCGCCGTTGAAGGACTGCGTCAGCACCATGCCGAAGGCGTAGAAGAGGAAGCCCGTGCTGATGATGCGCAGCGCATGCGACGCGTGGTCCACCACCGCCGCGTCGGGCGAGAAGCTGCTTGTCAGCGGTTGGGCGAACACGAAGAACAACACGCCCAGCGAGCCCAGGAAGACGGCGTTGATGGCGCCCGCCGTCCACACCGCGCGCTCGCCGCGCTCCGGCTGCTTCGCGCCCAGGCTCTGCCCCACCAGCGTGGCCGCCGCGTTGGCCAGGCCCCATGAGGGCAACAGCGCGAAGAGGACGATGCGCATGGCGATGGTGTAGCCCGCCACCGCCGCGCTGCCGAACGTCGCGACGATGCGCGCCAGCACCACCCAGCTCGAGGTGTTCACCAGCGACTGCGCCGTGCCCGCGCCAGACAGCCGCAGCATCGCCAGCATCGTCCCCGGCTCCAGCCGCAGGTGCTCGCGGCGCACCTGGAGCCGCCCGCTGCCGCGCGCCAGCCGGTAGAGCTGGTACAGCACGCCACAGCCGCGGCCGAACGTCGTGGCGACCGCGGCCCCCATGACGCCCAGCTCGGGGAAGGGCCCCACGCCGAAGATGAGCATGGGCGCCAGGACGATGTTGATGGCGTTGGCCAGCCACAGCACCCGCATGGCGATGGCCGCATCGCCCGCGCCCCGGAAGATGGCGTTGATGAGGAACAGGAGCAGCACGCTGCCCATGCCACCGAGCATCACCTGCGTGTAGCGCACGCCCTGCTCCAGCACCCACGGCGAGCCGCCCATCAGCCCCATCAGCGGCCGGGCGAAGACGACGCCCGCCACCGAGATGGGAATGGCCAGCAGCGCCCCCAGGCCTATCGCCTGCACCGCCGTGCGCGCGGCGCGCTCCGGGTCCTTCTCACCGATGCGGCGCGACACCAGCGCGGTGGCGCCGATGCTCAGCCCCGCCGCGGCGGCGTAGATGATGGTGAGCAGCGACTCCGTCAGGCCCACCGTCGCGACGGCATCCGCGCCCAGCCGCCCGACGAAGAAGACGTCCACCACGGCGAAGATGGACTCCATCACCATCTCCAGCACCATGGGGACCGCGAGCAGGAAGATGGCGCGCTTCACCGGCAGGCCCGTGAGGTCCCGCTCCGTGCCGTGCATGGCTTCCTTCAGCGATGCCCAGAATCCCACGGCGGGCCCCGACGACGACGGCACTTCCACCTCCGACATTTCCAGCCTCCAAAGCCGCCCCGGAACCCGCGCCCTTCTGGCAGGTAGCCGCCGCTCCGTCCAGGACGCGGGCCCGCGCCAGCGGCTGACCTGGGAGACTGGCGAGGCGCGCGCGGTCCATGGAGCAACCGAGCAGGTGTGCGCCTGTACCTCATGCCCGGGCAGACGTGCGTGGACTCCCTCCGCCCCGTACCCCAGACGGAGCACCCGGGGGCTTGCCGTCCTGCCTCCAACATCCATCCAGCGCCGCCGGGCCGTCCTTCTGTCGCGGACCGGGGTGTAGCTTGCGCTCACTCATGGTGACGAGCTTCTCGCGTGTGACGGCCCCCTCCGAACCCAGCCAGGGTGCCGCGCATTTCCGTCTGGCCAGCAGTGCGCGCGTACTGGGACGCGTGCACCTGGGACCGGGGGTGCACGTCGCCCAAGGCGCGGTGGTGTGCTCTCCGGAAGGCGCGGTTCAACTGGGCGCGGGCTCCTCCGTGCGCGAGAACGCCGTGGTCATCGGCTCGGCCCGACTCCCCGTCGCGGTGGGGGAGAAGACGGCGCTGGGCCCTCGGAGCCTCCTGCTCGGCGCGTCCGCGGGCCACCTGTGCGACGTGGGCGCGGGCGCCATCCTCATGCCCGGCGCGCAGTTGGGAGACCGCTGCCTGGTGGCGGACGGCACGCTGGTGCCCGCCGGCATGTGGGTTCCCTCCGATTCCGTCGTCGTGGGGCGGCCCGCTCGCGTCGTGCGTCGCGTCGACACCGGGGACATGGAGCGCCTGCGCACGGCACGCGGCGGCACGCTCACGCTGCCCGAACAACCCCTCACTCCCTTCTTCGCGAGAGATCGCGCCGAGGACGCCCCCATGGGTCAGTTGTATTCCTTCCGGGACAAGCACCCGCTCGTCCACCCCAGCGCCACCTTGTTCTCCTCCTGCGAGGTGACGGGCGACGTGCTCATCGGCCCGGGCGCCATCATCGGCCCCGGCGTGAGAATCGTGGGCGAGTCCCATGTCCCGCTGCGCATCGGCGCGGGCGTGCGCATCCACGCCAACGCGGTGGTGCACCTGCAGCCGGGCGGCTCGCTCGTCATCGAGGACGGAGTCTTCATCGGGCCGGGCTGTCTGGTGCACGCCTGCTTCGTGGGCGCGGGGACGGTGGTGGAGCCGGGTGCCATCCTCTGTGACCGCAGCCGCCTGGGCCGGGGCTGCGTGGTGGGCGCGGGCAGTCTGGTGCGCGCGGGGACGCTCTTCCCCGACGCGGCGCAGGTGGATGGCTTCCCCGCGGTGCAGACGGGATTCCTCTCCGCGCTGCCGCCCGCGCCCATCTGGGCGCTGCGGCCCGAGGACCTGCCGGAGCTGCGGCGCGTGAGCTGAGCACCCCCGGCGAGCCGTGCGAGGCCTCGCCGGGCCGCACGTCATCGCGCGTGCCTTGAAGCCCCTCCGTCCAAATCGTGAAGACAGCGGCGAGCCGCGCGTGGCGGGGCCGCTCGGGCCCGGACGCGTGGCGCCGGACGGAGGGTTTTCACGGCGAGGACGCGATGTGGCAGGCGCCGGGCACCGAAGGGCTTCAGGAAATCCATCGCGGACGTCGGTACGTCGTCCTGCGGACGTGGGGGCAGGACGGCAAGCCCCTGGTCATCAAGCAGATTCGCCGGGGGCCGCTCGCCGCCGGCACCGCGCCCATGCTGCGCCATGAAGAGGCGCTCCTGCGCGAGCTGCGCGACGTGGTGCCCGACATCTCCCGCGTCGTCTCGCTCGTCGAAGAGCCCTCACAACCGCTCGCCCTGATGCTGGAGGACGCGGGTCCCCACAACCTGCAGGAGTGGCTGCGGCGCAAGCCGGTGGGGGTGGAGGTCTTCATGGAGCTGGCGCTCCAGCTCGGAGGCATCCTCTCCCGCCTGCACCAGCAGCACGTCATCCACCGCGACCTCAACCCCACCAACCTGGTGATGAGCGCCTCCGGCCATCACCTCACGCTCATCGACTTCGACCTGGCCACGCGCGTCTCCGGGCTCACGCCTTCCGGGGACATGCCGGGCGAGCTTCAGTGGGCCCTGCCCTACATCGCCCCGGAGCAGACGGGGCGGATGAACCGCCTCATCGACCACCGCGCCGACCTCTACTCGCTGGGCGCGACGTTCTACGAGCTGCTCACCGGCCAGCCGCCCTTCATGTCCGCGGACCCCGTGGAGCTGGTCCATGCGCACCTGGCCCGGCCGCCCGTGCCTCCCGCGTTCGCCAACCCCGCCGTCCCGCCCGTCGTCTCCAACATCGTCCTCAAGCTGCTCGCGAAGATGCCCGAGGAGCGCTACCAGAGCGCCGACTCCCTCCTCGCGGACCTCCAGGAGGTCCGCCGTCGCCATGGCGCGGGCCTGTCGGGTGACTTCGAGCTGGGGCGGCTGGACCTGGCCCGTCAGCTCACCTTCCCGGAGCGGCTGTATGGCCGCGCGCCCCAGCAGGTGGAGTTGCGCGCGGCGCGAGAGCGGGTGCGCCAGGGCACCAGCGAACTCCTGCTGCTGTCGGGCGCGGCGGGCATCGGAAAGTCCGCGCTGGTCCACGAGCTGGCGCGCGACGCGGCGCACGGCGACCGCCTGCTCACCGGCAAGTTCAATCAGCTCCAGGGCACCGTGCCCTACTCCGCCTTCGTCCAGGCGTTCCAAGGACTGCTGCGCGAGCTGCTGGAGGAGGCCCCCGACGCGCGCGACATCTGGCGCCAGCGTCTGCTCGGAGCCCTGGGTCCCCATGCGCGCGTCATCAGCGACGTCATCCCCGCGCTGGAGGAGCTGCTGGGCCCGCAGCCGCTGCCACCCAGACTGGGGCCGGTGGAGTCCTCCGCGCGCTTCCACCTCCTCTTCCAGTCCTTCGTGCAGGCGCTGGCGACGCCCCGACACGTCCTCGTCGTCTTCCTGGATGACCTCCAGTGGGCGGACCCCGGCTCGCTCCAGCTCCTCAAGAGCCTGTGCGGAGACCCCGGCTCGCTCCACGTCCTCTTCATCGGCGCCTGGCGCTCTCACGAGGTCGGCCCCGAGCACCCGCTGTCGCGCCTGCTCTCCACACTTGAGGAGCAGGGCGCGATTCCCTCTCACCCCTTCGCGCTGGCGCCGCTGGACGTCGACGCCATCACCGCGCTGTGCGCCGACACCTTCCGCCGCGCACCCGCGGAGGTGGCGCCCCTGGCCGAGCTGCTCCTGGCCAAGACGGCGGGCAATCCCCTCTTCCTCACGCGGCTGCTGCGCCTGCTCCACGCGTCGGGGCTCCTGAGCTTCGACTTGGAGCACGGCACGTGGACGTGGGAGCTGGAGCGGCTGCGCGGCGTGGAGGTGACGGAGAACGTGGTGGAGCTGATGCTCGCCGCCATCCGTCGGCTGCCGGAGCGGGCGCAGTACGTGCTGGAGGTCGCCGCCTGTCTGGGAGACCGGGTGGAGCTGGGCCTCTTGTCCGCGCTCGTCCAGGCGAGCGCGGAGGACACCGCGTCCGCCCTGTGGAGCCTCTTGCGCGAAGGGCTGCTCATCCCGGAGAACGAGCCCACGGGCCTCCACGCCCGGACGGAGGACGCCACCACGCCCGAGGCCGCGTACCGCTTCGCGCATGACCGCGTCCGCCAGGCCGCGTACTCGCTGCTCACCGAGGACCAGCGCGAGTCCCTTCACCTGGCGGCGGGACGTGAGCTGCTGCGCGGAGCGCGGGGCGACGCGCTCGAGGAGCGCCTCTTCGCGGTGGTGGACCAGCTCTCGCTCGGCGTGCGCAAGCTGGGCAGCTTCCTGGAGCGCCAATCGCTGGCGGAGTTGCTCTTCCGCGCGGGGTTCAAGGCCAAGGAGGCGTCCGCCTTCGGCGCGGCGCTGGTGTACCTCACGCGCGGCCTGTCCCTGTTGCCTCCCGCGGACTGGCCCCAGCGACACGAGCAGATATTCCAGGTCCACAAGGAGGCCGCGGAGTGCGCCTACCTGTCCGGCAACGGCAAGCTGGCCGAGGAACTGCTCCGCACCGCGCACGAGCACGCCGCCTCCGCGCCACGCAAGGTGGACCTGTACGTCCTCCAGGTGCTGGCCCTGCTGATGAACGGCCACTACGCGGAGGCCCTGCGCGCGGGCCGCGAGGGCCTGCTCCTCTTCGGACTGGAGCTGCCCGAGTATGGCCATGCCCAGGCGCTCGCGGCCGAGCGGGAGCGCGTGGAGCACCTGCTGCGGGGGCGCGCGGTGGAGGAGCTGCTGGATGCTCCGTCGCTGGAGGACCCGCGCCACCTGGCGTGCGTTCAGCTCCTGTCCGAGCTCGTCACGCCCGCCTTCTTCGTGGACCCCCATCTCTTCGCCTACCTCAACACGCTCGCGCTCGCGCTCACGCTGGAGCACGGCAACTCGCGCTGGGCCCCTTCCGTGTATGCCTGTCAGGGATTGATGCTCGCCAGCGAGGACAACCCCACGGCGGCCTGGTCCTGGTGCCATCTGGCGGTGGCGCTGGCGCGGCGGATGGGGGATGCGCGTCAGGAGTGCCGGGCCCTCATCACGCTGACGCTCAACGTCAATCACTGGCGCGCGCCCCTGCGCACCAGCCTGTCGCTCCTGCGCCGCGCCGTCACGACGGGCCTTGCCAGCGGTGACCTCCAGTTCACCAGCTACGCGCTCTCCGCCGTCGTCTCCACCGAGCTGGCCATGGGCACGGAGCTGGTGCGCGTGCTGGGCTCCATCGACACCAGCCTGTCCTTCGCCCGTCGCGCGGGCGTCCAGGTGATAGCGGACGTGTCCACCCTCACCCGTCAGGCCATCCGCGCGCTCCAGGGCCGCACCCACCAGCTCGCGCGGCTGGAGGACGACGACTTCAACGAGCGGGACTTCATCGCCTCCGGGCAGGCGGCGCAGACCAGCGTCTACCTGCACGCCCTCTTGAGGCTGCTGGTGGCGTACGTGCTGGGTGACTTCGACGAAGCGCTGCGGATGTCGCGCGAGGCCCTGCCCTACGAGCACTTCGCGCAGGGCTCCTTCCGCAACGCCGACTTCAACCTGCTGACGTCGCTGACGCTGGCGGCGCGCGCCACCCGGCTGCCCGCGGAGAAGGACTCGATGCTGGGGATGATGGACGACAACCAGCGACGGCTCGGCGCCTGGGCCCGGACGTGCCCGGAGAACTTCCGCCACAAGCACCAGCTCGTCGCGGCCGAGATGGCCCGCCTGGAGGGGCAACCCCTGGAGGCCATGCGCCTCTACGAAAGCGCCATCGACGGCGCCCACACCCAGGGCTTCCTGCAGGACGAGGCCCTGGCGAACGAGCTGGCGGGCCGGTTCCACCAGCACCTGCACCACAAGCGCTTCGCCACGCTGCACCTGCGCGCGGCCCTGGACTGCTACACGCGCTGGGGCGCGCAGGCCAAGGTGGCGCTGCTGGAGGAGGAGTTCCCGGAGCTGAAGTCCCTGGTGGACCGCGCGTGGAGCGAGCCGGGCGTCACGCGGACGAGCCCCGACGCACCCGGCGCGTCGCTGGATCTACTCACCCTGCTCAAGGCGTCGGAGACGCTGGTGGGCGAGGTGGTGTTGGACAGGCTCCTGGAGAAGCTGATGGCGGTGTGCTTCGAGGCGGCGGGCGCCACCCGGGGCGCGCTCGTCCTGGACGAGGCCGGTGCCCTCCGGGTGCGCGCCGTCGGCGCCATCTCCGAGCCCGTCAGCCTGGAGCGCACGCCCCTCTCCCACGCCAGCCAGGTGCCGATAAGCCTGCTGGAGCACGCCTTCCGCACCGGGGAGACACTGGTGCTGGCGGACGCCGCGCACCAGGGCCGCTTCATCCGCGACGCCTACGTCGTCCGGCGCGCCGTGAAGTCCGCGCTGGCCGTCCCCATCCAACGCCACGGCAAGACGGTGGGCGTGCTCTACCTGGAGAACGACCTGGCCACCCGGGCCTTCACCCCGGAGCGCGTGGGGGTGCTGCGCACGTTGTCGTCCCAAATCGCCATCTCCCTGGAGAACAGCCGCCTGTTCGAGCAGCTCCACGTGGAGGTGCAGGAGCGCCGCCGCGCGGAGCGGGCCCTGCGCTTCCTGGCGGACTCTGGCCTGGCGCTGGCCGAGTCACTCGATTTGGAGCAGACGCTCGGCAAGGCGATGCGGCTGGTGGTCCCCTTCCTCGCGGACTGGTGCATGCTCACCGTCGTCGAGCGGGGCGACACGCTGCGCACGCTGGTGGCGGTCCACGTGGACCCGGCGAAGGAGGTCCTCCTGCGCGAGCTGCTGGAGCGCCACCCCGTCGACTGGACATCCCCGCCCGCCCTCATCCACGCGCTGCGCACGGGCCAGCCGTTCCTGCGCGCGGAAGTCACCGACTTCATGTTGCACGAGCACGGCCACGGCCCCGAGTACGTCGAGCGCCTGCGCGAGCTGGGCTCACGGGCCGCCATGCACGTGCCGCTCATCGCCGGAGGCAAGACGCTGGGCGTCGCCACGTTCGTCTCCGACACACCCGGGCGCCGCTACAACGAGGTGGACGTGGGACTGGCCCAGGAGCTGGCCCGCCGCGTCGCCGCCAGCATCGACAACGCCCGCCTCTACCGCGAATCCCAGGACGCCATCCGCCTGCGCGACGAGTTCCTCAGCGTCGCCTCCCACGAGCTGAACACGCCGCTGACCTCCCTGCGCCTCATGGTGCAGACGCTGCTGCGGCACACGCCCCAGGGGCTGCCGCCCGTCGCCATCCGAGGCCTGCGGACACTCGACAGCCAGAGCCTGAAGCTGGCCACGCTCGTGGAGGAGATGCTCGACATCTCCCGACTCCAGGCGGGCCGGTTGGACCTGCACCTGTCGCGCGTCGACCTGAGGGAGGTCATCGACGCCATCACCCGCCGCCTTCAAGAACCCCTGGAGCGCGCGGGCTGCGAACTGGGGCTCGACCTCGAGGGCGGGCCCCTGGTGGGCCACTGGGACGCGGCGCGGCTGCGCCAGGTGCTCGTCCACCTCCTGTCCAACGCCCTCAAGTTCGGCCCGGGCAAGCCCATCACCCTTCGGGCCTGGGCCGTCGCGGACGTCGTGCACGTGAGCGTCCAGGACCAGGGCATCGGTATCGCCGCGGACCGGCTCGCCCACATCTTCGAGCGCTTCGAGCGAGCAGTCTCCGTGCGCGCCTATGGCGGGCTGGGACTGGGGCTCCACCTGGTGCGGGAGCTGGTCACCGCGCTCGGGGGAACGCTCCACGTGGAGAGCACGCTCGGCGAGGGCAGCACCTTCAGCGTGGAGCTGCCGACCTCCGGGCCCGCCGACACGCCTGCATGAAACGCGGGAGACAGGGCCCCCAAAAAGACAGCACCCGGGCGGCCTCCACGAGGCCCCCGGGTGCTTGCTTCAGCTCATCGATGTGACGTGAAGGACTAGTACACGCCCTTCAGCGTGAGGCCGGTGTAGGCCGAGTAGCCACGCACCATCACGTAGTACGTCCCCGCCGTCGCGCTGGTCCGGGTGCAGGACTCGGCGTTGCCCGACAGGTACGGACGGCAGTCGTAGGTGGTGGTGGTGGGGGCCGCGCCGAACCGGACGTACAGGTCCGCGTCGCCCGTGCCACCGCTGGTGGAGAACGTCACCGCGCTGCCAGCCGGCACCGCCATCGTGTAGTTCGCGGCGGAGGAGGCGGCGCCCGACAGGCCCGTCACCGGCACGTTGTTCTGCAGCACGTTGCCCGTGGGAGGCGTCCCGGTGTTGAACGAGCCCGTCAGCGTCGCGCCGGAGTAGGTGGCGTACGCGCTGATGAGCACGTGGTAGGTGCCCGCCTGGGCGGTGGTGATGGTGCACGTCTCCGCGTTGGTGCTGCTCTCCGACTTGCAGTCGTAGGTGGTGCTGCTGGGCTGCGAGCCGAACTTGACGAACAGGTCCGCGTCACCCGTGCCACCGGCGAGCGTGAACTTCAGACCGGTGGCGCCAGCCGGGACGACCAGGCTGTAGAACTTCTGGTTGCCCGTGCTGCCGGACAGGCCCGTGACAGGCGTGCCGTTGGTCAGCGGGGTGGACGGCTGGGGCGGCAGGGTGACGCCCACGCCGACCGCTTCCCACGCGGCCTTCACGGCGTCCTGCGTGGCCTGGTCATAGCCGAGGTCCGCGGCGGCCTGGATGGTCCAGGTCTTCGCCTGCGCGAAGGTGGTGGAGGCCGTGTAGATGTCGGTGTTGGCCTTGTACCAGATGCGGCCGGCCTTCTCGACGCCGATGGCCGGCACGTTGATGGTGGAGCGGTTGCGCGGGTGGAGGCCACCCTTGGAGAGCAGCGCGAAGGCCAGGTTGGGGATGCCCGAGCTGTAGTGCACGTCCGTGCTGGAGGTGTAGTCCGAGGCGAAGTCCAGCGAGGCGCCGTCCTTCTTCGGGTCATCCATGTAGCGCAGGGCGTCGTTCGGCGTGCCCGGCGTCCACACGTCCTCGCCAATCATCCAGATGGCGGGCGCGGTGCTCCAGGTGCCGGAGGCCCAGCTCTCGCAGATGGCGGAGAAGGTGTCCGACATCGCCTCGTTCAGACCGCCGGACTGGGCGGAGTACGTGAGGTTGGACTCGTTCTCCGTCACGGCGTGGGTCAGCTCGTGGACGGTGACGTCCGCGTCCTTGCCCAGCTCGATGGAGTTCACGCCGTCGCCGTCGCCGTACACCATCTGGGTGCCGTCCCAGTAGGCGTTCACGTAGTTGCGGCTGTAGTGCACCGTGCTGATGAGCGTGGCGCCCGCGTTGTTGATGGAGTCGCGGTTGAACAGCGTCTTGTAGCAGTTGTACGTGTACCCGAGCTGGTCGTAGTTCATGTCCACGTGGGCGTCGCCGACGGCGGCCTGGCCCTCGCTGCGGCGCAGGGTGCCCGGAGTCGTCGTGCCGTTGTTGGCCGTGTGCACCCGGCGGTTGAGCGCCGAGTGGATGCGCGGGTGACGCGCCACCACACCGGCCTGACCGCGGGCGTCGACGAACACGTCATCCGCCAGGGGCATGCCCTCCACCTGGGTGCCGACGACGCGCACCTGCCAGGCGAGGAAGAGCTGCTCGTTGCTGTCACGCACGTAGACGAGCTTGGGCTCGCCCTCGGTGGTGATGCCGCTGCCGGCCGTGGCGTTCGCCGCGGCGCGCGCCGCCAGGGCGCCGTCCACGCGGGGAACCGCGGGCAGGTTCTGGCCGTCGCGGGCGGAGCTGTTGGCCGAGTACACCTGGCCGTCCGCGCGGACGTGCAGGATGAGCTCGCCGCCGACCACTTCCAGGCCGTTCTTGGTCTGCTTGTAGCGCAGGTGCTGGTTGCCCTGGGCGTCCGTGCGGGCCTTGCTCAGGAACATGTCGTCCGCGCTCAGGCGGAACACCGGGGCGATGTTCGCCAGGGCGGGAGCCGCCGCGAAGGCCGCGTGGCCCACGGACAGCGCGGACAGCGTGCGCTCCACCTTGCCGAGCTCACCCACCACCGTGGAGGGGATGCCGTCGGCGTACACGTCCGCAACGCCCGCGCTCGGCAGCTTGCGCAGCGAGCCCTGGATGTCTCCTTCCGACTTCGAGTCGGGAGCCTTCGTCTCTTCTCCCGTGGACTCCACGGTGCCGCACGCCGTGAGCGCTACTCCCAGCCAAGCCGCGCCAATCGTCTTCAGGACTCGATGAGCCAAACGCACTACCTCCGGTAGAAAGACCGGATATTCGTGACACACCTGGAATCAGGATTTCAAATACAAAATGACGAATTCATGTTTCGACATATTTCACAACCTTTTACGTAAAGCACATTTACGTGTTTTTCCTTGATGAGCAAGAAACGGCCAGACTGGGTGCGGGGTGAAAACTCACAGGGAGAATCGGGCGGTAGAAGTCGACCCAGCCTGAAACACGGTGAGTTCGTCAGGGATTCAAACGTTCCTTGAGAGGAATTGCTGGCGCGGAAACAAACCCATGCGACGGCGGCTCGGCGCTCCCTGGGACGGGGACCCTTCGCGAAGCGGGGGCGCCTGCTACAGTGACATACCTGTCCGGCGCAAGGGCTTTCCGCCCCGTGCCTGGGGGGCGCGCGCGCCATGGGGCATCCCACCGTCGAGAACGAGACGCCGTTCGCCCTGGACTGGATGGGGCTCTGCGACGAGGAGGGGCGACCGCTGCTCCTGCTGGTGGCGAAAGCGACCTATCGGCTGGGCGAGGCGGGACTCACCTTGGTGGAGGAGCAGCCGAAGGTGGATTGGAAGGGCGAGCCCTGGGGGGAGCCTGGGGAGTCCAGCTACCGGTACGAGGTGGAGGGCGCGTTCATCAAGCCGGCGACGGACGTGGTGTTGTTGGGCCATGGGTGCGCGCAGCGCAAGGGCGACACGGAGGTGTTGGTGGCGCTGCAGGTGGGGCCGCTGAAGAAGGCGGTGCGGGTGCTGGGGGAGCGCACGTGGTTCCGGAGCCTGGGGCGGGTGGCGGCGACGAAGCCGCTGCCGTTCGAGCGGATGGCCTTGCTGTGGGAGCGGGCCTTCGGTGGGTGGGACAGGACGGACCAGGAGAAGCCCGCCTTCGAGCCGCGCAACCCGGTGGGCACGGGCTTTCGCGCCAGCGCGAGGCACTTCGAGGAGGGGTTGAGGTTGCCCAACCTGGAGGACCCGGCGGAGCCGCTGCGCGAGTGGGGGCAGCGGGTGACGCCGATGGGGTTCGGCTTCACGTCACCGGACTGGCAGCCTCGGGCGAGGTACGCGGGGACGTATGACGAGGCGTGGAGCAAGACGCGCAAGCCGCTGTTGCCCAGGGACTTCGACCGGCGCTTCTTCAACGCGGCGGCGCCGGGGCTCGTGGCGCCGGGGTACTTGAAGGGGGACGAGGCGGTCATCATCGCCGGGGCGTCGCCGAAGGGGCGGCTGGCCTTCTCGCTGCCCGGTCAGGCGCCTCCCGTCGTCACCGTGGAGCTGGCGGGCACGGAGGACGCGAAGCCGCCCATGCGATTGGACACCGTCATCCTGGACGCGGACGCGGGGCGGGTGACGCTGCTGTGGCGCGGGCATGTCCTGTTGGGGGATGGCCTGCATGACGTGCGGGGCGTGCACGTCATGGCGGAAGGTGTGTCGAAGCTGGAACAGGATTGAGGAGAGACCATGGCCGACAGCGATCATCTCGCGGACTGGGCGGAGAACGAGCACAAGACCGCCCCCAAGGAAGCGGGCTGCTTGTGGCGGCACGTGGACTACAAGAACAAGAAGTTCCCACGCTGCAACTACCGCAAGAATGCTCACGACTACTCGAAGGCGTCGGAGAAGCACATCTACGACGTCCCGAACATGCGCTCTCCCGAGCGGTGGGTCGCGGTCTGGGTAGAGGACCTCGCCCCCACCATCCGCAAGAGCGGCGAGGTCGAGCCAGGAACACACGCCCCCAATCCCCTCTCGGATGGCGCGTGGGACCTGGACCGAGGCTCCAACTTCCAGGACTGGAAGAAGCCCTACTGGCACAACACCCACCACGTCATCGCGTGTGGTGAGCTCGAAACCGCCTTTCCCGACCCCGAGGAACGCCGACTGATTCTGGCCACGCGTTGGAACATCAATGAGATGCCCAACGTCATCATCCTCCCGAAGCAATACGTCGTCGCGCGCATCCTCAAGCTCCCCACGCACGTTCCACCGGAAGGCCCCGCGGAGCATGAGCACTACAGCGCGAGCCTGGGGACGAAGCTGAACTCCATCAAAGCCAAGCTCGCCAAGGGCGAGTCCGACCCGACCAAGCACAAGCTGACGGACGAGAACAAGGATGCCTGCCGCTCGGAGCTGGAGAAGGCGTCCACCGCCATCCGGGCCTTCCTGATTGCTTCCGGGGAGAAGAACCCCGGCATCAACCTGGACAACCTTCGCCTGGACAGCGTCGACTGGCCATGACCGCGACACCTTCCTACGCCATCCTTCAGGCACGGACCGACCTGGAGGACTGCGTCATCGACCAATTCCCCCGTGACCTGGCTTGCATCTGGCAACCCACGGAAGGGGTTCCAGCCAGGGGCCTCTACCCGGCCGCGCTCGACTTCCACATGTCTCGCAGAATGGGTGGCAAGGGGGTCACCGATTGTCTTCGCAACACCCTGGGATACCTCTTCGTCTCGGCGCGGTTCCGACAAGTCCTCGAGAGTTCCGCCGGAGTCGACATCGAGTACCTCCCCATTCGCCTCATCAATCACAAGGGGCGTCGCGAACCGGGCGAGTTCTTCGTCGCCAACGTGTTGGGCGCGCTCGACTGCATGGACATGCGGCGAAGCGAATATGAACCCAGCGCCCTCCGGAAGGGCGAGGTCTTTGGGCTGCGCAAGCTCGAGCTGGACATGAGCCGCATCGAGCCGTCACGGAACCTGTTCCGGCTCACGACGATGCCCCGGCTCATCATCGCCCGGTGGGAGCTGGTCCAAGCGATGGAACTCGCCGGCCTCGCTGGCGTGAGTGTCAGCCCCGTGGGAACCCCCGTCGACCTGTGAACCCGCACCGACCTTGAGTCGCGCACCGTGACAGAACTCGAATACGTCCAGGACACCCTTGCGGCCCACTTCAGGACACTCCTCCGCCGCCTTCCTCCTCCAGGAGCGTGGCCTTCCGACGAAGAGGGCGACCTGACCAACCTCGCGCACTGCTACCGACTGAGGGCCATCGCGGGATGCCTCGAGACGGGGGAAGCCCTTCCCTATGTCGCGGACCTTCATCGCGCCGGACAAGCCCGCCTCTATTACCTGCGAGGATGTGCCCAGGGGCTGACCGGCACGCCTTGCTTCTGGCGAACGTCTCGCAACAGGGCCTTCTTCGACTGCCTGGCCATCAACGACCTCGAGACCGCGGAGGAGCTGGCTCGACTGTGTGATGACCGCTGGGCGGAGGCACTCGAATACGAGGACGACTTCCTCTTCCCACAGTTCCTGCAGCGCTTCTTCCTGGAGCTACGCACTCCACACGCCACGCCAACGCTTCCCGCGCTCCTGGACCGCTTTGCCCGGGTGATTGGCGAAGAAGAGAGCCCTTTCTACTCGCTCTGCCAGGCACTCCACGCGCGAACCCCCGCCCTTTTCGAGAACAGCCTGGAGGCCATCGTTCAGCGCCGTGCCACCAACTACGCCAGAGCCGCGCACTTCAATGACCTTCCGCCGCTCCTCCTCCACACCGAGCGCTATATCGACGTGCAAGCAGTGGCCATCATCCGCCTGGCACGGGAGTCCGGGCTCGCCTCCTCGCGACAGGAGTATCCCCGGGTCCCTGGTGAGCTGTGCGAGCTCGCAAGGAGTCGCCAGCCCTTTCCTCCTCCGCATGCATGGCGCGACCTGACGGCCCCCTGACCTCATGAGCACCTCATCATTGAAGCTCTCGGGAATGGGGATGATGACGTCCCTGGGGCAGGGCGCGGAGAGCGTCTGCGCGGCCATCCGCTGTGGCCTGAGCCGTCCACGTCCCATAGGGGATGTCGTCGTCTGGGATGCAGATGCCCAGGACGAAGTCCCACTCATCGGTCACCCCGTCGAAGGCGTCACGGAGGGGTTCCAGGGGCTTGGCAGATGGTCGAGGCTTGCCCGACTGGCACTGTCCGACCTCATCCGTTACTCCGCCCTCGAGGCCTGGCCCGGGGAGGCCTGGAAGCGCTGCGGCTTCCTCTTCTGTGCGCCTTCGCTCGCTCCGGACCGCTTCTCGTTCCACCTCGCGGAGACAGCCCTGCTCATTGAGCGACTCCTCCAAGCGGCGAAGCTCCCCATTCCCGTGGAGTCCCGGCTCTTCTTTCCCCTGGGAGAGTCCGCGACCTGGATGGCGCTGAAGGCCGCCGGACAGCATCTCTCCTCGGGCCGATGGGACAGAGCCCTGCTGCTCTCTGTCGACAGCCTGCTGGACACCAGCTCCCTGCGCTGGCTCGCCGAGACACGTCGACTGAAAGGTCCGGAACACCCCGTGGGCTTGATGCCTGGTGAAGCCGGGGTCTGCCTGCTGCTCGAGAACCCTCGCCGCTGCCTGGGACGCCCGGAGGCAACCCTGCTCGCCGTGGGGATGGCCGAAGCCCCTGAGGAGGCGCTATCGAAGGCCCGCGGTACAGGGCAAGCCTTGTCTCGAGCCATCAACGAGGCGCTCACCCTCACCCGCCATGCGCCCGTCGGCACCGTCATCGGCAACCTGAATGGTGAGGAGCACCGCGCCTCGGCCTGGGGACTCGCGCTGACCCAGACGCCGCGCTCCGCCTTGCCCTCGGACGTCCGCGAGGTCTGGCCTGCGGTCAACCTGGGTGACGTCGGGGCCGCGAGCGCGGCGGTGGGCATGTGCTACGCGGCGCGTTCCATGACCCGAAGACATGCGCGCCCGGGCCACACGCTGGTATGGGGCGTGTCGGACCACGGAGCGCAGGGTGCCGTGCTCCTCGATTCCCCGACCTGAGAGACGGAGCGGCGTCATGCTGGACCTTCAGACCCTGACCCCCGAGACGCTGCTGTCGGCGAGCCTGGCGGACGTCGTCGAAACAGTCGTTGCACGGGAGCCCGCGCACTTCCGTGCTCGACTGGCCAGCGTGGACCCAGCCGCCCTTCAGGCCCGCCTCACCGATATCCGGCGCGTGCTTGGCATTGCCCCTCCCGCGCAACTCCAGGAGTGGGAGGCCATCCAGCACGCGCTGAACTCACGAGACTCCGCGGACTCCATCTGGAATTCGGAAGACCGCTCCCTCCGGCTCGACGTGCCTTCGCGCATGCCCGCGGACCTCGACGCGCTCGCGGCCTTGCTCCAGTCCTATCCCGAAGGACTCTTCGCCGGACTCTTCGTCCTCAGCGAGGAAGCCTCGGGAGACCGGGTCTTGATGAGCCTGCTGTCCGAGCCAGGGCAGCCACTGCTCGTCTTTCCCTATGCGCATGGGCGAGGCGCCTTGCGGGCGGCGCACTCGTTGAAGAACTTCCTGCTCACCGCCTGGCTCTCCGACAACGAGCCCGAACCCGATGAGGCCCCGGGCTGGGTCGGCGACCCCCACTATGAAGCGCTCCAGGAAGTCGCCCGGGAGCATGATGCCCGACTGGCGGTACCGAGCCCTGACGCGCGGGCACCCACCGCCCCCCGCAGCCTCCATCTGCATGGCCGCTCGCGCTGGATGTACGGTGTCCTGTGGGGTCGCCCCAGCCCGAGCCTCAAGGAGTACCTGGAGCAGGCACCTGGCGACGCGGAGTGGGGGGTCGAGAAGCAGGAGTTGTCAGCGAACCCGCTGCTCGCGAACTACTGGATGTTGGCCCACTACTTCCTTGGCAACGAGAAGGCCTGCACGGCCGCCGTGGTGGCGGGGCATCAGAATCCGGCGGAGCTGACGCGGGGCCTTGCTCGCCTGGTGGAGGCGTGGCTGGCGGCTCCCTCTCGCGCCCGCATTGGCGAAGTGGATGCCACCGCGTTGGAGCGCGTCCGACAAGCCGTGTCGGATTCAGCGCGCCCCGACCAGCGAAGTCCGCGCTGAGCGCGCCCCAAGGCGCACACATTGGAGTGGGATGGCGCCCGAGTCGGACAGGGGCCGCCTCGCTCCTGGCCTCCGGGATGGGGTATCCTGTCTTCCTGGGGAGGACGCCATGCCCGTCAACACTGGTGTGAACAAGATGTCCGTCGTCACCAAGGACAGCGGGGGCGTCACCGTCGCATTCCCTGACGTGTGCAAGACACCCAGCCCCGCGGGCCCCGTCCCCCTCCCCTACCCCAACGTCGCGCAATCCTCTGATACCGACAAGGGAACCAAGAAGGTCTCTGTCGCGGGCAATCCAGTATGCGTGAAGGACTCCAACTTCAAGCTGAGCACCGGCGATGAAGCAGGCACTGCGGGAGGCGGCGTGGCCTCCAACAAGACGAAGGGCAAGGCGGAGTTCGTCAACTTCTCCTTCGACGTGAAGTTCGAGGGGAAGAACGTGGCGCGAGCCCTCGACCTGATGCTCCACAACGACAAGAACACCCCTCCGGTTCCTCTCCTCCAGGGTCCCGTCGTGGCCATGGCGGGGGCGGAGGCCAAGCCCAAGTGTCTGGTCTGCGACCATGATGTCTGAGGCGCCGAGCCGAAGCGTCCGCACAGAAGGGGACTCACCTGTCGGATGAATGTGTTTCCCCCACGCCGCTCACCGCCTTCACCAGGTCCTCGTTCATGAGCTCTCAAGCAACCAGCAAGTCTGTCCCACCGCTCCAGGCGCAGGAGCCCATTCTGGGGAGCCGCTCGGGTCAGCTCATGGGGCTCGATGCCTCGGGGGCGCCGCTCGTGGACTTCGCCGGCAATACCCAGGGACCCGTGCCCGCGCGGCTGGCTGTCGCCCTGGAGCCTCGCGGGCTTCAAGAGGCCGTGGCCCGGCGACAGAAAGCGGTCCTCCTGTTCGAGAACGGGGACCCAGCGCTGCCTTTCATCATGGGACTCATCCACGAGCCCAGTCCGACACCGCTGCTGGATGCCTTGCTGGAGCAACCTCCGGAGGCGTCGATCGCGCCCACCGAGGCCCACGTCGACGGCAAGCGCGTGGTCATCGAGGGACAGGATGAAGTGGTCCTCAAGTGCGGAGAGGCCAGCATCACCCTGCGCCGCAATGGCAAGGTCATCATCAAAGGGACCTATCTCGAATCGCGAGCCACCGGCACCCACCGCATCAAGGGTGGTTCGGTGGAGATCAACTAGACAGCGCCCAGGGTCCAGCCTGGGTGCTCCCTGGGGAGGACCGTTCGCCCCAGACTCAGAACACGCCGCCGTTTCCCTTGATGCAGGGACCAGTGGTCGCGGGCGCGGGGACGAACTGGCGAACATCCTCGCCACCCGGTAGGTCCAGCGCATGCCTTCCTTCTCCATCCTTGCCACCAGCAACGACCCTGGGCATTGCCTCATCGACGAAGTCCCGGAGTCACTCGATTCGAAGGTGTGGCGCATCGCCGCGGGGCTCCCCATGGAGCATCGCTATCCAGCCGACGTCGTGCTTCCCATGGACAAAGGGCACAAGGGGCTGGTGGTACCTGACCTCGTCAGCAATACCGAGCGGATCGCCATCGTCTCCATGAGGCTCAAGATGATTCTCGAGCAGCTCTCTGGAGCCCGAATCGAGTTCTTGCCCGTCTCCATCGCCAATCACAAGGGTCGCATCGCCGCGAAGGACTACTTCATCGCCAACGTGCTCGACCATGTGGACTGCATCGACAAGGAGCACAGCGAGGTCCAGCAGTTGGACCCGGACCCCGAGCGACTCTCGGGGCTCTTCCGCCTTCAAGTGCTCGAGGACCGGATTCCGGCGGAGGCCAACCTCTTCAGGCTCAAGCCCATGCCGCCCGCCCTCCTCATTCGAGAGACGCTGCGTGCCCGACTGAGCGCCGAGAACCTCTCTGGCGTCCGCTACATCGAGATGGGCGAAAAATGCGCCATCTACTGAGACCTTGAGTCATGCCCGCTTCGACAACGCTGGAGACCCTCCGAGACGCCTCTCGCTTTGGACTCGAGGAGACCGTCCGTAGCATCCAGCGTCGCGACGCGATGGAGCAGTCCGGGCAGTCCTATGTCGTCGCCGCCATGTGCCACCGCCGACTCGCTTTCTGTGCGCTGCTGGTGGATGCGCGGCCTCACGCCTTCTTCCATCATCTCTGCCATTCCGCGCACGCACGGCATCATCTCCTCCGTCTCGTCGCCAATGGCCACGGTGCCGACCCTCGCTTCCTCTGCGCGACCCGGGAGTTCCCTTTCACCGATGCCCTGGCCGGGGGCCAGCTCGACCTGGCGGTCTCCTTGGCGCAGCTCGCCGCGCGAAAGCATGAGCCCGCCCTCGAATACGAGGACGACTTCCTGCTGTATCACTTCCTTCAGCAGTACTGCTTGAAGCTGAAGGGTGTGGGCGCCCCGGACCTCTCCGCCATCCTGAAGCGCTGGGACGTCGTCCTGGAAGGGGGCTCCGACACCTATCTCGAGATGTGCCGAGCGCTGCTCGCCCATGAGGCCAGTGCGTTTGACGAAGCACTCCAGGCCACCATCGACGCGCGCTTGTTGAAGTTCTCCCGGTTGACGCGGGACTCCGGGCCCAACGACGAACTCCGAAAGACCGAGGGTGCCTTGTTCATGAATGGGCTGGCAGTGCTGCGGCTGGCGGAAATGCAGGGCATGGAGACGCGGCGCGAATACGTCACCATTCCTTCCTTGGCACGTCTGCCCCTGGGGATGTCTCCACCGCCTACGTCAGCCTGGATGGAGACGGAGTCCCATCGCTCATGAGGTCCTCATCCCTTTTGAAGCCCTTGCGGTGGGACCTCTACGAAGAGCATCTCGGCGAGGCCGCCTTCCGGTGGAACCAGTGGGAGAAGGCGCTCGACGCTCCTGACTTCTCGCTCGCGGAGTTGGCCGAACTCGAGGAGTCGTGTGCGGCCCATATCGATGCCTTGGTGTTGGGCGGTGAGCTCGTGGCCCATCGACTGCTCATCCCAGCACTCTCGGAGGAGCCGGAGCGCATTCTCGCCGGGGCACTCGCCCTGCTTCGCGCGGAGTCACCTCCCGGCCCCTCCGCGTTGCTCACCGCGCTCCACACCGCGGAGCCCGAGGCACTGGGCTCCTTCCAACGGGCGTTCGAGCTGGCGCCCACCGCATGCCTCCCTCGGGAGTTCGCGTCCCTGCTGAAGAAGGAAGATGCGGCTCCCGAGCTGTGGGCCTCGGTCATCGATGTCCTGGGAACCCATGGACATGCCACCTCGGCGCTGTGCGCTCCGCTCCTGTTCCGCCCCGAGCCTCATGTGGTCGCCGCCACCCTGCGCGCCCTGGGCCGTGCGCGGCTCCCCGTGGAGCCCGCCGTGATTCAGCGGGCCCTCGGTTCGGATGAGCCTGTCCTCCGTGATGCCGCGCTGACCGTGGGACTGATGAACGGACACGCGGGCGCATGGGCCACCTGCCAGTCCTCGCTGAACTCCACCTCGACCGGCAATCGACTCCCCCTGCTCCTGCTCGGGCTGAGCGGGGACGAGCGGGCCGCGACCAAGCTGGTGGGTCTGCTTTCCCACGAGAAGCTTCGGCCCGATGTGCTGTGGGCTCTCGGCTTCTCCGGGCGCATCCAGGCCGCGGACGCCTGCCTGGAGCTGATGCGCCTCAAACCCGTGGCGGCACTCGCCGCGGAGGCCTTCAGTGCCATCACCGGTCTGGTCATCGCGGGGGACTTCGCCGCCGTGAAAGAGGATGCGGCGGACGAGGCACTGACGCCCTTGGAGGAAGACCTCGAACGAGACCTCTCTCCCAAGCCCGAGGACGACCTGCCTCGGCCCATGGCCGAACAGGTCGCGGCCTGGTGGAAGGAGACACGGCCTCGCCTGGACCCGAAGCAGCGCTACCTCACGGGCAAGCCCTTCTCTCCACAGGGACTCCTTGATGCACTGCTCACCGCGCCCCTCCGTCGGCGCCATGCCCTGGCGCTGGAGCTGGAGCTGCGCAGCCGGGGGGTGCATCAGGTCCCGACGCGCGCGCCCGTGGAGCAACAAGTGCTCGCCTGGAAGAGTGCCCGCGCGGCCCCCGCGTCCAGCTTCAGTCGGCCCTTCGCGGAAGGCCTTCGGGGCTGAAACGGCCACGCACGCCGTGCCCTCACGGGCGCTACGCCGCCCCATGCTCCGCGTCACCATGAATCAGCCAGCGACGCGCGGGAGCGTCTTCCCAGAAGCGGCGCAGAATCTTGTCCGTGTGGCTGTTCTCCGCCACCCGGTTGAGCTGGAGCGCGACAATCTCGCTCTCCACCAGCTCCGCCACGCGCACCACACCCGAGCGCAGGCCGTACTCCTGCACCCGGCGAATCATGTTCGTCGCTTCCGGTGACGCGGGGCGGAAGCGCCTCAGGTCCGCCAGGATTTTGATGTCGCGCCCCGCCAGCGAGTCCGTCGCCCGCGTCAGCTCCCCCACGAAGACCTCCATCTCCTCGACCCGGATGTAGCCCTCCAGGACGAACTCCACGATGGACTCCTCGACCTCCACCCCGATTCGGAACACCGGGCGCTCCTTCGCCACATGGACACACGGAGGCACTTCGCTCCGACGTTCCACAGCGTAGGGGTCACCCCGACGGGTGCCCAGGCACCCGGGAGTGCGGGGTGAACGTCCAGTTCAAGATTCGACGTTCAACCGCGCGAGCAACAACGCCAACGCACGCTCCACCACCGCACCTCTCACCTCACTCCGGTTCCCCGCGAACACGTGCCGCTCCACCGTGGCCGCGCCGTCCCTGCGCAGCACCGCGATGAACACGAGCCCTACCGGCTTCTGCGGCGTGCCTCCCGTCGGCCCGGCGATTCCCGTCTCCGCCACCGCCCAGTCCGCGCGCGAGTGCTCGAGCGCCCCTCGCGCCAGCGCCTCCGCCGCCTCCGCGCTCACCGAGCCGTGCGTCTGGAGCAACGCCAGGGACACCCCCAGTTGCTCCACCTTCGATTCATGCGAGTACGGCACGAAGCCTCGCTCCACCACCGCGGATGCACCCGGGATGTCCGTCAGCCGCGCGCAAATCAGACCGCCCGCGCACGCCTCCGCCAGCACCAGCCGGACTCCCGCGCTTCGGCAGCGCTCCAGCACCTGCCGGGCCATGTCCTCACCACGTCCCTCGTCCGTCACCCGTGCGCCTCCATCAAGTCCAGGACGCCCCCATCCTCGCACGGCCGGGACTTCACGCGCGCGCACCCTCCGGCCGCACGCCCAGCACCGCCACCAGCACCTCGTCCCTCCAGCTCACCCCCACGAGCCCCGGCTCACGCCGCAGCTCCAGCACCGGGTGCACGCCCTCCGGCCGGACCTGCTCCAACAACTCCAGCGGCACGAAGCCCGCGCGCTTCAGCCTCGCCATCCATGTCGCCGCGAGCTCGTGCCGCTCGCACCGCGCCGACTCGTCCACCGTCCCCACCACGTCCTCCACCTCCCTCCCGAAGAAGCGTTTGATTGCGGCGCGCTCCTCGCGAGGAACCTCCAGCGCGTCCAGCAGGTGGAAGACCTGCGTGAAGTGCTTCCACGCATTCAGGAAGCGCTCCAGCGGCGGCGCGCGGAAGTGGTCCGTGTTCGGCTCACACATCACCATTCCAGACGGGTCCAGCTCGCACAGGTTTCGCAAGACACCGTCCCGCGCCGCGCCCACGCTCCCCGGCTCCTCCGCCACATGGTGCAGCGCGAAGGCCGCGTTCACCACCCTCGGCCCCGGCAACCCTCGCAACACCGACCACGTCGACTCAGACAAGTTCTCCACAGGCGCCTCCACGCCCACGAAGCGCACCACCGCGCCCACCTCGCGCGCCACCCGCGCCGTGGACTCCTCCGCCTGCGCGAGGCTCGCGCCGCTCGGGTCCACGCCCACCAGCGTCAACCTGCGCGGCAGCGCCCCGCGCTCGGACAACGTCTTCAACAACCGGCCCTCCTGCCGCCCCTGGCCGATTCCCACATCCACCAGCGTGGCCTCGTCCCGCTTCCCCAACAGCTCCACCAACACCGCGTTCGCCAGCGCATCCGCCGCGGAGGCCAGCGGCATGTGCGTCATCAACAGCCGGAACAAATCAATCTGTCGCGCCCCCTGCTCGGGATGTGGATGCAGATAGGGGTTGCGCGGCGCGCCTCCGTCGCCGTCCAGGCGATGCGACACCGCCGTGGCGAAGAGCAGGTAGTCCAGGTCCTCCGGCACCGAGTCCACGTCCAGCAGCGTCTCCAGCGACGCCAGCTCGCGCGCCGCCTCGATGGGCTGACCCGACAAGGTGTGCTCCACCGCTCGGAAGAGCAGCTCATCCTTCACCGTGCGCATGGCCCCGCGGCTCCTTTCCCCAAGACACCGTCGACTCAACGTAGCGGTGCCCTCCAGGGGCCTCCACCCACGCGGCCCGGCCGTCCGCGTGCTTCGTGAGGAGCCACACACGCGGGAGGGACAAACGGGCAGACCACCGTCTTCGTGTGCACGCCTCTCTTGGACCTTTCGCATAGACATCCGCGCGCGGAGTAGGTGAGGCTGCCCCCCGCATGAGAGCGCACCGGCCGGGTGACAGTTCTCCGCGCCTCCGGTGTTGAAGGATTCCCATGCGTTTTGAGCGCAGCTCCCTCCTGCCACTGCTCATCCTGGTGGCAGTGCCCTTCCTCGCACCGGCACAGGGCCTGCCCGTCCCCACCGCCGAGTCCCGCACCCTCGAAGTCGAGCTCCAATCCACCGACGGCGGCACCACCGTGTCCGCCGAGGACGCCACCCGGCTGGGACTCGCCACCGACGGAGGCGAAGCCACGTTGGTGCCTCCCACGCTGGTGGCGGACTCACCCGCGGCGTGGCCCTCGGGCCTGGAGGGCACGCCCGGGGAGGTGACGTTGGAGTTGCGGGTGGACGAACAGGGCGCCGTGGCCGAGGTGAAGGTCATCACCGCCCCCGGCGAGCCCCGCCTCACCGAGGCCGCGCTCCAGGCGGCACCCGGCCTGCGCTTCACCCCCGCGACACTCGCCGGCGTGCCCGTGTCGGTGCGCCTGCCGTTCATCTACCGCTTCGAGCCGCCCGCCGCGCCCGTCCCCGTCGCCACCGCGCGCCTCACCGGCGAGGTGCGCGCGCGAGGCACGCGCCGGCCCCTCGCCGACGCCACCCTCTTCGTCGACGGCGCCACCGAGCCCTCCGGCACCGTGGATGCGCAAGGTCGCTTCGCCCTGGAGCTGCGCCCCGGCACCCACCGCGTGGAGGCACGCGCGCCAGGACACCAGCCGAGCACCTTCGAGGAGACGCTCTCCGAAGGCCAGTCGCTCCAGGTCATCTACCGGCTCCAGCCCGGCCGCGTGAATCCCTACGAGACGGTGGTGCGCGATGACCGGCCTCGCACGGAGGTGACACGCATCACCCTGCACGAGCAGGAGCTCCGCGAGGTGCCCGGCACGCTGGGCGACCCGTTCCGCGTCGTCATGCTGCTGCCGGGCGTGGGAAGCCTCGCCTCGGGCATCAGCTATCCGGTGGTGCGCGGCAGCCAGCCCGCCGCCACCGGCTTCTTCCTCGACGGCGTGCGCATCCCCATGCTGTACCACCTGATGCTCGGGCCCGCGGTGATTCACCCGGACTTCATCGACACCGTGGACTTCTTCCCGGGCTCGCCGCCGGTGCAGTACGGACGGCTCCTGGGTGGCGCGGTGGAGGGACGGCTGAGCCGACCGCGCGAGGACCGGCTGCACGTCACCGCCTACGCGGACCTGCTCAACAGCGGCGGCTTCATCGAGTACCCCTTCGAGAGCACCGGCACCTCCGTCAGCATCGCGGGCCGCATCAGCTACTCCGCGCTGCTCATCTCCCTCGGCTCCAAGCTGCTCAGTGACGCCGACGCGGAGGGAGTCCACGCCAACTTCTGGGACTATCAGGCGCGCATCGAACAGAAGGTGGGTGAGGGCCGCGTGCGCCTGTTCGCCCTGGGCAGCTCGGACGACGTGGGCTCCACTCCGGCCACCGACTACGCCGGCTCCAGCGGCGGCGCCATCGTGTCCCGCTTCCATCGGGTGGACCTGCGCGGCACCCATCCGCTCGCGGGTGGTGAGGCGGAGGTGGGCCTCACGGTGGGCTCGGACGCGCTCGGCCTCACCGGTCAGGAGTCGGAGCAGTTGCCGAGCGGCGCCATGAACATCCGCGACGTGGGCGAGTACGCGCTGCGCCAGACGACCTTCGCGATGCGGGCCGGCTGGAAGCGCCGCCTCGACGAGACGCTGGAGCTGGCCGTGGGCGGCGACGTGGAGCACCGGCGCGCCGCCACCGACATCACCGGCACCGGCATCCCTCCGGGCACCACGCCCGAGGACCCGACGGACCCCATCAAGAGCCCCTCCTCGCTGGCGACCTTCTCCGGCGCCTACGCGGCGGTGACCTGGGCGCCCACCGAGAAGTGGGTGCTCCAGCCGGGCGTGCGCGTGGACAACTACCACCTGTCTCCGGGCATCAATCACACGGCGGTGGAGCCTCGGCTCACCGTCCGCCACCAACTCCACGACACGCTCGTGCTCAAGGGCGGCGCGGGCGTCTTCCACCAGTCGCCCACCGTGCTGGTGCACCTGCCCGCCGTGGACACCGCCAGCCTCCGCTACGGACTCCAGGAGGGCCTCCAGTTCGACGTGGGCGCGGAGTGGAAGGCCCTGGAGGGCCTGGAGCTGAGCGGCGACGCCTTCTACAACCCGCTCACTCGCGCGGTGGAGCTGGACCTCCAGCAGGTGGTGGAGAACCGCCGCCGCCGGGGACTCGCCGCCCCGGACCCTTCCGCGAGCGGCTACGCGTATGGCTTCGAGCTGATGGCCCGACACCCGCTGGGCCGCGACTGGTTCGGCTGGGTCTCCTACAGCTTCCTCCAGAGCAAGCGCCGCGTGCGCTTCGACCGCTACAGCGACGAGGACCGCGTGGTGAGCACGGAGGAAGGCACGCTGCCCTTCGCCTTCGAGCAGGCCCACGTCATCAACGCCGCGCTCAGCTACAAGTTCGGAAACAACTGGACGGTGGGCACCGTGGTGCACTTCAACACCGGCCGCCCCGAGTCCGGCGAAATCACCACCCTCACCCAGCGCCTGGTGACGACGCCGGAGGGACGCCAGGAATGGGTGCGACAGGACCGGGACAAGGCCGGGCAACTGGACGCGTTCTTCCGCGTGGACCTGCGCGTCGCGAAGTCGTGGGCGATGGAGGACTTCACGCTCGACGCCTACCTGGACATCCTCAACGTCTCCGCCCGGCAGGAAGTGATTGCCTATGAGTATGGCTTTGACCGGCAAGGCAACGCGGAGCGCAAGCCCATGAGCCTGCCCATCATCCTCCCGCTCCTCGGCGTGAAGGGGACCTACTGACATGCGCCACCTGCTCCGCCCCCTCGCCCTGCTCGCGCTCCTCTCGACGGGCTGCGAGCGCAGACCCGAGGACCCCATCTTCGTCCATGGCCGGCTGAAGCACCTGGACGGCTCGCCGAGCGTCGACACGCCGCTGACGCTGGAGCGCAAGGTGCACCTGCGCGCGGGCAACGTCGACCCGGCCGCGGAGGGTCCTTTCGAGCCCTACCTGGAGAGCCGCAGCGGACGCGGAGGGGACTTCACGCTGGAGGTCCTCTACGGCGACGCCATCGACGAGCGCTCCTCCGACTTCGTCCAGTATCGCTTCCGCGTCACCGCGCCGCTGGAGGACGGCCATGGCGTCTTCAGCTCGTTCGTCTTCTACGACGACGCGGAGCTCCCCACGCTGCGACCCTGGGCGCCCCACCTCGCGCTGACCCAGGGCGCGGAGGGCCCCGAGCTGTCCTTCGACGCCGCGCCGCCTCCGCCGCCGCTGCCACCCTCCGCGAAGCTCCCGGAAATCTACTACCCAGACAGTGGCCCGAAATACATCGAGCCCCTCACTCCGCACCCGGTGGTGCAGCTCCATGGACCCGGCGGCCGCGTGTGGGAGGCGCATGACCCCGCGTCGCCCTGGAGGCCCCATCCGTATCTCCTGGAGGACTTCCCGGGCGTGGAGGCCCAGGTGCGCGCGGTGACGCTGGGCTCGTGGAACTTCTATCCGCTCGCCGCGAACAGCAGCAACGTGTCGTACCGCGTGGAGTGGCGGGGCCCTCGCCTGCCCGTTCCCACCGGGACGCTGCGCCCCGTCAGCCGTGGCACCTCCTGCGGGCCGTCTCCCACCGGAGCGCCGTGTCCGTATACGGATGGCTCGCTCCTCCTCGTGCGGACGTCCCCTGAACACGACAACACCGGCGTGAGCGACGTGACACTCGAATGGGAGACCCCCATCCGTCCCCGGCGCGCGGTCATCCGCGATTTGCAGGTGCTGGAGGGCTACGCGCCCGTCATGAACCTCCGCGTGGAGGGCAGCCTGGATGGTGCCGACTGGTCGACGCTCGCGGAGGTTCCCTATCGGAACTTCGACCCGGAAGACCCCCACGGGCCCGTGTTCTTCACCGCGATTGAATCGACGGAGGCGGACAGTCCCTACGGAGACGGACCGTTGGATGTGTTGCGCAAGGCGCGCTTCCTCGACGTGCCGCTCTCGGGGGACGCGCCCGCTCGCCTGGTGCGATTGCAGGTGAAGTCGGAGGACGGGAGTTCCGCCCTCTTCATCTATGCGCTCTCCGAGTTGTCTGTCTTCGAATAGCGCGCGCGTCCCAATCGCCCTGGAGAGCAGGTTGCCGCGTGGGGGACACGTGCTGACGTTCCGCGAGGAAAGCCACACTGCCTTGAAGGAGCAGGCCCTTGCGTACGATTCCCTCGAAGAAGATGTCCCTGTTGTCGGAGACCGAAGCCCGGCTCGTGTTGTCCAGCGCGCCCCGCAACGTCACCGAGCTGTCCACCCGCGAGCTGCGCGGTCGCATCCAACGCGCGCGGCGACTGATGACCAAGTACGAGGACCAGGCGCGCCGTCAGCAGCGTGAGGCCATGGGCCGGCGGCAGCCGACCCGCTCCCGCCGCGCCATGGGCAATGCCAACACCATGCGCAAGGCCACGTACTTCCGTCAGGCCATGATGCGCTTCGAGAAGCGCCTGGCCATGATGGAGCGCCGTGAGGCGATGGAGGCCAAGCGCACCCGTACCATGCGCAAGATGGGCACCGCGCGGAGGGCGACTCGCAAGACGACGTCGGTCCGTCGGGCCACGCGAGTCGTTGGGGGGCGCAAGCCCGTGCGCCGCGCGCGCACCGCTGGCCGCACCGCCACCGCGTCCGTGCGCGCGACGAGGGCCCAGCGCGCCAAAGGGGGTGCGCGCAAGCAGCGGCGCTTTGGCGCCGTCCGTCGCACCGCGCACACCACCTCTCGCAATCGTCGCACCCAGGCCCGGAGCGACAGCCGGCGCTGAAGCCCGCGCGGTCTACGTCAGAGGGGTGGCGGAGATGCTCGCCCACTTCTCACACATCGCATGGTGAGGAGTCAGCGGGCCCACGCGCCGAATGGACCGTCTCCATTCGGGAGTCTGGAGTGAGGCACCGAGCGTCCGCGGCTCGGTGCCTGCCTCATGATGCGCCGGGCCTTCTGAGTCGAGGCCCGCGTGTCAGGCCCGGCGACGCCGCGTCAGCGCGGTGAGCCCCGCGAGCCCCAGCATCAACCACACCGCCATCGCGCCAGGGCCCGAGGCACTGCACCCGCCGCCACTGACGAGCGGCGTCTCCGGGTTCCCCGCATCCGGCACAAAAGGACCGGCATCCGGCTCACCCGTCCCCGCGTCCGGCGTACCCGGTCCCGCATCCGGCGGCTTGGACAACGTGCTCTCCTCCAGGTACGCGCCGCACGCCGGGTCCGCCGTGCCGTCCGCGCGATGCGCCAGCGCGAGCGCATACGCCCCGGCGCCGAAGCCCACCATCGGCACGTTGAACTTGTAGGTGCCGTTCAGCTCGTCGTACGTCTCCGACACCGCCAGGTAGTTCTTCAGCGACTGGTCCGTCACCCACTTCATCACCCGCTCCGCGCGCTCCGGGTTGCCCGCCATCCGGTGCGCCATCGCGCCCCGCAGGCTGACGATGACCCACTCCGCGCTGTCGTACTCGCTGCCCCACGGGCTCATGTCCGCGCCGCCCGTGTGGTCATAGCGGTCATCGTTGCGAGACCAGCCCGCGCCCGCCGGCGACGACAGCCGCAGGTCCAACCCGCGAATCGTCTCCCGCGCAATCTTCCCCGCCGGGTCGAACAGCTCGAACGCGAACGCGTCGAACACCGCCGAGTCCCAGTACCCCCGGCCCGACTTCAGCTCCTCCAGGTTGGAGGCCAGCGCGAAGTTGCCGTCCGTCAGCTTCTCCGCCATGGCCCGGCGGATGGACTCGCCCGCGGCGCGGTAGCGCGTCGCACGCTCGGCGTCGCCCACGCGCTCGGCCAGCACCGCCGCGTCACACAGGCCGCGCGCCGCCGTCAGGCTCGTGTACGCCCAGGCGCGCTGCCGCCCGTTCCAGTGCGTCTCCCAGATGGACGAGTCCGGACGGATGAGCCCCGTCTCCGGGTCGATGAGGGCCACCAGCGCGTCGCCCACCTTCGTCGACACCGTCGGCCAGTACTCGTTTACCAGCGTGAGGTCCCCCGTGGTGCGCTCGTAGTGCCGCAGCGCCCAGAGGAAGAGGCCGAAGCCGTCGAACTCGAGGTTGGGCCCCGCCTCGTTGAAGTCCGTCTCCTCCACGCCGAAGCCGTGGTAGCGCGTGAGCGTGATGATGTACGGCGGCATCGAGTACGGCTGCAGCTCGCGCCAGCTCTGGAACCGGCCGCTGTCCGCGTTCAGGTAGTACGCCAGCGCCTCGCGCGCGTCGCTCCGCATGCCCAGCGTGGCCATCGCCGCCGCCGCGTAGGCGCCGTCCCGAATCCACGCGTAGGTCCACTGGCCCGGAGGAAGGCTCGCCAGCACCGCGCCCTTGCCCGCGTGCTTCACCATGCCCGGCAGCGTCGCCGGCGCGCCATTGGGCGCCTTGAAGCGCGTCAGGCGCGTCTCGCCATCCCGGGTCAGGAACTCGCGCATGAACGTCTCGGACTCGCGGACCTGCGCCATGTGCATCACCACCGCCGACTGGCGCACCAGCGACTCCTCGTTCTCCGCCGTGCCCGTCGGCACCTTCACCGTGTCCGTCTGGAAGGTCGCCCAGCGCGCGACTTCCGCCTCCACCAGCGCCTTCGCATCCAGCGCGCCCACGTAGTCCGACAGCCACTGCCGCGCCGTGGACGTGCCCTCGGGATTGCCGAAGTGCACGAAGGCCACGCCCGCCCACTTCTCCGCGCCCGCCGCGATGTCCCCCAGGTTGAACTGGTACGCCGAGGCCCAGCCCGTCCCCGCCGCCGGCGGCGCCGTGAACTCCTGCAGGTCCTGCTGCCCTCCGCCCTGCACCACGTTGAAGGCGTTGCCCGCGCCCGTCGCCGCCGACAGCCACGCCGCCTTCCGAGTCACCGCCCCCAACGGCCGTCCCACCACCACGCCCGCGAAGCCCTTCTCCACGAAGTCGTTGCCGCTGACCTCCACCGTCTCGCCATTCTCATCCAGGTCCGCCATCACTCCGGGCCGACCGAAGCCGACATGGAAGTTGTGGAGCGAGAACACGCTCACCCCCGTGGACGCCGCCGCGCCCGTGTTGCGCACGCGCACCGCCATCACGAACGAGGCATGCGGAACGGACTGGGGCGCGAAGACATACGTCGTCACCTCCAGCGTCCCCACCCGCTGCACCATCGTCGCCAGGCCCGTGCCGCCCGTCTTCCCAGCCCCCCACGCCGCATAGCCGCTGGCGTCCAGGTCCGCGTCCTGCGTGCTCAGCCAGCGCTGCGTCCCGCCCGAGCGCAGGCCGAAGAACGCGTCGAACAACACGTCGCGCGCGTGCACCACCTGCGGCTGGCTTCGCACGAAGACGTCGTTGCCCAGCGCGTCGATGACGGGCTCCTCCGTCGCGAAGAGGTGCTCGCGGAAGTGCGACACCTTCTTCTGCTCCAAATCCAGCATCACCGCGCCGTGCCCGTTCGACGACGGCAGCTTCAGGAAGGTGCGCTTGACGGCGACCTCGGCGCGCGCATCCGACGTCAGGCCACACAGCAGGGAGGTCAGGAAGAGGGCCACGGCACGCACGACGCTCGAAGTCGCACGGCCAGGGCCATGACACGGGAGGGGGAGACGCTTCATGCGGCGGATTCTGGAGTGCTTCCCGCCCGGGGCCAACCTGGGACCTCCCATCCGGTGCGAACCAAGGGTTCCCGAGGACCCTTCGCACCCGGCCGCGACCCGAGTCAGCCACTCGTGTTACAGGTTCGCGTTTGTCAGAATAAACAGACTTAACAGATTTAGCGGAAATCTCCATCCAGGGCGAGCCTGAGGGTTCGCACAGGAGGTCGCATGTCCCGTGTCCGAGGGTTGCTGCTCTCGTTGTTGCCGTGTCTCGTGCTGGTGACGAGCCCCGCTGGGGCGCAGTCGCCCGGCGCTTTCGTGAACTGGGAGCATCCGCACGTCCACCCGTTGGAGCTGACGCCGGATGGCACGCGCCTGCTCGCGGTGAATACGGCGGACAACCGGCTCCTGGTGTTCTCCGTGGCGAGCGGCACGCCCGTGCTCACCGCCTCCATCCCCGTGGGCCTGGACCCCGTCTCCGTGCGAGCCCGCAGCAACACCGAGGCGTGGGTCGTCAACCACGTCTCCGACAGCGTCAGCATCGTCGACCTCACCACGCTCAACGTGAAGACCACCGTGCCCACGGATGACGAGCCCGCGGACGTCATCTTCGCGGGCTCGCCGCAGCGCGCGTTCATCTCCTGCTCGCAGGTCAACCGCGTGCTGGTGGTGGACACGGCCAATCCGCTCGCGGCGCCCACGCGGCTTGCGTTGCAGGGTGAGGAGCCTCGCGCGCTCGCCGTCAACGCGGCGGGCACGCAGGTCTATGTGGCGTTCTTCGAGTCTGGCAATCGCAGCACGGTGCTCGGGGGTGGCAACGCGATGGGGGGCGGAGGTTTTCCTCCCAACGTGGTGAGCAGCAGCGTGGGGCCCTATGGGGGTGTCAATCCGCCGCCCAACTCGGGCAGCGCATTCAATCCGCCCAGGAAGAGCGGCAATCCGGCGCCTCCTCCCGTGGCCCTCATCGTGAAGAAGAACGCCGGTGGCCAGTGGATGGACGACAACAGCCGTGATTGGACGAGCGTCGTCTCCGGGAGCAACGCGGCGGCTTCGGGGCGCCGCCCGGGCTGGGATTTGCCGGACCGGGACGTGGCCATCATCAACGCGTCCACCCTGGCCGTGACGTATGCGAGCGGGTTGATGAACCTGGACATGGCGCTGGCCGTTCACCCGGGTGGCCATGTCGTCGTGGTGGGCACGGACGCGGTGAATGAGGTCCGCTTCGAGCCCAACATCAATGGCCGCTTCCTGCGCGTCCTGGCCGCGTCATTCGACCCGGCGCTTCCGTCCGTCGTCTCCCGCTTCGACCTCAATCCGCACCTTACGTACACCACGGGCACGGTGCCGCAGGCGACGCGGCAGCTCGCGCTCGGAGACCCTCGGGGGCTCGCGTGGAACGCGGACGGGAGCCGCGTCTACATCACGGGCATGGGCTCCAACAACGTCGCCGTGATGAACGACTCGGGCGGCCGGATTACGCAGGTGATGGTGGGCGAGGGGCCCACGGGCGTGGTGATTTCAGGGACGCGGCTCTACGTGCTCAACAAGTTCGCGGCGAGCGTGTCCGTGGTGGATACGGTTTCGAATACCGAGGTGGCTCGGGTGCCGTTCTTCGACCCGTCTCCGGGTGCCATCAAGGTCGGCCGCAGGCACCTGTATGACACGCACAAGGGCTCTGGCCTGGGGCACGTGTCGTGCGCGTCGTGCCACATCGATGGGCGGTTGGACAGGCTCGCGTGGGATTTGGGAGACCCGGCCGGGGACATGAAGGCCGTGACGGGACAGAACCTGGGCATGAACATCCCCGGGCTGAACACGGGCTTCCAGCCGTGGCACTCGATGAAGGGGCCCATGACGACGCAGACGCTCCAGGACATCATCGGCAAGGAGCCACTGCACTGGCGGGGAGACCGCGCGGGCATCGAGGAGTTCAACGGCGCCTTCCTCAGCCTCCAGGGGGATGACACGCAACTCACCGTCATCGAGATGCAGCAGTTCGAGGACTTCCTCGCCACGCTGACGTATGCCCCGAATCCGTTCCGGAACATCGACAACACACTGCCCACGAGCCTGCCGCTTCCAGGGCATGTCACGACGGGGCGGTTCGGCACGGCGGGGCTGCCGCTGCCCAATGGGAACGCGGTGAACGGGCTGAACATGTATCGGCCGCCGCGGCTGTTGGACTCGGGGGCGTTCGCCTGCTCGACGTGTCACACGCTGCCCACGGGACTGGGCGCGGATGTGCGGTGGACGGGGAGCCAGTTCATTCCCGTCTCCGCGGGCCCGAGCGGCGAGCGTCACACGGGACTCGTGTCCGTGGATGGGTTCACGAACGTGACGATGAAGATTTCGCAGTTGAGGAATCTCTACGAGAAGGTGGGCATGGACTTCACGCAGACGTCGAACATCGCGGGCTTCGGGTTCTCGCACGACGGCAGCGTGGACTCGATTGCGCGCTTCATCACCGAGCCGGTGTTCACGCTCCAGAGCAACCAGGAGGTGGCGGACATGGTGGCGTTCATGCTGGCGTTCTCGGGCTCGGACCTGCCCAAGGGCACGGCGACCACGGTGCTGGAGCCGCCGGGTCCGGACAGCAAGGACACGCACGCGGCGGTGGGGCGGCAGGTGACGCTGACAACCGCGAGCCCCACTCCCGCGCAGGTGAGCACCTTGTCCACGTTCCTCGCGCTGGCGGACAGCGGGAAGGTGGGCCTGGTGGTGAAGGGGAACCAGGGTGGAATTGCTCGCGGGGCCACTTACATGGGTGGAGGCATGTTCCAGACGGACCGGGCGCTGGAGACCGTCGCCGCGTCACTGCTCCAGACGCTGGCGGTTGCTGGGAGTGAGTTGACGTACACGGTGGTGCCGAAGGGCTCGGAGGTGCGGATTGGCATCGACCGGGACTTGGACGGTGCGCTGGACCGTGACGAGTTGGACCGCGGCACCCGACCGGATGATGCGACGAGCAGGTAGGACAGGGTGAGGTGTGCCGTGGACCTGGGGTGATTGGGTCCACGGCGCTGCTTCTCCTGGAGGTCGCTGGGACCCGGCTATCCTTCTTGCGCGGGACGGTGCCAACATCGTTGGCGCTGTGAATCCGCGCAGGGGGGGACATGCAGCGACCGGCAGAAGATGAAAGCGTCGAGGCGGCCGAGGACGCAGGGCCGTTCATGGTCCAATTCCAGGACATGGATACCGGCGCGGTGACGGAGATGCGGCCCGTCTCCAACGACCTCGCCTCACTGCTCGGACGCGCCGTGCTGATTTCCATGGCCCAAGGGTCATCTTCCAATGACCCATCCTCGGGCCAGGCCCACCTGTCCTTCTCGTCGGTCATGGGCGCCATTGGCAGTTCGCGCGACCCAATCTCTGACTGGGTGACGCAGGAGATCGCGCAGTCCGGCACGGACCTGAATCATGTCTTGTCTTCCATACAGCTCTCGACTGAGCAAATCGAGCGCTTCAGATCCATGTCGTCTTCCGCAAGGAAATTGGAGACGCCTCTCACCTGGACGGTCTCGATACGCGAGGCAGTGCAGAAGGCCGAAGATTTCTTTATCAGTACGTCCGTCCCAGCATCTCAGGCCCTGGACGTACGCCACCTCGTCGCGGCGTTTCTGTGGTTGCCCCATTTTCACGACGGCGACTTCCGCGAGATGCGGCTGGACCGTCGGCAACTCCAAGAGCCTTTCGTCCAGTTGGTGTCCTCGCTCTATCCCGAAGAGGCTGAGTACTGGCGGGAGCATCTTCCTCGCGGAAGCCCCACGGAACACACGCAGGCATCCACGCAGCCGACACCACCTCCAGTGTCAGCGTCTCACTTGAGCTGGCTGGACAATGACACACAGCGCACCCTCTATTCTCCTCGCTACGACGCGGATGGTCGAGAGGACGAAGACCTCTTGGACATCGACCGCGACGTCGATGCGCTCAGCGCGTTGATTGCCTCGCGCACCATGGCTCCGCCTCTGTCTCTCGGTGTGTTCGGAGAGTGGGGCTCGGGCAAGTCGTTCTTCATGCACCACCTGCGCAAGCGTGTGGAAGAACTGGCGGACCGGGCAGTGAAGTCCCAGCGTCCCCAGCGGGAAGTCGCCTTCTACAAGAACATCATCCAGATTGAGTTCAACGCCTGGCACTACGCAGAAGGCAACCTGTGGGCCAGCCTCGTCGAGCACATCTTCCGCAACCTCCGAAAGCGACACGACGAGTCCGAGACGGACATCGGCAAGCGACGCGATGACCTGCTCGCACGACTCGCGAAGCGGGAAGCGGAGTTGCTCGCGAAACAGGCCGCAGTCACCGCGAAGGAAGCCGAGGTCGCGCTGGCGCAGCAGAAGGTCGGTGAGCTGGAACAACAGAAGGAATCGAAGCGCGTCGAGTTGGAGCAAGCCCTCTCCGAGAAGCGCACCCTGCTCGAGCTGATGCCCGCCACATTGAAGCTCGAGGAGGGTGTCCAGAAGAGGGCCACCGCATGGCTGGATGAAACCGGCTTCAGCTCGCTGGGACGTACGGCCTTCGAGTTGCGGGATGCTCTCGGCAATGCTCAGGCCGAGCTGCGACGGACTGGCGGATTCATTGCATCCCTCTTGGACACACGAAGCGCGAACAAGCGGCTGCGTCCTCCCGCCATCATCCTGCTCGGCTCCCTCGCCTTGAGCCTGGTGCTTCCGTTCGTGCTCGACTGGTTCGGCAAGCAGAACCTCGCGGGCCTGACTGCCGGACTCACGACGCTGACCGGTCTCGTGACCTCCGGGACCATCTGGCTCCAGCGGCAGACCGCGTGGCTTCGGGAGCGAAGAGAACAGAACGAAGCACGACTGCGCGAAGTCGAGCAGGCCATCGAGACCGAACTCCAGAAGCGACTCAAGCCACTCGATGAGGCCGTACAGGCCGCTCGCGAGCAGGTCGCCTCACTGACCCAGGCGGAGGAACAGCAGCGAGCGTCCATGGCCAAGGCCCAGGACGAAGTCCTCCAACTGAAGCAGGCCATCGCCGAGCTCTCCAGCGCGCGACTGTTGGACAAGTTCATCGAGAACCGCACCGGCAGCGACGACTACCGCAAGCACCTGGGACTCGTCGCGCTCATCCGCAGGGACTTCGAGGAGCTGTCCCGGCTGATGGAGGCGGTGAACCGCGATGAACAGACGGACCCGAACGTCCCCGCCATCAATCGCATCGTCCTCTACATCGATGACCTGGACCGCTGCTCGGAGGACACCGTGGTGAAGGTGCTCCAGGCCGTGCACCTGCTCCTCGCATTCCCGCTGTTCGTCGTCGTGGTGGGCGTGGACTCGCGCTGGGTGGCCCGCTGCCTGAACCACACCTTCAAGGACCTGCTGAAGCAGGAGGATGCGAAGGCGCTGCCCCTGGATGCGATGACGCCGGGAGCAACGGCCTACGACTACCTGGAGAAGATCTTCCAGATTCCCATCTGGCTGCGACCCGTGAGCAACGACCACCGCACGAGTATGGTGCGCGGGTTGCTTGCCCGTCCTTCCTCCGAGGAACACTCGCAGCAGGCCAAGGTCCTGGAGCTGAAGCCCGGGCTCGTCGCGGACAATCGCGGCACCATCGAGGCCCACGCAGCGCGAGACGACAGCACCCAGGGCGCACAGTTCCCGGCGAAGACCGCGCAGGACTCGGGCACCGCGCCACAAGCCGCGTCTGGACACGGCAAGCCGAAGTCCTCCACATCATCCAGCGACACGCGAGACACCTCGAACGAGCAGGAGGACCTCAATCCGCCCAGCCTCATCATCAGTGAGAAGGAGCTGGCCTTCATCGACTGTCTGGGCCCCCTGCTGAGCCCCACGCCTCGTGTGCTCAAGCGCTTCGCGAACACCTATCGACTCATCAAGGCATGTGTTCCGAGTGACGGACAAGCCGAGTTCATGGGCGAGGGACATGAGGGAACCTCTCCGTCCCAGGTGTGCCTGTTGCTGCTGACGCTCGTCACCTCGAAGCCGGAGCTCGCCGAGGAGTTCTTCGCGCTGCTCAAGCTCCACGAACGCGAAAAGGAACGGCTCATGACGCTCGGAGATCTCAGCACCCTTTCCACTGAGCAGGAGCCCATCATCCCGGAGCTGTTCGCCTGGCTCGGCACCATGTCCCCCGCGTTCCAGAGCACTCCGCTCGCTCTGGTCCGGAAGCTCGTCCCCTGGGTCACCCGCTTCAGCTTCAGGTAGGCCCGGGCCTCGCGCACGGAGGCGACTCCGTGCCACAGCGATGTGACACGGCCGGAGTCTCCGTGCGTCATGGGTTTTCCGTACCGAGCCCCCACTGCTCGAATTACCCCGCGCCGCGAATCCAGCGGCCCGTGCGCTGGATTTCGACACGGCCTCCACCCCTGGCTGCGACACCGTGCGTCGCCCGCATCGAGAGGTGTCAACTCCCGGACTCTCCTGGGGTTTCTCCTCGGAGCCCATCGCTGACGACTGCATCCGCGTTCAGCCCGGCGCCACCCCGTGGCGTCAGGACACAAGCGGTTGTCGCCCACGATGTTTCAAGACATGGGACTCATGACGTTCTGTCACATGAACAGCCCTCGGTCGCCCAGGCCGAAGCACGGGGGGGAACCACATGATGTCGCTCGCCAGGTCCACGACGAGTCTCTGGAAGACGCTGAGCTGCTTCCTCCGAGTCCTCATGACGCAGGTGCTCTACGTCGCACCGCTCTTCTGGTTCATGGAGCTGTCCCAGAACGTGGCCTGGCGCTGGATGAACAAGGACTGGGGCTGGTACTACCCCGAGTCCCCGTACCACTGGTTCTCCTTCGGCAGCATGATGCTCTGGGCGGGCTGCGTCGGACTGCTGTGGACCCTGCACTACTTCTGGTTCTACCCGCGCCGCGTCAAGGTGTGGACCCGCGTGGTCGTCGGCGCCATGGTCTGCTGGATGGGCGAGTGGTTCGGCGGCTACATGGCCGCCAACGTCTTCAACCACCCGCTGCAAGTGTGGCCCGGCTCGCCGCTCGTCTACGTCCACTACGCCGCCATCTTCTTCTGGGTCAGCAACGTCATCGTCTACCACCTCGTCACGGTGAACGTGGTCGACCTGACGCCCACCTATGACGCGCCCCCGGACACCGGCGCGCAGGTGGCCTGAGTCTCCGGCAACCCGGCCCTCCAGGGCCATGCGTCGCCGTGGAGTGAACACATGACATGGAGTCCGCGCGAACACCGTGAGGCTGGTGTCTGGCCCCGGTCCGCGCGAGGCAAGGTGAGCGTGGTTCCACGCAACCTGGAGTAGGCCCCATGTTCAACAAGCTGTTCCTGTCCGCCGTGGTGATGTCGGTGAGCGTGCTGGGCGTCCTCGCCACGCAAGACAACGAGGCCGAGCGCATGGAAGGGGAAGAGCCCCTCTGTGTCGCCCTGGCCTCGGCCCCGGCGCTCACGCGTCTGGGCCCCACCGCCGTCTGTCGCCCAGCCTGCGAGAGCGGCCGGCAAGGGTGTCTCGACGCGTGTTCGGGCACCCCCGGGTGCGACTACGCCTGCTACGAGCTCTACGCCAGTTGTTGCGAACGTCCGTAGCGAGGGGGCCTGACTCCAGCCCGGTGGCACCCGTGAAGACGGTGTGCCGCCCGCCCCTGGCTCAGCCCGTGGCCGCCACCGCGGCGCTCCCGCCGTGAGCTTCCAGCGGCAGCTTCAGTCGTGCCCGGCAACCACGTCCCTCGGGACGGTTCTCCAGGCGCAGCGTGCCACCATGCGCCTCCGCAATCTGCCGGCATAGCGCGAGGCCAATGCCGCTGCCCTGCGGCTTCGTGGTGAAGAAGGGCACGAAGAGGTTGCCCGTGTCCGCGAGGCCCGGGCCCTCGTCTTCCACCCAGACCTCCACCGCGCCCGGCGTCAGCACCGCCCACGACACCCAGACCCGTGCGCCCGGGGCCTCGCCCAGCACCGCGTCCACCGCGTTGCGCACCAGGTTGATGAGCAATTGCTCCAACTGGTCCGAGTCCCCACGCACCGCCAGGGCCGGCCCCGCCCGCACCGCCACCGGCCGCCGATGCTCCAGCGCCGCCACCCGCCGCACCCAGCCGTCCACCTCCACCCCCGCCAACACCGGGGGCGGCAGGCGCGCCAGTCGCGCATACGCGGACATGAAGCGCGCCAGCGCCTCGGAGCGCCTCGCGACGATGCCCAGGCCGCTCTTCGCGTCGTCCTCCCAATCCGAGGGACGCGGCTCCATCAACAGCGTGTCGCGCAGCGCCTCCGCGATGGATTGAATTGGCGCCAACGAGTTGTTGATTTCATGACTCAGCACGCGCACCAGCCGGCGCCACGCCTCGCGCTCCTGCTCGCGCAACGCCAGCCGCAGGTCCGCCAGCACCACCAGGTGATGCGGCAGTCCTCCCTGACGGAAGCCACCGCGCCGCAGCTCGTACGGCCCGCCCTCCTCCGCGAAGGAGCGCGACAACCTCCGAGGCGCCGGGCCTTCCAACAGGTCCGACACCCCCAGCGAGCCGGCACCCTTGCCCATCAACTGCGAGCGTGACTGGCCCAGCAACTTCTCACCCGCGCGATTCACCAGCCGCAGCGTGCCCGCGACATCGAAGGCCAGCACCGTGACGTCGATCTCCTCCATCACCTGCTCGAGCAGCGCTCCCGCCTCCAGCGCCCCCAGCCGCTGCTCACGCAAGGTGTCGCCCAGGGCGTTCACCTCCAGGAGCACCTCGCCCAGCGCATCGCCCACCCGCGCGCCACGTCCGCGCGTCGAGTAGTCGCCCTCGCGCAGCGCCGCCAACAGGTTCGCCAGCGCGTGCAGGGGCCGCATCACCCGCTCGCGGACGAGGAGCCCCACGCCCAGGAAGACGCCCACCACCAGCGTCGTCAACGTCCAGCGGACCTTGGACGAGAAGTCTCCCGTCCACACCAGCGCGAGCGAGGCCACTCCCCCGGGCAGGCCCGCCAGCCACGTCAGGGCCAGCACCTGCAGGTCATGTGGCCAGGGCTTGCGCGTACGTCTCACCGGGCTCCCTTGATTCCGTAGTACTGGAGCCGACGGTACAGCGCGCTGCGCGACAGGCCCAGCCCCTTCGCGGCCTCGCTCACGTTGCCCTCGTGCCGCGCCAGCGCGCGCTCGATGAGGTAGCGCTCCACCTCCTCCAGCGTCATCTCCTCCAGCCGCGACATGCCCTCACGCCCCGCCCTGCGCAGGAGCAGGTCCTCCGCCGACACCTCGTCCCCCGCCGCCATCAGCAGCGAGCGCTCCACCGCGTGCTCCAGCTCGCGCACGTTGCCCGGCCACGGATAGGCCAGGAGCGCCTCCAGCGCCCCGGACGTCAGCCGCGCCGCGTTGCGCCCGTAGCGCCTGCCGTGCTCGGCCAGGAAGTGCGACGCGAGCAGGGGGATATCCTCACGACGCTCGCGCAGCGGCGGCAGCGGGACTTCCACCGTGTTGAGGCGGTACAGCAAATCCTCACGGAAGCGGCCCTCGGTCACCGCCTTGGACAGGTCCACGTTGGTGGCGCTCACCACCCGCACGTCCACCCGCCGCGTCTTGGACGAGCCCACCGGATGCAACTCACCCGTCTGGAGCACGCGCAAGAGCTTCGCCTGCTGCGACAGCGGCATGTTCCCAATCTCATCCAGGAACAGCGTGCCACCGTCCGCCAGCTCGAAGCAGCCGATGCGGTCCGCCTTCGCGTCGGTGAACGCGCCCTTCACGTGGCCGAACAGCTCGCTCTCGAAGACGCCCTCGGACAGTCCACCGGAGTTGACCGCCACGAAGGCCCGGTCCGCGCGCGTCGAGGACGCATGAAGCAGCCTCGCCACCACCTCCTTGCCCGTGCCGTGCTCGCCCGTCACCAGCACGTTCGCCCCGGACGGCGCCACGCGCTCAATCATCCGGCGCACCGGCATCATGGCGCGCGACTCGGACACCATGGTGGGCAGGCCACCCTGTCCTCGCCGCAGGTGCTGGTTCTCTTCTTCCAGCCGGCGGCTGCGCTTGAGCGCGCGTCCCAGCTCCAGCTGCGTGCGCAGCGTGGCGAGCAGGCGCGTGTTGTCCCACGGCTTCTGCACGTAGTCGCGCGCGCCACCGCGCATCGCCTCCACCGCGCCCTCTACGCTGCTCCACGCCGTCATCACCACGACGGGCAGCGAGGCGTCCTGCGCGCGGATGCGGCCAAGCAGGTCCATGCCCTCCCGCCCGGACGTGGTGTCCCGCGCGTAGTTCAAGTCCATCAGCACCAGGTCCACGTCCTCGGCTTCCAACGTGGCGAGCGCTCCCGCGGGCGACTGCGCGGTGACGACTGTGTGGCCGTCCCGCTTCAGCAGCAGGCGCAGGGCCTCCAGCACGTCAGCCTGGTCATCCGCGATGAGGATGCGCGAGGGACGCGCGGCGGCGACGGGCGGGGAGACAGGAGCAGGGTTGATGACAGCGACAGCAAGAGGTTCGGACACGGAGGACATCCCGGAAGAAAGAGTGCCAGAAATGAAGAGGCTCAGCCGCGCCGCAGGACGGAGGCGGGGTCCACGCTGGCCGCCCTGCGCGCCGGAAGCCAGCTCGCCAGCCAGGCGGTGCCCAATAGCAGCAGCGAGACAGAAGCCAAGACCGAAACATCCAACGCGCCCATCCCATAGAGCAGGCCCTCCATGATGCGGTGGGCCGCCAGCGCCCCGAGCAGGCCCAGCACCAGCCCCAGGCCCACCCGCCGCAGCGCCTGTCCCACCACCAGTCGCAGGACGTCCGCCGCGCGTGCGCCCAGCGCCATCCGGATGCTCATCTCCTGCGCGCGCTGGGTCACCGAGTAGGACATCACGCCGTAGATGCCCACCGCGGCCAGCACCAGCGCCAGCACGCCGAAGGCCCCCAGCAACACCGCCCGGAAGCGCGGCTGCCCCAGGTCCATGGACAGCCGCTCCTCCAGCGTGGCCGCCTGCGCGAGCGCCACCTGCGAGTCCACCGCGCGCAGCTCCGCGCGCACCACCGTCTCCAGCGCCTGGGGCACGAGGCCCGCCGCCGCCCGCACCGCGAGCTGCCCACCCCCGTACGGCTCCTGCGCCATGGGCCTGTACACCGTGGGCTCATGGCCCGCCTCGATGCCCGCGTATGCGACGTCGCCCACCACGCCCACCACGGTGACCCAGAGCGGGTTGCCGTCCGCGTCGTCACCGCCGAAGGAGACCCGTCGGCCCACCGCGTCCTGGCCGGGGAAGACGTCCCGCGCGAAGCGCTCGCTCACCACCATGACGAGCGGCGCGTTCAGCCCGTCCGAGTCCGCCAGCCCGCGGCCCGCGAGCAGCGGCACACGCAGCGCCTCCAGGAAGCCCGGCGTGGCGGTGTTGACCAGCGCGTTGGGGCGAACCGGCGGGTCCTCGGTCCCCTCCAGCCAGTACCCCGAGCGGCGGATGTCGCCTCCCGCCGGAAGGCTCTGCCCCACGCCCACCGCGGCGACCTCGGGACGCGCGGCCAGACGCCTCGTCAGCTCGCGATGGAAGTTCGCCGCCCGCTCGGTGTCGCCGTAGCGCTCCGTCCCCAGCGACAGCCGCGCCACGAAGACGCCCGATGCATCCACGCCCGGGTCCGCCTGGTGCATCCGCCAGAAGCTCTTGAGCATCAACCCCGCGCCGGTGACGAGCATCAGCGCCAGCGCCACCTCGGCCACCACCAGCACCGCGTGCGTGCGCCCCCGCGACGCCTCCGTCGCGCCCCGTCCCAACACCACGCCCGGAGACAACTGGCTGCGTTGCAGCGCGGGCACCAGCCCCACGCCCACACCCGTCGTCAGCGTCACTCCCAGCGCGAAGAGCAGGACGCGGCCGTGCACCACCACCTCATCCGAGCGCGGCAGCCGGTTGCCTCCGAGCATCAACACCAGGTCCGTGGCCCACAGCGCCAGCAGCACGCCCGCCACGCCGCCCAGGAGCGCCAGCAACACGCTCTCCGTGAGCAACTGCCGCACCAGCCGGCCCCGTCCGGCGCCCAGCGCCACGCGGATGCCCAGCTCCCGCTGACGCGCCGCCGAACGCGCGAGCTGGAGGTGCGCCACGTTGGCCGCCGCCAGCATCAACACCAGCGTCACCGCGCCCAGGAGCACCCACAACAGCAGGCTCACGTTCGACGTGAGCTGCTCGCCATAAGTCACCAGCCACAGCGACAGGTTGCGGTCCAACGCGAGCATCTCCTCGCTCATGGCCTTCAGCTCGTGCCGCGCGGACTCCAGCGTGGCCCCGGGCGCCAGCCGGCCCGCCACGATGAAGGCCCGGTCGCCCCGTTCCAGACGCTCCTCCGACAGCGCCGCGCCCGGCTGACTGTCGAACGGGGCCCAGACCTCCGTGGTGAAGCCGAACGTGGTGAAGGACGGCGGCATCACCCCAATCACCGTGTAGGGCTGTCCATCCAGCGTCAGCGTCTGACCGAGCACGCCAGGACTCCCTCCGGTCTTCTGCCACCGCGCATGGGAGAGCACCACCACGCGGGCCTCACGCTCCTCAGGAGCGAAGGTCCTTCCGAGCACGGGCTTCGTCCCGAAGGCGCCGAAGAAGTCTCCCACCACCCACGCGCCTCGCACCTGCTGCGCGTCCCCTTCGCCGGTGAGGTTGAAGAGGTGGCCCGTGTACGCGCTCAACGAGCGAACCTGCGTCATCCGCTTCGCGAGGTCCTCGTAGCTGGGCAGGCTGTAGCGCGGCGGCACCCGCCGGGGCTGCTCCGAGGACATCACCACCAGTCGCTCCGGCTCCGGGAAGGGCAGCGGACGCAGGAGCACCCCGTCCACCACGCTGAACAGCGCCGTCGTCACCCCGATGCCCAGGGCCAGCACCAGCACCGCCGCCACGGTGAAGACGGGCGACTGGCGCATCGTCCGCAGGGCGTACCGCACGTCCATCGACACGTCGCTCAGCATGGTGTCCCTCCCCTCGCCCTGCTCAGGTCTTCTGGAGCCAGCCGTCCGCGAGCTGGATGATGCGGTGGCCGAAGGCCGCGTTGGCCTCCGAGTGCGTCACCTGGATGATGGTGGTGCCCGCTTTGTTGAGCGTCTGGAACACCTCCATGATGTGCTTCGCCTGCTGTGAGTGGAGGTTGCCCGTCGGCTCGTCCGCCAGCAGGATTTTTGGCGAGGCGATGAGCGCGCGGGCGATTCCCACCAACTGCTGCTGTCCACCGGAGAGCTGCGAGGGGAACAGGTCCTTCTTCCCCACCAACTGGAAGCGGTCCAGCATGTCCCCCACCAGCGCTTCGCGCTCGCCGCGCTTGAGGTTGCGGTAGGACAGCGGCACCTCCAGGTTCTCCGCCACCGTGAGGTTGTCGAGCAGGTGGTACTGCTGGAAGACGAAGCCGATGGTGCGCCGGGACAGCTCGCCGCGCTCCTTCGGCTTCATCGCGTGCACGGCCTGACCGTCCAGCACGTACTCGCCCTTCCACTCGGCGTCGAGCATGCCCAGCACGGCCAGCAGCGTGGACTTGCCCGCGCCGGACGGGCCCATCAGCGTGACGAACTCGCCCGGTTGGATATCCAGGTCGATGTTGCGCAGCACCCAGCTGCGGCCCCCGGCCAGCGGGTAGGACTTCTCGACCTGACGCAAGGAGATGAGAGGTGAGGACATGAGAGGTGCTTTCGTGCTCACTCGGAGCGCAAGGAAACGATGGGGTCCACGCGAGAGGCTCGCCGCGCCGGCAGCCACGTCGCCAGCAACGTCACTCCGCCCAGGAGCACCGCCACCGCCGTGAAGGTCCACGGGTCATACGCCGTCACGCCGTACAACATGCTGCCCAGGAAGCGGGCCAGGCCCAGCGACATCACCAGCCCCACCGCCACGCCCAGCCCCGCCAGCTTCAAGCCCTGTCGCAACACCATCACCAACACGTCGGAGCTGGCCGCCCCCAGCGCCATGCGGATGCCCATCTCCCGCGTGCGCCGCGTCACCGAGTAGCCCACGACGCCGGCGATGCCCAGCGCGGCCAGCAACAGCGCCGTGCCAGCGAACAATCCCATCAACAGGGCCGACAGGCTGCGCGAGCTGATGGACTCGTCCACCAACTGCGTCAGCGGCGCCACGTTGAACAGGGGCACGTCCGCGTCCACCCCGCGCAGCTCCGCTTCGATGGACGCGCGCAGCGCCTCCGGGTCCCCAGCCTCCGCCCGGACCACCAGGCTCAGGTACGACGCGGGCGCCGCGGGCAGCGACCAGTAGGCCGCGGGCCGCGCGGGCGAGGACAGGCCCCACTCGCGCATGTCCTCGACGATTCCCACCACCGTCGACCATTGCTTCATCGGCTCCAGCGACAGCCGCTGGCCCAGCGCGTTGCCCTTCGGCCAGTAAACGTCCGCGAAGCGCCTGTTGATGACGACCTCTGGAATCCCGCCCACCTCGCCGAGGCCCTGGTGCAGGCGGCCCTGGTACAGCTTCACGCCCAGCGTGCTCAGGTAGCCCGGGCTCGCCAGCCGGAACTCCACCGCGGGCAACAGCTCGCCCTTCACCTCGGGCCGGCTCTCGAACTCCAGGCCGCTCGTGGAGATGCCTCCCAGGGGCAGGAGATTCGTGAGCCCCACCGACTCCACGCCGGGCAGGGCCTCCAGGCGCTCCAGCAAGTCCCGCTGGAACGCCAGCTTGCGCGCGGGCTCCGAATAGCGCGCGTCCGGCAGCACCAATTGACCGGTGAGCACCCCCACCGGCTTGAAGCCCGCGTCGACGCCGCGCAGCGCGAGCAGGCTCTTCATGAACAGGCCCGCGCCCACCAGCAGCATCAGCGCGAAGGCCACCTGCGCCACCACCAGCCCCGAGCGCAGCCGCCCTGAGCGCCCGCCCTCCGTGCCGCGCGAGCCCTCGCGCATCGTCGCGTTCAGGTCCACGTGGCTCGACTGGAGCGCGGGCACCAGGCCGAACACCAGGCCGGTGAACACGGAGACGCCCATCGTGAAGAGCACCGACGTCACGTCCAGCTTCACGTGCGACATGCGCGGCAGCCCGTCTCCCATGAAGGCCAGGAGCGCATCCGTGCCCCACAGCGCCAGGAGCAACCCCAGCGCTCCGCCCACCAGCGACAGCACCAGGCTCTCGGTGAGGAACTGCGCCACCAGCCGGCCTCGGCTCGCGCCCAGCGCCGCGCGGATGGACACCTCGCGCTCACGGGCCGCCGCTCGGGCCAGCAGGAGGTTCGCCACGCTGCCGCACGCCACCAGCAGCACGCAGCCCACCGCGCCCAGCAGGAGCCACAGCGTGCCGCGCACGTTGCCCACCAGCTTGTCCTCCAGCGAGGTGACGCGGATGGACCAGCCGATGCCGCTGTAGCGAGGCTCCACCGCCTGCATGTCGCGGGCGACTCGCGCCATGTCCGCGCGCGCCTGCTCCAGCGTCACACCCGGCTTCATCCGCGCCAGAGAGAACAGGTATCGCATGGTGCGCTGCGAGGCATGCTCCGGCGGCGGAGTGAAGGGCACGTAGAGGTCAGTGCTCTCTGGATGCGCCACGCCTCGGGGCAGCACGCCCACCACCGTGTAGGGCTTGCCGTCGAGCTGCATCGTCTTGCCCAGCACCCCCGGGTCCTCCGCGAAGTTCGCGCGCCACACCTTGTGCGTCAGCACCACCACCGGGTCCCCACCGGGTGAGGCCTCCGCCTCGGTGAAGCCTCGCCCCAGCATCGGTGTCACGCCGAGCGTGGTGAACAACGTGGCGGTGCCATGCACCACGCCGAAGCGCTGCGCGGCGCCGCCACCCGTCAGCGTCATGTCCCGCCAGGTGTACGCCGCCACCGAGCTGAAGACGCTCGGCAGGGTGCTGAAGTCCCGGTACTCGGGCGTGGAGATGGAGATGCCCTCCAGGTCCGCCGCCTGGATGTCATTGGACAGGGTGACCAGGCGCTCGGGCTCCGCGAGCGGGGGCGGCGTGAGCAGCACGCCGTTCACCACGCTGAACACCGCGCTGTTGGCGCCGATGCCCAGCGCGAGCGCCAGCACCGCCACCAGCGTGAAGCCCGGGCTCGCGCGCAGCGAGCGCAGGGTGAAGCGAAGGTCTCGAAGGAGCGTTTCCATCCCGTGCCTAGTCCGCCCGGAGGGCGATGATGGGGTCCACGCGCGTCGCACGTCGCGCCGGCAGCCACGTCGCCAGCAACGCCACCGCGCTCAGCAGCGCCGCCACTCCCGCGAAGGTCCACGGGTCATACGCCGTCACGCCGTACAGCAGCGTCCGCAACAGGTGCGCGAGTCCCAGCGACAGCCCCAGGCCCAGCAGCACGCCCAGCCCCGCCAGCTTCACGCCCTGGCGCAGCACCAGCACCAGCACGTCCGACTTCGCCGCGCCCAGCGCCATGCGGATGCCCATCTCCCGCGTGCGCTGCGCCACCGAGTAGCCGATGACGCCCGCCAGCCCGAGCGACGCCAGGAGCAGCGCCGTGCCCCCGAACAGGCCCATCAGCAACGCGGCCAGCCGTCGCGAGCCGATGGACTCGTCCACCAGTCGCGTCAGCGGCGCGACACCGAACAGCGGAACGTTCCGGTCCACCTCGCGCAGCGCCGCCTCGACACCGCCGCGCAGCGACTCCGGGTTGCCCGCCTTGGAGCGGATGGCGAGCGCCAGGTTCGCGCCACCGAGCTGCGCGAGCGAGTAATACGCCATGGGCACCATCGGCTTGTCCAAGGACCACTCGCGCGCGTCCTCGACGATGCCCACCACCGTGGCCCACTGCGCATCGGGACGGTTCAGTCGCAGTCGCTGCCCCAGCGCGTTGCCCTGGGGCCAGTACCCGTCCGCGAAGGTCTTGTTGATGACCACCGCCCACGCCGCGCCCGGACCGTCCGTCTCCTCCAGCAGGCGTCCCTCGCGCAGCTTCAGGCCCAGCGTGCGCGGGTAGTCGGGGCTGACGGTGCGCAGTTGCACCGCGGGCCACACCTCGTCGGGCTCCTTCGTGCGGCCGTCGATGGCGAAGCCGAACGTCATCGAGCGCCCCAGGGGTAGGAGATTCGTGAGGCCCACGGACTCCACGCCGGGCAATGCCTGGAGCCGCCCCAGCAGCTCGCGCTGGAAGGTGCCCTGGCGCTCGGGCGTGTCGTAGCTCGTGCCCGGCAGCGAGAGCTGCGCGGTGAGCACACCCTCCGGCCTGAAGCCCGGGTCCACCGACAGCAGCACCAACAGGCTCCTGCCGAAGAGGCCCGCGCCCACCAGCAGCACCAGCGCGAAGGCCACCTGCCCCACCACCAGCCCCGAGCGAAGCCGTCCCGAGCGCCCCCCCGCCGTGCCTCGAGAATTCCCGCGCATGGCCGCGTTCAGGTCCGCGCGGCTCGCCTGGAGCGCTGGCACCAGCCCGAAGAGCAACCCCGACAACAGACTCACCCCACCGGTGAACAGCAACGAGCGCGTGTCCAGGCTGACGTCCGCCGCGCGCGGCAGGCTCTCTCCCACCAGGGCCAGCAACACGTCCGTGCCCCACATCGCCAGCAGCAACCCGAGCGCGCCACCCACCAGGGACAGCAACAGGCTCTCGGTGAGGAACTGCGCCACCAACCGTCCACGGCCCGCGCCCAGCGCCGCGCGGATGGACACCTCGCGTTCACGGGCCGCCGCGCGCGCCAGCAGGAGGTTGGCCACGCTGCCACACGCCACCAGCAGCACGAAACCCACCGCGCCCAGGAGGAGCCACAGCGTGCCGCGCACGTCGCCCACCACCTCGTCCTCCAGCGACTTCAGGCCGATGGTGCGCTTGCCCTGTGCGTACTTTGGATGCGTCCGCGCCAGCGCCTGGGACACACGGGCCAGATCCGTCGCCGCGGTCTCCATCGTCATGCCGGGCTTCAGCCGCGCGATGACCTCCAGGAAGCGCGTGTCGCGCTTGTCCTCGGAGGCCAGGTCCGCCGAGGGCGCGAAGGGCTTGTAGAGGTCCGTACCCGCCGGGTACGTCACGCCGCGAGGCAGCACGCCCACCACCGTGTACGGCTCGCCGTCAAGCTGGAGCGTGCGCCCCAGCACGCCCGGGTCTTGCGAGAAGTGGGTGCGCCACGTCTGGTGCGTGAGCATCACCACCCTGTCGTTGCCAGCCGTCTCCTCGTCCCGCGTGAAGTCGCGCCCCAGCGCGGGCAGCACGCCCAGCGTCGGGAAGAAGGTCGCGGTGGCCTCCACCACGCGCAGGTGCTGCGGTGTGTCCACGCCCGTCAACGTCACGTCGTCATCGGCGAAGGCGGCGACCGAGGAGAAGACGCTCGGCAGCTCCGCGTACTCCCGGTACTCCACCACCGAGGACGACAGTCCCTTGCGCCCCGCCCGGCCGAAGTCGTTCGACACGTCCATCAGCCGGTCCGGCTCGGCGAAGGGCGGCGGCCTCAAGAGGACGCCATTCACCACGCTGAAGACCGCGCTGTTCGCGCCGATGCCCAGTGCCAGCGCAAGCACCGCCACCAGCGTGAAGCCAGGGCTCTTGCCCAACGTGCGCAGCGCGTACCGCAGGTCCTGAAGGAAGGTCTCCATCGACGCGCGCTCCTACTCGGCCTTCAAGGCGATGATGGGGTCCACCCGCGTCGCGCGGTGCGCTGGCAGCCACGTCGCCCCCAGGGCCACGCCGCCCAACAACGTCGCCACTCCCACGAAGGTCCAGGGGTCGTACACCGTCACGCCGTACAGCAGGGTGCTCAACAGCCGCGCCAGCCCCAGCGAGAGCAGCAGGCCCACCACCACGCCCAGCCCCGCCAGCCGCACGCCCTGGCCCAGGACCAGCGCCAGCACATTCCGCCGCGTCGCGCCCAGCGCCATCCGGATGCCCATCTCCCGCGTGCGCTGCGCCACCGCGTAGCCGATGACGCCGGAAATCCCCAAGGCCGCCAACAGCAGCGCGGTGCCCGCGAACAGCCCCATCAACAGCGCCGACAGTCGCCGCGAGCTGATGGAGTCATCCACCAGCTTCATCATCGGCGTCACGTTGAACAGCGGGAGGTTGCCGTCGAGCGCGCGCACCTCGGACTCGAGCGCCGTGCGAAGCGACTCCGCGTGGATGTCCTTCGCGCGCACCACCAGGTTGATGTTGTTGAGGGACACCTGCGCCGCCGAATAGTACGCCGTCGGGCGCGCGGGCTTGTCCAGGCCCCACTCGCGCACGTCATCCACGACGCCCACCACCGTGGTCCACTGGGAGTTTGTCCGCCGCAATTTCAGGCGTTGCCCCAGCGCCCCTCCTCGCGGCCAGTAGAGGTCCGCGAAGGTCTTGTTGATGACCACCGCCCACGGCGCCTCGGAGCTGTCCGTCGCCTGCAACATGCGCCCATCTCGCAGCCGCACTCGCAACGTGCGCAGGTAGTCCTCGCTGACGAAGCGGGTCTCCACGGCGGGCCACACCGTGTCCGGCGCCCGCGTGCGTCCCTCGATGTCGAAGCCGATGTCCGTCCGGCCGCCCAGGGGCAGCTTGTTCGTCACTCCCGCGGACTCCACGCCGGGCAGCGCGTGGATGCGGCCCAGCAGCTCGCGCGTGAAGGTCTCGCTCCGGCGTGACTCCGAGTAGGTCTCCCGAGGCAGGGCGATGCTCGCGGTGAGCGCTCCTTCCGGCGTGAAGCCCGCCTCCACGTCGCTCAGCGCCAGGAAGCTCTTGCCGAAGAGGCCCGCGCCCACGAGCAACACCAGCGCGAAGGCCACCTGGCCCACCACCAGCCCCGAGCGAAGCCGTCCCGAGCTTCTCCCCGCCGTGCCTCGCGAGCCCTCGCGCATCGTCGCGTTCAGGTCCGCGCGGCTCGCCTGGAGCGCGGGCACCAGTCCGAAGAGCAGTCCCGACAGCAGGCTCACCCCACCGGTGAACACCAGCGAGCGCGCATCCAGGCTGACGTCCGCCGCGCGCGGCAGGCTCTCACCCACCAACGCCAGCAACACGTCCATGCCCCACATCGCCAGCAGCAGCCCGAGCGCGCCGCCCGCCAGGGACAGCAGCAGGCTCTCCGTGAGGAACTGCGCCACCAACCGTCCACGGCCCGCGCCCAGCGCCGCGCGGATGGACACCTCGCGCTCTCGGGCCGCCGCTCGGGCCAACAGGAGATTCGCCACGCTGCCACACGCCACCAAGAGCACGAAGCCCACCGCGCCCAGCAGGAGCCACAGCGTGCCGCGCACGTTGCCCACCACCTCGTCCTCCAGCGACTTCACGGTGATGGCCCAGCCTCCGCCCTGGTAGTCCTTCGCGTGCAAGGCCTCCATCTCCCGAGCCACCCGCGCCAGGTCCGCGCGCGCCGTCTCCAGCGAGATGCCTGGCTTCAGCCGCGCCACCACGCCAAGGAAGTGATTGGCGCGCGCCGCCTGCGAGGACTGCTCCGCGTTCGGAGGAAAGGGCACGTACACATCCGTGCCCACCGGGTACTCCACGCCGGGCGGCAGCACGCCCACCACCGTGTACGCGTGGCCGTCGAGCCGAAGCTCGCGGCCCAACACCTTCGGGTCCCGCGCGTAGCGCGTGCGCCACGTCTTGTCCGTCAGCACCACCACCCGCTCCTGGCCCGGCGTCTCCTCGTCCTGGGTGAAGGCGCGACCGAGCACCGGCGACACGCCCAGCGTGGAGAAGAGCGAGGCCGTGGAGAGCGTCATGTGGAGCCGCTCCGGCACATCGCCCCCGGTGAGCGTGACGTCGTCCTCGACGTAGGCCCCCACCGATGCGAAGACCTTCGGCATCTCGCGGTAGTCCAGGTACTCGGGCACGGACACCGGGATGTCCTTCGCATCCGCCATGAGGTAGTTGCCCCACACATGGACCAGGCGGTCCGGCTCGGCGAAGGGCGGTGGCCTCAACAGCACGCCGTTCACCACGCTGAAGACCGCGCTGTTCGCGCCGATACCCAGCGCGAGCGCCAGCACCGCCACCAGCGTGAAGCCGGGGCTCTTGCCCAGCGTGCGCAGCGCGTACCGCAGGTCCTGAAGGAAGGTCTCCATCGACGCGCGCTCCTACTCGGCCTTCAAGGCGATGATGGGGTCCACCCGCGTCGCGCGGTGCGCCGGCAGCCACGTCGCCCCCAGGGCCACCGCGCTCAACAGCGCCGCCACTCCCGCGAAGGTCCACGGGTCATACGCCGTCACGCCGTACAACATCGTGCTCAGGAGCCGCGCCAGCACCAGCGACAACACCAGGCCCAGACCCACGCCCAACGCCGCCAGCTTCACGCCCTGGCGCAGCACCAGCACCAGCACGTCCGACTTCGCCGCGCCCAGCGCCATCCGGATGCCCATCTCCCGCGTGCGCTGCGCCACCGAGTAGCCAATGACGCCCGAGATTCCGAGCGCCGCCAGGAGCAGCGCCGTGCCCGCGAACAGGCCCATCAACAGCGCCGTCAGCCTGCGCGAGACGATGGACTCGTCCACCAACCGCACCATGGACGTCACCTTGAACAGGGGCAGATTGCCGTCGAGCGCGCGCACCTCGGACTCAATCGCCGTGCGCAAGGACTCCGGCTCGCCCGCCTTCACGCGCACCGCCAGGTAGATGTGGGTGAGGGGCACCTGCAGCGCCGAGTAGTACGCCGTCGGGCGCGCGGGCGTGTCCAGGCCCCACTCGCGCAGGTCGTCGACGATGCCCACCACCGTGGTCCACTGGGCGTCGGACTGATGCAGCTTCACTCGCTGGCCCAGCGCGTCCCCCTTCGGCCAGTAGAGGTCCGCGAACGTCTGATTGATGACCACCGCCCACGCCGCGTCCGGTCCGTCCGTCTCCTGGAGCATGCGCCCGTCGCGCAGCCGCACCTTGAGCGTGCGCAGGTAGTCAGCACTGGCGAAGCGCGACTCCACCGCGGGCCACATCTCCCCCGCCGCCCGCGTCCGCCCCTCCACGTCGAAGCTGATGTTCGTCTTGCCGCCCAGCGGCAACAGGTTCGTCACTCCCGCGGACTCCACGCCGGGCAGCGCCTGGACGCGGCGGAGCAGCTCCTGCTGGAAGGCCCGCTGGTCCTCCGGCTTCGCGTAGCTCGTGGCCGGCAACGCGAGCCGGCCGGTGAGCACTCCCTCCGGCACGAAGCCCGCCTCCACATGGGTCAGCGCCTGGAAGCTCCGGAGGAAGAGACCCGCGCCCACCAGCAGCACCAGCGCGAACGCCACCTGCCCCACCACCAACCCCGCGCGCAGCCGGCCCGCCTTGCCACCCTCCGTCCCGCGAGAGCCCTCGCGCATCGTCGAGCTCAGGTCCACGCGGCTCGCCTGGAGCGCCGGCACGAGCCCGAAGCCGATGCCCGTGAGCACGGAGAGTCCCGCGGTGAAGAGCACCGAGGAGACGTCCAGTCCCACCGCCGCCGCGCGAGGCAGCCCGTCTCCCACCATCGCCACCAGCGCGTCCGTGCCCCAGATGGCCAGGAGCAACCCCAGCCCACCGCCCGCTGCCGCCAGCACCAGGCTCTCGGCGAGGAACTGCGCCACCAGTTGTCCCCGCCCCGCGCCCAGCGCCGCGCGGATGGACACCTCACGCTGACGCGCCGTCGCCCGGGCCAGGAGCAGGTTCGCCACGCTGCTGCACGCCACCAGCAACACGAAGCCCACCGCGCCCAGGAGGAGCCACAGCGTCCCGCGCACCCGGCCCACCACCTCGTCCTCCAGCGACTTCACGGAGATGGTCCAGCCGTAGCCCTTGTAATACTCCTCGTACAGGGTCTCCATCTCCCGCCCCAACCGGTCCATGTCCGCCTGCGCCGCCTCCAGCGTCAGGCCTGGCTTCAGCCGCCCCACCACGCTGAGGAAGCGGTAGCCGCGAGAGACCGCCGACGCCCGCTCCTGAGTGGGCGCCAGGGGCGCGTACAGGTCCGTGTCCGCCGGGTACTCGACGCCGGGCGGCAGCACGCCCACCACCGTGTACGTGTCCCCGTCGAGCCGCAGTTCACGGCCCAGCACGCCCGGGTCCTGCGCGAAGCGCGTGCGCCACGTCTTGTGCGTCAACACGAGCACCTTGTCGCGCCCCAGCGTCTCCTCCTCCTCGGTGAAGCCGCGGCCCAGCACCGGCGCCACGCCCAGCGTGGGGAACAGAGAGGCCGTGGAGAGCGTCATCTGGAGCCGCTCCGGCGCGTCGCCCCCGGTGAGCGTGACGTTGCTCGCATCGAAGGCCGCCAGCGAGCTGAAGGCCCTGGGCATCGTGAGGTAGTCCCGGTACTCGGGCACCGACACGACGATGTCCTTGATGTTCGCCTTGGCGTAGTTGCCCCAGAGGTGGACCAGTCGCTCCGGCTGGGCGAAGGGCGGCGGCTTGAGCAGCACGCCATTCACCACGCTGAAGACCGCGCTGTTCGCGCCGATGCCCAGCGCCAGCGCCAGCACCGCCATCAGCGTGAAGCCCGGGCTCTTGCGCAACGAGCGCACCGCGTAGCGGACATTCTGGAGGAAGGTTTCCACGACGACTCCGGTGATTCAGGACGCACGCCTCCCGAGGGCCGCCCCGCCAGGAGCGACCCGGGCGAGGCCCGCGAGAGGAGAAGGGTTAGCGGCGCTGCTCGTCCTGGACGACTCGACCGTCGAAGAGGCTCACCGTGCGCGTGGCGACTCGCGCGTGCGCCGGGTCGTGCGTCACCATGCAGATGGTGGCCCCGGCCTTGTGCAGCTCGGACAGCAACTGCATCACCGCCTCGCCGTTCTTCGAATCCAGGTTACCGGTGGGCTCGTCCGCCAGGAGGATGAGCGGGTCTCCCGCGACGGCGCGCGCCACGGCGACACGCTGCTGCTGACCGCCGGAGAGCTGCCCCGGCATGTGCCGCGCGCGGTGCGCCATGCCCACCTTGTCCAGCGCCTTCTCCACCCGCTGCTTGCGCTCGGCGGCGGGCATGCCCCGGTACGTCAGGGGCAGCTCCACGTTCTCGAACACCGTCAAATCGCCGATGAGGTTGAAGCTCTGGAAGATGAAGCCGATGTGCCGGTTGCGCACCAGCGCGCGGTCCGACGCGGACAAGTCCAGCACGCTCTTGCCGTCGAGCAGGTACGTGCCCCGCGTCGTCGTGTCGAGCAACCCCAGCACGGCGAGCAGCGTGGACTTGCCGGAGCCCGAGGGACCGACAATCGCCACCCACTCACCCTGGCGGATGTTGAGGTGGATGTTGGAGAGCGCGTGCGTCTCCACCTCCTCCGTCTCGAAGACCTTCGTCAATCCTTCCAGCGTGATGAGGGACTTGCCCGTCTCCACCTTGGCCGCACCCGCCAACACCGCCGCGTCCTCGGAAGCAGGCGTCTCCGCATTGTTGTTCGTCGTCATCATCGCAGCCTCACCCGCTCGACCGCATCCCACGCGGCCATGTCCGACAGCACCACCTGGTCACCTTCCGCGAGGCCCTGCAGCACCTCCACGGCATTCACCGAGCCCCGGCCCAACTGCACCGGCACCCGGACCGCCTCGTCACTGCCCGGCATCAACCGGAAGAGCGACATCGTCCCGTTGGGCTGCGCACCGGCCGGGCGCCCCACCGACAGCACGTTGCCCAACCGCTCAAGCTCCACGGTGCCCTCCACCGTGAGGTCGGGCCGCGCGCCCTTGGGCAGCTCGTCGGGGAGCGACACCTCCACCCGCACCGTGCCCTGGCTCGCCGCCGGCGCCACGCGCGCCACCGTGCCCTCCACCACCCCGTTGCGTGTGTCCACCAGCGCCTTCTGGCCCTGGACGATGTCGCGCGCCTGCGTCTCGGCGATGCGCAGCTCCGCCTTGAGCCGCTCCGGCTTGACGACTTTCGCCAGCAGCACGCCCGGCGTCACCCACTGACCCAGCTCCAGCGGAAGCTCCTGCAGCACTCCATCCTCCCCGGCGAGCACCTTCATGGACTCCACCTGGGTACGACGGAAGCGGGCCACCGCTTTCAAACGTTCCACCTGTCCCTGCAAAGCGACGAGCTGGTCCTTCATGCTGGCGGCGACGACGGACAGCTTCTTGCGCTCCAGCTCCAGCCGGCGCGTCATCTCGCCCGCCCGCTCGCCCGCCTGCCGCGCATCGAGCGCGGGGATGAGGTCCTTCTCGACGAGGGAGGCGTCGGCGGTGGCGCGGCGCTCGGCGTTGGAGGACTCGGCGACGAGGGTGGCGACTGCGGCCTCCTGCGCCAGCCGCTGCGTCTCCAGCGTCATCCGCATCTGGATGTACTCCGCCTCGGCGCTGGCGAGCTGCCGCTCCGCCTCCAGCATCTGGAGCTGCACGTCCGGGTTGGCCAGCTCCATCAGGAGCGTGTCCGCCTTCACCGTCGCGCCCGGCCGCACGTGGATGCGCTCCACCCGGCCCGCCGTGTCCGCCGTCAGCCAGCGGATGTACTCGGGAACCAGCGTGCCCGCGCCCTTCACCTGGCGCACCATGGGGCCGCGCTTCACCGTGTCCAGCCACACCGAGGCCCGGTCCACCGAAGGCGCCGCCGGCCGCAGCCGACCCAGACCCACGGTGACGAGGATGAGCGCGAACGCACCACCAATGGCGAGCAACCAGGGCTTGCGGCGAGGCTTTTTTGCTTTGGGAATGTCCACGGGCCACCTCTAGAGCGAGCCGCGTGCCAACCGTTTCACGCGACCCAACCCCAGGGAATTGCTCGGAACACCCCTACCCCCTCCCCTGGGTGTGCCCGGTTCCGCGAAGTGATGTCCCAGAAGCGGACAACGCTCCGGCCGAGCGGATCAACCCGCCCGGCCTCCAGGCGCCCAGGCCGGGTTCACCGTCAGGGGAACGCGTAGCCCAACAGCTGCTCCGTCACCTGGCCCTCGCAGTTCGACGCGGGGGAGACGAAGTGGTCCTTCCCCTGGCCCAGGTTGCACCGGTACAGCGGCACCGTGCCCGCCACCTGCGTCGTGTGGATGTAGCCCACCGGCCCCAGGGGCAGGAGGCCCTCACAGCCCACGTCCGGGCTGAGCAGGTTGTGGTTGCCCACGCGGCACTCGTACAGCATCCGCGTGCCCGGCACGGCGTCACGCCACAGCCGCCACGAGGACTCCTGCCGGAAGCCCGGAGGCAACAGCCGCGACGACGCCCAGTGGCCTCGCGTGGCGTGGTAGCCCCGGCGAAGCCGCGTGTACGGCAGTTCCTCGAAGCCGCAGGAGAGCTGGGGCGGATTCAAGTCATCGCGGTTGGCCAGCGCCCACGTGCTCCATGACGGCTTCGCGCTTCCATCGACCCGGCGCAGTCCGAGCGCCAGTCCGCCCTCCGCCGCGTTGTCGTGCATGCGGTGGTAGATGTAGCTCTCGATGCCGGGCGTCCCCAGCACGTTGCGGAACGAGTCGCACACGGCCGTCTGCTGCGCGGCCTCCGACGACTGCGGCGTGCCGGAGTGGATGCCGCTCTCCGTGAGCTGGATTTCCCACGCGTGCGGCCGGGTGGGGAACGTCTTGCGCAGCCAGCCCGCCAGCACGCCCAGGTTGCCGTACGTCACGCGCGGATAGTCATCCGCGGAGAACTGGGGACGGAACAAGTCCGGCGCATAGGGATGGTACGCCACGCGCCACGCCCGCGAGCCCACGCGCGCCGCGAAGCCGTTCAAGAAGGTCGTGGCGGACAACGTCGGACTGCTCGCGCCGGGCGCGTCCAGCTCCACGCCGAAGTGGTGCGTCAGCGAGATGAGCACCTTCGCCGCCGACTGCCACGCCATCACCTGGTCATAGGCCGCGTTGTAGCTGGCCGCGTACGTGTCCAGCCACGCCGCCGTGTTGCACGCGCCCGCGCCCTGGCCACAGCCGATGTCGAACCAGTCGTTGGAGTTGACCTCGTTGTGGATGACGAAGTCGGCGACGCGGCCATGGCCGTTGAGCCCGTTGTAGCGCTGCGCGAGCAGGCCCACGAAGCGGCCGTAGTCCGCGGCGTTGTTGGGCGCGCAGAAGATGTCGAAGCCCGCCGCCGCCGGTGTGCACGTGCGCCCCGCGCGCGCCCACGCGGGCACGCCGTACACCACCGCCGTCACCACCACGCCGCGCGCCGTCCACTCGCGGATGGCCGCGTCCACGCTCGCATCCACCGCGAAGCAGTGCCCCGCATACTCCACGCGCCCTCCGGTACACGGCGGCGCCTGCACCGACGGCTCCCACGAGGCCCACACCAGGTTCATCGCCACGCCGCCGGTGTTGTTTCCCGCGAGCTCGTCGTAGCTGGGCCAGAAGTCCGGCTGCACACCCTTCAGGCGATACGCGGTGCGCGTCGGATACGGCAGGTTCGCCTCCGCGAGCGCTGGCGACAACAGCCCCGCCACCAGCAGCGCCACGGCCAATGCCGGCCCCAACGTCCAACGTCCACCACACAGTCCTTCACGCAAGTGACACCTCCCGTGCGCGTCGAGCCTTCCGAGGACCCACTCCCTGTCTCGCGTCCTCAGGCCAACTCAACGAGTTAGTCAGACTATGCAGTTAAAGCCACTCTTTGCCGTCAAAATTGACTCACAGCTTGTCCAGTTTGGAAGTGAGGGAAGTAGTCTGCGCGGCTCATGTCTTCGTCCCTCCTCGAAACCTTCCTGGACCACGCCCACGGCGCGCCGGGGCGGCCGTTCCTCACGTTCGAGCGTGAATCGACTTCCTACGGCGAGCTGGCCGAGCACATCGCGGCCTTCGCGAAGGGCATGCGTCAGCGCGGCCTGCAGCCGGGCGAGCGCGTGGCGCTCTTCCTGGAGAACAGCCCGCGGTTCATCGTCGCCTACCTGGGTGTGCAGCACGCGGGCTGCGTCGTGGTGCTCGTCAACACGGCGTATCGCCAGGTGGAGCTGGCCCACATCCTCGCGGACGCGGAGGTCCACACCTGCGTCACCGGCGCGTCGGGGGTGGCGGAGCTGATTCCGCTCAAGGACCAGCTCCCGTCGCTGCAATGGCTCGTCACCGTGGAGCCGACCACCGTCACGCCGCCGGCCTCGTTGGAGGTCATCGACTTCGACGTGCTGCTGGAGGAGGGCGCGACGTCACCGGTGGCGCTCGCGCTGCCGCGTCCGGAGGACCTGGCGGTGCTGGGCTACACGTCCGGGACGACGGGCCGCTCCAAGGGCGCCATGCTGCTGCACCGCAACCTGCTGGCCAACGTGAAGGCCGTCACCGAGGCGTGGCGCTGGACGGCGGCGGACCGGCTGCTGCTCGCCCTGCCGTTGTTCCACACGCACGGCCTCATGGTGGGCCTGCACGGCACGCTGTACACCGGCTCGAGCCTGGAGCTGCACCGACGCTTCGTGGCCACGGACGCGCTGGCGACGTTGCGCGATGACGCCTCGCTGACGATGTTCTTCGGGGTGCCTACCATGTACGGCAGACTGCTGGAGGAGTCGCGGCGCACGGGCGTGAAGCCCCGCGAGCTGCGCCTGTGGGTCTCCGGCTCCGCGCCCTTGAGTCCCCAGCTCTTCCACGACATCGAGAAGGACTTCGGCACGCGCATCCTCGAGCGCTACGGGATGACGGAGACCATCATGAACACCACCAACCCGTATGACGGCGAGCGCCGTCCGGGCACGGTGGGCTTCCCCTTCCCGGGCCAGGAGGCGCGCGTCGTCGACGTGCGCACGCGCCGCCACCTGCCCCAGGGCGAGATGGGGGAAATCGAGGTCCGCGGCCCCCACGTCTTCGCGGGCTACTGGCGAAGGCCCGATGCCACGTCGGAGTCCTTCGACTCGGAGGGTTGGTTCCGCACCGGAGATTTGGGCGAGCTGGACGCGGACGGCTACCTGCGCATCACCGGGCGGGCGCGCGAGCTCATCATCAGCGGCGGCTTCAACGTGTACCCGCGCGAGGTGGAGGAGGTGCTCGCCACGCACCCGGGCGTGGCCGAGGTCGCCGTGCTGGGCCTTCCGGACGCGGACTATGGCGAGCAGGTGGTGGCCGTCGTGGTACCCCCACCCGGCATGCACGCCCCGGATGCGCAGGCCCTGGTGGATTGGTGTAAGGACAGGCTCGCCAGCTTCAAGAAACCCCGTCGCGTCGTCTTCATGGACTCGCTGCCTCGCAACGCGCTGGGCAAGGTCCAGAAACACCTGCTGAGAGCCCGACTGCGGTGAGACTCCTGGTCCGCAACATTCCGAACACACCGCGCTCAATTCCGTGGCTTGCGCCGGCCCGTGTCCTACCGTCCCGCCCTGGGATGGCGGCAGCCGGAATGGCCCGGCTGAGCAAGACCCCGGGTGGTGACCGTGGACGAAGAGAGGGCGTGAGTCGATGAAGCGGCTGCTCATCGTCGATGACGAGCTGGCCATCGTCGAGGCACTCCAGGACATCCTCTCCGTGGAGGGCTACGGCATCCTCACGGCCTTCAACGGCTCGGAGGGCCTGCAACGGATGGCGGAGGTGCGTCCCGACCTGGTGCTGTTGGACTTGATGATGCCGGTGATGGACGGCCGGGAGATGCTGCGCCGCATGCGCGATGACCCGGCGCTGCGCACCATCCCCGTCGTCGTGATGAGCGCGGGCCGCATCTCCGAGGAGGAGCGCCGCTCCAGCGCGCGCTTCCTGGCCAAGCCCTTCGAACTCGACCTGCTGCTGGAGACCATCTCCGAGCTGCTCGGGGGCCCCAACGGGCCCACGCCGAGCAGCACCGGGACCGCGGGCTGAAAGCCACGCCGTCGGGCTGGAGACTCAGCCCGGCGTCGCGCGGAACAGGGTGTCGCGGTAGTACTGCAGCTCGTTGATGCTGGAGCGCAGGTCCGCGAGCGCGGTGTGCCCGCTGGGCGGCTTTCGCGGCTCCACCAGGTTCGGGTACCAGGCGCGCGTGAGGACCTTGAGGCTCGTCACGTCCACCATGCGGTAGTGCAGGTAGCGCTCCAGCAGCGGCATGTACTGGAACAGGAAGCGGCGGTCGGTGTGGATGGAGTTGCCCGCCAGCACGCCCTCTCCCATCGGACAGTGCTCGGCCACCAGCGCCGTCACCTCCCGCTCCGCCACCCGCAGCGACGTGCTGGAGGCGCGCACCTTCTCGAGCAGGCCGTTGCGCGTGTGCATCTCCCGCACCACGGGCTCCATGCGCAGGAGCACTTCCTCCGGCTGCCAGATGACGCGTTCAATCTCCGCAATCGGGCGCAAATCCGGCCCGGTGATGATGACGCCAATCTCGATGATGGCGCAGGACTCGGGGTCCAACCCGGTCATCTCCAGGTCCAGCCAGACAAAGCGGGGTTCACGCGAGCGCATGCCGATGCCTATACCAGCCCGCGCGCCCATGCGGGGCCTCAATACTCCGCTTCAGACCTCCACTTCGCATTCGGTGGTCCACCGTCCGTCCGCGCTCCGGCGCACCGTCGGTCCGGTCGGCCCGGGCTCCGGGCTCATTCGCGGGCCTCCAGTCGAGGCGCCTCCAGGTGGCGGGTGAACCAGTCCGCCGCGCGGCGCGCCACCTCCTCCAGCGTGCCGGGCTCCTCGAACAGGTGCGTGGCCCCGGGGATGACGATGAGGGACTTGGCGGAGGAAAGCTCGTCGAACGCGTCCTGGTTCAGCTCCAGCACGTCCACGTCCAGGCTGCCCACGAGCAGCAGCGTGGGCGCTCGCACCCGGGCCAGCGCGGGCCCGGCCAGGTCCGGTCTGCCGCCGCGGGACACCACCGACCGCACCGACTCTGGATGCAGCGCCGCCGCCAGCAGCGCCGCCGCCGCGCCCGTGCTGGAGCCGAAGTAGCCCAGCCCCAGCCCGGACAGCTCCGGCTGGGCCTGCGCCCACCGCGTCACCGCGATGAGCCGCCGCGCGAGGAATGGGATATCGAAGCGCAGCTCGCCGGTGCCCGCGTCCATCGCCTCCTCGTCCGCGCCGAGCAAATCGAACAGCAGCGTGCCCAGGCCGGCTTCACGCAGGCCGCGCGCGACGGCGCGGTTGCGCGGACTGAAGCGACTGCTGCCGCTGCCATGCGCGAAGATGACCAGCCCGCGCGCGCCTGGAGGAAGGGCCAGGCTGCCGCCCAGCTCCGCGCGTCCGGAGCGCACCATCACCTCGCGGACCTCCAGGTCCTTCGGGTCGTCCTGACTCATGGGCCGCTCTCCTCGTGTCACGGGTGCACGTCGTCACAACGAAACGGCTTCACGGCCTCACATCCAGGTCCCACCCGAGTCCGCGGACTCCACCACCTCCTGCGAGCGCCAGGGCGGCTCACGGGAGCGCTCGACCAGGCTCCGCAGCTCCACGTCGGGGAACGCGCGGAAGTCGTCATAGGCCTCGGCCACCGTGCGCATCCCCGGCTCGGTCACCACGCAGGCCACCGTGTCCGCCTCGGGCCGCAGCACCGCCAGCCCCTCGGGCGTGGCGACCGGGGTGCCCATCACCAGCCGGGCCGGGTGGAACAGCCGCAGGGCCCTCAGCGCGGCGGCGGCGGAGGCGCCCGTCAGCACGCCGTCATCCACCAGCACCACGGTGCGGCCGCCGAGCCCGGAAAGAGGATGTCCGCGCAGCCGCCGTACCTGCTCGTCCACCACGCTGGCCTCTTCACGGATGAGCGAGTCCACCTCGCCTTTCGGCAGGGGCGCCAGTCGCAGCGCATCCGAGAGGAGGTACTGGCCTCCGCCCTCGGACACCGCGCCCATCGTCAGCACCCGCCCTGGGATGCTCAGGCGCCTGGACACCCAGACGTCCAGCGGGACTTCCAGCGCGCGGGCCACCTCGTACGCCACCCTCAACCCTCCCCGGGCCAGCCCCAGCACGCGGACCTCCGAGCCCCGGTAGGGCAGGAGCACCGCCGCCAGCCGGCGCCCGGCGTCTGCTCTGTCGCGAAAGCGCATCGTCACTCTCCTTGTCCCAAGGGAAAGCACGGCCGGGCCCGCTGGCGGCGAAGGGGCGGGCAACGGCTCTCCCGGAGGCATGTCAGCGGGGGAGGCAGCGAGCGCCGCACCCCCGGGCCACCGGGCGCGCTAGGGTTGGGAGATGGACCCCATCCTCCTCATCGGCACCGCCAGTCCCCGCCTGGGACGGGAGCTCGCCCAGGCCCTGGGTATTGCGCCCACCGATTGCCACTTCGAGCGGTTCCCCGACGGAGAGATGCACCTGGAGGTCCCCGCCTCCGTGCGCGGCCGCACCGTGGTGCTGCTGCAGTCCCTGACACCCCCTGCCGGAGAGCACCTGCTGGAGCTGCTGCTGATGGCGGACGCGTGCTGGCGGGCAGGCGCCGCGCGGCTGGAGGCCGTGGTGCCATACCTGGGCTACGCGCGGCAGGACCGGCGCGCGCGGCCGGGCGAGCCCCTGGGTGGCCGGCTGGTGGCGGACATGCTGTCCCAGGGCCGCTTCGCGCGGGTGATGGTGGTGGACCTGCACAGCCCCGCGCTGGAGGGGTGCTTCGGCGCGCCGCTGGAGCACCTCACGGCGTTGCCGGTGCTGGCGGAGGCGCTGCGGCCGCAGGTGACTGACACGTCGGTGGTGGTGGCGCCGGACCTGGGCGCGGTGAAGCGCGCGGAGGCGCTGGCGCGGCTGTTGGGCCGTCCGTGGGCGGTGATTCACAAGGTGCGGCTGAGCGGCGACGAGGTGCACGCCAGCGGCCTCATGGGCGAGGTGCGCGGCAAGCGGCCCATCCTGGTGGACGACATGGTGTCCACGGGCGGCACCCTCGTCGCGGCGGCCAACACGCTGCTCGCGGCGGGCTGCGCGGAGGACCTGACGGTGGTGACGACGCACGCGCTGCTGGTGGGGCCCGCGGTGGAGCGGCTGGGGGCGCTGCCGGTGCGGCTGCTCGTCGGCACCGACAGCGTGGAGCCTCCCTCGGGGCTGCCGTTCGAGCACCGGGTGGTGACGCTCGCGCCGCTGGTGGCCCGCGCGCTGCGGCCGTGAGCCGGTGGACGAGGTAGGGCGGGTGGGCACACGAGGGCCCGGAGCGGATGCAAGTTGAGTCCTCGTCCGGGGGTGACTCGGTCTAGGCTTGGCCCATGTCCGACACGTTGCTGACGAAGCGGGAAGCGGGGGTCCTCACCCTCACCTTCAACCGACCCGAGAAGAAGAACGCCTTCACGCATGCGATGTACGAGGCGGCCACCGCCGCGCTCAAGCAGGCGGCGACGGACGCCGAGGTCCGCGTGGTGCTGCTCACCGGCGCGGGCAACGTCTTCACCGCGGGCAATGACATCGGCGACTTCATGGAGCACCCGCCCGCGGGCGAGGACAGCGCGGTGTTCCTCTTCCTCAAGGCGCTGGTGGACGCGCCCAAGCCGGTGCTGGCGGCCGTGGACGGCCCCGCGGTGGGCATCGGCACGACGATGCTGCTGCACTGTGACTACGTCGTGGCCAGCGAGCGCGTGCGCTTCCACATGCCCTTCGTCCAGCTCGGCCTGTGCGCGGAAGGCGCCAGCAGCCTGCTGATTCCGCGCATGGCCGGCTACGCGCTGGCCAGCGAGCTGCTCCTCTTCGGAGAGCCGTTCGACGCGGCGACCGCGCTGCGCGCCGGCATCATCAACAAGGTGGTGCCCGCCGAGAGCCTCCAGGAGGTGGCCGCCGAGCGCGCCCGCACCCTGGCCTCCCGTCCCACCGAGGCCGTGCGCGTGACGAAGGAGCTGATTCGCGGACCGCGCCGCGAGGAGACGCACGCCACGCTGGCGCGCGAGGGCGCGAAGTTCATCGAGCGCCTGGGCTCCGAGGAAGCGCAGGAGGCCTTCATGGCCTTCATGTCGCGCGGCAGCAAGAAGTAGCCCCCCGAATCACGCGGGCGGGCCCGGAGCCATCACGGCCCCGGGCTCCCACTTCCGGACGTTCGAGCTTCCGGACGTCCGGGCTTCAGGGACCGGTCAGCGCGTCGTCGGGGCCTGCGGCGGACGCGGCGAGGCGCGGCCGGTGAGGAACGACTCGATGCTGGCCGCCTGCGCCGCCTTCAGCGCGACGCACTGGTCCATCGACTCCAGGAGCTGCGTCAGCATGCGAGGCCCGCCCGGCGCATTCGCGTTGCGCGGCGTGAAGAACTCCTCCACCTCCTTGCGCCGCTCCGGGCTGCAGAAGCCGCCGCCCACGAAGGCCAGCCGGCCCGCCGCGTCCTTCGGCAGGAGCGCCTCGGGCGAGTCACCCACCAGCCGGTCGTAGTTCTCCTTCACGAAGTCGAACGCCACGCCCTGCGTGCGCACGTTCTGCGTGGCGCCGAAGACCATCCACATCGACTCGCGCGGGTCCAACGCCTTGTCGAACACCAGCGGCAGGCCCTGCTTCACCAGCTCCGGGTCCGTGAAGCTGCTCAGCGCCCCGAGCAGGCGCTGACGGATGCCGCGGTCCTTCTCCGTGCGCACCGCCGCGATGAGCTTCTGGTGGAAGGCCGAGTCACCATGCGCCGCGGCGACGGAGAGCACCGCGTCCACCATCTCCGGTTCAATGGCCTGCTTGTTCGCAAGCCACTTGTCCGCGAGCGTCCGGGCCTCCGCGACAATCTTCGGGTCCGCGCCGTCGCGGCCCGCCACCCGCACCACGCGCGGACGAAGCAGGCGCGTGTCCTCGCTCTCGCCCTTGCGCGAGGTGAAGCCCAGCTCCCGGGCGCGGGGCCCGTACGTCTCACGCAGGAAGCGCTCCCTGTCCTTCAGCCGCGCCTCCGGCAGCAGCCGCGCGCTCGACAGCTCCAGCATGTCCATGGAGGTCTCGACGATGACCCGGTCCGGGTCCTGGGCCATGCGGGCCGCCAGCGTCAGCGCCTCGGAGGCCGGCAGCGCTCCGGCCAGGGCCAGCGCCTTCACGTCGCCCAGCAGCGCCACGCGCTCCGAGCGCGACAGCTTCGCCACGCCCGTCTTCAGGAGCTTCGTCGCCGCGTCCCCCGTCAACTGCATGCGGAAGAAGCCCGCGCCCTCCGCGTTGGGGAACACCCAGGCCGGGCACGTCTTCGCCTCCGTCAAGGCCACCTCGGCGCTCTCATTCTCCAGCACCGTGCAGGCGCGTGCGTCCTTGTTGCCCGCCGCGTACTCCACGCACACGGGCACCTTCCACGTCTGCGGCACCGTCGACTGCGAGCCCAGGCGCGGGTAGCGCTTCTGGGTGAGGACCACCTTGGGCTGCCCCGCGCCACACTCCAGCGTCGCGGTGACGAGCGGCGCGCCGCCCTGGTCCAGGAACGTGCCCAGCACGCCCGTCACGTCCTGGCCCGCCTCGGCGGACAGCGCGTCCAGGAAGTCCTTCGCCGTGGCGTTGCCGTGCGCGTGCTTGCGCATGTAGCGCTGGATGCCCTTGCGGAACACCTCACGTCCCAGCCACTCCTCCGTCATGGAGAGGACCGCGGAGCCCTTGCCGTAGGTGATGCCGTCGAAGGCGTTGTGGATGTCGTTGGCCGTGTCGATGGGCTGACGGATGCGGCGCGCGGACAGGAGGCTGTCGGAGTCCAGCGAGCGGCTGCGGTCCTGCACGCGCTCCACCGGCGCGTCCCACGTCGGCTGCCACGTCTCGACGATGCGCGGGGTGACCCAGGACGCGAAGGACTCGTTGAGCCACAAGTCATCCCACCACGCCAGCGTGACGAGGTTGCCGAACCACTGGTGCCCCAGCTCGTGCACCTGCGTCTCCGAGAACCTGCGCTGCCGGTTGAGCGAGTCCTCCGCGGGCCTCGCCAGCATCGTCCGCGAGTTGAACGTCACCAGACCCGGGTGCTCCATGGCGCCACCGAGCAGCGGCACCGCGATGACGTCCAGCTTCTCGTACGCGTAGGGGATGCCGAAGTAGTCCTCCAGCGCGGCGAGGATTTCGGGCGTCACCTTCGCGGCATAGGCGCCTTCGGCGGCGCGGCCCCGCGGGGTGATGATGCGCGTCTTCACCTTGTTCTGACCGGAGTCGGCGGCGGCGAGGAAGTCGAACGGGCCCACGCCGAAGGCGATGAGGTAGCTGGGCAGCGGCTTGGTGCGTGCGAAGCGATAGGTGCGGCCACCGTCCGGACGGGCCTCCTCGGCGAGCTGCGGCGTGTTGGTGACGGCCACGTTGCCAGCGGGCACGTGGAACGTCAGCTGCCAGGGCACCTTGAACTCGGGCTCGTCGAAGCAGGGGAAGACGCGCCGCGCGTCGATGGGCTCGAACTGCGTGTAGATGTACCAGTCACCGCCCTCGTTGACGCGGAAGGCGCCATCCGTCTCCTTCTCGGAGGCGGCGCCCTCGTACACCACGCGCAGCTTCGCGGTGCCCACGGCCAGCGGCTTCGCCAGCGAGAAGCCGAGGAAGTCGCCCTTCTCGCTCTTCAGCGGCGTCACTTCGATGGTGCTGCCCGCCTGCATCAGCGAGGTGTGCTTCACGGTGAGGTTCTTTCCGTGCAGCCACACGATGGAGGTGGGCTTCGCCACGTCGAGCCCGATGTCCGCCGTGCCCTGGAAGGCGGAGGTCTTCGGGTCCAGCGTCAGCTCCACCGCGTAGCCATTGGGACGCACGTCCTTGGGCAGACGCAGCGTGGGCGGCGTGGGAGCGGCCGGGGCCGCCGCGGAAGATGAAGCGGGAGGAGTCGCTGCGGGCTCGGCGGCCGGAGGGTTCTGCCGGGCACCGCACGCGGAGAGCAGGGCTACGGTGGCAATCACCACCGGTCGGAGCAGGTTGGGCATGGCGCGCATAGTGGCCCATGAAGAGCAGCCAGGGTAGCGCCGAGCATGAGTGTGTTCTTGCCGTAATCTTCACTTCGGGGTGGAGTGCCGCCGTGTCCTCGCCCGCTCCCATTTCCGACCAGTCCGTCCCGCAAGCGAACGCCGCGAAGCTGCCCCCCGAGCATCTGCGCCGCATCATCGGCACGCCGCCTGGCCCGGTGGTGAAGTTCGTGACGCGCTTCGTCTTCGCGTTCATCACGTGGCTGTCGCCCGCGTCACGTGACGCCATCGCTCGCTTCGTGGGCAATCTCGCGTACACGCTGGGCATCCGACGCCGCGTCGTGTTGGACAACCTGGCGCACGCGCTGCCGGAGAAGACCGACGCGGAGCGGCGGGACATCGCGCGCGGCGCGTACATCAACATGTCGCGCGTGGTGCTGGAGTCGCTGCCCTCGGGAGACCGGCTGCCGGCCGACTGGGCCGAGCAGGGCATCGAGGGCACGGAGGCCTGGGAGGCGCTGAAGGCGCGCGTGGCCTCGGGCAAGGGCGCGCTGATAGTGACGGCGCACTTCGGCAACTGGGAGCTCCTGGGAGACATGGTGGTGCGACGGGGCGTGCCGATTGATGCGCTGGTGCGTCCGTTGAAGGGCGCGCTCAACACGCGCATCGCGGAGAACCGGTTGCGCCTTCCCGCGGGGCTCATCTACCCGCGCGGCGCCATCCAGGAGCTCGCGGAAGCGGTGGAGCGCGGCGAGTCGCCCTTCATGCTGCTGGACCAGGCGCTGCCGGCGAAGGCCGCGGTGTTCGTGCCGTTCTTCGGGAGGCTCGCGTCCACGACGCCCGCCATGGCGGTGACCGCGCAGCGCACGGGCGCGCCGGTGTTCGTGGTGATGGGCGTGCGCAACGGCAAGCTGGGCGCGCGCCTGCGGATGGAAGTGGAAGGCCCCATCCTCCCGCCCGCGCCGGGCGAGTGCGAGGACCCGATTACGGAGCACACCGCGCGCGTCACCGCTGCGCTGGAGCGCTGCATCCGCAAGTACCCGCACCAGTGGATGTGGCTGCACCGCCGCTGGAAGGTGCAGCCCCCCAGCGCGGCGGACGCGAAGCGCTGAGAGCCCCTACTCCACCACCACGCGGCGCAGGTGCGTGCCCAGGCGCGCGACAATCTCGTAGTGCAGCGTCTGCGCCCAGCCGGCGAGCGCCTCGGCGCTGACGGACTCGTCTCCGTCGCGCCCCATCAGCGTGGCGGTCACCGGGCGCTCGTCATGCGTGGCGCGCGTCACGTCGACGATGAGGTGGTTCATCATCACCCGCCCCAGCACCGCGCACCGCCGCCCGTTCACCAGCACGTGCGCCTTGCCCGACGCCAGCCTCGGATACCCGTCGTAGTAGCCCACCGGCAGCACGGCGATGCGCGTGGGCTCCGACGTCCGGTACGTGCAGCCGTAGCCCACGTAGCTGTCCGCGGGCAGCCACTTCACCACCTGGCTGCGGCACCGCCAGGACAGCACCGGCTTGAGCACCGGCACCTCGCCCAGCACCAGCCGCGCCGACAGCCGCGTCTCCGCCGAAGGCCACAGCCCATACAGCGAAATCCCCACCCGCTGCGCCTCGTAGCGCGCCCGGGGAAGCACCAGCGTCGCGGCGCTCGCGGCGATGTGCCGCTGCAAGCGCCCCTGCCCCAGCTGTCCCTCCAAGAGGCGCAGCCCCGTCTCGAACGCGTCCACCTGCGCGAGCGCGTAGCCCTGCTCCGTCACGTCCTCCGTGTTGGCGAAGTGGCTCAGCGCGCCCACCACCTCCAGTACGTCCCGCGCGTCGACGAGGAACTGTGTCTCACGCGGAATCTGCTCCAGCGTGAAGCCCTCGCGCCCCAGGCCCGTGTCGATGTGGACGTGCACCCGCAGGGGCCGCTCCAGCTTCGCCGCGCGCAGCACCGGCACCGCGTCCTCCCAGCCACGGTCCGGCACCACCACCTCCACGCCCTCGCGCGCCAGCACCACCGCCTCGTGCGGCGCCACCGCGCCCAGCACCACCACCTGCCGGGGTGACAGGCCCTGGGCCCGCTCGTGCTCGCGCACCTTCAGCGCATCCTGCGGCGCGATGAAGTAGAGGATGTCCACCAGCCCGTGGACCAGCGGCAGCACCTGCGCCAGCCCGTGCCCGTAGGCGTTGCCCTTGAGCACCACGCCCAGCGGAGGCGACGTCCCGTCCCGCCCCTCCAGCACCCGGAACACCTCCACGTTGTGCCGCAGCGCACCCGCGCTCAGCTCCAACCACGAGGTATGGGCCGCATCCCCGGGCCCGCCGCCAATGGACTCCACGTTCACCTCCGACAACACGTCGACTCCCGCCCCATACCAGCAATGGCCGGGCCATGGATTTCGCGGCCCACGAGACACGGGCGTCCGTGGACGGAGCAGGCGCACCAGGCGCCCGGGCCCGCCCCTTGCCACACCTGTCGTCCCGAAAGCCCTCCTCCATCAGCGAACCGAGGGAGACAAGAGTTCACTTCGGAAATGGTTGAATCCGGATTACGCGAGGGGGGTGCTATCGTCCCACGGCGTGTCCCCCCCGGACGTTTCCCTGGCCCAGGCCTTCATCGCGGCGCGTGGCGTCTCCTCCGCGCCGGAGCCGTCGCTGCCCCTGCTTCAGGAGCGGCTGGCGCGCGCTCTCTCCACCGGGCGCTCGGCCTGGCCCGGAGTGGAGCTGGACGGCGTGCGCTTCGTCGGCCATCTCGCGAGGCTGCTTCCCACCCAGGCGCCCTCCGAGGACGTGGAGAAGCTCCACCTCGCGGACGTGTACCTGGCCCGCGCCGCCGCGGACCAACTGCCCTCCGCGCTGAACGCCTTCGAGTCGAGCTTCCTCCCCGAGGTGAACGCGGCCGTCGCGCGGCTGAAGCTGCCGCCCACGGGGCTCGACGAGGTCCGTCAGCTGCTGCGCCAGCGCATGCTCGTGGGAACCCAGGACGCGCCCGCCCGGTTGGCCGCCTACCCGGGCACGGGTCCACTCAGCGGGTGGGTGCGGGCCGCGGCGCTGTGGCTCGCGCTCGACTGGCAGCGCCAGCGCAGCGGACATCCCCAGGCGGATGACGGGGACCTGTCGATGCTCGTGGCGCCGGGGGACGACCCGGAGCTGCTGTACCTCAAGAACACGTACCGCGCGGAGTTCAGCACCTCGTTCTCCGCGGCGCTCGGCATCCTCGAGCCTCGTCAGCGCAACTTCCTGCGCCTGAAGTACCTGGACGGGCTGAGCATCGACCAGCTCGGCGCGCTCTACGGCGTGCACCGCTCCACCGCGGCGCGCTGGGTGGTGTCCGCGCAGGACTCGCTCCTCCAGGAGACCCGGCGGCTGCTCACCGAGCGACTGCGCCTCACCGGCTCCCAGCTCGACAGCGTGCTGCGCCTCATCTCCAGCCAGCTCGACGTGAATCTCAGTCGCCTGCTGCGCTCGAAGGCGGACTGACGCGCGGGCCCCGCACCTCCCTGGAGGTGGAGGCGGGCAGAGGGGAGCCCCTTTCGAGAGGATTCCCCGGAGCGTCGAAGCGAATTAAAGAAGAGGCGGGATGCGAACGCTCTTCATCGGAGACGTCCACGGCTGCGCGGACGAGTTGCACGCGCTGCTGGCCGCATGTGGCTGGCGGCCGGACGACCGCGTGGTGCTGGTGGGCGACCTGGTGGCGAAGGGGCCGGACTCGGCGGGCGTGGTGCGGTGCGCTCGCGAGAAGGGGCTGCTCGCGGTGAGGGGCAACCACGACGCGCACGTGCTGCGCTGGCATGCGGGCCGGGCCCCCGAGGGCAAGAAGCTGGGCAAGGAGCATCGCCAGGTGCTGGAGACGCTGACGCCCGAGGACTGGACATATCTGGAGGCGCAGCCGCTGTACCGCCGCTTCCCGGACCTGAATGCCCTCGCGGTGCATGGCGGACTGGTGCCCGGTGTCCCCTTGGAAGCGCAGCGCACGGACGAGCTGCTCAACCTGCGCAGCATCGCCCCGGACGGGACGCCGTCGAAGCGCGTGGATGGCGGCGTGCCCTGGGCGAGCTGCTGGAAGGGCCCGGAGCTGGTCATCTTCGGCCACGACGCCATGCGCGGCGTGCAGCGGCATCCGCATGCGGTGGGCCTGGACTCGGGCTGCGTGTACGGCGGGCGACTCACGGCCTATGTGATGCCGGAGGGCCGCCTCGTCTCCGTGCCGGCCCTCCGCGCGTACGTGGATGTGAATGCGTCACCGTGAAGCCGTGACGCGCAATCGCTTGCTCAGATGATTCCGCCGTTGGCGCGCAGCACCTGACCGTTGACCCAGCCCGCGTCGGGACTGGCGAGGAAGGCGACGGTGGCGGCGATGTCGACGGGCTGCCCCAGCCGCTCCAGGGGCGAGAGCTTCGCCATGCGGTCCACCACTTCCTGGGGTTTGCCCTTGAGGAACAGGTCCGTGGCGGTGGGGCCGGGGGCGACGGCGTTGACGGTGATGTTCTTGCCGCGCAGCTCCTTGGCCAGCACGCTCGTCATCGCCTCCACCGCGGCCTTGGTGCCCGCATACACGCCGTAGGTCGGCTGGAGCAGGCCCACCACGCTGGAGGAGAGGTTGATGATGCGGCCGCCGTCACGCAGTCGGCGGGAGGCCTCGCGCAGGGTGTTGAAGGTGCCCTGGAGGTTGACGGCGATTTGCCGTTCGAAGGTGGCGTCGTCGGTGTCCGCCAGCGTGGCGAGGCTCATGATGCCGGCGTTGTTGACGAGCACATCCACGCCGCCGAAGGCCGTCTCGGCCGCGTCGAACAGGCGCCGCACCTCCGCGCTCTTGCTGACATCGGCCTTGGCGGCCAGCGCCTTGCCGCCCGCCTGCTCAATCTTCCGGACGAGCGCCTCCGCGGGCCCGGCCGACTCCGCGTAGTTCACGATGACGGCGAAGCCGTCCTGGGCGAGCCGCTCCGCGATGGCGGCACCGATGCCGCGAGCAGCGCCGGTGACGAGCGCCACCTTCTGCGTCTGTGCGTTCATGTCGTTCCTCCTGGCCGGCGGTTCGTCACCGGCATGGGAGAACAGTGTGCTTTCGCGCGGCCGAAATAATGGCCCGGAAATGGGCATCACTGTTCCTACTGAACGAACAGTCGGACCAGGCGGAGGCCCTGGAGTGCCCCTCCCGTCCAAGCGAGGGGCACTCGGGGGACAGCTAGAAGTCCCGGGCCTGGGCGCGGCGCTGCTGCCTCAGGAGGCTCGTCAGCCCGTCGCGAATCTCCCACGCGTACTCGGGGCTCTCGTAGTGGAGCGTGAGCAGTCGCTCCCGGGGGAACTGGTAGCCCACGAGGCGGACGGTCGTCCCCGGCGCCTTCCAGTTGGCGACGACCACGAGGCCGCGACGGGCGATGTTCACCTCGGGCTCGGAGATGGGGCCGAACAGAGGGGCCTCCTCCTCCGATTCGGAGACACTCGCGTCGGGCGCCGAGGCCACCGCCGTGTCCCGCGAGCCGTCCTCGTCCAGCGAGTCTCCATCCGGGCGCGCCTCGACCAGCGGAGGCTGTCCTTCGGACACCTGGGCTTCGGACCGCGCGGGTGCGGGGAACTCATTGGGCGCACCGTCGGGCGGAGCCCCCGCGACCTGGGCACCACCGGACTGCGTGACAGCACCCTCGGGCGGAGCACCTTCGGCGACCTGGGCTCCCGACTCCGTCGACGCGGAGGCGCTCATGGACTCCTCGTCCCGAGAGTCCGTGGCGGCGGGGAAGTTCGTGGGCGCGAGAGGCGCGCTCTGGTTGAGCAACCATGCGAGGTCGAGCGACTCGCGGTACTTGTGCACGCGCCGTGACGTGCCCCGCTTCGAAGCGCGGCCGTACTTGGCGGTCAGCAGCGCCACCACCTCCTGGTGGTCGACGCGGACGTTCGCCGGCGTCGCGAAGCGCACGAAGACGGAGCCCAGGCGCCCACCCGCGAAGAGGAAGAACACCTGGGCCGGGTGTTCCGCGAGCTTCGTGGTGAGGACCAGGTCCCCGTGGGAGGTCTCCTCCGTCCCCGGGTACATCGCCCGGACCTGGTCGCGCGTCATGCCCCAGGACGTGGACTGGAAGCCGTCGCCCGAGCCGTACTTCTCCGCGTGCGAGGCGCGGATGGCGGCGCGGCGCTCGTGCACCTTCGCACCGTGGTGCTGCGAACCGCAGCCGACGAGCACGAACAACACCAACGACCAACACCCATTGCGAAGCATCGAGGCCATCTTTCCGTTTCCTGCGGAAGGATGGCGTCCGGGACATCGGCCCGCGGCAATCCCCCCGAGGAATCCATGTTCGACCACCGGCACCCTGCTCCGCAGCGTATGGCAGATGGCCTGGAAAGGGCTACGCGTCCGGACGGGCCTCGTACCGGCGCCCGGCCCATTCGTTCAACACCGGAGGCGAGCGCCCGCCCGCCTCCGGTGAAGGACTTCCGCCTACCGGCTACAGCTCCTCGAAGATGAGCAGGCCGCGCGAGGTGTCGATGACATAGACATGGCCGTCGTCCGGGACGCGCATGCCGATGGCGCCGTCATGGAACAAGGTGCCGCGAGCCCGGTCCGTGCCCCGCCAGGTGTTGAAGTGGGCGACCTCGCGCATCTGTGAGGGACGGGACACGTCCACCACGCGCACCCCGTGCTGATAGTGGGCGAGATAGAGCAGGTTGCCCTTCAGCTCCATGTTGTGGATGGAGACGCCCGGAGACAGGCGGTACTCGCCGATGAGCACGGGGTTCTCCAGATCCGTCATGTCGAGGGCGCGGACATGTGCCCCCCAGTCCTCGCCGCCCTCGAAGACGATGAGCCGGTTGTTCACGTAGTGCCAGCGGTTGGTGTGGCTGGTGGCGCGTGGATAGACATACTCGCCCTTCTTCACCACGTTCGTCGGGTCGCTCACGTCGAGCACCAGCAACCCCGCGGCCCAGTGATTGAGGAAGAGGCGCGGCCCCCACGACGTGGCGTCATGCGGGAAGGAGGCGACCAGGGGATTCACGCTCGGGTCCGCGTAGCGGCCGAGCAGCACCGGCTCGCGCTCGTTCTTCACGTCGAAGATGAGCGTCTCCGGCGTGGGCGAGGCGGACATGACATAGAGCCGGTTGTTGTCGCCGTGGACGGTGTGCGCGTTGATGGAGCGGCCATCGGGCAGCGAGCGCAGGAGCTTCGGGTTGGCCGGCTCGGAGATGTCGAAGACGAGCAGTCCCCGGGCCGCGCTCGCGACATAGAGCGCATCGCCCTTGGCCCACACGCCATTCCAATAGCTGTCGCCCGGATAGGTGATGGTGCTCACGAGCCGGGGCGCGGTGCGGTCACTCAAGTCGAAGACGTACAGGCCGCCAGGCCCCGCGACCGCATGCTCCAACGAGACGACATACGCATGCCCCTTGGCGACGAAGACATCCGCGACGATGCCCTGGGGCACCACGCCCTCTCCCACGAGGGTGAGCCCCGAGGCCTCCTCCTCTCCCGCGCGCCGCTGGACCTTCTCCGCCTCGAAGGTGGCCTCGTAGAGGGGCTTCCCCGCCACACACGACACGTAGCACCCCGTCACCCGGCTGGGGCTCGGTGCCTTGCACCCCATGAAGGATGAGCGGAACGTGCGTCCATCCGGGAGCGTGCCGTAGTGGGTGATGAAGAACGTGCTCCCCTCCACGCGGGCCTCGCGCAGGGGGACGCCGCCGGAGAGCACCTGTCCCCCCGACACGAAGTTCAGCGCGCCGGTGAGATGGTTGTTGGGGAGCTCGCTGAGGTGCTTTTCAAGAACATGCACGGTGAAGTGGCCATTGGCATCCAGGCCCGTCAGCGAGCCGAGCTCACACGCCGACACGTCAAAGGACTCCGGGGTACCGCACTCGGCGGCGGCGCCGTCACTGGGCAGCAGGGAACAGGCGGCCAGGGGCTCCGGGGCCCAGTCTCCATGGTCCTCGAGTACCTGCGAGGGTCCCAGGTTGACGGGCACTTCCACCACTTCGGCGACTTCTCGGGAACAACCACTGCCGATACCCAGGCACAACGAGGCAACGAGCGCACCTCTCACGACATTCGTCATGATGCTCCATCCAGCGGTGTTGGCCCCGGCCCCTCACCAACGTGGTGGAAGTCAGGCCATATCGTTGGCGGGTGCGGATATTTCCGGACGTCGCCGCGTCAGCAGCGCCACGTCGAGCCCCACGCCCAGGAGCACGCCGACGGAGTAGCAGACGAGGTCACTCCAGAGAAACCCCGCGCCCAGCACGAGTCGGCCCGGCAGCGTGCGGCGCGCGGCATCCAGCCAGGGCGCGTGAAGGTCCTGGCTGAACTCGATGCCGAAGGAGAATGCGAGCGCGACGGCGGCCACCGCGAGCGTGGAGCGGCGTGGGGCGAGGAAGCGCAGGAGCAGGAACACGAGCAGCGCCCACAGCGTGTCCCCCGCATAGGTGGCGAAGAAGGCGGGCCATGGCAGCGACTTCCTGCGCGACGCGAGCCCCAGCGGTATCACCAACACCGCCAGCCCCAGCGAGAGCAGACGGGTGCGAGGCACGGAGGAGGAGCCAGGGGAGGAGCGCGGAGTGGACGTCACGCGCCCCAGCCTACCCGAGCCGCGACATGGAGCCTCAGGGCTGGGCGGCGTAGAGCTGCCCGCGCATCTCGCCGTAGTAGGTATGCGCCTTGGTGTGGAGGTTGAAGTAGAGCACGCCCTTGCGCGCGAGCGACTCCAGGCTGGCGAGCGTCTTCGTCTGCGCCAGGAAGCCCAGCTCCGCGGGACAGCTCTCCGGCAGCCCTGGCTTCATGCCCTTCATGTCCTTGATGAAGACGACATTGGCGTTGGTCAGCTCCACCGACAGCTTTCCCTCCGAGAGCGTCTTCGACAGGTTGCCCAGCTCCCCGAAGTCCACCACCACGGGGCCCAGCACTCCGGGCGGGCCGCAGTGGATGTGGAACATGAGGATGTCGGCGGGGTTGACGCCCTTCATCTCGAACTCGACGTAGGCCCGCGTCAGGTCCTTGGTGAACTTGAGCGCGCCATGGCCCCGGGACTTGCGCGCCTCGCGAGGCGTGGAGGGCGCGGTGGCGCCCAGGCTCTTCTCCAGCAGCTTCGGCGTCTCGGACTCCTCGCCGGGCTCCTGCGCGGGGCTGAGGAAGGCCTCGTAGACGGTGAAGGTCGTCGCGCCGAGCGCCGGGTCCTTCGCGTGAGCGGACAGCGTCAGCAGCGTGGTGGTGGCGAGGGTGAAGAGCAGCGGCGTTCGCATGGCGGGCTCCGGCGCGGAAGAACGCCTTCATCCGTAGCGTGGATGCTTCAGCCCGGGGATGGCCGAAGATGGACACCCGGTGGCCGGATTCGCCCCGCCCGCCTCGACTCACAGGGGCGCGAGGAAGCCTCGGATGTGTGCGAGCACCTGCTTGATTTTGGGAATCTCACTGAGGGCCTCGGGGACGCTCAGGCGCAGGGGACGCTCGCGGCCCACCACGTCGGGGAGCACCGGCACCAGCGCGCCCTCCTCTTCGCCCGGGTCCGCGAGGGCCACGCTGGGAATCAGGCCGATGCCCTGTCCCGCCAGACAGCAGACCCGGATGAAGTGGATGTCCGTCGACACGAGCGCGGGCTCCACCTGGAACGAAGGTCCACGGAGCTGGGGCCACAGGGACGCGTCATCGCCCGGAGCCTGCCAGGAGAACAGCTCATGGCCCTTGAGGTCCTCCACCGAGCCCGGCGTGCCGCGTTGGCGCAGGTAGTCCTCGCTGGCCAGGAGCCCCTCGCGCACCCGCATCACCACCTGCGACACCCAGGAGCCACGGGGTAGCTCCTCTCCGAAGTGCGCCACCACGTCCACGTCGTCGAGCGGCTCCGCCAGGGGATTGTCACTGAAGCTCGCGTGCACGCGCAGCAGCGGATACGAGGTCCGCTGTCGTCCCTTCTAGAGCACCAGTAATTTCAAGAGCTTGCTAGGCTCTCGTAGTGCGCATCATGTGGCATGTGCCCCCTATGTGCCCCTTCGGTGGCTGTACCCGAAGCGACAAGGAGAAGGGGACTCGGCTGGTCAAGTTGCTGCACCGCGTTCGCCCGTGTTTCCGGTGAGAGGTGGGCGTAACGCTCCGTCTCGCTCATGTCGGCATGCCCCATCAGTTCCTGGATGGCCTTCATCGGCACGCCCCTCATGGCAAGGTGGCTGCCGTAGGTGTGGCGCAGGTCATGCCAGCCAATGAGGCCCACCTCCCGACTGATGCCCGCTCTTTTCAACGAGCGAATCAGCGGACTCCTCATCTTCCCGGCCGTAAGCGGCTGGCCGTCGTCCTGGCAGAACACGTAAGGCCCACGCAGGTGACGATGCCCCTTGAGGGCTTCGACCGCCGATGCAGGGAGGTCCACGGCACGTTCGCGTCCCCCTTTCGGAGGGCCGGACACGCCGCGCCAAATAGCACGACGGACATGCAGCTTGCTCCCCTTCAAGTCCAGGTCGTTCCACTGGAGCCCGATCAACTCGCCTTGCCGAAGCCCTGTCTTGATGGCGACGAGAAGTAGTGGCCTCCATTCGGGCTCGGTCGCTGCGATGAGGCGCTCCGCTTCCTCAAAGCTGAGGAAGTCGAAAGGGGGCTTCTTCGTCTTGAGACGTTTGACGCGGGGGACATGCGCGATGACGCCCTGCTCCTGCGCCAAGGCCAGCAACTTGCGCAACGCAGCGAGAACGTTGTTGATGGTCCTGGGGGATAGCGGCGCGGGACTGACGCTCTTCCTCCGAAGAAGGGAGCCCTTCGTTGGATTCTCCTTCCGTGCATGGGCACTGGATAGCTTCTTTCGCATCAGCGCCTTGAAGTCCTCGATCTCTGCCGGCCCGATGACATTCAGAGCCATTGCTCCGAAAAATGGGGTGATGTGATCATCCAAGACTTGGCGCTTGCTAATGACAGTGGAGTGCTTGTTGTTGTTCTCGCTGTAGGTGAGGAAGCGCGGGGTGAACTCCTCCAACGTGGGGATGCGCTTCTCCTGTGTTTTCTCCTTTCCGAAGGTGCCAGTAAGGAGGGCGTGACGGACCTGACGCTCGTACTCTTCGGCACCGCGACGGGTGTTTAGTGGAGACGCCTTGCGGATGCGCTCTACACGCCCGTCGGGGTGCTGGTACTTCACGTCTACCCACCACGCCTCTTGCACCTTGCCCTCTTTCGTCTTCCACTTCCGCAGCCTGACGCTCATCGCTTCTCTCCGAGCGCAGGACCGCTGTTACCCGTGGGCCACGTTACCAGTGCGTCCCGCCGAATGCGGAGTGCTTTCCCGATGCGCGCGACCCCCGGCACCTGTCCGAGCCGAATGGCCTCGTAGAGCGTCTTTCGGTTCACTCGTAGCAAGGTGGCGGCCTCGTCTACGGTGAGGAAGGCGGGGTGCATTTCCGGGCCGTTGGAGATGGGCTCGGACATGGCTACCTCGGGAAGACGCGGCGGGGTGCGAGGCGACCGAGGGCATGAAGCCCGATGCCGACGGCGTCCCAGACGTTGTGGTGGAGGGTGGCGGCGATGGGCAGCTCGACGCGAAGATGCTCGGCGGCGTCGAGGCGCTGTTTGATGCGCTCGATGAACGCGTCCGCGTCGACGGTGCCCTTCCAGTCGCGCGGGTACACGCTGCGACGACTGGCGACGTTCGGCAGGAAGCCACCGAGCATGCCGACGACGCCCGCCAGTTGGATGAGGTCGTTCTGGTCGCCCTTCTGGTGCGCAGCGGCGTAGACGCGAGGCGTCTCGATGATGAGCTGGATGGGCTCGTCACCCACGCGGGGTCGGAGCCACTCACGGACCGCGAAGGCCATGGATGCCCACGAGGCCAGTGACAGCTCTCCGTCCTGGCGCTCGGAGATCTTCGGCAGCCCAGCGGCCAGGAGTGACGCGCGTTCATGCACCGGCACGTCGAACACAGCGACACCGCAATGCCGGAGGCCAGGGTCGATAGAAACGAGCTTCGCGGCTCGGTGCTCGGGGGGATTTTGGGAAGGAAGTGTTGTGCTCACACCTTCCTTAATGGGGACGCTTTCCTCAAGTGGTTCAGAAGCGACCTACGGAGATGACTGCCCTTCGCGACTTGGAAATAGGGCATCGCTTGGCCAGTCTTTGGGCACCTCCACTGCTGTGGCACGAGGTCGAGCAAACGACGGGGCGAAGGGATATTGCCTCAAGATGCTCAAGGCAGATACTGTAATAAATGAAGCCAGAACAGGAGAAACGGATTTGGATTTCCCATTCACATGCCTCAAGTGCAACACAGGCAACCCTCAGCCATATGTTGATGACGGGAAGTACTCATTCCAATGCACATGTGGGACGAAGAATGCAGCCGTGCTCCGAAAGGAAAAATTTGAAGTGCTTTTTGACTTTGGTGCGCTAGCTTTTTTGGATGGCTATCATCGCGAGGCGGTTGCAAATTTCGCGGCGGCCTTTGAGCGCTTTCTTGAGTTTTTTGTCCGAACCATCTGGAGCGAGAAGGGGCTTGATGATGCAGCTATAGAGCGTACTTGGAAGTTGATGGCGAGTCAGTCTGAGCGCCAGATTGGAGCGTTTTCTGCCGTGTATGTTTCTTTTTTCGGGGAGTCGCCAGACTTCCTAAAAAACGAGTCACTTAGGGTTGACTTTAGAAATGCAGTTATTCACAAAGGAAAAATCCCTACGCGTGAGGAGGTTGAGAAATATGCCGCGAACCTGTTTGAAATTATCAAAGCCCAACTGATGAAGCTTGGTGCGGAGGCTGGGAGGAGTCTCGGAAGGAATGCGAGCGTTCTTGCACGCGAGCATGGAGCATGGGCCGATAAAAATGGGCATGAGTTCTGCGTCTATGCCTTCGACGGCCTTCTGGGGGTCGCACGCTTCCTGCCTTCTTCGCTTGAAACAGAGAGAGAGGGAGAGAGAATGGGCGGCAATCAAAGGCGTATCGAAATCTACAGCACGAAGCTGGGCTTTTCTGCCAGCCTTGCCGCAAGGAGGATGTTTCTGGAGGCATGTTTTGCTCGTCCTGCAATAGCGCCCCCATCTAAGTAGCTTTGCTGTTCTCGGATTGAGTCCATATTGATAGCCGCCCCATGCTGTCCCTCACCGTGGCAGCGTCCTTCGAGAGCACGCGCGAGAGTGCGGGCTCGGCCTCGATGGCACCCGCGAGGTCCGGCGTCACCTCGCGCATCGCTTGCCGCATGAGTTCCGCCATGCGCTCGGCGGCATCGTGGAGCCGGTTGGGGGAGTCCGCGCGCAGCTCCGCCACCAACTCGTCATGCACCATGAGGACGAGGCGCGAGCCCCAAAGAGGGGAGCGGCGGTCCGCGTACATCTCCCGGGACACGCGCCAGGTTGCCAGCTTCGCGCCCACGGCACCGAGCCCCTGGAAGGGCGTGTTGAGCCACTGGGTATAGCCGCAGCTGCCCCGGAGGATGTTGGCGCCCGGAATCATGACGTCCACGAACTGGCCGTTGCGGGTGTACGCGCTGGCGCGGCCGAAGAGGACGCGTTGCTCGGGCCACGCGTCGAGCCACCTGTCTCCGTAGCGGCGCGACACCTCGACGCACGCGGCGCAGACCATCTTCACCTTGCCCTGGACGCGCACGGGGACACGCTCCACGCCGCACGTGTCCGCCACCTTCGCCAGCAGGCAGAACCGGACGCCGTCCTTGGCGCGTGCGTGGTACGCCATCCCGCCGGCTCCAAGGCCCCCGCCCTTGCCGAAGTTGAAAATCTTGGCGAGGGAGCGGAAGGACGTGGCAGTTGCCTCCTTGGCCTTCACGCGCGGAAGGAGGGTGTCGTATCTCTCCCCCAGGAAGGTGGCCGCCGCCGAGGTGTGGACATCCTCCTTGGCCAGCAGCGCATCCGCCATGCGCGAGTAGCCCACGTCCCAGATGGCACGCTGGGCCATGGTGCGCAGCTCCAGGCCGCCGTAGTCCACGGAGCAGAAGACGAAGCCAGGGCGGGCCTCGTGGCATTCGCGCACGCCCCCGCGCTGGGGAAGCTGCTGGTAGTCGCTGGAGACGCGCGTCGTGGACACCAGCACGTTGAAGCGCGGATTGAGGGGGACAGTGGTGCCGGCCTCCAGCTTGCCCAGGTAGGTGGAGCGGTACTTGTCCACCTTGCCGGCCTTGCCCAGTTCCTCCAGCACCGTGTCGCCCGAGTCGAGGAGGGTGTCCCGGTCCGTGGCCACCTGTCCCTCGGGGAATCTGGAGGATGGCGGGGTGACGGGAGGAGCGCCGTTGTAGGCGGTGGTGACGAGCTGTGCGAGGCGCTTGGAGTCCTTGGTGCCGTTGGTGCGGAAGATGCCGGCGGCCTGGAAGTGAGCGCGGTTGGCTTTCCACTCTTGCTCGACGCGGCGGCGCAGCTCCTCGACGCGTCCGGCATCGGTGCGAAGCCCCCATATGGAGGCGAAGTGGAGAGCGAGGGCGGTGCGGACCTGGTCTCCTTCGGCGTGGAGGTTGCCGCCGTTGGCGACGGTGGACGCGGCGCGCGCTTGGGACAGGTGGACGTCCAGCGTGAAGCGCGCGTCGCGTAGCGGGTACTTCACGGCGCCTTCGGGCCACTGCTCCAGCGGCACGCGGTCCAGCTCTCCATAGCGAAGGCGCCACGCGTCGGGGGCGTGCTTGTCGGCGCTGATGTCGAGGCCGAGGTGGCGCCGCACCAGGAGGGCCAGCGGGTATCGGGCGCCCTCATCGTCCCCCAACGGGCGGCCCGTCTCCGGGTCCACACCATGGAGTCCGCGGGCTATGTCCAGAAGGGCCTCGCGGATGGCCACGTCATGGAAGCGGCCTGCTTCGGCGGCGGCGAAGACGGCGTCCACCAGTCGCGGGTCATCCGCGCACATGACGCCCAGGTCGTACGGGAGATTGGCGCCCGTCAGTTCGACTTCCGGCGAGCGGAGGGCCTCACTGAACCACGCGCGAGCCTGGGCGGCGGACAGGAGCTGCTCGCTACCAGCTGCCTCCAGGGCGATGGAAGCGCAGACGAGCGGAGGCGCCAGGAGACCGGGTTGAATCGGGTACGTCTCGGTGTCGAAGCTGAAGAGGGTAGCCACAACACCAAAAGGCCCGTGACGTGGGCCAGCCGTGGCGCCCTTGGGATAGCGCCAAGAAGTTCAGAGGTGAAGGGGAAGTCAGCCCAGGGCGTCAGCGAGCGGCGGCAGCTTCGCGGCGGCGCGCTTGGCCTCGATGGCGGCCAGCTCCGCGTCCGTGGGACTCACGTTGCTCCAGCGGTAGCCCTCGATGACCTTGCCGGGCCTGCCTTCCTTCTCCGGGAGCGTCTTGGGGAAGACGTCGCAGTCCACTAGGAGGAAGGCGCCGGCCTGCTTCGCCTCGGTGAACTTGGCGATGAAGTCCGGAGAGACTTCGTGCTCCTCGGCACCAGCCAGGGCCATGAGGAACGCCTTGAAGCGCCCGCCGCCGTTCTTCTTCGCGTCGGAGAGGTTCTCGACGTAGCTGGTGACGAGGCCGGGCCGCGTGGGCTCGGTGTTGGGCTGGGTCCGCTCCGACGTCACCACCTTCACTTCAGCGATGGCGGACAGGCCCTTGAAGCCGTCCTTGGTGCGGATGGACTGCACCTCCAGGCGGTAGCGTCCGGCCTTGAGGTACTGCGCGCCGAGGGCAGCCTGGGAGGTGGCGATTCGTGCAAGTGCGGCGTTGCTCATGTCCCGTGTTTCCGTTCGAGTGGCGGGACGTCGAAAGGACGTCCTCTCCTTCCTTTATGGGGACGCTTTCTGGGCGTGGCGCACGCAAGGAAGGGTGGGCCTCCACGTCATGGCGCGGCCATCGTTCGCAGCACGTGCCGCATTCTCGCCGCACCAAAAAAGTGCCATCCAGGCGCCAAGTGAAAGGCGCTTTTGCGGCGGCCAGACCGCACTTAGGCTCGACTTGACGTATTCGCCCACTAGGCATTGGGTCGACAAGGAGGGGTGTGTGATTCGTGCACTTGAAGATGACCTCAGAAGCAAGGCTCCCAAGGAATGGGCAGTGGAGGATAGAGAGTTGGTAGTTGTGCAGGTGATACTGTTTATCACGGGAGGACTCAGTATCATTGGGCATGTTGATGGCTGGTGGACCAGATTGGCTGCGGTAGTGGTTGCGTCTATGGCTCCGCTGTCCGTTCTCGCGTGGCGCATCAGGCGAATAAAGACGTCCTGGCGCCTGCGGACAGGGCTGAGAATCGACACGCTTGATGATGTTCAGAGATGTGTTGAGGAGGAACAGGCGCGTTTTGTTCTTGAGCACCCAAGCGTCAACCGGAATGGAAAAATCATCGAGGCCACAATTGCGGCTCTTCGGGCACGCAAGGAAATAGCCAAAAGCACTCCTCTGCTCACTCGGGAGTTCTGGTGCGTCCTGGCCTTCTTTGGAATTACGTTTTATGCCAACTCAATGGGCACACTCTTTGGTCAGTCGCAAATAGAGTTTGCACTTGTTGTTACTAGCATGGCCGTAATTGTCACCACCGTGGTCGCTGTGACGCGCTGGTATGTGCGCGACTTCATAACTCAGCGAGAGACCCTTCTTGGCAGAATGGAGAAGGCCCTGATCGGCGCAAAGGCTTCGCTAGAAGGGACTGGAGAGCTTGCGCCCTGGTGGAAGGGGGCGCGAGTGGCAACGGTTGAAACCGCATCCTCCCCGGATGGTGTCCGAAACCTTCCTTAAAGGATGTCTCACTAGTTGAACTCAACTAGTCAACGAGAGAAGCAGTTTTTGCGGCTGTCCGTCCGTCTGCTGGATGAACCGCGCTCGCTCGCGTGCCGTGGTGAACGCATCTGCGAAGTCCTGTGTGTGCAGGCACACGTCCACCTCGACGCAGGGCGCCTGCTGACCGGGGCGATGCGTGCGCGCGAGCAGTTGTTCCCAGGTGGCGCCGTCGCTAGGCGGTGTCACCACGAGGTTTCGGAAGAACTGCTGAAGGTTCTTTCCCGTGGCGTGCGCTTTGATGCTCGCCACGACGGAGCGCTTCCCCGTCTCACGGATGATGGACTCGGACGCCGCCTTCCCCCCGCCGTAGAACGGCACACCCGCCGCCTTGGCGATGCGCTCGCCCAGCTCCGGATACTCGACCCAGACGATTCCCACACGCGAGCGGGCCCACTCTGCCGCGTCCCTCACGAGAAAGTCCGACACCCAAACGGCCTGGGGCTCGGGCTGCACGGCGGCATGAATCTCCGCCCACTCCGCCCATGTCCCCGCGTTCCAGACGGGCTTGTCGCCCTCATAGGGCGGCGTCATGTGCGCGCGGATGGCTGCCTTGGTGAGCAGTCCCGGTGAGTCGAGGTGCTCGCGACGCTCGCCCTTGAGTTCCTCCCAGACTTCCTTGTTCCACGCCTTCCGCCGCGCGAACCACTTCTCAATCAGCTCTGGCAGCTCGCCCCTCGGGTAGCGCCAGCGGTGGAAGAAACCGGCGGACAGCTGTCGCGCGCAGGCCACGGACTGGAGCTGCTCCTGGAACTGTTCTCCGTCCGGACGCTCGCCCGCGTGCGCCAGCTCGATGAAGGCGAGGAGCTGCGCGGGCACAGGCCCCGGGTAGCGCGGGCGGATGATGAGCGGCTTGTCCAGGGCGCTCTCTTCCGTGGCCACCACGCCGCGCGTCGCGTTGCGACGACGCTGGAAGCCCTCGCGCACGTGCTCTCCCGGCTCGCACAGCCGCTCCAGCGCGCCAGGAGGGGCCACCACCTTGCCCGGGTCCAGGGCTGTTCCCCACTCCTCGACGACGTGGTGTGCGAGTGGCAAGGGAGAACCCTCACCGAGCGCCAGTCGCGACAGGTGCGCGTAGTCCTTGATGCTCTTGGACGCGAATGTGCCGGAGAGTGCCACGAGGCGCGTCCGTGGGTGCTCCTCGAAGTAGCGAAGGAAGCGGCCCGTGCGCGTGGACTTCGGGTCCTTGAGGTTGTGCGCCTCGTTGAGAATGACGAGGTCCGGGCGGATGCGCTCCAGGAGGTTCGTCGCTTCCTGACTGGAGAGCTTGTTGTACGAAACGACATGGAGCACTGGCAGGCCGACGCGGAACCACCTGCCGCCCGCGAGGTTGGGAAGCCGCCAGTGCGCGCCGTAGTAGCTCCATTCGACTTGGAACTGGGGCAGCAGGTTGGCGGGGATGAAGAGGACGGCCACGCGGCAGCCCGGCATCACCATGGGCATGAGGAAGGTTGTCAGCTCCTTGCCGTGGCCCGTGCCGATGGGCGCGAGGAGCCCGCCGACGCGCGCGGCTTCCAGAAGCGCCTGGGCCTGCACCCGCCGAAGATGCGTAGGGCATGGACGCGGCGGGGACATGCTCGCGCAGCTACACGGGCCGAGTGTCGCGCGTAGCTGGGCTTCCAGCGCCTCGATGTCCGCCGCTGTGTACGCGGTGGCGAGGTTCCGCCGAGGCAGGGCGAGGATGCGGCCGAGGTCCGCCGAGTAGCCTACGGGAGAGCGCCCATAGACAGGAGCGCGCTCCTCGGGCGGCGGGGGGCTGGAGGGCGTGGACATGACGCCCAGTCGTTCAAGCAGCCGCATCCCCACTCCCTTCAGCGAGCACCGCGCACGAAGTCACCAGGGCCGCACAAGGGCTCCAGGGCCTCGACGGCGAGTTGCAGCAGCTCCGAGTGGGCGAGGCCGAGGGCCGCGTAAGCTCCCGGCGCGGGCGGCGCATTGCGGATGGCCATGGAGAGCGCGCCCTTCCACCGGCCGAAACCCAGCGTGCTTTCGGCTCCCGCGAATCGCAGGTCCGCCACGCCGCCGGCCTCGCTCACCTGGGCTGCCACCTTCGCCACGTACTCGGACAGCGACTCCGCAGGCATGTTGGGAATGCAGTCCACGAAGAGGCGCAGGCGCTCTCCCTGGGTGCTCGGCGCGGCCGGCGGGCTGGTGACGGGCTCCTGGTGCTCGACGCGCGGCGCGGCGACGGGGACGTCCAGGACCTTCGGCTTGCGTCCACGGCGCTTCGGCGCGGCGTCCGTGGCGATGGTGGGCGATGCGGGCGGCGCGTCCGGGGGCAGCACGGCGGCCACCTCGGCACCAGGGCAGGACACATGCAGCACGTCACCCGAGCGAAGCTTGCTGGTGTTCTCGTGCGTCATGGCCTCGCCGCACCTGTCGCATGTCCCCAGCGGCTCGGGGATGACCTGGTGGGGTACGGTGAGAGGGAGCTGCGCGGCGGTGGCGGGGGCCTGGGTCTTGGGAATGAAGCGGTTCAACAGGGACATGGTGCGTTCTCCTGAAAGGCACTGCGCTTTGAAGGGGCACCCGCCGTACTTCTCGCAGGCGCCGAAGTTGGGAGGCGCGTCGGCGGTGCGCGTGGCGCGGGCCACCTCGCGCATGCGGCGCACCATAGGGACGACCTTCTGTGTCCACTCGCGCGTGACGTGCTCGACGCTCACCCTGGCCAGCACGCTCTCGGCACGCTTCGCGCCGCGCGTCTGGAAGTAGAGGTGCTCCAGCTCCAGCACGCGGACACCTGGGAAGCGCGCGTCGGAGAGGGCCGCCCAGACGCCGTAGCCCACCATCTGCAATCCGGCCTCGGTGCTCGCGTCCACCAACTGCGTGGGCGTCGCCCCGTAGCGCGCCACGTTGGACGAGAACTTGTGGTCCGTGACGCGCAGCACGCCTTCCGCGAGTCGGCGCGGGTTGATGAGGTCGATGTGTCCGATGAACGGGACTCCATCCGCCGACAGGGGCGAGGGCGTGCCGAAGGACTCTTCAACCAGGAGGTCCGCGCCCGGAGCAGGAAGCAGATGGCGCCCAGCCCGCGCGACGTCGCCCAGCACGTCCTCGCCAGTGCGTAGGTAGTGCTCCAACTGCGCATGCCCCTCGACGCCCAGGGCTTGCGCCTTCGTCTCGGGCTCGGGCAGCCGCAGCACCTTGGCGAAGTACCAGCGACGCGGACACAGGCTGAATTGCTTCAGCTGCGACACCGAGAGGAAGTTGAGGATGCCCCCGTCTACTGCGCGACGGCGGGGGCCCTCGAGTTGCGCGGGCGAGTCACTCCCCACGGCGCGCCTCTGCGGTGATGAGCGTCTGGCGGGCCATCTCCAAGTAGGGGGCGTGCTGCTCAATGCCAACGACGGCCCGACCTGCTTTCACCGCGGCGGCCCCCACCGTGCCCGAGCCGAAGAACGGGTCGAGAACGATGTCACCAGGACGGGTGATGTAACGCACCCACCAGTCGCAGAGGACTTCGGGCGTTGCTGCGCCGTGGCCCTTCGCACCGCCGCTGGTGACACTGTTCGAGTTGGCAATCGGAAGGAGGTTGTAGGGTGTGACGCCACCTCGCTCCGCGACAATGTCTGCAATCCTGCCTGGCCTGACGGACAGTCCCGAGGGAGAAACCCGCAGTGCGCGACTCTCGCGCTTGAGCGCCGCCATGGACTCGGAGGGAGTCCACAAAACCGCGTCCTGGTTGCGATAACACTTGGGGGAACCCAGCCAGACGCATGCTTTCACCGACGGGCGCATGAGCCCGTTCTTTCGCTGACAGCTTCCCGTCGGCGGCGCGCTGACGTTCCACCACCAGACGTCTTGAACAAGGTTCCACTCCCGCGACGTCCAGGCCAGGAACTCGAACAACCACGGCCGCATCCTTCCTACATGCTCGCTGTTGGGTTGCAGGATGAAGACGGCGGAACCCGAGGGCTTGAGCACCCGACGCACTTGTCCGACGACAGCGCGCATGAGTTCGTGCCATTCCGGCTCCGACAGCCGCCCATAGTCGCGGTCAATCTCCGGATAGGGAGGGTCGGTGATGATGGCGTCGACACACTCATTGGGAAACGACGCCATGACTTCGTGGCAGTTCCCGGAGAAGAGGGTCGCATGGTTGGAGTCATGAATGGGCGTCACACACTCTCTAATGGGGACGCTTTCCGCGACTGGTTCACGCCAACGCGGTTTTGTTGAGCCGCGTGCATGTCGGGCAGACGAAGCCTAGGACGTTGCGGAATCTGATTTCCCCACGCCCTGTGATGCCCCACCGACGCGCCTTGAACTCGTTGTAGGTGCCTCGGAATGTCTCCCCACACCCCAGGTAGCAGGTTTGGGTGAACTTGATGGAGAACACGTCTTTGTCTTTCATGGTTTGGCCGTCTTGATTGTTGCTACGGGGGAAACTGGATTGAGTCGTGTCGCGCCGTGGCCCAATTGCTGGGGCGCGGTGCGGATGGTTTCTGGCGGCAGGTAGACCCACGTCTGGATGCCGGCAATCCGCCGCTGGGTGCGCTGGAACCCCAGGCGTCGCAACGCGCGGCCAATGTCGAGGCGGACGCCGCGCGGAATCTGCCCAGGCGTCGTGAGGAGTAGCGCGTCGCGGGCCACCAACTCGGTGGTCACCTCGTTGCGCTTCTCGGGCGGCAAGCTCAACACCCACTGGAGAATCGTGTCGTCGGGGCCTCCATCCGACTCGCTGCGCTCCTGCGCGTGTTGCTCCGCGCGCTGGGCTTGCTTCTCTTCGAGCCACCACTCCTCACCCTTCCGGAAGCGCACCACGGCCTCCGCCCAGAGCTGGCCCCTGTCTCGCTTCAGGGCCGCGATGTCGATGTGGGTGCACTTGACGGGCCACCACCGTCGGTAGCCGCTCGAATCGGCGCGCAGGTACTCGGACGAGTTCGTGGTTCCGACGAAGACGCAACGGCGCGGCGTCTTCACCGTGACGCGGCCATAGGGCGGACGGAAGGTGTCCTCGTTGCGCGAGATGAAGGCTTTGAGGTCTTCCGCCTCGGACGCGCGCAGTGTCGTCACCTCGGCAAGCTCGATGAGTGAGCAGCGGCCCGCGAGGGAGGCGCTGTCCTTGTCGCGGATGTTGATGGGTGCATCGCAGAACCACTCCCCCGCGAGGACGCGGAAGGCCGTGGACTTCCGGATGCCCTGGGGTCCTTCGAGGATGAGCACCGTGTCCACCTTGCAGCCCGGCTCCAGCGCGCGGGCCACGGCGCTGATGAGCCACTTGCCGCTGATGGTGCGCAGGTGCTCGGTGTCGCCCTCGGCACCGAAGTAGCGCTCCAACATGAAGTCCGCACGAGGGACGCCGTCCCAGGTGAGGCCCTCAAGGTAGTCGCGCAGCGGGTCATACGCGTTGGTAGTGGCCACCTGTCTCAGAACGTCGCGGACCTGGGCGGCGCGCGGGTCCATGCCGAGGCGGCCGTACTCGCTTTGCTGAATCCAGCAGGCGATGCGGCCATCCAGCTCATCGATGGGCGAGTCATCCGGCAGTGGGCCGCCCGCGTACTCCATGTGTTTCGTCACTTCGTTGAAGCGAATGGTGTCTCGCCACTCGGGAGAGAGCGTCAGGATGGTGAAGAGATTGGCCTCGTTGTTCTTGAGACGCCTGCCGTCCTTCGTCTCGTAAGAGAGCAGCGCGCGCGTCCAGTCCTCTTCCGTGGCGGCAGAGACGTCCTCCTCGGTGGATACGGGCGTCTCGGTTTTCGGTCTGCCTTGGAGTGACGTCCACAACGCCTGGTTGTCCGCGACGCGCTTGGCATCTCCCTGGACGCGGCGTTCGCGGTGTCGACGCAGCTTGAGGATGGCCTCCTCGCACAGATGCGCGGTGCCCTCGCCCCATGCCGTTGCCGCGAAGCAGGGCCGGAGCACCTCCAGGATGGCCTCCTCGGGCGTGGCCGGCGGCAGCACGTGAGCCACGCACGACATGAGAGTGTTGAGCGTGTTGTCCTGCATGCCCACCTCGGCAAGAGGCTCTCCAGACAGCACGCGGCGAATGAGCGCGCTGTGCTCGGGCTTGCGGACGCGGCGCAGCTTGGCGCGCAGCTCGTAGAGGTCCGCCGGCCCCGACTCCACCGAGGGCATGGAGATGGAGGGAGTGGCAGGGACGACCGGTGTTGGGCGCACCGCGGCGAGCAACGCGTCGACGTCGAGCGCGCGGCCCTCGCTGACGTTGGTGATGGCCTCGTGCTCGCCCGAGTGGTTGGGCAGGAAGTAGATGCGCGACAGGTTCCGCGTGTTCGGGTCCGCCGGCATCTCCAGCAGGCGCTCCGCTTCTTCCCGCACGCGCGGCCACTCGGCGGGCAGCACTGGACGCGTCAGTGGGACGACGATGCGCAGGCTGGTGTGGCCAGGACGGTGCCCATGCGTGGTGTGGACAATCGCCGCGTAGCCGTCGAGCTTCTCCGAGGCTCGGACAGTCTGCTCCGTGGACACTCCGTCCAAATCGAAGACAGCTGCCGTGACAGAGTGGACCTCGGCATCCTTACGGAGCGGGCCGATGTCGACGGGGGCCCAGGCCCGTTGAGACAGCTTCGTGGGGCACCTGTGGCCGACGCACGGGGCGCAGGCCGTCACAGCATGCGTGGTGAGCAGCTGTATCAACTCGCCCCATGTCACATCTTGGGACTGGGGTCTGTTGTCCTGGACGCCGTCGAAGAATGCGACTCGGACGCGAGTGTCTCCGACGACAGGGGCGGCACTTCCGGCGGGGGGCTGGTTGGGACGAAGGCTCACGCACTTTCTTATGGGGACACTTTCCGCGACTGGCCCAGCAAGGGCTCACTTTCGCGCCTCGGCACCTCCTTTCGGGTAACAGGGGTGTCACCGTGAAGGTGTCGCCGTCACCAGCTCCGCTCTATCTATCCTCTAGAATCACTGTGGTGTGTCTTTGTCATGTCCTCTGATACCTCAACTTTTCTACACCCTATATAGAGAAGAGTTAGTGACAGTGACGCCTTGTTGGTGACCTCTGCCGGTGAGGAATCCGCAGGCGGACGCGAACCACGCGCGGAAGTTGTCCCCATAAGTAGGGACATGGGCTTTGCGTCTCCCAGCATGGTTGAGACTTTGTGTCAGAGGCAGGCGCTACGTTGCGTCCTGCGAGTCCCCCTCGTCGCGTGGTGCGGCATGCCGCTCGTGCGGGCGTTTCATTCGCTCGCCGCGGTGTTGCTCACAGCACGAGCCATTGTTCTCAGGGTGAACTGGCAGGCGCCTTGCTTAGCGATGCCTTCCCCTTCGGGTTCTGTGTTCCGCGAGTGTTTCACAACGAGGCAAGTCGCAGGGGGCAGTCATGCAGTGCGGTAGCGGGCCAGTGAAGCAGGATGATGTGAAGTCGGGGCGTGGGGGAGCGCGAGTGTCCCGAGAGTTGGTCGACATGTTGGTCCTCGCGATTCGCGGGTGCCGAGCGTCAGGGGACGCTCAGTCCGAGCGCGAGTACTCCGGCCAGCTGATGGACGTGCTGATGCCCGAGCTGCGCAAGCTCGCGTGCGATTTCGACAAGTCGCGAGGCTCCCTGTCGCGGGAGGACCTCGTCCAAGTCGCGGCGATGGAGGCCGTGAAGGCGGTTGATACGTATCAGCGCTCGAAGCGCGGAGAGCAGAGCTTCGCGACGTGGGTGAAGTGGCGTGCCCACCGAGCCATCATGGACCAAATCCGGTTGCACCGAGCGGACGTGTGTCTGCCGGACCGGGCCCAGCGCGGCAAGGGCAAGTGGCAGCAGGCCGTGGACCTCGTCAGCAAAGACGCGCCAGAGCAGGAGCTCTCCAGGTCCGCGACGCGGAAGAATGACGAGAGACGCGCACGCGAGGCGGACAGTCTCGTGTCCGTCCTCATCGCGCATGAGCGGTCCGTCCTGGTGCAACGTGCGCTCGCGGAGCTGGAGCCCCAGCAGGAGGAGCTTCTCTCCCGCATCTACGGCATCGGCATGCCACGCGAGGGGACGCGTGCCGTGGCTACGAGGTGGGGCATGTCCCGTCGACGTGTCGACGAGCTGTTGGCCCAGGCTCATGACGAGCTGCGCGCGCGGTTGAGTGGGAGGCTCCTCTAGTGCCGGTGCTTGTCGCCAGGAAGGGCGGGCCGTGCGCGGCGTGTGGCGCGCCTATCCTGGAGGGTGAGCGCATCGCCTACGAGCTGGCGACAGGCCCACGTCACCTCGCGTGTGCAGACAGGGAACCGGAGCTGCGTCGCAACAGGTACGCGGCCCGGTGCTCGCTCTGTGGCTTCCTGGTGCGCAAGGGACGGGGACGGCTCGACGTCACCGAAACGAGCGAGGGCGGGGCCTTCTTGCACGTCTGGCGGGTGTTCTGCGCGGACGTCGCGGCGTGCAACGCGCGGCTCGCCCAGGTCGCTCGGTGAGATCTTGTCCCACATGCGAAACCTGTAGCTGGACTTAGCGAGCCCCCCGGGTCCGGATTTTGGACGGCGGGCCCTTTCCTGTCTTGCTCGGCGGACCCCCACGCTCGAAAAACTTCGAGAAAAACGGCGCGGGCTACCGGGTTTTGTTCGGCCCGCTGAATGAAAGTTTGAAGAGAACTCCGGACCAGTCGCGGAAAGCGTCCCCATTGAAGGGGATGAATGGCTCGTCCAACAAAGCTCACCCCTGAGTTGCAGGCTGACATCTGCGCCCACCTGGAGCGCGGTCTGTTCCGTCGTGCCGTTGCCGGCCTCGTGGGCGTCGAGGAGCACACCCTCTCGCGCTGGTATCACCGAGGCGCCGGAGAACAACGCGGCCTGTACCGGGACTTCTTCCTCTCGGTGAACGAGGCGGAAGCGAAGTTCATGGCGGGGGCAACGGACATGCTCCAGGCCGCCGCGTCTCACAACCCCAAGCACGTCCAGTGGCTTCTCTCGCGTCGATTCCCCGACCTCTACGGGAGGCGCGACAACGTCGAATTGCAGGCGCCCGAGGACAAGGCCGCCGACGAGAAGGCCCTGCGCGAGCTGCTGATGGAGCGCCTGGGCCGCTTCCTCCCGGACGCGCCCGAGCCCGAGGCGAGCGCCTCCAGCTCCACCGACGCAGACGAGGGGGACGGCCATGTCTCGTGACTCTCGGTGCTCGCGTTTCTCGGTGCTGGTGGACCACCTCGCTCCTGATGAGTCTCCTGCTGCGTTCCTGGTGAAGCAGGCACGCACCCGCCAGGGACTCGCGCGTCTCTTCGGTCGGCTCACCCATCCGGAGGTGGAGACGCTCGTTCATGACTTGGACTTCTGGGCGCGCCGCGAGCAGATGCCGCCGGCCTCGTTCGCCACGTGCTTCATCATGGCGGGCCGGGGCTTCGGAAAGACCTGGTCGGGCGCGCGCTGGGTGATTCAGAAGGCCCGCGAGGCGAAGACGATTGGCGCGCTCATTGGCCCCACGGCGGCGGACGTGCGCGACACCATGATTCGCGGCTCCAGCGGCATCCTCGCCTTGTCGCCCCCGTGGTTCATGCCGGTGTACGAGCCCAGTAAGCGGCGCGTGACGTGGCCCAACGGCGTCTATGCCATCTGCTACTCGGCGGATAAGCCGGACCGTCTGCGTGGCCCCAACTGCGGCTGGGCGTGGGGGGACGAGCCCGCCTCCTGGAAGCATGAGATGGCCGCGCTGGACCAGCTCCCCATGGTGCTCCGCATTGGCACCGCGGCGAACCCGCCCCAGCTTCTTCTGACAGGGACTCCACGCCCGCTGAAGAAGCTGGAGGAGCTTCTCTTCTCCGATGCGGAGACGAAGGCGCTTCGGGCTGGCGTAGTGCTGCGGACGGGTTCCTCGTTGGCCAACCGCGCCAACCTGGCGCCCAGTGCCGTGGCCACCATGAAGGCCCTCATGCACACGCGCTGGGGCCAACAGGAAGTCCTCGGCAAGCTGCTGATGGACGTGCCGGGGGCCATCTTCGGCTCGGCGCGATGGGGCCGCGTGGAGGCGGACGCTCACGAGTACGCGCGGGCGTTGGACAGGCGCATCGTCTCCGTGGACCCTGCGCCCACCAGCGAGACGGGCTCGGACGAGACGGGCATCATCGTCCAGGGCGTGAGAAACAGTCCGCTTGTCGGGACGGATGGCGCGTCACTCAAGCGCGTCTCGGTGCTCAAGGATGCCAGCCTCCGGGGCTCGCCGCGTGAGTGGGCAGCCTCCGCGATTCGCGAGTACCTCGCCTTCGGATGCGACGCCCTGGTGGCCGAGGTGAACTCGGGCGGGGAGATGGTCGAGACGACGATTCAGACGGTGGCCTCTGAGATGGGCGTCCACGTCAACGTGAAGCCCGTCCGCGCTCGCGAGGCCAAGTCCAAGCGCGCCGAGCCGGTGAGCGCGCTGGCGGAGACGGGGCGCATCGAGCTGGTGGGCACCTTCCCGAAGCTCGAGGCCCAGCTGTCCAAGTTCAGCGGCATCAACGGCCGCCGCGATGACCGGGTGGATGCCCTGTTGTGGGGCGTCCACGAGCTGGTGTTCGCGGATTCCTTCTTCTGTCTGTGAGGTTGGCGATGGGCTTCTGGGAACGGATGAAGGCGGCGGTGGGCCACGAGCCGCGCAAGGGGACAGGGCTGGAGCTGTCGCGCTGGCAGCAGGCGCCGCCGCGTCGCGGGACTGCGCAGCTCCTCTCCGCGTACCGGGAAATGCCGTGGCTCCGCGCCTGTGTGGACGTCGTGGCCGACTCGGTGGCGGGCGTGCAGTGGCGTGTCTACCGGCGCGTTCAGAAGGACGGGCAGCCCGTGAAGGACTACGCGCTGCGAAGTGCGACGCGAGAAGTCCGGGCCGGGCGACTGAAGGCGATGCTGGATGCGGGCGAGGCTCAGGAGGTTCCGGACCATCCCGTCCTCAAGCTGCTCTCGGACCCGAACGACCATCTTACCGGACGTAGCGTGACGAAGCTCGTACAGGTGTACCTGGATTTGGTGGGCGAGGCGTTCCTGGTGCTGGAGCGCGTGGGCGGTGTGCCGGTGGGCTTCTGGCCAGTGCCCCCAAGCACCGTCACGCGGTTGCCTGCGCTCGATGTACCTCGCGAGCAACGCACGTACACGGTGACGGTGGGCAAGGTGTCGCGGGAGATTGCGGCCAGCGACGTGTTGCACCTGCGCAGCTTGGACCCTGAGGACCCGCTGGGGCGCGGCATCGGCCCGGCCTACGCGCTGGGGGACGAGCTGGATACCGACGAGTACGTGGCGCGGTTCCTCAAAACGTCCTTCTGGAACAACATGCTGCCGCCGGCCATCGCCTCGATTGAGGGCCTGTCCGACGCGAACAGCGCGGGCGCGAAGGCATTCAAGGAGTCGCTGGCGCGCGAGCACCAGGGGCCGGACAAGGCAGGGAAGCTCCTCATCACCAGTGGCAAGGTGACGTTTGCGCGCCTCGACACGAGCTTCAAGGACATGCAGCTGGTGGAGCTGCGGCGCTTCCTCATGGATTTCGTGCGGATGACGTTTCGGGTACCGCCTGAAATCGTCGGAGACATCTCCAGCTCGAACAAGGCCACGGCCTTTGCTGCACGGGAGAACCTCGCCGAGCAGGCGACCCTTCCGCGCATGGAGTTCCTCCGCACTGAATATCAGATGCGGCTGATGACTCTGCTGGGCGACGACGGGGCCATTCTCGATTACGACAGCCCCGTTCCAGCCGACCGCGAGCACCAGCTCCGCGTCATGGGGGCTTTGCCGGAGGCATTTTCGTACGATGAGTGGCGAGAGTTGGCGGGGCTACGGCCGGACCCCAATCGGCAGGGGTATCCGTTGCTTTTGCCGGGACAGTCGCCATCTTCCGGACGACTAGCGAAAGTTGGGGATGATAATGGGCTCGGATGACGACACGGCTTCCCTATGTGTGCAATGACTATGTAATCCAATAGAATGCGCCCAGGAGGGCATGTATTTAATTTGTGTATCAGCAATGTTCATGCCTTATTTGTGCTTGTCGTGGAGGCTGACTTGTCTGTCGGTGGACTAGTAGAAGTATTGTCGGCCATCTGTTCACGGCCGGGAGCGACTGACACCTCTAGTTCATGAATCCAAGCCAGAAATTTGCGTCCCTCCTGAGAGGCGCGTTGGATGTCGTATTTTATCCCCGGGCGAGTATAGTCTTCGACGAATCCATAGAGCTTCAGCGTGGGTATGACTTGAAAATACAGCGTCCTCATTGCCTGATCCGTCCCAGTGCTGTTGTTTATGCCAGTAATGATGTGGTTTCGATACCTTAAGACTGCGGTCGCAATGCTAATTGTCTCTCCATTTAGGTCGAATTCCAGTTTGCTTAAGGCTTCGAATACTCGCAAGAATTCAGCACTCTTGTCTTCCGGCTTTGGGGTGTTTGCGACCTTGGCTTCGAGGGACGCGACTTGCTTCCTAAGGTCTCTATTTTCCGCAACCAAAGCTTTTAGTTCGGTAATCGTGTCGGCAGCGTCCGGCGTCTCTGTCGCTGGCACCCATCCTCGCTTTGGATTGCCTTCGGTAATTTCCTTGAGAGACATGTGTATTGCCAGCTTAATCTCGTTTCTGTCGTTGGCGATCTTGCACATCTTTTTCATGACCGATGATTTGAATTTCTTCAGATGGCCTGGATGCTCTTGCTCGAGTGCATCGGCCTTTAGTTGCGCTACCTTGTTGTTAAGTGCGGCTTCGCCAAGGACGACTGCGAAGTGAGGCAATCCCTTTTCAATAGCGCGTTGGTACTCGAGCTCGGTGTACGACTTTTTGCTCTTGGGCTCGATGGTGCCGTATCGACCTCCGAGGATTAAGAGAAATGCATCCGAATCGTCTATCCATTTCTTGATTGCTTCCAGTTGGCTTGTGCTTCCGGCTGTGAAGAGTTCCATTCCCGCAGGGATGTGACCGGCTTCGAGGACTGCTTCAACAGCGGCTTGTCGTTCGTCCCGGAGGTCCTTAAAGGTGGAGGAAATAAAGACGAGCAGCTTTCTTCTCATGTGAGACTCCTCTCAGGTGAGCTTCGATGTGCGACTATGGTGGGAAGTGGTGGGCATCGTGCATCAGTAGTCTGGAAGAACGAAACGGCCGGCACAATAGACCGCCTGATATGCGGGATGCCGGGAATGTGAGGGGCGGCGTCAATGAGAATGAAAGCTCGCCGACCTTCTTTTTGGGGTGGGGTTTTTGTGACTCTGCTCCGAGCCATTCGCGGAAAGCGTCCCCATAAAGAGAGGTGATGCCTGCACCTCTCTCCAGAGCCCGCTTCTTCACAGTCCAGAAGGACGCCCCAGAGCCGGCCAAGGGCGCGCCGAGGCTCCATACCTTTCGCGCCAACGACGGCGACTTCGACCGCTACAACGACCGGTTGAGCGTCCAGGGCTGGATGCTGGACGCCTTCAACGCCAACCCCGTCGTCCTCTACAACCACGACGACGGCTCCGGTGGCTTCTTCGGCACGGGCCGGAAGGACGTGTTGCCCATCGGCAAAGGGCGCGCGTACGTCCAGGGCGATGCCCTTCTGGTGGACATCGAGTTCGACCAGGAAGACGACTTCGCTCGGAAGGTGGAGAGCAAGGTCGCACGCGGCATTCTGAATGCCGTGTCGGTGCGCTACCTCATGCACCGCTACCACGAGAACGAGCGTGGCGGATTCGACTGCGAGCAACAGGAGTTGCTCGAAATCTCCGTCGTCCTCATTCCGGGCAACCAGCGCGCAGTCCGGGTGAAGGAACTGGCCGACGAGCGCGCCGCCTTCATCCAGGACGTGGCGAAGGCGGTGGTCGCCACCCTCGATGAGCGCGAGCGGAGCAAGGCCGCGCTCCCTCCAGCCCCCGACGTCAACGCCCTGGCCAAGCACACAGCCGAGGCCCTCTTGCAGCACTTCAAGGAGATGCGATGACCCCCGAGCAGATGCAGGAAGTGGCGAAGTCCCTGGGCCCTCTCGTGGCCGCGCAGCTGATGGAGCAGGCCAAGGGCCAGCGTGACGGGCTTGCCGGCTTCCTCGGTGCGAAGTCCAAGCCCGAGGACAGCCAGGTCCCTGGCATCCTGAAGAGTCTGAGCGGCTTCGGCGCGTACCTGAAGGCCGTCGTCAACGCGGGCCGCAACCCGACGCGGGAGGCGGTGCTGGAGCAGGCCAAGCGCTTCGGTGGCGCTGACGTCCAGAAGGCGGTGCAGGAGAGCGTCTTCAGCTCGGCTGGCGTGCTGGTGCCGGTGCAGGAGGCCGGGGAGATGATTGAGTTCCTCCGTCCTGACTCCGTCGTCCTCGCGTTGGGGGCGCGCACGGTGCCGTTCAAAGGCGAGTTGCACTTCGGGAAGAAGACCGGAAGCGTCACCTTCAAGTGGATTGGCGAAGGCGAGAAGGTGGAGAAGTCGCAGCCCTCGCACGGGAAGGTGGTGCTCAAAGCCCACAAGGCGATGATTCTGGCCGACATCTCCAACGACCTCTTGCGCAACCCGGCGGTGGGTGACGCGGGCGTTGCCGAGGACTTCCGCGAGGCGACGGCGGATGGCATGGACGAGGCGGCGCTCAACGGTGACGGCCAGGGTCCCAACCCGAAGGGCGTTCTCGCGCAGATGGAGTCCTCGCATTCGAAGGCCCGGAGCGGGACGAGCGCGGACCACTACCTCGCGGACGTGGACGGCATGGTGGAGGACGTCCTCAAGGCGAACATCAAGCTGCGGCGTCCGGGCTTCCTGCTGCACCCGACGCGGGAAACGGCGCTGCTGGGGCTGAAGGACGGCGGCACGTGGATTTTCCGGGACGAGATGCTCAACCGGGGCACGCTGCGCGGCTTCCCCTACAAGGCGTCCACGCGGATTGCGCCGAGCCGCATTCTCTTCGGCACGTGGGACCAGCTGCTCTACGGCGTGGACACGGAGCTGGTGCTGTCCGAGCACGACGTCCGCGCCGAGTACGACGAGACGACGCTCCGGGGAATCTGCCGAGGGGACTTCAAGCTGCGGCACGACAAGGCGTTCTCGGAGCGCAAGGGCTACTGAGGCCGCGGAATCACCAGGAGACACGACATGCACGCGAACACGCAGGACTTCCAAGTCTTCTACAAAGCCGTCGGGGTGGCGGGTGGTGCGCTCACGGCCGGCGGGACGGGCGACGCCGCCGAGGTGACGAGCGGTGCTGTGGACCGCAACGGCTTCGACTCCGCGCAGCTCCTCTTCTCGGGAAGCACCAACTGCGCGGCGGGCCAGACGCTCAAGGCCACGGTGAAGCTGGCCGAGTCCGAGGACGGGACTGCGTTCGGCGCGGACGAGACGCTGGCCAATGCCGTGACGGTGGTGGCCGGTGGTGCCGCGCCTCAAGCCTTCTGCCTCCGGGTGGACTTGCGCGTCGCCAACCGCAAGCGCTTCCTCCGTATGAAGGTGACGCCCGACTTGTCGGCGGCTAACACGGACACCGCGCAATGGGGTGCGGCCCTTGTTCTTGGCGGCGCCGACGAATTCCCTGTGCGGTGAGCCATGCCTTCAGCTGCGGACCTCTGTCTTGCCTCCACTGTCGCGGATGACTTGGGCATCCCCGCGTCTCCGCGCGTGGAAGTGCTCGTCACGGCCGCAAGTCGCGCCGTGGCGGGCTACTGCTGCCGGGTCTTCGAGCGGGGCCTGGGCCTCGTGGAGTACCCGGCAGGCTACGGGCGCCCCCTGCTTCTCCTGGAGCGCCCTCCCGTCCTGGCTGTCTCCGGCGTCTGGGAGGCTGGCAACCAGGTCTCCGCTGACGAGTACGAGATTGCCGGCGGCTTGGCCGCGTCCGGCATGTTGAGGCGCAGGCGCGGCGTGTGGCGGGCGACGATGAGCATGGGGGGGGGCGTGACGGGGATGCTCGGTGACTTCCATGGAGACGGTGGCGAGGATGGGCTCCGCGTCGTCTACGACGGGGGCTACGTCACCCCAGGACAGCAGGCGCTCGACGGTGCCATGGTGGTGACGCTCCCCGAGGATGTGCAGGAGGCCGCCGTCCTCACGGCCGTTCAGCTCTACCGCTCGCGAGGTGTCGACGCCATGGTGGCCAGTGAGTCGATTGGCGACTGGAGCGTCAGCTACTTCGCGGCCAAGGCAGAGGGCAAGAGTCCCATCCCGGGTGCCGCGCAGGCTCTCCTCGCGCCCTACGCTCTGCATCGGGTGAGCTGATGGCGTCGCCTTCAGACAGGTTCCGTCAGACCATCTTCTACGCCCTGGTGATGGGGAGGGATGCTCACGGCAAGCCAACTCTGGGACCTGTGTCCCCTGTGCGGGCGCGCGTGCAACCGAGCCGACGACTCATCCGCGACGCAACCGGCAACGAACACCTTGCCTCGCACGTCATCTACACGGACGCGGAGCTGACCCTGCTCCACCGGCTCTGGTTGCCGGGAGAGGACAAATCCGACTTTAACCGTGCTCGGCGGCCGGCGGCGGTGGACGAGCTGGTGGACGGCGCTGGCGTGGTGCGCTTTCGCAAGGTGTGGCTGTGAGTCGCGACCTTGCTGCGGAGCTGGCGGCGGTGCTGGAGGCGGCGGGCCTCGGATTGGCGCGGCCTCCCTCTCCTGGGGCCAACCTCTTCACTGCCCCCATGCCCGAGGCGGATGGCGGTGTACCGGATAGGGCCGTGGCGTTGGTGGTGACGGGCGGCGCTGGGCCACTGCCGTACCTGGGGCTGGGACGTGCGGCGTACCTGTCCCCTGGCTGTCAGGTGCGCATCCGTTCGGCGCGCGAGACCTTCCGAGAAGGACAGCAGCTCGCGTTTGCTGTGTTTGAGGCCCTGCACCAGTCCCTCGGCATCTCGAATGCCAGCGTTCGTGCTGAGGAAAGTGCACCAACCTATCTAGGGACGGACGGTGCTGATAGGCACCGTTGGTCTCTTTCTCTTGTTGTCGGGTATAGGAGTTAGTATCACCAGAGCGAATGTCGGTGCGGGTCGATGATTATGGAGTGGAAGTCTCAATCCCATTTGAGCTGGCCCATCGCAGAATGGCGTTTCTTTGGGAGGTGTCGAAGTAGTCAGTCATGAGTTTTCCGCTTTGCGAAAATCCCATGAACCCCGGGATTCCTATTTGCTGAAGCATGTCGGCCATTGCTCGCGATGCAATCGAGAGGCGCTCGCCTCCCAACTGTGCCGATGCCTCGATGTTGATCGTATGCCGGCTCGGAATGAAATCTCGGACAATGCGTCGGGGTTGCTCGGCTCCGGATTCTCCACGACGGAAGATCCGAACTCCATTCCTCGCTCCACGCGTCGCGAACGTGACAATCAGGATTCCATCGCCGATGGTGCCGCAATGATTTGTTGCGTGCTCTGATAGGAATACGAGCTGGTCGTGCAGAGACGTCGCAACTCTTTCGTCAATTGCATCCCAGAATCGTTGATCGTTGTTGAACCATGAGACCATCTCTGCGCAGTAGCCCGAGCCGTCAGAGTGTAGTTCTGCTTTTCTGAAGTCTGCGAGGCCGGTTTCTTGGTCTGCGTCAGTTAGTGTTACTCGTCGAAACCCAGTAGTGGATTGTCTCCAGGGTAAGACACCGCTTTCAGCGTGTCGCATGGTTCGAACACGGAGGGCGTTAGCCCACGAGAGAAGGCTGTTCTCGGTTTCGTGGGCAATCTTCATTGAGCCAGATGTATTCGGGACAAGAGCAAGTACCAGAAAGAGCCCGTCGCTACCTCTTGTTGGGATGTAGTCTCCTTCACGGAGAACATTGTTGAGCTTGTCGATCTGCGATTCTGCGGCTGCGAATCTGTTTCGGTATTGTTCTGCGATTTCATTTTCGGACAGGATTCGACTTTTGGCGCCATCTCGCTGGTAATAACGGAGGCTCTCGCCAACGCGGACCGCATGGGGCGCCCATTCGCTCTTAGGAACCGTGATGATATACACTCCTCGCGATGGCTCGGTGGTACGCCCTTGGAATTTGATTTCGACGTTTTGTATGAATGGTGCGATCAGTGAGGCTAAAATCTGCCTCATTCTGAGTATTTCGGGTTCGCTATGGGCGATGTGGCTTATTGTTGTGGCGATTCCGTTGCGTTCCTCGACGCCGAGAATGATGATGCCGCCTTGCGTGTTTGCCATCGCTGAGACGTCTTTGGCGAGTTCGCGCTTGTCGTCGTCTCGGTTGCCGTAGATCTCAGCCTTGAAGTCTAGATCTAAATCCTCTGCGACTTGGGTCGATGCGAGGGTCTGTTCAAGCCCTTCGATGGAGATGTTCTCAAGTGTCGATCCAAGTACCGCCTCAACTCGTTGTAGGCGCAGCAATGGCACAGAGCCTCCTTGTGATGTGCGCGAAAGTAGCGAAATCCTCATGGCCAGGGAAGGTGATGGAGGGCTGCGGTTGAACTCGGCAAGTCCCCGACTACGCTGTGACCATCCTCGGAAAGCGTCCCCATAAAGAAGTAGTGGGATGCCTGTCCGAGTCAAAATTGACGTTGTGAAGTTGGAGCGCCTGCGCCGCTCCCCCGCCGATATGCTGCGCGCGCTGGATGTTCCGTGCCGGGACATCGCGCGGCTTGCCCTCGACTACTCCCTGTTCCTGGTGCCGGTGGGCAAGGACGCCTCGGACGGCCATCTGCGCGACACGGCCTTCCTGGACGGTCCTCGTTACAACCTCGGACCGCCCCTCTCCACCACGTGGACAGCGGGCTACACGCACCCGTCCGCCGGCCCCATTCACGAGGGTTGGCACTGGGGCGCGCCCATCTTCAACCCGCCGTCCCACTTCCTCCGCAAGTCCTTCCGCAAAGCCCGAGGAAGCGCGCGCCGCCGCGTCGCCGCCGTCCTCCAGGACTTCCTCGCTCGCCGCTTTCCCGCGCACTGAAGGAGACACCCATGGCCCAGCCCCGAGAGGCATTCTTCGACAAGCTCTACATCCGCGCCACGGAGACAGCTCCCACCGAGGTTGACGCACTGGACGGCGTCACGGAGGCCCCCGTCAATCGCGCCAAGGACACCGTCGACACCAACTACTTCGGCAATGACGGCTACAAGCGCAGCAAGGGCACCCTCAAGTCCTTCACCATCCCCCTGGCAGGCCACATCCTCAAGGGCAGCGCGCCTCAGAAGGTGCTCCTTGACGCCTTCGAGTCCGACGCCACGGTGTTCTTCACCATCATCGAGGACGAAGCAGCCCCCGTGGGCAGCCAGGGCTACCGCTACCCGGTGACGGTGACGTCCTACGAGGAAGGGCGCAGCTCCACGGACGTCGTCACCTTCTCAGTCACTCTCAACGGCCAGGGCGCTCCTGTTGCCGTGTAGCTGGCCATTGCCTTTCACCTTCGAGGAGACACCCATGTCCGCACCCGCCATGCACCGCAAGCCCCTGGGCACTCGCCGCACCCTCCACAGGCGCGTCGCTCTTGACGGCGCCGACTACGACATTTGCCGCCCCACGTTGGGCGAGAAGATGGACGTGCTGTCCGCGTCGCGCGCGGCCAAGGAGATGGGCGACAACCGCCATCCCGTGGACGAGGCGGCGGGGATGATGATGATGGCTCGCATTGCCGTCTGCTGCCTGTACTTCCCGGGCACCGCGACGCGCGTCTTCACCGAGGCGGAAGTGGCGGCGGTGAAGAACGAGCCCTGGCTGGAAGAGGTGCAAGGCGAGTTGGCCTCGGCCTTCGCGGGCCCGACGCTGGAGAGCGCGAAGGGAAACTCCGAGACCACCCCGAGCTGAAGGCCCTGCATGGGGTGGTGAAGCTGACGGGCCAGTCTCCAGACGAGGTGCGTGGGTGGGCCTGGGACGACGTCGTCCACCTGCTCGCCTACTGCGACTTGGAGGCCGACGAGCTGCGCGCGGGACGTCCCCAGACTGGGGCCGGGAGCGGCGGCCACGAGGTGACAACGGTTTTCAGGAAGCGTCCGAAGAGGTGAGGCATGTCTGGCGGCGGGCTGAAGGTGGGCGACCTCTACGTGGCGGTGACGGCCTCCATTGGCGAGGCCATGGCCAACCTCGCCAAGCTTGTGAGGGGCGTGGAGAAGGCCGCCAAGGAAGTGAAAGAGAAGGCGGGGGACCTCGGGGACATTGGCGCGGTGGTAGCGGCGGGACTCGCGGGCGCGGTGGTCGCCGCGTCCCAGTCCAATGCGGCCATGTCCCAGGAGGTGGAGCGGATTACCTCGCTGCTCTACACGCTCGCCGCCGACCTTGGCGACGCGCTGATGCCGGTGGTGAAGCAGGTGGCGGACGGGCTGGAGAAGGTAGTGGCCAGCTTCCAGTCCCTCTCGCCCGAAGTGATGGCGAGCGCCCTGCACATGGCCGTCTGGGTGGCGGGAGCGGGCCTTGCCTTGGGGGCCATCGGGAAGGTGGCGGGTGTCGTCGAGGCACTGGCCGCCGGGACGGGCCTGTTGCTGTCGGCCTTCAACTCGTTGAGCAAGTCCACGGCGCTGGCCTCGCTCGCGGGCAGCATGGACAAGGTGACGCAGTCCATGGGCGGCATGGTGGCCACCGCGCCCTCGGTGAAGAGCAGCCTCTCGCGGCTGGCCCTGTCCTTCGGGACGCTGCTGGTGCCGCTCGCCGCCGCTGCCGCTGCCATGGCCGGCATTGTGCTGCTCGCGGGCGCCGTCTACGCGGCCTGGGAGGACTCCAGCACGGGCCTCGCGGAGTTCTTCCGGGGCCTGGGCGAGAAGCTGGGGCCGCTGGCCGCGCGGATTGCGGACGCCTTCGCCCGTGCCTTCGCGGCCCTCGGGGACTTCCTCGGGCGTGTCGCCGCATCCATGTTGGAGCGAGTGGCGGCCTTGGTGCGCGGCGTCTCGCGCTTGCTGGAGCCGGTGGCGAGGGCGGCGGGCTTCTCCCAACTGGCGGACACCTTCGCAGCTGTCTCCACCCTCACGGGCCAACAGCTCCTCGAGTCGCTGGGGCAGGGAGCCCAGCTGCTTTGGACGGGGGCGAAGGAGACGGCGGAAGCGGTGGGCGCGGCGGTGGCGGGTGCTGGCCGCACGTTGGCCGAAGGTGCTGCCTTTGGGTTGGCCTCCAGCGCGGCCGGGACCAGGCGCCTGGGAACAGACCTCGCCCGCGCGCTCAACCTGGAGCACTTCACCAAGGCGATTCAGGACCTCGTCGCGCAGCTGACGGGCGTAACGGCCTCCACCGGCAAGGCCCGCATCCGCCAGCCCACGGACAAGGCGGCCCTGGCTGCATCGGCCAAGGAAGAAGCCGCGAGGGCGCGCGAGCTGGGGAAGCTCCAGGAACAGGCCGCCGAGGAGTCGCACCGCGAGTTCATCGCAAGCATCCGCGCCGAGGAGGCCGCTGGGGCCGCCGCCTTCCGCGAGGTGCGCCGCGAGGCCGAGTCCCTGGCCGCCGCGGCCGAGGCCGCCATGCAGAGCGCCCGCGAGGGCCTCATGAATCGCCTCATTGGCGGACTGGGCGCCCTGGGGGACCTCATCAACGCGGGCCTGCAAGGACTCCAGGCGGGTGGCGTGTATGGCGCCATCATCGCCGTGGTGTCGGAGCTGCTCATGCAGTCCGAGGGCTTCAAGGGCGTCATCGAAGCCACCAACGGAATCATCCAGCGGGTGGCCGATGCGCTGGGGACGCTCCTGGAGCCGCTCCAGCCGCTTCTGGGCGCCATCTCCCTCGTCGTCGACGGCTTCTTCTCCGCGTTGACGCCAGTCTTCGAGATGCTGGGGAACGCGATTCGGCCTCTTGCGCCACTGCTCGTCGTCGTCGGGCAACTGCTGGAGGGCCTCGCGCCGCTCTTCGAGCAGATGGGCAAGTTCTTCATCATGCTGATGGACCCGCTGGGCCAACTGGTGGGGCCCGTGCTGAAGGCCCTCTTCTCCGTGCTCAAGTTCGTGGCGACCGTGATTCTGGCCGTGGCGCGGGCGATTGGCTGGGTGTGGAACCTCATCGTCAGTGCGGTCCAGAAAGTCATCCACGCGTTGAGCAGCATCATTTCCTGGACGGGCTTTGACGGACTGGCGCGCTTCGCTCGCAGCCTCGACGGGTTGAAGGTGGACACAGACGCCATGCGTGCCTCACAGGACGCCCTGGAGGGGACGACGTGGGAGTCGGCCATGGCACGGGCCGAGGAGACGGCTCGGGTGCGCGAGCACACGCAAGCGGTGTCGCGTGCCACCGAGGCGTTGACCAACGTGCCGTCGGCTTGGCGGCGCGCGCTTCGCACCTTCGAGTCGGAGGATGCCCAGGAGGGGCCGACGCGTCCGCCCACCCCGACGTCGCCCACGTCTCCCGTGCCCGAGGAAGAACCCGGGGACGGCGAGCATCCGGCGACACCCATTCAGGGAGGTGCCGCGCCGCAAGTCCTGCCCGTCGTACTGGAGCACTACGAGCGGATGCGGCGGCTGTTCGGCCTTGGCGCAGGAGCGACATCCCAGTCCGCGCCCATCACCTACAACATCGTCGGCTACGACATTGACGCCGCTATGGAACAGACGCGCCGCGATGAGGACCTGCGCCAGCAGCGCGCGGGCGTGCGCACCAGCGGCAGCCGCATCCGTCTGACGTCCCGCTTCTCTCCCGTCTGAGGACTTCCACCATGCCCGCGCTCGCCCTTTCTGGAATCCCCTTGCCGGTGCTCACCGAGAGGGGCCTTACGTACACACCCACCTTGCTGGGGGAACACCGTCGCGCCTTCTCCGGGTGGTTGCGCACCAGCGAGCGGCGGGAAGTCCTCTCGTACGCGGGCAACACCGGGCCTCTCTCACAGGAGGATGCCCGCGCATACCGGGGCCTCGTCAAAGGGGAGGGCCACGTGTGGAACTTCGACTCGGGCATGCGGAGCAACTCGTTCCTTCTGCCGAGCGCTACCACGGGCACGGCGACGGCCGGTGTCGCGGGAGGGCGCTATGGCGCGTGCCTGCGCATGGCCGCCAACTCCAGCGTGACGTTCCTGACGGGCGTGGGCGCGAAGTGGACGGTGGCCTATTGGTGGAAGCTGGAGGGACAAGCGACGTGGACGCACTTCATCCACCGCTCCGGGCACTTCATCTCCAGTGGAGGGCTCGTCGACTCCACCACGCCCAATAGCGGCGCGCTCGTCGTGGACGGGGCTGGAGCCCTGGCTGGGGGAGATGTGACGCTGCGAATCCTTGGCGGTTTTGGTGGCGGCATCGTCAACCCCACCAACGCGGCGTTGCTGGTGGATGACCTCGTCATCCTTCCGTGGGTGGCGCCTTCCTCGTGGGTAGCGCCCTGGTACGCGGCTGGCCAGCCCTTCGGCGCGCCGTACCCGTACCACGTGGCCTCGGGCTCGGCGCTGTACGAGCCACGCGTGGTGCTGGGCAAGGTGGGCCAGGGGCGCGCCGTGGAGTGGTGGCAGGGCGGTGCTCGCGTGCTGGGCCAGGAGTTCGACTACGAGTTGCAGGAGCGCTGACGCATGCGTCCTCTGTCTTCCTTCCAGGCGGCTCTCCTCACCAGCCCCACGGGCTACTCGACGCATCCGCGCGTCTGGGTCCGCGACGCTCAAGGCGTCTGGCTCAACCTGCAAACCCTCTTCGGCGTCGACTGGGTGCTGGGCGTGCGCATCAACGAGAAGCTGGACGCGCCCGTGGCCGAGGCCGAGGTGACCCTAGCGCGCGATGGGGCCGGTGGTGGGCGCATGTCCCTCTCGCCCCTGGTGTTGCAGTCGCTTGCTAACACCACCCAAGGCAGCTTCGCGCCGTTGCTCGCGGAGGCGGCCTACTTCCGCATCGAGCTGGGGCTGGCGGCGCCCGGAGGCGTGCCGAGGGAAGAGGACTACTTCGAGGTCATTCGAGGCCGCATTGATGAGGTGGACACGGGGCCCGAGGAGTTGAAGGTGGTGGGGCGCGACTTGGGTGGGCTACTCCAGGACACCGTCATCGAGGTCGAGCACGAGTATGGAGACGACTCCGCGGGCGTCCCCGTGCAGGCCATCATCCAGGCGATATGTAACGACAACGGCATGGCCAGCTTCGGCCTCTACGTGCCGGTGGACCCGCTCTCCCAACGCGGGAGGTACGCGCAGAAGGTGGAGCCTGTCCTCGAAGCGGTGCGCACCCTCGCGCAGCGAATCGGCTGGGACTGCCGCATGAAGTGGCGGGCGAGCACCGGGGCCTACGCGCTGACGCTCTACGCACCGGACCGGCTCCAGACGTCCGAGGAGTGGGCCTATGGCCCGGACGAGTACGCGGACCTCGACTCGGTGACGCGCCAGCTCGTGGACATGCGCACGGACGTCGAGGTGGTCTACAGCGACAGGGCGGACCTCGACGCGTCGGGGGTGCCGAAGCGAAAGAAGGTGACGGCGAGCAACCCCACGGCGCGGGCCCAGGTGGGGCGGCGATGGATGCAGGTGGCCGAGGACGCCTCCAGCAACATCAACACGGAGGCCGAGGCGCAGCGCCTCGCGGATGCTGCGGTGGCGGACCTCTCCGTCTCTCCCCTCACGGTGAGCATGACGGTAGATCCGCACCCGGCCCTGGAGCTGGGGGACCTGGTGCGCGTGGAGCCGGATGGCGTCCGCCTGGACACAGCGCACCGGCTCGCCGTGCAGGAGATTGAGCACGAATGCGCGACGGATGGCACCGCCCGCATGAAGCTGGTGCTGCGCGGGCAGCCCTCGACGTCGGTCCGTGAGTGGCTGGAGCGCGACGCGCGGCCCGGCATCGCCCCGAGCGCGCCCTTCACCGGACCGGCGGCGCCCCAACAGCTGAAGACAATGCCCATCGTCAACGGCTTCACCGTGGCGTGGACGCCCGCGCCTTCCGGCCCCAAGTGGGACGAGTACGAGCTGCACGTCTCGCGGGAGCCGGACTTCGTCCCTTCGGTGGACACCTTCCAGGCGCGCGCGCGGACGACGTCCTTCCAGTTGTCCAACTTGAAGCCGGGCGTGACGTACTTCTGCCGGGTGGTGGGGCGGGACGTGCGGGGCAACGTCGGGGCGCCCTCGGAGGCGGTGCCTGTCACCACGGCTTACCTGACACCCGCCACGTTGCTGCCCGGCGTGGCCTTCGGTGAGTCGCCGCCCAATCCGGACTTCGAGGCGTGGAGCGTAGAGTCCTCGCCGCCGGACGCATGGGCCATGGGGGCGGGCCTGTGGGCCGGACATGCCCAGGTGACGGAGGATGCCTTCACCGGACAGCGCGCGGTGCGGCTGCTGGCGAGCGGGACGCGCCTCGACTCCCAGGCGATGATTGCCCGTCCCGGGGACAGGTATGGCCTGGACGCGCTGGCGAAGACAACGCAGCTGGGCACGGTGCTGGCAGTCCAACTCGTCTGGTACGACGGCGCCTTCAACGCCCTGTTCACGTCGAGCACCAGCCGTGCGTTGCCTGCCGGCGGATGGCAGCGCCTCACCGGCTTCCATGCCGCGCCGGCAGGGACTCGCTACGTGCAGGTGCGTCTCTTCGTGCCGCTCACTACGGGAGAGCCTTGGGTCTACGTCGACTCGGTGCGGCTGGAGTGCGTGGGCGGTCTCGTTGAGCCGTGGATTGGCATTCGCACCGACCAGCTCAACGACTTGGAGAACGGGTGGACGCCCTGGGATGCCGCTGCGTGGCCGCTGGGCTACTACAAGAACAGCGACAATGAGGTGTCCATGCGCGGTGCCGTGCGCCCCGGGACGGTGGGCTACGTCACCGTCTACCGCATGCCAGGGGGCTACCGCCCCAGCAGTCCGCGCGTCCTCATGCTTCCCACGAGCCACGGCCTGGGCTTTGGGCAGCTCAACGTGGATGGGGCGTTGCAGGTGTACAGCGTTCCCGCTGGGACTGTGTGGGTGAGCCTGGACGGGGTGCGTTTCCGCGCGGAGCAGTAGGGGCGCTTGGGCCACGGCTGGAAAGTGTCCCCATTGAAGAGAGGGAGAGCGGGAGCTGTGCGGCATGGCGCCGCGAGCCCCGCTCGAAAGGCTCACCATGCCCCGTCCCTCTTTGCTCCTGGCCGCGTCCCTCCTGCTCGCGTCTACCGCCCTGGCCGCCGAGTCGCCTGTCGTACCGGACCCGAGCCGCATCGAGGAGTTCGCGCGCCTCGTGTTCGACGCGGTGACGTCTCGCAACTGGGCCCTCGTCGCGTCCCTCGCGGTGGTGGCCGTCGTCTACGCGCTGCGCCGCTTCGGCGGCACGCTCTTCCCGTGGCTAACGTCCTCGCGCGCGGGGGCGGTGCTGGCGCTGCTGGTGGCCGTGGCGGGCGCCGTGGCCAACGCGCTGGTGGCGGGTGAGTCCTTCACCTGGACGCTGCTCCTGAAGGCCCTGGGCATCGGCCTGGGAGCGGCGGGTGGCTTCTCCGTGCTGAAGGCGCTCCTCTTCGGTGACGAGGTGGTGCGCAAGGCCGAGGAGGCGGGAGAGCTGGCCGCCGGGGAGATTGCCGGCAAGGCGGCGGCGGTGGCCGTCCTGGAGCAGCTCCACAAGGGCCGCAAGCTGTGAGGTGGTTTGGCTTGGTGCTGGCCTTGGTGCTCGCGGGGCCGGTGCGTGCCGAGGACGAGGTGCTGGACGTCGAGCGTGCCACCGTGACGCTCCAGGATGGGCGCGTGGTGGAAGTCTCCGAGGGGTGTTGGCTGTCCACGAGAGCGTGCCTCGACACGGCCCGGGAGGTGCGTCGCCTCCAGGTCGAGAACGAGGAGCTGCGCCAGCACGCGGGAGACGCGCCGCTGGTGAAGGTGCTCGTGGCGCTCGCCCTCGGGGCGGGCCTGGGATTCACCGTGGCGAAGCTTGCCCGTTGAAGGCCGGAATCTAAAAAGTCCCTGAATCGTGGACTTTTCAGGTGATTCCTGCCGAGAATCCTCGGGAGCGTCAGTGCATTGCCCCTCTTGCTCCCGAGGACTCATGCCTCCCCCTAAGAACAGTGGCAATACCGTCCCCAAGTCACGTCGTACGTCCTATCCCCCGACGCCAGATGCGCCCCAGCCCCTCTTCAAAGTGGGAGGCGTCCGGTACGAGGCCGTCCGCACGCTGGCCCACATGCAGACAGGGGACACGCTGCTCTTGGCCCACCGCTACGCGCAGGAAGAGACGCTTCCAGGCCTCTGCCTTGTGCGGCGTTTGCCGAGCCCTCCAACGTACGCGGAGCGTCGGCGTCTCTCGGATGAGATTCAGCTGGCCTTCCGCCTGAACCACCCCGGCATTGCCCAGGTGTTCCACCTGAAGATTCACCAGGACTCGCCCCACGTCGTCATGGAGTACGTGGACGGCCCTTCCTTGGAGACGCTGGTGAGCGCGGGCGTGGTGCGCGGCAAGCCTGTCTCGGAAGCCTTCGCCCTCTATTCGGGTGTCGAGCTGGCGGAAGCCCTGCACTACGCCCACACGTTGAAGGGGGAGGACGGAAAGCCGCTGGGCATCATCCACCGCGACGTCAATCCCCGGCATGTCTTCGTGGGTGCCCACGGGGAGGTGAAGCTGGCCAACTTCGGCGCGTCCTTTTCGCTGCTGGTGGGGCGCACCGAGTCGCCCGCGAGTCTGGTACGGGGCGACGTCGCCTATGCCTCGCCCGAGTACCTGGAGCGTGCCCCTCTGTCCCCGCGCTCCGACGTCTTCAGCCTGGGCGTGCTGCTCGTGGAGTTGCTGACGGGCACGCACCTCTTCGACGTCGAGGACGTGCCGTCACCGCCCGAGGGCATGCGCCGACTCGTCCCCGAGTACCTTCCCTCCCTGCCACTGACGCAGATGAGGACGCTGCTCGCCAGCTTCGGTCCGGAGGACGTCGAGCGCGCGGTGAAGAGTCTAGCCCCGGACGTGAAGGCAATTCTGCACACCGCCTTGCGTGTCGTCCCCGAGGAGCGCTTCGCCACGGCGGCGGACATGCGTGACGTGCTGCGGGCGGCCTTGGCCAAGCGTCACCCAGGCTATGGGCGCCAGGACGCACTGGAGGAGGTGCGCCGCGTCGTCGCGGAGGGCGGAGCCCAGCGCGAGATGGTGGAGTTCGGTGAGGTCGGCATCTATCCCGAGGGGTTGGAGGAGCACGAGCTGCTCGCGCTCGCGAAGAAGGGCTAGCGCGACAGGGCGGTGGCCACGTGAACGAGGGCGTCGAGCTTCTCCTCGTTCAGCTTCCGCGCCAGAGAGAGAAGGCGGCGCAGCTCGGGTGTCTCCTCCTCACGAGGGGGAGTGCGCTGCGCCTTCTTGCCTGCTCCTGGTGGCGTCAGGCCCATCAGCACCTCGGGGGACACGTGCAACTCCGCGCAGAGTCGGAAGAGGGAGGGAACGCTGGGCAGCATCTTCCCGCGCTCCAATCGGTTGTAGACGGCATGCACGAGCCCCACGCGCTCGGCCACCTCGGCCCGTGTCAGCCCCAGCTTCTCGCGCGCCTCACGGGCCGCCACGCCGATGGTTACCGCGAGTTCTTCATTCATATGCCTTCACCGAGGAGAGATGAGTTCGAGGATGGCTCTTACCCGAGCGTCGTCCAATTGGCGCACGTGAAAAAAGAGCCGACGTCGCGCTGGCAGGTCCTCGTCTGGAGGCAACGTCGGCGAGTGGCCCATCAGCTCGTTGGGCGACGCGTCCAGCACCTCGCAAAGTCGGTGAAGTGTCGAGACGCTGGGCTGCATCTTCCCTCGCTCCAAGCGGTTGTAGACAGTGAGGACAATCCCCACGCGCCGGGCTACTTCGGCCTGTGTCAATCCCAGGCGTTTGCGAGCGACGCGAGCGGCGCAACCAATGACGATGGGGAGTGGTGAGGGAGAAGTGGGAAGGGACGTGGCTGCCTTCATCGCTCCTGTGTAGCCGAAAGCGCCTCAGAATTGAATCCCTAGAGTCACGCGCCCAGCGTTGGACCTAGTACGTCCTGCGCTGCTCTGGCTTCGCGAGGATGGACTCCACGTTGGGTGATGCGTCTGGTAGCGTTCGCCGCCCGCTGGGAGGCAAGCGAATGCAAGAGAGCGACACCGTGAGAGCCGGGAGAAGGACGCCATGAGGAACGGGCCGTCCCTCGCGATGCTGGCGCCCGGCTCCCAGGTGGTGGGCTACACGGTGGAGCGGCCCCTGGGCAGCGGTGGCTTTGGCGCCGTGTACCTCGCGCGGTGCGATGGGCAGCCCGCCGCATTGAAGCTCCTGGACTTGAAGCGGGTGGGAGAGCGGGTCGAGCGCGAAGTCTCCATCCTCCTTCGCCTCAATCACCCCAACGTGGTCGGCATTCTCGGCTTCGGGTTCTGGCCCACGGCGTCACCGGAGTTCGCCTTCATCGCGATGGAGTACGTGGAGGGGCGCCAGCTCGATGCGTGGGCCAGTGAGGAGAACCCTTCCGCCCGTCAGGTTGCCAGGGTGGTGCTGGACGTGGCGCGAGCATTGGAGGCGGCCCATGGAGCGGGTGCCCTTCATCGCGACGTCAAGGAGTCCAACATCATGGTCCGCACCTCGGATGGCGCGGCCAAGCTGGTGGACTTCGGCATAGGCGACTACGAGGGCGCGCGGGAAATTACCTCGGGCAACCTCCCTCCCGGGACACCGCAGTATCGCTCCCCGGAGGCGAGGATGCACATCCGGCAAAATAGAGGCGGTTCCCGGACCAGATTTGAACCCACGCCCTCGGACGACCTGTGGGCGTTGGGACTCGTTTTCTACGGGCTGCTCACTGCGCGCGTTCCTTTCGAGGGACCGGAGGACGACCTTCGCGACGAAGCCGTTATCGCCACCGTGCCGAGGACGCCGCGTGAGGTGAACGAGCGCGTGCCCGTGGCACTGAGTGACGCGTGTATGCGGCTGATGGAGAAGACTCCCGCGACGCGGGTCCCCAGCGCGCAGGCCCTTCGCGTGGCACTGGAGGAGGTTCTTCGCGACGCGGACGCGGCGTGGGACGTGCCGCTGTGCGACTCCTACAGCGATGACTCAGCCACGACCGAGGGTGAGCGGGACACTCACGACAGGTGGCTGCACTCCCTCATTCAAAGGCCCCGGCGAGGCAAGCGTCCCCAGGTGGTAAGGCAAGAGCCCCCGCCAGCGTGCGAGGTACAAGCACCCGAGGAGAGCGCTCCCACGACGGAGCACGTGTCGCGGACAGTGCGCCCCGCTTGGACCTGGGCAGCCATGGCCCTGGCAGTGGTGCTCGTCGCGGTAGGGGCCCTGTGGAACTGGTGGACGTCACGCGTAGAGGAGGCCGTACTGACCCGTCAGGAAGTAGCGCGCATTGGGAGTTCGTCTCAAGCTGTCCGGGCCGCATCTCCCTCCATCGGAATGGAGGCCACCCCTGCGGTCGTCGCCGTTCCCGCGATGCTTCCCGAGGCCACAACTGTGATGATGGAGAAGACCGAAACCGCGACGCCACCGAAGCCCGTGACGAAGGGTACGGGCATCATGAGCAGGGCCATTGCCACGGCAGCGGCATGCACGGCTTTGGGTTGCCCCGGCGTGCAGGTGCGGCCGCCTCCCCCTCCGGAGGAGTGTCCGCCCGGAGCCGTTGAGGCAATGGAGAAGTGGGGCGTCAAGGTGGAGGATCATTGGGGCGTTACCTTCCTTGTTAATAAGCCAAAGATCATCACGGTGACTGATGGCCCGACTGAAATGCGGCTCCTCGGCAAGTGGAAGCGCATTCCGGATGCGACATTCTCAGGGAGGCTTACTGTGAGTGACCGCGTTTATGGGCGGTTCACCCGTGCGCGTACCAGCGATGGAAAGAGCTTCCCCGTGTGCCTGGAACTCCTGTCGGGATCCTTGGTGAAGGGGCTGGAGAGGGAGCCGGGTGATGACAGCCCGACTTCGGCTCGTGTCTTTACGACAGGGGACGTCAGGGCGGTGGACGAGTTTGAGTGACGCAGCGTGCGCGAGATGCCACACGAGGGAGTTCCGGACGGATGCATGCAACATCAGCGGTCGTTTTCCTTGGGCTCTTGCTCTTTGCTGGAGGTGCGGCGGCACAGGGAAACACGGCCTCCGGCGGTGGTGCTCGGCGCATTGAATTGGGGCCGGATGATTCCGGAGCGTTAGTCGAGGTTGCTGTCAGCCCTGGCTTGTCTACGATGCTTCTCTTTGACTCTGAGCTGGCTCAAGAAGGGGTCGACTTAGACGAGAGGGGTGTTTTCTCAATTGTCGATGTGGGCCGCATGACGATGCGACTCGTCCCTTCTGCGAAGGTGATTCCTGGGGAAAAGTTTCGCCTGTCGGTGAGATTCCGTGATGGCGCAGCGCCTCCCAGCGCATCGATCTTGCTAACGGCTCACCCTGCGCGTGCGGACACGGTTGTGGAGGTGTATCGGAACACGCGAACTGTCGAGTCATACCGGCAGGAGACCAAAGAAGCACGAGCCGAGGCACAGCGGTGCCAGGAAGAAAGCGCGCGCTTGGTTTCGGAGCATGGAGCCCCGGGGGGCCTCGCTGGGTTGCTCGCGGTTGGCGGAGTCGACGTGAATGGCGTGGCTGGTCGGGATGTGACCAAGACGATTTCTTCGGACTCGAAGAGCGCGCTTCAGCCTTTCAAGGTGCAGAGCTACCGCTCGACGGGACGCGTAGCCCTTGAAGTCTTTCTGACGGGCCTTCGTGGAGATCAACCATGGACCGCCAAAGGCGCTGCACTGCGCGGTCTCCAGGGTACTGAATTAAAGGTGCTCCGAGTATGGCAAGAGTCACCTATTGCATCGGGTGGAATTGGGCGCTTGGTGGTTGAAGCAGAAGCCTCCGCCGAATCCGCACGGGGCCCCTTCTCCTTCAAGCTGTGGGAGGCCGATGGGCAGCGCACGGTGACGATTAGCAACGTGACCTTCCCCTGACGGGGCTTCGAGGCATGTCGGGGTGACGTTGTAAGATTCCGCCGCGCAGTCGGTTCCCAGCCGTTTGTCAGACGGGAATGCCAGCATTCAACCCACTTGCCTCCCTTGGAGAGAGGCATGGGGGTGCTGAATGCGTGCTGTCCTCTGGGTGCTGTGCGCCGCTCTCCTCGTGACGGGATGCGCTGGCGTTGAACCCTCGACGCGCAGGAGCACTTTCCAGCAGCGTTCCGCACTACTCGGGGAAGGGGGGCACTCCCGAGGACAGCGAAGCGATGCGTTCGACACGCTGCTTCGCGACGCGGGGCTGGAGGACCAAGACGCACGTCCCGTGGCTGGCAGTTCGCTCACGCCGACACACGCCGCGCGTCTGCTGGAGGCGCTGACGGGCAAGGACGTGACGCTGGGGCAGTTCCCGGCACGCGTCGCGGTGGGCTTCATGCTGCGCGAGGTGCTCGCCGCGGGCGAAGTGTCGCGCGCCGAGCTGGTGCGGCGAGTCGGGCGCTTCACGCAACTGGCGGTCCTCCGTCCTGACGGTTGCCTCGCGTGGGTGCGCAGCGGGCAGACCCAGCAGCGCGTGGGCACCGTGGAGTGGAAGGACGGTGGCTTCCGGTCCGGCCAGTTCGAGCTGGGCGTCTTCTACTCGGGCAAGGGCGGTGTCTTCCGACAACTGAACGCGCGGCTGGAGGAGACCGGAGAAGGCGCCTTCGCGGACGTCCACGACGATGCCGACTACCTGAGCCGCACACTGGACGGAGCCGAAGAGGCTTTCGTCGGGCTGGCGCTGGCGGTGGGGCAGCTCCTCTCCACGTCACCAGCGGACACCCTCGCGGCGCTGAGACACATGCCTGCCGCCGTGGCGGCGCTGCTGGCCTCGTCGCCCGAGTACCTGGAGCGCTTCCAGTACATGCCGCGCGGCGAGCAGGTGCAGGCCGTCTCCAAGCTGGTGACGAACATCGTCGCCACGTGGGGCACGGTGTCCGCCACCACACGCACGTTGGAAGGCGCCTCGCTCGCCATGGCGGAAGTGCCGAAGCTGTCGCTGTCCGCCCAAGGGGTGCTCGCCATGGAGAGCGTGGCGGTGCCGGTGGGGCGCGCGGCGGCGGTGCTGAGCGGTGGGCCTGGCGCAGCCATCATCCTCCAGAGGGCGAGTACGGCCGCGAAGAGCGGGGCACCGTCGAAAGGGCCTGGCCAGTGGGGACCTGCCCAAGAGTCCATGTCCCCCCGTGCGCGGCGCTACCAGGAACAAATCACGGGGCACACTGCCGACGAGGCATACTGGGTCGGTGGCGTAGGCAAGGGCAGCGGAGGCGTGAAGTTCGATGGGTACGGGAAGCGCGTGCTGCTGGAGGCGAAGGGACCGGGCTATGCCAAGTTCTTCGAGGGGCTCGACCCGAAGCGCTGGTTCAAGAACTCAGGGGCGGAGGCGCTCATCCAGCAGGCCCAAAGACAGGTCGAAAAGGCGCCTTCGGGTGTGCCAATTCGTTGGCATGTTGCGGAGAAGCAGGCCGCCGATGCCATTCGGCAGCTCTTGCGAGGCCGAAACATAGATGAAATCGAGGTTGTCTTTACGCCCCCTCTCCCATGAGGAGACGCAGACCGTGAACGAAACTTACTACTTGGGAACTTACTGGGGGGCTCGCAAGGAACTGGCGGGGGAATGCGCTGTGCGCACAGGGACGTTGCTCTCGATGCTCCCCACTGTTGACCCCTCGTTTGCCCGATGGTTCCAGCAGGGCAAGTCACGAACCGATGCGCTTCGGCGTTCTATTGAGCCGAATGTGCAGGACCTGGAGCGGTTGATTAGTCGCGGCAAGGACCGCGTGATTGAGGACCTGGGGTTTCGCTTCCGTGGCTGGAACGGAGTTCTCGATGAACGTGATGCCAGCAGTTTTGATGTGACGTGCGGGGGCCGTTCGGTACGAGTCAGCAACTTCTGGCTGTTCGATTTGCCCATTCAAGGAGCGAATGCAGGCCGCGTGCTCACGGGAGATGTCCTTGCCTCATTGATGCGAGTGACCGCCACGTCCTGGGAGCCTGATTGGGGCGTGGCCATGTCGCACTCCCATCGGGACATGGTCGAGCCTCGGCGCGTCCCGAAGTCACCCTACGTCGGATGGGTAACGTACCTCGCGCGTCATCGCGGCACGGTGCCTCCCCTCCCCTCTCCAGTGCGTGTCGAGTCAGTGGAGGACAAGGGCACGCTGATTGTCCTCACTCCCGAGCGCTTCACTGTGAGCAATCCGGAGCATGTGTCGCTGGCCGAGCAGGTGCGCGAGCTGCTGGACCGAGCAGGGCTGTTGAAGCCCCTCGCGGTGTGACCTTCCCCCCTGCTTCTTGAGCTGGTGGAGTTGGCCTCATGTGCCCCCAGTGTGCCCCTCCAGCGTGGAATGGGGCGGCACACTGGGGGACAGGCTGGGACGGGGCGGGATAACGAACCCGAGGAGAATCAAGGCGATAGCGGGTAACAGCGCGTCCTGCTTGGGGTTTTCTATCGCCTCGTCTGCGGATACGAGGCTCGCAGCAGCGCGAAGAGGGGCGCGAGCAGATGTGGCGGCAAGCCCACGGGCAGCACCACCCGCAGCACGCCGGAGGGGGCCTGGCCCACCTCGCGCAGCGAGGCCACCAGCGCGCTCGTCTCCTGCATCATCAGCCGGCCACGACGGGCGAGCACCTCTCCCGCCTCCGTCAGGACGATGCCCGTGGGAGTGCTCGTGAGGAGCGGCACACCCGCGCGAGCCTCCAGCGCCTCCACGCGTCTGCGCAGCGTGGTCCGTGACACGGCGAGGGACTCGGCCGCGGCCAGGAACGAGCCCGTCTCCGCGACGCCCACGAAGGCACGCAACTCTTCCAGGTCCATGCTCTCGCCTCGTCGGTGAGGGCTCGCGAGCCCCACCCAGACGCCTCCCATCGAGTGAGCATCCTCGGGCGCCTCCACGACCGCAAGGCGGGCCGCGACAGACCGCGCATGAAGCAATGGACGCGCGAGGTGGAGTCGTTGCTCCGGAGCAATCCTACCGCGTGGTGGAGCGGCGCTTCGAGCGCAGGGGTCGGGGATACGCTGCGCATTCCTGACGCGGCTGGAAAGCCGTTGGACCTGAGGTTGGACCATGCGCGCTGACGTCCTGCTGTTGCTCGTGTTGTTGCTGTCCACGGGGTGCGCGTCCGTGGAGCGTGCACCTGGGCGGAGGAGGACCTTGAACTACGCGCCGCATACGGTCACTGAGTACGCCGGGCAAGGCCGTCTGGCTGGAGCTGGGGGACAAAGCGGCGCACTGACTCGGCAGGCAGTCCTCCAAGCGATTGACGAGGTAGCGGACTCATTGGACGGGAGCGAGGCCGCGCTCTCCACGCTCGCGGCGCGTGCTCCGGCGCATGGTCGAGGGAGTCTCGACGGCGTGTTCACGCGCTATCTCGACCACGGCTCCCATCAACTGATGTCGCTTCGTGGTTCGTTGGGGCGTGCCACCGCGCTGACGGAAGTGGCGTCGGAAGTCGACGATTCGGACATGGAGCTGGCCCTGCTCCGCATGACGGGACCTCGACTCCAGTCTGCCCTGTTCGGAACCCTGTTGCTGGCCACCTGGGTCGACTTCCTTCACCTCGCGGAAGCCGTGCTCCGGGACTGCCCCATGTACGGCTTCGAGAGGCTGTTCGTGGACCTGCATCGATTGCGCGAAATGATGGAGCCCACGCTGAAGGAGCTCACTTCGCTGGAGCCTGAGCGGGTCGAGGCGGCGGCGACCTCGATGCCCGAGCTGATGGGGAAGCTGACGCATGAGTTCGATGCAATCCATCGAGATGCCCGCGAGGCCATGAAAGTAGCCGGGCAGGTCATGGCGGCGGCCCAGGCGCTGGAGATGCTTGCCCTGATTTCCACGCTGAAGATGTCGTTGCCTCGGCTGCCGCCCGCTGCTCCCGCGACGCTCGGCGCGAGGCTGGTGATGAGTTCAGGTGGTGTAATGGCGGGCTCGCGAATCGTCGTCTCCGCGGAGTGGGTGGAGATGATGCGAAGGCTCGTGCAGGCGGGCGTCCTCTCTGTTCCCGCCGTCAGCGCGGCCGTCCGCATTCACGGCGGACAGGTGCTGATGGCGCAAGCGCACCAGGACCTGCCCAAGGGGGTCCGCGATGCGCTGGGCGACAGCCCGGAAGTGCGAGGCATGCGGGTGACGGGCAAGGCAGGAGCGGGCATGTCGGAGGCGCCGAAGCACCATGTCCTGCCGAAGGAGCATCGCGAGTGGTTCGAGCAGCGCGGCTTCAAGGGGGACATGGACATCGACCAGTTCTGCGTCCGGCTGGAACAGGCCCACCACGAGGCGATTCACGGTGGGGGAAACTGGAAGCTGGGGCGCATGTGGCCCGATGAGTGGAACCGGATGATCATGCGGCTGTTGGGCAAGGCCGAGAGAGAGACGGGCCGGACGTTGACCCGCAACGAGATCCTGAACATCGTCGCGGAGAACATGAAGCTCTACGACATCCCGATGAAGTTCACCAAGGGGAGAAGCCGATGACAGACGGACGTTCATGGCAGGGGAACTGGAAGGCCCGCCTGTATGAGCGTGTCCGCGAGCGTGGGTACGATTCGCTTACGGCCTTTGCCGAAGCACGCCCGGCCGTCCCGTTGGTGGAGCTGGCCGAGGAGCTTGGCGAGGATGACATCGCCGGTGTGCAGGTACTGAAGGGGCTGCTCGCCGAGGCAGAGCAGCGCAAGAGCACCACACGGTTTGTCCGCGATGTTCTCGTGCGCCTGCTATCCCAGAACCTCCCGCACGGGTGGCCAGCAGTGATGGATGACGGAACCCGCTTCCTGATTGGGAAGGCTCTTGGCTCATGGTCGGCCTACATTCCTGATTCGTATGAGGAACGAGCCGATCAAGTCATGGCCGCTCTTCGTGCGAATCCGCCCCCCGCCGGCTGGCGTCCACTCGGGCCTGACGACGAGTTGCTCCGCACGCTCCTCCCTGACGAAGAAGCCTGACCCGTAGAGGAAGACACCGAGAATGCCAGGTCGACGCCCTTCCCGAATGCCCACGCCACGTCTCCTCGTCGCAATCCTCGCCCTGGGATGGAGTGGCCTCGGTTGCAAGGACTCGAGCCCCGCGCCCACGACCCAGCCCGCCAGGACAGGCACGGACCTCGCGTCCCTGGAGCAGGTGGTCAACCTTCCCCGTCGCCCCATTTCCGTCCAGTGGCGAAAGGCCATTCGCGGAACACCGGGGATGGGCCCCACCGATTGGGAAGTGCTGGCCGTCCTCGAGTACTCGGAGGCCGAGGCCCAGGCGCTCCTGGCCACGCTGAAACCCACGGACCTCGCACCGCCCACGCTGGACGACGGAGGCTGGCTGCCGGCCTCCACGCGCAAGTCCCTCGCGGGCGCCCGGGCCTATGACGCCTCCGCCTTCTACCGGCCTCCGCTCCAACACGGGACGGTGCTCCACGTGCCGGGCACGAACACCTTCCTGCTCTCCCTCTTCACGATGTAGCCCGAAGGCCCGCGCGGGAAAGGCTCGGTCCGCCACGTCCCTTGGACGTCGCCTTGTCGCCGTCACGTCCTCGCCGAAGGGCACCTGGCGCCGGCCGTGTCGGCTCGCGGGCCGCCCGCGTCATGAGCCGGAGATGTGACGCCCCTCGCACCCTGCTAGCGTCGTCGCGTCGTTTTCCCGGCGAGGCTCCAGACTCCATGAAGAAGCTCCTCATCATCGCGGGTGTGCTGTTCGTGGCGCTTGGAGGGCTCGTCCTCAAGACGCTCTCCGACGCCGGACAGTTCAAGCACCTCACCCCCCACGCGCCCGGCAAGTGCACGCCGGTGTCGGGCATGCCCGGCGCGGAGGACATCACCTTCCACCCGAGCCTGGGCTACGCCTACGTCTCCTCGGATGACCGGCGCGCGACGCTGGCGGGGCGCCCCGTGCCCGGCGGCATCTACCGCTATGACCTCTCCGGCACCACGCCTCCGGTGCTGCTGACGGGAAGCTTCTCCCCCGACTTCCATCCGCACGGCATCGGCCTGCACGTGGACCCGTCGTCCGGCGCGCAGACGCTGTTCGTGGTGAACCACTCCCGGTCCGAAGGCCAGCGCATCGAGCGCTTCGAGGTCGGCGAGGACGGCCTGCTGGTGCACCGCGCCTCGTTGAGCGACGCGCTGCTCGTGTCCCCCAACGACGTCGTCGCCGTGGACGCGCAGCGCTTCTACGTGACGAATGACCACGGTTACCCGCCGGGCGCGAGGCAGGTGCTGGAGGACTACCTCCAACTCGCCCTGGGCAACGTCCTCTACTTCGACGGCCAGCGCTTCCAGGAGGTCATCCAGGACACGAAGTACGCCAACGGCATCAACCGCTCCGCGGACGGGCGCACCGTGTACCTGGCGGAGTCGGTGGGTCGCTCACTGCGCAGCTACGAGCGCAACCTGGAGACGGGCGCGCTGACGCTGCTCAACACGCTGGATTTGAAGTCCGGCCCGGACAACATCGAACTGGATGCCGACGGCAACCTCTGGATTGCCTCCCACCCCAAGATGCTCGACTTCGCCTCCTATGCGGGCGACCTGACGGGCAAGAGCCGGGCGCCCGCACAGGTGCTGCGCGTGACGGGCACGGGCGCGGACCTGAAGGCCACCGAGGTGTATCTGGACGACGGAAGCCAGACGGCCGGCACGGCCACCGCCGCGGTCTTCGGCAAGCGGATGCTCCTGGGCCCCGTGTTCGAGAAGGACTTCCTCGACTGCGAGCTGCCCTGAGCGCGTCGTCGGAATCCAACGGCCCTTCGCCCCCGAGTCGCAACCGGCTTGTCCTGACTTGAGAGCCTCCCCAACCTCCTGGCTGCCAAGACAGGGGGCGGACGCTTTCGCCCGGGGGAGAACGGCGACATGGGCGGTGGGCTGAGTTGGAGGGGGACAGTGGGACTGGGTGGGCTCTGCGCGGCGCTCGCGGCGTTCGCTCCGGGAAGCGCGAAAGCGGACGTGGACGAGGCCCTGGCCCTGGGGCATCACCACAAGGACAAGCAGAAGAAGAAGGAAGAGGAGCGGGCGAAGCGGGAGGCGGCCGCCACGGGTGGTTCGGGCGCGGCGGCGATGATGGGGCCTCGCGTGGGTGGCCACGTGGCCGCGGTGATTCCCTTCCTGAGCGTCACGGACGAGGACACCACCGTCATCTTCGGGGACTTCTTCACCGTGGGCCTCGCGCCGGGCATCACCCTGCACCTCAACGAGCGCTGGGCCCTCGACTTCGAGTTCATCGCCTTCAGCCGCTGGCAGTTCGAGGACGACGGCACTCCGGCGAGCGTCAGCACCAGCTTCGTGCTGGACCCGGGCGTCATCTACGACTTCGGAGCGTTCAAGGGCGGCCTGCGGCTGGCCATGCAGGTGGGCGAGGGCGTGCCCTTCAACGGAGGCATCGTCCCCATCATCATCAAGGGCTTCCCCATCACCGAACATCTGAAGTGGTTCGTGGAGCTGGACCTGCCCTTCTTCGTCACCGGAGCGCCGGGCGACGCGGGCATCAGCTTCTCGCCCCAAATCCAGACGGGCATCGCCTTCTGACGACGCCCGCCCCACCCAGAGCCGCTTCACCGTGCTCGCCCACGAGCGGGATGAAGCGGCGCTGGTTGCGAGGACTCAGCGCCCCGCGAGGTTCTTGGCGACGAAGTCCCAGTTGACCAGGCTGGTGAGGAAGGTCTCGATGTACTTGGGACGCTGGTTGCGGAAGTCGATGTAGTACGCGTGCTCCCACACGTCGATGGTGAGCAGCGCCTTCTGGCCGTGCTTCATCGGCAGGTCCGCGTTGCCCGTCTTGGTGATGGCGAGCTTGTCCTTGTCCAGCACCAGCCACGCCCAGCCCGAGCCGAACTGCGTCGCGGCGGCCTGGGAGAACTCCTCCTTGAACTTGTCGAAGGAGCCGAAGTCACGGGTGATGGCCGCGGCCAGGTCGCCCGTCGGCTGCCCGCCACCGCTCGGCTTCATGCAGTGCCAGTAGAAGGTGTGGTTCCAGACCTGCGCCGCGTTGTTGAACACGCCACCGTCGCTGGAGAGGATGATCTCCTCCAGGGACTTGCTCTCCTCGGGCTTGCCGGCGAGCAGCTTGTTCAGGTTCGTCACGTACGCCTGGTGGTGCTTGCCGTAGTGATACTCGAGCGTCTCCTCGCTGATGTGAGGGGCGAGCGCGTCCTTGCGGTACGGAAGTTCAGGCAGCGTGAAGGCCATGAGTCGGGTCCTTTCCAGGGTAAAGGGATGCGGAGAACTATCACCCTCCTACCCGCGAAAGGGGCTCGACTCCAATGCATTGGCGGCCCGCCAAAGCACTGGACGCCCGGGATACCGACGGGTCAACACTCCGCGAGGGGCCCCCGGGGCGGCGATGTATCAGGTGACCCGGGGCTCGTTTCGGAACTGGACACCCTGGGTCATCCGGCCAGGGGCGGACGCACCAGCAGCACCGGCCGCTCGGTGCGCGCGAGGACGGCCTGCGTCACCGAGCCGAGCACCGCGCGCTTCAGCCCCGTGCGTCCATGCGTCCCGAGCACGAGCGCATCCACGGCGAGTCGCTCCGCCGCCTGGGCCAGCGCCGTCACGACGTCCTTGCCGTCGACGATGACCTCCACCCGCGCGTGACGTCCGGTGGCCTCGGCCTCGCGAGGCACCAGCGCCTCCAGCTTGCGTTGCGCCGTCTCCACCGACGGGCCCGCCTCCGCGACATGGAGCAGGTGCACGGTGCCGCCCGGCGCCACCAGGCCGAAGGCGTGCGCCACCGCGCGGTTGCCCGTCTCCGAGAAGTCGGTGGCCACCAGCACGTCGCGGAACGACGGCAGGGGCGCGTCCACGCCGGTCGGCACCGCGCGCGAGGACACGCAGGCCACGGACATCCGCGCCAGCCGCAGCGCATGGTGGGACACGCTCCACATCTTCCCGAGCGCGCGCCGGTGATGCGTCCCCACCACGAGCAGGTCCGCGCGCTCCCGCTCGGCCAGCTCCACCAGGTGGTCCGCGATGCGCCCCAGCGAGGGCTCCAGCACCGTGCGCGCCGCCGCGCCTCCAAAGGCCAGCGGTGCCACCAAGGCCTCCGTCTCCCGGTCCAGCACGGCGCGCAGCTCCGGCGTCATCTCGGCCAGCTCCAGCGGGCGCGACAAGCCCAGGCGGCGGTACTCCTCATCCGGCCACACCACGCGCGCGCCGACGACTTCCACCGGTCCCCACGCGCGCAGGCCGCGCACCCACTCCCGCGCGGCCTCGAAGGGCACCGAGCGGTCCACGCCGAGCACCACGCGCAGGGGACGTTTGCCCCGCACCCACGCCTCCAGCACCTCCGCGTCGCGGACCGCGAGCAGCGGCGCGTCCAGCGACTGCGCCAGCCGGTCCACCGTCCCACCGACGCCGAGGAACGGCGCCTCCTGCGTGGGAGGCGCCGTCACCACCAGCGTGGCCATGCGCTCCCGGGCCACCTCCGCGACCTCCACCGCCGCCTCGCCGGTGCGCAGCTCCTGTTCCACCCGGGCGCCCGACTTCGTCAGTCGACGGGCCTCGTCTCCCAGCGCCGCCTCGGCCGCCTGGTGCAGCGCCTTGCCGAAGGCGCGCGCGGAGTTGGGGTTGAGCACGTGCACCAGGAACAGCGGCACGTCCGCCTTCCGGGCCAGCTCGGCGGCGAAGTCACTGGCGCGGCGCGCGGCGTCGGAGAAGTTGGTGGCGCAGACGATGGACATGGCGGTTCCTCCACGAGTCGGACGGGCGTCATGCCCATCCGCCCTGCACACGCGGCTCACGCTCCGGCGGGCCGCACCTGTTCGACGCGCACCTCGTTCACCAGGGGCTCGCCATGCTCGAAGGCCCGGACGCTCGCCAGCGTGGTGCGGGCGATGCTCACCAGGGCCTCGCGGGTGAGGAAGGCCTGGTGCGAGGTGACGAGCACGTTGGGAAAGGTGAGCAGGCGCGCGAGCACGTCGTCCTGGAGCACCTGTCCGGAGAGGTCCTGGAAGAAGATGCCTTCCTCCTCCTCGTACACGTCCAGGCCCGCCGCGCCGATGTGGCCGGACTTGAGCGCATCGATGAGCGCGCGGCTGTCGATGAGCGCGCCGCGGCCCGTGTTGATGAGCAACACGCCCCGCTTCATCCGCGTCAGCGCCTTGGCGTCCACCATGTGCCGTGTGCCCGGAGTGAGCGGCACATGGAGCGAGATGATGTCCGAGGCCGAATACAGCGCGTCCAGCGACACGTAGCGCGCGCCCACCTCCCGGGCGAACGCCTCGTCCGGCGCGACGTCGAAGCAGACGACGTCGCAGCCGAAGCCCTTGAAGATGCGCGCGGCCACCTGGCCGATGCGGCCCGTGCCCACCACGCCCACCGTCTTGCCCGCCATGTCGAAGCCCACCAGCCCATCCAGCGAGAAGTTCCAGTCGCGCACGCGCGCGAAGGCTCGGGGGATGTGGCGGTTGAGGGAGAGCACCAGCGTCACGGCATGCTCGGCCACCGCGTGCGGCGAGTACTCCGGCACCCGCGTCACCCGCACGTCCAGGCGCCGCGCGGCCTCCAGGTCGATGTGGTTGTAGCCCGCGGAGCGCGTGGCCACGAGCCGCACGCCCCCCGCCCGCAATATCTCCAGCGTGGGCGCGTCCAGGCGGTCGTTGACGAACGAGCACACCGCATGGAAGCCCTCCGCCAGCCGCGCCGTCTGGAGCGTCAGTCGAGGCTCCAGGAACGTCAGCGCATGACCGAACTCCGCGTTGGCATCCTCCAGCGCGCTCCGGTCATACCGATGGGTGTCGAAGACGGCCAGCCGCATGCCTGCTCTCCCGCCGACGGGCCGTGTGCCCGCCGCGTCCGGTCGGTCGCCATTGCAACGCTCACACCATGCGTGGGCGCAAGAGGAGCGAGGCGAGGAGGGACCGCGCAAAAGCTGCACACGTCTTGGAGTGGACGCAAAAGCCTCGGGCGCTCCGGGGGCTGGCGGCCAGGCGGGGGCGTCGTTAGAAGCACGTCGCGCGGGCCGCTTCCGGAGGCGACACGGCCTACCTTTTCGGAACGAGGCTCCGAGGAGGCGTCATGTTCCGCTGTGCAGCCTGTGGTGCGTTCAACCGCGTACGAGAGCCCCGCCCTACCGGGGCACCGGAGTGTGGCCGCTGCCACAAGGCCCTGGATTTGTCGGGCGCGCCGCAGGAGGTGGACGGCGAGGCGCTGGACCGCGCGGTGCTCGGCTCTCCCGTGCCCGTCCTCCTCGACTTGTGGGCGCCGTGGTGCGCGCCCTGTCGCGTGGCGGGCCCCATCCTGGATGAGGTGGGCCGCGCGCAGGCGGGCCGGCTGCTGGTGCTCAAGCTGAACACGGAGCAGCACCCGCGTCCCGCGAGCGCCTTGAACGTGCAAGGCATTCCGACGTTCATCGTCTTCTCTGGCGGGCGCGAGGTGGCGCGGCGCAGCGGTGTGCTGCCCAGGCCGGAGCTGGAGCGGTGGGTGTCGAGCGCGACGGCGGGCCCACCCGGAGCGGGCGCCACGGCCTGAGTCCCGCACCCAGCGCGCGGCGCATGTCGCGCATTGATTGAAGGAGGCCGGCCATGGAGCCCGAGGCCGCGCTGTTGACGGACCTCTACCAGCTCACGATGACGGAGGCGTATCTGGCCGAGGGCCAGTGGGACGAGGCGGTCTTCAGCCTCTTCGTCCGCGGGCTTCCGACCCGGCGCAACTACCTGCTGGCGGCGGGCCTGGAGGACGCGCTCCACACGCTGGAGCAGCTGCGCTTCCGCGCGGAGGACCTGGAGTGGCTGGCCTCACAGGGGCGGTTCTCGGACCGGCTGCTCGGGTGGCTGGAGCGCTTCAAGTTCAGCGGCGACTTGGACGCGATGCCGGAGGGAACTCCCGTTTTTGGTCAGGAGCCCTTGCTGGAGGTGCGCGCGCCGCTGCCCGAGGCGCAGTTGGTGGAGACGTACCTGCTCAACCACGTGCACCTCCAGACGCTCGCGGCGTCCAAGGCCTCGCGCGTGGTGACGGCGGCGGCGGGACGGCCGGTGATGGAGTTCGGCCTGCGGCGCATCCATGGAACGGACGCGGGGCTGAAGGTCGCTCGCGCGTCGTATCTGGCGGGCGTGGAGTCCACGTCGAACGTGCTCGCGGGGATGCGGTATGGGATTCCGCTGTCGGGCACGATGGCGCACAGCTACGTGCAGTCGCATGACGATGAGCTGGAGGCGTTCCGCGCCTTCACCCGCGTCTACCCCGACGCGACGTTGCTGGTGGATACCTACGACACGCTGCGCGGCGTGCAGCACGTGATTCGACTGGCGCGCGAGCTGGGTGAGGACTTCCGCGTGCGAGCGCTGCGGTTGGACTCAGGAGACCTGCTGGCGCTGTCGCTGGCGGCGCGCGAGCTGTTGGACGAGGCGGGCCTGGAGCGCGTGCGACTGATTGGGAGCGGCGGGCTGGACGAGGACTCGGTGGCGAAGCTGCTCGCGCGTGGCGCGCCGCTGGATGGCTTCGGCGTGGGCACGGCGATGGGCGTGTCCGCGGACGCGCCCTCGCTGGACATGGCCTACAAGCTGGTGGAGTACGCGGGCAAGGGCCGCGTGAAGCTGTCCGCGGGCAAGGCGCTGCTGCCCGGCGCCAAGCAGGTGTATCGCCAGGACGAGGACGGCGTGGCGCGCAGGGACTTGCTCGTGCGGCGCGGAGACGTCGCGAGCGGGCGCCCGCTGCTGCGGCCGGTGATGCGCGCGGGCCAGCGCCTGCCCGATGCGTCTCCGTCTCTGGAAGAGGTCCGTCAGCACGCGCGGAGGGAGCTGTCCCGACTCCCCGCAGAGGTGCGCGCGCTGGAGCCCGCGAGGCCACCCTACTCCGTCGTCGTGGGTGACGGACTCGCGCGGGCACGGGCTCACGAGGTCGAGGTCTGGGCGGCCGAACCCTGAGCGTCGCTCCGGCGTGACAGGAGGCCATCCCCCCGCGAGCAACGCGAGGCCGCCGAGCGACTCCATCGCGAACATGGTTCCGGCCGTCCAGCCGGGGAAGCCATGGGCGCGGGTGTAGGACCCGCGAGGCGAGGAGCGGCCCACAATCCCACGAGTGGGACTTATAACCACTGTATTTCCAATGCAACAGAGTCACTGTCATGCCGCGTCGTCACGCGATGTTGACGAGGAGGGGCGCGCGGAGCGTCGGTCCCCCTCGGCACAATGCGGACCTCACCCTTCACCACGAGGAACGGATGACACGAGCAACCACAGCGAAGACGTGGCTTGGCCTGGGATTGTGTGGAGCGTTGGCGACGGTGGCCGGGGCTTCCACGGCGGTCGCGGAAGCGCCACGCGTCGAGGCACGCACGGCCTTCATCTCTCCCTGGTCTCAAGCGGCGTCGATGAGCCAGATTCGCGCGTTCCACACGGCGACGCGGCTGCCCTCGGGCAAGGTGCTCGTCACGGGCGGCAATGGCTGGGGCTCGGTGACGGCGTCGACGGAGACGTATGACGCGGCCACCAACACCTGGAGCGCGGCGGCGACGATGAGCCAGACGCGGGCGCGTCACACGGCGACGTTGCTGGCGTCGGGACAGGTGCTCGTCGTCGGCGGCCAGGGCGCGGGCACGCTGGCGAGCGCGGAGTTGTACAACCCCACCACGAACACGTGGAGCGCCACGGGCAGCCTCGGCACGGCGCGCGGCAGCCATCAGGCGGTGCTGCTGGCCTCGGGCAAGGTGCTGGTGTTCGGCGGCTTCGGAGCCACGGCGCTGAAGAGCGCGGAGCTGTACAACCCGGCGACGGGGACGTGGGCGGCGACGGGCTCCACGTCGGTCGTCTCGGGGAAGGTCAGCGCCACGCTGCTGCCTTCGGGCAATGTGCTGGTCATCAACGACGACGGCGTCACGGGCGCGGCGGAGGTGTACAACGCGAGCACGGGCACGTGGAGCCGCGTGTCGGACCCGCCGGCCTTCTACGGACACGCGGCGATTCTGCTGAACCAGGGCGCGGTGCTGGCCACGGGACAGGAGACGGGACAGTACGCGAGCGGCGCATGGCTGTTCTGGCCGGAGGACAACGAGTGGGAGTACGTCTCGTATGCCACCGAGGAGCGTCGGCGGAGCCACTCGATGACGCTGCTGCCGTCGGGCAAGGTGCTCGTCGCGCGAGGCACGCGCAACCAGATTGGCGGCACCACGGAGCTGTTCAGCCCGGCCACGTGGCAGCTCTCCGTCGTGGGCAATGACACACCGACGTATGGGCATACGGCCACGCTTCTGACCAACGGCAAGGTGCTCGTCGTCGGTGGCACCAGCCAGGAAGAGCCGGAGATGTACTCGTCCGGTGAGCTGTTCACCGAGTAGCGAGCGGTCCGCGGCTCCCGGCCCGCCTGTCTTTCGAATCGAGACAGGCGGCGCCGTGTGCTACGCGGGGTGGTGATGAAGACCGACGTCCCCACCCAGCTCATCGAGGGCTACTCCGCCGAGGAGCTGCTGCGCATGCCGGCGGAGGAGTTGGAGGCCTTCGCGTTCACCGGTGAGGCATTGATTCTCCGGGTGGGCAGCGGCGAACTGCTGGGGCGCTTCCGGCGGCTGCCGGACCGACTCGAGGTGGAGCTGGCGCAGGTGGACCGGGGCGGCCAGGGGATTCTGCTCGCGCTGTGGCGTCTGGCGCGTCAACTGGCGAGCGCGCGCGGGGTGCCCCAGGTCGAGTGGATTGTCCACGCGGTGCATTGCGCCCATCCGAACCTCAAGCTGCGTCGAGTGCTCGAGCGCCGGGGCTTCGTGGTGCGTGAGCTGCCAGGACGCGGCTCCGCCTACCACTTCATCGACACGGTGTAGGCGCAGGCGTTCACTGTGCTCGCCGGGCCCACCGGTCCGCGTCGCGGCATGGCCCGTCCTGCGTCGTGGACCAGACGTGTGCCGTGGAGGCTGTGTGGCCGAGGCGTGCCCCGTGGACGACAGTCGCGAAGCCGTGGCGTTCATGTCCCGGTGGCGATTGGCCAGTGAATTGAAGGCCGGGCCTCCGGGGCTGTGAGCCCTTTTCACACTCAACAACCTGGCGGACCACCCGTGGTTCCTCACGACATGCGTGAGGCGCTCCGGACCCGCAAGCCCCGTGTCAGAGCGCCACGCGAGGATTTGGGTGCTCGGCGGGGGGAGGCTTCAATGCTGTTGGTGGATGTCTGGGAAGAGCACCTCGACGAGGCGTCTTTCCGATGGGAGCAATGGGAGCGAGCGCTCGTGGCTCCGGATGCGACGCTGTCGGAGGTGGCGGAGCGGGAAGAACGTCTGTTGGGGAATCTGGAAGGGCTGGCGGAGCGGGAAGCCCTCGACGCGGTGGTGAGGCCGGCGTTCGACTCGGAGGAAGCAGCACGAGTCTCTGTCGCCACCCACGCGCTGTTGAGCCAGGGCGCCGTGGACGAAGTGTTGTCGCGACTGCGAGGGGCGGAGGTCGAACCCCGTGCCGCCATGCGCCGCGCGCTGGAGGTCAGCGAGGTCGAGGGAGTGAGCACCGCGGTCGAGTCCCTGTTGAAGACAGGCGACCTGGACCTTCAAGCGCATGTATTGGAGGTCCTGGCCTTCCGACAGTCCACGTCGTCCGAGGTGCTGGCGCGGTACTTCCTGCATGACGAGCCGAGGGCGCGAATCGCCGCGCTCAATGGGGCGAGGCCACTGTCCGAGGAGCTCGCGCGGAAGGTGCTGCCGGCGCTGCTCGCCTCCGCGCATCCCGGCATCCGGCTGGCGGCCATGGAGGCGGGGTTGACCGCGGGGCTGCGGATGGCATGGGAGGCGTGCGGCAAGGAGGCACGGGAGGAGGAGGCCTCGAGTCCGGAGGCGAGGGTGTTGCTCGCGCTGGGTGGCGGGGAGGAAGACGCGGACTTCCTGGTGGGACTGGCGAAGGACGACGAGCTTCGTCCCGAGGCCTTGTGGGCGCTGGGGTTCAGCGGACGGCTCGCGGCGATGGAGGTCTGCGCGAGGCTGCTCCATGTGCCTTGCGTGGCCCGGCTCGCGGGGGAGGCGTTCTCGGCCATGACGGGGCTCGTGTTGGAGGGGCCGTACGCCCTGCTCGAAGGAGAGGAGCCCGAGGAGTCCGATGACCCCGAGGCCGACCTCACGGTGCGTCCCGAGGATGACCTGCCGTGGCCGAACGCGTCGGCGGTCCGAGGTTGGTGGACGGAGTCACGGAGCCGTTTCGTGAAGGGACAGCGCTATCTGCTGGGGCGGCCTTTCAGTGGCGCCGTGCTGCTGGAAGCCCTGGAGACGAGTCCGATGCGGCGGCGTCACGTGCTCGCGCGCGAACTGGCCATCCGCACGAAGGGGCAGCACGTCATTCCCACGCGAGCCTTTGCCCCGCGTCAGCGGGAGGCCCTCACGCGGGCCCGAGGAGCGCGGCTGGTGTTGGGAAGCGGCCCGCTCATCTCCACGCTTCGCTGAGAGTGACGAGGACACGCCACCATGCCCGCTCTCGAAAACCTCACGCCGTTCGCGGCCACCGACTTCCTGACCCAGACGAAGGAGGGCGAGGACGGTCTCGTTCTCGTCGTGGCTGGCACCTTCACCTTGCCCGCGCCTGGACGCGCCTCGGTGGCGCCGCTGACGTTGAGCGAGGTTCAGACCTCGCCACCAAGAACGGATACGCACTGGGGAGCACCGGAGACCTCGAGTCTTCGCCATGAAGCACCGTCGTCCTATGCGCGGCGAGCAACGGACGTGTTGTTGGACGGGAGCGCATGGGCACCGCGTGGCCGCAAGGTGACAGGGACCCAGGTGCGAGTGCGTGTGGGGCCCGTGGAGAAGCGGGCACAGGTCTGGGGCACGCGTGTCTGGTATCGAGGATTGGTCGGACTGAGCGCCTCGGACCCGTTGCCGTTCGAGTCACTGCCACTGCGATACGAGTACAGCTTCGGAGGCACGCGGGCGTCGGGATACGAGCCACGCAATCCCGTGGGGCGCGGCTTCTACACGAGTGCGAAGGAGGCGTTGGAGCAGCCGCTGCCGTCCATCGAGACGCCGGAGTCACTGGTGCGAGGATGGGCGGACAGGCCGACGCCGTGTGGCTTTGGACCGGTGGCTCGGCACTGGCAGCCGCGCTTGAGATGGGCGGGGACATATGACGCCGCATGGGTGGAGCGGCGCGCGCCGCTGTGGCCCGTGGACTTCGACGAGCGCTTCTTCCAGGTGGCTCCAGAGGGACTGCAAGCCTCGCCTCACTTGCGAGGAGGTGAGCCCGTGGTGCTGGAGGGAGTGTCTCCAGACGGGCCGCTGGCGTTCCACCTTCCGGAGTACAGGTTGCTGGCGCGCTGCACGTTCGCGGGGAAACGAGAGAAGCGGCGCATGACGTTGGACACGGTGCGGCTGGAGCCTGATGAGCGCCGGGTGGTGCTCACCTGGCGGGCGATGTTTCCGGCGCATCGGCGATTGGCGACGCACGAGGTGAGCACGGTGCGACTGCTGGAGCCGTGGGAGGACGTGACATGAGCGGGGCGCGAGTGGTGGGGGTGGGGTTGTGCACGCCCATCGGGACGACGACACACCTGACACTGGCATCCCTGCGAGCGGGCCTCGTGCGCTTCGCGGAGACGCAAGTCGAGGACGACCTGGGGGAGCCCGTGCGGGCCTCACGGTTGAGCCTCCTGGACATCGCGGCGACGCGAACGGAGCGAATGAGCGCATTGGCGCGTCAGGCGCTGGTGGGCGTGCGGCCCGTGCTGGAATGCTTGCCACCGCGGGGACGTGTGCCTGTGTACCTCGGGCTCCCGGAGCAGGGGTTGGGGGCAGAGGTGGAACTGAAGGCCCTCGAGGCCGCGATTCTGGAAGAGGGCGCGGGGCGCCTGGAGCTGGTGAAGGTGCACGAGGGAGGACGGGCGGCCTTCTTCGAAGCACTGGCCACCGCGACGAGAGACCTCCAGTCCGGTCGAGCGGGAGCCCTGGCCCTGGTGGGGGCGGTGGACTCGTATGGGGATGCGGCTTCGCTGGAGGCGCTGTCGAAGGCACGGCTGCATCTGGGGCGACAGAACCCGGACGGGCGGATTCCTGGCGAGGCGGCGGGCTTCATAGCGCTCACGCGGCCAGGGGCATCGAAGTCATGGGGGTTGGAGGAGACAGGGGTGGTGTTGGGGACAGCGTTGGCGGTCGAACCTCGCCCTTTCGCGCGAATGACGCCAGGTCTCGCGGACGGGCTGACAGAGGCGCTGAGGAGTGTGCGGGGCGACGGGGTGATGGGAGCACGGCGGGTGGATGGAGTGCTGGCCTGTCAGCCGGGAGAGACCTGGTGGGGGACGGAGTTCTCGCGGGCGTATTTGAGAAACGCGGGCCTGATGCCCGAGCCGCTGCGGGTCCACCTCTCGGGTGAGGGGCTGGGAGACGCGGGGGCAGGCGCGGGTCCCGTGATGTTGGGCGTGGCCTTGCATCGAGCCCGGTGGGGGGAGCCGGCGGCGAGAAGGACGCTCATCTACGGGAGCGCGGACGGGGGGCGAGTGGGGGCGTGCGTGGTGGAGATGATTCCGAAGGCGTGAAGAGGAGGAACCATGGGTCGCGTCTATGCGAATGGCCGTTCGATTCTCCACAAGGGTGACGGCAACACGCACACCTCGGCTGCGCCGGATGTTTGTAAGGTACCGACACCGGGAGGACCTGTGCCGACGCCCTTCGTCAACTCCGCGCAGGACTCGATGCTCACGAAGGGGAGCACGAGCGTCACGATTGAGGGCAACCCCGTGGCGCTGACGAGCTCGGAGCTGAGCACGAGCACGGGAGACGAGCCGGGGACGGCGGGAGGCCTCATCTCCTCCAAGTTCAAGGGAAAGATGGCCTGGGGCAGCGGCAGCGTGGACGTGAAGGTCGAGGGGAAGGGAGTGGTCCGCTACCTCGACGTCACCCTGCACAACGGCAACACCTACAACACCACCTTCATCTCCGACGGGCGCACCGCCTGGGCCTACGGCGACGACGCGCAGTGCACGGCCTGCGACAAGTCACTGGACGAGCATCGTGTCCACGAGACGGATGACGTCGTGGTCCATATGGATACGTTCTTCGCGGATTTGATGAAGGAGTTCCATAGGCAGCGTCCATTCATCGCCCAGTACTCCGAGTTGAAGCAGAAACGAAAAGTGCTCAATGAGAAGTCGCTGAACGAATTCCACGACGCAGCGTTACGGCTCACTCCAAAGAAGCAGAGGCTGAATGAACTGCGCGAGGTCGTCAGGTCGCCAGCAGCAGCCGACAAATCCACCATCAAGGATCAACTCATCCCTCTTCAAGAAGAAGTCAAAGCTGCGGAGCAAGCGGCCAAGAAGAAGAGAAAGTTGGACATCGAGAATGAAGACGCCCTGACTCGCGAAATGAACGTCCTCAAGAGCCAGCTCGAGAGCATGCCCCCGCTGTTACGCTGGCATGAGGACGAGAAGAACTACACCAAGGGCTACATGATTGGAGTGCTTCTCTGTAGATGCGCCAAAAAAGCCCTGATCGCCATTTCCGGCAGCGATGTGACACCTGGGTTTCGTCAGGTCATGCAGCAGACCATCCATGCGGCGCATGGAACCTCTTCATTCGAGTTGGTCGAGAGCTTCCAGATGAGCGACCATCAAGAGCAGGTCATCGACGGGCGGGAGCGCAACTGGGAGTGCGCTGCCCCCAAGCTCATTCAAGCAGGAGGCGCGGCCGGCCACAAAGCACGCACCATGTCCGAGCGATGGTTCTCCCCCATGGGAACGTCCACGTCCGCAATCCAGTACAGCCACACCGACGTCAAAGGCACCGCGCCCAAAAGCCGAGAATTCGGACACGGCGAAACGGTTGTCTCCTGCAAGGAGTGCCAGGAACTCCTTCCCGAAATGCTCTGCGACAACACCAAGGAGTGCGCCTGACCCATGGAAGAGCTCCTGAATCTCCTCGAGCGATACCGTCCCGGATACCGCGGCCAGGTCCGTGGGTATCCAGACCTGATTATCGACGAGCTGGAAGAGGTTTTTGGCAGTCCTCTCCCAGCGGCCTATCGCCAGTTCGCAAACGTCATGGGCGCCAATGGAGGACCCCTCTTTCGAGAGCTGTCCTCATACGACCCCATCCTGGGAGTCGCGGAGAACTACCGGCTCGCCCCCAAGAGCGTGATGCCACCCAGGAGGTTCCTCTTCCTCTTTGGGAGTCGCGACCCGTTGGTTTCGGATTGCCATTGGCTCGACCTGGAGGCACCTACGGAGGATGAAGACCACCAGGTGGTGCTCATGCCTTTCGGCGAGCACGCCTGGAAGAAAGACCTGCGGCCTATCTACAACGGCTTCCGCGAGATGCTCTTTCTCAAGGCGATGGCGGAGATCTGCCTGCCAACTTTCTCCCACCATGTCGACTTCAGCGGCGGGCACGAAGGGAAACACGCGTCCGCAGACGAGGTCGCCCGGATCTTCGAGAAAATGGGATTCATCCGACTGCCGTATCCACACCACAGCATGATCTTCGAACAGGAGGATGCCGCCATCCGGCTCTATCGCCGCCCCAAAGACTCCACCTTCCACATTCGCGTGGGCATGCGCGGCGCCGAGCAGCTCAGCCACTTCCAGGCCCTCATCGAGGACAACACAGACCTCGAAAGGTCCAGACGGTGAACGCACAGCCCCCGTCACCTTGACTCGCCGCACCCCGTGGTAATCTTGGGCCAGAATGCACGGGCACTCCTCCCACCTGCTGCGCTGGCTCAGGCTCTTCCTCGCCTGTCTGACGCTCGTTGGGAGTGGTGCCTCGGCGCAGGCCCTGCCCCGCCCGGCTCCGGTCTCCGCCGCACAGTCCGGCGGCTCCGCCTCCACCCCGCGCGCCCCCGAGCTGGTCCGCTACGCCCGGCACTTCCTACGCCCGGCACGGTCCACTCCCGCCGTCTCCGCCGCACCACCCGCCCCGGCCCACAGTCACGCCCGGCGCCATCCTCCAGGCCCCACCCGGCGCCTGTACCTGCTCCACGCGTCGCTCCTTCACTGAGCCCTCCCGGAAACGCCCCACCTTCCGGAAGTCCTCTCAGTCACAGGAGCACCCATGTCCCGGTTCCTCTCCCGGGCGCTCGCCTTCCTGCGTGCGCTCGCGCGCCACATCCGTCGCGCCTTCCGTCTCCTCTTCATCCTCATCCTCGTCGCCCTGCCCATCCCCGTCGCGCCCGTCGTCGCGGCCCTCTTGCGCCCCTTCCGGCGCAACCTCCCCGCCGAGGTCCTCCGCAAGAAACAGCCCTGACCCCAGGCCTCACGGCTTCGTCCAGCTCTCGTCCTCGCCGGGCCCGCCAAAGTCGTCGCCCTTCCGGGGCACCTCGCGCGTGCGCTTGACGGGCAGCCTCCATCCCTTCCGCACGGAGATGAGACGCACCGCCGCACCCACCGCCATCCCCGCCACCAGGGCCAGCCGCCGATGCCCCGTCAGCGAGAACGCCAGACACACCAGGCTCGCCGCCAGTGCGGCGAGCGCGTAGTACCCCGGCTCCGGCCGCATCACCGTGGGCGTGCGCCGGATGAGCACGTCGCGGATGATGCCGCCCCCCGCCGCGGTGATGATGCCGATGAGCACCGCCGTCCCGGGACTCAGCCCCACCTCCAACGTCCGCTGCGTCCCCGCCACCGCGAACGAGCCGAGCGTCAGCGCATCCAACGCCGACAACAGCTTCACCGTCGGCCCATGCCGCAGCTCGAAGATGAACGCCGCGAACGCCCCCGAGAAAGCCGCGACCAGATAGGCCGGCTTCACCAACACCAGCGGCGGCCCCACCTGCAGCAGCGTGTCCCGAAGGATTCCGCCCCCCACGCCGGACACGAGCCCCAGCACCAGGAAGCCCATCAGGTCCATCTTCCGCCGCTCGGCCAGGAGCGCCCCCAGCACCGAGCCGGAGAACACCCCCAACAGGTCCGCGATCAGCGTCCCCAAGGAGATGACCTGCTCCTGCACATTCGGTTCAGTCAGGTCGAAGGACATGGCGCGCGCAAGGCGGCCCGTCAGCACACCGCCACCCTCCACCGTGAGGACGCCACCTCTCGCCAGCAACCCGCGCCCGGAGTCACACGGGGACCGCTCGCTCGGCACTCCCGCCCCAGCGGGCTGGCACTCGGGCGACAGGACAACATCTCCCTGCCCCCATGGACGCTTCCCCCGCGCGGCCGCACCTTAAAGGTCCACCCGCGTGTCCCCCGGAGCGAAGGCCATGAACCCTTCCCGATTCGCCGACCGCATCTTCGAGGGCGGAACCCTGCTCACCATGAACGAGCATCAGCCCACCGCCGAGGCGCTGGCCCTCCAGGACGGCCACATCCTCGCCGTGGGCACCCGTGCTGAAATCCTCGCGCTCCGCGGCCCCGACACGGAAGTCGTCCCCCTCCAGGGCGGCACGGTGATTCCCGCCGTCGTCGACAAGCTGTCGAACAACAACAGCAACGCGGAAGAGGAGGAGCCGGAACCCCAGGGCACCCTCGCCCCGGGCCAGCGCGCCAACTTCGTCGTCCTCTCCGGCAACCCGCTCGTCGTGACACCTCGCGCCCGCGAGGACCTGCGCGTGCTGCACGTCGTCAAGGACGGCCGCAGCCTCTACTTCGCGGACACGCCTCCCGCGCGCGAGAAGCGCGAGAAGAAGGACGAAGACGCTTTCAACGAGGCCCTCTTCCTCGACGAGAGCGGCTGGCTCGTCTGAGCCGCACGCACGCGGCGCACCCCGAGCGAGTGTTCTCGACAGAGCACCTCGGGGTGCCAGGCGGGTTGGATGGCACCCAGCCTCGCGTGGGCTATCTGAAAGTTCCGGCCATGTACTCCTGGGGTGACTTCCTCCCACTCCCGGCGTTCTGCGATGGTGGGTGAGAACCCGCACCGGAGAGCCTCATGCTCCGCCGCCTTGGCCCCGCGTTCTTCCTCGGAACCCTGCTGCTCGGGGGTGCCTGCAAGAAGTCACAGGACCCCGCGCCCGCGACTCCGGCGCCCCCTCCCTCCGCGGAGCCCGCGCCCTCGTTCGCGCTCTCGCTCCTGCAGGACGCCGCTCCTTCCGGCTGTACCTGGATACGCCAGGACCCCACGGGCATACGCAAGGCCCTGGCCACCGTGGATGCCCCCTGCGAGCGCCTGGGCCTGGCCTGGAGCCCGGACGGCAAGCAGGGCGCACTGGTGGACCGGGGCAACGGCACCCTGCCGCCCCGCGCCTGGAAGGTGGACTTCGACGCCCCTCAGGCCCTCACGCCGCTCGCACTCCCAGACGAGGGCCATACGGACTCACTTGGCTTTGACGCACAAGGCCGTGTCGTCGCGCTCGTGTCCCAGTTGGAGGGGCTGACGCGCAAGGAGGAGCGCGGCGAGGAGGTCTTCGTCGTGGACGGCCGCCGGCTGCCGGTGCCGGAGGAGACGGAGGGCAGCCCGGCGGGTCTTGCTCACGCGTACCGCCGCGAGGGCGAGACGTGGAAGCGAATCGAATCCGTGGCGACGGTGTACGAGAGGGAGGACGCACCGGGCACGACGGCGCTGGCCACCGCGAGCCAGTTGGTGTCCTCGACGTTCGGCGCGGACCCGGATGCGCCCGCGGCGACGGAGCTGACCGAGGACAGCGAGGCGGCGCGCCTGGACGCGGTGGTGAAGGACAAGGGCCACACCGAGTACGGCGCCTGGGTCGCGCTGGAGACGCACGGTGGCCCGCTGTACGCATGGCGGGCGGCGCGCGAGCTGCCGGTGCTGATGCCACCGCTGCGCTGGGAGGCGAATGATCGCCTCTCCGAGCCGGAGGCCCTGTCGCTGGAGCCCACGTCGGTGGTGGAGCTGCGCGTGCGGGGAGCCCTGCTGCTCGTGGCGTCGGACCACAGCGCGCGCATCTACGACGCGCGGAGCAAGAAGCGCCTGGCCCAGCTCGACGGCGTGCATGGCGCGCGCTTCTGGCCCAAGCAGCGCACCGTCACCGCCGCCCTCCCGTCCTCGGGGACGTCCGCCGGGCAGTAGCGTCCGGCCGCAGGGCGAGCAGGCGCTCGGGCAGCGTCCAGACAACCGAGCCGACCCTCGCGCTCATGCCCATCCTTCCGGGGATGCATGAGCGCTTCCACAAGTTCGCCCAGGGCGTCTCCGAGCGCGTGGGCTCCGTCCAGGCCCTGCTTGTCGCCGTGTCCGTCGTCCTGCTCTGGGCGGTGTCGGGGCCGCTGTTCCACTTCAGCGACACCTGGCAGCTCGTCATCAACACCTCGACGACCATCATCACGTTCCTGATGGTGTTCGTCATCCAGGCCACGCAGAACCGGGACGCGAAGGCCATCCACCTCAAGCTCGACGAGCTCATCCGCGCGCAGAAGCACGCGCACGATGAATTCACGGACCTGGAGGACGCCACCGAGGAGGAGCTCGCGGAGCTGACCCAGCAGTTCAAGCGCGTGCACGCGCGCGCCCGACAACGCCACCTCGCCCAGGGACACGATGACCGGCACGAGTCCCCGCCGGACGCGGACCCGAAGCACTGAGCCTACGGAGACCTCATCAGGGTCGCCATCATCGCGGCGTAGCCACCCACGCCCAGGCAGCAGGTGACGACGGGCACGAACAGCGCGCCGAACGCCGCCTGCCCCCAGCCCACGCGATACAGCTTCTGGTACGCGGCCACCCGCGCGCCGGCGCTCCAGAAGGGCATCACATACATGCCGCAGAAGGGCACCAGGCCTATCAGGTAGACGCCCTGGGACAGGGCATGTCCGCGCAGCGTCGCGGTGAACGTGCTCGGCGCGCCCGCCATCCGCAGCACCAGATGGTCCAGCGCGGACGCCACCACGGTGATGCCCACGCTGAAGAGGGGCATCAACACCATCCAGAGGAAGAAGAAGAACACGACGGCGCCCCGGAAGAAGCCGGGGCCCGGCTCGTCCAGCCCTCGGGACGCGAGGTTCTCGTAGGGAACCACCAGCAGGACGGCGAAGTAGAGGAGCGTGGTGACGAAGTAGCCGGCGAGCGCCGTGAGCAGCGCGAAGAAGAGCGAGCTGCCCACGCTCCCCTCTGGTGACATCCGGCCGAAGGTCGCTCCCGGACGCAGCATCACATCGACGCACGTCGTCCAGAACGCCTTCGCCCAGCCCAGCTCCGCGCGCTGGTCCCACGCGAGCGGCGAGTACGGCGAGCGCTCATGGCATCGCGCGCAGGCCCGCTCGCCGTGAGGCCCCTCGCGCAGACACTCCGAGCACGCGAACGCGCCGCAGCGCGTGCACGCATGAAAGCTCATCCACTCCGGATGGATGGCACAGACGGCCACCTGCGAGTCGGAAGGCGGAGCGACCAGGAGGGAAGCGCCACACGCCGCGCAGCGCCGAGCGCCGGGTGCGAAGGGGGCCTGACAGAAGGGACACGGGATGCCGGACACGCGAGGCATCCTCGCACAGTCCTCCCGAAGGGCCTCGGCTCACAGCGTCTGACGCGGACGCACGAGCCCGTGGTCATCCGGCACGGGGCCCGAGCCACGGTCCACGCCCGCCCGGTTGGCCGGCGGCTCGGACGAGGACGGCTCCGGACGGGCCTCTCGCGCGCGACGGGCCTGCCGCAGGGCCGCCTTCGCCTCCGCCTTGTGGCCCTGGGCCTTCTCCCGCTTCGCCAGCGCGTCCCACAGCTCGGGCGACTCCGGGTGCAGCGCCACGCCCGCGCGCAGCAGGCCCAACCCCACGCGCGGCGGCGCCTCCGAGTCCATCACCACACGCTTGATGAACGACATCGGCGCCAGGGACACCGCGCCCTGCGGCGTCGCCAGGGCCTCCTGAAGGTGCGCCAGCACCTCTCCGTCCCGCTTCACCGTGAGCAGCGCCTGGGACAGCGCCCACCGCGCGTCCACGCTCCTGGGCTGAAGCTCCACCGCCCGCTCCAGCCAGCGCACGCGATTCACGGCCTGCTTGCGCCAGGCGAAGCCCTCCGCGATGCGCAGCAGCTCATCCGAGTAGTCCGGCCGCACGTCCGGCGACAGCGCCGCCGCCTTCTTCAGCGTGGGCCAGTGCGGCTCCGGGTTCTGCTCCTCGTCCAGCCGCAGGCGCAGCAGCGCCGGAACCTCCGCGCGCTTCCACCCCGCGACGAAGCGCAGCAAATCCGCGCGCAGCGGCTCGCCGAAGCGCTCCGTGTCCGGCACGCCCTGCGCCTCACACGCCGCCAGGTAGTCCGCGAAGAACGACAGCGGCCCCTCCGCCGGGTACGCCAGCAGCCGCTCCGGACCGTGGGCCTTCTCCAACGTGCGCGCCATCTGCGCACCCACGCGGATGAAGACGGAGCCCAGCTTCGGGTCATGCCCGCTGCGGATGCGCTCCAGCGCTCCCTTCCCGTCCTTGCCGATGCGCTTGCGGTCCAACAACTCCGACACGCGAGCAAAGGCGCCCGGGAGGTCCTCGTCCGGCGGCAGCGTGCCCGGTCCGCGCGTGGCCCACAGGTGGTACGCCAGGCCATAGCTGGCGATGCGGCCCAGGCCCTCGTACACCACCGAGTCCACCGGGTCCGTGAAGTGCGCGTCCCTGCGCGTGACGCCACCCTCCAGCACGCCCTCCATCAACCGGATGGACAGGCGCCGCAGCCGCTTCGCCTCGCCCTCGATGTTGGTGGCCAGCGCAATCACCGTGTCCTCGGCGGGGAACATCACCAGCAGCGTCGTCGTCTCCGGTTGCCCTCCCGCGTGCGCCACCAGGTAGTGGCCGCGCAGGGGATAGGTGGCGAAGCCCATGCCGTAGTCCGTGAGGCGCCCGTCGCTCGTGGCCATGGAGGCCTGCATCTTCCCCATGGTGTCGCGCGTCACCAGCCGGTGGGCCAGCACCGCGCGGCCAAAGCCGAGCATGTCCCCCACCGTGGCCCGCGTCCCACCGCCACCGAAGCGGCTGGACACATCCAGGAAGCGCGAGGGCTTCAGCACGCCGTCCTTCACGCGGTAGCCCACCGCCTGGTGCTCGTCGCGCGTCGCGGTGACGTCCAGGTCCGCGTGCTCCATCCCCGAGGGCTGGAAGACATGCTCGCGCAGGTAGTCGCGGTAGGACTTCCCCGACGCGGCCTCCACCGCCGCGCCCAGCAGGTTGTAGCCCCAGGTGCTGTACAGGTAGCGGGTGCGCGGCTCGAAGGCCAACGGCTTCTCGGAGAAGGCGGAGATGGCCTCGAGCGTGCTCACCGGCTTCACGTTGTTGCTGGAGGCCACCCCGTCATACGTGGGCACCCCGCTCAGGTGTCCCAGCAAATCCTTCACCGTGACGGTCCACTGCTTCGCCGGGTAGCCCGGCACCAGCGTGTGGATGTCCGCGTCCAAATCCAACTTCCCCTGCTCCACCAACTGCAACACGGCCACGGCGGTGAAGGACTTGGTGACGGACGCCATGCGGTACGTCGTGCGCGGCGTCGCGGGCAGGCGTTTGGCCATGTCCCGCAAGCCATAGCCACACACCCAGCGCTGGGCCCCGCGCGTGACACCCACCGTCAGCCCCGCGACGGGCCCCTGCGACAGCTCCGCGCGGACGATGGCGTCCAGCGCCCGCGTCACCTCGGGAGCGAACTCGCGAGGACCGTCGACGGCCTCCGCGTTGACGGGCTCGCACACCGGCGTGAGGCGCGGCGCGGACAGCGCGGGAGTCGCGAGCAACCACAGCGCGGCGAAGAGCCACCTCTGCGTCATCATGGCGCGGCCTCCACGGTCGAAGTGGGAGGGCTTCCAGCGGCGGGCGCCAGCGAGGCCACGCGGCGGGAGGCGGGCGGCGTCTCCACCCAGGCGCGCAGCAGCGCGTCCGTCACCAGGTGCCCCAGCACATCCAGCCCCCGGCCACGCGGGTGCACCAGGTCCTCGTGCATGAAGCCGGACTGGTGGAAGCGCGACAGCGCGCCCTTGCCGCCCATGGCTTCGTAGAGGTTGAAGAAGGCGCACCCCTCCGCCTGCGTCACCTCGCGCTCCGCGTCGACGACGGCCTCCAGGAAGGGGCGCTGCGTGAAGGCCTTGCCCTGGTCCTTCGAGTCGCGCACCGCGTCCATGGGCCCCACCACCAGACAGGCGCTGTTCGGCGCGGCCACTCGCGCGCGACGCAAAAGCGCGCCCAGGTCCGTGCGCAGCGTCTCCAAGTCCGTGCGCTTCCACTCCAGGCGCTTGGACTCGTTGCCGCCCAGGAAGAAGACCAGCAGCCGGGGCTCGCGCTCCGAAAGCTGCGAGCGCAGCGCCGCGTCATCCAGCCGCGCATAGAGGCTCGCGTCCGCGGACGGCACCCCGAGCATGTCCAGGACGATGCCGGGCCGAGCCTGCTGCAACACCACGCCCTGCACCACCGCGCCCTTCGCCTCGGCGACGATGTCCACCGACGTCGTGCCCGGAGGCAGCTCGAAGCGCGTGGCCTTCGACTCGCCACTCCCCGCGGGCGCCGTCCGCGCCAGCACCGTGTCTCCACTCAGCACGGTGAGCGCGCCGCCCTTCGGGACGTCCAGCCACCACAGGGTGCCGCGCGGCTCGCCCTCCAGCTTGAAGCGGCTGCGCGCCCGGGCGACGGTGGCCACGTGGTACACGCCCGTGATTCCGAACGGGTGCGGGGGCTTGCGCAGCTCGCCCAGCGTGCGGGGCTCCCACCCGCCCTTGCTGTAGCCGGTGCGTCCGCGCCCGCCGTAGGGCGCCATCCGGTCCACCAGCAGCACGCCCCGGCCCGCGGCGCCGAAGCCCGCACCCAAATCATCTCGGAGGATGTCCACGATTCGGTCCCCCGCGATGAGCGAGTTGCCGAAGGCCTCGATGACGGTGGGCCCCGTCGCCGTGCCCGCGGACAGCGCGTCCAGCGACTCGAAGAAGGGCGCCAGCGCGGTGCGCTCACAGCCCGAGCCCCCGGGCGCCACGCATGGGTCATCCACCTTCGCCCCGAGCGCCCCCAGCTTCACCGCCAGCGCCTGCGTCGCGCGCGTGCGCTCCGTGGGCTCTGGCGCCACCCGCCGTGGGGCGGGCGCGAGCGCTCGCGCCACCGCCGCCGGAGGCACCGGGACAGGCTCCCGAGCAGCGGTGAGCGGGCGGACCTCGGAACCAATTTCACAGGCGGCCAAGAGGCCACAGCAGGCCAGGACGTGGAATACGGCCCGCCGTCCACCCCACCCGACTTCCGAATGCGTCATGCGGCGTGCAGCGTAGACGAACTCTTCCGCCCGCGCATTTTCCCGGCGCGCCAGCCTCCTTGCTCCTCGGGGGAGCGCCGGGCGGAGACACGCTCGCACCTTGCCACCTGGTTTCGCGCAACCCTGCGACACACAGGGCCTCCGAGTTGGCGAACGTGCGAAATCCAGGGTCCAACCGCCAACACCTTCACTTCACTTGGGCCAAGGCGTCCCCAGATTACCCGTCACCCAATATGGAGAAAGCGAAGAACAAGGTAGCGAACTGGACGAGGTTCCATCGCAAATTCGGCGGTCATGTGCGCGAGCTTCGCGTCAACCGGACGCTCACGCAGGAGGCCCTCGCGGAGCGGTGCGACCTCTCCGTGGATGCCATCCGCCGCATCGAGCGCGGAGCGTTCTCTCCGTCGCTGGATACGCTCGGCAAGCTGACGACAGGCCTGGACGTGTCGCTCAAGACGCTCTTCAACGGCTTCGAGCAGGAGCGCACTGAAGAAGTGGCGGAGATCTGCGACTTCCTCTCCGGCCTCTCTGGCCAGGAAGTGAAACTCGCCTGGAGGGTGCTCCAGGCCATGTTCGAGGAGACCTGAGGACCTCTTCTGCCGGTGCGAACCGGCAGATGTTCCCTGTACCTCAAACCCACCCTGACCTAGGGAGATGACCTCTCATGCCAGGAGCCTCCGAAGGAACCTTGCTCGTCGTGGAGGATGACGCGGACCTGCGAGCGTCCGTTGTCGACGTCCTCACGAGCGCGGGCTATCCCAGCGCGGTCGCGAAGGATGGACTGGAGGCGCTCACCTGGCTGGAGGTGCACGGGCGGCCTTCGCTGGTGCTTCTGGACATGGAAATGCCTCGCATGGACGGGCGCGCCTTCCTGGAGCGCATCACCCGCCACCCCGCCTGGGCTGGACTGACGGTGGTGGCCCTGACATCCCGATGGGTCCACCACCCCGCAGTGCTCGACACCCTGCTCAAGCCCTTCGACGGGCACGCCCTCCTGGAGCACGTGCCCTACTGGCTGCGCCGCTCGCGCCCTCCTGGAAAGACCTGAAGCACGATTCCATTGCGCGCAATGGACCTGGGCCGCATGTTGCAGGCAGGAACCGCCATGCCCCAGCCCAAGAAGCGTGTCGACGCGCTCCACCTCGACGAGCAGCTGTGCTTCACCCTCTATTCGACGGTGCACCTGCTCAACCGGACGTACCGGCCGCTCTTGGAGGAGCTGGGCCTCACCTATCCCCAGTACCTGGCGATGATGGTGCTGTGGGAGGAGGACGACGTCACGGTGAAGGCGCTGGGGGAGCGGTTGCTCCTCGACTCGGGGACGCTGACGCCGCTGCTCAAGCGGCTGGAGGCGGCGGGCCTCGTCAAGCGTGAGCGGGACATGCTGGACGAGCGCCAGGTGCGCATCCGGCTGACGACCCCGGGCCGCGCGCTGCGCTCGAAGGCGGAGTGCGTGCCCGTGTCCATCCTGGAGGCGTCGGGGCTCGACGTGGAGGAGCTGCGGGACTTGAAGGCCCGCGTCCTCGCCGTCCGCGAGGCGCTGAGCGCGCGGCTGGAAGAGGAGCCCCCTCCCCCAACCGCGAGCCGGCGTCGCAAGACGGGGTAGCTACACCTGCGTCTTGAGGACGTCCTTCAGCCCGTTGGTGCCCTTCTCCACGATGCGGCTCACCAGGTCCAACACCTGCGCGTAGCGGTACATGGATGCCTGGAGCGACAGCAGCTCCGCGTTGGAGTAGCGCGAGCCGGAGGACGCGGACCGGATGAGGTGGTCCATCACGCGCTGGCCCTGCTCCAGCTCCTGCACGAAGCGGGAGATGCCGTTGAGCACCGTCCCATCCATCTTCGCCACCGGAGGCACCACGCCCACGGAGGCGACCTCCTGAGGAGCGCTCGGATTCGAAACGGGGTTCGTCTTGTCCGCGAGAACGCCCTCGAACCGGGAAAGCTCGAACTTCTCGGCTGCGACACGTGTGGGAGGCGGTGCGGAATGCGGCGGAAGCGACACGGGTGCGGCGGACAGCGGGCTCGTCATGGGATGAGGTTCCCTCTGGGTGCGGAGCAAGGCGCCAATCGCGAGTATCCGCGCCAGGGCTGACAGCCTCCTGGCACGGCGTAAGAGCCCCTCCTCCGGAGTCGTCCCACGCTGGAGCGCGGGTCATCCCCCCACGTCACGCACGTTGAATCCGTGTACCCCACGCCTTCAGGCGCTCGATGACGTGGGCCGAGTCTAACACGCATTCAGGTGAAAAAATTCCAGGTCCAACGGGCGCGGCGCCCACGAGTCCCACCAGCCGTTCCACCGCGAGCGCCACGCCCCGTCCACTCAGCCCCGAGTGAACATCCCCATCAACGAGCGTGTAACGGACATGCTTCATCGTCCCTTCCGGCGACTCACCGGTCAGCTCGATGACGACCTCGTGGCCCGGTCCCTGGCCGGGTTTCCGGCTGGATGCGGCCCGAAGCGCGAAGTCGAGCCGCACCGTGCTCGCGTCCGTCACCGCCGCGAGGGTGGCCACGTCCAGCAGGGGATAGGCGCGGCCCTGCCACTGCGTGCCGTCCGCGCCTTGGAAGGTCCGCGTCACGTCCTCCTCCGCGGTGGCCCAGAGGAACTTCCCGTCCTTGCGAATCAGCGGGCTGGGCACGCCCTTCGTCAGGCGCGCCATGTCTCCGCTGGCCGCCGGACCTCCCACGTCCTCCTCGTCGAAGACGGCGCCAATCTGGATGGCGTGGACCTTCTTCAATTCGCGCGCGAACTGGAGGGTGGCCAGGGCCACGGTGCCGCCCAGGAAGTGCCCCAGGAAGAGCACCGGCGCGGCGGTGGGGTGCTGGATGTGGAGGGCCACCGCCGGGCCGATGTCGAAGACGAAGTCGGAGAAGGAGACGTACGGGACACCTTTCGCCTGCGCGTACTTCATCGAGCGCAGTGAGTCGTCCTTGAGCAGCACCACCACCGCGCTGAAGGCGGCGTCCGGTGGCAGCCCCAGGTCCTCGCGCTCCAGGTCGATGCGCACGGCCTCCGCGTGGCCCAGCTCCCGCGCGAGCGTCGCGGCCTTGTTCACATCACGTCCTCCGATTCGGAGGGCCAGCTCCGGGTGCAGTTCGCGCAGGGCCTTCACGGCGCGGCGTCCGACGACGCCGGAGCCACCGATGACGAGGACGGGCTTCAGGTTCGATGCGTTCATGTTGGGACTCCTGTGAGGAGAAGAAGCAGGGACATCACGCGCGACGAAGCCGGGTGCCGGACTCCTGGAGTCGGCGCAGCAGGTACTCCGGCTCGATGAGGACATGGGGGAGGTAGAGGCCCGGTGCGACGGGCGCGCCTCCCGCGAGCCCGAGCAACCGCTCGACGCCCACGGCGACACCCACCGCCGTCATCGGTGCCTGCCCCTCCGGGTGCATCAGCTCGTGACGCACGCGCGCCCGGGTTCCGTCGTGCAGCGTGCCTTCCAGCTCGAAGATGATTTCGGTGGAGAAGGGCTCGCCACGGCGGCGCGGCGCGGAGGTGCCGATGGCGACATCGAAGCGGATGGACTTCGCCTGCGTCGCGGCGGCGAGGCTCGGGGCGTCCATCAGCGAGTACGCCTGGCCCTGGAGGTCATTCCCCTCGGTGTCGCGGAAGGTGCGCAGCGCCTCGGCCCCGCCCACCCAGCGCCACTGTCCGTTCTCCAGGATGAGGTTGTTGGGCGCGGCCTTCTGCCGCTCCAGGTCCACGTACGCGGCGGCCCCGCCCACGTCCTGCTCGTCGAGCACGGCGCCGATGGCGATGGACTCCAGCGCGCGGAACTCCCGAGCGAACTGGAGCACGGGCAGCGTGGCGGCGCCCACCAGCCAGCTGCTGCCCAGGAAGATGGGCGAGCGCGTGGGCTGATGCATGTGGAGGGCGACCTCGGGAGCGACCTCGAACAAGGCCGTGGAGATGCCCAGGTACGGCAGCCCGTGCATCTGCGCGTACCGCAGCGAGTTCAGCGTGTCGTCCTTCACGAACAGGACGACGGCGCTGTAGGCGCGGCTCGCGGGCTGGCCCAAGTCAGGCCGGGACAGGTCCACCGTCGCCGCGTCGGCGAGGCCGACCTCGCGGGCCACGGCCTGCGCGCGGGCCAAATCCCGGCCGCCAATCGTGAGCGGCAGGTCCGGTTGCAGCCGGCGCAAGGCCTTGGCGGCCTGGGAGCCGACGACGCCCGAGCCACCAACGATGAGGACGGGTTTCCGAGTGTTCGAAGACATGACGGGTGCGCTCCCCTGCCCCATGGGGCAGTGGTTGAAGGTGCCGGCGGGCCGGCGGAAATGGCGCTGCGTTGACCCTACTTAAAGTAAGTTACCAAAAGTAGGTTCGCCACGATTTCGACGCGGTGGGGGTCCGGTTGCGCGTCCGCGTCGAGGCGACTAAGCCCCAAGGGTGCCGTCGCGACGTCCCATGAGTGAGCCCACCGCCAAGAAGCTTCCCAAGGCCCAGCGACGCGAGCAGTTGCTCGACGTGGCGATGGCGGTGGTGAGGCAGGAGGGCACGGACGCGCTGACGCTCGGTCACCTCGCCGAGCGCGCGGGCGTCAGCAAGCCCATCCCCTACGAGCACTTCCAGTCGCGCGCCGGGCTGTTGATGGCGCTGTATGAGCGCCTCGACGCGAAGCAGGTCACCCAGCTCGAGGAGGCGCTCCAGCGCACGCGGCGCAAGCTGGAGGACGTCGCCAGGGTGATGAGCGGCGCGTACATGAACTGCTATGTGACGCTCGGCCCCGAGCAGCACGCCATCACCGCCGCGCTCAAGGGCGACGGGCAGATGGAGAACTTCTATCAAGGCGTGTTGGACAACTACGTGGACTTCTATCGGGACACGCTCGCGCCCTACTGCGAGCTGCCGAAGGAGACCCTGCGGCAGCGCTGCGTGGGCATCATCGGCGCGGCGGAGGCGATTTCCCGCGACATGCTCCGGGGCGCCATCTCGGAGAGCACCGCCGCCGCGACGCTGAGTTCGCTCATCGTCTCCTGGTTGTCCGCGCGCAAGTAGGGCAAGGCCCGCCACGCGTGCAACGCCCGCGTCGATGTGATGCAGTCGCCAGGTGCTCGACAGCGTCACCATCGACCAGCTCCGGACGCTCCGCGCGGTGGCCGAGGAGGGCAGCTTCTCCGCGGCGGCCCGGCGCCTGGGCCAGGGACAACCCGCCGTCAGTCAGGCCATGCAGCGTCTGGAGAAGCAGCTCGGCCTGCGCCTCTTCGACCGCAGCAGCCGCGTCCCCCGCCTGACGATGAAGGGCGAGGCCGTGGTCGCCGCCGCGCGGCGACTGCATGACGACCTCGCGACGTTCCAGACCGTCGTCGGCCGCCTCAAGAGCGGCGAGGAGACCCAGCTCGCGCTCGTCGTCGACGCCATGTTCCCCACGCCCGCGCTGCTGTCCTTCGTGAAGGAGCTGGCGGAGGCACACCCGGAGGTGGAACTGACGCTGGAGGTGGAGCTGCTCTCCGCCGTGACGGAGCGCCTGCGCGAGCGCAAGGCCACGCTCGGAATCGCGGGCGCGGACCTGGACCTCACCGGCCTGGAGCAGCGCCCCATCGCGCTCCTGCGCATGCTCCCCGTCGCCGCGCCGTCACACCCTCTCGCGAAAGTGAAGGGCGTCATCACCGACGAGCACCTCGCCACCACCACCCAGCTCGTCCTCAGTGAGCGTCTGCCCACTGGAAAGGCGGGCACGGCGGACCGGGGCGTCTTCTCGGCGAAAAGCTGGCGCGTCGCGGACCTGATGACGAAACATGCCCTCATCCTCGGTGGGCTCGGCTGGGGCCACGAGCCCGAGCACCTGGTGAGCGAGGACCTGGCGGCGGGGAGGCTGGTGCGGCTGCGGCTCGCCGCCTATGAGGGCGGGCCTCCGCCCCAACGGCCCCTCGCCCTGGTGCGCCGCAAGGGCACGCCGCTGGGCCCGGTGGCGACGTGGGCCTCCAACCGGCTCACCTCGCTCTGCCAGCTCGCGCTCGCGGACCATCACACGACGTGATGCTAAGCATCATGTGCGGGAGCGATTTACACACCCGCCCTGGCCCTTACGTTCTGTGTCATGAGCACCACGACCCAGACACTCACTCCCCCCATCGTTCCCCACGCGCTTCCCCGTGCGCGGACGCTCGAGAGCGTCCACGGCGGCGGGCCCTTCCACTGGGTCGGTGACGGCTTCCGCGTCAAGACACTCGTCCCCAGTGGCGGCGTTTCGCAGGAGCGCGTCAGCCCCTTCCTGCTCCTGGACCACCATCCTCCGCATCACTACCCTGCCCTCGCGAAGGGGCAGCGGGGCGTCGGCTGGCATCCGCATCGCGGCTTCGAAACCGTCACCCTCGCGTTCGAAGGCAACGTCGCGCATCGCGACAACGCGGGCCACTCGGGCGTCATCGGCCCGGGCGACGTGCAATGGATGACGGCGGCGTCCGGCATCCTCCACGAGGAGTACCATGAGCATGCCTTCTCCCGACGCGGTGGCGTCTTCGAGATGCTTCAAATCTGGGTGAACCTGCCCCGCGCTCACAAGCGGGCCGCGCCGGGCTACCAGCCCATCACCGCGACCCAGATTCCCACCGTCCCCGTCGAGGGCGGCACGGTGCGAGTCATCGCGGGCGGCTTCAACGACACCCAGGGCCCCGCGCGGACCTTCACGCCCATCTCCCTGCTCGACGTGCGGCTGAGCGCGGGGACGGACCTCCAGGTTCCGCTGCCGAAGCACCACAACGCCATCGTCCTCATCGCCTCCGGTCGCGTGTCGTCCGGCGGAGAGACGGCCACCGAGGGGGAGCTCGCCCTCTTCGCCAACGACGGCGAGTTCCTGTCCCTGCGTGCCGACACGGACACGCACGTCATCATCCTCGCGGGTGAGCCCCTCCGCGAGCCCATCGTCCATCTGGGCCCGTTCGTCATGAACAGCCAGCGCGAAGTGCTGCAGGCCATTCACGACTTCGAGTCCGGCGGCTTCGGTGAAATCCCGGAGGACGCCCCCGTCGCCTCCCCGTGACGAGGTGAGCGGCGAGCACGCTGAACGCCCCTGGACCACCGGGTCCAGCGGGTGTCAGCGGCTCCGGGCGCGGCGCGAGGACCCTGACGATGGGGTCTTCGCGCGCGCCTCTGTGCGAGCCGGCGGCATGTCCTTCAACACGTCCAGCAGCAACTGCCGGAAGTAGCGCGAGCCGGGGTCCGCGTCCGTGCGGGTGTGCCACATGAGCGACATCGTCATGGGCTGAGGCGCGGGCACGAACTGCAGGCGCTTCAAGGGCAGCATGGCGCACAGGACGTCCGCGGTGCGTCCCGGCATGCCCGCGATGTAGTCGGTGCGCGTGGCGGCCATGCCCGCGGCGATGAAGTGGGAGACGGCGAGCGCCGAGCTGTACTCCAGGCCGTTCTCCTTGCGGAACCGCTCGAACATGGAGCGCCCCACGCCCGGGCGGCCCTGGGTGATGACGATGTCGATGTGCTTGCAGGCGTTGAACGCCTCCCGCGTCAGCACCGTCCCGTGGATGAGCGGGTGGTCCTCGCGGACGACGAAGGCCACATCCTCCAGGTAGAGGTCCTCCACGCAGAAGCCCTCCCGCGTGGCCACCAGCCGAGGCCCCAGCGCGACGTCCACCTCGCCTGTCGCCATGCCATCCGACGCGACGAGGAAGTCGATGCTCACCACGCGCAGCCGCGCCTGTGGCATGCGGCGCGCGAAGGCCTCCACGACACGGGGCACGTCGCAGACGTCCTGGTTGTCACCGCAGGCCAGCGTGAAGCGGCGCGTGCTCTCCTCGGGCAGGAAGCGCTGGCCATCCACGGCCACCTGGAGTTGCGCCACCGCGTTGACGAGCAGCGGCCTCAACTCCTCGCAGCGAGGCGTGGGCACCAGCCCCTTCCCCTGCCGCACCAGGAGCGGGTCTCCCAACAACTCCCGCAGCCGCGCCAGCGCGTTGCTCACCGCCGACTGGGTGACGTGGAGCTGCCGTGCCGCGCCCGTGGCGCTCCCCGTCTCCAGCACCGCGTGCAGCACGAGGAACAGGTTGAGGTCGATGGCCGAGAGATTCATGGCGGGGCTGGCATACCGCACCCGCCCTCACCAGGACACTCGGGCCCACCGCGCTCAGGAGCGCTGCGCGCCCGAGAGCATGGCCGCCATCTGGGGGTCCAGGCGGAACGACTCGAAGAAGCCCTCCGCGTCCTGGGGCGGCTTGCCCTCCGGGTGCAGGAGGAGCTGCTGATAGAGGCGCGGGCCCACCAGGTAGAAGCGGCCTCGCAGCCGGCGCGGCCCGGAGACGCCCTCCACCTCCCAGCCCGGGAAGCCCTCCAGCGTCAGCGGCTTCGAGGAGACGCCCGTGGCGCCCAGGGCCTCCAGCGCACCCAGGCTGGCGCGGGACACCACGTCGCTCGGCTTCGCCTGCGACACCGCCGCCGAGGGGAAGTCCGTGTACGAGACGTAGTACGCCGTGTCCGACTCCGGACGGACGGCGATGAACGTGTGGAGTGTCACCTCGCCCACATCCGTCACTTGGGAGCGGCGCTCCTGGCTCACCGGCCCGGGCAGCGCGACGGAGAAGCCGCCTTCCGTGGACTGGACGACAGAGGCGGGGGCGGCGGGCTTCGCGGCCTGGGCCTCGGGCGCCGGTTGGCGGGAGGCACACGCCCCCAGTCCCCCCACGGACAGCAGGATGGCGAGCGGCGCGACTCGGCGCGAAATCTTCATGTTCCAGGCGGCTCCTGTCATGGAGCCCGGAAGGTACGTCCGACGCCTCGCTGGCGCACCCAGAGACTCCGACGGAAGCACGGGACGCAACGCTTTGCGTCTAGTGCAGGGCGTCCGGAGGCACCACGGCCCCCGCCTCCGGATGCTCCGCGGCGCCCGCCGCCTCCGGGGTGACGAGGGCCAGCCGGACGCAGAACGTCGAACCCACGCCGGGCGTGCTCTCCACCTCGATGTGCCCGCCATGGGCCTCGACGATGCGCCGGGCGACGGACAGCCCCAGCCCTACGCCCGGGGCGCGCTTGCTCCGGGCATCCCCCAGTCGCTGGAAGGGGGCGAACAGCATGCTCTTCTCGTCCTCGGTGATGCCCACGCCCTGGTCCTTCACGATGAGGAGCACGTCGTCCACCTCGCGGCGCACCGCCACGTCAATGCGGCTGCCGGAGGGCGAGTACTTCAGCGCGTTGCTGACCAGGTTGGCCATCACCTGCTCCAGCCGGTCCGGGTCCCCGCGCACCAGCAGCGGCGTCTCCGGCACGTCGAGCTGCAACACGTGTCCGCCGTCGCTGGAGCGGTACAGCTCCACCACGCCCCGCGCCAGCTCGCGAGCGTCGCGCACCTCCGGCCGCAGCTCCAGCTTGCCCGCCTCGATGCGGGTGGAGTCGAGCAAATCACCCACCATCCGGTCCAACCGCTCCACCTGCCGTCCCACCAGCGCCAGCGTGCGCTGCATGCGCTCCGGCGTGAGCTGCGCGCGGCTGCGCTCGGTGAGCGCGGTGGACAGCTTCAGCGCGGACAGCGGATTGCGAAGCTCATGGGCCACGCCGGCGAGGAAGGCGAGCTGCTGCTCCTGCTGGTGCGTGAGGCTGTTGGCCATCTCGTTGAAGGTGCGCGCCATGTCGCGCAGCTCCGTGGGCCCCGCCACCGGCGCGCGGGTGCGCTTGCGGCCCGCGCCGAAGCGGCGCATGGCCTGGCTGATGTCACGCAGGGGCTGCCACGCGATGCGGCGCAAGAGGAAGGTGCCCGTCACCAGTCCCACCAGCAGCAGGCCGCACAGCACCAGCCCCACGACGTTGCCCATCCGGTTGAGGTCCGCCGAGGACTCCCGTGCCGCCCGGGCTTCCTCCACGTTGAGCTGGACCAGCCGCTCCAACGAATCCAGCGCGGCGTCCAGGGAGGGGATGGCCCGCTGCGCGCGCAGACGCTGGGGCAGCTCGGCGGCCCCTCGCTGGGCGACGAGGTAGGCGTCGAAGTTCTTGTCCACCTCCCGGATGAGCCCCTGCTCGGTGGAGCCGGAAGCCGTCCTGTTGAGGGCGTCCAGCAGGCGGGGGAACGAGGACTCGATGCTCTCGAGTGTCCTTCCCCGGATGAGCGTCGACGTCGCCTCCACGGGGCCCGCCACGCCGCTGAGCCGGAAGTGGATGAGCAGGTCGATCTCCAGCTCCTCCGCCAGGTGGAGGCCCTCCACGGAGTTGCCGAGCGTGTTCGCCGAGTGGTTCTGCGCGTTCGTCAGGGCGATGAGCGCGCTGGCGGCCACGAGCGTCAGCAGGGCGAGTCCACCCATGATGGCGGCGAGCCAGGCGCGCAGACTCATGTCGCCTCCGGATGCGTCGGGCGGACGCCACGAAGGACCTGGCTCTGGGCGGGGAAGCTCACGGTTGGGACCTCGCGGAAGCCGAGGGCGGGTGTGGATGCAACGCCCCCTTCATGACTGGAGGAACAAGGACAGGACGATGGGGATTCACCGGGTGGACAGCAACCGGGCGTGGTGGGGGTTCCCCGCACGGCATCAGCGCCGGGAGAGGGCAATCGTGCTAGGGAAGGTCGGACGTGGCGGGCGAGCGTGAGCTCCCCTGGCCGCGCGCGAGGCCACCATGGACATGCTCCCCCAGCCGGTACGTACCCTGAAGTTCGATGGTTTCTGGCGCTGGCTCCAGGAACACACCCAATGCATCCTCCGGTGCGGCTCCGTCGACGCGATGCTGTATGACCACGACGACTTCCACTGGCTGCTCTTGGAGGAGGACCGTCAGCACATCATCCAGGTCCTCAAGGGCAAGGTGCTCGTGGGCGAGCTGGTGATGGCGGGCCGCGAAGTCACCGAGGTGAATGTGGCGCCGGACCCGGACTCGGGCACGCAGGGCCACTTCCTGGTGGAGTTGATGAGCGGGCCGAAGGAAGACCCGCAGGTCGTCTACCACTTCATCATGGCGCACGGCATCGACCCGGCGCCGGGCCACAAGGACCTCAAGCACTGAGCACGGCGCGCTCGATGAGCGCCACCGCGTCCCTGGCACCCCCGGAGTACGTCTCCGGCGCGCGCGCGACGCGAGGGCCCACCAGCGCGACGACTCGCTCCATCAGCTCCGCCTCGGTGCGGGCCAGCTCCTCCGGACGCAGCCGCACCGCCTGCCTGTCGTAGCGCCGGGCCCGCGCCAGGGCCACCAGCGGAGTGCCCGTCACGCGAGCCTCCTGCACGGTGTTGTACCCGCCCGCGCCCACCAGGATGTCCACCCCCGGCATCACCGCCAGCGCCGGCCACACGCGCACGGGTTGGAGCAGGTTGCGCGTGGGCGCACCGGACTTCGAGGGCCGCACGGGGAACCAGGGCCCGGGAGGTGCCAGCCACCGCACCGGCGCCGAAGCCCCGAGCCGCTCCTGGAGCCGCGTGGCGATGGCGCCCGCCTCCGCCACCTCCTCCGCGTTGCCGCTCCCCATCACCGCCACCAGCGGCCGCGCATCCTCCGGGTCCACGCCGAGCTGCTGTCTCGCCTGCGCACGGCTGAGCCACTCGTCGCGCTCCAGGAGGAGCCAGGGCGCGGTGCGCACGGCGCGCGGGTGCTGGGAGAAGGGCGCGTCCTCACCGGGGACGAGCAGCAGGTCGAAGTCCTCCACCGCCGCCGCGACGTTGAAGCGCTCCACGTACGTGGGATTCAAGTCGCGGTGCACCAGCACCTTGCCCATGCGCAGCCCGGGCAACAGCGGCGCCAGCTCTCCCGCGAGTCCCCGCGGGAAGGTGTCCACCACGAGGACCTCGGGGCGCACGCCGTCGAGCAGGCACTCCACCGCCTCGCGCACCGCGGCCTTGGCCAGGTCCGGGTTGAGCCGGTGCACGTGGGCACCCGCGCCCAGCACGTCCTCCAGTGGGACGTCCGGAGCGAAGACGCTGTTCGTCACGACGGTGACGCGGTGTCCCCGTCGGGCCGCCACGCGCGCGAGTCCACAGGCGCGGGTGAAGTGACCCATGCCTCCGCCCAACGCGTAGATGAGCCAGCGCGCGCCCATCAGCTTCCGCCCAGGTCCTCCTCGAAGGAGGCATCTTGCTCGTGCCGCAGGCTCTCGCCGTCGGCCTCGGTGAAGTCGTGCGGGTCCTTCGAGGCGCCCCGCGACCACGAGGAGCCCGAGCCGTAGTAGCCGTATTCCGTGTAGTAGGAGCTAGCGTCGTCCGAGTCCTCGTTCGTCGAGCCGTCGTCCTCCGAGTCGCCGCTGCCCAGGGCCGCGCAGCTCGTGCACACGAGGGCGTCCTCCTGACTCGTCAGGTGCGCGTCACAGACGCGCTTGCCGCAGCGCGGGCACAGCGCGCCGGCGGGCAGGCCGCACGGGTGGGAGAACAGGAAGCCCGTGCTCACCTCGCAGCCGTCGGTGGAGAAGGGACTCATGGCGCGGACTCGGACGGCGGCGTCTGGATTTGATGGAGCAGCGCCACGCGGAAGGGCAGGTCCAGCTTCTCGAAGGCGAGACACGCCGCCGCGTCCGCGCGTACCAGCGACTTGGTGGCGAGCAGCGTCTTGCCGCCGGGCTCGCGGAGGGACACCTTGCCCTCGCGCACCTTCACGCGGGCGACCTCGGTGCCGGAGGCATCTTCGATGCGCGCGCCCTCGTTGTCCGAGGACACGGTGTAGAGCAGCGCGCCCTTCGCGTCGGTGAGCCGCCAGCCGGAGCCCTGTCGCGCGAGGGTGTAGAGCACCTGCCGCTGCTCGCCGTCCCTCACGGTGAGCGCGCCGCCCGCGGAGCCGACGACGTAGCCCAGGGCCGTGTCATCCGGACCGGACACCTTGAGGGCGGCGCCCTTCCACTTGAAGCGGGCGAGCTCGCGGTCCTCTCCGTCCACCAGCTTGGCGCCATCATCCTTGGGCTTGAGGGAGAAGCGCTCGCGGTCGTCGGCGTCCTTGAACTTGAGCTTGCCCGGGAGGGGGACCTCGTCGCCCGCGGTGGCGGCCTGTGTCTGGGAGGACGGAGCCTCGGAGCCCGACGGACGCGAGCAGGCGGCGGTGAGGAGGAGGCTCAGCAGGAGCGAGCGGAACGTCATGGAGAGGCCCTCGCGGGGAGTTGCTTGCGCTGGGAGGTGGAGAAGTTGAGCACCTGGTAGAGGCTCAGCAACATCATGAGACACGTGCGGGTCGCATCTCGTGAGGGAAGCTGCACGTACTCGGCTGCCTCCCAGTCGGAGTCCATCCGGGCGCGCAGGCCGAGCCGGTCGTCGGACACCTCCAGCTTCGTGAGCGCCACCGTCGGAGGGAGCTTCACCGCCGAGCGGGCCGCGCTCTGGAGTCGGGCGAGCCCGGGGTGGCGCTCGGGCTTCACGCGAAGCTGGGCCTGGAGGTACGTGCCGCTCTTCTGCTTGTGCTTCGTCTTGTACTTGCCCCCGGGACTGCGGCGGGTGCGCGAGCGCTTCTGGAGCCACTCGGTCATCGCCAGGCGCAGGTGCGTGCCGTCGCGCAGACGGGCCTGGAGCGACAGCCACGGGTCCTCGAACTCATTCGTCTTCCACGTGCCCGCCATGCCCTTGCCCTTCCACTTGGCCTTGTGGTCGATGGCGTGGAAGTCCAACTCCAGCGACACGGGCTCCTCGGGAGCGATGTCACGGCCCAGCCGTCGCAGCAACAGCGTGGGCAGTTGGTAGCGGCGGTCCTCCAGGTCGTTCCGGCCGAACCGGAAGGCCTTGAACAGGAGGACGACCATGACGATGAGCAGGCCGATGCCCCCGAACAGCAGGCCGCTCGTCAACGTGGGGTTGAGCTCGGAGTCGAGGACGTTCGACAGGACGAACAGGCCCGCGCCCACGCCGCCCACGATGAAGGCCCGCCGCTGCCAGCGGCGCTTGACGACATCCATCTCCACGTCGAAGCGCGCGAGGACGCCCAGGTCTTCCATCAGCTCGGAGACGGGCGCGGTGTTGCTGTAGCGCTTCTCCGTACGAAAGCGGTCGATGTCGAAGGCCAAGGCGGCAGCTCCCCTTCGGAGCCAAGGAACGAGCGCGGAGTGTATGGGTCGGCGAGGAGCGGGGCAAACCGTCCGGTTTGCCGAGCCGGGTGAGCCGCGATACCACGCGGGCGTGGCTTCCGCGTCCGGCATCATCTACGCCTCTTTCGACCGCTTTCCGGCTCCCAAGGGAGCCGCCGTGCACATCCGAGCCTTCGTGGAGGCCCTGGGTACTGCCTTCGGGGACGTGGACCTGCTGGCGCTGCGAGAGGGCCCCACCGCGAGCGCGGCCCCGCATCCACTCGTGGAGGGAGTGACGTATCACCCGCTGGATGCGAGGGGGCGGGACCTGGTGGCGCAGGCGTTGTCGTTCCGCACGCATCTGGCGGCGTGGTGGCGGAACAGACCCCGGGCCAAGGTGGTCCACGTGCGCTCCATCTTCGAGGGCTATCCGGTGGCGCGGAGGAAGCAAGCGCTGACGGATGCGCTGGTGTTCGAGGTGAACGGGCTGCCATCGATTGAACTGAAGTATCACCACCCGGACGTGGCGGAGGACGCGGAGCTGATGCTCAAGCTGGTGGCGCAGGAGGACGCGTGCATCGCGAGCGCGGATCTGCTGGTGACCCCCAGTGAGGTGACGGCGGAGTACCTGGTGAAGCGGGGCGCGGAGGCGTCACGCGTGCGGGTGATTCGGAACGGCGTGGAGCTGGAGGTGTTTCGTCATGCGCCGCCGCGCGCGATGGAGCCGGGGCGACCGGTGAGGTTGCTCTACAGCGGGACGATGACGTCGTGGCAGGGAGTGCATCACGCCATCGATGCGCTGCGGCTGTTGCGAGCGGAGATGCCCGCGGTGCTGACGCTCGTGGGGCCGCTGCGCAAGCACCAGCGGAGGGCGATGCTGGAGCGGTGTGGCGATTTGCTGTTGGAGGGAGCGGTGGAGCTGCGCGAGGCGATGCCGCAAGACGCGCTGGCGGCGCTGCATCACGAATGCGACGCGGTGCTGGTGCCGCTGCCGGTGAATGACCGCAACTGCGTGCAGGGCTGCTGTCCGCTGAAGCTGTTGGAGGCGATGGCGTCGGGCACACCGGTCATCGCGTCGAACCTGCCGGTGGTGCGGACGCTCGCGAGGCCCGATGAGGTGTTGCTGGTGAGGCCAGGCTCACCGAAGGCCATCGCGGAGGCGGTGAAAGACCTGCGAGCCAGTCCCGAACTCGGACCCTCGCTCAGCGCGAGGGCCCGCGCCCGTGTGGAGCGCGACTTCACCTGGACCCGAGCGCGGGAGGCACTGGTGGTGGCCTATGAGGAGCAGCTCGGACTGAAGAGAAGGCGCGAGGCTGAACACGGGTGACCTGTCCGCACGCTTCGGGAAGCTGCGGCGAGCGTCGCGCGAACCCTCAGCCCACTCTGGGCACCGCGCGGGCCAGCACGCGGCGCAGCACCTCCGCCTCGGCATCGGACTGAAACCGCTCCAGGATGCGCCTGCGCGCGGCGGAGCCAATCGCCGCCCGGTGCTCCGACGACAGCGACAACACGTCGAGACACGCCTGCCCCAGATGGTTCAACAGGGCCTTCGACACGAGGAATCCGTTGCGCTGATGGTCGACGGCCTCGGGGATGCCACCCGCGTCACTGGCGATGACGGGGCAGGCACACGCCATCGCCTCCAGCAGCGCGTTCGGCATCCCTTCCCACAGTGACGGCTGGAGATACACATCGCACAGGCGCAGGTGCGCGGCGATGGCCTCGGGTGTCTCCAACGCGCCGGAGACGATGATGCGAGCACCGTCCTCGGGATGCTCCGCGCGGTAGGCAACGAGGTGCTCCGCGTCGCGTGGACGCACCTCACCGATGACGAGCAGACACGCGGGCCGAGCCCGCCGCACCTCCGACAGCGCGGAGAGCAGGAACGGCAGTCCCTTCTTGTGACGCAGCTCCCCCGAGAACCCGAGCACCACCTCACCCGGAGCGATGCCGAGCCGCTCGCGCAGCACCGGGTCGGCGGGCCCCGGTGAGAACACCTCGGTGTCGACGGCGTTGGGGATGACCTCCACCCGAGCATCCTTCCCGAGCAACAACCCCATCTTCCGACCCAGGTCGGCGGAAGCAGCGGTGAGCACATCCGCGCGCTGGAGCGTCCACAGGAGCCGAGCGAAATCCCCGGGAGGAAACATGTGCTGGTCCACGTCATTGCCCCGAGCACTCACCGTGGATGCAATCCCCACCGAGGCAGCGAACACGACGGCGAGGAATCCCGGCGGCGACAGGTAGTGCCCCCATACCAGGTCATAGCGCCGCTTCGAGTGCAGATAGTCGAGCACATCCAGCGTGTGTTGCATCGACAGGTCGCTGCTTCCGAACAGGCCCAGCCGATGCAACGTGACACCGCGAGCAAACGGCGTCACCTCGCCCGCGTCATCCAGCGTGCTCAAAGCGCCTGGAGCCGCCGTGCGCGTCCACGCGAGCACGTCCACCCGAGCCCCCAGTCGAGCCAGGGCGCCAGCAGTGCGAGCGCCACTGCGAGCAAGCCCTCCGATATCGGGCGGGAAGCGTTCAGCGAGGAGAAGGACACGAGGAGAGCCAGCCATGGGACCGAATCTACCCGGCCCCGGGCGACCCACCCGATGGGAACCCACCTCGCGAGGGTTCCTGGTGCTGCCCGTGAATAAACCCCGCCGCCCTCCGTCCAGGGGCACGGTGGAGCCATCCCCTTAGTACGGCCGGACCCCCAGGCTCCCCCGGAGGCACGTCACACATGCACGCGCGTCGTTGGTGGGCAATCGCGCTCGCGGGAACACTTGCGGGCTGCATCGTGGAGCCCCAGGGTCCCGACTGGGACGACTGGGATGAGGACCCCACCCAGCCCCGGCCCGACCCCACCGAGCCTGGCCCCGAGTTCGGCGGCCCCGACTTCCAGGTGGAGTCCGTCTCCGGCCCTTCCGCCCTCGGCACGGGAGAACTGCGCGTCCGGGCGCGCCTCTGCAATGAGGGCGGCGGCGCCGGCTCGACGGAGGCCTCCTTCTTCCTCACCCCCGCCTCGGGTCCTGGGACGAATGAAATCCTCCTGGCCACCAGCAACCGCCTCTCCCTCCGCTCCGGCGAATGTCGGGAAGTCTCCGCCTCGGTGAGCGCACGGTCCGTGCCCGAGGGCAGCTACTTCCTGAGCGCCAGGGTGGACCCGGACGGCGTCGCCACGGAGACCCGCGAGGACAACAACGTCCGCCTCGGCAACACCGTCCGAGTGGACCGCACGCCTCCGGAGACCCCCGCGCCCGCCTGGACGCAGGCTGAAATCGGAAGGCTCCGCCGCCTCACGCTCCACACCGAGTCAGGCGCCACCGTGCGCGTGTACGAGGGCCCGAACTGCTACGGACAAGAAGTCGCGAGCACCGTGGCGGGCTCCAACAACTACTGCGAGGTCCCCATCGACGTCCCGACGACGCCCGGAGCCACCTACTCCGCGCGCGCCTATGACGACCTCGGCAATGGCTCACCCTGCAGCCCCACCGTGGACTACCCCTACGGCGACGGCACACCGCGGCTCGCCCCGGTGCTGCTCAACACCAACCCGGGCTCGCCCGGTGGCAGCCTCCAGCCCACCTTCAACGGCCGCGCGGAGCCGCGCGTCACCGTGGAGCTCTTCAAGAACGCCACCTGCCAGGGCATCGCGGAGCAGACGCTGACCACGGATGGCGCCGGCTCCTTCTCCGCCCGGTTCAATGTGGCCAGGAACGAGAAGGTGACCGTGTCCGCGCGAGCCAAGGACTCGGGCGGCTACTCCACGCCTTCCCCCTGCTCCAATCCCATGGAGTACGAGAATGACGGCACCCCGCCGGCCCCGCCCCGCGTCACGGACGTGAAGTGGCAGTACCTGAACAGCGGCCGCCAGCTCGTCGTCACGGGCACCGCCGAGCCCCACTCCACCGTGGCCATCTTCATCGACGTCGCGTGCACGGGAACCCCCGCGCGCACGGTGCAGGCGGACGCGGAGGGACGCTTCACCGCGACCGCGCCCTTCAGCGCCGGAGGCAGCCACCGGGTGTTCCTCTCAGCGAAGGACGCCTCGGGCAACGTGTCCACGTGCGCCGAAGGGCCCGCGTATGAGTTGCGCTGCCCGCCGGGCACCGCGGACTGTGACGGCCGCTCCTCCAACGGTTGCGAGGTGGACCTGACGGCGAATCCCAACCACTGCGGCACCTGCGGCAACTCCTGCCAGGACGGCCCCTACGCGGACGGCGTCTGCGTGGCGGCCACGTGCGGCACCACCTGCGCGCCGGGCTACTACGACTGCGACGGCAAGGCGTCCAACGGCTGCGAGTCGCGCACGGTGTGCCAGCCCACCAACCAGTGCACCATCGACAAGCCGAGCGAGCTGATGATTACGGCGCTGTCCGTCGTCGAAGACCCGGTGCGCACGGCGCCCGGTGGCGCGTGGCACTTCGGCACGGTGATGCGCGAGCTGGCGGGTGGACAGGACCCGTCGCCGATGGTGCGTGCGTGGCTGAAGACGTGGCTTGGGAAGCAGAACGTGAACGGGCTGGAGATTCCCCCGCGCCCGGAGATGCAGACGCGCGTGCTGGGGCCGTGGGAGGCGCGCAGTGGCGGGCCGTCGGCGCCGCTGGACTTCAACTCGGCGCCGTTCCGGCTGCTGGCCATCATCAACCGCATCGACCTGCGCGAGCAGGGCATCCAGGCCGGAGAGGGACGCTTCATCTACGGCGTGGTGGACCCGAGCGGTGTGCCGCTCGAGTTCACCGTCATCCTGGAGTACGCCCTGCCCGGCACCACGCCGGAGTCCATCCAGCGCTGGGCCACGGACTGGCATGAACTGGGCACGGTGAAGGTTGGAAACGCGGGCTACAACGCGAAGCTCCAGGCACTCACGGACCGCTTCTCGAAGCGGGGGGTGATGACGGGTCGGCACGAGGGCAGCGCGCTGAACCAGATTCGCACCAATGAAATCGAGCTCGCGGAGCCGTGGGAGATGCGCGAGTTCATCCTCTCGCCGCTCGGCCTGATGCCGGCGACGACGAAGCTGACGCCCGCGATGCACTTCGAGAACACGCAACTGCTGGCCACCTACCTGACGGAGAACAGCGCGGACGTGCTCGCGGAACGGCACGTGGTGCCCGACACCTTCGGGGGCTTCCCGTTCCTCGCGGCCCACTCGCTGGTGCCGCTGGACTTCTTCTGGCGCGCGCCGAACGTGTCGAACGAGGTGCGCCACAAGTTCTCCCTCAACACGTGCAGCGGCTGTCACGCGGGTGAGACGCAGACGGAGTTCGTCCACGTGGCCCCTCGCTCAAGAGGTGCGACGTCGGCGCTGTCGCCCTACCTGCGAGGCACCACGGTGACGGACCCGATGACGAAGTCGGTGCGCACGTTCGACGACCTCACCCGGCGCGCCGATGACTTGAAGGCGCTGGTGTGCGCGCCGACGGCGGGCCTCAAGTCCGTGGGCCTGGTGCCGTCCAACCTGCCGCCCGCCCGCGTGCACTGAGCCACGAAGGGAATCATCAGGCCCGGGGAGGAATCCCTCTCCGGGCCTCGTCAGGGTAGGCTTTGGACATGGCCCTCCTTCCTTCTGATTATGCCCGTCGCGATGCCGGCGCCGCCCGACACGCGAAGCTTCACGTCCAGCTCGAGGTAACCCGCGTCACGCTCCCGCCCCACACCCCGGGCGAGGCCGTGGTGGAAGGACGCATCGCCCGCATCTTCCGAGGCGACCCGGCACGGCTCTCCACCCCCGTCTCCTTCGAGGTCCCCTGCTACCGCGAAGGCGACAGGCTTCCCCCGAGCGGCATCCGCTGGAGGCTCGTCGAGGACCTGGAGCGCGCCCGGTACATTGAAATCTACCTCGACACGAACGCTGTAGGAGTCATGGATGCTGGGCCGGGCTTCACCGTGCTCGAAGCCCTGACCGACACGTCACGGTTCGTCTTCAAGTACATCGAAGAAGATGAAGAAGTAGAGGAAGAAGAGGAGGCCTGACGCCTCACCGTCCGAAGCCCCCCAGGGCCGTGCGGCTGAAGCTCGCGGCCCCCTGACTCACTCGCACCGCGGACTGGCTGAACACCTGGAAGGCCGCGCGAATCTCCTGCGCTGTCTGGCCGGGCGTCAGAATCCATTTGTCCTCGATGCCCATCTCCAGGAACACGCGCCGGAAGTCCGTGCTCCCGTCGTCGATGCCCATCGCCGCGACGATGTGGTTCTCCGCGCGGCGCAAATCATTCACCACCGCCGCCACGTCCTTCGCCCGGGCGCGGCTGGAGTGCATGTCCGCGCCGTCGGTAATCAGCAGCGTCACCGTGCGCACCGGCACGCCGTTGCCGCTGAACTCCTGGGACTTCGCCAGCACCGTGCCTAACAGCACCACCGCCTGGTCGTACAGCGGCGTGCCCTGGTCCGCGCTGTAGTTCTTCGAGTGCATCCGGACCACGTCCTCCAGCGGCCGGTAGGGATTGAGGACATGGCCATTCAGGTAGCGCGTGTGGAAGAGGACGCCGTCCTTCTGCTTGCTCGCCAACAGCGAGTCGAGCACCAGGTTGTGCCCGTCGCACACCGTCTTCGTGTGCCCGCCCGAGGAGATGCTCCCCGAGTCGTCCGGCATCACCGTCACCAGCACCACCTCGCTGGCCTGCACGTCCTCCACGCGCACGCCGAGCCCCGCCTGGATTTGCGCTCCCAGGTCCACCACGGACAGCGCCTGCAACCCCGCGGGGCTCAGCACTCCTTCCGCGTGCGCGTCCTCGAAGAGCTTCGTCACCGCCGTCGGGTGGGCCCACGTCGACTTGCTCGTACTGCTCATGTCCAGCTCACTTTCTCCCTCGGTCCGAGGGCATGGCTCCGCCCGCCTCGTTCCCTTCGGAGCAAGGTCGGAGCATCAGATTCGTGACGAAGGGACTACTCTCAGCCGATGCGCAGGTCCGGCCAGCTCGTCAGCGGGTCCGTGGACTTCACCAGGTGCATGCCCGCGTCGGCGAAGCGCTTCAGCGCCGCATCCGCCTGCGGGGTGAAGTCCGCCGCGAAACCGCCCTTGCCGTCGGGCACCGTCACCGCGGACATGCAGTCCGTCAACAGATACACCTTGCGAGCCAACGCCGCGTCCTGCGCGACGATTTCTCCGAGCAGGTCGTCGATGGAGCTCTTCACGCAGTGGCTCGCGGCCTGTCCGCCAATCACCACCGCGTCCGCCGTCAACAGCGTCTTGAGGAACTGGGTGTTGCGCTGTGCCAGCGGCTGGCCGTCATGCCGGCTCATCACCTCCGGCCGCAGCACGGAGTAGTTCTCCGTCAACGGGTTGCCGCCCTTCACCTCCGCCCAGGACTGCATGCCGCGCGCGTACGAGTGGAACAGCCGCGCCTCTTGCACCACGCCGGCCAGCGCGTGTCCGTCGCCGCCCAGGAGGCAGTGCGGCGGCCACAGGTACAGCGTGTACTTCCCCGCGCGTTCCAATTCCTCGCAGTAGTACTTCACCTGCTTGAGCAGCCAGGGGTAGTTGCCGCCGCACAGCCACTTCGCCATCGCGGGGTTGGGCCGGGCCTGCCCGCGTTCGATGTGCTCGCGAGTCACCTCGCGGTACGGCGTGAGCGGCTTGTCATCCTGGTCCACCCAGAAGGACGGGAAGAAAATCTGGTACGCGAAGTGGGTGTCCAGCGTCGCCGTGACGTTCGTCAGCGTGCCCAGGTTCTTGTAGATGAACTCGGCGATTCGCCGGCTGTCGTCCACCGCGCCGCGTCCGCTGCGTCCGGCGACGTAGAGCGAGCCCTCCGGGAAGCAGAAGTCCTTCTGCACGTCGATGAGCAACAGGTGCAGGTTGAACCCATCCGCCGCCGCCGAAGTGAGTCCATGCGCGCCCCGCCACGCGCCCGCCTCCAGTTGGAGCCTTCCCGCGTCGGGGCCATAGCTGTACTGGCCCGCGTGGTCCGCCCGGTAGAAGCCAGGCATCGGAAGTTCCTTCAAGTGCTTCTTCATCGCGCTACCCCCATGTGAAGAATTCAATCGCTCACGCCATCCGCAGCGTGGTGAGGTCCTGTCTGCCCACCACCAACAACCCCTGCCGAGTCAGCAGGAGCTGACAACCCGAGTCCACGAAGGGCTCGGCATCCGGAAACTCGCGCACGGCCTCCAGCCGGCCGCCGCGCAGCTCCACGCGGGTGAGGCCCACGTCCGTCGCGCGGAACAGCGCCTCCCCCACCGCGCACCGTCCGCTCCGGAACGCGCCGCCCAGCCACGAGCCATCCCCCGCCTCGGCCACATCGCTCGCGCGCACCACTCCGTCCGAGCCCACCACCACGCAGTGGTGCCGGGTGCGCCCCGCCGTCTCCTCCGCGAGGAACAACCGCGCCAGCGCCCCGTCGAAGACACAGTCCGCGTCCACGAGCTGTCCCGAGGGCCACGGCAACACGAGTCCGTCTCGCAATCCCAGACGCTCCGCATCGAAGATGAACGCGTCCCGCAGTCCACCCGCGCGATGGAAGCCCAGGCCGAAGCGGGGCCCCACGAACAAGCGCGTCTGCCCCTCCAGCACGTCACCGATGCGCTCCGGACCCTGCGCGCCGTCCCGCCACAATCCACCGCCGACCGCCCAGTAGCGATGTCTCGCATTGGAGGCGAAGGCCGGGCGTCCCTCGGGGGAATCCACGCTCAGTCGCTCGGGCTGGCGCTCCGGGACGAGCACCGCCACCACCCCGTCGCGCCCCACCAGCGTCGCGTCCCCTTGCAGCGACCAGCGCAAGGAGGGGTCCAGGGGTCCGCGCAGCGCCACGCGTCCGTCCTCGCGTCGATAGGCTCCGTCCGCGTGGTACAGCCAGCGGGGGACGCCCTCCTCCACGCTCGCGTGCACCAGGACGCCGCGCGTGGAGAACAGGCGCGTCGCCGTCACCTGACCGCGAGCCGAGGTGACGGGTGTGCTCGCCGCCACCGCGTGGGGCTGGCACGTGGGACAGGCGCTCCGCGCATGTTCGACGCCACACGACGCGCAGGCGGAGAAGCGCAGGCCCTCCAGCAGTGGCAGCGGGAAGACACCGCGCAGGTCCTCCACGAAGACGCGGTGCAGGTGGTGGAGCACGTCATCCGGCAGCGTGCGCAGCGGGAGCGCGGGCTTCGGATACTGTACATCTGGATGGAAGACGGTGATGCGCTGGAGCAATCGCCCCGCGGGAGTCGTCCGTGCCGCCGGGGACTTCGCCCGGTGTACGCCGCCGTGAGGCCCCACGCAGAGGAGCGACTGCATCGCGGCCACGGTGAAGCCATACCAATCACTCACATCCGAGGCGGGCTTCGTCGGAACGAGGCTCGTCGCACCGCCCAGGCGCACCGGGTCGAGGAAGCGCTCGGTGAACACCGAACACAGGAAGCCTCCAAACTGGAAGCTGTCCGCGTCGATGAGGTGCGCGTCCGCCGGCCCCGTCACCAGCACGTTCAAGTCGTTGAAGTCGCCCACCACCACGCCCGACGCATGCACCCCGGCGAGCGTCCGATGCAGCCCACACAACACCTCCACCACGCGCGCGGACGTGGCGCCGACGCGGCGGAACGAGGGCTCGCCGAAGCGCCGCAGGGACTCCACGCCGTCCAGCTTGCGCATGGCGTAGCCCAGTACCGTCTGTCCCTTCTTGTCCGTGGCCAGCGCCTGCGGCGTCACCACTCGCCCTGGCAAGCCCGTGGGAAAGGCGCGCAGCTTGCGCTGATGCTCGTCCAGGCGGGCGCGAGCGGCGGATTGCTCGCTGGCGAGCCCCGTGTAGTCCGGGTGCTCGGGCGGCTTGAACACCTTGAGGGCGCGGCCATCCCCCAGGTCGAACACATCCGCCTCGCCGCCCTTGCCCAGCGCCTTCGCGGGATTGAGCCGCACCTTCTTGCCTTCGAGCCAGAGGTCCATGGCGTCACGCCCTCCCCATGCGACGACGCAGCACCACCATCGTCGTGTCGTCCGCGAGCAGGCCCGGCGTGCGCTCCAGTCGCCGCGCCTCGAAGTCGGCGCGCACGTGCTCGCGGTTGAGCATCGCCAGCCTGCGGCGCAGCGCATCCGGGTTCGCGAAGTAGCGGTCCTCCGTCCAGAACCGCGACAGCGCGCCCACCGGCTCGTCACTCGACGGAAGGCGCGCCTCCGCGAGCTTCGCCAGGTCGGAGACGCCATCCGTCCCGAGCATCAGCACATGCACGTCCCGCGTCGGCACCAGGGCCTGCGCGACGAGCGGCGTCTGCGCTCCGCTCGACAAGGCATACGCGAGGTAGGGCGGCGCGTTGTTCGCGAAGGGCCCCAGCACATGCACCTCGCCGTTGAGGCACCACACCCCATCCCCCGCGGAGAAGACGAGCGTGTGAGAGGGCGTCAGCACCGCGCCCACCACCGTGAAGAGGAAGTCCCCCAAGGTGTCGCGGCCCAGCTCCCCCCGGAGCTCGCTCAGCAGACACAGCACGTCCTCTCGCAGCCCGGGAAGGAACCCGGCTTCATCCACACGCCCGTCTTCCGCCAATCGCACCAACGCCGCCTGCGCCACCCGCCGCACGCCGAGCTGCGCGCCCAGCTCACTGCACGGCTGGCTTCCACAGCCATCCGCCACCACCGCCACCAGCCCATGCTCGCTGGCCCGCACGCACCAGGCATCCTGGTTGTTGCGCCCCGCCCTCGCGTGCTCCCGGCCCTGCACGGAGGCGGCGGCGACATCGAAGGGCAGCGAGGACATGGCTCTCCCGTGGCCCGCGAACGGGCTCGGCACGCGAAGGTGCTGCAAGGTGACGCGCCTCGTCTCCCGGGGTCCCCGGGAGCGGCGGCCTCCCACGCCCCGGAAGGGGGACTCCACGGGCCGCGCCTCTCCTCTGGTGGCGACGTCCCGCGGAGCCTCGCTCCGGATTCGTGTATCTACGACACCAACATAGTGTCCCTTAGACACTATGTCAACGCAATCACGGGCGGCCGGGAGGACAGGGCCTCCGTGCGCTGGTGGACAGCGAGGGGTCAGAGTTCGAAGTTGAAGCCGGCCTTCTCGAGCTGGCGGTACTTCTTGTGGTCGAACCGGTAGAGGCGCGCGGCGCGATGGGAGACGTCCTGCTCCACCTCGTCCAGCTCCTCCAGCAGGTCCATGGCCAGGATTTTCTTGCGGAAGTTGCGCTTGTCGAGCTCGCGCTCCAGCACGACTTCGTACAGGCGCTGGAGCTGGGTGAGGGTGAACTTGGGCGGCAGCAGCTCGAAGCCGATGGGCTGGTAGCGCACCTTGCCCTTGAGGCGCTGGAGCGCGGTGTTGAGGATGTCCGCGTGGTCGAACGCCAGCTTGGGCGTGTCCCAGACGGAGAACCACGCGGCCTCGCGGGCGTCGGTGGCGGCGCGCAGCGAGTGGGCGCTGAGCTTCACCAGCGCGAAGTACGCCACGGTGATGACCCGGCCCCGAGGGTCCCGGTCGGGCTCTCCGAAAGTGAAGAGCTGCTCCAGGTGCCCGGGGCGCAGGCCGGACTCCTCCTCCAGCTCGCGCCGCGCGGCGGCCTCGAGCGACTCGTCCATCTTCACGAAGCCGCCCGGCAGCGCCCAGCGGCCCTCGAAGGGCTCCACCCCGCGCTGGATGAGCAGCACCTTCAGGTCATCGTCGTCCAGGCCGAAGACGACGCAGTCCACCGTCAACGAAGGTCTCGGGTACTCGTAGGTGTAGCTCACGGCGCACCGGCATAGTGTCCGGAGCACACCCGAGTCAACGAGGGTGCTGCCCGCTACACGTCGACCATGCGGGACAGCTTGCGCCAGTCGACGAGCTGGACGCTCTCCTCGGCCAGGTCGAACTCCACCGAGCGCCGCAGGCCGATGACGTCGCCGCCCATCTGGAAGGGCACGTCGCGGTCGAAGTCCATGCGCAGGCGCTGGACGAACCAGTCATGCATGTGCGGCAGCGGGTGCTCACCGCGCCACAGCTTGAACATGTTGCGCGTGGCCTCGACCACGCCGGCGCTGTAGACGCGCACGGAGAGCCGGTGCGGCACGCTCTGGGCGAAGGGGAAGGCCTTGAAGCCGAAGCCCCACTCGGGTGTCGTGGCGGCGCCGGCCACGCCCGCGGGCCCTTCGTACAGAAGCGCGCCCGTCTCACCCCCGGGCACCGGAATCACGTTGCCGCGAGCGTCCACGGTGAGGGCGGGCTCACCCACGTTGTAGACGGACACCCGGGGGTTGCCGGAGCCGAACATGTGCCGAGGCACCGTCCGGGTGAACATGGCGGTGAGGTAGCCGCGCAGGCCCGCCTGCTGGCTGCGCAGCGGACCCGCGGCGGAGAGCTGATCCTTGAAGTCCTGAATCATCTCCGCGTCCCAGCCCGTGCCGGCGAAGGGCGCCACCTTGCCCTCCACGCGCACCAGGGAGAAGGGACGCGTGGGCGGCAGGACCTCGCGCATGGCGGCGATCTGCTTGAGCGCCACGGCGGGACGGGGGGCGCCGGTGACTCGAGCCCAGGCGTTGCCGGTGCCCATGGGGAGCACGCCGATGGCGGGGAGGGCCACGCCCGCCGCGCGCAGCTCGTTGAGCAGACCGGTGATGGTGCCGTCACCGCCGCCGGCCAGCAGGAGGGAGGGAGGGTTGGGCCGCAGCTCGGAAATCCAGTGACGGGCCTCCTCCAGCGAGCGGGTGAGCGCCAGGCGAGCCTTCGGGAGGAAGCGCTGAACCAGGCCGCCGACTCCCTCGGAGCCCCGGCGTGCGCGCAGATTGACGAGGACGGCGATGTCGGTCATGGCGGCGGGACTTTCCCTGGGCCGTGTCATGGCCCGGTCACGGGCCCGCGATGGATAGGGCCCGTGACGACAATGTGCGTCTCACACCCCGAGTACGTGGGCGACGCGCGCTCCAAGCCGCCCCCGAACCTCCCTCCGCCTCAAGAGTGCGGCCGTGGCGAGCAGTCCCCCAGCGAAGAGCAGGCGGCGCAGGGCTTGCTTGCTTCGAGAGTGATAGCCGCCGGACGTGGCGGTGCCCTCGGACATGGGGTGGAAGAGACTGCCGGGGGTGGCGCCCTGACGTTCGTCCTCGAAGTGAAGGGCCTCGGTGGCGCCGTGCATGGTGCGCTCGAAGGTGCGAGGCATCAGGCCGTGCATGGCGGCGAAGGCGCGGGCGGCGGGGCCTACGAGGACTTCGGGGCGGGGTTGGCGCAGGACGCGGAGGATGGCGCGGGCGACGCGCTCGGGGGTGTAGACGGGCTCGACGGGGCGCACGCGCCAGCCGGTGTAGTTGGCGGTGTGGTGCCACAGGGGCGTGTCGATGGCGGCGGGCATCACGGTGCACACGTGGATGCCGGTATCGAGGAGCTCCTGGCGGACAGAGGCGGTGAAGCCTCTCACGGCGTGTTTGGAGGCGACGTAGGCGCTGACATAGGGCGCGGTGACGGAGCCGAAGGACGAGGAGACATTGACGAGGGTGCCGTATCCCTGGCGGCGGAACTGCGTCACGGCGGCGCGGGTGCCGCTGACGGTGCCGAAGAAGTTGGTCTCCATGAGCTGGCGGAAGGCGTCGTCGGGGGTCTCCTCCAGACTGCCCATGAGGTAGACACCGGCGTTGTTGATCCACGCGTCGAAGCGGCCGAAGGCTCGCACGGCCTCCTGGGCGAGCGCCTGCACGGAGGCGGAATCCGAGACATCGGTGGGGACGGCGACGGCGCGGACGCCGAGGGAGACGCACTCACGGGAGAGGTCCTCGAGCGGCTCCTCGCGGCGGGCGGCGAGGACGAGGTGGGCGCCCTTCTTGGCGAGGGCGAGCGCGGTGGCACGGCCGATACCGCTGGACGCTCCGGTGATGACGACGACGCGGTTCTTCCATGCACGCTTCATGGTCCCTGGCCTCCGAGGGGCGAGCCGGCGCACGGGTGGCACGGCTGACTCGCCGAAGATGGGGATGGTGGTGGGCTTGTGACCCATGCCCCTGGGGGCTCCCCCGGAGAGCGGGCGGCGGAGCGGTTCCGGGGCACGGGATGGGTGTCCAGCGCCGGGACGGAGCCTTCTGGGTTCCACCCGAAGTGGAACGACTCCGAGCCGGTGGGTCCGGGCCTGAAAGCAAGGAGTTGGGGTGGTTTGGAGGAAGCGGGAGAGGGCTGTTATGGGCATGAGACTGTCGAGTGGGCAACGGAACACGGCCTGCACTGACGCCTCGCGATGATTCCTCCAAGACCTGTCCTGTTGCCCTGGGTGGTTGCCGTTCTCCTGTCCGCGCCGGCCTGTATCGAGGTGCCGGACATCACTCCCGTCCAGGGCGAGGCGCGCATCCGCACGCCCGAGGGGACGGCCTATACGAAGGGGGTCCTGGACATCGGCCTGGAGGTGACAGGGCACCGCCCGGACCGGGTGGAGCTGCTCCGGGACGGGGAGGTGCTGGCGGTGCTGGAGTCGCCGTACACCTATGCGTGGGACACGACGGGGGAGACGGAGGGGGAGCACCGGTTGAGGGCGCGGGTGGTGTTCGGGGAGACGGTGTTCTCGGGGGAGGAGCGCGTGGTGGTGGTGGACCGCACGGCGCCGCAGGTGGTGTCACGGGCGCCGGAGCCGGGGGCGCAGGATGTGTGGGTGAAGAGCCCCATCCAGGCCGTGTTCTCCGAGCCGATGAAGGTGGACACCATGACGAGCGCCTCCGTGCGACTCACCGTGGGCGGGGTGGACGTGGTTCGGACGGTGTCACTGTCGGGGGATGGGAAGACGCTGACGGTGGTACCGGGAGCCGGGTATGCGCCGTCACATCCAGTTCAGTTGGTCCTTACCGAGCAACTGGTGGATCTCGCGGGGAACAGCCTGACCACCGAGTCGGCCGACTGGGACTGGACCATCCCTTTCTGGATTCCTTGGGGCACTGGTGATGGGGCTCTCCTGAGTGCGCGTGACAGCTCGATGAAGAGCCACGCCTTCGACGCAACCGGCAACCTGCTGGCCATATGGAACCTGTCTGACAACGGCTCGCATTGGCTCTATGTCAAGCGCTACGAAAACGGCGAGTGGAAGACCTACGGCCAGACCCACTTCGCATCCTCAAACCAGGGAGTCTTCCTTGACAGCTCACTCATCCTGGACTCCGCAGGAAACCCTATCGTTGCCTGGACCCAGCCTGGCAGTTCGAGTTCCTCGACCGTGCAGGTCAAGAGATGGACTGGAACCCAGTGGGAGCCACTCGGGGCGCGTGTCGAAGTCGATGCTGCGATGCCACAGAAGGCCCATCCTCATCTCGAATGGGCCCCCTCCGGTCAACCCGCCATTGCCTGGAGCGAATCGGATGTCATTGAGACAACCACTGTTTGCGCCGCGGAGTGGGTTACAAGCAATTGGCGTCCTCTCGGAAACTGCTTCGACGCACGGGGCACATCGAACTACTCCACGAACCCGGTCTTGAAATACACACGCAGCAAGGTCCCCACCATCGCATGGGTGGCCGCCGGCTCTCCTGAGCATGCCGTCCACGTCAGCCAGTTCGTCGACAATACCTGGACGGTTCTCGACGCCGAGGACCACAATATTCGAATCAATGACCCCTACGTATCCCTGGCCTTAGGCCCCACGGACCAACCCATCCTCACATGGCTCGCTGACACCGGCAGTGGAAACGACTGCGTCGCCACTGAAAACTGGTTTGATTCGTACTGGGCCCTGCTGGGGTCACCCCAGCTTCCACCCGCAGGAACCATCACGACGACGGGACCCGCGCTTGAAACGGATTCTACCGGCACCCCATTCATCGCGTGGACAAGCACGGTCACCTCCACGGACAGTCGTTTGCGAACCAGCCGCTGGACGGGACTGAATTGGGAGTCACTTGAAGACGCCTCGTTCAAAGTCGAGGGCCGGGTATTCACCAACCAGCACACGCTTCAACAAACGAGCACTGGAGAACTCGTGCTGTCCTGGCGACAACTCCTCCTCTCCGAATATCGAATGAGGGTACGCCGGCTCAATCGCTAGCGTTCAAATGTTCCCTCGCTCCCTTCCACTCTTGTGGAGCCCGCGGTCGGCACACTTCACGGAACCACTCCGATGACAGATTTTCGAATCGTTATTCTCCTCCTCGCGACCCTTCCGACACTCGGGCTCGCAGCACCTCGCCGTCTGGTCGTCGCGAGTGGAGACTGCAAGGACGCGGAGCTGGGCAGCCAGGCCAACGCGTTCCTCAGTGCCCTCGTCTCCCGCCCGGAGCAGGATGTCCTGAGCGCGTCCGGGTTCAGCGAGCGGCTCTTTCCGCAACCCACCAAGAGCTACGAAGACCTCCAGCGACAACTCGACTCCGCTCAGGACCACTTCTACGAGAGCCGGAACGGCAAAGCCGCCGTGGCCATCGACGAAGCCCTCCAGCAAATCAATCGACTGCCCGTGGGCGATGCGCGCTGGAAGCTCTTCGTGAACGCCCAACTCCTGCACGGCCTGAACTATCGGGCCATGGGCAAACAAAAGGAGAGCGACACCGCGTTCCGGAGCGTGTTGCGGCTCCAGCCCGCCTACGAGCTCGACCCGGACTACTTCGCGCCCTCGGTGCGCCAGGGGTTCGACAAGCTGCGGCGGGAGCTGAACCTCACTCGCAAAGTGAAGCTCTCGGTGAAGTCCACGTTGCCCACCTCGGACGTATATCTCGACGGAATCAAGATGGGCCAGACGCCCCTGACGATTGACGTGCTGGCGGGCAGCTATGACCTCACCCTGGTGAAGAGCGAAGCCATCAGCTTCCCTCGACAGATTCAGGCGCAGGGCGCTGACACACCGCTGCTCGTGGACCTCGCTTATGAGGGCTCCGTCTCCGCCACGCCGTTCCCCTGCCTCTCCGTGCCCGAGGCCAGCATGGAGCAGACCCTCAGTCACGCCGTCCGGCTGGGCGGCACGCTCGGTGTCGAAGAGGTCATCGTCGTGCGCCTGGAGCGCCCCAGCAGTGGCCCCAAGTGGTTCGCCGCCACGGTGCTCAATGTCGAGGGCGGCCAGAAGCTTCGAGAAGGCGGTTTCAAGACACAGGGCTTGGATGCCCCAGCGGAAGCACTCTCCGCCCTGGTGGACTTCGTGACCACGGGTCGATCTCCTTCCAACCTCGTGGTGATGAATGCCAATGGGCGTGCTCCCTGGGAGCAGGCTGTGACCTCGGACAAGCTTGGTGCCCAACACGGAGGCAGCATGGACATCAGCGCTCCGGACCTTCTCTCGGACGGCATCGCGGACACCGCGGACCGACCCACACCGGCACTGCGTGTGGCGTCCTATGTCCTGCTCGGCACCGGCGTGGCTGCACTGGGCGGGGCAGGTGTGGTGAGGTTCCTCGCCCAGAAGAACGTCGATGACCTGGAGAAGCGGCTCGAAAACGGCCGAATCCTCTCCACGGACCAGGAGGCGCTGCGGCTTCGCAACTCCCTGGTCCAGAAGAGCAACGTCCTCACCGGACTGCTCGCCGGAGGCGGCGCCGCGGTCGCGGCGGGGGCCGTGCTCTTCCTCCTGTCGCCCACACCCCAAGCACCGCCGCCTGTCTCGGTGGGTGTCGCCACGAATGGCGAGGAGTTCTCGGCCAGCCTCTCCGGCACCTTCTGACTTCCAGACCTCCCAGGAATCGCTCTCCATTCGCGCCGATACCCTCGCCGCCGCATAGAGTGCCGCGCATGACGCGTGCCCTTCTTGCCTTGCTCCTGGCCACGAGCGCTTCCGCCGCGGCCCCTCGCACCCTCCGGGTGGATTACTTCCATACCGGCAATGCCACCGAGGAACGCTTCAGCCTCGACAAGGTGGTCCTCGAGCCGCTGCCCTGGCCGGGCCATGCGGCACGCGCGGTCGACGACACCAACCTCGGCAAGTACCTCTTCGAGGTGAGGGACCGGGACACGAACCAGGTCCTCTTCTCCCGGGGCTTCGCCTCCATCTACGGAGAGTGGGAGCTCACCACCGAGGCGAAGAGCCAGCACCGCACCTTCCACGAGTCGCTTCGCTTCCCCACGCCCGAGCGCCCCGTCCAGGTGCTCCTCAAGAAGCGCGACGCGCAGAACGCCTTCCGCGAGGTGTGGTCACTCATCGTGGACCCGAAGGACATGTTCGTGGACCCGTCCTCGCCGCCCGCTCCGGGCCCACTGCTGAAGCTGATGGAGAACGGGCCACCCGAACAGAAGGTGGACCTGCTCATCCTCGGCGACGGCTACACCGAAGCGGAGCGCCCCAAGTTCGAGAAGGACGCCAAGCGTATGGTGGACATCCTCTTCACCTTCTCTCCCTTCAAGGAACGGAAGACAGACTTCAATGTCTGGGGCTTGATGCCTGCCGCCGCGCAGTCCGGAATCTCCAGGCCGTCCACCGGCGTCCACCGACGGTCGCCCGTGGGCACCACCTATGACGCCTTCGGCAGCGAGCGCTACATCCTGACCTTCGACAACAAGGCCTTCCGCGAGCTGTCCGCCTTCGCGCCCTACGAGTTCGTCGAAATCCTGTCCAACGGCAACACCTACGGAGGCGGAGGCATCCTCGGCCTCTACGGCACCGTGGCGGCCGACAGCCTGTGGGCGCCCTATGTCTTCGTCCACGAGTTCGGCCATCACTTCGCCGGCCTCGCCGACGAGTACTACACCTCCGAGTCCGTCTACGTGCCGAACGCGGACCGGCTGGAGCCCTGGGAGAAGAACGTCACCGCGCTCAAGGACCCGGAGCAGCTCAAGTGGAAGCACCTGATGACACCCGGCACGCCCCTGCCCACGCCATGGAGCAAGGAGGCCTATGAGACACACTCCAATGACGTGCAGAAGCGCCGCCGTCAGGTGCGTGCCCAGCGCAAGCCGGAGTCCGAGATGGACTCCCTGTTCGTGGCGCAGCGCGACTGGGAGGAGAAGTTCCTCTCCTCGCAGAAGTACTCGAACAAGGTCGGGGCCTTCGAAGGAGCCAACTACGAGGCCCGGGGGTATTACAGACCCCAGCTCGACTGCGTGATGTTCTCACGGGACCGCGTGCCCTTCTGCGCGGTGTGTCAGGACGCGATTTCACAGGTCATCGACTTGTATGCGGGTCCACGACCCCAGGCGTCCCGCAAGACTCCGTGAAAACCTGACATTTCAAGGGATTCTTGCGTGACATGGCGGTGTCACGGGGGCCCCGCAATGGACCCTCTCCAGGTTCAGGTGTAAGGGGGGCGAGTTACTACCTGCATCCCTGGAGGGGACCGCATGCAGAAGCGAAATTGGCTTGCAGCGCTCATGACCGCCGTGCTCGTCACGCTGGGCACGGGCTGTGGAGATGAGTGCGTCGACCAGTTCGACTGTCGCGCCGACAATGGCCAGCCAGATCAGGGCAAGGAGTGGACCTGTAATGACGGGACCTGCGAGCAGGTCACCATCAACATTCCGACGCCTGACTCGGGCACTCCAGATTCGGGTACGCCGGATTCAGGTACGCCGGACTCGGGCACTCCAGACTCCGGCACTCCGGACGCAGGCGTAACGTGCAACCCGGCGTGCGCCGCGGGCGAGCTGTGCGATGTCAGCTCCGGCGCGGGCGTGTGCAAGACCTGCCGCGACTCCGCCACGGGCGCGGGCACGGATGAGGGCTGCTCCTCCGTCGCGCCTGTCTGCGATACCGCCGGTGCTGGCGGCAAGGGCGTGTGCACCGCGTGCCGCGACTCCGCCACGGGCAACGGGCAGGACCTGGGCTGCTCCGCCACGACGCCGGTCTGCGACGCCGCCGCCAACAACGGCGTGGGCGTCTGCAAGGCGTGCACGGATTCCGCCACGGGCAATGGGCAGGACCTGGGTTGCTCCGCCACGGCCCCCCTCTGCGACACGACGGCCAACAGCGGCGCTGGCGCCTGCAAGGTCTGCGTCGACTCGCTGACGAGCCCCGACCTGGGCTGCTCCTCGCCCACCAACATCTGCGACACGGCGGCCAACAACGGCGCTGGCGAGTGCAAGGTCTGCAACGCCACCGAGGGTTGCCAGGGTGAGCAGACGTGCAACGCCACGGGCACCGCCTGCGAGGGCTGCGCGGACAACGCGTCGTGCGCTCCCGAGACGCCGGTCTGCCGCACGGACACCACGCCGACGACGTGCGTCGAGTGCACCCCGGGCGACACCACCCACTGCGATGCGACCAAGCCGGCCTGCAACGCCAACTTCCTGTGCGGCTGCACGGACAATGGCCAGTGCGCCGGAGTGGCGGGCAGCGAGCGCGACTTCTGCGACCTGACGGGCAACAACGGCCGGGGTCAGTGCGAGGTCTGCGTCACCGACGCGCAGTGCGCGGGTGTGGACCCCGCGAAGGCGGTCTGCAACAACCGCACGGAGTGCGTGCAGTGCCTGACGAACGCGAACTGCTCGGCGGGCCAGGTCTGCAACACGACCACCCACGCCTGCGAGACGGCCCCCGGCCCCACCGCGGCTGAGACCAGCGCGCAGATCACCGCCTTCCTGGCCGCCGCCAATGACGCGACCAACCTGCCTGTCGAGGGTGCCTACGTCACGGCCCTGAAGCCCGCCGTGCAGGGCCAGGCTGCCTCCGAGCCCGTCGGGTTCTTCCTCCAGGCGGAGCCCAATGGCCCCGCCATGTTCGTCTCCGACGCCACGGCCCTGGGCCAGGTGGCTGTGGGTGACCGCGTCAGCCTGACGGTCGCGCTGAAGGAGCTTGTCAGTCAGCAGGACCTCGCCAAGACCGTCACGGGCCTGACCCGCATCAGCCAGGGCCACTCGGTCAACTCGCTCGCCGTGGACCGCTCCGCCGCGGAGGACCTCATCACCGCGCTGGACACCTACGAGTATGAGCTCGTCACTCTCTCTGGAACCCTCGGTGTTGGAGGCTCGTTGGGTACGGGGTTCACGGGCTTCGCCATCACGACGGTCGGCATGCCCGCCACCAACGCCATCCGCCTGCGCTTCCCGTCGGCGATCTCCCAGGCGCTCGACGCCGCCCAGGGCTGCCAGTTCAATTTCACGGGCCCCATGTGGCGGTTTGGCACCACTCCGCAGCCGTCGGTCACCTCCGCTTCGGACATCACGCTCGATTGCCCGGCGCCCAAGCTGCTCACGGCAACCGCCGTGTCCGCTACGGAGGCTCGGCTCACGTTCGACCGCAAGATTGATGCGGCTTCGGCGCAGGCCTCGGACTTCACCATCGCCAACCTGACCATCTCGGGCGTCGCGGTTGACGGCGTGCTGGTGACCCTCACGACGAGTGAGCAGACCGCGGGTACGGCCTATACGGCCACCGTCTCCGGCGAGGTCACCGACCTGGGTGGCAAGCCGGTCAATCCCGCGAACAACAGCGCGAACTTCAACGGCTTCACGCCTCCGCCCCAGGGCGCTTCGCTCGTCATCAACGAGGTGGACTACGACAACATTGGCACCGACAACGCGGAGTTCATCGAGATCTACAACCGTGGCGACGCGGCCGCGGACCTGAGTGACCTCGTCCTGGTTCTCGTCAACGGTGATTCGACTGCGACGCCGCGTCGCGAGTACCTCAAGGCGGCCCTGAGCACCGTGACCGATGCAAGTGGTACCGCGGTGACGTCACTCCCCGCGGGTGGTTATCTGGTCGCAGCGTCCACGAACTTCTTCACGGCCAACCCGCTTCCCGGTGTTCTGCGTCTGGTCATTGCCGGTTCAGGCGGCGCGCAGAACGACATCGTCCAGAACGGCTTTGGTGACGGCGTTGGCCTCATCCAGAACTCCACGGGAACGATGGTCGACACCGTCTTCTATGAGACGCCCGCCCAGAACCCCCAGAACCCCGTGTTCAACATCTTGTTGACCGGCGGCGCGGGTGAAGTGACCCTCAGCTTCGTCGAGGGTACGCGGACCGTCGCCGCGGACTCGAACTCGGTGGCGGGCTCGCTCCAGCGCGTCCCCAACGGCGGCGATACCAACGACAACAACGCCGACTTCGCGTTCCTGCCCATCTCTCCGGGCGCCGCGACGCCGTAATCGGCTGACACGGGGCTGAGCCCCCAAGCTCATCTTCCTGGCCGCGGTCCCTTCGGGGGCCGCGGCCTTTTTCTTGGCCGCATCCCCTGACACCCGATTGAGCTGTCGTCAGTTCTCCGGACTACAGTGCCCTCTCTCACCTGGGGCCTCGGCTCCTACCGGTCCGGAGTCTCCATGCGGTTCCACCGCGCCCTGGCGCTGCTCTTTGCCCTCAGCCTCACCGCATGCCCCGGCTCAAAGCCCACCACGCCCCTCTTGCCGGAACAGGACGCCGGTCCGACTCCCACCGACGCCGGCCCTACTCCTACCGACGCCGGCCCGACTCCCGCCGATGGCGGCCCTACTCCCACCGACGCCGGCCCGACTCCCGCCGACGGTGGCCACACCTCGCTCACCTTCGAGACCGCCACCCTCTCCGACGCCTACGTCGGTGACGCGTACTCCGCGCCCCTCGCGGTCTCCGGTGGCTCGCCCCCTTACGCTTGGACCCTCATCAGCGGCGCCCTTCCTCCCGGACTCACCCTCCTCGACTCCGGCGGCCTCCAGGGCACCCTCTCCGCAGGAGGCACCTCCACCTTCAGCCTCCGCGCCACCGACTCCCTCGGCGCCACCGCCACGCGCGAGCTCTCGGTCACCATCTACCTGCCCCCCACGCTCGCTCCCGTGAGCCCTCAGCTCGTCTACGTCCGCGACAACATCGCTCGCGCACTTGAGCCCTCCGGCGGCAAGGCCCCCTTCGTCTTCACCACGCCAGGCCCGCTGCCCCCAGGACTCACGCTCGCTCCCGAGGGACTCCTCCACGGGCAGCCCACCCAGGACGGCGCCTTCACCTTCGAGGTCCTCGCTCGCGACGCCAATGGCCGCACCACCACGCGCTCGGTCACCTTCACCGTCGCCGCCCTGCCCTCCATCACCACCCTGTCACTCTCCGATGCGACGCTGAGCGCCCCCTATCAGCAGACGCTCGGCGCCACGGGTGGCCGTGGCTTGCTCACCTGGACACTCGCCTCTGGCTCTCCACCTCCCGGCCTCACGCTCTCGCCTCAGGGCACGCTGAGCGGCACCCCCTCCTTCAGCGGCACCGCGTCCATCACCGTCCGCGTCTCCGACGAGTCCGGTCGCACCGACCAACGCACCCTCGCGCTCATCGTCTACGCCCCACCCGCCATCACCAGCACCCTCGGCGACGGCTACGCCACCACCGCGTACACCACGTCCCTCACCGCCTCGGGAGGACGCGCTCCCTTCACCTGGTCCGTCGCCAGCGGCGCCCTGCCCTCGGGCCTCTCCCTCGCGCCAAGCTCGGGCATCCTCTCCGGCACCCTCGGCTCCAGCGTGGGGACGCACAACCTCACCCTTCGAGTCACCGACAGCGCCGGCCGCACCAGCACCCGCGCCGTCACGCTCTCCGTCTACTCGCTGCCTGTCGTCACCGGCGCGGCCACCTCGCTCGATGGCTACGTCACCGTCCCCGTGAGCGCGGTCTACGGGGCCTCCGGTGGAAAGCCGCCCTACACCTTCGACACCCCCAGCACCCTGCCCTCCGGACTCACGCTCTCCAGTGACGGCCGCCTCACCGGCACGCCCTCCGTGCCCGGCCCCTTCTCCCTCCAGGTCCGAGCCAGCGACTCCAACGGCCGAAGCGCCCTTCGTCCCCTCGCGCTCAGCATCTTCGCGCTCCCCTCCATCACCACCAGCACCCTCCCGGAGGCCGACACCGGCGAGCCCTACTCAGCCACCCTGTCCGTCTCCGGTGGCAAGGCGCCCTTCTCGTGGAGCGTCGTCTCGGGCTCGCTGCCCGCGGGCCTGTCCCTCTCCAACTCCGGCACGGTGAGCGGCACCACCCCCTCCAGCACCGGCAGCGCCTTCACCGTGCGCGCCTCCGACACCAACGGCCGCGTCGCGGACCGCGCCTTGTCGCTCGCCGTCTACGTACCGCCCTCGGTGACGACGACGACCGTGCCCATGGCCGTCTCCGGACAGCCCTACTCCGCCACCCTCGCCGCGAGCGGCGGACGCGCGCCCCTGACCTGGAGCCACGTGGGCACGCTGCCCACCGGCCTGTCCCTCTCCTCGAGCGGTGTCATCTCCGGCACCCCCACCGAACAGGGCACCAGGTCCTTCAGCGCCGTCGTGCAGGACGCCAAGGGCACCTCCGCCTCGAGCGCGTTGTCGCTCACCGTCAGCGGCTCGGGACAGGTGCTCACCGTGGGCCACTGGAACATCGAGTGGTTCGGCGCGGACAACCAGGGGCCGCCCGCATCCACATCACCCGGAGGCACGCCCGATGACCTGCAGCTCGCTCACGCGGGCGACATCCTCTCCGAAGCAGGCGCCAACGTGTGGGGCCTCGTCGAGATGGTGGACAGCGCGGACTTCCAGGTCCTCAAGGCCCAGCTTCCCCAATACGACGGCTTCCTCGCCAACGACTGGAGCTACGTCTCCAACGCCAGCTCCTGGTACTCCGCCGGCGAGCAGAAGCCCGGCATCCTCTACGACAGCAGCCTCGTCTTCCAACGCGCGGAGCTCATCCTCACCGCGAACGACTTCTCCTTCGGAGGACGTCCTCCCCTGCGCGTCGACTTCACCACCGTCATCAACGGCGCGCCGACTCCCATCTCCGTCATCGTCCTGCACATGAAGGCCTTCGACGATGTGGATTCCTATACGCGAAGGCAGGAGGCCAGCATCGCGCTCAAGGCGTACCTCGATGCCCTGCCCACCGCGCGCGTGTTCGTCCTGGGCGACTGGAATGACGACGTCGACCGCTCCATCACTCGCAACGGCGGTGTGAACCTGCCGACGCCGTTCCAGAACCTCCTCGACGACCCCACGCACTACACCTTCATCACCAAGGTCTTGTCCGAGCGCTCGGAGCGCACCACCACCGAGTACCCCGACACCATCGACCACACGCTCGTCAGCGACGAGGTCGCCGCCGTCTACGTCCCCAACTCTGTCCGCGTCGTCCGTCCCGACACGCGGATCCTCAACTACAACAACATCGTCAGCGACCATTACCCCGTCGTCAGCCGCTACGACTTCGGCGGAGGCGGCGAAAGCACCGACGGAGGAACCCAGACGCCTCCCGCGATGCTCATCAACGAGGTGCTGGCCAACGAGCCCGCGGTCCCCACCGGCGACGGAGGCACCGCGCCCGACACCGACCATGAATTCGTCGAGGTCATCAACACCGGCGGCTCCACCGCTGACCTGTCTGGCTGGTCGCTGTGGGACTCCAACGTGGTCCGGCATACCTTCGCCACCGGGACGCTCGTCGCGCCGGGCCGCGCGTATGTCATCTTCGGCGGCTCCCGAGGCTTCCCGCTCGGCACGCCCGACACCGCGCCCGCGTCCACGGGAACGCTGGGCCTCAACAACGGGGGTGATGGCGTGAGCTTGCGCGACTCCACGGGCGCTCTCGTGGATGTGATGACCTATACGGGCACCGTGGACAACGTGTCCCTCAATCGCTCACCCGACGCATTCCCGGGCACCGACTTCGTCCTCCACACCACCCTCAATCCCAGCCTCGGCTCCTCACCGGGACGTCGCGCGAACGGCAACGCCTTCTGACCCGAGGCCCCTTCCCTCCCGCACGGCGGGCTGATGACCACGAGCGGCTCGCGCGGTTCACGCGCGTCGCCGCACACGGTGCGGGGACTCATGAAGGGAGAGAGGCTCACTGACGCGCCGAGGGTTTCTCGCGCTCACGCTCATGGAGCTCGCGCTCCGTCGGAAGCTTCGGGGCTTGCGGAACCACGACGTCGACCTGTCGCGCCACCCAACCTCCGGGGCCGTCGTCGTACGTCACTTCGACGGGGTCTCCCTCGCGCATCGAGGCAAGGCCCACCACCGGATTCCCGTTCAACCGCAGCAGCGTGTCCGGCGTCACCTCGACATCCCGCTCCTGTCCGCCCGTGTCGCGGATGAGCAGCTCGTTGTCGCCCACCCACTCCACGCGTCCCGACAGGGTCCCCGTGGGCTCGGGTCGTCCCGAGCCACCCTGTCCCGTGCCGCCCGGGTCGTCTGGACCTTTCAGCGCCTCGGGGTCCGGTGCGCGCTCTCGCGAGGCGACGAGGTCTCGCAACAAGGACGAGCGCACCTCACGGTCGTCCGCCGACGGATTCTGCGTCGTCACCTTGTCCTCTTGCCGCTCGCAGCCGCTCCCCAGCACGCCCGCCGCGAGCGCCAGTACCAACCGCCGTCCTTGGCGTGTGCGGTCCATCGTCCCCCCATGCTTCCGCATGCGCGTCAGTGCCCGTGGGCCTGGGCTCGACACGCCCCGCCCTCTCACTCCTCGTCAACATGCGAACGCTCCAGGCAGCCGAGAACCCGGGGAGCCCGAGCCCCAGCCCCGAAGCACGATGGGCAGGCAGCCTGGCGCCGCGCCACTCGTCCGGCGGGGCCCGGATTCCTGAGCGGGCAACGAAGCCTCTCAATCACCCCGGGCCGAACCCCCTCCCCCTGGGAAATCCAAGACAGGCCTCATCGGCATGGGCCGCGAGTCACCGACACCGCGAGCTGATGGCATTCGAGGCAGCGGTCAGGCTACGAGGACGCCGCGACCTTCTCCTTGTGAGCCCCCGTGAATCCGCTTCCCCTTCCCAAAGAGCGCCATCTGCGGCCGTTTCCCTTCTTCTCGGCGCAAAAGGGCGGCCTGTGGCTGTTGCTCGTTGTCATCTTCGTCGTTTCCTACAACGCCGCGTCCCGCTCCAGTTCGCTGCGTGAATACCTGACGCCGCCGGTGGTCACCGCGTTCATGGTGGCGGTATTCCTCATGCTGTTCGGCTTCTTCTTCTGGCGCATCCGAAGGTGGAGCGGGGCCTACAACCAAGGGGTCTCCTACTTCAGCGCGGGCGACGAACAAGAAGCCGCACATCGCTTTGAAGAGGCGGCACGCCGCAGCACCCAGGGTGCCCAGCGTGCGCTGTCCGTCGCCATGGTCGGGCAGTGCCTGTTGTCATTGGGACAGGCCTCGCGAGCGCTCGAGTTGTTTGGCTCGGTGGAACGTTCCGGCAAGCTGCGTGGGGCCGTGCCGGCGATGCACCAGTGGGTGCCCAACCTGATTGCCATGGCCTACCTCCTCCAAGGAGAGCTGGCCCCGGCGCGTGAGTGGCTGGAGGAAGGGCGCAGGCGCGCTCGTGGCCTGCCTCCCACCTACGCGGTGCTGCCGGATATCATCCTGCTCTGCCGCGAGGGGCAGTACTCCGCCGCGCAGGCGGCGCTCGTGTCCCGCATCGCCGAGGCGGATGCGCTGGTGGGACGCGATGCCCGCCGGCTCAAGCTCGTCAGGGCCTTCACGCTGGACGCAGTGGACCCGACCATGCATGCGGCGGACATCGAGGCTTCGCTGACAGCGGCACGGCGCAGTCGCCCGGATGACTTCGAGGCACTGTCGGCTCGGTGGCCGGAGCTGCGCGCCTTCATGGAGCGCAGGGGCCTGAAGACGCCTGTCGCCGCGTAGGTGGCGAACCGAAACCGACTGCGACTTTCTCGGACGCTGTCCGCCGCGCCCGAGACAGACATGACAAACAAGGGATGGCTTCGGACACACCCTTGGATGACCCACGATGGGTCATGAACGCCCTGATGGGCGGAGGACTGCGGCGGGTTCTTCGCTTCAGGCATCCTGAAGCGAAGCCGAGGCATCCAGCCGTTCCTGGACTGAGTCAGAACGCGGGCAGGTCCGACGCCAGGTGCGCCGACAGGCCGCCGTCCATCACCAGGGCACTGCCGTTCACGTAGCCGCTGAAGGGCCCGACCAGGAAGGACACCATGCCCGCCACCTCCTCCGGCGTCCCGAAGCGCTTCACGGGGATTCGCTCCAGCAGTCGCGCGCGGACGGCCGGGTCCGCCTTCGCCAACATCTCCGTGTCGATGTACCCCGGGCAGAGCGCGTTGCAGGTGATGCCGTAGGCGCCCCACTCGGCGGCGATGGACTTCGAGTACCCCACCACCGCGTGCTTGGTCGCCGCGTACGTGGATGACTGCGCGCCACCGAAGAGCCCCATGATGGACGCGATGTTCACGATGCGCCCGTAACCCCGCGCCTTCATGCGCGGCAGCGCCCAGTGACACAGGTTGCGCACGCCCGTCACATTCACCCCGAACAACTGGTCCCACTCGGCGGTGCTCACCTCGTCCACGCGGTGGAACGGCCCACCCACTCCCGCGTTGTTCACCAGCACCCGAGGCACGCCCAGCTTCGCCTCCAGTCGCTCCATCGCGGCGCCCACCGCGCTCTCGTCCGCGATGTCACAGGCCAGCGGCCAGACCCGCCCACCGGCCCGCGTCAGTTGCTCCTCGAGCCGCCCCAGCGCCGCCACGTCTCGCGCCAGCAGCGCCACCTCGAACCCCTGCCTCGCCAGCTCCGTGGCGATGGCCGCGCCAATTCCACGACTGGCCCCGGTGACAATCGCGACAGGGGCCTTCGACTGCGTCTCCATCAGAGGACACCTCGGGGAGGAACGAGGCGCACCTCGTCCACCCGCACGTTCAACGGCTTGGTGGAAATCTCCCAGATGCACTGCGCCACGTCGTCCACGGAGAGCATGTCCTCGGGACTGAACTCCGGCCGGGACTTCCAGAAGGACGTGTAGACCGCGCCCAGCGACACGAGCGTGGCGCGGATGCCCAGCGCCTTGCCCTCTTCGTTCAGCACCCCTGTCAGCCCGCGCACGCCGTGCTTGGACGCCGCGTAGGCGCCGTTCATCGGCAACGTCAGGTGGTCGCTCACGGACCCGATGTGGATGAGCCGGCCTCCGCCTCGGGGCTTCATCCGCCGGAACGCCTCCCGCGCGCAGAGGAACGTCCCCGTCAGGTTCACCTCGAGGCTGCGCCGCCAGTCCTCCAGGGACAGGTTCTCGAGCGACGTGAAGACGCCGACACCCGAGCAGTTGACGAGGACGGAGATGGGGCCGAGCGCCGCCTCCGCCTTGTCGAACATCGCCACCACGGAGTCCTCACGGGTGACGTCCACGTGCACCGCGTCCGCGGTCTCCGTCGCCACGTCGTTCGCGGCGCACAGGACGCGCAGGCCCTCGGCTCGCAGCTTCCGCGTGACGGCCTGGCCGATATCGCCCGTACCTCCGACGACGATGACGTTCCTGCCACTCACGTGCCGTGTCCTCCCAGGACTCACCCGCGCGAGACGCGCGGGGCGGGGGAGTATGTCGGACCGACGGCGGAAAGGGGGCACTCGTATCGCTCCCCTGCTGCTCACTGCTCGACGGTGGCGGCGAGGGCACACGCTGGGAGCGGCCCAGGAGGCGGGCTGTTCGCTCCCAGGGAAGCTCCAGCCCCGCTCACGCGGCGTTGCCGCGCTGGCTCAGCCGGGGGCCGCTCCTTCATCCAGCTCCAGAACCCACCGAGCGCGTCCTCCACCCAGGTGATATCGAGACAATGGCACGACCCGTCGCAATGCCTCTCCAGTCCACCTGCCCACACCGCGAGGGCCCGCCAGAGCAGGCCCTCGCGAGAGACATCTGACTCAGCGCAGCGGTTCGATGACGTAGATGAGCGTCACCTTGGCCTGCACGGTCTGCTCCTCTGGCTGGATGGGCGTGGCCACGCGGGCATCCGCGGCCTCCGCCATCGCGAAGCGCGCCGGGTACATCTGCGGCGACTCCGTCACCGTGCTCGCATCCACCACCGCGCCCAGCTTCACGTTCAGCGCCGCCGCCAGGACTTCGGCCGACTTGCGCGCGCGCGCCACCGCCTGGCGCAGCGCCTCACCCTGGACCGCGTCCTGCTTCGCCAGCCCGAAGCGCACCTGGTCCACCCGGTTCGCCCCCGCCGCCAGCGCCTGGTCCAGCAGGCTGCCCACGCGCGACAGCTCCGTGAGGTGCACGCCCACCAGATTGCTCACCCGGTAACCCTTGAGCTTCGGCTCCGTCTCGTTCGGCGCCGGAGGCCCGTAGTCCGGGTACACCGAGTAGTTGCGCGTCTGGATGTCCTTGCGCGCGATTCCCGCCGACGTCAGCGCCGCAATCACCTTCTCCATCTTCTTCGCGTTCTGCTCGCCCGCCGTCTTCGCGTTCGGCGCCAGCGTCTCGACAGCCAGGTCGATGAAGGCCTCATCCGGCTGCGCCTTCACCTCACCCGTGCCCTCCACGCGCAGGGTCCGCACCGCGGGGTCCAACGGCGGGCGCGGCGCGGCGGGCTGCGCGGAGGCACCCAGTGCGGTGAACAGCATGGCGGTGAGCAACAGGGAACGAACGGACTTTGCGTGAAGCATTGCGCCTCCTCGGGCGGGATTCCGGTACGGCGGGTGTCGTGATGCCGCGGCCATGCTCCTCAGGACGAACCCCCACCGCCGACATTCATGTCCCCTCGGCACGAGAGGGCGGAGGTCCGCCCCGCCCTCTCCAAGGGAGCCGACGTCACGGACTCGCGGAGTCCCCTGCCTCGTACTCGGGGGCCGGTGGCTGCTTCGCGCCCCGCCCGGTGACTTCCCGCACCTTCGTCGTCGCCCTGCGCCTCGCGGCCCTCAGCGCGTCACGGCCGATGTCCATCACCGCCGACACCGCGCCCGCCACCAGGTTGCCCGGCGGCGTGTCCGGAGCCAGCGGGTGCGGCCGGGTGGGCGCCGCCTGCTTGGCGCTCTCCAACAAGGCCCCCAGCTCCCTCAGCTCCTGCGGCTTGAAGGCCTTCTTCACCGCCGGGAAGAGCGTGGTCTCCTCCTCGAGCACGTGCGCTCGCACATTCTCCATCAACACGTACACCTTGGCGTCGAAGCGCTCGGCTTCCGCGGGCAGCTCGTCCAGCTCCGACAGCACCCACTTCACCACGTGGTGCTCCTCCAGCGAGCGCAGCACCTCCTCCTTCATCGGCTCCGAGCGCGTGCGCACCGCCGGATAGAACACCTGCTCCTCGATGGCGGCGTGCACCGACAGCTCCAGCACCATCTGCTCCACCAACTTGCGCTTCAGCTTGTGGGCATTGGCGCCCGCCTTCTCGAACCTGCGGAAGAGCTGCTCCACCGTCTTGTGGTCCGTCTTCAGCAACGCGATGGCATCCATGCTTGATTGCCTCCCTGGGGTTCTGGGGGCCGCGCATCCCCTCCATGGAGCGCAAGGCTCCTGGCGCGACATGTCCTGGATGGTGGGGATGACCACGCCACGATGCCGAAGCGACGTGGGGAAGGCCCGCTCCCCCGCGACCCCGGCAGGCGGCCAGGAGGTCCGCGCCCTGGAGAACGAGACGGGTCACGACAGGTCCCCCGCGGGGACCTGTGGGAAGTTTCTAGCCCTCTGACAGGAGAACATGTCGCCCGGAGCAGGAAGCGGCGCTCCCTGGGTGACACCGACGCGACCCTCGAGGTCCGACCACCGTCGGGGAAGCAACGCACCGACCGCCCCCTGGTTCAATCCCACGCGGAACCACCCCTGACCAATCTCGTCTCGTCGTGATGGGTGATGGGTTCATCGCGGTCGCGGGATGGGGAGAGGGGACGCAGTGAACACCTTGATGAATGATGCTCAGCGCGTGCGCGTGGCCCGGATTTCAAGCGAGGCCGAGGACGTCCTGTCGTACGAGCTGGTCGCGGAGGAAGGCGGAGCGCTGCCCCCGTTCGAACCCGGCGCCCACCTGGACGTGCGCGTCCCCGGCAAGGACTCCGTGCTGCGCTCGTACTCGCTCTGCAACGACGCGGAGGAGACGCACCGCTACGTCATCGCCGTGCAGAAGGACGCGCGAGGTCGCGGCGGCTCACGTGCCATGCACGAGCGCGTGCGGGAAGGCGACGTGCTGGTGGTGAGCCCCCCGCGCAATGACTTCCCCCTGCTGTTCGCGCGCAGCTACGTGCTGGTGGCGGGCGGCATCGGCATCACCCCGCTGCTGGCCATGGCGCGCCAGCTCCAGCGGACCGGCGCGAACTACGTCCTGTACTACTGCGTCCGCACCCCCGAGCGCGCCGCGTTCCGCGAGCTCTTGTCCGCATCTCCGTTCGCGGACCGGGTGCGCTTCCACTTCGACGGTGGAGACCCGGACAAGGGGCTGGATGTGTCGGGGCTGCTCGCCACGCGCGGGCCGGGCACGCGGCTGTACTGCTGCGGCCCCGCGGGCCTGATGAAGGCCGTGCGCGAGGCGTCCACGAAGCACCGCTGGCCCTGGGAGAAGGTCCACTTCGAGTCCTTCGGCGCCGAGGGCAATGGCGCGGCCCTGGGCAAGGAGGACTCCGACTTCGAGGTGACCATCCGCAGCACGGGGCAGGTGCTCAGCGTGCCCAAGGGGCAGTCGGTGCTCAACGTGCTGCGTCGCAATGGCGTGCGCGTGGACAGCGACTGCGAGGCCGGCTCCTGCGGCACCTGCGTCACCCGCGTCTGCGAGGGACAGCCCGAGCACCGCGACACCTTCTTCCAGCAGGAGCCCGCCGGAGACGAGCGCATGCTCATCTGCGTGTCGCGCGCTCGCTCCAAGCGGTTGGTGCTGGACTTGTAACCAGGCGCGCTCGGGCCACCTCGGCCCGGACGACCCCTCTCAGGGCCTCCGGGTCGAAGGGCTTCTCCACGCGCGGGTTCTCCACCCGCTCCAGGAAATTGCGCGCCGTCGGCGTGAAGGCCCCGCCGGTGATGAAGACCATCCGCTCCGCCACGTCGGGCGCGGTGCGCACGAGGGCCTCGTAGAGGTCCATCCCCGTCATCTCCGGCATCATCAAGTCGCACAGCACCACGTCGTAGCGCAGGGGCTCGGGCCCATTCAGCCGCTCCAGGGCCTGCCGCGCGCTCACCACCACGTCCACGTCGTTCTCTCGCGCCAGCGTGCGACGGATGGCCCCGCTCACCAGGGCATCGTCGTCCACCACCAGCACCCGCCCCCGCACCGGAGGCGGCGGGCTCTCCACTCGCGGGGCATCCGTCACCACCGCGCTCGTCCCCGGCGGCACGCCCGCGTCACCCACCGGCTCGGACCTCCGGGCCACGGACTCCAACGCGGAGCTGTCCACGCGGGGGGCGCGCGCCTCGGGGCCCGGTGTCTCGGAGGAGGATGGTGGACCCGGAGCTCGCGCGGTGCTCGCGGCCGTAAGAAGAGGAAGGGCGGCGCCGGAGGGCTGCGCGCCAATGGAGGCGGCCGGACGCTCCGTCACCAACCTGCCTTCGGGCGGCGGCTCCCACCGGGTCGGCGCGCTGATGGGCGACGCGGGCCGCTCCGCCGCGGGCCTCACGTGCACCGTCGGGTAGCCCAGCGGAGAGGTGTCCCGCTCCGACATGGGCCGAGAGTCAGAGATGGTCGGAAAGCCCGAGGGCGAGGAGTCCCGCTCCGTCACGTGCCTCAGGCCCGGGGAGGAATCGGTCAGCGCGTCTCGCGCCCTCGCTCGTGCCTCCGCTGTCACCGCCGCGTCCCTCGCGCGGCGCAGCGCCACCCGGAACACGGAGCCCTTGCCCAGCTCGCTCTCCACGGAGATGGTGCCGCCCATCGCCGTCACGTACGCGTGGCACAACGACAACCCCAGCCCCGTGCCCACGCCCACCGGCTTCGTCGTGTAGAACGGGTCGAAGATGCGCCCGAGCGACTCCGGCGAAATCCCGCTCCCCGTGTCGCGCACCTCCGCCATCACCCACCCGTCCGGCCCGCCGCGCGTCACCAGACGCACCTCGTTCTCCTCCGCCCGCCCCTCCGGCAACGCCTGCGCCGCGTTGATGAGCAGGTTGAGGAACACCTGCGCCAGCCGCGCCTCGTTGCCCTCCACCCACGTCACGTCGCCGTAGTCGCGCACCACCTTCGCGCGCGGACGCAGCTCGCCCATGGCGATTTTCACCGCCGAGTCGAGCACCGCGCCCAGCTCCACCGGCCCCTGCTTCTCGTCGTCCGGCCGGGAGAAGGTCTTCAAGTCGCGGACGATGCGGCGCACCCGGTTGGCGCCATGCAACGCCTCGCGCAGCGCCTGCCCCACCTCGCGCAGTCGCGTCCCCGCGTTCCTCGCCTCTCCCAGCTCCTTCGCGAGCGCGTCCGACTCCTCGCTCGCGTGCTCCAGGTTCGACACGATGTACGCCAGCGGGTTGTTGATTTCGTGGCCCACGCCCGCGGCGAGCTGCCCCACCGCCGCCATCCTCCCCGCCTGGACGAGCTGCGCCTGCGTCTGCCGCAGCGTGCGCACGTTCGACTCCAGCTCCTCGTTCGCCCGCGCCAGCTCCCGCGTTCGCTCCTGCACGCGCGCCTCCAGCCACCGCTCGCGCGCCTTCAACTGCCCCACCCGCAGCAGGTACACGCTGACGCCCAGCATCCCCAGCCCCAGCACGAACAACACCCAGAAGTCCGTGCGCTGCCACAGGCTCGGCTCCAGCAGCACGTCCAGCGACACCGGCTCCGTCCAGCCGCCGTCCCGGCCCTCCGCCTGCACCTCGAAGCGATAGCGACCGGGCCGCAGCCCCGTGTACATCGCCCGGCGAATCTCCGCGCGCACCCAGCCGTCGTCGTGCCCCACCAGCCGGTAGCGGAACGGCAGCCGCACCGCGTCCCCCGGCGTGAAGGCCGTGAAGCGGATGTCCAGTCGCGAGCCATCCGGCCGCAACTCCACCGGGCCCGCCACCGGCACCAGCTGGCCCTGCACCCTCACTTCCTCGATGCGCACCTCGGGCGGCTGGCGGCTCGCGCGCACCCGCACCGGGTCCACGACGATGGCGCCCTGGATGGTGGTGAACCACAGCCGCCCGTCCCTGCCCCGCCACCCCGACGGCTGCGTGTTCCCGTTGCACTCCGCGGTGCGCATGCCGTCAGTCTGGTCGAACCCCATCACCGCCAGCCGCGAGCGGCGCCCGTCCGCCACCTCCTCCAATTCGCGCAGCGACACCCGGGACACGCCCTTGTTGCTGCTCATCCACAGGTGGCCGTCCCCGTCCGGGACGATGCTGAACACCGCGTCGTCGTAGAGCCCGTGCTGCGACACCGAGTAGCGCGTCCACTCGCCCTCCTTCCACCGCCCCAGCCCCGTCTCCGTGCCCACCCACACCGTGCCGTCCGCGTCCGCCAGCAGCGCCAGCACCACCTCGCCGGGCAGCCCGTCCTTCAACGTGAAGCGCTGGGGGCCCTTGCCCTCCTCGATGCGCCACAGCCCGCCCTCGGAGCCCAGCCACACCGCGCCCGTCGCGTCCTCGGCCATGACGATGATGGGCTCGGCCGACAGCCCCTGCTTCGTGCCGAACACCGTGACGTCGTCACCGCGAACGCGCGCCAGCCCCTGCCGCGTGCCGAACCACTGCGTCCCGCGCGAGTCCACCAGGATGGACGTCACCACGTGGTCCGGCAGCCCCTGCACCCGCGACGACTTCGCGAAGCGCTGCCCGTCGTAGCGGAACGCGCCCGCCTTGGAGCCCACCCACAGCGTGCCGTCCGGCGCCTCGTGCAGCGCGGTGATGACCGGGTCCGTGCCTCCCTCGAAGTCCTCCATGCGGTGGATGCGCCCGTCGCGCAGGTAGAACAACCCGCCGCCCACCGTGCCCAGCCACACCGTGCCGCGCTTGTCCTCCAGCACCGTGCTGACCGTCTCGTTGTTCAGCCCCTCGGGGATGCCGTACGTGGCGAACGGGCCGTCGCGCAGGCGGAACAGCCCCGAATAGGTGCCCACCCACAGCGCCCCGTCGCGGTCCTCGAGCAGCGACAGGACCTCCGCGTCCGCGAGCCCCGCGCCGTGCAGCGGTGAGCTGAAGCCGTCGACCTCCCGCCGCACCAGCCCTCCGCGCCGCGAACCCACCCAGAGGTTGCCCTGGCTGTCCGCCAGGAGCGCGGTGACGGTGGCCGGCAGCCCGTCCGCCGTCGTGAAGCGCCTGGCCACCACGCCATTCCACGAGACGAGCCCCGTCTCCGTCCCCATCCACAGCGTGCCGGCGACGTCCTGGAAGAGCGCGGTGACCTCCGGGCGCTCATCGGGGCCCGGGACGGGGAAGGGAGTGCGCCGCACCTGCCCGCCCTCCAGCAACGCCAGGCCCGCCTTGGTGCCCACCCACAGCCGGTTGTCACCGCCCGCCCGCGCCAGCGCGGTGATGAAGGAGCCCGGCAGACCGTCGGCCTCCGTGTACTGACGCGCCACGCCTTCGCCCAGCGGCACCTGCCAGAGTCCCCCGGTGGTGCCCACCCAGAGCGAGCCTTCGCCGACGAGCAGCTCCTCGACGCGCACGCCCTCCAGCGGCGCGGAGGCACCGGGGGCGCGCTCGAAGCGGCCGTCCGCGTAGGACACCAGCCCCTGGTCCGTGCCCACCCACAGCACGCCGGAGGCATCCTCCACGAGCGCCTTGATGGTGTGGTTGCGCAGCTCCGGCGTGTTGCGCTTGTCGAAGACGACGAAGCGCGCGCCGTCGAAGCGCACCAGGCCCTCCCACGTGCCGAGCCACACGTAGCCGTCTCGCGTCTGCGCGAGCGCCAGCAGGCTGTTCTGCGGAAGCCCGTCGTCGCTGCGCCACGAGTCCTGGCTGTACTGGGACACCCAGCGCTGCGGGTCCAAGGCGAGGCCCGGCCGCGCCAGGACGAACCCGGCCAGCAGGATGAGCCCCATGAGCCCACGCCAGAAAACGCGGGCCCGATGCCTCGGGATGGACATGACGTCCCCCAGTGTCCGGCAGAAACGCCCGCGAGGCCAAACCTCCGGCATTCACCCACAGTGGAACGTTGGCCGTTAACGGCCTCGGCGACAGCGGCGGGGGACGACCTGCCCCCCCACGACTCCCAAACTCCCCCCCGCCGCTGTCGCCTCGTACGCCACCACCGCCGGCACCCAAGAGCCGTGCTCCCGGGGAACCGGGGCCATGGCCCTGGCGCTCCTCGCTTCAAGACCCCGGTGGTGGGTGGGGTCTCGCCGCATCGCGCTGAAACCAAGATGGGAGCCACCCGTGGCTCGCGCCACTGCGGGAAACAGACAGCAGTCACGTCCCGCGGTCGCCCCAGGGCAGCCCCTGGGCGCCTGTCCTCCCGCCCGGCGCCGAGCCATGAAACACGCCGAGCCCGCCTGCTGTCGCGGTGGCTTTCCGGACGAAGTCCAGGCGGTGGACGAAGGTGCATGCCACCCCGGGGGCTGGGAGCGTCTATGCTCCGCGCGCCGAAGAGCGAGGGTGGATGAGCGACGGGGCGTTGTTCTCGACGGACACGGTGAGCACCGAGGCGCGGTACCAGTGGCGGTTGTGGGCCGCGGACGTGCTGGATGTGGCGACGGCGGCCCTGGTGGGCTGGGCCGCGCTGCGGGCGATGGAGCACGAGCGGACGCCGGGGGCGATGGTGCTGGCCATGGTCCTCGCCTGGCTCGCAGGGTCCGTGGTGGGTGGGATTTGGGGACGGACGCTGTGGCGACAGCTCACGGGCGTGTGGCTGGTGCACAACGGAAACGCGCCGGGTGCGCAGCGGGGGCTCGTCCGGGGCTTCACCACGCCGGTGGACCTGCTGGTGGCGCCCGTGCTGCAACGCCGGCCCTTCGACACGATGCTCGGGCTCTATGCGGAGCCGGTGACGGCGGGCGTGGGGAACCGGCTGAAGGGCCTGGCCTCGCAGTTGCCCTGGCTGGCGGTGCTCGTGGGAGCGGTGTGGCTGCTCGTCACGCCCACGCGCGCGGAGACGCTCAAGTACCTGGGGCGGACGTTGACGGGCTGGCACTGCTGCCACGGCACGCGGGACATGACGTGGGAGTGCCGCTCGTCCCTGAACCGCGCGGTGCGCGAGGCGAGCTCAGGCCATGAGGACGTGCGCGCCGTCGTGGCGGACTGTCCGGTGGCCTCGGAGCGACTCGCGAAGCCGTGAGCCGGAGCGCCGGGGGCGTCACTGCGGCTGGGTGATGAACTCGCCCTCTTCGCAGAACACGCCCACCTTGCCCTTCTCGACGAAGCGCTCGGCGTGCTTCGAGAAACTCTTCACGGTCCGCTCCTTGCCGGGAAGCAGGATGCCCAGCCTGCCCCGCTGGCGGCCGTCCTTCACCACGGTGCAGTTGGTCCAGGTGAAGTCGTCGGTGTTGCGGACCGACACATCGTCTCCTCCGAACGGTCCGACGGCGCCCGCCATCCTCACGACGCCCTTGAGGACCTTGGGCGGAGCAATCATCGGCGGAGCGGCGGCGGACGCTGGCCCGGCTGGGTCGGGTTCCGCATCGGGGTATGCCTCTAACTCGTTGCCCTGGCTGCTCTGGTTGCCGGAGTCCGGCATCGCGACGAAGTACAAGGCCTTGGTGCTCTTGAGGTCCTTGGGGGCAATGACCTGCCTGACCTTCGCATCGAACTTCAACCAGACCTTCGGCCCACTCCTGCTGCCCACGATGGCGTAGCCGAGCAACTCTCGCCGCCCGTCGCTCCTGGGGAGACCCACGACCCGGAGCTTGTCGTCCGCCAGCAACTTCTTGATGTGGGGGCCCGAGACGAAGGGGCCCGTCCCGTCGCTCTTCAAGGGCAGCGCCTCTGAAACCGAAACATAGGTGACGCCCTTCTCGGGCGCGGGCTTGGGCGCCACGACGACGGCCACGGGCTCGGGCTCCGGAGCGGGCTTGGGGGGCGGCTTCGTCGCGGGCGGCTTGGGCTTCACCGTCTCCCGGATGGCCACCTTCTCCGGCTCCGGCTTGGGCGCCGGCTTGTCGGGGGGCGGAGGTACGGGCCGCGTCTCCGCGGTGGTCGGCGGAGTGGGCTTCTTGTCTGGCGGAGCGGGCTTCGTGTCCGGGTTGGGAGGCGGCGGGCTCGTGGTGACGGCAGGCGGAGGCGTGGGGGCCTCGGAGCCGCCCGGACCCTTGACGAAGTGGGCCGTCGTCACCGCCGTGCCCACCATCAGCAGCAACACCGTGAGCGCGATGACGAGCATCGTCGCCGTCTTCTTCCGGGAGGAAGCGGGCCGGGTGGCCACATCGCTCGAGGACTGGGAGACGGACGCCGTCGACACCGGGGCCACCTGCGCCACCGGCCCCGAGGAGGACGCTTGCGGCGCCTGGACCACCGACTCCTGCACCACGACCTTGGCGGGTGACGGGTTCACGGGCCCCGAAGACGCGGCGCTCGCGGAGGCCGCGGCCACCAGGGCCCCGCCCGCGACGGCACCAGCCCCGGTGCCGGGACGCAGGGTGGTGGCGTCATTGCCCATCGCGTCGTCGGCGGAGGGAACATCCCGCCGGGCCATGCCGGCCACGCGCCGCTCGTGCGAAGGAGCAGCAGCGGGAGTCTCCGTCGGCGCGCGCATCATCGTCGGCTCGAAGCCCGACGGCGCGGTGTCCTCCGGAGCGGCCTGCGGCCCCGTACCGAACGCGCCCGTGCCCGTGCCACCCGCAAGCATGGGCATCGGCGTGGGCGTGCGGTGGTGGCTTCCGGACGACGTCACCTTGGAGATGAGCTGTCGCTGCGCGGCGAAGGCCTCCGGGCACAGGGCGCGCACGAAGTGGCCCACTTCCTCGGCGCCCACGGACGCGCCGGAGCGCACCAGCTCTCCATTGAGCGCCCGCGCCAGCTCGTCCGCGCGCGAGTAGCGTTCATCCGGCTTGATGGTCAGCGCGCGGCGCACGACGGCGTCCAGCGTCGCATCCAAATCTCCACGCAGCCCCGTCAGCGGCGGAATGTTGGGCTGCGACATGGCCGCCATCATCTCGCCCACCGTCCCGTGGGGGATGAGCGAGCGGCCGGCCAGCATCTCCCACAGCACCACCGCGCACGAGTAGATGTCGCTGCGGTGGTCCAGCGCCTCCGCGCGCACCTGCTCCGGCGACATGTAGCCCAGCTTCCCCATCACCGTGGCGGGCAGGGTGTACTTGCTGCGCGCCGCGGACTTGGCCAGGCCGAAGTCGATGACCTTGACCTCGCCCTCGTACGACACCATGACGTTATGGGGCGACACGTCGCGGTGGACGATGCCCAGCGGCGCGCCATCTGGCCCCACCTTGCGGTGCGCGTAGCCCAGGCCCTCCGCCATGCGCTGACCCAGGAACAGCGCCACCGGCACCGGCACCTGCGCGCCCTGCAGCCGCGCCTGCTCCAGCAGGTACGCCAGGTCCACGCCGGCCACGTACTCCAGCGCCATGTAGTACGTCCCGTCCGCCTCCCCCATGTCGTACACCTGGGCGATGGACGAGTGGACCAGGTGCACCAGCACCTTGGCCTCGTGGTGGAAGCGGTCCAGGAACTGCCGGTCCTTCAGCAGCGTGGGGAGGATGGTCTTGACGATGCACGGCTTCTCGAAGCCGGCCGCGCCGCTGATCTTCGCCAGGAACACCTCGCCCATGCCGCCCTGGCCCAGGGGGTGGACGAGCTCATAGCGCCCGAGGAAACGGGAGGACTCTGTAGGTGCGGTGCTCATGGCTTCTCCTGGCAGCGAAGCACCCGGACACACACGGAATCAAGCTGCCGAGCACCCTTCTCGCGTCTGTCCGACACCGTACGCCCCCGGAACATCCCTTCAACGGCCCCAGCCAGCATGTCAGACCGGTGGGGCACAACGGTGAGTGAAATCGCCGCGCGCCGCGGTACGCGCGAGCCCGGGCTTCGTTGAGCGCCTCGGCGCGGCGGTCCCGGCCCCGTCTCCGTCGAAGTGGGCGGGAAGAGCGGGTTTCGGGACAACAGCCCCCAGCTCGGCCTCGGGACGACGGCCAGTTTGAGACAGGCGGGCCACACAGGATGTGAACCCGCGCACCTCCCGCCGCCGCGCGCCCGGCACGGCCGTTGCCGCTCGGAAGGGGGATGCACTTCCTGGGGACAGATGGGGTCGTCCGGCTGGAAGCCCTTCGGCCTGGCACCGCGAAGTCGCCCGGGTGGTGACGGAAGGAAGTGGCTCATGAAGCGCTGGGGAGTCATGGGGCTGTTGACCCTGTCGGCCTGCATGCCGGACGAGTCCTCCGAGCGGGATGCCCAGCAGAACGTCTGCCCGGGCATCACCGCGGGCATGCTTCCAGGACAGCCGCAGGGGAAGGTCGCGAACCGGACGACGACGGACGGTGACGGACGCGAGCCGGTCATCATCCGCTACCGGACCCAGGGCGAGGGGACCGCGGGCAAGGTGCGCCAGTGGGGCGGGCTGGTGACGGCGACGTTCAAGAACGTGCCGGCGGTGGCCGCGCGCGTGACGCCCGAGGAGAAGCGCGAGCTGGCGTTGGATCCGCTGGTGGAGAGCATCGAGCCGGATGGGGAGCTGCACTCGCTGGGGCCCTCCCTGCCGTCGGCGCTGGCGCTGGCGGGAGTCCTCGCGGGCACGAGCGCCACCTCGGAGTACACCCCCGAGCTGCGCCGGGTGCAGGCGCCCGAGGTCTGGGACCGGGACTCGGATGGCGTGTTGGACCCGGGGGCCGTGACGGGCGCGGGCGTGAAGGTGTGCGTCATCGACAGCGGCATGGACCTGGACCACCCGGAGCTGCGGGACGCGGTGGTGGCGGCCCGGGACTTCCTGGAGGGGGACGACACGCCCAGCGACAGCCTCGAGGGCCGGTGGGGCTCCGGCCATGGCACGCACGTGGCGGGCATCATCGCCGCGCGGCCGGGCCTGGGCGGCCAGGGCGGGCCGGTGCTGGACGAGCGCGGGCTGATGGGTGTGGCGCCCGGAGCGCAGCTCGTCATCGCCCGGGTGCTGGATTTGGAAGGCCGCACCCACATGAGCCTGGTGATGAAGGCGCTGGAGTACTGCCTGGGCGAAGGCGCGAAGGTGGCCTCGCTGTCGCTGGGAGGCGGCCTGGGCACGCTCACCACGCAGGACTCGTTCAAGGCGGCGCTGGACGGCGGGATGCTGGTGGTGGCGGCGGCCGGCAACGAGGCGCAGGGCCTGGTGTCCTATCCGGCGTCGGACCCGTCCGTGCTCGCGGTGGGCGCGCTGGACAACCAGGACAAGCGCGCGGTGTTCTCCTCCTATGGAGAGGGCCTGGCGCTGATGGCCCCGGGCGTGGACGTGCTGTCCACCTTCCCGCAGGGGCGGGGCTCGCTGTCCGCGCTGGAGGTGGGAGGCAACCGGCCCACGTCGCGCTCGCTGCTGTATGCGCCCACCGGAGACACCGGCGGCTCGCTGGTGGACTGCGGTGACGGCAAGGGGCTGGACTCGTGCGGCGAGAACAGCACCTGCCGCGGCTTCGTCGCCTACGTGCACCCGAGCCCCTACGTGCGGCCCGACAAGGCCATCGTCAACGTGATGATGCAGGGCGCGCGCGCGGTCATCTTCGCCAGCGAGCTGATGGAGGGTGGCGCGGAAATCCTCTCGGTGCCGCAGCGCGGACACTGGGTGCCCGCCGTCACCATCACCCAGGCGGCCAGCACGCTGATGGAGCGGCAGATGGGCGCCACCGCGAAGCTCAGCCTGCATCCGGCGGACTACGCGTACATGTCCGGCACCTCCATGGCCACGCCGTATGTCAGCGGCGTCGCCGCGCTCCTGTTCAGCGCGCGTCCCAACGCCACGCCCGCCGAGGTGAAGGCGGCGCTCCTGAGCAGCGCGAAGGACCTGGGCGCCGGCGGCTTCGACGAGCAGTACGGCCACGGGCTGGTGCAGGCCCGGCGGGCGATGGAGGCGCTCATCGGCCCCCTGCCCTGAGCCTTCCGCGCGCCTGCCCCACCCTCCGGGGTGGGAAGGACGACGAGACGACGTGTCCACCGCCCCGCCGAGGAGAGGACGGGCGGAGGGCGCGGCCCCCGGGAACATTGCCGGGAGGGGCCGCGGACTCCACGTTGCCTTCCGGACGCTCGGAAAGGAGTCCGACATGAAGGCATTCGTGCGTATCGCGGGATGTGTGGCGGCGCTGTGGGGATGCGCCGTGGGAGCCCAGGAGGACTACCGGCCCAGCGCGGAGCGGGCCCCCAGCAACCTGGAGCCAGTCCAGGTCGAGGAGTCCACGAAGAAGAAGTCCACGAAGAAGCACGCCAATACCGGCCTGTACGCGCAGCTTGGCGGCGGCGCGGAGGGCTACACCGGACAGCTGGCGCCCCGGCTCGACGCGGGCTTCACGTACGGCGCCGCCATCGGCTACCGGCCCATGGAGTTCCTGGCGGTGGAGCTGGGCTACAACGGCAGCCTCAACAACGTGGACGTCGACGGGAACGGCCGGGCGGGCGGCCTGGGCGATGGCCCGGACGTGGCTCGCAACGGCGGCCAGGCGCTCGTCATCGGCAACTTCACCGACACGCGGCTCCAGCCCTACGCGGTGACGGGCCTGGGCATCGACGACTACAACATCCGCCACGACGAGGTGGGCCGCCAGTTCGGCTTCCGCGACGACACCAGCGGCTATGTGCCGGCGGGCCTGGGCCTGCGCTACCAGATTGGCAAGCTCATCACCGCCGACGCGCGCGTCAGCTACAACTTCCTCTTCGACCAGGACTTCGCGCCCACCTCCGCGACGCCCAACGCCCTGGACGGCCGCTACATGGGGATGCTCCAGCTGGGCGGCACCTACTAGCAGCCGGCACGACGTGAAGAGGCGTCCGGACCACCGCATCGGGTCCGGACGCCTCATGCGTCCCATGGACGAACACCCCTTGCCAAAGACTCAAGAAGGCCGGTCGATGCCCAGGCGCGACGCGGACCACGTGCCCTGGAGCCAGCGGGGCAGCTGGCTCTCGATTTTGTCCGCCTCCTGCTCCGTCACCTGCGTGCGCAGCGCCGCGAAGACGCCGTGCAGCACCAGGCGCACGTTCTCCGGCTCGGCGTTCAGGTGGTTGGATATCCGGAGATAGAAGTCGTCACGGTCCACCTTCCCGCGCGTGCCGTCCGGATGGCGGGGGCACGCATCCACGAGCCCTCTCAAATCCTCGGGAAGCTGCTCGCGCAACTGCCGCATCAGCCCGTCGGACAAGAGCTCCGCCAACCCACAGAACACCGCCTCCGCCGCCTGCTCCGCCACGAAGTCCGGGAGCTGCGCGGATACCGCGTCCATGAAGGACTTCCGGTCCGTGCCCACCCCCAGCCCCGACCACGACTGCGTCGCTTCCTGTTTCTGAATCGACATGCGCGTCTCCTCTCGCGCCCTTCACCGTGGGGGCGCGGCGAGTGTCCGGCAGCAGCCAACAGTCCTGCTTCCCGGCCGCACGCTCCGCGACAGGACTTGCATCCCCCGCATTCCCAAACATGGGATTCCCGTTCGCTCATGGGACGTCCAATCAACCCGGCGCAGCGCGGTATGTCTGCCTTTGATTCGACCGATGAACTGGACTCATGGCGCCCCACTCCGAGTCATGGACATCGGAGACAAGGCGTCCGGAACCACACGGAACTCCAGGGGATTTGCAGAAAACCCGTCACATTCCGTGTGAGGGGAATGGGTGGAATGAAATCTCGTCGCAATTGTAGTGAGCGCGCGACGTAGGTCGCCTGTGCGGCAAACGAGCCGCCTTCTCTTTCCCCCAAGAAGTGAGGATTTTCATGTATCGCATCGCCGTTGCCGCCCTGATGCTTGCCGCCACTGGTTGCGCCACCACGGGAGGCGCTGGTGGAAGCCAGGGCAACGCCACCGTCGCCGGCGTCATCAAGCTGCCGGAGAGCGGGCTCGCGCAGGCGGGCAACCCGTGTGACCAGCTGCGCGTCGTGGTCGCTCACGCCGCGAAGCCCTCGGACGCGCTGGGCAAGGCCATGGTGAAGTCGAGCCGTGGCAACCGCTGCTCGTTCACCATCTCCGGCGTGCCGAGCAACACCGACCTTCAAATCAGCGCGGCGCCCGAGTCCGGGCTGAAGTGCGACAACGGGTCCGCGCCCACCATCACCCCGGAGCCGTCCACCATCAAGATGGTGAACTACGGCACCGGCACGAAGGACTTCACGGTGAGCTGCGGCGCCTGAAGTCGTCGTCACGTCCCCCCTTCGCTCATGTCGGGAGCGGAGGGGCCGGGCGACCCCGGGACGTCCAGGAATTCCGGATTGATTCGCGCGCGGAGGGGCGCGAAGCTCTCGGCAGACCGCCCGCGGGGCGGCACGAGGTACCGGAGTGAACCGGGCCGCGAGGGATGCGAAGGACGACCCGGTGAAGATTCCAAGCAACTGGCGCACCGCCGCGCTGGCCCTCTGCCTGAGCGGGCTGGGCCTGGCGTGTGAGTCGGAAGAGCCCTTCCCCACGCTCGACGAGCTGGACCAGCTTCGCAGCCTGCACTCGCTGTCGAGCCACCCGCGCCTGGACGCCACCAACAAGGTGGACGGCATGCAGGTGGCCCAGGAGCTGGGGCATGACTTGTTCAAGGACACGGGCCTGTCCCGCTGCGGCACCGTGTCCTGCGACAGCTGCCACTCCGGAGACGGCCGCACGGTGGAGACGGCGACGGCCGAGGGCTGTGGCGGACAGCGGACGGAGCGCAACCCGCCCACGGTGCTGAACGTGCGGCACAACCGCTGGTTCATGTGGGACGGGCGGGCGGACTCGCTCTGGGCTCAAGCGATTCTGCCGCTGACGAATCCGGTGGAGATGGACTCGGACGCGGAAGTCGTGCGGGCGCGGCTGGTGGCGGAGGAGTCCTACCGGACGCGCTACCAGGCGCTCTTCGGCGTGGAGCCCTCGGGCGTGGCCGCGCCGGTGCTGATGGCCAACGTGGGCAAGGTGATGGCGGCGTACGAGCGGGTGCTGATGCAGGTGGACGCGCCCTTCGACACGGACGTGAAGCGCTTCATCGCCGCGGCGGAGGCAGGCACGGCGGAGAGCGACCCGGCGTTCCTGGGGCTGAAGACCTTCGTGCGCAAGGGCCAGTGCGTCGTCTGCCACAAGGGGCCCTCGCTGACGGACGAGCTGTTCCACAACGTGGGCCTGGAGGACCGTGGGCCGGGCGCGGGGGGACAGTGGGCGGTGCTCCCCCAACTGCTGGACTGGGAGTTCAACACGGCGAGCAGGTACAGCGACGACCCGAACGGCACGGACGCGATGCGGCTGCGCACGCTGCGCACGCAGGCGAAGCAGGAGGAGCTGGACGGGGCGTTCCGCACGCCGTCGTTGCGCAACGTGGCGCTGACGGCGCCGTACATGCACACGGGCGCGCAGGCCACGCTGGAGGAGGTCGTCGACTTCTACAACGACGGCGGCAACCCGGAGGGAAGCTTCACCGGCAAGCGCACCGTCACCATCGTCCCGCTGGAGCTGACGGACGCGGAGAAGCGCGCGCTGGTGGAGCTCTTGAAGTCGCTGACGGGCACGCCGCGCTGAGGCGCTGGCACCGGGCTCCCGCGTCCTTCTAGAGGGCGGGAACCCGCGAGCCGCTTCAGCGCACCAGGTGGAACTCCGTCTGGCGCTTCCAGGCCCAGTGCACGCGGCCTTCCGCGTCGATGGTGATGTCCTCTTCCTGGGCGGAGCGCACGCGCTGGTTGTTCCACTCGGGCACGGGGCTCGTCGCCTGGAGTTCAATCGAGTACCACATGTTCGCCATGACCTTGTGGTCGCCGTTGCCGGGCACGCCCTCCTGCCGGTCCCACAGGCCCACCATGGCGCCCGCGCCGTGGCCGTGCAGGCCAATGGGGTGTGAGTAGATGGTGCCGTCGATGCTCTCGGACGCCATGCGCTGACGGGAGCTCTTGAGGACCTCGTTGCCGGTGCGACCGGGGCGCAGCTCCTCGAAGACGATGTCCTGCAGGCGGTTGGACGTCTTGAGCGCGGCCTTCAGGCCGGCGGGCACGTCCGTCTCGCCCTCGCGCAGCACGTAGCCCATGTGCTGGGTGTCGGTGTTGAGCCGCAGGGCGGTGACGCCGTAGTCGCAATGGAGCACATCGCCGCGCTGGATGACGGGGTCCTCGCCGAGCTGCTCCTCGGTGACGCCCTGACGCTGGACGTCCACGGACGGCTGGAACCAGGTGTCGAGGCCCAGGTCCGCCAGGCGCTGGCGCATCCACCATTCCACGTCGGAGATGCGGGTGACGCCGGGGGTGATGACCTGGTGGGAGAAGGCCGTCTCGATGATGTTCCAGGCGAGCTTCGTCTCGTCCTCGTAGAAGCGCACCTCGTCGGGGATGCGCCACGCGAGCAGGTCCACGGGCAGGCCTTCCGCGGGCTTGAAGCGCCTCACCCAGTCGGGGCCGAGCGCCTGGGCCATGCCCTCGTACTCGCCATGGGAGAGGCCGTCGGCGAAGGCGAACGTGCGGGAGACGTCGAGCGCGATGCTCTTGGGCTGGCGCTCCTCCAGCACCTGCTTGAGCACCAGCCACTGGTCCGGCCCCCACAGCTCCGCCTGGCGCAGGCCCTCTCCGCCGTGGGTCACCTGCTGCTGGGCGCGACGCGGAACATAGACACCGCCCTGCGGTCCACCGCCGAGGGCCAGGCGCTCCACGCCCTTCTCCGGGCCCAGGTCATGGAACACGTAGATGGTGCGGCGGCGCGCGGCGAACGTGGTGGGCGACACGAGCGCCTTGAAGACGGGGTCCTCATTGTACTCGCGCATGGGGACGACCCACATCTCGATGCCGTACGTGCGCATGAGCTGGGGGAGCGCCGTGTCCATGCGCTCGCGCAGCCAGGTCTGCTGACGCTCGGCCTGCTCACGCAGGGTGCCGAAGGGACGCTCTGGCGCGGAGGCCTTCGCTGTCGCCGCGGCGGTGGCGTCCGGAGACTGCGAGGAGACGGAAGCACATGCGGTGCTCAGCATGAGCGGTGCGAGGAGACGGAGGCGGGTTCGCATGGGCGCGCAGTCTGGCATGCGCGGACGGGGGCGTCTTGGGCTCGGTGACGTGCGCGAGGGCGGGGGCTTCGCGGCTTGCGAGGCTTTCCGCGCGGGTGGTGCTCAGACAGTCACAGGAGGTTTCGCGCGGGGGATGGGCTGGCGCGATGCGGCACGGGCCTCACGCACGAAAGTCAGGGTGCGCCGGCGCAGGCCTGCTGCTCGGGCCCACAGGCCGCGTCGATGCGCGCCGTGTCCAGGGGCTGGCACTGGTTGGACTGTGACGCGTGCATCACCTCCATCCGGATGCGCATGCACCGCACGCAGCCGGCCTTCGCGCCCGAGCCCGAATCCAGCACCGGCTCCACCCGCATGTAGCTCGCGTAGACCTCGTCGTTGCAGACCTCCTGGGCGCGCGTGTCGCCCAGGCACGCCACCGAGTGGGCACACTGCCCGGTGGCGGCGCGACCGGCCCACTCGGCGAAGGAAGGCTCCGAGACGTCATCGCCACAACCGAGCCACGCCAGGGACATCGCGAACAGGAGCCAACGCATGACCGCATCTGAGCGGGAATCGGCGGCACTGTCACCCGCAATACGGAGGGCTCCGCTCAGCGCAGCGTCAGTCCCTCGGCGCGACACTGCTGGGCGTCACACCCCTCGACGACGCAGGGGGAGCACTCGAGCATCCCACCGCAGCCGTCCGGCACCGCGCCGCACGCGTCCTCCCGCGACTCGCACGTCGCCGGGACGCAGCCCGTGGGCTGGTACTTCTCGCTGGAGTCGAGCATGCCCTCCACCTCGTTGGCACCGCCCACGAGCAGCACCGAGCCGTCGCGCAGCGGCAGCGCGCCCGGCAGGCCCCGAGGCTCCGTCAGCGTGGGAGCGGACACCCACTGGCCCGTCATCGGGTCGAAGCGCTCCACCGACGAGAGCGCGCCCGACGTGAAGTGCTCGCCGCCCAGCACCAGCACCTGGCCCTCCGGCGTCACCACCGCGGCATGGTGCTCGCGCGGCACCGACGGCGACGCCACCAGCGTCCACAGGCCCGTCAGCGCGTCGTACACCTCGGCCGTGCTCGACGCGCGCGCGGTGCCACCGCCCACCACCAGCACGCGCCCGTCCGGCAGCAACGTCACGGTGTGCCCCTGTCGATGCGTCCCCGCCGCGCCCCCCGCGAAGCCCGCCTTCTCCCAGCGGCCGGTGGCCACGTCATACAGCTCCGCCTGCAAGCCACTCACGAAGAGCGCCTTGCCCGTGGCCAGCATCACCGCCGTGCTGGCGCCACCCCGCACGAAGCCAGGCGGCGTCGCGGCGGACCACGTGTTCGTCACGGGGTCGAACAGCTCCGCCGAGCGGCGAGGCCGGCGGTCCACGTCGGTGCCACCCGCCACCAGCACGCGGCCGTCGGGGAGCAGCACCGCCGCCGGGTCATTCCGGGACTCGGCCATGGGGGCCACTCGCATCCAGGCGCCCGCCGTCGGCACATACACCTCGGCGTCCGCGAGCGCGCTCGGCGTCAGCGTCTGCGCGCCGCCCACCACCAGCACGCGCCCATCCAACAGCCGCACCGCCGCGTGGTTGCGACGCTCCTTGTGCATGGAGCCCGTCAGGCTCCACATCCCCGTCTCGGGCTCGAACACCTCGCAGCTCATCAAGGTGCGCTGGCCGTCATGGCCTCCAGCGGCGAGCACCCGCCCGTCCTCCAGCGTGACGAAGGGCAGCAGCTTGCGCGGCGTCATCAGCCTCAGGGGCTCGACGCCCGTGTCCCACGCGCCCCCGTCCGCGCGCGGAGCGGAGTTGCACGAGAACACGAGCGCGATGAACGCCACGCCGAGAAATGATGTCTGGATACGTCGCATGAGCTCCACTCGCCTCGCTGGTCGGAGGGAGCCCGTGTAGCCTGACGGTCTGACATTTCCGGGCTGTCCGACCTGAGTGATTCCGGACGCTTGAACGGCGTACCGGGTCGGAAATCCCCCACTCGTGCGGAGCCCGCACCCACGCCGCCGAATCCTGGCGACACAGGGGTGCTCAGTGGCGCACGGAGTCCTCGTCCGATGGGGCGGAGACGTTCGTCGGCTCGGTGTCCATGCCGCGCGAGCTGCGGGGAGGCAGCGCGCCGCCGTCGTCATCCACCTCCAGCGTCAGCAGCGGATGGTCGGCGCGGGACAGGTAGACCTCGTCGCCGCTGACATGGTCCACGTCGCTGAACTCCACCAGGTAGTCGTGTCGGGGAATGGGGACCAGGCCCTGCTCCAGTTCGAAGTGGATGTCACCGACGGCGGCGACCCGGCCCACCTCGCGGCCATCGGAGGCCCTCACGGTCATTCCCTCGCGCACCTCGCCAGACTGAATCATCACGACCTCCTCGCGGCTGCATGACGCCCGGCGCACCCGGGCCCCTCGTCAGGGAGAACCTGCGGGCGTGGTGCGCGTGACGACAGTCCGACGGAGCAGGCAGGGAAGCGCTCGTCGTCCTGGCATGGGCGAAGGGAGGCGCTGGAGTGGGTGGGCGGCTCGGGCGGAGTGGAGTGCCTAACATTCGCGACAGGAGGTGGCCGCATGTTGCTGGAACTGTCCGCGGAGGAAGCCCGCGAGCTGAAGCAGGCGCTGGACACGGCGTTGCTCGAGTTGCTGACCGAGATTTCCCACACGGACCAGCGCGCGTACCGAGACTTGCTCCGTGAGCGGTATGACCGGCTGGACCATCTCAACCGGCGCCTGGAGCTGTCGCTGGAGGGCAGTCAGGTCTACGCCTGAGGCGGGGCTAACGCATCGTCCGGCGGGACGGGGCGAGGGAGCCGGGCGCCGGGGTGGCGGCTCGCGAGGCGGGCGCGCGAGAGGCGGGGCGTGGTGCGCGAGGGCGCGCGGACGCACCTTCTGCCGCGAGCACCGACGGAGGCCGCGCCATGATTCCACAGAACATCATCCAGTACCTGGAAGGACACAACGTCCCCTTCGAGCGCAGGCCTCACCTGCGAGCCATCACCGCGCAGGCGCTCGCGGCGTCACTGCACGTCAGCGGCTTCCAGGTGGCCAAGTCGGTCATCTTCCGCTCGGATGACTCGCTGTGGATTTGCGTGGTGAGCGCGCCGGACTCGGTGAACCTGGACCGACTCGCGGAGGTGACAGGCGCGAAGAACCTGCGGCTCGCCGAGGAGTCGGAGTTCGCCCCGCTCTTCCCCGAGTGCGAGGTCGGCGCGGAGCCGCCCTTCGGAAGGCTCTACGGAGTCCCGGTGGTGGTGGATGAACACCTGCGCCACGCGGAGCGGCTGCTGTTCCGCGCGGGCTCCCACGCCGAGGCCCTGGAGATGCGCTTCGCGGACTTCGAGAACGTGGAGGCCCCCTTCACCGGACTCATCGTTCACGACCGCCAGCGCGAACAACTGCGCATCGAGAACGACAGCTTCTCGCTGCAGCCCTAATCCTCGGACGGCGCGATTGAGCGCCGCCGCTGCCGCTTGTTCTTCGCGAGCGCGGCGCGAAGCATCTCGCGACGCTGCTTCTCGTCATCGTCGAGTGGCCGTGGTTCCTCGAGGCGGGGAAACGTCAACACGACCTTCCCTCCGAACGGCGCGAAGATTTTATTGAGCGTCTCGAGCGTCGGGTTCGCATCCGGCTCGTCCTCGAGCTTCGCGATGATGCTGGCGGAGAGCTTCACGGCGCGCGCGAAGGTCTTCCGGTCCATTCCCAGCATCGTTCCGCGGAGGATTCGCGAGACGTCTCCAAAGTCGAACTCTCCAGCGGCGACCATGGCGGCGAGCTCTTCCAACAGCGCTTTGCGTTCGAGCGGGGTCAACTGGGCGACGTCGGCGCGCTTCATAGGAGCCCCCACGTGCGGAGGCGCTTCTCGGTGTTTAGAAGGCCGAGCCCCGCGAAGTTCAGCGTTTCTTCCGGCAGCCCGAGGTCGGCGAGAAGTTGGGGAAGCTTACGAAGGCGCGAGGCGAGGTCATGGAGTCCTTCTCGCAACGACGATTCATCCGCGCCGAAACTTCGGAGAAGCCCATCCCAGTCGACATCTCCGCCGCGCTCGTACCCTTCCCACGTCGTGGTGCGGGTGATGCCTTCGAGGTCCATCTTCATCGGCGCGAAGTCGAAGATGGGCGCGAGGCGGACGGTGCTGTCCGTTTTGAGCACGGCGATGTTCCTGCAGTGGTTGTCCGAATTGCCGAACACTTGATTCAGCAAGTCTCGCTTCAGGTATTCGAGGCGCACCATCGGCCAGACCGCCCTGGGGACGACGTGTTGCAGTACGCCTAATACCGCTTGATGCTTTTGGAAGGACCCGGGCTCGGCATTGAGTAGCGAGTAGAGGGATTCGAGTCCGAATCGAATCTCGCGACCGTCTCGTCGCGCGACGTCGAAGCGGGGAAGCCAGAGGCTCGGGCCTGAAGGACCTTCGTGAAGCGCGAGTCCCTCTTGCGGAATGGTTTCGAACCCGAGTTCAGCGAGCGCTTTATAATACACATACTCGGACCGGAGAATGGTTCGGTCGCGTTCGTCGCGGCTGCGCGCGAACTTGACGAGGTAGTGCCTATCCGGGCAGGAAGGTTCATCCTGCCAGACGTCGATCCACACATGGTCTGTGTCGTCGCAGCGGAGCAGGAGTTTCGGCGAATCACCGCCAGCGCCTGTCGCACCTCCAACCTGCGCTCCAGCGTTGACGGCGTACTCGATGAAGGCGTGCTCGCGGTCGATGACGGCCTGGCGAGGGAACCGCTGGGGAGCTTCCTTCTTTACGGGAACGGCCTCCTCGACGCGGAGGTTGCCGACCGGCGCAATCGTTCCTTTCCGCAGGAGCTCGATGTCACTCGCCGATTCATCAGGGAGGTTCAGTCGCCGCAGCCACCAACGGCGGGCACTTCCCATGGGTTGCAGGTCATCGAGGAACGCGGGCCAACGACGGCGCCAGACCTTGGGGCCGAACTCGACCGGGAGGTTGAGACTCACCGCTGTCAGCGGCGGCGGATCCGCAATCCACCGAACCCAATAGTCGTACTCGTACTCAAAAACGCACCCTCCACGTCGACCCTCCCCGGGCGCGTTGAACTCAAGCAGCGCCGCCCGCTGCCACGACCCGTCGATGAGCGCCTGGAGGTGCACCTTCATATAATCCTTTATAACGGATTAAAGAGGCCCAGGCCGGGACGATTCATCCATTAAATCGGATTTAAATGGCCCGCCGGCACGGGTTTAATCCACTATAACGGATCAACTGAAGTATGAGGCAGGCCACTTCGCGGCCGGGATACGGCCTCGCTCCTCAGCTGGACGAGCCCTGGGCCCGTCCCGTCCGAGCATCGAAGCGTCGCAGCTTCGATGCGTCGAAGCGCAGTGACACGGGAGTCCCCGAGGCGGCGCGGAAGTCACCGGGTGCACGGGCCACGAGCTGCTCACCCGCCACGTCCACCGTCACCCAGCTCTCCGCGCCCATGGGCTCCACCAGATACACGAGCCCCGTCAGCGCGCCCGGTGACGCGGAGTCCCGAGCCATCACCTCCAGGTGCTCGGGACGCAGTCCCAGCACCACGTCCTCGGCCTCCAGGCCCAGCGTCCGGGGCTTCACCAGATTGATGCGCGGCGAGCCGAAGAAGCCCGCCACGAACAGATTCGCCGGCGCGTCGTACAGCTCTCGCGGCGGCGCCACCTGCTGCACCTCGCCCTGGCTCATCACCACCACCCGGTCCGACAGCGTCATCGCCTCCGACTGGTCATGCGTGACGTAGATGAACGTGGCCTGGAGCCGCTCGTGCAGCTTCTTGATTTCACCGCGCATCTGCGTGCGCAGCGCGGCGTCCAGGTTGGACAGCGGCTCGTCGAACAGGAACACCTTGGGCCGCCGCACCAGCGCGCGCCCCAGGGCCACGCGCTGCCGCTGACCTCCCGACAGCTCCTTCGGCCTGCGCGACAGCAAGGCCTCCAGTCCGAGCACCGACGCCACCTCGCGCACCCGCGCCTCGATGTCCGCGCGCGACAACCCGGCGACCTCCAGCGGGAAGGCCAGGTTCCTCGCCACATCCAGGTGCGGATAGAGCGCGTAGCTCTGGAACACCATGGCGATGTCGCGCTCCTTCGGCGACATGCCGTTGACCACCTCGCCGTCGATGCGCAGCGTGCCGCCGGACAGCTCCTCCAGTCCGGCAATCAGGTTGAGCGTGGTGGACTTGCCACAGCCGGACGGGCCGACCAGGGACACGAACTCACCGTCGGCGATGTGCAGCGTCACGCCCTTCACCGCGGCCACGCCCCCTCGATACACCTTGCGCACGTCCTCCAAGGACACCGTCGCCACGCGGCTACGCCTCCCCGGAGCCCGAGCCTCGGGCCCACCACGCGCGGGTTCTCTCCATCGAAGCCGTCTCTCGGATGATGCGCATGGGTACAGCCAACCCCCACGTCACCGGGCACGGCAAGCGCCATGTCGCGCCGCCGTGCACCCGCTGACAACCCGCGCCTGCAGCGCCACCGTCATGCCGCCGTCGATGACGAAGGCGGAGCCCGTCAGGGAGGGAGGGTCATCGGAGGCGAGCATCAGCGCCGCGTCAGCGACCTCCGCCGCCGTGGCCAGCAGGGCTCCGTCAATTCCTGGCGTCAGCAGGAATATCGCCAGGTGAGGGGTTGAGTGTCTCGGGACAACTGACCCAGACTCGCCGCGCGCGCAATTCCTTGCGCTCCCCGACGACAGAAAGAGACCCACCGATGCAAAACCCTCTCATGCGGTTACATCGAGTCTTGTGGTTGAGCGTGGCGGTGACTCTCGGAGGTTGTGGAGAGGTCGATGTCGGCGGAGGAGAAACCGACAACCTCGTGTCCTCCCCCCAGGCGCTCGGCGCGCAGGAGCAGGTCGCGGCGGGCGAGCGACACACCCTGAGGCTGGGCACGGGCGGCACCGTGTGGGCCTCGGGCAACAACGCGGTGGGCCAACTCGGGGACGGCACCAACCTGGACCGAGCCAACCCGGTTCAGGTCTCCGGGCTCTCCAACGTGGTGAACATCGCCGCGGGCGCCTATCACTCGCTGGCCCTGCGCGCCGACAACGTCGTCTGGGCCTGGGGCTTCAACACCTACAGCCAGATTGGAGACGGCACCACCACCCACCGCCACGCCCCCGTCCCGGTGTTCGCCCCGGCGGTGGGAGTCGCCGCGGGCTACCTCCACTCCCTCGCCCTGCGTTCGAATGGCACCGTCTGGACCTGGGGCCAGAACCGCCCCATCACCCAGGTCGCGGGACTCACGCAGGTCGCCGACATCGCGGCGGGAGAGGACTTCTCGCTCGCCCTGCGCGCCAACGGAACTGTCTGGACCTGGCTCACCAGCGCCACCACGGCCACCCAGGTCTCCGGCCTCACCCAGGTGACCGCCATCGCCGCCGGGAGAAGGCACTCGCTGGCCCTGCGCGCCAACGGAACCGTGTGGACGTGGAACGCCGTCCAGCCCCCCACCCAGGTCCCCGGCCTTTCCGGCGGGGTCTCCATCGCCGGAGGCGAAGGGTATTCGCTGGCGACCGACGCCGATGGCTACGTCTGGGGTTGGGGGAGCAATTCGTGCGGCCAGCTTGGAGACGGCACCACCACCGACCGCCCCACACCCATCAGGGCCACCGGCCCCGAGTTCGCCGTCTCCATCGCCGGTGGATGGCGTCACTCCATCGCCCGAACCTTCGATGGCACCCACTGGACCTGGGGCTGCAACGACTGGGGCCAGCTCGGGGACGGCTTGAGCAACACAGTGCGTTATCTCCCGCTCCAGCTCCCCGCCCTCTAGCCCCCCAACCATGCGCACTCACAGTCAAGGCCATACGGCCCGTGCAGGGGCCCATGGTAGCCTCCACCCACATCATCCAGGGCGAGGACCGCTCCACGCGGCCCCGCCCGTCCTGACGACCGGGGGAAACAGCCACATGGCATCCGACACCATCACGCTCATCAAGGGCCAGGGGCCCGTCGCGCTTCCGGAGAAGCCCCACCTGCGCGTGGCCAGCGGCAACTTCTGGCCCGAGGAAGTCGAAGCCAAGGGGGGCCGCGAGAAGCAGCTCACCGCAGGCCTCTTCATCATCGACACCCGCACGTCGCCCTCGAAGCAGGAGCATGTGCGCGTCCACGCGACCCAGGTGGTGGAAGTGGATGGAGCCTCGCTCGAAATCCTCGAGGTCAGCGGCGCCGAGGGCACGGAGCCCGCCATCCACCTGAAGGTCCGCTGATCTCCGCACGCATAGTGCGGGCCCGACGCAACTCTTGCGTTGACCTCGCGATAATCCAGACATGCATCACTGACGCCCTTGGGGGGGCGACAGTCCAGGGGGAACATCCATGAGCTTCAAGATTGGGAATGAGGGGTCCCGCGTCACCCAGACCCTCCCGAAGGCCACCGAGAGCGTCCAGCCGCAAGTCAAGACGCAGGAGGCCCGCCAGCAGCAGTCGAGCGCCCGGACGCAGGACGGCATGCTGCCGCCCAGCCGCCGTGAGCAGTTCGCCGCCGCGCTGTTTGGCGCCACTCCGCGGACCAGCGGCGCGGAGAGCCCGAAGACGAAGGACCCGAAGGCGCTCGACACCAACGTCACCTACGGCCCGGTGAAGAACGGCAGCCTCTTCGAGGCCGGCACCGACGGCGTCAACGCGCACTGGAACGACGTGCAGCAGGGGCAGATTGGCGACTGCTACCTGATGACGTCCATGGGTGCGATTGCGCGCGCCAACCCGGCCCTCATCGAGAACATGGTCAAGGGCCCGGACGCGTCCGGCAACTACAACGTCACCTTCCAGGACAAGGGCAAGCCGGTGACCATCACCGTCACCCCCGACCTGCCCCTGAACTCCAGTGGCAACCCGGCCTACGCCGCGACGCCGCGGGAGGGTGGCAAGGCGGAGCTGTGGCCGGCCCTCGTCGAGAAGGCCTATGCCCAGTGGAAGGGCGGCTACCCGAAGATTGTCCATGGCAACAGCGCCAACGCCATGGAGGCCATCACCGGCAAGAAGAGCAGCAGCCTGGACGTCGGGGGCGCCACGCTGGCGGACCTGGAGAAGCGGCTGAACGCGGGCGAGGCCATCACCGCGGGCACGCACGACGACATCAAGTTCCTCGGCTTCGACATCGCGGACGGCACCGACAAGCCGCTCTACAAGAACGGCACGCTGGTGGCGGACCACGAGTACTTCATCTCGGGCGTGGACACCAAGGCGGGCACGGTGACGCTGCGCAACCCCTGGGGCTCCGGCACGCCGGACATCGTCCTCACCGAGGCGCAGTTCCGCGAGTCCTTCCAGTACGCCAACACCAACCCGACGAAGTGAGTCGACGGGCGGCGGTGGGCACGCGCGGGTGGACCGGACTGGCACTGGCCCTGGGGCTGGTGCTGTCCGGGTGCGCTCGTGAGACGCCCGCCGTGCCGCCCTCCTCGGCGGAGCAGTCCGGCACCTTCACGCTGACGAAGAACCACGGCCCGCTCCAGGTGACACCGCACCTGAGCCTGGCCACGGGCAACTTCTGGCCCGAGGACACGGATGCGGGCGTGCGCGGGTCCACCGCCGCCCTCTTCCTCTACGACTCGCGAGTCGTTCCACCGGAGCAGCGGCACGTGCGCGTGCGCGCGGGCCAGACGGTGGAAGCGGCCGGCGAGGTGTTCGAAGTCATCGAGGTCATCGACCGCGGCGACGAGCAGCGCCTGCGCCTCAGGCTGCGTCCGCGTCAGCCCTAGACGGAGCGGGCAGGCAGCGCGGGGGCTTCACGCGGCTTCAGCATCCCCGCGGCCATGCGCGCGGTGAAGGCGCGCGGTGCGAAGCGCGGCAGGTTGGCCCGGAGCCAGTTGCGCCAGCCGGCGATGAGCGAGGCCCTCCCCTGCTCGAGGCCTCGGAGGCCCGCGAGGGCCACCTGTCCTGCCGTGGCCACCGGGCCCACCGCCACCTGCCGGGTGCCCACCACGTCGAAGAAGGCCGTCTCCACGGGCCCCGGGCACAGCGCGAGCACCCGCACGAGCAGCGACTGTTCCGCCTGGTCCGCGCCTTCCTCGCGCCGAGAGTCGAGGCGCTGCGCCCCAAGGACCTCGACATGGCTGTCTTCATCCTCGTGCACTCGGTGGAGACGCTGTGCATCAAGGCGGTGTCGGACCGGCCGGACTATCTGACGAACGAGACCTTCCTCGACGAGCTGGGTGCGTTGATGCAGGGATATCTCCAGCCGGCGGGGGAGTCCGCACGGGCCACGCCGAAGCGGGCGACGGGACGGAGGAGAAACCCGGCCTCGCGGGAAATCACCACGAGCTCGTGAATATCCCGGGGGCGCCTTCGTCCTTCGCGCACCCCCGCTCGTTGGAGCTGCCTCGCATGCGTACCCTCCTGGCCGGCCTCGTCCTCGCCTCCTTCATCGTGCCCTTCCGTGGTGAAGCGGCGTCCATGCGCTGTGGCAGCAACCTCATCTCGGATGGCGCCTCCCAGTCCGATGCGGTCATGAAGTGCGGACAGCCCATGAGCACGCACGTCCGAGAAGAGTCGACCTCCACGAGGAACCGGGTCCGCGGAGGCAAGGAGGACTCCGCCACCACGCAGACGGTGACGGTCCAGGTGGAGGAGTGGACGTACAACTTCGGGCCCAACCGCCTCATGCAGGTGGTCACCTTCACCGACGGCAAGCTGACCGACGTGCGCAGCGCGGGCTACGGCAAGTAGAGCCGCCGCGCGGCCCCGAAACCTGAATCGAGAGAGGGGCGGTGCCTCATGCACGCCCAGGCGGCACACCCGGAAGTCTCGGGCGAGCCCCCCTTCGCCTCCTTGCATCGGTGAGCGTCCTCACCGAGCATCGGTCCGTGTCTTCCCTCCCCTCCGCGTCGTCGCGCGGCTCGCACTCCTCGCTGGTGGGTCGGCGGTGAGCGCGGGCGCGAGTCCTCCACCGCATCGCGTCCTGGCTGACGTCTTCGTGCGCACGCGTGCCCAGGAGGCCGCGCTCGTCCTCGGCGCGGCGCTCTTCACGGCCTTGTGCGCTCAAGCCTCCATCACGGTGCCGGGCTCACCCGTGCCCGTCACGGGACAGACGTTCGCCGTCGTCCTCACGGCCGCCGCGCTCGGGCCTCGGCGAGGCGTGGCCGGGCAGCTCGCCTATCTCCTGCTGGGAGCGGTGGGGCTGCCCGTCTTCGCGAAGGCGGCCAGCGGCTGGGCGGCGCTCGTCGGGCCCACTGGCGGCTATCTGGTGGGCTTCCTGCCCGCGGCCTTCCTCGTGGGCCTCGCGGCGCGCCACGCCTACGACAGACGCCCGCGGACAGCGGTGCCCCTCTTCCTCGCGGGGCAGCTCGTCATCCTGGCCACGGGCGTGTGCTGGCTCAGCGTGGCGGCCTCTCTCGGACTCGCCACGGCCATCCACAAGGGCTTCGTGCCGTTCATCCCCGGGGGGCTGCTCAAGGCCGTCCTCGCCGGTGTCGTCACCTCCCTCGCCTGGCGACGCGTCCAGGCTCGCGAAGCCTGACCTCCGCAGGGGCCTTCAGTTGCAGCGCAGCAGGTTCCACTGGTTTGTCTTGTAAGGGCATTCCGGGCCCATGAGCGCGTTGATGACAACCGCCGCGTCTTCCGAACTCGAGGCGAAGACCTCGCCGTAGTTGGGGTCGAAGATGTAGAAGTAGGTCGAGAAGACGCCATCCGAGCGATAGATGGCCATGGCATGCTCCGAGGAAGTCGTGCCATGCACGGGTGTGACGACGTAGGTGGAGCTCTTGTGTATCTTCTCCGAGGCAATCGTCTCGGCCGCTTCGGCGTTCGTGACAGTGACGCTCGTCACACTCGCGGGACGCACCTTCAGCTTCTTCATCACCAGCAGCGCGCTCTTCTGGAGATGGATGCCATTGACGTCGACCAGGGAAAAGCGAGTCATCTCCTCGTCGTTTTCCCCCAGGTATTGAACCAGATTGCCTCGGTTCGGCATGAACCCTGACCTGGCCACGAGGACGAGCGCCTCCTGCATGTTGACCATGTCCATCACCTTCTGCTGACGGGCCAGGTATTTCTGGTGAAGAGCGTGCAGCTCGACCGCTTCGTCGGTGAGCAGTTGGAGTCGAGTGTCCACGTCCTGCTTGGGGACGTCCCACCCATCCTTCTTGCTGTCGAGGATGTGCCTCACCCAGCGGCTGGCCAGGGCGAGACAGAACCCTCCCGCCTTGAGCCCCTTCTTCAGTGCGAGCTTCTTCTGGCTGAACTCCGTCCGTTTTCTGGTCATGAGCCCTCCCCGGCGAGCTGACGCCGGGTGAGCAACGACTGTGCCAGTCCGCGCTCCAGAGCGGCCCCCGCGAGCTAGAGCGGCCCCCGCGAGGAGTATTCCTGACATGCCCTGGGATGGGCACCGGCGTGCGTCCAGCGGCAACGGGCCTGCGTCCATCTGGCACGCGAAGCGGCGCTCGCACCGCGTCAATCGCATCAACGAGCGGGCCAGACTTCACGGGCGCCGGGACGCCGCCGGCGCCCCCCGAGCGGAGCCTCAGGCAACGCGGGGGAGGTCCACCTCGGTGCCGACCACCACGTCGAGGGAGTGGGTGAGCACGTTCCGCGCGATGGCGGCCACCACCGCCGCGTCGCGCGGCCCCTCCTTGCGAGACTGCGCGAGCCGAGGGCCCACGTCCGCCGCGCGCGCAAGCGAGCATCGACGCAGGCACCCGGCTCGGGCACGAGGACATCGAGTTGCCGCGCTGATTCCCTGACGAGGACCAGGTCTGGGCTCACGAACACCTCGACCTGTGCTCATCGGGTGCCCTCGAGTCTGACTTCGTGGAGGGAGACGGAGAAAACAGTGCGTCGATGTATAATGGATGTCTCACCCCTGGAGAATCCATGACTGGACGTCTTCGCAACTGGCTGTCGCTCGTTGGTGGTGTCTGTGTCTTGCTGGCCTCGCTTCCAGCGAGCGCGAACCTCTGGCCTGGATACACTCCGGGCCTGCCGGTGTATGTGATTGGTCGGTTCCACAACGCCATGGCGATGGTGCAGTACCTGCAAGCCCAGGGCATCGCGGCGGAGACGTATGCGGCGAGCAGCTACGTGTGGAGCTCGGGCCAGGTCCTGCTGACGGGGACGAGCGCGGCCAACACGGCGGGCGCGGCGACCATCTCCGCGGGAAACGTCGGGTGGATGCAGGCCGCCGCGGCGGAGGCGCTCTCTGGCAGCGCGCAAATCATCGTGGTGGGCGAGGGCATCGGTCCCATCACCGTCACCGAGGCGGCCATCGCCATGCAGACGGGCGCGGAAATCACGTCGGTGGCCGTGCCCGGCAGCGCCGTCGCCATCGAGGCCACCGCCGCGGAGGCCCAGGCCGCCGTGAGCACGGTGGGCGCCATCGCGGGGACCACCGTGGCCCCCATCGTCGTGGCGACCGTGCTGGTGGTGGGCACCGTCATCATCGCCGTCGAGGTCGGCGCCATCGTCTACTACTGCCATCAGGCCGGCGGGCTCATGCAGTGCTTCGTGGACCCGTCGTCGACGCCCGCGACGGGCCCTGTCACGGACGGCGGTCCGCGCGATGGTGGCTCCGGCCCGCAGGACAGTGGGTCCTTGCCTCCGGGTGGCTCGAGTGACGGCGGGTACACGGCCCCGGGCGGCGGCTGGGACGCTGGAACCCCCGGAGGTGGCTGGGACGCCGGCCGTGCTGATGCGGGGGTCTACACTCCGAGCCTGCCCACGGGAGGCGGGACACCGGATGCCGGCACGGTGGGCCGCTATGGCTACTGCGGTTGCTCATGGACGTCGCTGTATTGCGGAGGCCGCTGCCAGGCGGGCCTGTACTGCGACTGGACGGGCACCTGCACGGCACAGCACTGACCCGCGGCTTACACGGGTTCGCTGCGACAAATCCGAGCCGGCTCCGTTCCCCATCACGATGAGCCCTGCTCCTGCCCCAGGTTCCCCTGAGGGCATGGAGCAGTTGACCGGGTTCCACTCGGACTTCACTCGGGCCGACCCTGGAAGCGCATGAGCCAAGACGCCACGCCCTCGTTGTCCCCCGATGAACTGGAAGCGCTGAACGATGCCCACATGTGGAGCGAAAAGCTCCAGCACCTCGCCAACATCGAGGTCGAGTACCCCTCGCACCGTCCCATCTCCTCCGGAGGGCAGAGTCCCACGCACAGTCAGGGCGTCTTCTATCGCCTGGGCTTCAGGCACCTTCGCTGGCGCGCCACGGATGGCTCCGACCATGGAGGCTCGCTCGCCCTCGTGCGGGGTCGGTGGTTCAAGGAGGACGCGGCCTACAACTTCCCGCCCGACGTCCAGGCGATGATTGTGGACGTGCACAATGACCAGGCCATGGCCTTCCTCACCTACAAGGAGGGAGAGGACGTGGACCAGGCCCAGGTGGTGGCCGCCGCGGCGGGCGAGGAGGGCGCGGCCATCCCCGTCGCCCGGAGCATGGGTGAGTACATCCGGAAGGCCGTGGAGGCGCGCTTCTCCAACTATTGGTTCCTGGAGCCGGACCTGGGGAGAGCCACGCGGGACTGGGTGGATGCCCAGCCGCTGCGCGACGAGCCCAACTTCGAGGTGAAGGTGGAGGCCGTGGAGCCCGCTGACGCAAGCGCGCTGCGGGCCCAGTTGCTCGACTGGCTCTCCAGCCGAGGCCGCAAGTCCATCGCCGTAGCGGCGGGCTACGAGGGCACGGACGGAGCCGGCCTGTCGCGAGCCATTGAACAGGTGCTCGCCACGGGCAAGCCCGCGGCCCAGAAGAAGCTGACGGCCCGGCTGTTGAAGGATGGCGGCCATGACTACCGCCAGGACTTCTTCCTGGACCCACTCCCCGAGGGGCTCGTGGCGGTGCGGCTGCACACCACCCGGCTCAGGTCGGCCTACCTCGGCGCCTTCCGAAGCACGCTGAGCCCCAAGCTGCTCCAACTCCTCCTGGATTGCCCGGGAGCGGAGGCGCTGCATCAGGCGGTGGGGAACCTCGACCACGTCCGCTTCTCCTTGGCGCGCTACGTCGACATCGCCCCGCGGTTCATCGTGAACGCCTTCGCCAGAGAGCCCGAGAAGACGCTGCCCCGGGGGAGGGTCCATGGCCAGTTGCACCTCGTGGCGCTGCTCCCGCGGGCGCTGCTCCCCTCGGGCTGCGAGCCAGGCGCGACGTTCCACTCCATCGCCCCAGCCAGTGACGGTGCCTACGACGGCAAGGTCATGAAGAGCATCTGAGCGCCTCCGCGATATCCGCGGGACCTCTATTCGCGGCTCCGAGTGCCCTGGGCGACCCTACGACCGGAGCGCCCAGGGACACGTCGGGCCTCAGGGCCTCTGCTGTGCGAGCAGCCACTCCCAGACCTTGGGGTCCTTGTAGACGGTGTCCCAGATGCCATGGCCACCGGTGTTGTAGAGCGTGAAGAGGACCGGGTGTGCCGGCCCCGCGCCCGTCGTGTCCATGGAGGCCTGTCCGTTGATCCACTCCCACTTCTTCGTCGCGGGGCGGAAGAAGGCCGTCTGCGTCGCGTTGGGCGCGGTGTAGGTGCTGAGCACGCCGCTCGTCCCGCCCATGGCGGTGCCGAACTGGTCGAACCAGGAGGCGGTGGCGGTGTAGAGGTACTGGCCGTCATTGACGGCGTGGAACGCCCAGATGCCGAGCCCCGAGGCAATCATCCCGTTCGCGTAGGCCTGGTCTCCGGGCCAGGACGTCGGGCACGCGGCGACGATGCCCGCGAGCCGCGAGGGGAACGTCCTGGCATAGGAGAGCGAGCCCCCGCCGCCGAGACTCAGGCCCGTCATGTACACGCGGCGCGGGTCGACCTTGAGCTGAGAGACGATGTGGTTGAGGAAGGGATGGAGCAGGTTCTCGGCCTCCCACGGGCTCCAGGTGCTTCCGGGCGACGCCTGGGGCGAGACGAGGATGAAGGGAAAGTCCTTCCCCTGGTTGTCGATGTAGTTCTGCGGCCCATGCACGCGGACCCGCTTGAGCTGCGTGGGCCCGCCGTCACCCGTCTCCGATTGCCCATGGAGGAAGAAGACGATGGGCCAGTTCGAGCCCTCCTGATAGCCGGGCGGCAGGTACAGGACGTACCCGTAGTTGCCGGGTGAGGACGCCGTCCTGTAGACCTCCGTCGTCGTTCCGCGTCCCGTGGGCGCGGCAATCACAGTCACCGTCGTCGTGTTCGACGTGCTGGCGCCGTCGTCATCCGTGGCGGTGAGTTCGAAGATGTACGTCCCGGCGACCAGGCCCGAGACGCTCGTGTTGAGCGAAGTGGGAGTCACGAGCGTGGCGGTGTTGGGTCCCTGCGTCTGGGCCCACTGCCGCGAGACGATGGAGCCATCCGCGTCGCTGGCGGTGCCGGACAGCGTGGCGGTCGTCGTGGGCAGCGTCACCGTCTGGTTGGCGCCGGCGGAGACGGTGGGGGGCGTGTTCACAGGGCCGCTCGGGTCCACGGGGCTGCCGTAGATGACCAGCTCGTTGGTGGCGCCGTACAGCGTCCGGGTGAAGCGCAGGTAGCGGGTGCGCTGGGTGATGGGGAAGAGCTTCCACTGCTCCCACAGGTTCGTGCTGAACGTGACGACGGGTGTCCAAGCGCCGGGGGTTCCGACATCGAACTGGATGGTCCCCGTGTCATACGTGTCGAAGACCCCCAGCTCCGTGAGGTCGTGGGCCGCGCCCAGGTCGATGATGAAGCCCATGGGGTAGGCGCTGGCGTTGTAGACGACGTTGGCCCAGCTCGTCGCCGGCTTGAAGCTGGAGCCGCCGCGCGGATCGCCAATGGCGGCCTGTTCGTCATAGAGCGCCGCGTAGTTGCCCACGACGGGACGGACGTCATCCACCCTCACCATGGAAGGGGTGATGGGAATCTTCACGCTGGTGGCGAGTGATTGTGCGTGGGTTTGTGGCGCGGGTGCGACGTCATCGCCGGGGGCGGCTCCGCAACCCATGCTCCACGCCAACAGCGCCACGGCCTTCCATGAAGCGGTTCTCATCCAGGTGTCTCCTCGCAAGGGGAGCACCACCAGGAGGCAATGATGATGCCATTCATGGATTATTGTAATTTCATGGATTTATGGAGGGCGCCATGAGGAGTCCACCCCGCATGTTGAGGGGCCAGCGCCCAGCACTCAGAAGCTTCAATCCAAGGGACCTCTTCCAAGGGAAGGCACGAAGCAATCAATCCGCATTAGAGGAAACCTCAGAGGCGGGCTAGCCTCGAGCAGTCGCTCTCTGGCTCGAATGAAAAAGACGTGACCATGCATCTCCGAGCGTACGCCGCACTTCTCCTCGTCCTCTCTGCCTGCGCTACGTCAGCGCCGAGCCCAAGGGAGCGCGTGACGCGGGACTCAAGGAGCGCCAACCTCCAGAGAGCAGCGACGCTGCCGTGGAGTGACGGGGGACGCTGCGTCGTGCAAGAGGCCTCCCAGGCATGGCCCATGCTGGTGGAGCGGTGCTTTCATACTCTCGACCGGGAACGGGTCCGGTTTCACGACACCACGGGCAGGTGCTCGCTTGCTTCCGCGGATGCGGCCGTTTGGGGAATTGGCCTCTGTGTCTTGGCGGCGCCGGAGATCGTCGCGGGCGCGGTGATCATCGTCGGCGTGGTGGTGGTGGGAGCCGTCATCAAGGAAGCGCTGGACGCGCATGAGTTGAGCGGGAGTAGCCAGGAGGAAGTCGAGCCCGCGCCCCAAACAAAGCCCGCCTCGCAGGAGCCCTCGTCGAATCGGAAGCCCAAGCCCGAGCCATCAGGGCAGGACGGGTTCCCCCCGTCGCCGACCGAGCCCGTGGAGGGAGAGCGCCGCCCGAATTGCAGGCCCATCCCGGTGCCACATGCGGGAGGAGATGATCCGCATAATGAATGCGCCGACAAGTTTCCGCCGAACCGCTACCCCGGAATGGACGTACTCGTTGGCGGCAAGCTTTTTGATGCGCTGCAAGTCGGCGTGCGCGTCCTGTGGGAAATCAAGACCGACCAATTTGACACGTACAATGCCTTTCTCAAGGGGCAGGTGGTCAAAGACCAGGTGGCCAAGATGAGGGAAGAGCGCGACATCGCGCTGTCATGTGGATATGGCTTCGTCGTTGGGGTGAGCACCGAAGCGCACAAAGACGCGCTGGAACGTGCAGCGAGTGAACTGGATATCGTCGTCACGGGGTGCAAGCGATGACGGCGCAAAGCACCCTCGGCCTCATTGTCTACGCGCCTGCCTTGCTTGCCAGGGACGGTCGCGCGCTCGCTGTTGTGCAGGGGCTCGAGCGGGCTTTCCCCGGCTTGCGCCTCGATTGGAAGGTTTCCGAAGACGGGCGCCCCACCGTATTGCCGCAGCGCGACGCGTGGCTCGACGAAGAGAGCAAGGAGGGTGGCTTCCCTCTCGTGTGCAACGGCGACGAAAGCTCTCCGGTGATGATTTATGGGTTGCAAACACCCGCCCGCCGAGCGCCGGGTGGGCAGCCGTTGCTCGATGTCCACGCAGAGCTGCCCCTGGATGAGGCAGTCATCGCGGCAGCAGCGGATGTGCTTGGAGGCGTCGCAGAGGCAGCCCGCGCGTTCTGGGGGCATGCGACGCCATCTAGCGCGGGGGTCGAAATCGCGCGGCAAACACGCGATCCGGTCCACAAGCCAGGGGTGCCGCCCCGGGGACTGCCAGCACTCAAGCTGCCAGAGCAGCTCAGCTCGGCCGAGATTCCACATTGCCTGGGGTGGCTGAACTATTGGTCTGCCGCGGCCGCACATGCCATCGGGTTCCCGGACCCTGCCCGCGACGCGGACCTGCTCTCTCGGGCGCGGCGCACCGATGCGGGCGGGTGGGTGGTTCGGCTCACGGACGCGCCACTCGACCTGGACAATGCGGCGCACCTGGACGCACTGAAGCGGGCCTACGAGCGCTTCCCAGCAATAGGCCGGCGCGCAGCCCCTTGAGACCCAGTCGAAGAATTGAGGTGGTATGTCCGAAGCGCCACCACGGAAAGCGCTGATGAGCGGCGAAGCAACATGGCAGGGCGACTGGCCTTCGCTTCTGTATGCGTGCGTGCGCGAGCAAGGCGATACATCGCTCACTGCATTCGCCGACGCACACCCCTCCATCCCATTGGTCGAGTTGGCGGAGATGCTCGGCGAGGACCACTTCAGCGCAGGCTCGCCAAATCATGGCAACCCTCCTCGCCACGCCTCCACCCGCCGGCTGGCGCCCGCTCAGCCACGACGACGAGCTCCTCCGCACCCTCCTCCCGGACGACACCGCCTGACCCGCAGGCCCACGGCGGCACCACCGCCGCGGGCCTCTCACGCTCTACACAGCCTTCACCAGCGCCCGACCCGCCGCGCGCCCCGAGAAGATGCACCCACCCAGGAACGTGCCCTCCAGCGCCCTGTACCCGTGCACCCCTCCTCCACCGAACCCGGCCACCTCGCCGGCCGCGTAGAGCCCGGGAATCACCTGTCCCTGCGCCCCGAACACCCGGCCTGACAGGTCCGTCTCGAACCCTCCCAGCGTCTTGCGCGTCAGCACGTTCAGCTTCACGCCGATGAGCGGCCCCGCCTTCGGGTCCAGGATGCGGTGCAGCTTCGCCGTGCGCACCAACTGGTCTCCACGGTACCCGCGCGCCTGTCGAATCGCCGCAATCTGCAAATCCTTCCCGAACGGGTTGTCCAACTGCCTGTCCCGCGCGAGCACCTCGCGCTCCACCGTCGCGAAGTCGAGCACCTGCTTCTCCGTCTTCGCGTTCATCCCCTCCACCAACGTTCGCAGGTCATTCGCGACGACGAAGTCCGCGCCGTGCTCCTTGAACGCCTCCACCGGCCCCATCGCCTTCTTCCCCACCGCCCGGTTGAGCACGCCCTTCCAATCCTTGCCCGTCAGGTCCGGGTTCTGCTCGGACCCCGAGAGCGCGAACTCCTTCTTCAGAATCCACTGGTTCAACACGAACCACGAATACTCATACCCCGTCTTCAAAATGTGCTCGAGCGTCCCCAGCGTGTCGAAGCCCGGATACAACGGCGGAGGCAAGCGCTTGCCCGTCGCATCCAGCCACAGCGAGCTGGGCCCCGGGAGAATCCGGATGCCGTGCCGAGGCCAGATGGGGTTCCAGTTCCTCAACCCCTCCGTGTAATGCCACATGCGGTCGCGGTTGATGAGCCGTCCACCCGCCGCCTCCGTAATCGCAATCATCCGCCCATCCACGTGCGCCGGAACACCCTGCACCATGAACTTCGGCGCGGGCCCCATGCGCTCGGGCCAGCTCTTGCGCACCAGCTCGTGGTTGCCGCCAATGCCTCCCGACGTCACGACCACCGCCGAGCCTCGCAGCTCGAAGTCCCCCGCCGTCTCCCGCGGGCTGCTCACCCCACGCTCCACCTCCGAGGGCACCAGCTTCTTCCCTCGCACCCCCACCACCGCCCCCGCCTCGACGAGCAGCTCGTCCACCTGGTGCCGGAACAGGAACGTCAGCGTCCCCTTCTCCCGCGCCGCCTGCGCCCGCCGGATGAAGGGCGCCAGCACCCCCGGCCCCGTCCCCCACGTCACGTGGAAGCGAGGCACCGAGTTGCCATGCCCCACCGCGCCGTAGCCACCGCGCTCGGCCCAGCCCACCACCGGGAACCAACGCATGCCCTGCGCGTGCAGCCACGGGCGCATCTCCGTCGCCGCGAAGTCGACGAAGGCCTCCGCCCACTTCCGGGGCCAGTGGTCCTCCTCGCGGTCGAACCCCGCCGTGCCCATCCAGTCCTCGAGCGCCAGCGCATGCGAGTCCTTGATGCCCATCCGCCGCTGCTCCGGCGAGTCCACCAGGAACAACCCGCCGAAGGACCAGAACGCCTGTCCTCCCAGGTTCTGCTCGCCCTCCTGGTCCACCACCGTGACGCGCTTGCCCGCGTCCGCGAGCTCCGTCGCCGCGACGAGCCCCGCGAGCCCACCACCCACGACGATGACATCCGCCTGCTGTCCCATCCGGAGCCTCCCAGGTCCAAAACCAACGGAGGCCGGATGATAGCCTCAGTCGTCGACCTGGACGCGCACCCTCGACGCCTCGGCGAACTGACGCACCACGCAGTCCCCCGCGCTCCCATCCTCCCAGGCCAGCATCGCGAACTCCGCCGGGGAGTCCAACGCGATGATGGGGTGGTGCCACACGCCCCGGTGGTAGTTCACGCCCTCCCCCGGCCCACACACGAAGGCCTCCAGCTTCTCCACGTCCGGGCCTCCCTCGGGCAGCCCCGGCGCGACACACACCAGGTACCGCTCGCAGCGCATGGGCAGGAACGCCTGGCTCGAATGCGGATGGTGCTCCAGCAGCTTCACCGTGAAGGGCAGCCCCTGGGGCACCGAGCGGAACACCGCGAGGTTCGGCTTCGCCGACTCCCGCCCGTTCTCCAGCCGCGCCGACCAGTCGAACCGCACCGCCGTGCCCTGATTCGCCGACGCCCCCGGCGCCAGCCCCGCGGAGACCACGTCACCAAACGGGGCGAAGCCTTCCGGCGACAACTTCCGCGCGACGATGACTCGGGGCTCGTGCTCACTCATGCCTGAAGCATATAGCCCTGGGGAATGACGCGCCCAAGGCGACCAGGGCGGAGGCGACAGCCAGCCTCCGCCCCAGGCGGTTCGACTCAGCGAGCCGGCGGCGGCAGCACCTTGAGCTGCGGCTTGACGACCTTCAGGTCGCCCACCACCACGATGGTCATCGCCTCACGCGAGAGCGACCTCGTGGCCATCTGCCGCACCTGCTCGGGAGTGACGGCCATCACCGTCTGCACGTAGTCGCGCAGGTACGAGTCCGGCAGCCCGTGGAGGTCCACGAAGCGCAGCTTGCCGATGATGCCGTTGCGCGACGAGTTCTGGAGCAGGAAGACCCCCGCCAGGTAGTTCTGCACCTCGCGCAGCTCCTCGGCGGAAGGCGGCGTCCTGCGCAGCGTGTCCACCTCCTTGAGCACCTCCTTGAGCGACTCCCCGGTGACGGCCGTCGTCACGTCCGCGTTCTGCACCCAGGACGCATCCCCCACGTGCACGGAGACCGTGCTGTAGGGCGAGTACGAATAGCCCTTCTTCTCGCGGATGTTCGCGGTGATGCGCGAGCTGAAGTAGCCCCCCAGCAGCGTGTTCATCACCTCCTGCTGGACGTAGTCGGGGCTCGTGGGCGGCAGCGCCTTCACCGCGACGCGCACCGTGGACTGCACCGCGCCGGGCCGGTCCAGGTACTGCACCGACTTCGCCACCTGCTGCGTCGGCGGGTTCTCGACTCGCGCGGGGCCCGGCTTCCAGCCGGAGAACGCCTCGCGCACCGCCTTCTCCACCGAGGCCGCGTCGAACCGGCCGACGATGTACAGCCGGGAGCGGGTCGCGCCGATGTTCGCGTCGTAGTACGCGCGCACGCCCTCTCGCGTGTAGCCCTTCAGCATCTCCTCCGTCGGGAAGAGGCGGCCATAGGGATGGTCGCCATAGACGGACTTCGCCAGCAGCTCGTCGGCGAGCGTCTGCGGCTGGCTCCGGAAGATGGCCACGTCACGCAGCAGGTTCGCCTTCACCCGCTCCACCTCCGACGGGGGGAAGGCCGGGTTCTGGATGACGTCCGCGATGAGCGCCACCGCCTGGGGCGCCGACTCGGAGAGCACCTCCAGGCCGACGAAGGTCTGGTCCGGCGTGGTTCCGACGTTGAGCTGTCCACCCAGGCCGGCGGCCGTCTGCGCCACCTGCTCGGCGGAGCGCGTCGTCGTGCCCTCCACCAACAGCTTGCCCGTCAGGTCCGCGAGCCAGACCTCGTTGGCCTTCTCGTGGATGTTGCCCGTGTCGATGGCGAGCTGGATGGCGACCTTCGGCATGTCTCCATAAGGCAGCAGGGAGACCTCCAGCCCGTTGTCGAGCTTGAACTCGGTGCGGACCGGGACCTTGAAGGGCACGGGCGCCGCGGGAGCCGGAGGCGCCTGCTTGACGGGAGCGGCGGCGAGGGCGGGCGCGTTGAGAAGCCCGAGCACCATCAGCGCGGGAGCGACGAGACGACTGCGAAGTGAGCGCGTGTTCATGGGTCGCATGTCCTCAGCGGGCCTGGGCCTTGGTGGGGGCGGGAGTCACCGTGAGCACCGTGCGGTTCTCACGGCGCAGGTACTCGCGCGCCGTCTTCTGGATGAGCTCCGGTGACACCTTCATCAGCTCATCCTCGAGCCGGTTGATGCGCTCCGGGTCGTCGAAGAAGAGCGCGAAGGAGGCCAGCAGGTCCGCGCGGCCGAAGCCGAGGAACGCCTCCACGTGCTCATACAGCCGAGAGCGCGCCTTCACCCGCGCCCGCGCCAGCGTCGCCGCGTCGATGGGCTTCTCTTGAAGCTGCGTCACCACCCCGTCGAACTCCTGGAGAATCGTCTCCGTCGACGTGCTCGCGTCATGGAACAGATAGGCGGTCCACTGCATGGGGCCGTTGTAGTTCCACTGGTTGCCCAGCTCGTTCACCCCGCCATTCAGCTCACCGGCGAGGCCCTTCTTCTGCACGAGCTGCTGGTAGAGCGCGCTGTCGTTGCCCTTGAGCAGCACCTCGTCCACCAGCGCCATGGCGTAGTACTCGGGCGTGCCCACCGCGGGCATGTGGTAGCCCACCGCGAGCGCGGGACGCTCGGCCAGCGGGTCCTTCTTGTCGTGGCGCTTCTCCTTCTCCTGGCGCGGCTCGGAGATGTCCGGCTTCTGGGGCTGCGCCACCGTGGGCAGCGGCCCGAAGTACTGCTTCACCCAGCCCTTCACCTGCTCCGGCTCGAAGTCGCCCACCACCACCAGCACGGCGTTGCTCGGCGCGTAGTACGTCTTGAAGAACGACTTCACGTCCGCGAGCGTCGCGGCCTCCAAATCCTTGAGGTCGCCGTAGAAGTTGTGCGCGTTGTACCAGTTGGTGTTCGCCACCTGCGGCATGTCCAGCCACGGGAAGCCGCCATAGGGCTGGTTGAGGACGTTGACCTTCACCTCGTTGGCCACCACGCCCTGCTGGTTCTTGAGATTCTCCTTCGTCACCTCCAGGCCGCGCATCCGGTCGGCCTCCGCCCAGAGCATCGTCTCCAGCGCGTTGGAGGGGACAATCTCGAAGTAGTTGGTGAAGTCGAAGCGGGTGGAGCCGTTGAGGATGCCGCCGTTCTTCTGGATGAGGCGGATGAACTCCATCTTCCCCAGGTTCGTCGAGCCCTGGAACATCATGTGCTCGAACAGGTGCGCGAAGCCGGTGCGGTTCCTGGGCTCGATGCGAAAGCCGATGTTGTAATAGACGCCAATCGCCGTCTTGGGCGCCGTGGTGTCTCGCGAGAGCACCACCTTCAAGCCGTTGTCGAGCTTGAAGTAGTCCACCGGCACCTGGAGCTTCGGCGTCTCGGCCGGGGCCGCGGCCACCGGCGTCGCCTCGGCGGGGGCCGGGGGTGGGGCTTCTGGCTTCTGGGCTTCATGTGAGGCCGCGCACCCGAGGAACGCGGCGGCTGTGAGCGCTCCAAATACTCTTTTCATCGACCCCTCCCAGGGACCTGGCCATGCGTCGAAGGACGCCGACCCTTACGGCGAGCTGCGACCATCGATTGCGAGAACGTGCGGGCGACTTCTAGGCCACCCTGATGGGGGCCGCGCAGTAGGAGCAGGCGAGCTTGTCGCCTGGAAGAACATTGTCCGCGCCCACCGGGGCATCACACGACGGACACCGGCGGGCGACCCCCTGCCCCCGCTCCAGCGCGTCCCGGTGGACGTACTCGCGCGACTCCGAGAGATAGACGAGGTCCACCTCGTGACGGGCGATGAGCGCGGTGAGCAGCGCGGCCGCCTCGTCCTCGGGCATCTTGAGGTGTGCGGCCGCGTCGCTCGCGCGAAGCCGGACCTGTGCTCGGATGAAGCCACGCAGTTGCTCCCGGCGCCGGGCCATTCGGGACGGCGCCATGCCCTTCTTCCACAGGAAGACGCCCACACCCACGAGCACGCCCGCCATCGCCAGGATCAACCACCCATCCGAGGCTTTCTTCCCTTCCTCCGGTGAAACGATTCTCACCACGCCCACCGCCAGCCCCGTCACCCCGAACGCCGCGCCAGCGCCCCCCACCCACGCGACCACCATGCCCGCGAACCTCGCGAGCCATTCGAGGGCACCCGAAGCACCAGGCCCCGAGGCGGCGGGCGGCGGGGCCACGGGGGTCAGCGGGGAGGCGTGACGGCGAGGAGCGTTCATGGAGGCTCACGGGCTGCGGACGGGAGCCTCACACTCTAGAGGCCGCCACGACGTCGCCGTCCCAAGAAAATCCGCCCCACCGTGCCCGGACGCACTCGGGGCACGGCGGGTTGTCACTCAGGGGAGGTCAGCCCTTCAGCCCTGGGGCTCCTGCGGGCACGACGGGCACATGGGCGGGCAGTCCTGTGGGCACCACGTCGGCTCGCCCGCGGAGCAGATGAAGTCACCGCACGGGGGCGTGTTGGGGCAGTCGATGGGGCAGGACCACGCATGCTCACCGATGTCGCAGACGCTGTTCCCGCAGGAAGGGCTGCCGCAGTCGCCAGGACACGACACGCTGGTCTCCCCGTTGTTGCAGATGGCATCGCCACAGAAGGGCGTCGGCGCGCAGTCGGCGGGACACGACCACTGGTTCTCCCCGTTGTTGCAGAGGCCGTCACCACAGAAGGGCGCCGAGGCGCAGTCCTCGGGACAGGTGGAGCTGCTCTCCCCGTGAGCGGTGTCACAGAAGTTGTCGCCGCAGATGTAGGCGCAGACCTCGCACGACGGCCAGGTGCCCCCGCACGGGCACTGCTCCAGCCCGGCCTCCACCTGTCCCGGCTCCGCCACGCGGGAGTCGGGCGATGACGCGCCACACGCGGAGAAGAGTCCCAGCGCCAGGCTACCCACGACGACCAACAGACGAGACTTCATGGACGGCTCCTTGGAAAAGGGGGGGTCCACAATAACAAACACAGACGATGGGTGACTGCGCGGGGCGTCATGGACGCGCGCATTTCCCGAGGCAGCCCATGTCTGGCACCCGGACACTCCGCAAGGGTCTCCTCTCACCCGGCAGCGCCCGTGACGTTTCTTCGCTCTGGCGGGGTGACAGGTCCACGTGCCGTGTGTTACCCCGAAAGACCACCTATTTGGTGGTCAAACGGCACGTCTGGTTACCGACAGCCCCACTCCCTCCAGGGCCATGTCCGCGGAGCCATCGCGGAGGGCCCTGCCATGCCCGAAGCGAGGAACCGCGTGAGCGCTACATCCAACGCGGTGCGGCCCCTGTCCCTGGGACAGCGGTACCGTGCCTATACCCACAGGAACCTGGACGAGCTGACGGCGAGGGCACGCCTGTCGCCGGACGAAAGGCTCGCGGTGCGGGCGGTGGCCCAGGTGCTCCCCTTCCGCGTCAACACGTACGTGGTGGACGAGCTCATCGACTGGTCCGCGGCGCCTGACGACCCCATCTACCGGCTGGTGTTTCCCCAGGCGGACATGCTGCCCGCCGCCGACGTGGCGCGCATCGTCGACCTGATGCGTTCGGGAGCTTCCAGCCTGGAGCTGGCGGGCGTGGTGCGGGACATCCGCGCGAGCCTCAACCCGCATCCCGCCGGACAGATGCAACTCAACGTGCCCAAGCTGGCCAACGAGGAGCCGCTGCCGGGGCTCCAGCACAAGTATCAGGAGACGGTGCTCTTCTTCCCCAAGCAGGGGCAGACGTGTCACGCCTACTGCACGTATTGCTTCCGCTGGGCGCAGTTCGTGGGGGACGCGGATTTGAAATTCGCCTCGCGTGATATCGCCCCCATGGTCGACTACGTCCGCGAGCACCCGGAGGTCACCAACGTGTTGTTCACCGGTGGCGACCCCATGGTGATGAGCGAGGCGGTGCTGGCGCGCTACATCGAGCCGCTCCTGGAGATTGAACACCTGGAGGCCATCCGCATCGGAACCAAGGCGCTGGCGTACTGGCCGCAGCGCTTCGTCACGGACCCGGACGCGGACGACACGTTGCGCCTGTTCGAGAAGGTGGTCGCCTCTGGGAAGAGCCTGGCCTTCATGGCGCACTTCTCCCATCCCAACGAGATGGTGCCGGATATCGTCCAGGAGGCGGTGCGTCGCATCCGCTCCACGGGCGCAATCATTCGCACCCAGGCGCCATTGATTCGGACCATCAACGACGACGCGGCCACGTGGGAGCGCATGTGGCGCACGCACCTGCGCCACGGCATGGTGCCGTACTACATGTTCGTCGAGCGGGACACGGGGCCGCAGGACTACTTCGCCGTGCCGCTCGCCTCCGCCTACGACATCTTCCGCACCGCGTACCGGAACGTGTCCGGCCTGGCGCGCACCGTGCGGGGCCCGTCGATGTCCGCCACGCCCGGCAAGGTGTGCGTGGATGGCGTGACGGAAATCGCGGGCGAGAAGGTCTTCATGCTGCACTTCATCCAGGCCCGGGAGCCGGAGTGGGTGGGCAAGCCCTTCTTCGCGAAGTACGACGAGAAGGCGACGTGGCTGTTCGACTTGAAGCCCGCCCTGGGCGCCACGCACTTCCCCTGGGAAATGCCCGTCAACCTCCCAGGATGAGGATGGCCATTCCGAGGATGAGCACGGCAATCATCCCGGACTTCAGCAGGACGTTGGCCTCGCGGAAGAAGAGGGCTGACAGGACGAAGCCCACGATGAGGCTCGTCCTGCGCAGCACGGACAGGTGCGTCACCATCGCCTGCGGCTCGGTGATGGCGACGAAGTAGATGAGCTCGGCCGCCACCCACGAGCAGCCCACCAGCGGAATGCCCCAGCTCCAGGTGAGGCCCAGGCCCAGTCCGCCTCTGCGCAGCATGTACGGCACGAAGACGAGCGCCGACAGGATGCAGCGCTGGAACGCGGAGCTGGCCTGCAACTCCAGCACGGGCAGGCCCAGCCGCGAGACAAGGAACTTGTCATACACGGTGGTCGCCGCCGACAGCGCTGTGGCGGACAGCATCCACCAGACGGAGCTGTTCTTCGACAGCACCAGCCCCTCCTTCCGGCCGACGATGGAGAGCACGTAGTACGAGCAGACCGTGAGCATCAGCCCGAGGAACTGCACGGGTGTCAGCAGCTCGCGAAACATCAGGAAGCCGCCCGCCAGCGTCCACAGCGGACCGGAGGCACGCACCGCTCCGGCGATGGAGATGGGCAGCTCGCGGACCGCGTAGTACGCGAGAATCCACGACGCCGTCATCGCCACGCCCTTGGGCAACAGCCACGCCTGCTCTTGCCATGTCAGGCCGAAGGGCTCGACGTGGATGGGCAGCGCGCCTGGAATCAGCACCGGCACCCAGCACAGCGCGCCGAAGAGGGAGGACCACATCACGACGGGGATGACGCTGTTGCCCGTCATCGCCTTCTTCGTCCAGACATCATAGAGGCCGAGCATCACGCCCGCGCCCAGGCCATACGCAATCCACATGGTTGAGGTCTTCGAGGCAAAGAGGTGCCCGCCCGGGGCCACGACTTCGCGGGCCCCGAGTCGGGAGCACGGCGAAGCCATGACGAGGCCCCACCGGCGAGAGAGTCTTCCCGTCAGCCTTCGAGCGAGCGGAAGGCGTCCAGCGTCTGCCGCAAATGCTCCGGAGACTTCGTGCCCGTCAGCACGTAGCCGGAGAAGCGCTGCTGGAGGATGTGTGTCAATGACTCGCGCATGGACAGCCGCGCGTCCCTCCCCTCCTCCTGGAGCAACTGCCCCATGGCGAAGGGCCGGTTGACCAGGACCTGCAACCCGTGTCGCGCCGCCAGCTCGAAGGCCGGCTCCAGCGTCCGGTGGAGCAGGTTGTACGGGAACTGGAGGAAGGAATAGACGCCCGCGGCGCAGGCCGCCTCGGCGCCAGCCCAATCACTCACACTGGCCCCCATGCGGGAGATGCCGAGCGTCCCCGCGTATTCGAGCACGCGCAGCACGTCGGGCGAGCCCACGTTGGCTGCCGTCGCCTTGTGCACCTGGAGCAGGTCGATGTGCCCGAGCAGGCGCACGCTCTCGTCCAGGCTCCGGCGGAGCGCGTCGGGCGAGTGGTCCGTGAAGGACGTCCGCCGCTCCGCGTCCCAGTGCTCGCCCAGCTTGGTGGCCACGAAGACGGAGCTCCGCGCGGAGCCGAGCCCCGACAGGAACGCGCCAAAGCGCTGCTCGCTGGAGCCATACGCGGGCGCGGTATCGAAGCACCGGACGCCCAGTTCCAAGGCGGTGTCGAGCAGCCGTCGACCCTCGGCCTCCGACGGAGGCGGCTCCGAGCGGTACCCCCACGCGCGCCCGAGCGAGAGCAGTCCGAGCCCCAGCTCCACGGGCTTCGCGCCACTCATGACTTCACCTTGGGGTGATAGAATGCCTGCGGCTTCACGTCCTCGGCGCGGAAGCCGCCGTTGCCCAGGATGACCTGTCCCACGCCCAGCGCGAGGCCGCGAGCCGTGCCCGAGCCCTTCAGCACCGCCGCGCGCAGGTCCGGGTCCGGGTCGCTGAAGGCCGCGCCCGCCGCGAGCTGACAACTGTCCACGGTGATGGCTCCGAGCACCTGCGTCCCCGAGCCGAGCACGCTCTCTCCGAACACGGACGCCCCGCCCAGATACCGTCCCCCGTCGCCCACGGTGATGCGGGCGCCTGCGCGGTTGGCCTTCGCGGTGAAGCCGCCCTCTCCGAACTGGTTGCCGTCACCGATGACGATGCTGCCCGTCTCCGCGGCCAGCAACGTGCCGGTGTGGAGGATGTTGCGACTGCCCAGTTGGAACTCCGCCGTGGCCGCGCAGGTGAGCGTGACACACGGATGGATGACATTGCCCTCGCCGATGCGCAGGTGCCGTGAGATGAGCACGGAGAAAGGGTCATAGATGACGTTGCCGGAGTCCCCGAGCGCGAGGACCTCCTCCACGGTGAGCAGACCCGCCGAGCGCCGGGGCGCATCCAGGGCCGCGAGCAGGTCAAGCCGCATGGGTGGCCTCCCGCACCATGGAAGCGAGGCTCGCGTGCAGCACATCACACGGCCGCTGCGCGATGAGCCCATCCTCCAGTCGCTCGTAGAGCCGCGCCGTCAGCACGTCCGTGAGGAACGGCGCCTCCGTCATCTTCCCCGGCAGGATGCAGATGTGGCCGGGCACCGGCTCGTGGATGGCGATGTTGAGCGAGCGCGCGGAGCCCGCGTCCGGCGCGAAGTCGACCTTGGTGCAGGCCACGTCGCTGTGAGGCCCCGCGTTGCGCCAGCCCGGCACCAGCCGCTCCAGCGCGCGGTGGAGGTTGTCCGCCCGCTCGGGCACGACGTTGTAGTCGGGATTGGCGCACAGGAGCGCGTCCTCGTTGAGCCCCACGACGCTGTAGTCACCGTGGTGCATCATCGCCGCCTCGTGCGGGTCCACGTAGAACAGCCCGTGCCCGCCCAGGCGCGGCACCACCACCAGGTGGCTCTTCCAGTAGCGGATGGGCAGCTCCAGCCCGAAGAACTGGCGGAACAAGTCCCGCGCCCCGAAGCCCGTCGAATAGACGAACAGCCTCGACTCGATGTGGAGCGACTCCCCGTCGGCGGTGATGACGGTGGCCTCCGAGCCACTGACGCGCTCCAGCCGCGAGCCCGTGAGGACCTCCGCGCCTCCCTGCTGCGCGGACGTGTACAGCTTGCGATACAGCATCCGCGTGTTGATGCTGACGTCCGCCACTTCGAACACGGCGGACGCGCGAGACAGGTCCGCCGACGGGAAGCGCGCCTTCGCCTGCGCCTGCGTCAGGGGACGGTGGATGACGCCCGCCTCCTCCCAGCGAGAGACGAGCTCCTGGAGCCGGTCCGCGTCCCGCACCAGCACGAGCGGCGGCCGGTCCGCGTCCTCCACGGCCTCCGGCGCGAAGGCGCGAATCTGCTCGTGCCCGTAGATGCACCGCCGCGCCACCTGGATGGCGGCCTGCCGGTCCTTCACGGAACCGGCGTGATAGCTGCCCCGGTGCAGCCAGCCCTCGTTCCGGGTGGACGGGCCACTGGCCAACGTCGGCTGCTTCTCCAACAACAACAACCGCAGGCCGAGCCGCGCCAGCTTGTGGCTCGCCATCAACCCCGTCACGCCTCCGCCCACCAGCACCACGTCATATCGACGGATGTTCCGCATCACGTAGCTCTCCCCATGTCCTGTCACCCCGCCACGAGCCCGCGGTGACAGAGAATTTTCACAATCGTGACTTTCACGATTAACTTGATTTGCTACTATTGACGCTTTGCGTCTGGCTTAGGAAGGACGCGCCGGGTGTGGAGCCTGGGGGGCGTGAAGCACCATCCAGGGTGGGCTCGCGAGGAAGTCCCCGAGCGAAGGGCACCGAAGCAAACTCGCGAGGGGCGTTCTCCTGGAAAATCATCAGGAGGCTGCAACCGTGCGACGGATGTTCAGGCTGCTGTGCTGTGTGGGAGTGCTGGCGGCGTGTGGAGGCCCTGAGACGGACGAGGAACTCGAGCAGGAGAGCGACCCGGGCACGAGGCTGGCCAGCGTGAAGCTGGCGGACGGGCAGGCGGTGACGTTCTACGAGGTGCCCGACTACGGCATCGTCACGGTGGTGAAGGGCCCGCGAGGCACGCCGATGCCGGACGCGTCCGCCTTCGACGGCATGCCCATCCCGGACATCTACCGCAAGCTGTCAGGAGGGCAGGAGCCGCCCGCCGCGCTGGTGGAGGCCGCCCGCCGCGTGCCGTCCGCCCTGGCGCAGACGTCCGTGCGCGAGGCGAGGGCGCCCGAGGGCATCGCGCAGATGTCGCCGCCCTCGGGGAACAACGTGAGCCAGCAGGCGCTGCCGGACACCGCGTGGTGGTCCGCCAACTTCTGCCAGGGCCTCAACACCGAGTACGACGAAATCTGGTGCCCCCTGAACGTCTACAGCTGGGCGCACACCGGCTGGGGGCCCGTGCAGAAGTACTACCAGGCCTGTGCGACGACGGGCGAGGCGACGGGCTCGCTGTGGCTGGACAAGTGGGCGAGCGGCGCGTGGCAGCGCCTGCAGACGGCCAACCTGCCCAAGTGGTGGTGGACGTGCGTGTGGGGCGTGGGCGCGGCGCAGTACCGCTCCGGCCTGGACGCCACGGCGAACGCGCTCTTCGTGGCGCGCTACCGCTACGCCATCCCCAACATCATCGCCAGCGCGCCGGACTTCCCGGCTGACCGCAGCTACTCGAACTTCTCCGACAACCTCCAGGGCATCACCCACAACTCCACGCACTGGTTCCAGACGCGCAACGCCACCAACTTCTGGAAGGACGAGGCCACGGACGGGCTCATCGCGAAGCAGCCGATGACGGCCCTCAACGAGAACCCGCCCGAGCGCTACACGATGCCGTCCCCCTGGTACAACGCGGGCTTCCGGCACTACGGCGACCTGGTGCACGTCAATGGCTACCTCTACATCGCCATGGATGGACCGAGCCAGGGCGGCGCCGTGGGCGTCTTCAACACGAACATGCAGTACATCGGCTTCGCGTCGCTGCCGAACTGGTCCGGCGGCGTGGCGTTCCTCGCGCACAACCCGCGGGACGGCCTGTTCTACGCGGCGACGAACGCCTTCGGGGCGACCTCGCTGCGCGGCTATTCCATTGCCCTGTCGGGCACCACCGTCACCGTCACCCACAAGCGCACGCTGACGCTGTCGAGCAGCATTCCGGTGGGTGCGTGGATTCAGGGCGGCAAGATTTCCGCGCGCGGCAACCTGTACATCAGCGTGGGCGGCGGCGGACAGACGTCCGGCATCTACATGGTCGACGTGGTGAACGGCTTCGTGCAGACGTATTACTACGTGCCCTACGGCTCCGCGGACGAGTTCGAGGGCCTGGACCTGTGGGACTTGGACGCGGACCAGCGCATCGGCGCCAAGGGACAAATCCACATGCAGAAGATCAACATCGACCTGCCGGGCTTCGCCGACGACTACTGGCTGTCGCACTACCGCGTCGACGACCCGAGCAAGCTGTAGCGGTTTGAAACGGACCGGCGCGGCGGCGCCCCCACGTCGCCGCCGCGGCGTCAGTCCCCCGGGCGCGAAGTCAAGGTCGCGCCCGGGCCCTGAACGTCTGGACTACTTCACGCCGACGGCGGTCCAGCTCTCCTTCACCTTCGCCACCTCGGTGGAGTCCGCGCCGTAGAGGTCCGTGGCCGCCTGGACGGTGGCGGTGCGGGCCTGGGCGAACGTGGTGCTCGGCGTCATGTAGTGGGCCAGGGCGCGGTAGTAGATCTTCAGGCCCTTGTCCATGCCGATGCCGTCCTTCACCTCGAGCTTGGACGTGCGGTTCGTGCCGCCGTTGGCCAGCAGGTAGAAGGCGTTGTTGGCGATACCGCTGGAGCCGTGGACTTCCGTCTGCTTCGGGTAGTCCTTGTAGTTGTCGATGGAGTACCCGTCCTTCGTGGGGTCGTCCATGTAGCGCAGGCCGTCCGTGGGGTCGCCGTTCGTCGGCGTCCAGGCCGTCTCGCCCACCGTCCAGTTGAACTTCACCGCGGAGTTCTTCGTGGACGCGTACCACTCGACGCCCGCGCCCATGATGTCGCTGATGGCCTCGTTCAGACCACCGGACTCGCCGCGGTAGACCAGGCCGGCGGTGCGCTCGGTGAGGCCGTGGGCGATTTCATGGCCCGCGATGTCCAGCGCGGTGAGCGGACCGGAGTCCACGCCGTCGCCGTCGCCGTAGGACATCTTCTCGCCGTCCCAGTACGCGTTGACGTAGTTCTCGCTCACGTGCACGTAGTTGACGAGCTTCTCGCCCTTGCCGTCGATGGAGTCGCGGCCGAGCACGTCCTTGAGGAAGTCGTACGTCATCGCCGCGCCGTAGTGCGCGTCCACGGCAGCCTGGTTGCGCTTCGGGTCCGTCGCCTCGCCCCAGACGTTGTTGCCGTCCTTGAAGGGCGTGGTGCCGCTCGCCTCTTCCTTGTTCATCGCGTCGTACGTGGAGATGCCCTTGCCGCGCGTGTTGTCCTCCAGCGTGAACGTCCCATCCGCGTTCTGCTTCGTCTTCAGGTCCACCTTGCCGCTGTAGAGCGAGGTGTCATCCGCGGTGCCACCCGGAACCGGCGGCTTCGGGGGCTCGGTGGGAGGCTGGGTGGCCTTGGGCGAAATCGCCAGGCCCCAGCTGTTGAGCTTGCCGGTGTCGCCCTTGGCGTTGTCCTTCACCGTCAGCGTCCACTCGCCCTTGGCCTTCTCGCCGGCGAAGGCGCTCAGGTCGAAGTCGCCCTTCACGTTGTCCGTGCTGCCGCCGGTGCGGTTGTGCACCACCGCGCTCTTGCCGGAGGGGCTCGTCAGGGTGACGGACAGGTCGCCCTTGTACGTGTGGCTGATGTTCAGCGACAGCTTGAGCTTGTCGACGGTGACGTCGTCGGCGACCTTCACCTTGGAGGTGACGGTGGCGTTGTCCTTGATGGCCGCGTTCGGCGTGGAGGAGACCTTCACGTCCGCGGGCGCGGCGGCGGCGGGCTTGCTGCCCTTGGCGGCGGCGGTGTCACCCGTGCCGTGCGTGGCGCAGGGGCAGTTCTTGAAGCCGTCGATGGTGTTGAACTTCTCGTAGATCTTCCCGCTGTTCGCGTCGACCAGGTAGTTCATCCGGCGCGGGTTCTCGGTGCCGTTCACATTGGCGACCTCGACGCGGTACGCGGAGCGGTACACGCCGGTCGGGTCCTTGTAGATGACCCGCTCGGAGTTCGGCTGGCGGTCCGGCTTGCCCGCGAAGTCCTTGAGCGCGATGTCCAGCACCTGCGCGTGGGACAGCTGGGGCTTCTGCGTGCCCAGGCCGGCGGGAATCGTGGACTGGTCACCGGTGACGCTGCTGACCTTGCCGTCCTTGCCGAGGTGGGACACCACCTGCTCGGCGTAGACCTTCACGCCCTCGTGCTGCCGGTCCAGGCGCACGTGCGTCATCCCCAGCTCGTCGCGCTCCACGTTCTTCGGGACGAAGGCCGGGAACTGGATGCCACCCCGGAGGCCCTGCGTCGCGGGCTTGCTGGCGGCGGGCGTGAGGTGCTCCAGCGAGGTCTGGATGGCGGTCTGCGCCTCCTTGCTCTCCAGCGACAGGCGGCCCGTGGGCGCCGGCAGCGGCTTCAGCGTCTGCTCGGCGCGCGCCAGGTCGGTGGTCTTCGCCGCGGGACCGAAGCCGTCCTTGATGACGTTCGGAGCCTTCGCAGCCTTCGCAGCGTTCTTCGGCTGAGCCTCAGTGGAAATGGTGGGGAGGACCGTCGGCTTCGAACCATCAGTGCGGCGAATGCTCATGGGTCTCAGGACTCCATACGAGGTGGCTGAAGAGTTATCGCCACAATGTATCAGGAAGTTACCTGTTGATTTCCACCCCACCCCCTGGGGCCATGTGTCTGAATATTTCAGTCCGCGAGCCAGCGCGCCGAGGAGACCTTGTCTCCGAATCCCCAGGAATTGAGATTCACTTCTCTGAGTGAACCGTCGCCGACGAGGTCCTGAGTCTTGCCGCTGTAGTTCGAGTCGGCGTGGAGCCGCACACGGTGTCCGGGTGGGAGGCACCAGCGCACGGCCGAGACTTTGTCGTTGAGCCCGTCGATGTCCTGGAAGCGGGCCCAGTTCTTCGCGCCCCGGTCCGCGAAATCGAAGATGAAACCCCGGTCGCTGAAGTCGGAGTCGTCGTAGAAATCGACGAAGGCGCTCGCGAGGTGGGTGCCGCAGCCGTCGTTCGCCCAGATGTTCCTGAATTCCACCATCTTCACGGAACCCGAGGGGCCATCGTCGGCGTGCTCGGTGGCGTAGAGGATGAGCTTGCGGTCCGCGCCCACGAAGACGCCGCCGGCCGCGTCGAGGTTGCACTGCCGCGCGCCGTCGTTGCTGCAGTACAGGTGTTTCGCCGCGACGTGCTCCAGGCGCAGGTGGCCGTCCAGGCTCACGCGGTAGAGGTGGGCATGGTCGTCACTGACGGGACCCCAGCGCAGTCCGCCGAGCAGCGTGCCCACCAGGTAGAGCTGACCGTCCCGACAGTCGGTGACGAAGTTGAGGCTCTGGAAGGGGCCCCAGGTGTCGGAGGCCAGCTCCTCGCGGGTCCATTGGTCCACGCGCGTCCACCCGTTCGTCGGCGAGCGGAGGTCCGTGGAGGTGGAGAGGAAGACCTCGAGCACCTTCGCGTCGTACTGGCCGAGCAGCAGCAGGTAGCGCCTGTCGGACAGGCGCGTGAGGGACGCGGTGCCCGCGTTCACGGAGGCGCCGTCGATGAGGGCGAAGGGCTCGGGGGCCAGGCCCTGGTTGAAGTCATACAGCGCGACGCGGCCGGGACCAGCGCCCTGCTCCATGGGGAGCGCGACGAGGTTGCCAACGGCTTGCATGCCGCCGCCGTGGGCGTAGCCGTCGACGAGGGGGAGCGCCGTCACCGCGCGGTCGTCGGCGGGTGGGGCGGTGTCCTCGGGCTGGGAGGTGGAGGGGGACAGCCGGTTGGAGCGCAAGCGCAGCCCGTCACCATTGCGCGAGGGCAGGTGCACCACGTGGCCCACGTTGCCGTTCGTGTTGCCGTCCCGCTTGGACACCACGAGGTAGCGCCCGGAGCCGAGTGACAGGCGTTGAATCCCCTGCCAGTGATTGTCCCCGGGATGGGCGACGTTGAAGTTGAACGGGCCGGGACGGAATCCGAGCACCTCGCCGTGGTCCCTGAGCTCATTGAAGCGCGCGGGGACGTCGGGGACGCAGAGGTTGCAGTCCGGGCTTCCCCAGACACAGGAGGTGTCTCCCTGGAGGGGGACGAGCGCCGCGGACGCGGTGGTGACGGTGGGCTCGGCGGGCGTGGGCGCGGGGCCGCAGGCGGTGAGTGACAGGATTCCGGCCAATGCGCGGACCCACGTCAGGGAAGAGGTGCGGGGATGAAGGGGCATGGTTTCCTTGGAAGCAACGGAGTGTGTGGACATGGTGAGTCCAGGAGCATGGCTTGACCCGAGGGTGCGGTGCCATGCAACGCTTCTGATTCGCGCTTCCCCCGGCGCGACGGGCCTGTCCCCGCATCTGGAGTTCCCCCTCATGGCCTCGCAGGCGTACGACGCCCTCATGGATGTTTCGCGGTTGTTGTTGGACAAGGGCTTCGAGCCCGGGAATGTCGCGGAGGCGCTCGGGCAGGTGGGCGCCGCGCTCGATGTCGACCGTGTCTATGTTTTCGAGAACAGCAGGGATGTCGGCGGAAAGCTGCTGTGCAGCCAGCGCTACGAGTGGACCGCGGCCAGTGCCTCCGCGCAGCTCGACAACCCCGTGTTGCAGAACGTGTCGTATGAGGAGGCGCTTCCTTCGTGGGTGCAGCCGCTGTCCTCGGGGCAGGTGGTGAAGGGGCGTCCGCGCGAATTCACGTCACCCGTGAGGGAGGTGCTGGAGAGCCAGGACATCCGCTCGCTGCTGGTGTGTCCCATCACGGTGGGTGGCGAGTGGTGGGGGTTCGTGGGCTTCGACGATTGTCGGACGGAGCGCGCGTGGCCCGAGGCGGAGAGTTCGGTGCTTCAAGCGCTGTCCAATGCGCTCGCCGGCTCGCTGCGACATGCGCGACTGCGCAGCGCGCTCACGGGGGTGCAAGCGCAGTTGCGCGCCATCATCGACCGCTGCGCGAGCACGACGTCCTGATTCACGGCGTGGCGCCCGCTGGCGCATGCGTCTATCGTCGCTGCCCTCGAAAGGGGTTGCACCATGCGGCGGTTGCTGATGATGGCAGTGACGGTGGGTGGTGTGGGCATCCTCGCGGGTGCGGCACTCCTCCCTCCCCGTGCCGAAGCAGACGGAAAGACCGATAAGCCGATGCCTGCCGGCGGACACCCGGCGCAGGAAGAGGCCCCATGCGAGCAGGCCACGAACCCGCCGCAGTTCGAAATCAACGGCGCCTGTTGGTTCAAGGTGAAGCGCATCAAGGGGCGGTGCCCCGGCGACTCCGTGGTCTACAAGGGCACGTGCTACGAGCCCGTCAACGAGAGCTGGCGGCAGACCCAGTACCCAGCCGCGACAGCCCCCGACGCCGGCAAGTAGGTGCAGCGCGAGCTCTCGAAGCTGAAGGACGGTCAGGAACGCGAGGAGCTGAAGATGCGGCGGAGGCCATCAAGCTGCCCTTCGGTCGCGTCCACCCCGGCGACCGCCGGAAGGAGGACAAGCGGCAGGACACCACCGGGATGCTGAAGGATATCAGCTCGGACATCGAGTGGGACACGCTGGTGGCTCCCGCCCCGGCCGCCCCCCCCCGACCGCGACACTCAAGAAGCCGTGAGGGCACATTCAACCGGCTTCAGCCGACTCGTAGTGGGATGCCACGATGGAGCATCCCGCATTGTGGCCACTAGCATCCTCTCCATGCGGACACGACGCTCCCCGTTCCTCTCGGGCTTCCTGATGGCGCTGTCCCTATGCGGTTGCGGTGTAGCCGCTCCCGACGAGACAACACCCTCCATGGAGTCTTCCGGAGCCGAGCTGACGTGCCAGGTCTTCCAGCAGTGCCCGGACGGAAGCCACGTCACCTGCATGTCCGAGGGCACCGCCTGCCGCCCTGGAACAGGCAGTGGTGGCTGGGTGGAGTGTGACGGCGCTCGGACCTACTGCATTCCGGCCTGTGCCTGCGACGACCCTCCTCCTATCGCCCTGGAGGGAACCGGCACGGGCTTAGACTGTGACGCCGCCTATCAGAATGCTTTCACCGACGCAGTGAACTCCATTTCGTCCGTCTGCCCTGGGGGAGCTTGCGCCATGGCGGAACGGCTGAGAACCTGCGTCGAGTCGTTCCCTCAAAGATTCGTCCGAGTCCACCTGCGCGTCTCCTGCAGGGACCCGGCGTGCCCCTTCTAGTCACCCCCGCTCGATTGGAAGTCGCGCCAGACGCTGAGCCTCCTTCAGGTCCTCCTTCGACAGCCACATGTCCGGAGGCCCCACCCCGCCCGTGAAGGGAGGTTGCGCGGCGAGCGCGCGCTCCAGGGCGAAGCGCACCACGCCAGGAGCGATGGCCGCGTGCTGACGCTCGCTCATTCTTCACCTCTTGCCGTGGAAGATACGCGAGGGCGGGGCCACGCGATGCCGCTGCCATGACGGCCGTGCGGCTCGCGACTCCAAGCGCGGTAGTGGGATGCCACGATGGAGTCCCTCTCGCCGGGGCCACTAGCGTCCCGGAGATGCGGACACGACCTCCCCTGTTCCTCGCGGCAGTCCTGATGGCGCTGTCCGTGTACGGCTGCGGTGTGGAGGTCCCTGACGAGACAGCGCCCTCCTTGGAGTCGTCCGAAGCCGAGCTGACATGCCAGGTCTTCCAGGAGTGCCCGGATGCAAGCTACGTCACTTGCATGTCCGAGGGCACCGCATGTCTCTCCGGAACGGACCTGGGCGGTTGGGTGGAGTGCGACCTGGACAGGGCCTACTGCGTGCCGGCGTGTATCTGCGGGGGACCCGCGAAGCCCTCGACATCAACCGTCCTGGGTTCGGACTGCGAATCCACGATGGAACAAGCATTCATGTCAGCGCGCTCGCGGGTCGACAGCCTCTGTCCCCTCAATGGTGCGTGCAGTGAAACCGTGCAGCTCGAGAGATGCAGGGAGCTCAGTCCCGAGAGGTTCGCCGCCACCGTGTCCTTGCGCATTGTCTGCAAGAATCCCGAGTGCCCGTATTGAAGCGCCCCGCGACCCCGTCCACGAGTCACGGGGCTCCATCACGCGCTGGCTACCACTGCGCCGGGTCGGCGTCGGCGAAGGTCGTGCCCACGCCAATCTCGTCGAACCAGATGCTCCGCGTCCCCTGGCTGCCCTGCATGTACCCGTTGTCGTACCAGCCATTGGCATACAGGCCGACGCGGAACTGGAAGTAGCGGTCGTCCGCTATCGTCGTGTTCAGGTTGTACTGCTCCAGGACCTTCGCCCCGTCGAACCACATCTTGTAGAAGCCCGTCCCGTCCGTGGCCCACTTCGCCTGAATCACGATCTTGTGCCACTCCCCCGCCGTCACCGTGGCCAGGTTGCCGAACGTCACCGTCTTCTGATTGCAGATGGTGCCCTGCTTCACCCGCGTGAAGAGCTGGTTGCCCGAAAGCCACACCATGCTCGACGGCATGTAGTCGTCACAGCCCGTGTCGGAGAAGTCCGCGATGAACTGCGCGATGTTGTACGACTGCGGCTGGAACTGCCAGTCCGCCTGCAGCCGGAACGCGAAGCCGTAGAAGCCCGTGTCTCCTCGACGGTACACGTTGCTGCGCATCACCTCCGAGTGGTACCGGCCGCTGTATGCCGGGTCGTAGGTTTGCATCATCTTGAGCGCCGTCGGTCCCTCGTAGGTGACGTTCGTCACCTCGGTCACCGAGCCTCGGTGCTCCCGGTTGATGGAGTTCCAGCCAGACAACGTGCCCGTGTTGCCGAAGAGGGACGCGGCCTCGGCGACCAGACCAAACGCCAACAACGTGGCACCAGCGACGACACCCAGATTCTTGGTTTTCATTGTGCTCGGGGGTGAGGGTTCAGGGCCCGAGTCCGGCTCGGCCCTAAAGCCCTCTTAACCAGGAAAACGAGATAGTGCATGCCTTGGTGAACGGGACGTCATCTTTCGAGCGCTCGGCCGCGAAAGCCCACCGGGAGGCTGCATCAATCCAGGCCAGGTGGTGGTTGCGCCGGTGTGGCGGGCAGGGGGACGAGGTGCCGCCTGGTGGTGGGACACCGAGGTCACGCGTCTTGGGAGGGGCGGAGCGGAGGGGGGCGCACTATGGTGAGGAGCGATGAGTGAATCGGGCAGTCAGGCGGCGGCGAAGCGGGTCATCGAGGTGAAGGACCTCCACAAGTCCTTCGGCGACAACGAGGCGCTGCGCGGGGCGAACCTCGTCGTGCCCGAGGGCACCACCTGCGTGTTGATGGGCGTGTCCGGCTCCGGCAAGTCCGTGCTGATGAAGCACATCATGGGGCTGATGAAGCCGGACCGGGGCTCGGTGAAGGTCAACGGCGAGGAGGTGTCCGAGCTGAGCGAGAAGGCGTTGGACCAGATGCGCCGGCAGCAGGGCATCCTGTTCCAGGCCAACGCCCTGTTCGACTCGCTCAACGTCTACGACAACGTGGCGTTCCCGCTGCGCCAGCGCACCCGGATGTCCGAGGAGGAGATTCGCCAGACGGTGGACAAGACGCTCGCCAGCGTCGGGCTGTCCCACGCGACGACGCGCTTTCCGGGCGAGCTGTCCGGCGGCATGCAGAAGCGCGTGGGCTTCGCGCGCGCCGCCATCCTCCAGCCGAAAATCCTCCTCTACGACGACCCCACGGCCGGGTTGGACCCGCTCACCACGGCCTCCGTGAACGAAATCATCTTCACCGGCAAGCAGCAGCTCGGCGCCACGTCGCTGGTGATTACGCCCGACGTCGCCTCCGCCTTCGGCATGGCGGACCACCTGGCGCTGATGCACGAGGGCCGCGTCGTCGAATACGGCCCGCCCGACGCCTTCCGCGAGTCCCAGCACCCCGCGGTGAAGGCCTTCCTCAACAACTACCTCCGACGCCGCTCCCAGCGCGGACGCACCGCCGGGAGCTGAGACTTCCGTCGAACGGCGAGCCTCACGGCGTGCAGTAGCGCACGGCGTCCAGGAAGGTGCCGTCCGTGGTGGCTGTCATGTACAGGGCCCCCATGCGCCGGGGCTCCAGCTTCTCCATCAGGACCCACTGCGAATAGCCGCTCAGTAACAGGGGTTCGGACTCCGCGAACCGCTCCACCTGGGCGTGCCCCTCGTCCAGCGTACTCAGGCGCCCACTCCACCCGAGGTTGATGTTTCCCCCCGGCGACGGCGCACTGAAGTCCTTGTAATAGGAGAGCCACCCCAGTCGCAGCACACCTTCATCCGCGAGCGCTCCGAACCAGGCGACATGGGGCGGAGGCGTCACAGCCCAGTCCTCCGGGACGCCCCCTTGGAAGAGGTTCTGGACCACCTGAATCCTGCGAGTCCAATCGGGTGCGCCCGCCATCCGCATCACCAGGACGGGCGACTCCAGTGGCCCACCCCGCGTGGAGCCCAGGTCCACCAGCAGGGGCATCGCCGGAAACTGCGCTGGCGTTTCAAAAGAGCGCTCCTCACCTATCGGGTCCAGGTTCGCGTCGAAGCGGCGCAGCCGTACGACCTCATCCAGATTCCCATGCCGCACGTCAATCATGGCGGCGAGGACCTCCCCATTGCGCAGCCAGATGACACTCGCGAGGCGGGGGCTGATGTTCCGCTCGCCCTTGAAGAGCACCTTGGGCGCGGTGAGCACCTGCCCCTGGACATCCGTCACCGTCCCCATCACCTCCAACGGTAGGGACTGTGGGGAACCCGAGCGCCAGAGAATCACCAGGCGGTCACCCGTGGGAGAGGTCGCCACGCGCGTGGACTCGTTATCGAGCGACCTGTCGAGGAGCGGGTACTCCACCAGTCCACCCTCGGCCAGCGGTATCGGTGCGCCCAGGTCGTCGAGCGGAACGAGATAGGCACGGAGCGGCGCCCCTTGATTGCGCGCAACGGTGGAGTAGTACAGCGCGAGCCCATTCGCCGTGCGCACGAGCTGGGTGCGATAGAGCGCCTCGGGGGTACCTCCGGTCCGCCTCCATGGCATCGGCACGCGAGTCGTGGCCTGGAGCACCAGCTCCGAATCCAGCCGCAGGATGCGGACCTCATCGAGGCTCGCCACGGTCATGAAAACACCATGCGCTGTCTTGAAGCTCGATGCGTTCGACGCGAACGACGGCGCATCCAGACGCGTGACGCGAGACCGGACCTCGGGGTCCGTCACGCCATCGCAGTCGTTGTCGAGCCCATCGCAGCGCGTCTCGGCGGCCTCGTAGGCGGTGCCATAGGAGCGCCCGGTGCACTCCTGCTCATAGGCGCCGTCCACCCACGCTCGCCTCGCACCCGCGCAGACGCCCTGCTGCTTCTCACAGGCCAGCGGATCCACCCCTGCGTCCGAGCCCCCATCGGCCTCCCCCGGGCCGGCGTCCGCCACCGCCGGGCCCGCGTCGTCGAGAGGCTCGTCCTTCGAACCTCCGGACCTGCACCCCGCCGTCACCATCACCAGCAGCAGGAGCCCCCATCCCGCCGGAATCCACTGTCGAGTCATGCCCCGCAGGGTGGCACAGGCCTCTCATCCAAAGCCAACACCACCTCACGGGGACAGACCCACTCTCTGTGCGTCAAAACCCAGACAGTGGCCCCGCGCGCTTCACGGCGTGCAGTAGCGCACCGAGTCCAGCGAGCTGCCGTCCGGAGTGGTCGTCATGTACATGGCTCCCACGCGACGGGGCGCGAGCTTCTCCATCAGGACCCACTGCGCATACCGATGCAGGGGCAGGTATTCGGAGTCCGGAGACCTGTCCACCGCGGCCTGCCCCTCGTCCAAGGTCCACAGGCGCCCGTTCCACCCGAGCCAGTCATCGCCTCCCGGCGGCGGCGCCTCATGGTCCTTGAACTCAGCGAGCCACCCCAGCCGCAGCACGCCTTCGTCCGCGAGTGCGCCGTACCAGACGGTCTCTGTCGTGGGCGCCTCCGCCCACTTCTCCGGCCCCCCGCCACCGAAGAGGTTCTGGACCACCTGAAGCTGTCGGGTCCAGTCAGGCGCGTAGCTCACTCGCAGCACCAGCACGGGCGACGCCAGCGGCCCACCGCGCGCGGAGCCCAGGTCCAGCAACAAGGGCATCGCCTCATAGGAGGTTTCGAAGGAACGCTCGGCACCCACCGGGTCCAGGTTGGCATCGAAGCGGCGCAGTCGCACGGTGTCACCCGTGAGCCCCGACCGCTCGTCACTCATGCCCACCAGAATCTCGCCATTGCGCAGCCACAGGGCATTCGCCAGCTTCTGAGTAACGTTCCCCTCGCTCGTGAAGAGTGACTTGGGCGCGATGAGCACCTGTCCCTGGGCATCCGTCACCGTTCCCATCACCTGCATCGGAGGGGACTGCGCGGAACCCGAGCGCCAGATGACCACCACCTTGTCCCCCGCGACGGATGTCGCCACGCGGGTGCTTCCACTGTCGGACGCCCTGTCGAGGAGCAGGTGCTCCACCAGCCCTCCCTCGGGCAGCGGAGTCGGTGCACCTCGGGCATCGAGCGGAACCAGGTACGCCCGGAGCGGCGCCGCCCCATTGAGCGCCGCGGTGGAGTAATGCAGCGCGAAGCCGGCTTCCGTGCGCACGAGCTGCGCGTGCTGGAGCAGCCCTGCTTCGGCTCCCGTCCGAATCCACGGCATCGACACGCTCGCCGTCCCCTGGATGGCCAGCTCCGAGCTCAACCGCAGGATGAGGACCCTGTTGTTGTCTCCAATGCTCACGAACACGCCGCTGTCCGTCTTGAGACTGGACACGCGCCCGAGCGCCGTCTCCAGACTCGTGACGCGGGACCAGATCGAAGGGTCCGTCACGCCGTCGCAATCGTTGTCGAGTCCGTCGCAGCGCGTCTCCGCGCCCTCCTCGTAGTCCGCGCCATACGAGCGCCCCGTGCACACCGCCTCATAGGCACCGTCCACCCAGGCCCGCCGCGCCCCCGCACAGACGCCGTGCGTCTTCTCACACGCCAGCGGCTCCACGCCGCCATCCGGTTCGGGAGTCCCTGCATCCTCAAGCGTGCCAGCGTCCTCGGGCGCGCCCGCATCCGGCTCCGGGGTGCCAGCATCCTCGGGCACACCCCCATCCGGTCCAGCATCGCTGACGGTGCCCCCTGCGTCCTCGGGCCGGCCCCCATCTCCCCCTGCGTCCTCCACCACGCTCGGACCCGAGTCCCGCGGCCCCTCATTCTTCGAACCCGACGAGCCACACGCCGCCGCCAGCACCGCCAGCAGCAGCAACCCCACCCCCGCCTGAACATGCCTTGCTTGCATGCCGGACAGGATGCCACGGCGCATTCCTGGAAATCCAAGCCCCGGCCATCCACCGAGTGGAATGCTTTACTCACGCAAGTATTTCACGAGGCACGGTCAGCCGTTCATCCACATCCACGTCCCGTGCGCGGCCTTCCGCACGGTGCGGCCCCCCTTTCGAGGCCCCGCGAGGAGCCTGGCCGTCTCCTCGCGGGTGCGCCCCTCGGACTGCTAGCGATTGAGGCCGATGCGCGGCCCCGAGCCCGGCGGCACGCAGGTGTAGGTCACCTCCTGGCCCGCCGTCTTCGCATGGTTGCGCAGCGTCGCGTCCGTCACGTTCGCCGTCGTCCCGTCATCCGGCGTGAAGGCATTCGAGGACGGGCTGAAGAGGAAGCCCTTCACCCGGCCCCCCAGCGCCACCTTCGCCACCAGGTCGCACTCCGTCACCGCACCGCCCAGAATCTTCGAGGTGAACGGCGTGCGCGCACGCTGCAACAGCAGGTCGACACGCGGCCCCGCGCTCGCGGAGTTCGTGTTCGTCAACGTCACCTGCTGACCGACAATCGGCGCCAGGTCCGTGTCGAACGCGAGCAACAACTGCTCCACGTCCCGCCGCGTCGCATCCGGGTTGTTCAACGGGAAGCCCACACCGAGGCTCGGGATGAACACGATGGCCGACAGGAACCGCGACGTCGTGTCCACCGCCCCGTCATGCACGTAGCCAAAGCCACGCACCTGGTCCCCCTGCCAACCACTGTCAGGCGCCAGGAAGAAGGGCGTCGTCGCGTTCCCGAACATGCCGACCTTTTGATAGAGGTTGCGCAGTTGGGGAATCTTCACAATCTGGGGGATGTTCTCGAAGCTCACCCGACCGTCCGTCCCGAAGAAGCCCTGAGACGCGTCGATGCGGTGACATCCCTCACACGTGAAGCCCAACCCCTCTCCAAACGGAATGCCGTCCGAGCGACGCGTGCCCGAGTAGAAGTTCAGGCCCCGCTGCTGCGCCGCCGTCAGCGTGTTGTCCAGGTTGCGCACCGGGTTCGGCGGCAACTGGACTTGCAACTGGAAGTCGGTGAAGCGCTGCATCTCCGCCACCGTGGGCATGCTCGCCCGGCCCAGCAGGCCCTCGAACGCGACGATGAAGTTCATGAAGGACAGGTTCGGGTCCAACTGCCCCACGCCGAAGAAGCCGGTGGAGCGGTCCCCACGCCAGTGCATCGCCCCGGAGTTCACCATGCCGCGCAAGGTCTGCGTCGTCATGGGGCCCTTCATCGGGTGGAAGTCCTCCACGTTGCCGGAGCCGTTGATGTGCGGCTTGAGCAGCTCCGCCGCGCCCAACAGGCGCCCCGGAATCGTGTTCACCGTCACGTCCTCGTCCGGATTGCCCAGGTCCCACGCGAGGTCATCCATGTCGCCGAAGATGTGGCAGCTCGCGCACGAGGCCTCGCCGTTGGCGGAGAGCGTCGAGGCGTCGTAGAGCACCGGCCGCCCCTGCACCACCGACGCCGGCTCCGGATTGGCCAGCACCTGCTTGCCCGTTTCCGCGCGCGTCGCCAAGTCGATGACCTTCACCGCGTTGTCGAAGCGGGTCATCACATAGAGCCGGTTGCGCGTCTCATCCAGAATCAGGCCGCTGGGCCCACCGCCGCTGACCGGGATGTACGCGGCGCTGGCGACCTTCGGATTGAAGCTGTCCGCCTCCAGGGCCTGCGTGTCGAACACGCCCACCTTGCTGGAGCTGTACGCGGCCACGTAGAGCTTGCGGCCGTCGCGGCTCACCACCATGTCCAGCGGCATGGAGAGGCTGTGCGCCTTCGCCGCCGGGTCGAACCCGGGCTCGTTCGCCAGCTTCGTGTAGTCCAGGTGCTTGTTCAGGTGCCGGGGCAACACGCTGCCACCGAGGATGGCGGTGATGCGCGTCTCCGCCAGGTGGCCCTGCACCGTGGTGCCGCCGTAGTTGCCAGGGCCTTCGAAGCGGACGTGGTTGAAGGCCTCCGTGTTGGACACGTACAGCGTGCCCGTCACCGGGTTGGTCACCATGTTGAACAGCGTGGTGCCCACGTGCGGATAGGCCGCCTTCTGGCCCAGTGTGTTCGCGTCGAGCGCGAAGACGTCCTGGTCCGGCAGCCGGAAGCGCACCGCGTTGTTCCAGTTGCGCCCCAGCTCGTCCCTCCACTGATTGACCTGGTTGTTGTACTTCACGATGAGCGCCACTTCGGGCGCGGGCACGCCCTGGTGGTTGGTGGCCGGGCCCGGGCTGCCGCCTGGATAGATGGAGCCATTCACCAGACAGGGCAGATAGGGATTGAAGCCCTCACACACCGTCTCCTCCAGGAGGGAGGTCGTCTGGTTGCCGGACTTGAACACGGCCGCGTACACCGTCTGTCCATCCGGGCTCACCGTCAGCGCCCGAGGCGTGTCACCGAACAGGTTGAGGATGCGCACCGGCGTGCCACCCAGCGTCGTGCCCAGGCTCGCCGGGTCGAAGACCCAGACGTCCGCGCGACCCACGCCCGGCGTGGTGAGCTGAGGGTCTCCCGCGCCCGGCACTCCCGCAATCGACGAGTGCGTGCGGTGCTGTCCCCGGTGCGCCGTGGTGATGAACGCCCGGCCTCCCGTGCCCGCGAAGACGATGTCTCGTGGCTCGTCGCCCACCAGCAGCGTGCGCACCACGCGCGGCGTCCCCGTGAGCGAAACGACGCTGACACTGTCCGACAGGTGGTTGACCACCCAGACCTCGTTGTTGCCTCGAGGCGCTACCGCGACGGGCTCCAGTCCCACCGGAACCTTCGCCTGCAGCGCGAGCCCCGCGGCCCCCACCGTGAAGATGGACAGACTGTTGTCCGGCGTGTTCACCGCGAACAGCCGCGTGCCATCCGGTGACAGCGCGAGCGGACGGACATGGCCGCTCTCGAAGGCGAGGAAGGAAGGTGCCGCCGCTTCCGCCGGAGTGAAGGCCGGAGTCATGACAGCGAGCAGCGACAGCGCCGCCAGCAAGGACTTCTGGATGCTTCTGAGTCTCGGGGGAGTCATGGGGAAGCCAGACCTCTGGGTATGACGAGGGGGACGACGCACACGCCGACCAAGGCGCGGCGGGCATCTGCCGACGGACGGGTGAAGCCGGAATGTGAGCGGGGTGGAAAAGCGTGGAGCCTCTGAACCGCTACGTTCGAGGCCGTCTACAGACAGACATAATGCAATGCGTCACAAGGAGGGCACGCGATGCGAGGGCAAGCATCCTCACCTCCGACATGGCAGGATTCCGAGGAAGACAAGGTACCGGGGGACGCGCCTTGGGTGCTTGCTCCGTTCCGCCAATTCCTTTGACCAAAGGCGACAACATGAGCTCTCCGGCGACCATGTTGACGAGCTGGGCGCTGGCGCTCCACCGCACGCTGGAGCTGCGCGGCGTGGACTCGCATGCGCTGTTCGTGCAGGCGGGGCTGAACCCGGGGCTGCTCGGCGACGCCAACGCGCGGTATCCGCAGGAGGGGATGACTCGGCTGTGGCGGCTGGCGGTGGAGCGCTCGGGAGAGCCGGCCATTGGACTGGCGATGGCGCGGCAGGTGAGCCCCACCACGTTCCACGCGGTGGGCTACCGGCTCAATGCCTCGAGCACGCTGCGCGAGGCCTTCGAGCGGCTGGTGCACGCGGTGGCGCTGGTCTCCGACGCGCTCCGGCCCGCCTTCACTCGGGATGGAGATTGCTATCAGGTGATCCTCTTCGACGGGGGCGATGGGCCGCACCTGTGCGAGGAGGAGACGGATGCGGTGGCGTACCTGCTCGTGCGCTTCTGCCGGGTGGTGTACGGCAAGGAGCTGTCGCCGCGCGAGGTGCTGCTGCGTCGCCCGGCGCCGGCGGACCTGACGCCCTACGCGAAGCTGTTCCGGTGCAAGGTGACGTTCGGGGCCAACGCGGACGTGCTGGTGTACGAGCGGGCTCCGTTCGAGGTGACGCTGCCGGGAGCGAACCCGGAGCTGGCGCGCATCAATGACGAACTCATCACCCGGCACCTGGCGCTGCAGGCGGGGCAGGACGTGGTGGCGCGCGTGCGCGCGGTGCTGCTGGAGCTGCTGCCACAGGGTGAGCCGTCACAGGAGAAGGTGGCAGAGCGGCTGCACATGAGCGCGCGGAGTCTGCAGCGGCGGTTGGTGGACTCGGGTTCGGGGTTTCGTGAGTTGCTCGCGGAGACTCGCCGGACGCTGGCCCTGTCGTATCTCTCCGAGCCGGGGCGGTCGGTGAGCGAGATTGCGTATCTGTTGGGGTTCTCTGATGTGAGCACGTTCACCCGCGCGTTCCGGCGGTGGACGGGACAGCCTCCGAGCCGCTTCGGCACGCCGGCTCGGGCTCGCTCGGGTTCGTGAGGCGTGCCTTGAGAGGAACTCATTCGACGAAGGCTCCTTCCGTCGCTCGCAGCGCGGCGAAGATGTCCCGCTGCACCTCGCGAAGCGCCTTCGGGATGCCATGGGCCATCGGCGCGAGGAGCCAGAGGGGTGGCCCTGCGTCGAGCTCCCTCTCGAACTGGAGCCGGGCGTCTCCATGCGCGAGGAAGGCCGGGAGCGCGGCTCGTCCGAGGCCAGCGCAGCACGCGTCGCGCATGGCCAGCAGAGAGCTGCACGTCACGGCCCCAGGCACGTCCTTGGGCACCTCGCGCCACCAACTCATCGAGGCCCTGGCGCGCAGGTCCACGCTCGGCTGCAGCCACTCCGGCGCTCCGCCTCGTGCGCGATAGACTCCGACCTTCAACCGTCCAAGCCGTCGACCGCGCAGCGCCCCGCTCGGGTTTTGACCAGGACGCAGCGCGAGGTCGACCTGACCTGGCAGCAGCTCGAGTTCGTCGTCACTCACGAGCACCTCTACCGCCTGCGCGGGCCTGGCCTTCGAGAGCGCGAGGAACAAGAGCGGAGCGAGCACGTCGCTCGTCGTGATGACCACGGTTCGTTCCCGGCCCCGTCTCTCGGCCCCCACGAAGTCCTCGATGTCCCTCGCGGCCACGCGCATGGTCGCGGCCCGCTCCGCGATTCGCAGCGTCAGCGCGCTCGGCACCAGGCGCGCGCCCCTCGCAAACAGCGCCGTGCCGAGGCGCGCCTCCAGCGCCGCGATGCGCCTCGACACCGAGGAATGTCGAAGCGACAGCTCACGTCCGGCGGCTTCGACGCTGCCAGTGCGTACAAGCGCCTCGATGGTCTGAAGCTCGTCCCAGGAGATGTGCATTCGCGCACATCTTCTGTGCGCCTATCTAGGGCTGTCAAACGAGCCGGGCCGGGCTAACTCCTTCACCGCGCACCCCAGCGTGGGAGGAGACGGACATGGGCAGGCACTGGGACAGAGGGCCCGCCACACTCAAGGCACGGACGTCGATGCGCTCCTCCCGCTCGATGCCGACGGCTCGCTCTTCGACGAGGCCGACATCGTGAAGCTCTCACGTCGCACGTTCGTCGCCGGAAGCGCCGTGGCCCTCTCCGGTTGTCACACCGAAAGAAACCTGCCCATGCCGCGCCTCGAACACCGCACGCTCGCATCGCTGCCGCGCACCACGCTTTCGTGGCTCTCGCTCCGGGACCACTTCGTCGCGACGGTGGGACCCCACTCCGGCCAGGGTCGACCACTGGGGCCACTGCTCGTCCTCGCGGATGCGACCTTTGCGCCGCGGTCCCGGTTCCCGCTTCACCCGCACGAGGAGATGGAGATCCTCAGCATCGTCGTGGACGGGACGCTGTCTCATCACGGAGACCAGGCTCACGGCGCGACGCTGGGTCCGAGGACCGCGCAGTTGATTTCGGCGCGGAGCGGGATGTTGCACGCCGAAGGAAACGACACGGACCAACCGACGCGGATGCTCCAGTTGTGGTTCCGGCCGCACACCTACGGCGGCCCCCCTGCCTACTACTCGCGCCAGCTCTCGGATGACGGGCGTCAGCTCATCGCGGGCGACGAAGGAATGCCTCTGCGCGCCGACGTGCGGGTCTGGTGGCTCCCGCTCGTCGCGGGCCGACCCGAGCGACTGACGCTCGACCGCGCCCGTACCGGATACCTGCTCGCGACGACGGGACCGCTCCGGGTGGAGGCGCTCCAAGGTGGCTCGGGGGTGGACCTGGCGCTCGGTGAGGGCGCAGCGCTCGGCGACGGTTCGGTCGCGGTGATGGCGGACACCGCGAGTTCAGCGCTCTGGATTGACCTTCCTTGAGGTGGAAATAGGAGGAATCGGGTTTGGCATCGGCATACCGGCTCGGGCGCGCCCGGGCTCATGAGCCCCGGGGCGATGGGGTGTATTGATAGGGTTTCGAAATCCCCCCCTCGCCAGCGAGCTCCCCTGGACTTCGCAGGAAGGGATTCAACTCGGGCCGCAGCCCGAGCAAGAAGGCATCCAGTAGCGCGGGGGCCGCGACGGGCGAGTAGGCCAATGCGGGATCGAATGCCTCTCTCGGCACCGGCGAGCCTTGCGAGGGAGCATCAGCGAAGATGTCCTCCTCACCCTGGCTGTCGACGGCCTTGTCATGAAACTGCTCCATCCGCTGGATGCACGCCTCGAACCAGGCTTCGAAGGCGCGGAGGTCCGGGAGGACGTGACGGGTCAGGTTGTAGAGCCAGCAAACCCGCACAGCCACACGAGGGTCATACGCGAGACCGAACAAAGCGTCGTTCACCAGCGCAATGGTCAGGGCCAGAGGCGCCCGGATGGGTCCTCTCCAGTCATCGTCGTGGGTCTCCGTGTACTTGCAGTACGCGGGGTGGATGGCACCAGCCCACGCCGCCTCGAGGTACGCCTTGGGCGTAGGGTCTGGCTCCACCGTGGAGAATCGCTCGCAGGTCCACTCACCCGTCGCGATGGCGAGGCCGGTGTTGGCCTTGTTCGTCAGGTGCTCCAACCGCGCCAACATCGCGTCATCCACGCTCCCGTAATACTGCCTGCAATTCCATTCATCCCAAGGGAAGCGGACCACGTTCAACGCTATCCCTGCCGCGGTGATGTACTGGGGGGTCGGACGCATTCAGGATTTCCACTCGAGCACGTGCTCAAGACTGACGATAGGGCGTACCCTCGAAGCCTTGCGCGCGCATCTCATCGGGCGACTGCAGATAGCGGTTCGAGCGCCAGTCGAGCTTCGCCAGATGCGCATCGAGCAGCGCCTCCCGCTCTTCGGGCCGGTACTCGATGGAGGGGTCGAGTACCCGTGGAGGAAGGGCCACTCCTCGGTGGGGCGCGAGGAACGCGTGATACGCCTCAATGGTGGCGAAGGTGGACTTCTTCCGGAAAGGCTCGTCGGGCTTCGGGGCAATGGCGTCGAGCCTCTTCGAGACGTTCTTCAACCAGTCACCAAAGGTCTTCTGAGCGGGCTCGGGAAGAATATGGCGGACGAGGTGAGCCCCGTGGAAGACCTCCGAAATGGGGGCATAGTAGCTGTACCAGTAGCGCTCGGGATTCGCGGCCTTCACCATGAGCCATCCGACCTGCAGCGCGGCGGACAAGGCAGGCGGCTGGTCGGGAGGGGTTCCCTTCGGGTGAGCGCTTCGTTTGAAGTACCGCGGATCGACCTGGTAGGCGAAGAGCGCATCGGAGAGCTCCAGGAGGAAGCCGACCTCCGTCTGATTCAGCAGCCTCCATCCGGCCCACTGAAGGAGGCCCGCGCCCAACGTCAGGTAGGCGGTGATGGACTTGTTGTCCAACATCTTCATGAGAGGGGTGACGGCTTCCGCGGGCCCGAGGTGTTCCAGGGCCCCCTGCCAGGGGAAGTCGATGGGGGCCCCTACGATGGTCTCAGGGATGTAGCCAGGTCGTGTCGTCATCGAAAGCGGCTCCGGTCATGGACAATCGGGCTTCGTCGGCTCGTTGTTCGCGTCACAGAATTGAATGTCCATGCACTCGGAGGCCGCGCATAGCAGCGCTTCACACTGGACGCAGGGAGATCTGCTCGTCCTGGTGCTCGGATGAGTGGGCCAGTCGATGGACATGAGGAGCTTGCCACCCCCATTGGGATACCTCGCGAACAGCTCTTCGATGATTCGCGCCTCCGCGTGGCTGGGGTAGTGCGGATACTGGTAGGGCTTCGAGGCATAGGTGAACTTGCCTCCCCCGCACGCCTGGGACATCACCCGTTCATTCTCGGCGATGAGGCCGCCCTTCTTGATTCGCTCCATGAGGGCCTCCTTCTTCTCTTGGGTCAATCCACGGGGCAGGAGGCCATTGAGGAAGGAGTTGTCATACTTCGAGAGCAGACCTCGACTCGAGGCCCTCACCACTTCGCGCCGCCCGTCTGGATTCGTGAAGATGCCCTGCGTGACGACGTCGCCGTCCGTCAGCTGGCCTTCGCTCGGGGCCTTCTTTTCCTCACGGGTCTTCTGATTCGCCGCTTCGAGCTGCTCGCAGGTCACCTCATCGGTCTTGGCCTCCTGGGCCATCTTCAAGGCGGCGATGCTCGAGGTGACAGCCCCGCCCCCGGTGTTCGCGTGGTTGTGGGTGGTCAGGTCCATGAACCGGACCACGTTCTGGCCTTCCACCTTCACGTTGAAGGACCAGGCCGCGAACTTCATCGCCCCCGTGATTTTGTGGGTGATGACGTTCGCACCGAAGTTGTTCGTGGCGGGCTGGTTGCCATTGCTCGTCTTGTAGGACGACTTGTTCTTGAGGTGGACCTCCTTGCCCTCTATCTGCACCGACTTGCTACCGTCGGTGGTGTCCGACGTCGTCGCGGTGTTTGGATAAGGAATGGGCACCGGCCCCGCCGGGGGCGGCGGGGGAGACATGCACACGTCCGGCATGGCGGCGATGGACTTGTTGCCAGATGACTTGCTGGAGATTTCCATGCCGTTCGCGAAGACTTTACCGCTCATCGTGTTTCCCCCCTTCGAACATCGTGACGACGGCAGCCCGGGTTCCCTGGTCCTCTCCCGAGAACAACATCATCTTCGCCCCCAGGGCATGGCCCGTACGCCCCGCTTCGAAGGCCCACCCAAGGAGGCACGGAAACACCGCGGACCCGATTTCGCCGAGGTATTCGATGGGATGCCACTCGTCCACGTAGCCGAGCGGGCGGGTGGACTTGCCGGATGGCGGCAATCGGTCCAGGCGACCGGTTGCGATGGTTCGCTCCTTGAACTTGAACCGCTCACCGTTGAGGTCGGAGAGCGACGTATTGATTTGGTGGTACTCGGTGCCCGCCGCGGAGAGGGCCGTCCGCATGGCCTTGGTCAGGCCGTCGCCCGTCACCGGTGACTGGGGTGTTCCTCCCGCCTGGCCGGGCTCATGGCCTTCACCCACACCCGCGATGACGAGCCGGGGGCCCTGGGCATCCGAGGCCCGGCTCACCACCACGGCACAGGCCGCCTCTCCTGGGATGAAGCCATTGCTGTTCGTTCCGCACAGCAGTCGGCCCTGCTGGATGTAGTGCTCCACAAGGACCTGCCGGAGGAAGCTCTCGACGCCCGCGATGATGACCAGCTGTACTCGTCGACTGTCGAGGTACTTCCGCGCGACGTCGAGCGCCGTCAGCAGGCCCGTGCGGCCCTCCGGGATGACCTCGGAGCCCGGAGGAAGAGCACCGCCCAGCTTGTGCGCGAGACCTCTCGCCACCCGGGTCTCGAGATCTGAAGCCCGGTGGGGCCGGTCTGGCGGGGCCACCAGGGTGAGGATGGGAATGTCCCCTGGCCGGACGGGGCCCGAGCGGAACTTGAGGGCGCACGCCTTCTCCTGACACTCGGCGATGGCCGGGGCCAGGAGCTCTGGCAGCATGTCCGGCCCCTCCCACCACTGAGGCATCGGCGGCCGCCCCGCCGACAGCCACTCCCCAATCGTGAAGTCCCACAGGTTCGCCTGATGGATGCCGCTGATACCCGCCCGCATCGCCGCACAGGTCGCGGGACCATTGAAGCCCACCGCGGTGACCATTCCGTACTCCACCACGGCCAAGGGCGTTGTCCCTGCCATCAGCGCCTCCTTCGCGGTGGCAGGTCCGCCAGACTGGCGTAGTACGTCTTGCCCGTGGCTCGCGCCCTGCTCTTGCCTGGGCTTCGGTCTTCGCCGCGCTCCACCACCATCTCGGACAGCTCGAAGGGGTCGCGCTCCAGGATGTACCGAGCCCGCCACGTGAGACAGAGCTGGTCCTTGTCGGGCTCGATGAAAACGGTGTCGAGGTTGGCTGCCGTCTCCACGACGCCTCCCTTCTTCTTGAGGAAGGTGACGAACACCTGCGTGCGCGGGAGTTGGGAGACGAGTCTGCCTTCCTGGCTCAGATTCACCAGCACGATGGGCTCGCCCCCGGTGGGATAGGGAAGGGTCTGGTCTGGCGGAGCGGCTTGAAAGTAGTGGAAGTCGAAATCGTCCGGAAGGAACGGGAGCTTCTCCTCCTGCCACCGGGTGTCATAGGTACCGGCGTAGCGGAAACGCGGAGCCCAGGATCGGCCGATGGGCCCCAGGGCCATCGGGGTATAGGCGCCCATGGGGTCTCGGATGGGAACGCCACGCTCTTCGGTGAGCGGCATGCGCATTCCATCCAGGTTCTTCTTGAACTTGCAGAAGCCGATTCCCACGGGATTCGGAAGGTAGGTTTCAGTCCGGTGGGGCGACCCGGGCTCCACGTCCGTTCCACCGAAGGCGGTGTCGTACGAAATGGGCTGGACCCCGAACTCGAGCGGGTCACTCGCGGTCGTGCCCATCAGCCCATGTACCCAGACGCGAGGGCCCACCACGGAGAAGGTCTTTTCGACATTCCCGACCCTGAGCCCCACATCCACTCTTTTGATGGTCCGCCCCTGGGGGGCATAGGCCTGACCCTTCATGAGGACGTCGCACCTTGGCTTGAACAGGGCAAAGTCGTTCTCGTGTCGAGGTGCATCGGCAGCGGGGTCGTCGCCGAACTCGTCGGCCTCCCGAAGCTTCTCCTGTGTTTCGGCCAGGGCGGGTGGCGCCCCCTTCTCCGCGCGGAGCCGATAGGTGGCCTTCACCGCCACCATGACCATCTCCCGGCCGTCCGGCATGAAGCCCACCGTCCAACCAGTTTCGAAGGATGTCTGGTTCGTGAGCTTCATGGCCAGCCCAGGAGCTCCCGGGCCTGCGCCCAGCCGGGTTTCGACGTGAGATAGAGCGGCGTCTTCGCATCCAGCAGGACCTGCTCCAGAGCGGCGGCTCGGCGGTGTGGCTGTTTCCCGACAGCCAATACCCGCTGGAGGCTCGTGCGCTCCACTGGCAGCCCCATCAGGTATCGGCGGCCCGCGACGTAGTCTTTCTTGTACTGGGTCCACCAGTCTCGAACCCGGGCCACGTGCGGCCATGGCAGCTCCGCGTCTGGGTCCTCGATGGCCGGGTCCACGTCTTCATCCGAGGGCTCCGGCGGCTCCCTGTTGAGGTCCAGAAACTCCAGATCCGCGCCGGTCAGCATCGTGAAAGCGAAGCCCGCGACTCGAGAGATGGACTCGTCCTCCATCACGGAGAGCAGGTCGTCCACCAGCTTCGGATACCCCGCGGCGCCCACCGCGAATACGGCACGGCGGCGACGGTCATTCCGCCCCAGGCCCTGGCGAATCCACTTCAGGGCGGACTGCTCGTCCAGCCGACGCACGAGCAACTCCGCCGCGGGCTGGGCCTCGGAGCTGTCCTCGTCCGCCAAGGCGTGGAGGACAGGCATCGCGGGCGCAGTACGTTGGAGGTGCAGGTTCGAGCGAGCCCACAGAAGACGCAGCGGTGCCGGGCCTTTTGGCTCAGAGGGAAGCAATTGAACCGAGCGCCCCACCGCCATTTCACCCACAAGACGCAGCGCCTCTTGGATGACCCCAGGGTCAACCATGGCGAGAGCCCTTTGCAGGGTGACTTCCGGTGGAGGTTTCTGGTGGACTCGAAAAGCCGTGAGCCCCAGGGCCTTGAGCAAGGGCGCCTCCGACTCCACCCAGGACCGAGCATGAGTGCTGATGCTCGGCCACGAGCTGAAGCCAAGGCCGCCAACGAACCCCCTCTGGAGCTCCGGGGTGGACTCCAGTCGGGCCAGGAGGGTCTCGAGCCTCGACGCCAGTTTGTCGGGCTCTGTTCGGAATACGAAGGCGGTCGCGGCGAACATCTCGCCGGGGCCATCCTCCAGGGCTTCTTCACAAGCGACCCAGGCCGGCTCTCCAGCCAGTCGCAGGCCGGCGACATGGGCCTCCACGCGGTTGTCGAGTGCGGCGACATCCTTGAGCGAGTACCTGGGCGACCGGATGGCGCTGGACCTTCGCGCCCACTGGAACGCAGCCTCCTCGGCGTGCTGATGCACCACCGACTCCACGACCATCCGACCAATCTCGCCGGGCTTGAAAGCAATGAAGTGGTTCGACACGTCGGCCCCCATCCGACAATAGCAGACGCACATTTGGCGGGTCAAAGAAGCCCTGCCGAGCCAAACATCACGTCCGCGCCATCACCGGAAAGCGATTCGGGCCCTCGGGCAGCGGCAGGTTGCGCACGAAGAGGTCCGCCTCCATGTCCTCACCCAACACCTCAGCACCCGGCCACCACCGCTCGGGCGTGAAGCCGAATTGGACTGTCTTCACGGGCTCTTCCACCAGTCGCGACAGATGCGGGCGCAAATCAAACCCCTCTCTCGCGAAGATGTCTTCGATATGGAGCGTGCCGTCCTCGACTCCCGCGAAGACCCACGCATCCTCGCTCAACTTCCGCAGCGGACGCGCGAAGTTCGCCGCCGCGTACCAGGTCGCGATTTGCCCGTGCCGCCGCGCTCCGAAGCGCTCCGTCACGGGCACTCCCTCCTCCGCCAACTCGACCAGCCTCGCACGCACCGACGCCTCGGCCACGTCCAACACCGGCGCGGGCTCGCCTCCCGGCACCACGTCCCGCGTCACCCCGAACAACGTCTGCTCCCGAGGCACGAAGCCAAAGCGCGGATAGAAGTCGAGCACCTTCTTGTTCGCGAACAACAACACCGGCGCATCTCCACACGCCTCCATCGCCGCCTCCATCGCCACCCGCGCCAGGCCCTGCCCCCTTCGCTCGGGCACACAACCCACGGCGCCGAGCTGATAGCCGACGACGTCCCTTCCCTCCACGCGCAGGCACATCCGCATCACCGAGGCGTTCGCCACCACGCGGCCTCCATCCACCACGCTGAACGCGCGGTAGTCGTCGGTCCACTCGCCCCATTCGCACCAGCGGCGGAAATCCACCGTCCGGAAGACCTGGGGCACGTACTCACAGAAGGCGGCCTGCTGCGCGGGAGCTCCGTGTTCGACGACCACGACCTGGGGTGACTTCGACATGGGATGCATGAACATCACAAACGTCCTCATGTTGGGAAATTCCCTCGGGTCGCCGCGTTTTCTCGGGACGCAGGTGCCTTCCGCGGGAACGCACCTCGCGACCGCCCCACGTGCGATAGACAACACGCCCCGGGCCGCCAGACCCGCGTGCGATTTCAACCTCCGGGATTCACTGACAGGACGTCGCTGGCGCGGCGACTGCACAGGGCCGGCGCGCCAACCCCTCACAAGGAGCCGCCACATGTGCACCGACTTCCTCGTCGTCGCCTCGGACAAGACTGTCGTCAATGGCCGCAGCATGGAGTTCGGCGTCGACCTCGACTCGAAGCTCCTCGTCCGCGCCCCCGGTGAGAAGTTCATCTCCCCCTCCCCCAAGGGCCTCAACGGCCTGACCTGGACCTCCACCTACGGCTACGTCGGCCTCACCGCCAAGGGCAGCCTCCCCATCATGGTCGACGGGCTCAACACCTCGGGCCTGTCCACCGGCAGCCTGTGGCTGCCCAACTCCCGCTACCCCAAGGTCACCGACAACTCCAAGGCCGTGTCCCTGGCGCTGTTCCCCGGCTGGGTGCTCGGCAACTTCGCCACCGTCGCCGAGGTGAAGACCGCCCTCCAGGAAGGCGCCGCCCAAATCTGGGAGAGCGACTGGCTGGCCCAGTACCTCCCCCTCCACTTCCCCATCCACGACGCCCAGGGCAACAGCCTGGTCGTCGAGTTCATCGACGGGGAGATGCACCTGCACGACAACCCCGTCGCCGTGCTCACCAACGCGCCCCCCTTCCCCGTCCAACTCCAGAACCTCCGCGACTACGTGGGCCTGTCCCCGTGGGACGCCAAGGCCGTGGACCTGGGCAGCGAGACCTTCACCCAGCCCGGCCACGGCAGCGGCCTGCGCGGCCTCCCCGGCGACCCGATGCCGCCCTCCCGCTTCGTGCGCGCCGCGTACCTCAAGCAGTTCGCCCGCCCCGTCGCCAACGCCACCGAGGCCACCACCCTCGCCTTCCACCTGCTCAACACCGTCGACATCCCGCGCGGCACGGTCCGCTCGCTCGACGAGAAGTCCCTCAAGGAAGAGGACGACTACACCCAGTGGACCGTCGTCAAGGACCTCACCCACACCGTCCTCAACGTGCGCTTCTACGAGGACCTGCTCATCTACTCCGTGAACCTCAAGACGCTCGACTTCAAGGCCGCCAACGGCAAGACGTTCGCCGTGCCCACCCACCCCACGTCCATCGACATCACCTCCAAGCTGACGACCTGATTCCCACGGAGTCTCAAGCTTCGAGACAGAGAGAGCTTCTCGACACGCCCGTCCCTGGAATCTCCGGGGGCGGGCTTTTTCGTGTCGGGCTTGAATGTGTCATCGGTGTACACGTCCACCGCGCGACGCCGTCGGGCATCCCCGCGCGGCCTCATTCCCCAGGAGCACATCTCATGAAGCGCCTCATCCAGGGACTGTCCCTGACGTCTCTGTGTCTTTCGCTGGCGGCCTGCGGTGCCAACAAGTTCTACATGCTGCCCGTCGACTCGCATGACGTCTCGGCGACCAAGACGTCCATCGGCGTCTGCGCCCTGGAGAGCGGGCTCGAGTCGCAGTCCCTGGACCACTCGGCCATCGCCGTCACCTACGACGCGACGTCCACGATGTATTACCGGTACAACGGCCAGGACGCGTACACCTTCCAGGTCTCCGTGGATGACAAGCAGGTTCCTCCGGCGGAGCTGGAGGCGAAGCTCACCACCGTGCGCAAGAAGGGCGAGGAGCTGTACGTCTGCGCCCAGGACCGCATCAACCCGCGCTTCGTCGCAGTCGCCCCCGCCCACGAGCCCACGCAGACGAACGTCACCATCAACGTGAACACCCCGGGCGCGAACTCGAGGGACACCATGTCCGCCGGCGCCTCTGTCTCGACGAACACGAACACGGCCTCGGCCTCGACGACGTCCTCCTCCGCCTCAATGGACGTGGGCGATGGCACCTGCGCTCGCGCCGTGGACTGCTATGCGCGGCTGGCCAGGTCGGTCTGCGAAGGTGCTCAGGACTGCAGCTTCAAGGTGGAGATGTCTGGCAATGACGAGACGAGCTGCCGTGAGGCGCTGCTCCGCGTCCCGGACCTGCTCCAGCCGTTCAAGATGATTCGCCCCAACCTCTCCGCACCGGCCGTCTGCCGGGCCGAGTAGTCCTCGCCGTGCGACCCGCCTCCGGCGCCGTGCCGGAGCTCGGGCGCTGGAAGGACTTCCGCCGGAGCCCTGCTTCAGGGCCCCGGCGGCGTTCATCCGCGGGCACGTGCTTCGCGCGCCTCAGTTGATGCGCAGGGCCAGCTTGCCCAGGTGGTGCTTGCCCACGGCCTCGTGCGCGCCGCGGACGTCATCCAGGCGGTAGACCTTCGATATCTCCACGTGGAAGGGGCCGGACTCGATGAGGCTGTTGAGGCGGCCGAGCACCTTGGGGTTCGCCTCGCCGTTGTAGGCGGTCGCCTTGATGCCATCGGCGCCCTTGGGCGCGGGCTCGACGCCGTTGGGGTACGCGATGTGGCCGCCCTTCTTCACGGCGCCCTTGAGCAGCTCGTCCACCTTGTCTCCACCCACGAGCACCAGCGCCGCGTCGAGGCCATCCGGGGCGAAGTCCCGCACCGCCTTCGCGACGTCGTCGGAGCGGCCGTCCACGGCCTTGTCCGCGCCGAGCTTCTTCATCAGCTCCACGCCGTCCGCACCGGAGGCCACCGCGAGGACCTTCGCACCCAGCCGCTTGGCGAGCTGCACCGCGAGGTGCCCCACGCCGCCGCTCGCGCCGTACACCAGCAGCGTGGTGCCCTGGCCGACCTTGAGGGTGTCCTCCACGCCTTGGAGGGCCGTGATTCCATCCGCCGCCAGCACGCCCGCCTGCTCCGCGCTCAAGCCCTTGGGCACGAGCGCGGTGTCCACGGCCCTCACCGCGGTGTATTCCGCGTAGAAGCCGCCCTTCTCGTTCAGGAAGCCGAAGGCGTAGACCTTGTCACCGACCTTGAGGTTCTTGACGCCTTCGCCCAGGGCCACGACGGTGCCCGCGCCATCCGTGCCGAGCACGTATGGGAAGGAGGCCTTGCTGCCCGGCTTGTAGCCTTCCATCTCGCCCGCGCGCTCGGCGGGGTCCCACTGGCCGATGCCAGCGGTCTCCACCTGGATGAGCACCTCACCGGGGCCTACCTGGGGGACGGGCACCGTCTTGGTGCCGAGTACTTCCGGTCCGCCGAAACGGTCGATGGCGGCGGCCTTCATCTGAGAGGGAACGGAGGTCTTCATGGAAGTGGCTCCTCGCGGGTGGAGGCCCGCGTCGGACAGGGTTCCTCCGCAGGCTGGGCATGGGCGGGGCGGATTGCAGTCGGAGTGACGAAGCCCCGAGCCAGGGCACGGCCTCATGCTCGCCTTACAGGCACGGGAGGACACCAGGCTGGCGTACAGTCGCGCGGCGGATGTGACCTGACGGTTTCCGGAGGTGGAGATGTCGTCGCGAACGAAGCTGCTCTCGCTGCTCGTGAGTGGTGTCCTGTTGCTGTCCTCCACCGCCGGGAGCGCGAGCGCTCCGAGCGTGTCCCTGGGAGGAGTCGTGCTGCGGGTCTTCGACCGGCAGAAGGCCTCCATCGTCACGACGGACGAGGCCGCGGACCCGTATGGGATGAACGTGGACGCGCTGCTGCTGGTGAAGGTGCAGGGCACCTACGAGGGGGACAAGCCGCTGAAGCTGAAGCTCGTGGTGAGCGCGCCGAAGGAGGAGTCGGAGGCGGGCTCGCGGCGCGCGTGGAAGGTGACGCAGACGCGTGAGCTGCATGCGCTCGCGGAGAAAGGCGAGACGACGGTGCCCTTCCTGCTGCCCTACGAGTGCTCTTCCGCCGTGAAGGTGGTCGTCACCCTGACGGGCCCGGGCATCAACGGGAGCAAGACGCTGGACACCTCGTTTCCGTGCGCGGAGTGAGGCACGTCACCAGTCGAGTGCTTCGGGCGCCTTGGAGAAGGGCAGTAGCAGCTCTCCGATGAGCGCGTGCTGACGCTTCATTTCGAACCAGACCGAGGGGTGCTGACGCGCTCTCAACCGCCCTGCAAACATGTCGAGGTGAGCCTGCGGCATGCCCTGTGACTTGTCGTGGACGTAGACCTTGAGGTGATTGAGGTAGTCCAGATAGGCGTCGCGTCGCGCACTGGGCAGGATGTCGCGCAGATTCAATCGGAGCTCGCGAATCGTGTACTCGGCGCGAGCATGTTCGACGGTCCCCGGCTTTGCGCGTGGAAGGAACCAGAAGGTGTCCCGCAGGTCGAGGGACAGGAACTCGGTCGGGTCCTCGATGCGCGGGTCGATGAACACGGGCGTGCCCACGATGGGGGGCACGACTGGCGCCTTCCACGTACGCTGCACGCTGGTGAGGAGTCCCGTGTCCTCGGCGAAGACCGCGAAGTGGTCATTCTTGTGCAGATTGCAGATGCCGCACGCGTAGAGGTAGTTCATCCACGCGAAGACGACCTCGGGATACAGCGACTTCGGGCGGATGTGCTCCACTTCGTCCGCACACGAGTCCTCGCAATAGGCGCAGCGGCGCGCTCCGGAACACATCCTCGTCAGCGTCGCCTTGACGTCATCGAAGGTGGGATTGCCGACTTTGTTCACCGAGGAGAATCTCTTCTTCGCGCTCGCCACACGCTCCGCGTAGTCCGGCAGCGAATCGATGGCCCGCTGGTGCTCCGCGAGGCCCTTTAGCGCATCGGCCGACAACGGGCTGTCCGGCAGGCGAATCACTTGAGCAGGTCCTTCACGTCGGGGGCAGGCAAGGCACTCGCGGACGTGGGGGTCCGAGCGCGCAATGTCTGCTGCTCCGTACGCTCGTCGTCGCTGAGCCCTTCGGCCAACTCTTTCTGGTTGAGCACGGCGAGGCGTTCGAGCTGTTCGAGCGCCTCCGGTGAACGCGTGGAGATATCTCCAAAGACGCCCGTTCCGTAGGCGTCCAGCACGTTCCCATAGAGGAGTCGGTCCCTCGCGAGGCCGGTGACCATGCCACCCGAATCATCGCTCCCCGGCTGCGGAAGCCGGAAGATGCTTCCCACCGTCGCGGCCTGACAGATGAGCGGGCTGTGCGTAGTGACGATGAACTGGATGAAGGGGAAGTGCTTGCGGAACCACTGACCCACGCGGCGCTGCCAGGTGGGGTGCAGGTGCACGTCGATTTCGTCGATGAGGACGACGCCCGGAACGCGCACGGTCGTCGCATCATTCAGAGCGAAAAGCTTCCCGGCACCGTAGGTCTTCGCGAGCTGGCGGATGAGCTCGAACGTCATGCTCAGGATGGAGCGATATCCATCGCTCAGGTTCTCGACAGGAACCTCGCAGCCATTGCCGTCGACGAAGCGCACGCCATTCGAGGAGATGGACTCCAAGCGGGCTTCGTTCGGCAGAAAGTCGGGCTGGTTGACGAACTGTTTCAGTGGCTCCAACAGCGCGCCTTCGGGTCCGCCTTCCAGTCGCTTGAATTCAAGAAGCTTGAGCCATTCCAAGCACTCCGAGAGCGCTACAGACTCCCCGAAGACAGACAAATGGCGGGCAAGCTTGGGGTTTGAATAGAAGAGCTTCTCCTGGTCCTTGTCGCCCCCGGTGAAGCGGCGGAAAGGACCGTATGAGGCAGCGAACCAGCCCTGGCCATCTCCCCAGATATTCCGACTGGGGTCCGCGTTGCCAGACGCCGCAGCGGACAAGCGGACATGCGGGGACTCTGACTCGGGCCGATCCAGCTTGAGGCCCGCGGCAAGGTCCGCATGCGCGGCCTTGGGTCGCCTGCCGCTCCCCGTGAAGAAGTCCTGCGTCTCGTCCCAGGTCAGGGTCAGGTGAATCGAACCTGACTGGGTTCGTGACCGCAGCCACTCGTTCCAGTCCTGACGCAGCGCAATCGCCTCACTGGGCCCCACCAGGGCGAGCGCGATGGCTCGGAGGACGGAGCTCTTGCCCGCGCCGTTGTCCCCGAGAATGACGTGCCATCCCGCCAGTGAGGGCGCCGCTGGCGGCTCCCACTCCAGTTCGGTGATGGAGCGGATGTTCTCGAGGACGACTTTCTTCAGGTACATGCCGCGCAGCACGCCCGAAACGACGCAGAGGGTCAACCGCCTCGTGGCCACATTGTGAAGCCACCGTGCGTCGCTGCCTCGTGGCGAAGCACTTCGTCACCAGGACCGCTCCAGCTTCGCGCTCCCGGAGGTCGGTTTCCGAGCCACAGCCCAGACAACCCCTCGGATTGCGGCGTGTCAGACCGAACCGGTAGTTTGCACGCATGCCGGACATCCGACTGCCCGCCGAAGCGAAGTTCAAGACCGAGCTGGAAGCCCTCGCCGCCCATGACGACAAGCCCCGTCCTCCTGGATGGGCGCTGTCGCCTCGCGCCGTGGAGACATACATCCTCGGCGCCGCCAAACCCGTGGGCGGCGTGACGATTACGCCCAAGTACGTCGGCGACAAGGGACTCATCCAGGTCTGCATCGCCACACTCGCCTCGGACCGCGCGCTGATGCTCGTGGGCGAGCCCGGCACCGCGAAGAGCTGGCTGTCCGAACACCTGGCCGCCGCCGTCAGCGGCACCTCCGCCCTCATCGTCCAGGGCACCGCCGGCACCAGCGAGGACCACCTCAAGTACTCGTGGAACTACGCGCTGCTGCTCGCGCAGGGCCCCACCCCCGAGGCCCTCGTCCCCTCCCCCGTCCTGCGCGCCATGCGCACCGGCAAGTTCGCCCGCTTCGAGGAGGTCACCCGCACGTCCCCAGAGATTCAGGACGCGCTCATCTCCATCCTGTCGGAGAAGCAGGTCTCCATCCCCGAATTGGGCGAGGTGGTCAGCGCCCAGCGCGGCTTCAACCTCATCGCCACCGCGAACACGAGAGACCGGGGCGTCAACGAGATGAGCGCCGCCCTCAAGCGCCGCTTCAACTTCGTCACCGTCCCCGTCGTCGAGGACCTGGAACAGGAAATCCAGATCGTGACGAAGCGCGAGGCGGAGCTGCGCAATGACTATCAGGTCGGCGTGCCGCCTCCGGAGGAGCTGTCGCGAATCCTGCTCACGCTCTTCCAGGAGCTGCGCAAGGGCGTGACGAAGGACGGCAAGACGAAGGTCCGCACCCCGGGCGCCGTGCTGTCCACCGCGGAGGCCATCAGCGTGCTGTTCAACAGCTCCATCCTCGCGGAGCAGTTCGGCGGCGGAAAGGTCACCCCCCACGAGCTGGCCGCCTCGCTGGTGGGCGCCGTGGTGAAGGAGCAGGAGGACGACGTGAAGGCCCTGCGCGAGTACATGGAGACCGTCGCCAAGGGCCGCACTGGCGCCTGGAAGGACCTCTACACCGCCAGCAAGAAGCTCCTGAGGGGCTGATGGACCTGGACCTGCTCTCCCGGGTGCACCTGTTCCCGGTGCGCCACCACTCGCCGCGCACCACGGCGGTGCTCGGGCGCTGGCTGGAGCGCGTGAAGCCGGAGGTCGTCCTCATCGAGGGACCCTGTGATGCCTCCGACCTGATTGACGTGCTGTGTGACTCGGAGACGAAGCCACCCATCGCGCTGCTCGGCTACCGCACGGATGACACCCCGGGCTCGGCGCTGTGGCCCTTCGCGGACTACTCTCCCGAGTACGCGGCCCTGCGCTGGGCGAAGGTGAACCGCGCCCGCGCGTCGTTCATCGACATCCCCGTCGGCGTCAGCCTGGGCATGGACCGCCACGCCGAGACGGCCAGCGTCGAGAGCGAGGATGTCCCGGAGGCCGAGCGTCACGAGCACGTCCATGACGAAGAGCCGCTCACGGAGCGCTTCGCCCGCGAGCAGGGCTACCGCTCCTTCGAAGAGCTGTGGGAGGCGCTGTTCGAGGCGCCCGACTGGACGCCCGAGGGCTTCCGTCCCGTGCTGCTCGCCTGGGCGGATGTGCTCAACGCGGGTCCTCGACAGGACTACCACCGCTGGCGCGATGCCTTCATGGCGCGCAAGGTGCTGGAGGTGGTGGCCAGCGGAGTCTCGCCGGACAAGGTCGCCGTGGTGGCCGGCGCCGCGCACATCGCGGCCTTCCTGGCCCGGGACGTGGAGCCCGCGCTGGAGGCGAAGCTGCCCAAGGCCGTGCCCTGCGCGGTGACGGTGATTCCGTACAGCTTCCCCCGGCTGTCCGAGCAGCTTGGCTACGGCGCGGGCAATCGGGCGCCGCACTTCTACCAGAAGGCCCACGAGGCCCAGTGCGACTTCCGGCGCGCGACGCTGGAGGTGCTCATCGACTTCGCCGCGCACCTGCGCATGCGCGGCTTCACCGCGTCCCTGTCGGACGTGCTGGAGGCGTACCGGCTGGCGATGACGCTGGCGGACCTGCGCGAGAAGAGCGCACCGGGACTCGACGAGCTGCGCGAGGCCACCGTGGCCACGCTGTGTCGGGGAGATGCGACGCATGTCGACGCCTTCCTGTGGAAGAGCGTCGTCGGTCATCAAGTCGGACGGGTGGCCAGTCGCATCGGCAAGAACTCGCTCCAGGCGGAGTTCTGGCGGGAGCTGGACTCGCGCCGGCTGCCGAGCACCGACAGCCCGGAGACCTTCACGCTGCGCTTGAACAACACGGTGGAGGTCGGCTCCTCGGTGTTCCTCCACCGCCTGCGCGTGGCCGGGATTCCGTATGCGACGCTGGCCGCCACGGGACAGCAGCGCGCTTCGCCACAAGAGGCCGGAGGACAGGCCGCGCTGACGCGGGTTCGCGAGTCCTGGCAGGCACAGTGGACCCCGTCCACGGACGTGGCGCTGGTGGAGAAGATCGTCCTCGGCGACTCGTTGGAAGCCGTGACGACCCGCGTCCTCCAAGAGCAACTGGACCTGGCGAAGACCACGGGCGCGGCAGCGGAGGTGTTGCTGGAGTCGGTGATTACCGGCTGCCCGCAGACCATGGCGTCGGCGCTGCGCGCCTGTGACACGCACGCGGCCACGGACGTGGACCTGCCGTCGCTCGCGTCGGCGGCTCGCGCGCTGTCAGGACTGGTGGCCTATGGCACTTCGCGCGCTCACACGGACGTGGGCGACGAGGCGGTGACGGTGCTCTGCCAGAAGACCTTCTCCCGCGCGCTGCTGCGCGTGCGCGAGTCCTGCGCCTGCGGTCCAGACGCCCTGCCTTCCGTGACGGAGGCGCTGCGCACCCTGCACGAGGTGGCGCTGTCCCAGCCGCTCGCGGACAAGGCCGGTTGGCTGGTGGAGGCTCGCGAGCTGATGGGCAGCAACACCGTGCACCCGGCGACGTCGGGAATGGCCACGGGGCTGTTGTACCTGGCGCACGAGCTGAGCGAGGCGGAGGTGGCGACCATCGTCGGATTGCGGCTGTCGCTGGCGGTGGCTCCGGAGGAGGGCGCGTCCTGGCTGGAGGGCTTCCTGGGCGTCAACGCGCTGGTGCTGGTGAAGAACCGTGAAGTGGTGAAGGCCCTGGATGACTTCCTGGCCAGCATCGACCCGGAGCGCTTCCGTCAGACCCTGCCGGTATTGAGGAGGGCACTGGCCGTGCTGGGTACCACCGAGCGTCGCTACCTGATGGAGAACGTGGTGGCGGTGCGCCAGCTCGGAGAGAAGGGGCGGGCCGTGAAGACGGTGCTCGAGGAGAAGGACACGGCGAAGCTCAAGGACATGAGCGCCGAGCTGGGCAAGGCACTCGACGACCTGGATGACCTGCTATGAGCGTGGACCCCAAGGAGCTGGCGGAGAAGGACCGGGATGCGCTGCTGCGCTGGCGGCTCGCGCTCGGTCCAATGGCGGAGAAGACGGGGGCATGTCCCTCGCTGCGCGCACTGGGCGCCCAGGCGAGTTCGGTGGGCGTGGGCCAGGGGGACCTGGAGGCGCTGGATGACGCGCTGTCCTTCGTCTACGGCGACAAGCGCGGGGGTTCGTCCGGCTCGCGCCCCTACATCCCCGAGTGGCTCGGCGCGCTGCGCGGCTTCTTCCGCGATGATGTGATTGCGCTCGTCCAGAAGGACGCCATCGAGAAGAAGGGGCTCACCCAGCTCCTCTTCGAGCCGGAGACGCTGCCCTTCCTCGACAAGAACGTGGAGCTGGTGACGACGCTGGTCAGCGCGCGCGGCCTCATCCCCGACGAGGCGAAGGCGATTGCCCGGCAGATTGTCCGCGAGGTGGTGGAGGAGCTGCGCAAGAAACTGGAGTCCACCGTCCGCACGGCCGTGTTCGGCGCCCTGCGCAGGGACAGGACGAGCCCGCTGCCGATTGCGCGCAACATCGACTGGAAGCGCACGATTCGGCAGAACCTGAAGGGCTGGGACGCGGAGCACAAGCGGCTGGTGCCGGAGCGCTTCTCCTTCTGGCCCAACCAGCGCCGTCACCATGAGTGGGACGTGACGCTGGTGGTGGACCAGTCCGGCTCCATGGCCCAGAGCGTGGTGTACAGCTCCGTCATGGCGGCCATCTTCGCGTCCCTGGATGTGCTGCGCACGCGCCTCATCCTGTTCGACACGGAGGTGGTGGACATGACGCCGCTCCTCACGGACCCGGTGGAGGTGCTGTTCACCGCGCAGCTCGGCGGCGGCACGGACATCAACCGCGCGGTGGCCTATGCCCAGGCGAACCACGTGCAACGGCCGGAGAAGACCCTCTTCCTGCTGATTACCGACCTCTATGAGGGCGGCGACGCGGAGGAGCTGGTGGCGCGGTTGCGCCAGCTCGTGGACTCGCGGGCGAAGGTGCTGTGCCTGCTGTCGCTGTCGGATGGGGGCCAGCCCACGTACGACCACGCGATGGCGGAGAGGCTCACCGCGCTGGGCATCCCCTGCTTCGGGTGCACGCCCAAGCGGCTGGTGGAGGTGGTGGAGCGGGTGATGCGCAACCAGGACCTGGCGCCGCTGCTGGCCGCCCACAAGGAGTCGCGCCATGGCTGAGATACGCAAGGTGGTGGCCAGCGTCGGAGGGCTGACGGAAATCATCGGCGACCCCTCGGAGGTGTCGAAGGGGACGCGCATCTTCGATGACAAACAGCTCCTGCACCTGTCCCGCTTCGAGAACCGCCTGTTCGCGGACGCGCTCGGCTCGGGGGCCACGCCCTACAAGGTGTCGCTGGTGTTCGGGGACGGGCGTGAGGTGAAGGGGCGGTGCTCCTGTGTCGCCGCGCGCTCGCGGCCGTTCTGCAAGCACGCGGCGGCGCTGCTGGTGGCCTGGGCTCGCGCGCCAGAGGCCTTCGTCACCACCGACTCGGCTCCGGCGGGCGCGGGCGGGCCCGCGAAGAAGAGCGTGAAGAAGGGGAAGACGGAGACGGGCGAGCTGATGAAGGCGGGCGTGGCGCAGGTGTCCACGCTGGTGCGGGAGCTGGGCCTGTCCGGCGTGGCGTCCCTCTCCGAGGACCGGGCCGAGCAGGTGCGCGCCCTGGCGGAGTCGCTGCGCGCCAATGGGCTGCGGCGACTGGCGGCGCGCGCGGTGGAGGTGGCGGCCCTGCTGGAGCAGGCGGCGGCGCGCACGGGCACGTTCGAGCCGCCCGTCTTCACCGACCTGGTGGCGGACATGCTGCTCACCGCGCGCAAGGTGGAGAAGCACCTGGGCGGAGAGCCGCTGGAGGACCGCTACGTCGAAGAGCTGATTGGGAAGACGTGGACGAAGAAGGACCGGGCGCCCATCGAGGGACTGACGCTGGTGGAGTATTCGTTCACCACGCGCGTCACGCCCGACAACTTCCTCGTCCGGGAGAGCCGCTTCCTGGAGCTGGGCTCCGGAACCCACTTCACGGAGAAGCAAATCCTCCCCGCGTTCCTCAAGACGGTGGAGCCCAAGAAGAGTCACGCGGGCGTCATCCTGGAGGAGGCCAAGGGCGGGCAGTACCCGGGCTTTCCTCCTCGACGATTGGATTTGGAGAGCACGAAGACGACGCATCCGCAGGACGACTCGGCGCTGCGGCAACTGGTGAAGGCGGCGCTTCCGGACGTGGGGGCCGCGCTGGCGGCCTTCCAGGAGCATCGCAAGGACGTCTTCGCGCCGGACCTGCTGCCGGTGGCGCTGCGCGTGCAGACGCTCCTGGCGAGCGGACAGCGCTCGCAGCTGGTGGACTCGGGCGAGCGCGGACTGTTCCTGCCTGCGGACCCGCGGCTGGAGGAGCCCTTCGCGGCGGCGCTGGAAGGGGCCACCCTGAAAGTGGTGTTGGGCGACGTGGGGCTGGAGGCGGCGCTCCCCACCCTGTTTCCGCTCGCGGTGGTGGTGGAGACTCCGGACGGGCTGGAGCTGCGCGGCCTGGGGCTGCGTGAAGCGCCGGAGGAGCCCTCGCGGCGTCGGCGTCGGCGCGCGCGGCCGGAGGCGCCGGTGGCGGTGCCTCGCAGCGGGTGGGCGGAGGCGGCACGCGCGGCGGGAGCGTCTCGCGCCGCCATCGCCCTGGCCGAGGTGCGGGACGAGCTGGCGGAGAAGTTCTCCAATGGCCTGCCGTCGCTTTCACCTCGCGCGGTGGAGCCGCTGGTGGCTCGGCTGCGGGAGCTGGGGCTGGAGAAGCCCGGGGCGCTGCTGGAGGCGCTGGCGCAGCGGCCTGACGCGGCGGAGCGGCTGGACGACTTCATCAAGGTGTATCAGGTGCTCGGCATCGCCCTGGTGCGGCTGGCGGGCGCGGCGCAGGTCCAGGCCGACACGCTGGAGCCGGTGCCCACGCACCCGAGCATCCACATCCGGAAGCCCGAGACGCCGCTGCCTCCGGGCGAGGCGCTGCTGAAGCGGGCTCGCGGAGAGCTGTCGCGCTACGAGGCCACGGCCCATGCGGCGCACTACTACGCGAGCCTGGGCGCGGACTCGCTTCTGGAATCGCTCTATCCGGCGTGGAGCGACGGCGCGGCGAGCACCGCCGTCGTCCGGGCGCTGGCGTCATGCCCGCCGGAGCGCGTGCTGGAGGTGACGAAGCAGGCCCTGTCCGAGCACCACAGCCGGATGGTGCGCCGCACCGCCATGCAGGTGCTGGGACAGCTGGGTGTCCATGAGGCGCGAGTGCTGCTGGACGGACTGACTCGCAAGGGCCACGACGCGGGGTTGCGGCTCCATGCGCGCGAGGTGCTCAACGACATCCAGGCCCGGGAGACTGGCCCTGGGTCCGTGGCGGCGCTCGCGCAGGTGAGACAGGGAAGAGTCCGCCCGCTCGCGCAGCGGGCACTGTCGGAGCCGACTCGAGAGGCTCGACTGGCGGCGGTGGACCAGCTCGAGGGACTGGGGCTGACGCAGGCGTGGCCGGTGCTGCGACAGGTGTTCTACGGAGACCCGTCCAACGAGGTGCGGCGACGCGCCGCCATGGCCCTGGCGTGGCTGGGAGACGCGGAGGTGCTGGACAAGTACGTGCACAGCGTCGAGGCGCGCGACGCGGACGATGAGGAGGCGAAGACGGCGGTGTACGCGCTGGGCGTGCTGGGTGACGTGCGCGGGGCGGAGACCTTGCTGGCGGCGTTCGTCGACGGGTGGAAGCCGGGCGTCGTGTCCGACTCGCTCAAGACCTTCGGGCTGGCGATGCTGGAGCCCCTTGTCCGGCTGGCGGAGATTCGGCCAGAGGCGCTGGAGCGACAGGCGCTGCGCAATCTGTTCGAGCGATTCCCCGCGGACGCGCTCTCCAAGGTGTTGCTGGCCCGTTTGGAGGCGGCGCGCTCACACCCCGAGCGACTCACGCGCTTCGGGACGTACTTGAAGCTGGCGAACGAGAACATCCACGGCGCGGGCAAGGCGGTGGCGGCGGCCCTGCTCGACATCCCCGACGCGGCCGGGGACAAGACGCTCTCGCGCGCGGCGAAGAAGACGCTCGGGGTGAAGACCTAGGCTCGCCTCCGGGCGGGTTCCGCTCGCGCCTCACGACGCTCGCATCATTCGCGAGCGTCGCCGTGAGGACGGAGCGAGCCACCAGCCTCGTCGCATCACCCCGCCCGCGCGGACGACCACGGGCGGCCTCACCCGCGACTGCCTCGGCGCTTCACCCCGCCCGCGAGGACGGCACGGGCGAGCGCTCCAGCGACTCCAGGAAGGAGCCGAGCGCGGCGTTGACGAGCGCGGGCTCCTCCACCGTGGACGAGTGGCCTCCTCTTGGCAGCCGCGACAGCCTCGAGCCCGGAATCAACTGGTGGAGTCGCTCGGCCTTCGCGGGGACGGTGGCCACGTCCTCCTCTCCCACGACGATGAGCGTGGGCACGCGGATGTTCGGCACCTCGTGCGACACCGCGTTGCGGCGGATGACGCCGTTCACCGCGCGCCAGATGTCCCGCCGGTTCTCCAGGAGGCGCGCCCGCCACAGCGCCCGCTCCTCCGCCCGGTTCGGGTCCGACAGGAACGTCCGGCCGAACATGATGCGCATCACCGCGTCCACCACCGGCCGCAGCCCCGCCATCCGGGCGATGAGGTTGAGCAGCGTGTAGCGCGGCACGTTGGCCAGCGGCTCCGGGTCCGCCGAAGTCTCCAGCAGGCTGAGCGAACGCAGCAGCTCCGGCCGGCGCGCGGCGATGCGCATGCCGATGAAGCCCCCCATCGACAGACCGACGAAGTGACAAGGCCCCAGGTCCAACTTCTCCATCAGCCCCACCGCGTCCAGGTACAGCGTTTCCATGTCGATGGTGCTCACGTCGGGCACCGCGCTGCGGCCCTGCCCCCGGTGGTCATACGCGATGCAGCGATAGCGCCCCCGCAACGCATCCACCTGGGGGTCGAACAACCGCGTGCTCCACAACAACCCATGGCTGAACAGGATGGGCTCTCCAGAGCCTCCCGTATCCTCGTAATGCAACTCAGTTCCATTCACGGACAGCATCGGCATGGCGGTTCCCTCCCCACTCCCCGCAGGATAGGCCAGCCCGTGACGCGACATGGCAACAGTCATGCCGCGGTGCGCCGGCTGTCGACTCGCGGACTCCCACGGGAGAACGGACGTGCCTGGGTTACCAGAGCCCCTGGGCCTGGAGCAGGGCCCCTGTCTGGCCTGGCGTGGCGGCGCTCGCGGTGAACAGTCGTTCGGCGGCCTCCGGCGACGGGTCCTCCCACGTCAACAGCCCCGTGGCCTCCTCCCGACGACACACCACCAGGCTTCCGCGCACGTGCTCGGCGGACTCGAAGACGAGCAGGTCCATCAACACGGGGCTCTGACTGGTGAAGAAGCTCTGCCGCCCCTTGAGCGGCTCGACGCTGGCCCGCACCAACTGGGGGTGGAGCGAGTGGGCCACCTCGTCCACGACAACCACCGCGCGCGCCCGGGCCAGGTAGTGCTGGAGGGCGAGCAGGCGCTTCTGGCCATGCCCCAGCTGACGCGCGGACACCCGCGTGCCCCCGGGCCCCAGGAAGTCCAGCTCCAGGCCCCCGAGCGTGAGGGACTCGTACTTGCCCGCGGGCGGTGCCTCCATGGGGACGAGGGTGGCCTCCGCGGAGGTGAAGCCGAGCAGCCGCGCCGCGTCGCGCAGGAAGGGCACCGCGTCCGACGGGACGACGTAGCGCGCGGAGCCCCACTGCGCCGCCGCCAGCCGACGCAGGCCGTCCAACAGCACCTCCGACGCGAGCCCCGTGCCCGTGGCCAGCACGCCCTCCGCCCTGCGGGAGAGGCGCAGCTCGACTTGATAGAGATGCTCGAAGTAGGCCAGCCCCTCGTCGAAGCGGCACAGCCCCGCCAGCGCCGACACCTCACGGGCCATGGCCAAGAGCGGCTCCACCGTGGCCGCGCCCTCGCCCGTCTTCTCCACCCAGGCGATGCCTCCGGACATGAGGACCAGCCACAGCCGGCCGGCGACCTCGGGGGCCAGTCGCTCCTGGACGACGAGCGAGGTGTCACCCTCGCGCGAGACGGTGACCTGGAGCCCCTCGCGGCGGATGACCAGCGGCCAGGCCATGTCGCGTGGCGACACGACGATGTCCATGGACAGCCCCGCACCCGAGGGCCCTTCCTGGGGCACGTTTCGGACCCGCACCGTGATTCGGCCGGTGTCCGCGCTCAGCGCGTACTCCAACTCGAAGGGCTCCTGTGCCATGGCCGTGAAGTCCGAGCTGGCGACGGCGGCCAGGAGGTCCAAGAGCAACGTCTTCCCCGTGCCGTTGCGGCCCAGCAACACGTTGAAGGACGGGCTGAACGACAGCCGCGTGCCGGGCTTCACGGAGCGGTACTGGTGGACCTGGAGCCACTGGAGCTTGAGCATCGCCCGCCAGCCTCTCCCCCGGACACGCCAGGGTCAACCCTGCCTGTGACACAAAACGCTACTCCCCGAGAAGTCAATCAACACCCATTGTGAATAATCCCAGTGACAGTCAGGCTGCTGGTGCAACTCATTGACGGAGGTCACTCATGTTTCCTCAGCCGCGCCTGATTCGTTTCACGTCGAGGATTTCATTGCTCGGGCTCCTGGCCACCCTGAGCGTCGTCACCTGGAGCACGCCGGCCCAGGCGCGCACCTTCGGGGGCGTCATCGGATTTGCGTCCAACGGAACTGGCGAGCCTCCGAAGGGATTCGAGCCGTATTGCAAGTTCACATGGGAAATCCCCTGTCATTGCCCTCCGCCCACCGTCACCAACTTCAAGTTCGCCACGGGCTGCTCCACGGAGAACGTGGAGGAGGCCAAGAAGGACGCCCCGAACGCCTGTACCAACCTCTGCGACCAGGCGAGGAATGATTCGGGAACCGGCGGCGGTGTCGCGGGACGTCCGGGTGGCTCGACGGGCGGAGGCGTCACGCTCGACGGCGCCGGAACCCTGGCTCCCCTGGAGTCGGGAGGCTACGTGGGGTTCGTCCCCTTCAAGCTGGAGCCCATCGGACACACGTGGGAGAAGGAGCGACTGGCGGAGGAGCTCGTCCAGCGCACCTCCGTCCCCTGGGTCCGGCTCCAGGGCCTGGGTGAGTCCATCCAGTGGGAGGACCCGACGGGCTCGGCGGCCTTCGTCCAGGCCTTCTGGAGCGAGCGCGGCGCGCCCGAGCCCATCGGCCACTGCAAGCACTCCCTCCAGGTGTCCTGCCCGCTCGAGGACGTGAAGCTCGGTGACAGCCTCCAGGTCTGCTCGGGTGAGAGCGACACGGACGCCGCGCGAATCGCCGAGACGAGCTGCGCACCGCTGCGCTACGACGCGCTGAGCCGCTCCTGGAAGACCTGGGGCCTCTACGGCTTCCACAACGAAGGCCCGTACCGCGCGCCCTCCGCGACGGTCCGCGCGGTGGGCCCCCAGAAGTTCCTCGGCTACGTGCCCTCCAGCCTGGAGGTCGTGGGCCCCTACGAGGACTGGAGCAAGCTGGCGGACGAACTGCTGGAGCGCACGGAGGGCACCACCGTGTGGCTCTCCGGACCGGTGAAGTACTACGAGCCCAAGGAGTAGCGACACACCGCTCGCTCCCGCCCCGCTGCTCGCACGCGGGGCGGGGTGACGGACGGTCCAACCTGGGAGGACGGCTCAATCCCGCCATCCCTGGGAGCCCTGCTTGTCACGACAGGGCGCGACGGGCAGGCTGAGGGGACTTCCGACATGCGCCCCGCTCGTCCCGCCCTGCTCGCCCTCGTCCTCCTCGCGTTGATTGGCACGGCCGCGGGAGTCACCTTCGCGCTGCGCACGCCGGCTGCTCCGGCCACCGCGAGCGCCTCCGCTCCCACGCCTCCCAAGCCCGCTCCCGTGCCCGTGGCCCAGGCCACGCCGCCTCCCACGGAGGTGAAGGACGGACACCCGCCACGCGGTGTCTACGCCGGCGCCGAGGCGTGCGGTGAGTGCCACGAGGACGAGCACTCCGAATGGAGCAAGGGCTGGCACTCGCGCGCGCTGTCCCCGGCGACGTCGAAGTTCGTGGTGGGCGACTACCGGAAGAATACGCACTTCAAGGGAGACTCCAGCGAGGCGTGGATGCGCCGCGACGGCGAGCACCACTTCATGCGCACGAAGGGCGCGGACGGTCAGCTCGCGGAGTTCCCGGTGCAGTGGGTGGTGGGCGGCAAACGCATGCAGGACCCAGTCACCGTGCTCGCCGACGGTCGCTGGCAGGTGCTGCCCGTCTACTACCACGTCACCGGCAAGAGCGAGTGGGTGGACTACTCGGAGACGAAGCAGGGCGCGCTCACTCCGGACCATCCGTTCTTCTGGGCCAACTTCCGTCGCAGCGCACAGCACGCGTGTCTGGACTGTCACGTCACCGGGCTCGACGCGCGCCATGACCGCGCGACCCACACGTGGACGACACGCTTCACCGACGCGGGCGTCGCGTGCGAGAGCTGCCACGGCCCCGGCGCCAGGCACGCCGACACGCAGGACCCGAAGGACATCGTCCAGCCATCGAAGCTGTCCTCGGAGCTGGGCTTCGCGGTGTGCGCGCAGTGCCATGGCCCGCGCCGTCCCCTCTTCCCCATCCTCGACGGCGCGCACCGCTTCCAGCCCGGCCAGAAATATGAGGACTTCTACCAGCCCATCGTCCTCTTCGTGGGCAACGAGCGCTCCGGCGACTACTTCACCGACGGTCGCCCCAGCACCTCCAGCTTCGAGTACCAGGCCCTCATCCAGTCGCAGTGCCACCTCCAGGGCGGCGCCACCTGCCTCACCTGTCACACCGCGCCGCACGAGCCGCACGCCCCCAACGAGCTGAACCTTCCGGAGAAGACCGCCGCGAAAATCTCGGTGGGCTCGGCCACCTGTCAGCAATGCCACGCGGACCTGTTCGCCGCGGGCACGAAACACACCCAGCACACCGGCCGCGCCGCGCAGGACTGCCTGGCCTGTCACATGCCGCCCGTCGTCTCCGGCGTGCTCGACAAGTTCGCGGACCACGCGCTCGACGTGCCCGCGCCCGGGAACACCACGCGCCACGCCATCCCCAATGCCTGCAACACCTGCCACACGAAACAGACGCCCGAGGCCATGGACCAGGCCCTGACGAAACTGTGGCCGGACTCCGCGAAGCGGCAGGAGCGGCGCGTGCGCCTGGCGGATGCCTTCGATGACAAGACGGCGGACACCAGCCGGCCCGCGCTGGAGGCCGTGCTCGCCGACTCGAAGGAGGCGGCGTCGCTGCGCGGCGTGGCGGCGAAGGTGCTCGGGCGTCGGTACAAGAAAGAGGCCGTGCCGGCCCTGCGCGCCGCGCTAAAGGGAACGCAGGACAGCGTGCTGCGCGCGGACGTCATCGATGCGCTGGGCGCCGTGGGTGGCAAGGAGGCCACGGAGGACCTGGCGGCGCTGCTCCAGGATGGCTCCACGTGGGTGCGCCAGTCCGCGGCGCTGACGCTGGCGAGCTTCGGCGACACGCGCGGCACCGCGGCCGTGGAGGCGCTGGCGTCGCGGCCGGAGACCTCCGGGCTCGTGCAGCCGCACATCATGCTGGGGCAGCTCGCCGTGCGCCGGAAGGACCTGCCCACCGCCATCCGCGAGTTCGAGCGGGCGTTGGATTTGCAGCCCTACAACGCCGACGCGCTCGTCCGTCTGGCCGACCTGTATGTCGTCCAGGGACAAGTGGAGAAGGGCAAGGAGCAGCTCGAGGACGCGCTGCGCTTCGACCCGCAGAGCCGCGCGGCGAAGCAGCGTCTGTCCATGCTCAAACAGGGCCGCTGAGCGGCAGCCACGCGGCGAACGCAAGCCCCGCACGCTCCATCCACTGCTGAGCAGCCTCTCGTCCCTTCTGTCCGACAGGCGTGGACCGGCCCTGGGGTACGTGGCCGGTATCGGGTGCCTCCCCTACCTCAGGGCACCCGATATGAACGCCCTGCTGCTCGCCCTCCTCCTCTCGCACCCTGGCTCCGAGCCAGGGGTGCCGCTCGCCCAGGCCAGACCGCCGACCGCCGTGCGACAGCGGACCCAGGGACACGGCGCGCCCAAGGTGCTGCCCATCCAGAATCCCGGCGCGCCCAGGCCACCGTCGACCCCAGGACAGGGCACACTCGCGAAGCCCCCTGGAGCGCCGTCACGGGCGTCGAGCACCTCCTCTCAGCGACAGGATGCGCCCGTCCAGGAGCCCGACGACGAAGCCACGGAGACGAGCGAAGAGCCACCCGCGGCACCACAGCCCGAGGTGTCGGACCCGCTCCTGACACCCATGCCGCCCGCGCCCATCCAGGTGAAGTCCTGGGAAGAGGCGCTGAACCTGGTGCGGCAGCGGTCCACCGATTTGAGGACGGCGCTGGCCCAGGTGGAGTCCGCGGCGGGACAGGCGCGAGTCGCCCTGGCGGGCCTGCTGCCCGTCATCACCGGCACGGTGGGCGTGCAGTACAACGTGCTGGACCCCGAGTCGACGACCTTCATCGGCGGAACGGGCGACAGCATCAGCGGCGGCATCAGTGGCGGACTCGGAGGCACGGGGTCGGGGACGGGAAGCACCCTGACCCCCACGCAGCCCCCCTTCGCCGGAATCCTCTCCGCGTCCGTGCCGCTGTTCGACCTGCAGGCCATCGACCAGCGGCGCACGGCGCGCGAGGCCCAGCGCGCCGCGGGGTGGTCGCTCGCGGAGACGCGGCGTCAGCTCAGTGCCTCGCTCGCGCGGGCGCTGGTGCAGGTGGCCGCGCAGGAGCGACTGGCCGAGGTCAACCGCGTCAACCTGCGCACCGCCCTGGAGCGGCTCGCGCTCGCGCAGCGCCGGTTGGATTTGGGCGCGGGCACCAAGCTGGACGTGGTGCGCGTGAAGCAGGACACCGAGTCCGCGCGGGCGCTCGTGGTGACGGGTGACGAGGACTTGCGACAGGCGCGCGAGGCGCTCGGGCTCGCCCTGGGCCTGCCGCAGGCGGTGGGCCTGGCCAAGGGCGTGCGCGTGGACGAACTGCTCCAGAGCGCGAGGAAGGACTGTCGCCAGCTCCAGGAGCTGGAGGGGCGCTCGGACCTGGCGGCGGCGCGCTCGCGCTTCAAGGTGGCGCAGCGGCAGGTCAGCTCGGTGAAGGCGCAGTACGCGCCCTCGATATCCCTGACGAGCACGACGATTGCCCTCACGGTGACGGACGACTTCGTGAACGTGCCCATCTGGAACATCGGCGCCAACCTGCTCCTGCCCTTCTGGGACGGCGGGGCGCGCGAGGGGTTGCTGCGACAGGCCCGCGCGGAGGCGGAAATCGCGCGCCAGCAGGTGGTGGAACTGGAGCGCTCCGTCACGGTGGAAGTCACGCAGGCGCGACGCGGGGTGGAGGTCTCCCAGGCCTCGCGGGACATCTCCTCGCACGAGCGGGTGCTGGCCGAGGAGAACGACAGGCTCACCCGACGCAGTTTCGAGGTGGGCACGGGCACCAGCCTGGAGCTCATCCAGACGGCGGCGCAGTTGCGACAAGCGGAGCTGGCGCTGGTGGTGCGCGAGTTCCAGTTGGAGCAGGCGCGCGTCGAGGCATTCCTTGCGGAGGCGGCATGCGACTGGTGAGGACATGGGGCGCGGGGTGGGCGGTGGCCCTGGCGCTGGCGGGGTGCAAGGGCTCGAAGGACGCGGACGGTCCCCAGGGCGGTCAGGCGGGCGCGGGCACCGCCCTGCCCGTGCAGACGCTGGCGCTGGCACCCGGCGAGGTGCAGGACGCGGGCGAGTACGTGGGCACGCTCATCTCCCGCAGCAGCATCTCCATCTATCCCCAGGTCGCCGGCTACGTGCAGGCGATTCCGGTGCGGCCCGGCTCGCGAGCGCAGCGTAACGAGGTGCTGCTGGTGGTGGACCCGCGTCGGGAGGCGGCGGGGCTGCGCGCCACCCAGGCCCAGCGTGCGTCGGCGCTGGCGCAGCGCGAGTTCGCCCGGAGCACCCGCAAGCGCAGCGCGCAGCTCCTCAAGGAGGGGCTCCAGAGCCGCCAGGACTATGACCAGGCGGTGGCGCAGGCGCAGCAGGCGGAGGCGAGCGCGCGGGCGATTGAAGCGCAAATCCAGTCGCAGCGCGTGCAGCTCGGCTTCTACGAGGTGAGCGCGCCCTTCGATGGCGTGGTGGGAGACATCCCGGTGAAGGTGGGCGACTACGTGACGCCGCAGACGCGGCTCACCTCGCTGGACCAGAGCAAGGTATTGGAGCTCTCCGTGCAGGTGCCGGTGGACCGCGCCCTGCGCGTGCAGGTGGGGAAGACGCCGGTGGAGGTGCTGGACGCGGACGGCAAGGTGGTGGTGTCCGCGCCCGCCTTCTTCGTGGCGCCGACGCCCGCCTCGACGACGCAGTTGGTGGAGGTGAAGGCCGCCTTCGAGAACACGGGGAAGCTGCGCGCCGGCCAGTTGGTGCGCGTGCGCGTGGTGTACGCGGCGCGCGAGGCCCTCATCGTGCCCATCGTCGCGGTGACGCAAATCAGCAGCCAGTCCTTCGTGTACGTGGTGGGCAGCGCCGACGGAGGCACTGTCGCCCGCCGCACGCCGCTGGAGGTGGGCGACGTCACGGGCAACGACTACGAGGTGACGGGAGGGCTGGACGCGGGAGCGCAGGTCGTGGTGACCGGATTGCAGTTGCTGCGCGATGGCCAGCCCATCAAACCCACGCCCGCGAAGCCCGAGGGCCAGGGCGTGGGCGGCGCCTCCGACGCGGGCCAGTGAGAGGACGGCATGTTCACTGACTTCTTCATCCGCAGGCCCATCTTCGCCAGCGTGCTGTCCATCCTCATCACGCTGACGGGGGCCATCAGCATCCCGTCCCTGCCCATTGAGCAATATCCGGACCTGTCGCTGCCGGAAGTGCAGGTGACGTCGACGTACATCGGCGCGTCGGCGGAGACGGTGGAGAGCGCCGTGACGACGGTGCTGGAGCGCCAGCTCAACGGCGTCCAGGGGATGCGCTACATCTCCTCCACCAGCAGCAACACGGGGGCGAGCGCCATCACCGTGACGTTCGACCAGGGCCGGGATTTGGACATCGCGGCGGTGGACGTGCAGAACCGCGTGTCCACCGCGGCGCCGCAGCTCCCCGCCGCCGTCAACGCGCTGGGCATCACCGTCAACAAGGCGCAGACGCAGTTGCTCATGGCCTTTGGCCTGTTCGACGCGGAGGGCCGCTACGACACGGGCTTCCTGAGCAACTACGCGGACGTCTACATCCGCGACGCGCTCCTGCGAGTGAAGGGCGTGGGCGACGTGCGCATCTTCGGCGAGCGGCGCTTCGCGATGCGGCTGTGGCTGGACCCGACGGAGCTGGCGCGGCGCGGGCTGCAGGCCTCGGACGTCGTCGCGGCGCTGAGCACGCAGAACGTGCAGGTGGGCGCGGGGAAGGTGGGCCAGGCGCCGGCGCCTCCGGGGCAGAACTACCAGTTCACGCTGCAGGTCCAGGGACAGCTCGCCACGCCGGAGCAGTTCGGGGCCATCGTGGTGCAGCGGGGCCAGGACGGCTCGCTGGTGCGGGTGCGGGACGTGGGCCGGGCGGAGCTGGGCGCGGAGGACTACTCGCAGCTGTTGCGCTTCAACGGCCGGGACGCCGTGGGTCTGGGCATCTTCCAGCTCCCGGGCTCCAACGCGCTGCAGGTGCGCGACGGCGTCGTCACGGAGCTCAACCGCCTGAAGGCGAGCTTCCCTCCGGGCATGGACTACCAGGCCGCCTTCGACACCACCGTCGCGGTGCAGGCGTCGATTGAAGAGGTGCTCATCACGCTGGGCGAGGCCGTGCTCCTCGTCGTGCTGGTCATCTTCATCTTCCTGCACGGCTGGCGCAGCGTGCTGGTGGTCGCCACCACGCTGCCGGTGTCATTGATTGGCACCTTCCTCTTCGTCAACGCGCTCGGCTTCTCGCTCAACACCCTCACCCTCTTCGGCCTCACGCTGGCCACGGGCCTCGTCGTCGACGACGCCATCGTCGTCATCGAGAACGTGGAGCGCACCATGGAGGAGGGCCTCTCGCCGCGCGAGGCCACCCAGCGAGGCATGCGCCAGGTGGCCGGCGCCGTGGTGGCCATCGCCCTGGTGCTCTCCGCGGTGTTCGTCCCGGTATCCTTCTTCCCAGGCACCACCGGCTCCATCTACCGCCAGTTCGCGCTCACCCTCGCCTTCTCCATCAGCCTCTCCGCGCTGGTGGCGCTGACGCTCTCCCCCGCCCTGTGCGCCCGGCTGCTCAAGCCCCAGGAGGGCCAGAAGTGGAAGGTGTTCCGCCAGTTCGACAAGGGCCTGGACCGCTTCCGCGACGGCTACAGCCGGCTCCTGGAGAAGCTCATCGGTCCCTTGAAGTGGCCGGTCATCGCGGTGTTCGGCCTGTGCCTCGTCGGAACGGTGCTGGTGTACCGGTCCACGCCCTCCGGCTTCATCCCGGACGAGGACCAGGGCTACATCATCATCGCCGTGCAGGGCCCGGAGGGCACGTCGCTCGACTATACGCGGCGGGTGCTGCTCCAGACGGAGGACGTGCTGAAGAAGCAGCCCGAAACGGTGGACATCTTCACCGTGGGCGGCTTCTCGCTGCTGGGCACCGGCGCCAACTACGGCACCCTCTTCGTCAACCTGAAGCCCTGGGACGAGCGCAAGACGCGCGAGTCGAGCGTGGCGGGCCTGATTGAGCGGCTGCGCGGTCCGCTCATGGCCATTGGCGGCGCGCGCGTACTGCCCTTCCAGCCGCCGGCCATCCGCGGCGTGGGCAGCGTGGGCGGCTTCGAGTTCATCCTGGAGGACCAGCAGGGAGGCCGCTCGCTGGCGGACCTGGCGAAGACGACGGAGGCGCTGGTGGGCAAGGCCAACCAGTCTCCGGTGCTGCGCGGGGTGTTCTCCTCCTTCACCGCGAACACGCCGCTGCTCGACATCGAGGTGGACCGCGAGAAGGCGCTGTCGCTGGGTGTGCCCCTGGACGCACTTTTCTCCACGCTACAGGTGTACCTGGGTAGCCAGTACGTCAACGACTTCACTTTCTCAAATCGCGTGTATCGCGTGTACGTGCAGGCGGCGATGCCCTTCCGCAGCGTGCCCAACGACATCGGCGCGCTGTATGTCCGCTCGGCGGGCGGGGAGATGGTGCCGCTGGAGGCCCTGGTGCGCATCAAACCCATCACCAGCGCGCAGAACATCCAGCACTACAACCTGTATCGCTCCGCGGAATTGAACGGCCAGGCGGCCCCCGGCTCCAGCAGCGGCCAGTCCCTGGATGCCATGGAGAGCGCGGCGCGAGAGGTGCTGTCGGAGGGGTACACCTTCGAGTGGACGGGCCTGTCGCTGGAGCAGAAGGAGGCGGGCGGGCGCGTGCTCATCATCTTCGCGCTCGGCATCATCTTCGTGTTCCTGGTCCTCTCCGCGCAGTACGAGAGCTTCGCCTTGCCCTTCGTCATCCTCCTCGGGGTGCCGGTGGCCATGCTGGGCGCGCTCGGGTTCCAGAACCTGCGCGGGCTGCAGAACGACGTCTTCTGCCAGGTGGGACTGGTGATGCTGGTGGGCCTGTCCAGCAAGAACGCCATCCTCATCGTCGAGTTCGCCGAGCAACTGCGTCACCAGGGCAAGAGCGTGACGGAGTCCGCGATTGAGTCCGCGCGCACGCGCCTGCGTCCCATCCTGATGACGTCCTTCGCGTTCCTCATGGGCGTGATACCGCTGGTGCTCGCGTCAGGCGCGGGCGCGGCGGCGCGCAAGTCGCTGGGGACCACCGTCTTCGGCGGCATGTTGCTGTCGACCTTCGTCAACCTCATCTTCATCCCCGTGCTGTACGCGGTGGTGGAGTCCGCGCGCTCCCGTCTTCTCAAGCGGCACGAACACGCACGGCCCGATGGCGGAGGGACACCACCGCCCAACGAGCCGCCGCGTCCGCAGCCGGCCTGAGCCACGTGGCGGGGCCGATACGACCCAATATCCCAAGCCGGAGGGTTCGCTATCCTCCGGTGATTGATGGCCCGCTCCATGCCCCTCGACGTCCAGCGTCGTCGGCTGTACGCACTCAAGCGCGCTCCCGCCCTGCGGCACACCAGCAACACCGTCCTGCTCCAGATGTTGGATGTGGCCTGGGATGTCACATGGGCCAAGGACACGGTGCTGTGCGAGGAAGGCCAGGAGGCCCACGGCTTCTTCCTGCTGCTGGAAGGAGAGCTGGAGGCACACCGTGACGGCGAATTGCTGCTGACACTGCGCCCTGGAACACCGCTGGGATTCGAGGCGCTGATGGGCGGCCACTACTCCGTCACGGCGCGCGCGGCGACGTCCTGCAAGGGCCTCTTCTTTCCACGCGACGGCGTGTGGACGCTCGTCCAGGCGCGCGCGGGGCTGAGACAGGACCTGAAGCGGCTGCTGGCTCACGCCGAGCCACCGAAACAAGAGGACCCGCTGCCGAACGTGGAGGTGGTGACGTTCGCGAGCGAGGTGCGAGACACGCCCCTGTCGCGGCTCATCGAGCTGGTGGCCAAGGTCATCACCCACGACTTCAAGGACAGGGTGTTGCTGGTGCGCACCGCGGAGCCGGGCTCGGACGAGCTGCCGGTGAAGGGCGCGGACGGCGTGCTGCGCGCCACGGTGCCAGCGCCCGAGCCGGGCGCGCCGGGACGCCTGAGCGTGGAGCGGCTGCGCGAGCTGGCCCGGGAGCACGACCCCCACTACGTCTTCCTCGACGGCTGCCGGGTGGAGGGCGACGCGCCGCTGGTGGACAAGCACGTGCGGCTGGTGACACGCCACGAGGACACCCGCGTCTCGCGCTCCGGCAAGCACCGCGTGCTGCCCACGGTGGTCATCGACCCGAGGAATCCGACGCGGGAACCGGAGCTGCGAGGCCGGGCGTACACGGGCCCGCGCGAGGATGCCCACGTCCTGCCACCTTGTCGCCTGCGGGTGGACCTGCGACGGCTGGCTTCGCTGGTGGTGGATGCGAGGCCGCTGAAGGAGGTGGGCCTGAGCCCCGCCGAGCGGGACGCGCTGTCACGCTGGGCCCGGGCCATCACCCACCGTCGCGTGGGGCTGGCGCTCAGCGGCGGCGGCGTGTGGGGCTTCTACCACGTGCACATCTTGCGCTGGCTGGTGGAGCACCGCGTGCCGGTGGACTTCATCAGCGGCTCCAGCATGGGTTCGCTCGTGGGGGCGTACTTCTGCGGCACCGCGCTGGATGGACACAGCGGCCTCGAGGGGCTGCACCGGCTGGAGGAGCGGGCCATGAGCCACCGGCTGTCGCTGGCGGCGATGGCGGCGGTCGTCTCCACGTACTCGCTGGAGCATCTGGTGACTCAGGATTTGGGCGACGTGGGGCTGGAGGAGCTGCCCATCCGCTTCCTGCCGGTCGCGACGGACCTGACGAGCGGCGAGTGCGTGGCGCTGGAGCGGGGCCCCGTGGCACGCGGAGTGCGTGCGAGTGGCTCCGCGCCTGGACTCTGGGCCCCCACGCTGGTGCCTCCCGCACGCTACGTGGACGGCGCCTTCACCAGCATGGTGCCCGCGAGCGTGCTGGTGAGCGCGGGCGCGGACCTCGTGTTCTCCAGCAACATCTTCCCCTTCGGCATGCGTGAAACCGCCTGGATGCCGGAGTCACGCGTGGGCCGCTTCCTCGCGGGTCTCAATCCCGTGTCCAGGGCGCTGGACCTGATTGCCAGCGGTGTGTTGCTGTTGCATCACAGCGGTGATGCGGAGAGCTCGATGGCGGACGTGAGTTACGACATCCGGTCAGCGGACACACCGCTGCGGACGGCGATGGAGTTCAGCAAGGCGCGAGACATCCTGAAGCGCGCCGCGTCGGATGAAGCGCTGGCCTCGAAGCTCACGGAGCTGCAGGCCCACTGGCAGCAGATGCGCCTGCACTGCGGTCCCCATGGGCGGCGCTGTGGGGGACAGCAGGCGGCATGATTCCCGTGCGAATCCTGGGGACCGCGAGCCTGCAGCCGGGCCCGGCGGTGACGACGGAAGCGCTGTGCGCGCGCGTGGGCCGCGACGCCACGGAGGTGCTGCTCAAGACGGGCATCCGCACGCGGCACTTCGCGCCGCCGGGGACGACTTCAGCGGACGTGGCGGCGCAGGTGCTGCGCGGCGCGCTGGAGGCGGCGGGGCTGGAGGCGAAGGCGCTGCGGCGCATCTTCTGCGTCTCGTCCATGGGGGGCGACCTCACCACGCCCGCCACGGCGAACCGGGTGGCGGCGGCGCTGGGCCTGTCGGGCAGCTGCGACGCGATGGACCTGAGCAACGCGTGCATGGGCTTCTTGAGCGCGTTCGACCTCGCGGCGCGCTCGGTGGCGACGGGGCTGGGGCCGGTGGGCATCGTCTCCGTGGAGCTGTTGTCGCGCACGACGACGCCGGAAGACCCCAGGCCCTACCTGGTGCTGGGAGACGCCGCCGCCGCCGCGGTGCTCGGGGCCGGACGTCCGGGCGAAGGCGTGCTGGGCGTGGCGCTGGGCAACGACGGCACGCTGCCCGCGGACGTGGTGCTGGAGAACCCTCACGTGACGGGCAGGCCGGAGCGGATGCGCTTCCTGACGCCCAACAAGGCGATGACGCGCGTGGCGTTGGACGCGCTCTTGCGCGCCGCTCGCACGGTGCTGGAGGAGGCCCGGGTGGAGCTGCGCGACGTGGAGTGGGTGCTGACGCATCAGCCCAACGGGAGGATGTTGGAAGCGGTCCTGGATGCGATGGGCGTGGAGCAGGAGCGCGGGGTGCGCGTGGTGGACACGGTGGGGAGCGTGGGCTCCGCGTCGCTGCCCACGAGCCTGGACCGGCTGTTGCGCACCCGTCCGGTGAAGGCCGGGGACCGCATCCTCATGGTGGGCGTGGGCGCGGGCGTGGCGCACGGCGCGGTGCTGTACCAGGTGGGAAGATGAAGCGCGCGGGCGGACTCCCGCTCGCCGCGTGGCTGGGTGCCTTCGGGTGGCTGCGGCGCTACCACCGCTACGAGGTGGTGAACCTGGAGCCGCTGCTGCGTCCGGGGGCCAAGCTCATCGTCGGCTATCACGGGCGTCCCCTCGCGGTGGACCTGTGCATGCTGACGGTGACGCTGCACGAGCACCTGGGCTACCTGCCGCACGGCGTGGCGCATGGCGCGTTCGACCGCATCCCCGGCATGCGCGCGGTGGTGGACGGGCTGGGCTTCGTCACCGGAGACGACCCACGGCTGGCGGAGGCGGTGGCGCGAGGCGAGCACGTGCTGTTGCAACCCGGTGGCACGCGCGAGGGCTGTCGCAGCTTCCGGCATCGCTACCGGGTGAGCTGGGGCGAGCGGCTGGGCTACCTGCGGCTGGCGGTGCGCTACCGGCTGCCGATTGTCCCCGTGGGGGGCAGCGGCATGGATGACGCCTACGTGGGCCTCAATGACGGGTACGCGCTGGGGCGGCGCGTGGGGATGCCGTCGCGGATGCCGCTGTGGCTGGGGCTGGGCGCGACGGGGGTGTGGCCGCTGTCGCTGCCCTTCCCCGTGAAGATGACGCAGTGGGTGGGAGAGCCGCTGACGCGCCATCTGGAGCCGGGCTTCGACGCGGACGACAGGGAGTCGATGTTGGGAGCACACCAGGAAGTGGCAGGCGCCGTGCAGGCACTGCTGGACCGGGCACGCGGCCGGCGGCCCGGGACGATGGACTGAGCGAAGCAGGGAAGGCAGTGGAGCGATGAGCGACTCGGAGGAGGAGAGAGGCACCGGAGGGCGGCAGTGGGCGCTCATCCTGGGGGCCTCGTCGGGCACGGGCGCGGCGATTGCCAACGCGGTGGCGCGCAAGCCCGGGCTGGACGTGTTCGGAGTGCACCGGGGCCGCTACGTGGACAGCGCGGCGCAGGTGGAGCGGCAGGTGAAGGAGGCCGGGCGGCGCGCGCTCCTGTGGCAGGCGGACGCCTCCACACCCGAGGCGGCGGAGGCGGGCGTGCAAGCCCTGCGCGAGGTGGCGGGGCCGCGCTCGGTGAAGCTCTTCGTCCACTCGATTGCAGGTGCATCCGTGGGGCGATTCCTGTCGGAAGGCGAGGACCGGCTCCACGCGCGGCGCATGCGCAGGACGTTCGACACGATGGCGCACTCGTTCGTGTTCTGGGCGCAGGCGCTGGTGGCCGGGGACATGCTAGCGCCGGATGCGAGGCTGCTCGGGTTGCAGAACTCGCTGGACGAGACGCACCTGTCGAACACGGCGCTCATCAGCGCGTCGAAGGCGGCGTTGGAGATGTACGTGCGCTACCTGGCGATGGAGCTGGGCGGCCAGGGGCACCGGGTGAACCTGCTCAAGTTCGGCACGGTGCTCACGCCCGCGCTGAAGCACGTGTACTCACCCGAGGCCCTGGCGCGGCTGGAGGCGGCCCACGCGCGGATGAACCCCGCCGGACGCATGTGCACGCTGGAGGAGGTCGCGACTTTCGTCAGCGTGCTCGCCGGCGACGAGGCCGGCTGGTTCAACGGCGCCACCATCGACTACTCGGGAGGCATGACGCTGCGCCTCTTGGATTTGGTGCTCAACCCGTGACGGGGGCCACCGCGAGGGCCGGCATCCGGAAGCGCAGGCAGTAGAAGAACGGCGACACCTGCTCCTCCAGCACGTCCATCGCGCGGGAGGGCAGAAGCTCCCGGGGACAGTGCGCGTCGCGCGTGTAGAAGGTCAGCGCGCGGAACGCGGCGCGCTGGAAGAGCGAGGGGCGGTGGGCCGCGTCCAGTTGCTCGTCCACCACCACCACCGGCGTACCCGGCTTCGCCACGCGCGCAAGCTCCCGCAGGCCCGCGGCCGGGTCGCGATAGCCGCCAATGCCTCCCACGCTCAGCACCCGGTCGAACATGGCCGAGGGGAACGGCAGCGTGTGCCCGTCCGCCATCATCAGCCGCACGCCCGGATAGCTCCCCTTGCGCAGCCGGCGCTGACAACGCTCCAGCATCCCCTCGCTCAGGTCCACGCCCCAGACCTCCACCTCCTGGCCCATGGCCAGCTCCCGGCGGATGAGCGGCAGGTTCGCGCCCGCGCCCACGCCCACCTCCAGGATGCGCAGGGGCGCGCCATCCCCGGTGGGACGCAAGGCGCCCAGCTCCAGGCGGCGCAGGTAGCCCGCGCGCATCTTCGACTCGGTGACGGACTGGAGCAGCGGCGTCAGCACCGTCGTCAGCGGGTCATGCAGCGCGGGCAGCCCGTCGTAGATGACGCGCATCAACCGGTCCGTGCCGCGCACCGCATCCTCGCGATACAGCCGCGCGAGGCCCCGCTTCACCGGCCACGCCTCGCCACAGCCTCCGCAGCGCAGCCAGCCCCACGACAGGCGACCCTCCTCCTGCTGACCGTGGAACACCAGCGTCCCCGTGCAGGCCGGGCAGGCCAGCAACGCGACGTCCCCCGCTTCCAATCCGCTACGCACCGGGACTTTGTAGCACCCTCGCCAGGGCCAGGTCGTCTTGCGCGCCCATCTGTTCGAAGCGCTCCAGCGCGCGTGTCAGATGCGGACGTCGCGCCGGGTCCTCGGAGGGCAGGTGTCGGGCCAGCTCGAACCGCGCGCGCGCCTCCTCGTACGCCGTCTCCTTCGCCGTCGCCACGGCGACACACTCGCGCCACGCCGCATACGCGCGGGGGGCGTCACCCGACAGCCACGCCTCGCACCCGCGCCACAGCTTCGCCGCGGGCTCCGCGAAGGTGAACACCCGCGCGAAGTCCTCCACCGCGCGGCACGCCGCCCGAGCGTTCTCCATCAGCGACACGTCGCGGCCACCCTCGCGCTCCCACAGCGTGAGCAGCACCTCCGCCACCGCCGTGACGGGGAAGTAGATGAAGTGCGCCACCGACTTGCCCGCCACCAGCTTCGCCAGCGCCTTCTCCGCCGCCACCCGCGCGCCCGCCGCATCGCCTTCGCGCAGCCGCAAGAGCGCCAGCGTGCCGTCCAGGATGATGCGGTCCGTGAGGCCGCCCTGCGCCTCCGTCCAGGCCACCGTCTGCTCCAGGGACGCGCGCGAGCGCGCGTGCTCCCCCAACCGCAGGTGGATGTAGCCCTGGTAGTGCAGCGCCCAATGCTGCGTCTGGAGCGCCCCGCGACGGCGCGCCGAGTGCTCCAGCCAGTCCATCAGCGGCAATCCCTTGTGGAACTTCCCCTGGTAGCAGGACACCACGGTGAGCAGCGCGCGGCACTCCTCCGCCAGCCGCATGTCGCCGACGGAGTCGACGATGCCGATGGCCCGCTCCAGCCACGCCTCCACCTCCGCCCACCGCGCCATGTACGTCGAGTACACGGCGTTGCGACACAGCACGTAGGCCAGGTCCGCGGGGTTGCCCATGCGCTCGGCCACCTCCCGCGCGCGCCCCACCCACGCCTCCGCCACCGGGCGCACCGGCACCGTGCCCGCCACCACCGCCATGTTGGTGTAGCCACGCGCCAGCTCCGACGACGCGCCCGCCGGCTCGCACAGGTTGAGCATGCGCAGGCCCGCCCAGAGCACCGGCAGCGCCTCCTGCCCGTAGATGAACGCGTCCGTCAGCCGCATCAACAGCCGGCCCGCGACGCGGCGCACCCGCCGCCGCTCCTCCGTCTCCTCGTCGTATGCGTCCGGGCGCGCGCTCTGCGCCAGCCGCAGCCCCACCTGCACCAGCGTGCCCACGGCCCAGCCCAGGCGCGTGGTGGGCACCGGCCAGCCGAAGTGCCGCAGCGCCCGCTCCGCGTGTCCCCGGAACGCCGCCAGCTCTCCCAACTGGAAGCGCGCCTCCGCCAGCAGCGCCTCCAGGTGGCCCTGGTGCAGCGAGTCGCGCGCGGGCACCCGCTCCAGCGCGCGCGTGAGGAAGGGCAGCGCTTCGCGACAGGCGCCGACGCGCAGGGCCTCTTCACCCGCGCGCTGCGCATACGCCGCCTCGCGCGCGGAGTCGCCCGCCTCACCCCAGTGGTAGCAGAGCGCCGCCGTGCGCTCGGAGCCATCGCGGTACGCCGCCTCCATCGCCTCCGCCACCCGGCGGTGCAACAGGGGCCGCTCCGCGGCGGCCAGCTCCTCCAGCACGCCCTCCCGCAGCTTGTCGTGCGCGAAGCGCCAGTGCCCGTCCGCCACGTCCAGCACCGCCGCCGCCGCGCAGTACGACAGCCAGCGCTCCACGTCCACGCCCGGCGCCGCATGCCTGAGCAGCGTCACGTCCACCTGCCGCCCGACGATGGCGGCCACGCGCAGCAAGTCCCGCGAGCTGGCGGACACCTTCTCCAGCCGCCGCCGCACCAGCCGCCGCACGCCACCGGCGAACACGCGCTCCGGCAGCGGCATGTCGCCCAGCCTGTCCAGCCCGCCCGCCTCCTCCGCCAGCGCGCGCGCCACCTCCACCAGGAAGAACGGATTGCCCTCCGTCTCGCGGCGCAGCAACTCCACCAGGTGCGGCCTGCTGCCCGCCGGGCCAATCATCGACTCGCTGAGGACGGAGATTTCCACCGCGTCCAGCCGAGGCAGCCGCAGCACGTCCAGCCCGGGCAGCTGCGTGGGCAGCGTGGGGGCCTCGTCATCGCGGAAGCTGCCCAGCAGCAACAACGGCAACCCCGTGGCGCGAGCGGCGAGCCGAGACAACAACAGCAGTGACTCCGCGTGGGCCCAGTGCAGGTCCTCCAGGAGCACCACCGTGGGCTGCGTCAGCCGCGCGAAGATGTCCTCCACCACTTGCAGCAGGCGCGCCTGCGCCATCTCCGCGCCCAGCTCCGCGGGGTCCGGCACCGCGCGCCCCAGGATGACCTCCAGGTCCGGCACCAGCGGCTTGAGGACGCTGGCCTCGCGGTCATCCAGCGGCGTGAGGATGGACAGCCAGCGCAGCACCGGCCGCCACTCCTGATACGGACTGCCGCCCGCGGCCACCGCCTGACCGCGCAACACCACCGCGCCGCGCACCAGCGCCAGGGGCCGCAGCTCGTCGAGCAGGCGCGACTTGCCCACCCCGCTCTCTCCGCCCACCAGCAGCCCACCGCCGCGCCCCAGGAGCGCCGCGTCCAGCACGGAGGACAACAGCGACAGCTCGCGCGCGCGGCCCACGTAGCGCGCGGCCTGCAGGAAGCTCTCGCGCGTGGTGACGGACTCGGACGGCACGGGGCGACGGGTGGCGGCGCACAGCGCGGCAATCACCTCGTCCGCGCCGCGAGGACGGCGCCGCGAGTCCTTGGAGACGAGCCGCTCCAGCACCTCGTGCAGCGCCTCCGGGAAGTCCGGGGGCGCGGGCGGAGCCTTCCCGTCGAAGGGCAGCCGTCCGAAAATCATCTGGCACGCCATGGCGCCGACGCTGAAGAGGTCCGTCACCTCGGAGGGCGGCTGGTCCTCGAACAGCTCCGGGGCCAGATAGCCCGGCGTGCCGCCCGGCTGCGCGCTGTGCACCTGCTCGCGTCCCACGGCGAGCCCGAAGTCGAGCACCTTCACCTGCCCGCGTGCCACCAGCACGTTGGCGGGCTTGAGGTCGCGGTGGATGATGCCTCGGCGGTGCAGGTACGCGAGCGCCTGGAGCGTCTGCACCAGCAGGTCCACCTGCACGTCGAGCGGCTGATTCGTGCCCGCCTGCACCAGGTGCCGCGCATCCTCCAGCAGGTCCATGGCCAGGTACGGCCGGTGCTCGGCGTCGAAGCCGTAGTCGAGCACGCTGATGACATGGGGATGTCTCACCGAGGCCAGCGTCTGGAACTCGTGAGCCAGTGACAGCGCCAGCTCATGGCGCGCGGCGGAGGACGGGGTGTTCTCACCCGGCGGCGCCTTCACCAGGTCTTCCACCGTCTTGTGCAGCCGCTTGATGGCGACCGGGCCGTTCAGCAGGTCCTGCGCCCGCCACACCGTTCCCGCGCCGCCCCGCCCCAGGAAGTCGGAGATGCGGTAGCGCCCACCCACGACCTCGCCGTCGAAGAGGCGGCGTGCCGGGTCCTCGAGCCGAGGCTGTGTCGCATCCAGTGGGATTGAACGCATGTACGGGGGGCCGCCCGCCGTCATGATAACGAAGATTCAGGTTATCCGGGGGGTTGCTTTCCCCGGCTGATACACGGGGTGTTACACACCCGGCACGGGACGGCCTGCCCACCACCCCCCAGGATAGGAGGGCCCGCCTGCTGGAATGTTCAGCGGCCGATGAGGCTCGCCAGGCCGCGGCCGCCCTGGATGGCGCCCAGGATGAGCGCGCCGAAGTAGGCGATGGTCCCCAGCGTCATGCCATGGCCCGCCAGGATGGCGTAACCGTCCCGCTGGAGAATGCCGATGGCGAAGAACAGCGCGGCCAGCGCGGGCAGGGTGTTGCTGAACGGCACGAGGCCGAACGGCGCCATCAGCAGCACGCCGGCGACGAACAGCATGAAGCCGTTGAAGCGGTTGGTGCTGGCGCCGTGGGTGAGCGCGAGCAGCCGCGGCTTGCTCAGGCGGTCCACCTTGGTGAAGACGTCCGCGCCCTTCTCCAGCGCGGGCTGGAGCGATGCGCGCGCCAGCTTCTTGTCCATCAGCCTGCGCGGCAGCCAGGGCACGCGGTTGAACGTCACGCCCACGCCGATGAGGACGATGAGCGCGCCGAACACGGTGGAGACGCCGGGCACGGAGACCGGCAGGAGGAAGGGGAAGGTGAGGATGCAGCAGAAGAGCAGCAGGCCCTGCTCGCCGCATGACTGCATCAGCTCGCGCACGGTGAGCGACTCGGGCAGCCGCGCGGCCAGGGCCCGCAACGTGGCGGACAGCTGGGTCTGGGTGTCGGAGAACTGCGCGGAGGACGAGGACGGCGAGGGCGTGGACATGGACGCCCCGCTGACTATCACGGCCGGGCGACCCCAGGTCAGCTCCAGGCGATGTCGTACACCGCTTCCTCGCCCTGTCGACGGACCACCTGCACGGAGGGGTGACGAGCGCCGCTCGCCTCCAGTCCCGCGAGGAACAGGCCCACGTAGAAGCCCGCCACCACCACGGGCCGGCAGGTGAGCGCGTAGTGCCCGGGTCCCCGAGGCTCCAGCGTGGCCTCCAGGTAGTTGGTGCCCGTGCGCAGGTTGCGCGTCATGCGCGCCAGCATCCGTTCAGGTCCCAACAGGCGCACGGTGGTGAGCAGCGCGCTGCCGATGAGCGTGGAGCCGAAGCCCTCCACGAAGCGGCGGCCCACGACGACGGCGCCCTCCTCCAGCGGCATCTGCGGCGCCAGCGTGTCGGCGGCCACCTTCAGCGCGCCCAGCCACACGTCCAGCGGATACGCGGGCGCCAGACGCCCCTTCGTGTCGATGCCCACCTGCTTGAGCCGGCCGATGCAGCGCTCATCGAGCTGGTCTCCCAGCGCGCGGATGAGGCCTTCAAAGCTCTGGGGGAAGACGAGAGGCTCGCGGGTGTCCAAGGCGGGCGGATGCTACGCACAGGACAGTGCGCTCCGCATCCGGCAGGTTGCCGAATTCGAGGTGGATTGAAACATCCACAGGTGAACATCTGTCTCGTCCTCCGGGATGACCCAGGGGGTGCGCGTGCCTATCTCGAAGGCGCATGCGGTGGTGGGTGGCCTGGGTGGTGGCGGCGTCGGTGCTGACGGGGTGTCCCGTCGCGTGCACGAAGGAGCGGTCGAAGCCGTTCCAGCTCACGGGTGAGGTGGGCTCGCACGGGCCGGACTTCGCGGTGGCGCTGTATCAGACGGTCGGCGTGCGCATGGCGCCGGGCAACCGGCTGACGTGGGCCAACAACGGCACGGTCTTCGACGTCATGGTGGAGGAGATTGGCCGCGCGCGCTCCTCCGTGCACCTGGTCATGTTCATCTGGCGACCGGGGCGCGCATCGGACCGGCTGGTGGAGGCGATGGCCGAGCGGGCGCGCGCGGGGGTGGCGTGTCGAGTGCTCGTGGACCCCCTGGGCAGCGCGGGCTTCGAGACGAACGTGAAGCCGCGCCTGGAAGCCGCGGGCTGTCGGGCGCACCTGTTCCGACCGCTGCCCGCGGACGAGAACCTGGCGCGCAACCACCGCAAGCTGCTCGTCGTGGATGGACGGGTGGGCGTCACCGGCGGGCTGGCGATTCAAGACGAGTGGCTGGGCGAGGGCCTGCGCGAGTCGGAGTGGCGCGACACGAACGCGCGCGTGGTGGGCCCGGTGGTGGAGCAGATGCAGCAGGCGTTCGCGGAGAACTGGCAGGAGACGACGGGAGAGCTGTTGCCCGTGAGCGACTTCCCCACGCTGGCGCAACCGGTGCCGGGGCTGGACGACGCGGGCGCGGGCTGGGCGGCCTTCGTGGGCAGCACGGCGAACCCGGAGGTGACGCGCGCGGAGCGGCTGACGCAGTTGATGGTGCGCGCGGCGACGAAGCGGCTGTGGATTGCGCAGTCGTACTTCACGCCGAACGGGCCGCTGTCGGAGCTGTTGCGGGAGCGGGCGCGCGCGGGCGTGGACGTGCGCGTGCTGGCGCCAGGGGACCTCAACGACCAGGGAATCATCACCGTGGCGCAGCGGGCGTCGTATGAGGCGCTGCTGGAGGCGGGCGTGCGCGTGTGGGAGTACCAGCCGTCGATGATGCACGCGAAGACGATGCTCGTGGATGACCGGCTCGTCCTGGTGGGCTCCATCAACTACGACCCGCTGTCCTTCAACGTGCTGGAGGAGGGCTCGCTGGTGATGGAGGACCTGGACGCCGCGAAGCAGATGGAGGCCTTCTTCCTGGAGGACCTGTCCCACGCGCGCGAGGTGGGCGACACCGGACAGGCGCGGCGCTGAGCGCGTCCGACGGGCTGGGCAGCCACCCTCCAGTGTGCTGAAGAGGGCCCTCTCTTCCCAACGCTGGAGCCGCCGCCATGACGCAGCCGTCCCGCCTTCTCTTCGTCGCCGGAGCCACGGGCGCCACGGGGCGCAACGTGGTGAAGCAGGCCCTGGCGCGCGACGTGCCGTTGATTGCACATGTGCGCCCCAAGAGCGCGGACACCGAGCCCGCGAAGAGCTGGCCGCGCAAGGCCGTCGTCGAGCTGGCGCGCGGCGAGCCGCTGGCGGAGGCGATGAAGGGCAGCACCACGGTGCTCCAGCTCATCGGGACGATGCGCAAGCGCTTCGCGTCGGGAGACACCTACGAGACGAGCGACATCGGCACCACGCGGCAGCTCGTGGAGGCGGCGAAGCACGCGGGGGTGGACCACCTGGTGCTGCTCAGCTCGGTGGGCGCGGGCCGACCGGTGGGGGCGTACTTGAAGGCGAAGGCGGAAGCGGAGCGGCTGGTGCGCGAGAGCGGCATCCCCTGGACGGTGGTGCGCCCGCCCGCGTTCGAGGGCGAGTACCACCACCCGCCCGCGCTGCTGCGCATGCTCGCGAAGCTGCCGCTGATGGGCGGCCTGCGCCCCATCCACCTGGACCAGCTCGCCGCGGTGCTGCTGCACGTGGCCCTGAAGCGAGCACCGCTGAACACGGTGCTCGAAGGGGAGAGCCTGTGGAACGAGGTGGCGGCGAGCGGAGCGTGAGTCGGACCTGAGAGCGCCGCGCGGCGATGAGCCCCCGAAACCTCCCGGGGGCTCATGCGCCCGACATCAGACGGCCTTCTCGTCCACGAACTCACCGAGCAGCCGCAGATTGAACTGCTTCTCGAGCGGCTGGAGCGCCTCCGCGGACACGTCTCCCGGCGTATACGTGAGGTTGAGCCAGATGACCGGGAGCTCTCCTCCCGAGACCTTCAGGACGACCTTCGGGTCCAGCAGCTCGTTCTCCAGCTCCTCCACCTTGTGGAAGGCCTTCGCCTTGAAGCGCAGGCTCTTGCGCTGCTTGAGCAGCGGGTCGAGCGCCTGCTTGAGCGCCATGAGCCGCTCGTAGTCGTCCTTCTTCGTGCCCGCGCGATAGGGCGTCACATACTCGCGGCATGCCAGCGCCATGAACTAGCTCTCCTCTCCGTTGAGCACTCGGATGATCAAATCGCGAGTGCTCTCACCTTCCCGTGGGTTCACGACCTTCAGGCGACCATCCTTGTCGAATATCTTAATCGACTCCCCTGGCACCTGGGTGTTCTGAAGCGCGGGCGCATCATCTCCAATCACGAGCGGCACGTTGAATTCCAGATGGCTGATGCTTCCCGAGTCCGGCAACCCGGAGCTCGGGAGCCGCAGCGTCGGACGACCATCATCGCTCCCGATGGACGGGACCTGGTCCTCGAACCCAAGTTCCTCGCGCATCCAGTTGACGCGGAACTCCAGGTTCTTGTCGGGATGCGCCTTGCGCACGTCGTCCATGACCTTCTGGAGGCCGTTGGCGAAGCCGCCACCCATGTAGGCATCCACGAAGGCGAAGCGCGTCTCCCCGTTGGCGATCTTCCTCTCGAGCTCCTCGCGAATCTTGTCGTAGGGCTGGGTGCCCTTGGCCTTCTCGATGGTCGTCCGCCTGGCCTCGAGCGCCGGGTCGCCATGCGTCAGGACGTCGCCCAGGAACGCACCACCTCGCTCCACGACAATCAGTGAGTCGGGGTTGAAGGCGTTCAGGTTGTCGCGAATCGCGGAGACCTGCTGGCGGTTGGCCGCCAGGTTCGAGTCGGAGACATAGGTCTGATAGCGGCCAGGCTTGCCACCCACCTCCCGGAAGTCCCTGAGGATGGCATCACGCTGCTCGGAGGTGCGCTGCTCCGGGCTGGCGTCCTGGCTCATGGGGCCCGCCGCCGTGGAGAGCTGCTCACGCAGCCGGGTCATCTCGGTGGTGAGCTGCTCGGGCGTATAACGCCGCGTGGAGAGCCGCTCCAGCGTGAGCTGCTGCTCTCCTGGTGTCATGTTGGAGAAGGTCTCCTGGAACCGCGTGTCGTTCGCGAACTGCTCGCGCAACGCGGGCGGGTAGAGCTTCTCGGGCGTGTTCTGGAGCGCCGTTTGAATCCGCTCCGCGGGGGGGCGCGTGACATCGTCCACCATGTCCACGTGGCCCTGCCCCGAGGTGAGCGAGTCCACCTGGGAGGCATGGGTGCGCAGCTGGTTCTCCACGCTCGCGATGCGCTGCTCCAGGTCCTTGAGCTGGTCTGCCGTCGCGGGCGTGGTCTTGCCCGTCGCGCCAGAGACCGCGTCGTTGAGGCTGGCCTGCGTGGCCTCCAGGTTCTTGAGGATGCCTGAGAGCTTCTGCACCTCCAGCCGCGACTCGAAGCCCTGGGTGCCGTAGCCGGGCATGCCGGTGATGGCCTGCTTCACCTTGTCGATGAGCTGGCGCACCTTGCCCGTGGCGCCCTCGTAGCGCTGGAGCACGCGCGCCGTCTCCATGTGCGCCTGGATGTCCTCCTTCGTCGCATCCGGGCCCGCCTCGATGCGCACCTTGCCGTCGTCGTAGCGCACCTGCGTCGTGCGGCCCTGGAGCTCCGGGTTGCGCACCACGGGCACGGGAGGACGTCCCGTGTTGTCGGTGCCCACCTCGGGCCGCGTGGGGGCCGCCGTCGGAGGCAGGGGCACCAACTGCCCCGTCGCCGGGTTCACCCGGTACTCGGTGGGAGTCGTGGGCCTGTTCTCCACCCGGTTCCCGGGAGGACGCCCGGTCTGCTCGGGGCCACCCGTCGGAGCACCCGTGCGAGTGTCAGTGCCAGGGCTCGTCGTCGTGGTGCCCGGCTTCGGCTTGTTCGAACCGTTGGTTCCGTTCGAACCATTGGTGCCGTTCGTACCGTTGGTGCCATTGGAGCCGTTGGTTCCGTTCGAACCATTCGAGCCGTTGGAACCATTCGAGCCGTCACTGCCGTGGCGTCGTCGTCCGCCGCCGAGGCTGACGGTGGTGCCGGCGCCGCCGCTGCCGCCTTCGGCCGTGACATCGCGGTGCCGAGCGTTGAGCTCGAAGTCCACCACACCCAGCTTCGCGCCGATGCCCAGCTCGCGGTCCGTGAACGAACCGGTGGTGAACTTCGCGTCCACGTCCAGGCCGTCGAAGGCGGTGTCGAACTTCCCGTCCATCAGGTTCTTCGTCACCTGCTGGAGCTGCTCACCCTTCAGCCCGCTGATCTCCGCGGTGAAGAACTGCCCCTTCGGCCCCGCGTCCACCGAGCCCTCCACGGAGATGCTCGTCTCCGCGGGTCCCGCGAACGGCGCGGTGCCCGGGCTCGCCAGGAACGCCAGCACGTCCTTGGCGTCCAGCTTGCTCGCGTCCAGCGGAATGCTCGTCTCCAAGCTCACGGAGCCGGTGATTTCCCCGCCGAGGTTGAGGCCCGCCTTGCCCTTGAGTCCGCCGGCGATGCTCGCCGCGCCGGAGCCCTCGATTTCGAGCGAGCGCACCAGGTTCGTGGGCTTGCCCTTCTCGAACTCCACCCGGAAGCTCGTCGTCGCGCCGATGCTCGCGGACAGCTCCGCGCTGGCCGGGCCGAACTTGCCGCCGAGACCCGCTTCCGCCTCCGCGCCGATGTTCACTTCCATGGCCGACAGGTGGTCGAGGAGGAACTTGTGGTCCTCGCCACCGGACGCCAGCGCCGCGGGCCCCTTGCCCAGGATGACGGCCGCCTTCGCCGCTTCCTCCGGCGTGTCGAACGTCATCTCCATGCGGCCACCGGCCGACAGGGACGCCGAGCCCACCAGGCCCACGCCCACGTCACCCGTCACTTCGGCCGAGAGCTGGTACTTGCCGTCGGCGGTCTTCTCGACCTCGACCTCGCCCTCGATGCCGGCCTTGAGACCGACCTTGACGTCCAGGTTGCCGCTCAACGTCAGCGTGTCGCCCGCGCTGTTGAGCTTCTTGATTTCGTCCGCCACCGCGCCTTCGATGGGCGCGGTCACCTGGTCGATGACGTAGTCAATCGGCTTGAGCACCACGTCCTTGGCGAAGCCCAGCGCGTCCTTGGCGAAGTCCCCCGCCATGCCCGCCAGGTCACTCAGGCCCTCGGTGACGAAGTCCTTCGCGTCCTGGTACCAGGGGAGCTGGCGCTCCTTGTCGAGCTCCTTGGGCTTCGCGCCCGACGCCACCTTGCCGTCGGCGCCCGTCTCGAAGCTGACGTGGTCGTACTTCCAACGGTTGTCGTCCGCCTCCTGGAGGCTCTTCACCTCCGTGGGCTCGTGCTTCATCTGAAGCTGACCGTCGGGGCCCACGGTGCCGGAGGACTTCAACGACGTCTGCGTCCGGTTCGCGTAGCCGTCGTCGAAGCGGCTGCCGTCCGGGTCATACCCCGTCACGGTGGTGTTGCTGGTGATGTGGCCCTGCGCCTGCCGGGTGAGCGCGGGCAGCGAGTCCGTGGACGCGGCGTCCTTGGGCCCGTAGGTGACTTCTTGCTGGCTGCGCGCCACCTGCACGCCGTTGCCGTTCTTGTCCGACGCGAGCGGCTGCGTGGACACCGACTCCGTCTTCTGCGTGGAGGTGGCGGGCTCGCCCTTCGCGTTGAAGCGAATCTCCTCCGTCGTCGTGAGGCTGGACTCGCCGGGCTTGAGGGAGGTGGGGTCCCGGTTCGTGTCGTGGTGGTCCTCGCCCTTGGAGGCGTCGTTCAGGGCCTTGCCCTGCTTCGCCTCGAAGTCGCTCACGGCCTTCCCATCGAAGCCCGGGGTGTGGATCTCCGTCTTCTTCACCTGCTTGGCGGGCAGGCCCTGCGCATTGAACTCCGTGTCCGTCGTCACCGTCGTCGGGCCCTGGGGCGTGCCGGGCCGTCCCACCAGCGCCGCCGAGGCCTTCTCCATGCGCACCTCTTCGGAGCGCGACAGAGGCACTGACGTGGCGGGGTTGTACTTCGTGGTGGACGTGGTGGTGGTGAGGCCCGTCTCCGGGCTCTGCGTCGACTGGCTCTTGCGCGACTCGAGGCTGGTCGTCTGGCCCTTGGCGTCCGCGGACTTCGTCCACGTCGTCTCGCGCGTGCCACCTTCCTTCGGTGAGTCCTTCGCCGTCACCGTGGAGGTGTAGCTGCCGTCCGGTTTGATGGTGACGGTGTTGCCGCTCTTCGCGTCGGAGAGCTGCGTCTCGCCGGTGAGGGCGTTCTTCTTCACGTCGTACGTCGCGCCGGAGGACGGGTCCTTGAACTTCTGGCCGTCCTTCAACTTCGCGGCGTCCTGGACGTCCTTGGCGTCCACCGCGTTGAGCGCCTCGGGAGGCTTCTCGCCCGCGACGGGTTGCCGCGCGGGGGCCTCGGCCTTTGGCGGCGCGGTGGTGCCGAGCAGCTTCTCCAGCTCGGCCTTGCGGCTGGTGCCCTCGAAGGCGGAGACCAGCTCGTTCTTCTTCGGCTTGACGCCGTCGATGTCCTTCTGCGTGTAGGGCTGAGGCTTCTTCTCCTCGGTGGCGGCGGTGTTCGCCTTGCCCATGGCCTCTTCGGCCTTCTTCGCGGTGAGGGCGACCTTCTCCTCGGCGGCCTGGAGCTGCTTCTCCGCGGCGGCGGTCTTCCGCGCGGCGGCCTGCTTCGCCTTCTCCGCGTTGGCGGCCTCCGTCTTCGTCCTCTGCGCCTCTTCGGGTTTCTGCCCGGGCTTCCGCGCGTTCTTCTGGGCGTCCGCGGCGGCCTTCTGCGCGGCGGCTTGCTGTCGTTTCGCGGCCTCCGCCGCCTGACGAGCGGCTTCAGCGGCCTTGCGTGCGGCCTCCGCTGCCTTGCGCGCGGCCTCCGCTGCCTTGCGCGCTGCTTCCGCTCGCTGGCGAGCTTCCTCGGCGCGACGTGCTGCTTCCGCTGCCGCCGCCGCGCCCGAAGCGCCTGAACCACCACCCGTGGGTGACAGACCGCCCATGGAACAATCCCCTTTTCGTCAGAACTGACACCCTATTATCGAGAAGGCAGGCACAGGGTTACGTCCCAACTTTCCTGGATCTGCGAATAGTTGCGGAATGAGCCCTATCTGGAAACAGGCGCTCAGGACCGACAGCCTTGCCTGATTGGATGCCAAGGACTCGCATGGACCCCGCGCAACTGCTTGCAGCGACGCCGGGCGAAGCCTGCCTTGCCCGCACCGCGTCTGGGTGGGGAGCCCGCACCGCGTGAGCGCCCGAGAGATGGCCTCACCAGAATTCTGGGAGACCCATCGAAACCCACCAGGTCGCGACGTTCGCTGTGCGGAACGTGGGGTGGTGAACAGCGGTCTGGGGCGACGGGGACGCGGTAGTTTGGGGTCCTGTTCATCCTTCGCCCGAGACACCCCATGCATCGATTCCTCGTCGCCGCCCTGCTCACGCTGTCCCTCGCTGCCTGCTCGGATGACCCGGACCCGGTACCGCCGACGACGGATGGAGGCGCGGACGCGGGCATTCCCGACGGCGCGGATGGGGGCTCGGATGCCGGAACGGATGCGGGCTCGGACGCGGGGGCGGAGCCCTTCCCGGATGCGGGCAGCTCGCACGGCACGGGGAAGCTGCCGTGTGACAGCACGGGCACGGTGGTGGCCGACAACCAGACCTATACGTTCTGTGTCGCGCAGGTGGCGGGCGTCGAGTTGAAGATTGTCGAGCCCCGCACGGGCATCGTCGCCGTGCCGTTGAACCTGGCCATCTATCTGCATGGCGACGGGGCGCGGGCGCACACGGGGAACACGGCGCCGCGCCTGCAGGCACCGTGGGCGTTCGACCACGACACGCTCTATGTGTCAGCGCTCGCGCCGAACAAGTGCGCGTGGTGGACGAAGCCCACGTTGACGACGTGCTCGGACACCGCGACGGAGGCGGACCGGGATACCGCGGGTGACAACGCGCGGGCGCTGACGGAGGTCATCGATACGTTGCGCAAGCGATGGGACCTCAACAACGAGCCCATCCTGTTCGGCGGGTCTTCAGGTGGCGCGGTGCTCCTCACGGCGAGCTTCCTGCCGAAGTACGGCAATCGCTATCGCGGTGTCTATGCACTGGGGTGCGGTGGAGAGGCGCCGTGGAGTGGCTCGCTGGACTGGGACAGCACGCGGCCCGAGGTGCGTGGGCCGACGAAGCTGTTCTATTCGTACGGCGACCAGGATGAGTACCTCACGGACATCCGTGCCAGCGTGACGGCGTACCGTGGATACTCCGTGCCGCTGGAGGAGAACGTCATCGCGGGAGCCGCGCACTGCGCGTTCGACCATATCGGTGGCGTGAAGGATATCTGGGCGGGAGCGCTGGACGCGCGGTAGTCGAGGGCGGGGCGCCCGGCATCGACGGTGGGTTCTGGATGCCGGACTCCGCGGTTATTTCCCTGTCGAACGGGCCTGCGCTATCTCGTCGGGGCATGCCACTCCAGGGTCCTCGTCTACGCATCGCCACCATCGCCCTGGGGCTTTCAATCGTGGGCTGCGGTTCACTACGGACCCTGGCAGTGCAGCGCACAGTGGATGGCGCGATGTGGGCGACAATGCGCGTCGCAAGGGCACACCTTGCTCGGCGGCATCTGGCTCGCTGATTTCAAGGGGGATTGGACAGGACGCTTTCTTGGCCTGCCAGCAAAGGGCGGTGGCCGCCTCGCCATCACCCATTGCCGCTGTGACTACCCCGCGGTGGCGGATGCCTCAAGCCGCCGGCGCACGTGGGAGAACGCACGCGAAGGATTCCGTGCGGACTGGGGCGCCGAGTATGGAGCATGGCCACGAACAGCAGACGGCCGTAGCTGGCCAGGGCACCACATCCCTGACTTGCTTCATGGTGGCCATCCCACTGCGCAATCGAACGTTCTTCCGGTGCCGCAGGACGTCCACGACGTCATCAATCTTGCGTATCCGGCCTGCTACGTCCGGGGTGGCCCCTGGAGCACTGTCGGACCCGACAGGCCGTACATCGATTAGCCATGACACTCGAACAACTGCTGGATGAAATCTCGCGCGCGCATTTCCCACGCCCCGCCGCGAAGCTGACGCAGATCGCGGCGTTCTAGACAAAGATGGGCTGGAAGCTCGACGACGACCTGCGCGCGCTCTACCTACGCTGCGACGGAGCGGAACTCTTCAGGCCACTGCCTGAGGCGAACTACAGCATTCTCTCTCTCTCGGACATTCAGCTTGCGTGCCTCCGCCTTCGAAAGCGAGATGAAGGCTCGGTTGCGACCGCGTCCCACTTTCCACTGGTGGATTGCCAGGACTCCGATTGGGTCCTCGTTGATGTAGCTCAGCCAGGTGGCCCCTACCCCATGCTCGACGCGTACCATGAGACGTATTCGCGAGGAGTCCGTCAGATCGCCGGCTCGTTCCACGAGTTTCTGGAGCGAGCACTGAGGAGCAACGGTCGCCTTTACTGGCTGAACGATTAGGTCGCGCGAGCCCGGTTCCTCGAAGGAGCTTCCTCTGAAAATCTCGAACATTCCCTTCTGCACGACGGACTGGAGCACGCTTCAACCCACGGAGCACCCTGGGGCGACTGGGAAGGCATTCTGGCGGACGCTGCAAGCAGGAGACATCCGGGTCCGGCTCGTTGAGTACACACAGGGGTACGTGGCGGACCACTGGTGCAGCCGGGGACACATCCTGCTCGTGCTCGAGGGGACGCTGCTCACGGAGTTGAAGGACGGCCGGCGTTTCGTGCTCGGGCCGATGATGAGCTACCAGGTCGCGGATGACGACGGAGCCCACCGCTCATCGACTGAGACTGGGGCGAAGCTGTTCATCGTGGACTGACGTCACGGAGGGGTTCTCGCGGCGAGGCCCCTACCTCTTGGATTTCAGACCCATGGACTACCTTTCAAGTAGCCCATGGGACCCTACTTCGACCTCGTGCTTCGTCGCCTGGTGCAGAACCATCCGGAACACCTGCTCCTGCTCCTCTTCGGTTCTGACGCGCCAACCTTCGTGCACGCCGCCGACACCAGCCTGCCGCAGTCCGAGCGCCGCGCGGACGCCATCCTGGTCGTCGAGGCCCCCTCGGAGCGCTTCGCGGTGGAGCTGGAAATCCAGGCGCAGGCCGACCCCGACTTCGCCCGGAGGTTCCTGGATTACACGGTGCGCATCCATCTGCGTGAAGGGCTGCCGGTGTTGCCCGTGGTCCTCCTCGTCGTGCCGGAGGCGGAAGGTGTTCGTCCGCCCTACCTCGTCCGCTGTCGCGGCCGGCAGGTGCTTGCCTTTGATTTCTTGGTTGTCAGGCTTTGGGAGGTGGATTTCTCCCAGCCGGCCCTCCAGGCGGCCACCGGACTCGTGCCGCTCTCCGTCCTGGATGCACGAGCGGGGCCCGAGCGCGCGACCTGGGCCGAGGAACGCTTGCGACAAGCCACGGACCTCTCGTCGCAGGAGAGGCTGGATTTGCTCGTCGTCCTGGGTACCCTTACGTCACGCCGCTTCGGCAGTCACCATCTCAGCCAGTCCTTGAGGAGCATCATGATGGACTCACCTTTCTGGGAAGAACTGCGCGCACAGGAACGAGCTCTCGAACGGACCAGAGATCGCGCTCGAACCCTCGTCACCTTCGCGCACAGCCGGGAACTCACGGTATCCCCCGAGGAGGAACAGCGCCTCGCGGCCATGGACGAATCGGAGCTGGCGCGGCTCATCTCCCTTGCCTTCACTTCTCCGGATGCGGCCCTCCGAGCGGTTCGTGAGGCCATTGGCCTCCCGACACGTCATCACTGAAGGCCCGACGAGGTTCCCAAGGAGAGCACCAGACGGAGCGGGCCTGCTTCAACTCATGGGGATGGAGGAAGAACCTACTCCTTCACCGCCCCCGCCGTGAGTCCCGACACAATGCTCCGCTGGAACAACACGGTGAGCACCACCAGGGGCAGCGTGGCCACCACGGAGGCCGCGGCAATCTCTCCCCACGGTTCGCGGTACTCGCTGGCGAACAGGCTGATGGCCACGGGCACCGTGCGCTTCTCCGGCGTCGTCAAGAACGTCAACGCGAACAGGAACTCGTTCCACGCGAAGATGAAGACCAGAATCGCCGTCGTCGCCAGCCCCGGCGCCGCCAGGGGCAACAACACGCGGCGGAACGCCTGGAACGGCGTGCAGCCATCCACCCGCGCCGCTCGATACAGCTCGTCCGGGAGCTGCCGGAAGAACGACGTCAGCACCCACAGTGTCAACGGCATCGCGAACGTCGCATAGGGCAACGCCAGCCCCACCAGACTGTCTCGCAACCCCACCGCTCGCAGGATGAGATACAGCGGGCTCACCGTCGCAATCGGCGGAAACATGCTCACCGCCAGCGCCGCGCTCAACAACAGGCCCTTGCCTCGGAACTCCAGCTTCGCCAGCGCGAACGCCGCCGCCGAGCCAATCACCAGACAGAACACCGTCGTCAGCGCCGCCACCACCAGCGAGTTCAACACCACCCGCAGGAACGGCCGCCCCCACAACACGCTCACGTAGTTCTCCAACGTCAGGTGCGAAGGCCATGGACGGGTCAGCTCTCCATCCGGCCACAGGCTCGTCAGCACCTGCCAGAAGAACGGCCCCAGGAAGAACGTGAGGAACGCCACCACCGCCAGCGCCGTCCCCAGCCCCGCGCGCTGCTTCATCGCGCCTCCTCCTGCCGCCCCAGCAAGCGCAGCCACACCGCCGCCAGCACGACGACGCACAAGAACGTCGCCACCGACAGCGTGCTCCCGTACCCGAAGTCCCCCGAGCGCATCAGCGTCTTGTACGCGTAGATGCTCAGCGTCTCCGTCGTGTTCGCCGGCCCTCCCTCCGTCAGCACGTAGATGGCATCAAACACCCGGAACGCATCCAGCGAACGGAACAACACCGCCAGCAGCAACGCCGGCTTCAACAACGGCAAGGTGATGGAGCGGAACGTCCGCCACGGTGACGCCCCATCCACTCGCGCCGCCTTGTAGAGGTCCTCCGGAATGCCTTGCAGCCCCGCCAGCACCAGCAGCGCCACGAAGGGCGTCGTCTTCCACACGTCCACCAGGATGGCCGCGTGCAACGCATACCCGGGCGCCCCCAGCCAGTTGATGTCACTGCCCAGGAGCAGGCGATTGATGAGCCCGTAGTCCGGATTGAACATCCACGCCCACAGCCGCGCGCTCACCACGGTGGGAATCGCCCACGGCACCAGCACCGCCGCGCGCAACAACCCTCGCCCCGGAAACGCGCGCTGTAGCAACAGCGCCAGCGGCACCGCGAGCAACAACTCCACCCCCACCGCCACCCCCGTGAAGTACGCCGTGTTCCCCAGCGCCGACCAGAACCGCGCGTCCCCGAGCAGGTACGCGTAGTTCCCCAACCCCACGAAGCGCCGCTCACCGAAGACGAGGATGAAGCGGTGCAGGCTCAGCCACACCGCCGCGAGAATCGGATACAGCGCCACCGCCGCGAGCACCAGCACCGCGGGCGCCACCAACCAGTACGCCTGTCTCCGCTCCCGCTCCAGCGAGCCTCGCGCGCGCCCCGGGCCCACCGGCCCTGGCACCTGAGACGTCATCGCGTCGTCTCCGCCCCCCGCGCTCATCGCCCCTCCCCCATCAAATGGTCCACCTGCTTCTGCGCGCGCCTCAGCGACTCCTCGGGCGAGCGCAGGCCCGCCACCGCCGCGGAGAACTCGCTCTGCAACACATCTGAAATCAGGTTGTAGTACGGCGTCACCGGCCTCGGCTTCGCGCGCTCCGCCATCTCCCGCAGGCCCGCGATGAACGGCGAGCTCTCCTTCAACCTCGCATCGTCGTACACCGCCGCCCTGGGCGGATTGCGCGCGTAGTGCACCGCCAGCACCAGGTTCGCCTCCGGCGACGTCAGATGCGCGATGAGCTTCGCCGCCAGCTTCCGCCGCTCCGGCGACACATGCGCATTCACGGCGAGTTGATACCCGCCCAGCGTTCCAAATCCCGGCTCGCCACTCACCGTGGGCAGCGGCGCCATCCCCACCTTGCCGCGAATGGGCGAGCCCTCCTTCTGCGCCTCGCTCCACGCATACGGCCAGTTGCGCATGAACACCGCGCGCCCCTCCTGGAAGATGCGCCGCGCCTCCTCCTCCCCAAACCCCATCACCGTCTCCGGCGACACCCCACTCACCAGCAACCCGCGCAGATACGCGAGCGCCTCGCGCGCCGCCTCCGTCTCCAGCAACACGCGCCCGTTCTCCCCCATCGCGTGTCCGCCGTGCCCCCACAGCGCTTCAAAGACATTGCAGCTCAAGCCCTCGTACTGGCGGCCCTGCCACACATACCCCTGGATGCCCGGCACCTTCGCCTTCGCGTCCAACGCGAAGCGCTCCAGCTCCGCGTACGTGCGCGGCGCATGGGGCACCAGGTCCGTGCGGTAGTACAGGACGCCCACGTCCAGGTACCAGGGCACCGCGTACGTCCGCCCCTCCACGACGACGGCCTCCACCGGCCCCGGCAGGAACTCCTCGCGCAGCCGCTCCGGCGGGAACTCCGCCGACAGGTCCGCTATCCACCCCGCCCGCGCGAACTCCGGCACCCACACCACGTCCGCCACCAGCACGTCGAAGTCCTTCGCCCCACCCTCCAACGACGTGAGGAAGAACTGGTGCGCCAGGTCCGACGAGTTCGGCAGCGCCTCGGTGACCAGCTTCACCCCGGGGTTGGCCTTCTCGAAGCCCGCGAGCAGCTCCCGGAAGGGCTCCGGAGGTCCCCACAGCGGCTGATACTTCAGCACCAGCCGCGTGGCCCCCGCGCCGTCACGCCCATCCTCCGAGCCCGAGCCGCCACTCCGCCGGCACCCCACCGACAGCACGCAGACACCCAACACGAGCACGACGAAGAACGAGCGGACCATGGGTGCCGGCAGTCTCCAGCCCCCCACCCCACCGTCAACCCGCGCTTCGGCCCACGGTTCTCACCCCAACACCCTGTTTCTCCTCGCGGCCAGGCCACACCGGGCAATTCGGGCCCATCTGGAGAAAAACGTCCCTCTGGAACTCCAGGGACCAAACCCAGTGCGTCCGTTTGCCTTCACCCCAGGAACGAGCGTTATCCTTCTGACAGGCAGGACTTCTGGGTGGGGGATGCAATGGCGGAGAAGCCTCGGGAGTGGAAGTACGGCGCGCATCGGGTTCGCATCGAGCCGCCAGACATCGCGGTGGCGACCTTCGAGGGTCCCATCACCATGGACGACGTGAAGCGCACCTCCGAAATCTACAAGGAGGTCTACGACATCCTCGGCCCCTACTACATCCTCGCGGAAATCGGCCGCTCCCAGATTGAGGCCGCCGGCCGCCGCTACCTCTCCGAGAACAACCGCTCCGAGTGGTTCAAGGGCTGCGTCTACGTCGGCGCCGACATCGTCCAGCAGACCTTCGGCAAGGCCATCTCCCTCGCCATGCTCTTCACCGGCAAGTCCAGCTTCGAGACCACCTTCGTCAAGACGCTCGACGACGCCCGCGCCTGGGTCCTCCAGAACCGCGCCCGCTCCCAACGCAAGGCCGGCTGAGACGCGTCTCACCGTCGTGTGAAGTCCGACCCCCTCTGTCTCCTTCCAGACCCGGGCCCCGCTGAAAGTCCTGGTTTGGGAGGGAAGACTGGATTCTCGCTCCCGGTGGCCCTGGGCGGTATGCTCGCGCGGTCAGCCCAAGGGAGCGCCCATGCAGCAACAGGAATGGAAGTTCGGTGCCCACCAGATTCGCCACGAGGCCCCAGACCTGGTGGTCGCCGTGTTCAGCGGCATGCTGAACCTGGAGGACATGAAGCGGGCCGTTGAAATCTACGGCGACGTCGCCAAGAGCGGCGGCTATTACATGATTGCCGATATCGGCAACTCGCAGCTCCAGGCCGAAGCGCGCCGGTACCTCTCCGACAACAGCAAGGCGGAGTGGTTCAAGGGCTGCGTCTATGTCGGCGCGGACATGGTCCAGCAGACCTTCGGCAAGGTCATCTCGCTGGGCATGTTCCTGACGGGCAAGTCGGAGTTCAAGACGGAGTTCGTCAAGACGATGCCCGAGGCCCACGCCTGGGTGGAGCAGCAGCGCCGCGCCAACGTCCGCAAGAGCGGCTGAAGCGGCCTCACTCCCGCCGTCGTCGCCATCCGCTTCACCCATCGCGGTGGCCCCTCCGGGGGCCCCGCCGCCTCTCCTGTCCCGCCCCGCATGTAACCGGGTTGAGCCCTTCCGAGGCGCTCCCCGCACGCAAAGTGTCCACTGGATTTCCCAGAGTCCGAGTCGATGCGACATTTGCGCCTTCGGCCAACCCCCTGAAATCACGCCCCTCCGGCCGACGCTGAGCCGCTCCAGTGACGCACAAGGCCAGTTTCACTGAAAAAATCGCACCCTACTGGTGCGATAACTGGAAATTGAGGTATAGGCGGTCATTCTGGAGCCCCCATCGCGCCCGGTTTTCCAAGTCGGGCTCCGGAACCGGCTGTGCCCCATGCCTCAACCAACCCTTGTCCGAGCAGTGAGCTGGGGGGGCCCGCGCTCGAACTGCCGAGTGAGTCCATGCCCGTAACGGTTCAGAAGCAGGAAGAGACCGGTGTTCCGGCCCATGCCCCCGCGGCGCCTCGCTGCCCTCACCTGGGCGCGCAGTACAACCCCTTCGCGGGACCCCACGTCGACAATCCCCACCCCTTCTTCGAGAAGCTGCGCAAGGAGGAGCCGGTCAGCTTCAACCCGATGCTGAACATGTGGTTGGTGAGCCGCAACGACGACATCCTCCAGGTCCTCAAGGACACGGCGCGCTTCTCCAACCGCGACATGCTGTTCAGCGGGACGACGCTGACGGAGGAGGCGAAGGCCATCCTCGGCGAGGGCTTCCCGCTGGCCCACGTGCTCTTGGGCATGGACCCGCCGGACCACACCCGGCTGCGCAGGCTGATGAACCGGGGCTTCACCGCGCAGCGCATCGCCGGCATGGCGCCGTTCATCGAGAAGCTGGCGCGAGAGATGGTGGGCAGCTTCGCCCAGGACGGCCACGCGGACCTGGTGGAGCAGCTGGCGTACCCGCTGCCCGCCCACGTCATCCTCGGCGTCATGGGCGTGCCGCAGGAGGACGTCTGGAAGATCAAGCGCTGGAGCGCGGACTGGCAGCAGCTCACCTTCGAGCACGTGCCGCCGGAGAAGCAGCCGGAGCTGGCTCGAGGCGTGATTGAGTTCCAGAAGTACTGCGTCCAGCTCATCGAGGCGCGCCGCGAGGAGCCCCAGGAGGACCTCACCAGCTACCTCGTCGAAGTCGAGGCGAACGGCGAGGCGCTGACGGTGCACGAGCTGGTGATGGCCATTGGCGCGTCCTTCCTGTCCGCCGGCCACGAGTCCACCACGGCGATGATGGCGAACACCTGGAAGCTCGCGCTGGAGCACGGCATGTGGAAGCGCCTGCGCGACAACCGGGAGCTCGTCCCCAAGTTCATCGAGGAGGGCTGCCGCTACGACTCCGTCCAGCACGCGATGATTCGCACCGCCCTGGAGGACGTGGAGGTGGGCGGCATCAAGCTCCCCGCGGGCTCACGGCTCCTCATGCTGTACGCCGCCGGCAGCCGGGACGAGTCGCTCTGCCCGCACTCCAACAAGCTCGACGTGGACCGCGAGAAGCCGCCCCAGCACCTCACCTACGGCCGTGGCACGCACTTCTGCCTGGGCGCGCCCCTGGCCCGGCTCCAGGCCCAAATCACCACCAACATCCTCCTGGACGCCCTGGAGGACCCGCGCATGGTGCAGGGACAGGACCATGGCACCTGGCAGAGCATCGTCCTGCGCCAGATGCGCCACCTGAAGGTCGAGTGGACGCCGTCCACGCCCAAGCCTTAGTCGCGGGTACGGCATTCGGCGCTTCCCGCGCACCCACATCCATGTCATGAGCCGGGCCCTGGAGACCTTCATCGTCTCCAGGGCCCTTCGCATGTCTGGGGCCTGACTTCAGTGGACCCGACCCGCCCACAGGCGGTCCACTCGCACCCGGCTTCCGGCAAAAGTCGGAGTCAGTGTCGACACCCATGGGGTTTCGGCGGACTTCACTTGGCTGTTTGAAACGGGCGTGCGTACGTTACGGAGAGAAATTTCTTGCCATACTGGCCGTTTTCGCGAGAAAGAGTCCTTGATTACCCCGCTTGCTCGTAAAGACGAAGGAGCCCCCTCATGTACGCCGAAGTCGTTGACGAAGCGGATGTGCAGTTTGCGCGACGCGTCGACAGGCAGGCCCTGGCAAAAAAGACCCGGGAGATGTCCCAGGTGAGCAATGTGCGGGCGCTGTGCGCGCTCGGCACTCAGTGGCTCGTCATTGTCGCCGCGTTTGCCGCGGTGGTGTGGGTGGACCGGTGGTGGGCGTGGCCGATCGCCGCCCTGGTCATCGCCACGCGGCAGCACGCGATGCTCGCGCTGATGCACGAGGCCGCGCACTACCACTTCCTGTCGAACCGGAAGGTGGGCGACGTGGTGGCGGACTTGCTGTGCGCCTTCCCGCTGAACATGACGACGGCGGGCTACCGGCACCAGCACATGGAGCACCACCGGTATGTGAATACGGACAAGGACCCGTACTGGGCCTCCATGCAGCAGGACCCGTCCTGGCACTTCCCGCGCACGCCGGTGAAGGCGGCGGCGGTGTTCCTGGGCGATGCGCTGGGCCTGTACGCGCCGAGCCACCTCAAGGTGGTGATGCCCTGGACGTACTGGGGTCGGCTCCTGGGTGGCGCGAAGCCCAAGGTGTCCGCCGCCGAGCACGTGCGCTACGTCCTCTACGTCTCCGCGCTCATCACCGTGCTGGTGACGACGGGCGCGTGGCTGCACTGGCTGCTCCTGTGGGTGCTGCCGACGACGACGGTGATGATGGCCTTCTTCCGGATGCGCGCGCTGGGCGAGCACCCGCTGGACGCCGAAATCAAGGGCGACGAGACGCGCGAGACGCGCGACGTGAAGGGCACGCTGCTGGAGAACTTCTTCGTGGCGCCGCTCAACTGCAACTACCACCTCACGCACCACGCCTTCCCCTCCGTGCCCTTCTACAACCTGCCCGTCATGCACGAGGAACTGGACAAGGCGGGCATGCTCGAGGACGGCGTGAATCGCTTCGACACGTACCTGGGCAAGCACAACAGCCTGGTGCAGTACCTCACGCGCAAGCCCGAGGGCTCCAGCGAAGAGACGCTGGCCACCACCACGCCGCCGCCGTCGCAGGGCGTGCGGATGCCGCTGCACTCGTAGGGAAGCAACGACGCGCGCATCGCCCTGGCGAGCGAGGCGTCGGTACCTGTCAGTCACGTCGGGGTGGGGGCCCCGAGGCGGATTGACGGAGGACCGACGGAACGCCTCACGGGAAGCGGCGCAGCGACGTCCACGGGAAGGGCTTCCAGAAGGGCGTCGTCACCGCGTCGGAGTCGAGCGGGAACCAGGGCCCCACGGAAGTGTCTCCCGAGGAGAGGACATGGAAGTCCTGGGCGGGCATGAAGCCTTGACCCAGCAGTGCCACGCGGCGGCCCCCCGCGTCGGCCGCCAGGTCCAACACCAGCACCGTGTGCCCCGGGCTGCCGCCCAGCACGAAGAAGTCCCCGGGACGCAGAGCGTCTCGCGCGGGATGATTCCTGGCGCCCTCCAGCGACAACGTGCCCGCGTAGGTGAAGACCAGGTCCAGATACGAACGGAACGCCGCGCGTGAGCTGTCCGCCGCCGCGCTCCGCGCCCACGTCACCTTCGAGCCGTTGATCCGCGCCCTGTCACCTTCCGCGTACTTCGGCCACGAGGCCAGGTGTCCGCTGGTGAAGCGGTAGGCGATGAGCTCGCGCTGCTTGCTGGACCACAGCCACTCCGCATGCAGCCGGATGATGGAGTCCGCGCACTGCTGCAGGTTGGCCGAGCCGATATCCAGCTCCGCCACCGCCGCCAGCCGAGCATCGTCTCCGGGCAACACCTCTCCGCCCCGGAAGTGCAGCACGGGCGTACCTTCCGCGCGCAGGGGAAGGCCGCGCAGCCACGCGCCGAACGAGCCCGCCTCCAGCGTCACCCGCGTGTAGCCCTCCGGCGCGGGGATGGCGGCGTCCAGTGGACGGACCTGGGCGTCCTTCGACAACCAGGCGTAGCGCGCCAGCTCCTCGCGCGTGGCGGCGCGAGGCTCCACGGGCACCGCCTGCTCGGGAGCCCGTGAGGCCGCCGTCGCGAGCACCGTGCCCCGCAGGCGAGTCTCCAGCGGGGCAGCGCCCGAGACGCCCGACCACAGCAGCGCCAGCAGGCAGGCCCGACCTGGCCAGGTGGAACCGGTGCGCGGTGGAGAGGACGGCTGGAGGGAGGGGCACTCGGGCGCAATCACGACGGGGAGACTCCAGGCAGGTGGGAGCGGCGCTCCGGATGGGAGGATTGTCGCCGCCCGAAGGTTCCCTCGTGGAGTCCATTTCAGGAAAGGCGCGCGCGCATGGTCGCCTGCCCTGCCGACGCGGCGATGACCGACGACTCGACGACACCCCGTCCCCCGCGGCAGGTGCGTGATGACGGCCGAGCATTACCTTCCAGAGAAGATGCGCCGCCAGGCGAGCCTCGTGCTGCTCAACATCCTGTCGCTGTCCCGCCTGCCCATGGCGGTGGCCTTCATCGTCGAGTCCGACGTGAGGGTGCGCGCGGCGCTCGTCATGCTGGCGGCCTTCTCCGACTTTCTCGATGGCTGGATTGCGCGACACAAGGGCCTGGCCACGCGACTGGGCGCGCTCATCGACCCGGTGGCGGACCGCGCCTTCATGGTGACGGCCATTGTCGTCTGCTACCTCGACGGCCTCATCGCCCTGCCGGAGGTGCTGCTGCTGATGGTGCGGGACATCGGCACCGCGGTGGGCTTCATCGTCACCCGGCTGGTGCCGAAGCTGCGGCAAGCGGAGCTCAAGGCGCGGATGCTCGGCAAGGTGGTCACCACGCTGCAACTGGTGACGCTGCTGTGCGTGCTGTTGTTTCCCCCCGCCGTGCGCCCGCTCGTCGCGCTCATCGCCGTGCTGTCGCTCGCGTCGGTGGTGGACTACACGCTCGCGGTGTTGCGGTCTCGAAAGGTGCCCCGGAGCGCCGAGCGGCGCCCGGATGAACACGGGCCGCGAGGCACGCCCGTGCCCACGGCCCGCGAGTAATCGATTCGGTGTGAGCTTCAGCCCGGCGGCGGCGCGGAGTCCTGCGACTCCGAGAGCCCCAGGGCCCTGTCTCGCTCGGAAGATGCGGCGGCGCGCTCGCCCTCACTCATCTCCGCCCAGACATCATCCAGGTCGTCCAGCAGCGCATCCTCCTCCGGTGAGCCACCTTCTGGATGCCGCGCACGCACATTCTCGAACTTGCGCAGCAACGCGCGGTATCGGTCAAAGGCCGTCATGACGGGAACCTCCCTTCGAGCGACGACGAACCTGAACGGGAGCGACTGACGCGCCGCTCCCACGCCTCACCTGTTCGGGTCCTCCTTCCGGACCACCGAGATTTCCACCGTCTCGTGCTCACCCACCATGTCCACCACCGCGTTGACCCTGTCTCCCGGGTCCAAATCCCTCAAAGCAATGCTCTTGCCGTTCCTCAACACGCGGGTGCGCGGAGTCACGTCCAATGTCAGCGCCTCGCCGTCGTCCTGCGCGAGGACGAGTTCGGGAGGCTCCACCGAGCGCACCGTCCCCGTGAAGGTGGCCAGCACCACCGCCGTCCCCGTGGGCGCGGGGACGTTGGTGCCCGCGGGCGGCACATCGTTCTCCACCTGCCGTGCCCCTGTCCCGGCCGTGCCCGAGCCTCCCGTGCCGCGCGCCTGGGCCTCCGAGCCGTTCGGCTCCCGCTGAGCCTGGGTGCCATTCCCCGCGCCGCCCGTGCCCCGCTGGGCCTGAGCGTTCACCTGCGCACGCAGCTTCGCGACGTCCTGCTGGAGCTGTCGCACCTCCGCGCGCAGGCCGGACACGCTGTTCCACGGCTCGGACACCTCGGCGGGTGTCGGCGTCTGCGCGGGCGCCTTCGCCGCTTTCGGCGCCTCCTGCTCCGACTGGGCCTTCGCCGTGCAGCCCTGCGCGCACAGCATCAGCGGCAGGCTCGCGACCACGACCGCCATCCAGGCAACCTTCCCTCGCATGTGTCACGGCCTCCCTTCGTCTTCACAAAGGTGGGGCCTGCCCGCTCACGGACAACCGGCACGGCGGCGGGCAAGCGCCCCAGGAGCAGGCCAGCGGGCCAGCGCTGGACGGCTCGCCTTTTCGGGCCTCCCGAAAATCACCCTGAAACTTTCCGAGGCCTGGCCGCACTCCGTCCGGTCATCATTTCCAGGAGTCATGTGTGAGCAAGCCATCCGTCTGGGTGAGCCTCGTGGTGGGGCTCGTGTTGGGTTTCGTGGGAGGCCGCACGACGTCGGCGCCCGCGACCGCCGCCGCCGTCGCCAGGGGTGCCTCCGCCCCCGCCGCCGCGGCTCAGCCTCCCGCGCGCCAGCGCCCGCCCATCTCTCCCGTCGTCTACAAGGTGCCGGTGGATGGCTCGCTCATCCACGGCGAGGAGACGGCGCTCGTCACGCTGGTGGAGTTCTCCGACTACGAGTGCCCCTTCTGCGCTCGCGGCCACGCGACGGTGAAGCAGCTCCAGAAGCAGTATGGCGACAAGCTGCGCGTGGTGATGAAGCACCACCCGCTGGAGGACATGCACCCGCGCGCCAAGCCCGCCGCGCTCGCGGCCCTGGCGGCCGGAGAGCAGGGGAAGTTCTGGGAGTACCACGACGTGCTCTTCGCGAACCCGCGGGCCCAGTCCGACTCGGACCTGGAGCGCTACGCGAAGGAGCTGGGGCTTGACGTCGCGCGCTGGAAGCAGGACCTGGCGGCCCCGAAGCTGGCCGACCGCATCCGCCAGGATGACGCGCTGGCGAGGCAGCTCGGCGCCAACGGGACGCCGGGCTTCTTCGTCAACGGCCGATTCATCAACGGCGCCCAGCCGCTGGAGGTCTTCACCCAGGTGGTGGACGAGGAGCTGAACAAGGCGGAGGCGCTGGTGAAGGGCGGCGTGCCGAAGACGGAGGTCTACGCGCGCACCATCGAACGCGGCGTGGACCGTCCGCCCGCGCCTCCCGCGCCGGCGGAGCTGCCCCGGCAGCAGGTGGAGGTGGGCACGGCGCCCTCGCGCGGCCCCGCCAACGCGCCCGTCACCGTCATCGCGTGGTCTGACTTCGAGTGCCCCTTCTGCTCCCGCGCGGTGCCCACGCTGAAGACGCTGGAGAAGGAGTACGAGGGCAAGCTGCGCCTGGCCTTCAAGCACCAGCCGCTGCCCAACCATCCGCACGCGAAGCTGGCCGCCGCCGCGTCACTCGCCGCGCACGAGCAGGGGAAGTTCTGGGAGTTCCATGACCTGCTCTTCGCCAACCAGCGGCAGTTGGACCGGGAGTCGATGGAGGGCTATGCGAAGCAGGTCGGCCTGGATGTGACGCGCTTCAAGCAGGCGCTCGACTCCGGGAAGTTCGACGCGCGCATCGACGAGGACTCGAAGGAGGGCACGCGCGTGGGCGCGGGAGGCACTCCCACGTTCTTCGTCAACGGGCGCCCCGTCGTCGGCGCGATGCCCGTGGACCACTTCCGTCGCATCATCGACGAGGAGCTGAAGAAGGCGGGCGTGGCCCAGCGCTGAGCCACGCCTTCGAGCCTCGCGTCACCGGGCGGCTTCGGCCACCGGGACGCGAGGCTTGGGGACGAGGAAGAGCAGCCGGCCCTTCTGCTTCATCATGCCGGCGGCCAGCTCCGCCTCGGGGCCTCGGCCCCAGAAGACATCCACGCGCCCCGCGCCCTTGATGGCCCCGCCCGTGTCCTGGTTGAACACGAAGCGCGACAGCGGCCTCCACTGCACGGAGCCATCCGCCATCTTCACCGGGTGGTCCGTGTGGATGAAGGCCAGGCCGCCCTTGGGGAACAGGCGCGCGTCCGTGGCGATGGAGCGCCCCGGCGTCACCTCGCGACCCAGCGAGCCCACCGCCGCGCCAGGCAGGAAGCGGAAGAAGACATAGGACTCGTTGTAGTCCAGCACGCGGTCCTGCTCGGTGGGGTTCGCGGCCAGCCATGCGCGCAGCGCCTGCATGGACATCTGCTCGCGGGGGATGACGCCCTCCTGGATGAGCAGCGCGCCGATGCTCCGGTAGGGCCGGCCATTCGACGCGGCGTAGCCCACGCGCCGCTCGCCGCCGTCATTGAGCCGCAGCGTGCCGCTGCCCTGCACCTCCATGAAGAAGAGCGACACCGGGTCCTTCACCCATGCCAGCTCCAGCTTGCGCGGACTCAGCTTGCCGCCGCGAATCTCCGCGCGGTTCCAGTAGGGCACCACCTTCTTGCCCTCCAGTCGTCCGAAGACGCGCTCCGAGGCGAAGCGCTCCGCGAAGGGCTCCAGCGGCACCTCGATGAGGTCATCCGGCGCGGAGATCACGGGGACGCGGTACTCGTCGGTCCGCGTCAGGCTCCCTTCGAGCACGGGCTCGTAGTAGCCCGTGAAGAGCACCGTGCCGTCCTCGCCTCCGGCGGACTCGAGCAGCTCGAAGTCCTCCATCACCGCCTTCGACACGTCCAGGGACGACATGCCGTCGGTGAGTCGCCCGCGCAGCAGCTCCAGCGCGGACACCAGCGCTCCGGCTGTCACCTCGCGCGGACCGTAGACGAAGCGGTGGTCCACCGGCCGCGTGCGCAGCCAGATGAGGCTCTGGTCCAACGCGACTCGCAGCGACGCGGACTCGCCGTCGTCCACGAGCTGCACATTGCTGGAGAGCTCCACCAGCGCGTCCTGCGGACGGGTGACCGCCGGACGTGGCGCGTGCGCGCAGGAGACGCCAACGAAGAGGAGGACCGTGAGGAAGACGCGTCGAGCGGACCGGGTAGGCATGGCCCCTCGTACCTACTCCAGCCTCCGCCCTCGCGACAGCTTCAGCGCGGCGGTGCCGGGACATGCCGTGCTCCCCGTGCCGTCACCACCGCCCTTGGCCCTCGCGACAGCCTCAGCGCGGCGGTGCCGCCACCGGGGCCCGCTGCGCTTCCCTCGCGTCCACCACCACCTGGCCGTCCTTCATCACGAAGCGCACCTGTCGCAGCACCTTGAGGTCCTTCAACGGGTCGCCCTTCACCGCCACCAGGTCCGCGAGCTTGCCCGCCTCCAGCGTGCCCACCTGGTCCTGCATGCGCAGCAGCTCCGCCGCGTTCGCCGTCATGGAGCGCAGCACATCCACCGGAGGGACTCCCGCTTCACCGGAGGCACTGAGCGCGCGCACCGTGGTCTCGCCCCGCGTCATCCCTGGCACGGCGAAGTACATGTCCGAGCCCGCCGCCAGTCGCACGCCTGCGGCCAACGCTCGACGGGTCCGCTCATATCCCTTCACCGCGAGCTTCCGGCAGCGCTCCGCCATGGCACGCCGCGTCTCCGCGTCACCCAATTCAGGGGGGAACTCGTCACAGACCTCCAGCGGCCCCACGGTGGGCACCAGGAAGATGCGCTTGCGCACCATCGGCGTCAGCACGTCATCCGGCATCGAGTACCCATGCTCGATGGAGTCCACGCCCGCCTCCACCGCCGCGCGGATGCTTTCGTCCTTCGTCGTGTGCGCGGCGACCGGGCGCTTCATGCGGTGCGCCTCCTCGACGATGACCTTCAGCTCCTCCACCGAGAGGAAGTTGTAGCCGTTGTCGACGATGACCTTGATGCAGTCCGCGCCGTCATACACGGCCTGACGCACGGCACGCCGCGCCTCGTCCACGCCCGTCACCGTCACGTATTCCTGCTCGATGAGCCCCTGCACCGGCTGCTGAATCACCCCGAACTGGCCTCCGTGCGCCGCGAGCGCGCGCGTGCACGCGGAGATGCGCGGCCCCTCCACCCAGCCTCGCTGGATGGCATTGCGCAGCGCCAGGTCGCCATTCACTCCGGAGTTGCCCACGTCGCGCACCGTGGTGACGCCCGCCTCCAGCAGCTCACGCCCCATCTTCGCGCCCAGCAAGGCCCGCTCGGCCGTGCTCATCCGCGCGATGATCAACTCCATGCTCGACCCCTCTCCGCCGTTCCCCATCTCGACGTTCAGGAGCAGGTGCGAATGGGTGTCGATGAGCCCCGGCATCAGGGTGACGTCTCCCAAATCCAGCACCCGCGTGCCCTCGGGAATGGCCAGATTGGAGCCCACGGCCTGGATGCGATTGCCCTCCAGGAGCACCACGGCGTTCGACAGGGGCTTGGCGTTCTTGCCATCGAACAGCCGCGCCGCGCGCACCGCGACCTTCGCCGGACCGGGCGCCTGGGCCCTCGCGGGAGCGGCCAGCCCCGAAGACAGCAGGACACCCACGACCAGCCACACCGCACGCCAGGAACCGAAGGTCATCGCGCACCGCTCCAGAGCGACAGGGAAGCCCTACGCTCGCCTTGCCGGAGTGCAAAAGGCAAGCACCCGCCCTTCACGCCGAGCCAGGGGTCCGCGCGCCAACAAAGCCCTCACGCGGGGACCCTCGTCGCGGCTGCCCGAGGGCCTCCACCTGGACGCGCACGTCACCGTCGAGTTGGAGCTGACCCTCGAAAAGGCTTGCCCTGGGGCCTCCACCTGGACGCGCCCGTCGCCGTCGAGCTGGAGCTGACCCTCGACGAGGCCGGCGAGGCCCGCCTCGTGGGCGAGCCCCGCGCGCCACGTGTCACGCGTAGGGGTTGTAGAACTTCGCGAACGTAGCGCGGGCGAAGTCGCCGAACGTCATGCCCGGCTGGAAGGCGCCCACGCGCAGCTCCGCCGGGTCCGTTCCCTCGGGCGGACGCAGGCGCTCCTCGTTGTCGGGCTGCATGAAGACGGCGAACGTCGAGCGGGAGATGTTGCGGCTCGCCGGGTGCGCCAGCGCCTGCACCGCGTGCGGCGTCGAGCGCAGCAGGCCGCCCGTGACAATCTGCGCGCTCTCGCCAATCTGGAACGCGAGGCAGTCCTTGGGGATGACCACCTTGCGCTCCTCGCCGCCACGAGTGCGCACGTAGAGCCCCGCCTCCGGGTCCGGCACCGCGATGTCCTGCCGCGTCGGCTCCGAGGCCCCGGGCTCCGCGTCGAAGTACATCGCCGGACACAGGCCCGTCAGCGAGCCGTGGTCGCTGTGCCAGCCGCACCAGGAGTCGCGCGTGCGCGGCGTCGCATCCTCGTTGATGGCGAAGTAGTAGAGCAGCCGCGCCTTGCACGCGCGGGACTCGCGGATGGTGCGCTCCAACTGCGCATCCGGCGAGAGCTTGGCACCCAGCCGCGCCGTCACGTACCGGTCGCACTGCGCCGCGACGAGCAGCCCCACGTCCACCATCTTCCGCCCCAGGGCCTGGAAGGCCGGGCGCAGCGCTGGGAAGTCCGGGTCCGGCCACACGTTGGGCAGGTAGTTCTCCGGGTACTTCTCCACCAGCGCCGCGTCCACCTGGGGCGAGTCGTACTGGGGATTGTTGTAGTAGGAGCCCTTGAATTCGTCGAACTGGCCGGGCTTGAGCACTTCCTTGCCGTGGCTCCAGCCGAAGGAATAGCTGCTGCGCTCGTGGACGTAGCGGTCCTTCACCTCATTGGGCAACGCGGCGAACCGGAAGCCCAGCGGCAACAAGCCCTGGCGCAGCTCCACCAGCCCGGGGATGCCCCGGACGATGAGCAGGCCAATGCCGTCATACCCATACGCGCGCTCGATATCGGCGGACAGGTCATCGCCGTCCACCAGCTTCGCGTAATCGAGCACCACCACTCCGTCCTTCGCTCCAGCCACTTCGCCGCTCATCCCGAACGCCTCGTCTGTTCTCCCCGGGCCACGAGGGAGAGGGAGGCGGCGCGCGCCGTGCCCCTCCAGGGCCATGCGGAGACCCCCAGCATAGCCGACGCCGAGCCCCGCCGCGCGCTCGGCGGGGTGCGTCAGTTCGACTGGGCCGAGCCCAGGCGCTTGAGCAGCGAGCCCAGCGCCGCGAAGTCGATGGGCTTCACCAGGTGCGCGTCGAAGCCCGCCTCCTTCGAGCGCTGCCGGTCCGACTCCTGGCCATACCCCGTCACCGCCACCAACTGGAGCCCTCCCTCCGGCCGCTGGGTGCGCAGATGACGCGCCAGCTCATAGCCGTCCATCACCGGCAGGCCGATATCCAGCAGCGCCAGCTCCGGGCGGAAGGACGGCGCCACCTGGAGCGCGCTCGGGCCGTCGTAGGTGACGCGCGTCTCGCAGCCCAGCATGTCCAGCGCCTCGGCCAGCACGTCCGCCGCGTCGCGGTTGTCGTCGACAATCAACACCCGGTGCGGCACTGGAGCGGACTCCTGTACCTTCTCCACGCTCTCGGGCACCGCGCTCGCGATGGAGAGCTGGGTCTCCACCGCGGGCAGGCGCACGGTGAAGGTGCTGCCCTGGCCCCGGCCCTCGCTGTGGGCCTGGATGGAGCCGTCGTGCTGGGCCGCGAGGCTCCGGGCAATCGCGAGCCCCAGCCCCAATCCCCCCTGCGAGCGGTCCAGCTCCTGCCGCTCCTGGAAGAACAGGTCGAAGATGCGCGGCAGCATCTCCTGGGTGATGCCGGTGCCGTTGTCGCTCACGGAGGCCACGACTTCGTCACCCTCGCGCGCGCCGGAGATGGTGATGCTCCCCCCGGGCTCCGTGTACTTCGCGGCGTTCGTGAGGAGGTTGGAGAACACCTGTCCCAGGCGCGTCGCGTCCGCGTCCAGCAGCAGGCCGTGGCGAGGCACCTCCACGGACAGGTGCTGGCCGCGCTGCTCCAGGAGCGGACTGGCCTGTTCGATGGCCTTCGCCACCACCTCCGCCAGCTCCACCCGCTCGCGGCGCAGGACGACCTTGCCGCGCGTCACGCGAGACACGTCGAGCAGGTCATCCACCAGTCGCACCAGGTGATGCACCTGCCGCTCGATGACGGTGCGCTCACGCTCCGCGCCGTCGGCTCCGCGCAGCCGCATCAACTGGAGCGCGGTGAGGATGGGCGCCAGCGGATTGCGCAGCTCGTGGCCGAGCATCGCCAGGAACTCATCCTTGGCGCGGCTGGCGGACTCCGCCTCCCGGCGCGCGTTGGACAGGTCCGTCACGTCGAAGGCCACGGTGACGATGGAGTCCACCCGGCCCTCGTCATCCAGCATCGGCTGGTAGACGAAGTCGAAGAACACCTCGCGCGGAGGGCCTCCCTCGCCGGAGACCATCATCAGCCGCAGCGAGCGGCCGATGTACGGCTCTCCCGTGGTGACGACCCTGTCCAGCAACTCGAAGATGCCCTGGCCCTCCAGCTCCGGCAGCGCCTTCGCGATGGGCTGGCCGACGACGGGGCGGTTGGCGACGAGCCGCAGGTAGTTCGCATTGGCGAACTCGAAGATGTGCTCGGGCCCCCGCAGGATGCAGATGCCCACCGGGGCGTACGTGAAGACGCGCGTCAGGAGCCGGGCATGCGCCTCCTGGGTGGCTTGCAGTCGCGCCTTGGTGAGCTGTGTCTCCACCCGCGCCAGCAGCTCCCGCGCGGAGAAGGGCTTCACCAGGTAGTCGTCGACGCCAGCGCGCAGACCCTCGATGCGCGCCTCCTCGCCAGCCCGCGCGGAGAGGACGGTGACGGGGACTCGGCGCGTGCGCTCGTCGGCGCGCAGCTCTCGCAGGAGACCAAAGCCATCCAACCCCGGCATCATCACGTCCGTCAGCACCAGGTCCGGCGGCCGGGCTCGCGCGGACTCCAGCGCCGCGAGGCCGTCCGCCACCGCCTCCACCTCCCAGCTCCGCGACAAGAGCGACGTCAGGTACGCGCGCATGTCGGCGTTGTCGTCCGCCAGGAGGATGCGCGCGCCCTTGGCGACGTTCTCCGCCTCGGGCACCTCGGCCCCCAGCTCCAGCGACTTCACCTCCAGCCCGCCCGGCAGCCAGCGCAGCGCCTCATTCACATAGGGCGCGGCGCCCAGCGCCGTGACGGACCGCGAGTCGCGCGCGCCGACATGGTCCTTGGGCAGATGGTCCGCGCCGGAGGGGATGCGCAGGGTGAACGTCGTTCCCGCGCCTTCCTTGCTCGTCACGGCCAGCACGCCGCCGTGGAGGCGGACCAGTTCGTGCACGAGCGCCAGGCCGATGCCGGAGCCCTCGTACGTCCGGGCACGCGCGCCCTGGACGCGGTGGAAGCGCTCGAAGACGCGAGGCAGCTCCTTCTCGGGAATGCCGATGCCCGTGTCGGAGACCTGGAGCTCGACCTGTCCGTCCACCCACCGCTGGGTGATGCGGATGGTCCCCTCGAAGGTGAACTTCAGCGCGTTGGAGAGGAGGTTGAGGACAATCTTCTCCCACATGTCCTGGTCGACGTAGATGTCCTCGGGCAGCGGCGCGCAGTCGACCTCGAAGCGCAGACCCGCGCGCTCCATCGCGGAGCGGAAGGCGCTCGCCAGGCCCGCGGTGAGGGCGGGCAGGTTCACCGGCTCGTACCGGGCCTCGATGCGCCCCGCCTCCAGGCGGGAGAAGTCGAGCAGCGAGTTGACCAGCTTCAAGAGCCGCTGCGAGTTGCGATGAACGGTCTCCAGCGGCTCGCCGGAGAGGGTGCGCGAGGGCGAGGCCAGCGCGTCCTCGGTGGGGCCGAGCATCAGCGTCAGCGGCGTGCGGAACTCGTGGCTGACGTTGTTGAAGAAGGCCGTCTTCGAGCGGTCGATGGCGGCGAGGGCCTCGGCGCGCTGGCGCTCCTCCTCGTAGGCGCGGGCATTGGCGATGGCCGTCACCACCGGGTCCGCGGTGAGGCGGAAGAGGCCCAGGTAGCGGTCATCCAGGATGCGGCGCGGGCTGACGCCGGCCACCAGGAAGCCATACGGGTGGGACTGTCCCGAGCGCGCCAGCGGCAGCACCACCGCGCGAGTCGGCGCCGTGCCCCAGCGGCCCCCGGGAAGGTCCCCGAAGCGCGAGGCCAGGTCATCGACGAGGACCTCCCGTCCGGTGCGCGCCGCCTCGGCGAAGGGCCAGGTGCCGGGCGCATCCAGGGAGGGGGTGAAGGGGGCGCGCTTGGGCCTGGCGAGGCCCGAGTAGCCGTCCATTCCACTGGAGCCCACGCACCGCAGCTCGGTGCCGTCCTCGTCGAGCAGGTAGAGCAGCGTGAAGGGCAGGTCCAGGTCGTAGCCGGAGAAGATGGACGCGGCGGTCTGACAGGCCTCCTCGGCCGTCTTCGCGGCGGCGGAGCTGGTGGCCAGCTCTCCCAGCATCTTGAGCTGGCGGTTGTCCTGCACCTGCTCGGTGGTCTCCTGCACCGTGACGAGGACGCCGCCGACCTGGCCGACCTCGTCATAGACGGGGCTGTACGAGAAGGTGTGGAACGTCTCCTCGACGAAGCCGCGGCTGTTGATGAAGAGCTGGAGGTGCTCACTCCACGTCGCGGGGCTACCGCTCAGCACGCCCTGGGCCATGGGGCCAACGACGTCCCAGATTTCAGCCCAGACGACGGAGGCCGGAGCGCCGAGCGAGCCCGGGTGTTTCAGGCCGAGCACGGGCCGGTAGCCGTCGTTGTAGATTTGCAGCATCTGGGGTCCCCACCACAGGAGCATGGGGAAGCGGTTGCCCAGGACGACGCCCACCATCGTCTTCAGGCTGGTGGGCCAGCCGGAGAGGGGGCCGAGCGGCGTCGAGGACCAGTCCTTGGAACGGACCAGCTCCGCCATCTCGCCGCCTCCTCCGAGGTGGCCCTCCTGGAAGCCAATGGTTCGCGATGTGGGAAGGTCCGACGCGGACATCAGGGCTCGTGGGAAAAATGGAAGTGACCTGGGCTTCTAGTGTCGCGTCCACAAGCACGCAATCACCGCAGCAGCGTCCCTCCTCTCCCGAACATTTTACCGGTGGTGTGGCCGGACCCAGGGCAGGCGGGCCCGCCGTCCCAGTTGGAACAGCGAGCAGGTTTTACAGCCCACCCCTCAGATGAAGTAGTCGGGGAACAGCTCCGCGCCGGGCACGGACTGATACTTGTCGAAGTTCGTCACGCCGTCCGCGCGCAGCACGTCCTCGTCGATGCAGAAGTTGCCGGTGAAGCTCTTGCTCGGCTTGGTGAGGATGGCATACGCCGCGTCGGCCATGATGTCCGGCGAGCGGCTGCCGCGAATCGTCTCCTCACCGCCCAGCAGGTTCTGCACCGCCGCCGTCGCGATGACCGTGCGCGGCCACAACGCATTCACCGCGATTCCATCCGAGCGCAGCTCGTCCGCCATCCCCAGCACGCACATGCTCATGCCGTACTTCGCCATCGTGTACGCCACGTGCGGCGAGAACCAGCGCGCCTCCATGTTCAACGGCGGCGAGTTGTTCAGGATGTGCGGATTGCTCGAGCGCTTGAGATGCGGGATGCACGCCTGCGAGCAGGCGAATGTCCCGCGCGTGTTGATGCCGTGCATCAGGTCATAGCGCTTCATCGGCGTGTCCTCCGTGCCGGTGAGGCTGATGGCGCTCGCGTTGTTGATGAGGATGTCGATGCCGCCGAACGTCTCCACCGTCTTCTCCACCGCCGCGGCAATCTGCTTCTCGTCGCGGATGTCCACCGCGAAGGGGAGCGCCCGTCCGCCCGCCTTCTCGATTTCCTCCGCCGCCGTGTAGATGGTGCCCGGCAGCTTGGGGTGCGGCTCCGTCGTCTTCGCGGCGATGACGATGTTGGCGCCGTCGCGCGCCGCTCGCAGGGCAATCGCCTTGCCGATTCCTCGGCTGGCCCCGGTGATGAAAAGCGTCTTCCCCTTGAGTGTCGTCATGCGGCCGGTCTCCCTGGGTGCCACGTAAGGTCTGCTTAAGAACCCCCTGGGTATAGCGATTCTCGGCCCCAAGAACACGGGCGACATGGACCGGACCCTCCCAACTCGCACCGGCCCAGGAGAGGACTCGCGATGAGCGACCACGACAGGAAGGACACCCTCACCTCGGTGATGTCCCGCCGGAGGGTGCTGCGCGGCATGGGCCTGACACTGGCGGCGATACCGCTGGTGCAGGTCCTCGCCTGCGGCACGGATGACTCGGGCACCCCAGGAACCCCAAGCTCTGGAGACACCGCCGACTCGGGCACCAACCCCGACTCAGGAACCGCCGCCACCGCCTGGGCCACCGGCGGCACCGCGGTGATGGCCGGCAACTACGCCAACCCCTTCACCGACGACAGCGGCACCACCTGCGCCCTCACCTGCGCGGCCACCCTGGGTCCCTGCTACGCGGAGACACTGGTCCGCAAGGACATCAGCGAGGGCCACGACGGCCTGCCCGTGCGGCTCGCCTTCCGCGTGCTGGACGAGGCCTGCGAGCCCATCCAGGGCGCCTCCGTCGACATCTGGCACGCCGCGCCCGAGGGCCTCTACTCGGGTGAGGACGCGAGCACCTTCTGCACCGGGGACGACCCGACGGCCACGTCCGCCCGATGGTTCCGAGGCGTGCAACTCACGGACGCCGACGGCCGCGCGGACTTCGATACCTGCTTCCCCGGCTGGTACAGCAGCCGCACCGTCCACATCCACTTCACCATTCGCGTGGGCGACGCGGAGTACGTGACGTCACAGCTCTTCTTCGACGACACGCTCAACGACGACGTCATCAACCACCAGCCGCTCTACAACACGCGCGGACCGCGAGACACGACGAACGCCAACGACAACGTCGTCTCCGCCGAGTCCGTGGGCAACTACCTCTTCCAGACCTCGCGGCAGGAGGACGGCGCCATGCTCGCGTGGAAGACGCTCATCATCCGCTCCTCGCTCGACACCGCGCAGTGCCAGATTCCGGGCGGCGGTGGAGGCGGTGGCGGCCCCGGTGGCCCTCCGCCGGGCTGGGACGGCGGCATGCCTCCCATGCCGTAGTCCGCTTCAACGAGCGCGCGGAGTCACCGAGGCTTCGCGCGCTCCAGCTCCTCCACCAACAGCTCCGACACCTTGCGCACGCGAGGGATGTCCAGCGCCGACTTCGCGCAGATGAGGTGGAGCTGGCTCTTCTTGTACGGCCCCAGGTCGACGTCGAGCGGCACCAGGTTGCGCTCCCGCTGCTGACTGAAGCGGTGCGGGGTGTTCGCCAGTGCAATCGCACCCACGCCCGCCTCCGCCGCCGCCAGCAGCACCAGGAAGTTGTCGGCGGTGAAGACGGGGGCGAAGTTCGGGATGAGCGATTCGAGCTGGGGATTGGGCGGCATCGCCTCGAACGGCGGAGCCCATGCCACCCAGGGCAGCTCCTGGAGCGTCGGCCGCTTCGGCAGCGTCGCCTTGAGGGACTTGGAGACGAAGACGCCGGTCTCCACCTCCAGCGTGTACACGCGGGTGAGGTCCGCGTGCCGCGTGGACTTCGTGCGCAGCGCGAGGTCCGCCTCCCCGCGCCCCAGGTCCGCGTAGCTCACCGACGACTGCACCTCCAGCCGCAAACCCGGGTGCTTGCGCGCCACCTGGCCCGCGAAGGGCGCCAGGAAGTCGAAGCTGACGAAGGGGCTCGCCGTCACGCGCACCAGTCCCTGGGGTGACGAGTCCGCCGACTCGGCGGCGCGCTGAAGCTCTCCGGCCCACTCCGCCATCTTCCGGGTGGGAGGCAGCAACCGCTCGCCCGCGGACGTCAGCGTCGCGCCGTCCACGCTCCGACGGAACAGCTTCGCCCCCACCTCGTACTCCAGCGCCGCCAGCCTGCGGCTCACCGTCGGCTGGCCGATGCGCAGCCGCTTCGCCGCGGCACTGAAACTGCCCGTCTCCGCGATGGCCAGGAACAGGCGCGCGTCATCCCAGGGAATATCCATATCTGGATGGCTTCATACCAAAATGGCCATTTCCCATGCACCTGCGCATCGGTACCTTGGCGTCCATGAAGAACGCCAAGCGCATCAGCCTCGCCGTCGTGTCCGCCCTCGTCGTCGGTGCCGTCGTCCTGGGAGTCGTCGGCGTGGCGTCCACCTCACACCCCCATCAGCCTTCGTCGCTCGGCACGGCGCGGCCCGTGAATGACCTGCTCGCCGTGCTGGACGAGCCCGGCCCCGTGGAGCTGGAGTCAGTCGTGTCCTCCGACTGGGCCGTGGACCGGAGCGGCCTCATCAACCTGAAGCACCCCACCGCGAAGGCGGCGAACCTGGAGGACGGGGACGAGCCCATCCAGGTCTTCTTCCACGCGCTGCGCCACCCGACGAAGGGCCTCTTCATCGTCGACACCGGCATCGAGACGGCCCTGCGGGACGCGCCGGAGAAGGCGGCCATGCAGGGCATCGTCGCCAGCGCCATGCACATGGAGAAGCTCAAGGTGCACCAGCCCCTGGGCGAGTGGCTCGCGAAGCAGCCCCAGCCCCTGGCCGGCGTCTTCCTCACGCACCTGCACCTGGACCACGTCACCGGCATGGCCGACGTGCCCGCGGGCACCCCCGTCTACACCGGCCCGGGCGAGGCGGAGGCCCGCGCCGTCCTCAACGTGTTGCTGAAGCCCAACACGGACCGCGCGCTGGCGGGCAAGGCCGCGCTGTCCGAGTGGACCTACGCCGCCGAGGCGAGCGGCCTCTTCGACGGCGCGGTGGACATCTTCGGCGACGGCTCCGTGTGGGCGCTCTGGGTGCCCGGCCACACGCCGGGCAGCACCGCGTACCTGGTGCGCTCGACCAAGGGCCCCGTGCTGCTCACGGGCGATGCCAGCCACACCCGCTGGGGCTGGGAGCACGACGTGGAGCCAGGCACCTTCACCGCCGACGGGCCGCGCGGCGTGGACAGCTTCAAGAAGCTGCGCGCCTTCGCCGCCGCGCACCCGAACGTCGCGGTGCGCTTCGGCCACCAGCACTGACGAGCAAGAAACAGCCCGCGCCCCTCCTCGAATCGAAGAGGAGCGCGGGCGAAGAAGCTCCAGCGCTGCTACGGCAGGTCGAGCGCGTGCTGCTTGAAGAAGTCCCACATGAACGTGGTGGCGTCGGGGCCGGACGGGTCGGCGAAGGGGTAGCTCGCATTGCCTCCCGGCCACGCGTGGTCCATGCCGCGAATCTCGTACTTCTGCGCCACCAGCTCACCGCCGTAGACGTAGTCCTTCACGACGTAGGTGCGGCCACCGGGGACGCTCAAGGTCCTCGTGCTCGTCGGCGTGCCCTTGATGCTGTCATTGGCCACGCCGTCATCGCCGTAGTCGCTCGTCTGGAGGAACTGCTTCACCGCCTGCTCGCCGTTGAGCGGATTGACGACGCTGTCCTCGGTGCCGTGCACCACGAGCACCGGCACCGTGCGGCGCGGCCGGCCCGAGCAGACCCACGCGTCCTTCCCCTTGTCGTCCGGCGAGTAGATGCTGCCGAAGAGCATGGCGAAGGCCGTGCCCGACACCGTCGTCGCCGCCTTGTACATGGCGCCCGCGCCCACCATGCCCGCGGCGAACACGTCCGAGTAGCAGGACATCAGCGTGGTCGTCAGCACGCCGCCCGCGGACACGCCGCCCACATAGACGCGGCGCGCGTCCACCGAGTAGCGCTGCTTCATCAAATCCACCATGCCGACGATGAGCGAAGGCTCGCCCGTGCCGCGCTCCTGGTTGTTGCCGAGCATGAAGTTCCAGCACTGCGTCGCGTTCACGAACGTCGCCTGGTTGGGATAGAGGACGAGGAAGCCTTCGGCATCGGCCTTCTCGTTCAGGCGCGTCAGACCCGCGAACTGGTCCGGGTTCTGGAGACAGCCGTGTAGCGCTACCAGCAGGGGGCGAGGTGTCCCCGGTTGGTAGCCGGTGGGGACCCAGAGTTGATAGCCCCGCGCTCCCCATGCGCCCACATAGTTGCCATGGACCCACGAGCCAGCGTAGGCGGGGGCTCCCGTGGAGAGCACCAGCCACATCGTGAGCAGGAACAGCGACCGCGAGAGTGCGACACCACGTCGATGCATCGACATCGTCCAGCCTCCTGGGTTGTGGAGCTCGGGTTCGCTGCTCGGCTCAGGCGCCGAGCGAGGTGCCGGGTGCGGCGCTGTCGACGGCGCGGAGGAAGTCCTCCACGGCGTCGGTGAGCGGACCGGGCTGGTCCAGCGGAGCGGCATGGCCGGAGTCCGCGAGGACCTGGAGGCGCGCGTGGGACAGCAGGTCGACATAGACCTGCTTCGCGGACCGGGGCGTGTAGTCGCGCTCGGAGTGGAGCACGAGCACCGGACAGGTGATGTCCTTCAGCCGCGCCATGACGCTCCAGCCCAACAGCCCGCGCGTCGAGCGCAGGTAGGCATCCGGGTCATTGGCGGAGAACGTGGCGATGGCGCGCTGACGCAGCCCTTCCTGCTCCGGCTTGGGGAACAGCTTGGGCGCCAGCACCTTGGCCATGGCCTTGGGTCCGAAGAAGCGCAAGAGGAAGAGCCGCAGCGCGAAGTCGAACTTGCGGCGCGCCGTGCGGGCGACGAGCTCCGGGCCGCTGTTGACGATGACCAGGCTGCGCACCAAATCTGGCCGGTCCACCGCGAGCTGGAAGCCCATCATCCCGCCCATCGACAGGCCGATGACATGCAGTTGCTTCAGACCCAGCGCGTCGCAGAGCGCGGCGATGTCCTTCGCGAAGAGCGGCACGCCGTAGGCACCCGCCGGCTTCCCGCTGCGCCCATGCCCCCGAGCATCCGGGACGACGACGCGGTAAGCGCTCGCCAGCCGTGGTGTGACGAGCTCCCAGTCGACTCCGGAGGAGCCGAGCCCGTGAAGCAGCAACACCGGAATGCCCTGGCCCGACTCTTCGTAGTGGAGAGTGAGGCCTTCGAGCTGCAACGTGGACATCCTCGGACTCCAGGCGCGGAAGTGACGCAATCCACCCTATCTGAACGAACGTTCGTTAAGCAAGAACCCACATGAGCACACCGACTCTCTCCCGGCTTCGCGCCCAGCCGGCGAGCCTTCCGCCGTCAGCACCGTCGGATGGCACCCGGCGTCGCATCCTGGAGACGGCCCTCCAGCTCTTCGCGAGTCGCGGCTACCACGACACGTCGATTCGGGATTTGGCCAAGGTGCTGGAGCTGCAGCCGAGCGCGCTGTACGCGCACTTCGCCTCGAAGGAGCACGTGCTCGCGGAGCTGGTGCGCATCGGCCATGAGGCCCACCACGAGGCGTTGCAGACGGCGATGAAGGAGTCCGCGCCCGAGCCCAGGCAGCAGGTCCAGGCGCTGGTGCGCGCGCACACGCGCACGCATGCGATGCATCCCCAGCTCGCGGTGGTGGTGAACGAGGAGCTGTATGCGCTGACGCCGGAGCTGGCCGCCCCGGCGGTGGCCCTGCGGGACAAGTCCGCCGCGCTCCTGGCGGAGGTCATCGAGCGCGGGGTGGCGCAGGAAGTCTTCTCGCCGCCCCATCCTCGCATCACCGCCGCCGCCATCTCCGCGATGGGCGTGCGCCTGCCTTATTGGTACGACCCCGCCAGCGCGCTCGACGTGGAGACCCTCGCGGATGTCCACGCGGAGCTGGCGCTGCGCATGTTGGGAGCGACGCCGGAGCGGTGAGGTTTCACGACAGTGCCGAACTCACGGCCTTCAGTCGCGCGGAAGGTTCCTGGGCGTCGCGGCTTCACCTGCTCCACCGACGTCGGGGCCTTTCGTCGACCACACCGCGAGGTCATCGCGGTGGCGCATGGAGCGCACTCAGTCCAGCAGGTGCGGATTGCGGACGATGAGCAACCCGGCCTGCACGGTGGCCACGTAGTCATTGAGGTGGCCGCCCGCGATGAGCGCGGACACGTCTCGGCTGCCACCCTCGGCCAGGGCCTGGTCCACCTTCTTCTCGCCCTGGTTGTACGCCGCGAGCGCCAGTCGCCAGTCGCCGTAGCGCGTGTGCAAGTCCGACAGCAGGGCCGATGCGGCCTGCGTCTCGCGCGCCACGTCCAGCCGTTCGTCGCGGGCCTCGCTCACTTCCAGCCCATAGCGACGCGCCGTCTCGGGAATGAACATCCACACCCCCGCGCCCCGCATGCCCGGAGCGAGCGACGGTCGACCATCCGTCTCCGCCATGTTCGTCACCGCCGACTCCACCACCGCCACCGCGAGCAGTCCCTCGGGCAGGCCCTTCGCCTTCAGCGTCGACGCCAGCGCGTCACGATGCGTGCCCAGGTTCGTCAGCGCCCGCTTCATGAATGCACGGCCCTTGTCGGTGCCGACGAGGCGGTTGAGTTGCTCCAACACCTTCGCATCCACCACGACGGCCAGGTCGCCCTTCGGCTGAGTCGTCCGGGCGAGCGCCTCCGCATCGGCTTGCGTCACCGTGCGTCCCTTCGCAGCGCCTTGCGCCAGCACGGCCACGGGGAGCAGGAGCAACGACAGCGCGGCGAGCAGCGCGGGGACGGCATGGGTGCGACGGGGACGCGGCTGGAACAGCATGTGAATCCTCCTCTGTGTGGGGTGAGACATGCCGGTGGCACCGGCGGGAACGGGCGGAGCGCCCGGGAGACGAAGCGCCGCCTGGAGCAGACAGCGCGCATACGCTTGAGCCTGGGCACGGCCACTCATGACGAGCGCCTCGTCACAGGCGAGCTCCTGGAGCGACGCGAGCCACGCCGACAGGCCATGCGCCGCCGGATGCCAGAAGAAGGCCCCCGTCAAAACCAGTCGCCCCAGGGCCAGGTGCGTGTCGCGCTGACGGTGGTGCTGAAGCTCGTGCAGCACGGTGAGCCGGAACGCCTCCGCGTCCTCCAGCAGCGCGGGAGGCACCACCACCCACGCCGACGGACGCCGTCCAAAGCGAGGGAACCACGCGGAGAACGCCGGAGTCCCCTCCTCGCCAAGCACCACCACCACGCGCCCCACCGTGCGGACCCGAGGCAGCGCCTCCAGTCGACGCAACAGCCTCCGATGCCGAACGAGCGCCCGCCCGATGAAGCACCCCGCGCCCACGAGCCAACCCAGTGACAACAGCACTCCAATGGACACAGGCACGGAAACAGCCCCGCGACTCACAGGCGCGGACGCACGCACCCCACCCGTCCACACGGCGGAGGGAAGCCGCTCCGCTTGTCTCGCCACCGAGCGCTCGAAGGTGAACAGCGGCCCCGCCGGAGTCAGCGCCCGCGCGCCCATCGCCAGGAGCGGCAACAGGAACACCAGGGCCAGCGCCCCGCGCCCCACTCGCAAGGCCTGCCTGGAGGACAACGCCAGGCCCAGCCGCGCCAGCAGCGCGAGCGCACCCCACGCGAGCAGCAACGCCACGGGCAACAGCAGCGCCACCGCGAGATAGAACGACACCAGAGCGCTCATGGCTTGCCTCCCTTGGCCTTGAGCAGCTTGCGAATCTGCTCCACCTCGTCGGGCGCCAGCGGCACCGCCTCCACCAGTCGCGCCACCAGCGCGGACGGCGTGCCATCGAAGACGGTGTCCACCAGGTGGCGCAGGCTCTGGGCCTCGTACGTCTCACGCGGCAGCGTGGCCGAGTACAGGTGTCCCCGCCCCTGCTTGCGGCTCACCACCACGCCCTTCTGCTCCAGGATGCGCAGCACCGTGGAGACGGACGTGTACGCCAGCGCGCGCTCCGGCGGCAGCGCGGCCAGCACGTCCGCCACGCTCACCTCGCCCTGCTTCCACACGATGTGCATCAGCTCGAGCTCCACCGGCGTCAACGGCCGGGGCGCCTCGGGCTCGGGTTGTCTGGCCATGGAGGTCCTCCGTGGCCAGCATTACTACTAAGACCTTAGTTCTTCGTCAACTAAGCCCTTAGTTCTAATGTCCACCACCGCGTCGGCGTGTGGCGCGCTTCACCAGGGACAAGAGCTCTCGCAAGTGGGGGTCCTCCACCGGCTCCACCAGCTTCACGGAGTGTCGCCGCGGTCCCTCCTCCACGGTGAGGGTGTAGCGGCGCTGGTCGGCGCCCTTCGACGCGGAGCCACCACCACCCACCACGGCTGGCAGCTCACGGAAGCGCGCGTCGCGCAGGCCGTGCTCAATCGCCTCGGCCTGCTCGGTGGGAAGCTCGCTCAGCTCCACGCTCCTCGGGCGGGCAAGCCCCGGGAAGGCGGCGAGCCCACCCTCCTGCGAGAGTTGGATTCGGACGTGCTCTCTCGACACGGCTCAAGCTCCCGGCTGGACGCTGCCCCACTGCGGCACGGACACCCTGTCTCGCGAGACGCGGATGCCCACCTCTTCCCAGGCCTCCTTCACGGCCGCCACCTCCTCGCCGGTGCCGTACAGCCGGGTGGCGGACATGACGGTGATGCGCGCGAAGTCGGAGAAGTGGGTGTCCGGCGTGATGCGCGGGTCCCTCACGGCCTCGTACCAGATGCGGCCCGCGCGCTCCCACGCGTTGCCTCCCAGTCGCGTCGCCGCCCCGTAGAAGGCGCGGTTGGGGATGCCGGAGTTGATGTGCACCCCTCCGTTGTCCTCCCACGTGGTGACGTAGTCGCGCATGTGGCCGGGCTGCGGGTCCTTGCCCAGCACGTCGTCGTCGAAGGCCGTCCCAGGCTCCTTCATCGAGCGCAGCGCCTGGCCCTCGACTCCGTCCGCCAGGAGCCCCGCGCCGATGAGCCAGTCCGCCTGGTCCGCCGTGTGTCCGAGCAGCCGCTGCTTCACCAGTGAGCCGAAGACATCCGACATCGACTCGTTCAGCGCGCCCGCCTGCTGGAAGTACCAGAGCGGCCCCTCGTCCTCCGTCACGCCGTGGGACAGCTCGTGCGCGATGACGTCCAGGGCGATGGTGAAGCGGTTGAACAGCTCCCCATCCCCGTCGCCGAACACCATGCGGCGCCCATCCCAGAAGGCGTTGTCGTAGCCCCGCCCGTAATGGACATACGCCTGCAAGGGCATCCCATCCCCGTCGATGGAGTTGCGCCCGAGGACTTCCCAGAAGAAGTCATACGTGGCGCCCAGGCCATCGAAGGCCTCGTCGGCCGCGAGGTCTCCGCACGGCCCCTGTCCCTCCGAGCGCACCAGCGTCCCGGGGAAGGCCTCCTCGCCCTTCAAGTCGTAGATGCTCCGCTGCCGCTGGGACTCCACCATCATCGCCGGCAGCCGGCGGACGGATGAAGACGACGCGGCCACCCGACCTCCGGCGAAGCGCAGGGCGCGGAAGGTGGTGTCCGTGGCCACCGTGCGCAGGGCCTTCACGCGCTGCCGCGGCGTGCCGTTCTCCGCGATGGAGCGCAGGAGATACGGAGGCAGGATGCAATGAATGGAATGAACGTGCCGTCTTCGCCGCGTCAACATGGGTGTCCCCCCTCGAGAACGTCTCGGTCCTCAAGGTGGAGCCACCCTCACCGCGATATGACACCCGGCACCGGGACTCCCTCGCCCCGCCAACGACAGACGTCACGCTTCACCCCGCCCCCGGGGACCGAGGGGCCCGAGCGCCCCTCGGATATCCACGAGGCCCTCGGGCGAGGGGTGCGTCAGACCCCCAGCGCGTCACGCAGCTCCGGCAGCCGCTCCGCCTTCACCGCGCCGAAAACGAAGCGGTCCGGCCGCAGCACCACCACATCCGAGTCATGCCGCGAGAACCAGTCGCCCAACTTCCCGGTGATATCCTCCACCGCCGGCACGTCGCCGCCGTCCACGCCCGTCGACTGGACGGCGAGCAGCCGCCCACCCAGGGCCTCCGCCAGCCCGCGCGCCGCCGCCACCTGCGCGGCCGGAGCGTTGGCCCGGCACAGCACCGCGAAGTCATTGCCGATGGCGTCGTCCAGGAGCACCTCCTGGCCGGTCGGCAACCGCACCTTGGGCTGGATGAAGAACGTGCCCTCCGGCGACTCCGAGGTATGCCCACCGCCCAGGTAGTAGCCGCGCTCGTGCATCGGTGGCTGCTTGAACTCGAAGTCCTGGATGAAGCGGCGCACCCGGGGGATGCGCTGCAGCGCGCGCATCACCATGTCGCGCGCGCCGGCCACCCAGCTGTTGCGCGCGAGGAACAGGTGCCCCACTCGCACGCACAGCTTCTGCACCGCCTCCACGTGCGGACGACGCTCCTCCTCGTAGGTGTCCAGCAGCGACGCCGGCGCCAGGCCCCGGACGACGCGCTGAATCTTCCACGCGAGGTTCGACGCGTCGCGCATGCCGGACACCAGGCCCTGGCCCATGAAGGGCGGCATGGTGTGCGCCGCGTCACCCAGCAGGAACACGTTGCCGTCGCGCCAGCGCGCCGCGTTGAGGCAGTGGAACGTGTAGACCTGCGCGCGCTCCACGTGGACGCGCTCGGGGTCGATGTAGGGCGCCAGGAGCTTCTTGATGGTCTCCGGACGCTCCATCTCCTCGCGCGTCTCGCCCGGCATCAGCATGAACTCCCACCGGAACTGGCCCACCGCGCCCGTCGCGACGAAGGCGGGGCGATTGGGGTCGCACACGAAGCGGCACAGCTCCGGCGCGTCACCCTCCACCCGACCGGACACCGCCAGCCAGGGCTCCCCGTAGGCCTTCCCCGACATCTTGATGCCCAGCGCCTTGCGCACGCCGCTGCGCGCCCCGTCGCACGCCAGGAGGTAGCGCCCGCGCACCGTGCGCACCTCGCCCGTCTGCGACAGCCGGTAGCGCACCGTCACCCCGGTGCCGTCCTGCTCCAGCGCCTCCACGCCCGCCCCCACCTGGAGCTTCACGTGGGGGAAGCGCGCCATGCCGTCGCGCAGCACCCCCTCCACCAGCGGCTGGTGGAAGAACCACAGCGGCGAGTAGCCGAAGCCGAAGTCCGCCGTGCCGGTGTGCACCTCCGCGAAGCGCTTGCCCGTCTCGCCCACGTACTCGGCGAAGCGGTTCTCCCTCATGTCCTTCTGGAGCTCCGGGCCCAGCCCCGTGGCCTGGTAGATGCGCAGCGCCTCGTCATCGCAGGAGAAGGCGCGCGGCTGTCCATGCGGCGCCAGGTCCTGCTCCAACACCAGCGTCCGCACTCCCAGGGAGCCCAGCAGATTGCATGTCAGGGCTCCCACAGGACCGCAGCCGCTGATGATGACATCAACCTCCATGTCGGCCTGCTGCTTGTCACAAACCATGAGAGCCCCCGGGTTCATTCAGTCTGGAGCAATCAATAACGAATGAGGTGTGACCAGGGTGTGACCGCACGAAAGGTTTCGCAACGTCGTCCGTTCGTGACGGCGAGCTGCCGTGTCCTGGAAATTCGAGAGGGAAAGCGGCCGGTACCTCGGACCCTGCCTGGGGTCATCCCTACCCGCGAGGGAGCATCGGGTGCGACGTGTTACGTTGCGCGAAACGCTCTCTCTCATTCTTGGAACCTCGGAGGCCATGGCAGGCGACGACGCGGCAGGGACGCAAGTCTTTCACCTGGAGCTGCTCGGCGAGGCGCGCCTGCGGCATGACGGCGCACACGTGCCCCTGGAGCGCCGCACCGCCGCGGTGCTGGCATGGTTGGCATTGGAAGGTCCCCATCCGAAGTACCGCCTCGCGGGCCTCTTGTGGGCCGAGTCCAGCGAAGTCACCGCGCGTAACAACATGCGACAGCTCTTGCGTCGGCTGCGTCTGTCCACGGGCGCGGAGCTGGTGCAGGGCGGGGATGTCCTGTCGTTGGCGGAGGGAATCACCGTGGACGCCTCGCAGCTCCAGGCCCACGCGCTGGCCGGGCGCCACTCGCAGGTGCTGGAGCAGGAAGGCGTGCTGCTGTCCTCGCTGGAGTTCGACGACTGCCCGGAGTTCCACGCGTGGCTGGAGAGCGCGCGCGAGCGGCTGGACAAGCTGCGACGACGCGCCGCGTCCGCGGAGTCGGAGGCGCGCGAGCGCGCGGGGGATTTGTCCGGCGCGCTCGTCCTGGCGGAGAAGCTGCTGGGCATGGACCCGTACTCGGAAGAGGCGTGGCGCCGGCTGATGCGGCTGCACTACGTCTCCGGAGACCGGGGCTCCGCGCTCAACGCCTTCGAGCGCTGCCGCCGCTTGCTTCGCGAGGAGCTGGACACCCAGCCCTTGCCCCAGACGGTGGCGCTGGCGCGGGAAATCGAGCGGGGCCCCACGACGGCGCATGCCGCGCGCGTACAGCCAGCGAAGCTGCCCCTGTCCGTGCTGCGCCCGCCCGTGCTGGTGGGGCGCGAGCGGGTGTGGGCGCGGATGGAGGAGGCCTGGGAGGCGGGGCTGACCATCTTCCTCAGCGGCGAGCCCGGGGTGGGCAAGACGCGGCTGGCGCATGACTTCGCCGCCTCGCGCGGCGGCCACATCACCCTGGAGTCGCGGCCCGGGGAGATGCACGTGGCCTATTCCTCTCACGTGCGGCTCTTGCGACAGCTCCTGGCCCAGCGTCCGGACGCCAGGCTGGAGCCGTGGGTGCGCCGGGAGCTGGCGCGGCTGATGCCGGACATGGCCGGGCCGGAGGGCCTTCCTCCGCCCATGGTGGACGAGGCGGACCGCAGCCGCTTCCTGGAAGCCAACTGTCAGGCTGTCTACCAATTGTGCTCGGGGCTGGACGCCATCGTCGCGGATGACTTGCACTACATGGACGCGGCCACCGCGGAGTTCGCGCTGCTCATGCTGTCGCGTCGCCACGACACGCAGCCGGGCGGCGCCTTCCCCCACTTCGTGGACACCTTCCGCAAGGGCGAGCTGACGCCGGTGGCCATCGGCTGCATCCAGCAGCTCGTGGAGGCGGGGCTCGCCGTCGTCATCGAGCTGGAGCCCCTGGAGACGGACTCGGTGGGCGCGCTCCTGGGGAGCCTGGAGCTGGCGGGCGCGGAGCGGCTGACGGACAACGTGATGCGCTACACGGGAGGCAATCCCCTGTTCATCATGGAGGCGCTGCGTCACCTGCTGGAGTCGGGCGGGCTGGAGCGGGGGTGGCCCGAGCACGTCCACCCCTCCGGCCGGGGCCGGGACTTGATTCAGCAGCGGCTGGAGCGGCTGTCGCCCCAGGCGCTTCAAGTGGCCCGGCTGGCGGCGCTCGCGAAGACGTCCTTCCAGTTGGAGCTGGCCGTCGAGGTGCTGGAGATGACGCCGCTGACGCTCGCCCAGCACGTCTCTGAACTGGAGGCCGCGCACGTGCTGCGCGGAGAGCGTTTCACGCATGACCTGCTCTTCGAGGTGGTGCGGGAGACGATTCCCCCCTCGTTGATTCCCCTGCTCCATCGCAGGCTGGCCAGCGCGCTGGAGCAGCGCAAGGCCGCCCCCGTCGTCGTCGCGCAGCACTGGCTGGAGGGCAAGGAGCCGGAGCGCGCCGCGCCCCACCTCGTCGCCGCCGCCAACGCGGAGGCCTCCGCCTTCCGGCACATGGAGGCCGCGCTGCTCTACTTCCGCGCCGCCACCGCGCTGGAGGAGGCCGGCGCCTTCGAGGAGGCCGCCCGCGTCAGGGCCCGCGCCCGAGGCATCCCCAGCGCCTGACTACCCACCGGCCTGTCGGCCGCGCGTGGGACGCCCTCCAGGGGACGCTCCTGGCCGCGGCTCCGTGCGGGCCTCGGGCGCCCGCTGCTCCGCCGCCACCTCGCGCGCCACGTCCACGAAGGCGCGGAACGCGGGGGACACGCGGGAGCGGCTGGGGAAGTAGAGGTAGAAGCCGTCCACGTGGGCCGCATAGGGCTCCAGGACGATGCGCAGCGCGCCCCGCTTCACCCGGTCGGCGACCTCCGGCTCGAAGGCATACATCAAGCCCACGCCCGACTCCGCCAGCTCCATCAGCGCGTGGTGGCTGGAGGTGACCAGCGGCCCCCGCACCGGGACGCGCCAGCTCCGGGAGCCGCGCTCCAGCTCCCACTGGTAGAGCGCCCCGGTGGTGCCGGAGCGGATGCAAAGACAGTCATGTGCCAGCAAGTCCCGCGGCTTCTCCGGCGTCCCCCGGCGCTTCAGGTACGCGGGCGAGCCCACCACCACGAAGCGGAAGCCCTCCGACAGGCGCACCTGCACCATGTCGCGCTCCAGGGACTCGGAGAAGCGGATGCCCCCATCCAGCTCCTCGGTGACGATGTCCACCATGGAGTCCTCCACCCGCAGCTCCACCTCCACGCGGGGATGGCGGGCCAGGAAGCGCGTCAGGATGGGCGCGACGACGGGCGACACGGACACCGTCGGCACGGTGAGCCTCACCAGGCCCGTCACCTCGCCTGGCTGGGCCACCGCCACCTTCAGCGCCGCCAGCGCCTGGTCCACCGACGGTCCGGCGCCCTCGAGCAGCCGACGGCCCGGCTCCGTGAGCGCCACGCTGCGGGTGGTGCGCGTCAGGAGCGGCACGCCCAGCCGCGCCTCGAGCTGGCGGACGGACTGGCTCAGCGAGGAGGCGGAGACTCCCAGGTCCGCCGCCGCCGCCGCGAAGCTGCGCCGACGGGCCACGGCGAGGAACGCGTTCAGCGCGTTGAGCGGGGTGAAGGCCATTGCGAAGTTTTTCTACATGCCGCGTTCGGATTCCATTTGTTTCGCGAACGGGGGCGCCTTCGCATATTCCACGCGTTCGCTCACCCCCATCAAGGACCTCCCCATGATTCCCGCACGTGGCTACGCCGCCCAGGACGCCAAGTCCCCGCTGGCCCCCTTCCACTTCGAGCGCCGCGAGCCCGGCCCCGACGACGTCCAGTTCGACGTCCAGTACTGCGGCATCTGCCACTCCGACCTCCACCAGGCCCGCGACGAGTGGGGCGGCTCCATCTTCCCCATGGTCCCCGGCCACGAAATCATCGGGCGCGTCACGCGCGTCGGCGCCAACGTGACGAAGTTCAAGGTCGGCGACTCCGTCGGCGTCGGCTGCATGGTCGACACCTGCCGCGCCTGCAAGGCCTGCAAGCAGGGCCTGGAGCAGTACTGCGAGCGCGGGGCAACCTACACGTACAACTCGCGAGAGCGCGAAAGCCAGCAGCCCACCCAGGGCGGCTACTCCAACGTGCTCGTCGTCGACCAGGCCTACGTCCTGCGCGTCCCGGAGAACCTGGACCCGGCCGCCGCCGCGCCGCTCCTGTGCGCGGGCATCACCACGTACTCACCGCTGAAGCACTGGAACGTGAAGGCGGGCCAGCGCGTGGGCGTCGTCGGCCTGGGCGGCCTGGGCCACATGGGCGTGAAGTTCGCGCGGGCCTTCGGCGCGCACGTCATCGTCTTCAGCCACACGGACAAGAAGAAGCAGGACGCGCTGCGCCTGGGCGCCCATGAAGTCGTCGTCTCCTCGAACGAGGCGGAGATGAAGGCCCAGGAGGGCACCCTCGACTTCGTGCTCGACACCGTCTCCGCGCCCCACGACATCAACGCGTACCTGCGCCTGTTGCGCATCGACGGCAGCCTCGTCCTCGTCGGCGTCCCGGAGAAGCCGCTTCCCGTCCAGCCCTTCTCCCTCATCGGCCAGCGCCGGAGCTTCTCGGGCTCCAGCATCGGCGGCATCCAGGAGACGCAGGACATGCTCGACTTCTGCGGCCAGCACGGCGTCGTCTCCGACGTGGAGGTGATTCCCATCCAGCAGGTGAATGACGCCTACACCCGGCTTCTCAAGGGTGACGTGAAATACCGGTTTGTCATCGACATGAAGAGCCTGAAGTAAAGCCTGACGCGGCGCACAGAAATCGCACCGTCCGGAAGTTTCCGCTCTGAGTGGTTCCTGGGCGCCGCGTGCTCGCTACAAGACAGACACCTGCCCGAGCGGACAGGTGCCTGCTCGGCGCTCGGTTCACATTCTCAATTCATGACTACGACACTTGAGCATGCCGGTTACAACAAGATGACGGTGCTGTATCCCGAAGAGCACGAGCTGCTGACGCCTGGTCAGTCGCTGAAGGACCCTCACGCGGCGGCCAAGCTGCGCCTCCAGGCGAGCCTCTGGCTCAGCCGTGCGCAGCGCGAGCTGCATGACGCCATCTTCCTGCGAGACGGCTCCGACGAGAGCATGGACCGCTACTGCAGCGCCCGCGCGGAGCTGGACTCCGCCGAGGCGTGGGCCCTGATGGTGGCCAAGGCGCTCATCCAACCGGACTGACGGCGCGCACGACGGCGCGCGGGACGCATCAAGCCTCCCGCGCGCGTGTCTGTGCTTCAGCTCGCGGCGCCTGGAGAGCTGCTCGGGGCAGGCGCGGGAGTCGGAGCAGGACGCTCGCTGTACGGGAAGTAGTCCTTGAGCTTGAGGAAGTGCTTCTCGAAGAGGTTCCAGCTCACCAGGGCGATGCCCAGCGAGAGCGACGCGGCCACCACGTAGAAGAGCAACTGCACGGGGAAGTCGGAGCCTCCCACCTGCTTCAGCGGCGTCTTCAGCACGGTGCGCCGGAGGATGGCATCCAGCGGCGAGTGCACCAGATAGATGGCATAGCTGTACTTGCCGTACATCAGGAGCACGCGGTTGGAGAAGAAGCGGTGGAGCAGCGTGCCCTGCTTCGCGGCCACCACGCGGTACACCAGCACCGTGTAGAGGATGCCCACCGCCGTGTAGCCGCCGGTGCGCAGCACCGTCTTGAACGCCGGGCCCACCGGCAGCGCAATCACAGCCGCGACCACGGGCAATGCCAGCCACGGCGCCCAGCGCATCCACGGGAAGGCGGATATCCCCTTGCCCTCGGGATGTCGCAGCGCCAGGGACAACAGCGCGCCCAGCGCGAGCGAGTCCACGCGGCAGAGCGTCACCACGTACGTGCTCTCCTCGCTGGCGCCGTACAGCGTGAGGCCCACCCGCACCGCCACCGCCATGGCGATGGTGCCGAGACACAGGCGGATGGCGCCCTTGTACGAGACGGCGGCGATGAGGAAGGGCCAGACGATGTAGAACTGCTCTTCAATCGCCAGCGACCACACCACGCCCAGGATGGGGTGCGTGGTGTCTGTCCACAGCTGGTAGAAGTTGGAGAGGTAGAGCAGGTACCAGACGGCGCCATCCGTGGTGATGCGCTCGTCCAGGTTCAGCCGCCCCACCAGCGACGGCAGCACGAGGAACGAGACGGCCAGCGCCGCGTAGTACAGCGGGAAGATGCGCAGCACGCGGCGCGCGTAGAAGTTGCGGAAGTAATACGTCTGCCCCTTCGCCTCCCACAGGATGCCGGTGATGAGGAAGCCGGAGAGGACGAAGAACAGGTCCACGCCCGTCCAGCCCGCACCGGCCAGCCACCAGGTGGCGCGCCCCGCGACGCTCTGGTCGCTCAGGTGCGTGGTGTGGAAGAAGACGACCAGCAGGACCGCGAGGCCCCGCACACCGTCGAGCACGGGGAGGTGGCCGTGCAGACGCGGAGCGTGCGCCGCCGGAGCCGCGTCCGGACGGGCGTAATCGGAAGACATGGGATTCTCATACCAACAACGCCAACTTCCCAACAAGGTTGGCTCCCGGCCCTTGGGAGAAGACCAGGCGGGCATCCCGTGACACCCCCACCCGTGAGGGATTCGACGGGGCCGCTGAAACTCCCGGGCCTCTCGTGACACGGTAGGGCCGTGGCTCTTCTCTCCGCCGTGAAGATGGTCCTGGTGGGTACGCCTCCATCCGACACGGATGGGGAGCGCGGCCTGCTGCGCCGGGCGCGCACGGGGGACCCCGCCGCCTTCCGGGTGATTTTCGAGCGGCACTCCCCCGCCGTCTGGCGTTTCTTGCGAGACCTCCTGCGCGACGAGGCGGCCGCGGACGAGGCCACGCAGGAGACCTTCGTTCGGGCCCATTCGCGGTTGGGCGCGCTGCGCGACGAGGACCGGGTGGGCTCGTGGCTGTTGGGCATCGCCCGGCATGTCTATCTGGAGTCCCGCCGCACCCGGGGGGTTCACGTGGATGTGGCGGACGAGGAGCACGCGCACCAGGTGGAGGCGGTGCTGCCCACGCCGTCGCCGGAGGACCTGTTGCTGGACCAGGAGCTGGCGGGGCTTTTGACGGAGGCCTTGGGGATGTTGCACGCGGAGCGCCGGGCGGCGCTGCTGCTGCGCATCGACCATGGGCTCGCCTATGAGGAGATTGCCTCGGTGATGGGCTGGTCGCTGCCGAAGGTGAAGAACGAAATCCACCGCGCGCGCCTGCGCCTGCGCGAGCAACTGGCCGCCCACGTCGGAGGAGGACGCCCATGAGCACCTGCCGCGAGAGCGAGCTGGACGCGCTGCTGGCCGGAGAGCTGGCACCCGAGGACGCCGCGCGGGTGCGCGCGCACGCGGAGGTCTGCGCCGCCTGCAAGCACGCGTTGACGTGGCAGCGGCTGGAGCGCGGGTGGATGACCCAGCGCGCGCGCCGGGAGCCTGCCCGCCCCGCGCTGAGCTTCTCCGCGCTGGAGGCCCGGCTCGCCGTCGCCCAGAAGGCCCCGGCGCCCGTGCGTCACGCGCGGCGAGAGGGACAGTGGCGGCACTGGGGGAAGATGGCGATGGCGGCCGCGGCGGCCGTGGCCTTCGTGGGCCTCAGCCTTCCTCGGGGCGGCACCGGTGTCGGCGTGGGCGTCGGGACGGAGGAGCCGTGGAGTCGCGAGCTCCTCGTCGTCACCGGCGTGGAGGCGTGCGAGGACGCCGCCGCCGCGCTGGAGGCCCGGGTGGGCGCGTGCCTCATCGCCTCACCCATGCTGGCCCTGCGCGCGGACTGACTCGCGCGGTTACGGCGCGGGCGTCGGGCAGCGCTGCTTCGCCAGGTCCACGGCGGCCTTGGCCTGCACCAGCCCGTAGCCGAACCTCTGGTCCTTGCCGGTGTCGCCCAAATCCCTCGCGCTCTCCTGGAGCACCGCGCGCACCTGGTCGTTGGTGAGCGCGGGGCACGCGCTCCACACCACCGCGGCCACTCCGGCCACGTGCGGCGTGGCCATGGACGTGCCCGACTGGCGCAGGTAGTCCAGGCCGGTGACGTCCACCGTCGCGTCCTGTCCCGCCAGGCCCTTGAGGGTGTTGGTGGAGGCGAGCGTGACGGACGTCGTCGGCACCCAGTGGGTGGAGGGCGTGGTGAGCGTGAAGTTGCCCGCGCCATCCTCGGTGGTGTTGTTGCCGACGATGATGGCCTTGGCGCCCGCGCGGATGGCGTTGCGCGCCTTCTCCTCGAACAGGATGCCGCCGCCCCGGTCCACCAGCGCCACGAAGCCCTCGCAGGTGGCGCCCGTGCCGCAGGAGGCCACGCGCTCGCCCAGGCCGCAGTACACCATCTTCCCCGTGTAGACACCGACACCGGTGTACTCGAGCGGTTCGGAGGCGTAGCGCGTGCCGGAGACCTGGACGTCGCCATACGGCGCGCCACCGACGATGGTCGCGCTCAGCACGCCCACGCCCGGCGCCACCAGCGACACGAAGTCGCCGAACTGCGAGAAGGGCGCCCACGCGCTGTTGTTGTCCACCGCGCCCACGGCAATCACCGTGTCGTAGCCGGCGGGATAGGACGTCTCATTCGTGCCGCGGTTGCCCGTGGCCGCGATGGCCACCATGCCCTCGTCGTGCGCTTTCTTGAACGCGAGCTCCTCCGCATCCGACTTGACCGTGGAGCCCAGCGACAGGGAGGCGATGTTCGCGCCCTGCTCCACGCACCACTCCATGGCGGCGATGACGTTGCCGGTGTTGCCGTCACCGTTGACGTTCAGCACGCGGGCCACGAGCAGCGACACGGTGGGCGCCACGCCCGCCACGCCATTGGGCTCCTCGCCGGGGCGCACGCGCGCGCCCGCGCCGAGCTGCGCGGCGATGGTGGCCGCCGTGTGGGTGCCGTGGCCGCCGCCCCACTGCAGCACGCCGTCCACCGTGCCCCGGTCCAGCGGCTCGGCATCGTCGTCGAGGAAGTCCTTGCCGCCGATGTACGCCGCCGCCAGCTCCGGGTGCCGGTTGTCCCAGCCGCTGTCGATGATGCAGACCTTGATGTTCGTGCCCGACGGAGCGCCGGTGTCCAGCTCACCATCGTTGTTCGCGTCCCAGACCTGGGTCGCCTGCACCGCCTTCAGGCCGTCGGTGTATTCACCGATGGAGCCGCGCGTGTTCGGCAACGCTGCCTGCCAGAGCGAGGGAGACAGGCTCGGCAGGGCGAACGCGTGCACGGGGCGGTTGGGCTCCACCCGCAGGACGTCGGGGTTGCTCTCGAGCGCCGCGCGCGCCTCGGGCGTCACCTTCGCGACCACGGTGTTCAGCCGGGGGAAGCGCCGGCTGACCTGGGCGCCCACGCGCCGCGCGTCCTCGGCGAAGGCGTCCGTGTTCGCCATGGCGCTGGCGGACATGCGGGGGCGGAAGGTGATGAGCACCGACTCCGAGCCATCGTCCTGCGCATCGAGAGACGACCGCGCGGGCGAGGGAAGCGACATCTCCTCCGTGCCGGGACAGACGTCCTCGGTCTCCACGGGGGGACGGTCTGGCACCTTGGTGCACGCCACGGCCCCACCGAGCAACCCGAGCCAGACCCAACGCTTCATCGTCATTCTCCTTGAGCATCCCGGCCAGCGGATAGGTACGTCACCTGCGCCGGCGTGGATCCACGGCCGGGGTGAACGAGAGCACATCGCTTCGCGTTCCCCACGTGCAAGTTAAGCACGCTGGCCGTCCGGCTGCTCGCGGGCCTGTCAGGCGGAGGACGACTCTCTCAGGAGGTGAGACATGCGGGCGTAAGCAGGCGAACGCTGGGCGCGGGCTTTCGACCGGCTCAGGACTCCGCGCTGTCGATGCCGAAGATACGCAGCGCGTCGGAGGCATAGGTGTCGAGTTGTCGCTGTGTCTCGGCGGCGTCCCACCCCACGCGGGGGGCGATGACCTCGGCGGCCACCTGGGCGGCACCTCGGCCCAGGTCCCGTGTCTCGAAGGCGACCTTGAGTCGGCGGATGAGCAAATCCGAGAGCGAGTGGACGAACTCGTGGGTGACGCCCCACACGGCCTCGGCGGCGCGGTACGGCAGACCTTCGGCGAGCGGACGAGCCAGCGAGGCGTCCTCGCGCGTGAGGGCCCACACCCGGCGCCAGCGGCTGCCGTAGGCGCGCACCAGGTGAGCGGCGGTGGCCGCGTCGCCCACCGTCTCGCGCGCGGCGGCCAGCTCCGCGTCCATGCTGGGGATGTCTCCGCCGGGCAGCGGGAGCGTCTCGGTGGGCGACTTGCGACGAGGCTGCCCGAGCTGACGCTCCACGGCGTCCACGACATCGCGAGCCATGACGCGGTAGGTGGTGAGCTTTCCGCCGCTGATGGCGAGCACGCCGGTGGGGCTCACGTCGATGTGGTGCTCGCGGCTGGCGCTACCCGGGTCTGCCTGGGTGCCATGGTAGCCGGTGGCGGAGAGGGGGCGGATGCCGGCCCAGGCGCTGACGACATCGGCGCGGGTGAGGTGGGCTTCGGGGAAGAAGGCGTTCGCGGACTCGAGGAGGTACGCGACGTCGGTCTCACTGGCGCGCACCTCGGCGGGGTGGGCTCGCGTGTTCGTCTCCGTGGTGCCGATGATGGTGAAGTCGTCGGCGGGCAGCACGAACATGACGCGGCCGTCCTTGGGGGACAGCAGGGTGAGGGCATCGCGGTTGCCCAGCCGTTCGCGAGGGACGGCGACGTGGACGCCCTTGCTGCCGCGCACCGCGTGCACGTTGCCGCCGGAGGCGTCGAGCTTGCGAATCTCATCGCTCCACGGGCCGGTGGCGTTGACGATGGCGCGAGCGCGCACCGTGATTTCCTGGCCGGTGAGGTGGTCGACGACGACGGCGGCGCGGGCGTGTCCGTCCTCGACGATGAGGCGTTGCACGGAGGCGTGATTGAGGACGACGGCGCCGGCTTCGGCGGCGCCCAGGGCGTTGGCCAGGGTGAGGCGGGCGTCGTCGGTGGCGGCGTCGTAGTAGCGGGCGCCGCCCTTGAGGGCGTCGGTGCGGAGGGCGGGCTCGGCGGCGTGGAGCTGCTCGCGGTTGAGGCGCTTGTAGCCCTTCACGTTCCGGAAGAGGGAGAGGGCGTCGTAGAGCATGAGGCCCGCGTTGAGCTTCCAGCGAGGCACGCGAGCGCCGGCATAGACGGGCCACACGAAGGCGAGCGGGCGCACCAGGTGGGGCGCGAGCCTCAGCAGGCGCTGGCGCTCGATGCTGGACTCGAAGACGAGGCCCAGGTGGCCGTGCTCCAGGTAGCGCAGGCCGCCGTGGATGAGTCGGGACGAGCGGCTGGACGTGCCGCTGGCGAAGTCCTCGCGCTCGACGAGGGCGACCTTGAGTCCTCGGAGGACGGCATCGCGCGCGGAGCCAGCGCCGGTGACACCGCCGCCGATGATGAGGACGTCGAACTCCTCGGTGGCCAGGGACTTCAGCCGCTCGGAGCGAGGCTTCGTCGGTGGGATTTCCCCTTCGGTGGACAACTGGCGCAGCGCCGCGGATTCAGAACGCACGTGCTGATTGTAGTGACGGACCGCCCTCGGTGACACGGGAATCAATGCGCCGCGTCAAGCGGGCTACAGCACCCACATCCCCGAGGGGGACTGGTGGACAACCTCCTGGGTGGAGTGACGAGGCGACGGCGGAAGGCTCGTCCCAGGGGGAGGACGAGGGCGAAGGAGCCCAAGGACCGTGGAGTCGACCTCAGGCGGGCACACCGGGCGACGGTGGGCACGTTCCTGAACCACGGAAGAGGTAGGCGCAAACTACGAGGGCGAAGCATCCGAACGGTGGGCGCTGTACCGCCCCATGGGGGCCGGGAGCGCCATGACTCACGGGCCTCACACACCCAAACGAGGAGTTCAGTGCGGCCCCTTGAGCGCACGACGCGCGGGCCTCACACACCCAAACGAGGAGTTCAGTGCGGCCCCGCGAGGCGCCGTGAGCGCAACGACTCGCGGGCCTCACACATCCGAACGAGAAGCTGAGTGCAGCCCTCCGCGAGGCGCCGTGAGCGCACGACGCGCGTGCCAGGCCACGCGGGCCGCACAGCCTCCGGCCGGCGGGCGCTGCTTTCCGGGCGTTGTGAGATCACACACGGGCCACACATCCGGACAGCGTGCCCTGTCCGTATAGAACGCCGACATGGGTCCATCAGCACGGGTAGAGCACCGGGACGACCACTCCCGGGCAAGGACATCGAGGCGTCATCGTCGCGCCTGGCCCATCGACATCCGCGCGGCACAACGAGCGACACGCGCGGGTGAATCGCCGACTCCAGCGGCCTGGCGAATCACTCCAGCGCCGTCGTCATCCGAACTCCCTGGTCAGGAGAAGCGGTGCGCGAAAGCCGCGCGGTCCGAGCACGAGACTCGACTGCTGAGTCCTCGAGTGAATCGGGCTCCACGCCGCGAAGCCACCCGGGTGCACCCGAGCGAACGCGCCTGCATGTCATTGATTGCAGTAACTCGTGGACACCCAGACCGCGGTTGCCTTGCGCGCACGGAGGAAGCCGGGTAGGAGGCGGCCACCGTCCCCTGCTCCGCTGACCACTCCTTGCTGAATCCCCACGACCGACGAGACCTCGCGAGCCTGGGCCTGATGGTCCTGGTGTACGGGCTTGCCGTCGCGCCGGTGTTGCACGCGGTGGTGGGCCACGCGGGTGGGCTGGGTGGTTCGGCGCATGTCCACCGTCATGGCGGAAAGGCCCACTCCCACGAGGCCCGAGCCGAGACCTCTTCCCTGTCGCCAGAGCAGCCTCGGAAGACCGACGGTCAGAAGAACGAGCGGCACGGTCAGGAGGGGCACAAGCACCTGACCGGCTCGGTGGAGCACCTGAGCGCGGTGGCGACGACCTGGGCCGTGGTCCATGTGCCCGTGGTGCGCTGGGTCTCCTGGACGACTGAAGTCGCACGCGGGCCCGCTGTCGCGCCCGGAGCCTCGCCGAGACCCACGGCGATGCCACAGGGCCCGTAGTCCAGCCCCCCATCACCACAATCCATCGAGCGTGAGCCCGGTGCTCTCGCGCACGTGTGCGCGGAGTGAGCACGAGGTCTTTCACGCGTCATCGCACATCGCTTCCCGTCTCCACGACGGCGGGCTGTCACGGCGATGCGCCAGCGGTGTCACGCGAGCAGTCCGCGTGAGCGAGGGCGCAGGAGCGTGAGCTGTCCCGCCGTGGGTGCCTCCATGTCCGTGCGTGTCCTGGCAGTGCTGTCGACATGTCTTCTCGCGTGGTGTCTGCCCTGCGTCGCCAAGGCGCAAGAGGCCGACGCGCGTCCGGAGCACCAGCCCCGCGTGACGAACACGGAACCCACGAGTGAGCACGAAACCAACCCGAAGGAACAGGACCCCACCACCGCGGACGCACCGCTCCCCCCGGAATCACAGCCCGTGGGGAACACGGTGGTCCAAGGCACGAGGACCCCACGAAGCGCTTCAGAAGTCACGCTCGGCCGAGACATCCTGGATGCGGCCCCGCGAAGCAGCGCCGTCGACCTGTTGCGCGCCATCCCGGGGATGGTGGCCTCGCAGCACAGCGGTGAAGGCAAGGCCCACCAGCTCTTCCTGCGCGGCTTCGATGCGCTGCACGGCCAGGACGTGGAGCTGGACGTCGCGGGCCTGCCGGTGAACGAGGTGAGCCACATCCACGCGTTGGGCTACGCGGACACCAACTTCGTCATCCCGGAGGTCGTCCAGTCGATTGAAGTCACGGAGGGTTCGTATCGCGCGTCGCAGGGCGACTTCGCGGTCGCGGGCACGGTGCGGATGGACCTGGGCGTGAAGGAGCAGGGCGTCCACTTCGCGGGCACGCTGGGGCAGTACCGTCAGCGTCGCCTCGTGGCCACGGTGCGGCCGGGAGACGACCCGGCAACCTTCGCGGCGGTGGAGCTCGGCGAGGGCAAGGGCTACGGCTCGCAGCGAGGCTACGGCCGGGCGTCACTGCTCGCGCAGGCGACGACGCGCCTCGGAGACGGGCTCACCGTGCGAGCACTCGGCGCCAGCTACGTCACGCGCTTCGACTCACCGGGAGTCGTGCGAGAGGACAACCTGCTCACGGGCAACAGCGACTTCTTCTCCGCGTCCACGCCGCGCCAGGGAGGCACGGTGTCGCGACACCAGCTCCTGCTCGGAGTGGACCTCCCCCGAGCAGGCAAGGGTCGCACGAAGCTGGAGCTCTTCGGCGTCATCTCCGACCTGCGCCTGCGCAACAACTTCACGGGCTACCGGGTGGACGACCGGGGCGACGGACTGGAGCAGACGAATGACGCCACGGTGCTGGGAGCGCGAGCGGAGCACCGCCGCAACGTGACGACGTTCGGTCGCCCCGTGACGCTGGAGCTCGGCCTGGGCGCGCGGCGGGACGGCGTGGAGCAGTCACAGCGTCGCTATCGAGAGTCGGACGGCACGTTCTTCTCCGACGAAGTGGACGCGCGCTTCACACAGACGAACGTCTGGGGCTGGGCGGAAGGAAGGATGTCGCTCGGCCGCTGGGCGCTGCGGCTGGGAGGCCGAGCGGACGCGTTGGGCGTGGAGGTCTTCGACGCGCTCGCGTTCCGGGACCCGCGTTTCTACGACGGGCAGGGCTATTCGCGCAGTGCCTTCGGCATGCACCTGGGCGCGAAGGCGGGCCTGGAGTACGCGCTGTCCGATGGCGCGGAGTCGTGGAGGTTCTTCGCCAGCTATGGAGACGGCTTCCGCTCTCCCCAGGCGCGAAGCCTCTCCGAAGGAGAGCGAGCCCCCTTCGTCTCCGTGCACGGCGCGGAATTAGGAGCGAGGAAGGACGGCGAGCGATGGGCCGCGCAGCTCAGCGCCTTCGGCTCGCAGGTGGAGAACGACTTCTTCTTCGACCACACGGTGGGCACCACCGTGTACACGGGCGAAACGTTGCGCTCGGGGGTGACGGCCTCGCTCCAGGCGCGTCCCCTGCCCGGCTTCGTCGCGGCGCTGAGCGGCACCGTGGCGCACGCGTACGTGACGGCGACGGACACGCTCTTGCCCTACTTCGCGCCGCTCGTCGCCAGGGCGGATGTCGGCTGGGAGCGGCCGGTGGAGTGGCTGGGAGGCGAAGGCACCCTGTTCTCCATCGGCACGGGCCTGACGTTCCTGGGTCCACGTCCGCTGCCCTTCGACGAGCGCAGCCAGGCGGTGTTCCTCGCGGACGCGGAGATGGCGCTGCGTCGAGGGGAGCTGGGCTTGCGTCTGGAGGTGCGCAACCTCCTCGACTCGCGCTGGAGGGATGGCGAGTTCGTCTACAGCTCGCGCTTCAACCCGAGCGCCCCGGCCAGCCTCGTGCCAGCCAGACATTTCACCGCGGGGTCGCCTCGGATGGCCTCGCTCACCTTGGAGGTCCATCTATGAAGCGCAGAAACATGCTGAGAGGCGCATTGGCCGTTGCCGCCGCGTCCTCTCTGTCGTTCTTCGGCTGTGGCAGCGAGGCGGAGCGGCGCGCCTTCCCCGTGGAGGTGACGGCGACGACGTTGTCGGAGGAGCGCAATGAGCGCGGGTGGCGCATCGTCCTCGACTCCGCGCACGTCTCCGTGGGCCCGGTGCGTTTCTTCGAGGGCCGCGTGTTGCTGTCGAGCCGCCCCACCCCGCGCTTCGACTGGTACTCGCTCATCGGCGGCACGGCGCACGCACACCCGGGCCACTACATACCGGGCGACGCGCTGGGCGAACTGCTGGAGACGCACACAGTGGACCTGCTCGGCGCGGTCAGCGTCCTGGGCACGGCGAGCGCGGTGACGGGAGAGTACGGCTCGCTGGAGCTGACGCTCACGACACCCATGGAGACGCAGGGCGCATTGCAAGGCCACGCGGTGCGAGTGGTCGGCACGGCGACGAATCCGGATGGAGGCCAGGTGCGTTTCGATGTGAACGCGGACCTGCCCAAGCCGGTGGCCGGCGTACGCTTCGAGAAGTCCCTCGGGATGGAGACGGGCCGGGTACGCCTCACCGTGGACCTGAGGAAGTGGCTGGACCGCATCGACTTCGCCACCGCGACCGACCCGGACGCGGATGGCGTCTACACCTTCCCCGCCGACAGTCAGGCGCGCAATGCGCTGCTGCGCGGCGTGGAAGACACAACCGCCTACGTGGTGACGTGGGAAGAAGGAGCCATGCAATGAGGAACTGGATGCTGGGGTTGTCGTGCCTGGGGCTCGTCGCGTGCAGCGATGGCACGGGCAACGTGACGTTCACCACCTACGGCGAGGACTTCATCGAGAAGGAGATTCCCGCCGCGGTGGGCGAGGAGGCGGGCTTCGTCGATGGCTGGACGGTGCGCTTCCAGAAGTTCGTCGTGGTGCTGAGCGAGGTCAAGGTGGAGACGCACGACGAGGTGGCCGCGCAGCAGTCGCAGGCCCGTGTGTTCGACGTGCACAAGCCGGGGCCCGTGGTGGTGGAGTCCTTCAAGGACCTGGACGCGAAGGAGTGGGACCGCATCAGCTACGCGATTGCGCCGGTGGCGAGCGCGGTGACGGGCAACGCGGACGCGGCGGACGTCGAGCGGATGAAGACGGATGGCCTCAGCGTGCGCGTGGTGGGCACCGCGACGAAGGGCGGCGTGACGAAGCAGTTCGACTGGGGTTTCACGACGAACACCCTCTACGAGCACTGCGAGAGCCCGGAGCTGGGCGCGGGCGTGACGGTGCCCAAGGACGGCGAGGAGACGGTGCAGCTCACCATCCACGGCGACCACCTCTTCTTCGATGACCTGCAGTCGCCGGACGCGAAGATGCGCTTCGACGCGATGGCGGCGGCGGACAAGCTGGGCATCGCCGGGGCGGACGGCGTGGTGACCCTGGAGGAACTGGCGGCGGTGGACCTCACGGAGCTGCCGGCGGAGCAGTACGGCACGGGGGGCGCGGGCAACGTGCGCAACCTGCGCGACTTCGTCACGGCGCTGGTGCGCACGGCCGGCCACTTCCGGGGCGAGGGCGAGTGCTCGCCCAAGTCCCGCTGAGCTGAGCTTCCGTCATTCCATCTCCGGTGCTCTGGTCCGGCCGGAGATGGGATGACGTTTGGGCGAAAACGGACTTCAGTGCTTCGAGGGGTCCGGACGTCCGCCGCCGCTGGACGAGCCACCCGGCGTGGTGGACGGCGGGTTCTTGCTGCCTCCGTGGTTCGGGTTCATCGTGTTGGAGCGGTTGTCCTGCGCGGACTTCTGCGAGGGGTTGTTGGGATTCTTCGAGTCGGAGCGCTGGTCATTCGCGCTCGGCGTCTTGCCACTTCCCTTGTTGCCCATGGGCGAGGCCTCCAGATGCTCGAGTAAGGAGTGCTCGAGCGGGACGCACCGTAGAGAGTGGCTCGCGAGGGAGCACTCGACCGACGGGCTCGCCACGCTGTCCTGAAGCGTACGTCCGCGCGGTGGGTGCCCCGCGTTGCGGGCCTCCGTTCGCACGTGCGGGGATGGCGATGCGCGCCCGAGTGCCTACCTCCCATCCACGGAGGTGATGGGCGTGATGAGGACGATGACCTATGAGCGCAGCGGCCGGACGAACACGGCGGCCCAGGCACTGAAGGTGGAAGGACTCAAGCACCTGTGGGTCCTGGAGCAGGGAGAGGTGGTGTCGGAGCGAGACCTGACGCCCCACGAGGCGCGGAGCCTCGGGCCCCTCCTCGAGGAAGCGACGCGGCAGCCGGCGCCCGCGGTGCTGGTCCCCCAGGCGGGAGGGCCGGACGGCCTCGCGGTGACGCTCGCGTTCGAGGACGAGGAGTCCCCTCGGGTCCGCCTGGCCGCGGAGCGACTGCCCGCGCGCGGAGCGGGACCGCACTACGACGCGCTGCTCGGCGAGCTGGACGCGCTGCTGACGAGCGAACTGCACGCCCGGGCCCCACGGCACGCGCACGTGGTGCTGCCGCATCAGCTTCGACAGGAGGAGTAGCGCCTCACGCGGAGGCGTCGACGGTGGCGGCGCTCTCCAGGGGCAACCGGACGATGAAGGAGGAGCCGGCGTCGGGTCGGCTCTCCACGCGGATGTCGCCGTGGAGGGCCTCGACAATCTGCCGGACAATCCACAGGCCCAGGCCGAAGCCGCTGTAGTGGCGTTGGGACACGGCGCGCTCGAAGCGGTGGAAGATGCGGGCCTGGTCCTCGGGAGCGATGCCGATGCCGTGGTCCTTCACGCACAGCCGCGCGAAGTCTCCTTCGCGGGTGACGTGGACCTCCACGGGCCGCTGCGCGCCGTACTTGAAGGCATTGGAGAGCAGGTTGGTGATGACCTGCTCCACGCGCACGCGGTCCCAGGAGCCCACCAGGGGCTCGTCCACCATGAGGCGCAGCGAGCACCGCGCACCCGCGGCATCCTCCTGGACTCGGGAGACCAGGTCCTGCGTGAGGGAGGACAGGTCCACCGGCTCGCGACGCAGGTCCAACCGTCCCGCGCGGATGCGAGACACGTCGAGCAACGTCGAGACGAGCTGATGGAGCTGCGTCATGGAGCGCAGCGTGCTCTCGACGCGGCGGTGCACGAGCGACACGGCGCCCTCGGGGTCCGTCGCGGGAGCGGCGCGCAGGAGGAACTGGAGTTGGAGTTGGACGGAGGTGATGGGCGTGCGCAGCTCATGGCTGGCGATGGAGAGGAACTCGTCACGGGCCTGGACGGCCTCGCGCAGGTCACGAGCCAGGTCTTCGGCGGCGCGTCGAGCCACGACCAGCCCCGTGACTTCCACGGCCACGGCCATGACGCCCTGGATGACTCCGCGAGCATCACGCCAGGGTTGCCAGGTGAAGTCATGGAACCGCTGCTGTCGGGAGAGCGCGGGGGTGACATAGGGAGAGGTCGACGCCAGGGGCACTTCACGTCCGGAGAAGGGCCGCCCTTCGAGGTAGACCTCATCGAGGAGGCTCAGCATGCCCGGGTCCATGGCCGGCTGGACGTCGCGCAGGGGCTTGCCGATGGCGCCACCGTCGACATCCAGCAGGGCGCGCGCCTGGGGGTTGAGCAGCGAACAGACGTGGTCGGGACCCTGGAAGACGGCGATGGCGGCGGGAGTCTGCGTGAAGAGGGACTCCATGCGCTCGCGCTGCGCCTGGGCTTCTCCCAAGGCGGCGTGTTCGCGTTCGAGCAACCGAGAGCGCTCCAGTTCGAGCTGCCGGCGTGACGTCGCATCGCGGAACATCCACACCGCGCCGGGGTCCTCGCCGTCGCGGCCCTTGAGTGGGGCGATGCACTCCTCGATGGGCAGCTCCCCCCCGTCACGTCGCTTCAGGGCGCGGGGCCACTGGGACCAGGTCGCGAGCGGCGTGGGGGGGCGGATGGTGGGGAAGGAGCCGGACTCGGGGCGGGAGCGCAGCACCTGGGACAGCGGCGCGCCGATGGCTTCTTGTTCCGGACATTGGAGCAGTTGAGCGGCGGCGGGATTGAGGTAGCGCACGACGCCATGGGCATCCGTGGCGAGGACCGCGTCGCCAAGGCTTCTCAGCAGGCGGGCCTCCAGCGGCTCTCCGGGAGGCGCCACGGTTCCATTCGAACGCCGTCCCGCCAGGAGGGCGACGAGCCCGCCGACGGAGAGGAACAGGGCGATCTCCAGGACGGCGGTGGCGACGGGATTCGCGGAGGTATGGGAGACAACGGCGAACGAGCCCAGCAACGTGGCCACCCACGCGGGGCCGGCGCCACCGACGAGCGCGGCGACGAGGACCGCGGCGATGGAGAGGAGGACCCCCAGGGACGTCGGGAGGGGCCCCAGCAGCCACGGGACGGCCCAGGCGGCGCCCGCGCAGAGTACGGCCACGCCATGTCGGGCCCACACCGGGCGCCCGAAGGCGGACGTACTGATATGGAGAGCGTGCGCACGCATCGGACGGCGTCTCGCTTCCTGGACAAAGGCTTCACACACCGGATGACAGGAGCGGGGGGAGGCTCTCGAGCCGACAGTCTGTCGGTGCTGATCTTCACCTGGACGCGCGGTGAAAGGCAAACACGGGGGAGGCGGGGAGATCTGCTTCCGCGCCACTTGTGACAAAGCATGAACAATAAGCAGACGAGCAGGCAGCGGTGAGTGGAGGCACGAGGAGGAAGGCAGGTGTGGTTGCCGAGTGCCTCGCGTTCTGTGAAGAGGGAGACATGACGCGAGTGCGGTTCTCCGTGCACCGCACGGTAGGAGAGGCGCGGTTGCTGGCGGGAACGCTGGAAGCCGAGGGAATGTCCGTGGAGGTGCGTGGCGAGGCCCTCGTGCCACTGAGCGGAGAGATTCCGAGCGGTGAGACGTGGGTGGAGCTATGGCTGCTGCCCGGCGACGTGGAGCACGCCCAGGGCGTGGTGGCGGAGCTGAAGAAGGACGAAGAGGAAGCGTCGCGCACGGTGGAGTGCCCCGGCTGTCGCGAGGAGAACCCCGGCAACTTCGAGCTGTGCTGGAGCTGCGGGGTGGAGTTGCCGAGGGGTCTTCGGACGAGACTTCGCGCGGTGTGAGCGGCGGCGCCTGCCCGGGGAGATGAAGAGGTGCGGAGGATGGAAGCCGAGCAGCCAGCGCCGGTGGAAGACGCGCGCGAGGGGCATGTGGACAACTTGGCCAGGCCGTCGCCCAGGCGTCATCGGGGTCTGCGCGGCATGGGGGTCGTCTGCGCCGTGGCGGTCCTGCTCCACCTCATCCCGCTCCTGCTGCCCAGGAACATGCCGGAGCAGGAGCTGGCCATCGCGCGGGTGACGCAGGGGGTGGACACGCGGGTGAAGCTGCTGCTCCCGCTGCGAGCGCACCCGAAGGCGACCCCCGCCGAGCTGCGTGAAGCAGCCGAGTTGCTCCTGGCCGGAGCGCCCGCCGAGGCGCGCGAGCTGGCGCAGGAGGCGGAGCGACGCGAGCCGGCGGCGGTGGAGACGCAGTTGTTGCTCGCGCGAATCTGTGACGCGGAGCGGATGGAGCGGTGCGTCCGCACCTCGCTGGAGCGGGCCGCGCAGGTGGCACCGGGAGACCCGAGGCCGGAGGTCTTGCGAGCGGAGTTGAAGGAGAAGAGTGGAGACACGGTGGGAGCCGCGGAGGCGATGGGCGTCGCGCATGGCAAGGCGCCGGCGGACCCGCTCATCGGCTTGCGGTATGCGCGGCTCTTGAGCGCGGCCGAGCGGCCCACGGAGGCCCTGGCGGTGCTCGCGGGGTTGCAGGGGAAGGTGCCGCGAGCGCGGCTGCTGGTGGAGCAGGGGCTGGTGTTGAGCGCGGACCGGAAGGACAGCGAGGCGGTGGCGGTGTTCCGCAAGGCCACGCAGGAGGACCCGAGGCTCTCATTGGCGTACTACGAGCTGGGCCTGGCTTTGTTCCGCGTGGGGGACGTCGAGGCCGCGCAGGAAGCCTTGAGACAGGCGGACCGGCTGGACCTGTCGAGCCCCAAGTCCCTCGCGGCGCTCTGCGCGCTTCAACTTCAAGCCAGGCTCATTGACGAAGCACGACTGACGCGGATGGACCTGGAGCGACGCTTCTCGGGGCGGATGGAGCTGATCCGCCAGTCATGCAGCATCCCCTGATGCCGATACATCGAGCCGGTTGCCGAGGCTCGGTTCCTCCAGTCACGCAGCATCTCCCCTGAGCCGAGACATCGAGCGCGTCACCGAGGCTCGGCTCCCCCAGCCTTACGACATCGCCCCGAGGCGATACATCGAGCCGTCACCGAGGCTCGGTGCCTCGAATCTGACGAAGCATCCGCGCGGAGGCCTTGACCTCGGAGTCCACCGCGCCGTCGACCCGCTCGGTGCGGACGACGGCCTGGAGGTAGGCAAGCGCCTCGTCATCGCGCTGCTGCTGGAAGAGGAACTCTCCGAGCGCGAAGCGGGCACGGGTCAGCAGGATGAGGTCGTCCGCGGCGACGGAGGCGTCGATGGCATCACCGAGGGCGGACTCCGCCAGCTCGGGTTGCCCGCGAGCGAGGAGGTCTCGAGCCCGCTGGAGGTGTTCCTGGACGTTCATGGCGAGACGGGAGCGTGTGGCGAGGGGGGACGACGAGGGCTTCTCCAGGGTAAGGGTAGGCCCCATGGACGAGAAGCGCATCGCCGAGCTGGAGATCCGCTACATGCAGCAGCAGGAGACGCTGCAGGAGCTGAGCGACGTGCTCTATCAGCAGCAGCGTGTCATCGAGGCGCTGCGGGTGGAGCTGGACATCCTGAAGAAGAAGCTGGAGGCGGAGCCCGGGCTGGTGGATTCCCGGCAGCACGAGCGTCCGCCCCACTACTGAGGCCTCAGAACTTGTAGGCCAGGCGCAGGCCGATGACGGGGTCGGGGTCCAGGTAGCCCACCTCGACGCCGATGCTGGCCGCCTTTCCCTGCAGGCCGAAGCCGAAGGCCGCGTGGGCTCGGAGTGCGTCTCCCCGGTCGATGACAATCCAGGGGCCGACGAGCCCCTCCACGTAGATTTTCGCGCTGGCGATGTTGGCGCGAATGACGAGGTCCAGGGGGATGCCCACGTCATTGCCATCGGTGATGAGTGACGCGCCGAAGCGGGCGCCAACGGAGACAGGCCCCGCGATTCGGCCTTCCACACCGAGCAGGAAGCTGAAGGCCGCGCTCTGGTCAATCCAGTAGTCGGCTCCGAGACCGACACGGACCGTGGCGGCTTCCGAGCTCATGGGCGCGACGAAGAATCCAGCCGCGAGCAGAACACCGAGCGAGGGACGAAGCAGCTTCATGCGGGAGGCTCCTCTGCCTGAGGGGGGCCACCCACTCAAGCAAGCCAGGCGGAGCGAGGCCAGTCACACGAGAGGTTCCTTCCGTCATTCCGTCGCTTTTTCCGCGCAGTGAACCAACGTCAACGGAACACCGACAGCCTCAACGGACCTGCCGTCGCTGGGCGGAATGCAGATAGCACCCCGTTCACGTGTGACGGCCCAGAGCGCCGTGCGGTGAGAGCGGCGGCATGAAGCAAGGTCCGCCGTTAGGAGGCTCCGCATGAAAGCCATTCGCTATCACAAGGTAGGGGGGCCGGAGGTCCTGCGCCTGGACGACGTGCCCGAGCCGACGCCAGGTCCCGGTGAGGTCCGCATTCGAGTGAAGGCGGCGGGAGTGAACTTCGCGGACACGGAGCGTCGTCGTGGCCTGTACGACGCGAAGTCACCGTTGCCCAGGATTCTGGGAAGCGAGGCCGCGGGAGTGGTGCTGGATTCCGTTGGAGCCAGCACCTGGGAAAGCAGCCTCGAGTCTCTCGCCCCCTTCGGTCACCTGGTGGCCTACGGAAGCGCGAGTGGACACCCGCCCCTCGTGAACGTGGAGGCGCTGTATGCTAGGTCATTGAAGATCAGTGCCTACTGGCTGCGCACGCCGCACCCACCGGCCCTGCAGCGCCAGGCGCGAGAGGCCTTGGGCCAGGCATTGGGGAAAGGGCAGCTGCGGGTGACGCTGGGCTTGGTGGTGGGGCTGGGAGAGGCGGTGCGGGCGCACCAGCAGCTCGAGTCACGCGCGACGGTGGGCAAGGTGGTGCTGCGGGTGCCCTGAAAGCTAGGCGCGGGCCCCACCGGCACGAAAGAGGCGCCTCGAGTCCCCACACGGCCCGCGGCGAGCCGTGAAGACCGCCCTGGCTGGGCCCAGGCACCCCGCCGTCGAGGCAGGGGGACTCCGTAGCCCGCAAAAGGAAAAGCCCCCGTCGCACGAGGCGACGAGGGCTTCTCTCAAAAAGAATCCGGCAGCGACCTACTCTCCCACGCGGTTTCCCGC
>NZ_JAAIXY010000089.1 GCF_010894455.1 Myxococcus eversor | reverse complement strand
GCCCGCCTACGTCACCCACTTCGGCTTCTGCGATGCGCCCTTCTCCAAGGAGATTGCCGACGCGGACCTCTGGCTGCCAGCTTCCAAGACGGACCTCGTCGAGCAACTCTGCGAGGCCGTACGCGAGTGTTGCCGAGCACGCTTGTTGATGGACGGGTGAGCCGGCTGGATGATGGACGCCGGAATCCCGAGTCGGTTCAAGGCCCTACGGCCGCCTGGCGGCGGTGCCCTCCGGGCAGCCTTGAGCCGCCTCGTGCTCCGGCTCAAGCTGCAACCGTCGATTCCCCAAGGGGAATCGCCTCAAGAAGAGGCCATCATCGGCGGTGACACCCGGCCGCGCACGTTCGTGATGGACTCCAGTGGTTTCGCGCGCTTGCTGGAGGTGCCCATCAACGAGCCGGTCCGTGGAACGCCGTGGAACCATCCAAAAGCGTGCTCGGCAACAGCGAGCGGCAGAGCGTCATGCTGGTGGGCGAGCCCGGCGTCGGCAAGACGTGCGTCCTGCGCGCGCTCCGCCACCGGCTGCCCCAGGCGGGCTTCCGCCTCACCTACTGTCACAACGCCACGCTGGG
>NZ_JAAIXY010000088.1 GCF_010894455.1 Myxococcus eversor | reverse complement strand
GAACACCCCCACGGGTGCGCTGGAGGCCGGGCAAGGCGCCGAGGCGCTGAGCGTCGCAGCCGTCGCACCCGACGTCCGGTCCACCCACTTCGACCTGACGCTGTCGCTCGCCGAAACGCCGGAGGGCCTCTCCGGCGCATTCACCTATCGGACTGACTTGTTCGAAGAGCGCACCATCACTCGTATGGCCGGGCACTTCGCCACGCTGATTGAAGCCGTCATCCACGCTCCAGAGGCGCACGTCGGCGAGCTGCCGCTGATGCCCGTCGCCGAGCGCGCGCAGGTGCTGACGAACTGGAACAACACTCACCGGGAGCTGCCCTGGGAAGGTGCGCTGCACGAGCGAATCGAAGCCCAGGCCGCGCGCACGCCCGATGCACTGGCGGTCCTCGACGACAGCGGGTCGCTCTCCTTCGACCTCTTCAACCGCCGCGTCAACAGGCTGGCGCATTGGCTGCGCTCGCGCGGAGTCGGGCCCGAGGTCCGCGTCGCCCTCTGCATGGAGCGTGGCGCCGACGCGCTCGTCGCCCTCTTCGCCATCCTCAAGGCCGGTGGGGCCTACGTCCCCACGGACCCGA
>NZ_JAAIXY010000087.1 GCF_010894455.1 Myxococcus eversor | reverse complement strand
GGGCACGGTGGGAGACGACGGTGCCCTTGGGCTGGCCAGTGCTGCCGGAGGTGTAGATGACGTAAGCCGGGTGCTCGGCACCGGAGACGGATGCCGGTGAGGCCGTGCCGGAGAAAGCATCCTCCTGACCATCGATGCAAATGACAGCGGGGCCGTCGGGCAGCAATGAGCGCAGCGAGTGCTGGGTGAGAAGCACTGGCGCGGCGGAGTCGCGCAGCATGAAGGCCAGCCGCTCGCGCGGGTAGCTGGGGTCCAGAGGCACGTAGGCGGCGCCGGCCTTGAGGATGCCCAGCAGCGCCACCGGAAGCTCCAGCGAGCGCTCCATGCAGAGGGCAACGAGAGTCCTAGGTTTCACGCCCAGGGACGCCAGGTGCGAAGCAAGCCGGGAGGAACGCGCCTCCAACTGCCCATAGGTGAGCGAGCCGGAATCACTGACCGCCGCGAGAGCCTCGGGAGTGCGAGAAGCCTGGGCGCTGAAGAGCTGGTGCACGCACGCGTCGGCCGGGAAGTCGGCAGTGGTGGCATTCCACTCCACCAGCACTCGCGACTGCTCGGCCTCGTCCATCATCGACAGAGAGGAGACGGGGAGAGAGGGCTGAGCGAGAGCGGAGCGCAGCAGCGTCCGCAAGTGCTCCACCAGGCGAGTGATGGAGGCGGAGTCGA
>NZ_JAAIXY010000086.1 GCF_010894455.1 Myxococcus eversor | reverse complement strand
TGGGCGCCGACCCACCAGGAAGCGAAGAGCTCCTGGATGGAGACGTCGAAGTTGAGGGAGGCGAACTGGAGCGTCACCGCGCGGGGGTTGGGAGACTGACGAATCTGCCAGGAGAGGAGGAAGCTCAGGGCACGGTGGGGCATGACGATGCCCTTGGGGATGCCCGTGGAGCCGGAGGTGTAGATGACGTAGGCGATGTCCTCGGTGGAGACGAGGACGGAAGGCGCCTGAGAGGACTGGCGGGAGATGGAGTCGGCCTCGGAGTCGACGAGGACGAAGCGCGCGTCGGTGCTCGCGGGAAGGACGGAGGCGAGCTGGGAGTGGGTGAGGACGACGGGGGCGCGGGTGTCCGCGAGCATGAAGGCGAGGCGCTCTGCGGGGTAGTTGGGGTCGAGAGCGACGTAGAAGGCGCCGGCCTTGAGGGTGGCGAGGACGGCGACGGCCATGTCGAGGGACTTGTCGAGGCAGATGCCGACGGCGAGGCCTGGAGTCACGCCACGAGAGGCGAGGTGACGAGCGAGTTGGTTGGCGCGTGCATCCAGGGCCGCGTAGGTGAGGGAGCGGGCGCCGTCGGAGATGGCGATGGCGTCAGGGGTACGAAGCACCTGGGCCTCGAAGGGGCCGTGCATGGTGGTGACGGCATGCGACTCGCGTGAGGTGTCGTTCCAGGAGACGAGGAACTGG
>NZ_JAAIXY010000085.1 GCF_010894455.1 Myxococcus eversor | reverse complement strand
CCCCCGTCGCCTTCGACGCCTCCACCCTCGAAATCTGGGGCGCCCTCCTCCACGGCTCCAAGCTCGTCCTCGCTCCTCCTCACTCGCTGTCTTTGGAAGAGCTGGGCTCGCTGCTCGTCCGCGAGGGCATCACCTCGCTCTGGCTCACCGCTGCCCTCTTCGAGCAGATGGTCGCCACCCAGCCCGTTGCGCTCGCTGGGGTGCGCCAGGTCCTCGCCGGTGGCGACGTCCTCCCGCCCTCCCGCGTCCGCGAGCACCTCGCTCGCATCCCTTCGGGCCACGTCCTCGTCAACGGCTACGGCCCCACCGAGAACACCACCTTCTCGGCCACTCATTCGCTGCGCCACGGCGACTTCGTCTCTCGCTCCGTCCCCATCGGCGCGCCTCTCTCCAACTCCTCCGCCTTCGTCCTCGACTCCTCCTTCCTGCCGACTCCTCCCGGCGTCCCGGGAGAGCTCTTCGTCGGTGGTGACGGCCTCGCCTGGGGCTATCTCAACCGCGCGGACCTCACCGCTGAGCGCTTCGTCCCGCACCCCTTCTCTTCTTCACCGGGTGCTCGCCTCTACCGCACCGGCGACCGCGTCCGCTGGCTCGCCAACGGCTCTCTCGAGTTCCTCGGCCGCTCCGACTTCCAGGTGAAGGTGCGCGGCTTCCGCATTGAGCTGGGCGAAGTCGAGGCCGCCGTCCGCCTCTTCTCCGGCATCCAGGA
>NZ_JAAIXY010000084.1 GCF_010894455.1 Myxococcus eversor | reverse complement strand
TGGAAGTCGAGGCGACCGATGAACGCGAGCTCTCCGGTTGGCAGCCAGCGGACTTTGTCCCCCGTGCGGTACATGCGCGCGCCGGGGACGGAGCTGAACGGATTGGGAAGGAAGCGCTCCGCGGTGAGGGACGGGCGCGCGAGGTAGCCACGCGCCACGCCGTCACCAGCCAGGAACAGCTCTCCGGGGACACCGACGGGGACGGGCTGGAGGTGGGCATCCAGGACGTATGCCCGCACATTCGCCAGCGGCGTGCCGAGCGAAGGACGCGGCGCGCCTCGCACCGCGCGGGCCGTGGAGTCCACCGTGCACTCGGTGGGCCCGTAGACGTTGAAGGCGGTGATGTGAGGGTGGGTGGCGAGCTTCTCCCAGAGCGCGTCATCTACCGCTTCTCCTCCGACGAGGATGCGCAGGGCGCGACGTGAGGCCAGTCCTTCTCCGAGCAGCACGCGGAGGTGAGAAGGCGCGCAGTCGAGTACGTCGACGTGGTGCTGCTCCACCCAGTTCACCAGGAGGGCCGCGTCTTGACGGATGGCCTGGGGCACCACGCACAAGGTGTGGCCATCGGAGAGCTGGACGAGTTGCTGGACAGACGCGTCGAAGGCCAGCGGGGCGTTGAGGCTGACTCGCAGCGGACCCTGAAGACCGGCGAGGGCCGTGGACGCGAGGGCCGCACGCAGGTTCATCACGGAGGCGTGCTGAATCATCACGCCCTTCGG
>NZ_JAAIXY010000083.1 GCF_010894455.1 Myxococcus eversor | reverse complement strand
GCGAGCGGCAGAGCGTCATGCTGGTGGGCGAGCCCGGCGTCGGCAAGACGTGCGTCCTGCGCGCGCTCCGCCACCGGCTGCCCCAGGCGGGCTTCCGCCTCACCTACTGTCACAACGCCACGCTGGGCCGCCGCGACTTCTATCGCCAGCTGTGTCTGGCCCTCGGGCTCACACCGTCCGCCACCGCGGCCTCGGTTTTCTACGCCGTGTCCAGCCACGTGGAGGACCTCGGTCGCGAGCGCATCCACCCCGTCTTCCTCCTCGACGAGGCGCACCTGCTCCACCAGGACGTGCTCGACCACCTCCACATCCTCCTCAACTACCAGTGGGACTCCAAGGCGCTCCTCTCCCTCATCCTCGTCGGCCTGCCCGAGCTCGACTCGCGGCTCGCGATGCGCCGTAACCGCAGCCTCGCCTCCCGCCTCGCACGCCGCCTCACCATCGACGCGCTTGGGCCCGATGACACCGCGGAGTACCTCCGCCTGCGCCTGAAGAACGCGGGCTGCGAGCGAGAGCTCTTCGCCTCCGACGCGATGGCGATGCTCCACGAGGCCGCCTCAGGTGCTCACCGCGACATCGACCGGCTCGCGACCACCGCGCTTCGCGAGGCCGCGCGTCGCAAGAAAAAGCTCGTCGAGCGCGACGTACTCGCACGCGTGCTCGACACCGACTCCGCCAATCAGTAGGCCGCTCCCATCTCCGAGCGCGCTCGCTCACGCTCGCGCTCGGTGATGCCCATCAACCAGGCGGATTGCTCGTCCATCAACCAGCTCGCCTCGCAACA
>NZ_JAAIXY010000082.1 GCF_010894455.1 Myxococcus eversor | reverse complement strand
CGAGGGGAGCGCCCACCAGCAGCGGAGCCCAGCACTCCCAGACGGAAGCATCGAAGCTCAACGGCGTCTTCTGCAGCACGCGGTCCGCGGCCGTCAGGCCGAAGGTGGAGAGCAGCCAGGCCATATGGTTGGCCAAGGCGCGGTGGGAGACGACGGTGCCCTTGGGCTGGCCGGTGCTGCCGGAGGTGTAGATGACGTAAGCCGGGTGCTCGGCACCGGAGACGGATGCCGGTGAGGCCGTGCCGGAGAAAGCATCTTCCTGAGCATCGATGCAGATGACAGCGGGGCCGTCGGGCAGCAATGAGCGCAGCGAGTGCTGGGTGAGAAGCACTGGCGCGGCGGAGTCGCGCAGCATGAAGGTGAGCCGCTCGCGCGGGTAGCTGGGGTCCAGAGGCACGTAGGCGGCGCCGGCTTTGAGGATGCCCAGCAGCGCCACCGGCAGCTCCAGCGAGCGCTCCATGCAGAGGGCAACGAGAGTCCCGGGCTTCACGCCCAGGGACGCCAGGTGCGAAGCAAGCCGGGAGGAACGCGCCTCCAACTGCCCATAGGTGAGCGAGCCGGAATCACTGACCGCCGCCAGGGCCTCGGGAGTGCGAGAAGCCTGGGCGCTGAAGAGCTGGTGCACGCACGCGTCGGCCGGGAAGTCGGCGGTGGTGGCATTCCATTCCACGAGCACTCGCGACTGCTCGGCCTCGTCCATCATCGACAGAGAGGAGACGGGGAGAGAGGGCTGAGCGAGAGCGGAGCGCAGCAGCGTCCGCAAGTGCTCCACCAGGCGAGTGATGGAGGCGGAGTCGA
>NZ_JAAIXY010000081.1 GCF_010894455.1 Myxococcus eversor | reverse complement strand
CGCACCTCGGGGTGGGCCAGCAGCGCGGCCTCCACCTCGCCTGGCTCGATGCGGAAGCCGCGAATCTTCACCTGGAAGTCGGCGCGGCCCAGGAACTCCAGCACACCGTCAGCGCGGTGCCGGGCCAGGTCTCCGGTGCGGTAGAGGCGGGCACCGGGGGTGGAGCTGAAGGGGTTGGGCAGGAAGCGCTCGGCGGTGAGCGCGGGGTGCTGGAGGTAGCCACGCGCCAGGCCGTCACCGGAGACGTACAGCTCGCCCGGAGTGCCCGGAGGCACCGGCTGCAGGTAGCCGTCCAGCAGGTACACCTGGGTACAGGAGATGGGCGTGCCGATGGGGATGGAGGCCGGTACCTGTGAGGCCTCCGTCATGCGGAAGCATGAGGTGAAGAGAGTGCCCTCGGTGGGGCCGTAACAGGCGGTGACTGGAATGCGCAGGTGCTCGATGACGCGACGCACGTGGGGCGAGGAGACGACGTCGCCGCCGGTGAGCAGTTGGCGCACGCCACGCAGCCCCTCGAGGTTGCCATCCACCATCTGGGTGAAGAGGCCCGAGGTGAGGTGAAGGGTGGAGATGGAGTGGTGCTGGAGGACGGCGGCCAGCTCCCGCAAGTCGCTGGGGGAGTGGGGAGGGAAGACGACGAGGCGGCCGCCATTGAGCAGCGGCCCCCAGACTTCGAGGGTGGAGGCGTCGAAGGAGATGGGGGCGATGAGGAGGAAGGAGTGCTGGGCGCCGACGTCGGCGTAGCGCACGTCCAGGACGGTGCGCAGCACGGAGGCGTGCTCGATGCAGACGCCCTTGGGGCGGCCTGTGGAGCCCGAGGTGAAGTCGATATAGGCGAGGTTGCGGGCGGAGATTCCACTGACCGGGGCCAGGGCGGGTGCATGCGCCAGTGCCTCAGCGGCCTCCTCGACGAG
>NZ_JAAIXY010000080.1 GCF_010894455.1 Myxococcus eversor | reverse complement strand
CTCCAGCCGCTCAGAGAGAAGCGCGACGGTGGGCGAGGAGAAGAGCTCACCGAGGGGCAACTCAACGTCGAAGGTGGAGCGGATGCGAGAGACGACTTGAGTGGCGAGGAGGGAGTGTCCGCCCAACTCGAAGAAGTCGCCGTGGACGCTGACGCGCTCCAGGCCGAGGACGTCGGCGAAGATGGAGGCGAGGCGCGTCTGGGTAGGAGTGGAAGGCGGAGCGAAGTCGTCGCCAGAAGTGGCGGCGGCGAAGTCGGGAGGCGGGAGAGCCTTCCTGTCGAGCTTGCCGTTGGCGGAGAGCGGGAAAGCGGAGAGAGAGACGAGAGCGGCCGGCACCATGTACTCGGGCAGTCGCTGGAGCAGGAAAGCGCGCAGAGCCGAGGTGTCGACAGAGGATTCGGCGGAGGTGAAGTAGGCGACGAGGCGCTTGTCGCCGGGGACATCCTCGCGAGCGAGGACGACGGCTTCCTGGATGCCGGAGAAGAGGCGGACGGCGGCCTCGACTTCGCCCAGCTCAATGCGGAAGCCGCGGACCTTCACCTGGAAGTCGGAGCGGCCGAGGAACTCAAGGGTGCCATCGGCGAGCCAGCGGACGCGGTCGCCGGTGCGGTAGAGGCGAGAGCCAGGAGTGCTGCTGAAGGGGTGCGGGACGAAGCGCTCAGCGGTGAGGTCCGCGCGGTTGAGGTAACCCCAGGCCAGGCCGTCGCCACCGACGAAGAGCTCTCCCGGGACGCCCGGAGGAGCCGGCTGGAAGGAGGAGTCGAGGACGAAGGCGGAGGAGTTGGAGAGAGGCGCGCCGATGGGGACGGAGCGGGAGACGGAGTCCCCGTGGCGCAGCGAGTGAGTAGCGGAGAAGGTGGTGTTCTCGGTGGGGCCGTAGCCGTTGACGAGGACGTGGCCCGGGGGCAGGCGAGCGAGGTGCTCGCGGACGCGGGACGGCGGAAGGACGTCACCACCGGCGAGCACCTGGCGGACACCGGCAAGCGCAACGGGCTGAGTGGCAACCATCTGCTCGAAGAGAGCAGCGGTGAGCCAGAG
>NZ_JAAIXY010000007.1 GCF_010894455.1 Myxococcus eversor | reverse complement strand
CAGAGAAGCCCGTGCCGGCGGTGCCCACCACGGCGCCCGAGGCAGGCGTCGTAATCGTGGGAAGGGTGGGAGCGGTCTTGTCCACGGTGAAGGTGCGCTGCGCGGCGGTGCTCGTGTTGCCAGCGGCGTCGGTGGCCGTGACGCTCATCGTGCGCGAGCCCTCGGCGAGCGAGGTGTTCGTGGGCAAGGACCAGGCGCCGGTGGCGGAGGCCTGAATGGTGCCGACGCTGGTGCCATCGACGAGGACCGTGACGGAGCTCAGATTCTCGGCGGTGCCAGAGAAGCCCGTGCCGGCGGCGCCCACCACGGCGCCCGAGGCAGGCGTCGTAATCGTGGGAAGGGTGGGAGCGGTCTTGTCCACGGTGAAGGTGCGCTGCGCGGCGGTGCTCGTGTTGCCGGCGGCGTCGGTGGCCGTGACGCTCATCGTGCGCGATCCCTCGGCGAGCGTGGTGTTCGTGGGCAAGGACCAGGCGCCGGTGGCGGAGGCCTGAATGGTGCCGACGCTGGTGCCATCGACGAGGACCGTGACGGAGCTCAGGTTCTCGGCGGTGCCGGAGAAGCCCGTGCCGGCGGTGCCCACCACGGCGCCCGAAGCAGGCGTCGTAATCGTGGGAAGGGTGGGAGCGGTCTTGTCCACGGTGAAGGTGCGCTGCGCGGCGGTGCTCGTGTTGCCAGCGGCGTCGGTGGCCGTGACGCTCATGGTGCGTGAGCCCTCGGCGAGCGAGGTGTTCGTGGGAAGGGACCAGGCCCCGGTGGCGGAGGCCTGGGTGGTGCCGGCGCTGGTGCCATCGACGAGGACCGTCACGGAGCTCAGGCTCTCGGCGGTGCCGGAGAAGCCCGTGCCGGCGGTGCCCACCACGGCGCCCGAAGCAGGCGTCGTAATCGTGGGAGCGGCGGGCGCTGTCGTGTCCACCGTGAAGTGGCGCTCCGCGACGGGACTCGTCTCGCTGTCCGCGTCGGTGGCGGTGACGGTCAGCGTATGAGCCCCCTCCTCGAGCTCAAGGTCCGTCGGCAGCGACCACGTTCCGGTGACGCTCGCCTCGATGCTGGCGTAGGGGACGCCATCCAGCAGGACATCCACTGTGCTCTCGGCCTCGGCGGTGCCGGAGAAGCCCGTACCGGCGGTGCCCACGGCGGCGCCCTCGGTCGGCGTCAGAATCACCGGCACGAGGGGAGGCGCCAGGGCCTCCACGGTGAAATAGACAGGGTCACTCGAAAGGCTGCTCAGCCCCTCGAACTCGGCGTGGGCGGTGAGCGAGTAGATGCCGTCATCCAGGTCCTTCGGCACACGGACGGAGAAGTCTCCAGAGGCCCCCACCTGCGTGGCGGGGAGCTCCTGCTCCGGCGTGGCGGGGCGCTCCACGTTGCCCATGCGCAGGAAGACCGTGGCGCCGGGATCTCCCGTGCCCGTGATGACCGGCGTCGGAGCCAGCATCGACTGGCCGTCGCCGGGCGTGGTGATGGCCGGCGTCCTCGGAATGATGAGCGCGTGCTCCACCAGCGTGGCGTCACCCGGCTCACCCACACTCGTGCCGGCATTGCCGGAAGCGTTCTCTCCGCCCGTCACGCGGACAGGGCAGCCCGTCAGCGTGCCCGCCTGGAGCAGCACCTTGCCACCGGCTCCGGGGCCGAACCCCTCGCCGATGCCGAAGGACTCCGAGGGAGTCCCGGGCCCGCCCTGGGCCATCAACGCCTCGCACTCGGCGCTCTCCACGAGCCGCGCGGAGATGCTTCCTCCTTCGCCACCGCCCTCGGTGCCCAAGTCCCACGGCATCGCCTGTCCATTGGCTTCGATGCGTCCCGCGCCCGTGAGCCTGCGCGCCCGGAAGAAGACGACACCACCATCCCCCAAGGGCTGCCGACGCAGCAGCGCGCCGCTCGCGGTGATGATGCCGCCGTTGTGCAGCGTCCCGGAGGCCAGGAAGGCCACTACGCCACCGGAGGTCCCATTCCAGCTCCGGGCCTTCAGCTCGCCCGTGGGATGGATGGTGACGCTCGTGTACTCAGGGACTCGGATGACCTGCGTGGAGAAGGGCACGAAGTCGTTCAGCAGGGGCCGGGTCAACGTCAGCAGGCCTCCGCGCACCCGCGACACGCGCGCCAGCTCCCAGACCCCCTCGGGGCTCTGCTCCCGAGGGCCAAAGGTGAACGTGGCCACGGACGAGGTCCGCACGGGACCGACGCCCACGGTCTGCAACACCATCACCAGGTCACCCGCCGCGAAGCCCTCGGCGGCGTCGACTCGAAGCTCGTGGTCTCCCTTGTTCAGCGGCGCCGTCACCGCGGCATAGCTGTTGATGACCCGGCTCTCGTGCGCCTGGACGGTCAGCGTCTCGTCACGCCCGGCGCCGAGCCCGAAGACATCCGCCTCGGCGAATGCGGGAAGCGCGACCAGCGCCAGGGCGCAGGTCAGAAGGTGCATCCATCCCGATGTTTTCATGGCGAGGCTTCCTGGGTTGTCGGCAGCATGAGGAGGAGCTCGACCCGGCGGTTTCGCTCTCGGCCCTCGGGGGTGCTGTTGCTTTGAGCGGGATGTTCCGGGCCGTAGCTCCGGAGCCGCAGCTTGTTGGGGGCCACCCCGTGTTCCACGAGGTAGCGCCACACCGCCTCGGCGCGACCGCGGCCCAGGCGGGGATTGAACGTCTCCGCGGTCGAGTCATCCGTATGACCGTCGACCGTCATCATCTTCACCGCGGGATTCGTGAGCAGCATCTCCACGGCGCGGTCCAGGTCGGCGGACTCGGCGGGCAGCTCCGTGCTGCCCGACCTGAAGTACACCTTGCCCTCGAGCACGAAGCGGTCCCTCGACACGTTCGCGATGGGCGACATCTCTCCTGGGCCCGGAATCATCGAACCCATCTCGCTCTGGAACTCGCTCGCGCGCCTCGTCGGCGTGGGCAGGGGCACCGACTCGTGGACGATGCTCGTGTCCGTGTCCGGCCTCGAGTCCTCACCCAGCATGTACGAGAAGGAGACGCCCGCGAGCAGCCGGAAGAGGGGGATGCCCGGCTCCGCGCCGAAGCCCAGGCCGGCGAGCGCGAACAGCTCCACGCCTTCCCGAGGCGCATAGCGCCCGCCTCCCAACAGCTCCACCGCGCCCCGCGCCTGCTTCCAGGAAAGGCCCGCGTTGAGCGCCAGCTCCGCCCGCAGGGGCGAGCCCACCGTCATCAACCCCGCGCCAATCCGAAGCTCGCTGCCCAGCTCACGCGACTCCAGCGTGGGGACCTGGATGACCGCGGTGGGGCGCAGCAGCACGCCCAGCTCGAAGGAGGGTGCGAAGTTGGTGCCCAGCCTTCCTCCCACCATCATCTTCGCGAGGAGGCTCGTCTCCGATTCGCGCGCCAGCGCGCCCTGCGTGCCCAGGGGGAGGAAGACCCCCACGTCGGCGGCCAGGTCCACGGAGTCGTCGTCCTCCGTGCGCAAGATGCCCACGCGCGCTCCCACGCGGGGAGCGCCGACGCCATGTCGCGTGGGGGCAATCACTCCCTGTGAGAGCGTGTCATCACCCTCGCGCTGGGTCAGCACGGGCAGCCGGACGTCGAGCTGGAGCCGGGAGCTCAGGCCCCAACCCATGACGAACACCGCCGTCGAGCGACTGCGCAAGAGGGGGATGTTCTCCCCCTTGGCGTTCAAGGTCAGCGGCGCGTGCTGGTAGTGACCGAGCACCATCACCCGCAGTTCACCGTCGCGGAGCACGGTGCCGCCGCCCGTCGCCAGGGGACCCGGGCCTGGATTCACCTCCAGGCGCTCCAGGGTGAACGCTGGAAGGGCCGCTGGCTCCTGGGCGCGAGCCACCTGCGCCAGCAGCAGCGCCGCCAGCGTCCATCTCCGCAGCCACCTGGCGCACCAACCGCTCATCCGCGTCCCATGGCACGTGACAGACAAAGGGGTTCATGCGGGAGACAGCCCGCGGACACGCGCCGGGTTGAGGCTGAGAGCAAGGCACGTACCAAGGCCGCTGCGTCGTAAGCAACCCAGGTGGGGCCCCGCCATGCGTGCCGGTGGAACGCGGTTGCGTCCCCATGGACCGCAACGAGGACGCGGAGCGGCGGATTCCAGGGCCACGGGGCCGGCTTGGGGCTGGCACGGAACGGGCAAGTGCACGCGGGACGCATGGCTTTCCAGGAACGACTCGCGCTGTCCCTCACGCTGACCCAGGGCGGGCAGACGTTCGTCATTCCCGGGGGACAGGTGGAGGCCTTCTCCATCCAGCTCCTGCCGCACGGCTTCACCGCCTCGGTGAGCTTCTGGACCGGACTGGAGAAGGACGACGCGGCCCTCTTCACCGCCTTCTCCACCCAGGACCTCCTGGACGTGAAGCTCTCCATCATCAAGGGGGGCTACCCCGTTCCGACGACGCCTCCAGAGCCGCTCAAGCTCCATGGACTGGCGCGTGCCCGGGGACTGGAGGCGCGGACGCACGGCCCGGTGGCGGGGGCGGAGGTGCGCTTCCGGCGCTACACGGTGGAGTTCGAGGACGCCGCCCGGGTGCTCTGGCGTCAGCACCGACCCACCGAGCTGCGCACGGACACCACGCTCGCGGCCCTGCTGACGGAGCACACGGCGGGGGCCTTCGCGCTGGACTGCGACTGGGACGTGCTCGACGAGAAGCGGCCTCTCATCTGTCTCGCGCTGGGGGAGGACGCGCCGGGCGTGGGCTTCCACGACTTCGTCGCCTGGCTGGCGGCGAGCCGGGGCGGCATCTGGACCTATGACAGCGTGAAGGACCGCTATGCGTTCCTGGGCCGCAAGGCGCCCGTGGCCAGGGCCGCGCCTCTGTCGAGGGAGAAGGTGGAGCGGGTGGAGGTGGTGATGCCGCCCGTGCCCCGGCACGCGGCTCGCGTCCTCAATGCCTCCGCGCTCCAGTCCTCCACGCTGGAGGTCCCGGCGACCGTCGGTGTCGCGGGGCTCCATCAGGACTACCTGGTGCGCACGCCCATCGTCTCCCAGGTGGAGCAGCGGCAGACGCTGGAGGTCTCCCGACTGCGTGTTCCCCAGCGACGGCTGCGACTCACGTTCCGCCACTACCCCACCGTCGCGGTGTGTCCCGGCGCGGGCATCCGGCTGGAGGGCGCGCTGTGGGGCCGCGCGGCGGTGGGGATGGGGGAGGACCTTCGTTCGGTGGAGCTGGTGCTTTCGGCTCGGTCGCTTGAGGAGGGGCCTCACGCGGGGTTGCAGAACACGGACGCGGGCTTCGACATGGAGATGTCGCTCCTGGTGGAGCGCACGACGGACACCACGGTGACGCTGCCGGCGCATCGCACGCCGCGCTATCCCATCCACGTCGAGGGCAAGGTGCTCAGCCCCGGAGGCGGGGAGAAGGACCGCATCTACCTGCTGTCGGAGGACAAGAAGACCTCGGTGCTCACGTGGCGTGTGACGGTGCCGCTGTGGAACAAGGCGGTGAGCGTGCCGGCCGAGCCGGGCTTCTTCCCTGGCCACTTCTACTTCCCGCCGTACAAGAACGCGCGCGTGCTGGTGGAGCTGCACTTCGACCGGGCGGAGCTGCACCGCCACCTCGACTGGGCGGACGCCGCGCGGCTTCCACAGGACGGGCAGGGCGACGGAATCCTGCTGGGGAAGAACGACACCAGTCAGACCTCCATCGTCCACGACTACCAGGACATGAAGCCCGTGTGGCACCTGCGCAGAGTCTCCGGTCCGGACACCGAGACGGTGCGCATGGCCGAGGGCGTGATGATGTTCCGCACGAAGGAGGAGACCGGCGTCGCCGCCGCCGAGTCCACCTACGATGTCTCGCCGCAGGTCGAGACGGCGCGCGCGGACCTCACGGCGGGAGTGAGTGGAGCCATGGGCGAGACGACCGCCGCGTACAAGACGGCGGCGGGTGCCTCGCAGGCGAAGCTGGACGGCGCCACGACGGAGACGCAGGCGAAGCTGGAGGCCGCACAGGCGGCGGTGGATGCGAAAGTCGCGGAGACGCGGGCCGCGCTCAACGGCGCCCTGTCGGGGCTCAATGGAAGCACCGCTCCGCTGGATGGCGCCGCGACAGAGGCCCGCGCGGCGTTGGAGCGACTCAAGTGACGCGCGAGGCGCGGGTGTCTGGGCGTCGTCGATTGGCGCGAGTGAGCCGAAGGGAGGTCGAGTCGTGAAGGCATTGCTGGGCACGTTGACGGAGCTTCGGGGCGACCTGGAGTCGTGCGGGACGGGCTGCACGGCGCGCGTGGGCTCCTCGCGCACGGCCGTCGAGTCCGTGGGGAGCGGCATCGAAGCCCTCATCACGTCGATTCGACCCGAGCTGGAGCCCGTGCTCGCGGCGCTCCTGGGGCGCATCGACGCGCTGGACGCGAAGCTGGCGTCGCGAAAGGACGACGAGGACGCGGCCCGGCTGCGCGCGGAGTTGTCCCCCTTGCGCGCCCAGGTGGATGGCGCCTCCGCGTCGATGGCGTCCTCGTTGACCGCGCTGGAGGGAAGCGTGGGCGCGCCATTGCGTTCGAGCCGGGAGGGCGCGGCGACGTCGCTGGGCACGCTCGAGACGACGATGTCCGGGCAGGTCGAGTCCCTGCTCGCGCAGGTGGAGACGGTGGAGAAGGCCGTGGTCCCCGCCCAGGCGCAGGTGGAAGGCATCATCACCCAGGCGGGGGAGGCGCTGGATGCGCTGGTGAAAGGCGCTGTCGCCGCCGTCGCCGCCATCCGTGAACCGTTGCAACAGGCGGTCAACACCGCGCTCGCGACGCTGGAGACCGTCCTCGCGCAGCTGGCCACGGTGAAGGAGCAGGTGCTGGCGCTCTTCACGCCGCTGCCCGCGGTGCTGGAGCAACTCCAGACGCTGTATCAGACGCTCGTCGGCTCGCTGGAGGCACTGCTCACGCGCGTGAGCACGTTGTTGGATGCGATTCCCGCGGCGAACCTCCCCAAGCCGCTCGTGACTCCGGCGGTGCAGGCCATCACGCAGGTGGTGACGCAAATCACCACGCAGCTCGGCACGTTCTCCTCGCAGATGGCGACGCAGATGTCCTCGCTCCAGGAGCAGGTGCTCACCCAGGTGGACACGGTGAAGACCCAGGCCCTGCAGCAGGTGGATACGCTCCAGCAGCAGCTCGTGCAGCAGGTCGACACGCTGAAGCAGGCCGTCCTCGCGCAGGTGGAGCCCGCGAGCGCGCAGATGGATGCCGCGGTGTCCGCCGCTGTCACGCAGGTGGGGACCGCGAGGGACCAGGCCGTCGCGCAAGTCACGACCATCCAGGACCAGATGACCGCTCAGGTGGACGCGGTGAAGTCCCAGGTGAAGGAGCGGCTCCCCGCGCTGGAGCAACAGGTCGACGCGGGGGCGCAGGCGGCCCAGGCACAGATGGAGGCCGCGGGTGCTTCCGCAGAGGAGCAGGTCACCACGGCGCGCACCGGTATGAAGTCCCAGGTGGACGGCGTGGCGAGCAGCGTCGGTGCGTCACTCGATTCATTGGAGGCACGGATGACGCTGCCTCCTGTGCCGCCGGTGCCTTCTGTGCCGCCGGTACCGTCAGTGCCCCCAGTGCCTGGAGGTCCGCTCAGGGCGTGAGCCGCTGGACGGCAGCGGGGAGTCAGGACGTGGCGGTCAGGCGAGAGTTGACCTCACCTGCCGCATCGTGACGTCAGACTTGCCTCAGTGACTCGCGGGGACTCTGGGCCTGGCGGCGCACATCCGGATGTCCCAGGATGTCTCCTGGGGCGCCCACGGCCCGCTGTATGTCGGGACGCCCTCGCCCTCGCTGCCGGCAACGTTACTGTCGGGGCGCGCGCTCCGTTGCTGCCGTCGACGACGTCACTGTCGAGGCGTGACCTCCGCAAGGAGGAGAAGCCCATCTCCCCATCAAGACCCAGCAGAACCGCATGCGGTTCCGCTGAGTCCGGCATCACGGAGCGTCTCGAAACTACTTCCCGGGGGAGGGGGCCTCGAGCTTCGGGCCCTCCACCTTGGGAGGCTCGACCTTGGGCGGTTCCACCTTCGGCGGTTCGACCTTGGGGGCCTCGCCGCCCTTGGAGGCGCGCTTCTTCTTCGGCGCGTCCGTGCGGATGCGGCTCTCCTCCAGCTCGATATCCACGCGCCCCGGGATGGGCGCATCCAGCAGCACCTGCCAGGCGCCATCCGGTGTGGTGAACAGGAAGGAGATGGCCAGCGGCGACTCCTCGGGAATCTTCACGCGCGTCTGCGTCTTCTCGCCGGGGTAGACGACGAGCGTCTCCACCACCGAGTCGTCCGGGTGGACCACGCGCTCGGCCACGTCGGCGTAGAACTCCGTCATGTAGCGCTGTGAGTCCACCGCGCGGACGACCATGTGCAGCGGCCGGCCCTGGTTCGTCCCGGGCGGCGACTTCACGTTGATGGTCAGGTGCGTGGGCGCGCAGGCCACGGTGCCCAGCGCGAGCGCCAGCATCACCAGCCACGGCCCCTTCGTGGCGTTCATCGCGTCACCTCCTGGAACAGCGTCCACGGCCCGCCCCGCATGCCGAAGCGCAGGCGGATCTCCGAGTGCTCCGAACCATCCGGACCCGGCAGCGGCCAGATGGCGTTGTGCTCGGCGTCGAACGTGGCCGCGTCCAGGATACGGAAGCAGTTCCACGACGAGCGCGACAGCTCCGTCGAGCGATAGCGCTTGCCCTCGCGGCCCGGCACGCGCAGCTCCACTCCGACGGACGCCGACCGGGGCTCCCACCACGCCAGCGCGAAGTCCTGCCACGCGGGCGTCTGGTTGAAGCCGAAGGCCGCCGCCGCGCCGCACTTCAGGAACGACATTGTGACGAAGCCGTTCTCTCCCGAGGGAGGCAGCGGCAGCGGGCGCACCTGGAGCAGCAGCGGCTGCGGCTTGCCCTCGTCGTTCCAGAGCAGCTTCGCCAGCTTCGCCAGCCGCCCGAGCATCGCCAGCATGCGCGGCGGGACGGAGAGCTGCTGACGCAGGGAGCGGCGCAGCATCCACTCCGTGCCGCGCTCCTCCACCACCGGTGAGAGCACCTGGTTCACGAACTGCCAGAAGGCGCCGTCCTTGCGCTTGAGCACCTCCAGCTCCGTGGGGTCCAGCTCCTGGCTCGCCTCCACGGCGAACGGGTAGCGGCGCAACAGTGGCGTGAGCAGGGTGCGGTAGCGCCACTCCCACTGCTCCTCCAGCACGCGCTCCAGCTCGGCACGCCCCAGCTCGCGCGTCATCAGGAACGGCTCGCGGAACGGCCGGCGCAGCTCGCCGAGGATGCCCTGCTTGTCCAGCCACGCATCCACGCGGCGCAGGTAGGAGCCTTCCTCGTCCAGCAGCATCGACAGTCCCACGCGGCCCAGCGGCGAGAGCAGGTCCGTCAGCTGCCGGCCCCCCTCCTCGCTGGTCGCGGGTGCTTCCTCGCCGCCAGTGCGCAGCGAGGCGGGGACGACGGTGCGCTCACCCAGCACCGGCGCCGCGTTGAAGCCCGACACCTCCGTGTGCAGCTGCGACACCAGCAGCAGATAGGCGGCGAGCTGCGCCGTCTGCCCGTCCTTGTCCGGCGTCATGAGCTGCACAATCGGCCGGAACGCGGACAGCTCCTGGCGCAGCGGCTCGTAGTACGGCCCCTCCATGGGGCCGATTCCCGCGCCCGTCGCCACCTCGCGCAGCATCGACACCAGCTCCGACGTCGGCTGCGTCACCGCCGACAGCTCCGAGGCCAGCGACGTCGTCAGCGCGGTGAAGCGGTAGTCGCGGTACTTCACCAAGAGGTCCTGCCGGTAGCGCTGCCCGAAGTTGGAGACCTTCTTCAGCACGTATCCCTGGCGCTGAGCGGCCTCCGCCCGCGACAGCTTGGAGTCCGTCATGCGGATGGTGAACTCGTCCACCAGCGGGCGGATGTCCGTCTCGAACGTCAGCCACTCCGAGCCCTGGCGCGAGGGCAGGGCGTCCACGCGGCCCATGTCCATCGCGTCATCCATGGCCATGCCCATCCCCATCTCCGACGCGGACGCCACCGCGCCCGGCGGCAGGCGCACCGTCTGCCGTTGGAAGGGCCGCTGGCCCTGCTCCATCTGCCGCAGCAGCTTGTCCAACAGCACGCGCGACAGCTCCTTCGGACGGAACTCGAAGGACTGTTGCAGCACCCGGACCTCCAGGCGCGAATCGCCGTTGGTGGGCACGAAGAGGCCTCCGGTGCGCGTCAGCAGCTCCGCGGTGGACATCTCCGCGGCGGCCTTGATGCCCGCGTCGATCTCCTCTTCCATCCGCAGCACCGCGGCCAGCATCGGCTCGTGCTCGCGGTGCCAGTCAATCGAGTCGAGCGTGCTCTCCACTCCCTTGAGGGTCGCCTGGCTCTCCGGCGAGCCCGAGGCGTCCAACAGCGCGAGCATCTTGCGCGCGGACGTGTACGCGACACTCTGGGCCAACGTGACTTGGAGCCGCTGGCGCTCACTGGCCAGCACCCGCCACTGCTCCAGGTCCAGCTCGCTGGCGCCCAGCACCAACTGGAGCCGCTGCAGATGGTCCCGCCACGGACCCAGGTAGCTCTCCTCCGTCAGCCACTCGTAGGGCCAGCGCATCCACGGCAACTGTCCCTGCGACTGCATGCCCGCGCGCCACGCCTGGTCGCTGGAGATGATGTAGTCGCCCACCACCTCCTCGCGCAGCTTGGTGGCCTGCATCCAGTTGGACTCCTTCTCGGAGGCGTTCGTGCCGACGAAGGCCAGCGATTCCGACGCCCAGTTCCAGCGCTTGCGGTACTGCACGTTCAGCCCGGAGAGGACGAAGCGGCCCATGTCGTCGCCGCGAGACGCGCGCGTCACCGCCAGCAGGTGCAGCATCTGCTCCGGGCGGCACAGCGTCTCGCGCTCGCAGCGCTCGTCCGCGTGCGTCGGCGCCCAGCGCGAGCGGTTGCCCACCAGCTCCGCCGGCGCGCAGCCAGGGATGAGCGTGCCGCAGCGCTGGCACTGCTCCTGGCAGCTCTCCAGGAGCGGCTTGAGGTACGACAGCCGGACGGTGTTGGCGAGCTGGTTCCTGAGCACCTCCTGCTCGTCGAGGAAGCTGTGGCTCAAGAGCGGGAAGTAGCGCGCCGCGGCCAGCAGCGTGTCCATGGACTGCATCGCGCCCTGGCCCTTGTCCACCACCACTTCGCCCGAGGCCGTCAGGTGCTGCTGCCCCAGCCGCTGCACCGTCGCGTCGAAGTCCGCCATGTGCCGCTGGGCTTCTTCGAGCTTCTTGTAGAAGTTCCCGTAGGCCGCGAGGACGGGCAGACAGCCCACCGCGAGCAGCAGCGCGCAGCGGCTCAGGTGCTTGCCCCGGTAGCGCGCGCGCAGCTCGATGTTCCGCTTCTCCGGGGCGATGGCGAACACGCCCGTGGAGCGCGCCTCCGGCATGGGCGACGACAGGTATACCCGCGACAGCTCCGGGCGGTACGACAGCGTGCCGCCTTCCCACAGCCCGGTGACGAAGCGCGAGAGCGCCGCGAAGGACTCGCCACCGCGCGCGTAGAACTCCTCCAGCCGGCTGAAGGCCTCCACCGACAGCGACACGAGGCCGAGCGCGAAGTACTGCTCCATCGGCTGGAGCCCCGCGGCCAGCTTCGCCTCCTCACCCGGCGGCGGCACGTCCCAGTGCAGCGGGATGCCGTGGTCTCTCAGGAGCTTGGCGAAGTCCGGGAAGCCCACCATCGCGTCCATGTGCGTCAGGCACAGCCGCGTCTCCACGGAGCCCTTGCACACCTCGGAGAGCAGGTTGATCTTCCCGCGAATCAACTGGATGACCCGGCGCACTTCGTCCGGCGGCGTCTCCGCCAGCCAGCGTGCGTCGAGCGCGATGGCCACCCGGCCCTTCTGCCTCCGGAAGCTCGACTCCCACAGGCGGCGCAGCGCGCGGCGCGCCTCCTGGGTGTCATCCTCCAGCAGGGACGCGGACACCTCCTGCACGATTTTGTCGGGCCCGAGGAAGATCTGGAGCAGCGGGTCCGAGGTGAAGCTGGGCATGAACTGCCGCTCCTGCCTCCGCCAGTCCACCTCCAGGTCGATGAGCGTCGTCTTGCCAGCGCCCGCCGGGCCGAACACCACCACCGTGGGGAAGTCCATCACCGCCACGCGGTAGCGCCACGGCAGCGCGCTCAGGAACTGCTTGCGGATGCGCACCAGCGCGTTCGCGTCCAGCTTCCTGCGCGGCTCCACCTGCGGCGCGGCGCGGCGCCGCTTGCGCCACCACCACACCAGGCCCACGACGAGGGCCACGGCGAGCAGCACCGCCAGCCCTATCAACACCCATGTCAGATAGGGCTTCGCTGCTTCCACTGTCGCTGGACTCGCGTTCGCGGCCGCGCTCGCGGCCGTTGCGACAGGGGTCTTCTCGCCCGCCATGACTCAATCCCTCTTCCCGCCCGCTTTCGCGCGGGCCGCGAGCTGGAGTCCTTCGAGGACATCCTCCAGTCGCTCCAATGTCGCCTCCAGTTGCACACCCCATGCCTCCCGCTCCTTCGGGGAGAGCCGGGCGCCGCCGGGACCGGGTTCCAGGGCTTTTGCCCCCTCACGAAGCACGTCCAGCAGGGGGCGGGTGCCCTCCGCGAGGCTTCCCAGGGACGAGGTGACGACCTGCTCCAGCCGCTCCACCAACTCGGCCATGGCCTTCCGGGACGCGCTCGCGTCCATTCGCGACGCGGGGGGCGGCGGATTCACGGGGCGGGCCTCAGTTGGACAGGTGCCACAGCAGCACGGGGACCACGACGATGATGGACATCGTCACGGCATAGTAGCGCCAGGGGAAGTCGTAGAGGGTGGGCGGGGGGCCCAGGTCCTCGGCGGTGACCTCCGGCGCCACGGCCTCCGGCCGGGGAATGCGGGCCACCAGCTGCTCGCGGTAGTCGCGCAGCCGGGCGGGGTGCCCCACGTGCCGGCCCACGAAGCCCGCGGTGAGGCAGAAGTGCAGCATCTCGAAGAGCAGGGACGGCGTGTCCTGCTTGCGCAGGCCCGCGTCGGCCAGGTCGAAGAAGAGGTCGCCGCCGGAGTCCACGCCGAAGGCCTTGAGCTGCAACAGCGGCCAGTGCTGCGCGTCATCGTTCGCCAGCCTGCCGAGCACCTTCTCGTCCACGAGGAAGGCGAAGGGCTGGAGCACCTGCTCCACGTCGTCGGAGCGCAGCGCCTCTCCCAGGTGGATGCGCAACTGCTCCAACTCGAAGAGCAGGCCGCGCGACATGGAATCCATGGCGCCCGGGGACAGCCGCTCGCGCAGCGCGGAGTCCAGGCCCGGCGAGCCCAGCTCGCGCTCGAGCAGCTCTTCCACGTGTCGATAGGCCAGGAGGATGGCTTTCCAGTGCGACATCTTCATGTCAGGAGGCTCCCGGAAGGACGAGGGGACCGGCTCCGGCGATGGTCGCTCGCAGCTCCACCGTCGCTTCGTTGTTCCACACGTCCAGCAATTCCCGTACCCGCGTCAGGAAGCACACCACCAGGGGCTCGTAGCCTTCCTCGAAGGGCTCCAGCACCACCTCGTACACGTGGCGCAGGCCCGAGCCCTGCCGGGCGCTGTCCGGCACGCGCGACACGCTCAGCTCCCGGAGGAGCGGCAGGACGCGGCGGAAGGGGCCCTCGCCCGGCGTGCCCAGGTGCTCCAGCACCGCGCGCAGCTCCTCCAGCCCCAGCGTGGGCTGGGCCTTCCAGGCCAACAGCTGGGTGAGGGCGGTCAGGTCATCGCGCAGCGGGCTTTCCTTGTCCGGCTGGAGCTGGCCCACCAGCCGCCAGTCCAGGCCTTCGATATGGCGCCCCGGGATGCCCACGGTGAGCCGGCCCAGGGCCTCCGAGGCGAAGCGCGGCTGATGCCACAGCGCCTCCACCAGCAGCTTGCGGGGCGAGGAGAAGGCCTCCGGCATGCGCAGCACCAGGTGCGGCGAGGGCCCGTGCTGGGTGGGGACCTCCTCCACCTCGTAGCCGGGCCCCTTGCCGGGCAGGTGGGCGGGCCTGAGCGGGGCCAGGCCCGACTTCGTCATCTCGTACACGCCCGTCACCGAGTGCAGCGCCAGCTCCCGCGCCGCGCTCATGTTGCGGATGGGGTGCTCGGAGCGCGTCCCGTCCGTGGTGATGACCTGGGCGGGCTCCGCGCGCAGGTTCTCCACCGGCACCGCGAAGGGAATCAGGAAGTCCGGCCGCAGCGAGCGGCCCACGGTCCACTCCTGGGCCAGGTCGAAGCAGAGGCTGAAGCGCCGCCAGGCGCCGCGCGTGGGGGGCACCGCGACGTGGAGGAACAGCTCCGTCTCCGGGAAGAGGAAGAACGAGCGCAGCCGCTGGAGCGGGTGGGCGAAGGTCGCCGAGTCATCCGGCGCCGGCGGCTCCCGGTCGAACGACACCTCGCACTTCGCGCCCGTGGAGTGCTCGTCCGCCAGCTCGCCATACACCACGCTGACGTCGCGCAGGTGCTTGCGCAGCGAGTGGAACACCGCCAGGGACGGCAGGTACTCGTCCAGGTGGCGCACGTGCAGGCTCAACGTCTCCACCGCGTCCGCGCGCTCGTGGCGCGACTCGAAGTGGAGGATGAGCCGGTGGCCGCCGCGCACCAGGGGGCGCACCTGCGTGGACTCCAGGGTGACGGGCAGCACGCGCAAGTCGCGCTGAAGCCGGAAGACGCCGGGCTCTCCCTCGGTGGGCGACAGGCGCAGCTCCGTGCCGCGCGGCAGGAGCACCGGCTCGCCCATCTTCCCCGCGGGCATCGCCTGGACGACGGCGCGCGTGGGCAGCGGCTCCAGCAGGAAGTCGAAGAAGCCCGCGAACAGGCGCCGCCACGTGGAGCGCAGGTTGTGCAGCGTCGCCTGCCGCGTCTGCACGGAGAAGAACGCCATCGCCTCGATGAGGCGGCGCACGTCCGGGTCCTCGCGCTCCAGCGGGGCGGCGGGGTAGCGCTCGTGGAAGCGCTGACGGAAGCGCTCCAGCGAGGCCATCTCCTCGAGGAAGTCCTGGTGCAGCCGGTCCTTGGTGCCGCTCATCGGGTGTACTCCCTCAACCCAGCTTCACCAGCGCGCCGGACACGCTGGTGATTCCGGAGGCCTTGAGGTTGGCCATGCCCTGGGCTTCCAGGTCAAGCGCGGCCTGGCCCGACACCTTCACGTTCAGCCCGCTCATGGACGCGTCCGTCGCCCCCGACAGCTTCAGCGTGAGGCCGTCCACCTTGGCCTCGCCGCCGGTCGCCTGCATGGACGCCGTCATGCCCTTCATCGCCAGCGCCTGCGTGGCCTCCACGTTGATCTTCGCGGAGGAGGACAGGCTGGCGTCCTGCGTGGCGCTCTGCGTGAGCTTCGCCGACGAGGTGAAGGTCATGTCCTTCGTGCTCTCCACCGTCAACGTGTCCTGGCTCTTCCAGTCGGACGTCTTGGAGGACAGGAGGGTGATGGTCTCCGCGTCCACCTTGAAGTCCTTGACGGTGACGACGATGCTGTCCGCCTTCTGGACGATGGTGCTGGTGTCCGTCTGGCCCGCCACCTTGAGGGTGATGCTGGTGCCGTCCATGGTCACCGTCTGGACGATCTGCCCTTCGGCATTGTCCACCGTGACGGTGATGCCCTTCTGCTTGTCCAGCTCGATGGTGCAGACCAGCGTTCCCATGGTTCCTTCACGCCTCCGAAGCGCGCCTACGCGGGCTCTTCCTTCACCCGGATGGTCAGCGTCCCCTCCTTGATTTCGATGCGGGCCGTGTCCTTGGCGTTGGTCCTCTGCAAGAGGAAGACCGGCTTGCCCTCCGCATAGGAGTGCCGCATGGAGGTGCCGTTTTCGGGCGTCTTGCCCACCAGCAGATGCGTGCCCTGGCCGTCCGCGGGCATACGCGCCGTGTCACGCCAGTCCAGGAAGCGCTTGAGCCAGGCCTTCTGGAAGTCCAACCCCACCAGCACCCGCTCCCCCTTGTAGGCCGGGAAGTAGAAGTGCCCGGGCAGGAGGTTCGGGTTGAAGGGGAGGGTGACGATTTGATTCGCCCAGAGGGGAATCTTGACCTTGTAGCCGTCCTGCGACGTGGCCGAGTCGGTGTACGCCTGCCACGTCTCGTGCGGCTCGTCGCCCGCTTCGCTGACGATGAGGCCCTCCACGTAGCGGGGCCAGGTGGGCGGGGCGTACGCGGGCAGCTCCACCCAGGTCTCCGCCTGGGGCTCCAGCACGGTGTGCATGGAGAAGTCGAAGCCGGTGTTCTTGGCCAGGTGCTCCGCGTCCGGTGAGGACGCGAGCGCGTCCCCTCGCAACGCGATGGAGCGCACCCGGAACGTCTGCCCCGCGCCCAGCCCCGCCGCGGCCCAGGCCTGCGTCGTGGGCAGCTTCACCAGCATCCCCGGCGTCAGCGCGGTGGCGGGGAAGCGCTTCCACGTCAGGTCGACCTCCATGCCGCGAAGCTTGAGCCGGGCGGTCTCCAGCGTCACCCGCGCGTCCACATCCGTGGTGATGGGCGTGCGCACGAGCACGTCCTGGCGGATGCCGGTGACGGCGCGCTCCTGGGTGATGGGCCTCGTGGCGGGCCCTTCCGCCACCGCGTTGAGCACATTCACGTCGTGGCGCGCCACCTCGGGGAAGCGCAGCGCCACCCGGTCCATCTCCGGACCCACCAGTTGCACGGGCGTGCCCGTCGCCGCCTTGGCCGCGGACAGCGCGTACTTCGCCGCCGCGTAGTCGTACGCCAGCACGCCGTTGCGCGTGTCCACGTACCAGACGAGGAAGTCGTAGAAGCTGACGCCCTCCTCCGGCGTGAGGCCCAGGAACAGCTGCGGGCACGCGGTGTCCAGGCCCGCGCTCCAGTCGTAGTTGAAGGTGATGTGCGAGCCCTTGTGGGCGTCCAGCACGTCCTTCATCGACTTCTGCGTGTACAGGATGCAGGGGAAGTGCTGGCTCCAGAGAAGCTGCGCGGCGTCCTGGAACGTCACCCCGTAGCGGCGGTGGAGCAGGGGCGAGCCGGGCTCGGGCGCGGAGGCCATCTCCACCAGGGAGCGGTCGGAGACCAGGCCCTTCACCTTGAGAGACGTGAGCGCCGGCTGCTTCGCCGTATCGGTGTACGTGCCCTTGATTTCGAGCTGGACCTCCATCAGGTCCTGCTCCAGGAACGCGGCCTTGAGCGGGTCCGTCTCCAGGCCTCCCGCGGACGTGTTGTCCGCGAGGTCGAACTCCACGCGGCCCTCGAAGCCCCAGGGCCGCAGCTCCAGCGCGAAGGACTTCACGTCGCCCGCGGGGATGGCGTGCGCGGTGCCACCCGCCGTCAGGGTGACGGACACCACCAGCCTGTCGTTGAAGCCGCTGGACTTCATGGCTCCTCCTCCACGCGCACATGGGCACTGAGGGTGTCGAAGCGCAGCTTCAGCTTGCGGCGCTCGCCGGCCACGATTCCCGTGAGGCCGAAGTGCAGCCACAGCCCCGCGTCGCGCCCGCGCAGCGTCAACTCCACGTCCGACAGGCGCGGCTCGTACCGGGCAATCTCGTCGCGCAGCTCGCCGGTGAGCGACTCCACCAGCTCGCGCGTGCCGTACTTCTCCGTGTACTCGCCCAGGCCGAAGTCGCGGCGGAAGAATCCATACCCGGCCTTGGTGTTCAGCACGGCCTCCAGGTTGCGCAGCACGTGCTCCAGCTCATTGGAGCCCTTGCGGCTCGGGGCGCGGCTGTCGCCACGGACGGCGAACTTGTCCAGGAACGATGCGCGGCCCATGTCAGGACCTGCGCCAGAAGAGGGACACCTGGGCGCCCTGGAGCGCCGGGGTGGCGTAGAAGGCCAGGCCGTCCTCGCGCAGCGCGAACTGCCACTCCTCGCCCTGGGCCAGCTTGTACCAGTCAATCTCCGGGCCCAGCGCGTGCGGGAAGGACGGGTGGGCCACGTACTCGAAGGTGATGCCCTTGAGGGCCATGCGGCGCACCGTGGCCAGGCGCGAGGGCCCCGCCAGCTTCACGCCGTCCATCGGCAGCGGCTCGCCGGCCAGGCGGCGCTGGACGAGCAGGTACAATTCGCCGCTCTCCCGGACCTCGGGCGGCAGCGGGGTGAAGATGAACTGGCCATCGCGCGCATCGAAGGCGCGGTGCGTGGCGCGGGTGGCCTCCGGCTGGAGCGCGCGCGTGAGCAGCTCCACCCAGCGGCCGAACCCCTTGCCCGGGGCCTCGTGCTGGTAGGTGGGCAGCGACTTGTCGGGCATCAGCTCAAGATAGCAGCACGCCTCGAAGTACAGGCGGCGCAGCGAATCGAAGAAGACATACGGGTGCGGGGAGACATGGCGGTGCATGTCCTCCAACAGGGCTTGCAGCCGCTGCACCTCGCACAGCGCGCGCCGGGCATTGCTGAGCCGGTCCGTGCGCAGGTAGCTGTCGGAGAGCCGGGCGATGAGCTGCAGCCGCGACTGCTCCAGGAGCGCCTCCAGCCGCTCCAAGAGGGCCCCGAGGAACGGGTGGGGGCCGACCAGCAGCAGCGGAGGAACCAGGTCCTCCGCCAGCCGCCACACGCCCTCGGTGTCCCTTCGGAAGACGGCCAGGGGGAGCGTGTCCTTCGCTCCGTCCAGGACCGGCTCCGCGGAGAGGCGAAGCCGACGCATCACCCGCTCCACCACCGGCGGGTCCTCCGCGTACAGCCTCACGCTCTGCGCGTTCGTCGTGTCCCCCATGACGTGCAGGTAGACGGTGGCCTCCGCGCGGCCCGTGCCCTCCAGCGAGAAGGGCGGCAGGACCGCGTTGCCGGGCACGTCCACCACGAAGCCAGCCGGGGTCACCGCCGTCATCGTCGAGACGGACAGGCTTCCACCGGCCAGCAACGGCTCGCTCCAGGCCATGGCCGCCACGCCGTAACCCGGCGTGCCAGACAGCGAGGCATGGAGGCGGACCTGTGCCTCCAGCGACTCATCCTGGGCCTCGAAATGCTCCGGAAGCAGCGTCTGGCCGACGTGCCACCGGACCCGTGCGAGCTTGAAGGGGGGCATGTTGTGCTCGTGTGGCGGCGGGGGCCTACGCCGTCTCCGTGACGCCCCACTTCTTGACGATGTTCTTCGAGGACGCCGCCGCGACGTTGATGGACTGCTCAATCGTCTTGGGCTTCACGCCAATCTGGAACGTGAAGTTCTTGGGAGACTGCACCTCGCGCGACTCGTTGTCAGCCACCGCGATGTTCAGCCGGTCCCCGTTCTTCTCCAGGAGGCCGTTGAGGTCCGCGTCCACGAAGTTGGACTTGAAGTACTTCTTCGCGATGGGGTCGTACTCGTAGATGACGTACTTCATCACCACTTCGATGTTGGAGAAAGTCCCCAGGAGCATCGAGGCGATGGACTGCTTGTTCGTCGTGGAGATCTGCGCGGAGAGGTACAGCGCGTCGGTGGCGCCCGTCTCCCACAGGTAGCTGCTCAGCACGCCCACGCACTTGGAGGCCAGGACCTTGTCCGGCTGCTCCGGGTCATAGATGGTCTCCTGGTCCGCCGCCAGGGCGATGCCGCCCACGGTGATGGAGGTGATGAAGCCCACGGGGGTCTGCTTGTCCTTCTTGAAGTTGAAGCCCTGGTAGACGTCCAGGTCACGTGCGAATGAAGGCATGACTCACTCCTGAGATGGTTGGGGGTTTGAGTACAGCGAAGCGGAACTAGCCGAGCCGGGACTCGAGCATCAGCTCCACGTTGAGGCCTTCGAACTGGATGTGCGGCAGGACGGCGACCTTGCAGTCGTACCAGCCGATTTCCCCAGTGCGCTGCTCCACCACCACGCTGGTGGCCTTGAACGGGAACCGGCGGACCGTGAGGTCATCCGGGCTGGCCACCGTCGTGACGTAGCCCGCCAGCCACGCGTCGAGCTGACGCTGGATGTAGGGCGCATCGGCGGTGCTGCCGATGTTGTCGCGCATGATGCACTTCACGTAGTGCGCCAGGCGGGTGATGGAGAACGTGTAGGCCAGGTTGGTGACGAGCTGCGAGTTCTCGGAGTCCTTCGGGTCCTTGAAGCGCTTGGCGACCTTCGCGGACTGGGTGCTGAAGAACGTCGCCTCGCTGGAGCCCTTCTTGTACACGAGCGGCATGAAGCCGCACCGGGCGAACTCGTACTCGCGGAAGTCCGGGATGGCGATCTCCACGGGCGCCTTGAGCTCCTCCTGGCCGCGCAGGAAGAACGTGTCCACCGGCAGGCCGGTGAGCAGACCGCCGCCCTTGGGGCCGCGGATGGACTGGCACCAGCCGGAGTTCTCGAACGCCTTCACCATGTTGCGGGCGAAGAGGATGGACGAGTTGCCCCAGAGGTACTTGTTGGAGTCACCCTGCGAATCCTCCGTGAAGTGGAGGTCGTCGCACGGGTTCTTGTCCGGATGCCAGGGCAGGCGCAGCACGTAGCGCGGGAACGTCAGGCCCAGGTACGCGGCCTCCTCGCTGTTGCGCAGCTCGTTCCACTTGCCGTAGCGCGGGTGGGCGAGCGCGCCCTCCAGGTCCTTGATGGCCTCCATCTCCTCGACCTTGTCGCAGCCGAAGAACTTGGGGCTGACGGCGGCGATGAAGGGGCAGTGCGACGCGTTGGCCACCTTGCCCATCTGCGTCAGCCACTTGATGTCGCCCGGCGTGGAGGAGAAGTCGTACAGGCCAATCATGGCGCCGAAGGGCTGGCCGCCGTACTGGTCGTACTCCTGGATGTAGACCTTGTTGAACAGCGACCCGGCGAACACGTCCGCGGAGTTGTTCTCGAAGTCCTGGGCCAGCTCGTCCTGCGCGGCGTCCAGCAGGTCGATGGCGATGTTCGCCTTGAAGTTGGTGTTGGAGACCAGGTCCTCCAGGCCCCGCCACGCCGACTCCATCTTCTGGAAGCGCTCGTGGTGGAGGATTTCGTTCATCTGGTCGTTGATCATCGCGTCGATGCGGTCGACGACGGCCAGCACCTGGCCCTTGTCGAAGCGCAGCGCGTCGCCCGAGTCCGTCGTCGCCGGCGGCACGTTCTGAACGAGCGCGGCGAGCGAGGACATGAAGCGCGCCTCGATGGTGACTTCCTTCTCATCGAGGGCGGGGACGAACTTCTCGGAGATCATCGGCTTGGCGTCCACGGGACGCTCCAGCCGCACGCTCTTGAACAACCCGGGCAGAATAGAGGTTTCAGCCATGACGGTTACCTTTGTGGAAATGGTGTGGACGAAAGCGGGCTTATGAGGTCACGGTCGCGTTCGCGGGGACGGTGGCCGGCGCGGTGGCGGGAGCGGTGGTCGCCGCGGCGCCCGGAGTCGCGGGCGAGGCGTTCGCGGGAATCGCCTTGGGCAGCTTCAGCGACTCGTAGTCCTTGAGCTCCGCGAGGACGGCCTTGAGGGCCTCCTTGTTGGAGAACAGCTCGTAGACCATGTTGCGCAGCGCCTTCTGGTTGTCGATGCTGGACTGCATCTCCAGCAGCAGCTTCTTGAGCAGCCGCAGCGCCTTGAGCTTGGGGACGTGGTTGACGATTTCGTCCGGGTGGAACGACTTCATCTTGGTGATGGGCAGCTCGACGTTGAGGTCGGCTTCCACGTCCGGGTTGATGCGGTTGGGCACCTGGAAGTTCACGGACATCTTCATGTCCGCCATCAGCTCGTTCAGGTTGCGGCCGTTGACCGAGCGCAGCTTGCGCGCGTCGAGGTCCACCTTCCGGTCCTCGGAGGAGCCGAGCGAGAAGTCTCCCAGCATCAGCATGCGCAGCGGCAGGTCGACCGCCTCCTGCTCGCCATTGATGGTGGTCCGGTACGTGAGCGTGATGCGCGACTTGGGCAGTTGTTCCTGGATTGACATGGCTACGTTACTCCCTCGGGTGGAAGGCCTTTCTGCGACCCGGCGGGACGCGCCGGGGTCCTGCGTCACTGCGGAGGCGGTGAGGTCGGCGTGGTGTCACCGGAGAACAGGACCACCTGCCGCGACTGCTCGGGTCCGCCGATGATGGGCTCGTAGCCCAGGTGACTGGAGTCCTCGACGCGGGCGTGGCCGTGCTGGTCCCTGATGACCAGCACCACGGTGAGGAACACCGGTGTATCGATGAGGTGGGGCAACACGCGCGAGCGCAGCCGGCGTCGCGCTTCAATGGCCCATGCAGTGCCGGTGCCACTGAAGGACTCGCTCATGTGCAGCCAGGCCTCCAGGCCGCCGGTGGGCACGGTGGCGAAGCCGCCCATGGAGGTGCCGTCGCCCAGGGCCGCGCCGCCCAGTTGGATTCCGCGCGTGTCGATGCGCTGGCGGCGGGTGGCGCGACGCACGCGGACCTCCGCCTCCGGGTACGCGTGGGAGAACAGCCAGTGCAGCGTGGAGGGGCAGGCGGGGCGCAAGAGGCGCAGGCGGTGCGCGGCGGAGCCCTCCCAGCCCGGCAACAGCGAGCCGTCGCGCTCCGGGAAGAGGCCGGCGAAGCGGGCGCGCAGGAGCAGGTGGTCGAAGTAGCCCAGGAAGCTCTCCATCGTGTCGTGGTCCAGCGACTCCATCGCCTTGAGGAAGAAGGAGGGCAGGGGCGACTGGACGCTGAGCAGTCCCAGGTTGACGGTGATGATGGCGCGGCGCGGGTCGCGGGCGAACTCGACGGAGTGGACGAGCTGGGGGGCGTGGACGGTGCCCCGGTGGCTGCGCAGCTCCAGGTCATCCGGGCCGTAGCCCTCCTTGGAGAGCAGCTCCAGCAGCGCGGGGATGTCGAACTCGTGGGCGCGCTCGGCGATGCGCGCTTCGATGGAGGGCGCTCCGAGGGCCGGGGTGGAGGAGGTGGGCGTGAGGTCGTGCATGGCGTCAGTCCTCCTCTCCGGAGTTCAGCGGGGGCTGGCCGAGGAACGCGTCCAGGTCCACCCGGTAGAGCTGCTCCAGCGCGCGCATGGGCAGCGAGTCAGCCTCTTGCAGGAATGGCTCCAGGCCGCGCGCGTGTCCGCTCAGGCCGGCGTAGAAGCGGGTGAAGAGCGAGGGCAGGTACACGCGCGGGTCGAACCGCTCCACCGTGGCCAGCACGTCCGCGGCAATCACGCCCGCCTTGGTCATCTCTCCTTGCGCGAGCAGCGCGTCGAAGGCCTCCAGCTTGCGCAGCAGCAGCGCGAGCGGCGGGGAGACGGGCACGACGGGCCCCACGGGCGCGGCCGGCTCGGCGCGGGGCGCGGGCTTGTGCGCGGGCGCGTTGTCGCGAGCGGGCGCGGTCTCCGCCACCGGCTCGGGCGCGAGCGCGAGCGCGGGCGGCGCGGGCGGGGGAAGGACATCCAGGTGACGCCTCAGCCAGAGGCCGAGGTTGCGCATGGGCTCCTCGCAGCCGTTCTTGGGCAGGGAGGGCAGCGCGGTGAGGATGGGCTCGGAGAGCAGCAGGGCTTCTTCGATGGGCGCGCGGTTGTCGGCCTCGCACCAGCGCCGCCACGTGGCGTCCTGCTTCTTCTCGTTGTGCGCCAGGTGCTTGTTCATCGAGCGGAGCAACCAACGCAGCCCGCTCTCCAGGAAGATGTCGCGCTTGGCCTCCGGGCCGAACGCGGCGCGGCTGGTGGTGAGGACCAGGAGGATGGAGCGGAAGAGGCCCGGCATCGCGAGCAGGCCCTGCTCCTGGAAGGCACCGAAGAGGTAGGCGCCGACGAGCCGCGTGTCGCGCTGGCCCTCGCGCAGCAGGACCTCCGCGCCGCGAGCCGCGGTGGCGTAGTCGCCGCTGGCGACGGCCTCCGTGACGGCCTCCACGCGGGTGTCGGGCTCTTCGGCTGTCGCCGGGAGGGGAGGCTCGCCCTCGAGGGGCTTCTCCAGGAAGGTGCCGTCGAAGGGCGGCAGGTTGAGGGCCGCGTCAGCCATCGATGACCTTCATCTGTCCGGGGGAGACGATCTGGATGACGCCGCCGTACGAGCACATCAGCTTGGAGTTGCTCTCCAGCGCGGGCGCGTTGCCGAGCATCAGCTTGGGGCAGCCGGGCACCCAGGGCGCCGCGGTGGCGGGGATGCAGGGCATGGGGGTGAGGACACCGAGCGCCGCCGCCGTGGCCGCGGCCACCATGGGGTTGGAGAGCGACTGGCACATCCCGAAGGGGGGGATGTTCACCAGGGGCTTGTTGTCGAGGACGTTCGCCGCGGGCGTCGGGCCCATCACCTTGTTGGTGGGCAGCACGACCAGCGACGAGGGGGCGACGCCGAAACTGCACTGCAGCATCGCTCCCATGACGACCTGGGCTCCCATGCGAGCACCTCGTGGGCGTCGTGGGTTCCGGGATGGAACGTCTGACGCTGGACCCGGCCATTGCGTGGCGCGTGCCAGCGTTCAATTCCACCCGCTTCCCCCTGGAGCGGGTCGAGGGAGGGGGGCCGGGTCGGCCAGGACGCGTCGCCAGGGAACGCGGGCGCGTCCGCCGCGTACGCGGGCTAACGCGAGCCCGAGCGCTCGTCGTCGCCGGGGCCCCGGACGCTCTCGCGGGCGCGGCCTCTCAGCGCGGTAAGCGCCTGGAACACCGGATCCGAGGACTTCTGGTGAAGCGCGCCGGTGAGGTACTGGGAGCGGCACCAGGCCTCATTGACCTGTCCGTCCTTCGTCCGGTGGGGAAGGAGCGGGAACAGTTCGATTCGGTCCGGGAGGTGCTCGGCGCCCAGGCGCAGTTCCAGCCGGCGGCGTATCTCCAGGCGACGGTTGCCCGCTTCCTGGGTGAAGCGCTCCGCGTCCTCGGCTCCGGTGAAGACGAGCAGGACGTGAGGTGTGTGCTGCGCGCTGCCGCCCGACGCGGCGGTGCTGATGCAGGCTCCCTGGCAGAAGGGCAGGTCGGCGAGCGCGTCGACGACTTCGGCCGCGGGGTAGATGCGGCCGTCGCGGCGCACGTCGCGCGTTCCCGCATACAGGAATTGCTCGCGCTGGCGCGTGAGGATGATGTGGCCGGGGGGCCGGTCCTTGTCCGGCAGTTGCGTGAAGACGCCCACGTCGCCCGCGGCCTCCTGCCCGCTCAGGTTGAGGTCCTTCAGCGTCCAGGCGCGTCCCGGCGCGGGGGCGATGGCCGCGTTCAGCTCGCCGACGCGGCGGGGCGACGCGAGCACCACGCCGCCCTCCGAGGCGTCGATGAGCACCAGGGAGTGGGGCACCTTGGTCAGCTCCGACTGCCGCACCCACTCCCGCCAGGCCTCCCAGTCATGGAGGGCATCGACGGAGCGGAACCAGTGCCCCACGCTCTTGAGCGACCCGCCGCGGACGCGCGTCAGCACTTCACGGAGGGCGGGAGAGACGCCGAGCGCTCGTGGAGGATGCTCGAGGAGCAGGCCGGGGGCGCGCTCCAGGTCCGCGGGCTCCAGGTGGACGAAGGTGGCGCCCCGCAGCAGCGACGCGAAGAGGAGCGCGGGCTGGTGCTGGAGGAAGTGGAGGCCGGGCGCGGCGAGCACGTCGCCCGAGGCCAGGCCGTAGGCGAGCAGTCCGTCGCACAGCGCGCCGGTCCACGCGCGCTCGGCGCTGAGGGGCACGGGAGAATCCGGCGGGTCGACGCGCGGCGAGAAGAGCAGGGCCACCGTGTCGGCGGGGCGGTACGTGTGGGAGGCGAACGACGGCGCCGCGTCTCCCCGGGAGCGCAGCAGGAGCGGCTCGAAGCCCTTGATGAGCGGCGCCTGGTGGGCCTCCGCGGAGATGTGCTGGGGCTCCAGCTTGGAGAGCCTGCGCGACAGGAAGAGGGGCCCGGTGGGCGGCAGGACGCTGATGCACGCGCCCAGCTTCAGCGAGGCCATGAGCGAGACGAGCAGCTCCTGCCCCAGCGGATGGACGAGAGCGACCTTCGCGCCCGGCTTGACGCCCTGGGCGGCCCACTCCGTGGCGCGGCGTGACGCACGGTCGGCCAGCTCGCGGTAGCCCAGGGCCTGCCAGCCTCGCGTGGCGTCCCAGGCGCGGAAGGCGGGCGCGGTGGAGTCGGCGTGGCGGACGACCAGATCATGGAAGAAGTCGTGGTGCTGGCCCAGGCGGCTCTTCGGCGCGGGGCCGCCGCGTCCCGCGTGGTGGGTGGCGAGCGCGGCGATGAAGCCCTCGGAGTCACTCCAGCTCTCCCGCAGCCAGGTGGGGAGCCCTCCGTCGGAGGTGGCGTCGGTGGGGCGGAGGATTTCCCGGAGGTCGAAGGGCATGGTGGCTTTCTCCCGCTGAGTCTATCCGACGGGGGGACGGGTGCGTCCGCCTCCGACAGCAAGAGTCGGGCCGGTAGGAGCCCGGACGCTCGTGGGCCAGCCGGGTGGGACGATGTCGGGGCTCCGGGCTCAAGGCTCAAAAACCCCGGGCTCGAGGCTCGGGGATAACCACTACGTCGACGCCAATCCCTTGCACGGTCAACACTCATGACGCGGGTGTGCTTGACACGGATTGCAAAGGCTTTCGTTGGCTGGGATTGAATTGAGTGAAGGGGATGGGCCTATGCTGCCCCGCATGATCATCGCCATTCCCCGTGAAACGGTGCCGGGCGAAAGGCGGATCGCGCTCGTGGCGGAGAGCGTGAAACGCCTCGTCGGCAAGAAGCACGAAGTGGTGGTCGAAAGCGGTGCGGGCCAGGGCGCGGAGTGTTCCGACGACGAGCTGCGGGCAGCGGGTGCCCGCGTCGAGTCGAGCGTCGAGGCCCTCTACGCCGCCGCCGACCTGCTGCTCAAGATTCAGCCGCCGGACGAGGCGGAGCTGGGTCGGCTCAAGGCGGACTCGGTGCTGGTGAGCCTGGCGTATCCGCTGGCGAATCCGGCGCTGGCGCGAGAGCTGGCGAAGCGGCGGGTGACGCTCCTGGCCACGGACATGATTCCGCGCACGACGCTGGCGCAGATGATGGATGTGCTCAGCTCGCAGGCGACGATTGCCGGCTATCGCGCGGTGTTGCTGGCGGCGGAGGCGCTGCCCCGACTGTTCCCGATGTTGATGACGGCGGCTGGCACCATTCCTCCCGCGAAGGTGCTGGTGCTGGGCGCGGGCGTGGCGGGCCTGCAGGCCATCGCCACGGCGCGGCGGCTGGGCGCGGTGGTGGAGGCGTACGACGTGCGCAAGGTGGTGAAGGAACAGGTGGAGAGCCTGGGCGCGCGCTTCGTCAACATCGACATCGCGGACGCGGCGGGCTCCGGCGGCTACGCGAAGGAGCTGGGCGAGGAGGCCAGGCGCAAGCAGGCGGAGGTGCTGGCGACGCACGTGGCGAAGTCGGACGTCGTCATCACCACGGCGCTGGTGCCGGGGCGACGCGCGCCGGTGCTCCTGCCCGCGGAGATGGTGCGGCGGATGAAGAGCGGCTCGGTGGTGGTGGACATCGCGGCGGAGCAGGGCGGCAACTGCGAGCTGACGCGCGCGGGGGAGCGCTACCGCACGGAGACGGGGGTCACCGTCATCGGCGAGCGCAACCTGCCCAGTCAAGTGTCGGTGCACGCCAGCGCCATGTACTCCCGCAACATGGAGAAGCTGCTCGCGCACGTCACCGACAAGGACGGCGTGCTCAAGCTGGATGTCGCGGATGAAATCGTGAAGGGGATGCTCATCACCCGGGGCGGGGATGTGGTGCACCCGGCCGTCGCGGACATGGCCATGGCGGACCTGGCCAGGAGAGAGGGCTGACATGTCACTGACGCTCATTTTCGGCCTCTACGTCTTCTTCCTGGCGGCCTTCACGGGCTACCAGGTCATCTCCAAGGTGCCGCACCTCTTGCACACGCCGCTGATGGCCTTCACCAACGCCATCTCTGGAATCTCCCTGGTGGGCTCGCTGCTCGCGGCGGGTGGGCACTACGGGACAGTGTCCACGATGCTCGGCGCGGTGGCGGTGCTGGCGGCCACCATCAACGTCGTGGGCGGCTTCCTCATCACCGACCGCATGCTTCGGATGTTCAAGAAGAAGGGCGGCGCGCGATGACCCTCTCCCTCACCGAGACGTTCGTCCAGTTGCTGTACCTGGGCGCCTCCATCCTCTTCGTGCTCGGCCTGAAGGATTTGGGCGACGCGCAGACGGCCCGGCGGGGCGTGCTGCTCGCGGAGATCGGCATGGTGGCCGCCGTCGCGGGCACGCTGCTGTACGGCGTGGGCGTGACGCAGGTCATCGTGCGGTGGGAGTGGATTGTCGTCGCGCTGCTCATCGGCTCCGCGGTGGGCACGGGCATGGGCTTGTGGATTCCCATGACGAAGATGCCCGAGCGCATCGCGCTCTCGCATGCCTTCGGTGGCCTGGCGGTGGGGCTCGTCGGCGTCGTCGAGTACCTGCAGCACGGCGGCCCCCACATGACGACGCTGCAGATCACCGCCACGGGCCTGGAGGTCGCGCTCGGCGCGTTGACCTTCACCGGAAGCATCATGGCCTTCGGCAAGCTCCAGGGCTTCATCACCGGCCGGCCCGTCACGTACCCGGGGCAGAACCTCTCCAACATGCTGATGATTGTCGGCACGCTGGGGTTGATTGGGCTGCTCGTCTATTCGCCCGACGCGTCGTGGGCCTTCTATTCCGTCGCGGCGCTGGGCGTGCTGCTCGGGGTGTTGCTGGTGCTGCCCATCGGCGGCGCGGACATGCCGGTGGTCATCTGTCTGCTCAACTCGTATGCGGGCCTGGCGGCGGCGGCCACGGGCTTCGCGCTGGGCAACAACGTCCTCATCATCTGCGGCGCGCTGGACGGCTTCTCCGGCTTCCTCCTGGGCATGATGATGTCCAAGGCGATGAACCGCTCGTTCGCCAACGTGCTCTTCGGCGCGTTCGGCGCGGCGCCGGAGGCCAAGGCCGTCACGGAGGGCGCGGCGCCTTCGGGTCCCGCTCCCAACGTGGGCAGCGTGGAGGAGGCCGCCGAGGTGCTGCGCGCGGCCCGCTCCGTCATCGTCGTTCCGGGCTACGGCATGGCCGTGTCGCAGGCGCAGCACGCGGTGCGGGATTTGGCCAATGTCCTCCAGGCCAACGGCTGCGACGTGCGCTACGCCATCCATCCGGTGGCCGGACGGATGCCGGGGCACATGAACGTGCTGCTGGCCGAAGCGAACGTCCCGTATGACCACCTGTTTGATTTGGACGTCATCAACGACGACTTCACCGCCACGGACGTCGCGCTGGTGGTGGGCGCCAACGACGTCGTCAATCCGGCGGCGCGCTCCAACCAGAGCAGCCCCATCTACGGCATGCCCATCCTCTCCGCGGACATGGCGAAGACGTGCGTGGTGCTCAAGCGCTCGCTCAACCCGGGCTTCGCCGGCATCGAGAACGAGCTCTTCGTTCGCTCCAACACAATGATGGTGCTGGGGGACGCGAAGAAGACGCTGATGCAGTTCACCGCCGCCTTGAGGGAATAGAGCGACTCTGACCCAGGCGCGGTTGAAGGCATTTCACCGCACCCGTGTGCTGATGTGCGGAGGTGTGCCGATTCATCCGGAATGGGGATGGAGAATTCCATCCAGCATCCTCATTGAGTGTGGATCCTGGCCACCTTCGCGCAGAGACTCTCCGTTGACGAAATCGCGCATCGGCATTCCATTGAGGGATTCACATGGAGCCGGGGCGGGGCGGAATCAAGGAGCTGGCGAATGGTCGGCGACTCACGGGAAGGAAAGGGCCTGCCGGAGGATGTTCCGGGAGGCACGACGGAGCCTGAAGGCGGAGGCACCCCCGTGTTCGGTGGCGTGTCCGAGGCGGAGCTGGACGTCTTCGTCAGCAAGCTGCGTACGGACAAGAACCCACGGGTGCCGAAGGCGGCGTCGCGCGCTCGCGGCGACGTGCATGGAGAGCGGCTGCACAAGGGCGTGCGTCGCTCGCTCGTGTCGTCCGTGGTGGAAGAGGAGCCCGCACCGACGCCGGTCCCCACCGAGAAGCACGCATGGTTCATCGTGCTGGGCGCCAAGCCCGTGGGGCCCTTTGACGCGGAGGCCCTCAAGGCGCCCTGGGAGCGAGGTGAGCTGGGGCCCGACTCGCTGTGCTGGCGCGTGGGCTTCGAGGCGTGGCTGCCGGTGGGACAGGTTCCGGAGCTGATCCAATCGCTGTCGCCGCTCCCCCTGGCGTTGGAGCTCAGCGCCGCCGTGGACGAGGCGCTGTCGGCCGCCTTCGCCGAGGGGCCCCAGCTGCCCGCGGCCATGACGGCGACCGCGGCGGAGTCCTCGGGCATCCCCGCATGGGCCGTCGAGGCGTCACCTCGGACGGCGTCCAGTGCGCCCGCGGACGTCGTGGGAAAGCACGCGGTGCTCTCGGACGTCACCGGAGTCTCGGAGCAGGTGGAGGCCCGCACTCGCGTGGGTGGCTGGTGGTTCACGCTCGCCGGCGGTGTCGCGGGTGGCGTGACGGTCGCGCTCGTCATGGGTTTGTTCGGCCGCTGGGATGGCGCCTCGGCGCTGCTCGCCCGGATGAATGTCGCGGAGCTCTTCAAGCCCGCGCCGACGGAAGTGGTGGCCGCGCCCGTCGTGGCCGCCGTGAACACGCCTCCTGTCGAAGCCGTGGTCGCCGCGCCCGTGTCCGCCGAGGCCGTGGCGGCGACTTCCGCGCCGCTGGGTGGCGCCGTCGCTCCCGTGACGGTGACGGCGGCTCCACTCCTGCCGACGCCACCGGTGGTCGCCCAGGCCCGTCCTTCGCTCGCGGGTGTCGCCGCGGTGGGGAGGGGTGGAGCGGTACCGGTGCTGGCCGTGGCGGGCGGAGGGCTCGCGACGTCCGTGAGGGCGAGCGCGTCTTCGTCCAGCCAGGACCGGGACGTCGATGCCGCGCCGGGTGTCGGCGCAGTGGTGCCCCGCGTGCCGGAGGTCAAGCTCGCTTCCGGAGCGCGGCCCGTGGCGCCGCCGCCCGTGCCCGCCGTGGAGCCCGCTCGCGCCGTTCCCGCGCCGGCTGGCTCGGATGACGACCTGGGGCTCGACGAGGACTTCGCGCGGGAGCTGTCGGGGCCCGCTGCGGGCTCGCGTTCGCGGGACGAGGCGCCGTCCGTCTACATCCCGCCCGTGGCACCCATCCAGAATCCGCGCGTGTCGCTGGCGCAGTCGGATGTGTTCGAGGTGGTGCTCGCCAACAAGGGTGCGGTCACCGCGTGCGCCGATGTGAAGCCGCGTCCGGTGGACCTGGGGACTCGCGTGGTGGTGCGCTGGTCCATCCTCCCGAGCGGAGAGGTGTCCGAAGTCGTGACCGAGACGGGCTCGTTGCGCGGCACGCCGTTCGCGCGCTGCATCGAGGCCAAGGTCGGCGCCTGGGTCTTCCCCAAGCACCAGGAGCAGGGGGGGCCCGTGCGCTTCCCGTTCGTGTTCTGAGTCCACGTCAGGAGCGCTCATGCCTGCCTACGTCGTCGTCGAAGTCTCGGTGCATGACGTGCAGACCTACGAGCGCTACAAACAACTCGCGCCGCCCTCCATTGCCCACTACGGAGGGCGCTATCTGGTCCGGGGTGGGGCGACCGAAGCGCTGGAGGGCTCGTGGCAGCCGCCGCGCTTCGTCCTGCTGGAGTTCCCCTCCGTCGAGCAGGCTCGCGCGTGGTGGTCCTCTCCCGAGTACGCCGCCGCCAAGGCGCTGCGTCACGTGAGCGCTCACACGATGATGTTGTTGATGGACGGGGTGCCACAGGATGACCGGCGCCCGGTCGCCACGGTGGTCACCACCGTCGAGTCCGTGGCGCCCTGAGCGCGCCTCGAGCGCCCGCCGGGCTCGCACCGAGGTGTCGCGCGAATCGGAGTAGCCTCGCCGCCACGCGCCGGGCTCCCGTGCTCGCATGCCGCGGGCGGTGGTGCCCGGCCGGAACGGGAGCGCCATGTCTTTCGCCGAGCCCCTCTCGCGTCGCGGGCGGTTCGCCTGCGTGCTGCTGTTGTGTCTCCTGACGGCCTGTGACGACGGGGACTCCCCGCCGACGGAGGAGGACGTCCTCGTGCGACTGGCCGCCATTCCGGGCCTCACGGTGCGCGAGGAGCCGGCGGGCACGGAGCTGCCGGGCCATCGCTTCTTCGTCATGGACTTCGAGCAGCCGGTGGACCATGCGCGGCCGGACGGCCAGCGCTTCCGCCAGCGACTGACGCTGCTGCACGTCTCGCACGCGAGTCCCATGGTGCTCTACTCGGGCGGCTACTTCGTCTCCACGGAGCCCTCGCGGCGAGAGCCCACCCAACTGCTCGACGCCAACCAGCTCTCCGTGGAGCACCGCTACTTCGGCCCGAGCCGTCCCGTGCCCACCGACTGGAGCCAGCTCACCATCCGGCAGTCCGCGGACGACTTCCACCGCATCGTCGAGGCCTTCAAGCCGCTGTACCCCACCCGCTGGCTCTCCACCGGTGCGAGCAAGGGCGGCGAGACGATGGTGTTCTTCCGCCGCTTCCATCCCCAGGACGTGGACGCGACGGTGGCCTACGTGGCGCCGCTCGCCCGCTTCGACGATGAGCGGTTCATCACCTTCCAGGAGGCCGTGGGCGAGGCGTCCTGCCGGGAGCGGCTGAAGGCCTTCCAGCGCGAGGCCCTGTCGCGGCGCGAGGCCCTGCTGCCCCTGATGGATGCGAGGGCCCTCCAGCGCGGCCTCACCTTCGAACACCTGGGCCGGGAGCGCGCCTTCGAGCACGCCGTCATCGAGCACTACTTCTACTTCTGGCAGTACGAGGGCCTCTCCCGCTGCGGCACCGTGCCCGCGCCTTCCGTCAGCGACGCCGCGCTCATGGATGAGCTGGACGGGCGCGTGGGGCTCGACTTCTTCTCCGACTCGGACGTGGAGGACTACGGCCCGTATCACTACCAGGCCGCGGTGGAGCTGGGCTTCCCCCGTCCCTTCGAGAGCCACCTGGCGGACCTGCTCCAGTACCCGGGCACCGACGTGCCGGCGCAATACGTCCCGAGCGGGGTGAGCACCGTCTTCCGTCCGGAGGCGATGCCGGACATCCAGCGCTGGGTCGCCACGGAAGGCGAGCGGCTGATGTTCATCTACGGCGGCCATGACCCGTGGACCGCGGCGGCGTTCGAGCTGGGCAATGCTCGCGAGGCCGTGAGCTACACGGTGGCGGGCGGCAATCACGGCGCGCGGATATCCCAGCTGCCGGAGGCCGAACGCAACGAGGCCCGGGAGCTCTTGCGCCAGTGGGTTGGCGTGAGTTCCCGGGCCTCGGGACTGCAATCACAGTCGTGGCGGCTGGAGCCGGAGGGCGAGGAGTTCGGTCCCCGCCCTCGGCACAGCCATCAGCGCTAGTTCACGCCGACGGCGGTCCAGCTCTCCTTGACCTTCGCCACCTCGGCGGAGTCCGCGCCGTACAGGTCCGTGGCCGCGGTGATGGTCGCTGCGCGGGCCTGGGCGAACGTGGTGTTCGGCGTCATGTAGTGGGCCAGGGCGCGGTAGTAGATCTTCAGGCCCTTGTCCATGCCGATGCCGTCCTTCACCTCGAGCTTGGACGTGCTGTTCGTTCCGCCGTTCGCCAGCAGGTAGAAGGCGTTGTTGGCGATGCCGCTGGAGCCGTGGACTTCCGTCTGCTTCGGGTAGTCCTTGTAGTTGTCGATGGAGTACCCGTCCTTCTTCGGGTCGTTCATGTAGCGGAGGCCGTCCTCGCTGTCGCCGTTCGTCGGCGTCCAGGCCGTCTCGCCCACCGTCCAGTTGAACTTCACGTCCGGGTTCTTCGTGGACGCGTACCACTCCACGCCCGCGCCCATGATGTCGCTGAACGCCTCGTTCAGACCACCGGACTCGTTGCGGTAGATGAGGCCGGCGGTGCGCTCCGTCAGGCCGTGGGTGATTTCGTGGCCGGCGATGTCCAGCGCGGTGAGCGGGCCGGACGTCTTGCCGTCGCCGTCGCCGTAGCTCATCTTCGTGCCGTCCCAGAACGCGTTGACGTAGTTGGTGCGCACGTGGACGAAGGAGTTGAGCGCCTCACCCGCGCCGTCGATGGAGTCGCGACCCAGGATGTCCTTGTAGAAGTCGTAGGTCATCTCGGCGCCGTAGTGCGCGTCCACGGCCGCCTTGGTGCGCGGACCGTCGGAGGCCTCGCCCCAGACGTTGTTGTCGTCGGTGAGCTGCGTCTTGCCCGACGCCGTCGTCTTGTTCATCGCGTCGTAGGTGTTCACGCCCTTGCCGCGCGTGCTGTCCTCGAGCGTGTACTTGCCGTCCGCGCCCTTCGTGGTCTCCAGCGCCACCTTGCCGCTGTACAGCGAGGTGTCGTCCACCGTCTTGTTCGTGGGCTCCTCGACGGGGGGCTTGGTCTCCGTCGGGGTGACGCTCACGCTCCACCCGTTCAGGGTGCCCTTGTCCAGCCGGGCCTTGTCCTCGACGGTCAGCGTCCACTCGCCCTTGGCGCTCTCACCGGCGAACGCGCTCAGGTCGAACGAGCCCTTGATGTCGTCCGTGCTGCCGCCCTTGCGGTCGTGCACCACGGCGCTCGTGCCGGAGGGGCTGGTCAGCGTGACCTTCAGGTCGCCCTTGAACGTGTGGGCGATGTCCAGGTCCAGCTTCAGCTTGTCGATGGTCGCGTCCTTGTCGAAGGCGATCTTCGACGTGACGGTGCCCTGGTCGACGATCTCCGCCTTCGTGGTGGACGTCGCGGTGATGGGCTCCGGCGCCGCCGCGCCCTTGGGGGCCGCGCGGTTCGAGCCGTAGAACCCGCCAATCTCGTTGAAGGACTCGAAGATCTTCCCGGTGTTCGCATCCACCAGGTAGTTCATCTTCTGGGGGCGGTCCTGGCCTTCGATCGCCTGCATCTGCACGCGGTACGCGGAGTGGTACTGGCCGGCCTTGTCCTGGTAGATGACCCGCTCGGCGTTCGGCTGCTTATCCGGCTTCAGGCCGAACTCCTTGCGCGCGATGTCGATGGCGGACTGCGTGTTCAGCTTGGGCAGCTCGCGGCCCAGGCCGGCCGGCACCGTGGACTGCTCGCCGGTGACGCCCGTCACCTGGCCGTCCTTGTTCAGGTGGGAGATGATCTGCTCACCGAAGACCTTCACGCCCTCGTGAACGCGGTCCAGGCGGACGTGCGTCATGCCGAGCGCATCGCGCTCGACGTTGGCGGGAACGAACGTGGTGGGCTGGGGCAGCAGCGTCTGCGCGCCCTTCAGGGGGTTGATGTGGTTCAGCGAGGCCTGCACGGCCTGCTGCGCCTCGGGGCTGGTCAGCGCGATGCGGCCAGGACCCGCGGGGGCCTGGGTCAGCGTCTTCTCCGCACGCGCCAGGTCCGTAGGACGCACCGAGGGGCCGAAGCCGTCCTTGGTGGTCAGCGGGGTGGCCGCCTTCGCCGTGTTCTTCGGCTGGGTCTCGGTGGTTGCGGGACGGACGCTGACAGGCTTGGTGTCGACTCGACGGATGGTCATTCGAAGCTCATTGACAGCGGGGGATGCGAGGATTGTCGCGCGGGCGTCACACGGAGTTTCCGATCTGCCTGCTGCGACGCGCCATCCCCGCTTTCTCCGCTAATTTTTGCCAGTGTTTCAGTGATTCCGGCCCTTTTGTGGGACTGGACGTGTGTTTCATTCCTCTGTGGGTGGAACTGTAGCGGGCCGAGGCGGGAGTCCAGGCCGACTCCCTGTCGCGGCGGACGAGAATTATCGGTGAATTATCCCGGCATTTTTCCACCCCTTCAGGGGAGAGGAATGACGGGTTTCCGGGGAGCTGGGGTGGATCAACCCCGGTAGGACGGGGTGTCGGCGCGCTCGTGCTCGGGGACCTGGATGACCTCGGTGTCGGCCAGGTAGTCGTGGATGCAGCGCCGGTCGTCCCGGAAGATGCAGAGCGCGTCGGCAAGGCCAAACACGCACAGCACCTGGTTCAGGAAGCTGGGGAGCAGGTTGCGCAAGAAGATGATGCGCGCGAGTGAAACATGGCTCCCGTCCATCCTCACCACGCGGATGTGGCGCCAGCGCTTGCCCAGGCTCTGTCCGTTCTGCCCGGAGAGGTAGAGCTGCACGAGGCACAGCACGAGGGAGCCGAGGAGTCCGAACAGCACGAAGCCGAACGAGGCGAACTCCTCGTCCGTCGGCTCGGCTGTGAGCGCGAACATGACGAGCCCCGCGACGAAGGGGACGAAGACGACGATGGAGTCCACCAGGTTGGCGAGGAAGCGGTCTTCCCGGGAGGCCTGGGGCGCGGGGGCTCGCACCGCGCAGGCGCCGCAGTAGCGCCGCCCGTCGCGCGCCCACTGCAGGCAGAGGTGGCACGCGAAGGTGCCGCAGCGCTGGCAGGCGGCGCTGGCCACGGTGTCGGGGTGCAGGGCACAGCGGGCGTCGAGCGACGCGCTCGTGGCGGGGTCCAACGAAGACATGGCGACTCCAGGCGGGGCTCAGGGGCCGCCGAAGAACGACACCTCTAGCACTCGGATGAAGAGGTTGCAGGCCGCGTGGAACAGCGCGGCGCCCACGACGGTGCCGGTGCGCTCGCGCATCCATCCGAACAGCAGGGCGGGGAAGAACACGGACAGCCGCCACGCCTGGAAGATGGCCAGGTGGCCCAGGGCGAAGAGCACCGCCGTCACCCAGAAGGCGGGCCCCAGCCGCGCGCCCAGGAACCTGCGGCCCTGGGGCCAGGCGTCACGCAGGCGCGTCTGGAGATAGCCCCGGTAGAAGAACTCCTCGGGCAGCGCCACGACGAAGAGCTGGTCCACCACCCACTCGCCGAAGCGCGGCGGCAGCCGGAGGCGGAAGTGGACCTCGCCTCCCAGTGGCGTGAGGTATCGCGTGAGCGTCTCCGGCAGGTGTGGCAGCAGCTCCGCGAAGCCGGCGAACGCCAGGAAGAAGAGCGGGCCCACCACGGCGGAGAGCACGAGGAACAGGCGCACGTCCTCGCGCCAGGCGCGCATGGACAGGCCGTAGTCGCGGTAGTCCTCGTCGCGCCAGCGCATGGGGATGAGCGGCAGGTAGAGGAAGCCCACCGTCGCCACGAGCTTGGGGACGCTGGTGCCGCCGAAGATGAGGAACGCGGCGATGATGCCCGCGAAGCCCAGGGCCCACAGGCCCATGGCTTCCTGCACGGCGTTGGGACGCCAGGGGGTCGCCACCGTTTGAGTCATGGTTCGTTCGCGGAGGCGAGGGTGAGCTTCACCTCGCCCAGGGGGAGCACCCTGCAGCCGCGCCGGGTGCGCTGCACCACCACCGCCACCACCCGCCCATCCGAGTCGAACAGGGGGCTGCCGGGGGGCAGGGCGAGGGGGACGTCATAGAAGGGGGCCGGCGCGCGCGTGGCCTGGGCGGCCTCCGGCTTCGCGGGACGGTTCCGGGCGCCGGGCACCACGCCCACCACCCAGCGCCCCTCCAGGCTGTCGCCTTCCTTGAGGAGCCGCACGGGCACCGCGGGGTAGGTGCCGTCCGGCGCGGCGACGACGGCGACCTTCAGCGCCACGTTGGCCACGAGCACGCGCGCGGGGAGGGCCTGCCCTTCGTGCTCCACGGTGGCGACGTTGAGGCCCACGTACTCCTGGCCCACGGACTCCATGGAGGTGAGCACCTGTCCGGCGGAGCCCACGAAGACGCCCGGGCCGGCGCTGCGGGGGCCATTGACCGTCACCACCGAGCGGCTGTGCTGCTCCATCACCCGCTGGAGGTCGGCGCGCGAGGGCTTGCCCGGGTCCGCGGAGGAGGCGGGCAGGGTGACGAGGCACAGTGCGAGGGCGAGCGGTGACAGGCGGGACATCGGCGCGCGCCGAACCCTATCACCGCCCGGCGCGCAGCGCGGCGAGGAAGCGTTCCGCCGGCAGGGTGTTCAGCACGTCCTGCTTTCGCGCCCAGCCGCGCCGGGCGGTGGCCACGGCATAGGACAGGTTGCCCAGGTCCTCCTGGCGATGCGCGTCGCAGCTCACCACCAGCTTCACGCCGAGCTGCGTGGCCTTCCGGACGTACTCGGCCTTGATGTCCAGCCGTGCGGGCTTGCCGTTGATCTCCACCGCCACCCCGCGCTTCGCGGCGTGCTCCAGGACGTCCTCCATCCGGAGCGGGTAGGGCTCGCGGCTCTGGAGGAGGCGGCCGGTGGGGTGTCCGAGGATGTGCAGGTGCGGATTGTCCAGCGCGGTGAGCACCCGGCGCGTCATCTGCTCCTCGTCCATGCTGTGCCGCACGTGGATGGAGGCGATGACGACCTCCAACTGCTCCAGCACCTGGTCGTCATAGTCGAGCGCGCCGGACTCCAGGATGTCCACCTCGATGCCCTTGAGCAGCCGCATGCCGGGCACCGCCTCGTTGACGCGGTCGATCTCCTCCCACTGGCGCTTGAGCGCGTCCACCTTGAGCCCGCCCGCGTAGATGGCCGCTTCGCTGTGCTCGGTGATGGTGAGGTACTTCAGCCCCATCGCCTTCGCGGCGCGCGCCATCTCCTCCAGGGAGTTGCGTCCGTCGGACCAGGTGGTGTGCGCATGGACGGCGCCCTGGACGTCCTCCATGGTGACGAGGTCCGTGGGCAGCGTGCCGGCGCGGGCGGCCTCCACCTCGCCGTTGTCCTCGCGCAGCTCCGGCGGCACGAACTGCATGTCGAGCAGCGCGTAGAGCGCCGCCTCGTCCTTCACCGGGAGCTTGGTGCCGTCGTCGCGGTGCACGCCCCACTCGGAGATCTTCATGCCCCGCTCGTGGCCCAGGTTGCGCAGGCGGATGTGGTGGGCCTTGGAGCCGGTGAAGTGGTGGAGGGCGGTGGCGAAGTCCTCGTCCGGCAGCACGCGCAGGTCCACCTGGAGGTCTCCGGCCTCCATGCGCACGGAGCACTTGCTGTCGCCCTTGCCCAGCACGGTGGCCACGCCGGGGGAGGTGGCCAGCGCGTCCAGCACGGGCCCCGCGTCGGGGGCCGAGGCGATGATGTCCACGTCCGACACCGTCTCCGCGCGGCGGCGCACGCTGCCCCCCAGGCTGGCGCGCACCACGCCGGGCGAGGCGCGCACGCGCTCCAGCAGGGCCTCGGCGAGGGGGAGCACGTCCCCCAGGAGCTTGCGCTCGCCGCGAGCGCGCCGGAACAGGGCGATGCCCTCCAGTATCTTCGCCTCGCTCTTCGCCCCGAAGCCCTTGAGCTCGCGCACGCGGCCCTCGCGGCAGGCGGCTTCCAGCTCCTCGACGGAGCCGATGCCCAGCTCCTTCCAGAGCGCGGCCACCTTGCGGGGGCCGATGTCCGGCAGCTTCATCAGCTCCAGCAGGCCCGGGGGGAACTTCGCGCGCAGGTCCTCGAAGTAGGTCATCCGTCCGGTGGTCACCAGCTCGGTGATCTTCTCGGCGAGCGCGGGGCCGATGCCCGGGAGGCTCTCCAGGCGTCCTTCCGAGACGATGGCGCCCAGGTCCTGGGTGAGGCCCAGGATGCGGTCGGCCCCCATGTCGTAGGCGCGGGAGCGGAAGCCATTCTCGCCCTGGAGCTGGAGCAGCAGGGAGATGTCCCGGAGGACCTGGGCAACGGTGGCTTTGTCGACGATGGGAGCGGTCACGGCTGGAGTCACGCGGAGGAAGGTAATGCCCGGGGAACGGGGATGCAGGCCGCTCCTCGTTGTGGGAAAAGGACGGCGATGACGAAGATCAAGCTCGGACCGGCGGACTTCGCCGAAAAGGAAATGCGCGGCTACGAAGTGGGCAAGCGCAACGTCTGCATCGCGAAGATTCACGGCCGATACAAGGGCCTTGATGATTGGTGCAACCACGCGGGCTGCCTGCTGTCCGGAGGTCGCATCGAGGACAACCTCGTCGTCTGCCCGTGTCATGAGGTCGGCTTCGACATGGACACGGGCCGCAACGAGACCTCCCCTGGGGTCTGTGACGACCAGCCGACAGTGACGGTCGAGGTGCAGGATGGCGCCCTCGTCGTCGACCTCCCCGACAATTCCTGAAGCGCCAGGCGCAACGGAGTCCTGACATGGCACACGACGGACACGACCATGACCCCCGTCATGGCGACGGCCACGGGCACGACCACGGCCACGAGCATGACCACGGCCAAGGCGAAGTGCGCACTCATGCACACAAGCACGAGCACGGGCACAGCCATCCTCATGAGCACGAGGACGGGCATACCCACGCGCACGCGCACACCCATGCGCACGAGCACCCCCACACGCACGAGCACGGCCACACGCACGAGCACGGGGGCCATGACCACGGCCACGAGCACGACGGCCACGAGCACGAGCACGGAGGCCACTCGCACGGCCACACGCACGCGCACGGGGGCCATGACCATGCCCACGGGCCTGGCCCATCACCCTCGCATTCTCACGGCCACTCACATGGGGCCACCGAGGGGAACGTTCCTCAGGAGCACAAGTCGCGCGCGCCCGTTCACGTCAGTGCCTTCGTCGTGACGTGCTCGGACAGTCGTGACGCCACGCGTGATGCGAGCGGCAAGGTCCTCCGCGAGGGACTGGAGGCCGCGGGCCACGGCATCGCCGGCTACCTCGTCGTGAAGGACGACCCGGAGGCCATCCGCGCCGCGGTGGCGGAGGCCCGGGCCGCGGGCGCTCGAGCCATCCTCTTCACGGGAGGCACCGGCATCGGCCGGCGCGATACCACCGTGGAGACGCTGCGAGCTTTGTTTGAGAAGGAACTGCCCGGCTTCGGAGAGCTGTTCCGCATGCTGTCATTCCGCCAGATTGGCAGCCCCGCGATGATGTCCCGGGCGACCGCAGGCACGTATCAAGGAATGATAATTTTCGCGCTCCCGGGTTCCCCGCAGGCCGTGCGACTGGCGCTGGACGCGCTCATCCTCCCGGAACTCGGGCACGCGGTGCGGGAACTCACTCGATAATCAACATCCGGGAATTCAGCCGTTTGGCCGTTGATACGGCTTTTCTGTATTGGGGCTGGTTTGAGGATTGACCCGCAGGCAACGTTTACGCAGAGTAGTCAACATTCGCTGCTCTGTCGCGAATAGGTTTGCAGGTCGTCCCCCACAAAGCAGACCTCCCGAAAGAGGAGGAGCCCCATGCACATGAAGCGATTGGCTTCGTTGGTGTTGATGCTCGGTTGTGTCTCGGCGTTCGCGAAGGCGTCGGAGCGAGAGGTGTGGATCACCCTCGGCGCTGACGCCCTGTCGGAGGTGAACGCCGCGTTCATCGTCGCGGGCGCGAAGGTTCCCTCCCTTGCGGGGCAGAAGGGTGACGTCGTCGCCCTCAAGCTGCCCGAGTCGGAAATCGACCGGGTCTCCCGGGTGATGCACGACAAGCTCAACCGCTGCGGCGGCTTCGTCTACCACGACACGGAGGCGGAGGCCCTGGCGGCGGTCGCCGGTGGCGGACAGACGCAGCTCAGCCCGCTGGCGGTGACGTACACGCTGGACAACGGCCCGGTCGTCAACACGCTCCTGGCGAGCATGGCCGAGCCGAACATCCTGGCGAACATCACCCACCTGTCCAGCTACACCACGCGCTACTACACGTCGACCACGGGCGTGCAGGCGGCCAACTGGCTGAAGACGTTGTGGGAAGGTTACGCGGGTCCGCGCGCGCAGGCGGGCGGTGACGTCACCGTCCAGTTGTTCACCCACGCGGCGTGGGCGCAGCCGTCCGTCATCATGACCATCACCGGCACGGTGACGCCGTCGGAGATCGTCGTCCTGGGCGGCCATCTGGACTCCACCAGTTCCTCCAGCGCGGCCCCTGGCGCCGACGACGACGCGTCCGGCATCGCCACCATCTCCGAGGTCATCCGCGTGGCCATGGCCAACGGCTACCAGCCGGCGAAGACGGTGAAGTTCATGGCGTACGCCGCCGAGGAAGTGGGCCTGCGTGGCTCCAAGGAGATCGCCGACTCGCACAAGAACCAGGGCGCCAACGTCATCGGCGCGCTGCAGCTCGACATGACGAACTTCAAGGGCTCCACCATCGACGTCGCGCTGATGACGGACTTCACGAACGCGGCGCAGAACACGTTCATCACCAGCCTCATCTCCACCTACGTGCCGGGCATCCAGGCGGCGAACTCCACGTGCGGCTACGCGTGCTCGGACCACGCCTCGTGGACGAACGCGGGCTTCGCGGCGTCGATTCCCTTCGAGGCGCTGATGGGGCAGCACAACAACCTCATCCACACCTCGGGTGACACGCTGGTGAAGAGCGGCAACAACGCGAACCACGCGCTGAAGTTCGCGAAGGTCGCGGGTGCGTACATGGCGGAGCTGGCCAAGGGCACCGCGTCGGTCTCCGACAGCATTCCCCCCACCGTGGCCGTCACGGCTCCCACCGCCGGTGCCAGCGTCTCCGGCTCCGTCACGCTCTCCGCCAACGCCACGGACAACGTCGGTATCGGCCGCGTGGAGTTCCTGGTGGACGGCAACCTCGTGGGCACCGCCACCACGTCGCCGTACTCGGCCACGTGGAACTCCGCCGCGGTCGCCAACGGCAGCCACGCGGTGACGGCGAGGGCGTACGACCTCATCGGCAACACCACCACCAGCGCCGCCGTCACCGTCACCAGCGCCAACGCCTCCAGCAACGCCATCTACGACACGGTGCTGCGTGTTCCGCGCTGCTCCAACGTGGGCAACGTGTGTGACTCCACCACGCTGCTCAACGGCCGCGCCGGCCTGGGGCCCGAGGCCAACGCCCCCAACACCATCAACAACTCCTGCGCGGACGGCGTCTCCGGCGCGTACCACTCCGACGAGTCGAACGACCGCATCCGCGTGTCCACCGTCAGTGGCAACCCCTTCGCCCCCGGCGAGACGGTTCGTATCGAGGCCACCGCGTGGGTCTTCTCCATCCGTCCGGACAAGCTGGACCTGTACTACACCGCGACCGCCAACAGCCCGGTGTGGACGAAGATCGCCACCATCTCTCCCGTGGCGACGGGGCAGCAGACGCTGACGGCCACGTACACGCTGCCCGCGGGCACGCTGCAGGCCGTGCGCGCTCGCTTCCGTTACAACGGCAGCGCGGCCCCCTGCGGCACCTCGTCGTACGACGACCACGACGACATCGTGTTCGCCGTCAGCCCGTAGTTCCGTAGGATGCCCCCATGCCCCCTTGCCCGTATGGAAGGGGGCGTGGACTCCCGGGACGACGAATCCGGGAAGCGTGGGCGGCGGGCCGCCGTTCCAGGAACATTTGGGAGCCCCGACGTGACACGCCGCGCGAAGTCGAACCCCGGTCTGAGCCCCCGGGCGGCCGAGCACCTGCGCCCCCGGCTCGACGCCTTCCTTGCCTCCACGGATGCCCGGGCCCGCATCGGGTTCGACCCGGTGGAGTTCCCCCACCGTTACACGGACGCTCGCGATATCGAGGTGAGCGCGCTGCTCGCCTGTGCGCTGGCCTATGGGCGCGCGGACCTGTTCCGCCCCAAGGTGGACTCGCTGCTCCAGCGCATGGGCCCATCGCCCGCCGCCTTCGTCCGCGCGCTCGACATCCCTGGTGCGAAGGCGCTGCTGGACGGGTTCGTCTATCGCTTCAACGTGGGGACTGATGTCGCCGTGTTGCTGTTGGGCATGGGGCGCGCCCTGCGGGAGCACGGAGATCTGGAGTCCCTCTTCGTCCAGGGGCTCGCCGCCGAGGGCAGCCTGCACGGCGCGCTGGGGGCCTTCACCACCGCGCTGCGGCGTGTGCCCCTGGAGCCCCTGCGCGCCGCGATGGGACCCGAGCGGGGATTGCACCACCTGTTGCCCTCTCCGCTGGGGCCGGGCGCGGCCAAGCGCTTGAATCTCTTCCTGCGGTGGATGGTGCGGGGCCCGGACGCGGTCGACTTCGGCATCTGGAAGCGGGTGTCGCCCTCGGTCCTGATGATTCCGTTGGACACGCACATCGGCCGCATCGCCGGCCACCTGGGTCTTACGCGCCGGAAGGATTTGACGTGGCGGACCGCGGAAGAGGTGACGGCTTCGTTGCGGGCCTTGGACGCGGAGGACCCGGTCCGCTACGACTTCGCGCTCTGCCACTATGGGATGAGTGGCGCGTGTCCCGCGCAGCCGGTGCCGGAGAACTGCGAGCGCTGTCCGTTGCTGGCGGCCTGCCTCGTGGGGCCGCGTGTGGTGGCGACGGCGACCCGTCGGGTCTCCAGTGCCTCGCGAGCGCGAGGTTCCTCGGTGTCGGGTGGGGAACGGCGTTGACCCTGGGGCGCCGGAGCGCTGCAATCCGGCGGGATGTCTCCGCGTCTTCTCCAGGGTGACATCAAGGCCTCCCCGGGCCGAGGAGTGTGAAGCGGTGCTCGCGACACTGGTGGCGGTGCCCCCGGCGGTGGCGGCTGCGGTGGAGCGCGGCGTGCGCGCGTCGGGCGCGGGACAGTCCTGCCACGTGTTGTGCGTGACGGGAGCCGACGTGATTGCCACGCCGGTCGATGAAGGGCTGCTGGTGACGTTTGACTCCGGTGGCCCGCTGGAGGACGTGCTCGCGGGCGTGCGTCGACTCCACGCGCTCCGGGTCTCCTCGCGCACGCACCTGGTGGTGCTGACGACTCGCGAGGACGTGGAGACCGAGGCGTTGGCGGAGGCTGGCGCCGACGAGTGTGCCGCGTCTCCCGACCGGGGCTGGGGCGCGCGACTGGTGATGCTGCGTCGGCGCCTGGAGACGGAGACGGGCGAGCGGGACCTCCAGGCGCTGCGCCGCACCTGTGAGTTCCTCCGCAGCGCGCTGGACGCGGTGCCGGAGCCGCTCTTCGTGAAGGACCGGCGGCACCGCTGGGTGGCGCTCAACAGCGCCTTCTGCCGCTTCATGGGTCACCCCGCGGAGGCCTTGCTGGGCCGCTCCGACCACGAGTTCGTCCCCGCTCACGAGGCGGACGGCTACTGGCGCGGCGACGAGCAGGTGTTCCACTCCGGTGTCTCCGAAGAGAGCGAGGAGACGCACACGGACCGCACGGGGCTGTCCCGGGTGCTGGTGACGAAGAAGGCCACGTTCAATGGCGCCGGGGAGACGTTCCTGGTGGCCATCATCCGTGACGTCACCGACCGCAAGCGCCTGGAGTCGCAACTGCTGCTCGCGGAGCGGATGGCGTCGGTGGGCACGCTGGCGGCGGGCGTGGCGCACGAAATCAACAACCCCCTGGCCTATGTCAGCTCCAACCTCACGTACGTGAAGGACTTGCTGGCGCAGCCGACGCTGTCCGCGGAGCACTTGCCGGAGCTGCGCGAGGTGGTGGCGGATGCGATTGATGGCGCGGGACGCGTCAATGCCATCGTCCGGGACTTGCGCACCTTCGCTCGCGGGGACGAGGAGCGCCACGGCCCGGTGGATGTGCTGCGCGCGGTGGAGGGCGCGCTGCGGTTGGTGCGCAACGAGCTGACGCATCGGGCCCGAGTGGTGTGCACCCTGGAGCAGGTGCCGCCCATTCATGGCAACGAGGTGCGGCTGGGGCAGGTGGTGCTGAACCTGCTGGTGAACGCGCTCCAGGCGCTGCCCGCGCGCCCCGCCGAGGAGAACCGCGTGCGCGTCAGCCTGCGCACCGGGCGCGCGGGACAGGTGGAGCTGGAGGTCGCCGACAACGGGCTGGGCATGGCGCCGGAGGTGCAGCGCCGCATCTTCGACCCGTTCTTCACCACGCGCTCCGTGGGGGAGGGGACGGGGCTGGGCCTTTCCATCTGTCTGTCGCTGGTGCAGGCGATGGGGGGCCGCATCGAGGTGACCAGCGTGCAGGACTGGGGGAGCACCTTCCGCGTGGTGCTGCCGGCCCTCTCGGTGGGCACGGTCGCCGCGCCCGAGGCGCCGGTGCTCGGCGTGGTGGTGCCGCTGGCGGTGCGCCGCAGGCTGCTGCTCATCGACGACGAGCTGTCCGTGGGCAACTCGGTGAGCCGGCTGGTGCGCGACGTGTATGACGTGCACGCGGTGCAGGACGCGCGCGAGGCGCTGCGACGCCTGTCCACGGGCGAGCGATTCGATGCCATCCTGTGTGACCTGATGATGCCGGGAATGAGCGGAATGGACTTCGTGGTGGAGCTGGAACGACTGGCGCCCGAGCTGGTGCCGCGCACCGGGCTGATGACGGGTGGGGCCTTCACCGCTCAGGCGCGGGAGTTCGTGGGCCGTCACTCGCGGGGGCTCCTGGAGAAGCCCTTCGAGCGCGAGCGGCTGTGCACGTTCGTGGAGCACCTCTTCCCGTGAGGCGAGCCACCTGGCGGAACCTGGGCCTGGGCCTGGCCGTGGTGCTGGTGGGCGTGGTGCTGCTGGGGCTGCACTGGCTGCCAGGCCTGTCGTTTGTCGTCCGAGCCGCGGGGATGGAGGGCTCGGTGCCCGAGGTGGTGGCCCGGTGGCGCAATGGGCCCTATGACGTCAGCGACCTGCGGGTGCCCACCCGGCACGGCGAGGTGCGCGCGCGCCTGTACCGGCCTCACGAGGTGCGAGGGCGCACGGTGGTGCTGACCTCGGGTGTCCATGCCGAGGGCATCGACGAGCCCCGGCTGGTGAAGCTGGCCAAGGACCTGGCGACGGGCGGGCAGACGGTGCTCACGCCCGAGCCGCCGGACCTCCTGCGCTACGAATTCACTCCACGGCTCCCCGACGTCATCGAGGACGCGGCGCTGTGGACCGCTTCGCGCGAGGACCTGGCGCCCGGCGGGAAGGTGGACCTGTTCGGCATCAGCTTCTCGGGAGGGCTCTCCATCGTCGCGGCGGGACGGCCCGCGCTTCGAGACAAGGTCGCCGCCACGCTCTCCTTCGGAGGGCATGGAGACCTGCCCCGGGTGTTGGCCTTCCTGTGCAGTGGGGTGTTGCCGGATGGCTCGCGCCTGGCGCCGCATGACTACGGCGTGGTCATCATCCTGCTCAACGTGGCGGACCGGCTGGTTCCACCCGAGCAGGTGGAGCCGCTGCGCGAGGGCATCCGGACCTTCCTGCGCGCGTCGCACCAGACTCAGAAGGACGGCAAACTGGCGGAGGAGACGTTCGCCCATGCACGGGTGCTGCAGACCCGCATGCCCGAGCCGGCCTCGAAGCTGATGGGGTATGTGAACACGCGGGACGTGGCGGCGCTGGGGCCGCTGCTCCTGCCACTGGTCCAGGGGTTCGCCGCGGACCCGTCGATGTCGCCGGACCGGTCTCCCGCGCCAGCCGCGCCCGTGTATCTGCTCCATGGCGCCGGGGACACGGTGATTCCAGCCATGGAGTCCGTGTTGCTGGCGGAGGCATTGCGCCCCTACACGGAGGTACACCAGCTCTCCACGCCCCTCATCAGCCATGCGGAGGTGGACAAGAAGGCGGGGGCGGCGGACGTGGTCCGGATGGTGGGCTTCTGGTCGGGCCTGCTGGCCGAGTGAACCGGCCCCAGGCCCCGTCCGACTGGGGAGCGAGCCCTCAGGCGTCCTCCACCGGACAGCGCGGTGCGGGCATGGCTACCGGAATGGAACGCCGGATACATTGTCCCGCGTCATGAGCGTCAGTCTCCGTGACGTCCTCACCGGTGAGGACGTGTTCGGCTACATCCATCGGGTTCAGGGTTCCTTCGACTCGCGTCTCTTCCAGCGGATTCTCGGCGCCGCCAATGCGTTCAAGGAGGGCGACGAGGCCCTCGGTATCGCCGCCGCCGACGAGGACTCCCGGGCCAATGCCCGCGCGTTGCTGGCTCGCACGCGGTTGGGCGAGCTGCATTCGCACCCTCCCTTCGAGGACCGGCTCCACGCCTTCATGATGGAAGCGTTGGACGTGGAGCTGCTCCAGCGGCTGGGTGACTGGACGCTGGGACAGCTCAAGTCGTACCTGCTCACGGCCGACGAGGCGGACGTGAAGTCCATCCTGGGCGGCCTGGGCAGCGACGTCATCGCGTGTGTCGTGAAGCTGATGAGCGACGCGGAGCTGAAGGCGGTGGGCTCGCGCATCTTCCATCCGCTGCCGGGCAGCAATCTGGGGGCGAAGGGATATCTGGGCGCGCGGCTCCAGCCGAACTCGCCCACGGACCACCCGGAGGACATCCGCTGGCAGGTGTTCAACGGCTGGTCCTTCGCGGTGGGCGACGTGGTGCTCGGGACGAATCCGGTGTCGTCCGCGCCGGAGTCCGTGGCCGCGGTGGAGTCCGCGCTGCACGACATCCTCGTCACCTTCGGGCTCACGGAGGTGATGCCTCACTGCGTGCTCTCGCACATCGACGTGCAGGCGAAGGTGGAGGCCCTGCGGCCCGGCTCCACGGGCATCTGGTTCCAGAGCCTGGCGGGCAACGAGGCGGCGAACCGCACCTTCGACCTCACGCTCGAGAAGATGTCGGCGCACGCGGCGAGCCGGACGGGGCGCTACGGGCTCTACTTCGAGACGGGGCAGGGCGCGGACGCGACGAACGGGCACCACTTCGGTTGCGACATGCTGGTGCACGAGTCACGCAAGTACGGCTTCGCCCGGGCGTTGAAGGCGCGCGTGGCCCTGGCTCAGCTCGGGGCGGGGCGGACGCAGGCGCCGTGGGTGCATGTGAATGACGTGGCGGGGTTCATCGGTCCGGAGGTGTTCCGCACCCGGGAGCAGCTGGTGCGCTGCTGCCTGGAGGACATCGTCATGGGCAAGCTGCACGGGCTGATGATTGGCCTGGACGTGTGCTCGACGCTGCACATGGACGTGTCGCTGGATGACCTGACCTGGTGTCAGGAGCAGGTGGTGGAGGCCGCGCCGGGCTATCTGATGGCGCTGCCCACGCGCAATGACCCGATGCTCAGCTACCTGACGACGAGCTTCCAGGACCACGTGCGGCTGCGAGAGACGAAGGGGCTGAAGGTCGATGACCGGATGTGGGCCTTCTTCCAGTCGCTCGGCGTCATCGACGAAGCGGGGCGGCCCACCGAGCATTTCGGAGACCCGGCCTGGGTCTATCTGCAGTATCGCCGTCGCAAGGGGGACGTTCGCTCGGACGCGAGCATCCTGGACGAGGCGCGCTCCGAGATGGCGGCGGTGCGTGAGCGGAGCGTGCCGCTGGCCGTGGGGCATGGCGAGACGCCGTGGGAGCTGGAGCCGTCGCTGGAGCGGGAGCTGCGCGCCTTGTACGAGGACGCGAAGGTGGGGCTCTGGTCGGAGCTGACGGACGCGGCGGTGGCTGGGATTCCCGAGGCGGTGATGCTGCGCACGTGCGCGGAGGACCGTCGCGACTACATCCTGCATCCACCGGCGGGGGAGCGGCTGGACGGGGCTTCCGAGCTGGCGGTGCGGATGCTGCGGCTGCGGCACGAGGGGCGCTGGAACGCGCAGATTCTCGTCTCGGACGGCTTGGATGCGCGCTCGCTGATGGACGAGGGGCACCTGTCCCCATTCCTGACGGAGCTGCGGCGTGAGCTGGAGGCGGGAGGGTGGAAGGTGGCGCCGGAGCACCTGGTGCTGAAGCACGGACGCGTGAGGGCCGGCTATCAGGTGGGTGAGCTGTTGTTCGGTGAAGCGGAGGACAGCACGCCGCGAGCGCTCATCCACGTCATCGGCGAGCGCCCGGGCTCCGGGCACCATGCCTTCTCCGCGTATCTCACTGCGCCTGCCGCGAGCACGTGGTGGCGACAGGGCAGGGCGGACCACGACATCACCCGGCTCATCGCGGGCATCTCCAACACGAGCGTGCGTCCGGAGTCAGCGGCGCGAGAAGCGGTAGGCATCCTCGCGGAGCTGACCGCCACGACGCGGCTGCCGCTGCCTTCCAAGGGCGGAGTGACGGAGCTGCGAGCGGTGCCGGAGCTGGCTCATCGCTGATTCGCGATGCTCGCCGCGAGGTGACCGGCCACGACACGCGGCGGCGCGGAGGAGCGGAGCCTTTCGCATGACTGAGCTGGCTCATCGCTGATTCGCGATGCTCGCCGCGGTGCGCACGCCGCCCACGGCGGTGGCCAGCGTGCTCTGACCTGGAAACACCGAGTCACCCACCAGCCACAGTCCCTCCATGACGCGCAGGGGGCCCAGGTGCTGGTAGTGGCTCCATCCCGCGCGCCGGGGAACGCCCCCCACCGCGCCGCCCTCCCGCTGCGTGAAACGCTGAAACGTGCGCGGCGAGCCCGTCAGCTCATGGGCGACTCCGGTCATCCACTCGGGTGCCAGTCGCTCCAGCCCCTCGCGCATGCGCGACTGGATGGCCGCGATGTAGCGCGCCTGTTCCTCCGGAGTCCCTGCGCGCAGCGTCTTCAGCGGGACGTGCGTCGACGCCGTCACCGTGCGGAGCCCCTCGGGCGCGCGGCCGGTGTCCGTGTCGCCGCTGATGGACATGAAGACGTGGTTGCCTTCGATGAAGGGCGCCCGAGGGTCCTGCACCAGCTCCAGATGGCTCGCTTCGGCGGCACCGACGCCAGGCGCTGTCACCACTCGATAGAGCATGGCCGCGCCCCAGCCCTCCGCGACACGCTCGGACAAGTCCCTCAGTCGGGGAACGCGCTCGGGTGACAGGCCCGCGAGCTTCATCACCCCGCTCGGCAACAGGTTGGCCACGACGTGTCGTGCGTGCAGTTCACCTCGCCGCGTCCGCACCCGCCAGCCTCCGTCCCGAGGCTCGATGGCCTTCACCCTGTTCGCCAGGAGCACTGTCCCCCCGCGCTCCTCCACCGCATGCGCCAGCGCCTTCGCCAGCACTCCGATTCCACCTCTCACGTGGCCCGTGCCGCGCCAGTAGTAGTCCATGGCCGCGAGCGCGAACGGCGCCTCCGCTTCCCCAGCCGAGCACTGAACGGTGATTTGACAGAGCGCATCCAGATATGTGCGAAGCGGCGTGAAGCGAGAGAGCCCCAGGTGCTCCAGCACGGCCCCCAGCGGTCTCCCCATCCATCGCGCGAGCGGCGCGTACCGGTGAATCCGTCCCGCGTGTCGAAGCAGCGCCTTGAGGTTCAGGGGCGGCAGCAGGTCCGGGTCATCGAACAAGGGCCAGAGCGCTCCCGCCACCTGAGCCTGAAGGTCGAACAGCCGTCGCACCGAAGAGGCTGGCGCACCGGGCAGCGCGCACAGCGAATCGATGAACCGGGCGCGATTCCGCGACACGGGCAACCGCAGCTCCGGCGTGCGCAGCTCCACCACCGGCTCCAGCCAGTCCACAGTCACGTCCAGCCGGTGCTCGCGAATCCAGCGGCCGAAGAGCTGGTGGGGCTCGAAGCCGGAGAACAGCGTGGCACCCGCCTCGAAGGCGTACCCGTCTCGCTGGAACGTGCTGGCGCAGCCACCCGGGTAGCTCAGCGTCTCGCAGAGCGCCACCCGAGCGCCCCGCCGCGTCAGCTCCAGGGCGGTGGCCAGCCCACCAAAGCCCGCGCCCACCACCACCACGTCGTAATCGAGAGTCGACATCGTCCGGGTCGGCGTCAACGGGACGAGGAGTCGAGGTCCCAAGTGGCTCGGACCCGCGCACCGGGCCCGAGCTGCTCCTAATGAAATCGCGCGCCGCTCGCGAGTCTTTCCCGCCGAACGTGGGCCGCTCGACACTGCCCACCGCACGGAAGCCCGTGCGGTGAACGTCCGCGCGCTTGTGTCAGCGATACATGAGCGCCATCGAGTCCATGCGAACCGACTGGCCCGGGGTGAACTCGGTCATGCACGCATCATCGGCGTAGCCCATGTAGTTGTGGATCGGGTCGGGCCCCGGGTCGGCCGGACACGAGTCCACCGCCACCGCGCACGTGTATGAGGGCTGGGCCCGAGGCGTGTCGCTCACGCCGTCGTCCGTCGCGCAGCCCGTCATGACGTGCATCAGGCCCAGCCAGTGCCCCACCTCGTGCACCGCCGTCTTCCCCAGGTTGTACGGCGCCGCGGTACCACCCGGCAACGTGGCATTCAGCAACACCACGCCGTCGTTGATCTGTGCTCCGGCGACGGTCCACGGAAACGTCGCCCACGCGATGAGCCCGGACCCGGGATTCGCCAGGTACAGATTCAGGGCGTCCTTGCCGCCCTGGCGCAACGCGGTCTTCGCCGCCAGTTCCGCCGCGCTGCCGGGCGCCATCCCGTACCACGTCGCGTTCGTCGTCCGAGTCACCGTCTTCAGGTCGAACACGAAGGGCGTGGCACTGTAGGCCGCGCGCAGCACGTCGAGCTGCGCGTTGATCGCCGCCAGCGGGACATCCCCATTCGCCGCCCCGGTGCCCCGGCGGATGACATGCACATAGGTCGGTATTCGCACCGAGCCCGGCGGCCGAACCACGCTCGCGCTCCGAGTCGACTCCCGCGCCACGCGAGTCAGCGTCTGCTCCGTGGGGTGCTCCGTCCCGCACTGTGAAGCGGTGACGTCGGGCTCCATCGGTTCGAGCCCTCCACCACACCCCCAGGCCAGCAGGCTCACCAAGACGAATGCCCTCGCGTTGCTTCGCTCCATGACCTGCCTCCAGTTTCGTGGGCGTGGCGGATGCGTCATCGCAGTGGCTCGAACTCAGGCACAGTCCGACATCATTGTAAAACGCGTCGGCCCGCGTCAGGGGCGGGAGCGCCTCCAGGGAGGATGAGCTTCAATCGTTCGCGAGCGGGCAAGCCCGAGGCGAGGGAGGCGTAGACTGGGAGAGAACGTTCACCGAAAGGGCTTCCCGTGCGCCGCCCCCTCGTCCTCCTCTGCTTCGTGCTCGTGGCCGGCTGCGCTTCTACGGGGAAACCCGTGCCCACTCCGGCGCCGGAGGTGGAGTCGGAGGCGCCGTCGAAGCCGCCCTTCCTCAATCCCGCGGAGATAGTGAAGCGGCTGGAGGCCTCCCAGGTCGCGTACAACATCGAGGGGAAGGACTCGCCTCCGGGGGGCTGGGCGGACCAGCTCTGGCCGCAGCGCGTGGCGCCGCGCGAGGCCCCACGCGTGGTGAAGGAGAACGGCGAGCTCGTCATCCTCGACTGGCCCGAGAACCCGAAGGCGCGGGCCCTGCTCGACGCGGCGGAGCCTCACTTCCAGGCGAAGCGCTACGAGGAGGCGGCGAAGCTGTACGAGCAGGCCACGAAGGTGTGCCCGGACTGCTATCTCGCGTGGAACTTCCGGGGAGACGCGGCGTACTTCGCGGGCGACGGAGCCACCGCGCTGGAGCACTACAAGATCGCGACGCGCATCAACCCGAATGACCACCGCTCGTGGTTCTTCCTGGGCAACGCGTACGCGCGGCTGGGCCGGTTCGATGAGGCGCTGGACTCCTGGGCGTGGTGCCTGGTCCTGAACCCGCGCTATCCCATCATCCGTCAGTTCTTCCGCACCAACTCCGGCCTGGGGCTCGTCGTCCGCGAGGATGCCATCGTCCCGCGGGGCTACGCGGAGCGGGCGGGCCAGGGTGTCACCATCCAGTTCGACCCGGACCATGACCCCGCCTGGCTCGCCTTCGCCAACTGCAAGGGGCTGTGGCTGGGCGAGCCGTCGCACCGCGAGGAGATGACGGGCACCATGAAGGAGCACTACACGACGGTGGAGGAGATGGAGTGCCTGGGCTCGGCGCTCATCGTCCACGCGAGCCAGAAGCACGAAGGTGCGGTGGAGCGCTCGGACCCGACGCTGGACCGCCTGGCCGCCATCACCGACGACGGCATGTTGATGCAGGCCGTGCTCTTCGAGGTGGGGGCCCGCATCCACCCCCAGGTCGTCCTCACGTTGGAGGACCCCGTTCGTCAGCGGCTCAAGGCGTATGTGCTCAAGCACGTCCTGGTGCCGGCGTCCGCCGTGGGAGGCTACGACTTGTGACGGACGCGCGGCGGGCCCAGGTCAGCGAGGCAGCTTGAAGCGGAGCGTGAACACGTAGGAGACGCTCTGCGGACGCCCCTGGAACGTCACGGGGCTGTATCGCCGGTGGTGCAGTGCATCCAGCACCTCCTCGTCCATGTGCGCCAGGCCCTTGAGGATGCGGCAGTCGCGCACGTCCCCCTCGCGAGACACGACGCACTTGGCGATGACCGTGCCCTCCACCCGGGCCATGAGGGCCCGGTCGGTGTACTCGAGCGGAGGGCCTCCCAGGAGCACCGGCTGCGTCATTCCCTGTCCGAACGGGAGCACCTCTTCGCCTGTGCTGTCGCCGCCGGGCCCCAGGTTGGGGATGTACGGCACGCCGACGACGGTGCTGTTCGGATCGCCCCTCGGGTCGCCACCCGGGATGCCGTCACCCGGAGGCACCGTCTCGTCGGTGTCAGACGCATTCGCCACCGGCTCCGGCTCGACGGGCTGCGGGTCGGCGGGAAGCGGGTTGATCTGCGTGGGCATCGTGGTGCGCTTGGGCCTGCGCGGCTTCGGCGGAGTGGCCTGCTTCGGCTGGGCCGGCGCCGCGTACCCCTTGGCCACCTGCTGACGGCCCTGGTACAGGGTCAGGACGTGCTCCTTCTCCGGCTCCTCGGGCAGCTCCGCGGGCCGTGAGGAGATGACGAGGACCGCGCCGAACAACCCCGCGTGGACCGCGACGGACCACCACAACCCCATGCCCAACCGCCCTGCACGCTGCCGCTCGATGACCGACTTGAACACGGAAGGCCTCCTCCCACCGACAGGCGCTCCCGGAGTCCACCGCACCACGCGGCGATTCTCCGACGTGGGCAGTTGGCTTGGAGCGCCCCGTCCACGCACCACTCAAACTACGGAGTCGGTGACGTGGAATGGCCGGAGGCAGTCCATCTGTTGGTCATGGTTTTGTCATGAGGCGGAGACCTCCATCCGGTAGCCCACCCCGCGAAGGGTGTGGATGGTGAATCCCGAGGCGCTCGTCCAGCCGAGCTTCTTCTTCAGGTTGGAGACGAAGTTGTCCACCGTGCGCGGGTCCACCACCACGTCCCGGCCCCACACCGCGTCCAGGATTTCTCCTCGGGGCAGCGCGCGCTCGCGGTGGCGAAGCAGATAGGCCAGCAGGTCGAACTCCGTGCGCGTCAGCTCCACGCCCGCGCCATCCGGCTTCGTCACGGTGCGGCGCCCCATGTCCAGCGAGTAGCCGCCGAATGTCGTCACCTGAGCGGGCGCCGTGCCCGCCCGGCGGACGAGGGCGCCCACGCGCGCGAGCAGCTCCCGCAGGCGGTAGGGCTTGGTGAGGTAGTCCTGCGCCCCGGCGTCGAAGCCCCGGACGATGTCGTCCTCGAGCGAGCGCGCGGTGAGCATCATCACCAGGCTCTTCACGCCCTGCGCGCGCAGGCGGCGGCAGAAGCTGTAGCCGTCCTCGCCGGGGAGCATCACGTCGAGGATGAGCAGGTCGAACTCGCGCTGGAGCAGGAGCGGCTCCGCGTCGCGGGCGCTCGGGGCCTCGGAGACGATGTAGCCCTCGTCCAGCAGGTTGTCCCGGAGCCCGACGCGCAGGTGCGCATCATCCTCGACGATGAGGATGGAGGGACGGGTGGAGGAGGGCGGGGTGGAGGTGGTCATCGACGCGGCTCGTGGAAGGTCAGCGCGAACGTGGTCCCCTCGGGTGTGGAGGAGGCCACCTGGATGTCGCCATGGTGCAGCTTCATGATTTTCCGGCACAGCGCCAGGCCTAGCCCGCTGCCGTGAACCTCCTGTCCGGGAGGCGTCAAACGATAGAAGTCCTGGAAGACGTTCTCCCATTCGGACTCGGGGATGCCCACGCCGTTGTCGCGGAAGAGCATGGTGCAGCCATGCCCCTCGAACACCCGGGCGCTCACGGAGATGCGCACGGGGCTGCGCTGGTTGTATGCGCACGCGTTGCGGCCCAGGTTGGAGAAGAGCAGCCGCAACAGGGACGGGTCCGCCTCCAGCTCAGCGTCGTCCATGTCCGTGGTGAGCTCCACCGGCACGAAGGTGGCCGAGGCCAGGTCGTCCCGCAGCGGGTTGACCAGCTCCTCCAGGCGCACGCGCGAGGAGCGCAGCGTCCAGCGCCCCTTGTCGATGCGGTTGAACGACAGGATGTTCTCCACCAGGAAGTGGAGCCCGTCGGCGGCCTGGACGATGCGGGCCGGGTAGTCGCGGACCTCGGGCGTATGGGCCAGCTTGCGCTCCAGCGTCTCGCCGAGCAGGCGGATGGAGGCCAGCGGCGTGCGCAGCTCGTGGGAGACGGTGGCCACGAAGTCGCTCTTGAGCTCCAGGAAGCGGTACTTGCGCTGCTGCGACACCAGCGCCAGCGCGACGATGGCCGCGGCGAGCGCGCCGCACACGGCCACCAGCAGCGTCTTCAGGCCATAGCGCGCTTCGATGTCCACCTCCGCGCGAGCCCACTCGGGCAGCTCCACGAGCAGCGGAAGCTCCCGCGCCGGTATCGCCGGGCGGTCCCCCACCAGGCGCACCTTTCCGTCCGCGCCGAAGAGCCCTCGCGTGCGCATGTCCTGGGTGATGGGGACGAGCAGCGCGGGGATGTCCACGGCGATGCCGTACAGCACCTCCCCGCGAGGCTCCACGTACCACTGCTCTCCCAACAGGGTGGGCTCCACCAGGCTCTCGGGCATCACGAGCATGCCCGCGCCCGCCTCGCGCGAGCGCTCCAGGAAGTCGCGCGTGGGCTCGCCCAGCGCGGCGCTCAGCCGGAGGATCCGCGACTGGAGGAAATCGAAGTCCGCCTGGGAGAAGCGGGAGCGCGCGCGCAGCAAATCCCGCTGCAACCCCGCGCCCCGGCCGATGCCGCCGAACTCCTCCGGGAGTCCCTCTCGCAAGAGGGCGCGGATGAGCGGCGTGGTGTGGGGGCCGCGCTGCAGGTGCTCCACCGCGAGCAGCAGGAACGGCAGCTCCTGCTCGGCGGGAAGCGTCTGGCGGGTGTGGTGCCGCAGCAGCTCCTCCACCAGCGCGGTGGCTCGCGACGACTCTCCGGCGACCATGGCGGCCTCGGCCGCGCGCAGTCGTGCGAGCCGGGGCTCCCAGCCCTCCGTGTGGACGCTGCCCCGGAGGTGGTCGGAGAGCATCTCGTAGAGGGCGCGCGCGGGCATGTCCTCGCCCGGCAGGGGATGGGTGAGGCGCGGGAGGAACTGCTGGCCGCGGAACTGGAGATAGAAGCCCTCGCCGGGGGCGAGCGGGTTGTCCACGGCGGCGTGGAGGGCGGAGACCTGCTCCTCCAGGTGGCGGGCGAGGACCTGGCGCAGGGACTCGGTGGCCGCGTGGGCCAGTGCGTCACGGCGGGAGCGGACCTGGGCGTGCGCGTCCTCGCGCTCGCGCGTGAAGATACGTTGGAGGCTCACCAGCCCCCATCCGAGGGCGAGGAGCCCGCAACCCAGGGCGATGAGCGTCGGAAGGAGCCTGCGCAACATGCGATTCGCTGAGGGTGACTATCGCACAGGACGCTGCCCTCGGAGACCTTTCGCATCGCCCCCCAGGGCTGGCGAGTGTCCCGGGCCAGCGGACGGTCGGCCTCGCGGTCCACGGGGCGACAGCGGAAGGGGAGGGGGACTGGCCGCCAGGGCAAGACGGTGCCGAGCTTCAGCCGTGGGCCCGAGGTGTCCACGCGGGCCTCAACCGAAGGGAGGTCCGCTGATGCACTTTCCCCTGTCACGGCTGTCCCCCGATGGGCCGTTGGTGCTGTGGGGAGGAGAGCTTCCCTCCGGCGGGCTCAAGTATCTGACGTTCTCACGCTACCTGGAGACGATGCCCGAGGGCGCCTGCGGCCTGGTGGAGCTGTCGGGCTCCTCGTCGTCGCTCGCGCTGGATGCGTTGGGCAAGGAGCGCGGGCTGCCGGTGCTCGCGCTCACGGACACGGCGGGTGCCGCCTACCTGCGAGGGCAGGGGTTCGGCGGTGAGGTGCGAACCGTGCGCCGGTTGTCCGAGGCCTGGGAGGTGGCACTGGGCTACGAGCGTCAAGGATGGTGCTGGCCTCGTCAGCTCTCCAACGGCGCGCTGGTGGGGTGCGTGGAGGGCTGGGCCAGTGAGCTGCGCGACGTCGTGCGCGAGTCATTCCCCACGGTGAGGCTGGTGGTGAGCGGCTTCGGCACGGGCGCGACGGTGGTGGGGCTGCACCGCGCCTTCACTCCGGAAGGCTATGACGTGGTGGGCCTGCAGCCGTCACTGGGCGCGCCGCTGCCGGGCTGGCGCCGGTGGATGGAGCAGAACCTGGGCGAGGCCGACCTCTTCCATCCGCACCGCGAGGAAGTGGTGCTGGAGACCGCCGGGCCCAAGCACTCGGATGGCCTGGCCGCGCTCCTCACGTATGCGCGCGCGGAGGCCCGGCCCGAGGAAGTGCTGGTCATCGCCCACAACGCCCGCCCTCCATTTGGCTGAGGCACGGCCTCGCAGTGAACGCAACTGTGTGGCAAATAGTCTGCCTTCTCCGAATTGCCAGCCAGGAATCGTGGCAATTCTCGGTATTCTTGCGCGGGGGGCAGGCGAGTTGCGGGGGGCTATTGTGTTGGAAACGCAATAATCAATAACCTCTGGACGCCCTTGCCGAGCAGGCGTCCGACGGCGTGGGGCTCTCAACACCACCCGAGAGAGGTCGTCGTTCATGAAGCGTCTTTGGATGGGCACGGTGAGCGCTGTGCTCGCAGTGCTGATGTGGTCCCCGCAGGCACACGCGAGGCAGGCCGCGGTTGATGCCTTTCTCCTCTCGCCGGCGGATCGCTCCCTGCCCCAGTCCGCGGCCACCGCGTCCCAGCGTGGCCTGCGCATCAACAGCGTAGAAGGTCGTCTCGGCGTACCCACGTTCGTATTCAGTGAGCGTTCCCTGAGCGCGGGTCCGCAGCAGTCGAAGGCCGCGCGTCCGCTGACGCAGGCCAGCGCGAACACCGCGGCGCGTGAGCACCTGCGGGGAGCCGCGGACCTGTACCGTCTGAGCGCCTCCGAGGTGAACAGCGCGGAGCTGCGCTCGGTGCATCTGCCGAAGGACGGCGCGGGCGCGGTGGTCGCGACCTACGGCCGTCGGGTCAACGGCATCGAGGTGTTCCGCAACGAGGTCAAGGTCGTCATGGACGCCAGCCAGCAGCTGGTGGCCATCTCCGGCTACCTGCAGCCGCGCCAGCAGGACGACGAGCGCAACGCCCAGGCGTCGGCCTTCCGCGTCTCGGCTCCGCAGGCCATCTCCCGCGCGTTCCAGGACATGACGGGCAGTCCGCTGGACGCCCGGGCCCTGGTGCCCGCGGGCGCGAAGGGCGACTACAGCCACTACACGGTGGATGCGAACCTGATGTCGACGCACGGCATGGGTGAGGCGCCGCGCTCGAAGCAGGTCCTCTTCCCGATGCCGGACGGGCTGGTGCCGGCGTACTACGTGGAGGTCAACGCGGGCCCGGCGTCCAACCCGGACGCCTCGTACACCGCCTACGTCATCGACGCGCGCGACGGCTCGCTGCTGCTCAAGCACAGCCTGGTCCAGTCCGAGCAGTTCACCTACCGCGTGTGGGCGGACCCGGTGAACCTGCTGCCCCACGACGGTCCTCAGGGCACCGAGGCCACGCCGCACCCCACGGGCGTCCCGGATGGCTACCAGGCGCCGCTGAACGTCCCGTCCAACCTGGTGACGCTGCAGAACTTCCCGTTCAGCCGCAATGACCCGTGGCTGCCGGCGAACGCGACGACGACGACGGGCAACAACGTCGACGCGTACGCGGACCTGGGGGGTGGCGACGGCTTCCAGCCGGGCTTCGACCTGCGCGCGCCGCTGAGCGACGTGGCGGGCCGTGGGTTCGACTACACCTACGACCTGACCCGGTCGCCCGCGGCGAACGAGACGCAGCGCCTGGCCTCCGTGGTGAACCTGTTCTACATCACCAACTTCCTGCACGACTGGTTCTACGACGCGGGCTTCGACGAGGCCTCCGGCAACGCCCAGATGAGCAACTACGGGCGCGGTGGCCTGGAGGGCGACAGCCTCCGCGTGGAGGCTCAGGACTCCGGCGGCCGTAACAACGCCAACATGGCGACCCCGGCCGACGGCGCCCGTCCTCGCATGCAGCAGTACATCTTCGACGGCGTGGCGGAGCTCACGGTGAGCGACCCGGCGCCGCTGGCGCGCAGCTACCTCTCGTACACCGCGTCCTTCGGGCCGACGGTGTTCAACCTGGAGGGCCAGTTCGCGCTGCCTCCCACCGGCTCCACCGAGGCGCAGACGCTGGCCTACCGGATTGGCTGCGCGGATGCCAACGGAGCTGACCCGTACGGTGGCACGAAGCCCTTCACCGGAAAGATCGCGCTCATCGAGCGAGGCTCCTGCTCCTTCGCCTTCAAGGTCCTCAACGCCCAGAACGCGGGCGCGGTGGCCGTCTTCATCACCAACAGCGCCGCGGGTGCGCTGGGAGCGATGGGTGCGAGCGGGAACGTCGCTGTCGACCGCGCCATCACCATCCCTTCGCTGTTGGTGTCCAAGCCGGACGGTGATGCCTGGCGGACGGCGCTGGCCACGGCGCCCATCACGGGCCGCATGCGCCGCAACTCCGACCTCGACCGCGACGGCACGCTCGACAACGAGATCGTCGCGCACGAGTGGGGGCACTACATCTCCAACCGCCTCGTCGGCAACGGCTCGGGTCTGACGAACAACCAGGGCGGCTCCATGGGCGAGGGCTGGGGCGACTTCCACGCCATGCTGCTGTCGGTGCGCGCGGAAGACGTGACCAAGCCTGGCAACAATCAGTGGCAGGGCACCTACGGCATGGCCGGCTACACCCAGAGCGGTGGTCGCAACCAGGGCTACTACTTCGGCATCCGCCGCGTTCCCTACAGCACGGACATGTCCAAGAACGGCCTGACGCTGCGCCACATGGCGGACGGCACGGCCATTCCCACCACTCACCCGACCAGCGGGGGTGGCAACAACGCCGAGGTCCACAACTCGGGCGAGGTCTGGGCCACGATGCTGTGGGAGTGCTACGCGAGCCTGCTGAACGCCCATCCGTTCGCGGAGGCACAGGACCGGATGAAGCGCTACCTGGTGACGGCCTACAAGGCGACGCCGGTCAGCCCCACGTTCCTGGAGGCGCGTGACGCCGTGCTGGCGTCCGCCGCCGCGAACGATCCCGCGGACTACCAGCGCTTCCTGGCCGCCTTCGCCAAGCGCGGCGCCGGCTTCGGTGCGCGCGTCGCGGACCGCAACAGCGCCGACCACATCGGCGTGGTGGAGAGCTACCAGACCGGCGACACGCTCGAGGTCGTCAGCATCAGCCTGGATGACACGGCCACGGGCTGTGACAAGGACGGCGTGCTGGACGCGGGTGAGACGGGCCGGTTCAACGTGACGGTGCGCAACGTGGGCGCCAACGCGGTCAGCGGCCTGACGGCCACCGCGGCCTTCGCGGGTTCCAGCGAGGGTGTCGAGGCGGCGTTCTCCAGCGGAGGCACGCTCAACTTCGGCAACATCGCGCGGGGTGCGACCGCGACTGCTTCCGTGACGGTCTCGCTGACGGCGGCTCCGGCTCCGGCGGCGGGTGGCCTGGCGACGCTGGGCTTCAACGTGACGTTCCCGAACACCCTGGTGGAAGGCTCCACCAGTCGTGCGTTCCAGACCGCGGTCAACTACGACGAGCGCGCCAACTCGTCCAACACGGACACGGTCTCCACGCAGAGCACGCCGTGGGTGGCGTCGACGTTCAACTACCGGCCGTTGTGGGACAACGGGCGGCCGGGTGCTCAGTACTGGCACGCCTCCAACGAGGCGACGGCCATGGACAAGCGGCTGACCTCGCCCTTGTTCAGCGTCGCGACCGGGCAGAACTTCGTGCTGTCCTTCCGCCACCGCTTCAGCTTCGAGTCCGCGTACCTCAGTGGTGCGTGGGTGCACTTCGATGGTGGTGCCGTCGAGTTCTCCGTGAATGAAGGCCCGTGGATCAACTGGTACGACCTCGACTGGTTCGCGGGTACGACGGAGACCGGCGCCAACATCAACCTCATCGATACCGGGAACGAGTATCTGGGTGGGTTCCCTGCCTTCGTGCAGCTGAGCGCGGGCTACCCCGCGTTCAACGCGGTGACCTACAACTTCGGTCAGCAGTTCGCCGGTCGTCAGGTCCGCGTGCGGTTCCGTCAGGCCTCTGACGGCGGCGTGGGCGCCTATGGCTGGGATGTCGACGACATCCGCGTCACGGGCATCACCAACACGACGCCGTTCACCTCGCGCGTCGCGGAGACGTATACCGGCACGGGCACGGCTCCCGCCTGCAACGTGGCGCCGGTGGCCGAGGCGGGTCTTTCCCAGACGGTGGCGGAGGTCATCGTGGGTGCTGGTGGTGTGCGGACCCCGACGGTCATCACGCTCAACGGCACGGGGAGCGTGGATCCGGATGGCTCCTCGTCGAGCCCGCTGACGTATGCGTGGACCCAGGTGGGTGGCCCCGCGGTGACGCTCAACGGCGCCACCACGGCCACGCCGAGCTTCAGCGCGTCTGTTTCCGCGAACACCATCTTCACGTTCCAGCTCGTGGTCAGCGATGGCACGGACTCCAGCCAGCCCAGGGTGGTGCAGGTCCTGGTGACGAACGTGAACAACCTCCCGGTCGCGGTGGCCCGCGTGCAGGATGGCGGCCCCACGACGGTGGACGAGCGTTCCGGCAGCGTCACGCTCGACGCGTCGGGTTCGACGGACGCGGACGGTGAGACGCTCCGCTTCACGTGGACCCAGACGGCGGGTCCGGCGGTGGAGCTGGATTCCACGACCATCGCCACTCCGACGTTCACGCCTCCGGAGGTGACGGCGGACACGGCCTTCACGTTCCGCCTGGTGGCGAATGACGGCATCAGCTCGAGTGCCCCCGCGACGGTCACCATCACCGTTCGTCAGGTGGATCGCGCGCCGGTGGCGAACGCGGGTACGGACCAGGAAGTCAGCTCGCGCTCCGCGGTGACGCTGTCGGGCAGCGCCGAGGATGCGGACGGCGAGGACATCACCTACGCCTGGACGCAGACCGAGGGTCCGACGGTGGCGCTCACGGGGGCGGACACGGCCACCGCGAGCTTCACGGCGCCGGATGTGACGACGGCGTCGGCGGTGCTGCGCTTCAGCCTCGTGGCGACGGCCAATGGTCAGGCCAGCGCGGCGAGCACGGTGACCGTCACGGTGACGCGCGACAACCGCAAGCCGGTGGTCACCGCGAACAACAGCTACACGGTGCACGAGGGCTCGGGCGTGAAGATGCGCGCCACGGGCACGGATGCCGACGGTGATGAGCTGACGTACACGTGGTCGCAGATCGCGGGTCCGTCCGTGCAGATCCAGAATGCGGACAAGGCGGAGGCCTCCTTCGTGGCCCCCGACGTGTCGGAGACGTCCGTGCTGCTCTTCCGTGTCCGCGCCAGCGATGGCGTGAGCACGAGCGACGCCGTCGAAGTGTCGGTGACGGTGCGGAACCTGGCGGACGAGGGTGGTTGCAACGCCGCGGGTGGCAGTGCCACCAGCGCGTTGGTGCCGGCCCTGGCCATGCTGGCGCTCGCGCTGCGCCGTCGTCGCAGGAGCTAGTGAATCGCCCGGCCTCGGCCTGAGGTCGGAGCGGAAGGTGTGAGGGGCGGTCCCGGGAGGTCTCCGGGGCCGCCCCTTGTTTTTGAGAGGGCCGCCGCGTGTTGAGCGGAAGGCCCGGGACACACGGAGGACGGCGATGTTCGTGAAGTCGAGTCAGCGCCCGCGTCGGGCACGATGGATGGTGGCGGGGGTGTTGCTGGTGGGGCTGGGGTGCCGGGGGCCTGGGGACGAGCTGAAGCGCGAGGTCGCTCCGCCGCCACCTCCGGACGCATCGAGTGAGGTGATGGTCCGGCCCGAATTGAAACAGGAGGACGCCGGCGCCCCGGTGTGCCCTCCAGGGCACTTTCAGTGCTGTGACGGGAGCTGCTCGGAGAATAAGCGATGCCCGGGGATTGCCTGCGACCCCCGTCCGGTGCCGCCAACGTTCAAGGAGTAGGAATCGCCCGGCTCGACGGGGTGCCTTGCCGAGCGCAGGGGGAGGGTGCGAGGGCTCGAGGCGGCGGTTCCGCTCAGGGGCTGTTCAGGCCCCAATGCCTGTTCACACACTGGATCTTGTTCGGGCCCGGCGGAGGAGTTGGGAAGTCTGAGGCCGCGGGCAGGTCCTTCCCAGTGTATTCGAATCGCAATTCAATGAATTTTACCGCCCCATGCTTGCGGATGACGAGCGGTGTACCCGCGAGCAGGCCTCCGGCACGGGAACCTGGGCAGGTGGTTCCCTCGGGGTTCCCATAGCCCAATTCAATGTCTTGGTTGAGAATGGCGACTTGGGCGGGCCCAAACCACGAGTCCAGGGCCAATCCGTGAGCGGGGATGGCTGCGATTGTCCCCGCGACAAAGCTCGCGATGGCGATGAGGCAGGCGGCTGTTTTCGACATCGGCGGACTCCAAATCCACAAGAGCTACCTGGCACCCCAGCTCATCGAAGCCGCCACATCAGTAGGTGCCACAGCTCGCGGGCTGCGCGGACAGCAGGTCATCGATGAGCCCCTTCGTATCCCTGAGTTTCTTCAAGTCCGGGTCGTTCTTGATCTCTTGGGGGTCCTGCAGCCCCGCGTGCCAAGCTTGCCGCACCAGGGCTGCGGCCTCGGCGAGGTCGTCGTTCTGCGTCCGAATCGTAAGCGTTCAGGGGGGATGGGCGGCTGCTGCTTCTCGTCGCTCAAGACGTTGCCCATTCCCCGGGCGGACTCCACGTCCTACCCGCGCGTCAACGTCTCGGCCCTCCCCTTTGGCCGGTTTTCAGGGGACCTTCATTGGCCGGTTTTGGGTGACCACTGAGGCCACCAGGTGCTCGTGGACCAGTCGTTCAATCTTCGATTCCAGCGTCGCAGTGGGTTTTGTTTGCATCCGCCACGGGTTGCAAACCGCGACGACGGCCTCAACACCACCCCTGAACGGTTACCTTCACAGGAGGCTGCGCAGTAATCTCATGACCTCACTGTCTCACCTGCGTTGACAGGTTCCGTCCGCGCTCGACTACGAGTCACCCGCTGGTTACGAGAAGAAACACCGCGCTACCGCTTGAGAGCGAAAGCGCGGAACGCTCTGCGGAACCGGGGTAACTTCACCCAGCACGTGCCCCGGCGGACGCTCACCCGGACCTGGGCGCTGGAGCACAACCCTAACCCCATTCAGGCAGCCTGAGCCCCGAGGGAGAAGGTGGATGGGGCCAACGTTGAGGTTGTGCTCATCGGCTGGGGCCTGACGGTACAGCCGTCACGACCGCGAGCATCCGCTTCAGGTTCTCCTGAGTGAGGGCATCAGTGGTGTTCATCGACTCACGTGCCAGCGCGATCATCCGCTTCGCCTCAGGAAGATCCTTTGAGGAAACAGCGGCAGCCCACTTCCAGTACTCGGCCGCTACGAACGTGTAGCGGTTCACGCCCAGCGGATGCTTCAACAAGCTACGGAGAGCGTTCTGGACGATCCTCCGGTTCCTCTTCCAGTGGGTCGCGCAGAAGAACGCATCTTCTGCGAGCGAGCGCCGGAGAGAGGCATCCGGCACGCGCCCGTTGTACTCCCGCTCCAGGTGCCGGAGACCTTGCCGGTAGCGCACCCAGTTCTCCCCTGCCAATGCGCTGTTCGCCTCTTTGGAAAGGTTGAAGGACCGCCAGTTCGAATCATGGAGGGTTGGATCCTGCGGACCCTCAACTATCCGGGGCATGGCATTCTTCTCCCGTTCCAAGAGTAGATCGCCGCCGGCCAGAAGCCTTCCGATGTGCAGTAATTGAGGCAAGATCCGCATCGAGATTCGCCATCCACGCGACCATGCATAACTCCGCCGCCTTTTGCTTGGCACCTTCCCAGACTACGGGTCCTGAGACCGACCTTCACGAGGACCCCGGGGCCGGGAGTTCATCTGCTCCTCGCGCCGCATGATGTTGTACTTCGCCCGCTGTTCCTCATCGAGCAGGGCCTTCATCGCCTGGTCCGTCTCGTCGCGCTGCGTCCGCAACGCCTGACGAATGTCACGCGGGTTCTTCGCGCCGGTGCGCACCTCCTCGAACAGGGTGTTGCGCGTCGTCTCCTCGGCCTCCAGCCGGCGCGTCAGCTCCTGCTCCTGCGAGTAGTTCAGCTTCGCCTCGGACACGAGCCGTTTGATTCGCTCCGTGCGCTGCTCCGTCGAGCGGACCTGCGCCTGCATCCACTCCTCCTGCCGCGAGCGGAACTGCTCGGTGCGCATCTCCTCCTGCACCGAACGCATCGCGTCCTTCAGCGCCTCGCGGCCTCCCTCGGTGCTCAAGGTCTCACCGGTCATCAGTCCCCGGACCTCGTTACGGAGCTGATCCAACTCCGCCGTCAGCGCCGGCGCCGCGCCACCTCCGTCGCCTCCCGTCCCCGCCGGCCGCCGCTCCAGCTCCATCAGGCGCCGGGACAGGCTCAGCGTGGTGTCCTCCAGCGCCTGGATGCGCCGCTCCAGCCCTTCCTGGCTGGCGGGCGCGGCGGCCACGGCCTCGGGCCGCTCGGAGGTGGAAGGCGCCTCGGTACGCCCCGGGGCCCAGAGGGCCACCGCGAGCGCGGCCGAGGCGAGGACGAAGGACACAGGGCCAAGGAGCTTGTTCATGACTTCTCCGACGGGGGCAGGGACGCCGTATTCCATACCCCGCCCGCCGCCCTGGCTCCACCCCGGTGTAGGCCCCAGGCCACCCACCGGTACGGGCCCTCGCGCGGCTCCTCGCCCCGCGCGAGGGCTCGTCTCAGCCCTGCTGCGCGGCTCCGGCGGGCTCGTCCATGTCGATGGGGCCCTGGTCAGGTCCCATCTTCAGGGCGCATGCATCGCACATCCAGAAGCGGACGATCATCCCGTTCTCGCCCGTGGACGTGTAGGTGGAGCCAATCACCTCGCCCCCCTCGGTCTTCTTGCAGGAGAGGCAGGTGTGCGTCGGATTGCTCTGCGTCATCACGAAACCTCGGGGTGTGGAAACGCAACGGACCGGCACCCAGGGAGTGTCGGTCCGCGCTTGAGCCTACTTCACTCCGGCCAGCTCAGCCGATGGCCATCTGATAGCCACCGTTGGGGTTGGAGCTCAGGAAGTGCCGCATCTGCTCCGGCGTGATCGTCTTCACATTGGCGTCGGCCGGGTCCCGGACGATGAAGTTGCCCTTCGAGTCCATGCCCGCCACCGTGACGTAGTGGCCAGACGTGCGGCCCTCGTTCTGGTGCGGAGGCATGGCGTGGTAGTCGCCGTTGGCCACCACCAGCTTGCCCGCCTTGAGCTGCTCCGTAATCCACTCCACGTTGGCGCCGGGGCCCTTCGTCACCGCGTTCTTGCCCATCGCCTTCGCCATGGACGCGATGCCGTTGACGCCCGTGCCGTTGGACGACGTGCCGCCAATCCTGCCCAGGTGGTTGATGAGCTGCGCGTCCGTCATGTCCTTCCCGTAGCCGACGGCGCGCGCAATCTGCGCCATCGACGTGGGGCCGCAGTTCGCGGGGCCGTTCGTGTACGCGCCATTCTTCCCAGCCGGGTTGTACTGGCTGATCTGCGGAACCTTGCTCGGGTCCACGCGGCCGTCACCCGTGACAGGCGCGGCGCCGTCCGTGGCCTGCGGTCCCGTGGGCTTGGGATTGAGGTCCACTGGCCCCGGCTTGTTCGTGCCCGGCGTGTACGAGCTCTGGTCCTTGCCCGCGACGCCCGGCAGCTTCAGCGAGTCACCCGCGAGGATGAGATTGGGGTCGGTGATCTTCGGGTTCAGCTCGCGAATCTGGTTGATGATATCCCAGTGCGACCCCTCCATGCCCTGGCTCTTGAGCTTCGAGGCGATGCCCCAGAGCGTGTCACCCTTCTTGATTTGATAATCCGACTCACCCACCGGCTTGCGCGGGTCCACCTGGTTCGGCGCCACACCCGGCTTGTTGCCCGGCGTGTTGTTGTTGCCGCCCGTCACCGTGCTGTCGGGCACGTTGGCGTTCGTCCCGCTCGGCGTCTTGCCGCCGGGGAACAGCCTGCTCATGTGGTTTTGAATCTTGCTCTGGTAGTCGTAACCCCGAGCGTCGTTCATGTTGCCCGCGCCCCGGTGCCACTCGCGCGCGGCGGCCAGGCTGCTGCCGTGCTTCTTCGTCAGGTCGCCAATCGTCTTGGCGAGGAACTCCATCTGCTTCTCGGGCGGAATCGTCTTCGCGCTCGCCCCGCGGCCCACCTGCATGCCGGACCACTTCTCGAACGAGGGCAACAGGCCGTTGTCATCCAGACCGATGAGCCCGTGGCCCGTGCCGTCCTGATGCACGCCGTGGTTCTTGAACGACGACTCCTGGGCGACGATGCCCGCGAGGACCTTCGGGTCCGCGCCGTACTTCTGCGCGTACTTCTCGATGTACGGCCAGAGCTGCTGGAGGTTCAGCTGAGCGTCTCGGCCCTGAGGCAAGCCCGCGGCTTGCGTCGAGGTGGGCGAGTACGTCTGCTGGCGACCTTCAATGCGGGGGGACATGGGCACTCCGCGATTGGAAACAGGGGTGTGGGAACAACAGATGTCCGGATTGTCGGCGGCTGAGAAAAAGAGTTGCGGCGACCCCAGTCGGTTTGGCCTGACTTCCGGGTTCGGAGAGAGATAGACGTGGAGCCTGTCTGGGTGAATCCACACAAGGAGTCGCGAATGAATGCACTGCGTTACGGACTCGTGACTGGCGCGTCATTGTGTCTGTGGGCGGGCCTCGCAGCCGCGCAGCAACCGCCACTCACGGGTGTCTATGCCAAGGAGGGCGCCACCCTCGTGGTGCTGGAGGGGGATGGGCAGACCTATGTTCAATACGACTCGAATTTTCCGAGCGGAAAGGGGACGGACGCCTGTGACTGCACCTTCGCTGTGGAGAAGAAGACCTCCCCGAAGTCATGGGACCTGACGACCTACATCCATCGTGAGAGCAAATGGACGCTGGGACTGGAAGCCGACAGGCTTGTCTTGAAGGGGCAGGGGCCGGGCTGTTGTGGCGCGGGGTGGTCCGGGCAGGACAGCTTCTCGCGGGCCTCCCTCCAGGCGTTGTCGACGTGCACGCTGAAGGCGAAGGAGGCCCTCCTGCGGCCGCTGGATGGGACGCGGCAGGGGCCCACCCTGGTGGCCGGGGACAAGGTGGAGATGCACGCCTCGTTGCCGATGCCGTACAACGTCCCCGTGCGCGTGGTGAAGGGGCCGCAGGTCGCCACGGGGCTCCTGTCGGCCAACGAACTGGAGTGCAGCGGGCTGCAGGGTGGCCTCGAGGCCGCGTCCGCCGAGGCGATGCGCGCCCTGGCCGGCAAGTGGGTGCAGGTGCGGCGCAAGGGCAAGGGCTACCTCATCGAGGAGTGGTGCGGGTCGAACACGCCCTCGGTGACGCTGGAGGCGTCCGGGTCGATACTCATCGACTACGGCCAGGATGACCTGCTGGGCCAGGTGCGGCGCGTGAATGCCGAGGCACGTGGCGGCTCGACGTTGCTGGTGGCCTACCAGCGCGGAGCCAGCGAGACGCTGAAGTGGACGGTGACGGACACGAAGCGGAACGTCATCCGTCTGCAGGGTGGGAAGGACTTCTTCCGCGAAGGCGTGCTCTACGTGCGCGACGACGCGCGCAAGGGCATCCCGGTAAAGGCCGAGGCCTGCGAGGAAGAGTAGTCCCCGCTGGCGAGGGACGGGAGGCGAGGGTGCCTCCCGTCCACCCTTCATCTTCAGCCGAGCTTGTACGGCTCCAGCTCCGGCACCTTCTCCAGCAGCAGCGGCGGCGAGTGGAGGTAGGCGGTGCTGCGGCGCTTCTGGTCGATGTCGTCGTAGACGCGCTGAACCTGCGTGGGCGTCAGGCCCATCACCTGCGCGGCCTCGTCCGTGGACACCGCGTGGTTCTTGGCCCACATCAGCAAGTCCAACTGCGAGTAGTGCACGGAGAAGTAGAAGTCCTCCTGCGACTGGGGAAGGCTGAACGTGTCGGTGGTGGGCTCGCCGCTGGTGATTTCGTCGATGACGCCCAGGTGCTTGGCCAGCTTGTATGTCTGGGTTTTGTAGAGGCCGGCGATGGGCTTCACGTCCGCGGCGCCGTCGCCCAGCTTCACGAAGAAGCCCTGGTCATACTCCAGACGGTTGGGCGTGCCCGCCACCGCGAAGTTCAGCCGGTCCGCGTGGAAGTAATCCATCATCTTCCGCGTGCGCTGCTTGAAGTTCGTCGCGGCGACAATCTGGGTATAGGCCTGGGGAGACAGCCGGAAGCGGCGCTCCTCGCCATTCACTTGCACCACGACGTAGAAGAAGTTCACCGCGTCCGTGTTCAGCCGGTCGCCGTGCATGACGATCTTCCACTTCATGTCGGGCGTGAACTCCGGGAAGACGGACTGCACCGCCTCGTCGCGCTGCCGGTAGCAGCCGGCGGCCTCGAGGATGGGGGCGATGTCGTGGAGCTGGTACTTGATTCCCAGCTTCTCGCAGAGCTTGCGGCCCAGCTGCGAGCTCCACCCGCTGGAGTCCTTCTCCGGCAGGAGGATGCCGAAGACGCGCTCGGGCCCCAGCGCCCGCACGGCCAGCGCCGCGACGCACGCGGAGTCGATGCCGCCGGAGACGGCCACCACGAGGCCGCGCTTGCGCAGCTTCTTCGTCACCGTCTCGCGCAGCCCTTCGGACAGCTCGGCGGCTTTCGCCTCCCAATCCAGTTCCAGCACCTGCTTGGAGAATTTCATTTGTGGACCCCTCTCAAACCCTTCACGAAGAACCGACCGACGAATATTGAGTGCGCAGCTCCGCCTTGAGCACCTTTCCACTGGGCCCGCGCGGCAGCGCCTCCACGAACACCACGTGCCGAGGCACCTTGTGCGCCGGCAGCGACTCCCTGCAGAAGCGCCGCAGGTCGTCCTCCTTCACCGCGACGCCTTCCTGGAGCGCCACCACGGCGCACGCCGCCTCGCCACCCAGGGCATCCGGCACGCCCACCACCGCGACTTCGCGCACGGCGGGGTGCCGCGCGAGCTGATGCTCCATCTCCGCGGGGCTCACCCGGTGGCCACCCACCTTGAGGATTTCCTTGGCGCGGCCCACGAGGAAGATGAATCCGTCCGCGTCCTTCCACGCCAGGTCGCCGGTCCAAAGCCATCCATCCTTGAGGATGGCCGCGGTCTCCTCGGCGTCCTTCAAGTAGCCCGGTGTCACGTTGGCGCCGCGCGCGACCAGGTGGCCTGTCTCGCCTGTCGGCAGCGCCTTGCCATCCTCGCCCGCGACGCGCAGCTCGACGCCGGGAATCGCCACGCCGATGGAGCCGGCCTTCTCCGTGGCTCGCGTGGGCGGCAGGTAGCTCAGTCGCGCGGTGGCCTCTGTCTGGCCATACATGACGTACAGCTCGGCGGGGTAGAGCGCGTCGCGCGTCCACTGAGTCGTCTCAGGGGACATGCCTCCGCCGGCCTGCGTCGCATAGCGCAGCCGCAGCTTCGACAGCGCCTCCGCGCCGGCTTGTCTGCGCAAGAGCTCGAAGGTGAGCGGCACGCCCGCGAAGCCGGTGCTCTTCTCGGCGGCCATCGCCTCCAGCACCACCTGCGGATACATGAAGCGCGGGTCCAGGAACACCGAGCCGCCCACGAGCAGGTGCGTCTGAAGCACGCTCTTGCCGTAGCAATAGTGCAGGGGGAGCACCAGGTGCGCCCGGTCACGCGAGGTCAATCCCAGGTACTCGACGATGGAGCGTGTGTTCGCGGCGATGTTGCCGAAGGTCTGGATGACGCCTCGAGGCGTGCCCGTGCTGCCCGACGTGTAGACGATGGATGCGTGGGCCTGGGCGGACGTCGAGGGCAGCACGTCCAGCGGCGTCACCTTCACGTCCGCGTCGAGCGCTCCGTCCTCCTGCACCCACGTGCACGTGGCGGGGGACAGCGCCTGGAGCATCCGCTCTGGAGGGCGCGCGGAGTGGACCACGTACAGGTGTCCGAGGCCCTTGCCGGTCCACTTGCGTGTGTCCTGTCCGAAGATGAAGGCATGACGTGCGCCCGTCTGCGTGAGGATGGCGTCGACAGACGTCGCTCCGGTCTCCCGGTCCAGCTCCACCGCGCAGGCGCCCAGGGCCTGCACCGCGAGCGCGGCCACGGCGCCCGCCGAGCCCAGGGGCAGGGCGATGAGGACCTTGTCTCCAGGCACCACACCCGACGCGTGCAGATGCCCCGCGAGGGAGCGCATCCGCTCGGAGAGCTGTCGATATGTGAGCCGCGTCCACGGTGAGTCCACCGCCGAGGCGTCCGGTGTGCGCTCCGCGTGGCCAAGCACCCACGAGGGTGCGGAGTCCGTCGCGCTCATGCGGCCTCCACCACCACGGCGTCCAGGTCGGCCTGGGGCAGTGGCCGAGGCGTGAGGAAATGCTGCGCGAGCAACTGCGTGGACGCGATGGCGAACAGGGCCATGGTGTCGGCCTCGCTCTCCGTCGAGTTGGGCGCACGCAGCTTGGCCACCAGCCGCTCCGCCTTGCGCGCGTCGAAGACACCCACCTTAGCGACGGCCTCGGGCGCGAGCAGCTCCTTGGCCCACGCTGGCGCCTCCGGTCCCACCAGCGCTCCAGCGATGGGCGCACGGTATGGGAACTTGCTGCGCTCCAGGATGGACTCGGGAACGCGACCCTTCGCGAAGCGCTTGAGGACGTGCTTCTCGTCCAGGCCCTTGAGCCGCACCCGCTCGGGGATTCTCGCCGCCAGCTCCATCACCGAGGTGTCCAGGAACGGGAAGCGTCCCTCCACCGCGTTGCCCAGGAGCATGCGGTCGCCCTGCGCCGACAGGAGGTACCCGGACAGGAGTGTCTTCGCCTCCAGGTACTGCGCGCGCGCCAGGGGCCGCCACATGGCCACGTGCTTCGGCACCGTCGCGAGCACCGAGGCCATCGGGTCCTCGTCCACCACGCTCGCCGCGAACTCCGGCGCGAGGAAGCGGAGGATTCGACCGCTGTTGGACCAACGCACCAGATGCGAGAAGCCCAGGCTCCCCGGGTCCTCCAGCCCCATGCCGAAGAACTCGCGCAAGAGCTCCACGTTCTGCTGGCTCACCGACAGGGTGGGGTAGAGCTTTCGCAACAGCAGGGGCCGCCACTTCGACGTCGGCTGCCGCGCCCAGAACTGCCGGACCTTGGTCTCCTTGAAGAGGTCGTAGCCGAGGAACATCTCGTCCGAGCCCTCCCCGGTGAGCACCACCCGGATGCCATTCTCCCGCACCCACTCGCTCAGCCGCAGGAAGGGCGCGGGCGCCGAGCGCATCATCGCCTGCTCCGCGTGGAAGATGACGCCGGGCACCAACGTGCCGATGTCGCCATCCCGCATCTCCACCACGCGGTGCTCCGTGCGCAGCGCCTCCGCCACCGTGGCCTGGTGCTGACGCTCGTCGAAGCGCGCGCGCTCGAAGCCCACGGAGTACGTCCGCAGCGTTCCGCCCAACTGTCCCTGCGCCAGCGCGCACAGGAGGCTGGAGTCCAGTCCCCCCGACAGGTACGCCGCCACCGGCACGTCCGCGCGCAGCCGCAGCCGCACGGCGCGCTCCAGCGCCTCGCCCAGCTCCTCCTGGATGCGCTCGCCGCTCGCGGTGCTCGGCTCCACGCCGAAGTCCAGGTCCCAGTACCGGAACGTCTCCAACGTCCCAGCGCGGAACCTCGCCGAGTGCGCCGGGGGCAACAGCCGGACGCCCTCGAACGAGGTGCGCGGCGCCACCGGCGACCAGAGCTGGAAGGTCTGCTTGAGCCCTCTCGCGTCCAGCGACGGCGTCACCAGGCCGCTGGCGAACAGGGCCTTCGCCTCCGAGCCGAACGCCAGGTGTCCGCCGGGCAGCTCCGCGTAGAACAGCGGGCAGATGCCCACCCTGTCTCGCGACAGCCACAGCGTGGCGTCACGCGGGTCCCACAGCGCGAAGGCCCACTGGCCCTCGAAGCGGCGCACGCAGTCGATGCCCCACGCCAGGAACGCCGCGAGGATGACCTCCGTGTCCGAGCGCGTGCGGAAGGCGTACTGACTCGCGAGCTGCTCGCGCAGCTCCACGTGGTTGAAAATCTCTCCGTTGAAGACGACGGTGAGCCCCGTCGCCGCGTCCCGCATGGGCTGGTGTCCGCCCTCCAGGTCGACAATGGACAACCGCGTGTGGCCCAGCGCCACGCCGTCCAGCAGCAGGGCCCGCTGCGCGTCGGGGCCCCGGTGGCGGATGCTGGCCGTCATCCGGCGCAGCCGCTCGGCGGATTCCGCCCGCGCGGCCCCGGCGCTCCCTCCCGCCGGGTAGGTGAAGCCAGCGATTCCACACATGGCGCGCTCGCTCTCAGCCCGCTTGCGGCAGGCGCTGCTGCTGCTTGCGCTCGACGAAGGCGGCGACGCGCGTGAGCGAGTCCAGGTTCTCCGGCACCAGCTCCTTGTCCTCCAGCTTGATGCCGAAGTCCTGCTCCACGAACGCCACCAGCTCCATCATCCCCGTGGAGTCGATGAGGCCCTTGCGCAGGAAGGAGTCGTCGTCGCCGAACTCGTCCACGAAGAACGTGTCGACGATGAAGGTGCGGATGCGTTCACGAATGCTCACGGTAGGAAGTCCTGTCTGGAAAAACGGTGGATGGGTTCGGAAACAATCCAGGCGTGAAGAAGACGCACCCGGGAAAAAGGCTTGAGGCGCTCAGCTGCCTGTGTCGCGAGCAACCAGCTCCAGGCTCATGTTGCGTGCGGGATTGCCCATGGCCAGCGTGTCGGGCGGCACGTCCTGGGTGACGATGCTGCCGGCGGCGACCACCGAGCGCGTCCCCACGCGGACCCCGGGCATGATGATGGCCCCATGGGCCACCCACACGTCGTCCTCGATGACGATGGGCGCGGTGTGGTGTCCGTCCCGGTCTCCGAGCCGCACGAACGACGCGAACATGCACCGGGCTCCCACGCTCACCGACTTCCACGCCTCCAGCGAGACGCCATAGTTGAACTGGGTCTCCTCGCCGATGGTGAGCAGCGCGCCCGCATGGCACACGAGCGAGCTGGGCAGCATCCCGCCCACGAAGGTGAGCCTGTCTCCCAGCACCATCTCCCCCGCGTTGTGCACGGAGAGCGGGCCGTAGGCGGCCACGTTGTGTCCCAGCGACTGGACGTCGCGGAACAACCACCGGGCGCGCACCATGGCCACCGCGCGCTGGGCGCGGGGCTCCACCGTCTTGCGCAGCGCTTCCAGTTGGGCCAGCACGGCGGGCACCCGGACGAACGGCATTCGCGACGTCATCCCGTCACCTCCCTGCGCAACACCCGGGCAGGCGCGCCACCCACCGTCACTCCGGCGGGAATCTTGCGCGAGATGACGGTGCCCGGCGCCACGGTGCAGCCCTTCTGGAGCTGCGCGCCCGGCAGGAGGATGGCGCGGCTGCCCACCGTCACCCCCTCCGCGATGACCATCGGCACCGACGCGGGCCGCTCGTGGCGGTTGCCCCGGAGCGGATGGTGCTGGTTGTCCATCGCCTTGATGAAGGCCCCCAGCCTCGCGCCCGGGCCCACGGTGATGGAGCTCAGCGCTTCCAGGGAGGCACCACCTTCGATGGCGACGTCGTCCCCCAGGATGATGAGGCTGTCGCTGGACATGGCATGCAGCTCGATGGGCGCCAGCCGTCCATCCAGCACCACCCGGGAGCCCACGTGCACGCGGCCCGCGCCATGAATCCACACGCGGCCCAGCACCGTGGGCGAGTCCCCCACCTCCTGACAGCGCCTCAACTTCAGGCGGGACAGGAGGCCCCCAAGCTCGCGTGACAGTGATTGGCGTAACGGCGTCATGTCACGGCGTGGCTTGGACGGCGGGGATGGGAGGCTGGACGGCGGGCGCGGGCAGGCTCGCGAGGAAGTTGAGCAGCTCCTTCGCCAGGCGCGCCTGTGCCGTCGCGTTCAAGTGTCCACCATCGTCCGAGTAGCCCGGCACCATCGCCGGCCACGTCTGCCCGTTCAGCTCGTAGGTCTCCCGCGTGCCGTCGGGCGCCGTGGACTCCAGCCGGGCCAGGTCGAAGAGGGGCTCCTTGCCGCCGTACGCCTTGCGCATCAGCTCGTTGAACATCTCGCGCCGCACGTTCTCGGCGATGCCCCACACCGGACGGCCGAGCAGCTCCTTCAGCCACGCCTTGGCGCCCCGCTGCACCGTGGTGAGCGGCGCGGTGACGTGGACGAACGTGGTGCCCGGGTGGCGCGCCTTCAGGCCTTCCAGCGAGACGCGGTACTTCTCGAACAGCGCGCGCGAGTCCGTGGCGCCGTTGAAGTCGATGTAGCAGAACTTGAAGAAGGCCACGTCCGTCGACTTCGCGAGCCCCGCGTCCATCATCCGCTCGAAGTCGGCGATCTTGGACTCGGGCTTCTCGTTCTGTCCCACCAGGGCGTGCGCCAGGGTGCCGGGCGCCAGCGACTCCGTGGGGTTCTTCACCTCCACGATGCGCGGCGCCAATCCCTGGGAGGACGCGGGAATCTGCTTCACCCCGTCGAGGAGGTTGCCGCCCACCGACTGGTGCCCGAAGAAGATGCGGCGGCTGGCCAGCTTCTCCAGCGGGGCGCTCGTCTCCGCGGCTTTCGCCGTCGCGCCATGCAGAACCATGAGCAGCATGGCGGGCAACACCAGCGCGCTCACGCGAACCAGAAAGGTCCAGTCGAAGTGCATGCGGACTCTTAAACCCTTCCATCGCCAAGCGTCAAAGGGCCAACCGTCCGGGACGTCCGCTGGTTTGCTCCGCGCCGCCCTACCTGGGGCTGGGGTGAAGTCACCCCATGGCCCGTGAGGGTCCGGAGGCCTGGCGCCCGGAGCTTGACTCAGGGGGGAGGGCGTTCCGAGCCGCCCACCTCCCGTCCGAGCAGGAGGGTGCGGTTACTCCGCGCGCAGCGACACGGACGGCGACACCCGGCTGGCACGCAATGCGGGGAACCACGTGGCCAACAGCGACACGGCCGCCAGTGCCACGGCAACACCCAGGAAGACGCCCGGCTCGTTGGCATTCACACCGTACAGCAGGGTGGCCAGCAGTCTCATGCAGCCGAAGGCGGCCAGCAGGCCCACGCCCACGCCCACCGCGGTGAGCTGGAGGCCCTGGCGCATCACCAGCCCGAGCACCTGGCGGGGATGAGCGCCCAGTGCGAGGCGGATGCCCAGCTCCCGGGTGCGCTGTCCCACCGCGTAGGCCATGACGCCGTAGACCCCCACGCCGGCCAGGATGACGGCGAGCAGCGCGAAGGCGGCGAGCAGGCGCGCGGTGGCCAAGGGACGCGAGAGCTGGCGATCCAGGCGGCTGGCGAAGGGGGCCAGGTCATAGATGGGTTGTTCGGCGTCCACGGCCTTCAGCTCCTGGCGCACCGACGCCACCAGCGTCGACGGCTCGCGGCGCGTCCTCATCAGGACGGACATGGTCTGCAGGGGGAACTGCTCGTAGGGCAGGTACACCTCCGGCGTGGAGGGCTCCGTCAGCCGCGAGTGGCGCACGTCCGCCACCACGCCAACGATTTCGCGAAAGGGCTCGGAGTCGCTCCAGCCCAGTCGCACCCTGCGCCCGAGGGCGTCGCCGCCCTCCAGGAACGTGCGCACGAAGGCCTCATTGACGATGAGGGTGGGTGCGCCCTTCTCGGAATCCTGGGGGCCGAACGCCCGGCCCTGACGCACGGCGATGCGCAGGGCGCGGAAGTAGTCGGGAGAGGCCACGCGGTACTCGGCGAGGTAGCGGTCCGTGTCCTGGTCGGACGCGCCCTCCAGGGTGAAGCCTCCGTTGGAGTTGGTTCCTCCCAGTGGCGCGTCGTTGACCAGCCCCACCGCTTCCGTGTCGGGCAGCGCGCGCAGGCGCTCCAGCAACTCGCCGTAGAAGCCTCGCAGCCGGTCGGGTGTGGCGTACTTCACGTCGGGCAGTGACAGCCGCGCTGTCAGTACGCCTTCCGCGTCGAACCCCGGGTCCACCGCCTGCACGTTGCGCAGCGTCTGCACCATCAGCACCGTGCCCACCAGCAGCACCAGCGCCAGCGCCAGCTGCACCGCCACCAGCGTGTTGCGCAGGGGGTGGTTGGCGCGAGCGCCCACCGCGCTCCCGGACTGCTTCAAGAGCGGCAGCACATCCATGCCGGCGGTGTGCAGCGCGGGCGCGAGGCCGAAGAGGATGCCGGCGCCCACGGAGAGGGCGAGGCTGAACAGCAGCGCCGGAACACTCAGCTCCACGGGCGCCATGCGCAACATCGACTGGGGCAACAGCGCGCGCACCAGCTCCATGCCCCACATCACCAACAGCAGTCCCAGGGCGCCGCCGAAGAGGCCCAGGAGCACGCTCTCCGCCAGCGCCTGCTGCATCCGGCGGCCCCGACTGGCGCCGAGCGCGGCGCGGATGGCCCCGTCCCGCTGCCGCGCCAGGGCGCGTACCAGGAGCAGGTTGGCCACGTTCGCGCAGGCGATGAGGAGCACGAAGCCCACCGCGGCCCAAAGCGTCCACAGCACCGGGCGGCTGCTGGACGTGAGGTGCTGCTGCCACATCGCCGTCGTCACCTTGTGCGGCTTCTCACCCGGTTCCGTCCGGGCGATGGCCAGGGCCACCCGCAGCAGGTCCTCCGTCGCCGCTTCCAGCGTGACGCCCGGCGCCAGCCGCCCCACCACCTGCATGAAATGGTTGCCGTGGGCCTCCGGGTCCAGCCAGTGGGGCTGCCAGACGTCCGCGTCCTCGGCGAACTCCGGGAAGGTGAATCCCTCCGGCAGGATGCCCACCACCGTGTGGGTGCGCCCGTCCAACTGCAACGATGCCCCCACTGCGTCGGCCGCGCCACCGAGCGACTTTCGCCAGAAGCCATGGCTCACCACCACCACGCTCGAGGTGTTGCGAGGCTGCGCGTCCTCGTCCAGGAAGTCCCGCCCCTGGGCGGGGATGACGCCCAGCAGCTTGAAGAAATTGGGGGTGACGCGGCCGGCGCGGACCCGCTCGGGAGTGTCGCCACCCGTGCGGCTCAAGTCCTGCCGGGTGAAGCCCGCGAGCGCGGTGAAGCCGCGGCCGTGCTCCCGCCAACCGAGCAGCTCCGGGGGCGACAGGGAGGCGGTGCTGATGACCTCCTGCTTGCACCACAGCCGCACCAACCGCTCCGACTCCTGGAAGGGCAGGGGCCGCAGCAGCATGGCGTGGATGGCGCTGAAGAGGACGGTGTTCGCGCCGATGGCCAGTGCGAGCGTCACCACGGCGGCCAGGGTGAAGCCGGGGGTGTGCCTCAACGTGCGCAGCGCGTAGCGGAAATCCTGGCGGAGCGAGTCCATGGCGGCCCTCAAAGCGAAGGCCGTGCCAGCTTCACCCGCGAGGAAACCCCTTGGCTTCCCAGGGGGGGGACAGGGGGTTCCCCCCAATGCGTTCGCGGATGCGGGAAGTCGCGTCCCGGAAATGAACACCGGCCCCGCGCCGATGCGGGCACGGGCGGGGCCGGCGGTCCGTCAGTTCCGGTTCCAGCAGCCGGCGATCTCCTCGCAGGCGAGGAGGACGTCGTTGAGCCGGCGCTGCTGCGACTTGGGCGCCATGAAGAGGCGGCCGGCGAACACGTCGAACACGCCCACGAGCCGAGGGTCCACGGGGCCGCGCTGCTCCAGGCGCTCCTCGGCGAAGCGGTGGAGCACGGTGGCGATGTACTGGCCGGCGCGCTCATCCAGTGGCGCGTGCTTGGAGAAGTAGAGCTTCAGCACGCCCGAGCGCATCTGCCCGCGCGCATCGACGCCGCGCAGCAGCACCTCGGGCCGGACCTTGACGGCGACGCCAGCGACTTCCAGGGGCGCGGGGTCCCCGTCCGCGGGACTGGCGATGGCGCACGTGGCCAGGTCGTCCGCGGCGAGGAGGCAGTGCTGGAGGGCCTCGGCGCACAGGGCGAGCCGGTGCGCGTCGAAGTCCGAGTCCGGCTGGGCGTTGAGCAGCCGCCGCTGGTGGTAGCGGAGGATGACCTCGTCACGGCCCTCGCAGAGGTACTCGGTGATGGCCTGGGCGGCTGCGGGGTAGCGCAGGTACCGCGGGTCCACCGGGTTGCGCTGCCCGTGGATGATGCGCTTGCGGAGGGACGGCGTTCCGGTGAGGTACTGGCCCAGCTGATTGACGGAAACGCACGGGGTCTCACGAAGGGTGGTCATGTCGACTTCCTTTCCGGTAGCGGGAATGAAGAGATACTACCGGAGGGGTCTGACATTCCCTCTGACGGGGAGGGCCTCGCGAGCGCCTTGAAATGGACCCCCTGGTGGGTAGGGCAGGCGGGCCCAACCGGGGCGGAAATGGCCCCTTGGGGCGAGAGACTCAGGGGCTATTCGTGCGACGCGCTGAGCCCGAAGATCTGGCGCAGCCGACCCAGGATTCGTCCCACTTCGGCGGGGATGGGGTCCGAGCTGGCGCCGCTGGCCTGCGCGACGGCCCGGAGCTGGGTGCGCCGTTGCGCGAGGATGGCGGAGAGCTGGCGGGCCAGGCCCGGGTGTTCGGCGAACAGCCGCGCGAAGGTCGGCCGGTCCACCTCGAGCAGCAGCGAGTCTTCCAGGGCGACGATGGTGGCCGCGCGCTTCTCTCCGGTGAGCAGCGACATCTCTCCGAAGTAGTCGCCCCGACCCAGTTGGGCGACCTCCGCCTGCGTCTTGCCCGCGCGCACGCTCACCTTGCCCGAGGCCACCAGGTAGAAGGTGCGGCCGTCGTCTCCCTCCTGGATGACGTGCTCGTCCCGGCCGAAGCGCCTCACGTGGACCTCCTGGCCCAGTCGCTCCAGGTCGGCGTCCGCCAGCGGCTGGAAGAGGTCCACCGCGCGCAGCAGGCTCAGCACCGTGTGCGCGGGCAACTCCGGCTTGGGCACGTCCTCGCGGATGCGCAGCACGCGGTGGGGCACGGGCGCCTCCACGCCGTCGCGTCGCAGCCGGTACCACAGTCGGGTGTGGACCTCCGCCGTCACCGCGTCCGCGAGCGAGAAGTCGTTCACGAAGAAGCGGAGCATGTAGCGGACGGACGCCTCGTCGAACGCGAGCGTGCGGGCGAAGGGCGCGGGGTCCACCAGGACTTGAGGAATCGCGCGCGCCACGTCCAGCAGGGCCGCCTTCATCACGTTGGGCGGCGTGTCGTAGGAGGCCCGCACCTGCGTGTCCACGCCCACCGGCTCCCGGTCCTGGGAGAACGTCTTGAGCTGCTCCTTGGCCACCATCGAGTTGGGCAGCGTCACCAGCTCGCGGCGGAACGTCATGATTCGGATGGAGCGCCAGTTCACCTGCGCCACGCGCCCGGTGTGCTCGCCGATGCGGATGAAGTCGCCCACCTCGAAGGGCTTGTCGAGCTGGAGCGACAGTCCCGCGAAGAGGTTGCCCAGCGTCTCCTGGAGCGCGAGGCCGATGACGACCGACAGCACCGCGGACGTGGCGACGAGCCCCGTCAGGTCCAGGTCCAACTGCGTCTGGAAGATGGGGACGGCGGCCAGCGTGTAGAGCAGGAAGTCGATGACGTTGCGAAGAATCTTCGGCGTCACCACGGACGATGAGCGCAGCCGGACGAGCTTCAGGCCGAAGCCCACGCTCGCGCGGATGACGCCGAAGGCGAACGTCAGCATCCACGCCACCTGGAGCGCCTTGAGCGGCCCCGGGGGCGTCGTGTGCGGCAGGGCCCAGGCGGTGACCCGGAGCATCAGGAACATCACCAGGAGCCGCAGGGCGCCGGTCAAGTCCCGCTTCAAGTCCGGGTCCTGGCTCGTCGCCCGCGTCCCGAGGAGGACCAGGACCAGCAGCGCACCCGCGGCCAGCGACAGATTGCTCTGGAGAAAAGGCAGCAAGGGCCCCCGACTCTGACCCGCGCTCGCCCGAGGGGTCAAGGCAGCGGTTGACGCGTGGCGCGCAAGCAGGGATACACGCGCCATGACGCTCGCATCGGTGCTGGGACAGCCCCGCGCGATTGATTCACTTCAGGCGGCACTTCGCGGTGGTGCGGTGCACCATGCGTATCTCTTCGCTGGGCCGGAGGGGGTGGGCAAGGAGCTGGCGGCCGTGGGGCTCGCCCAGGCACTGACCTGCCCCGAGCAGCCGGACGTGGGCTGTGGCGCCTGCGCCAGCTGCGTGCGGGTGGCCAAGGGCCTCCATCCCGACGTCACCTGGGTGATGCCGGACGATGAACGCGTGTCTCGCGGACTGGCGGGACGCTCGGACTTCACGGGGACGCCGAGTCGTGAGTTGCGCGTGGAGCAGATCCGCAACCTCCAGGAGCGGCTGGCCCTGCGCGGCCTGGAGTCCCGCCGCAAGGTGGCCATCATCATCTCCGCGCAGGCGATGAACGTGCAGGCGCAGAACGCGTTCCTCAAGACGCTGGAGGAGCCGCCTTCGGAGACCACGCTGGTGCTGGTGGCCAACGCGGTGGACAAGCTGCTGCCCACCATTCGCAGCCGGTGCAGCAAGGTGCACTTCGGCCCGCTCTCCGTGGAGCTGGTCGCCGAGCGCGTGCGCACCGTGCGAAAGCTGGACGCGGACACCGCCCAGCTCGCGGCCATCATGGCCGGTGGCAGCCTGGGCCGCGCGCTGGCGCTGGACGTGGAGGCGCTGGCGCGGCGCAAGGACGTCGTCACCGCCTTCGAGTCCCTGCGAGGCGAGGACGCGGTGGGCCTGTTGCGCTTCGCCGACGAGCACGGCGGCTCGCGCGAGGACGCGGAGGCGACGCTGGAGTTGCTCGTGCTGTGGACGCGCGACGTGGCGCTGGTGAGGGCCGGCCGCGAGGACTCGCTGGCGAACCGGGACTTGCGCGCGCTGGCGGTGGACGTGGCCTCGCGCATCTCCGATGCGTGGCTGCATCGGCGTCACTCGCTGCTGGAGGCGGCTCGCGCGGCGGTGGCGCGCAATGGCGCACCCCGGCTGCAACTGGAGCGCATGCTCATCGACCTGTTCACGGAGACCGTGCGATGAGCAAGGACCTGCTGGAGGACGTGCTCGCGGGCGTGAAGGCCGGGAAGGTCTCTCCGCTCTACCTGCTGTGGGGCGAGGAGTACCTGGTCCGCAAGGGCGCCGACGAGCTGGTCAAGCTGCTGGTCCCCGACGCCGCGGTGGGGCTCAACCTGGTGATGCTGGACGCGGGCAGCCCGCGCGAGGTGGCGCAGGAGCTGGCCACCATGCCGCTGTTCCCCGGGCGCAAGGTCGTCGTGGTGAGGGACCCGGAGTTCCTCGCGCCCAAGAAGGGCCGGGGAGATCCACTGGCCAAGGCTCGCGAGGCGTGGAAGGCGGGCAAGCGCAAGGAAGGCGCCCGGCGATTGCTGGCGCTGGCCGCGCGCGCGGGGTGGGGCGTGGACAAGTTGGACCCGTCCGCGTCGGGTGCACCGTCGGTGGAGCAGTGGAAGGAAGAGCTGAACGTCGACCTGGCCGAGGCGGACGTCGCCTTCCTCAAGGAGGCCGCCGCCTTCTGCAAGGAGGAGCGCATCACCGCGCCGGAGGGTGACGCCACGGTGCTGATGGACCTCATCCAGAAGGGCGTCCCCGCGGGACACTCGCTGGTGATGGCGGCCACGGAAGTGGACGCGAAGAATCCGCTGGTGAAGCTGGCGCAGGACAAGGGCCACGTCGTCGAGCGCAAGGTGGCCGCGCGCCACAAGGACCTGGACCTCTCCGCCATCTCCACGGAGTTCCTGGCGCCCTTCAAGAAGAAGCTCGGGCCCGGCGCGCTGGAGGAACTCAAGGAGCGCGTCGGCGGCAACATCCGCCTCTTGCAGTCGGAGCTGGAGAAGCTGGCCACGTACTCGGAGGGGCCGGCCATCGCGCGCTCCGACGTCGTGTCGCTGGTGCACCACGCTCGCGAGGAGGAGTTCTTCGAGCTGTCCGAGGCGCTCCAGAAGCGGGACTTCCGTGGCGCGCTCACCTACGCCGAGGACGCGATGGGGCAGGGCACGCATGCGCTCCAGTTGCTGGGCGCGGTGGCCTCCATCGTGCGCGGCCTGCTGGAGGCCCACGAGTGGATGTTCCGCTACGCGGGGGGCACTCCGCCGCGCTCCGCGAAGGACGTGGAGGCCCGGGTGTTCCCCAAGCTGGAGGTGGAGCTGAAGGGCACGCGGCGCAAGATGCCCAACGCCTGGGCGCTCACCTTCAGCATGAAGGCCGCCGCGGGCTATGAGCGCAAGGAGCTGTTGGGCTCGCTGGTGGCGTGCGCGGAGGCGGACCTGTCCCTCAAGTCCTCCGGCAACGGTCGGCTCGTCATCGAGCGGCTGCTGGCCACGGTGTGCCTCGGCGTCTGAGGGGCAGGCGGGCGACGGGGACGTGCACTTGGAGTCCGGCTCGGGTAGAGGAGGCCGCGTATGGCGGACAAGCGTCGTTTCGACCTCTTCGCGGACTTCATCGTGTCGCGCTTCGTGGCCCCTCGCGTCTTCGACGTCGCGGGCGGGCAGGGGCGTCTCAACGAGGCGCTGACCCGGCGCGGCCGGGCCGTCACCACCTTCGACCTGCGCCACAAGCACCTGCCGGTGACGTACGCCCAGCGCATCTTCACGCTGGAGGAGCCGTGCGACGCGGAGCTGGTGGTGGGCATGCACCCCGACGGGGCCACGCGCATCATCATCGAGTACGCGGCCCGGCATGGCCTGCCCTTCGCCGTGGTGCCCTGCTGCTCCGACAACGGCATGCCCTACAACCCGTGGATGCGGCACCTGGCCGAACTGGCGCGTGGCACGGGGGGCTTCACCACGGTGGAAGAGGTGACACTCACCATGGACGGCCGTGCACGCGTCCTGGTGGGCGAGCCCGCGCCCGTCGCGCCGCGCTGAGGCGACACTGCCCGCGAGCGGACATCGACCCATGACCTCGCGGCCACGTGTGAGGGGCCTTCGTCGCGTCTAGCTTTCGTGTCACCCGTGCGTGACGGGGCGGGAGCAGGGCACATGGTGACGGAGTGGGAGGGATATGCGACGGCGCAGGTCTGGCGCCCGGCGGCGTATCCAGGGCTGGTGCTGTACCGGGTGAGCGGTCGAGCGACCTCGCAGGCACTGCACGTCCATGACGAGCTTCAGCTCACCCTGGATGCCGGACATGTCCAGCAGGTGTCATGTGGGGGCGCGAATCTGGTGGCGCCGCCCGGGAGCCTGGTCGTCATTCCTCCGGGCGAGATTCACGCGCTGCGCGGCGAGGGCGGGCGGCCCGGGGTGTCCTGCGGAATGCTGGTGCCGGTCGCCTACCTGAAGGGCACTGCCCCCTCGGGCCAGGCGGTGCAGGAGGTGGAAGGCGAGCCTCCCGCGGAGGAGCTGCTGCTCGGGGGCGGCGCGGTGCTCGACGACCCGGAGGTGGCGCGGGACTTCGTGGCGCTGCACCGCTCGCTGCGGGCTCCCGGGCTCTTGAAGGAGCCCCGGTTGTGGGCCCTGTTGTCCGCCCTGCTGTCGCGACTGGAGACGGGACAGGCGGGGTTCAGGCGGGGGGACGCGGCGTCTCAAGCATCGCAGTGACGTCCTGCCAGGGGCCCTCACAGGGGCGCGTCTCCGACGTCAGGTAGTGCCCCACGCGCCCGGGGGCGAGGGCGACGATGGCCGAGGAGCGCGTGCCATAGGCCGGCGTGTGGATGCACAGCGCCTGGAGCCGCTGGCGGAAGTCCGGTGGGAACGACTCGCCTGAGAGCTGTGCGGGCAAGGACTCCAGGGGAGGAAGCGCCTCGTCCGCCAGCAGGGCCTTCAGGCCTTCCTCGAACCGGGGCCAGGGCTGGAGCACGAGTTTCGTGGCGAGCGTCTTCGCGCGCTGGACCTTGGGCAGCTCCGTCGAGTCGAGCACGTCGTTGGGCAGGACATGGATGCCCGGCGGGACATCCTCGCGTCGAAGCCCTGACTGTCCGGGCCGGCCATAGGCCACCCGAAGTGTCCGGGCGTCGCCATACAGGAGGTTGAAGGGGAGGAAGTCCTTGCCCGAGAGGGTGTCGAGGTAGCGCTCGACGCCCTCGACGGTGCCGGCGGCGAGGGCCTGGAGCACCACCTCTCCCCTCGAGCGGGGAGCCGGGCCTCCTGCTTGCCCGCCACGCTGGTTCGTCAGGCCCACGAAGAGGCCCTCGTTAGTAACCCCCATCCACGTCCCGCCGCGCTCCACATCACGTCCCCCCACGGTCCGGGGAGACTCGAGCAGGACTTGTGGGCCCGTCGCGGGACGAGCGAGGAGTTCGTCCCGGTTGGCCGCGAGCACCAGCGGCCACTCAGGATGGACCTGGCGAAGGATGATGATGGTGCACATGCGTTTCGGGTCGATAACATTCCCGGCACCGCGTTGCATTCGTGCTCGCGGCCCCCACGCCGTCGATGACCTCGGCCCACCGAGCGGCTAATGTCCGCCGCCCCCAGGAGAGTCCATGGCGGAGAGAATCCTCGTCACCAGTGCACTTCCGTACGCGAACGGCCCCCTCCACATCGGGCACGCCGTCGAGTACATCCAGACCGATATCTACGTCCGTTTCCTCCGCTCCAGCGGCAAGGACGTCGTCTACTTCTGTGCTGACGACACGCACGGCACACCCATCGAACTCAACGCGGCGAAGCAGGGCCTCAAGCCCGAGGACTTCATCGCCCGGTTCCAGGATGAGCATCAGAAGGACTTCCAGGACCTGGATGTCCGCTTCGACTACTTCCACTCCACCAACTCGCCGGAGAACCGTCAGTACGCGGAGCTCATCTACGGGCGGTTGAAGGAGAAGGGCGACATCGAGCGCAAGGACGTCGAACAGGCGTACTGCGAGAAGGACCGTCGCTTCCTGCCGGACCGCTTCATCAAGGGCACCTGTCCCAACTGCAAGTCGCCGGACCAGTACGGCGACGCCTGCGAGAAGTGTGGCAAGGCGTACAGCCCCACGGACCTCATCGACCCGCGCTGTTCCCTGTGTGGAACCCCGCCGGTGCGCAAATCGTCCGAGCACCTGTTCTTCAAGCTCTCCCGCCACGCCGACTTCCTGCAGGAGCTGCTGCGCAAGCCCGGCTTCATCCACCCCGGCCTCGCCGCTCAGTTGCAAGGCTTCTTCGAGAAGGGGCTGGCGGACTGGGACATCAGCCGCGACGGCCCGTACTTCGGCTTCGCGATTCCGGGCGAGACGGACAAGTACTTCTACGTCTGGCTGGATGCGCCCATCGGCTACATCGCCACGACGGAGAAGTGGGCGAAGGAGACGGGCAAGGCGAAGAGCGCGCTGGACTACTGGGCCAAGGACAGCGGCGCACGCATCGTCCACTTCATCGGCAAGGACATCGTCTACTTCCACGCGCTCTTCTGGCCCGCGGTGCTGGACGTGGCGGGGCTGCACATCCCGAGCGAAATCAAGGTCCACGGCCACCTCACGGTGAACGGGGAGAAGATGTCGAAGAGCCGCGGCACCATGGTGCCGGTGCGCGACTACCTCAACCAACTGGACCCCAGCTACCTGCGCTACTTCTACGCGGCCAACCTGGGCGCGGGCGTGGAGGACCTGGACCTCAACCTCAAGGACTTCCGTCTTCGGGTGAATGGGGAGCTGGTGAACAACGTGGGCAACCTGGCCAACCGCGCGCTGTCGCTGCTGGCCGGGCCGCTGGGCGGAAAGCTGGCGCCGGGTCGGTCCGAGGGTCCGGGCCGCGCGCTGGTGGAGTCCGTGCTCGCCCGCATCCCCGAGGTTCGCGAGGCCTTCGAGAAGCTGGAGTACCGCAACGCCATCCGCGTCATCACGGACATCGCCTCCGCGGCGAATGCCTTCGTGCAGACGTCGGCGCCGTGGGCCCAGGTGAAGAAGGACGCGGAGGTCGCGCGTGCGGACCTGTCCGACGCCGCCGACGTGGTGTACCTGCTGGGCGCGCTGCTGGCGCCGGTGACGCCTCGGTTGTCGGAGAAGCTGTTCGCGCAGCTCGGCGCCGAGCCGCTCACCTTCAAGGCGCTGGAGGGGGCGAAGTACCCGCTGTTGGATCGCAGCCGCCCCATCGGCACCCCGGAGCCGCTGTTGCCCCGACTCGAAGAGGACCGCGTCAACGCCATCATCGTGGAGCCGCCGGGGGCCGTCGCCGCCGTGCCGGCTCCCGAGGCGAAGAAGGCCGAAGGCGCGAGCAAGGAGAAGAAGGCCGAGAAGAAGCCGGCCGAGCCCGCGCCTGTCACGCAGGCGACCTCGGGTGCGGGGGCCACGGAGGCCGCCGGCTCGGGGGAGATTGAGTACGCGGACTTCGCCAAGGTGGTGCTCAAGTCGGGCAAGGTGCTGGCGGCGGAGAAGGTCGCCAAGGCGGACAAACTGCTCAAGCTCACGGTCGACGTGGGTGAGGCGAGCGGTCCGCGCACCATCGTCTCCGGAATCGCCGAGGCGTTCGCTCCCGAGTCGCTCGTCGGTCGCAACGTGGTGGTCGTCGCGAACCTGAAGCCGCGCAGCCTGAAGGGCATCGAGTCGAAGGGGATGCTCCTGACGGCGGGCCCCGGCGGCAAGGACCTGTCGTTGTTGGACCCTGGCAACGTCCCGCCGGGCAGCGACGTGAAGTGATGGGGTGGTGGGCGGAGCGCCTGTGCTCCGCCCACGAGCGGTGTCTGGGGCCATTGCCCATTCACGCGTCCGGGGCCGAGGCCGCCGGGCAGCGAGGTGACTGGACGTGACGGATTGGCGTGCGGAGCGGGACCGGGCCTTGCTGGCCCTGGAGCGCGAGAAGCGTCCGGCGTTCCGGGCGGAGGCCGCGCAACAGCTCCACCACCTCGCGCTGGAGGCCCCCTCGCCAGCCGAGGACTTCGCGGAGGTGGTGCCCCGGTTGCTGTCGGATGCCCAGCCGGAGGTGAAGCGCTCGGGTGTGGCGCTCGCGACGGTGGTTCTTCCTCCCGAGGAGTTGCCCGCGCTGCTCATCTTCTACCTGCGGGACGCGGAGTCGGTGGTGCGCCTGGAGGCCACCGGTCGACTGGCGGACCTGTACCGGCCGGAGTTGCGCGGGGCCCTGGCGGGCATGTTGGAGGACTCCGTCCCGGAGGTTCGCTTCGAGGCAGCGCGAGGTATCGCCGCGCTCAAGCATCCCGCGGGGCTGGAGGTGCTGATTGAGGCGCTGGATGCGGACCTGCTCCGCTTCCGCTCCCTGGGCGCCATGGCCGAGCTGGAGGACGCGCGAGCCCTGCCCGCCGTGAAGCGCCTGTTCGGCCGCTGGCTCCTGCCCGCCTTCGACCGGACGCAGGCGGCGGGGGTGCTGGCGAAGCTGGGAGACCCCGCGGGCGCGGCGCACCTGCTTCAGCGCTCGCGCAAGAAGTGGAGTCAGGACCGCGCGCTCGCGGTGGAGCTGCTGGGCGAGGTGAAGGCCCCCGGTGCGCTGGAGCGACTCAAGGAGATCCTCGACGACGCGAAGGACTCCTGCCGTGGCGCCGCCGCGCGAGGCCTGGGCCGTCTGGGGGACATGCGGGCGCTGCCCTGGCTGCTCGCGCTGCTCCAGGACTCGAGTGCTGACGAAGAAGACCGGTTGGATGCGGCGGATGGGGTGTGGCGCCTGGGGGATGCGGACGGCCGCGAGCGTGTTCGCGCCTCGGTGAGCACCTTCACTTCACCCGAGGCCCGGCAGGAACTGGACGACTTGTTTCAGGAGGGGACATGAGACTGGTGGATGCGCACTGCCACCTGGAAGTGAAGGACTTCGCGGACGTGGCCCCCGTGCTGGAGCGGGCCCGTGCCGTGGGCATCGTCCACGCCATTGTCGTGGGGCAGTTCCACGGCCCCGGCGAGTGGGGCAATGCGCTGGAGCTGGCCGCCGCGCATCCGGAGTTCCTGTCGCCCACGCTCGGCATCCACCCGCACGAGGCCGCGCGGGCCACGGACGAGGACCTGGCTACGCTGGAGCGCACCTGCGCCCGGCCAGAGGTCCGCGCCGTGGGCGAGGCGGGCCTGGACTATTACTACGACCACTCGCCCCGAGAGGTGCAGGCCCGCATCTTCCGGCACCAGTGCGTCCTCGCGGTGAAGCTGGGCAAGCCGCTGGTGGTGCACGTGCGTGACGCGCACGAGGACTGCGACGCGATTCTCGGAGAAGCGGGCGTCTCCAAGGGCGTCATCCACTGCTTCACCGGCGACACGGCCGCCGCGCGGCGCTACCTGGACCGGGGCTTCTTCCTCTCGCTGTCCGGCGTCATCACCTACAAGAAGACGGAGGCGCTCCAGGACGCGGTGCGCTTCGCGCCCCTGGACAGGCTGATGGTGGAGACGGACAGCCCGTTCCTCGCGCCCGTGCCGCACCGGGGCCGGAAGAACGAGCCCTCGCACGTGGTGGAGACGGCGCGGAAGCTGGCGGAGCTGAAGGGCGTGGCACTGGAGACGGTGACGGAGGTCACCACCGCCAACGCCGCCGCCCTCTTCAACCTCAACCTGCGGTGATGGCGTTGGCCAGGGCCTGGAGGTCCTGGTCCATCTGCGGCACGTCGAGCAGCAGCGCGTCCGGGTCGTACTGGAAGTCGGCCTGCTTCATCTTCAGCAGGGCCTGGAGCGCGGGTTCCCCGGTGTGGCCGCCGAAGGCGGCGAAGACGACGCGGCCTCCCTCCAGGTGCAGTGAGCCCTCCAGCGTGTGCTGACGCAGCTGGAGCTTGCCGCTCTTCTTCCCGCCGCCCAGCGTGCGCAACAGCTCACGCGGAGGCAGCTCGTCGAAGCTGCCACGCACCACGCGGCCCGGGCCGTTGTGCAACACCCGGTCCTCGAGCAGCGCGCGCACCGCCTTGGCCACCAGCGACTTGTCTCCCGGGAGCAGCAGCTCCGTCGCGCCGCCCATCATCAGGCGCTCGCGCGTGGCCGCGTCCGGCTCGCCCACCACTGCGATGGGAAGGCCCGCGGTCTCCGGCGTGGAGCGCGCCTGCTGGAGCAAGTCGAGCACTTCCTGCTGTCCCAGGCGCAGGCTCACCACCAGCACGTCGCAGTCTTGCCGGGCCAGTCCGTCGTGCGCGCCTTCCGGAGTGGACAGCGCGTGGGCGACGAGGCCCTGCTTGAGCACCGCCTCCAGCAGCTCGCCCCGGGCCGTCTCGTCCGGTTCCACCACGAGCACCTGACGGCCCTCGCTCTCCAGCCGGTGGCGCAGGAGCTCACCGCTCTGGAGCTGGATGACGATGTCCGCCACCACGGGGTCGTAGAGCACGCCCGAGTTCGTCCTCAGGTGCTCCAGCGCCTGCTCCTTGGTCATCGCCTTGCCCAGCGCGTTGCCAGGGTTCTTCGTCAGCTCCAGGAAGCTGTCCACCGCGGCGAGGATGCGCGCGCCCAGGGTGATTTCCTCGCCCTTGGCGCCCTGCGGAGTGCCGGAGCCATCCCAGGCTTCATAGAGCTGCGCGAGGATGGTGTTGACCTGCGTGGGCAGGTGCACCGTCTCGAACAGCTTGGTGGGCGCGCGACAGGCCGCGCGGGCCTGCGCCTTCCACTCGGAGTTGACGGCGTTGCTCGCGAGCGAGAAGTGCCGCTCGGAGGGCTTGCCCAAATCATGGAGGTACGCGGAGATGGACAGCGCGGCCAGCTCCTTGTGGGGCATGCCCATGCGCTGGCCGACGATGCCCGCCTGTCGCGCGAGCTGCGCGGAGTGTCCCCGGTGGCGCTGGCGGTCCTGCTCCAGCAGGCCCACGAGGATGCCCAGCGTCTCCACGTAGTCGATGTCGCTGACCAGCCCGCGAGGGCCGCCCGGCTCGCGCCGCTGCGTGGAGGAGGGGCGCCCCGCCACCTGCGTGCCGCTGGGGCGCTGCAGCCGCATGCGCGCGTCTGTCTCCATCCGGAAGGAGAGGCTGCTGCGGTTGCTGGTGGAGGTGCGGTTGTGCTCCGCCGCCCCCGTGCGCGACGTCGACTCCGTCGGGTTCGAGTGCGCGCTCGCCGACTCCAGCAGCGCGGCGAACGCCGTGGGGTCTCCGTAGTAGTGCTTGCGGATGGCCGCGGCGATGGCGCCGCGCAGGCCCACGTACGCGTAGACCTCCGACATGCCCGTCACCAGGGCAATCTCGTCCATCAGCGCCTTGTTCTGCGGCTCGGCGGCGACCACGGACAACAGCTTCCGGTCCGGGTCCACCGCGAGCGGCAGCACGTTCTGCGCCTCGGCCAGACGCACCGGAAGCCTGTCCAGCACCTCGGTGGGAATCTTCGCCTTGGCCAGCTTGTCCGCGCTCACGAAGCGCGTCTGGAACTCCGCGGCCAGGAAGCGCAGCAACGCCGCTTCCTGGAGGAGCCCCAGCTCCACCAGACAGTCCCCCAGCTTGTGGCCGGTGATCTTCTGGTGCTCCAGGGCCTGCTCCACGGCCCCGGCGTTGACGAGTCCCGCCTCGATGAGGCGCTCACCCAGCTTTTTCGCCATGACGACTCAGCTTTCCGAGGAGCCCTCTCCATTCTTCGATGAGGACTCGGAGGCGGGGGGCAGCGTGGTGAGCGCGCTGAAGGGCTTGAACGTCAGCTCCTTGGGCAGCCCGCTCGGGTCCCTCGGCGGACGGTCCTCGCGCGGCGGGCGGGGCGGACGGTCCTCACGGGGCGGACGGTCCTCGCGGGGCGGACGCTGCTCGTCCCGGGCGCGCTCCTCGCGGGGCGGACGCTCCTTGCGCGGAGGACGCTGATGCTCCTCGCGAGGCGGACGCGGCGACTCCTCGCGCGCGACGGCGGGGGCGGTGCCCTCGGCCGGAGGAGTGCCCTGGTTCGGGGCCTTCTCACCCCGGGCCTTGCGCTTCTCCTCGCGCGACTTGCGACGGCCGCCACCACCCGCGCCGCCACCCTCCACCGGAGTGCGGCCCCGGGTGGTGGGCGAGGGGCCCTTCCACAGCTGACGGTCGTAGTGGCGCAGCACGTCCGTCCACTTGTCGTTGGGGTCGCGCTGCATGGCCTCCAGCCACGAGGCGATGCGCGAGTCCAGCGAGTCCAGCGCGTGGACGATGTGCGCCTCCAGCGTCATCGGCACCTTGGGGCTGCCGTAGTCGAGCTGCCCGTGGTGGGAGATGGCCAGGTGCGTGAGGTGCTGCTCCAGGAGCGGCGGGAAGCCGGGGATGGCCAGCGTCTTCTCGCGGATCTTCTGGGCCGTCATCACCAGGTGACCCACGAGCTTGCCCTCGTCCGTGTAGTCGAAGCCCTTGTCCGGCGAGATCTCCGCCACCTTCATCACGTCGTGCAGCATCGCGCCGGCCAGCAGCAGGTCGCGGTCCGCCATGGGGTAGTGGTCCGCCACCCGCAGCGTCAGCCGCATCACCGACAGCAGGTGCTCGGCCAGGCCGCCGCGCCACGCGTGGTGCATGCCCTTGGCCGCTGGCGACACCGGCAGCCCCGCGGCCACCTGCGGATCATCCAGGAACGCGATGAGCAACTGCTTCACGTACGGGTCGCTGATCCGCTCGTTGACGATTTCGCGGATGAGGCCCGCGGCGCGCGCGCCACCGCCGCCTTCCTGACGGCCCTCGCCCTTGTCCGTCCGCTCGAGCTTGTCGCTCTTCTCGGCCTTCTCCGCGCGGGGCTCGGAAGCGGGCTTCGCCTCGGCGGCGGGCTTGGCTTCCTGGGGCGGGGCGGGGGGCGGCTCGAACTCCTTGGGGTCGAGGGGCTCGGGGTCCAGGCGCTCCACGGCCTCCACGACAATCTGGGTGCGGCCGTGGAACTGGATGACGCCGCCCTGGACGAGCACGAAGTCGCCCGACTGGAAGGAGGGTTCGAGCGCGTCCACCTTGTCGAAGACGCGCGCGTCCACCTCGCCGCTCTTGTCGGCGAGCGTCATGGCCAGGAACACCTTGCCGCTCCGGGCCGTCACCTTCTCCTTCTTGGTGACACGGAAGACGGTGTTGACGCGGTCCTTCTCTCGCAGGTCGGCCGCATACACCTTGCGGACGGTCTCGACGGAACCTTCCGGGGTCGCGGTCTCTGGGACGTTTTCGTTGGTCATCGCGGGCGCGGACACTAGCACCCCGGAAGGCGGCGCGGGGGACTCGCGTCAGGTGACTTCGAGTGCCACCGCGTCGAGGTACTCCGCCCCGGGAGAGCCCACGAGTGTGGGGTGGTCCGGAGGCAGTCCCGGGCGAGACAGCCGTGTAGCGATGCGCGCCTCCGCCTCGCAGGCGGTGGCCACCAGCTCATCGAAGCCGCCCAGCGCCAGTGGTGGGTGGTAGCCGACCACGAGCACCCGTCCCCCATGGCGGGTGCGCCTGAGCGCGTAGCGGACCTGCTCCACGAACTCCTCCTCGGACCCCACCCGGGGTGTGTCCAGCAACACCAGGTCGAACGTCTCCCGGACTGCCCTGAGGGCCTGGATGGCGGTGCCCTTCTCCACCATCACCCGCCCGAGCAGTCCGTTGGCCTCCGCGTTCTCCCGCGCCAGGTCTCCCGCATCCCCGTCCGAGTCGAAGGCGAGGATGTGTCGCGCACCATGCAGTCCCGCGTGGACGAAGAGGCCGCCCACGTTGCAGCTCGCGTCCAGCACCCGGCCGTCCCAGGCCATGCGCCCCACGACACGCCGCAGCTCGCGCTGGTCATACGCGTACCCCGTGCCCTGGCCGTAGGTGAGGTCCACCGTGAAGCGGGCCCCCAGCTCCAACAGCCGGCACCAGCGGGGTGGGGTGCCATAGAGGACATGGGGCCGCTGCGTGGGCAGCCCCAGGGCCTGACGGCGCGCGGAATCATTGCGCAACAGCACGGAGGCGGCGCCCGTCACCTCCACCAGCGCGCGGGTGATTTCCTGCTGCCGCGCGTCCATGGAGCGGGTGAGGGTCTGCACGACGAAGTGCGTGTCGTACCGGTCCACGATGAGGCCGGGCAGGCCGTCCCCGTCATCATTGACCACCCGGCAGAAGCGCGGGTCATCCACCAGCCGGCCCCGGCGCTCGAAGGCGTGGCGGAGGTGGCGCGGAATCAGGCCCTCCACCGCCTCGTCCTGCAGGCCCAGGCGGCGCACGGCGCGCGACGCCTCCAGGTCCACGTCGCCCAGGCCCAGCACCGCGCCGTCCTCGTCCCGGAGCTGCACGGGCTCACCGGGTTGGGGCGTTCCCTCCATGGAGACGATGTCCTCCCGGGAGAGCCAGGGAGCGCCATGCTTCAGGCGACGGGCGGCATCTCGGGACAGAAAGGTGCTGAGCAAGGTGCGTCCTCCCTCTCGCGTGGAGCCACCGGCACCCAAGCCCGTGGCATGCATCCAGCGGACAACATGGGCCGTGCGCTTGCCGATGTCGGCCTGCGCCTGGCCCCCGCGCTGGAGGGCAGGGGAGGGAGCGGGCCTCAGACCTGGGGCGGAGGCCGCTTGAACGCCTTGAACGTCACCCGCGTGAGCAGGGAGCTGACGACGAGCGCCAGGACGATGCCCAGGATTCGCAGGTGCCAGGAGTCTCGCAGTATCAGCGCCAGGGCGAGCGCGCCCACCAGCACCGCGCCCGCCACCGTCAGCCACTGCCCCCGGGCGGCCAGCCCCGAGGAGGGATGTCGGGCCTGGGCGAGCACCGGGATGCTGCCGGCCTTGCGCCACATGCTGGCGCCCTCTTCCCGTACCTCGTCATCCGGGTCCACCAACCCCTGGGTGTACGCGCGCTCCACGTCACCCATGCTCGGATAGGTCAGCTCTCCGTCCGGAGTGCGCACGACGTAACGCATGGCGGGTCTCCTTTCGTGAGGCACCGCCCTCGCCTCACGACAGCTCGGTGGCAATCTGCTCCGCGATTCGCAGGCCATCAATGGCCGACGAGACGATGCCGCCCGCGTAGCCGCAGCCCTCGCCCGCGGGGTACAGGCCCTTCATGGACACCGACTGGAGCAATTCGTTCCGGGTGACGCGCACCGGAGACGAGGTGCGGCTCTCGATTCCAATCAGCTTGCCCTCCTCGCTGATGAAGCCGCGCATCTTCCGGTCGAACGTCTTCAGCGCCTGCTTGAGCGACGTGGTGAGCCGCTCCGGGAACAGACGATTGAGGTCCACGTGCGCCAGCCCCGGACGGTAGCTGGTGCCGCCCGGGTCCTTCTTCACGCGGCCGGCCAGGTAGTCCGGAATCGTCTGCGCGGGCGCGAAGAAGCGTCCACCACCCAACTCGAACGCCTTCGCTTCCCAGTGCCGCTGGAACTCCAGGCCCGCCAGAGGGCCTCGGAAGCCCTCGCGCTCGAAGTCCGCCACGGAGACGGAGACGACGATGCCGGCGTTGGCGTAGCGCGCGTTGCGGCGCGAGTTGCTCATGCCATTGGTGCACTGGAGCCCGTCCTGGGTGGGCGTGGGCACCACGATTCCGCCCGGGCACATGCAGAACGAGTAGACGCCCCGCACCTCGCCGTCCACGTCCAAGTTCTCCGCCAGCTTGTAGTCGGCGGGGGGCAGCTTCGGGTTCTTCGCGGCGCTGCCGTACTGGATGCCGTTGATGAGCGCCTGGGGGTGCTCGGCGCGGAAGCCCAGCGCGAAGGGCTTGGCCTCCACGAGGACGCGGCCGTCGGCGGCGAAGCGCTCGTACAGCTCCCGCGCGGAGTTGCCCGGCGCGAGGATGACGCGGTTGCTCTCCAGCGTGCGCCCGTCGGCCAGCTTCACGCCCGCCACGGTGCCGTCGCGGTAGACGAGGTCGTCCACGCGCTGCTCGAAGTGCACCTGGCAGCCGCCCGCGATGAGCTCCTCGCGCAGCTTCGCCACCGCGCCGGGCAAGAGGTCCGAGCCGATGTGCGGCTTGCCCTCGATGAGGATGTGGTCCGGCGCGCCGTAGCGGGCGAAGGCCTCGATGACCTTGCGCACCATGGGGTGGTTGATGCGCGTGGACAGCTTGCCGTCCGTGTACGCGCCCGCGCCGCCCTCCCCGAAGTTCATGTTGCTCTCGGGGTCCAGCGTGCCGTCGCGCATCAGCTTCGCCACGTCCTTGCGGCGCGCCACGACTTCACGGCCGCGCTCAATCAGGATGCTGCGCACGCCGCGCTCCAGGAGGCCCAGGGCGCAGAACAGCCCCGCGGGGCCGGTGCCGACGATGATGGGCCACTGGTCCGGCGCCTTCACGGGGGGCAGCACTTCCGGCGGCGGAGGCGCTTCGCCCACGTCCGGAGGGATGTGGGCTGGCTTGCGGCCCGGGGCCATCTCCACCTCCAACGTGTAGATGTAGCGGGGGCTGCCCTTCTTGCGGGCGTCCAGCACCGAGCGCACCACCCGCACGGAGGCGAGGTCGGAGCGGGTGACGCCCAGCTTCTCCGCGGCCCGCTGACCGAGCAGCTCCTCCGGCTCGTCCAGCCACAGCCCGATGTTGTTCACCCGATACGCCATTGCCGTTCGCTCCTGGTGGGGGCGCGTATCTGCTTCACCCCGGTGAAAGATTGCAAGCACTTGAAACCACTTGAGGGCCACGGCCTCATCCGGGTGCGTATCCCGTGATGCACCCCGCCATCCACTTCCCCCGGGGGGCCCCCTGGGTGCGTAGGTGGCTTCGCACCCCTCGCGGGGCCATGCCGAGCCTCATTTCCCTTCAACCCATGGGAACTGCTGGGGAATCCATTTGGAAGAGAACAACTGGCACGGGGGTTGAAGAACAGGGCTCGCGTGATTACTCGGCGGCCCCCCTCAATTCGCCGCCCCATTTGGAGGCATTCACTGTGAGCACCGATCAAAAGGGCACCCGGATCCTGGCGCGCACCTTCTTCAACCAACTGCGCGCGAGCGGCTACACCCCGCACCAGGTCATCGGCATCGCCACGGAGTTGCTTGATCTGGTGACGTCGGACCTGAAGGAAGGCGACAAGGGTGTCGCGGTTCCGGCCACCCCGGAGCAGCAGGGCTCCGAGTGGCGCCAGCGCGCCTGAGCGTGCGAGACTTCCAGGCATGACCCTCGGCGGGTGAGCGGGCTCCGGACTGGTTTTCGGGGCTCCCGCCCACGAGGTGGCAGGTGGACCGGCGTCAGCCGGTTTTTTTATGTCCGCTTGATTGAAGAATCGCCCGGTGGCTGCCCTGCGGAGCGCGCTTCGCGTCGGCGGGTGTAGGCCGCCGAGCCGGCGACGAAGAGCAGCCCCGCCGTCATCGCGCTGAACACCATGCTGGCCGAGCGCGTCGCGAGGATGGCCAGCAGCACACCGCCGCCAAGGAACGCGAGCAGATCCACCCAGAGTGGGCGGCGCTGGGGTAGCACGAGCACGAGGACACAGGCCGACAGGGGCACGCCGAAGGCCACCTGACGGATGATGGCATCCGTGCTGGTGCGCACCGTCTCCCAGTTGTGCACGAGGATGGCGGCGAAGATGACCACCGTGCCCAGCGCGAGCACCAGCACGCCCGCGGCGGCGGCGTCCTTGGTGAGCCGGGCCTTCTCGTCGAACTGCTGCACGGCCAGGTCGACCAGGTGCTCCAGCGCGCTGTTGAGAATCTCCGCGAAGAAGATGAGCAGCACGCAGAAGATGAGCGTCACCTTCTCCGCGAGTCCCAGCGGGATTCCACTGCCCACCAGTCCCACCAGCATGGCGGAGATGAGGTGCACGCGCATGTTGCGCTGGTGGACGACGGTGTGGATGAGGCCCGCCCACGCGTGGCCGAACGAGGCGAAGAGCCCCGTGCCGCGACGAGGAGGGAAGTGGGGAGGTGGCCGGGCAGGTACGGTCATCGGAACCTGAAGGGGCGGGCAGGCTAGCACCCACGGGTTCGATTGCCGTGGAGATGTGAATAGGTAAGGTCGGTCGCCATGAGCACCAACTTGTTCCGGGCGCGTCAAAGTGGCGTGCTGCTGGCCCTCCTGTTGTCGTCGTCCCTCGCGGAGGCCCAGGTCTCCGACGCCGTTCACGAAGAAGAAGCGGGGGCCTGTGGGCTGGAGCCCCCTGGCGTGGTGTACCTCCCGGCCCCGGCCCCGCGCGTGCACGAGACGCGCAAGCTGAGCGCCACCGAGGCGCCCGTCGTCAGGAGGGAGGCCCGGGATGGGACGGCGGGCAAGTCGCTCGCGGGAGTGCCCCAGACGCGGACCCGGACCGGCGCGCTGTCCGGGAAGGTCATCTACCTGAGCCCCGGCCACGGCTTCTACCGGGCCGCGCCCCTGTCCCGCTGGGCCACGCAGCGCCCCAACACGTGGGCGGTGGTGGAGGACCTCATCTCCGCCGAAGTCGTCAACCAGTACCTGCTGCCCATGTTGATGGGCGCGGGCGCCACGGTGGTGCCGGTGCGTGAGGCGGACCTCAACCCGCGCATGGTCATCGTCGACGAGGGGGCCGCGGGTTACTCCGAGGCGGGCGACGCGGGCCTGTTCCGGCCTACCACTCAGAAGGGCTGGGCTACGCCCCCAATGCCCATGGGCAACGCGGTGGAGCCCTTCACCTTGGGGGCGACGCGCGAGCTCCTCACCACGAGCGCCGCCACGGCCACGGCGACGGCCACCTGGGCGCCGGTGGTTCCGGCGGACGGTCACTACAACGTCTATGTCTCCTACGGAGCGGACCCCGCGCGGACGACGAACGCGCACTACGTGGTGCGCCACTCGGGAGGAGAGAGCCACTTCCGCGTCAACCAGCGCCGCCATGGTGGGACGTGGGTGCTGCTGGGCCGCTTCTTCTTCAAGGCGGGCGCGGGGCCGGAGGCGGCCTCGGTCGTCCTCATGAACGACGCGGAGGAGGGGAGCACGGTGTCGGTGGACGCGGTGCGCTTCGGCGGCGGCAGTGGCGTCATCGGTGACGCGCAGATGGCCGCGCTGCCTCGGCCCCGCTACGAGGAGGCGGCGCGCTACCACGTGCAATTCAGTGGCGCCCCCGCGTCCGTGTACGCGCCCACGGGAGCCAACGCGCTGGCCAACGAGCGCAACGCGGACGTGACGGCGCGCGCGCGCTTCGCGGCGTGGCTGCACGAGGAGGGCGAGGACGCGGTGTACGTGGCCTGGCACACCAACGCGTCCACGACGGGCAACGTGGTGGGCACCGAGGGCTACGTGTACGGGCCGAACCCGGTGGACGGCACGCTCAACTTCACGGGCGTGCCCGGCAGCGATGTGCTGGCGAGGGCGCTGCTGGACGAGTTGGGGCGCGACCTCCGCCGCGAAGTCGACTCGACGTGGCGCGTGCGGAACCTGCGCTCCGCGAACCTGGGCGAGGTGAACCCCACGCACAACCCGGAGATGCCGTCCGTGCTGTTGGAGATCGCGTACCACGACGCCATCGCCGACTCGAACCGCCTCAAGGAGCCGGCCTTCCGCCGCGTCGCCGCGCGCGCCATCCTCCAGGGCCTCATCAAGTATTACGCGACCCGCGACGGTGTGGCGGTGCAGCTTCCCCCCGAGGCGCCTTCGGCGGTGGCGGCGCGCAACATCTCCGCTGGGACGGTGGAGGTCCGCTGGGCCGCGCCCGTGGCGAACCCGGACGAGGAGGGGCATGACGCGCCCACCGCGTACCGCGTCTACCAGAGCGTGGAGGGTCAGGGCTGGGACGACGGCACCGAGGTGACGGGGACGACCTTCTCCCTGCCGCTGGCGGCGGGCGCGGTGCGCTACTTCCGAGTCGCCGCGGTGAGCGCGGGCGGCGAGGGCTTCCCGTCCGCCATCGTCGGCGTTCGCTCGGGCGAGGCGCCTCCCGCGCTGGTGGTCAACGCGTTCGAGCGGCTGGACTCGGCGCTGGCGTGTGGCGAGGCGCTGGACGTCTATGACCTGCAGGCTCCGTTGCGCGTGCTGCTGGAGGCGATGAACGACGGCACCTACGTGCGTCGCCATGGTGATGCGATGAGCCAGTCCGGGCTCGCCTTCGACAGCGCGACGAGCGACGCGGTGGCGGCGGGGCTGGTGTCCGTGGGAGCGGGGTACCGGGTGGTGGACTGGTTCACCGGCCGGGGAGGCGAGGAGGGGGCGCGGCCGACGCGGGCGGAGCAGGACGCGCTGCGCGCCTTCGTGACAGGGGGCGGCCACCTGTTGTTGTCCGGTGGTCAGTTGACCTCCGCGCTGTCGGTGGGAGACGCGGACGACAAGGCGTTCCTCGCGGACATCCTCCGGGCCTCGCCTGGCACGGGCACTCCTCCCTTGCGCGTGGAGGGTGTGCCGGGAGACTTCCTCTCGGAGCTCACGGGGCTGACCCTGGACGATGGCACCCGGGGCGCCTACCCGGTGGGCATGACGGACGTGCTCACTCCGGCATCGGGGGGCTCGGCGGTGCTGCGCTACGCGGGGACGAACCTGTCGGCCGGTGTGTTCTCCATGCCGGGGGGACAGGTGCTCCTGTTGGGGGTTCCCTTCGAGTCGGTGGTGGACCGGGCGGCTCGGGCGCGGCTGTTGTCCGCGTTCCTGGTGCGCGCGGGCTTCCCCGCGCCGGGCACGCCGCCTGTCGGGGACTCGGGCGATGCGGGCCCCGGCCTGCTGACGGGATGCGTGGCGCCTCGCGGGGTGGATCCGCATCCTCCTGAGGAGCCCGAGCCCCCGGAGCCTCCGGCCCCCATCGTCCTGGACGTGCTGCCGCAGTTCTATCCGCTCGGTGACTCCGGCTGCGGCTGTGGGGCTGGCGCGGGAACGGGCTCCGGGCTCTGGCTGTTGCTCGGGGTGATTGTTCAGCTTCGGCGCGCGCGTCGTCGCGCGAGCGACGTGAAGCGTTGACTCGGCGGGGCCGCGTGCCTACGGTCGGCGGCCCTGATTTTCTGACGTGAAGACCCGCGGGCGCCCCTTGGCGCCCCCTGCTCCCAAGGAGACACGCACATGGCCACTCGCATCGCCATCAACGGCTTCGGTCGCATCGGTCGCTGCATCCTGCGCGCCGCCCTCAGCCGCAAGGAAGACCTCGAGATTGTCGCCATCAACGACCTCGACAAGCCGGCGGCGCTGGCGCACCTGTTCAAGTACGACTCCGTGCACCGCACCTGGCCGGGCGAGGTGTCGGCGACGGACAAGGGCATCGTGGTGAACGGCAAGGAGATCACCGTCACCGCGGAGAAGGACCCCACGGTGCTGCCGTGGAAGAGCATGAACGTGGACGTGGTGCTGGAGTGCACCGGCCGCTTCACCGGCCGCGAGGGCGCGGAGAAGCACCTGAAGGCGGGCGCCAAGAAGGTCCTCATCTCCGCGCCTGCCAAGGGCCCGGACCTGACCATCGCCTACGGCATCAACCACACCGAGTACGACGCGGCCAGGCACCACATCATCTCGAACGCGTCGTGCACCACCAACTGCCTGGCGCCCGTCGCCAAGGTGCTGCTGGACACGTTCGGCATCGAGAAGGGCTTGATGACGACCATCCACAGCTACACCAACGACCAGCGCATCCTGGACCTCACCCACGATGACATGCGTCGCGCCCGCGCCGCCGCGCTGTCCATGATTCCCACCAGCACCGGCGCCGCGAAGGCCATCGGCGAGGTGCTGCCGCAGCTCAAGGGCAAGATGCACGGCATGTCGGTGCGCGTGCCCACCCCGAACGTGTCGCTGGTGGACCTGACGGTGAACACCACGAAGAAGGCGACCGCCGAGGAGGTCATCAAGGCGTTCCGCGAGGCCGCCGCCGGCTCGCTCAAGGGGATTCTTGAGTTCAGCGACGCGCAGACGGTGTCGGTGGACTACAACGGCAACCCGAGCTCGGCCATCTTCGACTCGACGAACTGCTTCGTGATGGGCGACAACCTGGTCAAGGTCATGGCCTGGTACGACAACGAGTGGGGCTTCTCCAACCGCATGGTGGACACGGCGAAGTTCCTCGTGTCCAAGGGCGTTTAGTCCCCGTCAGGGGCGAGGGGAGAGCCAATGATCCGCTACATCGACGAGCTGCAGCTCACCGGCAAGCGCACCTTCATCCGCGTGGACTTCAACGTCCCGCTGGAGGGCAGGCGCGTGACGGACGACACCCGCATCCGAGAGGCGCTGCCCACCATCCGGCGCGCGCTGGAACTCGGCGGGAAGGTCATCCTGGCCTCCCACCTGGGCCGCCCCAAGGGCCCGGACCCCAAGCTTTCCCTCGAGCCGGTCGCCGCGCGACTGGCCGACCTGCTCGGCCCCAAGCACGAGGTCATCCTCACGGATGACTGCATCGGGGACGGCGTGAAGAAGCAGGTGAAGGACCTGAAGGAAGGCCAGGTCATCGTCCTGGAGAACCTCCGCTTCCATAAGGAAGAGGAGGCCAACGACGAGACGTTCTCCCGCGAGCTGGCGTCGCTGGCCGACGTCTACGTCAACGACGCCTTCGGCACCGCGCACCGCGCCCATGCCTCCACGGCGGGCATGGTGCCCTTCGTGAAGGAGAAGGCGGCGGGCCTGCTGATGAAGAAGGAGATCGAGTACCTGGGTCGCGTGCTGAAGAACCCGGAGAAGCCCTTCGTGGCCATCCTCGGGGGCTCCAAGGTCAGCGATAAAATCAAGGTCATCGAGAACCTGCTGCCCAAGGTGGACGCGCTGCTCATCGGCGGCGCCATGGCCTACACCTTCCTCAAGGCGCAGGGCGTGGAGGTCGGCAAGTCCCGCGTCGAGGGGGACAAGCTGTCGCTGGCCACGCGCCTCCTGGAGGCGGCGGCTCGGCTGAAGACGCCCATCGTCCTGCCGGTGGACCACATCGTCGGCACGGAGCTGACGGACAAGAGCATCGCGCTGGAGACGCCGGACAACGTGGTTCCCGTGGGAATGATGGGCCTGGATATCGGCCCGAAGACGCGGGCCATCTTCACCCAGCACATCCGCGACGCGCGCACCGTCGTCTGGAACGGGCCCATGGGCCTTTTCGAGGTGGCGAAGTTCGCCGAGGGCACCCGCTCGGTGGCCACGGCCATGGCGAACAACAAGCAGGCGGTCACCGTCATCGGCGGCGGCGACAGCGCGGCGGCAGTGGAGCAGATGGGCGTGGCGAAGGAGCTCAGCCATGTGTCCACTGGCGGAGGCGCCTCTCTGGAGTTCCTGGAAGGTCAGGAGCTGCCGGGCATCAAGGCGCTGGAAACGCGGTAGTCTCCCGCGCCGCGGAGCAACACCACCACACCTCTGGGGGAGACATTCATGGCCGTCTCGGCTCGTCGTCGGAAGATCGTCGCCGGCAACTGGAAGATGAACAAGACGGTGCCGGAGGCGCTGGCACTGGTGCGCGAGCTGCGGGGGACCGTGGCTTCCGTCGGAGACGTGGTGGAGGTGGTGGTGGCGCCGACGTTCCTGGCGCTGCAGCCGCTGCACGTCGCATTGGAAGGGGCGCCGCTGCAGTTGGCCGCGCAGAACTGCCACTGGGAGGCGTCAGGTGCCTTCACCGGTGAGGTGTCCGCGCCGATGCTGGCGGAGCTGGGGTGTGCCTACGTCATCGTGGGGCACTCCGAGCGCCGCCAGCTCTTCGGCGAGACGGACGAGTCGGTGAACAAGAAGGCCAAGGCCGTCGTGGCGGCGGGCATGAAGCCCATCATCTGCGTGGGCGAGACGCTGGCCGAGCGCGAGGCGAACCAGACGCTGGACGTGGTGGAGCGTCAGATCCGTGGGGCGCTTTCGGGCTTCGAGGCGAAGGACGTGGCGACCTTCGTCCTGGCGTACGAGCCGGTGTGGGCGATTGGGACGGGGCGGAACGCGACGTCCGCGCAGGCGCAGGAGGTCCACGCGGCGATCCGCGGGCTCGTCGGTCGGCTGTACGACGGGGAGACGGCCGGGCAGGTGCGGATCCAGTACGGTGGGAGCGTCAAGCCGGACAACGCCGCGGAATTGCTGGGTCAGCCGGACATCGACGGGGCGCTGGTCGGTGGGGCGAGCCTCAAGGCGGGCGATTTCGCGGCCATCATCAAGGCGGCCACCTAGAGTAGGATCACTGGCGGGCGGAAGAAGTTGTCACCCATTCGGCAGTTTGTGTAGGGTGCGCCTCCTTTTCACGGAACGTTCGAAAGACCTCTCATGCTGACCTTCGTCACGATCGTGCACGTCCTCGTTTGCGTGTTCATGATCTTCGTCATCCTGCTGCAGCCGGGTAAGGACGCTGGCATGGGCTCGGCCCTCGGCGGCGGCGCGGCCACGAGCGCCTTTGGTGGCCGTGGTGCCGTGACGTTCCTGAGCAAGCTCACGGGCGTCTGCGCCGCGATGTTCTTCTTCACCTCGCTCGGCCTGTCCTTCGTGGGGCTTCGCTCCTCGGTGGCGGCGGGTGGCTCGGTGGCCGCGCCTCCTCCGGCGGCTTCGGCTCCCGCGACTCCGGGCGCGGCGGCTCCGGCGGGCGAGCAGTCGGCGCCTGGCGCGGTCGAGCAGCCTCGTGGTGAGGCTCCGGCGGCTCCGGCGGAGGGCCAGTCGGCCCCTGCCCAGCCGGCGGCGCCGACTCCGGCTCCGTAAGAGCCCGTCGAATAAATCTGGAGCACGCAGCGGTTAGAAACTCGTTGCGTGATCCGGTGCGGTCCTGTAGATGGTCCGCGCAGAAACGCCCAGGTGGTGGAACTGGTAGACACACCATCTTGAGGGGGTGGCGCCGAAAGGTGTGCGGGTTCGAATCCCGCCCTGGGCACTCCGATAGAAGCCTCCGAGTCGAAAGACTCGGGGGCTTTTGTCGTTTCTGGGGTCGGGGTTGCCGTGGGACGGGCTGGTGCCTGTGCGCGAGGTGCGGACGTCCCTGGTTCTTCCGCCTGTCGCGGGAGCAGGCGCGGCGCTGTTCAGGGACGGCACGAGTGCCACGGGAGCGGGGGCGAGTCAGAGGCTCCGCCTGGCGCGGGCCAAGGCAGGCGCAGCGGGGTACCCCACCTGTTGCGAGAGCGCTGCTTCGAGTCACCGCGCCATTCAACTGAGTCCGACCGTCACTTCACTCGCGCCCGGAGCACGAAGCGGACCTGCTCGCACTTGCATGAACGGCTCGGGCTTGATCGCGTGGTGGTGGGCACTGTCGTTCGCTTCGTGGCCTGTCGATGAGGATACGTATGAGCAACTCGGGACCACTGGCCTGGGCAGGCGAGCGTCAGCTCCAGCCTCCGCGAAAGCGGTGAGTGCTCCGCGCCCATCCATCGAGCTGGCTTTCGCGAAACATCGTGGAATGGAAAACACGAAACGGGTGAAGACACACTCAAAGTGCTCTCGGCGGATGAGAGGCTGGAAGTGTTTCACGTGTTGTTTTGACTGGGATTCCTTGGCTTGCCAGGGAATGCGTGACTTCGCTGGCTGACTGCGGGCGCTTGCCTCTTTGGTTGTCGAAATGGCGACTGTCTTTGTCTATAGAGGAGTGAACGAACATTCATTCACCGGGACTCGTGGCCCTCGGTGAGCCCATCCGGCCCGTTGGGAGCTGTCCCCTGAAGCGCGTACACACCTTGGTCTTCCCCACTCCGGCCGTCTACTGGCTCGTGGTGGGGTTCATCCTCATCTACGTGGTGATGGCGGCGGTGCTCGCGCCCCTGTCCATCCACCTGCTGCCGCTGTCGATGGTTCACGCGCTGTTGCGGAGCTACTTCGGGTTCTTCATCCTTCTGCTGGGCATCCCCTGTGGCATCTACGTGATTGGGTGGCGCGCGAGCGACCTGTTCGTCTGGTTGCGTGCCCCTGAAACACTGACGGTGGATTCGCTGCGGCTCACCTCGGGTGACACGACGCTGGCGTGGCGGGACGTGGGCGGCATCGTCCGCCAGCACAATCATGATCGCCTCGTGCTTCGCCACGCCGGTGGCAAGTACCGGCTGCGGCTGAACCTGTGGAGCGACTCGGACGAGCTCGAAGTCGAGGTGACGGACCGTGTCGTCGACGCGCTGCTGGACAAGGTGCGCCGCCAGGTCGCCGCGGGTCGGTCCGTGGACTTCGGCCCGCTGACGCTCAGCTCCGAGGGGCTGACGCACAAGCGGCAGCTCATCCGCTGGGACGACATCGAGAGCATCCGCTTCCAGGACGGGCACGACCAGGGCGTGTCGACCCGCGAGCTGGTCATCACGGTGAACGGCAGGTTCCGGAAGATCGACGAGGAGAAGATCGTCAACGCCCCGGTGCTCCTGGCCTACCTGACGGACCGTCTCGCGCAGTGACTTTTTCCCCCAACCCCCAACAGGCATCACCTCATGGAAATCTATAGCTCTGCCAAGACGAAGGCGAAGTCGGACCAGCCGGTCGCGTTCTACTACTCGCGCACGAAGCTCATCGTGGGCGCTGTCATCTGGACGCTGTCCACGGCCTTCTTCGGCGCGCTCACCTACCGCTCCATCGGGGAGACGGGCGTCATGGCCTTCTGCGGCTTCATCACCGCGACGTCCATCTGGATGATCTTCAACTGCATCAAGCCGCTGGGCAGCCTGGACACGCCCGTGCTGACCATCGGCCGGGACGGCATCCTCTTCCCGGATGGCGTGCTGATTGCCTGGGACGACATGAAGGAGAACACCTACGTCGACCAGTCATACATGGGCATCCCCATCGGGAAGTCGGTGGTCGTGAAGACCACGCTGAAGAAGCCCAAGGTCAAGCAGTTGCGCGTCGCCGCGGTCCAGATGTCGAGCGACGAGTACCTGGCGGAGTGCGACCGCTACAGCCAGGCCGCGTGAGTCACTGCTGAGCCACTCCAGCGTCGGGCCCTGATGGGCACGGCGCGGGAGGTCTCCTCCCGGTGTCGCGAAGTCACCGTGACACCGGGAGGAGACAGATGAACGAGTATCGCGCGGACGTGGTCCGAGGTGGCCCCCGCGATAGACTCCTGAGCTCCATGCCGGCAAGCGAGGCCTGGTCGGAATCAACCAGGAGAGGCATGTGGCGCCACGACTGAGCTCGGGGGAGGGATGGATCTACTCCATGAGACCGCGACCCGAGCCGTAGCATGACGCCGCTTCAGCCCGGGCCACCGGCTCAGTACGTCCCGATGTCGTACACGGTCGACAGCCAGTTGCCGCAATTCCAGCCAGTCCCCGTCGACAGACACACCGGGTAGCGCATCCAGGAGCGGTGGACCTGGACGACGTCGGTGCGGCCATCGCCGTTGACGTCCGCCGTCATGAACCGCTGCTCGGAGGACCCCGAGTTGTAGATGGTCGCCGGCGAGTTGCTGCAGTTCCAGCCCGAGCCCGTGGAGTAGCACGTGGGGATGCTCCCCCAGCCACGGTAGGTCTGGATGATGTCCGTGCGCCCGTCCCCGTTGAAGTCGCCCGTCAGCATCTGCTGCTCATGCGAGCCCGAGTTGTAGAACGTGCCCGACGGGATGTTGCAGGACCAGGTCGGAGAGGCCATGCCGTAGCACAGCGGCATGGCATTCCATCCGCGATAGGACTGGAGGATGTCGTCCCGCCCGTCGCCGTTGAAGTCGCCGGTGAGGAAGTCCTGCTCGGCATTTCCCGCGTCGTACATGGCTACGCTGAGGTTGCTGCAGGACCAGGCCGTGCCCGTCGACAGACACAAGGGCTGCGTCACCCAGCGCCGATACGCCTGCGCGATGTCATCCCGCCCATCGCCATTGAAGTCTCCGGCGAGGTAGCGCACCTCGGGAGAGTCCGTCGTGCGGAGCGTGGCCGCCGGGTTGTTGCAAGACCAGCCGGTGCCGGTGGAGCGACACACGGGCAGCATCGACGAGTCGTGATACGCCTGCGCGATATCCGTCTTCCCATCACCACTGAAGTCGCCGGTGATGAATCGCTGGCTCCCCGTTCCCCAGTTGTAGATGTCCGCATACGTGTTGGAACAGGACCAGGCCCCCACGCCCGTGGAGTAACAGACCGGGTAGCTGGCCCAGAATCGATAGGTCTGCACCAGGTCCGTGCGCCCGTCGCCGTTGAAGTCACCCGTGACGTACCGCTGCTCCGGAGAACCCCAGTTGTAGACCGCCGCGGAAGGGTTGGTGCACGACCAGCCACTGCCCGTCGAGCGGCACATGGGAATCGAACCCCAGCCCCGGTACGTCTGGAGGATGTCCGCGCGGAAGTCGGAGTCCACCTTGGCCACGTGGAACTGCTGGTCCGCCCCGCGAGGCTGACCGTAGAACTGTCGCACGCCCTGGATGTCGGTGGTGCTGAGCTGCCCGGCGTTGTTCCACGTCGGATTGCAGTAGTTCATCACCGACATCAAATCCCACGCGCCCACGTGGGTGTCCCCATCGCTTCCCTGGGACGGCGTGGTGCAGGTGGACGGCGTGTCCCCCCGGTTGTGCTCATGTGCGAAGCCCAGGGCGTGGCCAAACTCGTGAACGCCGATGGCGCGGATGCAGTGCTCACGCTGCGCGGGGCTGGAGGCACAGGACTGGCTCCAGTTGGCGAAGGTGAAGTTGAGCACCATTCCTTCTTCCTCGTCCTCGATGGACGTGCCCAGTCCTTCCGTATGAGGCCCCTCGTCGCTGATGGTGATGCGGATGTCCGCGGAGCTGGGGCAGGCGCCCCAGCCGGAGAACACCAGGTTGCTCTCCTTCTCCCAGGTGTCGCGGATGGAGGTGCGCACCCATTCCTTCTCGGTGGCGAAGCCCGGCGTGTCCCAGCACACCGTCAGGTTGGGGCGCCCCCAGACCTCGTCCGAGTCGACATACAGCGACTGCTCCGTCGTGCCGATGGCCACGAGGGACGCGTCGGTGGTCGACGTGGGCTCCAGAGGCGCGCCACATGCGACCAGCAGCCCTGTGCCCATGGTGAAGAGGAGCCCGCGGGCTCCGGTATGCCCGATGCTTCGGTGCCTTGATGTCTCGATGAACATGACTTTCCCTTGGCGGACGCGAGGCGCCATCCAGAGGGACAGGGCCCCGCGCAGGAATCGAACGCGAGACTCCAGGAATCTTCGCGACTGCCCGGTTGCCCACGGCCTCGTGCTTCAGAGGGGGAGTTGACTCCCGAGGGCAGAAGGTGAAGGCTCCGTTCAGAAAATGAATCGGGATTCAAAATCTGAAGCCCCCGTCAAAAACCTCCGCTCCCGGCTGCGCGAGGCCACCGCCGACGCCATCCTGGTGGCGGCCGCCGATGTGTTCGCTCGAGAGGGCGTGCACGCCGCGAAGATGGAGTCCATCGCGGAGCAGGCGGGCGTGTCGGTGGGGACGCTCTACAACCACTTCAAGGACCGGGCGGCGCTCCTGGACGCGCTCCGTGCGAAGCGTCGCCAGGTGCTGCTCACCCGGCTGGATGCCGCGCTGGCTCCCGTGAAGGAGCAGCCCTCGTCCGTGCGACTCCGGACCTTCGTCACGGCCATCTTCGCCCACGTGGCGGAGAGAGACGCCTTCGTGCGGTTGTTGGTCCAGCTCCCCGAGGACCCGGCCCACAGTCAGAACAAGAGCCAGGTCCTGGCCGAGCTGAACCGACGGCTGGAGGTCATCATCGACCAGGGCATCCGGGCCAAGGAGCTTCGCGCGGAGGGCCGGGCCTTCTACCCCAGCCTCCTCATGGGCCTGGTCCGCGGCGCGTTGGACCGTCTGCGCGAGGACGGCCATCCCCATTCGCCGGCCGCCTGGGGGGAGGAGATCTCCCGCGTCTTCCTGAAGGGAATCGAGGTCTAGAGGCCATGGCACGGACTCCCGGGGCTCCGCCGAACAAGTGGCTCGTCACGCTGTCGGTGACGTTCGGCACGCTGATGGGCGCCATCGACGCGTCCATCGTCAACGTGGCCCTGCCGCAGATTCGGGGCGCGGTGGGCGCCACCGTGCAGGAAATCACCTGGGCCAGCACGGGCTTCGTCATCGCCACGGTGATGGTGATGCCCCTCACGGGCTTCCTGGGGCGCCTGTTCGGACAGAAGCGCGTCTACCTGTCCTGCCTGGTCCTCTTCGTCGCGGGCTCGTTCCTGTGTGGCCTCGCGTGGAACCTGCCGACGCTGGTGCTCTTCCGCTTCATCCAGGGACTGGGTGCCGGGGCGCTCCAACCCACCGAGCAGGCCATCCTCCGGCAGACCTTCTCACCCAAGGAGCAGGGCACGGCGATGGCCATCTTCGCGATGGCGGTCATGGTGGGCCCGGCCATCGGTCCGACGCTCGGGGGCGTCATCGTCGACAACTGGCACTGGTCCTGGATCTTCTTCATCAACGTGCCCGTGGGCATCCTCGGCTTCTTCATGGTGGCCCGCTTCGTCCAGGAGGACGAACAGTTGCGCGCCTCCGCCCGGGTGGAAGCCGAGCGCCAGCGCAAGCACATGGACTGGTCCGGCATCACCCTGTTGTGCATGGGGCTGGCCCTGCTCCAGTACTTCCTGGAGGAAGGGCAGGCGGACGACTGGTTCGAGTCTCCCCTCATCGTCGCCTGTGCGCTGATGGCCGCCACCTGTCTGGTGGCCTTCGTCATCCGCGAGCTGACCGCCGAGGCGCCCGCGGTGAATCTGCGCTTGTTCAAGGACCCGGTGTTCGCGTCGGGAACCCTGCTCAACGCGCTGGTGTTCTCCGTCCTCATGGCCAGCATGTTCCTGTTGCCGGTGTTCATGCAGGAGTTGCTCGGTTTCACGGCGACGCAGTCGGGGTTCGCGCTGATGCCTCGCACGCTGGTGATGATGTTGATGATGCCCATTGTCGGGCGGCTGTACGGCAAGGTGCCGTCGCGGCTGCTGGTGGGCCTGGGCATCGTGTTCGCGGGCTTCGGTGCGTTCGAGATGAGCCACTTCTCCCTCGCCACGGGCTCGGAGCACATCGTCCGCGCCATCATGTTGCAGGGGGTGGGCTTCAGCCTGATGTTCGTGCCGCTCAGCGCGACGGCGCTCGCGAACATCCCTCGCGAGCGCATGGCCGATGCCACGGGACTCAACTCGCTCTTGCGCCAGATTGGCGGCTCCATGGGGCTGGCCATCTTCACCACGCTGCTGTCGCGCTATTCGGTGCAGGCCAAGGCGTCCATCGCGGTGCACCTGAACCCGGAGCGACTGGAGGTCGCCGGCCGAATCGCCGCGACGGAGCAGGGGTTGATGCGGCGCGGCCTCGACCAGGCTGGCGCGCACCTCGCGAGTCTCCAGATGCTGGCGGGCTCGGCGACGCGCCAGGCGACGGTGCTCGCCTTCGACAAGCTGTTCGTCCTCGCGGCGCTGATGTTCGTGGTGGTGCTGCCGCTCGTCTATTTCCTCAAGGCCGCTCCCAGCGGCGGGGGCTCCCAAGAGAAGCCCCACCTCGACCTGGAGGTCTGAACCATGTCCTCGACCACTCCCGCTCCCCAGCTCGTCTCGCAACCCCTTCCAACGCCCGCCGCTTCGCCACCGCCGAAGCGAGGCAAGCGGGGCTTCTATCTCCTCGGCGCCGGGGTCACCGTCATCCTGCTCGCCATCGGTGGCTTCAAGCTGATGACCGTCGGGGAAGAGTCCACCGATGACGCGCAGGTGGAGGCGGACGTGGTGCCGCTGGCCGCGCGAGTCTCGGGCCCCGTGGTGAAGGTGGGCGTGAGCGACAACGCGATGGTGCACCAGGGGGATGTGCTCCTGCAGATCGACCCTCGCCCCTACGAGGTCCGGGTGAAGCAGGCGGAGGCGGAGCTGGAGTCCGCGCGCGCCCAGGCCGCCGCTGCGGATGCACAGGCGGCCGTGGCGACGGCGGGGGCGAAGGGTGGCCTGTCCTCGGCCAAGGCGCAGGTGACCTCCAGCAACTCGGCGGTGAGTGGTGCGCAGGCGCAGGTGGCCTCCGCTCGCGCGGCGCTGGCTCGGACCGAGGCGCAGGCCCGAAAGGCGACGTTGGACCTGGAGCGGACGCGGAGCCTGCGCGAGCAGAACGTGGTGGCGCAGAGCGCGCTCGATGACGCGCAGACGGGGAATGACACCGCGCAGGCCGCGCTGGAAGGGGCCCGCGCCCAGCTCCTCATGGCCGAGGAGAGCCGGCGCACCGCGGAGAGCAAGGTCGAAGAGGCGCGAGGTCAGCTCGACGTGAGCGCGCCCATCGACGAGAAGATCGCCGCGGCCCATGCGAACGCGTCACTGGCGCATGCCCGGGTGAAGGGCGCGGAGGCGGCGCTGGAGCAGGCCCGGCTCCAACTGGAGGACACGCGCCTGGTGGCGCCAGCGGATGGTCAGGTGTCCAAGCTGACCGTGCATCCCGGCCAGCTCCTCTCGCCGGGGCAGGCAGTGGCGGAGCTGGTGCCGCTCACCACGTACATCGTGGCCAACTTCAAGGAGACGCAGGTGGGCCACATGCGACCGGGCCAGCGCGTGGACGTGGCGGTGGATGCCTACTCGGGCGAGACGCTGGAGGGACAGGTGGAGAGCCTCTCCGGCGGAACCGGCTCGCGCTTCTCGCTGATGCCTCCCGACAATGCCTCGGGCAACTTCGTGAAGGTGGTTCAGCGTGTGCCCGTGCGCATCACCTGGCTGCATCCTCCTCAAGGGCTCGCCTTGCGAGTCGGCCTGTCCGCCGACGTCACGGTGCATACGCGGTAGCGACGCCGGCTCAGCGCGGGCTCCACGTGGCCGGAGCCGTCGGGCATCGGCAGGGGCGTGCATACGCGGTAGCGACGCCGGCTCAGCGCGGGCTCCGGAGGCGCCGGGTTGCCTCCTCCTGGGGTGTCTCCACCTTCTGCGCGACGAGCTGGGTGGGCGCCAGCTCCGCGGGCACGACAGCGGGAGCGCGGGACAAGAGGCCCTGCACCTCTTCGGGTGAAGGGTCGCTCATCTCGGACAGCTCGCGCTCATGCGACCAGCGCTCGGAGTAGTTCTCTCGCAACCAGCTCGCGAGGTCGACGGTGGGCAGCGCCTGTCGCACGGGCAGCAGGGCCTGCTCCAATTCCCTCGCATCCGAGAAGCGTCGCGCGGGCGTCGGATGGAGCGCCTTCTCCACGATTCCACGGAGCATCCGATTCACCTCGGGTGCCTCCGGGCCCTCCCACTGTGCTCGCTGCTGCAAGCTCAGTCCGATGCCCGGAAGGTCTCCCCAGAGCAGCTCATGGAGCACACAGCCGAGCGCGTAGATGTCACCCGACGTCGTCGCCTCCGCTCCCGCCCTGCGCTCCGGCGGCATGTATGCGATTTTGCCGATGACGTCGCCGTCCTGGGTGAGTCGACTCACGGAGGGCAGGGACGCCGTCGAGCGCGCGGCCAGGTGCTCCTGGGGACTGCCCACTCCGTGCGCGATGCCGAAGTCGACGACCTTCACCACTCCGTCGAACGTCACCACCAGGTTGTCCGCGCTGATGTCGCGGTGGATGACGCCTCGCTCGTGCGCGTAGGCCAACCCCTTCACGGACTGCAGGCAGATCTCCACCACGACTTCGAGCGGCACCACGCCCCCGCGCCGCACCATCCGCGCGAGCTTCAGTGCATTCACCCCGCTCAGGTACTCCATGACGATGAACCACGCGCCATCCACCTGACCCAGGTCATGCACGGACACGATGTTCGGATGGTGCAGTCGCGCGGCCGTGCGGGCCTCGCCGATGAACCGGTGGAGCCGGACGGCCGGGTCCTCGCTGTCTTCATCGACCATCCGCTTGAGCACCACCAGCCGGTTGAACCCGGCGCGCCCCGTGCGCACCGCCAGCCACACTTCGCCCATGCCTCCACGTCCCAGGCGCGCGAGCCGCCGGTAGCGATGGATGCCCGTGCCCAGGTCCGCGCCCCTCAATGACCGCGCGGTGAGGATGGCGAGCGAGGTGGACGCCAGCAGCAGGAACGGCAACCCCACGAGCGCGAACAGCGGTGGCCCCGTCATCCAGCCCGCGTCCACCGCCAGCTCACGCCCCAGGATGCCCAGCGCGAGCAGGGCGGCCACGAGCACCGCCGCCGCCATGGCCCCCCGGCGCTTCAGCGTCCACGCCGCCTCCAGGGCCCAGGTGCCACCCACCGTCACCGCCAGCAGCCAGAACATCGGCAGGCCCAGGCCTACAGTCGCGCGCGCCAGCTCCTCGGCCGTCATCCTCGGCCCCGACGTCGCCAGCACCGAGCCGAGCACGTCCGCGACGCGCATCGCTCCAAAGGCCACCGCCACGCCCAGCAGCACCCGCCGCGTGCGCGTCAGTGGCACGTCCAGCAAGGCCCAGAGGACTCGCAAGAGCGTGTAGGGCAGGGGAATGGAGCACAGCGCGCCGAGCAACAACCACGGACGCGTGTCCACGAACATCCAGCCGACCTCGTGGTGTGTTGCCCACGTAGACAGGCTGAGCGCGGCGAAGCCCAGGAAGCTCGTCGCGAGCCACAATTGCACCCGCTGCGAACGCACCGCGGCCCAGGTCGCGAAATGCACCAGCGCGAGCACGAAGAAAGCCCCCGCGAGCGCCAGATGCAGCATCGTGTAAGGCGTCACGGGTCAAACCCTAACCCAGACACCAGTTTGCTCGCGAATCGCAGCCTGTCCAGGATGACAAGACTGGTCGCGAGGCGCGTCAGGACTTGAAGCCCGGGGGCCCTGGGGAGGGCGCACCCCAGTGGACCGGGGATGACGCGAGGGGTTGCCCGCGTCACCGGCCCGGTGACAGCCTTTGGCTACTTCTTGCCCGCGACCTTCGCGTAGGTGCCCTTGAGCGTCACGCCGACGGCGAAGGTGCCGGCGTGGCACTCGATTTCGGTCGCGTTCTGCAGCTCGTTCTTCTTGTAGTAGCTCACGATGTTGACCACGGCGTTGGCGCCGCGCTTCTGGGCGCCTTCCTGGAGCGAAATCAGCGCGGAGAGGATGGCCCACTTGCAGCCCTCCTCGTCGGACTTGCCCACGCCGCTGGTCTTCTTGTTGGAGACGTCCTCGCCCAGCTCCTTGGTGACCTCGGGCGTCTTCGCTCCGGCCAGGTAGAACTTCACCGTGCCGTCCAGCTTCTGCTCGGCCTGCGGCATCGACAGCACGTCGGCGAGCCGAATCATCGTCACGGTGTCACGCGCCATCGCGGGGCCGGAGACGGTGAGCGCGAGCAGCGACAGCAGCATTGCCTTCTTCATGGGTTTCTCCGTCACTGCCACCGGCGGAAGATCAACGACGTGTTGATGCCGCCGAAGGCGAAGTTATTGGTCATGACGACCTCGGTCTGGATTCTTCGACCATCTCCGGTCAGATAGTCCAGCGCAGCGCAGCGCGGGTCCACCGAGGCCGCGTCCAGGTGCAGCGTGGGGGCGAACCAGCCCGAGCGCATCATCTCGATGGTCATCCACGCCTCCAGCGCCCCACAGGCCCCCAGGGTGTGGCCCATGTAGCTCTTGAGCGAGGAGATGGGCATCCGCTCTCCGAAGACCGCCTTCGTCGCCGTGGTCTCCGCGACGTCGCCCGTGTCCGTGGCTGTCCCGTGGGCATTCACGTACTCCACCACGCCCGGCTCCAGGCCCGCGTCCTCCAGCGACAGCCGCATGGCCTGGGCCATGGTCTCCGCGTGGGGCTGGGTGATGTGGCGCCCGTCGCTGTTCGTGCCGTAGCCCACCAGCTCCGCGTAGATGCGCGCGCCTCGGGCCCGGGCGTGCTCCAACTCCTCCAGCACCAGCGTGCAGGCACCCTCGCCGAGGACGAGGCCATCGCGCTGCGCGTGGAAGGGCCGGGGCGTCAGGTCGGGCGAGGCGTTGTTCTTCGTGCTGGTGGCGAACAGGGTGTCGAACACCGCGGCTCCGGTGGCATCCAGCTCCTCCGCGCCACCGGCGAGCATCGCCACCTGCCGGCCCATCTTGATGGCCTCGTACGCGTAGCCGATGCCCTGGCTCCCGGACGTGCATGCGCTCGACGTGGTGATGATGCGGCCCGTGAGGCCGAAGAAGACGCCGATGTTGACGGCGGCGGTATGGGACATGGACCGCACGTAGGACGTGGCGGTGATGCCCTCGGTGCTCTTGGCCACCAGCATCCGGCCGAAGTCGCCGATGCTCGGAGGCGAGCCCGTGGACGAGCCGTAGGACACGCCCATCTTCCCGCTCGACAGCAGCGGGTCTCCCAACAGCCCCGCATCCACGAGCGCCAGCTCACTGGCACGCGTGGCCAGCAGCGCCACCCGGCCCATGCCTCGCATCGTCTTGCGCGAGTAGGTCTGCGGCGGCAGCTCGAACGGCGCGGCGGGGGCTCCCACCTGGGTGTTGAGACCCTCGTACTGCTTCCAGTCCTCGATGACCTGCACCGCGTTGCGCAGCGACTTCAGCCGCGCCTCCACCTGCGGCCAGTCGTGGCCCAGGGGGCTGAGGGCTCCAAAGCCCGTGACGACGACGCGCCTCATCCGAACAACCCCCCGTTCACGGAGATGACCTGCCGCGTGACATAGGCCGCGTCCTCGCTCATCAGGTAGCTCACCGCCGCGGCGACCTCCTCCGGCTTGCCCAGGCGCCTGGCGGGAATCAGCTTCAACGCCTCCTCCACGATGTGCGGCTCCACCATCTCCGTGTCAATCAAACCGGGCGCCACGCAATTCACGGTGATGCCCCGGCTCGCCAGCTCCACCGCCAGCGCCTTCGTCGCCCCGATGATGCCCGCCTTCGCCGCGCTGTAGTTCACCTGGCCCCGGTTGCCGGTGAGCCCGGATACCGACGACAGCGTGACGATGCGCCCCGGCTTGCGCCTGCGGACCATCGGCATCGAGAGGGGGTTGAGCACGTTGTAGAAGGCGTCCAGGTTGGTGTGGATGACCGCGTCCCAGTCCTCGGGCGGCATGGCGGGGAAGGCGTTGTCCCGGGCGATGCCCGCGTTGCACACCACGCCGTAGTAGCAGCCGTGCTCTTCGATATCGGCGAGCAGCGCCTTCTCCGTCTCCGCGCGGTCCGCCACGTCGAAGCGCAGCATGCGGCAGGCCCGGCCCAGCTCGCGGACCTGGGTGGCCACGGCCTCGGCCTCCTCGACTTTCGCGCGGCAGTGCACCACGACATCGAACCCGTCGCGCGCCAGCCGCAGCGCCACGGCGCGGCCGATGCCACGGCTGGAGCCCGTCACCAGTACCGTCTTCTCACTCATCCGTGCCCACCTTCGTCACGTCCATCGAGGCCGGGGGCTGGAACACCGTCAGCGCGGCCGTGGCCACCGTCTCGCCCTCAATCCCGAGAGTACAGTCGAACTGGCTCATCCCGTTGTCCGTCCAGAACTGCCGGCGGACCTCGATGCGCAGGTGCTCGCCCACCTTGAACGAGGGGCGGCTGCACTCATACTTCCGCGTCCCCAGGAGGAAGCCCATGCGCTGGGTCTCGCCCTGCATCCGCTGCCGCCAGCCCGCGTAGGCGGCGATGGCCTGGGCCATGAACTCAATGCCCACCCAGCCGCCCACCGCGCCGGACTCCTGGAACAGGCAGTCCTCGCGCAGCGTCACCTCGGCCACCAGGCTCTCCTCGTCGCCCTCCACCGCGCGGTCAATCAGCCGCATGCGGTCCGCATGGGGGACAATCTCGGAGATGTCGAAGGCAATGGGCGTGCGCATCAGGCCCTTCCCAGGATGAGGGCGGCGTTGCTGCCGCCGAAGGCGAACGAGTTGCTCAGGACATAGCGCGGCGGGCGCCCCAGCGCCTCACCTGGCTTCACCAACGACAGGGCGGGCAGCGACGGGTCCGCCTCGCCATCCCACCAATGCGGAGGCAGGCGCCCGTAGGCGTCGTCCGTGAGGGTCAGCCAGCACAGCGCGGCCTCCAGCGCTCCCGCCGCGCCGAGCGTGTGGCCCGTGAGCGGCTTGGTGGAGCTGCACGGCACGTTGCCCCCGAGCAGCGCGCTCACCGCACGGCTCTCCATGGCGTCGTTCTGCGGCGTCGCGGTGCCGTGCAGGTTGACGTAGCCCACGTCGGCCGGGGTGATGCCCGCGCGCTCCAGGGCCGTGCGCATGGCGATGAGCGCGCCCCGGCCTCCGGGCTCGGGCGCGGAGAGGTGGTGCGCGTCCGAGGACTCGCCCCAGCCCGCGAGCCGCACCGGCCCCGGCTCGCGCGTCATCAGGAACAGCGCCGCGCCCTCGCCGATGTTGATGCCCCGGCGATGGACGCTCATCGGGTTGCAGCGCGCGTCGCTCACCGAGTCGAGCGACGTGAAGCCCGCAACGGTGAAGCGGCACAGCGCGTCCGCCCCGCCGGTGATGACGGCGTCCGCCGCGCCCGAGCGCAAGAGCCGCGCGGCCGTGGCCAGGGCCTTGGCGCTGGACGAGCACGCGGTGGAGATGACGAACGAGGGGCCCTGCACGCCCAGCACGTGGTTGAGCGCCAGGGCGGGTGAGCCCAACTCCTGCTGCCGGACATCGAAGTTCGGAGGGAGCTGGCCCGTCGACGCGCGGGCGACGATGGCGGCCTCGCTCTCGCCGATTCCGGAGGTGCTGGTGCCCAGGACGACGGCCACGCGCTCCGGGCCATAGCGGTGCAGGGCGTCGTCCACGGCGGGACGCACCTGGGCGAGCGCGGTGAGCAGGAGCGCGTTGTTCCGGCTGCGCAGCGGCACCGGCAAATCATCCACGGGGACGAGCGGCTTGGTGACGTAGCCCACGTGGAGCGGGCGGTCCGCGAAGTCGAAGCGCTCGGACACGCCCGTGGGCCTGTCGCCGAAGAGGGCGGTGGCCACCTCGAGCAGGCCCTGTCCCAGGGCGCACACCAGACCGAGCTGATTCAGGAACACCTGCGGAATCATGGGCTCAATCCTCCGAGAGGCGTGACTCGATGGTCAGCCGGTAGTGCTCCGCCAGGTTGACCAGCTCCGCGCGGCCCGCCCAGCGCGGCTCTCCAGCATAGCGCACCGTGAGCCAGTCCTTGCCCGCGTGGCGCAGCACGCGCAATCCCGGCGCATCCTCCAGCGTCCAGTCCGGCGGCAGGGCGGCGCGCACCGAGGCGGCCGGCCAGTAGACGAACTGGATGTCCCGCAGCACGGTGCGTGACTGGAACTGCTCGGGCACGCGCGCGTCCCGCTGCTCGTCCAGCTTCGCGCCGTCCCACTGCATGGTGAAGACGCGCTGGCCCAGGGCGAAGCCCGCGAGCTGGAGCGCCGCCGCGTCGATTTCGACGAGCGCCTCCAACGAGCGGGGACCGCCCGGGTCCGCGTCGTGCGCGAAGCTCAGGCGCTGCGCCAGGCTCACGCTGGCTCCGAATTCCGCTGGGGCCAGCGAGAGCATGGGCAGGGCCACCTCCGGCGCCACCCGTCGCGGAGGCGGCGTGGCGCAGGCGATGAGCCCCAACAGGGCGGCGATGGGAATCAGGTGGCGCACAGCTTCTCGAGCACGCCGAGCCGACGTCGGCTGTCGGCCACGAAGGGGTTCTCCTTGTCCCAGGCGTAGCCGGCCAGGATGGCGGAGATCATCCGACGCACCTCGGGGGACGCGTTGGGGTGGAAGATGATGTCCTGGAAGCCACCGGCGTACCAGGACTCGACGAAGGTGCGGAATGTGTCCACGCCGCCCTTGAGGGGCACCGCGTAGTCGCGCTCCCAGTCCACCGTCTCGCCCGCGAACACGCGGCCGATGCACTTCGCCGCCAGGCTCGCGGACTTCACGGCGATGGTGACGCCCGAGGAGAACACCGGGTCCAGGAACTCGCCCGCGTTGCCCAGGAGCGCGAACCCGTTGCCCCACAGCGACTTCACGTTCGCCGCATAGCCGGTGATGCTCCGCGCGGGCGTGTCCCAGACCGCGTTCTTCAGGAGGTTGGACAGGGACGGGTCCTCGCCGACGATGGCCTTGAGCCGCTCGGTCTCCGTGCCCTGGAACTGCTCCAGGTACTCGCGCTTGGCCACCACGCCCAGCGAGCAGCGCCCGTTGGAGAAGGGGATGGTCCAGTACCAGACGTGCACGTGCTTCGGGTGCACGGTGACGCGAATCTTGCTCCGGTCGAAGGTGACGCCGGGATCCACCCGGTCCTCCACGTGCGTGAAGAGGGCGCCACGCACGGGGAAGTTCGACGGCGTCTCCAGGTCGAGCAGCCGAGGCAGCACGCGGCCGAAGCCGCTGGCGTCGAGCAGGAAGCGCGCCTGGACGCGATACGCCTCACCCTCGGGCGAGCGCACCGTGATTTCAGGCTCCGCGCCGGTGACGTCCACGGACTCGACGGTGTGGCGGAAGCGCAGGGTGGCGCCCATGCGCTCGGCGGCGAGCGCCAGCACGTGGTCGAACGTTCCGCGCTGCACCTGGTACGTGGTGCCCCAGCCCTTGGAGAACTTGTCGCGGAAATCGAAGTCCGTGTACTTCTCTCCGCGCGCGAAGGCCGCTCCGTTCTTGTACTGGAAGCCCGCCTCGACGACGTCGCGAATCATCCCCGCTTCCTCGATGTACTCCATGCTCTGCGGCAGCAGGCTCTCTCCGATGGAGAAGCGAGGGAACTGCTCGCGCTCCAGGATGAGCACCTGACGACCCTGCTTGCGCAGAAGCCCCGCGGCAACAGAGCCGGAGGGGCCCGCACCAATGATGACGACTTCTGTTTTTTCCACCTTCACGACACGTCCTTGCCAGGAGGCAGTCTGCAACAGGGCGTGAGCAACCAGATGGTGACTTCGCCCAGCAGCATGGTGAGACCGAAGGAGCGCAGGGCCGGAGTGGCCGAGAGCCCCAGAAGACCGAAGGAGAGCAGGGTGCTCACGCCGGCGAGCGCCACCGCGAGCCATGCGGAGCCCTCTCCGGGGTGCTCCAACATGAAGATTCCGTAGTCCACGCCCATGCCCAGGAGCAGCATCAGGCCCAGCACGCTGAAGAGCTGGAGCGGCTCGCCCACCCAGCCGAACACGGCCAGCGTGACGAGCGTGCCCACCACCGTGGGCAGCCAGGCCCGCCACGCCTGTCGCCGGAAGCGCGCGACGAGCAGCAACAGCACCCCGAAGTAGCCCAGCAGGATGAGCCCGCCCATGAGGCGGCGGTAGCGCTCCAGGAGCTTGGAGATCTCCTGCGTCTTGTCCACCCACCGCACGCCCTCCAGCCCCTCGGCGGTGTCGGCGAGGCGCGGGAGCATCGACGGGTCTGTCAGCCCTCGCAGCATGACGATGCTGAAGTGCTTCTCGCCCAGGCGCCCCAGCCACTGCTGCCGGATGGCCGCCGAGGCGGGACTGGCGAGCAGCCGCTCCGGGGTGAGCACGTCGTCCGCGAAGCGCGCGCGGGTGGGGGCCTCGCCCGTGGCCTGGGCCACCGCGGCCACCGCCTGGGCCTCCGCGCTGGCGCTCAGCTTCGCGTCCGCGCGCTGCTGCTCCGCGCTAGGGAGCCAGTCCGACACCGCGCGGTAGCCCGCGAAGACATTGGCAGTCACGAGCGGGTCCAGTCGCGCCTTCAGCGCCGCCTCGCGCGCGAGCACCTGCTCCTCGTCCTGGCCTCCCACGAGGAAGAACTGGGCGGGGCTGGGCAGGCCCAACAGGCGCCCCAGCTCGCGCTGATCGGCGATGAGGTGGGCGGGCGCGCCCTGGAGCTGGCGAATGTCATCGCGCGTCTGGATGCGCCACAGCCCGCCGACGATGAACAGCACGAGCGCCGCCGTTCCACTCCACCACACGCGGTTGGACGTGAAGCGGGGCCAGCGTGCGAGCGAGGCGGCGAAGCGCCGGGCGAAGGCCGTCTCGGGCAGGGCGCCGGTGTCCAGCGTCGGGAACCAGCAGGCCACCGTCAGGAACGCGCCCACCAGCCCCGTGGCGGAGAACAGCGCCATCTGCCGCAGGCCAGGGAATGGCGCCACGCCCAACGCGAGGTACGCCACCACGCTGGTGAGCAGCGCCATCACCATGCCGGGTAGCAGGCTGCGCATCAGCGGCCCGCGCTCGGAGGGCGGCTTGCCCTGACGCGCGGCGAAGTAGTGGAAGCCGTAGTCCTCCGCCACGCCGACGAGGCTGGAGCCGAAGACGAGGGTGAGCAGGTGGACCCGCTCGAACACCAGCGCGGTGACGCTCATCGCCACCGCGCAGCCGATGCCCAGCGACACGCCCACCAGGACGATGGGGCGCATCGAGCGGAACGTCAGCCACACCAGGAGGAGCACCGCCACCAGCGAGCCGATGCCGATGGTGGACATCTCGTCGCTGGCCTGCGAGGCGGCGGCCTCCGCGTACAGCGGCACGCCCGCGGCCACCAGCCGGCCTCCAGGTACCTGGCTCGTCACCATGGCCCGCGCGCGGTCCACCACGGTGGTGATGTTTCCGTCGGCCCCCAGCGCGAAGGCGGACACCTGGCTGTGCCACGCGAGCAGCACCCACTCCCGGCCTTCTCCCGACAACCAGAGCCGGCCGTCACGCGGACGCGCCGTGCTCTCCGACGCGCGCGCCGCCCACCAGTCCGGCCACAGGCCCAGCGGGTCCGCTTCCCAGTCCGTCAGCCGGGGGCCCGCGGGCTGATACAGCTTCATCAGCGCCGTGCCACCCAGCTCCTCCGCCGTCGCCCGCGACAGCCACGTGCGCTGCGCGGGCGTCAGCAGCCTGTCCCGATACGGGCGGTACAGCTCCAGCGCCGCATCCAGCGAGGACGCGTCCAGGACGGAGGGCTTCAACAGCGAGGCGTCCTTGGACAGCTCCGCCGTGACGAGGTCCGCCGCGCGCTGGGCGGACTCCCAGTCCGGAGCGCCCACCAGCAGCACCAGCTCCCGACCCGCCTGGTCCGCGAGCTTGCGCGTGGCGGCATCGACCTCGGGGGCCTGCTCGTCTTCGGGCAGGAGCGCCAGGACATCGGTGTCCAGGCGCGCCGAGCGCCAGAACTGGACCTGGTGAGCCCCCACGGCCAGCACCACCAACAGCCAGAAGATGGCGGCCTTATTTCGCAAGGCGTTTTGCTTCCGTGTCACTAGGGGGAGGCGTCTGGCTCAGCTTGTCGAACTGGATGACGCTGGTATCGCCCCGCGCCTCGTCCAGCTTGACCTGCCGCACGTACGTGTCTCCCTCCAGGTGGATGCTCTTGAAGACACGAGAGAGGCCCGCGTCCGTGGGCGTGAGGGTCAGCTTCCAGCCCGCCGTGCCCACCAGCTCGCCCTCGACGCGGAAGCGCTTGGACAGCGCGGCCACGTCTCCGGACAGGAGCGCGAACATCACCTCGTTCACCGCCGCGAGCCCCGGCTCCTTGCTCGCGTCCAGGTGATAGGCCGCGGCTCCCGTGCCCTGCTCGGCGCTCAGCGACTTGCGCGTCAGCGTCAGCGTGGACGCGAAGGGCTCCCGTGTGTCCCACAGCACGCCCTGCTCCCGCGACAGCAGGAAGGCGCCGCGCGAGACGAGCGGCTTCTTGAAGCCGGACACCGTCTTCTTCTGCTCGAAGTCACCCCGCAGCAACGGCACGTCGGCGAGCCGGGCGCGGACGCCCGAAATGACGTCGTCACCGGCGCTGGCCGTCGAGCCCACCAGCAGCATCCCCAGCAAGAGCGCGCGCTTCATTCGGGCTTCACCCCCAGCCGCTGCCAGAGCACCGGCGGACAGATGTACTGGAGCTCCTTGGTGGCCATGGACACGGCGACCTGGACGGTGTGGGCCTGGTTCACCTTGCGGCCCGTGGACGCGTCCCGAATCACATAGTCGATGCGCAGCCGGTTCTCCCACTCGGTGATTTCGGCGCGAATCTTCAGCGTCTTCCCGTAGAGCGCCGGCTGCACGTACTTCAGCCGCATGTCCACGACGGGCCAGGCGAAGCCGGACGCGAGCATCTGCGGGTAGTCGTAGTCGAACTTCGCCAGCAGCGCGCAGCGCGCCAGCTCCAGGTACTTCACGTAGTGGCCATGCCAGACGACCTCCATCAGGTCGATGTCATGGAAGGGCGGCGACAGCTCGATTTCATGGCTGAGGTCAGGCTTCATAGAGCCCCCACTCGCGGGCGCGGATGGCGCCCAGCAGCCCTTGCAGCTCCTTGTCCAACGCTCGGTCCTCCACCACCAGCGGGATTCGCTGCTCCAGGTCGGCCTGCATCGACGCAAGAGACGGCGCCAGATTCATTTCTTGAGCAATCCGGCCCCGCAGCGCGATTCCCTGCCGCGCCGCGATGAGCATCGCCGCCACCACCTGCTCGGACAGCTCCAGCACCCGGAGACAGTCGCGCGCGGCGATGGTGCCCATGCTCACCTTGTCCTGGTTGTGGCACTCGGTGGAGCGGGAGAAGACGGACGCGGGCATCGTCTGCTTGAGGGCCTCCGCCGTCCACGCGGAGACGCTGATCTGCACCGCCTTGAGGCCATGGTTGATGGCCGCCCGCGGCCCCGTGGAGCCGGAGAGGTTGGAGGGCAGCCCGTGGTTGTAGCGGGTGTCCACCAGCAGCGCGAGCTGCCGGTCCAACAGGTCCGCCACGTTGGCCACGGCCGTCTTGAGCCCGTCCATGGCGAAGGCGATGTGACCGCCGTAGAAGTGCCCGCCGTGCAGCACCCGCTCGCTGTCGGGGTCGATGAGCGGGTTGTCGTTGGCGCTGTTCAGCTCGTTCTCGATTTGCGCCCGGAAGAAGGGCAGGGCGTCCTCGAGCACGCCAATCACGTGCGGCGCGCAGCGCAGGGAGTATCTGTCTTGAAGTCGCTGCTCGTTGCGGCTCGGCCGGTCCGTGGCCAGGTCCACGCGCAGGCGCGCGGCCACGCGCTGCTGGCCCACGTGCGGCTTGAGCGCGAACAGGGCCTCGTCGAAGTGGTGCGCGTTGCCGGCGCTGGCCACCACGTTGAACGCGGTGAGCCGCGTGGCCAGCCGTCCCAGGTACTCCGCGCGCTCCCACGCCAGGCACGCCAGGGCGGTCATCACCGCCGTGCCATTCATGATGGCCAGGCCCTCCTTGGGGCGCAGCTTCAAGGGCTTCAGGCCATGCTGCGCGAGCACCTCCGCGGCGGCGCGCCGCTCACCCCGGTACCAGACCTCACGCTCCCCGCAGAGCACCGCCGCCACGTAGGACAGCGGCGTGAGGTCTCCACTGGCGCCCACCGAGCCCTCGGCGGGGATGAGCGGGAGGATGTCGTGGCGCAAGAGCAGCTCCAACTGCGTGAGCAGTCCCAGCCCCACGCCCGACACGCCCTGGGCCAGCGAGGCCAGCCGCGCCGCCAGCACCGCGCGCGTCTCCTCGGGCGTCAGGAACCGTCCGGCGCCAATGCCGTGGTACGCGTAGAGGTGGTGTGGCAGCTCGGCGACCAGCTCGGGGGGAATGGAGACGGTGCACGAGTCGCCGTACCCCGTCGTCACGCCGTAGATGTTCCCATCCTCGGCGAGCAGCCGGTCCAGGAACTCCGCGCCCCGGGTGATTCTGCGCTGGAAGTCGGTGGACGTGCTCAGCTCGGCATCGCGCTCGCGGCGCGACAGCGAGGACACATCTTCAATGGCGAGCCGGCTCCCATCGAACCGGACCGCGCGGTCATTCTTGATTCCTGGCGGAGGCATTCGCCTGATCCCAAAAGGGAAAGAAGTTGAACCAATCGAACGGAGCGCGCTTCAGCAGCGCGGTCACCCGCTCGGCATAGTGTTGCGCGTGGCCCGTCAACGCGGCCGCGCGCTTGCCCCGGGGGAGCTCGACTCGCTCGGCCAGGCGCTCGAAATGGATGGTGTACCCACCGTTCTCGTGGATGCACCCCAGCAGGTAGAGCGGGCACTTGAACAGCGAGGCCAGCACGTAGGGGCCCACGGGAAACGCGGCCGGGTACCCCAGGAAGTCCACATCCACCGTCTGACTGGCCGTGACAGGCACCCTGTCGCCCGCAATCACCACGAACCCGCCCGCGGCCACGTACTTCTCCAGGGCGACGGCCGTCCCCGGGCCCATGTCCGTGACTTCCACCAGCTCGAAGGCGCTGTCCGGATTGAGCCGCTTGAGCAGGCGGTTGAACTGCTCGGCGTGACGGGTGTGCACCAGGATGTGGAGCCTCACCTCGCCGCGCTTCTCGGCCATGGCACGGCACAGCTCCAGGCAGCCCATGTGCGCGGTGACGATGACGCCGCCCTTGTTCGACTTCACGACTTCGTAGAACTGCTCGCGGCCCTCGGTGTGGACCTGCTCGAAGCGGTACCTGCCGCTGACGGCCAGGAGCTTGTCGAGCATCGTCTCCGCGAAGGCCACCATGTGGCGCAGGCTGTCCATGCGCCCGGGTTTCCGCCCGAGCGCGCCCGTGGCCTGCTCCACCCGCGTGAGGTACTGGAGCGAGGCCTGACGGACGATGGGGCGGCCCAGCCAGTGCACGAAGACCACCGGGTACAGGCAGAGCCGGAACGGCCAGCGCCCCAGCAGCCGGTGGACCCAATACAACAGCCAGATGCCGAGCACGAAGGTGCTCTCGCCCATCTCCGCCCAGTGCCGCGACTTCATGCGGAGACCTTCCGCCACAAGAGCAGCGGCAGCCGCAGCAGCATCCCGAAGAAGAGCTTCGCGTGCATGCGGGAGATGCGCACGTTGTCCCAGAGCACGTCGAAGTGGGAGATGCCGTCGGTGGGGTAGCGCACCTGGGTGGGCTGGTTGAGGATGCCCACCCCGCGCCAGTACAGCCGGACGATGACCTCCACGTCGAAGTCCATCCGCCTGCCGATGCGCACCGAGTCGATGAGCGCGAGCGTGGGCGCCAGCGGATACACGCGGAAGCCACACATCGAATCGCGGATGGCCAGGGACAGCGTGTTGATCCAAACCCAGATGTGCGTGGCATAGCGGCCGTACAGCCGGCCCTTGGGCACGGACTCGTCGTAGACGGGCGTGCCGCAGATGATTTTTTCGGGGGACGCGGCCGCCAGCTCCACGAAGCGGGGGATGTCCCGCGTGTCGTGCTGGCCGTCGGCGTCAATCTGCAGCGCGTGGCTGAAGCCGGAGGCCTTCGCCGCCCGGAAGCCCGCCATCATCGCGCCGCCCTTGCCTTCGTTCTGGGGCAGGCGCACCAGCTCGATGCCCGTCTTGTCCGCCTCCGCCAGGGTGTCCAGCACCTTCGCGCAGCCCGGCTCGCTGCCGTCATCCACCAGCACGCACGGCAACCCGTGTGCGCGCACCGCGTTCACCACCGCGCCCACCGCCTCGCCGTGGTTGTAGACGGGAATCACCACGCAGACCTTCATCCGCGGACCTCACCGAGCAGGATGCGGCCGCTCCCGTGGGTGCCGGCCTCGGAGGTGAACTTGAACTGGAGGCTGCCCTTGGCCTGCGTCCAGGTGAGCTCCAGGGTGAGCTGCGTCCCGGGGACGATGAGCTGCTGGAACTTCACCGCCTCCATGCGCAGGAACTCGGGCGGCAGGGTGAACAGCTCCCGGCCCAACTGGAGGGCCCACTCAATCTGCGCCACGCCGGGCAGGATGGCCTTCTCCGGGAAGTGGCCCTTGAAGTACGGCAGGCTCGCGGGCGTCTCGATGCTCAACACGGCGCGGTCCGCCGTCTGCTCGAGCACCCGCAGGGGCGGGCGGCGGGAGTCGAAGAGGGCGACGAGCGCGGCCTCGGTGGATTTGCCCTGGGCGTTGACTGGCATCGCCTCCAGATACCGGAATCGACGCGGAAGGACACTGGGCTCGAACTGGGAAGCGAGGTGCTTTCGGATGGCCTGGTTCAGGAAGTGCTTGCCGCTGTCCGCGTGGAGGTACCGGCCAGTGGGGCCCAGCACGGCCACCACCCCCAGCGTCAGGCGGTTTCCCTCGGACAAAGGCACCACCCGCGCCTCGCGCACCAGGTCGCTCTCCAGCAGGGCCCGCTCCATCGCGCTCAGAGAGACCCGCTTCTCCTCCAATTTGAGCAACCGGTCCATGCGCCCCAAGAGCTCGAAGCCCTCCGGCAGCAGCCGGGCCCGGTCCTCGGTCTGGAGCCAGCCCCCGTCCGGCAGGTGGGCGGAGCGGACCGCCAGGGCGTCGTCCGTCAGGCGCACCTCCACGCCGGGCATCGTCCTCCAGCTCAGCGCCTCATCCCGGGCGCGCTGGCGCCAGGCGATGCCCCCGGTCTCCGAGCTGCCGTAGACCTCCACGGGCGCCTGCCCGAGCAGCTCGCGACAGGCGTGCAAGGCATCGCCTGGCAGGGGCCCTCCCGAGGAGAACACCGAGCGCAGGTTCCCCCGCACGCTCGCCCAGTCCAGAGTGTCCGGCAGCCGCTTGAGGTGGGCGGGGCTGGCGATGAGCGCCGCCGGCCCGTGCGTGAGCTCCGCGACGATGTCCTCGGGGTACGGCAGGCTCCGGGCGAGGAACGGCCGGCCCGACGTCAGCGGCCAGAGGACCCGGAACAGCAGGCCGTAGATGTGCTGGTGGGACACCGTGGCGAGCACGCGGCCAGCGCCGGTGTCGGACCCGAGCCGGGCGTCGAAGAGGTCCGCCAGCGTGGCGACCTCCCGCGTGAGCTGCCCCAGTTGCTTGGGGATGGCCGCGGGCTCTCCGCTGGAGCCAGAGGTGTAGACGACCAGCGCCTGGGCCTCGGAGGAGAGCGGCGCCCACTGCGTCCGCGGCGCGCCCTGCTGGAACTTCAGGAGCTTCGTGGAGGAGGGAATCTGGCCCGCGAAGCCGTCCACCTGGAGGCGCAGGCGCTCCCGCGTCGTGGGTTGGACCTCGGCGGGAAGGTAGACGCACCGGCCCGCGTGCCAGGCGCCGAGCAGGGCCGCGGCGAACTCGAAGGTGTCCTCGAAGTAGAGCGCGAAGCGCTGGCCCGTGTGGCCCTCGAAGGCCGCGCGCCAGCCGGAAGCCCGGGCCTCGAAGTCCGCGAAGGTGAGGACCTGCCCCTCGCGAAACGCCACCGGGAAGTCGGCGGGGCGTCCTTGCGTGAGGAGGTGTTCGATGGCGATGCGCTCAGCCATGGGCGTGACTTGCCCTCACGCGTCGGCGCACCAGCCACTCCCCGGCGAAGAGCACGCCCATCAGCCCATAGGCGATGAGCCCGTTGTACAGCGCCCACGTCGCGTCACTGGCCCACAGCGCGGTGCCCAGCGCGATGCTCCCGTTGACGACGAAGAAGCCGCACCACACCTGCGTCACCCGCCGCGTATAGGCCACGCCGGACGGAGGCAGCTCCGGCTCGCGTAGCCTGGCCAGGCGCTCGATGACGCTGGGCGGATACACGAGGCTGGTGGCGAAGACGGCGAGCAGCATGGCGTTGACGAGCACCGGATAGAGCTTGAGCGGCAGGGCGTGGTTGCCCAGCATGCTGGTGCCCGCGAGGACCAGGGCCCCCGCGGCGGTGACGAGCCAGACGCGCTCGCGGGTGGCCACGGCCCGCACGACGGCCATGCCCACCAGGGGCACCGCCATCCAGCGAGGCTCGAACCGGCCCAGGCCCCAGTACACCAGCAGCGGATACGCGAGGCTCAGCACGCCGAGCAGCGCTGGACGCAGAAACTTCACGCCGCCACGGATTCGTCGAGCAGGCTGTGCAGGGCGTCGACGACGTCCTGAATCGTCCGGACGGACTTGAAGACCTCCGGCGGAAGCCGCTTGCCCGTCACGGGCTTGAGCTTCACGAGCAGGTCCACGGCATCGATGCTGTCGATGTCCAGGTCGTCGCGGAGGCGGGCCTCGGGGGTGATCCGGGCCGGGTCGATGTCGAAGGTGTCCTGCAGGAGCGTGCGCAGGTTCTCGAAGAGCTGGGTCTTGGTCATGTGCATATCCCCCTCGAATGGGTGGTGCGGGTGCTCAGGACTTGCGATGGGCGCTCACGAAATCCGCGAGGGCGCGCACGCTGGCGAAGTGACGACGGTTTTCCTTGGAGTCGCTGGCCAGCGCAACCCCATAGGCCTTCTGAAGCGCCAGACCGAGTTCCAGGGCATCGATGGAATCGAGCCCCAGGCCCTCGACGAACAGCGGCGCGGCCGGGTCTATATCCTCCGGCTTGAGGTCCTCGAGGTTCAGCGTCTCGATGACCAGCTTCTTGATTTCCTGCTCAAGCGCCTGCATGGCGTTGTGTCTCCGTGGAGAAGTAGTCGTGCAATCTCTCGGTGAGATGGCGGGCGGCGAGGGCCTCTCCGTGGGCCTCTTCGACCAGGGACGACACTCGAATGTCGTCTTGAATCACGATGTTGAACTTCATCCGGGTGGGGGCCACGCGCCACCACGGCCGCCCCTTGGTGAGCGCCAGCGGGGCGACCTGGATGGTGACCGGGGTGATGTCGCAAGGGCCTCGCACCGCGATGTTGGCCGCCCCGCGCTGCAGCTTCATGGGGCCGGACTCGGGCGTGCGCGTGCCCTCCGGGAAGATGATGAGGTTGTTGCCCGCCTTCACGGACGCGATGCAGGCCTGTACGAGCTCCGGGCCGGAGTCATTGCAGAGGTAGCCGGTGGCCTCGATGGGGCCGCGCATGAAGGGGTTGTTCGCCAGGCTCGCCTTGACCACGCAGTCCGCGTTGGGCACCAGGGAGATGAGGAACACGACGTCGATGAGCGTCGGGTGGTTGGCCAGGATGAGCAGCCCGGGGCGCGCCAGCTTCTCCACCCCGTCGATGCGGTAGTCCAGGCACCCCAGGAAGCGCATCAGCCCCACGAAGAAGCGGAACGAGTGATGCACCGCCAGCCGCGCCAGCCGGGTGCGCCGGGGCTTGTTCCGGACCAGGAGCGACAGCAGGGGGAAGAACAGCACGCGCAGGGCGATGCCCCCCACGCCGAAGGTCGCGAAGGAGATGCCCGTGGCGATCACCCGCCAGCCGCGCTCCAGTCGCTCAGGAATCACGGTGCCACCGCCAGAGTCGGGAGCCGGTGTGGTGCTCGAAGCGCGCGTCCCCCGAGACGAGGAAGCGCAGCACGGACAGCTCCTCCGGAAGCGTGTCTCCGGGAGCCCGCTCCGGAGCGCCCGTCGAGGCGCCGCAGGTGAGCCGGTAGGTGGCGCCATCGCCGGCGGGCCGCAGGCTGCATGCCCACGCGTGCGGGAGGGACACCTGCTCGGGGAAGTGCGCGAAGGGGGCGGGGCGGGGCTCGTCATAGACGACGACGAGGACCTCCGGTGCGCCCTCGGACAGGAGCCCGCACGCCTCCACGAAGGCCGCCTCCACTGTCTCTGCCCCCGCGGCCACCGCGCTCTGCGCCGTCAGGTCGCCCCGGGCGATGGAGTAGAGCGCGCCAATGGCGTTGTGCACCGACAGGCTGAAGGAGGTGGGGGACAGCGGAGAGGCCTCGGCCAACTGCTCCAGCAACTCCACCGAGCGGCCCATGTCCCCGTACCGCGACGCGAACACCATGGGACGCGGGGGAGCATCCCCCTGGCACGTATAGGCCGCCTGCAGCGCGATGCGACCCAGCCGGTCCACCCGCCGGCGCATCATCGCCGGCATCTCGGTCAAGGGTGGGGCGCCCTCGGCCGGAAGCGGATGCGGCTGCGAGAGCCAGGAGCGCCAGGCGTCGTGTCCGACGAGCCCGGGAGCCCACGCGGCCCAATGGTGGACGGAAAAAACCATGATGGCGGGGAGAAAGGCGGAGTGCGGCGGTCCTCTACCAAAGCATCATATACGAGACAATTGCCTCCAATGGGGCATTGCCTCTAGGGACGAGACAGGGGCCTCCGCATTCATGCTACGCCGCGCTTGCTCCCGGCCGAGAGGGGTGGCGCGGCGGTCCCGCTCGCATGGCCGGTGGGGAAGAGGCCTCGTTGGACCCCTGAACACCCGGCGGTGCGGGGCCGGCGCCCGGCGTGATTCCGCTCTGGGCGCAGCCCTCAATCACAGGGGCCGCCCCGCGTCCCAGGCCTCCACGACGGAGGGTGGTGGTAGGGGGTGGGACGGGCTCTCGCGGTTTCCCCTGGTGCGCTTCCTACCCGCCCGCGGGTTCCTGGGGGCTCATTGCTTCCGCCAGGGAAGAATCGAGCGGGGGGGCCGTGGCTCGCGAGGCAACGGGAGGCGCCGCGAGGTTGCCTTGGGGGCCACGCTTGAGACGCGGTCTCGGGCGGGGGCGGGCCGTGCCCTTCTGGTACGCCGCTTGAAGATTGTGGGCGGGCGCCGTTTGTCCCAGGGCGAGGGGGAAGAAGGTCAGTCCCGGGCGTTGAGGATGTGTTGGAGGAGTTGGCGGGAGATCTGGAGCAGCTTCGCGGCGCCGCGCACGCTGCCACCGGATTTTGCGAGGGCCTCGTCCACGAAGGTGTCCCGGACCAGGCTCTCGAAGTGATGCAGCGGCACCTTGCCGGCGCTCGCCCTCAACGCGGGGCCGAGCTCGGGAGGGCGCGCCAGCGTCTGGGTCCACACGGCTTCCAGCCGCGCGAGGTCCAGCGGCTTGGGGACGAAGGCGCGCACGCCGCTGGCGGCCAGTCGGAAGGCCTGCTCGGCCGTCGCGCTGCCGCTGATGGCAATGACATACGGCAGGGGCTCCACCGCGAGCAGGTCGTCCAGGAGTGAGTCGCTGGTGCCGTCCGGCAGGCTGACGTCCAGGAGCACCGCGTCGGGAGGTTGGGTGCGAAGCACCTCGCGCGCGGCGGCGAGGGTGGTGACGTGAGTGATTCGTTCAGCGCGGGATTGCAGGACGTCTTCGAGCACGCGCGCCAGGCTGACCGAGTCCTCTATCAGCAGGAGGTGTTGGACCATGGCCATACAGGAAAGCATAACACGCAAGGTCCTCACCGACGCGTCCAACGAGGGCGAGGTGCTGGTGAGCGCGGTGCGCATCATCTTCTGCGCGCTCGTCCTGGCGCGCTTCCTGGCGCTGGGGGGCGTGGCCGCGGAGGGAGGTCTTCCGGCCGCGGTGCTGGAGCTGGCGTTGTTGCTGACCGGCATGACGCTGTCGGTCGCCGCGCTCTGGGCGGGAAGGCGCAGGCTGTTCGGTCCCCGGATGCTCGTGGCCTCCGCGCTCCTGGACGCCGTCGTCGCGCAGGGCACGCTCCTGTCCACGCTGTTGTGGCACGGTCCCAGCTACACGGGGTTGCTGCGGATGCCGGACCCCTCCGCCGTCATCGCCGTCGTGTTCATCACCGCGTTGCGATTGTCACCGCGTGTGGCCTGGCTGGGCACGGGAGCGAATCTGTTGCTGTTGGGCGGGCTCGTCGCCCTCGACTTCCGGTTCAACGCCAGCCATGTGACTTATGGCCTGTCCGAAGTCGCGCTGCTCGTCATCTTCGTCGGCAGCGCGGGCAGCGTGGCCGCGATTGCCTGTGGCGTGGCGCGGCGGATGGTCCTCAAGTCCGGCGCGGAGGGGGTGCGCATCCGGCGGGCGCGGACGAACCTGAGCGTCATCCTGCGGGAGCACCACGACGCGAGGACGCTCCTGTCGGCGGCGAGGCTTCGCGCGGACCTGCTCCTGAGAGACCCGGGCGGAGCCTCGTGCTCCCGGCACATGCAGGGCCTGGCGTCCGACCTGCGGGAGCTGTGGGAGTTCGTGGAGAGCGTGAAGTCACGGGCCCTGGGCGAGCTGGCGATGATTGACGAGGCGACCCCCGTCGAGGTCTCCAACACCTTGAGGAACGCGGCGGCGGTGGTGCAGACGCGTTACTCGCATGTGCGAATCCTCCTTGGACCCGGGGCACCCGAAGGGCAGGGGCCGCGCGTCTGGGTGGTCGGCGGCGAGCGGGGGCTTTTGCACGTGGTGACGAACCTGCTCGTCAATGCGTGTGAAGGAGATGGGCAGCGAGGCGCGGGCATCGTCCAGGTGAGCGTGGAGCCGGAGGGCGGCACGCGGAACATCCTGCTGCGGGTGAGTGACGATGGGCCGGGCTTCCGGGCGGGGCTGTTGGACGGGGCTCGGCCGACGGGAGGCACGACGAAGTCGGAGGGCTCGGGCCTGGGGATGCGGCTGGTGGGCGGGCTCATCGAGGCGAGCGGAGGGACGCTGCGTGCGTCGAATCTCCCGGAAGGTGGGGCTCGGGTCGAGGTGATGCTCCTCGCGGGAGGGTGACACGCCACCGCTTCACATGGACGAGCGCCAGGCCGACGTTCGCGACGAGCAGGACGGACATCGGCTCGCGGGTGTCCTGCTGGAACGTTGGCGACAGCTTGAGCACCACCGCCAGCAGGGAGCCGAGGGCGAGCACTCCGACACAGTGACGTGCCCACCGCTCGGAGCGCTCGTTCCCGGAAGCGATGCCCAGGCCGAGGGGAAGCAGCGCGAATGACAGGGGATGGGCCATCCACTGGTTCTCGTTGAGGCCGAAGTAGGGGTGGACGGAGCCGACCATCAGGACGAAGCCGATGGCGCCCGCCGACCCGAGCGTCGCGCCGACGAGCGCGTGGTAGAGCCCGAAGGCGATGCGGAAGGCGCGGCGGTGCGTGGCTGTGCGGGGCACCGCGAGCAGGAGCAGCGTTCCCGCCGTGAAGAGGGCGAGGAGCCCGCGTGTCAGCGAGGAAGGACCTAGCGCCAGCGGGGGAGGGCGGGTGGTGGTCAGGTGCTCGTCGCGACTGCTTCGCACGAGAGGCTTCGAGGTGCCGTGCTCGTCCGTGAAGGAGCCCTCCGCGAGCGCCTGGGCCAGCTCCACGGGAAATGCGGCCTCCTCCCACCGGGTCATCGGGGCGTCCACCGTGTCGTTCGTCCAGAGCATCAGCGCCCACTGGAACAGGGGAACCTCGCGGGTGTAGCGGCGGAGGTGCTCGCGCCAGGTCAGTGAAGCAGGGCCCGCGAGCTGGGCACTCAATGCTCCGCCCAGGGCTTCGTCGAGTGCATCCCGCAGGCGAGTCGCGCAGTTGCTCCGAAACGGGTCATACGCATATTCGCGCGTGGCGGGATTCACGTCCCGTTCGAGGCGCGCGAGGAGGCGGCGTCGCTGCTCCACGGGCAGGCCCAGCTCCTGGAGGAGGATGGAGCGGCCTCGTGCGCGATAAAGAAAGAAGGAATGCTCCACCGAGAGCCGGGCGGCCCAGTACCTGGGTCTCTCCAGGAGGTAGCGCACCCCGGAGCCGGGGCCGTAGGACGTCACGCCATAGCTGTAGAGCACGGAGGTGCCCAGCCGCGTGTCCTCCACCCAGATGGCGGTATGCCCGAAGCGCTCCTGGACGTGCGGGCCGGGACCGAAGGTCACCACCTGGATGCGCAGCGCCTCGGGCCGTGAGCCGAAGTCCTCGGCGGGAGCGGCGAGGAGCGGTGTGCTCCAGAGCAACCCGAGGAGCAGTGTCGCGAGTCTTCCCATGGGCGCGGAGGGTTCCACTTCGCTGTCATCCGGGGCAGGGCAAGAAATCTGGCAGTGGGCAGCCTCCTGGCTTCGCGGCACCTTGGCTTCGCTTCGTGAGCGAAGCGGCCCCGTTGGCCGCGCCATGCCCACGAGCTCGACCCACCCCTAGAGGAGACGACGATGAACGCTGCCCTTGTTCCGAGTGCGATGACGCCCCGCTTTGTTTCGACCCTGACGGCGCTGCTGGCCGCCGTCGTGCTGTTCCTGCTGCCTGGCATGGCGCATGCCGAGGACGGAATGCGTAGCATCACCCGGCTGCGCATCACCGTCGTCACGGGCGGAGACGACCTGCGCAATGCCAGCCATGCGGTGGCCTCGCTCAAGTACGTGGGGCTGTCCGGCAACCTGCTCACGACCAGCATCAACCTGAACAACGGCGCGAACTGGGGAAACGGGTCCACGCACACCGTGACGATGACGACGCCCACGGGCGTGCTGCTCGCCAACGTCGAGGAGTTCAGCATCCAGTTCACCTCCGGCCAGCCTGACCCCTTCGCCACGGGCGACAACTGGAACATGAACGGCATCACCGTAACGGCCATCCTCGATGACGGGACGGAAGCCGTCCTCGTCCAGCAGGCCGGAAGCCCTCTCCACCGCTTCTTTAGCGACCACGACACGCGCTGGGCCACCGCGCTCTAACGCGGCTTCTCCCTGAACGACGGCCCGAGTCCCGCGAGGGGGCTCGGGCCGCGTGCGTTTACACGAGGACTCGGGAGTCGCTCAGAAGCCTCCGCTCAAGCCCAGCATCATTCCTCCCTGAGACACCGCCACCGAAGGCAGCACGCGGCTCTCCGTTGGCTCTGGACGCGCGCTGTTGGCGGAGTGAGACAGTTCGTAGCCCACGACGGAGCCGATGAGCGAGCCCACCAGGGCACCCAAAGGGACAGCCGCATCGCCGGGTTTGACGTCTCTGAGAAGCAGCGCCGTCACGGTTCCTGCTCCCGCCCCCGCGCCGGCGCCCAGGAGTGTTCCGGTCCACGTCCCTTTTCCTCCCAGGATGCGCGCCCCCCACATGACGCCGATGGGAGCGCCCACCGCGGCGCCCACCAGGAAGCCATACACCCTTTCGCTCGTGCAGGAACCCAGTACGCCCGAGGAGGGGACTCTGCTGGGCCTGTTGTTATTGGCGTCACAGTACACGGCTCCGACCAAGACGCCCGTGAGGCCCATGGTCAAGGCTGTCAACGACATGGCTCCGAGTTCCGCCGCGATGCGTGCGCTCGTGTGGAGTGCCGCGAGCGCCTCCGACTTGACCTCCTCGGGCTCGGCTGCCGCGGGTGCGGGGTCCATCAAGTGCAGGGCCCTCCGCGGTTGTGTGCCTGGGAGGGCCTCCAAGGGAGCGTCTTCGATGGCCGCGAGCGCGCGGCCCGGTGTGAGGAACAGCAGCGAGAACAGCAGGGGCCACTTGAACAGGTGTCGGGACGTGAAGATCTTCATGTGAGCGCGCCGGTGCAAGCGATGGACCCATTCGCTGCCTTCAGGAGTTTCCATGGGATGCGCCGCGCTCATTCACGCGGAGGCTGCGTCCGTGTGCAGTTCGCTGCACAACCTTGTCCGACATGCGTAGTCAGCTCTCCGGTGCCAGGCCAAAAACATCCTAGCTCCTCGGCAGGCGCGAGAGCCGGGTCACTCCAGTGGGTTTCGCGGCAGCCGCCCACTGCATCTGGCCGGGCCGTGAAACCCCTCGGAGAAAAACATCCGACCTGGCGGGCCGCTCTGGCCTCCGTCGGTGAAGCCAACTCCCTGGAAACGCACGTGGAAGCGCGGTGACAGGCGTTGGTCCCGGGATTGCTCAGCAGTGGGCAGCGCACACAGCTCGCCAGCCCATCGCAGTCCCCATTCCGAACGGAGGGACCCCCATGAAGAACCACCGCAGTCCTGCCTGGATTCAGGCGCTGCTTGGCCTGGCCACCGTGCTGTGCATGCCCCTGGCACACGCGGATGAGCCCGTGTACGAGATGGAAGCCGCCGCACGCGCCAGCTACTTCGCCATCGACATCTACACCGTGAAGAAAGGCACCGAGGGCGCCTTCCTCACCAGCTCGCTGCGCTCGGGCCCCTATGACAGGGTGGCCACGGGCTTCGGCGGCGAGAAGGTCGTCGAAGTCCTCCCCGCCACCCGCGACGCGGACCCGCAGTACATCATCCTCGGTCGCTACTTCGACGGCGAGCTGGCCAATGTGATGACTCGTCAGCGCCAGCCGGCGACGGACCGCGCCGCCAGCGCCACCCCCACGCGCATGCAAGGGCGACTGGTGGATGTGGTCCTCAGTGACTGGGCCTGGGAGCGCAATCGCGTCAAGGGCGCTGGCACCCGGCCCGCGGCGGCCACGTTCCTCACCGCCATCCCCTACAAGGACGAGGCGAAGGTGTTTCAGCAGCACATCGCCTCGCTCAACTTCTTCAAGATTGGCTACGTCGGGCAGACGGCCAGCGTGGAGTTCTTCGCGACCGCCACGCCTGTCGAGGAGATTCGCAAGACCATCCTCGCCCGGCCTGGCATGTCTGGCACCGCCCTCATCGCCCTGGCGGATGGCTCCGGGCACGTCGCGTACACCGAGTACTACGAGCTGCCCGCCACCCTGAAGTCCACGCGCATCCAACGCACCGGCGCCGCCACGACGGGAGTCGCCACGGGCGTCGTCGTCGAGAACTACATGGCGCGCTGACGCAGTCTCCTGACCACGAACCGCAAGGAATCCCTCACATGCGAAAGCTGATTCCCCTGTTCACCCTGGCCGGGGTGCTCCTCGTGTGCGCCCAGGCCTCCGCGCAGCCCGTTGCCCAGGTCATCGTCTACGACGTCGCACCCGAGGCGAAGCAACAGTTCGTCAAGGCGCTGGAGACCACCCGCGACGCCTATCTGAAGGAGCCCGGTTTCATCAACGAGCGCGTGCTGGACAGCCTGGACCCGCTGGCCCTCAAGTACCTCACGTATGCCCGGTTCAGCACCGCGGTGGGCTCAGACAAGACGCTCCAGGCGCGCCTCGCCGCCGTGGCGCCCTACGTCCGCCGCGCGCCGGAAGTGCACATCGCATCGCTGACCGAAGCCTTCACTCCGGGGGCCATCACCAACAAACCCAAGGGGACCGAGTTCGGCGTCGGCAAGACGAACCACGTGGCCCATCTGGGCTTGTTCGTCCCGTTCCCCCAGTACTGGGAGCAGTACCGCAAGGCCCTCTACGACGTGAAGGTCGTCACGCGCGGTCGCAAGCCGGCGGGCTACTTCGGCGACGACCTGCTCGTGGAGACCACCGCGCCCTCTCCGGAGGTGCAGACGCCGTACTCGCCTCGCGCGGTGGAGGCCTCGCGCATGTCCATCAACTACGGCGAATACGAGTCATTGGAGGCGGCCGAGAACTCCTACGTCCAGCGCCACGGTCCCATCGAGGACCCCCGCATCGCCGCGCTCGCTCGCGTCTTCTACGGCTCGCTCCAGGTCCCCGCGCGCTTCTACATCTTCCGCGTCATCGCGAACTACGGGCCCACCCCCGGAGGCGCGTCCACCAAGGGCCGCTTCACCCCTCAGCGCTGAACCCAGACACGCCCCCATGAACGCTCCCGCCCCCGCGCGCCAGGAAGACGAATACCCCGTGCTCGTCCATGCCCAGGCCGTGGTGTGCGGACGTGGGGGGACGCTGGAGGAACTCCTCGCGGCGGTACGAAGCGGTCAGCGCTTCGAGCCCACGCGGGACCGTTGTGTCGACACGGCGGACCTCGCGGTGAGAGCCCACCTCTCGCCGCGAGAGTCCAAGAAGGTCGACCGGTTCTCCTTGCTGATGCTCGCCGCCGTGTCCCAGACGCTCGAGGACCATCCCCTGCGACCCTCCGAGCGCGAGGCGTGCGGGATGATTGTCGGCAACATGCTGGCGGGCTGGTCCTTCGCGGAACCCCAGCTCCGCGCACTGCACACGCTGGGCGCGGGCGCCGTCAGCCCCTACCTCGCCACGGCCTGGTTCCCCGCGGCGGCGCAGGGACACGCCACCATCTCCCTGGGCATGCGGGGCTTCGCGAAAACGCTGACCACGGACCGCTGCTCCGGAGGTCAGGCCATCGGCATGGCCTTCCATCGGCTCCGTCAGGGCGCGACGGGCTCGTTGCTGGCGGGTGGCGTCGAGTCACCCACCACGCCGTTCGTCGAGGCCGCGTTCTCTGGCGAAGGGGACCGAGTCACCTGGCTCGCGGAAGCCGCGGGCTTGTTGCTGCTCCAGCGCGGCGCGCCCGAGTCCTCCGGGGCCCGCTTCCTGGGGGCCCATGCCAGCTTCCGCTTCGTCTCCAGGCTCGGCCTGGAGCAGCGGCTGGCGGCCTTCCTGGACCGGCAACGCGGCCTTCCGCCCCTGCTCGCGGTGGTGTGCAACGCGGAGCCGTGGAGCGAGGCGGAGCAACACCTGCACACCCTGGCGGCGCGGGCGCTGGGGGAAGACGTCCCTCGCTTGAGCCCGTGCCGCACCCTGGGCGACTCGCTGGGTGCCAGCAGTGGCGTCGCCGCGGCGCTCGCCTGCGAGGTGCTCACGCCACCTTCTCCTCCTCGCTCGGTGCTCGTCCTCTCGTGGGGACACCAGTGCGTGGACCTCCTGTGGATTCACTCGTGAAGGAGCCGTGCCGATGAAGACCTCCCGCGTCACCGAGACCCTCCTCATCTCGCTGCACGCACTCGGGCACGCGCCCGGGAGCGTCAGCCTTATCACCCACCTCCAGGACGAACTCGGCATCGACTCCATCGAGACGGTGGAGCTGGCCGCCACCGTCTGCGGACGGCTGGGCCTGCCGCCGCACCTCGCCCCGGACGTGCGCAACGTCCACACCGTCGCGGAGCTGGCCGCGCGCATCGAGCCGCTGCTGGCCCGGGACTCCCACCTCGCGGTCGCCGCGGGGTCACCGTGAGCGCGTCCACTCCGGGCTCGCGCCAGGCCTTGCTCGTGGGGCTGCTCTTCGCGTTCAGCGCATGGGGCGCCCAGACACACGTCATCAACCTCTCGGATGCGCCGCCGTACATGACGCCTTTGGCGGTGCGGGCCCGCGTGGGCGACACGCTTGTCTTCAAGAACCACGGGCCGGAGATGGTCCACTCCATCACCGACGAGGCCCTCATCCTCTTCTCCGGCGACATCGCCGTGGGCGCGGAGTGGAGCTACACCTTCAAGCGCGCTGGCGAGTACCCCTACCTCTGCTTCCGCCACCACTTCATGCGCGGCAGCGTCACGGTGGAGAACGCCGACGGCTCCACGAACTTCGCGCCGGAGTACGCATACCAGTCCGCCTTCCGCGAGTTCGTCATCCCCACGCTGAAGGCCGTGCCCCGGATGATCATCCCCAGCCGCGTGGACGACTCCATGTGGTTCACCGAGGGCGGCGGAGACTTCTACGGCTTCGAGAACATCCCCGCGAACAACAAGCTGGGGCAGCTCGACGACACGGGCCGCATCGTCGAGTTCGCCACGCCCACCCCGGGAGGGGACGGCAGCACCGTGGGCGTGGACTCGCTCATCATGGATGACAAGGGAATCATCTGGTTCACCGAGCGGCTCACCAATCGCATCGGCCGGTTGGACCCGAGGGGCGGCATCCGAGAAATCCAGCTCCCCAACCCCAAGGGCGGCGCGCTCGGTGTGGACCTGGACAAGAAGGGACGCATCTGGTTCGCCGAACGCCATGACAATCACATCGGCTACCTCACGCCCGATGGGAAGCTCACGCGGATGGAGCTGCCGGCCAAGGACTCCGAGCCGCGCACCGTCTTCGTCGATCGTCGTCAGCGCGTCTGGTACACGGCGCGCACCGCGAACGAAATTGGCTATTACGAGCCAGGCCGCAAGCGCTTCGTCCGGCTGAAGATTCCCACGGAGAACGCGCGCCCCACCGGCATCGCCGAGACGAGCGACGGCACCATCTGGTTCGTGGAGATGGTGGGAAACAAGGTCGCCAAGGTGGTGGGCGACCAGATTGTCGAGTACTCGCTGCCCACGCGGTTCTCCGCGCCGTTCAAGATTGTCGCGGACGCGAAGGACCGCCTCTGGTTCACCCAGGTGTTCGGCAACTCCATCGGGATGATGGACACGCGCACCGGCAAGATTCTCGAGTACAAGATTCCCACGCCGGACAGCCGCCCCGGTGGCCTCACCGTGGACCGCAAGGGCCGCATCTGGTTCACCGAGCAGCTCGGCAACAAGATTGGGATGTTGTTGCCAGACGAGCTGGCGAAGTACCCGGATCCGGTGCCGGTGCCCATCCAGCGGCCCGCCTTCGCCGGACCAGGCAACGGACCGCCGCCTTCCGTGCAGGGACCTCCTGGCGCGGAGCCTCCGCGGGCTCCCTCCGCCGCGCCATCAGCGCCCACCGGACAGACTCCCAGCGCGCCACCGTCCGCGCCGCAGACGCGCTTCCAGATGCGTGACTTCGCGCTGCCCCAGGCGGGCAGTGGCCCCGGTAACGAGCTCATCGAGGACGCGCGCGGGCTGCTCTGGTTCAATCAGATCTACGGCAATCGCATCGCCGCGTTCGACCGGCGCACCGGGCGCTTCCAGGAGTTCGGGCTGCCCAGCGTAGCCAGCATGCCGTCCGGCATGGCCATGGACCGGGCGGGCCACTTCTGGATTGCCCAGTTCCGCACCAACGGGCTCGCGCGGTTGGACCCGCGCTCCGGCCATGTGGACGAGTACCCCATCCCCATCGACGCGGCACTGCCCTCCAGCGTCGCGGTCGACCCGAGCGACCAGGTGTGGCTGACCTTGCTGGGCGCCAACAGCATCGCCCGCTTCGACCGGGCCACCTCGCGCTTCGAGCTGTTCGACATGCCACGCGAGGGAAGCAGCCCGCTGCATCTGGTGGCGGACCGACTGGGGGGACTGTGGATCTCCGCCTCCGAGGAGAGTGGCAACTACGTGGCGCGGTTCGAACCGGGCCGTCGCGCATTTGAAGTCCACGACATGCCGACCCCGGACTGCTCACCCATTGGCGTCCTGGTGGATGAGCACGCGCTCTGGGTGGCGGAGGGGGGCGCGGGGAAGCTTGCTCGACTGGATTTGAGCTCCCGTCGCTGGGAGGAGTTCACGGTGCCCGCGAGCGACGCGGAGCCGGTGCGACTCTCGAAGGACTCCGAGGGCCGCATCTGGCTCACCGACGGAGGCGGCCTCGGGGGCGTGGGTGGCAACCGCCTGGCTGTCTTCGACCCGCGCACACGCGCCTTCGAGTTGATTCCCATGCGCACACCTGGAGCGAAGCCCCGGGGAATCCTCGCCACCGCCGACGGTGTCTGGTTCACGCAGCAGAACGCCAACCTCCTTTCCCGTCTCACCCCACGAGGTCCATGAGCCATGGAGACGTTTGAGATTGAAGTGCACATCTCCCGGGATGTGAGCACCGTGCTGGCGGCCTTCTGGCACCTGGAGGAATGGCCCGCGGTGGCGCCTCACGTCCGGAAGATAGACATCATCTACTCGGACCCCCAGGTCCAGGTCCTGTTGATGACGGTCCACAGCCGGGGGCGCACGGACACCTTCAAGACGGTGCGCATCCTCCAGGGGAACTCCATCTTCTACTATCAGCCGGAGCCGCCTTCCTTCCTGCACCGGCACTACGGCTTCTGGGAGCTGGCAAGCGAAGCGGGCGGCACCGTCATCACCAGCCGTCACATGACGGAGTTCGACGTGGAGGTGGCCCACCGCTACCTCGCGGCCACGGGCGCGCCGTCCTCCAGCGACGACGACGCGAAGCGGCAGCTCATCGACCTCATCCGCAACAACAGCCTCCAGACGATGCTCGGGCTCAAGCGTCGCATGGAGCAGCAGTCCTCCGAGGTGGCCCATGCGCTTCCGTGACTTGCTCGTGCTCCTGTTGGTCGGCGTGGGGGGCTGCACCGCTCCCGCGTCGCGGCTGTCCCTGGTCTCCGAGCCCGCGTCGGGAGCCGTCACGCCCACCGCGAAGCCCGCCATCACCACCGCCGCCGCGTCAGTGGTAGCTCCCGATGTCTACGCGGAGTCCGCCGTCACCAAGACGCAGGCGCGGCTGCACCAGCTCCGTTCCAGCGCGGACCGGGCCTTCTCGCTGTTCGAGTACACGGTGCCGACGCCGAACGCGGTGCCGCACATCATCGCCATCGACCGCGAGGACCGCGTCTGGTTCTCCGAGAGCGGTGGTCGCTTCGCGCGCAACTTCATCGACGTGCCCGCGGTGAACAAGGTGGCCCGGTTGGACCAGGGTGGCACCATCACCGAGTGGACCACTGGCACCGAGGGCTCCAGCCCCATGGGCCTCATCTTCGATGCGCACGGAGACCTGTGGGTGGCCGAGCGGCTCGCCAACCGCGTCACCCGCCGCAAGCCGGATGGTTCCGTGGTGCGCTATCCGCTGCCCACTCCTGACGCCTGGCCCACCGCCATCGTCCTCGACTCCCAGGGCAATGCCTGGGTGACGGAGACCATGGCGGACAAGATTGCCCGCATCGACGGGAAGACGGGCGCCGTCACGGAGATTCCACTGCCTGCGCGGCAGACGAAATCCACGGGCATCGCGGTGGACCCGCAGGACCGCGTCTGGGTGGCGATGCGCGACGTCAGCTCCCTGGGGCGCTACGACCCGAAGACAGGCGTCTTCGAGCAGCTCCGCCTGCCCACGCCCGAGTCCAAGCCCTGTGGCCTCGTGGTGGATGGCCAGGGCCAGGTCTGGTTCTCCATGCGCAACGCCGGGAAGATTGGCCTGTACCTCGAGGACGGCACCGTCCAGGAGTTCGCGACCGACAGCCGGCACGGCGGGCCCTTCTTCCTCGTCGCCGACAAGCGAGGCGACATCTGGTTCAGCGAGCTGTTCTCCAATCGCGTGGGCCGCTTCGACCCGAAGAAGCGCCAGTTCGAATACTTCTCCCTGCCAGGCAAGGACGGTCTACCCGCGGGCATCGCGCTCGACTCCAAGGGCAACGTCTGGTTCGCGCAGCAGGGGACCAACGTGGTGGGCGTCATCGTCCGCACGGACCTGTCCTATCTGGCGGGCGAGACAGCCGGGCCCGCGTCCACGCCGAGCATCGTCAACGCGCGCCACGAAATCGTGGAGATGGAGGTCCCCACGCCGCAGTCCGTGCCGGGCATCGTCGAGGTGGATGGCCGGGGCACCGTCTGGTTCACCCAGATGGGCGGCGGCTGGGTGAGTCCGGGCTTCCCTCCGGGCCCGGGTGGCGGCGCGGTGGGCTACTACAAGGACGGCAAGCTCCACGAGCTGAAGACCCCCACGCCCGAGTCCGGCCCCACGTCACTGGGCCTGGACCCGTGCGGCGACGATGTCTGGGTGACACTGCGCGCGGCGAACAAGATTGCCCGCATCCGCGACTTCAAAATCACCGAGTACACCATCCCCGTGCCCAAGGCGCTGCCGGTGGGCATCGCGGTGGACCTGGACCACAACGTCTGGGTGGCGCTGAGTGACGCGAACAAGCTGGCGCGCTTCTCACCCGACGGGGAGTGGCGCTTCCTGGACATGCCCCATCCCAAGGCCGAGCCGCGCACCGTCTTCGTCGACAAGCAGAACGAGGTCTGGTTCGCGCAGAAGACAGGCAATCGCATCGGCAAGCTCGACAAGGACGCGTGGACCGTGGAGACGTGGGAGTTGCCCACGCGCATGGGCTGGCCGCTGTCACTGATTGAAGACGGAGAGGGCCGCATCTGGTTCGCGGAGATGCGCAGCGACAAGCTGGGCATGTTCGACCCCAAGACTCGGAAGATCTCCGAGTACGCGCTGCCGGTGCAGTCCGCGCCCTTCAAGGTCAACTATGACCGGGCCTCCAACGCCATCTGGGTGTCGACCGTCTTCTACAACGCCATCCTCCGCTTCGACCTGGCGAAGAAGCAGGTGGTGTCCGTCTACAAGATTCCCTCCGAGGGCGCGTGGATGGGTGGCCTGTCCCGCGACAGCGAGGGCTGCCTGTGGTTCACCGAGCAGTTCGCGAACAAGCTCGGGCGCCTGTGTATCGAGGGCGTGTCCACGGTGCGGCTCGGTGACAAGGCGGTGCCCGGCGCGGTGATGGGCGCGGGAAGGTAGGCCAGTCATGGACCCGCGGCGCTTCATGTTGTTCCGCGTGGCCTTCTCCGGGCTGCCTTTCGGGGAGCTGGAGGCGGCGTGCCGACGAATGGACGCGGGCGCGGAGTGGACGCCCGCGTTCGAGCGGTCCGCCAGGGAGCTGGGCCTCCTCGCCGCGCGGGCGACGCGGGAGGGACGTCGTGGCTCCGCCGCCCAGGCCTGGCGTTGGGCGGCGAGCGGATTCCATGCGGCCTCGCTCGGGCTCCACCTGCTGGGGCCCGGACTGCCCTGGCGGCGTCCCACGCTGCGCCTGCGTCGACTGGCGCAGGGGGCCTACCGACGGGCCCTCAGGCTGGATGCGTCCATGGGGCAGTGGGTGCGAGTGCCCACGCCCCGGGGCGACGTGGGTGGCTATCTGCGACTGCCTCCGCGCGGGCCGGCGCCGCTGGTGGTGGTGTTCAACGGCCTGGACTCGCTCTGCGAGGTGGAGCTGCATGCCTTTGGAGACGCGCTGCTGTCACGAGGACTGGGCGTGTTCGCCGCGGACCTTCCCGCCGCCTTCGGACTGCGCCCCCGCGCGCCAGTCTACGCGGCGGAGGAGGTGGCTCCGGCGCTGGCCGACTGGGCGGCGCGACAGCCCGGGGTGCTGCAAGGGCGACTGGGTGCCTTTGGCGTGAGCTTCGGCGGGCACATGGTGGCCCGCGCACTGGCGGGAGACCCGCGCTTCGTCGCGGGCGTGGCGGTGTCACCGAACGCCACGCTGGACGGGCCCCTCATCGGGCTGGAGCGGATGCGCAGGATGGTGGCGCTGGCGTTCGACCTGCCGGAGGGCGCGGCGGTGGATGCGCTGGCGTCCGCGATTCGACTGGAGGGGCTGGAGCCGCCGGAGGGCGCGCTGCTGGTGATGCACATGGAGGAGGACCGGCTGTTCGGGCCGGAGCACGCGGTCGCCTTCCTGGCGTGGGGTGGCGAGCGCGTGGAGATGCGGAGCTGGCAGGCGGAGCACGTGGGCACCAGCCGCGTGCACGACTGGCTCCCGCTCGCCGCGGACTGGCTGCACGAGCGCATCCACGCCGAAGCGAACACAAAGCTCACGGGGGCAAACTCATGGGTCGCAACGAGCTGAGGCAGGGTCTGTCGACGCGGTGGGCGGTGGTGTTGCTGTGCGTGGGAGTGCTCGGCTGCGAGTCGGGGACGCGAAGCCCCGGAGCACCGGCGCCCAAGCCACCTCCCGCCGCGCCCGTGGCGTACTTCCAGGAGTTCGCGCTGGACCATCCAGGCAGTGGCCCCGCCATCGTCGCGGTGGATGACCAGGACGCCGTCTGGGTGGCCCTGGCCAAGACGGGCAAGCTGGCGCGGTACTCCAATGGCGGTCTGGAGATGTTTGCCTTTGGTCCAGAGAGCCGCCCGGTGGGCGTGGCGGTGGGCGCTCCGGGCACGCCCCACTTCGGGAGCGTCTGGGTCGCGGCGAGCTATGACAACAAGCTCATCCGCTTCGACATCGCCACGCGGCGGACGCAGGAGTTCAAGCTGGAGGGCAAGAACTCCTGGCCGTTCAACGTGGCCCTGGGGCCGGAGGGCTCCGTCTGGTTCACCCAGCGCTTCGCCGGGGCGATTGGCCGGTTGGACCCGAGCACGGGGAAGGTGAGGGACTACCCGCTGCCCAATCGCAGCTCAGGCCCTGCTGGGCTCGGCGTGGACCCGCGCAGCGGGCTCGTCTGGTTCACCGAGGGCTTCACGGACACCGTGGGCCGACTGGACCCCGCGACGGAGGAGATTCGCGAGTGGAAGCTGAGCGCGGAGAGCACCGGCGTCGTCAGCGGCCCCGCGGGGCTGGCGGTGGATGCGCAGGGTGGAGTCTGGTTCGCGAAGCTGGAGGGACGCCTGGGGCACCTCGCGCCGGGAGCGAAGGAGCCTCGTGTCATCGACGTGCCTCCGGAGGCGAGGCGTCCCGCGGGCATCGCGGTGTCGCCGTCCGGTGACGTGTGGATGCTCGCGCTGGATGGAAACCTGGCGCTGCGCTACCGGCCCTCCACGGGCTCCTTCACTTCGTTCCCGCTGCCCACGGGAGGACCCGATGAGGAGCCATCGGTGCCACCCGTGGCGCGCAGCTCGCGGCCGTTCGGCCTCGGCTTCGACAAGCAGGGCAACCTCTGGTTCTCCGAGCAGTACGCGGGGAAGCTGGGCGTGCTGGACCTGGCGCCGCCCACCGTCGTCGTGCTGTCTCCCGTCGGTGTCGTCGAGAGCGGGCGCACCATGTTGTCCACGCGCATCACCGACCGGGTCTCCGGCGTGCAGCGCGTCGAGTACGCCATCGACTCCGTCGCGGTGAAGCCCGTGCAGGGCTTCCTGGAGCTGGTGGACCTGGCCCCCGGGCCGCACAAGCTCACCGTGCGCGCGGTGGACGGCGCCGGCCAGGAGTCCTCCGTGGAGTCCTCCTTCGAGTACCGGCCTGGGCGATTGGCGCTGCTGCACGCGCTGCGCCGCCTGGAGCCCTCGGACGACGAGGGCCGCGCCGCGAAGGAGAAGCTGGTGACGGACGCGGAGCGCCTGGGCGAACAGGATGCGCGCGACGGACTGGTGCGCATCCGGGGCTCGCTCGCGGAGGTCAGCGGTCGCTTCCGTCCCTTCCCGTTGGAGTCCTATCAGCGGCTCATCGACTACCTGGCGGAGAACTCCGTGGGCAGCGTGGACGTGCGTGTGCTCGACGAGCCGCCGTACTTCGACCGCAAGGAGCTGGTCATCCGCAGTGGCGACAGCGTCCGGTGGCGGTATGACTCGCCCAACACGGGCCACACGGTGTCCACCGCCACGCACGAGCTGGTGGTGGAGGCGGCCGAGGGACGCATGTTGTCCTCGGGCGTGCTGAAGGCGGGGGAGCGCTTCACCTTCCGCTTCGAGAACCCGGGGCAGTATGTGGTGAAGGCTCCGGAGAGCCCGGGCGCGGTGCTCGCGGTGCGGGTGAGCGAGCCATGAACGTCGCCCCCCGGCTCGTGGACCTGGGTGTGCCGTTCGGCCCCAATCCCGGGGAGCGGGTGCCTGTCGCCATCGAGCGCCTGTCTCACGAGGCCGGTGGCGCGCACCTGGCGCAGCTCGTGGGCATGGACCCGTGTTGCCTCGAAGGGGGCCGTGCCTGGGCCAGCGAGCGCATCACCGCCATCACCCATTCGGGGACCCACATGGATGCGCCATTCCACTACGCGCCCACCGCGGCGGGGCGGCCCGCGCGCACCATCGACGAGATGCCGCTCGACTGGTTCTACCGCCCGGGCTGCTGCATCCCCGTGGCAGAGGGGCCTCAACGACAGCCCGTGGCGCCAGAGGAGCTGCTGGCGTGGGAGCGGCGCGTGGACCACCGGGTGGGGGAGGGCGACATCGTCCTCTTCCACACGGGTGCGGGAGCGTACTTCGGGCAGGAGGGTTACTCGGACAAGGGCCGCGGCCTGTCGGTGGAGCTGGTGCGCCTGCTCACGCATGAGCGGGGCGTGCGGGTGTTCGGCACGGATGCGTGGAGCATCGACCCGCCCTACGACGTGATGCGCGAGCGAATGGGGACGCTGGGCCCGGAGTCCGTGTGGGCCGCGCACTTCGTGGGTCGCGAGGTGGAGTTCTGTGTCCTGGAGAAGCTCTGCAACCTGGAGACGCTGCCGCCCCTCGGCTTCTGGGTGGCGTGTTTTCCCATCAAGGTCCACCGGGGCAGCGGAGGCTGGGTTCGCCCCGTGGCGTTTCTCCGGCCTGGGGTGACGCCGTGAAGCGCGTCGTGGCGCTGGTGGTGTCACTGATGGCGGCGGGTGCCCAGGCCGCGAGCCCTTCATCGGGAGGCGAGGCGGAGGGCGCGCGGCTCTTCAAGGCCCGCTGCGAGAAGTGTCACCTGGCCCGTCCACCCGGCGGTGACGACCTGCTGTCTCTGGAGGAGGTGGAAGGCCCGGACCTCTCCTTCGCGGGTTCGAGGCTTCGGCCGGAGTGGGTGGAGTCCTGGCTCACGGCGCCCGCGAGGATTCGCCCCGCGGGGTGGTTGCCCTATCGCTACGTCGTCCCGACCGAGGCGGGAGACCGCGTCGACGTGGCCCGGCTTCCCGCGCACCCCCCGTTGTCACCCGAGGAGGCGCGGAAGGCGTCGGCGTACCTCGCCACGCTGAAGCGCGAGCCCAATCCCCATCCGCTGGTGGAGCCCAATCCCTCCATCCGCGCGCAGGTTCATTTCTCCAAGCTCCTGCCTTGCGGCGGGTGTCATCAAGCGGCGCCGGGGCAGGGCGGCATGTCGGGGCCGGAGCTGTATACGTCCGGAGCCCGGCTGGATGCCGAGTGGATGGGCGCCTTCCTGTCGGAGCCTGGGTACTGGCAGCAGGGGTTGATGCCTCGCACCGATGCTCGAGCGGACCAGCTCGCCGCCATCGTCCAGTTCCTCCTGCGGCCTCGTGAGGAGGCGGCGACTCCGGCGCGGGCCACCGTGGAGGTGTTGCCTCTTGTCGCCATCGCTCCGGTGCCGAAGCCGAAGGGCCGGGCGGAGCACCTGTATCGCCTGCTGTGCTCGCAGTGCCATGGCGTGCTGGGCAATGGCCGGGGCATCAACGCGCGCTCCCTCTTCGTCGCTCCCCGCAACCATCGCTCGTCGCAGGAGATGAGCGGGCTGACTCGCGACAGCGTCATCACCGCCATCCGCTCGGGAGGCAGCGCGGTGGGCAAGTCCACGTTGATGCCGCCGTGGGGCTCGGTGCTGGGGCGCGCGGACATCGAGCTGCTCGCGGAGCATGTCCTCACCTTGAGCGGAGAGTCCGCCTCTCCGGGAGACCGTCGTCCATGAGCTCGCGCCGTCGTCGTGTCGTCATCACCGGAGTGGGTCCCGTGTCGCCCGTGGGCGTGGGGCGACAGCGCTTCTGGGAGGCGCTCCTCGCGGGCCGCTCGGGAACGCGGGCGCTCACGTCATTGCCGGGAGGCTTTCCCCTGGAGACCTTGCGCTCCCGCATGGCGGGCGTGATTCCAGACACGCTGCTGCCCGAGGACGAGCGGCGCACCACGGACCGTCGCGGACTCCTGGCCGAGCTCGCGTTGGACCTGGCGCTGCGCGACGCCGACTTGCGGAACCTGGAGGGGGCTCGCTCGGCGGTCGTCGTGGGCAACGCGGTGGGCGCGCCCATGGAGACCGAGGCCGCGTATGTCTTTCGAACACGGGGTGAGGAGAGACACGGGCCCGGAGGGTTCCTCCGGCAGCTCTCCTTCCATACCGTGGCGGACGAGCTGGCGGCCCGCTGTGGCGCCGACGGGCTGGTGCTCACGGTGTCCACCGGCTGCACCGCGGCGCTCGATGCCATCTGCACCGCGTTCGACCTGGTGCGCTCCGGCGTGGCGGAGATCGCCGTGACGGGCTCCGCCGAGGCTCCACTCACCCCCATGGTCTTCGCCTCCTTCGACGTCATCGGCGCGACGTCGCGACGCAATGACATCCCCACCGCGGCGTCACGGCCCTTCGACTCGCAGCGGGACGGCTTCGTCCTGGCCGAGGGCGCGGCGATGCTCGTGCTGGAGGACCTGGAGCGGGCGCGGGCACGGGGGGCGCGCATCCTCGCGGAGCTGGTGGGCGCCGCGTCCACGAGCAACGCGTTCCACATGACGAACCTCGCGCCGGACGGGCTGTCGCTCGCGAGGTGCATCCATCAGGCGCTCGACGATGCCCGCCTGGCTCCGGAGGCGGTGGACCACGTGAATGCCCATGGCAGCTCCACGCCGCAGAATGACTTGTGTGAGACCAACGCCGTCAAGGCGGTGCTCGGCCCGCGCGCCCGACGCATCACCGTCAACTCGCTGAAGTCGATGCTGGGCCATGCGCTGGGCGCGTCCAACGCGCTGGAGGTCGCCGCGAGCGCGCTGTCATTGCACCACCAGCGTCACTTTCCCACCATCAACCTGGTGGAGCCGGGCCCGGGGTGTGATTTGGACTACGTGCCCCAGGTCGAACGAGTCGCCTCCTGCGGCCACCTGTTGAAGCTGAGCAACGGCTTCTCCGGCATCCACTCGGCGTTGCTCATGGCGGCGCTCTGAGCCATGCGCGCGCTCGAGACAGTGGCGGTGCTGGTCTCCTTGATGGGCCTGCTGCTTCCCGGGGGACCGGGGCACGCGCAGGAAGACGCGGTGCTGGAGGAGACGCTTCCTCCTCCCTCGGCACGGGTGGACCTGCTGCTGCAGAAGGTGAAGCCCAGGCTGGAGCAGGGGCAGGCCGTCTGGGAATACGAGCTGGTGGTGAGCGAGCGCAAGCTCCGGCTGGTGGACGGCACGTACTACAAGGTCTGGTCCTTCGGCGGCAGCACGCCCGGTCCCACGTTGATCGCCAGGGAAGGGGACAGGGTCCGCATCCGCGTGGTGAACGAGACATCCAACTCACACTCGCTCCACTCCCATGGCCTGTGGGTGCCACACCGCATGGACGGTGCCCCGCACCCGCATCCTCCCGGCGCGGGCGAGCACGCTGGCCACGGCGGTGCCAAGGCCGAGGCGTTGCCCGCATGGGCCAATCCCATCCCTCCCGGTGGCAGCTACACCTATGACTACATCGCGCGCCCCGCGGGGACGCACTGGTATCACTGTCACGTCAACACGAACGAGCACCTGGACCGGGGCATGAGCGGCGCGCTCATCGTCCTGCCCCGGCTTCCCGAGCCGCGCGTGGACCAGGACATCGTCCTCCTGCTCGACGAGTGGAACCGCGACTACGCGGAGCTGGGGACGCCGGGCCATCCCAAGCAGATGGCGGGCTACGACATCTTCACGTTCAACGGCCGCTCCTACCCGGAGACAGAGTCGTTCCAGCCGCGCCTGGGCGACGTGGTGAGGCTGCGTTTCATCAATGCCGGCGCGCTGATGCACTCCATGCATCTGCATGGCCACGAGTTCCTGGTCACCCACAAGGACGGCCAGCCCCTGTCGGAGCCCGCATTGATGGACACGGTGTCGTTGGGGCCGGGGGAGCGCGTGGACGTCGTCTTCGTGGCGAACAATCCCGGGGACTGGCCCCTGCATTGTCATTCCTCGCCCCATGTCACCAATGCGGGCAAGTACCCCGGAGGGATGATGGCCCACTTCCAGGTGGGGGATGATCGCTTCCCCCGCGAAGGCGAGGGGCCCGTGAGGCCCGGCATACGTTCACTGCGCGAGGTCTGGCGGGCCTCGGCCGCGCGCGCGCTGAGGGCCGACCTGGAAAAGTCGGCACGTCCGTGATCAGATTCGAACGTTCTATCCATCAAGACTTGCTCGTGACGCCCACGGCCCCCGCCGCGCGGCGGGCCCATTGAATGGATGGCCATCATGGAAATCGTTGGCCGGAGTCTGGAGCACCAGAGGTTGCTCGCCCAGCTCGCGAGGGTGGCTCCCACCATGACGGAAGTCCTCATCACCGGACCCACGGGCGTGGGGAAGGAGCGCTACGCCCGCTACCTGCATGAACAGAGCCGACAGCACGGCGGCGGCTTCGTGGCCATCAACTGCGGCGCGCTGCCTCCGGACCTGCTGGAGAACGAGCTGTTCGGCCATGTCGCCGGAGCCTTCACCGGGGCGCACCTCAAGAGCGAGGGTTTGATTGCCAGCGCCGAGGCGGGGACGCTCTTCCTCGACGAGGTGGACTCGCTGGCCCTCGCCAGCCAGGTGAAGCTGCTGCGCTTCATCCAGGAGCGCGAGTACCGACGGCTCGGAGAGAACCGCATGCGGCGCGCGGATGTGCGCATCGTCGCCGCGACGAACGCGGACCTGCTGGAGGCCGTGAGGGACGGGCGCTTCCGCGCGGACCTGTTCTTCCGCCTGCGCGTAGTGCCCATCCGCGTGCCGCCCCTGCGCGAGCGCCCCGCGGACATCCTCCCCCTCCTGGACTCCTTCACCCACCACTACGCGGCGGCCTATGGCCTGCCGCCCGTCGAGTACTCACGAGGCGCCCTGCGCTGGTTGGAAGACTATGCGTGGCCGGGCAATGCCCGCGAGTTGGAGAACTGTGTCCGTTACCTGACGGCGCTCCAGTTGGGCCGTCCGGTGGAACCGCCGGACATCGACTTGTTGGACCCGGAGTCCTCTCATCCAGAGCTGGCCCCAAGGCTCCGGTTGGACCTGGCCTTCCAGCGCGCGAAACGCAATCTCATCGATGATTTCGAGCGGCGCTACATCACCGAGGCGCTGCGTCGCAATGGAGGCAACATCTCACGCGCCGCGCGCGCGAGTGGAAAGGCCCGCAGGGCCTTCTTCGAGCTGATGCGCAAACATGGACTGCATGGCAGTGCGATGCGCTGACAGGGTGGGAGCGGTTGACGTCTGGAGTTGGGACGACTTAGTACACTCGCCGTGAAGACGAGGAAGAGCATGTGGATAGTGGGCGCGCTGGGCTCGGTGGCGGGGCTCGCGGCGGTGGTTGTTGGCATCGGGACATTGCTGCCAAGAGACCACGTCGCCTTTCGCAGCATCATCTTGAAGCAGCCGTTGGACACCGTCTGGCCGGTCATCTCCGACATCGCGGCGTGGCCCTCTTGGAACAAGGGCCTCAAGCGGGTGGAGCGTCAGCCGGACCGTGACGGGCACGCGGTGTTCATGGTGGAGGACTCCAACGGCTCGTTGCCCTCGGAGGTGCTGGAGGAGGCACCTCCGCCGAAGGCCACGCTCGTCACCCGCATCCAGGAAGCGGGGCTGCCCTTCGGCGGGACGTGGACGTGGAAGGCGGAGCCGGTGGAGTCGGGCGTGCGGGTGTCCATCACGGAGAATGGCTCCGTGTACAACCCGTTCTTCCGCTTCATGTCGAAGTTCGTCTTTGGCCATCACCGCAACATGGACTCGTACCTGAAGGCGTTGGGGCAGCGGTTTGGCGAGGCCGTCGAGCCGGGCTGAGCGGAGCGAGGAGCGCGCATGGGGTCCGAAGTGCTGTGCAAGGTGTCCTTCCAGGGCCAGACGTCGGAGGGAAAGGCTTATCTGGAGAGCGAGAAGGTCACCTTCCGGGGGACGTTCCGGTTCGACATCCCGGTGAAGGCGGTGTCCAACGTGGAGGTCTCCCGAGGCGTGCTGAAGGTGTCCACGGCGGAGGGGCTGGCCAGCTTCTCGCTGGGGCCGGAGCTGGCGGAGAAGTGGGCGAACAAGCTGAAGAACCCTCGCGGCCTCTTGGACAAGCTGGGCGTGAAGGCGGGCCAGAAGCTGTGCGTGCTCGGGGTGAAGGACGAGGACTTCCTCGCGCAGTTGGAGCGCAAGGTGGGCGAGGTCCACACGGGCCGCGCGCCCAAGGAGTGTGACCTGCTCTTCGTCGCCGTGGACGGCCCCGAGGATTTGGATCGCCTGGGGACGCTGCAGCGGAGCATCAAGCGCGACGGGGGCATCTGGGTCATACGGCCCAAGGGCAAGGCGTCGAAGCTGGCGGATGGAGAGGTCATCGCCGCCGCCAAGGCGCAGGGCCTGTCGGTGGTGAAGGTGGCGAAGTTCTCCGAGACTCACACCGCGGAGAAGCTCGTCATCCCGCTGAGCCAGCGCTGACGGGCGCGGGCTCGCTCCAATCCCAGGCCACCACGGCCCACTCGTCCGTCGCGTCGCGGTAGGTGTGCAGCGGCTTGAAGCCCACGCGCTCATGGGCGCGCATGGAGCGCGTGTTGCGGGTGGAGACCTCGGTGACGAGCAGGTCGAAGCGCTCGCGATACAGCTCGCGGTGCTTGGCATAGAGCTGCTCGAACACGCCCTTGCCCCGGTGGGCCTTGTCGATGCAGACCTGCCCCATGACGTAGAACCGCTGCTCCGTCAGCGGACGGCCCTGGTACTCCAGCGTGTCCAGCAGGTCGAACATGGGGACGAGCAAGGGCATCAGCGCGCGGCACTCCCGAGGCATCGTCAGCGCATAGGCCACCAGCTCACCTTCGTGGCTCGCGATGATGCTGGGGGCCAGGGCGTGCATCCGCTCCAGGGCGGACACGTCATGCTCCACGGTGACGAAGCCCTGCGAGCGCATCTCATCCGTGCTGATGGCCTTGGGCAGGTTCTTTCGCTGGAGGTCGAGGATGCGCGGCAGCTCCGAGGGGCTGCGCACCGACGTCACGTCATAGGGGCTGGCCATGCCGTGGGAGGATAGTGGAGTCCTGGCGCATGTGTCTTCCCCAGCGCTTCAGTGGGAGCCGGGCGCTCCGTGGGTCGCCAGCCACTGTGAGACGGTCTTGAACTCGTTCTCACGGGACTTGAGGTCGCCCTGGTTGTAGGCCTGCGCGGCGGTGGCCAGCCGCACTGCCCGCTTGCGGTCTCCGGAGGTGCTCACCAGTGCTCGTGCGAGCGCGAAGCGCGCATCGGACTGATGGTCCCGGTCCTTCTCGGCGGTCAGCCGCTCGAAGAGGAGGACCGCTCGCTCCAGGAGGGGGAGCGCCTTCCGGGGCTGCTGGAGTCCCAGGTAGTCTTCGCCAAGGCACTTCAAATCCCTCGCCACGAAGGCGCTGTCGGGCCCGGAGGTCTTCTCCGCGATGGCGAGGGCTCGCTGGTGTGTCTTCAGCGCTTCGTCGAAGCGCCCCACGGAGGCCTGCACCTCTCCCATCTTCGACAGGGGTACGACGAGGTCCGCGTGCTCTGTCCCTTGCACCTTGTCGCGGATGCGCACGGCCTTCTCGTAGTGCTGGATGCTCTCCTCCGGGCGGCCCGCTTCCATCAGGAAGCCCCCCAGGTTGAAGTACACGCTGGCCGTCGGCTCGCTCTCCTCTCCGTAGACGCGCGCATTGATTTTCAGGGACTCACGTCCGTACTTCAGCGCGCTCTCGTGGTCGCCGAGCCGCACGCTGAAGACCGCCAGGTTGCTCAAGACGGTGGCCAGATAGGGATGCTCGGGGCCATAGGTCCTCCGATAGACGGCCTCCGCCTCGAGCAGGTAGCGCAAGCCCTCCGAGTGTCGCTGGAACTCGTAGAGGGCATGGCCCATGGTGAGCAGCGCCGTGCCCAGCTCCGGGTCGTTCCCCGTGTAGAGCTTCCGGGCCAGCTCCACCGCCCGCTCACTCGCGGCCAGGGCCTCCTCCCTTCGGCCCCGGACGCGGTGCAGGCTGGCGAGGTTCCGGAAGTACCTCGCCTCGATGCGCGCATCGCCTCCGAGACGCCTGAGCGCCGCTTCCGCATGGGCGGGGGCCATCCCGTCAGGGTCCACCTCCGGGCCCACCAGGCTGAGCAGGCGAATCATGCCCGCCCACGACTCGGCGGCCTGTCGGTCATGTCGGCTCGCGGTGGCCACCTGGATGGCCAGGTGCAACGTCTTGATGCCTTCGCGGTGGGCCAGGTTCTTTCCCTGGGACTCCGCGAGCAAATCCAACACCTCGGCCTCCAGGGGGCCGTAGCCCAGCGCGTGGGCCTCGCGGGCCACCTCGGTCGCGAGCTTGAGCGCGAGGGCCACCTGCCCGGCGGTGAGCTTCGCGCGGACCTGCGCGCGCTGCGTCCGGATGGCCTCCATGTGTTTCTGGCTCGCCTCATCGGTGGGCGGCGGCTCCGGCGCGGCGAGCGCGGAGAGGTTCGCGCAGACCGACAGGTTCTCCAGGCCGTGCACCATGCGTGACGCGTTCTGGATGACCTGTTTGTCGCCGGTCGCCAGCGTGTCCACGACGGCGCCCAAATCCTTGAGTCGCTGGTCCATGCAGATGACGCGGCGCTCGAGCAGGCGCTCCGTCTGCTGGCCCTTCACGCGCGTGGCGATGCAGGCCTCGTGGCTCTCCGCCACCCAGCTTCCCGCATAGCCATCCAGCGTGTGTTGCACCTCGCTCCAGGCACCGGCGGCATAGGGCAGGGCGCTGCCGGTGAAGACCGCGCGCACCGCGTCCTTGCGCGCGGGGTCCCAGACTCCGATGAGCGCCTGCTCACTGCCCGCGCACGGGTCTCCGGAGGTGGAGCGGTGCAGGGCCGCGCCTCCCGCCAGGAGCAACAGCCCCGCGCTCGCGGCGAAGACGGCGCGACGCCATGTCTCCCCCGGAGCGCGGGAGAGCCCGCGCAGCAGCGCCTCCATGGACTCGTGGCGTGCGTCGGGCGCGGCGGACAGGCCGCGGAGAATCACCTGATGCACCCAGGCGGGAACGTTCGAGCCTTGCGGCGGGCGCGGGCCTGGCGCGGCTCGGGGCGCGTCTGGCGCGGGCTTCGCCACCGCCTGCGTGACGAAGGGCCGCTGGCCGTAGAGCGCCTCATGGAGCGCGACGCAGAAGCTGTACTGGTCGCTGCGCGCGTCCGAGGGCTCGCCGCGCTTCTGCTCGGGAGACATATACGCCGGCGTCCCCAGCACCATGTCGGAGCGCGTGTGCCACTCCGAGCGCAGGGGCGCGGGCACGGTGGGGCCCGGCGGGGTGGGCGTGTCGTCGACGCCCTCGACGATGCGCGCCAGCCCGAAGTCGGTGATGCGCACACGGCCGTCCTTGCCGACGAGCGCGTTGTCCGGCTTGAAGTCGCGGTGGACCAGTCCCTGCGCATGGGCGGCGGCGAGGCCGCGTCCGGCCTGCATGAACAGGCTCAGCGTCTCGCGCCAGTCGCCGCGCCCCTTGCGCGAGCGGATGTGCGCGCGCAGCGTGGTGCCGTCCACCAACTCCATGGCGAGGAAGACATGCTCGCCGAAGCGGCCCGCGTCATGGATGGTGATGACGTTGGGGTGGATGACGCGCGCGGTGGCCTGGGCCTCGCGCAGCAGCCGGGCCTGCGCGCGCTCCAGGTGCGCGGGAGTCGTCGAGTCGATGCGAATCAGCTTGAGCGCGACGCGGCGGTCCAGCTCCGGGTCGTACGCCGCGTGGACGACGCCCATGCCTCCCGCGCCAATGCGCTCGAGCACGACATAGCGACCCATCAGGGCGCCTCGTTCGAGCCACGACAGCACCACGCCCGTGGGCGAGGGCGAAGGTCGGGACTCCGGGCTCGCCTCCCCGTCCTCCGCGCGAGCCGCCTCCGCCACGAGTGCTCGACAGGAGGCGCAGGAATCAAGATGCTGTTCCACCTGGCGCGTCGCTTCGGCGTCCAGTTCACCCTGTGCGAAGGCGAAGAGTCGTCGCGTCTCGAGGCATTCCATTTCGCCGGCGACGATAACCGACGGGGGCGGTCATGACGATGAATGGCGCCGACCATGAAGACGATGTGGCTTTCGCGCGAGCCTGTGCGCGCGGCGACACACAGGCTCTCGCGGAGTTCGAGGCGCGCTATACCCCGCAGCTCCGCAAGGCGCTGCTGCACCGGGGGCTGGACGTCTCGGTGGCGGACGAGGCGCTTCAGGTGCTGCGCGTGAAGCTTTTTCTCCCCAGCGGCGAGCGAGCCCCGCGCATCGTGGATTACGAGGGACAGGGCGCACTGCTGGCATGGCTGCGTGTCGCCGCGCTGCGCACCGCGCTCAACCTGATGCGGGAGCGAAAGATTTCGTTCGACTTGGATGACTCCAAGCTCGTGGAAACGAGCGTGCAGGAGGTGGACGCGGACCGGCGGTTCATCCAGGAGCACTACCGCGAGGACTTCGCGGCGGTATTCCAGGAGGCGCTCAGGGCGCTGGAGCCTCGGGCGCGCACGCTCTTGCGCCTGCATCTGGTGGAAGGATTGGGGACGGCGCAGATTGCCCGCGCGTACCAGGTGGACCGCTCCACGGTGAAGCGGTGGCTGGCCCAGGCCCGGGAGCAACTGCGCGATGATGTGCGCCAGCGTCTGGCTGCCCGCCTGGGGGAGGACTCGCAGGGGCTCAGCAGCTTGCTTCGGGTGCTGCAGAGTCAGTTGGACTTGAGCATCCGCAGCGTGATGAAGGACGCGACGCCCTCGTGATTTCTCCGGAGGATTCGGGGCGGAAGCGCTGGGAAACCAGGGGGTTGTGACGCGGGAGGAGATTCGCTCGCGAGAAATGCGCCACCTTTTCGCGGGCTGTGTCTCCAGGGAGATGCACCCCGGAGCGCGCCTTGTTTCCTCACACCCCACGCGCGGGTCCGGGGCGGGCTGAGCGTTGCGGTTGGGATTCGAGGGGAGCGTGGAGCCGACCCGCGGGGGGTCGCTCCACGCTCCCTGTTCGAACGCCGCGAGACGTGCGTCCGTGCTCTCCGAAGTCGAGTCGATGGCGGACTTCGTCAGCGCGACGGGGCTTCGCTGAGTGCGCGGCGAATCGCTTGAGTGATGGGGAAGTCGTCACCCGCGTGGCCGTCGAGCGTCATGGGCCCGGAGGGGAACAACGGCGGCTGGGCCATGAAGCGTGGCCGGGTGCCGCGGTGGGGCTGCGCGGCGTGCACGATGAAGGGATGGCACAGGTAGACGGTTCCCGCGTCACCACTGGCCAGCGCTTCAGGACAGGTGGTGGTTCCTTCGAGCTTCTGGGCGAGCTCCATGAAGCTCAGTCCCTTCGTGCCTTCCGGTGCGAGGAGCCTCGCGATGTGCCGGTGGGAGCCGATGCGGATGCGCGTGGGCGCGTCCTGCTCTCCGACGTCGGAGAACAGGAACAGCATGAGGAGCGCGCGGCCTTGTGAGGCGACATTGGCGCGCCACTCGAAGAAGGAGCCGGTGCCTCCATCTGGGGGAGGGAAGCTGGTGTCGACATGCCAGCCATCGTCACCGGGGTTCTCGGTGCTGGGGAAGCGGACGGGAAACGAGCCCAGGCTCATCCGAGGAGCCCAGCGACCAGGGCCGACGAGCTGGTCGTACGCGGCTCTCAATCGTGGGGTGTTGGCCGCTTGTCGGAAGGGCTCCTGGACATATTCGCCGAGCCGGATGACGGGACGGGTCCAGGTGGCCGGGTCATCCGGGGAGCAGCCCGTGTCGCGCCAGAGGATGTCGCGCGCGGCGTCCGCGACCTGTCCGGGAAAGGCGTCATCGAGTCGGACAAAGCCTTCCTCGATGAATCGCTGGACCTGGGCGTCGCTCAGAACAGACATGGGGGCAGGGTGGGGAGTGGTCATGGATAGCGTCGCGACGAATGAGGTTCGTTGGGCCTGACAGACTGCCAGCGGCTCAGGATTCGCTGGCGATTCGCCGTGCCGAAGTCCCGGGCGAGGTTTGGCTATGACCCACCAAGCATCTCCCGGTCAGAGCACGCGCGCGCTGGCGACTGTCGCAGAATCGACAGTCACTTGCCCCTACAGGAAGCGCCTGCCGGCTCACGAGGAAAGCCAGGGGGAGGAGGCCAAACGGGTCTCACTCGGGGTGATTCCGTGCGCTAGAAATGGGGGCTCCCATGCCCCCCTTCCAACAACTCCAACGAAATATCCCGCTGACAGTCCTCGTCCTGCTGAGCGCCCTGGGCTGCCAGCCGACCACGGACATGCCCGCCCCCGACACCGAGGCTCCAGCGGCTCCGGCCACTACGGCCAGGGCCGGGCTCGGCGGCCGCTCCGGGCCGGGGTACGCCGACCTGGACGCGTCCGATGAGGGCAGTCTGCCCTGGCCTCACGAAGTCATGGACTGGATGGAAAGGGCCAGGGACGTGGCCATGTTCGTCAAGGAGGCCAACAAGTGCAGCGACGGTGGGTTCAATGAGCCTGGCTGCTCCCACAAGGACATCATCTGGAAGGGCAGCTGCATGTTGCTCAGCTGGAGCTACAGCAACATTCTGCTCTTCGACCCGGGCCTTCCCTTCGAGAAGATCTGCAATGGTGAACCTACGTTGAAGTGCTGCAAGTACAATCCCTTGACCGAGCTGTACTGCCATTCAGCCTTCAATACGGAGAGGCCTATCAACTGCGAGGGCAACTCCTCTGCCCCATTCGCGAAATCCTATGGTCCGTGCCTTCCCCCCAGTCCCGGTGCCATGGGCTGCGTCTGCGACTACCTCCCCCAGTGCGGGAGCCCGGTTTCCCCGAACCCGGAGGCCGCCCCCTGGCATGGCAACCAGCTCGGCGTGATGCTGTCGAGCGCCGTCGAGCAGGGTGGCAACTCGCTCTTCCAGCAGGCCCCCGATGACTTCGTCGACTACGTCAGCTTTGTCGGGGCTTGCGCCCACCAGCAGGTCTTCCTGCAGTCCGCGCCCTACGCGAAGCCCGACGAGTTTCCCGCCGGCTACACGTTGAGCGACGAGTACCACGCCAATGACAACGACCCGGACGCGCGCTACCTGCGCGGGCTGGTGACGCTCGCCGTCCAGCGCGTGTTCTCCGGCATTCCAAACCTGTATGGTCGGTGGAACGCCATCGCCTCGCGGACCTGGACCGAGACGGAGAAGGCGGCGTACCTCGCCAACGTTCCGGACCCGGATGCCACGCTGGAAGCGTGCGTGGGAGAGTTCGGCGTGCGGATGCTCCAGCGCGCGGATCCGGCGCACTACCGGCTCCTCGCCGCCCCCCTTGAGGGAGAGACCCAGCCGGACTGCCGCGTGGGCTGGGTGGGCGGAGTCGCCATGTGCTCGGCGCCGTCGCTCACGGCGACGACGAGCGTGGCGGGCGCCACCGTCTCCTTGTTCCCCGGCATCACCGACCCGGACGAAAGCCACAACGCCGCGGGGAACTACGTGGTGCAGCTCGACTGGGGCGACGGGCGCGTGGAAGGTCGGCTCTACATCGTGTCCAACCCGGCAACCCACGCGTGGCCGCACACGTATGAGATCGCGGGCACGTACACGGTGACGGCCCGGGTCATCAACACATCCGGACTGGTGGGGGAAACCACCACGCAGGTGACCGTCACCGAGGGCTCCGGCGTGCCCGTGGCGCGCTCCGTCGACAGCGTCCGGTTCGACCTCGAGGCCGCCGTCACCGCCGGCAGCACGCACGGGCGTGTGCGCGTGGACGTGTCGGCCACGGACGTGCAGGGCAAGGTCCACTCGCTGGGTTATCACTGGGTGGAGCTGTCCGGCGCGTATGGAACCACTGCCACGGCACCGCTCACCGGCTGGCTGACGAACCGCGACCTGAAGGACATCCGGTCGCTGCGCCTGAAGCCGGCCCACTACGACGGCTCCGAGGTCTCGCTCCGCGAGCTGAGGCTGAAGGGAGTCACGCTCCAGTTCCACGCGTCGCCGGGCATGGCGCCGGAGACGACTTCGTACGTCCTGACGAGCCGGGATGTGAAGGTCTACGCGACCGGGGTTACGGTCCCCATCTCGCCGCGGATGGAGGTGGGCTCGGGAGCGCTGAAGCTGCCGCTCGCGGGCGCGGAGATCGCCATTGACCTCCCGGCGCCCGGCGCACCGCCCGATCCGGCGCTGAGCTACAGCTGCCGCCCCGTGTATGGAACGGACGCTCCGCTCATGCGGTCGGCCAACGGAGGCTGTGAGGACATCGGCAGCGGCCTCGTCTTCGCCGTCATCCCGAGCACGATGAACTGGAACGACGCCATGTGGGACTCGGCGCTCGCGGGAAGTCCCGCTCCCGATGCCAGTGACTACGGCCGGCTCAATGACTACCCGGGCGGCTACCCCGTCACCGAGGGGGCGGACAGCGCGCCTGCGGCCTTCTGCCATGACCTCATCCAGGGAGGCTTCAGCGACTGGCGGCTGCCCGCGGAGGATGAACTGCTCACCGTCGCGAGCGCGTCCAAGGCAGGCGCATACTTCCCCTATTCCACGGCCAATGCGTGGACCGCGACGAGCGTGACCTCCACCATCGCCGTGGTGTGCAACCTCCAGTCCGGTGCGTGTGACTACGCCTCCAAGGCCACCGGCCAGTACCTGGCCGTGTGCGTGCGCAGCGCGCCGCCCCCTCCCGAACACACCTGCCGCATCCCCGTGGATGGCGGGCAGACCTTCGTGTCCGCGAGCGGGGGGTGCATGGACACACGCCCCAGCGGCCTGGTCTGGAGCAAGGCCTCCGTGGCGTCGAAGAGCTGGAACGCCGCCGTCTGGGGCTCGGAGCTGGCGGGCAACGCGCAGCCGGATGCCGCGGATGGCGCCCGCCTGAATGACTACACCGAGGGAATGGTGCCGGACAGGCCGGACATCTCGACGGAGAACTACTGCCACGACCTGGTCGAAGGCGGCTTCAGCGACTGGCGGCTGCCTACGGACACCGAGCTGGGAGCAGTGAGTGGCAGCACCCTGGCGACGGCGTACTTCGCCTTCAAGACGTCGGAGTCCTTCTGGAGCGCGACCACCGGTTTGTTTTGGACGACCGATGCCATGGGCGTCGACCTGTCCTCGGGCGGCAACCTGTACAAAGCGAAGACGGCCCAGGGGCGCGTGGTTTGCGTGCGGGCGCCGGACACGAGCCTCGCCCCGGATCTGGCGCCCACGGCCTTCAGTGCGCCCACGGCGGCGGTGACCCGGCAGTCGCTGTCCTTCACGTGGACCGTCACTAACGGGGGCACGCAGCCCGCGCCGGCGACGTGGCGGGACGGCGTCTACCTGTCCCAGGACAGGTACTACAGCCACGACGACAAGCTGCTGTTTGAAGAGCCCCACGTCACGACGCTGGCCCCTGGCGCCAGCTACACCACCACGAAGTCCGCCGCGCTGCCCGGGGTGCCGGCCGGCGACTGGTACCTGCTCTTCCGGGCCGACAACACCGGCGTCATGGGGGAGAAGGACGACGCGAACAACGCCTGGAGCGCTGTTCCGCTCACGGTGACGAACCCCGACCTGAAGCCCACCGCCTTCACGGCGCCCACGGCCGCGGGGGGCCAGAGCATGGTGCCCTTGAGCTGGACCGTCACGAACGCGGGCGCGGGCTCCGCGATACCGGGCTGGTATGACCATGTCTACCTGTCCACGGATGCGACCTATGGGAGCGGGGACAAGGAAGTGACGAGCCAGGGGCGCAACAGCTCCCTGGCCCCGGGTGCCAGCTACACCGCGACGACGACCGCGCGCCTGCCGGGCGTTCCCGCGGGCACCTACTACCTGCTTTTGCGGAGCGACTTCTACGAGCAGCTCTACGAATCGGACGAGACGAACAACGGGTGGACCGCACTGCCCATCACCCTCACAACCAGCGAACTCGTCCCGGGCGGCCTGACGGCACCGGCCTCGGCCCGGGCAGGGACGTCCATCCCCCTGTCGTGGACTGTCACCAACAGCTCGGCGGACACCGGCGCGCCCGAGTCCACCTTTGACTTCGTGTACCTCTCCACGGACGCCACGTGCTGCTCGGGGGACACACTCCTCACGGCCTTCTATCGCACCTCGTCGCTGGCTCCGATGGCCAGCTATACGGTGTCCCAGACGGTGACGCTGCCCACGACGCTGGACGCAGGCAGCTACAACCTCATCCTGTCCGTCGACCAGTACAACGGGGTCGCCGAGACGGACGAGACGAACAATCTCGTGGTGGTCCCCTTCGCCGTCATCCCGTAGCAACGCATCTCCGAGGGCCCCGCTTCCACACGGGGCCCTCCAGGGAGGACGGGACACGCCAGTCGCGCGCGCTGGCTGTCGCTGGCCCTGGGTTCCGTGCGCGAGGCACCGGAGGCGGGTGGGAATCATTGATGGCCCCGGGCCCAAGCGCTTCGCTGGAGGCACGGCGCAGCCGGGGCAGGGTGCACCTCCCGCCCCGGCTCGTGGCTCCCTGCTCAGTTCGCGGGCGCGACGAAGTCGAACCGGATGTACTGCGTGTTCGTGCTGGAACTGTAGGCCACGCAGTTTCGCGCCACACCCGACGTGGGGATGGTGATGTTGATCTGCTGCGTGTTGGAGAACGTCACGGTGGCCGACACCGGCGAGCCGTCGCAGTAGATCTGCCCGACGGTGAAGCCGTTGACGCAGCTCAGCGAATTGAAGCTCGCCGTCCCGATGCTCGGGTTCCCGCTGGTGAAGGAGGAGTAGTACATCTCGAAGTAGCGCAGTCCTCCGGAGGAGCCCATGTCCACCACGCTCCCCGTCGGCAGGCCCGGGCAGGGATTGGGAGGGCACGTCTTCACGCATCGCGTCGCGTTGTTGGAGAAGCACGTCGAGCCGCAGTTGAGGTCACAGTACGTCCCGTTGGACGAGTACCCCGTCGGACAGCCAATGCCACACGTCGAGATGTTTCCACAGGACGGTACGGCCGAGCAGTCCGTCGCGTTGGGGGAGAAGCACGTCGCACTGCACGCGAGGTTGCAGTAATACCGCGTGGGGTACTGACCGGACGGACAGCCCAGGCCACAGATGCCCTGCTCCGACGACGCCTCGAAGGACGCCTCGTCCTCCAGCTTCGGCTCCAGGTTGCCACAGCCCACCAGAAGCGACGCCATCCACAGCACACTGCCGAGTTGCTTGAACATGGGTGCCTTTCCGCGCAAGGCGCGACAGCGCTCGTCTGACATCTTCAGTCTGAGCGCCGAAATTCGATATTAACATGAATTTCATGCTTTCCATGCCGGCGAGCCCAATGCGGCCTGGCCGCGGCGCACGCCCCGTCCTGGAGGCCATGGCGTGACGCAAGCCGACAGGCAACCAGGGCTTGTCGGCGCCGGCACGAGGCACTCCCTTCTGGAGAGAGAAGCCTCACCCTTCGAGGAGGCAGTACCTCCATCCCCGAAGGAGGAGACATGAGGTCCTGGCATCGAACCTGGCGATGGCTGCGCATGGGAGGCGTGGGCGCGAGCGCCCTCCTGGTACCTCTCGGCGGCGCGAGCGCCCAGGACGCCTACGGGCCGCAAGTCACCGCGAGCTCCACGAACTCCGTCTCGACGTTCTACGACGCGCTGTCGCCTTACGGGACATGGGTACAGCTCCCGGACGTCGGCTGGGTCTGGCGCCCCAATCCGACCATCGTCGGTTCCGACTTCGTTCCCTACGCCACCGGCGGCCAGTGGACCTACAGCGACTGGGGATGGACGTTCGAGACGAATTGGAACTGGGGCTGGGCGCCGTTCCACTATGGCCGTTGGTTCCTCAGTGCGGCCAACGACTGGGTGTGGTGGCCCGACAATGAATGGGCACCCTCCTGGGTGGACTGGCGCTGGGGGGACGGCTTCGTCGGCTGGCAGCCGCTGGGTCCTCCAGGTATCGACATCAACCTCGGCTTGTCGTGGAACTTCGTGGGGGTGAACGACTTCGTGCGTCCCCATGTGGGCCAGTTCGTGGTTCCCCGCTCGCGCGTGCCAGTGCTGCTCCGGCGGACCCAGGGAGTGGGTGAGCGCGTGCCGGCTCGTGTCGGCGAGTGGAACCGAGGCCCGGCGCCGAACAGGGTCGCGCAGACGACGGGGCGAGCCGTGCCTCGGTCGAGGATAGCGCCGCCTCCCACGGCTCATCCGCCTCGGGCGCGCAGCGGTCCGCAGACACCGAGGGGAGGGAGCTCGGCGATGCCGCGCCCACAACAGCCCCCGCCCAGGCCCGGTTCACCCCCGCATGCCGCGCCGAGGCCCGAGGCTCCTGCGCATAACGCGCCGAGGCCCGAGACTCCCACGCATAACGCGCCGAAGCCCGATGGCTACCAGCCCGCGCCACGCGCGGAGCCCGCGCCTCGCCCAGAGCCCATGCCGCACGCGGAGCCCGCGCCACGTCCAGAACCCGCGCCACATGCGGAGCCCGCGCCACGTCCAGAACCCGCGCCACATGCGGAGCCGGTTCCACACTCGGAGCCCGCGCAACGTCCAGAGCCAGTTCCACACTCGGAGCCCGCGCCACGCCCGGAGCCGGTTCCACACTCGGAGCCTGCTCCTCGCCCAGAGTCCGCTCCGCACTCATCACCCGCTCCACACTCCGAGCCACATCACGGTCGTTGAGCGTGTCTCCCGCGGCGAAAGACATGCGCTGCCGGCCCAATCGCCACGAGAAACTCCGGAGGCCGTTCGCGAGCCTCCGGAGCGCGCGTCACGGCCGCGGGCCCTGATAGGCCCCGGGGCCGTAGATGTACCGGATGGTAGGCATCACGGTGCACGCTGGGTTCCCGAAGTCCCTTGACGTTCCAATATCGCTCGCTGGCGTGCACATGCTCCCGCGCGGATGGCCCTTGCCGATGAACTCCGAGGGAGGCGGCTCCTCGGCCTCTTCTTCCTCTTCCACCTCTGCCTCGTTCAGCGCCAGCGCGTCGCTCATGGGCGGACTCTCGGCATAGAAGGGGAGGCCGTCCGGGAAGGGCTCCTCGAGGGCGGGGACTCCTATCGCCGTCTCGATGCGTTCCGCGCTCTCATCCCGTGCCGCACTGCGTCCACTGGCACATGCACTCAGGAGGGTTGCGGCGAGAACGGTGGTGAGCGCGCGGTGGTTCGGCGCGGCGACAGGGAGCATGAGCATCAGGAGCTTCGCCTCGGGGCATGGGGGCAATTCCACCGATGGGCGGGCGCCGTGTTCATTCAATTTCATCTGGCGCCCGGATGCCCCCGCTCTCAGAGCGGCTCCCAGCCATTCTCGGTGCAATACCCGACGAACTCGTCGGTGCCGAAGTAGGAGTAGGTGCCCACGAGGTGGTACTGGATGTAGCGCAGCCCGCAATCGGGATAGATGTGCCCGACCACTGTCGTGTAGGTGGCGTCGCTGTAGAGCGTCGTCACGTAAGCGGCCTCCCGATAGCTTGCGCTGGCCGGGCTGGAAGTCAGGAAGATGGACGCGACAGCGAGAGAGGTCAGAAGCTGCTTGGCCATGGGTTCCTCCACAGGTTGACTCGTTGCCTGTCGGAGTAGAGCTGACGGGAATAGACAAATCCAGGACTGACCAGGGCCGGTCAAGGTCACTGCTTTGTCGGTGACTCTGGCTTGAAGATGTAGGGATAAGTGACGACGACTTGAGGCGTCTCCGTCGGCTTGGGGAACCTCCACGTCATCATGCTGTCGACGATGCACGCCTCCAGTGCTGGATCATGGAGGGTCGTCGTCGTCGCGACCCTTGCTTCCGACACCGTGCCGTTCGTCGCGATGACGAAGCGGATGACGACCTTGCCCCCCGTCGCAGGGAGGTCGACCTGGTGATGCCGGTAGCAGGTCACGATCTGCCCGCGATTCAGATGGATGGTTCGCCGTATCGAGTCCTTGTCGAGAGGTCCCTCTGGGTCCCCTACGTTCATGAACTCCTCCATGGACGTGGCAGCATAGACACGCGGCCTCGTGGATGGAGCGTGGCAAGCGGTGCCGAGCAACAAGAGAGGGACGACGATTCGCTTCATCGTCGCGATGCTGCCATGGCCTGGCCTTCTCGGGGGCGCGACGTGCGCCCCCGGAGCCCTGTCTCAGACCTGGTTGAGCATGATGAGGTTTCCACAGGTGTCTTCGAAGATGGCTCCCATGACGGGCCCCATCTGGATGGGCTTCTGCCGGAACACCACGCCCAGCGCGCTCATGCGCTCATAGTCCTTCTGGATGTCCGAGGACATGAGCGCCGTGGCGGGAATGCCGTCGGCGACGAGCGCCTTCTGGTACGTCGCCGCCGCTGGATGCTGGTTCGGCTCCAGGACGAGCTGGGTGCCTTCGGGGTCCTCGGCGGAGACCACCGTTATCCACCGCGCCCCCCCCGCCGGGACGTTCACCTTCTCCACGAAGCCCACCTTCTCCGTGTAGAACTTGAGCGCCTTTTCCTGGTCATCGACGAACAGACTGCAGAAGGGGATTCGCATCGTTCCCTCGGGAATGGAGTGCGTCGCCACGGGACATCCGGACGACGTTCAACCGTTTCGTTGAGCATAGCGATGGCATCGTGACAGTCAACCATCTGGTTGTGCGTTGAAGTGGCTCCACTCAGTCGCCGGTTTCTTTCGCGCGAGTGTGGACCTCGGAGGCGAACAGCTCGGCGGCGGGAGCGCGGGGCGCGCCCTTGCGCCAGAGGAGGGCGGCCAGCTCCGAGCGGGGCGCGGGCGCCAGTCGCTTCACCACCAGTCGCTCCACGTCCGCGAGCCGGGGCTCGGGGAGCACCGTGACGGCCAGGCCCGCGCGGACGATGGCCAGCACCGTGGCGACCGCGTTCGATTCGAGCGCGATGCGCGGAGACAGTCGCAGCGTCGCGAAGTACGCATCCACGCGCGAGCGCACGCGCAGCCCTGGAGAGAGCAGGGCGAACGGCTCGCTCGCGAGCTGACGCGCCCCCACCGACTCCGCCGACGCGAGCGCATGCCCTCGCGACACCACGAGCGCGAGCCGGCTGTCGAACACCGGCTCGGTGTCCAGGTCCGGCGAGCGGGCCGGCGAATACCCCAGCCCCACGTCCAGCCTTCCATCCGCCAGGCGCCGCTCCAGCCGCCGCACCACCGCCTCCTCCGCGCTCAACACAAGCCCCGGGTGGCGACGCAGCACCGAGGCCAGCGCCGGCACCACGAGGCCCCGCATGCTCGGCGGATAACCCACGCGCAGCGCGCCTGTCGCCAACCCCCGCAGCGCGCCCACCGCCATCCGCCCCGCATCCACGTCCTCCAAGGCCCGCGAGGCGTAGGTGCGAAACAACTCCCCGGCCTGTGTCAGCCGCACTCCGGTCCGCGCGCGCTCGAAGAGCGGCGTGGCCAGCTCCTCCTCGAGCTGGCGGATCTGCTGCGACAGCGTGGGCTGGGAGACATGGACCCGCCGCGCGGCACGGCCGAAGTGCAGCGTGTCGGCGACGGCGGTGAAGTAGCGCAGGTGCCGGAGCTCCATGGGGCCATCATAGATGACACCTATCGACTCCATGTGAACAAACGAATGTACGAATCGACCCTGGCTCGTAGAACCTCCCTTGTCACGGAAGGAAGGACTGCGATGAAGGCCTCGGACCTGTTCGTCAAAGCACTCGAAGCGGAGGGCGTGCGCTGCGTCTTCGGACTCCCCGGAGAGGAGAACCTGGACCTGCTGGAGTCGATGCGCGCCTCCGGCCTGCGCCTGGTCGTCACCCGACATGAGCAGGCGGCCGGCTTCATGGCGGCGACGTGGGGGCGGCTGACGGGCCGCGCGGGCGTGTGCCTGGCGACGCTGGGGCCGGGCGCCACCAACCTCGTCACACCCGCCGCGTACGCGCAGCTCGGCGCCATGCCGATGGTGATGCTCACCGGGCAGAAGCCCATCAAGGCGAGCAAGCAGGGCCACTTCCAGATTGTCGACGTGGTGGGGATGATGCGCCCGCTCACCAAGCAGACGCGCACGCTCGTCTCCGCGGAGCACATCCCGTCGGCGGTGCGCGAGGCCTTCCGACGCGCCGAAGAGGAGCGGCCCGGCGCCACGCATCTGGAGTTGCCCGAGGACGTGGCGCGTGACTCCACCGAGGCCTCGCTCCTGGCCCCCAGCGCCTGGCGACGGCCCGTGGCGGACGAGAGCTCCATCGCCCAGGCCGTGGAGACCATCGCCTCCGCGAAGCGTCCCTTGTTGATGATTGGCGCGGGCGCCAACCGGAAGCTCACGTCGGAGATGCTCCGCGTCCTCGTGGACCGGGTGGGCATTCCCTTCTCCAGCACTCAAATGGGCAAGGGCGTCGTCGACGAGTCCCACCCGCTGTGGATGGGCACCGCCGCGCTGTCCGACGGCGACTTCGTCCACCGCGCGATTGAAGCCTCCGACTGCATCATCAACGTGGGCCATGACGTCATCGAGAAGCCGCCCTTCGTCATGCGCGACAGCCGCCGCGCCGTCGTTCACCTCAACTTCTCCTCGGCGGAGGTCGACCCGGTCTACTTCCCGAAGCTGGAGGTGACGGGCGACATCGCCAACGCCGTGTGGCGCATCGCCGAGGGGCTGGGCTCGCGCACGAACTGGGACTTCGCGCCGTTCGAGAAGGCTCGGGCCGGACTGGAGGCGCAGCTCGCGAAGGGCTTCGCGGATGACCGCTTCCCCATCTACCCCGCGCGGCTGGTGGCCGAGGTGCGCCGCGCGCTGCCGGATGACGGAATCGTCTGCCTGGACAACGGCATGTACAAGCTGTGGTTCGCCCGCTACTACCGCACGCGGCGGCCCAACACGCTGCTGCTCGACAACGCGCTGGCGACGATGGGCGCGGGGCTGCCGTCCGCGATTGCCGCCAAGCTCGTGAATCCTCGTCGCAAGGTGGTCGCCGTCTGCGGAGACGGTGGGTTCATGATGAACTCGCAGGAACTGGAGACGGCGGTGCGCCTGGGCCTGGACCTGGTCGTCATCGTCGTGCGCGACGATGGTTACGGAATGATTCGCTGGAAGCAGGGGGAGATGGGCCTGCCGGACTTCGGCATGGCCCTGGGCAACCCCGACTTCGTCCGCTACGCGGAGGCCTACGGCGCCAAGGGCCACCGGCCCACGAGCGCGTCGGAGTTCGGCGCCACGCTGGCGCGCAGCCTCGAGGCGGGCGGCGTGCATGTCATCGACCTGCCCATCGACTACTCGGACAACACCCGCGCGCTCGGCGTCGGGGACAAGGACATCGAGGTGCTCCATGTTGGCTGAACGCTACCCGTACTATCTGGCGAACCGGCCCCGCCAACCCAACGCGGCCCTTCCCGTCGTCGACAAGTTCTCCGGGGAGGTGGTGACGCGCGTCGCGCTCGCGGACGCCGCCGCCGTGGAGGAGGCCATCGCGTCGGCGGTGCGCGCCGCCGAGCCCATGCGCAAGCTGCCAGCCCACGCGCGTCAGGCCGTGCTGGAGCACTGCGTGCGCCGCTTCCAGGAGCGCGCGGAGGAGCTGGCCCAGGTGCTCTGCATCGAGGCGGGCAAGCCCCTGCGCGACGCCCGGGGAGAAGTCACGCGCCTCATCGAGACCTTCAAGGCCGCGGCCGAGGAGGCGGTGCGCGGTGGTGGCGAGGTGATGGACCTGGAAGTGTCGCCGCGCGCGGAGGGCTACCGGGGCTTCACCCGTCGCGTGCCGGTGGGGCCCGTGTCCCTCATCACTCCCTTCAACTTCCCGCTCAACCTCGTGGCCCACAAGGTCGCTCCCGCCATCGCCGCGGGGTGCCCCTTCATCCTCAAGCCGTCGGACCGCACGCCCGTGAGCGCGATGCTGCTCGCGGAGGTGCTCGCGGAGACGGCCCTGCCCGAAGGCGCCTTCTCCGTCATCACCCCCTCGCTCGCGGACATCGGCCCGCTCATCGAGGACGAGCGGCTCAAGCTCCTGTCGTTCACCGGCTCGGAGAAGGTGGGCTGGGACCTCAAGGCCCGCGCCGGACGCAAGAAGGTGGTGCTGGAGCTGGGCGGCAATGCGGCCTGCGTGGTGGACCGCGAGCCCGGCGCCTCGTTGGACGTCATCGCCGACCGGGTGGCGCACGGGGCCTTCTTCCAATCGGGGCAGAGCTGCATCTCCGTGCAGCGCGTGCTCGTGCACGTGTCGCACTACGACGCGCTCAAGGAGCGGCTCGTCACGCGGGCCCGGGCACTGCGCGCGGGCAATCCCCGGGACGAGGCGACGACGCTCGGTCCCATGATTGACGAGACCGCGGCACGGCGGCTCGAAGGCTGGATTCAGGGCGCGGTGGCGCGGGGGGCTCGTGTGCTCACGGGCGGTGGCCGAAAGGGCGCGATGCTGGAGGCCACGGTGGTGGAGAACGTGCCCGCCGACGAGCCGCTCTGCGCGGAGGAGGCCTTCGGGCCCGTGGTGTTGCTCCAGCCCTTCACGTCCTTCACCGAGGCCCTTCGCATGGTGAACGAGGGCCGCTACGGCTTGCAGGCCGGCCTCTTCACCAACGATTTGTCGCGCGCGATGCGGGCGTGGGACGAACTGGAGGTCGGCGGTGTGGTGGTGGGTGACGTGCCGAGCTTCCGCGTCGACACCATGCCCTACGGGGGCGTGAAGGGCTCCGGGCTGGGACGCGAGGGCGTGAAGTACGCCATCGAGGACATGACCGAGCCCAGGCTGCTCGTGCTGCGTCAGCGGGCCTCGAGCGACGACTGAGCGACGCCTGGACTTCACGGCGCAACGACGGTTCGACAGCAGGAGCCATCCCCTGTACGCCAGGGGCCTTCCCAGGAGGGCCCTCCATGCTCAAGTCGATGCTCACGCTCGTGGTTCTCGCGCTGTCCTCTCCCTCCGTCGCGGCCTCTCCGAGTGGGGAGGAGAAGGCGGTGCTGGATGGACTCCAGGCCGCATGTGAGGCCTTCCGGAAGAGTGACGGCGCCTTCCTGGAGGGCTTCCTCGCGGACGGCTTCACCCAGATGGACTCGGCGGGGAACGTGACGGACCGCGCCGCCACCCTGGCCGAGGTCCGCGCGAAGGAGCCTCGCTACGAGGTCTTCCGCAACCACGACATGAAGGTCCGCTTCTACGGCGACACCGCGGTGGTGATTGGCATCACCTCCGTCAAGGGCGTCTCCGGCGGCTCGACCTTCGAGGCGGACTTCCGCTTCACCGACACGCTCATCAAGCGGGAAGGGCGTTGGCGGATTGCCGCGAGCCACATCTCTCGGCTCCCCAAGCCCACGCCCCCCGCGCCGACGGGCAAGCCGTAGCTCGCTCGCCGTCGCGCTTCGTGCCCCGTGGGCCGTGGGGCACCCAGGCCCGGAGAAGTTGCTGGACCGAACCGGCGCATACCGCTAGTAGGTTTGACCTCAAACTTTCACCCGAGGGTGGAGGCATCCGCGAGGGCACACCGTCCGGTGCGCTCCCGCTCGCACGCGTCCCGCCACGAGAGGTCCGAGCCATGGTTCGTTCAAGCACCCTGCTGTCGTTGCTGTCCGCCGCGCCCACAGAGGCGGCGGCGGGGACCGCGCCACCGTTGCCCGTGCCGGTGCCGGAGGGCTCCTGGGGTGGATTGGAGCTGTGGCAGTGGGCGGGGTTGGGCGTGCTGGTGGCCGGGGCGTGGCTCTTGGGGCGGGGTGTGGAGTGGATGGTGCTGCGGTTGGTGGACCGGGCCACGTCCATGACGAAGTCCGGCTGGGATGACCAGCTCGCGGCGTCCGCGCGAGGGCCGGTGCGCTACCTGCTCTTCGTCGTGCTGGTGGCCTCCGGACTGTGGGCGCTGAAGCTGCCGCCGGTGGCGAAGCTCGGCGTGGAGCTGGTGGCCCGCTCGGTGGGACTGGCCGCGGTGGGCTGGTTCCTCTTGCGCTTCGTGAAGCTGGCCGCGGGCTTCGTGGAGCAGACGGTGGTGCGCGAGGAGAAGGGGGGCAACGTGGCCCGCGCGCGCGGGCTGCGCACGCAGCTGTCGGTGCTGCGGCGCGTGATTGAAGTGGCGGTGGTGCTCATCGTCGCGTCGCTGCTGCTGCTCCAGTTCGAGGCGGTGCGCAACGTGGGCGTGTCGCTGCTGGCCTCCGCGGGCATCGCCGGCCTCTTCATCGGCCTCGCGGCGCAGAAGTCCATCTCCACGCTGCTCGCCGGCATCCAGCTCTCCATCACCCAGCCCATCCGCATCGGCGACACCGTCATCGTGGAGAACGAGTGGGGGTGGGTGGAGGAAATCACGCTCACCTACGTCGTCATCAAGGTGTGGGACCTGCGCCGGCTGGTGATTCCCATGGGCCACTTCCTGGAGAAGCCCTTCCAGAACTGGAGCAAGGTGTCGCCCGAAATCCTGGGCACCGCGGAGCTGTACGTGGACTTCCGCACCGACGTGCCCTCGGTGCGCGCGGAGCTCAAGCGCGTGTTGGAGCAGGAGTCCAACGGCCTCTGGGACGGCAAGGTGCAGGGGCTGCAGGTGACGGACCTCTCCGAGCGGACCATGAAGCTGCGCGCGCTGGTGAGCGCGGCGGACTCCGGCAAGGCCTTCGACTTGCGGTGCCTGGTGCGCGAGAAGTTGATGGCCTTCCTTCGCGCCCAGCCTCACGGCCTGCCCATGGTGCGCACCGAGGCGAGCCTCGCCGAGGGTGAGTCCGCCACCGACGCCGTCCGCCCGGGCCTGGCCGCCCTGGCCGGGCATTCGGGGGGCTGAGGGCCGCCGCCCCGGTAGGGGCTCCTGTGGGTTCAGGAGGGTGACGCAACCGGACAGACTGACGCTGTTGCCCCGTGGACACTTATTTCTCGTCCCGGAGGGCGGTATCAGTTGCGGGGATTCACTGGAAAAGCGGAAAGTGCCGGTCCGTCTCCGTCGATGCGCGCGGGCTGGCATTGCGCGCGTCCTGGGGACCACACGCGGAGGCCGCGAGATGCGGCCGCCCGCGGTGATCCGCGACGCACCATCCATTCCACCGAGGAGCGCTGCCATGAAGCGGTTGATTCCGTTTGCCCTGTTATTGCTGAGCCCCACCGCGGCCTTCGCCGAAGCCGAGGACAAAGAGCTGTGGATTTCGCTGGGCTCGGATGCCCTGGCCCCCCTCTCCGAGGCCTTCGTGCGCGAAGGCTGGAAGGCCCCCGCGCCCTCGATGTCGAAGGAGGACGTGGTGGTGATTCCGGTGCGCGAGTCGCAGCTGTCGCGCATCGCCGAAATCATGCACGACCAGTTCAACCGCTGTGCGGGCTTCGTGACGTTCGAGAGCCGTGACGAGGCGGAGCAGTCGCTGGTCCCCGAGCCCCTGGTGCCCTCGCAGGAGCTCATCACCTACACCATCGACAACGCCGCCGCCGTCAACTGCATGGCCAACGCGGTGACGGAGGCGAACGTCCGCAGCACCATCAACTCGCTGGCCGCGTACACCACGCGCTACTACACGTCGACCACGGGCGTGAGCGCGGCGAACTGGCTGCGCAGCCGCTGGGCGACGCTGGCCTCCGGCCGCACGGACATCACCACGGAGCTCTTCACGCACGCCGCCTGGGCGCAGCCCTCCGTCATCCTCACCATCCGGGGCACCACGCTGCCCAACGAAGTCGTCGTGGTGGGTGGCCACCTGGACTCGACCTCCTCCGGCAGCACGGCGCCCGGCGCGGATGACAACGCCTCCGGCATCGCCTCCTTCACGGAGGTCATCCGGGCGGCGGTGGCCTGCAACTACCGGCCCCAGCGCACGGTGAAGTTCATGGGCTACGCGGCCGAGGAAGTCGGCCTGCGCGGCTCCAAGGAGATCGCCGCGTACCACAAGAACAACGGCATCAACGTGGTGGGCGTGCTCCAACTGGACATGACCAACTACCGGGGCACGTCGGCCGACGTGGGCATCGTCACCGACTACACCAACTCCGCGCAGAACACGTTCCTGCGCAACCTCATCGCCACGTACTTCAGCACGACCATCTCCCACGTGAACACCACGTGCGGCTACGCGTGCTCGGACCACGCGTCGTGGACGAACGCGGGCTTCGCGGCCTCCATCCCGCATGAGGCGGTCGTCAGCCAGGGCAATCCCTACATCCACACGACGGGTGACACCATCGCCAAGTCCGGTGGCACGGCCAATCACGCGCTCAAGTTCTCCAAGCTCGCCGCGGCCTTCGTGGCCGAGCTGGCCAAGTAGCTTCGAAGCACAAGGCCCCCGTTCCGTCGTGCCGCTCGCCTTGGAGGCACGGCGGAACGGGGGGCCGTCGTTGTCTGTCGTCGCACGTGTGAGGCGAATCGGTCCGCTCCGCCGCCAGGGCTTGTTCGGCGGAAATCAGCCGCACCGAACCCGCGTGCATCCTGTCATCGACGTCACCCGCCGTGGACGTCGGGGTGCCCCTGGCGGGCGTGGTGGCCTTCGACTACGAGGGAGTCTCCCGGCTGGGCGTCCCGTATGACCTGGGCGCCTTCGTCGCGGGCGCGGCGTCCACCTCGGGGGCCGCACTGCCTGGAGGACGATGATGCACAAGGGGTTCGCGCCGCGTGGCTGGGTGGGAGTCGTCTGGCTGTCCTGGCTCTGGCTGGGCAGTGCCCTGGCGGCGGCTCCGGCCGCTGGAAGCCTCAAGCGCGAGCCCCTCCGGGCCGTCGTCGATTCCCTGGCGGCGGAGGCCGCGCGGCTGGCGCCGGGCTCGGACGTGGCCATCGCGGTGAAGGACCTGCGCACCGGTGAGTACGCGGGTTTCTCCGACACGGTGCCGCACATCTCCGCCAGCTCGGCGAAGGTGTTCTGGGTGGCGGCGGCCTTGAAGAAGGCCGAGGAGTCGAAGGTGGCGCCGCTGGCGGAGAAGGTCTTTCGCACCTCCGACAACGAGGCCTCGGGGGCGCTCATCGACCTGGTGGGGGGGCCGGACGCCATCAACGACTACCTGCGCTCGCTGGACGTGAAGAACACCGCGCTGACGAAGTGGAACTACGGCAAGCCGCGTCGCGCGACGAACTCGCCCCAGGCGATGGGGAATGACAACTACCTCTGCGCGGCGGACGCGGTGACCTTCCTCCAGCGCTTGAGTGGCGGCGAGCTGCTGAAGCCCAAGCCCACCTCGCGCCTGCTCGCGTGGATGGAGCTGACGCCTCGCGAGGGCTGTGGCGGCTGGCTGGGGACGCTCCTGCCGGCGAAGGCGCGCGCGTCGATGAAGCACAAGGGGGGCTGGTTGCCTCCGGGGTGCTGCTCGGACGACTCGCGCTACAACGTACTCAACGAGGTGGGGCTGGTGCGGCTGCCGGACGGTGGGCACTACGCGGTGGCCATCCTCGCGGCTCGCGGTCCGGACTGGCCGCGTCAGGCGTTCTTCGTCGAGCGGGCGTCGTGTGTGCTGTATCGCACGCTCTCCGGTGAGGCCTCGCTGGACTGTGGGGAGTCGCTCGCGAAGCAGGGTGGGCCCGCGCCCGTGCTCGTCGAGGATGGCGGTACGCCCCCGGACTACGACTGTTGAGCGCGGTGGGGGCGGATGTCGCCCGTTCTTCCTCCCACCCACGCTAGATTGCGGCGGGAACCGGCGTGGGAGGACTGTCATGGGCTTTGGCTGTTGCCACTACCAGTCGGTGGGGGAGGGGTGTGACTCCGCCTTCACGATGGATGCGTCGCGCGTCACCTTCGGGCGAGGGTGTCTGGAGGAGGTGGGCGAGCGGGCCCGGGCGCTCGGCATGAAGCGCGTGGCGTTGTTCTCGGACGCGTGCGTGGCGCGGCTGCCGCACTTCGAGAAGGTGCGGGCCTCGTTGGTCGCGGCGGGACTCGACGTCGGTGTCTTCACGGAATGTCGCGTCGAGCCCACGGACCGCTCCTTCCTGGAGGCGGTGCGGTTCGCCGCGGACCTGCGCCCGGATGGCTACGTGTCTCTCGGTGGCGGCTCCGTCATCGACACGTGCAAGGCGGCGAACCTCTATGCGACGTGGCCCACCGACTTCCTGACCTATGTGAATGCCCCCGTGGGCGACGGGCGTCCCGTGCCGGGGCCGCTCAAGCCGCACATCGCCTGCCCCACGACGTCGGGGACGGGCAGCGAGGTGACGGGCATCACCATCTTCGACCTGCTCTCGTTGGGTGCGAAGACGGGCATCGCCTCGCACGCGCTGCGTCCCACCGAGGCGCTGGTGGACCCGGACTGCACCGCCACGCTGCCGGGTGAGGTGGTGGCCGCCAGCGGGCTGGACGTGCTCTCCCATGCGCTGGAGTCCTATACGGCGCGGCCGTACGTGCGGCGCCCCGCGCCTCCGCGTCCCAGCCTTCGGCCGATGAGCCAGGGGGCCAACCCGTGGAGCGACCTGGGGTGTCGTGAGGCCCTGCGGTTGATGGGGCTGTATCTGGAGCGCGGCGTGAAGGACGCGGGGGACCACGAGGCGCGCGAGCAGTTGATGTGGGCGGCGACGCTGGCGGGAATCGCCTTTGGCAACGCCGGAGTGCATGCGCCCCACGGCATGGCGTACGCGGTGGCGGGGCTGGTGCGCGAGTTCAGGCCCACGGGTTATCCCCAGGACGAGCCGCTCGTGCCCCATGGAATGGCGGTCATCCTGAATGCGCCGGCGGTGTTCCGCTACACGGCGGAGGAGAGCCCGGAGCGTCACCTGGAGGCCGCGACGTGGCTGGGCGCGGATGCTCGGGGCGCGGGGCCGAAGGACGCGGGCAAGGTGCTGGCGGACACGCTCATCCGCATCATGCGCGCGGTGGGGATGCCGAACGGCCTGGGCGGAGTTGGATACACCGAGGCGGACGTGGCGGCGCTGACGGAGGGGGCCTTCCCCCAGCAGCGGCTCTTGCAGAATGCTCCGCGAGAGATGACCCGGCCCGTGCTGGGTGGGCTGTTCCAGCAGGCGCTGGGGTACTGGTAGCCGTGGGGAGGGTGAAGCCGTGAGTGAGGTCGAGACCGCCGAGCGCTATCGCTACTTCCTGCCCATCACCACGCGGTGGATGGACAACGACGTCTACGGCCACATCAACAACGTCACGTACTACAGCTACTTCGACACGGTGGCGAACCACTTCCTCATCCACGAGGGCGGGTTGGACATCCACGGCAGCTCCGTCATCGGGCTCGTCGTGGAGTCGAAGTGTCACTACCGCGCGCCGCTCGCCTACCCGGACGCGCTGCGGGCGGGGCTGCGCGTGGACAAGCTGGGCACGCGCTCGGTGACGTATGGGATTGGCATCTTCAAGGAAGGGGAGACGGAAGCGGCGGCCCACGGGCACTTCGTGCACGTCTTCGTGGACCGACAGACGCGCAAGTCCACGGCGATTCCCGAACGACTGCGCGAGGCGCTTTCGCGGCTGACCCTGGCGACTTGAGGAGTTCTCCATCATGCCCGCTCTTCCTCCAGAGATGGTCCCCGCGCTCGTGGCCGGATTCGCCATGGTGTGCGTGCTCGTGTCGTTGGTCCTTCGCTTCCGCGACGGCTGGTCGGCCCTGGAACGTCACTACCTGTCCGAGGGCACCCAGCCGGATTCGATGCAGACCGAGGCATGGGGGCAGGTGGGCTCGATGGGGGCCAGCCAGGTCCTCGACGTGGGAGGCGACGAGCGGGGCCTCTACCTGGCGCCGGCGCTCCTGCTCGGGGGCTCGCGTGCTCCGCTGCGCATCCCCTGGTCGGAGCTTCATGAAAGGAATCGCGGGAGGGGTCCCTTCTTCATGAAGCTGGACACCTTTCGCGTGGGGCCACAGCGCATTCGGGTGAAGCTCCAGGCCTCCGTGTTGGAGGCCTACAGCGCATATCTTCCTCCGACGCATTGTCAGATGTGCTCGACCTTGGCTTTGACGCCCGGGGCGGTTCAGGCGCAGCGTGTGCTCCGCTGTTTCGGGTGCGCGAGGAGCTTTCAGGGGTGACCCTGGCGACTTAGGACCGATGCCATGCACTCACCTTTCCTCGACCTCCTGGTCAAGACGCACCCTTGGGGAGCCACGCTCCTGCTTGTCGTGGCAGGCGCGTCAGCCATGCGCGTGGCTTCGTGGGTGAGTGGTTGGCATGGCCTCGCGAGGCAGTTCCGTGCGGACGGGCCTGCCCCGAGCTCCATGCGAAACTTCACCTCGGGGAAGATCGGCTGGGTCGACTACAAGAACTGTCTTGCCGTGGGGGGCGATGAGCAAGGGCTCTACCTGGTGCCGAATCTCATCTTCCGACCCTTTCATCCGCCACTGAGGATCCCCTGGTCGGAGATTCATGACAGGGAAATCACGTCGTTCTTCTTCATGAAGAGCGACAGCTTTCGGGCCGGGGAGCACTCCACCCGGATTCAACTCCGGGCCTCCGTGACGGAGCCCCTCGACTCCTACCTGCCCCCCGTGAACTGAATGGAAGCGCTCGATATCACCTTTGACGCCAGGTCCGAATTGACAGGCGAAGTGGGGCCCGTGAAGTGTGGCCTCTGTGGCGAGGCCGCGCGGGGCCGGATGCTGAAGTCGGGTGGGATGCTGGCCCGGAGCTTCGGCTGGGATTGCCCATGCGGCGCGCTGGGCCTTCACGTGCCGCTGTATGACCTGGATGAGCTGTACAGCGATGTGCTCAAGGTCTGGGGCTTGAAACCTCGGGACCCGGAGGTCTCGCCTCCGGCTCCAGTGGGGGAGTCCGGGCTCTTGTCCGCGGTGTATGTGGATGGCCCCGCACTGCTCCGGAGCTTGTTCGCGGAGGCACGGAGTCAGGGCGCCCAGGTGGCTGCCACCGAGGTGCTGGTCCGGCTGATATTGCCTGGATTTTCTTCCCCCGCGTCCATCTGGGATGTGCTCTGGGCGCGTGCGCCTCGTCCGATGGAGTGACTTCGATGGAGGCTCAATCCCTGTTCCTGCTGGCCGCGACCTCCATTCCATTCTGGCTGGCCATTCCCCTGATAGCGGTGGGCCTGCTGGCCACGGCGCTCAACGCGTCAATGACAGGAGGCTGGTTCTGGCTCGCGCGGAGGTTCCGCACGGATGAGCCCATGCCGAGGGGCGCCATCGGCGGCGTCACGGGGAAGATGGGCTGGGTCTATTACAAGAACTCGCTCACCGTGGGCGTGGACGAGGATGGCCTCTACGTCTCGATGATTCCCGTCCGCACTCCCTTCCATCCGCCCTTGTTCATTCCCTGGTCGGAGATTCGAGAGCGAAGGCGGGAGAAGCCGCTCCTCTCCATCCTCACGAAGTTCGACAGGCTGGAGGTCGGTCCGAAGCGCACGGTGCTGCGCATCGAGAGCCTGGTCATGGATGGGCTCGGTCGATACCTGCCGCTGCCGCGCTGAGCCTCTCTCCGGCAGGAGGCTCAGCGCTGCTCAGAGATGTGTCACACGTCGCGCGCCGCGTGCACCGGAGGCCGGCGCACGGACCACGGGCGCGCCTCCTCGAGCTGTCCGGCGAGCCGGAACAAGGTGGCCTCGTCCGCGAAGCGGCTCACGAACTGGACGCCGATGGGCAGGTCCTGCGCATTCCAGTGCAACGGCACGGACATCGCCGGCTGTCCCGTCACGTTGTAGAGCGCGGTGAAGGGAATCAGGGAGAACACGAACCGGTACCACTCGCCCGCGCTCCTGGGCTTGTTGGAGTCCATCTCCCCGAGCAGGTAGGGCGGCCCCGCCGTCGTCGGCGTCAGCAGCAGGTCATGGTTCGCGTGGAACGCGCCCACCGCGCGGCTCACCTGATTGAACACCGCGAACGCCGCCTGGAGGTCCGTCGCCTTCAGCGCGCGGCCATGCTCCACCGCCGCCCACGTCGAGGCTTCCAGCGTGTCCGGGCCCACGGTGCGCCCCAAGGCCGTGCTCAGCATCTGCACCAGGAATGCGTTGGAGGAGGACCAGACCGTCACGAGGGCCTCCAGCAGGGCCTCGTTGTCATAGACAGGCTCCGCCTCGACGATGTCGTGCCCCAGCGAGGCGCACAGCTTCGCCACGTCTTCCACCGCCGCGACGCTGTCGGGACTCACGGGGACGCCGGAGGCCGCCTTCCTGGAGATGGCGATGCGCAGCTTCCCCGGCCCCCGTCGGACCTCCTCCAGGTAGGGCCGCTCCGGCGGCGGCGCGTGGTGCGGGTCGCCTACCGCGGGCCCTTGCGTGGCATCCAGCATGGCCGCGCTGTCGCGGACCGAGCGCGTCACCACATGCTCGATACCCAGGCCGTTGATGGCTTCTCCCGAGTTGGGCCCGATGGAGTTGCGTCCGCGCGTGGGCTTCAGACCAAAGACGCCGCAGAGCGCCGCGGGAATGCGCAGCGAGCCGCCGCCGTCATTGCCATGGGCCACCGGAACGATGCCCGCCGCCACCGCCGCCGCCGAGCCTCCACTGGAGCCGCCAGGGCTGCGTCCCAGGTCCCAAGGGTTGCGCGTGGGCCCATGCAGCACCGGCTCCGTCGTCGCGTTGTTGCCGAACTCCGGCGTGTTCGTCCGTCCCAGCAACACCACGCCCGTGCGACGGAAGCGCTCCATCAGGAAGCTGTCGAACGGCAGCATCAGGCCTTTCGTCAGCCGGCTCCCCAGGTCCGTCGGGACGCCCGCCGCGTGCAGCGCCAGGTCCTTGATGAGGAACGGCACGCCCGTGAAGGGCCCCTGCGGAAGCCCCTGCTGCACGGCGTTCTTCGCGTCCGCTTCCCGGACATCGATGACCGCGTTCAGCTTCGGATTGACGCGGGCGATGGCGTCGAGCGCCGCTTGCGTCAGCTCCGCCGGAGTCACTTCCTTGCGACGCACCAGCTCCGCCAGCCCCATCCCGTCGTATCGCGTGTACTCGTCCAGGTGCATAAGCCCTCGTGGCGCACCGGACGGCGGTTTGCGTCCCTGGTGCGGCGCGAGGATACAGCCAGGCCTCGGGCCGCCGCGATGACGGCCCAAGGAACCCCCTGACTTCAGTACCGGCAGGCGCGGGTTTCGCAGTAGCCCTGTTGCCCCTTGCACACGCAGTCGGAGTCGTCGCTGCACCGCGTCAACGGGCACGTCGGACCCCCACCACCGCCACCTCCGCCAGGCAGGGTGTAGCGACACCCATTGGCGACGCAGCTCACGCTGCTCGCGCCGGGGCACGCGGCCCAGCACTCGCTCACCGTCGAGCACCGGACCGCGACACAGACGAGGCTGGCCGCGTCCTGGGGCTCGCTCGTCTCCGCGCGGAGCTCCTCGCTGGACTCCATCGGAGCGGCTTCGCTGGCGGCCGGCTCGGCGGAGACGGCCGTGGTGAACGACAAGAAGAGGGCGAGGCTCCACGGAAGGACACGGCGCAGGGACATGACGGCTCCATCGAGGCTCCAGTCGTCCTCGCGCCAGTGCGGGACGCCGTGAGCAGGGACAATCGTATCAGGATGGCTCTGGCATCGCGGGTGCGAGCCCGTCGCTTCCAGGCCGGCGGCTTTCTCGTGACGCACAGCGGCGTCCTCTGAAAACGCTGTGTCACGGTGGGCGGGGATTGCTCGATATGCCCGTCGTGCGGGGAGTATCCTCCCCCCTGGCGAAGACGGAGCCGTCCGTCCGCGCACATTCAGAAGGAATCTCCTCCATGTTCATGTCCCAGCATCGTCGGCGCCAGGCATCCCTGGCCCTCCTTCCTCTCACCCTCTGTCTCGGGCTCGCGTGTGGCCCCGTGCAGGAGGGTGAGGCCCCTGTCGCGCCCGCCCCCGAGGTCCAGTCACAGCCCCTGGCCGCGCCGGGCTTCGCGGAGCTGCACCACCACATGTTCGCGGAGGAGGCGTTCGGCGGCGGGTGGTTCCATGGCAGCCACACCGGCTCGCTGACGAGCTGTGACGGCGGTCTGCCGGAGAGCGACCACGCGCGGGTGCGCATGGACCTGAGCAACTTGCTGAACCTGTGCCCCGGCGTGGACCTGAGCGGCAACCCGCTGCTCGCGGCGCTCTTCGGCATCGGCGGCGCGGTGGGCTCGGAGTTCATCGGTAAAATCGAGGGCACCGAGGGCGACACGGGCATCCACCTGGGGCGCATGTCGGTCAACACCCAGTGGCCGCGTTGGGACACCATCGCGCATCAGCAGGCGTGGGAAGGGTGGCTGCGGCAGGCGCACCAGGGCGGCATGTCCCTGGTCATGGTGTCGCTGGTCAGCAACGAGTTCCTCTGCAAGGCGCTGCCGTACCAGAACATCTCCCGGCCCTGTGACGAGATGGCGGACGTGGAGCTGCAGCTCCAGATGGCGCGGGCCTTCGACGCGCGCACCGACTGGGCGGAGATCGCCCTGACGCCGTCGCACGCGCGCAACATCATCGCCGCGGGCAAGCTGGCCATTGTCCTCTCCATCGAGACGAGCAAGCTGTTCGGCACCAAGGACTGGCGCACGGAGCTGGACCGCTTCCACTCCCTGGGTGTCCGCTCGCTCCAGCCGGTGCACCAGTTGGACAACCGCTTCGGCGGCGCGGCGCTGCACAACCCCATCTTCCAGGCCGCGCAGTTCACGGAGAACTGCCACATCGACACCGACTGCGGCGTGACGACGGACACCATGACGCTGGGCTTCGACGTGTACCGCGACGCGGCCGGCAACTGCCGCAACACCAAGGGTCTCACCGCCGACGGCAAGGCCCTGCTCCAGACGATGATGGGCAAGGGCATGCTCATCGATGTGGCCCATCTGTCGGAGAAGGGCCTGCAGGACGCCTTCGCCGTCGCCCAGACGAACACCTACTACCCGCTGGTCATCTCCCACGGCCACTTCCGCGAGGTGATGAACCCGAAGCTCGCCAACGACGAGAAGACGACGCCCGCGTGGGTGGTGCGCTACCTGCGCCAGACGGGTGGCATCTTCGGCCTGCGCACCGCGCATGACGAGACGCGCGCGTACACCCGCTCCGGTGTCGCCAACAACTGCCACGGCTCCACGCGCTCGCTGGCCCAGGCCGTCGAGTTCGGTCGTCAGGGCCTCAAGGTCCCCATGGCCCTGGGCGCGGACCTCAACGGGTTCATCCAGCAGACGCGTCCGCGCTTCGGCAACAACGGCGCGTGCTCGGCGACGTTCCAGGCGGAAGCGGATGCGCACCTGCGCCAGCAGAACGTCTCCGGGCCCGCGCGCCTGGGCACGGGCTTCGACGAGTTCGGCCTCGCGCACGTGGGCTACCTGCCCGACTTGCTGAAGGACCTGGGCCGCGTGGGCGCGAACACCACGGGCCTGACGGGCTCCGCGGAGACCTTCCTCAAGGTGTGGGAGCGCGCGTCCAATCCGCGCACGGGCATGGCGGACGCGGCGGCGGATATCGACACCACGGGCGTGGCCACCTACGTGGACAAGGGCACGCGCGAGGCCGCGTACCCGGTGCTGTGCGGTGAGCACTACGCGCCGGACTCCAAGGCGGTGGGCGAGTCCTGCCGCTTCAAGGAGGAGTGCATCAGCGACGCGTGCACCGCGTCCGGGTGCAACATCGCGGGCACCTGCATCTGCGACGAGGAGGCCGATTGCTCGAGCTCCCAGTACTGCGGTTGGGGGCTCAACACCGGCAAGTGCCAGCCGAAGAAGGCCAAGGGGGCGACCTGCCTGTATGGCAAGGAATGCCTGTCTAATAGCTGCCGTTGGACGCTGACCTGTAACTGAGCCGGGAGCCGGGGTGCGCATCGCCGTTGCGCGGCGCACCCCGGGGGCGTAGGGAGTCGAGACTCCCATGTCCGCATTCGCCCAACTGCTCGAAGCCGTTCGGAAGGAAGCCCGCCCCGGTCTCTGGTCCAAGGGGGTGGGGCTCGCCCGTGACGGGGCCGTGGTCCTCCAGTCGAAGACGGACAGCGAGTTGGAGCTGAGGGTCCGCTCGGCGGGGCGCCCGGTCCCCTTCACGGTGGCCCTCTATCCCGCCGACGACGCCTGGGAGTGTGACTGCCCCAGCCTCGTGGACCCGTGTGAGCACGTCGTCGCGGCGGCCATCTCGCTCCAGCAGGCGGAGCGGGCGGACGCGCCCATGGAGACGGCGGCGACCCGCTGGTCTCGCATCGTGTATCACTTCACGCGCACGGGGGACGGCCTCCAGCTCAAGCGCACGCTGGCCCACGCGGACGGCAAGGAAGAGGCGCTGGACGGCAGCCTCGCGTCGTATATCGCCAAGCCCGCGCAGGCCGCGAAGCTCCAGGTGGAGCAGGCGGACCTGCTCGCCGACCGCATCCTGGAGCAGCGGCGCACGCGCGGCACGCTCAACCCGGAGACGCTCGACGCGCTCCTCAAGGTGCTGGTGCAGGCGCGCAACGTCCTGTTGGACGGTCGCCCCGTCGCCATCCCCGACGAGGTGGTGGTGCCCCGGGCGCTCGTCGAGGAGCGCGGCGGGCAGCTCGTGGTGACGGTGGCTCGCGACGCGCGCGTGTCCGAAGTCGTGAGCCCTGGCGTCGCCCGCGTGGGAGACGCGCTGGCCCGGATGGGGGAGACGGGCATGACGGGGCCGTGGCTCCAGAATCTCCCCATCGTCCGCACGTACAGCGCGGAGAATCTCGGCGAGCTGACGTCGAAGGTGCTGCCGGAGCTGGGCCGCCGGATGCCGGTGGACGTGCGCACGAAGCGCGTGCCGTCCATCGACCGCGAGCTCAAGCCGCGCATTCTCCTGGAGCTGAACCAGCTCGAGTCCGGCCTGTCCGTGCTGCCCACGCTCGTCTACGGCGCGCCGCCGACGGTGCGAATCGACAACGGGAAGATGGTGTACCTGCGCGGCGCGGTGCCGCTGCGCGACGAGGCGGTGGAGCAGCGGCTCATCCACGACTTGCGCGAGGAGCTGAACCTGGTGCCCGGCCGGCGGGTGACGGTGCAGGGGCCGGAGATGGTGCGCTGGGCGGACCGGCTGCGGCGGTGGGGCGGAGACCTGGCCGGTGACGGCGCGTCGGTGGTGAGCCCCGACGTGAAGCTGCGCCCGTCGCTCACGGTGGAGTCCGCGGGCGGGGTGGGCATCCCCGAGGTGCGCTTCACGCTCGAGTTCCAGGTGGAGGGTGGCAAGGGCGGCGAGGCCCGCTCGGTGGACGCCGCGGCGGTGGTCCGGGCGTGGCAGGAAGGGCTGGGGCTGGTGCCGCTGGTGGGGGGAGGCTGGGCGCCCCTGCCGCGCGCGTGGCTGGACAAGCATGGTCAGCGCGTCGCGGACCTGCTCGCCGCGCGCCAGTCGGACGGACGCGTCGCGAACCACGCGCTGCCGCAGCTCTCCTCGCTGTGCGAGACGCTGGAGCAGCCGCCTCCGCCGGGCCTGGACAAGCTGGCGCCGCTCGTCGAGGGCTTCGAGAAGCTGCCGCCGCCCGTGCTGCCCGAGGACCTCAACGCGTCGCTGCGCCACTACCAGCAGACGGGTGTGAGCTGGCTGGGCTTCCTCAAGAGCGCGGGGCTGGGCGGCATCCTCGCGGACGACATGGGCCTGGGAAAGACGCTGCAGACCATCTGCGTCCTGGGGCCGCGCTCGCTCGTCGTCTGCCCCACCAGCGTGCTGCCCAACTGGGTGGCGGAGCTGAAGCGCTTCCGTCCGTCGTTGAGCGTCTGCGTCTACCACGGCCCCGGCCGCGAGCTGGACCCGGCGGCCGACGTGACGCTCACCACGTACTCGATTCTGCGCCTGGACGCGGCGGCGCTGGGGTCCAAGGAGTGGGCGGCCCTGGTGCTGGACGAGGCACAGGCCATCAAGAACCCGGACAGCCAGGTGGCGCGCTCCGCGTTCGGCCTCAAGTCCAACTTCCGCCTGGCGCTCAGCGGTACGCCGCTGGAGAACCGGCTGGACGAGCTGTGGAGCTTGATGCACTTCACCAACCCGGGCCTGCTCGGGGGCCGGCGGCAGTTCGAGGAGAAGGTGTCGCGCCCCATCTCCGAGGGCAGCGCGGCGGCCTCCGCGGACCTGCGTCGCCGCATCCGCCCCTTCGTGCTGCGCAGGCTCAAGCGGGACGTGGCGCCGGAGCTGCCCCCGCGCATCGAGTCGGTGATGCACGTGTCGCTGGATGAGCGCGAGCGCTCCATCTACGACTCCGTCATGGCCGCGACGCGCAAGGAGGTGGTCGCCCTGCTCAACGAAGGGGGCAGCGTGCTCAAGGCGCTGGAGGCGCTCCTTCGGCTGCGGCAGGCGGCGTGTCACCCCGCGCTCGTCCCCGGGCAGAAGGCGACCTCTTCGTCGAAGGTGGAGACGCTGGTGGACGCGCTCGACACCGCGGTGTCGGAGGGCCACAAGGCGCTCGTGTTCTCCCAGTGGACGTCGCTCTTGGACCTCATCGAGCCGGCGCTGAAGCAGGCGGGCATCGGGTTCGACCGGCTGGATGGCACCACCGTGAATCGCGGCGATGTCACGTCCCGCTTCCAGTCCGAGGATGGGCCGCCGGTGTTGCTCATGTCGCTGAAGGCGGGCGGTACGGGCTTGAACCTCACGGCGGCGGACCACGTCTTCCTGGTGGACCCGTGGTGGAACCCGGCAGTGGAGGCGCAGGCGGCGGACCGCGCGCACCGCATCGGCCAGGAACGGCCGGTCAACGTCTACCGCCTGGTGTCCCAGGGCACCGTCGAGGAGCGCATCCTCGGGCTCCAGGACAAGAAGCGCGCGCTGATGGAGGCCGCCTTGAGTGAGGCGGCCGGCGCCGCGGCCATCACCCGTGAAGACCTTCTGGAGTTGTTCTCGTGAACTGGCTTCGACTGACCACCGTGGGGGTTTTCCTGATGATGTCCCTGGACGCCGAGGCGAAGAAGTCGGACGCGGCCACCCTGCTGCGCTCCCTCATCGAGCAGGATTGGCAGTACCAGCTCGAGCACAGCCCGACGTACGCGTCGGTGCAGGGGGACCGTCGCTGGAACGAGCGCTGGGATGACCTGAGCCTCGCGGCCATCCAGGCGGACCATCAGCACTCGCGCCAGGTGCTGGAGAAGTTGAAGAAGGTGGAGCGCGCGAAGCTGTCCGCCGAGGACCAGCTCAACCTGGACCTGTTCCGCAAGGACCACGAGACGTGGGTGGAGGAGCACCGCTTCGGCTGGTACCTGCTGCCCGTGAATCAGATGGGGAGCATGCCGGAGGGAATCAAGCAGCCGCCCGGCGTGCAGACGGCCTACCAGCTCGCGGACACGCTGCGCTTCGAGACGGTGAAGGACTACGAGGACTGGCTCGTCCGGCTCCAGGGCTTCGGCACCTATGTGGACCGGGTGGTGGCGCTGATGCGCGAGGGCCTGCGCCAGAAGAAGGTGCACCCGCGCGTCATCCTCGAGCGCATCCCGCCCCAGATTCAGCGGCAGTTGGTGGAGGACCCGACGAAGAGCGGCTTCTACAGCCCCTTCCTGCGCTTCCCGAAGAAGCTCCCCGCCGCCGAGCAGCAGCGCCTCGCGGAGGCGGGCCAGAAGGCCGTGCGCGAGGGCGTGGTGCCCGCGCTGCGGCGCTTCCACCAGTTCCTCACCGCCGAATACATCCCGGCCGCGCCCGAGGACGTGGGCATCTGGCGGTTGCAGGACGGCGCGGAGATGTATGGCTTCTTCGCGCGCAAGTACACGACCACCTCGATGACGCCGGAGCAGATCCACGCCCAGGGGCTGGCGGAGGTGAAGCGCATCCGCGGGGAGATGGAGGCCATCATGAAGCGGACGGGCTTCCAGGGCTCGCTCGCGGAGTTCTTCCAGTTCCTGCGCACGGACCCGCGCTTCTACGCCCGTACCGGCGACGAGCTGCTGATGCGCTACCGGGCGCTGGCCAAGCAAATCGACCCGCGGCTGGTGCGCCTGTTCAAGACGCTGCCGCGCCAGCCCTACGCGGTGGAGCCGACGCCCGAGGCGATGGCGCCCGACGTGACGACGGGCTTCTACTATCCGGCGGCCTCGGACGGCTCGCGCCCCGGCACGTACCTCGTGAACCTCTACCGTCCGGAGACGCGCCCGCTCTGGGAGATGGTGCCCCTCACGCTGCACGAGGCCGTTCCCGGACATCACTTCCAGACGGCCCTGGCCACCGAGCAGACGGGGCTGCCGGAGTTCCGTCGCTACGGCTACTACGTGTCCTACGGCGAGGGCTGGGCGCTGTACTGCGAGACGCTGGGCGACGAGCTGGGCCTCTACGCGGACCCGTACGACAAGTTCGGCCAGCTCTCGTACGACATGTGGCGCGCCGTCCGCCTCGTCGTGGACACGGGCATGCACGCGAAGAAGTGGACGCGCCAGCAGGCGCTCGACTACTTCATGGAGAACGCGCCCCGCCAGGCGTTGGACATCACCAACGAGGTGGACCGCTACATCGCCTGGCCCGGGCAGGCGCTCGCATACAAGGTGGGGCAGCTCAAGATTCAGGAGCTGCGCACGCGCGCCGAGCAGGCGCTGGGCTCGCGCTTCGACGTTCGCGAGTTCCACGACGTGGTGCTGCTGGGGGGCTCGCTGCCGCTGGACGTCCTGGAGCGCAAGGTCGACGCGTGGGTGGCGGGACAGCAGCCTCCCTCCGGAAAGAAGGGGGCTTCGTCCCACGCACCGGCGCCGTAGCTACTTGCCGAACTTCACGGTGGCCCGCATCAGTTGCTTGATGGCGCGGTGGGCGCGCGGGCCACCGGCCTTGATGAGGCGGTCATTCAGGTCGTCCACCAGCCGGTGGCGGAGGGGAGGCTCGGTGGTGAGCAGGGCCTCGTAGCTGGCCCGCAGCTCCTCCTCCCGCTCCGCGAAGGCGCGCAGCTCCTGCTCCCGCGCGGCGAGCTGCTCCTTCAGGGTGAACAGCTCCGCCCGCTCCTCGTCGCGCACGGCGAGCCGCTCGCGCAGGGTGGTCAGCTCCAGTTGCTCCGCCTCCCACTGCGTGCGCCGTGACTCCAGCTCTCGCAGCCGCGCCTGGGTGGCCTCGCTGTCCGCGAGCAGCGCGTGGTGACGTGCCTCGGCGTCCTGGGCCGCGGCCTGGGCCGTCCGGGCGTCCTCGCTCCGCTGGTGATGCGCCTGCCGCAGCTCCTGGCGGAGGTCCTCCATCCACAGGGATGCACGAGCCACCCAGCTCATGTCCTGGGGCGGCTGCTCCAGGCTGAGGGCCAGTTGCTCCAGCCACGCGCGGCGCAGCGCCCGCTGACCCTCGATGTACCCCGTGCCTCGCGCCAGGGACTGGCTCCAGTCACTCGCGAGGAACTCCTCCAGCGAGCCCTCCGTCTCGGCGAGGCCCGCCTTCTTCTGACGGTAGTAGTCATTGAAGGCGAACAGATGGGTGGGCACGCCCGCGACCTTGCCCAAAAGCGTCACGTGGTAGGACGAGGCCACCAGCACCTCGCTCTGGCGAATCTTCTCGACGGCCTGGGACAGCCGCCCCTGGAAGAGCAGGCCCACCAGGTCGATGACGTCCGCGAGCGGAAAGTGCTCCGGGAAGGCCGTCTTGCGCATGGCCGCGACGCTGTCCTCCACCACGGGCCGCTCGTCGATGTACGCGTTGAGGACGACGGGCGCGGCGCTCTCTCCGAACCGCGCGCGCAAGGCCTGGAGCTGCTCGTTCATCCGCGTGCTGGGCGTGGGCTGCACCTCCGGGTCCTCGCCCACGTTGGTGTAGACGTACGTGGAGAGGTTCATGTGCAGCGCGAAGCGGCCGGGGACAGGGGACAGGGCCCCCGCGAGCGCGGCCTCCTCCGTCGCGCGCTCCAGCTCCTCCAGCGCGTCGTCACCGGAGAGCCGCGCCTGAATCCCACAGGCCATCAGGGCCTCGGTGGACTCCGGGTCCCGACACCCGATGAGCGCGGGCCGCCACTGCCGCGCATGCGCCGCGACGCGGCCGGCGAACTCGGGCCCCACCTGGAGCCCGGACAGGACGTAGTGGACCGGGAGCCAGGTGCGCAGGACGGTCTCGATGAGCCCCAGCATCGCGTCTCCCCAGCGGGCGTTGAAGTACCCGCCGCCATAGACATGCAGGTGGGCGGGGCCCTGGAGCTGGAGAGGGGACACGGGCTCCAGTCCCAGCTCCCTCGCCGTGCGGTCCGCCTCCTCCTCGGGCGCGGACGAGAAGAAGACGAAGTCCTCCGTCCCGAGCACGCCAGGGAGCTGTCGCAGGGCCTGCGGGTCCGCCACCCTGCTCAGCTCATGCAAGGAGGCGACGACCGACGACTCCTTGCGCGCGCGGTGCCAGCGCACGACGCCTTGGAGCATGAGGATGTCCCCGAAGTTCCAGTAGCCGTTGAATCCTCCAGCGAGGAGGACCTTCGACAGTTCGGGGCTGTTGAGCTTCTTCAGGGTGATGGGCGTCGCGAAGAAGGAGAAGCGCATCCTTTTTCTTAACCACGGACATCACGACGCCGTCATCCGTAACCGACCTCAAGGGATGTGACAGTGCACGGTTTCACAGAGGCCCGGTCTCTTCCCGCGCGAATGTTTCACGCGCACCTCCGAGCACACCTCCCGCTCATCGCCCCGACTTCCTGGCGGGCGTCTGCTTGGGCGTGGGCGCGGGTGTGAGCCGTCCGTGTTTCCGCAGGGCCTTCACCAGTCCGTCATGGGGCAGGCCGTAGACGCGGACATTGTCCGCGCCCGTCATGGTGTCGGAGGCGAGCATCGCGTTGAGGATGGCTTCCTGCGTGGCCTGCACGGTGGCTTCGAAGAGGGGGTTGAGTCTGTCATTGCCGAGCACCATGACGTTGGCGAGATGGGCCTCCGTCGGAGGCTTCAGGTGCTGGGTGGAGAACGCGAGGAAGATGTCTCCCGAGTAGTTCTCACCCAACCCGCCCATCTTGGAGATGCCGAGTGGCACGCGTCGCGCGAGCCGTCCGAGCTGATGGGGCAAGAGGGGCGCATCCGTCGCGACGACGACGATGATGGAGCCCGCGCCCTCGAAGGGATTGGGCACGGCGGGCGGGGGTGCCTTGGTGTCGCAGGACGACAGGCCGTGCAGCATGGGGCTGCCAGGCTTCTGCGCGCCGAGGTAGCAGGGCTTGTTCCCCGGCAGCTCCTCGCCCACGGGGACGCCCTCGACGGAGAACAGCCGCCGCGAGCCGTAGTTGCATTGCACCAGCACCCCCAGGGTGTAGCCGCCCGCGGACTCGGGCAGTTTGCGTGAAGCGGTGCCGATGCCGCCCTTGAAGCCATGGCACACCATGCCGGTGCCTCCGCCGACGGAGCCCTCCACCATGGGGCCCGGGCGCGCCGATTCGAGGGCCTGGTGTGCGTGGTGGGGCTTGAGGTGGAAGCCGTAGATGTCATTCAGCATCCCGTCCCACGTCTCCGCGACGACGGGCAGGCCCAAGTCCCACGCGAGGTTCTTGTCCACCGCCCAGGAGATGACGGCCTCGCGCACCGCGCCGATGTCGTTGGTGTTGGTGATCATCACCGGGCCGTTGAGCTCACCGGACTCGTGAATCCAGTGGGTGCCCGTCATCTCGCCGTTGCCGTTGAGGGCGTAGGTGGCGGCGAACACCGGCTCGGAGACGCCGTCCTTGCCTCGGGGCAGCACCGCCGTGACGCCGGTGCGCACGGGGCCCTTGCCCTTCACGATGCGGCCCTCGCCGGAGATGAGCGTCGTGTGGCCCACCTCCACGCCGGGCACGTCGGTGATGGCGTCGAGCGGACCGGACTGGCCACCGAAGGTGATGCCCAGGTCCCTGGCACGAGCCCGAGGGCGCTCTGTCTGAGCGGCGCCGAGCGAGGGAGTCATTGACAGACAGAGCAGCACGGAGGGGAGCAGGAGTCGCCAGCGGTTGCGCATGCCCCGCTTCCTACTCCTCCCCGCCCCTCGCGTGTAGCGCGGAGGCGAGGGCGCCCGTGGATTCTCGAGCGCCCTCGCGGTGCGTCAGAACGCGGTGCCGTCCGCGCGCAGTCCGGGCGATGAAGAGAGTCCGGAGGGCAGCGCGGTGTGATGCACGAACACGCCGTTCGGGTCCGTGTCCGGAGAGCGGTTGTCGGACACGTTGTCCACGGTGGTGGCATAGCTGTATGTGTCCACGTCGGCGTTGTCCGGCTTGCGCAGGCGCACTGTGTCGCTGTCGTTGCCCAGGCCGAGCGCTCCACTGGAGGCGCGCACCGCGTTCGTCCTGCCCGGGGGAATGCCCGCCGTCCCTCCGAAGACGACCACGGCCTTGCCCGCGCCAAGCGTCGTCCCCACCGGGAAGACATGGCGTGAGAGGGCGGAGTCCCACACGCTCCACCCGGAGATGTCCAAGGCGACAGGGCCCACGTTCACCAGCTCCACGAACTCGTAGGCGACGTTGTTGCTGCCGCTGATGGCGGGCTCGTTGGCGAGCACCTCGTTGATGATGACGCGGCCGGTGCCGGTGGTGATGGTCAACGCGGCATCACTCTCGTCGAAGAGGGCGGCGTTTGATGCATCCACCACCCGCACGAGCGTGCTGCTGGACGCGATGGCCGGCAGCGTCCACGCGTAGCTGCCCTGGACGGCGGGCACGGAGGCGGCCAGCACGCTCCACGTCGTACCGCCGTCGGTGGTGGCTTCCACGCGCACGTCGGCGATGCCCCAGGCGTACCAGCGGATGGGGAGCATGGAGCCCGCCGCGTACGTGCCGCCATGGGGCTCCTTGAGCCGCACGAAGGGCGCCGTGGCGGAGCTGAACGCGTAGGTGCTCACGACGGGGCGATGGTCGCTCAGGGTGTTCAGGTAGTCGGGCACCCACTGGTCCGCGTAGAGGACCTCGGCGGTGTCGGAGAGGTAGCGGGCGGCCACCTCGTTGCTGGCCAGCGTGTGGTCCACCATGTTCTCGAAGCCGATGGCCGTGTCGTCGCCCACCAGCGACAGCTCTCGAGTGATGAAGGTGTAGCCGCTCGGGTCCGACACGAAGTCCTGGTACGGCGTGGGCAGCGGCTGCTGGGTGTCGGGGTCCAGGGTGATGGACTCGTCCACGTCGTCGTTCCAGTCGCCGATGACGAGCACGTGCGTCTGGGCGAGGTTCTGGTCCAGGTACTCCTTCAACGCGGCGCTCGCGCGCTCCCGGGCCTCACGGGGGCCGGTGGGGTCCGCGCTCTCCGCGCGCATGTGGACCACGATGGCGACGAGCGGCGTCTGCGCGCCCTGGATTTCGGTGGTGAAATTCACACGCAGGGGCGGGCGGTTGCCGAAGTCGCTCTCGCTGCCGATGCGCAGCAGCTCCGCGCTCTGGAAGGTGAGCGAGCTGTCGTAGAGGATGCCCAGCTTCTGCGTGCTGGCGCCGTACGGGCTGGTGCTGCCCGTGACGAAGCTGGCGTTGTTGGAGAGAAAGCCGCTGAACCCCGGGAGCTGGGCCTTGAGGGTGTCGAAGTCGGCGACGTCGACCATCTCCACCATGCCCCACAGGTTGGCGCCCGCCTCGAGCATGACGTCGCGCGCGTAGGAAATCTGCAGGTCATCCAGCGCGCCGCCCTGGGACGTGGAGTTCGGGGGGCCCTGGGTGTCCGAGCCGAAGTAGGTGAGGTTGTAGTGGCCCACCTTGAACACCGGGGGAGTGAAGCCGGTGATGGACAGCACCAGGCTCCGAGAGGCCGTGCGGGACGTGGAGTCCGTCGCGGTGACGATGAGGTCGAAGGTGCCCTGCACGGTGGGCGTCCCGGAGAGGACTCCCGAGGAGGACAGCGCGAGGCCGTCCGGCAGCGCGCCCAGGGGGACGGCCCAGGTCAGGGGCTCCATGCCTCCCGTGGCAGTGAGGGTGGACTCGTAGGACTCGTCCCGGGTGGCACCCGGCAGCGACGTGGTGGTGACGGTGAAGGACGTCAGGACGATGAGCTGGGATGCATACAGCGCCCGCTTGTTGTTGGCGTCCGTGGCCGAGACGACGAAGCTGAACTCCCCCGCCTGCGTGAGCGTTCCATGGAGGAGGCCCTGCCCGGACAGCGACAGGCCCGGCGGCAGGTCGCCCACGGGCGCGAAGGTGAAGGGCGCCTTGCCTCCGGAGGCAGTCAGCGTGAGCGAGAGGCTGTCACCCACTTGCTGGGTGGGGAACTGGAACTGGCCGATGCGCGGTGGCTCGTAGACGGTGAGGGAGAGGTCCGCGGTATCGCTCGCATCTGCCGCGTCCCGCACGCGCACGGTGAAGGTCGAGGTCCCCGCGGCGGAGGGCATCCCACTGAGCGTCCCGTTGGCGTTGAGAGTGAGGCCCGCGGGCAGCGCGCCCAGGGTGACGGCCCAGGTCAGGGGCGCCCGTCCACCGGAGACCGACAGGGCGATGGAGTACAGGCTGCCGGTGTAGGTGTCCGCCAGCGTCTCCGTGAGGATGGCCGGAGGCGTGGCGGGGCCGGCGTCCGTCTCGGGGCCCGCGTCCGGGACGAAGCCACCGTCCAGGTCGGGACCGCTGTCCGGGGTGAAGCCGCCATCCGTGTCGGGGCCCGCGTCCGTGTCGGGGCCACTGTCGGGTGTGGGGCCCGCGTCGGTGTTCGGGCCACTGTCGGGGTCGCCGCCATGGGGGCCCGCATCCGTCTGGACTCCGCTGTCCACCACTCCGGGAGTGGGGTCGGAGTCGGAGCAGGCGGCCAACAGGAAGAGGGCGAGCAGCGGCGCGAGTGCGCGATGCGACAACATGAAGAACTCCAAACGAGGAACGAAGTACGCGGAGAGAAGTGAATCCTAGCGCGGGGGCTTCTCGCGGACGCGGGTGGGTGGAGGCGGGGGCGTCAGGTCCGTTTCGGGCCCGGCGTCCGAGGCCACGAGACCGGCCCCCCGGCGCACGGTTCCTGGAGCTGGCCCCTCGGCTCCCTGCGCGAAAAAAGAACAGTCATGACCGAGCGTGAGCTGACGCATCTCGAGGTGCCGTGTTTCGTCGATTTCGCGGAAGCCCTCTCGGGGCGCGAGTTGATGGCCCAGGGCGTGGGACCCGACTTCGACCTGTGGCTCCTGGCCCTGGAGGGAGAACGGGATGACCGGGAGCAAGTCGCACCGGACCTTCCTTCCTTCGCGAAGTCGCTGGCGGACGCGCCCCAGACCTACGAGGTCCTTCGCTTCTCAGCGCCGGGTGCTCCACCCCAGTGCGTCCGCCTGCCCCCCAACCGACGCAACTTCCATTTCGTGCAGCCGCTCCCGGACGGTGAGCTGCTGCTGGTGGGCGGGCGCTGCAGGTACCTCGACAAAGACGCGCACGAGCGCAACGCGGTGGTCTTCTCCCGCGATGGGCGCGTGAGTCGCGAGCTGACCCTCGGGGACGGCATCCAGGACGTGCAGGCCACCGCCGATGGGCGCCTGTGGGTGAGCTACTTCGACGAAGGCGTACTCGGCAACCGGGGGTGGGGTCGTGGGGATATCGACAGCGAGCCGATTGGACGCAGCGGGCTGGTCCTCTTCGATGCGCGAGGCCAGCGACTGAGTGAGTACGACGCGAGGGCCGTGGGCACCGACGTCATCGTCGACTGCTATGCGCTCAACGTCGCGGCGAACGACGAGATGTGGCTGTACTTCTACACGGACTTTCCCCTGGTCCGGCTTCGCGAAGGAGGCCGTCCCGCCGTCTGGAAGACCCCCGTCGCCGGAGCGAGCGCGCTCGCCGTGGGCGCGACGCACGTGCTGTTCGGTGGCTCCTATTCAGCGCGCTCCACCTTCGAGCTGTTCGCCCTGCACGGTGGCGGCAAGGACACGCTCGCTCCCGCGGGCACCTTTGTCTTCGTGGACCCGGACGGAACGCGGTGGCAGCCCACGTGGATGTGCGGGCGCGGCCCCTGGCTCTATGGCGGCGAGGGCACGCGCGCTTTTCGTATCGACCTCGACACCCTGGTGGCGGCAACCCGGGTCTGGCACTGAATGCTCCTGACACTCACGACGACTCACTCTCCCGCGACGGACCTGGGCTACCTGCTGCACAAGAGCCCGCCCACGCCCCATTCATTCGACGTGTCGTTCGGTCAGGCACACCTGCTGTTGCTGACGTGTTCGTCGAGCAGGCTTATCTTCCCTGCGATGATGACCTGCAATGCAGCGTGGCCGAATGGCTGCTGTGACCGTGACGTGTGGCAAGCGGGGCTTTGTGCCGGGCACTACATGCAGCGTCGGCGCGGGAAGCCCTTCGCATCGTTGAAGGGGGCTCACGGAGTTGATCCGCGCGACCTTGTTCCCGTCAGATTCGAAGCGCCCCGTGCCGACGTCGAGGCACTGCAGGCCGAGGCGAAACGCCGGGACCTTCCCGAGGCTGCCCTTCACCGTGAGGCATTGGGTCAATGGGTGGCGAAACTCAAGGCCGAAGGGTAGGACACGACCTTGCCGCGCAGCCCGAAGATGAACGTGAGGTGCATGCCACCTGGGCACATGACCTTCAGAAAAGCCGCGCTGCTGTGTGGCCCGCCCCACGCGCGGGGCCGGGTGGTGCGCTTCCATCTCGCGGGCTCGGCGGGCCGCGCTCGAGGGGCAGGGCGCCGCCCTCTAGGCTAGGATTGCGCGGCAACCCTTCAAGGAGGACTCATGCGCACGTTCCTGATTGGTGGTCTGTTGGCGATGGCGGTGGGCTGTGGCGGTCCCATGGAACAGGAGGAGGACTCGAATCAGTCCTCGCAGGAATCGCCGCTCCCTAACTGCACCAACATGCCGACCAGCGTCAAAAGGTACTATCACGCGTCCATGACGAAGGTCATCGGTGAGCGCGGGTGCTCCTGCGGCAGCTATGTCAACTGGGGGCAGACATCCATCTACTACAACGTCCGCGACAACTGCTGACGCGAAGCGCAGGTGGTGAAGTTCATCGAAGGGCTGGTGTTCCACTACACACGGCCCGGAGTACACCGCTCCAGAAAACCTGGAGCGGCTGCGACAGCCCGGGGTCTCCACGAAGCGCTCGCTGGCGTTGCGTGAGCTGGTGCTGGGCGTCGAGGCCCTGGAGCGCTTCGTCCGGAAGGAGCCGCCGCGGCGCGTGCACGAGTGTGTCTTCGGCGTGTTCGCGCTGGAGAGCGAGCCGGTAGACCCAAGGCTGTAGGTCGGCGGAGTCAGTGCAGTCCAGGCGCTGACTCGGGCGTGATTCCAGGCTGGCTCGTCCGCGTGGCTTCCCGCCGCGCGTATGCCCCCATGCCTTCGAAGTCGACGACGAGGCAGGGCTCGTTGCCGAGGACCCACGCATCGTGCCCCGGTGAGATGGTGGCCACGTCGCCAGGGCCCAGCTCGCCCTGGGTGCCGTCGTCCATCTTCACCACCATCCGCCCGCTGATGACGTAGAGGGCGTGGGCCGTCTGGCAGCTCTCCGTGCCGGCGATGGGCTTGACGTCCTGGGACCACTTCCAGCCGGGCTCGAGGACGAGCAGTCCCACCATGCGCCCTTCGTCGAACTGGAGAATGTCCGCATGCCCGTGCCCCGCGAACGGCCGGCGCTCGTCGGGTGCCGAGAATCGCTTGATGAGTAACTCGCTCATGATGTTTCCCCCCGCGAGTCAGAGGAGGGGGGACGCTTCGCGCGCCCCAGGCACCCCGGGCCCGCCCATGATGTTTCCTATTGGAAACCTAGGGACGCGCCCGGCCTGTGTCAGCGCTCAGGTCATCAACTCCAGCGGCATGGACAACCCGGCCTCGAACCCAGGCTCCTCGCGCAGCTGCTCCAGCACGCCGTCCGTACAGTGCAGCGTCACCAGGGGAAGCAACCCCGGCTCGCTCACCCAGCGCACCGCGCTCATCAGGTGCCGCGCCCGCAGGAAGCCCAGCACCGCGTCGCGGAACTGCTGGCTCTCCTCGCCTGCCTGCTTGTGCACGGCCGCGCGACTGCGAGGCGCTGGGGCGGGTTGCTTGCCTGCCTGGCGTGAGGACGGCCGGGTCGCGGTGGGCTGCTCCCGGGGCATGACGATGGCTTCAATCCACATCGTGTCGCCCTCCTCGTGGCGTGGTGATTCCAGACCTGCTTGAAGATTATCGGACAAGGACGCGGTGCGGTTGTGTCCCTTTCGTCGTCGAACAAAAGGGTGGGGCGCCTGCACCCCCATCGCACGGGTTCGATTTGAACGGCCGCTGCCCGCCCCGTGGAGTCAGGGGACGACAGAGGGCCTGGTCGCTCGGCTGCTCCACGAGGCGGCGGCCGTCCCCATGAGGCGAGCAGGGCCTGTCACGTCGGGCAGGGCTCCGGCTCGCACGCGAGGGGGCCTGACTGGCGGAGCACCACTTCCTACCTTGTCGCCCATGAAGGACTCCAGTCGCCAGCTCCCGGTCTACGTGCCCGCCCGCACGGTCTGGGCCGTGGGGCTGCAGGTGTTGCTGCTCGCGATCTGCTGGTTGGTGCTCCGGCGGCTGTATCCGCTGCTCACGCTCCTGGCCGTGGTGATGCTCCTGTCCCTCGCCTTGGATCCGCTGGTGCGCAGGCTGGAGAAGTGGGGCCTCAAGCGCGGGCTGGGGGTGGCCGTGGTGGCGCTGCTGCTCCTGGGGTTGGTGGGCGTGTTGGTGGGCACGCTGGTGCCCGCGCTCGTCCAGCAGATAGAGGGGCTGGTTCAAGCGATGCCGGGGCTGTTGGAGCGGCTCTCTCAATCCCACTGGGTCCAGGAGCTGGGCGTGCGCTACGGCTTCGAGCTCAAGCCCGAGGAGCTCTTGCGCTTCGAGCCGGTGGACCTGGCGGGTCGCGCCGTCGGAGTCCTCTCCTCCACCCTGGGCCTGCTGGCGGCGGGCATCACCGTGGTGGCCCTCTCCGTCTTCAGCCTGCTGTTCGGCAAGGAACTCTACGAGAGCATCCTCCAGTGGGTGGTGCCGCGCCGTCGGCACCACGTGCGTGAGCTGGTGGGGCGCATGCGCGCCGCGGTGACCAACTACGTCGCGGGCACGCTGCTGGTGATGACCATCGGCGGCACCGTGGCCGCCACCGTCGCGCTCATCCAGGGCGTACCCTTCTTCCTGGCGCTGGGGCTCGCGGTGATGGTGCTGGGCGTCATCCCCTACATCGGCAGCGTCATCAGCGGCGTGTTGGTGAGCCTCACGACGCTGGCCACGGTGGGGCTGCGCCCGGCCGTCATCGCGCTGGTCGTCTTCATGGTCTACCAGCAGATTGAATCCAACGTGCTGGGCCCCATTGTCCAACGCCGCGCCATCCGGATGAACCCGCTGCTCATCTCCATCGTCGTGCTGTGTGGCGGCGCGCTGGCGGGCCTGCTGGGCGCGGTCATCGCCGTCCCTCTTGCCGCCGCCGTGCAGGTGCTCATCCAGGAAGTGCTCCGCGCGCGGCAACTGCGCTGGAGGCGCGCCCACCGGCGAGAGCACGCCCGGCGTCAGGCGGGGAGGGGCGCGGTGGAGGAGGGACTGTTGTTCGCCGGCCCCATGGACGACGCACCCGCGCGGGAGGGGCCTGGCGCCGCCGACGACCGCCACTGAGTGGTGGGCCCCGACGTGAAGAAGGGCTCCCGGCGGATGGCCGGAAGCCCTTCGGATTCAGCTCAATCCCTGGTCAGTGCCGCCCCTCCGGCCTGGGCCGCGCCGGAGGAGTGGCGCCGGGCTATCAGCGACCCGCGGGGGCCGCGCGGCCCTGCGAGGTGGCCGACTTGCCGGTGTCCACGGCGGCCACGGACGTGCCGACCGAGAAGACCATGTCGTCACGGTCGTTGTAGCCACCGGAGGTGCACGAGCTCGCCGTCCCGCTGAAGCGGAACTGCGGACGGATGGCGTGCGTGCCCGCCGTGGCGCCCAGGTTGAACGTGTGCGTGAAGGTCCGCGCGCCCGTCCCGGTGCAGGCGATGTTGGTGGTCAGCGCCGTCCAGGCCGGAGCGGACGCGTTCGTCGTGTAGTAGAGGTCGAAGAAGTCCGTCGTCCCCCAGCACCACACGGTGACTTCCACCGTCACCTGCTTGCCGACGGCGAAGGCGCCCTGGTCCGTCGTCTTGATGACCACCCGGTCGATGCTCTCGTCGACGTGGTAGGTGCCGGTCGTGCCATCCGCGCACGAGTCGTTGATGGTGTTCGGCTGGTTCGGCTCGGTGCCCGTGGAGAGCGTGCCGCGGCCGTTGACCAGCGTGGTGCCGGTGTCGCAGCCGCAGACGTTGCCGCACGTCGGCGCCTGGAGCGTGGTGTTGAACGTGGCCAGCGCGGGCGTGCAGACCGTGCTGGTGGTGAAGGTGCGAGCGGTGCTGTTGGGGCTGACGCCGCAGACGTCCGCCGCGCGGGCCCGCCAGAAGTACGACGTGGCGCTCGACAGGGCCGGAGTCACGGTCCAGTTGCTGGCCGTCAGACCGGTGCCGGTGCGGACGATGTTGGTGAACGCGGAGTCCGTGGCCACCTCGACCACGTAGCTCGCCGCGCTCGCGACATCCGACCAGTCCAGCGCCGCCGACGTGGCGACGCCCGTGGCCCCGTCCGCCGGAGTGGACAGCGTGGGCGCCGACAGCGTCGTGCAGCCGCGCGTGGTGTAGCTGAACGCGTTGGACCACTCGCCCACGCCACCGCACGAGTTGTTCGCCCTCACCCGCCAGTAGTAGGTGGTGTTGACGTTCAGCGCCGGGGACACCGTCCAGGTGCTGGAGACCAGCGAGTTGGCCGAGGCCGTCACCGTCGCGAACGTCGGGCTGGTGGAGACCTGGACCTCGTAGGTGGAGGCACCGGACACGTCCGACCAGTCGAGCACCGCGGCCAGCTCCGCGCCGGTGGCACCGTTGCTGGGGCTGGACAGGGTGGCGAGACCCGGCGCGGTGCAGGCCGGCGTGGCGCACGAGCAGGTGCTCGCCGGGCCGTAGCACGCGTTCGTGGACGCGGGGACGATGGAGTAGCAGTACTCGCGGCCGTTGGCGACCTCGGTATCCGTGTACGTGGTGCCGGACACGGTGGCGACCTTCGCCTTGCCGAAGTCACAGCCCATGCCCTCGGTCTTCATCACCCAGTACTGGCTGGCGCCAGAAGAGGCCGTCCAGTTCAGGGCAATCTGACCGTCACCCGGGGTGGCGGTGTGCGTGGGCTTCGCCGTGGGGGCGCCCGAACAGCCGGAGTTCACCGGGGCGATGGTGTTACAGGCGATGTTGTGGCGGGCGAACGCGGCGTGGATGGCCGTCATGTGCGGCGTGCCGTCGTTCAGGTTGCCGTTGTCGTCATCCGCCGCCAGCCACTGCATGTAGCCGTTGGTGGAGCCGCAGCCGTCGGACGTGCCGCCGGTGCAGTTGCAGGAGTGCCACGCGCCCACGTTGCCGCTGCCCTGGTAGAACAGCTTGTTGCCGACGATGAACGCGTTGTTGTCGTCGTAGTTGAACGGCGCGCCGGCCAGGTCGATCTTGACCAGGTCCCAGGCGGCCTGACGCGCGGGCGAGGCGGCGCAGTGGACCTGACGGCTGCACGGGCCGGTGCCGGAGCTGCAGTTGGGGCACACGAAGTTCTGCGGGGTGGCGGGAGGAGCGGCGACGCCGCCGTACGTGGCGGCCTTCCAGTCCGCGTCACGCACGCCGGAGCACTTGGTGTTGCACCACGCGGTGCCCACCTGCGACTCGTTCTGGTTCTGTCCGGTGCCGTCCGGCGTCACACCGCAGCCACGGCTGCCGGTCTGGAAGAAGCCGTAGCCCACGCACGAGGTCTGCAGGCGGTAGATGGCCGCGATGTCCGCGTAGCCCTCGCTGGAGTTCGACAGCACGCCGTTCGCGTCGAAGTTATCCAGGCCATGGCCCCACTCGTGGTCGAACACGGCGCCAATCTCACCGGTGTTCCGGCAGCCACCGCCGCTGCGGTAGAAGTTGACGGAAGAGCCGTTCCAGAAGGCGTTGCAGGTGCTGTTGATGTTGACGTTCGCCGGGAGCTGGCTGGACAGCCAGGTGTTGGCCGGCAGGTAGCCGCGGGCCTGCTCGGCCAGCTTGTTCAGCTCGTAGAAGCTGGAGCGCGACGCGGGGGTGTTGCCCCCGGCCGCGAGGCAATCGTGGTCGTTGTTCACGCCGCCCAGGGCGATGTTGCCCGTGGTGGAGCTGACGTTGATCGCGCCGCAGGTATCCGACACGCGGACATAGCGGCCGGACAGCGTGGTGGCCGTGGTGCCGGAGCTGTAGGCGAAGATGCCCGCGCCGTCCGTGAAGTTGTTGGGCGAGGTGAGGCCCGTGTTCGCCCAGGGCATGGGCGAGTTGGGCTTCATCGTGCCGCACACCGTGTTGTCCACGCAGGTGCCGATGTTGGTGGACGGGTAGATGCCGCCCTGGATCTGCGCGTCGAAGTAGTGGTTGTCGTCCTCGATGGCGAGCGTCTCGCCGGAGGCCGCATCCACCGTCACCTTCCAGCGCTGGTGGGCCGCGGGGTCCTGGAAGCCGTAGGCGTAGACCAGGCGATGCTCGTAGCCGGTGCCCGTGGCGCCGGCGAACGACTCACCCTGGGGCGCCATGGGGGCGATCTCCAGCGTGGGCTGCTGCCAGAGCTCCTGCTGGCTGGCATTGAGGCCGACGAAGCCGTTGCCCGAGATGAGCGCGTCGTTCGGCGCGAGCGCCGGGCGCGTGTCGATGCCGACGTTGGCCCACGCCTCGGTGCCGATGAGGATGAGGTTGCCGTGGCTGATGGTGGCGGCGATGCGCGCGTGGCGCACCGTCAGGCCGTTGACCACCTGCTGGATGTGGACCTGCCACAGGTTCTCGTTGACGCGCGAGACGCGGGGCGCGCCCAGCTGCATCAGGTCGATGTTGAACGCGGACTGGTTGTCGGCGATGAACTTGAAGACCAGGTCGCCGATGACGGACTCGTCCACGTCCGCCACGGAGCGGCCGATGGACTCACGCACGCCGTCCAGCGTCACGTTGTTGCGGAAGCCCTTGCCGGGGATGAGGGGAACAGAGCCCTCGATGCCAGACGGGGTGCCGGTGCGGGGGTCGATGTGGACGCGGAAGTCCTTCCCGTTGCGGGCGAAGAAGTCGTCCCAGCCCGCGGACGTCTCCTTGGCCATGGTCCGCGCGGCCTGCTCCAGCGGGGTGTTCTGGATGGGCAGGTAGAACTCAGGCTTGTAGAACGCCTTGCTGGCGATGGCGCTCTGCCCCTTGTCGGGGGGTTGCACCGCCCAGCTCGTCGCTGACACGAGCAAGGCAAGACATGCTGCTGACACCTTGGAGTGGCGCATGCAGTTCTCCTCTATGGGGGTCCCGAGGGTCGGACCCGAGGTGGCTCCCAGACAGACGGAGCCCGCAGACGCCTTACTGATGCCTCACTAAAAAATGAATATGCCTTATTCCCAGCCATCCCATTGAAACTGGATCCCTAGGAATTTCATGGGCCCGAAGTGTTGACTGGCCAACACGTTGGCGCACTATAAGTGAATACCGCTATGGCGCGGAGCATGGAAGTGTGCCACTCTCATCAGAATATTATTGACAGGTTGTCGCGGGTCAGCGCGGCCAGATGCGCACCCAGTCATCCTGGATGAGCTTGCCGCTGGCGCTGTCGGTGCTTCCGCTGGCCATGAAGCCGCGAGGCGCGCCGAGCGCCAGCGCTCCGGCCTCCACCCACAAGAGCAGGAGCAGCACCGCCGCGAGCGCGGGCACGCGCGTGGCCCATGCGGGGCGGCGCGCGGTGAGGACGACGAGCGGCAAGAGCAGCAGCGGAACGAGCGCGGGGAAGATGGTGAGCAGGCCGCGCGTGTAGCCGAAGAAGGCGACGGTGATGAGCGCGCGGTGGAGGACGACGAGGGTGAGCAGGCTGAACTCGCGCCAGGGCCGGGTGAGGGACAGCGCCGCGCCCGCGACGAGCAGCGCGAAGAGCGGCCACTTCAGCCCCGTGCCCTCGGGGACGAAGAGGTCCATCGGGGCGCGCGCGCCGCTCAGGCCCGAGGGGAGGTTGGAGGCGCCCAAGCCCAGGCTCAGTCCGTCCAGCCAGCGCGAGAGTTTGGTGCTCCAGAGGCGCGCGGCGTCCGCGGGGTGCTCGCGCATCCACTCGAGGCCCACCGCGTAGCCGTGCAGCAGGAGCTCGCGCTGGGCGGGGTTGGCCACGTCCAGGTGGCCCTCCTGGCCCAACTGGTTGACGGAGTCCGGCGTGAAGCCACCGGTGGCGCGGGCGTGGTTCGCCATGGCGAAGTTGATGGGGCCGTAGGCGGTGACGGGCGCGAGCACCGGCAGCGGCTCCAGCGTCGGCGTGCTCGCGTTCAGCTCGCCGAGCACCCGCGCGTTGCGCACGGCCCAGGGCGCGAGCACCAGGGCGCAGACGAGCGCCGCGGCGCCCCAGCGCGTGGCGAGCCTTGGCAGCGGCGTCGAGCCCCGGTACAGCCAGGCCCACGCGAGCAGGAAGGGCCACAGGTACAGGTGCTCGGCGCGGGTGAGCGAGCCCAGGCCCATGACGAGGCCCAGGAGCGCGGCGCCGCCCCAGCTCGGGCCCGCCTTGTGGCGCAGGACGAGCGCGAGGGTGGCGGACAGGAAGAGGGCGTAGAGGACCTCGTTGCTGTACGTGGTGGAGAGCACCAGCCAGCCGAAGCTGGAGGCGAAGAGGGCCGCGCCGACGAAGCTCCACGCGGTGCCCAGCAGCGTGCGCCACCAGGCCCAGGACAGCGCCACCGTGGCGGCGCTCAGCGCGGCGAGGCACAGCTTGTACGGATAGGCGTTGCCCTGGGGTTCACCCAGCACGCGGTACAGCACGCCCAGGAGCCAGGGGAACAGGGGCGGGTGGTAGGGCAGGGTGGCGGGGCCCTCGGTGCCTCTCACATGCTCCAGCGCGTACGCGTGGAAGAAGCGCGCGTCGCCGTAGAAGAAGATGGAGAAGGGCCACGCGCGGTCCGGCGCCGACTGGAGATACAGCCACCGCAGCAGCAGGCTGAGCGTGAACGTCACCGCGATGCCCAGCGCCACCGGGTGCCGCTGCCACAGTGCCCTCGCGCTGACGAAGAACCGGCGCATGCCACCCCCAGGAATCGGCGCAGGCTAACACCATGGGCGCGCGTGGGGCCCAGGCGTTCAGAAAAGCGCCCTTGCCATGCGTTGTGGATGGCGGGAGGCGCGACGCGCTTCCTAGAGTCCGGGCGCCGTGACGTCGACGGCATCCCCTCATCCCGGCTCGGAGGGCCGTGTGTCCCAAGCAGGTGAGAAGTCCATCCTGGCCATCGACCTGGGCACCTCGGCCGTGAAGCTGGCCGTCGTCACCCTGCGAGGCAGGATTCTCGGCGGAGAGGTGGAGCCCCTGGCGCTCGACCTCCTGCCCGACGGAGGCGCGGAGCAGGAGCCCGAGGCCTGGTGGAGCGCCGTCGTCCGGGGCACGCGCCGTCTGCTGGAGTCGGGGAAGGTGGCCGCGCGCGACATCGTCGCCGTCAACTGCGGCGCGCAGTGGTCCGGCACCGTGGCGGTGGACGCGAAGGGCAAGCCCCTGCGTCCGGCGCTCATCTGGATGGACTCGCGGGGCGCGCCCCACGTCCAGCGCGCGGCCGGTGGACTGCTTTCCATCGAGGGCTACGGCGCCGCGCGCCTGCTGACCTGGATTCGCCTGACGGGCGGAGTGCCCAGCCTCTCCGGCAAGGACCCGGTGGGCCACATCCTCTACCTCCAGGCCGAGCACCCCGACGTCTACCGCGACACCTACAAGTTCCTGGAGCCGAAGGACTGGCTCAACCTGCGGCTGAGCGGACGCTTCGCGGCGTCGTACGACTCCATCACCCTGCACTGGGTGACCGACAACCGCGCGCTCCACCGCATCGACTACGACGCGCGGCTCTTGAAGATGGCGGGGCTTCATCGAGAAAAGCTGCCGGACCTGGTGCCCGCGGCGAGCGTGCTGGGGCCGCTGAGCGCCCAGGCCGCGAGCGAGCTGGGATTGAGCCAGGACGTGCGCGTGGTGTCGGGGGCGCCGGACATCCTCGCGGCGGCGGTGGGCTCCGGCGCGGTGGAGGACCATGCGGCGCACCTGTGCGTGGGCACGTCCTCCTGGCTGTGCTGCCACGTGCCCTACAAGAAGTCGGACCTGTTCCACCAGATGGCGTCCGTCCCGTCCGCGCTGCCAGGGCGCTACCTGCTGGCCAACGAGCAGGAGTCCGCGGGCATCTGCCTCACCTTCCTCAAGGACAACATCCTGTATGGCCAGGGCGGCAAGCCCGGGGAGGTGGAGGAGGACTCCGCGGAGGTGTACCGGCTGATGGAGCGCGAGGCGGGGAAGGTGCCCGCGGGCAGTGACAAGCTCATCTTCATGCCCTGGCTCAACGGGGAGCGAAGCCCCGTGGACGACAAGTCACTGCGCGGGGGCTTCTTCAACCAGTCGCTCAAGACGACGCGAGCGCACCTGGTGCGCGCGGTGATGGAGGGCGTGGCCTACAACTCGCGCTGGCTGTTCACCTATGTGGAGCAGTTCGTCGGACGCAGGCTGGACTCGCTGCGCATCATCGGAGGCGGGGCCCGGTCCGCGCTCTGGTGCCAGATTCACGCGGACGTGCTGGGGCGGGTGATTCAGCAGGTGGACGAGCCGGTGCTCGCCAACGCGCGCGGGGCCGCGTTCCAGGCGGCGGTGGCGCTGGGCGAGCTGAAGGTGGAGGAGATTCCATCGCTCGTCCCCATCGCTCGCACCTTCGAGCCCGACCCGGCGAACCGGGCGATGTACGACGAGTTGTTCCGCGAGTTCGTCAATCTCTACAAGAGCAACAAGGCCATCTTCGCGCGCCTCAACCGCGCCCGGAGCGCCTGAAGCCCAGGAGTCCGCATGGCATTGCCAGACCCGAAGTCGCTCAAGCTGCTGAACCATGTCCCTCCCCGGTTGCTGTCGGCGGCGGAGCGCTACCTCAAGGCCGTGCCGGTGGTACGTGACCTGCTGTCGAAGGAGACGGACACGCTGTTGTCCGAGCTGGAGGGGAGCCTCAAGCCCTACCGGGGGAAGATGCCCGCCTTCGAGCGGCTGCCGGTGACGGGCCGCTCGCGCGAGGAGGTGCTGCGCGAGCTGCAGGCGCTGGAGGCGCAGGAGGAGGAGCGCTGGCGGGACGGCAAGGTGTCCGGCGCCGTCTACAACGGGGACCAGGAGCACATCGACTTCCTCAACCGCGTCTACGGGCTGCACTCGCAGAGCAACCCGCTGCACGCGGACCTGTGGCCCAGCGCCACCAAGTTCGAGGCGGAAGTCGTCGCCATGGCGGCGAGCATGCTGGGCGCGGATGCCGCCAACGCGGGGAAGGTGCCCGCCGAGCACGTCTGCGGCTCCATGTCGTCGGGTGGCACCGAGAGCATCATGCTCGCGGTGAAGACGTACCGGGATTGGGCCCGGGAGACGAAGGGAATCTCGAAGCCGGAGATGGTGGCGCCCTCCAGCGCGCACCCGGCCTTCGACAAGGCGGCGCACTACTTCGGCGTGAAGATGGTGCGCGTGCCGGTGGGGCCGGACTTCCGCGCGGACGTGGCGGCGACGCGCAAGGCCATCAATCGCAACACCATCCTCCTCATCGGCTCCGCGCCGGGCTTTCCCCATGGCGTCATCGACCCCATCGCCGACTTGTCGGAGCTGGCGCGCAAGAAGCGCCTGGGCTTCCACACGGACGCGTGCCTGGGCGGCTTCGTGTTGCCCTTCGCGCGCACGCTGGGGCGTCAGGTGCCGCCCTTCGACTTCCGGCTGCCGGGCGTGACGTCCATGTCCGTGGATACGCACAAGTTCGGGTACGCGGCGAAGGGCTCGTCGGTGGTGCTCTACCGGGGCACGGCGCTGCGCTCGCACCAGTACTTCACCGCCACCGAGTGGCCCGGCGGTATCTACTTCTCGCCCACCTTCTCCGGCAGTCGCCCCGGCGCCCTCATCGCCGTCGCGTGGGCGTCATTGGTGAGCATGGGGGAGCAGGGCTACCTGGAGGCCACGCGCCGCATCCTGGACACGGCGGATGTGCTCAAGCAGGGCATCCGCGCCGTTCCCGAGCTGCACGTGCTGGGAGACCCGCTGTTCGTCATCGCCTTCGGCTCCGAGACGCTGGACATCTTCAAGGTGATGGAGCGGATGGGCGAGCGCGGGTGGAGCCTCAATGGCCTGCACAAGCCCGCGGCGGTGCACCTGTGCGTCACGCTGCGGCACGCGCAGCCGGGCGTGGCGGAGCGCTTCCTCACGGACCTGCGCGAGGCGGTGGAGCACGTGAAGGCCCACCCCGGCGAGAAGGGGACGATGGCGCCCGTCTACGGCATGGCGGCCGCCGTCCCCTTCCGGGGCATGGTGAGCGACTTGCTCAAGAAGTACATGGACCTGCTCTACAAGGTCTGAGCGTCAGGCCCTGGCGCCGCGCGGCCTTCAGTGAGGTCGCGCGGCCCACTCCCACGTGGTGCCCTGGTGCAGCGCCGCGTAGATGTCGTCGCGCAGGACGTTGCACTCGTCATGCGTCAGCGTGCGCTCCAGCGCGCGCAGCACCACCCGGAGCAGCACGTTCTTCTGGTCGGCCCGAAGCGCCAGTCGCTTCACGGCACTGGGAGGCAGCGCGGCGTAGGGCGTCTCCGTGACGACTTCCACGCTCTCCACCAGCTCCGCCCGCTCACCGAGCGCGGCGCGCACCCTGTCCCCCAGCTCCTCGGACGTCCGGCCCTCGTCGATGACGAGCGACATGTCCCGGCGCACCGCTGGCATCGACGACACCGGGCGGTAGGGCTCCAAATCCAACAACTGGGTGGCGATTCGCGGGTTCGTGGAGCGCAACAGGCGGATGTCGTCCAGGCCCTTGCGCAACATCAGGATGCGGTCCATCCCCAGGCCCATGGCGAGCCCGGTGACGGGCCCTGCCTCCAGTCCGCTCTCCGAGAGGAGCGCGGGCAGGGCGAGGCCACACTCGCCAATCTCCACCCACTCGTCGCCCTCGCGCACGTCCACCTGGAGCCCGTCCGTCGTGTATGGGTGCACGGCGTCGGTGAGGCGTGTTTCTCGCCCGGGCAGCAGTGCGCCCACCACGGTGGCAATCATCTGTCGCAAGTCTTTGGGCGTGAGGGGCGGCCCTCGTCGCACGCGCCAGAGGTCCATCTGGTGCGGCTCGCCGGTGTGCAGCCGGTCGATGCAGTCGCGGCGGTAGACGAGGCCCGGACACGCCAGCAGCACGTCGTCCGGTGGAGCCGCGGCCAGCTCGCGCAGCACCGCCGGAATCATGGCGGAGGTCTGCGAGCGCAACAGCGCCGTGTCGCAGACGTACCGGGTGTAGCGCGCGTCGCGGGCCACGCCGCCCGGCGGGTAGTGGAGCCGGTCGTAGTTGTCGGCGATGGAGACGACGGGACTCCGTCGGTGGAGGAGGACGTCGCAGCCCCACGCGGAGCGCAGGGCGGCCAGCGCGGAGGCCACCAACTGCTGCAGGGCATGGGGGCCGGAAGCGGGGTCGGTCAAATCACGAACGGACAGCGCGCGCCGAAGCTCCTCGGCGCTGAGGATGGAGATGGAAGGGGACGACATGGAAACCTCTCGGAAGCGGTGGAAACGCGGTGGTCTCCGGCACGCCGAGCGAGAAGTCCGCCAGGCGCCGCCGGCCTCGGATGCCCCCCCGGCGGCTCCGGGTGGGCGTCGCGCCTGACGGCGTTTCACCAACGAGAGGTTCGTGCGCTCAGTGCGGCACGGCCTCCCGACACCCAGAGGGGGCCGGGGGGCGGCTAAATCGACGAGCACTGACGACGAGCACCATGCCCCCACGAATAACGCCAGCCGCTTCCGCTGGCAAGGGGGGCTGCCTCACCCGCTCACGCCGTGAGGGCGCGGCCGAACACGTCGAACAGCTCTCGCCAGTGCTGCTCGGACGCGTCCTTGTCATAGGCGCCGGAGCCGTCCACCGCGTAGCCATGGCGCGCGCCGACATGGAGGTGGGACTGGTGCCGGACACCGGCGGCCTTCAGCGCCGTCTCCAGGCGGAGGATGGCGTCGGCCGGCATGGAGCCGTCCTGGTCCGCGTGGCCGAACACCAGCTCTCCGCGAACGTCGCCGACGCGCAGGTGGGCGCTGTCCGGGGAGTCCGTCGCCAGCTTGCCTCCATGGTTGGACACCGCCGCGGCGATGGTGTCCGGGAAGTCCGCGGCCAGGCGCACGGCCATGGAGCCACTCATGCAGTAGCCGGCCACGCCGACCTTGGGGCCCTTCACCTGGGGCAACCGTGAGAGGAAGTCGAGCTCGGCGGCGCCGTCGTCGCGCACCCGCGCCGGTGTCAGCGTCGCGATGAGCGCGAAGATGTGCTTGCGGAAGGCCTCGTCCGCGAACGAGCCCTGCAGCGCCAGGTTTCCGGCGCGGCCCTCGCGATAGAAGACGTTGGGCAGCAGGACGACATAGCCGCCGTCCGCGAGCCGCTGGGCCATGTGTTCGAAGGCGGGCCGGATGCCCATCGCGTCCGTCAGCAGGATGACCGCGGGCCACGGGCCGCGTCCCTCCGGCTGGAACAGCTTCGCGTCCATCGTTCCCTCTCGGGTCGGCAGCTCGATGTCTTCCATGGGCACTCCTCGACAGCGGGGCAGTGTGGCTCGTTATGCGGCGCGGCTGGCTATAACGATCGGGTGGCGATCTCCGCCAGTTCGGCGTCGGTGAGCGTCAACGGATTGGCCTTCATGCTGCTCGCGGCGCGGGCCTTGGTCACCAGCTCGGGGAGCCGCGCGGGCGTGAGTCCGTAGGTGGCGAGGCCGGGAATGCGCAGGTCCGCGCGCAAGGCCTCCACCCACGACAGGGCATCTTCCTCGCGGGCCTCGGCGCGGCCGGTGAGCAGGACGGCCAGCTCCCGGAAGCGGGGCAGGGACGGGTGCTCCGGCGCGCGGGCACGCAGGGCCCTCAGGTTGACGTCGAGCACGGCGGACAGCAGGGCCGCGCACACGGCGCCATGGGGCGCGTCGAACATGCCGCCCACCGGCGCGGCGAAGCCGTGCACCGCGCCGAGCCCGGAGTTCGCCAGACACAGGCCACCGAAGAGACTGGCCAGGGCCAGGTCCTCGCGACCTTCCGCGTCCGGCCCCTCCAGGACGGCCCGACGCAGCGAGCGCGCGGAGCGGCGCAGGCCCTCTCGCGCCAGGGCGTCGGTGAGGGGATTGGCGCGCGCGGAGAGGAAGGGCTCGATGAGCTGCGACAGCGCATCCATGCCGCTCGCGGCGAGCACGGAGGCGGGCGCGCCGATGAGCAGGTCCGGGTCCACGAGCGCCACGGCCGGCAGCAGCTTCGGCCCGCGCAGGCTGGCCTTCACCTGGGCCTCCTTCGAGCCCAGCACCGCGTTGCGCGTCACCTCCGAGCCGGTGCCCGCGGTGGTGGGAATGGCCACGAAGGGCAGTGACGCGCGGGTGAGCGGCTGGCCGCGGCCGATGACCTCCAGGTAGTCGAGCGGGTCTCCTCCCTGCGTCGCCAGCGCCGCGAGCGCCTTGCCCGTGTCGAGCGCGCTCCCGCCGCCCATCGCCACCACCACGTCGCAGCGCGCCTGGGCGAGCAGGTCCAGGCCCTGGCGCACCAGGTCCACCGTGGGCTCTCCCTCCACGCGGAACCCCGTCACGGCGAGGCCGAGCGCCTCCAGTGACTCGCGCAGGGCACTGGCGCGCGCGGGCGTCTTCCCGGTGACGAGCAGCACGCGCTGACCGCCGAGCGCGCGCACCAGCTCCGGGGCTTCGGCGAGGCGGCCCGGGCCGAAGACGATGCGCGTCGCGGTGGCGAACTCGAAGGCGGCGGGACTCACGTCACCACCCGGCGTCTTCGGGGAACAGGTTGACGTACTTCCGGCTGGTGCGCGGCTCCGCCATCATCGGCGCCACGGTGTCGCGCCAGGTGAGGTAGTGGGCCGTCTCCTTGTGCTCCGCGGGCGCCTGGGCCGTCCGGTAGACCTCCACGAGCACGAAGCGCGTCGGGTCCTCGGAGTCCTGGAGGAAGTCGAAGCGGGCGATGCCGGGCTCCTTCGCGCTCGCCCGCGCGTTGACCACGGTGGCTTCGCGAAAGGCGTCCACGTGCTCCGGCTTGACGTGGATGTGGACCTGGACGACCCGCAGGCTGTTGGGCATGTCCGGAAACTACTCCGGGCCGAGGCCGCGTGGGGACGCGACCTCGGCCCGGTGGAGGGCACGGTGTGGGGTGCCATACAACCGTGACGTGCTACGGGGCCTTGATGACCGCCGTGGGGCTCAGCACGTCCTCGAGCTTCCGGGCCATCACCCAGCCGTCGTGGTAGACGATGCCCGTCTGCGTAATCGTGTCGTTCCGGTACAGGCCAATCTTCAGGTAGTTGACCTGGCCGGAGTACTGGGTGGCGATGTAGCGCTTGGGCATCACCAGCTTGCCGTCGAGGTACAGCTCCACGAAGCCCACCTTCGAGTTCGCGGACCAGCGCACGTGGAAGATGAAGTCCATCCACTTGCCGCGCGTCAGCGGGGCGCGCCAGACGATGGTGCCCGGGTTGCCGCCGATGTTGAGGCGGACCTCGTTGCCGTAGACATAGAACTCCACCGGCGGCGAGCCGCCCACGGTGTCGCTCTCCTGGTGCCACTGGGTGAAGAGCTGCCACGTGTTCACGTTGGGGAACGTGGAGTCGAACATCGTGCTCCAGCGGTAGTAGTACTCGGAGCCCGACGGCTCGCGCGTCATCCGCACCAGCTCGTTGCGGTTGCCGCTGGAGTTGATGGGGTCATCGCCCCGCTTCACGGTGGCCTTGAGCGCGTAGCTGCCCTGGCGCTTCGGCGAGGACACCATCGCCAGCCGGTCCGCGCTCACCATCTGCGCGCGCGTCCACTGGCTGATGTTGTTCGTCTCGAAGTCGCCCACCCACACCACGCTGTTGCCCGTGGGGGGAGGCGTCGTCGGAGGAGGCGTCGTCACCGTGGAGGAGCAGGCGCGCGCCTCGGCGATGGAGGCCCAGTCGTTGACGCTGTTGCCCTGGAAGGTGATGCGCACGCGGCGCGCGGAGGTCGCCGCGAAGGTGTACGTCTCCGCGGAGGACGACTTCCTGCTCGTGCCGCTGTAGATCTGCGTGTACGTGTAGCCATCCGGCGAGACGGACACCGTGAAGGTGTTCGCCCGCGTGGTGCCTTCGTGCCATGCGATGGTGACGCCCGAGATGGACTTGGTGGCGCCCAGGTCGTAGTCAATCCAGCCGCCCTTGCCGAGATAGCTCCAGCGAGTGGCGAGGCTGTCGTCCATCGTGTTGGCCGGCACGTTGCCGTCATGACCCTTGGCGATGACGGACGCGGCAGTGAGCTGGGTGCAGCCCGAGGCCGTCAGCGCGGCGGAGGAGACTGATGTGGCGAAGGCCGTGGCCTCGTCGAGCCCTGCGGGGGCCTCGCCCAGCTCCGTGACGTCGTCCTGGGGGCCACAAGCCATGACACCCAGGCCGAGCAATGCACCAGCCAGCAGAAGAGACTTCTTCATGTAGGGACCTCTGGGGATTCAAAAACAGACAGACGGGGAGTGTGTCCGGCGGCCGTCTCCCGACGGGCCGGTATCTGGTTTCAGCTAGGGGGCTTCTCCAAGGTCACGGCGGGGGGTTCGCCGCGTTGCGACGGAGACAACCATCGACCAAATTTATTTCGTATTCAACAGTTCTCGACATGCCTGCCTGCCCTCCAGGAAACGGGGCAGGACATACTCATGGTGGGGGTTCAGGCGGTGGGATTGGAAACGTCTGTCATTGGTGGCGGATTGAGGCGGATGGTGAGGGCTTGAGCGCACCGTGAGCGGGACCGAGGAGGCATGGGGTGGCCTGGAGGGCAGGGCCACAGGCGAATTCAATACACACACACCACCCCTGGGCCCAAGAGGCTCGGCCGCGCGGGAGCGTTAGAGGTTCGGGCTCTGGAGGTGCTCATGACCTTGTCTTCGGGCGTGTGCCTGGCCTGTGGGACGCGCCTCTCCCCTGGCTTGTCCACGTGCCCGCGCACGCCCCTCCGGAGGCCCCTGGCTGAAGGGGTGCGTCGGTGGGAGGTGGGGTCGTGTCAGCCGCCGCTCGTCGGGCGGACGGCGCTGCTGGAGCGGCTGAAGTGGTGCGCGGAGGAGGCGCGGCGAGGGCTGGGGCGCGCCGTGTGGCTGGTGGGCCCGGAGGGGATGGGCAAGTCGCGGCTGAAGGACGCGCTGGTGGAGTCGCTGGCCGCCAATCGCTTCGAAATCTGGGAGGGCAGTGGCCTGGCGCTGCCCGGGACTCCGGCGGGGCCGCTGCTGGAGTTGCTGGAGGCCACCCGGGGGCTGCGGCCCGTGGCGGGCGTGGGGCGGATGTCGAGCGCGGAGGCGGAGCGCGTCGCCCACTTCCTGGAGGGGCGGGAGTGGCAGGGCATCCCCGCGAGCCTCTCCGCCGAGAGCCTGGCGCTGTTCGACGCGCTCTGCCACGCGCTGCTGCCGCACCGGGGGCCGCGCATCCTCATCCTGGAGGACTGGCGGGACGCGGACCCGCTCAGCCGGGCATTCGTCGAGGTCCTCGTCTCGAGGTTGGCGCACACGCCGGTGCTCGTGCTCGTCCTGGAGCGCACGGAGGGGCCGGCGCTCGCGCCGTCGACGGCGGAGGTGCTGGAGGTGGGGCTGCTCAATCCAGAGGATGCCGCCGCGCTGGTCGCCACGCGCCTGCGTCCGGACTGGCCCAGGGAGGCGTTGCTGCGAGCGGGCGCGGGCCACCCGCTGCACCTGCTGCATGCGATGGCGTTCCACGAAGAGCATCCGGATGCTCCCCTGCCCGAGTCTGGGCCAGCGGTCCTGGCCGCGCGCTTCGAGGCCCTGTCGCCCACGCGGCGAGAGGCGCTGCACGTGGTGAGCGCGGTGCTGGGGCCCTGCTTCCCCCGGCCGGTGCTGGGGGCGCTCGTCGGCGGGCTCTCGTCGCTCGCCGGGCTGGAGGCGGGTGGCTGGCTGAAGGCCGTCTCGGGCGGGCGGTATGCGGTGGGGGCTCGTGTTCCGGTGCCGCGTGAGGGTGTGTCCTCGGACGCGGAGGGGCTGGGGCTGCATCGGCGGGCGGCGGAGGCGTACGAGGCGCTGCCCGAGGAAGCCCGGCGTCGCGCGTGCGCGGAGCTGGTGCGTCACTGGCGCGCGGCGAAGGTGCCGCAGCGGGCGTTGCCGCACCTGCTGGAGGTCGCCGGGTGGAACCTGGCGGCGCTGGAGCCCGCGGCGGCGCTCGCGGTGTATCGCGTCGCGCTGGAGGTGGCCGGCTCGTTGTCCCTGGAGGCCGCGCGAAAGTGGTCCCGCGTGCTGTGGGAGCGCATGGGCGACGCGCATCGCCTGGCGGGGGAGCGAGCGGAGGCCGAGTCCGCCTGGCGAATCGCGCTGTCGCTCGAGGACGCGCGCGCGGTGGTGGCGACGCCCGAGCGGCTCCAGTGTCTGCGCAAGCTGGCCGCGGTGGTGCTGTCGCTGGAGCGCTACGAGGAGGTGGTGGCGCTGAGTCAGTCGGCGGGCGATTTCGAGGCGTCGCGGGAGGCGCTGCTCTGCTGGGCTTCGCTGGATGCGCTGTGCGTGCTCGCGCTGTGCTGGCTGGGGCGCTTCGAGGAGGCGGAGGCGCGGCTGGTGGTGGCGCGGGGGCGGCTGCTCCAGGCGCCGTACCAGGAGGGGCCGGGCCGGGCGAGCGTGGAGGCCGCGCTGCACCGGGCCACGGGGACGTTGCTGATGGGGCAGGGGCGGCCGGGACAGGCGACGGTGGAGTACGCGGCGGTGCTGCGCTGGACGGAGCGCGCGGGGGACACGTGGGAGCACTCCACTGCCCTGTTCAACCTGGGGGATGCCTACGCGCGCGCGGGAGACAGGGAGCGGGCGGTGCACTACTTCCAGCTCGCGTTGGACTTGAAGGCGCGCATGGGGGACCGGGGCGGCATGGCGTACACGCACCACGGGCTCGCGCTGCTGCACAGCCAGGCGGATGCGCCCGAGCTGGCGAAGGAGGACGCGGTGCGGGGCCTCCAACTCGCGGGGATGCTCGGGGACCGGAAGCTGAAGTCACTGCTGCGCTGTGCCCTGGGGCGAGCCCACCTGCGACTGGGCGAGCGAGAGGAGGCGGCGAGGCAGCTCCAACTCGCCGCCCAGGACGCCGCCGCCGCCAATGCGCGTCCGGAGCTGCTCCAGGCCCAGGCCGCGCTGCGTGCCCTGGAGGCCCGGCGCTGAGGACGCGCGTCGGGTGGAAACGCGGGAGTTGACGGAACGGTCCTCATGCGTCGAGTGTCCAGCGCGAGTGACTTCCTCCGCGCCGCGCTCCAGGTTGCCGCTGCTGTGCCTCGCCTGGGTGCTGTCCGCCCAGGTCGCCACCGCCTCCACGCCGGATGTCTTCGAGGCCTGGCTGCGTCCCGAGCACTCGGTGGCGGAGGGCTTCGCGCCGTGGCCGGATTTCGCGCGGGCCAGGCCGGGAAGTGACGTGCGCGCGCTGGCCCGGGGCCGCGTGGTGACGGTGGGCGCGAGAGGTGACAGCGTCACGCTGGAGCACCTGTACCACGAGAACCACGAGCTGCTGCGCGCCCGCTCCGAGTACTCCGGGCTGAGCGGTGTGGCGCTGCGTCCCGGTGCGCTCGTCACCAAGGGCCAGGTGCTCGGTCAGGTGGGGACGTCCGAGCGACTCGGAGTCGTGCTGCACACCGACCGCGCGCTGTCCGTCGCGGAGTCCCGTCGTTTCACCGCCGAGCGTGCCCGCCTGCCCCAGCCCGCGAGCGAGCCGGTGCTGGTGCTCATCTCCCACGCGCTCAACCAGCTCCGCCTCTACGAGCGGGGCGTGGAGCGGGCGCGGGTGGAGGTGGGCTTCGGCCAGGAGGCGGGGCCCAAGGAGCAGCGGGGCGACAACCGCACGCCCGTCGGCATGTACTTCATCGTGCAGACGGTGCGCGGGGAGATTCCCGGGCCCTACGCCGCGTACTACGGCGGCCACTGGCTGCGGGTGAACTACCCCAACCCCTGGGACGCGAGCCGAGGGGTGAAGCAGGGCTGGCTCACACAGAAGACGCGCGAGCGCATCGCCCGTTCCTGGGAGGCCCGCGAGGCGACGGATGCCACCACGCGGCTGGGCAGCGGCATCGGCTTTCACGGGTGGGCGGGCGAATGGTCCCTGGAGGCGAGCGGCGGCCGGCTGTCCTGGGGCTGTGTCGTGTTCCACCCCCGCGATATCACGGCGCTGTATGACCGGATGCCGCTCGGCACCATGGTTGTCCTCTTCTAGTAGGGCCCGAGGCATGGAATCCTTCGCGGGTGATTGAGCTAGAGACTCCCGAGGCCTTCGAGCAGCACCTTCGCGACGGGCGCACCCTGGTCAACGTCGTCATCCAGGGGTTGGACCTGCGGGGCTACACGCGTGAGCTGAGCGCGGCGCCGCTCGCCGGAACGGTGTTCCTGGGCTGTGAGCTGGAGAAGGACGCGCTCCAGGCCGCGCTCGCGCATGGGGCCCTCGTCTTCCCGCCGATCTCCGGGGTGCCGTATCAACCGTACCGGGGCGGCCTGTACTCGCCGGAGGAGCTGTACGCGGGCTTCGACCGGACGCGGCCGGAGACGTACGCGGACACGCTGGACGCGCGCATCTACCGGCACTGGGAATCGCACGGACGGGGTACGCCGCCCACGCTGCTGGAGACGCTCGCGCAGCGGCTGCATGACCATGCCGTCACGGATGCGATGGAGGACCTGCTCGCCGCGTCGGGGCCGCCCCGGAAGGTGGTGGCCATCATGGGGGGACACTCCATGAAGCGTGGCAAGTCCGACTACCGCGAGGTGGCGACGCTGGCGAGGGAGCTGACGCGCGCGGGCTTCTTCCTCGTCAGCGGCGGAGGCCCGGGCGCGATGGAGGCCACTCACCTGGGCGCCTGGTTCGCCGTGCGTCCGGAGGCGGAGCTGGACGCGGCGCTCGCCATCCTCGCCCAGGCGCCCAGCTACACGGACCGCGAGTGGCTCGCGCGGGCCTTCGACGTGCGCGCGGCCTTCCCGCTGGAGCCCAAGGATGTCTTCGCGTGCTCCAGCCTGGGCATCCCCACCTGGCACTACGGCCACGAGCCGCCCAACCCCTTCGCCACGCACATCGCCAAGTACTTCGCCAACAGCGTGCGCGAGGACGGGCTCTTGACCATCGCCCGGGGCGGAATCGTCTACGCGCCCGGCAGCGCCGGCACCATCCAGGAGATCTTCCAGGACGCCTGCCAGAACCACTACAACAGCGTCGGCGTCATCAGCCCGATGATCTTCCTGGGCCGTGAGTTCTGGACGCAAACGCGCCCCGTCTATCCGCTGCTGGCGCAGCTCGCGCAGGGACAGGACTACGCTCGGCACCTGTTGCTCACGGATTCGCGGGAAGAGGTCCTTCGCGCGCTGATGGAGTACGACTCCGCGCTCGTCGCGGGTTGAGCCGCGGTCTTCGAGTGCATCGCGAGGAGGAGTCTCATGGAACCGTACAAGCGGTATCGCCACCTGTACGAAGACCAGAAGTGGATGAGCAAGCCGCGCGCGTTCGGCAAGTACGGGCCCGCGCGGCCGAAGGCCATCTTCTTCGACGTCGACAACACCCTGGTCGACCGCGAGTCCGCCGTCGTGCGCTACTTCGAGGACCTCATGACCCGGTTCTCCGACGTGTTTCCCGAGCATCGTCGAGCCGAGGACCTGGCCACCCTCCAGAAGTTCGACGAGCGGGGAGAGCGTGACAGGGAGGCCTTCTGCGCCGACGTGACGACCACGTTCTTGAAGGAGCTGAAGGCGAAGGAGTTCTGGTTGGACTTCCAGTCGAAGGTGTCGAGCTTCGTGGTCGGCGACCCGAAGCTGGCGGCGTGGCTCGACACGCTGGCGCGGCGCCAGCCCGTCCAGGTGGTCTCCAACGGCTTCTCGGGAACGCAGCGCTGGAAGCTGCTCACCGCGGGCCTCTACCACTCCGTGCCAGATGGCTTCTATTCGAGCGAGGTGGGCGCGGAGAAGCCGGACCCGGCCATCTTCAAGGCCGCGCTGAAGCACGTGAATCGTGAACCCTTCGAGGTCCTCCACATCGGCGATGACCCGGTGCGGGACATCGTCGGCGCGACGCAGATGGGCTTCGCCACGTGCTGGGTCTCACATGGGCGGGAGTGGCCCGTGGCGCTGCCGCCTCCGACCTTCACGGTGGAGCGCATCACCTCGCGACACGAGTCCGTCGCGGAAGTGATTACAAAATGGACATGAACACGGTGGTCGGCTCGCACGACCTGCTCTTCCTCACCCTGGACACCTTGCGCCACGACGTGGCGACCGAGCTGGCCATGGCGGGGCGCATCCCGAATCTGTCCGCGCTGATGCCGGGAGGTCAGTGGGAGGAGCGCCACTCGCCCGCGAGCTTCACCTACGCCGCGCACCACGCCTTCTTCGCCGGCTTCCTTCCCACCCCCGCGCGTCCGGGCCGGCACGCGAGGCTGTTCTCCATGCGCTTCGAGGGCAGCGAGACGACGGGGCAGGGAACCTGCGTGCTGGATGCGCCGGACCTCGTCACGGGCCTGTCGGCGCGCGGCTACCACACCGTGTGCATTGGCGGCGTGGGCTTCTTCAACAAGCTCAACCCCTTGGGCAGCGTGCTGCCAGGCCTCTTCGCGGAGAGCCACTGGAGCCCCGAGCTGGGGGTGCGCGAGCCTCGTTCCACCGAGCATCAGGTGGCGCTGGCCGTCCAGCGACTCTCGGCCGTGCCTCGGGAGCAGCGCGTGTTCCTCTTCATCAACGTCTCAGCGCTGCACCAGCCCAACCGCCACTATCTGCCGGGGGCCGCCGAGGATTCCGTCGCGTCCCACGCGGCAGCCCTGGAATACGTGGACAGTCAGCTCCCACCCCTTTTCGCCGCGTTGCGGCGCCGGGGACCGGCTTTCTGCATGGTCTGCTCGGACCACGGCACGGCGTACGGCGAGGACGGTTATAACGGTCATCGCGTGGGCCACCCCGTCGTCTGGACGGTGCCCTACGCCGAGTTCACCCTGTCGTGAGAGTCCTCACCATGACGCGCCTGGAGCAGATGCTGGGGGAGACGCCGTATGTGGCGTACCTCTATGGCTACCCGCACAAGACGGCCTACCGGCCCTTCACGCCGGCGCTCTCGTTGGAGTCGGTGTGGGCGGAGGAGCGGCGAGATGCCCTGTTCCTCTACTTCCACGTCCCGTTCTGCGAGATGCGCTGTGGCTTCTGCAATCTCTTCACGGCGGCGGGGCCGAAGCAGGACGTGGTGGAGGGGTATCTGGGGGCGCTGGAGCGCGAGGCGCACCGGGTGAAGGCGGCGCTGGGCACGGCGAGCTTCGCGCGGCTCGCGGTGGGAGGAGGCACGCCGACGCTGCTCGACGTGGCGGGGCTGCACCGCGTGTTCGACCTGGCGGAGAAGGTGCTGGGCGCGGACCCTCATCACATCCCCGTCTCGGTGGAGGTGTCTCCGGAGACGGTGGACGCGGAGAAGCTGCGGGCGCTGCGCTCGCGCGGCACGGACCGGGTGAGCATCGGCGTGCAGAGCTTCATCGAGGCGGAGGTGGCCGCGGTGAAGCGGCCCCAGCAGACGGCGCAGGTGGAGGCGGCGCTGGACCTCATCCGCTCGACGGGGTTCCCGACGCTGAACCTGGACCTCATCTACGGCATGGAAGGGCAGACGGTGGAGACGTTCCTGTACTCCATCCAGCAGGCGCTGCGCTTCACGCCGGAGGAGGTGTATCTCTATCCGCTCTACGTGCGCCCGCTCACCTTCCTGGGGAAGAAGGCGCGCGCGTGGGATGACCTGCGAATCGCGCTGTATCGCGCGGGCCGCGAGTTCCTCCTGGCGCAAGGCTACACGCAGGTGTCCATGCGGATGTTCCGCGCGCGCCACGCGCCGGACGCGGGAGGCCCGGTGTACCGTTGCCAGGAGGACGGCATGGTGGGGCTGGGGTGCGGGGCGCGCTCGTATACGGGACAGGTGCACTACTCGTCCGAGTACGCCGTCGGTTCGCGCGAGGTGCGCTCCATCATCGCGTCGTACAGCGCGCGCACGTCGGAGTCCTTTGGCGAGGTGGGGTACGGCTTCCGGTTGGACGGTGAGGAGCGGCGGCGTCGGTACATGCTGCTGTCGCTCCTGGCGGAGGGCGTGGACTTCGCGACGTACCGCGAGCAGTTCTGCACCGACGTGCTGGAGGACTTCCCGGAGCTGCTGGAGCTGGAGGTTCACGGGCTGGCGCGGCGGGACGAGACGGCGCTGCGGCTCACGGCCGCGGGCGTGGAACTCTCGGACCTGATTGGCCCCTGGTTGCACTCGACGGGGGTGCGTGAGTTGTCACAGGAGTACGCCTGGCGATGAAGCTCACCGTGCTCTATCGAGGTCCGCTGTCGAGCTGCAACTACGGCTGCGAGTACTGTCCCTTCGGCAAGTGGAAGCACACGGACGAGGAGCTGGAGAAGGACCGCGCGGACCTGGAGAGGTTCCTGGCGTGGGTGGAGTCGCGCACGGGGGACACGGTGTCCGTGTTCTTCACGCCGTGGGGTGAGGCGCTCATCTGGCCCTGGTATCAGCAGGCGCTGGCGCGGCTGACGCATCTGCCGCACGTGGAGCGGGTGGCGGCGCAGACGAACCTGTCGTGCAAGCTGGACTGGGTGAAGGACTGCCGAGCGGAGAAGCTGGGCATCTGGGCGACGTATCATCCGGAGTGGATGAAGCGCCGTCGCTTCGTGGCGCAGTGCGAGACGCTGACGGCCCTGGGCGTGCGGCACAGCGCGGGCATGGTGGGGTTCCTGCGCTTCGCCGAGGAGGCGGAGGCCTTGCGCCGCGAGCTGTCCGACGACACGTACCTGTGGATCAACGCGGTGAAGGACGGGCAGGAGGAGCCGTACACGCCCGAGGACGTGGCGCGCTTCACAGCGGTGGACCCGCTGTTCCCGGTGAACAACGTGCGGCATCCGAGCCTGGGGCGGGCGTGCAGGGGAGGCGAGTCGGTCATCTCCGTGGATGGAGAGGGAACGGCGCGCCGGTGTCACTTCATCGATGAGCCGATTGGGAACATCTACGCACCGGACTTCGACCAGGCGCTGCGTCCCCGGCCGTGCGCGAAGGCGACGTGCGGGTGTCACATCGGCTACGTGCACATGGACTATCTGGAGCTGGACCGGGTCTTCGGCTCGGGGATTCTCGAGCGTGTGCCGGTGAAGCCGCTGTGGCGGAGGCAGGACGTGCCGCTGCGCGAGTAGCGGAAGCTCCTCTCGTGAGTCACGACAGCAGCGTCAACTCGTGGCGAAGGTGCTCCAGCCATTCGATGAGCTGCGCGTCCGGCAGGTGATGTGAGCGGCTCTTCCAGAGGGCTCGCTCCAGCCCGCGAGGTGGACGCAGGCGGGCTTGCAGGGCCTTGAGCACGCAAGGCTCGGAGTAGGCGCGCAGGAACGCCATGGCGAAGGAGCGTGCCTGTTCCCGCGTCGAGCACCCCCTCAGGTCGAGCAGGAAGACGAACAGGTCATCCGCGTGTCGCTCGTCGGAGTTGAGGTGGGCGTCGTGCTCGGTCTCGAAGTCGATGAGCCAGGCTCGCTGCCCCGCTTCGTCATAGAGGACGTTCTTCAGGTGGGCATCGCCGTGGGACCACGGATGCGAAGCGTGGGGCGGTGTCAGGCCATGCGCTCGATGCAGCTCCCGCGCGGCGGCTTCCACCATCGGCGTCGTCAGTCGTCCTTGCGCGAGCAGGAGGTCGAGGCGCTCACCCGGAAGCGCCTCGAGGGCGACGGCGCGGGCGCCCCGTGTTTCCGCGGTGTGGCCCGGGTGGAGGAGAGCGAAGGTGGACAGCTCCCAGTCGCGCCAGCTCTTCGTGGAGGGAAACATCCGGATGTGGCTGCGAGACAGGCGCAGGAAGACGTTACCGGCGGCAATCACCGCGCCCATGCCGAGCCGGCGCTGCTTGTGCCAGAGCGAGACGTCCTGACGGACCTCCAGTGCCACGGTGTTGACGCGCACGGCGTCCACCGCGAGGGCGAGTCCTCGACTCCACAGCTCCGCGAGACTCACGCTCGCAGGTCCTCGTACCAGTGGACCACCGCGAGACATCCCAGGCACCAGCAGCGGACCCAGCCGCGACCGACGAGTCCACCGAGGAGCATCACTCCGGCCAGCATGAGTACGGTGCCGACGGCGTGCGAGGTGCCACCGGCTCGGCGCAGCAACGCGCGCCCGCTGCGCCAGGGGTGCTCGACGCCATCCATCAGCAGGGGAAACAGGAAGAGGCCCTGGACCTCGGCGGCATAGAACGCGAGCACCGCCAGCCCCAGACCGATGGCGTGCGGCAGGCCGAGGCCCACGGCGAGTCCCCAGCCACAGAGGGCAGCGAGGAGCGCGCAGCCATACTTGAGTGCGCCCCAGCGGCCCGCATGTGGCAGTGCGGTGGGGACGGGACGCCCCCGGACCTGGGCGAGCGCGTGGGCCATCCACGTCGCGCTGCTGGCGAAGCCCCCGCGCCATGCGCTCCGCGCTTCATGGGCGAGTGTCGAGCCCGGCGCGTCGTAGAGGTGGGCGGCGCGAGTCAGCAGTTCGATGCCCCGGCTCCACGGGGAGCGCGGATACTCAGCCATGAAGGTGCTCACGAACGAAGCAGAAGTGCGCCCAGGCGAGGAACGCCGTCGCATGGCCGAGGAGCAGGGTGCGATGCAGCAAGGACTCCCAGCGGTCGCACCGCCGACGGTGAAAGACAAATTCGTCGTAGCAGATGAGGACCACTGTCCCCATGAGGAGGACGAGCACGGGGAGCAGGAACACGAGAGGGCGGTGTGCCACCGAGGCGGCGCACATCAGCAGGAAGAGCGGGAAGCCGCCGCCAGCGAGGGCGAGGAACTCCGCGCGGTGTTCATTGGGGCCGACCCGGAGTTGTGCCACGCGGTGGTAGCGCCAGTCCGCCACGCCAGCGACCGTCGCGGTCGTTCCGGCGAGCGCAATCACCCAGAGCTCCCACGGGTAGCGGAGGGGCTCGGCGAGCCATGAGAAGCGCGGTTGGCTCGACACCACGAGCAGGGCCACTGCGAAGAGCGCGCCTGGGGCGAGAGAGGCCAGGAGATTCGCGGAGTCGCGCAGCCGCGCCAGGGGCACGCGAGTCGGGGGGACGGTGAGCTGGGAGGCTGCATTGTCCATGGAGGACCGCCGGGAGCACGGCGACGCCCCAAGAGCGTCGATGCGCGCGATTCTCGGGGCAAAGCCCCAGGAGAATCCAGGTTCAGCCCGAGGTTCGGGGGCGACCTGCGCTGACCTGCTCTGGATCCGGCCCCCAGGTTTGCCCGCTGAGCCATTCCCGGCGCTCCGTCATGGGCCAGCGCGGTGCAGGCTCTCACCCCCACTCAACCTGTTCGAAGAGGGCGTGCAGTCTGGCCACGCGCGTTGTCCTCGGCGTTCAGGGAGAGCGAGCCCGTGAAGTCGAAGCTCGCCCACCCTGAACGCTCGCGTCAGTGGGTGATGGACTCCGCGGGACGAATCGTGTCCAGCGTCTCGTCACGGAACTCGGAGGCGAACTCCTTGCGCAGGTCGAATATGGCCTTCACGGTCTCACGGTCCTTGATGGGGCCGGGCTTGAACGGCTCGTCGCCATCGACCGGGCCCACGGGGTCGATGGGAAGCACGCCCGCTATCTCGGCAATCCTGTCCAGCAGCTCGGATTTGAGCACGGCGGTCTTGGTGCACGAGGTGCACAGCGCCAGTTCGTTGAGTCGGCGCCAGCGGCGGTCCAGGTCGGCGAAGCGCCACCTGTAGCCGCTGCCAGGGAACTGCGTGTCGCGGACGGAGAGGAAGAAGCCGGGCCCGCCGCCCGTGAGGAACCTGGAGAGCGCGGCGGGAATCCCACCAGTGGGCTTCACGTGGGTGAAGCTGGTCGCCGTGTCCTTGCTGTGGCAGCCCTGGCAGGTGTTGAGCGAGAAATCATGCCGCGCGCAAACCTCCCGAGTGTCCGCGGGGTTGATGCTCACGGCGCGCCAGAAGTCGGGAGGCACCAGCGAGTTGCCACCCCGGAAGTCCTGGCCCAGGTAACGGTAGGGCACGGTGTAGTTCGACGTGCACTGGCCGGGAGCGGGCCCCGAGCCGAAGGGCACGGTGGGCAGCACCACATTGCGCACGTAGTCGTCGACTTCCAGACTGCTGTTCGAGTCATAGACGTCGTCATCGGGGCTCTGGGCCACCGTGTGGGGACGCAGCGGCCCATTCGCCGGGGTGTCGGAGTTGCTCGCCGGCTTCTCCACCGAGAGGGTGAACTCCCGCAGCTCCCACCCGCCATACCGAGGCTGGAGGGAGACCTCGTTGGTGCGCAGTTGGTTGAGCGCGCTCCGGTTGCCCTTCTTGGGCGCTGCGTTCGCCGTGACCACTCGCCTCGTCAGCTTCTCCAACGCGTTGAGATAGTTGTAGTCGAATGACGCGAACGTGCTGAGGTCCAGCCAGTTCCGGGCCCACGCCACCACCGGGCCGCAGCCATTGATGGGCACGCCGTACTCGATGATGACGGTGAACTCCGACTCGGAGCACCAGGTCTCACCGAGGCCCATCTGAACGGCGAAGACGAACCGCAGCTCTCCAGCGTCCACTGGCTCGGCGGTGGTGGTACCGCCATAGCCGGACTTTCCCTTCGTCGTGCGGCCCATGTCCGTCCTGTTGACGATGGCACGCAGCGCAAGGGGCGCCATGTCCAGGTCAAGCGCTCCGCTCAACACGACGCGCATGCGTCCGGTGGCATCCGTCACCAGGGTCGCGGAAGCGCCACTGGCGGTGGCCCAGGGCTGAATGACCCTGGGGAAGATGAAGGTGCGGGCCGCCACCTTGTCGCCGTTGATGACCTGCTCGTTGAGCCAGGTCTCCAGCCAGCGCAGGGTGAACTGCTCCGGCGACATGCTCGAGTTGGCCGCCATCTGTCTCATCAGATGGGCGAACGTCCATGCCCCACCGGGAGTGCCCCACTGCGTGCAGGCGTTCCAGGTGCGGAATGGATCCGCGACGACCTCCTCGGCGGTGATGAGCAGGGACTTCTCCCACGCCGCCCAGGAGGACCTCGGCGTCCGGGCGCACAGCGCGCCGGCCACGGTTGCGCCCTGGCGGAAGACCTCCTGTTCGAACAGCTCTCCCTTGATTCGCTTCGTGGGCGACAGCCCCTCGAACACGACGGTGTCCTCGGTCGTGTCTCCAAAAACGCCCTTGGCGAGAAGCTCCTCGTTTTCGAAGCGCCGCGCGAGCTCATGCTCCTCATCAAACAGCGACAGCGAGGTGAAGAACTCAGGACCCGGCGATTTGGAAATGACCCCCATCTCTTCCAGGACATCCGAACGGAAGAGGACCACGGGGCTCTCCCGCGTTCCCATCACCCGAATCAAGCTGTCCTTGAGGCTTTCATTGGCGGGGGGTGGCAGGCGCGTATGAATCGCCAGGTTCTCCTCCAGGTCGGTGGGCGATTTCGTCCGCTGGATGAAGGTGTTGGTGACCTTCCTTGTCTCTGCCTCGGGCAGATCGTCCAGCCGCTGGAGTTCGGCCTCCGGGTCCTCGGCGGGTTCGCCTGGGTTTGCTTTGTCCTTCCGCGCCGGTTCGGAGCGGTCCTCTGCTGTCGTCTTGTCCGTGCAGCCTGTGAAGAGAGTCAACATCCCAGTCAGACAGAGCACGAAAGACACCGCGCCCGGCCTACGACGGATATCCCTGTCCATTGGCACCCCCGCGCGAGCAGGCGTGACAGGTCGTCACGCAAGTCGCGCCTGAAGTGTATGAGGATTGCCTGTGAAGGAAAGACTGGGTTTGAGGGGACTCGCGGGCTTCCCCTTGGTATCGCGATGTCTGGATGGGACGTCTGTGGCGTGGAGCGCTACAGGAATAGTGTGGTGGCGTGTTTGGACAGAGCGCTTGTAGCGTGGGGTGTTACAGGTGCATTGTGTGTGAATGTGGACCGGAGGCTGTCTGGTTTTCCGGAACCGCGCTGATGGACAGGCGCGTGGACAGTTCGCGCAGGGACGGGCCGCTCACCACCTCCATCGTGGACAGCTTCACGCCCAGCTCGCGCTCCACCGCCGTGACGATTTCCAGGGCCATGATGGAGTCCATTCCCAGCTCACGGAGGGGCTGGGTGGGATTGAGTGAGCCTTCCTGGGTGCGCATGACCCTCGCCACGATTCGAGAGAGGGTTTGGGTGACGAGCCCGCGTCGGGTGTCCTCGTCCATGCCCGCGAGGGCGCCAGGCTCGTTGCTGGGGGCTTGCTCCGCGGTCTTCAGCAGTCCGACGAGACGCCGAGCCCCACTCCAAGGCACGAGCGCCGCACCCAGGCGATTCCAGTCCACGTCCGCGATGGCCAGTTGCACGGGAGGGGCGTCCAGGACGCGCCCGAGTGCCTGGAGCGCGGCACGGGTGGACAGGCCGCGCAGCCCCAGGTGTTCCAGGTGCTGCGCCACGTTCGCGTTGCGCGCGACGAGCCCCGCTTCTCCCAGGGCCCCCCACTGGAGTGCCGTCGCCGCCAGGCCCTGCTGTCGCCGGTACACCGCGAGCTGGTCCAGGAACGCGGTGGCTGCGACGTAGCTGCCTTGCCCCGCGTTGCCGATGAGCGAGGAGATGGAGGAGAAGAGAATCAGGTGGTTGAGCGGCGACGCGCGAGTCAACAGATGCAGGTTCCAGGCTCCTTGGGCCTTCGCGGCCATCACCCTGTCCAGTGAGGCCCGGTCCAGGCGCTCCAGCGGCTTGTCGTCCAGGGCGACAGCGCAATGGAAGACGCCTCGGAGCGGAGGGAGTTCGGCGCGCAGGCGCGTGAAGACCTGCTCCAGGTCCTCGTACCGGGCCACGTCCGCAGACACCGCGAGGACGGTGACACCGCGAGTGCTCCAGGCCGCGAGAGCCTCACGTGCCTCCTCGGACGATGCGCCTCTCCGACTCACCAGGACCAGATGCCGCGCGCCTTGCTCCACGAGCCAGCGCGCGACTTCCAGTCCAAACCCTCCGAGGCCACCCGTGACGAGATACGTGCCGTCGGCGAAGAGTCGCTCGTGCCGCGCGGGCGGAAGGACGCGCAGCGCCGGGTCCTTCAGGGAGATGCACACCTTGCCAATGTGCTTGCCTCTCGCCATGGTCCTGAAGGCCTCCTCCACCTGACTCGCGGGCCAGGAGCGGGAGGGCAGGGGGTGGAAGCTCCCTTCCTCGAAGCGCTGCAGCACCTCCTGGTACAGCTCGCGCACTTCTTCGGGACGGCAATCCAGGAGTCGGTCGAAGTCGACCGCCGCGTACATCAAATTTTCGTTGAACGGACGCAGGCGGAGCAGTTCGTCCTGCTCGAAGCTGGCCTTGCCCAGCTCGATGAACCGTCCGAACGGAGCCAGACAGCCGAGGCTCCTCGTCATGACCTCACCGGGCATGAAGTTCAGCACCACGTCCACGCCACGCCCTCCTGTCCAGGCGTGCACGTCATCCGCGAAGCTCACGTCGCGGGAGCTGCTCACGTGGGTGAGGCCGTGCTCGCGCAGGTACTGACGCTTCTCGTCACTTCCGGCCGTGGCGATGATGTCCGCGCCGCACCAGCGGGCGACCTCGATGGCCGCGAGCCCGATGCCTCCCGTGGCTCCATGGATGAGGATTCGCTCGCCCCGGCGCAGTCGCGCCACCCGCACCAGCGCGTGGTACACGGTCATGAAGACGATGAGGTTGGCACCCTCCTCGAAGGTCAGGTGCGCGGGGAGCTTCACCACGTGCCCGGCGGGCAGGACCACGTGGGATGCCACGAAGCCCGGGGCGACACCGTAGACGCGGTCTCCCACCGCGAAGTCCGTCACTCCCGCGCCCACGGCGCTGATGCGCCCGGCTCCCTCCATGCCGATGGCGTCGCCGATATAGGTGTTCTGCTTCACGCGCGCGGAGAGCAGGCCCAGGGCCTTCATGATGTCCTTGAAGCCCAGGGCGGTGGTCTCGACCTCGATTTCGACTTCACCGACGCCGGGAGCATGGCGCGCGCGTGGCACGAAGCCGAGCGTGTCGAGTCGTCCTTCCTCTCCGAGCACCAACTCGTAGCCCATTCCCTCGGGGACTGGCATCAGTGGTGGGCCCTCCGCGAGGGATTGCGCTGAGGTGAGGGTGCCACGCACGAGGCGCGAGGCATGGAACAGCCCCTCGCGCTCGGCGACCTCCTGCTCCTCGCCGAGTCCACGCAGGCGGACCAGCAAAGCCTCGACGCTCGTCGGAGCCGCGTCGAGGTCCACCCACGTGAAGCGGAGGTCAGGGCGCTCCGTCATGACGGTCCGGGCCAGCCCGAGCAGCGGCGCATGTTCCAGCGAAGGCAGGTCTGGCTGTTCCACGGCGAAAGTCGGAGCCGTGTTCCCGAGGACCGTCGCGTCTGACGCACCCGGCAACGGCTTCGCACCTGGCGTGCCCTCGACCGAAGCGGACACCAGCTCGGCACGAGTGGTGATCAGGTAGTAGCGCTCGATTCGACCGGGACGCAGCGCTTGGACTCCTCGCAGGAGCGCCTCCGCGGCATCCGTTCCCCGAAACACGGGTGTCTCGCTCTCGGGAGCCGAGTCGAGCCAGCGCAGGTCGACGAGCCGCACGCGCTCCTGCTCGGGCAGCCCTCCAACAATCGTGTCCAATGAGATGGCGTCAGTGACGTGGTGCCAGCCACGCGCACCTGCCTCTGGCGCCGAGCCACCCAGCACCACCCAGGTCACCTCTTCCCGCGCAGCTGGCTCCGCGGGCTCGATTCGCTCCCACTGACGCAGGTACACGGAGCGCTCCATCAGTGCCGCATCGTCCGAGGCAACCCGAGGCAACAAGCGGCACGTGAAGCCCGTGATTTCGGCCAGGACGGTGCCGTCTTCCGTCATCAGCGTGATGTCCCCACGCAGGGTGGCTCCGCTCACGGAGAGGAGTCGCCCATGGGCGAACAGCTCCCGGCCCGGGAGGCCGAGCACCTGGAGGCGCTCGATGCCCGTGGGCACGATGTCGTGCTTCGCCTCTTCCGTCGCCGCCGCGATGAGGCTGTGGAACGCCGCATCGAGCAACACGGGATGCAGATGGTAGCCCCGCTCGTCCACGGAGGAGGGGAGAGACAGTCGCGCGAGCACCTCGCCTGATGCACGGTGCAGCGTCGTCACCGCGCGGAAGGCAGGGCCGTAGCTCAACCCCCGGCGCTCAAGCGCGGCATAGAGCGTGTCGGCGTCCGTCAGGTCCGACATTCGCGCCTGAAGCGCCGCCACGTCCACGGTGTGGGTCGCGCGCCCGGTCGAGACCAGCTTGCCTCGAGCGCAGACCACCGGCTGTTGCTCTTCCTCCTGTCGCTGGACGTGGAAGGACGACGTCTCGGACGAGAAGCTCAGCCGTACACGAGGGCTCGAGTCCTCGCGGAGCAACATCGCCGACGTGAGCTCCAGTTCTTCGATGCAGCAGCGCGCATCCCCCGTGAGCGCGTGCCTCGCCGCCAGCGCCAGTTCCACATGTCCCGCGCCAGGAAAGAGGAGGCTGCCAGCCACCCGATGGTCCGCGAGATAGGGCAACGCCGCGAGGTTCAACTCCGCCGTCCACGTGGGGGCGGGGCCCGGCTCGGAGTCCATCAGCAAGGGATGCCCCACGAAGGCGCGCCGTCGACGTGCGGAGCGTGGGCTCTCTTCCCAGTAGGTCTTGCGTTGCCAGGGCGTGCGCGGCGCTCCTGAGTAGGCGCCCGCTCCGAAATACCCCGGCCATGAGAGCTCCGCCCCCAGGACATGGAGTCGTCCGAGCGCGGCGGCCATCGTCTCCTGCTCGGGCGCCTCACGCACGAGCGATGCGATGACCTCGCCGCGCGCCTTGGACGCGCTCAGGACGTCGCGGATGGACGAGGCCAGCACCGGGTGCGGGCCCACCTCCACGAACGCTCCATGCCCGTCCTCCACGGCTTGACGAAGCGCCTGCGCGAAGCGCACCGAGCCTCGGACATTGTTCCACCAGTAGGTGGCGTCGTGACGCTCGCCCGGCTCCATGCGTCGGCCGGACACCGTCGAGTAGATGGGAATGCCCGGCGCGCGGGGCCGCAGGGGTTTCAGGGCGGTGAGCAGCTCTCCCTGGAGCGGGTCCATGAGCGGGCTGTGATACGGCACCTCGACCTGCAGGAAGCGGTGGAAGCGTTGAGCCGCGGCCAGCTCGGAGGCCACGCGCTCCAGCGGGGCACGTTCGCCCGCGAGGGTGACGGAGCGCTCACTGTTGATGGCCGCGACGGCGATGCCAGGGCCGTGACGCTGGACCCATTCGAGCGCCTCGTCCGGCCCGAGTCCCACCGCCAGCATGGCGCCATGCCCCGCGAGCCGTTGCTGGAGCCTGCTCCGATGGAAGGCGGTGAGCAGCGCGTCTCGCAAATCCAGGGCCCCTGATGCCCACGCCGCGCCGACCTCGCCGATGCTGTGCCCCACCACGGCGTCGGGGACGACTCCCCACGAGGCCCACAGCCGCGTGAGCGCCACCTGCAACACCGCGTTGGCGGGCTGTGCCACCTCCGTGCGGGTGATGCGCGAAGACGCCTCGTCCCGCGCCAACTCCTCGGCGATGGACCTCCCCGCCAGCTCGCGAAAGAGGACGTCGCACTCCTCCACTGCGTCGCGGAAGACGCGCTCGGTGGCCAGGAGCTGTCGTCCCATGGCCCACCACTGCGGACCCATCCCTGTGTAGACGAAGAGGACCTTGTGGCGCTCGGGAGGCTCCGCGAGGAAGTCCAGGCCGGGGACATCGCGCTGACCCTTCGAGAAGGCGCGCAGTGAGGTCGCCATGGTTTCGCGACTCGTGCCGCGGAGGGCCAGTCGATGACGAGGATGGGAGCGGTGCACGGCCGCGTCGCGGCAGAGTTGCTCCGGCGTTCCTCGTCCTGTCTCCAACCAGGTGGCGTAGCGACCCGCGAGCGCGGACAGGGCTTCGGGTGACTTCGCGCCCAGGGGCAGCAGCAGGGGGCGTCCTTCCGGGCGTCGGGGAGTCAGGGTGGCCACTCGCGGAGGTGGCTCGGCCAGGACGACGTGAGCGTTGGTGCCTCCGTAGCCGAAGGAGTTCACTCCCGCGATGCGAGGCTCCGTCCCGCGCGGCAACGACTCCGGACGCGTGGGGATGTGCAGGCCGAGCGCGTCGAGCGGAATCTGGGGGTTCACCTTCTCCAGATGCAGGTGCGGCGGCACGGTGCCGTGCTTGAGGACGAGGGCCGCCTTGATGACGCCCGCCACACCCGCCGCCGCTTCCAGGTGCCCCAGGTTCGTCTTCACCGAGCCCATCCGGCAGCGCTCGCCGTCACCGCGTCCCACGCCTGTCACCGTGCCGATGGCCCGCGCTTCGATGGGGTCACCTACCGGCGTGCCCGTGCCATGGGCTTCGACATACGCGACGCTGTGCGGGTCGACGCCTGCCTTCGCGTACGCCTCGCGCATCACGGCCACCTGCGCTTCAGCATTGGGCACGGTGATGCCCGGCGTTCGCCCGTCTTGATTCACGGCGGTGCCGAGGATGAGCGAGTGGATGGGATTGCCATCGCGCAGCGCGGATGACAGGGGTTTGATGACCAGCATCGCGGCGCCCTCGGCGCGCACGTAGCCGTCGGCCTGGTCGCTGAATGCGTGGCAGCGGCCTCGGGGAGAGAGGAAGCGCCCCTTGGACATGGTGACCTGGGTCTCCGGGAGGAGGAGGACGTTGACGCCACCGACGAGCGCCGCGTCGCTCTCCTTCGCCCAGATGCTCTGACACGCCAGATGCAGCGCGACGAGCGAGGACGAGCAGGCCGTGTCCATGGAGACGCTGGGGCCTCGCAGGTCATAGAAGTAGGACAGCCGGTTGGAGAGCATCGTCAGCGTGCTCGCCGTCGCCGAGTGGCTGTCGAGCCGCTCCCGGTTGTCCGGGCTCGCGTGCAGGATGAGGTTGTCCATCATGAAGCCACCGACGAAGACGCCGGTGCGGCTGCCCGCGAGGGTGCTCGGTGGCACGCCCGCGTCCTCGAGCGCTTCCCAGGAGACCTCCAGCATCAAGCGCTGCTGCGGGTCCAGGGCGTTGGCCTCGCGCGGGGTGATGCCGAAGAAGCCCGGCTCGAACTCGCGGAGGTCCTGCTGGAGCAGCCCCGCTCTCTGCACGTAGGTCCGGCCGGGCGCCTTGCCAGAGGCATCGTGGAACTTCTTCGCATCCCATCGCTCCTCGGGGATATCGACGATGCACTCGCGCCCTTCCATCAACACCGTCCAGAAGCCGTCTGTGTCTTCGATGCCGCCAGGAAGACGGCAGCCGATGCCGACGATGGCCAGCGGCTCGCGCGTGGAAGCCGCGGCGGTGTCGGCCCGCGCGCCTCGCAGGTCGAAGCGGCGGCGCAGCTCCTCGTCGGGCTCCGGGCTTCGCGCCTCATGTCCCAACACGCTCTGGATGATGCGGGCCGGTGGGACGGAGCCCTTCGCGTCGCGGAAGACGGCGCGCACATAGCCCGTGGCCACGGGGCGCTCGGGCTCCGATGGCCTCCGGAACTCCTGCTGGAAGTAGAGCCAATGGTCGTCCCAGGCGGCCAGGCGGGTGCCCAGTGCGTACTTCTCGAACAGGCGCAGCGAGCCTCTGAACTGGAGCGATGTCTCGCCGACAGGGACGACCCAGCGGTGCTGGAGCAGGTCCGACAAGAGCCCCGCGCGCACGAGCAGGTCGACGCGGCCCAGATCCATCATCGCCAGATAGCGGCTGTTGTTCATGTGGCCGAAGAGGTCCAGGTCCGTGGGCAGGACGCGCCAGTGCGTGACGCTCTCCTCCAGGGGGGCCAGTCGTCCTCGAGTCGGTCCGCGCAGGAGGGTCTGGAGCAATCGCAGTGAGGGCTTCATGGTGGGGCCTTTCGCGCGAGCCAGGAGCGTCCAGGCATGCGCCGGTACAGCGGTCGCCCGGTTCTCGGGCGCCGTCGGAAATGGAGAGAGGGCGGGAGTGCCTCGCGGCTGTCAGGCCGCGCGGCGGTAGGCGGATGACTGGCGCTCGATGTCGCCGAGGACGTTGCGCCGCAGGATGACGGAGGCGGCCAGGACGCCGGACATCAGGGACGCGCCGACGCCCACGGAGACAGCGTCCTGTCCCACGAGGAGCAGGTCGCGGATGGGAAGTCGCGAGCGCAGCCAGGGTTGGCGGAAGCGCTCCGGGCTGTGCTCCAGCCCGTAGATGGAACCACGAGGCCGATGAGCGAAGTGCGCCGTGCTGAGCGGTGTGGACAGCTCCTGGTGCTCCACCCGTCCACGGAGCTGGGGGAACTGGTCGAAGACGACGGAGAGCAGCCGCTCGGTGAGCTGGGCCTTGAGAGCCTCATACTCGGGCCCTCGTCGGTGCCAGCGCGTGCCCTCCCAGCGCTCGAACCAGGAGTAGGGAGCCGGGCACACGGCGGTGAGCGTGGAGCGCCCTGGATGTCGTTGCGTCCACGCGGGGTCTCTCGCGGACGAGGAGCTCAGGTAGACGACGGGCAGCGGGGACGAGGCGTCGTTCCTGAACGCGCGCAGGTTCGCGTCATGGTCATACCCGGCATGGACCCACACGTTGGTAGCGGGCAGGCCTACCTCCTCGGGCGAGCCTCGGAGGCCGAGATACAGGCCCAGGTGTCCGATGGACTGGGGAATCCGTTGGAGGGCCCGCACGGCGTCAGGAGGACGCCAGCGCTCCGGCAGCAGCACGCCCAGCGTCCGTGCCGCGCCCGCGCCGCTGATGACATGCCGGGCCAGGAGCTCTTCTCCGCTCGTCAGGCGAACGCCCAGGGCGCGGCCGTCGCGCACCAGAATCTCTTTCACCTCGGCGCGGACGCGAAGCTGTCCTCCGGCGCGGGTGATGACCGGGGCAATGGTGTCCAGGATGCTCCCGGCGCCTCCCACGGGATAGCAGCCGCCCTCCAGGTAGTACTCGGCCATGAGGGCATGCATGGCGAAGCTGCTCTCTCCGGGTGGCAGCGCGTAGTTGCCCCACTGTCCCGTGAGCACCCCCAGCAGTCGCGAGTCCGACGTGAGCGAGCGCAACACGTCCCCCGTCGTGCGATTCGAATGGCGCCGGAAGGGCCAGCCGAGCACGGGATACGTGAGCGGTGTCATCCAGCGGGGAAGGACGTGCTGGATGAAGTAGCGCTGCGAGGCCCGCTCCACTCCGCGCAACAGGCCCAGGTATGTGGCGATGGCCTTGCGCTCGGACGGAAAGGCGCGGCCCAGCTCCTCCTGGAACGCCTCCGCCCCAGCGATGAAGTCATGGCTCCGGTCGCTGAAGACGAGCCTGTCATACACAGGCGCCATGCGCGCCCAGCCGAGCGCGCCGTCGGTGACGAAGTCGAAGACCTGGCGCAGTTGCGCGTTCGGGTCATGCACCTTGCCCAGACAGTGCACGCCGACGTCCCACTCATAGCCCTTGCGTCGGAAGGTGTGGGTCATCCCTCCGGCGATGGAGTGCTGCTCCAGCACGAGCACCTTCATTCCGTGCCGGGCGAGCACCGCTGCGGCGCCCAGGCAGCCGATGCCCGAGCCGATGAAGATGGCGTCGAAGGACGCACCACTCGCGGACGCGTCGCCGCGTGGAGAAGGGGAGTTCATGGCGTCAGGCCTTTCAGTCCCGCGTCGGGGCGGGAGGTGTCGCGGTGGCCAGTCGCCAGAGCAACGAGGGGATGCCGATGACGGGCCGCGGGAAGAAGTGGCTCCGCTGCTCCGGGCTCAACACACGGCGCAGGAAGAAGTGCAGCCGGAGCTGCTGGTACCAGGGCAGCGCGGGCGCCAGATGATGCGACAGATGACAGGGTTGTCCCCACGGCCCGCCGCCGAGGAGCAGTCCCCAGAAGCCCAGGCCCAGCTCCCTCGTTCCATTCACCCGGTCCAGGGGCATGAAGAGGTGCTCGGTGCTCTCGCGCAGCCTGTCCAACACGAAGCTGAGCCAACTGCCGACGAGGAACAGCGCCACGCCCGTGAAGAGCCACCCATGGAGCCACGTCGCCAGCACCGCGCAGAGCACCAGGTACACGTTGGTCAGGGCGACGGAGAGCCTGCGGCTGCGCGTGTGCTCCTGGGGGCGCCAGGGGAAGTAGTCGGAGTGACTGAGCATGGGCGCCAGCGGGAGCAGGCTTCCCAGGAGCCGGCGGAAGCGGACGAAGTGGGTGAAGGAGCCGTCGTCCTCTGTCCCCAGGCTCCGGTGATGGCTCGCATGGGCCTCCCTGTAGTGGAGCGGGTCCGCGAGGAAGAGCCGGCAGGCATTGTTCGCGAGGACTCGCAGCGTGCGCGCCAGCCGTCCCTCGCCGATGATGATGAGGTCGTGCGCGGCGCCTTCGTGCACGCTGAAGGTGACGATGCCGCACACGAGGAAGCCATGCGCCGCGCCGGACACCAGCCCCGCGAGCACGGTGTTGCCCGGTGTCGACAGCGTCCAGGGCAACACGGAGGGCAGCAGCGTCAGTGACAGCACATCCGCCGCGAACAGGCCCAGCAGCAGCAGGACGTTGACGGTGTCATGCAACACGGGGTGGGCGCGGAACTGCTCCAGGAAGTCCCGGGCCCGGTGCCGGATGGCTTCGAGCTGGGACGGCGTCAGGGAGGGAAAGGCTCCGAGCGCGGACGCGTGGTGCGCGGCTGCTCGCCGCTGGTCATCGGGATGGAGATTCATGAATGGAGAGCCGTCGAGACAGGCGCTGGAGGTGCAATCAGGATGTATTTGATTGCACCCCGGCTCAACTCGCATGGGGGCTCACATTCTCGCCACCGAGGGGAAAGGGGCCTTCGTCGCGCGCTCCCCGGGGCTACTGCTCATATTTCCGTCGAGGCGCGGCGGACCGGTGGGGCGGAGGGCGCAAGGCCACGGGCTCGGGGCGCAGATAGCCGAGCACGAGCGCGCACAGCTCCTCCGGGAACGGCTCGTTCGTGAGGTAGTCGGGGCGGTCCACCCCCGCGGCGTGGCAGAGCGCCTCCAACGTGTGGACGATGATGAAGACCGCCATGTCCAGCTCGCGCGGCCGGATGTCCTCCAGGCGCGCCGCGAGGAACGCCCGCACCAGCCGGAAGAGCTGTTGCTCGAACGTGTCCACGTATCCCAACGGACGCAGCACGGGCAGCAGGGCATACCGGAGCGGATCCAACTGGGGATGGAGCCGCTTGAGCGTGAGGATCTTCTGGATGATGGCGCGGACCGCCACGTTCAGCGACGCGGAGGCGGAGTCGTGCAGCGCCGCCTCGAACCCCGCGAGCCACTGGGCGCCGTGGTGCTCCAACACCGCGAACACCAACCCCTCCTTGTTCGGGTAGTACTGGTAGAGCGAGCCGATGCTGACCCCGGCCTCCTGGGCAATCCGGTTGGTGCTCGTGGTCTCGTAGCCATCACGAATGAGGATGCGGGCGGTGGCCGTGAGGATGGCGTCGCACGTGGCCTGTGCCCGCTGCTGGCGAGGTTGCTTCCGACGAGTGGGGGACGCGCTGCGCGGCATCACGACTCCTTGAGCTGGAGCCGAACCATTTCAAGGAGCAGCGCTCAAGGTCCAATCGGGAAAACCCGCGCCTGTCAGACTACCGGGGGCACTTTCGTAAGTGTCCAGCGATTTTCCGCCAAGAGGTTCCACTCCGATGTGCATGCGGTTTTGGTGGCGGGAACTCGTGCATTCGGTAGAGGAAGGGCCGCGCCGAGGTCTGGCGCCCTGTTTTCATCCCCGCTCCCGAGGTTGTCATGTGGTCTCGCTCGCGCTCGCTTCGGCTGGCGCTCGTTGGTTTGTCGTCCGGCGCCGCGCTTCTGGCCGCCTGCCAGAAAGCCGCCCCTCCGCAAGAGGCCTACGGGCCGTCGCAAGTCACCGTCGTCACGCTGAAGGCGGAATCCGTGCTCCTCACCCGGGAGCTGCCGGGCCGCACCAGTGCCTTTCTCGTGGCGGAGGTCCGCCCCCAGGTCAACGGCCTGGTCCAGCGCCGGCTCTTCACGGAGGGTGGTGTAGTCAAGCAAGGGCAGCCGCTCTACGAGCTTGACGACGCGACCTACCGCGCGGACTACGGCAGCGCGAAGGCCGCGCTGGAGCGTGCCCAGGCGACCTTGACCTCGGCCGCCCTGACGGCCAGGCGCTCGGCCGAACTGCTGCGGCTCGAGGCCGTCACCCCGTCGGACAACGAGAAGGCCGTGGCCTCGCTGGGACAGGCGGAGGCGGACGTCAAGGCCGCGCAGGCCGCGTTGCAGCGGGCGAGCGTGACGCTGGGCTACGCCCGCATCACCTCACCCATCTCCGGGCGCATCGGCAAGTCGTCCATCACCCAGGGCGCGCTCGTCACCGCCAACCAGCCGACGGCGCTCGCCGTGGTTCAACAACTGGACCCGCTCTACGTCGACCTGACCCAGTCCAGCAGCGAGCTGCTGCGGCTGCGCAAGGAGCTGAATGCCGGGACGCTCAAGAACACCGACAGCACGCCGGTGACGCTCCTCCTGGAGGACGGCAGCCGCTACGAGCATCCCGGTTCGCTGACCTTCTCCGACGTGACGGTGGACCCGGGCACCGGCAGCTTCGCGCTGCGCGTGACGGTGCCCAACCCCGACCAGTCATTGCTGCCCGGCATGTACGTGCGCGCGCTCGTCGGCAACGGGCTGCGCCAGCAGGGCATCCTCGTTCCCCAGCAGGGCATCGCCAGGGACGCGAAGGGCAACGCCTCCGCGCTGGTGGTGGGCAAGGACGGCAAGGTCGAGCCTCGCGTCGTCCAGGCCAGCAGGACGGTGGGCGACCGGTGGCTCGTCGACAGCGGTCTGGTCGAGGGTGACCGGGTGATTGTCGAAGGCCTCCAGAAAATCCAGCCGGGGATGCCCGTCCAGGCGACGGAAGCTCCACCGGCGGTCGCGAAGCCAGGGGAATCAGAGCCCCTGGTTCCCGCGAAGACGCAGGAGTGACGGGACCTTCACATGGCACGATTCTTCATTGACCGTCCGATCTTCGCCTGGGTCCTGGCGATCATCATCATGATGGCGGGCGCGCTCTCCATCACCCAGCTCCCCATCGCGCAGTACCCCGTCATCGCGCCTCCCACCGTGACGGTGGCGGCCATCTATCCCGGTGCCTCCGCGAAGGCCATTGAGGACTCCGTCACGCAGGTCATCGAGCAGAGCCTGAAGGGACTCGATGGGTTGCTCTACATGTCGGCGACCAGCGAGTCGAACGGCACGGCGACCGTCACCCTGACGTTCAAGAACGGCACCGACCCGGACATCGCGCAGGTGCAGGTGCAGAACAAGCTGCAGCTCGCGATTCCGCTGTTGCCGCAGACGGTGCAGCAGCAGGGCATCGCGGTGAGCAAGGCCGCCTCGGGCTTCCTGCAGGTGATTGCCTTCGTCTCCGAGGACGGCAGCATGGGCGGCGACGACATCCAGGACTTCGTCGCCACGAACCTGGTGGACCCCATCGCGCGCGTCCCCGGCGTGGGCAACACCCAGGTGTTCGGCACGATGTACGCGATGCGCATCTGGCTGGACCCGAACAAGCTGGACACCTACGCGCTGACTCCGAACGACGTCATCGGCGCCATCCGGGCCCAGAACCAGCAGGTCGTGGTGGGGCAGCTCGGTGGGACGCCGTCGGTGCCGGGCCAGCAGTTGAACGCCACGGTGACGGCGCAGGACCGGCTCCAGACGCCAGAGCAGTTCCGCGACATCATCGTGCGAGGCAACGCCGACGGCTCCGTGCTCCGGCTCGGAGACGTGGCCCGGGTGGAGCTGGGGTCGGAGAACTACAGCATCATCAGTCGCTACAACGGCAAGCCCGCCACCGGCATCGCCGTGTCGCTGGCCGCCGGCGCCAACGCGCTGGACACGGCGCAGGGTGTCGCCGCGGCCCTGAAGGACCTGGAGCCGACGCTGCCCAAGGGCATGAAGGCGGTGATTCCGTTCGACACCACCCCGTTCGTGCGCGTGGCCATCATGGGGGTCATCTCGACGCTGCTCGAGGCCATCCTCCTGGTGTTCCTGGTGATGTACCTGTTCCTCCAGAACTTCCGCGCGACGCTGATTCCGACGATTGCCGTGCCCGTCGTCCTGTTGGGGACCATCGGCGTGCTCACGGCGCTGGGCTATTCGGCGAACATGTTGACGATGTTCGCGATGGTGCTTGCGATTGGCCTGCTCGTCGATGACGCCATCGTCGTCGTCGAGAACGTCGAGCGACTGATGAGCGAGGAGGGGTTGTCTCCCGTGGAGGCCACCCGCAAGTCGATGGACCAGATCACCAGCGCGCTGGTGGGCATTGGCGTCGTGCTCTCCGCGGTCTTCATTCCCATGGCGTTCCTCGGAGGGGCCACGGGCGTCATCTACCGGCAGTTCTCGGTGACCATCGTGACGTCCATGGTGCTCTCCGTGCTGGTGGCCATCGTCCTCACCCCGGCGCTCTGCGCGACGCTGCTCAAGCCGATTGCCAAGGGACACCACGTGAAGGAGACGGGGTTCTTCGGCGCGTTCAATCGCGGCTTCGACAAGGGCAATGCGGGGTACCAGCGGGTGGTGCGTGGAATCCTCTCCCGGACCAGGCGCTTCATGCTCATCTTCGTGGTGATGGTGGCGGTGATGGTGGCGCTGTTCCTGCGGCTGCCCAGCTCCTTCCTTCCCTCCGAGGACCAGGGCTTCCTGTTCGCGCTGGTGCAGACGCCCGTGGGCGCGACGCAGGAGCGCACCATGAAGGTGATTGAGCAGGTGGAGCGGCACTTCCTGGAGGACCAGAAGGACGCGGTCGCCGCGCTGTTCAGCGTGCAGGGCTTCAGCTTTGGCGGCAGTGGCCAGAACTCCGGCATCGCGTTCATCAACCTCAAGGACTGGTCCGAGCGGAAGTCGCCCGAGCTCGGCGTCAACGCCGTGGCGGGCAAGGGCATGGGGGCGCTGTCGCAGATCCAGGATGCGCTCGCGTTCGCCTTCCCGCCGCCCGCGGTGTCGGAGCTGGGCAACTCGGCGGGCTTCGTCTTCTACCTCAAGGACAACGCCGGTCAGGGCCACGAGGCGCTGACGGCCGCGCGCAATCAGTTCCTGGGCGCGGCGGCGCAGAACGGGTTGCTTGCGAACGTGCGGCCCAACGGGCAGGACGACACGCCGCAGTTCCGCATCGACGTGGATGTCGCGAAGGCCTCCGCGCTGGGGCTGGCGACGGCTGAAATCAACAACACGCTCTCGGTGGCCTGGGGTGGTCAGTACATCGACGACTTCATCGACCGGGGTCGCGTCAAGCGGGTGTTCGTCCAGTCCGACGCGCCGTTCCGCATGGTGCCCGAGGACTTCAACCGCTGGTCGGTGCGCAACATGAAGGGCGAGATGGTTCCCTTCACCTCCTTCGCCAGCTCGCGCTGGGGCTCCGGCTCTCCGCGACTGGAGCGCTTCAACGGCGTGTCGGCGATGGAGATCAACGGCGAGGCCGCTCCGGGCGTGAGCTCCGGCGTGGCGATGGCCGAGGTCGAACGGCTCGTCTCCCAGTTGCCTCCCGGCTTCGGCCTGGAGTGGGCGGGGCAGTCGTACCAGGAGCGCGCGGCGGGTGCTCAGACGCCGTTGCTCTACACGCTCTCGCTGCTGCTGGTCTTCCTGTGCCTGGCGGCGATGTATGAGAGCTGGACGATTCCCACGGCCGTGCTGCTCGTGGCGCCGCTGGGAATCCTGGGGACGGTGCTGGGAAGCGCGCTGCGGGGAATGGACCGCGACGTGTACTTCCAGGTCGCCATGCTGACGACGGTGGGACTCTCCAGCAAGAACGCCATCCTCATCGTCGAGTTCGCGAAGGAGAACCTGGACAAGGGGATGGAGTTGATTGAGGCGACGCTGACGGCGGTGCGCTCGCGTCTGCGGCCCATCCTGATGACGTCGCTGGCGTTCGGCTTCGGCGTGACGCCGTTGGCGATTGCGTCCGGCGCGGGCTCGGGCGCGCAGCGGGCCATTGGCACCGGCGTGCTCGGGGGCATGATTGTCGGCACGCTGCTGGGCATCTTCTTCGTGCCGCTGTTCTTCGTCGTCGTCCAACGGGTGTTCAGCCGACGCCAGCGCGTGTCGGATACGCCGCCCGCTGGCTGAGTTCCATGCTTCCTGGCTGGAGTCCGTCCCTGGTGGCGGGCTCCAGCCTCGGAAGTAGAGTCGGGACCTCCGCGACTTTCTCGGGTGTCGCGGGTTGAGAGGGAATGCGCTCTCTTCTCTTGCTGCTCCCCGTTGTCCTGACCTGTTCCGCCTGTGGTGAGGCGGAACCTCGCCACGTGCCCCTCTCCGAGGCGGGCGTCACGGACCCGTCGCTCGAAGCCGTGGCGACGGCGTGTGTGCCTGGAGCCTCGGTATCCTGCTCCTCGCTGGCGTCCGCCTGGGCTGGAGGGACGGCCACCTGTCGGCCCTCGGGCAATGGCTACAACGTCACCGCGTGCACTCGTGCTGGCAATCCCGCACGACGGCTGACGGAGACGGTGCGCCCGGCGCTTCGAGATGCCCGCTGGACGGATGCCCGGTGCAACCTGGGCGACGAGTTCGTCCTGGAGGTCACCTTCCCTCCGGTGCCCCCAGGTGGAGCCCTGCCGACGCAGTGGGTGCTGCGCCTCGAAGGCGGGGGCTTCTGCGCGTTCGACAGCGAGAGTCCGCTGGGGGGCTGCGGCAATCGGGGCATCGACCTGGTGTCGTCGGTGAACCTGCCCGCGGACAGGGCGCTGCGGGAGAGCGCTCCCGCGAGCCCTGATGACTTCAGTGGCGCCATCGATGTGCTCGGCCACTACTGCTCCAGTGACTTGTGGACGGGCACGGCCCTGGATGCGCCCGACATCACCTACAAGGGGACGCGGCGGGATTGGCGCTTCACGGGGGCGCACAACGTGGAGGCGATGCTCGCCGTGCTCGTCGAGCGATATGGCCTGGATGACAACAAGGCCCTGCGAGTGCTGTGGCGGGGAGGCTCGGCGGGAGGCTTTGGTGCGTTCAACAACACGCATCGCGTGGTGAGGCACCTGCCCAAGGCCGCGAAGGCGGGGCGGCTGCTTGTCTTCCCGGGTGCCGGGTACCTGCCGCTCGACTGGAATCACCCGGACTATCCCGTGCTTGGGATTGGCTCGGGGCTGGAGGCGTTCGAGGAGCTGACGAGCATCTGGAAGTCTTCGCTCACACCGTCCTGTGTGGCCGCGCGGACGCCGGGGGACCCCGTGCATCCTCCGCACGAGTGCATCAGCGGTCCGGTGCTCTACGACATCATCACCGCGCCCGTATCGGAAGGGGGCTTCGACCTGCCCACGCTCGTCTGGCAGAACCGCCAGGACCAGCTCTACATGTCGAACGCCGGGCTGCCGTATCTCTCCACGACGAATACCCCGGCGGAGCGCGCGGCGCGTACCGAGTGGGTGCAGACCATGAACCGGGCCATGGGAGTCACCGGCAGGAACGCCTCGTCGCGCATGAAGTGGCTCTACGCGCCGAGTGACCCTGTCGTGCTCCGTGCCAATGGCTCCGTCGAACCGAACGTGCACGGGGCGCAGCTCTACAGCAATGACCCGCCGACAGGTCCCACCCACTCGCTCAACTCGGTGCTCTCGCGGTTCTGGAACACGATGCTCAACTCGGCGCCTGGGCGCGGTCGTGCCACGGGAGAGGTGCACACCTTCGATTGCAACTGGGTGCCCTCTCGCGACGCCACGGGCTGCGACTGAGCCTCGCTAGAGCGCCGATGTCGAAACGACGCCCTGACACAGGCTCGTCGCGGTGAACGGAATGGCGCCGTTGGGTGGCGCCGCGCGACAAACGCGTCTCCTCGCGTATCATCCAGCGATGAGCGATAATCCGGTCTCGGACCGATACCATGCTTGCATCGCGCCCCTCGCGGCTTCCTCGGTGGCGAAAGCTGGTCGGTGCGTGCTGTCGTATGGCCACAATGGCGCCGACCTCGCCCGCGTACGACAGACTCTGACACTGCCCGCGGCAATCGAGCGCTTCTACGGGCGGGCTGATTCCATGCAGATCCGATGGCGTTTGCAACAAGGCGCCGCAATCGAGTACCTCGACCGCGAGATCGACATCGTTGGGGGAGAGGCGAACGTCCTCCCTGTTTCCACATGCGTCGACGGCATCGACGGCCGACGTGGAGCGGAACTACTCGACCCGTACGGCTCCTTTCCGGAGGCGCGTGAGTTGCTCGACCGCCTCGCGCCCTTCGATTACTGCGAGGGCGAGTTCGCGGTCTGCCTCGAAATGGAATCGGGCCGGGTCCTCGACCGGCTGCATTTCGTGCCACTCGACGGAGTCGGAGAGATCCGGCCGCTGCCCGTGGGCGTCGAGGACTATTTGCAGCGCGGCTTTGCCATGCGTTTCATACACCACTGGGTCGAGGCAGCATTCTTCGACAGTCCTGACTGGACGGCGTTCTCGAAGCACTATCTCGCGCAGGTCTTCGGTTCGGAGTAGGCGACCGATTACTCGCTCTTCGCCGGAAGTCGGGACGTGAAATCTCGTGAGATTTCCGTGTGCTGCTGCCGAAGGTCCGACGCGCAAGAATCCTTACACATATCGCGGGCGTTCGCGGCTTCAAGGTCATCGGCCACCGATGGGTGGGCGCCGACGGGCAGCTCGTCGTGCCGGTCATGGGCTTCGATGTCCCACCGAGCGTGTTGGCGGTCATCGCGGAGCGCGGAAATCTGGTCATCAGTACGCGGGCTCGGCCCACGGGGCGTCTTCCTCCAGGATGGATGTCGCGTCCTCGACGAGGTCATAGGCGCGGTCAGCCAGGATTCCGTGGGCGTAGCTGGTGGGGTGGATTTCATCCCAGAACAGATACGTGTCCGGGTTGACCGCCTTGCCCTTGGCCGTGGACGTCACGTTGGTCAGCCCATACGCGGACGGGCGCGAGGTGATGTCCAGGAAGAGGGCATACACATCCATGCCGCCGAGCGTGAGGCCCGGGAACTCCGTCCGGAGCCGGGCGAGGGACTGGGCCCACAGCGTGTTGAAGTGCTGCGAGGGCGGCTGGAGCACGGCGGTGCCCAGTCCGCCCGGAATGGACAGCGCGGCGGGCGTCTTGTGCAGCGGCGGCATGTTGACCCAGAGCACGTACTTCGCGCCGGCCCGCGCGAGCAGGCGAATCTGGGACTCGATGTTGGAGACGGCCGTGGCGGCCGTGTTCTTGAGGCCCGTGGCGTCGAAGGGGTTTGCCTGGGCCCGGTAGTTGATGTCATTGCCGCCGCCCCAGAGAACATAGAGGGCGGTGGCCGACGCGGTGGGATGCGCGGTGAGATAGCTCCGGACCTGCGTCGTCATGCCGCTGGTGACGGCGCCACCCCGGGCGTAGTTCGTCCCGCCGTCATCGGAGGCCACGAGCGGAAGGGCGAGCTGGTTCGCCAGTTGCTTTACCCAGACACCCGTAATCTGACTCCTGGGATTGGAGGTCGGGCTGCTGGTGGCGATGCCATTGTTGCCGTAGTCACTGAGGCTGTCGCCAAACACGACGAGCTGGGTCTGCGCGCCCGCGTGGACGGGGACCAACACCGTCAGGACGACGGCGGCGAGGAGAAGGCGGAACGACATCAAGGAAGACTCCAGAGCAAGGATGGAACGTCTTCCTGTTTGTCGGGAGTCCGCGAAGCAAGTTTCTTGTTAGTCTCGTATTTCGTGGTTCGAATAATTTTCTACGTCACAGCGTATTCAGCCAGTCCTGAGTGCCTCGCGGATCTCCCACTCGTAAACAGAAAGGCCGTCGCGGCGCAGGCTGGGAAGCAAGTCTCCAAAGGCATTCGCCTCCACCACGCGGTGTCCGGAGAAGTACTCCTCGAACATCAGGTCGATGCCCACGTGAAGACAGTCATGGGCGCGCGCCACCACGCGGCAGCTCTCCATCGCCGCCTTCCATTCGTTGCGCGGCACCGCTGCCTGCAACTCCGCCGGCTCCCCGCGCCAGCCGCCCAGGTGCAGGTTGGTGATGGGGCCCCGGCTCTGGCGCACCACCATGAAGGCGGGCTCTCCGCGCACCGCGAGCACCCGACAGTCGAAGTAGTCGCCGTCCAGCCGTGCCTTGGGAATCGAGCGCTCCACCTGCGAGCCCTCGCGCAGCAGGAAGTCCAGCACCTCCTCCACGCGCTCTGGCTCGGTGACTCGGCGCACCTTCAGTGAGTTGTACCAACCCGTCGGCGCCTGCTCGATGGTGGTGACCAGCGACTCACGCCCACGCTGTCTGCGGAAGATGGCCAGACACGACGCCGACGAACCGCACGACACCTTCACGAACACCTCGCGCCAGTCCTCCTCGTCCATCCGCTCGCGCAGCGACTCCACGTCCGTCACCCCGTCCAAGGGCTCCGGCACGGGCACGCCGAGCGCCGCGTACCTCCGCGAGGTGATGCGCTTGTCGAACAGGTCCGCGATGCTCGCGGTGGACTGCAACACCCTCCAGCGGGGCCGCTCCCGGAACACCGCCTCCAATTCGGAGAGGACCCGTAGGAACCCCAGGTGTCCCTGTCGCGGCGCGAGAATGCGCCCGTGGTCCTCGACGAGCGCATCCACGACGTCCGGTGCGAGCACCTGTCCGCCGTACTCCCGCGCGGCTTCATACCCGCGCTTCAGCAGCGCCTTCTCCACCTCCCAGCTCTCACCCGCGGAGTCGATGCGGACGAGGGCGTCCGTATCGGGCAGCTCCGCGAGGAGGGCAGGGCGCTTCACCAGCTCCCGCCAGGGCACCACCCTCGCGGGCGGAAGGCCCTGGCGGGCCAGCGCGTCCTGAAACAGGGTGACGCGCCGGTTCTCAGCGTTGCCGATGAGGATGAAGTCAGCCGCCGCCGTCATGCGGCGCTACTCGCCCACCGCCGCGTAACGGTATTCCTCGTCGTAGTCACGCTGGCTGCCCGCCGCCACCGTCGCGGCCAGCTTCGCCACCAGCTTCTCGCCGGCCTTGGTGAGCGTGTTCTCCGTCACGTCCAGGTGCTTGAGGTGCTTGAAGGCCGCCGCGTTGTCCGCGAGCGTCTGCGCGCCCGTGTCAGACAGACAGCCCCTGGACAGGTCCAGCTTCTCGAGCTGGGGGAGAATCTTGGCCGTGGGCAGCACCTTCGCCAGCTCGTCCGTGAACTCCGAGTTGCACAGGCCCAGCACCTTGACGTTCGCCAGACCCTTGCCGTCGAGGATGGGCTGGATGTCCTCCAGACCGCCCTCCGCGCCGTAGTTCTCCGAGCCGAACCAGACCTCCAGCTTCTCCAGCTTCGGCCACTTCGCCGCGGCGATGGACTTCACCGCGCCCAGCGGCAGGCCGCCCGTCTCCATCGTGAACTCACGCAGCTCCGGCAGGTCAATCTTGCCCAGGTCCGCGGACCCACCGCGCAGCCGCAGCGAGCGCAGGTTGGGCAGCACCTTGTAGAGCCCGGAGACGTCGTTGATATACGACCAGGAGATCTCCGTCTCGTCCGGGTACTCGAAGTCGCCGAGGAACAGGCTGCGCAGCGTCGGCAGGCTCTTCATCTTGACGATGGCCTTGATGGGCTCGTCGTAATAGTTCTCGCCCTCCATATCCACCATGCCGATGGTGAGCGATTGGAGGAACCGCGCAGACGGGTGCGCGAGCAGCTTCGCCAGCGTCTCGGCGACCTCCAGCTCGGAGTCGTAGTCCTTCTTGCCCAGCCGCGCGTCGCGGATGAAGCCCAGGTGCCACTCCACCTTGAGCTCGTCCTCGGACCACGCCTTCGCCAGTGAGCCGAGCAGCAGCGCCTTGTGCTTCTTGATGTGCGCGTTGATCTGCCGCTTGAGGTTGGAGGCCTCGGTGCCTTCGGCCTTCGACAACGCATTCTGGAAGGCGACGAGCTCGCCGCGCGGGTCGCCCTGGCTCTGGAGCCAGTCGCCGTAGACGAGGTACGCGTCCGCGTTGTCCGGGTCCTTCAAGATGGCGGCTTCAAGCTCCGGGTTGGACTTGCCCTCGACGCTCGGCGCCTCGTCGTCCCCGTCCTCGCCCCCTTCACCGTCCCCCACCAACTCGTAGCCCTTTTTCTCCTTCTCGCGGACGAGCTTGTCGTACTCCTTCTGGGCCGCTTCGGCGGAGTCGAAGGACTGCGTCTTCTCCTGGCCGTCGGTGTCGATGCGCCCCCAGTGCGTCGTGAAGGACTTTCCCTCGAGCTTGATCTCCCAGAACTTGTTGGAGCTGCCTTCCTTGAACTCATACCGCGGCATGGCCCGTCCTCTCCTGCGCCCAGCGTGGCGCTTCCCGGACCGGACGCTAGAGAAGCCCTCGCGCAAGCTCAAGCGTCGCGCCCGTCCAGGCCTCCCAAGGTGTCTCTCGGGGACTCTGCCCGGAGTCGGCTTCCTGGATTCCTGGCCCCCGTGACGCAGTCCCCGGGCCCACGACTTCGAGGCTCGGGTTCGACTCGCTCAAGTCCAGGTGATGCAGCCCCACCCGGGCCGGCAACTTTTGTGTGTCGAGTCGCGCTTGACGGGCCGCGTCGAGCAGCAGCACGTCCACCCGGGCCCGCTTCGATTGCGCCGCCGCGCCCTCCAGCACCTCGTCGAAGTCTCGTGGGGTGAGAATCTCCACGGTGCCTCGGGCGAGCCACTCGCGCAGCAGCAGCTCACACAGGCCGCGCTCGGCCTCCAGCGGGTGGGGCCCCTCGCCCTGCCAGGGGAAGGCAACGTGGAAGCGCAGGTCCTGGTCTCCAAGCCACGTGGACAGCCGGCGCACCAGGCACAGCACCAGTCCCAGGGCCAGCACGGCGCGCTGCCAGCGAACGCCCGGGTCCTTCACACGCGCGTCCGCGAGGCTCGGCGGAAGGACGAACGTCACCACGCGGCGGCGTCGCACCGCGAGGCTCTCGTCGCGGGTGTAGTAGAGCAGCTCGCCCTCGACGTAGCGCACGTCGAACAAGTCCAGCGTGGGTTCGTCCTCCATGTAGACCAGCTCGGAGGTGACCAGGTTCTCCAGGCTGCCCACGTTGGAGACGGAGGAGAACCCGCCCTGCGGAAAAGAGGCGTCGTCCTCCATCGAGGTGGGCGCGGGGCCGGTAGACACGGAGCGCGCGCGGAGGCGGGGCGGGAGGGCGCGAGAGAGGGCCTCGGCGGCTTCCACCGCCTGCTCCAACGCGAGCCGCTGTGCCTTGCCCTGGAGGTGCTCCAGGTTCTCCAGCGTGAAGGCCTCCGCGTCGCCCAGCAGGGCACTCGCGCGCCGGGCCCCGGTGCTCAGGGCCTCGTAGCCCTGGGCCAGTTGCTCCAGCGCGGGGCCGGGCTCACGCAGCGAGATGTATCCAGATGACAACAGTTCCCCAGGTGGACGTTCGAGGACTCGCCGCGCCACGGCGGGGCTCACGGAGGTGCCGGCGGTGAAGCCCAGGCGGGAGAGGAGGCGGGCCACGAGGAAGGCCACGCCTCGGGGCCGCAGCGGCTCGGGCAGGCGGGCGAGCGCGGCGGAGACGGGTTCGAGGTGAGGCTCGGCGGCGAGCCGCGCGAGGACATGGTCGTCATACGCGCGGACCGCGGCGCGCAGGCGGGGCAGGGTGTCGGGGACGGGCAGGGAGGAGGCCAGGGGGAGGCCACAGACGAGCCGTCCCAGGTCCGCCACCAGCGCGGGAGGAGGCAGCGTGGGTGTCTCCGCGAGCGTGGCCAGGAGCCAGGGCACGCTCGTGGCGAGGGCCTCCGCGTCGAGGCCTTCCTGTCGCGCCAGGGCGAGCCCGGCGCACAACCAGCGCTCCATGTCCTGGGGGCCTCGCGGCTCCGCTGCTGCCATGCGTCCTTCCTGTATCACTTTCGGACGCGCGTCACGTCAGGCCGAGCAACCGGGGCACCTTCTCCTCCAGCAAATCAATCTCCTCCCGCGTCTCTCCCAGATAGGAGAGGAGCTGGAGGTCCTGTCGCTCCACCGCGCCGCCGTGGAAGATCCAGGCGCGCGTGCGCAGCAGCCGGTAGAGCTTCACCAGCTTGCGGTCGCTGATGAACACGCCGTCCTCGCGCGTCAGCGTCTGCACCACACGGCGGAACTCTCGCAGCAGCTCGTCGCGGAAGAACAAGTCCCGGTCCTTCAGCTCGCGCCCGTCCGGTCCCATCTCCTTGCGCCCCATCATCAGCGTCAGGTAGCGGTGCGCCTTCAGGATGTCCTCCAGCGTCGCGTGCCCCTCCGCCCACGGCTTCTGGTTCATCTCGCGGTGTGTCTGCGACTCCAGGCCGGAGTCGAGCAGCTCCAGGAAGTAGCGGTCCTGCACCGGGCGGCACGCGGCCTTCAAACAGAAGCGGTCCTTGAGGGCGCCCAGCTCCGCGTGCTCGGGCAGCTCGTTCGTCGCGGCGAAGAGCACCTTGAGCTTCACCGGCTGCGGCGCGCCGTCCTGGTAGAACTTGCGCTCGTTGATGACCGTCAACAGCGCGTTGAGGATGGCCGAGCTGGCCTTGAACACCTCGTCCAGGAACACCAGCTTCGCGGTGGGCAGCTTGCCGCCCTCGCGGCGGATGTAGCGGCCCTGGCGCAGGAGGTTGATGTCGATGGGGCCGAGGACTTCCGACGGCTCGGTGAAGCGCGTGAGCAGATATTCGAAGTAGTCCTCGTTGGGGATGCGCAGCGCCTCGCGGAACTTGAGCACCAGGTCCGACTTCGCCGTGCCCGGAGGACCCACGAGCAGCAGCGGCTCCTGCGCCACCGCGGCCACCGTCATCAGGTCCACCAGCGTCTGCTTGCCCACGAAGTGTCGCCCTAGCCCCTGTCGGAACCGGTTGAGCCGCTCGCGCAGCCCCTGCGCCTCGCGTGACAGCGCGTCGAACGTCAGCGCGGAGATGGGGTCGGCGACGGGCTCCTCCCGTCGGGGAACACTGCTCATGTACGGTCCTCCAACTCCTGATGGATGCGTCGCCGCACCAGGAACTCATCCTCGTCCAACCAGCTTCGTGCCCGCTCGCTGGAGCCCTGTGCCACTTCAATGTGGCCCAGCACCAGTGAGTCCGCCAGCTCCACCACGGACAGACAGAAGTGGCTGTTGGTATTGAAGCTGTCCGTCACCGTGGCGAGCCCCTCGGACAGCCTCGCCAGTCCCGGCAACGCGATGTTCGTCGGCGTGTGCGCCAGCGCTCTCGCCAGGCTCCGCGTCAGGGCCATCCGCTCCTGGGGCGAGCCCTTCGCGGCGGCCAGCGCGTCGAAGGCCATGTTGAACACCGGCAGCGCTTCGTCCACGTGCCCGAGCATCGCCATTCCCGACGCCACTCCCAGCCGCGCCGCCAAGGGCGCCTTGGCCCGCTTGAGCAACCCGCGCGTCGCCTCCACCAGTTCGCCCGTCTCGCGAGACAGGCCCACGCGACGCAGGCCGCGCAGGCTGGCCTCCAGGATGCCTTCTCCCCACGCGGGAGACTCCGGAGCCAGGCCGGACAACACCAGCCGCAGCCGACCCGCCAGTGACGTCGCGCGGTCCGCACGGCCGAACAGCGCCGCCAGCGTGAGCGCGTCACCCAGGAGCCGGGCCTGGGACTCGCCCGGGAGCCCCTCCATCGCGGAGACCAGGTCATCCATCAGCGGCAGCGCCCTCGCGGGGGCCAGTCGAGGCAATGTCTCCAGCAATCCGCCGATGAGGCGCAGTCGCTCGGGCGCCTGCACGCGGGCTCCCGTGGCGCGCCTCACCAACTGGACCACCTCATGCGTCACCGTGGCCGCGTCGCGGATGTCTCGCAGCGCCGCGAACTCCTCGCCTCGCAAGTCCCGTGTCCCGCGCCCGAAGGCCCGGGCCGGGTCCAGTCGCTCGCTGGGTTCCAGCAGCGCCGAAGCCTGGCGCAGCCGGTCCACCTTGTACCGCTGGAAGGTGGCCAGCGCGTTGAGCTCCGCGGAGATGTCCGCCGGCAGCGGGCTCTCCAGCGGCTCGCCCTCCAGCGCTTGTGCCACGCGCGCGCCATAGGCCCGCGACAGGAAGCCGTGAATGGGCTCCTTGGGGTCGAGCGCCGCCGTGGCGGAGGCCACCAGCTCCCGCGCCCGGTCCGACTGTCCCAGTCGCGCGAGGCCACAGGCGAAGACGAGGCGGACATAGGCCTGCGTCAGCTCCGCGGGGGCTTCGACGGAGGAGCGCCGCCGCGTCGTGCGCTCGAAGCGGTCTCTCAGCGCATCGAGCTGTGACGCCAGCTTTGGCAGCGCCGAGGCATCCGCGCCACCGCGCAGGAAGCGCGGGACATCGCGCGAGAGGGAGAGCCCCCGCTGGAGCATCTCCAGCAGTCGGTCTCCCGTCCTCGCGAGGCTCAATGAGTCGCCCCCCACGAGCGTGTCCAGCGCGGCGCGCGAGAGCCACAGCGTGCGCACGTCGAGCGTGGCGTCATGGCGGTCCAACCAGCGCTGGAGCGAGGGCACATCCTTCGGGGGCGTCCGTGGCGACGTCAGCGCCCCCAGGACGAGCCCGCTCGCGAGGCCTCGCACGTCGTCCTCGGAGGGCGTCGCACGGGCCAGCAATTCGGCCTGGGAGACACCGGCGCGAGACTCCGCCTCCGCCCAACGCACTGCCAGTTCGGTGGCCGCCTCTCCCGAGGCGTTCCAGAGCGCACGCGTCCAGCACAGCGCCGCGTCGCGTCCCCGTCCCACCTGGCCATTCAGCTCGGCCATGCGCACCCAGAGCGCCTGTCGCTCGGGGGAACTGGCGGGCGCCTCCAACTCGAGGAAGGACTTCTCCGCGCGCGCGAGGGCTTCCTCGGCGGCGCTGAGCTGCGCGGGAGTGAGCGGCTCCAGGCTGGTGCCCGAGCCTCGGGACCCCGAGCGCTTCGCCGTCTCTGACAGCTCGGGCTCGACGGGCTCTGGTGGCGTGGGCTTCTGTCCCCTACGCGTGCGACGGCTGCTCCGGGTCGACGCGGTGTCCGGGTCCTCGCTCTCCTCGGTGGGCGCGGGGTTCTCCGCGCCGGGCATCCATTCTCCCTCGGTGGCTTCGAGGGCGCCGAAGTCGAACGTGGCCCCCTTCACCCACGGCTCCAGGGCCGAGGCGGCGGTGTCCACCACGTAGTCCACCCAGGATTCGAGCGGCTGGAAGGCCTGCTCCGGGATTCGCTCCGCGCGGAAGCCGCCAGCGCCCGTGGGATGCAACCAGGTGACGGTGTCCGGCACGGGCGCCAGCAGCGCGCGCAGCCGGTCTCTGCGCACGGGAGGCTCCAGCAGCCCGTCACAGGGCAGGTAGAGGTCGGAGAGCTGGGGCAGCGGCGCATAGGCCATGGCGGACAGGCCCAGCTCCGGCGGGCGCTCTCGTCCGTGGCGCGCGCGGAGGATGATGCACGGCGCGTCGGCGGGGCCCGTCACCGCGAAGCGAAGCTGCGCGAGCAGCGCTTCCGGCAATGTGTGGACCAGTGACTCCACCTGCGCGACGGCATTCTCGCGCAGCACCCAGAGGCTCGCGGCCTCCGTGCGAGCGGCACGCGTGAGCTTCAAGTGGACGGAGAGTCGCCCCGGCGCGGCCGTGGATGTCCAGTCCTCCGCGGGCTCGGGGAGCCGCAGGTCCGTGAGCTGATACAGGTCCGTCCACGGGCCATCCGGCGCCGTCAGCCACGGGCCCTCTCCGGGAATGAGCAGCACGGTGCCAGGCGCGGGGACGAGCGTGCGCGCGAGCGGATGCGCGTGGCCCAGCTCCACCCATACGGAGTGCTGCCCCGGCACCGCGGGCACGAAGGCGAGCAGGCCGCCCACGCGGTCCATCGCACCGGTGAGCGTGAAGTAGGGCGGAGCGGACGCGCGCAACAGGGCTCGCCGTCCCTGCTTCTCCTCGGCGAAGCAGACCTCCTGCCGGTCACACCCCAGGCGCAGCAGCTCACCCGCGAGCGACAGCAGCCCGTCACCATCCACGGGCATGAACAACACTGGCCCCTGGGGCGCGTTCTCGACGGGCACCCGGCGCGAGGTCAGCAGCTCCGCCCAGCACGACACGGAGTCCTCCGGGCGAGGCGCCTTCGCATCGGTCTTGATGCCGAACGTGGCCAGCTCCGCGAGCACGGCCTTCGACAAGGGGGCCTGGGAGGTGACGTGGAGCACACCTTCGGCGGACCGACGGTAGCGGGCCGGCGTGGCCTGGACTTCCGGAGGGACGAGGCGGGAGGTCAGCGCGAGGTGGAGCGCTTCCTCGGTGGGAAACACGAGCGTGGACATCAGGCCTTCTGGCTCACCTTCTCGGCGGTGCTCTCGGACGTGGACTCGGGCTCGGCGACCTGGCCGGACGGGGTGTCGCGCTGGACGATGATGCGGCCCACCTCCGAGGCCTTGAGCGCGCCCCCGGCGATGAGCTGATCCACGAGGCGGCGGTGCTCCTCCTCGTGCTCCATGGGCAGCGCGTCGGAGTCGCTCTCATACTGGATGACGACGTCCTTGCGACCCGTCTGGGGATTCACCAGGAGGCGGAGGATGAGACTAGCCATGGGCCGGCTCCTTCTGCGGCGCCACCGTGGGCGCCAGGTGGACGAATGCCTCGCGGTCCAGCACCTTGCGCTCCAGCAGCAAGTCCCGCAACGCGACCAGGTGGGCCTTCTCGCGTTGGAGGATGTCGCGAGCCCGCGCACGCTGTTCCTCCAGCAGCGTATGCACCGCGACCTCCATCGCTGTGCGCATGCCATCGGAGAGCGCATGCCGCTCAGAGTCCCGTCCGGGGGCGTCGAAGCGCCGCACGGGCATTCCATCGCCGCCCATGCCAAGCATCTCCACCAGCTCGCGAGCAATCTCCGTGGCGCGCTCCAGGTCGTGCGCGCTGCCGATGGACAGGTCGTTCAGGAGCAACGCCTCCGCCTCGCGTCCGCCGAAGAGCATGCAGATGCTGTCGAGCAACTGGCTCCGCGTGACGACGTAGCGATGCGCCGGGTCCGCGTACTGCACGAAGCCGAGCATGCCCGCCAGGTCTCCGCGAATGCTGATGCGGTCGATGGCGGGAGCGCTGGGACAGAACAGCGCGCACACGGCGTGGCCGGCCTCGTGCGTGGCCACGACCTTCTCCTCGGCGGAGGTGAGCTCCGGCCGGTCCAGGAAGTCCGTGAGGGCCTTCTCCACGTCCACCGCCTCGGTGGGCGCCTGCGTTCCCTCGCGCAGCCTGCGTCGCGCCAGGGCCCGACACAGCGCCTGGATGTGGTCGCCGGAGAAGCGCGTGCCCGTGCCCTCGACGCGGTCTCCGGTGCGCTTCACCGCGTAGTCGAGCGCGCGCTCCGTCATGCCCAGGGCCAGCTTCTGGTTGTAGATGGACAGGATGGCCCGGCGGTCCGCGCTGTTGGGGTAGGGGATGCAGAGCTGGAACTCGAAACGGCCCGGGCGCAGCAGCGCGGCGTCCAGCGACTCCACGAAGTTGGTGGTGCCCACCACGAAGACGAGCTCCTCCTTGCGGAAGCCGTCCATCTCCGTGAGGAGCTGGTTCACCATGGAGTGCTCCACGCCGGAGCCAGTGTACGTGCCGCGCGCCGCCGCGAAGGAGTCCAGCTCGTCGAAGATGATGATGCTGGGCGCGGCCTGTCGGGCCCGCACGAAAATCTGGCGGAGGTTCTCCTCGCTCTCGCCCACCCAGCGGCTCTTCAGCTCCGGGCCGCTCACCACAATCACGGCCGCGCCCAGTGACGACGCCATCGCCTTGGCGAACAGCGTCTTGCCGGTGCCCGGTGGGCCCCAGAAGATCATTCCCCGGGGCAGAAGGCCCTCCACGCGCTTCACCGCCTCCGCGTCCGTCAGCGTCTCCTTGTGCGCGAGCACGTCGAGAATCTCGCGCTGGAGTCGCTCCTTCACCTTCGCGTAGCCGCCAATCTCCGTGTGCAGGTCAATCTCCGGCACATTGAGCGAGCCGCTCAGCGTGGCCGAGCGGAGCTGCGCGAAGGCGGGGCGCGCGTCGCTGGGATAGTCCTCGCCGGTGATGGCCCCGAGCAGCCGTCGCAGCCTCACGGCATTCACTCCGGACACGTGCTTGTAGAGCGAGTACGGCTGGAGGCCCCGGCCGAACTTGCGGCACTCGCGCTGGGTGACGAGGTAGCGCAGCCGCTCGCGACTCACGCCGAGGATGCTCTCCTTGTGGGGGAACAGGTTCTCGATGACGCGCGGCAGGGGGAAGGACGGGTCCTTGAAGCCCACCCAGAGCATCTCCGGGTTTTCATACAGCAGCGGAATCACCTCGCGCGCCTCGGAGGTGAGGCCACCGCTGCTGGTGGTGAGCAGGTCGAGGTGGGGCAGCACGACGATGCGCTCACGCACCGCGCCTCGCACCGCGTCGCGGAGCTGGCCGATGAGCGTGGCCATCATGCTGGGCGCGGGCATTCCAGGGGGCGGCTCCGCGGCGGCGCGGCCGTCCAGGTAGAGGAACTGCTTGCCGTCCTTCTTCAGCCTGTCTCGCAGGCACTTGTAGAAGTACGGCGTCAGCTCCTTGTCCGCCTCCACCATGACGGGCAGGCCCCGCAGCAGCGCCTCGCACAAACGGCCCAGCTCCGCGGGATAGGCGGCCTCCACCGCCGCGAAGGGCGTCAGCTCCGTGGGCAGGGACTCCTCGGGGATGCGCTGGCTCATACGCGCACCTTGATGGTGAGCGAGCCTGTCGCCGCGTCCTCGTGGATCTCCTCCACCGTGCCCAACTGCGACGCGCGCACCTTGAGGGCCTCGCCCGTCACCTTGTTGGCGATGGAGTCCAGCTCCGACTTGAGGTCCCTCAAGCGCCCTTCCAGCCTGCGGGTGATGTCCTCGCGGAGCGACTCGGTGGCGTCCTGGGTCCGGTCCTCCAGCTTCGCGCGGGCCTTCTCTCGCGCCAGCTTCTTCGTCGCATCGGAGCCGTCCGGGGTGTGGGAGAGGACCTCGCCCGTCGCTCTCAGCTCCACCTCCTCCGCGTCCGACAGCGTGACGCTGACCTCGCCAGTCGTGACGTCCACGGCCACGCGCACGCCGTCGGCCTCGAGGCGCACCGCCACGTCACCTTCCTGCTTGAAGCCACGGTTCGCCAATTCCGCGGCGAGCAGGCCCGCCGTCTCCTCGCGAGACAGCAAGGGCAACAGCTCCAGCTTGGAGCACACGCCGTCTTCCGCCTGGACGATGCGGTTGAGGGACTCGGAGACGGAGACTCGATAGGCGCGGCTCATGGGGCGCTCTCGGCGGAAGGGAGGGGGAGGGTATCCGGAATCGTTTCGACAGGCGTCGCCAGGTCCGTGGTCAGCTCCCGCTCGCGGTCCGATGCGAGGCGGAAGCCGGGCTCACCGAAGGACGCCCACGCGGAGAGCAGCAACTGCGCGCCCTCGTAGCCGTCGTCGAAGAAGCGCACCGCGCGGTGCTCGGCGTCCCAGCGCGCCAGCCGTCCGAGCGCGCGCAGGCTCGCGCCCGCCGCCCGGCGTGCCTCGGCCTTCACACTCAGCGACGCGCGAGGAGACAGGCTCGACACCCACCGCGACGCGGGCTGGTCCACCAGGGGGCGCAGCGCGTCCAGCACGAAGCCCGCGAGGTCCCTGCGGCCCGCGCCGTCCACGGCATCGAGGAACGCGTCCAGCACTCGCTCCTGCGCGGTGCCCAGGTCGACCAGTTGCTTGGGCTCGATGAGTCGTCCCTTGGCTTCCTCCAGCCGTCGCCACCGAAGCGCCAGTTCGTCCTGGAGCGCCTCCAGCAACCATCCGCCCCCCGCGAGCAGCGGCGCGAAGCCCTCCGCGTCGAGGGCGCCGGGCGCGGCGACGAACAGGTCGGGGAACGCCAGCCGGCAGAGGATGGAGCGCTGGAACTGCGGCTGAAGGCTGACCGTGGGAGCGCAGGCCGTGCCCGCCACCAGCCGGCAGCACAGGAAGAGGAACAGCTCGTCGGCGAGCGTCGGCGGTGCGTCCACGTCCAGGGGCCGGTGGCCGGGCACCACGAGCGGCTGCTCCACGAGCCAGCGCAACGTGTGAAAGCACAGCGCGGAGAAGCGCAGCTCGGGGGCACGGTGTCGCTCCCAGAGCCGTGAGGGGCCCGACTCTCCAGGCTCGCCGGAGTCGGAGGACAGGTGACGTCGCCGGTGCGCCCCTCCGCAGCGGGCCAACGCCAGGACGGTGCCCCGGGCCAGCGTGTCGCGCAGCGAGGCGAGGGCGCCGGGGCTCAAGCGCGCGGCGATGGTGTGGCGCTCGCGCAGCAGGTCCTCCACGGGCGCGTACTGGCCCAGGCCCATGACGGCGCGCGCGAGCGTGAGCAGCCGGCGCTCGGAGGGCGAGACGCGCGTCATGGACGGAGTCGGTCCGCGAGGTCGGGCCAGCCGTTGACGATGAGCCGGCCCTCGACGAGGTGCATCTCCGCCGTGTTTGGCGCGGTGAACGTCGGGTCCTCGGGCAAGTAGCGCGGGGTGAGGAAGTGCATGATCTGGTTGCTGGAGCCAATCCACCGCCGGCGCGTCTCCGGCAGGTCCTTCTCGTAACGCCCATCCACCAACAGGTCCAGGCTGGCGAGCAACCGCTCGACGTCCGGGTTCGCCTGGGCCTTCAGCTCCGCGAGCGTGTAGCCGCTGAAGACCATGGTGCTCAAGCCGCCCGCGCGCAGGCGCTCACAGAGGTCCGCGGCGGGGCCGGGCTGGGAGAAGGGCTCGCCTCCCAGCAGCGAGAAGCCCTCGATTCCGGGCGTCGCGAGCACCCGGGCCGCGAGGGCTTCCACCGTCACGACGGTGCCACGCTCCATCGCGAACATCTCCGGGTTGCAGCACCCGGGACAGCGCAGTGGACACCCCTGGAGCCAGAGCGCGAAGCGGCGCCCCGGCCCTTCCGCCTCGGTGCGAGGAACCTGCTGGGCGACCCGGAGCACCGGGCCAGGAGAGGACGCGTCCGCGGTCGAAGACATGGGAGCCGTCCGCAGCATGCCAGGAACGGCGAGGACCGCCCATCATCCCAGCCGGGAAGGGACCTTGCCGCCGTCGCGCTGGATGCCTGGTTCCATGCGTGGAGCGCTGGAGTTCCCGGACCCGAGCACCCCGCGAAGCGAGTCCCTCATCCGTCCGCCGAGTCGCAAGTCCAACGCCCTGGCCACCGGAACGTCCGCACGGCACTTGGGACAGCGCGAGGCCTCCTCGCGAATCTTCGCACCACACCCGGCGGGACACGCGCGTCTCGAGCGCGCTTCCAGCCGGTACGCCGCGAGCCCCGCCACGCCGCATGCGAGGGTGAAAAGCAGCACGAGCGCCAGCGACAGAGGAGCCCAGAGGATGGCCACCGCCGCCAGCCCCAGGCCGACGAAGTCCTCGGTGCGCAGGAGCCAGCGCCGGGGATGCAGCACCTCTGTCTCGAGCTGGTCCACGCGCGTGTGAAGCCACTGCCGCACCGACAGCGTGGACACGGCGACGAAGGCACCCACCGCGCCCACGGCCCATGGAGGAAGCTGCTCCGTCCCCACGCCCAGCGAGGCGAGCGCCACCGTGGCGCCGCTGCCCGCGCTCAGCGCGAACTGCGCCAGGCCCAGCACCATGCGCAAGTCGCTGTCGCGCTGGGTGTACATCTCGAACGCGAGCAACGCGACGAAGGCCCCGAGCGCCTGGGGCGTCGCGAGCCACATCAGCTCCGGTGGCAGCGACAGGTAGTGGTAGTGCGCGGCGAGCGCGAGCAGCAGCAGGCTGCCTCCCGCCCGGGTGCCGGACGCGCCGCTCAGGCCGATGACCTGGGAGGCGAGGGCGAACGTGAGCATGGTTCAGCGCCCTCCCATGGGCGCGGCGAGGAAGCCCTGCGCGAGTCCCAGCGACTGGAGCACGTACAGCACCAGCAGCACCGACGCGGCGGTGAAGGTCAGCAGCATCAACATCCACCCCACCAGGAGGCCCATCTCCCAGAAGGCGACGGAGACACCGCGCGCCTCGCGCTCGGTCTGCCACGCGAGGTAGCGACGCGCGAAGAGGCCGGCGAGCGCGACCTGGCCCGCGCTGATGGCGACCTTGGCCAGCGCGCCGAAGGCCGGAATCAGCGTCAGCAATTCGAGCACGAGGACGGACAGCGCCACGAAGCAGCCCGCGGCCAGGCGCAACGTCCACCGGGAGACCAGCCGCCGCTGGGGCGTGAGGAGCTGGAGCGCGGGCGTCACCAGCGTCACGCGCAGCCACACCAACGCGGCCACCAGCAGCAGCGACGTGAGCAGGGGCACCCAACTGGCGACCAACGCGGCGAGCGCGACAAACGCCACGGCGATGCCCAGCCTCACCGTGGCCCGCTCGGAGGCGAGCTGGTGGAGGACCTCGCGGTCCGTGGGGTTTGGCAGCGTCTGCTCGGCGCACCGGGGACACGGCCGACCGCGCAGCGCGGTGCCGCCTGGAATCCGCTCGGCGCACCGGCGACAGCGCCCGCTCAAGAGCAGCGCGAGCTCGTGCTCCTCGCTCCGGGTGCTTCGAGCGGTCGCGGTCATCGTCAAAGGCATCGGCCCCCTCATCGGCGTGTCCACATCATGCCCCGGGCGCTGAAGCGAGTCAGGTACGGTGAAGGCCCCATGCCCGGTCGCCCGGCCGTCGTACTCGAAGGTCCTGTCCATGCGTTTCCAGCCAGTCCCGCTGCTGCTTCGTGACGGTCGCTCCGCCCTCGTCCGGGAGGCGACGCGAGAGGACGGGGCCGCGCTGCTCGCGCTGGAGCGCGCCCAGGTCCTGGCCCGGCACGGCGTCGTGAAGCGCCTGGACGAATTGCCCGAGGACGCGGAGGCCTTCCTGGCCCAGCGGGAGGCCGCGGGGCTGCACCGGCTGGACGGCCACGCGTTCCCCCTCGTCGTGACGGACGCGCACGGCGCGCTCCTGGGCGAGGCCTCCATCCTCCGTCAGGGCTTCCAGATGCTGCGCCACTCGGGCGTGCTGGGAATCGGCGTGCATCCGTCAGCCCAGGGACTGGGGGTCGGCCGGGCCTTGATGGACCACCTGCTCACCTGGGTGCGCACCCACCGAGACCCGGATGGGGGCGCCGTCACCCGCGTGGAGCTCCACGTCCGGGCCGACAACGCCAAGGCCCTCGCGCTCTATCGCTCTCTGGGCTTCGTCACCGAGGGCACCCAACGGGAGCACCTGCGCGTCGACGAAGGCACCTATGTCGATGGCATCCTCATGGGCCTGCTGCTCGACGCGCCGGAGGCCTGAGTCGACTTCAACCCGCTTGCTCGCTTCCGGGCCGGTGCTCTCCTGCGCCTGGCGCCGGAATGGTCGGTGGCGAATCTTCTGGCGCCGCAATTTCCCAGCAAGGCTTCATCCCTGCAGTAGAGTGCCGGAGTCATGACGCGGCCTGTGTCCGCCTACGCCCCTCGAAGCGAGCGCAAGCCGTTGTACGTGAAGGTGGTGACGCAGCCCGCCCTTCCGGGGTGCTGGGCCGTCAACATCAGCGAGACGGGTATTGGCCTCATCGCCACGCCGCGGGGCCCGCAGGAAGGGCCGCGCGAGGGCGAGTCGGTGGAGCTGTCGTTCTCCCTGCCGGACTCGAACGAGCACATCCGCGCGCGAGGGGACGTGCGCTGGCGCCACGAGTCGGGCGGCGCGGTGACGGCGCTCGGCGTCTTCTTCCACTCGTTCGAGGGCTCCGACGGGGTGAAGCTGGCGCGCTACCTGTCGATGGCACGCCTCCAGGTGGTGGTGGCGTTCGCCAGTGACGAGGAGGCGAGGGACATCCGCGCGGCGCTGGAGGGGCAGGCGGTGCCGCACTTCGCGGCCAGCGCGGAGGAGGCCCATGCGCTGCTGGCGCGCGGTGACGCGTCCGCGCTCCTGGTCTGCGGACGCGAGGAGGCTCGGGCGCTGGCGCTGGTGGAGGGGCTGGCCACCGCGAGCGCGGACGTGGAGCTGTCCGGCGCGGTGCCTCCCTCGGACCTGGCTTCGCGAATCATCTACTGCGCGCCCGCGGCCCCGGAGCGACTGGTGGCGCTGTTCAACGCGGGCCTCGTGTTCCGGACGCTCGGCGAGTCGCCCTCGCGAGAGGCCGTGCGGCAGGCGGTGCTCCAGGCCGGGCGCGAGCGCGGGGTGCGCACCGAGCAGTGGCGGATGACGCTGGAGCTGGAGCGCAACCTGCTGCGGGAGCGCGCGCTGTCACAGGCCCGGCCGCAGGAGCCGGGCGGGCGGGGCGAAGAGGACGTGGGGCTGCGCAGCGAGGCCATGCAGCGGGTGATGGAGATGGTGCGCCTGGTGGCCCCTCACCACGTGGCGGTGCTGCTCCAGGGCGAGACGGGCACGGGCAAGGAGGTGCTCGCGCGCATCCTCCACCGGCACAGCGGACGGGAGGAGCTGCCGCTGGTGGTGCAGGACTGCGGCGCGCTCACGGAGACGCTGCTGGAGAGCGAGCTGTTCGGCCACGTGAAGGGCGCCTTCACCAACGCGGTGGCGGACCACCCGGGCCTGTTCGTCCTGGCCAACGGCGGCACCATCTTCCTGGACGAAATCGAGAACACGACGCCCAACCTCCAGGCGAAGCTGCTGCGCATCCTGGAGACCGGCGACGTGCGTCCGGTGGGCGGCACCCAGGTGCGGCACGTGGACGTGCGCGTCCTGGCCGCCAGCAACAAGGACCTGGGCGAGGAGGTGCGCGCCGGACGCTTCCGCGCGGACCTCTTCTATCGCCTCAACAGCTTCACCATCGACATCCCCCCGCTGCGGGAGCGGCCCGAGGACGTGCCGGAGCTGGCGCGCTACTTCCTCCAGGTGTTCAACCGGGGCCTTCGCCGCACCGCCAGCGGCATGTCCCAGGACGTGGAGGACCTGCTGCGCGCCTACCCCTGGCCGGGCAACGTGCGCGAGCTGCGCAACGTGCTGGAGCGCGCCGTGCTGCTGTCGCGTCCGGGAGAGGTGGTGTCGCGTCGCCTGCTGCCCCCGTCGCTGGTGACGGTGTCCCCGGTGCGCAACGAGATGGCGGGAGACGGCTCCTTGCGAGCGCGCCTGGAGCGGGTGGAGCGCGAACTCATCCGCGAGGCCCTGGAGCGCCACGGCGGCGTGCTGCGCCGGGCGGCCGTGGCGCTGGGCATGGACCCCGTGACGCTGGGCCGCAGGGCCCGGCGCCACGGGTTGTGGAAGGCGGACTGAGTCCCGCCATCCCTAGTGGGCGCGCACCCATTGGAGGATGGGCTGCCACACGCGCTGGCGGGCCGTGTTCGCCAGGAACAGGTCCGCGTGCCCGAAGTCGAGCGCGCGCGACGACGTCGGCAGGTCGCGCACGACGAGCGACGTGACGTCGGTGCTGCCCAGGAGCGTCGCGGAGTGCACGCCGTACTCACCCACCCCGCCGCCCGCGCCCACGTACAGCACCGGCACCTTCACGCTCTTGAGGTGGTCGTCGTAGGGCACGTTCAGCCCGCACGTCCACGCCTCCGACTCCACCACCTCGTTGAGGCTCTGGTAGGGCGCCGCGCGCTGGGCGTACTCGTAGAGGTAGGGCTCGGACGTGTACTTCAGGCTGCCCGGCAGGCCCGACGCGTCGGGGATGCCCGCCATCAGGTGGTAGCCCGGGGTGAGCGGCTGGAGCGGCGCCAGCAGCGCGTAGGTGGCCGCCGCGGAGACGATGGCGGCGCGCCGGTTGGAGGGACGGCCGGTGCCCGGGCCGAAGACGTCATCCGGCAGCAGCGGGGAGGGCGCGTCCGGCGCCGTGGCGGCGAACATTCCGATGTACTGGAGGGTGATGCCGGGCGCGGAGCCCAGGAGGCCGCCCTCCGTGACGCCCGAGTCGCGCCGGGCCTTCAACGCCGTGTGACGCTCACACGCCCACTGCTGCTGCTGCGCGAACTGGGGCGCATGGCGCACCGCCATGTCCACGGGGATGAAGCCGTCCACCTGCCGCAAGAGCTTGGGCAGCCGCGCCTCCGAGTTGAGATAGGCATAGGCCACCATCGTCCCCCGGCTCCACGAGAGCAGGTTCATCGAACCCAGGTTGCCGCCCGCGAGCCGCAGCGTCCGCGCCAGCAAGAGGCCCGTGCCCACATCCTTCGCGTGCGTGCCCAGGTTCCACCCCGCCATGAAACCGAAGTCCGTCGTGCCCGCCGGCACCCCGACCCACCGCATGTCGATGCCCCACACGTCCACGCCCTCCTGGGCCAGGTACGCGGCGATGGACTGGTTCACCGGCACGTACGCGGAGTCGACGCTGGAGAGGAACGCCGCCTCGAAGCCCCACGCATCGCCATGCACCATGAACACCGCCCGGCTCGCCCTGGCGGGCACCCACGGCGCGCGCTCCTTCACCACCCGGTGCACCGTGATGGTGTCGTGCACCCCAGGACCTACCTTCAGCTCGAAGCGGTAGTGCGCCACATCGCCAAACACATGCTGGCGTGAAGCCTGCTGGGTGGAGGCCGTGCTGGCCACCCCGTCCAGCGCGGAGGCACCCGACACCAGCGCCGCCGTCGCGCTGTCGCGTAAGTCCTCCGAGGCCTCAGGCGACTCGGAAATTCCACAACCCAACGACAACAATGTCAGGCCAACAAACAGGCTGAACCACGAACGCATAGGGACCTCGAATCGAAGAAGAGAGGGTTCGGAGGAAGGCGCGTGTTGACTGGCCTTGGGACCCGCCCCGCTGTGTCACCCGCAGAGCAGAATCCGCGCCAGACATTGAACACATGAATCCCTTGGAGTGTCGTCTATCCCTGGACTCCACGCTTGTTGTCCACTGTGAAGCACCCGTCTGACATGCCCTGCCAGGTGTGGCGCCGATGACCCCGCTTCACGACTGAAGCAGGGGCATCACGGCTGTGCCGCCAGAGGTCCTGGCGCGGTGGTGCGGGCCCGTTCGAACCGAGTCACGCGCTGGAGGACGTGGGGAGTGCCGTGCTTTGGACAACGTCCTGGGGGGAGGGGAGAGTGCTGAACACCCGGGGTCGCGGTGGCCTCCCGGGGACGGAACGCCGGGTCCACATCCAGGTGTCCCCGCCGGGCGGTGGGCGGCGCGTCCGACGAGCCGCTCGACGCCCCGCGGGCAGAAAGTGGAGGCGTCATGGTGGAGCCCCGTTTCGAGCGCAACCTGGGCGTCATCAGCTCGGAAGTGATGGCGCGGCTGGCCCGCACGCACGTCGTCGTCGCCGGGGTGGGGGGCGCCGGAGGCCAGTGCGCGGTGGACCTGGCGCGGCTGGGCCTGGGGTGCCTGACGCTGGCGGACTTCGACATCTACGAGCGCCACAACATGAACCGGCAGGTGGGCTGCTTCGAGAGCACGCTGGGCCAGTCCAAGGTGGACGTGGTGGCGCGGATGTGCCTGGACATCCACCCGGCGCTGCGGCTGCGGCGGGTGGAGGCGGGTATCACCGAGGCCAACGTGGACGACGTGCTGGCGGGCGGCGAAGTCCTGCCACCGGTGGACTTCGTGGTGGAGGTCATCGACATCGCGGGCGCGGGCGCGAAGCAGGCGCTCCACCGCGCGTGTCGTGAGCGCGGCGTGCCGGCGATGACAGGGCTGATGCTGGGGTTTGGCGCCGCGCTGCATGTCTTCCAACCGGATGCGCCGCTGTACGAGCAGCTCTACATCCTCCCGGATGGCCGCGTGGACCTGCCGGCCATCATTCCCCACCTGGGGAGTTATCTGTTGCAGGACGCCATGGACGCGTGCTTCGCGGGACGAGGGCACGCCCCCACGTGCGTCGTCGGAGCGACGACGGCCGCGGGGATGATGGTGAGCGAGCTGATGCGCGGGGTGATGCTCGGCGCGCGCGCGATGGTGTCCTGGCCGGAGTACCTGTACGTGGACCTGTTCGACCACCGCTACGTGCGAGCGGCCGTCAGTCCGACGAAGCAGCCAGCGCGTCAGCCCATGTGAGTCAGGCTCGGGGCCGACGCGCCGCGCCTGCCAGGCTCACACCACGCCGCGCCTGCGCGCCTCCTCGATGACCTTCGAGCCATCCACGCCCAGGCTGTCGGAGAGCAGCGGAGCGACCTGCTCGGCGCGCTGGTGCACGCGCTGGAGCGTCTCGTCGTGGGTGCGCGTGACGATGTTGATGCCGGCGATGATGACGCGCTGGAGGTTGTACTGCAGGTCGTTGCCCTCGACGATGGCGTGAATCTGGGTGAAGAGCGGGCGCGCGTCGGTCTGGAAGGCGGACAGGTTGTTGCGCTGTTCGCTGTTGGGCACCGCGGACTTCGAGGACAGGCTCGCCACCAGCACCAGGGGCGGTTTGAGTCGCTCGTGCGTCTCGCGCATCTGCTGGAAGACGGCGTGGAGGTCTTCCCGGTTGGGTGGGGACTCCCAGCGCAGGAAGAAGACCCTGTCGATGATGGCGGTCTTGTAGACGGGTGACGTCATGGCGAACTGCCGCTCCTTCGCAGGACCGTTGCCCCCGGGGCCGTTTCACCGCGTGCTGCCATGCGGTGCCGGGCGGTCTGCCAGGGCATCCTGGGTTCGCCGCGTCACGGCGGAAGCCTCCCCAAAGGGCGGGCATCGCCGGGCGGACAGAGGCCTCCCCTCCAGGCGTCACCGACTGTCCGCGCCAAAGCAAAAGCCCCCGCCGGAGCAGGGGCTTTAGGGGTACTGGGCGAGGCTCCCCTCAAGTGAGGAGAGGAGCCTCGCGGGACGTCAGTTGCCGGAGATCTTCTTCTCCTCCACCTGGGTGGCCGCGATGGCCTCCTCGGTGAAGACGATGGGCCGCCACTGCTTGTTGGAGAACAGCTCCGTCTGGTCGAAGAAGTACGGCGACGCGGGGTCGCTGGACTCGCTGTAGGTCAGCACCGCGCGGCCATTGATGCCCGTGGGGGTGAACTCCATGGCCATGATGAAGCTGCTGCCGTTGTTGACGTTGTAGCCGGTGCTGGTGAGGTTGGTGCGGGAGTTGAGCGGCGTGCCGCGCACCGCGCTGAAGTCGGAGTCGGGCGTGGTGGACTTGAGCGTGCCCCACGAGACGACGTTCGCCGTGCCGTCGTAGGCGCCGCCGCCGTGGATGGGAATCTTCCGGCCGTTCACGCGGGTGGTGTACTGCGACTCACCCAGCGGCGCGTCCACGGGGATGCCGGCGACCTGGAGGCGGTACACCGCCGCGGCCAGGGCGAGCATCGACGGGTCCGAGCCCGTCTGGGGCTCGGCGACCAGCGTGTGCGGCGTGGCGATGGGCTGCGCCACGTCGAAGGGCACCGCGAACGGCGTGCCGGTGCTGGACGGGGAGCCGGGGCCGTTGGAGAGGGCGGCCATGCTGAAGTGGCCGCTGAACTCGCGCCACAGGGCCGCGCCCTTGCTGCCCACGTCGTAGCGCATGTCCCAGGCGGCCAGCGCCGCGCAGCCCGCGCGGATGTCCACCACGGTGGTGTTGTAGAGCACCGTCGTCTTGCCCGTGCAGCGCGCGACGACCTGGTCCCTCAAGAGCTCCGCCATCATGCCGCGGTTGCCGAGGATGGCGTTCTCCAGCTCCGCGGTGGTGAACTTGTTGTCCGAGCCGGACGCGCCGTTCTGCTCCATCAGCAGCACGGCGTTCATGCGCGTGCGCGGCGACTGGCCCACGTCCTCCAGGCCATGCAGCGGCGAGTAGCCGGTGAGCGGCGCGTTCGGGTTGGCCAGCCAGTAGCTGTCGTTCGCGTTGAAGACGAAGTCGCGGCGGGCCAGCTTGGGAACGCCGCTGAAGGGCACCAGGCCGGGCCCGCGGGCACCGGCGGCGTCACGCCACTCGTTCTCCGGGTTGCTGCCGTCGAGCAGCACCAGGCCCATGCCCTGCCAGATGGCGGTGGTCGTCGGGTCCAGGCCGCCGGAGGCCGCGCGCCACGTGCCGATGGCGGTGGGGGTGAGGTTGGGGGTGGGCGTCGCGTCCGTGTACCAGACGTTGCCGGCCCGGTCCGCCGCCATGGTGTTGACCCAGGGGATGCCCTGGATGTTGGCATAGACGTTCTGGAACTCCTCCAGGTTCTTGGCCCGGTTCATCCCGACGAACTGGGTGACGAGCTGGGTGTTGTCCAGGTTGGCGTCGCGGTAGCTGAGCACCGTCTGCTGGGTCCACTCGGCGGTGCCGGGGATGACGATGATGGGGCCGTAGTGGCTGCTGTAGAAGCGCTGGGTGATGTTGGTCACCGAGCCCTCCGGCAGCTTCACCAGGATGGTGATGTCGCGGGAGCTCATGGCCCGCTCCTCGGTGCCGTACTTGTACCGGGTGGGGTTGCCGGGCACGAGCTGCAGCCCGTAGAGCGTCATGCGCTGGCCGGAGGAGAACGTGTGCGTCCACGCCACGTTCTCGTTGAAGCCGATGAGCACCGCGGGCACGCCCAGGAGGCCCACGCCGTACACGTTGAGCTGGCCGGGCACGGTGAGCTGGCTCTCCCAGAGCTTCAGCTCGCCTTCCCAGGGGAAGTGCGGGTTGGCCACCACCATGCCGTGGCCGGACGCGGAGCGCTCCGCGCCAATGGCCCAGCCGTTGCTGCCGACCTGGCTGAAGTCCGGACGCTCCACCTTCCAACTGCCCGGGACGGGGCGGCCCTCGGAGCCCGCGCCGGGGATGGGCGGGGTGGCCGCGGCGATGGCGAGGATGAGCTGGTAGCTGCTGGCCGCGAGGCCCACGCTGATGTCGTAGGCGAGCAGGTCCACGCCCTGGATGGGCTTGACCCAGGGGGCGTTGGTGCAGGGCGCGGGGAGCTGCGCCGCGGGCGTCTCCGACAGGTACTTGTTGAAGCCCGCCGCGTAGCCGTTGAACATCTCCTGGATGTCGGCCGGCAGGGTGGGGAAGGCCGCCTGGGCCTTCTCCTGGAGCTGGAGGACGCGGTAGCCGAAGTCGCTGCCCGCGTAGGTGTTGCCGGGGCCCGGCCCCAGGTAGCGCGCGCGCTCACCGCGGACCTTGATGATCTGATCCGACAGGATGCAGACGTGGTCCTTCGCGAACGCGTAGCCTTGCCCGTACGACAGGCTGCCCATGTCGTTGGCGATGATGTGCGGGATTCCGTGCGACGTGCGCCGGATGGTGGCCTCGTACTTCGGAGGGCCTTCTTCCACGGGTGGCGTCACCGGGCCGCCGTCATCATCCTCACCACATGCGGTGGCGAAGACGAGGCTCAGTCCGGCGAGAAGGGGGAGGTGCCAGCGGGAGCGCCCGGACTTCCAGGTCGCCCCCCGCGAAGAGGACACGGAATGGTTTGGAGGCATGGATGACAATGAGCGTAGGAAGGGGCTGATCCGCACGTCAAAAGTTTTCTGAGGTTTGACTTTTCCTGGGAGCCTGGAGTCAGACGCACCGCGGCACGAAACGCCGCAGTGAGGGACGGGCAGTGAGGATTCACTGTGCTAGGAGAGCGCGAATATGACGACCGAGCAGCCGCGTGCCCGCCGCCCGCGCCGCCACTTCTCGATGATTCGCACCTTCGTGCTCGCCGACTTCGTGACGCTCGGCAACGGCTTCGCGGGAGCGGGGACCATCCTCGCCGCGATGCAGTACCTGGCCACGTGGCGTGTGGGCTTCCTGTGGGTGGCCTTCGCGTTGATGCCGGTGGCGCTGGTGATGGATGTCCTGGACGGGAGAATCGCCCGGTGGCGCTACAAGAAGTCGCCGCTGGGGGCCGACCTGGACTCCCTGGCGGACGTCATCTCCTTCGGCATGGCGCCCGCGGCGCTGGCCTTCGCGGTGGGGATGCGGGGGGCGCTGGACGTGGCGGTGCTCCTGTACTTCGTCGCGTGCGGCATCAGCCGGCTGGCGCGCTTCAACGTCACGTCGGCGGAGCTGGCGGACGCGACGGGGAAGGTGAAGTACTTCGAGGGGACGCCCATTCCCACCAGCCTGGCGCTGGTGATGGTGCTGGCGGCGGCCACGTGGATGGGGCGCATTGGCGACACCCTGCTGGGTGGGGCGTGGGACGTGGGGCCGGTGGTGCTTCATCCCCTGGTGCTGCTGTATGCGGCCAGCGGCAGTGCCATGATCAGCAAGACGCTGCGAATCCCGAAGATTTGAAAGTGAACGGGGCGGCCCCCCCTGACACCGGGATTGCCCTTCGTGGGTGGTTGCCCGCCCACGGGTGGGTGCCTAGCTTGGCCAACTGATCCGCTCCAGTGCCTCGTTCGAGGCTTGCGGGGCGGAACCGGGCGATGGGCGTGGGGAAGGGGTGGAGGCCATGACGGGGCGCTGGGGCATTTGGGCCCTCGCGGTGTTGGGGCTGGTGGCTGCCGCGGGGTGTGCTGATCGTGAACGGTCGTCCCTCGCGGACGGTCGGCTGACGGCGACTCCGGGCGGGATGGACTTCGAGAAGGTCGCCCTCTTCGATGCGCGCGAGACGGAAATCTCGCTGCGCAACGTGGGCCGGGCCCCTGTCGATGTGAACGAGGTCTGGGTGGAGGGCCCGGAAGGGGCCTACCGGGCGGAGTTCACGCACGAGGGGCCACACAGCCTGGCGCCTGGCAGCGCGTGCGCCCTGCGCGTGCGCTTCGCGCCCATGAAGGCGGGCGGCCAGGATGCGTTCCTCGTCGTGCGCTCGGACACGCGCATCGAGCCGCTGATGCGCATCCCCCTGGCGGGCCTGGGCATCGACGCGTGGGCTCGGGTGTCGCCCCGCATGCTCGACTTCGGGCGGATTGAAGCGGACTCGACGAAGACGCTGGTGCTGACCTTGGAGAACCCCACGGAGCTGCCCGTGGAGGTGACGCCCCGCCTGGTCGGCGCGGACCGGGCGGAGTTCGTCGCGGGCCCCGTCGTCGTGGCCCCGGGCGGTAGCGCGGAGCTGCCCCTGACGTTCAACCCCGTGCGCGTGGGCCGCAAGCAGGTGGCGCTGGCGGTGACGCCGTGCCGGGGCTGCGCGGATGTGACGGTGCAGGTGGCCGCGGAGGCGCTGGAGCAGGCCGTCATCGCCGAGCCGCCCGTGCTGGACTTCGCGGCGGTGCCGGTGGACCGAGAGGCCTTCCGCGAGTCTCGCATCCACAACATCAGCACCGAGCCGATGACCGTCACGCGGCTCACGCTCGACGGGCTGGATGCCTCCTTCTCCCAGGCGAACGCGGGCTTCCCGCTGGTGCTCCAGCCCGGCGAGGTGCGCGGCTTCCAGTTCCGCTACAGCCCCGGCCACATGGGCCCCGCGGACGACATGGCCCGCTATCACGTGGTGAGCAAGCGGCACCCCACCACCGACGTGAAGCTCAGGGGCTTCGGCGGCGCGTCGGAGCTGTGCGTGTCGCCGATGACCTACGACTTCGGCACCCAGCCCCTGGGCTCGAAGACGCGCGTCATCGTCAACGTGAAGAACTGTGGCTCCTCCAACGCGGGAGCGCTCACGCTGGAGTCGCTGGCGTGGCAGCCGGACCCCTCGGGCGCGCTCCAGTTCAACAACACCCCGCTGGCCATGCCGCTCACGCTGCAGCCGGGGCAGGAGGTCAACATCTCCGTCTTCTACGAGCCCATGCGTCCGGGCGCGGCGACGGGCGTGCTGGTGCTGACGACGAACGCGTACTCGGCCGCCACGGTGGAGCTGGACTTCCAGGGCACCGCGCAGGAGCACGCGCCCTGCGACCTCACGGTGACGCCGCTCGCGCTGGACTTCGGCACGGTGCCTCCGGGCCGGGGCGCGGTGCTGGGCGTGAAGCTGGAGAACAAGGGCACGGACCTGTGCCCGGTGAAGAACATCCAACTTCGCGACAACGGCGGCGGCAGCTTCCGCATGCCGGGTGGGGACCTCTTCGGCGTCATCATCTACCCGGGGGACTGGTTCAGCTTCCAGGTGGCCTTCCAGGCGCCTCATGACGGCGGAGACTTCACGGGCATGCTCCAGGTGGAGCAGATGGACCCCGTCAATCCCGTCATCTTGGTGCCGCTCCTGGCCCACTCGCAGGCGACGTGTCTGATGGCGTCGCCCTGGTACGTGGACTGGGGCGTGGCGCGGCGCGACTGTCCGCCCGAGCCGCGCGAGGTGAACTACCTCAACGCGTGCACCATGCCGGTGACGGTGTCCAACGTGTGGATTGGCCCGGGCACGACGGACGGCGAGTTCACCCTGGGCGGGGTGCCCGCGCCCATGCCCTTCACGCTGCAGCCCGGCGACGCCTTCACGGTGGACCTGGACTACGCCGCGCAGGTGTACGGCATGAACCTGTCGCCGCTCTACGTGAGCTCCAGTGATTTGCCCGCGCCGCTCTTGGTGCCGCTCATCGGCGAGTCCTCCAAGCGCACGGACAAGACGGACACCTTCACCCAGCAGGACGTGAGCAAGGTGGACGTCCTCTTCGTCGTGGACAACACGGCGTCCATGGTGGAGGAGCACCCGCGCCTGGTGTCCGCCATCCCCTCGTTCGTGGACGCGGCGCGCGCCAAGCAGGTGGACATGCACGTGGCCGTCACCACGACGGGAATCACCCAGGTGGCGGCGACGTGCCCCGGCGGCGCGCAGGGCGGCGAGGCGGGGCGCTTCTTCCCCGTGGACAACGCGCGGCCTCGCATCCTCACCAACGGCATGCCCAACCTGACGGCGCTGCTCCAGCAGAACGTGCAGGTGGGGCAGTGCGCCCAGGTGGAGCAGGGCTTCGAGGCGATGCGCCGCGCGCTGTCTCCGCCGCTGGTGAACAACGCGGATGATCCCCGCACGCCGGCGGCGCAGGACGGCAACCTGGGCTTCCTGCGTGACTCGGCGGCCCTGGTCGTCGTGTTCGTGGGCGACGAGGATGACCACTCGCCGGACGCGGTGGATACCTACGTGCAGTGGGCGCAGCAGCGCAAAGGGCAGAACCAGCCCCAGCGCGCGACGTTCTACGCCATTGCCCCCACGGCGACGGCGTGCGGAACGGCGGGCGGCACCGGCACGCGCTACGCGGAGGCGACGGCGCGCACCGGTGGCGAGGTGATGAACGTCTGCGCGGCCAACTACGGGCCGCTCCTGGCCGCGGTGGCCAACAAGGCCTTCTCCGCGCAGGACCGCTTCCCGCTCAGCGACGCTCCGGAGCCGGGGAGCGTGACGGTGACGGTGGACGGCGCCCCGGTGACGACGGGCTGGCGCTACGACGCCCCCACCAACAGCGTCATCTTCACCCACGTGCCCGCGCCAGGCGCCAAGGTGGCCATCTCCTACCGTCGCTCCTGCGACGCGGGCTGAAGCAGGGGAGCAGGCGCGTCGTGTGCGCCAGTCGAAGGGCCGGTCATCCGGCCCTCGACGTTCATGTCGGTCCCGGGTGCTACAGGTCTGGCTCCGCCTGTGCGGATGACCAGAAAATTGGAGGGCTCCTCACGGTGTGTACCCTGAGGTCGTACCCGCGCCCGCCGAGGAGGCACCCGGTGATGTCCCCAGACTCCGAAAACACGAAGACGACGAGCGTGGCTCGCTCTTCCCCGGCGCGCGCCCCGGGCCTGCGGGTGATTCAGGGCGAGGGCCGCCGACAGCAAGAGCCGCTCGCTTCCCGGGATGCCGTCGCCCGCGCGTTGATGGAGGCGGGAGCGGACATGCTCCTGCGACGGATCACGCCGGCCCGAGCCCAGGAAATCGAGCGTAAGGTGGACCGGGTCCTGGACCTGTTCGACAGGGTGGATGCGGCCCCGGTGCTGATGCCGGTGCTCAAGCGCCACCTGGACGAACTGGAGGCGCTGATGCGGGAGTCGCGCGAGGTCCGCGCCGCCCGGCGGTAACCACGGAGGGGGGCACGGGTTCCGCCGTGTCTACAAGGGTTTGACCCCCCTGTCGTGTGCGCTTACGCTCGGGGCTTCGCCGCGCCCGGATTCCGGAAGGCCACGGGCCGTGGGTTTTCCCCGTGGGTGGGGTGCGGTCGGGTCGCCGTGACCATTGAAACGTATGGCAGGTACCAGCTCCTGAAGCGACTCGCCATGGGCGGGATGGCGCAGTTGTATCTCGCGCGCCAGCCAGGTCCGGAGGGCTTCGAGAAGCTGGTGGTGGTGAAGCGAATCCTTCCGCACCTCGCGGAGAACGACGACTTCGTGAAGATGTTCCTGGATGAGGCGCGCATCGCCGCGCGGCTCAACCACGCCAACGTCGTGCAGATTTTCGACCTGGGCGCGCAGGACGACTCGTTCTTCATCGCCATGGAGTACATCCATGGCGAGGACATGCGGCGGGTGTGGAAGCAGTCGGAGGCCATGGGGCAGCCCATCCCCGTGCCGCTGGTGTGTCGCATCCTCATCGAGGCGTGCTCGGGCCTGGACTACGCGCACAAGCGCACGGACCCGACGACGGGCAAGCCGCTGGACATCGTCCACCGCGACGTGTCCCCGCAGAACATCCTCGTCACGTTCGAGGGCGGGGTGAAGGTGGTGGACTTCGGTATCGCCAAGGCGGCGGACCAGGCCACCGTCACGCGCTCGGGCGTGTTGAAGGGGAAGTATTCGTACATGTCGCCGGAGCAGGCGGCGGGGCAGCGCGTGGACCGGCGCTCGGACATCTTCGCCCTGGGCGTGGTGCTGTACGAACTGCTCACCAGCACGCGCCTGTTCAAGCGCCCCAGCGACATCCAGACGCTGGCCGCGGTGGCGGAGTGCAAGGTGGTGCCGCCGTCGCAGGCGTCCCCGCGCGTGCCGCAGGACCTGGATGCCATCGTCCTCAAGGCGCTCTCGAAGGACCCGGCGGACCGCTACCAGGAGGCGGCCCACCTTCAGCTCGCGCTGGAGGACTGGCTGACGGAGCGGCGGCTGCCCTCGTCGACGGCCCACGTCGGCGCGTACATGAAGGAGATCTACGCGGAGCGGCTGGCGTCGGAGGCGCGCTCGGGAGAGCTGCTGACGGAGGACTCGGACCCTGTTTCGGGCTCCGGGCGCCAGGATGCGAGCTCGCGGCGGTCGGGGCTTCGGCCCGCGCTGCCGCGCTCCACCGGGGCGCAGGAGGGGGAGACGGCGGCGCTGCGGCCTCGCGGCACGGGCAAGACGGGCCGCATCGAACTGGAGTCCCCCAGCGGCCGGCTGACGGGCCAGCGCCGTCAGGTGGACCCGGCGCCGCCGGAGCGCTCCTCGCGCTCGGGACTGGGCGCGGTGCAGGCGCCGCCTCAGGTGGAGGAGGACGCGCCGACGATGGACGGCCGCGCCGCCTCACGGGCGACGCTGACGGACGTGAAGATCGCCACGGAGCCGAAGCCGGCCGAGGGACGGGCCGCCTCGCGCGTGGCGAACCCGCAAGCGCGGGAGCAGGAGTCGCACGGCCCGGAGGGGCGCGCCGTCACGCGGCCGATGCCCGCCGTCACGCACCATGTGGAAGAGGACGCGCCGACGCTGGCGATGCCGGAGATGGCGGGCCCCCTGCCGCGCCCGTCACGGCTGTCGTTGCCCCTGCCTCGGGGAGCCGAGGAACTGGAGGAGCAGGAGGAGGACGCGCCCACGTTGTCGCTGGGCATGTCGCGACCGGGCCGCAAGAAGGGCGCGGCCGGGCGCCAGGCGGAGGCGTCGCCCCCGGCTTCCCGGCTGGGGTGGTGGATTCCCACGGTGGGGTTGGGCCTGGTGGTGCTGGTGCTGCTGTGGGGCTGGCTGAAGCCGGGGTCCGCCGTGCAGGCGCCGGCGCGGTTGGAGTCCGTGCCCGTCGGGGCGCGAGTCATGTTCGACGGGCAGGAGCTGGCGGATCGCACGCCGGTGACGCTGCCCGGGATGCCCGAGGGGCGCTATTCGCTGGTGTTGTCGCACGAGGGCTACCAGGAGCTGAGGACGGAGCTGGAGGTCCAGGCGACGGGGCCGGTGCCGCTGGGCGTGCTGCGGCTGGTGCCGGTGGCGCAGCAGGCTCCGGTGGAGAAGACGGCGCCGGTCCAGGTGCCCGTGGAGCCGGTGGCCGTGGCGAAGGTGCGGTTGCGCGTGGAGGCGCAGCCCGCGCAGGCCGTCGTCTTCGTGGATGGGCGGCAGCAGGGCGCGGCGCCGGTGATGCTGGAGGCCGAGCCGGGCGTGGCGCTGGCCGTCCGGGTGGAGGCCGCGAAGCACCAGTCGAGCGAGCGCACGGTGACGGTGGGCTCGGGGCCGGAGCAGGTGGAGCGCTTCACGCTGAATCCGGAGGCTCGGGTGGTGGCTCCCACGCCGCCGCCGTCGCGTCCTCCGAGGCCGGAGCCTCGCGCGGAGACTCGCACGGCGAAGGTCCGCTTCGCGGTGCGGCCCTGGGCGGAGGTGACGTGCGGAGGCAAGAAGCTGGGGGAGACGCCCTTCGAGGCGGTGGAGCTGCGCGTCGGGACCTATGACTGCAAATTCTTCAATCCCGACCTCAAGAAGACGCTCAGTCGACGTATCGAGGTGAAGGCCATCGACCTCAACGTGGTGAGCGTGAAGTTCGAATAGCGCATGTTCCCGAAGCCCATGACGCTCGTCGCCGGTGCGCAGATCGGCAAGTACGTCGTCCGCCGCAAGCTCGCGGAGGGCGGGATGGCGGAGATCTACCTGTGCACCGCGCGCGGGGTGGAGGGTTTCGAGAAGGAAGTCGTCATCAAGCGGGTGCGTGCCTTCCTCGCGAGCGACCCGGAGTTCGTGGAGATGTTCATCGCGGAGGCGCGGCTGGCCTCGCGGCTGAACCACGAGAACGTGGTGCAGATTTTCGACTTCGACAAGCACGAGAACACGTACTACCTGGCGATGGAGTACGTGCGTGGCTGCTCCTTGTGGGAGCTGCGGCGCAAGTCCAAGGAGCTGATGGACCCGGTGCCGCCGGTGCTGGTGGCGCACCTGGGCGCGGAGGTGGCCCGAGGGCTTCACTACGCGCACCGCCTGAAGGTGAACGGGCAGCCGCTGGACCTGGTGCACCGGGACGTCACGCCGCACAACGTGCTGCTGTCGTATGACGGCGCGGTGAAGCTGACGGACTTCGGCATCGCGAAGGCGGGCAAGAAGCTGACGCAGCCCGGGGTGCTCAAGGGCAAGTTCGCGTACATGGCCCCGGAGCAGGCGCGCGGAGAGGCGGTGGACGCGCGCACGGACCTCTTCGCCCTGGGCGTGGTGCTGTGGGAGATGGTGACGGGCGGGCGGTTGTTCGACGGGGACTCCGAAGTCGCGGTGCTGCGCGCGGTACAGTTCAGCGTCATTCCGCCGCCGGCCCGGCTCAATCCGGAGGTGCCCCCGGAGCTGGACGCGGTGGTGATGCGCGCGTTGGAGCGCGACCCCGCCGCGCGGTTCCAGACGGCGGGTGAGCTGGAGCGGGCGCTGGCCCAGTGCGTGCTGAAGCACGCGAAGTCGGTGGATGACACGGACCTGGGTGCCTTCATGCGGCGCCTGTTTCCCGGGAGCCTCACGCAGGCGATGCCCGCGGTGCAGGAGCGCACGCACGTCGTCGACGGGGCACCGGTCCCCGATGACGATGATGAAGAGGACCTGGTGCCTCCGCCGCGAAGGGACCCCACGGCGGTGATGCGGGCGGGGCGCGCGGGGATGGCGCCGCCGTCGTCACCGGATGAGGACGTGGATGCGTCCACCTTCGTGCTCCCGCGTCGGGGGGAGGACGTGGAGGCGCTGTCCGTGCCGCTGCCGCCCATGGCCACGCCGATGATGCCGTTGCCCGCGGTGGCTTCGTCCCCCGTGCCGCGCGCGAATGCGCCGCTGCCGCCGCTGGCCGCGCCCATGGCCTCCGTGCGGCCGAGCCGCCCGGAGGGGACGCCCGCGGTGGCTTCACCGGAGGAGAGGCCGCGTTCCGACATCACGCCCGCCGCGCCCACGAAGACGCCGAGCCGTTCGAGTGGCCTGGCGCCCGTGTCGAGGGAGGGCGCCGCCGGGGCTTCGCCTCGAGAGGCCGAGTCCGAGCGCTCGTCGATGCCAGGGGGGGATGCCGCGCGTAATGTCATCGAGGCGGAGGAGCGCGCTGCCGGGTTGGCTCGGTCCTCGACGTCTGAGGCGGATGCCTCGCATGGTGCCTCCGAAGTGGAAGGGCGCGCTGCCGGGTTGTCGCGGTCCTCGAGTCATGGGGAGGAGCCGGGGCAGGGGGCTGACGAACCGTCGCAGCGCGGCGCGGTGGTGGGCTCCTCGGCTCATTCAGAGGGAACGTCACCTGACGTGGAGGCGGTAGACGGCGCCAGGTCGATGCGGCTCACCGCCGCGTCGGAAGCTCCAGCCTCGACGCGCGGCTCCGAGGACCGTGACGCCGGGATGGCCTCCAATGTCCGCGATGCGAGCGCGCGGCCGCACGTGCCCGGCGCGCGAGAGGGCGGCCCTCAGTCACTCTCGGGCAGCGAGGTCCCCACCGTCACCGAGTCCTCGCCTGGACAGCCGAAGCGCTCGGGATGGCTCAGGCCGCGTCGCATGGTAGGCGCGACGATGGCCCTCGGATTCCTGCTCATCGTGGGCGCCGGGGTGATGAATGGGCTCCGCTCCGACCAGTCCGCGGAGACGCCGAGTCCCACCCACGCACCGCCGACCGTCGCATCGACGCCGACTGACGCTCCCGCCACCGCCCGGCCTTCGGCACCCGCCGCCGGCTCCGTCGGAAGTGTCGTGAAGGAGACGAAAGACACGGCGCCCGCTCAGCCCGAGCCGCGCCCTGTCTCCCCGGGCAGCACTCCCTCCGCCGCGAACCCCGAGCCGGAGCCCTCCGATTCGGACGCGGAGGTGGATGGGCTGAAGCGGGAGGCCGTCCTCGGCACGGCACCGAAGTCAGTCGACGCTCCATCGGACCTCGCGCCGCGAGCCGCCGCCGCGACAGGCCTGCTCCAGCTCCGGGCAACCCCGTACGCGACGGTGTTCCTGGACGGCCGCCGCCTGGGTGAAGTCTCGGGCCGCGCCTCGTACAAGCTGGCTCCGGGTACCTACAAGCTCCTCTTCCAGCATCCCTCGGGAGAGAAGCGCTACGACGTCACCATCACCGCCGGCGCCACGGTGACGCGCGAGTTCCGCCCGCCGCGCGGCCGCTGACCCCGCGCCACCTCGGCGCATCCCCCGTCTCACTGCTACTCCCGCGCTGACACCCGCGCGGCGCCCCCTGGGGCTCCGCCGTGCGCGCGGACCCGGGTTCCATCACACCCCGGGCACCACCACACGCCAGCGCTCCGGGTCTTCCTTCACCCCGTGGTGAGGCCGCGCCGTGCCGCCTGGCGCGTGGCGCGCGCGCCCGTTTTCGAAGCGTGAACCGGCCGACACCGCAACGGACCTGTAGCGGTCTTCCTTGACACCGAAGGCCCATTTCTGGCACTCAGTGTCCTCCTCTGAGTAGCTTATATTCAATGGAATCGATGGACCTGCTGGCTCCCGACGAGATTGCTCGGATTGAGCGCGAGAACGCGGGAGGACTCCCCGCGAGCGCCATTCTGGAAATCTTTCGTCCGCGGGGCGTGCGTCTGTCGGAGGCGACCTTCCGCAAGTACGTCCAGGCGGGGTTGCTACCGAGGAGTCGCCGGGTGGGGCGGAAGGGGAAGCACCAGGGGAGCCTGGGGCTCTACCCGGTGGAGGCAGTGCGCCGCATCAACGTCATCAAGAAGATGATGGCGGAGGGGCACACCCTCGAGGACATCAAGAAGTCCTTCGTGTTCCACAGCAATCACATCGACCAGGTGGAGCGGGACCTCGGCGGTCTATTCGACGGGCTGCGGGACGAGTTGGGAGAGCGGGCCTTCGGGGGGGAGCACCGACGTTCGCTCGAAGCACAGTTGGCAACGCTGCGGCAAAGAGCGCAGGATCTGGTCCGGGACGTGGCCCGGCTGGGCAGCGCAGTCACCGCACGCGAAGACGAAACGATGAGTTCGCAATAAGATGCCGGCCCTGGAGCCGGTGGACCCGGTTAGACTGGCCTCACGTGGAGGGGACATGTCGGAAGTGAAGCAAGTGGAGGAGGGCGGAGACCAGGCGCAAGAGGACCTGAGCCAGGAGCGCCGACGGTCCAAGACGATGTCGCGCAAGGAGATGGCGCGTGATTTGCGCCGTCGACGTCTCACGGGTCAGGTGGACCCGGAAGAGGCGGACCTGCTCAAGCAGATGGACGACACGCGTCCGCGCACCCGCGCCGACTGCGTCAACGGTCCTCGCCCGTGCATGTTCGTCTCCTGCAAGCACAACCTCTATCTGGATGTGAATCCGGAGACGGGGTCCATCAAGCTGAACTTCCCGGACAAGGAAATCTGGGAGCTCGAGCACACCTGCGCCCTGGACGTGGCGGAGAAGGGTGGAATCACGCTCGAGGAGGTGGGGGAGATCATGAACCTCACCCGCGAGCGCATCCGCCAGGTGGAGACGCGCGGGTTGATGAAGCTGCGCGAGGCCACCGAGGCCGAGCCGCCTGTTTCGGCCCGCAAGCCGATGTGACTGGCGGCTCGCCGCCGCCGACGGAGCGCCGACGTGTTGCGTTGACACCCCAGGGGGTGGTTGCTACTACCGCCGCTTCCCGCACACCGAGGCGCACACGTGCTGGCTCTCCTCAGCGTTTCCGATAAGCGAGGTCTGGTTCCCTTCGCCCAGGGGCTGGTTGGCCTGGGCTACCGCCTGCTGTCGACGGGTGGCACGCTGGAGGCGCTCAAGGGCGCTGGCATCGCCGCCACGCAGGTGTCCGAGCACACACACAGTCCGGAGATTCTCGGCGGCCGTGTGAAGACGCTCCACCCGCGCATCCATGGCGGCATCCTCGGTCGCCTGGAGCTGGAGGCGGACCGCGAGGAGATGAAGGCTCACGGCATCGAGCCCATCTCGCTGGTCGCCGTGAATCTCTATCCGTTCCGCCAGACGGTGGCCTCGGGCGCGGAAGAGGCGGAGGTCATCGAGCAGATTGATATCGGCGGGCCGGCGATGGTGCGCGCCTCCGCGAAGAACTTCCGGCACGTGGCCGTCGTCGTGGACCCGGACGACTATCCCGCGGTGCTCGCGGAACTGGAGCAGCACAAGGCGGTGGGCGAGACCACCCGGCGCAAGCTGATGCGCAAGGCGTTCGCGCACACGGCGGCCTACGACGCCTCCATCTCCGCGTGGCTGTCCGCCGAGGCGGGCGACCCCTTCCCCGGAGAGCTGTCGCTGTCGTTCCGCAAGGCGCAGGACCTGCGCTACGGGGAGAACCCGCACCAGCGCGGCGCCTTCTACCGCGAGCACTCGGCGCCCTCGGAGCCGACGGTGGGCTTCGCGCGGGTGCTCCAGGGCAAGGAGCTTTCGTACAACAACATCCTGGACCTGGATGCCGCGCTGGGCCTGGTGCTCGAGTTCCCCGAGCGTCCCGCCGCCGTCATCATCAAGCACAACACGCCGTGTGGCGTGGCGGTGGATGACGCGCTGGTGAAGGCGTACCGCACGGCGCGGGCGGTGGATGAGACGTCCGCGTTCGGCGGCATCGTCGCGTTCAACCGCGAGGTGGACGAGGCCACGGCCCAGGCCATGGCGGAGACGTTCCTGGAGGCGGTCATCGCGCCGTCGTATTCGCAGGCGGCGCTCCAGGTGCTCGCGGCGAAGAAGAACCTGCGGCTCCTGGAGGCGGGGGCGTCGCTGGCCTCGCCGACCGTCCGGCCGAGGGCCCAGCTCGATGGCCGGAGCGTGTCCGGAGGCCTGCTCCTGATGGACCGGGACGCGGTGGAGCCGGAGCTGAGCTGGAAGGTGGTGTCCAAACGAGCACCCACACCGGACGAGGAGCGGGCCCTCCGCTTCGCCTGGAAGGTGTGCAAGCACGTCAAGAGCAACGCCATCGTCTTCGCCTCTGGGAGCCAACTGCTGGCCCAGGGCGGCGGACAGACGAATCGAGTGGATTCGGTCCGAATCGCGATGCAGCGCGGCGGGCAGGCCCTCCAGGGGGCCGCCGTGGCGTCGGATGCCTTCTTCCCCTTCCGGGACGGCCTGGACGAGGCGGCCCGGGCGGGTGCGACCTGTGTCATCCAGCCTGGCGGCTCTGTTCGGGATGCGGAGGTCATTTCGGCCGCCGACGAACATGGGATGGCCATGGTGGTGACCGGAGTGCGACACTTCCGGCACTGACTCATGCGCATCGTCTGCCAGAAATGCGCGGCCGCCTATGCCATCGATGATCGACTGATCACGGCAAAGGGTGTCCGCGCGCAATGTCCTCGTTGCCGGAACTTGCAGCTCGTCCGGCGCGATCCTTCGGCCGTGCCCTCTGGGGACGCTCCGGCCGCACCGCCGCGTCCCTCGGCGCCCACCCCCGCGTCGTCAGCGCCACCTCCGGCGGATGACCTGTTCGGCGACTTCGGCAATCCGCCCGCGGAACAACCTCCCGCCCCACAGGCCCGGCCCGCGAAAGCCGCGGCGCCGGAAGCGGACCTGTTCGCGGACTTCGGCGCGCTGCCGTCGCCGACTCCCGCCACGGCGCCCCCGGTGGATCCATTCGCGGAGCTGGGGCCGCCGCCAGGGCCTCCCTCGGCGGGAGGAGATCCGCTGCTCGACTTCCTCGGCCCCGCGCCCGCGGCGCCGCCCGCTCCCGTCGCGCGCATCTCCTCGGAGCCCGGCGCGGTGCCGGTCTCCGTGAAGCCTCCGACTCCGGCGGCTCCGCCGCGCACGGCTCCCGCGCCCGCACCGGCGCCCGCCGTGGTCGCCGCGCCCAAGCCCGCGACCATGGGCTGCCGCAACTGCGACAAGCCGCTGACGGATGCGTTCGACCAGGCGCTCGGCATCTGCGACGACTGTCGTCAGCGCGAGCCCGCGGGCGGACCCGCGCCCAAGGCGGAAGCCCCGGTTCCCGTCACCGCGCCCGGGAATGTGGACTTCCTGCCCCCGCTCTCGTCGCCGGATGAGGGTGGCGCGGACTTGCTGGAGCTGATGCCCCGGGATGGCTCGGGCCCGCGCGCCGCGCCGGGCGTGACTGGCGCGGCGCCTTCGCTGGGCACGGAGCCCCGGAGCAATCCCCGCGCGGCGGCGGGAGGGGCTCGAACCACCACGTCCTCCAGCCTCCGCTCCGGTTCCGCGGAGAAGCAGGGTGGGCGTGGTTCCCCGGGTGGAGGCCGCTGGGCCCTGGTGGGTGGGCTGACGTTGCTCGTCGTCGGCACGGGGGTGGGCGGCTTCTTCTTCGTGAAGCACCAGGAAGCGGAGCGCCGTCGGACGGAGGTGGTTCCGGTCGCTGCGATTCCCGAGGCCGTGCAGGCGGTGCTGCCTCGGTGGAAGCTGAAGTACCTGGAGCTGGAGGGCACCGGCGCGGAGCGGCTCGCGGAGGGTCAGAAGCAGCTCGCCCGTGACGAGCGCTTCGCCTATGCGGAAGCGGAGGAGTCCTTCCAGCAGGCGCTGCTCCTGGACCCGCGCAGCGACGAGGCCATCGCCGGCTATGTCCAGGCGCTGGCGCTGGGACGAGGCGCCGGGCTGGACGACTCCACCTTCGCGGAGGCGAGCGCGCTGGTCGAGGCCTCGGAGTCTCGCGCGGGGCGCACCCCGCTGCTGCTGCTGGCTCACGCCAACCTGCTCCTGACGCGCTCACGGCAGGCGGAGCCGCTCAAGCAGGCCAAGGAACTGGCGGACGAGTCGCTCAATCAGGCGCAGGCGACGGACGCGCAGAAGGCCGAGGCCCACCTGGTGCTGGGCCGGTGTTTCCTGTCGTCCTCGGGGGCGCTGGCGCGCAATCACTTCGACTCCGCGGAGAAGCTGGCGCCCGAGCTCAAGCGCATCCAGTACTACCGCGCGCTCGCGCACGAGTCGGCCGGCGAGTACTCGCTCGCGCTGGACACGCTGCGCAAGCGACTGAAGGCGGACCCCAGGGACTGGGACAGCCTGTCGGCCACCTCGCGCATCTACCAGGAGGTGGGTGAGCCGGGCGAGGCGCGCAAGCTGTACGAGGCGCGCGTGAAGGCGGACCCCGGGGAGCTGCGGGCGCTGCTGCCGCTCGCGGTGTTGCGCTACCAGTCCGAGGGCAATCCCGCCGCGGGCGTGCGCGAGCTGCGCGCGCTCTTGAAGGCCCGCGAGCGCCATGGCGACCGCGACGTGGCGGAGGTGCTCGTGCACCTGGCCGCCGCGGAGCGCGCCGCGGGCAACAGCGAGGCGGGAGTGAAGTTCGCGGAGGAGGCGCTCGGGTTGGCGAAGGAGCTGCCCGAGGCACACCTCCAGGTCTTCCTCGTCGCCCTGGAGCAGCGCGACGCGGCGAATGCCCGCAAGCACCTGGAGGGCTTCAAGGGACGGCTGGAAGACCGCGCCCTGGAGATGGTGCTGGAAGGCCGCGTGCTGCTGCTGGAGAAGAAGCCCGCGGAGGCGCTGGAGCGCTTCCAGGAGGCGGTGTCGCGGGATGAGCGCAGGCTGGACGCGCAGCTCCTGGCGGGCGTGGCGGCGGCGGGGGCGAAGCGGCGCGAGGATGCGTTCCGCGCGCTGAACCTGGCGCTGCGCGCGGACCCGATGCGGCTGGAGCCTCGGCCCCTGGTGACGCGCTTCTGGATGCGGCCGTCGGAGACGGTGAAGGGCGTGGAGGACGTCATCCTCTCGCTCGCGGTGAACGCGGACGACCCGGGGCCGTACCTCTACGAGGGCCTGCTGCGCTTCCACCAGGGAGAGCTCGACGCGGCGGACCGGCACTTCCGGGACGTGCTGGAGTCGGACGCGAACAATGCGGGTGCGCTGGCGTACCGGGCGCTCATCGCGCTGCGACGAGGGAACCTGAACGAGGCGCGTGCGCTGTCGACGCGCGCGGTGTCCGCGGGGCGGCAGTTGCCCGTGGCGCATCTGGCCCAGGGGCTGGTGCTGGCGGAGAGCCGTCAGGTGGAACCCGCGAAGCGCTCCTTGCGTGAGGCGCTGGGGCTGTCTCCCACGCTGCTGTCGGCCAAGGCGCGGCTCGCGGAGCTGGAGGCGCCGCAGCGTCGTGACGGCGCGCGTGCTCAGTTGGTGAGCGTGGTGGGGTTGGACCCCGCGTACCTCCCGGCCAAGCGGATGCTCTACCTGTTGGAACGGTGAGGTGGATGTGAAGGTCCTGTTGCTGGGTTCCGGAGGCCGTGAACACGCGCTGGCGTGGAAGCTCTCCCAGAGTCCCCGGCTCACGCGGTTGTTGTGCGCCCCGGGCAACCCGGGCACGGCGAAGCTCGCGACCAACGTGCCCGTGAAGGCCGACGCGCCGGACGAGGTCGTGGCGCTCGCCCGGCGGGAGCGGGTGGACCTGGTGGTGGTGGGGCCGGAGGCACCGCTGGTGGCGGGCGTGGCGGACGCGCTGGCGAAGGCGGGCATCCCCTGCTTCGGGCCGGTGGCGGGCGCGGCGCTCATCGAGGGCTCCAAGGCCTTCGCCAAGGAGATCATGGCCGAGGCGGGCGTTCCCACCGCGGCCTTCAAAACCTTCACCGACGCCGCCGAGGCGGAGGCCTACGCGGTGGCGCAGGGCCGCATCGTCGTCAAGGCGGACGGGCTGGCCGCGGGCAAGGGCGTCATCGTCGCGCACGACGTGGACTCCGCGCGCGAGGCGGTGCGAGCGGTGGCGGCGCTGGGCTCGTCGGGGCAGCGCATGGTGCTGGAGGAACTGCTGGAGGGCGAGGAGGTCTCCGCCATGGCGCTCTGTGACGGCGAGCGCTACGTCATGCTGCCGCTGTCTCAGGACCACAAGCGCGTGGGAGATGGAGACACCGGCCCCAACACCGGCGGCATGGGGGCCTACAGTCCCGCGCCGTTTCTCGACGAGGCGCAGCTGGCGGAGGTGGGGGAGAGCGTCATCGCCCCCACGCTGGCGGTGCTTCGCCGTCGTGGGCTTCCCTTCAAGGGCGTGCTGTACGCGGGGCTGATGCTCACGCGCGGCGGGCCCAAGGTGCTGGAATTCAACGCGCGCTTCGGAGACCCGGAGACGCAGGTGTTGATGATGCAGTTGGGCGAGGACCTGCTGCCGCTGGTGGATGCGTGCGCGCGCGGCCAGTTGGAGCCGCGTGTGCTGGTGACGGCGCCGGGCGCCTCGGTGGGCGTGGTGCTGGCGGCGCAGGGCTATCCGGACGCGCCTCGCAAGGGGCAGCGCATCGACGGGCTGGACGCGGTGCCGACGGACGCCACGGTGTTCGTCGCGGGCGCGGAGGCGCGGGACGGCGCGCTGGTGACGAGCGGCGGGCGGGTGCTGACGGTGTGCGCGCGGGGCGAGGACCTGTCGCGCGCGCGGGAGCGGGCGTACGCGGCGGTGGAGGCGGTGCGCTTCGAGGGCATGCACTTCCGTCATGACATCGGCGCGAAGGGGATGAAGGCCGCGCCGTGACGCGCATCTCCCGCTATCTCCTCAGTGAGCTGCTGGTCCCCCTCGGTGTGTGGGTGGCCTTCATGTTCCTGCTGCTGTTCGTGATGCAGTTCCTGCGAGGCACGGACGTGCTCCTGGGCTCGTCGGTGACGGTGCTGGACCTGGGTCGGCTGGTGGCCTACCTCACGCCGCACTTCCTGATGATGGCGCTGCCCATTGCGTTCCTGCTCGCCATCCTGCTGGGGCTCGGGCGACTGGGAGAGGACCGCGAGCTGACGGCGCTCCAGGCGCTGGGTGTGGGCCCCACGCGCCTGCTCTTCGCTCCGATGGGCGTGGCGGTGGCGCTCAGCGTGTTGATGCTCATCATCACCTCCACCGCGCAACCCTGGGGCCTCACGGGCGTGAAGGAGCTGGTGAGCGAGGTCATCCGGAAGAACGTCGTCGGCGACGTGAAGTCCGGCACCTTCTACGAGGACCTGAGTGACTTGACGCTGTACGCGGAGCAGGTGTCCTCCCAGGATGGCAAGTGGACGAACGTGCTGTTGCACGATGACCGCGAGGCGAACTCACCCCTGCTGGTGCTGGCGCACCGGGGCCAGGTGGGCACGTCCAGCGGTGGAGAGGTGCTGCGCTTCGCCCTGGAGGATGGCGAGGTGCACCGCTCCGGTCGCGCGTCCGAGGACTACAGCGTCATCCACTTCGACCGGGCGGAGATCAGCGTGGGCGTGGGCGCGTCCATGGGCAAGCGGGGCCGCTTCACCTCCGCCAAGGAGGAGCTGACGCCGTCGGAGCTGCTCCAGGCCGCGAGCGAGGCGGAGGCGAGTGGTGGGGATGCGCGCGGCTTCAGGATGGCGCTGCACAGCCGCCTGGGGGGCGCGCTGGCGCCCATCGCCTTCGCGTTGCTCGGCACGCCGCTGGCCATCGGTCGCCGACAGGCGGGCCGCGCGTGGGGCTATCTCCTGACGCTGGGCGGTTACGTCCTGTACTACCTCTTGAGCCGCGCCTTCGAGCAGCTGGGCCAGCAGGGCAAGCTGCCGGCGCCGCTGGCGGGACAATTGGCGAACGTCATCTTCATGCTGGTGGGCGCGGTGGCCCTGTACCGGGTGAGCCGCTCGGGGACGGTCCGGTGAGACTGACGCTCTTCGGGTACGTGCTGAAGACGTACATCCGCTTCGCGCTGGGCATCCTCGGCGGGCTGGTGCTCGTCTTCGTGGTGGTGGACTTCGTCGACCGCGCGAAGACGTACACGGGGCCGGGCTGGGTGATGGATGCGGCGAAGCTCTACGGCTACAAGGCGCTGATGGCGGTGCAGCAGCTCGGGCCCGCCGCGCTGCTGCTGGCCGCGGGCACGACGGTGTCCGCGTTGCGCAAGCAGGGCGAGGTGACGGCCATCCGCGCGCTGACCTTCGGTCCCACGGCGCTGTACGCACCCGTGCTGGCCTTCGGACTCATGGCGTGCACGGGGCTCATCGCCTTCGACGAAGTCATCGCGACGCACGCGGGACGGCGCGTCGATGAAATCACCACACAGCGCTTCAATCGCTGGGGCGACTGGCGCTTCTACTACACGCCGAAGCAATGGTTCCGACGCGGCGACCACATCTTCTTCCTCCGCGCGGGCAGCGCGCAGGAGGGCTTCCAGGACGTGTCCATCTTCACCCTGTCGCGGGAGTTCAAGCTGGAGCGGCGGCTGGACGCATCGCGGATGGAGTGGCTGGACGGGACGCGCTGGCGGCTGACGGAGGTGGTGGAGCGCTCCTTCGCCGGAGAGAAGCACACGTCGGTGAAGAGCCTGGAAAGCGCCGAGTACGAGCTGGGCATCGCCGCCTCGGCCTTCCGCATCCGGCCAGGACGCCCGGAGCAGATGCGGGTGAGGGAGTTGCGCGAGCAGATTGTCGCGCGCCGCGAGGTGGGTCTGGCGACGAAGCAGTTCCAGCTCGCGCTGCACAATCGCTTCGCCTATCCGCTCGCGGCGCTGCCGGCGGCGCTCCTGGGGGTGGGGTTGGCGCTGCGCACCAATCGCCGGGGGCACCTCACCGCCGCCATCGTCGAGGGCCTGCTTGTCGCCGTGGCGATGTGGGGGTTGATGATGGTGTGCCGCACGTTGGTGCTCACCGAGCGATTGACCCCCCTGGTGGCGGCGTGGACTCCCCCCGTCCTGCTGGTGCTGGCGGCAGGGGCGCTGTGGCTGCGTCGCGAGGGCTTCCTCCACCTGCCCCGCCGTTGGCTCGCGGTGAGGTAGCGTGAGTCCATCCATGGACCATCCCTCCCAGCCCCGGCTGGAGATCTTCCTTCGTCGCGCCGTGGCTGGAGTCCTGCTCGTCTGGGCGGTGGGCCTGGTGCTGGCCGAAGTCGTGTTGCAGGTGGCCGCGTCCGCGGCGGTGCTGCTGGCACTGGTGCTGGCGGCGCGGCGTCAGCTGAAGCTGGCCTCCGACGTGCGCGCCTACGTGCTGGCCAGCGTGGCGCTGTGTGCGTGGCAGGTGGTGTCCCCCGGGCTGGCGCTGCTGACGGGCGCGGCGAGCGGGTGGCCTCGAAGCTCGCGCTACGGACAAGTCCTGGACTCGGTGGCGGGCGCCGCCGTGGCGTGCGTGGGCTCGGTGGGCGTGCCGTGGCTGGCGCTCGCGAGCACGGTGGCGGCGGGGTGGTTGTTCGACGCTGCGCTGGGCATGTTCCAGAACCGGGTGCGCTGGCCGTGGGAGCCCTTCGCGTTCCTCAAGCTGAATCCGGGCCGGCTGCACGAGAACTTCGGCACGGAGGCCTCTCCGCGCTACGCGGCCGGGGGCATCTTCTTCCACCGGCTGCGCTTCGCGCATGGCGCGATCGCCGCGCTGGGCCCCGCGCTCGCGGTGCTGGGCAGCTCCGAGGTGGCTCGGCGGCGCATGCTGGCGGGCGCGGTGGTGCTGGGTCTGCTGGTGTCCATCTACAACGCCTTCGCCCGCGCGGCGCTGGGCGCGGCGCTGCTGGTCAGCGTGGTGGCGCTGCTGCTGCTGGTGAGTGGCCTTGCGCGCAAGGCGGGCCTGGCGCTCATCGCGGTGCTGGTGGTGGTCGTCCTCACGTCACCTGCGTGGCGCGCGCGCCTGGAGAAGGCCGTGGGCAACATCTACGGCGGGGAGCGCGAGCTGGCCATGAAGGTGGGCTGGAGCCTGGTGCGCGAGCATCCGCTCCTGGGCGTGGGCTTCGGCAACCACAAGGCCGCCGTCCTCGCGAGGCAGGGGGAGTCTGGCATCACCGACTTGCTGGCCACCGACTCGCACAACCTCTGGTTGACGGTGTGGGCCGAGACGGGGCTGGTGGGCCTGCTGCTGACGCTGGCGGTGCACGGCCTGCTGGGCTGGGCTCTCATCCGTCGCTACCGCGCGGGCTCGCTGGCCGCCACGGGCGCGCTCTTGTCCTTCGTGGGCTTCCACATCCTCGCGATGGTGCACTACCTGCCGTTCCACTCCAGCGTGCACCTCTCCTTCGCCCTCATCTGGGGCCTGGGGCTGTGCGAGGGCAGTGACGTGCTGCGCGGGCGTCCGGCGCCGCGCTAGCGGGCCTGCGCTCCCTCCGGTTCAGCGAGGAGGCAGCGGGCGCGACTCGAGCACGCGCCGGTACACGGCAACCGTCTTGCGCGCGCATTCGTCCCAGGTGAAGCGCGCGGCGCGCTCCCGACCCAGCTCCACCAGCTCCGTGCGCAGGCCGTCGTCTCGAAGCACCCGCAGTGTCGCCTCGCGCCAGGCCACCGCGTCGTCCGGTGGGAGCCTCAGCGCCGCGCCGCCCACCACTTCCGGGAGCGCCGTCGCGTCCGCGGCCAGCACGGGACAGCCCGCCGCCATCGCCTCCAACGCGGGCAGCCCGAAGCCCTCGTACTTCGACGGCAGGAGCAGCGCCGCCGCCGCCCCGTAGAAGAGCGCCATCTCCGATTCGGGCAGCTCCTCCAAATCAATCACGTTCTCGTGCAGCCCCAATTCGTGCGCCACCGCGCCCTTGCCCGCGAGCAGGACGATGGGCACCGGCAGGTCCGCCGCGAAGTGCCGCAAGAGCTCCAGGTTCTTGAAGGGCTTCGCGTTGCCCACCGCCGCCACGTAGCGCGCGGGCAGCTCCTGTCGCTCCCGGAACTCGCGGGCCTCCGCGGCCGAGGGCGGCTGGAAGCGCGAGTCCACGCCATTGGGAATCACCTGCAGCCGGTAGGGCGACAGCTTGAGGTGCTTCGCCAATTCCTCGCGGGAGAATTCGGACACCGTCACCAGCGCGGAGGCCCGCCGGGCGCGAGGCCCCACCACCACGCGGTAGTACAGGCTCTGCGCGGGCGAGTACTGGTGCGAAAGCGCCATGTGGTTGGCGTCATGCAGCGTGGCCACCAGCGGGCCGCTCCAGAACAGGGGCAGGGCGAACGACGTGGCGTGGAAGACGTCGGGCGACAGCCGCGCCAGGTCCGCCGCCAGCGCGGGTTGCTCCACGGGGGAGAGGAACCCCGCGAGCGCGCGGTGCATGGGCAGGCGAGGCGCGAGCGCTCCCAGGTCCGAGGGCAGGCCCTCGGGGGGCACCAGCGCGGAGAAGCGCAGGTCCGGAGCGAGCGCGGGGACTCGCCGCGCCAGCTCGAGCGCATAGCGGGCAATCCCGTGCAGCCGGCCGCGCACCATGCGCAGGTCGAGGAGGACATGAGCCACGTCTCCCGCGTACCACACGCGCGGCCTTCATGGGGGCGGGCAGGCACCCGCTTCGTGTTGCTGTCGGCAGTTGCTGTCGGCAGGAGGCACGCCCGATGCTAGAAGGCCGGCATCGTGAAGGTCGCCCTGGTCCACGACTGGCTCGTCACCCACCGCGGGGGGGAGCGTGTGCTCGACGCGCTCTGCGAAGCGCTGCCCGACGCGGACATCTACACGCTCATCCACCGGCCTGGCAGCCAGTCCCCGGCCATCGAATCCCGCCGCATCTTCACGTCCTTCCTCCAGCGGATTCCGGGCATCCACGAGCGCTACCGCCACTTCCTGCCCCTGATGCCCCGGGCCATCGAAGCGCTGCGCCTCCAGGACGACTACGACGTCGTGCTCTCCTCCAGTCACTGCGTGGCCAAGGGCCTGCCCGTGCCGTCGGGGGTGCCCCACCTGAGCTACGTGCACGCGCCCATGCGGTACATGTGGGACTTGTTCGACGACTACTTCGGCCCCGGGCGTGCCCGTCTGCCGGTGCGCGCGGCGGCCCATGTCGTGCGCCCCTGGCTCCAGCGGTGGGACCGCGCCTCGGCCCAGCGCGTGGACCACTTCGTCGCCAACAGCCACCACGTCGCCGGCAAGCTCCAGCGCTTCTGGGGCCGCGACGCCACCGTCGTCCATCCCCCCGTGGACCTGGAGCGCTTCACCCGGTTGCCCCTGGAGGGCGGAGGGCAGGGCGGCTACTTCCTGTGGCTCGGCGCCTTCGCCCCCTACAAGCGGCTGGACATCGCGGTGGAGGCGTTCCGCGCGCTGGGCGCTCCGTTGTGGGTGGTGGGCACGGGCCAGGAGGCCGCGCGCCTCGCGTCAGTGGCTCCCTCTCCGCACGTGCGGTTCCTCGGCAACGTCTCCGACGACGCGCTCCCGTCCCTGTACCGGGATGCTCGCGCGCTCATCTTCACGCCCGAGGAGGACTTCGGAATCACGCCGCTGGAATCCCAGGCCACCGGCCGCCCCGTCATCGCCTTCGGAAGGGGCGGGGCGTTGGAGACGGTGAACAGCCGCACGGGACTCTTCTTCTCGGAGCAGACACCTGCCTCGCTGATGGACGCCGTGCGGCGCTTCGAGACGTGGGAGGTCGGCTTCAAGCCGGAGGATGCCCGCTCGCAGGCCGAGCGCTTCGGACGGGCTGTCTTCCAGCGCGCCATGTTGTCGGAGGTGGAGTCCGTCCTCAGGGTGTCGAGGAAATCCCCACGTCTCGCCACGGCGGTGTGACGCCGCTGTCATCCCGGGCCCGGTCTTTCACCGTCACGTCCTGTCCACCTCCTGTCACTGTCCCCCGGCGGCAGGGGTAACTCGTTGGTTTCACGGGATTTTCCGTGTTACGACGCCTGCGAGTCAGAGGGAGTCGGGCGGGACGCGTGCTCGTTGTGCCGGGGTGCGAGTCTTGCAAAGGGGTGGCGCCCCGTTGACCAGGTTACAGGAGTCCAGGCGTGTTCAGTCGTCTCCAGCGCTTCTACACGTCCATCAAAGTCTTCGCGGACATGGTGATGCTCGCTGTGGCGTTCGCCTTGGCGTACGTCACGCGGTTCTCCGGCATCGTCCCCGTCACGGAGGGAGTCCCTCCCTGGGAGGACTCGCTCGTCTCGCTGCTGATGGTGCTCGTCATCTTCCCGGCGGCCTTCAAGCAGTCGCGGCTGTACGCCACGAACCGCTCCCGGACGAACACGGGGGAGGTGTTCGAGGTCTTCAAGTCCACCATCACCGCGACGCTCATCCTGGTGGCGGCCACGTACTTCGCGCGGGAGCGGTACTCGCGCCTCACGCTGGTCATCTTCGTCGTCTATGCCTTCGTGCTGGTGACGTGCAGCCGGTTGGCGTTCCGCTACGTGCTGAGTGAAATCCGGCGCAGGGGACACAACCTCAAGTCCATCCTCGTCATCGGCGCGGGAGAGCTGGGCCAGCGCGTCGTGGAGACGGTGGAGGGCCACCGGGAGCTGGGCTTCCGGGTGACGGGCCTCTTGTCGCTGCGGCCGGAGAAGGTGGGCCAGTACGTCAACGGGGTGCGCATCATCGGCCACGTGGACGACGTGGAGCGCGTGCTGGACGCGCAGCCGGTGGACCAGGTCATCCTCGCGCTGCCGCTGCAGGACCAGGCGCACGTGAAGCGGCTGATGGAGCAACTGGCGCTGCGCACGGTGGACGTCAGGGTGGTGCCGGACCTCTACCAGTACATCACCCTGTACGGCGGGCTGGAGGAGTTCGGCGGCCTGCCCATCATCCGCCTCCAGGGCGACCCGATGGAGGGCTGGAGCCGGGTCTCCAAGCGCGCCTTCGACATCCTCTTCTCGCTGCTCGCCATCCTCGTCACCGCGCCGCTCATGGCGGCCACGGCGCTGGCGGTGCGACTGTCCAGCCGCGGGCCGCTGCTGTACCGACAGGAGCGCATGGGGATGGATGGCCGCACCTTCCACATCCTCAAGTTCCGCACCATGCGCGTGGACGCGGAGCACTCCGGCGCGATGATGGCGCGCAAGGATGACCCGCGCCGCACCGTCATCGGCACCGTGCTGCGCAAGTACTCGCTGGACGAGCTGCCGCAGTTCTTCAACGTGCTGACGGGCGACATGAGCCTCGTGGGCCCGCGCCCCGAACGCCCTGTCTTCATCGAGGAGTTCAAGCGGCAGATTCCTCGCTACCACCTGCGGCACAAGGTGAAGGCGGGCATCACCGGCTGGGCGCAGATCAACGGCCTGCGCGGTCAGACGTGCATCGAGAAGCGCATCGAATACGACCTGTACTACATCGAGAACTGGTCGCTCTTGATGGACCTGAAGATTCTCGTGCGCACCGCGCTGGGCGGCTTCCTGTCGAAGAACGCCTACTGAGCGAGCAGGCGTGCCCGGGCCACGGATTTCCGTGGCCCAGGCCCCGTGTCCGGCACGGTTTTCCGTGAGCCCGACGCGAAGTGGAACGCGGCCTCTACTGGATGTTCCAGACGACGGTGCCGGTGCACGTCGTATTGCTGTAGCAGCCGGCGCGAACCTGCACGGCGCCGGACGTGGTGGCGGTGAAGCTCATGCTGGAGCCGCGTCCGCCGCACGCGTCGTCATTCCCCGCGGCCTGGGTGGCGCCGGTGAAGAGGCGCAGGTACGTGTCTCCGGTGAAGGTCGCTCCCGAGGCGCCGCAGGTGCCCACGGTGAGGACCTGGCCCGCGGTGACGCTGATGTCGCGGTTGGTGGTCGCCTGCTGGGCGTGGTTGGTGTTGCTCCCGCTGAAGGTGAACGAGCCGGACTTCGCGGGCGGAGGCGGCAGGGAGGAGAGCTCCCAGACGACGGTGCCGCCGCAGCTCGCGCTCGAGTAGCAGCCGGCGCGCACCTCGTACTCGCCCGCGGTGGTGGCGGTGAGGGTGATGCTGGAGCCTCGTCCTCCGCATGCGTCGTCGTTGGCGGCGATGGAGGCCCCCGAGGGATTGAAGAGGCGCAGGTACGTGTCCCCTGTCGTCTTCGCGCCCGTCAGGCCACAGGTGGCCACGGTGAGCAGTTGGCCGGCGGCGAGGGTCAGCTTCTTGTTGGTGGTGTTCTGCTGCGCGCTGTTGGTGTTGGTGGCCGTGAACACGAAGGAGTTGGCAGGCGGAGGAGGCTCCTCCGGGGGCGGCTCGCCGTTGCCGTTGGGGTCGGGGCACCCCGCGGTGGGGAGCGCGCACGTGGGCAGGAGAGCGCCCAGATGACTGACGACGGCCTGGATGGGAACGCCTCGGTTGGGGCAGTTGGCGCAGTGGTGCAGCGAGACGACCAGGTGGTCCGAGTAGCCGACCACCGGCGAGCCCGAGGAGCCGCCCTGCGTGTCCGCGTAGTAGCCCACGTCGTTGGGACCGCCGGCCTGGCAGGCTGCTTCGTTCAGGCTGTAGACCTCCGCGAAGCCCGACTCGTCGCGCGAGTCCGTCGAGGTGACGGCGATCTTCTTGCCGTAGCCCGCCGGGTGCTGGGGAACGTAGATGCGCTCGTTCACCACCGCGCCCGCGCCGCGAAGCTGGAGGTAGCCGAAGCTGCGCGTTGGATTCACCGCGAGCCGCACCATCGCGTAGTCGCGAGGCGCGTCCGCCTGGACCAGCGTGCCGCCAGCGATGACGTGGCCCGGACAGCCGAACCAGCTCCCGCAGCTCGTGGCACAGGTGGCGCCCTCGGCCATGAATTCGAAGTCGGTGTTCTGCGCATCGCTGGCGGTGCCGATGCAGTGCTGGTTCGTGAGCACGTGGCCCTGGCTTCCCACCAGCCAACCGGTGCACGCGCTGGAGCCGCCGATGAGCAGGCGCGCGACGGGACGGGCGCGGCCGTAGAGGGTCGGCTCGCTGGTGGCGTAGCAGGGCGCCCAGCCGGTGTCGTCCGGGCCGCACACGGCCTTGTCCAGCTCGGACGTGAAGCCCTTCTCCGCGTTGGTGTAGCCGCGCGCGAAGCGGTCGATGGTGTAGCCGTGTCGGTTCAGGATGCCTTGGCGCGCCTCGGAGTCCTTGCCGTGCAGCTCGATGATGGCCGTGTCACCGGGGATGTGCACGGCCCAGAAGCCGTCGCGCGCACCCGGGTGCGTTCCGTCATACCGCCGCGAGCGCGTGCCGTCCGGCGAGCGCACCACGACGAAGTCTCCTTCCTCCAGCTCCAGCCGCTCGAAGTGCGCGGCGATGTACGCGGCCCCCTCGTGGGTGATGACGTCGGTGTGGAGCGGCCCGCTCCGCGCGCGCAGTGAGGTCGACGCATAGGGATGCGCCGACTCGAATCGCCGGTACACGTCCTCGCCGACCTTCGTGGCGCGCTGGGAGGCGGGGGAGGCCGCCACCTCGCACACGGGGGCCGAGGCCAGCGCGGTCGGCACGCCGGATATCAGCGCGACGACGAGACCTGCGAGCTGGATTCGTTTCATCTGTTCTCCTGCGGGAATGGGACTGCGCAGCTCAGGCTGCACCGCCGGTTATACCGACCCTCTCCGTGGGCCCCGCGTCGCTGTTGTTAACTCGGTTGCAGGAACGAGAGGATGTGTGGGGCGGGTGGCGTTTGTGCTGGGGAAGGGTTGGGGATGCGGAAAGGACACCGCCTCGCGGGGAGGGCGGCCGGCGGAGGCCCGTCTGATTTCACACGGAGCGCGATTGTTGCCGCCGGGTTGTGTGCGAGCCGCCGGGGGGCCGGGCCGAAAATGACGCAAGGAGAGGCGGGGAGTCGGCCCCGAGTGGGGGCGAAGCCGTCTAGACTCCGGGGGGCATGGCGGAAAAGCTCGGAGCGATACTGGTCCGTAAGGGCCTCCTCACGCAGGCGCAGCTCGACGAGGCCCTGAAGGCCCAGCTCATCTACGGTGGGCGGCTGGGCTCCATCCTCGTCGAGCTGGAGTTCCTGGACATCGACACCCTGGCGATGGTGCTGGGGGAGCAGACGCGCTACCCGGTGGCCCAGGAGGCCGACTTCGAGGCCGTCACCGACGCGACGCTGACGTTGCTGCCGGCGGCGCTCGCGGAGAAGCACCTGGCCTTCCCGTTGGCCCAGGAGGGGCGCCGGCTGAAGGTGGCGATGGCGAGCCCCTTCGAAATCCAGCACACGGACGCGCTGGGGTTCATCACGGGCCTGCGCATCCTGCCGCACATCACTCCCGAGCTGCGGCTGTTCCAATACCAGGCGCAGCGCTACGGCATCCGCCGCGAGTCGCGCTCCATGAGCATGGGCATGGCGCGGCGCGCGGCGCAGCCTCGGGGCGCGGCGGCTCCTCCGGCACCGGCGCGCGGCGGGGTGATGGTTCCTCTGCCCGACGTGGCTCCGCCTCCGGCGCCCGTGCGTGCGGAGCCGGGGACGGAGGGAATCTTCGGGGGGCTGGCGCCCGGACAGTTCCTGAGCGACGACGCCGAGGACGTGGCGGCGGAGGACGTGCAGTGGAGCGCGTCGAGCGCGCCCGTGGCGGGGAATCCGGGTGATGGGTTGGTGCCTGGTGGGAGCGCTCGGCCCGATGCAGGGCCTCCGGTGCTGGCGCCCGCGGGGGCGGCGAAGCCCTCGGGGCCACCTCAGCTCGCCTCCGTGGACGCGGCGCGAGGGATGACGCGACCGGAGGGGCCGCCCCGGCTCGCGCCGGCGGGGCCTCCTCGGTTGGCGCCCCCCGTGATGTCTCCCTCGCAGGACGCTCCGGAGGAGATTGAACCCGAGGAGGAGTTCGAGGCGGCGGAGGAGATAGACCCCACCGAGGAACTGGAGTTGGTCGATTCCGAGGAGGAGGTGCTCGAGGGCGTCATGGAGGAGGTGGTGGAGCCTCCCGCGCCGCGCAGCCCGGTGTTCGCGGGCCCGGGAGCCTCGGTGGCGGACGGGGCCGGGGGGAGTCCCACGCAGCCGCCGGGAATGGTGTCGCGGCAGTGGTCTCCGCACCAACCGCCTGGGTTGAATCGGGCGCCAGGGGCGGGTGGTGGAGCGCCGCCTCCGCCTGGAAGCGCCGGAGCGAGGCCTCCTCCGTCGGTCGTGGGGCCGCCGGGTCTGGCTGGGGCGGTTCGGCCTGGCGTCGGTGATGCGTCGGTCGTGGGGGCATCGAGTGGGCCTGGTGCATCGCGACCCGGCGTCGGTGATGCGTCGGTTGTCGGGGCTTCGGTTGTGTCTGGAGCGCCATCACTGGTGCCATCGGGTGCGCCTGCGAATGCCGGGGCCGCTCGGCCTGGGCAGTCCTTCGAGCAGGCTGCGCCCGTGTCGGGCGCGGTGCCTCCGGGGATGGTCGGCCCTGGTGGCAGGCCGCCTTCGGGGACGGGGGTGCCCTCGGTCCCGCAAGGCCCAGGTGCGAGGCCTCCTCCAGGAGCGGCCATGGCGCCGGCTCCAGGGCCGCAGGGAACGATGCCTCCGGCTGCGCGTCCACCGTCGGCCATGGGGACTCCTGTTGCCGCGGGACCCGTGCCGCCCGGAATGGTGAGCACGCGGCCTTCGAGTGCTGGCATGCCCCCGGTGCAGGGGTCGGTTCCGCCGGGAATGGCGGGGGCACGGCCTCCGTCGAGCGCGGGGATGCCGCCGGTGCAGGGCGCTTCGGGTCCTGCTGGTGCCCCCGTGGGGCCTGGGCCTCAGGGGCCCGTGCCGCCAGGGATGATGGGAGCACGGCCTCCGTCGAGCGCGGGGATGCCACCAGCACCGGGACTCACGAGCGCTCCTGGTGTGTCGGGTCCGCAAGGTTCCGTGCCGCCAGGGATGATGGGAGCACGGCCTCCGTCGAGCGCGGGGATGCCGTCGGTGCAGGGCCCTCCGGGGCCTGCTGGCGTGGGTGCTCCTGTGGGGCAAGGCCCGGTTCCTCCAGGGATGGCGGGGGCTCGTCTTCCGCCTGGTGCTCCCGTTGTTCCTGGTGGGCCGCCAGGGTTGGTTGGCGCGCAGGTTCCGCCAGGCATGCTGGGCGCGCGTCCTCCGTCGAGCACGGGCATACCGAGCGCACCGGGTGCTGTTGGCTCGAGTGGTCCCATGGCGTCGGGACCTCAAGGTCCTGTGCCGCCGGGGATGATGGGGACGCGGCCTCCGTCGAGCGCGGGAATGATTCCCTCGGTGCCGGGGCCGCAGGGGCCTGTTCCTCCGGGGATGGCGCGGCCTCTCTCGGGGCCAGGACCGCAAGGCGCGGTGCCGCCTGGCATACGGCCTTCGAGTTCGGGGCTGCCCGCGGTATCGGGTCCTCCTGGCGCGGTGCCTCCAGGGATGGCGGGAGCGAGGCCTCCCTCGGGAACGGGCCTTCCCGTCGCACCAGGTCCGCAGGGAGGACCTCCTGGGGCGAATGTGGCAGCGGGAGGGCGCCCGGCCTCGGCGGGGAGTGGTCCCATGGGGCAGCCACCTCCGGGCATGCAGCGTCCGCCGCAGGCTGGAGCTCCACCGCTCATGCAAGCGGGAGCCGTGCCTCAGGCTGGCGGCGCTGGGTTTCAACCGCCGGGCATGGCGCCGAAGGGCGTGCCTCCTGCAACGGGGGCGTCACCTGCGGCGGTGGCTCAGCCCAACACGGCACCGACGCCCCCGCGCGGGACCGACGTCGTCATTCCGGTGCCTCCCGGTGAGAGTTCTCTGCTCGATGCCGAGCGGCCTGGCGAATCGCGACTGGCAACGGAGTCTGTTCCTCGGGTGGAGGACACGACGTCTGGCCTCGCATCCGTCGCGGGTGAAGGAGCGGTCGGCCTTCCGTCGCCCTCTGGCTCGGACGCCAGACTTGCCGGGACGCGCGAAGTCCGCGTGACGGACGCGCCCGGGTCTTGGAGCGCGCTGAGTGAGGGAAGTTCATTCGCTGCCGCCGCGGCGGTTGTCGCCGAGCGTGAAGGCAGTGCGGCGAGCGTGACGACGGGAGCATCAGCGTCTCCGAGCGTCGCGAGCGAAGTGGGTGCGCCCGAGGTCGCTGCATCGGCGGTTGCGCCGCGCGAGGACAACAAGGTCACGTCCACGTCGTGGAGCATCACCCGTGAAACGAGTGCGGATGAACTTGAAGCGCTGGCGGTTGCCGCGCGTGAAGCCGTGAAGAAGGCGTCCACGTCGTGGAGCATCGCGAGTGAAGCGGGTGCGGTTGATGCCGGCGCGTCGGTGGGTGCCTCGCGCGAAGCCGCGAAGCCCGCGTCCCCCATGTGGAGCATCATCCGTGAAGCGGGTGCGGCCGATGCCCCCGCGCCGAGGATTGCCGCGCGTGACGGCGGGGCGGAGGCGGCGACGTCAGGGAACATCGCCAGTGAGGCGGGCGCGCTCGATGTCGATGCCTCGATGGTTGCCTCGCCTGACGGCGTGACGGACGCGCCCTCCTCGGGGAGCCTCGCGAGCGAAGCCGCGCTACTCGATGTCGCGTCGTCAGTGCCCGCCACGACCGAAGGTTCTACCCCAGTCGTCGCGGCCGAGGCCTTCGTGTCGTCGGATGGCAGCGAGGGGCCTGCAACAGAAGGTGCTTTCGGGCTGCCAGAAGGGGTGCACGGAAGCGCTGCGTTCGAGAAGCCCGTCTCGACCGCATCCGCGACTGCACTCCCCGCCACCGAGCAGCACGTGGTGGTCGCGAATCCAGAAGTCCTGACGCCCGCGCTGGCTCATGAGGCAACCGCGGCGTCGGTCGCGAGTGACGCTCTCTCTCAGGCCGGTTTGCTCGCCGCCCCGGTGCCCCTCGCGACCTCAACCGAAGTCACCAGGTCCGAGACCGCGTCAACTCGCGGCGTGGATTCCTCCGAGACCACCCCGTCACGTGATGTCCTGGTCCCCACCGTCGAGACAGTCGCCGCCAGTGCGACCACAGGTGCCGTACCCGAAGAGCCCACCACGCTGCTGATTGCTTCGACCGAAGCGCCTCCATCCCAGACCGCGACCTTCGAGCCCGGCGCGTCGACCGGAGACGCCAGCGAGCACGTCTCGTCCGAGACAGCAGGGACCTCGTCCGACGTCGTGCTCGTCGCTCCTCAAGTGTCGCCCGAAGTCGCGGCCTCCGAAGGCGCGGCGCCCAGGGCTCCGGAACCAGACACCTCCACCGAACCGGCGTCCGCGCACGCAGGGCCACCGTCGGCAGTGGAGCAGGGCGAGGGACCGCTTCCATCAGGTCCACGAGGCTCGACGTCCACGGACCCTTGGGGCATGGCGGACTCGTCCGACGCGAATCCCTCCCCATCGAGCGAGCAGTCTCCCTCCGCCACGGAGGCGACGAGCGTCGCCTACCTGGACCTGGGCCTCGAATCAGCCTCGACGCTCGATGTCAGTCCCACGGGCTCCGTGGACTCCTCTCACGGCGCGCAAGACTCCAGCTCCACAATCGAGGGTGAGCCCTGGAAGCTCGTGAGGTCCGTGCCGAGCAACACGGGCCGTGCCCACGAACAGCACGAGCCCCCCACGTCGGACGCTGCCCTTCAGCCGAAGGTCATCACGGGCGATGAGGATATCAGCGAGTCGCTCGAGCTGGAGGCCGCCGGCAGCATGCTCGCGTCGCATGGCGAGCCGTCTTCACACGTCGGAGCCACGACTCAGCGCGGTGCCGACACATCGCTCACCACGGTGCTCCCCGATTCCGCGAGCAAGCCTTCCTCTGTCGCCGCCAGTGATTTGGAGACACCCGACCTCCAGCATTCCAGTGACCCCAGAGGCACGGAGTCCGGCTCCACCGCACGAGACGACGCCTCAAAAGAAGCCGGACCGTCATCCACCATCGCCATGGAGTCACAGGTGTCCACGGAGGCCACCGTCGTCTCACTGGACGCGGTCCGTGCGGCGAACGCGGAGTCCTCGGGGGCCCTCATCCCTGGGCCATCCGAGTCCGTGGAGCCCGTGCCCTCCACGCCGGCACTTCGTCCCGTTGCCACGCGGCGCGCGCCCATCGAGCTTGATGACCTGCCCGCCACGGATGACTCGCCCATGCAACTCGCCTCGACCTGGGAGTTCGTGGGGTGGCAGGGCACCGATGGCAGCGGCACCATCGGTCATGTCGCGGAGAACACGTGGGATGACCGCGCGGTGGACCTCGACGGCGCGGTGCCTCGCGCGGCGCCGGCGGGAGCCTCCTCGAGTGAACTGCCCCTCGCCTCCGCCTGGGACTTCATCCAGCAGCCCTGGCAGCCCCAGGCCCGCGAGCAGTCGGAGGCGCTGACCGCGCTCCTGGCCGCGTCGGATGCTCCCACGGGGACGGGAAGCGAGGGCCCTACGGTGTCGGCGGAGCAGGTGCTCACGGCCCTGGAGGACGTGGGAACACAGGGCGTGCTCGGCAAGGTGCTGCTCGCGTACTGCGCCGGACGCTTCCAGCGGGCCTTCCTGCTGGGCGAGAGCTTCGGGCTCGTGCGCGTCGGGCATGCCTGGGGACCGGGAAGCGACAGCCCCCAGGTCTCCGCGCTCAAGGTGGACCTGGAGGCGCCCTCGCTCCTGATGTCCTCGCTGGGGCAGCTCGGGCCCAGCAGCTTCGACACGCCATCCTGCGTCCAGGACGAGGCCATCTTCTCCGCGCTCGGTGGCCCGTCGTCGCGCCTGCTCGTCATGCCCATCCGCGCTCGCGGGCGCCCCGTGGCCTTCGTCATCGCGGACTCGGGTGGCGAGCCCGTGGCCACCACGACGCTCGATGAATTGACGCGCGTGTCCGCCAAGGCGTCGGAGGTCTACGACCGTCTCCCCGCGTCACGCGCGGACTGAGCTTCGCGGTAGCGCCGCGCGAGGTCCGTCATCCACGGGCCTCGCGCTCACCCCCGCCACTCCCGACGAAGCGTTCATCCCGACACCGGGGCCCGCCGGCCATTGACCGGGGCGCGGGCTTCGCGCGGACGGGCGGCGAAAGACGGCGAGGGCCCCGGAACCATCGGCTCCGGAGCCCTCGTCACCGCGGATGTTCGTCTTCCGCGCTCAGCTGCAGCCGCTGGTGGCGCCGCAGTTGCCGCACTTATAGCAGGCGCCGCTGCGCACCATGATGGCGCCGCAGGTGTGGCAGGGCGGGGCGTCCGCCTGGTTGAGCCACGTCGCGCGGGTGTTCTGCGCGGGGAGCGACAGCGAGGCCACCTGCGCGGGCAGCGCGGGCTTCGTCGCCGGCGCGTCCGCCGGAGCGAGGATGGCGTCCTCCACCGCGTCCTCGTTCGGCAGGAACTTCAGCTCCAGCCACCGGAAGATGTAGTCGGTGATGGACTTGGCGATGGGGATGGCGGGGTTGCCCGTGAAGCCGCTCGGCTCGAAGCGCGTGTGGCTCAGCTTGTCGACCATCACCTTGAGCGGCACGCCGTACTGGAGCGCCAGGGAGATGCTGGTGGCGAAGCTGTCCATCAGCCCGCTGACCACCGAGCCCTCCTTCGCCATGACGATGAACAGCTCGCCCGGCGCCCCGTCCTCATACATGCCCACCGTGAGGTAACCCTCATGGCCGCCAATGGAGAACTTGTGGGTGATGGAGCGCCGCTCGTCCGGCAGCCGGCGCCGCACCGCGCGAGGCTCGGGCTTCACCGCGGGCTCGACGACGGCGGCGGCCACCGGGGCCTTGCGCGTGTCCTTCACCGACTCCTTCGACGTGTTCAACGGCTGCGTGCGCTTGCACCCGTCACGGTACACGGCCACCGCCTTCAGGCCGCGCTTCCACGACTCCATGTAGGCCTTCTCGATGTCCCCCACCGTGGAGTCCGACGGCATGTTCACCGTCTTGGAGATGGCGCCGGAGAGGAACGGCTGGCAGGCCTCCATCATCTGGATGTGGCCCATCCAGTGGATGCTGCGCGAGCCGTTCGCCGGCTTGAACGCGCAGTCGAACACCGACAGGTGTTCGGCCTTCAGATGGGGAGCGCCTTCAATCGTGTCCGCCTTGTCCAGGGCGCTGATGATGTCCTGCGCCTGCGTCTGCGGATAACCCAGCTTCTCCAGCGCCTGCGGCACCGTCTGGTTGACGATCTTCAACATCCCGCCGCCCACCAGCTTCTTGTACTTGATGAGCGCGATGTCGGGTTCGATGCCCGTGGTGTCGCAGTCCATCATGAAGCCGATGGTCCCCGTGGGCGCCAGCACCGTCACCTGGCTGTTGCGGAAGCCGTGCACCTCGCCGAGCGCCAGCGCCGCGTCCCACGCCGCCTTCTGCGCCGCGTGCAGCTCCGACGTCACACCCTGCGAGGGGACGTTGTACGCCGCCTTGCGGTGCTTGCGGATGACACCCAGCATCGGCTCCGCGTTCTTCGCGTAGCCGGCGAACGGGCCCTGCTTCTCCGCCATGCGCGCGCTCATCGCGTACGCCTCGCCACACATCAGCGAGGTGATGGCCGCCGCGTAGTTGCGGCCCGCGTCGGAGTCATACGGCAGGCCGGACGCCATCAGCAGCGCGCCCAGGTTCGCGAAGCCCAGTCCCAGCGGCCGGTAGTCGTGGCTGTTCTTGCCGATGCGCTCGGTGGGGTAGCGCGAGAAGCCGACGATGATCTCCTGCGCGAGCAGGAGCACGTCCACCGCGTGCTTGAAGGCGGGCACGTCGAAGTCGCCGGCGATGTCGCGGAAGTGCATCAGGTTCAGCGACGCCAGGTTGCACGCCGAATCGTCCAGGAACATGTACTCCGAGCACGGGTTGGACGCGTTGATGCGCGCCGTGCCCGAGCACGTGTGCCAGTGGTTCACCGTCGTGTCGAACTGCATCCCCGGGTCGCCGCACAGGTGCGCGGCCTCGGCGATTTCGCGGAACACGGCCCGCGCCCGCAGGGTCTCCAGCGGCTGGCCATCCTTCACCGCGCGCGTCTGCCACGGCCCGTCGCTGACGACGGCCTTCATGAAGTCGTCGGTGACGCGCACCGAGTTGTTCGAGTTCTGGAAGAACACCGACGAGTACGCCTCGCCGTTGAAGGACGGGTCATACCCGGCCTCGATGAGCGCCCAGGCCTTCTTCTCCTCGTGGGACTTGCACCGGATGAACTCGAGCACGTCCGGGTGGTCCGCGTTGAGGATGACCATCTTCGCCGCGCGGCGCGTCTTGCCGCCGCTCTTGATGACCCCGGCGAAGGCGTCGAAGCCGCGCATGAACGACACCGGACCGGACGCGGTGCCACCGCCGGCCAACAGCTCCTTGCTTCCCCGGATGCTGGACAGGTTGCTGCCCGTGCCGCTGCCGTACTTGAAGAGCATGCCCTCCGTGCGCGCCAGCGTGAGGATGGACTCCATGGAGTCATCCACGCTGTTGATGAAACACGCCGAGCACTGCGGCTGCGCCTCCACGCCCACGTTGAACCAGACAGGCGAGTTGAACGACGCCTTCTGCCGCAGGAGCAGGTGCGTCAGCTCCGCGTGGAACGTCTCCCGGGCCGCCTCGGTGGAGAAGTAGCCCCCCTCCACGCCCCAGCGCGCCAGGGTGTCCACCACGCGCGCCACCAGCTTGCGCACGCTCGTCTCGCGCTCCGCCGTCCCCGGCGTGCCGCGGAAATACTTCGACGCCACGACGTTCGTCGCCAGCATCGACCAGGAGCGGGGGACCTCGATGTTCTTCTGCTCGAAGACCGCCTTGCCATCCTCACCGGTGATGCTCGCGCTGCGGTACTCCCACGCGAGCTCGTCCGCCGGGTCCACCCCAGGCGTCGTGAAGTAGCGCTCCACGCTCAGCCCCGTCGCGGCGACCTTCACCTTGCCGCGCCCGGCCCGCCGCTCCTTCCCGCTCACCATGGGCTTCGCACTCAGCTCCTTCTCCATGTCGCCACCCTCCGAATTCACTCTGGGTTGGAATGCAAAATTTTGCGAAACGCTAAGGGCGCGAGATTCCGAAGGTTCCAGGGACGTCACACGGACTGGCGTGGACGACTCCGGAGTGGACTCGCGAAGCGTTTCGTGGCGGGGCAGGGGCCCCGGACTCCAGATGGGGAGATTGCCTGGCCGCTGGCCGGGCGGCCGGATCAATACGTGTTTAGGCGCGAGTGATCAAGAACCGGACTGACCCTATTAGTAGTGCTGGGAAGTGTCGCACACACTGCTAAATGGGGCTCTGCAGGCGAGCCTCGGTGCGGGGGAAAGGCGTAGCGGCCTGTAGCACGCGCGACCGCGAGGGCGAGATCTAAGGCCGCCGTCGCGCCATGTAAATAGGGGCTCTACCTTTACTGATAACAACTGGCGAGACATGTAGCGTCACTCCGGCGCAAACGAGCGTGATCACTGGGGGACGTTTGCTGAAAGTCTGTGCATCAGCCCTGTAGCTCGCTAGGGGCGGAGGTCCGATTCGTCATCTGGCCGCCTGTTCGGTGCGTTGTCCGGCGGACAGGTGGGGGTCGATTTCGGCGGACCGGCGCGTTAGGAGGCGCTCATGCCTCCTCCGTTCCAGAGCCACGTCTTTGTCTGCACCAACCGCCGCCCGGATGGGAATCCGAAGGGATGCTGCGCCTCCAAGGGCGCGGAGGAGGTGCGCGCGGCCTTCAAGGCGGAGCTGGACAAGCGCGGGGTGAAGGGGCGGATGCGCGCCAACGCGGCCGGGTGCCTCGACACCTGCTCCTTCGGCGTCTCCGTGGTCGTCTACCCGGAGGGCACCTGGTACGGCGGAGTGAAGGTGGAGGACGTGCCCGAAATCGTCGAGGAGCACCTCATGAATGGCCGCCCGGTGGCGCGGCTGGTGATGCCCTTCGCGCGAAAGGAGAAGGCGGAGAGTTGACGACTGTCGGCTCCCCGCCCTCGGGTGTCGCGAAGCTGGCTCAGGGCGACGTGATTGCGGACCTGCTCCGCTTCAGCGCACGAACTCCCACGCGTCGCCCCAGTGGCTGCCCGTGCCCGGCGCGTAGTACGGCGCGGAGCCCTGGCACCAGCCCGAGTAGGGGAAGGGCTTGCAGCGGTAGACGCTCCCGTTCGTCCCCTGGACGAGCGTTCCCGCCACGTAGTTGGAGATGCCATTCGGATACGTGTACTCCGCCGGGTCTCCACCGCCGCCGCCCGAGGGCTTCTCGATGTCCAACTGGAAGCTGTCGCTCGCCTCGCGCGAGTAGACGCGGTTGCCGGTGGCGCTGTTGACGGGGTTGACGACGCCGGTCGACTGCAGCTCACCCACCTGCACGCGGCTGGAGCTGGCGTTCACCCGCTGGGCCAGCAGGTACATCCACGTGGCCGCGGGCGTGGCCGAGTCGAGCTGGAGCGGGTGCGTCTCCGCGTCACTCCCGCCACTGTTGAACAGGCGCAGCGTCACCTTGCTCCGGGCCGGCAGGTCCTCGCGGGCCTGCACCGCGCCCAGCTCCTTCCATGACGTGGGCGGCGGCGGCGTGTTGCTGAACTTCACGTCGCTGCACGAGTAGAAGGCCTCCGGGCTGTCAGCGCGCTGCCAGATGGCATAGATGACGTGCTGCCCCGTGCGGCCCTGGGGGAAGGGACACGTGAAGCGGTAGCGGTTGTTCGACTGCAGCGCGTTCCCCGTCAGCGTGCAGAAGGGGGTGGCTTCCAGGTCGCTCCACTTCAGCGGCAGCGCCGGGTTGTAGCCCTCCTTCGTGACGTACAGGTGGAAGTAGGCCGTCGCGTGCAGCGCCGTCGCGTGGAAGATGAACTCGAAGCGGTTGCTGGCGTCGGGGGCGATGAGGGGCGCGGGCCAGTCCGTGCGCGCCAGGTCCAGGCCCTTGTGGCTCTCGTTGGCGGCGCTGCACAGCTTGCCGTCGGCGATGAGCTCACGGTGCCGGCCGTTGGCCGCGCCCTGCCGCACGCCGTTCCAATCATAGAGCGCCTGCGTGCCTCCGGATTGGATGGCGGCCTTGCACGCCGCGGACTTGGGCGACTCGGGACCCTCCTTGAAGCAGCTGTAGACGCGGCTGAGGGGGACCTCCATGGAGCCGTGCGCTGACGCCAGACTGGCGGACAGCAGGGACAGCACGACGAGTGATGACGCGAGGGGCCTGAACATTGTGGGTTTCCTCCGGTGCGGATGGATGGAGGAAGGAAGGCCGGAAATCGGGTCAACGCTTTGAAAACGAAAAAGCGGCGACGCGGTCCGCAGAGGGAACGCGCCGCCGCTTGCCCGGCGTTCGGCTGGAACTGTCGACTGGCCGACTACCGGCGGCGACCCATCAGCCGGAGGATGGCGAGGAACAGGTTGATGAAGTCCAGGTACAGCGTCAGCGCGCCGACGATGCTCACCGTGGCGGCGCTGCTGTAGCCGCTGTTGGCGTGCATCTCCCGCAGCTTCTGCGTGTCGTACGCCGTCAGGCCCGCGAAGACGAGGACGGAGGCGCAGGCGACGACGAAGGACATCATGTCACTGCGCATGAAGATGTTGACGACGCTCGCCAGCACCACGCCGATGAGGCCCATGAAGAGGAAGGTGCCCCACGCGCTCAGGTCCTTCTTGGTGATGGTGCCGTAGAGGGCCATGGCGCCGTAGACGCCCGCCGTCAGGAAGAACGCCTGCGCGATGCTGCCCGCCGTGTAGACGAGGAAGAGGATGGCGAACGTCATCCCCGTGAGCGCCGAGTAGCCGAGGAACATCGTCGCGGCCACCGGGCCGGACAGGCGCGGCGCGAGGAACGACAGCGCGAGCACCGCGCCCACCTGAGCGATCATGAAGCCCAGGCGCCAGTCGATGACCGTGCGCAAGAGCGTCTCGTTGCTCAGCGTCAGCAGGGCCATCACGCCCGTGACGAGCAGCCCCGCGAACATCCACCCATGTACACGCGTCATGAACGCGCGCTTCGACTCCTGCACCAGCACGGAGTGGGCCGAGTCGCTCTCGGCCGTCTGCCATCCGGAAGTTTCCCAGGCCATGAATCGTATCCTTTCGCGCCGGAGCTCCCGCCCGGCGGCGGCACTGCTTATAGCGTCTTCGTCCGGGGCGTGCCCGGACCCCGTTGGAACCTTCCCTTAAATCGCCTTCCACGCGAGCAAAAGCTTCGAGGCGACCTCGGTGGTGATGAGGGGCAACACGCCGCCGCCGCCCACGATATTCACGATTTCCGCCATGGAGCCCCGGCACACGCCCCCCCAGGCAGGCTGCTTCGCCAGCCCCACCGAGGCATATGCCGAGTAGTCGACGAAGAACGAGGTGGGAAGCACCGTCCCGTTCGGCTCGCAGAGCAGGTGGTCCTCCGGAGGCGAGTCGACAATCTGCTGCACCACGAAGCCACCACCCGTCGTGTCCGACGCGGCGCGAGCACACAGCTCCGGCCAGGCGAGCAGCTCGCCATACGCGGCCGTCACCCGCTCCGAGTAGGGCACCGTGCCCTCCGAGCGACCGAGGAATACCGCCTTGCCGCCGTAGTCCCAGGCCCGCTTGAGCACGAAGCGGGCGGGCGTCCGCGCGACTTCGGCGACCAGGTCGTCCAGTCGCCCACCATCCGGACCCGTGGCGGGCCCAGCGCGGAAGACCCGCGTCCACGGCACGGAGGTCCGCACCGCCTCCAGCTCGTCGTCGGTGAGGCCGGCGGCCTGGGCGAGCGCGGGCTCCGCGAGCGCATGTGAGAGCCGGGCGAACGTCGACTTCGCCTCCACCTGCGACGCGGGTGGGTTGAGGAACACGGCCTTCTTGCCGGGCACGGTGGAGAGGAAGTCCTCCACCCACGGAGACGGCGACTGCTCCAGCCGCCGCACGAAGAGGTGGCGGTAGACGAGGTCGTACTTCTTGCCGCGCACCTCGAAGGCGTCGTCGCCGGAGACCTCGTCCGGATGGACCACGTCCGCGTCGGCGCCCATTTCACGGAAGCGCTCGCACAGCCAGCGCAGCTCGGAGATCTGCGCGTCGTTGCGGCGGCACAGCAGGGCCACCGTGTCGGGGAACTTTCCGGGCCGCTCGGCGGCGTAGCCATCCAGGAGCGCGCGGTACAGCGCCAGTGCGTTGCTGCCGTTGAGGGCCAGCAGCGAGGCCAGCGCCTTCTCCGGGTAGCGGAAGTGCCGGGCCACCACCTCGATGAACGAGCGGGCCGCGATGTCCGAGTAGCCCTGCATGGCCGGAATGGTCGCGTTGACTTCCAGCGCCCAGGGCTTGCCGCCCGACACGAAGTAGTCGACGCGCGTCGTGGCCAGCCGCTCGGACTGCCGCCAGGTGCGCTCCGCGAGCGTGCGCTCGAGCGGGGACAGCGCGCCCAGGAGCTCGTGTGCGTCGGGTCCGTCGAGCGTGGCGCGCGCCATCTTCACCGTGGCGGAGGACAGGCGCGCGGACAGCTCCGCGCGGCGGCGGATCTCCGCGGCATCCAGGATGACGGGCGTGGCGGTGATGGGGATGGGCCGGGTGGTGCCATCCAACTGCGTCACCGCCAACCCCCGCTTGTAGGCGAGCTGTGACAGCTCGGGCGCGAAGTGGCGTGCCTGGTGTCGCAGCACGTCGATGAGCTCTTGCACGGGTCTTTCTGTCCCTCGGCTTGCCCGGGACTCGCCCGGGAGCCGGTGAACCTATTCCCGGCGGCCCCCACCGTCCATCCGCGCGAATCCCCACGTCCCGCCCCAGGGCACGCCTCCTCGAGGTCTTGGCCGCCCGAGGCCTCGTCCATCACACCTGCCGTGTGTGTCCGCCTGGGGTGCGTCGTGCCGGCCGGAGGCGTGCGCTCACCTGGTCCGCCCATGGCCTGACATCGTCCCACCGCGCCGCGTGCGCTGGCATGTGTGTCATTCCATGTGACTTGCACGCGCGCTCCGTCTGGCTTACAACCGCATTGCGTTTACCGCTGGAAATCCCTCCCCCGTGAGCCGCTCCCTCCCTCCAACGTCTTCGTGTCTCGCCCGGTCTCGCCTGCTGGCGCTGCCGCTCGTGGCCGTGTGTGCGCTGGCGTACATGGGGAACGTGCTGCACTTCGCCCTGGTCCAGCACGCGACGTGCTTGGAGCACGGAGAGGTGGTCCACGTGGAGGAGGGTGGCTCGCACCTGGCGCCCGTCGTGGAGGAGTCCTTCGACGACGTGCGGCTGGCGTCCCGTGAGGATGCGCCCGCGAGTCATGGCGCCGAGGCGCATTGTCTTCACATGTTGATCCGCCGAGAGGCCCCGCCTCCGGTGGAGGGCACGTCTGTCCTTGCGCGCGTGCCCACCCGTTCCTCGCCGGCGCTGGCGGTGTTCCGCTTCCAAGCGGAGCCTGTCGCCCGGTTGCACCTGGCCCCCAAGGCCTCTCCGCCTCGCGCCTGAGACACCACCCAGGGTACGCGTCCGTCGCTCCCGGCACAGTCATGCCGTGAGTAGGCCGCGGTCCGTGGCCTCTGACTGACGTCCGGTTCCGCGAAAATGGAGCCGTGCGCCAGCCACCGCGCGACGCGCCGCCGGATGGCTCGTTTCCCCTGCGTGCACGCTCTCGCCCCCCGTGTCGCGCGCGTTCCGCGCGATTCCCACCCCGCCCCCGGTGTCCGTTCTGGCTCCGCCTCCCTGGGCGGGGTTCGTGGCGGCGTTGGTGGCTGGGGACCTGATGTCCATCCACGTGGAGCTACACACATGAACAAGAAGCTTCTGGCCGCCCTCCTGATGTCCACCGCGCTCCTGTCCGCCGCCTGCGGCGATGATGACGAGGCGCCCGAGGAGAATGTCGACGTCGAGGGGTGCGAGCACCTGCGCGAGGGCCCGGCCGTCGCCGTCCTCGCCACCCTCACGGGCACGCCTCCGACGGTGGCCAACAACCACCGCCGCTACGACATCACGCTGGTGGACGGCACGGGCGGCCGCTCTGGCTCGGTGTCGTTCGCCGCGTCGGAGGCCACGGACTACGTCTTCTTCACCAGCGCGGACGTCCCCGTGTCCATCACCGACAGCAGCGGCGCGGCGGTGGAGATCGAGGAGAGCACCAAGAGCTCCGAGACCTGCACCGAAATCAAGGGGCGGCACATCGTCCCGCTGACGGTCGGCACGCACACCCTCACCTTCGGTCCCACGTCGGCGGCGTCCGTCAACCTCGTCATCGAGGAGGCGTCGCACGAGGGCCACGAGCACTAGCCGCGAGCCCGGGGCGCGTTGCCCCGGCGCTTCACCCCGAATCCGGGGTCGGCCCTGGCGCCGGCCCCTCCTGGAGACGAAGAACATGGGAGCCTTTCAGCAGTTCCTGACCGAGAAGCAGATTGCCTCCGACACGCTGCTGCGCCTGTCGCGCCAGTTGGAGGCCCAGGCCGACACCGACCGCGCCTTGAAGCGCAAGCGCTCCGACAAGCGGCGCGACAAGGACACGCAGGGCAAGAGCTACGCGGAGCTGTCACTGGCCAAGCCGAAGAGTGGCAGGGGCGTGAGCGAGCAGCAGCTCCAGGCGGCGCTCGCGGACCTGCCGCTGCCGCGTCGCGTGCGCGGCAAGCTGGTGCGGGCCGTCAACGCGGTGCTCACCAAGAAGGGGAGTGGCGCGGTGGACCCCAAGGCGCTGTTCGGTGACGCGGCCGTTCGCGCCGGCCCCGCGAAGAAGTCCGCGAGCTGAGTCGGGAGGCCCACGTGTCATTCGCCAAAGCCCCACCGATTCTTCCTCGAGACGTCCTCCGGGACGCGGACCGTTTGTTCGACGTCTCCATGTGGTGCCTCGGGCAGGACGTGCGCTGCCCGGAGGGCAACCTCCTCATGCGTCGCGGCCTGGTCCGCCACGCGCGGCCCGAGGGGGTGGAAGGTCAAAGCGCGTACTGCGTCGCGTTGCCGGACGGAGGTCGGCTGTCGCTGTGGGGCTTCGGCGCGTTGTGCGAGTGCGGTCAGGCCGTCTTCGTCCCACGAGACGGCTTCACCCCTCGCTGGTTGGAGCGTGCTCCGGAGGGCCCCGCATATCGGGCCTGTGAGCTGGGCACGTGGCGGGCTCCCGCCAGTGTGGAGGAGCGGCGCGAGGTCCGTCGGAGCCTGACGGGGCTCGCCGAGTGGTTCGCCGGGCACGAGGACTGGGTGGCCCGGGAAGTAGGGCTCGAGTGGAGGCGCGCCTGCGTGGCGGCTCGGCGCAAGGCGCCTCCTGTTCCACCGGAGACGCTGGCCGCCGCGTGGTGGCGGCTCGGCACGCGCATCCGCTCTCTGGATTTGGGTTTCAACGGCTGTGGCGCCTCGGGTTCCGAGGCACTGGGAGGACATCATGCTGTCGCGACTGCTGCGCAACGATGAGCCATCCGTCTACGTCCAGGCCGCATGGGAGGACGTCGAGGACGAGGCGCTTCCTCGTCCCTTGCTCCGTGAGGGGCTGGGTACATCTCACCTGAAGGTGAGCACGCGGGTGCCGCAGGCCCAGGCCTGGTTCGACCAGGGCTTGAGCCTGCTGCATCTGGGCTGGGGGCCGGAGGCGCGTCGCTCCTTCGCGGAGGCTGCCCGGTTGGACCCGGAGCTGGCCATGGCGTGGTGGGGCCTGGCGCTGACGCGAGGGCCTGGAGCGCGCTTCGCCAAGGCTCGGGCGGAGGCGATGACGCGCGCGCTCGCGCTGAGCGCGGGCCTGCCCGACGTGGAGCAGCGCTACATCGTCGCGGCCAGCCTGCTCGCGGAGAAGGGGCCTTCCAACGGGCGCCATGCCTTCGTGAGGGAGATGGAGGGGCTGGTCGACCGCTACCCCGAGGACGCGGAGGCAAGGCTGTTGCTGGCCGGTTTCCTCGCGGACGGGTACGAGCCGGACGGTCGCCCCGGACAGGGACAGCCCTACGCGCAGGCGCTGCTGAGGGAGTTGTTGCGCACGCATCCGGACCACGCGGGTGTCCACTTCGCGTGGGTGTGCACCATGCTCCCGAGCCTCCGGCCCGAGGCGGCGAGGGAGAGCGCGCTGCGGCTCCCGAAGCTCGCGCCTGGAGCCAGCTTCGCGCTGCTGGTGTCGGGGCGTCTGCTGGGCCGGCTGGGCGAGACGGATGCGGCCTACCGTGTGCTGGAGGCCGCGGTGGAAGCGGACGACGCGTACCTCGCGGCCGAGTCGCTGCCCACCGTCTTCGCGCCCTGCGCGGAGCTGGCCATGCGGCTCTTGAGCCAGGGTTGCGCGGAGGCGGGGCAGTACAGCGACGCGCAGACGTGGGCGCGGCGGCTGCGTCAGCGCGTGGAGTCCGCGGGCGGCGAGGCCCAGGCCGTGCTCTTCGCGGCGACCACGCTGGTGTCCACGCACCTGCGCTTCGGGTTCTGCCGTGCGGCGGCGGACGTGTCGCTGGAGCTCGCCGGCGAGCTGACCGTCGCCGAGCAGTCGCTGCGCGACGGGGTCCGGTTGTACACGCGGGGCATCAACGCGCTGGACGCGGGGCGACTGCCGGACGCGGAGCGCGCGTGCGCATCGCTCGAGCTGCTGCAGCCCGTGTTGTCCGAGGTGCGTCGCTCCGAGAACCGCGCCCTGTGCCCGCGCGATGTCTCCCGGGTGCTGGAGGTCGCGGAGAGCGAGTTGCGCGGCGCGCTGGAGTCGCGTCGTGGAGATGGCGGTCGCGCGGAGGCCACGTTGATTCGGGCGTGGCGCATGGAGCGCCGGCTTCGCGCGTCGGGCCCGGCGTCGTTCTCCCGGCCCGCGCGGGAGACGCTGGCTCGTGCCCGCATGCGGGGTGAGCGCGAGGAGAAGGCGTTGGAGCTGGCCCGGGCCCTCGTCGAGGAGCGCCCTGGTTGTGGCCACTTCCGGCTGCTGCTGGCCGAAGCGCGCGCGGCGCTGGGAGAGCGCGTGCTGGCGGTGCAGGACTTCAACGCGTTCCTCGACCGATGGCGTGACGCGGACTCGCACCTGCCGGAGCTGCGGCGCGCGAGGACGTACATCGACGGACGGGGCCGTGTCCTGCGCCTGGTCCACACGTCCGAGGCGCCGCTCCCGGTGCCTCCTGACTTCCGTCCCCTGGAGAAGGTGTCCTGTTGAGTTCTTTGGAACGAAGTCTCGCCGCGCCCTCGCGTTGGGATGGGGTGGGGCAGTTGCTCTCCGCGCTGTGTGTCGTCCACTGCGTGGTGCTTCCCGCCGTGCTTGGGCTCCTGCCCGCCGCGGCGGCGCGGTGGCTGAGCGGGGAACAGACGCATCAGGGGTTGCTGGCGCTGGCCCTGATGGGAGCGCTCGCGGCCTTCATTCCGGGATGGAGACTGCACCGTCGCCGGGTGGTGCCGGTGCTCGCCGTCAGCGGACTGACGATGCTGGCATCGGGGGCGTTCCTGGTGCCGGAGGGCGAGGGCTGGGAGCTGGGGCTCAATCTGGGGGGCGGGCTGTTGATGGCGGTGGCACACGGGCGCAACCGGGCCCTGTGCCGCGAGTGTTGCCCGCCCGAAGTCCACTGAGCGGAAGCGTCGGGCCTGGGGCGTCCGATGCGCCCACCGCTTGACGGGCCGGAGTCGTTCGCGCGAGGAGAGGGGGCATGCCCACCTTCCGTCTCACGCAGGACCAGGCCGCGTTGCTCGTCGTGGACATCCAGGAGCGCCTGTGCGCGGCCATGGACCGCGACGCGTTGGACAGGATGCTCGCGCGCACCAGCGCCGCCGTCGAAGGCGCCCGGGCGCTCGGCCTCCCCGTCATCATCACCGAGCAGTATCCCCAGGGCCTGGGGCCCACGCACTCGCTGCTGCGGCTGAAGCTGGGGAGCTTCAAGGCGGTGGAGAAGCTGGAGTTCAGCGCCGCCGTGCCGGACGTGCTCGCGCTGCTGGGGACTCGCAAGCAGGTGTTGCTGGCCGGCATGGAGACGCACATCTGTGTCTTCCAGACGGTGCGCGACCTGGCGGAGCGGGGCTACACGCCGGTTTTGCTGGCGGACGCGGTGATGTCGCGTTCGACGGAGGACCGGCGGGTGGGGTTGGACCTGTGCCGCGATGCGGGGGCGACGGTGGCCACGGTGGAGGCCGCGCTGTTCGATTTGCTCGGGCGCGCAGGCACGCCCGAGTTCAAGAAGGTCTCCGCCGCGGTCCGCTGACGCCTAGAACATGGGAGGTTTTTCTCCATCCCGGCGTGGCGGCAGCGGGGGGCGAATGGGGAGAGGCGCCTCCTGCTGCTTGGAGATGGCGGGGAGGGAAGGTGTCAGCGCTCCGACGTAGATCATGCCGTGGACGCCTTCGGACGTCGGCGATTCGAAGGACGTGATGGACGGCGACAGGCCGGGGAGTGCCGCCACCCGGCCCGAGGGCGTCGAGCCGATGAGCCCGCACTGGAGCTTCCCCTCGCGATCCAGGTCGCAGCCCCAGCGCGTTCCCTGGGCGTAGCTCATCTCCAGCACGACGAGGTGTCGGGACTTCAAGAGATGCGCCATGGGCGTGAAGTCCTGGTCCCAGGGAGTGCCGGCGATGGTGCGCGTATGCGTGTTGCCGGCGAGGATGACCTGGACTTCGGCCCGTTGTGCCTCGCGGCGCTGGTTCCAGAAAGCGGCCTGCAGACCATCGCGTTTGCTTCCGCCAGCCAGGTCGGTGTCATACGCCAGGAGCGTCACGCTCAGCCCGGCCATGCGCATGGCGCGGACACGGTCGATGAGGTCCAGGATGGCGCGGCTGCTGCGGCCATCCTGGTAGGGCCGTTGCCAGAAGCGCCCTTCCAGGAGCGCATCCTGGTCGGAAGGAGCGCCCGCGCTCGCGAGGTAGCGGTCCACCCGTTCCTGCTCGGTGCGGGGAATGGACAACCCCAGTGCCACGGGTAGCCCCGCCTCGGCGACCTGGCACACCAACTCGCCCACCACCGCGGGAGCTTCACGCGAGCCGAGTTGTTCGCCCACCAGCAGCGTCAGTCCAAGGTCCAGTACTTCCGGGAGCCCGCGCATGGCTTCGCCGCAGGGGCCTGCTTCGGACGCCTCGTCTTTCCACCGCGTGAGGTAGAAGTCCGAGTCGCGCACGGCCTTGGGGCGCGGCTCCTCTCGCACGTTGCCGCTCACCACCTCCAACGAGGGGGTCGACTCCAGTCGCAGCGTCAACTCCCGCTCGAGGTCCAGGTCGCGCGTGCCGTTCGTCAGCGTGCGCAACTCGATGCGTTCGCCGCGCGCCATTCGGAGCGGTGGCCCCTGGTCGTTGAAGGGGCTCACGTCGTGGAGGACATAATAGATGTATTCGATTCTCCACCAGTTATCGACCTGGTTGACGTCGTTGCCCATCGCGTTGAAGGTCATCCGGAAGATGCGGACGACGGATTGCCGTGGGCCCACGGAGATGCCCGTCACCACGAAGCGCACGTAGCGGTCGTTCCCCGTGTCGCCCCTGTCGTGGGTCTTCCACTTCGTGAGGAACTGGGTCGGATCCGTCGTCTCCTCGATGGCGTATCCTCGAGCGGTGAACAGCTGCCGGGTGACGGCCAGTGCTTCTTCCAGGGGCTTCTGGAAGACGTGCTCGAACTTCGGCGTCTCGGACTCCACGGTGCGGGGCCCATGCGCGCAGCCCACGCAGGTGGCCCAGAACAGCCAGCACATCGCCAAGGCACGGAAGCTCATGTCGCGATCCCCTCCGGAAGCGCCTCGTCGCTATCGAGGCTGCTTCCGGTAACGCGATGTCACCGGACCCATATCGAGCCGGGTGGGAACCTCGTTCACCGTGCGCGCCGCGCGAGTTGGATGAGTGCGCGCGCACCCATGGCCAGGCCCACCAGCATCGCGGCGACCACGGTCTGCGAGCCACCCACCGGGAAGTCGAAGAAGTAGGCGAACATGTAGCCGCCCACGCCGGAGACGATGCCCGCGAGCGTGGCCACGAAGAAGGTCCACGGCAGTCGCAAGTCCAACATCAGCGCGGCGATGGCGGACAGCGTGGAGAAGGCGAACACCGGCAGCGCGCCGAGCGCCCGGGCGCACACGCCCACCATGACGCCGATGGACACCATCAGCACGCCATCCAACAGTCGGACGGGCAGGCCCTGCACCAGCGCGCCGATGCGGTCGAAGCTCGCGAAGGTGATGCCCCGGTACCACCACAGGTGGATGACCATGACCAGGATGCTGGCGATGGCCACGGTGCGAAGTTGCTCGGGTGTCACCAGCACGGCGGTGCCGAAGAGGATGCCCTGGATGTCGTGGGACTCCTGGGCGATGCGGTCGCCCACCAGCACGGCCGCGCCACCTGACAGGGCATAGGCGAGGCCCAGCAGGCTCTCCCGAGTCAGCCGCAGCCGGGTGGGGTCCATCATCAGCAGCAGCGTCGCCAGGAGCGCGAGCGCGGTGGCGCCGATGACGGGCTCCACCTCGAAGCCCAGGTGGATGCCCATGTAGAAGGCCAGTGCCACGCCCAGGCCCGCGGACTGGGCCACCGCGGCGCTGACGAACACCATGCGCCGCAGCACCACGTAGACGCTCAGGAAGCCGAGCACGCCGCCGGCCATGAGGGCGCACAGCAGCGGGTCCCGGAACAACTCGAACCCCTCGATGAACTGCTGCCACTGGGATGGTTCAGCGAGCATCGGATCCACGGTGGGGTCCCTCGGGGGCGCGGTGGCAGTACTCGTCGCCGTACTGGCGACGGAAGGCGGGGTGACAGAACACGGTGCGCGCGTCGCCCACGACGAAGGCGGACGTCTCCCGGTCCACGAAGAGCAACACGTCCGCGTGCTCGGCGGCGACCTCCAGGTCGTGGCACACCACCACCACGCCCAGTCCTCGTTGGCGCGCGAGCAAGCACAGCCGCTGCATCGTCTCGCGCTCCGCCACCGCGTCCATGGCGGCGGTGGGCTCGTCGAGCAGCACCATGTCCGCCTCGGTGGCGATGAGCCGGGCCAGGAGCGTGCGCTGCTTCTGGCCCTCGGACAGCTCGCGGTAGGGCCTGTTCGCGATGGCCTTGGCCCCGGCGGTCTCCAGGGCCACCTCCACCGCGTCGCGGTCCGCCTTGCGAGCGAACGGCCACAGGAAGCTCCAGTTGCGCAGCCGTCCCCAGGCGGTCAGCTCCCGCGCCCGCAGCGGCAGCAGCGAGTCGATGCCGGACGTCTGCGGCACATAGGCGCTGCGCATCTCCGGATGGCCTCGGGCGATGGTGCCCGACACGGGGTCGATCATCCCGAGCAGCGTCTTGAACCACGTGCTCTTGCCGGAGCCGTTGCGGCCCACGACGGCGACGAACTGGCCACGGCGGATGACCATGTTGATGGGCGGCAACATGGCCTTGTCGTTGTATCCGATGACCAGCTCCGTGCAGGTGAGCAGCGGCTCGCCGAAGGTGAAGGTCGGCGGTACTGCGTGGCTCGCGGCGTCCGGGCTCACGGGTTCATCGGTCTTCACGTCGCACCTCCGCTTGGGGCTTCAATGCCGCGAGCTCCTCGAACAGGGCCTTGCGCGCCGCCTCGTTGGAGACGGTTCCCAGGTCCAGCACGCCATCCGCGCCGGGCGTCAACGCGGCCCAGTCCAGGCCGTCGAATACGGTGGGGGGAACCTCGAGCGTCAGCGCCAGCTTCACGCGGGGCTTGTGCTCACGGTCCGATGGCACGTCCACCTCGCCCGCCAACGTGAAGAGCGGCGTGGCCTCCTCGCCCTCCGCGCCACCCTCGGACACCACCGTCATGCGGAACGGTGTCTCCGCGAGTCGTGGCGTGGCGCGCGAGTCCCGCACGACGCCCGTCAGCGTCACCGACGTCACTTCCCAGACGCCTCGGGAGATGGCGGTGCGAGACAGCTCGCAGTCCGGCTCGCACTCCACCGGCGTGGTCTCCGGGGTCAGCAAGTTGAACTCGCCGTCCACGTGCAGCGCGGCGACGAGCGTGGAGGAGGAGCCACCTCCGCCCAGCTCGGCTTCGATGTCCTCGTAGTCCACGAGCGCGCCACCGTCGCTGTGACAGTGGCCGTTGTGGCACAGGCTGTAACCCGGTGGCGGATTGGCGGGGTCGAACGTCGTCGGCCCTCCGCCTCCCGCGCCACCCACCAGCTCCACGTGGGAGATGCCCAGCGCGGCCGAGCCCAGGCTCACCTGATAGTCCGACGCGAGGCGCTGGAAGCCATTGCCCGCGTTGCGCGAGGCCACGGGCACGTAGCTGGCGGTGACGGTGGGCTCCAGCACCGCGAAGCCCTCACCCGAGTCCAGCGCGCAGCCGGACAGCAGCAAGAAGGGGAGCAGCAGTCGGGTCCGCATGACTCAGCCGCCCTTTCCGCCGGCGAGCCCCTTCTCCAGGCTGCCGACCAGCTCGTTGATGTGCTGGACGTACGTCTCACCCGAGCGGAAGTCCGTGCCGCCATGGAGGATGACGAGCGGCGCCGGAATCATGCCCGCGAGCATCTTCGCCTCCCGGTCGTTGTAGTAGCTCTCGATGAGCACCATGCGGGCCTTGCGCTGCCGGGCGAGCACGAGGACTCCGGCCACGTGGGACGGATTGGGTGGGATTCCCGGCTTGGGCTCGAGGAACGCGATGGGCTCGAAGCCCAGCCAGTCCGCGAGATACGCCGTCGTCCGGTGGAACGCGATGATGGGCGCGCCGCGCAGGCCGGCCAGCCGCTTCTCCCAGCCGACGCGCGCGGCATCCAGCTCGGCGGTCAGCTTCGCCGCGTTGGCGCGGTAGGTCGCCGCGTTCTTCGCGTCGAGCTGCGCCAGTCGCTCGGCGATGCCGCGAGCCACCGCCGCGCCCTGTCGCGGGTCATAGAGGTAGTGGGGGTTGCCGCCGGGGTGCACGTCGCCCTCGCTGCGGTCCACCTTGGTGGCGGGGACCTCCAGCAGGCGGACGAACTGCGAGGCATTGAGGAAGCCGGGGTTTCCCACCTGGATGCGCGGGTTGCGCGAGCCCGTCTGGAGGTTCGGCAGCCAGCCGATCTCCAAATCCAGGCCCACGCTGATGAGCAGGTCCGCGTTCCTCAGCGCGAGCGCGAGGCTGGGCTTCGCGTCCACGCGGTGCGGGTCCTGGCTTCCCAGCGCCATGGACTGCACCTGGACCAGCTCTCCGCCCACCGCCTTGGTGATGGCGGCGAGGTCCGGAAGGGTGGTGACGACATTGACGGCCGCGCGCGCGGGTGCGGCGGCGAAGAGGCAGAGGGCGGCGCACAGGGCCGCGACGAAACGAAAGTGGCGCATGGGGCAGGGCTCCCGTGAAAGAGGTTCAGAACGCATGGGCGCCGTGGGCGCCCGTCACCAGTTCGAGCGCGAGGAAGACGGAGTAGTCCGCCTCATCGCGCCAACGGGCCCGGTCTCTCGCGGCCTGCACGCGCAGGCGGGAGAACTCGGTGGGCCAGAAGGTGAGGTTGGCGGAGATCCGGTCCCGGTTCTTGGTCCACTCCGGGTCCAGCGGATCCAACGCCACCTCGCCGCCTTCGCCCTTCGCCGGCGTGCCCAGTTCGTAGCGCGCGGCGGCGGCCCAGCGCTGGGAGAAGCGCCACGCGAGCTGGGCATAGGTGTTGATGTCTGTCAGCACGTCGTCGGGCACCTGCCGTCGCCGGTACAGGGCCTCCACCTGGAGGGTGACGAGCGTGTTGCTGGCCTCGGTGATGGGCCGGTAGCGCAGGTACACGTCGGTGCCGAAGACATCCGTGCGGTTGCGATAGCCGGTGGGATTGGGGCCGGTGGCGGCGGACAGTCCCCACATCAAGGACAGGTCATCCGACAGGGGGAAGAACTGCTTGAGGATGCCCGTGGCCTGGAGGTCCATCGGTGAGAGGACGCGGTCATTCGACGCGCCCAGGAAGCTGCGCGCGGTGGCTTCTCCCGTGGCATCGGTGAGGCTTCCGGTCAGCTCCACGTACCAGGGCAGCGGCGTCAGCCAGGACAACTCCACGCCCAGGCCACGGTTGCCCTCCGCGCCGAAGACGCGGCTCATGGCGAAGGGTTGATCCACGAAGTCCCACGCGTGCGGGTGCGTGGCATTCAGCCGACCGAAGCGCGTGAGGAACTGGCCCGCGCGCACCTGGAGGCTGCCAGGGAGTGCCAGCGTGGTGCCGTAGGCCTCCTCGATTTCGACGCCGAACTGGCTGTAGACGATGTTCGCGTCGAAGCGGAAGTACGGGTCCACCACCGAGCCGATGGACAGCTCCAACTGCTGGAGGTTGAAGCCGTTGCGCGTGGGGTCGTGCGCACCGCCCTGGAGCGGCTCCTTGGACGTGAAGGCCGCGGCGGCGATATCCAGGATGAAGCTCATGTCCAGGAAGTTGGTGCCGCTGGTCCCTCCTGGAATCGACAGCGGCAGGCCGCCTCCGGGCGTGGAGTCCGGCGCGGAGGACGTGCCGGCGGGAACCCCCTGCTGGGTGTCGCCACCGAAGGCCTTCTCGATTTCGGCCATCTCCTCGGGCGTGAGGCCCGCGGGGACTTCTTCGGGTGGACCCGCGTCGGCGCCGACTTCCGACTCGGGGACTCCCGCATCGGGAGGAAGGGGAGGAGAGGATTCCTGCGCCGAGGCGGACGCCGCGGAGAACAGGGCTGCGATGGACACGGCGATGAAGGCGCCGTGCAGACGAACGAAGACGGATGACACCGGGAATGCTCCTCGAAACCGGGACGCACGCGTACGCGTGCACCTCACTGCGAGACCTGACCACACCTGCTGGACGCGACTCAGGCGTGCGCGGGTGGCGAGGACTTGGGCGCGGTGTCGAGGACGGAGAGCGGAGGGGCGACGCGCGGAGGCGCGGTGGAGGGACGGCTGACCGCGAGCCGGGGCAGCGTCCACGACGACGGCGAGGTGAAGAACAGCTCGTCCCGCGTGCTCGACGTCAGCAGCGGGCACGCCTCATGGGTCAGCCGTGTCGCGTCGGGGTTCGACGAGGGGAGGGCGGACAGCTGCGCCAGCTTCTCGGGCGCAAGCCGTGCCTGGATGGAGCCGGTGCCCCGGGCCGTCTCCTCGAACGTCTGATGCTCGGGGCAGAAGCGGTGGGCGTGCGCCTCCCGGACGTGGAGCAGGGCCCCCAGCGGCTGCAACGCCCACAGCGCGACGAGCAGCGTCGCGATGCCACGGACGAAGGTATGTGCGCGCTGGATCATCGGAAGAGAGGACGGTTCAGGTGCTCTACTGACGGCACCTGGGAGAGTCAAGGCAGGCTAGCACGGCGGTGGGACGGACACCTCTGTCACCGCATTCACCGGGATGGTCCTCGGTGCCCGGGCGGTTGGAGACACCTGTATGGATGAAGGACAGCCGGACGGACGATTCATTCCGGTGGCTCGGCTCGCCGCGTTGGACGCACGCGGTCGCGCCGTGGTCCAGGTGGGAGACACCCGGGTGGCGCTCGTCCGGGTGGACGGGCGGCTCCATGCCTTGAGCGACACCTGTCCTCACCGAGGCGGCTCGCTGCACGAGGGGGAGCTGGACGGGCACCTGCTCCATTGTCCCTTGCACGCCTGGCCCTTCGATGTGCGGACGGGGCGCTGCCCCTGGCGTCCCGACGCGAGCGTTCGCATCTACGAGGTTCGGGTGCGAGGTGAGGAGATCCTCGTCGCGGCATCGGATAGCGTCCCTCCCGCTGAACGCCCGCCCCTGTAGGAGTCCTTGCCCCCGTGACTTCGTCCAAAGCTCGCACCCGCAATGCCCCCGTCCCGCCGCCCGCCACAAGCGTGCCGGACCCCGCCGCCATGGCTCGCGCGGTGGAGGCCTTCCTGCACGCCGCCGGGCTGCCGTTGGACGACGCGAACCTGGTGGACACCCCGCAGCGCGTGGCCGACGCCTGGAGCCGTGAGTTCCTGGATGGCTACGCGAAGACGCCCGAGGAGGTGCTGGGCAAGACGTTCCCCACGCCGAAGGGCTCATCGCGAGAGCTGGTGGTCGTCACTCACCTGCGCTTCGTCTCCATGTGCCCGCACCACCTGCTGCCGGTGACGGGGCTCGCGCATGTCGCGTATGTGCCGGGCAAGCGGATGGCGGGCTTCGGCAGGCTGTCCTCGCTGGTGGACTGCTTCGCGCACCGGCTCATCCTCCAGGAGGACCTGGCGCGTCAGGTGGCCAGCTCCCTGGCCCGCGTGCTCGGCAGTCCCGCCACCGCGTGCATCATCGAAGCGGAGCAGTCGTGCTTGCGCATGCGAGGCGCCAGACAGCACGACGCCATCACCCACGCGGAGGCCTATGAGGGTGAGCTGCGGCGGGATGGCTCGCTCCGCCGCGAGCTGTGGGCACGCCTGGGGACGCGGCGATGAGTGGCCCTTCCGCGCGGACGGACCGCGTGGAGCCGGAGCGGGTGGAGCGGGTGTGTGAAGCCCTCGCGAGCATCCTCGTGGAGGGGCAACTGCGGCGCGACGCGGACACGCTCGCGGCCTATGGGCGGGATGAGTCCGACAGCGGCGTCTTCCCACCGGACGTGGTGGTGTTTCCGGAGAGCACCGCCCAGGTGTCCGCCATCTTCAAGGCCTGCGTGGCGCACGGGGTACCCTTCACGCCGTGTGGCGCGCGCAGCGGGAAGAGCGGGGGCTCGCTGCCCCTGAACGGTGGCGTGGCGGTCAGCCTGGAGCGGATGAATCGCATCCACTCCATCTCCGCGGAGGACCTCACGGCGGTGGTGGGACCGGGCGTGGTGACGGGCGACCTGATGAAGGCCGTGGAGGCACAGGGCCTCTTCTATCCACCGGATCCGAACTCCTGGGAGTTCTGCACGCTGGGCGGCAACGTCGCGGAGAACGCGGGCGGTCCTCGCGCGCTCAAGTACGGCGTCACGCGCGACTATGTCATCGGCCTGGAGTGGGTGCTTCCGGATGGAGAGGTGCTGCGGGTCGGCCGCCGGACAATCAAAGGCGTGGCCGGCTATGACCTCGTGGGCCTCTTCGTGGGGTCCGAAGGGACGCTCGGGGTCGCCACCGAAATCACGCTGCAGCTCATTCCGCTGCCACGAAAAGTGCTGACCGCCCTGGTCGTCTTTCCGTCCGTGCTGGACGCGGCACGGGGCGTCTCCGCCGTGCTGGCCGCGGGCATCCTTCCGCGCTGCCTGGAGCTCATCGACGACGTGGCCCTGCGCGCGGTGGACGGCCGGGGCTTCCAGTTCCCCGAAGGGGCGGGCTCGGCCGTCATCGCCGAGGTCGACGGGTACAATGAAGAGGGGCTGTTGGAGGAGCTGTCACGGCTCGGCGACATCTGCGCACAGCAGGGTGCCACGCAGACCCTCGTCGCCCGGGACGAGGGCCAGCGGGAGAAGCTGTGGGCCGTGCGGCGGGTCATCTCCCCGGCGCTGCGCGCGCTCAAGCCCCACAAGATTTCGGAGGACATCGTCGTCCCCCGTTCGAAAATTCCCGAAATCATCTCGCGCCTGAAATCGATGGGCGAAGAGCTGGGACTCACCGTGGCCACCTACGGCCACGCGGGCGACGGAAACCTCCACGCCAACATCCTCTATGAAGGGCCGCACCAGCGCGCCCTGGTGGATGAAGCCCTGCGCCGCATGTTGGTGATGACGGTGGAACTGGGCGGCACGATCACAGGCGAGCATGGTGTGGGCCTCGCGAAGCGGGAATTTCTCGCGCTGGAACAAGGCCCCGCGCTGCTCGAACTGCAGCGGCGGCTCAAGGCCTTCTTCGACCCATCAGGGCTGCTCAATCCCGAGAAAATCTTCCCCGCGCTCAAGCGTTCTACGTGAGTAGCCGTAGCGTGACCATCGCCGGGGGAGTTCGCGCTCCTCAACCATGCAAGTCAGCGGAAGCGCGAGCCTCTCGTCGGCCACGGACTGGCGTTCGACAGTCGAAATGACTTTCGGCGATGGAATGAGAAACCCTTTCGCTCGTTGGGCGTCCTAGAGACAGGTGGACGCGAGTCGGCGGGGACAGCGCGTCCGGCATCGAACGGAGGACGGGAAATCATGGCCAACTCGACGAAGTTTGCGGCGGAGGGCCTGTCGCAATACCTGCGTCACCTGGGGGGACATCACCAACTGACGCGCGAGCAGGAATACGAGCTCGCGGGTCGTGCTCGCAAGGGCGATGAGTCCGCGCGACAGACGCTCGCGACCTCCAATCTGGCCTTCGTTGTCGCCGTGGCGAAGAAGTTCGCCAATCGCGGCGCGCGCCTGGATGACCTCATCCAGGAAGGCAACGTGGGCTTGATGAAGGCGATTGAGCACTTCGACCCGAAGAAGAACGTGCGCTTCGCGACGTATGCGGTGTGGTGGATTCGCGCCTACATCACCCGCTACCTGAAGGACAACCGCAGCCAGGTCCGCGGTGGCGAGGCCGAGCGGGGCAGCATGGTGGACTTCTCGCTCGACGCCTCCATCGACGAGGAAGGGGAGACCACCTTCCTGGATCGCCTGGAGGACAACGGGCCGTCGCCCCAGGACGTGTTCCTCTCCAATGAGCAGGACACGGAGATCCAGGACGCGCTCACCAAGGTGCGCAAGCGGATTGGCGACCTGGGCTGGGACATCCTCACGGAGCGCCTGACGCAGGACAAGCCGCTGACCCTGGAGGAGCTGGGACAGCGGTGGGGCGTGTCGCGCGAGCGTGTGCGCCAGGTGGAGCTCAAGACGAAGACGTTCCTGGAGCGCTACCTGTCCGCCTTCAACGAGAACGAGGAGCAGGCCGCCGCCGACGCGGCGTGAGCCGACCTCCTCCTCCCCACCTGGGGAGATGTGCGGACTGAGCGGGACTGGCGGGGTCTTCCACCCTTGCCGGCCCCGCTCTTGTTTTTTGCCCGAAAGGCTGCCTGCGTGGTTTGCGTGCGGCCGAGCGTGCGTGGTAAGCCCACCGCCCATGCGCCTGATTTTACTTGCCTTGTGCATGCTCGTTGCCTCTTCGGCACGGGCGGCGGACGCCGAGGTGTTGACCCGCCTGGATGACCTGCACGCCAGGCGTGCGGACGCCGCGGTGGTGAAGGAGCTGGAGGCGGAGTTCAAGAAGACGCTGGCGGCGACGCCGGACGACTTCGAGGTGCTGTGGCGCCAGGCACGCCTCCTCCAGTGGCAGGCGGACGGGGCTGGCAGCGAGAAGCTCAAGAAGGTGCTCGGACGCCAGACGTGGGACGTCGCCGAGAGGGCCCTCAAGCTGGCCCCCGCCCGGGTGGAGGGCCACTACTACGCGGCGACGGGCATCGGCGCCTACTCTCAAGCAGTGGGGGTGGTGAAGGCGCTGGGCGAGGGGCTGGAGGGCAAGTTCAATGAGCGCGCGGACGCGGCCATCAAGATTGATCCGGCCTTCAACTGGAGCGCTCCGTTGCTGGTGAAGGGCCGCTACTTCTACGAGCTGCCCTGGCCGAAGCGAGATTTGAAGAAGTCCGCCGAGTATTACGAGAAGGCCATCAAGAAGAACCCGGAGATGCTGCGCGCGCATTACTTCCTCGCCGAGACGCTCCTCAAGGACGACAAGGCCAAGGAGGCGCGTGACGCCATCCAGAAGGTGAAGCAGGGAAGCGTCGCGTATGACCCTCCAGAGGGTCAGCGCATCCAGGAGTGGGCGAAGAAGGTCGAAGCCGACATCGAGGAGGAGCTCAAGTGAGAGCAGAGAATCAGGTAGCACCTTCGGCGTCGGCCGCCGGAGCGCAAGAGGGAAACCTGGTCCAGTTGCTGATCCAGCGCGCGCAGAACGCCTCCAAGGCGGGTGTGACGCACAAGAAGGACGGCCGCTGGCAGGACGTGACGTTCGGCCAGGTGCTGGACGACGTGAAGGCGCTGTCCGCGGGCCTGGTGGCCCAGGGCGTGAAGCCTGGAGACCGGGTGGCGCTGTTCGCCAACACCAGCCTCCAGTGGATCATCGCGGACCTGGCCATCACCGCGGCGCAGGCGATCACCGTGCCCATCTACTCGTCCAACCTTCCGGACGAGTTCCGCTATGTCATCAAGCACTCGGAGACGTCGTTCGTCTTCGTGGACAATGACGAGAAGGATGCCAAGCAGGCGGGCCGGCTGACGCGCGTTCGGCAGAAGCTGGCCGAGTGTCCCACCGTCACCAAGGTCATCGTGTTCGAGGGCGCGGTGGCGGGCGGCCAGGAAGTCTCCCTGGCGGACGTCATGGCCCAGGGCCGCGAGGCGCACCAGGCCAACCCGGGCGCCTTCGAGGAGCGCGTGGCCTCCGTGAAGTCGGAGGACACCAACTGCCTCATCTACACCTCCGGCACCACGGGTGATCCGAAGGGCGCCATCCTCACCCACGGCAACTGGACGTACCAGGCGCACGCGGTGCAGGCCATCGGCATGATGGAGCCGACGGACGCCGTCATGCTGTTCCTGCCGCTGGCGCACGTCTTCGCCCAGGTGGTGAAGGCGGCGTGGCTGAGCATGGGCTTCCGGCTCATCGTCGCGGAGTCGGTGGACAAGCTGATGGCGAACATCGTGGAGACGCGTCCCACGGTGCTGCCGTCGGTGCCGCGCGTCTTCGAGAAGGTCTACAACACCGTGGTGTCCAACGGCACGTCGGCTCCGGGCCTCAAGGGCCGGCTGACCCGCTGGGCCTTCAAGCTCTTCGACGAGTACGTGGATGCGATGCAGCAGGGCCGGCCGTACGACACGTTCGCCTTCACCCTGGCGAAGAAGCTGGTGTTCACCAAGGTGCGCGGCACCCTGGACGAGAAGCTGGGCGGCAACATGCGCCTGTTCGTCTCCGGTGGCGCGCCGCTGTCCCGGAAGATCGGCTACTTCTTCGACCTGCTCGGCTTCAAGGTGGTGGAGGGCTACGGCCTGACGGAGACGGCCGCTCCCACCAACGCCAACCGCCCGAACAAGATCAAGATTGGCTCCGTGGGGCCAGCGATGCCGGGCACCGAGGTGAAGATCGCCGCGGATGGAGAGGTGCTCGCCCGTGGCCCCTGCATCATGAAGGGCTACTACAAGAACGACACGGCCACCGCCGAGGTCATCGAGCCGGACGGCTGGTTCCACACGGGTGACATCGGCGAGCTGGATGCCGACGGCTACCTGCGCATCACCGACCGCAAGAAGGACATCATCGTCACGGCGGGCGGGAAGAACGTGGCGCCTCAGAACATCGAGAACACGCTCAAGACGTTCCCCATCCTGAGCCAGGCCATGGTGTACGGCGACAAGCGCCCGTACCTGGTGGCCCTCATCACCGTGGCGGAAGACGCGGCCAAGAAGCTGCTGGAGGAGAAGGGCGCCCCGGTGGGCAGCTACGCGGACAACGCGAAGCGGCCCGAGGTCCACGCGGCGGTGAAGGCGGTGCTGGACAAGATGAACGCGGATTCGCCGCCGTACGCCACCATCAAGCGCTTCACGGTGATGCCCGCGGACTTCACCCAGGAGTCCGGTGAGCTGACGCCCACCCTGAAGGTCAAGCGCAAGGTCTGCAGCACGAAGTACAAGGCGCAGATCGACGCCATGTACGACAACGTGGCCGTCATCGACTGAGCGTTCGGCTCCTCGCCCCCGGTGCGGTCGACCGGGGGTGTGCCCCGCAATGTCAACGCCCGCTCGGCCCCATGAAGATGGGGTGGAGCGGGCGTCGTGCTTTCCGGCGGGAACTCCCCGGAGCGGGACTACGCGTGGGTGCTGGGCGTGGAGGACTTCACGTCCTTGTCCACGTTGCCGCCGCCGGCGAGCGTCCCGGTGCCCTTCTTGTCGGCGCCGGGGGTACCGGTCTCCTCCTCACCGCCGAAGCCGCGCTTGAAGTTGCGAATCGCGCTGCCCAGGGACGAGCCGAGCTGCGGCAGCCGCGTGGCCCCGAAGAGGAGCAGCAGCACAAACAGGATGAGAAGAAGTTCCATCGGCTTCAGCCCCAGCATCACGGCTCCTTCGCGAAAACGGGGCGAGCATAGCGGGGGGAGACGTGGACCGCCAGCAAGAGCGGAGGCCTCATGCCTGGAGGGCCGCTGGAGTGCCAAGCATGGCGCCTGGCACCGCGGTGAGGGTGATGAAGAGGGCGCTACCGGACGGATCCGTCTCCACGCCCACGCTTCCCCCGTGCGCCTCCACCTCCTGGCGGGCCAGGTAGACGCGCAGGGGATCCTCCAGCTTCTTCTCGCGGAAGGCCCGCTCCTCGCGGCGGAAGACGACGGAGGCGTCCTCGTCGGAGAGGGGGACGCCCTCCCGGCGCACCTCCACCCGCACCCTGGGCGCCCCTGGGTAGATGCGCAGGTAGATGACCTCGCCGGGCTGGGAGCGGGAGAGCTGGTACAGGATGAAGGCCTCCACGGCATGTTGGATTCGCGCTCCGTCCACGGCCACATCGGGCGGGGCCACGCGCGGGTCCAGGTCCAGGACGAGCGCCACGTTGGCCGCGGTGGCCGCCGCGCGCTGGCGCTCCACGGCCGCGTCCAGCAGGGGGATGAGCGACTGGCGCTCCGGCTCACAGGCGAGCGAGCCCAGGTCGGCGCGGCTGGAGTCGAAGAAGTCCTGCGAGAAGGACAGCGAGCGGTCCGCGTTGCGAAGAATCGTCTCCAGCCCGCGTTGCACCTTGGGCTCCAGCGGGTTGCGGCCGTTGAGCAGCAGCGCGGCATAGGAGCGGATGTTGGCCAGTGAGCCGCGCAAGTCGTGGGATGCCATGCCCAGGTAGCGCACCCTGCGGCGCGCGTCGGACTCGTTCCAGCTCACCGGGAAGGTCCACAGGAGCCGCCCTCCGTCGCCCAGGAACTCTTCTCCCGCGAGGACGACGAGGTCTCCCTGCTCCCAGACGCGCATGTCGCCGGCGCGGCGGTGGAAGCCCGCGGCGCCCAGCAGGGCCTCCACGGACGTGGCGCCCTGAGGCAACTCCTGGATGCCCAGATGCTCGAGGACCAGGCCGCCCAGCAGGCGTGGAGGCCCTTGCGTGGGGACGAGGACGAGGCCAGGCGCTTCCGCCGTGCTGCCAGCTCCCATCTCCCCAGGGCTCCTCACGTTTTCCACCTCCTGTCCAGCAGGTCACGGAAAGGGTGGGGCGTCACTGTCGGTTTTGCAACGTGCACCCCGCTCGTATGCGGGGAGCGCACTTTCTTGCGCCGCTGCATGGGAGGATGGTGGAAGAATCCCCAGCGTCGCACCGAGGGAGACTGCCCTGACTCCGCCTAACACACAGCCTGATGGTGCCCCCGTCGTCCTCGTCGTGGACGACGACCCTGACATCCTCGAAGCCCTCTCCGAAATCCTGGAGGCCGAGGGGTTCGTCATCCGTCGTGCCCGCAACGGGAAGGAGGCGCTGGAGCGCCTCGAGCCTGATCCACCCCACCTCATCCTGCTGGACTTGATGATGCCGGTGATGGACGGCTGGGAGTTCGCCCAGCGCATGCGCCAGAAGCCGCCGGCCATCGCGGGCATCCCCCTCATCGTCCTCAGCGCGGACCGCAACGTGGGCAGCAAGGCCCAGGACATTGGCGCCGTGGGCCACCTGGCCAAGCCCTTCGAACTGAATGACTTGCTGGAGATGGTGCGCCGCTCGCTGAACCCGTCCACGGTGAGCAGCACCAGCGCGTGATGAACACCTCGTATCGCGCTGCTTGACCTGTCAGGGGGGCGCCATTACGGTCCCCTCCACCCGTCTTGATTCTTCAATCAACGACCAGGCCAAGGAGCGCGTCATGACCGCGAAGGACATCATCGAGACCCAGATTCCGGAAGTTCTCACCGCGAAGCCGGAGCTGGCGAAGGACATCAACGCCATCATCCACTTCGACATCTCCGGCGAGGGTGGCGGGAAGTGGACGCTGGACCTGACCAAGGCCGACGGCTGGGTCACCTCGGGCATCGAGGGCGCGTCCAAGATGACCATCCTGGTGAGCAACGAAGACTTCGTGAAGATCCGCGAGAAGAAGCTCAACGCCCAGATGGCGGCCATGCAGGGCAAGCTGAAGTTCAAGCCCATGGACATGGGCCTCGCGATGAAGCTGGCGAAGCTGCTGTCGTAGTTCCCTCGGAGCGCGGGGGGGAGCCCTGGCGCTGACCCTCGCTCCGACTCGCGCGGCGCGTTCCCACCTCGGGGGCGCGCCGCACGTCGTTTCAGGCCCCCCTCGTCTCGTTCGACTCCTGGAGAACCGCCATGTCGTCGCTGCCACTCACGGGTCTTCGCGTGCTGGATTTGTCGCGCCTGTTGCCCGGCCCCTACGCCACGCTGGTGCTCGCGGACCTGGGCGCCACGGTGGTGAAGGTGGAGGAGCCGGAGGGCGGAGACTACGTCCGGGCGATGCCGCCCTCGCGCGACGACGTGGGCGCGCTGTTCTACGGCCTCAACCGGAACAAGCGCTCACTCACGCTGAACCTCAAGACGCCCGAGGGGCGCGACGCGCTCAAGCGACTGGCGCGCACGCACGACGTGCTGGTGGAGAGCTTCCGGCCCGGTGTCATGGACAAGCTGGGCGTGGGCGAGTCGGTGCTGCGGGCGGAGAACCCCCGGCTCATCTACTGCGCCATCTCCGGCTATGGGCAGACGGGGCCGGATCGGCTCAAGGCGGGGCATGACCTGAACTACGTGGCCCGCGCGGGTCTCCTGGGCTACGGCGGTGAGGCGGGTGGGGCTCCGGCCTTTCCCGGCGTGCAGATGGGAGACATCGGCGGAGGGAGTCTCTTCGCGCTGGTGGGAATCCTCGCCGCGCTGCATGAGCGCGAGCGCACGGGGAAGGGCCGCCTCGTCGACGTGTCCATGACGGACGGGGCCACGGCCTTCCTGCACATGCACCTGGCCGCGCGGCTCTTCATGGGCGAGCAGGGGGCCCCGCTGGAGCGCGGACGCGAGGCGCTCAATGGCGGCTACGCGTGCTACGGCCTGTACCGCACGGCCGATGACCGGTGGCTGGCGGTGGGCGCGCTGGAACCCAAGTTCTTCGCGGGGGTGTGCGAGCGGCTGGGAAGGCCGGAGCTGCTCGAGGACGCCTATATGCCGGGCGAGGCGGGCGCGCGGGTGAAGGCGGAGCTGACGCGCCTGTTCGCGGAGCAGCCGCTGGCGTACTGGGCGGAGAAGTTCGCGGGCTCCGACCTGTGCGTGGAGCCGGTGGCGGAAGGGGACGAGGTGTTGGCGGACGCGCAGCTTCGCGCGAGGGGCCTCTTCGTCGAGGCTGAGGATGCGCGACTGGGCCGCAAGGTGACGCACCTGCTCACCCCGCTGCGCATGGGGCCGACGCCGCTGCGCGAGCCTCCCGAGCTGGGCCAGCACTCGCGTGAGGTGCTCGTGGAAGCGGGCTTCACGGAGGAGGAGATGGCGCGACTCGGCGTCTGAGTCAGTCGCCCGATGTTCCTGAACGAGTCAGGGGCAGCGCGGAAGCAGGCAAGGCGCCCGGAACTCGTCGCCACCTGCTTGGCGAGTCGGGCTGGCCTGCGGAGAGGGTGTCGGAGCTGCTCGTGATGGAGTCCGTCCGGAGGATGGGCGACTCCAGAGCGCTTCACCGTGCGCCGCGTGGCAGGTGTCACCCACCAGGTCCAACGCGAGCTGTCGATTCCGTGTGGCGACGGACGCGGGGGCCGCGAGCAGTCCCGTCTCGTCCATCCTCCGCAGCGTGTTCTCCAGATATCCGCGCGCCCGTTCCACGGTCTCTTGCTGGACGGCGGTGGGGCGCCAGCCGGTGTCGTCGCGGAAGCGTCCGAGTGTCTCGAGGAAGTGCCCCTGGAACTTCAGCATCTGCGCCAGTACCAATTCGCGCTGCGTGGGTACCGAGGCCCAGGCCGTCTCGTACTGCCGCATCTCCGAGTCCAGTCGGTACAGCAGCACGTCCACCTGCGCCGCCAGCCGTTGCTTCCACGCCGCGCGCACGGTCGGGTGGCGCGCCCAGCCCGCCACGGCCTGGAAGTAGTGCAGGCCCCCGCAGGGGTGCGCGTAGATGCCCTGGCCCCGCTTGGGCACCTCGTGTCGCCCTGCCTTCATGCCCGAAGCGAGCTCGGCCTGCTCCGCCTCCAGCGTGGCGAGCGCGCGCTCCATCACCGCGTTCACGCCCACCTGTCGCCCCGTGCCATCGCGGAACGTGTCACCGGGACGAGAGGCCAGCGAGAGGACATCGAGCATCCAGGCACTCTCGGCCGAGGCCACCTGGTCCATCCGGAAGTCGCGCTTCACGTCCTCCACCAGCTCGCGCAGCGTCACCGTGCCCCATGACGCCGTGAAGCGCTGGGACAGCGGCAGCCCCGCGGCCAGCAACGTCTTCACCTGAAGGGCGGGGTGGGGCTCCACCGGGGTGCTGTTGTCGGAGGTGAATGGTTCGAAGAAGAGGTCGGCCCCCTTCGAGGGCGCGTCTTCGAGCGCGGGCGTCCGGCGCAGGAAGTCGGACACCACCACGTCGGAGGCGAGCCGGCCGTCGCTCGCGCGGAAGGCGCGGCCTTCCAGCACGACACCATGCGCGAGTGCCCATGGATGGTGCGCATCCGAGGCCCAGGCGCGGCACCGTCCGGCCAGCTCCTGGCCTGTCGGTGTGGCACCCGCCGCCGTCGTCGCGAGCACGGAGATGACGAGGAGCAGTGGCTTCTGGAAACAACGGAGCGCGCGCCGGGCGGAATTCGCCACCGGCGCGCGCTCTTGCATCCTAGACCGCCTGTTCGGAGGTGGTGCCTCCGAGCCGCTTCAGCATCCGCTCCAGCAGGCCGAAGAGGGCCTCCTGGTCATCGGGCGGAAGCAGGTCCAGCATGCGTCGCAGGCCCTGGTCGACGCTGCGACTGATGAGGTTGAAGAGCTTGGCGCCCTCCTGGGTGAGCTGCGCGACGACGGCGCGCCGGTCCTCGGCGTCCCGCGTGCGCTCCACCAGCTTCATGGCCTCCAGCCGGTCCACCACTCCGGTGATGGTCTTCTTGGTGATGCCGACACGCTGGGCAAGGACTCCCACGTGTGTGGGGCCGTCATTGCCCAGCCACATCAGCGCGTGGATCTGCGTGGGGGTGAGCTGATTGCTCTCGCAGATGCCATGGAGCGGGTCTCGCAAGGAGCGGTACCGCCCGAGCTGGATGATGAGCTCGTGCAGCCGCCGTGACGCGGGCGTGGGAGCGTCTCCCTCGGCCTCGGAGGGCAGGGTGTCGCCCTCCTCGGTGAGCTCGAGCTCCTCCTCGCCTGCGCCGGACGGCTGCACGCGGAGGGCCGGTCTGTTGGCCGGCACTCGCATCAGGCCGTCTCCACTCGCGCGGCGGCCGCCACCGCGGGCTTCTCGCCGTGAACCGCGTGCGGCGTGCCGTGGTCCGGGGCGGTGCCCGGGCCCTTGCGCCGCTTGAACTTCTCGGTGAGCTGATCCAGCAGCGAGTACACCACCGGCACCACGCCGAGCGTCAGCACGGTGGAGGTGATGAGGCCGCCGATGATGGTGATGGCCATGGGCGCGCGCGTCTCCGCGCCATCACCCCGGGCGATGGCCACCGGAATCATGCCGGCGATCATCGCGATGGTCGTCATGAGAATCGGACGCAGACGAACCGGAGCCGCGCCCAGCAGGGCCTCCGTGGCGCTCTTGCCTTCCTCACGCAACTGCAGCGTGAAGTCGACCAGGAGGATGCCGTTCTTCACCACCAGACCCATGAGCATGATGACGCCGATGAGGGCGAACATCGACATGGCCTGGCCGGTGACGAGCAGCGCGCCGATGGCGCCGATGAAGGCGAAGGGCAGCGACAACATGATGGTGAACGGGTGGACGAGGCTCTCGAACTGCGCCGCCAGGATCATGTACACGAGGATGATGCCGAGCAGCAGCGCGGCGCCGAACGAGGCCACCGCCTTGCCCATCTCCTTCGCGTTGCCCTCGAAGTCGTAGATGATCCCCTTGGGCACTTCCTTCTCCGCCGTCGTGTTCATGAAGGCCACGGCGTCACCCAACTGGTAGCCGGAGGCCAGATTGGCGAGCAGGGTGATCTGCCGCTTCTGGGACTCACGGTCGATCTGCACCGGGCCATCCGCCGGAGTGACGGAGGCCAGGTTGCGCAGCTCCACGAGCTGCCCGCTGGGAGCACGCACCGTGAGCTTGCCGAGTGCATCGGCGGAGGCCAGGGTCTCCGGCGGCAGCCGCAGCTTCACCTCGTACGTCTCGCCGCCCTCGCGGTAGTCCGCGAACTTGTCGCGGCCGAGGAAGGCGCGCAGCGTGGAGCCCAGTGAGGCGGCCGGGACGCCGAGGCTGGCGGCGCGCTCGCGGTCCACCACCACGTCGTACTGGGGCTTGCCGGAGCGGTACGTGGAGTCGATGTCCACCAGACCCTTGTTGGTCCTCATCGCCACCTTCATCTTCTCCGAGGTGGTGATGAGCTCCTGCCAGTTGTCGCCGCGAAGGTTGAACTGCACCTGCTGCGAGCGTGAACCACCGCCGGCGATGCCGGTGACGTCCTGCACCGTGACGGACACGCCCGGACGGGGCTTGATGGCGCCGCGAAGATACGTCTTGAGCTCTCCCTGGGGATAGCTGCGCTCCTTGATGGGAACCAGGTTGATGAGCAGCTCGCCCTTGTGCACTTCCTCCTGCACGCCGCCGCCGACGGTGGCGAAGGTGGAGGCGATGCCGGGCAGCCCGCGCACCTGCGCGTCGAGCTGGTCGATCTCCGCCTGCGTCTCGCCGAGCGTCGAGCCGATGGGGAGCTCCACCGCCAGCTTGATGTTCCCGTTGTCGGACTCCGGGATGAACGTGAACTTGAGGAAGCGGGCCAGGCCGAAGGTCGCGAAGAGCACCACCACCGCCACCACCATCGTCACCAGGCGGCGACGGAGGATGGTCGCCAGGATCTTCCGGTAGCCGTTCTCCATGCCCACCAGCACCTTCTCCACCGCCGCGGACACGCCCGTGGGCTGACCGTGGTGGCGCAGCATGCGCGAGGACAGCATGGGCGTGAGCGTCATGGACACGGCGTAGGAGATGAGCGTCGCCACCGCCACCGTGACACCGAACTGGTAGAAGAACATGCCCATGATGCCGTCCATGAACGCCACGGGGATGAACACCGCGACGATGGCCAGCGTCACCGCGAGCACGGCGAGGGCAATCTGCCCGGCGCCGTCCAGCGCGGCCTGCATGGGCGTCTTTCCCTCTTCCATGTGACGGACGATGTTCTCGATGACCACGATGGCGTCGTCGATGAGCAGACCGATGGAGAGCGTCAGCGCCAGCATCGTGATCATGTTGAAGGTGAAGCCCAGCGCCGCCATCACCGCGAACGTTCCGACGACGGACACCGGCAGGGCCACGGCCGCGACGATGGTGGAGTTCAGGTTGCGCAGGAACAGCAGCACGATGACCACGGCGAGGATGCCGCCGAGCACCATGTCGAACTGCACCGAGGCGATGGACGAGCGGATGAAGCGCGCGTTGTCCGACACCATGTCCACGGTGATTCCCTCGGGCAGCCGGCTGTTGATCTCGCTCAGGGATTCCTTGACGAGCGAGGCCACCTGCACCGTGTTGGAGCCGGACTGCTTGCGCACCACCAGCGCCACCGCGCTGCGGTCGCCGTTCTTCGCGGCGCCACGCGCTTCCTCGGGGCCGTCCACCACGTCGGCGATGTCCCGCACGCGCACCGGCGCGCCGTTGGGGCTGGCGATGATGATGTTGCGGATTTCATCCACGCTCTTCGCCTCGGACGTCAGGCGCAGCACGCGCTCGCGACCGCCGTCCATGGTGCGGCCACCCGGGACGTCCAGGCTCTGCGCGCGCACCGCCTGGCTCACGTCGCTGATGGCCAGCCCGAAGCCGCGCAGGCGGTCCGGGTCGACGACGAGCTGGATCTCCCGCTCACGGCCGCCGATGACGTCGATGCTGCCCACGCCCTTCTGGCGCTGCAGCGCGGGCTTGATGATGTCCTCCGCCGTGCGCGTCAGCTCTTCAATCGGGAGCGCGCCGGACAGCGACAGGGTGATGATGGGGGCCGCGCCGATGTCGAACTTCTCGACGACGGGCGTGTCGATTTCATCCGGCAGCTTGCTCAGCGTGGCCTGCACGCGATCACGCACGTCCTGCGCGGCCACGTCCACCTTGCTGGCCAGGGTGAAGCGCACGACGATTTGCGACACGCTCTCCATGTTGATGGAGCGCAGCTGCTCCACGCCGTTGAGCGTGTTGAGCGCCTCTTCCAGCGGATCACTGACGTTCTTCTCGATGGTCTCCGGGTCAGCGCCGGGGAGCACCGTCGTCACGGTGACGACAGGGAAGTCGACGTCGGGGAACTGATCGACGCCGATGCGCGGGTACGCGTTGATGCCGAACACGACCACCGCCATCATCAACATGGCGGTGAAGATGGGTCGTGAAATGAATGTCTTGAGAGGGCTCATTCAGGAGCTCCAAAGGTAAGGGGGAGGGCAGGCGTCACTGCACAACGCGGACGGCCGTGCCCTCCTTCACGTCCAGGGAAGAGTCGGCGAGCACGCGCTCGTCGGCGGCCAGGCCCTGGAGAATGCGGACGTAGCCAGGGAGCACGCGCTCCACGCGCACGTCGCGCTTGCGCACGGTGCCGTCCTGCACCACCCACACGAAGCCCTGCTGGCCTCGCGAGCTGACGGCCTGCGTCGGCAGGAAGAGGCCCTTGTCGTCGGACTGGCCCGCCACGTTGGAGAAGTCCAGGTCCACCAGCGCGCCCGGGCGCAGCGGCGACGCCGTCTCACCCACCACGTCCGCCAGCACCTCCACCGTGCGGTTGGTGGTGTCGACGGTGGAACCCACCATGGAGACCGTCACCTCGAAGCGCATGCCGCTGGGGCTCACCGTGCCCTGCGTCTTGGTGCCCGGCTTGACCTTGTCCACCACGGACTCGGGGACCAGCGCGCGCACTTCCAGGCCGCTGGTGTCCACCAGCGTGAAGACGGACGTGGGCGGCGTCATCGCCACCGTGTCGCCCAGGCTCTTCATTCGCGCGGTGATGACCCCGTCGAAGGGGGCGAGAATCGACATGTCCCGCAGGTTCTCCTCCGCCATGCGCAACGTGGCGGCGGCCTGGGCGGCCTGGGCGGCGGCCTGCTTCGTGCCGATCTCCGCCTGATCCAACCCCGCCGCGGCGATGCCACCCGACTCCGCCACCTTGCGGGTGCGCTCCAGGTTGTTCGTCGCCAGCTGCAGCGCCGCGTCCGCCGCCGCCTTCACCGCGCGCGCCTGCTCCACGCCGATGGCGACGTTGGACGTGTCCAGCACGGCCAGGACCTGGCCCTTCTTCACCTTGTCGCCCACCTTCACCAGCATCTTCGCGATGGTGCCGGTCGCCTGGGGGCTCAGCGTCGCCTCCTGCTTGGAGCGGACCTGACCCGTCACGCGCGTCACGCTGGCCTCCAGCTCCGTCGCCGGAGCAATGGCCTTCACGCCCAGCGCCGACGAGCCCTGCTGCGCCGGAAGGGCCGGCGCGGCGCCACCCTTGCCGCAGCCCGTCATCATCACCGCCGCCAGCACCGCGGCCACCCACATGCGTCGAATCACGGTCGTCCTGCTCCTGCCAGCTCGCGGGCCCCGGACCCCTCCAGGGCACTCCACGCCGGCTCAAACCTTTGGAAATTCTGCGGCCCGGAAACTACAGTCCCTGAACTGTCTGTCAAGGGGATACTCCGCGATGCGGACTATCTCCCGCCGGGCCTACTTAATGCCCGCCTGCCTGGCAAGCAGGACTTTCTTCGAGGGCTGCACCAGAGGGCGGGGCGCTGGTTCGCCCTCGACGTCCGCTCTGGAGCCCATCGGATACCGCGCTGCGTCAGCATACCTCAACCACCCCGGTGATGGCACGCCGCGTCACGCGCGGGGCACTGGCGGTCCTTGTTGCTTCTCGGAGGCGCCTGTTATTGATTCGAAAATCAATCTTGTTGTCCCCCCGCCAATGAGGAGAGTGCATGCCGAACCCGTTCACCGAGGAGCACGAGGCCTTCCGCAGGACGGTGCGAGCCTTCGTCGAGAAGGAGATGGCGCCGTACGGGTTGGAGTGGGACCGGGCCGGCATCTTCCCGCGTGAGCTGTTCAAGAAGTGCGCGGAGCTGGGCTTCCTCGGCATCAACCATGACCCGAAGTTCGGCGGCAGCGGGCTGGACTACTGGTACGTGACGGCGTTCTGCGAGGAGCTGAGCTACAGCCGCAACGCGGGCGTGAACATGGCGCTGCTGGTGCAGAGCCAGATGGCCACGCCCATCATCAACGAGATTGGCACCGACGAGCAGAAGCGGGAGTTCCTGGAGCCCGCGCTCAAGGGCGAGAAGATCGCCGCGCTGGGCGTGAGCGAGCCGGGGTGCGGCTCGGACGTGGCGAGCATCAAGACGACGGCGCGCCGGGACGGGGATGACTACGTCATCAACGGCTCGAAGATGTGGATCACCAACGGCACGCGCGCGGACTTCATCACCCTGGCGGTGCGCACCGGTGGTGAGGGCTACGGCGGCATCTCCCTGGTGACGTTCCCCACGGACGTGAAGGGGTTTGGCGTCTCCAAGAAGCTGGACAAGATTGGCAACCTGTCCTCGGACACGGCCATCCTCTACTTCGAGGACTGCCGCATCCCCGCCCGCTACGTGCTGGGCGAGGAGAACGAGGGCTTCTACCACATCATGACGAACTTCCAGGGCGAGCGCCTGGTCGGCGCCATCACCACCGTGGCCGGCATGGAGCGGATGATGGAGGACGCCATCCAGTACGGCAACGAGCGCGAGGCGTTCGGCCGGCCGCTGATGAAGTTCCAGGTGTGGCGCCACAAGTTCGTGGAGCACCTGACGGCCATCGAAGCGGCGAAGCGGCTGACGTACCACGCGGTGGACCTCTTCGACCGGAAGGAGAGCCCCGTGAAGGAGGTCTCCATGGCGAAGCTGTTCGCGGGCGACCTGGCCCAGCGCGTGGCCTACGACACGCAGCAGTTCTTCGGCGGCATGGGCTACATCGAGGAGACGCCCATCGCCCGCATGTGGCGCGACGTGCGCCTCATCACCATCGGCGGCGGGACCTCCGAGGTGATGAAGGAGATCATCTCGAAGCTCTACGGCTTCTAGCGCCGCGCATGGCGGGCGGGTCTGAAGAGGCCCGCCCGTCGTCGTTCCACCGCCGCACGCGCCCGCGACGAGCCGGGGCCTACCGGATGCCCTGCTGCTGTTGCGCGTAGGTGCCGCTGAACTGCTCCTCCTCGAGCACCTGGATGGCCGCGCTGCCCGCCGCCGCCGCGCCAGCGCCCACGGGCGTGCCCTCCGCGGGACGCGGCTGACACACGCACCCGGCGGAGCTGCGGATGACGACCACCGCGCCCAGGTCCATGTCCAGGTCGGTGCAGATCTGCTTGCACTCGGTGGCCCGCTCCTTGGGCACGGCGTAGTTGGTGGCCCCGATGGTGGTGCAGCCAGTCAGGCACAGCAGCGCGGACAGGACGAGGAGGTTCCGGTTCATCTCCCGCCGTTTAGCATGGGCCGCGCGGTCGGCTAGGGTGTCGCCCTGGAGGTGGTGATGGCACCCGTGATTCCGGCGAGCGTGGCGTGGTACGTGACGGGCCGTTTCTACCTGTCGTCGGAGGACTCGACGCTCCAGGACCTGGGCTTCTTCCTCCACCTGGAGGGACTGCACGGGCCGCTGCTCGAGGACCCCACCGGGAAGGTGGCCGAGGCCACCGCGCTCCTGACCTTCCGCTCCACGCCGTTCAAGTCCGTGTCCGTCGACAACGGAGGGCTGTCGCTGAGCGTGGACCCCGTGGGGGACTTCACCGTCTACCTCAAGGAGCCGGGCCACGCGCGGGCCCACTTCGACGACCCGGCGTCGTTCTCCGAAGGGCGTCCCATCGCCACGTTCCGCCGGGCAAGCCTCGTCGTGGGCGGCGCGTTCAGCGGGCCCGCGAGCACCGGCCGCTCGCTGTCGATGAACGTCTTCACGGCCCGCCTCGTGTGGAGCACCGCCTTCGAGCTGCACGGCGAGCGCTACGACTTGAAGGACCTGCTGCCCCACGGAATCACGCAGTGGGGCGAGTCCGGTCCCCTCGCGCTGGCGAGTCCGCCGCCGGGCTTCTCCAAGGTCGTCCCGTTCGTGGGTTCGGCGGTGGCCGTGGGCCCGGGACTCGCGCGCTGAATCGCCGCGTCAGCGCTTCCTGAACAGGGCCTCCGCGGCGCTCATCATCGCGTCGCGGCTGGCCTTCGCGTGCAGGCCGCCTTCGCCTACCTGGAACAGCTCGCAGAAGTTGGCGCCGTCCTTGTCGGAGGGCACTTCGGCGAAGGGCTCCTTGCACTCCTTGGCGACGCTCGGTTCGAAGTGCCGACAGTTGCGGCACGAGCGCACGTCCTCTTCACAGTGCGGACAGGTGTCGCCGCGTCCCACCTGATTGCCGATGATGTCGAGCGTGTGTCCACAGTGCGCACAGCCGGGCATGGCCACCTCCGCGAGAGCAGGGGCGCCATTGTGCCAGCGCGCGAAGGTCCTCGGGAGTCCTACCGTTGAAGGCTGGACACGAGTGCTCCCGTGGGCTCCGAGGGAGCGGCCGACGGGGGCGGGGTGGGGCGCAAATCGCCCAGGGCATCCAGGAGCTGGTCATCCAGGCGGTTGAGCAGGAACAGGACGTAGGCGCCCACCAGGGCCATGGCCGCGGCCAGGACACCGAGCATCATGCCCCGCTCCCACAGGTGGGCCTTCTCCAGCACGCCGCGCCGCTCGGCGAAGGTCTTGAGCTGGGCGTCCGCGGCCTTGCCGTCCAGCCGGTTCGCGTACTCCTCGGCCTGGGCGGTGCCGCGTTCCATCAGCCACTGGCCCTGGACCTGGAGTGCGTCCGCCCGGGTGTAGCAGTAGACCGCTCCACCCGCCGACAACAGGGTGAAACACAGCGCAGCCGTCAAGCCCCGGGTGCCCATCGCAACGTCCTCCGGAATCGCCATTGCGCGGGCCTGCACACCCACGACTGCTCCGGCTTCCCGAAGACAGTAGCGGATGGTAGGGAGCCCCTCTGACATGGGCAAGCCCTACCGTCCTAAAGACCACTATTTCCAGAAAGCCAAGCAGGAGGGCCTGCGGGCTCGCTCCGCCTTCAAGGTGGACGAGCTCATCAAGCGCTTCCCCATGGTGAAGAAGGGCCACGTGGTCCTCGACCTGGGGGCCGCGCCCGGAGGGTTCCTCCAGATTCTCGCGGAGGCCGTGGGCACGTCGGGCCAGGTGATTGGCGTGGACATCGTCGCCATCCGTCCCTTCATGCAGCGGCACGTGCGCACCGCGGTGCTGGACGTGCTCGCGGACGACTTCGACGCGAAGCTGACGGCGCTGCATGACGGTCCGTTCGACGCCGTGATTTCCGACATGGCGCCGAAGACGAGCGGCATCAAGGCCACCGACGAGGCGCGCAGTCTGCGGCTGGCGGGCAAGGCGCTGGAGCTGGCCGCGACGCGCGGTCGGCCGGGCTCGTCCTTCGTGGCGAAGGTGTTCATGGGGGGCGACTTCGAGGACTTCCGCAACCAGGTGCGCGCCCTCTTCGAGGAGGTGAAGGTGGTTCGCCCAGAAGCAACGCGCGGCGCCAGCATGGAGGTCTATCTGGTGGGCCTGCGTCTCAAGGCGCCGGGGGGCGAGGCGGGAGCGACACCCACTTCCTGAGGAGCATTGTGGAACGCTCGGTCGGCCTCATGTGTCTAGAGTGCCGACCATGCACCACACCCTCCGGACCTGGACATCCGCTGTCGCGCTGGCGCTCTTGTCCCTGTTGCTGCTCGCCACGCCCGTGGCCCGAGCGGCGCAGGCCAAGGCGCTCTCTTCGTGGAAGGACATCGACGCGCTGGTGTCGAACCAGAAGGTGGAGGCCGCCGCGCAGGCCGCGGAGGCCCGCCTCAATCAGGCGCGCAACGGCGCGGACGAGTCCGAGTGGACGCGCGCGCTGATTCGCACCGTGCAGCTGCGCTCGGCGCTGCACGGCTACGAGACGACGGTGCGCTTCCTTCGCGAGCAGCCCTGGCCGAAGGGGGCGCTGGCTCGCGCGACGCTGAACCTCTACTACGCCAACGCGCTCGTCACCTATGCGCAGGTGTACAGCTGGGAGGTGCGCAAGCGCGAGCTGGTGGCGTCCACGGGGCCGGTGGACCTGAAGGCGTGGACGTACGAGCAGATCCTCACCGAGGCGCAGCGCGCGTACGAGGACGTCTGGAAGCAGCGGCAGTCGCTGGGCGCGGAGCCGGTGAAGGTGCTGTCCGAGTACGTCGAGCCGAACACCTATCCCGCGGGCATCCGCTCCACGCTGCGCGACGCCGTCTCGTACCTGTGGGTGGGGCTGTTGGCGGACAGCACGCACTGGCGGGCGGAGCAGGCCAACGAGGTGTTCCGGTTGGACCTGGGCTCGCTGCTGGAGGGCTCTCCCACGGTGGACCTGACGGATGCCAACATCCACCCGTTGGTGAAGGTGGCCGCGGTGCTGGGGGATTTGGAGGCGTGGCACCGGACGGGCGGGCGGCGTGAGGCGGCGCTGGAGGCGCGGATGCGGCGCTACGAGGTGCTGTTCCAGCACTTCTCCGAGGCGGAGGACCGCGCGCGCATCCGTCAGCACCTGGCCGCGTACCTGAATGCGTTCCGGGATGTGCCCTGGTGGTCCATGGGGCAGGGCCTGCTCGCGGAGCAGGAGAACGCAGCGGGCCACGCGGTGCGCGCGCATGGTCTGGCGAAGGCCTGCATGCAGGCCTACCCGAAGTCGCTGGGGGCCTCGCGTTGCCGCACGCTGGCGGAGTCGCTGGAGGCGCCGGATTTCCGCGTCACCTCCATGCAATCGGATGGCGCGGACCGCCGCTCCATCGAGGTGACCCACCGCAACGTGCCGGTGCTCTACTTCCGCGCGTTCGTGCTCGACGTCGAGGCGCGGCTGAAGAAGGTGGAGGACTACAACGTCCTGCCCTACGGCGACGAGCTGATGCGCTACGTCCGGGGCCGCAAGCCCGCGGCGACGTGGTCCACGCAGCTCCCCGCGACGCCCGACTTCCAACTGCACCGCACCTACGTCACGCCTCCGCTGAAGGAGAAGGGCACGTACGTCATCATGTCCTCCGCGCACGAGGACTTCCGCGAGAAGGGCAACCGCATCGAGGCCACCTTCCTGGCCGTGACGCCGTGGGTGGCCCTCACCCGGAACGCGGAGGGCACGTCGGTGGAGGCGCGCATCCTGATGGGCGAGACGGGCAAGCCCGCCTCGGAAGTGTTGGTGAGGCTCATCCAGATGGACTACCGCTCGGGCTTCCGCGAGGCGGCCCGTGCCCGGACCAACCCCCAGGGCGACGTGTCCTTTCCCGCGCTGCCGGGACAGGGCTATCGCACGTACCTGATGGTGGTGGGCGAGGGACGCGGGGCCTTGCTGCTTCCCAATGGCCTGGCCTTCTACAACCGCGTCTCGCCCAGCGAGCAGACGTCATCCCTGGTCTTCACGGACCGGAGCGTCTACCGGCCGTTGCAGAAGGTGCAGTGGAAGGTGGTGGCCTACTCGGGGCGAGGAGACCAGGCGCGCTACCAGACGCAGGGGCAGCAGGGCCTGGTGGTGAGGTTGATCGACCCGAACCACCAGGAGGTGGAGCGGCGTCAGGTGCGCACCAATGACTTCGGCTCCGTGGCGGGCGAGTTCACCGTCCCCACCGGCCGACTGCTGGGCGTGTGGACGGTGCAGGTGGAGTCCGGGGGCTCATCCTCGATTCGCGTGGAGGAGTACAAGCGGCCGACCTTCGAGGTGACGCTGAAGGACCCGGACGCGCCGCTGCGGTTGAACCGCCCGGCCACCTTCAAGGGCGAGGCGCGCTACTACTTCGGGCTGCCCGTGGCGTCGGGCACGGTGCGCTGGCGCGCGTACCGTGAGCCGGTGCTGCCCTGGTGGTGGTGGTACGACTCCAGCTTCATCTCGCGGCAGCGGCAGCTCGTGGCCGCGGGCTCGTCGTCGGTGGAGGAGGATGGCGGCTTCAAGGTGACCTTCACCCCGGAGGCGGATGAGCGCTCCGCGCGTACGCCGGGCCTCACGTGGCGCTACCTCGTGGAGGCGGATGCCACGGACGAAGGGGGCGAGACGCGCTCGGCCAGTCGGGGCTTCCGCCTGGGGTTCGTCGCGGTGGAGGCGCGCGTGGACACGGACACGGGCTTCCTGCGCGAAGGCACGCAGGCCGAGGTCCAGTTGGTGCGCTCCACGCTGAACGGCGCGCCGCAGCCCGGTGCGGGACGCTGGCGACTGGTGGCGTTGAAGCAGCCCGCGCAGCCGTTGATGCCGGCGGATGAGCCGCAGCCCAAGCCTCCGTTCATGGAGGCGGACCCGGACGCGGTGAGCACGCCGACTCCGGGCGATGCGCTCCAGCCGAGGTGGCTGCAGAACTACAATCCGCAGTCCGTGCTGGCGCGCTGGGCGGATGGCGCGGAGCAGACGAAGGGCACCGTACAGCACGGCGCGGACGGCGTCGCCCGCGTGAAGCTGCCGTCGCTGAAGGCGGGCGCCTACCGGCTGCACTACGAGACGACGGACGCCTTCGGGCAGCCGTTCACCGTGGCGCGTGAGCTGCTCGTCGCGGGCGACCGCGCGCCCGTCTCGCTGGCGTCGACGCTGGTGGCGGAGAGGTCGAGCGTGCGCGTCGGTGAAGTGGCTCGCCTGCTGGCCATCTCCGGCTTCGAGGGCCAGCCGATGCTGCTGGACCTGTATCAGGGGGACACGCGCGTCCTGCGCAAGTCGCTGGTGGGCGGCCAGACGCCCGCGGTGGTGGAGGTGCCGGTGACGGAGGCGCTGCGTGGAGGTTTTACCGCCGTGCTGACGCTCGTGCGCGACTGGCAGTGGGTCCGCTTCTCCGAGAACGTGTTTGTCCCGTGGGACAACAAGGAGCTGAGCCTGGAGTTCGCCACCTTCCGCGACAAGATCCGCCCGGGCGCGAAGGAGACCTTCCGCGTGACGGTGAAGGGCCCCAAAGGCGCGAAGGTGGAGGCGGGCGCGGCCGAGCTGCTCGCGTATATGTACGACCAGTCGTTGGACCTGTTCGCGCCGCACTCGCCGCCGAGTGTCTCGTCGCTCTACCCGCCGCGCATGTCATCGGTGGATCTCCAGTCGTCCCTGGCGGTGGGACAGACGCAGTGGCTCGTGTCCCATGGCTACGGCGCGGTCTACCAGTGGGAGCCCCCGTCGTCGGACCGACTCAAGTTCGAGGACAACTACGGCCTGGGTGGCCCCGGGTACAGGCGCTACCGGAATGGGAACACCCGGTCCATGGAGTCCTTCGGCGGTGTCTCCGCGCCGCGTCCCGCGCCGGTGGCTCGCTCTGAATCGAGGGCGATGCGGGAGTCCGATGCGGCGCCGCCGCCTCCTCCTGGCGCGCCGCCGATGGAGGAGAAGGCCAAGGCCTCGGACAAGCTGCAGGCTCAGGCTGGCGGCCCCGCGCAGGCCGAGGCCGCCCCGGCCGCGCTGCGCTCCAACTTCGCCGAGACGGCGTTCTGGGTGCCGCAGCTCCTCACGGGGGCTGACGGGTCCGCGACGTTGGAGTTCACCGTGCCGGACTCGGTGACGGCGTGGAGCGTGTGGGTCCACGGCCTGACGCGTGACCTGGAAGGTGGCTCGGTGCAGCGCACCACCCGCAGCGTGAAGGAGTTGATGGTGCGGCCCTACGTGCCGCGCTTCCTGCGCGAGGGAGACCGCGCGGTGCTGGAGGTGGTGGTGAACAATGCGTCGGAGCAGGCGCGTCAGGGCACGCTCACGCTGGACATCATCGACCCGGAGACGAAGAAGAGCCTGCTGTCGGAGTTCGGAGTGAAGGGAGCGTCGCAGAACTTCACGGTGGCGCCGGGGAAGGGGACGAACCTGCGCTTCCCGCTCACCACGCCCGCGCGCGTGGGCACCGTGGCCTTCCGCGTGGAGGCCCGTGCGGGCAACTTGAGCGATGGCGAGCTGCGGCCGTTGCCCGTGCTGCCAGGCCGCATGCATCTGGCGCAGTCGCGCTTCGTCACGTTGAAGGGGCCCGGCTCCAAGACGATGCGCTTCGACGACTTGAAGAAGGGGGGAGACCCGACGCGAGTGAACGAGCAGCTCGTCGTCACCGTGGATACGCAGTTGTTCTACGCGGCGCTCCAGTCGCTGCCGTACCTGGTGAACTACCCCTACGAGTGCTCGGAGCAGACGCTCAACCGCTTCGTGTCCTCCGGCATCCTCGCCAGTCTCTACGCGAAGTATCCGGCCGTGGCGAAGATGGCGAAGGAGATGAGCCAGCGTCCCACGCGCTTCGAGACGTGGGACTCGGTGGACCCGAACCGGAAGATGACGCTGGAGGAGACGCCCTGGCTGGAGATGGCCAAGGGCGGCGCGGATTCGGACCAGGACCTGGTGAAGGTGTTGGACCCGAAGGTGGCCCGCGCGGAGCGCGACGCGGCCATGGGCAAGCTGCGCAAGGCGCAGACGTCCAGCGGTGGTTTCCCCTGGTGGCCGGGTGGTCCGCCGTCACCGTACATGACGCTCTACATCGTCCACGGCCTGTCGCGCGCCATGGAGTACGGAGTGGAGGTGCCGCAGGACATGACGCGCGACGCGTGGGGCTACCTGGCCCGGCACTACCGCGAGGAGTACGCGCCGAAGCTGGCGAAGAAGGGCCAGAGCTGGGAGTTCATCACCTTCCTCAACTACGTGGCCTCCGCATACCCGGATGCGAGCTACACGGGCGAGGCGCTGACCGCGGACGAGCGCAAGGAGATGCTCGCGTTCAGCTTCACGCATTGGAAGAAGCACTCGCCCTATCTCAAGGGCTACCTGGCGCTGACGCTGAAGCGCGCGGGACGCCAGACGGATGCGCTGAAGGTCTGGGACAGTGTGATGGACTCGGCGAAGACGACGGAGGAGCTGGGCACGTACTGGGCCCCCGAGGACCGGAGCTGGCTCTGGTACAACGACACCACGGAGACGCAGGCCTTCGCCCTGCGCGTGCTGACGGAGCTGAAGCCGAAGGACGAGCGGCGTGAGGGGCTGGTGCAGTGGTTGCTCCTCGACAAGAAGCTCAACCACTGGAAGTCCACGCGCGCCACGGCCGAGGCGCTCTACGCGCTGGTGAAATACCTGGAGGCGGAAGGCGCGCTGGGCATCCGTGAGGACGCGAAGGTGACGGTGGGCCCGCGCGTGGTCCAGATGGAGTTCGCTCCGGACGTGTACACGGGGAAGAAGAACCAGGTGGTGGTGCCGGGGCCGGAGCTCCAGCCGGAGACGATGAGCTCCGTGGTGGTGGAGAAGACGACGAAGGGCTTCGCCTTCGCCTCGGCCACGTGGCACTTCTCCACGGAAAAGCTGCCGGACGAGGACCGGGGAGACTTCTTCCAGGTCTCCCGTCGCTACTTCCGCCGCGAACGCGAGGGCCGCGAGGCCGTGCTCCAGCCGCTCGCCGAAGGGACGGTGCTCAATCCAGGTGATGAGGTGGAGGTGCAGATTTCGCTGCGCACGAAGCACGCGGCGGAGTACGTCCACTTGAGAGACCCACGCGCGGCGGGCCTGGAGCCGGAGAACGCGCAGTCCCGCCACAAGTATGACCTGGGCATCGTCTGGTACGAGGAGACGCGCGACTCGGGCACCAACTTCTTCTTCGAGTGGCTGCCCGCGGGTGAGTACACCTTCAAGTACCGGGTGCGCGCGAACATGGCGGGCACCTTCCGTGTGGGGCCGGCCACCGTGCAGTCCATGTACGCGCCGGAGTTCACCGCGTACTCGACGGGCGCGATGCTCACCGTGGGGCCGGCGAAGTAGCGAGGACGCAGCGGCGGCAGGCGGAGTTTCGATTCAGGGCCCGACTCGGATGCACGAGCGGGCCCTGGTCGTTTTCGGGGGGCGCGTCACACCCTGGCTTTGCTTCGACGCGGTGGCTCGCGCTTCGTCTGCCTCGGCGGGTGCGGAGGAGGGAAGGGCAAGCCCGGTATGCATGTGCCCCCTACGGCAAGGAGAAGGGCTCGTGCTCACTCGCCGCAGGTGGCGGCGTCGTCGGTGGGGTGGAGCGTGGCGATGCCGTAGGTGCCGTTGCGCGTGCCGCACCAGACCTGCCAGCGCGTGCCGCCCAGGTCCTTCGCGCTGTAGACGCCGCCTTCCTTCTTCGCGCCGTCACGGGCGCAGCACCGTGCGAAGGCCCGCGTGCCAATCGACATCAGGCCCACCGCGTCCGGTGATTCGGAGAAGCCGCCAATTCGCTTCTCCCCACAAGACCAGGGAGCCACGCCCTGGAACCGGATGAGGTACTGGTCCTGCGTCTTCGCGGAGCCGCCGCGCGCCGGGCCGCCGTAGCAGAGCTTTCCCTCGGCCTCGAGCTGCGCATAACGCGGCAGGAAGTGCAGGCCGCCGATGGGGCCTCGGTCCCAATCATCTCCGCAGAACACGTGCGTGAAGGCGTTGCGCGGGCCCGTGCTCACCCACAGGCTGGTCAGCCAGTCGATGTTCGCCTGCTTCTTGCCCGGACGCCCCGCCGCGGACAGGGCCAGTTGGAGGCGCGGGTCATCGTAGTAACGGGTGATGAAGCGCCGCACGTCGTTCGCGCTCACGCTCACATCCGGGCGCGCGGGGCACAACGCGAGCACTTCCTTGTCCATCGCGGACAGCGTGGGGCGCTTGTCGAAGAGCGGCTTCCTGGAGCACGTCGTCGCGCAGCCCGTGGCGGCCTTCCACGTCACCGCCACCGTCGAGGGGGGCGCGCTCGCGGCCGGGGCAGCTCCCTCGTAACGCGGGGCCGCGCCGCTGGGCGCAGAGACGACGACGGGCTCGGCACTCTCCTCGTCCGACTCATCCGCGCGGGCCGCGAACATCTGCTCGCGTGCCTTCGCGCGCTGCGCCGCGTCCGCCCGGTCCGCCGCCGCCAGCAACGTCGAACTCGGCGCCGCCTGCACCGTGGTCTCCTGGGCGCCCTCGCACAACACCCAGCCCTCGGTGGAGACGCCGCGCAGCTTGCACCAGGCCCTGCCGGGTCCGCCCTTCTTGAGCAGGGGATATGTCGTCCCGGCCTCCACCGTGAAGACGACCTTGGACGACTCCGGCTGCTCCACCGCGTCCACGGAGACGTCGGACACGAACGCGCCGGGACCCGCCAGCGCGGGAAGGGCGGTCAGCAGCAGGCCGAGGCTCAGGGCGGGAAAACGCATGGCGCGTGACTCTATCCCAATCCCACCCCGCCCCTCGAAACAGGGGCGGGTGGAGGGCTCCTCGGGCTCCAGGGACGGAGGGCCGCCCCCGGGAATTCACGCCAGCTTGACGCGGGCGGCCTTCAACTTGCCCACCTGCACGGTGTACTCGCCGGGGCCCAGGTCCGCCTTGACGTCCTGAACCTTCTCGCCGTTCACCTTGACGCCACCCTGGGTGATCATCTTCCGCCCCTCGGTCGACGAGGCCACCAGCTTCGCCTCGGCCAGCAACTTCGTCACCGGCATCGTCGCCGCGCCGGCCAAGGACAGCTCCACCTGAGGCAACTCATCCGCTGAGAGCTCCTTCTTGGCGAAGCGCTTCTCGAAGTCCTCCTCCGCCTTGCGGCCCGCCTCGGCGCCGTGGAATCGCGCCGTCATCTCCCGCGCGAAGCCCACCTTGGCGGCCTTGGGGTGCACCTCGCCGCAGGCGACCTTGGCCTGCAGCTCCCCCAGCTCGGTGAGCGTCAGAGACGACAGGAGCTGGTAGTAGCGCCACATCAGGTCGTCGGTGATGCTCATCAGCTTGCCGAACATCATGTCCGGCGCCTCGCTGACGCCCACGTAGTTGTCCAGGCTCTTGGACATCTTGTCGCCGACGATCTTGCCGTCGACGAGCGTCGCGTTGAGGCCCTCCAGGATGGGGCCCGTCATGATGACCTGGGGCGCCAGGTTCTCCTCGCGCATCAGTTGCCGGCCCACCAGCAGGTTGAAGAGCTGGTCCGTCGCGCCCAGCTCCACGTCCGACTTCAGCGCCACGGAGTCGTAGCCCTGCAGGAGCGGGTAGAGCATCTCGTGGATGGCGATGGAGACCTGCTCCCGGAAGCGCTTCTTGAAGTCGTCCCGCTCCAGCATCCGCTGCAGCGAGTAGCGCGACGCCAGGCGGATCATCCCCTCGGTGCCGAGCTTGTCCAACCACTCGGAGTTGAAGCGCACCGTCGTCTTCGCCTCGTCGAGCACCTTGAAGACCTGCTGCTTGTACGTCTCCGCGTTGGCCTTCACCTCGTCGCGGGTGAGGGCGGGGCGCGTGGCGTTGCGGCCCGTGGGGTCTCCAATCAGCGCGGTGAAGTCGCCGATGAGGAACACCACCGAGTGCCCGAAGTCCTGGAAGCGGCGCATGCGCGTGAGCAGCAGCGAGTGCCCCAGGTGCAGGTCCGGCCGGCTCGGGTCGAACCCCGCCTTGATGACCAGGGGCTTGCCCGAGTCATACGAGTACTTGAGCTTCTTCTTCAGGTCCTCGGGCGAGTGGAGATCCACCGTGCCTCGGGTGACTTCTTCGAACTGCTCCTCGGGGGTCGCCTTGCGCAGCGCGTCCGGATTCATGGGCGGCGGACCTTAGCCGAAAGCGGGCCTGCGCGAACGGCCCTTCCACCGCGACTTTCAGGTGCCCGGAAGGTGCACTCGGACACGCTCGATGCTCTTGCCGCGTCCGGAGGCATCGTCGATGTCCACCACCACACCCTGGAGATAGACGAGCCGCTCGGCGACTTCATAGGGCGCGTGCTTCTGCCCCAGGAACCGCGCCAGGGACTGCTCCTTCTTCATCCCGATGACCGAGTCGAGCGGGCCGCACATGCCCACGTCGGTGATGAAGGCCGTGCCGCCGGGGAGGATGCGCTCATCCGCCGTCTGCACGTGGGTATGGGTGCCCACGACGACGGACACCCGCCCGTCCAGGTGCGCCCCCATGGCGTTCTTCTCGCTGGAGGCCTCGCAGTGCATGTCCACGAGGATGCACGGCGTGCGCGCGCGCAATTCCTCCACCAGCCCCTGCACCACCTCGAAGGGGTTGTCGTGCGCGCGCATGAAGACGCGGCCCTCCAGGTTGATGACGCCCAGCGCGCGCCCGTCCGGGAGCGTCACCACGCCATGGCCTCGTCCTGGAGTGTCCTTGGGGTAGTTGGCCGGCCGCAGCAGCTTGTCCGGATGGGCCGTCACCCAGGGGATGATGGCCTTCTTGGACCAGAAGTGGTTGCCGCTGGTCAGCAGATTCACTCCCGCGGAGAGCAGGGTGTCGGCCGTCTCCGGAGAGATGCCGGCACCCTGGTCGCTGTTCTCCGCGTTGGCGATGGTGATGTCCACGCCATGGGTGGCCTTCAGACGTGGCAGGAGCGCTCGGACGGCCTGAAGCCCCGGACGACCCACCACGTCTCCCATGAACAGGACCTTCACGTATTCAGGAAGCTCGGCCACGTACTCGGGAAGTTCGCCTCGCGGGACAGGCCGCGGCAGGACTCGGACTCCGTGACGATGAGGTCCATGTCCACGTCGTCCCCTGTCGTAGGCAGGGACTCGACGAGCTGATCACTGAAGGCCAACCCCACCCGGCGACTGCGATCATCCGCCGAGCGCAGGGTGGCGTCGTAGTAGCCGCCTCCGCGTCCCAGGCGCTTGCCGTCCCGAGTGAAGCCCAGACCGGGAACGACGAAGAGGTGGATATCCTTCACATCGACCAGGTCCGCGCTGTTTGTCGGCTCCCGGACACCCAGCCGCCCAGGCTCCAGCTCCGCCTCGGACTTGATGGCCCGGAAGGAGAGGATGCGCCCGTGCACATGGGACAGCGGGTAACAGACGATCTTCCCGTCTTGCAGCGCCGCGATGAGGATGTCCCGAGTGGGCACCTCACCCCTGATGGGCGCGTAGAGCGCCACTGTCTTCGCATTTTGGTAATACTGGGTCGCCAGGAACCGAGACTGCACCTTGAGACCCCGCGAATCGACGATTTCAGGCGTCATCGCCTTGCGGCGCGCCGTCAATTCGTCTCGCTGAGTCTGCTTCCTCGCCGCCGCCGCCTCTTCCACCACAGTCTCGCTCACCGCCGCCGCTCCGCAGAAAAAGTCCCCCGCCGCATGGCCGTGTGCCCAGCGTCCATTGAACCCTAAAAGCCAGGTGGGGACCGAAATCATGCCTCCGCAGGCTTCCCTCATCCCTCGTGAGAGGGGAGGGCTTGCACATGGAAGCCGAAACGGACCCCGGAACGGACGTATCGGTTCGAATTTCTGCTGAGCATCACGCGCCCCGCAGGGGACAGCCCTTGAAACAAAGCTACAGTGCCACCAAGGCCTCGAAATAACTGAGAAATCTCGCGACCACCTTCTGAAATGATAAGGATGGGAAGCGTCGCGGTCAAGGCATCCTCGCGCGTTTACAAGGCAAGCACGGCCCCCCTATGATGGGAGCCCCCCACACCCCGCACATGCCGCTCTCGCTTCTAAACAAGGCACTCGTGACGGCTCTTTCCGTCACCTCCGGCCTCGCCTGGGCGGGACCGAAGCTCGCAGGCCCCTATGTGGGGGATACCTACGGGCAGGTCGACCTGCACATGGAGGGCGAGCGCCTGGTTGGCACGTCCGCCGGTTCTGGAGGTGGCTGCAAGTTCCCTCCGGGCACCGAGGTCCTCTCCGGTGAGTTCCAGGGCAACGTCCTGGTCGCCACGATGCAGGTGTGCCTGTCCGGGGTGCCTGAGTGCGTGGGCGCCCGGAGCTTCCCGGTGCTGGCCATCTACAACCCGCAGACCTCGGTGCTCACCGGGCGCTTCCGGCTCCCGTCGGGGTGTCACTCGCCCGGCTTGAAGGACTCGCAGCTGCTCCTGCGGGGCCAGGGTGGGGTGCCGGACGAGCGGGAGGACGAGGCGCTGAAGGAGTCCGCGACCGAGGCCGAGGAGGGCGAGCCGGAGCCCGCCGCCGCGCCGGCGGCAGAGGCCGCCGCGGCACCCAAGGGCGGCGCGGAGGCAAAGGCCGCCCAGGCCCAGCCCCCCATGGTGACGACGGGCCATGTGAGCGAGGGGCTCAAGTGGCTCGCGTTGAGCAAGTGGGAGATTGCCCGCCCGCGCTTCGAGGCCGCGCTCAAGGAAGATGGGCGCAGCGTGGATGCGCTGGTGGGAATGGCCGCCTGCAGCCTGGGGGCGAACAACGCCAGCAAGGCGCTGGAGTGGCTGGGCCGGATTTCGCCGGTGCCCGCTGGACGTCCGGATGTCTACGCGTGGCAGGCGTACGCGCACAACATGGTGGGCAACAAGGGCCGCGTCGCGCCCCTGCTGAGAAGGGCGCTGGACCAGGGCTGGACGCCCGAGGAGCCCAAGGCCTGGGAGCGCGCGCTGGTGAATGCGCTGGGGAGTGACATCGAGCAGGTGAAGAACCGCAAGCGCGCGCCGGTGGGATCCGGAAGCACGAGCCCGTGACTCAGACGCCCTCGCCCCCCAAGACCCAGCGGGTCTTCGGCCACTACGAGATTCTCTCCGTGCTGGGCAAGGGCGGCATGGCGGAGGTGTACCGGGCGCGGGTGTTGTCCGGGTCTCGCGAGGGTTGGACCGTCGCGCTCAAGCGGCTCTTGCCGGCGCTGACGGCGGATCCCGAGTCGGTGTCGCTGTTCTCGCGCGAGGCGCAGCTCTCCAAGCAACTGCACCACCCCAACATCGTGACGGTGCTGGATGCTGGTGAGCTGGAGGGCATCTACTTCATCGTCATGGAGCTGGTGGATGGCCGGGACCTTGGCCAGATTCTCCGCCGCTGCAAGGTGCGAGGAATCCCCCTGCCGTTGGACTTCGCGGTGTACCTGGGCAAGGTGCTGCTGGAGGCGCTCGCATACGCGCACGCCGCCACCGGACCGCAGGGTGAGCCGCTGGGCATCGTCCACTGTGACGTGTCCCCCTCCAACCTCTTCATCTCCCGCGTGGGGGAGATCAAGCTGGGCGACTTCGGCGTCTCCCGTGTGCTCGTCGACGGCAAGCTCCAGGAGGGCGAGGTGCTGGGCAAGCCGTACTACCTCTCTCCGGAGTCGCTGCTCGGCCAGGTGAGTCCAGAGGCCGACCTCTGGGCGGCGACGGTGGTGCTCTACGAGCTGTTGACGCTGGAGCGCCCCTTCACCGGCGCCACGCCGGACGAGGTGTTCCAGGCCATCCGCTCCCGGCGCTACCGGCCGTTGCGCGAGCTGCGCCCGGACGTCCCGGAGGCGCTCGAGGACGTGGTTCGACGCGCCTTCTCGGAGCGCCCCGAGGACCGCTTCACCTCCGCCGAGTCCTTCGCCCAGGCGCTCGCGCCGCACTACGACGAGCGCGTGGGGACGCCCCTGGCCATCGCCGCCGTGGTGCGAGGCCTGTTCGGCGCCAGTGACGAAGCGCCCGCGAGCACGCCTCCGGCGGCGCCCACCGGCACCTCGCGCGTGGAGTAGACGAGCGGGCACGTGCCTGCCCGGTGCGTCGCGTCCCCCAGTCCCCTCCGGCCAGGGGGATGGCGAGATTTCCTGTCGAGCGCGCAGGTCCGCGCCCCCGAGGAATCGCCATGGCCACCCAGCCTCAGCCACCGAAGCCCCAGCCCGAAGAGCCCGCCCCCGAGCGCAAGGCGCGCGAGGACCTGCCCCAGCGGCTTCCTCCCAAGCCGGAGGAACCTCGCGAGGATGGAATGCCGGGCTACGGACAGCCGGACGAAGAGGTCCGGGAGAAGTCACTCCCCGACCAGCATTGGTAGGGGTTCTTCGTCCGGGTCGTCTCCCGGGGTGACGCGCACGGAGTTCTTTTCGAAGCCGTAGGGCGTGAGCCGTTCGCGCCAGGCCGTGAAGTCGCCGTCGGACAGGAGCCCGAAGGCGCTGAACCTTCCGGTGGCGCCCTCGTAGCGGTTGCGGTCCATCCGAAGGCCGGGGCGGGCGGTGTCGCGGCCCAGCTTCACGAAGCTGCGCATGTCCCGCAGCGTGTTGTCGAGGACCGTGAGATTCGTGACGACGAGAGGCTCATCCGCGGCCAGCCGCAGGCCCGAGTCCACGGTGCGCTCGATGAGGTTGCCGAGCACGCGCACCCCATGCGCCCTCGCGATGCGGATGCCCTGGCCGTTGCCCCGATTCGCGAAGTTGTAGATGTCCGTCACGACGTTGCCCTGCACCAGCACGTTGACGGGGGTGTCCACCAGGGCCAGCCCTCCGATGGAGATGCCGCGGCCGGCCTGGAAGACGAGGTTGCCGACAATCTGGATGTTCGTCGCGTCCTCGTGGACCAGCACCGCCTCGGCGGCGGACGTCGTGGCCTGCCACGGGTATCGCTCCAGGTTGGGGAAGCCGAAGAGCACGTTCTCGTGGATGGCGACGTCGTCGCAGGCCTTCACGTCGATGCCGTTCTCCCCGCAGTCGTACATCTGGTTGCGCTCGATGAAGACGGTGGACGGCCTGCCCAGGTTGGGCTGGCACTGCACTCCGTCACCCGAGGCATCGTGGATGTTGTTCTCCGTGATGAAGACTTCGCGTGAGACGCCCTTCACCGCGACGCCGTGGGAGTCGAGGCCCGTCCTGGAGAAGTCGAATATCGAATTGCCGTCGATGAGCACCCGGCTCGCGTCACTGACGACGACGCCTCCGCCCGCCCTGCCTCCATGGAGCACGGAGTCGGTCAGCTGCGAGCACGTGGTGCTGTCCTCGAAGAGCGCGGCGAAGGAGGGGCGCTCCTCCACGTCCACCTCGACGGCCTGGACAATCCAGTAGGGCTGGCTCACCACCAGCAAGCTGCCCACGTCGGTGGAGGAGGGGACGATGCGGGGGCGGCGGTACTGCTCTCCACGCAGGACGATGGGCGCCGTGGCCGTGCCGGGGCGCGCCTTCAGCGGATTGATGGCGACCTGCTCGGGATAGGTCCCCTCGCGGACCTGGATGACGTAACCCGGCTGCGCCACCTTCACCGCCGCCATGATGGTGAAGAAGGGGTTGGCCACGGAGCCCAGCGGGGCCTCGAAATCCCGCGGTCCGGTGTTCGCGACGTACAGCGTGGGCCCTTGCGCATCGTCCGCGGAGGGGCAGCGCTGCCGGAAACGCTCCTCCGCGTTGAGCGGCGTCATCTGCTCCTCCCACAGCACCGAGCCCCCGGCAGTGGTGCTCGTGCTCGCGTCACCTGGATGTGACAGGGCTCGCGTTGAGCCCGACTCCGTGGACTCGGGCCGCGCGTCATCGCCACCGCGCTCCTGAGGGCTGGGGCCGCATGCCAGCGCGAGCCCGTACACGAGCACCGCGAACCGATTCCTCAAAAACCCCAGCCCCTTCGAACCCTGACCCATGTGCAGCCCCCCTCGGGTGTGTCGGCAGTGGGGGAGATGCTTTCCACCGGAGGTGGCTTCATCAAGCGCTCATGCCCCCAAGGGGGACGCGGCATTCACAGGAGGATGCTCGGGGTTCGGCGGGCGCGGCCTTCCGTCAAGTGCACCCGGCGTACGTAGCGGCGCGGGCCGGAACGGGCTTCAGCCCGCGAGGGCGCGAACCCGGGGGAGGTGATGACGGAGTGCGTCGACGACGCGGCGCACATCGTCCTCGCGGGTGTCGGGCCCCAGGCTGAAGCGGAGGCTTCCACGCGCCTGGGCCGCGGACAGGCCCATGGCTCGGAGCACGTGCGAGGGGGTCAACGTTCCGGACGCGCAGGCCGCGCCCATCGACACGCAGATGCCATCCAGGTCCAACGCGATGAGCAGCGCCTCGCCCTCCGCGCCGTCGAAGCGCAGGTTGCTGGTGTTGGGCACGCGGGGCACCCCCGCACCGTTCACCGTCACGCCCGTCACCGCCTCCAGCACCGCGCGCTCGAAGTCGTCCCGCAGCGCGCCGACTCGCGCCTCCAACGCGGGCTGCTCCCGCGTCGCCAGCTCCAACGCGAGCGCGAGCGCCTCCGCGTAGGGGATGTTCTGCGTTCCCCCCCGCCGGCCCCCTTCCTGGTGTCCGGGCGTGAGGGCCCGCACGTCCACGCCCTTGCGCACCACCAGCACGCCCACGCCCGCGGGCCCGCCGAACTTGTGCGCCGACAACGAGAGCAGGTCCGCGTCCACCTCGCGCAGCGACAGCGGCACCTTGCCCGCCACCTGCACCGCGTCCGTGTGGAAGAGCACGCCCTGCTTGCGGCACGCCCGAGCGACTTCCGCCACGGGCTGCACCACGCCCGTCTCGTTGTTGGCCCACATCAGCGAGCACAGCGCCGTGTCCGGCGTCAGCGCCGCGAGCACGTCCTCCACGCGCACGCGGCCCTCCGGACCGGGCTCCACGCGCACCACCTGCGCGCCTTCCCGCTCGAGCTGCGCCGCCGCGCCCAGCAGGGCAGGGTGCTCGATGGTGGAGGTCACCACTCGTCGTCGCTCCGGCGAGGGACGCGCATGCCACGCGCCCACCAGGGCCAGCGCGTCCGCCTCGCTGCCCGACGCGGTGAACGTCACTTCCTTCGGCTCGCAGCCCAGCACCCGCGCCACCCGGGCTCGCGCGGCGTCCAGCCGGGCCCGGGCCTCACGTCCGGCGGCGTGCACGCTGGAGGCATTGCCATGGCCACCGTGCACGAGCGCGCGCGCCAGCTCAGTCAGGACTTCCGAGCGCACCGGCGCGGCGGCGTTGTAGTCCCAGTAGATCACGAGTCCTGCGCGGAGAGCAGCGACACGGGCCGCTCGTCCGAGACGCCGAACGCCTCCAGGAAGCGACTCACCAGCTCACGCTTGAGCGCCTTGCGCTGCGCGGCCTTGCCCGACAGCGGAAGCCTCGCGCCCGCCATGCTGCCGTGGCCTCCGGACGAGCCGCCGTAGTCCTCGAAGATTTCGCGGATGAGCCGGCCCGCGTTCATCCGCCGGTCCTTCACGCGCAGGCTGAAGTAGAGCTGGTTGCGGTACGTGCCGAAGGCCAGCGACCACTTCGTGCCCTCCAGGAACATCAGCCGCTCGGCGACCTCCGCCACCATGTCCGGGGAGTAGACCTCCTCCAGGTCGGTGACGATGGCGGTGCCGTAGACTTTCGCCCGCTCGAAGGCCGTGTGGTAGAGCTGGAAGTAGCGCGCCGGCAGCTCCGGGTGCTCGATCTGCGCGAGCATCGACTTGTCCATGCGCGGGAACAGCCACAGGTAGCTGTCGATGTCCGTCTGGGTCGTCTCGCGGCCCAAGTCCCGCGTGTCCGCCTTGATTCCGTAGAACAGCGCGGTGGCCACTTCGACGGAGGGCTCCACGCGCGCGGCGCGCAGGTACTCCACCAGCATCGTGGACGTCGCTCCAAAGTCACCGCCCACGTCCGCGAAGGGCGACGCCAGGCTCTCCTCACGCAGCGGGTGGTGGTCCACCACGAGGTGCGCCTCCAGCCGCGCGGGCAGCGAGTGGTTGCCCACCTTCGGCTGCGTATCCACCAGGCCGAAGAGGTCGTACTCGTCGAAGTCGATCTGCGACACGTGCGAAATCGGCAGCCGCAGCACCTTCACGAAGGCGATGTTCTCCGCCCGGCCGATGATGCCCCCGTAGCCCACGTGGGCCTCCACGTCCGCTCGGCGCTCCAGCAGGTGGGCGAGTGCCACCGCGGCGGCCAGCGAGTCCGGGTCCGGGTTGTCGTGCGTGAGGATGAGCGCCTTGCGGTGCCCCTTGGCCACCTGGAGCAGCCGGTCCAGCTTGTCGCGAGCGGACAGCTGGGCCAGGCGTGGTGGCGGAGGCTCCGTCAGCTCGCCCCCGAGGGTTGCCTGGGCACGGCGGCTGTTGAAGGACTGGGTCACGGGCATGGAGAGTCTTCTTTACTTCCTCCGGCCTCGGGTTTCGAGATGCCGGATGTTGTCTGCTCGACATCGAGGGCGCGGTGTCACCCGCACACCAATGGTGCAAACGCCCCCTCCGACGTTCACGGAGGGGCGGAAGGCCGTGTGCCCGGACGCCTTCCTGCCCCCTTGGGTTCCAACTTGAGGAGGTCCAACTAGTTGTTGATGGCCTTGTACTTGCGGCCGAGGTCCCTGAAGTACTTCACCCCGTTGTCGAGCGAGTTCTCCATGGCGTCCATCAGCACCGTGCGGAACTGCGCCACGGGGCCGCGGAAGCACTCGTAGTAGCGCTGCCGGTCGATGGAGTGGATGACGGCGGGCATGTAGCCGTTGCGCAGCAGGATGAGGTTGCTGCACATGCGCCCCACCTTCCCGCTGTGCTCGGTGAAGGGGAAGATCTGCAGGAAGCTGTGCTGCACGGTGGCGGCCTGCTTTATCGGATGGAACTCGCGGAACTCGGCGCTGGCCGTGTAGTCCACGAGCTTCTCCAGCGCCGGTTGGATCTTCACGGGCTGGTGGATGTCGTGGAAGTACGTGCGGTGCAGCGGCATGTCCTTGCGCAGTCCCGAGCGCTCGCGCTCCTTGGCGAGCTCCTTCTCCGTGCGCTCCCGTCGCTCCATGCGCGCGCGCTCGGCCAGTGCCTCCGGGGTGTTCCCCAGGAAGAGGTCGTGCATCCGCTTGATGGTGGTGAGGGTGATCTGCGCCTGCTTCTTGGCGCCCGCGGCTTCTTCGCGAAGGAAGTCGCAGACCGCCTTGTGATTCCGAATCTCAAGCACCACCGGAATCATGGAGGCCTCGGCGCTGGCCCGTCCGGGGAACAGCGCCGCCTTCAGTTCCTGATGGGTGTAGACCACGCCTTCCAGCGCGGCGTCGTGGTAGATCCACGACATCTCGAACTGCTCGAGGAACTCACGCGCGGGCTGCTTGTCCTTGTAGATGTCGAGGTACTCGCGCAGCGCCTCGTTCTTCTCGTCGATGTCCTGGTAGCGTTCCTTCACGGACTGCGGCTCCTTCTTGCGTCGTATCTTCGCGAGCGAAGACCGAAGCGTGCGGCCGAGCGATACAACGGCATGCGGATTCTAGAAATTCCGCACGGTTGTAACAACGAAATCCACTAGAGATTGACGAGGAAGACCTCGCACGCCTGGTCGAGCAGGTCCTTGGACAGGGCCGGCGGTATCTGCCGGTACCGGGCCGCGTCCTTGATGAGCCCCACCAAATCGCGGGGATGGCACGCGCGAAGCTGCATCGTCCGGGGCTTGTAGTAGTGCTCGACAAGGTACGTGACGGCCTGGTCCACATAGGGGATGCCCGCCGCCTCGCACACCCGGCGGAAGATCTCCCGGTAGGACTCTTCGTCGGGATTGCCCACCTCGATTTTGTACTTGATGCGGCGCAGGAACGCCTCGTCGACCAGCTCCTTGGGGTCCAAATTCGTGGAAAAGACGAGAAGCTGATCAAACGGGATTTCGAACTTCTTGCCGGTGTGGAGGGTGAGGAAGTCCACCCGCTTTTCGAGGGGAACGATCCACCGGTTGAGAAGGTCTGTCGGGTGGACCTTCTGGCGGCCGAAGTCGTCGATGAGGAGCATGCCGCCGTTGGCCTTCACCTGGAACGGGGCTTCGTAGAAGCGGGTGCTCTCCGAGTAGATGAGGTCCAGCGTCTCCAGCGTGAGCTCGCCACCGACGACGACGGCGGGGCGGCGGCAGAGCATCCACCGGTTGTCCATCTCGAAGGACTGCCGGCGGCCGGACGCATCTCCGCCCATCTCCAGCTTGACGGGGGTGTGGATGAGGTGGTCGTGCACCTGGATGATCTGATTGCCGATCTCCAGGCAGTGCGGCACGAAGACCTCGCCGCCGAACATGTGTGAGACGGCCTCCGCGAGGCTCGTCTTGCCGTTGCCAGGGGGACCGTAGAGGAAGAGCGAGCGCCCGGAGTTCACCGCGGGGCCCAGCTTGTCCATCAGCTCCGCGGGGACGGTGAGGTGGCTGAGCGCCATCACCAGCTCCTCCTGGCTGACGACGGGCGTCTCCTCGGTCTGGCTGGTGATGAGCGCGTTGTACTGCTCAATCGGCACGGGTGCGGGGCCCACGTACGTCGTGCGGGTGAGCGCGTCGCGCGCGTACTCGCGGCCCTTCTCCGTGAGGATGAACTCCACGGAGGCGCGGCCGAAGCCCTTGCCGCCACGCAGGTCCACCAGCTTCTCCGTGGCGATGAAGTCCACCACGTGCTCGATGACGCCCGACCACGGCAGGCGCATCTCGTCCGCGATGACCATGCCGGTGCCGGTGCCGGTGTAATAGAGGAACTTCAGCGCGATGTCCGCGAGCAGTCCCATCTTGAGCCCCGTCTCCTCCACCGACTTCGGCTCGGCGGGAGCGATGTCGAGGATGGACGGGTTCTCGAGCTTGAACGGATTGTCGTCGTAGGCGTGTCCGGCGGGAGCCATCGGGGCCCTTTCTAGCCCAAAACCCGTCCTGGGAGGGCAGAAGGGATGGTCATTCCCGGGAGACCCGAGGGGCGAGGAGGCAGGCTCCCCACCCCGGGGGCGCCGGAGACCCGGCGCGTAGGGGCATCAGTCGACGTAGGTGAGCCACTCGGCGTAGCGCGGCTCCTGGCCCCGGACGGTGCGGAAGTACATCTCCTGCACGAAGGTGCCGATGGGGCCGGGCTTGCCGGTGCCGACGGCGCGGTCGTCCACTTCGCGCACGGGGGTGATTTCCGCGGCGGTGCCGGTGAAGAAGATCTCGTTGGAGATGTAGAGCGCGTCGCGGGTGAAGGTGACCTCCTCCACGGCGCGGCCGCTGTCGCGCAGAATCTTCAGGACGGTGTCGCGGGTGATGCCGTCGAGGATGGGCGAGGAGAGGGGCGGCGTCTTGATGATGCCCTTCTTGTTCACCATGAAGAGGTTCTCGCCGGACGCTTCCGCCACGAAGCCGCTGATGTCCAGGAGGATGGCCTCGTCGTAGCCCGCCATCACCACCTCGCGCTTGGCGAGGATGGAGTTGACGTACTGGCCGGAAATCTTGCCGCGCACCATGTTGACGTTGACGTGCATGCGCGTGAAGGAACTCACCTTGGCGCGGATGCCCTCGCGGATGCCCTTGTCGCCCAGGTACGCGCCCCAATCCCACGCCGTCACGGCCACGCGTGTGGGGTTCACCGCGCCCAGGCCCATGGCGCCGTCGCCCATGAAGGCCACCGGCCGCAGGTACGCGCCGTTGGCGAACTGCGCCTTCTGCTTGCGCAAGAGGTCCAGGCACGCCTCGACGAGCTCGTCCTCGGAGTACGGCATCTTCAACATGATGATGTGCGCCGAGTCGAGCAGCCGGCGGATGTGCTCGCGCAGGCGGAACACCGCGAGCCGGCCATCATGCGTCTTGTAGGCGCGGATGCCCTCGAAGACGCCCAGCCCGTAGTGGAGGGCGTGCGTCATCACATGCACCTGGCCCTCGTCCCATTTCACCAATTTGCCGTCGAGCCATATCTGGTCGGCACGCAAAACACTGGTCGAGGTCGAGCTCATGCGGGGGTTCCTTCGGCCTGTAAGAAGTGGGACTGCCCGCCCCTTCTAGCCACAGGTCCCTATGAGGTCAAAGCGTGAAAGCCACTTCAGGGAAATCAGAGCACGTGTGGCAGTGGGGCCAGCATGCGTCGAAGGAATGGCAGGTCCTCGGCGAGTGCCTTGCGACCCAAGTGCAGCGCCTTGGAGGCAAGCTCCACGGAGGGCACGACATCCAGTGGTGACAGCGTGCGCGAGAAGCGCTTGATGTGATGCGCGTAGGGCAGGTTGGGCGCCACCGTCATGGCGGCCAGGCGTTGGAGCGGAAGCCAGAACGGCGTGGTGAGCCGGGGCGCGAAGCCATCCAACGCGAGGATGAGCGTGTTGCGCGTGCCGATGCGTCCGCGCGCGACGGCCTTCCACGCGGCCTTCGCCGGCAGGTTGTCCACGAGGCCCCCGTCGATGAGGCGCGCCACGCCGTGGTGGGCGAGCATCCCGTCCAGGAGCGAGTGCATGCGAGGGTCCTCGCGCAGCACGTCGTAGTGGATGACGCCGGGCAGGGCGGAGGAGAAGCCCGCGGCGTCCAGCGCGTCGAATTCGCCGGTGGCGTCGTCTGCGCCCAGGTGCAGGCGCACGGTGATTTCGGGGCGGGTGAACAGCTCTCCAATCGCGCCCATGGCGGCCTGGATTCTGCGCGCCACGCCCGCGGGGTTGAGCAGGCCCAGGGGGCTGGTGCCCAGCAGGCGCTCGTAATACTCGAGCGGGCGGGGGAGCATGCCTCGGCGGATGCCGCCCACGGTGATGATGGTGGGCACCGGAAGGTCCTTGAGGCGCATGCCGCTGCCCTCGGGCCCCGCGCCGAAGAAGCGTCCCAGACCCGCGCGCAGGAACAGGCGCAGCGCCGCGGGCAGGCCGTAGCGGCTCTCCGTGGAGATGAAGCGGAAGAGCTTCCGGAAGGACAGCCCCCGGACGATGTTGGTCATCTCCGTGGGGTCGAAGCGGGCCATGCGCGAGCGCATGATGGCGAGGATGGCGCCCATGGACGCGCCCGCGAGCAGCTTCGGCTCCAGGCCGTGCTCGGCCAGAAGGCTCATCACCCCCAGGTACACGAAGGCGGTGCCGCCGCCGCCGCCCGTCACCATCACCAGCTCCTTGTGACGCAGCTCGCGGTCCAACGCCTCGGGTGGCACGCGTCCGCGCAGCCTCGCCACCACTCCGTCACGCGCCTTCGCGGCGTGCTCGCGCAAGTCCCTCACGTGGGGCACCAGCCTGTCTCTCGTCGGAGGCCGGAGTCCTCCCAGCACGGGCGTGAGGCGGCGCTCCACCTCTTCGCGGAACGGCGTGAGCAGCGCGCCCACGCCCACGTCGAGTCCTCCGTGCTGAACCTTGTAGAGCCGGGCGAGGGATAGCGCCGTGCGAAGGATGGCCTCCTCGCGCGCGTCGAGCAGGCCGGGGGACGCCAGGGAGGCGCGCACGAGCGACAGCTCCAGCTCCTCGAGCGGCCGGGTGATCTGGAAGCGTTCCTTCAGGAGCACGGGTGGGCCAGGGCCTCGGTGGGCGCGAACCCCGAGCATACACCGCGCGTCGGACCTCCTCCCGCCGCCCTCGGGAGGGCGGGCGTCATGAAGGACCTCACGCCTGGGCGATCTGCGGCAGGTTGGCGCGGGCCTTCTCGATGTCGCCCTCGTACTTGAGGACGAGATTGAGCGTGGAGGCCACGACGTCCGAGGTGAGCTGCTCCGCGTTGAGCAGCACCAGGCTCTGCGCCCAGTCCAGCGTCTCGCTGATGGAGGGCGCCTTCTTCAAGTCGAGCGCGCGGATGGCGGCGACGGCTTCCACCACCTGCTCGGCCAGCACCTGCGGCACGTGGGGCAGCCGCGAGCGGACGATGCGCAGCTCCCGCTCCCGGTCCGGGAAGTCGATGTGCAGGTGCAGGCAGCGGCGCTTGAGCGCGTCGGACAGCTCGCGCGCGTTGTTGGACGTCAGCAGCACCCGGGGGATGTGCTTCGCGTGGAAGGTGCCCAGCTCGGGGATGGTGACGGCGTTGTCGGAGAGGACCTCCAGCAGGAAGGCCTCGAACTCCGGGTCCGCCTTGTCGATTTCGTCCACCAGCAGCAGGGCGGGGCGCTCGGAGAGCTGGGCGCGGAGGATGGGACGCGGCAGGAGGAAGCGCTCGGAGAAGAAGACGGCGTCGCTCGAGGCCAGCCGGTCCGCCGCCTCCGACAGCGTGGACGTGCCCTGCACCATCTCCCCAATCTTGTCCTTGAGGAGCTGGGTGTAGAGCAGCTGCTTGGCGTACTCCCACTCGTAGAGAGCCTTGGCCTCGTCCAGGCCCTCGTAGCACTGGAGGCGGATGAGTTCGCGGCCCAGCGCCGTGGCCATGGCCCGCGCCAGCTCCGTCTTGCCCACGCCCGCGGGTCCTTCGACGAGGATGGGCTTGTCCATCCGGTCGGCCAGGAAGGCCGCCGTGGCGATCTCCGGGGAGGGCAGGTATCCCACCTGCTCCAGGTGTTTCTCCGCGTCCGCCACGCTGGTGAAGGTGCGGATTTCTGCCGTCGAAGGGGGGCTCACCCGGCTGAACTTAACCGACGGCCCCCCAGGCGACTGCGGCAAAAATGCCAGGGTCCGTGGACCCGGTCCCCAACCTTCCTGCCCCGCTGCCCTCCAACCCTGCGGAAAAACGCGGGGAAATTATTTGCGCACCGTGGGCACACGTCATGCATCTCTACGGCGCAACTCACGAAGGAAAGCAGCGAGGTCCGTGGTCATGGTGTGGGCGTGGATGAGGATGGTGATGGCGGTGGCAATCATCCTGTTGCCGGGTGGTTTCCCCCTGCTGTTGTCGTACATCGCCGTGCGGACGCTGGTGAGCCGCTGGCGGGAGGCGCAGTCGCAGGCGCACAGCGTCGGCCGCGAGGCTTCCCTCCGCGACGTCCTCGCCACGCTGCACTTCAAGGAGCTGGTGCGCGACGCGCGCGCGGCCCTCTGAGTTTTCCGCCTCGGTAGGGCATGGATGTCGCGGCCGGACGGCTCGCGACGCTGCCCGAGGCACCCCGGCCCCGTGCCGGCCTTCCGGCGGGTGCCGGGATTCCAGACAGCACGAGGTGGGGATTTCCAGCGGAGGGCCGCCACCATGGCGGCGGCCCCCGGGAAGCGGGCTACTTGTCCAGCTCGTCCACCAGCGCCGTCCAGTCGTCGTCTTCCTTCACGCCGCCGACGGGGATCTGCATGACCATGGTGCGGTCGGTGGGCTCCGACTCGTCGCCACCCAGCGGTGCGGGGGCGGGGGCGGCGGCCTTCTTGGCGGCGGGGGCGGGCTTCGCGGCGGCCTTGGCGGCCTTGGCGGGAGCCGCCGCCGCGGCGGGGATGACCTGATTGAGCTGCGGCCTGGTCGCGAGCTCGTCGTCCTCGGGGGCTGGAGCGGCCTTGGCGGCCTTGGCGGCCACCGGGGCGGGCGTGGCGGGTGACTTGCTCTTGAATCGAGCCAGTTCCAGCTCCGCGACCTTGAGCGCCTTGCTCTTCTCCTGCACGGACTGCTGCAGGCGGGTGACTTCCTGCGTCTTGATGGCCTCGCGGCGTTCCAGCTCCGCCTTCTGCTTGGCGCCCAGCTCCTCGATTTCGCGCAGCTGCCGCGTCTCCAGGTCCTTGCGCTCCTTCTGGGCGGTGGCCAGTCGGGCGGCGGCCTCGTTGGCCTTGCCCTCGGCGGCGGCGACCTTGGCGGCCAGGTCCTTCTCCGCGCGGGCCTTGGCGCCCTGGGCGTTCTCCAGTGCCAGCTCCAGGTCCTGCGCCTTCTTGGCGCGGGTGGCGAGCTGGGCCTGCATGTCCTTGGCCTTCGCCTCGGCGTCGGCGGCCTTCGCCTGGGCCTCCTGGGTGAGCTGCGCGACGCGCTGCTCGGACTTGGCCAGCTTCGCCGCCAGCTCGTCGGAGGCGCGCTTCGCCTCGGCGCGCTCCTGCTGCGCCTGCTGTGCCTGCTGCTGGAGGCGGGCCTCGGATTGCTGGAGCTGACCGTTGATGCCGTCGCGCTCCTGCGTCAGCTTCTGGTGCTGGGCACCCGCCGCGCGCAGCTGCTCCTCGCGCTCGCCGAGCGTCTTCTTCGCCAGCTCGAACTGGTTGTTGAGCCCGGCCATCTGCTGGCCGAGTCCGTCCGCGTGGCGCTTGGCGTCGGCGGCCTGGGTCTGGAGCTTGGTCTCCATCGCCTTGAGCTGCTCGGTGCGGGTGGCGACCTCGCGGTTGAGCACCTCGGCCTGACGCATCTTCTCCTGCGTCACCTGGGTGAGCTTGCGCAGCGTGTCCGACAGCTCCTTGCCCTTGGTGGCCAGGTCGTTCTGGAGCAGCTCCTCGCGGCGCTGGGACTCCTCGGTGAGCGCGTCCAGCCGCTCCTTGAGGGTCGCCCGTGTGTCCTCCACCTGCGCGAGCTGGGAGGACAACTGGGTGACTTCCGCCACCCGGGCGCCCAGCTCGTGCTTGGTGATGGTGAGCTGTTCGCCCAGCTCCTCCACCTGGTTGCGCGTTTCGTTGAGGTCCGCTTCCAGCGCGGCCTGGGTGTTGGCGGCCTGCTGACGGCTGTTGGAGTGGGCCTGCTGCTCGCGCGACAGGGCGTCGCTCGTCGCGGCGAGCTGTCCCTGCACCTGCTCCAGCGACTGGCTGGTGGCCTCCAGCTCCGAGCGCAGCCCGTCGCGCTCACCCGTGAGCGCCTCGATGCTCGCGCTCGTCTCGGCGGCGAGCTTCTCGTGCGCGGCCCGCTCCGCCTCGTAGTTGCCCAGCGTCTCCGCGAGCTCTCCGCGCAGATTCCCGATCTGGCCGGTGAGCAGTTGCTCCAGAGCGTCCTTGGCCTCGCTCAGGGCCTGCAGCTCGGCGATGCGCTGGTCCCGCTCGCCCGTCGTCCTGGCCAGCGCGGCCTGGGTCGTCCGCAGCGTCTCGTGCGTGTCATCCAGCTCGACCTTGAGGCCGTCGCGCTGCGCGGTGGTGGTGCCCAGCGCGTCGCGCGTCTCCTCCAGCGTGTTCTGCGTCTGGGTGAGCGTCTGGCTGGTGGCCTCCAGCTCGCCGCGCGTCTCGGCCAGCGTGCCCTCTGTCTGGGCCAGCGTGCCTTGCGTGTCCGCGAGCTGCTGCTCCGTGCGCGACAGCGTGTCCTGCGTCTGCGAGAGCGTCTGGCTGGTGGCCTCCAACTCGCCGCGCGTCGTCGACAGCGCCTCTTCCGTCTGGGCCAGCCGCGTCTGCGTCTCGCTCAGCGACTGGCTGGTGGCCTCCAGCTCGCCCCGCGTCTCGGAGAGCGACTGCTCCGTGCTCGCCAGGGTGTTCTGCGTGTCCGCGAGCTGCTGCTCGGTGCGGGCCAGCGTGTCCTGCGTCTGCGAGAGCGTCTGGCTGGTGGCTTCCAGGTCTCCCGTCAGCTCGGAGATGCGCTGATCCCTCGCCGCGACGTCGCCCTGGAGCCCCTCGATGGTGGACTCGCGCTGGGCGACGGTGTCCTCCAGCGACACGACGCGCGCCTGGAGCTGATCTCCAATGCGCTGCGACTCCTCGAGCTGCGAGGTGAGGGCTTGAATCTGGCCGGTGAGGTCGGCCTCCAGCTCGGCCTTCGCCGCGCGAAGCTCCTCGAGCTGCCGGGTGAGGTCCTCGTCCAGCGCGTCCTTGGCGATTTGAAGCGCCTCGAGACGGCCGGTGAGGTCCTCTTCCAGCGCGTTCTTCGCGTCGGTGAGCGCCTGGAGTTCGCCGGACAGCTCGGCTTCGCGGTCGGCCAGGTGCGCCTTGACGGCCTCGACCTCGCCCTCCAACTCGCCGATGCGCTCCAGTTGCTGCTGGATGTTGGAGTTGAGGTCGGCCTCGGTGCGCTCGTTGCGCTCGATGGCCTCCGCCAGCTCGCGGTCCAGGGAGGAGATCTTCGCGTCGCGGTCATCGACGCGCTGATTGAGCTCCGTCTCCTGCGCGTCCTTGTCCATCCGGAGCTGCTCGCGCTCGCTCGTGGTGCGCGCGAGGTCCGCCTCCAGATCCGCCACCTGCTGACTGAGGCGCGCCTCCAGCGAGTCGCGCTCCGCGTTCAGCCGGATGATCTCCGCGTCGCCCCGGGCGCCGTGCTCCTCGGCGGAGGCGGCCCGGGTCTCCAGGCCGCGGACGGTGGTGTCGCGCTCCTGCTCCGTCTGCTGCAGCCGCTCCTGGAGGGCCTGAATCTCTCCGTCCAGCTCGGCATAGCGCTGATCCCGCTCGCTGACGGTGCGGCCCAGCTCCGACTCGAAGTCGTCGCCGCGCTTGCCCAACTGGGCGATCTCCGCCTCGTTCGCGCGGACGGTGTCCTGGAGCTTCTGCTCCTTGACCTCGAACTCCAGCGTGACGACGTTGTGGAGCTTCTCGAGCTTGTCGAACTCGGCTCGCAGGTGCTCCAGGTCGGTGCCACGCCGCGCGATTTCGTCCTCGCGGTTGTGGACCTCCTTGCGGAGCACGTTGATGTCCTTCTCCTTGGATGCGACGACCTCGATGAGGTCCTTCTCCGAGGAGAACTTCTGCAGCAGCAGGTCATCGACGGTGGCGCCGTGCTCGCGTTCCTTCTGGAGCATGGCTTGCTGCGCTTCATTGAAGCGGCGCAGCAGGTCGTCCACCTGCATCTTGAGGCCTTGCAGCTCCACGTCCTTCTCGTGGAGCCGGTCCTCGCCGGACAGGAGCTCGCGCTCGCGCACGCTCCAGATTTCGGAGAGGCGGGCGAGCTGGGCCTCGCGCGTCTTGAGCTCGTCGCGGAGGATTTGGATCTTCCCCTCCGGCGTGCCCATCAGCTCGCGGCGAGGAGGCGGGCGCTTGAGCTGACGCGACTCCGCCAGCAGCTCCGCCTTGCGGTCGGCGATGGATTGGAACGCGCGGTCGAGGAACGCGCGGTCCTCTTCCGTCATCGCACTGCGTCGTTCGCGCTTGGGGAGCTTGGGTGGGCCGCCGGGACTGGTGCGGATGGCGGGCATCGGAGGCGGAGCCTCGCGCGGGTTGCCGGAGAGCGCGGCGTCGAGGTCCGCGTCGGATTCCTCCGCACCCGTGGGGACGATGCCGGTGCTCAACGAGGCGAGCTCTCCCATTTCGAAGGGGATGACGAGGTAGCCGTCCGCGGCGCCCGGCGTCTGCCGGTGCTGCGTCAAGCCTTCGACTCCCGTGTCGGAGGACAGGAGCAGGACCTTGAGATTCTGGCCCCACTTGCCCTTCTTGATCTGCCCGCACAGCGTGAACCCGGATTGATCCGGCAGCTCGGCTCGGAGGACGACGAGATCCGGCCGGCGTTTCTCCAGCTCGCGCTGCGCATCCGTGGCAGTCGCCGCCATGGCGGTCTGGTAGCCCGCGCTCTTGAGCACGGTCGCCATGCTGAGGGCGAAGTCGTTTTGGCTTTCAACGATGAGGACGCGGCGCTCCATGAAGCCCTTCCACCCGCAAAAAGTGCAGTGAAAACCGCAACATCCTACTGGGCGGGCCCGAGGCTTGGAAAGTTTCCGGAGGGTGCTCGGTTGGCTGCTTCACGAGCCCTTGCCGCGAACGGTGCCTTGTGCACGGGGCGTGGGGGGCAACCTGGACGGATCCGTGTCGTCGTCCCGCCCCGGGAAGGTGGTGGGGGGAGTGTGACGGGCGAACCGAGTGCCTTCCGGCGGACAGTACCCGTGGGCGAGCTGGGCGAACCAGGGGTTGAGCGTCGAGGAGAGCGGCTCGGGGGCGGGGCCGTCTTCTTCCGCCGTCTCCTCGGGGAGGGCCTCGTCGGGTTCGGCCTCCTGGAGGTCGTCCTCGTCTTCGATCAGCTGGGCGGCGCTGCTGACGGAGACCTCGGCCTCCTCGACCTCGTCGCTGCTGATTTCGTCGGGTTCGTCGAGACGTGGGTGCGAGTGGGATGGGGTAGGTCCTGCTTCGTCACCATCCTCGATGGCCTGGGCTTCGTCTTCGGAGATCTCCTCGGGCTCGTCCTCGGGCTCGGCGGGCTTCAGGGAGGGGCGGGCGGCGGCCCCTTCGATGGGTTCCAGCCGGGGCGGCCCGTCCACGGACATCAGGCGAGGCGGACGCTGGCGAGGGGGGACGGGAGGCGGGGCGCTGGCGCGAGGGGGGAGTGCCGGCGGGCGATCAACCTCGCTCGGGCCGCCAGGTCGGAGCATCTGTGGGCCGCGCTCCGTGTCTGGCGCGTGGTCTCCGAGGGCCGGACGATCCGTGATGGCGGGGACGGGGCCTGGGGTCAGGACGGGAGGCGGACGCTCCGGGTCGGAGGCGCTTCCACGGAGCGAGACGGCGCGGCCGGGCTCGGTGGGTGGGGTGGGGCGAACCAGTGGAGGGAGGCGATCGGTGTCCGAGGTCCCTCGCGGGCGTTCGGGCTCGACGACTCCCGAGGGGCGTGGCGTGCGGCGCTCGGGATCCGTGGCTCGTGGCGGAAGCTCGGGGACGGCCGTGCGGCCCGACGGACGCTCGGGGTCGGTGGTCGTACCCGTGTGAGCCGAAGCGCGCTCCGCGTCGACCACGGAAGAGGTCCGGCCCGAGGGCCGCTCGGGTTCGGGGACCGGTGTACCGCGAGCTGACGGACGCTCCGAGTCGGTAGAGGAGCCCGAGCGGGTCGAGGGCCGCTCAGGCTCGGGGACCGGTGTACCGCGCGCCGACGGACGCTCCGAGTCGGTAGAGGAACTCGTGCGACCCGTTGAACGCTCAGCGTCGGAGACCGAGTGCGTACGTCCCGATGGGCGATCCGCGCCGCGTTCCGAGTCGAGGGACTGAGTCCCCTTCGTCGGCGTGGTGAGGGACGACATCCGACGGGACGGTGTCTCCACTCTCGACGAGGTGCTGCGGCTGGCGAGCACAGAGCGCGCTGGGATGATCGGCGTCGGCGCGGGCGCTTCGTCATCGTGCCTCGCCGCGATGGGGCTGCGGACGATGGGCGTAGGCGAAGGCGGCTCGTCCCGCTGAAGCGGCGCGGGTGCCCGGACGATGGGCGTTGGCGAAGGATGCTCGTCGAACGGAAGCGGCGCAGGCGCTCGAACGATGGGGGTAGGCGAGGGCGGCTCTTCGCGAGGAATCGGCGCGGGCGCCCGAACGATGGGCGTAGGTGAAGGAGGTTCTTCGCGAGGAATCGGCGCGGGCGCCCGAACGATGGGCGTAGGCGAAGGCGGCTCGTCCCGCTGAAGGGGCGCGGGCGCCCGAACGATGGGCGTAGGCGAAGGCGGCTCGTCGAGCGGAAGCGGTGCGGGCGTCCGTACAACTGGCGTGGGCGAAGGCGCCTCGTCGATGCCCAGCGCGGCCGGTGCGCGGACGACCGGCGTGGGTGAGGGCGATTCCCCCGTGCGCTCACTCTCCTCCACGGGTGAGCCCGCCTCAGAGCGCGCGCGGGATTCATCAGAGGACTTCGAGGACTGCGGCTCCACCGGCGTCGGGCCAGGGGGCGCATCCTCCAGCAGCGGTGTCGCGGACTTGCTGGACACCTCGTCCTTCTCGTCCTGCGCGCGCTCCTCGCGTGCCTCCACCGGATCCGCGGAAGACTTCTCGTCGGCTCCCACCACCTCGGGCGACACCGCGCGAGTGGGCGTGACAGGTGTCGGATCCGCCGTCATCGCCGGGGTGGCGAGGGGTGTCGGCTCGGAATGCGAGGGCGCCGCCATTCCATTCGACGCCGAGGACTCCGTGCTCGACGTCGTCGCGGCGGGCGGGGCCGCTCGCTCGCGCAGGGGCAGGCCCATCACGACGGGCGGCTCAATGGGACGTGCGTCCGGCTCCGTCTTGACGAGCCGCGTATCGAACCCGTCCTCCAGAACCATCCCCATCACCACGGGCGGGTCGTCGCTGGGGGCGTCGTCCGACGACGGCGCCGTGTTCTCCGCGACGGGCTCCCGCTTCTCCGGCTGGGGAATCTTCACCCGACCGCTGTCCGGAGGCAGCAGCGTCGCGAGCCGGCTGGTCGGCGTCCCCGTCACCATCGTCGCCGCCGGGAGATCGTCCTCGCTCGTGCTTGTCACCGGACCCGTGCGCTTCTCCAGCAGCGAGTCGTAGAGGTCCAGCAACTGACCTCGGATGACGCCGGCGTCGAGCGCGGCCTCGGCATGCTCACGGGCCCGATTGCCCAGCTCGACGCGGCGCGGAATGTCGCGCGCCAGCTCGATGATGCGGTCGGCCATGGCCCGGCTGTCCCCTGCCGGGAAGAAGAGGGCGGCGTCCTCCGGAATCAGCTCCCGGCAGACAGGCAGGTCGGCGGCGATGACCGGGCGGCCCGCGGCGAAGTACTCGGACACCTTCGCCAGGGGTCCTCCCTGGAGCCGGTTGCGCTCCACGTCGTCGAGCGCGAGCACGCCCACGTCCGCCAGCGCGAGCACCTTGGCCACGTCGTCATGGTGCACGGGCGGCTGGAACTCCACCCGGTCCTTGAGCCCCAGCTCCTTCACGAGCTCGTCCAGATGGGGCTGCCAGTCCGGGTGCTGCGCTCCCACCAGGGTGAGGCGCACCTCGACCTGCTTCGCCGCAAGCGCGACCGCGCGCAGCAGCGTCGGCAGGCCCTGCCAGCCCACGTGGCTGCCCAGGTACATCAACCGCAGGGGCTCGCCATCCGGCGCCCCCAGCGCGTCGGGGACGTAGGGCGCCAGGTCCACCGGCGCGCGGACGACCCGGATGAGCTCCTCGCTCGCGCCGAGCGACTGGATGTACGAGCGCGTCGTCTGGGAGCCGGTGACGATGAGGTCCGCGTTCATCAGGCAGAACAGCTCCTGCCTGCGGACCTTCGACAGGAAGCGCCGGTCGCCCTCCGTCTGCGGATGCGTGTAGCGCAGCTCCTGCGAGGGGAACGTCTGCGCCTCATAGATGAGGCGGTAGCCGTAGTCCCCCTTCAGCTCGCACAGGGCATAGCCGCCGAAGGGGTCAGTGAAGTGGCAGAGCGCGTAGTCCTCGCTCTCGAGCTGACGGCGCACGGCCCGCTCGAACGCCTGGATTCGCGAGGCAAGGTCTCCCGAGCCTACTGGGACGCGCAGCAGTCGAGCACCCTGGTACTTCTCGATATGGGAGTGGTCGGGCGTCTTCGCCGACAGCACCACCACGGAGAAGCGATCCGGTAACGCCTTGAGGTACTCGGTCAAACGACGTGACGAGCCGGAAGGGCCGGGGATGACGTCGAAGCTGCACAGGAGCAGTCTGGGCAGGTCGCTCAAAGCGGGAGCAGAATACCGAGGTGCATCCTGGGTGTCATCGGGTGAGGTGGTGGGAAGGGGGTCGGGCGACGAACACAAGCAATGCTGGCACGTTGACCCACCACGGCCGGCGACCTAAAGGCGACCTTGCCCATGGACGACCTCAAGAGCGTCACCGTCGGCTCCCTGAGAGAGCTGGCCCGGAAGCACCTGGGGAGCGGATACAGCAAGCTCAATAAGGAGGAGTTGATTGCCGCCCTGGCCGGGTTCGTGCCCTCGCTCGCCAGGCTTGCCCGGTTGGTCGGCATCGAGCTTCCTCGCAAGGGCCCCGCCGCGAAAAAGTCCTCTTCCGGGCCCGCCCGGCCCGTGACGCCCTCCGCCAGGTCCAAGCAGGTGACCCGGAGCGCGCCCAAGGCCGCTCCCTCGGTGAAAGTCTCCGCGAAGGCTTCCAAGGCCAAGGCCGAACCCACGGTGAAGGGGAGGGCGGCGGCGGCAAAGGCGAAGGGCGCGGCGACGGCTGGGGCGACACCAGCCCGGGCGAAGGCACAGGGCCCGGTGAAAGTTCCGGCCACGCCATCCAGGGAGAAGGCCCCGGCGAAGGTCGCTGCGGCGGCATCCAAGGAGAAGGCCCCGCGCGATTCTCCATCGAAGGTCGTGGCGGCGGCAGCCAAGGCGCTGGGCAAGCTCCCCGCGAAGGTCGCGGCGGCGGCGTCCAGGGCCTTGGGCAAGCTCCCTGGGAAGGTCGCGGCGCCCCCCATCGCCCCCCTCGTCGAGGCGAGAACGTCCTCGGCCCCACTCGCCACGGACACGCCGCGTGCAAAGACTCCACGAAAGGCGGCCACCGAGATGTCGGAGCAGGGACGTGTCACCGCACCCAAGCGCGTGGCGGCCAAGCGCGCCTCAGAGAAGTCCGACAGCTCACCTTCCGCACGCCCGGCCCACATCGTGAACTTCCCTCCCAAGCCTCGTGGTTCGCGCGACACCGTGACGTCGACCGAGCCCGAAGCCGTGCTCGGTTCCAACCCTGACGCGGCGCGGCCCTTCAGCCCGTCCGCCTCCAGCACCGAGGCTCCACCAGACGAGCCCGTGGAACAGCACCCCGCCGAGCCGCTCGTCGAGGGCTTCTTCGTCGCGCGCGTCCGAGGCGAGGCCGAGGCCCGTCGCCATCACCTCCAGCAGCCACCCGCGCCCACGCCGGAAGCGTCCCTCCTCGCCGCGCCGGAGCCCGAAGCGCAGGAGCCGCTTTCCCGCGAGTACCACGACGACACCGCGCTGCTGCTCCCGCGCGACCCGCATACCCTCTTCGCCCTCTGGGATTTCAGCCCCGCGACGAGGTCTCGCGCGATGCAGGGACTGGAGGAGCCGCGGTCCGTCCTGCGTGTCTTCGATGGGGAGTCCCTCGTGCGCGAGGTGGACTGCTCACTGGAGTCACGCAGTTACTACATCCATGGACTTCCACCGGGGCGCCCGTACCGCGTCGAAGCCCATTTCGTCGGCCGCGATGGCAAGGCGCATCGCATCGGCCCCTCCAGCAATCGCGTGGCGCTCCCTCCCTCGGGCGTATCGACGGACACGTCCGTGCGCTTCCTGCGTCGGCCCGTCCCGGTGGAGCCCGAGGCCCCCGTCGCTGTAGCCCCAGTCCCCACGCTGGCGCCGGAGAATCACGAGCGCGAGTACATCACGTGGCACCGGGTCAACCTGCCCGGGAGCGCGGGAGTGAAGGACATCCCCGTGGTCCACCGCGAAGGTGTCGGTCCCGGTGCTCCTCCCTCACCCGAGGGCCCCGGCTCCCAGGCGGGCTCCGGCACCTATCTGCAAGGCATCGAGCGCGCGCCGGGTGCCTCGGACCAGCGCTATCTCGCCTCGCATCGCTACCTGGATGCACAGGAGCGCGCGCCCGGCGCCTCGGACATGCGGTACGGCGAAGGCACGGTGCGCCCCGCGTCGTCGCCGCGTGCGTTCGAATACCTCGAACTCGGGCAGGTGCGTGCACCGGGCTCCTCCGAACAGCGCTATTCGGAAGGCGCGGCACAGGCCTCGCAAAAGGACGCCCGTCCTCCGTACCAGTACCTGGACATCGCTCGCGCGCCGGGCGCCTCGGACATGCGCTACGCCGAGCCTCCTCCCAGGTCCGCCGGACCCATGGACGCAGGTGGCCTCGAGGCACCTCTTCGCCCCACGGGCACCACGGGCTCCACGGAGCTGCACTACTTCGAGGCCCCCGCGCGTGCGCCCGGTGCCTCTGACATGCGCTACTTCGAGTCGCCGCCCCGCGCTCCCGGAGCTTCGGACCGGCGCTACTCGGACCTGGTGGGAGGCTCGAGTCCAGAGCCGGTGACGATGGGGACAGGCAGCTCGGACCAGGACTCGAACCGGAAGCCGCCCTCGGGCGGGGGCCGCTCGTGAACCCGCAAGGACACCTCCACCAACCATGAGCCTGGGCTCCCTCTCACTCGTCCTTCACGCGCATCTCCCGTTCGTCCGACACCCCGAGCACGAGGACTTCCTCGAGGAAGACTGGCTCTACGAGGCCATCTCCGAGACGTACCTCCCGCTGCTCCTCGCCTTCGACTCCCTGGCGGAGGATGGCGTCCCGTTCCGACTGGCGATGACGCTGTCGCCCACGCTCGTCACCATGCTGCGCGACGAGCTTTTGATGACGCGCTACGCACGGAAGCTGGACCAGCTCTGCGAACTGGGCGCGCGCGAGGTCCACCGCACCCGGACCGACGCGACCTTCGGGGCCCTGGCGCGCTTCTATCGGGACCACTTCGAGACGCTGCGCCGCGCCTTCCACGACCGCTACCGCGGAGACCTCGTCGCCGCGTTCCGGCGCCTCCAGGACGCGGGATATCTGGACATCCTCACGTGCAACGCGACGCACGGGTTCCTGCCGCTCATGCAGCAGGTGCCCGAGGCCGTGCGCGCCCAGGTGATGGTGGCCTCCAACCACTACCGTCAGCACTTCGGAAGAGACCCGGCCGGCATCTGGCTGGCCGAGTGTGGCTACTACCCGGGCCTGGAGCGCATCCTCGCCGCCGAGCGCATCCGCTACTTCTTCGTGGACACGCATGGCCTGACGGACGCCACGCCGCGTCCGCTGCACGGCCCCTACGCGCCCATCTTCACCGAGGCCGGTGTCGCCGCCTTCGCGCGGGACCCCGAGAGCAGCCAGCAGGTCTGGAGCTCCGAGTACGGCTATCCCGGCGACCCGGACTACCGCGAGTTCTATCGGGACATCGGCTGGGACCTGGACCTCGACTACATCCGTCCCTTCATCCAGCCGACGGGCGACCGGAAGAACACGGGCTTCAAGTACTACCGCATCACCGGGAAGACGGACGACAAGCGCCCCTATGACCCCGCGCTGGCGCGAGAGCGCGCCGCCGTGCATGCCGGCAACTTCCTCTTCAACCGGCAGCGGCAGATAGAGCACCTGGCCTCGCGCCTTGGCGGTCGCAAGCCCGTGGTCGTCTCGCCCTACGACGCGGAGCTGTTCGGCCACTGGTGGTTCGAGGGGCCGTGGTTCCTGGAGGCCTTCATCCGCAAGGCGGCACGCGAGCAGTCCACCTTCGACCTGGTGACGCCGTTGGATGACCTGCGAGAGAACCCAGAGAACCAGGTGGCCACGCCGCCGATGTCCTCGTGGGGCGCGGGGGGCTATGCCCACATGTGGCTGGATGGCACCAACGACTGGGTCTACCGCCATCTGACCCACTGCGCGCGGAAGATGGTGGAGCTCGCGCGTGACTTTCCGGACGCTCCGGCGCTCCAGCGTCGTGCGCTCAACCAGGCCGCGCGGGAGCTGTTGCTCGCGCAGAGCTCCGACTGGGCCTTCATCCTGAAGACGGGCACCATGGTGGAGTACGCGAAGCGGCGCACCCAGGAGCACGTCCAGCACTTCCTCCGGCTGCATGACGAGCTGAGGGCGGGCACCATCGACGAGGGCTGGCTTGCTCAGTTGGAAGGGCGCGACAATCTCTTCCCGGAGCTCGACTACCGCCTCTATCGACTGGGATGAACTCAGGGGCTCGCGGGTGTCGGGCCCCGATTGTTTCGGTGGATGACCGTCGGCCGTTTCGCTTGCCGGACCGCATTTCGGCTTTAGCTTGGGGAGCATATGACCCGTTCTTCCGTCGCGTTCCGGAGCGCCCTGGCCACCGCGCTGCTCCTCGCCGTCCCGTCGGCTTCGTGGGCGCAGACCGCGGCGCCCGCTCCCGCGCAAGGCCGGCCCGGCAACCTCCAGCCGGCCACGCGCGAGGCGCAGGCGCTTCCGTCGCTGGCGCCGCTGGTGGACTCGGTGAAGTCGGCCGTCGTCAACGTGGACGTGCAGGCGCGCGGCGGTGGAGGCGCGAGGGGCATGGAGGACAACCCGCTCTTCGACCGGTTCTTCGGTGGAGGCGCGGGGGGCAGGGGAGGCAAGGAGCAGCTCCGTCAGGGCGCGGGCTCCGGCTTCATCATCGAGCCGACGGGCATCGTCCTCACCAACAACCACGTGGTGGAGGACGCCGTCTCCATCACCGTGCGACTGGATGACGGGCGCTCGTTCTCCGCTTCGGTGGTGGGAAGAGATCCTCTCACCGACGTCGCGGTGGTGAAGATCAAGGACAAGGTGGAGGGCCTGCCCACGGTGAAGCTGGGCGACTCCGACGGACTGCGCGTGGGGGACTGGGTCGTCGCCATCGGCAATCCCTTCGGACTCGCGTCCAGCGTGAGCCTGGGCATCGTCTCCGCTCGCGCGCGCGACATCGGCGCGGGGCCGTACGACGAGTTCCTCCAGACGGACGCGGCCATCAACCCGGGCAACTCCGGCGGTCCGCTGTTCAACATGCGAGGCGAGGTCGTCGGCATCAACACGGCCATCGTCGGCGGTGGCACGGGCATCGGCTTCGCGGTGCCCAGCAACCTGGTGAAGGCGCTGGTGCCGGCGCTGGAGAAGGAAGGCTCCGTCACGCGCGCGTGGCTGGGCGTGGGCATCCAGGACTTGACGCGGGACCTGGCGAGCGCACTCAAGCTGCCGGTGACGGAGGGGGCCATCCTCACGCAAGTCAATCCGGACTCTCCGGCGGCGAAGGCGGGCCTGAAGTCGGACGACGTCGTCACCGCCATCGACGGGCAGACGGTGACGTCCAGTGGCCAGCTCACGCGCACCGTGGCGCTCAAGCGTCCGGGCAGCACCTCCACGCTGACGTTGTTCCGCGAGGGCAAGAAGCAGGACGTGAAGGTGATGCTCGGCACCCGGCCCGACCTGGAGGGCGTCACCGCGCGCAAGCCGCAGGGGGAGGACTCGCAGGAGAGCTCTCGCCGCGTGGGCGTCAGCCTCCAGAACCTGGATGCGCGCACCGCGCAGCAGGCGGGCTTCAACGAGCGCCAGGGCGCCCTCATCACCGACGTGATTCCGGGCTCTCCGGCGGACCGCGCGCAGCTCGAGCCGGGCATGGTGGTGGTGGAAGCCAACCGCAAGCCGGTGAAGAACGCGGACGACCTGGCCAAGTCGATTCGCGCCGCGCCCGAGGGCAGCACGTTGCTGTTGCGCGTGGCGACTCCCGGAGGCGGTCGCATGCTGCGCGCGCTGCGCATGCCGTAGTGGAGCGACGGACATGAGCGTCAACTACGTCGCGCTCGGAGACAGCACGGCCGTGGGCGTGGGAGCGACGCGCGGCGGCGGCTACCCCGAGCGCCTCGCCTCGCGACTGCGCAAGGACGGGCTCTCCGTGGGCCTCACCAACCTGGGCGTCAGCGGGGCGCGCATCCGCGACGTCTTCACCGGGCAGGTGAAGGCCGCGGTGGCCGCGCACCCCACGCTGGTGACGCTGGGCGTGGGCACCAACGACATCTGGCGTGGCACTGCGGTGGAGGACTTCCAGGAGGACCTGGAGCGCATCGCCCGCCGGCTGAAGCAGACGGGCTCGCCGCTGGTGCTGGTGAACATCGCGGACCTGGCCCTGGCACCCGTCGCGAAGCTGGTGCCCAGTGCCCTCTACGAAGGCCGCATCGAGCCCTTCAACGCCGCCATCGCCCAGGTGGCGCGCACGGAGGGGTTGCACCTGGTGGACCTGTACACCGCGAGCCAGGAGATGTTTCCCCGCGCGCCGCGGTTCTTCTCGGGCGACGGCTTCCACCCGTCCGCGGAAGGTTACGAGGAGTGGGCGGACCTGATGCTTCCCACGGTGCGCACGCTCGTGTCCCGCTGAGCCGTGCGCGGTTCGTCCTACGCCTTGGCCACGCCGCTCGGAGGAACGGGGCCGGTGGCCTCGGCGGGAGGCGTGTGGGGCCCGCGCTCGCGGCCGGGGTGGATTTCCATCCCCATCTCGAACGGCGTGGTGCGGTTGCGGCCCGTGCGCTTGCTGCAATAGAGGGCCGCGTCCGCGCTGTCGACGAGCCCCTCCTGCGTGTTGGCGTCCGTGGGGAAGTGGGACACGCCCACGGACACGGTGACGTGGCCGCCCGGGAGGCCCGGCTGCGAGAGGACGATGGTCTCCGCCACCGCGCGGCGCAGCTTCTCCGCCACCTCCACCGCGTCCTGCTTGGTGGCATGGGGAAGCAGGAGCACGAACTCCTCGCCGCCGTAGCGCGCGAGCGTGTCCACCTTGCGCACGCGCGAGCGGAGGATGTCGCAGACGCGGCGGAGCGTCTCGTCACCCGCCCGGTGGCCGGCCAGGTCGTTGAGGCGCTTGAAGTGGTCCACGTCCACCATGAGCAGCCCCAGCGGCGTGCCGAAGCGCTGCGCGCGCGCCAGCTCCAGCTCCATTCGCTGGAAGAGGTGACGGCGGTTGGGCACCCCCGTCAGCGGGTCCGTCATGGTGAGCTTCACCGTCTCCGCGTGCAGCCGAGCGTTCTTCACCGCCGCCGCCGCGATGTCCGCCACGGCGGTGAGCAGCTCGATTTCCCCCGCGGAGAAGCTGGCGATGAGCGGACGCTGGAAGTTCACCACGCCCATGAGCGTGCCCGCATGCACCATGGGCACCGCGAGCAGCGCGCCCGTGACGAGCGCGTCCTTCTCCAGTCCCCGGCGCGCGAAGATGCTGGTGGGGTCCCCGACGTCCGGCAGGTACACCGCCTTGTGCGTCTGCGCCGCCCGGCCACAGGCGCCTTCGCCCACCGAGAAGATGAGGCCCTCCGAGCCACGCCCCTCCGGCCACGCCTGGCGCACCTCCAGCGTGCCCTCCGCGCTGACGAGCATGATGGAGAACTCCGGAATCTGGAGCCGCTCCACCACCAGCCGCGTGACACCCTCCAGCAGCTCGTCCAGCTCCAGCGTGGAGCTGAGGGAGCGCGTCACGTCGAACAGCAGCGACAGCTCGCGCAGGCGCTCTTCCAGCTCGTCCTTGAGCGCGAGCTTCTCCTTCACCAGCTCCAAGTCCCGGTGGGTGTCGATCTCCTCCGCCTTCATGGTGGTGAGCCGCGCCAGCATCTGGTTGAAGGCCGCGCCCAGGCGCGCGATTTCATCCGTGCCGCGCACGTCCGCGCGCACCAAGAGGTCTCCCGCCTCCGCGCGCCCCATGGCCGCGCTCAGCCGGCGCAGCGGACGCGTCAGGTTGAAGTGCAAGGACAGCGCGATGACGAGCGCGAGGATGACGGCGAACACCGCCATGGACCCCAGCGCGCCACCGAACACCCGCGTCAGTTGCTGGTGCAGCGCGGGCTCCGTCATCCGCATCTGCAGGACACTGGCGCCGGGCACTTCTCCGCGCGAGTGACAGCTCCCGCACTCCGGACCGCCCAGGGGCCGCACCACCTCCGTCACCCCGTCCGCGGAGCGCGCCGTCTCAGGGCCGGGGCGGGTGAGGCGCGAGGCCTCCGGGTGCACGGTGCCAATCTCGGAGGGCGCGCGGGACCAGCGCACCCGTCCATCCGGCGTCAGCACGCGCACATCCGCCACCGAGCGGAACAACCGCGTGTCCGAGTGGAGCACCTCCGTCACCGCGCCATGCGCGTGGGAACCGGGACCCTGCGGCAACAGGAACGTCGAGGCGACGAACTCCGCGAGTGCGAGCGACTCCACCTGTGTGGCGTCCTGCACCGCCACCCGCGCCTCGCGCCAGAAGTGGCCCACGCCCAGCAACGTCACCACCAACCCAGGCAGAGCGATGCTCCAGAGGAGCTTGCGGCCTACGGTGTCGGGACCCAGGGGCATGCGCGCGTTCGCGTCACTTCGTTCGAAAGGATTCAACCCGTTTCACGAAGAGTCAGAGGAATTGTCAATGGGCTGACGCGGACTGTCAAACGTACTTGCATGGGAATTTTATCATTCCGTTGGCGCATCCAGCTGACGCACGTCGACGTCCGCATGCGTCGCGCCAGGCCTGACGGATATGAAGGACCTCCTCATGGCAACCGAGCTGCTCACGTCCTCGCTGCTCCCCGTTCCACACGGCTTCGCGACGCGCGCGGGCGGTGTGTCGGAGGGGCCCTTCGCCTCGCTCAACCTCGGCTTCTCCACGGGAGACGACCGGGAGAAGGTGGAGGAGAACCTCCGCAGGCTCGCCGTGGCGGCGGGCGCTCCGCTGGGCTTGCTGTCGCGCGTGTCCCAGGTGCACGGAGACCGGGTGCTGGAGGCTCGAGTGGAGGAGGCTCTGGTGGCGGAGGAGGGCGCCGACACGCTGCGGCCTCCCGAGGGCGAGGCGGACGCGCTATGGACCGGCGTGCCCGGGACGTGGGTGGCGGTGGGCACGGCGGACTGCGTCCCGGTGTTGCTGGTGGACCCGGACGGGCGGCGCGTGGCCGCGGTGCACTCGGGGTGGAAGGGGACGGACGCGGACATCAGCGCACGTGCCGTGGAGGCGCTGGTGGCGCGGGGGGCCCGGCCGGAGCGGCTGCTCGCCGCCGTGGGGCCGGCGATTCAGCGCTGTTGCTATGAAGTCTCCGCCGAGTTGGGACAGCGCTTCACGGCGCGCTTCGGCTCGGAAGTGGTGGTGGAGGAGGGCGGGCGCATCCGGTTGGACCTGTCACGCGCGGTGCGGCTGACGCTGCTGGGCGCGGGGCTGCGGGCGGCCCATGTGGACGTGCTACAGGTCTGTACCGCGTGTGAGCCCTCGCGGTTCTTCTCCCACCGGCGTGATGCGGGGCGGACCGGACGGCACCTCAACCTGGTGGTAAACCGGTTCTAGAAGGGGAGCGACGGCCGTTTTCTTGACGCTCTCCGACGTGCCTTCCTATCCTCGCAAGGGACTTTCATCCGTCGAGGCCCGTGCTCGAGCGCTCCGCCATCTTCCGATTGCTCGCCGCAGCGCCGCTCTGCGCGCTGTGCGCCTGTGCCACGACTTCCGCCTCCCAGGCGGAGGTCGGGGCCCTGCAGGCGGAGCTTCGCGCGCTGCGCGAGTCGCAGACCCGCCTCGTCGACCGGCTGGAGCGGCTGGAGGCCCATGCCGCCGTCGAGCGCGCACGGACCCCGGGTTCCTCCCCCGCGACGAAGCAGGCCATCCCCGCGTCCGTGCGAGTCGCCGCCCCCGCGCAGGATGAGGCGCTGACGATGACTCCGGAGTTGTCGGTGGTGAAGCTCAAGCCGCGCTTCGAGCCCGCGCCCAGACTGGCCACGCAGGTGGCCGTGGTGGAGCCCGAGTCCGAGCAGGTGGAGATGTTCATCAGCAATGTGCCGGACGGCGCGCCGGAGTCCGGGTCGGGCGGGGCCACGATGGTGACCACGCGCGAGGATGACCCGGCGGATCAGCCGGACCCCGACGTGCTGGAGGCGGACTACGAGAAGTCCGTGTCGCTCCTGCGCACCGGCAACGTGGAGGGCGGCGTGCAGCGCCTGCGCCGCTTCTCCGAGGAGAACCCCCGCCACCCGCGCGCGGACAACGCGCTGTACTTCAGCGGGCTGGGGCAGATGGGGCTCAACGAGTTCAAGGACGCCGCCAGGACGTTCGAGCGGCTGATCGCCACCTATCCCGCCGGGGATGCCATGCTGGACGGCATGCTCCGGCTCGCCGAGTGCCGGATGCGGCTCAACCAGGCCGCGGATGCCCGGGCTCTCTACACGCGCGTCGTCACCCAGTTTCCGGGGACGGCCGCCGCCACGCAGGCGGAGCAGCGGCTCGCCGCGCTCCCGCAGTGAAGTCTTCTTCGAAAGGATGTCGTGCGATGCGCTCCCGGATCCTCACCTCGCTGATGCTGAGCCTCGCCGTCGCCCCCGCCTGGAGCGCACTCGCGCAGCAGGAGGGCGGCGACCCGGACGAGACCGAGGCTGGCAGCGAGACGGAAGGCGCCGAGGTCATGGACGAGGTGGCGCCCGAGCGTCCCTCCGGCACCAACGTGACGCTGCCCCCGGGCGCCGCCAAGGGCCGTGAGAGCGCCCCCGGCGTGGTCCACACCGTCGAGTCCGGTGACACGCTGTGGGATTTGTCCCAGCGCTACCTGGGCAGCCCCTGGTACTGGCCGAAGGTCTGGTCCTACAACCCGGAGATCGCCAACCCGCATTGGATCTACCCGGGCAACCAGGTGAGCTTCTTCGGTGGGGGCGAGGAAGTGCCCCAGCGCGTGGAGACCGACGACACCGTCGACGTGGCCGCGCCCACGGACCTGTCCGGTGGGGACATGGTCACCGTGTCGGGCAAGATTGGCTACGACGTGTCCTCATCGCGGCCGGTGACGACGCAGGGCTTCGTCACCCCGCGCGAGCTGGAGGAGGCGGGCCGCATCGAGGGCTCTCCGAACGGCGCGCTGATGCTGTCCTTCCCGGACAACGTCTACGTGCGGTTCAAGCGCAACGCCACCGCCAAGGTCGGTGACCGCTACGTCGTCTTCCACACCACGCAGGCGGTGAAGCACCCGCGCTCGCACAAGCAGCTCGGCTACCTCACGGACTTCGTGGGCACGCTGCGCGTGGTGCGCGTGGACAAGGGCGTCGTCACCGCGCAGATCGTCGACACCTGGGACGGCATCGAGCGTGGCGACCTGGTGGGCCCCTACGGCGAGAAGCTCAGCGAGCGCGTCGCCCCCCGGCCCAACACGAAGGAGCTCAACGCCACCGTCGTGACGGCGCTGGTGCCCTACCTGTCGCTGCTCGGTGAGCACAACACCGTGGTGCTGGACAAGGGCAGCGCGGACGGCGTCCAGCTGGGCAACACCTTCCTCATCCTCCGCCAGGGCGACCCGTCCCGGCAGGTGCTGGGCAAGCCGGAGCTGCCGCCCCCGCCCGCGTCCGACAAGGCGCTGCCGTGGGAGAACATCGGCATGTGCATGGTCACCGAGGTGAAGGAGCGCACCAACAACTGTCTGATGATGCGCTCCACCGAGGAGATCAACACCGGCGACCGCGCGTACATGCGCGTGAACTCCGCCCCCACCGCCAGCCGGTAGCTCCGGCAGGAAAAGTGCATCCCCTCCCGTCCAGGAGGGGTTGAGTGCTTGACCGGTGGCGGTCCGGTGTTTATGTGTCGCGCCCCTCCCTGCGGACCCCATCTTCTATATAGGCGGGAATCGAGGGGGGTCGGTATGGCGGACGCTGAGACGGACAGCCTCACGGCGGAGCAGCAGGCATGCCTGGCGCTCTGGGCCGTTCCCGGCCTGGGGCCGAGGACGCTGGCCGCCTTGCGCGCATTCGCCGACGGCCGGCTCGCCCCGCTGGCCACGACTCCGGTAGGAGACTGGGTGTCCGAAGCGCCGGTTTCCCCACAGGTCCGTCGACGGCTGGCGACGCTGGAGCGGCTCCCCGTCGTCGCGGAGCGGCTGCAGGAGGCGTGTCGCGGCGGAGGCATGCGGGTGGCGTTCGCCGAGCAACGGGCCTATCCGGAGCGCCTCAGGCAGGTGGAGGACGCGCCGCCCCTGCTCTTCCACCGGGGCCAGCCTGGGCCGCCGCGCAGGCGGGTGGCCATGGTGGGCAGCCGACATCCGGACCAGGGGTTCCTGCCTTTTGCCCGTGCCTTCGCCCGTCAGGTGGCCGAGGGTGGGGTGGGGGTGGTGTCGGGCGCGGCGGCGGGGGTGGACAGGGCGTGCCACTGGGGTGCACTGGACGTGGGCGCGGAGACGTGGGCTTTTCTGGGGTCCGCGCTGGATGCGTTGGATCCGGCGCAAGCCCGCCTGCTGCCTCACTTTTTGGAGAGGGGCGGGGTGTTCTTCAGCGAGCTGCCGCCTGGGGTGCGGGCAAGCACCTCCACGTTTCCCCGGCGCAACCGGCTCATCTCCGGCGCATCGGATGCGGTCCTGGTGATGAGGGCGGGGGCGGAGTCGGGCAGTTTGCACACGGCGAAGGCGGGGCGGGCGCAGGGGCGGCCCGTGCTGGCGATGCCGGGGGATGTACGTCAGGCGGATGCGGCAGGCTGCAACGCCCTGCTGCGAGAGGGGCACGCGAGTGCGTGCCTGGATGCGAAGGACGTCTGGCGGGCGGTGGGTGTTGACCCCGGGTGGATGGTGGCGCCGGGAAAGGTTGATTCGTGGGATGGGCTCTCCCCGGAAGCGCGGGGCGCCTATGCGGTGTTGGACCGGATTCCCCGGACGTTCGATGAGGTGCTGACCGGGAGCACCCTCTCACCCGCGGCGCTCGTCAGCGCGCTGGTGGAGCTGGAGATGACGGGGCTGGTCGTCCAGCACCCGGGCAGGCTGTACGAGAAGATCTAGGTAGGAGAGTCATGGCCACGCGGACGAAGAAGAAGGCGGAAGAGACCGAGGCGACCGAGGAGAAGGCGCCCCGCGAGGCGACCGGTCGCACGGCCGCCAAGAAGAAGACTGCGGCCAAGAAGAAGCCCGCGGCCAAGAAGGCCGCGGCCAAGAAGACCGCGGCCCGCCGGCGCACCACCAAGAAGGGTGATGACGACTCGCTGCCCGCCGTGGACGCGGACGCCGAGGAAGAGGCCACGCCGCGCGGCAAGGGGCCGCACTACCTGGTCGTCGTGGAGTCGCCCGCCAAGGCGAAGACCATCAAGAAGTACCTGGGCTCCGGCTACACGGTGAAGGCGTCCGTGGGGCACGTGAAGGATTTGCCCAAGAGCAAGATTGGCGTCGACGTGGAGCACGACTTCCAGCCCGAGTACGAGGTCATCAAGGGCAAGGAGAAGGTGCTCAACGAGCTGAAGAAGATGGCGAAGTCCGCCGACAAGGTCTTCCTGGCCACGGACCCCGACCGCGAGGGCGAGGCCATTGCGTGGCACATCAAGGAAGAGCTGGCGCATCCGGACGCGATGCGGGTGACCTTCAACGAAATCACCAAGAAGGCCATCCAGGAGGCCATCGCCCAGCCGCGCGAGCTGAACCAGGACAACTACGACTCGCAGCAGACGCGTCGCATCCTGGACCGGCTGGTGGGCTATCAAATCTCGCCGCTGCTCTGGCAGAAGATCCGCCGGGGCCTGTCGGCCGGACGCGTGCAGTCGGTCGCGGTGCGGCTCATCGTGGAGCGCGAGGCGGAGATCAAGGCCTTCGTCCCCGTGGAGTACTGGACGCTGGACGCGCTGTTGGAGGGCCCCTCCGGCCCGCCGCCGTTCAAGGCCAAGCTGTCCAAGGTCGACGGCAAGAAGGTGGAGCTGAAGGACCGGGCCATCACCGAGGGCCTGGTCAACGAGCTGAAGGACGCCGCGTTCTCCGTGTCCAAGGTGGACCGCCGCGAGCGGCGCCGCAACGCGCCCGCGCCCTTCATCACCTCCAAGCTCCAGCAGGAGGCGGCCAACCGGCTGTCCTTCACCGCGAAGAAGACGATGACGCTGGCGCAGAAGCTCTACGAGGGCGTGCCCCTCGGCGAGGAAGGCCAGACGGCGCTCATCACCTATATGCGCACGGACTCCACGCGTCTGTCGGACGACGCCGTGAAGCAGGTGCGGGAGATGATCGGCTCCAAGTACGGCGCGGAGTACCTGCCGGAAGAGGCCGTGGTCTACAAGTCGCGGAAGAGCGCGCAGGACGCGCACGAGGCCATCCGCCCCACGTCGCTGGAGTACCCGCCGGAGCGGGTGCGTCCCTTCTTCGACGCGATGGACGAGCAGGACATGTTCCGGCTCTACGAGCTCATCTACAACCGCTTCGTGGCGTGCCAGATGAAGCCCGCCGTGTATGACCAGACGAGCGCGGACATCGCCGCGGGCCGGGCCACGTTCCGCGCCTCCGGCAGCACGCTGAAGTTCCCCGGCTACCTCGCGGTGTACGGCGCGGGCCTGACGCCGGAAGAGGAGTCGGAGAAGGAGAAGGCCAAGGCCGCGGGCGAAGAGGGCGCGGATGGCGCCGACGCCGTGGGCGACCTGCCGTTGCTCAACGACAACGACAAGCTGGGCCTGCAGAAGATCCTGCACGAGCAGCACTTCACCCAGCCGCCCCCGCGCTTCAGCGAGGCCACGCTGGTGAAGGAGCTGGAAGAGAAGGGCATTGGCCGCCCGTCCACCTACGCGGCGATTCTGTCCACCATCCAGGACAAGAAGTACGTGGAGAAGCTGGAGAGCCGCTTCCGGCCCACGGACCTGGGGCAGATGACCAACGAGATGTTGGTCAAGCACTTCCCCCATGAGCTGGACGTCACCTTCACGGCGACGATGGAGGAGAAGCTCGATCAGATCTCCGAGGGCGAAGCGAAGTGGGTGTCGGTGCTGCGCGACTTCTACGGGCCCTTCAAGGACACGCTCGAGAAGGCGAAGGCGGAGATGCGCGACGTCAAGCGCGAGGAGATCAAGACCGACATCGCCTGTGAGAAGTGCGGCAACCACTTCGTCATCAAGTTCGGAAAGATGGGGCACTTCCTCGCCTGTTCGAACTACCCCGACTGCAAGAACACCAAGGACTTCAAGCGGGACGCCGAGGGGAAGATCGTCATCGTCGAGGAAGAGACGACGGACGAGCTGTGCGAGAAGTGCACCAAGCCCATGGTCATCAAGCGGGGCCGGTTCGGCCGCTTCATGGCGTGCTCGGGCTACCCGGACTGCAAGACGTCCAAGCCCATCTCCATCGGCGTGGGGTGCCCGGAGTGCAAGCAGGGCTACCTGACCGAGCGCCGCAGCGGCCGCGGGAAGATCTTCTTCGGCTGCAACCGCTACCCGGACTGCCGCTTCGCCGCGTGGGACCGGCCCCTGGCGGAGGCGTGCCCGGACTGCGCGTCGCCGTACCTCCTGCAGAAGTTCTCCAAGCGGGACGGCGCGTTCGTCGCCTGCCCGAACAAGGAGTGCGGCTACCGGCGGGAGGTCGCTGAGCAGGCAGGTGCCCCCACGGACCCGGGAACGTCGTCGGCGGCCTGAAAACCCAAGTGTTTACGGGGGGCTGGCCCGTCCGTGGCTTGACAGCTTCGGCGGGCCCGCCCTACAACCCGGGCAATGATTTCCTCGGTGGTCAGCGAGTTGCTGGTCAACGCGAGCCTCGCGGCCGCGGACGCCGGAAAGCTCGGCGTCACGGACTCCGTCATCAAGTTCTTCAAGGATGGCGGTCCGTTCATGTTCGTGAACCTGTTCTGGCTGGCATGCGCGCTGGCGGTGTCCATCGAGCGCATCGTCACGCTGGTGTTCCGTTACAACCTCAACCCGGCGCCCTTCATGGAGCAGATCTCCAAGCTGGTGCGGGGCGGCAACCTGGACCGCGCGGTGAAGGTGTGCGGCATGGCGCCCACCGCGCCCCTGGCCAAGATCATCCGCGCGGGGCTGGTGAACGCGAACCGGGGTGAAATCGAGGTGGCCAAGGCAGTGGAGGAGGCCATCATCGAGCACAGCCCGCATGTCTCGAAGCGCATCCCCTGGCTGTGGTCCCTGGCGAACATCGCCACGCTGGTGGGCCTGGTGGGCACCATCTTCGGCCTCATCGGCACCTTCCAGGCGCTCGGTGACGTGCCGGCGGACCAGAAGCAGCGGCTGCTGTCGGACGGTATCTCCAAGGCGATGAACAACACCGCCTTCGCGCTCTCCATCGCGGTGGTGTGCATCATCTTCCACCTGTTCCTCACGTCGTACGCGAAGAGCATGGTGGAGAGCCTGGAGCTCAACGCGCTGAAGCTGGAGAACCTCCTGTCGCGTCGCGGCAGTGTGGACCCTGCCTCCACGGAGCTCGAAGCCCGCGCGTCGTAGGGCGGGGCGAGCGCGCGCCATGGCGTTCCACTACTCCCGCCGCAAGCTGAAGGTCCGCGAGGAAGAAGAGTCGGGCGAGCTGAACGTCGTCCCGTACCTCGACATCCTCATGAACCTCATCATCTTCATGCTGCTGTCGATCACGGGGCTGACCTCGTTCGGCATCCTCAACGTGAGCGCGCCGGGCTACGGCGCGCCGTCCACGGGGATGACGCCGGACTCGCCTTCCGACGAGCCGAAGCTCACGCTGTCCGTGCTCATCTCCCGCAAGGGCCACTTCGTCAGCAGCGAGAACGCCATCCTCGGTGAGGGCGGCGCGCCCACGGTGCCGACGAACGCGGCGGGCGACTACGACTACGCCGCGCTCAACGCGTGGATGGTGAAGATCAAGACGGAGTTTCCCAAGGAGACGAAGGTCATCGTCGGCGCGGACGCGGACGTGCCCTACGAGGCGCTCATCCAGACGATGGATGCGCTGCGCGAGGAACTGGGCCCCCAGCGCCGGTTGCTGTTCCCCGACGTCACCCTGGCGGGGACCTGAGCCATGTCGTCTTCCGAGCCCATGTCGCCCGTGCCGGACGCCGTCGACGAGGAGGCCCTGGCGCGGCTGCGCTATCGCCGGGCCCTGGCGCGCAAGAAGCGCAAGGAGCGCGACGCGGCGGGGGAGATCAAGGAGCTGAACATCACCGCGATGATGGACATGATGACCATCCTCCTGGTGTTCCTGCTCAAGTCCTTCGCCTCGTCCTCCGCCGCGGTGACGGCGTCCGAGGACGTGCGGCCGCCCATCTCCACCACCCGCGCCACGCCGCAGGACACCATCGCCGTGACGATTACGTCCAAGAGCGTGCTGGTGGGTGAGCGTGAGGTGCTGCGCCTGGTGAACGGTCAGCTCCCCGCCGAGGCCCTCCAGGGCCGGCTGGTGCTCCCGCTCGACGCGCGGTTCAAGAAGGAAGTGGAGAAGCTGAAGTACATCGCCGAGCGCAACCCGCAGGCGCCCTTCAGCAAGGAGCTGTCCGTCATCGCGGACCGAAAGGTCCCCTACGACATGCTCCTGAGCGTGCTCTACACGGCGGGACAGAACGAGCTGGAGAACTACCGCTTCGTCGTCCTCAAGAAAGAGGGCGACTGAACGCGCGGCGCTCCCCGGCGGAACCAGGGAGCGCCCGCCCGTCACGTCAGCGAAGCCGGGCTACAGCGACGGCGTCGCGTAGTGTCCGCCGCGAATGTCCTGCTCGTGCTGCTCGGCGTCCTCCGCGCAGCGGATGGCGAAGGGCATGGCCTCCAGGCGGTCCATGGAGATCTCCAGGCCGCAGTCCACGCACTCACCGAAGACGCCCGTGTCCATGCGCAGCAGCGCGGCGTCGATGAGCATGACCTCTCGGCGCTGGGCCTCCATCAGGCTGGACAGGGTGTAGTCCGCCAGCTCCGACTGGGCGTTCTCCTCGTACTCGGGATCCCTCTCCTGGTCCTTGAGCGCGGTCAGCTCCCGGTGCGTGCCGCTGCTGGTGGTGAGGATGTCCCGCCTGCGGCGCTGAAGAATCTCGCGAACCTTCAGCAAGTCTTGGGCTCGGCTCATGGTGGCCTCGTTTCCGTGTTGCTGTCTTCGAGTGCGTTGTGCGCTCGCTCGGATGAACGCTGCCTCGAGCGATGAACGCGAGAAACGTAGGGGTTCAACCCAGGTGGGGAAACCGCGCCTTCCCACCGGGGGGGAAGGTGGCTCGGGGAGCAGGCTGCCGGACATGGGGCCCTGGACAGGACACCGGGTTGACGCCCATGGCTTCGCGAGTGGGACAGGGCGTGCCAGTCCTGCTAACTGTTCGCTGACGGGCTTGCGCTCGGCGCTCCCGGGAGGAACAGGATGGCGGACGTGAAGCAGCAGCGGGTGACGGTGATTGGCGGCGGCCTGGCCGGTACGGAGTGCGCATACCAGCTTGCCCGCCGGGGCGTGCCGGTGGTGCTGCGCGAGATGAAGCCCCACAAGCGTTCTCCGGCGCACAAGACGGATCAGCTCGCGGAGCTGGTGTGCAGCAACTCGCTGCGCTCGGACAACCCGGAGAGCGCCATTGGCCTGCTGCACGCGGAGCTGCGCTCGCTGGGCTCGCTGATTCTGGGCAGCGCGGATGCCCACCGGGTGCCCGCCGGAGACGCGCTGGCGGTGGAGCGCGAGGGCTTCTCCAAGGCGATTACCGACGCCCTGCTGCGCCAGGCGGGCGTGGAGTTCGTGGCGGGCGAGGTGGAGACGCTGCCGGAGGAGGGCCCCGTCGTCGTGGCCACCGGACCCCTGACGTCGGACGCCCTCACGCGCGAGCTGGAGCGGCACGTGGGGCAGAAGCTCTATTTCTACGACTCCATCGCCCCCATCCTCTCCGGGGACTCCATCGACCTGACGGTGGCCTTCCGGCAGAGCCGCTACGGCAAGGGCGGCGGGGACGACTACCTGAACCTGCCGATGAACCGGGAGGAGTACTACCGCTTCATCGCCGAGCTGAAGGCGGGGCAGAAGGTGGTTCCGCACAGTTTCGAGGAACCGAAGTACTTCGAAGGCTGTCTGCCCATCGAGGTCATGGCGGAACGCGGCGACGACACCCTGGCCTATGGGCCGATGAAGCCGGTGGGACTCCGGGACCCGCGCACGGGCCAGGAGCCCCACGCGGTGGTGCAGTTGCGCATGGAGGACCGCGCTGGCACGTCCTGGAACATGGTGGGCTTCCAGACGCGCCTGACGTGGGGTGAGCAGAAGCGCATCTTCGTCTCCTGCATCCCGGGCCTGCAGAACGCGGAGTTCCTCCGGATGGGGCAGATCCACCGCAATACCTTCATCGACTCGCCCCGGCTGCTGTCGGCTGACTTGTCCCTGAAGACGGAGCCCCGGGTGTTCTTCGCGGGGCAGGTCTCCGGCGTGGAGGGCTATGTGGAGAGCGCGGCGTGCGGCTACCTGGTGGCGCTGGCGCTGCATGCGCGGCTGAGCGGGAAGGAGTGGGTGCCGCCCCCGGCGACGACGGCGCTGGGCTCGCTGTTCCGTCATGTGACGGGCGAAGCGCACCCGCCGGACTACCCGCATCAGCCCTCCAACATCATCTATGGCCTCTTCCCGCCGCTGACCGGGCGGATGAAGAAGGCGGACAAGCGGGCGGCGTACTCGGCCCGCGCGAAGCAGGACCTGGCGGCGTGGCTGCCGCACGCGGGTGTCCCCACGTCGGGCACCCCGGAGCTTGAGGAGCAGAGGAGCGCATGATGCGGCCGAGGCTGGGACGACTTCTGGGCGCGGGGCTGGTGGCCTCGCTCATGCTGGCGGGTACGGGGTGCAAGAAGGGCGAGGACAGCGGCGCGAAGTCGGGTGCGCCCGCCGCCACGCCGGCCTCGAGTGGGTCCGCGGCGCCGAGCCGTGCATCCGCGCCGAGCAGCGCGGGACGGGGCGCGCCCGCTGGGGCGGGGCAGGGCTTGCTGCTGGCCGCGGGTCGCGCGGCGGACCTGAGGCTGACGTCCGATGGCCGCTTCGCCACCTATCTGCTGAACGGGCAGAAGCCCCGGCTGGATGGCGTGCCTCCGCAGATGTTGCTCGGAGCGCTGTACGTGGTGGCCGTGGACGGGGGCGAGCCTCGCAAGCTGGGCGACAGCGTGACGAACGTGCCGGGCGGGCTTCTCTTCTCGACGGACTCGAAGCACGCGCTGTACCTCACGGGCTACAACCCGGCCTCGCAGTCCGGCACGCTCAACGTGGCGGTGCTGGATGACCCGAAGGCGGAGCCGTCGGTGCTGGGCACGGCGGTCAGCTACATGCTGCCGTCCCCGGACGGGACGAAGCTGGCCTTCGTGGACGGCGGCAAGCTGAAGCTGGGGCCGCTGCCCTCGGGGCCGTTCGTCGACGTGGCGGCCGAGGTGAGCACCGCGCAGTTCACCTCCGACAGCAAGACGCTGCTGCTCAAGCGCCGGCTGACCGCGGCGGGTGGACTGGCGGCGGTGTCGGTGGACAAGCCCGAGGAGGCACCGCGCAAGCTGGCGGACCAGGTGGGCGACTATGCCGTGTCTCCGGATGGCCAGCGCGTGGCCTTCCAGGTGCGCAGCGAGTCGGTGCGCGGCCTCTACGACTTGTACCTGGCGGAGCTGCCGGCGCAGAAGCCGAAGCGGCTGGCCGTGGCGGCGCAGGCCTTCGGGTTTTCTCCGGATGGCAAGTGGCTGGCGCGCTCGGAGAACGGCAAGCCGGACGTGCCGGGTGACTTGTACGTGGGCCCCGCCTCCGGTGGCCCCGGCCGCAAGGTGGGCGAGCGCGTGGAGATCTTCTCCTTCTCCCCGGACTCGCAGGCGGTGGGCTTCCTGGACAAGTACGACGTGACGGCGCGCGCGGGGTTGATGGCCGTGGCCTCATTGCCGGATGGCGCGCCGAAGCGGGTCGGGGACCGCGTGCCCAACTTCGTGTGGGGCTCGGACGCGCGCTACGTGGCCTTCCTCTCGCGCTTCCTCAAGCCGGAGTACTCGGTGGACCTGATGCTCTATCCGCTGGGCGCGGAGAAGGCGGAGAAGGTGCACCGGGGTGTCTTCGGCTACGGCTTCGTGCCGGGCAACGGGCAGGTGGTGTTCCGCGCCAACTGCATCCGCAACGGACGCGCGTGCGACTTCAAGGCGCTGGAGCTGCCGCAGAAGGAGGACCCGAAGACGTGGCTCCAGGGCATCTTCAGCTACAAGCTGTCCGCGGATGGGCAGCGCGTGCTGGCGACGTCGGCGCGGATGGACTCGGACACGTACGACATCGCCGTGTACGACGCGAAGACGCAGGCGCGGAAGCCGCTGGACCAGGGCGTCCAGGTGCCGGTGTACTTCGGTGGCAAGGACGACGCGCGCGCCGTGTACATCATCGCCCAGGGCCCCAAGGCCGGTGTCTACAGCGTGTCGGCCCTGCCGTAGTCGTCTGTTGCTGCGGGTTCACCGGAGCGTGAGGTCGAAGCTCACGCCTCCGGGCCCGACGCTGAAGCCCGCGTGGGGCCCGAAGAGGAGCAGGGAGAACAGGGCCAGGCCCAGGCAGGCGAGGGCGACCTTCCGGCCCGTGCGCAGGGAGTGGAAGAACGTCGTCTCGTAGTTCGCCCCCACGAAGCGCAGGGCGAAGAGCAGACCAATGGGCAGCAGCGGCGTCTCGTTCACCGTGAACCAGAGGGTGGAGAGCGCGAGCAGTTGGTAGTAGCGCTTGCGGCTCAGGTGGAAGCGGTCGTCGTATTCGGCGGCGGTGTGCATCGTCTCCCCTTCGGGGTGGAGGGCTGGTGTGCCGCCGCGCCGATTGCAGGGGACTCGCCACTCGCATGGGCGTGTCGTTCCGGTGCCTTGGCTCGCGCCGTCGTCCGGGTGTCGAGACACCCGGTCCCATGTGAAAGCCGAGCGGCTGGCCGCATGAAGTGACGCTGCTGCGGAGCCGTGCGAGGTGACGTCGGGTGTGCTTAGGTCCGCCGCCTGTATGACTTCGACTCCGCTCACCTATCGCCGCTATGGCGGCTCGCTCCAGGTCGACATTCCCTCCTTCGACGTGCTCGTGGAGGCAGCGACCATTCCCGAGACGCAGTGGATCGCCACGGCGTGTCCGTTGGAGGGGCTGAGCTGCGACCCCGCCTTCCTCAAGTTCCTGGACACGGACGGCAATACCCGCATCCGCGTCGCGGAGGTTCGCGCCGCCGTGGCCTGGGCCGCGAAGCACTTGAAGGACAGGCGCGGCGCGGACGCCAGCAGTGACGTGCTGGAGCTGAGCGCGCTGTCCGCGGATGCGGCGTCCCTGCGCGTGGCGGCGGAGATGATTCTGCGCACGGTGGGCGCGCCCGACATGGGACGCATCTCCCTGGCCCAGGTGCGCGCGAGCGACCAGGAGCTGCGCAAGTCCGGGCAGAACGGCGATGGCATCATCGCCCCGGAGCGCCTGCCGGAGTCGCTGCGCCCGCTCGCCAAGGACGTCATGGCGTCCTTCCCCGAGCTGAAGAACCGCTCGGGCGAGGCGGGTGTGGACAAGCCGATGTTGCAGCGCTTCCGTGAGGCTCGCGAGGCCCTGCTGTCCCACGTGGGCAAGCGCGGCGAGGTCTTCGTGTGGGGCGAGGACAGCGAGACGCGCGCGCGTCGCATCCGCGAGGTGGCTCCGCTGCTGGACACCTACTTCCTCCAGTGCCGACTGGTGGCGGTGCAGCCGGAGGCGGCGGCGAGTCTGCGGCTGCGCGCGGAGCGGGTGGAGAGCTCGCTGGGCGACACGGCCGCGCTGGGCAAGGCCGCGGGCGACCTGCCCATCGCCATGCCTGACGCGTCGGGCGTGCTGGAGTGGTCCAAGCTGCTGCGCGGTCCCTCCTACGAGCAGCTCCAGGCCTTCCGTCGCGATGTCGCTACTCCGGTGACGGGTGACTCGGAGCGCTTGTCGGACACGGCGTGGCGCGAACTGGTGGCCAAGGCGGACGCGGTGCTCGCGTGGTTCGCCGCGCGTGACGCCAACCCGGTGCACAAGCTGGCCGACTCACTGGCCACCGTGTCGCCGACGGACCTGGACGCCATCGACGCGGCCTCGCAGGCGGACCTCGCGCTGGCGCCCACGCTGGCCGCCATCGTCGAGTTGGAGCGCCTGGTGCTCTACCAGCGCTGGCTCCTGGTGTTCGCCAACAACTTCATCAGCATGCCCAACCTCTATCTCCCCAAGGCGCCCGCGCTGATGGAGAAGGGGACGCTCATCCTCGGTGGGCGCAAGTACACGCTGTCGGTGCTCGCGAAGAACCGCGCGGAGCACGCGGCGCTGACGAGCCAGGGCACCACGTGCATCCTCTACGTGCTCGTCGCTCCCAAGGATGGCACGCCCGGCTACGAAGTCGCGGTGCCCGTGACGCGCGGTCGGAGCACGGACCTCATCGTGGGCAAGCGCGGCGTCTTCTACGACGTGGAGGGCCAGGAGCACGACGCCACGGTGACGCATATCGTCCGCCAGCCCGTGTCGCTGTGGGAGTCGATGACCATGCCCTTCACGCGCATGGCCTCGTTCATCACCGGCAAGATTGAAGGGCTCGCGTCGGCGGGGGAGAAGACCTTCGACTCGACGCTGGAGCAGGGTTACGCGCAGACCGTGGCGGCGGCTCCCGCTCCGGCTCCTGCCCCGGCGGCGGCCCCGGCCCCGTCTCCCGGTGGACTCGCGGGCGTCATCGCGGCGGGCAGCATCGCGGCGGCGGCGCTGGGCTCGTCCTTCGCGTTCATCGTCACGCAGGTGAAGTCGTTGACGATGGGGGACGTCATCACCGCCACGTCCCTCATCGCCATCGTCGTCATGGCGCCAGCGGGACTGCTCGGCTGGCTGAAGCTGCGTCGGCGCAACCTGGCGCTGCTCCTGGAGGGCTCCGGCTGGGCGCTCAATGACCGCCTGATGTTGACGCACGGACTGTCCACGCTGGTGACTCGGCGTCCCCGGCTCCCCAAGGGCGCGCGCGTGGACCGTCGCGACATGATTCGTCCGGCGATGCTCGCCCAGCAGGACGAGGATGGCGAGACGGAGGGGCTGTCCGGCTGGGCGCGGTTCGGGCTCGGAGCGCTCATCTTCTTCGTGCTGCTCTGGCAGGTGCGCAACCCTGTCCTCACGTGGATGTGTGGGAAGTCCTGGCTGTCGGACGCCACGTGTGTCGCGCTGCTGCCCGCGCCGACGCCCGTTGCTCCCGCCGTGCCACCCGCCGCGCCGACGAAGTAGGGGTTTCGCGGGGCCCGGAATCTTGCGAGCCTCTCCGGGCCCCCTACGCTGGCCTCGCCATGACGACCCTCTCGCCGCTGCTGGAGAAGTTCCGCGTCCACCTGGAGGACGAGAAGGGGTCGTCGCCGCACACGGTGCGCAACTACCTCATCGACCTGGTGGACTACGAGCGCTACCTCGTCGAGCGGATGAAGCTCTCGCTCCTGGCCGGCTCCCACGCCGCCATCCGCGGCTACCTGGGCACGCTGAGCGTGGACCATGCCCCCGCCAGCCGCGCCCGCCGGCTCGCGTCCATCAAGTCCTTCTACAAGTACCTGGTGCGCCAGAAGCTCCTGCCCGCCAGTCCCGCGAAGCTGGTGAAGAGCCCCAAGCTGCCCAAGGCGCTGCCCAAGGTGCTTCCGGTGGAGGAGGTCTTCGCCCTCCTGGACGTGCACGACTTGAAGACGGTGCTGGGCCTTCGCGACAAGGCCATCCTGGAGCTGCTCTACGGCGGCGGGCTTCGCATCAGCGAGCTGTGTGATTTGGACCTGCTCGCCGTGGACCGGAGCGGGCGCATCGTCCGGGTCATGGGCAAGGGGAGCAAGGAGCGCCTCGTGCCCGTCAACGCGCAGGCCATCCGCTCGCTGGAGGCGTACCTCGCCCGGCGCGGAGAGCTGCTCGCGGAGCCGAAGCCGAACCAGGCGCCGGAGGCCATCTTCCTCAACTTCCGAGGGGGACGGCTGACGCCCCGGAGCATCCGGCGGCACCTGGACGCGCACGTGCTCAAGTGCGCGCTGGCGCGCAAGGTGAGTCCGCACGCGCTGCGTCACTCCTTCGCCACGCACCTGCTCGGCGGGGGCGCGGACATCCGCAGCATCCAGGAGCTGCTGGGCCACGCGAGCCTGTCCACCACGCAGCGGTATACCCACGTGAGCTGGGAGCAGCTCCAGCAGGTCTACGACGCCGCCCATCCCCGGGCGTGAGGCGCGCGCCGCTTCCGAAAGCACGAGGAAACGGTGCGGGAGCGGACAGGCAGGCGGTGTTCCTTGGAAACGCGGGGCGCGGCTTGTTAAACCCGCTCCATGTTCCACGGAACCACCATCCTCTGTGTGCGGCGTGACGGGAAGGTCGCCATCGCCAGCGACGGGCAGGTCTCCCTCGACAAGACGGTGATGAAGAACACGGCGAAGAAGGTCCGCAAGCTGGGCGACGGCCAGGTGCTCGCCGGCTTCGCGGGCAGCACCGCCGATGCCTTCACCCTCTTCGAGCGCTTCGAGGGCAAGCTCAAGGAGCACCAGAAGAACATGGCGCGCGCCTGCGTGGAGCTGGGCAAGGACTGGCGCACCGACAGATTCCTGCGCCGCCTGGAGGCCCTGCTCGTCGTCGCGGACAAGGACAAGACGTTCATCCTCTCCGGCGCCGGCGACGTGATTGAGCCCGACTACGGCATCGCCGCGGTGGGCAGCGGAGGCCCGTACGCGCTCGCCGCCGCGCGCGCCCTCATGGCGCACACGCAGATGCCCGCTCGCGACGTGGCGCGGGAGTCGCTCTCCATCGCCGGCGAAATCGACATCTACACCAACTCCAACATCTCCCTCGAAGAGCTCTAGGAGCCACCCCGTGGCCGAATCGCGCAAGCCGTCCGCCTTCACGCCTCGCGAGGTGGTGAGCGAGCTGGACCGTTACATCGTCGGGCAGAACGCCGCCAAGCGCGCGGTGGCCATCGCCCTGCGCAACCGGTGGCGCCGTCAGCAGGTCAACGACGACCTGCGCGACGAAATCCACCCGAAGAACATCATCATGATTGGCCCCACCGGCGTGGGGAAGACGGAGATTGCCCGCCGGCTGGCGAAGCTCGCGCAGGCGCCCTTCGTGAAGGTGGAGGCCTCCAAGTTCACCGAGGTCGGCTACGTGGGCCGCGACGTGGAGTCGATGATTCGCGACCTCGTCGAGAACGCCATCGCCCTGGTGCGCGAGGAGGAGACAGAGAAGGTCCGCCCCCGTGCCGAGGAGCTGGCCGAGGACCGGTTGATGGAGCTGCTCCACAGCGGTTCCCGTCCTCCTCCACCCCCGCCGCCGCCCTTCGGTTTCTCGCCCCCGCCGCCTCCTCCGCCCGCGCCGCAGCGCCTGGGAGAGTCCGAGCGGGAGAAGCTCCGCGCCCAGCTCCGCACGGGCACGTTGGATGACCAGTACGTGGACGTGGAGACGAGCGACAGCGGGCAGACGTTCATGCGCGGCTTCTCCGGCCAGGGCATGGAGGAGATTGGCGTCAACCTGCAGGACCTCTTCAAGAACATGCCGGGCATGAGCAAGACGCGTCGACGTCGCGTGCGCGTGCCAGAGGCACTGCAACTGCTGCGTCAGGAAGAGGCCCAGAAGCTGGTGGACCCGGACCGCGTGCAGCGCGAGGCCGTCGTCCGCGCCGAGTCGAGCGGCATCGTCTTCATCGATGAAATCGACAAGATCGCCAGCCGCGAGGGCGCCAAGGGCAGCGGCGGCCCGGACGTCTCGCGCGAGGGCGTGCAACGCGACATCCTGCCCATCGTCGAGGGCTCCACCGTCAACACCAAGTACGGCATGGTGAAGACGGACCACATGCTCTTCATCGCCGCGGGCGCCTTCCACGTCTCCAAGCCCAGCGACTTGATTCCGGAGCTGCAGGGGCGCTTCCCCATCCGCGTGGAGCTGGAGCCGCTCTCCGGTGACGACCTCATCCGCATCCTCCGCGAGCCGAAGAACTCCCTCCTGCGCCAGTACACCGCGCTGCTCCACACCGAGGGCGTGCGCCTGTCCTTCACCGACGACGCGGTGACGGAGCTGGCGCGCATCGCCCAGCAGGCGAACGAGCGCACGCAGGACATCGGCGCTCGCCGCCTGCACACCGTGCTGGAGCGACTGCTCGACGAGGTGTCCTTCGCCGCCAGTGAGCTGGGGCCTCGAGACTTCCAGGTGGACGGCAATTATGTGCGTGAGCGCTTGAGTTCCATCGTCCAGGACGAGGACCTGTCGCGCTACATCCTCTAGCGCGGTATATGGCGCGTTCGCAGCCGCTCCCTCACCACCAAGGAAGGTAGACAGCCTTGCCGCAGCCCGTGCCCTCCGCCGCCGACTCGACTTCCAACGACACCCTCATCTCCAAGGCCAAGAGCCACCTGCTGCAGAACTACAAGCAGCAGCCCATCGTCCTGGTCAAAGGTCGGGGTACGCGCGTGTGGGACGCGGATGGCCGTGAGTATCTGGACCTCATCGGCGGGGTGGCGACGTGCGCGCTGGGGCATTGTCATCCGGACCTGGTGGCGGCGGCGCACGCGCAGCTGGACTCGCTGTGGCATGTGTCGAACGCGTTCTACTCGCAGCCGCAGATCGACCTGGCGGCGCAGCTGTGTGAGTGGAGTGGGTTCCAGCGCGCCTTCTTCTGCAACTCCGGCGCGGAGGCCAACGAGGCGCTGCTGAAGCTGGCCCGCAAGGTGATGAAGGACCGGGGCACCCCGGAGCGCTATGAGGTCATCACCTTCGAGCGCAGCTTCCACGGCCGCACCCTCGCCACCGTCACCGCGACGGGGCAGCCGAAGTACCATGCGGGCTTCGAGCCGCTGCCGGCGGGCTTCCAGCACGTGCCCTACGGTGACGTGGACGCCGTGCGCCGCGCCATCGGTCCCGCCACCGCCGCCATCCTGGTGGAGCCCATCCAGGGCGAGGGTGGCGTGCGCCTGGCTCCCGCGGGCTTCCTCAAGGGGCTGCGCGCCCTGTGCGACGAGAAGGGCCTGTTGCTCCTCGTCGATGAAATCCAGACGGGCATGGGCCGCACCGGCATCCCCTTCGGCTTCATGCGCGACGGCATCCAGCCGGACGCCATCAGCATGGCGAAGGCGCTCGGCAACGGCCTGCCCATTGGCGCCATGTTGTGCCGCGAGGACGTGGGCGCCAGCCTGTCCCCGGGCAGCCACGGCTCCACGTTCGGTGGCAACCTGGTGGCCGCCGCCGCCGCCAACGCCGCCCTGAAGGTCATCCGTCAGCCGGGCTTCCTGGATGAGGTGACGTCCAAGGGCGCGTACTTCCTGGACCGCCTGCGGGAGATTCAGGGTCGGCTGCCGGCCGGCCGTGTGGTGGAGGTCCGGGGGCAGGGCCTGCTGGTGGGCCTGGAGATGGACCGGGAGGCGCCCCAGGTGCTCGGCAAGCTGCGCGAGGCGGGGGTGCTGGGCAACGCGGCTGGTGAGCGGACGGTCCGCTTCGCCCCTCCGTTCACCATCTCCCGGGAGGAGATGGATCAGAGCCTCGCCATCATCGAGCGGGTGCTGACCGCCCTCTGAGTCTGGATTTTCCCCTGGCAGGGGCCTGGGCGGGGACACTGGGTGTTTGACGCCCCGCGTCCCCAAAACCTAGGCTCGACCTTTCGGCAACCCATCCGTGGACCGTCCTGTGAGCGCGCCAAATACGATTGTCGGCCTGGGGGCCCGGACGGACCACATCGCCACGGTGCCCAACCTGGACTTTGCGCGCCTCCAGCTCTCCTCGGAGGAGTCGTCCGTCCTGTCGCTCGTCGGCCGGGTGGAGCGCATCGACCAGGTGCTGTCACGCTCCACCCTGGGTGAAGCGCGCACCATCGCCGTGCTGCTCGCGCTGCGGGCCAAGGGCGCCATCGTCCCCGCGCGCGTGGTGCAGCGAAACCAGCCCGCTCCCGCGGTGGACGCCGCGCTGGCCGAGGACGTGGACCTGGAGCCGGAGCGGAAGAAGGAGATCATCGACCTGGAGCGGGCGCTGGACGGGATGGACCACTTCGCCGTCCTGGGCTTGCGCCCCGGCGCCCCGGCGGCCGAGGCGAAGCAGGCGTACTACAACGCGTCGCGCCGCTTTCACCCGGACCGCTACTTCGGAAAGAACCTGGGCAGCTTCCGCGCGCGCATGGAGCGCATCTTCCGGAGGCTCACGGACGCCCACAACGTCCTCACCCAGCAGGACAAGCGGGACGCGTACCTCAAGGCGCACCCGGCGCTCGCGACGGCTTCCGCGGCCGCCACGCCTCCCGCCCCCGCGCCCGCGCCCATTCCGACGGCGGACCCGACCCAGGAGCTGATGCCGTTCTCTCCCACGCCGCGACCCTTCCGCCTCGAGTCCCCGTTGCAGGCGCCCGCCCCGTCGATGCCGCCTCCGGTGCAGGACGCGGCGTCCGAGGCGCGGAAGGCGGAGCGGCAGGCGCGCCTCGCCCGGCACCCGTACATGGCGCGCAACGTGCGGCTGTCGGAGCTGGTGGCGCGCGGCAAGGCGGCCGTCGCCCGAGGCGACTGGGAGCGGGCCTACCAGGACTTCAACCAGGTCCAGACGTTGGACCCGAAGAACCGCGAGGTACCGCCGTTGCTGGTGGAGGCGCGCCGCCGCCACGACGAGCAGCGCGCGTCCGTCGAAGTGGCTCGAGGGAAGGAATTGGAGCAGCACGGCGACGACGTCGGGGCGCTCGCGGCCTACCGGCTGGCCTATTCCCTGGATGGACAGAACGCGGAGGCCGCCTTCCGTGCGGCCAGACTGGGACTTCAACAGGGCCAGGATGCGGGCGAGGTGCGCGTCCTGGCACAGCGCGCCGTGGACGTTCAGGGAGGGCGAATCGAGCACCAGTTGTTGCTGGGACGAGTACTCGCCGACTCGGGAGCGAAGAAGCAGGCCAAGCGCGTCTATGAAGACGCGGCGAAGTTGGACCCGGACAACGCCGAGGCCAAGGCGGCGCTCAAGAAGCTGCGCTGGACGTTCTAGGATGAGCACGCTCTCTCATGGCTGAGTCCGAACCCCTCATAGGCATCGACCTGGGGACGACGAACAGCATCGTCGCCACCGTCCAGGACGGCCAGCCCGTCGTCATCAAGAACCGCACGGGCCAGGCGCTGACGCCGTCGGTCATCGCCATGGCCAAGAATGGCAAGCGGCTGGTGGGCGGCATCGCCAAGCGTCAGGCCATCACCAATCCCCAGGAGACGGTGTACGCGGCCAAGCGGCTCATCGGCCGGAAGTTCTCCTCGCACGAGGTGCAGGACGCGCTGCGCTCGCTGCCCTACGAAGTGGTGCCGGGGCAGCACGATGACCTGCGCATCCGCATGGGGGGCAAGGACCTGTCGGTTCCGGAGATCAGCGCCATGATTCTCCAGGAGCTGAAGGCGGACGCGGAGGCGCACTTCGGCAGGCCGGTGAGCAAGGCCGTCGTCACGGTGCCGGCGTACTTCAACGACGCCCAGCGGCAGGCCACCAAGGACGCGGGGCGCATCGCCGGGCTGGACGTGCTGCGCATCATCAACGAGCCCACGGCGGCGGCGCTGGCGTATGGCTTCAGCCGCACCGTGAATGGCCGCGTGGCCGTGCTCGATTTGGGCGGTGGCACCTTCGACGTGTCGGTGCTGGAGATCAACCAGGGCGTCTTCGACGTGGTGGGCACCGGCGGCGACACGTACCTGGGCGGCGAGGACTGGGACAACCGCATCATCGAGTGGCTCGTCTTCGGCTTCGCGAAGGAGCATGGCATCGACCTGCGCAAGGACCGCATGGCGTTGCAGCGGCTCAAGGACGCGGCGGAGAAGGCGAAGGTGGAGCTGTCCAGCGTGAAGGAGACGCAGCTCAACCTGCCGTTCATCAGCACGCCGCCCGGGGGTGGCGCGGCGCTGCACCTCCAGGCCGCGCTGTCGCGCGAGAAGCTGGATGACCTGACGGCGGACCTGGCCGAGCGCGTGGTGGGCATCACCACGGAGGTGCTGGGCGAGGCGGGTGTGCGGGCCTCGGAGCTGAAGGAAGTCATCCTCGTCGGCGGCATGTCGCGCATGCCGAAAATCATCGAGGCGGTGCGCGGCTATTTCCGTCGCGAGCCGTGCAAGGGCGTGCATCCGGACGAGGTGGTGGCGCTGGGCGCCGCGGTGCAGGCACACGCGCTGCTGGCGCAGGAGGGCGAGCTGCTGCTCCTGGACGTCACGCCGCAGAGCCTGGGCGTGGCCATCGCCGGTGGTTACGTGCGGCGCATCATCCCGAAGAACACGACGGTGCCCACGTCGGCGACGGAGGTCTTCGCGACGTCGAAGGACTTCCAGCGACTGGTGAAGATCATGGTGCTCCAGGGCGAGCACGAGCTGGCGCACCAGAACGAGCTGTTGGGCGAGTTCGTCCTCACCGGGCTGCGCGAGGCGCCTCGCGGGCAGGTGGAGATAGAGGTGACGTTCGACATCAACGCGGAGGGCATCGTCTCCGTCTCCGCGCGAGACAGGGAGACGGGCCTTCGCCAGTCCATCACCGTCACCGCATCCAGCGGGCTCACGGAAGAGGAGCTCAAGCGCATCATGGACGAGCAGCGCGGCTACCTCATGGCCGCGCGCATCTCCGAGGACCTCAAGGTCAAGCGCATGGAGCTGGACTCGCTCGCTCGTGACGTCATGGATGCGCTGACGCGAGCGAGGCTGCTGCCGGGTGGGGGAGGCCTTCCCGTCGACGCGGTGCCTCGGGCGGAGCAGGTGCTGGAGCATGCGCGGCAGGTCCGCGCGGGGGAGGATGTGGGGGCGCTGGGGCGCGCGTGTGAGTTGCTGGCGGGGTGCCTGGCCCAGCTCAGGGGGCCGGCGCGCAGTGGCACGGGGCGATAGATGAGCACCCAGCGCGCCAACCAGCTCGTCGAAGCGGGACAGTGGCTGCGCCTGAGTGGCGACGCCCAGGGCGCGCAGAAGCTGTTCGAGCGGGCGCTCGTGTTGGACCCCGACAATGTCCGGGCGCGCGAGAGTCTGGCCGCGCTGGCGACGCCCTCGGGGCGTGGGACTCCCTTCGACGCGTCATCAGCGGGCGCGTCCTCGCGAGGGACACCGCTGCCGTCGCTGGATGGCGACTGGGGGGCGTGGGCGGAAGGCGAGGGCGGTCCGCTGGATGAAGAGGACGAGGAGCGCTCGCCCAGCGTGCTGATTCCGGAGGGAGATGGACCTCCGGCCGAGGGCGACGTGTTGGACCTGCTCTCTCGCGACGAGCCCACCACGCAGGAGTACGGGGTCCCCGAGGGCAACACCGACGAGTACGGTGTCCCCATCACGGAGAGCGAGCTGGAGCGGTTGCTGCGCGGCGCGGCCGACCTGCTGGAGCTGGATGACCACTCGGGCGCGGTGGACTTGTTGTTCAAGGCGCAGGAGCTGGCACCGGGAGACCCGCGCGTGGATGTGCTGCTCATCCGCAGTGAGCGCATGCTGATGGCCATGCTGGAGTCGAAGCTGGGCGACCTGGGCCGCGTGCCCCGCGTGCGCCTCCAGCCGGACGACATCATCTGGCTCAGCCTGGACCACCGCGCGGGCTTCGTGCTCGCGCAGATTGATGGCGCCGTGACGTTCGAGGACCTCTTCTCGCTGTCCGGGATGACGCGGCTGGATACCGCCCGCATCCTCGCTCAGCTCCTCGACGAAGGCGTCATCGCCGCTGCCTGACCTCCCTGCTCACGATGTTCCCTGAGAGGGAGTCATTCCGGTCATATTGACAGGAGGCTGTCATGGTGACAGGTTTTTTCTGTTCGCGAGTGGGTCGAGGCCAGTTTCGGGCCCGTGTCGCGCGGGAGGCACCCCATGAAGCATGACGCCAGCATCCCGGCGCTCCCCTGTGTGGAGTTGGAGCCGACGCTCGAGTTCTATGGCCGGCTGGGCTTCGAGGTGACGTATCGGCAGCGCGCGCCAAACCCATACGCGGCGACGCGCAGAGGGGGTGCCCACCTCCACTTCTTCGGCTTGAAGGAGTTGAAGCCCGAGGAGGTCTATAGCTGCTGCCTCATCATCGTGGAGGAGGTGGAGAAGCTGCATGAGGGCTTCTCGGCCGTGCTGCGCGAGGCATACGGCAAGATCCCCGTGCGAGGCATTCCACGCATCACCCGGATGAAGAAAGGGCAGACGCGCTTCACGCTCGTCGACCCGTCTGGAAACAGCGTCATGTTCATCCGTCGCGATGAGCCGAATGGCTACGGTGACGACGAAGACGCCTCCGCTACGCACCTGGGCAAGGCCCTGAAGACCGCGCGGAGGCTTCGTGACTTCAAGAGTGATGACGCCACCGCCGCGAAGGTTCTCGACGCCGCGCTGAGGAAGCCCGATGCCGGGACGACGCTTGAGCGGGCGAGGGCGCTCGTGGCGCGTGTGGAGCTGGCCGTGGCCCTGGATGAGCCGGCCCGTGCTCGCGAGTGTCTTCATGCCATCGATGGACTCGGGCTCTCCAGACTGGAGTGCGAATCGCTGCGAGAAGAACTGGAAGCCGTCGACAAGCTGGTTCGCGCCCAAGCATGAGGAGCGCCAGCCCGACGTTCATGGGCCTCCCTGTCATTTGACGGACAGTCCGCGGGATGCCAGGGGATGGTCTGACGGCGGCCATCCTAGACTTGTCCGAAGAGGATGGGGGCGAGCCGCAGATGAGCGGGTGAGGTGGGGGGCGCGTCCGTGTCCGGCACTGTCTGGTGGGTGTGCGCATGGAAGCCGTCCTCCTGGATGTTTTTGAGGAGCACCTCAGCGAAGCCGCCTTTCTCTGGACGCAGTGGGAACAGACCCTGGATGCGCCGGATTTCAACTTCGAGGAGAGCCTCTCGCTGGAGGGGCGGCTGCGGGCCCACCTGGATGGCCTTGTTGTCGGTGATGCGCCCGTGGCCGAGTTGTTGTTGACGCCTTCGCTCGACTCAGAAGATCCGTCCCTGATTTTCTCCGCCACCTTCGCTCTGTTGGCGGCCCCTGGAAATACGCGACCGTTAGAGGCCCTGTCCGCGGGGTCCGAGGAGCTTCGGCCTCCGATTCAGCGTGCGTGGGAGTTGAGTGAGGGGGATTCCATGGCGAGGCGCCTGAAGGCGCTGTTGGCCCGCACCAACGCGGATCCTCTGTCCATGTCCCTGGACGTGCTCGCATTCCACCACCTCACGCCCATGACAGACGTCGTGGACGGGCTTCTGGGCGGCACGGATGAGCGGCTTCTCGCCGTGGCCTCGCGCTGTTTGCAGGTGCTCCCGCCGCAGCGGATGCGGATACAGCTTGCACGCTTGTTGAGGGACTCCCGTCCCGAGGTTCTCGATGCGGCCATCGAGGCGGGATTGATGGCGGGCGCTCGCTCGGCCTGGGACCGTTGCCTCGATGGGGCTTCGGTCAAGGCGTCGCCTAGTCGTCATCAATTGCTGTTGCTGGGGTTCGGTGGAGACAGCACGGGACTGTCGCGACTGCTGGGACTGATGGGGGAGGAGCGCCTCCGTGCGGACGTCCTATGGGCACTGGGCTTCAGCGGCCACCCCGCCGCGGCCGAAGCCTGTCTCGAATGGTTGGAGCATCCGCGCTTCGCCCCGCTGGCGGGCGAGTCCTTCAGCGCCATCACCGGCCTGTCGCTGAAGGACGGCTTCGCTCTCGAACGCGAGGAGTCTCCCCGTGAGGAGCCCATCCCGCTGGAAGAGGAGGACCTGGACGCGGACCTGACGCCTCGACCCGAGGATGCCCTGCCCATTCCCAATCCAGGGGCGGTGCGCGCCTGGTGGCAGAACGAGCGCAAGGGATTCACAGCGGGCCAGCGCTACCTCCGAGGCAAGCCATTCTCCGTGGAGCTGCTCCTCTCGGAGCTGGAGGTGGGCCCCATGCGCCGACGCCATGCCCATGCATTGGAGCTGGCCTTGCGCAGTCGCGGGGCCTGCAGGCTTCAGACGCGCGCCTTCTCTCCGAGACAGAACCGCGAGCTGGCCGCGCTGCGAAGCGGGGCCCTGAGCCTGTCGTCCCGCCCGCTTCCTGGGCTGTTGGAAGGGTGGTGAGTCTGGCCATGTGGACTCTCGAAAACCACACCCCGTTCGCGGCGGATCGAACCTGGGTCCTCGACAAGGACGGCGCCAAACGCTGGGTGGTCGTCGTCAAGGGGACCTACGATCTCCAGGAGAATCAGCGCACCTGTCTGAGCGAGACCCAGCCTCCGCCGCTGTTGCTACCGACGTATCGCGGGGAACCTGGTGCTTCCAGCCTGCTTCATGTCATGGACCTGACGGCGCCCAAGCTGGCGACGGATGTCGTCGTCAATGCCCTGGCCCATGCTCCCGGTGGCAAGCCCACCACCGTCCTGGATGTCTCGCTTCAAGTGGGCGCGCTCAAGAAACAACTGCGCGTCTTCGGTGACCGCGAGTGGAAGCGAGCGGTGCTCGGTGGCCCGGCGATGAGTGCTCCGCGGCCCTTCGTCACCCTTCCTGTCTGTTATGAGCGGGCCTTCGGAGGATGGGACAGGAAGGCCGAGGATGCAGCGGAGCATCGCGTCCACCCTGACAATCCCGTGGGCACTGGCTTCGTCACACAGGCCTCCCACTCCGGGGAGGTGGCGCTGCCCAACGTGGAGTCTCCTCGCCACCTCATCCGTTCTTGGAAGGACCGTCCTCCCCTTGCGGGATTGGGAGCCATCCCCAGCGATTGGTCTCCTCGTCGGGAACTGGCGGGCACGTGCGACGAGCGGTGGAAGAAGACGCGTTTCCCATTGCTGCCGGAGGACTTCGACGAGCGCTTCCACCAGTGTGCTCCCGTGGACCAGCAGGTTCCTGGATTCCTGAAGGGAGGCGAGCGCGTCGAGTTGGTCAATCTCTCCCGGTGGTCTCGACTGGGGTTCGAGCTGCCGAAGGTCTGGTTGGCCTTCAAGACCTTCTTCGGGCGGAAGAGCGTGGAGCATCGTGCTCGCCTCCACACGGTCATCCTGGAGCCGGAACTGCCACAGGTCACCCTGGTCTGGCATACCAGCCTCTCGTGTCACCATGACGCGGACAAGCTGGACGTCACGGTCATCAACCAGAAGGAGTACCTGTCCATGCAGAGGTCCGCATGAGTCAGGACATCGGCATCATCACCCTGGGGGCGAGGACCGCGGTGGGACTCAAGGCCCACCATGTGGCGGCGGCCGTGCGAGCCGGCATCAGTCGTCGAGGGGACCACCCCTTCATGGTTGACCAGCGGGGCCAGCCGATGATGGTGGCGAGGGACTCCCTGCTGCCAGCCGAGCTGAGAGGTGTGAAGCGAGTGGAGACGCTGGCGAAGAGCGCCATGGAGGAGGCGCTGGCTCCGGTGAGGCCGTCGCCCCGGGAGCGTTTGTCGCTTGCGGCGATGGTGGCGGTGTCCGAGGCTCGCGCTTCCTTGTCGGGGCTGGAGGCCGAGTCACCGGCCCGCTGGTTGCGCGACGTAGCACCCTCGGGACTTCATCTCACCCAGGTGGAGGTGCTTCCCCAGGGGCATGCCGCTGGATTGATGGCGCTCGAGCGTGGGTGGAAGTGCCTCCAGTCTGGCCGGGCCGACCTCTGCCTGGTGGGCGGCGTGGATTCGTACCTGGATGCCGAGACGCTGGAGTCGCTTGATGCGCGGGGACTCTTGAAGTCGCCTGTCAATCGCTCCGGCTTCACGCCGGGAGAAGGCGCGGGCTTCTGTCTGCTGGCCTCGTCGCGCGTGACGCGTCACCTGGGGCTGACACCGCTGGCTCGGATTGCCTCCGCGGTGACTCGGCGTGAGGAACATCACTTCGGGACGCAGGGCATCAACGTGGGCAGGGGGCTCTCCGACGCCATCGCCGGTGCGACGAGTGTCCTGGGAAGCCCGCCCACTCCGTTGGCGGACACGATGTACTGTGACCTCAACGGTGAACCCCATCGCACCGAGGAGTTCACCTACGCCAGCTTGCGGTGTCAGTTGGCGTTCGCGGACCACTCGGACTACGTGACACCCAGTGATTGCTGGGGGGATGTCGGAGCGGCGACGGGCCCGTTGTTGGCGTGCCTGGCCGTGGCTTCCGGACAAAGGAACTATGCGCGAGGGCCTCGGCCACTGTTGTGGGCCAGCTCGCGCGGAGGAGAGCGCTCCGCGGTGCTCCTCCATCTCGACCACGTCGCTGAAAGGCAGGTGCCAGCATGGGCACGGTCTCGGTCAACTCCCCCAAGACACCCGTGACGGAGGGCAGTGATGGCAAGGCCCCCGCCACGACTCCCAACTTCTGCAAGATGCCCGGGCCCCCCGCGCCCTTCGTACCCGTCGTGCTTCCCAACGTCGGGATGTCCGGAGAGGGGCTCACGAAGGGCACCAAGAAGGTTTTCATCGAAGGCCACAAGGTCGCCATCAAGGGCTCGTACTTCATGAGCAAGGGCGACATGGCGAGCAAGGCTCAAGGAGGCGGTGTCGTCTCGGGGCAGACCCACGGAAAGACCGAGTGGGTCGCGCCCGGCTCGATGGACACCAAGGCGGAGGGGAAGAACATCCAGTTGCTGGGCGATGCGATGACGAATAACGGAGGAAGCCCCGCCAACGCTGCGACGCTTCCCGGAGAAGGGCAGGGGGCTGCGGTTCCTCTTCAGACCGCTGAGGAAAAACTGCGGGAGATTGCGTGTAAGTGCGACAAGGATGTGAAGGCCAACAAGCAGAGCACATGCATGGAGCTCGGCAACAAGAAGCATGACTGCTGCGAGGAGGCGCTGAAGAAACACGCGGGTAGCGGCAATCCCCCCCAACTTTGCGGAGAGCGTGGCTATGACGTGCGTTGCAATCCGCCCCAGTCGCTCGGGATGACGCGCAAGGGACTCGCGCAACGCATCTCGGCGGATGTCAGGGAGGGGGGCTTGTTCCCTGGAGCGTCGGAGGCGACGATAGGACGGAAGGTTTGGGGCCGGTTGATGCAAGCTCTGAGAGGCACTTGTTGGCCCGATGCCTGTTCGCTGGATGCTCGGGGTAACCCATCTCAGTTCTTTGACTTCAAGTTCCGCTGCCCTGAAGGAACACCTATTCGTCGCAAGAAAGGCGGTGGCTGGGTCACCGCTTCGGGAGAGTCTGCTTGCGCTTGGGGTAAAGGACAGCAAGTCAAGTATGTGGCTCTGAGCAGTGCGCTGGGGATCAACGCCAAAACGAATCCGCCCGTCATCATCGGAAATGATCTCTGCCCCTGAGGAATGGCTTCATTCATGGAAATACTCACCCGTACATTGAGATTGAAGGACAAGGATTTCGTGCTCGTCCGTCCAGGGCTCGTCCTCAATTTCTTTCTGGATGCGACGTTGCCAGATTGCGCCCCTGCCTGTGCGGACGCCATCGAGGCCTATCTGACGTACGTTGGGGCGGAGACCTTGCGCACCTACGTCGCGGACAGCGGTCAATTCCGGCCCCTGACGTCTCGGCAGACAGCCAAGGATTTGCGGAACCTGCGGGGCCGTCCGACGGACGAGGACGGCTATCGGGTTCATTACGGCCAGGGCGCGGTTGGAGGAGAGCCGGGAACCCACTCGCTTTTTTTCGAGGGCGATGGCCCTTTGGTGGAACCCGTGGTCCTTCCTGATGCAGTCAACCTGTTGCGTATGGAATTTCCCCCGCCGCCTTCCGATGATGAATCTTGGATGGCCCCTTTTCTCGAGTGGGTCCGGAAGATTGCCAATCTCATTCCGTTCCAGTCAGGGAATGCGGGATGGGGTTTCATGCACATGGGCGTTCATGAGAGCCAGGTGCGCCGCGAAATCAATCAACTCCTTCCTCGCTATCACGGCTTCGATCCGGCCTATAATTCGGCGAGGATGTGGATGCGAGGTCATATTCTGGGTGCGCACTGGCTCACCTTGCTGCGCGACGACCTCATTCAAAAGTTGGGAGGAATGGAGGCCATTCGCACAGGGCTCCCCTACGCTGAACTCCAACCTCTCGACCATGGGGTGCTCATCCGTGCGGCAAAACGCCCTCCGCTAGGCGACGTCAATCGCCAGTGTCTGGACATCGGCTCCATGCCAGACGTGGCACGGCTGCTGCGCCCCATCCGCCTCATGATGGAGGGCTTTGGAGAACCCCAGGAAGTCTTCGACGCACCGGCCTGGATTGCCCGCTACGACAACAAGCCCTCCCAACCCTGGGATGCCAAATGATGACGCGGCCCTTCAAGGTCTCACACCGCCCGCTGCTTCCGCCGACGAAGCTGGAGTTGGTGGTGGTGCTCGAGTCCCCCTTGTCTGGCCAGGAGCACCCCTTCGCGCCCCTGGACTATTTCCAGCAGGTCGCCGCGCTGGGAGGACTGGGCGGGGAGACGCTGCCTCCCTCCCGGTCTTCACTCCGGCTGTCGAGCCACGAGCAGCTCCCGGGCAACACCTGGAGCTGGCGCTTCGACGCGGTCCAGCTCCACGCCTCCAGTCTGTTCATCCTCGAGAACGTCCTCCACGACATCCACCTGGAGGGGCCCCACATCCAACAGGCCATCATCTCGTCGGGGTTGCTTGCTCCATCACAGCGGGGGCCCGAGCCGGTGCTGCCCTTCGCCTACGAGCCCCTGCCATTCGAGTACATCTTCGAGGCGGAGAGCACCGAGGCCTTCATCGAAGTGGATTTCGCGAAGGCGCAGGGCACCGAGCTGCTGCGTGACTGCGAGGTGGCCTGGTGGTCCTGGCTGGGGCTGGTGCAGCGAGGCGGCTTCGCGGAGGCCACCTTCCCTCCAGGTACGCTCAAGACCTTCCTGGCGAAGGCGCCCGTCATCTCCTCGCACGGGCTCCAGTTCTTCCTGGACGACGTCACGGCGGGGGGCGAGGCCTTCGACAGTCTGGTCAACATGCTCCACGCGATTCATCTGCGTGGAGCCACCATCGAATGCGTCCGGGTCTCCTGACGCTCAGCTCCGGATGACGCCCGTCCAGAGGCCCTTCACCACCACCTCGCCGCGCTGGTTGCGCGACTCGGTGGCGACGACGACGAACTCCATGCCGGCCTTCCCGTAGATGTTCTCGATGCGGCCCGTGGTCGTCATCACATCGCCGGGGCGCATGACGCCCAGGAACTCCAGCTCCTGCTCGCCGTGCACCAGCATCAACAGATTCACGCCCAGCTCCGGGTCCGCGACGGCCGCGCCGAACGGGCGGATGGCGAACACGACGGCGAAGCTTGGGAACGCGATGATGTCCCCGTACGGGCCCTTCTTCGCGGCGTCGTCGTCGTAGAGGAGGGGACTGACGTGCTCGGGCGGCTCGCCCGGCGTGCCGGCGGCGGGATGCGCGCCTCCCACGGCCAGGGCGAACTCGCGCAGCTTCTCCGCGCCAATCGTGTACGTGTACGGGCCGTATTCCCGGCCGATGAAGCGCTTGTCGATGGCCATGGCGACTATCCGAGGGAGGCTTCGACGATGGCGCCCTTGAGGACGGCCTCGCCGCGCTGGTTGGTGGCGGTGACTTCCGTGGTGAGCCGGTCCGCTTCGATGGCCGTGATTCTGCCCTCGAACGTGACGACGTCCTCCGGCCGCACGGGGCGCGAGAAGCGCACCTTCACCTTGCGGATGCGGCCCGGGTCTCCCACGAAGATGCCGACGGCTTCCACCGCCCAGGCCAGCGTGCAGAGGCCCTGCAGGATGACGCCGTCCAGGCCGGCCACCTTGCCGACCTCCGGGTCGATGTGGATGGGATTGAAGTCCCCGGATGCGCCCGCGTAGTAGATCGGCCGGTACAGGTCGCACTCGCGGACGTGCGTGAAGGTATCGCCTACCTGGAAGGTGCGTGCCATGAGGCCCTCTCATCTAGCACGGAGGGCCCTGCTCGCTCACCCCGTCGCGGTGCCCTGGTCCAACGGGTCATCCACCTCGGAGCCCTCGCGGCGCTTGCGGTACTGCTCGCGCACGTACGCCACCAGCTGGTCCAGATACGAGGAGAGGGGAGGGCACCTCACCCCCGTGCCGTCCAGGAGCTCCAGCGTGTTGTGGCAGTTGTAGATGGCCAGGTGATTGACGTAGCTGATGGCCGCGCGCTGCGGCCGGGCCAGCTTCTCCAGCACCGGCAGCCGCAGCATGACGTCCGCCGCCCGCGCCGACAGGTTGAAGCGCGGCAGCTTCTTGTTCGCCTTCTCCGCGATGAGCTCGTACACGCGCCGCGCGCTCATGGGATTCGGGTCCACCAGGTGGAACGTGCGGCCCGCCGCGCGAGGGTCCTTCCCCAGTCGCCACACCGCCTCCACCACGTAGTCCACCGGCACCACGTTGAGCGGCGCCACGCCGTTGCCCGGCAGCGGCAGCGGCACCACCAGCGGCGACGTCACCAGCAGGATGCCCAGGTAGTAGGGCCCCTCGAACTTGTCGATCTCCCCCGTGCGCGAGTCGCCCACCACGCTGGACGGCCGGTACACGGTGACGGGCAGGGTGGAGCTGGCGCGCATCACCAGCCGCTCCGCCTGGAACTTCGTCTCCTCGTACGGATTGCGGAAGCCCTGGCCCCGGTCCAGCTCGTCCTCGGCGATGACGCCCACGCGGTCGCCAGACACGTAGCAGGTGGAGAAGTGGTTGAAGCGCGCCAGGTGCTCGCAGTCCCGCGCCAGCTCCAGCATGTTGCGCGTGCCGTCCACATTCACGCGCCACGCGGTGTCCTTGGCCACGCCCAGTTGCGCCACCGCCGCCAGGTGGAAGATGTCCGTCACCCGCTCGCACAGGCGCTGGTACTCCTCGCCCGACAGGCCCAGGTGCATGTCCACCACGTCACCGGTGAGCAGCTCCACCGTGGCGCCCTTCAGCTTGGACGCGTGCTTCTGTGCTTCCTTGAGCGCCTTCGGCTGAACCAGCGCGTAGACGTGCCCCTTCGGGTCCTCCCGCGCGATGTGCTCCACCAGCCGCTTGCCGATGAACCCGGGATAGCCGGTGATGAAATACGTCCCAGCACCGGTCTTCTTGCGCGTCTCGCTCATTGCGCGCGGAGCATACTCGCCCGTCAGCCGCGCGCGAGCATGGCGCGCCAGACCGACTCCACTTGCTCCCGGGTGGAGGACAAGTCCCGGCTGTTGTCGATGACCCACGTCGCGTGGGCCCGCTTGTCGTCCAGGGGGAGCTGGGCGGCCAGCCGCGCCTCGGCCGCCGTCGCGTCCAGCCCGTCACGCGCCATCAGCCGCGCTTTTTGCAGGTCCCGGGGCACCCACACCAGCGCCACCCCCTCCATCCACTCGTGCATCCCCGCCTCCACCAGCAGGGGGACATCGTAGATGACACGCTCCACGCCCCGGGCCTCCAGCGCCTGGACCTTCTCCACGAAGGCCTCGCGCACCAGGGGGTGGGTGATGGCGTTGAGGGCGGCGCGCTCCGCGTCGTTACCGAACACGCGCGCGCCCAGCCTCGCCCGGTCCAACCGGCCGTCGGCGCCCACGACGCCGGGGAAGCGCTCGGCGATGGCGGCGAGGCCCGGGGTGCCGGGCTCCACCACTTCGCGCGCGAGCACGTCCGCGTCGAGCACCTCCGCGCCCAACTCCCGCAGCATCCGGGTGACGGTGCTCTTGCCGGAGGAGATGCCGCCCGTCAGCCCGAAGACGTGCACGGTGGGGGCCTACTTCGCGGCCTTCTGCGTGGTGAAGGTGAGCGACTGCACCGTCTTGCCGTCCTCGTTGAAGAAGATGGCCAGCCCCAGCTTCGGGTAGAGGAAGTAGGTGCGGAAGTCGTCCGTCAGCTTGCGCTGGTAGCACGGCGTCGCGGGCACGGGGCCGGAGGGGCAGGCGGGGCCGTAGCTCGTCTCGATGGTCTCCTTGTCGATGACGGGGCCGGGGAACACGTCGATGCGCTCGATGAGCCCGCTCGCGTCCACCTTGAACTGTGCCTGGCTGGTGCCCTTGATGGCCTCCTTGCCGAGATAGGCGATGGTCTCCTTGCCGTCCTGGCTCACCGTGCGCGAGGGCTCGCCGAACTTCTTGACGACCTCGTCCTTCTTGGTGACGCCGGGCTCCACGCCCTGCCACGGCTTGGCGACAGCGGGGAAGGCGACGGCAATCACGGCGAGCGCAATCAAGGTCCTCATCACGACTTCCTCCCTAATGGAAAGGGCGGGCGGGGCTCAAGCGCTGCCCTCTCTTTTCAACGGATGATTCCGACGGGCATTCAACCACGAGACGCCTTGCCCCGTCCGGGGGGGAGTGCTACTTCGCGAGCCATGCGCGCTCCTGGCTCCAGGATTCTTCCCGTCCTCCTGCTGGCCCTCTGTGGCGTGGCCGGGGCGGCGGACTTCGTCGGCGCTGACAGTTGCAAGGGCTGCCACCCGGAAGCCTACGAGGCGTGGATGCAGTCCAAGCACGCCCGGGCGGTGAGCTCCCTCTCCGAGCAGCAGCAGAAGGACGGCCGCTGCCTGTCCTGCCACTCGCCGGACCAGGTGTCGCAGACGCAGGCCAGTGTGAGCTGCGAGACATGTCACGGGGGCGGGCAGTACTACTCGCCCGAGTACGTGATGAAGGACCCGGAGCTGGCGCGCCTGGTGGGGTTGGTGGACCCGTCGGAGAAGCAGTGCCGCTCCTGCCACGACGCCTCCTCGCCCTCCTTGCGGCCGTTCGACTTCAAGGAGTCGCTCAAGGCCATCGACCACTGGTCGGCCGAGCGCGCCCGCCGCGCCGCCCGGTCCGAGGCCCAGGCCACTCCCCCCTCCACCGCGAAGAAGTAGCCGCTTGATCAAGATTCTCGACGCCCGATTCGTCGTCACCGCCGTGGAGCCCAAGGGCTACCCGCAGGGACATACCGCCGAGGTGGCCTTCGTGGGCCGCTCCAACGTCGGCAAGTCCTCCATGATCAACACCCTCACCGGCCGCAAGAAGCTGGTGCGCGTGTCGAACACCCCGGGCCGCACCCGGACGCTCAACTTCTTCGACGTGGACCTGGAGCGCGGCAACTTCCGCCACCAGGTGCGCCTGTGCGACCTGCCGGGCTACGGCTTCGCCCGCGCGAGCAAGGCGGACAAGGCCCAGTGGGAGCAGATGATCACCACCTACCTCGAGAAGCGGCACCGGCTCGAGGTGGTGATCAGCATCATCGACGCGGAAGTGGGCCCCACGCCGGATGACCTGGCCACGCTGGACTATCTGCAATCCCACAAGCGCAAGGTGCTGGTGGTGGCCACCAAGATCGACCGCATCACCAAGGCCAAGACGCTGCCCCGGCTCCAGGAGCTGTCGCGCCAGGTGGACCTGCCCATGGAGGCGATCCTCCCGTTCTCCTCCACGGAGCGGCGGGGCGTGGACGAGGTCTGGGGCGCGCTCCTGGACACCTTCGGCAAGGCCACCCGCCTCTGAGCCCGGGGCCCCGGGGCTCCATCAGGTAGTCGCCGCTCCGGGTGGTGTTCCCCTCCCGACGAGGGAGTCGCTGTGGTAGGCACGCCGCCGTGTCCTCCGAGAACGGCAAGGGTAATGGCAGGGATTCGCAGCTCGCCCTGCGCGAGTTGCAGCAGCAGTTGATGAGGCTGTCACCCCGGAGGCGCATGGAAGCGCTTCTAGAGGGTGCGGATGCGGCGGCGGTGGTGCGCGCCCTGCCGCCGGAGAGCCTCTACGTCACCATCCAGGAGGTGGGGCTCGAGGACGCGACAGAGCTGGTTCAGCTCGTGTCGCCCGCCCAGTTCCGCGCCTTCGTGGACCTGGGCGCCTGGAAGCGCGACAAGCTGGACTCGCACGCCGTGCTGACGTGGCTGCGCGCCGCGCGTGGTGGCTACGACGACACTCCGGAGTTCCTGCGCAAGCTGCACGCGGTGGACATGGAGGTGCTGGAGTACCTGCTGCACGAGCTGGTCGCCGTGCATGACCTGGAGGAGAACCCGGACGTCAACCCGCAGGGCGTGACGCTGGAGACTCCGGAAGGCCGCTACCTGGTCGAAATCAAGGCCGAGGGCGCGGAGATGTCCGCGGTGCGGGCGCTCGTCACCGACCTCATCGCGGAGAACCCCTTCGAGGCCGTGCGCCTGCTGGAGGCCGTGCGCTGGGAGGTCCCCGCCGAACTGGAGGAGACGGCCTTCCAGTTCCGCAAGGCGCGCCTGCTGGATCTGGGCTTCCCGACGCTGGAGGACGCGGTGGCGCTCTTCAGCCGCGTGGACGTGCCGGCGCGTCGGTCCTCGAACACCACGACTCCGTCGGGCACGGCGGCGCTGACGGCGCCCCAGGGCCACGTGGACTACCTGGACGCGGCCTTCCGGGGACTGACTGAAATCGAACGTCAGAACGCGGAGGACGAACTGGCGGGCGTGGCCAACGCGGCGCTGGTGGCGGAGCTGGCGGACCCGGGTGACCTGGATGCCGTGCGCAGGGTGGGGGAGATGGTGCGGGACTACCTCTCGCTCGGCCTGGAGCACCTGACGGGGGCGGACCCCACGCAGGCCATCGAGGTGCTGCGCGACACGCCCCTGCGGCGCATCTTCCAGACGGGCTTCACGCTGACGCTCCAGCTCAAGTTCCGCGCGGACCGGCTGGCGAAGTCGCCGGGCGCGGTGGTGGACGGCGTGCTGCTGATGCTGCCGGAGGAGTCCGCCGCGATGGAGGCCCTGCGCCGCAAGCGACCCCGTCGCACGCTGAAGGTGGAGGGCGCGGAGCCGGTGCCGTTCCGCTCCCTGCGCGAAGTCGCCGCCAGCGAGGCCGTGCTCGCGCGCGCGGAGGCCCAGGTGGAGGTCCTTCGCGGCGTGCTGGGTGGCACTCCCCAGGCCGCGCATCAGGCGGTGGCCCGCTTCGGTGTCCCGCTGGAGACGCTCGGCGTGGAGCGGCTCTTCGCCGCCGTGGTCGCCATGGCGGTCCTGGACGCGAGGCCGGATGCCCGCCCGGTGCCGCTGGGGCGCACGGTGGAGTTGGGCCAGCGCCTCTTCGAGGGCTCTCCCCAGGCGCCACGCCTGCTCGCCTCCGCGTCGGAGCGCGCCGTGTCGGGCCTGGAGGGCGCGGTGGCCCCGGAGGCTCGCGCGGAGCTGCGTCGCATGGTGGGAGTGACACTCACGCGGCTCTTGTCGGAATTGGGCGCGGCGTGGCTGGAGGACGCGAAGTGGAGTCCCGTCGCGTCCGAAGTGTTGCCCATGGAGAGCAGCCCGGTGCCGTAGCTTTTTCAGGGTGGGAGGCCTCCCGGTAACTCGGGGGCCTTGCTGCCCGTGGAGATCCGGGTGCTTGCGAGCCCGGACCCTGGCACGCCCTCTGCTTCTGTCTGCCGCACGCGAAGGTGTACGCGCGTGAACTGCCAGAGGAGGAGGGACATGGTGCCGGGAGAGCAGGGGCAGCGCCGTGACGTGTGGGCCTTCTATGCGCTGACCGCATTCGCCGCGGTGATGTACGCGGTGCCGGGTGAGTGGATCCCCGTGCTGGCGCCGCTTCGGCTGGCGCTGCTGACGTCAGTGGTGGCCGCGGGTTTGATGGTGATTCGGAGGTTGGGGCGCGGGGAGCCGCTCTACCTGGATGGAGCGCGAGGCTGGGGGCTCATCGGCTTCTCGTGCCTCGCCGTGCTGTCGGTGTCGTGGGCGGTGAACGCGGAGGTCGCGCGCTACACGGGCATCGAGCTGCTGAAGCTGACGGCCATCTACCTCACCGTCGTCAATGTCATTTCAAGCGGGCGCCGGCTCGCCGTCGTCTGCGGGTCCATCGTCCTGGCCTCCGTGGTGACGTCCATCGGCGTCATCAACTGGTACATGGTGGGGGAGAACCTGGTGGAGGGCTTCCGCGCGCGCTGGGTGGGCGTGTACGCGGACCCGAACCACATGGCGATGAACCTGGTGCTGGTGGTGCCGCTCGCGGTGGCCTTCGTGGCGCGCAAGGGCTCGTCGTGGGTGTGGCGGGTGGCGTGTCTGGTGGCGGCGGTGCTGGCGGTGGTGGCCATCGTCCTGTCGCACTCGCGCGGTGGCTTCATCGGTCTGTCCATCGCCATGGGCCTGTGGGCGTTCCGCGAGAAGCGCCGCATCCAGGCCATCGTCGTGGGCTCGCTCTTCGTGGTGGGCCTGGTCGTGTTCGCGCCGGAGAGCTTCTGGGCTCGCAACGAGACGGTGGCGGCCTTCCACGAGGACGCGTCCGCCATGGGCCGCGTCTACGCGTGGCAGGTGGCCAGCCGCATGAGCCTGGACAAGCCGCTCCTGGGCGTGGGCGCGGGCAGCTTCCGCTACGCGTGGGCGGAGTACGCGCCTCCGGAGGCCCGGCGCGCGTACGTGGCGCACAACATCTTCCTGGACGTCATCGGAGAGCTGGGCTGGGTGGGCCTGGGCCTCTTCATGATGTTCGCGGGAGGCGCGTCCGGCGGTGCGTTCGCCGCGTCGCGCGGCAAGGAAGTGGGTTGGATTGCACGGGCGCTGTCCGCGTCCGTGGCGGGCTACCTGACGTGTGACTTGTTCTCCGGCTACATCCTCTCCGCGCATTGCTACGTGCTCTTCGGCCTGGCTGCCGCGGCGCACCGCATCGCCCGCGCGGCGGAGGTGACGGAGACGGTGGCTGTGCCGGGGGGCCAGGCACCCGTCGGGCCCGTGGGGGCGTGGGAGGGGTCGGGACATGCGGCGTGAAGACGTGAATATGGGGGCCAGGCCCATGCGCCTGGTGCAGTTCACCCGGTCTTTCCACATCGGTGGCACGGAGGTGCAGGTGCTGGAGTTGCTGCGGGGACTGCCCCCCAGCTACCAGCTCCAGGTCTCCGTGCTGGAGGACGCCGGGCCGTTGATGGGCGCGGTGTGGAAGCTGGGCTACGCGGCGGAGACGTTTCCCCTCAAGGGCTCCGTCGCGCAGGCCAACACCGCGTACCAGGTGATGCGCATGGCCCGCTGGCTGAAGTCCAACCGCGTGGACCTGGTCCACGTGCACGACTTCTACTCCACGCTCATCGCCGTGCCCGCCGCCAAGCTCGCGGGGACCAAGGTCATCGTCGGTCGGCTGGACTTGTCCCACTGGCAGGGCAAGGCGCGGCGCGCGGTGCACTCGCGGCTGACGGCCATGGCGGACCACGTCGTCGCCAACGCGGAGGCCATCCGCCGGATGCTGGTGGAGGAGGAGGGGCTGCCCGCCTCGCGCATCTCCGTCATCCACAACGGCCTGGACCTGGCCCGCTTCGACATGCGCATGCGCGAGGGCCTCAAGGCCCCGCTGCCCGACACCGGCGATTCACCCGTCATCGTCCATGTCGCCAACATGAACCACCCGGTGAAGCGGCAGGAGGACCTGCTGCTGGCGCTGGCCATGCTCCACCACGGGGGCACGCCGGTGCAGGCCTTCCTCGTGGGCGACGGGCCCCGCCGCAAGGGCCTGGAGAAGCTGGCCGCGGAGCTGGGTGTGTCGGACACCGTGCACTTCCTGCGGCACCGCACGGACGTGGCCGCCATCTACGCGCGCGCCACCCTGGGCGTGCTGTGCTCCAGCGCGGAGGGCATGTCCAACGCCGTCATGGAGGGCATGGCGGCCGGCCTCCCCATGGTGGTGACCCGGGTGGGGGGGAACACAGACCTCGTTCGCGATGGCGAGCGCGGCCTCGTCGTCCCCTCCGAGCGCCCGGCCCAGCTCGCCCAGGCCATCAACCAGCTCCTCTCGAGCCCCGAGAAGGCCAGGCGCATGGGCCGCGCGGCCCGGGACTTCGTCGCCCGCGAGCTGTCCCTGGAGCGGTTGATCCGCCTCCATGACGCGCTGTATCAACGCGTGGTTCACGGCCCCTGAGGGCCATGTCAGACCGGCGTGGATACTTCGCGTCGTTCGCCGGCAATGGGGCGCCGGCCCGTCCGTAGGTGGGGTGTTCGTACCCTACCTCGGAGCTCCCGTCATGTTGCTGCCCCTGCTGGCTGTGCTGGCCTCCGCCGCCCCGACGACGCAGACCTGGAAGTTCGACACGGATGGAACTCCCCAGGTCCATCTTTCCAATGTTAATGGCGCGGTCCGCGTAGATGCGGTAGACGGGAATAGTGTGGTAATCGAGGCTGTTCCGGAAAATCCCGACAGTTCCCGGAAAGCCATGAGCGTGGAAGTCAGCCAGGACGGTGACGCGGTGGAAGTGAAGGTGTGCTGCGGGCCCTGCGAGGCGAAGCAGCAGTCGTGTCGGGCGGAGCACGGCTCGGTGCGGTTGACGGTGAAGGTGCCGAGGGCGTCGGAGCTGGACGTTTCAGTGGTGAACGGGGCGGTGGTGGTGAAGGGGGTGACGGGGCCTCAGCAGCACGCCACGGTGAACGGCCGTGTGGAAGTGAACGGCTCGGAGCGACGTTTGTCGGTGAGTACCGTTGAGGGAGAGGTGGTACTGGCTCCCAAGAAGCTCGAGGACACCGAAGTCACGACGGTGTCGGGCAACGTCCGGCTGAAGCTGCCGGAGCGAGCGGACGCGCGGGTGGAATTCAGCTCTGTAGGGGGGAGTTTCAACGGGAGCAGCGTGGCCCTGGGGTCGAGGAAGAAGACCTACGGCGCGGGCACCCACGAGGTGGAAGTGAGCACCGTCAGTGGCTCGCTGACCCTCCAGGAATAGCTTTCGAGGCCCGTCTCCAAGTCAGACGGCCCGGGGCGCTCGCCGGTGAAACTCCAAGGCGCCGGCGAGCGCTCACTTTTTGTCGTGCCGCTTTGCGTCCCCACCTTCCGGTGGCGCGAGACGCGAGGCCCCGGCCGGCGAGCCGCTCACAGGGCGGCCCCGGCCTTCAGGAAGCGGACGTCCTGGCGCTCCGGTGCTCCGCGCCAATGGCCTGGGAGACGCTCGTGAAGCCGTCTCTCTCCAGCAGGGCGGCCAGGGCGGGGAGGATGCGGCGCACCATGCCGGGCCCCTCGTAGATGAAGCCCGTGTAGACCTGCACCACGGACGCTCCCGCGCGCAGCTTCTCGTAGACGTCCTGGGCGCTGAAGACGCCTCCCACGCCGATGATCGGCAGCGCTCCGCCCGAGCGCAGGTACGCGCGTCGGATGACGGCGTTGGCGGCCTCTCGCACGGGCGCGCCGGACAGGCCGCCGGCCTCCTTCGCGAGCGGGTGCTCGAAGGGCCGCGCCACCGTGGTGTTGGTGGCGACGAGGCCCGCGAGCTTCCGGGTGCGCGCCACGTCCACGACCTCGTCCACGGCCTCGGGCGTCAGGTCCGGGGCAATCTTGAGGAACAGGGGCTTGCCCGGGGCCACGGCGGCCAGACGCTCCTGCACGGCGCCCAGGAGCGCGGAGAGCTGCTCGGGCTCCTGGAGCTTGCGCAGGCCCGGCGTGTTGGGTGACGAGGCGTTGACCACCACGTAGTCACCCAGGGGCGCGAGCGCGTCCACGCACGCCACGTAGTCCTCCACCGCCTGCTCCAGCGGCGTGTCCTTGTTCTTGCCCACGTTGATGCCCAGCGGCCCGGGGTGCCAGGCGCGCTGACGCAGGTGGGCCGCGGCCACGGCGGCGCCGTGGTTGTTGAAGCCCATGCGGTTGATGACGGCCTGGTGCTCCGGCAGGCGGAACAGGCGGGGCGTGGGGTTGCCGGGCTGGGGACGGGGCGTGACGGTGCCAATCTCCACGGCGGAGAAGCCGCAGGCGAACAGGCCGTCCACCGCCTCCGCGTCCTTGTCCAGGCCCGCGGCCAGGGCCACGGGGTGGGCGAAGCGCAGGCCCGCCACCTCCACGGACAGCGCGTCGGAGACGCCCCGGAGGGCCCGTCCTCGCAGGGACTGGCACAGCTCCTGGGAGTGCCCCAGCTCCCGCAGCCCGAAGAGGCCGAGCCGGTGCGCGGGCTCCGCCGGGAGCCGGAAGAGCAGCGAACGAGTCAGTCCATACATGCGCTTGGGGCTCAGGCGGGGATGAACGACGCCTGACGGGCCCAGGCGAGCGTCTGGTCCACCTGCTCCGGCGTGAGGATGCCGTTGTTCTCCACCAGCTCGATTTCACGGCGCATGTCCGTCTCGAGCAGGTAGGGGCCATCGGTGTTGATGGTGAACTTCACCTTGCGGTCCCAGAAGGTGCGGATGATGTGGCGCAGCTCCTCCACGCCCTCCACCGCCTTGGTGTGCAGGTTCGACGTCGGGCACAACTCCAGGACGATGTCGTTCTCCCGCAGCACCTTCATGGCCGCCTCGTCATAGGCCGCGCGGATGCCATGGCCGATGCGGTGCGGCTTGAGCTTCTCCACCACGGACATGACGCCCTCGGCGCCCGTGCCGCGTGTCTCGCCGGTGTGCACCGTGCACTTCAGGCCCGCGCGCCGCGCCCGGCCGAAGAGGTCCTCGTACTGCGCCACGACTTCGGGCTTGAGCTCCATGGCGTTGGTCTCCGTGCCGGCCAGGTCGATGCCGTACACGCCGCGCGTGCGGTACTTGATGGCCTTGTCCACGAGGATGCTGTTGAGCCGGTGGTCGAACTCACGGGCCAGACAGAAGATGAAGCCCACCTTCACGCCGTACTCGAGCACCGCGCGGTCCATGCCCCGCAGCGCCGCGTGGATGATGTGGTCCAGATCCAACTCGGACTGGAGGTTGCGCTTCATCGGATTGAAGCGCAGCTCGATTTGCGTCACCCGGCTGCCCCGGTACTCCTTGCCGATGATTTCGTAGACGGAGCGCTCAATCGCGCTGGGTGACGACTGAATCTTCTCCGTCCAGGTGTGGAGGATCTTCAGGTAGTCATCCAGGCTCCCCACCTTGCCCGGACGGGAGGTGATGAGCTCCACGAAGTCGAAGTACGTCTTGACCGGGAGCTTGAAGCCTTGCTGATGGGCGATGGACCAGAGGATGTGGGGGGCCACCGAGCCGCCCACGTGGATGTGGAGGTCGATCAGTTCACGTGCCATGGCGGTATGTATGCACAGTGCCGGGCACACGTAAAGGATACCGCCGTCACCGTCTCAGCAGGACGTAGACCGCCCCCGTTCCTCCGTCTTGCGGACGTGCGGTGGAGAACGCCAGCAGCAGTCCTCCAATGCGCTTCTGTGACAGCCACGACTTCATCAGCTCCTTCAGCACCGGCATCGAATCCTTGGAGTGCAAACCGCGCCCGTGGACGATGAGCACGCACCGGTGACGGGCGCGGCGACTGTCGGCGAGGAAACGCTCCAGCGCCGCCTTCGCCTCGGCCTGTGTCATGCCGTGCAGGTCCAACTGGCCCTGGATGGAGAAGTCACCCCGGCGCAGGGCGCGCAGCAGGTTGCGGTCCACGCCAGGGCTGGTGCCCTCCAGGAACTCGTCCGCGCCGGAGGAGATGTCGAAGTCTCCCTGGCCGGCGACCAGCTCGGAGAGCTGCGCGAGCGCCTCCGCGTTCTCGTCGATGAGCTCCGGCAGGCGCGGGTTCGACTTGGGCGGCTCGCCCCGGTGGGTGATTTGGGCCACGCCGTCCATGGCGGAATAGAAGAGGGCGGCGTCGTCCTCGGCGCTCTCGCGGACGGGCTTCGCCTTGGTGGCGCGCGCGGGAGCGGGAGCCGGCTTGCGCTTCTCGGCCTCGGCGGCGGCGCGGGCCTGGGCCTCCTTCTTCTCCTGCTCCTGGAGGGACTTGATGGCGCCCTTGAAGGGGTTGTTGTGGAACGCCTCGTCCTTCTTCTTCGGGGGGGCTTTTTTCTGCGAGCTCATGGCGGGAGAAGACCTCGTCGTGGGCGATGGCGGGATGTAACCCTGGGCTACATCCCGCGCAGGCGCCGGATTTCCTCGTAGGCGTCGCGGACATCCTGGAAGTGGCGGGCCGCCTCGTCGGCGTCCTCGCCCTTCAGGTGGGCATGCTTGTCCGGGTGCAGCTCCGCGGCGAGCCGCCGGAAGGCGCTCTTCACCTCGGAGTTCGTGGCGTCTGGCGTCAGCCCGAGCGCCTCGTAGTGCGACGAGCTGTCACCCAGGTGGAGCGTGGCGATGGTGTGCTGCTCCTCGGGGGACAGCTCCAGGCCGTCGCCCACCCGGCTGAGAATCTCGCGCTCGGAGCGCTGGAGGGAGCCGTCCACGAGCGACAGTTCGAAGAGCGCGTCCAACAGCCGCCGCCGCTCGCTGGAAGGCATGGCCTCCTGGCAGGCGGCCACGGCGTCATCCAGGTTCGGCGGCACGGCGATGAAGTCCTTGAGGCGCCCCCGCACGAACTCCAGCGAGTCCGGGCCGTACTTGAGGACCTCCTCGAAGTAGCGGCGGATTTCGCGAACCTCCTCGCGGCGCACCTCACCGTCGGCGCGGGCGACCTCCACGAAGAGGGCGCAGAGGCTGCGCGTCAGGTGCGCGTCGGCTTCCTCCTGGACGGAGGCGGCATCGCGCGGCCCGCCGCGTGCGACGAAGGCGGAGGGCGACAGCGGGGGGAAGTCGGCGAGCGCGTCAGGGGACTCGGCCGGCAGGGCGTTCATCTCGTCGAAGCGATGCCCGACGAAGCCGCCCACGGCCCCCAGCAAGACAATGGCCCACGGGCTGCCGATGAGCAGCCCGACACAGAGACCTATCATCACCCCGAGCACTTTTCCTGAGCCCATGGCCGCGGTTTCCCTCCCTGCCGGGTGGGGAGTCTCTCATAGAGTGGGCCGCGCTATGGCCCAGTTGATTGACGGCAAGGCAGTGGCGGCGCGGGTGCGAGCGGAGGTGAAGGCGGAGGTGGCCCGGCTCAAGGCGGAGCGGGGCCTCGTCCCTGGCCTCGCCGTGGTGCGGGTGGGGGAGGACCCCGCGTCCAAGACGTACGTCACCGGAAAGAAGAAGGCCGCCGAGGAGGTGGGCTTCCACTCCTGGGAGCACCACCGGGATTCCACGGTGTCCCAGGAGGAGCTGCTCGCCCTGGTGCACCGGCTCAACGAGGACCCCACGGTGCACGGCATCCTGGTGCAACTGCCGCTGCCCCGGCACATCGACGCGGACGTCATCATCTCCGCGGTGAGGCCGGAGAAGGACGCGGACGGCTTCCACCCGATGAACGCGGGCAGCCTGCTGCTGGGCCGCCCCGCGACGCGGGCGTGCACGCCGCTGGGCGTCATGCGGCTGTTGGAGGAGATTGGCTGTGAGCCGTCCGGCAAGAACGCCGTCGTCGTGGGCCGCAGCAACATCGTCGGCAAGCCGATGGCGCTGATGCTGCTTCAGCGCAACGCCACCGTCACCCTCTGCCACAGCAAGAGCGACCTGCCGAGCGAGGTGTCGCGGGCGGACATCCTCGTCGTGGCGGTGGGCGTGCGTGAATTGGTGAAGGGCGCCTGGATAAAGCCCGGCGCGGTGGTCATCGACGTGGGGATGAACCGCAAGGAAGAGGACAACAAGCTGGTGGGCGACGTGGAGTTCGCCGCCGCCTCCGAGCGTGCGTCGTTCATCACCCCCGTGCCCGGCGGGGTGGGGCCGATGACCATCGCCATGCTCATCCGCAACACGCTCGAGGCAGCCATCCGGAGTGTTGTCCCTTCCTCTCATTGACAGACTTTGACTGGTGCGGTGTCGCGCCGATACGCAGATGGCGTGTGTGTTTCGCGACGCTCCCGGGTTCGAAGGCGCGCGCGCGTCCGCTCGTGACTAACTAGGGCGCACTCTCCGACGAGTCCTCCAGCAAGGCCTGTCTGTCTCGCGTCGCACCTTGTCCGTCGGCGAGTGCCTGCCTGGTTTCCACGGGCCGGACCTGAGTCGTGCGGGAACGGGGGATGCCCGCATGGCGTTGCGTCCCGCGCGTGCGCGGGCAAGGAGCGGTGTGACATGAGTGGCATTCGAAACGCGGCCCTGCTCGTCTGTGTATTCCTCCTGACGAGTCCGGACAGCGCGCGGGCACAGTTCAACGAACGCGCGCAGAAGACGCGCTATCCGGTGGTCTTCGCGCATGGCCTGGGCGGATTCGACAACCTGCTGGGGCTTCTCTACTTCGGGGACGACCTGGGGACCTTCGTGGGTGACGCCTGTGACGAGCCGTTCGAGGTGGCCTGCAATCCCTACCTGAATGCAGGCCAGCGGGCCTACAGCGCGCAGGTCGCGCCCTTCCAATCCTCGGAGGTGCGCGGGCTGCAACTGGCGGATGAGATTGAGGGCGTGCTGGCGACCACCGGCGCGACGCGGGTGAACCTCATCGGCCACTCCCAGGGTGGCAGCGACTCGCTCAAGGCCGCGCGCACGCTCTACACGTGCAAGCGTCGCGCCGTGGTGGACGTCATGGTGAGTGTCTCCTCTCCACTCCGGGGCTCGCCCGTGGCCAAGTTCGTGCTCGACACGGGGCCGACGGTGACGGACCTGGCTGACTTCCTGGCGAAGATCTACGGGGACGCGGTCTACGACGAGGACAGCGCCCCCATCGCGGCCGTCAAGCAGCTGGTCTACAACGACTATGACCCCAACGACGGCGTCACCACGGGTGCGAAGGCCTTCAACGCGGCCAATCCCATGGACTCGCGCTATGCCTCCCACTATGCGTCGTTGATGACCGCGCAGTGGGGGCTGAACCTCAACCCCTCCTTCCTGGCGGTTCAGCAGTTGTTCGTCGACATCGACGGTGACGGCTACTGCGTGGATGACTGCGACAACGACGGTGCCGCGGGGCGGGGCGACGGCATTCCCAACGAGCGCGACGATGACGGAGTGGTGGGCATCAACTCCCAGCAGATGGGGCCGCGCCTGCGCTACACCCCCGTCACCTCTTCGCTCAAGATGGACACCATCGTCAGGGACACGTCCATCGACCCCGTCACCAACCTGAACGCTCCGGGCTCCGAGCAGATGACGTCGATGTCCAGCGTCATCGACCAGGACCACCTGGATGTCGTGGGCTTCGGGCCGGACCTCTTCAACGAGCGAAAGTTCTACTCAGCCCTCATCCACTACATCAGCCAGAACGAGTGACGCGGGACCGCGTGGCTCACTCCCACGCCACCGCGTAGTCGCAGTCCAGCAACTGTCGCTCATGGCCCTCGACGCGCACGTTCGTGGCGCCGAGGGTCCGCAGCACGGTGAGCATCCCCCCCTCGTGATACGGGGGCGGCATGAAGTCGCGCCGCATGTGGAGGCAGCCCTGGCGCTCGCTCTCCCACGACACGTGCCGCTCTCCATAGCTGACGGATGCGGAGTAGCTCCAGGGCAGGTGCTCCACCAGCCGACGCGGTGAACCGCCCGCCGCCGTCATCAGCGTCCTGCCCAGCGCCGACGCCAGGAAGTCCCGCGTGGCCTGCTCACCCATCGACCGCATGGCGGAGTCGAACCCGCCGAGCCGTGGCGCGAGCAGGCCGGCGGCGCAGTACGTCAGCCGGAGGAAGTCATTGACGGGATAGAGGAAGAAGGGGACGAAGCGCCGCTCCTTCGACGTCCTGAAGCACCGCGTCCGGGCCGCCTCTCCAGCCACGCGGCGCACCACCTCCAGCACGCCCAGGAAGAACATGCCCCGCGTCATGTCGCGAGGGGTGGTCAGCGCCAGTCTCCGTGCGAGCTCCGTGAGCGGGTCCACCCCGCCGCGCTCCTCGCCCGTCTCCATGTCCATGTCCCCGCGCGTGCTCGCGTCCATCTCCTGGTGGTACGCCCCTTGGCGGGGAAACCCACGCCTCCCCGCCGGGGAGATGAACGCCACTTCACATCCGCCGGGGCGGATGACGGAACGAGGGCGTTTCCTACGCCCAGGACATGACGTATTCGCAGTCGAGCAGGCTCAAGGGCCGCCCGCGGACTCTCGCGACGCGCGTCCCCACCGCCTGCAGTACCGCCAGCAACACCCCCTCATGGTAGGTGTGGGGCATGAAGTCCCTGAACACGTTGATGCAGCCTTCGTGGGCGCCCGTCCACGTGACATGGCGCTCTCCGTAGGTGACGGCGGTGCGGTAGCCGGAGGGCAGGTTGTTGATGAGGCGCCGAGGGTCTCCCGCGGCGAGCATCAAGAAGCTGCGGCCCACCACCGAGTCCAGGAAGTCATGGGTCGCCTGGGCGCCAATGATTCGCATCGCCGTCTCGAAGCCGCCGAGCCTGGGGGCGAGGATTTCCGCCGCCGCGAAGGACATCCGGAGGAAGGCGCTGACGGGATAGAGGAAGAAGGGCACGAAGCGGCGCTCGCCGGAGGCCGCCAGGCACCTCGCCGCCGCCGTCTCGCCCGACTCGCGGCGCACCACATCCAACACTCCCAGGAAGAACATTCCCCGGGCCCGGTCCTCGCTCGCAGCCAGTCCCAGTCGCCGTTCCAACTCGCAGCCAGGGTCGAGGACTTCTCTTTCCCTGCTCCGGAACGCAATCACTGTCATGGACTTCCCCCCTGACTTGGAAGTTCGAGCGCGGAGGCGTGGTGCGTCCGGACTCGCCCCTGAAAGTGAGCCAAACCGAGTAGCCTGGAAAGCCCGACATGGTGCGACGCCGGTCGGTGTGTGCTGTCTCGGCTGGGACAATTGCATCCGCTTCCAGACGAGGAACCCGGACGGGCGACGTGTCCCAGGCGCGCCGGGAGGTGATGGCCAATTCACAGCATGGGTCGGCGACTCCTGGCGATGTGGCGGTTTCCGAGCGTTCTTGACGCGTGTCAGCGTTGTTGGATTCATTGCCGGAGTCAACGAACTGGGAGGTTTGACTGCGGGCAAGCCCATGCGGGCGACGGCGCGACGCGGCATGCCCTTCCAGACAGGCAATGGGTGTTGACGCGAGAGGGCAGGGCCGACGGTGTGATGCGCGGCGGGGGCCTCGTGAAGCCTCCGCGCCAGGTGGGTGACACGCGGCCCTCGGGTGGTGCCTGTTCGACGCAGCGGGCCCCCGCGTGAGTGTCCACGCGGGGGCCCGGGCCGACTTCGTTCAAGGTGACGCGCCAGATGAGCCGGGCGCGTCAGGTGGCGTCAGCGGCTGAGCACCTGGACCTCGATGCGGCGGTTCGCGTCGCGGCCCTGCTCGGTGTTGTTGGACGCCACGGGCTGCTCGGCACCCACGGCGGCGACGTCCACGCGGTTGGCGGAGATGCCGTCGGCGACGAGGGCGGTGCGCACCGCCTCGGCGCGGCGCTGGGCGAGCTGGCGGTTGACGTTCGCGTCGCCCGTGGCATCCGTGTGGCCGGCGATGCGCACGCGGGAGTTGGGCTTCTCACGCAGCACGGAGGCGAGCTGCCCGACGCTCGCGTCGCTCTGCGGCGTCAGCGTCGCGGAGCCTTCCTCGAAGCCCACGCCGGCGAGGATGAAGCTGCGCGCCCCGCTGTCGATGGCCTGACGCATGGTCTGCGCGTCCCGGGCGACGGGAGGCGTGGTGCCCGCCGTGCCGGCACCGCCCACGCCCGTGTCCACCGGGCGCTGCTGGGGCTGCGGCTGCGCCTGGGGCCGCGCCGGCTGGGTGACGGCCGCCTGCTCGCGTCGAGGCTCGTGGCGCCGCCCACGCGTGAGGAACCAACCGGCCAGGAGCGCGAGCAGCGCCACGGGGATGACCCAGGACAGGTTCTTCTTCTTGGGCTCCGCGTGGTGCACCGGCGCGCGTTCAATCGGCTGCTGCCGCCGCACCGTCTCCACCGTGGGGACGGCGCGCGTCTCGTGGACCTCCTCGACGACGCGAGGCCCCACCGCCGCGCCCCCCATGCCCAGGATGCTGCCCAGCCCCGCGGGAAGCGCGGCCGACAGCAGCGACTTCTGGCCGCCGAGCAGCTGCCCCAGCCCCGCCGCGCCCATGCGGTTGTCGCGCACGTGCTTGCCGATGACACCCATGATCATGGGCGCCACCAGCGCCATCATCCCGCCCGCGGACTTGCTGTTGCTGAACCCGCCCGAGCGACCGAGCGCGCTGGTGATGCTTCCCAGCTTGTCTCCGAACAAGCCATTGAGCATGCCCTGACCGCGCTCCTCGGTGTCGGCGGAGAGGATCTCCTCGTTGCCCGCGTTGGGCCCCGTGTAGCCGCCTTCATTGAGCTGGGACATCAGCCGCTGGGCGCCTGCTTCCGTGGAGCCTCGCTCCGCCACGCTTCCACCCACCGTGGCGATGACGCCAGGGAGTGCCTTGCCCAGGGTGCTCGGGTCCTCCCCCATCGCGGAACCCATCTGCTGCATCACGTTGCCAGTGAAACGCTCACGCACCATGTCGATGAGATTGAAAGCCATGCGAATGCCTCCTCCGGTGTTTGGCACCAGTTGGCCCGGTGCGGGGAGTCGCTCATCGCCTGCATGGCGCCGGGGGCTCCGGAGCGAACGACTCTTCAGGGGACGAAGGTGCGAACCTCCCGGGGAGGGAACATCGCCCTGGCGGCGGGCTCGGTCAGGGGGGCCGTTGCACGCCTGCTCCCGGCCAGGCACTTGCCGCGCCGGGAGCCGGCGTGGCCGCTTGACGTCGGGCGGGCGCGAGCGCGAGCGTCCGTCATCCGACGTTGGGACGAGTGCCCCAGGGGGTTGGACCATGGTGACGCGCGAGGAGCGAATCGAGGGCGGGCTGCTGGGGTTGCTGGTGGGAGATGCGCTGGGCGTGCCCTATGAGTTCCACGCGCCGGAGGGGATTCCCTCGCCAGGCGCGATTGAGTTCGAGCCGCCCGCGGGCTTCGAGCGCTCCCACGCCGGCGTGCCCCCGGGCACCTGGTCCGACGATGGCGCGCACGCGCTGTGCCTCCTGGACTCGCTGCTCTATCAGGGGCGATTGGACTTGGAGGACCTGGGCAGGCGCCTGGTGAACTGGCGCGAGTGGGGCTACCTCGCCGTGGATGGACAGGTCTTCGACGTCGGCATCCAGACCGACCGCGCCCTGGCCATGTTCCGCGCCGGTGTGCCCGGCGCGAGCTCCGGCCCCTCGGAGCAGCGGGACAACGGGAATGGCTCCCTGATGCGCGTGCTGCCGCTCGCGTTGTGGCATCGCGGGAGCGACGCGGAGCTCGCGTCGGACGCCATGCTCCAGTCCCTGGTGACGCACGGCCACCTGCGCTCGCGGGTCTGCTGCGCGCTGTATTGCCTCTGGGCCCGCCGCGCGCTGGAGGGCTCCGCCCGCCCGTGGGACGACGCGCTCGGGGCCTTCCGCGCGCTGTACCCGGAGGGCACCGAGGCCCGCGCCGAACTGGACGATGCCGTCCTCCCGCTCGGCGCCGAGGACACGCCCGGGCGCGGCTCCGGGTACGTGGTGGACTGCCTTCGCTCGGCGCGGGACTGCGTGGCGGGTGACCACGGCTTCGAGCACGTGGTGCGCGCGGCGGTGCGCCTGGGCCACGACACGGACACCACGGCGGCGGTGGCCGGCGGCATCGCTGGAGTCATGCTGGGCGCGCGGGCCATTCCGGAGCGGTGGCGCTCGGCGCTCCGGGGCCGCGAGTTGCTGGAGCCCCTGCTGCGCAAGCTGCTGGTGCACGCTTCCCGCTGACCGGATACCGCGGGCCTCGCTCCGCCCACCCCCCCGGGGGCGGAGCGAGGCCTTCAATCCAACGCCAGCCGTCGGGGAGTCCACCGGCCCGGGCCAGAGCAGGCTCTGACCTGCGGGGCCGCGTCCTCCACCATCACCACCCCGCGAATGATATGCCCAGGGTGCCTTCCTGCAACTCGATTCAAAGCCGGATTGACTGGATGTCGTGGTGTCTGGCTTTGGAATTGTACCCAGGTACAATGCCAGTCATTGCGGGCATGCGGCGCGCCTCGGCCCGCGGGGCGGAGTCAGGTGTTGACGGCGCCACAACCAGCCTAAGCTGAAAGAACTGCATTGCTGGATATGCGCGACGCGTTAGTATGGGGCGGATCCTGAGGGGCCAGCGCGGCCGGGGTGAGCCTGAGGATGTCGAACAAACATGAAATGGGTGCGCTCGCTGGACGGGCGCTGGCGAGTCATTCCGGCACGTGGGAGGCCTTGCGCTCCCTGCCACCGGTGACGGAGCCCGGACGACAGGAATCCAAACCGCTGGACGCGACGCAGGAGTCGCGCGTGCGGTGGCTGTTGTCGGAGTACCTGGGCGCGGTGCGAAGGCGGGCGGACGGGCTGTGCATCTGGTTGATGGCGGGCCAGTGGGTCTTCGCGCTCGCGCTGGCGGTGGTGACGTCCGCGCATCCCTGGGATTGGCGGATGCACCCGGGCCCCGAGCCGCTGTGGGTGGCGCTGCTGCTGGGCGGGCCGCTGTGCATCATCCCGGTGACGCTGGCGTTGCTGCGGCCTGGCGCGGTGGTGACGCGGCAGGTGATGGCGGTGACGCAGGTGCTGTGGTCCGTGCTGCTCGTGCACCTGTCGGGCGCGCGGCTGGAGACGCACTTCCATGTCTTCGGTTCGCTGGCGCTCCTGAGCTTCTATCGAGACCCACGGGTGCTGCTGACGGCGGGCGTGACGGCGGTGCTCGCGCACATGCTGCGAGGAATGGGCTGGCCGGCGCCGGGCGCCACGTTCTCCGGCGCGTCGGGGTGGAGCGTGCTGGAGCTGGCGTTCTGGGTGGGGCTGGTGGATGGGGTGCTGGTGCTCGCGTGCCGGGGCGTGGCGCGGGAGATGCGGTGTGTCGCGGAGCGGCAGGTGCGGCTGGAGCGCGCGTACGAGCGCGAGAAGCAGGAGCGCGAGCGGACGACGGAGCGAAGTGGCCGGGAGCTGGCGGACAACCAGGAGGTGATGGCGCGCCTGGAGAAGCTCGCGGCGGTGGGGCAGTTGACGGCGACGGTGAGCCACGAGCTGCGCAATCCCCTGGCGGCGGCGCGCACGGCGAACGCGGCGGTGGTGCGCAGACTGCGCAACGTGGAGGGGGCGCTGGACGACCCCCGGCTGCGGCGCTTCCTCGACATCATCGAGCGGGAGCTGGGCGTCTGCGCCAGCCTCACGTCGGAGATGCTGGAGTTCGTGCGGGAGCGTCCGCTGGTGCTCCAGCCGTGCTCGCTGCACGGACTGATGGAAGAGGTCATCGACGTGGTGCCCGCGCGCGACGGAGTGTCCGTGATGAACCGCGTGCCCGCGGCGCTCGAGCCCCCCTGGGTGGACCGGGAGCTGCTCCGCAAGGTCCTCATCAACCTGGTGCAGAACGCGATGGAGGCGATGCCCCTGGGTCGCGAGGGCAGGGTGGAGGTGAGCGCGGAGCTGGGCGTCGGTCGGGCGTTCCAGATTCGCGTCGCCGACAACGGCGGCGGGATTCCGGCGGGGGTGCTGGACCACATCTTCGACCCGCTCTTCACCACCAAGGCGCACGGCACGGGCCTGGGCCTGACGGTGGTCTCCAGCACCGTGCGGCAGCATGGTGGGACGCTGCGGGTGGAGAGCCGCGAGGGGGAGGGCAGTGTCTTCACCATCTCCCTGCCGCGCGTGCGGGCCGTCTCCGGGGTCGCCTGCCCGTCGTGAGGGAGGCTCAGCGCAGGCGGGTGAGGCGCAGGGTGCTCGGGCCCGAGAGGGAGGTGAGGCCCGAGGGATACAGGCACGACAGCAGGTCCACGGGAGTCATGGCCTGCGTCAGGGTGACGGCGTCTCCCTGGAAGCGGCCTCCCGTCACCAGTCCGACGGAGACGTGGACTCGCGCGCCGTTGATGACGTCCACCCCGGAGCCCTGGAGCGTGAAGGTGGAGACCGAGCCGTCATCCCACGTGACGGTCGCCTCGGTGGGCCCCAGGTTGCCAGCGCAACTGGTGGACAGCTCCGTCGTCGCCACGAGCACGCCCGAGGTGACGAGCGCGTCGCTCGACGTGCACGTGTCGTAGCTCGTGTAGTTCGACGCGATGACGTGCCGGTTCGACAGCCTCAGTCCCGGGTCCCACGTCTGATAGGCGCCTCCCGCGCAGGTCAGCTCCGTCGAGCCCACCTGCGCCCAGGCGGGCGCGGCCAGGAGGGCGAGTGCGCTCAGCAGCGCGGGAAGGGTGGACGGGAGGACTCTGGACGACATGGACGGCTCCGTGGGCTGCCGGCGGAAGAGGCGCGGGGTCGGATGAGTGAGCCCCGCGAAGGAGCCTCACCAGTCCGACCGCCAGTCGCACGGGCCTGTCTGGAACCCCACCCGGGTTCGCGGGCCCGTCAGCTCCGGAACGCCTCGCGCACGCCATCCCGGCGCAGCGTGAAGAGCATCCAGACGGCCACCGGCACGCCCACGACGCAGCCGGGGGACAGGATGTACAGCGCGGTGATGCCGCCCACCGTGGCCAGCCCGTAGCCCTTGAGGCTGAGCGCGCTCAGCGCGCCCCACGCGGACAGCACGCCGCAGAGGATTCCCACCAGCAGCATCAGCGCCAGCGAGACCGACAGCTGCAGCGGCGCCCCGCCCGGGCCCGCGAACGGCGACGTCACGTTCAGCGCCGCGAGCACGAAGCCCAGGATGTTGAAGAAGACGTTCAGCACGCCCGTGCACAGCAGGAAGAAGGCCGGGGCGCGGACGATTTCGATGACCTTCGCGCGCGGGTCATCGGGGGGAAGCTGGATGCCAGGACCGCTCATGTACGGGCTCTCAATGCGCTCACGATCATCCGCGTCGCCGGGGATTTGTTGAGCGTGTAGAAGTGGATGCCGGGCACGCCGCGCGACAAGAGCTCCATGCACTGCACCGTGGCGTGCGCCACGCCGAGCTGCACCACCGCGTCCGGCTGGTCCTTCACCCGCTCCAACTGCAGGCCCAGGCGCATGGGCACCGTCGCGCCGCACATGCGCGTGAAGCGCTGCACCTGCTCGAAGTTGGTGATGGGCATGATGCCGGGGACGATGGGGACGTTGATGCCCGCGCGACGGGCCCGCTCCACGAAGTCGAAGTAGAAGGCGTTGTCGAAGAAGAGCTGCGTCACCACGAAGTCCAGCCCCGCGTCGACCTTCGCCTTCAGATGACGCAAGTCGTCGTCACGGGAGGCCGTCTCCACGTGGCCCTCCGGATAACACGCGCCCCCGAGGCAGAAGTTGAAATCCTCTTCTCGGATGAATCGCACCAGCTCCGAGGCGTAGGTGAAGCCGCCCTCGGCGGTGACGAAGGACTTTTGTCCCTGCGGCGGATCTCCTCGGAGGATGAGGACGTTGTCCAGCTTCGCGTCCGCCAGTCGCTGGAGCAGCTCCTTCAGCTCCTGACGCGAGTGGCCAACACACGTCAGGTGGGCCATGGCCTCGATGCCCGTCTCCGCCTTGATGCGCGTGACGAGCTCCACCGTCCTGTCGCGCGTGCTGCCGCCCGCCCCGTACGTGACGGAGACGAACCCGGGCTCCAAGGGCGCCAGGTCCTCCAGCGCCTTGAGCAGGTTGGCCACCCCTTCATCCGTCTTCGGCGGGAAGAACTCGAAGGAGAAGCAAGGGTTGGACGGATTCAAGCGATTACGAATCTTCATGTTGGACCCAGTGTAGACGGTCCCCGTTGGCCTTGATCGGCGAAGGTGCGCGGCTATAGTCCGCGCCGTTTTCACCCCCCCTTCATCAGGAGAAGCCGATGGCCCGGCGTACGCCGCTCAACGACGCCCACCGCGCGCTGGGCGCTCGGATGGTCGACTTCGCGGGTTGGGACATGCCCGTTCAGTACACCTCCGTCATCGCCGAGCACGAGGCGGTGCGCAACCACGTTGGCCTCTTCGACGTGTCGCACATGGGCGAGGTGGAGTTCACGGGTCCCGGCGCGCTGGAGACCGTCAACGCCCTCATCTCCAATGACCTCGCTCGCATCTCGGACGGGCAGGCCGTCTATGCGGGCTTGCTCAACGAGCAGGGTGGCTTCGTCGACGACATCGTCGCCTACCGCTTCAGCCCCGAGCGCATCCTCATCTGCGTCAACGCGAGCAACCGCGACAAGGATTTCGCGTGGATGAAGGAGCATGCGCGCGGTGTCACGCCCGTGGACCGGGGAGACGACTTCGCTCAAATCGCCGTGCAGGGCCCCAAGGCCGCGGGCCTGGTGCAGCGGCTGACCAAGACGGACACCTCCAAGATTGGCACCTACCGCTTCGCGGAGGGCGAGGTGGCGGGCGTCGGCGCCATCATCTCGCGCACCGGCTACACGGGCGAGGACGGCTTCGAGCTGTACTGCGCGCCGGGTGACGCGGTGGCGCTCTGGAACGCGCTGCTCACCGAGGGCCAGCAGGACGGCGTGAAGGCGTGCGGCCTGGCCTCGCGCGACAGCCTGCGCACGGAGATGAAGTACGCGCTGTACGGCAATGACATCGACGACTCGCACACCGCGCTGGAGGCGGGGCTGGGGTGGATCGTCAAGCTGGACAAGGCGGGTTTCATCGGCAAGGACGCGCTGGTGGCGCAGAAGGCCGCGGGCGTGAAGCGCAAGCTGGTGGGCTTCGAGCTGACGGGTCCGGGCATCCCCCGTCACGGCTATCCCATCCACAAGGAGGGCAAGCCGGTGGGCGAGGTGACGAGCGGAACCATGGGCCCGACGGTGAAGAAGCCCATCGGCATCGGCTACGTGCCCGCGGAGCTGGCCGCGGAAGGCTCCACGTTCGACGTCGAGATTCGCGGTCGCGCCGTGCCCGCCGTGGTGGTGAAGACGCCGTTCCACAAGAAGCCGTGAGTTCCTTCTAGCCCTGTCGAGGAGCATCCATGTCCGACCAGAACATCCCCGGTAACCTCAAGTACACCAACGAGCACGAGTGGGCCCGCGTCGAGGGGAACAAGGTGGTGGTGGGAATCACCCACCACGCCCAGGCCACGCTCGGCGACGTCGTCTACGTGGAGCTGCCCAAGGTGGGCGCCACCCTCGACCAGGGCGACGAGTTCGGCACCGTCGAGTCCGTGAAGGCCGTCTCCGAGCTCTTCTCGCCCGTCTCCGGCAAGGTCGTGAAGGTGAACGACGCGCTCACCGAGAGCCCGGAGACGCTGAACGAGGACCCCTACGGTGAGGGGTGGATCCTCGAAATCGAGCTCTCGGACACCAGCCAGGTGAGCGAGCTCCTGGACGCCGCCGCCTACGGCAACCTGCTCAAGAACGCCTGAGAGTGAAGCGCCGCAGGGCCGTTGTTAGTGACGGTCCTCGAATTTTCCGACTCCGCCGTCGTGAGTCGCACGCGAGCCACCACCGCCATGTCCCTGAACTGGAAGTACCAGGAGTCGTTCGCCGGCCGGCACATCGGTCCGGATGAGCAGGAGCTGAAGCAGATGCTGTCCGCGCTGGGCGTGGACTCGCTCGATGCCTTCATCGACCAGACCGTGCCGCCGGCCATCCGTTCCAAGGAGCCGCTGCGGCTGGGGCCGGCGCGGGGGGAGCATGACCTGCTCGCGCTGCTGGAGACCATCGCCGCGAAGAACCAGGTGTTCCGGTCCTTCATCGGCATGGGCTACCACGACACGCACACGCCCAACGTCATCCTGCGCAACATCTTCCAGAACCCGGGCTGGTACACCCAGTACACGCCCTATCAGGCGGAGATCGCCCAGGGTCGGCTGGAGGCGCTGCTCAACTTCCAGACGATGGTGATGGACCTGACGGGCCTGGAGGTCGCCAACGCGTCGCTGCTCGACGAGGGCACGGCCGCCGCCGAGGCGATGGGGCTGGCGCTGCACCTGAAGGGTGAAGACGCCGGGGCTGCCTTCTTCGTCTCCGAGGGCTGCCACCCGCAGACGGTGGACGTGGTGCGCACGCGCGCCGAGCCGCTGGGCGTGGAAATCGTTGTCGGTGACCACCGCACGGTGGACCTGTCCGCGAAGAAGTACGTGGGCGCGCTGGTGCAGTACCCGGCCACGGACGGCGCGGTGCTGGACTACCGCGCGTTCGGCGAGAAGGTGCACGCGGCGGGAGGACTGCTCATCGTCGCCGCGGACCTCTTGAGCCTCACGCTGCTGACGCCTCCGGGCGAGTTCGGCGCGGACGTGGCGGTGGGCAGCGCGCAGCGCTTCGGCGTGCCCATGGGGTACGGCGGTCCGCACGCGGGCTACTTCGCGACGAAGAACGCGTACACGCGCGTGATGCCGGGCCGCCTCATCGGCGTGTCCGAGGACGCGCAGGGCCGACGTGCGCTGCGCATGGCGCTCCAGACGCGCGAGCAGCACATCCGCCGCGAGAAGGCGACGAGCAACATCTGCACCGCGCAGGTGCTGCTGGCCGTCATCGCCAGCATGTACGCCGTCTACCACGGGCCCCAGGGCCTGAAGGCCATCGCCGAGCGCGTGCACGGGCTCACCGTGCTGCTGGCTCGCGGCCTCGCGAAGCTGGGCTTGAAGGTCCGGCACGAGCAGTACTTCGACACGCTGCGCGTGGAGCTGACGACGCCGCAGGTGCGCGCGGTGCTCGCGGCCTCCGAGTCGGCGCGGATGAACTTCCGCCGCATCGACGAGAAGACGCTGGGTGTGTCGCTGGACGAGACGTCCCGCGTGTCCGACGTGGAGGCCATCCTCGCGGCCTTCGCCACGGGCGCGGGCAAGGCCGCGCCTTCATCGCTGGACGACGTGGGCGCCAACGTGGAGACGCCGGTGGTGCCGGAGCTGCGCCGCACGAGCGCGTTCCTCACGCACGCGGTCTTCAACAGCTACCACTCCGAGACGGAGATGCTGCGCTACATCCGGCGGCTCGAGGCGAAGGACCTGTCCTTGACGCACTCGATGATTCCGCTGGGCAGTTGCACGATGAAGCTCAACGCCACCGCGGAGATGATTCCGGTGACGTGGCCGCAGTTCGGCCGGCTGCATCCCTTCGCGCCCACCTCGCAGGCGGCCGGCTACAAGGTCATCTTCGAGCAACTGGAGCAGATGCTCTCCCAAATCACGGGCTTCGCGGGCTGCTCGCTGCAGCCGAACGCGGGCAGCCAGGGCGAGTACGCGGGCCTGCTCGTCATCCGCGCGTACCACCAGGGGCGAGGGCAGGGGCACCGCGACGTGTGCCTCATCCCATCCTCCGCGCACGGCACCAACCCGGCCTCCGCCGTCATGGCGGGCTACAAGGTCGTCGTCACCAGGTGCGATGAGAATGGCAACATCGACCTGAACGACTTGCGCGCCCGCGCGGAGGAGCACAAGGACAAGCTCGCCGCGCTGATGGTGACGTACCCGTCCACGCACGGCGTGTTCGAGGAGGAGATCAAGGAGATCTGCTCCATCATCCACGAGCGCGGTGGTCAGGTGTACATGGACGGCGCGAACCTCAACGCGCAGGTGGGCCTCACGGCGCCCGGGCTGGTGGGCGCGGATGTCTGCCACATCAACCTGCACAAGACGTTCTGCATCCCGCACGGCGGTGGTGGCCCGGGCATGGGTCCCATCTGCGTGGCCAGCCACCTGGTGAAGCACCTGCCGGGGCACCCGGTCATCCAGACGGGGGGAGCGGACGCCATTGGCGCCATCTCCGCGGCTCCGTGGGGCAGCGCGAGCATCCTGCTCATCTCCTGGATGTACATCTCGATGATGGGCGGCGAGGGCCTGACGAAGGCGACGAAGCTGGCCATCCTCAACGCCAACTACATCGCGGAGCGGCTGCAGCCTCACTACCCGGTGCTGTACCGGGGCAAGCGGGGCAGGGTGGCGCACGAGTGCATCGTCGACCTGCGCCCGCTGAAGAAGACGTCGGGTGTCGAGGTCGAGGACGTGGCCAAGCGGCTGATGGATTACGGCTTCCACGCGCCGACGGTGTCGTTCCCCGTCGCGGGCACGCTGATGATCGAGCCCACGGAGAGCGAGTCCCGCGCGGAGCTGGATCGCTTCTGCGACGCGATGATCGCCATCCGCCAGGAGATTCGTGAAGTCGAGGAGGGGCGCATGCCGAAGGACAACAACGTCCTGAAGAACGCACCCCACACCGTCCGCACGATTACGAGCCCGGAGTGGAACCGTCCCTACTCGCGCGAGCTGGCGGTCTTCCCGGCCCCATGGGTGCGCGACAACAAGTTCTGGCCGTCCGTGGGGCGCCTGAACAACGTGCTCGGTGACCGCAAGCTCGTGTGCTCGTGCCCGCCCATCGAGGACTACATGACGCCGGAGCCCAAGCCCGCCGTCGCCTGACGGGCCGCGCAAGCTCGGTGAGTCCCGGGGCCGTCTCCCTCACGTGGGGAGGCGGCCCTTGTTTTTCGCGCGGGTCCGACTCAGCTCGCGTGCGGCGCGATGCCCTCTGCTCGGGTGGTGCCCGCGTGCTCGGGCTCCACGTGGACGACGACGTCCACCACCTGGGGATAGGCGGCGTGGAGGGTGCGCTCCACGCGGTCCGCCACCTCGTGGGCCTGGGCGGTGGTGAGGTTCGGGTCCACCTCGATTTTGAGGTCGACGTAGACGCTCTCCTCCATGCCCCGGCTGCGCACGTCGCGGCAACTGCGCACGCCGGCAACGCCCACGGTGTGCTGCGCCACCTGCGCGGGGTCCAACCTCGCCGTGTCGGAGAGGATGCCCACCGCCTGCCGGACGATGCCGTAGGCCACCCACGCCACGAAGACCATGACGCCCAGGGCGATGATGCCGTCCGCCTTCGGATAGCCCAGCGCCACCAGTCCCAGCGACGCGAGCACCGCCAGCGTGACGTAGACGTCGGACAGCGTGTGGCTCGCGTCCGCCAGCAGCAGGCTGCTCTGGTACTTGCGCCCGTAGTGGCTCTCCACGCGCGTCACCGCCAGGTTGACGCCGAGGGTGAGCACCATGACGACGGCCATGGCCGGTGTCACCTGCGCGTGACGCTCATACAGCAGCGAGTCGAGCGCCATGCGCCCCAGCTCCAGCATGCCGATGCCAATCATCGCGCCGATGCCCAGCGAGGCGAGCGCCTCGAACTTGCCGTGCCCGTAGGGGTGGTCCTCGTCCGCCGGCCGCGAGGCCACGCCCATGGCGACCAGTCCCAGGACGTTGGAGCCACCGTCGATGAACGAGTGCAGTCCATCCGCCGTCACCGCGGCGGACTGGCTGAGGAAGCCGAAGAGGAGCTTGGCGCCCGCCACCACCCAGTTGGCCACGAGGATGGCGAGCAGCACGTTGCGGATGCGCTGGCTGCGCTGCTGGAGCGCGGTGCTTCTGTCGGCGGAGGACATGTCCACGGCGCGGCACCGTAGTGGGAACCGAGTCCGGCGGCGAGGACCTCTCACGCCGCGCGTGGTGAAGCGAACGTCAGTTGGGCTGGCGGAACAGCCGCATGCGCGGGCCGCCCCCCATCTCCAGGAAGAACCCGAAAGAGAAGCGCACCTTCGAGTCGTCGCTCAACAACCCCGGCGGTGGGTTGGGGAAGGGCTGCGCGCGCTGGAACGAGGACACCGCCTCCATGTCCAGGAAGTCCAGGCCGCTGCTCTTCTCCACCTCGATGTTCGTCACGCGGCCCTTCTCGTCCAACGTGATCTCCAACATCGTGTGCCGGTCCTTCCCGGTGAACATGCTGCCCGTGGGGTCTCTCCGGAGCAGCGTCTCGTTGGGATTCCAGTGCATGCCCACGCTCTGCTTCACGCGGTTGAAGAAGCTGGCGTACTTCCACTCGCGCGAGTTGAGCAGCGTGCCGTCGCCTTCATCCACGTCGCGCAGGTGGTCATTGGGAGCGGCGCCCAGCACCTTGTCCATCACCGCGCGAGACGGCATCAACGCGGCGATGCCCGGCGAGCCCACGCGTCCGGCGGAGCCTTCCTGCTCACCCCCGGTGCCCGGCTGGATTCGCAGGCGCTTCGCGTTGCCCGTCAGCTCTTCGCTCTCGTTCTGGTTGTTCACCGCCACGCCGCCGGGCGTGTTCGGGTCCGTCTTCACCTTCACTTCGTTCTTCTTGTGGATGTCGGGGACCTCGAACGCGAACTTCTGGCCCCCCTCGGCGAGCGGCCGGTCGTCATTGCCCATGCCGTTGTTGCCGGCGATGCGCGGCGCCTGCGGCTCCGCGTCCGCGCCCTTCTGCTCCTGGGGCGCGGTGCGCTGCGGCATGGCGTTGCGGTAGAAGGGCGTCTGCTCCCGGGCCCGCGTCTCCTTGTCCACGCGGTTGTTGTGCTCCGCGAGGTACTTCGCGTCGGGTGCCTGCTGCTCGTTGCCCGGCGCCAGGTCCACCACCTGCCCCTCGGGCCTGGTCTCTGGCTTCTTCTCCTCGGGCTTCTTGTCCTGGACGCGGGGCTTCTGGGTCGTCTGCGTCTTCGAGTCCGTCTTGCCCCGGTTCCGGGCCCACTGGTCTTCCGTCAACGGCCGCACGGCCACGGAGGTGGGGGGGCGGGTGACGGGCTTGCGCTCCCGTCCCGTCGGCGGAAGCGTCCCCGTGAAGAGCACGATGGCCAGGTAGGCGCCATGAAGCGCCAGGGCGAGCAGCACCGCGGCGACCACTCGCCAAGGGGATGCTCGCCGCCGCTTGCGGCGCCAGTCTGACTTCGGAGAAGAACCCGTGCTCACGGCGCGATGATAAACCTCCGGGCCCGCTGCCTAGTCCCGTCCCGTTCGCGGCGGAACACCTGGGCAGGGGAGGACATTCACGAGACGTGCACTGGTTCTCAGGCGCGCCCCCTCTTCAGGTCAGTAGATGGGGGCGACTTCAGCACCATTGAAGTAGTGACGGAGGATTTCCTCGTAGCGCTGCCCGGCCTCGGCTCGGCCGATGGCGCCCGTCTGACACATCCCTACTCCGTGGCCCCAGCCGCCGCCACGGAAAAGCCAGTGGGTGGGTCGGCCCTCGGCGTCCCGCTCGGCTTCCACCACCGCCATGCTGCTGTTCAGCATCCCGAAGAGGCGGCGGATGTTCAGTTCGCCACGCACCTGGGTGGCCCCCAGGTCCCCGGATAACGCGAGCACCCGGGCCCGGCCGGACACGCCCCGCTCCTGAAGACTCATGGCCTGGACGCGTCCCACCCCCAGCCGGGTGACGAGCGCGTCCACCTGGGCAGCCGTGAAGCGCTTCTCCCAGCGGAACTTGCTGGGCTGGGCGAAGCTGGACAGCCGGCAGGCGGCCCTCACGTCGGGCGCGGCCAGCCAGGCCTCCAGGCGGGAAGGGGAAGGCGTGCTGCCCGAGGGCTCCAGGATGTCCGGGCGCCCGCGCAGGCTTGGGTCCGGCGGGCCGCCCCAGACGATGTCGTTGTCCTCGGTGTGGCCTCCGCACACCGCGCTGTAGACGGAGTCCACCAGCCGGCCGTCCGCGCTGAAGAGGGCCTGGCCCCGGGTGGCCTCTACCGCCGCGGACGTGCTGGCCGCCTCGCCCGTGCGCCCCCGGTACACGGCGCAGTGCTGCTCCGAGCACAGCAGATAGGGGTCCGCCAGGTGTTTGATTCCCACCTTCGCGAGCACCTCGCCGCGCGCGGTGACGGCCTGGGCCTTGAGCGCCTCCGAGTGGGCGCGGGCGAAAATCTCCGCGGGCACCAGGCCCTTGAGCAGGTCCTCGAGCGGCACCACGTTCACCACCGCCAGCAGGCCCAGGCGGTCCACGGAGAACTGGAGCGCGCCCCGGAACGTCCGGTCCTCGAAGCCGTGGAAGTCGTAGCCGACGCCGAACTCCACCTGTCGCACGTCGAAGCCCGCGCCGTCCGGGGAGTCCGCGTCCAGCTTGTCCTGCGCCAGGCCCACCACCGCGCCGGACTCATCGCGCACCTCCAGGATGGCGCGCGCGGGAGTGCGGACCTCCTCGAAGAGAATGGTCCGCGCGCCGAACTGGCGCAGCAGCTCCGCCTGTCGCGTCGCGGCCTCCTCGGGGGTGAGCACCTCATCCACCAGGAGCAGTGAACGCCGGTTGTCGATGACCTTGCCGGCGATGCCGTACACCGCGCCCAGCACCTGCGTGCGCACCGCGAGGCCCCGGGCCCTCCACTCCTCCTGCGCGGCGGCGAGCCCCTCCCGGTCCGCGAACCGGTGCTCGCCCAACTGCACGCGCGCGGAGAGCACCGCGGGCGTCCCCTGCGTCACGCGCACCGTCCACCGCGTCCCCGCCGCGGCGTCCAGCACCTTGTCCACCGCTCCGCCGAAGCGCATCCGCATCCGGCCTCGGGGGGAGAAGGTCGCCTCGCGCCGTCCCTCCATGAGGCGGATGGGGAGCCGAGGCTCTCCGCCCCGGAAGTCCAGGCGCTTCAGCTCACCGGGGCCTGGGATTCCTTGCGCCAGCGGGTCTTCTCCAGGCGCGCCCGGCAGCGCGCTGGTGTCCACGCCCCCGTCGCTCGTTCCCCCGTCCGGGGAGGAGGGCAGGCTGCCCGCGTCCGTCCCGGCGTCCTGGCCCTCATCGGCCAGGGCCTCCACCGAGGGATTCGCCAGGTGGGGTGGAGGCTTGGGGCTCGCGCAGGAGGCGAGCAGCACGGCGGAGAGCAGGAGCGGGACGGCGGTGCGCACGGGGGGCGACACCGTACCCGCCGGGGCGGGGCCTGTCACGGACCGGACGCCCGCTGGCCCGTCCGGGTGGGCTTGTCACGTGGCGAATAGAACGCGGCGCGCAACGCGTTCGTCCTGCTCATGCGAATTTTCAAAGGCAAGTACCTGAAGCTGAAGACTCCCGTGGCCAGCCTGGCCGCCAGCCTGCTCATGCTCGGTTCGACCGCTCACGCAGCGGGCCTGGGTTCCTTCATCCCGACGCCGAAGCTCCCCGGCGCTTCGGCGCCCAAGACGCCAACCGCCCCCTCGACGCCCGGTGCCTCGGCGGCGACCGGCAGCCTGCCTCCCATCGGGGTGCAGGCCGTCCCCGACACCCCCGTGGCCGCGCTGCCCTCGCACGCGGACCACGCCGGCATCGTCACGCCTTCGCCCCAGCCGGGCATCCAGGCGAACGCGCTGTCGCAGGCGTCCAAGAAGTCCTTCACCCGCGAGTGGGTGGTGAGTCCCTCGGGCAATGACGCGGGGGACGGCAGCGCCGCGAAGCCCCTGAAGACCATCACCAAGGCCGTCGGCCTGGCGGGCCCCGGCGAGGTCATCCGCGTGCAGGCCGGCATCTACGCCGAGCGTGTCATCATCGGCGCCAACGCGAAGGCGGGCACCGAGGGCGGCAAAATCACCCTCCAGGGCGAGGGCAGCCCGCGCATCATCCCCGGCGCCGGCAGCGGCGCCATGGTGCAGGTGCGTCAGCCGCACTGGGTCATCGACGGCTTCGAACTGGACGTGCAGCGTCAGCCCATCTTCGGCGTCACCTTCGAGGGCAACGTCGCCGGCTCCACGCTGGCGAATTCGGACCTGCACCACGGTGGTGGCGGCGCGGGCGTGACGACCTACAACAATGCCTCGGGCGCCATCATCGAGAACAACCACATCCACGACTTCCTGAAGACGACGGGCAACCAGGATTCGCACGGCGTCGTCGTGCAGCCCACGTCCAAGAACATCACCGTGCGCAACAATGACATCCACGCCAACTCGGGTGACTCCGTGCAGTGCCTCGGGCCCGAGGGCTTCAGTTCGCTGCCGCCCGCCAACGGGCTGCTGGTGGAGAACAACCACTTCTACGGCAACCGTGAGAACGCGGTGGACATCAAGACCTGCTACGGCGTGGTCATCCGCAACAACCGCATGCACCAGTTCCGCCCGACGAGCACCGCCAAGGGCGACGTGGTGGTGATTCACTACTCCGCCAACAACGTGATGGTGGAGGACAACGAAATCTACGACGGCGCCAAGGGCATCTCCGTCGGTGGGAATCACGAGGGCCCCGTGCCCTCCGGCATCGTCATCCGCCGCAATCGCGTGCACGACATCACCACGGCGGCGGGCGGCGAGGGGACGGGCATCCGCCTGGAGAACTCCAAGGGCACCGTGGTGGTGAACAACACCATCACCAAGGTGTCCACCGGCCTCGTCCTCGGCCACGGCACGGGCGGCGCCACCCAGTCTCCGGTGGTGCGCAACAACATCCTGGACGGCGCCATCTCCGTGGACATGGGTGCCCAGGCGCCGGGCATGAAGCTGGGCAACAACCTCTTCGCCGCCAGCGGTCAGTTCAAGAGCAACGGCGCGGTGGTGGGCGTGGAGCAGTTCAAGACCACGGCGGGGGATGCGTCGTCCGCCAGCGGCTCCGCGGACCTGGGCGAGGGCTTCGGTCCGGGCCTGCTCGCCGTGGACAAGGGCATCGACGTGGGGCTGCCGTACTGCGGCGGTGCGCCCGACATCGGCGCGGTCGAAATGGGCTGCTGACGCGCGGGCCCACGCCTGTCCGGCAGGCCACCAGGCTTGCCGGAAAAAAGAGAAGGCCCGATGCGGAGCGACTTCCGCATCGGGCCTTTTCTTTGTGAGGCGCCACCCGGATTCGAACCGGGGAATGAAGGTTTTGCAGACCTTTGCCTTACCACTTGGCTATGGCGCCAACGGCTTGGGGCCGGGTTTATACGCAGCCCGCCACCGCCCGGTCAAGGATTCAACGGAAGCGGTGGGCGAGGTGTACCGGTACGATTCGCGTCAAAGCGAGCCCGTGGGTGGGCTGCGCGCGCACGAACGGGCCGAGGGGTTTCAGATGCTGCATGGGCATGGGGTGTACGAGGAAGAGCACGAGGCCTTTCGCCGCACCGTCAGGGCGGTGGTGGAGAAGGAGATCCTCCCCCACGTCGCGGGTTGGGAGGAGGCGGAGGAGTTCCCCCGGGAGCTCTTCGCGCGCTTCGGGGAGCTGGGCTTCCTGGGCTTGAAGTACCCCGTCGAGTACGGGGGCACGGACGCTGGTTGCCACTACGAGGCGGTGCTGTTGGAGGAACTGGGGCGGTGTGGCTCGGGCGGCGTGTCGGCGGGCCTGGGAGCGCAGTTCACCATCGCCACCGGCCCGCTCCACCTGTTCGGCACGGAGGAGCAGAAGCGCCGCTGGCTGGCCCCGGCGATTCGGGGCGAGAAGATTGGCGCGCTGGGAATCACGGAGCCGGACGCCGGCTCGGACGTCGCGGGCCTGCGCACCACGGCCCGGCGCGATGGCGCGCACTACGTCGTGAATGGCTCCAAGACGTACATCACCAACGGCGTGCGCGCGGACTTCGTCGTCATGGCGGTGAAGACGGACCCCTCGGCGGGGCACAAGGGCCTGTCCATGCTGGTGGTGGAGAAGGACACGCCTGGCTTCACGGTGAGCCGCAAGCTGAAGAAGCTGGGGTGGCGGGCCTCGGACACCGCCGAGCTGTTCATGGAGGACTGCCTCATCCCCGTGGAGAACCTGCTGGGGGTGGAGAACCAGGGCTTCTCGCAGATCATGGGCAACTTCCAGTGGGAGCGGCTCTCGCTCGCGCTGGGCGCGTTGGGCGCCATGGAGGACATGCTGGAGCGCGTCGTCGAGCACGTGAAGTCGCGCCGCGCCTTTGGCCAGTCGCTCAGCCAGCTCCAGGTGGTGCGCCACAAACTGGCGGACCTGTTCACCGCCCGCGAGTGTGCCCGCCAGCTCACCTACCACGCGCTGCGGCTGCACGCGGCGGGCGAGTGGGCCGTCGCGCAGACCTCCATGGCGAAGAAGGTGGCCACCGAGACGGCATGCCGCGTCGCCGACGAGTGCCTCCAGCTCCACGGGGGCGCCGGCTACATGATGGAGTACGACATCCAGCGTCATTGGCGCGACGCCCGCCTGGGCCCCATCGGAGGCGGGGCCAGCGAGGTGATGAACGAGATCATCGCCAAGCAACTCGGGCTGTAGGGCCGCGGTCCGCGGGGGAGGAGCAGGCGACCAGGCGGGATGGAAGAGGCCCGCGGTGTCCCTGGTTGAGCCCCGAGAGCCCCCGCGGAGGTCCTCGTGGAGTCGAGCATCCTGTGTACCGAGCTGTACCTGCGCCTGGGCGATGATGAGATCCTCGTCATCGACTGTCGCGCCCCCACTGAATGGGAGCACCATGACCTGCACATCCCCGGCGCCTTGAGAATGTCCCCCTCGGAGGTGGCCAGGGATCACCGCATGCTCCCCGATGACGAGCTCATCGTCCTGTGTGGTGGCACGCACGACGGGTCCGATGTCAGCCGGGTCTGCCGGCTCTTGCGCATGCACGGGCGGGAGGCGGTGTGCCTCGACGGGGGACTCTCCGCTTGGATCCGAGGGGGCTACCCCACCGAGCGCCGTGGCCGTGCCCAGGTGGCGCTGCCCCGCTGAGGTTCGGTGGATGCGGTGCGTCGTCAAAGGGTGTATGGAGCGGCGGACTTCCTCCCTCGGAGAACCGTCCCCATGGCCAAGCTTCGTGCCGCCCTCGTTGGCGCCACCGGACTCGCGGGTCAGCAATTCATCGCGGCCCTCAGGAACCACCCGTTCATCGAGCTGACCGGCCTCGCCGCGTCGCCTCGTTCGGCGGGCAAATCCTACGGGGACGCCCTGCGCACGGCCAATGGCATGACGGCGTGGTTCGTCTCCGAGCCGCTGTCGCCCGAGGTCGCCCGCATGCAGGTCGTCAGCGGCGACGCGCTGCAGTCCAAGGACTACGACCTCGTCTTCTCCGCCGTGGAGGCGGACGTGGCGCGTGAGCTGGAGCCCCGGCTGGCGAAGGACATCCCCGTCTTCTCCGCCGCCAGCGCCTTCCGCTACGACGACGACGTCCCCCTGCTCATCCCCCCCGTCAACGCCGCTCACGCGCCGCTCGTGCGCGAGCAGCAGCGCAAGCGGGGCTGGAAGGGCTTCATCGTCCCCAGCCCCAACTGCACCACGACGGGCCTGGCCGTCACGCTGGCCCCGCTCGCAGAGCGCTTCGGGGTGAAGGCCGTGCTGATGACCAGCCTCCAGGCCATGTCCGGCGCCGGACGCTCTCCGGGCGTCATCGGCATGGACATCCTCGACAACGTCATCCCCTACATCCCCAAGGAGGAGCACAAGGTCGAGGTGGAGACGAAGAAGATCCTCGGGGCCCTGAACGCGAGCGGCGCGGCCCTCACCCCCCACGACGTCCGGGTGTCCTGCACCTGCACCCGCGTGGCGGTGCTGGAGGGGCATACCGAGTCCGTCTTCGTCTCGCTCGGCACCAAGGCCACGGTGGCGGAAGTCACCCAGGCGATGCGCGAGTGGCGCGGCGCCGAGGTGGCCAGGGATTTGCCGTCCTCGCCCGTCCGGTGGATTGAGGTGATGGACGACCCCTTCCGTCCTCAGCCGCGGCTGGACAGGGAGACCCATGGGGGCATGGCCACCACGGTCGGCCGGGTGCGCGAGGATGGTGTGCTGGAGAACGGCTTCAAGTACGTGCTCGTCTCCCACAACACCAAGATGGGGGCCGCGCGTGGGTCCATCCTCGTGGCGGAACAGCTGCGGGCCCAGGGGTTGCTCGGCTGACAGCGACACGCGTCGGACAGCGGTCACAAATTCAGGGTGCCATCCCTGGAACGAACCATTAGTCTGCGCGCCCACGGACGCGCTGAAGAAATCTAGAGGAGAGCTTTCATGGCCTACGTCGTCGCGGACCCTTGCATCAAGTGCAAGTACACTGACTGTGTCGAGGTCTGCCCGGTCAATTGTTTCTACGAGGGTGCGAACTTCCTGGTCATCCACCCCGACGAGTGCATCGACTGTGGCGCCTGCGAGCCCGTGTGCCCCACCAAGGCCATCTTCCCGGAGAGCGAGCTCCCCTCGAAGTGGTCCGAGTACAAGACGCTGAACGCGGACTTCTCCACCAAGTGGCCGAACATCGCGGAGAAGAAGTCGCCGCTGGGCGAGGCCGAGGAGTACAAGGAGAAGGACGGCAAGCGCGCCATGCTGGACACGAAGCCCGGCAAGTAGCCCGCTGGCGCCTGTCGCGCCCGTGCGTCTCATGGAGGCCCTCCCGCCCGCTGCTGGCGAGAGGGCCTTCGCCGTTTCGTGCCCGCTCATCCAGTGCGCAGTGAGTGGAGCTTCAGCCCGCGTGCCTCCAGGGCATCCCGCAGCCGGATGACCTGTTCGGTAGGCACCGGTCCGTGGTGTCCCTGGATGTGGAGCCTCACCTCACGAGGGCCCGTCCGCTCTACCTCCACGGTGGCGTCGAGTGTCCCCCGGACACTGAGGCTCAGCGCCGGACGCTGCGACTTCACGAAGACCTCGATGCGCTCGATGACCTCCATCGTGGAGTCGACGCGGGACGTCGGCGCGGCTTCGCTCCTCGCCGCGCCTCCAGTCGCCGGGCTCCGCCCCTCCGCGCCGATTCCCTCCACGGCCTTGGGCGTCCGAAGGGGCTCCTGTGGCGCGGCGGATGGCTCCGTGCCGAAGGGGCTGCTCGGAGGGGCGGGCGCGCGAGGCTCTCGAGAAAGCTCCCGCGAGAGGAGGTCCGTGAGGCGGTGCTCGGTGCGCTCCTGGCTCGCCGTCTGGGCTTCACCGCGCACGCTTCCCAGTCGGAAGGACTCGGCATGCATCGCCTGTCGCGTCACCGTGAGTCGCTCGGGCGTGGACAGCGCGCCTCGGGAGGTCGCGAGGAGGGTCGACGTGGTCCGTGCGGTGCCGGGCCCCACCGCGGCGGGTAGGGGGCGAAGCGTTGCGGGCCGCACGGGCCGGATGTCACGCGTGGCGGCGCTGGGCGTGGGGGGCGCGGGCCTCTTCGACGTGGCTTCCTGGAGGGCTCGCTGGAACCGCTCTCCGTCGGGGTGTTGCCGCGTCGGAGCGCTGCTTTCGGTACGGGCCTCGGTGTCGACCTTCATGTCATCCCTCGCAGGCATGGGCGCGAGGGACGAAGCAGTCGTCATGCCAGGGCTTCGACACCGTGGAGGCGCGTGTCGAAGGAGGACGTCACCATCCCGACGCTCGGAGGCGAGGCTCCGACGAGGGACGGCTCAGCGCCCCTTGCTGCCGAAGGCGCCGGGCTGGACGGGGGCGATGCCGGACAAGTCGTTGACGGCCAGGGGGCACGAGGCCAGGGCCATCGGCTCGACGAGGGTCCCTACGCGCGCCCAGTCCCGCTCCTGGAAGAGGAGCGCGTCGCGAATCTCGATCGCCGAAATGCCCTTCTTGTATTCCCAGAAGCGCCCGCGCACGAGCACGCGGTTGCCCTTGAGCAGCTTGTTGAGGTCGACGTACTGCTTGTCCTGGAGGATGGCGGTGATGTCCACGCGCTCGCGCTTGCGCGGCTTGCCGAACTGGAACTCGTAGGTGACCTGCGCGGGCGGCTCGGGCTCCACCCAGACGAGTCGAGCCACCATGCGCTCCGGCTCGGGCTCCTCGCCCTTCTTGAGCTTCTTCTTCTTGGGCTTCTCCAGCTTGACGTCCACCAGCTCCATGCCGCTGAACGCCAGCTCGTGGTCCAGGTAGTTGTCGCGGAACAGCGCCTCGGCGGTGGACATGGCCACCGAGTTGACGCGCTGGACCTCCTCCGCGTAGCGCTCGCGCAGCACGGGCAGGGTGAGCAGGAAGCTGTCCACGGGCTTCACTCCGTCGGCGAGGAAGCGCATCCGCGCCATGTCGATGGCGGGATAGAAGGGGACGAGTGACTCGGCGGTCTGGAGCCAGTCGGCGCTCAGCTTCTTGTCGATGAGCACCCGGCGCACCATGGCCACGAAGAAGCTGTTGCCCGGGAACCGGTCCGTCATCAGCTGCGTGCTCAGCGCCTGCACCAGCGCTGGGTCCAGCATGAAGTTCTCGTCGCGCTTGTGGAACTGGGTGCCCACCTCGCCCAGCATCGTGAGGAACGCGCCGACCAGCTGTGCGCAGTTCGCATCCGCGGTGCCCTGGTTGAGGGCCTGGTACAGGCGCGTGCGGGTGAAGCGCTTGTCCAGGGCCTCCTCGCGGAAGGTGGGGGCTTCACCGGTGCCGAAGAAGAACTCCGGCTGAGCGATGGCGGGGCCGGCGAGCAGGCCCAGGGCAAGTGCGAGCAGTCGGGCGATACGCATGAGGCCGCCAGCCTATCACCCCGAGGCCCCCGCGGAGAGGGGGCCTGGCGCGGGCTCCGAGGGGGCGATGGCGGCCCGCAGGACGAGGCCGGCGGCCACCAGCTCCAGCACCCCCGCCACGGCGAAGAGCCGGTGTCCCCCGAGCCAGTCGTACCCGGCTCCCGCCGACAGGTACCCCACCAGTCCGCCCAGTCCGAAGGTGAACGCGGCGAACAAGGCCTGGCCGGAAGCCCGCATCTCCGGGGGCACGCGCCGCGAGAGGAACGCCACGCTGCCCACGTAGAAGGCGCCGAACGTGAGGCCATGCAGGGGCGCGAGCAGCAGCATTCCCGTGGGAGACGACACCAGGGCCATGCCGCCCCAGCGCAGCGCGCTCATGGCGAAGGCGAAGGCCAGGACATTGCGCGGCGCGAGCCCTCCCGCCACGCGGGGGTAGAGCGCCATCACCGCGACTTCCGCGAGTACGCCCAGGCCCGCCACCGTTCCCACCACGGCGGGGGACAGGCCCAGGGCCATGACGTGGATGGAGAACGTCCCATGGAACGGCGCGCACGCCATCCAGTGCAGAGAGGTGGCGGCGAGCAGCCAGCGCAAGTCCTTGTGCCGCAGGAGCCGGAGCCCCGCGAAGGGGCTCAGTCCCCGGCTCGCGGCCGCGGTGTCGCGCAAGGTGAGGCTCCAGGGCACCAGCAAGGCGAGCAGCGCGAGCGGAGCCAGGACCACGGTCCGGTCCACGTCCGTGGCGAGCAGTCCGAAGAGGACGGACGAGGCGATGAAGCCCAGCGAGCCGAAGAGGCGCAGGTGCGAGAAGCTGTCGCCAGTGCGCGCGACGTGGTGGAGGGTGAGGGTGTCCATGAGCGGCGTGAAGGCGGACGCGAAGCACGCGTACAGCGCCATGGCGGGCACGAGCGTCTCGAAGGTGCGAGCGCTGGCCACCAGCCCGAAGGCGAGCGCCGCGCCGAGCGCCAGCACGGTGAGGACACGGGACGTACGGCCGGTGCGGTCGGCGAGGTGCCCCCACAGCGGCGGGACGAGCAGCGAGACGCAGGGGCTCAGGCACAGCAGGAGTCCCACCTGTGTCGCCGAGAGGGAGAGCGACTTGAACCAGGCGGGCAGGAACGGGAGGACGATGCCCACCGTGGCGAAGTAGAGGAAGTAGAAGCCCGCCAGCGGCAGACGGCTGGCGACAGGGCGGGGGCTCATGGACGGTTTGGACCTTGACATGGCCGGGTGCGTTTCCGCCTGTTGACCTCGCGTCCTTTTGTGTACCTTGCCCTCGACATGGCCAGTCCCACGGATACTTCCGCGCCCGTCTCCATCACTCAGATCAAGAGTGAGGCGGAGCTCTTTCAGGCGCTCGCCATCCGCGAGGTGGTGTTCATCGAGGAGCAGCACGTCCCCGAGGGCATCGAGCGGGATGCAGAAGACGCGCACGCCTACCACATCATCGCCAACCAGGGAGGCCACGCCATCGGCACGGGGCGGCTGGTGATGCTGCCTCAGCCTCCCTCGGCTGAGCAGGGCCTGTGGGGCCAGGTAGGGCGCATGGCGGTACTGCAGGCGCACCGCAAGGCGCGCGTGGGCTCGCTGCTGCTGACGTCGCTGGAGGAGGAAGCCCGGCGACGCGGCGTCCAGGGCATCATGCTGCACGCGCAGCTCTACGCCCTGGAGTTCTACAAGAAGCACGGCTACACCGAGATGGGCACCGTGTTCCTCGAGGGTGGCATCGACCACCTCGAGATGCGCAAGCGCTTCTAGTCAGCGGCGCGGAGGACGGGGCGCGGGCGGCTGCGCGTGCCTCGGGTCCTCCGGCCAGGAGTGGCGCGGGTACTTGCGGCCCAGCTCCTTGCGCAGCGCCGGGTAGTGCCGCTCCCAGAAACCCGCCAGGTCGGTCGTCACCTGAACGGCGCGCATGTTGGGCGCGAGCAGGTGCAGCACGAGCGGCACGCGGCCCGCGCACACGCTGGGCCCCTGGGCCAACCCGAAGAAGTCTTGCAGGCGTGACTCCACCCAGGGCGGCTTGCCCGGCTCGTAGTTCACCTTGACGCCGCGGCCACCGGGAAGCGTGACGCGCTCGGGGGCGTGGGTGGCGAGCAGCCGCTGTTGCTCGGAGTTGAGTCGCGCGTAGAGCGCGTCGATGAGGGACACGCCTTCCAGGTCCTTGAAGCTGCGCGCGTCCGAGCAGAGGGATGCGAGCGCGTCGCGCAGGAACGTGTCATCCACGGTGGGGAACTTCGCCTCCGGGAAGGCCTGGGCGAGCAGGGCCACGCGCGTGCGCCACTGTTGCAGGGCTTCGGGGTCGGCGAAGCGACCGGGGCCCGCGGCGAGCGCAGCTTCGACGAGCACCCGTGCCGTGGCTTCCGACGCGGGCGCGGGGGCGCGGGTCTCCTCGAGCATGAGATTGCCGTAGGAGAGGCGGGTGAGGCGCTCCACGCGGCGGGCCTCGGCGTTCCACTGGAGGGTGTCCACCTCTTCGAGGGTGTCCGGGTAGAGGTCCAGCAGCCACTCGGGTTCCACGGCGCTGGCCAGTCGCACCACGGCGCCCTTGCCCGGGCGCTCCTCGGCGTCCACGGCCACCATGAGGTCCGCGTCCTGCACGACGCTCAGCTCGGAGAGGGACGCGGTGCCGCCGCCGAAGAGCAGCAACTCGGGAGCGCGAGGCCGCCGCCTGCGCGCGACGCGGTCCGGGTAGCCCGCGAGGACGCTGAGCATGAGGGCCTGCTCGATGTCCTCCGCGCGGTGGGGCTTTTCTCCCTGGCCACGCACGGCGCGACGAAGCTGCTTCTGCACGCGGTCCACGGACTGCACCGCGCCTTGTTCGAGAGAGAGTGAGTGCAGCCGGCCGGAGGCGAATCCCGCGCGCTCGGCTTCTCGGAAGCGCTCCAGCAGTTCGAGCAGGTCCGAGGGGCCACTGACGACCGCGGCGGCGCGTCCACCTCCGCCCAGGTTGGCGCGAGCCTCGCGGCGGATGTCCCGCTCGCCCATGAGGGCCGCGAGCGTGGCGGCCTCGGCGCCGACGCCCCGGCGCTCGCCTTCGACGATGACGCGGGCCTGGCGGGGGTGGACGGGGAAGCGCAGCAGGCGTTGGCCCACGTCGGTGACGAGGCCCTTCGCGTCGACGGCGCCGAGTCGACGAAGCAGGGTCTCCGCCGCGTCGAGCGAGGCCGCGGGAGGAGGCTCGAAGAACGGGAAGGCGCCGAGGTCGACGACGCCGGAGGCGCGCAGGGAGAGCACGGTCTCCGCCAGGTCCATGCGGCGGATTTCGGGGGCCTCCTGCTCGGGGCGGCCGTCGAAGTCATGCTGGGTATAGAGGCGGATGCAGTGGCCGGCGCGGGTGCGGCCCGCGCGTCCGGCGCGCTGGATGGCGGAGGCGCGGCTCACCTTGGACAGCTTGAGGGTGGGCAGGCCGGACCAGGGTGAGTGGCTGGCGACGCGAGCCAGTCCCGTGTCGATGACCACGGAGACGCCGTCGATGGTGACGGACGTCTCCGCCACGTTGGTGGAGAGGATGATCTTCCGGCGCGGGCTCTTGCGAACGGCGCGGTCCTGTTCCGCGGGAGAGAGGTCGCCGTGGAGAGGGAGGACGTTGGTGTCGTGGCGCTCGGCGAACTCCGCGCAGGCGTCGCGAGTGCGGCGAATCTCCCCGGCGCCAGGGAGGAAGACGAGCACGTCGCCATCCACTCCGTTGGTGAACAGGCGCTTGATGGCGGAGAGGACCTGCAGGTCCAGGTGTCGGTCATCCGGAGCGGGGAGGTACTCCACGCTGACGTCGAAGCGCCGGCCCTGGGAGCGCAGGGAGGGACAACCTCCGAGGTACGCACGAACGGGTTCGGCCTCCAGGGTCGCGGACATGACGACGAGCTTGAGGTCGGGGCGACGAGTCTCTTGCAGTCGGCGAAGCAGCGCGAGGGAGATGTCGGCGGACAGGTGGCGCTCGTGGAACTCGTCGAGCACGACGATGCCCACGTCGCGAAGGGTGGGGTCGGACAGCAGGCGGCGTCCGAGCACTCCCTCGGTGACGAAGGACAGGCGTGTCTTGGCGCTGCGCACGTCCTCGAAGCGGACCTGGTAGCCGACGGTGTCGCCCACGCGCTCGCCGATCTCCTCGGACACACGCTGGGCGGCGAGTCGGGTGGGGAGGCGTCGCGGCTGGAGGACGACGATCTCCTTGCCTCCACCGAGCCCCGCTTCCAGCAATGCGCGAGGCACGCGCGTCGTCTTGCCCGCGCCGGGAGGTGCCTCGAGCACGAGCGAACGAGCACCGCGCAAGGTGGTGACGATGTCCGGAAGGAGCGGGTCGATGGGAAGGGCTGCGTCCGCCATGTCCGGGTTCCTCTAACGCGCGAGCCGAAGCTCGCTCAGGGGGTCTCGGTTCCCGCCGCGCCAGGCGTAGACGTCACGCCCTTCTTCTTGCGGACGGCGGGAGCCTGGGCACGCGAGGGGGCCGGAGCGGCCGAGTCATCCGACGAAGGGGGAGCGCCGGAATCGCGAGCGCGTCCGCGAGCAGGTTGCGCGCGTGAGCGCTCCGCCCCATTGGAGGAATCGCTGCCGGTTGGAGGCGAGCCAGCGTCGCGAGTGCGTCCGCGAGCAGGCTGCGCGCGCGGACCCTCTGCCGCGTTGGAGGTATCGGCGGCGGTCCGCCGAGGCGAGCCCGCGTCGCGAGCGCGTCCGCGAGGCGGTTGTGCGCGTAAGCCCTCTGTCTCGTTGGAAGCATCACCAGCGCTAGGAGGTGAGCCAGCGTCGCGAGTACGTCCGCGAGGCGGTTGTGCGCGTGACCCCTCTGCCGCGTTGGAGGTGTCGCTGGTGGTTGGAGGCGAGTCCTCATCGCGAGCACGGCGTCCTCGATCCACTTCTGAAGGGCCGGACGCTTCGCCCGACGTCGAGGCCGCCTCCGCGACGCGATTGCGTCCGCGACCCGAGCCGGGACGTGAGGTCTCCGCCGAGTTCGTGCTGCCATCGCCAGAGGAGGAAGCCTCTCCCGGCTCACGCTTGCGTCCACGAGGCGCCGATTCGCGAGGTTCCGCCGTCACGTTGCCGCGCTCATCCTCGCGGCTATGCGGCTCCTCGAACTCTTGAGGGGACGGAGCCGCTTCGCCCTGAGAATCGGAGGTGTCCTTGCCCACGGGCGCGTTGACGTGCGCCTCATGCTTGCGTCCGCGAGCGCCACCCTGGCCGGGTTCGGCGTCATCCACCGACGTCTCTGGCTCGCTCGTTGCCAGTTCCTCGGAGCCAGCAGCGTCAGTGCCGCCATCGTGAGGTCCGGCCGTTGCCGATTCCTTGCCATGCGCCACGCGAGCGTCGACCGCCTCCCCATCGAGAAGAGCACCCCTGTTCGACGCGTGCGGCGGACGGGTTGGCACCTCGTCATCGGAGGACGAACCGAGGGCGGCGACCTCCGCCAGTTCGGCCTCGGTGGGCTCCATGGAGTCCGAGGGCTCGAGGTCGAGCGCGCTCAGTCCGTCATCGGAAGGCGCCAGCCCACGACCTGCCTTGCGCTTGGGCTTGAGTCCGAGCGCCGCGGCTTCATGGACGCTGGGGACGGGGACGAGCGCGGCCTCGGAGAGCAGTCGCGCCTGTCGCAGCGCCACCTCGAGCTTGCGACCCAGGTTCACCAGCTCCTCGCGGAGCACGGCCTCCTGTTCGAGCGAGAGTGGCGCGGGCTCATGACTGGCGCGCCACGCGGCATGCGCGGCGGCGACCTGGTCCATCACGGGACGGACGAGCGCGAAGTCCTCGCGAGCGAAGATGCGCGACACGTAGGAGCTGCGGGTGCGCCGCTCGTAGGACGTGGCGTACTCGAAGACGACTTCTCGAGGCGCACGTCGGAGCTGGGCGAACTTGAGGTGGGGGAAGAGCGCCTCGATGACAGGCGCGCGGCTGCTGGCGGTGAAGGTGATGCCCGCGTGCAGCTTCTCCAGGGAATCGACCCAGAGGCCCTGTTGATGGAAGGCGTATTCCTCCCGGGCCTCGTCCAGCTCGGGCAGGTCCTTGACGCGGTCGACCACGCCAGCGGAGGGAGCGCGGGTGGTGCGCACCAGCTCCAGGGCGGTGGTCAGCCAGCTCTTCTCGGCCTCCAGGCCGGGGCGGCCGGCGAGCATCTCTCCCGCGGTCGCGATCCGACCCTCGAAGGCCTCGGCGAAGCGGATGAGCTCATAGGACTCGAGCGTGGATGACATGCGCGGGGCTCCTCGGAAGGGCGGCGGGAGATACCACAGCCCGGGCTCGGCTCCGAGCGCGGGCGGAAGGGTCAGCTTCCGCCGAGCAGCGTCGGAAGGGCTTCGCGGTGCGAGAAGTCCGGGAAGGCCGCATGGGCGCCGGCCTGCAAGAGGGCCTCGGCGGTGAAGGTCCCCGTGCCCACGCCGATGCACTCCGCGCCGATGCCGAGGGCCGCGTCGACGTCCTTGGGAGTATCCCCGATGATGACCACCCGGCACTGCTCGCGAGGGACGCCGAGCGTCGCCGCGCCGGCCTCGGCGCCTCGGCGGATCAGCTCCACGCGGTTCTCATGGTCGCAGCCGAAGCCGCCGAAGGCGAACTGGTCATGGATGCCCACGCGTTCCAGCTTCAGGCGCGCGCCGTCGCGGACGTTGCCGGTGCCCAGGCCCACTGCGAAACCACGACGACCGCGCGCGGCGAGGACGGCCTCGCGCATGCCGGGAAACACGCGGTAGCGCGCGTCTTCGACCTTCTGGATTTCGTCCGCGAGGTAGGCGAGGTAGGCGGCGATGCCGGCATCGATGGCGGCCTCGGTGTCCTCGACGCCGATGATGCGCAGGGCGGTGCGGACGATGCCCCGGTCCGTCATGCCGGACATATGGAACGAGTCGCAGGCATCGCGGCGACCGTGAAGCTGTTCGAAGGCGCGGTCCATGGCCCGGCGTCCCGCGCCGCCGGTGGTGACGAGGGTGCCATCGATATCGAACAGGAGGACCGTGGGGCGCATGGTCCCCATCTAACGGAAGGCCAGGGCCGACGCGAGCCCCGAGTCACGTCGAGAGCGCTCAGGGCTCCGCGAGGCTGAGTCCTCGCTGGAGTGCTTCGCGCACGAGGGGGCGTTCCTCCAGGGGGATGCGTTCCTCGAGTGCCTGACGGGCCTGCTGTCCGCCCAGTCGCCCGAGCGCCAGGGCCACGGCCTCCCGGACGGGGTCCTCACGGTCCACCAGTCGCGCCGCGAGGGGACGGATGGCCTCGGTGCCCAGGCAGCGAGCCAGGGCTCCCGCGGCGCTGGCGCGGACGTCAGCGGGAGCGCGCGGATCCTCCAGGACTCCCTGGATGGCAGGCGCGCCTTGGGGGTCGAGGAGAGCCAGTGACGCCATGGCCCGCTCGCGACGCGACGCGGGAACCGCGCCGTCCACCACGAGCGAGCGAAGGACGGGAACCGCCTGTGGCCCGAGCCGCCGCCACTGCTCCTCTCGAAGCGGCCCCTGGGAGGCATCCAGCAACGTCAGTACCTGCTCCCGCAGGTCAACCGGTGGGACCGGGGCGGGAGCGGAAGGGGTGGACGAGGGTGATTCGCCCGAGCCGTGCGAGTACGCGAGCGCGGTGCTCCCTGAGCTCGCGAGCAGTCCCGCTCCGAGCAGGAGATGCCACCACTGCCGGCCCCGTGAGGGGAGGGGAGCGTAGGGATGGCGAGGTGGCGGCGAGGTCGGTGTTGTCATGGGGGCGCCTCGAGCAGGGGAACGTCCTGGGTTATACGCCGGTTGCCCGCTCCGACTCGAACCCCGCTATGGTGCCGCGTTGATGGCCGGACGCGTCTTCTTCTTTCTGCAGCACGCCACGTACGAGCCGGCTTTTCAGGCGAGCTCCATGGGCATCACCGCCGTGGCGATGGGCGACGAGGTCTACTTCGTCTTCGCCTTCGACGCGCTCCGCTCCTGGGTGGGTGGAACTTTCGGTCAGCCCGAAAGCGAGCGGGAGCGTGAAGAGCACGCGCGAGGGGAATCCCTGGGCGTGACTCCTCCGCTGAAGATGCTGGAGGAGGCGAGGGCGCTGGGCGCGAAGCTGATCGCCTGCGACACGACGGTGCGCCTGTGCGGCTTCGATCCCGAGTCACTCCAGGGCCCCCTGGACGAGGTGATGGGCCTCGCCTCGCTGTGGCGGCTGACGCAAGGGGCGCGCACGCTGACGCTCTAGGTGATCCGCCCGGTGGAGGAGCCAGGCAGGCGCCAATGTCGTCCACGCCACACCGGGTGTGTGCCTGCCGAGCGGGGCCCATCGGCTCCTGCTGTAACCTCGCAGTATGGGTTGAACCTGATGCACCCTGTCTTTTGAGGCTGTAGCCTCCGAGGGGAGTCACGCGTTACTCTTCCCCCAAGCCGTCCCCTGAAGAGCCCGGCCGCGCGGAGCTCCGCGTCCCCCCATGAGAAGCAGAAGGAATTCATCACCTATGCGCGCCAAGTTGCCCCTCCTGAGCGCTCTCGTCTTCGGCGCCCTCTCGGGTGTCGTCGCCGCGGGTTGTCAGTCCTACGACTTCGAGCCGGTGGAGCCGCTCGCCATCGCGCAGACGACGGTCGAGGAGACCATCACCGCGCTGTCGAGCAAGCCCAACATCATGATGTTGGTGGACGTCTCCGGTTCGATGACGCTCCCGGTGGATACGACGCGGCCGTCCTGCCAGGTGCCGGATCGCGGCACTGGCCCGCTGACGCTGTGTGGCAACACCAACCCGTGCCCCACGGCGACTTGCCCCACGCGGTGGTCGGAGCTGCAGGCGGCCGTGCCCCAGTTCCTCGCGAACAGCGGTCCCTATGTCCGCTTCGCGCTCACGACCTATCCCCAGGCCACGGAGACCTCCTCGAGCATCGAGTCCTGCACCAGTGCCTCCTCGAACTCGGTCCGCAAGGACTTGCCGATCGTCGAGGACGATGCCTCGCTGCTGGCGCACGCCAACTCCATCAACGACATCATCCAGGGCATCCCCAACAGCGGCACCGGCAGGCCCTTCGGTGGAACACCGACCAGTGGAAGCCTGAACTTCATCGGGCAGATACCCGCCTTGCAGGTCAAGGACCGCAAGAACTTCGTCATCCTCCTGACGGACGGTCTTCCCAACTGCAACGCTGAGAATGAGTACTCCGGCGTTGAGCAGCCCGCGCTCTGCAAGTGCACCGTCGCTGGCAATAGCGCCTGCGGCACGAGCGGCGCGGCCTTTGAACGTCGTGGCTGCCTCGACACCAACGCCTCCGTGCAGGCCGTGCAGGCGCTGAAGGCCCAGGAAATCACGACCATCGTCATCGGCTTCGGCGCCGAGACGGCGTCTGGTGATGGCCCGGTGGTGCTCCAGTCCATGGCGGCGGCGGGTGGTTTCGCCCGCTCCTGCGCGGATGACGCGACGGCCTGTGGTGCCAACGACACGTGCATCGCGGCGACGGGCCTGTGCGGTCGTGCCTTCTACCAGGCGGGCAACCAGACGGAGCTGGCCGAGGCGCTGGAGCGCATCAGCAAGGAAGTCATCAACCCGGAGCCTTGCCTGATTCCGCTGAAGGGCCCGCAGCGTCCCTCGGACCCGAAGCTGGTCGTCGTCTACATCGAGGGTGAGCGCACCCTGGCGGGTGATGGGACCTGGGCCCTGACGGACGACGGCGTGCTCTTCAACGGCGCGGCGTGCGAGCGCATCAAGAACTCCCGTCCGGAAGCGCCCATCAGCATCGAGATTCGCGCCATCCGTCAACGCTAGGCAGGCGGCCGGGGGCGGCTTTACCCGGGAGGGTGCGGGGATTATAGGTCCCCTCGCCTCCGGCCCGGTCGTCGTCCCCTGCCCATGAAAGTCACCCTCCTCTCGCGGTCCGCTTCCATTCCCTCCACTCGGCGTCTTGTCGAGGCGGGCCGCGCGCGGGGGCACAAGATGCGCGTGCTCAACCCGCTCCGGGTGCAGATGCATCTGGACGGGGGCAGCGCCACCCTCTACTACGACCGCAAGAAGCTGGCGCCCACGGACGTCGTCCTGCCGCGCATCGCCCAGTCCATCAACATGTATGGGCTCGCGGTGGTGAACCAGTTCGCGCTGGGCGGGGTGCCACTCGTCAACCACGCCCAGGCCATCGCCCAGTCGCGCAGCAAGATGCGCTCGCTGCAGTTGCTGTCCGCACACGGCATCGACATTCCCGCCACGGTGATGGCGCGGGATGCCGCCCACTTGAAGGAGATGGTGGGGCTGGTGGGCGGGGTGCCCGTGCTGGTGAAGCTGCTTCAGGGGCAGGAGAACCACGGAGTGATGGTCTGCGAGAGCCTCCAGTCCCTGGAGGCCGCGCTCGAGGCGGTGCTCGGCCTGGGCCACAACCTGGTGATGCAGGAGTACGTGAAGAGCACGAGCCAGGACGTGCGCGTGCTCGTCGTCGGGGGCAAGGCGGTGGCCGCGGTGCGCCGCAGGCCTCGTCCCGGTCGGCTCGCCCACACGCTCATCAAGGGGGCTCGGCTGGAGGCGATGGAGCTGTCCCCTGGTCAGCGCGCCACGGCTGAGAAGGCCACGCGACTGGTGGGGCTGGAAGTGGCGGCCGTGGACCTGCTGGACATCCAGGGGCAGTTGAAGGTCTTCGAGGTGAACAGCTCCCCCGCGTTGCCGGAGATGGAGGCTGTCACTGGCATGGACCTGGCCACGCCCATCATCATCCGCGCCGAGGAACTGGTCGCGGGCGCGGAGCCGGTGTCCATGCCAGACCTCCTGCCGCCCCGAGGTATTCCCGCGCCGGGCCTGCCTTCCTCCCCTGCGCCGCGCAGGAAGAAGTCGAGTCGCACGCCCACGAGCGGAGCAGGGGGCGCGTGAAGAGAAAGCGGGTGACCGACGTCGCAGGCATGATAGGCAGCACCCGCTCTCAGGAGACCCGCCATGTCGCACATCCGAAGCCTCACCTCCGTCGCCGCCTTGCTGGTGGCCTGCGTCTGGTCGGCCCCGGCGTCCGCCGATGAAGTGGACCCCGCCAGCCTCTATGACGTGTCCACGGATGGCTCCTCCACCCAGGTCAAGACGGGTGAGAAGGGCATGTTCGTGCTCTCGGTGAAGACGAAGCCCGGCGCGCATGTCTCCGAAGAGGCCCCGCTGAAGCTCGAGGTGAAGGGCACCCAGGTCGCCGTCTCGAAGGAGAAGCTGGGGCGCGAGGACTCCGTCGCGAAGAAGGCCGCGGGCCAGGAGTTCGCGGACCCCCGCTTCGAGGTTCCGTTCTCCGCCACGGCCGCGGGCAAGGGCACGGTGGACGCGAAGCTCGTCTTCTTCATCTGCACGGAGAAGATCTGCGCCCGCCAGCAGAAGACGTTCTCCGTTCCCGTCGAGGTCCTCTAGTTCCCATGCGTGAGCGTCCCCCCAAGGGTGGTCGAGGCGAGCGCGATGGCGGGGACTCCGCGGCGCGTCACGTCTATGGCGTCAATCCGGTCCTCGAGGCCCTCAGGGCCAAGCCGGAAGAAGTGGAGCGGCTGTTCATCGTGGAGGGGCAACTGGCCGCCAAGGCGGCGGGCGAGCTGCTCAGCCGCGCCCGGGACGCTGGAGTCCGCGTGGAGAAGGTGTCGCGCGAGCGCCTCGCCGCCATGGCCGACGGCGGCGTCCACCAGGGCGTGGTGCTCGAGCTGCGGGGCTTCAAGTACTCGGAGCTGGAGGACATCATCGACGCGGCCGAGGCCAGCAAGAGGCCTCCCCTGGTGGTGGTGCTCGACGGCATCCAGGACCCGCACAACCTGGGCGCCATCATCCGCTCGGCCAACGCGCTGGGCGCGCATGGAGTCGTCATCGCCAAGGACCGCGCCGTGCAAGTCACGGGAACGGTGGCGAAGGCGTCCGCGGGAGCGGTGGAGCACTGCCTCATCGCCCGCGTGGTGAACATCTCCCGCGCGCTGGAGCAGCTGAAGGAGGCGGGGCTCTGGGTGGCGGCGGCGGACGTGGACGCGACCGAGCCCATGTGGAGCGCCCGACTGGACGGGCCTCTGGCCCTGGTGGTGGGGGCCGAGGGGGCGGGCGTGAGGGAGGGAGTCCTCAAGCACTGCGACCACCGCCTGCGGATTCCGATGGCGGGTCAGGTCGGTTCACTCAATGCGTCCGTTTCGGCCGGCATTCTGCTATACGAGGTCGCCCGGCAGCGGGGGAGCGCCTCCCGTTAGTCGGCCATCATCTGGGATCAATCCCCTTGACTTGGATGGTGGGGACTTCTAAAAGGGCGCGCCTCGCACATCGGAGTCGGGTGGTTGACGGGTTCGGTGCAGGTGGGGTAGGGCGGTAGGCAGCAGCCGATGAGTGCCGGTGTAGCTCAGTCGGTAGAGCAACTGATTTGTAATCAGTAGGTCGCGGGTTCAAGTCCCGCCGCCGGCCAAGCAGGACGGGGGCCGCGGATGAGGGCCCGAGACGAGCAGTATGGGGAGCAGTACGCAGTTGGCAGCAAAAAATGCGGAGGGATACCCAAGCGGCCAAAGGGAGCAGACTGTAAATCTGCCGGCTCTACGCCTTCGATGGTTCGAATCCATCTCCCTCCACTCGGCAACGCGGGAATAGCTCAGTTGGTAGAGCGTCAGCCTTCCAAGCTGAATGTCGTGGGTTCGAATCCCATTTCCCGCTCCAAACGTTGTAGTTCATAGCATCGCCAAGCCCTGATAGCTCAGTTGGCAGAGCGCATCCTTGGTAAGGATGAGGTCACCAGTTCAATCCTGGTTCAGGGCTCCATTTTTTAGAGGAGTGTCATGGCCAAGGAGAAGTTCGAGCGTAACAAGCCCCACGTGAACATCGGCACGATCGGACACGTGGACCACGGCAAGACGTCGCTGACGGCGGCCATCACGAAGGTGCTGGCCAAGACCGGCGGCGCCACGTTCCTGGCGTACGACCAGATCGACAAGGCGCCGGAAGAGCGTGAGCGCGGCATCACCATCTCCACGGCGCACGTGGAGTACCAGACGAAGAACCGCCACTACGCTCACGTGGATTGCCCGGGTCACGCCGACTACGTGAAGAACATGATCACGGGCGCGGCGCAGATGGACGGCGCGATTCTCGTCGTCTCGGCCGCGGACGGCCCGATGCCCCAGACGCGTGAGCACATCCTGCTGGCGCGCCAGGTCGGTGTTCCGTACATCGTGGTCTTCCTGAACAAGGTCGACCTGCTGGACGACCCCGAGCTGCGCGAGCTCGTCGAGATGGAAGTTCGCGACCTGCTCAAGAAGTACGACTTCCCGGGCGACTCGATTCCCATCGTCCCTGGCTCCGCCATGAAGGCGCTCGAGGGTGACACGAGCGAAGTCGGCGAGGGCGCCATCCTGAAGCTGATGGAGGCGGTGGACAGCTACATCCCGACGCCGCAGCGCGCGACGGACAAGCCCTTCCTGATGCCGGTGGAAGACGTGTTCTCCATCGCCGGCCGTGGAACGGTGGCGACGGGTCGCGTCGAGCGCGGCATCATCAAGGTCGGCGAGGAAGTCGAAGTCGTCGGTCTGCGCGACACGCAGAAGACCGTCGTCACGGGCGTGGAGATGTTCCGCAAGCTGCTGGACGAGGGCCGGGCGGGAGACAACATCGGCGCGCTGGTGCGTGGTCTGAAGCGCGAGGACATGGAGCGCGGGCAGG
>NZ_JAAIXY010000079.1 GCF_010894455.1 Myxococcus eversor | reverse complement strand
CACGTCGTCTCCGCATTCCGCCTCCAGGGTGCTCCCTCCTCCTGGCCTCGCCTGCCTTCCATCGGCTCGCCCGTCGGCCACACCCAGCTCTTCGTCCTCGACCCTCTCGGCCAGCCCGTCCCCATCGGCGTCGCGGGTGAAGTCTTCGTTGGCGGCACCCACCTCGCCCACGGCTACCTCGCCCGCCCTGAAACCACCGCGCAGGCGTTCGTGCCGAATCCGTTCTCGGGTGTGCCCGGCTCTCGCCTCTACCGCACCGGCGACTCCGCTCGCTGGAAGGCCGACGGCACCTTGGAGTTCCTCGGCCGCCTCGACTTCCAGGTGAAGGTGCGTGGCTTCCGCGTCGAGTTGGGCGAAGTCGAGTCCGTCCTCCGCTCCGCTCCCGGCATGCGTGACGCCGCCGCCGTCGTCCGTGAGGACGTCCCCGGCGACAAGCGCCTCATCGGCTACGTCGTCCTCTCTTCCGACTCCGCCCTCGACTCAGAGGCCCTTCGCACCTTCCTCCTCAAGCGGCTGCCTGAGTACATGGTGCCCTCCGCCTTCATCTCCCTGGCGGCCCTCCCTCTGACTCCCAGCGGAAAGCTTGCTCGCAAGCTGCTTCCCGCTCCCGACGCCGACACCCTGCGCGGCGACTCCTCCTTCGTCGCTCCTCGCAACCCCGAGGAAGAGAAGCTCGCCTCCCTCTTCGCCACCGTCCTCCGCCTGGAGCGCGTCGGTGTCACCGACAACTTCTTCGCCCTCGGTGGCCACTCCCTCCTCGCCACCCAGGTCATCTCTCGCATCCGCTCCTCCTTCGGCGTCGAGCTTCCCCTCCGCGCCCTCTTCGAGGCGCCCACCGTCGCCTCCCTCGCCGCTCGCATCCTCTCGGCCTCCCGCGAGGGCTCCACCGCTCAGCCGCCTCCCATCCTCCCTGTCCCTCGCACCGGCCCGCTGCCCCTCTCCTTCGCTCAGCAGCGTCTCTGGTTCATCGACCAGCTCCAGCCCGGCTCCTCCACCTACAACATGCCCTCCTTCGTCCGCCTGGACGGGCATCTCGACATCAACGCGCTCCAGCTCAGCTTCGATGA
>NZ_JAAIXY010000078.1 GCF_010894455.1 Myxococcus eversor | reverse complement strand
CCACTGCTCCGGTTGGATGAGGCGCCGCCCGCGCGGGTCCACCAGGTGGTGGAGTTGCCGCGCGTGGTACCCGAGGTGAAGCAGTACGAGCTTCACGCGGGCTGGTGTGCCGGCTGCAACGCCTGGCGCTGCGCGCCGCTGCCGGAGGGGGTGCCCGAGGGCACCTTCGGACCGCGCCTGACGGGATTCATCGCGCTGTGCACCGGACGTTTGCGTCTGTCGAAGCGGCTGGTGCAGGAGTTGGTGGAGGACGTGCTGGGCGTGGAACTCGGACTCGGCAGCGTCAGCAACCTTGAGCAGACGGTGAGCCAGGCCCTGGCAGGTGCAGTGGACGAGGCGCGCGCGTACGTCCAGACGCAGCCGGCAGTGCATCAGGACGAAACCGGCTGGTGGCAGAAGCACGCACGCGCCTGGCTGTGGGTGGCCAGCACCGCGGCCGTGGCGGTGTTCCTCATCGCCAAGAGTCGCGGCAAGGCCGTGGCCCAGGCCATGCTGGGAAAGGACTTCAGGGGCACGCTCATCTCCGACCGGTGGTGTGGCTACGACTGGGTGCGCGCCCTGAAACGGCAATTCTGCTGGGCGCACCTGAAGCGCGAATTCGAAGGCTTCGTCGAGCGCGGCGGGGAGGCAAAGCGGTTGGGAAAGCTGCTGCTGGCGGAAGTCTTCGTTCTCTTTGAGTGGTGGCATCTGGCTCGCGATGGCCTCCTGAAGCGCGCCACCTTCCAGAGGAGGATGCTGCCGCTCATGAGCGAGGTGGAAAGACTCCTGGAGGAGGTCGTGGAGGTGTGCCCGAAGTCGGTGGCCGGCACCGCCAGGCAAATCCTCAAGCGCAAGGAGTCTCTCTGGACATTTGTCTATACAGAGGGCGTCGAGCCCACCAACAATCTCGCCGAGAGAGACCTGCGCCATGCCGTCATCTGGCGCAAGACGAGCTTCGGTACCCAGAGCGAGGACGGCAGTCTCTTCGTCGCACGCATCCTCACCGCCGTGATGAGTCTCAGGAAGCAGGAGCGCAACGTGCTCGACTATCTCACCGCCTCCGTCGAAGCTCAGCTCCACGGCACTCCCGCACCCTCACTGCTACCCGGCACG
>NZ_JAAIXY010000077.1 GCF_010894455.1 Myxococcus eversor | reverse complement strand
CGAGGGGAGCGCCCACCAGCAGCGGAGCCCAGCACTCCCAGACGGAAGCATCGAAGCTCAACGGCGTCTTCTGCAGCACGCGGTCCGCGGCCGTCAGGCCGAAGGTGGAGAGCAGCCAGGCCATATGATTGGCCAGGGCACGGTGGGAGACGACGGTGCCCTTGGGCTGGCCAGTGCTGCCGGAGGTGTAGATGACGTAAGCCGGGTGCTCGGCACCGGAGACGGATGCCGGTGAGGCCGTGCCGGAGAAAGCATCCTCCTGCCCATCGATGCAAATGACAGCGGGGCCGTCGGGCAGCAATGAGCGCAGCGAGTGCTGGGTGAGAAGCACCGGCGCGGCGGAGTCGCGAAGCATGAAGGCCAGCCGCTCGCGAGGGTAGCTGGGGTCCAGCGGCACGTAGGCGGCGCCGGCTTTGAGGATGCCCAGCAGCGCCACCGGCAACTCGAGAGAGCGCTCCATGCAGAGGGCAACGAGAGTCCCAGGTTTCACGCCCAGGGACGCCAGGTGCGAAGCAAGCCGGGAGGAACGCGCCTCCAGTTGGGAGTAGGTGAGCGAGCCGGAATCACTGACCGCCGCCAGGGCTTCGGGAGTGCGAGAAGCCTGGGCGCTGAAGAGCTGGTGCACGCACGCATCCGCCGGGAAGTCGGCAGTGGTGGCATTCCACTCCACCAGCACTCGCGACTGCTCGGCCTCGTCCATCATCGACAGAGAGGAGACGGGACGAGAAGGGTGCGTGAGTGCAGAGCGCAGCAGCGTCCGCAAGTGCTCCACCAGGCGAGTGATGGAGGCGGAGTCGAAGAGGTCGGAGCAGAAGTCGAGCGAGCCAACGAAGCCCTCGGGGGACTCGGCGAGGGTGAGGCTCAAGTCGAACTTGGCCACGCGGCTGCCGCCCTCGATTCCGCGGAAGGTCAGCCCCGGGAGGCGCAGGGTGCTGGAGGGCGTGTTCTGCACCGCGAGCATGACCTGGAAGAGAGGGGAGTAGCTGAGGCTGCGCTCGGGGCGGAGCTCCTCGACGAGCTTCTCGAAGGGGACGTCCTGGTGCTCGTAGGCGCCGAGGGTGGACTGCTTCACCTGGGCGAGCAGTTGGGAGAAGGAGGAGCGCGAGTCGATGCGAGAGCGAAGGGCGAGGGTGTTGACGAAGAAGCCGATGAGGCCTTCGGTCTCAGCGCGGTTGCGGCCAGCGATGGG
>NZ_JAAIXY010000076.1 GCF_010894455.1 Myxococcus eversor | reverse complement strand
GGGACATGTCGAGGTAGCGGCGGTCGTCCCAGACTCCGGTGACTTCCAGGGCGACGGCAGTGATGAGGCGCAGCGCGCTGGCGCGGTCAGGGAAGGCGCCCACGGAGCGGATGCGGCGCTTCACCTCGCCGTGGAGACGTTCCAGTCCGTTGGTGCTGCGCAGGCGCTTCCAGTGGGCCTTGGGGAAGGCGAAGAAGCAGGTGGCGGCGGCGAAGCCCTGGCGCAGGCACTCCATGGCCTCGGGCACCTGGCGTCCCAGGCCCTCCTGGAGGGCCTCCATTTGCTTCCTGGCGTCCTGGAGGGTGGGGGCCTCGAAGATGGCCGAGGTTTGCTTGCCCAGCCGCCCTCGCAGGCGCCAGGGCGCCTTGGCGAGCACGTTGCGGGTGAGGTGCACCGTGCAGCGCTGCAGCTGCGCCTCGGGCAACGCCTGCCGGGCCGCGGCGGCCAGTCCCGCGTGCCCATCGGCGATGACGAGCCTCACGCCCGTCAGCCCCCGCTCGAGCAGTTGGCGAAGCAGCTCCAGCCAGGAATCCGCCGACTCGCTGCCGCCCAGGGTGATTGCCAACAGGTGCCGGTGCCCATCCTCTCCCACGCCGTAGGCCACCAGGGCGGAGACGTTCTGCACCGTGCGCGCCCACCGTGCGTCGAGGAAGGTGGCGTCCAGGTAGAGGGAGGGGAAGGCCTGGGTGAGCGGCTGGGTGCGCAAGCCCTCCACCTTCTCTTCGAGGGACTTCGTCACCCGGCTCACCGTCGAGCGCGAGACCTCCTCGCCCATCAGCGCCCGTGTCACCTTGCCCATCTTCCGCGTTGAGACTCCCTGCACGTACGCGCTGGTAATCGCCTCGTCGAGCTCCTCGCTGCGCCGCTTGTAGCGGCCCAGCACCGCTCCCGCCGCTCCGCTGGCCCGGGTCCGGGGCACCGCCACCTCCAGGTGTCCCATGGACGTCAACAGGCCGCGCAGGTAGCTGCCGTTGCGCTGGTCCTTGCGCCCCACTGCCTGCTGCCAGCGCCCCGCCCCCACCAGGCCCCGAATCTCCTCTTCCAGCAGCATCTCCAGCGTCATCCGGATGGCTCCCCGGAAGAGGTCTCGCACGTCGGTGCGCACCTCCTCGTGCGAGGGCGGGGCAAAGTCTGTATCGTTCACGGCGGGGAACTCCTCGGCCTCCTCGCCAAAGGAGGACCGTCTCGGTTGGTTTCACCGAGGAGCTTCCCTCTTTCCCGC
>NZ_JAAIXY010000075.1 GCF_010894455.1 Myxococcus eversor | reverse complement strand
TGGGCGTGATCCGGTTCGGTGGACAGGTTGACTACGCCGCTGCTCTTTCGAACTCAGCCGGCGCAGCGTAGCCGATTGCCGAGTGCATGCGTTGCTGGTTGTAGAAGACCTCGATGTAGTCGAACAGCTTCACCCTCGCGTCGTTGGCGCTCTCGAAGAATTCTCCCAACTCATTCTTGAGCGTGCTGAACCAGCTCTCCATCGCCGCGTTGTCGTAGCAGTTGCCGCGCCGGCTCATGCTGCAGACGATTCCGTGTCGCTCCAGAGCGTTCCGGTAGTCCTCACTGGCGTAGGTGCTCCCCTGGTCCGTGTGGTGCAAGAGCCCCTCGGCCGGACATCGACGGCGCAGCGCCATGTCCAGCGCCTTGAGCGTCAGGTGCCTGTCGTTCATCGCGCTGAGCGCCCAGCCCACGACGAAGCGCGAATAGAGGTCGACGATGGCCGCCAGGTAGAGTTTGCCTCCCGCGGTGGACAGCTCGGTGGTATCTCCCACCCAGCGCTCATTCGGGCGGTGCGCCGTGAATCGCCTGTCGAGCAGATTGTCCGCCACTGGCTGCTGATGCTCGCTCATCGTTGTGCCTCGGTAGCGTCGACGCATCCGGCCCACCAACGACTCCTCACGCATGAGACGGATGACGCGATTGCGGCCAACGTGCACTCCCTGGTTCCGCAAGGCGCGGTGGATGCGCGGGCTGCCGTAGGTACAGCGCCCTTTCTGGTGAGCTTCGTGCACCAGCACCTTCAACTGAGCGTCCTGCCTCTGTCGCGCGCTCGGAGGCCTACGGGTCCACGCGTAGAAGCCCGAACGTGACACCTGCAGCATGCGGCACATCTTGCTGATGGAGAAGCAGGCCTGCTCCGCACGGATGAACTCAAACTTCACCCGTTCTCCTTCGCGGTGTAGGCCACCCATTTTTTTAGCAGCGCTCGCTCCATTTCCAGCTCGCGCACCTGCTTGCGTAGCTTCGTGAGCTCCTGCCGCTCCCCGCTCGTCAGCGCTCCGGGCTTGCCCTGGCCCTTGTCCGCACGCGCCTGGTCCACCCACATCCTCAGCGCCGACATCGTCAGGTCCAAGTCTCTCGCCACCTGGGACGTTGTCTTTCCCTCTTCCAGCACCAGCCTCACCGCCCCGGCCTTGAACTCCTCCGTGTAGCTACGCCGGGGACGTCGTGGCTTCTTCACTTCCGTCATGTTGGACACCGTACCTGCCTCTTCCTTGGTGTCCACTGAAGCGGATCAAGCCCA
>NZ_JAAIXY010000074.1 GCF_010894455.1 Myxococcus eversor | reverse complement strand
TGAGCTTGCCCCGGTTCCGTGGACAGCGTGGTTATGCTGCCTGCGCAACCGGTGAGGCTGTCCGCTCATACTCCACCGGGCTTACGTAGCCCAGCGAGGAGTGGCGACGCTGACGGTTGTAGAAGACCTCGATGTACTCGAAGAGCGCGGAGCGGGCCTCGTCGCGCGTCGCGAAGTCCGCCGCGTGGACGAGTTCCATCTTCAAGGTGCTGAAGAAGCTCTCGGCCACGGCGTTGTCCCAGCAGTTGCCCTTGCGGCTCATGCTGCACTCGATGCCTCGGGATGCGAGGGCCCGCTGGTAATCCTCGCTGGCGTACTGGCTGCCCCGGTCCGAGTGGTGCAGCAGCCCTCGCGGCGGCTGGCGACCCTTGAGCGCCATGTCGAGTGCGTCCAGCACCAGGTGGCGGTCAATGAACTCGCTCATGGCCCAGCCGACGACTCGGCGCGAGAAGAGGTCGAGCACTACTGCCAGGTAGAGCCAGCCCTGCCTCGTCCAGACGTAGGTGATGTCCGTCACCCAGGTGCAGTTGGGCTGGTCGGCGCAGAAGTCTCGTGCGAGCACGTTGGGCGCCACCGGCTGGCAGTGGCGTGAGTCCGTGGTGCGCACGAAGCGACGCTTCTTGCGAGCGGCCAAGCCCTGCTGGCACATGAGGCGTGCGACGCGCTTGCGGCTGACGTACCGGCCTGCGGCTCGCAGCTCCGCGTGCACCCGGGGGCTACCGTAGGTGCCGCGGCTCTTCTGGTGGACGGCCGCCACCTCCACTGCCAATGCCCGGTCTGCCTTCTGCCGCGAGGACTCCGGTCGCTTCTGCCACGCGTAGTAGCCCGAGCGGGCCACCCCCAACTGCTGACACATCAGCTCGATGGGGAAGTGGGCCTTCTGCGCTTCGATGAACTCGAACTTCACTTCGAGCCCTCCTTCGCGAAGAAGGCCGCTGCTTTTTTTAGGAAGTCACGCTCCATTTGCAGCTGGCGGTTCTCCTTGCGCAGCCGCGCCAGCTCCTCACGCTCGGCTGTCGTCAGGGCTCCCGCCTTGCCCTGGCCCCGGTCCGCCCTGGCTCGTTCCACCCAGGTACGAAGGGCCGTCTCGGTGAGGTCCAAGTCTCTCGCCACCTGGCCCACCGTCTTGCCTTCCTCCAGCACCAGCCGGACAGCCTCCACCTTGAACTCGGCGGTGAAGCTGCGGCGCTTCCTTCTCTGCTTCGTATCCGTGGACATCCCTGGACCCCTTCATCACATCTCGGGTGTCCACGGAACTGGGGCAGACTCAC
>NZ_JAAIXY010000073.1 GCF_010894455.1 Myxococcus eversor | reverse complement strand
CACGCAACCGCGTGAAGTGGCGTACTTCAACAGCTATCGTGAGACGGACCCGGGACGCGGGGACGCGCTGGAAGAGGGGGCCACGGGGCTCCAGGTTCCTGGAGATGGTCATGTGTATGTCGTGGATACGTCCCGTGGATTGCTGGTGCTGACGGAGCCGCCACAGTAGGCCGGACGCGGCACTGCGTGTGAGCGGCCACGTAGATCCCAGGTGGCCCGGGGGGGCTTACTCCTTGGGTCGCCTGTCAGCGTCGTCTGGTATTGCCAGGGTGAGCCCGCCTCGCCGCGGGCCTCTTGCTGGGGCCTACCATGACGCTTCGTTGGGTGGTGTCGCTGCTCCTGTTGGTGGCCGTCACGGGCTGCGCGACGAGTCGAGTCGTGCGGCTGGAGACGGGAGAGGACTCCTTCCTCGTCACTCCTCACGAGGAGCCTGACGCGGAAGTGAGTGCGGCTGAGCTCGAAGACGACGAATTCGAGGAGGCCGTCGCAAAGCTGGCACGGGATGTTCGTCCCTCTCGCAATCCCATGCAGGACGCGCGGGAGCGCTTCGGCGTTCCGTCCCGAAGTGGGGTGTACGGGTATGAGCGGGGTTCCTCGCGACTCATTCCCCAGCGTGGAGGGGATGTGGACGGCCCCCGCTTGCTGGAGGACTACGCGGATGAGGCGCTGACGCGCGCCTACGGCCAGTGGTGCAAGCGGAAGGACAGACCTGGGGACTGCTTGCGGCTGCTGGATGAGGGGCCCCTGCTGGCCAGCGATGGCAAGTACACCTGGGCCCTGGCCATCGCCATGGACTCGGTCTGGGAGGAGACGGCCGAAGCACTGGAGGGCATGACGGACCCCCAGGCCGTCGTGGCTGGCATCGCCGCCTCCGCGACGATGTACCTGCTCTTGTGGTCGCTGCCGGAGCCGGTGAGTAAAGGCGTGGCGGCCACCTTGACGGCCTGCCTCATCGCCTACCTGGGCGTGGACACGGTGTGGAGCATGCTGGACGGGTGGCTGACGCTGGTGCGCCAGGTAGACAGGGCGACGAGCTTCGAACAACTCCATGCGGCGGGTGAGGCATACGGAGAGGTGCTCGGGGAGAACGCAGCGCGCGTCTTCGTCATGCTGGCCACGGTGGCCATCGGGAACACGGCGGGACTGGCGGCGAAGTCAATGGGGTTGCCGGGTTCCGCCCAGGCGGCCCTGGCGGTGGAGTCCCAAGCGGGCTTCCAGTATGCGGCCGTGGGCAGCGTGAGTTCAGTCGCCTTGACGGCGGAGGGGTTCACCATCTCGCTCGCCCCGAACGCCGTGGCCATGGCGAGCCGGAGAGGGCGTAGTGAGAATCATCACATCGCCACGAACAAGAACGATGTCTCCGCCGCGCGCGGTGGCCCCTGGACGCCAAGATTCAGGGAGTTGTTCAC
>NZ_JAAIXY010000072.1 GCF_010894455.1 Myxococcus eversor | reverse complement strand
GTCCAGGGCAACGAAGGCCGAGGGCACCATGTACTCGGGGAGGTGGAGCAGCAGCTCCGCGCGCAGGGCCGAGGTGTCGACGGAGGCCGGGGTGACGTAGGCGACGAGGCGCTTGAGGCCCGGGACGTCCTCACGGACGAGGGCGGCGGCGTGGTGGACGGAAGGAAGGGCCTCGAGAGCGGCCTCGACTTCACCCAACTCAATGCGGAAGCCGCGCAGCTTCACCTGGAAGTCGATGCGGCCGAGGTACTCGAGGTGGCCATGGGCCAGCCAACGGGCCTTGTCACCGGTGCGGTAGAGGCGAGCGCCGGGCGTGGCACTGAAGGGGTTGGGGACGAAGCGCTCGGCGGTGAGGTCCGGACGGAGGTGGTAGCCGCGAGCGAGGCCGTCGCCGCCGATGAAGAGCTCACCAGGGACGCCAATGGGAGCGGGCTGGAGAGAGGCGTCGAGGATGAAGGTGGAGACGTTGGAGAGCGGCCCACCGAGAGAGGGACGAGCGGAAGCGCGGATGGCGAGCGCGGTGGTGTCGACGGTGGCCTCGGTGGGCCCGTAGACGTTGAAGGCACTCAGCGAAGGCGAAGAAGAGAGCGTCGCCCAGAGGGAGTCGTCGATGGCCTCACCGCCGATGAGGACACGGAGGTGACGGCCGGAGTCCGCGAGGCCCTCGTCGAGGAGGAGGCGGAGGTGAGAGGGGGCGCAGTCGAGGACGTCGAGCTGGTGCTTCTTCAACCACGAGAGAAGCAGGGGGACGTCTTCACGGGCGGCCTGAGGGACGAAGCAGAGGCAGTGGCCGAGGGAGAGGAAGACGAGCTGCTTGACGGAGGCGTCGAAGGAGAGAGGCGCGTTGAGGGAGATGCGGAGGGGGCGCTGGACGTCGGAGTAGACGGAAGAGGAGAGGGCGGAGAGGAGATTCACCACGGAGGAGTGGTGGACCATGACGCCCTTGGGCCTGCCGGTGGAGCCGGAGGTGTAGATGACGTAGGCGAGGTGGGAAGGGAGAGAAACGCGAGGAGGATTGGAGTCGGGGAGCGCGGCGAGAGAAGCGCGCAGGGCGTCGTCGTCGAGGCAGAGGGCGGAGGCGGAGTCGAGACGAGGCAGGAGGTGGGAGAGGGTGAGGACGAAGGGAGCGCCGGAGTCCTGGAGCATGAAGGCGAGGCGCTCGTGAGGGTAGGCGGAGTCGAGAGGGACGTAGGCGGCGCCGGCCTTGAGGATGGCGAGGAGGGCGACGAGGGAGTCGACAGTGCGCTCCAGGCAGAAGGCGACGCGGACTTCGGGCCCGACGCCGCGAGAGCGCAGCAGGTGGGCGAGCTGGTTTGAGCGCTGATTGAGCTGGAGGAAGGAGAGAGAGGAGGAGTCGTCGAGGACGGCGAGGGCGTCGGGCGTGAGGGCGGCCTGTGCCTCGAAGCGCTCGTGGAAGGCGCCAGTCCAGGGCAGCTCGCGGCGGGTGTTGTTCCACTCGACGAGCACCTGACGGCGCTCCTCCGCCGGCAGCATCGGCA
>NZ_JAAIXY010000071.1 GCF_010894455.1 Myxococcus eversor | reverse complement strand
CCTTCGCTCAGCAGCGTCTCTGGTTCATCGACCAGCTCCAGCCCGGCTCCTCCACCTACAACATGCCCTCCTTCGTCCGCCTGGACGGGCATCTCGACATCAACGCGCTCCAGCTCAGCTTCGATGAACTCGTCCGTCGCCACGAAGCGCTCCGCACCACGTTCTTCGAACTGGATGGTCAGCCGTTCCAGCGCATCACGCCCGAGGGCCATCTCCCGCTGGTGCGTGTGGATCTCCGAGGCCTCGACGCGGAGACCGCGCACCAGGAGGTCCAGCGCGGACTGAGGGAGGAGTACCAGCGGCCCTTCGACCTCTCCACGGGTCCGCTCATCCGCGCTCAAATCCTGGAGCTGAGCGACACCGAGCATGTGCTCGCGCTCAACATGCACCACATCGTCTCCGACGGTTGGTCCCTGGGCGTGCTCATCCAGGAGATCGCCGCGCTCTACGACGCCTTCTCCCATGGCAGGCCGTCGCCGCTCGCGCCGCTCTCCATCCAGTACGCTGACTTCTCCGTCTGGCAGCGCGGCTGGCTCCAGGGCCCCGTGCTCGACGCCCAGATTGCCTACTGGCGAAAGCAGCTCACGGGCGTCCTCCCGCTGGCGCTGCCCATCGACAAGGCCCGGCCTCCGCTGCAGACGTTCCGAGGGTCCACGCTGCCGGTCTTCCTCTCGAAGCCCGTCTCGGATCAGCTCAAGGCCCTCGGTCAGCGTGAAGGCGCTACGCCGTTCATGCTGCTGCTCGCGGCATGGCAGCTCCTGCTCGCCCGCTACTCGGGACAGGAAGACATCGCCGTCGGCTCGCCCATCGCTGGCCGCCACCGCTCGGAAGTCGAAGGGCTCATCGGCTTCTTCATCAACACGCTCGTGCTTCGCTCCCATGTCGATTCACGCGGGTCCTTCCTCCAACTGCTGCGACAGGTGAAGGAATCCGCGCTGGGTGCGTACGCCCATCAGGACATTCCCTTCGAGCGGCTCGTCGAGGAGCTCCAGCCCGCGCGCGACATGAGCCGCAGCCCGCTGTTCCAAGCACTCTTCGCGCTTCAGAACACGCCTGAGTCCGCCATCCAGAAGACGGAGCTGACGCTCAGCCCCGTGGACCTGGGCAGCGTGGCGGTCACCGCCAAGTTCGAGCTTCAGTTGAACCTGACGGAGGTGTCTGAAGGTGTCTTCGGAGGACTCGGCTACAACTCCGACCTCTTCGAGCGCTCCACCATCGAGCGCATGGCGCGGCACTTCGAGCTGCTCGTCGAGTCCCTCGTGGCTCGGCCCGAGGCCCCGCTCTCCGCGCACGCCATGCTGACCGACGAGGAGCGGCGAAGCGTCCTCGTGGACTGGGCCTCGGCTCCCGCGCACGTCTCTCCCGACTCCACCATGCCCGCTGTCTTCGCCGACGTCGTCGCTCGCGCTCCTGACTCCGTCGCCGTCCTCTTCGGAGACGCCTCCCTCACCTACCGCCAGCTCGACGAGCGCTCCAATCAGCTCGCCTGGCACCTGCGCTCCCTCGGCGCCACCACCGACTCCCGCGTCGCCATCGCCGTCGACCGCTCCGTCGAGCTCATCGTCGCC
>NZ_JAAIXY010000070.1 GCF_010894455.1 Myxococcus eversor | reverse complement strand
CGTCGCACGCATCCTCACCGCCGTGATGAGTCTCAGGAAGCAGGAGCGCAACGTGCTCGACTATCTCACCGCCTCCGTCGAAGCTCAGCTCCACGGCACTCCCGCACCCTCACTGCTACCCGGCACGCAACCTCAGTTCACCTTTCCGCCGGCCTGCGCCGTGAACGGTTACCGTTTCGGTTGGAGCGTAGCAGCCATAGGTGTGCAGCGTGGTTCCCGGGTTGAAGAGCGAGGTGTACGTCCTGTTGGTGTCATAGCGGTACGTCTGCTGTCCCCAGTAGAAGGTGTAGGGCGGGACGCCACCGGAGGCCGAGGCGACACAGTCAAGATGCCCACCCGGGGGAGGAGTACAGGTCAAGGACACCACGGGGGCCGCCAGGTTTGTACCCAGGGCCTCGGTCGTGGTGCCTGGCTCCTTGGGGCCAGGTGCGCCAGGGTTCGACTCCAGGTCAGGCTCGCCACCACAGGCGGTCAGCGACAGGCTTGCGGCAAGGACGGCGACAAGGCTCCGGCGGTGCGTCATGGAGTATGGCATTGTGGGTCCTCCAGGGGTGGCGCGACTATGTCTGACCTCGGTATCTGGGAACAGTCGAGTCAGGAATGACATGTTGTGGGAACCCCTTGGTCCGTCGTGGGCTCGTTGGTGCAATGCTGACTGCCCATCCAGCCTGGAATGGGACTCAAGGAGGCGCACATGCAATCCAAGTCGTTTGTTCGTGGACTCGTGCTCGCGGCGGGTCTGCTGTCGGTCGGCTGTGGAGTCGACGTCAACGACCCGGCAAGTCTCGCGACGGAGGGCGCACCCCTCGTGGAGATGTGTACGGCGAGCTACAGGATTACCTACTTCAAGACCAGTGCCCACCTTCAGAAGGTGGCCAGTGGCGTCTGTCGATGTGGACTGGAAGTTCCCGTCATCGAAGATGCGACGCCCTTCTACGAAATCCACAACTACGTTCCCTGTCCGTGATGGGGTTGTATTGAATTGAGGCGGCTCGCCCACGTCTTTCCCGGGGCGAGCCGCTGTCTCGCTGTAAGGTCAATCCCAGATGCGCTACCGGGTGACGGACTCCGCCGAAATCGTGTAGCTCGTGGCCACACCCGTCACGTCGACCCCCGTGAGGTCATTGGTGGGATGGGAGCCGTCGGCGCTGTCCGTGAAGATGTCGATGGTGTCTCCGACCACTTCTTCGCCATCCACCAGCACGGCGAAGAGCGCATCCTGGCCGAAGGAGAGTCTCCATCCATAGGCCACGGAGTTGCTCGAGAGGGCACGAATCCCCCGGCCCCCCGGCGGCACCGGCAACACCCCCCCCAAGGCGGAGGCAGAGGCGGACGAGTACCCGGCGTGTAATGCGAGGCCAACACGCCCCTCCCACTGTCCCAATCGAACCGAACGTCGAGGCTGGCGTAGTCGTAGGTTTTTCCGATGAGTTTGTAGCTTTCGCCTTTCCAGACGACCATCTTGAATCCAGCACCCGGTGGGCTGTTGAAAATGGGCGCGAGGCCGAGGCTATTGTGTTGCGAGGCAGGCTGGTTGATGGACGAGCGCTCCGCCTGGTTGATGGGCATCACCGAGCGCGAGCGTCAGCGAGCGCGCTCGGTGATGGGAGCGGCCTACAGAGCGGCGGCGTCGGTGTCGAGC
>NZ_JAAIXY010000006.1 GCF_010894455.1 Myxococcus eversor | reverse complement strand
CACTCGGCCTGGCCGGCTTCGGGAGCAACCTCTTCCGTCGTCGACCACTCGGGCTGTGCGGTGACGGGAGCGGCTTCGCCCGTCGACCACTCGGCCTGGACGGCGTCGGCGGGAAGCTCTTCGGCGGCCCATTCGGGCTGCGCGGTGGCGGGGGCGGCTTCGCCCGTTGACCACTCGGCCTGGACGGCGTCGGCGGGGAGCTCTTCGGCGGCCCATTCGGGCTGTGCGGTGGCGGGAGCGGCTTCGCCCGTCGACCACTCGGCCTGGACGGCGTCGGCGGGGAGCTCTTCGGCGGCCCATTCGGGCTGTGCGGTGACGGGAGCGGCTTCGCTCGTCGACCACTCGGCCTGGACGGCGTCGGCGGGAAGCTCTTCGGTGGCGGACCACTCGGGCTGTGCCGCGGTGGTGGTGTCAGCGGTAGACGCGGACCACTCGGCCTGGACAGCTTCGGGCGCAACCTCTTCCGTCGTCGCCCAGTCGGGCTGCGCGGTGGCGGTGGCGGCTTCGCTCGTCGACCACTCGGCCTGGACGGCGTCAGCGGGGAGTTCCTCGGTGGCGGCCCACTCAGGCTGCGCGGTGGCAGCGGTGTCAGCCGTGGACGCGGACCATTCGCTCTGGACTGCGTCGGCCGGAAGCTCTTCGGTGGCGGCCCACTCAGACTGTGCAGTGGCGGCGGTGTCAGCCGTGGACGCGGACCATTCGCTCTGGACTGCGTCGGCCGGAAGCTCCTCGGTAGCGGCCCACTCGGGCTGCGCCGTGGCGGCGGTGTCAGTCGTCGACGCGGACCACTCGCTCTGGACTGCGTCGGCGGGCAGTTCCTCGGTCGCGGTCCACTCGGGCTGCGCCGTAGTGGCGGCCGGCTCGCCGGGAGTCTCCGTCGTCGCCCATTCAGCCTGGACGGCGTCAGCGGGGAGTTCCTCGGTGTCGGCCCACTCGGGCTGCGCGGTGGCGACCGCGTCACTCGTCGACGTGGCCCACTCGGGCTGCGGGGCGTTGGCCGTGGACTCCGTGGCCCACTCAGTTTGGACTGCGTCCGGTGCCAGCTCCTCCATCGCGGCCCATTCAGGCTGAGCAGCGGTGGCTTCGTCACTCGTGGATGCCGCCGACCATTCGGTCTGGACGGCTTCCGGAGCAGCCTCTTCCGTCGTCGCCCATTCGGGTTGCGCGGGGGCTGCTTCGCCCGTCGACCACTCTGCCTGGACAGCGTCAGCAGGGAGTTCTTCGGCGGCGGCCCACTCGGGCTGCGCGGTGGCGGGGGCTGCTTCGCCCGTCGACCACTCGGCTTGGACGGCGTCGGCGGGGAGTTCCTCGGCGCTGGCGGACCATTCGGGCTGGGCAGTGGCTACTTCGCTCGTAGCGGCCCACTCCGCTTGGACAGCGTCCGCAGGAAGCTCTTCGGTAGCAGCCCACTCGGGCTGCGCCGTGGTGGTGGTGTCAGCCGTGGACGCGGACCATTCGCCCTGCGCGGCGTCAGCGGGGAGTTCCTCGGTGGCGGCCCACTCGGGCTGCGGCTCAGCGGTGGACTCCGCGGCCCACTCGGACCGCGGCTCGGCCGTCGACCACTCCGCCTGGGCGGTCTCGGGCGCTTGCTCCGTCGTCGCTGCCCACTCTGCTCCGTCGTTGCCTTGCGTGGCCTCGTCGGTGGAGGCAGCGGCCCACTCGGACTGAAGCTCGATGACCTCCGCGCTCGGCGCGGGAGATTCGGTGGCCGTCTCGTTCCACTCCGAGGTGCCCTCCGTCGAGGCCGCCTCCGTGGAACCCCAGTCGGACTGCGGCTCGTTGGGCGCGGCCTGCTCCGAAGCGAGGCCCGCGCTGCTCGCGAGGGGCTCCAACTCACCCGACTGCGCGGCCCACTCTCCATCCGAGGTGTCGGCTGGAAGGTCCAGGCCCCGCTCATTCGAGGCCGAGTACTGCCCATGCTCCAGGAAGTCACCCGCGGTCGCGAGCGGTACGGCCTCCTCGGGACTGCCGCTCAGGTCGAATCCATCCGAAACCGACTCACGGAGCGACGTCGCCGCGAAGGATGACGACCCGTGGGTAGCGACCTCAATCGTGTCCGCCTGGAGATCAGGCCCGACCTGCACGGAGCGCAGCTCCAGCGAAGGCACGGCATCCGTGTTGAAAGGCGACTCCGCCGAAGACGTGGCCTCCGCCTCCACGCCCAGGTCCCCCACCTCGAAGGTGGGCGGCTCACCGTGAACCGCTGCGTCCTCGAACGGTTCCTCGCTCGAGCTCCCCTCGGGAGCGGACTCCGTATCCAGGACCGAAGCCGACAGCTCCGACGCGGCTCCCGCTTCCTCGGACGCTGTCCAGCCGCTTGCATCCGAGGTCTCGGTGCCCGCCAACATGGAGACCTGTGCCTCGGTGTTCGTCGACTCGCCGGAGGGGAAACCCTCGGACGAGGCGTCAACGCTCACATCGGCGGCGTCGAGAGAGATCTCCTCGACGGCGGGCGACGTGGAGACGTCCGAGTCTCCATGCTCGCTCTCGGCCGACGCCGCGGAGTCCCAACCACTGGAGGTCGTCTCCGCCGCGTCGAGCGCCAGTTCCTCGAACTGCGACTCGGGCGCTGACTCCGCGAACTCCACCGACGAGGTGGACTCGACCATGTCGGACGCATCGAGCGAGATTTCCGCGCCGACGGAGCCGGGGTGCTCGGCTGCCGTGGAGCCTTCGGTGCCAGTCTCCTGGGCCGCGAAGGCGGAGTCGCCCACGTTCGGCTCTTCGAAGGACTCGTAGGCCGCGTCGTTCAGTGTCCCGGCGTCCGCCTCGGTGAAGTCCGGTTCCGCGCCCGTGTCGAGCGCGGCACCGTCGTTCGAAGACAGCTCCGTCACATCGCTCGCTTCGAGCGACATGGGCTCGGCGCTCTCCGTCGCGCCGACGTCGATGACGTCATTCGCGTCAGCGAGGTCCGTCGCGGACGACTCCAGCGGGTCCACGGCCAGCGGCGCGGAGTCCCAGGCGTCATCGAGCGAAGTGGGGGCGTGGTCCTCGGCCAGCATCGGCTCGCTGTCGGCCGTCGCGTCGAGCAGTTCGACTTCCGAAGAGGGGACTTCCACTTCGGACTCGGAGGCCGTGAGGGTGGCTTCCTCGGACGGCTGGGCTTCGAGCACGGTGGACGATGAATCGTCGGAGGCCGATTCGACCTCCAGCGAGAGGTCCGCGAAGGACGACTCGAGCGAAGTCTCCGGCTCATGCCGCGCGGCCTCGGGCTCCACCTGCTCGGCGAGCTCTCCGAAGTCCTCTTCCGCGCTCAACCCCGCCGCCGCTCCCTGGTCGACTTCCTGGTAGCTCGACGCCGAAGCTCCGTCCTGGAGGGCCGAGGCGTCTTCGTACGCTTCCGTGCCGGAGACATCCGTTTCCGAGACCTCCAGCACGTCCTCGAACGAGGAGGATTCGGACGTGGCCACCGGGGCGGCACCACCGGGGGGCGTGGGGCTCGGAGCCATCCACGGAGCGGGCTCGCTCAGCGCGGGGATGTCGATGTCGTCCGAGCTGAGGGCCAGGTTCTCCGGCTCCGGGGCCGGAGGCGTATAGGGCTCCTGGGCCGGCTGCTCGTAGCCCGCGTAGTAGGCCTGCTGCGCGGGGTCGGCGGCCGGGGCCTCCGGAGTCGCCGCGGGCCAGCCCTGGTTCGGGTCGTAACCCTGCTGCTGCGCGTAGGCCTGGTTCGGGTCGTAGCCCTGCTGCTGGGCATAGGCCTGATTCGGATCATACCCCTGCTGCGCGTAGGCCTGGTTCGGGTCGTAGCCCTGCTGCGGATAGCCCTGTTGCTGGGCGTAGGCCTGGTTCGGGTCGTAGCCTTGCTGCGCGTAGGCCTGGTTCGGATCATAGCCCTGCTGCGCATAGGCCTGATTCGGGTCGTAGCCCTGCTGCTGGGCATAGGCCTGGTTCGGGTCGTAGGCCTGGTTCGGGTCGTAGGCCTGGTTCGGGTCGTAGCCGGCGGGGTAGGCGTACCACTGGCCATCGGCGCCGTAGTAACCCTGGGGCTGCTGCTGCTCATAGCCGGCGGGGTAGGCGTACCACTGGCCGTCGGCGCCGTAGTAGCCCTGCGGCTGCTGCTCATCGCCGGCGGGGTAGGCGTACCACTGGCCATCGGCGCCGTAGTAGCCCTGGGGGGCGGCCTCCGGCTGTTGCCAGGTGGAGGCGTCGGACGCAGGGGTGTCCTGAACGCCGAGGAGACCACGCAGCTCACCCCAGCGCGCCTCCTCCACGGGAGACAGGCTTCCCAGCTTCCGCTTCTCGTCGAGGAAGCGAAATTCTCTCATTGCTGCGCGCGTGTCCGACATCCGTCACCTTGCTGCGGACGGCGGACTGCCCGGTTACCGTCGCAGCGCAAATGGGGGGGCTCCGAGTGTAGGAGACTCCCGGGGAGGGGTAAACCAAATGGACCGCGCTTGCCCGGCAGCTACCTCTTCCGGACGACCTTCTCGACTTCCGAGTCGAGCTCTTCCAGGGTCATTCCGTAGTGGGTCTTCAGCGCCGCCTCGAACCGCACCTTCCGCTTGCACACATCCCGGGTGAGGGTCAGCAGGCGGTGGGCGCCCTCCCGGCGCATCAGCTCCTGGACCGCCAGTCCGGAGATGGCATACGCCATGGGCGCGTTGGGGGTGTTCATCGGGGCGACGTCCATCATCTGCCGGACGCTGATGAGCCCACCGAAGGATGGGTCAGCCAGTACCGTCCGCATCTGATCCACCATCTCCATGTCCGGGCCCGGGACGTCCAGGTACTTCCACTCCACGAACATGGCCAGGCCCTCGTTGAACCAGATGGGCAGGAAGACCATGTCCCCGTCGCCCCCGCCGCAGATATCGGCGACCGTGGCATGGACGTACTCGTGGACGAGCGTGGCCTTGGTCTGCTTCGTCAGCTCCATGGCGTTGTTGATGGCGATGCCATTGTCGGAATACCGCCCGGCCACCATCCTCGCCGCGCGCCCGCCGAAGACCGAGCCGAACTCCTGGGCGGAGTAGAGCTTGACGGACACGGCGGACTCTCTCGCCTCGCCCAGCACGCCTCGCGTGAAGTGGTAGGCCTCGGTGAGTATCTCGACGATGTGCCCCTCGTAGTCAGCGCGCTGGCCGAAGTCGCGATCATTGTTGAAGTAGCTGATGACGAACCGGCTGTTGGAGCGCACCCGCATGCCATTGGCGCTCACCCCGGACTCGAAGCCGACCTTGGGTGCCCGGACGCTCATCCCCGGTCGCGTCTCGAGCGACACCACCGCGGCTTCATCGCCACCCATCGCGCTCGCGGGCCGTGTCTGCCCGGGCTGCGCGGAGGCGTTTCCGAGGCGCCGGGAGATGCGCGTGGCCTCGGAGCGGGCCGCGTCTTCCTGAAGCGTGTGCTGGCGGGCGGTCTGGAGCAGCTTCTTCGCCTCGGCGGACTCCTTCGCGCGGGGAGGCACCTTCTCCAGCGCCGCCTGCGCGCCCACGAAGTCCTGCTCCTCCAGCAGCAGCTTGCCGAGCTCCAGCGGGAAGCTCCCGTCCTTCGGGAAGCGCGTCACGCCCTTCACCAGCGCGGACTCGGCCGCCGCGCGCTGCTCCGTCTTCTGCGCGGCGCTCGCCAGGCAACGCAGGGCCGGCGCGGACTCCTCGTACAGGACGGCGCGCTCACCCATGGAGTACGCCATCACCGAGTCGTCCTTCATCAGCGCCTGGCAGCCCTTCACCAGCGCGCCGGACACCGTGGCCCGCTGCTCCTCGGGGACCGCCTTCGCGTCGCCGGAGGAGAAGGCCAGGTACAGCTCCTCCCAGGACTTCTGCCCGGAGAGCTCTTTCGCCTTCTGGGCAGGCGTTTGCGGCGAGGCGGCGAGCAGGAGCGCGACGAACAGGGAACGCATGCCCCCAGTATGGCCGAGCCCCGCCGCTCGCGCGCAAGACCCCCGCTACTTGCGGGCCACCTGCCAGCCAAGCTCCTCCAGGGCTTTTTCCAGCTCGCGGATGTGGGCAGGGCCCGTCGTCTCCAGCGTCACCTCCACCATGGCCTCGCCCAGCCCCGCCTTGGAGAAGGCGCGCTCGTGGTGGAGGTCCACCACGTTGGCCCTCAGGTCGGCGATGCGCGACGTCAGCCGAGCGAGCATCCCGGGCCGGTCCGGCAGCCGCACCTCCAACTGGACCAGGCGGCCCGCCTTCACCAGGCCGCGCTCGATGATGCGGCTGATGACGTTCATGTCGATGTTGCCGCCGCTCAGGATGATGGCGGTGCGCTTGCCCTTCGCCTGCGGGACGTGGCCGTTGAGCACCGCCGCCACGCCCACCGCGCCCGCGCCCTCCACCACGCTCTTCTCCTGCTCCAGCAGCGTGAGGATGGCGGCCGCGATTTCCTCCTCGTCCACCGACACCACCGCGTCCACGTACCTGCGCACCATGGGGAAGGTGAGCTCCCCCACCTTCTTCACGGCGATGCCATCCGCGATGGTGGTCCCCGCCGCGGGCAGCTCCACCAGCTTCCCCGCTTCGATGGACGCCTTCATGCTGTCGATGGTGGACGTCTGCACGCCCACCACGATGATGCCCGGCTTGCTCTCCTTCAGCGCGCACGCCACGCCGGAGATGAGCCCGCCTCCGCCAATGGGCACCAGCACCACCTCCACGTCCGGCCACTGCTCCAGGAGCTCCAGCCCCAGCGTCCCCTGGCCCGCGATGACATGCGGGTCATTGAACGGGTGCACGAAGACGAGCCCCTCGTCCTGCTGGATTCGCAGCGCCTCCGCGTAGGCCTCGTCGTAGTTGGCGCCCTTGAGCACCACGCGCGCGCCATAGTCATCCCGCGTGCGCGACACCTTGATGAGCGGCGTGCGCTCCGGCATGACGATGGTCGCCTTCACCCCCAGCCGACGCGCGTGGTAGGCGACGCCCTGCGCGTGGTTGCCGGCGGACGCGGCGATGACCCCGCGCTTCCGCTCCTCCGCCGTCAGCGTCAGCAGCTTGTTGAGCGCGCCGCGCTCCTTGAAGGCGCCCGTGCGCTGGAGGTTCTCCATCTTGAAGTACACCGCCGCGCACTCCGTCCGCTCGGTGAAGTAGTCCGAGGCGGGGCAGGGCGTGGGGCGGATGGCGTCGCGCAGGCGCTCCCGCGCGGCGAGGATGTCCTGGAGGGTGACCATGGGCGCGCGTGTAGCGGAAGCGCGCCCCGTTCGGAAGGGACAGTCAGCACCTGGGTGTCCGCCGTCCCGGGTTGCCGCGATGCGGCAGGCTTGCCTGGCCGCGCCCCGAACGGGCACGCCCGAGCGCGTCAGATGCCGCGCAGCACGGTGGCCTTGCCCACCCGGCCGATGGCCAGGATGTAGGCCGCCGTCCGCATGGAGACCTTCCGCGAGCGGGCAATCTGCGCCACGCGCTCGTAGGCCTCCTTCATCGTCTTCTCCAGCTCCGCGTTGACGCGGTCCTCTTCCCAGGACAGGTGCTGGAGGTTCTGCACCCACTCGAAGTAGCTCACCGTGACGCCGCCGGAGCTGGCGAGCACGTCCGGCACCACGAAGATGCCGCGCTTCTCGAAGACCTCGTCGGCCTCCGGCTGGGTGGGGCCGTTGGCGCCCTCGATGATGAGGCGCGCGCGCACCGCGTTCGCGTTGTCCCGGGTGAGCACGTGGCCGAGCGCCGCGGGGATGAGCACCTCGCAGTCGGCCGCGAGCACGTCCTCGTTGGTGCACGCCGTGCCGCCGCCGAAGCCCGTCACCGTGCCGGTGCGCTTGACGTGCTCGAAGAGGGAAGGGACGTCCAGGCCCTGCGGGTTGCGCACGCCGCCCAGCACGTCCGACACGGCCACCACCACGCCCCCGTCCTCCCACAGGAGTTGCGCGGTGTGGCTGCCCACGTTGCCGAAGCCCTGAATCGCGAAGCGCGTGCCCTTCACCGGCAGGTTCAAGTCGCGGAGGATTTCGCGGCACACGTACAACAGGCCCCGCCCGGTGGCCGCCTCACGGCCCTTGGAGCCGTACAGCTCCAGCGGCTTGCCCGTGACGACGGCGGGCGAGTGGCCGTGGTAGCGCGAGTACTGGTCCATGATCCACGCCATCACCTGGGGATTGGTGTTGACGTCGGGCGCGGGGATGTCTCGCGTGGGGCCGATGACGTCCTGAATCTGGTCGACGAACTTTCGCGTCAGCCGCTCCAGCTCCTTGATGCTGAGCTGAGACGGGTCGCACGCGATTCCGCCCTTGGCGCCGCCATAGGGCACATTCACCACGGCCGTCTTCCACGTCATCAGCGAGGCGAGTGACGCGGCCTCGTCCTGGTCCAGGCCCGGGTGGTAGCGCAGGCCGCCCTTCATGGGGCCCCGGCTGTTGTCATGCTGGATGCGGTACCCGAGGAAGGTGCGAATCTCGCCGGAGTCCATCTCGATGGAGACCTGGACCTTCACCTCGCGCAGCGGCGTGGCGAGCAGCGTTTCGATGGGGGTTCCCACGTCCATGATCCGCGCGGCCTTGCGGAAGAAGTAGTTGGTACCCTCGACGGCGCTCATGTTTCGCAGTGCTCCTGGTGACTGCGGTGGGTCCAAGAGGTCCCGCCCCGCGCGAAAGACCTTAACAGAAGGGGTGCGCTACCATAGGAAACTGCCATGTCTCCCGGCCCTGCGGATGCTTCCACGGTGAACGGACACCTGCAGGGCCTGGCCCGTCGGATTCGCGCGCTTCGAGAGCGCCGGGGCCTCACCCAGGAGGACTTCGCCGCCCGGTGTGGCATCTCCGTGTCCTTCGCGTCCTTGCTGGAGCGCGGAGAGCGAGGCCCCAGCTACGAGACGCTCCTCCAGGTGGCCGTCGCGCTGGAGCTGCCCTTGTGGGAGCTGCTCCGCCTGGATGACGTGGACGACGCGGGCGCCCACCGGCTGGAGGGCTTCGTCCGGGCCCGCCGGCTGTCGCGCCAGGACGTGGACCGGATGCTGGAAGTCGCTGAGATGATGTTCAGCGCGGGGCCCCTCGCGGCGAGGTCCCAGCGGCCGGAGCCCGTGCGCTGCGGCGAGCCAACCTGCGAGCGGCCCGTGCTGGCCCGGGGCCTGTGCACCGCCCACTACCACCGGGCCCGGCGCAGGAAGGCCGCGGAGAAGTCAGGCGCCTGACCTGAGTCAGTGCGCCGTCGCGGCGGCCCCGGGAAGCACGTGCCTCCCGGGGAGAACCACCTGACCTACTTCTTGCGAGCGCGCTCGACCTTCAGCGTGCGCTCACCGTGCTGCTTGCCGTGCGTGGTCTCGAACCCGGCGGCGTCCTCGTCGTTGACGAAGACGTACGCGTAGGTCGGGCGCAGGTCCATCCGCACCACCTTGCCAGCGGGAGCACCAGCGGCCTCGAGCGCGGCGGTGACGCCCGCTTCATCCAGACCGTCCTGCCTGCCCAGGCCCACCCACAGGCGCACCTGGCCCGGCAGGTCCGGCAGCGACTCCAGGCGGGGACGACGCTCCTCGCGCGAGCCGCGCGGACGGTGCCGCTCCAGCTTCAGCGGCTTGTCGCCGTGCAGCTTGCCGTTGAGCGCCTCGAAGGCCGGCGCATCCGCCTCGGCCACGTAGGCGTAGCCGTAGGTGGGACGCAGCAGCGCCTTGAGCACCTTGCCAGCGGGCGCACCGGCGGCCTCCAGCGCGGCGGGCAGCTTCGCCTCGTCCATGCCGTCATCGCTGCCCAGGTTGGTCCACAGCTTCACCTCGCCGGGGCCCGCGTCGGGAGACGGGGGCGGACGGGTGCCGGGCTCGCGCTCGGTGCGCGGCTTGCTCTTCTCCACGCGCAGCGTCTTGGCTCCGTGCTGCTTGCCGTTGAGCGCCTCGAACCCCGGGGAGTCGTCCTCCGCGACGAACACGTATGCGAAGGTGGGGCGCAGCTCCGCGCGAACCATCTTCCCCAGCGGCGCGCCGGCGTCTTCCAGGGCCGTGGCGATGCTTCCCGGCCCCAGGCCGTCCGCCGTTCCCAGGTTGACCCACAGCTTCACCTCGCCAGGGCCCGCCTCCAGCGCCGCGGGGCCTCGGATGGCGCCCGCGTCTCGCTCCCGACGGGGCTCGTCACGACGCGGACGGCGCTCGCGGTCCGGGTGCTCCGGGCGGGCCATGGGCTTCTCGCCCCCCCGCTCACGCCGGTCCTCGCCACTCCGCTCGCGACGCTCACCTCCGCGCTCGCGCTTTTCGTCGCGACCGCCGCGTCCACGTCCCTCGCTCCGGCTCTCGGTCTTGCGCGCGGGAGCGGGCTCGCGGCCCTCGGTCTCCTGGGCCTGCTGGGCCTTCTCCATGCGCATGCGGCTGAAGAAGTACTTGAGCAGGAAGGCGACCAGGTCGTCCGCGTTCGGCTTGTTCTTCAACTGCGCGGCCAGGGGCAGGAAGCCCTCGAAGATGGAGGAGCCGGAGGCCTCCTGGATTTCGCGCACGTGGCGCTCCGTCCAGAGGCGCATCGCCTCCTCGGGCGCGGGCATCTCCTGCCGCTCGAACTTGATGCCGTACTTCTTCTCCAGCACGGTGTACGTCGCCAGCTCGCGCCCGGAGAAGAGGTTGATGGCGGTGCCCTTGTTTCCGATGCGGCCGGTGCGGCCGACGCGGTGCAGGTACACGGCCGGGTCCTCGGGCAGCGAGTAGTTGATGACGTACTCGAGGCCGGAGATGTCGATGCCGCGCGCCGCGATGTCCGTGGCGACCATGAAGGCCACCTCGCCGCGCTTCACCTTGCCCATCACCCGCTCGCGCTCCTTCTGCGGCAGGTCTCCGTTGAGCAGCTCCGCGTCGAAGCCGTTGCGGTTGAGCACCGCCGTCACCAGCGCCGTGTCATCCCGCGTGTTGCAGAAGATGATGGCGTTGGGCGGCTCCTCCTTCTCCAGGATGTAGATGAGGTTGCGCGGCTTGGGGAAGGCGTCCGACACGTCGTAGCGGACGTGGTGGATGTGCTCCACCGTGAAGACGTCGCCGGACAACAGCAGCGTCTCCGCGTTCGTCGTGTACCGGGCGATGAGGTTCTGGATGTCCGTGGGGACGGTGGCGCTGAAGAGCAGCACCTGGCGCGCCTTCGGAAGACGGTCGAGGATGCGGGTGACTTCCTCGTAGAAGCCCTGGTTGAGCATCTCGTCGGCTTCGTCCAGCACCGCGTGGTCGCACCCGTCCAGCTTCAGGTTGCCCCGGTTGATGTGGTCGAACACGCGGCCGGGCGTGCCGACGATGATGGGCGTGCCCTCCTCGAACGCGTCCTCCTGCTGCTTCATGGAGGCGCCGCCGTAGATGGCCGCCACCTTCACGCCCTTGTTCTTGCCCAGGGACCGCAGCTCGTCCGCCACCTGCATCGCCAACTCGCGCGTGGGGCAGAGGATGAGGGCGCGCACGCGCTTCTCATCCGCGGGAATCTTCTCCAACAACGGCAGGCCGAACGCGGCCGTCTTGCCGGTGCCAGTCTTGCTGCGGACAATCAGGTCCTTGCCCTCCATCACGGGCCGGAACGCCCGGGCCTGGACAGGGGTGGGGTGGGTGTAGCCGCGCTCCGCCAGCGCGCGGCGGAGGGGCTCGGACAGGTTCATTTCGTCGAAGCCGATGTCCGCGATGTATTCGGCGGGACGCGTCGGTGCTTCGTCGGTGGCCGGGGTGCCCGGCTCGGTGGGCTCTTGGATGTCGCTCATCAAGCAGGGGCATAGCCCCTGCATTACCCTCTGGCAACAATCGCGGCACTTTGGGGTATGGAGCGCCCATGGCGAGTGGAGGGAAAAGAACCAAAGGAACGACTTCCCGGCCCCGGGCAAAGCGGGCGGCGGGCAGCGCGCCCGCCCAGACGGAGGTCGTCGAGGCGGAGGTGGAGGACCCCAGCGCCCAGGCAGCGCCGGACCCGGATTCCTTGGAGCCGGACGAGGCCGAACTGGTTGACGCGGAGCCCGAGGTGGCGGTGGCCAGCAGGCCCGTGCCCTCCCGGGCCCTCGCCAAGTCGAGCGAATCAGCGCTCTCCAACCGGGACCCCCTCCAGGCCTACATGACGGAGGTGCAGCGCCACCCCCTGCTGACGCGCGAGGAGGAGCTGGAGCTGTCGCGTCACTACCGCGACACGGGCGATGTGCGCACCGCGTACCGGCTGGTGGCCTCCAACCTGCGACTGGTGGTGAAGCTGGCCCACGAGTACCACCGCAACCCGCTTTCCCTGTTGGATTTGGTCCAGGAGGGGAACATCGGGTTGATGCAGGCGGTGAAGAAGTACGACCCGGAGCGGGGCGTGAAGCTGAGCAGCTACGCGGCCTGGTGGATTCGGGCGTACATCCTTCGCTACATCATGGACAACTGGAAGATGGTGAAGCTGGGGACGACCGAGGCCCAGCGGAAGCTCTTCTTCAAGCTGCGCCAGGAGCAGGACAAGCTCGTGGCCCAGGGCTTCGAGGCCAGCCCCAAGCTCCTGGCGGAGCGGCTCAACGTCACCGAGCAGGACGTGGTGGAGATGGACCAGCGGCTCGGCCATGACGAGCTGTCCATCGACGCGCCGCTGGGTGGGGACGACGAGGGCTCGCGAGGCACGCGCGCGGACCGCTACCTGCCCTCGGGCGCCATCCCCGCCGACGAGCGGCTGGGCGCCGAGCAGCTCAAGGCCCTCTTCCGCGAGAAGCTCTCCGAGTTCTCCCGGACGCTGGAGGGCAAGGAGCGCTTCATCTTCGAGAACCGCCTCACCTCCGACGAGCCGCTCACCCTCCAGGACATCGGCGACAAGTACGGCGTCAGCCGGGAGCGCGCGCGGCAAATCGAGGCGGCGCTCATCCAGCGCATGCGCGAGTTCATGCGTGAACACATCCCCGACTTCGATTTGGTGGCCAACCCCAAGGGCTGACGGGGGCGGGAGCGCGCGGCGGGGGCGAGGAGCGGTATGCTCCCGCTGTCGCCACCGCTTCCTCCTGGGGGTCTTTCATGGGCCGCTTCTTCCGCGCCTCGGGCGTGTGTCTCGTCGTCGCCGCGCTGCTGACGCTCGCGGGTTGTGCCAGCTCGCTCCGGCAGAACTACCTGCGAGACAAGGCCGCGGACCACGTCTACGCCCGGCCGCTTCCGGACCTCTGGCCGGAGGTGAAGGCGCTCCTCAAGGATCAGGGCTACTCCTGGAAGGAGATGCAGGGCCGCTTCGTGCTGGAGACGGAGTGGCGCGACTCCGGGGGCGGGACGCTGGGACCCACCTCGTCCTCTCGCTTCCTGGTGGAGGGCCTCACGCTCGCCAACGGCGGCGCCATCCTCCGGGTGATGCGGGGCAACCGGGTGTCCCAGTCCATTGGCGTGGGCAACGTGGACCAGCGAATCGCCACGGGCGGCTCACAGCGCGCCCAGGAGGAGCAGGCCCAGGCCCGCCTCGACTCCACCACCAGCGGCGTGCTGCCCACGCAGCAGAACTACGCGCGGGACTTGGAGCTGGAGCTGCTGCTGCTCCAGCGAATCGACCCGGCCTCGGCCGCGAAGCTGGAGGCGGACGCCGTGAGCGCCCACCCCTGAGCCTTCGCTACTTCTTCCAGGGGCGGGAGATGACGCAGGCGTTGATGCCGCCCACGCCCATGGACAGCTTGCCCGCGCAGCCGGCGGGGGCATCCACGGCCTCGTCGAACACGAAGCGGCCGTGGACGCGCGAAATCTGCTGGTTGAGCTCCGTCTTCTTCAGCGGGGTGGGGAACACCTGCCCGCGTCCGTAGCCCAGGTACTGCGCCGTCAACTCCCAGCCGCCGCCCGCGGACATGCCGTGGCCGAACGTGCCCTTGCGCGCGGTGATGAGCACCGACTCGGGCAGCACGTCCCGCAGGTTCTGCACCTCCAGGTAGTCACCCGGCGTGGCGGTGGCGTGCAAGTCCCAGCTCCCCACGTCGGAGGGCTCGCAGCCCGCGGCGGCCAGCGCCTCGCGGATGGCCAGCGTGGGGCCTTCCTTGGACGGGGTGATGATGTGGTCCGCGTCCGCGGTGACGCCCACGGAGACGGGCTCCATGCCCAGCGGCTTGAAGCCCTTGGACGTGAAGTAGTCGTAGTCGCCCAGCACCCAGACCACCGCGCCTCCCGCGATGTGCGTGCCGCGCAGCGCGGTGAGGGGCTTGGAGATGGCGGCGTCGGCGGAGATGACGCGGGCGTTGTAGAAGCCGCCCACCACGAGCGGGCTGGGCGCCGCGTCCGTCATTCCCATGACGACGGCCTTCGCCTCACCCAACTGCAGCGAGTTCATGGCCAGCTTCAGTCCGTAGCCGAAGGACGAGCACGCGGCGACGGGAGCGAACGTCATGCCGGTGATTTGCCCCAGCATCGAAATCTGCGAGGCGGGCGTGTTGTGGATGTTCCACAGCACGTTGGAGGAGACGGCGTTCCAGGGCGGCTCCGGCGCCATCCACTTCTTCTGCAGCCGGGCGTTGCGGGTGCGCTTGTCCTTGATGACGGCCAGCTTCGCGGACTCCACGTCGGCGCCGTCCGGCACGCCGATGGCTTCAATGTCGCGCAGCTCCGCCAGGTACTCGCGCAGCTCCGTGGACTGGCCCGTCCAGAAGTGCCACCACGCGTCCTCGGCCTCGTCGCGGAGGCCTTCTTCCACCGACGACGGCTCCGGCGGCAGACCCGCCAACGGCTCGCGCGTCTCCAGCCACTTGCGCAGCACCGCGTTGCGCTCCGGCGCGGACCAGAAGCGGTCCCACCGGCGCTGGGCGCGGTACAGGTCCAACGAGATGGACTGGATGGTGGGCAAATCGCCCAGGCCGGTGCCCACGTAGACGTGCGCGCGGGGCCCCAGGGCCTGCAGCTCCTGCTCCAGGCCGGGGTTCTGCGCGAGCGACTGGATGAACGCGCCGATGGCGAACTGCGTCGGCTGGCCCATCTTCCGCTCCAACTGCGAGAAGCGGTTGGCGGGGAAGCGCTCGTCAATCCAGGGCTTGTAGTCGGCCAGATTGAAGTCCGGCGTGCCGACGAGGAAGTTGTCCGGCCCGAAGCCGTTGAAAGGGGACAGCCAGCTCTCGGAGGACGTGAGGTTCCTCTCGAACGCCTCGATGTTCCTGGACCGGGGGGCGACGACGCCCCAGCCGAAGATGCCAACTCTGCGCACGGTGTGACTTTCCTTGGCCGCTAGGGGGCGAGCGGCGCGATCTTCAAATTGTCGAAGTGGACCCGGCTCTTCCAGCCGGAGAATCCGAAGTACTGATTGCGCGTGCCTTCCAGGGGCGAGGCGTCCTGGAGGGTGAGGAAGGGCTGCCCGTCCAGTTCCCAGGAGAGGGTGCCCGCGCGCCGGGTGAGCTTGAAGTGGTGGCGCTTGCCGGGAACCACGAAGGCCCCGTCGCGCGACACGCGGTCCGGCGTGTGCTCGCTGCGGCGGGCGATGGCGGACTGCGTGTTGCGCCAGCCGCCGAAGATGAACACATAGCCCGTCGCCGTGTACTGCAGGCGCAGGTCTCCGGCGTAGAAGGAGCGACCGTCGCCCCACGCCTCGATTTTGATGTCGCCGTCCGGGCTGTCCGTCCACGCGTCGAACTCAATCGTCGCGTCGCGGGGGATGGGCCGCTTCAGCCACACGGGGCGGTTGTGGAGCAGCTCCACCACCAGCGCGCCGTCCACCAGCTTCGTGGCGGCGGGGTTGGTGACGTTCCACGCGTCTCCCAGCGTGTCGCGGTTGAAGTCGTCCGCGTACGGGCCCGGAGGAATCACGGGCGCGGCGGGGGCGACGCGGGCGGGCAGCCGGTCCGGCGTGTCCACGCGCAGGTTGTCGTAGAAGATTTGCGACTCGAAGCCGGACAGGCCCAGCCTGTCATTCCCCTGGCCCTTCAGGGGACGCGGGTCGTCGAACTCCAGGAAGGGCTCTCCGTCGATGCTCCAGCGCAGGAGCGAGCCGCGGCGCTCGATTCGCCAGTGGTACGTGCGGCCGGCCTGCACCGGCGTGCCGCGCGCCTCCACGCGCACGCGGGTGTCGTCCTTGAACACGGTGGCGATGTCGGCGGCCTCAATCTTGGCGCCGTCGTCCACCTTCTCACCCTGGGCACCGGCCTTGCGCGCCGCGCGACGCTTGAGCGAGTCGATGTTGGGCGCGCCCATGTCGAGCCGGCCAAGCACGGACAGGGAGTTGTTGAATCCGCCCTGCACCAGGATGTACCCGGAGCTGGGGTCCACGCCGTTGCCGAAGACCTCCACCCGGATGTCACCCTCGGGCAGCTCCGAGCGCACGTCGAACTCGATGGCCACGTCGTCCGGCAGCGGCGCCTGGAGCCACAGCGGGTTGTTCTTCACGCCCGGCGCCAACAGCTCGCCCTGAATCACCCGCCAGTAGCCGCCCGTGGAGAAGAAGTCCCGCTTCACCACGCCCGGGTCCGTGAAGTCCTGGGTGTAGGGCACTGTCGCCGTCACGTCCGCGTCGCCGCGGAACAGGGCGTAGTGGATGAGGGGGAACTGGATGACCAGAATCAGCGCGGCGAGCACGGCCCAGCCCCGGCGCGACATCCCTTCCGGCTTCACCCACGCGCCGCTGGCGCCAGGCTCCTGCCGGGGGGCGGGCTCCGAGGGGGACTCCGGCTTCTTCTCCGACTCCTTGCGCCTGACCTGGCCCATCAATCCTTTGGGGGGAGAATTCTGGGGGGAAAGGCGGCGGAATGTACGCGCCACGACGCTGGAGGTAAAGCGCGGCCGGCGCCCGGAGGAGGTCGTCTACTTGACCCCCCAACGTTTCTCGAGCGCCCGCTGCTCCGCCTGCCGGAGCTTGAGGCGCTCCTTCTCCGCGCGCTGCTTCTCGGCCTCTTCGGGCGAGGCCCGCATGGCGAGCTGATAGACGGCGCCGGCGATGGCGAACAGGCCGGCGGCGATGATGACGCCCCAGGGCCTGCTGGCCACGGCGGCCACCAGCCCGCCGAACTGGTGCAGCGCCGCCAGCGCGCCGATGACGAGCACCCACCCGCCCACCGCGGAGGCCACCAGGGCGCTGACCACCCGGTGCAGGAGCGCGCCCACCAGGCCGCCGATGATGAACCCCGGCGCGAAGCCGAGCAGGAAGTCCTGTGGCCCGGCGATCTGCCCGGCCAACAGGCCCAGCGGTACGCCCAGTCCCACGAAGGTGATTGCGGGCGGAAACAGGAAGCCCAGCGCCAGGAGCACCGCCGCGACGATGGAGGGCGCGCGCGGGTCCAGGTCTGGCAGGCCCAGCTTCGCGGTGATGGCGCCCGTCCACACCAGCCCCAGGAGCGCGCCGATGGGCCCGGCCAGCACCCGGAATACCCGGGGGCCTCCGCCCACCAAAAGGAGCGTCACCCCGGCGACACAGCAGACGATGCCCGCCCACATGGGCAGCAGGCGGTAGATGCCGACCCAGCCCGACGGGTTGAGCTCCTGATAGGCCTTGAGGGCCTGAAGGAGGCCTTCCATGGCTCCAACTCCTTGCATTGCGGCGTACCCGACGTTGGCCCCCTTGAGGGGCACGAGGGCGCCGACGATGTAGCTTAAGCGTAGCGGGTCAAGGCCAATAGCAGCAGCAGCACGAAGACGGCGGCGGCGAGCAGGGCGAAGCCGTAGAGGGCCTTCGGGGTGGAGGTGTGGCGCAGCAGTGCCTCGGCCTCGGCCCGGTCCTCCGGGCTGAGACTGCCCGCCAGCAGACGCTCGGCGTCGCGCCGTGCTCCGGCGACGTCTCCGGCCTCCTTGCGAGCCCAGGCCGCCCGGACCTCGGGAGAGCCGGGCTGCTCGGGCGTCTGTCCGCCTTTTGCCATGGGCCCGCTCTATACCGGGGAATGCGAGCACCCGTCGACGGTATATAGATGCGCTCTATGTCCGCGCGGCGTCTGACCCGTCGAAACCTCCTGCTCGGCTCCGCCGCGCTTGCTCCGCTGCTGGCGGGGCGTGCGCACGCGTTCGGCGAGAAGAATCGCTTCATCCCCGCGGTGGCGAAGCACGGCGGCCGCTGGGACTCGCGGCTGTCCGGCCTGCGGCGCATCGCCTGGGAGCTGCAGCGGCGCACGTCCGTCGAAGTGGTGCCGGACGCGCGGCCCTTCGCGCTGAGCAGCCCCGACCTCTTCGAGTACCCCTTCCTCTACTTCGGCGGCGACGGCGGCTTCCCCCCGCTCAACGACGCGGAGGTCGCGAACCTCCGGCGCTACCTGACGTATGGCGGCTTCATGCTCGCGGACGCCAACGACGGCAGCGATGGGGACGGCTTCGACGCCAGCTTCCGTCGGGAGATGGCGCGCGTGCTGCCGCAGAGTCCGCTGGCGGAAGTCCCCTCCGGACACGTGGTGTTCAAGTCCTTCTTCCTGCTGGACGCGGCGCCGGGCCGGCTGCTCAACAAGCCGCAGATGATGGCGGCCAACCTGGGCAAGCGCGCGGCGGTGCTCTACACGCAGAACGACGTGGCCGGGGCCTGGAGCCGCAACGAGTCCGGGGACTACGAATTCGACGTGAGCCCCGGCGGCGAGCCGCAGCGGGAGTTGGCGGTGCGGCTGGGCATCAACGTGTGCATGTACGCCCTCTGCCTGGACTACAAGGACGACGCCGTCCACCTGCAGCTCATCCTCAACAAGCGGCGCTGAAGCACCGGCCCTACGCCAAGAGCCTGGATGAATTCCCCCACCTTCAACGCCTGGAAGCTCGTCAGCCTCTCTCCCCTGCCTTCGTGGGCGCTGGTGTTCCTCGCGCTCGGGTTGCTCCTGGGAGTGGCGCTGGCCGCCTGGGGCGTGCGTCGCGAGCCCTCGCGCGGACGTCGCGTCCTGCTGTGGGCGCTGCGCGTGGGCGCGGGCGTGGCCGCGCTCTTCTTCCTGCTGGAGCCCGGCATCCGCCATCTGCAGGTGGCGCGGATGAAGAACCGCGTCGCGGTGCTGGTGGACCGCTCCGCGTCCATGGGTTTCCCCTCGGAGCCCGGAGGCCCCACGCGCGCGGCGGAGGTGGCCACGTTCCTGGAGAAGGCCTCTCCGGCGCTCGCGGGACTCCAGGACCGCTTCACGGTGGAGATGTACGGGTTCGACCCGGAGCTGGCGCCGATAACTCCCGCGTCGCTGGCCAAGGAGCCGCCTCGCGCGGGCTCCACGGACCTGCTGGCCGCGCTGCGTGCGGCGGCGGGCGCGGGGCAGGGCGCGCGCAAGCTGTCGGGCGTGCTGCTGTTCAGCGATGGCGCGGACAACACGGAGTTGAAGGCGGGCGTGGTGGGCCGTGCGCGCGCGGCGCTGGCGGACCTGGGCGTTCCCGTCTCCACTTTCACCGTGGGCCAGGAGGCGCTGAAGGACCTGGCGATTGAAGGATTGAAGGTGGATGACTTCGCCTTCGTGCGCAACTCGCTCACGGTGGAGGCGGAGATTCACGGCCGCGGCTTCCGGGGCAAGGAGATTCCCGTCGTGCTCAGCCAGGAGGGCAAGACGGTGGCGAGCAAGACGGTGCGCCTGGAGACCAACGACGACGTGAAGCCGGTGTCCTTCACCTTCACGCCGGACCAGACGGGCCGCTTCGTCTACACGGTGACGGTGCCCACCTTCCCGGACGAGGCGGTGACGGACAACAACAGCCGCTCCTTCACGCTGAAGGTCATCAGAGACAGGGTGCGCGTGCTGCTGGTGGTGGGCCGGCCGTCCTGGGACGAGCGCTACCTGCGCGGCCTGTTGAAGCAGGACGCCAACGTGGACCTCATCTCGTTCTACATCCTGCGCACGCTGTCGGATGACCCGGGTGTGGTGAACGAGCGCGAGCTGTCCCTCATCCCGTTCCCCATGGAGGAGATTTTCGACACGAAGCTGGACACCTTCGACGTCGTCATCTTCCAGAACTTCGGGCACGCGGACCCATCGCTCTCCATCGCCGAGTACGAGCGCAACCTGGAGCGCTACATCCACAACGGCGGCGCCTTCGTGATGATTGGCGGCGACAGCGTGCTGGGTGAAGGCCGGGCCACCATGCCCACGCTGATGGAGGCCCTGCCCGTGGCCGCCGCGGGCCCCGCCAACGTGGAGCCCTTCACCGCGCGCCTGACGCCGGAGGGCCTGCGCCACCCGGTGACGGCCATCGGCTCCGGCGCGTCCAGCACCGAGGCCGCGTGGGGCGAGCTGCCGCCGATTCCGGGCGCCAACCTCACGTACGCGCGCCCTGGCGCCACCGTGTTGCTGGAGCATCCGCATCTCACGGCGAACGGGAAGAACGCGCCGCTCGTCGCCGTCTGGGACTACGGCCGGGGCCGGGCGTTGGTCATGGCCACGGATGCGTCGTGGTACTGGGCCTTCGCCGCGCACCGGGATGGCTCGCCCAACCGCGCGTATGACCGCTTCTGGGGCAATGCGCTTCGGTGGCTGGTGAGGGACCCTGACCTGACGACGCTGAAGGTGACGGCGGACCCGCCGTCGGTGGAGCCGGGGCGTCCGGTGGCCGTGGTGGTGCAGGCGCGCAGCGCGGACTACCAGCCCGCGCAGGACGCGCAGGTGCGGGTGGAGCTGTTCTCGGTGGCGACGCAGAAGCCGGTGGCGGTGCAGACGGGCGCCACGGGGCCGGACGGTGTGGTGCGCCTGGAGTTCGCGCCGCCGGACCCGGGGCCGTACAAGCTGCTCGCGACGGCGAAGAAGGGCGAGACGGACCTGGGCAAGGGCGAGGACGCGGTGGCGGTGCGCGCCGTGGGGCCGGAGCTGTCGGACGCGTCCGTGCGGCCGGAGTTGATGGAGCAGATCGCCAAGGTGACGGGCGGCAAGGCGTACAAGCTGCCTCAAGACGGGCTGCCGGACATGCCGCTGTTGGACCCTCCCGTGGTGGAGGTGGGGCGCGCGAAGGACCAGCCGCTGTGGGACCGCTGGTACTACCTCGTGGCGCTCATCGGCCTGCTCGGCGCGGAGTGGTTCGCGCGGCGCCGCTTCGGCTACGTCTGAGTCGCGCGGGGCGTGCCCGCGAGCATGGAATAGGGGCTGCTGGGGAGCGTTCGCCAGGTGCGATAGAGAGGGGACTCCCAAAGTCCCTTCCTGGAGCCTGGAGCCCCCGTGCGTCACGTCCTCGCGCTTCTCCTCGTCGTCCTGCCGCTGTCCCCGGCCTTCGCGCAATCACTGCCCGCCGACTTCGACGCCACCATCGAAAAGGCGATGAAGACCTTCGATGTGCCGGGCGTGGCCCTGGCCGTGGTGAAGGACGGCAAGGTGGTGCTCGCCAAGGGCTACGGCGTGCGCAAGCTCGGAGACAAGACGCCGGTGACGGCGGACACGCTGTTCGGCATCGCCTCCAACAGCAAGGCCTTCACTGCGGCGGCGCTGGCGATGCTCGTCGAGGAGGGCAAGCTCCAGTGGGATGACCGCGTCGTCGACCACCTGCCGTCGTTCCAGATGCATGATGCGTACGTCACCCGTGAGCTGACGATTCGGGACTTGCTCGTCCACCGCAGCGGGCTGGGGCTGGGCGCGGGAGACCTGCTGTACTTCCCGCAGTCCACCTTCACGGAGGACGAGATTGTCTCCAAGCTCCGCCACATCCCCCCGGCAACGAGCTTCCGCAGCCGCTACGCGTACGACAACATCCTCTACCTCGTGGCGGGCAAGGTCATCGAGAAGGTGAGCGGCCGTCACTGGCGCGACTTCGTGCGCGAGCGCATCTTCGTGCCGGTGGGCATGCGCGATAGCAGCACGCTCTTCAAGGCCCTGCGGGTGAGCGGCAACGTCGCCACGCCGCACGCGAAGGCGGACGGTGTGCTCAAGGCGATTGCTCCCATGGGCTTCGAGAACAACTCGCCCGCGGCGGCCATCAACTCCAGCGTCAACGACTTGTCCAAGTGGATGCTGACGCAACTGGCCCAGGGCGTGATTCCGGGCACCGATGGCAAGAAGCGGCTGTTCAGCGAGGCGCAGTCGAAGGAGATGTGGGCGGCGCAGACGGTGATGACTGTCACCGAGCCCTCCAAGCCCCTGGCGGCGCTGCGCGCGAACTTCGCGGCGTATGGGCTGGGCTGGTCGCTGCGCGACTACCGGGGCTACAAGCTGGTGGGCCATGGCGGCGCGCTGCCGGGCTACTACTCACGGGTGATGCTGGTGCCGGAGCTGGGGCTGGGCATCGTCGTGCTGACGAACCAGGAGGAGCGCGGCACGCTGGAGGTGCCGGTGTGGACGGTGCTGGACGCGTTCATGGGCGCGCCCGCGACGGACTGGGTCGCCGCGTTCAAGGCGGACGACGACGCGAAGAAGGCCAAGGCGGAGGAGAAGGTCGCGGGCCTGCAAGCGGGGCGGAAGACGGAGAGCAAGCCGTCGCTGCCGCTGGACGCGTATGCGGGGAAGTTCCGCGACGCGTGGTATGGCGACGTGACGCTCACGCGCGAGGCGGAGAAGCTGATGCTGCGCTTCAGCAAGACGCCGAGCCTCGTGGGCGAGCTGGAGCACTGGCAATACGACACCTTCGTCGCGCGCTGGAAGGACCGCTCGCTCAACGCCGATGCCTTCGTGTCCTTCTCGCTGAAGCCGGACGGCACGGTGGGCGAGATGCGGATGCAGCCGGTGTCGCCGCTCACCGACTTCAGCTTCGACTTCCAGGACCTGCTCTTCACGCCCGTGAAGGAGACCCCCGCCGCTGTCGCGCGGCCGGTGCACTGACTTCGGCCCGGGCGCTGCCCGCCTGGCGTTGCTTCCAGGCGGGGGCGCTCACGAGGCCGCGAGCTTACGGCTGCTGCTTCTCCACCACACCGCACGCGATGCGGCCACCAGCGTCGCCCGTGGGGTCGGTCTGGTAGTCGTCTTCCTTCGTGTGGATGACGACCGCGGAGCCGTCCTTGTCGAACAGCGCCTTCACGGTGAGCCCGTTCTGGGAGAACGTGTCGAACTGCACCTTGCCGTCCTGGCCCACGTAGAGGTTGGGCAGGTCGCCCACGTGCTTGCCCTTGGGCGCCATCATCCCGTGCGCCTTCTTCGTCGGGTTGAAGTGGCTGCCCGCCGTCTTGAACTCCGGCGCCTCGCACTTGCCCGTCTCGTGGATGTGGAAGGCATGCTGACCGGGAGGCAGGTCATGCAGCTCGCCCTTGATGACCACGCCGTGCTTGGTCTGCTCGAAGGTGACCTCGCCCACGTCCTTGCCCTGCGCGTCCTTCACCGTCGCCTTCGCCATCTCTCCCGGCGGAATCATCTTCTTCGCGGGCGCGGGCGCGGGCGCCATGGCGGGGGCCGCCTGCGCGGGCTCGGCGGGCGGCGGGGCCGCGGGGGCCTGGGCCAGCACGGGAGCAGCGGCGGTGAGAACGGTGGCGGTCAGCAGCGCACGGATTTTCATGAAGTAGGTCCTTCCTCCTGAAGGGAATGCAGCTTGGCGAAGGTGGACACTAGCGGTTGTTTCCGCAGCCCGCAGGGAAACCGTGCGGGCGGGCAGCGGCCCCGCCACGCACAATGCTCACTCCTGACCAGGAGGAGGCACCAGCAACGGCACCGGCACCACGCGTGACGCTCCGAAGGCCGGAGCCCAGACGCGCTGCACCTCGGGTCCATTGAGGAAGCGGACGATGGCCTGGAAGGCGGGCAGGGGACCTCCCAGCGTCTCCGCCCACTCCAATCCTCGCGGCGACAGGTTGGGCACCAGCGGACCCAGCTCCTCCGCCGACGTCGACGAACGGGTGACGCGCAGCCCCTCGTCCCTCAGTCGCTTGGGGACATACAGGGGCGCGAAGCGCGCGTGCCGGTGGTCATGGACGCAGCCCTCCTCCTCCAGCAGCGCGGCGGACAGCGGCAGCTCGCGCACGTTGAAGAGGAGCTTCACCGCGCCGACGTGCGGGTCATACGGGCCGCGCAGCCGGTGGTCTCCCCGGGGAATCAGGCGCCGGTCCAGGTAGCAGAACGCGCGAGCCTCCGGCGGCAGCGTGCCCCGATGCCGAGCCCCACCGTAGCGATAGAAGGGCCGCAGGTGCTTGGCGTCCACCTCCAGCGGCGTGCCCACCTTGAGCGCGCGCAGCTTGGGCAAAAGCTCCTCCGACAGGCCGTGCACCCGCGCGAACTCCGGCAGCTCCTCCATCGGTGACGCGGCGAAGGCGCGGATGCGCGCCAGCAGGCGCTCCGGGTCCGCGTCCACCAGCAGCTCGTCGAAGCGGGTCTTCACCCCTGGCAGGCTCACGGGCACCAGGGTGGTGAGGGGTTCGCCTTCCGCGCTCCAACGTGCATCCAAGGCACTGGCCTCCGGGGTGGTGGGTGCCAGGCGCCACTCGGGCGCCTCGGGGGTGAAGTGCTGCCAGACGCCGCGTCGCTCGAAGCGCGGCGGGTCCACATGGCCCGGAAGCGAGGACCACACGGTGATGCACGTGCGCACCTGCGTGCCCGCGAAGGCGCCGGGCCCCAGGTCCACCACCTCGCGCAGCGTCAGCATGCGCAACAGCGACTGGCGCAGCGGCGCGTAGAGGAAGGCGTCCAGCAGGCTCGCGGGGGTGATGAAGGCGAGCACGCCGGGCCGCGTGGAGAGCCGGTGCGCGGCCACCAGCAGGAAGAAGGCGAAGTCGTCCCGCAGGCTGGTGCCCGGTGGGAGCGCCAGGGGCAACAGCGCGCGCAGCTTCGCGTAGGCCGTCGGGTCCTTCAGCACCGGCGACGTGCCGTTGTAGGGGGGATTTCCCACCCACAGCTCGCGGTGCTCCGGAGGCGTCGTCGCGAGCATGGGTTCCATCCCACCTCGCAACGTGTCGCCTTCGCGCACGTCGGCTTCCGGGACTCGAGCCTGACAGAGTCGGGCTACGGCGGGGTCCAGCTCCAGCCCACACAGACGGGCTCCGGGCCAGAGTTTCGAGGCCGCCGACAAGAAAGCTCCTGCCCCACAGGCGGGGTCCACCACCGTGAGGGGTCCAGCTCCCAGGTGCGCCATCGCGAGCGATAGCGTGCGTTCCACCAGGGGTGCGGGCGTGAAGAACGCCCCCACCGCCTTGCGGTCCAGCCCGGGGAACTGGTGGACGAGCTTTTCCTCGTCGACGTCCAGCATCCTGTTCGCGGCGCGTGGCATCGGGGACTCATCCTAGCCAGCACTTCGCCCAGGGGTGATCCATCCAAAGCTTTGCAAATGCACTCAAACGCTCGGATGTGTCATCCCAATCATTTCACATGCCCGGAAGTCTGAGATTTGGGGCCCCGCAATGCGTTGCGCAAGCCCGCACCGACGTCCGAGTGGGTTGTCCACGTGCTACAGGCCTACCCAGGTTGCCTCATGATTCCGCGAAACAAGGCCATCCCCACCAGCATGGCCCCCACGAAGAGCAGCACCGGGGTGCCTCCCACGGGGAGCGACACCAGGGCCGGGCCGGGGCAATAGCCTGACATGCCCCACCCGATGCCGAAGAGGGCCGCGCCCCCAATCAACCGTCCGTCCACGGAGGCCTGGGGCGGCGGAGGGAAGCGCTCCGCGAGCACGGGCTTCGTCCGTCGCAGGATGAAGGGGCGCAAGAGCGCGTAGGTGCCCAGCGCGCCCGCCATGACGAAGGCGAGGCTCGGGTCCCAACGTCCCGCCACATCGAGGAAACCCACCACCTTCGCCGGGTCCGTCATCCCTCCCAGCCCCAGCCCCAACGCGAAGAGCAGGCCCGCCACGCCCGCCACCAGGAGCGACTTCATGAAGCACCTCCCAGCACATGGCGGGAGAGGAAGACGGTGAGCGCGGCCGTCGCCATGAACGTCAGCGTGGCCACCAGCGAGCGCTTGGAGCCGCGGGCGAGGCCACAGACGCCGTGGCCGCTGGTGCAGCCGCCGCCCAGCCGGGTGCCGAAGCCGACGAGCAGCCCGGCGACGAGCGTGGCGCCCACGTTGGTGAGCACCGGAGGCCCGAGCGACTCCGGACGGAAGACCGAGAGCAGCACGCCTCCCAGGGCGAGCCCTCCGAGGAAGGCCGCGCGCCAGCCGAAGTCGGCGGGTGCAGGGGACAAGAGCCCGCCGGTGATTCCGCTGATGCCCGCGATGCGGCCGTGGAAGAGCAGCAGCAGGGCGGAGGCCAGGCCGACGAGGACGCCCCCGAGCAGGGGAAGAAGGACCGGATTCATGGTGACACACCCATCGAGGAGAAAGAGCCCGAGAGGGGAGGGTGTCACGTCATCGGCTGCCCGTGAGAATCATGGAGGCGGAAAAAAACGATTCAGTACCCGGTGCCTGAGCGGGCGGCCCCACGAGCGCCGGCTCCACCGCGCGCATGCGGTCGCGGGAGCGACTGGCGGGGGACTCCTGAAGAGGGGCGGGACCCGGGCTCCTTGGAGACCCAGGCCCCACCCCCGCCCTCCTCCCCAGGAGCAATGACGGAGGAGGGCTACTCGGTGGCGTTACGCCTTGCTGGGCGTGGGAGTCGGTGTCGCGCTGGATTCCGACGCGGACGACTTCGCCGCGGCGGCTGCGGGTACAGGGGCCTGGACCGCGCCCATGTGCATGCGGTGCTTCACCTCCGCGAAGCGTTCGCTGGACTCGCGCTCCGGGAACAACAGCGACACGAGCACTCCCACGACGAAAGCCAACGGCATGGTGATGATGCCTGGATTCTTCAGCGGGAACATCGCGCTCGCGTTCTTCAGAAGGTCCACTTGTACGGTGGGCGACAGGAAGATGAGCAGCACCGCGCTGAACGAGCCCGTCAGCATGCTGGCCACCGCTCCATAGGTGGTGAACTTCTTCCATGCCATGGACAAGAGCAGCGCGGGGAAGTTGGCGCTCGCGGCGATGGCGAACGCCAGGCCCACCATGAAGGCCACGTTCTGTCCCTTGAAGGCCACGCCCAGCACCACGGCCAGCACGCCGAGGAAGAGGCTGGCGAGCCGCGCCACCTTGAGCTGCTCGTGCTCGGGCGCCTCGCCCTTGCGCACCACGCTGGACCACAAGTCGTGGGACAGCGCCGCCGCGCCGGACAGCGTCAGGCCGGCCACCACCGCGAGGATGGTGGCGAAGGCCACCGCGGAGATGAAGCCCAGGAAGCCCGTGCCGCCCACGACTTCCGCCAGCATGGGCGCCGCCATGTTGCCGCCCTTGTCCACACTCGTAATCGCCTGCCGGCCCACCAGCACCGACGCGCCGAAGCCGAGGATGAACGTCACCAGGTAGAAGTAGCCGATGAGGCCCGTGGCGTAGAACACGCTGCTGCGCGCGGCCTTCGCGTTGGGCACCGTGTAGAAGCGCATCAGGATGTGCGGCAGGCCCGCCGTGCCGAACATCAGCGCCAGCCCGAGCGAAATCGTCTCCACCGGGTTGCTCACCAGCGCGCCCGGCGCCAGCGTCTGCGCGCCATACTGCGTGGCCGCCTCGTTGAAGAGCGCCAGCGGGTTGAAGCCGAACTTGTACAGCACCGCCCCGGCCAGCGCGGACGCGCCCGCGAGCAGCAGCACGGCCTTCACGATTTGCACCCACGTGGTGGCAATCATCCCGCCGAACAGCACGTAGAGAATCATCACCGCGCCGACGATGACGACGGCGGCCTCATAGGACAGGCCGAAGAGCAGGTGGATGAGGTTGCCGGCGCCCACCATCTGCGCAATCAGGTAGAAGCTCACCACGGTGAGCGTGCCCAGCGCGGCGGCCAGTCGCACCGGCGTCTGCTTGAGGCGGTACGCCACCACGTCCGCGAAGGTGTACTTGCCCAGGTTGCGCAGCGGCTCGGCGATGAGGAACGTCACCACCGGCCAGCCCACCAGCCAGCCCACCGAGTAGATGAGCCCGTCGAAGCCGGACATGGCGACGAGGCCGGCGATGCCCAGGAAGCTGGCGGCGCTCATGTAGTCGCCCGCGAGGGCGAAGCCGTTCTGCAGGGCGCTCACCCCGCCGCCGGCCGCGAAGAACTCCGAAGTGGTCTTCGTCTTGCGCGCCGCCCAGTACGTGATTCCCAGGGTGACGCCGACGAAGAGGAGGAAGAAGAGGATGGCCGTGCTGTTGGGCTGGCCCAACTGCGTGCCCGTTCCAGGGGTTGTCGTGGGATTCATTCGAGGCTCGCTCTCAGCGACGCAGTTGGCTCAGGGCGCGGTCGTACTTGCCGTTCGCCCAGATCATGTAGATGCCCGTCAGCGCCCAGGCGGTGACGATGACGATGGCACCCAGGAGGATTCCCACCGACAGGCCGGGAGTGAGCTGCTTGCCCATCAGCGGCTTGTTGAAGGCCACCAGCAGGATGAAGCCGAAGTACGCCACCAGCGTGGCCCCCGTCAGGACTGCGGCCACCCTCCAGCGCGACGCGGCGAGTGCTTCCAGGGCGTCTTCTTGGGATTTCGTAGGCATCGCTTGTCTCCAGTGTGACGTCGGAAGGCCAGGGGGAATCAGGACTTGGCCCGCACGGGCGCGCCCTTGATGAGCAGCTCATCCAGCACGGCGGGGTCTGCGAGGGTGGTGGCGTCTCCCAGGTTCTCCGTCTCGCCGGAGGCAATCTTGCGCAACATGCGGCGCAGAATCTTGCCGGAGCGCGTCTTGGGCAGGCCGTTGACGACGACGACGCGGTCCGGCGTGGCGATGGGGCCGATGACGTGGCGCACCTGCTCCTTGAGCGCGCCCACCATCTGCTCGGTGGACGTCTCCTGCCAGTCGGGCTTCACCGTGACGAAGGCGCACACGCCCGTGCCCTTGATGTCGTGGGGGAAGCCCACCACGGCGGCCTCGGCCACGGCCTCGTGCGCGACGAGCGCGCTCTCCACCTCCGCGGTGCCCAGGCGATGGCCGGAGACGTTGAGGACGTCATCCACGCGGCCGGTAATCCAGTAGTAGCCGTCCTCGTCGCGCCGGCAGCCGTCGCCGGTGAAGTACAGGTTGGGGAAGCGCGAGTAGTACGTCTCCACGAAGCGCTGGTGATGGCCGTACAGCGTGCGCGCCTGTCCGGGCCACGAGCGCGCCAGGCACAGGTTGCCACTGACGCCGTTGCCCTCGATGACGCGGCCCTCGTCGTCGAGCAGCACCGGCTCCACGCCGAAGAAGGGCAGGGTGGCGGAACCCGGCTTGCACGGCGTCGCGCCCGGCAGCGGGGAGATGAGGATGCCGCCCGTCTCCGTCTGCCACCACGTGTCGATGATGGGGTTGCGGCCCTCGCCCACCACGTCGTGGTACCAGCGCCAGACCTCCGGGTTGATGGGCTCGCCCACGCTGCCCAGGAGGCGCAGCGACTTGCGCGAGGACTTCTTCACCCACGCGTCGCCCTCCTTGATGAGCGCGCGCAGCGCGGTGGGCGCCGTGTAGATGACGGTGGCCTTCACGTCGTCCACCACCTGCCAGAGCCGGCCCGCGTCGGGGTACGACGGCGTGGACTCGAACAGCACGGTGGTGGTGCCGTTGAGGAGCGGGCCGTACAGCAGGTAGCTGTGGCCCGTCACCCAGCCCAGGTCCGCCGTACAGAAGTGCACGTCGTCGGGCCGCGCGTCGAAGACGTAGTGGTGCGTGGTCGCCGCATACACGAGGTAGCCGCCCGTGGTGTGCAGCACGCCCTTGGGCTTTCCGGTGGAGCCGGAGGTGTAGAGGATGAAGAGCGGGTCCTCCGCGTCCATCCACTCGGCGGGACACACGCCCCGGTGGCGCGCCATCTCCACGTCCAGCCACGCGTCGCGCCCTTCCACCATGGGGACTTCGCGCGACGTGCGCCGCACCACCAGTACGGACGTCACCTGGGTGAGGCCCTCCACCGCCTCGTCGGCGATGGCCTTGGTGGGGACGCTCTTGGGGCCGCGCGGGCCCTCGTTCGCGGTGACGAGCACCCTGGCGCCGCAGTCGAGGATGCGCTCGCGCAGCGACTCCGAGGAGAAGCCCGCGAACACCACCGAGTGCACCGCGCCAAGCCGCGCGCACGCGAGCATGGTGTACGCCAGCTCCGGAATCATCGGCAGGTAGATGCAGACGCGGTCGCCCTTGCGGACGCCGTGGGCCTTGAGCACGTTGGCCACGCGGCCGACGTGGTGCCGCAGCTCCCGGAAGGTGATGGTCTGGTATTCGCCCGGCTCGTTCTTGGCCCAGATGATGGCGGCCTTGCCGGGGCGCTCGCGCGCGTGGCGGTCCACGCAGTTGTACGCGGCGTTGAGCTTGCCGCCGCTGAACCAGGAGAAGTCCACCTGCTCCGCGTCCACCTCGCGGATGGCCTCCGGCGGATGGAACCAGGTGAGCCGCTGGGCCTGCTCGCCCCAGAAGGCGTCGGGTTCTCGCAAACTCTTTTGATAGAGGTCGCGGTACTCCGCCAGATTTTTCACGTGGGAGTCCCTGGAGAAGTGCTCTTTCGGCGGGACGAACGAATCCTTCGCGGCAGTCATCGGGGGTGACCTCGGGAGAGCGGGGAGGTGTCAGTAGAAGAACTGGAGCTGCGCGGTGCCGGCGATGCCGGTGTCCGTCTCGGAGATGTCGCCCAGGCGGGAGATGGCGACCTCCGTCTTCAGGTTGAAGGTGTGCTTCTGGAACCAGAGGTTGAAGCCGGGCCTCACCACGAACGCGTCCTGCGCGATGACGCGCGAGTTGAAGTACTCCACGGACACGAGCGGCTCCACGTGGCCGATGCGGTAGCCCAGCTCAGACAGGAAGCCCGTGCCGCTCTGCGCGCTGTCCATCCCCTGGCGGTAGGTGTACACGCCCGTCTGGAAGACGAGCTCCTGGTTGTTGCCCATGGGCCAGTCCAGGAACACGTCCGCGGAGAACGCCACCGAGTCGTGCACGCCGCTGGCTGTCGCGACGGCGGAGGGCTGGTAGTCCGCGCCCGCGCCCACGGAGAGGTGGGGCTTCTCGGTGAAGTAGATGCCCTGGAAGAAGAGGTCCTCTTCGCGGGTGAGGAAGTTCCACCGCACCATCGCCACGCCTCGGGGAATGTCATCCGGGTTGATGGCGGGCGCATCCTCGCGGACGGTGCCCTCCGCGCCATTGAGGATGGCGGCGCGGAAGCCGAGCGGCCCGACAAAGCCGCGAAGCTGCACGCCCATGTCGCGCCAGACTTTCCCGACGCCCGGCGTGAAGCGGATGAGGTTGGAGTGGAAGTCGACGGTGTTGAGCGCGATGGCGCCCTGCAGGTTGTGGCGTGACAAGGGGGCGATGAGGAAGCCCGCGTCCACCCAGATTTTGTCGGCGAACTCGTAGGAGGCGAACGCGTCCTGGACGAAGAAGTCGACGTTGTAGTTGCCGTCCTTGCCGAAGTTGGGCTGGTCCGTCTCCATGAAGAAGGACAGCCGCTTCGTCACGTTGCCGAAGACGAGCAGCCGCACGCGCCGCAGGAAGAAGTCGGTGCCCACGTGCCCGACGGGTGCTCCGTCCTTGATGAACTGGGCCTGAGGCTGCAACAACAGATTGATGTTGAGGTGGGCCTCGTCGTTGATGGTGATCTTCCCGGCGACCGCGGAGCCCAAGGGGAGCAGGGCCACCGCGAGCGTCAGCAGCAGCGGCAACGGGCGCGTGGGGGTGAGGGGCATGCCCGTCGCCCAGAGCAACACTCCGGCCAACGTCCACCGCGCGGAGATTCAAGACCTTGGAGGTTGGCTCGCCGCGTCAGGATGTTACGGAAGGTGACGTGGGCGTTACCTCGGTAACGAATCATGCAATGCGTCGTAACGAATCGCGCACGAGCCGAGTCGTTGGCTGACGACATCGCTCCCGCCCTGAAGGCGGTGCGTCAGGCGCGCGTGCGCGGGAGGCCGAGCTTCTGGCGTTTCTCCCACAAGGCCTTGCGGCTGATGCCCAGGCGCTTCGCCAGCTCCGTCTCGCCCATGTGCTCCTGGTGCTCGAGCACGAAGCGGCGGAAGTACTCCTCCATGGAGCCGCCCGCCTCCTCGGCTTCGGGCTCGCCGGGCTCGGGCGCGTCGGGGGTGAGCGGACTCGCCTCGCCGCCGGGCAGCTCCAGCGCGAGCAGGTCGGGGGTGACGACGGGGCCATCCGAGAGGATGACGGCTCGCTCCAGGGCGTTCTCCAACTCGCGCACATTGCCGGGCCAGGGGTGGACGCTCAAGGCCAGCATCGCCTCCGGTGACAGCGTCGCCGGGGCGCGGCCGAGCTTCCGGCAGGCCTTCTCCAGCAGGTACTTCGCCAGCACGGGCAGGTCGTCGCCGCGCTCGCGCAGGGGCGGCATGCGAATCTCCACCACGCGCAGGCGGAAGTAGAGGTCCTGGCGGAAGACGCCCTCCTGCACGCGGCGAGGCAAGTCCCGGTGCGTGGCGGCGACGATGCGCACGTCCACCTTGCGAGGCCGCGTGGAGCCCACGCGCCGCACCTCGCCGTCCTGGAGCATGCGCAACAGGCGCGCCTGCGCGGGCGCGGGCAGTTCACCCACTTCGTCCAGGAAGAGGGTGCCGCCGTGCGAGGCCTCCACCAGGCCCGCGTGCGCGGTGAGCGCGCCGGTGAAGGCGCCCTTCTCGTGGCCGAACAGCTCGCTCTCCAGGAGTCCCTCTGGAATCGCCGCGCAGTTCACCGATATCAGCGGGCCGTCCGCGCGAGGGCTCTGCGCGTGGAGGGCGCGGGCCACCAGCTCCTTGCCGGTGCCGGACTCGCCGAGCACCAGCACCGTGGCGGGGGAGGGGGCGACCTTGCGGATGCGCTCGAACACGTCGCGCATCGCGGGGCTGCTGCCCACCATGCCGCTCACTGGATACGCTTGCTCCACCTCGCGCTTGAGCGCGGCGTTCTGCCGGGTGAGCTTGCCCTCGCGCAGCACGCGCTCCACCTGGAGCAGCAGCTCGTCGTGGTCGAACGGCTTGGCGATGTAGTCCACTGCGCCCAGCTTCATCGCGTCCACGGCGGACTTCACCGTCGCGTAGCTCGTCATGATGAGCACCGGCACACCCGGGCACAGGGCGATGATGTCCGTGCCTGGCGCGCCCGGCAGGCGCAGGTCCGACAGCACCAGGTCGAACGAGTCCAGCGCGTAGTCGCTCGAGGCCTCCTGCACCGCGCCCGCCTCGGACACGTCGTGCCCCGCGCGTACGAGGAGTCGTCGCAGCTCCGTGCGGATGATGGGCTCGTCCTCGATGACCAGGATGCGACTCATGCGGTGGCTCCCGGACCTGGACGCGTGCTCGACTCCACGCCGCGCGCATCGGGCAGGCTCACCGTCACGCTAGTCCCTCCCCCCGTCCGACTGTCCACCTGAATGGTGCCGCCGTGCTCCCGGACGATGCCCGCCACCAGCGCGAGCCCAAGGCCCGTGCCCTCGCCCGGCTGCTTCGTGGTGAAGAACGGCTCGAAGACCCGCTGTGAGAGTTCGGAGGGAATGCCGTGCCCCCGGTCCAACACGCGCAGGTGGATGCGGCCCTGCGTGGCCTCCGCCTCCAGCTCCACGCTGGCGCCTTCCGGTGAGGCATCCATGGCGTTGGTCAGGAGATTGACGAGGACCTGCTCCAGTCGCTGCGAGTCGCCCTGGACGACGAGCCCCTCCGGGCTGCGGTGCTCGAAGCGGACGCCTCGGGACTTCGTCGCGGTGCGCGCCAGGCGGGCGAGCTGCACGGCCTCGCTCAGCAGGGGGCCTACCTCCACGTGCGCGAAGGGGCGAGCCTCCCCGCCCACCGTGCCGGCGTGGCTGAAGCCCACCAGCGCGCGCACGATGGCGTCGATGCGGCGGCACTGCTGGAGGATGAGCTGGGTGCGCTCCTTCACCGCGTCGGCATCGTTCAGCTCGTACTTGAGGTTCTGCGTCAGGCTGGCGATGGCCGTCAGGGGATTGCCAATCTCGTGCGCCACGCCCGCCGCCACGCGTCCGAGTGAGGCCAGTCGGTCCTGATGTGCGAGTCGCGCATCCACGGCCTTGCGCGCCGTCAGGTCCTCCACGAGCAGCGCCATGCCCTCCGAGGTGCCGCCGCCTTCTTCATCCGGCGTCAATCGTGAGCGGTGGAGCCGCAGCGTGCGCTCGGCTTCGTCCACCGTGACGCGCGTCTCGGTGTCCGCCTCGGCGCCGGCCGCGAAGCTGGAGAGGAGCGGGCCCCAAGGGGCGGGAAGGGCTGCGAGGGGATGGCCGCGAGCGGCGTGCTCCTCCACGCCGGACAGTCGCTCCAGCGCGGCGTTCCAGATGACCACCTCGCCATCCGGGCCCACCGCGCACACGCCGAGCGGCAGGTCCTCAAGGATGCGCCGCAGGTAGCGCCGCACCGCCTCCACCGCGTGCACGGGGCCCTGCATGCCCCGGGCATCGCGCAGGCGCTCTTCCACGAAGCGGAGCTGCTCGGCCAGCGCGGCGCGGGTGCCGGGCCCCAGGCGCAGCGCTTCTTCCACGGTGAGGCGCGCGAGCACTGGGCCCAGGAGTCCGGACAGGTTGCGCTCCACGCCGTCGCGCAGGCGGCGCAGCTCGGCGGGGCGGCGCTCGTCGGGGGACATATCCAGGCCCGCCAGCGCGCGGTCGACCTCCGCCGACGCGGCCTCGGCACCGAGCAGGGGCGCGAGCCGCTCGCGGAACTCCCGGGGCGAGCCCGCCTCCACGCCACCGGAGACGAGTCCCGGAGCCTCCCGTGTGCAGGCCCGCGCGGCCTCGGCTTCGGACTCGGACTGTCGAGTGGCCAGGGACACGGCGACGAAGGCCAGCGTGTTGAGCGTGAGCGACGCGAAGGTGGAGAAGCCCCAGGGCTCGTCCCCTGGGAAGCCGAGCAGCATGGCGACGCGGTGGGTCCACGCGACCAGGCCGGGAGAGGCCCACAGTGGCACCACGAGCGTGAGCATCCACGTGGCGGCCCCGGCGCCCATGCCCGAGAGCAGTCCCGCGCGAGTGGCGCGCTTCCAGAACAACAGGCCCAGCACGCCCGGGGCGAACTGCGCCACCGCGACGAAGGACACGAGCCCCAGGTCCACGAGCCCCAGGCCGCGAGTGTCGAGGAGCCGGTAGAAGCCGTAGCCCGCGAGGATGATGAGGGCGATGAGCAGTCGGCGCGCCCAGAGGAGCCAGCCGTAGAGGTGGGGCTGTCCGCGCGCGTAGCCGAGGGGCAGCACCAGATGCGTCAGGCACATGGGGGCCAGGGCCAGCGTGGTGACGATGACCATGGCGCTGGACGCGGACACGCCGCCCAGGAAGGCCACCAGCGCGAGCCCCGTGGCGCCGCGCGAGGCGGGTACCGCGAGCAGGTGGAAGTCCGCGGGCCAGGGCAGGGACAGCGCCTCGCCACTCCACAGCACGATGGGCACGGCCAGGTTCATCACCAGCAACACGAGCGGGAAGGCCCACGTCGCGGTGGAGAGCGCGTCGCGCTCGGGGGCCTCGGTGAAGGCGACGTGGTAGCTGCGCGGGGTGAGGAAGGCGGCGGCGCAGGAGAGCACCAGCAGCGGAGCCCAGGATGCGTCACGCGCGGGACGGCGCAGTTGCTCCACCGCTTCGGGATTTGCCTCCAGCCACTTCCACAGTCCGTCCACGCCGCCGAAGACGGACGACACGGCCCATGCGCCCACGGCCACGAGGGCCACCACCTTCACCGCGGACTCGAAGGCGATGGCCAGCATCAGCCCTTCGTGGCGCTCGCGAGCGGTGAGGTGGCGCGCGCCGAAGAGGACGGAGAAGACGATGAGCACCGCGCAGAAGCCCATGCCGACGAGCGTGGGCGAGGCGGAAGGGCTCAGGACCTTGGCGGACTCGACGACGGCGCGCACCTGGAGGGCGAGGTAGGGGAGGCTGCCCGCGAGCATGAAGAGCGTCACCGCGGTGCCGGTGCTCTGTCCGGGGTAGCGGAAGGCGAGCAGGTCCGCGAGCGAGGTGAGCTGGAGCTCGCGAGTGAGGCGCAGCAACGGGCGCCACAGCACGGGCACGAGCAGGCAGGCCAGCGTGACGCCCAGATAGATGCCCAGGTAGCGGAAGCCGTGTCGGGCCGCGTAGCCCACGCTGCCGAAGTAGGACCACGACGTCGCGTAGACGCCGAGCGCGAGCGCGTAGACGAGCGGGTGCTGGGTGATGCGCGAGGAGATGAGGCCGCGCTCGGCCGCGTAGGCGACGAGGAACAGCACCATCAGATAGGCGACGGAGGCGGCGACGAGTGAGCCAATCTCAAGCGTCATGGCCACCGCTCCGGTACGCGGCCCAGGCCCCCAGGGCGATGACGCCCAGCCAGACGACGAAGGGCATGTACCCGGGCGCGTCCTCCGCCAACCACAGACGCCGCAGAGGCGAGCCGAAGAGGAGCACCGCGATGGTGAAGACGAGCAGCGACGGCATCGCGGGCGCGTCTTGCTCTGGGGGGCGCTTCATGGGCCCGAGGATAGCAGCGGGGCGGCGGCCGGGTGACAATGGGGTGACGTGCTTTCCGCCCGAGGCCCGCGTGCCTGAGTGGGGGGCGGGCCTCGCGAGTCGGTGAGGCGTCGAGCACGAGTGGGAAGGAGCAGGTCATGGCTGGCGCTAGGGGGACGCCCGATTGGCGGTTTCGGCCGCGCGCGACCGCTCAGAGGAAGCGGTTCAACAGCGCTGTTCTGTTCATCTGGTGTGCTATCGGAGGCGCGGGCGCGAAGCTGGGCCTGGACGTGCTCGTCGCGGTGCTTCAGGCGCTCCTGCTCCCGGTGCATATGAATGCCCGGAGTTCGATGACGGGTGTCCCGGCCATGGGGCTGGTGCTCGGGAGATTACTGGTGTCCGCCGCGCAGACGGGGTGGCTATGGGTGGGCTTCCGCTTCGCGCGGTTCCTGGTGCGCCCGGTCATCGGCGAGGACCAGGTCGCGATGGACTCGAAAGGCGTGACGTGGCGACAGTGGAGGGGCCCGGGGAGTGAGGTGCACCACCTGCCGTACTCCGACGTGGCGGCCTTTCCTGAACCTGTGGGGAGCGTCACGGCGCTGCTGCACACCGGGAAGGTTGTGGAACTCGCGAGCGTGGGGGAGTTGGAGCACGAGGCGCTGTGGAAGCGACTGTGTGGACTCTCCGAGCTGGGTGTCACGCCCAAGGTGCTCACGGCCTGTGTGCCCGAGGGACGCGAAGCGATTGCGCTTCCTGAGGGCGGCGTGGTGCTTCGCCGCGAGTGGGATGGTGGGATTGAACGCGCCTGGGCGTTGGGCGGCGTGGTGCTGCTGCTCCTGGTGTCTGCTGCCGTCGTGATGTGGAGACAGGGCATCGACGGAGCCACCGTGGAGGGGCCGCTGTTCGCGGTGGCGCTGGTGGGGTTCGTGGGCTGGGTGGGGCTGAAGGCCTGTCCCTCGTTCCAGTCGCGGCGGGAGTGGGAGATCCGTCCGGGTGTCCTTGAGAAGGTCCGGTACCGCATCGGACGGCCCATACGTGTGAACCACGGCGTGAAGTCGCTCGAGGTGCGGCAGGACGAGACCGGGGAACTCGGCACGCCGGAGTGGGTGTATTCCTCCTTGTTCCTGAACACGCCCAAGGGCCCCGTGCGACTGGAGCGCGGCAGCGCCAGTGCCCAGTACATCCAGCACCTGGGGCAGTGGCTTGCACATCGCCTCAAGGTGCCGCTGAACGTGCGCGCCATCCAGGACGAGCTGCCGAAGGTCAAATCCTCGCGTCGGTGCCGGACGGGGTGAGGCGCGGTGAGCGCCTTCTCCCAGGGGCTGTGGTGGTCAGCCAGGAACCTTGGCTGTCAATCACAGGGACCGTGGTTCGAGTACGCGTTGGGGAGCTGAACCCATACTTGAAGCGAGGGCGCTCTCGGGATGCCTCTGATCCAGCCACCCTCCGCCTACCCTTCGCTGGGCCCGCTCCCTTCCGCGCAAGGAAGGCAACGCCCCCTGAGCGTTTCCCTTGCGGTGCCTCCGTGCCGAAGGCTTCGCCAATCGCTGTCTGGATAAACGACCCGCGCGGCTCTCCGCCTCACAAGAAGCCGCGCAGTAATCTCTCGAACGCACTGTCGCAATCACGTTGGCGGAGAGGGCTCCAGAAGGTGGGAATGCCGCTGGCATGTGGTTGGACGTCAACGGTGTAAACTACGCCAAAAGAGGGACCCCATGATTCCCGCAAAAGCATTCAGAGGCAACGTTGCGTCGCAGTTGCACTACGCCGCAGGACTATCTCCGGAAGAAGCTTCTGTCATCCTCGAAAGCCGGCTGGAGGACCAGATGTGGACAGCCGCAGCTGCTCTATGGGTCGAGGTCGCGTGCGGGGTCGACAGACGTTCCGGGCGCAGCGGCATGGTCACTGCTCTGGTGGCCAGGCTGGCCCGACAGTTGATGGGCAGCCCCATTAGCGCCGACCTTCATGACTTCCTGCCGCGCGTTTTCGCGGAGCTCATCGCGGATCCTTCTACCGCAGCCTCCATTGGACCGGTCCTCGATCCGCTGGTGGGGTGGATTGCACTGAGCGCCAAGGCTGGAGACGCGGGACTCGTGGCCAAGATCCTGAATGCCACCTGGAGCCATCTCTCGAGTGTCCCCGGTATTCGAGACCCGCCGATCAAAAACCTCAGTCAGTTCCTCGGTCTCCTCTCACAGGTGGAACCCAGCAAAGACAGAACAGCACAGGGGCAGATCGAACAAGAGCAGCGCCGGCGCACCGATCTACTGAGGTCTTTCGTTCCCCTGGCTCATTGGATGATCGAAAAGGGCGCAGCGGAACTTCGCCAGCCAGGGCAAGGGCCATTGCTTGTCATGTTGTTGGAGTGCCTCGCCGAGGGAAAGCCTGCGGAGCTTCAGCTTGTGCTTCGGTTCCTCTCTCTTCACGCCAGACCCAACGAGGGCATCGGGCCTCAGCACATGGAGCTCTTCTGGCAGGTAGCGGAGCGTGTGCTAGCGGAAGGTGCTCCAGGTACGCTCATTTGCGAGTTGGTGGCCTCGATGTACCGTGGAAACTGGTGGGCCGAGCACTGTGCCCATCCGCTGGAGGCTCCGAAGAAGCTGCCTCGGGCGAGCCAAGCCATTCTCCAGGGACTCGTCGATGGGCGATTCGAGGCCATCGCCCATAACGCCAATGAGCGCTTTCATCCAGTCACTTGGCGGCTGGCTTTCCATCATCCTCCTGGGCAGTCAAAGCCCTTGCGGTTCCTCGAGGTGTCTCCCCTCTCCCGCGCTCTGGAGATTCTGGGCACCGCAGCAAGTGAACCGAACGCTCCCACCGCGGTGGCGGACTGGGCACACTATCTGGTCAAAGAATGGATTCGTCTTCATGGGCTGCGTGCCAGGAAGGATCTGGAGCCGCTCTTGAAGCTCACGGCTCTGCCGGGTCTGGGCGCGGCGGTGGCCATCGGTCTTGAGGAAGCACTCGAGGCGGCCCCTTCGACGGACGACACGCCTCTCGCGTTGCGAATTCTCAACGAACTTGGAGGGTCCCCGGACGCCCTTCGAGCTGTGCTCACCCTCGAATTGGAGCGGCCTGACTTCACCCATCGCAACACAGCCTCTCTGAGTTGGCTCCAGGATGAGTTCCGTCGTGTTCTTCACCTGCCGTGGACCGAGCCCGTCTTCGGTATCGATCTGCCTGGGATGTTCCAGGAGGCGCGAGACGTGCGCTTCATGAATCTGCCCCAAGAGGACCAAGTCGAAGTGCGCGGCGACTGCGTCATCCTTCACGAGCCGAGCTATCAGCAGATGGTGGCCAGCATCTCTGACAGGGAAGAGCTCCTGGCTACCGCAATGCTATACTTCCTGCACGAGTGGGTTCACGTGCAACAAAACATCGGCCAGAAGCGCATGGTGGACCTCCTGCGAGAGGCGGGGGGCGAGTCGACGCTGATGCAGCTGGACCTGTCGGCGGACCATGCCGCGACCCAGCTCACCCGGCGCGTTGAACCTCGGTGGAGCCTGGCCTGGCTCAAGGGCCTTCAGAGCCGCTCCCTGCTCAGCTACCCGGCCGGGCGCGGTCACACCACTGCATCGCGTGGCCGCAAGACTACCCGGCTCATCTCACTGCGACTCGATTACCTTGTACGCACCGCTTCCCGCACTCCAGGCTGGTTCTCGAAGCTTGGTGAAGGTTACGTTTTCGTGGATCTCAGCCCAGGAGGCGGTGCGATGTTCCTCCTCGTCAGCGGCCCACCTCTCTCCGTCGTAGACCACACACGTCTATCATCCGAACAGACCGCATTCCTCACCGCAATCATGGATGAGCGCGAGGAGAAGGGCGACAGGCTCACTGATCTCGATGCGCTGCTTCGGATCAGCTTTCGGATCAGTTGAGCCGGGTGGGGCCGGACCGAAGGGCGTCTCCAACATGACGAAGCCACTGAGCGGGACGCCCAGCCATCGCTGTGCCTGCCCTGGAATTCGGTCGCTGCGTCATGGGCGCCAATGCCTCCTTTGGCAGTATGGTCAGTGCTGGCTGAAGGTAAAGACGCGCATGCGGGCCCTCGGCGCCCGCACGCATGTGGTCCTCCGTGAAGCGATGAGAGAGGCACTCGCAACCGTGCGATCTCAGGAGGCAACTGCATGGTTCGCCTCCTGTGGCTCCCCGCTTCAACCGGTGTGCGCACCGTGGTAGTCCTCAGAATGGGCGAGAACTGGCGTCAGGGCTGCCTGCAACGGACCGCATTGGCCGACCCAATGGGACAGCTTCCACAGCTGGAGTTGCAAAACGCAGATTCTAGAACATACCCGCTGGGGCAGCGCGTCCCACACTGGGAGAAGGCTGTGCTATTCACCACGCAGTCGGTTTGATTGGAGCCGCCGAACCCGCAGTCGGCGGCGCACGAGGATGTGCAGGAATATCCGGTGGGATGATATCCGGTGGGGCAGCCAAGGCCACACGTGGTGAAAGAGATGCCGCTGTTAGGTGAGCAGCTGGCTTGGTTGACGGCGCCAGCGCCGCAGCTACTGCCGCACGAGAACGTACAAGAATAATAGCTGGGGTGATATCCAGCAGGACAGCTGATGCCACACTGGATGAACCCGCCGGCGCTGTTCGTCTCGCAATTGGTTTGATTGGAGCTACCAAATCCGCAGTCGGAGCCGCACGAGAAGCTGCAGGAATACCCGGTAGGATGAGAACCGGCTGGGCAGCCGAGGCCGCACGACCACAACGCCGACTCAGTTGAAGCAATCGTTTCGGAGTCTTCCGTCGCAGCAGGCAGTTCACTGGGCGCTGTATCCACGCCACAGGCGATTTGGGTAGCGACAACGGCAATCAGCAATGCACATCTGGTCATAGGCGGAATCCTCAGGACGGCAAGGTGCGGGGCAAAGACTACCGCAAGGAAGCACGGCATGCATGTAGATTCATGCACAAGAAAGAGAGGGGGAATGAGCGTTCAGTGGAGTTCAGAATCCCTGCGAAGGCTTGCATCAGGCACTGGAAGATTGCCTTGGCGCTGCACCGAGATGCTCGCCACTGCAGGTCGATGCGCGTGCGGCCCCAGCAGCGGGTGGGCGTCCAACGAAGATGGCGGGCCTGGGGCGTCGATCACAGACGCAATGTGAGTGATTGCGGCGCACCGCACCCGGTGTGGCCAGGGTGCAGGCGGGTGGGCCAGCAGCATCGAACGCAACCGCTTCTCCGGCAACCTCAAGGCGTTCAGCAACACCGAGCTGCGCTTCCACGCCGCGCAGCTGAAGCTGTTCTGAATCGAACGGACATCGCGCTACGCTCCTCGTCGTCACAGCACGGTCACACCCTCAAGACGAGAGTCGCGAGCGGAGGTGACACATGTCCCGAGGGATTCGCTGGCGGATGCGATGTTTCCAGGTCAGCGCCGCTGCCCCGGTCCTCGTCCAGGGAGTGAACCAGGGAGCGCGCTCCATCGCAGTGGGAGAGGACCACATGCTCGCCGTCACTCCCGCCGGTGACGTGTGGGCCTGGGGCAACAACCAGGACGGGCAGCTCGGCCACGGCGAGCCCTTCGACGCGCTCATGCCCATCCCATCGCGCCTGGACTGACCGTGCGAGGCCTGACCGTGTCCGATTTGACGGGAGCAACTCCAACCTACCTTGCCAGAAGCACGTGGACGCGGCTCCAACTAGGGTCGTACTTGTAGAGCAGGGCGATGTCGTCACTGCCATCGCCATTGAAGTCGCCGCTGACCATGCGGCCCGTGACGGCGTCAGGGCTGTAACCGCCGTTACTGCCCCACCAGCCGAAATCGCCCTGGTACTGGAACGAGGTCCCGGTCGAGAGCAGGACATGCACCCGGCTCGAGAAGGCGCCGTACTTGTAGAGCTGGGCGATATCGTCACGGCCATCGCCATTGAAGTCGCCGCTGACCATGCGGCCCGTGACGGCATCAGCGCTGTAACCGCCGTTGCTGCCCCACCAGCCGAAATCGCCCTGGTACTGGAATCGCGTGGCGAAGGAAGTCGTGTACAGCGCCTCGGTGATGCCGCCAGCTTCAATCATTTCGTGCGTCGCAACCAGGGACACCTCGGCATCCCGACCGACGTAGACGTTGCCTTCGAACTCCGGTGGCTCATCGGGTGGCTCGGCGCACCCGGACACAAGGGCAATGCATCCCACCGCGAGTACGACACCTCTCATAAACATGGATACTCCTTGCATGCGCTTCTTCCACGCGCGTGAGACTGTGGAGACATCTCGGCGGAACGACGTCCCTCTCGCCACGCGTGCAACGGCTAACTGTTCGAGGAACGCCAGACTCTAGAGAGAGCCTGCTCTCCCTCGCGCCGGAATAGCCTCTGCGACGGGGGAACTTGTTGTGCTGTACGCCCCTGCCTCGGGCATTTGCGGGGTGGTTGTCTGGTTGACGGTCAACATTCCTATGCGCTCTAGCGGAACTTGTCGCACCGGGGCCAACACTTCGCATGCTTGAGCAGAGTGGACTTGATCCGCTTCAGTGGACGCCGAGGAAGAGGCAGGTACGGTGTCCGACATGATGGGAGAGAAGAAGCCGCGACAGCGGCAGCGTCGCTACACGGAGGAGTTCAAGTGTGCCCACCCTGAACCCGGTCACTAGGTCATGGGTCCGTCAAGGCCACATTCGGCAGTGCGCCAATGCGAGTGAGCGAGGCGCGCACGGTCGTCGACATTCCGTGCAGGCGAGGCAGGGAGAATCATCCAGGCCCAAGCACCGCGTGGACGTTCCGGCGTCCGCCTTCACCATCCACTTCAAGGCTTGCGGATTCAGGGCCGTGCCAGGAGCAGCGCCCGGCCGAACCGGGCGCCCCATCTCATCCACTCAGAGAGACTGCAAGAACGCGAGCAATGCCGTCCGCTGGGAGCCGCTCAGAGTACGGAACGCCTCCTTGGAGGACTCGGCCTCCCCACCGTGCCACAGGATGGCCTCGGAGAGGCTGCGCGCGCGACCGTCATGCAGATAGGCCTCCCCGCCGCTGATGCCGACCGTCAAGCCAATGCCCCAGAGAGGTGGCGTGCGCCACTCCGCTCCCGTGGCCCCCTCTTCCGGGAGGTTGTCCGCCAGCCCTGGTCCCATGTCATGCAACAGCATGTCGGTGTAGGGATGAATCACCTGGCTGCGCAGCTCGGCGTACGGATGATACGGGCTGGTCGTCAACGTCGCGACGTGGCACCGGGCACAGCCCATGCTGTTGAAGAGGCCTTCCCCCTGAATCGCTTGAGGGGCATCGAGGTTGCGGCGCGCGGGGACCCCGAGCAGGGCGATGTAGCGCACCATCCTGTCCAGGTCCGCATCCGCCAACTCAGTGCTCGCACCCGCACAGGTCTGCCCCGAGCCGCAATCCGGAACGGGGAAGACAGAGGTGGTGACCCCCATGTCGACATTGAGTGCGTTCGCGACCTGATGCCGGAGCCTCGCCTTGCCCGCCTTCCAGCCGAAGCGCCCGGTGCGCGGCTGGCCCGTCTGTGGATCCACCACCGTCTGCATGCGCCCGGAGATGCCGTCCCCATTGGCATCGTTGGCATCGGCGAGGCTGGCAATCGTGCCCTCATCGAGCGCCTCCAGCAGACCCAACCCGACCAGGGGCGGCGTGATGCGGGCCGAATGGTGCGTGGGAACGGGACCCGTGAAGTCGTAGAGGGGGCGCCGCAACTGGTAGCCCGTGCCATCTCCGAACGTGCCACTCGTCACCGTCCAACCCGAGATGCTCACGTTGCCCTCGGGGCTCCCGGTGGTGCTCTGCGGTTGAAGGACCCACCCCAGTGCCGGATGCGCCGTCACGGCGGAGCCGACCGCTCCCACCCTGACGGTATAGCGGAGGGGAGGCGAGAGGACGACGTGGCCATAGGGGTTCCCTCCACTGGGGCCACCACCGCCCACCGTGAAGCTCACCGGGGACGTGGTGCTCAGTCCCCCCGCGGAGTTGCCAATGGTGAAGTGATACTGGACGACCGTCCCCGCCGCGATGTTGTTGACCAGATGGGTGTTCGCGTTGGAGCTGTCATGCGCCATCCGGAAGCTCTGCTGGGAGCCTCCGTTGAGCCGGTAGTGAAGGTCGGCCCAGGGAGCGTCATTCACATAGAACCGCAAGGCATACACGGACGTCGCCGGGTCGGGAGGAAGCGCGCGGCCATTGCTGATGTGGCAGGCAACGCAGGTGCGCGCGATATAGGCGGGCCCGAGCTTGTTCTGCTGCGCGGTGAAGCTCGGGTTGCCAGCCTCCGAGTGGGAGCCATCGCCGAAGTCGGTGTGATGCAGGCGCCGCCCCTCGACGAACGGCTGGGCGTTCCCGGGCGCCATGTTCGTCGCCAGCTGCTTGAACAGGTGCACCGGCTCGTTTGAGTAGCTGTAGCCAAGCGTCGTGCGTCCTCCCAGCCAGGCTGCCTGGGGCAGGGGAAACGAGTCCAGGTTCGAGCCCTTTCCTTCCCAGGGCACCATGCCGCCCTGGCCCACGATGTAGAGGAACGCCGTCCCGTAATAGTTGGCGCGTCCCACGACGGGCGGGAGCATGAAGGGGCTGAATTCAATCTCCATGCGGTCGCCCACCTGGATCCGCCGGTTCTCCTTCGCATTGTAATTGAGGGTGGCCGTGTAGTGCAGCGGGTCCACCTGCGTCATGTCCACGTTGAACCAATACTGAGAGAGCACCGCCTGGCCTTGGTAGAACGCGCGGAAGTCCGGCGTGTCCAAGGCATGAAGTGAGGTGACGTTGACGGTGATGTCGGTGCCACCCTTGGCGACCCTGTCGATGATTTCGATGCCGTGGGTGCGGTATTCGAAATACAGCGGCAGGTAGTGCTCGTAGCTCTGGAACTGCGCTTCACGCGCGTGGCGATCTCGCGACCGGTCTCCGAGACGGGTGATGAGCGCCGTCGGCGTATCCACCACGACCGCGGGCTCGAGCGGGGTGCTGGAATCGAAGAGCGGGACCACCGGGGCCAGGGACGCCGGCATGGAGGACGGGGTCGGCTGTGCTTCATCGCGAGGGACCTGTGGCGCGTCCCCGCAAGCGCCGCTGAACACCCCCATGATGGCCAGACTCCAAGCTGCCACTCGTGCGATGGAAGGTTCTCTCATGCCCTTGAGTTTATCCTGTCGAAAGCCGAAATAGCCTGAATTCCGGCTTGGCTTCCCGCGCACTGGGCATGCGTGTGAAAAGAGACAATTGAGCAGCCTGTACCGCACCGGATTGCTGAGACACCCGTCTGGTAATCAGGCCGCCTGCCGTGTCCGCGGATGCCTCCGAGGGAAACCACACGAAGCGCGGGAGTGCCACGGAAGCGGGGGCCTCTCACTGGCGAGAAGCCGCCTCATCCAGTCTTGCGCGACAGGTAGTGGAAGTTCCCACCTGGGTCCGTATGCGTCGCTTCCAGCGTGAACCCGTGCGTGCGCAGCAGTTCGCGATACCCGTCGACACTGTACGAGTGATAGCGGAACGGAACGCCGTTCATCGGCTCGCCGTCGATGGAGCCGTGGGTATCGCCCGAGGTGAAGAGGAACGCGGCGCCAGGCTTCAGTGCCCTCGCGATTCTGGAGATCGCCTGTTCCTGCTCTTCGTGGCGCAGGTGGAACAAGACTCCCCACGCAATCGCGGCGTGGAACGTTAGCGCCTGAAGTTCACACGACTGGATGGGCGCGCAGAGCACCGGCACGCGGGGGAAGTTCGCTTGAAATCGCGCCAGCAGCTCGCGAGAGCTATCCACGCCCAGCACTTGGCACCCGTGCTCAATCAGCACCCTCGTCAGCGGCAATCCCGTGCCGCAGCCGACGTCCAGAACCGAGGCGCCGCCCGGGAGCGAGGCCGCGAGCGCGGTCACTTCCTGGACGCCCATGTCGCCTGAGCGCTGGGATGCATACCAGTCCGCGATCAAATCGTACTCGTGCACGCGTCAGCCTCCTCCTGGTGTGGCCGTGCCTGGTGCTTTCCCAAGCCGCGAGCCCGCGCCGTCACGCGGTCTTCGGGGCGGCTTTGAACACCGCGAGCTGCGCGGCGAACGCACGCTGGTAGGCCGGCCGCGCTTCGGCTCGGGCGATATAGGCGGCGAGGTTCGGATACGCCTCGAGAATGCCCGAGCTCTGTATCCTGCGCAGGACCGTCACCATGAGAATGTCGGCCGCGCTGAAGGCGCCGTCGAGCCAGTCAGCGTCGCCGAGTCGCGCGGAGAGGTCGTCCAACCGCTTCCGGATGGTGTCGTCCAGCGCGCGCAGGCGATGCTCGTACCAGGGCTGGTCGCGCTCGAGAATCGTCACCAGACTGCGGTCGAAGATGGGCGGCTCGACCGTGTTGAGCGCCGCGAACATCCATGCGATTGCGCGCGCACGGCCATTCGAATCTTCCGGCAGCAGGCCGGCATGGCGCTCCGCGATGTGGAAGACAATCGCGCCGGACTCGAACAGGGCGAGCTCTCCCTCCTCATAGGTCGGAATCTGACCGAACGGATGCAGCGCCTTGTGCGCTGGCTCCTTCATCGCATCGAACGACAGCAGACGGACTTCGTAGGGCTGGCCCACCTCTTCCAGCGCCCAGCGCACCCTCATGTCCCGCGCCAGTCCGTTGCCGCGATCAGGCGAGCGTTCAAAGGCGGTGATGGTGATGGTCATGTCCCGCTCCAGGATTGCTCAAGGGACGATGAACATGCCGCCTGTCGCCAGCGGGTGCAAGGTGTCGCACACGGCTGACGCCCCACGGCGCATGGCGCACCGAGGCCGTTCCGGCGCGTCGAGCATCGCCCTCAGTCCATGCTCCGGGCGGCCGGGTGCTCGCGGCTCCCCGCAGCGGGTGCCGGCCACCGGGCTGCGCGATGGATTGAGCCTGCGATTCGCTCGGCGCATGATGTCGCGGCCCGTCGAGCGCCGCTCTCCGGTGACGCGAGGGGCATTGACTCTGGGAGACATCATGCGGAACCTGATTGCGCGTCTGGTGGTGTTGTCGTTGGCGGCGTTCGGAGGGGCTGCGCTGGCCGAAGGTAAGGCCGCTGGTCCGGGGCTCGCGGTAAAGCCTCTCACGGAACAGGACTTGTCGGACCACGCGGGTGCTGGCTGCACGTTGGGGAAGGGGAGTGTGGTCTATCTGCTCGATGACCTCCAACAGGCCGTGGTGCGAGTGGATGAAAAGGTCGTCGAACTCAAGCCGAGCAAGGCGGACACCAACCTGTCCGGTCTCGAGAAGAAGGGCGATAGCATCCAGTACGCCGACGCCACCGGGACGTTCACCGCCGAGGTCGTGATGCTCACGAGCAAGACGCTGAAGCTCACCCTGACGAAGGAGGGCAAGAAGGCGTCCGTGGAGAAGCTGAAGCTGTCCTGCGGCGATTGAGCGTGGAACCCCTGTGCCCGGGACCATCCCGGGCACGATGCACCTCAACCCTCCAGGTCTTCCAACTGGGAAGGGCGCTCACCCAGCTCGCGGAGCAACTGGCGCTCATGCAGCAGCGCCTCTTCGGCGCCTCCAGCGAGAAGCGAAAGCCAGCAGTGGAAGCGACACCGCCGGCGAGCGCACGCAAGCAGCGCGGGCACGGGCCGCGTGCCCAGCCGCAGCTGCCCGTGCAGGAGGTGGTGCTCCCCCTGGACGAGGCGGACAAGGTGTGCGGCCTGTGCGGCGGTGCGTTGAAGGAGTGGGCGGGACAGACGGAGGACAGCCAGGAGGTGAGCGTGGTGGAGCGCCACTTCGTCTGGGCCCACGTGCGACGCAAATTCGTGGAGGCCGAGAGAGTGGCCCCCGTGCGCGCCGAGGTGCTGTCGCTCATTGGCCAGCTGTATGCTATTGAGGCCGACCTGCCACAACCGCACGTACTGCAGGGGAGCAACAGGCCGCGGCACTGGCGCAACGGCTCGCGGTGCGACAGGAGAAGACCGCTCCGCTGGTGGCTGCCATCCGCGAGTGGGCGCTGGCCCAGCGCTCGCTGCCAGGCAGTGCTCTGCGCAAGGCGCTCGAGTCCATGCTGGAGCTGTGGAGTGGGCTGACCGTCTTCCTCTCCGACTGACACCACCGCGCCCATCGAAGCCGCGCGGGGGCTCATCCACGCCCCGTCCAGATGGGGCGCGGCGAGCTGTTACCCATGGGCTTCCCTGGTGGTCTCCGCACTCCTGTAGTTGAGTCAGTCCATGCGAAGACTCCTCCTCCTCTGCTTGCCGCTGTTCGCCTGTGTGACGACGAAGTCCGTCCCGGCTTCTGCCGACTCCAGCGCGTTGCATCAGGTGAAGCGGGTGAAGGTGGCCGAGGGGGTTGAGCTCGAACTGCTCGACTTCGGAGGCCAGGGACCCGCGCTCGTCTTCCTGTCGGGTCTGGGCAACACGGGCCACGTGTTCGACACCTTCGCGCCGGAGTTCACCGCAGCCCATCACGTCTACGCCGTCACCCGCCGGGGGTTTGGCTCGTCGAACTGGCCCGAGCAGGGCTACGACACCGCCACCCTGGGCGAGGACGTCGTCCGGGTGCTGGAGGGGCTGGGAATCGCGAAGGCGTCATTCGTGGGCCACTCCGCCGCTGGGCCAGAGCTCACCTGGGTGGCAACCCATCACCCGGAGCGCGTGGAGAAGGTGGTCTACCTGGACGTGAGGACCAACGGTGACCTGCTGGCGGAGCTCCTTTCGGTCCTGCCCATGCCTCCTCCGAGCGAGCCCGCTCCCGAGGACGTGGCCTCACGCGCCGCGCTCGCCGCCGCGCTCGCGCGTGACGTCGGAGGAGCGTTCCCCGCGCACGAGATCGACGAGGCGAACGAGTTCGATCCGAAGACCGGGCACTACCTGCGCGCCCGCAGGTGGCCGCACGCGGAGGCACGGGTGATGAGGGGTTTCTCGAAGGTGGACTTCGCGGCCGTGACGGCGGCCGTGCTCTTCCTCTACGTGGATCAGCCTCGGTCCGGGCGGCCGGAGGACCTCCCAGGCTTCTCCCAAATGGACCTTCCCGTGCAGGAGAAGTTGAGGACCCTGAGCGCCAGGGCGCTCCAGCGGGACGCCGAAATGCTGAGCGTGATGAGCATGCCGAACTGGAAGGGAATCAAGCTCGAGCACGCGCGGCACTACGTCTGGCTCACCAACCATGACGAGGTGCTGCGCGAGATGAAGACCTTCCTCGAGACATTTTGAAAGGGCGGCGAAGGCGCGCTGGATGAGCGCATCTCCTGTTTCCACACTTCGAGCAAGCGAACACGTCCAGCGCTTTCCGTCCTGCGTAGCGGCCTGGCGAGAGTCCAATCGGGGTGTGCGCTCCTTCTTCGGCTCCCCCTCGTCGCGGCAAAGGACGGGCTCTCTTCCGCCGGCTCCGGCCTCGCCCCTGCTTGGGGGAAATGGCTCGCCTGCGCGGTGAAGACCCGGGATGCTACCTGCTGCGCGCCGCCCTTGCCGCCATCGAGAATCCCGGTACCGTCACGCTCCCGGCCAGCTCCGACTGACGCCACCGCGCCGTGCTTCAATGCCCGGCGGGCTCATCCTTGCCCCGTCCAGACGGGCGCGGCGAGCTGTTACACATGACACGCGTCGACCCGAGCTCGGGCGTATTGGCAGCAGGGGCTACCCGTGTCCGCCAACGTAGCGACAGGTCCAGGTCACGTCGCAGTAGAAGCCAGGGGGGCAGCGGCCCGCCGCGTCACAGGAGATGGACTGCTGGTGGGTGTCCCCGGGTTGGGCCTCCTGGATGCCCGCGGCTGGCACCTGTTCCCGAGCCACGTCCTCTTCCGTGCCACCACAGGCGCATACCGCCATCGCCACCGCGAAGACCCCTGCGCTCCGCCATCCGTTCTTCATGTCCATCCCCTTGTGTGTTGAGGAGTCGCTCGCGCGGCTCCAGAGGGGGAAAGGATGCCCGAGTCCGCGGGGCGAGGGGATGACCTCGCAAGCAGCCTTCAATCCTGCCGATGCCCCACGTGCGGTCACCCGGTGGGACGTCTCCCTGAGGGGCAAGGCCATCCGCTTCACCATCCTGTCGCCAGCGGCATGTGCCTGGAATCCGGCGGGAGACGGCTGGGCGTGCATGGATTCTCCGTGGGCGCCCACGGAAGTCCATGAGGTCGAAGTCGGAAGCCCTCAGGCCTTTGCCTTCTTCGAGGGCTTAGCCTTCGCCACCGGCTTTGCCTTCGAGGGCTTAGCCTTCGCCACCGGCTTTGCCTTCGAGGGCTTAGCCTTCGCCACCGGCTTCGCCTTCGCCACCGGCTTCGCCTTCGTGGCCGTCTTCGCCTTCACCGCCGGCTTCGCCTTCGAGGGCTTCGCCTTGCCCTCACTGTTGAGGGCGATCGCCTGGCGAATGAGCATCTTGAAGGCGGCCGCATCCACCTGCTCCCCTTCGCGGATGTCGATCGCCCGGCGCGCGTTTCCTTCGAGGCTCGAGTTGAAGAGCTTGCCCGGGTCCATCAGGGATGCACCCTTGATGAAGGTCAGCTTCACGACCTCCTTGTAGGACTCGCCCGTGCAGATGATGCCGTCGTGCGACCAGACCGGCGTGCCCATCCACTTCCACTCCTCGACGACGTCCGGGTCCGCTTCCTGGATGAGCTTGCGCATCCTCGCCAGGGTCTCCCCGCGCCATCCCCCCAGGTCGACGATTCGCTGTGAGATGAGCTCGGATGCCGAAGGGCCTCCGCTCGCGCCTGTCTTCTTCATGGTCTCCTCCTAGGAATTCCAGCGCTCAGGCGGTCGCCGGGCGGAGCTCGACAGCCGGGGCCTGCAGACGGCGCCAGAAGAAATACGAGAGCCCCCAGAGCACGCCGGTGACCACCGCGTAGATCCACCGCTCCATGCCGTGACCCATCGCGAGGTGGGCGATGAGCGCGGAGACGAGCGTGAAGGCGAAGCCCGCATAGGCCCACTCCTTGAGCCGCGCCGGCACCGGCGCGAGCAACACCACCACGCCAATCAATTTGGCCCACGCGAGCCCTTTGCGGAAGTAGTCCGGGAAGCCGAGCTCGGCGATGGCCTGCGCCACCTCCGGCAGGCTCAGCTGCGCGTAGGCGGTGAAGCCCATCTGCAGGCAGAGCAGCACGGTGACGACCCAGAAGCCAATGACGATTCCTTTTGAGCGGTGCATGTTCATATCGGGCGAGAATCAGAAGGAGGGGGCTTCGACGCCGAACTGCTTGGCGTACTCGACGTTCAATCGCTGCCAGCCATCGAACCGCATGGCGTCAGGTCCGACGAGGCGTCCGATGGGCTGACCAGCGAGCAGCCGATCCATCACATCGAAGCAGATGTGCCAGCCCGCGGCGCCCATCGAGATGAAGCCACGGTTGATGTTGTGCCAGAGCGTGAGTCGGGTGCCGGTCCCCTGCGGCTCCAGCTCCCAGCGGAGGTCCTGTCCCCCCCAGCTGTATTCGAGCAGCTTCGGCTCGTCGGCCCGCTTGATCTGCGTCTCCGCGACCATCTGCTTCGGCGCTCCCACGGTCGACAGCTTCGCGGTGCCAACGCTCCCCAGATTCCGGTCGGAATCGAACGGCGCCCACTCACGCAGGTGCTCGGGCTCCGTGATGGCCCTCCAGACCTTCGCGGGAGGGTGGGAGAGGTCTCTGACGAGCACCAGCGTCCACTTCTCTCCCTCCTTCTCAATCCTGGCGCCCGACGCGGCACCCGGCCTGTAGTTCTCACGGCTGCTCATGTTTCTTCCTTCCTTTCACAGGGGGGACCTTGTCCATCTTGTCGAGGTGTTGCTCCAGCGCATCCAGGTGCTTCGACCAGAAGCGCCGGAAGGGAATGAGCCATTCGTCGACTTCCATCAGCGGCTCCGGTCTCAGTCGGTAGAGGCGACGCTGCGCTTCAATGCGTGATTCCACGAACCCCGCATCGCGCAGCACCCGCAGGTGCTTGGAGACGGACGGCTGCGACAGTTGGAGCTCGCGCTCCAGGTCGCCCACCGACCGCTCCGACGAGAGCAGCAGGCTCAAGATGGCCCGTCTGTGGGGCTCCGCGATGATGGCGAATGAAGATTCCACGCTCTGTATATACGCATCGGGGTATATACTCGTCAAGGCATATTGCTCGCCGTCGGCCGACGGTCGACGTAGAAACCGAAGTCCCACACCCCAAACCCACTGCCGTTGGTGTCCTACGCCATGACTGAGCGCAAGCCCTCCCCCAGCCAGCCTCCCGCGGACCGCCATGACCTGATTCGTGTCCGAGGCGCCCGTGAGAACAACTTGAAGGACGTGAGCGTCGAGCTCCCCAAGCGGCGACTGACGGTGTTCACCGGCGTGTCGGGCTCGGGCAAGTCGTCGCTGGTGTTCGGCACCATCGCCGCGGAGTCGCAGCGGCTCATCAACGAGACCTACAGCGCGTTCGTCCAGGGCTTCATGCCGAGCCTGGGCCGGCCCGAGGTCGACGTCCTGGAGGGGCTGACGCCGGCCATCATCGTCGACCAGGAGCGGATGGGCGCCAACTCCCGCTCGACGGTCGGCACGGCGACGGACGCCAACGCGATGTTGCGCGTGCTGTTCAGCCGCCTCGGCAAGCCGTACATCGGCTCGTCCAACGCCTTCTCCTTCAACATCCCGTCGGTCCGCGGCGTCGGACAGATTGAGGTGGAGAAGGGCGACGAGAAGAAGGTGGAGAAGCGCGAGTTCACGGCCGCCGGTGGCATGTGCCCGAAATGCGAGGGCATGGGCTCGGTGACGGATATCGACCTGTCACAGCTGTACGACGACACGAAGTCGCTCGCCGAGGGGGCGCTCACCATTCCGGGCTACAACGCCGACGGCTGGCAGGTGCGCATCTTCGCGGCGTCGGGCTTCCTCGACCCGAACAAGCCCATCCGCAAGTACACCAAGAAGGAGCTCCACGACTTCCTCCATCACGAGCCGACCAAGGTGAAGTTCGAGAACATGAAGCTCACCTATGAGGGGCTGATTCCGCGAATCCAGAAGTCGTTCCTGACCAAGGACAAGGAGGCGATGCAGCCGCACATCCGCGCGTTCGTGGAGCGGGCGGTGACCTTCAACCGCTGTCCCGAGTGCGAGGGCACCCGGCTCAACGCCGCCGCCCGGTCCTCCAAAATCAAGAAGGTCAACATCGCCGATGCCTGCGCGATGCAGATCAGCGACCTGGCCGAGTGGGTGCGCGGGTTGAACGAGCCCTCTGTCGCGCCGCTGCTGACGACGCTGCGGCAGACGCTCGACTCGTTCGTGGCGATTGGCCTGGGCTATCTCAGCCTCGACCGGCCGTCGGGGACCCTGTCGGGTGGCGAGGCCCAGCGCACGCAGATGGTTCGACACCTGGGGTCCGCGCTCACCGACGTGACGTATGTCTTCGACGAGCCGACCGTTGGCCTCCACCCGCACGACATCCAGCGGATGAACAGCCTGCTGCTTCAGCTGCGCGACAAGGGCAACACCGTGCTGGTCGTCGAGCACAAGCCGGAGGTCATTGAGATCGCCGACCACATCGTCGACCTGGGCCCTGGTGCTGGCACCGCCGGTGGCGAGGTGGTGTTCGAGGGCACCGTCGCCGCGCTGCGGGCCAGCAAGACACTGACCGGGCGACACCTGGACGACCGGGCCTCCTTGAAGCCGTCGGTGCGCAAGCCGTCGGGCGCGCTGAAGATTCGCGGCGCCAGCTCCCACAATCTGAAGAAGGTGGATGTCGACATCCCGCTCGGCGTGCTGGTGGTGGTGACGGGCGTGGCCGGGTCTGGAAAGAGCTCGCTGATTCACGGCTCGGTGTCGGGCAAGGACGGAGTGGTGTCGGTCGACCAGACGGCGATTCGGGGCTCGCGGCGGAGCAACCCGGCGACGTACACCGACATGCTGGAGCCGATTCGCAAGGCGTTCGCGAAGGCCAACGGCGTGAAGCCCGCCCTGTTCAGCGCCAACTCCGAGGGCGCCTGCCCCACGTGCAATGGCGCCGGGGTCATCTACACCGACCTGGCGATGATGGCCGGCATCTCCACGCCCTGCGAGGACTGCGAAGGCCGACGGTTCCAGGCGGCGGTGCTGAAATACAAGCTTGGTGGGCGCAACATCGCCGAAGTGCTCGACCTGCCCGTCAAGGACGCAGTCACCTTCTTCGGCTCCGGCGCGGCGAAGACACCGGCCGCGCATGAGATTCTCGAGCGCCTGGCCGACGTCGGGCTGGGTTACCTGCGGCTCGGCCAGCCGCTCACCACGCTGTCGGGTGGCGAGCGACAGCGCCTGAAGCTCGCGACGCACATGGGCACGGACGGCGGCATCTACGTGCTCGACGAGCCGACCACCGGCCTGCATCTGGCCGACGTCGAGCAGATGCTCGGGCTGCTGGACAGGCTGGTCGACTCCGGCAAGTCCGTCATCGTCATCGAGCACCACCAGGCGGTCATGGCGCACGCCGATTGGATCATCGACCTGGGGCCGGGCGCGGGCCACGAGGGCGGGAAGATTGTCTTCGAGGGCACTCCGGCCAATCTCGTCGCGGCGCGGTCGACGCTGACCGCCGAGCACCTCGCGGCGTACGTCCGCTGAGATTTCGCTGGCTCGGTACAGCCATTCCTCTCCGGGCGACTCGAGTCCCGGGAGGAATGGCGGTACGCCCGGCGGGACTCGCGGCTGATAACCTCCGTCCGCCATGTCCGAGGACGCCCCCGCCTTCGCAGAGCTCGCGCAGTTCACCTTGGACCGGGCCTCGCTCCGGCTGCTTCCCGAGTCGTTCTGCCGTCGCAACCAGGTGGTGGTGCTGGGCAAGGTGGACCCGGAGTCCCACGACGCGCCGGTGACGGTGGGCACGACGAACCCGGACAATGGCCAGATTCTGGCGCTCGTCACCGAGTTCCTTCGCCGCCCGCTCCACACGGTGCGGCTGAACCCCTACGAAATCGAGTCGGCGTTGGAGGTCGGCTTCGGCGCGGGGCCGCGCGTCACGGCGGATGTCGTGCTGAGGCCCGGCGTCAAGCTCACGCACTCGCCGACCACCGTGGAACTGGTGGAGCACGTCCTCTTCAACGCCGTGGAGATGAAGGCCTCCGACATCCACGTGGAGAGCTACTTGGACGACGTGGACCTCCGCTATCGCGTCGACGGCATCCTCCATCAGTCCTACACGGACATCGACCCGCGCTCGCTGCCGGGCGTGGTCAGCCGGGTGAAGGTGCTGGCCGGACTGGACATCACGGAGCGTCGCCGTCCCCAGGACGGTCGCCTGCGCGCCATCGTCGAGCGGCCCGAGGGGCGCAAGATGGTGGACTTCCGCGTCAGCGTGGTGCCGAGCCCCGCCGGCGAGGACGTGGTCATCCGCATCCTGGATGCGAGCGTGGGCCTGGTGCCCGTGGAGAAGCTGGGCATGGGGCCCGCCATGCAGGCCGTCTTCCTCCAACTGCTCTCCAATCCGGAGGGACTGGTGCTCGTCACCGGACCCACGGGCAGCGGGAAGACGACGACGCTGTACTCGGCGCTGGCGCGGCTCAATGACGGGCGGCGCAAGATTGTCACCGCCGAGGACCCCATCGAGTACTACGTCCCGAAGGTGAACCAGAAGCAGGTGACGCCGCAGATGCCCTACGCGACGTTGCTGCGCGCGCTCTTGCGCCAGGACCCGAACGTCCTGCTCGTGGGCGAGGTGCGAGACCAGGAGACGGGCAGCATGGCGCTGACGGCCGCCGCCACGGGGCACGTGGTGCTGGGCACGCTGCACACCGCGGACTCGGTGGGCGCGGTGGCTCGACTGCGAGGCCTGGGGCTGGACGACGTGGACGTGGCGGACTCGCTGCTGGCGGTGCTGACGCAGCGGCTGGTGCGGCGCATCTGCGAGCAGTGCGTGGAAGACACGAAGCCCACGCCGGAGCAGGCGAAGTTGTTGGGGCGGCTGCTGGACGGGGTGAACACGCGTGCCGGGCGAGGGTGCTCCGCGTGCAACCACACCGGCTACAGAGGCCGCTCCGGCATCTTCGAGCTGCTGGTGGTGGACCCGGACCTCCAGGACCTCATCGCGCACGGGGAGCCCACGGTGCGGCTGCGCCGCCATGCGCGGAAGCTCGGCCTGCGGACGCTGATGGAGGATGGGCTCGACAAGGTCAACGCCGGAGCCACCACGGTGGCGGAGCTGGTGCGCGTGGTGCCCTATCGCCACATCCTCACCACGCGGGATGAGCGCTTCGGCGCGGAGGCGGACGAGAAGGCCTAGGCCCACGCCGTCGCGGGGCATCTCCGCGTGCCACCAGGAGGCGAGGGTGCCGCCCTGGAAATGACCGCGTGACAACCGGGTGACATGCTTTCCGGGTGACGAGGTGGCGCTTGAGTCCGAGAGCGCACCGCTGTCGGTGCCACGTCGCCTTCGAGCGGCGGCGCATCCAGGAGGACCATCGTCTTGTGGCTCACGAAGGAAGGGGCGGTCTGGCGGGCGCGGCTGCGGCCTTCGTATGCGTCACGGTTCGCGCTCGCGCTCTGCTGGGTCTTCTGGACGGTTGGATGGACCGCTGGCGTCGCGGTGGGTTTCCGCGCGTTCCTCCATCTGCTCCTGGCGCTCCTGCGGCCCATCCCCCTGGTAGCGCAAGCGTCGACGGTGCCCACCTCGGCCGCGGGCGCGGTGCTGGCCGCCATGTTCCTGTTGGCGTGGGTGCTGGTCTGGACGCCGGTGGGCGTCGTCGTGCAGATGGGCTTGCTGTGGGCGCTCGCCGGCCTGGAGCAGGTGACGATGGATGCGCGAGGCGTGACGCGCAAGCGGCGGTGGGGGCCCTGGCATCGCGAGCTGCGCGTGCGCTACTCGGACCTGACGGACCTGTCCCTGCTGGGGCCGGGCAACGGGGTGATGGCGCTCCTGCCTTCAGGGAGGACCGTCGCGCTGGCCCAGAACGGAACGAGGGAGCAGCACCAGGAGCTGTGGGCGCGGATGCGCGAGCTTTCGGGACTGGGCGGCCCGGCGGCGGAGCTGAAGCGCCACATGCCGAAGGGGAAGGAAGCGGTGCCGCTCGCGGGTGGGGGCGAGGTGCTCCGGCCCGCGCGTCATATCCGGGTCCTCTGGGTCTGGTTCCACGGCGTCATGACCGCGTTGCTCGTCGGGGCCGTGGCCTGTCTGGTCTGGCGTCAGCTCTTCGATGGCGCAAGCCTCCTGGCGACGCTCCTGGCGGTGGGGCTGGGAGCCCTGGCCGCGCTGCTGGCGTGGCGAGGCTGGAGGACGCTCCAGGCGCGAAACGGGTGGGAGGTCCATCCTGGCGTCCTGGTTCGCATCCACCACGGGCTCTGGCGGGTGACTCGGGTGCGTCATCAGGTGACGGAGCTCCAGGTGGAACGTCATCGGCCGGAGGAGGACGACGACGGCGACCCGAAGTTCGCGCTGTGGCTGCGCTCTCCCCAGGGCTCGCGGGTGCTGATGCGCGGCACGGTGGACGTGCGTTCCCTCGAACACCTGGGGCACTGGCTCGCGCACCGGCTCGACGTCCCCCTGTCGCGCGAGGCGTTGGATGTGGCCGGGCCCTCTCGTGGCGCCGCGTGACGCCTTCCAGCCACTGATGGGGCAGGGGAGCACTCCTCTTCTGGGCTCGTTGACACGAGAAGACTCGACGCGTGACAGCGTCCCCCTCAGAATCGCGCGCGTGAGCGATTCGGGGGAGCACCCATGATGACCGTCCAGGAACTGCGCGCGCTGAGCTCCCGGCTGACAGAATCCTTCTTCTGCAAGCAGGTGGGGCCGTTCGTGCTGGTGCAGCGTCCGCCGAGCCCGGTGATGGCGCAACTGGCGCTGAAGATGGGCGCCGCGCGCACGACGATGGCCCGCGACATCCCCAGCCTGGAGCGACAGCAGGTCGCGCTCTGGCTGCACTTCGATGCGCTCACCGTGGCGACGCTGCCTCCCGTGGAGGGACAGGACGTGCTCACCGTGGGGCGACAGCCGGACTGCGACCTGGTGGTCAACGAGCCCTCGGTCTCCAAGCGTCACGCGAAGCTCTGCTGGTGGGGCCCTTCGGTCGGCTGCACCTTGGTGGACCTGAAGTCGAGCAACGGCACGTTCGTCAACGCCAAGGAGGTGGCGTCGGGCGGAGAGCTGCACGTGCGGGATGGCGACTTGCTGGGATTCGGCGACGCGACGTTCGCCTATCTGCTCGCGCCTTCTTTCTATTCGAAGATGAAGCGCGTCGTCCCGTAAGCGTCCCGCTAGGATGCCCCCAGGGTGCGTGAGCGCACCCCTTGGAGGGATGGGGACGTGGACGCGAAGCCGGACGACTTTGGACCGCCGAGAGATGAGCAGGAGTTGTCCGCCGTGGCGGACATCCTGATGCACGCCTACGCGATGACGCCGGCGGACTGCATCGCGTGGAGGCAGCGGCTGGACCCGCGCGACCTGCGGCTCCTGCGCGAGGGCGGGAAGGTGGCGGGCACGCTGGTCTCCATCCGCAAGGGTCAGTGGTTCGGCGGGCGCAGCGTGCCCGTTGTCGGCGTGGGTGGCGTGGGAGTCTCACCGCTGCACCGGGGGCAGGGCACGGCGACCCGGCTGATGACGCGGCTGGTGCAGGAGGCCCGCGAGTCTGGCGCGGCGCTCTCCATCCTCTATCCCGCCACCCAACCCCTCTATCGCCGCGCGGGCTACGAGCAGGCCGGAGCGCGCTACGAGACGCGCGTGCAGATGTCCGCGCTGGAGATGGGCGAGCGCTCGCTGTCGCTGCGAGCCATCGAGTCCCGCGACGAGGACGCCATCGCCGCCTGCTACACGAGCGTGGCCCGCTTCCGTCAGGGCTGGCTGGACCGGAGCGAGTTCTCCTGGAACCGCGTCCGCAACCCGCGCTCCGAGCCCGTCCACGGCTACCTCGTGGAGGGCAGTGCGGGAGTGGAGGGCTACGTCTACCTGGCGCGTCGGCCGCTCAAGGACTTGAAGCAGGAGCTGGCCCTCACGGACATCGTGGCCACCACGCCCGCGGCGGCGCGCCGGCTGCTGCGCTTCCTGGGGGACCACCACTCCCTGGGCACGGAAGTGGTGTGGTACGGCGGCCCCGACGACCCGTTCCTCCTGATGCTGCGCGAGCAGTCCTATTCGGTGAAGGTCTACATGCACTGGATGGTGCGAGTGCTGGACGTCGTCTCCGCGCTGGAGGCCCGAGGCTGGACGCCGGGACTCTCCGGCTCGCTGCACCTGGAGGTGACGGACGAGCTCTTCCCGGAGAACCAGGGGCGCTTCGTGCTGGAGGTGGAGGACGGCGTGGCCCGGGTGAAGCGCGGCGGAGAGGGCCGGCTGCGGCTGGACATCCGCCAACTGGGCCCGCTGTACACCGGCTTCCAGTCCGCGGCCTCCCTGCGCTCGGTGGGGCTGGTGGAGGCGGACGACGCCTCCGTGCAGGCGGCGATGGCGCTGTTCTCCGGGCCGCAGCCGTCCCTGCGGGACATGTTCTAAGGAGAAGGCGGGGCCCCCGATGGGCGCCAGGTCGCTCGAATGAGGGGCCCAAGGCCGTCGGGTGGCTACCGCGCCGAGGGCGGGTGGTGGTAGGAGCCCGAGACCTCATTGCCAGGGGAGCAGTCCATGCGGGCGTTCGTCACCGGCGGTTCCGGTTTCGTGGGCAGGTACCTTCTCGCGGCGCTCAAGGCGCGCGGCGACGAGGCTCGGGCGTTGGCGCGCTCTCCGGAGTCCCTCGCGACGGTGGCGGCGGCGGGCGGGGAGCCTTTCGAGGGCGACCTGTCCGACGTGGCGAAGCTGCGCGCGGGCATGGAGGGCTGCGACACCGTCTTCCACTCGGCCGCGCTGGTGAAGTCGTGGGCGCCTCGCGCGGAGTACTACGAGGCCAACGTGCGCGGCACGGAGCGGGTGCTGGAGGCCGCTCGCGCCGCCGGGGTGAAGCGGCTGGTGCACGTCAGCACGGAGGCGGTGATGGCGGACGGCACGCCGCTCGTGAAGGTGAACGAGACGTGGCCGCTGCCGGAGCGCCCCATCGGCGACTATCCCTCCACCAAGAACGAGGCGGAGCGCCGGGTGCTGAGCGTCAACTCCGCGGACTTCACTACCGTGGCGGTGCGTCCGCGCCTGGTGTGGGGACGCGGAGACACGTCGGTGCTGCCGCAGATGGTGGACGCGGTGCGCAGCAAGCGCTTCAAGTGGATAGGGGATGGTCGCTACCTGACGTCCACCTGCCACGTGGCCAACTGCGTGGAGGGCATGCTGCTGGCGGCGGAGAAGGGCCGAGGCGGCGAGGCGTACTACCTCACCGACGGCGAGCCGGTGGTGTTCCGGGAGTTCGTCACCGCGATGCTCAAGTCGCAGGGCGTGGACCCGGGCAACAGCTCCATTCCCTATGGCCTTGCCGCGCTGGTGGCCACGGTGGCGGACCTGGCGTGGGGCACGCTCGGGCTGCCGGGCCGACCGCCGCTCAGCCGCACGGAGGTGCTGCTGATTGGACGTGAGGTGACGGTGAGCGACGAGAAGGCCCGCCAGGAGCTGGGGTACGAGGGGCGGGTGCCGCGCTCCATGGGCCTGAAGGAGATGGAGACGGAGTTCCAGGAGCGGTCTTCGCGCGCCGCGTGAGGCGCGACAGGTGCGCATGAGCTAGCCTGGAGGGCCGGCCGATGCGCGAGGAGGATGGGCCATGCGAAGGTTCGAATTCGTCGAGGGAACCAGCTCCAAGTTCTGGCAGCCGGAGGTTCAGGGCAACACCTTCATCGTCACCTACGGCCGCATCGGCACCGCCGGGCAGCGCAAGGAGAAGGCGTTCCCCGACGCCGCGGGCGCCGAGCGTGAGTACGAGAAGAAGGTCGCGGAGAAGGTGCGCGAGGGTTATCGCGAGGTGACGGCCGAGGGTGCCGCGGCGCCCGCTCCCGTCGCCGCCGCGCCGCGCGCGCCCGAGAAGACGCCGCTGCCCCTTCGCGTGCCTGTCGCGAAGCCCACGCCGGAGACGCTCAAGGCCGCCGCGGACGCGCTCGCGGGACTGCGGGCCCGGCTGGGTTGGCGAAGCTGGGAGGTGACGTCTCGCGCCCGGAGCGCGCGCAGGGCACTGCGGGCGCTCGGTGGCGTGGACCCCGCGAAGCACGCGGAGCTGGCCTCCACGTTCGATGCGCTGATGGCGCGCGTCGTCGTCGCGCCGAAGGAGGGCCGGCTGCCGCTGCGGCATGCGCTGGGCCTGTTGAGCGAGCTGGACGTGGCGGCCTTCTCCCGCGCGGTGGATGCGTGGCGTCGCGCGCCGGAGACGGAGGCGCTGGCCATGGTGCGGCGGGCCGAGTCGCTCGGTGAGCCGGAGCTGGCGCTGCGGCTGGGGCTGTTGCTCGCGGAGCGGCCAGGCATGAAGGGCAGCGCGTCCGAGGAGGGCTGGGGCAAGCGCTGGGGCCAACTGCGTCCGCATGTCGAGGCGAAGCTGACGTCGTCGGGTGGCTCGCTGACGGAGTGGGTGAAGGGTGTGAGCGCGGGGAGTGATGCGCAGCTCGCCGGTCGGCTCTCGCGCCTGGAGGCGTGAGGCAAGACTCGGCGCGAGGGGGGCGCATCGACACATGACACCCAAGGTTCTCATCGTCGTCGGGCTCTTTCTCGCGCTGGGCGGGGTCCTCTATCTGACCTCCAACCGGGAGCCGCCTCCGCGCGGTGTCCAGGAGGCCGGCACGCCCGAGCCCACGTCGCCCCGGCCTCCGAGGCCCGGCGAGGTGGTGGACGTCTCGTTCCTCTACAGCACGGAGAAGAAGGAGTGGGTGGAGGCCGCGGCGGAGGACTTCCAGAAGCAGCATCCCCACATCCGGCTGAAGCTGGTGGGGCGTGGGTCGCTGGAGGCGGCGCAGGCCATCCTCGACGGCCGTGAGCAGCCCACGGTGTGGAGCCCGGCGGACAGCGCGGTGTTGCGCATGCTGGCCTCCGACTGGGCCACGGACCCCGAGCGCAAGCCGCTGTTCGCCGAGGAGGGCGAGCAGGCTCCGCGCCCGCTGGTCATCACCCCGCTGGTCTTCGTGGTGTGGGAGGACCGGGCGGAGGTGCTGCGCAAGGCGAGCGGTGGCGGCGCGGTGTCGTGGAAGGTGTTGCAGAAGGCGGTGACGAGTCCCCAGGGCTGGCCGGCGATTGGTGGCAAGCCGGAGTGGGGGTTCGTGAAGCTGGGCCACACGGACCCGACGCGCTCCAACTCCGGACTCCAGGCGCTGCTGCTTGCGACGCTGGAGTACTACGGCAAGCGCGGCGGGCTCACGGTGGCGGACCTGTTGGAGCCGCGCTACCAGGACTGGATGAAGGCGTTGGAGCGAGGTGTCACGCGCTTCGAGCCTTCCACGGGCACCTTCATGGCGGACATGGTCCGCTTCGGCCCGTCCCGCTACGACATCGCGGTGGTGTACGAGAACCTGGCCATCGCCCAGCTCTCCCACGCTCAGGGGCGGTGGGGGGAGCTGCGGGTGTACTACCCGGCGCTCACCTTGTGGAGCGACCACCCCGCAGCCGTGCTCCAGGCGGACTGGGTGACGCCCGCGCAGAAGGCGGCGGCGGTGGAGTGGCTGCGTTATCTGCAGAGCCGTCCGGTGCAGGAGCGCGCGTTGTCGTTCGGCTTCCGTCCGGCGGACCCGGCGGTGCCGCTGAAGACCGATGACCCGGAGAATCCCTTCACGAAGCTGGCCGCCCACGGTGTCCGCGTGGACGTGCCTCCCGTGGCGGAAGTGCCCGACGGGCCGGTGGTCCGCGACCTGCTGACGCTGTGGCAGCGCGTGTTGACCTCCGGTCGTTAGCGCGGCGGGCCACTCGCTGGCCGCCGGGCCCTGGGGACTGACGGCGCGGGTCGGCACTTCACATTCGCGTCGTCGCGTACCTGTCACCTCACCGCTGAATCGGACCCGGAGCCGTGGGGCGCTGCTCTCCGCGGGCGTGCGGCCGCTCGTCGTCATGCCAGGGCCTCCCTGGTTCCGAGGTGGGCACGCGGCCACCTTGGCGGCGGTGATGGGAGGGGTGCATGACGAGAGCTGCTCAGGGGACGAGGAGGGCCATGGGGGCGCTGTGGCTGGTGTTGCTGCTGATGACGAGCACGGCCCAGGCGTTCACCGACGCGGATGCGCTGAAGGTGGTGGGCTTCGCGAGAACGCAGCTGCGAAAGACGGCCACCGCCATGCCGAACACGTCGCGCTCACCCAAGGCCTCGCGCGCCGACGGAACGTGGTCGACGGTGGCCAATACGGACGCGGTGGCGTGGACGCAGGGCTTCTTCCCGGGGAGCATGTGGCACCTGTTCCAGGCGGGGCTGGAGCCTTCGTGGCAGCAGAAGGCCGACCAGTGGACGCGGCCCCTGGAGGGACAGAAGACGAACCGGCAGACGCACGACCTGGGCTTCAAGCTGTTCACGAGCTACGGCGCGGCGTACCGGCTCACGGGAGACCCGTACTATCGCGGCGTGCTGCTGACCGCGGCCGAGTCGCTCGCCACGCGCTACAACTCGCGCATCGGCATCATCGATTGCTGTGATTGGAACTCGGCGTGGGACGTGCCGCTCGTCACGGACACAATGATGAACCTGGAGCTGCTGCTGTGGGCCGCGGCGAACGGGGGCCGCGCGGAGCTGCGGACCATGGCCCTCAACCACGCGCTCACCACGCTGCGGGATGCCGTGCGTCCGGATGGCAGCTCATTCCACTACGTGGACTACAACGCCGCGACGGGGGCCATCCGCTCGAAGGGCACGTTCCAGGGGTACTCCACGAACTCCACCTGGGCGCGGGGCCATGCGTGGCTCATCTATGGGTACACCATGGTGTACCGGTACACGGGGGACGCGCGGATGCTCGCGGCGGCGCGCAAGGTGACGGACTGGTACCTGGACCACGTGCCGGCGGACATGGTGCCGAAGTGGGATTTTGACGCGCCGGGCACGCAGAAGGACTCCTCGGCGGCGGCGGCGGTCGCCTCGGCGTTGTTGGAGTTGAGCACCCTGGAGACGGATGCCGCGCGGAAGGTGCGCTACCGGGACGCGGCGCTGCGCACGTTGGACACGCTGGTGTCGCCCGCGTACTTCGCGCAGGGCACCAACAGCCCGGGCCTGTTGTTGCACGGCGTGGGACACCTGCCCGCCAACCAGGAGATTGATGTCAGCCTCATCTACGGCGACTACTACTTCCTGGAGGCGGTGCTCCGCTTCAACCCGAACCCGCCGTACCCCTGGTACTCGAAGGTCGCCTTCTTCGAGAGCCAGCACCTGCTCGGCGCTACGAACACGGGCGTGCGCACCGTCGAGTTCGATGTGACACCGCTCGCCTTTCCACAGGACGGAACGGTGGGCTACGCGGACAGCTCCACGTCGGTGACCGGCTACTCCTCGCTGAACCTGACGGTGAGGATGAACCTGGATGGGTACTTCGACGTGCGCAACGGTGGCGCCTACGCGTCGCTGGTCCGGGTGCCCTACGTGAGCGGCCAGACGTACCACGTGCGCCTCGTCGCGGACCTGCCCGCGCAGCGCTACAGCGTGTGGGTTCGCCCTCCGGGAGGGAGCGAAGTGCAGATCGCCAACCGGTATGTCTTCCGAACCGGGGCGCCGTCCATCAACGACCTGGGCCGCGTGTCCGTGAGGACGGTCATCGCGGACAGCGACTTCCGGGTGACGGGGCACACCGTGAGGCCCGGTGGGGCGACCGCCGCTGGCGAGGCCGACGAGGTGGCGGCTCTGTCGGTGGCGTCACCGGAGGGCATCGAGGGCGGGGCGACCGCCATCGGCGGCGCTGACGAGGTGGCGGTCCTGTCGATGGCTTCGCCGGTGGGAGTCGAGGGCGAGGGCGTGGGGCCCGTACTCACGGAGCCCACGGACGATGCGGCGTTGCTGGAGCAGCTCGCGGACTTCGAGCGCTGGGGCCCGGTGTCGGAGAACCCCGCGCCCGGTGACGTGGACGAGGTCGCCGTCGCCAACGCGGCCCGGCGCGTGGCCAACGAGGCGATGCCCGAGGGCTTCGGATGCGGCGCCGCGGGCGCACTGCCACTCCCGCTGCTCCTGCTCGCGCTGCGCAGCTGGCGTCAGCGTCGACGCAAGCAGCACTGAGGACATGCGTGACGGCGGCCCGCTCCTCGTCTCATCGAGGGGCGGGCCGTGCGCTCAAATCACGCCGTCCCAGCCCGCGTCGTTCCGACGGAATGCCTCGCGAAGCGCGGAGACCCGCGCCTCGGGGAGCGGGCCCTTCGCCAGCAGCCGGACATTGCGCAGCAGGTTGTCCAGATTGGCGGTGCCGACGATGCAGGTGTTCACCCCGGGGGCATGGGCCGTGAAGCGCAGCGCCAGCTCACTCCAGTCCAGGTCACCCGGGTCCACGGCCATGGCCTTCATCCGCTCCCAGTACTGACCCACGTCATGCGCGGCGGGCCGCGTGTCGAAGCGCCACGCCGCGTTGCCCAACGGCCGCTTCGCGATGACGCCCACGCCCAGCTCCCGCGCGCGAGGCACGCCCGCGTCGAGCGCGCGCTGGTCGAACACGTTGACGGAGGTCTGCACGCTGCCGAAGGCGCCGTTGGACAGCGCCACCTGGAGGGCCGCGTTGTCTCCCGAGTATGCGGCCACGCGCACCTTGCCCTGGGCCACGGCCCGTCGCAGCGCATCCACCAGCTCCGCGCGCTGGAGCACCTCACTGGGACACGAGTGGAAGTGCAGCACGTCGATGACGTCCGTGCGCAGCCGCCGCAGCGCCTGGTCCACGCCGAGGGTGATGCACTCGGGCGTCCAGTCCTCCACCCCAGGCACGCCGTAGCCGCACTTGGTGGACAGGAGGAACTCCCGCCTGCGCCCGGAGAGGAACCGGCCGATTCGCTCCTCGGACAAGCCATAGCTGGGCGCGGTGTCGATGAGGTTGAGGCCCGCGTCCAGCGCGCCATTCAGCAGCGCGGACGCCGCCCGGTCATCCAGGTCGGCACTGCCCACCTGGCCCGCGCCGAGGCCGAGCACCGACGTCTCCAGTCCAGTTCTTCCCAGCGGACGACGCTCCACGGTGCCAGCCTCCTCGCAAGCCCCGTGCACGGGACCCGCGCACGGGAGCATGTCACGACGAGGCGCGCGCGTGAGCCCGGGTCAGCGGACTCCGCGAGCGGCCAGGTCGATGAAGCCTCGAATCCAGAGGAGGTTCACCGCATGGCACGCGTCCATGCTCATGGGCGTGGTGGTCTCCAGCGTCGCCGTGTAGGGCACGCCCTGGCGCATATACCAGTCGGTGACGCTGCCATCGTGATACACGATGAGCCCGTCCTCGTCGGTGACGTTCTGCTCGTCGACCTTCTGGTTGCGCACCACCGTCGCGTACTTGGACGCGGCCTCGACGAAGGGGCGATAGACGGCCTTGTCTCCAAAGACATACGCGTACGTCGCGGCGCCACCCAGGTAGTTGTCCTGGTGGATGTCCAACGCCGCGTCCGGCGGACGGAAGCGCGCCAGGTCCGAGCGCACCAGGCGCGTCTCCTTGGGCCCGCCATCGAAGAGGGCCCAGCGCAGGTGGTCCTGGCCCTCGTTCAGCTCGCCGCGCCACTCACCGGGCGCCACCTCGTAGCGCATGAAGTCGTTGTTGGGCTTCTCGCCGGAGCGGTTGTAGCGGGTGCCGTCCTCGAAGCCGGAGGGGTTGATACAGGGATACACGCGCAGGCCCACGCCGCGTTGCCGGGCATAGGCCACCACCTCGGGGAAGCGCTCGGCCAGCGTGAGCGGGCCCGCGGGCTCCTCTCCGTGGAAGCCCGAGGTGATGACCAGCCAACGCTCTCCCGGCACGGTGATGCGGAAGAGGGGGTAGGGCTGGCCACCCTCCAGGACTTGTCCATACTCGGCCACTTCACCAAGGTTCTCGAACGAACGGATGCGTTGCGCGTAGTCGGTGTATCTCACACCTGCAACCTATGCGTGACGCTCCCCGCCGCCTACCCATTCCTACCCGCGGACATGGGTGGGCGTTGAGTGGGGGACGCGCTCCCCCAGGGCGGGTCACTTCATGCCGGTGCGCTCACGGAACTCCGTGGCCAGCTCCTTGCGCTGCTCCGGCGTCAGCGTGCCGTGGACCTCCAGCGCGGCATCCGTCGCCTGGTGTGCAAACGCGCGCATGGCGTCGATGCGCTCGTCCACCAGCGCGTGGAGCTTCTGCGCGTCGGGCTTGTCCGACTCGAGCTGGGTGACGACGTCCGAGCGCACCGCGTGCTGCTCCACCGCGAGCTTCGCGCCCTGGTCGAAGAGGCGGTCCTTCACGGCGTTGATGGACTGGCGCTGCGCGTCCGTGGCGTCGAGGTCATCCAGCTTGTCGTTCAGCTTCCACGACACCATCTGCTTGATGCGCTCGGGGTCTCTGCCCCAGCCATGGTGACCTCCGCGGAAGGCGAATCCGCTGAGCAGGACGACGGCGACGACGGCGGAACCGGCGATGGCGAGCTTCTTCATCATGGGGCACTCTCCGAATGCGGGACCCGACGTGGGCCCGGGTGGCTTCGCCGTGATTGGCGACGTTGCCCAATGTGCCGGGCCGCTTTATGGGGCGCTTGTACCGGGCGTGAAGAAGTATGAAGCCTCGGGGCCCTGGATTTCTCCCCGGGTGTGCCCGCCTGGACGCCTGGAGGGAGAGCTTGGTCCCACGGGTCCAAGGTGCCCCGATTTCGGGCGGCACTCCGCCTTTCCGCTCCTGACAGAACGGCTTGCGGGGCCGATTTATCGGCCTGTGGGACGTGCCGCGCGGAGGTGTTCGAGAGAGTAGCGGGAGGCCTGGGCCGAACGTAGTGTTCGGGCCATGTCCTTTACCCACCTCCACCTGCACACTCTCTACTCACTGCTCGATGGGGCCATCCGGATGAAGGACCTCATCAAGACGGTGAAAGAGAAGGGGATGACGAGTGTCGCCGTGACGGACCACGGCAACATGTTCGGGGCCATCGACTTCTACAAGAAGGCGAAGGACGCGGGCATCAAGCCCATCCTCGGCATGGAGGCGTACGTCGCGGGCCCCAAGGGTCGCGAGGACCGCTCGGAGAAGGTCTCCCACCACCTCATCCTGGTGGCGAAGAACGCGGAGGGCTACGCGAACCTGCGCTACCTCTCCTCCACCGCGTACATGCAGGGCTTCTACTACCACCCGCGCATCGACAAGAAGGTGCTCGCGGACCACAGCAAGGGCCTCTTCGCGTTGACGGCGTGCCTCGGTGGTGAGGTGACGAGCGCGTGCTTCCGCGGCGACATGGACCACGCCCGCCGCGCGGCCCAGGAGTACAAGGACATCTTCGAGCCCGGGCACTTCTTCCTGGAGGTGCAGTCCAACGGGATGCCCGAGCAGGACAAGGCGAACGAGAACCTGTTCCAGTTGTCGCGGGACATGGACCTCCCGCTGTGCGCCACCGCGGACGCGCACTACATCAAGCGCGAGGACGCGCGCGCACACGAGCTGCTCATGTGCATCGCCAGCGGGAAGACGCTGGCGGACAGCAAGCGGATGAAGCACGCCACGGACAAGCTCTACGTCACCAGCCCGACGGAGATGCTGGAGTTCTTCAAGGACATCCCCGAGGCCGTCCACAACACCCAGCGCATCGCCGAGCAGTGCAACCTGGAGCTGAAGCTGGGCAAGCCCATGCTGCCCACGTTCAAGGTGCCGGACAGCCACACGCCGGACAGCTTCATGTCGGAGCTGGCCTACGAGGGCCTGCGCGAGCGCTTCATCGAGCTTGCGGCCACCGTCAAATATCCCATCGACCGCGAGCAGTACCAGGCGCGCCTGACGCTGGAGCTGGGCGTCATCCAGAAGATGGGCTTCAGCGGCTACTTCCTCATCGTCCAGGACTTCATCAACTGGGCGAAGAAGATGGGCATCCCCGTGGGCCCCGGCCGTGGCTCCGGCGCCGGCAGCCTCGTCGCGTACGCGCTGCGCATCACCGACGTGGACCCGATTCCGTACAACCTCCTGTTCGAGCGCTTCCTGAATCCGGAGCGCGTGTCGATGCCCGACTTCGATATCGACTTCTGCCAGGACCGGCGGGACGAGGTCATCCAGTACGTCGGCCGCAAGTACGGCGAGATGAACGTGGGGCAGATCATCACCTTCGGCTCACTGAAGGCGAAGAGCGTGCTGCGCGACGTGTGCCGAGTGTTCGCGCTGCCCTTCAGCGAAGGTGACCGCATCGCGAAGCTGGTGCCGGAAGTCCTCAACATCACCTTGAAGGAGGCCATCGAGATGGAGCCTCGCCTCAAGGAGATGATGGAGAAGCCCTCCAACATCGGCGAGGTGGAGGGCAAGCCCGTCACCACGAAGGACGTGCTGGAGATTGCCCTCGCGCTGGAGGGCCTGCACCGCCAGCCGGGCATGCACGCGGCCGGCGTGGTCATCGCCGACAAGCCGCTGTGGGAGTTCGTGCCCGTCTACCAGCCGCCGGGTGAGAAGACGCTCATCACCCAGTTCGCCAAGGACGAGGTGGAGGCGGCGGGCCTGGTGAAGTTCGACTTCCTCGGCCTGAAGACGCTCACCGTGATTCAGCACGGGTTGGATTTGGTGAAGCGCAACCATGCCAAGGACATTCCGCGGCATGAGATTCCGCTGAATGACGACAAGGTCTGGGAGTTGATGGCCAAGGGCGACACGGCCGGCGTCTTCCAGATGGAGTCGAGTGGCTTCACGGAAATGGTGGTGAAGCTCAAGCCGTCCTGCTTCGAAGACGTCATCGCCGCGGGTGCGCTCTACCGCCCGGGTCCGCTGGACTCCGGCATGGTGGATGTCTTCATCAATCGCAAGCACGGCCGGGAGAAGGTGTCGTATCCGCACCCCGCGCTGGAGCCGGTGCTCAAGGACACGTACGGCGTCATCGTGTACCAGGAGCAGGTGATGCAGATTTCGCAGGTCCTGGGTGGGTACACCCTGGGCCGCGCGGACCTGCTTCGCCGCGCCATGGGCAAGAAGAAGGCCGAGGTCATGCAGGCCGAGCGGGCCGGCTTCCTCGAGGGCTGCGCGAAGAACAACGTCGACCTGAAGGTGGCCGGCGAAATCTTCGACCTGATGGAGAAGTTCGCGGAGTACGGCTTCAACAAGAGCCACTCGGCGGCGTACGGCCTCGTCACCATTCACACCGCGTGGCTGAAGGCGCATTACCCCTGCGAGTTCATGGCGGCCCTTCTCTCCAGCGAGAAGGACAACACGGACAAGGTGGTGAAGCACATCGGCGAGGCGCGCGAGTCGGGCCTCCAGGTGTTGCCGCCGGATGTGAATCAGTCGGACCTCCAGTTCGGCGCGGTGGAGGGGAAGATTCGCTTCGGGCTGGGCGCCATCAAGGGCGTGGGTGAGGGCGCCATCGAATCCATCCTGGAGGCGCGCAAGGACGGCTCCTTCAAGAGCCTCTTCGACTTCTGCGAGCGCGTGGACAGCCGGCGCGTCAACAAGAAGGTGTTGGAAGCGCTGGTGAAGGCGGGCTCGTTCGACTTCGAGAAGCGTCCGCGCCGGCAGATTTTCGACACGATTGAGCGCGCGATGAACCGCGGCTCGTCCAGCCAGAAGGACAAGGCGGCGGGGCAGAGCTCGTTGTTCGGCATGCTGGCGGGGCCTGCTTCGGGTGGCGCCGCGATGAAGGACGACTACGTCGCGGTGGAGGAGTGGTCGGAGAAGGAGCGGCTGGCGCTGGAGAAGGAGGCCATCGGCTTCTACGTGTCCGGCCATCCGCTGCATCAGTACGACAAGGAGCTCAAGCGCTACGCGAAGCCGATTACGGCGGTGCAGCGCGCGCGCAAGGACGACAAGCTCACGGTGGCGGGCGTTGTCACGGTGTTGCGCGAGCGGCCCACGAAGACGGGCAAGCGCATGGCCTGGGTGACGATTGAAGACCTGTCCGGGTCGATTGAGCTGGTGTGCTTCCCGGGCAAGGACGGCACGCGCAACGTGATGGGACGGGACGGCAAGTGGGCGAAGCAGGGGCCCAAGCCGGGGTTCGAGAACTGGGAGCACCTGCTCAAGTCGGACGACCCGATTCTGGTGACGGGGACGGTGCAGATCAGCCAGCGCGACGAGGACTCGCCCACGCCGGAGTTGATTGTCGACGACATCCAGAGCCTGAAGGAGGTGCGTGAGAAGCGCACCAAGCGGCTGGAATTGCGCGTGCCGGCGGACCTGCTGACGGAGGACCGCGTGGCCAAGCTGCATGAGCTGGCGAAGAAGTACGCGGGGGCGACGCCGGTGGCGGTGAGTGTGTTGTTCCACGGTGAGGCGGAGGCGCTCATCGGGAACACGTCGCTCAAGGTGCAGGTGCATGACGACCTGCTGCTGGCCGTGGACCGGCTGTTTGGAATGCGGGTGGTGGAGTTCGGGTGACGGTGGGGTGCTTCGGCACCACACTGCTTCCGCGTGGGTGAGGTACGGTTCGCCCACTCACGCGGGAGGCCGTCATGGACACCACCTACAAGTCGCTGCGCATCGAGAAGGCGGATGGAGTCGCCGAAGTGATTCTCCAGGGCCCCGGTCGCGGCAACGCCATGGGCCCGGACTTCTGGCGGGAGATGCCTGAAGCCATCCGCGCGCTCGACGAAGACGAGTCCGTGCGCGTGGTGCTCGTCCGGGGCAACGGTGACAACTTCACCTACGGCCTGGACCTGATGGGGATGATGGAGTCCCTGGGGCCGCTGCTCACTGGGGACACCAATCTGGCCCTGGAGCGCACGAAGCTCTTGAAGCTGATTGGCGACATGCAGCAGGCCACCGAGGGTGTCGCCCGCTGTCGCAAGCCGTTCATCGCCGCCGTGCATGGCTGGTGCATCGGCGCGGGCATGGACCTCATCGCCGCGAGTGACTTCCGCTACTGCTCCCGCGATGCGAAGTTCTCCCTGCGCGAAGTGAAGGTCGGCATCGTCGCGGACATGGGCGCCCTCCAGCGCCTTCCCCGCATCATCGGCGAGGGCCACACTCGCGAGCTGGCCTACACCGGTGGCGACGTGGATGCAGAGCGTGCCCTCCGCATGGGACTCGTCAACGACGTCTTCCCGTCGGCCGAGGAGCTGCTCACCCACGCCCGCGCCACCGCGCGACGCATCGCCGAGAACCCGCCCCTCGTCGTCCAGGGTGCCAAGCAGGTGATGGAGTACTGCGCGGATAAGTCCACGTCGGACGGCCTGCGCTACGTCGCGGTGTGGAACTCCGCGTTCCTCCAGTCGCATGACCTCGCCGAAGCCTTCTCCGCCTTCGCCGAGCGACGCCCCCCGAAGTTCGTGGGGCGGTGAGCCCGCCCCTCTCACGAGGGGCTTTCGCCCGCTGCGCTCACAGTGCGAGGATTCCCATGAAGTCGAGGCTCGGGAGTCCCACGGAATGACGGAGACGGTTGGGTTGCTGGGCTACGGGCGCTTCGGTCGCGCCCTCTCGGGGTTGCTGTCCGACGCGGGCGTGCCGCACAGCGTGTTCGACCCGAGGCAGGACGAAGTTCCTCCGAAGTTGCAGGCCACCTCGCTCGCGGAGCTGACCTCGCGCTCCACGGTCCTCGTCCTGGCGATGCCCGTCACCGCCATGCACGACGCGCTGACCGCGCTGCGCCCCATGTTGTCGCCCACCCAGCTCGTCATCGACGTGGGCAGCGTGAAGGTGCGGCCGGTGCAGGTGCTCGCCTCCGTGCTGGGGCGTGACATTCCCTGGGTGGGCACGCATCCGCTCTTCGGCCCCGCGAGTCTCGCGCGAGGAGATGCCCGGCGCACCGTGGTGTGTCCCAACTCGCTTCACTCCGGAGCCACGCATCGGGCCCGCGCCCTTTTCGAGCGGCTCGGCTGCGCGGTGACGGAGATGTCACCGGAAGCGCATGACGAGCTGATGGCTCGCACCCATGTGCTCACGTTCTTCCTGGCCCATGGGCTCGTGAAGGCGGGAGTGGGGAAGGACCTGCCCTTCGCTCCGCCCAGCTTCCAGCCCGTGGCCCGGCTGGAGGAGTACGCGCGCACGGAGGTTCCCCACCTCTTCAACGTCGTGCAGTCGGAGAACCCCTATGCGCGCGAGGCCCGCGCGGGGCTGCTCGACGCGCTCACGGAGCTGCACCAGGGGTTGGAGGCCTCCGCGAAGGCCATTCGCACCCCAGCCGCGCCTCCCGCGCTGCTGGACGTGCGTCAGCGCATCGACCAGGTCGACCGCGAGCTGGTGGCCCTGCTGGCGCGTCGGGCTCGGCTCGTCCAGGAGGCGGCCCGTGTGAAGTTGGAGCACGGACTTCCATTCCCCGACACGGAGCGGGAGTCGTCCATGCTCGACATCCGACACGCCTGGGCGGAACACGATGGGCTCCACACAGGTGCGCTGGACGACGTCTTCCACGCCGTGTTGCGACTGTGCCGCGACACCGCGAGCACGAGCACCGATTCGGTGGCGTGAGGCCTCTCATCGGCTGATGAGAGCTGCCCCCGGGCCTTGCGGCACTGCTCGCGGACTCACACCGCGAAAGGCAGTCTCAGCGCTGCACGGTGAACGTGGGATTGAGCACCTTCATCGTCCCCTTCGTCACGCCGAACTGCTCATGCACGGCCGCGCGGCGCACGGTCTCCGCCGGTGAGATACGGCCCGCGAGCAGCTCCTGATACGCGCCCAGCACGCGCGTGGCCTCCTCGCGAGACTCCCGGACGAACTCCACCCGGAATCTCCGCACGCCACGCGCCAGCAATGAAGGCACCAGTGACGCCGCGCTCTGTGCCTGCGCGTTGAACACCGTGTTGCGGCAGCCCACGTCCACCACCACCGGATGCTCCAGGCCCTTGTGGTCTCGCAGCGACAACCGGTGCTTCTCACACGGACGTCCACAGCTCTTGAAGTCGCGCCCGTGCGACAGCGTGTGCGAATACACGCAGTGCTCGGTGTGGAACGTCGAGATGTGGTGGTGCACCGCCACCGCGAAGCGCTCGGCGGGCAGGTGCTCCAACATCGCGCCCAACTGCACCGCGTCCAAGTCATGCGCGAAGGTCAGCGTGTCCAATCCCAACCCGAGCAGATGGAGCGCCGTCACGGAGTTGGTGACGTTGAGCGAGAAGTCGCCATGCAGCGCGGGCCGCGTCTCCCCCGGAGCGAAGGGCCGCTCCAGGAAGTGCATCATCGCGCCCCAGTGCCGCGCCAGCACCGCGTCCGGCTTCAGCTTCGCGATGCGCGCGTCGTAGCCCTCCTCTCCGGGCTTTTGCACCCGCACCGTCGCAATCGTCACGCGCAGCCCCGCCGCGCGCGCCCGCTCGACCGCTCGCTGGAGGCCCACCAGCTCCATCCAGTCCAGCTCCACCTCCGGCAGCCCCGCGGCAATCACCGCCTCGAGCTGCTCGTCCGTCCGGCACAGCGGCAACAGCCGCGCGCCCTCGGCCGCGGGTGACGCGACGACGCGCTCCCGCTGCGAGGCCCGCACCTCCTCCAGCACCGCCGTCTCCCGCACCGTGCGCGCCGGCCCGCGCGACACCGTCTCCGTCAGCTCCGCCACCAGCGAGCGACGCAGCGCCTTCAGCTCCGACACCGGCAGATGCAGTCCCGACTCGAGCGCCGTCGTGTCCAGCTCCGTCAGGTGGAACGACGTGCCACCCAGCGCCGCCAGCTTGTCCTTCAGCAGCGCCGCATCCATCCCGCCACCGCGCGCCTGCGCCAGCGGCACCGCGCTCGACGCCGTGGCCACATGGCCTCCTCGCGCCGTGCCCATCACCACCAGCGGACCACCGGCCGTCCCCGACACCGTCAGCGCCAGCGGGACACGGCCCTCGGGCTCACCCTGCGCCAGCAGCTCCTCGGTGTGCTTCACCAGGGAGGGATCACTCGTCACCCAGACGCGCTGCCCCCGCGTCACCCGAGCCATGTCCGGCCCGGGATTGCCGAAGCCCAGCACCCAGCCGTCACCCCTGCGCTCGACGCGGAACAGCGGCCCGCCCGCCTCGTGCTTGTCCTCCGGGTGACCATCGTCGAAGACCACGCCCATGCCCGGGCGAGGGGACAGCTCCGCGGCCACCGGCGCATCACCCTCCAGCGGAGACGACACCTTGCCCTGCGGCGCCGCCGGCTTCGTCCGCGCGTCGTCCTGCCCCAGCCCGCCCGTCCACGGACGTCCCTCCGGGTCCTCCGCCACGAGCACGTCGCGACCCTGCACCGCCTCCACCACGCCCAGGTACGCGCCCCGGTGCTTGGGGAAGCGCCCCTCCACCAGCGTCTGATGGTCCGAGCCCGCGAAGAAGCCGTGCGAGAAGCCCCGGCTGTACGACAGCGTCATGTCGGCCAAATCGCGGCGCAGCGCCCCCGTGTCCGCCTTGCCCGCCGCCACACCGTCCACCCAACGCCGATAGCCCTGCACCGCCGTGGCCACGTACTGCGGCCCCTTCTGTCGGCCTTCAATCTTCAGCGAGTGCACGCCAATCTCGATGAGCTTCGGCACCGCCATGACGCCAGCCAGGTCCTTGGGGCTGAGCAGGTAGCGCACGTCGCCCAGGTCCTTCGTCTGCCCGTCCACCACCAGGTCATACGGCAGCCGACACGACTGCGCGCACTGGCCCCGGTTCGCCGAGCGTCCACCCCATGCCTCGCTGGTGAGGCACTGGCCGCTCCACGACATGCAGAGCGCGCCGTGGATGAACACCTCCAGCTCGATGTCCGTCTCCGACGCCAGTCGCCCAATCTCCGCCACCGACAGCTCGCGCGGCACCACGATTCGCGTGGCACCCAGACCGCGAGCGAAGCGTGCACCCTCCGCGCTCGAAATCGTCATCTGCGTGGAGGCATGGACCTCCATCCGCGGACACACCGCGCGCGCCACCAGCGCGATGGCCGGGTCCTGGACGATGAGCGCGTCCACGCCCGCGGCGGCCACGCGGCGCAGGATGTCCTCCACCACCGGCAGCTCCGGCTCGAACACCAGCGTGTTCATCGTCAGGAACGCACGGGCCCCCGCGCGGTGCACCAGCGCCAGCGTCTCGGGCAGGGTGGCGAGCGAGAAGTTCTCCGCCCGGGCCCGGGCATTGAAGCCCTCGTCCAGCCCGAAATAGATGGCGTCCGCGCCACTGGCCAGCGCGGCCTTCATCGAGTCGAGGTCACCAGCGGGGGCCAGGATTTCAGGACGACGGCGCATGGTTTTGCCCTCTACCACAGCGAGCCCTGGCACGCGCCCGTGGACGCAGTGCGGGAGGTTCTGTTCAAGTCGCCGCCAGGTTGCTTCCACAGGAGACGAGTCATGGCTGAAGGCGTGTTCAAGGACGGGCTGCTGGCGGGCAAGGTGGCGTTCATCTCGGGCGGCAGCAGCGGCATCAACCTCGGCATCGCCGAGGCGTTCGTGAAGGCGGGCGCCAAGGTGGCCATCAACGGCCGCAACGTGGAGAAGCTGGAGGGCGCGGTGAAGGGCCTCCAGGCCCACGGCACCGCCATGGGCGTGGCCGCGGACGTGCGCGACTATGCCTCCGTGGAGAAGGCGCTCCAGACGGTGCGCGACGCGTACGGTGAAATGGACATCCTCATCTGTGGCGCCGCGGGCAACTTCCCCGCGCCCGCGCTGGGCATGTCCTCCAACGGCTTCAAGGCCGTGATGGACATCGACGTGCTGGGCACCTTCAACCTCTGTCGCGCCGGCTTCGAGCACCTGCGCAAGCCCGGCGCCTGCGTCATCAACATCTCCGCGCCCCAGGCCTATCTGCCCATGGCCATGCAGGCCCACGTGTGCGCCGCCAAGGCCGGCGTGGACATGCTCACCCGCGTGCTGGCGCTCGAGTGGGGCGGCGCCGGCGTGCGCGTCAACGCGATTACCCCCGGCCCCATCGAGGACACCGAGGGCATGCGCCGCCTGGCCCCCAGCCCGGAAGGACACGAGAAGCTCGCCCAGGCCCTGCCGCTCCAGCGCTTCGGCACCAAGACGGATATCTCCCGGCTCGCCCTCTTCCTGTCCTCGGAAGGCGCGTCCTACATCACCGGCTCCATCATGGTCTGCGATGGCGGCCAGTCCCTGCTGGGCGGCGCCGCGCTGATGGCGGCCATGGGGATGTAGCCAGTCCCCAAGGCTCGAGAGGAGGCTGGGGCACCCACGACCTCCTCCTGGGTGGGATTTGTTGTAACTGCAAACTTGTGGCGTGGGTCTACGTGGAGGCGCGATGTCTGGTACAAGGCATCGCACCTCGCGAGCGGAGTCTTCCCTGGGGGGACTGCTCGCATCCCGGAGACACGCATGTCCGTACGCCTTGCCCCGTCAGCCCGACTCCTCGGGTTGGCTGTGTTGAGCCTTGGCCTGTTGCTTGGCTGTGGCGATGACCCGAAGCCCCTGCCGTTGCCGGTGCCCTCGACGCTTCCGGACGCCACCGCGTCCACCGTGTCCCTGACGCCGACGAGGGAGCTGCTGGCGGACGGCGCGGACCGGGGCGAGGTCACCGTCATCGTGAAGGGCAAGGACGGCGCGCTGCTCGCGGGACGTTCGGTGATGGTGGCGGTGGCGGGCGAAGGCAACACGGTGACGCAGGCGGGGCTGACGGACAGCCAGGGTGTCGCCGTCGCCTTCGTGGTGTCCACGCGCGCGGGCGTAAAGCGGGTGACGGTCTCCGTCGCCGCCGAGGGAGGCGCGGTGGTGCTCGCCTCGCAGCCCTCGTTCACCTTCGTCGCGCCGGTGGCCACGCGGCTGGCGTTCTCCACGTCGGCCGTGGAGGCCACGGCGGGCGCGGTCATCAACAGCCTGGAGGTGCGCTTCCTCGACTCCCAGTCGCGACTCGTCCCAGGTGCGACGGCGCCGGTGACGCTGTCGCTGGCGGCGAACCCGGGGGCCGCGACGCTGGAGGGGACGCTCACCGTGGTGCCGGTGGACGGCGTGGCGCGCTTCACGGACGTGGTGCTGAAGAAGGCCGGCGCGGGCTTTCAGCTCCTGGCGGCGGCGACGGGCGTGGAGAACGCGACGACGGAGACCTTCACGGTGGTGCCGGCCGAGGCGGCCTCGCTGGAGCTCGCCGGCCTGACGCTCACCGCGGTCGCGGGTGCGACGCGCGAGGTGCAAGTGACGGTGTGGGACGCGTTCGGCAACGTGGCCACGAACTACACGGGCACGCTGGTCGTGCGGTCCACGGACGCCACGGCCTCGCTGCCCGCGTCCCATGTCTTCACCGCGACAGATGCGGGACACTTCACCTTCGCGGGCATCGTCCTCAAGCGGGCGGGCAGCCACCAGGTCACCGTGCAGGACGTGGGCGTCGCCACGCTGAGCGGTCTTCAGAATGTGGGCGTGGTGGCGGGGGAGCCCTCGACGCTGGCGTTCACCCAGGTGCCCACGTCGGGCTCGGCGAGCACTGCGCTGTCCTCGGTGGAGGTGTCGCTGCGGGATGGCTTCGGCAACACGTCGGCCGTGGGGGCGCCCCGCGTGACGGTGTCGCTGGTGGAGGCCGGTGACCTCGCCGGCGTCGTGGAGGTGGCGCCGGTGGAGGGCGTGGCCCGCTTCACCGGGCTTCGCGTGAGCACGGAGGGCAGCTTCCACCTCCGGGCCAGCGCGCCCGGCCTGACGGCCGTGGACAGCACCGCCATCGCCATCGTGGATGACGTGCCGCCCGCGCGGCCCACGCTCTCGGTGGGAACGCTCGGCGCGGATTTCGCGACGGTGACGTGGGTGGCCGTGGGGGATGACGGCAACGCGGGACGGGCGCTGTCACAGAGCCTGCGCTACTCCCTGGCCCCCATCACCACCGATGCGGAGTTCATCGCGGCGACGCCGGTGGGAGGCGTGAATGCTCCCGCCCAGTCGGGCACCACCGAGTCCGCCCAGCTCACCGGCCTGGTCGCGAACCAGACGTACCATGTCGCGCTGCGCGTGGAGGACAACCGGGGCAACACCGCGCTCTCCAACAGCCTGTCCTTCCAGACGCTGAACTCCGACGTGACGCAGGTGGCGTTCACCACGCAGCCGGCAAACGGCACCGCGGGCCAGTCGCTCGCGGACGTGGGCGTCTCCCTGCTGAACGCGCAGGGCGAGGTCGTCACCACGAGCAACCTGCCGGTGACGCTGACGCTGGTGGGCGGCACGGGCTTCGAGCCGAAGCAGGTCTCCGCCGTGTCCGGCGTGGCCCTCTTCTCGGGCCTGCGCGTCGACACCACGGGCACCTATCGCTTCCAGGCCAGCGCGAACGGCCTCACGGTGCAGAGCGCGGAGTTCGTCATCGCGGCGGGCGCGCCGTCGCGGCTGGCGCTCACGGGGCTGGTGGCGCCCGTCGTCGCGGGGCAGTCCCAGAGCGTGGAGGTGGCGCTGTTCGACGACTTCAACAACGTCGCCCAGGGCTACATGGGCACGGTGCGCTTCACGTCCACGGACCCGGCGGCGGAGCTGCCCGGCGACTACACCTTCACGGCGCAGGACCAGGGTCGCCACGTCTTCACGGACGTGGTGCTGTTGACCACGGGGCCTCGCCGCGTGACGGCGACGGACACGGCCAACGCGCAGCTCACGGCCTTCCTCGAGGTGGAGGTGACGAACGACGCGGGCCACCACCTGGTGCTGGAGGGGCTTCCGGCGCAGGTGGCGGCGGGCAGCAGCCACGAGCTGACGCTCAGCGTGAGGGATGGCTCCGGCAACCTCGTCACGGGCTACACCGGCGAAGTGGACTTCGCTTCGGACGACCCCCGCGCCACGCTCCCTCCCGAGCATGTCTTCACCGCCGAGGACGCGGGTCGCTACACCTTCAGCGTGACGCTGGAGACCTCCGGCGGGCACTCCATCACCGCGTCTGAAGTGGGCAGCTCCCGGTCCGCTTCCCAGAACACGCAGGTGTCTTCGGGGGCCGCGGAGTCGCTGACGCTGGGGCTGTCCACGACGACGCCGGCCGCCGGACAGGCGGTGGTGGCGACGGTGACGCTGATGGACGCCTATGGCAACCAGGCCTCCAGTTATCGGGGCACGGTGGTGCTGAGCGTGGCGCAGGACCCCGGGGCCTCCGTCCCGGGCGCGTACACCTTCACCGAGGCGGACGAAGGCCGGCACGCCTTCAACGTGACGTTCGCCCAGGCGCAGGCGACGACGCTGTCCGCCGTGGACACGCAGCAGGCGACGCTGACGGCCTCCGAGGCCGTGACGGTGGGCGCGGGTGTGGCCACGGCCCTTCACGTGGTGCCCGTGACGGGGCCGCTGACGGCCGGTGTCGTGCAAGCCTTCTCCGTCAGCGCGAGGGACCGCTTCGGAAACCTGTCCCGCGACTACCTGGGCACGGTGCAGCCCTCGTCGACGGACGCGCAGGCGGGGCTGCTCACCGCCCACACGTACACCTCCGCGGAGCAGGGTGAGCACACCTTCTCCGTCACGCTGCGCACGGCGGGGACGCAGACCGTCACCTTCGCGGACTCGGGGCTCGCGGTGTCGGAGGCGCTCCAGGTGACGGTGGAGGCCGCGGCTCCGGAGCGGCTGGGCTTCGTCTCGGTGCCGGCCTCGGCCTCGGTGCGTCAGGTGTTCCCCGAGGTGCGCGTGTCCGCGCAGGACGCGTTCGGCAACACGACGTCCTCCCAGACGCCTGTCGTGACGCTCGCGCTCTCGGGCGGCGGAGGGCTCGAAGGCGACGTCACGGCCACCGCCGTCGCGGGGGTGGCGCGCTTCACCACGCTCTCGGTGGTCCACGAGGGCGACTACACGCTGACGGCCTCCGTGTCAGGCGCGAGCCTGACGGTCGCCTCCAGCGCGCTGTCCATCATCGACGACCAGGTGCCGGCGAAGGTGGCCACGCTGGAGGCGAGCGTGGTGGGAACCGACTCCGTGCGGCTGCGCTGGGTCGCCACGGGGGATGATGGCCAGCTCGGCCAGGCCGCGTCCTACCAACTGCGCTACGGCCTGGCGCCGCTGAACGAGACGAACTTCGAGACGGCCGTGCTGGTGCCCACCGGCGCGCCCGGCCTGCCCGGCACGCAGGAGGAGGTGACCGTCGCGAGCCTCCCCACGGGCCGCACGTATCACTTCGCCGTGCGCGTGCTGGACGGCGCGGGCAACACCGGCCTGCTGACGGGCACCTCGTTGGATTTGCCCGGCGAGTGCGGCAGTCACGTCTGCGCGCCCCGCGCTTCCGAGTGCTCCGCGTCCGGCGTGGAGGTCGTGACGTACGAAGCCACCTGCGAGGTGCTCGCGGGCGAGCCGACGTGCCGCTATGTGCCCACCTCGACGACGTGCCCCGGCGCGGATGCCGTCTGCCACCAGGCCGCGTGCACCACGGCGGCGGCGCCTGGGGAGCGCTCGCTCATCATCACCGAAATCATGGCCTCCCCGAGCGCCGGGACGACGGAGTACATCGAGGTGACGAGCACGTCCGACGCGCTGCTCAACATCAACGGCCTGTCGCTCATCTCCTCGGGCACGAGCACCGTCTCGGTGGACCGGGGCGCGGGCGCGGCCGTGGTGCTGCCGGCGCGCGGCATCCTGGTGCTGGCGAGCAACGCGGACTTCGCCACCAACGGCGGCGTGGCGGCCGACTACAGCTACGGAAACGGCCTGGACCTGGAGGCCACGGGCCAGTTGTCCCTGCGGGTGAACGGCGTGGTGATGGACGACGTCACCTATGACGAGGAGTTCCCCCAGCAGACGGGCCGCTCGCTGAGCCTGTCCTCGGAGCTGGTGGGCAGCACCGCGAGCCGCTACTCGTGGTTCTGGTGCGCCTCCAGCGACGAGCTGTCGGGCGGAGACAGGGGAACGCCGGGCCTGCCCAACGAGACGTGTGGCGTGGTCATCCAGCCGCCCGTGGAGTTCTGCGCCATCGAGTCCCCCAAGTCGTTCCCGTCGGCGATTGCGCCGGGCTCCTCCCACGAGGTCACCAGCCGCGTCTACGAGCCGCAGGTGACGACGCGCAGCACGTCGGGCAATGACCGCTTCCCGTACCTCGTGTCGGAGCTGGGCTACGGCACGGACGCCAACGCGCCCGAGTCCTGGACCTGGGTGCCCGCGACGCCGAACCCCAGCTATGGCGCGCTCGGTGGCAACGACGACGAGATGTTGGCCACCCTCCAGATTCCCGCGAACGGGAGCTACCTCTACGGCTTCCGCTACCGCTTCACGCGCGGCCCGGTGGGCGCCGACACGTGGGTCTACTGCGACCAGAACGGCGTCGTCGCTCCGGGCGTCCCGGCGAACTACGGCACCGTGACGGTGGACGAAGTCGTCCCCGTGTCGAACCACGTGGTCATCAGCGAGGTCAGCGGCCGTGGCGTGACGTCACAGACGGACGAGTTCGTCGAGCTGTACAACCCGACGAACCAGGCCGTGGACCTGAGCGGCTGGATGCTCCAGTACAAGTCGGCGACGGGGACCACGTACTCGGGCACCTTCGTGATTCCCGCGGGCAAGGTCATCCCGGCGCACGGCTACTTCCTGCTCGCGCACACGGGCTACACCGGAACCGGAGCGCTGGCCGCGGATGCGACGTGGTCCGGCTTCGACATGTCGGCCTCGACGACGGCGGGCGGGCATGTCCGCATCGGCCGGGACTTGACGACGCCCTCGCCCATTGAAGTGGACAAGCTGGGGTGGGGCACGGCGAACACGCCGGAGGGCGGCGCGAGCGGTCCGTCCCATCCGGCGGCGGGTGGCAGCATCGAGCGCAAGGCGCTGCCCACGTCCACGCAGGCCACGATGGCGGAGGGCGGCTCCGACGCGAGCCGGGGCAATGGTTCCGATACGGACAACAACGGGGCGGACTTCGTGATTCGCGCTGCCCGCCAGCCGCAGAACTCCGCCAGCGTCACCGAGCTTCCGTAGTCCTCGGGACAACTCAAGCGGGAGGGGAGGCCGTCCTGGCTGTACGCCGGGGCGGCCTCCTTGTTTTCGCAAGGGTGGGGCCTGGCTGTCCCACTGTCGGCCAGCGTGCCGTCCGGTCATCAAAGGCTGCTGCTCACGGGCGGCAGGCGGATTACCTTTGCGGCGCACACTTCCCGTCAGCACGCCCAGGAGAGCAGCCCGTGCCTGAAACGCCTGTCCCCGACGCCGTCCGCCTCATCACCTGTCCGCCCGCCGAGTTCCGACGCTCCGGCGAAGCCGCCATGGAGGCCACCCGCGCCGGAATCGCCCGCCTCAAGGCCCTCCGCGCCCCCTTCGACGTGGTCCAGGTGCTGGAGCTGTATGACGAGGCCATGGCCTCGCTCGATGATGCGGGGGCTCGCGCGAGCGTCGCGCGGCACTCCCACCCGGAGGCCGCCATGCGCGAGGCCGCCGAGTCCGCCGAGCAGGAGCTGGAGACGCTCGCCACCGACATCCGCATGGACCGGGGTGTCTACGACGTGCTCGCGTCGCTGGACCTCTCCGGCCAGGACGCGCAGACGCGCAAGTGGATGGAGAAGGTGCTGCGCGACTTCCGCCGCTCCGGCGTGGACCGGGACGACGCCACCCGCGCCCGCGTGAAGGCCCTCAACGAGGAGCTGGTCCGCATTGGCCAGGAGTTCAGCCGCAACATGCTCCAGGACACGCGCACCGTGTCCCTGCCGCCCTCCGCGCTGGACGGGCTGCCGGATGACTATGTCCGCGCCCACCCTCCCGGCGCGGACGGCCAGGTGAGCATCACCACCGACTATCCGGACATCATCCCCTTCATGACGTACTCGCGCGACGCGAAGTCGCGCGAGCAGATGTGGCGGGCCTTCCGCATGCGCGGGCACCCCAGCAACACGGACGTGCTGGAGCGCATGGTGGCGCGCCGTCACGAACTGGCCACGCTCCTGGGCTATCGCAACTGGGCGGCCTTCGCGACCGAGGACAAGATGATTCGCGACGAGCAGGCCGCCGCGGATTTCATCGCGAGGATTTCCGACGCGTCCGGCGCGCGGATGCAGCGCGACTACGGGCTGCTCCTGGAGCGCAAGCGTCGGGACGTGCCTGGCGCCGCGCGCGTGGACCCGTGGGACCAGGCGTACCTGGAGGACCGCATCAAGGCGGAGCAGTACGCCTTCGACTCGCAGGCGGTGCGGCCGTACTTCGAATACACGCGCGTGAAGCAGGGCATGCTGGATTTGACGGCACAGATGTTCGGCGTGACGTACCGGCGCATCCAGGACGCCACGGTGTGGCACCCGGACGTGGAGGCCTACGACGTGCTGGAGGACGGCACGGTGAAGGGCCGCTTCTACCTGGACATGCATCCGCGCGCGGACAAGTACAAGCACGCGGCGCAGTTCACGCTCACCAGCGGCAAGGCCGGGCAGCGGCTCCCGGAGGGCGTGCTGATGTGCAACTTCCCCAAGCCCGGCACGGAGCCCGCGCTGCTCCAGCATGACGACGTGGAGACGTTCCTCCACGAGTTCGGCCACCTGCTGCACCACATCTTCGGTGGCCACACGCGCTGGGCCGGCGTGTCGGGCGTGCGCACGGAGTGGGACTTCGTGGAGGCGCCGTCGCAGATGCTGGAGGAGTGGGCGCGCGACACGGCGAGCCTGCAGACCTTCGCGAAGCACTACCAGACGAACGAGCCGCTCCCCGCGGAGATGGTGACGCGGATGCGCCGCGCGGAGGAGTTCGGCAAGGGCCTGTGGGTGCGCCAGCAGATGTTCTACGCGGCGCTCAGCCTCGAAATCTACCGGAGGGACCCGGCGGGCCTGGACGCCACCGCGCTGGTGCGCGAGCTCCAGGGCACGTACACGCCGTTCCCCTACGTGGAGGGCACGTACTTCCACCTGTCCTTCGGACACCTGGAGGGGTACTCGTCCAACTACTACACGTATATGTGGTCGCTGGTCATCGCGAAGGACCTCTTCACCGTGTTCCAGAAGGAGGGGATGTTGTCCCCCGAGCCCGCGAAGGCGTACCGGCGCGCGGTGCTGGAGCCGGGTGGCTCCGACGACGCGGCGAAGCTGGTGCACGCCTTCCTGGGGCGTGACTACGACTACACCGCGTACGAGGCGTGGCTGAACAAGGCGGCGTGAGCGTCGTCGGTTGAAGGGTGGGGCGCCTTCACCGGGCCCCACCCGCGCATCGTCCCAAGGTCGATTGGCGTCTGGCTCCACGCTGGAGAAGGATGGGCGTGGAGGGAGTCGCCCACCATGGACACCAGGCTCGTGGCAGTGGGAGTGCTGTTGAGCGCGGCGATGGGCTTCGCGCAGCCCACCCCTCGGCAATTGGAGGCGGCGAGGCAGACGGCGCGCTCCACGCAGAACGTCTGCGGGGATGTGCGGCCGTTCTACTGGGAGATGGGGGACGCGAGCGGAAAGCGTGTCGGCGGGTCGGTGGGCCTGCTCGCGCCTTCGGAGCGAAGCGTGATGTACCTCGCCTCGGCCTCCAAGTGGCTCTACGGCGCGTACGTGGTGGAGGTGCGCGATGGTGCTCCACTGCCCGGCGACCTGCCCTTCCTCAACTTCACCAGCACCACGCCCCGCCTCGATGCCGCGGGCGTCTCGGCCTGCAAGGCGCGGCATGCCACCGTCCACGGCTGCGACCTGAGCAGCGGCATCACCGGGCCGCTGTCCGACTACGGCCCCGCGACACCCGCGCGCTTCGTCTACCAGCCCGGGCACCTGGAGGCCCATGCCGACTACGCCATGGGGCTCGGCGGCTCGGGCACGCTCGCGCTGGCGGCCGCGCTGAAGAGCCGCCTGCCGCTCGACGTCTCCTACGGCAGCGTCAACCTCGCGGGCGGAGGCCGGTCCAGCGCCACCGAGTACGCGAAGTTCCTGCGCGCGCTCATGACGGGCTCGCTGAAGCTGGGCGCCTTGCTGGGCACGTCCAGCGTCTGCGCCTCACCGGCTTGCGGCAACACCGGCTACAGCCCGTGGTTCGCGAGCGAGCCCGTGCACTACTCGCTGGCCCATTGGGTGGAGCCGGACGACGGCGCGGCCCACAGCGGGGGCTTCAGCAGCCCGGGGATGTTCGGCTTCTACCCGTGGGTGTCCAAGGACAAGTCCACGTACCTGATTGTCGCCCGCGAAGCCCTGCTGGGCGTGGTGGGCCAGACGTCCACCACCCCCGCGGAGCAGACGCCCTCCGGCAAGTCCGTGCTCTGCGGCCGGCTCATCAAGAAGGCGTACTTCACGGGGCAGGTCCAGCAGTGAGCGGGCCCTGAGCTCCCGGCCACGCGGTAGCGGCTTCGAAGCCGTCATCCCTTTCGCGCCTATATGTCGATATTGATTTGCAGAGTCAAGTAGTGCGTGCCCCGGCGGGGGCTGGTATGTGAGGCCGCGCCGTCCCGCGCCCTTCGCTTCCGTTCCGCGCGCACTGGCTGGATGAAACCGTGAGCACACCTGACAGGCGTCCCTTCCCCCTCTTCGCGATACTCGGTGTCGTTGCCCTGCTGGCCGTCGTCGGAGTCGTCGTGGCGTTCCAGCGTGGCGCTCCGTCCTCCGCGCCGGTGACGGCCCAGGCTCCCGAAGCCCCCGAGGCCGTGGCGCCCGCCGCCGCGCAGGGCCGCACCGTGAAGCATGGCCAGGGAAGCTCGGTCGTCCCGCTGAATCCCCAGCGCGTCGTGGTCTTCGACCTGGTGGCCCTGGATATCCTCCAGGCGCTGGCAGTGGACGTGCTCGGCGTCGCGGGGGACCAGTTCCCCCACCACCTGGCGCCGTTCGCGGACGCGAAGTACCCGCGCATGGGCACGCTGTTCGAGCCCAACTACGAAGCCCTCCACGCCGCGAAGCCGGACCTCATCATCACCGGTGGCCGCTCCACCGCGAAGTACGCGAGCCTGTCGAAAATCGCGCCCACCGTCGACCTGCCGATGGGCGGGGTGAACTACATCGACACGGTGGTGGCCAACACGGAGCTCCTCGCGGGCATCTTCGGCAAGGAGGAGAAGGGCCGCGCGCTCGTCGCCGAGCTGCGTGCGTCCATCGCGAAGCTGAAGGAGACGACGGCGAGCCGGGGCAAGGGGCTGGTGGTGCTCGTCACGGGAGGCCGCATCAGCGCCTACGGACCTGGCTCGCGCTTCGGCGTCATCCACGGCGACTTCGGCGTGCCCGTCGCCGCCGAGGGGCTCAGTGCATCCCTGCATGGCGAGGTCATCGGCTCGGAGTTCATCCGCGAGAAGAACCCCGACTGGCTCTTCGTGATTGACCGCGACGCGAGCATGGGCCAGCAGGGAGGGGCGCGGCAGGTGCTCGACAACGAGCTGGTCCAGCAGACGACCGCCTGGAAGAACGGGCAGGTCGTCTACCTGGACCCGATGAACGCCTACCTCATCGGCGGGGGCATCCAGGCGGTGGAAGCCCTGCGCCATCAGGTCGCGGAAGCCTACGCGGCGCGAACCCGGTAGGCGGCCCGGGTCGTGAAAAGTCTCCTCGCCGCCGCCGCGGTCATCGTCATCGTCCTGCTGGCCCTGGTCAGCCTGTTCATCGGCGTCGGCGACGTGTCGTGGGCCGCGCTCTTCTCGCCGAGCCCCGACGAGCGCGCCCTCCAACTGCTGGTCATCAGCCGCATCCCCCGGCTCCTGGCCGTCATGCTGGTCGGCACGTCGCTGGGAGTGGCGGGGCTGCTCATGCAGATGCTCGCGCGCAACCGCTTCGTGGAGCCCGCGACGGCGGGGTCGGCGGAGTCCGCGAGCCTGGGCGTGCTGGCCGCCACGGCCCTGGCCCCGCAGCTCCCCGTGCTCGGGAAGATGCTCGTCGCGGCATGCTTCGCCCTGGCGGGGACGGCGCTGTTCCTGCTCATCCTGCGCCGCATCCCCCTGCGCTCGGTGCTCATCGTTCCGCTGGTGGGCCTGGTGCTGGGCAGCGTCTTCGATTCGGTGACGACCTTCGTCGCCTACCGCTTCGACCTGCTCCAGTCGGTCAACGCCTGGAAGACGGGTGACTTCTCCACCGTCCTGCGCGGTCGCTACGAGCTGCTCTGGGTGACGCTGGGACTCACGCTGGGCGCCTATGTGGCGGCGGACCGCTTCACCGTGGCTGGGATGGGGGAGGCCTTCACCACCAGCCTGGGACTGCGCTACTCGCGCATCGTCGCGCTGGGACTCGTCATCGTCTCCCTGGTCACCGCGATGGTGGTCGTCACCGTGGGGATGGTTCCCTTCCTGGGGCTGCTGGTGCCGAACGTCGTCAGCCTGTTCATGGGCGACAACGCCCGGAGGTCCATTCCCTGGGTGGCGGTGGGGGGCGCGGGCTTCGTCCTGCTCTGTGACGTCCTCGGCCGCGTGGTGCGCTTCCCGTACGAAATCCCGGGGGCGACCATCGCCGGAGTCATTGGCAGCGTGCTCTTCCTCTTCCTCCTGTTGAGGAGGGACGCCCGTGTCGGCTGACGGCCTCGTGGTGGTGAGGAGGCCCGAGCGCACCCTGTTCATCCTCGGGTGCGTGGCGATGGCCTGCGCGGCCCTGTTCATGCTCATCGACGTGGGCGGCCAGTGGGACTTCGTCCTGCCGTTCCGAGGGCGGAAGCTGGCGACGGCGCTCCTGGTGGGCTACGCCATCGCGGTCTCCACGGTGCTCTTCCAGACGGTGACGGGCAACCGGGTGCTGACGCCCGCGATTCTCGGGTTCGACAACCTCTACGTGCTCATCCAGACGTGCCTGCTCTTCTTCCTGGGCTCCGGCGCGGTGGCGAACCTGGACCCCCGGCTCCTGTTCGGCGTGGAGGTCCTCATCATGGTGGCCTTCTCGGGGCTCCTGTACTGGGGGCTGTTCGGCGGAGCGCGGAGAAGCCTGCACCTGGTGCTGCTCACGGGCGTGGTGCTGGGGGTGTTGTTCCGGAGCCTGTCGTCCTTCCTCCAGCGACTCATCGACCCCAACGAGTTCATCTTCCTCCAGGACCGGTTCTTCGCGAGCTTCAACAACCCGGACCAGGAGCTGCTCGTCGCGTCGTTCCTCGTGACGCTGGGCGTATCCGTGGTGGGCTTCCGGATGCTGCGCACATTCGACGTGTTGGTGCTGGGCCGGGAGACGGCCATCAATCTGGGCGTGGACTACCAGCGCACGGTGGCGCTCATCCTGGTGCTGGTGGCCATCCTCGTCTCCGTGTCGAGCGCGCTGGTGGGGCCGGTGACGTTCTTCGGCCTCTTGGTCTCCAACCTGTCCCACGCGCTGGTGCGCACGTACCGGCACGCGCTCGTGCTGCCCGCCGCCGCGCTGGTCGCCGCGGTGGCCCTGGTGGCGGGGCAGGTCGTCCTGGAGCACGTCTTCGCTTTCGACACCAACCCGCGCGTCATCATCGAGTTCGTCGGCGGGCTGGTGTTCATCACGATGCTCATGAGGAAGGCCCCGGGATGATCGAGGCGAAGAACGTCACCAAGCGCTACGGCACGGCCCTCGTCGTGGACGACGTCTCCCTGCGGCTGCCCGTGGGCGGCATCACCTCCATCATCGGCCCGAATGGCGCGGGCAAGTCGACGCTGCTGTCGATGATTTCGCGCGTGTTGCCCATGTCCTCTGGCAACGTCCTGGTGGATGGGCTGGACGTCGTCACCACGCCCGGGGACGTGCTCGCCAAGCGGCTGGCCATCCTGCGCCAGGACAACCACCTCACCTCGCGACTGACGGTGCGCGAGCTGGTGACGTTTGGCCGCTATCCGCACTCGAAGGGGCGGCCCACGGTGAAGGACCAGGAGCACGTGGAGCGGGCGATTCAGCACATGGGCCTGGAGGCGCTCTCGGCGCGCTTCCTGGACGAGCTGTCGGGAGGCCAGCGCCAGCGCGCCTTCGTGGCCATGGTGCTCTGCCAGGACACGGACTACGTCCTCCTGGACGAGCCGCTCAACGGACTGGACCTGAAGCACGCGGTGTCGATGATGAAGCAGTTGAGGACGGCCGCAGACACCCTCGGCAAGAGCTTCGTCCTGGTGCTGCACGACCTCAACTTCGCGTCCTGCTACTCCGACCACCTCATCGCGATGCGGGACGGCAAGGTCGCGTTCCAGGGGCGCTCGGAAGACATCATGCGGCCGGACGTGCTGCGGGCTGTCTATGATTTGGAGATCGCCATCCAGCACATCAATGGCGACTGGATTGCCACGCACTACCGTTGACGGGGAGGCACGAGCCCCACGACGCCGTCAGTTGCGTCCCCACTGCCGGGGCCGGGAGAAGCGCAGGAAGCCACCGGCCTCTTCCTGGCCAATCGTCTCCGCCTCACCGCCGAAGTAGCGCGCGCGAAGCTCCACCAGCTTCGCCTCCAGCGCCTCTCCGGACAGCTCCTTCGCCAGCACCTCCCGCTCCGCCATGTACTTCGCGCCCGCGTCCCAGCGCGCGTCCCGGCTCTGGTCCAGCGCGTCCCAGCGCTGGAGGGCCTCGGCGTCCAGGCCCATCTCCTTGCGGACCGAGCGCAGGCTCTGGGAGCGCTCCGCGGGCGTCATTCCTCCCAGGTCCGTCTGCACGGAGGGCAGGTCCAGGAAGCGGTTCATCAGCTCCTGCTGGTGGCGCTCCACATAGGCCGCCGCCTGCTCGCCGTGAACCTCCTGGAGGCGCTCCTTGTACGTGGACAGCTTCTTCTCCAGGCTCACGCCTTCCTGCGCGCCGAGCGTCCGCAGCGTGTCCGCGATGGCCTGGTTCTTCCGCTCCGACACCCAGATGCGCTCGGCGTTCTCCTTGCCGAAGAGGCGGTGGCGCGCATCCCACGTCGCGGACCGGCGCTGCTCGGCGGTCAACCCTCTCAGGTATGACTCGCTGTCCTTGACCCACTTCTCGTAGTCCACGCGGTTGCGCAGCATCGCCGCGAGCGCGTCGTAGTGCTCCGGGAAGTTCGCCTTGAGGAAGGCCAGCAACTCCTGCTCCCAGCGGTCCGGGAAGCGCTCCTGGAAGAAGCGCATCAGCTCCTCCACCATCCGTATCTGGAGATACGGCTCGTGGAGCTTCGCCCCGTACTTCTCGCGCAGCGACGTCGCGAGCGCCTCCAGCTCCGCGTCCACGTTGCCGGGCACCGAGGCAGGGGAGGGCATCACTGGGGGCGGCGCGACAGCCGAGGGACTGGCCGCGACAGGCGTCGTCGGTGGAGGCTGTCCGGGTGTCGACGCCGCCGCGGGTGTCGAGGCCGGGACAGCCGCCCCGGTGGGCCTGACGAGTCCCCAGCCCAGCACTCCACACGCCACGGCCACCGCGCCCACCAGCAAGACCTTCGTGCGCTGTCGCATGAATCCACTCCCTGGGGCACCGTGAAGAACGCCGGGAGGCCAGGTGACGGCCCTCCCGGCGATGGACGACTCAGCGCGGGGTCAGTCGACCTTCGCGATGTAGTCGATGATGGCCGCGTAGAACTCCATCTCGCTGAACGTGTCGGGCCCCAGGCCGATGACGTCCAGGTGGTCCTGGTTGATGACGCTGGACATGGAGGTCGACTGCAACGAGCTGGGCGCGTTGATGTTGGACACGTAACCCAGCGCGGTGTCCTGGGCGATGAGGTCCGAGCCCAGGCGCTCCGTGTAGCGCAGCCGGTAGCCCATCTGCTGCGAGTTGATGCCCACCAGGCCGTCGTCGTCCTGCTCGGCCTTCACGCCGTCACCCTTGCCGCCGGCGCCGTCGTTGTCGCAGTCGTCGGCGCAGAAGCCGTCCCCGTCGATATCGAACAGGAAATTGCGCACCAACCACAGCGCGGGGTTCACGCTCAGGCCCTGCTGCGCGGTGATGAGCGACGCGTAGTGGGACGCGTAGGACGCGCTGATGGGGTTGGCGATGTTGAACGCCTTGGCTCCCGTCGTCTTCCCGTCGTTCGCGTCCGCGTCGTTGTAGATGAGCGCCTTCACCGCCGCGTAGCCGTCATTGCCCGGGGCGTAGACGATGTCGCCGTAGAGGCGGAACAGCGCGTCCAGCACGCTGGTGATGCCGGGGCCCAGGTCCAGGATGTACTTGGCGACCGGCGAGCCACGGTGAGGAGAGGACACGCTCACCAGCGCCTTCACCACCGTGTAGCCCTTGCGCTCGCGCAGCACGCGCGCGGCCTTGCGCACGTCGAACCCACCCTGCGAGTGGCCCACGAGATTCACGTAGGACGACCCCGCGGAGGCCATGAAGCCCTCCACGTCATTGGCCAGGTCCAGGCCGCGCACGTCGGAGCTCTGCACCGGCGCCACCGCCGCCGCGAAGGCGCGCTGCCCGCTGTTCAGGCCGCTGTTGCACGACACCTCGAACAGCTCGTTGCACGGGTCACCCACGAAGGTGCCATAGTCGTCTCCCCAGTAGTCGTACCCGAGGATGTCGTCGAAGCCGCCCAGCCCGTGCGCGAATACGACGGGGTAGGTGGTCTTCTCCGCGGCGGTGGCCGGGCCCGCGACACCCAGGACACCGAGCGTCAGGACTGCAAGGAACAGCGGCTGTTGCTTCATGGGGGACTCCTGTCTTTGGGAGGAACGCCTGCTGCAACCGATGCACGTCGGAACAGAACCCCGGGAGCCGGCCTCACTCGGAGGCACCCCTGCGACTCAGCCCATCCCCACGACCGAGCGAATCCCGAAGAACGCGAGATCAGTGCCTCAGGATTGATTCCAGAGTCAATACATCGCGCCGCGTTGGCGTCACGCGGCAATCCTCTTCTGTCGGGTGTCGCACTGCGTTGTCTGTGATTGCGCGGTGCGTCGTCTTGTTGCGTCAATCGTTACGCGCTGCGTCGCCCTGTGAGGACACGCCTCGCGCGCGTCCCTCGAATGGGGCGCCCCCCGTCGCCGGAGCGGTCAACGGGGGGCGCGGGCGGGGCCTTACGGCTCCACGGGCGTCTGCTGGATGCGCCAGATTTCTTCCGCGTACTGCTTGATGGTGCGGTCCGAGGAGAAGATGCCGGCGCGCGCCACGTTGATGATGCACTTGCGCGTCCAGTTCTCGGTGTCCTGGTAGGCGCGCACGACTTCGTCCTGCTTCGCCGCGTAGGCCGCGAAGTCCGCCAGCACCAGGTAGCGGTCCTCGTCCAGCAGGCTGTCCACCAGCGGCTTGTAGAGGGCGCGGTCCTCCGGGGAGAAGAAGCCGGTGGAGATGAGGTCCAGCGCCTCACGCAGCTCCAGGTTCTTCTCGTACTCGTCGCGCGGCCGGTAGCCGGCGCGCTTGCGGGCAATCACCTCGTCGGCGGTGAGGCCGAAGAGGAAGAAGTTCTCGTCGCCCACCGCCTCGCGAATCTCCACGTTGGCGCCGTCCAGCGTGCCCAGCGTCAGCGCGCCGTTGAGCATCAGCTTCATGTTGCCCGTGCCGGAGGCCTCCATGCCCGCCGTCGAAATCTGCTCGGACACGTCCGCGGCCGGGATGATGCGCTCGGCCAGGCTCACCCGGTAGTTGGGGGCGAACACCACCTGCAGCCCCGTCGTCCCCGCGTCGCTGTTGACGACCTCGGCGATGCCGTTGATGAGCCGGATGGTCAGCTTGGCCAGGTGGTAGCCCGGCGCCGCCTTGGCGCCGAAGAGGAACGCGCGCGGGTGGATGATGGTGCTCGGGTCCCTGCGCGCCCGCATCCACAGCGCGACGATGTGCACCGCGTCCAGCAGCTGGCGCTTGTACTCGTGCAGGCGCTTTATCTGCACGTCGAAGATGGCGTCCGGGTTGAGCCGCACCGAGCGGATGTCCCGGATGTGGTTGGAGAGGTCCTCCTTGTTGGCGCGCTTCACGTCGCGGAACGCCTTGCGGAATGCGGGGTCCTCCGCGTGCGGCTCCAACTCGCGCAGCTTGTCCAGGTTGGTGGCCCAGCCCTCGCCGATGCGGGACGTAATCAGCTTGGACAGCCGCGGGTTGCACCACGCCAGCCACCGGCGCGGCGTCACGCCGTTCGTCTTGTTGTTGAAGCGCTCCGGATACATGGCCGCGAAGTCCGGCAGCACGTCCCGGCGCAAGAGGTCCGTGTGCAGCGCGGCCACGCCGTTGATGCTGTGGCTGCCCACCACCGCCAGGTGGGCCATGCGAATCTTCTTCTCCGGCCCCTCCTCCACCAGGCTCATCCGCTTCAGCTTCTCCTGGTCATAGGGGTAGCGAATCTGCACCTGGCGCAGGAAGCGCTGGTTGATTTCGTAGATGAGCTCCAGGTGCCGGGGCAGCAGCCGCTCGAACAGCGTCGCCGGCCACTTCTCCATCGCCTCCGCCAGGAGCGTGTGGTTGGTGTAGCCGAACACCGCCTGCGTAATCGACCAGGCCTCCTCCCAGCCCAGCCGCTTCTCGTCCACCAGCACGCGCATCAGCTCCGCCACGCCGATGGCCGGGTGCGTGTCGTTGAGCTGGATGGCCGCCTTCTTGGGGAAGTCCCTGAAGTCCGTGTGGTTCTTCAGGTAGCGCCGGACGATGTCGGCGATGGAGCACGCGACGAAGAAGTACTGCTGCTTGAGGCGCAGCTCCTTTCCCGCCTGGAACGCGTCGTTCGGATAGAGGACCTTGGAGATGACCTCCGAGTCGTTCTTCTCCACGACGGAGCGCTCGTAGTCGCCCGCGTTGAACAGCAGCAGGTCGAACTCCTCGGACGCGCGCGCCTGCCACAGCCGCAGGGTGTTGACGGTGTCATTGTGGTAGCCGGCGATGGGTGTGTCGTAGGGGACGCCGACCACCGTCTTGCCGCCCACCCAGCGCGCCACGGGCCTGCCGTCCGGACCCTGGTGGTGCTCCACGCGTCCGAAGAAGCGCACCGGCACCGCCTTCTCCGGCCGGACGATCTCCCACGGGTTGCCGAACTTGAGCCACTCGTCGGCGCGCTCCACCTGGTAGCCGTCGACGATGTCCTGCGTGAAGATGCCGAACTCGTAGCGGATGCCGTACCCCATGCCGGGGTAGCCGAGCGTCGCCAGCGAGTCCAGGAAGCATGCCGCCAGGCGCCCCAGGCCGCCGTTGCCCAGGCCCGCGTCGGGCTCCATCTCCAGGAGGTTGGTGAGGTCCACGCCCACTTCGCGCATGGCCTCGGACGCGGCGTCGTGCATGCCCAGGCTCAGCAGGTTGTTGCCCAGCGCGCGCCCCAGCAGGTACTCGGCGGACAGGTAGTAGGCGCGCTTGACGTCCTTCTCGTAGTAGGTGCGCGCGGTGCGGACCCAGCGGTCCGCCAGCCTGTCGCGCACCGCGAGCGACAGCGCCATGAAGCGGTCGTGCGCGGTGGAGGTCTCGTAGTTCTTCCCACGCGAGTAGCGCACGTGGTCCAGGAAGGAGCGACGCATGGACGTCGCATCGCGCCCGGTGCGGCCGCCATCGTCAGTGGCGTTCGTCGCTGCGGGACGGGGCTGCGGGGAAGCAGAGGCGGGAGAGGCCATGTCGCGAGAGGTCTCCATCCGGGTGTGACTTCGGGTGGGAAGAAGGGTGATGCGGGGTGTCAGGGTATCGCAGCCCTGGCGGACATCGCATGGGAAAGCGCGGAGCCAGGAAGAGGGAGGATGCTCCCTGGGAAGGACCTGGGACGTCCAGGAGGGATGCGCGACGCGTGTCCATCCGCCCGCTTTCCCACAACGCGCGCGTGGAACGGGCGCCCGTGGCCGGCCGGTTTGATGTAGAAATCAACGCTCATGGCCTTCGCGAAGAATGACTTGGACCAGCGGCTCGCGCTGGTGCGGCCCGAAGACACGGTCCGCGGCCTCATCTTCAACGCGGTGCTGACGCTCGCGGAGAAGCAGCTGGGGCCGGACACCGCCGCCCGGCTGCGGGAGCCGCTCTTCAAGCGCTCGCCGGTGGACTTCTTCTCGTACTCCGCCGTGGACGCCATCCGGTTGCTGTACGCCACGTCGGAGGCGCTCGAGAAGGCGGGGCGCTTCGGCACCCAGGAGGACGCGGTGCGCGCGTGTGGCGCCGCCGCGGTGACGGGCTTCTTCTCCTCCACGGTGGGCCAGACGCTGACGCGGTTGATTGGCAAGGGAGACCCCAAGCGCCTCCTGTCCAACGCGCCCACCGCCTACTCCACGTTGGTGAGCTACGGGCGCCGGGAGTACACCGTGGTGTCGGAGCGCCACGTGCGCCTGTCCTTCCATGGCGACATGCAGCCGGTGCAGTTCCACGAGGGCGTGCTCCAGGAGGCCCTGAAGGCCATCCAGTGCAAGGGCACCGTGGTGGGCACGCCGCACGGCTACTTCGCGGCGGACTACGACATCGTCTGGGAGTAGTCCGCGCCGGGCCTCGTGAAGCGGGCTCAGGGCGCCGCGGGGGCCTGTCCGGCGACGGCGGCCAAGGAGACGACCTCCATCTGTCCGGCCAGCTCCTGCGCCTTGGCGAGGAAGTCCGGCAGGAGCGTCTTGGGCAGCGGGTCCGCGCGGGGGAACTGCTGGTTGAGCGGGTTGGTGTACCCGCCGCCGCGCTTCATGCCGAAGTGCAGGTGCGGCCCGGTGGAGCGGCCGGTGTTGCCCGAGTAGGCGATGACCTGCTTCTGGCTGACGCGAGCGCCCGCGCGCACGCCCTCGCCCAGCTTCGACAGGTGCATGTACTGCGTCTCGAAGCCGTTGGCGTGGCGCAGCACCACCATGTTGCCAGCCGCGCCGGCCCAGCCCGCCTGCGTCACGGTGCCGTCCGCCACGGCCCACACGGGCGTGCCGATGGGCGTGCCGTAGTCCACGCCGTTGTGGTTCTTCAGGTACTGGAGCACCGGGTGGAAGCGCGAGCCGAACTTGCTGGTGACGTGCGCGTACTTCAGCGGGCTCTTGAGGAAGGTCTTCTTCGCGCTGGCGCCGTCCGCCTGGAAGTAGTTGGGCTGCCCGTCCGGCAGCACGTAGCGGTAGACCTTCTTGGGGCCGACGAGGCCTCCCTGGTACTGGGCGGCGAGCACCTCGCCGTAGCGCAGCACGCGGCCCTTGGAGACGAACTTCTCCACCAGCGCGCGCGCGGTGTCGCCCTTGCGCACGTCCCGGTAGAAGTCGATATCCCACGCGAACACGTCCGCCAGCACCATGCCGATGGCCGGGTCCTCGCCCGCGTCCACCGCCGCCTCGTAGAGCGACGTCTGGATTTCGAGCGAGACGACGGACACCTGCTTCTCCACCTCAATGGAGCGCTTGCTGCCCACGTACTTCTCGCCGTCGCGGCGCACCTGCCACTCGTCGACCAGGCTCTGGCGGTAGTCGAAGAAGTCCAGCTCGCCGTCGCGCAGGACGATGCGGAACTGGTCGCCCACGCGGGACTTGCGGAAGTCGAACACGCCTTCCAGCGCGGAGATGACCGCGGTCACCTGGGCGTCGGGTAACTGGGCCTCATGCAGCGCGCCCGCCAACGTCTGGCGCGGTTCGATGCGGCGGTTCTTGATGTCGTACCGGACGGCGGCCTCGGAAGCGGAGGACACGGTCAGCACGGCGGCCAGGGCGAAGAGGGGGGCAAGTCGCATGGGGCGGGGAGCGAGTGTAGTGGACACCCGTGCCCCTGCCCAACTGGCGGCTCTGGTTTTTCCCGAGCCTGCCTGCCCGGCTGCTCCACCCCGTCGTCAATTCCGGCGTCGGCGCCGGGCCGTGAGCAGCAGCGCGCCGAGCAGTCCCAGGGGCCACGCGAGGCCCGCGCCTCCGCCTCCGAAGCTGGTGCAGCCGGAGTGCATCCCCGGACGTCCGAAAGACTTGTCGGTCCCCGCGTCCGGTTCACCCGCGTCGGGGAGGGGGCCCGCGTCGGGAGTGCCTGCGTCGGGTTCCTCCGTGGCCTTGGGGCGCGCCGTGATTCTCACCAGGTCGGTGGCGGTGACATCCGCGACGCTGACGGTCAGCTCGAACTCCAACTCCATCACTTGTGCCACGGTGGGGGCCGTGAAGCCCGGCCTCTTGGTGTTCGCGCCTTGAAGGGCCACTGGGGGGCCGGACAGTTGTCGCCAGGAGAAGGCGAGGGGCGCGAGGCCCACGTCGGAGCTCAGAGAGCCGTCGAGCTCCACCGGGGCGCCGCCGAGGACGCTCTGGTCTTCTCCAGCGAAGGCGCGCGGTAGGCATGGGCCCGTGGTCTCCTCGACTCGCGCGAAGAAGGGCGGACTCTCGGTGCCCTGCACGGTGATGTTGTCGATCTCCCACCCATGCGCCTCGAAGACCACGGCGGACCCCAGGCGGAAGCGGAACTTCACGTTTCCGCTCAGCTTCGTGCCGAAGTCCAGGGTGACCTTTTCGCTCCCGGGCCAGTCCTTGTTCTGCCCGGCGTAGGCGGGGCTGCCTCCCAGCGGGTTGCCCGTCCCGGATTCAAGCGGTCCCCTGTAGCCGACGTCGATGAGGCTCGAGACATCCGTCCACGTCTTGCCGGGGGCCTGGAGGAACTCGATGACTCCACCGTTCCAGTATTCGAAGGCGCCGGTCCTCGCGTCCCTCCTGAAGTCGAACCAATGGCGGTGCTCGAAGCTCAGGGAGAACGGTGTCCCCGATGGGATGACCAGCGTGGGTGACTCCAGCACCGTGTCCGCGAAGTCGTAGTGGTCCGCCGCGAACCAGACCTTCTCGCCGTTGTGGATGGGCGAGTCCACGACGCGCCACGCCTGCGTGGGCCGACCTCCCAGCACTTCGGTGCGCCACGGCGTGCGAAGGCCCTCGACCTTGTCCAGGTGGGAAGGCGCCAGGTCGTAGTGGGTCAGCACGGAGCGCGGCTGCTCGACGCGCGGCTCGCAAGCCTCGGCGCTCTCCAGGACGAGCGTGTAGTTCCCGACGCGGGAGCCCACCCGCGTCGAAGCGAGCGCGATGGGGATGGCCACCGAGGTGGATTTGAATGGCTCCACCCGACCGATGGGGAACGTGGTCCCCTCGGGGAACGACAGCGTGGCGTCAGCGCTGGAGATGCGCAGGGTCCCATCCGTCGACGCGACCGGACCGTGGTTCCAGAGGACGACCTCGACGATGCCCTGCTCCGAGGCGTCGAGCAGCCCATCCTGGTCGCACGAGCGCGCGCCGTCCTTCACCTCCACGGACTCCAGCCGCAGGTTCGAGTGGGCCCGGCCGTCCTCGACGACCTCGGTGAACTCCTCGGAGTCGTAGGGAGGTGACACGGCGCAGGTGCCCGCCCCGCGACGCGCGAAAGCGTGGGCCAGCACCTGCATGTCCCGGGGGTCATCATTCGAAATGGCGGCCATGAGCAGCGCGTCTCGCTGCTGCGTGAAGGTGACGTCCATGGGCGCCGTCTTCATGCTGGTGACGACGTAGTCGGCCATGCGCCGCCGGGCCTCGTCGAAGGAGGCGATGCGAGGCGCGCTTCCTCGCGTCTCCTCGAGCAGGGCTTGATACGCGTCGAAGAGCAGGGAGGCCCAGACCTCCCCCGCGTTGTGCATCTGCGAGTTCTCCAGGCCATTGTCACGCAGGTAGGGTTGGTCGGGCAGCGCCACGCCATTGGCGAGGTGGCGGAACCGGAACCCGTTCTTCGTGAGGTCTCGCGAGTAGGGGGACCGGCGGACGCCGTAGTAGGTGCTGTCACCGAGGAACTGCGCGGCATAGCCGCCAATGGCATAGGTGCCATCGGCATCGTCCCCTTCCCGAACCATCAGGTGCAGGGCCAGGAAGTCGCTCCAGCCCTCGCCCATGGCCCGGCATTGGGGCGTGGTGCAGTCGATGAGGCGGCGGGACATCACATGCCCCCACTCGTGCGCCACGATGGTGTTGTCGAGCGAGGCATCCCGCTCGGGAAGCGTGGCGCGAGACATGGTGCCCGAGAGCGTGCCCCGGGTGAGCAGCTCCTTGAGCGCCAGGCCGGTTTCGTAGGTGACGGAGAGGACGGGGATGGTGGCGGTGAGCGTCGCGTCCACGTCGAACATCTCCGGCGGGGGCTCGCCGGGCGTGTGATTGATGATGATGAGCCCCGCGGCCTGGGCATTCTGGGCGTTCACCGCCTTCAGTTCGTAGAGGCAGGTGCCCCGGTCGGCCAGGACGATGGCGCCGACGACGTCGTTCTGGAGCGGCTCGCAGGCGTCGGCCGTCGGATTTCCACTGTCCACGGCGAGCACCAGCGGGAGCTCGAGCAGGTTGAAGTCCTGTGCGCCGAACTCCGCCTTGCCTGTCTCGTAGGGCCCCCCCGAGGTGTTGAACGAGCGGGTCTCCGAGGTTGCCCAGACCGAGAACTCCAGCCGGGGAGAGAGCCCGTCCCGAGGGACATAGGCGACCGCCCGGTTGCGCGGACGTGCCACCTCCCGCTCCTGGTTCTGGGTCTCCGCCAGGAGCGCATCTCCGGCCTCCCCCAACGGCCCTTGATTGACGTCCTGGGCATTGCCCGCGGCCTCGTCGAAGCCCGAGTCGTGGAAATAATCGTGGAGCCAGTTGGTGGTGTAGAAAAGCTGCGCCACCGAGGCGGCGGCCTGCGTCGAGCTGCTCAGCGGACCTGCGTTGGTGTCATACACATGCGGGAAGTCCCGGGTGCCCGGTGTCACCAGGGCGCGTGTGTCCCGGCCGTCGGTGTAGCCGTCCGGGTCGAAGTGGTCGGCATAGGCGCGCACGTTGTTGCCGGAGGTGAAGGTCGCTCCTGGCGGTAGCCACGGGGCGACTTCGCCGGAGCCAGGGGAGGGGCGTCCCTCCACGGTGACCTGGCGAGGCGACGTGAAGCCGGGCTCGACACCGTCGGGAATGCCCGTGGGATGCGGCGTGAAGTCGACCTGGGGGCCATCCAGCGGAGTCCCCTCCGCGTCGGCCCAGACCCGATAGGTATAGGCGTCACTCGCGGTCCGGTCCTCGCGCAGGAGCACCTCGCCGGTGTCCGCGTGAATCACGTAGGCGTCGCCATGGAGGCGCGCGTCCCCGGCGCGCCTGGAGAGGATATCCACCGCGTAGGCGGGAACCAGCTGGCCGGCCACGGGGTGGTAGAGCGGCGTGACGCGGGCGGGCGTCACCAGGGCGATGCCGGTGTGCTGGAGGGCGCCGCCGGACGCCACCTCGAAGAGGGGCTGCCCGGGACGCGTCAGCCCCACTTGTCTGACCTCTCCCGCGAGCGACAGCCCATGGGAGTCTCCCAGGGCCTTCAACACCGCCTCGGAGGGGGGATGCCTGAAACGCGCGTCCTTCAGCACCTGGTCCACGCCGTGATGCAGGTTCCCGGTGAGCGCCACCAGCTCCAGGTCTCTCGTCATGAGCACCTTCAGCTCCGTGCGAGCCACCTCCAGTCCCGCGACGCGCTGCCGGAAGAAGACGATGATTCCACCCCGGCCCACATCATGGACCTGATGGACATACGCGGCTTCCAGGTCCGCGGGGGAAAGTCCATACACTTGCGCCTGTTGCTCAAGGTAGGCGCGGGCCGCGGCTTCGGGCGTGTCATGACGGTGTCCCAGGCCCGCCGTGTCACTCCGCTCCGCCCAGAGCATGGTGGGAACTCCGCGCTCCGCATCCCGCGACACGACTGTCACGGCATGCGGAGCGTGTGAGGACTTTCCGACCTGTGCATCCAGGTCGGGAGTGCTGCCCGTGGGTGGCTCCACCGCGCACCCGCCGAGGAAGGCCAGGGTCAACACGATGGCGGACGCACGGCTTCTAGGACTCTTGGGCACTTGACCCCCCCACGGGTTTGCACCGGTCCCACGAGGGGACTCCAACTGTCACTGGCAGATATCCGTGTCCCGCAGCCGGTTGATATGGCCTACGGCATTGCCTGCCAGTGAGCGAGCGTACATGCCGCCGACCCAGCTTCCGGCATTGAAGCTGACGTGTGCATTTGGTGCAAGGACTGTTCCGTAGAAACCATAGTCAAATGCGGTGAGTGAGGTGGCCTGCGGAAAGTTGAAGAGGATTCCGCTCTCGTCGATGCCGCCGCTGAAGACATGGCCAAAGTTGCTGAAGCGGGCGGAGGTCCCCCGGACGTTGATGATGGCGAGCGAGTTCACGGGCGCTTCGACGGAAAGCAGCGTCGCGTTCGTGAAGCTCTCTGCCTCGACCCAGAAGACATTCACCTTGGGGTGGGTGCCACGCAGCAGGATTCCGCCCCAGCTCTCCACGGTGGTGGTGCCCTGAACGGGAAGGGCGGCCAGGCGGGTGGAGAGCGTGCGCAGGGCGGCGCCTCTGGCGGCGAAGTCGACGGGCGTGCCACGACTCGCGGAGCCGCGCTGGATGCTGAGGGTTCCTTGAGGGATGAGCTGGCCTCCGTACCTGGCATCACCCCAGACGGTGCCATTGTTCAGGTTCAGGTTGATGCCCGCCACCAGGATGTTGTCGGTGTCGGTGTCCGGCAGCTTCCAGCCCACCCGGAAGTCCTTCAGGAAGATGCTGCCGCCGGCCGCGATTCGTCCTCCGACATCGATGCCCTGTTTGTAGTCCTCGAGCACGAAGAGGTTGTAGTCATTGAGGCGGACCTGGAGACAGTTCGCGACAGGCGCCTCCAGGACCGTCACGGAGATGCTCGTGGTCACATCCGCGTTGCGGACCACGATGGTGGCGATGCCTGGGGCCCTGCCGGTGACGACGCCCGCGGTGGTCACCGTGGCGATGCCGTCATTCGAAGACGAGTACAAGGTTCCCAGCGCCTGGGCGGTGATGTTCCGTTGGACGCCGTCACTGTAGAGGCCGGTGACTCCCAGGTGGCGGGTCGACCCGGGCCCATGAATGACGCCGTCTCCATTGGTGACGGACATGGAGGTCAGTTGCGCCGATGAGACGATGGGAAGGACGACGGCTTCCGCGCTCACCATCTGTCTTTGCGCGCTGATGGCGGTGACAGCCAACGACAGCGAGCCGATGGCATGGGCCGGAATCTGGAATGAGGTGGTGAAGGGGGCCTGTTCGATGATGACCGCCTTTCCCGCACCCATGACATAGGCCACCATGGGGACGAAGCCGCCCGTGCCCTCCAGAACCACGTTCACCGTGCCGCCTGGGCTCACTGGGGTTCCTGGGGCAGGCGAAACAATGCGGATGCCACCCGCGAGCACGCTCGGACCACGCGGTGCTGGCGGCTCATCGGGCCTTGTCTGGGCCTGGGAGGGCTCGAACCACTCGGGGTCGGGGCCCTCGTCGGAAAGCAATGCGACGCTGCCGCCTCCTCCGCCCGTGCACAGGGGGGGGGCGCTGGGGGCGGGGAGTGAAGGGTCGAAGGAACCGCCATTGATGGGACTGTTGAGCAACTGGATGATTCGCGTGGTGACCGCGGCGTTGCTGGGCGCCTTGAAATGCTCCAGGTCCAGGGCGGTGGCGCTCATCTGGAAGGTCGTCGTCCCCGCATCGGAGGCTCCCCCCCGTTGGTCCATCTCGGAGGCGAACAGGTCAAAGTCCTGGTTGCAGAACAGCCTGCTGGGCTGGACATTGCTGGCGGGGAGTCTCTCGATGTTGGCGCGCATGATGAGATTCCAGTACGCCGGAGGCAGGAGGTCGTCCGTCAGCGGATGGTACTTCTCCATCTTGTCGTACAACACCTTGAGCTTGTCGAAGACGAGCCCCCGTGCCTGGGGCCTCTCGAGGTTCATGGCATTGCGAGTCACCAGGACGTGAGAGGGAATCACGGTCGGTCCCGCGTCAGCGACAAGGATGGGGTTGTTGAGCTGCAGGTCATCGATGGCGAGCGGTCCCGCATCGGCGCCCGCGTCGGCGGCGCCGATGGAGATCTGGAAGTTCTTTTCCAGATCATTGACGACCGTCTGCCACTCGTTGGGGAAGACGAGCTTCATGTTGTTGCGGAGGTCAACCATGGCATTCGCCATGCGCGAGCCCCCATGGGGGGTGTTCAGGTAGATGATGCGGTTGAGATCTCCCTTTCCGAAGTTCAGTGCGTTCTTGTAGTTGGTCCACCTGGCGTACCGGCGAACCATCACTCCGCCCATGCCATGGGCGAGTGTGTCCACACGGGTCACCGCGGTGCCCTTCAGGCGCATCTCCAGCAGGGCCTCTCTCACCGTATTCGCGAAGACATTCCTGTTCGCGGGTGAGTCGATGCTTTCCGAGTTGGTCGCCGAATAGTCCGCACAGGTCACGTCGAGGTAGTCCTCACGGGAGATTCCCGCGTTCCACTCCCAGAACTCACAGTTCGACCAGATGTCATGAATGGCGACCACGGGTGGCCGGACCACGATGAGCTCGTGCGTGTCCGCGAAGCTGGCGCCGCTGACCGGGGTGTACGTCGTGGCGAGGCCCACCGTCCGCTGGGAGCTCTTGGTGTCACCGGGAGCAGGCAGCCCGGGGCGGTTGAAGTCCTCCGGCGCCGTGTACAAGGCAAAGGCGTAGTATTGTCCCGTGGAGATTTGCTGGACAGGCACGGTGACGATGTTGGTGGGAGCGGCGGTGCTGCCCACCGCGCCGAGCCCCCCGTTCGCGGGAATCTGGGTGTCGCCCAGCTTGAAGACCATGGAGCCGGGGCCGGGGAGTCTGGCGCGCAGCAGGACGATGGTCGCGCCGTCGGCGGCGACCGAGCTCGCCGCGGTGCCGAGTGCGGCGAGCCGGGGCAGGTTGGTCTCCACCGTCTCATGGTGTGTATCAATGAGGATGGGGTTGGGATCAATCACCTCCAGGCTCGAGAAGGCGATGTTGTCGATGACCACCGTGGAGTCGAGGATTCCATCCTCGAGGTCGCGAATCTCGAACACGAGCGTGACCTGACCTCCACCCGAGATGGCGACGTTGACGGTCTTGAAGTCGGTGATGCCCGCGTCGGGGTAGACCTGGGTGCCGTGCGGATAGGTGACCGGGAAGTAGTCGACGCCGGACGGGTCGTCCGCGAGCAGCGAGTCGAACTGGGTGTTGCCCGCGCGCGTCTTGGAGGCATCGAAGAAGTGGGCGCTGTTCACCGACGTCTGTTCAATCAGCCGTGGGAGTCCTTGCCCTTCCGTCACCTGCGCGGTGAACTGGTCGTTGTACAGGCTGCCGATGAAGTCAGGGGATTCGGCGCTCAGGAAGCGGTAGTCGAAGGACAGGCGGGTCATGCCCGGCCGGACGTTGAACGTGAGGCGGAGGGTGACGACGTCGCCAGCGGTTCCTGGCGGCGCGAAGTCAGTGCCTGGCTCGGGCACCCGGACGCGGTCGTTGACGTAGCCGGTGCTCAGGACGACCAGGGAGTTGCCCTTCCGGGGCAGGATATCCCCGAAGTTGGGCAGGACCACCGCGGCCTCGGCGGCGGGGGTGGTCAGCTGCCCGCTGACCAGGGAGCCCGCGGGAAGGTCGAGCGCCGTGGCCATTTCGGTGAAGGTGGCGAGCGTGGCTCCTGTTGAGGGCCGCACCAGATACCGGCTCGCGATGCGCTGGCGCTCCAGGTCGGGCTCCGCGCGCAAGGCCTTGGCGTGCCGCGGTGGCGGTTGGGGCTCGGGGAGGCTGGCGTCACCACACGCCACGGACATCGCGACGACGAGCGGGAGCAGGAGAACGGTGCGCGTCTGCATCAGGTTCACTCCGGTGCGTTGAGCGGGTAGGGCCGGTCGACTGCGTCATTCAGTGGGCGACAACGGGCACGGCCACCCGGTGGTCTCACACCAGGTGGCCGGCCATCTGGGGATGTGTCTTCAGCCTGGAGCGAGGCGCTCAGCCGTGGAGCGCCCCGTGGGGGGGCCTCTACTTGCGCCTGGCGGCCAGTTGGTAGTCGCGGTGCCACTTGCCCGGCAACGTGGCCAGGACGTTGGGGTTCTTGCGGGTCATCGCGATGGACTCGTACTTCCGCTGAATCTGGCCGTCGCCCACGACGAAGCCATTGGCATACACGACGGTCTGGTCCGCGCCGAGCGCCAGCTTCTCCGTGTCCGAGCCGACCTTCACGTTGTACACCTTGCCGGCGTACGGCTCGCGGCTGACCTCCACGAGCTTGCTGGGGCCCGCCTTGGTCAGGACCACGTCGCCCTTCTTCAGGGCCCTGGCCTGGACCATGCCGCGCGCCATGACCTGGATGGGGTGCATCTCCGTCATCAGCAGGCTGCGGCCGGCCTCGCTGCGGATGCGCACCATGGGAACGGTCTCCGTGCCGATGGCCGTGTCCATGACGGTGAGCGACGGCTGATGCGGGTTGAGCACCCGGTCTCCAGCCTTCAGGGCCTCCACCGGCGCCGTCTTGCCGGCGGCCAGTTCGATTTCGGTTCCCGCGGCCAGGCAACTGTTCGTGACGGTGATGGGCTTGAAGCTCTTCGCCAGCCTGGGGAGGTCCTCATTGGTCAACGTGACGGAGGTCTGGTACGTCAAGTTGTTCGCATCCGTGATGGGGATGACGATCTTCAGCGTCAGCTTCACGTCGTCCTGCACCTGACGGCAGCCGTCATCGAAGAAGGCGGCGTAGGCGCCCGTCAGGTCCCAGGAGAAGGTCTTCTTGTCCGCGCTCAGGGCGGTCCGGTTCCAGAACTGCCCCATCTTCGCCTCGATGAGGTTCCCATCCGTCACATCGCAGCCGCCTCCGGCGTTGGTGAGGATGAGCCTGAGGTGCCCCACGTCGTAGGTCGCCATGCCGGCGGCCAGGTCGGTCTTGAACTGGTTGATCTTCGCCTGGTCGAAGACGTGCTCGGGCGTCGTGAGGACGATTTCCCCCTTCAAGGGCATCTTGATGGCCTGGGGCGTGCCCGTCAGGTCGTAGTCGCAGTCCTGGGTCCAGGTGCGGTTGAGGCACACGGAGATGAGGTTGTCATTGAGGACCGTGTCCACGGGGGCGTAGATGGTGGCGGGCGACACCCCGGGCCGGATGGAGGTGGTCCCAGGGGGCGTGCCGAACTCGGAGAAGAGATACGAGTCCTTGAACCCGTCCTCGGAGTCCTCGACCTTGTAGGTGGAGACGCGGTAGCGCCCCAGCCGCGTGAGCGCCAGGTTGGCCTCCGCGGAGGCCGTCAGGTGCTCACCCCCGTCGAACTCCTCGACCCAGGCGAGCGCGCTCAGCGGATACCCTGTCACGTCCGTGAAGTTGGCGTCCGTATAGGTGTAGTAGGAGCCCCCGGGGATGGTGGAGGTGGCGGTGACGGAGCCGTCGTTGGCTTCCTTGGTGCCCTCACCCGCGTTGGCCTGGTCGAAGGCATGAACCTCCTTGATTTCGGCGGACGGTGCCAGGTCGCGCCCCTCGGGCGGGAGCAGCCCCGGTGCGTGGCCTTGCGCGACATGCTCCCGGTGTCGCTGCTCCAGGGCCTCGAACAGGTACGGCGAGTTCTGGGGCGTCTTGCCCGCGAGCTTGAGGCGCGCCAGCGCGAAGCGGTACTGCGCGGGGTCCGCCAGGTTCAGGCGGATGCGGACGTCGGGCCTGGCGATGCCGTGCAGGTATCGCTGGTCATCCTGATAGGTGGCCCACTCCTTCTGGGTCAGCCGCGTCGCGTCGCCGAGTCCCCGAGCGGTGCGACCGAAGTTCGCGATCTGCTCTTCTCGGGGGGTGGACGTGCATCCCGACAACAGCGCCAGGCACGCGGTGCTACCCATCACCAGAAAACGACGCATTCGAAACATGGTGTTTCCTCCTCCGCTTGGGACGGCTTTCACTGACACACTTCCTCGAAGTCGGGGCAGCAGTCGTTGAACTCCAGACAGCTGGGGTCGCAGAAGCAGCCATCCGCGGCCTGTCCACACAATCCCTTGCAGCTCGCGGTCTCCTCGATGCAGTGATAGTTGCCCTGGCTCAGGTCACTGAAGAGCAGCACGTTCGGAGAGCCTTTGAGGTCGCTCACGCAGCCCAGCGTCGCGGCGGCCTTGAGGTTGGTATCAATCTGCGCGGGCGTGGCGGTGGGGCGGGTGCTCAAATACTGGGCCACGGTGCCGGCCACGTGAGGGCTGGCCATGGAGGTGCCATCATCGACCTGGGTCTCCACGGCGCCGCCAATCCATGCGCCCAGGATGCTCACTCCCGGGGCGAAGAGGTCCACGCAAGACCCCCAGTTGGAGAACCCGGCGCGGACGTCGTTGTCGTCGATGGCCGCGACGGTGATGGCCGCGGGCTCGCTGGCGGGGGACTGGGTGCAGGCGTTCAGGTCATCATTGCCCGCGGCGACCACGACGGGGATGCCTCCGTTCACCAGGTTGGCCACCGCGGCGTTGACGGGTGGGTAGAGCGAACCGGTGAGGCTCATGTTGGCGACACAGCGCGCGGACTGCGCACGACAGTCGGTCTGGACGAAATCCAGGCCGGCGATGATTCCCGCCCAGCTGCCCAGTCCATTGCAGCGCAGCACCCGCACGGGGTGGAGGGTGGCCTCCCGGGCCATTCCATAGGTGGTGCCCGCGAGCGTGCTGGCCACATGCGTGCCATGGCCATGGCAATCAGCGATGCCCCGACCATCCAGGATGAAGGTCTCGTAGGTGCCGATGCGACCCGTGAACTCGGAGTGCTCCAGGTTGAGGCCTGTGTCGAGCACGTACGCATGGACGCCCGCGCCCGTGTTGCCGTAGTCATTGAAGTGGCCGTCGTGGCCCTTGCGCTGGTCCGAGCGGTCGACGCCATCCGCGGGGCTCGGATAGACGGCGCTGAGCGAGACCTGCTGATTCTCCTCGATATACGCCACGCCGGGCTCCCGGCGCAGCCTGTCGAGCTGCGCTTCATCCAGTCGCGCGGCGAACCCGGGGATGACGGTGTATGCGTGCAGCAGCGCGTTGTCGCCACCCGCGCGAGCGATGCGGCTCGTCACCGCTTCGATGGCCAGTCCGGTGACGCCCTCGGAGAAGACGACGACATACTCGTCGGGGATGCGGAGGTGGGCGGGCGCCTTGCCCAGGCGCGCGAGCTGGCGTGAAGTCGCGACGCCTTCGACGTGCGCCGGGGCGGACCGCTGCTCCTCGCAGCCGCTGCTCCAGCCGAGGGTGAGCAGCGCCAGCAGGGACAGCGCCTGGGGCTTGAGTCGATGAAGTCGGTGGGGGTTCGTCTGCTGAGGCCGCATGAGGGCTCCGCGGGTGGCGGGTATGGGAGTCCCGCGGAGCCGTGAGCACCGTCAGGACGCGCGTGGAGTGAGCCGGCGATGCCGAGGCTCCGCCGGGACCGTCAGGCTGGAGGGGTTGAGCGGTGGGGACCTGGGGACGCCCTGCCAAGGCAGCGCTCGCCAATGAATGACGCCCGCTGGAATCAACCTATGCAGAAATTCTCAATATTCACTTGGAGTGAATAGTTTCATTGAGGATGCGACTGAGGCTGAGGTTGATCCGGCTCTCCACGGTTCGCAACACGCTGGTGAACTCCTGGGAGGAGAGGTCCAGGCGTTCCTTGAGCAGGCGTCGCGTCTCTTCATTCACGGTCTGCTGCGCGCTCTGGAGCCAGCGTGAGACGGTGGATTGGTTGACGCCGAAGAGCGCGCCAATCTTTGTCGTGGAGAGGTGGTCCACGAAGTGGAGCCGGAGCAGGTAGCGGTGCTCGCCAGGCAGGGTGGCGAAGGCGTCTTCCAGGGCCTGGCGGAACTCGTCGTGATAGCGCCGCCGGATGGCCTCGATTTCAGGGTCCGAGTCCTGGGCGGGGAGCAGTTCCATCAGGGCATCGCTCAGCGGGCCCTCGTCGTGAGGCTTTCGCAGCAGGCTCAGCGCCGTGCGCAGGCAGATGACCCGCACCCAGTTGGAGAGGGTGCCCCGGCCGGAGTAGTCGGCGATCTTCGGTGCCCCGTCGGTGCGTACCAGCAGCCGCTCCCGGACTCGCTGGCGGATTTCGTCGACCACCGCCGCGGACAGCCGCATGTGCGCGAGCGCCGAGGACAGGCCCGCCATGTGGTGCCGCTCGAAGGCGGCGAGCGCGGTGGGAAGGCTCTCGGCGCAGGCGCAGGCGAGGAAGAGGTCCGCTGGGACGAACTGGGAGAGCAGTTGCTCCAGCTTCTCTCCAGGCGCCTGTCGTGGAAAGTGCGTGGCCAGGTGACGGACGAAGCTGTCGGCACTCAGCGGGACATCTGGCCATTGTTCACACCCCGCCCTCCAACAGCGGAGCAACAGGTGCTCGAGGTGGTCGGGGGAGAGGGCTCCCTTGCCCTGACAACCCACACGCGCGAGGAATAACGCTGCGAATGCCAAGTCCCCCTCCTTCCCGCGCACCACTATACGGCGCGGACTGACTTTGCTGGCTATGCAGGTTAAGCTGGGTGAAGGTCGTCTTTGGGCATGAAATGGGGGAGCCCCAAGGTTTTCCGAAGGGCAGCCATTTCGTGCGAGTCTTCACTCGGGGTATGTCAGGGGGTGCCAAATCCTTTCAGCCAACTGCCTGTGCGAAGACGACGTGGTGGGCCTGATGGAAGGGCGGCTGGAGACAGGGGCACGGGCCCAGGTGCATCACCATGCCGCCGGATGCCCTGCCTGCCGTGAGTTGCTGGTGGCCGTCGTTCGCAGCGAGGCCTTTGCCGTGGACCCGGCTTCGGCGGAGCCGGTGCCTGCTCCGGAGCGAGGCCCTCCCCTGGGGGCGACGTGGAAGCCGCCGACGGAGCTGGACGAGTTCCGCCTGATGCGGCTGTTGGGGCGAGGTGGCATGGGGGCTGTCTACCTCGCGCACGACACCTCGTTGGACAGGCTGGTGGCGTTGAAGCTGAGCATCGCGCTCCAGCCGGACAGGAGCACCCTGGAGAGCTTCGCCATCGAGGCGCGCGCCATTGCCCGCATCAAGCACCCCAATGTCGTCACGGTGTTCCGAGCGGGGGAGGTCGCCGGGCGGCCGTACCTCGTCTACGAGTACGTGGATGGCAAGAGCCTGGCGGAGCTGAAGCCGCCGCTGCCGTGGCGGTACGTGCTCGACATCGCGGTGGGGCTCGCGCGGGGGTTGAGGGCCGCGCACCAGCGCGGTGTGCTCCACCGCGACCTCAAGCCGAGCAACGCCATCCTGGAGACGGACGGCACCATCAAGCTGCTCGACTTCGGCCTCGCGGCCTTCGTGGGGACGGACCACTGCACCCCCTGGGCGGTGCCCGGTGTCGTCGGCACGCCGCGCTACATGGCCCCGGAGACGCGCCTGGGCGCGCCCGCCACGCCGCAGAGCGACCTCTACGCGCTGGGGCTGCTGCTGTACGAGCTGTGCACGGGGACGGTGCCTCGAGCCTCGCGGCAGGCTCCCGCGGCCATGGGCCTTGCGCTGTCGGAGCGGGTGCCTGGAATCGCCCCCGACTTCGCGGAGGCCATCGAGCGCTGCCTCATGGAAGACCCCGTCGGGCGCTTCGGCCGGGCCGATGCGTTGTGTGTCGTGCTGGAGCGGCTGACCTCGGCGGGCTCCGACGCGGCGTTCCCTCCCGCGAGGTCCGCGTCAGCGCCGGAGCCGCGCCCCTGGGCGGCGCTCAATCCCGTCTGAGGTCCTCTCGGTTCCCCCGGGCGCGAGCGATGCGCCCGAGGGGAGGCGGAAAGCTACAGCTCGACCTTCTTCTCCGTCTGCGTCGTCCCGTCGAAGCGGAGCATCACGCCCTTGTTGTCATAGCGGGTGATGATGTTGACGGGCCTGCGCCAGAGGGACTGGAGGTTCTTGAGCGTCTCGCGCGCGTAGTCGCCCTTGAGGTCCTGGCCGTCGTGCTTGTGCGCGAGCAGCAGCTCCCCGCGGTTCTCGTGGTTGGCGTCCACGACCTCGATGATGGGCTGGCCGAAGTTGGTGAGCCCCTGGAGCAGCTTGCTCTTCACCTTGCGGAACTCGCGGTCCAGAATCTCCCACGAGTTGCGTTTGTCATTGAAGCCATACACGAAGAGCTTCTGCTCCATCGCGAACTCGGGCGTCAGGAACGTGTCGATGAAGGTGATGTCGTTGTAGTGCTTGCGGACCTCGAAAATCTTCTCGCGGCCGGCGCCCGACTTCTTGTCCCAGGAGCGGCGGGCGCGCAAGTCGTCACACTCGTCCCACTCCTTGCCGAAGCGGCCCTTGTTCCACCGCTCCTCGATATCCCGCCACAGCTCGATGCCCAGCTTGTAGGGATTGATGGCGCCGGGACGGGTGCCCATGGTGCCGGAGTGGTGGTCCGCGTAGTCGATGATTTCGTCATCGCGCAGGGCGCGGCGGGTCATGATGGTGGAGTGCCAGTAGCTGGCCCAGCCCTCGTTCATGATTTTCGTCTGGCCCTGGGGCGCGAAGTAGTGCGCCTCCTCGCGCAGAATCGCGAGGATGTCCGACTCCCACGGCTCCAGCGGCGCCTCTTCCAGGAGGAAGAGCAGCACGTCGCGCTGGGGGCGCTCGGGGAACTTCTTGGCCCGCTGCTTCTCGTCCTCCACCTTCTTGCGCTGGGAGTCGAGGAACTCGGACGGGTTGATGTAGCCGCGCATGTACTCGCGGCCGACCTTGAAGCCCTCCACGCCCTCATTGGCCTTGAGCTCGTCCGCCGCGCGCTTGGGGTCCGGGTTGCGCCGGATGTGGGGCGAGTGCTGGTCGATGAGGTTCTCCAGACTGAGCGTGCGGTCGATGAAGTCCTCGACCTTCTCCACGCCAATCTTGTCCACCCAGCGGCGCACCCGCGTGGCGTGGTTGGCCATCTCGTCAATCATCCGCCGGTTGGTGTGGCGGAAGGAGAAGTTGTTCTTGAAGAAGTCGCAGTGTCCGTAGACGTGGGCCATGACCAGCTTCTGGTCCACCTCCGGATTGCTCTCCATCAGGTACGCGTAGCAAGGGTCATTGTTGATGACGAGCTCGTAGATTTTGCTGAGCCCGTACTCGTAGCCCTTGGCGAGCTGCTCGTATTCCATGCCCCAGCGCCAGTGGGGGTAGCGCGTGGGGAAGCCGCCGTAGGCGGCCACCATGTTCATCTCGTCGTAGGACACCATCTCGAAGACGGTGTCGAAGAAGTCGAGGCCGAACTCCTTCGCGTAGCCGTGGATTTCATCCCTCAGCGCGGCGAGGCGGGGTGTGAGGCTCTTGGGCATCGGGAAGTCGCTCCGAGGGGCACGTGGGGGAGGCCAGACGTCAGCGGCCCTTGCCGAGGAAGTCCTTGATGGACGCGTAGATGGCGTCCTTGTCCGCGATTTCGCTGAGCGCGACGTTGGGCGTGTCTCCCACCGCTTCGCGCAAATCCTTGATGAACTGACCGCTGCCGTAGGGGGACTCCACCTGTCCGTAGGCGAACTGGTTGACGTTGGGCAGCACGTCGTTGCGCAGCATCTCGATGCACTGGCGCGTGTCGTCCGCGCTCCAGTTGTCACCGTCGCTGAAGTGGAACGGGTAGATGTTCCACGCGCTCTTCGGGTAGTCCGACAGGATGATGTCGCGGCAGAGCTTGTAGGCGCTGGAGATCATCGTCCCGCCGGACTCGCGGGTATGGAAGAAGGTGTCGCGGTCCACTTCGCGCGCCACCGCGTCGTGGATGATGTAGCGCGCCTCCAGGCCCTTGTATTGGTGCCGCAGCCACGTATCGAGCCAGAAGCTCTCGATGCGCACGATCTCCTTCTGCTCGTCACCCATGGAGCCGGACACGTCCATCATGTAGATGATGACCGCGTTGGTCTCCGGCAGGTTCTGGAGCTTGTAGCTGCGGTAGCGGCGGTCTTCTCGCGTGGGGATGATGACCGGGCGCGCGGCGTCGTAGGTGCCCGCGGCGATCTGCCGCCGCAGGGCCTGCTTGAAGGTGCGCTTGAAGTGCCGGAGCGACTCCGGACCGGTGGTGTTGATGCCGGTGTAGCGAATCTTCTGGGTGACGAGCCGCTCGTTCTGACGCCGCTCGATGTTGGGGAGCTGGAGCTCCTCGCCCAGGATTTGCGCCAGCTCCTCCAACGTGACGTCCACCTCCAGGGCGTGGTCTCCCTCGCCCTGGCCGGCCTGGTGTCCCTCCCCGGGCTCCACGGCCCCGGGGCCGAGCTGCTGACCCACCTCACCCTCGCCCTGTCCGACGCCGCCCTGCTCCTTGTGGCCGTACTTGAAGCGAGGGATGTCGATGAAGGGAATGGGGATGCTGATGGCATCCTTGCCCTTCTTCCCAATCATCTCGCCTTTCTGCACGTACTTGCGCAGGTTGGCTTTGATCTTCCCGCGGACGATCTGCTTGAAGCGGGAGTGGTCCTGGTGGATCTTCAAGGTCACGACGGCTCGCCCTTCTCCTGAGGTGGTTACTCCTTCGCGTCGCCGCGGGCGAAGATGCTCGCCACGAAGTTCAACACGTCGGTGGAGCAGATCTCGCAGTAGCCGTAGTTCTTCATCATCCGGTCCTTCACCAGGTCGATCTTCTCCTGGGTCTCCTTGTCCACGACGGAGGAGACGAGGTTCTTGAGCTTGATGCTGTCCTTCTGGTCCTCGAACAGCTTCAGCTCCAGCGCCTTGTGCAGCCGCTCGTTCGTCCGGTAGTTGAAGGTCTTCCCCTCCACCGCCAGCGCGCCGATGTAGTTCATGATTTCGCGGCGGAAGTCATCCTTGCGGCTGTCGGGGATGTCTATCTTCTCCTCAATCGCACGCATCAGGCGCTCGTCGGGCTCCTCGTAGAGACCGGTGTACTTGTTCTTGACCTTCTCCTTCTGGGTGTAGGCCTTGATGTTGTCGATGTAGTTGCCGCACAGCTTGCCGATGGCGTCCTCGTCGGCGGAGATGGCGCGTTGGACCTCGTTCTTGACGATGTCCTCGTACTCCTGCTTCACGGAGGTGAGCAGCTCCTTCATCCGCTTGCGCGCGTCCTCGTTGCTGATGAGCGAGTGCGTCTTGAGGCCCGCCTCCAGCTCGTTGAGGACCATGAAGGGGTTGATGCAGCCGTCTCCCTTGTCGCTCACCAGGGCGTTGGAGATTTTATCCTGGATGTAGCGCGGAGAGATGCCCTCCAGGCCCTCCCGGTTGCTCTCCTTGCGCAGCTCCTTGATGTTGTCTTCGGTGAAGTTGGGGAGCGTCTTGCCGTTGTAGAGCTTGAGCTTCTGGAGGAGGGAGAGGTTGTGCTTCTTGGGCTCCTCCAGGCGGGTGAGGACGGCCCACATGGCGGCCATCTCCAGCGTGTGCGGGGCGATGTGCTTGCCCTTGATGGCGCGGGAGTTGAAGTCCTTCTCGTAGATCTTCACCTCTTCCGCGAGCTTGGTGATGTACGGCACGTCAATCTTCACCGTACGGTCGCGCAAGGCCTCCATGAACTCGTTGTTCTCGAGCTTCTTGTACTCGGGCTCGTTGGTGTGGCCGAGGATGACCTCGTCGATGTCCGTCTGCGGGAACTTCTTCGGCTTGATTTTGTGCTCCTGCGACGCGCCGAGCAGGTCGTAGAGGAACGCGACGTCCAGCTTGAGCACTTCGACGAACTCGATGATGCCGCGGTTGGCGATGTTGAACTCGCCGTCGAAGTTGAAGGCGCGCGGGTCGGAGTCGGAGCCGTACTCGGCGATTTTGCGGTAGTTGATGTCGCCGGTGAGCTCGGTCGAGTCCTGGTTCTTCTCGTCCTTGGGCTGGAAGGTGCCGATGCCGACGCGGTCCTTCTCGCTGAAGACGAGCCGGTGGACGTGGATGTGGTCCATCACCCGGGCGAAGTCACCGTGGTACTGCGTCATCAGGTCCTTGAAGACGAAGCGGCACGCGGGGCACAGCTCGGAGCCGTCCGGAATCGTGTGGCCGGACTCCGGCGGGGAGATTTCCGCGTAGACCTTGGCGCGCCACTCCCGGGGAACGAGGTTGAGCGGCTCCTCGTTCATGGGGCACTTCATCTTCTCCTTCACGGTGGTGCCATCCGGCAGCTTCTTGTCGGTGGTCCAGGAGAAGGTGTACGCGGCGCCCTCGGGTGTCTTGGAGTAGTCCTCCGTGCCCTTCTTGAGCAGGCGGGCGATGGTGGACTTGGAGGAGCCGACGGGGCCGTGCAGCAGGATGACGCGCTTCTCGGTGCCGTAGCCCTGGGCCGCGGACTTGAAGACGTTCACCAGCTTCATCAGCGGCACGTCCAGGCCGAAGATGGCGTCGCGGCCGCCGAACTTCTCGTCGCTGAAGAAGTGGTAGCGGATGAGCTTCTTCTTGTTGTCGATGTACTCCGTCTTCCCGTGGCTGAGGATCATGTCGTAGATCCTCTGGAAGGCGGTGCGTGTCACCTTGGGGTTCTTGCGGACCACTTCGAGGTAGTCCTCGAAAGAGCCTTCCCAGGTGAGCTCTGCGTAGGTCTTCGCGTCCTGGAGCGCGGCGATTTTGGAGACCCACGAACCCTTTTCAGCGTCCTTCATGTCTCTCCCTCGGGGGCCGGCCAGGGGTGCGAAATGTTCACACCCGAGGGGGCCAGAATGGTGAACCTGGAGGGCTGGATTGCCATTCCACAACCATCCCGCCGAGGTCCCAGGCACGACAGCCCTGCAGCCAATTCGGGACCCCGCCGCGGAATGGGACCGCGCGTTACGCTCGTGTCAGGGGCTGGACGCCGACCAGGCGCGCCCCCTTCACGGGGTGAAGAGGCAGAGGTGATTATAGGGCCGCTCCCGCGAGGGGGTAGATGCCCCCCCCGAACGCGAAGGGTATTGAACGCCTGAGGGGGTTTCCGGGCGCCTGCCGAGCGCCAATTGTCCGCTGGTTGTGGGGCGGCGTCTCCGTTCGCTCCACATGTCGGCGCCAGGGTTTGCACCCGTGCGAGGAAATAGCGGCGACCAGGCGGGCGACCCGGGCCTGGAGGGTGATACATTCGCCCGTTTCCGCACGCTGGGCGGCCCCGGTGGAGGCACACGCACGGTGAGGCCTCGCGCGTTCCGGGGCGGGCCGCGCCGAGGGGGAGGGGCCTGGAGTGGGAGAAGCCAGGGTCGCCAGCTTGGCTTTGGGCCGTGCCTGCGTATCCTCCCGCGCGTCATGGCGACCGCACCTACCCCCGTCTCCCACCCTTCGTCCCCCGTGCCGAGCCTGGCGGCGGTCCCCACTCCCGCGCACGAGCCGAGCACGCGCTGGTTGTTGGGGGTCCTGCTGGTGGTGGCCCTGTTGCCGCGGCTGGTGGTGTTCTTCGTCAACGAGAACCTCTACGGCGACGCGGTGGTGCGCACGGAGCTGGCGGAGCGCTGGCTGCGCGAGCCGCACCTCATCACCGCGTACGGTGATGGCGCGTACCAGTTCGGTCCGCTGCACCTGTACCTGGTGGGCGTGGCCCTGTCGGTGTTCGACCGGGAGGTGGCGGGGCGCGTGGTGAGCCTGCTGTTCGGCGTGCTGTCGGTGGTGCCGCTGTTCGCGCTGACGCGGCGGCTGTTCGGCTGGCGCGCGGGCGTGGCGGGCGGGCTGGCCTTCGCCGCGTGGGGCATGCATCTGCAGTTCTCCACCACGGCGGGCAGCGAGGCGGTGTCGCTGTTCTTCATGCTGGCCGCCTTCGCGCTGTACGCGGAGGCCGTGGAGGAGAACCGCTTCGCGCCGCTGTTCCAGGCCGCGCTGATGCTCAATCTCGCGTGCGCGCTGCGCTACGACGCGTGGATGTACATCCCGTTGATGTGCGTGGCGCTGCTCTTCAGCAGCGAGGACAAGGTGGCGTCGGTGACGCGCGCGGTGGGCTTCGGGCTGGCGTGCCTGCCGTTCCCCTTGCTGTGGATGCAGGGCAACGAGCTGATGCACGGCGACCCGTTCTTCCCCGTGAAGGCGGTGGAGGCGTTCCATCGGGATTGGGTGACGTCGTCAGCGGGCTCGGGAGCCGCCATCGGATGGCGCCTGCAACAGCTCTTCTTCTGGCCCGGGGTGGCGCTGCTCACCCTGACGCCGGGGGTGGCGCTGCTGGGCATGGTGGGCATGGTGAAGGCGTGGAAGGCGCGCCCGGACACGCGCTGGCTGGTGGCGACGGCGGTGGTGCCCACCGCGTACTTCACGTTCCGCGCGGTGGTGCTCTTGAACTTCGTCCCGCTGGGGCGCTTCACGGTGACGCAGCTGGCGGTGCTGCCGGTGTTCGTGGCCTTCGGCTTCGCGGCGCTGGTGGGCAGCAGGGGCGAGGGGCTGCGCAAGGGGGTGCTGGGCGTGACGGCGGTGCTGGCGGTGGTGCTGCCGGTGGCCATGGGCCTGTACACGTTCCGCGCGGAGGGACGGCTGCAGAACTCCTTGCGGCCGGTGAGCCCCACGTCGACCAACCCGGTGCCGGTGATGCAGGTGGCGGACCACGTGAAGGAGCAGGTGGCCGAGAAGGGTGGCTCGCTGGCCCTCGACGACGACCCCAGCTACATGGACCTGCAGGTGGCTTTCTTCTCCGGGCTGCCGGAGGAGAGAATCGCCCGCGTGCGCTGGGACACGTTCCGCAAGCTGCTGGCGGAGGCTCGGCCGGAGACGCTGGTGCGCTTCGACCAGGGCTCGCTGGTGAAGGACCCCGGTGTGAAGCTGGAGGGGCGCACGCTGACGCTGGACGGCGTCGCCTACGACGAGGTCGACGGCTTCACCGCGCCGCTGCACGTGTACCGTCGCCGCCCGTAGTGGCGCGAAGGCCTCAGGGCTTCCGGGGCGTCGCCTGCTGCTTCTGGAAGTACTCGACCTGCCATTGCTTCACGAGCGCCTGGTGGCAGTCATAGGTGGGGCAGAAGACGTGGGTGCCGTCGTTGCGCGACACGAAGAAGAGGTCCTCGCAGTCCTGTGGCGCGAGCGCGGCCTGGAGCGCCGCGGCGCCCGGGCTGGCGATGGGTCCTGGCGGCAGGCCCGCGACTTTGTAGGTGTTGTACGGGTGGAGCGTCCGCAGGTCCTCGCGGGTGAGGTTCTTCGTGAAGACGCCGCGCAACAGGCGCATGGCGTAGAGCACCGTCGGGTCCGTCTCCAGGCGCATGCCCTTGCGCAGCCGGTTGTGGAAGACGCAGGCGATGCGAGGCCGCTCCTCGGGCGCGCCCGTCTCCTTCTCCACGATGGAGGCGAGCGTGAAGGTCTGCAGCAGGCCCAGCTTCACGCCGGGCTTTCGCGCCGCGTCCGCCTTCCGGTACTCCTCCAGGGCTCGCGCCACCATCTTCCCGAGCACGGCCTCCTCGCGGACGCCCTTGGCGAAGGTGTATGTGTCCGGGAAGAGGAAGCCCTCGATGGACTTCGCGGGCACGCCCGCTTCGCGCAGGAAGGCCGCGTCGGTGGTGAAGGCCTCCAGCTTCCGGAGGTCGAGCCCCAGTCCGGAGGCCCCGAGCAACGGAAGGATTTCCTCGGCGCGCAGTCCCTCCGGCACGGTGAAGCGGTGAAGCTTCACCTGACCCGAGGCGACCTTCTCCGCGGCCTGGGCCGGCGTGAGGGGGCCTTCGAACTCGTACTCACCGGCCTTCAGCCGAGGGCCGAGGTCTTCGCGGCGCAGGTAGCGATAGAACAGCTCCGCGTCCGTCACCACGCCCCGGTCCGCCAGCAGCCGCGCGAGCGCGCGAGGCCCCGTGCCGGGAGGAATGTCCACCGTCACGGGCGCGGGCAACGCGGTGGGCGTCGCGGCGAACTCCGAGAGGTGGCGCGACTGCTGGAAGTACCAGCCTCCCACGCCCGCCGCCGCGAGGACGGCGAGCACGAGCACGGCGACGAGGGCCTTCTTCACTCCGACGGCTCCGAGTCGTAGTCGTCGTAGTCATCCGCGTGCATCGCCGTGTCAGGGGGCCGGCGGGCGTCCAGCCACCCCTGGAGGATGAACTGCGCGGCCACCTGGTCGATGACCTCCTTGCGGCGGGCGCGGCTGACGTCCGCTTCCAGGAGCGTGCGGGTGGCGGCCACGGTGGACAGCCGCTCGTCCAACAGCTCCACCTGGACGCCGAGCGCCTGCGTCACCGCGTCCGCGAACTTGCGCGAGGCCTCCGCGCGCGGGCCCTCGGAGCCGTCCATGTTGAGCGGCAGTCCGATGACCATGCGGTCCACCTCGTGCTCGCGCGCCAGGGCGCCGAGCACGGCGAGGTCCGCCTTGAGCGAGGTCCGTCGGATGGTGGTGACGCCCTGGGCGGTGAGGCCCAGGCCATCCGAGACGGCCACGCCGATGGTCTTGGTTCCGTAGTCCAAACCGAAGGTGCGCATGTGCCGCCGGACCTTAACCGCATCCTTCGTCGCGGACCGCTCCGTCCGACGTCGGGGACGCGCCTCGCCTGTCAGTCAGGCTAACCGACGGAATTCGCTGCGACGCCATCCGAGCCGCCGGGCGGCATCCCCGCTGCAACCCCCTCTGCCCATCGCGCGGCACTGCTTCCAACACGCCGCGCGGGAGGGCTCATGGTGGACTTTCTGAAGGGCGCGACGAACCTGCTGGCCAGCCCCGAGGGCACGGCGGTGGAGGGCGCGGGTGACACGCGGGGGATGACGCCCCTCATCTCTCACTCCATCAAGACGGTGGAGGGTGTGGCGACGGGCAACGTGTTGCTGGCGGCGAGCGGCGCGGTGGGGGTGGCGGAGGACCTGAAGAAGAATCCGGCGGCGAAGACGGAGTACGCGGCAGCGAGTGGCGCGGCGAAGACGGAGGGCTATGCGCCCATCCTTCCCACCGGCACCAGCGCGTTGGACCCGAAGATGCTGGACTACGAGGCCGCGCTGAAGGTGCTCGAGGCGAACTTCGACCAGCTGGACCTCGCGGATGGGAAGAAGTCGGGCTCGCTGTCGAAGGAGGAGCTGCGGCGCGCGGCCAATGACATGAGCCTGTCCCCGCAGTTGCGGAGCGCGGCCCGCTTCCTGACGGAGAACGCCGCGCTGTTCGAGCGGGTGGACTCGAGCGGGCTGCTCGCGCGGTTCATGCCGGTGGTGGGGAAGCTGTACAACGACGACCGCATCAAGTTGTCGGGAGTGCGCTCCGAGCTGAAGCGCGTGGGCGAGGAGTTCGCTCGCTACGGCCGGCCGGAGCGTCCGCGGACTCCGAAGCCCGAGGCGGAGACGTGTCCGCCCTCGACGGGGACGCCGGGCACGCGTCCTCCCTCCACGGGAGGTCCGTCGCCGGGCACTCCTTCACCGGGCACTCCTTCACCGGGTCCGCGTCCGCCCACGCCGGGCACGGGGCCGACGCCGGGGACGGGGACGGGGGGCGGGCAGGGCCCCGTGGGTGGCGGTGGCAAGCCGCCCACGTCGAAGGACCCGGACTTTCGCGAGTACCTGGATGCGGTGGCGGTGCTGCGCGACAACTGGGGCACGTTCGACACGGCGGCGGGAACGAAGGATGACCGCGTCACGCGCGAGGACATGGCGGCGCTGCTGGCGAATCCCGCGGCGTCCTCGACGCTGAAGAAGGCCGCGCAGTTCTTCAAGGACCACCCGGAGTACTTCGACCGGCTGGAGATGGCGGCGGGCATCGACGGCCGCGACGGCATCATCGGGTGGCTGGACGTGAAGGCGGAGCTGGAGTTGTCGGGGGGCGGAAAGCCGGGCACGTCGCCGACGAAGGTGTCGAGCGCGCGCTCCATCGTCGACAACCCGAACATGAGCATCGAGGACAAGGTGCAGGCCATCCTCGGCGCCATCTCCACGGAGACGGACGCGGAGATTCTGCAGGTCATGGACAGCATGGCGAGCGCTGGGGAGGACCGCGCGGCGCTGGGCACGTCGGACGCCGACAAGAAGAAGGCCGCGACGCTGGACGGGAACATGCGCGAGCTGGAGCTGCGGCTTCAGCGGCTCTTGGAGAAGCGCAAATCCATGTTCGACCTGATGAGCAACATGTCGGCGAAGTTCAACGAGATGGCGAAGACGGCCATCTCCAACCTGCGCGGCGCCTGAGGGGCCCATGGGACGCGTCATCAAACACGAGGCGGCAGTGGCGATGCGGATGGAGAGCGGAGCGGTGCAGCGGATGCGGTCCTTCGCGAGGGGGGAGGCGACGTGGGCGGAGGTGGAGGGGATGACCTTCGAAGAGGCGAAGGCGATTGCGCAGGTGGGATGTGACCTGGCGGCGGCGGGGCGGCTGGAGGAGGCGCGCATCCTCTTCGAGGGACTGGTGGTGGGGAACCCGAGGGACGCGGGGGCTCACGCGGCGCTGGGCACCGTGTACCAGAAGCTCGGGAGGCTGGAGGAAGCCATCGCGGAGTACAGCGCGGCGCTGGCGAGGGATGCCGGTCATCCGGTGGCGCTGGCGAATCGGGGGGAGCTGTACCTGCGCAAGGGGGAGCGGCAGGGCTTCACGGACTTGTCCAACGCGGTGGAGGTGGACCCGCACGGTGAAACGGCGGCGGGGCGGCGGGCGAGGGCGCTGGTGAAGTCCATCACCCTGGCGGCGGTGGAGAAGCTGAAGCAGGACGCCCAGCAGCCGTAGTGGGGCGGAAGGGAGTGGGGGGAAGTGCCGCCGGCGCTCGGGGGAGTGGCCCGGTGGCGGCTGTCGGCGGGTGGGCTCGGGTGGAGAGGGAACGGGAAAAGGGGGAGCCCACCTGCCGGCCGCTTTTTCGTGTCGTGTCAGGGGTGAGGCAGGTCGGCCAGCCGCTCGCCAATGGGGGGATGGCTCTGGCCCTTGAGGACGACCCAGCGGGGGGGCTGGGGGTCCATCTTGTTGACGCGGGCGGCCTTCACCAGCATGCGGCGGAACGCGTCGACGTCATGGGTGAGGCGCAGGGCATAGCGGTCCGCCTCGCGCTCTCGCTCGCGGGAGAAGGCCCCGGCGATGGGGCCGCCGACGAGCAGGACGGCGGAAAGCAGGAGGGAGAGCAGGGGGAGGGTGCGGATGTCCGCGAAGCGCGTGGTGCCGAACCAGCCGCGCGCGGACGCCACGCGCAGCATCCGGTCGATGGCGAAGAGGAGCGCCACCAGCGCCAGCGAGGAGGCGATGCGGCCGGGCCACTTCGGCTCGTGCACATGGCCGGCCTCGTGGGCCACTGCGGCGAGCACCTCGTCCTCGGTGAGCTCCTGCAGGATGATGTCGTTGAGGACGATGGTGCGCGTGGGGCCCTGGCCCGCGAAGTACGCCTGGAGCCGGCGCGAGGCGATGGAGGTCTTCTCCACCAGTACGTCGGAGAAGGCGATGTCCGCCTGGGTCATCAGCTCCGTCATCCGCGTGCGCAAAGGGCCCGAGGGGAGGGGCTGCTGCTCGAAGTAGAGGCGGCCCCGGTAGGGGTCCAACGCGGAGGAGACGAGCAGGAGGAGGGCGACGGGCACGCCCAGAATCCACCACCAGCGCCGCGTGCGACGGGCCAGTCCGTACAGGCCGATGACGAGCGCGGCGATGGCGAGCGCGCCCAGCAGGTGACCCTTGAGCATGTCCCGGGCGAAGGCGGCCGGGGTGTAGTTGGACATGCCGTGCTGGTGTTCCAGCGTGTACGCGAACCAGATGTCCACGGGCGCGTAGACGAGCTTCACGAACAGGTCCGTCATCAACGCGAAGATGACGGCCGCGCCCCAGCCCGGCTCACCCCACAGCCGGTCCATGGCGCTGAAGAAGGCGCGGCTGACGGGCGCGGTGCGCAGGAAGCCGAGCCGGCGCTCCAGGCCCGCGGCGAACGCCGTGGCCATGCGGAAGAAGGGCCGGACGAGCACGCCCAGCAGCAGCGCCAGCAGGGCCAGCCGCGCGAAGGGGTCCACCGCGGCCCGGACGTAATAGGGCAGGTGGTAGGCGTGAATCTCCGCCAGTTGCTCGGGCGTGAAGAGGGGCTCCATGCGAGGGCCCCAGGCTACGCCGCGCGGCCCCTGGCTGCCCAGCCAGGGGGCTCCTCCGCTCTACGTATGGGGCTCCTGCTCGGAGGCGGGCGGGGCGGGAGCGGGCTCTCCCTCCGCGTCCGCCAGCAGCAGTGCCTTCACCTTGGCGAGGCTCTCACGCGTGCGGTCCACGAAGGCGCTCTGCGAGCCGATGCGCTCGGCCGTCTCCAGCGTGCGCTCGTAGATGTTGATGGACTTGGTGAGCAGCACCCGAATCTTCTTCCGCAGCTCCTGGCGGTAGACGACGGCCTCCTCGGCGTTGAGCTCCGAGGGAGCCGGGGAGCTGACCATCTGCGCGTAGAGGTCCTCGTACATCGCGCCAATCTGCGCGCCCGCGGCGGTGGCCCAGTAGCCGTTGCCCACGCGGATGGAGCGCAGGTAGTGGCCCTGCGCGGACAGGAGCAGCTCCGCCTTGTAGTTGAGGTCCTCGGCGAGCTTGTCGGCGCCCTTGGCCGGGTCCAGCTTCACGTTCTCGTAGTGCAGCCGGTACAGCTCCCCCATGAAGAAGTGCGCCTGCGCGGGGAAGTAGTCGTCCACCTCGTCCTTGTCGGCCAGGGCCTCGTAGGAGGAGATGGCCTTGCGCAGCGTCGCCTCCGCGGCGTCGGTGCGGCCCGCCTCCAGCTCGCAGACGCCCTGCTGCACCCGCGCCTCGATGCGGCGGTTGGCGGGAAGGTCCTCGCGCTCGGCCACGGTGGTCAGCACCGCGATGGCCTCGTCGTAGCGCTCCAGGTGGTACTGCGTCTCCGCCACGCGGAAGGACGCGTCCAGCGCGTCGCCCTGGCCCCTGGCCGGGTCCGCCAGCTCGGAGAAGCGGTGCCCCGCCTCCTCCCACTCCTTGAGGCGCTGGTGGGCGAGGCCCGCATTGTAGAGGGAAGCGCGGCGGTGCTGGCTGTTGGGGTGGAAGTCCACCAGCCGGCCGAAGTAGCGCGCCGCCTGCTTGAAGTCGTTGGCCGCGAACGCCGACGTCCCTCCGGCGAACAGCTCCTCGTCGTTGAGCTTGTCCAGCTCCAGGTCCGCCGTCACCGTCACGGCGTCGAACTGGAGCTCCTGCTTCACGGGGCCCGTCTCGGAGGACTCCGGACGCGCGGCGGCGCCCGTCGTCCGACATCCGGTGACGCCCAGTCCCAGGGCGACCACCCACCACCACCGGCTGACCGACATGTACGTTCGCTCGCTTCCCGTCACGGAATGCGCCTCCTGCCCTGCCGCCTCAGGACAACGCCCAGTCCCTCGGAGTTCCCACCGCGCGGGTGGGCGCGCCCAGTTTAATGCGTCCCCCCGCTCCGCGCCGCCTCGGCTGGTCGCTCGTCGGGCGGACCTCGCGTCAGAAGGTGTCGTCGCCGAGCAGGAAGCGGCCCGTCTGCCAGAGGCTGGTGATGTCGTGCACGTCCAGCCCGAAGCGCGGCACCTGAATCAGGGGGATGCCCGGGCAGGCGGCCTGGAGCTGGGCGATGCCACGTCCATCCTGCTCGGCGAGCACCTGCAACTCGCGCAGCGTCTCCTCCACCTTGGCGCGGCGGGTGGGCGTCAGCGTGGCCGCGTCCTGCCACATGGCCTCGGTGGGCAGCGGGTGGACGCGGTTCACCACCAGCGCCACCACCTCCATGCGGTGCTGCTTCAACAGGGTGCTGAAGTGGATGGCTTCATCCATGCGCTCGGGGTGCGGGCTCGTCACCAGCACGAAGCCCGTGGACGCATCCTCCAGCAGCGCCCTCACGCCGCGCGCCCGCTCGCGGAAGCCCTCGTTCATGCCGGACAGCGAGAGCATGAAGCTGGACAGCTCCTGGAGCATCTCCGTGCCGGTGAACTTGGACAGCGCGCGCAGCACGTAGCCGCTGCGGTTGAACAGCGACATGCCCAGCTTGCCCGCCTTCAGCGCGGGGGCCAGCAGCCACTTCGCCGCCTCATTGTCCAGGAAGTCCAGGACGCGGTTGGGCGCGTCGAGGAAGTCCAGCGCGTGCGCGGTGGGCGGCGTGTCCAGCACGACGAGTTCGTACTCGCCCTTGCGGCGCAGCTCCCACACCTTCTCCATGGCGATGTACTCCTGGCTGCCGGCCAGGGCGGTGGAGAGCGATTGGTAGAAGCGGTTGGCGAGGATGCGCTCGCGCTGGTCGGGCGGAGCGACGCGGGTGATGAGGTCATCCCACGTCTGCTTCATGTCCAGCATCATCGCGTGGAGCGACGCGCGGGCCGTCACGCCCAGCGGCTCCAGCGCGGAGGCCGGCACCTGCGTCTCCGCGTTGCCCAGCGCGGACAGGCCCAGCGAGTTGGCCAGGCGCTTCGCCGGGTCGATGGTGCACACCAGGCTGTCGCGGCCATCCACCGCCGCGCGCAGGCCCAGGGTGGCCGCCACCGTCGTCTTTCCGACACCGCCGGAGCCGACGCAGATGAGGACGCGCTTCTTGGCGAGCGCGGGACCCAGAGCCGTCGTGCTCACTTGTCCCCCATCACCAGTGCTTCGAGGTGGCCCATGACCTGTTCAATCGCGTCCCGCCCGAAGGTCGGGAGGTACAGCCGGGGGACGTTGAACACCGGCGCGTGGAGGTTGCGCTCCAGCTTGGTGCCCGCGAGCACCGTCAGCGAGGCGCGGTCGTGGTTCGCCTGCGCCACGCGGTGCAGCTCCGGGTGGCCCGCCAGCGCCTCCAGGTCCGCCTCCGTGAAGCGCTCCGGAATGGCCTGGTTGAGCACCGCCGCGTGCGTGCGGATGTGCACCTTGTCCTTCAGCGCGGCGTGCAGCTCCAGCGCCTCGTTCACCGGCATCTCCTCCGGGAGCGCCACCAGCACCGCCGCCGTCACCGCCGGGTCCACCAGCAAGTCCCTCATCTTCTGCGCCTCGCGCGACATGGGCCCCTGGGGCACCGTCTGCACGAGCACCTGCGGCACGCTGAGGAAGGAGATGGCGTGGCCCGTGGCCGGCGCGTCCAGGACGATGGTGTCGAAGCGCCACCGTCCGTCCGGCAGCTTCTCCTGCAGGTGGTACATGATCTTCCCCAGCAGGACGAGCTCCTGGAGGGACGGGATGAAGCGCAGGAAGTAGCGCACCAGCCGGTTCTCGAAGACGGTTTTGTAGAGGGCCTCGAAGCGCAGCACCATGAGGCCGTACTCGCGCATGGCCTCCTGCGGGCGCACGTCCACCGCCCAGAGGTTCTCCTCCAGCAGCTTCACTTCGGGGCCCGCGGCGGGGTGCTCCAGGAAGCGGCTGATGCGCTCCTGCGTGTTCACCTCGCACACCAGCGTCCTACGCCCCGCGCGCGCCGAGCGAAGGGCGAGCGCCGCGGCAACCGTGCTCTTGCCCACGCCGCCCTTGCCGGAGACGACCCACAACCGCTTGTCCAGGAGCCCTGCCATAAGAGAGCGGCGAACCGTAGGAACCGTGTCTCCCGGAGTCAACGCGTTTGGCCAGGAGGAGGTGCCCAACTTGACACGTCGCGTTGCCCCCTCGCAGAGTGCGGCGTCTTTTTCCTGACGTCCCGATGGCGGGGGGCTCCCGCACGGGTGAAGCTCCTGGTTCCCATGCTCAAGAACAACCCGGTGATGAAGAAGCTCGTGGAGACGGGCGAGGAGCGCGTCGGCAAGCTGGCGCAGCAGCTCCTGTCGAACGAGAAGTTCGTGTCGACGGTGCAGACGCTGGTGTCGAGCTCGCTGGCCGCGAAGGGCACGCTGGACAGCGCGCTGCGCTCGGCGCTGTCGGCCATGAACCTGCCGTCCACCGCGGACCTGGAGCAGCTTCGCTCGAAGGTGGACGACCTGGAGCGGCTGCTCGCGTCGGTGGAGAGCAAGGTGGACACCCTGTTGGCGCAGAAGGCGCCGTCGTCGAAGAAGTAAGCACCCGGAAGCGAGCCGGGGAGTCCAAGGCCCATGCGGCGCATCGCCTTCATCAACGAGAAGGGCGGCACCTGCAAGACGACGCTGGCGGTGAACACCGCCGCGTGGCTCGCGCGGGAGCGGGACTTGCGGGTGTTGCTGGTGGACCTGGACACCCAGGGCCACGCCGGCAAGGCCCTGGGCCTGGACGTGCGCACGCTGCCTCGCAACGTCTTCCACCTGCTGACCGACGACGCCGTGCGCCTCCGGGACGTGGTGTATCCCTCGGCCGTGTCCGGCCTGGACGTGCTGCCCTCGTACAAGGAGATGGCGGACTTCCCCCTCGCCGTGGCGGGGGACGCGCGACGGGCCCACCGGCTGGCGGACAGGCTGGAGGCGGCCCGGGAGGCGGGCTACGACGCCGTCGTGTTCGACTCGCCGCCGTCCATGGGGCTCACCACGCGCAACATCCTCGTCGCCGCCACGGAGGTGGTGGTGCCCGTGGCGCTGACGTACCTGGCGCTGGATGGCTGCGCGGAGGTGGCGGACACGGTGCGGCAGGTGGGGGAGGCGGAGGGACGTCCCGGGCTGGGCGTCACCAAGGTGGTGCCCACGCTGTACCGGAAGACGGCGCTGGCCACGGCGATTCTGGACCGGCTCCGGGCGTACTTCCCGGACTCACTGGCCACCACGCCCCTGGGCTACGACGTCAAGGTGGACGAGGCGCAGAGCCACGGGAAGACCATCTTCGAGTACGCGCCCAGGAGTCGGGGGGCGCGGATGCTGGCGGCCATCGCGGCCGAAATCCACGGCGGGCCCGCTCCCCGGAAGCGGAAGCGGGCACCGCGAGCCGGCTAGGGCTCCTGCTTCTTCTGCTGCTCGAACTGCTCGAGCTTCTTCTCCAGCTCTTCCAACCGCTGGGTGAGCGACTGCATGTCGCGGCCCAGGGCGGGGAGGTTGCCGGTCAGGTTCTCGACGACGTGCTTGACGCGCTCGTCGATCTTCCGCTGCCAGTCCTCGAAGGCGCGCTGGCTGGCCTTCAGCAGGTCGGCGGGAGACAGGCCTCCCGCGGCATCGGCGGCGGCCTGCGGGGTCTCCTCGACGGCCGTCTCGGGGAGGCCCGCCTTGGCGGCTTCCTCGCGACGCAGGAGCTTGTCGAGTCGGGATTCCGCTTCCTCTCGGATGGAGGCGACGCGGGGAGTGACCTCTTTCTGGATGAAGCCGGAGATGGATTCGCCGGGGTGGCGGATGATCTCCCGCAGCACCGACAGCGGCATCTGGTTCTTCTTCTTCTCCTCTTCGAAGATGATCTGCGCGAGGGTGACCGAAGTCAGATCTTCTTTCGTGCGGTTGTCTACAATCCGCACCTCGGTGCCCTCCTTGATCATCGCGGCGATCTCATCCAGCGTCACGTACCGGCTCTCCACGGTGTCGTAGAGTTTTCGGTTCGTGTACCGCTTGATGATCTTCGGCTCCTTGCTCGGAGCGCCTGCTTGCTCGGCCTCGCTCATCGGTCTCTCCGCCCCTTTTGGGCTCGACTCAAAGCCAGCTTCCATGTCTGAGTCTCGCAGGGGCGAACCTCGTACCAGAGGGGTTGGAGGCGAGCAAGCAGCGAGAACCCGACTCGCGGTACCCGCCCGGTGGCCCTATACTCGTCCCCGCCCCCAGGCCTGAATGATCGTCAAGTGCGCGCGGTGCCAGACACGGTTCAAGATCCCCGACGAGAAGGTGACCGAAAAGGGGGTCAAGGTCCGCTGCACCAAATGTCAGAACACGTTCCGCGTCACCCGCGAACATGGCGGGGAGGATGCCGGTGCGTCCTCGCCTCCCTCCTCGGCCGGGCAGGCCGACCCGTTCGCTGAGTTCGGAGCCGCTCCAGACCCGAAAGGCGTGGAAGTCACACGGCCCGGCTTCTTCGCCCAGGGCGTCGCCGCCACGCGCACGGAGCCCGCGTCGTCTGGAAATCCCTCCTGGAACAGCATGGATGGGGAGCTCGACGACGGAGTCTTCCGCGAGCCCACCCGCATCGGTCCGATGCCTCGGCCGCCGCTCCAGGCCCCGGAGTCGCCCGGCGCCGGCACGGCGCGCAATGGGGGCGCTGTTCCCTTGCCCGCACCGCCCGAGGCCGTTCGTCCACCAGTGGACACATCGACCGGGCTGTACGGTGGCGCGGTGCCGCCTCCCGTCGACGAAGGCGCGGCGATGTTCTCGGGCGCGGTGCCCCTGCCAGGTGGTTCGGGCCCGGGAGTCGCTTCGCCTCGCGGTGCGTCACCGGGTGCGATGACGCGTCGGCCCATGCCGCCGCCTCCGCCCGCCGCGCTGCGCCAGGGTGGAGGGGCAGCACCAGGCTCACTGGGGCCTGGCGAGGACGACCCGTTCGCGGACTTCATGTCCGCTCCGATGCCGGGAGGGGCGGAGGATCCATTCGACTCACTGCCCGCGCCCGTGACGGGGCCGAGCATCGCCGACCGTCGACCCGTGGCTCCCGCCGCGCGGGTGGCTCCGCCTCCTGCTCCTCCCAGCGTGGAGGAGGATCCGTTCGCGTCCATCGACATCGACGACGCGACGGTGACAGGGAGCCCGCCGGTCCAGGCTCCGCCGGCTCCACCCAGTGCGGAGGAGGATCCGTTCGCGTCCATCGACATCGACGACGCGACGATGACGGGACAGCCTCCGTTCTCTTCGTCGGCGCCCCCCGCGCGTGGGGCCCTTCCGAGTGCTCCGCCCGCCGCGACCGGGGCTCCGCCGGGTGCTCGTGCCGCTGTGGCGCAAGCTCCCGCGCAGCGTGCGGCCGCCGCGGGTGTGCCTGCTTCCGACGTGCGAGCGCCGCTCGGCTCCGCGCCCCGGCCGGGAGTACCTGGGGCCGCATCCGCGCCTCGTGCCGCTCCGGCGGGTGCGGCCGTGCCTTCCGGAGTCTTGGCGGGTGCGACGGGTGCTCCATCCGCGCCCCGTGGGGTTTCGGCGGGAGCTCCACTCACCGCATCGCCCGCGCGTGCCGCCCAGTCGGGAGCCGCCTTCCTGGGGACCGAGGGCGGGACCTTGCCTGGGCGTCCTCCTCACCAGGGGGCCGCCCCGTCGGCACGTCCGGCTGGCGGCGCGGCGCCGTACTCCGCGCCCGAAGACGCGACGGTCCCCGGCCGTCCTCCGCTTCAGGCCGCGCCGAGCGACGCGGACCCGTTCGCATCTCTCGACCTCGACGACGCGACGAAGCCCGGCCGTCCTCCGCCGCAGGCGGCCCCCAGTGGCGCGGACCCGTTCGCGTCACTCGACCTCGGCGATGCGACGGTGCCCGGTCGTCCTCCGCTTCAGGCGGCGCCGAGTGGCGCGGATCCATTCGCGTCACTCGACCTCGACGACGCGACGAAGCCCGGTCGTCCGCCACAGCCGTCCGCCGGCCTGGGCCCCGCTTCACCTCCCGATGCCCAGGACCTGTTCGGCCACGCCTCGGATGGCGACTTCGGTGAGCACGCGGGCGTACAGCCCTCCGACACCGGGCGCGCCGAGCTGTTCGGCTCCTCGTCCCATGATTCGCTCGGGCTCGATGACTCCCAGGCGCACTCGGCGGGCTCGCTCCTGGACGACGTTCCTCCTCCGGACGAGGGCCTGGACTTCGGTGGCGTCACCCTCGGCCGCATTGGCGGGGCAGGGGTGGGGCAGCGCGAGGTCCTCGAGTTGGATCCGCAGATGTCCACCGCGCCCGTGGTCTCCGTGGCCAAGCCCACGGCCCGGCCGGAGGACGTCGGAATCCCCCAGGGCCGCCCGCCGAGCCGCGCGCGCAAGGTGACGGCGCTGCTCGTCAACCTCGTGGTGGCCGCCGCGCTCGTGGTGGGACTGGGCGCGGTGGGCAGCGTCTATCTGAGCGAAGGGCGACTGGACCTGTCGGTGCTGTCGCCCGAAAGCCTGCGCGCCCTCTTCGTCCCCGAGCCCAAGCCGCTGGTGGCGCTCGACGTCTCCAACGGCCTGTACGAGACGCAGTCTGGACGCCCGCTCTTCTTCATCCGGGGCGACGTGGAGAACCGGACCGGCGCGGCGACCCATGTCCGCGTGCGCGGCGCGCTCTTCGACGGTGACCAGCGCGTGCGCTCCGTCGAGGGGCTCGCGGGCCTGGTGGCCACTCCCGAGGAGCTTCACGCCGTGGGCAACGCGGAGGCGGCTCAAGCCCTGCGCAAGCGCCTGGACGCGGGAGCAGCCTCCGTCGCGCCCGGGGCCCGCGCGCCCTTCCTCCTCGTGTTCCATGAGTATCCGGCGGCCCTCGGGAGCTTCCGGCTCGAAGTCTCGGTGGAGGCCGTCCCAGCGCCCGCCGCCGAGGCCGTCCCCGCCCCCACGGAGGCCGTGCCTTCCCAGGCACCCGCCCAGGCCGCGCCCACGGAGTAAGCGCCATGCCCTCGTTGGACGACGCACGCAACGTCGCCAGGTTCCTCCACGCCCTGGGTGGAGGCGCCGAGGTGCGCCGCAAGGCCGCCGCGAGGGAGCTGTCTCGCGGCGACCCGTTCGACGCGAACGAGCTGGTGGGGCACCTCATCTCCCTCTCGCGTCAGGGCTGGGAGCCCGCCACCTGTGTGCTGTCCGACTTCCTGGCCGCGCTGGCGCAGGAGGCGGAGCACATCCCCCACGTCACCGAGCTGCGCAGGCTCGCGCATGTGCAGGCGCTCGACACGGTGGCGGACCTGTTCGCGCAAGGCCCCGCGAAGCGGGAGATGAACCCGGACGCCGCCGCGCGCGCGGACGCCAACGCCTTCTCCCAGTCACTGGGGCACCTCAAGCAGCAGGCCCGGCTCACGAGAGACCCGGACACGCTGTCCCGCCTGGCCACCGTCAGCAACCCGTCCGTGCTGCGCAACGTCCTCATCAACCCGCGCCTCACCGAGGACCTGGTGGTGCGCATCGCCGCCCGCCGTCCGGCCCGCCCGGAGCCGCTGCTGGAAATCTGGCGCTCTCCCCGCTGGTCCGTGCGCCACACGGTGCGCCGCGCGCTCGTCTTCAACCCGTACCTGCCCCCCGAAATCGGCGCGAAAATCGTTCCGCTGCTCAACACCAGTGACTTGCGCGAGCTCCACGCGAGCGCCGGGCTGCACCTGTCCCTGAGGGAGCAGGCCGCGCGACTGCTGGCGGAAGGGGCGGCCTCGCTTCAGCCCGCGCCGGAGGAAGCGTCCGAGCCCGCGAGCGGAACCCGTCACCTGCACGACTGAATGGCGGCGAAAAGAGGAGGCGGGCGGACTAGCGGCGACGCGTTGAATCCGGCTCGCTGAACTCGGCGTCCGTGGAGCCCCGGCGCGAGGACGGCAGCGACTTCGCGTCGACCAGGTCCTCGCCCTTGGAGGCCTTGCGGAACGAGTAGACGAACTTGCCCACCGCGTTGCCGAGCTGGCCCATCCGGGCGGCCGAGAAGACCACCAGCAGGATGAAGCCGAGGAGGATGATTTCGCCGAGGTGAAGGCCCAACATGATGAACTCAGAGTGCAGCAAAGGGGTAGGGGAGGCAAGCCGCGCGTCCACCCGCTGACGCCCGTCCGCACTTCTGCTGCGCGGGAAGGCTCATCCAGCGCACACTGAGCCCATGCTCCTGCTTGCCCACCGAGGCGCCTCCGCCGACGCCCCCGAGAACACCCTGGAAGCCTTCACGGAGGCCGCCCGGCAGGGGGCCGACGGCGTGGAGCTGGATGCCATGGTGTGCGGCTCGGGCGAGGTAGTCGTCTGCCACGACGAGCGGCTGGAGCGCCTGGCGCGCCTTCCCTGGGAGGTGCGCCACACGCCCTGGTGGAAGCTGCGCCGCGCGGACGTGGGGACGGCGCTGGGCTTCGCTCCGGCGCGCATCCCCTTGCTGGAGGAGGTGCTGGAGGCGCTGCCGTCGCAGTTCGTCGTCAACATCGAGCTGAAGTGCGACCGGTTCGACGACGACGGCCTCTCCCGGAAGGTGGCGGAGCTGGTGCGTCGCCTGGGGCTGGCCGAGCGCGTGGTCATCTCCAGCTTCAACCCGCTGTGCCTCTTCCGCCTGCTCGCCGTCGCGCCCGAGCTGCGGCGGGGCTACCTCATCGACCCGGACCGGCGCTGGGGCGTGCACGCGTACGCGGTGAGCCCGCTCGTCTCGTCCCACTCGGTGCACCCCTACTACGAGGACTGCACTCCGGAGCGGGTCGCCACCTGGCGCGCCGCGGGGCTGCGGGTGGCCACCTGGACGGTGGACGACGCCACGAAGGCCCGCGCGCTGGAGCAGATGGGCGTCAGCTACCTCATCACCAACCGGCCCGGCGCGCTGCGAGAGGCCCTGCGCGCCGCGGCCTGACCGCCCGCGCCTAGAAGTCCAGGCCCAGCGTGGTGCTGAAGGCGAACACCGCGGGCAGGCCCCGGTCCTCGAGCGCGTTCGGATTGTCCGCGCGAGGCGTCTCGACGCTGCCGGTGCGGGTGAGCGACAGCTCCGCGCCCAACTGGAGCACGCCGCCGATGAAGCGCACGCCGCCGTAGATGCGCTGATTCACGTTGTCGCCGAAGGACACCTTCGCGTAGTTGGCCGTGCCGTCCAGCGCCTCGCGCGAGTCGTTGCCGAGCGAGTCCTCGTAGTCGCGCGTCGGGTCGAAATCGAGGCGGCTGGTGGTGGCTCCGACGAAGCCCAGGTCCAGGCCACCGTAGGGCGTCAGCGTCACCATGCCGCCCAGCGGGAACTGCTTGCCCACGCCGATGTCCAGGCCCATCACCGTCAGGCTCAGGTCCCGGGCGCCGAACAGCTTCGTCGCGTGCCCGCGCACGCTCACGTCCGGGAGCCACGTGAAGCCCTCGTTGACGGCCCACTTCACCTCGCCGGTGGCCACCACCTGGCTGCTCTTCTCCACCCAGCCCACGCGCCCGCCCAGCTCCAGCGAGAAGGGCAGGCCCTTGCGCACGTGGAAGGAGGGGATGAGCACCGTGGAGGGCTGGTCCACGTTCTCCGTGGGGATGCGCACGCTGTCCGGCAGCGACACCACGGACAGCTCCGCGTTGATGGCCCAGGCCGAGTGCCCCGTCGTCTCCGGCGGCATCAGGTTCGCCGAGGTGATCGCGGCGCCCATGACGCGGGCGAAGGCGCGGAAGTTCGCGTTGGCGGCGGCGTTGGAGCCATCCGCCGCATTCGGATCACCAAAGTCCGAGATGCGCAGGTCGTTGTCGTCCGCGTATGCGGTCGCTCCCGAGACACACGCCGCCAGGGCGAGCCACCGACTGAACGTCCGCATTCGAGTCACCGCCTCCCGGGAACCCGCCGGCCGGGGGCGCCCCACAGCGGCGGACGCTAACGCCAGCCCGCGAGGAGCGTCAACAAAACGGGCGGCCCTTCCGACGAGTCTCTTGAAGAGGACCCACCGGAGGGGCCGCCCGGAAGGCGGCGCCGCGTGTCGTCAGACGCCTACTGCGGCTGCGGCTTCACCCCACCGGGGCTCTGGCCGGTGACCTTCTGGGCCACCTCCGCCGGACGGCGGCGGATGACCAGGGTGCGGCGGCTGGCGAAGTCGGTGCTCTCGCGAGCCACCACCAGCACGTTGTTGTTGCCTTCCTTGAGGTTGAACTCGGTGGAGAACTTCAGGGTGTTCGGCTCGCCACCCTTCGGGTCCACGCCCTTGAAGTAGACCTTCTGGTCGTTGACCAGAACGTACACGTCCAAGAGGCCGTTGGGGTCCGTCACGACGCCGGACAGGGTGAACTTCTCCCCGTTGGCGACCAGGCCGCCCGCGGACGGGTCCGCGTCCAGCTTGATGTCCGGCGGACGGCGCGTCGTCGTCCAGGCCAGCTTCGGCGCGGTGGGCTTGCCCGCCTTCACCTCCTTGGCATCCTGGGCACGCACGAAGCCGAAGCGGCCCTTCTCCAGCTCCACGCGGTAGAAGCCCTTGTTCGCGGCCTCCACCGGCAGCACCGCGGTGGCGTTCAGCTTCGCCACCGTGCGGGCACCCTCCACGGGCGAGCCGAAGACCTCGGTCTTCTCCGTGACGCGCACCGCGCCCTTCTTCGCCTCCAGCGTGGCCACGGCCGCGTCCTTCACGGGCAGCTCCATCTTCTCCATGACGAACTCCTCCAGCGGCTCGTCGATGATGGCCAGCTTCAGCGGGAAGGTGTCGCCCTTGTAGCCCTTCTTCACCTCCACCTGGAACCGCGCCGTCTTCGTCTCGCCGGCCTTCAGCTCGCCCAGCTTGAAGCGACCCTTCTCGATGAAGATGTTCGCGTCCCCGCCATTCTTGATCTGCGTGAACGAGTCCATCGCGACGCCGGGGCCCACGTTCGTCACGTCGAGCAGCACCGCCACCGTCTCGCCGCGCTGAACCGTGCCGTCGCCGTTGCAGCTGGCGCAGTCATCCACCACCTGCCAGTTGAAGGCGAAGGACGGCCGCGGCAGCTCCGCGAAGTTCAGCTCCGACACGCGCGTCTCCGGCAGCGCGCCCTGGTCATCGAAGAAGCGCACCGTCACGTCGTCGCGGCGGCTGGTGAGGTCCTTGGGCAGGCGCACCTTCACCTTCCAGGACTTCTTCTCGCCCGGGTTCAGCGCGCCGAAGAGGAACTCGCGGCGGTCCAGGAAGGCGTTGTCGCTCTCCGTCCAGGCGCGCACGCGCTTGAGCGGCTCGGTGCCCTTGTTCTCCGCCGTCACCACCATCTCCAGCAGGTCGCCGGCGTGAATCTTCGTGTCCGGCGTCGGCGTCAGCGTGCCCGTCAGCTGCACGTTCTTCGGCGTGGGACCGGCGCTCCAGTCCACACCCAGCGCGGCGATGGCGGCGTTGATGCGGGTCTCCTCCTCGCGGCGCTTCTGCTCGATGAAGCCCTTGCCCTGCTGGAGCTGCTGCTCACGGGTGGCCGCCGGGGCCTTCAGCACGTAGTCCCGCGCGAACTGCACCTCGAAGTCCTCCTTGATCTCCTCCTGGGACTCCGCGTCCAGCTGGTCGTCCAGGTCCTCGCCCTGGCCCGCCACGTCGAGCAGCGGGTCGTTCTCCCCATGCGGCTTCTTGTCGGCGGCCTTGTCCGCGACGACGGCCTTCGGATCCTTCTTCGGCTCCTCCTTCGCGGCGGTGGCCAGCTTCTCCTGCTGCTTGGGGTCCACCTTCAGGTACTTGAGGCTCTCGCGCGGCTTCTCGCGGTCCAACACGTCCTCGCGCTTCTTCGCGACGGTGGCCGAGTCCGGGTTGCCGAAGTGCTGATCCAGGTCCGCCTCGCCCATGGAGCGGCGCGACGCGAACACGTCCACGCGCTCGTCGGTGACGCGGGTGGGGACGAGCTGGATGTCCGGGACGATGCCCACCTCCTGGATGGATTTGTCGCCCGGCGTCAGGTACTTGGCGATGGTCAGCTTCAGCGCGCTGTCATCCGGGAAGTCGTACAGCACCTGCACGCTGCCCTTGCCGAACGTCTGCCGGCCGATGATGACCGCGCGGTTGAGGTTCTTCAGCGCGCCCGCCACGATTTCCGACGCGGAGGCGCTGCCCGCGTTGACGAGCACCGCGATGGGATACGTGTCCTCGCCCTCGGTGGGACGCGCGCGCTTCTCCTCGCGCAGCTTGTCCGACAGGCCCACCGTCGCGACGATGGTGCCCGTGGACAGGAACGTGTCGGACACCTGGATGGCCTGTTCCAGGAGGCCGCCCGGGTTGCCGCGCAGGTCCAGCACCAGGCCCTTGAAGCCGCCCTTGGCGTCCGCCTGCTTGCGCAGGTCACCGAGCGCCGACTCCAAATCGCGGGTGGTGTTGCCCTGGAAGTTCTTCAGGCGGATGTAGCCCACGTTGCCGGAGAGCATCTTGTGCTGGACGCTCTCGATGGAGATCATCGCGCGGGCCAGCGTCATCACGCGCGGCTTGTCCCAGCCGTCGCGCTCCACGGTAATCGTGATGCGGCTGTCCACCGGGCCGCGCAGCTTGGACACGGCCTCGTTGAGGTCCATGTTGACGGTGGACTCCTCGCCAATCTTCTTGATGCGGTCATCCTTCTGGATGCCGGAGCGGTGCGCGGGCGTCTTGGGCAGCACCTTGACGACGGTGAGGTTGCCCTCGCGCATCTGGATGACGAAGCCCAGGCCGCCGAACTCGCCCTTGGTGGACAGCTTCATCTCCCGGTACAGCTCCGGGCGCAGCAGCACCGAGTGCGGGTCCAGGGTGGACAACATGCCGTTGACGGCCGCGTACTCGATGTCGCGCGTGTCCTCGATGGGACGCATGTTCTTCGACAGGAAGTCGAACACGTCCTTGAGGGCGAAGGACATCTTCCACAGCGAGTCGACGTGGCCGATGTCGAACTCGCGCGTCTTGCCGTTGACGTTGACCGACAGCTTGCCCGTCTCCGGGTTGCCGTCCACCAGCACGTCCGGAACGCTCTTCTCCACGTACTCGAGCGAGGAGATCATCATCTCCTTCGGCTTGATGCGCTTGGGGTCGACGTAGTTTTCCTTCACGTAGAGGATGACCTTGGTCAGCACGCGAAGGCTGTTGAGGTCGTGAGGTGCCTTCTCGCCCTTGGCGGAGGGCAGGCTGCCATCCCAGGTGCCTTGTCCCTGCCCGGCCTCGGCCGCTCCCATCATCAATGGAATCGGCGCCCGGTGGTTGCCCACGAGGGCCCAGGCGCCGAGGAGCACGGCAACAGCGGCGATGCGGCGGAGAAAACGCGGCATGTGATTCATCCAAGCTGGAGCGCGTCGCCGCGCCCCGGGGTGTGGCGTGAAATGCCTAGAAAATCCGAACGTTTGAAACGGTAGCTGGGCATTGAAGCGGCCGGGCAAGCCTAATCACGGCTTTCTGGTGCTTCAAGGCATCGACTCTCCGCTGAAGAGGCAGAACGTCCCTGGCGGGCACTGCGTTCCCGTCTTGGAGAGACCGACAGTCGGTGGAGGCGTTTATTTCAGGGCAACGCCCCCTGGCTGCTCGTGGGCGGAGGCGGCAGGACGTTCGCCTCGCGCAGCCCTCGGTACAGGAGCGTCCCGGCGACGATGGCCACGGGCAGGAAGAAGGTATTCACCACGGGGACCCAGAGGAGCAGGTAGACGCCCGCTCCCAGGCCCAGGCCCAGGGCCCGGCGCTGCCTCAGCATGCGCCTCACCTCGGCGAAAGGGTAGAGGTGACGTGTCATGGGGGCGGCCAGGTACTCGCCCGCCATCCAGGTCATGGTCCACAGGCCGCCGAGCACCGTCCACAAGACACTCCCCACCCCGGGGATGAGGTGGAGCGGCAGCAGGAGCGTCAGCCCGGCGAGCAGGAAGAACAGCCGCGCCAGCGTGTGCGCGAGCCCGGTGGCGATGCCCCGCACGAAGCTGGCCAGGGTGAAGGGCGGACCGTCGCCTCCCCCACAGAGGGCCTCGGTGGCCTCGGACAGGGGGTCCTGGAGGGGGGCGAGCAGGAGCGGAGGCACGACGTTGGCCCCCACCACCCAGAGCACCAGGCCCGACAGGACGAGCACCGTGTACCAGGCCCCCCGGCCGTACCAGGACTCCGGCTGGGTCCAGAAAGAGCCCAGGGCCCCCGGGGCGTAGTGCCACAAAAGCCACGCCAGACCCACCAGGGCCACCGCGGTGACGGCGGCGCACGCGGCGGACAGGACGAAAAGGCGCCGGGAGCGGAAGATGAGGCCGAAGGCCCGGCCGAGCAGGCCCAGCCCCTGGAAGAAGTCGGTCAGGCGGGGCTGCGGGGAGATGGAAGGGACGGGGGATGGGGGGGGCATGGCGGGGCCGGTGTGCAAATCGAAAGCGGCTCTGGAGTTACACGTTATATAGGGCGCGCTCATGTCCCTCGACCTCAAGCGCGCCAACTCCGAGCCGATCACCTCCGTCGACATGCTGGTGTCGGGTTTTCGGTCCGCCGAGAAGCCCCAGGGCCACCTTCGCCTCGGTTTGGAGCACGAAAAGCTGCTCTTCCCCGTGGGTTCCGACGCTCCCGTTCCGTATGACGGGCCGTCCGGAGTCGGGGCCCTGCTCAACCGGCTGGCCCCCGACGGCTATGTCCCCTTCCGGGAGACGCCCGAGTCGCCGGTCATCGCCCTCCAGCGGGAGCGCGGCGAGGCCACCATCTCCCTGGAGCCCGGTGGACAGTTCGAGCTGTCCGGCAGCCCCTTCCATACGGCGCGAGAGGCTCACGCGGAGAACCTGGCCCACCTGAAGCAGGTGAAGGCGGCGGCGGGGGAGCTGGGGCTGCGGCTGGTGACGCTGGGGTACCGCCCCACGGGCACGACGGGGACGATGCCGTGGATGCCCAAGTCGCGATATCTGGTGATGCGGCGCACCCTGCCGGAGCGGGGCAATCTGGCGCTGAACATGATGTTGATGACGGCCACCGGACAGGTGTCGCTCGACTGGACGGACGAGGCGGACTGTGTCCGGAAGACGGTGGTGGTGGCGCGGCTGTCGCCGGTGATGAACGCGCTGTACGCCAACAGTCCCCTGGTGGACGGCAAGCCCTCCGGCTACCTGTCCTTCCGCAACCGCGTCTGGGACGAAGTGGACCCGACGCGCTGCGGCTACCTGCCCGCGTTCTTCGACGGCTCCTTCTCGTACCGGGCCTATGTCGAGTGGGCGATGAGCGCGCCGCTGCTCTTCCTGCGTCGCGAGGGCCAGTACCTGCACCCGAAGCTCACCTTCCGACAGTTGCTGGAGCAGGGCTTCGAGGGACAGCCTCCGGACCTGGCGGACTGGACGGACCACCTCTCCACGCTCTTCCCCGAGGTTCGCCTCAAGAAGGTCGTCGAGGTGCGTGGCGCGGACTGCGGGAACGCGGCGATGACGGGGGCGCTGGGCGCGCTGTGGCGCGGCATCCTCTATGACGCCACGGCGTTGGACGAGGCGGAGAAGCTGCTGCCCAAGCTCACGTACACCGAGCACCTGGCCTTCCACGACACCGCGCGCCGCGAGGGGCTGGCTGGAAAGCTGGGCTCGCGCGAGCTGTACCGGCTGGCGGAGGAGATGGTGGGCATTGCCCGTCGGGGCCTGCTGCGCCTGGACGCGGCGGATGCTCCGCTGCTGGAGCCGCTGGCGGAGGTGGCCGCGTCCAAGCGCTCCCCCGCGGCGGTGCTGCTCGAGGCGTGGGAGAAGGACCCACGCCCCGAGACGGTGCTCTCATTGGCGAGCGTGTGAAGCGGGGCGGCTAGAAGCGGCCGCCCAGCGTGAGGTTGGCGTTGAAGAGGCCGCCGCGTGCCTCTTCGTCGGTGCCCGGGCGATTCACGATGTCCTCGCCGCCGACGAGGCGATAGGTGGCCCGTGCTCCGGCGAACAGGACCTCGCCGAGGCGGTAGTCCACGCCGAGAGAGAAGGGCGTCTCGGTGATCCAGTCGTTGCGGTAGACGTCATCGGCGCCGCTGGTGGGGTTGATATAGCTCACGCCGAAGCCGACGCCCGCGTAGGGGCGCCAGCGCTCGTTGAGGGTCGGCCCGGCCTTGACCGTGAAGCCCAGGTTGTTGCGCCACAGACCCTCGCCCTCGTCATCGACGCGGCTCGTGGAGATGGGGAGCCGCTGGAGCTCCCATCCGGCTTCGATACCCACGTACTTCCAGGGATTGACGTCGGCGGTGATGCCCAGCAGCGGTCCCACGCCGACGTCCTCGCCCAGCGAGCCCGTGAAACTGCCGAGGCCCAATCGCACGTCCAGACCCGCCGTCGGGTTCTGTCGCATGCCCAGCTTCTTGGCCACGTTCTGCGCCCCCACGGCCGCCACGGCTGGAGTCGCCAGTCCGCAGGCCACCACGGCAACACCTCCCACGATCCATCGACGCATCGCATACCTCCTCGAAGTCTTGGTCAGCGCAAAGGTGGGCATCCGTTGAGTCGGTTACAGAGAGAGACCACTGGGGGGGCGGTGGTCCGAAAGGTCCGCGAGGGGCCTGACGGAGAGGCGCTCAGCGGCGACCGAAGAGCTTCTTCAAGCCCTTCAGCAGTCCACCGGGGCGCGCCTCGGGCTCGCCAATCAACGGCGAGCGGGCGACGAGCGCCTCGCGTGCCGCGTCGTCCAGGTCCTCGAGGGAGAGGGAGACAGGCTGGCGGCGAACTCCGGGCAGCGTGGCTTCCAACGAGAGTGCCGCGTCGGCGGTGAGCGCGAAGTGCAGCTCCACCTCGCCCGCGCGCTCCACGTTGAGCGAGAGCCGGCCCAGGTACTCGTTCTCCGCGGCGAGCGGCGAGGGGCCCTGGAAGAGGGCGAGCTCCAAGGGGCCTGGTGTCACGGGGATGACGAGCGTCTTGCCGGCGGGCAGCCGTGTCGTGCGCTCGAGCACCCGGCGCAGGGTGCCGCCTCGCTCGGCGACGCCAATGGGGGCGGAGAGGACTTCGGAGACAGAGGCGCCGGGCTTGCCGCCTTCGGACAGGAGGATGCCGTGGCCGAGCAGCGCGGCACCCAGGGCCACGGCGCCTCGCGCGTCGACGTCGTCGCGCACGGGCACGCCCAGGCTCTCCTCGAGCCGGCGGCGGACCAGGGGCGTGCGTCCCTGCCCGCCCACGAGCAGCACGGCGTCGAGGCCCTGGGGCGAGAGGGCGTTGGAGTCGAGCACCTCGCGCACGACGGAGGTGACGCGCTGGGCGAGGTCCGCGGTGAGGGCCTCCATGCGCTCTCGGGTGAGTGGAGGCACGGTGCCCGTGGACAGCGGCACCTCCACCTGTTCGCGCTCGGAGAGGGCCACCTTCGCGGTCTCGGCTGCGGTGCGCAGGTGGCCCCAGTCGAGCGGGTGCTCGGGGCGGGGGATGCCTTGGGCGGCGAGGTCACTGGCGAGCGCTTCCGCGATGCGAGAGTCGAAGTCCAGGCCGCCCACCATCGGGTCGCCGCCGGTGGTGATGACCTCCAGGTCATCGCCGGTGACCTGCACCACGCACACGCCGAGCCCACCGCCGCCCAGGTCCACGACGAGCACGCGCTTGCGAGCCATGCCGCGTCCGTGTCCGTGGGCGAGGGCCGCGGCGGCGGGGGCGGTGAGGATGCGCTGGGCGTCGAGCCCCGCGAGGGTGGCCGCGTCACGGAGGGCCGCGCGCTGGCGGTCCGTGAAGTGGGTGGGGGCGCAGATGACGGCGCGGGTGGCCTTGCGGCCGACGAAGGTGGTGGCGGCGTGCTTCAGCTCGCGCAGGAGCAGGGCGGTGAAGAGGGTGGGGGCGACGAGTCGTCCACCCAGTTCCACGCAGGCATCACCGCTCGGGTCGGCGGCGACGGGGAAGGGGAGCTGCGGGGCCAGGGCGCGGAGTCGGGGCGAGCGCGCGCGCAGGCCGAGCAGGCGCATGAGGCCGTGTGCGGCACGGCGGGGGGCGCGCATGGCCTCGACCTGGGCGGCGGGGCCGACGAGCAGCTCGTCGTTGCCGTCCACCGCGACGAGCGCTGGCAGTTCGTTGCCGTCAGTGCCCGGGAGTGGAACGAGTCGAGCGACGCCTTCGTGGAAGACGGCGACGCGTGCGTGCGAGGTGCCCAGGTCGATGCCGAGCACCACCTCCGGAATGGAAGGTGAGGTGGAGGGCGTGGAGACAGGGACTTCGAGGAGCGCACGGCGGCGGTTGCGCGCGGTGTCGGCGTCCTGGAGGGCAGGTGGCTCGGTGGGCTCGGCGCGCGCCTCGGTGATGGGGCGCGGGGCCGTGGTGGAAGTCGGCTCCGTGGGAGCAGGGGAGGGTGTGGTGGCCCCTGGTGATTGGGAGACGGAGCCGGCGGGACCCGTGTTACCGGCTTGAAAGGCCGGAAACACGGGGGCTTGGTCGGCCGTGGTTGCTGGCGGAGTGGAGGTGGACTCGCTGGAGTTGGCGCGGGACTCGGTTGAGCCGAGTGTGGCGAGCTCCGTGGAGGCCTGGGCGGCGGACGTTGTCGGTACACCTGTTGCCGTTGTGGAGGCGGACTCTCGGGTGTCGGTGCGCGTCTCGGCCGAGCCGGGGGCGGAGGACGTCACCGCTGCGCCTGTCGTCGGTGCGGCGGCGGACTCTCGCGTGTCGGTGCGCGTCTCGGGCGAGCCGGGCGCGGAGGACGTCGCTACTGCACTTGTCGCCGGTGCGGAGGTGGACACGATGGCGTCGGTACGCGTTCCAACTGGGCTGGGCGCGGTAGACGTCGTCGGTACACCTGCTGCCGTTGCGGAGGTGGAGGCGCTGGAGTTGTCTCGCGTCTCGGTCGAGCCCGTCGCGGAGGGCTCGTCGGAGGATGCCGTCAGTGAGCCCTGGGGCGCTGCGGACGTGTCGGTGCGTACCTCGGACGACGCGTTTTCCGTTGCGTCCTGCGCGGTTGTCAGCCCCAGGGTTGGCGTAGCCGTTCCTGCCGCTGTGGCACCCGTGTCGGCGAGCGTCCCGGGCATCTCTTGCGCGGCTGTCGCCGTGGAGGACTGCGCGGTCGGTGCGGCCGATGGCTCTGCGTGAGCTGGGGCTTCCGTGGACGGACGGGCCTCGGTGTTGGCGAGTGGCTCTATGCGTGCCGATGTGTCTCGGACCGTCGCGAAGGGCTCGTTCTCGATGCGAGACAGCGCCGCAGCCAGGGACTCCACGTCGGTATCGACGTTGGCCGCGATGTGGCCCGTGTCGACCCGGGAGGCGGCGGACGTCGACTCGATACGCGCCAGCGGGTCCGTGGACGAGTCCGCGTCAGTGGCGAAGGAGGACTCGTCACGCTCAGCGAGTGACCAGGTCGAGGTCTCTTTCGTGGCGCCTGCCACGGTGCCGCCGGAGCGGATCGCGATGCCCCACGGGTCTGTGTCGCTCGTGGCCTCGATGTGCGACGAGCCAGCCTGCGCCCCCGTCGAGGGAGTCGACTCGACGCCAGAAGAGGGCACCTCCGCGTTAACCGGTGCCGCCGAGCGGTTCTCCGTCTCGGTGTGTTCGTCGCCGATGGCCAGTGGGCTGAAGGGCGCAGGCTCGTCCTCGCGAGCTGATGCCTGTTCGGTGGACGCGTCGTGGACGGTGGGGGCGGCCACTTCGGTGGGACTGGCCTCCCACGCTGGGACCTCTGGAGTCCCGAACCAGGGAACCTCGGACGACGTGTCCTCGACAGGGTCCGACGTGTCCGTGCCAGAGAGGTCCGAAGGAGCGTCAGCGGAGACACTCGCAGAGGCCTCCCCTTCGAAACTCGAGACCGCTTCATTCCCGTCAATCGACGAGGGCTCGAAGGTCGAGGCCGCGTTCCCCGTGGCTGTGTCGTGCTCCTGGCCGAAAGCGTCGGGATTCGTGTCCGCGCCAACCACGGGTGCGCTCACCGCGCTCGCTGATGACTCCTCATCGGAGTCGAACAAGCTCGCGGTGATGTCGAAGTCGAGTTCGCGCTCGTCGTCAGCTGCGAGAGCGCTGCCCTCAGTGGGCGCGGCACTCCCCGTCCAAGCGGGCGACGCGGCCTCTGGCGTATTCCCGAAGCCCGAAGGCTCATCCGCGACCGGCGTACTCGCGTTGAGCGCCGCCGCATCTGACGGCTCACCATCGACTTGCCGTGGCGCCGTCGGTTCCGCGTCGACTGACAGACCCGCGCCGGTGTCCCCGACGTGCTGCTCACTTGAGGCGCCGTGCTGGCCCAGTGCCGTGCTGGGCGTCTCACCGTCATCGCTCGTGGGAGCGAAGCGGCCGCCTTGAGATGCCTCCGTGGCCTCGTCGGGCTCAGGTGGAAAGAGTCCACCTTGCGCCAGGTCGTCGCTCTCCGGCGCGAGGGGTTGCGCCTCCGGTGCACTCCTGGCCGCTATGAGGGCGTCCTGGGATACCGCGGGCACCTGCACGGGCGGCTCGGGCGCGCTGGGCGCAACCGGCCTGGGCGCCTGCGTCTTGCGAACCAATCCGGGGACCGTCTGCTGCGGCTCGGGTGCGGCACGACGTGCGACGACGCGGTCGACGAGCGCCTTGCTCGCGGCGTCCAGCTTCACGAAGCGCACCGTCATCCCGGTGCGCCCGGCGCCCGAGTCCACCTGTGCCTTCACCACCACGCCCTCGCCGCGCAGCAACCGGCTGCCATCCGCGAGGACGAACTCGAACGCCAGCCCGGTGCCCTCGGGCTTCAACGCGCGCGTGGCGACGAATACACCTCCGCGCGCCACGTTCGAGCCGTACTTGTCGACGAACTCCTCCTCCGTGCTGTACGGGAGGCGGATGCGCAGCGGAAGCAGCTTGGACACAAGCCCGCTCATCGCAGGGGGATCCGCACCTCTCCCCCCGTCCCTTGCATGACCAGGTGCAGGGCACCTTCCCGCAGGGCCGGCGGGGGGAGCTCGAACAGGAGGACGACGTCGGCGCGCTCTTCAGGGGCCCACGTCCGGCGCAGGGGACGAGTACCCGCGAGCACCTGCGCGTCCCTCGCCAGCACGAACGACGCGCCCTTCGCGTCCACCACCGTGGCCGACTCCAGGTCCAGCGTCACGGGCTGCGGGCCCACGTTCTGGGTGACGAGCTGCACCCGGAGGAACAGCTCCTCCGTCGTCACGCTCAGCTTCCCAGAGCCCTTCGCGGAGTGGGAGGACTCCAGCCCGGTCAGCTTCACCGCCACCGTGTCCACGTGCACCGTGTTGTTGCCCTCGGGCACGCCCAACTGCCGGGGCGCGGCATCTTCCAGTCCCGCGGCGAGTCCCGCGAGCTGCGAGTTCGGCGCGCCCCGGGTGGCCTCGGGGCCCTGGGCCGGGCGGCCTCCCTGGTTCACCCGGTCCACTTCCTGCCGCAGCTTCTGGAGCGTGCGCTCATCCGCCGTGCCCAGGGACTCGGACGAGGGCTCATCCTTCGTGCAGCCCCCGATGAAGAGGGCCGCAGCCAGGAGGCACGCCACCGGCGCCAGGGCGAGGGGAGAGCGAGCGCTCACGCGTTGCCCGCTCCCTTCACCAGCTCGTACAGCTTCTCCAGCGCGATGGGCAGCTTCGACGCGTCGGGACCGCCGGCCTGCGCCATGTCGGCCTTGCCGCCGCCCTTGCCGCCGACTTCCTTGGCCATCTCGCGCACCAGGTCACCCGCGCTGAGGCCCTTGGCCACCACGTCCTTCGTCAACGCGACGAGGATGATGGCGCGGCCGTCCTTCTCGCCGCCGATGGCGATGACGCCAGAGCGCATGCGGTCGCGGAGCTGGTCCGCCATGCCGCGGAACACCTTGTCGTCCGCCGGGTCCACCCGAGTGGCGAGCACCTTCATCCCGTTGACGTCGCGCGCCTGCTCCAGCAGGTCCTTGCTGCCCGCCGTGTTCGCCTTCACGGCCACTTCCTCGACCTTGCGCTCCAGCTCCTTCACGCGCTTCTGCGCCGCCTCCACGCGCTTGACCACGTCCTTGGGAGACGTCTTCAAGAGCTCGGCGGCCTTGCGCAGCTCGTGCTCCTGCTCTCGCACGTGCTGGAGCGCGCCCACGCCCGTGAGCGCGATGATGCGGCGCACGCCGGACGCCACGCCGCTCTCGCTGGAGAGCTTGAACAGACCGATGTCGCCGCTGCGCCGCACGTGCGTGCCGCCGCACAGCTCGGTGGACTCCGGATGCACGGTGACGACGCGAACCGTCTCGCCGTACTTCTCGCCGAACATGGCCACCGCGCCGGACTTCTTCGCGTCCTCGAGCGCCATGACGCGCGTCTCGGCCGCGGCGTTGTCGCGAATCCAGCCGTTGACCAGGTCCTCGACCTTCTCCGCCTGCTCGGACGTGACGGGCCCGAAGTGCGAGAAGTCGAAGCGCAGGAAGTCCGGCGCCACGACGGAGCCCGCCTGCTTCACGTGCTCGCCCAGCACCAGCTTGAGCGCCTTGTGCAGCAGGTGCGTCGCGGAGTGGTTCGCGCGGATGGCCTTGCGGCGCTCCACGTCCACCGCGGTCTGCACCATGTCGCCGACCTTGAACGTCCCCTCGGTGACTTCCACGGAGTGGACGATGAGGCCCGGCACCGGACGCTGAGCGTCCTTCACCTGTGCCACCGCCTTGCCGCCGTGGCCGACGATGTTGCCGCTGTCGCCGAGCTGACCGCCGGACTCGCCGTAGAAGGGCGTCCGGTCCAGCACCAGTTCCACCTTGTCACCCTGCGAGGCCTGCACCACCTCCACGCCGTCGCGAATCATCGCGCGGATGCTGCCCTCGCCCTCGTGGCCTTCACCCTCGTAGCCGAGGAACTCGGTGGTCCCGAGCTTCTCCACGAGCTTCAGGTAGACGTCGCCGACGGCCTTGTCCTTGTTGAGCTCGCCGCCCTTGCCGCGCTCGGCTTCCTTCACCAGCTCCGCGTCGAAGCCGGGGATGTCCGCGTCCAGCCCGTGCTCACGCAAGATGATCTGCGTCAAATCCCACGGGAAGCCGTAGGTGCCGTGGAGCAGGAAGACGTCCGCGCCGGACATCAGCGTCTCGCCCGCCTTCTTCATCCGGGTGACGCTCTCGTCAATCATCTTCATGCCGCGGCTGAGCGTGCGCCGGAAGCTCTCCTCCTCGTGCTCGGAGACCTTGAGCAGGAAGGGCCGGCTCTCGCGCAGCTCGGGGTACGCGTCACCCATCACCTCGATGACGCGGTCGACGACCTTGAAGAAGAAGAGCTGGTCCAGCCCCAGCAGCGTGCCGTGGCGAATCGCTCGGCGCATGATGCGGCGCAGGACGTAGCCCCGGCCCTCGTTGGAGGGCTGCACACCGTCCGCGATGAGGAACGCCGCCGCGCGACCGTGGTCCGCGATGACGCGGTGGGAGGCGCCCGTCTCCTGCGAGTACGGCTTGCCGGAGACCTCGACGACCTTCGCGATGATGTTCTGGAACAGGTCCGTGTCGTAGTTGGAGCGCTTGCCCTGCACGACGGAGGCGATGCGCTCCAGGCCCGCGCCCGTGTCGATGGACGGCTTGGGCAGCGGAATCAGCGGCGCGTCCTTCTCCTTGCGCTCGAACTGCATGAACACGAGGTTCCAGATTTCGAGCCACCGGTCGCAGTCGCACGCGACGCCCTGACACTTCTTGCCCGCCGCTTCCTCGACACAGGGGATGTCGTCACCCTGGTGATAGTGGATTTCGGAGCAGGGACCGCACGGGCCCGTCTCGCCCATGGACCAGAAGTTGTCCTTCTTGCCGAGCTTGAAGATGCGGTCGCGAGACACGCCCTGCTTCGCCCACAGCTCGAACGCCTCTTCATCCCAGGGGATGCCGTCCTCGCCGTTGAACACGGTGATGGACAGCCGCGCCTTGTCGAGTCCGAGCGTCTTCGTCACGAACTCCCAGCCGTACGCAATCGCGTCCGCCTTGAAGTAGTCGCCGAAGGAGAAGTTGCCGAGCATCTCGAAGAACGTGTGGTGCCGGGCCGTGTAGCCCACGTTGTCGAGGTCGTTGTGCTTGCCACCGGCGCGCACGCACTTCTGCGACGTGGTGGCACGCTGGTAGTCGCGCCGCTCGCGGCCGGTGAAGACATCCTTGAACTGGACCATGCCCGCGTTGGTGAACAGCAGGGTCGGGTCGTTCGCCGGCACCAGTGAGGAGGAGGGGACGCGGCGGTGTCCACGCTCCTCGAAGAACTTGAGGAACGCCTCTCGAATCTCGGAGGCGGTCAGGGCGGAAGGCATGGTGTGGGTATATGCCACAAGAGGAGGCCGCGCAGGAGTTCTTGGAGGTTGCATGAGGGGGCGGACGGCCCGGGAGGTGGGACTCCGACAGCCCGCGTCCGCCTGGACGGCAGGAGGGGTGGGGGGCGGCGAACACGCCACCCGCGCCTTGCGTGGGGTCCGCCCCTCAGTGTTCGTTCGCGGCCTTCTGCTTCACCACCCGGGCCGGGGCTCCCGCCACCACGGCCATGGGGGGCACATCCGAGATGACCAGGGCGCCCGCGCCAATCACCGCGCCGTCTCCCACCGTCACCGGACCGATGATCTGCGCGCCCACGCCCACATAGACGTTTCGGCCGATGCGGGGGACTCCCGACTCGCCGAACCGGGGCTCCACGCTGACGTTCTGGGACAGGAAGCTGCCTTCGCCCACCTCCACGCCCGGCGCCACCACCACGCCCACGCCGCCGTAGCCCAGGCCCACGGAGGAGTGCAGCCTCGCGTCGATGTCGACGTGGCAGTGCAGGAGCCGGTCACCCACGGCGGCCACCATGCCCGGAAGCATGGGCACGCCCAGGCGCTTCAGCCGCCTCGCGGCCCGGTAGAAGGTCAGCGCGTCTGGACCCATGCCCCACCCCGCGCCACCCTCCAGCGGCCCGAAGGCCCTCCGACCTTGCGGCGGTCCACGCCCTCGCTCGCCATTCCCGTGAGGGAGGCGGGGAGATGGAGGCAAGCCGTCCAGGGTGAAGGGCGCGTCGTGGCCATTGCTCCGCGCCAATCTAGGGGGCCTCCTGGCCCGGGCCAGCCACTCGGCCACACGGTCCGGAAGAGCGTCCGCCAGCGAACCCCTGCTGGCCCATGACGGCCCTGGAGTGCCACCGAGCGGACAGTCGCCTCGGTGGCTCACGGAGGGTGTTTCAGGAGGCGGCTTCCTCGCGCAGGCGCTTCAGGGCCTCCTCGACGTACTGCACGCCCTTGGGCGTGATGGCCTTTCCCTTCTTGGTGTCCTGCGCGTAGCCAGCGTGCAGGCGCAGGGCCTTCGCGGCGTTGGGTGCGGCGTAGGTGACGCCCAGCTCGCCCCAGAAGCGGGACGTCGTTCCGGACGTCACTTCCATGTCCAGCGCCACCGCGCGGGCCAGGTAGAGCGGAATCAGTGAGCGCACCAGCTGATCCTTCAGCTTGCCCGCGGAGCGCAGCTCCTCGTAGCGAGGGTGGGCCTTGAGCGCTTCCATCAACTGGTTCACGGCCTGGCCCGTGTCCGCGGAGGACGCGGCCTGGGGCGCGGGGGCGGCCTCGCCCTTCTTCTTCGCTCGGGCCTTGCTCCGGGCCGCCGGACTCTTGCCCGACCTGGCGCTGGCGGCCTTGGTGGCGGGCTTCGCGGTCTTCACGCCCCGGGTCTTCTTCGCCGCCTTCGAGGCCCGTGGAGTGGGTGGGTCGGCGGCGACGGCTTCGGCGGCGGGGAAGCTCTCCGCCTCGGCGATGGGGCGAGGGCGCGGTGTACGCTCCACGCGCGTGGGCTCTGGCGCGCTGGGAGGCGCGACGGCCACGGGAGCGGGAGACGGCGCGTCCCGCCGCTCCACCTGACGGGGTGCGGGATGGGTGGCACCGTTGTGGGAAGGGGCCTGCGGGCGCGCATAGCCCAGGCGCGAACGCACCTCTTCCACCACGCCGCTCAACCCCACTTGCTGCAGCAGACCTTCCAACCGGGAAGCGAATGACACCGGGCATGCCCTCCTGGACGTGCGCACGTTACCCCAGGATGGCCCCATGTCGGATCCACCCCGCCTACGCAAGCAGGGGAGGTGGGTGCGCGTGGACCAGGCATCCTGCAACTGTTCGTCAGCGGGCAGACGGCGCTACACTCTCCGTCGTCCCTGCCATGCGGCTGCCTGCCCTCCCCCTCCTCATGTTGCTTGTCGCGCCCCACGTGGCCCTTGCTCAGGGGGACACCCGGCTTGCGTTCCTCGGGCGCCAGCTCACGCAGGGCAAGGATCCGCGCTCCCGCTCCCAGGCGGCCCTGGTGCTGGGGGCCACCGAGGATCCGGAGGCCGTGACACCGCTGTGCGGCGCCCTGAAGGACCCGAGCGAGCTGGTGCGCGCGGCGGTCGCCAAGTCCCTGGCGAAGCTGCAGGAGTCCTCGGCGCTCCCTTGCCTGGAGGCCCACAAGACGGAGGCGGACGCGGCGGTGCAGGCGGCCGTGCGCGAGGCGGTGAGCGCGCTGAAGGAGTACCAGGCGCGACCTCCGCGCTTCTACGTCTCGCTGGAGGGGATGAAGGACCTGACGCGCTCGCTGCCGGCGGAGCTGGTGAAGGCCACCGAGGCGCGGCTGCGCTCGCGGCTGATTCGCCGGGGGGCGCTCCTGGCGCCGGCCAAGGAGTCCAAGGCGGCGGCGAAGGGCGCGCTGAAGAAGCTGGGCGTTCATGGCTATCGCATCACCCCGGAGGTCCATGCGATGGAGGGGGGCGGGTTGCGGGTGGCCATCGTCTGCCTGAGCTACCCGGACTTGTCCTTGCTTGGGCAGGTGGATGTGAAGGCCGGGGGCGCGCAGCCCGCGGACCTCCTCAAGGCGCTGGTGCCGCGCGCGGTGGAGGAAGCAGCGGAAACCTTCGAGTGGAGCAACGAGACATGACGACGAGCACGACGGCGCATGCGGCGGCCCCGAAGCGGCGCTGGCGTAACTTCCTCCTGGATACGAGCTTCCAGCTCAAGCTGACCGCGTACATGGTCGGAGTGACGGTGGTGTTGTCGGCCCTGCTGGGCGTGTTCCTGGTGCGCTCCGCCTGGGCCCTGATGCGGGAGACGGCCACGGCGGTGGAGGCCCGCTCCAAGGCCGCCGAGGTCAGCCGCGAGCTGTCCGGCGCCACCCTGTCCAACGAGCTGCTGGCGCGGATGGACGACCCGACCTTCGAGGCCACCTTCCGGGAGAAGGCGCAGGGCATCGACGCGGCCTACGAGGCGGAGCGGGCCGCCATCGTCGCCCAGAGGGCGGAGCTGGAGTGGCGTCAGCGCGCGACGTGGTGGGTGCTGGGCGCCTTCCTGGTGGGGTTCATCGCCGTGGTGGCGCTGGCCACCATCGTCGTGACGCATCGGTTGGCCGGGCCGCTGCTTCGCATCCGGCGCATGGTGGGCGATGTGCTCGACGGCAAGCTGCGCCCGCCGCAATACGGCCTGCGTGACGGCGACGAGCTGCGGGACTTGTTCGACGCGACGAGGAGCATGATGCAGAAGCTGCGGGACCAGAGCGAAGAGGATGCTCGGGTGCTGGCGAAGGCGCTGGAGACGGCGGAGCGCTCCGGCGTGCCGGGAGAGTCGCTCGACGAACTGCGCGCGCTGGAGTCCCGCTTCCGCGCGCGCCTGGAGGCCTGAGTCTCGCGACGCCGTCCCCGGTCAGTGCTTCCGGGGACGCAGCTTGCGGAGCTCGGCTTTCATCTTCGCCATTTGTTGTTCGGCGTCCTTGCGAAGCTGGTCTGCTTCCTTGAGGGCCAGTTCCAGCTTGCTCCGCAGCCGGGCCTCTGCCTGACGACGTCGACGGGCCTCCGCTTGCCTGCGCAGGCGGGCCTTCTCCATCCGGGCCTTGAGCTGGTCAATCATCTCCGTGGACTCGAGCAACAGCGTCTCGCCGGTCCACACGAACATCTTGTCGCCACGGACCTCGAACTCGAGCCCCAGCACCTTCGAGGTGAACCGTCCCTGCTTCGGCTTGAGGGGAACGTAAGTCCTGGCCTTGGCGGATTTCAGCCGGAACCCCTCCAGCCGCTCCCGGCCCGCGTCGTAGATGAAGTACTCGCGGATGCCGAGCCGCGCGTTCCGCTCCACGTTGACCACGGCGTCCTTCTTCCGGTTGCCGCCCGAGTGGACCTCCATCACCCAGTCCAGGCCCTTGCCCTCATGGCTCACCAGCCACTTCTCGCGAGAGTGTGGCTCGACGTCGAACACCACCAGCAGGTCCGGCGCGAAGCGGCGCTCCCCGGGGTAATACACGGGCAGCTCCGAGCCGACGTACGCCGTGCGCCGCCGATTTCGGAAGTGATGCCTGAGCACATCCAACACGCGGTGCTTCGCGTCCTGATGCAAGTCCCCCTCGGGCGGAGACATCTCCCGGTACGTCACCTCCGCCGGCAGTGTCTCCACCACCTGCGCCCTCTCCTCGGGCCCCATCGCGTCCCACTCCTCCTGGGTGGGAGCCCGAGGGAAGGCGTCACCACGAACTCTGTCCGCGTGCCGTCCCATGCGCCGAAAGCGTGGGGTCGGCAGCCTCGCGCGTCAATGCCCGAGGTGGATGCGCAAGGCGTGCGCCATGCACTTCCGCGCGTGTCGCGAAGCAGGAATCGAGCAATGCGCGTGAACCGTGTCCCAGGACTCCATGAAGAAGTCCACGGGAGCGGACTTGTGAAGCCTCACGGTGGTGAGGCCACGTCCACGGTGAGCCCTGTCTGCTTGAGCACCGCATGGATGCGCAGGCGCGCCTGGGCCCACGGCAGCGCCTCCACGCGATAGCCGTCGAGCGCTTCCATGAGGTGCGCGCGGTAGCTCGGGTGGCCCGGGTCCGCGACGATGACGACGCCTCGGTCCGTGGTGGAGCGGATGAGTCGACCCACGCCCTGACGCAGGAGCAGCAACGCGCGCGGCAGTCGGTACTGGAGGAAGCCCTGGTACTCGCCACCAGAGCGGGACAGCGGCTCTTCGCGCGCGGCCACCAGCGGGCGCAGCGCGGGCTCCAGCGGAAGCTTGTCGATGAAGACGCAGCCCACGCCTCGGCCGGGGATATCCACGCCCTGCCAGAAGCTCTTGGTGCCCAGCAGCACCGTGCCCGTGTCGCGCTCCTGCCGGGCCGCCAGCGAGCGACTGTGCCCACGCGACTGCCGCAGTACTTCGATGCCCAGCGGCTCCAATCGAGTCCGCGCCTCCGCGCCCACGCGCTCCATGCGCCGCGTGGAAGCGAACAGGCCCAGCAGCCGTCCACCCATCGTCTGCGCGAGGCCCGAAATCCGCGTCGCGGCCCAGTCGATGAAGGCCTCCTCGTGCGCGCGCGGCGCATCGGTGACGAGCACCACCAACGCCTGCTCATGGAGCTGGAAGGGGGAGGGTGCGCGCAGCAGCCGTGGCGCGGGCCGGTCGCCGCGTCCATCCAACCCCAGTCGCTTCAACACGAAGGGCGTCCCCGAGCCCTGGCTCGTGGGCCCCAGCGTGGCCGACGTCAGCACCAGCGCGCGCTTGTTCGCCGCGAAGTCGCGCGACACATGGAAGGACACATCCACCGGCTGCGCACCCACGCTCCAGCGCTGCCGCCGAGGCTCGGCCGTCGCGGAGTAGCACCGCCCCGCCGCTGCTTCGCCCGAGAGCTCCTGCGCCAGCGTCGCCAGCTCGCCCAGCTCCGTGGTGGCTCCGGACAGCTCGCGCTCCAGCGGGGGCATCCTCGTGGCGAGCTCCGGCAGCGCTTCCAGCACTCGCACCGCGAGCAGCGTGTGCAGCGCCTGCAGCGCGCCGCGCACCAGCTCCAATCCGTCGCGCACCGGCTCCCACGTGGGCAGCGCGCGCACCGCCTCCGTCACGCGCAGCTCCGGGGCATACGCGCCCTCGTCGGGGTCCTCGCCCGCGGTGGTGGCCGAGGGCTCACACAGCTCCGTCACCCGGGCGCCCAAATCCCGCGCCTCATCCATCAGCCGGCGCAGCGCGTCCTCCACCTGGCCCATCAACGCGCGCGACTCCTCGCGACGCGACGCCGAAAGGGCCCGGCGCAGCTCCGCGAAGAGGCCGTGGCGTCCATCGCGTCCGTGCAGTCGCTCGGTGAGCCGCTGGAACGCGAGGTCCGACAGCTCCACGGTGAGGGCCGTGGTGGCCACGTCCTCCACCTCGTGTGCCTCGTCGAGGACCAGGTGCTCCAGCTTCGGGTAGCGCGCGGGCCACGCGAAGGCGAGCGACTGGTTGATGACCAGCACGTCCGCCTCACGCGCCTGGGCCACCGCCGAGTGGTAGAAGCAACGGTGGTAGTGCGGGCACTTCTCGCCGAGCGTCGTCGCGGCCTCGGAGCGCACCGCGGGCGTCAGGCCCATCAGCACGGGGAAGCGCTCGCGGAACCAGTGGCTCAGCCGGTCCATGTCGCCATCCACGCTGCGGCGCAGGTACGCGCGCAGGTACGCGCGAGGCGCGCGCGCGGAGTGCCCCATGCCCGGCTCCACGCGAGTGGCCTCCAGCGCGCGACGTCGGCACAGGTAGTTCGACTGTCCCTTGAGCAGCGCGTAGCCGAAGGTTCCGCCCATCGCCTTGTGGAGCCGGGGCAGGTCCTTCTCCAGCAACTGGTCCTGGAGCGTCTTCGTGTGCGGAGCCACGCCCACCTTGCGCCCGTTGCGCGCGGCGAAGAGGGCCGCGGGTGTCAGGTACGCGAGCGACTTGCCCGTCCCCGTGCCCGCCTCCACCGCCACCTGCTCACCGTCCGACAGCGCGCGCGCCACCGCCTGCGCCATCTCGAGCTGCGCGGCCCGACTCCTGAATCCTTCCTCCATCCGCTCCAGCGCACCGCCCGCACCCAGCACCGCCGTCACTTCCTCGGCCCGCACCGGATGCACCGGCGCCTCGGCCTCCGGCTCGGGGAGGGACGGGACACCCGCCGCGCGTCGCCGCTCGGGCTTCCCGCGCAGGAACCCTTGAGTCTCCAGGGCCAGCGACGCGGGAGCGGCACGACAGGCCTCGCTCAGTCGCGACAGCAGCTCCAGCAGCGGCCACTCCTCGTAGTCGAACGCGCCGCCGTCCGTCTCCGGAAGGCCCAGTCGCCGCGCGGCCCGGGGGTCCAACGTGGCCAGCAGGTCCGAGACATCCTCGCCCCGGCCCTCGCGCACGAAGCGGTCCATCGTCTGCACGAGCACGGCATGCACCGCCTCGCAGTCGGACAGCGCGCGGTGCGGCTGGCGGATGCCCAGCCCGGCCCAGCGCAGCAGCGACTCCAGCGAGTGGCTGGTCAGCTCCGGGTGCAGGTAGTGCATCAACTCGCACGAGTCGAGCACCGGCGCGCGGATGGGGCCCAGCAAGTCCGGCAGGAAGCCCTTCTCGAACGGTGCGTTGTGCGCCACCACCGTCCAGCCCGTGAGCCGACTTCGCAGCTCCTCGATGTCAGTCCCGAAACGGGGCCGGCCCGCGAGGTCCGCGTCCGTCAGGCCCGTCAGCCGCCGGATGGTGAGAGGCAGGGGCCGCGACGCCGAGTAGAGCCGCGCGAAGCGGTCCACCTCGCGTCCGTTCTCGAAGAAGAGACACCCCAGCTCGATGATTTCGTCGGCACGTGGATCCAACCCCGTGGTTTCGAGGTCGAGAAACACATGCCGCGTGAAGAGCTCCGCCGCGCCGCCCATGCAGGGCCGGGAGACTAACGCTTCCCCGCGCGCTGCCCAGATTTCGGCCTACGTCTTCAGTCCACCAGGAAAACGCCGGAAATCATCTTCCCCATGGCACACCCGTAGACGAGTTTTCCGGACTCCTTGGGTGTGAAGGAGATGTCCACCGGCTGGTTGAGCGGCAGCGGCGTGTTGATGTCGTAGCCGTCCATCACCACCTCGGTGGCGCATGTCTGGTCCGTCGTGCGCGTCACCACCAGCTTCACCGGCTCGCCCTTCTTCAGCGTCACGGGGCTGGGCTCGTAGCCCTTCTCCGTCACCGTCAGCTCCACCACTCGCACGCCGTTCTCCCGCTTCTCGGGGACGGTGGGCGCGGCGGGAGTCTCGGCCGCGGCGGGCGCGCCCTTGGTGCACCCCTGCTGCGTGGCACCCACCATGGCGGCTGTCGCGGCCAGCGCGAGCCAGGGCTTGATGATGCGGGAGAAGAAGGGGCGCATGCGGTGCCTCGAGCGAACGAAGGATTGGCGGAGTTGAGAGGGGCCTGCGCCCCCGACTTCAGGGCCCTCAGGCCTCGTCGGCGGGAGCGCTCGAGGGACCCGGCTCGAACTTGAGCAGGGCGTGGAGTGGGACGAAGACCTCGTGGCCCGGCTCACCCAGCAGCAGGTCGAACCGGCCCACGTGCATCAGCGGGAGCTGGAGGGTGATGCCGTTGCGCAGCACCAGCTTCACCGTGTCGCCCAGGTGGTCCAGGAACGCGCGCGGGTCCGAGTACGGACGCTTGTCCGGCTGACGCGCCACCGTGGACGGCTTCTGCGTCAGCTTGGCATCGCGCTCCAGGCTCGGCAGCAGTCGCTCCCACTCGGCGCGGCGCGCCAGCAGCACCACCTGCAGCTTCTCCAGCCGCCCGGTGCGCTCCAGCGTGAAGGCGATGGGCTCCTCGGCGACGAGCGTGTCCAGCAGCGAGCGCTCCGCCAGGACGACGGACACCTCTACCTTGCCGGAGATGAAGCCGCCGAGCAGCTCCGCTACCACGGCGTTGTCCACCTCGCCGCGCGCCTGCTTGATGGCCGCCTTGCGCTGGGTGCGCTCCTTGCGCGCCATGAACTCCGCCACCGTCATGCCGCTCTGGAGCACGCCGAAGGCATCCCCCAGCGACAGGTCCGGCGTCTGGCCCATCAGCTCGTAGACCTGGTCGAAGCGCTTCGCCTCCTCGGCGTGCAGCTTGCGCCAGATGCGCGCCTTCATCTTCCCTTCCAGCTCACCCTTGGCGATGCGCGCGGGCACATGCTCGCGCTGCGCCAGCGCGAGGATCTGCTCGGGCGTGGGCGGAGGCCGCGGCGTGGAGGAGCGGAAGCCTCCGGGCCGGCCACCGAAGCCTCCTGGACGGGCACCGGGTCCGCCGGGTCCTCCGGGTGCTCGCGGTGCCATCGGACGGGCGCCGGGTGTCACCCCCGCCGGACGCGGCGAGGGGGCGGGAGCCACGCCGGCGGGCCGGGGAGTGGGCGGGAGCGCCGGGGGGGTGGCCGGGGCCGTCGCCGTGGGGGCGGCGGGACGGGGCGCGGGATTCACTCCCGCGGGCCGGGGGGCGGGCGGGGTGGAGGGCGCCATGCCGGCGGCAGGCCGGGGCGTGGGCGTGGGGCGCGGTGTGGGCGCCGGAGGGGCGGATTCCGAGGGGGACGGAGTCTGGGCGGCGCTGCCGGGCGTCGAGGCCGGCCGCCGGATGACTTCGACCGCGGGAACCACCCGCCGTGTCTTCCGATCGTTCACAGTCGTACGTTACCTGATGCGAGGAGCCCGAGCATGCCCGGCTTCACGGCTGGAGGGAGGCTGAGAGGTCCACTTTCCACCCAGACGGCTCACGGACCATCCGGACCTCGTGGGTGCTGCCTGACGAGCGAACGAGCACGGTCGCCTCGTCGTTCGCCTCCCGGACCAGGGAGACCTCCGTAACATCCGGAGGAGGGGGGACATTCGCGAAGAAGAGGCCCAGGGGCTCGGGTTTCACCGCGCCCCCGGAGGCGTCAGCCACCGCCTGGGCCCGCTTCGTCAGGGCCGTCTGGGTGGGCTGGGACAAGGCGCCCCAGGCCGCGCGGAACTCGCCGCGCTTCACCAGCCGGTGGAAGGACGTATACGCATCTTGCGGTGTGCCGAAGCGGGGCTGGTTGCAGCCGGCCACGCCCACCAGGAGCAGGGCCAGCAACCAGGGCATCGTCGCGGTCAGGCGCATGGGGGTGGGGTTTAGGTCAAAGCGGCGCCGGGGGAAAGCCTTGGGTGCGTCCACCTCACGGAACGTGTTGCTGGACACGGTTTCGCCCCGCTCCCTTGGCCCCGTAGAGCGCCGCGTCCGCCGCGCGCAGCAGCGCCTCCGAGCTCTCCAGGTCCGCCGAGGGCACCGTGGCCACGCCCAGCGACGCCGTCAGGCGCACCTCCTGCCGCTTCCCGTCCACGCCCACGTGCTCCACCCGCAGCTCCGCGATGGCCTCGCGCACGCGCTCGCACACCCTGAGCGCGTCCGCCGTCCCCGTCTCCGGCAAGAGCGCGATGAACTCCTCCCCGCCATAGCGCGCCAGCACGTCCACTTCGCGCAGCCGCGAGCGCGTCGTCTGCGCCACCGCCTTGAGCACCTGGTCCCCGAAGGGGTGGCCGAAGGTGTCGTTGATGCGCTTGAAGTGGTCGATGTCCAGCATCACCAGCGACAGCGGGGACTGGTAGCGCCGCGAGCGCGCGAACTCGTCGCCCAGCCGCTCCTCGAAGCAGCGCCGGTTGAACAGGCCCGTGAGCGCGTCCGTGCGGCTCAAGGCGAGCAACTCCTCGCGCCGCCGCGCCAGCTCCTTGTTGGCCTTGTCCAGCTCCCGGTTCTTCTCCACCAGCGCGTCCTGGAGCGCCTTGAGCCGCAGCATCGACTTCACCCGCGCCGACAGCTCCAGCATGTCGAACGGCTTCACCAGGTAGTCGTCCGCCCCCAGCTCCAGCCCCTCCACCTTTCCCGCCGCCTGCCGCGCCGTCATCAGAATCACCGGGATGAAGCCGAAGCCCTCCTCCCCGGAGTTCGCCTTGATGATGCGGCACACCTCCACGCCGCCCAGCCCCGGCATCTCCACGTCCATCAGGATGAGGTCCGGCCTCGCCTCGCGAATGGCCGACAGCGCCTGCGTCCCGTCATGGGCTTCCTTGAAGACGTACCCGCGCGGCGCCAGCCCCTCGCGCACGTGCGCCACGTGTGCCGGGTCATCGTCGACGATGAGCACCGTCCGGCCGCTCAGCTCGCCGCCCGACCCCGTCCGCCGGGCTACCTCCGGCGTCCTCTTCCAATCACCCTCCGCCATGCGGTTGCGCCCCCAGTGCAATCATCCCGCTCTGCCAGAATGTTTCTGATTGTCTCCCGACGACTCCAGGAAGCCAAGGGGGAGGGTAAGTCCCCGTCTTCTGGAGGCTCAGGCGGGTTTGACGAGCCGGGCCCGGTACACAGGCTCCCCCGAGGTGAGATACCGCCGCTCGCGCGTCGAAGGCACCTCCTCCGGGTCATAGGGATGGAAAACGCCGGAACCCAAGGGGTTGTGGAAACCCACGGATTCCAGGATGGAAAGCATGTTGTGGGCGCGGTCCTCGACGTCGGTGCGCATGTCGAAGCGGCCGCCGGGGGCGAGCTTGGCGAGCAGGAGGGCGGCGAAGTCGGGCTGCACGACGGCGCGCTTGGCGTGAGCGCGCTTCCACCAGGGGTCCGGGAACTGGAGGTGGATGGCGGAGAGCGAGCCGTCCGCGAAGATGCGGGGGACGGCGAAGCGGGCGTCGGACTCGACGACGCGCAGGTTCTTCATCCCGGCCTTCTGGGCGCGCTCCTGGGTGTCGCGCGCGTACTTCTTGCGCCACTCGAAGGCGACGAAGCGGACGGTGGGGTTGCGGCGGCAGTACTCCAGCGCGTGGCCGCCGGCGCCGGAGCCGATTTCGAGCTCCAGGGGGCCGGGGAAGCCGAACTCGGCGTCCCAGTCCGGAGGAGTCTCCTGGGCGATGAGGTGGAGGCCGACGGGGTCTGGCAGCAAGCGGGGGCGTGGCATGAGGAGGGCGCTCCAAGCACGGGCAAGCGGGGTCTGGCCAGGGAAAAACACTGGTATAGGGGGGACATGAAGGTCTTCCAGTCGGTGGCGGAGGCGGGCCGGGCGCTGATCGGCCGGGCGCTCGCCCTGGGCAACTTCGACGGGGTGCACGTGGGCCACCAGGCCCTCTTCGCGGAGGCGCGCAAGCACGCTTCCCCCGCGGCGTTCACCTTCAACCCCCACCCGGGCAAGGTGCTCCAGCCGGACCTGGCGCCCAAGCTGATTACGCTCCTGCCCCGCCGCCTGGAGCTGCTCGCGGACCTGGGGCTGGAGGCCACGGTGGTGCAGGCCTTCTCGCGCGACTACGCGCGCACGGGGCCCGCGGACTTCGAGGCCGCGCTCTTCGACGCGCTCGGCGTGGCGCACGTGGTGGTGGGCAGCGACTTCACGTACGGCGCGGCGCGCGCGGGCCAGGTGGAGACGCTGCGCGAGGCGGCGGCCCGACGGGGCGCCCGCGTCCACGTGGTGACGCCCGTCACGGTGGACGGGGTGGTGGCCTCGTCCTCGAGGGTGCGCGAGTACATCCTGGAGGGACGGGTGTCCGCCGCGTGCCGGCTGTTGGGCCGCCCGTTTGACTTGGATGGCATGGTGGTGGCGGGCGCGGGGCGGGGGCGGACCATCGGCTTTCCCACCGCCAACGTGGACACGCAGAACGAGCTGCGGCCCGCGCCGGGCGTCTATGCCATCCGCGTGCGCTTCCTCGCCGGCGAGGGCGTGGGGACCTGGCACGGAGGGGCGGCCAACATCGGAATCAAACCGACTTTCGGTGGCACCGAGGTCACCATCGAGGCGCACCTGCTGGACTTCGCGGGGGATATCTACGGGCGGGAGGTGCGCGTGCAGTTCCTGGAACGCCTGCGCCCCGAGCAGCGCTTCGGCTCCGTGGCGGAGCTGGCGGGGCAGATCAAACGCGACGTGGAGGCCGCTCGCACGGTGATTGCGCGGGCCGGGGAATGACGCACGCATTTTTCCCGTGATTGTTCAACGGGTTGGCGAGTCGGGGGCCCCCAGAGGGCGCCTTGACGGATGTGCGCGGCTCCCCTCTAATTCGCTGTCAGGAACCGTGCCAAAGGTGCTGTGGGGCCCCGAGGCAACGCCCCTGTCTCCCAAGAGCGAGGCGGGCCCCCGCCCGTCTCATCCTTCTGTGCCACCAGGAAGAGGCTTCACGAATGTCCGGTCGATTGGGTGAACTGCTGGTCCGCGAGAATCTCATCTCCGTCCAGCAGCTGCGCAAGGCCCAGGAAGAGCAGCAGAAGAGCGGCACGCGCATCGGCACCGCGCTCATCAAGACGGGCGCCATCGAGGAGTCGAAGCTCACCGACTTCCTCTCCAAGCAGTACGGCGTGCCGGCCATCAACCTGAAGGACTTCGATGTCGACCCGGACATCATCAAGCTCGTGCCCAAGGAAGTGGCCGAGAAGCACCTGGTGATTCCCGTCAACCGCGCGGGCCCTTCGCTGATTGTCGCCATGTGCGACCCGTCCAACATCTTCGCGGTGGACGACCTGAAGTTCCTCACCGGCTACAACATCGAGACGGTGGTGGCGTCGGAGGTCTCCATCCGCGAGGCGATTGAGCGCTACTACGCGGAGAAGGGCCCCTCGATGGAGGAGATCGTCGGCGACGTCGGCGACGACATCGAGCTGGCGAAGGAGGAGACGGAGAACATCGACGAGATGGCGAAGGCCGCGGATGACGCGCCCGTCGTCAAGCTGGTGAACCTCATCCTCATGGACGCCATCAAGAAGCGCGCGTCCGATATCCACATCGAGCCGTACGAGAAGGACTTCCGGGTCCGCTTCCGGATCGACGGCGTGATGTACGAGGTGATGCGCCCGCCGATGAAGCTGCGCAACGCGATTACGTCGCGTCTGAAGATCATGGCCTCGCTGGACATCTCCGAGCGACGCCTGCCGCAGGACGGCCGCATCAAGATCAAGATTGGCGGCGGCAAGGAGATGGACTTCCGCGTGAGCGTGTGTCCCACGCTCTTCGGCGAGAAGGTCGTGATGCGTCTGCTCGACAAGAGCAACCTCCAGCTCGACATGACGAAGCTGGGCTTCGACGCGGAGCCGCTGGCCTGGTTCAAGGAAGCCATCGACCGGCCCTACGGCATGGTGCTGGTGACGGGCCCCACCGGTTCCGGCAAGACGACGACGCTGTACTCCGCGCTCTCCAGCCTCAACGACGTCGGCACCAACATCTGCACCGCCGAGGACCCGGTCGAGTTCAACTTCGCCGGCATCAACCAGGTGCAGATGCATGAAGACATCGGCCTGAACTTCGCCGCGGGCCTGCGCTCGTTCCTCCGCCAGGACCCGGACATCATCATGATTGGTGAGATCCGCGACTTCGAGACGGCGGAAATCGGCGTCAAGGCCGCGCTCACCGGCCACCTCGTGCTCTCCACGCTGCACACCAACGACGCCCCTGGCACGGTGAGCCGTCTGCTCAACATGGGCATCGAGCCGTTCCTCGTGACGGCCTCGCTCAACCTCATCCTCGCCCAGCGTCTGGCGCGCCGCCTGTGCCCCGCCTGCAAGAAGCCGGCGGACAAGGTGGACGAGCAGGCCCTCATCGACGCCGGAATTCCTCCGGACAAGATGGGCACCTTCACGGTGTACGAGAAGGTCGGCTGCCGCGACTGCAATGACCGTGGCTACCGGGGCCGCGTGGCCATCTACGAGGTCATGCCCTTCTGGGACGGCCTCAAGGAGCTGGTCATCAACGGCGGGTCCGCCGCGGAGCTCAAGCAGGAGGCCATCCGTCTGGGCATGAGCAGCCTTCGCATGAGTGGCCTGAAGAAGGTCATGGACGGCTTCACCACCCTGGAAGAAGTGGTCGGCAACACCGCCCCGGACCGTTTCTAGTCACCCCCTCCTCCCCCAGCCTCACCGAAGGACACCCCCACCGTGGCCAACCTGCACCAGCTCCTCAAGGCGATGGTCGAGAAGGGCGCTTCCGACCTCCACATCACCACCGGTTCGCCACCGCAATTGCGCGTGGACGGTGAGCTCGTTCCCTTGAAGACGGCGCCGCTGACGCCCGTGGAGACCAAGCAGCTCTGCTACTCCATCCTCACGGACGCCCAGAAGCACAAGTTCGAGGAGGACAACGAGCTGGACCTGTCCTTCGGTGTGAAGGGCCTGTCGCGCTTTCGCGCCAACATCTTCATGCAGCGTGGCGCGGTGGCCGGAGCCTTCCGCACCATTCCCTTCAAGATTCTGACCTTCCAGGAGCTGGGCCTGCCGAACGTCGTGGCGGAGCTGGTGAAGAAGCCGCGCGGCCTCATCCTGGTGACGGGACCCACGGGCTCGGGCAAGTCCACCACGCTGGCCTCGATGATCGACAAGATCAACACCGAGCGTCATGAGCACATCATGACCATCGAGGACCCCATCGAGTACCTGCACCCACACAAGAACTGCCTCGTGAATCAGCGCGAGGTGGGTGCGGACACGCGAAACTTCAAGACGGCCCTCAAGTACATCCTGCGTCAGGATCCGGACATCGTGCTGGTGGGCGAGTTGCGCGACCTGGAGACGATTGAAGCCGCGCTCACCATCGCCGAGACGGGCCATATCTGCTACGCGACGCTGCACACCAACAGCGCCGTGCAGACCATCAACCGCGTCCTGGACGTGTTCCCGCCGTACCAGCAGCCGCAGGTGCGCGCCCAGCTCTCCTTCGTGCTGGAGGGCGTGATGAGCCAGGCGCTGGTGGCCAAGGCGGGCGGTCCGGGCCGCATCCTCGCCCTGGAGGTCATGATTCCCAACCCCGCCATCCGGAACCTCATCCGCGAGGACAAGGTCCACCAGATCTACTCGTCCATGCAGGTGGGTCAGGCCAAGTACGGCATGCAGACCTTCAATCAGGCCCTGGCGGCGCTGCTGCTGCGCCGGCTCATCTCCCAGGACGAGGCCTTCGGGCGTTCCAGCGACCCGGAAGAGCTGCGCAACATCCTCGCCACGGGGGGGGGGGGGATACCGGGTGCCCAGCGGCCAGCCGGAGGAGCGGCGGGTCGTTAGTTCCTGGTTTTGAGATTCAGCGGTTAGACTCGCGCGGCGTTCGCGGAGGCCAAGCTCATGGCGGCAACTGCAGTCCAGAAGTCATCACCTTCCAAGAAGAACACCGCCCAGTTCCTCTGGGAGGCGAAGACCAAGAGCGGGGAGACGAAGAAGGGCGAGATGGAGGCCATGGACAGCGAGGCCGTCAACGCTCGTCTGAAGTCCCTGGGCCTCAATCCCGTCAAGGTGCGCAAGAAGAGCGCCTTCGACGGCGAAATCTCCATCCCGGGCATGGGTGGTGTCACCGGCAAGGACATCCTCGTCTTCACGCGCCAGTTCGCGACGATGATCGACGCGGGTCTTCCCCTGGTGCAGTGCTTGGACATCCTCGCCAACCAGATGGACAACGCCGCCTTCAAGAAGGTGGTGCTGGCCATCAAGGGCAAGGTGGAGCAGGGCAGCACCTTCGCGGATGCGCTCAAGGAGCACCCCAAGGTCTTCGACGAGCTCTACATCCAGCTCTGCGCGGCCGGTGAGGTCGGCGGTATCCTCGACACCATCCTCAACCGTCTGGCGGCCTACCGCGAGAAGGCGGAGAAGCTCAAGCGCAAGGTCAAGGGCGCGATGACCTACCCGGCCATCGTCATCCTCGTCGCCATCGGCGTGACGGCGCTCCTGCTCCTCAAGGTGACGCCCGTCTTCGCGGCGATGTTCGCGGACTTCGGCTCGGCGCTGCCGGCGCCCACCCAGTTCGTCGTGGACCTGTCCGCCTGGGCAGAGGCGTATTGGCTGCACGTCGTCAGCATCATCGCCGCGGTCGTCTTCTCTTTCACCTGGAGCTACCGGCAGCCCCGGGGCCGCAAGTTCTGGGACAAGGTCTTCCTGAAGCTGCCGCTGTTCGGCCCGGTGCTCCGCAAGGTGGCCGTGGCGCGCTTCACGCGCACGCTGGGCACGATGATCTCCTCGGGTGTGCCCATCCTCGACGCGCTCGACGTGACGGCGAAGACGGCCGGTAACCGCACGGTGGAAGAGGCCATCTACTACGTGCGCGGCAAGATTTCCGAAGGCAAGAACATCGCGGGCCCCCTGCTCGAGACGAAGGTGTTCCCCTCCATGGTGGTGCAGATGATTGGCGTCGGTGAAGCGACGGGCGCCATGGACACCATGCTCAACAAGATCGCCGACTTCTACGACGACGAAGTGGACACCGCCGTCAGCTCGCTGACGGCGATGATTGAGCCCTTGTTGATGGTGTTCCTCGGCGGCGTGGTCGGTGGCTTCCTCATCGCCATGTACCTGCCCATCTTCTCCATTGCCGGTGCCATCAAGTAGCTCCGCGGTCGCCAGGGCGCGCGCGGACGAAGCCGAGAGGCTTCGCGCGCGCCTAGTCTGGCTGGTGTTGTTCAGGACGGTGGCGGCGAGCCTGTCGCTCGTCATCACCGTGGGTCGCCTGCTGCTCCAGCCCCTGGAGGAGCCGAGCCGGGCGGACACCCTCTCCCTCTCCGTCATCGTCGCCGCGTACATCTCCACGGTGGTGGTGGGCATCCGGCTGCGGCGGGAGAAGGCCGGGCGGCTGGACGCGTGGGTGCAGGTGCTGGGTGACGTCGCCATCGCCACGGGGCTGGTGTACCTGAGCGGTGGTTCCGACTCGCCGCTGACGTTCCTCTACAGCCTGGCCGTCATCGGCGCCGCGGTGGTGCTGGACTGGCGGGGCGCGCTCTGGGTGGCGGCGGCGGCGGCGGTGTGCTTCGCCGGGCTGGTGGTGATGCAGCGGCTGTCGGACGTCGCGCCCCTGGGGCCGCTCTTGCCCAGCCGGGGCTTCTTCGTGCTGGGCAGCAACCTGCTGGCGCTGGCGCTCATCGCCGTGCTGGCGGGCTACCTGTCCCGGCAGCTCTCCGCCACGGGTGGCGCGCTGTCCGCGCGCGAGGCGGACCTGCGCAGGCTGGGAGGGCTGCAGCAGCAGATCCTCTCCTCGATGCCGTCGGGGCTCATCACCTGTGACAGCCAGAAGCGCGTCACGTACGTCAACGCCGCCGCGCGCGGCATCCTCCAGTTGGAGGACGAGGTCGGCGCGGGGCAGCCGCTGGAGTCGCTGCTCCCCGGAGTGTCGGGGCTGGCGCCACGCTCGTCGCGAGGCGAACTGGTGGTGGGCACGGATGGGGGCCGCCGGCGCATCATCCTCGGGATGTCGGTGACGCCGCTGGAGGGCGAGCAGGGCGCGCTGCTCATCGTCTTCCAGGATTTGACCGAGCTGCGGCGGATGGAGGAGGACCTGGAGCGCTCGGACCGGCTGGCGAGCCTGGGGGCCCTCTCCGCGCAGCTGGCGCACGAGCTGCGCAACCCGCTGGCGGCGATGCGGGGCTCCGCGCAGTTGCTGGCGCAGGAGTGCTCGCGGGACGTGGTGGTGGTGAAGCTCACCAACATCCTGGTGCGCGAGTCGGACCGGTTGGGGCGATTGGTGGAGGACTTCCTGCGCTTCGCGAGGCCGCCGGAGCCGGTGCGCCGCGAGGTGCCGTTGGACGCGCTCCTGGCGGAGACGGTGGACATGTTGAGGGCGGACCCCCTGGCGCGGGACGTGCGGGTGGAGGTGTCCGCGCAGGAGCGGCTGATGGCCGCGGTGGACCCGGACCAGTTGAGGCAGGTGCTCATCAACCTGGTGCGCAACGGCTTCCAGGCGGCGGGACCCAAGGGGGAGGTGAAGGTGGGGCTGGCGAGGAGCGAGAAGGAGGCGCAGATTCGCGTGTGGGACTCGGCGGGAAGCATCACCGAGGAGATGATGGGCCACCTGTTCGAGCCTTTCTTCACCACGCGGGACGGAGGCACGGGCCTGGGCTTGTCGACCGCGCACTCCATCGTCAGGGCGCATGGCGGGTCCATCCGCGTGCGCTCGGACCCGGCCGAGGGAACGGAGTTCGTCGTGGGGTTGCCACTGTGACGACCGCGCATGCGGCGGAGAGCGGAGTGAGAGGCCACGTCCTCGTCGTGGACGACGAGCTGTCCATGCGGGAGTACCTGGAGCTGCTCTTGCACCGCGAGGGTTACGCGGTGACGAGCGTGCCCGGGGTGAAGCCCGCGTGCGAGGTGCTCGCGCGAGACGGGGTGGACCTGGTCATCTCCGACATGAAGCTGGGGACGGGCAGCGGCCTGGACGTGCTGCGCACGGCGCGGGCGCGCAAGGAGCCTCCGGAGGTCGTGCTGATTACGGCCTACGGGACGCCGTCCGCCGCCGTGGAGGCGATGCGCGAGGGGGCGTACGACTACATCTGCAAGCCCTTCGACAACGAGGAGCTGCGGCTGCTGGTGCAGAAGGCGCTGGAGAAGCGCACGCTTCGGCAGGAGAACTCCACGCTGCGCGCGCGGCTGTTGCCCGGCCTGGGCATGGCGGTGGGGCACAGCGCGCGGATGCAGGCGGTGTGGGCCCTGGTGGAGAAGGTGGCGCCGGGGCGCAGCACGGTGCTGGTGACGGGGGAGAGCGGCACGGGCAAGGAGCTGGTGGCGCGGGGCATCCACATGCGTGGCAGCCGGGCGGCGCAGCCCTTCCTGCCCTTCAACTGCGCGGCGCTGAACGAGGGCACGCTGGAGAGCGAGCTGTTCGGCCACGTGAAGGGGGCCTTCACCGGGGCGGTGCACGAGCGCGCGGGGTTGCTGGTGTCCGCGGGCGAGGGCACGGTGATGTTGGACGAGGTGGGGGAGATGCCGCTGGCCACGCAGGTGAAGCTCTTGCGTGTGCTCCAGGAGCGCAAGGTGAAGCCGGTGGGCAGCGCGGCGGAGGTGCCCTTCCAGGCGCGAGTCATCGCGGCGACGAACCGGCGGTTGGAGACGGAAGTGAAGGCGGGGCGCTTTCGCGAGGACCTCTTCTACCGGCTCAACGTGATTACGCTGGAGCTGCCGCCGTTGCGGGAGCGCGCGGGGGACATCTCGCTGCTGGCGGGACACTTCCTGTCGAGGATGGCGGAGGAGCTGGGGCGGCCGGGCCTGCGCTTCGCGCCGGAGACGCTGGCGTTGCTGGAGCGCTATGCGTTTCCGGGCAATGTGCGGCAGTTGCAGAACATGGTCGAGCGCGCGGCCACGCTGTCGGACTCGGACCTGCTGGGGCCGTCCACGCTGCCGCCGGCGGTGCGCGGCGAGTCTGAGCCGGTGTCTCGTCCGGGGGACGCCGGCGAGCCTCAGTTGAGCGGTGGCTTCAATCTGGAGCGCCATCTGGACGACAGCGAGCGGCGCTATCTATTGGCGGCGCTGAAGCAGGCGGGTGGGGTGAAGACGCGAGCGGCGGACCTGCTGGGTCTGTCGTTCCGCTCGTTCCGCTACCGGCTGGCGAAGCACGGCCTCACGGACGAACTGGAGGAGCCCGCCAGTTCTCCGCCAGCGCGTGAGGCGAAGTAGGGCGCGTCACGCCGGGGGGCGCGAGGCGAAGAGCACTTGCGTGGTGGAGAAGCGGTTGAGCACGGGAACGTGTTCGAGCACGCGCTCCAACGTTCCGTAGACGTTCTCCAGGACGCCAGGGAAGCTGGGGAAGAACACAGGGAGGTTCTCCAGCCGAGTCTCTACGAGGCCCGCGTGCTGGGTCCATTCGCGCGCGTGGGTGAGCGTGAGCTGGAAGAGACCCTTCTCGATGGGGTCCCGGAGATAGACGAGGTTGGCGGGGTGGAGGGGATTGGGCTCCACGCAGATGACCCGGCCTCCCGGACGGACGACGCGCCGCATCTCCGCGAGCATGGAGGGCTGCGAGGCCGCGTGGTGCAGGACGTCCACGCAGAAGACGGCGTCGAATGTGCCGTCCTCGAATGGCAGTTGCTCCCCCACCGCGGGCTGGAGCCGCACGCGCTCCTGGAACCGGGGCGCGAGCCGCTCGCGGGCTTCTCTCAGCGGGGCCTCCGCGATGTCCACGCCGGTGTACTGGCAGTCGTCCGGCATGCGGTCCAGGAAGTAGGTGAGCTGGAGTCCCTTGCCCACGCCCACCTCGAGCACCTTGCGGCAACTTGCCAGTTGCCGGGCGAGGAACGCGAACTTGCAGCGCATGGTTCGAGGGAAGGAAGGATGGCCGAACAGCCGCGTCGCGATGCGCCCCGGGTCTGTTTCGAAGAAAGCCTTCTGCTGCCCGTGATGCTCGTGGAAGGAGCTCACCGAGAACCTCGTGGGAAACCAGGGAGAGGGAAAGAGGGACTCAGCCGACCTGGGCGACCGAGTCCTTGGAAGCGAGGGTTCCCATCGACTGAGGCTGCCCGGAAGCGGAGGGGATGGCGAGATAGCTCAGCCGCTTGGTCTCCAGGGCCAGTTGGCTGGTGCTCTCCAGAATCAACCCGAGAAAGGCCAGCAACGAGCCCAGCAGGACCAGGCCCGTGGCCAGGATGGCCGTGGGGAAGCGCGGCACCTGACCCGTCTGGAGGAACGTGGAGAAGACGGGAATGGCCAGCAGCAGGGCCAGGAGGATGGTGACCACGCCGAGGCCGCCGAAGAACTGCCGGGGGCGGTGCAGTCGCTGGAGGCGAAGGATGTGCGAGAGAATCCGGAATCCGTCCCGCCAGGTGTTGAGCTTGCTGGCCGTGCCTTCCACTCGCTTCGAGTAGCGCGTGGCGATCTCCCGCACGGGCATGCGCAACTGGAGTGCATGGATGCTCATCTCCGCTTCGATTTCGAAGCCCTCGGACATGCACGGAAAGGACTTCACGAAGCGGCGAGACAAGATGCGGTAGCCCGAGAAGATGTCGGACTGCCCCTTGTCGAAGAGCCGGGCCACCACCTGGTTGAAGAGCCAGTTTCCAGCGACGTGGCCGGCGCGGTAGGCCTCCTTCTCGCTGTGGATGCGCGTGCCGATGACCATGTCGAGGGACTCCTCGACGAGCAGCCCCACCAGTCGCGATGCAGCCGACGCGTCATAGGTCCCGTCTCCATCGGCCACGACGTAGATGTCCGCGTCCACGTCCGCGAAGGCACGTCGGATGACGTTGCCCTTGCCTCGCCGCGTCTCGCTCCGGACCAGGGCTCCCGCCTCGCGAGCCACGTCACTGGTGCGGTCCGTGGAAGCGTTGTCGTAGACGAAGATGGCCGCGGAAGGCAGGGCTTGCCGGAAGGCGAGCACCGTCTCCCGGATGGCCGGTGCCTCGTTGTGGCAGGGGAGAATGACCGCGATGCGCGGGGGGGACTGAGGCATGGCACCTGTTTCCGTCGGGGGGTCGTGGGACGCACCGTTCGGCGTGGACCCCAGTGTACCGCAGGAACTCTTCGCGCCGAGCCCTCGTGCAAGCCCGTGGAACCGCCGGGCTGCCTGGCGACTCTTTCATGGACAATCCTTGTCTGTGCGGACCATCCTCGACGGGCCCCCGATGATTCCCGCTCGATACCGCGCCCCGCTCGTCCCCCTCGCCGCCGCTGGCGTCTGCGTGCTCGCCTACTGGGCGTTCTGGGAATCTCAGTTCAATGGCTTCATCTTGAACCTGGGCACCATCAATTTCCCTACGAATCGGTGGCTGACGTTGGCGGCCATCATCGCCTTCCTGGGCATCCCCCTCGTCTGCTTCGTGGCTGTGGCGGGCTCGAGGATGATGACTCCCGAGCGTCTCGAGGCCTGGCGCGAGGCCTGGCGCGAGTACCCTGACCGGCGCAGCGTGTTGTTGGCCGGGGTGCTCGGCACCCTCGTGCCCCTGGCGATTCAGGCGTCCGTGCTGGGCTACACGCCGGTGACCGACGACGAGGCGTCGTATCGATTCGCCGCGGAGTTGCTCAGTTCGTTTCGGCTCTGGGTGCCTTCCCCGCCGATGAAGCTGTTCTTCGACAACGGCTTCCTCATCAACGACGGGAAGATGTACAGCCAGTACTTCCTGGGCTGGCCCTTCCTGCTGGCGTTCGGGGTGAAGCTGGGGGTGCCCTGGCTGGTGAATCCCGTGCTCTCCGGAGCGACTGCCATTGCGCTGTTCCTGGTCGCACGTGGTTGGTGGGGGAGCGCCTGGGGCAGGGTCGCCGTGCTCCTGTACCTGGTGTCTCCGATGACGATGATTGGGGCCGCCACGCTGATGTCGCACACCGCGGCCATCTTCGCGTTGGCATGGATGCTCTACTTCGTCCAGCGCTTCGACACGGGTGCGAGTGCATGGGTTGCGTTCCTGTTCTGCCTGGCGTTCTGGACGCGTCCCGCCGTGGCCGTGGGACTGGGGGGACCGCTCCTCGTCATGTGGGGCTTGCGTGCCTGGCGACAAGGCGGCGCGGCGCGCTGGAGGCACGCGCTGTCCTTCGTGGTCGTCGCCATTCCGCTTGCGGGCCTCTTCCTGCTGGCGAACCGGGAGACCACGGGCTCACCCTGGATGACCGGGTACCACGCCGGAGTGCGCTACGCGCAGGAGAACGCCTACCGCTTCGTGTCCTTTGGTCCATCGCAGGTGCGGGGCGACGACTTCTTCTATTTCTTCACCGACCACTCCTCGGTGCTGGCGGGAGGGCGAATGGTGTTGGCCCTCTTCCGCTTGAACCTGGACTCGTTCGGTTGGCCACTGGGGTTCATCCTCGTCTTCCTGGCCCGAGGCGCTCCCGCGCGCTGGTTGGCGGCGACGGTGCTGGCCTTCTGCCTCGCCCATCTTCCGGTCGCGGACCCCGGCGTCGATACCTTCGGGCCCGTGCACTATTCGGAACTGATGCTGCCGCTGGTGCTGCTCTCCACGGGAGGCTTGAAGACCCTCTGGCACACAGCTCGGCGCTGGGAGGCCGCGGCCTTCGTGCCCTTCCTCCTCGTGGGCCTCGTGGCGGTCTGCGCGACGATGTACCTCCCGCCTCGCATCTACACGCTGCGCAAGCTGACCACCGATGTCCGCCGTCCGAGGCTGGCAGTGGAGCGGCGTGTTCCCGACGACTCGGTCGTCTTCGTTCGTCCGGGCTTCGCGCCGCCCTGCACCTCGGCACCGGCCAATCACTTCGTGTTCTTCCGGCCCAACAACAGTCCGGACCTGGATGACCGGGTGTTGTGGGTGAATCACATCAGCGTGGAGCGGGACCGGCAGTTCATGAGCAAGGTGTATCCGCGGCGCACGGGCTTCATGCTGGTGGTCGACAAGCAGTGCAATCCGCAGATCATCCCCTTGGAGGCCGCGACTCCCGCCGCGTTTCCTCCGACGGTGAGGGAGCTCCCAGGGGACTTTCCCGAGGAGGCCCCGTGACGGCACATCCTTCATCTCCGCGAGGCCTCGCATGTTGAAGCAGGAGGCCCGCTGGCTGGGGCGCGAGCTGGCGGCGGCTCCGCTGGAGCAGGTGTCCCCGCTGCTCAACATCGGCAGCTCCACCCGCTACTTTCGCGAGGTCCAGCAGCCCTGGATTGAGCAGGAGTTGTTCGCGCCGCTGCGTCGCCGAGGCGGCTCCGTCATCCATCAAGACATGAAGGCGGACGAGGGAGTGGATGTCGTGGGCGCACTGACCGACCCCGCGTGTCGCGCGAGGCTCGGGGCGTTGGGCGTGCGCTCGGTGTGCTGTACGAATGTGCTCGAACACGTGAGTGAGCGGCGTGCCTTCGCCAGTGAGTTGATGGAGTGGGTGGCTCCCGGAGGGCTGCTCGTCCTGTCCGTCCCCCGTGCCTTTCCCTGGCATCCGGACCCCATCGACACGATGTATAGGCCGACGGTGCCGGAGCTGTCCCAGCTCTTTCCTGGCATGCAGGTGATGTCATCCGACATCGTCCGCTGCGGAAGGCTGGGCAGTCTGGTGGCCCAGGACGTGCCGGGCGCGCTCCGGCGGTTGTTGCAGCCAGGGCAGGGCGCTGGGACTGAGGCACCGCGAGCGTCGCTGGTGCAGTGGCTGTGGCCGTGGTTGGTGCGTCCCTTCGAGGTCACATGTGCGGTCTTGAAGCGCGTCTGACCGTGAGCCGAGGGCTGCGCTCAATTTCCGCGGACGAGTGATTCGAGGGTGCGCTCGTACTCGGTGATGAAGCGCTCCAGCCCCCAGCGCTCGCGGGCCCAATGGGCGACCTCGGTTCGCGAGGGTGGCTGCGCCAGGGTGGCGCGCACGGCCTCCACCAGCGCCTCCTTGCCTTCCACCAACGCGACACCCGGCGCGTCGGCGACATTGGCGACGAACGAGGGGTCTTTCGACACGACCGCGGGCAGCCCCGTCAGCATCCCTTCTTGCAATGTCAGGGGCAGTCCCTCTCCAACGGAGGGCAGCAGCAGCACGTCCGCGCAGCCATAGAGCAGGTGCATGCGAGCATGGTCCACCTGTCGCAAGTGCACCGTGTCCGGAAGGTCCGCGATGTCGCTGGCCAGGGGGCCATCTCCGGCGACCACGAGCGTCACGCCTTCGGCGGCGAGCTGGCGCTGGACTTCCGCGACCCGGGTGACCCCCTTCTTGGGGACGAGGCGTGCCGCGAAGAGGACGAGGCGTCCCTGCTCTGGGAGGCCGAACTCGCGCCGCGCCGCGAGCCGCTCGGCTTGAGGGATTGGCTGGAAGCGTGGCTCGAAGCCCAGGGGGATGATGCGCAGCGGCTTCCTCACACCGACCTTCTGGAAGTAGTCGACGACGTGGGGGCTGTAGGTCACCACCTCGCTGGCGGCGCTCAGCAGGGTGCGCCCCAGCGTCCGGTAGGCCGCCGCCTGCACCCAGTCCAGCACGCCGCCATAGGGCACCTCGCCGACATGCTGGGTGACGAGCAGCGGCTTGCGCCGTCCTCGCGTCAGCGCCGTGGTCAGCGAGGATGAGAAGTAGAGGCAGTCGTGGACGTGGATGACGTCCGCCCAGCGCACCTGCTCATCGAGCTGCCGCCAGCCGGATGGCGCCCAGAGCGGCATGGGGACATGGAGGTTCTTCTCGAGCCAGTTCCACGCGGGGACGCGCACGAAGGGCCCCGTCGTTCCGGGTTCCAGCGGAGTGGAGGCCGCAATCCACCGCACGTCATGCCCGCGACGCTGGAGCCCCTGGAACAGGGTGTCGATCATGATTTCGATGCCCCCTGGGTGCGGGGGCATGAAGTTGGAGACCTCGAGGATTCGCATGGACCTGGACCCTGACGGCACCCGCTCGTCGGGGCACGTGGCGGCGCGAGTATAGGCAAAGGCCTTCGGGCGTCCTCGCAAGACTTGCCTTGTAGAGAAGCCCAGGCGGCACGGACCGACATGGAGCCGCCCGGCAGCCGCCTTGCCCTCGGTGCGAGCAAGGCATGCGCCACCCTCTGGAGATGAAGCCAGTAGTATGGCCCGCGTGACGCCGATGGACTCCACTGACCTCCGCCCGATTCCGCTCCAGCCCCGAACGCAGGTGATGCTCGTCGCAGTGATGGCGGTGCTCGTCTATGTCGGCACCCTGTTCAATGGGTTCGTCTACGACGACGCGCAGTTGGTGGTGGACAACCCCTGGCTGGGCTCGTGGAGCGCATTGAGCAATGCGTTCCAACACCCGCTGTTCCCGTTCGATGACGGGCCCACCGCCGCGTCGGACCGGAGCCCCGCGGAGAGCTACTTCCGGCCGCTCGCGCACGTGCTCTTCTTCGCGCAGCGCGCTGTTTTCGGCACCTCGGCGTGGGGCTTCCACCTGGTGCTCACGCTGCTCCATGCGGCGGCATCCGTCCTGGTCCTCTGGCTGTCGCGGGCCTGTCTGCGACGCAAGGACGCGACGCTGTCGCCTGCGGGGACCTGGGCCGCGCTGGCGGGTGCGCTCTTGTTCGCGGTGCATCCGGTGCACGCGGAGTCGGTGGCCTGGGTGAGTGGCTGCATGGACGTGGCGGCGACGCTGCTGGTGCTGTTCGCCGTACGAGTCATGGTGCAGGGGCCGTCCTCATGGGGACGGGGCGTGGGCGCGGCTCTCCTGTGGCTCGCGGGCCTGCTGTTCAAGGAAGTGGCGGTGGTGTTCCCCGTGGTGCTCTGGGCCACGGACCGGGCGACGGGGCTCCCCGTGACGCCGCCGGGCCCGCGTGGGTGGCTGCGCCGGTATGCTCCCTTGGGACTGGGCGGGCTGGGTTACGCGGCGCTCCGGATGAACGCCGTGGGCCTGTCGCTCCCCGTGCCGACAGGGGCGGGGCGCACGGGGCTGTATCCGCTCCACATGCTGGCGCTCGCGGGGAAGCTGGGAGGCAAGCTCTTCTGGCCCCATCCGCTGGTGCTGACGGTGCCCTCCCGCGTTCCTCCGGAGGCGAGCGAGGTGGTGTTGGGCTCCGTGTTGCTCCTGGCCTTGCTGGGGCTGCTGTGGCGGATGCGCCGTGAAGCGGCGGCTTCATTCGCGGGAGGGGTGTGGTTGCTAGCGCCGTTGCTGCCCATCTTCTTCATGCAGCTTCGCGGCGTGGAGGCCTACGCGGAGCGCTTCCTCTACCTGCCCTCGGTTGGCTTCTGCCTGCTGGCCGCGGCGGGGTTGAAGTGGCTGTTGGAGCGCTGGCCGGGGCAGGCGAGGGCGTTGGCCCTGGTGGCGGGAGGGAGCGTCGCCGTGTTCGCCGCGTTGACGCTGGCCCGCATCCCCGCGTGGCATGACGACATCTCGCTCTGGGAGGACACCCTCGCGAAGACGCCCGGCGAGCCCAGACTCCATGCCTATCTGGGGGCGGCCTACTTGAAGGCACGTCGAGTGGAGGAGGCGCTCCCGGAGCTCCAGGCCGCTGCCTCGGCGTTGCCCAGGGCCTACCAGCCACAGAGCGACCTGGCCGTGGCCTATGCCCTCATGGGGCGGATGGACCTGGCGATTCCCCAACTCGAGCGGACGCTCCAGCTTCGTCCCAACGAACCGGTGGTCCTCCACAATCTCGGGCTCGCCCTGCGTCGGGCCCGTCGACTGGAGGAGGCGGTGGCGCGCTTCCAGGAGGTGCTGCGGCTGGCGCCCCGGCGCGCGGACTCGCACCTGGAGCTGGGCCGCACGCTGCTTCAACTGGGGCGTCCAGGGGAGGCCGTGCCCGCGCTCGAAACGGCGCTGAGCCTCCAGCCCGAATCGGAGGCCGCGCGTCAGGGGCTGCGTCAGGCCCGACTGGCGGCGGGTGCCACGCCGTGACTCGCGCCCGCGCCCGAGGGGCACGGGACGGCCTGCCGCGCGGGTTCAGCGGAAGTCGCGGCGCTCGAAGATGAAGATGGCGGCGGCGGTGAACAACGCGGCCCAGCCGAGGCCGTAGCCCACGCCCGAGAAGAACGTCGACGCATCGACGGACAGGGCATAGGTCGCCTGGGGACGGAAGTTCATCCGCTCCAGGTTGGGCAGCATGTAATAGAGCGCCATCGCCAAGGACTTCACGGCGCCATCATTCATCCAGCGGGCGATTTCGAAGAGGTCATTGGCCAGGTGCCCGGCGAAGTAGATGCCGGTGGTCGCGATGGCCGACACCGCGGGGCCCGCGAAGCTGGAGAAGAGGATGCCCGCGCTGGTCAACACGAGCAGCTCGAACCACAGGCCCGCTGCCGCGACGAATTGAACGGAGTTCAGCTCCACCTGGAACAGCACGAGCTGGCTCACGAAGATGAGCATCATCGCCGTCATCAGCACGGCGAGCGTCAACATGTTGCCCGCCAGCCGCGCCAGCAGGAACTGGGTGCGCGACACGGGCTTGCTCACCACGAGGAAGATGGTGCGTCGCTCGATTTCGCGGCTGAGCAGGCCGCTCGACAGGAAGATGGTGAGGAAGACGAGGATGAGGCTCATCATCCCCAGTCCGAAGTCGGTGAGCACGCGGTCGAACGTGGCGACCGTCACTTCCGTCACCAGGGTCGACGACAACAACACCACCGCGGCGAACGCGCCCACCACCACCGTGACGCGGTTGCGGCGTGCCTCCCGGAACCCGTTCCAGACCATCGCGCCAAACGCGCTCATGTGTTGATCTCCCCACCGACACTCGTCGTTCGTCCGGAGTCCTTGAGGGCGTCCATGAAGAGCTGCTCCAGGGAGAACTTCGCCGCCTGGAGGCTGTTGACGCGACCCCCCGCCGCCAGCACCTGGCTCAGCAATCGCTGACTGTCCGTGTCGGACACCTGCAACAGCACGCGGCCATCCAGGGCCTGGGAGGACTCCAGGGCCACGCCGAGGTTCTTCACCTGGTCCATCTTGAGCCCTTCCACCACCAGCTCCACCGTGGGCACCTGCGCGGACAGCAGCTCCCGCACGCTGCCCTCGCGCACCAGCCGACCCCCCACGAGCACGGCGAGCCTGTCACACAGGGCTTCCACGTCCGGGATGATGTGGCTGCAGAACAGGACGGTGGTGCCTCTGTCCCGCTCGGCGAGGATGAGGTCTCGCATCTGTCGGCGTCCCACCGGGTCCAGGCCGCTGGTGGGCTCGTCGAGGATGAGCATCTTCGGCCTGGCCACCAGCGCTTGCGCGAGCGCCACGCGTTGGACCATGCCCTTGGAGTAGCGGCGAATCTGGAGCTTCTCCGCTGCGCCCATCTCCACCGCGCCGAGGACTTCCTTCACCCGGACATCCAACTCGTGGCCGCTCATGCCGGACAACTGCCCGGCGAGCGTCACGAACTCGCGCCCGGTGAGGTACTCGTACGGCGCGGGATTCTCAGGCAGGAAGCCCACCAGTCGCCGCGTCGCCGCCCGGTCCACGGGCTGGCCGAACAGCAGCGCCGTGCCGCCACTGGGGCGCACCAGGTTCATCAAGATCTTGATGGTGGTGGACTTGCCGGCGCCGTTGGGACCGAGCAGGCCATAGATTTGTCCTGGCCCTACTTCGAGGTCCAGTCCCTGGAGGGCTCGAACGGTGCGGTTGAACCAGAAGCCGACCTTGTACGTCTTCGACAGGCCTCGGACTTGGATGGGCGGGGCGTCAGGGCTGATGGCAGTCATGGCTCTTGGCTCTTGGTGTCCAGGGGCTTGGGAACGATGCGTTCCCCGCCCTCTGTCTTCTCGTCGTAGATGATCTCCAACCGGAACCGCGCGGAGGTGGAATAGCTGCGGCCGTCTTCTCCCAGGTAGAGCTGGCCACCCAGGGGGTCGACCGGCAGTTCGCTCAGGTCCCCGGCGGAGACGAGCGCTTCCAGGTTGGGGGGCAGCTTGCCCGTCCGGACCTTGTGGCGCTCGATGGAATCATCAATCCGCTGGAGCAACTGCTCCTGGAGGATCTCCTTCACCCGGCGCTCGTAGTAGGCGCGCGTCTCCTCGTCTTCCGCGCTGTCACGCATCAGCTGCGCCAGTCCCATGCTGGTGCTGAAGTCGCCTGCCTGCGCGTACAACCGGGTGGCCAGTCCCGAGTACCAGGCCGGTGACTCGGGCAGCCGCGCGAGTTCCTCGATGATGGCAGCGGCCTCCTTGTAGCGCCGCTCGAAGAACATGAGGTTGTAGGCGAGCTGGAAGTGGATCCGCTTGTCCTCGGGCGTGTTGGCCATGCCCTTGCGCAAGATGGCCGTGGACTCCTTGACGTTCGCGTACTCCTCACGCCCCAGATGGACGGGGATGGTGATGCCCGCGAAGGTGTAGACCTTGGCGAAACGCGGATCGAGGTCCGTCGTGAGGTCCGCGTAGTAGTAGACGTCGCGGTACTCGGTCAGCCTCCTGGCCGAGCCGACCCGGTTGATGGTCAGCAGCCAGAAGTAGTCGGTGACCAGCCCGAGCTGCGCTTTGAACAACGCCTTGATGAAGCCGGCGCGAGGCAGGATGGGGCGGTCACCCAGATAGAGCGGCGGGTGGGGCTGGCTTGAAAGCAGCACGACCAAGGCCAAGCCAGCAGCCAGTAGCATGGGAGACAGCTTGCGCATCATTCCCTTCGAAAGCAGAAACAGGACACCCGAGCATCCCCGGATGTCCCGTTATACATCGGCGGCGCTTCACCCGACTACAGGGTCAGCACCTACAGGATTACGGGCAGCTCACGTCGTTGTACGCGTTGCCGGGCTCGCCGCCACCGATCTTGTTGCTGTCGATGCCGCAGGTGCCGGCGAGCGTGGTGGCAGAGGTGGCCAGAGACGTGATGCCCCACGTGTCGGCGTTCTTGTCGTTGTCGACGTTGCCCGTGGCGATGGCGGAGAAGTCGCAGTTCGGGCAGGTGCCCGTCACGCCGGCGGTCAGCGCCGGGGCGCCAACGGTCGGGACCTCCGTGAAGCGCGCGATGTCCTGGCCGATGCAGCCGCCGGTGTAGTCGCGAGCGTTGACGGCGACGGACGCGGCGCACGCGCCGTTGATGCCGTAGCTGAAGCGGTTGCCCGGCTCGGGATCAAAGCCGACGACCTTGAAGTCCGTGACGTACTTGTCCTTCTCGCCGAAGTACGCCTTCTGGGCCGTGAAGATGGCCTTCAGGTTCGTCTTGGCCTCGGACTGCTTGGACTTGGCCTGGAAGCGGATGAAGTTCGGGATGGCGATGGCGGCCAGGATGCCGATGATGGCGACCACGATCATCAGCTCGATGAGGGTGAAGCCACCCTTCTTCTTCAGGAGACGGTTCAGCATGTCGGGAGTGCTCCGCAGGTGCAGAGGGGGGTTGAACGACTGCCTGCGTTCATAGCACGAACGGTGCCATGGCCAACAGTTGCCCCAACCCGATGAATTCTCACAAACGGGCGTGTCGGATCCCGTCCGCTCGTTCCCCTGGTTGCCAAAAATTGTCACCGCGCCTGACGGAAATCGTCGATCCGCGATGCTGTCCTCCCCGGGCCGCGACGCTAGGATGCCCGGCTCCGTGACGGACTTCTCCCTCGTGCCGGGCTGGGCCGGGCCGCTCTTCACCGCCTTCCTCCTGGTCCTCGGCCTGTGTATCGGCAGCTTCCTCAATGTCGTCATCGCCCGCGTCCCCGAAGGACTGAGCATCGTCCGCCCCGGCTCGCGCTGCCCCAAGTGCGGGCATGTCCTGTCGTGGTACGAGAACATCCCCGTCCTCTCGTGGCTCGCGCTGAGAGCTCGGTGTCGTTCGTGTCACGCGCCCATCTCCCCGCGCTACGTGCTGGTGGAGTTGCTCACCGGGCTGCTCTTCCTGGCGTGCCTTCGGAGGTTCGGGTGGACGTATGAGTTGTTTCCCGCGCTCGTGCTCGTGGGGCTGCTGATACCGCTCACCTTCATCGACCTGGCGCACTGGATCCTGCCGTTCTCACTCACGGTGCCGGGCATCGCGGCGGGACTGGTTCTCGCGGTGCCCAGGGGCGCGGACGCGGTGGTGGACGCCACTCTGGGGGCCGTCATCGGCTTCCTCGCCTTCCGCCTGATGGAGTATGTGGGCTGGAAGGTGTTCCGGAAGGAAGCACTGGGCGGTGGCGACAAGTTCCTCGTCGCGCTGCTGGGCGCCTTCCTGTCCTGGCGGGCCCTGCTGGGCATCCTCTTCCTGTCCTCGCTGCAAGGCGCGGTGGTGGGAATCGCCATGCTCGGACTCACCGGGCGCGCGGGACCGTCGACTCCTCCAGACGCCAAACCCATGAAGGCTCCCGAGGGCGTGGCCCCACCTCCAGACGCTCCGGGTGTCACGCCTCCTGAGGGCGCGGCCCCTGTTTCAGCTCAGCCTCTGGGGGACGAACGTGTCACACCGCACGAAGGCGCGGCGCCCCCCTCTGTCCCACTGAGCAACGCGCCTCCCCTCGGAGTCGGCGCGACGACGGCAGCCCCTGAGAACATCGAGGAGTCCGAGCCCGAGTCCACGATGACGTGGGAGTTCACCCGGCCGGGGATTCCGCTCTGGAAGCGCGTGTTGCTGGTGCCCTGGTGTCTGCTGTTCCAGCCGATTCCCGACGCACCCATGGATGACGAGACGGGCGAGGAGGAGGAGTGGGTGCCCGGACCCACCAACATCCCCTTTGGTCCCTGGTTGGCGCTGGCGGGGCTGGAGGTGATGCTGCTCGGGCCCTGGCTGGCGCGCGTGCTGCCCATGGACATCGCCATGCTGCTCGGGGGCGCGCCGTGAAACGCGCGGACGGGCGATGAAGTGGCGCATCGCCAGCGTGGCGTTCCTGCTCAGCTCGCTCTGCACGGGACTCTCCTGGCTGTCGCTCCAGCCCGTCCTCATCCGGTTGCTGGAGCTGGGCCGCCGGCTCGTGTCTCCGGGCACTCCGGACGCGGAGGTGCTGGCACAGGTGCGGGGCTTCCTTCCGCTCGCGCTGGGGTTGGACCTGGTCGCGCTCACGCTGCTGGCGTACGTGGTGTTGGACCTGACGGTGGGCCGTCCGCTGCGCTCCGCCGAGGCCATGGTGGAACAACTGGGGCGGCTGGAGCTGGATCCGCACCTGACGCCCACGCAGGGCGGGCCGCTGCTGTCGAGGATGCAGCGCGCGTTGCAGCGGCTGGCGGAGGCGCTGCGCTCGGAGCAGGCCCTCACGCGCTCCCAGGTCGAGTCGCTGCGGGACGCCAACCTCCGCCTGTCGCGGGCCCAGACGGAGCTGGTGTCCGCCGAGCGGCTGGCCACGGTGGGCCGGCTCGCCGCGGGCGTGGCGCACGAGGTGGGGAACCCCCTGGCCGGCATCCTCGGCTACCTCTCCCTGGCGCGGATGAAGGCGCCCACGGCGGAGCTGAAGGACTACCTGGAGCGCATCGACCACGAAGTGCAGCGCATCGACCGCATCGTCCGGGGCCTGCTGGACCTGGGGCGTCCGGAGACGTCGTCGCCAGGCCCGGTGGATGTCGGCTCGGTGGTGGAGACGTGTGTGCGGCTGGTCCGCGCCGCGCCCGAGCTCGCCGGCGTGTCGGTGGACCTGGCGCTGGAGCCGGGAGTGTTCGCCCGGGCGGAGACAGGGCCGCTGTCGCAGATCCTCATCAACCTCCTGCTCAACGCCGCGCAGGCGATGGGAGGGAAGGGGAGTGTGAGCGTGGTGACTCGCCGGGAGGAGGGTGCCGTCCATCTGGTGGTGAGGGACCAGGGGCCGGGGATTCCTCCCGAGGTCATGCCCCGGTTGTTCGAGCCCTTCTTCACCACGAAGGGACGGCAGGGCACCGGGCTGGGGCTGGCGGTGTCGCTGCGGCTGACGCAGGTGATGGGCGGGCGCCTCGGCGCGGAGAACCTGCCTGAAGGTGGCGCGCGCTTCACCGTGTCCCTGCCCGCCGTGTGAGCGGGCGCCGTCCGGCCAGAAGCTATCTCCCTCCCCAGGACTGGGGGATGATGCCGGCAGGTCCCCATGTCCCTGTTCCGCACCATCCTCGTCGCCGACGACGAGCCCTCCATCCGGCACATCCTCACGTTGGTGCTCACCGACAAGGGCTACGACGTGCGCGCCGTCGCGGACGGAGAGGAAGCGCTGCGAGAGCTGGCCACGCGCGACTACGACGTCCTCGTCTCCGACGTGCGCATGCCTCGCAAGGACGGGCTGACGCTGCTGCGCGAGGCGCAGGCCGCGCACCCGGCGCTCACCGTGGTGGTGATGAGCGCCTATGGCTCGCAGGAGCAGGCGCTGGAGGCCGTGTCGGCGGGCGCGTATGACTACGTCCAGAAGCCGTTCAAGCCCGAGGAAATTGTCTTCGTCCTGCGCAAGGCCGAAGAGCGCGAGCGGCTGCTGCGTGAGAATCGCCGGCTCAAGCAGGGCGGTCTGCCCTCCGCGCCCCAGGGGCACATCCTCGGGAGCAGCGAGTCGCTCCATGCGCTGCTCAAGCAGGTGGCGCGCCTGGCGCCGGTGGACACCACGGTGCTCATCAGTGGGGAGAGCGGGACGGGCAAGGAGCTGATTGCCCGGGAGCTGCACACGCGCAGCCCGAGGGCCGCGCTGCCCTTCGTCGCCGTCAACTGCGGCGCCATTCCTGGTGGGTTGCTCGAGAGCGAGCTGTTCGGCCACGCCAAGGGCGCCTTCACGGATGCGCGCACGGCCAAGCGCGGCCTCTTCTCGGAAGCGGACGGCGGCACGCTCTTCCTGGACGAAGTGGGCGAGCTGCCGCTGCCCGCGCAGGTGAAGCTCCTGCGCGTGCTGCAAGAAGGCGAAATCCGCCCGGTGGGCGAGAACCGCGTGGAGAAGGTGGACGTGCGCGTGGTGGCGGCCACGCTGCGGGATTTGGGCAAGCTGGTGGAGAAGGGCGAGTTCCGCGAGGACCTCTACTACCGCCTCAACGTGGTGAACGTGAGGGTGCCGCCCCTGCGCGAACGCCGCGAGGACGTGCCCCTGCTGGCGAATGCCTTCATCCACCGCTTCAACCGCGAGCTCAACCGCGAGTCACCCGTCGAAGGACTGTCCCCGGAGGCGGAGGCGTTGATGTCCGCCTATGCCTGGCCGGGCAACGTGCGCGAGCTGGAGAACGCCATGGAGCGGGCGGTCCTCCTGGCGGATGGCCCGCACATCCTTCCATCCAACCTGCCCGAAAGGCTGTGGGCCGCTCCCGCACCCGGACCGACGGGCTCCAACGCCGGAGCGATGCCACAGGTCGGTAGCGACCTGTCGCTCAAGCGAGCCATCCGGGAGCTGGAGGAGTCCTACATCCGGTTGGCCCTGAGACGGACGAAGGGGAACCGGACCCGAGCGGCGGAGGTCCTGGACATCAGTCACAGGGCGTTGCTGTACAAGATCAAGGAGTACGGCATCGACCCGGACGCGGAGGCCGAGCGGGGCTGAAGCAAGGGAATCCGCCGGGTGGCATTTGACGGAACGCGTCCGGAGCCGGAAAATCGGGCCTCCGCGACCGTGGTGGGGGGCCCGGCGCAGTTTGGACGCAGGGGTCCCGGCCGAACGGAGAGCAGGCGGGCTCCGGGTACTTTTTAGGAGGGGTTGACGGCCAGTGCTACGCTGGACGCCTCTCGACGGAGTCAAGCATGGCGAAGGGCAAACTGGCACTCGGTCTGGACATCGGATCGACCTCCATCAAGATGATCCTGCTCAAGGAGCAGCGCAAGCGGGGCGAGGTGGGCTTCGCGCTGCAGAGCTTCGGCATGAAGCCGCTGCCTCCCGAGGCCATCGTGGATGGCGCGCTGATGAACTCCACCGCCATCGTCCAGGCGGTGCAGGAGCTGATGTCCGAGCTGAAGGTGAAGGGCAAGGACGTCGCCATCGGCGTGTCCGGCCACTCGGTCATCATCAAGAAGATTCAGATGCCCCGCATGTCCCAGGAGGAGCTCGAGGAGAGCATCCAGTGGGAGGCCGAGCAGTACATCCCGTTCGATGTGAAGGACGTGAACATCGACACGCAGATCCTCGACGGGGGCGGCAACGACGCCACCGGGCAGATGGACGTGCTGCTGGTGGCCGCCAAGAAGGACATGATCAACGACTACACCACGGTGGTCTCCGAGGCGGGCCTCGCCCCGGTGGTCGTGGATGTGGACGCCTTCGCAGTGCAGAACATGTTCTCCGTCAACTACGACCTGCCGGAGAAGGAGACCGTCGTCCTCATCAACGCGGGCGCCTCGGTGGTGAACATCAACATCATCGCCAACGGCGTGACGGTCTTCACCCGTGACGTCACCATCGGTGGCAACCAGTTCACCGAGGAGATCCAGAAGCAGCTCAACGTCTCCTACGAGGAGGCGGAAGCGCTGAAGATCGGCGGCAACCGCGCGGACGCGGATGCCGTGGTGCCCCAGGAAGTCGAGCGCGTGCTGTCCAGCGTCGCCGAGCAGGTGGCCGGTGAAATCCAGCGCTCGCTGGACTTCTACGCGGGCACCGCGGCGGACTCGAACTTCACCAAGGTCTACCTGTCCGGTGGCACGGCGAAGATTCCGGCCCTGTTCAAGACCATTGAAGCGCGCACCGGGGTGCCGGTGGAGATCCTCAACCCGTTCCGCAAGATTGAAGTGGACAACCGCAAGTTCGACCCCGCGTTCATCATGGACGTGGCGCCCATGGCCGCGGTGGCCGTGGGACTGGCGCTCCGGCGTCCTGGCGACAAGCTGGCCTAGACCGTCCACTTCCTGGAGACGACGCACATGATGATTCGCATCAACCTGCTTCCCGTCCGGAAGGTTCAGACCCAGCAGAAGGGCCGGCAGATCCTGGTCCTCTTCGCGCTGGCGCTCATCGGCGCCGCCGTGGGCAACTACCTCTGGTACGACGACCGCGACAGTGAGTTCCAGCGCAACGCCCAGGCCATCGAACAGACTCGCGCGAAGATCGCCGAGCTGGAGAAGGTCATCGGCGAGGTGAGGAACATCAACGCCCGCAAGACGGAAGTTGAGAAGAAGCTCGCCGTGCTGGACTCGCTGCGCAAGGGCCGTAACGGTCCGGTCCGGATGATGGACGCGCTGGCTTCCGCCACGCCGAAGAAGGTCTGGGTGAAGGGCTTCGTCGAAGCCGCCAGCGCGGTGGCCATCGACGGCTCGGCCGTCAGTCACGACGAGGTCGCCGAGTTCATGCGCAGCCTGAACGGCGTGGTGTGGACGCCCAAGGGCATGGGCCGCCTGGTGGATCAGCGCCGCGACTCGAAGACGTCCCGCGTGGAGCTGCTGACGGCCGAAGCCACCATCGAGGAGTTCCCCGCCGGGGAAATCACTCCGTTCTTCACCAACATCGACCTGACCAGCGCCGTGCAGACGAAGGCGTCCACCGGGCCCCTGGCCGCGCCCGCCCTGGTCGACTTCAAGATCACCCTCACCGCGAACTACGCCATCTGAGCGAGGCCACTGCCCATGGACAAGTACCTGGACCAATTCGTCAAGGCGTCCCCGGCCGTCAAGTTCGGCGGCCTGGCAGCGCTCATCATCCTGATGACCGTCGCCAACTTCTTCCTGCTCATCCAGCCCACGGATGAGAGCATCCAGAGGCAGATGACCGAGCGGCGCGCGCTGGACCTGGATCTGGCGGAGAAGAGTGAGATCGCCCAGAACCTCAACGAGCGTCGGCGCGAGATGGACGTGCTGGAGCAGAAGCTCGCCGAGGCCCTCACGGAGCTGCCGGAGAAGAAGGACGTCGAGGAGCTGCTCGCGCAGATCAACGACATCGGCAAGAAGAGCGGTCTGGAGATCTCCCTGGTGCAGCCCGACCGCGAGTACGTGGGCGGCGGCGAATTCTTCGCCCGCATCCCCATCCGCATGACGGTGAGCGGCAACTACCATGAGATCGCCATGTTCCTGCAGGAGATGGCGAACATGCGCCGCATCGTGAACGTCAACAACATCAACCTGGGCCAGCCGACCCTGAAGAACGAGAAGGTCGTGCTGCAGAGCAGCTTCCTGGCGACGACTTTCCGGTTCGTCGAGACCAAGAACTAGAAACTTGATCCGTCCGGAAAGTAGGGCGACAAGGGGATTGAGGATGAAGATGTTCAAGGCCACCATGACGACCGCCGCGCTCGCGCTGACGCTCGCTGCCTGCGAGGAGGCACCTCTGCCCCCTCCGCCGGTGGCCGCGGCACCTCCCGCGGCCAAGGCCGCGGCACCCGCAGAGACGGCGCCCACGCCGGTCGACGCCGCCGCCGCGCCGGCGCCATACATCTACAGTTACAACCCGGTGGGGAAGCGGGATCCGTTCCGCAGTCCGCTGGAAGAGCTGGGCCCGGTGGCCCAGGTGAATCCCGTCACGACGTGCACGGAGCCTCTGTGCGCGTTCGACCTGGACCAGCTCAAGCTGGTCGCGGTCGTCACGGGTGACGCCAATCCACTGGCGATGGTCGAAGACCCGTTGGGTCGAGGCCACATCGTGCGCCGCAACACCCGGGTTGGACGCCAGGGTGGGAAGGTCACGCAAATCCTCCGCGATTCGCTGACGGTGACCGAGGTTTTCTCGGGCAACGGAGAGATCATCAAGAATCCGGTGACTCTGCAGCTCAAGGCCGATGACCGGCAGGACCCTAGTTACAATCTGATGACGGGCAAAAACTACGGGGAGTAGCGCCCCCGTGGCGCGCCCGCGGGCGGCAGCCCGCTTCCAACTTGGTGAGGGGACGCATGCTCGAGAGGAGCGCTGTGACGAGGGGCAAGTGGATGTTGGCGACCGCTTTCGCGGTCGTCCTTGCGGGCGCCAGCAGCAATGGCGCCGAACTGAATACGCTTCGGGACCTGGATGTGTCCCGTACCGGCTCGGGCGCCCAGGTGGTGGTGACCGGAACCCGGCCCCCCACCTTCACCGTGTTCCGGCTGAGTGGTCCGGAGCGGTTGGTGGTGGACCTCTCGTCGGCTGACGCGACGGGTATCAAAGGCCACCACGACGGCTCTGGCCCCGTGGCCGGAGTCGTGGCGTCGCAGTTCTCGGATGAGCGCGCGAGCGTCGGCCGGGTGCTGCTGGCGCTGGACAAGGCGTCGCAGTACGACGTCCGGGCGGATGGAAACCGCGTGGTGATTTCGGTGGATGGCGCGATGCCCGCCGCCGAGGCCAAGCGTCCGGAGCCCGTTGTCGCTCCTGTCGCCACGGCTCCCGCCGCCCCGACGCCCGCACCGGTCGCCGAGGTCAAGCCCGCCGCGCCCGCCGCCGTCATGGTGTCGGAAGCGCCGGCGAAGCCCGCCGCTGAAAAGCCCGCGCTGCCAGAGAACGTCGTCGCCGCCGAGGCGGATGAGCGAGAGGTGGCTCAGCCAGCTCAACGCATCACCCAGTTGGCCTATTCCGACGACACGCTCCGCATCCGCGCGGACGGCGACATCGCCCGCTACGAGGTGCTGGAGCTGGCGGACCCGCCGCGGCTCGCGGTGGACCTGTATGGCGTGGGGCTCTCCGCCCGTGCGCCCCGGGTGAATGGCGCGACGTTGAGGGAAGTGCGCGTGGGTGCCCACTCGGACAAGGTCCGGCTGGTGCTCGACGTGCGCGGCAAGATGCCCGCCTACCGGGTGGACCGGGCCGACAAGGGCCTGGAAGTGGTGCTGGGGGGCGCGGTGGCCCGCAAGGCCGCGCCGTCGCCCACGCCGCAAGAGGTCGTCGCGTCGGTGGCCGAAGTGGAGCCGCTGCGCCCCGCGCCCGAGCCGGTGGAGGCGCCTGTCACGGCCTCGCTGGTGGAGGTCAAGGACCTGTCCTTCCAGGAGGGTGGGGCGGGTGGTCGCGTGGTGCTCAAGCTGTCTGGCACGGCCGCCTGGAAGGTGGACCGTCCCGACCCGCGCAGCGCGGTGCTGACGCTGGACAACGCCCGGCTGCCGAAGAAGCTGGAGCGCAGCCTGGACACCAGCGCGCTGGAGACGCCGGTGAAGATGATCAGCGCCTTCAGCGTCCCCGGTGAGGGCCGCAAGGTGCGCGTGGTCGTCGCCGCCGATGGCGCCATCGAGGAGAAGGTCACCCAGAACGGTGGGACGCTCTCCTGGCGCCTGGACGTGAAGGGCGTGAAGACGGACGAGGTCTCCGTGGCGCAGCGCACCGCCGGCTTCACCGCCGAGGCGCCCGCCTACGCCGCCGAGGGCGCGCCGCAGCAGGCCCGCTACCGTGGCAAGCGCGTCTCCTTCGAGTTCAAGGACATCGACATCCAGAATCTCCTTCGGGTCATCGCGGAGATCTCCAAGAAGAACGTGGTCGTCGCGGACGATGTCTCCGGTCGCGTCACCATCCGCCTGCGCAACGTTCCCTGGGACCAGGCGCTGGACCTCATCCTGCGCACCAAGCAGCTGGGCAAGGAGGAGTTCGGCAACATCATCCGCATCGCCCCGCTGAAGACGTTGGAGGAGGAGGCCCGGCTGCGTCAGGAGCGCAAGAAGTCGCTCCAGCAGCAGGAAGATCTCCTGGTCAACCTCATCCCGGTCAACTACGCGGTGGCGGGCGAAATGGCCGCGCGGGTGAAGGACGTGCTGAGCGAGCGCGGCAACGTCACGGTGGACACGCGCACCAACGTGCTCATCGTCAAGGACGTGCGCTCCAACACGGAGAAGGCCCGCGCGCTGGTGCGTAGCCTGGACACGCAGACCCCGCAGGTGCTCATCGAGAGCCGCATCGTGGAGGCGAGCACCGCCTTCAGCCGTCAGCTCGGCGTGCAGTGGGGCGGCCAGGCGCGCGCTTCCGCGGCGACGGGCAATCCCACGGGCCTCATCTTCCCGAACAACATCGGCGTCACGGGCGGCACGCCAGGAACGGCCGCGGGTCTCCCCGCCGCGCCGAACTTCGCGGTGAACCTGCCGGCGGCGGTGGCTGAGGGTGCCGGTGGCGCGCTCGGGTTCGTCTTCGGTTCCGCGGGTGGCGCGCTGCAGCTCAACCTGCGGCTGTCCGCGGCGGAGAACGAGGGCACGGTGAAGACCATCTCCGCGCCCCGCGTGACGACGCTGGACAACAACACCGCGCGAATCAGCCAGGGTGTGTCCATCCCGTTCAGCCAGACTTCGGCCGGTGGCGTGAACACGACCTTCGTGGAAGCCCGCCTGTCCCTGGAGGTGACGCCGCACATCACCCAGGACGGCAGCATCCTGATGTCCATCAACGCCTCCAACAACCAGCCGGACCAGTCCAACACGGGAGCGAATGGTCAGCCGTCCATCCAGCGCAAGGAAGCCAACACCCAGGTGCTGGTGAAGGATGGGGACACCACGGTCATCGGCGGCATCTACGTTCGCCGCGGTGCCACGACCACCAACGCCGTGCCCTTCCTCTCGAAGATTCCGGTGCTGGGCCTCCTGTTCAAGAACTACTCGGAGCGCGATGAGCGTCAGGAACTGCTCATCTTCATCACGCCCCGCATCCTCAACCGGCAGACCATCGCGCAGAGCCTGTAAGGCACCGCGCCTCTTCATGCAGGAGAGCGTTCGCTCATGAAGCCCATCTATCTCGCCGCGCTGCTGGCGTTCGGCACGGTCTCTTGTGTCGACAACATTCCGAAGCTCCAACTCCTCTCGGCCACGCCGCCGGATGAGGACTGCACGGTTCCCGAAGACGAAGCGTTGCTGAGCGGGTCGCTCAACATGGCTCTGTCCAGCAACTACAATCTGGGGTTCGTCGTCACTTCCAACCTGACCTCCACGCCCATCGTCGTGGGCGAAGGGCAGGTGGCGGACCCCGATTCGAACGCCATCTACCTGACGGAGCTCGACCTGAGCTACCGGACGGAGCCGGAACTCAACATCCCCAGCGCCACGCTTCCCGTCTACGCGGCCTTCCGGGCCAACGAGGATTCGACGTTGCTGATGAGCGTGCTGACGCGCGACGCACAGAACGCGCTGTTCAGCGCCACCACGGGCGGAGGCATCGTCGACGTGCTCGTCACCATGCGGATTCGTGGACACACCATCACGGGGGGCTCGGTGGAGACGAACGAGCTTTCCTATGCCATCACCGTGACGACCGTCCCCTACATCTGCCCCAAGCCGGGTGAGTTCCCCGCGGCCCCGACTGTCCTGTGTGACCAGCGCGGGCAGAACGGCGCCGTTCCGCTCTGCGAGGCGCCTTGAACGGCGCGTCCACCCAGGAGCCCTGAGAGCCCATGTCCTTTCGCACGCACCTCGAGTCAGTGGTCAACCAGGTGGATGGAGCCCTCGCCTGCAGCGTGATGGGCTTCGATGGCATCTCCGTGGACACCTTCCAGCGCGAGGATACGAGCGAGCTGGATTTGAATGGTGCCTGGGTGGAATACGCCAACCTCCTCACGCAGCTGCGCAACGCCGCGGAGACGCTCAAGACGGGCGCGGTCAGTGAGGTCAGCGTCAACAGCGACAAGGTGTTGACGCTGATGCGGCTGGTGTCGCCGGAGTACTTCCTGGTGCTGGCGCTGCGCGCGGACGGCAACTACGGAAAGGGCCGTTATGTGCTGCGCGTGACGGCCCCCAAGGTGAGCGCGGAGCTGTAGCCTCGTCCGCTGTAAACCAGTCGTCCGGACGACGCGCCGCTCCGCCGGTTTCCCCTTCCCATGGAAGGGGGCATGGGCTAGACACCCCCGACTTTTCAAGCTTCCGTAATTTCGAGTCTGAAGGAGTCGGTCCCCATGGCCGGTGTCATCGATACGTCCGAGTTTCACAACAACATGAAGATCGAAATCGACGGCGAGCCGTTCGTCATCGTCGAGTTCCAGCACGTGAAGCCCGGCAAGGGGTCCGCCTTCGTCCGCACCAAGATTCGCAGCCTCACCACCGGTCGCGTCCTTCAGCCCACGCTGAAGTCCGGCGACAAGGTGGGCAAGCCGGACATCGAAGAGAAGGACATGCAGTACCTGTACGTCCAGGGTGACGACTACTACTTCATGGACAAGCGCGACTTCGAGCAGACCTTCATCAGCGAGAAGGCACTCGGCGACGCGAAGAACTTCCTGAAGGAGAACATCGACGCCACCATCCTGTTCTGGAACGGGAAGGCGATCGCCGTGACGCTCCCGAACTCGGTGGAACTCAAGGTCGTCAAGTGCGACCCGGGCGTGCGCGGCGACACCGTGTCTGGTGCGCTGAAGCCCGCCACGCTGGAGACCGGCTTCGAGGTCTACGTGCCCCTGTTCATCAACGAGGGCGACGTCCTGAAGATCGACACGCGCGACGGGGGCAAGTACCTGACCCGCGTGGCCACCGCGGGCTAGCGCAGACTCCGCTCGGAGGGACGCGAGAAATGGCAACGAAGCGCAAGTCGACCCGGGCGTCCGCGCCCACCAGCACGCCTTCGAGCGCGCGAGACGCGGGCAACACGTCCCTGGACGTGGATGCCCTGCGGGAAATCGTCAACATCCTGGAGGCCTCGGACGTGACGAGGCTGGTGTGGAAGCGCGGGGAAGAGAAGCTCTTCATCCGTCGTGGCCACGCCCCGGAGACGACCATCGTCCACCACTCGGCCCCCTCGGCCGTCCAGGTGGGCCCGGCCGTGGAGTACGCGGCTCCGTCGGCGCCCCGGCTGGCCCCGGCCGCCCCCGCTCCGACCGCCGCTGCCTCTGTCGCCGAGAAGGCACCGGAGAAGCCCGGCCACGTCGTGACGAGCCCCTTCGTCGGTACGTTCTACCGGACGCCGGCGCCGGATCAGCCCGCCTTCGTCGACGCGGGCTCGGTGGTGAAGAAGGGCCAGGTGCTCTGCATCATCGAAGCGATGAAGTTGATGAACGAAATCGAGTCCGAGGTGTCCGGCCGCGTGGCGGAGATCCTCGTGGAGAACGGTCGCCCGGTGGAGTTCGGCCAGGCGCTGTTCCGCATCGAGCCGGCTTGACGCGGCGCGCGCGCCTTCGCATCCAGCGGGGCGCGCGCCCGAGCCGGCCGTTTCAGGAGACACCCCCGTGTTCAAGAAGGTGCTGATTGCCAACCGCGGGGAGATTGCCCTGCGGGTCATCCGCGCCTGCCGGGAGCTGGGCATCGCCACGGTGGCGGTGCACTCCACGGCGGACGCCAACGCCCTGCATGTCCGCTTCGCCGACGAAGCGGTCTGCATTGGTCCTCCGGCGTCGAAGGAGAGCTACCTCAACGTCCCGCAGCTGCTCTCCGCGGCCGAAATCACCCGCGCGGACGCCATCCACCCCGGCTACGGCTTCCTCTCTGAGAACGCCGAGTTCGCCGAGGTGTGTGAGAACTGCAAGATCCGCTTCATCGGTCCGCGTCCGGAGATGCTGCGGATGATGGGCAACAAGGTCCGCGCGAGGCAGGCGGCGCGCGAGGCGGGCATGCCGCTGTTGCCCGGCAGTCCCGGCACGGTGAAGGACCCCCGTGAGGCGGAGGCGTTCGCCCGGGAGATTGGCTTCCCCGTCATCCTCAAGGCCGCGGCCGGTGGTGGTGGCAAGGGGATGAAGATCGTCCGCGAGCCGAGCGCGCTGGCCCAGGCGTTCTCCACCGCGCAGGCGGAGGCGGTGGCCTCCTTCGCCAACGGCGACCTCTACATCGAGCGGTACGTGGAGAAGCCGCGCCACATCGAAATCCAGATCGTCGCCGACGAGCACGGCAACGTCATCCACCTCAACGAGCGCGAGTGCTCGGTCCAGCGCCGACACCAGAAGCTCATCGAGGAGTGCCCGTCACCCGCGCTCACGCCGGAGTTGCGGCAGCGGATGGGAGAGGTGTCCGTCGAGGCGATGCGCAAGCTGCGCTACAACAACGTCGGCACCATCGAGTACCTGCTGGACGAGCGCGGCGAGTTCTACTTCATGGAGATGAACACGCGCATCCAGGTGGAGCACCCGGTGACGGAGCTCGTCATGGGCGTGGACCTGGTCCGTGAGCAGATCCGCATGGCCTACGGCCACCCGCTGCGCTTCAAGCAGGAAGACATCCAGATGCGCGGGCACGCCATCGAGTGTCGTGTCAACGCGGAGGACCCGATTACCTTCGCGCCGTGGCCCGGCAAGATTACCGGCTACAGCGTCCCGGGTGGCTACGGGGTGCGCGTGGACTCAGGCGCCTACGAGAACTACACGGTGCTGCCGTACTACGACAGCCTCCTGGCCAAGCTCATCGTCCACGCCGAGGATCGCGAGACGGCCATCCGCCGCATGCAGCGCGCGCTGGGTGAGTACGTCGTGGAAGGCATCCGCACGAACATCCCCTTCCACCGCGCGGCGCTGGCGGACGAGTCGTTCCAGGAAGGCAACTACGACACGCGTTTCGTGGAGCGGCTCCTGGCCAGCGAGACGGGTTCTCGCCGGCTGAAAAAAGCAGTTGAAGAGACGCCGTAGCACACGTCCGCCTACGTGGCGTTCCCGCCCGTGGGGCGGGCATGCGAGCAGGTGAGCTGGCCCCGGGGGGAGCCGGGCTGTTTCTTGACCCGCGTCGGAGGATTCCGTTAGCCTCCGACTCTCCCCCTTTTGAAGATAGAAACCCGCGAAGTTCCAAGGGGTTTCGGCTTTCCGGAAGCCCACGCTCGATGGACAAGAACAAGATCATCGAAGCCGCCGCGAAACTGGTCGCGAAGGGCGCGTACGACAAAGCCATCAAGGAGTACCAGAAGGTCCTGGAGGTTGACCCGAAAGACATCCGGGTCCTCCAGAAGATGGGCGAGCTGTACGTCAAGAAGAACGACAACGCCCAGGCGGCGCACTTCTTCACCAAGGTCGCCGAGAGCTACTCCTCCGACGGGTTCTTCCTCAAGGCCGTCGCGCTCTACAAGCAAGTCCTCAAGCTCAACCCGAACCTGCTGGAGGTGAACCTCAAGCTGGCGGAGCTTCACCAGCAGCTCGGGCTGATGTCCGAGGCGATGGCGTACTTCCAGATCGTCGCCAACCACTACGACAAGGCGGGCGACACCAAGTCGTCGCTCGATACCTTGAAGAAGATGGTGGATCTCGACCCCGAGAACGTGGCGTCGAAGATCAAACTCGCGGAGCTCTACGCCCGCGAGAACATGACGCGCGAAGCCATCCAGGAGTTCAAGCGCGCCGCCGAATACCTCAAGCGCAACAGCCGCGGCGAAGACTGGGCCCGCGTGGCCGAAAGACTGTCCACGCTCGAGCCGGACAACCTGCCGCTCGCGAAGGAACTGGCGTCTTCGTATCTGCAACGCGGTGACCAGAAGCGCGCGCTCGCGAAGCTGCAGGTGTGCTTCAAGGCGGATGGTCGCGACGTGGAGACGCTGTCTCTCCTGGCGCAGGCCTTCCAGGGCCTGGGGCAGACCTCGAAGACGGTGTCCGTCTACAAGGAGCTGGCGAAGATCCACCAGGAGCGCGGCCGGCAGACCGAGTCGGAGGCCGTCTGGACGCAGATTGAAGTGTTGGATCCGCAGGACCCGGATCTGCTCGCGCGCCGTGCTCCCGCGCCGCAACCCGCACCGGCGCCGCAACCCGCACAGGCGCAGCAGCCCGCGCCTTCCGCGGCGCCCCAGCCCGCCGCTCGCGCCGCGCCCCAGGCCGCTCCGGCTCCCGTGGCGGCGCCGCCCGCGCAGCAGCCGGGGGGCCTGGCCCGCGAGCAGCTCTCCAAGCTGCTCACGGAGACCGACGTCTACGTGAAGTACGGGCTCCACGACAAAGCGCTGGAGCATCTGCGCAAGGTCTTCTCCGTGGACCCGGAGAACCTGGATGCGCACGAGAAGGCGTATCAAATCTACGTCGCCTCCGGGAACGCGGCGCAGGCATCCGAGCAGCTGCTGAACGTGCTGCGTCTGTGCACTCGCGCGGCGGACTCGACGCGCGCGCAGCCGTACCTGGCGACCATCCTCCAGCAGAACCCCTCCCACCCGGAGGTGCCGGCGTTCCTGTCGGTGCTGCGCGTGGAGGGCCCGGTGGCGGTGGCGCCGTCGGCCACGGTGGTGGAGTCGGTGGGCGAGGACGCCATCCTCGTGGACTCCAGCGACGACGAGGTGCTCGTCGCGCCGCCTCCCGAGGACGCGCTGCTGCACCCGCCCGGCGACGAGCTGGCGCTGGCCACGCTGCCCTCGAGCGACTCCGACGAGGTCATCGACGATGAGAGTGACGCCACCGTCGTCAGCGAGGAGGCGCTCGTCGGCGAGGCCATCACCTCGGGTGAGCACGACATCTTCGACACGCCCGCGCCGGAAGACCTGGCCTCGGACTCCGCGGACGAGACGCTGGTCTCCGGAGACGACGACGGGCTGATGCTGACGGACGAGCCCGGCCTCGCGTCCTCGGAGGACGAGCCCCTCGTCGAGTCGGCGGACCTGGATGCGTCGTACGCCAGCGACGAGGGCATGTCGCTGGGGGACTCGGAGGACGAGGCCACGTCGATGGCGGCGCTGTCGCTCGGAGACGAGGACGAGCCGCCTCCGACGATGGTGCGCGCCCCCACGCGGGCCCTGCTCCAGGAGGCCGCGCCGAACACGCGCAAGCAGCCGGTGTACGTGGAAGAGGCCCCGCTGGACGTGGACGAGATGCCCACGCGCGTGGGCATCGCTCCGCTGGATGCCTCCATGCTCGACGAGCTGGAGGAGGCACCGGGCTCGGACATGCCCTCGTTGGGGGATCCGTTCGAGGAGGAGGAGCCCACCGCCTCGCATGCCATCGTGTCGCTGGACGACATGCCGGAGGAGGACCCGGAGACCGATTTCGGCTCGGAGCCTCAGGACGAGGCCGACTTCCAGTCGGTGGAGGAGCCGCAAGCCGAGGCCGACTTCGGCTCGGAGCCTCAGGACGAGACCGACTTCCAGTCCGTGGAGGAGCCCGAGGAGGCCTCCGCCGAGCTGGTCGCCGACGGCGCCACCGAGGGTGACGAGGAAGAGCCCGCGGCCGAGGAGTGTGACGAGGCCGCCTTCTTCCTGGACCAGGGCCTGCTGGAAGAGGCTCGCGAAATCCTGGAGACGGTGACCATCGCCTTCCCGGGCCACGCGCGCGCCACCGAGATGATGGAGCGGCTGGAGGCGATGGAGGCCAGCGGTGGGGCGGCGCCCGAAGAGGAGCCGCTGGAGCCCATCTCCGTGCCTTCCGTGCAGCCGGTGACGGATGCGGGCGCGGAGCGCGACGCGTTCGACCTGGCGGCGGAGCTGGCCGGCGAAATCGACAACCTGGGTGACGACACCGTCGCCCCGGCGCCCGCGGAAGAGGACTTCCAGTACTCGGTGGAGGAGGTGTTCTCCGAGTTCAAGAAGGGCCTGGCCAAGGTGGTGAAGCCCGAGGACGTGGACACCCACTACGACCTGGGCATCGCCTACAAGGAGATGGGCCTCTTGGACGACGCGCTCCACGAGTTCGAGGTGGCCCGGCAGGGCTCCGCGGGCACCAAGCGCGAGGTGGACTGCCTCACGATGATGGGCATGCTGCACCTGCTGCGTGGCGACGGAGGCTCCGCGGTGGAGACCTTCCGTGAGGGGCTCGCGAGCCCGTATGCGACGGGTGAGGCGGCCAAGGCGCTCGGCTTCGAGCTGGCGCTGGCCTTCGAGGCCAATGGCGAGCCCGGCAAGGCGCTCCACCACTACCAGCGGGTGGCGGCGATGGATGCGAAGTACCGCGACGTGGGCACGCAGGTGTCCCGCCTCGCGGCGAGTACGGAGCCGGAAGACGACCCCCTGCCGACTCCGGCACCCGCAGCGGTGAATGGCGCCAGGTCTCATGGCGCCGCACCCGCAGCGGCGGTGGCGAATCCCCCTGTGCCAGCGGCCGGCGCCCCCAAGGCGCGCAAGGTCGGTTACGTGTAGTTGCCCCCGAGGTCCGGCGAGCCCATGACGACCTACCTCGATTTCTTCGACCTCACGCAGGAGCCCTTCTCCAACGCTCCGGTGAGCCGCTTCTATTACAACTCCGCGCAGCACTCGCAGGCGCTCACCCGACTGATGCACGCGGTGAGCTACATGAAGGGCCTGTCCATCCTCGTCGGCGACATCGGCGCGGGGAAGACGACGCTGGCCCGCCGCATGCTCGACTCGCTGCCCGAGTCCGAATATGAGGCCGCGCTGCTGGTCATCATCCACTCGGGCATCACCGCCAACTGGCTCCTGCGGCGCATCGCCCTGCAGCTGGGCGTGGAGAACCCCGCGCAGGAGAAGCTCGCGCTCCTGTCGCAGCTCTACCAGCGGCTCCTTCAAATCTACGAGTCCGGCAAGAAGGCCGTCGTCCTCATCGACGAGGCGCAGATGCTGGAGACGCGGGAGCTGATGGAGGAGTTCCGCGGCCTGCTCAACCTGGAAGTGCCGGAGCGCAAGCTCATCTCCTTCGTGTTCTTCGGCCTGCCCGAGATTGAGAAGAACCTGAAGCTGGACCCGCCGCTCGCCCAGCGCGTGGCCATGCGCTACAAGCTGGAGCCCTTCACCGCCGAGTCCACGGAGGCCTACATCAAGCATCGCCTCCGGCTCGCGGGCTGTCCCCGCATGCCGTTCTCTCCGGAGGCCCTGCTGGCGGTGCATGAGCACTCGTCCGGCTCGCCGCGTGTCATCAACACGCTGTGCGACAACGCGCTCTTCGAGGCCTTCCTCGCGCGCGCGGAGACCGTCTCCGCGGAGCTGGTGCATCGCATCGGAAAGAACCTGGGACTCCAGGGCATCAACGCGGCTGCTCCCGGAGCGAGCGAGCGAGCGAGCACCGCCCCTGCGACGAACCTGCCCCGAGCGTCGAACAACAAGCTCGACCTGGCGGAGATAGACCGCTACCTCGAAGGGCTGGGTAAGCTCTAGGGGCTTTGGCGACACAGAGCCGCAACGGTGCGCTTCGAGCGCTGCTGCTCGTGCTCCTCGTTCTATCGGGGAGTGTGCTCGCGTTGCGCATGCCCCAGACGTGGGAAGTGGCCTGCACCGTCGCGCGGCGGCACCTGCCTGACGTGCTCGGGCTGGACGTGGGCATTGGCCGCTGTGAGTTGGATCCGCTGGGCTCGCGCGTGGTGGTGCACGGCTTCTCGCTCTTCCTGCCGGGCGAGGACACGCCCCTGGTGGCGGCGGACACCGCGGAGGTGCAGTTCGGCTTCCTGCGCCCCTTCTCCGGCCGGCTGACGCTCGCGCTGGTGCGCGCCGAGCGGCCCCGCGTGACGCTGGACTTGTCCCAGCCCTCGACGGAGCCGGCGAAGAAGTCCGAGGGCTGCTTCCTGGATCCGCTCGAGCGGGTGCGGATTGCTCACCTGGACATCACCGGCGCGGAGCTGCGCCTGGCACTGCCCGAGGGCCGGCGCGTCGAAGTCGCCGACCTGGACGTGCGCTGGACGGAGCGCTGGGGCGTCATCGAGCTGGACGCGGAGGCGCGTCGGGGACTCGTGCGGCTGGGCCCGGACGGCAAGGAGCTGGCGCTGCAGCGGTTGGCCTTCGCCGGCGCCGTGGACCCCGACGAGGCGCTGCTGGAGCTGGAGCGCGCGGAAGTGTCCCTGGATGACATCAGCACCACGGTGTCGGGACGGGTGGACTCGCTGTGCGAGCCGCACCTGGCGCTGGACGCGCAGGTCTTCCTCCCGCTGCGCACGCTGTCCCAGGCGAAGCTGTTGCCGAAGCCCGCGACGGGGCACCTGTGGAGCCGCGTGTCCATCGCCGGCAAGGCGGAGTCTCCCGCGATTTCGCTGGAGCTGTCGGGCAACGGGCTGGGCTACGACAGGTACGGCCCGGCCAACATCTCCGCGCGCCTGTCGTATTCGGGAGACGAGCTTCGGGTGGAGGAGGTGGTGGTGCCAGTGGGAGCCGGCCGGGTGCGCGCCACCGGCAAGCTGGGGCTGACGCCGCTGTTCCCCCTGGAACTCACGCTCAAGACGGAGGACGCGTCGCTGGCGCGCATCCTGGACAAGGCGGGCATCAAGGGCGCGTGGGTGGACTTCCCAGCCACGCTCGACGCGCAGCTCACGGGCAACCTGTTGCCGCGCTTCTCGCTGTCAGGTCCGTTGGACCTGCGCATCGGCCGCTTCACGCTGGCCACGCGGGCGTATGACGCGCCGTCGTCCGACGGCATCACCATCCTGGAGTTCGACAAGGGACGCGCGCAGGCGCAGGTGAAGATTCAAGCGGACCGGGTGTCGTTCAACCACGTCTCCGCGGACGTGGGCCGCTCGCACGTCCAGGGCGACGTGGGGTTGCTCATCGGCAACGGACTGGGGCTGGACATCCACGGCAAGGGAGAGCTGGAGCTCGCGGACTTCGGCCACATCGCGGGGCTGAAGTGGGCGGGGCGGGGCAACGCCACGTACTCGATTACGGGGCCCGTGTCGGAGGTGAAGGTGGAGTCCGGACTGTCGTTCCGCGACTTCGTTTTCTGGAGCTTCTCGATGGGCGTGTTGCAAGGGAAGCTGAACTACTCCGATGGGGTGCTCGCCTTCCCGTCGTTCACCGGCCAGAAGGGGCGCACGCAGTATTACGGCAAGGCCGCCGTGGGCTTCGGGCGGCTGCTCAACCTGAAGCTCGAGGTGAATGTCCCCCAGGGACGCACCGAGGACCTGGTCGACGTGGTGGCGGGCCTGACGCCGTCGCTGGCGGTGATGCAGGGCACGCTGGGCGGCACGGCCTCCGGCCGCGTGGAGATAGACAGCCCCATCGAGCGGCTGGAGGGACTGGTGGCCTTCGACGTGAAGGACACCACGTACTACGGCCGTCGCATGGGGGATGGCTCGGCGCGGCTGCGCTTCGTGGATGGCAAGGCGATGGTGCTGGAGCGCACGGAGCTGCGCGGTCCGCTGGGGCGCACATGGGCGGAGGGCACGCTCCTGTTCGCCGGCGGGCTCGACTACCGCTTCGGCGGAGACGGCCTGTCGCTGGCGGAGACGGTGGAGCCGGAGCTGGCGCGGCGCATGGGCATCCAGGGGACGATGGTGATGGATGGCGTCGTGTCCGGCACGTCCGACCTGCCCGTCGTCGACGTCACGCTGCGCGCCCCGCGCGTGACGTTCGCCGACCGCAACCTGGGCGCGATGGACCTCACCGGGCGACTGGTGGGCAAGGACCTCGAGGTCTGGGGACGGCCCTTCCAGGACGCCAACGGGCGCGTGAAGCTCAAGGTGCAGGACGCGTGGCCCTACGACGCGTCACTGACGCTGGCCCTGCCCGAGATTCGTCCGCTGCTTCCCTCGGAGCCGCTGTGGGCCGGCGTGTCGGGCGCGGTGTCCGGTTCGCTCACCGCCAAGGGGCCGCTGATGGAACCCGAGGCGGCCCACTTGAGCGCGACGGTGGACAAGCTGGTGCTGTCCCGCGGCGATGTGCGCGGCGAGAACACGGCGCCCATCTCCCTCTCCTACGGAAAGGGTCGGGTGGAGGTGCAGCCGTTCCGCTTCCTCGGGCCCTACGTCGACCTGAACCTGGGCGGGTGGATGACCACGCGCGGCGGCATCGCCTTCACCCTGCGCGGCGGTGGAGACCTGCGCCTGCTGGAGTCGCTCATGCCGGCCATGGTGGAGCGCTCCACGGGCCGCGTCACGGTGGACGCGGAGGCCACGGGCACGCTGGACGCGCCGTCCGTGGTGGGCAGCGCGGAGCTGTTGGACATGCGCCTCGCCATGAGGGATTTGCCCGTCAACATCCGAGGCATGTCCGGGCGCGTGGAGCTGACGGGGCAGAGGGTGCTGCTGGAGCACCTCCAGGGGCTGCTCAACGAGGGGCGCATCTCCGCGCGCGGAGACGTGCGGCTCGCGCGCTTCCTGCCGCAGCGGCTGGGCCTCACGGTGCAGCTCGACGAGGTGCCCTACCGACTGACGGAGGACCTGCCGGCGACGTTCTCCGGCTTGCTCCAGGTGGTGGGACCGCCCCGGGGTTTCACCGTCACTGGAGGCATGGACATCGTCAAGATGCGCTACCAGAAGGCGCTGGACGTGGAGTCCCTGCTCAAGTCCATGCAGAAGCGCGCCAACGCGGCGTCCTCGTCGGCGAACGCCGTCACGGGCGAGCAGCAGAAGCCCTGGGTCATCTGGGATGTGAACGTCCACTTCGGGGATGTGCGCGTGGACAACAACCTGGCCAAGGCGCGGATGCTGGGCGACGTGCGGCTGACGGGGACGGACCTGCGGCCGGGCCTGCTCGGCCGGGTGGAGCTGGCGGAGGGCAGCCAGGCGTTCTTCCGCAACAACCCCTTCACCATCAGTCAGGGTCAGCTCGAGTTCCAGGACGCCACCAGCCTGGAGCCCGTCTTCGAGGTCCAGGCCCAGACGCAGGTGCGCGAGTACGTGGTGAAGCTCCACGCCTTCGGCAAGCCCACGGACCCCCAGGTCCTCCTGTCCTCGGAGCCGGCGCTGGTGGAAGGCGACATCGTCTCCCTGCTGACGCTGGGCTTCACCTCGTCGGACCAGGAGACAGCGGCGAGCGCGGGCGCCGGGCTGGCGGCCGAGGCCCTCTTCAACGTGTCGGGGTTGGATCGGCAGGTCCAGCGGTTCCTCCCCAGCAATCCGGTGCTGCGGGATTTGTCCCTCCAGATTTCCACGACCTACAACGACGCCACACGTCAAGCGGAGCCCACCGCGCAACTGGAGTCGAAGTTCCTCAGCGAGCAGCTTAAAATCGGTATGACTCAACCGGTGAGTGGGCGAGGAACGCGGGCGCGTGCCGAGTACCGCTTCGACGACAGACTTTCCGCGCAGGCCCAGTGGGACAACGAGAACAGCGAAGCCTCGTTTGGCAACCTCGGGCTCGAGCTGAAGCTGAGCTGGGAGGTCGAGTAGCCCGCGCCGCCATGGCGCTGGTGCTGTGGCTCTGCGTCCTGTGCGCGGGGCCGGCGCGAGCCCAGCTTCGCGAGGTCGACGTCCCCGGCCCTGAAGTGGTGGCGGTCGAGCTGCACCTCCAGGGCGGCGGTGACGCGGAGGGACTCAGCGGACTGGTGGCGGTGCGCAAGGGCCAGGCACTGACGCCGGGGAACGTGCGCCGTTCGGTGGAGCGATTGTGGGCGACGGGGCGCTTCGCGGACGTGGTGGCGAGCGCGGAGGACGTGCCCGGTGGAGTGAAGCTGGTGTTTCAGCTCACGCCCGTGTCGAGGCTGGCCCGGCTGAGCTTCGACGGCAATGTGGTGCTGTCGGACGCGGAGCTGCTGGATGCCAGTGGACTGCTGGAGGGTGGGCCCCTCGACGGCGAGGAGCTGGAGGGCGCGGTGTCCTCTGTACTCCAGGCGTACCAGCGCAAGGGCTACGACTCGGTGAAGGTGACGGCGCGTCAGGAGCCGGTGACGGATGGCGTGGCGGTGTTGCTCCTCATCGCCGAGGGCCAGCCGACACTCGTGCGACAGGTGAGCTTCTCGGGAAGCCCGGGCCTGCCGTTGCCGCGTCTGTTGAGCGTGCTGGCGATGCAGCCGGGCGAGGTGTTCGACAGGGCGCGCCTGGATGCGGGGTTGGACCAGCTGCGCATGTTGCTGCGGCAGGAGGGCCATTGGCGGGCGCAGGTGGGCACGCCCTCGGTGCTGGTGGAGGGGAGCTCCGCGTCGGTGGCGGTGCCGCTGTCGGCGGGGCCGCGGTACTCGCTGCGCTTCCATGGCAACCACCGCTTCTCCGCGGAGATTCTGGAGGACGTGCTGGCGCATGACGCCGCGGAGCCGCTCGACGAGGTGGTGGCCGGACGGCTGGCGCGGCGGGTGGAGTCCTTCTATCGCCACCGTGGCTTCCACGACGCCAAGGTGCGCTCGCGCGAGGTGATTCGCCCGGATGGCGAGGTGGCCGCGCTGGCCTTCGACGTGGACGAGGGCCAGCCCCTGCGCGTCGAAGAGGTCCGCTTCCATGGGAACGCCTCGTTGGGCTCGGGGACGCTGCGGGAGTTCCTCGCGGAGCGCATTCGCGCGGGCGAGCTCCAGCCGGAGCTGGACTTGCGGCTCCAGGACGACCCGCTGGACGCGGAGGGGCGCCATGGCCGTCGCGCCACGGCGCTGGAGCCCGTACCGGACCCGTCCACGGTGTACGTGGAAGAGGCGTGGCTGGATGCGACGGAGGAGATGAACGAGGCGTACCGCGAGCGGGGCTTCCTGTCCTCGTCCGTGGTGTTCCGCGGGCTGTCGGTGGATGCGCGGACGCGCACGGCGGTGGCGGACTTCGACGTGGAGGAGGGGCCGCAGGCGCGCGTGGTGGACGTTCGCTACGAGGGGCTGCCGGAGGGCACGGCGCCGCTCACGACGAGGGCGGGGTTGGGGGTGCACAAGGGCCTGCCGCTGAGCTTCGAGGCGGTGGAGGCGGCGCGCCTGGTCCTGGAGCGCGGGCTGGGGCAGCAGGGCTATCTCTTCGCTCGTGTCACCACGGAGTCGTCCGTCGGAGAAGATGGACGGGCCGCGACGGTGGTGTTCCGCGCGGATGCGGGGCCCCAGGTGAAGGTGGGCAAGGTGCTGGTGCAGGGGCTGACCCGCACGGACCCGGACCTCATCATGGCCAACCTCGACTTGGAGGAGGGGAAGCCGCTCTCGCTGGATGCGCTGACGGAGGGCCAGCGGCGTCTGGCCCGGTTGGGGCTGTTCCGGCAGGTGGATGTCTCGCTCGCGGACCCGACCCGACGCGAGCCATCCAAGGACGTGGTGGTGACGGTGCACGAGCGGGCACGCCTGGATGGGCAGGTGTCCGGCGGCTACTTCCTCGTCGACGGTCCGCGCATCACCCTGGACACGACGTATCGCAACCTGGATGGGCTGGGGTTGAACCTGCTGGCGCGCGGGAAGGTGAACTACGCGGGCTGGAGCGCGGAGGCGCTGTCCGCGGACCGGCGCATCGCCTGTGAGCAGTCCGGAGGCGCGGCGTCCGCGGGTTGCGACGTGGAGCTCCAGGGGCTGGCGGGCCTGGGCGGCCGTGGCAACCTCGCGCTGTCGCAGCCGCGCCTGTACTTCCTCTTGCCCTTCGAAGTGGGCGCGCGTCTGGACCTGATTGCCGAGCGGGTGCATCGGCCCTCGTATGTGTCCTCGCGATTCGCGGCGGCCGCGGCGCTCGACTGGGCGGTGGCGTCCTGGTTCAACGTCTCGCTGTCGTACGAAGTGGAGAACAACCGGCTGCGCTCGCGCGCGGGCGTGCTGGAGTTGCTCAACCGCGCCGACCAGGAGCGGCTGCGCTATCCCTACGGCGACTTCGCGCTGCACTCGCTGCGGCCGTCCATCACCCTCGACTTCCGGGATGACCCGACGAACCCCCGGCGTGGGTTGGTGCTCATCAGCAGCGCGGAGCTCACGAAGGGCATCAGTGTGAATCCCACGGACGTGGCGGGCAATGCCGTGGCGGCGTTCCCCATCAACGGCGTGAAGCTGTCGAGCAACCTGAGCGGCTACATCCCCCTGGGCCGACGGGCGAGCCTGGCGCTGTCGGCGCGCGCGGGGACCATCGTCCCGCTGGAGACGGGCGCGCAGACCATCGGCTCGAAGCTGTTCTACCTGGGTGGCTCGTCGAGCCTGCGAGGCTTCCGCGAGGACGGCGTGCTGCCGGAAGACGTGCGCGAGGCACTGCATCAGCGACTGCGGGACTGCCGCTCGCTCATCAGCCCGTCGGGATGTTCGGGAGAGCTGAAGGCGGTGCTCGCGGGGCAGGTGCCGGGGAGCCAGGGCGGAGAGCTCTTCACGCTGGGCAAGGTGGAGCTGCGGGTGCCGGCGCTCACGTCGGTGGACCTGGGGTTGTTCCTCGAGGCGGGCAACCTGTGGTTGGACCGGACGCGGCTGGATTTGGAGCGGCTGCGGTACGCGGCGGGCATCGGCTTCCGGTATGTGACGCCCGTGGGTCCGCTGGCCTTCGACGTGGGCTTCAATCTGGATCCGGACGAGGAAGTGAACGAGGCGCGGACGCAGTTCCACTTCAGCATCGGTACGTTCTGAGGAGGCGGGATGCGCACGTCGTCCAGATGGCTCGTGGCGCTGGTGGTGGCGGTGGGCGGGGTGGGGTGTGGCCACACGAAGGACGCGGCGCCGAAGCCGGAGCGCCCCAAGTGGATGCCGCCGGAGGGGACGTGTCCGAAGGGCTCGCTCGTCCAGATGGACCGGCTGGGACTGAAGCCGGGCGACAAGGTCCCCGTCATCGTCGATGCCATCCAGGACCACCCAGGGCCGGCCCGGTACAACTACAGCTTCGTGATTGCGCTGCCTCGGGAGGAGGGGGAGACGAAGCTGCCCGGCGCGCGCATCGGCGGACGGTTGTACGTGACGAAGCACCGGGTGTTCGGTCGGTATGACCGGGTGTTCCTGCCGGAGAGTGGCGCGATGTCGGTGCCGTTCTGCGGAATCCTGCTGGATGCGCGGTGGGACCGTGACGGCGAGGGGCTGATTGCCTACCCGAGCCCGATGAAGGGCTTCTCCGTGGTGCAGGACAACACGGGGGTCATCCTCGTGGTGGACCAGTACCCGTGAGCAGTCGCGTCCGCTCGTGAGGTACAGTCCGGGCCGTGTTCTACGCGTGCGTCCGGGCCGTGGTGGCGGTGTGTCTGCGACTCTTCTACCGGGTGAAGGTGAATGCGCCCGACGCCGAGCCCGAGGGCCCGGTGCTCTTCGTGGGCAACCACCCCAACGGCCTCATCGACCCGGCCCTCGTCTTCGTCCTCACGCGCCGCAAGGTGACGTTCCTGGCGAAGGCGCCGCTGTTCCGCCTGCCCGTCCTGGGCTGGTTGCTCAAGGGGCTGGATGCGCTGCCCGTGTACCGGAAGCAGGATGACCCCACGAAGATGGGTGGCAACGAGGGCACGCTGGACGCCGCCAAGGGCGCGCTCGTGCAGGGTCGCGCCATCACCATCTTCCCCGAGGGGAAGAGCCACTCCGAGCCCGGTCTCGCGGAGCTGAAGACAGGGGCCTCGCGCATCGCCCTGAGCGCCGCGAAGGAAGGCGCGCCGGTGCGCATCGTCCCCGTGGGCCTCACGTACGCGGAGAAGCACGTGTTCCGCAGCGAGGTCCTCATCGACGTGGGGCCCGCCATCGACGTCGCCGCGTTCCTCCCCGCCGATGCCGCGTCGGAGCCTGAGTCCGTGCGCGCGCTCACTGAGCGCATCGCCGAAGGGCTCCGCGCCGTGACGCTCAATCTGGAGCAGTGGGCGGACCTGCCGCTGGTGCAACTCGCCGAGCAGCTCTTCTCCTTCAAGCAAGGCGGGACGTTGGACGCGGAGCGCCTGCGTCTGTGGGCGCGAGGTGTGCAGTTGTTCCGCGCCCAGGAGCCCGAGCGCTTCGAGGACGTGCGCACGCACCTGGCATCGTTTCAACGTCGTCTGGCGCTGGTGCACGCGGAAGGGCCGAAGGACCTCGCGCTCGTCTACCGCACGGGCAATGTCGTCCCCTTCGTCGTGAAGAACCTGCTGGCGCTGGTGTTCGGTCTGCCGCTCGCTGCCCTGGGCCTGGCGCTCTTCTGGCTGCCCTACCAGGTGCCTCGGGCCGCCAGCCGCAAGGCCGAGTTGGACGTGCAGGCGACGGTGAAGTTCCTCACGGCCTTCGTCGTGGCGCTGGTGTGGTGGGGCGCGCTGACGGTTGCCGCGGGAGTGTGGGGAGGGGCCGTCTGGGCGGTCCTCACCTTCGTCGCCGTGCCGCCCCTGGCCCTCTTCACGCTCTACTTCGCGGAGCGCTGGGACGTGCTGAAGCGGGACATCGACGTGTTCTTCACGCTGGGCAATCGCGCGCGTCTCAAGGCGCTGCTGCTCTCCGATGGCGAGCGGCTGGCCGCCGAGGTGGAGCGACTGGCGGAAGAGTACCGGCCGAAGGTCGATGCGGTCGTCAGGCGGTAGCGCTCGCGGAAGACGCGAGGTGTCCAATGGGCTGAGAGGCGCCTCTCGGCGGCACGAGCACGGCACTCCCCCTCGCAGTTGGTAGCGCGAGCGACCCTGTCTCGCGGAAGAGGCAGGTGACCGATGTAGGGCCATGCCTCTCGGCATCGCGCGGCATGGCTTCCACTGTCAGGCGGTCGCGCGCGCTCGTGGCACTGCCTCGCGGAACAACCTCGCACCGAGGAGCAGGGCAAAGCCGCCCAGCAGGACGGGCAGGGCGTTCACCGCGATGGCGGTGCGCAGGTTCGCCGCGTCGGCGATGTTGCCGATGAGCGCGGGCGAAATCGCGTCTCCCAGCAGGTGGATGCACAACACGTTCAGCCCCATGGCGAAGGCGCGGAACGCGGGCGGCACGCAGTTGACGATGGCCGCGTTGATGGGGCCGCTGTTGAGGAAGATGAGGAACTGCGCCACGCCCATCGCCGCGAGCGAGGGGCCCACTTCCTTCAGGTTGACCGCCAGGTACATGCACGGCGCCGCCAGCAACAGGCCGATGCCGGACATCCACAGTCCACCGCCCTCGCGCTTGCGGTCCATCCTGTCGCCCAGCCAGCCGCCCGCCACCGTCCCCAACAGGCCCGCCACCGCCGTAATCGCGCCGAAGATGAAGCCCGCGCTGTCTCCCGCCATCCCTCGCTCGCGCACCAGGTACGTCGGCATCCAGAAGCCCAGGCCACCGATGGAGAACGTCATCAGCGTGTAGCCCGCCGTCACCGCCCAGAAGGCGGCGTTGCGACCCAGACCCCTGAGGCCCACCATGAAGGGCAGCTTCGTCTCCGCGTCCGGCCCGTCCATGGCGCCGCGCTTCGGCTCCGGCATGAAGAAGGCCATCACCCCCAGAATCAGGCCCGGCACGCCTCCCGCGAAGAAGGCCACGTGCCACGAGTACTGCTGCGTCAGCCAGCCGCCCAGGCCATAGCCCGCGGCTGCGCCCACCGGAATGGCGATGTAGAAGAAAGCCAGCATCCGCGTGCGCTGCTCTCGAGGGTACAGGTCGGAGATGATGCTCGGCGCCACCGCGCCATAGCCCGCCTCGCCGATGCCAATCACCGCGCGCGCGACGAGCAACGCGATGAAGGACGTGGCCAGCCCGCTGGCTCCCGTCGCGAGGCTCCACAGCAACACGCCGCCCGCCACCAGCAGCCGACGCGGATACCTGTCACCCAGGAAGCCGCCCACCGGCGAGGCCAGCATGAACACCACGATGAACATGGTGCCCAGCAGCCCCGACTGGGTGTCGTTGATGCCGAACTCCTTCTGGATGCCCGGCAGCGCCACCGCGACGATGTACCGGTCCAGGTAGTTGACCAGGTTGATGAGCGTGAGGATGAGCAGCGCGTACCCGGCATTCGCCGCGGGGGCGATGGGCGCCGTGGCGGGCGAGGACGGAGGAGCGGGCGAGGGCGAGAGGCTCATGGAAGGAGCGCTCATGACCGGGCCGCCCCGACACCGAAGCGGTGCGCCAGCAGTCCCCACCTCAACCCTCTGTCACTCACGCGGCACCCGTCCAGGCCCAAGGCCTTCACCGACTCCAACAAGATGATGGCCCCTGCGGGGACGACGTCCGCGCGCTTGGGCTGCATGCCTGGCAGGGCACGTCGTTCTTCCAGCGGCATCTGGCATAGCCGGTCCACGAGCGCGGTCAGCTCGCCCACGGACAGCGTTCCACCGTGCACCCGCTCCGCGTCGTACGGATCGATGGCGTGCCGCACCGCGTACAGCGTCGTCACCGTGCCCGCGACGCCCACCAGCACCGAGGCGGGCGGAGGCGCCGGCAGCGTCTTGAAGGTGTCGCGCAGGTGCGACTCGATGCGGGCCCGGTCCTCCAGGGACATCGGGTCGGAGCGCACGAAGCGCTCGGTGAGCCGCACCGCGCCCACGTCGAAGCTGTGGCGGAACTCCACGTGGCCCGCGGGGTTGCCGAAGATGAACTCCGTGGAGCCTCCGCCGATGTCCAGCACCAGCAGCGGCCCCGCCGCCTCGCCCGCGAAGTCCGAGTACACCGCGGCGAAGGACAACTGCGCCTCCAGTTGCCCGGAGATGATCTCCACCGTGACGCCCGCCCGCTCCTTCGCGGCGGAGAGGAACTCCGCGCCGTTGCTCGCGTCGCGCGCCGCGCTCGTGGCGGAGACGGCGATGTCCTCCGCGCCCAGCTCCCGCGCCTCGCGCGTGAAGGCCTCCAGCACCGCGAGCGTGGCCTCCATGCCCTCCGCCGACAACTGGCGCGTGGCGTCCACGCCTCGGCCCAGCCGCGTGATTTCCGCGCGCTCCTGGACGGCCTCGAAGCGGCCCTCCGCTGTGCGCTCCGCGACCAGCAGCAGCACGGAGTTGGTACCGATATCGATGGTGGCGAATCGCGGCATGCGCGCAAGCCTACTCAACGCAGCAGCGCTTCCAAAGCGTCCGCCAGCGCCTGGTACTCGTCGGCGGTGTTGTAGACCTGCGCGGACACCCGGACGTGACGATGCGGAGGCCTGGGCCAGGCGGTGATGGGTACCTCGATGCGGTACTCGTCGAACAGGCGCAGGTGGAGCGGGTCCAGGTAGAGGGGCGGCTCGGGCTGCACCGGGTAGCCGGGGGGCAGCGTCACCACCGCCATGCTGCCCACCATGTCCTCGGGGCAGGCGGGGGCGGACTTCAGTCGCTCGCACAGCAGCGCGCGCGCGGCCAGGGCCTTGCTCCGGTTGGCAGCCATCAGCTCGGGCCAGCCGCCGGGCAGCAGGCCCCCCATCACCCGCAGGGCTTCCGGGACGCAGAGCGCGGCGGACGGGTCATGCGTCCCCGTCCAGTCGAAGTTGAGCCGGAAGCGGGAGCGGTCCGTGCGGGGCGAGTTGCGGCCATGGCTCACCGCCAGGGGCATCAGGCCTTCCTGCAAGTCACGGCGCACGTGGAGGAACGCCGCGCCCTTGGGTGCGCACAGCCACTTGTGGCAGTTGCCCGTGTAGTAGCCCGCGCCCAGCGTGCGCAATGTCAGCGGCACCATGCCCGGCCCGTGCGCGCCGTCCACCAGCGTCTCGATTCCCTTCTCCCGCAGCTCGGAGATGAGCCGGGCGATGGGCATCACCAGCGCTGTCTGGCTGGAGATGTGGTCCACCAGCAACAGGCGCGTGCGAGGCGTCACGTGCGCGAGCACCGCGTCCACCACCGACTGCGAGGACGTCACCGGCCAGGGCAGCTTCGCCACGACGACCTTCACGCCCCAGTGGGCCGCGACGAAGTCGAGCGCGTTGCGGCTGGCGTTGTATTCGTGGTCCGTGGTGAGCAGCTCGTCACCCGGCTCGAAGCGCAGCGAGCGCAACACCGTGGTGACGCCGCTGGTGGCGTTGGTGACGAAGGACACGTCCTCCGCATCCGCGCCCAGGAAGTCCGCGAGCGTGGCCCGGGCCGCATCCAGCAGCGGCTCGATTTCGCGGTGGAGGAAGCGGACGGGCTCCGACTCCATGCGCGCGCGCAGCTCCGCCTGCTTCTGGAGCACGGCGGTGGGGCACGCACCGTAGGAGCCGTGGTTGAGGAACCGGACCTCGGGGTCCAGTCCCCAGTGGGAACGGAAAGGGGCGCTCATGCGCGGGAACTGGACCCGAGCACGCGCCCCCTGTCAACGTGCCGCGACTTCTACGGCTGCGCGTCCGCCAGCGGCGCCCAGTCGGGCGTCAGGAGCGTGCCCTTCTCCGCCCGCAGGGGAAGCTGGTTGTTGCCCTCCGCTGTCATCACGAAGAGCTGCGAGCCACCCGCCCGGGTGGTGGAGAAGAGGACCAGCCGACCGTTGGGCGAGAAGGCGGGCTCCTCGTTGTTGCCCTGGTCCTGCGTCAGGCGCGTCACCTTGCCCGTCTCGACGTGGATGGTGAACAGGTCGAACGCGTTGCGCTCGTCGCGCGCGGTGAAGGCGATGAGGTCGCCGCGCGGAGACCAGTCCGGCGTCTGGTTGTAGTTGCCCTGGAAGGTGAGGCGTCGCACGCCCGAGCCATCCGCGCCCATGACGTAGATTTGAGGGCTGCCGCCCCGGTTGGACACGAAGGCGATGCGCTTGCCGTCGGGCGACCAGACGGGGCTGGTGTTGAGGCCGTAGGGCGTGTCGGTGATGGCCTTCGCGCCGCTGCCGTCGGCGTTGGACACGTAGATTTGCGCGCTCTCACCCTCGGCCAGCGCGTACGCCAGGCGCTTGCCGTCCGGAGAGAAGGCGCCACCGGTGGCCATCTGCCCGGAGGAGACCACCGAGCGGGCCTCGCCACCCGGACGCTGCACCCAGATGTCCGGCCGGTTCTTCCGGTAGGACGTGTACGCCACCTGCGTGCCGTCCTGGCTCAGCGAGGGGAGGATGTTGATGCCGCCCTTGGTGAGGGACACCGGGTTGCCGCCGTCCCAGTCAGACACCACCACGTCGCGGTTGTTGCCCGCCTTGCGCACGTAGGTGATGCGCGAGAGGAACGGGCTGGGCTCGCGGGTGAAGTGCCGGTACAGCGCGTCCGCCAGCCGGTGGGCCAAGAGGGACGGGTTGTTGCCCGGCGCGTCCTTGGCGACCTTGAGGTCCTCGCGGCCGGTGCCCACGTTGAACAGGCGCAATTCGCCGCGCAGCGTGCCCGCGTCGTCCGCGAGCGAAATCTTCACCAGCGCCTCGGCGCCCACGTCCGCCCAGCGGCTGAAGGTGATGGTGCCGGCGGCCATGCCCTCCTTGGGGTCGGCCGTGAAGCTCTTGCGGTCCAGCACCTGGAGGATGCCGGAGGCCACGAGGTCGAAGTTGAACGCCGAGTCGAAGGCGCTGGCCTGCGCCTTGGCGCCCTCGTTCTGGGTGATGGGCGCGGGCACCGCCACGGGCAGCGGGCGGAAGTTGGCGCCGGAGATTTCGATGGTCGGCGTCTGTGCGAGCGCCGCGAGCGGAACGAGGACGAGGGAGAGGAGCAGGGCTTTCATAGGGCGTTGAACATCAGGTTGACGCCGTTCTTCTGCAGCGCGTCTCGAAGGTGGTCGGGAGGAGGCGAGAAGGGTGATGCCTTGCGCACGGCGTTGAGGACCGCCGCGTCGAACAAATCATTGCCACTGGGCTTGGTGAGGTTCACGTCCAGCACTTCGCCCGCGCGTCCCAGACGCAGCGCGACGAGGGCCTTGAGGTGCATGCGCTCCGACTCCGGGATGGTGTCCGCGACGCTGTAGTTGCGCCGCACCTGCGCCTGGAGCATCCCGAAGTAGCGCTCGCCCTCGGCGGTGGCCGAGTCGCCGTCCGCGTCTCCATCCTCGGCGCCCTCGGGCTCTTCTTCCGGCGACGCCTTGGCCGTCTTGTCGAAGGCGCCGAAGAGCCGCTTGCGGCGGTCCTCGCCTTCCTTCTCGCCCTTCACCGGCGTGGGCTTGGCCGCGGAGGCCGGCTCCGGCTTGACGCCGGGGATGGGCACCGCGACGGCGGCGGAAGAGGGCGGGGGAGGGGCCTCCGGCGCGGGCTTGGGCGCGTCCACCTGCTTGGGCGGCGGTGGCGGCTGCTCCTTGCGAGGCAGGAGCTTGGCGTCGCGGGGCTTGCCCAGGCGCACCAGCGTGGCGCGGATGGGCTGCGCGGTGAGGTCCACCGGGGGCGACGCGTTGAAGCGCGCGTACAGCACCGCGGCGAGCAGCAGGGCGATGTGCCCCACCACGGACGCGATGACGAAGGGCGACACCTTCGCGGAGCGGTTGAGGAGCAGGCTGTGGCTCACCGCGGAGTGCATGGGCTAGCGCTTCGCCTCCTTCGGCTTCTTCGAGGTGGACGAAGTGTTGGACGTCTTGGCCCCCGTGGAAGGGTCCGTGATCATCCCCACATTGTTGATGCCCGCGCGCTGCGCGGCCGCCATGACCTCCACGACGGTGCCGTAGGGCACGTCCCGGTCGGCATGGAGGAACACTTCCTTGTCGGCCTGCACCTTGGCGTTGGCGGCGAGCTTCGCCTCCAGCTCCTCCAGGGGCACCTCGGCGTCGCCGATGTAGACCTTCTTGCCCGCGTCGATGGAGAGGACCACCTTCTTCTCCGTGGCCTCCACGGGCGCGGCCTTCGTCTCCGGCAGGTTCACCTTCACGCCCTGCTGGATGAGGGGCGCGGTCACCATGAAGATGATGAGCAGCACCAGCATCACGTCCACCATGGGCGTGACGTTGATCTCGCTCATCGTGGTGCGGCCACCGCCGCGATTGCCTCCGCCCATGCCCATGGTCGCGACCGCCTAGCGGAAGAAGTGACGCTTGATGATGTTGAGGAAGTCCGCGGAGAAGTTCGACATCTCCGTGTCGAACACCTTGATGCGGCTGACGAACGAGTTGTAGGCGACCACGGCCGGAATCGCGGCGAACAGGCCCGCCGCCGTGGCGAACAGCGCGTTGCCCACCGGCGCCGCCACCGTGGCCAGCGTCGCGTTGCCCTGCTCGGCGATTTGATTGAACGCGCTGAGGATGCCGATGACGGTGCCGAACAGGCCCACGAAGGGCGACGCCGCGCCCACGGTGCCCAGGAACGACACCCGCGCCTCCAGCTCCGTGATTTGCGACGTGGAGGCCCGCATCAGCGCGCGCTCCACGTTCTCGATTCCGCCCAGCCGCTCGGCCATGGCGCCCTCGGCGCCGCCTTCCTTGACCTGGGCCAGCTTGGAGAGCTCCTCGTAGCCGGCGCAGAAGACCTTGGACAGGGGCGAGGCGTCGAGCTTCTGGGCCGTCTGATAGATGGCCTCCAGCCGGGACGCCTTCCAGAAGGTGTCGAGGAAGGTGAGAGACTGTGCGCGAGCCTTGGACAGCTGGGTGGCCTTCATGGCGATGAGGGCCCAGGAAGCCACGGAGACCCCCATCAGGAGCAGCAGGACGGCCAGCTCGATGAGGGAAGCGTCGCGGATGATCTCCACGTAGTTCATGGCGCCAAGCGCCAGGGGCAGGTGGGGCGTCATGAGGTGGAGCGCGTAACACTCCGCTACAACTGGGTCAAACAAACCAGGGTGGGGGCTGGTTGCCTGCTTGAAGTTGCTTGGCCGTACGGATGAATAATTCCCGGAGGCGGTCGTCAGAGGTGACTGAAACGGGCCGAACACCTCAACACCCCACGAACAGGTTCCCCCCATGAACTCCCGACTGCTGGTTGCTCTCCTCTGCCTGGCGGCGGTCTCCACCGGCTGCATCGTCCACGGCGACGACGGCTACGACGAACCCATCTATCCGGGCGACGCGACGTTCCGCTGGACCTTCGGCGGTCTGCGCTGCGACGAGGACCGCGACATCAAGGGGGTCAACATCACGATTCCCGGTGAGCGACTCGCCAACGACGGCCAATACGCGTGCCAGGCCAACGGCTTCGACGGCATCGTCCTCCACGACTTCGCGCCGGGCATCTACAGCTTCAACCTGGAGGCCATCAGCTACACCAACGAGGTGCTGTACGAGGCGACGGGCACCTTCCGGGTGGATGGCGACGTGACGGTGAACATCGACCTCGCGCCGCTGGGCGCCCCGCCGTCCTTCGCGTACGTGAACTGGCTGTTCCCGGCGAACTCCAGCAGCGGCAACCCGAACTGCAACCAGGCGGGTGTGGCCTTCGTGGATGCCCGGGTGGATGGCGGGCAGTGGGCGCGCTTCGACTGCACGGCGGGGCATGGTGGCAACAGCGTGAAGACGCCGTACCTGGACCCGGGTGAGCACAGCCTGGAGCTGGTCGCCCTCGACTCGCAGCAGCGCACGATGTACGCCCACAGCGGCCGGTTCGTCACCCGCTACGGCGAGCCGACGTCCTACACGGCCACCCTGCGCTCCTCGAGCAGCGGCGCCGCCATCCGGTGGGAGTTCGTGGACGGGTCGAGCAGGCTGGGCTGTGGGCAGGCTGGGGTGACGCACGTGGAGGCCCGCATCAACGGAGGCGAGTGGGTCCGCTTCAGCTGCTCGGAGGGCAGCTCGGGCGCCAGCGTCACCACGCCCACGCTGAACGCCGGCAACCATGACCTGCAGCTGGTGGCCGTCGATGGGCAGAACCGTCCCTGGTATTATTACAGCGGGCAGTTCTCTCTTCAGGCCGGTGAGACGAAGAACGTGCTGGCCTCGATGTGGGTGATTGGCGGGGCGTCCATCAAGTGGGAGCTGCGCGCCGGTGGCTCCGCGCTGAGCTGCTCGCAGGCGGGCATCACCGAGGTGGCCATCAACTTCCGCGACGCCTTCACCGGGGAGCTCGTGTACGGCATCGTCGGTGACCGGCACGGCTGCAACGACGCGCCGGTGGTCTACGAGTTCCTCCGCCCGGGCCGCTACGAGGTGGAGATGTATGCGAGGGCGGGCAACGGCACGGAGTACTTCTCGGTGAACGACAGCGTGTTCATCAACGTCTCGGGTCACGTGTTCCCGGGGCCGAGCAGCGCCGCCCTGGTCTCGCTGTTCCCGCAGTAGTCAAAGCCCGCTCGCTCGTGGGGTGAAGAAGAGGGTCGGGGCCACGCGCCTCGGCCCTCTTCGCGTTGCGGGGGGAGACCCTGTCGTTGGCATCAAACGTGATAGGGACACCGGACATGCGGCAAGGCAGCCACAGTCCCATTGGCGTATTCGATTCGGGTGTCGGAGGCCTCACGGTCCTCAAGTCACTCATGGCGCACCTCCCCCACGAGAGCACGGTGTACCTGGGGGACACTGCGCGGGTGCCCTACGGCACCAAGTCCGGCGAGGTGGTGACGCGCTACTCGCTGAAGAACGCGGAGTTCCTGCTGGAGCGCGGCATCAAGCTGCTGGTGGTGGCTTGCAACACGGCCTCCGCCGCGGCCCTGCCGGCGCTGGAGGCGGCGCTGCCGGTGCCGGTGGTGGGTGTCATCCAGCCGGGCGCCCAGGCGGCCCTGGAGCGCACGCGGGGCGGCGGCGTGGGCGTCATCGGCACGCCGGGCACCATCCGCTCCGGGGCCTATCAGCGGGCGCTGGAGGCCGCGAATCCCCATGTAAAGGTGAAGGCGCGCGCGTGTCCGCTCTTCGTGCCGCTGGCGGAGGAAGGTTGGACGACGGGCGACGTGCCCTTGCTGACGGCGCGTGAGTACCTGGGGGAGTTCGCGCGCGACGGCGTGGACACGCTCGTCCTGGGTTGCACCCACTACCCGCTGCTCAAGGGCGTCATCGCGGAGGTGGTGGGGCCCGACGTCGCGCTGGTGGACTCGGCGGAGGCCACCGCGCTGGCGGTGGCGGCGCTGCTGGCTCGCAAGGAGATGCTGGCGCCCGCCACGGCGAGTGGCCCGTCTCACGCGTACTACGTGACGGATGTGCCCGAGCGCTTCATGGAGGTGGGGGCGAGGTTCCTCGGCCGGCCCATCGACTCCGCCGAGCAGGTGGACCTGAAGTTCTGAGTCGGGAGGAGGCGCCCGCGCGGCACGCGGGCCTCACTCGTCGACAAGCCAGGGTCCAGGCTCCAGCGCATCGCGTGGCTGGAGCTCGCCCGAGTCACCAGGACACGGGCGTTGCCGCCCGTGGGGCCCGCTCAGGACGACGGGCGGGTGGTGACGGGGACGGGCGGAGTCTCTTCCGGCGTGGTGGCCTTGGTGAGCAGCTCCTTGGCGACCTGGACGACGGGGGCCTCGGCGGCGACCTGGGCCTCCACGAGCGCGCGGGCCGCCTCGTCACCGATGTCGTCCTCGCGGGGGACGAGACCGGTGACGCGCGTCACGAGTCGCTCCGCCAGCGGGAAGAAGTGCACCAGGTTGAGCGGCCAGTTCAGCCAGCCCACGGTGATGCAGTAGTACTTGTTGAAGGGCGCGGTGTGGTGGATGCGGTGGTGCGCCGGCGGCAGGATGAGGTGCACGCGCTGCAGGAAGCCGATGAGGGCCGGCGGCGAGTCCATGTGCGACCACTTGTGGAACTGGTTGGTCGCCATCACCCAGAAGATCATCGCGCCCAGGAAGCTGGCGCAGAACACCCAGCCGGAGCTGGTGAGCGGCATGGACACGGCGGCCACGGCCACGGGCAGGGAGATGAGGCAGTTGTTGCCGTTGGTCTCCACGAAGTCGTGGCGGGTGATGGCCTTCTCGTCGACGTGGTGCTCGCGGAAGGGGCGGATGAGCGCCTTGCCCAGCACCGGCATCTCCGTGGAGCCCCACGTGTCGCCCATCCAGTGGACGAAGCCGGAGACGAAGTCCGCGGCGAGGTAGCCCAGCAGCACCGCGCTCAGGAGCAGCCATGGGCCGCCGTGCGGGTTGTTGTAGAGCCGGTACACCAGGAACAGCTCCAGCGCGATGAAGCTGACGATGGCGCCAATCTCCATGGCGCGGATGGCGGGTGAGTAGCCTCCGGCCAGGACCTGGGCGTCCTGGAGGCGAACCTTGTTCTTGATCTCGTTCGTCTTCTTCATCCGTGGAGTCCTGGACGTTGGCGCCGCTCAACACCGCACCGCATGCCCTGTACGTACCCCAGCCGCTTTCGGCTTTTCAACGGACGGAGGTCGCGGTCCCACTCGAAAGGTGGGCTGCATGGCAGGCGGGCGTCGACCGCAAGAATCGCGCGCGTCTGGGGGCCCGTCCCCCAGGTCGTGACATGCGGGGTTGACGCTTACCTTGTGTCGTGGGGAAGCGGCTGGTACGGTCCGCCCCTCGGCAATGACGAAAACCTTTGAGAAGGCCGTCACCGGCTTCAACCACAACATCAAGCACAAGGGGAAGGTTTACCACGTCCAGACCGAGGACTCGGGCGTCAACAATCCCCACATCATCACCCACCTGTTCGTGGGCGGTAACATCCTCGCGTCCAAGAAGACGTCCTACTCGGACATCCTCAACGCGGAGAATCTGGCGGAGGTCGTCCGGGAGTTGATGGAGGAGCAGCACAAGGAGATGCTGCGCAACCTCATCAACAACGTGTACGACAACTTCGAGTCCACGGTCCGGCACTATCAGCCCGGTCAGCTGGCCTCGGAGGCCGAACAGGCCCACGCGAAGATGCAGCCCGGCCCGGTCGCACCCAAGCCGGTGGTCGTCGCTCCCGTCGCGCCCCTGCCTCCCATGCTTCCCCCCGAGGTCGCCGCCGCTCGCGCCCTGAAGGAGAAGCCGAAGATCAACGAGGTCGGCGTCGAGACGCTGTTCGGAGAGGACCTCATCTCCGAGAAGAGCCTCGACGAGGTCATCCTCAGCTACCTCGCCGGAGAAGGCGACCAGTAGCCCGCGGCTCCCTGGTGGCACGTCGCTCCAGGAGCGCGGTGTCGGGAGGTCGACACTTCCCGACTAGGGCAGCACCCACGCCACCCAGGTCGCTCCGTACACCGTGAGCACCGCCGCGGCGAGCAGGTCGAGCAGCACTCCCACGCGCATCATCACCGGCAGGCGCACCACGCCGCTGCCGAAGACGATGGCGTTGGGCGGCGTGCCCGCGGGCAGCGCGAAGTCGCACGAGGCCGCGAAGGTGCTCACCGCCAGGAGGGGCCGCGAGGCGGGCAGCACGTTGAGCATGACGTTCGTCGTCGCCGTGTTGGAGGCGATGGCCGACAGCAGGATGGTGGCGCTGGCGACGACGCCGTGCTGCACCATGACAGGCAGCGACTCCAGGCCGGACAGGCGCGAGGTCATCCAGGAGGCCAGGCCACTGGCCTCGATTCCCGCCGCCAGCGCGAAGCCCCCGCCCAGCAGGAGCAGCGTGTCCCAGGGCACGCGCCGCAGGGCCGCCACGGACAGGCGCCCCAGCACGAGCAGCGTCACGGCGCCGACGATCGCCACCGTGGCCTCGTAGTGCTTGCCCCCCAGCTTGAAGCCGTTGAAGGCGCGGGCCACGGGGCCGGCGAGGACCTCACGAATCGGGTCGCCGAAAATCCACAGCACCGCGGCCGCGAAGAAGACGAGGCCCACCGTGCGCTCGCCCCGGGACAGGGGGCCGAGTTGAGCCAGCTCGCGGTTGATGACGTCCCCACCCTGGCCGGGCCCCATCTTGTCGCGACGGGCCCAGCGCCACAGCACTGCCCACGTCAGCGGCAGGAAGATGAGGACGAAGGGCAGGGCCGCCACCATGTACTCGACGAAGCCCACGTCGGTGCCCATCCGGCGCGACACCACGCCCGCGAAGACGGAGTTGGTGGGGCTGCCAATCTTGGTGCCGATGCCGCCGATGTTGGAGCCGTACGCGACGGCCAGCATGAGCGCCGCGCCGAAGTGCTCCAGAGGGCGGCCCTCGGCGGTGCGCAGTTGGGCGAGCAGCGCCATGCCGATGGGCACCATCATCACCGCCGTGGCGGTGTTGGAAATCCAGAGCGACACGGCGGCGGTGGCCGCGAGCATGCCGAACAGCAGACGCTCCGGCCCGGTGCCCACGGCGCGCATGATGAGCAGGGCGATTCTCCGGTGCAGTCCCCACTGCTCCATGCCCGCGCCCAGGGCCATGCCTCCCATGAAGAGGAAGATGTAGGGGTCCAGGAAGGGCAGGGTGGCGCGGCCCACGGCGACGGCGACGTTGTCCGTGTCGAAGACGCCCAGGAGCGGGAAGAGCACCACGGGGAGCACCGCGGTCCACGCCATGGGGACGGCCTCGGTGAACCACCAGAGGGCCATCCACGCGGCGACGGCGGCCGCGGCGGCGGGGCGGTGGTCCAGCCCCGGCAGGGTGTGCAGACCCGAGGGAACCCCGTAGATGAGGGCGGCGGCCACGGGGCCGGCGATGCGTCCCACCCACTGTCCCGTCGTCGCACGCCGCGCGGCCTGCTCGCTCATATGGCGTGCCACCGTCGCACAGGTGGCGCCGAGGGTGGGAGGGGAAAGCCCGGCCACCTTCCCGGCGTGCGTGGGTCGCCTCCGCCCGGCCGTGGTAGGTTGGCGCTCTCCCGCGCCGCGCCATGATTCAATTCTTCCACGTCTACAAGGCGTATCCCGGCGATCCGCCGGTGCTCTCGGACATCAACCTCAGTGTGGAGAAGGGCGAGTTCGTCTTCCTCACGGGCCCTTCCGGCGCGGGGAAGACGACGCTGCTCAAGCTCATCTTCTGCGCCGAGAAGGCCACCAAGGGGCAGATTCTGGTGGGGGGCCGCAACATCGCCCGCATCCGCGAGTCCGCCGTGCCCTACCTGCGCCGCAACATCGGCGTCGTGTTCCAGGACTTCAAGCTGCTGCCGCACCGGACGGTGGAGGACAACGTGTCCTTCACGCTGGACGTGCTGGGCGTGCCGCGCGCGGCGGCTCGGGACAAGGTGCGCCGGATGCTGAAGCTGGTGGGCCTGGAGCACAAGGCGAACTCGTTCCCCCTGCGACTCTCCGGTGGAGAGCAGCAGCGCGTGGTGATTGCGCGCGCGCTCGTGAACGACCCGACCATCCTCCTGGCGGACGAGCCCACCGGAAACCTGGACCCGGCGCTCACCGTCGAAATCATGGACCTGCTCACCCAGGTGAACATCCGAGGCACCACGGTGGTGGTGGCCACGCACGACGCCACGCTGCTGGCCCGCTATCAGAAGCGCACGGTGCGGTTGGAGCGCGGTCAGATTGTCTCCGACGAGGACGGCGTCAAGGCGGCGCGACGGATGGTCGTATGAGCGCGCTGGCGAAGACGCGGTACTTCTGGCGTTCGGCGGCGGTGGGGCTCAAGCACTCGCCCTTCGTGCACTTCATCGCGGTGACGACCATCGCGATTGCCCTGTTCTCCGCGGGGCTCGCGCGAGGCAGCGCGCGGGTGCTGGACAATCTACTCGCGTCGCTGGGCGGCGAAGTGGAAGTCACGGTGTATCTGGCGCCGGAGCTGGGGCAGGACGAGGCGCACGGCGTGCGCGCCCGCGTCGAGGAGCTCAGCAAGGGCCAGGTGACGCTGGTGCCTCCGGATGCCGCGCTCGAGCGCCTTCGCACCGAGCTGGGGGATTTGGGCGAGGCCCTGGCGGAGCTGCCGGAGAACCCGTTGCCCGCGGCGCTGGAGCTGCGCGTTCCTCCGGAGCAGCGCACGCCCGAGGCGCTCCAGGTCCTGGCCAAGGAGCTGCGCGCGCTGCCGGGTGTGTCCGGCGTGGACTACGGAGAGCAGGCCGTGGAGCGACTGACGGCCATCGCCCGGGCCCTGCGCTTCGGCTCGCTGGTGGCCTTCGTCGTCGTGCTGGGCGCCACCGTGGTCATCGTCGCGGCCACGCTCCAGCTCGCCATCTATTCGCGGCGCGAGGAGATTGAAATCCAGAAGCTCGTGGGCGCCACGGACCGCTTCGTCAAGGCGCCCTTCCTGCTGGAGGGGCTGCTTCAAGGTCTGCTCGGCGCGGGCGTGGCGCTGCTCGGGCTGTGGGCCTTCGGTCGGCTGGTGGGGCCCACGCTGGGCTCGCTGTTCGCGTTCCTCCTGGGCCCGGGCGTGGCGGCGCCGTGGGTGGAGCCGCGATTGGTGATGGAACTGGTGGGCGCGGGGTGCGGCCTGGGGCTGGGCGGCAGCTTCGTCGCGGTGGGGCGTTTCCTGCGCGTATGAGCCGGTCCTTCGTCCTCGCCCTGGCGCTGCTGCTGGCCAGCCTCCCAGCGCGCGCGCAGAAGCTTGAGGAGGCGGAGCAGTCCGAACTGCGCGAGAAGCTCGCCGCCCAGCGCGCGACGCTGGCGCTCGTGGAGTCGAAGAAGCTCACGGTGCTCGAGGGCCTGGAGCTGATGGAGGAGATGGTCGCCTTCTCCCGCCGTCGCGTGAGGGCCCTGGACGCGGACCTCGCGGTGTTCCGCAAGCGCGTCATCCTGGCCGAGCGCGAGGAGGTGCTGCTGCGCGAGGCGCTGCGCGTGCAGCTCCGTCGCCTGTCCCCCCGGCTGCGCACCCTCTACCGCGTCATGCGTCGCCGGCCGCTGGAGGTGCTCCTGTCCGCCGAGGACTTCGCCGCGCTGGTGTGGAGGGCGCGCGCGCTGGAAGCGAGCATGTCGGGCGACTTGGACCTCTTGCGCGGCGTGCAGCGCGTGGCCCACCTGCAGCGCCAGTCCACGTTGGAGCTGAAGCGACTCCAGTCCTCGCTGGCCGCGCGCGTCACGTTCCTCCAGGAGCAGGAGCGACTGGCTCGCGCGCAGCACGAGGCGCTCGAGGAGGTGGTGGGCTCGCTCGCGGGCGAGGCGGAGCTGGCCCGCCGCGCGGTGAAGGAGCTGGAGCAGGCGGACGCGGAGCTGTCCCAGGTGGTGCGAGAGCTGAAGGAGGCCCCCGCCACGCACGGCTTCGGCGCCCTGCGCGGCAAGCTGCCCCAGCCCGCGCGCGGCATCATCGAGGTGGCCTTCGGCAAGGTGGTGAACCCGCGCTTCAACACCGTCACCGTGCAGAAGGGGCTCGACATCCGCGCCGCCTCCGGCACCCCGGTGGTGGCCGTGGCGGATGGCACCGTCGTCTATGCGGGCTCCCTGCGGGGCTACGGCAACCTGCTCATCGTCGACCACGGCGACGGCTACCACACGCTCATGGCCCACCTGTCCTCCATCGCCCTGGAGCTGGGCGCCGCCGTGGCCTCGGGCGAGGTGGTGGGCGAGGTGGGAGACACCGGCTCGCTCAAGGGCTCGTACCTCTACTTCGAGGTCCGAAAGGGCGGGCAGGCCGTCGACCCGGCCTCTTGGCTGGTTCCAATGCAATGACGCGTTGCGGCGAAGTGATTCACGGCTTGTTATCCTGAGGCAACGGACTCCCAGCACGAGAGGAGCAGGCGAGCGCATGGACCTCATGGGCGGAATGCAGAAGGCGGTACGGCGCGTCCTGGTGGCGCGAGGTGTCCAGTCCTCGACAGTCGATGTCGGGGGCCAATCGGTGCACTTCTACTCGCTGAAGGGGCAGGGGAAGGGGCCGCCGGTGGTGCTGGTGCACGGGCTGGGCGGTTCGGCCAACGGCTTTGGCCGGACGTTCTTCGGCCTGGCGAAGCGCTTCTCCCGCGTCGTCGCACCGGACCTGCCGGGCCACGGCTTCTCCACCGAGTACTGCGGCGGCCAGGTCTGCGTGCGCAACCAGTTCGAGGTGCTGCGCGGCTTCGTGGAGCAGGAGGTGAAGGAGCCGGCCTTCGTCGTCGGCAACTCGCTGGGCGGGGCGATGGCGGTGAGCCTCGCGTCCGAGTATCCCCAGTGGGTGCGCGCCCTGGTGCTGGTGGCGCCCGCGGGCGCGGAGCTGCCGGTGGAGGAGAGCACCGCGCTGCTCAACTCGTTCAAGGTGGGCACACCCGCGGAGGCTCGTGCCTTCACCCGGCGACTGTTCCACCAGGCGCCGCTGCCGGCGCTGCTCCTGGCGCCCGAGCTGCGCCGCTTCTATGACACACCCACCGTGAAGGCCCTCACCGCCGAGGCGATGACCTCCCGGCTCAGCCTGGAGCCAGAGGCGGTGCGCAAGCTGTCCATGCCGGTGCTGTTCCTGTGGGGCGGCAGCGAGCGGTTGCTGCCGTCGCGCTCGCTGGACTGGTTCCGCGCCCACCTGCCCGCGCATGCGCAGGTGAGGGTGGTGCAGGGCTTCGGGCACGTGCCGCAGATGGAGCGTCCGGACGAGCTGGTGTCGCATCTGGTGCGCTTCGCGGATGCGTCGAGCCTCTGAGGGCTGGGTATAGACTGGGACGCCCCTTCGAGCTTCACCGCGAAAGGACGTACCGACGTGACGGGTCTCCATCAGCCATGGCGCGCGGCGCTGGTCGCGCTCCTCCTCCTGTCAGGGCCCTCGGCCGCGGATGAGAAGAAGGGCGCGCCCGCGAACAGCGCGAGAGCGACGCGGGCGGAGAAGGACGACGCCACCTACCGCCAGCTGGAGACCTTCGCGCGCGTGCTGTCCTACGTGGAGAACAACTACGTGGAGGCGCCGGACCAGGAGCGGCTCGTCTACGGCGCCATCCAGGGGATGCTCGACACGTTGGACCCGCACACCGTCTTCATGCCGCCGGAGGTCTTCCGCGAGATGAAGATAGACACCTCGGGCGAGTGGGGCGGCCTGGGCATCGAAATCGCGCGCAAGAACGACCGCATCATCGTCGTGGCGCCCATCGACGACACCCCGGCGGCGCGCGCGGGAATCAAGGCGGGCGACGAACTGGTGGGCATCGACGGAGAGAGCACGCGGGGCATGGACGTGGGGCGCGCCATGCAGAAGATGCGAGGCCCCGCCGGCGGACGCGTGCTCCTGAGCATCCTGCGGCACGGCTTCACTGCCCCCCGCGAAATCGCCATCATCCGGGACCACATCCGCATCGTCTCCGTGGAGGGCGAGCTGTACGGCGGCATCGGCCACGTCAAGGTGAAGAACTTCCAGGAGCGCACGGACCAGTACCTGCGCAAGGAGCTCGACAGGCTGCGCGGCCTCAACGGAGGCAAGGAGCTGCGCGGACTGGTGCTGGACTTGCGCAACAACCCGGGTGGCCTGTTGGACCAGGCGGTGGCGATGAGCGACCGCTTCCTGCCGGGCAACCTGCCCATCGTCTCCACGCGGGGCAGGGACGGCCGCAACGCCACCGAGGAGCGCAGCAAGGACCGCGACACGGAGAAGAACTACCCCCTCGTCGTGCTGGTCAACGCGGGCAGCGCCTCCGCGTCCGAAATCGTGGCGGGCGCGCTCCAGGACCACGGCCGCGCCACCGTCCTGGGCACGCAGACGTTCGGCAAGGGCAGTGTCCAGACGGTCATCGAGCTGGAGGACGGCTCCGGCCTGAAGCTGACCATCGCCCGCTACTACACGCCCAAGGGCCGCAGCATCCAGGAGCGGGGAATCACCCCCGACTACGTCGTGCCGGACGAACCCGGTGGCAAGCCGGGCCGCGAGACGCCGCGCGAGAAGGACCTCCAGCGCCACTTCCGCGCCGAGTCCACCGACGCTTCCGCGCCGTCGTCATCCGCGCCCCGGGGCCTGCCGGAGAACCTGGCGCCCTGGGAGGCGACGGCGGCCCTCAAGGACTACCCGCTCAAGGTCTCGCTCGAGTATCTCAACGCGCTGACCACCACTTCGGCACGGCCTCCGGCTCGCGCCGAGGGTCGTTGAGGACTCCTTCCCCCTTGCTTTTCGGCGAGACCTCCGTTTGATGGCGGGCGGACAAAGGTGAACGAGTGATGCGACCTTCGAGCAAACGCGCGATGCACGCGGCCCTCAGCGGGTGGTTGGTGGGCATGCTGGCCGTGGGCCCCGCCGCCGCGCAGTCGAGCCTCCCCCTCCGACTGACTCCCCGAGCAGTACCCACCGCCTCACCGTCCTCCGTGACGGTGGTGGCCATCTCGCTGGATGCGACATCACGAACGGAGGCGGCGCGGCTGGCGTACTGGGCCGAGCAGTCGGTGGCGCGCTCCGGTCGACTGGACCTGGTGAGGCTCACCGACGCGCTGGACGCGCGGGGCAAGGCCGCGCGTGAGGCGAAGGCCGCCGAGGGCGCCGAGGCGATGAAGGCGGGCCAGATGGCGTACGACGAACTGGACACGCAGAAGGCGCTCCAGCAGTTCGACGCGGCGGCTCGCGCGTTCGAGGCGAGTGACATGTCGCGCAACTTCGGCGACCTGAGCCGCGCCCGGGTGATGAAGGCGGCCTCGCAGGTGGCCAACGGCGAGAGCACGGCGGCGCAGCTGGAGATTCGCGCGGTGCTGGCGGTGGACCCTCGCGCCCAGTTCTCGCCCAACTTCTTCCCGCCGGACGACATGGCCTTCGTGGACAAGGAGCGCAAGGCGGCCCTGGCCGGCTCCACGGGGACGCTGTCGGTGAGCACCGAGCCCGTGCCCGCGCAGGTGTACGTGGACGGCCAGTTCCGGGGCGTGTCTCCGGTGGAGCTCAAGGGCCTGACGCCCGCGGACCACTTCGTGACGGTGATGGCGCCGGGCTTCGAGGTGGAGCAGCGCCGGGCGCGCGAGAGTGACACGAAGCTCACGCTGGCCCCCGCCGCGTCCATGCGCGCGCTGCAGGCCATCTCTGACCGCATCGTCCGCAAGCCGGAAGGGTCGGAGCGGGACGTGGCCCTGCGGGAGCTGGGTGCGCTCGCGGGCGTGTCCCAGGTGCTGGCGCTGCTGGTGCGCGGTGGCACGGGCACCGCGCCGCTCCAGGTGACGGGCCTGCGGCTCGATGTCACGGATGGACACAACCTGGCCTACGCCGTGGGCGCGGTGCCCTCGGGCGAGGGAATGGCCACAGGCTCCGACGCGCTCCTGTCCTCCCTGGTGGGCGCGGACACGGCCCGCCTCGCCGGCAACAAGCCCGTCACGCACTTCTCGGGCGGCGGCGGCTCCAACCGCAAGACGATGGGCTACGTGCTGATGGCCACTGGCGTGGCGCTGCTCGCGGGCGGCATCTACTTCGGCATGGAGGCGTCCTCGAAGGAGGATGACTTCCGCCGCGCGCCGCAGACCAGCCCTCGCGCGCAGGACTTCAAGGACACGGGCAAGACGTACGCGCTCGTCGCGGACATCGGCCTGCTCACCGGCGCGGTCGCCGCGGGCCTGGGGGGCTGGTTCGCCTTCTCCGGCGGTGGCGGCAGCGGCGGTGACTCCAAGCCCGCTCCCGCACCCACGCCCAAGAAGTCGAAGGCCACGCCGCCCCCGGCGAAGAGCGATGGCAAGAGCGACTCCTTGAGCATGCCGCCGCCTCCCAAGGGCACCAGGCCCGTGGGTGAGTCCCTGCCCATGCCGCCTCCGCCGCCTCCGGCGAAGACGACGCCCGCGGCTCCTCCCGCGAAGACGACGCCCACGGCCCCGGCCGCGAAGACGCCGCCTCCGACGACCGAGCCGGTGGCGCCTCCTCCCACGACGCGCACGCAGGACACGCGCCGCACGAAGGACGACGAGGCCGCCCAGCGTGAAGAGGAGCTGCGCAAGCGGCGTGAAGAGGTGGATCGCCAGCGCCGCGAGTTGGACGAGCGCCGCAAGCAGGAAGAGGCGGATGCGGAGGCCAAGCGCAAGCGCGACGAAGAGGAGCGGCGCAAGCGCGAGGAAGACGAGAAGAAGAAGCGGCCGTCCATCGACGAAGACGATCTCCGGAATTACTAGCCATGCGCCGTCCCCTTCGTTTCCTCATTCCCGTCGTGGCCCTGTCCCTGGGCCTGTCCGCGTGCAGCCTCCTCGTCGACTTCGACGAGGAGGGGCAGCCGTGTGACGACCGCAACCAGTGCCTCGAGGGCTTCGCCTGCGAGGACGACATCTGCATCCGTGATGACTCCGCCGTCCCCGACGCGGGCCGCCCGGATTCCGGCACCGATTCGGGCACCCCAGGGCCCGGGACGGGGGATGCGGGTCCCGTGGACGCAGGCCCCGTGGACGCAGGCCCCGTGGACTCGGGCCGGCCGTAGTCCTCGCCCGCGAGGGGCGGTAGTTCCTACAGCCCCTCGCTTCGCGTGGTCCGGTTGCCGCGCCGTGTCTTCGGAGACACGCCCGCCCGGCCGCCCCCCTGCCGACGCAAACCCGCGTCTCCACGGGGACTGTCGGGGCCAAGCCGGGGGGCCTCCCTTCCGGGAGGGGTTGGCATCCGTCGTGCTCTATCGTGGGCCCAGGAGGTTTCATCGACATGGGCAAGCGCGTCGGAGTGCTGATGGGCGGGTGGGGCGAGGAGCGGGAGATTTCGCTCAAGACGGGAGCGGCCGTGGTCGCCGCCTTGGAGTCCCGCGGCCATCACGTGACTCGGGTGTTCGCGGGGCCGGGGTTGGACCGGGCGCTGCGCGCCGCGGAGCTGGACGTGGCCTTCATCGCGCTGCACGGGCGCATGGGCGAGGACGGCCGGGTGCAGGGCCTCCTGGAGCTCCTGGAGCTGCCGTACACCGGCTCGGGCGTGCTGGCCTCGGCGCTGGCGATGAACAAGCCCATGGCCAAGAAGCTCTTCCGCCTGCACAACCTGTCCACGCCCCAGGGATACCGCGTCGGCCGTGACGACGCCGGGCGCGCGCTGGAGCTGCACGGCGACCTGGGCTTCCCCTGCATCGTGAAGCCCGCGTGCGGCGGCTCGTCGGTGGGCCTGTCCATCGTCCACGAGCCGCAGGCGCTCGTCGAGGCGGTGGCCCAGGCGTGCCGCTTCGGCGGAGAGGCGCTGGTGGAGCGCTTCGTCCCCGGCCGCGAGGTGACGGTGGGCATTGTCGGCGACAAGGTGCTGGGCAGCTGCGAGGTGGCCACCCCGCGCGAGGGCTTCGACTTCGACGCCAAGTACCAGGGAGGCTCCCGCTACTTCCTCCCGCCCCGCCTGTCCGCCACGCGCGTGGCCAACGTGGAGGCGCTGGCGCTCGCGGCGTACCGTGCCCTGGGCTGCCGGGGCTACGGCCGCGTGGACCTCCTGTGCTCCGACACCGACAACGACGTGGTGCTGGAGGTCAACACGCTCCCTGGCTTCACCCCCACCAGCCTCCTGTCCAAGATTGCCGCCCATGCGGGCGTGGACTTCCCGGAGCTCGTCGAGCGCATCCTCACACTGGCGACCCGGGACGAGGCGGGTGTCATGGACGCGCCCGTTGTCGCCCCTGCTCCCACCGTCGCCGAGCCTCGCCGCGCGGTGAGCTGACCCCCCGGGTAGTCCGAGCCCTGGCGCCGCCTCAGCCCCGGCGCCAACCCCTTGGATCTCCTCGAAATACCAGTGACGCGAGGTGTCACCCCGGACCTGAACGGAACGTTCAAAGTCCGGGAATAATTTGACACGTCCTTGACGCCTCCCTATTGTCCGGCGCCGATCAGTCCTGGATGGTTAAAGCCTTGTCTTTTCGGGCACATACGGGACGGGGGCTCAGCGGACCCAGCAGGCGGCGGTCGGCGTGAGACGGGATTCCGATGCCGCCACGCAAGGAAGGACCGCGGGCCACGGGGGCTGCGCGGGAGGGGCTGAGCGTCACTGATGACCACCGTCGAGATCATCTTCCTGGGCGTCTATTTCAGCGTCCTGTGCGTGCTGGCAGTCTACGGCTCGCACCGGTACCGAATGGCGTTCCTGTATTACCGGCACAAGTTCAAGCTGCCGACGCCCAAGAGCCCTTTGAAGGAGCTTCCACGCGTCACCATCCAACTCCCCATCTTCAACGAGATGTACGTGGTGGAGCGCCTGGTGGAGTCGGTGTGCCGCATCGACTATCCGCGTGACCTCCTGGAAATCCAGGTTCTTGACGACTCGACGGACGAGACGTGTGGCATCGCCCGGGCGTGCGTGGAGCGGCACCGGCAGAAGGGCCACGACATCGTCTACATCCACCGCGTCAACCGCGAGGGCTTCAAGGCGGGCGCGCTGGAGAGCGGGCTGAAGTCGGCGCGGGGCGAGTTCGTCGCCGTGTTCGACGCGGACTTCGTGCCGAGCCCGGACTTCCTGTTGCGCACGGTGCCGTTCTTCTCCGACGCGAAGGTGGGCATGGTGCAGGTGCGCTGGGGGCACCTCAACCGTGAGTTCTCCATCCTCACGCAGGCCCAGAGCATCTTCCTGGACGGCCACTTCATCATCGAGCACACGGCGCGCAACCGCTCCGGCTGCTTCTTCAACTTCAACGGCACCGCGGGCATCTGGCGTCGGGGCACCATCGCCGACGCGGGCGGGTGGCAGCACGACACGCTGACCGAGGACCTGGACCTGAGCTACCGCGCCCAGCTCAAGGGATGGCAGTTCGTGTTCCTCCCGGAGGTCATCTCCCCGGCCGAAGTCCCGGTGGACATGAACGCCTTCAAGAGCCAGCAGCACCGCTGGGCCAAGGGCTCCATCCAGACGGCGAAGAAGCTGTTGCCCACCATCCTCAAGAGCGACCTGCCGATGGCGGTGAAGCGCGAGGCGTTCTTCCACCTCACCAACAACATGGCCTACCTGTTGATGGTGCTGCTGTCGGTGCTGATGCCCATCAGCATGGTGGTGCGCTTCCAGCACGGCCTCTACGGCACGCTGTTCCTGGACCTGCCCTTCTTCGTCTCCGCGACGGCGAGCGTGTGCTTCTTCTACGTCGCCGCGCAGCGTGAGCGGGGCGTGACGGGCTGGGAACGGGTGAAGTACCTGCCGTTCCTGATGAGCCTGGGCATCGGCCTGGCCATCAACAACGCCAAGGCGGTGGCGGAGGCGCTGCTCAACCAGCAGTCGGGCTTCGCCCGCACGCCGAAGACGGGCGCCGAGGGCAAGAAGGTCATCGCGGTGAAGAAGGCGTACCGCGGCAGCAAGACGCTGATGCCGGTGGTGGAGCTGCTCTTCGCGGCGTACTTCACCGGGGCGCTGTGGTTCGCCATCGACGCGCGCATCTACACGTCGCTGCCCTTCATCATCCTGTTCCAGGCGGGCTTCCTCTACGTCGGCATCTCCAGCCTGCTGCAGGGGCTGGCGGGCCGTGTGAAGCTCGCTGACGCCAGCCCCGCGGTGAATCCCGCCGAGGAGCAGGCGCGCCGCGCCGCCTGAGCGTGACTCGCGCCGCGCCCCTTCGTTTCGGGGCGCGGTGGCTGGAGTCGCTTCGGACCTAGAGACCCGCGTCCGGCGTGTCTCGCAGCAACACCTGCCGCAGCCTCACCGGAGGCGGGCCGGAGCGGGAAGGCCGGCACCCTTCGTCGATGGACGTGCTGGCCGCCGCGCGCAGCGTGAGGCCCGCGTCGTCACACGCCACCAGCTCCGTGGGGAACGCGACGGGGCAGGGGGCTCCCGAGCCGGTGAAGCCCGTGGCGCGCGTCTCGCCCACGAAACCTCCGGGCGTGCGCTCCAGGACGATGGACGCGGTGCTCGACTCGGGAGGCTCCGTGCCCGCATCTCCGTCCGCGCGGGCTCGCACGACGGCCAGCGACAGCGTGCCGCCATCGTCTTCGCCGTGGTAGCGGAAGGCCGGGTTGTCGGCGTGGCGGTACTCGCCTGCCTGGCTGCCCTCGCATCCCGCCGGGACGCGGATGGGGGGCGCGGGTGGGGGACGCGTCTCCACGGTGGGAGGCGCCTTGGTGGGGCACGCCGTGAGGCAGAGGACACTGAAGCCGAGGGCCAATGAGGGCAGGGCGCGGTGCATGGGGCGCGGATATTGGCTGAATGGACGGTTGGGAGGGACTTCGTTTGATTCCCCTTGGACGACTCTCTAACCTTCGGTCCGTCATGAGCATTCGACGCCTCGTCCTCTTTTCGCTGGTGGCCGTCCTCGCGGCTCCGTCCTCCGCGCTCGCGCAGGCCGATGACCTCCTGGCCCCCCTCACGCCGTCGACGAAGCCGTCGAAGGCGAAGGTGGGCAAGACGAAGGTGGTGAAGAAGAAGCCGGCGGCGAAGGTGACGAAGAAGCCCGCGGCGCGGCCCAAGGCCACGGCGAAGGGCAGCAAGAAGAAGAACGTGCCGCCTCCCGATGACAGCCTGCTGGCGCCCCTGGCCCCGGTGAAGACGGAACTGGCGGTGTTCATCTCCGGCTCCGTCAAGGGCGCGAGGCTGACGCTGGATGGTCGCGACGCGGGGGTGCTCACGCCGGCCCCCTTGACGCTGACGGTGACGCCGGGTGAGCACTCGCTGGTGGTCCGCAAGCCGGGCTACGAGGAGTACACGCGGCGGCTGGACGTGAAGGAGGGCACGCAGCCGGAGGTCAAGGTGTCGCTGGTTGCCACCATGGGCTTCGCGCGCGCGTTCGCGGACGTGGCCGGCACCGTGGTGCTGGTGGACGACATCGAGGTGGGCACGGTGCCGATGAGCGACATCCTGCTCAAGCCCGGCTCGCGTGAAATCGAGTTCCGCGCGCAGGGCTACAAGCCCCACGTCCACAACATCAACGTGCTGGCCGGGACGACCTACGAGCTGACCGGGCGGATGCGGCCCCTGGTGGACACGGGCGTGGCGAGCAACACGCCGCGCGTGGTGGACACGCCGCGCACGCCGGTGCTGGACCCCTCGACGACGATGCCGGACGAGCCGAACCCGGCCCTGGCCTTCGACAGCGAGCCGCCGGACGCCCAGGTGGAGAGCTCCAGCAAGCCCTGGTACGGCCGTTGGTACGTCTGGGCGGGTGTGGGCGCGGTGGTCGCCGCCGGGACCGTGGGCGCGGTGGTGGCCACGCGGGACCCCACCATCAAGAACGCAAACCCGGACACGCTGTGCAATGGCGGGTCCTGCGACATCGTCTTCAGCAAGGGTGGAAGCCCGCGCTCCAAGGTGGGAGCAGGGGCCTTCAGGCCCGCGCTCGGCGGGTTTCGCTTCTAGGCTTCGGAGTACCAGGCCGCGCCTGGGCCGCTTCGGCGGGAGCGCGGCTTGACGGGCTCATTCGCCGCGCAGGTCGTCCTCGACGGTGTGACTCCCGGGAGCGCTGAGCACCAGGTAGACGTCCGAGACGCGACCCACGCCCCAGGAGTCCAGGATGGTGACGCGGACCCGGAAGGGAGCGGATTCCGGCAGCAGCTCGGTGACGTCAATCTCCCCGGGCTCGAAGCTGAAGGCGCGGCGGCCCAGGTTGTCGACCTGCTCGTTGCCGATGTGGACGCTCTCGGTGAAGCCCATGACGGCGCGCCGCACCACCTTCTTGCCCTGCCCGTCGAGCACCTCCATCAGCAGGAAGTTGTCCACGCTGAAGCCGAGCGTGCCCTTGGCGTCGCCATAGAGGCGCGCCCGCTGGCCGTCCCGGCGCAGCTCCGCGGTTTCTCCGAAGGTGACGACGCGAGGGGTGCGCTCGCCTTCGTCCGTGTCGACCTCCACGTCATCACGCACCTTGTCGAAGGTCTCCGTCTCCTGGGGCGGCGTGTCGGCCACGAGGCGGACGGCGCGGGGCGCCGAGGAGGCGGGGGGGGTGGAGGTGGACGCGGGGACGTTCCGCGCACACGCCATCCATCCGAGGGCAGCGGCCAGGAGAAGCGTTCGAGAGTACATGCCCGGGAAGGCTAGACGAGCCGTGGTGCCCCAGGTCAATTAGCATGCGCGGATGCGGACGCTCCTGCCTGGCCTGGTGACGTGGTGTGTGCTCTTCGGGCAGCCCGCCCGAGGCGACGTCTCCCCCGAGGTGCAGTTGAGCCTCCAGCACCTGAAGTCCTCCGAGCGCGAGCGCGCGGCGAAGGCGCTGGGGCCCCTGGAGGAGCTGCCGCGCTACCGCGTCCAACTGGAGGTGGACCCCGCCGCGCGTGAGGCGAAGGGCCGGGTGCAGGTGGAGGTACTGGCCCGGGACAAGCCCCTGACGGAGCTGTACCTGCGGGTGACGCCCAACGCGCAGGGGGGCAAGCGGGTGGTGCTGTCCGACGCGCGGCTGGGGCGCGAGCCCATCGTCCTGGAGCAGCCGGAGCCCACGCTGTACCGCTATCGCCTGAAGGAACCGGTGCCTCCGGGCGCGGCGGCGGTGCTGGACGTGGCCGTCCGGGCGGTGGTGCCGAGGGGAGAGAAGCCCTCGGGGACGCTCCTCGGCGGTGGAGGGCAGGGGCCGAAGGGCGACCATGGGGCGTTCTCCGCCACGGAGGACTTCATGAGCCTGGTGGGTGTCGTCCCCCAGGTGCCGCCTCTGGACGACAAGGGTCAGCCCTGGGCGGGGCCGCAGGGCATTGGCGACCTGGCGTTGTATGCGCCGGCCCATGTGCTGGCGTCCATCACCGTCCCCTCCGGCTGGGTCGTGCACGCCACGGGAGCGGCCATGGGCGAGGTGCCCGAGCGCGACGGCCGGGTGCGCTTCGCCTTCGCCGCGGGCGCGGTGCGCGACTTCCCCATCCTGGTGTCCAAGGGCTACGAGGTGTCCACGGCCACGGTGAACGGCGTCACGGTGGAGAGCCACTACGCGGCGAAGAACAAGGACGTAGGCGAGCGCGTGTTGAAGTACGCCTCGTCCGCGCTGGCGGAGTTCGAGAAGCGCCTGGGGCCGCTGCCGTACACGCACTTCCGGGTGGTGGAGGCGCCGCTGACGGGTGGGGCGGGCGGCATGGAGTTCCCTGGCCTCATCACCCTCTCGAGCATGTTGTATCGCGGCGTGGTGGACCCGTTCGAACTGGTAGGCGGCCAGGTGGACGTGGAGCAGTTGAAGGAGGTGCTGGCGATGCTGGGGCCCGCGGGCTCCGCGCCCTTGTCGCAACTGAGTGGCTCGCTGGAGCGCACGCTGGAGTTCACCGTCGCGCACGAGGTGGCGCACCAGTACTTCGCGGGGCTGGTGGGCTCGGACCCCATCCATGCGCCCGTGGTGGACGAGTCGCTGGCCCAGTACGCCGCGCTTCTCTACATCGAGTGGAAGCACGGCAAGTCGGCGGCGGAGGCCCTCCGGCGCGAGCTGCTGGTTTCGCCGTACCACATGTACCGGCTGGCGGGCGGCGAGGACGCGCGAGCGGACCGGTCCACGAGCGCGTTCGACAACGAGACGGAATACGGGGCGCTGGTGTACGGCAAGGCGCCGCTGCTGCACCACGCGTCACGCAAGCTGATGGGCGACACCGCGTTCTTCCAGGGCATGCGCTCCTACGTCGACACGTATCGCTTCAAGTGGACGTGCAAGGAGTGCTTCACCAAGGAGCTGGCCAAGGCGAGCCCTGGGAATGCGAAGGCCTTGGAGAAGCTGCGCGTGCGCTGGTGGAACGAGGCCCGTGGCGATGATGACCTGGGCCTGCCCAGCCTGGATTCGGTGATGGGCACGCTGGGCGCGGGCAGCGGGTTGGATGTGGAGAACCTGGACCCGCAGACGAAGGAGCTGCTGGAGTCGATTCTGCCCTCGCTGCTGGGTCAGTGAGGGCAGGGGGCGCGTCAGTCGAAGAGGGCCCGGACGAACTCGCGCGGCTCGAAGCGGCGCAGGTCGGCGATCTTCTCCCCCACGCCGACCCATACGACGGGCAGCTTCAGCTCGTCGCAGATGCCGATGATGACGCCGCCCTTGGCGGTGCCATCCAGCTTCGTCAGGGCAATGGCGGTGATGCCCACGGCCTCGTGGAACTGCTTGGCCTGCTGAATCGCGTTCTGCCCGTTGGTGGAGTCCAACACGAGCAGCACCTCGTGCGGCGTGCCGGGCATGGCCTTGTCCATGACGCGTTTGACTTTCTTCAGCTCCTCCATCAGCGGCGCCTTGGTGTGGAGCCGGCCCGCCGTGTCGGCGATGACGACGTCGGCGCCCTCGGCCTGCGCCTTCTTGATGGCGTCGAAGATGACGGAGCCCGGGTCTCCACCCTCGGTCCCCTTCACCAACTGCGCCTTCGCGCGCTCGGCCCACACGTCGAGCTGCTCGGTGGCGGCGGCGCGGAACGTGTCGCCCGCGGCCAGCACGACTTTCTTGCCCTCGCCCGTGAGCTTCGCGGCGAGCTTGCCGATGGTCGTCGTCTTCCCCGCGCCGTTGACGCCCACCACCATGACGACGTGCGGCGGGCCTCCGCCCTCCAGTGAGCGAGGCACCGGCAGGTCGACGATACGGGCGACCTCCGTGCGGATGAGGTCCTTGATGCGGTTGGAGTCGCTCAGCTCGCTGCGCTTGAGCTTCTCGCGCGCCACCTCCACCAACTCGCTGGCCGTGCGCACGCCGATGTCCGCCGTGAAGAGAATCTCCTCCAGCTCCACCAGCACGGACTCGTCCACCTGTCGCTGCTGGCCGAACAGTCCGTTGAGGCGGGCCATGAAGCCCTGGCTCCGCGTCTTGTCCAGGCCCTGGGCCAGCGTGCGGCCCGCCTCGGCGTCCACCTTGGCGCGCGCCGCGGCCTCCTCGGCGCGACGGGCCTCCTCGACGACGGCGGCCTCCCGGGCACGCTCGTCCTCCAGCAGCCGCTGGGCCTCGGTCTGCTCGCGCTTGCGCCGCTCCCGGGCCTCTTCATCCGCGGCCTTCTTCGCGCGGTACTCGGCGCGCTTCTCCTCCTCCTCGCGCTCCTTGAGGGCCCGGACCTGCTCTTCCAGCCGGGCCCGCTCGCCCGCGTCCGTGGTGGTCCTGGCCGCGCGGGCGGCCTCCTCGCGCTGACGGGCCAGCTCCTCGGCGCGGGCATGGGCCTCGTCCACCTCGCGCAGCCGGGCGGCCTCCTTCTCGGAGGGCGGCAGCTCCACGCGCAGCTCGGGGCGCTCGGCGGGCAGCGCGGGCTTCTGCTCTGGAATCGGGACGCCGGCCTTGCGGCCCGGCTCGGGGGGGCGCTTGCGGAAGAAGAGCTTCCGGGCGGCCAGCACCATCAGCAGGACGAAGAGGGCGGCACCACCAATGCCCACCGCGTCGCCCGGGGTGAGGCCCTCCGACGGAGGGACGCCCGTCCCAGGAGGCTGGGTGGTCTCTCCGCCCGGAGTCGGGGCGGGGGAGGGGGCGGGCGGCACCTGAGCGGTCAGGGCGTCGAGGGCATGGGGGGTCTTCATGTGCGCCGCTCCGCATACACCAACACGCCGGTGGATGCAGCGCCCGTGGCCGAGTAGAAACGCCCTGCCATGCGCCCCGAGCTCCCCACCGCCTTGTTGTCGGTCCTCCTGCTGGGAACTGCCTGCATCGTCGAGGCCCCGGGCGGAGCGAGTCCCGAGCAGCGACGGGCCGCCACCGTCACCCAGGTTCCGGCCCTGTCCGTGCGCAACGGCGCCAACCTGGGCGGCAAGGTGGAGCTGGTGGCCGCCACCGTCCAGCCCGGGCGGCTGACGCCCGGGGAGCGGGCCCAGGTCACCGTCTACTTCAAGGTGCTCGATGCCCTGGACGCGGACTACCTCATCTTCGTCCACGTCGAGGACACGGGCGGCCGCATGGAGCGGATGAACCTGGACCACATGCCCGCCGGCGGAATGTTGCCCACGTCACAGTGGAAGACGGGCGAGACGGTGAAGGACGAGTTCTCCATCTACCTCCCCGCCGACGCCAACCCGAAGGCCCTCAACATCTGGCTGGGCCTGTGGGACCCGAAGACGGATGCTCGCCTGCCGCTGACCAACCGGGACGCGGTGCGCAATGACGGCAGGGACCGCATCCTCATCGCGCAGGTGCCCGTGGCGCAGTGACAGGCGCGCGCCGCGTCGCGCTTCACCCCGCTGGGGATTGGGACGCGAAGAGGTTGAGGCCGAGCACCTTCGAGAGGTGCTGGATGGCCCGCTGGCTCCTCACGCTGTTGCCGAAGCGGTCCAGCGGAGGGCTGAACGCCGCGATGGCGAGCCTGCCGGGAACGACGGCGAGGATTCCTCCGCCCACGCCGCTCTTGGCGGGCAACCCGACCTCGTATTGCCACGTGCCCGTGTTGTCGTAGAGGCCGCTCATGGTCATCTCGGCGAGAATCCGAGGCACGTGCTCCGCCTTGACCGCGCGTCTCCGGGTGAGGGGATTGAGGCCTCCGGCGGCGAGGGTGGCCCCCATCACCGCCAGGTCATACGTCGTCAGTCCCACTGAGCACTGGCGCGTGTAGACGTCCGTCGCCTCCATGGGGTCGCTGTAGAGGGTGTGGCTGCTGTCGAGCAGCCACGCGAGGGCGCGGTTGTGCTGATTGGTCGCCGACTCCGAGCGATAGACCTCGTCCATGACGGAGAGCTCGCGGCCCGCGAAGGCACACACGGTCTCGTGAATCTTCTTCCAGCGCTGCTCCGCCGAGTCCGCGGGGACCAGGCTGACGGTGGCGATGGCCCCCGCGTTGACGAAGGGGTTGAGCGGCTTTCCGTCATGCACCACGAGCGCGTGGACGGAGGAGAAGGACTCGCCGGTGGGGTTGTCGCCGACCTTCGCGCGGAGGACCTCCGAGCCCACCTCGTCGAGCACCCGCGCGAGCGTGAACACCTTGGAGATGGACTCGATGGCGAACTCGGAGCGGGTGTCTCCAGCCTCCGTCGCCTGTCCGTCCGCGGTGATGACCACGAGCCCGAAGCGCTCGGGCTGGACGCGCGCGAGCACCGGGATGTAGCTGGCGTTCTGCCCCTCCTTCAGGTCCAGGTACCGCTGATATGCTTCAGTGGTCGCCGCGCGGATGGTGGCCGGTGTCATCGGGTTGCCTCCTGTCGTGTGGAGTCGTGGGAGGCCAGGCCTCCTCTTCGTCTTGCGTCGGCTCCGCGCCGGGGTGGCCCGAGGCGCCGGGCTTCTCCCAGTTGAAGGGGGCCAGGTCGCGCGCTCCCGCCGCCGAGCGCCAACTGGCCTTGCGCCGTGCATAGAGGATGAGCGGGATGGCCACGAAGAGGACGTTGCCGCCGATGAGGATGAGCACGTACGTCATCGGGCTGCCGACCTTGATTTGCGACGGAGGGATGAAGCTGAGCACGAACGCGACGAGCGCTCCGATGAGGCCCGCTCCACCGATGACCCACATGCCCACTTCGCCGCCCGGTACCCGGTACGCGCGCTTCGTGTGCGGCTCGCTGTAGCGCAGGTAGATGGCGGCCGAGAACATCAGCATGTACATGATGAGGTAGAGCGTCGACGTGAGCTGGCTGAGGATTTGATACGCCGCCTGCACCGACGGCAGGATGACGAACATCAACGACAGGAAGGTGACCACCATCCCCTGCACGATGAGGATGTGGCTGGGCGCGCCGTGTCGGTTCATCCGCTGGAGGAACGGCGGCAGATAGCCCGCTCGGCCCACGACTCCCAGCGCCGCCGAGGGGCCGGAGACCCACACCGTGACGCTGCCCAGCACCCCCAGGAAGAGGGCCGCTGCTATCACCGGTGACAGCCAGGCCATTCCAAACGCCTTGAAGAAGTCGCGGTACGAGACGAGCAGGCTCTGCGTCAGGTTGATCTGCGTCTTGGGGATGATGAAGCTGATGGCCAGCGTGCCGAGCACGAACAGCACCACCGTCGTCACCGACGCGATGAGGATGGCGAGCGGATAGGTGCGCGAGGGGTTCTTGGCATCCACGACGTGGATGGCGTTCATCTCCATGCCCGCGTAGAACAGGAAGATGGACGCGGCGAGCACCAGGTTTCCGAACTGGCTGAAGTCGGGAATCACCTTGTCCCAGCCGAGCTGAATCTGGAGCGGTCGTCCCGAGGCCAGGTACACGAGGCCGAACGCGATGAGCAGCAAGGCGGGGATGATGGTGCCGATGAGGCCCGCCCACTTGGAGATTTTCGAGGACGTCTTGAGCCCGCGCAGCGAGACGAGGGTGGCCGCCCAGTACAGGCCCAGCACGATGAGAATCGTGTAGAACTTGTTGCTGGAGAGCGACTTGTCCCACGTCTGGTTGGGACCGACGAAGGCCAACGCCACCGCGCCGTAGGTGAGCACCGTCGGGAACCAGATGGTCGACTCCATCCAGACCAGGAAGATGGCGAGGAAGCCCCACCGGGGACCGAACGCCTCGCCGACCCAGCGGAACACGCCGCCCTTCTCGGGCCAGCCCGTCGCCAGCTCCGCCGCCACGAGCGAGACCGGGATGAGGAAGAACACCGCCGCGAAGGTGTAATAGAAGAGGGAAGTCAGTCCGTATTCGGCCTCCGCCGGCAGGCCGCGCAGACTGACGACGGCCGTGACGTTCATGATGGCCAGCGTGAGCACGCCCAGCTTGGGCGACGCCCGGGCGGCAGTGGCTGTTCTGGTCGTCCCCGACTCCATGGCGGCTTCCCTCGGTCCTGGTTCGTGTGGTGTTTCAGTAGCGGTACTGGAGGGTGAGCTGTCCGCGGACGGCCTGTCCGGACTGGCTGTCGATGGCGCGGTTGTAGCCCCACAGCCCCTCGACGCCGACGAGGACGCCCTTCATGGGTCTGGCCACCAGGTTCAGGGACGCGTACTGCGAGCGGCGGAAGCCCTTCGCGTCGAGCGAGGCTGCGAAGTCGCGGTCCCAGAGCTTGAGCCACCCATAGGTCGCGGTGGAGCTGAGCGTGTGGGTCCATGCGTAGGTGAAGCCCGCGTAGGCGCCGAGCAGGGGGATGGCCTTGAGGTCACCCGCCGTGTTCAGCGCGGCGTCGTATTGCGCGCCGCCTGTGTCGTTGAGGTACGCGCCCAGGCCCTGTCCACCCGAGATGCCGGCGAGCAGCGTGTGCTTGTGGGAGAAGTGGTACGCACCGGTCAGGTTGCCGCCGATGCCCAGCGCCGTCTTGCTGTCCTTGCTGTCCCGCGACTGGGTGCCCACCGCGCGCACCAGCCCCGACAGCTGCAGGTGCCCCCGGGCTCCCTCGGCGCGCCAGGCGATGACCGCGTCGGGGAGCATGTCGCGCGGCGCTCCCGCGGACGTGGGCACGTTGGAGCCGGGCTGCTCCAGGGCGACGTGGAGGAACATCCGCCGCTCCTTGTCGTGGGACAGCGCGTGGCTGTAGCGCACCACGGCGTGCTTGGAGAAGACGAGCGCGTTGGGACCCTCGAAGTCGAGGGTGCTCGGATAGGCATCGACGTCCGCGAAGGTGGAGTCGGTGAAGCCCGCGAGGACGCCGCCCAGCTGCGCGTAGGCGTAGTTCGGATGGAAGCCGAAGGCGGGCTGGGCCTGGGCGAAGCTCGTGGTGAAGAGCAGCCGCATGGGCCCCAGCTCCGTCTTGCCGCGCATCTCCAGCGAGATGTCGGACGGGTTGGCGGTGGCTGTCGTGTGGGTGCCCGGAGAGTGGAAGGAGGGTTGCCCGCGCACGGGGATGGCGGACGTGGTGAACCAGGTGGGCGTGCCCAGGAGCTTGGAGGTGACGGCGAAGGTCGTGGTGGCGCCGATGCCGAGCTTCAGGAAGACCTTCGTGCTCGGAATCCGGAAGTAGCCGGGCAGGGCGGTGTCGAAGACCGCATGGTCGGGGCGAGGGGCGAACGCCTGGGTGTTCGAGGGGAGCTTGAGGTCGAGGAAGGGCAGCGCTGGAAGCACCAGCTCCTCACCGGGAGACAGGGGCGCGGAGGGCGCGTCGGTCCGCGTGTCCTGGCTCGCGGAGGGCTCCGCTCGCGCGGGCTCCCGCGTGGAAGGCTCCTGGGCCCGGGCTTCCCCGGCAAAGGGGCTCAGCGTCGCCATCAGTGCGAAGGCGACGCCGCGAACAGTGCGCTGCTGCTGGGAAGACGCTGGAGTCATCGGGTCCGTTGTCACCACGGTGAAGTGGCTGGAAATGTAGGGACCCTTCGCGGCGGGGCATCTCAGCCAGGAGGTCAGGACCACTGTGGGAAAGCGGGCCTCCTCGTCCGCGTGTCCGTCATCGTCGCGCGTGCGGGCGACTCAGCTCGCGCGGGAGTGGGGCAGTCCGCGGTGATGCGACTGGATGAGCCACTGGACGAGCGCGCTGCCCGCGACGGCGACGACGGTGAGGACGAGCGAGAGCGGCTGCGTCTTCGCGGAGCTGACGAGGAAGGTGATGAGGACGATGCCCATCAGCGTCGCGCCCGTGCCGACGATGGCGCGCGAGGCGCCCGTCTGGCGCGAGAGCTTCCAGCAGGCGACGTGGGCCGCCATGTAACAGATGAGGAAGGTCGCGCTGGCGACATTGGCGATGGCACCCAGGCTCATGGTGTTGACCATCACCAGGATGGCGGCCACCCCCCACATGAAGCCCCGCGTGCTCTGGCCCTTCAGTGGGGTGCTGAAGGCCCGGGGAAGCTGGCCTGCCCGGGCCTGCGCGGAGGACACGTTGAGGGCGGAGAAGAGCGTGGCGTTGATGGCCGACGCGGTGGCGAGCAGGGCTCCGAGCGCGACGACGGTGAAGCCCGCCGAGCCGAGCACGGGCCGGGCCGACTGGGCCACGGCGGTGTCCGCGTCATGGGCGAGCTGCGCCGGCGGCACCAGGGAGAGCACCGTCACGGAGAGCCCCACGTAGAGCACCGTCACCACGCCGATGGCCAGGAAGATGGCCCGGGGAATCGTCTTCTTCGGGTTGGCCACGTCCGAGGCGGCGTTGGCCATCATTCCGAAGCCCGAGTAGGCGAAGAAGCACAGCCCCACGCTCGAGACGAGGGCGGTGAGCCCCAGGTGGGAGTGCTCGGCGAGGTGCCGCGTTCCACCCTGGGACATCGAGTAGATGCCCGCGGCCAGCAGGCCCCCCAGGATGACGAGCTTGATGGACACGAGGATGACCTCGGCCTTGCCCACCGCCCCCGAGCCGACGGCATTCAGGACCGCCAGCAGGATGACGATGGCCGAGCCGAAGATGCTGAACCAGATGTGTCCTCCGCTCGGGAGGAACAGGCGCGTGGCGTAGGCGCCGAAGGTCTTCGCCACCATGGCGACGCTGATGGCCAGCGTGACGAGGTAGATGAGCGAGAGCGTCCCGGAGACCAGCCCTCGCCCGAAGCCTTCCTCGAAGAAGCGGGTGATGCCGCCGGAGCTGGGGTAGCGCGAGCTGAGCTTGGCGTAGGAGTAGCCGGACAGCAGAGCGACGACGCCCGCCAGCGCGAAGGACAGCCAGGTCTCCGGCCCGACGAGCAGCGCGGCCTGGCCCAGCAGGGCGAAGATGCCAGCGCCCACCATGGAGCCGATTCCGAGCGCGCTGACCGCCCACATGCTCATCGATGCCCGCCGCGCAGGTGAGCCCTGGGTGGGTTGTTCCGCCATGAGGATGCCCTCGATGCCCGTTTGCCACCGGGCCTGGTCCTGTCCCCGTGAGCTGACGCGGGAGCGAGCTCAACGAAACGCCTCGCGGGGACGTCACGGAGAACGTGGGCCCAGCGCCCATGGCCCACAAGGCGGGCAGGGCGGCACAGCGGACCTCCCGCCCACCCGGTCACCCAGGCAGAGGGGGGCCGCGGGTGGGGGCGCGCGGGCTGGGGCTCACGAGGAAAAGCGCCGGAGTGGCCCTGTAAGCCGAGTTCTGTCCCCGCCCCTTTCGGAACGGGCGATGAACATTCATCTAGGGCCCTGGTTACCCAGGGGCCTCATCAGCGAGCAACCCGAACGCATGGGACGGGCAATCCCTGTCCCCCAGACAGCGGGGACGCGCTCCTATTGGCTCTTGCTCCAGGTGGGGTTTACCGTGCCGTCTGAGTCACCCCAGACGCGGTGCGCTCTTACCGCACCGTTTCACCCTTACCCGCCCCTTTCGGAACGGGCGGTCTGTTTTCTGTGGCACTTTCCTGCGAGTCGCCTCGACTGGCCGTTAGCCAGCACCCTGCCCTATGGAGCCCGGACTTTCCTCCCGCCACCCGTGACTGCGGTGACCGGCGTTCACCCGGACCACTCCGGCACCTGTCCCTTACAACAGCCTCGGGACAGCGGTCCACTCCAGGGGACTCGTAGGGCGTGGCGGACTACATCCGCTCGTCGATGGCCCGGTTGCTCATCTCATCCGCCTGCGCGTTCTTCGCGCGGGGGATGTGGTGGAGCTTCACCTTGGAGAAGAGTGCCAGGAGCCGCCGCGCCTCCTCGAAGAGGGGCCTGAGCGTCATGCTCTTCACCTGGTACAGCCCATCCAACTGGCGGATGAGCAGCTCGCTGTCGGCGTAGACGTCCACCTCGCGCGCGCCCATCGCCTTCGCGTGCTTCAGGCCCAGCAGCAGGCCCTGGTACTCGGCGGTGTTGTTCGTCTGCGTCCCGAGGAAGCGACCGAGCCGCGCCACCACGTGCCCCTCGGGGTCCGTCACCACCGCGCCCGCGCCCGCGGGGCCGGGGTTTCCTCTCGCGGCGCCGTCCGAGTAGACGCGCACGCGAGGAAGGGGCTCGGAAGAGGGGAGCGGCTCCACCGCCCGGGAGGCGGAAGCCGCGCTCGCCGCCGCTCCGTCCTCGGCCCTCGCGGGAGGGCCCAGACGGGTGGCGGCTTCGTCGAGAAGCTGACCCAATCGCTCCCGCGTGAGTCCGCGGAAGGTGCGCACCGTCGACGAGAGCGGCTCCTCACGCGCGATGTGGCGGAGGATGTCGACGAGGGACGGTGCCGTCATCGGCGGCCTACTTCGCCGCCGCGGGTGTTTCCTCGAGGGCTTCCACCGCGTAGATGATGCGGTTGCAGGACGGGCAGATGTCCGTGCCCAGCGAGGTGCGCAGCTGGTTGTAGAGCTGAGGGGGCACGTTCATGTTGCAGCCCCGGCAAGTGCCCGCCACCACGCCGACCAGCGCGGGCAGCTTCTTCTTGCGGATGGACTCGTAGCGCCGCAGCAGGTTGGAGTCGACGGAGTTCGCCACGGCGGCGCGACTTCCCTCGAGCTTCTTCACCTGCTCCTCGGACTCGCCCAGCTTGCCGCGCAGCTCCGCCATTCGCGCCGAGAGGCCTTGCTGCTTCGTCCCGAAGTCGGCCTCCTTCCCCTTGAGGGCCTCGCGAGCCAGGCCGAGCTGTTTGATGAGCTCCACCTGTTCCTCGGCCATCGTCAGGTTGGCCTTCTTGGCGATATCGATTTCACGGGCCAGGGCGGAGTACTCGCGGGTGGAGCGCTGTTCGCTCAGCCGCGCCTCCCACTTCTTCACCTTGTCCTTCTCGTCCGTGATGCTCTGCTCGCGCTCCGCCTTCTGCCGCTCCATGTCAGTGACGCGCGCGCGCTCAGCCTCGATGGCGCTGCGAGCCACACCCAGCTCGCGCTCCAGTTCGGCAATCTGACGGGGGTGGACGTCCGCGGCCTTCCGGAGCGATGCGACCTCCAGGTCCACATTCTGAAGCTCCGCCAGCGCCTTCAATTTCTCCCGCAAAGTTGCTGCCTCCCACAGAGCCGCACCGTGTACGGCCGCGCGCTCTTCTACCAACAAGGGTGATAAGGGTCCAACGCCCAAATGGACCATGAGTCATCCCCTGGGCCCTTGGATTGCTCCTCGCCATTTGAAAGAGCTTCACGCACCCGTTAGACCGGGCACGTGCTCCGCGCCACCTTTCATCGCCCGCTGCTCCTCCTCGCGCTCGTCTCCGCATGCCGCGAGACGCCCCCTCCCTCGGCCACCGACGCTCCCGTGGCGACGGCTCCCTCGCCCGCGCGCCCCGCCGCCGACGTGAAGTGGGGCACCGTCGAGGGTCGCGTTCACCTCATGGGCACGCCTCCTGCCCCTACCTTGTCTCCCACCACCGGCACTGTCGTGTCCGTGTGTGGCGAGCAGGCGGAGGACCGCTCCCTCGTCGTCGGCCCGGCGGGGGAGCTCGCCCACATGGTGGTTTCCCTCAAGTCCGGCGCGGGGCTCCCCACTCCTTCCCGCCCACCGCCCGAGCCCGTGCTGGACCAGAAGAAGTGCGTCTATGAGCCACCCGTCCTGGCCGCCCGCGCCGGCGGCTCCGTGACGCTGCGCAACTCTGATCCGCTCGTCCACAACGTGCGCGCCGCCTCCGGCTCCAACCGCTCCTTCTTCAACGTGGCCATGCCGCTGGAGGGAATGACGACGCGCAAGCCGCTCCCCGCCGAGCCGGGCATCGTCCCCATCCGCTGCGACATCCACCCCTGGATGCGCGCGGTGGTCCGTACCTTCGACCACTCCTACTTCGCGACCACCAGCCCCGAGGGGCGCTTCAAGCTGGAAGTCCCCGAGGGCACCCACACCCTCGTCTTCTGGCACGAGCGGCTGCCCCCGGCGGAGCGGACGGTGACGGTCCGCGCCGGGGAAATCGCAGAGGTCGAGCAATCCTGGGCGGTAGGCGACCTGAAGTAGCGGGATTGCTCACGCCTGTAGCGAAAGGTTGAAAGATTTCCGGCGCTGGACGTTCTAGATGTCGAGGCGTGGGTGATCCGGATTTCATTTCCGCCCCGGTAGAAAAATTGCTACAATACTGGCGAGCAACATCACGAGAGGGGGGCCGAGTCATGCAACAGGCCAAGAAGCGGACGACTCTGACGAGCCAGTCAAACGCGCACCAGGAGCCGACCCGCAAGGACATCCGTCCGGTGGGGATGCAGGAGATGGGACCTGGCCTCTACGAGCAGATCCGCCGCGCGATGATGGAGCTGTCGCTGGCGTCGGGAACTTGAGCGGAGCGCGGCCGGGCGCATCACGCTGAACGGAGCCTTGGCGGCGCCCCTCGACGGGCGCGCCCTCGCTTCAAGGCCTCGTGGGTACGACCGAGGCGCAGGGACTCCCGGCAACCGCCAGGGAGTCCCCATCACCCCACGACTCAGGTTTCTTCTTCTTCGGTTTCCGCCGGAGCGCTCTCGTCGTCGTCGAACGAGTCGAGGTCTTCTTCCTCTTCCTCGCTCGCGGCCGCGGGCTCTTCGGGTTCAATCGGTTCGATGACCTTCGGGGCGGCGGCCAAGCGTCCGCGTCGTCCCTCGGGCTGGGGCTTGAGAGCAGGGCTTTCCCGCTGGTCCGCGCCACACTTGGGGCACAGCGGGTCAGGCTTCTTCATGTCGTAGAACTTCGTCTGGCACTTGTAGCAGACGAACTTCGATCCGAGGTCCTTCGCCGGCATTCGCCACCTTCTGAATAAGGCCGAGAGAAGACAGAGGGCGGCTGCATAGTTGGCGCGCAAGACGGAGTCAACCGATGGTTTGCGCGGGAGATTTCTAGCGGTAGCATCCAGAACCCAGTCTCCCCCCAGTGAGCCGGACGCTCCCCTTGAACTTCACCTGCGACAATTGCCAGAAGCGGTACTCCATTGCGGACGAAAAAGTCCGCGGCAAGACGGTCAAGGTCCGTTGCAAGAACTGCCAGAACGTCATCACCGTCGAAGGACCCGCCGAAGAGGAGAGCACCCGCGTGGTGTCGCTCGCGGACGTGGAGCGGCTGCGAGCGCAAGAGCGCTCCCTGGCCGAGCCCGCCGCCGCGCCCGTCACCGCCGCGCCCGCCGTGGCCAAGGCGCCACCCGCCGCGCTTCAAACGCCCTGGGACGATGAGCCCACGCGTGCAGCACCCATGCGGGCCACGGGTTCGCCCTGGTTCGTGATGGTGAAGAACAAGCAGGAGGGCCCCCTCGATGAGGGTGCGCTCCGGGAGCTCGTCGCCACCGGCACCATCAGTGGCCGCAGCTTCTTCTGGCAGCAGGGCATGGCGGACTGGAAGCGCGGCGCGGATGTGCCGGAGCTCGCCGGGCTGTTCACCCCGCCGCCCGAACCGGAGCCCCTGCCTCCTCCGCCTCCGCCCGTGGCGGAGCCACCTCCTTCCGCCCGTGCCTCGAAGAACGCGCCTGCTCGTCGGGAGCCGGAGCCGGAGCCGCAGCACTACTTCCCCGAGCCGGAGCCGCAGTACCCCCAGGAGCCGGAGCCCGAGCCGGAGCCCCAGCGCGCCTGGGTGCCCGAGGAGGACCCGGACACGACGTATTTCGGCGAGCCTGATCCACGGGGCCAGCAGCCGCAGGCCGCGGCGCGACGGGGTGCCGCGCCCACCGCGGCTCCGCTGAACGAGCTGTTCTCCGACCTGGACCTTCCGGAGAAGGGCGACCAGGACGACGTCCCGCAGGAGGATCCGCTGGCCTCGCTGGGCGGCGGTGACGAGGAGGAGCGTCGTCCTCGGGAGGACACGCGCCACTTCGCCAAGAAGGCGGGCGTCACCAAGCGCAACTCCGGTTGGAAGTACGCCGTCTTCGCGCTCCTGCTCATCGTCGTCCCGCTGGGCGGTGCGTACGTGCTGTCGGAGTCGCTGGGCGTCATGCCGTTGCGCGTGACGACGGTGGACGCCGCGGGCGCTCCGGTGGAGCAGTCCGTCTTCACTGGCGCGGGCATGGGCGCGCTGCGCGACAAGCTGCTGGGCAAGACGCCTCCGCCGGTGGCGCCTCAGCCTCCTCCCAAGGCGGCGCCCGAGCCGAAGGCCGAGCCTCCCACCGAGCCCAAGGCCGCCGAGCCTTCGGCGGGCGAGGGTGCCGCCGTGCCTGCTCCTTCCGAGGCGCAGGTGGCGGCCGTCTACAACGACGCGGAGAAGAAGGACGTCGCCCCGGAGGTCCGCGAGGGTGCGGACGTGGCCGCGGCGGATACGGAAGAGGTTGGCGGTCCCTCGGACGAGGAAGTGGAGCGCATCGTCGAGCAGACCCAGGTCTCGTTCCGCGACTGCGTGGAGCAGGAGCTGAAGCGCAACCCGTCCTTCAAGGGAGGGAAGGTGACGCTCACCGCCACGGTGGGGACGTCCGGCGCGGTGAAGGCCACGACGTTCAGCCGCAAGGATTTGAACGGCTCGTCCAACGCGGTGGGCTCCTGCATCCGGGAGCGCGCCAAGCGCATGGTCTTCTCCAGCTTCTCGGGAGAGGACGTCGACCTGGAGATTCCGCTCGTCCTCTCCGGGCGGTAGTCGCTCTCAGGCCCTGGGCCTCTCCCTCTCGTCTTGAGGGGAGGCCTCGGGCCTGGATGCCTCACTCACTCTCGGGCGATAGCCGCGTGCGCGGTCCCCGGGCCTCTCGCGTCGAGGGGGGCCTCGGTTGGGACGCCCCGCGCGACCGGGGCCTTGGCTCAGAGGTCGAAGTCGCCCGGAGGTGGCTTCTTGCCCTGCATCGCCCGCTGACGCGCCAGGCGCACCTCCTCGCGCAGCGCCTCAGTGGCTTCGGAGTCCACGCGCATCGTCTCCAGGTCCAGCACGTCGCCCTCGCGCACCCCGGCAGGGAGTGACGAGAGAGGCCGCGTCACCTCGCGCCCGTCGACGATGAGCACCGCGATGTCGTCTTCGATGCGGTCCAGCGTGGCCCGCGACATGGGTGCCTTCGTCATGGGTTGCAGTCCTGGGCGGGCTGGCGTCCCCCCTGGGCCGCTTCCTCGCGCGTCTTGAATTCGATGAGGTTCTCGGCGTGGATCTTCTTCGCCCCGTCGCAGTCCGGGTAGTGGAACTTATTGCGTTTGCGGCTGGCGACGTACTTGCCCTTGTACTTCTTCGAGCGGTCCGTGCGCCCATCGGCCACGGGCGCGGGCGGCTCCGTCTTCGTCGTCTGGAGCGTCTCGATGGGCTGCACGTCCTCGGGCGGCGGGGGCGGGACCTGCTTCTCGGGCAGGGGCTTGCCAGCCCAGAAGTTCGGCTCCGGCGTGGGCCCCTGGCCCACGAGGGTGTAGCGCGTGTCGCTGGGCTTTCCCTGCGGCAGCCGCTGGGGCGTGACGACCAGCGACTTGCCGTCGCTGACCACCTGCACCTCGCCATCCACGTCGGTGCGGAACACCTGGACGTGCGCGGCCTTCAATCGGTCCAGCGTGGCGGCGGCTGGGGCCCTGAGGTCGTTGTTGGCGCCCACGGAGATGACGGCGGCGCGCGCTCCCACGCGGGCCAGAAAGGGCGCGGTGGTGGCGCTGTTCAGCCCATGGGCTCCCACCTTGAGCAGCGTGGACTGGACGGAGACCTCGCGCGCGAGCAGGTACTCCTCCGTCTGCGCGAGCGCGTCGCCGGCGAAGAGCACCGACGTCTCGCCATAGGAGAGCCGCATGACGATGGAGTTGACCTCCATGGCTGCCTTGTCGGACTCGAGGAGCGGCTCGGTGGGCGCCCGGGGCCAGAGGATGGTCAGTGAGACGCCGTCGCCCAGGTTGATGCGCTGCGGGGCATTGGGCGTGGACGTCGGCGGCGCGGGCGAGACCACCTGGATTCCGCGCCCGCTGATGGCGGTGAGCAGGGGATTGTAGTCGGGTGGAGCGCCGGGCAACTGCGGCTCCATCAACTGGCGCGCGCCCACCCTTCGCAGCACGGCATCCAGCGCACCGTGATGGTCGTTGTGCGGGTGGGTGAGGATGACCAGGTCCAACTGCTTGACGAGCAGCTCCGGGAGGCGATTCACCAGGTGGCCGGCGGCACTGGCCGGGCCCGAGTCCACCAGCACCGTGTTGCCCTTGGGGGAGACGATGAGCGCGGCGTCTCCCTGGCCCACGTCGAAGAAGTAGACGTGCAGCCTCCCGTCGGCGGCGGTGCCGAAGTAGCGCCGGGTCTCCGAGGGGCGAGCGGTGGACGGGTCCGGTGATTCCTTGCAAGCCGACAGGGCCAGCAGGGTCCCCAGCAAGGCGAGATGGCGGGGGCTCATGGGTGGCAATCCTCTGCGGGGCGACGCTCGCGCAGGGCGGCTTCGCGGTTCAGGTAGAGCGTGCGTTCAGACTTGGAACGCTTCAGCGTGGAACACGTCTCGCGGTGGAACACCTTGCTGTTCTTGAGTCCCACATAAGGCCCGGAACTCTCGGTGCTCGTGAGCGCGCCGCCGCGCTCACCTGGAGCGGGCGAGGTGCCCCTGCTCTCGTCACGAGGCTCGACGGAGGCGACCGTGCCTCGTCCCGTGCGGGAGGGAGTGGGGACGACGGGGCCGAGCGCGATGGGGCCCGGTTTGAGGTTGCCTGGCACCACCAGCAGCGCGCCGGTGCCGCCGTTGGCCCGCAGCGTGACGGAGTGCCCGTCGCTGGCGGCGATGACCTCGCCATCCCGGTCCGTGCGCAGCACGTGGGCGCCGACGGCGTCGAGCCGCTCCAGCGTCTCGCGAGCGGGGTGGCCGTAGTCGTTCTTGGCGCCGACGGAGATGACGGCGGCCTGGGGTTTCGCCGCGGCGAGGAACGCGGCGGTGGAGGAGTGCCGTCCTCCGTGGTGGGCGACCTTCAGCACCGTCGTCGTGAGGTCGAGGGGGCGCTGGAGCAGGGCGGTCTCCGTGTCCGGCTCCGCGTCGCCGACGAGGAGGAAGGCCGTCTTCCCATAGGTCAGCTTGGCGACGATGGAGTTGGAGTTGGCGTCCGAGCGCGTCCCCGTGAGGAAGGGCTCCCGGGGCGCGCGCGGCCAGAGGACGGTGAGCGACACGCCTTCCCCCAGGCCGATGGTGAGCAGCGAATCCGGGGTGGCGGGATTGGGCTCGGGGTTCATCACCTGGCCCACCGAGTCGCCGACGAAGCCGAGCAAATCCTTGTAGGCCTCGCTGGGGTGGTTGAAGCCCGGGTCCATGAAGCGCTTCGCACCGACGGCGCGCAGCGCGTCCGTGAACCCGCCCAGGTGGTCCAGGTGCGGGTGGGTGAGGATGGCCAGGTCCAGTGGCCCCGTCACCAGGGTGCGCAGGCGGGCGGCGAGTCGCTCACGGGCCTCGGGAGGGCCTCCGTCGATGAGGACCGTCTTCCCGGTGGGGGAGATGATGAGCGCGGCGTCGCCCTGGCCCACGTCGAAGAAGTGGACCGTGAGGGGCCTGGTGTCGGTGCTGAAGGTGAGAGGAGGGGAGGGCGGGCTCGCGGCGATGCCTGGAAGCGCGGCGAGCAGGAGGGCAAGGAAGCTGGACAGCCGGAGACGGGACATCACGGTGCGGACTCTACCGCCACGTTCCCACCCTCGGCACCTCGGGTGCGAGCAGGAAACGCACGGGTCGCTCGCGCGCTTCCCGAGGCCCTGGAAGTGGGCTAAGGGGCCGCCATGTCCGACTTCGAGGACCTCTTCAAGTACGTCGAGGAAATCGCCGACCAGGCTCGCCGCCGCCTTCAGGCGTGGACGGGCGCCCGGGAGGCCACCCCCACCGACGCCACTCCCACCCCCTTCACCCGTCATGGCACGGGGCGCGTGGACCTGGACTCCGTCCGGTCCGCGGCGGACCTGGCGCCGTACATCGACCACACGCTGCTCAAGCCCGAGGCGCGCGAGGAAGACGTGGTGAAGGTGGCCGAGGAGGCGCGTCGGTACGGCTTCGCCACGGTCTGCGTGAACAGCTCGCACGTGGCCACCGTCGCCAGAATCCTGGCGGGTTCCTCCACGGTGCCCATCGCCGTGGTGGGCTTCCCGTTGGGCGCGGCGCTGTCGTCGGCCAAGGCGTTCGAGGCCCGTGAGGCCATCGCCGCCGGGGCGCGTGAAATCGACATGGTGGTCAACATCGGCGCGCTCAGGGCGAAGGACCATATCGCCGTGTTCCTGGACATCGCCGCCGTGGTGGAGGCCAGCCGCCCGTATCCGGTGAAGGTCATCCTCGAGACGACGCTGCTCACGCGCGACGAGAAGGTCTTCGCCTGCCTGCTGTCGAAGTCCGCGGGCGCCGCCTTCGTGAAGACGTCCACCGGCTTCAGTTCGGGCGGCGCGACGGTGGAGGACGTGGAGTTGATGCGCTCGACGGTGGGCGACGGCGTGGGCGTCAAGGCGTCCGGCGGCGTCCGCTCTTCCGAGGACGCGATGAACATGCTGCGTGCGGGCGCCAACCGCCTGGGCGCGTCCGCGTCGGTGGCCATCGTCACCGGCCAGGTTTCCACCGCGAAGTATTGATTCGGCGGAGCCGACGTGAACGCGAAACAGCGAGATGAACTCAAGGCGCTGCTGCTGGCGCTGCATGCCGAGCTGACCGAGAAGACGCCCTCGAAAATCGAGCCCAACCGCACCGATGACGCGCGCATCGGCGGCGATGAGGACGAGCAGCCCCTCAACGAGATGATGCAGGCCATCGCCTCCAACCGGAACCGGAACATGGACGGCGTGCTGGCCCGCGTGCTCAAGGCGCTGGGCAAGCTGCGGGACGAGCCGGACTCCTTCGGTGAGTGCGAGGAGTGCGGGGACGAGGTTCCGCTCGGGCGGCTGCGGGCCATGCCCTATGCGGAGCTGTGCGTGACGTGCCAGGGCGGCAAGGACGGTCCCAAGGGCCGCGCCACGCGTCGCAAGCTCACCGACTACAGCTGAAAATCCACCGGCGCCCGAGGCGGGTCTTCCGCGCGCGCCCAGATTGCACGAGGCTTCGAGGCTCCATGAACGACACCGGATTGAGAGAGCGGGCGGAGGCATGGCGCCTGGCGGACCCGGACCCCGTCACCGCCGAGGAACTGGCGCGGCTGCTCGCGCAGGGAGACCTCACCGAACTGGCGGACCGCTTCGCTGGCGACCTGGAGTTCGGCACCGCGGGCCTCCGCGGCGTGCTGGGCGCCGGGCCCAACCGGATGAACCGCGCCGTGGTGCGCCGCACCACCGCGGGCCTGGCGCGCTACCTCAAGGAGCACGTGCCGGACGCCGCCACCCGGGGCGTGGTGGTGGGTCGCGACGCGCGCAAGCTGAGCGCGGAGCTGGCCGAGGACACCGCCGCAGTGCTCACCGCCGAGGGCATCCCCGCCCATGTCTTCTCGCCGCCGGTGCCCACGCCGCTCGCCGCGTTCGCCTGCCTCCACCTGAATGCCGCCGCGGCCATCATGGTGACGGCCAGCCACAATCCACCCGAGTACAACGGTTACAAGGTGTACTGGGGCAACGGCGCTCAAATCATCCCCCCTCACGACACGGGCATCGCCTCCGCCATCGCCCGGGTGGAGCCCGCCAACCACGTGCCGCTGCTGACGGTGGCCCAGGCGCGCGAGCAGGGCCTGTGGCGTGACATCCCGGACTCGCTGGGCGAGGACTACCTGCGCGCCATCCTCGGGCTGCGCGTGCACAAGAAGGGCTCCGACACGCTGTCCATCGTCTACACGGCGATGCACGGCGTGGGCGGCGTCTGGGCGGAGCGGGCGCTGCGCGACGCGGGCTTCCCTCGCTTCACGCCCGTGGCCGAGCAGCAGATGCCGGACGGCCGCTTCCCCACGGTGCGCTTCCCCAACCCGGAGGAGCCCGGTGCCATGGACCTGTCGCGCGCGACGGCCGAGCGCGTGAAGGCCGACCTGGTGCTGGCCAATGACCCGGACGCGGACCGGCTGGCCGTCATGGCCCGCGAGGCGGATGGCGGGCTGCGCATGCTCACCGGCAACGAGGTGGGCGTGCTCCTGGGCCACTACCTCCTGACGCAGGGGACGAAGCGGGGCCGCCCGTACGTCGTCACCACCATCGTCTCGTCGACGCAGCTGGGGGACATCGCCCGCTCGCTCGGCGCGGCGTATGACGAGGTGCTCACGGGCTTCAAGTGGATCGCCAACCGCGCGCTGGAGCGCGAGCGCTCCGAGGGCCTCCAGTTCGTCTTCGGCTACGAGGAGGCGCTGGGCTACACCGCCGGCACCGTGACGCGGGACAAGGACGGCGTTGGCGCGGCACTCGTCATGGCGGACCTGGCCGCGTGGTGCGAGTCGCGCGGTACCACCGTGCTCGGCTACCTGGAGGAGATTCAGCGCCAGCACGGCCTCTACGTCGGCGCCCAGCGCAACGTCACGCTGCCCGGCGCGGCGGGCGCGCAAGTCATCCGGGGCATCATGGATGCCTTCCGCGCCCGACCTCCCTCCCACGTCGGCACGGAGGCCGTCCGGGCCGTGCTGGACTACCAGCGCGGGGTGAATGGCCTGCCGCCGTCCAACGTGCTCGCGCTGGAGCTGGAGGGAGGTGGCCGGGTCACCCTGCGTCCGTCCGGCACCGAGCCGAAAATCAAATACTACTTCGAGCGCAAGGAGACGCCCGCGGCGGGTGAGCCCCTGGCCCAGGCCCGTGCGCGCGCCGAGGCCCGGCTGACCTCCTTCATCGAAGCCTTCATCGCGCTCGCACGTGAGCGTGGACAACCCACCTGAGTCCTGATTCACACCTCACCTCGTTCTTCGGCTTCCCCCTGGCCGCGCCTGGCGTGGCCCCCGTCGAAAGGATTCGTGTGAAGCGCCTCGTTCCTGGAGTCCTCCTCGCCTGCCTGTTGGCCCTTCCTGGCTCCGCGTTGGCGCGAGGTGGGCAGGGCTGGTCCGTGCTCGCCGCCGACACGCTGGGGCGGGGCAACACCGCGTTCTCCGGGCAGATCGGCTGGCCGGGCCTCACGCTGGGCGTGCTCCATGGCACCTCGGAGCGCTTCGACATCGGCGGCAAGTTCAGCTTCAACTGGGGCCGCGAGGGCTGGGTGCGCCACACCGCGCCCGGCATCAAACTGCAGGCGTGGATGCGGTGGGAGCTGGCCAAGGCGAGCAAGGTCTCCTTCGCGCTCACCTTCCAGCCCGGGCCGCTCTTCTACTTCGACGACGGCGACACGGACGTGGGCCTGGCGCTGCCGGTGGCCTTCGTCGTGGGCATCCCCGTCACCAGCGCGCTGATGGTGAACGTGGGCATCGACATGCCCTTCCACGTCTACTTCGGGGAGAGCATCGGCCCCGTCATCCCCATCCTGGTGGGCGGCGGGCTCGAGTACTTCATCGACAGCCGGCTGGCGGCCACCTTCAACCTGCGCATGGGGCCCGCGCTCATCCCCGACTGGGACGAGAGCGAGTTCGCCATGGAGGCCCTCTTCGGCATCGCCTACCGCTTCTAGAGCGGCGGGCGACTACCAGGAGGAGGTCTGCTCGGGCAGCTCCAGCGTGAAGGTGCTGCCCAGGTTGACGCGGCTCTGCACCGTCAGCTTGCCGCCCATGGACTCCACCAGGGCGCGCGCCACGGTGAGGCCCAGCCCGGCGCCTTTCTCCGGCGGCTTCGTCGTGTAGTAGGGCTCGAAGACGGCCTGCAGTTCGTCCTCGAAGATGCCGATGCCCGTGTCCTTGACGAAGAGGCGCGGGCCGAAGTCGCCGAACATGTCCGGCAGCTCCACGCCCACGTGGATGCGGCGCGGACGGTCCATCACGTCCTCCACCGCCTCCGCCGCGTTGGCCAGCATCTCCACCACCACCTGCTCCAACTGGCGGCGGTTGAAGACGACGGCGATGGGGTCCTCGGGCAGCACCACCGTCACCTCGGCCGTGCCCAGCCGGCCGTTGCCCCGCATGCGCTCCACGACGACGGGGACCAGCTCCCGCAAGTCGAAGCGCTGGATGTCCTTGGGGTTCGAGGGGCCGAGCGACAGGAGGTGCTGGCCGTACAGCCGCATCTGCTCGCCGGCGACGCCCAGCTTCTTGAGCTCCTCCACGTCCGGAGGCAGGCCCTGCATCGCGCGCTCGCGCACGTGTCCCAGCGCGCTCTGGAGTCCCTCGCCGATGTGACCCAGGTTCTGGGCGACGTCCGCCGCCAGCGTGCCCACGCGCGCCAGCCGCTCCATCTCCACCCAGCGGGTGCGCGGGTCCAACAGCTCTTCGGCCCGCTGCCCACCGCGCTCGCGGTGCGCCTTGAGCTCCAGCAGCGTGTGCACGCGGACCTTCAGCTCCAACGGGTCCAACGGCTCCGTCGTCAGCAGATCATCCACGCCGGCTTCCAGCACCTGTCGCCGCGTCTGGCGGTCCGCCCTGCGGGTGAGCATCAGCACCGGCACCGAGCTCGCACCCAGCTCCGCCTGGAGCCGTCGGTACGCCGCCAGCCCATCCGTCCCCGGACGCTCCACGTCGAGCAGCACCAGGTCCGCGGCCTGACGGGCCGCCGGTCCCCGTGCTGTCAGGACGTCGTAGCCCGCGGGGGCCAGGATGGAGCACAGCCGCTCCATGCCTTCTGACTCCACGTCCACCGCCAAAACGCGGGGTCTGTACGTCTCGGTCGTTCCCGTCGTATCCAGCATCACCCACCCCCGCCGTGTTGACCGGACCGACCGGGCCCGGGTTTCACAAGGAGTCCCTCCGGGCCTTGCGTCAGACTGGATGAAGCCTCCCCCCGGTGGCCTGATTCCATTCCGGCGCGGCCCGACCTGGCCTCTATATGCGAGGCCCGTGCCGCCGGGATTTCCGACGCCCTGTGTCTCAATCCCGGAGAAACCCGGAGTTAGTTTCAATAACCGCAAGGGGTTGGAGTGTCGTCTTTCTCCACCATTCGAAGGAGGCGACGTTGGCCATCCGACACCTAGGGGTCACTTCTGACCAGGAATCATTCTATACCCGGGTATGGAATGACTCTAGTGGATCGAGTGACCTCAGCGGGACTCCTGCTCGTATGGGACGCCGAGTGAGGCCGGGGTGCTGTTGCGCTGGCCCTGGAAGGTGAGGACCAGGAGCGTCAGCAGGTAGGGCAGGGCGAGCAGGACGCCCTGGGGCACCAGCTCCAGGAGGCCTGGGGCGCTGGAGGCCAGGCCGATTCGCAGCGCGTTGCCGAAGGCGAAGAAGGCCGCGGCGGCGAAGGCGCCCATGGGCGTCCAGCGGCCGAACACCATGGCGGCCAGGGCCATGAAGCCCAGGCCCGCGGGCGTGTGCTGCTCGAAGCGGTCCAACACGGTGGTGGAGAGCACCGCGCCGCCCAGGCCCGCGAGCAGTCCGCCGCCCAGCACCGCGCCCCACCTCAAGGCGGGAACGGAAAGACCCAGGGTGGCCACCGCGTGGGGCTTGTCGCCCACCGCGCGCAGGCGCAGTCCCAGGGGGGTGCGGGTCAACATTCCTTGGAGCAGCAGCGGCAACAGCAGTGCCAGGTACGTGGGGGCCGCGTGGCCGGAGAGCGCGCCCAGGAGGGGCACCGAGGCGAGCTCGGGCCAGTGGAGGGGCGGGAGCTGTTGGATGGGCGGTGTCCCGTTGGGCCCGAAGTGCGTCTCGAGCAGGAACGTCCCTCCAGCCAGGGCCACCAGGTTGAGGGCGATGCCGGACACGACCTGGTCCGAGCGCCAGCGGATGCACAGGAAGCCGTGCACCGCCGCCAGCGCGGCGCCCGCGAGCATGCCCATGCCCACGGCCGCGGGAGTAGGCATGACGAGCGCGGCCACCGCGGCGCAGAAGGCGCCCACGCGCATCATCCCCTCCACGCCCACGGCGACGACGCCGGCGCGCTCGGAGAGCACCGCGCCCAGGGCGGCGAAGACGAGCGCGGGGGCCGCGTCCAGCGTGGCGAACAGCAGCCGGTGGAGGATTTCAAGCATGGGGCACCTGCGCGGTCGGAGCGGGCGGCGCGGCCGTGACGGGCTTTGGTGCGCTTCGACGGCGCAGCGCGGCCAGCCAGATGAGGCGTCCGGCCACGAAGAGCAGCGCGAGGCCCTGGATGAGCTCGGGGAAGCTCTTGTGCACGTCGAGCAGCTGCATGCGCGTGCCACCTGCTCGCAGCACGCCGAAGAAGAGTGCCGCGGCGCCCACGCCCAGCGGGTGGTTGTTGCCGATGAGCGCGATGGCGATGCCGTCGAAGCCGTAGGGCGCGCCCAGCGTGCCCGGGTAGCGGCCTTCCGTGCCCAGCACCAGCACCGCGCCAGCGAGCCCCGCCAGCGCTCCGGCCAGCGCCATGGCCAGCCCCGCGCGCCGCGCCACGGGGATGCCCGCGGCGCGAGCTGCCTCATCACCCAAGCCCACCGCGCGCGTCTCGAAGCCGGAGCGGGTGCGCGTCAGCCACGCCCACACCGCCGCGGCGGCGACGGTGGCGATGACGAAACCCAGGTTGAGGCGGGACATGTCGCCCAGGAGGCGCGGCAGCGTCGCGGTGGGGTGGATTTCGGCGGTGCCGGTGATGGACGCGCCGGCCTCGGCCACTCCGCGCAGGGGCCCCACGACGAGCCAGTTGTCCACCAGCCGCACCGCCACCCAGTTGAGCATGATGGTGGAGATGACCTCGTGCACGCCCCGGTAGAGCTTGAGCGCGCCGGCGATGCCCGCCCAGGCGCCTCCGGCCAGCGCGGCGGCGAGGAGCGCGGCCGGGATGTGCAGCACGCCGGGCAGGGCCACGTGCGCGCCCACCACCGCTGCGGCGAGCGCGCCGAGCAGCATCTGTCCCTGGGCACCGATGTTGAACAGGCCCACCTTGAAGGCCACCGCCACGGACAGGCCGGTGAGGGTGAGCAGCGCGGCCTTCATCGCCGCTTCGCCCAACGGACGGGTGAGCACGGTGATGGGGGCGCCGTCGAGGAAGCGGGGCCAGTCGCCCACGCCGCCCCAGAGCATCTGGAGATAGGCCGCAGTGGCGGTGGCCAGGCCGTCCGTGTCCCGGCTGAAGGCGATGAGCATCCAGCACACCACGAGCGACAACAGCACCGACAGCACCGAGGGCAGGGCCTGCCGCGTCCGCTCACCCATGGGCCTGCTCCGCTCCCAGCATGCGACGGCCCAGTTCCCGCTCGTCGTACTCCGGCCGGGTGAACTGTCCCGTCACGCGGCCTTCGAAGAGCACGTAGACGCGGTCCGCCAGGGCCAGCACTTCTTCCAGGTCCAACGACACCAGCACCACTCCCGTTCCCTGTGCACGTGCCTCGCGAAGCCGCGCGTGCACCTGCGTCACCGCGCCGATGTCCAGGCCTCGCGTGGGCTGCACCACCACGAGCAGGCGAGGTCGGGCGTCCAACTCGCGCGCGACCACGACCTTCTGCTGGTTGCCGCCGGACAGGGCCTGCAGGGGCAGCGTCGGCTCGGGCGGGCGCACGTCGTAGGCGGCCAGGAGTGATTGGGCTCGCTCACGGCGGCCGGCGAAATCAATCCACATGCCCTTCGCGAAGGGCGGCCCCGAGTGCCGTCCGAGCGCGATGTTCTCCTCAACGCTGAGGGCCTTCACCACCGCGCGGCGCAGCCGGTCCTCGGGCACGTGGCCCACGCCGCGTGCTCGCGCTTCGGCGGGAGTGAGGCCCTTCAGGGGCCTTCCGAGCAGCGTGCCGCTTCCCGCCGTCAGCGAGCGCAGGCCGGTGAGCACTTCGGCCAGCTCGCGCTGCCCGTTGCCGTCGACACCGGCGATGCCGACGATTTCTCCCTCGCGCACCGTCAGGTCCACGCCGCGCAGCGCGGGGCACCCGTTGTCGCCGAGAGCCTGGAGTCCCGTTGCCTCCAGCAGGAGGTCACCCGGGGGCTTCTCCCCGACGCGAGGCACGGGCCGTCCGTTGTCGCCGAGAGCCTGGAGTCCCGTTGTTTCCAGCAGGGCTCCGCCAGGGAACTTCTCACTGACGCGAGGCGCGGTTCGTCCGTTGTCGCCGAGAGCCTGGAGTCCCGTTGCTTCCAGCAGGACGTCGCCGAGGTGGGCTTCGCCACCGTGCTGCGCGGGCCGTCCGTTATCCCCCTGCGCCGGGAACCCCACTGCTTCCAGCAGGGCCTCGCTGGCGAGCTTCTCCTCCGGGGTCGCCGCCGCGTTGCTCATCACTGCGCGCTGGCTCTCGCCCACCATGAGGGCGGCAAGCGCCGTCGCCGAGGTCTCCGAGGGCCGCACCTCCGCCACCAGCCGGCCGCGCCTCATGACGGCGATGCGGTCCGCCACTCCGAGCACTTCCTTCAGCTTGTGGCTGATGAGCACCACGGTGCGCCCCTGCGCGACCAGTCCGCGCATGACGCGAGCCAACTCGTCGGCTTCCTGGGGCGTGAGGACGGCGGTGGGCTCGTCGAGGATGAGCACGCGGGCGCCCCGGTGCAGCGCCTTGACGATCTCCACCTTCTGCTGCGAGCCCACCGTGAGCGTGTCCACGCGGGCACGCGGGTCCAACACGAAGCCGAAGCGCTCGCACGTCGCGGCGACTTCCTTGACGGCGCGCTCCCAGTCGAACAGCCCGCGTCGCGTGGGCTCGCGCCCGAGCACCACGTTCTCCGCCACCGTCAGCGTGGGCACGAGCATGAAGTGCTGGTGCACCATGCCGATGCCCAGGGCAATCGCGTCGCGGGGACTCTTGAGGCGCACGGACTTGCCGCCCACGGACACCTCACCCGAGTCCGGATGGTAGAGCCCGTAGAGCACGTTCATCAGGCTGGACTTGCCCGCGCCGTTCTCTCCCACCACCGCGAGCAATTCCCCTTCGCGGATGTCGAGCGACACGTCGTCCAGCGCGTTGACGGCGCCGAACCGCTTCTGGATGTGTCGGAGGGAGATCAGGGCGCGGCGGCCTGGAAGGTGGCGAGGTCCGCCGGGACGGAAGGCACCTGGAGCTGTCCGGAGATGACGCGCTGGCGCAGCCCCTCCACCTTCTGGAGCGCCTCCGCCTTGCCGGGGAAGTCCACGCGCACCTCGGCCATGGCCACCGCGTTCTCCTTGAGGCCCAGCAGCAGCTCGGTGGCGGTGAACTTGCCGTCCACCAGGTCCTTGGCGGCCTGGTACACGACCAGGTCCGTGTGCTTCAGCATGGAGGTGAGGATGGCCTCCGGCGCCACGTGCGACTGGTCCGAGTCCACGCCGATGGCGTACACGTTCTTGCCGGCCGCGCGCGCCTCCTTCACCGCCTGGATGACGCCGATGCCGTCCGAGCCCGCAGCGTGGAAGATGACGTCCGCGCCCTTGGCGATGAGGTCCTGCGCCACCTGCTTGCCCGCGGCCATGTCGTTGAAGCTGCCGGTGTACACGGACATCAGGGCCTGGGCGGCCTCGGGCTTCGTCGTCTTCACGCCGGCGCGGTAGCCGACCTCGAAGCGCTGGATGAGGGGCACCTCGATGCCGCCCACGAAGCCCACCTTGTTCGTCTTCGTGACGAGGCCCGCGAGCGCGCCGACGAGGAAGCTGCCCTCGTGCTCCTTGAAGAGGACGGTGCGCACGTTGGGCAGCCGCAGCGTCTTGCCCTGGGCATCCAGCACCTGGCTGTCGATGAGCAGGAAGCGGGCCTGGGGGTTCTCCTGGGCCGACGTGCGCACGGCGTTGGCCAGCATGTAGCCGTTGCCGATGGTGAGCTGGGTGCCCCGGTCCACGAGGAGCTGGAGGTTGGGGATGTAGTCCTCCTGGGCCTTGCTCTGGAGGACGACGGGCTGGATGGGCAGGGGCTGGAGGGTGGAGGCAATGGAGGCCAGGTGGCCCGGCAGGGACTTGCGCACGTCGTCCGGCGTGGCGTCCACGTACTTGCCGCCCTCGTAACGCTTGCCGGCGGCCCACAGCTCCAGGCCTCGCAGCGCGGCATCGTTGAACGAGTGATCACCCCGGCCGCCCACGTCGATGACGAGGCCCACGGGGATGGGCTTCTTCGCCTCCTGCTGAGCGGAGGCGGGGGCCGGAGCGCCGGAGGGGGGCGTCTCTTCCTTCTGCTTGGAACAGGCGCAGAGGAGCGCCGTGAGGGCGAGGACCTGAAGGCGAAGCGTCATGGCTGGCTATCTACCAGATGCGGCGGCGCCTTTCGCGGAAGTGCATGGGGGCCCAGGTTCCTGGTATGGGCAGTTCCCGTGCAACCCTACGAGCTCATCAAGTCGAAGCGGGATGGAGGCCGGCTGGAGCCGGCGGACATCCGCTCATTCATCCAGGCGTATACGGCGGGGACGGTGGCGGACTATCAGATGGCGGCCATGTGCATGGCCGTCTTCTTCCGGGGGATGGATTCCCGGGAGCTGGGCGCCTGGGCGCGCGCCATGCTCGAATCCGGCGAGGTGCTGGACCTGTCCGACACCCCGGCCGTGAAGGTGGACAAGCATTCGACGGGCGGCGTGGGCGACAAGGTGTCGCTCAGCCTGGCCCCCCTGGCCGCGGCGTGCGGGGTGCCGGTGCCGATGATTTCGGGCCGGGGCCTGGGCCACACGGGCGGGACGCTGGACAAGCTGGAGTCCATCCCCGGCTTCAATGTGAACCTGTCGACGGCCGAGTACCGTCGGCTGGTCCGCGAGGTCGGCTGCTGCCTGATTGGCCAGACGGCGCAGGTGGCGCCCGCGGACAAGAAGCTCTACGCGCTGCGTGATGTGACGGCGACGGTGGACTGCATCCCGCTGATTGCGTCCTCCATCATGAGCAAGAAGCTGGCGGAGGGCATCGACGCGCTGGTGCTGGACGTGAAGGTGGGCAGCGGCGCGTTCATGAAGCGCGACGAGGACGCCCGCACGCTGGCCCGGACGATGATTGGCCTGGGCGCGGAGATGGGGCGCAAGGTCGTCGCGCTGCTGACGGACATGGACCAGCCGCTCGGGCGCAAGGTGGGCAACGCGCTGGAGGTGATGGAGGCGGTGGACATGCTCCGCGGCGAGGCCCCGGACGACTACACCGAAATCACCTACGCGCTGACGGCGGAGATGCTGGTGCTCGGCAAGAAGGCAGCCACCGTGGACGAGGCGCGCGAGAAGCTGCGCAAGTCCGTGGAGGACGGCAGCGCGCTGCGCAAGCTGAAGGAGATCGTCCTGTCGCAGGGGGGAGACCCGCGCTCCATCGACGACTACTCGCTGTTGCCCCAGGCTCGCTCCACGGTGGACGTGGTGGCGCCCCGGGATGGGTACGTGACGGGCATCGACACGGAGGGCGTGGGCCTGGCGGGCGTGGCGCTCGGCGCCGGACGTCAGCGGGTGGACAGCAAGATCGACCCCGCCGTGGGCTTCACCCTCCTGAAGAAGACGGGCGAAGCGGTGACGAAGGGCGAGCCCGTGGTGCGCGTGCACTACAACGACGAGGCCCCGGTGGAGGGAGTGAAGGCCCGCCTGGTGGCCGCATACCACTTCGGCGATGCCGCCCCCGCGCCCCGTCCGCTGGTGCGCGAGCGGGTGGAGTAGGGCGGCTCGGCGCTTCGCTCTGTTCTTCACCTCCGCCCCGGAACGCGGCATCTTTCCGGTCCCAACGGCGGCAGGGACGCATGAACACGGGCGAAGCGCTGTATCTCCATCCGGGAGTGAAGGTCCGGCCCTGCGAGTGGGGCTTCGGCGTCTTCACCGATGAATTCATCAAGGCGGGCGAACTCATCGAGGAGTGTCGCTACCTCAAGATGCTGCAGAAGCACACGCGGCATCCCCCGCTCGACGACTACGTCTTCCAGATTCGCTGGGGCGAGCGAGAGCAGCAGCCCGCGGGGGACTGGGTCGCGCTCGTGCTGGGCTACGGCATGCTCTACAACCACGCGAAGGAGCCCACCGCCGCGTACTACCGGGCGGCGGACCGCGACATCTTCACCTTCTACGCCCTGCGGGACATCCACCCCGGCGAGCAGATCTTCATCAGCTACGGCGAGGAGTGGTGGGACACCCGGAACGAGGACGTCCCCCCTTGAGTCCTCCGGCGCACCCCGGGGCGTGAACGGGCCCTGGGCCCGCCGGGTTCGACGCGCGGCGGCAATGGGGCGCACTCCTGGTACAGGACATTCCCGGGCGAACCCGTCCGGGGGTTGAAATTCGGCGCCTCCCTGGCGGGTGGGCAAGCGTATGATGGGCGGCGGATGGTGCTTCATGAACACGTGACGGAGGCGGCCGTGGCCGTTCGCCGGGGGGCCTGGGAGTGGGAGCCGAGGATGGGCTTCGACTTCCCGGACGATGCCCCGCTGGCGGGGCCGGGTGAGCCGCGCGCGTGGACTCGTGGGCGGGCCACCTCCCAGGCGCTTCCGACCGTGGTACGGGCATGAGCGTCAGGACTGGAACGGCGATGGCCGAGAGGAACAACTCGATGAGCGACAAGGCCGAGGACCGGCGCGACTCCCCCCGGATTCCCATGCGCCTGAAGGTGCGCCGGGCGGGCAGCTCGGCGGACTTCGAGGCGCGGGATGGGGACCTGTCCCTGGGCGGCTGCGCCTGGAATGGCCCCGGGCTGGAGGCGGGCGCGAAGGTGGAGGTGCGCTTCACGCTGCCCATCCTCCCCGACGAAGTGGAAGCCAGGGGCGAGGTGCTCCACGTGACGGACGGCCCGCAAGGCCCCGCCGCCCACGTGCGCTTCGAGGACCTGCCAGTGGAGGCGGAGCTGGCCATCGCCCGTCACCTGGACGACATGCGACTCCAGGGCGAACCTCGCTGAGACCCACCCCGTCACCTCGGAAGGCGGCGACATGGCGGATGAGATTCCCTGGGAGCGGCTGTTCGAAGAGGCCACCCGGGTGCGCGAGCGGGCGCACGTGCCATACTCCCGCTTCCCGGTGGGCGCCGCGATTCTGTACGCGGATGGCTCGGTGATGGCCGGCTGCAACGTGGAGAACGCCACCTACGGCCTCACCGTGTGCGCGGAGCGCAATGCCTTCGCCGCGGGCGTGGCGCAGGGCCGCTCCCAGCCCGTGGCGGTGGCTGTCGTGGCCGACTCGGACACGCCCGTTCCTCCGTGCGGCATGTGCCGTCAGGTGATGGCTGAGTTCGGTCCGTCGCGGATGCAGGTGCGCAGCCGCACCCCTCGTGGGGACGAGGCGCGCTATTCCCTGGGCGAGCTGCTGCCGCACGCCTTCACCAAGGACTTCCTCTAAGAGAGCCTGAGCACCCGTGGATCTGCTTCTGACTGGCGGCACCGTGGTGACGATGAACCGCGAGCGCGAGGTGCTCGTGGGCGCGGACGTCCTCGTGCAGGACGGGCGCATCGCGAAGGTGGGCCGGGGCCTGAAGGCCCGTGGCACGCGACGAGTCATGGACATGGCGGGGAAGGTGGTGCTGCCGGGCCTCATCCATGGCCACCTGCACGCCTGTCAGACGCTGTTCCGGGGACGCGCGGATGGCATGGAGCTGCTCGACTGGCTTCGCGAGCGCATCTGGCCCTTCGAGGCGTCCCACGACGCGGCTTCGATGCGCGCCTCGGCGGACCTGACCTTCGCGGAGCTCATCCGCTCGGGCTCCACGGCCGCGCTCGACATGGGCAGCGTGCACCACTACGACGCCGTCTTCGAGTCCGCGCGGGACTCGGGCTTCCGGCTGGTGGGCGGCAAGGCGATGATGGACGCGGGCGCCAACGTGCCCGACGGGCTGCGCGAGTCCACCGCCGAGTCGCTGGCCCACAGCCTGGCGCTGCTGGAGAAATGGCACGGCACGCACGAGGGCCGGCTGCGCTACGCCTTCGCGCCCCGCTTCGTGCTGTCCTGCACGCCGGAGCTGATGCGCGAGGTGGCGAAGCTGTCGCGCGAGCACAACGTGCGCATCCACACCCACGCCAGTGAGAACGCGAAGGAGACGGACGCGGTGCGCCAGTACTCGGGCGGCCGGGACAACGTCGACTTCTTCCACACGCTGGGGCTGACGGGGCGGCACGTGACGCTGGCCCACTGCGTGTGGCTGTCCGCGGAGGAGCAGGAGCTCATCCGTGAGACGAACACCGTGGTGTGTCACTGCCCTGGCTCCAACCTCAAGCTCGCCTCGGGCATCGCCAAGGTGCCGGAGCTGCTGGAGGCGGGCGTGACGGTGGCGTTGGGCGCGGATGGCGCGCCCTGCAACAACACGCTCGATATCTTCAACGAGATGCGGCTGGCGGCGGTGCTGCACAACCCGCGCGTGGGGCCTCGCGCGATGACGCCCATGCGCGTGCTGGAGATGGCCACGCTGAACGGCGCCCGGGCGCTCGGCCTGGAGGACGAGGTGGGCTCGCTCGAGCTGGGCAAGCGCGCCGATATCACCGTGGTGGACGTGAGCGGCCTGCATTGTGGCCCGTCATCCGAGGACGTCCTGGCGCCGCTGGTGCACTCCGCGCGCGGCAGCGACGTGACGCACGTCTTCATCGACGGCAAGCCGGTGTTGAAGGACGGCGTGCTCACCACGCTGGACGCGTCGTCGGTGATGGCGAGCGCCCGCTCCAACGTCGAGCGCATCCTCCGCCGCCGGCAGCGTGCCCGCGGCTGAGTCGACGGCTCAGGCGGGCAGCCGCACCACGAAGGACGTGGGCCAGTCGGGAGCGTCCTCCAAGGAGAGCCTGCCTCCGTGGGCCTCCACGGCCAGCCGGGAGAAGTACAGCCCCAGGCCGTAGCCCCGCCGGTTGTCTCGCTCCTGGTCGCCCTGCACGTACTTGTCGAAGAGGCGCGCGCGCAGGTCCTCGGGAACCGGCGGGCCATCGTTGCGCACCGCGAGCCAGGGGCCCCGCTCATCGATGCCGCCCTCCAGCCGCACGCGGCCGCCCGTGGGCGCATAGCGGAGCGCATTGGTGGCCAGGTTCTCCACCACGCGGTAGAGCAGCTCCTGGTCTCCTTGCAGCGCCAGCGCCCGGGGCGTGACGACATCCAGGGTGAGCTTGCGGGCGCGGCCCACGTTCTCCATCGAACCGCGCACCTCCTCCAGCAGGCGGCCCATGTCGAGCGGCACCTTGCGGGGCGCCAGCCGGCCCTGCTCCATCCGCGTCACGTCCATCAAGTCCGTGAGCATCCGGTCCAGGCGCGCGGTGACGGCCAGGCCCGTGCGAGCGGACTCGTGGAGGTGGCCCTCGGGAAGCTCCTGCTCCATCCAGGCCAGCGTCATGGTCAGCGCCGACAGGGGCGAGCGCAAGTCGTGTACGAGGAACTGCGTCAGCAGCTCCTTGTCGCGCTGGAGCGCCCGGAGCTCGTCGTTCTTCGCGTGCTCCTCGTCGAGCATCCTCGCGATGATGCGCCGGGCCTCATCGACTTCCTGGAAGCGGCGGGCCTCCAGGGCACTGTCCACTTCCACGCGGGTGAGGGCCCCCGCGAGCGTGCGCAGCCGCCCGGTGCCGTAGTGCTTCACCGCGGCGACCATCAGCAGGGTGACGACGGCGATGACCACGGCGCCCCAGCCCACGCCGGCCTCGCGCATCAACGCCGCCTGGGCCACCGACGACAGCGCGGCGGTGCCGTAGACGACGGTGGGGCGAAGGGCGAGCCCGCTGAGCGTCACGACCAGGGCGAACAGGCCCAGGCTGAAGCCCGCCACCCCGGCCGGAAAGGGGGAGATGGGGAGGGCCAGGTGCTGCAGGCCGTAGACGAGGGCGACGTCCACGGGGGACTGGACGATGCCCAGCCAGCTCGCCTCCGGGCGGTTCCTCACGACGAAGAGGATGGTGGCCACGCCCACATAGGGGGCCAGCAGGAGCGGGTAGGGGCGCCAGTCCTCGCCGCCGCTCAGCCACAGCGCCGTGGTGACGAGCAGGAAGATCAGCGCGCCGACGAGGCGCACCGCCGCCCCCGTGCCCAGCACGCTTCGTCGCTGGGCGTCCACCGCCCGCGCCAGCGACTCATCGAAGGAGGAGTGGGTCCAACCCAACGCACTGTCCACGCAGGGACGGTTTTCCCTGCTTCCCGGCATCAGGGCAAGTCCCCGCTGAGGGAGGCCCACCAGGGGACGGCTCGCGGGCTGCTACCCGAGGTGTCCGAGCGGGGAGGCACGATGGGACTTGTGGGTGGTCGGCAATCGCCTTAGGTGAGTTCGCGTAGCACTGATCAGAGGGGCGGATGCGGCTGCTTGCTCCCCCCTGAGTTCGTGTAAGGTGACTGCGAGTAGGTCTGGACGGAGGTAGACCGGCGACATGTGGGACAGACTCAAGAGGGCGTTGCGCAGCTTCGCGGGCTTCTTCGTCTCCTCCATCGAGGATCCGGAGCTCATTCTCGAGCAGAACATCCGTGACCTGAACGACCAGGTCCCGAAGATGAACGAGTCCATCGCCATGGTCCGGGCGAACGTGACGCTGCTGGAGAAGGAGAACAGCAAGTACAAGGACGACGTGCGCGGGCTGACGGCCAAGGTGAAGGCCGCCATCCAGGCCGGTCGTGACGACCTGGCGGCGCAGTACGCGACGAAGCTCCAGGTGGAGAAGGACGCGCTGGAGCGCAACGAGGCGCAGCTGGAGACGGCGCGGCTCGCGTATGAGAAGGCGCTGAACGTCAAGAAGGCGTTCATGCGGGAGAAGGACAAGAAGACGGCGGAGGCGATGACGGCCATCCGTGACGCGCGGCGCGCCAAGTGGCAGGCCAAGGTGGCCGACACGATGGAGTCCTTCACCGTCGCCGGCATCGACTCGACGCACGACGAGATGCTGCGCAAGGTGGAGGAGCGCACCGCCGTGAACGAGGCGCGCATGCAGATGGCGCTCGAGTCGGTGGACCACCAGTCCGCGCAGATTGAAGAAGAGGCCGAGAAGATCCAGGCCAACGAACTGGTGAAGCAGTTCAAGATGGAGATGGGGCTGATGGAGAGCCCCGCCCCGGTGTCGGACGTGAGCGGACAGACGGGGAAGACCATCGGCAAGAAGGTCGGGGTCGAGTAGGCCCTGGCGGTTGACACGATGAAGGGAAGAGACCTGGGAACTGACGGATGAAGCTCCACCGTGGGCCAGGTCTCTTTCTCTTCTTGTTCCTGTGCGTGCTGGGCGCGAGCTGGGTGCTCGCGTCCCGCATGGGATACCTGGACACGCTCCAGGCGCGCTTCTTCCCCTCCGTGCGCGAGGCGGTGCGCCTGTCTCCCGGAGACTTTCCCGCGGGCGTGTCCGCGCCGGTGGCGGACGTGGCGTCCGTGCCGCTGCGGCCGGTGCTCATCGGCTTCACGCCGCGAGGCTCCGCGGCCGGGCTGCTCGTCGCGGCGGGTGGCGCGACGACGCTGGACAACCCGGCGGCGCCTCCCAACGCGGCGCAGGGCTTCTTGAAGACGGCCTATGCGCTGGACGCGCGGGCGGTGCTCTTCGGCCGTGAGGAGGAGCTGCGGCAGGCCTTGGCCATTGGCGCGGAGAACGGCGGCGTGGACATGGCCATGCTGTCGGTGGACCGGCTGGCGTCCTGGGCGCCGGGGCTGCGAGACGCGGCACCCAGAACGATATTGCTGGCGGGGCGCAGCCGGGGGCAGGAGGCGCTCGCGGCGGTGGGTGTGACGGACCTGGCGAGCCTGCGAGGCAAGCGCGTGGGCGTCTACCCCTTCAGCTCCACGCACTACTTCGCGCTGTGGGTGCTGGCGCGAGCGGGGCTGCGGACGACGGACGTGCGCTGGGTGGACCTGCCCTCCACGTTGGACGCCGGTCGGGCGCTGCGCGAGGGCCGGGTGGACGCGGTGGTGGGGCTGTGGGGCGACGTGGAGCTGGCGGCGAAGGACCGGGGTGGGGCGGTGCTCGCGACGACGGCGGACGCGCCGCACCTGGTGGCCACGGTGCTGGTGGCGCGGGGTGACTTCGCGGCGCGCTATCCGGACGCGGTGAGGCGGGTGCTGCGAGGGATGCTGGACGCGGGGCAGAGCGTGCTGAAGGACCCGACGGCGGGGGCTCGGATGCTGGGCGAGGTGGCGCCGTACCTGGGTGACCCGATTGAGGCCATCCGCAGCGCGCCGCCGGCGACACTGGCGGACAATCGAGCGTTCTTCGGCCTTTCCGGCGAGGCGCCGGTCACCTATGACGAGCTGTACCAGAGCGCCGCCGCGCTCTTCCAGAAGCTCAAGCAGGGACCCCAGGTGCCACTCGCGGAGGATACGAGGGACCTGGGAGCGTTGAAGTACGTGTCGGAGGCGCGCGGTCCCTGAAGCCATTGACTGGGCGCCGGGAAGGGGAGGTCGGACGTGGCGAAGAAGTCGCCGAACTACATCAAGGCCGCATTCATGCTGCCGGCCAACCTGGTGGGGTTGGGCACGGCCGCCGCCTCCGCCGCGATGACGGGCGAGCCGTTGCCCGCCTTGCTGGCGCTCGGGCTGGAGGGGCTGTACCTGGGCCTCTTCTCGTCGATGCCGCGCTTCCAGCGGGCCATCCGCTCGCGCGAGCAGACGGACCCGGAGGCCGCGCGCAAGGCGGTGGACTCGCTCCTGGCGGACCTGGCTCCGTCGCAGCGCGAGCACTACCAGCAGCTCGTCGGGCTCAAGGAGAAGATTCTCGCCAACTACCGCAAGCTGCCGGGCGGCAAGGTGCTGGAGTCGGACAGCGAGCCTCGGCTGGACGCGTTGCTGACGTCGTTCCTGCGGCTCATCTCCACGCTGAACCAGTACCGCTCGTACCTCAACAGCTCCGACCGGGGGAATCTCGAGAAGGACGTGCGCGAGCTGGAAGAGGACGTGGCGCGCGAGACGAACCCCCGGCTGAAGGACGTGAAGCAGAACCGGGTGGATATCCTGCGCAAGCGGCTGGCGCGCTTCGAACAGGCGAGCGAGAGCAGGGAAGTGGTCAGCCACCAGCTCGCAGGCATCGAGGACATGATGCGGCTGACGCACGAGCAATCGATTGCCATCCGGGACCCGGAAGTGGTGAATCGGCAGCTCACCATGCTGAGCGCGGAGGCCGAGGCCACCGACGAGTCCGTGCGGCAGATGGAGCAGTTCCTGGAGTTCACCGAGGAGACGCGCGGCCCGCTGCCGCATGGCTCTCGGGTGCGCTGACGCGGCATCGCCGAACTCCTCCTGAGTTGAGTTGAGTCTCAGGGTGGCTGCTCGTCCCTTCCTCCGTCTCGCGGAGGAAGGAGCTTCTTCCAGAGTGCGATGACTCTTCGCGGACCCTCCTCCACGAAGATGAGGACGGCGAAGGCCAACATGAGCAGTGCCTGGCAGGTGAAGATGCCCAGCCCTCCGCCGACGAAGAGGCCCACGAGGCTGACGGCGGGATGGATTCGCCACCCGAAGATGGCTCCGAAGAGGGCGCCCCCGAGGGCACCCAGAATCACTGCCAACTCGAATAGCGTCATGGGGCTCCATGGCAGGGAAGGGCGCCGCTTGTGTTTCAAGTGCCGTGCCCTTGCTCTTCCGTGGCGGGACTCCATGAAGGGGCCCGTCTGAACCCGTCAGATTGGCAATGCCGCGGTGCGACTCGCTGACTGAATGGCGTCGGCTCACCTCGCGGAGACGCTCTGGCGGGCCGTGTCTCTCCCGCGAAGTTGCCTGCCCATCATCCGGGTCCCTTGGCCGGGAGGCGGACGTACGCCCCGCACAGGAATACATTGACTCTCCGGCCCAGCCGTCCTGTCCTGCCGCCATGTTCCGCCGAGCCTGGCTTCCGACCCTCCTCCTCGTGCTCGCCATCGCGGGCTGCTCACGCTGTGGCAAGGACGAGGGGCCCGTCGCGCCTACGGCCTCCGGCCCCGCGCGCTACCTGCCTCGCGATGCACAAGCCTCCGTCGTCATCCACGACCTGGGAGCGCTCGGAGAGAAGCTGGCGCGCTTCCAGAACCTGAAGGTCGCCTCCTTCGCCGCCCAGCTCCAGAGCTTCTCCTCGGCGGAGGGCTATGTGAACGCGGTGATGCGTCAGGTGGGCGTCGACCTGCGCAGCCGTCAGGCCCTGGAGGCCGCGGGCCTCGCTCCCGAACTCGGCGCCGGCGCGGCCTTCCTCGGCGGCAATCGCGCCGTCTCCGTCGTGGGCGTCAAGGACGCGGAGAAGCTCGAGGCGACGTTCGCCGGCTTCGCGCGCACCCGACTGGGAGCCTCCGAGAAGAAGGAGGAGAGTGGCGCGGGCGGCAAGCTCGTCACCTTCAGCCGTCCGGGCTCCACGGACGCGGCGCTGGGTCTGCTCTTCATCGACGGCGGCAAGTTCGCGCTCCTGGGCGTGGGGCCCTCCGTCGCGGCGCTGCGCCCCCTGGCCAGTCAGACCGAGGACAAGTCGCTCGCGAAGGAGCCCATCCTGGCCGCGTCCCTCCAGCGCCTGCCGTCGAAGCGAGACTTCCACGTGTTCCTCCCGGGCGGCACCGGCCTGCTGCTCCCCGCCGGTACCGTGCAGGGGCTCACGCTGACCGGCCTCATCGACGATCGCTCCGTCACCGTCCACGCGGATGCGCCGTGGCCGGACACGAAGGAGTCGCTGGCCGCGTTGGACGCCGTGAAGGACGCGGTGGACCTGCGTGGCTTCCTGCCCCCTGACAGCTTCTTCGTGGCGCGCTTCCGGGGCGACCCGTCCCAGCTCGACGGCGTGTGGCCCTACCTCGTGGGCGACTACCTGACGCGCGCGGTGCAGAAGAGCGGGCTCGACGTGAAGGCGGAGGTGCTCGACAACTTCAAGCCGGGCACGGTGCTGGCCCTGTCGCTGTCGCCCAAGGTGCAGCTCGGCTCCGGCATGCCCGCGCTCGACTTGCGCCGCACCAACCCGTTCCGCTTCGTGAATCTCGTGGCCCTGTCGGAGTTGGAGGACGCCGCGCGGACGCAGGCCCTCCTGGAGAAGCTTCCGCAGCTCTCCAGCGACTTCGGCGCCAAGGTGGAGGCCGCTGAGCTGAAGGGTGGCCAGCGCGTCTACCTCACGACGTATCGCGCGGGGGAGGGTGCCCACTTCGCGCTCGGCCCCAACGGCAAGCTGCTGGTGGCCTCGCCCCAGTCGCAACTCGAAGCCTCGCTCGCCACCCTCGCGGCGAAGGCCGGCGAAGGGCCGCTGTCCTCGGACCTGAAGGACGTGGGCCAGGACGCCGCGTTCAGCGCGGTGCTGGATTTGCGCCGGCTGGCGGACTCGGTGAAGAACCTGCCGTCGGAGGCCTGGGGCATTGGCGGCTTCGCCATCAAGGCCACCACCGTGCGCTGGCTGGAGGCCACCGATGACCTGCGCGCCGTGACGCTGTCCGTGTCGCGCAAGGAGCGCGCGCTCCAGGCGGAGATGTCCCTGCGCCTCACCCCCACCTCGCCGTCTTCCACCACGACCCAGCCGGCCACTCCGTGATTCACGCTCGAGACGTCACCAAGGAATATCTGGATGGAGATGGCACCCGGGTGCGGGTGCTCGATTCGATGTCCCTGGACGTGGAAGCCGGGGACTTCGTCGCCGTGGTGGGCCCGTCCGGCAGCGGCAAGTCCACGCTGCTGCACCTGTTGGGCGGCCTGGATGTCGACTACCGGGGCGAGGTGAAGGTGGGCGGGGTGACGCTCGGGGGCCTGAAGGACAAGGACCTGGCGCGCTTCCGCAACACGCACGTGGGCTTCGTCTTCCAGTCCTTCCACCTCATCCCCAACCTGTCCGCGTTGGAGAATGTGCTGCTGCCCTCGTACTTCGGCCCGCGCACCGCGGATGCCGTCAAGCGCGCGGAGGCCCTGCTGGAGCGCGTGGGCCTGGGCGCGAAGAAGGACCGCGCCCCGGTGCGCCTGTCCGGTGGAGAGCGTCAGCGCGTGGCCATCGCCCGCGCCCTCTACGGCGGACCCCGGCTGCTCCTGTGCGACGAGCCCACCGGCAACCTGGATGCGAACACCGGCGACGGCGTCATCCAGCTCTTCCGTGAGCTGCACCGCGAGGGGCTCACCGTGCTCGCCGTCACGCACGAGGAGCGGATGAGCGTCGCCGCGCGACGGGTGTTGCGGCTCAAGGAGGGCAAGCTCGTGGAGGAGCGCGCCACGGAGCGCTCGGTCCTGGGAGGTGCCCCGTGAGGCTGGACGCGCTGTCCCGACTGGTACGACTGAGCCTCGCGCGCGAGCGCCGGGGCGCCTTCTTCTCCGCGTTCGGCGTGGCCATGGGCGTGGGCACGCTGGTGTTCTTCATCGGCCTGGGCCTGGGCGTGGGCCAGGTCATCCGCGAGAAGATCTTCCCCAACGACGCGCGCATGGTGGACGTGGTGCCCGCGGCGGTGTCGCTGGGCTCGCTCCTGGGCGGCGGCAAGCTGGATGCGGAGGCGGTGGAGCGCCTGCGCTCGCTGCCCGGCGTGGAGGCGGCGCACCGGAAGATGAACGTGCGCGTGCCGGCGGTGACTCGCTACGACGGCGCCTTCTTCGGCACCAAGCTGCGCATGGGCATGGAGGTGCTGGCGATGGGCGTGGAGCCGTCTCTGGTGAAGGGCGACACGCAGATGGGCGAGTTCAAGGACCCGGGCGAGGGACAGCCGATTCCGGTGCTCGTCTCCACGAGGCTCCTGGAGCTGTACAACAAGACGTTCGCCCCGGCGCGCAAGCTGCCGCAGCTCTCCGCCAACATGATTGTCGGCTTCGGCTTCCCGGTGGAGTTCAACCGCTCCTACGTGTCGGCGAACTCCGCGACGGGACCCAGCCGTTCCGTGCAGACGCAGGTGGTGGGCGCGTCGGACCGGGCCATGTTCGCCGGCATCACCATTCCCCTGGAGACGGCCATGCGCATCAACCGCGAGGCGGGCGTGGACGCGGACACCTTCACCGGTGTCACCCTCGTCGCCACGGACCCGTCCAAGGTGCCCGCGCTGGTGGACGCGGTGAAGGCCATGGGCCTGGAAATCGATGACCAGGAGCGCCGCATGGCGGAGAACACGGGCGCGGCCGTCGCGCTGACGACCTCCGCGCTGGCGCTCTTGTCCATCCTCATCTGCATCCTGGCGGCGGTGAACATCGCCCACGCGCTGTCGGCCTCGGTGCGCGCGCGCGCCAAGGAGATTGGCGTGATGCAGGCCGTGGGCGCGTCTCGCTCCGACATCCGGGCCATCGTCCTGGCCGAGTCCGCCGTGGTGGGCCTGGCCGGCGGGGCCATCGGCACCGGGGTGGCGCTCCTCGCGTCCCTGGGCGTCAACCGCTTCGCCGCGGGCTACCTGCCCAACTTCCCGTTCAAGCCCGACAGCTTCTTCTCCTTTCCCTGGCCGGTGGTGCTGGGTGGGGTGGTGCTGGGACTCCTGGCCGCGCTGGCCGGGGCGTACTTCCCCAGCCGCCGCGCCGCCGCCACCGACCCCGCACGGACGCTCGCTGGATGACGCTCCCCTCCCGAAAGACGCTGCTGGGCAATGTGCTCAGCCTGGCCGCCATCACCTGGATTTACGGAGGAGACCTGGCCGACGCACTGCGCGCTCGTACCGCCGATGTCTCCGCCCTCGTGGAGCTGCCCTCGCCCATCCGCCCCTCGGTGGTGCTGGCGCTGGCCGCCATGGCGACGGCGGTCGCCGTCGTGGGCCTGGTGCAAGGCAAGGTGGAGGGCTTCAAGGGCTTCCGGCTCCTGCCCATCGTCCTCGTCGGCGCGCTCTTCGCGGACCTGGTGCTCGCGGAGAGCCGCATCCCCATCGACTCCACGGACATGGCGTCCATGAGCCTCCAGCGCTTCCACAAGCTGGCCCAGGCCCTTTCCAGCCAGGACGCCGTGGCCGAGGACCCCCGGGTGCTCCAGCCCCTGCTGGAGGAGTTGGGCCGGCCGCCCTACCTGGTGCATGGGGAGCCACTGACGGCCTATGCCCTCCAGGTCCGAAAGGACTGCGAGGGCCCGGTACGCGATGCCCCAGGCGTCCGTCCCGGGACGCTGTTGTACTGCGTCGCCCCCGAGCGCAAGGGCGCCTGGGTGACGCTGGTGGGCCTCTCCGCGGAGAAGCGCTTCGGGGCGCCGGAGCTGCTCTCCGCCGAGGGCAAGGTGCGCTTCCTGCTGGTCCAGCCGGCCATCGCCGAGGAGGACCCGGCCGAGCCGGGCCAGGCGTTCCGGGATGCAGCGGCCGAGTCCGGGGCGGCGTTCCGGGATGCCCCGGCCCCCACGGCCGAGGGCGGCACCGACGGGGGAACCTCCAGTCTTCAACCTTGAGAAAAATTGGCGCTGCTACGTGCCTGTTGCCTGCCTGCCTGGAGAGCGCGTGAGGGTCTCCGTGTGGTTGACCCTACAGAGGGGCGATCGCTAGGCTCCCATTGAACGGACCCTCCCCCACGTGACGACCTCTCAACCGAAGCGTCAGCCCATCCCATTCGGGAAGTACCTCCTACTGGACCGCGTCAACATCGGCGGCATGGCGGAGGTGTGGCGCGGCAAGCAGTTCGGCGCGAGCGGCTTCGAGCGGCTCGTGGCCATCAAGCGCATCCTGCCGAACATCGCGGAGGACGAAGAGTTCATCTCGATGTTCATCGATGAGGCGAAGATCAGCGTCCAGCTGAGCCACGCCAACATCGCGCAGATCTACGAGCTGGGGCAGATCGTCAGCAGCTACTTCATCTCGATGGAGTACATCCCCGGCAAGGACATGCGGGCCATCTTCGACCGCTGCCGGAAGAAGGGTGAGCCCGCGCCGGTGCCGCTGGTGGCCTTCTGCCTGTCCAAGATGTGCGAGGGCCTGGACTACGCCCACCGGAAGAAGGACGGGATGGGGCGGGACATGAACATCGTCCACCGCGACATCTCGCCGCAGAACGTCCTCATCTCCTTCGAGGGCGAGGTCAAGGTCATCGACTTCGGCATCGCCAAGGCGGCGGGCAAGGCGACCAAGACGCAGGCGGGCATCCTCAAGGGCAAGTTCGGCTACATGAGCCCGGAGCAGATCCGCGGCCTGCCGTTGGACCGGCGCTCGGACGTGTTCGCCATCGGAGTGTGTCTCTACGAGATGCTCACGGGCGAGCGGCTCTTCGTGGGCGACAGCGACTTCAGCGTGCTGGAGAAGGTGCGCAAGGCGGAGGTGCCGCCGCCGTCCACGTTCAACCGGCGCATCCCGGAGGTGCTGGAGAAGATCGTCATGCGCGCGCTCGCCAAGGACGTGGACGAGCGCTACCAGTACGCCAGCGAGCTGGGCGACGACCTGCAGCGCTTCCTCATCACCAGCGAGACCATCTTCGGCCGCAAGGACCTCATGCAGTACATGAAGTCCACCTTCGCGGAGGAAGTGGAGCGCGAGCGGCAGCGCCTGTCCGAGTACGCCGACATCCGTCCTCCCGACGGCATGCTCGCCGCGCTGGAGGCGGCCACGGGCTTCAGCACGGGTGGCTCCGGCGGGATGATGGCCATGCCCGCGGCGGCCCCCTCGGCTCCGCCCCCGCAGGCGGTGCCCGTGGTGCAGCCCATGGGCGCGCCCCGGTCCACCGCGACGATGGGCTCCGTGTCCCCCACCGGCGTGCGGCGCTCGCCCACGCTGGCCGCGCTGCCCCGGCTGACGGCGGCCACCGCCGCGCCCGCGCCGAAGGAGGACGAGGTCCAGGCCACGCAACTGGTGTCCAGCGACCACGTCTTCGACGAGCGGCCGGAGCCGACGACCCAGCCGGGAGCGGCCGTGGGCCGCGCCGTCACTCCGCTGGAGTCGCGCAACCCGAAGCAGTCGGACGACGAGGACGACGAGCCCACCACGGGCAAGACGGCCGTCATCCCGCCGCAGGCGCCTCCCCGGAACTCCCTTCCGTCCATGCCCGTGCTGATGCCCGCGGGCGCGCCGGCCCGTCCCTCGGTGACGGTGCCCACGCTGATGCCCTCGGAGGTCGCCAACTCGGCGCCAGGACCGCGTGGCAGCCGTGGCGCTGGTGGTGATGGGCTGCCCCGCATCGTCCGGGAAGGGCCCTCGCCGGACGTCTCCCAGGGGATTCCGCGCTCGGCGCTGCCTCCGGACGTGTCGCAGGGCGTCTCCCGCGCGGCGCTGTCGGAGGGGCTGCAGGGCGGCCACTCGCGTCCGCCCCCCATGCTCGGCGCGGGAACTCCGCCGCGACCGCCTCCGCCTCGCCATGTCGAGCAGGAGGAGGACTACGAGCAGGAGGACCATCCGACCGCCGCCGTGCCCGCGCTGGGCCGACGGGGCCTGGACAAGCGGGTGCTCTACGCGATTGTCGGCGTGGCCGCGGTCCTGCTGCTCGGTGTCGTGGGGTGGATGGCGAGCCGGCCCGGGGTTGGCTACGTCATGCTGGACCTCCAGCGCGTCCCTCCCGAGGTGCGTGGCCGGATGCAGGTGACGTTGGACACCCAGCCCATCCCCGTGGAGGGCACCGGCACCACGCTCCTGCGCGAGGTGACGGCCGGGCAGGTCATGGTCACGGTGAGCGCGGAGGGCTACAAGACCTTCACGCGGACCCTCCAGGTCAACAGCGGCAAGGGCGTGGAGCCGGTGGAGGTCGCCCTGGAGAGTCTGGTGCGCACCGCGTCACTGGTGCTCGTCACCCAGCCGTCGGATGCCCAGGTGAAGGTGGACGGCAAGGTGGTCCGGGCGCAGGGCGCCTCGGATGCGTTCATCAAGGGTGTCCCCATCTCCGGGCAGGAGTGGGTGGTGGAGATCAGCGCGCCGCAGCACAAGCCGGCGTCCAAGCGGGTGCCCCTGACGGGTGATGGTCCCTTCGAGGTGTCGCTGAAGCTGGAGCCCGTGGTGTCCAAGGTGTCGGTGAAGATCGACTCCAAGCCCGCGGGCGCCGTCATCTTCGCGAACGGCCAGGAGCTGGGAGAGACGCCCGCCACGGTGTTGGTGAATCCGAGCGTGCGCCAGCTCACGCTGAAGCTGAAGTGCCACAACGACGCGGAGGTGGACGTGCCCGCGCCGGAGTCCGGAGAATCCATCGCCACGGCGACGGTTTCCCTCAAGCGTCAGCCCCGCTGCCGTTAGATTCCCTGAAATCGAGCCCCGCTTCCCTCGTGGGAAGCGGGTGCGTCTGCTCCCCGTCCGGAGGAGCGACAGGAGGCGTGTGTCCGTGAGCAAGGTGCGCAAGGTTCACAAGGAAGATCCGCTGGCGGACCTCCCCCGTTGGGCGCAGCAACTGGCCCGCAAGTACTACACGAAGACGGTGAGCACCTTCCTGCTCTTCGGGGCGGTGAGGGACCTCCAGCCGCTCCAGTTGGAGGACGGCGGGCGGGGCTTCGGCACGCTGAAGACCTTCCTCTCCGAGGAGCTGTTCGGCGGGCGAGACCACGTCCTCTTCTACGACCGCTCGTCGGGCATCCGCTCGGCCACGCCGGAGACGCAGAAGGACTTGGCGCGGACGATGGCCGGCTATGACGCGATGTACGGCACGGACTACTCGAAGGTGATGCCGAGAGACCCGGGCCGCGCGCTCCAGATTCTGGAGAACTTCCTGCGGATGCGGCTGAGCGAGGGGCGCTCGCTGGCGCTCATCATCGACTTCGCGGAGACGCTGGTGCCGGGCGGCGAGATTTCCCACCTGTCGTCCGAGGACCGCTTCGTGCTGGCCACGCTGGACAAGTGGGCGCACGACCCGCAGTTCCTCGCGGGCGACGTGTCCGTGGTGCTGCTGGCGGAGAACCTGGCGGACATCTCTCCGCGCATCTCCCGCAACCCGTACGTGGCGCCGATTGAGCTGCCGCTTCCGACCGAGGAGGAGCGGCTGGAGTACGTGCGCTACAAACTGGAGGGCAAGCGGCTCCAGTCGCTGTCGGACGTGCCGCTGGCGGGCCTGGCGAAGATGACGGCCGGCCTGTCGCGCATCAACCTGGACCGCGTGCTGACGGAGGCGCTGGAGCGGGAGATTCGCATCACCTCCGACCTGCTCAAGGAGAAGAAGAAGGAGATCATCCAGGCGGAGTGCCACGGCCTGCTGGAGTTCATCGAGCCCTCGCACACGCTGGACGCGGTGGCGGGACATGCCAAGGCGAAGCAGATGCTGCGGCAGGCGGCCTCGGCCCTGAAGAAGGGGCGCATCGAGGTCATGCCCATGGGCTACCTGCTTTCGGGCCCGGTGGGCACGGGCAAGACGTTCATGGTGAGCTGCTTCGCCGGGGAGATTGGAATCCCGGTGGTGAAGTTCCTGAACTTCCGCAGCCAGTGGCAGGGCGTCACCGAGGCGAACCTCGAGAAGATCTTCAACCTCCTCAAGGCGCTGTGGCCGGTGGCGGTGATGATTGACGAGGCGGACACCTTCCTCGGCAACCGTGACTCGGGCGGGGACTCCGGGACGAGCAGCCGCGTGTTCGGCTCCATTGCCTCCTTCATGGGCAACACGCAGTACCGCGGCAAGATTGTCTGGTTCCTGATGACGGCGCGGCCGGACCTGCTGCCCATCGACCTCAAGCGACAAGGCCGCGCTGAGGAGCACCTGGCGCTCTTCTATCCGCAGACGGACGCGGAGCGGGACGAGCTGTTCCAGGTCATGTCCAAGAAGACGGGCGTGTCCGTGGAGGGCATCGACTCCTTCTCCAAGATGATTCCGGAGGGGATTCGGGCCTTCAGCGGCGCGGATATCGAGGCCGTCATGGTGCGCTCGAAGTTCCGCGCGCTGGCGGAGGGCCGCGAGTCCGTGGCGAAGGAGGACCTGGCCGCGGTGCTGGCGGACTTCGTGCCTCCCAGCTACCCGCTGGAAATCGAGCTCCAGAACCTCGTGGCCGTGCAGGAGTGCACCAGCCGGGAGCTGTTGCCGGAGGTCTACCGCTCGGTGGATCGCGACGTCATCACCCGCCGCGTGCGGGAGCTGAAGGCGCTGCTCGAGGAGGGGTAGCACTCAGGAGACCGGCACCAGGGCGCCACCCAGGTGCGGGTCGTCCACGTGCTCCACGATGGCCACGCGGTCTCCCGCGGAGAGCGCGTCGTGGAGCACGACGATGGCCTCGTTCGAGTGACGGATGCAGCCATGGGACACATCCCCGCCGAGCAGGGCGGGGGCGTTGGTTCCGTGAAGCTCCTCGGCGGAGTGCCGCCCGTCGGCCCAGGACAAATCGAGGATGCGCGTGCCGAAGACGTGTCTGTCGTTCCACAGGCGCGCCCCGGCTGCCTCGGCGGCGGCCTGGTCCAGCCGGGCTCGGACGACCTTGAGGCCCGCGCGCGTGGGCGTGGCGGTGGTGCCCGAGGCGTTCGGGAAGATGTCCACGAGGCGCCCCTCGTTGTCGTAGAGGAACGTGCGGTGCTCGCGCAGCGCGACGACGACGCGCACGGGCTGCCCGTCGTAGACGGCGGGAGGAATTCCCTGGGACTGGCCCTTCGTGCCGGGCTCGGGCGCGAGCGCGTCCAGGGCGCGCAGTGTGGCGGTGTCGAGTACGCCCGTGGGTTTGACGGTGGGAAAGTCGCGGCCCGCGTGCACCTGGAAATTGCGCAGGGCGCGCGCCGTCTGGGGGCCGAACTCTCCGTCCGCGCCGCCGTGGAGGGCGAAGCCCATGTTCAACAACGCCGTCTGCACCGCGCGCGGGCCGCCACCTCGTGAGCCCGGGCCGAGGACTGCCTGGCCCGAGGCCACGTCCGCGAGTTGGGGCAGGCCGGTGAAATGGGCGTTGGCGAGTGGTTGCGCCAAGGGGGCGGGTGGCCAGGAGGAGCTGCCCCAGGCGCTCACGGAGGTGGGCTGCGCGGGAGCCGGACCATCGCCGCGCGAGGTGGTAGGGCGCGTGGGTGTGCCGAGTGATATCGAAGCGGGCTCCAGAACGTTCGGCCCCGTGATTCCGTGGGCGAGCCTGTCGGCCTCAGGGCCACGTTGAGCCGTCCGCGCTTCGTGGGACGGGAGTCGCGAGACCTGGATGCGCGGTGCGGTCTCCAGGACGTTGTCGCGGGCCCGTGACGGAGGATGCGTGTGAGCCCATCCGAGGCCTGCCTCGCTCGGGAGGGCGACGTCGTTGGCGTCGAGTGAGAAGGGAAGGGCGAGCGAGTCGTTCCGCGAAATGGGCAAGGTCATCCCCGGCCCGTTTGCAAATCACTCGCCCGACATGGGGACGTCCGAAGACGTCCTCGCGCGAAGGCTCACGGCGCGCTCAGTGAGAGCACCTTCCCCGTGGGGAGGGTCCGGTGGTCCTTGATGTTGTTCCACCGCATGATGTCCTCGACGGTGACGCCGTAGCGCTGCGCCACGGACCAGAGCGTCTCGCCCTCGGCCAGCGCGTGCACCTTGCCACCTGGCTTCCCCACGTTCGCGGCCACCTGCTTCGCCATCACCACCGTGCCCGCGCGCTCCTGCACCTGGGACGTGCCCTCGGGCCACACGTACACCAACGAGCCCACCTGCAACGTCGGGTTGCGCCGCCGGAGGTTGTTCCACTTCTTCAGGTCATCCACCGACACGTTGAACTTCGTGGCGATGACCCAGAGGCTGTCGCCGGACTGCACGCCATACGTCACGCGCTTGCGTCCGTTGAGCGTCTCCGTCTTCACCGGGCCGGCGGCCACGGGCCCCTTCGGTGTGCCCGCGGGCACCTCGTCCTCGGGACGGTGCACCACCACGCCATTGCGGCGGGCCTGCGCCACCTTGCTCGCCAACGCGCCGCCACCGGTGGGGCCCGCCTTGCTCGCCGGCACCGGAATCACCAGGTCCGTGCCGAGCTTCAACGTCCGCGCGCTCTTGAGCCGGTTCATCTGGAGGATGGCCTCCGACGCCGTGCCGTAGCGCTCCGCGATTTGAGACAGCGTGTCGCCCCGCTTCACGGTGTGCACCCGGAACGTCAGTCGCTCGGCCGGAGAGAGCTTCTTGAAGCCCTCCACGAACCGGGGCGACGAGCCCGTGGGCAACCGAAGCTTGTAGGGGTTCTTCGCGGTCGCCGGAGGCGTGCACCAGCGCTTCAGCTCCGGGTTCAGGTCCTGCACGTCCTGGATGTTCACCCCCGCCGCGCGCGCAACCACGTCCAGGTCCGTCGCGTCCGTCAGCTCCACCACGTCGAACTCGAGCGGCTGCTCGTAGTCGAACTCCTGCTCGGAGAAGCCGAACGCCGACGGGTTCTTCGCCACCAGCGCGGCGGCGATGAGCTTGGGCACGTAGTGCTTCGTCTCCTTCGCCAGGCCCTTCTCCTCCGACAGCACCCAGAAGTCCTTCGTGCCGTGGCGCTCCACCATGCGCCGCACCCGGCCGGAGCCCGTGTTGTAGCCCGCCCAGGCCAGGTACCAGTGGCCCAGCTCCCTGTAGAGGTCCTTGAGGTACGTCGCCGCGGCGCCCGTCGCCTTGATGGGGTCCCTGCGCTCGTCCACCCAGAAGTCCTGCTTGAGGCCGTACTGCTTGCCGGTGCTGGAGATGAACTGCCACGGGCCGGACGCGTGCGCCCACGAGTACGCGTGCGCGGAGAAGCCGCTCTCAATCATCGCCAGGTACACCGTGTCCCGAGGCAGGCCGTGCTTCTCCAAAATCGGCTGCATCACCGGCAGGTAGCGCGCTGAGCGGGACATCCACTTGCGGAACCAGCGCCGTCCGGGCCCCTGGAAGAACTGGATGTACTGCGCCACCAGCGGCTGCATCTCCACCGGGATGTCGTAGCGGTCCTGAATCAACCCCACGTCGAACGCAGCCAGGTTGGTGATGAGCGGCAGCTGCTCTGGCGTGTCGTCCTCGCGGAAGGTGGGCTCCTCCAGCGCGTCCAGCATCCGCATGCGCAGCGGGTTCGCGAGCCCCAGGCGACGCAGGGACTGCATCACCTCCGCGCTCGGCCGCGCCGCCGGGTCCAACGTCGCGCCTTCCAGCGCGCGCAACTCCTCCAGCTCCGCGGACTCGGACTCCACCATCTCACGCGTGGCCTCGGGCTCGTCGTCCGGGTCCTCCGCGTCCGCGCCGTTCGCTCCCGCGCGCTTGTCGTCGGCGTCTGGCCCGTCGCCATCAGCCTTGTCGTCTTCAGCCGCCACATTGCCCGCGACGGAAGCCTTGGTCTCGCCCGCACCCGTGGAGGCGGGGGCCTTCACCGTGTTGCTCGGGGCCGGCGTCGCGGCGGTGCCCACGCCCGGAGGCGCGACGACCTGGGCCGTGGAGCCCACGGCAGGCGAGGAGGCGGAGCCCTCGGTCTTCGCGGCACCGGTGCTCGGAGGAGGCACGGGCTCGCTCTTCGTCACGGCGCCGCCCGAGGTGGGCAGCGTGTCCTTCACCACCGAAGGAGCGGTGGCCATGGCCCGAGTCTCCTCCGCGGCGAGCACGCGCATGCCCGGCGGTGGCGGGGGCATGGGTGGTGGCACTCCCTCCGAGTTGGGGAGCGAGGCCAGGTTCAGCACGAGCAGGCAGAGAGGCAGCATTTGGTCGCAGGAAGAGTGCGCCCAGAAGCAGGCGAAGGCCGAAGTATTCGCGCTTTTTCTTGACAGTCAAACAACGAGTCGCGCGGTAAGGCTTATCTCTGCACGCTCCGTGGGTACGAGCGGCCAGGCGCTGACACGTGATTACGGTTTGGCGGGCTTCGGTGCGTCCGCTGGCTTGCCCGGCGGCTGGGCGTCCACGGGCTTTCCATGTCCCGGCCCCAGGATTCGCGGCAGGTACGTCGCGAAGTCGAAGTGGGGCGAGTTCTCCGGGTTGTGGCACGTGACGCACACCGCTTCGCCGGGCGAGGCGATGATGTTGTCCGCGCTCGGCTCGTCCGAGTGCGCGGAGCCCGGACCGTGGCAGCTCTCACAGCCCACGTCCTCGCGCCCCGCCACCTTGTCCAGGCGACACACGCCTCCGGGCTGCTCCCAGCCCGTGACATGGCAACCCACGCAGTTGAGGTGGTGCTGCTTGCCCACCTCCTCCAGCGTTTCCCAGGCGTGGTGGTGCTTGGACTTCTCCCACACGGGGAAGGACTCCTCGTGGCACGAGCGGCACGGCTCGTTGCCGACGAAGGCCGACTGGCCCTTGGCGGGTACGGGGCAGTCCTGCCCGTGCTCCTTCGCCCACGCGAGGTTCAGCTTGCCGACCTCCGCGTCGTAGCGCGCCACCAGGGCCTGCGCGTCCGGCGACGAGGGCAGCCCCGACTCCAGCGGCACGAAGCGCACCGTGAAGCCATTCACGTCCGGCGATGACGCGGGCGGCGCCGTCACCAGCGCCTGCCTGCGCGCCACCAGCTCGTCGCGCTTGGCCTGCTTGAGCGCCTTGAGCTTCGGGTCGATGCCCGGGAGGTTGATCTCCTTGTCCAGGAGCGCGGTGCGCTGCTCCAGCGCGGCCACCTCGCGCTCCAGGTCGGCCTGGCCCTTCTGGAGCGTGAAGCGTCCCGGCTGGTGCGCGTAGCTCAGGTCCACGCGCACCAGCGAGCGGCCCTTGCTCTGCGGCGCGACGACGGGCACCGACGCCTTCACCAGCCGGTTCTGCTCCCCACTCATCTCCGTGGCGGAGCGCGTGGCCACCAGCACGTCCACCGCGAGCCCCGGCGTCTCCGCCGCCTTCTGCGCCTCTTCCAAGGGCGCATCCAAGAGCCCCAGCACGAAGTCCGCGCCCTCCGCGCGGGCCCTGGCACTGGCCGCCACGAGCTGGGCCGGCGAGTCCGCGGCGACGACGGCTACCTTGCGCGAGCCCGCGGGCAGCAGCTTCACCGCGCCGTCAGCGACTTCGGGCAGTCCCAGCCCCTGTCGGAAGTCCGCGCCGCGCGTGTCGTCCAGGGGCCCGGTGGCACGCACCGCCAGCCCCATCAACCGCATGGCGTCCGCCAGCGCCTTCGCCTTCAGCTCCTCCTGGGGAACCTGGCCGGGCTTGAGCGTGGTTTCACCGAAGAGGCTGTTGCCGCCGTCCACGTACAGCACGGGCAGGGTGCCCTGTCGCGCCTCGCGCACCTGGAAGGCCGCCCGGGCGATGCCGCCGCGCATGTTCTCGCTGCAGCCACAGGGGCCCAGGTAGCCGCGCGTGTCCGCGGAGACGAAGAGGATGGCGCCGGGGGCTGACGTCGCGCTGACACCCGCCTCGGGCTCGGGCGGGTGGGGCGGCGGCTCCTTGCGCATGCATCCACCGAGCACCAGCACCAGCACCAGGCCCCCGAGGGCGGCGAGGAGGACGGGGCGCCGCATGCGGTTCACCAGAGGATGCTCTGCACCAGTTCGTCGATCTTCTCGCCCATGGCCTCCAGCCCGTTCTCCTTCGACAGGAAGCCGTCGGCGCCGACCTGCTCGGCCAGCTTGGACAGCTCCACGTCGGGGAGGCTGGAGAACAGGACGATGGGGATGTCCTGGGTGCCGTACTCGTTCTTCAACGTGCGGCAGATGTCGGTGCCCTTGGCCTCGGGCATGTGGATGTCCGTGAGGATGAGGTCCGGCCTCCACGTCTGGAGCGTCTTCTCGAACTCCATGAGCGTGGAGGTGGCGACGACCTCGTAGCCGCGTGCTTCCAGCACGGCCTTCTCCATGGCGAGCGTGATTTCGCTGTCGTCAATCAGGAGGATTCTTCGCTTCTCGGACACGTCGACCTTCCTTGGGCTCCGTTTCTATCCTACCCCCACCCGGTGCACCAATGCCTTTCCCACGGGGTAAGACGGGGTGGTGTCTCGGACGTCCCCCTCCCGGTGGTCCGGCCGGGGGAGCGGGCCTGACTTCTTCCGGCAAAGCCACCGAAAAGGAGTATGGAGGGCGCCATGATGCACCGAGACCGCCGACGAGCCTGGACGGCCCTTCTCCTGGTGGGGAGTCTCCTCTGGACGCTGCCCGTCGCGGCGCTCAATTCGGGCCTGGGCCCGCCCTCGGCCCCCGTGGACCGGCTGTCCCCCCATTCCACCACCCAGGGGTTCCTGGCCGCGGCCCACCGGGGGGACTACGCCACGGCGGCGCACTACCTGGACCTGGACTTCATCCCCCGCGCCCAGCAGCCCGAGCGGGGCGCCCAGCTCGCCCGCCGGCTCAAGTTCGTCCTGGACCGCAAGCTCTCCATCGACCTGTCTCTCCTGAGCAAGGCCCCGGAGGGTGACCCGGCCGACCCCCGCTTCGACCAGTTGGGCGTCATCCCCCTGGAAGGCGCCAACGTGTCCATCCGCGTCCAGCGGGTGGCCCAGGACGGCGGCCTGGTCTGGGTGTTCAGCGAGTCCACCGTGCGGATGGTGGACCCCCTCTTCGAGACGTACGGCCCCCGCGTGGCGGAGTGGCTGCCGCCCTTCTTCTTCTCCGGCACCGTGTTCGGCCTGGAGCCCTGGCAGTGGCTGGGCCTGCTGGTGACGCTCCTGGGCTCGGTGGGGCTGGCCCTGCTCCTGGAGCGGCTGACGCTCGGGTTCGGCCTGCGGCTGGCGAAGTGGACGCACGTCACACTGGATGACCAGCTGGTGGCGGCGGGGCGGGGGCCGTTGCGGCTGCCTTACTTCGCCATCCTCCTGGCGGTGGGCACGTCGCTCCTGCTGCTGCCGCGCCCGGTGCAGACGCTGTTCAACCGGTTGAGCTACTCGCTCATCATCATCGCGGTGGCGTGGTTCATCCTGCGTTTCCTGCGGGTGTTCGCCAACTTCGTGCAGAACCGCGTGTCGGCCGATCTGCGTGACGCGGGCCGGGCCCGCTCGCTGCGCACCCAGTTCGCGGTGCTGCGCGCCGTCTTCGAGGCGGCGACGTACGTGGTGGCCGCCGCGCTGCTCTTGATGCAGTTCGAGGTGGTGCGCAACGTGGGCGTGTCGCTGCTCGCGTCCGCCGGAATCGCCGGTATCGTCATCGGCCTCGCGGCGCAGAAGTCCATCGCCACGCTGCTCGCCGGCATCCAGCTCTCCATCACCCAGCCGGTGCGCATCGGCGACCAGGTGGTGGTGGAGACCGAGTTCGGCACCGTGGAGGAAATCACCCTCACGTACGTGGTGCTGCGCGTCTGGGACCAGCGCCGCATGGTCATCCCGATTACGTACTTCCTGGACAAGCCCTTCCAGAACTGGAGCAAGTCCAGCACGGAGATGCTCGGCGCCGTCACCCTCCAGGTGGACTACTCCACGGACGTGGACGCGGTGCGCGGGGAGCTGCGGCGCATCGTCGAGCAGGACGCCAGGCACCTGTGGGACGGCCGGCTCCAGTCCGTCGTCGTGCTGGAGGCGCAGGACCGCACGCTCACCGTCCGCGCGCTCGTCAGCGCGGCCAACCCGGACAAGCTCTTTGATTTGCGCGCCCTCGTCCGTGAGAGGCTGGTCGGCTTCCTGCGGGCGCACCCCGAGTGGTTGCCCTTCACCCGCACGGAGTCCCGGCAGGCCCCCACCGCGCTGCCGCCCCCGGAGGCTCGGGACCCCCAGCCGGATGCCCCCCAGGACCTGCCACCCACGGGGCCTCGCACCTCCTGAGAGAGCGGGAGAGACGCAAGGGGCCCTTGCCTGACGGGAGGGTGTTTTGAATATTGGGGACGCCGCACCGTCGTTGCAGTCGGAATTTTCGCACCTACCGCATGTGGGAGTCTTCGAGATGAAGCGTCATTCCAGGTTGTGCGGAGCCCTTCTGTCGCTGGCCGTCGCGGCGCCGTTGACCGCCGCCGCGCAGGACCGGGGCCGCACGGATGGGCCCGAGGAATCCGAGTATGGCAAGGGCGGCTATTCCGGCTCGAACAGCCAGGGCGTGTCGCTGCAGCTCGACTGGGGCGCGGCCATCAACGACAGGGAGCCTCCCGAGGACGCGCCCTCCGGCCCTCCGCTGTACGTGGGCGCCACGCTGTCCTTGTGGGGCGCGGACTGGTTCTCGCTCGACGCGAGCGCCGCGTACGTCTTCGACGGAGGCCGTTTCATCGGCATGGTGGGCCCGCGCTTCCGCACGTGGGGCTGGCCGCTGGTGTTCACCGCGGGCCTGCGGGCCGGCGCCATCGTGATTCCGGAGGCGGAGGGCCTGCGCTTCGGCATCTCCCCGCAGTTGGGCGCCGAGGTGCTGATGGGCCACCGGGACAACATCCTCCTGGGGCTCAACTACAACCCGGACATCCCCATCGGCGGTGGCGGCGTGACGCACCGGCTGGGCATGTCCATCGGTTACAGGTTCTAAGGGGAGGCTGTTCGCCATGATTGCCCAAGTGCTCGCAGCCGCCCTGACGTTGGCCGCCAGTCAGGCGCCCGTCAGCTTCTCCTCGAGTGGAGGCCCGCAGGTCGCCCTGCCTTTTCCCACGGGCACCACGCAGACCTACAACATCATCCAGTGGGACCCGAACCAGCTCCCGCGAATCTACGAGCGCTCGGACCAGCTTCCCCTCACGGACGAGGAGCTGACCAAGCTGTCCCAGGCCGGCTTCGAGCCCGCGCAGCTGGTGAAGATGATTGAGGAGCGCCGCTGCGCGTGTGACGCCAGCGCGGACGGCCTCATCAAGTTGAAGAAGGCGGGCGTGGACAAGACGGTGCTCGCGGCGGTGTCGCGCCACGGAATCGCCCCCAACCGGGAGTTGGATTTGCTGGTGACGATGGACTTCACCGGTGAGAGCCGCGTCGCGCGCGAGGCGTTCCTCTACTTCTTCGTCGACGACGGGGACCTCACCCGCGTCTTCAGCGCCAACATCACGGACCTGCTCCAGCGCCGCAACCGCCACGAGACGACAGTGGACCGCAGCGACATCCTCGTCGCGCGCACGGTGCGCCGCGTGCAGTTGTCGGGGCGGGTGCCGCTGAAGACGTACGGCAAGCACAACGTGCTGGTGGTCGCCAGCGCCAGCCCCACGCTCACCCATCCCTCTCAGCTCACGCCGCAGGAGCGGGCGAAGTCGCAGAGCTACACCTTCGACTATCCCCGCGCCTCGCTCATGAGCCTGTGCCGCCTGACGGCCGGGTATCGCCGTGACGCGGTGCTCAACTACAAGTGGAACTTCGAGGGCAGCCGCTTCGAATGCGAATGGAACTAGGAGTCATACGCACCATGAAGACCCATCGCCTCATCCTGACCGCCTGCCTCGCCGCCTCGCTCGTCGCGTGCAGTGGACCGCGCGCGTACACGCGCGGCTCATACGAAGACCCGAACGAAATCGAGATGCTGTCGGACCAGTTCAACGAGAATGACCTGCAGCTCATCGCCAAGAAGATGGCGGAGTCGCTGGCCACCTCGCCGCGCTTCTCCACGCCGCGTCCCGACGGCTCGCTGCCCATCGTCCTCGTGGGCAAGCTGAAGAACAGCACGTCCGAGCACATCGACATGCGCTCGCTGGGAGACAAGATTCAAACGGCGCTCGCGCAGACGGGCCGCTTCGCCATGGTGGACCAGGCCGCGCGCCAGGACATCGCGGAGGAGTACGAGTACCAGCAGTCGGGCTACGTGGACCCGAACGCCGCGAAGGGCCCGGGCGCGCAGGTCTCCGTCGATTTCATGATGACGGGGGATTTGGCCTCCATCATCCAGGAGGTCGGCCGCGACAAGCTCGTGTACTACAAGATGACGGCGAAGCTGAGCAACGTGCGCACCGGCCTCATCGAGTGGACGGACGAGAAGCAGATCCGCAAGAAGTTCGAGAAGCGCGGCGTCAGCTGGTAGCACGCTGATGCCAGCCGCTGGCTCCACGCGAAGGCTCGACTGCTCATGACTCCTCCTCTCCGCCATCCGGCGCGCCCTCTCGGGGGCGTGCTCGCGCTGGCGAGCGTGCTGCTGCTGACGGGTTGCGCCGGTGACTACGTGGCGCGCACGCGAGGCGTCCGCGCGTCGTACCAGTCGGAAGACTATCCGGGGGCGCTCGCGCAGCTCGACGCCATGGAGAAGGAGGGCTCGGGGAAGGACGCGCTGCTCGTGCTCCTGGACAAGGGCATGCTGCTGCACTCCGCGGGCAAGTGGACGGAGAGCAACGCGGTGCTGGAGGAGGCGGAGAAGCTCAGCGCGCAGCTCGACGGAGTCTCCGTCAGCGAGGAGGCGGGGGCGCTCATCACCAACGAGCGTCAGCGCGCCTACCGCGGCGAGGACTTCGAGAAGCTGATGATCTCCGTCTTCCAGGCGCTCAACTACGCGGAGCTGGAGGACGACGAGGCGGCCATGGTGGAGGTGCGTCAGGTCAACGAGCGCCTCCAGAAGATGGTCACCGAGGAGAAGAAGCCGTACCAGCAGCTCGCGATTGCCCGCTACCTGGGCGGCGTCATCCGCGAGGACCAGCGCGACTGGGACTCGGCCTATATCGACTATGCGAAGGCGTACGAGCTGGAGCCCCGGCTGGGCTCGCTGGTGGAGCCGCTCCTGCGGCTGTCGAAGTACACCGGCCGCGATGACGTCTACGCGGCGCTGAAGGAGAAGTACCCGGAGGTGGCCCACCCGCCGCTGGCCCGCGACGAATCCCAAGTCGTGGTCGTCGTGGAAGCGGGGCTGTCGCCGGAGAAGCAGCCCGCGTCGCGCGACCATGGCAGTGGCGGCGGCAACCTCATCGAGGTGCCTGTCTACCGGGACCGGGGCAGCGCGCCGTCGGTGCGCGTGAAGCTGGGCGACCAGGACGAGCGCGCGGTGACGGTGACGTCCCTGGCGGACGTCGCGCGGCTGCACCTGGACACCCGCATCGGCGGGATGCTCGCCAAGCAGCTCGCGGGCGCGGCGGTGAAGGCGGGCCTGGCGGCGGGCCTGGGCGCGGTGACGAAGAGCGAGGAATTGGGCATCCTGGCCTTCCTCCTGCTCAACGCTGGCAATGCCCCAGACCTGCGTTCCTGGCTTTCCTTGCCCGCGGAGTTCCAGGTGGCGCGCTTCCGGGTGTCGGCGGGGAGCCACACGGTGCGTGTGGAGGCGGGGGGCCGGGTGACGGAGCACACGGTGGACGTGAAGCCGGGCCGGGTGGGGCTGGTGGTGGTGCGGCGCTACTGAGTCGGCGGTTTTGTATTGGCCGTTTTGTTGTAGGGTGCGCGCCCCATGTCGGTCCTGGCCACGGTGGCCCTCTACTCCCTCATCGTCGTCGTCGGCGCGCTGTTGGGCGCGATGGTGGTGTTGTGGAACCAGCGGCCCACGCAGTTGGTTCGCTTCCTCGCCTTCGCCGCGGGCGTGATGCTGGGCGCGGCCTTCTTCCACATGCTGCCGGAGGCGTACGAGGGCGGAGGCTGGTGGGCCTTCGCGCTGGTGCCCGGTGGCTTCGTGTTCCTGCTGGTGCTGGAGCGCTACCTCGTCGCGCACGCGGGTGAGGACCTGCCCGGAGACCACATGTCCGGCAGCGGGCGTCCTCCCGGGCAGGCCGGGCAGGTGCTGGGGCTCACCGCGTTCCTCGGGCTTTCCACGCACACGCTGTTCGACGGCATCGCCCTGGGCTCGGCGGTGGAGGAGGGCGTGGGGTTGATGGCGCTGCTCGCCATCGTCGCTCACAAGGTCCCCTCCGCGCTGTCGCTCGCCTCCATCCTGAAGACGGAGGGGCGCTCGAAAAGCTCCATCCTCCTGCTCTCCGTGCTGTACGGGCTGATGGTGCCGGCGGGCGCGCTGCTGTACTTCGCCTTCGACGCGGTGCTGCGCTTCGAGAGCATGGCGCCCAAGGCGCTGGCCTTCTCCGCGGGCACGTTCCTGTACATCGCCGTGTCGGACTTGCTGCCGCACGTGCATCGGCACGGCAAGGACCAGCCGGGGCGCAACGTGCTGGCGCTGTTCGTGGGCCTGGCGCTGATGTTCGGGCTGGCGCGACTCATGGGGCATCCGGCGCACTGAGCCTGTCTGCTCGGGTGTCGAGCCTCGGCCGTAAGGCTTCCTCGTCACAAACGTTTCTCCGTCACAAACGCCGGCGCGTCGCCCTCTCCCTCTGGGAGGGGAGCACCTGCCTGGGCTGACGGACGGGCGGGCGGTGGCCCCGACGGAGGGCCCGCGCGATGAGCACACCCAGAGGCATGGTGGAGGGCCCGGGGGCAGTCTCCCCGGAGGCGGCGAACTCGCCCACGCGAGCGGGCTCGGAGTTCGAGGACGCGGTGCTCCAGGGGCTCATCCACGGGGGCGCCGCGAGTCCGGTGCCGCTCCTGGGAGACCGACTGGGCGGATTGGACGGCCGTCGGTACGAGGTGCTCGGGCTCCTGGGCGGTGGTGGCATGGGGCAGGTGTTCCGGGCGGTGGACCACGAACTGTGGCGCACGGTGGCGCTGAAGTTCCTCGCAGCGCACCGGGGGCCCGCCACGCCTTCGTTGCTGGCCGCGCTGCGCGAGGAGGCGCAGGCGATTGCGCGGCTGGACCACGAGAACATCGTCCGCATCCATGACGTGTCCGCGTGGAACACCGGCGCGCTGGCGCGAGGCGAGGAGGTGCCGCTGAGTGTGCCCTTCCTGGTGATGGAGTTCCTGGAGGGCGAGTCGCTGCAGCGCCTGCTGCGCCGGGAGCGGCCCGACTTGCGTCGCACGTTGGACTTGATGACGGACGTGGCGGCGGGGCTCGCGCATGCGCATGAGCGGCGCCTGGTGCATCGCGACCTCAAGCCCGCCAATGTCTTCGTGCTCGCGGATGGCAGAGCGAAGCTGCTCGACTTTGGCCTTGCGCGCTCACCGGCCGGGCCCGCCCTGGCTCCCGAGGCCGCTCGCGCCGGGACGCCCGCGTACATGGCGCCCGAGCAATGGCGGGGCGAGCCTCCGGACGCGCGAGCCGATGTGTGGGCCGTGGGGCTGTTGCTCTACGAGCTGCTTACCGGAGAGCACCCGCTGCCTTCCGCGAAGGCGCCGGAGTTGCGTCTGCACATTCCTTCCGGACAGCCCATGCCCTCGGTGAGCCGGCGGTGTCCCGGCTTGCCAGAAGAGCTCGTGCGCCTGGTGGCCTCGGCGCTGGCGAAGGACCCGGGGGAGCGTCCCGCGAACGGAGGCGAGCTGCTGGAGCGGCTGCGCGGCCTGCGGCGACTCCTGGGACTGGACGCCACCCCGGCCTCGCGTTCGAGCGTCTCCGGTCGACGGCTGGTGACGCTGGTGTCGTGTCGGCTCGCGCAGGAGCGCGGCGGCATGGAGCGCCTGGACCCGGAGGATTGCAGCGAGCTGGAGGGCGCCTTCCACCAGGGCTGCACGCGCATCATCCACGAGCACGAGGGGGCGATGACGCTCGCGGTGGGCGCGGAGGTGCTCGCGTGCTTCGGCTTCCCCGTGGCGCGCGAGGGGGATTCGGAGCGAGCGGTGCGCGCGGCGCTGCGACTGCAAGAGGTGCTGCCCGGTGAGCTGGCGGGGCTGGGGCCTCCGGGCGTGGTGGTGAAGGTGGGGCTGCACACGGACCGTGTCGCGCTGGCGGATGCGTCGCCGCTGCTGCATGGGACCGCGCCTCCCATGCAGGGTGAAGCGCCGAAGGTGGCCTCGTGGCTGGCCGCGCAGGCGGGACCGGACGCGGTGTTGCTCACGGAGGGAACACATGCGCTGGTGCGAGGCCGCATCCGCACGCGCTCGCTGGGCGCCTGGGCCTTCGAGGGACTGTCGGGCACGTCATGGCTGGACGTGCACGAGGCGCTGGGAGAGAGGCCGGGGGCGAGCCGCTTCGACCGGGCGCTCGTGGTCGGCGCGCTGTCGCCGCTGGTGGGGCGCGAGCGGGAACTCCAGCGCCTCACGACGTGGCGGGCGGAGGCGCTGGGAGGGCGCGGCGTGGGCGTCCTGCTGCGAGGGGAGGCGGGCATCGGCAAGTCGCGGCTCGTCCAGGAGCTGCACGACCGCGAGGCTCCTGGCACGAGCACCTGGGCGCGGTGTCAGTGCGGTGTGCGGGGGACGGGCAGCGCCTTCCACCCGCTCATCGACTGGCTCCAGCGCTTCCTGGGCTTCGCGCGCGACGATGCGCCCGAGCGCAAGCTGGAGCGGATGGTGGAGCGCCTGGGCGTGTTGGGCGTGGACGTGGAGCTCTCGTGTCCGCTCGCCGCGTTCCTGTCGCTGCCCGTGCCGGAGGGCTCTCCCTTCCTTCACCTGTCCGGTGAGCGGCAGCGGGCCGCGATGATGAAGGCCCTGGTGGAGCTGTTCCGCCATGAGGACGTGCGCCGCCCCGTGGTGCTGGTGGTGGAGGACCTGCACTGGGCGGACCCTTCCACCCTCCAGTTCCTGGGTGTGTTGCTGGAGCGACTGGAGGGGACTCGCCTGTGTGTACTGCTCACCGCGCGCCCGGGCTTCGAGCATGCGTGGGGACAGAGCGCGGCGTTCCATTCGCTGGATGTGGAGCCCCTGCCTCCGGAGGCCACCGCGGCCCTGGTGCGAGAAGTCGCGGGCCAGCGCGCCCTGGCTCCGAACACGGTGGCGCGGCTGGTGTCACGGACGGACGGCGTCCCCCTCTTCGTCGAAGAGCTGACGCGCGTGGTGCTGGAGCAGGAGGCCGCGCGAGGTGACTCTGGCGAGACGCTCTCCGCCGTGCCGGCGGTGTTGCACGAGCTGCTCCTCGCGCGCCTGGACCAGCTTCCTCCTCGACAGCGCTCCCAGGTGCAGCTCGCGGCCACGCTGGGACGCGAGTTCAACTACGAGACGCTGCGCGCGGTGTCCTTCCTCCAGGAAGACGAGCTGCAGCCGGAGTTGGAGCGACTGGAACAGGCCGGGTTGCTCTTCCGCCAGGGTCAACCGCCATGCACCACGTACGCCTTCCGACACGCGCTCATTCAAGAGGCGGCCTACCAGTCGCTCTTGCGCAGCACGCGCCAGCGCTACCACGGCCGCGTCGTCCAGGTGCTCTCCGAGCAGTTCCCCGAGGTGGTGGAGGAGCAGCCGGAGATGGTGGCCCACCACGCCACGCTGGCGGGGCTGACGCGGCAGGCGATGGAGTCCTGGCGGAGCGCGGGCCAGCTCGCGGGCGCGAAGTCGGCGTTCCCGGAGGCCATCAGCCACTACACGCGAGCGCTGGGGCAGCTCGAACTCCTGCCCCCCTCCCGCGAGCGGGATGAATGCGACATGGTGTTGCGCGTGGAGCTGGGGCAGGCGCTGGTGGCCTCGAAGGGCTTCGGCACGCGCGAGGTGGAGGACGTCTTCACGCGAGCCGCCGCGCTATGTGACCCGTCGCAGTGCATTCCGACGCCGCTCTTCTGGGGGCTGTGGAACATCGCGCTGGCGCGCGGCGATGGCGAGGGCATGGACCACCTCGCGGAGCTCTTCCGCTGTCAGGGCGACGCGCATGCGGACCTGGAGACGCGCGTGGTGTTGCACGGCGCGCTCAACAGCCAGGCCTTCTGGCGGGCGGACTACACGTCCTGTCGGAGCCATGGCCTGGAGGTGAAGGCGCTGCTCGGTCGGGAGGGCGTGGCGGAGCAGCTCGCGCAGATTCGCGGCGGCAGGCTGGGGCATGCCTCCGAGCAGTGCCTGCACGCGCTGATGTACCTGGCGGTGAGCGAGCTGGTGCTGGGCCACACCGACACCGCGCTCGCGACGCAGGCTCGGGCCTTCGCGCTCGCGGAGTCCATGAGCCATCCCTACGCCATCGCCACGGTGTCCCTCTTCGGCGCGATGCTGGCGCTGGAGCGTGGAGACCCGGCGATGTTGCTGGAGGTGTCAGGGCGGGCCGTGGGCCTTTGTGTGGAGTACGGCTTCCCGTTGCCCCTGGTGGGAAGCATCTGCATGCACGGCCTCTCACTGGCCTTCCTGGGCGACGTGGAGGGCGGTGTCGCGCGCATCCACGAGGGAATCGCGCTGATGACGAGAATGGGGGCGACGCTGCTCCAGGGCGGGTGCTTGACGACGCTGGCTCGCGCGTACCTCGCGGGAGGGCGAGTAGACGAGGGACTTGCCGCCGTGCGCGAGGCCCGGGTGCACGTGGAAGGGCGCGTGGCGCGTCACCACCTGGCGACGTTGCTGCGCGTGCAGGGACAGCTCCTGCTTCTACGAAGGGACGTCGGCGAGGCTCGCGAGTGCTTCCGACGCTCGCTCGCGGTGGCGCGTGACACGGGTGCTCGACTGCACGAGCTGGGCGCGGCCGTGGAGCTGGCGAGACTGGCGCGTCACACCGGCGAGGCGGCGGAGGCGCGGGTGCTGTTGGAGTCGCTGAAGGAAGTCTACTCCGGCAGGCAGGTGCTCGCGGATGCCTGGGCCGCGCGTGCGCTGCTGGCGGAGTGGGACTGACGCCTCACGCCGCGGAGGACATCTCGGCGGAGGGCGGGTCGCCATGGGCGAGGCCCTGCGCGACACACCGCAAGAGCTCCGACAGCTCTCCGGACTTGCGCAGGAAGACCTCACCGGGCGCGCTGGGCCGGCACTCCATGCTGCTGTGGACGATGCGCGGAATGCGACACAGCCGCTCATCCGCGCGCAGCCGCCGGCACAGCTCCAGACCGCTCATCCCCGGCATCATCACGTCGGTGAGGATGAGGTCCGGCTTCAGCGCAAGCGCGAGCGACAGGGCCATCTCGCCTTCCGGCGCGGAGGCGACGTCGCAGCCCAGTTGTTCGAGAGCCTCGGTGTAGATTTCGAGGAGGGTCGAATCATCGTCGACGAGGAGGATGAGAGGCATGCGGGTGTCTCTGGGTGAGGCGGCCGTGCCGCTGTCCACTGAGATGGGGACGGGCCGGCATGGATGTGAATTCACTCGGACACCGGCTTCGTCACGATGACGGCGGACGCCATTCCATCCGCTGGGAGGTGCGAAGGATGTCGCCAAAGGAGAGAGAAGCGCTGGAGCGGAGGATTCGCGAGCACTGCGGCCTGGGAGACGCCGCGGGCGCGGTGGAGGCAGCGGTGGAGGGCTATGGCCCGGAGATACGCAGGTTGCTGGTGACGTTGTCGAGAGAGCCGGAGCAGGCGCGAGAGGCCTTCAGCATCTTCTGCGAGAGCCTGGTGAGGGACCTGCCAGGCTTTCGGTGGGAGAGCTCGTTCAGGACGTGGGCGTACCGCGTGGCGCGCAATGTCGCGTACCGGATGTCCGCCGCCTCCTCGCCACGCAGGGACAGGGTGGCGAGCCAGGAGCTGGTCGGCCTCATGCACGTCGAGCGGTCAGGCACGGCGCCCTGGCTCCAGACGCCCGTGAAGGACCGCTTCCGAACCCTGCGCGCGAAGCTGGAGCCGGGCGAGCGCAACCTCCTGGTGCTGAGGGTGGACCGGCGGATGTCCTGGTTGGATGTCGCGCGCGAGCTCGGGGGGACCCAGTCCTCCGAGGGACTCCACAAGAAGGCGGCCGTCCTGCGTCAGCAGTTCAAGGGCCTGAAGGACCGGCTTCGCGAGCTCGCGCGAGATGAGCGTCTGATTTCCAGCGCATCGGGGTAGGTGGGGACGCCGGCCCCTGTCCGCCTGTCCGCCCAGGTGCTGCGCGAAGCGGGACGCGGGCGCACCCTGGAGAGGACTCGGCCCGGGCGGCGCATGGTGCGCGCGAGGCTCGCGGCTTGGGCGGAGGCAGTCTCATGATGCTCGCCGTGGGCGACCTGATGACCCGGGATGTCGTCACGCTGGAGGAGACCGATGACCTGGTCCGCGTGGACGACCTGCTGAAGCTCAACCACATCCGGCACCTGCCGGTGGTGCGGGAGGGACGGTTGGTGGGGCTGGTGAGTCATCGCGACTTGATTCGCGCGTTGGCGCGCCAGTTCTCGACGCGGAACCTGGACCCCATCTCCGTCGCGCGCATCATGTCGAGGGATGTGGAGATGGTGCGCTCGGACCTGCCGGTGCGCGACGCCATCTACAAGCTGCTGGACCACCGCTTCGGCTGTCTGCCCGTGGTGGACCGCGAGCGGCGCCTGGTGGGAATCGTCACCGAGGCCGACTTCATGCGGATGGCGGCGCGGCTGCTCGATTCCGTCGCGGCTCGCGCGGACGACTCGGCGGGAGTCTCCGCTCCTTGATGGGGTGGGTGCGCTCATGCACGAGGGACACTCCGGCTCTGGTATCGCCGTCTCCTCCGCGCCGGCGGACGGCTCGTCGCGACGGAACAGCGTATGGGGCTGGCTTCCTGGCGTGGTGTTGCTGGTGGCGTTCGTCGTCTTCGTGGTGCTGCGCTTCGGGGAGGCGCGCCAGTTCGCCCTGATGCTGAAGCGCGCGCGGCCGGAGTGGCTGCTGGTGGGTGCGGTGCTTCAGGTGTTCTCGTACCTCACGATGGCGGGTTGCTGGCTGGTGACGCTGCGCGCGGCGGGGGTGAAGGCTCCGTGGATGCGCACCGCGAGCCTGTCGTTGATGAAGCTCTCCTTCGACCAGCTCGTGCCCACGGCGGGTATCGGTGGCTCGGTGGTGGTGATGAAGGGGCTTCAGAAGGAAGGAGCTCCTCCTCGGGTGGCGACCGCGGCGCTGCTGGTGGACATGGTGTCCTTCTACGCGGCGCATGCCGTGGCCGTGGTCATCGCCATCCTCACCCTCTGGTTTCGTGCCCAGTTGCATGCGGCCATCCTGGGCCTGGCCACGGCCTTCGCGGCGCTCGCGTGCGCGGTGCCGTTTGGAATCCTCTGGCTGACGCGGCATGGAGGCTGGCAGCCGCCGCGCTGGGCGCGTCGCATCCCCGGGCTCACGGGGTTGCTGGAGTCCATCTCCCAGGTGCCTCCCGAGCTGGTGCGGAACAAGTGGCTGCTGCTGCGCGCGGGCGCTTTGCAGTTCGGGACCTTCTTGCTGGATGCGCTCACACTCTCGTGCATGCTCCTCGCGGTGGGGAACGCGGTGGACTTCCCGGATGTGTTCGCCGCGTTCATGCTGGCGACGCTGGTGATGACCCTGAGCATCATCCCGGGAGGCGTGGGGACGTTCGAGGCCACCGCGGTGGGGACTTTGAGCTCGCTGGGAGTGCCCGTGGAGGTGGGGCTCACGGCGGTGATGTTGCTTCGGGGGTTCACCCTGTGGTTGCCGCTGCCGCTGGGCGTGGTGTTGTTGCGAAGGATGCTCGGGGTGCGGTTGCGTGACGCGATGTCGAGCCCGGGGGCCGCGTCAGCTGGCTCGCCAGCGGTGTCACCGGAACAGCGGACCGCGTGAGGGGCTGACGCGCTTTGACTTGGCTTTCGACGCGAGGGCCCTGAGGATGCGCGCGCCCGAACGGGCACCCATCCATGGAAAAACGCACTGACTGGTACGAGCACCCGGAGTACTACGAGGCCATCTTCGGCACCGACACCGTGCGGGAGGCGGATTTCCTCCAGGCGCTCAGCGCGCGTCATGGCACGGGAGGCTCGCAGTGGTTGGAGCCCGCGTGTGGCGCGGGACGGTTGGTGGCCGAGGCCGCCAGTCGCGGCATGAAGGTGGCGGGCTACGACATCTCCGAGGCCATGCTCGCGCATGCGCGCAAGCGGCTGACTCCGGCGGAGCGCCGACGGGTGAAGCTGGCTCCGTCTCGCATGGAGGAGTTCTTCGTGCCCGAGCTGGAGGGGAGGGTGGATGTCGCGCACAACCTGGTCTCCACCTTCCGGTACCTGGACAGCGAGGCGGCGGCGCTGGCGCACCTGAAGGGGACGCGGCGGCTGCTCAAGCCGAACGGCATCTATGTCCTCGGCTTCCACCTCACGGACTACTCACGGAGTGTGCCCGAGCACGAGCGGTGGCTGGGGCGCGTGGGCAAGGACAAGGTCGTCTGCAACACGCACGAGGGCTTGCCGGACCGTCGCGCTCGACGCTCGCCCATGCGCAACCGACTGCGCATCACCGGGCCTGGGAAGGACTGGCTCATCGAGACGACGTGGTTCTTCCGCACGTACGACGCGGTGCAGGCGGGCAAGCTGTTCCGTAACGCGGCGCTGCGCGTGCTGGCCGCGTATGACTTCGACTACGACGTGAACTCACCCGTGGCACGCGGCAGTCGGCGGTTGGACCGGGTGTTCGTCCTGCAGCCAGAGCCGGGCGCGGTGGAGCAGGGGACTCCTGAGAAGACGTCGGCGCCGAAGGTCATGGCGACGAAGAAGCCGTCCTCGACGGAGAAGGTGACTTCGGTGCGGAAGGCCTCGGCGCAGAAGGCGAAGCCGGAGGCGGCACCGAAGAAGAAGCCGGCTCGCGGGAACAGCTGACTCCAGCAAGAGGCGGCCTGTCGGGCCGCCTGCGTCGGAGTGAATGGCCCAGCACCTTCGCTGGGCCAGGAATCAGGCTGCCTCGCCGGCCTTCGCGAGCACGTAGCAGAGCTCGCGCAGCGCGGCCCGTCGCATGGAGTCGATGTCCGGGAAGCCTTCGTCACGCGCGGCCTGATGGAGCGGGCTCGGCACCATCCGTCCCTGGTGTTCTTCGAAGTACCAGGCCCACAGGGCGCCCTCGGTGATGCCCGCGTCCTCCAGGCGTGGCGCGGAGAGCCCCGCCTCCGCGAGTACCTCCTCCTTGTCCTTCGCCCGTTGCACCAGTGCGCCGTACTCGCCCGTCAAACGCAGGTGGTCCGCCAGGTGGCGCAGCACGTCCGGCTCGAACAGGGTCTCCACCCAGCGGACATGCGACTCGTCGCGCAGCAGCCGAGACACATCGTCGACGTACTGCTCCGACTTCCACCGCTTGAAGGTCTCGGGAGTGAGCTGTCGCTCGTGTAGCAACGCCGCTTCCGTCGCGTGCAGTTCCTCCGCGCCCGGCTCCCGCCCCAGCCGCCGCGCCTCCTCCACCGCGAGCGCGCGCGCCATGCTCGAGCGTCGCGCCTCCTTCAATCCTCCACGCAGTCGCAGTTCATCGAGCAGCGCCTCGGAGGCCACTCCCTCCAGGGGGTTCGCCGCGTAGCGCAACGGCTGTCTGCCCGCGCGCCTTCGCGCCTCCTCCCACGCGTCCGTGTGCTGGAAGGGGAAGCGCGTCTCCTTGGGCCCGAGCCCCGCCTCCATCCGCGCTCGAATCGTGCGCAGCAGCGCCACCGCATCCGCGCGCTTCGCGTCGACGCGCCCCTCGGGCAGCCAGGCCTTGAGCGCCTCCAGCTCCGCGACAGGAAGCCCCTCGCGCGCCGCCCGGTTCAACACCGTGGGCCACACGCGCTCCACGTAGAAGAGGGACTTGGCCAGTCGCTCCAGCGCCGCGCGCGTGTCCTCGCTCACCACCAGGGCATTGCGCGCCGCCGCCAGCGTGGCGCGGACATTCACCATCGCCTCGGACAGCGGCTTCCAGTGGTCCTCGGCGCTCGCGTGCGCTACCGCCACCTCGTCATCATCCTCCAGCACGCCGCGCTGGAAGTCCTCGAAGATGGCGCCGACACCCTCCATGCCGAAGGACACCAGCTCCGCGGCCCGCAGCGCGCCCATGCTCGCGGCGCCGAAGACGTGGATGCCTTCGGACAAGGCCCAGAGGATCTCCTTGTGCCACACCGCGGGCACATGCTCGAAGAAGCCGTCGATGATGCCGATGGCCGCCGGCTTCTCCATCGCGGCCCGGTAGACGTCCCCTTGCTGCACGGGCGGCAGGTACACCCCGTCCAGCTCCGCGCGAGCCTCTTCGGCTCGCAGCGTGGGGCCCGTGAAGATGAACACCTTCATGTCCCGTCCCCTCGCATCGCTCGCTGGGCGCGCGCTCCCGGCACATAGCCCGGCGCCTCATGCGTGGGCTCCAGTCCCGGCACCACCACTCGCACCACGGGCAGCCCCAGCTCCGGCTTCGTCAAATCCACCGCGACCACCTGAGTCACTCTCACCGCGAGCAGCCTCGCCAGCACCCACGCGAGGTCCTCTTCAAACGTCTCCGCATCCTGATGAGGCGCGTCCTGGAAGCGGCGCACCGGTGTCTCCTCGCGCAGCCGGGTCCGGAGCCGCTCCGCCGCGACACCTTCCCGCGCGTCCTCGTATGCCTTGCGGTGCAGGTCATCCCGAGCCCCGCTGATGCGCGTGAGCCGGCTCTGCGCCGCCTCCGTCAGCGCGCGCAGCAGCGCCACGCCGCGAGAGGGATGACAGCCCATGCCGCCCGCCACCGCGACGGGGCGCAAGGGCTCCGGCTCCCGGTCGACGATGTAGCAACTGAAGGCGGGCACCCCGACATCGCTCGTCGTCTCCCAGACCCCCACTGCCACGCCCGCGCGCTCGTAGGTCTCCAGCACCTCGCGGCAGGCGACATCATCCACGGTGCCCAGGTCCAGCCGGGTGCCGGCCTGCCGCCGCTCACCTCGGGCGTACCAGAGCGCGGTGGCGTCACGCTCCACCACCTCGCACAGTCCATGGAGCGTCGCTTCGAGGAGGTGATTCCCCGAAGCCAGTCCATTGCTGCTCATGAGGAACGCGCCACTGCCGGTGGGAAGCGGCAGCGTGAAGTCGGTGTGCACCATGTCGAACGGCACCCACAGGGGACCGTTGCCCAGCAGGTCCACGCCCTCCACCCAGAGCATGCGCCAGTTGGGATGGAACAGGCTCACCGACAGGCGCGGCAGCCCCGTCACGTCGATGACGGGCGAGCGGAAGCGCAGCTCGTTGTACGTGGCCAGCTTCAGCGGCAGCGAGATGTGCTCGGCATGGTAGCCCTCGACGGACTCCATCACCCCGGACGCCTTCGCCGCCGCGAGCGTGAGGCCCTTCCCCTGGGATACCGCCAGCGAGCGCGCATTGGGCCGCGTCACCATGACGACGGGGATTCCAATCGTGTCCAACCCCGTGACGTTCGCGATGCGGGTGATGCCCATGACGGGCATGAGCCGCTGCACGCGCTCCAGCGTCTCTTCGGGCGACATCACCCGGTGTGTTCCATGCCGGAACGGCTTGGTCGTCCCGGAGGAGGCCGCGGGGGGGGTGGAGTCGGGGGCGGCGGTGCGCATCAAGGCTGGCTGTCGGTGTTGGTGGAGGGACGTGCGGAGGGGTCCTGCTCCAGCGGCCTGAGCTGCGCGCCCGGCGTGTAGCTCAGGAGGATGCTGTTGAGGTTGAGCAGGAAGCAGGTGATGGGCTCGGCCCTGGCGTCCGGGCTCTCGTGGACGCGGCCCTCGCGCGACGCGGTGGAATCCACACGCTCGGGGATGTTGGCCACGACGGCTTCGTTCTCGAGCAGCGGCTTCAGGGCACTGCTCAGGCTCTTGCTGTCGATGGGAATCTTCTCGGCGTTCTGCCACTGCTCCGGCTTCACCCAGTAGACGTTCCCATCGGGCGCGTAGATGAGGAGGTCCGCCTGGTCCACGGTGCATTCGGCGCGAGCCTTGATGTCCGGGAACGTGCCGTCCTTGGACCTTGGCGTGGCGACGACGAACGAGGGCTTCGTGTTGGCCGTGACGCCGGAGACCTCCACGAGGGACGGGTCGGGCTGATAGATGGCGATGGAGCCATCTCCGGACTCGACGCCGAAGGCCATCCGGTCCGTCACGTTCTCCAGGGTTTGGGGGTTGTCCGTGGGGACGCCCCACACCGTGAGCTTGGTGGTGAAGCCCTCCAGGATGGTCACGCGGTCGGGCTTGAAGAAGAAATACGAGTACTTGCCTGCCATGCGCACCTCGGGAATGGGCCACGGGCCTGACGCCCGCGACGAGAGAAGGAGCACGTCGGTCGAGCCGTCACAGATAGCAGAGTCGCAGCGCTGACTCACACGCCTGTCGCAACGTCGCCCGCGCTTCCTCCAGGCGATGAGCGTCGTGGTGCTCCAGCGCCGCCGACAGCGGCCAGGTGAGCGCGTCGGGGAGCCGCTGCTGATGACTGGCGAGCAGCGCGCGGGCGTGCTCCAGGGCCTCGGGCAGTCGGCCTGCCTCCAACTCCACGGCGAGCAGGGGCCATCGCGCCATCCACTGGAAGGGATACACGAGCGAGAGCGGCTGCCACAGGCGCAGCGCCTCGGTGGCGGCTTCATGTGCCAGCACGGTGTCTCCGGCTCGCGAGGCCACCCAGGCCCGGTGGGCATGCGCCGCGCCCAGGTAGTCGACCATGCCGGAGCGGGTGGCCAGCTCCAGGGTTCGCGTCGTCGTCTCGCTCGCGGCGGCCACCTGACCTCTCAGCCGCAGGATGACGGTGAGGTAGCTGAGGCACCGCGTCTGCAACGTCACGTCTCCCAGTCGCTCGGCGCCCTTGAGCGCCTGCTCCATCCAGGACTGCGCTTCATCCAGGGCGCCATGGAAGAGCAACACCATGGCGACCACGCACCGGGCTCCCGCGTGCTCCGCGTCCCCCTCTGCCTCCAACGCGGCTTCCGCGTAGGCCCGGGCGTGGGCCACGGTCTCCGTCGATGCTTGATAGCGTTCGCTGCGCAGTTGCATCTGTACCAGCGAGTTGAAGAAGCGCGCGCGTTGCAGGGGCGTGCCATGGGCCCGCATCACCGGGCGCACGCCCTCCACCAGGGCCCGCATCTCGTCGAGCTGGGCCAGCCAGTAGTGGACCGTGATTCGCTCGCCCTGCAGTTGCACCCACTCATGCCACCACGCGGCTTCCACCTGGCCGGGGGCGGAGGAGACGCTGTCGGGCATCGGGCCCAGCTCGACTTGAGCCCGGGCATAGACGCGCAGCGCTTCCTCGTTCTGATGGTGCGTCTGCAAGGACTTGCCCACCTTCCGCAGCACGTTGGCGCGATGGACACGCTGGCTTTGCTCAATCCGTGCCAGGGCCTCCAGGAAGGCCCGCCGTGCGTCGTCCTGTCGCCCGGTGAGCGCGAGCACCTCGCCCAATCCCTCCCAGACGGCGTCCAACGCCAACATGCTCGCGTCCACGTCGGACGCGTCCGCGTTCCTGTCGGACGCCGCGGCCTCGCGGATGGCGGCCTCGTAGAAGGTTATCGCGTCGCCGTTGGCGTAGGCCGCGCGCGCCGAGTCACCCGCGCGCGAGAACCACACACTGGCGCGGCCCGGCACGCCGGCGCGAGACCAGTGGTGGGCGAGCCCCGCCGCATGAGGTGTCAGTCCCGTCGACGCGCCCGCCTGGCGCAGCTCCAGCCCCTGGGCGCAGCGGTGATGCAGCACGCGGCGCGGCTCGGGGTCGATGCGCGCGTAGGCGACCTCGCGCAGCTTGTCGTGGACGAAGCGCAGGCGCCCGCCGCCGGACTCCTCCAGCACCTGCCGACGGCGCAGCTCCTCCACCGCCTCCAGGCCCGCGCTCTCCGGCAGCGCGGCGGTGGCGAGCAGCAGCTCTCCGTCCAGCTCGCGTCCCAGCACCGACGCCACCTCCGCCAGCACGCGGCCATCCGGGCCCAGGTCGGACAGCCTTCGCTCGATGAGCTCGGCGATGCTGCCCGGCAGGGGCAGGGGACGGCTGCCCGCGCTGCCGCCCGCTTCGAAGAGCCACTCACCGGAGGGCGCGCGGAAGAGCAGGCCGGCGTCGATGGCGGCGCGCAGGTACTCGGCGATGAAGAAGGGGTTGCCGCTCGTCTCGCGCACCAGCGCGTCGACGAAGGGGCCGGGCACCTCGCGCAGCGCCAGCATGCCGCGCACCATCTTCCCCGCGCTGGTGGCATCCAGCCGGCCCACCTCCACGCTCACCGCGTCCGGCGCGCCCACCACCGCGCGCAGGGCCGCCCCCATCTCATCCATCCGATACGTGCCGACGAGCAGCACGGGGCGCGACGCCAGGTGTCGCGCGTCCAGCTCCAGGAGGAAGCTCAGCGTCAGCTCATCCGCCCACTGGAGGTCATCGAGCACCAGCAACAACGGCTGCGCCTCCGCGAAGGCCCGCAGCGTCTCGCGCAGCGCCGCCAGCACGCGCGAGCGCGCCTCCGGAGCGGGCAGGGGCGGGGGCTCCGGTTGCTCGCGCTGGCCAGGGAGTTGGATCAGCGACGGCTCATACGCGGCGAGTACGCGTCCACGCGGGCCCAGCAGTCGCTCCGCTTCGGCGGCGCCTCGCTCGTTGCACCGGTCCGCCACCGCCAGCAGCAGCGGACGCAGCGGATGGAGGGGCGAGGCGTGCAGGTCCGCGCCGCCCGTGGCCACCGGGACGCACTCGCCCGCCACCACCGTCATGCGCCGCCAGCCGGCCTCCGACGCCAGCTCCAGCGCCAGGCGCGTCTTGCCCGCACCGCTTTCTCCGCCGAGGAAGACCCGACCCCCCTGGCCTCGCGCCGCCGCGTCCAGCGCCGCCGTCAGTCGCCCCAGCTCGCCTCCGCGCCCGGCCAGATCCGGACGGTAGAGGTAGGCCGGCGTGCGGGGCATGGTGGTGGCGCCCTCCTCGCCTTCCTCCGCGCCCAGCGCCTCCAGCGCGGACGACACGTCCTCCGCGTAGCCCGGCCTGTCCTGGGGACGCTTGGCGAGCAGCCGCAGCACGAGCACCTCCAACTCGGCGGGCACCCCCTCCACGCGCAGAGATGGGGGGACCGGGGCCAGGTGCAGGTGCTGGTGGGGCAGCGGTCCCTCTCGGCCGGGGATGAAGGGCGGACGTCCCGTGAGCTGCTCGTAGAGCATGCAGCCCAGGGCGTAGAGGTCCGCGCGGGCGTCCACGTAGTCGCCCCGGAGCTGCTCCGGCGCCATGTACGTGTCGCTCCCCACCACGGCGCCGCTCACCTCCAGCGTCTCCCGACCCCGCGAGCCGCCGAACCGCGCGGCGATTCCGAAGTCCACCAGCACCGGCGTCCCATCAGGACGCAGGAAGACGTTCTCCGGCTTCAGATCTCGATGCACCAGGCCGTTGGCGTGGAGGAAGGACAGGGCCGAGCACAACCTCCGCGCCAGGGTGAGCGTTGCGTTCAACCGGGACGCAGCCAGTGGGCCGGGGGAAGTGGAAGAGGCCCCTCGGAGCGTCTGTCCGCGGAGCAATTCCATGGCGTACCAGGGCAATCCCCCCGCCACGCCCTCCGCGACGATGCGTACGACTCCAGGGTGTCTGAGGCGTCGCAACGCATGGATTTCACGACGGATGCTGGCCAGCGGCACCTCGGTGGCCGCACGCACCGTCTTGACGGCCACCGCCTCGCCGGACTCCGGATTCCACCCCCGATAGACGACTCCCATGCCTCCCTGGCCGAGCACCTCGAGCAGCTCGTAGGGACCGATTTTCGCTCCCACGCCAGGCACCTCTGGGAGTCTCGCTGGCGCGTTCATAGAGGGGTTGAGCATAGCGACACCCCCTGGCACGTCCCATCTGCGTTGCATCTGGACGCGGCTGCGTTCCACTTGGACGCACTTTCGGGCCTCCAGAGCCCCCCTGTCGCTTCAAACCCCTGAAAAGACGTGAAACGTGGTTTTGGCATGAACCACGCATGGTGCTTTCGCGTGGCGTCGCGAGCAACCGGGCGCCCAGCCGTCAGCGAGTTCGGGAACGCGGAAGGAGGGGCCGCTCCTTCCGCGTTCTTCATCTCCGCTACACTGCCTCCTTCCGAAGCGGCCCTTGGCGGGTACTCTCGGATGGCACCGGACGGAGGCGAGTGGATGCACGAGGAGATGCCGCAGCTCATGAGCGCGCTGCGGGGGGCGAAGGATTTCGAGACGGCCGCGGCCACCACCCTGAAGCGCATGTTGACCGTTGCCCAGGACGCTGTTGCGTCCAGTCGGTACGCAGCCCGCGCCAGAGTGCTCCGAGGAATCGTCCACTTGCGCCCCGGTGAGGCCTATCGTCGCCTCGCCGCGCTGGATGTGGGAGCCACTGAGATTACGGATGCGAGTGTGGGGACCCCGTTCTTCACCTCGGCCACGGCGTGGCGCGCCGTCGTCGAGCACCGCTGCGCGGTGTCCATCGACGTCAACGTGGGCACGGTGCAGCCGCACGCACCGGATGCTCCCGTGACGGGCGACCCGGGACTGGCGGGCTTCCACAGCAACGAGAGCCGCCAGCGCTTCCTGGGGCGCCATGCGACGCACGTCTGTGTGCTGCCATTGCGCACGCCGGGCGGCAGCATCGAGGGGATGATCTCCCTGGAGGCCGACTGTCTGGCCGCGATGGGGCAGGAGTTCGTCTGGCGCGATGTCGGCGAGCAGCTCCAGTTGCTCGCGGACGTGGCCTCGCCGTACCTCGCGGGCCTGCCGCAGCGGCCCGTGGCCACGCCGGAAGTCGACGAGTACCTGCCCGTGGTGGGCCGCTCCATGGCGGAGCTGTTGCCCATCCTGCGCGTCTTCGCGTTGCAGGATGAAACCATCCTCATCAGCGGCGCGACGGGCGCGGGCAAGTCGCGGCTGGCGCGCTGGTGCCACGAGCGCTCCAATCGTCGCGCCAAGCCCTTCGAGACGTTGGACCTGGTGACGGTGCCCGAGGACCTCCAGATGGCGGAGCTCTTCGGCTGGAAGAAGGGCGCCTTCACCGGCGCGGTGAGAGACGCGCCCGGCAGCGTGGCGCGCGCGGATGGCGGCACGCTGTTCATCGACGAAATCGACAAGCTGTCGCTGAAGGCGCAAGCGGGCCTCCTGCACCTCCTGGAGTCGCGCAGCTACCGGCCGCTGGGCGAGGGCACCGGTGAGCGACAGGCGGACGTGCGCTTCATCATCGGCACCAACGCGGACCTGCACGCGGAGGTTCGCGCGGGCCGCTTCCGCGAGGACCTCTACTACCGCGTCAACGTGCTGCCGGTGCGCATGCCGGCCTTGCAGGAGCGCCAGGACGAGATTCCGCTCTGGGCCCAGTACATGGTGAACCGCCGCCACCGCGAGCGCTCGCCGGAAGGCAATGCGCGGGTGACGCAGGACGCGGAGCGGCTGCTCGTCGGCAGCTCGTGGCCGGGCAACCTGCGGCAGCTCGACAACATCGTCCGCCGCGCCTACACGCTGGCCATGGTGGAGCACGCCGTCTCGGGTGGAGAGCTGGTGCTCCACGAGAAGCACGTCGCGCGGGCGCTCGACTACGAGCAGGCACCGGGGAGCAAGCCGCTTCCAGAAGCGCTGCGGGCCGCCGCGCAGGCGTTCGTCGCGGAGGCGCGCCGTCGCAACGCGCCTTTGGATTTGGACCTCGCGGATGCGTTCCGTGGCCTGGTGCTGGGCATGGCGATTCGTCAGGTGGGCCGCGACGAGGGCTTCAAGCTGCTCGGCCGCGAGAGCCTGGTGAAGAACCGCAACCACCACAAGGCGCTCAAGCGCGAGCTGGAGAAGGTGGAGGCGCTCTACAAGGCGCTCGGCGAGGAGAGCTCTCCCTTCGCGGACCTCTTGTCGGAGGACGAGGCGGCCTGAGTCCGGCCAGTGGCCCGCGGTACAATCCTCGTCGAGAGGAGCCGTTGCTAGCTTCCGGGTCCACGATGCCCGGGGGTGAACCGTGAAGCTCCTCTCGAACAGCGCCATCGTCACGGGTGGCGCGCAGGGAATCGGTCTGGCTGTCGCCTCGCGCCTCATGCGCGAGGGCACCAGCGTGCTGGTTTTCGGACGAACCGAGACGAAGGTGGCGGACGCCGCCGAGCGCCTCAATCGAGAAGCGGAGGGGCGTGCTCGCGCCCTGCCTTTCGCGGGGGACGTGTGTCGGGCGGAGGACGTTGCCCGGGCTCACGCGTTCGCCACGGCGCACTTGGGGCTGCCCGGCATCCTGGTGAACAACGCGGGCTCGCTCTCCCTGACGCTGCTCGTGGACCTGCCCGAGGAGGAGCTGGACCGCGTGCTCGCGGTGAACCTCAAGGGGCCCTTCCTGATGATGAAGACGTTCGCCCGAGCGCTCATCGCCGAGAAGCGCGCCGGCGCGGTGGTGAACGTCTCCTCCGTTTGTCAGGAGGTGGCGACGGAGGGGTTCGCCCACTACTCCGCCTCCAAGGCGGCGCTGGCCCAGTTGTCGCGCTCAGCCGCCCTGGAGCTGGGGCGCCATGGCATCCGCGTCAACGTCGTCGCGCCGGGCGCCACCCTCACGCCCGTGGCCGCCGCCTTCATCGACGAGCCGTCGGTGCGCCGTGAGCTGCTCGCGCGCACCCCGCTGGGCCGCGCCCATGGGATGCCCGAGGACGTGGCCCGCGCCGTCGCCTTCCTGTGCTCCGAGGAGTCCTCCTGGGTGACGGGAGAGAGCCTCTTCGTGGATGGAGGCAGCCACCTGCGGGGCCTGCACAGCTACTGGGACACGCTGAATCCGCCCCGGTAGCCGCCGCCCGCCGCGGGGGCGATGCCCGTCGCGCCTCGCGCCAGCTCGTCACACACGAGCGCCTGGAGCCGGAAGGCCATGCGCGCCTCCTGGATGATTTCGCGCATCTCGTCCTCCTCCAGCTCCAGCCCGTCGATGCGGGAGTGGAGCCGCACGCGGAACTCCGTCAGCTCCGCGGGCGTGGCCGCGCCGTGGAACAGGGTGCCGCGCGCGTCCTCCAGCTCGAAGGCCCGGGCGATGACGCGCGCGCGCTCCGGCGCCGCGAAGAAGTCCAGCACGCATCGCGCATAGACATGGGCCACGAGCAGGTGCGGCGCGTCCTCCGCCACCTCGCGCAGCCGCTCCGCGTGAAGGCGGGTCTCCACGCACGCGAAGGTCTCCGTGCGCGTCTCGCCGCAGAAGTAGGCCAGGTCCGCCTCGAGCGCATTGGCGCGGCGCAGCTCCGGCATCAACAACACGGGCGTCAGCGCGGTGCGCGCCACTCGCGGCAGCACGCTCTCGAACGTGGCGTAGAGCACGTGGAGCTGGCGCAGGTAGCTGACGTAGTGCTGGGCCTGGACGAACTGGCCGTAGATGCCGTCCCAGGTGTCGACGAAGAGGGCTTGGAGGAAGACGGAGCGCTCGGCCTGCTCGTGGGCCCGCGCCGTGCCTTCCGCGAGCAACACGGACAGGGGCGCTGGCGTCACGCGCGGCGCGTCCGTGGCGAGCGCCTCCGCCTCGCTCTCGTTCAAGCGCCTCACGCGCGCGGATTGCTCCGTCCGCGACACCCGCAGGGTGCCGGTGGCGCTCACTGCTTCCACCCGCCCAGCAGTGACGGCGCGGACTCGGAATCGGACGCCTCGGCGTGCCCCCGCTCCGGCTCATCCAGGTTCTGCAGCGCCTCCGCCATCGTCAGGCCAATGGCGCGCAGCACCTCCTCCTCCACCCGAATCGTCACCGGCCCCAGGGCCAGATGGATGTGACCACAGGTGCAGCGCGTCACCTCGGCGCATGGCCCCCGTGCGAGCACCCTCTTGCCGCATCCCTGACCGAGCATCTCGTGTCTCCTTGATTTTGATTTTGATTATCGAAATCAACAAGATGATGCGCGAAACCCGAACGGGAGTCAATCCCGGGAGGTCTCGGTGGGGTTACGGCGTGTCGGTGGGAGACGGTGCCGTGTCGTCAGTGGGAGGCGGAGGCGCTTCCATCTCGTCTGTAGGAGACGGTGCCGAGTCGTCGATGGGAGGCGCTTCCGTGTCGGGCCCGGCGCCGAGCGGCTGGCGTTGCGCGTCTCGGAGGCCGACGAGGACGCTGGAGCCGTTGGCGGCGGCGCGCAGCTCGCCGTAGCGCGCCCGGGCGTAGCGGTCCGCGTGGCCTTCCTGGAAGAAGAAGGACTCGGCGCCCAGGCGTGTCCTGCCGTCGCGTCGGCGGTAGCGCAGCTTGAATTCGCCGGGGGCGAGGGGCTGGTCGGGACTGTCGATGCGCACGAAGCGGCCGACGCCGTGTTCGTCCAGGTTGAGCACGAGCAGGCCGGAGCTGGGGCCGGTGGGGCCGTCGGCGTTGAGGGCGCGGCTGACGGCGTAGTCGAGCACCATGTAGTCGCCCTGCATCAGCGAGCGCGGGTCCCTGGGGGCCAGCTCCAGCAGCACGCTCTGGCCGGTGGCGAGGACGTACTCCTTCTGGGCGACGAGGCCGAGCGGAACGAGGAGCGCGAGCGCGAGTCCGAGGAAGAAGAGCTTCGAGCGCATCAGTGTGCCTCCGCCGTCGTCGTGGGGGCCGTGGGGGGACGCCGCGCGAGGGCCTGGCGGAGCGCGAGGAAGACGAGTCCGCTGCCCGCCAGCGCGATGGCCTTGGCCAGCAGGGTGAGGCCCAGGTCGTAGTAGTACCAGCCGCCCGAGGCGAGGAGGAACGCGACGGCGAGGCCGAGCAGGATGTTGCTGCGGCGGTGGAAGCCGAGCGTCAGCAGGCCCACGGCGGTGATGACGGCGGGCGTGTGAGGGGTGAGCAGGGCCGTCACGGTGAGCGCGGCGAAGACGGCCGCGCCCGCGCCGCCCGCCGGGTCCAGCTTCAGCTCCTTCATGACGTTCCACGCGGTGAAGAGGGTGATGGCGGTGAGGCCCACGGTGAGGGCCGGGAGGGGCAGGGCCGCGCGGTCGAAGAGGAAGGTGCCGACGACGTCGGGAATGCCTCGCGCGAGCAGCACCATGGGGATTCCGCTCGCGAGCGCGAAGCCGGCGGGGCCGACGAGGTCGCCTCGGGGGCCGGCCGTCAGGCGCGACTGGAAGAGGAAGAGGCCGTGCATGAGCGCGGCGCACGCGAGGATGCCCACGTCCAGGCCCACGCCGCCGAGTCCATCCCAGAGGAGGAACAGCGCCGCGCCGCCCATGTTGAGCGTGGCGAGGAAGCGCAGGATGGGGTCGGGGAAGGTGAAGAGCAGGGCCGCGCAGACGACGAAGTGGGCGATGGCGGGGATGCTCTCTTCGCGGGACAGGATGGCGATGCCGGTGGTGATGAGGCCCACTCCGGCCAGCGCGAGGGCGAGGGCGAGCTGTTCGAGGAACGCGCCCTGTCCCGAGCGTCGGAGGAAGGTGGCGCCGACGCAGAGCAGGACACCGAGGATGATGAGGGCGGCCTCTTCCTTGTAGAGGCCGGTGCAGCCGAAGAAGCTCAAGAGGAAGCCGGCGGAAATCCAGGCGCCGAAGCCCGCGAGGGCTTTGACGAACCAGGGAGTGGCCGTGCTGGTGCGCTGGTGGACTTCGAGGGTGGCGAGCGCGCGGGCCTCGGCGTGTTCGTCGAGCTGACCTTCGCGTTGGAGTCCTTGGAGGACGTCTCGAAGGGAGGGACGCAGGGACATGTCAGGACTCCTCGGAGGCGCCGGTGGCGCGGGCCTCGGCGCGCAGCCAGCCGACGGCGAGCGCGACCTGACCGATGACGACGAAGGGGAGGATGAAGAGGGTGAGCTCGTCGGCATCCATGTCGGAGATGAGGATGCGGCCGACGGCGGTGGTGACGAGCGTCATCAGGCACAGCAAGCCGAGGGTGAGCAGGAACAGCTCGCCGCGAAGGTGGCGGTGGAGTGCGTATTCGGCGGCGAAGGTCGCGAACATCAGGAGGAGGGCGACGACGGCGCCGGGGCCGACTTCGGAGGGGATGACGATGAAGGCCACCGCGGCGGCGAGGAGCGGAGCGACGGTCATCACCGCGAGCACACGAGGCATCCACCGGTCCTGGAGCCACGGAACGCGCAGGTTGGCGAAGTGTTCGTAGGTGGCCCAGGCGAAGCCGTTGAGGAGGCCAAGGCCTACCGCGAGCCAGGTGATGAGCCGGTCCGAGTCTCCGAGGACCTGTTGCTGGAAGAGGATGAGGCCGGTGTTGGCGAGGACGACGAGCAGCAGCCACAGAGGTGGGAAGCGCGACATGGCGACCCACGGGAGGATGAGGAAGGCCCAGCCGACGAACAGCTCATACGCGTCCGCGCCCGTCTGGTAGGCCTGTCCGTAGACGGCGAGCAGCGCGCCGACGAGGACGGCGGAGGCGAGCAGGCAGAACTGGCCGGCGAGTCTGTCGCCGAACTTGCGAGCGCCCAGCGCGGTGCCGGCGATGGCGGCGGCGATGAGGCCCATCTTGCCGAAGCGGTGCAGGGCGGCCCAGTTGTAGGCGAAGAAGTAGATGATGCCGGAGAGCACCAGCAGCGAGCCGAGTGCCAGGAGCGTGGACGACACGAAGCCGCGCCACGCATCGGCGGGAGGCGAGGCGGTGGACAGGTAGAGCGCGCGCTCCAGGTTGGCTGGAGGGATGACTCTGGCGTCCGTCAGCGCGCGGAGGCGCTCGGGTGTCGCATCGAGGTCGAGGAGGTCTTTCGGCACGGCCGGGCAGTCTAGCCAAGACGCGGTCGGCACGGGGGCCGCGCGGGCCGGTTGCGAGCCCAGGCGGGTTCAAGAAGGGGCGTGGTAGGTTGCCCGCGTCGCGAGCAGTCGAGGTCGGGTGGTGCCGTTCGAGAGGGAGCGGAGTCCATGTCCCAGGTCTCACCTGCCGCGCTCCGAGTCATGACTTTGTGGGTCTGCGTGGTGCTGGCCGGGTGCTCGACGACGAGCACGGGACGGCGCGCACGGACTGGCCGCTACGAGCAGACGGTGGACTCGGCGACGAACGCGTGCATGAAGAACCCCGCTTGCTACACGCAAGTGGGCGACGATGCCGTGTTGCCGTGGCTGTCGCGCGCTGCTTCGGAAGCGCGGACGGTGGTCGCGACGCTCCGGTTCCTGGAGGCGGCGGAACTCGCGCAGGTGGAGGCGGTGCTCATGGACTGTGCGAAGCAGGCAAACTTCGAGGTGAATGAGCGGATGCTGGGGGAGGGGAAGAGGCCGACGCGGGAATGGTGTGAGAAAGAGGCGCGGCGTGATGCCAGGAACAACGTGGTGACGTGGGCGATGGAAATGGGAAGCGCCAAGCACGAGGTCGCGTTGGAGTGTGCCCGGGCACGGTTGGGTGCGCGGTTCCCAGGGAACGCCAGCGTGGAACCTCGTTGCTTCCGCGACCCGAAGACGGGCGGTCTGCGGTTGCTCGACCCCGAGGAGGTGCGCCGCTGGATTGAGGACGGCTTGTTCCATCTCCTGTCGGGAACGCTCGTTCCGGACATTGTCATCCATGCTTCGGGAAATCCCCTCTCCGTGTAGAGGGTCTACGACTTCAAATTTCCGTGTGCGGATTCGAGATTGCCCGACTGGGGTCGAACTTCTGCAACGGATAGTTCTGGAAGACGACTCACGCAAGGGGAGCTGTACGATGCGGTCCTGACGCCAAGGCTGCGATCTGTCCGCGTCTCACCTGGACAAGGGATCACAAGATGAGTCCACGATACCCGCGGATATGTTTGCCGTTCCTTGTTGAAACGGAGGATGAAGAGATCGTCATCCTGCGAGACAGTGTGAGCATCACCTTTTATGTGGACCACAATCACAGCGAGATTGCGCAAGCAGTGAAGAAGTCGTTGTCCCGCTATGAAGCTGCGGTGGGGCCCGAGTCGCTTGCCAGTTACGTTGATGATGATGGTGACTGGCGGGAACTTGACGCGAAGGGGCGGGCGTTCGTTCAGGCAGAGTTCGAGGCACCGCTAGGCGCGCGCATCAAGCTGAGTGATGGTTCAACGTTGTTGAGTCATTCATTCAGTTATCGAGGAGAGTCCCCAATAGAGTCCTGGGGAGAGTCCGAGCAGCACCGGCCTATATCGTCGGTGGAGTTCTACCTGCCCACGGAATACTTGCTTGAACATGGAGCGGGCCGAGTTCGTGACCTCTCCATGGAGCTGGGGGCGGAACTGCCCTTTGTTTCGGGACACGCAGGACTGTCATTTCACATGGCTGCTTGGATGCGAGATAACACACCCGTCGTTCGGGACCTGAGCCAGCGCCACCCGGGCTTCGACCTCCCAGGAATGGACGAACTCCGTCGCGTCATGGGTTCAAGAACGCGTGGGGCCTCCTGGCTCACCTTCCTGGGCCAGCCCATCCTCGGAGGGCTGGGGGGCGTGGCGGGGCTGCGCGCTCAACTGAAATCTCCGGGCACCACCGTGCAGGAAATGTCGGGAGACCGAGCAGTGGTGTCCCTGGGTGAGTGGCCAGAGGCTGGGGATCTAGAGACTGGAGACACGCTGCCGCACTACCGTGAGTTGGCGCGTGTCCTCGAACCGTGGATGTACACCCACGGCGACGCGTACTGGGGAAACCTCACCCCAGAAGAAATCCATCGCTGGGAGCGCCGCTTCCTTGATTGACTCGCGACGGTAAGGACACCTCCATGCTCCACGTCGGACGCCGTCGCTACAGTCGCTTCGTCGCTCGCTGCTGCCTCGTCTTCACCTGGAGCCTCGTCGGCACCGCCCACGCCCACTCCGCGCAGTCCGCCGCTCCCGCCATGTCCTCTTCCTCCGTCACCATTCCCGGACCCCAGGCGCTCGCGGCGCAGTGGGAACAGGTCCACTCGAAGGCGCTCCCAGTGGCGCCGCTCGTCCGGCACCCCGACGTGGAGCAACACCTCAAGGCCCTCCAGGCCCGCGCTCCCGACTTCTTCCAACTGGAGGTCGCGGGACACTCGGTAGAGGGACGCGCGCTCTACCACGTCACCCTGGGCACCGGCCCCCGCCACATCCTCCTCTGGTCGCAGATGCACGGCGACGAGCCCACCGCGACCACCGCGCTGCTGGACCTCTTCGAATATCTCCGCACCCATCGCGAGGACCCCTGGGTCTCCCGACTGCTCTACAGCCTCACCCTGCACGCCGTGCCCATGCTGAACCCCGACGGCGCCGAGCGCTTCCAGCGCCGCAATGCCCAGGGCATCGACATCAACCGGGACGCCCTCGCGCTCCAGACGCCCGAGGCCCGCACGCTCAAGTTGCTGCGTGACAAGCTCCAACCCTCCGTCGGCTTCAACCTCCACAACCAGGGCTGGCGTCACGCGGTGGGGGACACCGGTCGCCCCGCCTCCATCTCCCTGCTCGCCCCCGCCTTCGACCGTGCCCGGAGCGACAACCCCGGACGCATCCTCGCGAAGAAGGTCTGCGCGGTGATTCGAGACGCCGTGGAGACGCTCGCTCCCGGGCAGGTGGGCCGCTACGACGACTCCTTCGAGGTGCGTGCCTTCGGCGACAACATGACGCTCTGGGGAACGCCCACCGTCCTCATCGAGACCGGAGCGTGGCTGTCCCTGCCACCCGACGAGCCCCTCGTCCGCCTCAACTTCGTCGCGCTCGCCACGGCCCTCGATGCCCTCGCGAATGGCCAGGCCGAGAAGGCCGACGTCGCCCGCTACGACTCCATCCCCGAGAACGAGAGCTCCGGCCTCGTCCACCTCCTGCTCAAGGGCGTCGGCATGTTCGGCGCGGACGGCAAGCCCTTCACGGGCGACGTGGGCATCGCCGTCAGTCGCGCCGTGCGAGGCCAGGGCAAGAAGCTCCAACTCGCGCACGTCGGCAAGGTCGAGGAACTCGGAGACCTGCGCATCCTCGGAGCGCTCGAGACCGTGGATGGCAAGGGACTCTTCGTCGTGCCGCTGACGGGCAAGGGCGTAAAGCCCGGGGACACGTACCGACTCACGCGCCCCGCGAAGCAGTCCCTGTCCCTGGGCCAGCGCGCGGACCTGATGCTCCTGAAGCCGCTGGAGTCCTCCGACACCTACCGTATCGAGCGCGTCATCCGCTTCGACCCCTGATTAGCCCACGCACTACGGTGCCTCCGCGTCCAGGAACGCCTTCAGCTCCGGCAACACGCGCTCCGGACGCTCCTGATGAGGACTGTGCGCCGCATCCACGCGCAGCAACCGCGCCCGAGGAAACCGCCGCACGGCCTCCTCGGCGAGTGACAGGGGCAGGACGTCCTCGCGCTCGCCCCAGACGAGCAGCACGGGCACCTTCACTTCCACCAGTCGCTCTCTGTGGTGGAACACGGGCCCCGTCAGGGGCACCAGTCGATTGAAGGCCCGGGTCGCCGCGTCGCGCCCGCCTGGGGCCGACACCAGCTCGTACCCCAGCTCTCCGAGCCGCTGTCCCAGGGGCGTCGGCACCGGAGGCATCATCCGTGCCCAGGCCCAGGGGCCCAGCGAGCGCGCCAGTCGCTCCGGCCCCGCGTGGAAGAAGAGGCGCGCCTTGCGCTCCAGCTCCGGCCCCAACCCCATGCCGTCCACCAGCACCAGCCGCTCCACCGGCACGCGACCCCGCAGTGCCAGCTCGAGCCCCACCAGCCCGCCCAGCGAGTGGCCCACCACCGCCACCGGCCCGGGGGCGAGTTGCTCCAGCAACGCCTCCACGGGGTCCGTGAAGAAGCGCACCCCCTCCTCGGCCGAGCGGACGGGCTCCTCGCCAGGAGACGACATCCCGAAACCGGGCAGGTCCACCGCCAGCACCCGGTGTCCCCGCGCCAGGGCCGTCAGGTACGCGAACCAGGTGGAGGCCGCCCCACCGCGCCCATGGAGGAGCACCACCGTGGGGCCCTGTCCCCCCTCCAGCACCCTCAACGCGCCCCCTCCGGGCACCCAGTGCACCGTCGCCTTCACCATGGGAGAGAGCTGGGCCAGCAGGCCGGCCTCCACCGGGCCCGCCGTGGGGGACTTCGCCAGGGGGGAGCCCTTCACGAGGGGCTCCGAGTCCCCACCAGGCGGCGCGGAGTGCTACAGAGGGTGGGGGGAGCGGGAGCCATGGGGTGGAAGCCCTCCGGGGGGCTGGCTCGGAACTTACTGGAATGCCCGGCCTTCTGCGGTGTTGAGCCCGATACCCGGTCAACCCTAGGCTGCCCGCCGCCAGTCCTTACCGAGGCGTCATGAACACGGACATCCGCGCGCTAAACGAACGCGTGCAGCAGGAAAGCAGCTTCGTCGAGGTCCTCAACCAGGAAACCGGCAAGGTCATCGTCGGCCAGCGCTACATGCTGGAGCGCATCCTCATCGGCTTCTTGTGCAATGGCCACGTGCTGCTGGAAGGCGTGCCCGGTCTCGCCAAGACGCTCACCGTGCGCACCGTGGCGGACGCCCTCAGCGCCAGCTTCATGCGCATCCAGTTCACCCCGGACCTGCTGCCCGCCGACGTGGTGGGCACGATGATCTACAACCAGCAGGCGGCGAACTTCACCGTCCGCAAGGGTCCCATCTTCGCCAACATCGTCCTCGCCGACGAAATCAACCGCGCCCCCGCCAAGGTGCAGTCCGCCCTGCTGGAGGCCATGGCCGAGCGACAGGTGACGATTGGCGACCAGACCTTCGGGCTGCCCTCGCCCTTCCTCGTCCTCGCCACGCAGAACCCCATCGAGCAGGAGGGCACCTATCCGCTGCCCGAAGCGCAGGTGGACCGCTTCATGCTCAAGGTGAAGGTGGGCTACCCCACGCGCGACGAAGAGAAGGTCATCATGGACCGCATGTCCGGTGGCACGACTCCGCGCGCGCAGAAGGTCATCGCGGTGGAGCACCTCATCCGCGCCCGCGAGCTCGTCCACACCATCTACATGGACGAGAAGGTGAAGGAGTACATCCTCAACGTGGTGTTCGCCACGCGCGAGCCCGGCAAGTACGGCCTCAAGGACCTGGCGGACTACATCCAGTTCGGCGCCTCGCCGCGCGCCACCATCTCCCTGGCGCAAGCCGCGCGCGCGCACGCCTTCCTGCGCCACCGGGGCTTCGTGACGCCCGAGGACGTCAAGGCCATCGCCTTCGACGTGCTCCGCCACCGCATCGCCATGACGTACGAGGCGGAGGCAGAGGACCTCACCCCGGAGAAGATCATCCAGCGCGTGTTTGATCGCGTCGAAGTTCCCTGACCGCCCGACGAGCGCCCCGTGCTGCCCAAGGACCTCATCCGCCGCATCCGCAAGCTGGAGATTCGCACCCGCAAGGTGGTCTCCGACATGCTCGCGGGCCAGTACCACTCGGTCTTCAAGGGCCGGGGCATGGCCTTCTCCGAGGTGCGGCAGTACCAGCCCGGGGATGAGATTCGCATCATCGACTGGAACGTCACCGCGCGCATGAACGAGGCCTACGTCAAGGTCTTCACCGAGGAGCGCGAGCTGACGGTGATGCTCCTGGTCGACGTGTCCGCCTCCAAGGAGTTCGGCTCGCGCGAGCGCACCAAGTCGGAAATCGCCGCCGAGGTCGCCGCGCAGATTGCCTTCAGCGCCATCGCCAACAACGACCGGGTGGGGCTCATCCTCTTCTCGGACCGGGTGGAGAAGGTGGTGCCGCCGCGCAAGGGCCGCACGCACGTGCTGCGCCTGGTGAGCGACATCCTCACCTTCCAGCCGGTGGGCAAGGGGACCAACCTGTCCACCGGCCTGACGTACCTGACGCAGGTGGCGAAGCGGAAGGCCGTCACCTTCCTCGTCTCCGACTTCCAGGCGCGCGACTACGAGAAGCCGCTGCGACTGGTGGGGCGCAAACACGACCTCGTCCCGGTGGTGGTGGAGGACCCGTTCGAGGAGGCCTTCCCGCGCCTGGGGCTGGTGGAGATGGAGGACCCGGAGACGGGAGCGCGCTTCGTCGTGGACACGAGCGACCCGGGCGTGCGCGGCCGCTATGCCCGGGCGATGCAGGGCGCGCGCGACGAGCGCCGCAAGCTCTTCAAGAAGCTGGAGCTGGACCACGTGGAGCTGCGCGCCGGAGATGACCACGGCAAGGCGCTCGCGCAGTTCTTCCGCGCGCGGGCCCGGAGGATGGCGGCATGAGCCGGTGGATGGCCCTGCTCGCGGTGCTGCTGTGCCTGGGGACGCTTCCGGCGGGGGCCCAGGCCCAGCCGACTCCCCCCGGCGCGCCCGCGCACGAGGTGACGCAGCCCCTGGACGTGTCGGTGCGCGTGGAGCCGCAGCAGGTCCGCATCGGCGACCCGTTCACCTACCACGTGGTGCTCACGCATCCGAAGGACCACCGCTACGAGCTGGCGGTGCCCAAGGAGACGGGCGACTTCGAGTTCCTGGACCAGACGCGCCAGCGTCATGACGGGCCGGAGTCCACCACCACGACGTTCGCCGTGCGCCTGTCCGCCTTCGCGCTGGGCACGGTGCAGGTGCCGCCGCTCGAGTTCGACGTGTCCACGCCGGAGGGCCCGCGTCACTACTCGCTGCCGGGCCGTCAGGTGGAGGTGGCCGCCACGCTGCCTCCGGACGCGGAGGGCAAGGGCGCGGACCTGTTCGACATCCAGCCGCCGCAGGAGGTGCCCATCCGCTCGTGGCGGCTGGTGCTGACGCTGCTGGGCGCGCTCGCCGCGGGCCTGTTGGCGTGGGCGCTGTCGCGCTGGTGGAAGAACCGCCCCAAGCACGTGAACCTGCCGCCGCCCTTGCCGTTGGACGTGCGCACGCGCAAGGCGCTGGACTCGCTCAAGGCGGAGAACCTGCCAGGGCGCGGCCACGTGAAGGACCACTACTTCCGCCTGTCCGAAATCATCCGAGGCTACCTGGGCGAGCGCTACGGCTTCGAGGCGCTGGAGTGCACCAGCACGGAGCTGATGGCCTCGCTGCGCAAGCTGTCGCCGCCCGGGCTCCCCGAGGACAAGCTGATGCGCTTCGTGTCCGAGTCGGACATGGTGAAGTACGCCCGGGCGGACGCCTCGCCCGAGAGCTGCCGAGACGCGCTGCTGTTCGGCTACGAACTCATCGACAAGACCTACGTTCCGCCCCCGCCGCCTCAGGCTCCCGCCAATGCCGCCGCTCCCCGCGTTCAATAACCCCGAGGCGCTCTGGGGACTGCTGCTCGTGCCGCTCCTGCTGGTGCAGGCGTGGCGGGAGCGTCGCAACCGCGCACCCCTGCGCTTCTCCGCGGCGAACGTGTTCGCCCGAAGTGGCAAGGGCCTGCGCACGTACATGCTGCCGCTCCTGCCGCTCTTGCGCGCGGTGGCCGTCGCGGCGGCGGTGCTCGCCATCGCCCGGCCCCAGGTGCGCGACTCGCGCGTGCGGGACTTGTCGGTGGAGGGCATCGACATCGTGGTGGCGTTGGACCTGTCCACCTCCATGGAGGCGGGCGACTTCCGTCCGCAGAATCGCCTGCATGTCGCGAAGGAAGTGCTCAGCGAGTTCATCGCCAACCGCGTGAATGACCGCATCGGCCTGGTCGTCTTCGCGGGCGCGGCGTACACGCAGGCGCCGCTGACGTTGGACTACGGCGTGCTGAAGGAGGTCATCAAGCAGCTGCGCACCCGCGTGCTGGAGGACGGCACGGCGATTGGTGACGCGCTCGCCACGTCGCTCAACCGCCTGCGGGACTCGGAGGCGAAGAGCCGCGTCGTGGTGCTGATTACGGACGGCGACAACAACGCGGGGAAGCTGTCCCCCATGGACTCCGCGAACATGGCGCAGGCGCTCCATGTGCCCATCTACACCATCCTGGTGGGCAAGGGCGGCAAGGTGCCCTTCCCGCAGGGGACCGACCTGTTCGGCAACACCGTGTGGCGCGAGACGGAGATTCCCATCAACCCGGAGCTGATGCAGGACATCGCGGACCGCACGGGCGGCGAGTACTACCGCGCCACCGACCCCGAGGGACTGCGCCGGGGACTCCAGAAGGTGCTCGACTCGCTGGAGCGCTCCAAGCTGATGGAGGGTGGCGCGTCCGCGACGTACCGTGAGGAGTTCCATCCGTTCCTCCTGGCCGCCTTTGGTCTCGCCGCGCTGGAGTTGCTCCTGCGCGCGACCTTCCTGAGGGTCTTTCCGTGACGCCCGTGGAACCCTGGCGCTTCACCCTGCTCGGCTATCAGGCGGGAATCGCCCAGCCGCTGTATCTGGGCCTCGTGTTGGTGGGCCTGCTGCTGGGCCTGCTCGCGCTGACGCTGTCGCTGCGGCGCCGCTCGCGGGTCCGCGCGGTGCTGCATGAGCGGCACGCGGAGCGCTTCACGCCGGGCATCTCCGTGTGGCGTCCGACCTCGCAGGCAAGCCTGTATGGCCTGGGGCTGGCGCTGTTCGGCTTCGCGCTGGCGCAGCCGCAGTGTGGCACCAAGAGCGAGCTGACGAAGCGGCGCGGCATCGACGTGGTGGTGGCGCTGGATGCGTCCAAGTCCATGCTCGCGCGCGACGTGCAGCCCAGCCGGCTGGAGCGCGCCAAGCTGGAGCTGACGACGCTCCTGGACGAGCTGAAGGGCGACCGCGTGGGTCTCGTTGTCTTCGCGGGGGATGCGTTCATCCAGTCGCCGCTGACGTCGGACTACTCGGCGGTGAAGCTGTTCTTGCGCGCGGTGGACCCGGAGGTCATGCCCCAGGGCGGCACCAACGTGGGCGCTGCGTTGCGGCTCGCCAGCCAGGTGCTGGAGAACGCGGACCGCGGCTCGAAGGAGCGCGTGGTGGTGCTGCTGTCGGACGGCGAGGACCTCGTCGGCGAGGTGGGCGAGTCCACCGATGCGCTGAAGGAAGCGGGCGTCCAGGTGCTGGCGGTGGGCGTGGGCTCCGAGTCCGGTGAGCCCATTCCCGTCTACGACAGGCGCGGCGAGTTCGCGGACTACAAGAAGGACCCGGCGGGCGACACGGTGATTACGCGCCTGGACCGCGCGGGGCTGACGGCCATCGCGGAGGCCACGGGTGGGGCCTTCTTCTTCCAGCCGCGTGGCGTGGCGATGAGCCAGGTGGTGGAGCGCATCGACCAGATGCAGAAGAGCGAACTCGAGAGTCGAGTCACCGTCCGCTACGACGAGCGCTTCCAGTCCTTCGCCATTCCCGGACTGGTGCTGCTCGCGCTGGGAATGATGTTGCTGCCGTCCACGCGCGGGAGGTCGTCATGAGGGCGAGCCTCGGGGCGCGGTTGCTGGTGTGCGTGGCGTGCGTTGTCCTGCCGCTGTCGTCGTTCGGCGCGGGGCCGCTGGAGAGAGACCATCCGCGGGTTCAGCAGGGCCGCGAGGCGTATCTGGCGGGCCGCTACGAGGAGGCGCTGAAGGCGTTCGAGGACGCGAAGAAGGAGCGCCCGAATGACCCGGCGGTGGACTTCAACCGGGGCGACGCGCTGGCGAAGCTGGGCCGGGTGAAGGATGCGCAGGAGGTCTTCCGAGGTGTGACGGAGTCCAACCGTCCCGACCTGCGACAGAAGGCCTGGTACAACCTGGGCAACCTGGCCGCGACGACGGGCGACAGGGTGGAGGCGCTGAAGTCCTACCGACGCGCGCTGACCCTGGACCCGCAGGACATGCAGGCCCGGCACAACTACGAGGTGGTGCTGCGCAACCTTCCTCCGCCGCAGGACAGCTCGGCGGATGGTGGCTCGGATGGCGGGGGGGACTCCGGCACGGATGGCGGGAAACCCGACGGTGGCGAGGACGGCGGCACCAAGGCGGACGGCGGGAGTCCCGTGGATGGAGGGGGCACCGACGGAGGTGAGGATGGTGGCTCGGACGGTGGTGCCGATGGCGGCGCTGACGGTGGCGCGGATGGCGGGGGAGATGGCGGCGCGGACGGTGGTGGAGACGGCGGCGCGGATGGTGGCGACGGCGGGCAGGAGGGTCCTCCGCAGAAGGGTGATGGCGGCAGCGACGGCGGCTCCGACGGCGGTCAGGATGACGGCGAGGGCGACCCGAAGGACGGTGGGACGGATGGGGGCAGCGAGTCCGAGGGTGACGCGGAAGACTCGCGCGCGGATGGTGGAGTGAGTCCATCGGAGCTGGACCGGCAGGAGGCGGAACGCCTGCTGGATGCGATGAAGCAGAACGAGAAGAATCTCCAGCTCTGGCGTTTCCAGCAGAAGAAGAAGCCGAGGAAGGCCAATGAGAAGGACTGGTAGCAGCGGCCCCGTGGCGGTGCTCGTCGGGCTGGCCCTGCTGGCCTCGGCGCCGGCGTGGGCGGCGGGCCTCGAGTTCTACCAGACGGTGAACCGCGAGGAGGTGGGCAGCGAGGACACCTTCCTGCTCACGGTGGTGACGGTGGATGCCCCCGCCGACGCCAAGGTGAAATTGCCGGCGTCGGACGACTTCGAGGTCGTCAACAGCTCGCGCAGCACGCAGCGCTCCGTCTCCTGGTCCGGTGGGGGTCCCGCCAACATCCAGGACGTCACCAAGTACGTGCTGGTGATGCGGGCCAATCGCGCGGGGAAGCTGACGATTCCTCCGTCGGAGATGACGACGGGAGGCAAGACGCACCGCACGGACTCCGTGCGCATCGACGTGAAGCCGGGGCGGCTGGGCCCGCCTCCCGCGCAGGCCGGGCGGCAGCGTCTGCCGGACCCCTTCGCCCAGATGCCCTCGCGGCTGCCGGACCCGTTCGCGGACGAGCCGGAGGACGAGCCCACCATTCCCCGAGGGGACTCGGACCTGTTCCTGCGCTCGAGCCTGGACCGGGACGAAATCTTCGTGGGCGAGCAGGTGACGCTGTCGCTCTACATCTACTCGCGCGTGGACCTGTCCAGCGTGGACGCCGTCACCATGCCCAAGCTGGAGGGCTTCTGGACGGAGGAGGTGGAGAGTCCCACGCAGTTGTCGGGCGAGCAGAAGGTCGTCGACGGCGTGCCGTACCGCGCCTATCTGCTGCGCCGCCGCGCGCTCTTCCCGGTGAAGTCGGGCACGCTGAACATCTCACCGGCGGAGGCGGATATCACGACGGGCTTCCTCTTCGCGGGACACCGCGTGCACCGCGTGTCCAACGGGCTCAAGGTGAAGGTGGCGCCGCTGCCTCCGGGGGCGCCGCCGGGCATGTCCAACGCGAACGTGGGCCAGTGGCGGCTGTCGGTGGACGTGTCGCAGACGCGCGTGGAGCTGGGCCAGCCCGTCACGGTGAAGGTCATCCTGGAGGGCACGGGCAACGTGAAGAACGTCACCCCGCCGAAGCTCACGGGCCCCGCCGCGCTGAAAATCTATGACCCCACGACGACGGACAAGGTGACGCCGCAGCGCAACCGGGTGCAGGGGCGCCGCGTGGTGGAGTACCTGGTGATGCCTCAGCGCACGGGCAACTTCACGCTGCCGGGGTTGGAGTTCCCCTTCTTCGATGCGCGCACGCGCAAATACGAGGTCGCGAGCACGGACCCCATCAATGTCACGGTGGAGTCCGCGGCGGGCGGCGCGACGCTGCCTCCCACGACGTCCGCGCATGTGGCGGACTCGGCCAACGAGCAGAAGAACGTGCTGACGTCGGGTGGGCTGCGGCCGGTGCGCTACCAGGCGCGCTTCGTCGCGCCGGCCGAACCGCTGTGGAAGCGGGGCTTCTTCGTGCCGCTGGTGCTGGCTCCGCTGGGACTGCTGGCGGGCGCGGCGCTCCTGGGGGGCGTGCGAGGCCGCCTGGCGACGCGCTCCGAGGCGGACAAGGGGCGTCAGCAGGCGAAGGCTTCGCGCAAGCGACTGGCGGAGGCGGAGAAGCTGCGGGCCGGGGCGGACGCGGGGGCCTTCTACACCGAGGTGGAGAAGGCGCTGCACGGCTTCCTGGGCGCGCGTCTGGGCGGTCCGGTGATTGGCCTCACGCGCGAGGCGATTGGCGAGCGCATGACGGCGGCGGGCGTGGCGCAGGAGCGTCGCGCGCGGGTGCTGTACGTGCTGGAGGCCTGTGATTTGGGCCGCTATGGCGGCGGGGGGGATGCCGCCGCGCGACAGAAGGTGATGGATGCCGCGGTCGCGGCCATGGAGGGCTGGGCGTGAGCGAGTACTACTCACCGGAAGAGGCGCAGGACGTCTTCCTGAAAGCCAACGAGGCCTACGCGCGAGAGGACTACGCGGTGGCTCAAGCGGGCTACGAGAAGCTCCTCTCGCACGGCCATGGCGGCGCGGACGTCCTCTACAACCTGGGCACCACGCACCTGGCGCGGGGAGACCTGGGCCGGGCGGTGCTCTCGCTGGAGCAGGCCCGGAAGCAGGGCGGCCGCGCGCCGGACCTGGAGGCCAACCTGGCGGTGGCGCGCGCGCGTCAGGTGGACAAGGTGGTGGGCGCCACGGCGGAGGAGGAGTTCCTCCCGCGCGTGACGGCGGCCACGGAGGGCACCGTGGTGGCGTGGACCTTCCTGGGCACCTGGGTGGGCGCGCTGCTGCTCCTGCTGGTGTGGCGGTGGCTGACGCCAGGCCGTCGCACGGGCGTGGGGGTGGTGGCCGCGCTGTTGTTCGCCGTGGCGGTGCCCTCGGGCCTGCTGCTGGCCGCGCACGCATGGGTGGAGGAGACGGTGCACGAGGCGGTGGTGCTGACCCCCACGCTGGTGGCGCGCGAGCTGCCGCAGCCGGGCGCGCGCTCCATCTTCGAGGTGCACGCGGGCCTCAAGGTGCGGCTCCTGGAGGAGACCGGACGCTTCGTGCGCATCCGCCTGCCAAACGGCCTGGAAGGTTGGGCCGAGCGCGAGGGCGTGGCGGAAATCTGAGCGTTCCGCCGCACGCGTTCACGAAACCTGGTAGCGCGCCCGACACCGGGATTAGACTGGCTTCAAGGAATAGCATGTTTTCCCTGGAGGTCGTGGCCCTGTGTTTGAAGTCGAGGCCCTTGTCGGGAAGAACCGACTGGTGGTGCGCATCTGGGGAGACATCGCCAAGGACGAAGCTCAGCGCGTCGGTGACGCGGCGGTGCGCGCCATTGACCGGCTGCGTCCGCGGTTCGACCTGCTGTCGGACCTGAAGGGCGTGACGTCGCTGGACCCGGAGGGCACGGCGCAGTTGCGGCGAATCATGGAGGCCGCGAAGGCCCGGGGATTCCGTCGCGTGGTGCGGGTGGTGGGCCGCTCGTTGGATGCGGCGCTCCTGTTCGAGCGCACCAGCCGCGAGCTGGGCTACGACGCGCACCTGGCCTTCTCGCTGGAGGAGGCGGAGCGCCTGCTGGACAACGGCGCTCCTTGAGCGGCGGGCCGCTCAGCTCCGCTTGCCGGTGAGGCGGGCGAAGAGGCCGGGCTTGCCGCGGTCCTTGCGCTCACCGGCGGAGGCCGCGGCCAGTCCGGTGACCTTCAGGAGATTCTGCTGGAAGACGGTGTTGCCCGGCTCCAGCTCCACCGCGCGCTCCAGCAGCTTCGCCGCCCGGAGGTAGTCCTTGCGCTGGTGGACGAGGATGAGGGCGAGCTTGCTGTGGAGCGCCGCGGCCTCGGGTGCCTGGTCGATGGCCTTGGTGAGGACCTCGATGGCGCGGTCCACGTGGCCTCCACGCTCCAGCCGCACCGCGCGCTGGAGGAAGTCCTCCGTCGCCGACACGGGCACGGGCGCGTCCAGGGGCAGGGTGGGGCGCGCGGGGCGCGGCGCGCGTTCGGGGGCGGCGGGCGTGGGGCTCGCCGTCGAGGGGAAGGGCGCGGCGGGCAGCGTGGGCGCCGAGCTCGCGGTGAGGCGCGGGGCCGGTGCGGGACGAGGAGGCAGCGGCGCCACGGCGGGGGCCGTCACGGAGAGGGGGGCGACGACGCGGCTCGACCCGCCCAACCCGCCAGGGCCTCCTCGCGTCGCCGGAGCGGGTCCGGTGCGCGAAGTGGCGGGCAAGGGTGGTGGGGCCTGAGGCGCTCTCGGGGGCGGCGCGGGCGTGCTGGGATGGGTGACGTGCTCGGCGACAGCGCCAGGCGAAGAGGCCTGACCGACGGCGGGCCGCATGTTGCGAGTCGGCTGTGGGCGTGACGTGGGCGGGGCGCTCGGGCGGGGCCGCTCGCCGGGCGCGGTGGCCCTTGGGGGGCGTGGAGCGGGATGCGTGAGGGGCTCCTCGTCGCCGAGCGCCATGGGAGACAGGTCGTCCTCCTCCGCGCCCAGGGCCATGAGCATGGCGGGCCGCTCCCCGACGAGCGTGGGGGCGTCCTCCTCCTGGAGCGTGGAGGGCTCCAGGTCGTCGAACCCGGGTGCCTCCGGGGTGAGGAACTCGCTGCCGTCCAACAGGGGAAGCTCCTCCGTGCGGCTGCGCCGGGGCGGGCTGACAGGCGCGCGGTGCAACTCCAGCACCCCTCGCTCCAGCAGGGCCTTGAGGACGACCTTCACCTCGATTTCAGGCAGCCGGGCCGCGAGCGCGAGTTGGGGGACGGCGTGGACTCCGTCGACGAAGGACGCGATGTGCGCCTCGAACGGGTGCAGGGGTTGCAACGCGATGTCCAGCCCGGCGCGCAGGTGGGGCACGGTGTTCGCGTCCATGGGCACGGTGAAGCGCGCGGTGGCCAGGTCGTGCGCCGCTGGACGCTGAGGGGGCGGCCTGGGCACCTCCATGGTCCTGCTGCGCTGGGGCGGAGAGAGCAGGGCCCGGACGATGGTGGGCTCGGTGATGATGTACTCCCCGCTGGCCTGCTCCGGGTCCAGGAGCAACCCGCAGTGCTCGCACTGGAAGTCGTCCCCTTCCACCGTGCCCCTGCACTCTGGACATTCTAGTTTTGCGGCCATTTCGGACCCATCATAGCGCCCCAGGCCCCCCATCACCCGACGCCCCCAGGGGCGGGGTGGAGATGGTTCTTGGGTGGGGGAAGGCGGGAGGGGAAGGCGGCTTCATCCCTCTGTCAGACAGGCTGATGGGTGGGCGGGCGCGGAAGTCGGGCGTCCCCGCGGCCACGGGCTTACAGAGGACCGATGCATGGTGCTCCACACAAATGATGGGGCGACCCTGGTGTGGGTGGTGTCGGCGGGGCTATACCGCGCGCGGCAGGTGGCACCGGCAGTGGGGGTGGCGCGCCCGCGAAGCATCGTCCCTCTGAGGTTCAGAGTCGCGCCGGAGAAACATGGTTGGCATGTCCCAGGCACCCTTCCTCATCCTGCTCGTGGAGGACGAACCGGTCATCCGGGAGCTGGTGCGCTCGATGTTGAGCGACGGCTCCGTGGAGGTGGTGTGCGCGGCCAACGGGCTGGAGGGGCTGAAGCTGGCGCGCAGCCGGAGCTTCAATCTCATCCTGATGGATGTCGTGTTGCCGCAGCTCGACGGCATCTCCGCGTGTCGCATCCTGAAGAGCGACCCCGTCACCGCGACGGTGCCGCTCTACATGCTCACGGCGAAGGCGAAGAAGTCGGACATGGAGAGCGCCACGCTGGCGGGCGCGGACGGCTACATCCACAAGCCCTTCCGAGGCGCGGAGCTGATGGCGCTGGTGGAGCGGCTGCGCCAGGCGCCGCCCCGCTCGGAGCAGGCCTGACGCGACGGGGAGGGACGTCCCCGCTCAGGGCAGGCGCGGGTGGAGGAAGCGCGCCAGGGCGATGAGGTCGTCCCAGTCGAGCTCGCCGAACTCCAGGGCCACGCCGTCCGCTTCGCGGCGGCGGATGGTGCAGGTGGTGACGATTTCCTTGTCGCCCGGCAGCGGCAGGCTCAGCGTGAGCTCGCGCTGGGCGTCACCGGGGTGCGCGAGCAGGAACAGGCCCGCCATGGAGACGTCTCGGGCGCGAGCCATGACGGCGCGTCCGGGCAGGAGCACCTTCACGGGAAGGGCCGCCTCGACGCGCGGGTGGAAGCGCTCGGCGATGGGGGGGCCACCATTGGAAGTGTGCATCGGCTCGGCTCCTCACGACTGCGACAGGGTGCGACAACTCTGAGGCAGGCTGCGTGCGAGGCAAGTTTCCGTCCGCGCGGCGCCGTCCCATCGGCTGGACGCTCTTCCCGGGCCTTGGAGTTTCGTGCGCGTGCGTGTCGTGCCCAGGCGCGCGGGATTGCTTGGGTTTTCGGCTGGCACGTCGCCTGAACAGCCCCGCCGGCATCCCGTCGCCGGAGGCAGCACTTGGAACCGAACCACCGCAGGCTTCAGTCCCTCAACATCACCGCCACGATGCCCCGGCAGACGCCGCGCAACGACTTCGGCACGGTGCTGGCGCACGCGGCGCATCAGGTGGTGAGCAAGGGGGCGGGAATCGTGGGCGGGATGATTCCGCAGGGCCCCATCCTGAGCGCGGCTGTCTCCAGCACGAAGATGGCCATCTCCTCGGTGGTGCCGATGGGGACGACGACCGCATCGGGTGCGTCCACGTCGTCCACGTCCACGTCGGGCGCGGGAGCTTCACTGGGGGCGCCGACGGGCAACGGGGACGCGTGGGATTTGCTGGAGGCGCAGAAGGCGCTCAGCGCGGATGGCCAGAAGTTCAACGCGGCCTATCTGCAGCTCCAGAACGAGATGCAGCGGGAGAGCCGTGAGCACAACGCCATCTCGAACATCATGAAGGTCCGCCACGACTCGGCGAAGGCCGCCATCAACAACATCCGCTGAGAGGAGCGCGGCGAGCCATGAGCGTGGACAAGGTGGGCGCAGTGGGAGGCGCGGGCCCGGCGTCGGTGGAGCCCGGCCGGGAGCGATTCGGCGAGGTGCTGGAGGGCGCCCGAGGGACGGCGAGAGAGGCGACGCCGTCGGTGACGACAGAAGGCGCGGCGCGTCCGGCCGTCGAGGCCTCGCGTGGCGTGACGCGAGCCGAAGGGACGCAGGCCTCCGCGGGATGCGCGGAAGTGAAGAAGGGGACGCGAGTGGACTCCGTCCAGACGGCGCGAGAGCAGCACGCCGCGCGGGCCTTGGAGCGGGTGGGGCAGGCGCAGAAGCGGTTGGACCGCATCATGGAGATGGCGGAGTCGGGGCGTGATTTCACGCCCGGGGAGTTGCTCGCGTTGCAGGCCCAGGTCTACCGGGCGAGCCAGGAGCTCGACCTCGCCGGCAAGGTCGTCGAGAAGGCGACCGGTGGCGTCAAGCAGGTCCTCCAGACGCAGGTTTGAGGCGCGCGTGCGCATGGCTTCGAGTGACCGACGCTGGCTTCTCTTCGTGTGTCTCATGTTCGTCACCGCGTGCCGGGAGCGCATCCAGCACGGCCTGGATGAGCGACAGGCCAACGAGCTGCAATCCGTGCTCATCGAGCGCGGCCTTGATGCGCGCAAGGTGCCCGAGGGGGGCAAGAAGCCCTCCTGGGCCATCGAAGTCACGGGAGACCAGTCTTCGGATGCGGTGCGAGTGCTCGCCGAGCTGGGGCTGCCGAGGCCGGCGGCGGAGGTCGGCTGTGACGTCTTTGGCGGTGGAGGCCTGGTGCGCACGCCGGTGGAAGAGGGGGTGTGCAGGGTGAGGGTGCTGGAGCGGGGCCTGGAGAAGACGCTTCAATCCGTGGAGGGTGTGCTGCTGGCGCGCGTCCATCTGGTGGTGCCTCCCGTGCCAAGGCCCGGGCAGGTCGCGGTGCCTTCCAAGGCCTCGGCGATGCTGCGCGTGACTCCGGGCAGCGCGGCGAGGGTGCGGAAGTCCTCGGACGTCTTGAAGGCGCTCCTGGCGGGAGGAGTGGAAGGGCTCTCCTCGGAGTCGGTATCGCTGCTGGTGGACGAGGTTCCCGTGAGGGTGGAGGTGGCTCCGGCGAGTGGACTGTCGTCCCTGTCCAGGCTGCGGTGGTTGCTTGCCGTGCTGGGCGTGTTGGTGACGGGGCTGTCAGGGGCCTTGGTGTGGGTGACGCTGCGGATGCGCCACTATCGAGAGCGGAGCCTGGTGCCTCCCGCGCCGCCAGTGCCCGCGCGTCCCGTGCTCTCTCCTGGAGCGACTCGCAAGGTCGCCTGAGCAGGCAACGGAGGTTCTCATCATGGATGCGACACGTGTGGGCCGGGCCTCGCGCCCGGCGAGGAGAGGTGTGTCCGCTCCAGCGCGGGAGCCGACGCTCGCGCCAGTGGACGAGCCGCGACTTGCTCCGGTGCGGGAGCCGCTGCTTGTTCCGACGGAGGAGGCTCTGTCAGTTCGGGCGCCAGTTCCGCTGGCGGAGCAGGCGACGACGATTCGGCGTCAGCCTCCGATTCTCCCGCTGGAGCGCTATGCGCTGGTGACGTGGGTCCTGGGGCGAGAGCGGGCCGAGGAGCTTCTGGAAGGGCTGGGAACGGAGGCCTTGAAGCGAGCGAAAGCGCACCTGCGGTGCATCGTCGCGATGCCCTCGGCCCAGCGACAGGCGAAGGTCGCGAAGGAGTTCGGGGAGCGGAGCGACGCGGCGGCCCGGCTGAAGGCCTTGATGGATGAGGTGCCGGAGCCGCTTCGCAAGGAGGTGTTCCGGCGCCTCCCGCCCTATCACCGGACCCTGTTTCCTGGCCGGAAGGAGGAACCCTCGGACCCGTTGGCTCCGCCGCTGCTGGCCGCGCTCGCGGAGCGACTCATCCGGGAAGCCACGCGCTGACCTCCTCGCGTGTAGCCGTCCTGGCTCGCGTACCCGGCATCCCGCGTGCGGATGCCGATGCACCGCAAACCCGCGCCAACACGAGCGCGCCTCATGGCGAGGGGCGTGCACGAGCGGGGTGTCACCTCTTGCCGCTCACGACCCTTCGATGAACCCCGATACCGAGCCCTCCCTGTCTCCTCCCGTGCCTCGTCGACTGCGTCGGCTGGGGTCGCGCCGGTTGAGCCGAGCGCACCTCATGCTTTCGCGACGGCCCCGTGTAGCCGGACTCGGGCGTGAGGCCCTGGGCGATATCTGTGAGGCGTTGGGTCGGGAGCTGGGGTGTCCGGTGTCAGCGGAGGCCCGGCTGTTGGATGCCGTGGTCTTGTCTCCGAACGGGCTGTCGAGGCCCGCGGTCTTCATCCTGTTGGAGCTGTCGGCGGTGGGAAGCGTGGCCGTGCTGGAGTTGGAGCCCGCGCTGGCGGTCGCCGCGTTGGAGCGAATCGCCGGGTCAGGAGGCAGGTCCGGGGCGGTGACTGAGCTGGCGCGACTGGAAGAGGCGACGCTGGCGTACCTGGTGTTGGTGGCGCTCTCCGCCGTGCGCTCCAAGTCACCGCTGTATCCGGCCCTGGCGCCGCGCCTGTCCGGGCTGACGATGCGGCGTGAAGACGTCGCGTTGCGTCTGCGGGGACGACAGTCGCTGGTGGGCGTGGAGCTGGATGTGACGGTGGGGCAGGTGCGCGCGGGCGGACGGTTGTTGCTGCCTGCTTCCGTGCTTCAGGGCGTGGCTCAGGAATTTCCCGTGGAGCGAGTCACGGGCGCCGCTCCGCAAGTGCTCGCCGCGACGCTCAAGCTGAGGTGCCTCCTTGGACAGACGCCGCTGTCGCCGCAGGCGATGGACGCGCTCGCGGTGGGGGACGTCGTCGTCTTCGAGGGCGTGCGTCGCGAGGACACCCGCCTCTTCGGCCCCGGGAGGTTGGTGGCCCGGGGCTTCTCTCTCTCGGGGACGTTTCAGCCCGAGGGTTTCTCGCTGACCCGCGCGCGTGTCCGCGCGCATTTCCAGGAGTCGAACATGGTGGTCGTGAATGAACGGAGTGAGGGCATTCCCCCGCTTCCGGTGGACGTGGAAGTGGAGCTGACGCGGGTGCTGGTCCCGCTCTCCGAACTGGCGGCGTTGAGGCCGGGGGTCCTGCTTCCGCTGCACATCAATGCCAGCGAGCCGGTGTTGTTGCGCGTGGGAGACCGAGTGGTGGCGCGCGCCGAATTGGTGGACCTGGAGGGCGAGGTGGGTGCCCGTGTCCTGGCCCTGTTGCCGTGAGTGAGCCCATGCGCATTCCGAACGCTTCGCTCTCGCCTCGCGCCCGTCTTCAGGTCGCGACGCTGCTCGTCCTCGGGTTGGCCTTGCTGGGGCCCCTGGGCGGCGTTTCCGTGGTGGCCACTGCTCGTTGGCTCCTGGTGCTGGGGGCACTCAGTGGCCTGGGCTGGTGGTGGTTTCGACGGGGCGCCTCGGAGGCACGTGTGGCGAGCGTGGAGCGGATGCAGGTCATCTCCCGCGCGGGGCTCTCTCCTCGCTGTGGCCTTGCGTTGGTGGAGGTCGAAGGACGGGGATTTCTCGTGGCCTTCGGAGATGCGTTCGCGGAAGTCCATGCGCTGCCCGAGCGGGAGGTGGAACCTGGGATGCTCGCTCAGGCGCGTCGACCGCGCCCGGGGCGTGGGCTCCGCAAGGGGATGCGGTCATGACGGGCGGTTGGGGAGTTCTCTCGCCAGTCCTGGCCGTGGCGTCGGAAGGCTCGCTCAGCCAGCAGTCCTTCGCGGGGAGCCCGCTGTCGATGATGGGGATGTTGGCGGTGATGTCTCTGTTGCCGTTCGCGGTGTTGATGCTGACGAGCTTCTCGAAAATCGCGGTGGTGTTGTCGCTGGCGCGCTCGGCGATGGGGACCCAGCAGGCACCACCCACGCTGGTGTTGACGGGGCTGGCGGCGGTGCTGACGGGCCACATCATGGCGTCGGTGATGGAGCGGACGTACGACGCGGGGCAGCTCGCCTATCAGGACCTGGAGGCCGGCTCCGGCGTGAAGATTCTCGAGGCCGCGGCCCGGGTGGCGGAGCCGCTGCGAGCTTTTCTCGTGAAGCATGGGAGCCCCGAGGAGCGGGCTCGTTTCGTGGATCTGGCGCGGGAGCTTCGTCCCCCGGAGGAAATGGACGCGGTGCGGGAGACGGACCTCTTCGTCATCATTCCGGCCTTCGTCCTCACCGAGTTGAAGGAGGCCTTTCAGATTGGCTTCCTCGTGTTCCTCCCGTTCCTGGTGCTCGACATGGTCATCGCCAACGTGTTGCTCGCGTTGGGGATGCAGACGCTGTCGCCCAGTCAGGTGAGTCTGCCTTTCAAGATTCTTCTCTTCGTGGCCGTGGATGGTTGGTCGCTGCTCGCGCGCGGCCTCATCCTTGGTTACCGGTGATGCGATGACCCAGGATGTGTTGTTGAGCCTGGGACGTGAGGCCTTGTTGTTGATGGTCCTCGCGTCCTTGCCACCCATTGGCGCGAGCCTGGTGGTGGGTTTCCTTTCGAGTCTGTTCCAGGCGACGACGCAGCTTCAGGAAAGCACGTTGTCCGTGGTGCCGAAGCTGTGTGCGGCGGTAGTGGCGTTGGTGCTCGCGGGGCCCTGGATTGCCGCGCAGCTCACGCGATTCACCCACCAACTCCTGATGCTCATCTCCGAGGTGTCGGCATGAACCTGGAGTTGCTGCGCGCTCAACTGGAGACGCTGGGCCCGGATGCCGTCGCGGTGGCGCTGTGTGCCGCCCGGCTTCTGCCCGTGGCCTTCCTGTGCCCGCTGTTGGGGGGACAGGCCACGCCCACCACGGTGCGACTGGGGTGGGTGTTGTCGCTGTCGCTCTTTCTGCGCGCGGAGGGAGGCGTTGGTACGGCGGAGCCCGTGACGTCGTCGCTGGAGTTGGGAGGCCTGGTGTTGCGCGAGCTGGCCTATGGCATCTCGGTGGGGCTGGTCGCGGCGCTGCCGTTCGATGCGGCGCGAATGGGTGGACGTTTCATCGACCTGCTTCGTGGGACGTCCGCCGAGGCGAGCCTGCCGCTCGCGGGCAGCCGGGAGTCGGCCACGGGCGAGGGGCTCTACCACCTGCTGGTGGGACTGGCGACGTCGGGGGCCGTGGCGCCCCTGGTCCTGGGAGCACTGGTGCGTGGCTTTGGCGTGGTGAAGCTGGGGGCCTTCGTGCCCACGGAAGCGGCGACATTGCACGTCGTCGTCCTCGCGGGTGGGGCATTGGCCACGGGGCTGGCGGTGGGGGCGCCGATGGCGGCGGCGATGCTGGCGGTGGACTGTTTCCTGGCCTTGGCCTCGCGCGCGGCGCCGCAAGTGAATCTCCAAGAACTGGGGGCTCCGCTGCGAATCCTGGGGGGCGGCGTGGTGCTGTGGCTGGGAATCGGGTTGCTGTGTGAGCGACTGCTGGCGGAGGTGCTCTCCACGGAGGGGGCGCTCTCGTTGCTGGGGACCCTGGCGCAATGAGTGGAGAGAAGACGGAGTTGCCGTCGGCCCGACGACTGCGCGAGGCCCGCCGCAAGGGGCAGATTCCCCGCAGCCGACTGTTGTCCTCCAGCGCCGTGACTTTGGGCGGAGTGCTTGGCTTCGGCTCGGGAGCGCTCGGGATGTCCTCTCGGCTCGAGGAGTGGACGTCGAGGCTGTTCCTGGAGCAGCAGCACACGGGTGCCTTGGAAGAAGGGCTCTGGATTTTCGTGCGCCTGAGCGCGCCCGCGCTGGGGGGCGCGTTCGCCGCGTCACTGGCGGTCTCCATGGCCACGGTGGGCTTGGAAATGGACCCGAGCCATGTGGCGCCGAAGCTGGAGCGGGTCAGTCTCTCGTCGGGGCTGAAACGCCTCTTCAGCGTGAAACCCCTGAAGGAGTTGGGCAAGGCGTTGGTGGTGGTGGCCGTGGTGGGAGGCCTTGTTTGGAGTGACGTGGAGTCGGTCGGTCCGGACGCGCTGAGGACGGCCTGGCTGGCCGGGCGTGAGGGACTGCCACTCATGCTGGAGCAGCTCGTGGCGCTGATTCGCCGCGTGGCCTGGGTGCTCCTGGTGCTGGGCATCGGGGACTACGTGCTCGCCAGGAGGAGTCATCTGCGCGAGCTGATGATGAGTCGCGAAGAAGTGAAGCGTGAGCACAAGGAGAGTGAAGGGGACCCGCGCCACAAGGGACAGCGCAGGGCCCTGCACCGCCAACTGGCTCAGGGGGGCCCGGCGCGCGGGGTGGGGAAGGCCACGGCGGTGGTGGTCAACCCGACGCACCTCGCGGTCGCCATCCGCTACGACGCTCGGGAGAGCGAGGCGCCCTACCTCGTGGCGAAAGCGCGAGAGGAAGACGCGCTGGCGCTTCGGGAGGAGGCCCAGCGGCTCGGGGTGCCGGTGGTGCGGGACATCCCGTTGGCGCGAAGCCTCATTCACTACGACATCGGGGAGCCCATTCCCGAAGAGCTGTACCAGGCCGCGGCGGTCGTCTTGCGCACGGCGATGGAGTCGCGGGACGCGGACGAAGCAGCACGGAGACAGACATCATGAAGGTGCTCGCGAAGTGGTTGATGAAGGTGCGCAGCTCGTCGGACCTCGTGCTGGCGGTGGCGATGGCCGCGGTGCTGGGAGCGCTCATCATTCCCCTGCCGGCGTGGCTGCTGGACGTGGGGTTGGCGGTGAACCTGGCGGCGGCGGTGGCACTGCTGGTGGCGTCGCTGCGAGCCAAGGACGCGCTGAAGGTGACGTCCTTTCCTTCGCTGCTGCTGTTCACCACGCTGTTCCGGCTGGCGCTCAATGTCTCGTCCACGCGCCTGGCGCTGGCGGAGGGACACGCGGGCGACGTCATCCAGGCGTTTGGTGAGTTCGTCGTGCAGGGGGACTACGTCGTCGGCGGCGTGGTGTTCGCCATCCTCTCGTTGGTCCAGTTCCTGGTGGTGGCGAAGGGAGCCGAGCGCGTCGCGGAGGTGTCCGCCCGGTTCACCCTGGACGCGATGCCGGGCAAGCAGATGTCCATTGATGCGGACCTGCGCGCGGGGGCCATCGACCAGGCCCAGGCCCGGAAACGACGGAGGGACCTGGAGCGGGAGTCGCAGATGTTCGGCGCCATGGATGGCGCGATGAAGTTCGTGAAGGGAGACGTCATCGCGGGCCTCGTCATCGTCGCGGTGAACCTGCTCGGTGGCTCGCTCATCGGCGTACTTCAAGGCGGGATGACGCTCTCCGAAGCCGCGTCGACCTTCGCGCTCATCGCCATCGGTGATGGCCTGGTCTCCCAGGTGCCCTCCCTGTGCATCACCGTGGCGGCGGGCCTCGTCGTCACCCGGGTCGCGTCGGAGCACGAGGACGACTCGCTGGGCTCTGAGATTGGTTCGCAGTTCTTCGGGGACGCCCGGACACTCTGGGTGGTTGCCGGACTGTGTGTCGCGCTCGCGCTGATGCCGGGCATGCCGCACCTGACCTTCCTGCTGTTGGCGGCAGGGCTCGTCGGACTGGGTCGGGCCCTGAAGCGCGGTGTTCCTCGGGGAGAGGCGGCGAAGGGGGGAGGAGCCGCGACAGGCTCCAAGGCGGGGGACTCGGAGAAGGAAGGCGCGGCTCCAGAGAGCGCCGTGGTGCCGGTGGGCGTGTCTCCCCTCACGTTGGACCTCGCGCCGGACCTGACGGCGCTGGCCCAGGCGTCCGCTGGTGCCTTCGTCCACAAGACGTTGAACACCGTGCGCGACGAGCTCTTCTTCGAGCTGGGGGTGCGCATCCCTGGCATCCGGGTGCGGACACAGGCCGCATACCTGTCTCCTGGCGAGTACCGAATCCTGGTGGATGAAGTGCCAGCCGGAGGCGGACAGGTGCGCGTGGAGGGGCTCTATGCGCTGGCGCCTCCCGACGAGCTCGCGTTCCTCCAGGTGAAGGCGGACCCGGCGGTGGAGCCCTCGACGGGGAGGACCATCAGCCACATTCCTGAAGCCGGCCGGGGACCGGTTGAACTCGCGCAGGTCCAGGTCCTTCGTCCCGACGAGCTGCTCGCGGACCACCTGCGAGGCGTGTTGCGGAGCCGGGCCGCGGACCTGTTGGGACTCCAGGATGTCCAGGGGCTGCTGGATGGCTTGGAGCCCCGTGCGCCCATGCTGGTGAAGGAGGCGCTGCAGAAAGTCCCGTTGCCGCTGCTGGCGGACGTGCTGCGAAAGCTCCTCCAGGAGGGCGTCAGCATTCGAGACCTGCGAGCCATCCTGGAGGCGCTCGTCTCACCCACCACGGAAGGGGACGCCGTCGCGCTCGCCGAGCGTTGTCGCCAGGCCCTGCGCCGCTACCTCAGCCACAAGTTCGCGCCCACCGGGCCGCTGTACGCATACCTCGTGGACCCGGAGGTGGAGGAAATCCTGCGGTCCACCAGTCAGCGAGGACCCGCGCCAGACCCGGAGCGCGTGGCGGAGATCCTGGAAGGCGTCCGACAGGTGGCCACCGGCGGAAAAGCCGTGCTGCTCACCGCGCCAGACGTCCGGCGGTCGCTGCGGAGGCTCTGCGAGGGGGCGTTTCCCGAAGTGGCCGTGCTCACCTATGGGGAGCTGGACGGGGCCCTTCAGATTCGGCCCATCGGCAGGCTTTCGCCCGTGCCGATGGGGTCCTGAGTCGACTCAGAGGCCCGTGCCGGTGCTGCCGGAGCTCTTGGTCTCAGGGGAGGGCAAATCGCTCTGGGCCTGCTGGGGGGCGGGACGGTTGACCCTGTCGCGCAGCTCCTTGCCGGTGCGGAAGAGCAGGCCACGCTTGGGCTTCACCGGGATGACCTGACCCGTCTTCGGGTTGCGTCCCTGGTAGCCCTGGTAGTTCTTCACGTGGAAGGCGCCGAGACCGCGAATCTCGATGTTCTCGCCGCGACAGAGGGCATCCTTCATCGACTCGAAAATCGTCTCGATGGTGGCCTCAGCCTGCTTCTGCGTCACGCCCCGCTTGGCCACGAGGATGTTGATCAGATCGGACTTGAGCATCGGACGCTCCCGCAAACCCGGTGACCCCTTGGCGACAGGGCACTGTGGCCCGTGGTGAATCAGGAAAACATAACAGAACGCGCCGGCACTGCAAGCTGGGTGGACTCCCAACCACCTAGAAACTTTACGGATTTCCGCCTGCCGCCACCTTGGCGGGCGCCGAGGGGGGCGCTTCGGCCAGTTCGGGCCGCAGGGGCGCCACCAGGTCGGTCCACCGGGTCTGACGCAGGCGCTCGACGCCGAGGCAGTCCGCCTCCTGGAAGAAGTGCTCTACCTGCTCGAAGCCCGAGGCTCGCGGACCATCCCAGGTATCCGCGCCTCCAGAAATCATCACCCCGTGCACCGCGAGGGTGGTGTCGGCGAGGGTGAGAGAGGCCGGGTCCCTGGCGGGCCGCAGACCTCCCCGGCGCTGGCGCTCCAGGAGGCCCGCGGCTTCCATGCGGTCCACCACTTCGTGGACGAGCGACTCGGGGACCCGCAGTCGGGTCGCCAGTTCCCGAGGCGTGGGGGCCAGGCCTCCGTCCACCCACGTCAGGGTGGTCTCCTGGGCGATGCGGGAGGCCACCAGCTCGTGGGCGCGGGGATGGGTGCCGAACGCGAAGAGCGAGTCCCGGAACGCCGTGTGCTCGACGGCGTAGGAGAGCCGGGCGCCGAAGAGCAGCAGCAGCCAGCTCACGTAGACCCACGCGAGGAAGAGGGGCAGGGCGCTCAGCGAGGCATAGAGCAGGTTGTACTGGAAGCTGCGCGCGGCGAACTCGGCGTAGAGGGACTTGGCCACCATCCATCCGAGCCCCGCGACGAGTCCTCCCGCGAGGGCGGAGCGCACCCGCACGTGTGCGTAGGGCGTCCAGAAGTACAGCATCGTCAGTCCCACCACCGCGATGAGCGTGGTGCCCAGCGCGATGAAGGCCCCGGGATACGGCAGGCTCTGCAGCACGCCGCGCACCGCCCGGGTTCCGGTGAAGGACGCCGCCAGGAAGATGGGGCCCAGCAGCAACAGCCCGGCGTAGATGAGCAGGCGGATGCCCCACGGGCGCTGACGCCGGATGCCCCACAGCTCGTTCACCGCGCCGTCGATGTGGCGCAGCAGCGAACCGGCGGACAGGAGGATGGCCAGGAAGCCGATGCTGCCGATGGCCACCGAGTTGCCCTGGTCCAGCAGCCGGTTGAGCACCGCGGCGGACTTCTCCTGGACTCCCGGCGCGAGCAGCTCGCGGACGACGGAGCGCAGGCGCTCCTCGAAGCGGTCCTGGTGGAAGGCGTTCAGCAGCACCAGGCCCACCGTCAGCAAGGGCACCAGCGAGAACATGCTGATGTAGGTGAGGGCGGCGGCGCGAAGCCGGAGATTCTCCCCCCGAAACCCCTGAGTCACGGTGCTCGCCGCGAGCACCGTGTCCGTGGCGAAGCGGCCCACCTGCGTTCCCTCCACGGGGGCCCAGACGCGCAGGGCCCAGTCCCGCAGCCGGTCCCGGGTGGTTCTGAGCCACGAAAAGGGAGACGGAGCCACGGCCAGCCTCAGGTGCGCCAGCCCACGAAGGGGCGGGCCCCTCGAAGGCAGGGGATGAAGGGGCTGCGGGAGGCTTCGAGCGGAGCGGAGCTGAGGGTCATCCGGGACTGAAGTGGGGCAGGGAAGCCGACGACGCTCCGCGACATGGAGCCGCAAGGCTAGCCAAACCGGAGCCTCCTGGGCCAGCCCACCCCGTGACGCCGCTGTTCGGGGCACACCTCCCGACATCTCCGCCCGGCCCGGAGGGTGGGAAGGGGGTGAGAAGCTGGCACTGACTCGGCCCTCGAAGCGGAGCTGGGGTGCGTTGGTGCGGCGTCCTGGGGATGTCACGACGGAGGACTGACGGTCGCTCCAGGCTCGAACCACGTCACCTGGTCGCCGGAAGAGCTGGCGGGTGGGAGTCCGCGCGCGAGCGCCTGGCTCTAGCGAACGAAGTCCCGAACTCGCCCCGGCCTCGAGCCTGGGGCAGGCCGCCCTCTCGCGAAAGAGGGCGGCGTCAAGCTCAGCCCCCGCCGCTCAACGAGGCGGGGACTCGGCGGGATGGGGATGCGTTGGCATCACCCACCCCACCGTGGTTCATCAGGTCGTGCCGCCCGAGGGCTCCGAGCCGCCCTGGCCAGAAGAGGCCGGAGGCGTCGAGCCGCCACCGCCCTCGTTGCCGCCTCCGCCCGACGAGCCCTGGCCACCACCGCCGCGCTCGCCACGGCGCTCGCCGCGCTCACCGCCACGGTCCGCACGCTCTCCACGGTCGCCGCGCTCGCCACCACCGCGCTCGCCGCGTTCGCCACGCTGCTCGCCGCCACCGCGCTCGCCACCACGGTCCGCACGTTCGCCGCGCTGCTCGCCGCCGCGTTCACCGCGCTCGCCGCCCCGCTCTCCGCGCTCACCACCGCCGCGTTCACCGCGCTCGCCACCACCGCGCTGCTCCCCACCCCGGTCGCCGCGCTCGCCACCACCGCGCTCGCCGCCCCGGTCTCCGCGAGGACGGTCCCCGCCGCGCTCCGGGCGTCGGCCACCACCGCCACCACCACCGCTGCCGCCACCACCCCGGTCATCCCGCCGTTCACCACCACCGTTACGGTCCCGGTCCCTGCCACCGCCGCGGCGGTTCTGGTCCTGGCGTCCGAAGCCGCCGCTGTCCGGCTTGCGATGCTGCATCGCCAGCTCGCCATCACCCGAGCCCGGCGACGAGGCCACCTTGTGCTCGGGCCCCGTGGCCGAGCGTCCGTAGATGTCGTATTGCTCGCGGTGGTAGTTCTGCTGCGCCTTGACCTGGATGGACTTGTTGTACCGGTCCATCAGGTGCCGCAGCTCGTTGCGCTCCTCGCCCTGGAGCAGGCGCGCCACTTCCGCGTTGCAGTTGATGACCAGCGTGGAGTCCTTGTAGCCCGGCGCCTCCCGGCGAATCTCTCGGAAGATTTCGTACGCCACCGTGGTCGCCGTCTTCACGAAGCCGTTTCCGTCGCAGTACGGGCAATCCTCGTGCAGCACGCGGCCAATGGACTCGCGCACGCGCTTGCGCGTCATCTCCACGAGGCCCAGCTCGGAGATGCGCAGCACGTTCGTCTTCGCCTTGTCGCGGCCCAGCGCCTCCTGCAGCGACTTGAAGACCTTGTCCCGGTTCTGCGCCTTCTCCATGTCGATGAAGTCGCAGATGATGATGCCGCCGATGTTGCGCAGCCGGAGCTGGTAGACGATCTCCTTGGCCGCCTCGACGTTGATCTTGGTGATGGTCTCCTCGAGGCTCTTCTTGCCGACGTAGCGGCCCGAGTTGACGTCGATGGCGGTGAGCGCCTCGGCCTGGTCGATGATGAGGTAGCCGCCGCTCTTCAGCCACACCTTGCGCTGCGTGGCGCGCTGCAGCTCCTGCTCGATGCCGTACGCGTCGAAGACGGTGTCGTCACCCTCGTGCAGCGCCACCCTGTCCCGCAACGCCGGGTCCTGCGCCGTCACGAAGCCGAGGATTCGCTCGTACTCCTCGCGGTCGTCGACGACGAGCTTCTCCACGTCGTGCGCGAACAAGTCACGCGTGGCGCGCAGGATGAGGTCCAGGTCCGGATGCAGGATGCCCGGCCCGCCCCGCTTCTCGTTCTTGCGGACGACCTGGTTCCACACCTCGATGAGGAACCGGATGTCGCTCTCCAGCTTCTCCTGCGGCACGTTCTCCGCCACCGTGCGCACGATGAAGCCCGTCCCGGGCGGACGCAGCCGGTCCACGATTTCACGCAGCCGCCGGCGCTCCTTCTCGTTGGAGATGCGGCGGCTGATGCCCACGTGGTCCACCGTGGGCATGAACACGAGCTGACGGCCCGGAATCGAGATGTGCGAGGTGAGGCGCGCGCCCTTCGTGCCGATGGGGTCCTTGGAAATCTGGACCACGACCTCCTGGCCCACCTTCAGCAAGTCCTCAATCTTGTCCGTCCGGCGCTGCTTGACCTTCTCCTTGCCGCCCTCTTCGTGCTTGTCCCGGCGCTTCTCGTCGCCCTTGTGCCGGCCCTTGTCCTTGTCCTTCTCCTTCTCCCTGGCGCGCGGCTCACGCGCCTCCCGGGCCTCGCGCGGCGCGCGGCGCTCGCCAGAGACCTCCGCCGGACGCGCGGCCACGGCCGCCTCGTCGCCCGTCGGAGAGGGAATCAGCTCGCTCAGCGCGGTGGCCGCGTGCGGCGGCGGCTCGGGCGGCAGCATCGCCACGGCCAGCGCGGCGGCCGCATCTTCGTCGGACAGGGGCGCGGCGGCCTCGGCGGGAGTCTCGGACGGGCTCTCCGCGGCAGGGGCCTCGAGCACCGCGACGGCCACGGACGCCGTCTCCAGCACGTGCGCCGCGGACTCGCCGGCGGACACGGTGAGCTCCGTCACCTCCACCGTCACGGACGCCTCGGCTACCGCCGTGAGGGCCTCGGTGGAAGGCTCGCCGACCGGAGCGGGGGCCTCGGCGCCAGGGGCCAGCTCGATGGACGGAGCGTTCGCCGCCAGCTCCAGGAGCGTGTCGCGCGGCAGGGACTCGGTGCGGTGGGCCTGGTCCTCACCCGCCAGCTCCGCGGCTTCCGCCTCCACGTCGACGACGTGGCTCGGTCCCGCGTCCCGGGCCGCCTCCTCGGCGGCATCGGCCTCGGACTCGGTGGGCACGTCGGGGGCGTCTTCGTGCTCCCCCTCCGTCAGCTCGAACTGGGCCCGGGCGAAGTCCGGGTCGTAGACGACGTCGCTGACGTAGAGGAAAGCGGCCTTCTCCAGGCCGATGTCCACGAAGGCCGCCTGCATGCCGGGGAGCACCCGGACCACGCGGCCCTTGTAGATATTTCCGACGACGCCCTTGTCCTTCTTACGCTCGAGATAGAACTCCGCGATGTGCCCGTTCTCGACGAGCGCCACGCGGGTCTCCCGACCCGCGGCGTTGATGACGAGGATGCTGCTCATGGACGAATCCTGGACGCGCGCGCGGTAGGGCGGACCTCACCGGACGGGAGGCGGCAAGACGCCGCGCCTCCGAGCACGCTGCGAAGGGAGAGGCGGCCTCCGGTGGCACTCCAGTCAGGACGGCCTTCCCGGTCTGTCCGGGTACGGCTCGCATCACGCTGTCGAGGGCCAAGGGGACCACCGCCTGCTCCTCCGAATTTAGTCGCTCCGCTTTGCGACCGGCACCCTGCCGGGCGGAGCCTTGTCTTCAACCGCGTTCGAGGTCCTCCACCACGCGCGTGCCGCCCGCTCCTTCCTTCCACACCCGGTCGGTGCCCTTCAGTGGGCCACCTTGGGGGGGCGACTGGAGCCCCGGCGCAGCCGACGCGCCCGGAGGTATCCGGGAACGCAACCCGTCAAAAATTCACGACTGGGCGTGACCTTCGCCAATGCGGAGTGTCACACAAGCGCCCAGAAACACGGGGAGTTTTTCACGCCCCCGGCACACGTGTAAAGCCGAGAAACGGCATCCATCCACTGTCGGGCAGATGCCGGATGCCTCCCTGGCGGGTTCTCAGGCCTGGGCGGGGGCCTGCTTGCCGCCCGACGGCTTGTCCAATCGCCCGCGCGGCCGGCGCACGAGCCTCAGGCCCGTCCACGTCGAGTCGATGACGCAAATCTTGTTGTCGACCAGGCCGATATCCAGCGCCGCCTGGCGCACGAAGTCCTCGGAGAGGTTCGTCTTCACGCCCTCGCCGCCGGGCCAGCAGACCCAGATGCCGCCGGTGAGGGCCATGGCGCGCGCCAGCGCCGGCAGCCGCTGCACCAACTCCTGGGCGTCCTGGGAGAAGAAGAGGATGACATCCAGGCCCGTCACCGCCGTAATCAGGAACTCCACCCCGTCCGGCAGCGGATTGAGCTTCTGCACGAAGCCGCGCGGCGGGTTGATGACGGAGACCTTGGAACCGGCCCGGATGCCCAGCATGGCCGGCAGGGATGCCAGCGCGTAGGGCGTCATGATGTGCGCTCCACGAAGAAGTGACTGTACTCGCCGGTGGCCTCGGCGTCCGTGTGCCCGACGCTGTCGACTCGCGCCTGGGACGGACCCCGGTGACACCAGCGGATGAATTCTTCCATCATTCCCGGCTCACCCTCCACCACCGCTTCCACGGAGCCGTCCGGGCGGTTGCGCACCCAGCCGACCAGGCCCAGGCGCGTGGCCTCCACACGGGCGCTCTCCCGGAAGAAGACGCCCTGCACCTTGCCCTGGATGCGCAGCGTTGTCCGCCGCGTGCCGCCCATGGACTGAAAGCCTCACCCTCTGGCGTCCGTCTGCAAAAGCTGCAGGAACGCTTGCTCGTCCAGGATTCTTACCCCGAGTTCCTGGGCCTTCTTCAGCTTGGTGCCGGCATCGTCCCCGGCCACCACGAAATCGGTCTTGCGCGAGACACTTCCGGCCACCTTCCCACCCCGACGCTCCACCTCCTCCTTGGCCTGGTCCCGAGTCATACCCGTCATCGAGCCGGTGAGCACCACCGTCTTTCCGAGGAAGGGGCCGCCGGTGCTCACCTGGGGCGGGGCGGGGGAGACCCCGGCGTTGAGCAGGGCGAGGATGGCCTCCCGGTTCTGGGGCTCCTGGAAGAAGGCGTGGATGACCTGGGCCATGACGGGGCCCACATCCTTTACCCGGGTGATGTCGTCCAGTGAGGCCTCGAAGAGCTGGCGCACGTCGGGGAAGCCCTCGGCGAGCGCCTTGGCTGTCGCGTCGCCCACGTGTCGGATGCCCAGCGCGTAGAGGAAGCGGCGCTGGGTGGTGCCCTTGGAGTGCTCCAGGGACTCCAGCAGGTTGTCCGCGCTCCTGTCGCCCATGCGCTCCAGCGTCAGGAGCTTCTGCTTGGTGAGCGCGTACAGGTCCGCGAAGGTCTTCACCGTGCCGGTGGCCACCAGCTGCGCGGCCAGCTTGTCGCCCAGGCCCTCGATATCCATGGCGATGCGGCTGGCGAAGTGGCGGATCTTCTCCACCAACTGCGCGGGGCAGGACGCGCCGGTGCAGCGGATGACCGCGCCGTCCTCGTCCTTCACCGCGGCGGCGCCGCAGACGGGGCAGTGCTTGGGGAACTCGAAGGGCTGGGAGCTCGCCGGACGCTTGGAGAGCACCGTGGAGACAATCTCTGGAATCACGTCGCCCGCGCGGCGCACGAAGACGGTGTCGCCCTTGCGCACGTCCTTGCGGCGCAGCTCGTCCTCGTTGTGCAGCGTGGCGCGCGACACCATGACGCCGCCCACCTTCACGGGCTTGAGGTGTGCCACCGGGGTGAGCGCACCGGTGCGGCCCACCTGGATGCCGATGTCGAGCACCTCCGTGGACTCCTCCTCCGGAGGGAACTTGTAGGCCACCGCCCAGCGGGGGCTCTTGGAGACCTGGCCCAGCCGCTTGCGCTGGTCCTCGTCGTCCACCTTCACCACCATGCCGTCCACCTCGAAGGGCAGCTCATGGCGGCCCTTCAATGAGGCGTCATAGGCCTGGCGCACGCCGTCGATGCCCTCCGCGCGCACATAGCGGTTGATGGGCAGGCCCAGCGACTTCAAGTACTCCAGCTTCTCGATGTGGGACTTGAACGCGGGCACGCCCTCGGTGGGGACGCACTCGTAAAGATAGACGGAGAGGGGGCGCGCGGCCGTCTCCTTCGGGTCCAACTGGCGCAGGCTTCCGGCCGCCGCGTTGCGAGGGTTGGCGAACAGCGGCTCGCCCTCCTCTTCGCGCTTCTCGTTGAGCTTCTGGAAGTCCGCCTTGCGGATGAAGACCTCGCCGCGGACCTCCAGGAGCGCGGGCACCTTCACGCCGTCCAGGGGGAACAGCTCCATGGGCAGGCTGCGGATGGTGCGCAGGTTGCCCGTGACGTCCTCGCCCGTGGTGCCGTCGCCGCGCGTGGCGCCCTGGACGAAGATGCCCTTCTCGAAGCGCAGGGCGATGGCGAGCCCGTCCAGCTTGGGCTCGCACACGTAGGTGACAGAAGGCTGACCCAGCAATTTGCGCACGCGCTCGTCGAACTCGACCAGGCCCTCGTCCTCGAAGAGGTTGGCGAGCGAGAGCATGGGGACGCGGTGGACCACCTGGCCGAACTCGTCGGCCGCCTCGCCGCCCACGCGCTGGGTGGGCGAGTCCGGCGTCTGCAGGGAGGGGTGCTGCTCCTCCAACCCCTGCAGCTCGCGCATCAGCGTGTCGTACTGGATGTCGCTGATCTCCGGCGAGTCGAGCACGTAGTAGCGGTGGTTGTGGTGGGCCAGCTCACGACGGAGCTCGCGGGCTCGTGCTTCGGCGGTCTTGAAGTCGTCCACGGTGGGCGGTCCTTACCCCAAATCGCCCCCAGCGAGGGCGTGTCCAGTGCCGCGCAATCTAGAGCGTCCCCCCGACATCGCGTCGAGCCCGCCGCCGGACGTCCGGGCCTGGGGGTTCGCATACGCCCTGGGACGTAGGCTGGGAATCGCGCGGCGGGTGAGGGCGCGTCCCGAGCCGTGGTGCGGGGCTGCCCGGGACACCGGAGGCATGGGCTCACGGAGCGCGAAGAGACCTTCCGGGTCCTGTCCCCGGGTCCGAAGTGTCCCTGGTGACGGTGGAAATGTCTGACGTCGGGCTCATGTTGCTCCAAGAGGAAGAGTCCGCGCCAAAGCCCCGCAAGATGCCTTGACAGGCCAGGAGGGGGTCAATAACGTCCCCGCGCGGTTCATTGGCGCAGGAGTTTCGACGGCGCCATCTCTTCCCCAAACCACCGGCCCGCGCCCGCGCAGTCCCGTTCAGGGATTCCGGTACGGCTGTCCTCCTGGAAGGTGCTTCCGAGGCCGCGCGGAATCTCCCCCGGCAATCGAGCGTCCGAGTCCTCGGGCACCCCACCAATCCCCAAGCGTTCCAGACATGCGCAAAGCCCGTACTTCGAGAGAGAAGGCCGCCGACGTCGTTGTTCCCGTCGAGGCCGACGACAAGCCCCGTCGCAAGCGCGCGGCGGCGAAGACCGCCGAAAGGGAAGAGACCGAGAAGCCCTCCCGCACCCGTCGCCCCCGCCGCGACGAGGAAGTCAGCGCGGAGCCAGAGGCCGAGGTGAGCGCCGAGCCGCCCCGTCCGGTCCTGACCCCCATTTCCCGTCCCGTCCGCGACGACGACATCCAGGAGGCGCGTCTTTCCTCTGGAGAGGACGATTCGCCGGCGGCCACGCTGCCTCCCGCGCCGGAGGTCCCCGACGCGCCCGCAATCACGGAAGTCAGCCGCGACGGCGCGCCGATGCAGGTCATCAAGCTCAATGACCTGAAGCGGATGAAGATCACGGACCTGTCCAAGATGGCCCACGACGTGGGCATCGAGAACTACCAGGGCCTGAAGAAGCAGGACCTCATCTTCGCGCTGCTCGGCGGCATCGCCGACAAGCGCTTCGAGGTCCACGCCGAAGGCGTGATGGAGATGCTCAGCGACGGCTTCGGCTTCCTGCGCAGCTCCGACAGCGACTACCAGCCCAGCCCGGACGACATCTACGTGTCTCCGTCGCAGGTGCGCCGGTTCAACCTGCGCCCTGGCGACACGGTGACGGGTCCCATCCGCCAGCCCCGCGAGGGCGAGCGCTTCTTCGCGCTCCAGAAGGTGGACAAGGTCAACTTCACGGACCCGATGTCGGACGCGGCGCGCGAGCGCATCCTGTTCGACAACCTCACGCCGCTGTATCCGACGCGCAAGCTCAAGCTGGAGCACGAGTCGTCGGAGATGACCACGCGCATCATCGACATGTTCTGCCCCATCGGTCTGGGACAGCGCTGCCTCATCGTCGCCCCGCCGAAGGCCGGCAAGACGGTGCTGCTGCAGAACATCGCGCACGCCATCAGCCGCAACCACCCGGACGTGTACCTCATCGTGCTGCTCGTGGATGAGCGCCCGGAAGAAGTCACGGACATGGAGCGCAGCGTGCGGGGCGAAGTCGTTTCCTCCACCTTCGACGAGCCCGCCACGCGGCACGTGCAGGTGGCGGAGATGGTCATCGACAAGGCCAAGCGCCTCGTCGAACAGAAGTACGACGTCTGCATCCTGCTCGACTCGATTACGCGTCTGGCGCGCGCCTACAACACGGTGGTGCCCGCGTCCGGAAAGATTCTCTCCGGCGGCGTGGATGCCAACGCGCTGCACAAGCCCAAGCGCTTCTTCGGCGCCGCGCGCAACATCGAGGAGGGCGGCTCGCTGACCATCATCGGCACCGCGCTCATCGACACCGGCAGCCGCATGGACGAAGTCATCTTCGAGGAGTTCAAGGGCACGGGTAACTCCGAAATCGTCCTGGACCGGAAGCTGATGGAGAAGCGCATCTTCCCGACGCTGGACATCAACAAGTCCGGTACGCGCAAGGAGGAATTGCTCTTGTCACCGGGCGATCTCGTGCGCATCACTGCGCTGCGCCAGGTGCTCCATCCGTTCACGCCCATCGACGCGATGGAGTTCGTGCTCAAGCACATGCGTCCGACGCCGACGAACGCTGACTTCCTCGGCTCGATGAACCGATAAGCCCAACACCCCTCGGAGGGTCCATGTCTCGTTCCATGTTCGTCCGGCTGTTTCCCCTGCTCATCGGGGTGTCACTCGGAGGTGGACTGGGATGCGATGTGGACCCGCTGGGGCCGTTGGATGACGCGCCTCCGGTGCTGTCCGACCGCACCTGCTACTCGGATGACGACTGTGTCGCCAATGCCTGCTGCGGGGATGGCACCGCCGTCACCCACGTGGACGAGGGCCCGAACTGTCGCGGTGTGAGATGCACGGGTGAGTGCCCGGAAGGCTCCATCGACTGCGGACGCTGCATCCCCTTCTGCCGTGGGGCCCGCTGCGACGCCGCCTGTCAGTGAGGTGACTTGCGTTGCCTCGTGGCTTTCGTGCCTTCAGGTGGGCTGCGAAGCTGGGGCGGTGACGACGACCGAGCTGGAGTGGGAGCGGCGCATCGCGGAGCTGTGGGCCTCTTTCGATGGCCAGGCTCCGGGTGGCTTTCTCGCACGTGTCGAAGCGCTGTCGGCGGAGCTGCCCGTGGGGCATCCGCGCGCGCTGTTCGAGCGGGCATCGGCCCATGACTCGCTGGGGCAGGAGGCGTTGGCCGCGCCGCTGTATCGACAGGCCTTGGCGGCGGGGCTGAGTGGCGGGCTTCGCCGTCAGGCCGTGATTCAACTGGCCAGCACGCTGCGCAATCTGGGCGAAGTCGAGGAGAGTGTCGCGCTCCTCACGGCTGAGCGGGCTACTGGTTCTGATGAACTCGATGACACCGTGTCCGCGTTCCTCGCGCTGTCGCTCGTGGATGCGGGGCGCGAGAGGGAGGCGGTGGGGCTGGCGCTCGGGGCGCTGGCGCGTCATCTGCCTCGCTACAACCGCTCGCTCGCGAACTACGCCAAGGCGCTCGGAGGTGGGGCTCCGTAGGCGCCCCGTGAGGCGAAGAGGCGCTCAGGCCGCTGGCGTCTGTTGCCCGGTGGCGCCGGAGACAGGCTCGGAAGCAGGGAGCGTCACCACCGACTGCGGCTGTGCCTTGAGGCGGGCGTAGTCGAAGCAGGCCACCAGGATGGCGGTGATGGGCACGGCGAAGAGCGCGCCCACGAGGCCGAAGAGTCGCTCTCCCGCGATGAGGGAGAAGGCGACGATGACCGGGTGGATGCGCGCGGCCTGCCCCATGATTTTGGGATTGAGGAAGTACGCCTCCACCGCGTGGATGCCGATGATCCACACCAGGATGGCCAGGCCCTTCTTGAAGCCATCCGCCATCGCGATGAGGACGATGGGCACCGAGCTGAGGATGGTGCCGAAGATGGGGATGAGGCTGAAGAACGTGGCGATGGTGGCGAGCAGGAAGGCGAACTTCACGCCGAAGAGCAGCAGCCCCACGAAGGTCAGCGCGCCGTTCACGACGCAGATGGTGACCTGGCCGCGCACCACGCCGGACAGGGAGCGGTCGATTCGCTCGGCGAGCTGCCTCGCGTCGTGGGCGTACTCGGCGGGGACCAGGGTGCCGCAGTACCGGCGGATGGCCTGACCGTCGATGGAGAAGAAGGCCGCGACCATCAACACGAAGAACAGCGTGAAGACGCCCGCGGCGACTCCCGCGATGATGCTGCGGGACACGCTGACGATGTCGCCCAGGTTCTCCTGCACCAGCGACGAGACGCGCTTCACCGCGTCACTCAGCAACTGCTCCAGGTCCAGCGCGAGGCTGAAGTGTCCGCTGCCCGCCGCGTCCGCGCCCTCCAGCGCCCGGTTGGAGAGGGCCACGGGGATGCCGTAGTCGCTGAGCCACGTCTCGCCGCGCTGGGCGAGCACCTGCACCTGTTCCGGCGTGAGCGTGTTGGCCAGCGCCATCGTGTCGCGGCTGACGCGAGCCATCTCCCGGTAGAGCTGCGGCACCAGGGCCACGAGGAAGAGGTACACGCCGACGAAGAAGCCCGCGTAGATGAGCAGGATGGCCGCCCAATGAGGGACTTTGCGTCCGGCGACGTTCAGCCGGGTGATGCGCGCCACGAGCGGCTGCACCAGGTACGCGATGAGCGCCGCGCCAGCGAAGGGCATCACCACCGAGCGGAACGTCACCAGGGCCGCCGCCACGACGAGCCAGAGGGCTCCCAGGATGAGCAGGCGCTTGCGGCGGTCGGTGGTGGGCGTCGGAGGCGGAGTGTCCAGGGGCTGCAACATGCCTCGGGCTTACGGCAGTGCCCGCGCGCTGACAAGGCCCGGTGCCCCAGGTTCTCGTTCACCCTCGATGCTCGGCGCCTACTCGTTCCGATGTGGCGGAAAGTTCGAGGTCCCAGCTTTCCGAGGGAGGGGACTGCTCACGCCTGCTTGCAGCGCCTGACTTCGAGTCAGGTTTTCAAGCAGACTTCGAGGAGTTTTCCGCTGGCTCAGGAGGGGCGTGGTGGCAGGCAAGACCATCAAGTTGTTCTTCGTGGATGGGGACCCCAGTGGTCTGCGGGTGGCGGACGTCATGAACTGGGCGGGCATCGCCCTGGCCGTTCCTCGCAACCACCTGCCCCAGTTCAAGGCGCGCAGGGAGGCGGATCGCCCAGGCGTATACGTCCTGCTCGGTGATGATCCGGACGTGGTGGGGGAGGTTCGCGGCTACATCGGCGAGGCCGAAGCCCTCGGTCAGCGGCTCGCCCAGCATGCTCGGGACTCCGCGAAGGAGTGGTGGACCGAGGCGGTGGTCTTCACGTCGAAGGACGGCAACCTCACGAAGGCCCACGCGAAGCATCTGGAACTCGCCCTGCACAAGCTCGCCAGCGGGGCGGCTCGGGTCAATCTGACGAATGGCGTGGTTCCTTCGGGTGCCGCGCTCCCCGAGTCGGACCTGGCCGACATGGAGAGCTTCCTCGAATACGTGCGACTCACGCTTCCTCCACTGTCGGGACGCGCGGGACAGATGCTGGAGCCGCGCAGTGGGACGCGGACGAGCGGGCCCGAGTTCACCTATTCGGTGCTCCAGGCCCAGGCTCGAATGCGGAGGTCCTCCGAAGGATATGTCGTGCTGCGCGGGTCGACGGCGGTTCGGAAGATCTCCGACTCGCTGTCGAAAGGATATCGGGCGATCCGCGAAGGGCTCATCCGCGATGGCACGCTGACACTTCGAGAATCCGATGACCTGATGGTCTTCAGCGCGGATGCCGTCTTCACCAGTTCCTCGGCGGCGGCAGGAGTGGTCGCGGGCTCTTCCCAGAGTGGACCTGCTGGGTGGAGGCTGCCGGATGGGACGAGCTTGGGCGCGGTGGAGGCCGCCGAACTCGAGTAGCCATCGCCTGCTGCGGCGTGTGTCGTTCCAGGGGAACTCGTTGTCGCCGATGCCCCGCGTCGAGCAGCCGAGTCTACCCGTAGGCAATGCTTACGCCTGGGCGCCCTGGGCGAGCCGGAGCTTCGTCTCCAGCTTGTCCAGGCAGACCTGCATCTGTTTGCGTTTCACGCGGCCCTCGGTGGCTTCTCCCAGGCTCAGCATCTGCTCGGTGATCCACCGTGCGAGGAACAGCAGGGCCAGCCGGTCATCCGGCGCCAGCCCTCGCTCCAGGTAGCGCTTGTTGCGCATGTAGTCGTCGAACGCGTCCGTCTCGTGCGCCAGCTCCCACCGCGTCAGCCTCAACGCCTCCGCATAGACGGCCGGCGTGGGACGCGGACGCGGCTCGGTGAACAGCGGAGCGAAGTGGCCTCCCGTGTCCAGGTCCACCTCTTCCACCGGCGGCGGCCACGTCTGGAGGTCCTGCGCGAGCAGCTTCGCCACCTCCTCCACGAAGTGGTCCATGAGCGGCACGGGCTTCAGGTCGAAGAGGCGGTCCCAGCGCGAGGGCATGTTCCCTCTCTACCTCAAGAGGCGGACGGTGACACCGCGCGCAGGCCCTGCACGCACTCGGCATAACCGGCGCTCAGCTCGCGTCGGACGACTTCGTAGACGGCCCGCCGGGTGAGCAGCGCCCCGTGTCCCACGTTGGACAGCTCATGGTTGAACACGTTCGGCTGGCCCTCCACGTCCAGCCGCGCCGACGTCCACGGCGTCACCTCGTCCACCTTCGAGTAGACCGACGTCAGCCTCACGTTCCTCGGAAACGCCCCGGTGCGCAGTTGCTTCAGGAACGGCGACACGGGCGTGAGCTGCCACATGCTGCGACTGAACCACCCGAGCGTCGCGCAGCCCAGGTACGCCAGCCGCGAGCCCTTGTGTGGCGTCCCCAGGGTGATGAGGTTCTGCACCCGCGCATCGCCGCCCAGGCGCTTCACGTAATACATCCCGATGAGTCCGCCCTTCGAGTGGCCGACGATGCTCAGCGGCCCCATGTGCGGATATCGCGCGTACATGCGCTCGACCTTCTCGCGCACCTTCTGCGCCAGCGCGTCGATGCCACACGTGTTGTACCGGTCCAGCGCACCGCCCAGGTGGATGGACCAGACGGAGTAGCCATCGCGCCGCAGCCGCTGCTCCAGCACCTCGAACACGCGGCGCGTGCTGAAGAAGCCGTAGAGCAACAGCACGGGCCGGGGGCACTGCGTGAAGTCCGTCTTCCGGACGATGTGATGGGTCCTCGTGTCCACATGCAGATGGGCCACGAGGTTTCGCAGTTGGCGCGTCCACCGGTGGTATCGCGGGACGAGAGGATTCATGGCGCACTCGGTCGGCGCACGGAGCGCCGTCCGGGTACAACCTGGGACTCGCCCCTTCGTTCCGCCGGGCTCGCGCGGAAGCCTCACCCCGCGAAACGCGTGCTGCTCAACGTCCGGCGTCGGACGTGCCCGGCCCAGCGTCCGGAACTCCACCATCCGCGGTGCCGCCATCCGTCCCGCCGTCACCCGTCCCCGTCACGCAGCACGTCGGCACCTTCTCGAAGTACAGCGCCGCCTGCGAGCAGAACGCTCGGATGTCGCGGCGGTGTGCCCCGCAGCCGGTGACGAAGCGGCCGTCCTCGCAGACGGGCGCGGGCGCCGTCGCCGGGTCACACGCTGTCAGGCTCCGCGCGCACACCGCCCGCGAGCGATAGAAGCGCGAGTCGCTCCGGTCCCCGGGCACGACGGCGCAGGTGGTGCCCTGGTCGCACTCCTGGAAGATGGCGCCAGTAGAGCAGGGGCCCACCGTGCAGGCCGTCTCGCAGTTGAGCGCCTCCGAGCCATCACAGCGAGGAGCCTGGGAGCACGGGTCTCCGTCCGAGCAGGCGGAGACGAGGAGGGCGAGCAGGAGCGACGTCAGGATGCGGGGCAAAGGAGGCCTCGGTGGGGGTCAGGTGAAGCGCTCCAGGAAGTTCATCAGGATTCGCCTCCCAGCGGGAGTGGGAGCCAGGCCCGCGAGCAGCCTTGGCACCTGCGCACCGGGCGCAATCCCCCTCGCCACGGCCTCCTGTTCCAGTCCCTCGCGTCTCGCGTGGATGACAGCGCGCAGTGCGTCCGGAGCCGCCTCCGGGTGGAACTGCACGCCCCGGACGTTGGGACGGAAGGCGAGCGCCTGCGCGGCCGTGTTGGCGTTGCCCGCGAGCACCGTCGCGCCCTCGGGCACCTGGGCGACGATGTCCTCGTGCGTCGCCTGGGCTGCGAAGACCTCTGGCACCCCGTCGAACAGCGCGTCCCGACGCCCCGCCTCGGTGAGCCTCACCTCCACCGTGCCCGTCTCCCGTCCCAGTGGATTTCGCGCCACCTGCCCACCGTACGCGCGCGCGAGCAACTGATGACCAAAGCACACTCCCAACACCGGCGTGCCCTTCTCCCCGGCCTCCACCATGAAGTCCGCGACGCGCTCCATCCACGGCTCCAGCCGCGTCACTGACAGAGGAGAGCCGGTCATCATCACCGCGTCATACGCATGCGCGTCCCGTGGCAACGGCGCGTCGCGGTGCACCGGGAGGATGTCGAACCGATGGCCCTCCAGTCCGATGGTGCTCAGGAACCACTGCTCGTAATCACCCACACTGAGGCGCACCGACTCCGCGGCCTCACCCGCTTTCAGCAACAAGACGTTCTTCACCACCGCAGGTTGCCGCGTCTGGACGTCATTCCTACCCTGTCGTGCCACCTGTGTTCGCTCCTGGCCAATCCGTCTGGAACGCCCCCGTGTGCCCCGAGGAATCCCCATGCTAGACGCCCGCTCGCTCTCCCCCCGGCTGCCCGTCCTGCAACTGCTCATCGATGGGCAGGGCGTGGACCCCGTCGAAGGGGGCTTTCTCCCGGTGGTGAATCCCGCCACGGGTGAGAAGGTGTGCGACGTACCCAGCGCCACCGCCGCCGACGTGGACCGCGCGGTAAAGGCCGCCCGTCGCGCCTTCGAGTCCGGCCCGTGGAGCAAGATGTCCGCCCGCGAGCGCGGCAAGCTCATCCGCAAGCTCGCCGACCTGCTGTGGCAGCGCCGCGAGGAGTTCGCGCTCGTCGAGTCGCTCAACAACGGCAAGACGTTCCGCGACGCCGTCCGAGGCGACGTGGCCCCGGGCGCCGGCACGCTCGCGTACTTCGCGGACTGGGCGGACAAGATTCACGGCGAGGTGCTCCCGGTGGACGGCCCCTTCCACACCTACGTGCTCAAGGAGCCGGTGGGCGTGGTGGGCCTCATCGTCCCGTGGAACTACCCCACCTGCATCCTCTGCTGGAAGCTGGGACCCGCGCTCGCCGCCGGCTGCACCGTGGTGGTGAAGCCCTCCGAGATGACGCCGCTGACGGCGATGAAGCTGGGTGCGCTCGCGCTGGAGGCGGGCTTCCCTCCCGGCGTCCTCAACGTCGTCACCGGCTACGGAGACCCCGCGGGCGAGGCGCTCGCTCGGCACCCGGACGTGGACAAAATCTCCTTCACCGGCTCCGGCCGCACCGCGCGCCGGCTGATGCAGGCGTCGGCGGGCAGCAACCTCAAGAAGCTGACGCTGGAGCTGGGCGGCAAGAGCCCCCAGGTCATCTTCTCCGACGCGGACCTGGAGCGCGCCGTGGAGGCGTGCTTCTGGGGCATCTTCGGCAACAAGGGCGAGACGTGCAACGCGGGCAGCCGCGTGCTCGTGCAGGAGGGCATCTACGACGACTTCGTGGGCAAGCTGGCGGAGCGCGCGCGCAAGCTGCGCGTCGGTGACCCGCTGGACCCGTCCACGGAGATGGGCGCGCAGGTGAGCCAGAAGCAGCTCGACACCATCCTCGGCTACGTCGAGAGCGGTCGTCAGCAGGGCGCGAAGCTTTTGGCCGGTGGCGAGCGCGACACGGAGAGCATCAAGGCGAAGGGCTACTTCATGCGGCCCACCATCTTCGGCGACGTGAAGCCGGACATGAAGATCGCCCAGGAGGAGATTTTCGGTCCGGTGCTCAGCTGCCTTCGCTTCCGTGATGACGCGCACGCGCTGGAGCTGGCCAACGGCACGCTGTACGGCCTGGCCGCGTCGCTGTGGACGCGCGACGTGGCGAAGGCGCACGCGCTGGCCCGCAAGGTGAAGAGCGGCGTGGTGTGGATCAACTGCTTCAACGAGTTCGACGATGCCGCGCCGTTCGGCGGCTACAAGGAGTCTGGCTGGGGCCGCGATTTGTCGCACCACGCGCTGGAAGGCTACCTCCAGTGCAAGGCGGTGTGGACGCGGCTGCCGACGGACACCTGAGCACTCCCTCACCCCAGGAAGGAAGGTCCCGATGCCGACCCGTCCCAAGGCGAAGGTACTCACGCATCCGACCGTGGCCCGCCGGGCCCGCGCCAAGGAGCGCGGAGGCCCCGTGCGCGGCGGCGCCGTGCCCCGGGACTCGGGCGGCACCGACACGCTCAAGCGCTGGCTCGACGACAACGGCGTGAAGAAGGTGAAGGTCGGCGCCATCGACATCGACGGTGTCTGGCGCGGCAAGTACATCTCCCTGGAGAAGTTCCTCAGCGCCGCCAAGGGCGGCCTGGGCTTCTGCGACGTCGTCTTCGGCTGGGATTTGGGCGACGAGCTGCTCGACAACACCCAGGTGACGGGCTGGCACACCGGCTACCCGGATGCGCACGCGACGGTCGACGTGACGACGGGGCGGGTGATTCCGTGGGAGCCCGACACCGCGGCCTTCCTGCTCGACTTCGTCAATCCGGACGGCACGCCCTTCGAGGCCAGTCCCCGGCAACTGCTCCAGAAGATCGCCACCCGCGCGAGGGAGCAGGGCTACCTGCCTCGCTTCGGCGCCGAGTATGAATTCTTCATCTTCAAGGAGCAGCCGGACTCGCTGAAGCAGAAGGGCTTCCAGGACCTCACGCCGCTGACGCCCGGCATGTTCGGCTACTCGTGGCTGCGCACGTCTCAGAACGCGCCGCTGGTGCACGCGCTCATCGACGGGTGCAACGGCTTTGGCCTCAACATCGAGGGCTTCCACACCGAGACAGGGCCCGGCGTCTTCGAGGCCGCCATCCGCTACGACGACGTGGAGCGCTCGGCGGACAAGGCGGCTCTCTTCAAGACAGTGGTGAAGGAGCTGTGCTCGCGCCAGGGCCTCACCGCGTGCTTCATGGCCAAGGTGAACGCGAAGCTGCCGGGGTGCTCGGGGCACGTGCACCAGTCGCTCTGGGACATGAAGGGCGAGCACAACCTCTTCTACGAAGAGGACGAGCCGCACGGCATGAGCCGCCTCATGCGCCACTACATCGGCGGGCAGATAGCGCTGATGCCGGAGCTGACGGCGCTCTACTGGCCCACCATCAACAGCTACAAGCGCAGCGTGGAGAACACCTGGGCGCCCACCACCGCGGCATGGGGCCTGGAGAACCGCACCTGCGCCGTGCGCGTCATCGGTGAGAACGCCAAGGCGATGCGGATTGAATACCGCCAGCTCGGCGCGGACATGAACGCGTACATCGGCATGGCGACGAGCCTGGCCGCGGGCCTGTGGGGCATCGAGAACGAAATCGAGCCGCCGCCCGCGTGCAACTCCAACGCGTACGCGTCTCATGAGGCCGCGCCGCTGCCGCGCAACCTGAAGGAAGCCGTGGCCTTGCTCAAGCAGAGCGAGCGCGCCCGGGAAATCCTGGGCGAGGGCTTCGTGGACCACTTCGTGCGCACGCGCGAGTGGGAGGTGCGCCAGTACGAGCGCGCCGTCACCAGCTGGGAGTTGGAGCGCTACCTGGAGCTCATCTGATGAGCCCGAGGGAGGAACCCGCGATGAAGCCGTTCGACATTCCCGCTGAGCCCCGTATCACCGAGATGGCGTGGCCCACCCGCATCGTCCTGGGTGCCGGCGCGCTCCAGCGACTGCCCGCCCAGGCGCAGCGCTTGAACATGAAGCGCCCGCTCCTGGTGACGGACGCGGGCGTGGTGAAGGCGGGGCTCGCCTCCCGCGTGCTCGAAGTCCTGAAGACGGCGGGCCTGGAGTGCGCCGTCTTCGACGGCGTGGAACCCAATCCCACCGAGAAGGATGTCTTCGCCGGCCTGGAGGCCTATCGCCACCACAAGTGCGACGGGCTCATCGCGCTGGGCGGCGGCAGCGCGCTGGACGCGGGCAAACTGGTGCAATTGCTCACCACCCACGAGCCTCCGCTCAGTCGCTACGACGACGCGAAGGGCGGCGACCAGTACGTGAAGGACGACCTGCCTCCGCTCATCGCCATCCCGACGACGGCGGGCACGGGCTCGGAGGTGGGTCGCTCGGGCGTGGTGACGCTGGCGGACACGGGCCGCAAGACGGTCATCTTCAGCCCGGCCCTGCTGCCTCGCGCCGCCATCGTCGACCCGGAGCTGACGGTGGGGCTTCCTCCTGGCGTCACCGCGGCCACCGGCATGGATGCCTTCACGCATTGCCTGGAGGCGTACCTGGCCAATGGCTTCCACCCGCTGGCGGACGCGGTGGCCATCGACGGAATCCAGCGCGTGAGTCGCTCGCTGGTGACGGCGGTGCGCGAGGGCAAGGACCTGGCGGCGCGCACGGACATGATGATCGCCGCGATGCAGGGTGCGATGGCCTTCCAGAAGGGCCTGGGCGCGTGCCACGCGCTGGCGCATGCGCTGACGCCCATCTCCGGCGTGCACCATGGCCTGGCCAACGCGGTCGTGCTGCCGGTGGTGATGGAGTTCAACCGCGCCTCCAGCACGACGCGACTGGCGCGTGTGGCCGTGGCGATGGGTGACACCACCAACGCCCGGGAGGACGTGCTCGCGAGCAACGCCATCGACCGGGTGCGCAAGCTCAACGCGGCCATCGGCATCCCCGCGCGGCTCCGCGACGTGGGCGTCAAGGAAGAGGACCTGTCGAGAATCGCCGACAAGGCCTTCCTGGACGCCTCGCACCTGAGCAACCCGTGCAAGGTGGTGGAGGCCGACCTGCTGGCCATGGCCCGCGAGGCCTGGTGACACCACGTCGTCCCGGGGGAGGCGAGCGCCTCCCTCGGGGATGACGGACTCAGGTGCCGTCGTCCGAGGCCGCGGGCAGGGCGCCGGTGGTTCCGCCGTCTCCGATGACCGTGGCGCCCATGTCCGTGGCGTTCGCGGAGCCGGGGCCCCCGTCGTTGACCTCACCGTGCGAGCCCACCACCGCGCCGGTCATCTCCGCGGTGGCTTCCTCGGGCGAGAAGTCCAACGTCTCCACGTAGACGCGTCCGGGCAGGCGCAGGTCCATCGCGTTGATGCGGTCCTGTCCGCGCAAGTCATAGAGCTGCTGCGCGACGGGGCCCGCGGGGATGCGGTCGTCGGAGAAGAAGATGTAGACCTTCACCTTTCCTTCCTGCGTGGGGACGCGGAAGCTGGTGTTGGCGATGGGCTTGTTCGCGTCGCAGCGGATGGAGCGGTTCTCCCGCGTCAGCGTGAGCTGGCGGATGACCCCCTTCTGCGACACCGTGTAGAGCATGCAGTAGGGGAGCTGCCCGGCGGAGGGAATGACCTCCATCGTCGCGGGTCCCGTCTTGCGAACCTGCGCGCGTGTGGGCCGGTCGTCCTTGCCGCCGTTCTGACAACCCGCGCACAGCGCCGCCACCGTGAGCAACGTACTCCAGCGCTTCATGTGTCCCTCCTGAGGGGCGTGGAAGAACGACCGTCAGCGCCGCTCAGCCTACTTCGAGCCTCGTGCTTCGGGGAGGCCATGCCGTTCGCTCGTACACCCTCCAGCGGACGCAACGACCGCCAGTTCACATCCTCGCTCCTGGCTCGCCAGCGTGCGTTCAGGCTCAAGGCCCACGCAGCTTGCGCAGTGCGTCGAGTGCCTCCTGGAGACCGACGGCGAGGAAGAGGAGCAGGGTGGCGACGAGCGCGGCGTTGGTGAGCCAGCCGTTGCGCAGGGCGCCCACCCAGGCGCGTCGGTTGTTCATCCACAGCAGGGTGGCGGCGAGCAGCGGCATGAACAGCGCGCCGACGATGGCGTATGCGAGCTGCGCGCGCTGGAGCGGTGCCCAGAGCATGGGCAGCGGGACGATGGCGAGCGCCACCAGGTACAGCCGCCACGCGCGAGTCTTGCGCAGGTCCACCGGTGGCCCCGGCTCGCGCTTGCGGTGGATGCGCAGGAAGTCCGCGAAGAGGTAGGGAATGCCTTCCCAGACGCCCAGCAGGCTGGAGAAGACCGCGCCCCAGAAACCCGCGAGGAACACCCAGTAGCCGGCGGGGCCGATGACCGCTTCCAGTCGGGTGGCGAGAAGTGACGCCACCTTCAGCCCGCTGCCCTCCAGGCGCAGCGTCGAGCCGATGATGACCATGGCCGCGCCGAACATCCCCGTGAGCGCGTAGCCCACGGCGAGGTCCGCCTGACAGGTCTTCAAGCCTTGAGGGCCCTCGCGGCCCTTCTCTCGAATCCAGTAGCCATACGAGAGCATCGTCACCGTGCCGCCCACGCCGCCCAGGAGGCCCAGCACCCACACGGTGCCCTTGTCGGGCAGGGAGGGAATCACGAGCCCGCGTGCGGCGGCGGCCCAGTCCGGTTGCGAACCCACGGCGGCGAAGAGGACCGCGCCGAACATCAGCGCGATGCAGGCCGCCATCAGCTTCTCGAAGAGGCGGAAACCTCCGAGCCCGACGAGTGCCAGCCCGACGAGCGAGTGGACCACGCCCCAGATGCGTCGGGACGTCTCCGGGTCTCCACCGAGTGGCCACAACGCATCTCCCGCCGCGCCGCACGCGGAGATGAGCGCGCCGCCCGTGAAGAAGCTCCAGCCGAGCAGGTAGACGAAGAAGACGTTGCGCAGGCCCGGGCCCAGCCGCGCCCAACCCTCCAGCACGGTGGTGCCGGTGGCGAGCTGCCAGCGCGCGACGCCCTCGTTGAGGAACCCCTTGAGCACCGAGCCCACGACGGCGGCCCAGAGGATGGCCACTCCCACCGCGGAGCCTCCCAGGCTGGCGGTGAGCAGGTCTCCCGCGCCCACGCCCGTGGCGGCGACGAGGATGCCGGGCCCGAAGCGAGTCATCAGCCCGGGCCTGGCGGAGGCGAGGGACTGCGCGGAGGGCGGGGCCGGGCTTTCCATGGGCCCGAAAGGCTACCACCCCCACTCGAGCGACACGTCGACCAAGCCAGTGCGGCCCGAGAGGGGAAGGCTCGTGTCACTTCCGGCGCCGGGCTCCTCGGGCCGGCCGGTCCGTGTGTTCGCGCGGGGCGCTCGCTCCTCAGTCGAGGGCCGGAAGTGCCGCCTCGATGAGGTCCGCGGCGCGCCTCACGCCTCCTTCGTCTCTCAGCTCGTCACGGACCGCCGCCACTCGCCGCGCGATGTTCTCGTCCGTGGTGATGTGGCGGAGTGCTTCGCGCAGCGCTTCCGCGGTGGCCTTCTCCGTGTCGAGTCGCACGCCGACACCCAGCTCGACGATGCGGTCCGCGTTGGTGAACTGGTCCGTGGCCTGGGGCACGGCAATCATGGGCGTTCCGCACCAAAGCGCTTCCTGCGTGCTGCCCATGCCCGCGTGGGTGATGAAGGCGTCCGACTGCTTCACCACCGAGAGCTGCGGTATCCACGGATGCACCTCGAAGTTGCGGGGAATCTCCCCGAGCTCGGCGCGCTCGACGTGCCGGCCGATGTTCAGCACCACGTGCCAGCCGGGCAGGTCTCCGAAGGCCGCCATGCAGTGGCGATAGAAGGCCGGCTGGTTCGTGAAGGTGGAGCCGAGCGAGATGAGCAGCACCTTCTCGACGCCCTCGGGCCGCATCCACGTGCCCTGCTGGGGACGCTCGTCGAAGCAGGGGCCCACGAAGGTGTAGCGCTTCGTGTCCACGCGGTCCGCTTGCGGTTGCATCGCCCGGGGGATGAGCACGAGCGAGCGCGGTGGCAGCCCCACGAAGAGCGTGGACTCCGTCTGGGCCACGCCGCACTCCGTGAGCCATGAGGAGAACCGCTGGAAGTACTCGGCGCCACCGGGAGCCGCTCGCAGCGACTCCATCATCGGCGCCATCTCCTCGGTGTAGCCCTCCCACGCGACGAAGGTGGGCGAGAGGGAGATTGCCGGCCGCCCCCAGTTCTCCGCGAGGATGCGCGCGACATAGCCCGCGATGTCGTAGAGGAAGAGGTCCGGCTTGTCCTGCCCGTAGACGGCGCGGAGCCTCGGGAGCAGGGCGATGGCGTCGTCGAGGAACACAGCGAGCTGACCGATGGTGTCCTCCGGCCAGCTCCGGTCCGCGACGCCTTCGCGCGGCAGCGTCGACGGGTAGGGCACCAGCTCCGCCCCTGTCTCGACGATGCGCTCCGCGAAGGACGCGTCATTCGCGTAGGTGACGCGGTGGCCTCGTGTCACCAGCTCCCGGATGACCTCCAGGCTCGGATTCACGTGGCCGTGGGCGGGAATGCTGACCATGGCGATATGGGCGCGACGACGCATGGCGTCCTCCTGAGGGCAGGAATGGAGACGATACGGACCGTCTCGCCATGGCCACCATGGAGATGCCGGGCGTCCTTGTCAAGACGAGACGTTGCGTGTCGTCGGAGTCCCGCTAGCCTGCCGGGCGATGAGTGACGCGAAGAAGCCCGATGAGTCCCGCCGCAGCGGGCGTTCGCACCAGGCCATCCTGAAGGCGGTGGTCGAGCTGGTGGGAGAGATGGGCTACTCGCGGCTGACCATTGAAGCCATCGCGGCCCGCGCGGGCGTGGGCAAGCAGACCATCTACCGGTGGTGGCCCAACAAGGGCGCGCTGGTGCTGGACGCCTTCGCCGCGCTGGCGGGCGGAGCGGTGGCCCTGCCTGACACCGGAGACGTCTCGGTGGACCTGAAGACGGTGCTGCGCGCCACCGTCGTCGAGCTGTGCGAGCCGCGCTTCGAGGTGCCCTCCCGCGCGCTCACCGCCGAGTCGCAGATGGACCCGGTGCTCGCACGGCAGTTCGTGGACACGCTCCTGCGCCCTAATCTGGAGGTGACGAAGGAGCGGCTGCGGGCCGCGCAGCGGGCGGGACAGGTCGCGTCAGGCGTGGACCTGGACGTCGCCGTCGAGCTGTTGTTCGGCCCGCTGTTCCACCGCTGGCTGCTGCGCACCGCGCCGCTCACGCGCGAGTACGCGGACACGGTGGTGGACTACGCGCTGGCGGCCCTGCGCCCCCCGAGTCCTTCGTCGGGGAGCGCGGGCTGACGCTCGCTCACGGCATGTCGGGGCTCATCCCCGGGCACTTGCCGGGCTGCATCTGGTCCGCCGTCTTGTGGACCTCGCCGCTGAGCTGCTTCTGCTTCTTCGGGTCCATCGCGGTGTAGACGATGACGACGCCATCCGGCGTGTCCTGGACGCTGGCGCTGGAGGGCATCGTCGGCGCGCCCGCCATGCCGGAGCCACCCATGCCGGTGTCGTCCAGGCCGTCCTGCTCCTCCAGCGGGCTGTCACCCAAGTCCTCGTGCTGGGCCTCCTGCATGGGCGTCTCCTGCTGCGCGCGCTGGGTGCTCTCCGCCTGCTCGTGGAGCATGGCGCGGCTGCGCTGCTGAAGCTCCGCCACCTGCGTCGGCTCCGGCGTGCTGATGATGAGCGCCACGCCCTCGGGCACGTCCTGGGCCCGGGCCACCGCGCCCGAGACGGACATGGGGCAGTTGGCCGCGGAGGCGCTCTTGTGGTGCTTGTCGTGGTGCTTGCCATCCGGCGGGGGCGGCTGCGGCCCCATGTCGGGAGGCACTGCCGCCGCGGTGGCCGGTGGCGGCGGCGCCTCGGGCGGCGGCTGGGTGCTGGCCTGCGGCTCGGCGCCCTGGGATTGCGAGCCCCGCTTGGAGCAGCCGATGGAGAAGCAGAGCGCCGCGGACACGGCGAGAATCGACGGAAGCCTGGACAGATGCATGTGGAAATCCCCCCGGGCGTGAGCCCTTCTCGCCGAAGGTGGGCGGGAGGCCGGGCGTCTGCAATGCGACCGCGACCATGGCCGCCCGGTGGCCCCGCCCGGCGGACGGTGGTGTCTATCCAGGGGGAGACGCGTCTGGACTGTCGGGCGGAGTCTCGTGATGACTCGCCAACCCGGCGCGGGCGCGCCCTGCTCCCGCCGTTCATTGCCAGACACGATTTCTTCCGAGCCGACATCCAAAACCATGGGCCCCTACGTCAACACCTGAGTGCGTGCCGCGGGCCCTCCTGGCCGGAAGACTGGGGCGCCATGAAAGGTTTGGAATGAGAAGGCTCGCGGTGCTCGACCTGGATGGGACGCTGACGCCGGACACCCTCGGCGTGTTGCTGGTGAGGGAGCTGTTGGCGCGAGGCGTCTGTGAGCCCGAATTGGGGCGGGAGTTCATGTCCAATGTGGAGCGACACCACGCCGGCTGCCCGGACTTCTACACGTCCCTGGCGGAGGTCTACCAAAGCCTGGGCCGCGCGGCCGCGGGGGTGACGGTCTCCACCGTGGAGCGCGCGGCGGAGGATGTCTGGGCTCGAGCCCGGGGCCGGCTGTTCGGCTTCGTGCGTCCCCTTGTGCGGATGTTGAAGTCGAACGGGTTCCTGATGGCCCTCATCTCCGGGGGGCCCATCGAGCTGGTCCACCTGGTGGCCTACGAGCTGGGCATCGATGTCTATCGCGCCGCCGTCCTGGACATCCGGAACAGTCGCTACACCGGGCGCGTGCTCCAGGGCCCGGGGCTGCTGGGAGGCAAGCCGAGCATCCTCCGCGAACTGGAGGTGCTGCACCACGTCCGTCTGGCGGACTCGCTCGCCATGGGCAACTCCGCTTCCGACGCGGAGGTCTTCCGGCTGGTGGGGCTGCCCGTGGCCTTCGAGCCTTCCGAAGAGCTGGCGGACCTCGCGGCGCGCCATGGATGGCGGGTGGTGGACCGGCACGACGTGCTGCGAGTCCTTCCGCCCCTGCTCGCACGGGGCGCGGAAGGGGAGGACTCACACGCGGCCCGGTGAAGGTGACGCGGGGCGCCTGCCGCACGGCGTTGATGGGTTTCGAAATCGCTGTCGCAGCAGCTCACCGTGACTCGGGCCTGACGTAGACGACCACCTGCGGCGTCTCGTCCAGGTACAGGCCCGTCGCCGGCGTGCGCGTGCCGAAGGCCTGCCACGTCTGGAACTCGTACTCGCGAAACTCCTGGTGGTACTGGTACGCGACGATGTCCGCGTCGAAGGGACTGCCCACCGCGCGCAAGTCCGGCCGGAGCATGCCGTTGCGCTGGTAGTCGCGGAACGAGCCCCCGTGCACCTCATGCAGGAACAGCCGCGCGCCCGGCTTCGCGTGCTCGTTGATCCACGGCAGCACGCCGGTGACGTGGCTGGACCAGAACTGGCGCTGCATGCCCAACGTCGCCGCGCCCGCAGCGCCTCCCGCCAGCTCAGAGTAGGCCGCCGTCCCGTAGGGGAACACGCGCGCCGAGTACACCAGCGCGGGCGCCAGGAGCAGCGCGAACACGCCCGTCACCACGGCGACACCCGGCAGCGAGGGCCAGCGCTCCTTGAGTCGCTCCACCAGCGCCGCGCAGCCTCGCGACACCGCCTGTCCGGCTAGCAGTCCCAGGAACACCATGGACGGGAACCAGTGCTTCACCCCGCCGAAGTGGGGCACCTGGGGGTGGCTGATGATGAGGATGGACGTCACCGCGTTCACCCCGACGAGCGCCTCCGCCATCGTCGGGGGGCGCACCCAGGCGCGTGTCCGCTCGAGCTGCCCCAGCACCACGCGCGCCGCCAGCGCGACGAAGCCCGTCACCATGGGCGCGAAGAGGCTGGTGGGCACCGTGAGGGCCGTCTTCACCACCACGTAGGACAGGGGGAAGGGAGGCTCGCGCAAGAGCGTGCCCAGATAGAACCACGCGTAGTGGTTGTGCTTCGCGTGGAACGCCAGGTACCACGCGGTGCGGTCCACCGGCTGGTGCCAGAGGTAGGGCCAGTGCAGATAGAAGATGACGGGGCCGAGCACCGCCATCGCCGCCACCGGGACCAGCGCCCGCGTCACCGGCGCGCTCACCTTCTCCATCCCCTTGAGCGTCCACGCGCCGCCCGCCGCGAGGCTGACGAAGAGCAGCGTGTGGGGACTGAGCAGCAGGAACTTCTGCTGGAAGCCCTCTCCGCCACCCAGTGACAGGACGAGGAGCCCGTAGAACACCGCCACCGCGGAGAACACGCCCACGAAGCGCAGGAGCCACCCGCGCGCCTCGGGCGCACTCTCGCTCGCCGTCCAGGCCCGCCACAGCGCGAAGGGCGTCAGCACGAAGGGCAGGAACAGCGCGTTGTGCTTGGTGGCCAGCGCAAGTCCGAAGGCCACGCCACAGGCCACTCCCCACCGCGTGTCCTCCAACGCCCGCCAGAAGCAGTACACGACGAGCAGCCACAGCGCGGCCACGGGCAAATCGAAGCACGCCAGCTCCGCGTTGAAGTACTGGCGCGGCACCAGCATGAAGGCGAACGCGGCGAACAGTCCGGCGGTGCGTCCATACAGCGCGCTGCCAAACAGGAAGCTCAGCGCGGGCACCATCGCCGCCAGGGCGAAGGCCGGCAGCCGGAACGCCGTGGCCGAGCGCATCCACCCCAGCGTGTCGTGGAAGAGCAGGTGGCTCAGCCCGAACAGCGTCTTCATCAGCGCGGGGTGCTCGTGGTTGTAGTCCCACGCGCGGACGATGGCCGCGTCCGTCAGCGCCTTCGCCGGCGAATGGAAGAGCTGCCGGAACCAGCTCGCGTAGCCCTCCGCCGCGGCGAAGTAGACGCTCTCGTCGCGCGTGTAGCCCACCGCGGACTCCGTCAGCCACAGCGCCACGAAGGCGAGCGCCCACAGCGCCCACGCCACGTATTTCTCGTCCCGGGTGGCGGGCCTGCCCATCATCCCTTCACCCCCACCGCCGGCTCCACCGCCAGCACGTCCAGGCACACCGCACGCCGGTCCGGATTCTGTGAGCGGACCCACACCTTCACCGTGCGCGCCTCGCCCGGAGGCAGATGGACCTCCGACTTCTTCACGCCCTCCTGGCCCGGCGCTATCGCCACTTCCATCAGCCGCGCGCCACTGGCCGCGTCGTCCACGCCCAGCACGGCCGGCGTCAGCTGCGCGTCCCGGGGGAAGGCGTACTCGAAGATGATGCCGCCCTCCAACCGCAGGCCCACGTCGCCGGGCACACCGTCGAACTCCGCGACGAGGCGCCGCGCTCCACCCGGCGCGGGCATCCACAAGCAGCGGCGCGGCTCATAGAGGATTTCGTGCCACTCCCGCGCGACGTACACGTTGCCCGGCCCTGGGCAGCGGTGCGCCGTGCCGTCGAAGGGACAGGGCTGGCGCGCACCGTCGTCGGACTCCAGATACACCCGCGCGCGAGACACGAGGTCCGCGGCATCGAAGCGGCGAGGCCGGTGGCGACCATTCTCGTAGAGGGCCAGCGACAGCGGCCCCTCGTGCGTGGCGGTTCCCACGGCGCGGCGCTCCGGCAGGAAGCTCGCGAGGAAGGCGTCCTCGTCCGAGCGCGGCAGCTCCGGCTGGCCCAGCACCCAGACGCGCGGATGCGCGGAGAGGTCATCCCGGTCCGAGCCCAGGTAGCCGTAGACGGGCAGCGACGGCGGGAGGAAGAGGCGGGCGCGCTCCGCCCACCAGGGGAACAGGAGGACGGCGTCACCAGGACGGGCCTCCGCCTGGAGCCGCTCCGCCACCGCGCGGTAGCTCGCCTCGGAGGGGAGCTTGCCCGGCAGTCGCAGGTGGAAGAGCAGCGCCAGGAGCGCGACCAGCAAGAGGCCCCCCAGCTCCAGGAGGGGCAGCGCGCGTGCGGTGCTAGGACTTCGCAAGGCGAATCTTCTGCTCGCTCTTTTCCCGGCAGAAGGTGCAGAAGATGGGCTCGCCCGAGTTGAACGACGGCGTCCAGGGCGGGTACATCGAGCACCGCGGGTCCAGGCAGTGGTGCAGCTCCCAGAGGTGGCCGAGCTGGTGGAGCGCCTGGCGGGCCACCGGCTTGAAGCTGGCCTCCAAATCTTTGTGGGGTTGCAGGGTGATGACCGCGCGGTCCTTGCCCTGGCGCGAGAAGCCCGGAGTGGGGGCCACGCCGCTGGGCAGCTCGCGCTCCTTCAGCTTGCGCGATGTCAGCAGCAGCACCTTGTCATCCTGGTAGGCGCGAATGCCCTTCACCTGGTCCAGCAGCTTCTCGGCGTCGAGCGGCTCGCCGAGCCCGGGAGGAATCTCCGCGCTGCCGGAGTGCTCGCTGCCCACGCCGAACGCCGTGTAGAGCGTGCTCTTGAGCTTGGCGAGCGGCTTTTCCTCGAAGGGGTCCAGCGTCACGATGCGAATCACGGGGCGTCACCTCGGCGCAAAGGGCCCTCGGAGGGGGGCCATGAGCACCGCCCCCGGGACTCGGGTGTCGACTGTCAGTCCTCGCCACCCTCGGCGGGCTTCGCCTTGGGAGGACGGCCACGCTTCTTGGGCGCGGCGGGCTCGGCGCCCTCCGCCTCGGGCGGCTTGGCCTTGGGCGGACGGCCGCGCTTCTTGGGCGCGGCGGGCTCGGCGCCAGGAGGAGGCGCCTCCGGCTTCGGCTTGGGCGGACGGCCGCGCTTCTTCGGAGCGGCGGGCTCGGCGCCCTCGGCCTCCTCGGGCTTGGCCTTGGGCGGACGGCCGCGCTTCTTGGGGGCGTCTTCGTCGGAGGACTTCTCCTCGGACTCCTCGCCCTCTTCCTCGGAGTTCTCCTCTTCGGCGGGCTCGGCCGGCGCCTCCTCCTCGGAGGGCAGGTCCAGGTCTCCGTCGAGCCCCAGCAGGTCGCCGTCCAGACCCAGGTCGTCTTCCTCTCCGCGCGCGAACTCGGCGGCGGTGCGCTTGGGGCGCTCGCGGCCGGGCGGGAAGAGGACGATGTCGATGGCGTCTTCGGCGTTGACCTCGGCGGTGCCGAGCGCGGCGGCGACTTCCGACACCAGGAGGTGCCGGGCATTGTCGTACAGCTCACGCTCCTTGGTCGGCAGGGGCCGCAGCTCGCTGAGGATCTGCAGGTCCTTCACGACTTCGGCCAGGCCCAGGATGCCGCCTTGGGTCATCCGTTCCAGGTTGGTGCGAGCGCGCTGCTTCCAGTCCAGGTCGGCCTTGTCGCCGTCCGAGCGCAGGAAGGCGAAGACGCTCTTCACGTCCTCGGCATTGGCGACCTTGCGCACGCCGATGGCCACGACCTTGGCCTCGGGCACCATGACCACGGCGCCGTCTTCCTCCCGGCGCATCGTGACGAAGACGAGGCTCTGTCCCGCCACTACTTTCGTGTCGATGGCGGTGACGCGGCAGACACCCTGATTCGGATAGACGACCCGGTCGCCGACCGCCAGCTGGTTGAGTGACGCGGACCCTTCAGGCATGTCCCCCTCACGGGCAGATGGACGTCAAAGGAGGTCCGGGCTTAGCACCGGTTCGCGTTCGACGCCACGAGATTACCGGTGAACCGACGCCGTGCGTTCGCCCGTTCGCTGTGCCTCCAAAAGGATGCCCAGAAGCTCCTTCTGCCGTGCGTCCAGCGCCGCCTCCACCTGCGCCTGCGTCGGCCCTGCTTCCGTGCTCCCTGGCCGCGCATCCACGCGACCGGACAGCCCCACCGTCCCCAGCACCACCGCACCTACGACGGCCACCGCCATCAGCTTCAACATGTTGAGCCCTCCTTGTCGCCCAGGGTAGGGGGAGGGCCCGGAGGATCAACTTTTCGGCGACAGGTCGCTGCACGGCTGTAGCAACCCGTCAACGCGTGGGGCGCTCGTTGCGTCGCTCGGGCTGCGCGGTGGGGATGACCTCCAGGAGCAGGGTGCCGGTGTTGTCCGCCAGGTTGTCGTCCGGGAAGGCGAGCTGGAGCCAGGACGCGCCCCTCAACCGGGATGGCTGCCCCACTTCCAGCAGCGCCAGGCCGCTGGGCGAGCCGTCGGGGCCCTGGTCCGTGCCCACCAGGCCGAGCACCCGTCCCACGGGACCGCCGCCCAGGCCCCGCGTCCGGGCGGGCTCGGCGGTGTAGCGCAGCACCACTTCGTACGTGGTGCCCGGGTCCAACGCATGGAGGACGAAGCGGTCCGCGCGCGAGAGCTTCACCGCGTGGTGGCGCGCGTCCAGGCGGAACGGCGGATGGGTGGGTCCGCCCAGCTCCCGCACGCGCACCTGGAGCCCGCCCCGGTTGTCCTCGCGCCGCGCGTCCAGCGCGAAGACATAGAGGACGGTGGCGTGGCGGATGAGCTGCTCGTCGGGACCGAGCAGGCCGAAGGACTCGTGCGCGGGCAGTTCGCTGTCACCCTCCACGAAGTAGCCGGCGTGCTCCACGGCCATCGGTCCCCCCAGGGACATGCGTCCCTCGGTGTGCACCAGGTAGGTGCGGGCCGGGTCCAACGACACGCGCGCGGCGGACGTCAGCGGGACGCGGAAGGCGTGACTCACGGCGGACAGGCGCTGGCCTCCGGGAGCCCAGTCCGCGTCCTGGAGCAGCGGTTCGTGCGGGGCCTTGTCCTCGGCGAGGGCGGCGGCCCCGGAGGAGGGAGTGTTCAGTCGAGGACGGAGCCGCGCGTGGACCGCGAGGGTGTTTCCCCGCTCCGCGCGCACCACCTGGCTCCACGGCACCATGCCGGGAATCTGGACCTCCAGCAGGTGCTCGCTGTCGGCGGGCAGGTGGGTGAGGAGGGCGGGCGTGACGGAGCCCAGCATGCGGCCATCCACCCGGATGGTGGCGCCGGGGGGCGAGGAGCTCAGCTCCACGGAGAAGGTGCCGTTGCGCCCCATCGCCATCACCAGGAGCGCCACGCCCACGGCGGCCAGCACCGGCGCGCCCAGCACCACCGCGCGCGGCAGGCGGAAGCCGCCCGGAGGCCGGGGCGCGGGATGGGGCGGCTCGGTGGGCGCTTCACTCTCCGGGACGGTGGAGGGCTCCGAAGGGCCGGGCACCGCCGGGATGGGCTGGGTGGTGCGCTCTCGGCGGCCCTCTCCGGGCGTCGGAGCGCGAGGGACCGGGATGGACTCGGGCGGCGGAGGCAGGTCGAGCGGAGGCGGCTCGTGGACGGTGCGTCGGTCGGCGGGAGCGCGCGTCCAGCGAGCCATCTGCGCGAGGAACTCGCGCGGCAGGAGCACGGGCCGTCCATCCGCCACCAGCTCCGTCTCGAACAGGTAGCCCATGAAGTGGGCCAGCGCGCTGGAGGAGACGTCGGGCGTGGCGGTGTGCAGGTAGCGGGTGAGGGCCTCGGCGAAGGCCTCGGCGGTGGGGTAGCGCTGGTCGCGCTCCACGGCGAGGGCGGTGAGGAGGATGCGCTCCAGGGCCGGTGGGATGTCCGGCTCCAGCTCGCGGGGGCGCGGAAAGTCGCCCAGCGCGATTTTGCGCATCACGTCCGGGATGGCGCCTTCGAAGGGCAGCCGCCCGCACAGCGTCTCGTACAGGAGCGTGCCCGCCGCGAAGATGTCCGCGCGCGCGTCCAGCTCCCGGCCCCGGGCCTGCTCCGGCGCGAAGTACGCGTACTTGCCCTTGGCCTCTGTCTCGTCGGATTCGTCGCTGGCGCCGTGGCCCGCGAGCCGCGCCCGGGCGATGCCGAAGTCCACCAGCTTCACCTGGCCCTCGAAGCTCAGGAGCACGTTCTGCGGGCTGACGTCGCGGTGGATGATGTGCAGCGGGCGGCCCCGGTCATCCAGGCGGGTGTGGGCGTAGGCCAGTCCCTTGAGCACCTCCACCGTCACCAGCAGGGCCAGCGGTTGGGGTAGGGTGTAGAGCCCCTTCTCGCGGGCCCGTCGCAGCACCCGTGACAGCGGATGCCCGTCCACCCACTCCATCGCGATGAAGTACTGGCCGCCCACTTCGCCGAAGTCGAAGACCTGGGCGATGTTGCCGTGGCTCAGCCCCGCGGCGATGCGCGCCTCGTTGACGAACATGGAGACGAAGGCGCTCTTGTCCGCGTAGCCCGGGAGGATCTTCTTGATGACGACGGGCTTGGTGACCCCCGCCACCGCGGTCATCCGGGCGCGGAAGATCTCCGCCATGCCGCCCGTCGCGATGCGCTCGAGCAACGTGTACTTGCCGAAATCGAGCCCTTCGGACGGGTGCTCCACGTGTCTTCCGGCTCCTCTGGGCGCACCGGGCCGATGTGCTGCCCCTCCACGACTCCAACACGCCTCTCGAAACCTGCGCGAAGCTATCATCAGGGCTCTTGAAACGTTAACACGGGAAAATTCCGTTGACCATGCTTGCTCGGCTCTTTGTCCTGGGTGTTCTACTGGGGGGTTCCGACGTTCTGGCGGCTCCAGCGGTGTTGCTCGCGCCTGTGTTGGGATTGCCAGAGCGCGTCATGTTTCAGGGACGCGTGCTGAAGGAGGCGCCCTCGGACGGAAGCTCGGCGCTGTCGCGCAATGTGCGGCGGTTGGTGGCCCCCAACTGGGAAGGCGCGAAGGTGTCGGTGCGCTTCCAGGGCGTCACCGCCATCGTGACGAGCGGGCATGACGGTGGGTTCGAAGTGACCTTGATGCCGCCCGAGGGAAGCCGCTTCAAGGAAGGCGCCTCCGAAGCGGAGGCGTGGGTGGAGGGCGCCATCGCCAGTGCCCGGGTGGAGGTGCTGCCGGCGACGACGTCGCTGCTGGTGGTCTCCGACTTCGACGACACGGTGGCGGTGACGCAGGTGACGAAGCCGACGAAGCTGGTGCAGACCGCGTTGCTGAAGGACTCCGACACGCAGGAGGTGGTGCCGGGCATGGCCGCGCTCTACGGCTGCATGCGGGGCGTCGGGACGTCGTCGGCGTTCGCGCTGGTGAGCGGCTCGCCGGTTCAGTACCTGCCGCGCGTGCGGGGGTTTTTGGAGCGGCACCAGTTCCCCGCGGGCTTCGGCGTGTACCTGCGGGATTTGGGCCCTTCGTCGCTGTCCAACTACAAGCAGCCCATCATCCGCCGGCTGCTCACGCAGTTCTCGCTGCCCGTCGTGTTGGTGGGGGACTCGGGGGAGAAGGACCCGGAGGTCTACGCGCAGATTCGCGAGGAGTTCCCGGGGCGGGTGAAGGCCGTGTACATCCGCGACGCGGGGCGCACGAAGGACACGAAGCGCTTCCAGGACATGCTGCTGTTCAAGGACGCGCGTGAAGCGGCGGAGCACGCCGTGGGCCTGGGGCTGGCGGACGCGGCCTGTGTGTCGAGCGCGCTGCCGAAGCCCGCGCTGCCTGCCACGGCGGGTCCGTCGACTCCATGATGTTCGTTCGGTGGGGCGCGGAGGCGCGGGGCCGATGGCGACTCTCGTGGCTTCGCCTCGCGACCTGGCGTTGCCTCGACACGCGGATGCGAAGCGCGTCCCTGGCGCTTCGAGGCTTCGTGGTGGTGCTGTGTCCGCTGCTCGCGGCGGTGGGCTGTCGCGAGGAGAAGGCCGCGGAGCCGCTGCAGTCGCTGAAGCCCGAGCCATTGCCCTCGCTCTCCACGGGAGCAAGCCAAGCGCCCGAGGACGGAGGGCCGACTGTTCCACGCGATGCGCCCGGGTCCGTGCCCGTGTATGGCGAAGCGCTTCCGTCCAACGCGCTGCGATTGTCGCTCGCGGGTGAGCAGGTGCGGCTCGGCTCGGAGGCGTTCGAGCCCGCGCGTCCGGAGTCCCTCGCGCGGCTCGCGGAGCGGGTGAAGGGGCGTGAGGTCCTGCTGGTGCCGGACGCCGACACGTTCCTGGCGCAGGTGTCCGAGTTGCTCGCGATGCTGCGGGACTCCGCCAAGGCGGTGTGGCTGGCGCATCCAGACGCGCCAGTGGCGTATCCGCTCGTCTTGCGCGACGAGGACGGTTTCCGCGCGTGGCTGGCGGAGGTGGCGCCGGGAAAGCTGCGCATCATCCAGCGCGCGGACGGCTTCGAGTTGAGCACCAGCGTGGGCAAGCTCCCCGGGCCCGATGCGAATGGCCCCTCGGTGCCGGTGCGTGAGGGGCGTCAGGACCTGGCGATGCTGCGGCACGGGCTGCGACTGCTCGAGGGACGCTTCAAGCAGTCCGAGGACATCTGCCTCGTGCCTTCGTTCGGCACCGAAGTCTCACAGGCCGCGCGGGCGCTCGGAGCCGTGTACACGGCCCCGGGCGAGCCCTTGTTCGACACCCTGTGCCTCGTCTTCCCGACGCCGCCCCACGTCAGGGACGCGGGCTGACGTTCAGGGCTCGAAGTTGAACAGGAACAGGTCCGACCAGCCGTTCGCGGTCCACGTGTTCGGGCCCACCTTGAGCGTGTCGTGGAAGAGGCCGAGGACCGCGGCGCGGCCATCCTTGGAGACAGCGACGGAAGCCGCGTCGAGACCCGGCGAGCTGCGGTCCAGGCCGCTGGGGAAGCTCTGCACCCAGCGGCGCTGGCCCTGGAGGCGGTCGAACTTCGCGACGTAGACGTTGGCGGCGCTCGACGGATTGCCGGCCAGCGGGCCCAGGATGCCCAGGTCCGAGCTGCCCGCCTGATAGCCCCCGACGACGGTGACGCCGTCGCGCTCGTCCATGGCGACGCTCTCGATATCGAAGCCGAAGTTCCACGCCCAGCGCTCCTCGCCATCAAGAGTCCAGGCGGCGACGAACGCGTCCTGGTCGATGCCCAGGTTGCCGGTGGAGGCGTGGGACTGCCCCGCGAAGGTGAAGGAGTTGGCGTACGTGCCAACCATCACCACGCGGTTGCCGTGGGCGGCCACGCCATAGGCGAAGCCCAGCGCGCCGAGCAGTCGACGACGCCAGCGCGGCTGACCGCTGGGGGAGAGGCTGACGAGGTAGGGCTCCGCGATGCTGGTGGTGCCATAGGCGTCTCCGCCCACGTAGAAGTTGCCCTCGCTGTCGACGGCGGCGGCGCGCGCGAGGCTCTGGAACGCATTCACGTCGACGAAGCTCCACAGCCTCACGCCCTCCGGGCTGTGCTTGTAGAAGGCGAACCGGGGGCTGGCATCTCTGACGACGTAGCCGCCGATGCCGATGTTGCCGTCGCGGTCCGTCACCAGCGTCTGCACCCAGATGTCCGAGCTGGGGATGGGGCGCAGCCAGAGCAGTCGGCCATTGGCGTCGAGCTTCACCAACTGGAAGCCTTCGCTGAACAGGCTGCTGCCAGGACTGACGCCGATGGCCTCGACGATGATGACGATGTTGCCCTGCGCATCCACCGCATGACGAAAGGCGTAGAGCCCGCTGATGACGCGGATGACGCTCGGCTTGCCGGCGGCATCATGGCGGATGAGCGCGACGGCCTGGTCCGTCGGACCTCCGGGGGCTTGGATGGGGCCCGCGCCCACGTTGATGCTGCCGGTGAAGTTGACGAAGGACACGAATCCGCCGTCCTTGGAGGAGGCAATCCGTCCGCTCTCTTCGCCGGGTCCGCTGAGCTGATGGGCCCACGACAGGCCTCCCACGAGCGGCTCGGCGGCAATCGCCCGTGCGCCGCTCGCGATGACGCCCATGACGCACAGCCACGACAACACCTGCGTTCTCATCCGCATGACAGCTCCCCATTCACAGGAGCGGAAAGGGGCCCCTGTTTGAAGTGAGGACGCATGGGTGGTCACTGTGAATGGCGAGGGCCCGAACTGGCGGACGCAACTGTCCCTCACGGCACAATCACGCGGGAATGACGGCGGGGCAGCCACCTCCCCGCGGGGTTCTTCGCGCGGGGGAGGGTGCCTGAGCGTCGATGTCTCCGTGGACACGCGCGTGGCGCCGGTGGGCGGTATGCCCATGCCGGGGAATGAGCAACCAACCGAGGCGTCGGGTGTCAGCGGAACGGTGTTCGTTTCCGGCTACCCGAAAGCCTCGCGGGAGGATTGCCGCGAGCCATCGCGGCGCGGAGCTTCAATCCTGGTGCCCTCCTCACCGCCTCGCTTTCGATGACGTCTCAACGGCGCGGGGTGTGGACTGGCGCGCTCGCCATGTCGACACCGGCCCCGTTTCGAATCGTGTCAGTCCATGCGGACCGGGCTGGTGGCCCGGTCTCCTCTCGGAGGTCAATCCATGCGGAATCGACCGATGTGGTGGTGTGGCGTGGTGATGATGGCGGCCCTGGTGCCGACGGGGGCCTGGGCCTTCGCTGAAGACGTGTGCTACCCGCTGGGCGCGGGGACGGTGGCGAACTGCACGAACCTGCCGTCGAGCTGTTCGCTCCGGGAGCCCACGAGTGCACGGTGCCGGGCCGAGTCCCTGGCCGTCCTGACGAATGCCCCGTCCCAATTCAATGGCGGCCGGAGCGTCGTCCACTCGGATGCCACCTACCTGTTGGCGCGGGCGGTGGGCTTCTCCTTCTCCGATGCGTATTGGATTGCCGCCTACAACGAGGCCACGGACCTGGGCCAGTTCATCCCTCGCGACATCCATGGGCAGCCCGTCCCGGAGGCGGCGGCGCTGACCACCGTCGACATCAGTGGGCTGGTGCGCACCGACCTCAAGACGGGTGGTGTCCTCTACCATTACCTGGCGCCTCGCAGCGGGGGCTCGGCGGTGCCATTCCCAGGAGTGAATGGCCTCAAGCCGGAGGTCAACGACGCGGACACCGAAGGGATGCTCACGCACATCCGTGCCTGGGCGATGGCGGGCACGGGCACCACCGCGCCGTTGTGCACCGCGGGCCTGACGGTGCCGAGTCCGGGCGGGGACCTGTCCACGGGTCCGGCCTGCTACACGGACGACGGTGGCCAGTCCGTGCCGGTGCGAGGGCTCATCGGATTGTTTGGTGTGGCCGCTTCGATTCCCTTCACGCTGGCCACGGGGACGCAGGTGTTGTCCGTGTCTTCCGATGGCAGCACGCCGAACGTGCTCGCCACCGGGTTCGATGCGTGGGTGGGCGGAAGCTCGGCCCATGTGGAGGACGCGCGGCTCGGCATCTATCTGCACGCGCTGGGTGACCGCATCTCCCACCACGTCTGTACGGACCAGGCCGTGGTTGCGGGGCCCAATCCCATCGACGGTGGTTTCCGCGAGGACTTCATCGGCTACGAATGTGGACAGGGGCTCCACGCCTTGCGACACCTGTATGAGATTGGCGTCGACTTCTCCCAGCTCAGTCCCCAGGACCGCACGACCATCGCCGCGCTCTCCGCCGTCTATGACGAGCTGGTGGTTTTCGCTCGCGCGAGAGGGGTGCTCCTCGATGTCGCGACGACGCCCGCCTTCAAGGCCGCGTTGATTGAAGGGCAGCTCCTCCCCGCCCTCCAGACCAAGGATGTGATGTCCCGGCTCAACCAGCTCAGCGCCACCGCCTGTAGCCGGGGGTGGTCGCCGTTCCCGGGTTCGCCGGGCTGCCCGGCGAAATGAGCCGTCACCGACAGCCCTGACACGGCGTGGCCGTTGCGCTCCATGACGAGCGACACCGCGAGCGCTTCACGCGCCGAAGGCACGGTGGGTCCGTGTCCTCGGCGCACGGCGAGGCGGTTCCGCTCAGCGGAATGCTCGGATGTCACCTCGGTGCTCCGGTTCAAGACCGCCTGGCGAAACCGCCCGAGAGAAAAGGGCTGGCCTGCTCGCCACTCCTCCTATGATGCGGCACTTCATAGCTTGCCGAGGATGGGCCGCGTCTCCGCTCGACGGAAAGCAAGGCCCTCCGCGCATCTTGGGAGGTCATCGATGGCCGCAGTCAATGAGCCCGCCGCGTCGAAGGAAATTCCCACCGGAGGGGCCTTCCTCTTCCAGGAGGTCGGCACCTCCCGCTTCGTCACGCCGGAGACCTTCACCGAGGAGCAGCGCCTCTTCTTCCGCACGGCGCTCCAGTTCAGCCGGGAGCAGGTGCTGCCCCAGGCCGCTCGAATCGAGCACAAGGACAACGCGCTGCTGCGCGAGCTGCTGCGCCACGCGGGAGAGCTCGGCCTGCTCAGCGTGGACATCCCGGAAGCCTACGGCGGCACCGGCCTGGACAAGACCACGTCGCTCTTGCTCGCGGAGGCGATGAGCCTCAACGGCTCCTGGTCCGTGACGTTCGGCGCGCACACCGGCATCGGCTCGCTGCCCATCGTCTGGTTCGGCAACGCCGCGCAGAAGGCGAAGTACCTGCCGAAGCTGGGCACCGGCGAGTGGGTGGCGGCGTACGCCCTCACGGAGCAGGGCAGCGGCAGTGACGCGCTGGGCGCGAAGACGAAGGCGGTGCGCTCGCCGGACGGCAAGCACTGGATTCTCAACGGCTCCAAGCTCTACATCACCAACGCGGCCTTCGCGGACGTCTTCATCGTCTTCGCCAAGGTGGATGGCGACAAGTTCACCGGCTTCATCGTGGAGAAGGACACCCCGGGCCTCACGGTGGGGCCCGAGGAGCACAAGATGGGCATCCGTGGCTCGTCCACGTGCCCGCTCTACTTCGAGGACGCGCGAGTCCCGGCGGAGAACCTGCTGGGCGAGGTGGGCAAGGGCCACAAGATTGCCTTCAACATCCTCAACTACGGCCGCTTGAAGCTGGGCGCGGGCGTGCTCGGGGGCATGAAGCTCCAGCTCGGCAACGCGCTGCGCTTCGTGCAGGAGCGCAAGCAGTTCGGCACGCCCATCGTCCGCTTCCCGCTGTCGCGCGAGAAGCTGGCGCGCATGGCCGCGCTCATCTACGCGCTGGAGAGCATGACCTACCGCACCACGGGCCTCGTCGACGCGCGCCTCGCCGCTCGCGACAAGTCCGCCCCCGACTACGAGGGGCATCTCCTGGCCGCAGTGGAGGAGTACGCCATCGAGTCCTCCATCATGAAGGTGTACGGCTCGGAGGCCCTGGGACACGTGGTGGACGACGCGGTGCAACTGCACGGCGGCGCGGGCTACATCGAGGAGTACCCCGTCGAGCGCGCCTACCGCGACGCGCGCATCAACCGCATCTTCGAGGGCACCAACGAAATCAACCGCATGCTCATCACCGGCATGCTCCTCAAGCGCGCGGTGAAGGGCGACCTGCCGCTGTTCGCCATGGCGGGCAACGTGGCGGAGGAGCTGGCGCGAGGCGAGAAGCCCCAGGCTCGAACGAATGACGCGCTGGCCCCGCAGGAAGTGGCCGCCGAGGTCGCCAAGCGCCTGGCCCTCCACGGCCTGCGCGTGGCGGCGGAGAAGTTCGGCCCGGAGCTGGAGCAGCACCAGGAGGTGCTCGCCGCGCTCTCCGACGTGGTGATGGACGCCTTCGCCCTGGACTCGCTGGTGACGCGCACGCGTCAGGCGGCGGCCGGCGGAGCGTTGGACCCTGTGCGGTTGGCGCTGGTGCGCCTGTTCGCGTTCGACAGCATCCCCCGCTCCTACGACAGGACGCGCCGAGCGCTGTGCGCGACGCTCCAGGGAGACGCGCTGGACACGGAGCTGAAGCGGCTTGCCACGCTGGACCTCTTCACGCCGTACAACCCCGCGGAGCTGCGCGAGACGGTGGTGGCCGCCATCGAGTCCGCCGGCGGCTACCCCTTCACGGAGTAGCGAAGCACCGTCACGGCATCCGCGTCACGGCGTCCATGCCAAAGCTCACCCGCGCCTTCCAGGGCGCGGGGGGCAGTGACTCCAGCGCGAGCAGCGCATCCAGCCGCTGCTGCATCGGCGCTCGCAGCCTGCCGAACGTCGCGCCGAAGCCCGGCGTCGCCTCGGTGGCGTTCTTCCGGGGCACCGACGACGTCCACACCACCTCGCCGTGCAACAGCAGCGAGCCGCCCGTCAGGTCCATCTCCAACAGGAAGGGCGTGCCCACGCGCACGTGGCGGGGCAGGGTGGGCGCCATCACCTCCAGCCCCACGCCGCCGCGGGAGATATCCCGGACGAGGAACGTCGGCGACAGGGGCGTGGCCTCCAGCGCGCGCAGGTGCAGCGGGAGCCGGGGAAAGCGCCGCAGCCCCTCCTGCTCCTGGGCGGCGAAGATCCGCTGGAGCACGGCGTCCAGCGCGGTGCGGTCCTCACTGGCCCCATAGCGCACGGTGACCAGGTAGTTGCGCTCCTCGCGGGGCTCCACCTGCACCACCTCGCCCAGGACCTCCACGGGGCGGGGCAGACCTCCGGCATGCAGCTCGAAAGTGAAGCGAGTCCCCAGCGGGAGACTGCGACGCGTCTGGAGCGTGGCGCCACCTTGACCTACGCTGCGCGTGTATTCCCCCACCAGGGACTGCGGGCTCTTGTAGGCCACCTTCAGTCGCACGTTCGTGTTCACGCGCCCGTCACTCTGCGCTCTTCCCCGAGCCAGCTCAAGTTTGCCCCCTCCCCATGGGTAGGGCGCCGCGATGCGCCAAACACCTGACCTTCCAGGTGTGACGGGTTGTCTGGATGTCGGGAACCCACTGGCGGCGTGTTCCAACCTGTTGCGCTTTCTTGACCCCCCCTAGGGGGCCGCGTATGAATGCCGCCCGGTAGTGGCAAGAAGTGGGAAGGAGTGGAGCTTCATCCCCTGAAGGGCTGAAAAGGTGGATCATCCCCCGTGTTCCGAGGCGTCTATGAGCACCAGATCGACGCGAAGGGGCGGACCAGCCTCCCGGCGAAGCTCCGGGAGACCTTGGTGGGGGCCTATGACGAGCGGCTCATCATCACCACGGCCCTGGACCGGTGCCTCCACGCCTACCCGGTGCGGGAGTGGGAGGCGCTCGAGGCGTCCCTCGCGCGGCGCAATCCGATGGAGCCCGGGGTGAAGACGCTGATGCGCCTGTACGTGGCCAGCGCTCAGGAGTGCCCGCTGGACAGGCTGGGGCGGCTGCTGATTCCGCCGTCGCTCAGGACGTATGCGGGGCTGGAGAAGGACGTGGTGTGGGCGGGGATGGTGAAGGTGATCGAACTTTGGAGCCGCGAGGGTTGGGCGAAGGCCCAGGAAGAGGCCCGGCAGGAAGCGGCCTCCGCGGACGTGATGAAGGTGCTTTCCGAGCTGCGGCACCAATAGCCGGAAAGTCGACAGAAGGTCGGAGTCCCGAGAGGGTGGCACGCGTATGAATCAGGTTCTGGAGGTCCGGCGGAGGGCGACGAGCGCGCTGGCGGGTACCGACCGCGTGGAGACGCTCATGCTGGAGGGCGAGCTGAGCGAGCAGGACCTGCTGAAGCTGTGCGACGAGCTCACCCAGCGGATGCACCGGGGCGTGCGTCAGGTGGTGCTGGACCTGTCCGAGGTGGGGCACCTCAACTACCGGGGCGTCAAGCCGCTGATGGCCCGCGCCGAGGCGTTCCGTCGCACGGGTGGAGACTTGAAGCTGTCCGGACTGTCGCCGTACCTGGCCGCCATCTTCCGGGCGGCGGGCGCGCACGACGCGTTTGAAATCTACCCGCACATGAACGACGCCCGCGCCGCGTTTTCACTCGCGCGGGCTCCCTTCGTCTGACCGCGTGGGGGACTTGGACTTCCAGCACCAGACCGTCCTTCTGCGTGAAGCGGTGGATCTGCTGCGAGCCGGAGCGGGCAAGGTGATCATCGACGGCACACTGGGGGGCGGTGGCCACACGGAGGCGCTCCTGGCACAGGGCGCGTCCGTGGTGGGCGTGGACCGAGACCCGGTGGCGCTCGCCGCCGCCTCCGCCCGCCTGGGGCCCAATCCCCGCTTCCAGGGCCGCGCCGGCAACTTCGCGGACCTGCCCCGCGTGGCCGCGGAGCTGCTTCCGGTGGACGGCGTGCTGGTGGACCTGGGCGTCTCCTCCCCGCAGCTCGACGTGGCCGAGCGCGGCTTCTCCTTCATGAAGGACGGCCCGCTGGACATGCGCATGGGCCCGGATGGCCCCACCGCCGCGGAGCTCATCGCGTCCACGGACGAGTCGGAGCTGGCGCTCATCCTCAAGGAGTACGGCGAGGAGCCCTTCGCCCGGCCCATCGCCCGCGAGCTCAAGCGCGCGCTGCCCACGCGCACGCTGGAGGCCGCCGAAGTCGTCAAGCGCGCGGTGCCTCGCAAGGCGTGGCCCACGCGGATCCACGTCGCCACCCGGACGTTCCAGGCGCTGCGCATGGCGGTGAACCAGGAGCTGGAGGCGCTGGACTCGCTCCTGGCCGCGTTGCCCACGCTGCTCAAGGTCGGCGGCCGCGCCGCGGTCATCTCCTTCCACTCGCTGGAGGACCGCAAGGTGAAGGAGGGCTTCCGCACGCTGGAGGGCCGCTGCACCTGTCCTCCGGGCCTTCCCATCTGCGTCTGCGCCAGCGTGGGCAACTTCATCGTGGTGACGAAGAAGGCCGTGGCCGCCTCTGACGAAGAGATTTCGGTCAACCCCCGCTCTCGAAGCGCGCACCTGCGCGTGTTGGAGAAAGTACGATGAGCAAGGCGTCCTCCCCGCGTGGCTCCGTGTCGTTGACGGGGGTGCTGTTGCACCTGCTGCCCGCCGTCCTCCTGTTCTCCCTCTTCGCTGGAGTGGGCATGCTCCACGTCACCAGCCGGGTGATGGTGGTGGACATGGGCTACCGGCTGTCGCGCGCGGAGTCGGAGAGCCGCTCGCTCACCCGGGAGAATGACCGGCTCAAGCTGGAGCTGGCCACGCTCAAGGCGCCGGGTCGGCTGGAGCGCGTGGCGCGTGAGCAGCTCGGCATGACGATGCCCGCCGGCAGCGCGGTGGTGTCGCTGTCCGCTGACAAGCCCTCGCGAAACAGCGCGTCGGCGTCCGCTCCTTCTCAAGACAATGCTGGCGTACGCGTGGCGGGCCGTGGAGGCTCGGGCCGGTGAGGGACTTCAAGGCGACACGGGCCCCGGAGCCCAACACGAAGGGACTGAAGCTGCGCGTGCAGCTCTTGTTCAGCCTCTTCCTGTTGCTCCTGGGCGTCGCCTTCGGTCGCGCCGTGCAGCTCCAGGTCTTCGAGCAGGAGAAGCTGCGCGGAATGGCGCAGGACCAGTACGTCCGCCAGATTGAGATTCCGGCCCGCCGGGGCGACATCTTCGACCGGCGCGGCACGCCGCTCGCCCAGAGCGTGGAGGTGGACTCCATCTGGGTGGACCCCTCCATGCTCCCCGACGTGCGTCAGGCCTCGCGCTCGCTGGCCAAGGCGCTGAAGGTGGACGCGGACGAGCTGGGCGCGCGGCTGGCGCGCTCCAAGCGCTTCGCCTGGGTGAAGCGTCAGGCCAAGCCCCAGGAGGTCGCCGCCGTGAAGGCGCTGGGCCTGCCCGGCATGGGCTTCACCAAGGAGCCCAAGCGCTTCTATCCGCAGCGCGAGCTGGGCGCCCACGTCGTGGGCATGGTGGGCATGGACGGCAAGGGCCTGGAGGGCCTGGAGCTGGCCTTCGAGGACGAGCTGTCCGGGCAGAACTCCCGCATGTCGGGCTTCCGCGACGCCAAGGGCCGCAAGCTGCTGGTGCAGGGCGCGTTGGATCCGCTGGAGCGCCAGGGCGCCGCCGTCACGCTGACCCTGGACCGGCATCTCCAGTACGTGGCGGAGAAGTCCCTGGCCAAGGCGGTGGAGGAGGCCAAGGGCATCGCCGGCATGGTGGTGGCCCTGGACCCGAAGACGGGGGAGATTCTGGCGCTGGCCAACCACCCCCGCTTCAACCCGAACACCCCGGAGAGCATCACCCGTGGCACGGTGCGCAACCGGGGCGCGCTGGACACCTTCGAGCCTGGCTCCACCACCAAGCCCTTCGTGGTGGCCACGGCGTTGGAGGAGAAGGCCATCACCGAGGAGAGCGTCTTCTTCTGCGAGAATGGCGCCTGGCGCGTGGGCCGCCACACCATCAACGATACGCACCCCTACGGGTGGACGGCGCCCAGGGGCATCCTCCAGGTCTCCTCCAACATCTGCATGGCGAAGATTGCCCAGGTGCTGGGGCGCGAGAAGATGGTGGCCGGCTACCATGCCTTCGGCTTCGCCGAGCGCACGGGGCTGGCCCTGCCGGGAGAAGGGCGGGGCGTCATCCCGTTCCCGAAGGCGGAGGTCTCCCTGGCCACCCAGTCCTTCGGGCAGGGAATGACGGCCACCGCCGTGCAGATTGCCTCGGCCTATGGTGCGCTGGCCAACGATGGCGTGCTGATGCGGCCCTACCTCGTGACGAAGGTGGTGGACCCCGACGGGGTAGTGCTGCTTGAGAATCGCCCCACCGAGGTCCGCCGGGCGGTTTCCGCGAAGGTGGCCAATCAGGTGGTGAGCATGCTCGAAAGCGTGGTGGTCAAGGGAGGCACCGCCCCCAAGGCCGCCATGGAGGAGTACCGGGTCGCCGGCAAGACGGGAACGGCCCAGAAGGCGGATCCGGTGGCTCGGGGCTACTCGGACAAGCGGATTGCCTCCTTTGTCGGCATGGTGCCGGCCGAGGATCCGCGCATTGTCATCCTCGTGGTGGTGGACGAACCCAAGACAGACGTGTACGGGGGGCTCGTGGCTGCCCCTGCTTTCAAGGAAATTGCGACCGCTGCCATGGCCCACCTGGCCGTGCCCCCGTCTCGGACGGTGGCACCCGGGGTGGCCGTGGCGGCAGCATCCTCCGTGCCTGTCGTGGCGAAGCCGGTGGCGAAGGCCACCGAGCCCGCTCGGCCGGCGTTGGAGGAGGCGGTTTCGGAGAGCCCTGAGCCCGGCACGGTGCGTGTGCCGGACGTCCAGGGTGCCGGAGGTCGCGAGGCCGTGGTGAAGCTGCTCGCCGCGGCTCTCGAGCCACAAGTACTGGGCAGTGGACGTGTGGTGTCTCAAACCCCCGCCGCCGGCTCGCTGGTGGAGAAGGGGGCCCGGGTGACGCTGGAGCTCGCGACGCGGCAATGAGGCCGCGCTCGTTCCAGGCCCCGCGCTTGCAATGCGTGTGAAGGGGAAGAGATGAAGCTGACGGATGTCCTCGCAGGGTGTGGTGCCGAGCAGACCTCGGGTGGTCGTTCCGCGGTCGACGTCACCGGTGTGACCCAGGACTCGCGGCATGTGAAGCCTGGCGACTTGTTCATCGCCATTCCAGGCACCAAGGAGGATGGTGCCCAGTTCATCGGGGAGGCCGTGTCACGCGGAGCCGTGGCGGTGGTCTCCGAGAAGCCGGTGCCTTCCTCGCAGGTGCCCTTCTTCAAGGTGGGCAGCGCGCGCAAGGCGCTGGCCCTCATCGCCGCGAACTTCCATGGCCGGCCGGCCGACAAGCTGACGTTGTTGGCCGTCACGGGCACCAACGGGAAGACGACGACGTCGTTCCTGCTGGAGGCGATGAGCGCGGCGGCCTACGTGTCCACGGGTGTCATCGGCACCCTGGGCTACAAGTTCGGGGGCAAGACGGTCGAGACGGCCAACACGACGCCGGATCCGCTGGAGCTGCATCGCATCTTCAGGGAGATGGTGGACGCGGGTGTGGAGACGGTGGTGATGGAGGTGTCCAGCCACGCGCTCGCGCAGGAGCGCGTGCACGGGTTGACCTTCAAGGCCGCGGGCTTCAGCAACCTGAGCCGCGACCACCTCGACTACCACAAGGACATGGAGGACTACTTCCAGGCGAAGCGGAAGCTCTTCGCGGAGAACCTGTCCGCCACGGGCGTGGCCGTGGTGAATGGCGACGACACGTACGCCAGCCGCATCTACAACGAGCAGCGCGGTCAGAAGCGCATGGCGTGGAAGTTCAGCCGCACGGGCGCCGGTGAGATTTCGGCCTCGGATGTCACCTTCTCGCTGACCGGCATCACCGGCACGCTGAAGACGCCCTCGGGCGACATCGCGCTGAAGAGCAAGCTGCTGGGGCCCCACAACCTGGAGAACATCCTCCTGGCGGTGGGCATCGGCATCGGCGCGGGCTTCTCGCGCAGCGACGTGAAGGTCGGCATCGAGCGGATGACGCCCGTGGCTGGCCGCATGGAGCGCGTGGAGAACTACGGCCCCGCCGGGGCGCCCGCCGTGTTCGTGGACTACGCGCACACCGACGACGCGCTCAAGCGCGCGCTGGAGGCTTCGCGCGCGATGGCCAAGGGCCGTGTCATCACGGTCTTCGGCTGCGGTGGAGACCGGGACAAGGGCAAGCGTCCGCTGATGGGCGCGGTGGCCGCGGAGGCCGCGGACCTGACGGTCATCACCAGCGACAACCCGCGCACGGAGGACCCGGACGAAATCATCAGCCAGGTGACGTCGGGCGTGGAGAAGGGCGGCCTGCGCCGCATCTCCGCGAACAAGGCGAAGTCGGGCGAGAAGGGCTACCTGGTCGAGGCGGACCGGCGCACCGCCATCGAGCAGGCCATTGCACTGGCGAGCGCGGACGACGTCGTCCTCATCGCTGGCAAGGGCCACGAGACGTACCAGCAGGTGGGCAAGGAGAAGCTCAGCTTCGATGACCGCCAGGCCGCCGCCAAGGCGCTGGCGAGCCGCACCGCCGGCTGAGAAGGCTCGCGGACGGGACGCCCCACACCCCTATGGCAGCTCGATTCAGCGACGAAGAGGTGGTGCAGGCGACGGGGGCGACCCGGCTCGGAAGTCCCGGGCCGGCCGCCTTCGAGGCCGTCTGCACCGACACGAGGGCACTCACCCCGGGGTGCCTCTTCGTGGCGCTGGTGGGTGAGCGCTTTGACGCCCACGCCTTCGTGGACGTCGCGGCGAAGGGTGGGGCGGCCGGCGCGGTGGTGGGGCGGGGCCGCGCCCTGCCCGCGCTACCAGAGGGCTTCACGCTCTACGAGGTCGACGACACGCTGATGGCGTTGGGGGCCCTGGGCCGCCACCACCGTCAGCGCTTCCGCATTCCCATCTGCGCGGTGGGCGGCTCCAACGGGAAGACGACCACCAAGGAGATGGTGGGCGCCATCCTCGCCACGCGCGGGCCGGCGCTGAAGACGGAGGGCAACTTCAACAACGAAGTGGGCGTCCCCCTGACGCTGTTCCGGCTGGAGCCCCAGCACGTGGCGGCGGTCATCGAGGTGGGGATGAACCGGCCCGGCGAAATCCAGCGGCTCACCCGGGTGGTGCGGCCGGACGCGGGGGTCATCACCGTCGTCCAGCCCGAGCACCTGGAGGGGCTGGGCAGCCTGCGGGGCGTGGCGGACGCGGAAGGGGAGATGTTCCAGGAGATGGGACATGGGACGACGATTGTCGTCAACGCGGACGACGCGCTCATCCCCGCGCAGGCCGAGCGCAGTGAAGCGAACCGGCTGACCTTCGGCCGCGCGGACGGCTCGGACGTGCGGCTGGTGTCGGTGGAGACGAAGGGCCGCGACGGCATGGTGGCCACGGTGCGCCACCTGGGCCGGGAGTGGCCGGTGCGGCTGGGCTTCATCGGTCCGCACAACGCGCAGAACGCGACGGCGGCCTTCGCGGTGGCGCTGGCGCTGGGCTACACGGCGGAGGAGTGCGTGAAGGGCCTGGAGGCGGCGAAGCCGTACGCGCGGCGCCTCAACGTGGTGGACGGGTTGGGAGGCGTGACGGTGATTGACGATTGCTACAACGCGAACCCCGCCTCCATGGACGCGGCGCTGGAGACGCTGGGCACGCTGGTGACGCCCGGGGGCCGCGCGGTGGCGGTGCTGGGCGACATGCTGGAATTGGGGCCGGGCGAGTTCGAGGAGCACGCGCGGCTGGGCGGGCAAGTTGCAGGCAAGGCGGAGCTGGTGGCCTTCTTCGGCCCGCGCTCCGCGGAGGGTTTCAAGCACGCGGGGCTGGGTGGGTCCGCGGCGCATTTCACGGAGGTGGAGCCCCTGGTGGCGTGGTTGACGCCGAGGCTTCGTCCTCACGACGTGGTGCTGGTGAAGGCAAGCCGCGGAATGCGGCTGGAGCGGGTGGTGGCCGCATTGACGGGCACGACCGCGTCCTCCGGAGGAAACCACTAGTGCTGTATCTGCTCTACGAGCTCATCCAGAACACGGAAGCGGGGCGGGTTCTCAACTTCCTGCGCTACCCCACCTTCCGCATCATCGCCGCCGGAGTCTTCGCGCTCGTGCTGGGCATGCTGATTGGGCCGCGCCTCATCGCGAGGCTGCGCCTGAAGCAGCACGGACAGAGCAACGTCCGCGAGGACACGCCGGACTCGCATCAGAAGAAGAAGGGCACGCCCACCATGGGTGGCGCGCTCATCCTCATCTGCATCGCCGCGGGCACGCTGCTGTTCGCGGACCTGAAGAGCCGCGCCGTCTGGGTGGTGCTGCTGCTGACCTTCGGCTACGGCTTCATCGGCTTCCTGGACGACTGGCTCAAGCTGTCCAAGCGCAACTCGAAGGGCCTGGCGGGGCGCAAGAAGATGGTGCTGCAGACCGTCTTCTTCCTCATCGCCGTCTTCGGTCTGCTGACGACGTGGACGCAGCCGGACGGTTCGTTCGGCCCCACGCTGCTCATCAACACGCGGCTGACGCTGCCCTTCATTCCGTCCCACTGGTTCAACCTGGACCTGGGCTGGTTCTACGTCGTCTTCGCGTGGATCGTCATCGTGGGCACGTCCAACGCGGTGAACCTCACCGACGGCTTGGACGGGCTCGCGATTGTCCCCACCATCGTCTCCGCGATTACCTTCGCGGTGCTCTGCTACGTCGCGGGGACCACGCTGAGCATCGCGGACTCGGTGACGGTGGGCGGCACGACGAAGCTGGTGGCCACGCCGCTGTGGCAATACCTGGGCATCCTCCAGGTGCCGGGCGGCGCGGAGCTGGCGGTGTTCTGCGCGGCCATCGTCGGCGCGGGCATCTCCTTCCTCTGGTTCAACACGTATCCGGCCTCCGTGTTCATGGGGGACATCGGCTCGCTGGCGCTGGGTGGCGCCCTGGGCGGGCTGGCGGTGCTGTCCAAGAACGAGGTGGTGTCCGCCATCATCCACGGCATCTTCTTCGCGGAGGCGCTGAGCGTGATGATTCAGGTGGCCTCCTTCAAGATGACCGGCAAGCGCGTGTTCAAGATGGCGCCGGTGCACCACCACTTCGAGCTCAAGGGGCTGGCCGAGCCGAAGATCATCGTCCGTTTCTGGATCGTCTCCATCCTCTGTGGTGGCGTGGCGCTCCTGTCGCTCAAGCTGCGCTGATTCTCCCGAGGGGTGGAACATCCATGACGTTCGCGCTGTCCGGGCAGAAGGTGCTGGTATACGGGCTGGCGAAGAGCGGCGTGGCGGCGCTGCGCCTCTTGTCGCAGCGGGGCGCGAGAGTGACGGCGCTGGACGCCCGGAGCGAGGACGCGCTGGGCGACGTGGCCCGCGAAGTCAAAGCGCTGGGCGCCACGCTCGTCACCGACCCCGCGACGCCGGGCCTCCTGGAGTCGCAGTCGCTGGTGGTGGTGAGCCCGGGTGTGCCGCTGGCGCTGCCGGAGCTGCGCGCCGCCGCCGCCGTGGGCGTGCCCGTCTGGGGCGAGGTGGAGCTGGCGTGGCGCTTCCTGGAGTCGGTGCCGCTGTTCGGAATCACCGGCACCAACGGGAAGAGCACCACCACGGCGCTCACCGGCGAGCTGTTCCTCCAGGGAAAGAAGCGCACCTTCGTCGGCGGCAACCTGGGCCGGCCCTTCAGCGAGGCCGCGCTGACGCCCGGCGACTGGGACGCGCTGGTGGTGGAGCTGTCCAGCTTCCAACTGGAGGGCATCCAGACGCTGCGCCCTCGCGGCGCCGCCATCCTCAACCTCACGGCGGACCACATCGACCGGTACGCGAATCATGGCGCGTATGGCGAGGCCAAGGCCCGCATCTTCCACCACCAGCGAGAGGGTGACTTCGCGGTGGTGAACGCGGACGACGCGGACGTGCTCGGGCTGGCGCGACAGGCGCGAGTGCCCGTGTACGGCTTCAGCCTCACGGGCAAGCCCGTGGCGGACGCGCCGAAGCTGGCGGGGCTCGCGTTGGCGGAGGAGGGCGGCTTCCGGCTGGACTTCCAGGGCGAGAAGTACCGGCTGAACAACCGCGCGCTGCGAGGGGCCCACAACGCGCAGAACGCGATGGCGGCGACGCTCCTGGCGCGGCTGGGCGGCGTGTCGGCCGAGGCGGTGCAGGCGGGACTGGACAGCTACCCGGGCCTGCCTCACCGGCTGGAGAGCGTGCGGGTGCTGGACGGGGTGGAGTGGGTGAACGACTCGAAGGCCACGAACGTGGACTCCGTGCTCGTGGCGCTGCGCGCGTTCCAGGACGGGCTGTGGCTGATTGCCGGCGGCAAGGGCAAGGGCGCGCCGTACTCGCCCATGGTGGAGGCGGGACGGGGCAAGGTGAAGGGCGTGCTGACCATCGGCGCCGACGCGGAGTTGCTCGCCCGGGCGTACGAGGGGCAGGCGGCGGTGCATGCGTGCGGCACGCTGGCGGCCGCGGTGGCGAAGGCGCGTGCGCTGTCGAAGGCGGGTGACACGGTGCTGCTGTCGCCCGCATGTGCGTCGTACGATCAGTTCAAGAACTTCGAGGACCGGGGCGACAGTTTCAAGCGCCTGGTCGGAGCGCTGTGACGGCATGAAGACCTCTCCTCCGTCGAACGCTCCCGTGCGGTTCGACCCCATCCTCCTGTGCGCCGTGCTCGGCCTCGTGACGATGGGCCTGGTGATGGTGTACTCGGCGAGCGCGGTGCTGGCGCAGGACAAGCTCGGCGACAGCCTCTACTTCTTCAAGCGACAGGTCACCGCGGCGGGCATCGGCCTGGTGGCGATGGCCGTGGCGATGAAGCTGGGCTGGCGCAAGCTGGCGCGCTTCGCCTATCCGCTGCTGCTCGCGGCGATTGTGTTGCTGGTGCTGGTGGCCATTCCCGGCATCGGCTCCACGGCCGGCGGCGCGCGGCGCTGGATTCGGCTGCCGGGCTTCAGCCTCCAGCCGGCCGAGGTCGCCAAGTTCGCGTGGGTCGTCTACCTGTCCTACTCGCTGGCGAAGAAGCGCGAGAAGGTGGCGACGTTCTCCGTGGGCTTCGTCCCGCATCTGGCGCTGTGCGGCATCCTGGTGATGCTTTGCATGCTCCAGCCCGACTTCGGCAGCAGCGTGCTGCTGGTGTTCATGTTGTTCGTGCTGCTGTTCGCCGCGGGCGCGAAGCTGAGCTACCTGGTCGGCTCCATCCTGCTCGCGCTGCCCATGGCGTACGTGGCGATTGCCTCCAGCCCGTACCGCATGAAGCGCATCCTGGCCTTCCTGGACCCGTGGGCGCACCGGCACGACGTGGGCTACCAGGTCGCCGAGTCCCTCATGTCCATCGGCTCCGGTGGCGTGGTGGGCCTGGGCCTGGGTGACGGCCGGCAGAAGCTCTTCTTCCTGCCAGAAGCGCACACCGACTTCATCTTCTCCATCCTCGGTGAGGAGACGGGGCTGATTGGCGTGGGCGTGCTCGTGTCGCTCTACGGCCTCGTCCTGTGGCGCGGCGTGCGCGCGAGCCTCGCGGCCGGGGAGACCTTCGGTACGTACCTGGGGCTGGGCATCACCTCCATCATCGCCTTCCAGGCCACGGTGAACATGTGCGTGGCCATGGGGCTGCTGCCGACCAAGGGCCTGACGCTGCCGTTCGTCTCGTACGGCGGCACGTCACTGGTGGTGCTGATGGGCGCGGCGGGCGTGTTGTTGTCGTTGAGCGCCAGCGCGGAGGGCGCGCCTCGGAGCGCGCGTGCGGGTTCGGAACTCAGGGAGGTGGCGGCGTGAAGGTGCTCATCGCGGGGGGCGGCACCGGTGGTCATCTCTTCCCGGGCATCGCCCTGGCGGAAGAAGTGGTGACGCGTCACCACGCCAACGAAGTCGTCTTCGTGGGGACGGAGCGGGGCCTGGAGGCGCGCGTGGTTCCGCGCGAGGGCTATCCGCTGGAGCTGGTGAAGGTGCAGGGCCTGAAGGGCAAGGGCTTCTTCTCGCTCATCAAGGCGCTCGTCGCGCTGCCGCTGGCCTTCATCGAGTCGTTCCGCATCCTCGCCCGGCAGAAGCCGGACGTGGTGGTGGGCGTGGGCGGCTACGCGAGCGGTCCGGTCGTCCTGGCCGCGTGGCTGATGGGCATCCCCACCGCCATCCAGGAGCAGAACGCGCTGCCGGGGCTCACCAACAAGCTGTTGGGCAAGGTGGTGCGCGTGGTCTTCATCGCCTTCGATGAAGCGCGGCGCTTCTTCCCGGAGAAGAAGGTGCAGCTCATCGGCAACCCCATCCGCCGCAAGCTGATGGACAACTACCTGCGCAGCCACGTGGCGCACGAGAACTTCTCGGTGCTCGTCTTCGGCGGCAGCCTGGGCGCGCGCGGCATCAACCAGCGGATGTTGGAGGCGCTCGACTCGCTGGGGGACTTGAAGGAAGGCCTGCGCTTCGTGCACCAGACGGGGAAGAACGACCTGGAGACGGTGCGCAAGGGCTACGCGGACAAGGGCTTCCACGCGGACGTGGTGGAGTTCATCGACGACATGTCGAGCGCGTACGCGATGGCGGACCTGGTCATCTGTCGCGCCGGTGCCACCACGTTGGCGGAGCTGACGGTCTGCAAGAAGGCGAGCATCTTGATTCCCTTCCCGCACGCCACGGATGACCACCAGACGGTGAACGCGCGGGCGCTGGTGGACGCGGGCGCGGCGCTGATGTTCCAGGAGTCGGAGCTGACGGGCGCGAAGCTGGCGGAGACGCTGCGGACGCTGAAGTCGCAGCCGGAGCGGCTCAGGGGCATGGAGAAGAAGGCGGCCCTGCTGGGCCGTCCAGAGGCGGCGAAGGAGCTGGCGGACGTGTGTGTGGACCTGATGGTGCAGACCTGGGGCCCCACGGGCCGCGAGCGTCCCACCCCCGAGGCGAAGACGGCACCCAGGAGCAAGTCGTGACGAAGAACAAGCCCCCCAGCCTCTTCAAGACGCGGCACGCCGCGCAGGTGCACTTCGTGGGCATCGGCGGCATCGGCATGAGCGGCATCGCAGAGGTGCTCCTCAACCTGGGCTACCGGGTGTCCGGCTCCGACTTGAAGGAGAGCGATATCACCCGGCGCCTGACGCGCATGGGCGCCACCATCTTCGAGGGGCACAAGGCGCAGAACCTCGTCCAGGCGGACGTGGTGGTGATTTCATCCGCGGTGCGCAAGGACAATCCGGAGGTCGTCACCGCGCGCCAGCGGAAGATTCCCGTCATCCCCCGCGCGGAGATGCTCGCGGAGTTGATGCGGCTGAAGTACGCCGTCGCCGTCGCTGGCAGCCACGGCAAGACGACGACGACGTCCATGGTGGCCACCGTGCTGAGCGCGGCGGGGCTGGACCCGACGGCGGTGGTGGGCGGCAAGGTGAACGTGCTCGACTCCAACGCCAAGCTCGGCAAGAGCGAGCTGATGGTGGTGGAGGCGGACGAGAGCGACGGCAGCTTCCTCAAGCTGCACCCGTCCATCGCCATCGTCACCAACATCGACCCGGAGCACATGGACCACTACGGCTCGCTGGAGGTGCTCCAGACGGCTTTCGTGGAGTTCTGCAACCGGGTGCCCTTCTACGGCCTCAACGTGTTGTGCCTGGACAACCCCAACGTCCAGGCGCTCCTGCCGCGCATCGAGAAGCGCTTCGTCACCTACGGCAGCTCGCACATGGCGGACTACCGCCTGGAGAGCATTGCCCTGGACGGCTTCACCACCACGTTCCACGCGTTCCGCCGCGAGGAGGACCTGGGCGAGTTCCGCGTGCGCATGGTGGGCGCGCACAACGCCTTCAACGCGCTGGCTGTCATCGCCGTGGCTGAGGAGATGGACATTCCGCTGGAGACGGTGCGCACCGCGCTGGCCGAGTTCGGCGGTGTGCAGCGTCGCTTCACGGTGAAGGGCGAGGCCAAGGGCATCACCGTGGTGGACGACTACGGACACCACCCCACGGAGGTTCTGGCCACGCTGGCGGGTGCCCGGCGCGCCTTCGGTCGCCGCGTGGTGGTGGCCTTCCAGCCGCACCGCTACACGCGCACGCACGACTTGATGAAGGAGTTCACCACGTCGTTCAACGACGCGGATGTGCTCTTCGTCACCAACGTCTACGCGGCCGGCGAGGAGCCCATTCCGGGCGCCACCGGTGACGCGCTGGCGGAGGCCATTCGCGCGCACGGCCACCGCGACGTGACGTTCGTCCCCAAGCGCACGGACCTGCCGGCGGCGCTCCTGCCCCGGCTGCGCGAGGGGGACCTGGTGCTGACGCTCGGCGCGGGTGACATCACCCATGTGGGGCCGGACCTGCTCGGCCTGCTCGGCAACGCGGCTCCGGCGAAGGGCTAGCCGACATGGTGGAAGCAGGCGTGAAGACGGCGCTGGCGGCTCGCGTGGAGCGACTGCCGGACTGTGAAGTGAAGGCCGGCGAGCCGCTGGCTCCGCTCATCAGCGTCCGGGTGGGTGGCGCGGCGGAGGCGCTGGTGCGCCCGCGAACGCCCGATGCGCTCGTCGCCTTGCTGAAGCTCGCGAGGGACGAAGGCGCGCCCGTGAGCATCCTCGGTGGTGGCGCCAATACGCTGGTGGGGGACGGTGGCGTGGCGGGTGTGACGGTGAAGCTGCCCGGGGACCTGTTCCCCGAGCTCATCGAGGTGGGGCCCGACGACGGGCTCATCACCCTGGGCGCGGGCGCGGCCATCGTGAAGCTCGTCAACGTGATGCGCGGCCAGGGGCTGGTGGGCGCGGAGTTCCTCGCGGGCATCCCAGGCACCCTGGGCGGCGCGGTGTCGATGAACGCGGGCACCAAGAACGGCGAGGCGTTCCGTGTCATCGAAGCCGTGGAGGTCGCGTCGCCCGATGGGGTGGGGTGGCTGAAGAAGGCGCAGATACCGCATGCGTACCGGCACTCGGAGCTGCCGCCCGGGGGCGTGGTGACGCGGGTTCGCTTCCGGCTGCCCAAGGGCGATGTCGCCGCCTCCAAGGTCGCGATGGACGCGGACCTGGGCTACCGCAAGCGGACGCAGCCGTTGAGCCAGCCGAACTTCGGCAGCGTCTTCACCAATCCCCCTGGAGACCATGCCGGGCGGTTGATTGAGCTGGTGGGCCTCAAGGGGCACACGCTGGGGCGGGCGCAGATTTCGACGCTGCACGCCAACTGGATTGTCAACCTGGGGGGGGCCACCGCCCGGGACGTGCTGGGGCTCATCACGCTGATGCGGACGCGTGTGCATGAGCACTCCGGTGTCGACTTGAAACCCGAAGTCAAACGCGTGGGAGAGTTCCTGCCATGACAGCGAATCGCGGCGCCTTCTCGAAGGATGAACTCAAGAACAAGCGCGTGGGCGTGCTGTACGGCGGCCTGTCGTCCGAGCGCGAGGTGTCCCTGCGCACCGGCGCCGCCGTGGCGGGTGCGCTGCGCTCGCTGGGCTACGACGTGGTGGACATCGACGTGGGCAAGGACCTTCCCGCGCGCCTCATCGCGGAGAAGGTGGACGTGGCGTGGCTGGCGGTGCACGGCCGCTACGGCGAGGACGGCAGCCTCCAGGGCCTCTTGGAGTCCATGTTCATCCCGTACACGGGCAGCGGCGTGCTCGCGTCCGCGCTGGCGATGGACAAGGTCTACGCGAAGCTCGTCTTCATCGCCCAGGGCATCCCCACGCCCGCCTACCGCGCCTTCGCCGACGAGGCATCCGCGCTGGCGGCGGGTGACTCGCTGGGCTTTGCCTTCCCGGTGGTGGTGAAGCCCAGCCGCGAGGGCAGCAGCGTGGGTGTGCACATCTGCAAGGCGCGCGAGGACTACGACGCCGCCGTGAAGGACGCCGCGAAGTACGCGGGCACCTTGCTGGTGGAGCAGTTCATCAAGGGACGCGAGGTTCAGGGGGGAGTGCTGGACGACGAGGCCCTGGGCGTCATCGAGGTCCGCGCCGCCCGCGAGTTCTACGACTACGACGCCAAGTACAAGGCGGGCACGGGCACGCAGTACCTCTTCCCAGCGCCGTTGCCGGAGGCTCAGTACGCGCGAGTGAACGAGGTGTGTCTGGGCGCGCACCGGGCCCTCGGCTGCGCGGGCGGCTCGCGCTCGGACGTCATCGTCACGGAGGCAGGCGAGGTGTTCCTCCTGGAGACGAACACGCTGCCGGGCATGACGGCCACCAGCCTCCTGCCCAAAATCGCGGCGGGTCGTGGCATCGACTTCCCGGCCCTGTGCGAGCGCCTGCTCCTGGGCGCGAGTCTCAAGTCCTAGAGAAGAGACGTTCAGCCTCGCTCCATCTCCGCGACGTCGGAGACCGCGAGGCGCCGAGGACCCTCGTCGCGCTCCTGTCTCGCGGGGACCTCCGTACGGGCCGCGGCGCGTTCCCATCGTCACGTCACGTGGAGGGGCGTCCGTCGTCACGCCTTCCTCCCGCGCCCGGGCTTTCGCGTCCGGGGTTGCCTCCCGCGTGACGACCACCGATGGCCACTCCCGGCGTGACCTGGTGGAATCGAGGGTGGGGCGTCGCGGTGGGGGACTCCGTCCGGCCCGTGGAAATCGTCCCAACGCCTGCGAGACGGCGGGGCCATCACCCTTCGTCAGGCGCCGACCCGGTGCGGGAGAGGTCCATCCATCCACTCGTCGACACATTCGGGCCTGCGTCCTGATAAAAAGCCTTCTTGAAATCCAGCGGCTTGAGGACGAAGGTCGTCAGCCCTTTGCCTGGGGCCCGCGTGGGGCGGGAGCCCGGCTTCCTCGACGACGTCGTGCGCGCTACAGCGACGTCGCTGTAGCCAAAAACTGGCGTGGGGATCCATCCGCGCGCAGCATGGGTCCCAGCGTTCCCACACCATGGCCTTCGGTCGAAGCAAAAATCGCCGCCGTCAAGACACTGCCCAGCGAAATGAGGCCGTGAAGAGCGTCGTGCGCTCGCAGGGCCCGGGCGTCATGAAGGTGGTCGCGCTGACGCTGGTGACGGGGTTGTTGGTGTGGGGCGGGGTGGAGCTGCGCCGGTGGGCGCTGGCATCGCCCCGGTTCGAACTGGCGGCGGTGTCCTTCACCGGCCTGCAGCGCGCATCGCGCGTGGAGCTGCTGCGCCTGGCGGCTTTGACGAAGGGTCAGAACCTCTGGACGTTGGAGGTGGGGGCGTTGGAGCGAGCCATGCTCCAGCACCCGTGGGTGAAGAAGGTGGACGTGACGCGGCGCTTCCCGAACCGGGTCTCCGTGGAGGTGTCCGAGCACGTCCCCGAGGCGCTGGCGGTGATGGGAGAGCTGTACGTGCTGGACGAAGAGGGCGAGCCCTTCAAGCGGGTGACGCCGGGGGACGGGCTGGATTTGCCGCTCGTCACCGGGGTGGACCGCGAGGGCTACGTGACGGACCCCGCTGTGGCGCGCCAGCGGTTCCAGGCGGCGCTCGAGGTGGCGCGGGCGTACGCGAAGGAGTCGCCGGGCAAGCCGGAGCGGCTGTCCGAGGTTCGGATGGACGGGCGGGACGTGACGCTGGTGGCCGCTTCCGGACAGGAAGTGCGCCTAGGCGAAGGAAATTCCGAAATCAAGCTGCAGCGGTTGGGCCGTGTCCGGCGCGAACTGGGCGCCAGGGGGCTTGCAGCGGAGATCATTCACCTGGATAACCGGGCCCGGCCCGGTTGGGTGGCGGTGAAGCTTTCGAGCCCCGTGTCCGAGAGGAACGGGAGCGCGAGGCAGTAAGAGGACGCCCCTTTCACGAGAGTGGGGGGCCTGGGAGGGTTGTCATGGCGAAGCAGAAGTCGGGGGAGATTATTGTCGGCCTCGACATCGGCACGACGAAGATTTGCGCCATCGTCGGGGAGCTGACCGACAGCGGTATCGACATCATCGGTATCGGGACGCATCCGTCGAAGGGGTTGCGCAAGGGCGTGGTGGTGAACATCGAGGCGACCGTCTCCTCCATCCGCCGCGCGATTGAAGAGGCGGAGCTGATGGCGGGCGCGGAGATCTCCCACGTCTACACGGGCATCGCCGGTGGCCACATCAAGGGCTTCAACTCCCAAGGCATCGTGGCGGTGAAGGACAAGGAGGTCCGCGAGGCGGACATCGCGCGCGTCATCGACGCGGCGAAGGCGGTGGCCATCCCCCTGGACCGGGAGGTCATCCACGTCCTGCCCCAGGAGTTCATCATCGATGACCAGGGCGGCATCAAGGAGCCCCTGGGCATGGCGGGCGTGCGCCTGGAGGCCAAGGTGCACATCGTCACGGGCGCCGTCTCCAGCGCGCAGAACATCGTCAAGTGCGCGAACCGGACGGGCCTGAATGTCTCCGACATCGTCCTGCAGCCGCTGGCGAGCGCCGAGGCGGTGCTGGGCGAGGACGAGAAGGAGCTGGGCGTGTGCCTCGTCGACATCGGCGGCGGCACCACGGACATCGCCATCTTCTCCGGCGGCTCCATCGTCCACACGGCGGTGATTGCGCTGGGCGGCAACAACCTCACCAGCGACATCGCCATCGGCCTGCGCACGCCGGCCCATGAGGCCGAGCGCATCAAGCAGAAGTACGGCTGCGCGCTGGCGTCGCTCATCAACAAGGACGACACGCTGGAGGTGCCGAGCGTGGGCGGTCGTCAGCCTCGCGTCCTCGGGCGGCAGATTCTGTGCGAAATCCTGGAGCCGCGCGTGGAGGAGATCTTCCAGCTCGTGCACCGTGAGATTCAGAAGTGCGGCTACGAGGACCTGCTGGCCTCGGGCGTGGTGATTACGGGCGGCTCGACGTTGTTGGCGGGCATGCCGGAGCTGGCCGAGGAAGTGCTCGGGCTGCCGGTGCGCCGGGGCATGCCGCGCGGCATCGGCGGGTTGGTGGACGTGGTGAAGAGCCCCATGTACGCGACGGGCGTGGGCCTGGTGGTCTACGGCGCCAAGCACCTGGACCGGCGCATGTTCCGCATCCGCGAAGAGAACGTGTACAAGAAGGTGAAGGGCCGCATGCGCGAGTGGCTCGAGGAAATCTTCTAGCGCCTCGGGACGCAGCCGCGTCCTGGCGTCACGCGAAGGGGCTCTCCGGAAGGAGGGCCCCTTTTGCTTTTGGCGGTGCGCGTCACGGTTCTGCCCGACGCAGGGCCTTGGCTGACACGTCAACGGGGACCCGTCGCCCTGGGTTGACGGGTCAAAGCGAGCCCGCAAGGTCCTACCCAGGTGGGTCATTCGGTCCGGTTTCCAGAATCTGGATCCGTGATTCGGATCCACCGCTCCGTCTCAGAGGGGAGGGGCGAGGGACCCCCCCTGGGCCGGGGTAGGACCAGAAGTGGACGGAGGGTGGCTCCTGGATTGCTATGTGGGATCAGCGCCGCCCGGGCCCCACTTCACTCCGCGCGGCCCAGGCCTATGAAACCGAACCCACAAACTCCTACTTCGCTGGTCGAGTCGCGGCGCGTACGTGCTCGCTTGCCCGCCGTCGGCCTGCTGGCGCTCTTGTGTGCCGCGCTGGTGGCCCCCGCCGCGCATGCCTCGGCCGATACCTTCCACCTGGGTGACGGCTCGGATGGTGCGCTCACCGTCAACGCGCCCGGTACCATCGTCAACACCTATACGCGGGTGACGGCGTTGGTTCCGGCCGGCCAGAACTTTGTCACGGTCGCCTCGTCGACGGGCTTCGCGGTGAACGACCTGGTGCTGGTGTACCAGTCGGCGGGCCTCACGGCGCCGGCCTCGGGCAGCCAGACGCCCATCGACCTGACCGCGGCCGGCAACGAGGCGGTGGGCCGGTGGCAGTTCGGGCGCGTGCAGGCGTTGACAGCGACGCGCCTCACCTTCACCGCGCCGCTCACGGTGGCCTTCGCGGCCAACACCGGGACGCAGGCCATCCGCGTTCCCGAGTACTCCACGGTGACTGTCAACGCGGCGGGAAGCCTCGTCGCCAGGCCGTGGGATGGAACCACGGGTGGCGTGCTCATCTTCCTGGCCACGGGCGCGGTGAACAACGCGGGCTCCATCTCCGCGACCAACACGGGCTTCCGCGGCGGCATCTTCTGGAATGGTGATGGGGATGGCTGCACCGGTCTCAACCAGACCTATCCGGGCGGCGCGCCGAAGGGCGAGGGCGCGGTGTTGGCGAGCTACGACAACACCTTCCCGTTCACCGCGGGAACGACGGGCTACGGCAACATCGCCAACGGCGCGGGCGGCGGCATCTGCCACAACTCGGGGGGTGGTGGCGGCGGCAGCGCGGGCGCGGGCGGCAAGGGTGGCCGGACGTGGAGTGGCGATACCATTCCCTCCCGTGACGTGGGCGGCCTGGGCGGCACGCGCATGGACTTCAGCGCGGTGGACAAGCTGCTCTTCGGTGGTGGTGGCGGTTCGGGCCACAGCAACGACGACTTTGGCGGCGGGGGCAGCGCCGCGGGCGGCATCGTGTTCATCCGCGCGGCCTCGCTGGCTGGCGCGGGGACGATTTCCTCCAATGGCGTGGCGGGTGAGAACGCTCGCGACGACGCCAACGACGCGGCGGGTGGCGGTGGCTCGGGTGGAACGATTTATCTGCGCTTCACTGGCGCGCTGACCTGCGGCGCCAACCAGGTGTCGGCGCGCGGTGGCAACGGCGGTAGCACGACCTTCGCGGAGCACGGCACGGGTGGTGGCGGTGGTGGTGGTCGCATCCTGCTCCAGGGCGGCACCGTGACCTGCTCCCCCGCTGTCACGGGCGGCACCCCTGGTACGCAGCCCACGGCGGGCGCTCCGGACGGCCTCACCTACGGCGCCATCGCGGGCAGCCCCGGTGTCATCACCATCCTGACGGGCCCCTTCGCGACGCCGACGGCTCCGGTGGTCGTGACGCCGGCCAACGGCTCCGTCACGGGTGTGCGTCCTCCCATCACCGGCACGGCGACCCCGAACTCCACGGTCATCATCTCCGTGGACGGCGTGGAGCTGGCGCGTGTCACGGCGGATGCCGCGGGCAACTTCACGTACACGCCGGTCGTGGACCTGACGACGGGCGCCCACACGGTGAATGCCGTGTCCGTGCTGAATGGCGCCTCGAGCGTGGTCAGCAACACCAACACCTTCACGGTCAACGCCGCGCTTCCTCCGCCGGTCGTCGTCACTCCGGCGAACAACGCGGTGCTCACGACGGCGCCGACGCAAATCACCGGCACGGCGTCGGGCGGCGCCACGTCCGTGGTGCTCACCATCAACGGCACGACGTACCCGGCTGTCGCGGTGACGGGCGGTAACTGGACGTTCCCGATTCCCTTCGCGGTGCCGGACGGCGTCTACAACATCTCGGTCGTCTCGCAGGATGCGACCCGTACGAGCACGGCCACGACGTCCACCTTCACGGTGGACACGGCGACGACGGTGACTGTCACGACGCCCGCTGAGGGCGCGGTGCTGACCAACGGCGTGGTGACCTACTCGGGCACGGCGGAGCCGGGCGCCTCGGTGGCGGTGGTGGTGGATGGCGTCACGGTGGGTATGGTGACGGCGGCGGCGAACGGGACGTGGTCTGTGCCAGTGGCCGCGGCGCTGGCGGACGGGCCGCACTCGGTGACGGCGACGGCGACGGACGCCCAGAACCACACCGCGACGGACACGAACGCCTTCACGGTGGACACGGCGACGTCGGTGAGTGTCACGACGCCGGCCGAGGGCGCGGTGCTGACGAACCCGGTGGTGACGTACTCGGGTACGGCCGAGCCGGGCGCCTCGGTGGTGGTGGTGGTGGATGGCGTCACGGTGGGCACTGTGACGGCGGCGGCGAACGGCAGCTGGTCGGTGCCGGTGGCCGCGCCGCTGGCGGACGGGCCGCACTCGGTGACGGCCACGGCGACGGATGCGCTGAACCACACCGCGACGGACACGAATGCCTTCACGGTGGACACGGGCACGTTCGTGAGCGTGACGACGCCGGCCGAGGGCGCGGTGCTGACGAACCGGATCGTGACGTACTCGGGTACGGGTGAGCCGGGCGCCACGGTGGTGGTGCGCGTCGATGGCACCACGGTGGGCACGGTGACGGTGCCCGCGAATGGAATCTGGTCGCTGCCGGTGGCCGCGCCGCTGGCGGACGGGCCGCACTCGGTGACGGCGACGGCGACGGATGCGCTGAACCACACCGCGACGGACACCAACGCCTTCACGGTGGACGCGACGACGAACGTGAGCATCACCACGCCGGCGGAGGGCTCGACCACGAGCAACCCGGTGGTGACGTACTCGGGTACGGGTGAGCCGGGCGCCACGGTGGTGGTGAGCGTCGATGGCACCACGGTGGGCACGGTGACGGTGCCCGCGAACGGCAACTGGTCGCTGCCGGTGGCGACGCCGCTGAGTGACGGGGCGCACACGGTGACGGCGACGGCGACGGACACGAATGGAAATACGGCGGCGGACACGAACGCCTTCACGGTGGACTCGGGCACGTCGGTGAGCATCACCACTCCGGCGGACGGTTCTACGGTGACCAACCCGGTCGTGACGTACTCGGGTACGGGTGAGCCGGGTGCCACGGTGACGGTGGTGGTGGACGGCACCACGGTGGGCACGGTGACGGTGCCGGCGAACGGCATCTGGTCGGTGCCGGTGGCGACGCCGTTGGGCGAGGGGCCGCACTCTGTGACGGCCACGTCGGAGGACACGAACGGCAACACGGCGTCGGACACGAACACCTTCACGGTGGACTCGACGACGAACGTGAGCATCACCACGCCGGCGGAGGGCGCGGTGCTGGATGACGGCGTGGTGACCTACTCGGGCACCGCGGAGCCGGGCGCCACGGTGACGGTGGTGGTGGACGGCGTCACCGTGGACACGGTGACGGCGGGCCCTGGCGGCGACTGGTCCCTGCCGGTGGCGACGCCGCTGGGCGAGGGTCCTCACACGGTGACGGCCACGGCGACGGATACGAGTGGCAACACGGCGTCGGACACGAACACCTTCACGGTGGACTCGACGACGAACGTGAGCATCACCGCTCCGGCGGACGGCGCGGTGCTGGACGACGGCGTGGTGACGTACTCGGGTACGGGTGAGCCGGGCGCCACGGTGACGGTGGTGGTGGACGGCACCACGGTGGGCACGGTGACGGTGCCGGCGAACGGCATCTGGTCGGTGCCGGGCGTCTCGACGCTGGGTGACGGACCTCACACGGTGACGGCCTCGGCGGAGGACGCCAACGGCAACACCGCGACGGACACGAACACCTTCACGGTGGACACCTCGACGAACGTCAACATCGTCTCGCCGGCGGATGGCTCGACGGTGGGCGACCCGATGGTGACGTACTCGGGTACGGCGGAGCCGGGCGCCACGGTGACGGTGGAAGTGGATGGCACGGTGGTGGGCACCACGACGGCGGCGGCGAACGGCAGTTGGTCGGTGCCGGGCAACTCGTCGCTGGCCGAGGGTCCTCACACGGTGACGGCCACGGCCGAGGATGCGAACGGCAACACCGCCACGGACACGAACAACTTCACGGTGAACACGTCGACGAACGTGAGCATCACCACTCCGGCGGACGGCTCGACGGTGAGCAACCCGGTGGTGACGTACTCGGGTACGGCGGAACCGGGCGCCACGGTGACGGTGGTGGTGGATGGCACCACGGTGGGCACGGTGACGGCGGGTGTCGACGGCAGCTGGTCGGTGCCGGTGTCCACGACGCTGACGGACGGCCCGCACACGGTGTCGGCCACCGCCGACGACGGCGAGGGCAACACCGCGACGGACACCAACACCTTCACGGTGGACACGGCCACGACGGTGAGCATCACCACGCCTGCCGAGGGCGCGGTGCTGACCAACGGAGTGGTGACGTACGTGGGCACCGCGGAGGCGGGCGCCACGGTGACTGTCACGGTGGATGGCACGGTGGTGGGCACGGTGACGGCGGCCGCGAACGGCTCCTGGACCTTGCCGGTGGCCGCGGCGCTGGCGGACGGTGCGCACTCGGTGACGGCCTCGGCGGAAGACACCGAGGGCAACACCGCGACGGACACCAACGCCTTCACGGTGGACGCGACGACGTCGGTGAGCATCACCACGCCGGCGGACGGCTCGACGGTGACCAACCCGGTCGTGACGTACTCGGGTACCACGGAGCCGGGCGCCACTGTCACGGTGGTGGTGGACGGCACCACGGTGGGCACGGCGACGGCGGGGGCCGACGGCACCTGGTCGGTGCCCGTGACGACGCCGCTGTTCGACGGGCCTCACACGGTGACGGCCACGGCGACGGATACGAGTGGCAACACCGCCACGGACACGAACACCTTCACGGTGGACTCCGTGCCGGACACGCGCATCACCGCGAGCCCGCCCGTGAACACCGCCAGCACCGACGCGGAGTTCAGCTTCAACTCCGTTACGGGAGACCCGCGTGACACCTTCGAGTGCTCGCTCGACGGCGCGCCCTTCGCCCTCTGCACCAGCCCCATCAACTTCACGGGCCTGCCCGAGGGAACGCACACCTTCCAGGTGCGCGCGGTGGACGCGGACGGCGACGTGGACCCCACGCCCGCCAACTTCATCTGGTCCATCGGCCTGGACACGGACGGCGACGGCCTGACGGACACGGAGGAGATTGCGATTGGCACGGACCCGAACAACCCGGACACGGACGGCGACGGGGTGTCGGACGGCATCGAGGTGGAAGTGGGCGGGACGGATCCGCTCGACGACGACTCGGATGACGACGGTCTGCTGGATGGCACCGAGGACAAGAACCACGACGGCATCGTCGACGCGGACGAGACCGACCCGAACGAGGCGGACACGGACGGCGACGGCATCCAGGACGGCACGGAGCTGGGCCTCACCGAGGGCGAGGGCTCGGACACCGACGCCACCATCTTCATCCCCGATGCGGACCCGACCACCGTGACGAACCCCCTCAACCCGGACACGGACGGCGGCAGCGTGCGTGACGGCGTGGAGGACGCGAACCACAACGGCCGCATCGACCCGGGCGAGACGGACCCGAACCTGGCCGCGGACGACGTGGACTCCGACCTGGACGGCGTGAGCGACGAGCGCGAAATCGAGCTCGGCATGGACCCGCATGACGCCGACAGCGACGACGACGGCGTGCCGGATGGCCAGGAGGCCCTCACCGACACGGATGGGGACGGCATCATCGACGCGTTGGATCCGGACAGCGACAACGACGGCATCAACGACGGTACCGAGCGCGGCGTGACGCGGGAGACGGCGCCTCCGGGCACCAACGTCGACTCGCCGAACTTCGTGCCGGACCTGGACCCGAGCACCACCACCGACCCGAGGAACCCGGACACGGATGGTGACGGCCTGAACGATGGCCGCGAGGACGCGGACCACAACGGCCGCGTGGACGCCACGGAGACCAACCCGAACGACGCCGACACGGACGACGATGGTCTGAACGACGGCGTGGAAGTCCTGGGCTCCAACGCGACCAACCCCCTCAACCCGGACACCGACGGTGACGGCCTGAACGACGGCCGCGAGGACACCAACCACAACGGCGGCTTCGACAACGGCGAGACGGACCCGAACAACCGCGACACCGACGCGGGTGGCGCGAGCGACGGTGAAGAGGTCAACGGCGGCACCAACCCGCTGGTCGGCGATGACGACTTCATCGTCGTGGGCCGTGGTTGCAGCACGGGCGGAGCGGGCACCTTCGCGCCGCTGGCGCTGCTGTTCCTGGCGCTGCCCCTGTTCGGTCGCCTCCGCCGCGTGGCGGGGCGCTCGTCGCGGGGCGTGGCGGCGGCCGTCACCGGAGGCCTGGTCCTCGCGGGGACGCTCGCGGCGCAGCCTGCCCACGCGCAGGTGACGACGCCGGGCCCCGTGTCGCAGTCCATCGACGTGCAGCGCTTCAAGCCGGGTCCGGGCGCCGAGGACATCCTCGGCATCCACAGCGCCCGCGTGCAGCGCCACCTGGGGTTGAACCTCGGCCTGTCGCTCAACTACGGGAGCAAGCCGCTCAACTTCCTGGACCCTCGCTCGGACCGGTTCATCACCGCGCTGGTGAGCCGTCAGCTGGGCATCGACCTGATGGGCGCGGTGGGTCTGTTCGACCGCTTCGAAATCGGCGTGATTCTGCCCGTGACGATTCAGGGCTCGGACCCCGCTCCGCAGGTGGACGCGTCCTTCTCCCAGGGCGTGGGCGGCGGTGGTATCGGCGACCTGCGCCTGGTTCCGAAGGCGCGCCTGATTGATGGGGAGCGCTTCGGCCTCGCGCTGGTGGTGCCGGTGACGCTGCCCACGGCGGGTGGCAACGACTTCCTCGGAAGCTCCGGGGTGGGCGTGCAGCCCAAGCTGGTGGCCGAGTACGGTGAGAAGGTCCGCTTCGCCGCCAACGTCGGCGTGGACATCCGCGAGAAGCAGGTGCTGCGCAACCTGACGGCGGGCAACGCCTTCACCTACGGCCTGGGCACGGAGATTCCCTTCACGCTGGGCCGGGTGCCGCTGTCCGCCGAGGCGACGGTGATTGGCGCCATCGGTCTGGACGAGCAGGACTCCGAGGAGAGCCCGCTGGAGCTGCTGGCCGCGCTGAAGTACCGCGCGGTGAGTGGTTTCACGGCGCACGTGGGCGGTGGACCGGGCCTCACCCGGGGCTACGGCACGCCGGGTTACCGGCTGCTGGCGGGCTTCGGTTACAGCCCTCCGCCCGAGCCGAAGAAGGCGGCGCCGCCTCCGCCCGTGGACACGGACGGCGACGGCCTCTACGACCCGGACGACCAGTGCCCCACGCAGCCCGAGGACAAGGATGGCTTCCAGGACGCGGATGGCTGCCCGGACCCGGACAATGACCAGGACGGCATCCTCGACGGCGACGACAAGTGCGTGAACGAGCCGGAGACGAAGAACGGCTTCCAGGACGAGGACGGGTGCCCGGACGAGGCTCCGCCCGTGGACACGGACGGCGACGGCATCTTCGACCCGGACGACAAGTGCCCGAACCAGCCCGAGGACAAGGACGGCTTCCAGGACGCGGATGGCTGCCCGGACCCGGACAACGACAAGGACGGCATCCCGGACGTCGCGGACAAGTGCCCGCTGGAGCCGGAGGTCATCAACGGCGTGGCGGACGAGGACGGCTGCCCCGACAAGGGCAAGGTGAAGGTCCAGGTGGATGGCGAGCGCATCCTCATCCTGGAGAAGGTCTACTTCGCCACGGGCAAGGACATCATCCTCCCGCGCTCCTTCCCGCTGCTGAAACAGGTGGCCGCGGTGCTGCGCGCCAACCCGCAGGTGGAGCTGCTGCGGGTGGAAGGCCACACGGATGACCAGGGCAACGACGCGTCCAACCTGGACCTGTCCAAGCGCCGGGCCGCCAACGTGCGCGCCTTCCTGGTGAAGGAGGGCATCGACGCCGCCCGCCTGGAGTCGCAGGGCTACGGCGAGACGAAGCCCGTCGACAGCAACAAGTCGGCGAAGGGCCGCGAGAACAACCGCCGCGTGGAGTTCAACATCGTCCGCATCGGCAAGGTGGAAGTGGAGCGCCCGAGCCCCTGATGTCGCCGCGCCGCCCCGGGCGCCCACCGCGGTGCCCCGGGGCTGACAGCCGAAGTCGCTGACCCGAGGGTGGTTCCGGCAAGTCGTCCGGAGCTGCCCTCTGTTTTTCGCGCGAGGGTCGTCCGCCACCCGGAGTCGGAGGCGCGTGACGCTCCGTGAAGACCCTGCACGTGTGTCGTGGAACAGGGGGGAAAGGGGTGGCGCCAACGCGGGGAGACCTGCCAGGGTGAGCCGTCAGGCGCGAGTCAAGGGGCGAAGTGGACCCGCCACGCCACGCTGCTTGCTTTCGGGGCCGCTGCGTAAGTCCGCGTCAGGACTCGGCGCGGTGCCATCCCGCTACATGTGCGTAGCGGAATACTTGCCAAAGATCCCGACTTGCTGATGATTGCGGAGGTTGGAGGCTTGCGCGCTGCACCGCGTGACGCCCGCCGAAAGGACCGCCATGGACCAGTTCGATCAGAACAAGCAGGCCGCCAAGATTCGGGTCGTAGGGGCGGGTGGGGCCGGCTGCAACGCGGTCAACACGATGATTCTGTCCAAGCTGGAGCGCGTGGACTTCATCGCCGCCAACACCGATATCCAGGCGCTGGCCGCCAGCAAGGCGCCCACGCGGCTGCAACTGGGCCAGACGCTGACCAAGGGCCTGGGCGCTGGCGCCAACCCGGAGATGGGTCGCGAGGCCGCGCTCGAGTCGCGAGATCAGATTGCCGCGGTGCTCGAGGGCGCCGACATGGTCTTCGTCACGGCGGGCATGGGCGGCGGCACCGGCACGGGCGCGGCGCCCATCATCGCCGACATCGCCAAGAGCCTGGGTTGCCTCACGGTGGGCGTCGTCACCAAGCCCTTCCTCTTCGAGGGCAACAAGCGCCGCAAGCAGGCCGAGCAGGGCATCGTCGAGCTCAAGGCCGCGGTGGACACGCTCATCACCATTCCGAACCAGCGCCTGCTGTCGCTCTCCAACGAGCCCATGCCGCTGTTGGAGACCTTCAAGCGCGCGGACGCGGTGCTGCTGAATGCCGTGCAGGGCATCAGCGACCTCATCCAGTACCACGGCTACATCAACGTCGACTTCGCCGACGTGAAGACCATCATGAGCGACAAGGGCCTGGCGCTCATGGGCACGGGCCACTCGTCGGGTGACAAGCGCGCGCTCAACGCCATGCAGCAGGCCATCTCCAGTCCGCTGCTGGAGGACGTCTCCATCGACGGCGCCACGGGCCTGCTCATCAACATCACCGGCGGCCGGGACATGACGCTCCAGGAGGTCAACGAGGCGTTGACCCTGGTCCACGACGCGGCGGACAGCGAGGCGGAGATCATCTTCGGTTCGCTCATCGACGAACAGATTCAGGATGAGGTGAAGATCACCATCATCGCCACGGGCTTCGTGCACCGCGACGCGCCCAAGGTGCGCATGGTGACGCCGGCGGTTCAGGTCCCCCTGGCGCGGCCCGCGCAGCAGTCGGTGCTCATCCACAACGCGCGCGAGGAGGTGGCCAGCCTGGTCCCCGCGAAGAGCGGCGCCTCCCGCCCGATGTCGACGGTGGACAACAGCAAGTCCGTCAGCAACCGGACGTCCGTGGTGAAGGACTCCGCGCTCCCGTTGGATGAGGACCAGTTCGACATCCCCACCTTCCTGCGCCGCCAGGGGCAGACCGAGCTCCCGTAGCGGCAGCGGGGCGGCGCTAGCGGGCGGGCAGTCGCGCCACGCTGGCTTCGTCGCGGCCGGCCAGCTTGTCCGCGCGGGTGAAGAGCGTATCCAGCTCTTCGTAGAGCGCGTCGATGCGCTCCTGCTTGCGGGGTGCCGGAATCACGCCGCCACCGGCCAGTTCCTCCAGCCGGGCGCTGGCGCGCTGCAGCAACTGGAGCGCCTTGAGGAGCGACAGCCCTCGGCGCGTGCCTTCCTGGGTGAACAGCGTGCCGCTCTGAGTGAGCGCTTCGAGCGTGCCTCGGACGCTGCGGACGCGGTCCGACTGGCGGGTCCGGTAGAGGTCCAACCGACGCGCGCGGCGAGCGCCATGGAGGTCGACCACGCCAACGCCGGTGCCTGAGGAAGAGGTGGGCTTCACGGTGTGGCAAGGTACGTCATGCCTTCGTAGAGCCGCAAATTTACTGGACTGTAGGGACCTGTTGCACGCCTGCTCGCGCCCTTGTCAGGGAGGGGGGCGGGGGTTAGGTTCGCCGCCCTTTCGCACACGAGGGCATGCGCCATGTTCCAGAAGTTGCTCATCGCCAACCGGGGTGAAATCGCGCGTCGGATTGGCGCGGCGGCCCGGCAGATGGGGCTCAAGACGGTGGCCGTGTACTCGGACCCGGACGTGGAGCTGCCGTTCGTGAAGGAAGCGGACGAGGCCGTGCGCATCGGCCCCGCTCCCGCGAAGGACAGCTACCTGAGCATCCCGGCGATTCTGGAGGCCGCGAAGAAGACGGGCGCGCAGGCCGTGCACCCCGGCTACGGGTTTCTGTCCGAAAACGGAGACTTCGCCCAGGCGTGCAAGGACGCGGGGCTCATCTTCGTGGGTCCGCCGCCGGAGGCCATGGCGCGGATGAAGGACAAGAGCCAGGCGCGCAAGCTGGTGTCCGCGGCGGGCGTCCCGGTGGTGCCCGGCAGCGAGGGCCTGGTGCCAGACGTGGCCACCGCGCTGTCCGAGGCGGAGCGCATCGGCTACCCGGTGTTGTGCAAGGCGGCGGGCGGCGGCGGCGGCATCGGCATGGCGGCGGCGAACAACCCCGCGGAGCTGGAGAAGGTGTTCCGCCAGTGCACGGACCGGGCGAAGTCCGCCTTCGGCCGTGAGGGTGTGTACCTGGAGCGCTACTTCCCCGCGCCTCGCCACATCGAGGTGCAGATTCTGGGGGACCACCACGGCCACCTCATCCACTGCCTGGAGCGCGAGTGCTCCATCCAGCGGCGCCACCAGAAGGTGGTGGAGGAGGCGCCGTCCGTGCTGTTCGCGGACGGGAAGAACGCGGAGCTGTCCCAGAAGCTCTTCACGGCGGCCGTCACCGCGGCCAAGACGTTCGGCTACGCGAACGCGGGCACGGTGGAGTTCCTGTACTCGGACGGGCAGGTCTACTTCATCGAGATGAACGCGCGCCTCCAGGTGGAGCACCCGGTGACGGAGCTGACCACGGGGCTGGACCTCATCGGCTGGCAGCTGCGCATCGCCGCGGGCGAGCACCTCACGGTGAAGCAGGAGGACGTGGTGCGGCGCGGGGCGGCGTTGGAGTTCCGCATCTACGCGGAGGACCCGGTGAAGTTCTTCCCGTCGCCGGGGCCGCTGAAGGTGTTCCAGCCGCCCACGGGCGAGGGCGTGCGGCTGGACGCCGGCTACGCCGAGGGCAACACCGTCACGCCGAACTACGACCCGCTCATCGCCAAGCTCATCATCTCCGGCGCCACGCGCGCGGAGGCGATTGAGCGCTCGGTGACGGCGCTCCAGTCGTTCCGCATCGAAGGCATCAAGACGAACATCCCGCTCCACCTGCGAATCGTTCAGGATGCGGCCTTCAAGGCCGGCGAGCTGGATACGCATTTCCTGGAGCATCACGCCAAGCCGGCGTAGTGGCAGGCTCCTGTTTCATCACCCCTGCGGAGGAACGGACTCATGGCGGACGTTGCGGCGCATATCACTGGCACCGTGTGGAAGATCGAGGTGCAGGTCGGCCAGCAAGTCAAAGAGGGCGACACGCTGGTCATCCTCGAGTCCATGAAGATGGAGATGCCGGTGGAGACGACCGAGGCCGGCACCGTGAAGGAGATTCGTTGCAAGGAGGCTCAGTCCGTCAACGAGGGTGATGTCCTCGTGGTGCTCGGGTAGTCGTGGTGGAGCCCTCGGTGGAGGTGGAAGACCGCGAGGGCGGCGTACGGGTGTTGACGTTGTCCAACCCGGCCCGGCGCAACGCGCTGAATGACGCGATGCTGGCCCGGTTGGACGCGGCGCTGGAGCCCGCTCCGCACGTGCGAGTGCTGCTGGTGCGGGGCGCGGGCGGCACCTTCTGCGCGGGCTATGACTTGACGCACCTGGGGCCACCGGGGGCGGACGGGCGCCTGCCGGATGACGCGCTGGTGGAGTGTCTGCTCAAGCTTGAGCACCACCCGGTACCCAGCGTGGCGTTGGTGCAGGGCGCGGCGGTGGGCGCGGGGTTCGATTTGGCGGCCTCGTGCGATTTCCGGGTGGGCGCGCCGGACACCGTCTTCCTCATGCCTCCGGCGAAGCTGGGCATCGTCTACTCGCCGGAAGGCCTGGCTCGGGCGACGCGGCTGGTGGGGTTGTCCCGGGCGAAGCAGCTCTTCCTCACGGCGCGCAAGCTGGATGCGCGTGAGGCGCTGGACTGGGGACTGCTCGACGTGTGCGAGGGGGACGCGGAGGTGCGGGCCCTCGCGCTGTGCGCGACGCTGGCGGGCCATGCGCCTGGCGCGGTGTCGGGGATGAAGGAGTCGTTCGGAATGCTGTCGCGGGCGCCACTGGGTGACGCGGAGCAGGCGCGGCTCAGGGTGCTTCGCGCGACGGCGTTCGGTAGCGAGGATGCGAAGGAAGGGCGTGCGGCCTTCCTGGAGAAGCGTCCGCCCCGCTTCACCGGCCGCTAGTCACGCGGCCGGCGAGGCGGTGTCGGGGCTTCAGGTGTCGCCGAACAGCTCGCCCATGCGCAGTTGCAGCGCCGAGGCAATCTTGTAGAGCGACGAGATGGACGCGGAGGACTCCGCGCGCTCAATCTGGGACAGCAGTGACACGGACAAGCCGGTGCGTCGCGCGAGTTGCTTGAGGGTGAGCTCTTGCGTCTTGCGCGCGTCGCGGATGGTGCGACCGATGGCGCGGTGCAGGTCCGCCTCCGGGTCCTGTGACAAGCCCTTCTTCTGGAGGGCGTTGCGGACCGCGGTGATGAACTGCTCCGGCTCCATGGGCTTCTTGACGTAGTCGGAAGCCTGGGCCTTGAGCGAAGCGACCGCCGTATCCACCGTGGGGTACGCGGTGGCGACGATGACGGCAACGTCCGTATCGTACTTGCGGATCTGCTCCAGCACCTCGGTCCCCGACATCTGCGGCATCATCATGTCGAGGATGACGAGGTGGAAGTCGGAACCACGGAGGATCTCCACCGTCTGGGTGGGGTCCGTCGTGGTCACGACCTCGTAGCCTTCGCGGGTCAGCACCAGCTTGAGGTAGTCGCAGTTGTCCTGCTCGTCATCAACCACCAGGATGCGAATCTGCACAGCGTCTCCTCGCTGCAGGTGAACTTCGTCGTGCTGCGGCTCGGGGAGGGGGGGCGAGCACGCACAGCCGATGGGGGATGGTTCAGCCTCCCTAGGGTCTCTTCATCGAGTCTTCGAGTCTTCGTACTGGTTCAGGAGATCTTGAACGCCCTTGCGGGAGGGATGATCCTTGGGCGCGAGGTCCAGGAATCGCTGGTAGTGCTTCGCACCCTCGTCAACCTTGTTGAGCCGCGCCTTGGCGATGCCCAACACCAGTTCGCAATCGGGGCTCGCCGGATTCAAGCTCGAGCACTTCTCGGCAACCGCCAGGGCTTCCCGGTATTTCTGCCCTTTAATCAGTGCGCGAGCGTCAGTGACGAGCGCGCCGGTCTGCGCATCGCGCTCGGCGGCGGCGGTCGCTTTGGGGTCTTCCTTGCTGGAGGCCGGAACCACTGCGGGAGGAGGCTTCGCCGTCTCGGCTACCTTGGCCGCCTCGATTTCCTGCAGCTTCGCGTCGAGCTGACCCTTCAGCTCCGCATGGCGCTCCATGAAGATGCCAGTCTTGGCACTTGCCTCGAGGGCCGCCTTCGCCTCATCAACCTTGCCCGAAGCCAGCGCTGACTCGGCCTTGTCGAGCTGAGTCTTGAAGGTCCGCTCGGTTTTGACCTCGTCCAAGAGCGTCTTCGCTCCAGGGGGAAACTTTCCGTCAGCGTTACGGGTCTTCTCCAGCACAGCCGCTGCGCCCTCGAAGTCCGCAGCCGCGAACGCCGTGCGGGCGTTGGCGAGGTGCTCCTCAAGGGTCGGCTTCGGAGGCTCCGGCGGCTTCGAGGGCTCCGTCGAAGGAGGCGTCTCGGGAGGCGGAGTCGTCCCGGTCTGCGCCGTCGTCGGAACCTTGTTCTCGTCGGGCGGCTGGACGGGAGGCGCGGGCGGCTGCTCGGGCGGGGGCTGCTGGATGGCCACCGGCTCCGTGGGGGGAATCGGTGTGACCGTGCCCTGTCCCTGCTTGGACATCCAGAACGCGACGCCACCACCTCCCAGCAGCAGGGCGATGAGCCCGGCCACCAGCGGCATCTTCGACATCCCGCCTTCGCTGGCGGGAGCGTCGTCGCCGTCTCCGGCATCCCCCGCGGTCAGGAAGCGCAGCTTCACGTGGCCCAGCTCGACGATGTCGCCGCTGTTCAGGGTGGCCTGGGCGTAGCTCTCGCCGTTGACCGTCATCCCATTGGCGGACTGCATGTCGATGACCCGCCACTCACCCGTCGCCTCACGCACCAGCTTGGCGTGGGTCCGCGACAGCGAGCGATGGTCCAACGTGATGTCGTTGTCGTCCGTCCGTCCGATTCGCAGCTCGGTCCGGATGCACGCGAACTCCTGACCCCGCAGCTCGTCGGGGGTCAGCACCATCAACCGGGGCGCATCTTTACTATCGATGTCCTCCAGCTTCCGGGGCCTGTCGGCCTCCACATGATCCAACCGGATGATGGAGGTCGAGTTTCGGCGCTTGTCCGCGGAGGCTTGGGACGGGGGCGTGTGGTCGTGCTCGTCGCCGTCTCCAGGTGCCTCCTCCTCGCTCTCCGAGCGTTCAGGCTCCTCGGGCTCGGCCTCCTGCCGGCGTGTAGGTACCTTGGTGGTGATGGGGCCTACGGCATTGGCGGCGCCTTCGGCCTGGAGAGCCAGGTCGTAGTCGCCGATCTGGATCAGGTCGCCCTCACTGAGGGGCGACTGACCCGCGATACGCTCGCCGTTGATCCGGGTGCCGTTATAGCTACCCAGGTCCTCCACCACGACATGGCCGTTCAACCGCACCAGTCGTGCGTGACGACGAGACACGTTACGTTCGGTCAGGCGGATGGTGTTTCCCTCCTGACGTCCGATGGTGATCTCGTCGCGCACGAAGGGAACAACGGTCTTGCGCCCCTCGTCGTCTTCGATGATGAGCTTCAGCACGGGTCCGATCCGCGTACAGTCATAGCAGAACGGCCTTTCAACGCACAAGTCATGCATCCCCCTCAAAAGACAGGGCTTTCTCCCCAGGAAGCGGGGGAGCCGGGGCTGTTGTCCATCGGTCAATCGGCCGACCAAGGGAGCGCTCGCATTTTTCCCTGGGTCACCGTGGTCCTCGCGGGCCTTCTGGTGGCTGTCCACGGGGTCCTCGCCGCCCTGGGGCCTGTCGACGTGGATGCGCTCGTACGCTGGGGCGCCAAGGCGGGCCCGCTGGTGCTGGAGGCGGGACAGGTCTGGCGGCTCTTGTCGGCCAACCTGCTGCACCGGGACGCGCTGCACCTGGCGCTCAACGTCACCGTGCTGGTGGCGGCGGGCACCGCGCTGGAGCGAGCCTGCCGACGCCTCGACTATGTCGCGCTGTTGATCTCCTCCGCGCTGACCACGATGGCGAGCTCGCTTGCCTGGTCTGGCGCGGTGAGCGTGGGTGCCTCCGGGCTCGTCTATGGATGCATGGGCGCGCTGCTGGTGCTGGGCCGGCGTCACCGTTCTCGCGCGGGTTTCCGTGTGCGGTGGCTATCCGGAGAGAGCGCGCTTCCAACGGTGCTCGTGTTCCTCTGGATGGGCTGGACCTCGGTGGGCGTGGACAACGCCGGGCACCTGGGTGGACTGGTGGCCGGGTTGCTGGCGGGAGCATTCCTGGAGCCGCGCGAATTGGAGCGCCGCACCATGCGGTCGAGCGTGGCGAGGCCGCTGGTGGGAGTGGGCGCGGCGCTGCTCGTGGCGGGGCTGGTGGTGATGGAGCGCTCGGGCTGGCGCGTGGAGCGGGATGACGGCTTCGGCGTCGCGGTGGTGATGCCCGAAGGCTGGCGGGGCGAAGTGGACGGGCAGGGGCGGCGCACGTTCTCCAACGGGTTGCCGGGACTGGGTCGCGCCACGTTCTCCGCGGAGGCCATCGAGGCGGGTGAGGCGGTGGATGGCCTGTCGCAGGCGCGGCACTTCCATGAGGAGACGCTGCCGCTGGGAGTGCCGGGGCCCGAGGGCCGGACGCTATCGGTGCAGGGCCCCTCGCGAACGCTGGTGGGTGGACGTGTCGCGCAGCGGCTTCGCGCGCAACTGGAGGGACCCGATGGAGGGCGCCATCTGCTCGCCTTCTTCGTGCCTCGGGGGGAGTGGGTCTACCGCCTCGTCTTCACGTGGCCCGCGCAGTGGCCCGCGTATCAGGACGTCGTGGGACGGATGGTGGCGGAGCTGCGGTTCGATGAGCCCTCGGTGCTGCGCGAGGCGCGAGGTCGGGCGCTGTTGTCGCCTGGCGCGCCAGGGCCTCAGCGGGAGCTGGGCGCGGTGCTGCGACGGCTGGGGTTGTCGCGAGAGGCCGTCACGCCGCTCGCGGAGGCGGTGCGCCTGTCCCCCGCGCATGTGGGCGCTCGGGTGGAGCTGGCGCGCGCGCTGTTCGACACGGGTCGCGTCGAGGAAGGGTGTCACGCGGCGGACGAGGCCCAGGTCTACGGCCCTTCGGATACGGGGGCACTGGAGGCGGGCGTTCGGTGCGAGCTGTCCCGGGGGGCGCTGCCTCGGGCACTGGAGCGACTGGAAGAAGCGCGCCGCGTGGACCCGCAGGATGCGCGCCTGCGGGCCGCCGAGGCCGCGTTGAAGACGGTGCTGGAGGCGTCTCCGTCCTCTGTGCACCGGGAGACCTCGGGTCCAACGCCGCGCTGACGCGTTGGCTCCGAGGCTTCGGCTTCAGTCCTCGTCCTTGAGGAGGAAGTCGTTGTTGATGACCTTGAACGACAGCCTGCCGCTCAGCGTGGGCGAGTGCCGCTCGACGAGCGGCCGGATGACGATGCCCTCCTTGCGGTTCTTCGTGCCCGGGTAGAGACCCTGGGCGAGCTTCAGGTAGTGCTCCAAATCATGGTCGAACGTCCGCGCGGCCTCGCCCGTGACGACGTGCTCCACCGGCACCGTGCGCAGCCCATGCTTCGCGCAGAACGCGATGAAGTCCTCGTGGCCCAGGAACTGGCCCGTCCGGGTGTCGTGGACGCTGAACACGAACAGGTCCACCTCGGTGAGTCCCAGGCGGTTCTTCTGGATGCCGGGGCCGCACAGCTCTCCCTGGATGGCGAAGCCCGGAGGCAGCGCGGTGTCCAGCGAGTACCGCTTCGCCACCGTCCACACCCGGCTCGTTCCGGGTCGCAGAGACCAGTTCCGGGAGCACGCCACCAGTGGACCTTCGAGCGGCCGGAAGTACGTCGCGGAGGTACCGTCCAGCTTCGTCGTCACGAAGAAGTCGTGGCCCCGAAGCTCGTCCAGCACGGCGAGCGCCGACTGCAGGCGGATTTCGTCCGTCCTCGGCACTTCACTTGGGAAGGGCCCGGCCACGTCGCTGCCCTCGGGCGGCGCCGGCTCGTACTTCACGACGCCCAGCCTGTCTCGCACGTCCGTGCCCTCGGGAGGCACCTCGCCCTCCAGGATGGACGTGGGCAGCGCGAGTCCCTGGGACAGCACGCCCCGCAGTCGCGCGGTCTTCACGCGAAAGCTCCGGGCCCTGAGGAACTCCGCCCAGCTCGCGCCCTCTGGAAGCTGGCTGTCGATTTCGAAGAAGACGCACGCGTCACCGGGGGCGAACTCGCCCTTCCTCACCACCACGTCCCAGCCCATCACCCGGGCCTTCAGGATGTTGTCGGCTCCAGGGATGTCCTCCAGGTGGTCGATGCGCTGAATCGAGACGAGCTTTCTCTCCATGACGGACCTCCTTCCTCGCCACCGGCGAGGGCCAGGGCTCCCCAGCGACGCCCTCGAGTGCCCCGGCTGACGGTGCCTCGATATCAGGAAACCCCCGAGCTTGGGGCTCGGCGGACTCACCATCGCGCGCTGAAGGCACGCACCACCAGGCCCACGCCGAGCGTCCACTCGTCACGGCGCATGAGGCCCGCGTCACCCAGGACGTAGCCTCCGGAGAGTCGCAGCGCCACGGGCTGGTCCGCCACGGCGAGGAACACGCGCTCCAGCGAGGCGTCGGCGTGGGCGCGGAAATCCGTGCCGCCCTCGAGCCCCAAGGTCCACCCCGCGAGTCCCGACGCGCGCAGCGCCCACAGTCCGTCATCGCTCTCCAGGCCCAGGTCGAACATCAGCGAGGTGAAGGGGGACAGCGCGTGCTCGGTGGTGTCTCCCGCGTGGCGCAGCGTGTGGCTCGCCACCGGGCCGAAGCCGAACCAGGCGCGCCCCGTCTCCGAGCGCAACGGGTCGACGAGGAGCCCCATGCGCCCCGTCTCCAAGGTCCACCCCGAGCCTTCCCACTCGCGCCGCTCCAGGCTCGCCGCGCGCAGCGCCACCGTCACGTCGAACGGGAAGGGGATGCGCACCGGGCGCGCGGTGGGAATCAGGATGAAGCCCTCCTCCAGGTGGCGACGCAGCAGTCCGTCATAGGCGGTGAAGCCAAAGCCGCGCCGCTCGCCATCCCAGAGGTCCACGCCGAGGAGTCGATGGTTGGTGAACCAGGGCGTGCCCTTGCTGCGGCTGGTGCGGCCGGTGCGGATGCGCACGCTCGAGTGCAGCGTCAGGGTCCCCACGCCGTCGCGCACCGTCGCGCCCGTGCCCACCACCCAACCGTCTCCCGGGTCGAAGCAGATGGGGAACTGCTCGCCCGTTGAGTCCGTGGAGTGACACGGGTCCGGTGGCGGAGGGCCCGCGCCTGGCGCCGAGGCCAGGAGCAATGCGAGTCCAAGCGCGAGCACGGTCAATCCCGGGCCTTTTCGGCCAGGGGCGCGGAGCGGCGCGCGGGGGCCCACAGCGAGAAGCGCAGGCCCGCCGAGGCGGACCACTCCCAGCGCTCCGGCAGGAAGGCGATGTCGTTGCGCCACGTCCCTCGCGCATCCGCGACCAGGCTCAGCGGCTGGTCGTTGATGGCCAGCAGGATGAGCTCGTAACCCGCGGAGAGCCTGAGCCGCTCGGGCCTGAGCGGACGGCCCTCCACCTCGCGCGACAGGAGCACCTTCTCCGCCTCCGCGCCGAAGCGCAGGTGGTGGAACCCATCCCTGTCCAGCGTCAGGTTGCCTTCGAGCGCCGCGCCGGGCACCAGCGTGGTGACGCCGTTCTCGTAGTCGCGCTCCGCGGAGGGGCCCGCGCGCACGCGCACGTACGACACCATGTCGCGTGAGTGCCACAAGTCCAAGGCGGCGTGCAGGGTGCCCCAGGTGAGGAACCCACCCCGGGCATCTCCGCGCTCCAGGTCCTCCACGTGGAGCGCCTCCATCCACACGCCCAGGTTGATGCTGATGTCGTGGCGTCGCGGCTCGCCGAAGAAGGTCGTCACCCGGAACAGCGGCTCGTCGCGCTCGACGCTGAAGTCGTAGCGCATCATCGTGAAGTCGATGGAGGGCTCGCCGAGTGAGAGGTCCGTCTCCAGGAAGTGCAGCCGGTGCAGCCGCTTGCGCTCGGCCACCTCCAGCGCGATGCCGAAGTCCAGGCGCACGCGGTCCTCGCGCGCCTCGTCACCGGGCCACAGCGGGCTCCACGCGCCACCCAACCAGACGCGCCGGTTCAAATCGAAGTTGAACTGCATCACCCGACCGCGCTCATCGCGGTACCAGCCCGGCGGCGCGTCGGCGATGGCCGGCTCCAGCCGATACGTGAACAGCTCCGCGTTCGGGACGGGCGCGGCCTCCTCCGGGACGCAGGCGCGGACCCGCTCCAGGAAGCGCTCCGTCTCCTGGCCGTCGGCATCCAGTTCGTAGCCGGGAGTGACGAGACACCTCCGTTGCTCGAAGTCGCACTGCGCGCGCCACAGTCCCGAGGGCACGGCCGGCGTGGGCGGCAACGTGAGGCACAACACGGGGCGCTCCGCGTCCTGGAAGGGCAGCGGCACGGCGGCTGGCTGAAGGATGGGAGGGGCGACCTCGACGCGGGCGTCCTCGGTGGGGACGACCTCAGCGGGCGGACCGCCCTCGACCTGCCCCAGGAGCAGGGCACAACCCAACGTCACCGCTGATACGAGCATGGAGCCTCCGAAACTGGACGGGGGCGGGCAATACAAGGCCCGTGCCCCCGCTCCCCCAGCGGGCTCTCTGCATGTGGGCCTCCCACCTCCGTGCAGGCTCCTGCACAATGGCGCGCACGCTGCCTCACGCTGTGCCTCCAGAGGAGGTCGACCGGCGGGGGTGGCGGGGATATAAGGCCGCGTCCTGCCCGTGGTGCGCAGGCAACCGCCCGAAACGACTCAAGGAGCCCTTCACCCGTGGCGAGCGACGGCGAACAGCAGGAGCAGCAGCGAGAGCAGACCTTCGCCGAGGCGATTCTCGGCAAGGAGACCTTCTCCGCGCGGTGGATGCAGCGGTGGCTTTCGCTCTCCGCGACGACTCGGACGGTGTTGTCCACGGCCTTCTTCGCGGGGCTGCTCTTCCTGCCCTACCTGGGCGCGGTGGGGCTGTGGGACTGCTGGGAGACCCACTACGGCGAAGTGGCGCGGATGATGATCGTCCGCCGCGACTACCTGTATCCCTTCTGGGAGAACGCGTGGTTCTTCTCCAAGCCGCCGCTGACCATGTGGATGCAGGCGCTGGGCATGCAGGTGGTGGGCACGGTGCGCTCGGGAGGCCAGCTCGGGCTGTACACCGAGTGGGGCATGCGGGTGCCCTTCGTGGCGCTGAGCATCACCGCCGTGACGCTCCTGTCCCTGGCCGTTTCTCGTGTGGTGAACCGCCGCGCGGGCCTGGCCACCGGCTTCGTGCTGGCCACCATGCCGCTGTACTTCCTGCTCACCCGGCAGACGGTGACGGACACGCCCTTCGTCACCACGTTCGTCTGCGCGATGGCGTGCGCGCTCATCGGCCAGTTGGATGACACGACGAAGCACCGCGCCGCGTGGTGGTACGGCTTCTATTTCTTCGCGGGCCTGTCCACGCTGGCCAAGGGCCTGTTGGGCGTGGGCCTTCCCGCCGTCATCCTCATCCTCTACGCGGGCCTGGCCGTCATGCCCTGGGACGGGCCGAGCCTGGATGCGCACCTGCGCTGGCTGACGGACGGAGGCTTCCGCAAGGACGTGCGCGAGGGCCGCCAGCCCATGCCGGTGCTGTGGGCGCAGATGCACAAGATGCACCTGGGCACGGGCATCCTCGTCTTCTTCGCGGTGGCCGCGCCCTGGTACGTGGTGATGTCCCTCTTCAAGAGCGTGGACGACGAGGGCAAGCTCTTCTGGTACCGCTTCTTCGTCCACGACCACCTCAACCGCCTCACCGCGGGCGTGCACACCACCACGCCGGGTGGCACGTTCATCTACTTCATCGAGCAGGGGGGCTTCGGCATCTTCCCCTGGGTGGCCCTGCTGCCCGGCGCCTTCGCCATCGTCGCGAAGCTGAAGCTGCGCTCGGAGAAGAAGGCGGACCACCTGGCCATCATCGCCGTGGTGTGGGTGGCCTTCTCCTTCTGGCTGCTGGCCTCCAGCGCCACCAAGTTCCACCACTACGTCTTCCCCGTCCTGCCCGGCCTCGCGGTCCTCATCGCGTTGTTCATCGACCGGCTGTGGGAGGAGGGCATCTCCGCGCACGCGGTGAGCCTCATCTTCGGCCTGGTCCTCTTCGTGCTCGTCGGCAAGGACCTGGCGGAGAACCCGAAGAACTTCACCGACCTGTTCGTCTACAACTACGACCGGCCCTATCCGCAGGAGCTCGTCACCAAGCCCATCGCGTTCTTCTCTCGCGCGCTGTGGACCGGCGACCTCGTCACGCTGGTGCTGCTCGCCTTCGGCGTCTACCTGTCGTTCGAGGCCTTCTCGCCCAAGACGCGGGAGAAGGTGACGCCGGGCTCGCGCGCGGTGGCGCTGCTCATGTTGCTGGCCGGCGTGGCCACGCTGACCGCGGTGGCGTCCGGCGCGAAGGTGTCCGCGACGGGGCTGGTGGGCGTGGCGGTGGCGGTGGTGGGCGGCTTCCTCGGGTGGCAGTCCATGCGCCCGAACACGGAAGGGCGCGTGTCGCTCCAGGCCCTGGCCGGGGTGCTCGCGCTGGCGGGCGTGGCGCTGGCGGTGCGCGGCTTCAAGAACCCCGCGGGGGATGACTCGCTGCTTCGCTCGCTGTCGGAGCCCGTCAACATCAAGGGCGCGCTGGGCTTCGTCTTCGCTGTGACGGGGGCCATGGCCGTCGTGGCCACGCTGATGCGGGCGCGGGTGATGCTGTTCGGCACCTTCTGGATGCTGGCCGCTGGCTTCGCCCTCTGGTTCAACTGGAACCACTGGGTGGACCTGTCCCACCACTGGACGCAGCGCGACCTCTTCTGGCGGTACTACTCGCAGCGCCAGGAAGGCGAGCCCATCGTCGCGTACCTGATGAACTGGCGCGGCGAGACGCTCTACTCCAGCAACACCGTGGAGCAGTACCGCAGCGGTGACTACAACGCGAAGCTGCGCACGCTCGTCGCGCGGCCCGGCCGCGAGTGGGTGCTCGCCGAGCAGAAGATGCTCAACTCGCTGCGCAGCGCGGTGGGCTCGGACAAGGTCGTCACCCCGGTGGACAAGGACATCAACAACAAGTTCGTCCTGGTGACCATCGATTGAGTGGCATCGACGTCCGGGGACTGGGCAAGCGCTTCGGAGACCGCGTCGCCGTGGAGGGGCTCACCTTCCACGTGCGGCCCGGCGAGGTGTTCGGTCTGCTCGGCCCCAACGGCGCCGGGAAGACGACGACGGTGCGCATGCTCACCGGCCTTTTGAGCCCCTCCGAGGGCGAGGCCGTGGTGTGGGGCCACCGCGCGGACCGCGACGGCGAGGGGCTGCGCAAGGTGGTGGGCCTGCTCACCGAACAGCCCGGCCTCTACGAGCGGCTCACCGCCCGGGAGAACCTGCGCTTCTTCATGAAGCTGCACGAACTGGACGAGGCCAAGGCCTGGCCGCGCACGCAGCACTACCTGGAGCGCTTCGGCCTGGGCGGCCGCGAGGAGGAGCCCGTGGGCGGCTTCTCCAAGGGCATGCGCCAGAAGCTCGCCATCGTCCGCACGCTGGTGCACGACCCGCGCGTCATCTTCCTGGACGAGCCCACCAGTGGCCTGGACCCGGAGTCCGCGCGCACGGTGCGCGACGCGGTGGCCGAGCTCGCGTCGGAGGGGCGCACGATTGTCCTGTGCTCGCACAACCTCTCGGAGGTGGAGCGGCTGTGTGAGCGCGTCGCGGTGGTGAAGAAGCGGCTTCTCTTGATGGGGCCGGTGCGGGAGTTGCGGCGCTCCGGACAGGCGCTGGACGTGCGGGTGGACGGGGAGGCGGAGCGCTTCCGCAATGTCCTGGCGGCGCTGCCCTTCGCGCCCAACGTGCTGGCGGAAGGGATGCGGCTGCGCGTCATGCTGGAGGACGAGGCCCACGCGCCGGACGTGCTGGCGTGCCTGGTGGGCGCGGGCGCGCGCGTGCACAGCGCGGTGCCGGCGCAGCGTCCGCTGGAAGAGGTGTACCTGGACCTGCTTCGTGAAGAGGGCGCTTGAGCCATGGCATTCCGTCCGCGTCGAGCCCTGGCCGTGTTCTGGAAGGACTTCCTGGACCTGCGCAAGAACGTGGGGCTGCTCGTCTCCATGGCGGTGCTGCCGGCCGTCATGGTGCTGGTGCCCATCGTCGTCGTGTGGACGTACGTCAACACGCCCAACAGCGCCGACCTGCGCAGCGTGGCGCAGTTCTATGACCCCACGCTGCCGTTGGGTGCCAGCGCGGCGCGCTTCCTCATCGACAAGACGCTCACCGACTGGTTCGGCCTGTTCCTCGTCATGCCCGTCTTCGTGCCCATCCTCATCGCCTCGCAGAGTGTCGCGGGCGAGAAGGAGCGGCGCACGCTGGAGCCACTGCTCGCCTCGCCGGTGACGGCCGCGGAACTGGTGGCGGGCAAGAGCCTGGCGGCGCTGGTGCCCGCGGTGGTGATTACCTGGGTGGCCTTCATCGTCTTCTGCGTGGGCGTGGACATCGTCGCCTGGCCCCTGGTGCAGGGGCCGCTGATGCCCAACGCCCTGTGGACCTTCGGCGTGCTGGTGATTGCCCCGCTGTTCGCCTTCTTCGGCAACGGCGTCGCGGTGCTCATCTCCGCCCGGGTGAGCGAGGCCCGCATGGCGCAGCAGATTTCCGCACTCGTCGTCCTGCCGCTCGTCGGCATGGTGGGCGGGCAGGTGGCGGGCGTCCTGAAGGCCGGGCTGGGCTTCTACGCGCTTCAAGGCGCGGTGGTGCTGGTGCTGGACGCGGTGCTCCTCGTCGCCAGCATCCGCCTGCTGGACCGCGAGCGCCTGATCAGCCGCTGGGGCTGAACTCCCCGGGGGCCCTGGCGGGCCTCCCACCCGTCCACCGGAGGCCATCCCAAGGCCGTCTGGAGGGCGAGCGGCTAGGCAATGGCCAGTGAAACTGGCATCTTCCGGGGAGGGCTGACGGGCGGAAAGCGGGCACGCTTTCGTCGCGGACGCCATGTTCTTAGAGAGGGTCGGGTGGGGGCGCGGATTTGCCGGCCACCATGGCGGCCACGGAGGCGCTGACTAGCAATGGGTATCTTCGACACCATCAAGGGTGAGGCGAAGCGCAACTTCATCGCTCGCGCGGACACGGCGAAGGGGGAGATCATCTACAAGTATCCGGAGAACAACATCCGGATGCTCACCCAGCTGACCGTCGACGCGGACGAGGTCGCCCTCTTCGTCAAGGACGGCAAGGTCGAGGGCAAGCTGGGGCCCGGCCGTCACCAGCTCGACTCGAACAACATCCCGTTCCTGTCCGCGCTCCTGGAGAAGTTCACGGGAGGCAACCTCTTCGTCGCCGAGGTCTTCTTCGTCTCCGTCCGCGAGTTCGCGGGCGTGAAGTTCGGCGGGCCCATTGGCGATGCGCGAGATCCGGAGACGGGCCTTGGCATCGGCACCATGGTCTACGGCGACTTCTCCATCCGCGTGACGGACCCGGAGAAGCTCGTGGTGGGTCTGGTGGGCATGGGCCGCACCAGCAATGAGGAGCTGCTGGGCTGGTTCAAGAACCAGGTGCTCAAGGTCACCAAGGACCGCATCGCCGAGCTGCTGGTGAAGAAGCGCTGGCCGCTGCTCGACGTGACGAGCGGTGCGTACACCGAGGAGATTGAGACCGAGGTCATCAGTGGAATGAAGCCCCACGTGGACAGCTACGGCCTGACCGTGGTCCGCCTGGGCAACTTCCATGTCAGCATCAAGGAGGAGGACGAGGCGACGCTGAAGAAGCTGTCGAAGGACGTCGCCTACTCGAGGCTGGCCGGTGGCTTCCAGCAGTACGCGCAGGGCCAGGCGATGCTGGGCGCGGCCGAGGGCATGGCCAAGGGCGGCGATGGCAGCGGCTCCGGCAACGCGCTGGGCGGCATGGGCATGGGCATGGGCTTCGGCATGGCCCAGCAGTTCATGAACCAGCAGGGCCAGCAGCAGCGCCCCCAGGAGCCCGCGCAGCAGGCGGCTCCCGCCGACACGCGCAGCCCCGCGCAGCGCCTGAAGGAAATCAAGGAGCTGAAGGACGCGGGCGTCCTCTCCGACGAGGAGTACAACGCCAAGCGCGCGGAGCTGATGAAGCTCCTGTAGTCCTTGGCTGACGGCGGGGACTCGGCTCCCCGCCACATCGACAGGGCCTCCGTCCCCATGTGGGCGGAGGCCCTTCGTGTTTCTACCGTCCGTCGCCCGTGCCCGCCTTGGGCGGCAGCGTGGGGCCCTGCTGCGTCCCCTGCGGCGCGGTGAACCCCTCCAGCCCCGGAGGTGGCGCGGGCTGGGTGAAGCCCTCCAGGCCAGGCGCCGCGGGGAGGATGCTGTCCTCCACGCCCTCCAGGTTCAGCCGGATGGGCACCTGCAGCGTGGTGCCCAGGCGCAGCAGCAGCACGTCGGGTTCGATGCCCTTCTCGCCGATGGCCTCGGCCACCTCGCGCGCGGACAGGCCGTTGCCCTTGGCCCACAGCGCCTTGAGGAACTCACCTGACTGCGGCGCGTGCCACCACGCGGGGCCGAAGCGCGCCTTGAGCTGCGCCTGGAGCTGGCCCGCGAGGAACCACGCTCGGAAGCTGTCCGCGGACTGGAAGAAGTCCTCCTGGTCCACCAGGTAGCGCTCCGTGTCTTCATCCGTCATCGGGATGTCGTCCGTGCGCGACATCACCTGCCGGTACAGCTCCTTCGGGTCCACCTCCACGCGCCGGTGCAGCTCCAACTGGTACAGCAGCCGGCCCGCCGCGTGGCGGATGAGGTACAGCTTGTGCGCGCTGGAGGTGGCCAGGAACTGCGAGCGCTGATCTCCGCTGATGCCCGCGTGCTCCTCCAGCCACACCGGGTCCTCCAGCAGGTCCTCGAACAGCGACGAGTACGCCTCGCCCACCGTGGGGTTGCCCAGCCGCGCCAGCTCGAAGCGCGTCTCCTTCGTGAAGGCCGAGTGCAGCGCGTGCCCGAACTCGTGCAGCACGCGCGCCTGGTGCAGCACGCCCGAGCCCGGCTTGAACGACAGCCGCACGTCGTCCGGCACGCGCACCGACAGCGCCAGGGGGCGGTTGTTCTTGCGCGGCAAGTCCCTCGCGTCGATTGCGACGTTCTTCAGCTCGGCGAGGTCCAGGCTCATCCCCGACAGCGTGCCGTGCGCCTTGAGCAGGGACTCGCCCTTGGGGAAGGCGTCCTCGACTTCACGCGAGCGGAACAGCCGGGGGATGTCCGCGCGGGTGATATCCTTGAAGGGCACGCCCAGTTCGCGCTGCGCGAGCCGCTCCATCACCAGCCGGTACGGCGCCTGCGTGGCCTGGAGAATCTCCTCCGCCAGCACGCTCAGCTTGCCCAGGTCCGCCTGTCGCAGCTCGCTGCCGAAGGCCTCGTACGAAGGGAAGCCCAGCGTCTTCACCAGCTCCTCCGCGCGCTCCTCCTTGCGGCGCAGCGTCTGGTTGAGCCGCTCCAACAGGGGCGTCACCGCCGCGTAGAGCGCCTTGCGCCGCGCCGCGCTCCGCTCGTTGGCCAGGAGCCGCTCCAAGTCCCGGTAGCGCAGCTCCTTGCCGTCCAGGGTGAAGGTGAGGGAGGCCTCCAGGTTGGCGGACGCGTCGTTGTACTCGGCCAGCGCGTGAGACAGGTACTCGCCGGCGAAGTGCGAGTGCAGCGCGGTGAGGGCGCGCACCTCGCGCGGGTCCTGCGTGAGCTGCCGCAGCCGGTCCACCTTGCGGATGTTGTCGAGCGTGAAGAGGTCCTCCTGCCCCACGTACGTCCCGGAGACGTCCACGTGGCGGCCCTCCGTCCAGAACACCCAGACGAGCCGGTGCTGCGCCTCCAGCAGCGTCTCCGCTCGCGAGGCCAGCGCGCGCACATCCTCTGTGAGGCGCTGCTCCTCCGTGGGGGGCTGCCGGGAGTCCGCGGGAGGGCCCTTGGGGCAGGCGCTGAGGAGGCAGGCCAGGGCGAGGAGGAGGGGAATCCTTGGGTGCATGTCGGGCGGCATGTTACTTCCGCCTTGCCCATGCCCAATCTTTCTCAATGGCGGGCCGCCCGGGGACGACAGGCCCTCTACTCCGCCCTTCGACGTTTCTTCGTCGCCGAGGGGTATCTGGAGGTGGAGACGCCCCTGCTCATCCCCACGCCCGGAATGGAGCCGCACATCAACGCCTTCGAGGCGGGCTTCATCCCCGAGACGGACGTCGGCACCGCTCGCACCCTCTATCTGCACACCAGCCCCGAGTACGCGATGAAGCGACTGCTCGCCGACGGGGCGGGGCCCCTCTTCCAGCTCTGCAAGGTGTTCCGGAACGGCGAAGTCACCGCCACGCACAATCCGGAATTCACGATGCTGGAGTTCTACCGGCCCCAGGCGGACTACCACGCCATCATGAGCGACTTGGAGGGCGCGCTCGCGGAGGCCGGGCGCTCCGCCACGGAGGGTGAGCCCGGCGCCGACCCGGCCTTCTTCACGCGCACTCCGTATGAGCGCCTCACGGTGCGCGACGCCGTGTTCAAGGCGACGGGCGTGGATATCCGCGTGCACTCGGATGGGCCCTCGCTCAAGCGCGCCGCCGAGGCCGCGGGCGTCCGGACGGGCGACGCGGAGAGCTTCGACGACGTCTTCTTCCACCTCTTCCTGCAGCGGGTGGAAACGGGCCTGGGCCACGAGCGGCCCACGTTCCTCATCGAATACCCGGCGTCCATGGCGGCGCTCTCTCGCTTGAAGCCCGGGGATTCCGCCGTGGCGGAGCGGGTGGAGCTGTACGCGAAGGGCCTGGAGCTGGCGAACGGGTTCTCCGAGCTGACGGACGCGGCCGAGCAGCGGGCGAGGTTGGTGGAAGAACAGGACCTCAGGCGCAAGCTGGGGCGTTCCGTGTATCCTCTGGACGAGCGGTTCCTTGACGCAGTAGGTCGAATGCCGCCCTCGGCGGGTATCGCCGTGGGGCTCGACAGAATCCTGATGCTGCTGCTCGGGGTCCAGCGCATCTCGGACGTGCTCCTGTTCCCCGCCCACGAGTTCGTGTGATTCGAGACATCGTCCGGACAGCGTTCGCGGGTGTTTCAGCAGTGGGCCTGACGGGGGTGTTCTCCTCGGTCATCTCCGCGTTGTCCGTGGGTGGCGCGCACGGGGAGGCGGACAAGGCCCTGAGGCTCTGGGCGCGAGGCGTGCTGGCGTCGGCGGGCGTGCGTCACGAGGCGGTGGGGCTGGAGCACATTCCCACGGAGGGCCACGTCGTCTTCGTGTGCAACCACCAGTCGCACTACGACGCGCCGCTGGCCATGGCGTACGTGGAGACGCACACGCGCTTCGTGGCGAAGGCGGAGCTGTTCAAGATTCCGGTGTTCGGCGCGGCGCTGCGGCGGGCGGGCAACATCCCCGTGGCTCGCAGCGGCGGCAGCGAGGACCGGGCCCGGCTGGAGGAGGCGGTGACGGCGCTGCGCGAGCGGGTGAGCGTGCTGTTCTATGCCGAGGGCACGCGCAGCGAGGACGGGCGGCTGCGGCCGTTCAAGAAGGGGGCCGCGACGCTCGCCATCCAGGCAGGCGTGCCGGTGGTGCCCCTGGCGGTGTCGGGGACGCGGCTCATCCTTCCCAAGGGAGGACGGGCGGTGCGGTGGGGCCAGCGCGTGTCGCTGGTGGTGGGCGAGCCCATCCCCACGCAGGGCCTGACGATTGAAGACCGCGATGACCTCACGCGCGAGCTGGAGGACGCGGTCGCGCAACTCTACTCCGAGGCGTGCAGGCGCTCGGGAGACGTGCCCACATGAAGAAGTCAGCACCTCAGAAGTCGTTCGCGGCTCATCCCTGGCATGGAATCACCCCTGGGAACGAGTCTCCTGAAATCGTCACCGCCTATATCGAAATCGTCCCCACGGACGCGGTGAAGTACGAGCTGGACAAGGAGTCGGGCATCCTCAAGTTGGACCGGCCGCAGCGGTTCAGCAGCCAGTGCCCGACGCTGTACGGCTTCATTCCCCAGACGTACTGCGACGAGCTGGTGGCGAAGCGCTGCGCCGAGCGCACGGGTGTGAAGAACATCCAGGGCGACCGAGATCCCATCGACGTCTGCGTGCTGACGGAGAAGGTCGTCAGCAACGGCAACCTCCTGGTGCGCGCGGTGCCCATCGGCGGCTTCCGGATGATCGACGGCAACGAGGCGGACGACAAAATCATCGCGGTGCTCGAGTCCGACCTCGTCTACGGAGAGCTGCAGCACATCGCCCAGCTCCCGCGTCCGCTGTTGGACCGCCTCAAGCACTACTTCCTCACCTACAAGCAGATTCCCGGTGAGGGAAAGCGCAGCGTCGAAATCGCGGAGGTCTACGACAGGCCGGAGGCGATGGAGGTCATCCGCCGCAGCATGAAGGACTACGACCGCGTCTATGGGCAGGCCTCCTCGACGCCCGTGCGCACCCGCACCCGGCGCCCTGCTCGGAAGTCGCGCGCGTCCTGATGCTTCAAGCCTCGCGCGGAAGCGGGAGTGAGTCCCGCTCCGCGTCTTCAGGCGTCGCTGCTCAGGGCTGGTTCGGGTCCGTGCCGATGCCCTTGAACGGGTTGAAGGTGTACGTCGTCGAGAACTGCGACGACGGGCTGAAGTAGTAGGCCGCGAGCTTCGCCGGGTCGTTCGCGATTTCGCCTCGGAGGATGGGGCCGTCGTTCTGGTCATCCCAGCCCCAGGGCGCGTTGGCGGAGTTCGTGCCGCAGTTGCCCGCGACGAGTCCGCAGCCGCCGCTGGTGTCTCCCCGGAACGTCCCGTACGAGGAGAACAGCGTGGTGAGCTCGCGCCTCGGCCAGAGGCCCTCCGCGCCGTAGATGTCCACCAGCTTGTAGCGCACGTCGGAGTCCGTGGCGGACGAGGGCTGCTCGGCGAGCGAGAGGGACGGGAAGTACTTCACGCCGTCACCGACGATGTCGTACGCGGGCCACGCCTTGAGGCCATGGCCCTTGGCCTCCTGCGCGGTGATGGGGTGGAGCTGTCCCTCGAACGACGCCAGCGACAGCGTGCCGTCGAGCGACTCCGAGCCCGAGCCGAGCGGGCTGCCCGAGGGAACGAAGGAGAAGAAGTCCTTGTGCGCCACCGTCACCGCGCCCACGAGCGAGCCGTACTCGCTGCCATCGCGCTGGACGACGAGCAGCACGCCCTCGCCGTCGTTCTCGTGCTCGGTGTCGAAGATGCTGTCGGACCAGTCACGCGGGTGGAAGAACGTGTAGAGCAGGTACCAGTGCGTGCTGGTCTCCACCACGGACTGATACGCGTGCGCGGACAGCACGCGTGAGCCGGTGTTGTCCCAGTTGTTCGTCCCGCTCCAGTCGCCGTCGAAGTCCACGCGGGTGAGGAAGTCGGACTTGCCGCTGAGCGAGTGCGAGCCCGTCACATCCACGTCCTGGTAGTGGATGGGCGCCCACCGCTTCGTCAGGGCCGCGCGCGCCGCCGTGGAGCCCACGCCGTTGAGCAGCGCCCGCTGCGCCTCTCCGAACGGGTCGTCTTCCGAGGCGCCCTCGCCGCAGCCCGGCAGCAACGCGAAGGTCAACGCGACGACAGCGAGGACGAGGACATCGGAAACACGACGGAGGAGGGTCGCCACGCGGGCCTGCCTTTCAAGAGGCGGACACTCAATGTCATCCCGGATTATTTGTGAAGACAGTGTTTCGTGAAAAACGAGTTAAGCCCGAGTCACCTGATTGTTCCAGGGGGAGGTCCGTCGGGATGAGCATGCGTTCATGGTGGGTGCTGTCGATGCTGGGGATGTCGTCGCTCGCTGGGGCGGAGGTGCCCCAGGAAGGGGTGTCCTCGCGGCCCCTGGAGCGGCGGCCGAAGTCGTATGTCGATGCGGTGAGCTCCTTCCAGTCGGAGGCGGAGTTCCAGGCGTGGTTCGAGCTGCGCGGCCACTTGAAGCAGAACTTCGACGACATCTGTGGCGACACGTTCTGCGAGGGGGACTACGCCAACATCGAGTCCATCGTCTTCCGCTGCTCGGTGGAGACTCGGACGGGTGTCGTCGGCCAGTGTCTCTGGGTGTTCGGCGGGAGCGCCGAGGACATTGATTCGCGCACGGGTGTCATCACCACGCAGACGCGGACATGGGCCTGCAAGAGCCCGCTGGCGCGCGGCACCACGATGGCGGCGTTGTTGACGGCGCTCGCGGGGCCGGAGCCGCTCTACGCCACGTTGCCGGGGACGCGGAAGACGCTCTACGACGGGCTGGTGGACTGCCTCTAGCGTGGCGAAGCGCTAGCGAAGCTCGACGAGGCGCACGCGCTTGTAGATGCGCTTGTCCAGGGGCAGCCGGGTGTCGATGAAGCCGAGGGCCTCGTCGAATTCGAAGGTGAAGGTGGGGATGGGCGGGCTGATGGAGATGATCAGCTCGAACTCCCAGAGGCTGACGAGCCGCTCGCGGCTCCCCACGGCTTCGGCGGGTGGGGGAGGGAGCTTCTCCGCGGCGGCGCGCACGTCCTTCACGGCCTCCTGGTCGACCTCGGGTTGGTGGCTGGGCTGCACGAGCACGACGTCGAGCAGGCGTCCGTGGTTGTCCTGGACGACGCGGATGAGGGCTCGGCGCGTGGAGCGGAAGCCCTCGCGCATCTTCTCGCGCAGCTCGCTGCGCATGCGCAGGGCCGGGTCTCCCACGGTGCTGACCGGGCGGCGCTTGTCGTCCAGGGGTTGGTTGTTCGCGACGAACGCGCCCGAGGAGCCGTAGTTCGCGGCGCGCTCGCTCCAGGCTCGGCCGTAGGCGCGGCTGCGCTCCATGCCCATGTCGAAGTAGCCCTGGAGGCCATGCTCCTTCACGGAGCGGTCCGCGTCCCAGACGGCCACGAGCTTCTTGCCGAGCTGGCTGAAGTAGGGATGCACGAGCCCCCGGTCCACCCTGCCGCGTCCCACGCTCTCCGAGACGAGGTCCTCGACGAGTGCCTGGGCAGTGGGGGACTTGCGTGCGTCGCGGATGCCGACGTCCGGTGCCGGGGTGGTGTCTGCGCGGCGCATCGGCAACGCCTGGGTCCGTGTGGCCAGGAGCAATCCCGAACCGGGAGACTCCGTGAGGCGCGCGGTGTCCGGGGCTCGCGCCACGGCCTCGGGGGCGCGCGCGAAGTCCGTGAGCACCGCGGAGGAGACCGCTCGCGGGACATCTTCGGCCAGGCCCGGAGTCGCGCGAGGAAGGTCGCTCACGCGTGCGCGCTCCGTGACGGCGGAGGTATCGGCCATGGCCAGCGGGCTGTCGGGTGGACGCGGCCCTGCTCGTGGCGCTCCGGAGGGGGCTGCCTCTTCACGAGAGGGCGGCGCCTCGAGCGCGGGCTCGGGCGGAGCCGACGCATCCTCGGGACTCGGCTTGTGCTCCTTCGCGGTGCTGGCCGCGGAGTCCTTGTCCGCCACGGGGCTGCCCGGTGGGGGCTTGCTCGGGCCAGGCGATGCGTCGGCCCGTGCTTCGCCGGATGGCCGGGGCGCTGACGGCTTCGTGTCGCTCCCAGACCTGGGCATCGGGCCGTCCCGACGGGCGCGCTCGGGCGCCACCGAGGTCACCTCCACCCATTGCAGCGTGGCGGGGCGGGCAGGCGGCACGGGCGGGCGCGGAGCACGAGGCAGTCCATCGACGAGCAGCCACAGCAATCCGTGCACGGCCACACTGGCGGCGAGCGCGGGAAGCAGGCGTCGGGAGGGGGCCGGCGACATGGCCTCCCCTTTTAATCGCGTCGACAAGGCATGCCTGGGAAAGCGAGCCAGAAGGGTAGGAAACCCATCATGCCGCGCGTAGTCTCAACAAACACCGGAGGAAGGCACCCAGGATGGCGACCTCGCTGCTCGCGACGGATGGCTACAAGTTCAGCATGGCGGAGGCCGGCTGGCCGTTGCGCCGGGAGACGTTCTATTACTCACACCGCAAGGGCGGCCTCCAGGTCATGCCCCTGGACCTCGCGGCCTACGTGCGTGCGCTCCTCCCCGAGCCCAAGCCGGAGGACTACGACTTTCTCGCGCGCTACGACTACGAGATGGGCGTGGGCTTCAAGGCGGCCATCCTCCGAAAGGAGAAGCTCTCCATCCGCGCCATTCCGCGCGGCTCGGTCTTCTTCCCACGCGAGCCCATCCTCACCCTCACCGGTCCCTCCGCCCTCATCTCCTGGGTGGAGCCGCTGCTGCTCCAGCTCAACTTCCGCATCCAGGTCGCCACCCAGGCCCTGATGGACCGGGACGTGCTGGCCCGCGCGCTCGCCCGCGTCACCTGCGAGGATCAGAAGACCATCGCCCTGGAGACGCTCGACGCGGTGGGCGTCAAGCCGGTGCCCATCACCGTGGACTCGGAGGGGTATTCCCAGCGCGTGCGCGCCACCGTCCAGGAGCTCATCGACATCGTCGAGGACCCCGCGCGCATCTTCGAGGTGGGCCTGCGCGCGGCGACCTGTCTGGAGCAGCACGAGCTCGCCCTGCGCGCCTGCAAGGACGTGGGCGTCACGCGCACCAGCAACGTGGAGGGCGCGCGCTCCCTGGGGATGATGCCCGTGGGCACCATGGGGCATGAGCACATCCAGCGCTTCGGTTCGGACGATGCCGCGTTCCGCGCCATGCGCGAGCGCCGTCCCCAGCGCTCCAGCTACCTGCTGGACACCTTCGACACGCTCACCTCGGGCATCCCCGCCGCCTTCCAGCTCATCCGCGAGGACCCGGGCTCCGGCGACTCCATCCGCTTCGACTCCGGCAACAAGAAGCTCCAGTACCTCTACGCCGTGACACGCGCGCGTGACATGGGCATCCGCCCCGTCAACATCCTCGAGGACGGCCTGGATGCGGAGGCCACGCGCGAGTTCGAGGCGCTGCGGCGACAGGTGGAGTGGGACGCGAGCGCGCAGTTCTACGGCTACGGCGGCCACATCGTCGCGCGCACCATGGACTGCCCCTTCACCCGGGACAGGGTGGCCGCCATCTACAAGCTGTCGCAGACGGGAGCCCAGCCGGTGATGAAGTTCGGCAACGAGCTGGCCGAGGGCAAGCAAAGCATCCCCGGCACCCCCGTCATCTTCCGCCGTCGCCATGGCTCTGGTCCCATCGGCCTGGTGGGCCAGGAGGGCGAGCCGGCGCCGGAGGGATACTTCCCGCTCATGGAGGCCGAGCCGGAGACGCCCTCCCTCGTCGGCGCGCTGGAAGCGAGCGCGGAGCCCGCGAGGATTGCCCAGACTCCCGCCACGAAGGCGCTCGTCGAGGAGCTGACGCGGCGTCACTTCCCCAAGAGCCGCTGACCCGAATCACCCCAGGAGGACCGCATGCCCCTGCCCATCCCTGACTTCCACCAGGACGCTCGCGCGGGTCAGCTGTACCTGGAGCGCACCGCCGAGGTCGCCGACGAGGCCCGGCGCTACGTCTCCCAGCACGGCCTGCGCCCCGCGCGAGAGGACAAGGTGCGCATCGCCGCCTTCGGCATCGACGTGCAGGTGGCCTTCTGCTCGCCCGGCGCCAGCCTCTTCGTCCCCGGCGCCGTCGAGGACACCCAGCGCACGCTGCGCTGGCTCTACTCGCACCTGGACCGGGTGACGGAGCTGGTGTTCTCGCTCGACACCCACCGCATCTTCCAGATCTTCCATCCCGCGTGGTGGAAGGACGCGCGGGGGCAGCACCCCGCGCCGATGACGCAAGTCACCGCGGCGGATGTCCGCTCGGGCCGGTGGCGGGCCACGCGCTTTCCGGAGGAGAGCCTGGAGTACTGCGAGCGCCTGGAGACACAGGCGCGCTACGTGCTCACCATCTGGCCGTACCATGCGCTGCTCGGAGGGCTGAGCCACGCGCTGGTGCCGGCGTTCTACGAGGCGAGCGTGTTCCACGCCCTGGCGCGGGACACCGCCACCCACTTCGAGATGAAGGGGGAGAACCCGCTGACGGAGAACTACTCCGTGCTCATGCCCGAGGTGACGGAGGTGAAGGGGCAGCGTGTGGGCGAATTCAACACGCGCCTCTTCGAGCGATTGATGACGTTTGATCGCCTCTACGTCTTCGGTCAGGCCAAGTCCCACTGCGTCCTGTCCACGCTGCGCGACCTCCGGGAGCACATCGAACGGACCGACCCCTCGAAGATGGGGCGGGTGCACATCCTGGTGGATGCGATGAGCCCGGTGCCGGCGCCGCCCCTGGACCCGCTTCCGCCCTCGTTGGACTTCCCCCGACTGGCCGATGAGGCCATCGAGGAGCTGCGGCGGGCGGGGATGCGGGTGGTGCGCACCACGGAGCCGCTGGACGTTTGAGCCGGACTTCCGGCGCGGGGCGTGCGCCGGGATTCACTCGGTGTGGTAGAATTCCGCCTCCGTCCCCGGCCCGCCGTTGATGGCTTGCCGCTGGTGAAGGGGGAGTCATGTCACGACAGAGCTCACCGGCGTTCTCGCTGAAGGTCGGCCCGCATGGCCCGGATGGGCTGGGCGTGTCGGGCATCTCCGGCTCCGAGGGGCTCAGTCGGCTGTACGACTTCCGTGTGGACTTCTTCACGGTGGAAGGCGACGCGCTCGACGTCGCGGAGCTGGTGGGCCAGGAAGCGCTGGCGACGTTCTCGGTGCGGGACTTCGCCGCCCGGCACGTGCACGGCTGGGTGCGCGAGGTGGAAGACCTGGGGATGAAGACGGGGCGCCGGCGCTACCGGGCCCACGTGGTGCCGCGACTGTGGCGACTGACCCAGTCCCACAAGAGCCGCATCTTCCAGGAGAAGACCGTCCCCGACATCCTCAAGGCGGTTTTGAAAGAGAACGGCATCGAGATGCGCGCGGCCCTGTCGGCCACCTACGCGCCGCGCGAGTACTGCGTGCAGTACCGCGAGTCGGACTTCGCCTTCATCAGCCGGCTGATGGAGTGGGAGGGCATCTTCTACTTCTTCGAGCACGCGGAGGACGGGCACACGCTGGTGCTGGGCGACAAGCCGAGCGCGCATGCACCGCTGCCGCAGGGCAAGACGCTGCCGCTGCGCCCCAGCCTGGGCAAGGCGGTGGTGGAGGAGGAGTACCTCTCCGCGCTGGAGGTGGTGCACCGGCTGCGTCCGGGCGCCGTGCACCTGAAGGACTACGACTTCGCGAAGCCCGCGCTGGACGTCTCCGGAAAGACGGAGGCCAAGGAGGGCGTGACGGCGCTGGAGCTGTACGACTACCCCGCCGGCTACGTGACACCGGGCGTGGGCAAGTCCACGTCGAGTGTGCGCGTGGAGGAGGCCACGGTGGGAGGCCGGACGCTCGCGGGTGACAGCGTGGCGCCTCGGCTGACGCCGGGGTTCCTCATGGAAGTGGAGCTGTCCGAGGACGACGCCTTCAAGGGGGAGTACCTGGTCACCGACGTGGTGCACTCGGGCCTCCAGCCGGACGTCACCGCGGGCAGCGAGTCGCTCCAGGGGCTCTACCGCAACCAGTTCCAGCTCCTCCCCAAGGAGGTGCCCTTCCGGCCGCGTCGCAAGACGCCGCCTCCGCGCATCGCCGGCCTGCAGACGGCCACGGTGGTGGGGCCCTCCGGCGAGGAGATCCACACCGACGAGCACGGGCGGGTGAAGGTCCAGTTCCACTGGGACCGCGAGGGCAAGAAGGACGAGCGGGCCTCCTGCTGGGTGCGCGTGGGGCAGCCGTGGGGTGGCCCGGCGTGGGGCGACGTGTGGCTGCCGCGCATCGGCCAGGAGGTGGTGATTCGCTTCCTGGAGGGTGACCCGGACCGACCGCTGGTGGCGGGCGCCGTCTACAACGGCTCCAACATGGCGCCGTATCCGCTGCCGGACGAGAAGACGAAGAGCACTCGCAAGAGCGCGTCGAGCCCCGGCAGCGACGGTTTCAACGAGGTGCGCGTCGAGGACTCCGCGGGCGCGGAGGAGGTCTTCACCCACGCGCAGAAGGACGAAGACCTGCTCACGGAGAACAACAAGGACCAGCAGGTGGGCGGGTACGAGGCGCTGCTGGTGAAGAAGGACCGCAAGCGCACGGTGGACGGCTTCCAGACGTTGCTGGTGAAGAAGCACGACGTGTCGGTGGTGGAGGGCAACCAGTCGCTGCTGGTGCAGAAGAACCGCGAGAGCACCACGCTCGGGAGCCACGACGAGGAGGTCGATGGCAACCAGGTGATGACGGTGGGCGGCAACCTCTTCGTGGACGTCTCCAAGGCCTCGTCGGAGATGGTGGGCGCGGCGAAGGCCACCACGATTGGCGGGGCGCTGGCGGTGTCCGTCGCGCTGGCGCTGAACGAGGCGACCGGTGGCGTGAAGTCGATTCAGGTGGGCGGCGCGCACGTCGAGAACGTCATGGGCCACCGCAGCGAGACGGTGGCGGAGAAGACGGAGCGGAAGGTCGGCACCGACTGGCAGACCGAGGTGAAGGGCGCCGCCACGGTGACGGTGGGCAAGGACTTGAAGGAAGAGGTGAAGGGCCTGTTCCAGATTCACATCAAGGAGGAGACGACCTTGATGGCCAAGTCGTACTCGCTCAAGTCCGACAAGCTCTCCGTCATCGTCAACGGCAACCTGGCGTTGCAGGTGGAGAAGTCCGGCAACGTGAAGCTCATCGCCAAGACGCTCACGCTGGATGGCTCCGAGGTGAAGTTCAAGGGCGCCAAGGTGAAGATGGAGGCGGCGGGTTCGGCGCAGAGCGAGTCCATCAGCCTCAAGGAGATTGGAAAGCTGCCGCCGGCCGAGTCGGGCTCCATGCAGCTCAAGATGAAGAGCCGCAGCGGCGGGTCCGTGGAGGGGCGTGAGTTCGAGCTCAAGCTGCCGGATGGCAGTGTCCGCAAGGGCACGTTGGATGGGCAGGGTGGCGCGAAGCTCGAGAAGCTCCCCGAAGGTGAGTCGGTTCTGTCGTTCCCGAAACCGCAGGGCTGAGTCGCTGGAAGGACCCAACGCGCGATGAGCACACGGCACAAGGTCAAGCAGGGCGAGTGGCTGTCGAAGATTGCTCGGCAGTATGGGTTCGCCAAGTGGCAGGAACTCTGGGACCATCCGGACAACGCGTCCCTGCGCGCGAAGCGGGCGAATGCGTTCTGCCTCCAGCCGGGTGACGAGGTGGTCATCCCAGAGCTGCCGGGACTCAAGGTATCCACGGGCTCCAGCTACAGCCTGCAGGGGGGAGACCCTCCGGACCGCATCCGGCTGGGCATGCGACGGGCGAACGCGCCGCTGGGGCTCAAGCGCTACGAGTTGAAGCTGGGCGAGAAGCTCTTGAAGGGGACGCTGACCTTCCAGGGGCTCTTGGATCAGCCGCTGCCGCCGGATGCGACGGAGGCCACGCTCAAGGTGTGGACCTCCGAGGAGCCCGAGCTGGCGTGCGAGTGGAAGTTGAAGCTGGGCTTCCTGGACCCGCTGGACGCGCTCAGTGGCGTGCAGGCGCGACTGGCGAACCTGGGTTGGTACAACGGGCCCATCAACAACGAGCTGACGGACGCCACTCGCACGGCGCTGGCCAGCTTTCAGTTGGCGCAGCTGCTGCCGCCCACGGGTGAGCTGAGCAAGGAGACGCTCGAGACGCTCGAGGACCGGCACGAGCAGAACGGCGGCACGGAGGTCATGCCCCCGTCCTTCGGGTCGGACGACGACGAGGAGGAACTCCAGGAGGGTGGAGGCGCACCGGGTGGTGGTGCATCCTCGGCGGGAGCGGGCGCGGCTCCGCCTCCGGCGACGGGCCCGGCGAGTGCGAGTCCTGGGGGCACGGGCGGTTCGGCGAGTGGTTCGGGCACGGGTGGCTCGGGCACCACGACAGGCGCGAGTGCGGGTACCGGAGGCTCGGGCTCTACGACAGGCGCGAGTGCGCAGAGCGGTACGAGCACGGGCGGCGCGGGCACGACTGCTCAGAGTGCTCCTGGCGCTGGAGGCTCGGGCACCACGACAGGTGCGAGTGGGCAGAGTGGTACCGGCACGGGCGGCTCGGGCACGACTGCTCAGAGCGGTGCGGGCACGGGTGGCTCGGGCACGACGACCGCCGCGTCCACGCAGGGAACCACGGGCACAGGTGGCTCGGGCACGACGACCGCCGCGTCTCCGCAGACGGGCGGAGGGACGGCGACGGGTGGCACGGCTGCCGCCGCGACCGCGCAGCAGAGTGCCACGGCGGTGGACACGCACCGCTACGGTGGCTTCGTCCTCCAGCGCAGGGACCGCGATGACCAGCATCGCTGGGGTGGCGCTGTGCAGCCTGTCGCCCAGGGCAACAACGGCGCGCCCACCCTGGTCGCTCCAGGCACGGGCACCGCGGGCAATGCCCTCACGGCGCCCACGCATGTGCTCCGGCTCCAGCGGGACCTGCGCGAGCTGGGCTTCCTCATCGGCGGCACTCCGGACGGAGCCTTCGGTCTGAGCACCGAGTGGGCCGTGCGCGAGTTCCAGATCTACTCGAAGATGGAGAACGTCGCGCTGGAGGACACCGCCAACACGAGCACGAACTACGTGGAGCGGCTGTCCCAGGTGGCCAACTCCCAGGTCTATGACGGCGCGGTCAGCGGCGTCGTCAACGACGACACCGAGCAGCGCATCCGCCACTGGCTCACCAACCACTGGCGCTGCCCCGTCATCGTCCGGGCGATGAACGTGGCGAACGGCAACCCCACCACCGTCGTCCAGGACAACCTCTGGCGGCATGACGACTGCGTCAACACCGCGCCGCGCATCTACGTGCGGGACTTCTCCGGCTACTACACGCTGCCCACCGGCCGGAACCAGACGGACCTGCACGTGCTGGGCACGTACACGAACTATCCCAGCTACGGCGGGCCGGTGAGCATGCCCACCCGGCACACGTGGGCGACGTCGGAGCTGCTGCCGGCGAACTTCGTGGGCGTGGCCAACTACAACTCGATGTCGGCCTCCCAGCGCTCCACGTACAAGGTGGTCCGCGCCGCCGCCGAGCAGGAGAACCTGGGGTACTTCGACTCGCTCAACGCCTACGACAACGCCTTCATCTCGCTGGGGCCGTGTCACTGGACGCTGGGCATCCTCTTCGCCGGAAGCGCCGAGCCCTCCGAGGGTGAGCTGTGCGGCTTCCTCTCCTATCTGCGCTCCAGCAACCAGACCGCCTTCGAGGAGGCCATCGAGTTCTTCGGCCTGCGCATCGACGAGGACTGGAACGCGGGGGCCGGCAACGGCGCCACGCTCTACAGCAGCGCCGGCAAGAAGTACTCGGGCTGGCCCGCGCAGCAACTCGACGACGAGACGTGGGCTCGGATGGCGCAGACAGAGGCCGCGGGCAACTACTACAAGACGTATCACTGGTACTACCGTTTCCAGATGGCGGGACGGACCATCGAGGGCTTCCAGCGCGCCATGTGGAACGCGGCCCGCATCCGCCTGCGAGACATCCGCAACACGCCCTGGGGCACCGGCGTGGCCGACGTGGGGACCGGCGCCAACGCGCGTGCTCCGACCATCGGCGACGTGGCGACGTCCGAGAAGCTGATGGGCATCCTGCTGCGCTGGCACATCTTCCGCCCGGGCCATGTCGCCGGGGGGAACTCGGCGGGACAGCGGCTGCGCAATGCCTTCACCGCCGCGAAGGCCGCGAACCCCACGCTCAACTGGACCCAGGCCCCCAACCTGTGGGCCAACGAGCACGAGACCGCCCTCATCACCCACATCCTCGCGGAAGCATCGAGCGTGAATGACTCGGTGGACAACGTGGCGAACTGGCCGAGCTGGCTGGGGGGCACCGTCCAGACGACGAACACGCGCAACTACCAGCTCGTGCTGCCGGCGGGCACGACGCTGTTGTCGACGCGGAACTCGTTCAACTTCGACGTGCCCTGAGTCGCCGGGAGGCGGGGACGCCCGTCAGGGCTTCTCCGTCTCCGTGGACGCGTCCTGGTAGGTGTCGCCCTGGAAGCGCATCGTCACGCGCTTCACCTTGGGCGCGTCGAGGGTGCCGCTCTTCTCCCGGTGCACCACGTCGCGCCAGCCCTGGGTGCGCGTGTCCAGGGGCTTCAGCTCCAGCGTGTACTCGGGGCCCCAGACAGGCGCGTACCGGTCTCCGCTGCAGTGGACGTAGAGGGCCTGCATCGTGGCGCCATCGCTCCCCGCTTCCGCGGGGAAGATGACGTAGAGGTCTTGCTGGCCTCGGCCGTCCAGGTCCACCTCCGCCGCGCGCAGGGCCTTGCCGTAGCCGGGGTCCGGCTCCACCTGGACCGTGGGCTGCTTGCCCTTGCCCACCGTGGTGATGCGGAAGGTCTCGTCACGCGAGCACGGGCCCGCCGGGGATGCTGTGGGGGCGGTGTTTCCCGGGCCTTGTGCCGTCGCGGGCGGAGTCGTGCCCGCGCCGCCGGTGCCCTGGTCCGTCGTGGGGGGCGTCGCGCTTGCGCCAGTCGTGGCCGGTGCCTGGCCCGTCGCGGATGCGCCGGCGGACGCAGGCGGAACAGCTTCGCCAGCGGGGGAGGCAGCCCCTTCTCGTGCCTGGACCACGGGCTCCGAGGGAGTGGCGCGGAGTGAGCCCTCGGTGCAGGCGGTCGCGAGGCATGCTGCGGTGGCGGCGAGCAGGACGTGGCGCATGGACGGGAAGTGTACCGCTCCCTCCCGTGCGATTGCAGAGGAGCACCATCGGTCCTCGAGGCCACCCTCGCGAGGGGCAGGGTAGAGGACGTCAGTCCCTCTGGACGCACCTGCCCAAGGTCAGGACTGTCAGCGGCCGGACTTGAGTCGAGCCGCCGTCCAGCGCGCCACGGCCTCACGGAGCACATCCGCCGCCGGGGCCCCCGGACGCGCCTGGGCGCTCAAGTCCACCACCGTGTGGAACAAGTCCAGCTCCAGCCCCTCGTCGCGCTGCACCGAGCCGGCGAACAACTCCACCGGCGTGCCGTGCTCGCGCGCCAGCCGCGCCAGTCCACCCGGTCCCTTGCCCATGGACGTCTGCCGGTCGAAGCGCCCCTCGCCCGTGAGCACCACCTCCGCGAGCAACACGCGCCGCTCCAGCCCCAGCGCGCGCGACACCAGCTCATATCCAGGCACCAGCCGCGCGCCCGCGAGCACCGTCAGCCCGAAGCCGAAACCGCCCGCCGCGCCCGTACCGGGCCAGCCCGCAGCCAGGTCGCCCACCACGCTCGCGAAATGCGAAAGCGCCGCCTCCAGCGCCTCCACCTCTTGCGCGTCCGCGCCCTTCTGCGGGCTGAACAGGCGCGCGGCGCCATCCGCCCCCAAGAGCGGCGACGTGACATCCGTGGCGCCCATCAGCTCCACCTTCCCGAGCCTCGGGTGCCGTCCCGTCGAGTCCACCCGCGCGAGCGCCGCCAGCGCGCCGCCACCAGGCGGCAACGGGTTCCCCCGCGCATCCAGGAAGCGATAGCCCAGCGCCCCCAGCGCGCCCGTGCCTCCGTCCGTCGTGGCGCTGCCACCCAGTCCGACGATGAGCCGCTCGCAGCCCGCGTCCAGCGCGGCGCGCATCAGCTCTCCCGTGCCGTACGTGGAGGCACGTCGCGCGTTGCTGGGACTCGGCTCCATCCGCGTCAGCCCGGACGCCGCCGCCATCTCCACCACCGCCGTGCGCCCATCCTCCAGCAAGGCCCAGGCGGCCTCCACGGGCTGGCCCAGCGGACCATGCACCCGGCACACGCGGCGCTCGCCTCGCGTGCCCGACAGCAACGCTTCCACCGTGCCAGGTCCTCCGTCGGCGAGCGGCGCGACATCCAGCACCACCTCCGGAGAAACCTCCCGCACGCCCTTGGCCATCGCCTCGGCGGCCTCCGTGGCCGTGAGCGTTCCCTTGTATTCCTGCGGCGCGACGAGCCAACGAGGAGCAATCACGGCCGGGACACCCGAGCTTTCATCGGGTGGCCTCGATGACCTGTCGCTCCGCTCGTCCGACCTCTCCGCAAGCCCACGCCTCCGCAGCCGATTGCCGGCGCAATCATTGCCCCGTCAGCGCACGAGTTCACGCTGATACATGCACCCTTGTTTCAAAACTCCCCGAATTGCCGTGTTGCCTTGAATCCAAGAGCCGGATTCAGTGCAGACCAGGGCGCTGCGGTACGAGAGGACCCGTCAGGGTGTCTGTCTCGACGCCGCTGACGTAAGGGATTCCGCGTGCCACTCCAGCAGCGGGCGCGGTGCCTTGAGCGTGGCGTCCCTGCTCTGGGACACGCGCTCCAGCCGCTCCAGCAGCGCGCCCACCGTCTCCGCGGGCTGTCGCGCGGGCCCGCGGATGCGCTCGCAGAAGAAGGTGCGGCAGCCGAACGGGCGGTCCGCGTACACCGTGCAGCGCTTGCCCGCCGCATCCAGATAGGGGCACCCGCCGTCCTCGCGAGCGGGGGGCAGGGGGCGCCCCTTCGTCAACAGCTCCCACTCGGGCAGCCACAGCCAGGGCTGGCGTCCGGTGCGAGCGAGCTGGCAGCACTCGCCGCTCGCCGGGCACGAGAAGGGGACGTAGGCCGTGTCCGCCTGTCGATAGATGGCGCGCACTTCCTTCAGTGCGCGCTCCTTCTCGCGAGTGCCCCCTGTCGCGGGTGCGTCCTCGCCTTCGTCCCAGTCCCGGGTCCGCATGGTCCGTGCCGTTGTCTCACGCCCCGGGCGCGCGGGTCGATGCGTGGCGCCTCACAACGCGCGCAGCACGTAACACTTCAGGTAGCGGGTTTCCCGCAGGTTGAGCAGCACGGGGTGGTCCTTGCCGGCGCCACGTCGCTCGATGATCTGCATGCGGCGGCGCGCATCCGCGGCGGCCGAGGCGAGCATGTCCTCGAAGGCCTGCTCGTCCACGTGGTACGTGCAGCTCGCGGTGATGAGGATGCCGCCGGGCCGCAACAGCTGCATGGCGCGGAGGTTGATCTCCTTGTAGCCGCGCACCGCGGCGGCGATGGCGTCCTTGTTCTTCGCGAAGGACGGCGGGTCCAGGACGATGGTGTCGAACTTGCGACCCTCGTCCACCGCGTCGCGCAGGAAGTCGAAGGCGTTGGCCACCACGACGTTCAGGTTGGTGAGCTTGTTGGCGGCGGCGTTGTCGCGAAGCTGCGCCGCGGCCAGCTCCGAAATCTCCACCGCCGTCACGCTCCGCGCCCGCGTGGCCAACTGGAGCGCGAAGCCGCCCACGTACGAGAAGCAGTCCAGCGCCTCGCCATGCGCGTACTGCGCGGCCACGACGTGGTTCTCCCGCTGGTCCAGGAACGCGCCCGTCTTCTGTCCCTCGAGCAGGTCCGCGCGCACGCGCACCAGTCCCTCGTCGAAGGAGACGGGGCCGGGCGCCTCGCCGCGCAGCATGCCCTTCTCCGGTGTCAGGCCTTCCAGGTGGCGCACGCTCACGTCCGAGCGGTTGACGATGCCCTTCGGCTTGAACTGCTCCTGCAGCAGGTCGGAGATGAGCGCCTTGCGCTGCTCCACCGCCGGCACCAGGAACTGGACGCTGAGGTAGTCGCCGTAGCGGTCCACCACGAGGCCCGGAATCCCGTCCGCCTCGCCGTGCATCAGCCGGTACGTCGTCTCACCCGGGAGCGCCTGGGTGCGCAGGGCCTGCGCGGCCAGCAGGCGCTGGCGGAAGAAGTCGTCGTCCACGGCGATGTCGTCGAAGCTGAGCCAGCGCAGGGAGATTTTCGACTGGCGCGAATAGAACGCCTTGCCGATGAACCAGCCGCGCCCGTCCACCACGCGCACCACCTCGCCACCGACGAGGCCCGGGTCGCCGTTGAGGTCGGCGCGATAAATCCACGGGTGCCCCGCCTGCCACCGGTCCACACCCCGGCGCACCAGGGAGACCTGGGGCAGTCCGTCCGGGCCAATCTCGGGGGAGGTCCGGTCCGGATGGACCTTTTCGGGACGGTGGTGGGGCCGGCCACGGCCGGCGCCGGAGGGCGGGGAGGAGGGCCTGCCACCGCGATGGGGGCCAGAAGGGGGCTTGGAAGAGGTGGGCATGGCGATTCGCGGCGTATACTCGCAACCCGCGTGAGATACGAGTTGCTCCTACAGACGATGACGCCGGGCACGCCTTACGAGGCGGCGCGGGTGGATGGCCACCTCTCGGAGAAGCGGGTGACCGTCCGTCCGGATGGAAACCGCCTCTGGCACCTCCAGCACGGAGACGTGGAGGTGGGCGTGCTGCGCGAGGGCGGACGGGTGGTGGCCACCGAACTGCGAATCCCCCTGGCCGAGCGCTCGGACCTGGTGCGCGAGGTGGTGGGCGAGGCCTCCAGACTGGCCACCCAGGCGGGAGCCCGGCTCGTGGACCCCCAGCTGGGCCGCTCGCTGGTGGCCTCCGACGAAGGCATGGTGGCGGACCAGTACATGCGCACGGTGCGCTACGCGGGCGGGGCCTCCGGGGCGTCGACCGAGGCGATGGGCTCCGCCACGTACACGCCGCTGACGACGGAAGGGACCAAGAGCTTCCAGCCGGGCGCGAAGTTCTTCCTCATCGCCATCGCCGCCTTCTTCTTCCTCTACATGCTCGTGGACTCGATGTTGGGGAACCTCGGCGGCAGGTAGGCCGGGCGGGCGAGGAGGGGCCTTCACGCCCGCTGGGTTGCCCGGCGCGAGGGAGCGCTCGGCGTTAGATTGCGGGGGTGTTCAAGTACTTCCTGCTCGCGCTCATCGTTCCCTTCTTGGAGCTGTACCTGCTGGTCGTCATCGGCCGCGAGGTGGGCTTCATGCCGACGCTGGCCCTGGTGCTTCTGACGGGCGTGGTGGGCTCCTGGCTCGCCCGTCGTGAGGGCGGCAGGGTGATGCGCCGCTGGCGAGACGCCCTGGCCCGGAGGCAGGTTCCCGAGGAGGGCCTGTTCAGCGGCGCGTTGGTGCTGCTCGGCGGCGTGCTGCTGGTGATTCCCGGCGTCATCACCGACGTGGTGGGCCTGTCGCTGCTCTTGCCTCCCGTGCGTCGCTTCGTGACGGCGCGCCTGCGCCGGGCCGTGGAGCGCCGCATGCGGGACGGCTCGCTGCGCGTCACCACTCTTGGTGGCGTGGGCTTTCCCGGGCCGTTCCCCGACGAGACTGTCTCGCGGACTCCATTCCCCGAGTCGTGGACGGAGGACGCGGCGAGCCCGTCCGCGCGCATGCGCTCCGGTGCATCCAAGTCGGAAGTGGACGCGGAGTTCACCGAGGACGAGCCGCGACACTGAAGCCGCGCGCGGCTCCGCGCCTCAGGCTCGAGGGCTCATCCGCGTGGAGCTGCTGAGGTTGGCGTTGAGCGTGGTGGAGCCCGCGCGCCAGGGGCGGGCCTGGTCCAGCAGCCAGCGGCCGAGCCGGGCCACACCCGCGCAGGTCAGCAGCAGGACCACCCCTACGCCCACCGCGGCGGGAACCCCGAGGATGGGGCCCACGCGGGCGGAGAGGCCGCCGATGTCCGCCCAGCCGTACACGATGGGCAGGTGCAGCACGTAGACCCACAGCGACAGCCGCCCCATCGGCGCCAGGAGCCCGCTGAGCCGGACGGGGGCCAGATTCACCACGCCCAGGACGATGAGCCCCTGGCCCACGCGATAGGCCACCAGCCACGCGCTCGTGGGGCCCCAGTCGGCGGTCGTCAGATGCGCGAGCCCGAGCATCCCCGCGCCCAACGCGAGCAGCGCCAGTCCCTGTGGCCAGCCCGGCTTCAAGAGGTGCAGCGCATAGGCGGCGAAGGCGCCCGCGAAGAAGAAGCCCGCCCAGGGGAAGAAGGGGAAGCGGCTTCCCTCGCCACTGCCGAGGAACTGCTGCACCGGCATGGGCAGCCCCGCGCCCAGCCGCCACATCGCCGTGCTCGCCAGCGGAATGGCCAATGCCAGGGTGAGCAGGACGAGCGGACGGCCTCCGCGCGCGGGCACGAGCGCGAGCAGCACCGAGCCCGACAGCAGCGCGAAGCCGATGCACTGGAGCGCATCGAAGGCGAAGACGCGCGACAGCATGGCGTCCGTCCAGCCCAGGTCATGCACCGCCGGCCAGCCGGGCCAGTGCAGGAAGTATCCCAGGAACAACAGCAACAGCGACCGGCGGATGCGGCGACCGAGCGTGTCGCGCGCGGCGTTGGGCTTGGTGCCCAGGGCGGCGACGACGGCCCAGCCACTCACCAGCAGGAAGAGGGGCGCGGTGATTCCGCGAAAGCTCCAGTAGTGCTGCACCCAGGGCAGTTGGCGAGCCTCGGGTGAGAGCAGCGCGTCCAGCGTGTGTCCCAGCACCATGGCGAGGACAGCGAGGCCACGAGCACCATCGAGCCCGGGGTGCCGGGTCGATTGCTGCTGGAAGGTGAACGAGGGACCGAGTCGTTTCACGCGACCTGGAGCATAGGACGACCCAGGGGCCGCGTCTCGAAAACGCTCGATGGCGAGATGCCACTGCCACACTCCGGGCGAGCCACCTGGACGGTCCGTGGGGTGCTACATCCCTGCTCATGCGGACCCTCTCCCTGCGCCTGCTCGCCCCGCTGCTGCTCGTGTCCACCACGCCTGTGTCCGCGAGGGCCGCGTCTGGAGATGAGTGGCTGGGCCCCGACAAGAAGAAGCACTTCGCGGCGTGCTTCGTCCTGGCGGGCGTGGGCTATGGCGCCGGTGCGCTGCTCTTCGAGCCGCCAGAGGCGCGCCTCTTGACGGGTGCTGGATTGGCGCTCGGGGTGGGCGTGGGCAAGGAGCTGTACGACCTGGGGCGAGGGACGACCTTCTCGTTCAAGGACCTGGTGTGGGACGTGGCGGGGACGGCGACGGGGTTGGGCGTGTCGTGGCTCGTCGACCGGCTCGTCTTCGGGTCTCCCTCGCGCGAGGCGTCCGCGATGTCGCCGCTACGACGGGATGTTCCGCTCGTCGTGTTCGTCCCTGGAGGACTCGGGGGCGGCGGGCTCGGGCGACAGGAGCTCCTCGTCGGGACGCGCGCGCGCTTCGATGAGTCGCAGCAGCTTCTCGCGGTCCATGAGCGGATCCACCGTCATCAGGGCGCTGCCTTGTCGCGGGTCTCCGCCGGTGACGAGCACGGTGACCTGGCCTCGGGGACACTGCCGCAGGCAGCCGGTGGGCATGACGTGGACGGTGTCGGAGAGCCCTCGCTCGCTCAGCGAGCGTTGGAGCCAGCGGGGCAGCTCGATGCCACCGGACCTGGCGCCTCGGCGCATCAGGCACTTGCGACAGACGAGCACGTCGACGTCCTCGCGCGTCTCGTCCGTCTCCCCAGCGCGTTCATCCCGCATCCATCCTCCTCGTCGTCTTCGGAGCCAGGCACGTCGACCGCGCGGCACACCGCCGATGCGCCGCTGCGAGGGCGCTGAGCGCGGGTCGACACGAAGGAACAACCCCGTCTTCAGAGGTAGCCGCTGGCCGGTGCCCGCGCAGCCCAGGCCCTCATGTCCGAGGAGCAGGGGAGCGGAGGAGCGGTTGCCGTCGCCGAGGCTGATGGACGCTGAAAGGGGACGTGGGGTGCGTCATCAAGACGCGGGCAACATGGCGGAGTGGGACTGGTAGCGTCCCGGTCCGTTAAACGCCCCTGGAGTGCCTCATGTCGCGCAACCGGTTCCTGATGCTGCTCACGTTGACCTCGCTCGGCGCGGGTGGACTGACGGCGTGCGAGCCGAAGCAGGAGGTCGCGTCTCAGCCCGCGCCTCCGGTGGAGCAGGCCGCGCCGAAGCCGCGCACGCCGAAGCCGCTGACGCCCGACCAGCTCGCGCACTTCTTCCGTCCGCTGCCTCCGGCGAAGGACGCGAAGCCCGCGCCCAAGGACACCGAGGCGCAGGTGATGCTGGGCCGCATGCTCTTCTTCGAGCCGCGGTTGTCGAAGAACCACGATGTCTCCTGCAACACCTGCCACGGCCTCGATACCTACGGCGTGGACAACAAGGCGTTGTCGGACGGGCACCGGGGGCAGAAGGGCACGCGCAACTCGCCCACCGTCTACAACGCGGCGGGGCACATCGCGCAGTTCTGGGATGGCCGCGCGGACACGCTGGAGGCGCAGGCCACGGGCCCCATCTTGAATCCGGTGGAGATGGCCATGCCCGACGAGCGCCGCGTGGTGGCCACGCTCTCCTCCATTCCGGAGTACGTCACGCGCTTCCGCGAGGCGTTTCCCGGGGAGAAGAAGTCGGTGTCGCTGACGAATGCCGCGCGCGCCATCGCCGCCTTCGAGCGGGGCCTGACCACGACGTCGCGCTTCGACCGGTTCCTGGCGGGAGAGCACGCCGCGCTCACCGAGCCGGAGCTGCGCGGCCTCCAGCTCTTCGCCCTCACGGGCTGCACCACGTGCCACAACGGTCCAGCGGTGGGAGGCATGTCGTTCCAGAAGCTCGGGCTGTTGGAGGACTACCCGGGCCTGACGGACGCGGGGCGGTTCGATGCGACGAAGAACGAGGACGACCGGGGCAAGTTCCGGGTGCCCACGCTGCGGGACGTCGAGCGGACGGGGCCGTACCTGCACGACGGCAGCGTGAAGGACCTGCCGACGATGGTGCGGCTGATGGCGAAGCACCAACTGGCGCGGACGCTGACGGACGGGGAGGTGGATGACCTGGTGGCCTTCCTCCGGAGCCTCACGGGCGAGCTGCCGCCCCGGGAGCGCATCGCCGCGCCGCCGCTTCCCCCCAGCACGAAGAAGACGCCCGAGGCGGATCCGTCTTGAAACGTGCGTCTCACCCCGTGCGTTGCTAAACCGCGAGCCCCATGGACCGAATGTTCTTCTACGCCCACTCAGGGCTTCGCTATCTGGTGCTGCTCGCGGGCGTGCTGGCCATCGCCTACTTCGCCTTCGGTTTCGCCACGAAGCGCCCGTTCGACAAGGGCGGCCGCATCCTCGGCGCTTCCTTCGCGGGGCTGCTGCACCTCCAGGTGCTGCTCGGCATCCTCGTGCTGGTGACGCGCTTCTACTACCCGGCCCTCATCGGCCACATCGTGCTGATGGTGCTGGCGGCCGTCGTCGCGCAGGTGCTGCTGTCGGTGAACCGGCGTCGTCCGCAGCCGGGCTACGCGCTGCCGCTGGCGGGCGTGGGGCTCGCCATCGTGTTCATCATCGGCGGCATCATGGCTATCGGCCGCGGCGTGTTCACCACCACCGCGATGTGAGCTGAGCCGCGCGGGTGGAGCCTCTCGCTCCCCGCGCGGTCTTGTGTTGGAGGCTCGCTACGCTCCCAGTGTCGAGCAGGGCTGCTCGTCAGCCCTTTGCTCTGTGTGGGCTCGTGGGCTTCACGCTGGAGCCGAGCAATCCATCGTGCTGGAGGCCGCACGGTGCGAGGACCTGTTCCTGCCCGCCTTCGTGCGTTGGCAAACGGTGCGTCCGCTCGTGCCGCGCGGCGCAAATGCTGCGCTCCCTTCGCATGATTTCCCGTGCTCCATGAGGGCGTGAGCCAGTGAACTCCCTGGCCCCCTGGTTGCACTGAGTCCGCGTGTGCCGAGCAACGAGCTTGGCTTCCCCGTGAGGAGGGGCACGCAGCAATGCGGACACGTGTGCTGGGAGGACGGCCGCATCAGGAGCGAACGCTCGTCCCCATCCTTCCGCTCCTGGCCGTGCTGGCAGCACCGACCGCGCTGGCGCAGGCGTCGCGACAGGGCGCGCAGCTCTTCACCCAGCGGTGCGCGACGTGTCACTCGGTGGGCGAGGGCGACCGGATTGGTCCGGACCTGCACGGGGTGCTGGAGCGTCGCGACGAGGCGTGGCTCACCCGCTTCATCAAGAGCCCGGGTGCGCTCATCGATTCGGGAGACCCCGTCGCGGGCGCGCTGCTGACGAAGTTCAACGGCGTGCGCATGCCGGACCAGGCGCTGTCCGACGCGGAGCGCGCCAGCCTCTTCACCTACTTCCGCGAGTGCACGCGGAAGGGGAAGGGCGGCTGCAAGCCCTCGCCCGCGGAGAAGATGGGCACGGACGCCACGCCGGAGGAAATCGCGCGGGGCCGTCGCCTCTTCGAAGGCACCGATCCGCTGACGAACGGAGGTGCCGCCTGCATCGGCTGCCATGACGTGCGCGGCCTGGGCATCGCGGGTGGTGGCACGCTCGGCCCCAACCTCACCTTCGCCTTCGCGCGCATGGGCGAGAAGGGGATGCGTCCCGGGCTCGCGAAGCTGGAGGGGCCGATGATGGGCGCGCTGTACGCGAAGGCGCCGCTCGTCGAGGAGGAGCAGTACGCCCTCAAGGCCTATCTCGCGGACGCCTCGCGTGATGGCAGCCGTCCGCGCGCGGACCGTGACTTCTTCTACCTGGGCGTCGTCGGTCTGGTCGCGGCGCTGGGCTTCATCGGGGTGGTCTTCACCACGCCGTCCGCGCGAGGTCACTCGTGAGCGACTCCCTCCTCTTCTCCTTGGTTCCATACGCGGCGGCCGGCGTCGCGCTCGTGGGCATCATCCGCGGGCTGACGCTGCGTGAGGCGCCCGCGCCGGTTTCGCCCTGGACGCCCGCGGGCCGCGCCGTGCTGGCGGGAGCGGCCATCGTCGCCTTCAACCACCTGCTGGGCCTCGCGGCGCCGCGTGCGATGCAGGTCTTCAACGCCTCGCCGTCGCGACTGTTCGCGCTGGAGTCGGTGAGCCTCATCGGCGCGCTGCTGCTGGGCTGGGGCCTGTGCTCGCTGACCCTGCGCCAGGCACGCGAGCGCCAGTGGGGCTCGGCGGTCGCCCTGGGACTGGTGTTCGCTCATGTCCTCACGGGCGTGTACGTGGCGGTGTCGTTGCGCTGGAGCTCCGCCTGGTACGTGCACGTGACGGTGCCGTACCTGCGCTCGGTGCTGGCCGTCCAGCCGGACTCGACGTTGATTCAGAGTGCGCCGCTCGTCTTCCAGGTCCACCTGCTCGCGGGCCTCACCCTGCTGGGGCTGGCTCCCTTCTTCCGGATGAGCCGTGTGTCGGCACCGGTGCCTTCGACCAGGCCCGTCGAGTCCGGACTGCTTGTCACGCCTCGCGAGGAGACGCCATGAGCCGCGTTTCCTTCCAGGCCCTGGGGTACGCCGGTGCGCTCGTCGCGCTGGGCCTCGGTGGCTGCAGTGGGCCGGTGAACAACCAGCAGGGCCACATGCCCGCGCAGCCGGTGGCCTTCTCCCACGCGGTCCACGCGGGCCAGTACGAGCTGGACTGTCAGTACTGTCACGTGGGTGCCGAGCGCAGTCGTCACGCGGGAGTGCCCTCCGCCAGCGTGTGCATGAACTGCCACACGCAGGTGAAGAAGGACTCGCCGGAGATTCAGAAGGTGGCGGCGGCGGTGGCCGCGAATGCACCCATCGAATGGGTGCGCGTCCATCGCCTGCCGGACCATGCCTTCTTCAACCACGCGAGCCACGTCACCGCGGGCCTGAAGTGCCAGACGTGCCACGGCCAGGTCCAGGAGATGGTGCGCGTGGAGCAGGTGGAGCCCATGACCATGGGCTGGTGCCTCGACTGTCACCGCGAGATGTCGACGGAGGCACTCGCCGCGCCGACGCCGTCCGCACCTCGCGCGGGAGAGCTGCTGGCGCTGACCTCCGGCACGCCACTTCCCGAGCCTTCGAAATCCCCCCGCATCCTCCGGCCGCCCTCGGATTGCTCGGGCTGCCACCGCTGAGGACCTCTCGCCATGTCCGACCCCCTTCCCAAGTACTGGCAGAGCCTGGCCGAGCGGGCCACCGACGCCGCGTGGCTGGAGCAGTCGCGCGACGAGTTCGCCGAGGAACTCCCGGTGGGCGTCGCCGCCACGCCGCCGGACGCGAGCAGCCGTCGCGACTTCTTCAAGATGATGGGGCTGAGCGCCGCCGCGGCCATGGTGGCGTGTCAGCGCGCCCCGGTGCAGAAGCTCATCCCCTACGTGTCCCGGCCGGACGAAGTCATGCCGGGCACCGCGCTCTGGTACGCCTCTACCTGCGAAGGCTGCTCGGCGCGCTGCGGTCTGCTGTTGAAGACACGCGACGGACGTCCCATCAAGGTGGAGGGCAATGACGAGCACCCCGTATCGCGCGGTGGCGTGTGCGCGGTGGGGCAGGCCTCCGTGCTCTCGCTCTACGACGCGAGCCGCGCCCGCTTCCCTTCACGCGACTGCCATCGAGTGTCCTGGACGGACCTGGACACGGAGGTGAAGGCCGGGCTGCGCAAGGTGGCCGAGGCGGGCAAGTCCATCCGTCTGGTGCTGCCATGGGGGATGGGGCCCACCGCCGAAGCCGGAGTGAAGCGCTTCCTGGCCGCGCACCCCCTGGCGCGCACCGTGCGCTACGAACCGCTGGGTGAGCTCGCCGCGATAGGTGATGCATACCGCCTCACGCACGGCGCGCGCGTGGTGCCCGACTACCGCTTCGACCGTGCCCAGGTCATCGCCAGCTTCGGCGCCGACTTCCTGGGTACGTGGGTATCGCCGGTGGCCTTCACGCGCCAGTACACCGAGGCGCGGGATGCGGCCGGGCGAAGGGCGATGGCGCGGCACTACCAGATTGAACCGGTGATGACGCTCACCGGCGCAGCCGCCGACCGCCGTTTCGTAGTGGCCCCCTCCGAGGTGACGCTCGCCCTGGGCGACGTGGTGCGCCGCCTGGCGGTGAAGGCGGGGCGTACCGTCCCTGGCCTCAAGGAGTTGCCGGCCTCGCGATTGGAGCCGGCCGCGCTGGACGAGCTGGCCGAAGCCCTGTGGTCGCACCGCACGGAGTCTCTGGTCGTGTGCGGTGGTGACGAGGTGGCCGCGCAGGTGCTGGCCGCGACGGCGAACGTATTGCTCGGAAACGAGGGCACCACGGTGCTGCCCATGGAGGGCGTGGCGCTGGACGAGCGTGCCCTCTCCTACGGCGAGCTGCTGACCGAGCTGGGCGAGGGTGGAGTAGGTGCGGTGCTCTTCCTCGGCGTCAATCCCGCCCATGCGGACCCGAGAGGAGCGGCGCTGGGAGCCCTGCTCAAGAGAGTGCCGCTCACCGTGGCGCTCAATGACCGGCTGGACGAGACGGCAATCCTGTCGCGGCTTCATGCCCCGGCCTCCACCCCGCTGGAGTCGTGGGGAGACGCGGAGCCGCGACGAGGCGTGCTCTCGCTGCGACAGCCCGCGGTGGCGCCGCTGCACGACACCCGGGACGCGGTGGAGTCGCTGCTGAAGTGGGCGGACGTCCCGGTGTCCCACCATGAATTCCTGCGGGCTCGCTGGGAGGTGGAGGTCTTCCCGCACGTCACGCAAGCAGGGACGTCCTTCGATGCCTTCTGGGACGACGCGGTCCGCCGAGGAGTTGTGACGCTTCCCCCGGTACCGACGGTCCCACCGTCCTTCCGCGAAGACGGCATGGCGAAGGTGCTGGGCGCGGTGGCGCGGCCGTCCGTGGAGTGGGAGCTGATGCTGTTCCCCTCGGTGGCGCTGCGCGACGGCGCATTCGCGAACAACGCCTGGCTGCACGAGGTGCCAGACCCCATCACCAAGGCCACCTGGGGCAACCCCGCGCTCATCGCACCCTCGCGGGCGAAGGAGCTGGGCCTGCGCGACGGAGACGTGGTGCGGGTGCGGGTGGGCGGTGAGGCGCTGTCCCTGCCCGTGCTGGTGCAGGCGGGGACGCACCCGTCCGTGCTCGGCGTGGCGGTGGGCTACGGCCGGACGCGGGCGGGACGCATCGGCGATGGCGTGGGCACGAATGTCTTCCCGCTGGCGGCGGTGGTGGAGGGGCGCGTGCGGCGCTCGGTGCCGGGGGCGACGGTGGTGGGGACGGGCGAGAAGCAGAAGCTGGCGCTCACGCAGACGCACTCGCGACTGGAAGGTCGGCCGCACGTGCGCGAGGCGGAGCTGGCCGCGTTCCTGGCGAACCCGCGCGCGGGCAACGAGGAGCACGGCGGGCATGGCGGCAACGGAGCGCACCCGCTCTCCATCTGGTCTGGCCACGAGTACAAGGGCCACCGGTGGGCGCTGGCGGTGGACCTGAGCGCGTGCACGGGCTGCTCGGCGTGCGTGGTGTCATGCCAGGCGGAGAACAACATCCCCAGCGTGGGCCGCGACGAGGTGCTGCGGCAGCGCGAGATGCACTGGATGCGCATCGACCGTTACTACCAGGGCGACGAGGCGAACCCTCAAGTCGTCCACCAGCCGATGATGTGCCAGCACTGCGAGAACGCGCCGTGCGAGACGGTGTGCCCGGTGCTCGCGACGGTGCACTCCAGCGAGGGGCTCAACCAGCAGGTCTACAACCGCTGCGTCGGCACGCGCTACTGCGCGAACAACTGCCCCACCAAGGTCCGCCGCTTCAACTGGTTCGACTATCCGCACGACGAGCCGCTGGAGCGGATGGTGCTCAACCCGGACGTGGTGGTGCGCAGCCGGGGCGTCATGGAGAAGTGCTCGCTCTGCGTGCAGCGCGTCCAGGAGGGCAAGGCCGCGGCGGCTCGCGAGGGCCGCGCGCTGAAGGACGGCGACATCCAGACGGCCTGTCAGCAGAGCTGTCCCGCGAAGGCCCTCCACTTCGGGGATGTGAATGACCCCGACAGCCGCGTGGCGAAGCTGGCGAAGGACGGGCGCGCGTTCCGGCTGCTGGAGGAGCTGAACATCGGGCCGTCCATCACCTACCTCACGAAGATCCAGAACACCGGGTCGGGAAGCGGAACATGAGCCAACAGCACCTGTCCCCGCTGCGCGTGCCGCTGGTCACCGAGCCGCGCACCCTGGGCCAGCTCACCGAGGAGATCTGCGCGCCCATGGAGCGTGCGCCCACGTGGAAGTGGTGGGCGGCGTTCGCGATAGCGGTGTCCGTGTTGGGCACGGGCGCGGGAATCGTCGCGTACCAGGTGGGCACCGGCATCGGCGTGTGGGGGTTGAACAAGACCATCGGCTGGGCGTTCGACATCACCAACTTCGTGTTCTGGGTGGGCATTGGCCACGCGGGCACGCTCATCTCCGCCATCCTCTTCCTCTTCCGGCAGAAGTGGCGCACCAGCATCAACCGCGCGGCGGAGGCGATGACGCTGTTCGCTGTCATGTGCGCGGCGCTCTTCCCCGTCATTCACATGGGGCGGCCGTGGCTGGCTTTCTGGGTGCTGCCCTATCCCAATACACGCGGCAGCTTGTGGGTGAACTTCCGTTCGCCGCTCTTGTGGGACGTGTTCGCCATCTCCACGTACTTCACGGTGTCGGCGGTGTTCTGGTACGTGGGCCTGATTCCGGACCTGGCCACCGTGCGTGACAGGCTGAAGGCGGGTGCGAAGAAGGCCGTCTTCAAGGTGCTGTCGCTGGGGTGGACAGGGTCGCACCGGACGTGGAGCCGCTACGAGACGGTGTACCTGTTGCTCGCGGGGCTGGCGACGCCGCTGGTGCTCAGCGTGCACACCATTGTCTCGATGGACTTCGCCACGTCGGTGATTCCCGGGTGGCACACCACCATCTTCCCGCCGTACTTCGTGGCGGGCGCGGTGTTCAGCGGCTTCGCGATGGTGCTGACGCTGATGATCATCACCCGCGTGGTGCTGGGCTACGAGCACCTGATTACGCTGCGCCACCTGGAGAACATGACGAAGGTCATCATCGTCACGGGTGGCATCGTCTCGCTGGCGTACGCGACGGAGTTCTTCATCGCCTGGTACTCGGGCAATCCATACGAGCGCTTCGCGTTCATGAACCGCGCCTTCGGTCCCTACGCGTGGGCGTATTGGATCATGGTGACGTGCAACGTGGTGTCGCCGCATCTGTTCTGGTTCAAGAAGATTCGCACGTCGCCCGCGGCCATCTTCGCGCTGTCGTTGGTCATCAACGTGGGCATGTGGTTCGAGCGGTTTGTCATCATCGTCACCAGCCTGCACCGCGACTTCCTGCCCAGCAGTTGGTCCATGTACACGCCCACGATGGTGGAGGTGGGGACCTTCATCGGAACGTTCGGGCTCTTCTTCACCCTGTTCCTGCTCTTCGTCCGCGTGCTGCCCATCATCTCCATCGGCGAGGTGAAGAGCGTGTTGGGCTTCGCCAGGAATCCTCACGAGCACGCCGAGGCGCATCCCTCAACGCATGCCCCCGCGAGGGATGTGTCGACGGAGCCCTCGTCGCCTCGACTCCACCCGCCGCTGGCCATCGCCACCCGGAAGGACGTCCCCGTATGAGCGCCCCGGTCCTCATCGGCTATTTCGAGCACGAGGCGCAGGTCCTCGCCGCCACCCGCGCGGTGCGAGAGGCGGGACATGACTTGCGCGACGTGTACACGCCCTATGCGGTGCACGGCCTGGATGACGCGATGGGCCTCAAGCCCAGTCGGCTCACCTGGGTGTGCTTCGGGGCGGGGCTTCTGGGCTGCACGCTGGCCCTGTCACTCCAGCTCTACACCAGCGTGGTGAGCTGGCCGCTCAATGTGGGGGGCAAGCCGTTCAACTCGTTCCCGGCCTTCATCCCGGTGACGTTCGAGCTGACGGTGTTGTTCGCCGCGCTGAGCACGGTGGCGGCGTTCCTGGTGAGGGCCCGGCTGTTTCCGGGGAAAAAGCTTCAGACGTTGCCCCGCGTGACGGATGACCGGTTCGCCATCGTCATCGCGCCGCGCCAGTCCCCGGAGTCGCTGGAGGCCGCCGAAGACCTGCTGCGCCGTCATGGCGCGGTGGCCACGGACTTGAAGGAGGTGGGGCCGTGAGGAGGACCTGGGTGGGACTGGCGGCGCTGGGGCTGGCCGTCGGCGGCTGCGAGCAGGACGAGACGCGGCCGAACTTCGAGTACGCGCCGGACATGGTGGCTTCGGTGCCCTATGACAGCTTCGCGCCCAACCCGAACACGGGGGACGGCAAGACGCTGCTGGCTCCGGCGAAGGGCACGGTGCCTCGGGGGCATCTGCCGCTGCACCTGTCCGCCGGCCTGGAGGCGGCCGAGCGCGCGGGGAGCGAGCTGCGCAATCCGTATCCCGCATCGCCCGAGGTGGTGGCGCGAGGCCAGACGGCGTTCCAACGGTACTGCTCGCCGTGTCATGGCTCCGGAGGGTTGGGAGATGGTCCGGTGACGGCGCGCTTCCCGATGCCGCCCTCGCTGCTGGCGGAGCACGCGGTGGGGCTTCCGGATGGACGCATCTTCCACATCATCACCCATGGGCAGGGACTCATGCCGGCCCACGGCTCGCAGGTGGCGCCGGAGGACCGGTGGAAGCTGGTCCACTATCTCCGCACGCTCCAGAACCCCGCGCGCACGGCGCGTAAGGAGACGCCATGAGCGCCCCCGTCGAAGCAGCTTCCACCGAGTCGCAGGGGGGCTTCGCCGTCTCGCCTGTCTTCCATCGCGCCGCGCAGGTGGCGGCGGGGGCGGGGTTGGGAGTGCTCGTACTGGGGTTGGTGCAGGCTCCGGAGCGTGCGCTGACCAGCCTGCTGACGAGCGGCTTCTACTTCCTATGCCTGGGGTTGGGCGGCGCGGTGTTCCTCGCGCTGATGTACGTGGCGAACGCGGGGTGGTTCACCGTCTTCAAGCGAATCCCGGAGGCGTTCGCGTCCTACGTGCCTTGGGGCGCGGTGACGCTGCTGGCGCTGCTGCCGTTCGTGACGACGCTGTATCCCTGGGCGAAGCCGGGGGTGATGGAGACGGACCACCTGCTGCATGAGAAGGCGGCCTTCCTCAACGTTCCCTTCTTCGCGATTCGGATGGGGGTGATGTTGGCGGTGTGGGTGGGCTTCACGTGGATGTTGCGGCGCAACTCGCTGCGACAGGACGTGGAGCGCGGGGAGCCGTTGACCCGGAAGAACGTGACGGTGTCGGCGGTGTTCCTGGTGCTCTTCTCTCTGACCTTCTGTCTGGCGGCGTTCGACTGGCTGATGAGTCTGGAGCCGCACTGGTTCAGCACCATCTACGCGCTCTACAACGTGGCGGGGCTCTTGAGCTCCAGTGTGTGTGCCATCACCGTGGTGGCGGTGTTGCTGCACCGGGCGGGGGCGCTGCCTCGGCTCAACTCCAGCCATCTGCATGACCTGGGCAAGCTGATGTTCGGGTTCGCCACGCTGTGGGCATACCTCTGGTTTTCGCAGTTCATGCTCATCTGGTACGCGAACATCCCGGAGGAGACGGTCTACTTCATCGCGCGGATGCATGGCGGGTGGGAGGTGCCGTTCTATGTGAATGTGGTGTTGAACTGGGCGCTGCCGTTCGTGCTGTTGTTGCCGCGTCCCGCGAAGATGAACCCGAACCACCTGCTGCGCGTGGCGGGGGTGCTGCTGGTGGGGCGTTGGTTGGATTTGCAGTTGATGGTGGCGCCCGCGCACCAGCCGGAGGGGCTGACGGTGGGGGTGTATGAGCTGGCGGGGCTGGTGGGGGTGGGGGCGTTGTTCACGCTGGCGGTGACTCGGGCGGTGCGGACGTCGCCGATGTTGCCCGTGGGAGACCCGTACCTGGTGGAGAGCCTGCACCACCACACCTGACACACGAAGGTCCAGCGCGGCGTGTGGCACGAGTTGCACTCCGGTTGATGTGGGCACGCCGGTGGACCGCTGGCCGCGCTCGCCTTGCCGCGGTGTGTAGGGCTGGCCCGTGTGCGCCGCCGTAGGAACTCCTGTGTCACCCGTCACGTCCTGACCGCCACTCCCGGAACTTTCTTCTCGAAGTCCCGGGCGCGGTGCGTCCCGTCTCTCCCCGTGCCTGTTCGCGGGTGACAGTGTTTGACGGAATGTGTGATGTCGAAAGATGCTCTCCGTGAAGTCTCAAAACCACGGGAGGGTGTCTGATGAAGCTGAACACGTTGGGAGTACTGGCGGGATTGCTGACGGTGCTGGCGGGCTGCGGTCCCGTCGACGGTGTCGCGGTGTCGGACGACGTGGGGGCCGTGGGTGAGAGCGAGGCGGCCCTGACGACGTATCCGGAGTGCTGCGCGGCGATTCCGGGCTCGGGGACCACGGAGGCCTTCTGTGACTCGGTGGCGTGGTCTCCGGGCCGCTGCAATGCGGTCAACGGTGGGACGTCGTGTTCCTGGAACACCGCGAACTGCCCCGTGACGTGTTGCCAGCCCATCTCTGGCAGCGGCGCGACGTGGGCCTTCTGCAGCGGCGTCGGCATCTCCGCGGGGCGCTGCAACGCGGTCAACGGTGGGACGTCCTGCTCCTGGACCTGCTGAGTCGTCCTGAGGTGCTCGCGGCCCCGCGCTGTCCAGGGCCGCGAGTGCCGTGGAGAATTCCTCCCTGGATGACTGACAGGTGTCTGCCAATTTGGAGACCCGGGGAAAGCCATCCAGCACGCCCGCGTTGCGCACCTCGCGCGGCACCGTCGTCATCAGGATGCAGGCTCTGGCGCTGATTCGCGGATGCGCCCTAGTGTGGCTTCTCTGACTCCGGCGGCCACTGCGCGGTGGGAGCACGGCTCCTTTCCACCCGCGACATCCGCGCGAACAGCAGCGGCGCGTACACGAGGTTCTGGAGCGCTCCCACCATGGCGAGCGCTACGCCGTGGGGGTTGCCGAGCGTGAACGCCCCCGTGGCGTTCCCCTCCATGAAGATCGCTTCGAGCAGCGCGACCTCGCGCGCCCGCAGGCAGGCCAGGTGCGAAGTGAGGCTCGAGAGCATGTCGAGCTTCGCCTCGTCAGGACATGGAAGCTCCCGAACGAGCTGCTCCGCTTGCTGTTGGCGCGACTGGGCGAAGGCCCGCACCTTCGCCTCGGGATTCGGCGCGGCGCTGACGGCGGCTTCGATGTGCCGCAGGGCTTGCTCCCAACGCCGCGCCACGACCTGGGCGAAGGGCTCCTCCTTGTCTGTTGAACGACCAGTCATCACGGGCCTCTCACGCATGAGTTGTCTCCAGCGAAGCCGAGCCCCCCGTGGCGTGGAGTTTCGTCCACGGGGAGCCCGGGGCTCGGCTCAGGGCTGCGTCGCGGGCGCGAGCGGCGACGGCTCCACTGCTGGCACCTCGCTGTCCGCCGGCACCTTTCGGGTCCGTGAGACGAGGAGGTAGATGGCCGGGACGAAGTAGAGCGTGAAGAAGGTGCCGACAGCCATGCCCGCTACCAGGACGAGTCCGATGCTGTTGCGTGCCGCCGCGCCCGGTCCTTCCACCAGGACAAGTGGGAAGTGGCCCGCGACGGTGGCCACCGTGGTCATCAGAATCGGACGCAGTCGCGCGGACGCGGCCTCCTGGATGGCTTCGAGCTTCGACCTGCCTTCGTCCTGGAGCCGGTTGGCGAAGTCGACGATGAGGATTCCGTTCTTCGCAATCAGCCCCACCAGCGTCACCAGCCCCACCTGCGAGTAGATGTTGAGGGTGGTGGTGAAGCTGTCGGTGAAGAAGGGCATCGTCGGGTTCGGCATCTTCAGGAACGTCGTCAGCAGCGCGCCGAAGAGGGCCAGGGGCACCGAGCCGGCGAGGATGATGAGCGGGTCCCTGAAGCTGTTGAACTGGGCGGCGAGCACCAGGAAGATGAGCACCACCGCGAGCAGGAACGCCGGGAGGAACTTGTTGCCCTCCGTGCGGAGCTGCCGGGACTCGCCCGTGTAATCGATGCTGTAGCCCTCCGGGAGAATCTTCGCCGCCTCCGTCTCCAGGTAGGTGAGCGCCTCATCCAGCGGACGGATGGCCACGCCGCTCAGCTTCACCGCGTTGAGCTGCTGGAAGCGATTGAGTGAGCGGGGCGCCACGGTGTCCCGGATGGAGGCAATCGACGAGAGCGCCACGAGCTGTCCGTCCGGTCCGGTGACATGGACATCCTGGAGCTGCTCGGGGGTGAGCCGCGAGGTCCGCAGGAGCTGGGGGATGACCTTGTAGCTGCGCCCGGCGATGTTGAAGCGGTTGACGAAGTTGCCGCTCACCGCCGCGCTCAGGTCCTGTCCCACCGTCCCCAGGTTCAGCCCGAGCTGCGCGAGCTTCTCCCGGTCGAGCTCAATCTCCGACTGGGGCTGGTCGAACTTCACGTCGATGATGGGCGGGAAGGCGAACAGTCCGCTCGCTGTCGCCTTCGCCTGGAGCTGCTGAGCGAAGCCCAACAGCGCCTCTGTCTCCGCCGTGGAGGCGATGACGAACTCCACCGGGAAGTTGCCGCCTCCTGGCAGCGCGGAGGGCTGGATGACGAGCGTCTGCACGCCCGGGACGCTGGCCACCCGCTGCTGCGTCTGCGCCAGCACGCTCGCCGCGGAGCGCTCGCGCTCCTCCCAGGGCTTGAGTCCCAGGCCCCAGAACCCGCTGCTCGGGTTCATGATTTGGAAGATATACGAAGCCTCCGGTATCTCCATCAGCGACTGGTTCACCTCGTGGACCGAGGGCGCGAGCTGCTCCATGGTGGCATTGGACGGCGTGTTGACGATGCCGAACACGATGCCCTGGTCCTCCGTGGGGGCGAGCTCCTGTGGAGACTGCGAGAACATGAGCAGCGCGAGCAGGCTCAACACCACCCACACGGTGTAGACCAGCCCGCGTGCGCCGAGCGTGCGGTCCAGCGTGCGTGCATAGGCCGCGCGCAGTCGCTCGAAGGCCCGGTTGATGACCCCCGCGAGTCCCTGGTCCTCATGGCCCGCGCGCAGGAGGGCGGCGGACATCATGGGGGAGAGCGTCAGCGCCACCACCCCGGAGAGCGTCACCGCGCCGGCCAGCGTGAGCGCGAACTCGCGGAACAGCGAACCGGTGAGGCCGCCCTGGAAGGCGATGGGCGCGTAGACGGCGGCGAGGGTGATGGTCATCGCGATGATGGGGCCGACCAGCTCGCGAGCGCCCTGGATGGCGGCGTCCACCGGACGCAGGCCCGCCCGCAGGTGGCGCTCCACGTTCTCCACCACGACGATGGCGTCGTCCACGACGAGCCCCACCGACAGCACCACGGCGAGCAGCGTGAGCAGGTTCACCGTGAACCCGAACATCTGCATCAGGAACACGGTGCCGATGAGCGACACCGGGATGGCCACCACGGGGACGAGAATCGAGCGCACGGACCCGAGGAAGAGGAAGATGACCACCACGACGATGAGCAGCGTCTCTCCCAGCGTGTCCACCACCTCGTCGATGGCGTTCTGGATGTACTTCGTGCCGTCGAAGGCGATTCGGGCGTGGATCTGCTCCGGGATTTCCCGCTGGAGTGCATCCATCTCCTTGCGCACGCGCTTCAGGACGTCCAGCGAGTTGGCATGCGGCAGCACCCAGACGCCGATGAAGACCGCTCGCTCCCCGGAGAAGGTGACGTCGCTGTTGTAGTCCTCGGCTCCCAGCACCACGTCCGCGATGTCGGAGAGCCGCACGACGGCGCCGCCGTCCCGCCGGACGATGAGCTGCCGGAACTCCTCCACCGAGCGAAGGTCCGTGTTCGCAGTGAGATTCACCTGGACGAGCGAGCCCTTCGTCTGGCCCACCGCGGCGAGGTGGTTGTTGTTCGCCAGCGCCTGCCGGACCTGCGCCGGGCTGACGTTGAGCGAGGCCATCCGGTCGGGCTTCATCCACACCCGCATCGCGAACGTCCGCGCCCCGAGGATGTCCGCGCGCTGCACGCCCGCCACCGCCGAGAGGCGCGGCTGCACCACTCGCACCAGATAGTCCGTGATTTCGTTCTGCTTCAGGAACTCGGAGGTGAAGCTGAGATAGGCCGTGGCCGACTGGCTCTCCGCGGACTCGATGCTGAGCACGGGGACCTGGGCCTCGGGCGGCAGGTCTCCGCGCACCTGGTCGACCTTGGCGCTGATTTCGCTGAGCGCGCGGTTGGAGTCGTGGTTGAGCTTGAGCCGGGCCCGGATGATGGAGACACCCTGGAGGCTCTGGGATTCGAGATAGTCGATGCCGTCCGCGGAGGCGATGACCCGCTCGAGCGGCGTCGTGATGAAGCCGCGGACCAGCTCCGCGTTGGCGCCGACGTAGGCCGTTGTCACCGTGATGTCGGCGTTCTCGCTGCGCGGGTACTGCCGCACGTTGAGGGACTGGATGGCCTGGAGGCCCGCGATGATGATGAGGAGGTTGACCACCAGCGCCACGACGGGGCGCCGGATGAAGAGGGCGGTGAAGTTCATGAGCGCGTTTTCCGGTCCACTACGGGTCCACGGGAATGGGGGCGGTCTCTGCTTGTGGCGCCATCGAGTTGTTGGCGACGACGGCCGCGCCGTTGCGCAGCTTGAAGACGCCGCTGCTGGCGACCTGCTCTCCCGGCTTGAGTCCGGAGGTGACAACGACGAAGTCGCCTCTGCGCTCACCCAGTCGCACGAAGCGCTGCTTCGGCAGGAGGGCCGTCTTTCCACCCGCGTCCTTTCCTTCCTCGAGGACGAACACCGAATCGCCATACGGAGCAAAGAGGACCGAGGTGGCGGGGATGACCAGCACCTGGCTCTGGCTCTCGGCGAGCACGTCGATGTTGGCGAACATTCCTGGCATCAGGCGCCCGTCCGCGTTCGGGACGGTGGCGCGCATGCGCACGTTCCGAGAGGCGAGCTCCACCTCGGGATTGATGGTCGTGAGGTCGCCCTCCCAGGTGTCCCGTGGAAAGACATCCACATGGACACGCACCTTCTGCCCGAGGGCCACCTTCGCCAGCATCTGCTGCGGCAGGAGGAACTCCACCAGGACAGGGTCCAGGGAGTGCAGTGAGGCGATGGGGCCGCCCGCGGAGACCACCTGGCCCAGCTCCACCTGTCGGATGCCGATGCGGCCATCGAAGGGCGCGCGGATGACCTTCTTCGCGAGCATGGCGCGCAGGGTGGCCACCGAGGCCTCGGCCTGGACCGCTCGTGCCTGGGCGGCATCGAGCTCGGCCTGCGTGGTGGCGCCCTGGGAGTGGAGTGACTGGACCCGGGCACGGGTGAGCCGGGCAAGCTCCGCTTCTGCTTCCACTCCCGCCAACTGGGCCGCCTCGCTGGTGCTGTCGAACTGGACGAGCACCTGCCCCTTCTTCACCCGTGCGCCGTTCTCGAAGCCGATGTCGCGCACGAGGCCAGACAGCTCCGCGCCCAGCGTCACGCCGCGCACCGCGAGCACCGTGCCGACGGCTCGCTGGGTCCCCTGCCAGTCGACGGCGCTGGCCGTGGCGGTGGTGACCGCCTCCGGGGGCGGGACATAGGTGGCGCCTGCCTGAATCATCGCGCCGATCTGTGCGCCCTTGATGCCCACCAGGATGGCGATGACACCTAGCAGGGACAGGATGCCCAGGACCCAGCGCTTGCGGCGGCCGGTAGGGCGTGGGGATGGAGACATGGCTTCGCCGGGACGAGCAGTGACGGATGCACGCATCGAAGACACTCGGAAGGGAGGGATGGCGCAGCCGTGTATCGGATTTGTTCGAGGCGTGTGCTCTTGAAAATACAGATTTGCTGTGGCCCGAGCGGACCCTGATTCCTCTCTTGAATTCAGCGATGGGCTGTGGACAAAGCGTGGCGGATTGCGCGCTTGAAAACCGCCGGGGACTGTGGACAAAGCGCGGGCCGGGGAGGGCTGACGTGTTCCTATGCTTGCGAAAGCCCGAACCCCGGACCGAGCTCTTCCAGAACGCCCTGGGTCTGGGGCCCTGTCCGTTGACGGTCTCCGCACGCATCGCTCGCATTGCCTGCCACACCCGACGACGACCCCTCGGACGCGGTGTCGCTGGCTCAACGGGTGGGAGCCTCCACGTCCCTCGTCGAACACCGCTTCAGGGAACAGATTGGCGTCCCTTCACGCAGAGTCTCACGGGCACCGGCTTCGACGCGGAGGATTCGCCGTCTCCTCATTCCAACGTCCACCGGACGAGGTCAATATGACCTGCCGCCCCGGGCGTTTCAGCGGTCGACGCGGCCGGAGGTCTGAAACCCGTCTCCGGGACTCGTGGCTCATGGAGGAAGTGATGCGACGGCTTGGAGTGATGCTGGGGCTCTTGGGGTGCGTGGGATGCGCCAGCGCCACGCGCGGTATCTCGGACCAGTACAACCCGGAGACGGGGCGGTACGAGAAGCCCACGCATGAAGTCGTCTATTCGGTGCCCGTCGAGGACGCGATGATGACGGCCCGGTACATCCTGGAGAAGAACCGCATGGACGTGATGGAGAAGGAGGGAGGGTTGGAGATGTTCTCCTCCTTCATTCCGGACGTCATCCCTCCCGAGCGCTACTACATCCAGGGAGAGCGGCTCGGGCCCCGGCAGGCACTCGTTCGGGTTTTTCGCATCAGGTACACGCAGGAAGGGGGCTTCGCCGCCCCGGAGGCCTCCGGTCGGTCCAGCGGGCAGGCCTCCGTGCCGGATGCCTTCATGAACATCCCTGGGCTGGAGGGCTATCGGCCAGCACATGGCTACCGCGACATGAACATCGAGCAGAAGCTCCTGGAGCGGCTGGAGATGGCTCCCGCGCTGGAGCTGGTGGGCGGCAATCCCCCCATTCCCATTCGCTCGGTGGTGATGGAGAGCTGGGGCGAGGAGGACGGGGCCTCCGCCACCGCTCCCGCGTGTGGCGCGCCCGTGGAGGGTGCCTCGTCCCTGTTCTCCAAGGGAGGCGTCCTGCTCGTGGCGGACCCCCTGGGAACGCAGGAGGTGCCGTCCGTGGCGCTGCGGATGGCGTGCGAGGCCACGGCCCAGGACCTGCCGGTGACGCTGGCGCTGTCCATTCCCGTCTCCGAGCAGCCGCTCCTGGAGCGCTACCTCGCCAGTGACGGCGATTCAGGAGCCATCCAGGAGTTCCTCTCGGGGAGCGCTTTCTGGCGCCGGGTCCACCAGGACGGGCGCAGCAGCCGCGCCATGCTGTGGCTCGTCGAGCAGGCCCGGCGCTTGCGCGTCTCCGGCAAGGACGTGGCCGTGGCCGCCATCGACTCCGACAAGGCCCACGGCAATGAGCGCGAGGAGCAGATGGCCGAGCATCTGATGAACGCCCGGTCGAAGCGCCCCCAGGCCTGGACGCTGGCGCTCACGGGCAGCGTCCACGCGCGCACCACGGAGGTCAGCTGGGATGGTGACCTCGAGCCCATGGGCGCTCGCGTGGCGCGCGTGCTGCCCTCGGTGCGAGCCCTGGACGTGGGCTTCCAGCGCGGCACCCAGTTCACCTGCCGCTACAGCGTCTGGGACGAGGATGTGGAGTGCAACGTCTTCGGCATCAGCCCGACGCTCGAGGCACGGCAGTCCTCCAAGCAGGCCGCTGGCGTGACGCTCTTCACCGCCCCGCGGCCTGACGGCTTCCACGGCAGGCTCTACCTGGGCGCGCTGACCGCGTCGTTTCCCCCGCTCCAGGCGCCGCGCCAGGCCCCCCCAGTCAACCCCGTGCCCGCCAGGAAGTGACCAGACGAGCAGCGGCGGCGTCCCCGAAGCCCGCATCAATCACACACAGTAGTACGTCGGCGCCAGCTCCAGGACGCGCTGCTCGGCCACGGGGGAAAGCGCGCGCAGGCGTGAGAGGAAGAGGGGCGCCTTCATCCCCATTCCGATGAACCCCCAGACATACGAACGCTCCTGGGACTCGGCCAGGTGCTGGTGTTCCTCCGGGGTGAACGCGCGCCCCACCGCCTTCTCCAGCGTCTGGAGATCCAACGCGAGCTGGGCGTTCAACGTCCCCCGCAGCGCCTGGAGCAGCTCCGCGTACTCCGTGAGGGCCGCGTCCAGGGTGTCGGGCTCCTGCGCGAGGATCTTCTGCGCCTCCAGGAAGTCCAGCCGGGTGTGCTGTGCCTCCTCGAGCCAGTGGTGCTTGAGCAGGTCGCAGAACAGCGGATCCAACGTCTCGGTCTTGTTTCCCCGGATCGTCTCCAGATAGTGCTGCTGCGTCATCAGCTCCAGGTGCAGGTTGAAGATGAGCACGCCCAGGTTCGACTTCGCCATGATGGCCCGCGCCACTTCGACGTGGTTGTCGAGCAGGGCGGGGACGACCTTGAACCCCCGGGCGAACGCGCTGGTGAAGCGCGCGAAGAGTTGCTGGTGCTTCAGCTCCTCCTCTGTGAAGCGCAGGAGCGCGCGCATGTGCGTCGCGTTCCCGTGCAACTCCAGCCCGGCGCGCTGCGAGGCCAGGGCCACCGCGTACTCCTCCAGGAACAGGAACAGGTGCGCATAGCTGTTGGAGCGGATGTGATTCAGCATCAGCCGCTCCTCGGCGTTCAGGAAGGGAATGGCCTCCGCGCCCGTCAGCTCATTCGAGAGGAATCGGCGGCTGAAATCCAGGACGGTGTCTTTGGGCAGCAGCTCATCAAGACGCCAGGACACCTTCTCTGAACTCTGGATGCAGGATTGATATTCAGCGGTTTGATTCAGCATTTGAAAATAGAACAATTCTCCCCGTGAGAAGTCAAGCGTTGTTGATACGGGAGGCTTTGCCGCGAAGCGACGGCCTTTTGGGATGCCGAGGCGCCCCTCAGGGGGCTTGTTCAATTGTCTATGTGCAACGTGATTCCTCATCGCTTCGCGTCCAGCGACGGCACGGCGGGCGCCTCCGGCTTCACTCGGCGGCCCTTCGTGCTTCCTTGGGGGCCCATGTGACGTGCTGGGGCTGCAGGACAGCCCCAGCGTTCGGTTCGCCGCAGGTCGCAGGGCTGGGACCTTTCGGAGCAGGTCTGTGGCGACCCGTCTCCCATCGGGGTGCGAGGAACGGCGCGGCTCAGTCGCGTCGATGACTCGAGCTTGCCTGTCGTTGAGGCCTGCGGCTCGCCGTGCGCCGTGTCGTGCTTTTCCTGGGTGGTGGCAACTCCAGTTCGTCGCTGAGTGAGTGATACCGAGGCTTGGCCCCTCACCTCAGGGATGTTCGGCCGACCAACGCCGAGGTAGCCTGGGCCCCGTGGTGGGAGGAGGGCAAGATGGTGGCAAAGATACATGGGACCATTAAGGGTGTCTGAACGATGAATGCTGACGAGGCGACTGATGTGGCGCGGCGTTTTGTCGCGCATGAGTTGAAGGAGGAGTTGCGGCTGGCTTCAGGAGCGCGGAAGCACCCGAGAATGGCCGATGAATGGGTCGCCTTGTTTGAAGGGAGTCGTGGGGATGGCCCCGTTTTCGATGGGCCGTTGATGGTGCTGGTCAATGACAAGACCGGAGGCGCTCGATTTCTTTGAGCACAATGTGGGGCCGCTCCCAGTCAAAGGAGGAGTCTGATGGAGTCCGCGACCTATTTTGGCGGGTGGTGCCGCATGCGGGAAGGCACACGCGCGGGATTCGTGAAGTGGATGATGAAGTCGCGTCAGGTTCCAGTCGCCGAGGCCTTGGATGTCTTGCGGTGGGGTGAGAAGTCGGACGGTTGGGTACAAATTGGTGAACAGTGTGGATGGGTGGAGGCCTCAGAAACCGTGAAAAACCTTCCTGAATTCGCCGCTCCGAATTCGGGTGTGATGACGATGTTGGAGTTCACTCCTTGGAATTGTGACAAACGCTGCGAGGTTCACGGCGTGAGTTACCTGGGTGCGCGATGTCCCGTTTGCTTCGTGAGATATGTGGTGAGTTCGGTGGGTGTTTTCCACGTTCCTCGCGGTGCGACGTGAGTGAAATCCGGTAAGCCGGTGTTTCCTGAGGGGTGCTGGATGAAGGTCTTGTTCATTCGGTCCCAGGCAGGCCGTGTCCTGGTGATGGGTCTTTTTTTCCAGGCAGTGGCTTGAGCAGGCCGAGGTGTGGCCCGGTGAGGACTTCACGGAATGTCCTATGCGGAGCTACGAAAGTTGGGAGATGGGCGACATGAGGTGGAGCTCAATCCCTCCGTTCCTTCGCGCACTGGGACGAACTCGCAGGTGGTTTCGATTGCCGATCAGAACGGGGCCATCGAGTTTGAATGTGACCTCGGGTTGCTGAGTAAGGAGCTGGCGGCGCGTGAAGTCGCTGTCTTGTGTCTCTCGAATGCGGTGGGGTGGTGCTGGCTGGCGCGTCCGCCGAGATGCGGGAGCGTGTTTGTCTCTTCGCCCGGGAGGCGAACGATGCGCCGGGCGACGAGGACAATGTCTATATTGGCTGTCCAGATCTCCCACGTGGCGTGATTCGGGCCATCGTCGCGGCCTGTGGTGTCGCACAGGGCGTGTAAGCCGGCGTCTGGGGAGAGTGGCCGCCGCTGAGGCGCGCCGCCCCTCGACCCGGTGGGCCTTGCTCGTGGTGCCAGACCACGCGGTCGATGGTGCCTTCGCGGGGCGTCCGATTGTTCTTCCGCGTGGAAGTGTCGCAGGGGCCCTGGAGAAGAGCTGGCGGCGGTACGTGAATCCGCGCATCACGTATGTGGCGTTCGGGCTCACGCTCATCGGTGCGTGCCTCCCGCCCCTGGCCTTCGTGAGCGTGCTGCTGTGGGTGAGCCTCGTGGGGAGGACGGACCGGTGACGGGCAAGCCGTTGCTCCGGCGCGGCTACGGGGTCGCGGGTCTGGTGTTCTCCATCATCGTGGCCTGGGTGGCGCTGTTCAACTTCTTCTCCGTGTGAGCGGGGTGGGGTGGGCCCCGCATCCTGCGGTGTCCGCGCGGGGATGGGGGGCCGGGCCCCTCCTTCAGTCAAAGGTGAGCCGATAGGGGCCGGAGGGGTAGCTCCAGACGGTGAGGTTGGGCCGCACCTGGATGTGATGGAGGCCGGACTGGGTGGGAGTGAAGTCTCCCTCGAAGCTCTTCGTCACTTCCGTTCCGTCCGGGGCCAGCACGCTCACCACCGTCGAGAACCCCGCGATGGCTCGCACCCGGTGCGTCTGGCCGGCGAGCAGGCTCAGTGAGAACACATCCACATCGAACACGGAGTCCAGCGCCGCCTGCAGATTCAGGGGATAGGTGATGCCCGTCGCGTGGTCCGTGTCGTCCCCATGATCATCCTTGCCCAGGTACTCCAGGGAGAGCTGGTAGAGGCTTCCTGAGTAGATGGTGATGTAGACCGGAGCCGTGGCGTACGCATCGAGGTGGTAGCTGATGGTGGAGTTCCGGGTCGTCTTGAGCGTTCGAGGCTGGCCGCCCGGCGACTGGAACGTCACGTCGCAGCCGGTGCAGTTCACCCGATAGAGCGTGTTCTCCTCCATCGAGAAGACGAAGACGTCCCGGTCGCTGCCCAGATACCGCGCGCCGGAGAGGGGCAGGCCGGGCTCGAGCAGAGTGGCGGTCTCCGGTGTGTCGCCGTGGTCGTCAGGACCCAGGTCGGTGGCCTCGATGGAGAACGTGCCCGCCCTCCCGAGGGGCGCCGCGTCCACTTCGAGCGTGTAGCGTTCCTCCGAAGAGGCGAGATAGGTGAAGCCGCCAAAGTTCATTGTCTGGAGCACCGTCCCCTGCGCGTTCTTGAGCCACACGGCCCCCGGGCTGCTGGTGCCTCCCTTCCATTGAAAGGAATAGAAGTGGCCGGGCCGCATGGGGAAGGCGAAGACGTCCACGTCGGAGCGCGTCTCCAGGTGGCCCGTGAGGCGCGTCGAGAGCATCACCACTGTCGCGCCCACGGAGCTGTCTGCGTGGTCATCGAAGCCCAGGTCCTCCAGGCGGCAGGAATAGGTGCCGACGTAGGTTCCATAGGAGAGCTCCACGAAGTACTCGGTGGCGGTGGTGGCCTCCACCGAGACCCGGGTGGGCTGCTCCTGGAAATAGGGGGCGATCTCCACCTGCCGCCCCGCGGCGTCGAGGAGCACCAGCCTGGGAGCCAGGAGTTGTCCGGGCAGGACGTCGCAGATGAAGAGGTAGGCATGCCCCACCTGGGTGGAGAAGGAGAAGACGTCCCGGTCCATGGCGCCGGAGAGCATCCCGCTGAAGGGCGAGGGCGAGGGCATCAGCCGGGTGGCGTGCTCCCGTGTGTCTCCGTGGTCGTCCGTCCCCAGATTCTCGAGCTGGAGCGAGTAGGCCGCCTGGATGACAACGTCCTGCGCGAAGGTCGAGGTCACTTCCACTCGGTACGTGCCGTCATGGGAAGCATTGAAGCTGGCAGTGCTCGCGGGCTCCCCCGTGGACACGCCCGTGGGTGACAGGACATTCACCTTGCAGGGTACGGAGGGCAGTTGGGACGTGCAGACGACGCGGTAGAAGGCTCCGCGCCGCAACGACAGGGCAAACACATCCACGTCGGTGACCAGCTCCATGACGCCCGTGGCGACGGTGTCCGGTGACCATGGGGTTGCCGTGTCCAGGGTGTCTCCGTGGTCGTCGGGTCCCAGGTCTTCGAGCTTGCAGCTGTACGGGCCGCTCAGCTCGGAGTGGATGGTGGACATCCGAAGATAGGTGGTCTCCGCCGCGTGGACCTTGAAGTAGAGGGGGCGCCCGGACGAAATCCAGACGGGAAGCTGCTCCAGGCGTCTTCCCTCCGCGTCGATTCGCTCGAGCCCCCAGCCCACAAGAGGCTCGGGAAAGGTGTGAGTCTGCCCCAGTTCCGTGGACACCCGAGATGTGATGAAGGGGTCCAGGGATGTCCACGGATACGAAGCAGAGAAGGAAGCGCCGCAGCTTCACCGCCGAGTTCAAGGTGGAGGCTGTCCGGCT
>NZ_JAAIXY010000069.1 GCF_010894455.1 Myxococcus eversor | reverse complement strand
TCCTGGTGCTCGTAGGCGGTGAGCGTGGAGGAACGGACCTGGGAGAGCAGCTCGCGGAAGGAGGAGCGTGGGTCGACACGGGAGCGGAGGACGAGGGTGTTGACGAAGAAGCCGATGAGGCCCTCCAACTCGGAAGCCCTGCGGCCGGCGATGGGAGAGCCGACGGAGATGTCGTCCTGCCCGGAGTAGCGAGAGAGCAGGAGTTGGAAGGCGGTCAGCATGCCCATGAAGAGGGTGCTGCCCTCCTGCTTGCAGAAGGCTTCCACGGCGCGGGAGAGGGCCTGGGGAAGCTGGAAGTCGACGGTGCGACCGTGGAAGGACTGGAGCGGGGGCCGTGGGAAGTCGGTGGGCAGATCGAGGACAGCGGGTGCCCCGGCGAGCTGGTGCTTCCACCACGCGACCTGCCTGGAGAGGACGTCATCCTTGAGCCACTGACGTTGCCAGACAGCGTAGTCGGCGTACTGGAGCGGCAGCTCGGGAAGGGGAGACGGACGGCCCTGGCGATAGGCCCCGTAGAGAGACGTCACTTCCCGGACGAGCAGACCCATGGACCAGCCGTCGGAGACGGCGTGGTGGAGGTTGAGGAGCAGGACGTGCTGCTGGGGCGCGAGGCGCAGCAGCGAGGCGCGAAGCAAGGGGCCGCGACTCAAGTCGAAGGGGCGCACGGCATCCTGGTGCGCTCGCTCACGGGCCACGACTTCACGCTCCTCGGCAGAGGAGAGGTCCTCCATGGGAAGAGAGAAGGAGGACGGGGGGGAGATGGTCTGGAAGGGAGTTCCGTTGTCCTCGACGAAGGAGGTGCGGAGGGCTTCGTGACGGCGGATGAGTTCGGAGAAGGCGCGCTGGAGGGCGAGGGCGTCGAGAGGGCCCTCGAGACGGAGGGCGCCGGGCATGTTGTAGGTGGGAGTTCCGGGCTGGAGCTGCTCGAGGAACCAGAGGCGCTGCTGCGCGAAGGAGAGGGGCAGTGGCGTGCCATCTCGCGGGGTGGGGAGCAGCGGAGGGAGAGCGGCTGACTCAGTGGCGTGCTCGACGCGGAGGGCGAGCTGCTCAAGGGTCGGCGCCTCGAAGAGGGCGCGCAGGGGGATTTCCAGCGAGAAGGCGGAGCGGATGCGCGCCATCAACTGGGTGGCCAACAGCGAATGGCCACCGCGCTCGAAGAAGTGGTCATGGCGGCCCACGGAGGGGAGCCGGAGGACTTCAGCCCAAAGGGCGGCGAGGCGCACCTCGGTGGGCGTGAGCGGGGCGACGAAGGCGGCGGCGACGGGTGTCGCATCGGGAGAAGGCAGGGCCTTGCGGTCCACCTTTCCGTTGGGCGTCAGCGGGAAGGACTCCAGGGCCATGAGCGCGCCGGGGACTTCGTAGGCCGGGAGTCTCTTGGCGAGGTAGGCGCGGAGGGCCGCGGCCTCGGGCGGGCGTGACTGAGAGGTGAAGTAGGCGACGAGGCGTTGGTCGCCGGGCACGTCCTCTCGGAGGAGGACCAGGGCTTCACGGACGTCAGGGTGGCCCGAGAGGGTGGCTTCGATTTCACCCAATTCAATCCGGAAGCCGCGCAGCTTCACTTGGAAGTCGAGGCGACCGATGAACGCGAGCTCTCCGGTTGGCAGCCAGCGGACTTTGTCCCCCGTGCGGTACATGCGCGCGCCGGGGACGGAGCTGAACGGATTGGGAAGGAAGCGCTCCGCGGTGA
>NZ_JAAIXY010000068.1 GCF_010894455.1 Myxococcus eversor | reverse complement strand
AGACGCCCTTGGGGCGGCCTGTGGAGCCCGAGGTGAAGTCGATATAGGCGAGGTTGCGGGCGGAGATTCCACTGACCGGGGCCAGGGCGGGTGCATGCGCCAGTGCCTCAGCGGCCTCCTCGACGAGCAGGGTGGGAAGGTGCTCGGCGGGCAGGCGCGAGAGCTGCTCCCGGGTGGTGACGAGCAGGGCGGGGCACGCGTCCTCCAGCATGGAGGACAGGCGCTCACGGGGGTAGGCCGTGTCCAGCGGGACATAGGCGCCACCGGCCTTGAGGATGCCCAGGAGCGCGATAACGAGCTCCAGCGAGCGCTCCAGGGCCAGGGCCACGCGGGAGTCGGCACCGACGCCGCGGGCGCGCAGCAGGTGGGCGAAGCGGTTGGAGGCCTCGTCGAGCTGGCGATAGGTGAGGCGCCGCGCGCCGTACTCCAGGGCGATGGCTTCGGGAGTGGCGGCGACCTGCCGCTCGAAGACGTCGTTGATGGTGGCGTCGCGCGGGTAGCTGGAGGGCGAGTGATTCCAGTCCACCAGCACCGTCTGCCGCTCCTCGGCGGACAGCAGCGGCAGGTGGTGGTAGGGCCGCTCCGGCTGGGAGACGAGTCCCTCCATCAGAATGGCGAAGTACCGCGAGAGCCGTTCGGCCGTGGCCTCGGAGAACAGATCCGCGTTGTAGGTCAGGCTCCCCGAGAAGCCCTCGGGGGCTTCCGCGAGATTCAACTCCAGTTCGAACCGCGCAGTAGCGCTCTCGAGCGAGAGCGAGTCGAACGTCAGGTCAGGAAGAGCGAGGTGGGGGGCCGGAGTGTTCTGCAGGGCGAACATCACCTGGAACAGGGGCGAGCGGCCCAGGGGGCGTCCCGGGGCGAGCTCCTCGACGAGCTTCTCGAAGGGAATGTCCTGGTGGGCGAAGGCGCCGAGCGTGGTCTCCTTCACGCGCGCCAGCACCTGGCGGAAGGAGGGGTTGTCCTCCATGCGCGTGCGCAGCGCGAGCGTGTTGACGAAGAAGCCGATGAGGCCCTCCAACTCGGCGACGCGGCGGCCGGCGATGGGCGAGCCGACGGTGATGTCTTCCTGGCCCGAGTAGCGCGACAGCAGCAGTTGCCACCCAGCAAGCAGGGCCATGAAGGGCGTGACACCCTCCTGCTGGCACAGGGCCTTGAGGGCGTCGGACAGCTCGCGCGACAGCTGAACGGGAGCCGCGGCGCCCCGGAGGGACTGGACGGCGGGGCGCTGGAAGTCGGTGGGCAGCTCCAGCGCGGCGGGGGCGCCTTCCAGGTGCTTGCGCCACCAGTCGAGCTGGGCCTCCAGGGCCTCGCCCTGAAGCCACGAGCGCTGCCACACCGCGAAGTCGGCGTACTGCACCGGCAGCTCGGGCAGGGGCGAGGGCTGGCCCGCGGAGAAGGCCGCGTAGAGGGTAGCCATCTCCCGCACCAGCACGCCCATGGACCAGCCGTCGGAGACGATGTGGTGCATCGTCAGCAGCAGCACGTGCTCGCGTTCATCCAAACGCAGCAGCGAGGCGCGCAGCAGCGGCCCATTCGCGAGGTCAAAGGCCTTGCGCGCCTCCTGTTCGGCCAGACGCTGTGCCTCGGCCTCGCGGGATTCTCCTGGCAGACCGCTCAGGTCGATGAGCTGAAGGAACGAGACTGGAACGTCGGAGATGACCTGAGTGGGGTTGTCCTCGATGGACTTGAAGGAGGTGCGGAGGGACTCGTGGCGACGGACGAGCTCGGAGAGGGCGCGTTGGAGAGAGGAGACATCCAGGGCGCCCGTCAGGCGCAGAGCCGCGGGCATGTTGTAGGCGGCGCTGGCGGGCTCG
>NZ_JAAIXY010000067.1 GCF_010894455.1 Myxococcus eversor | reverse complement strand
GGAGCGCCGACGACGACGTCGTCCTGGCCGGAGTAGCGGGAGAGGAGAAGCTGGAAGGCGGCCAGCAGCGTCATGAAGGGAGTGGTGCCCTGGCGCTGGCAGAAGGCGAGCAGCTCCTCGGAGAGGGGGTGGGAGAAGGAGACGGGGACGGAAGCGCTGCGGTGGGACTGGACGGAGGGGCGGGGCTTGTCGGTGGGCAACTCCAGCAGGGCAGGTGCACCGGAGAGCTGGTGGCGCCAGTAGTCCAACTGACGCTGGAGCACGTCGCCTCGCAGCCAGCCCCGCTGCCAGGCCGCGAAGTCGGCGTACTGCACAGGCAGAGGTGGAAGGTGGGACTGGGTGCCTGAAGTCCGTGCGGCGTAGAGCTCCGCAAGCTCGCGCACGAGCACGCCAGAGGACCATGCATCGGAGACGATGTGGTGCATCGTCACCAGCAGCACGTGGGACGTCGGCTGCAGACGCAAGAGGCTGCCGCGAATGAGAGGGCTGGTGACCAGACTGAAGGGCCGCAAGGCCTCTTCGGTGGCCAGGCGCCGGGCTTGAGTCTCGCGCTGCTCCGTTGGCAGCGCGCTCAGGTCCACCACCGGCAGCGAGAAGTCCGCGTCGGGGTGGATGACCTGGATGGGCTCTTCGTCATGCAGCGAGAAGGTGGTGCGCAGCGACTCGTGGCGCTGGATGAGTGCCCGCAGGCTGGACTCCAGGGCCGCCACGTCCAGCGCTCCCTCGACTCGCAGAGCGGTGGGGATGTTGTAGGCGGGAGAGTTCGGCTGGAGCTGGTCGATGAGCCAGAGGCGCTGCTGAGCGAAGGAGAGTGGCAGCACGCCGGTGCGAGGAACGGCGCGCACGGGTGGCGCTTGGAGCGCGGAGTGGGGATGGGCGGAGTCGATGCGCCGAGCGAGGGCTGCGAGGGAGGGGGCCTCGAAGACGGCGCGTAGGGGCAGCTCAGCGCCGAAGCTGGAGCGAATGCGGGAAACGAGCTGGGTGGCGAGAAGCGAGTGGCCACCGAGGGCGAAGAAGCTGTCGTTCAATCCGACGCGCTCGACGCGAAGCAGTTGCAGCCAGAGGGAAGCGAGCTGCACCTCGGTGGGCGAGGAGGGAGGGAGGAAGGCGTGGTCGTGCTGGGAGTCGGGAGCGGGAAGCGCCTTGCGGTCGAGCTTGCCGTTGGGAGTGAGAGGCAGGGCCTGCAGCGAGACGAAAGCCGAGGGCACCATGTACTCGGGCAGGAGCCGCAGCAGGGCAGTGCGCAGGGTTTCGGCTTCCAGTGCCAGGGCGGCTTCCGAGGGCACCAGATAGGCGACGAGGTGCTGGTGGCCAGCGACGTCGTGGCGCACGAGGGCGACGGCGTCGCGCACGCCGGGCTGCTGAAGGAGAGCGGCTTCGATTTCACCCAGCTCGATGCGCTGGCCACGCAGCTTCACCTGGAAGTCGACGCGGCCCAGGTATTGGAGGGTGCCGTCAGCGAGCCAGCGCGCCTTGTCACCGGTGCGGTAGAGCCGAGCACCGGGCTGGGCACTGAAGGGGTTGGGCACGAAGCGCTCAGCGGTGAGCTGAGGGCGCCCGAGGTAGCCGAGAGCCAACTGAGCGCCACCGAGGAAGAGCTCTCCAGGCACGCCGATGGGCAGCGGGTGAAGGGCCGAGTCGAGGACGTAGGCGTGGGTATTGGCCACGGGGCGGCCAATGGGAAGGGTGAGGCCGGACTCTTTGCCCGAAACCTCGGCGAAGGTGGCGTCGATGGTGACTTCGGTGGGGCCGTAGAGGTTGACGAGCCGGACGGAAGGCAGGGCGGCTCGCAGGCGGGAGGCGGACTCGGAGGGAAGAGCTTCGCCGCCG
>NZ_JAAIXY010000066.1 GCF_010894455.1 Myxococcus eversor | reverse complement strand
CGTGGCTCCACGAGACGAGATGGAGACGCGGTTGGCGGAGGCGTTCGCCTCGGTGCTGAAGCTGCCGCGTGTCAGCGTCACCGACAGCTTCTTCAGCATGGGCGGCCACTCCCTGCTGGCGACGCAGTTGGTGGCGCGCATCCGCTCATTGCTCAAGGCGGAGGTCCCCTTGCGGACCCTCTTCGAAGCGCCCTCTGTCGCGGCGTTGGCGAAGCGCATCGAGACGGATGTGCGGCTGCGGCCGGGAAACGCTCCTCAGTCGATGCTCGCGCGGGCGCGGGCTCGGCTCCGAATTTCAAACGAGCAGGGGGACACGGAGGAAGAGATGCTCTCTTTTGCCCAGCAGCGCCTGTGGTTCCTGGACCAGTACAGGCCCGGCAGCCCCCTCTACAACATCCCCGCCGCGCTCCGGTTGAAGGGGGACCTGGATGTGCAGGCCCTGGAGCAGGCCTTCACGGAGCTGGTGCGACGCCATCAGTCCCTGCGCACCGTCTTCCAGTCCCGCGAGGGCAAGCCGGTCCAGGTCATCTCCCTCAAAGCGCTTCCGCGGATGCGACTGCCGGTTCAGGACCTGGCGTCGCTGCCGGAGTCCGAGAAGGAAGCAGAGGCGCTGCGGCTGGTCTGGGCCGAGGCCCGACGGCCGTTCGATTTGACGCGCGGCCCCCTGCTCCGCACGGGGCTGGTGCGGCTCGACGTCCACGAGCACCTTTTGCTCGTGACGATGCACCACATCATCGCGGACGCCTGGTCCATCGCCGTACTCATCCGAGAGGTCGTCACCCTCTATGAGGCCTTCAGCGTGGGGCGGCATTCCCCGCTGTCGGAGCTGGGTCTCCAATACGTGGACTACGCCGTCCAACAGCGCGAGTGGCTCCAGGGAGACGTCCTGGAGCGGCAGCTCGCCTGGTGGAAGCGACAGCTCGAAGGGGCCCCCGCTTCGCTGGAGCTTCCCACGGACCGGCCGCGTCCCCTGGATGCTCGCAATCCGGGCACGGTGCTCAAGGTGGAGTTCTCCCGGGAGCTGACCCGGGGCCTCGTGAGTCTGTGCCAGCGCGAGGGCTCCACGCTGTTCATGGGACTGCTCGCGGGCCTCCAGGCCTTGTTGTCGCGGTACTCGGGGCAGGACGACATCTGCGTGGGTGCGCCCATCGCCGGTCGCCAGCAGATGGAGACCGAGGAGCTCATCGGCTTCTTCGTGAACACGCTGGTGCTGCGCACGAAGCTGGATGGCGACCCGACGTTCCGCGAGCTGCTGGGGCGCGTGCGCGAGACGACGCTGGGCGCGTACTCACACCAGGACCTGCCGTTCGAGAAGCTGGTGGAGGTGCTCCAGCCGGAGCGCCTGCCGGGACACACGCCGTTCTTCCAGGTGGCGATGGTGTTGCTCAACACGCCGCCCATGGAGCTGGCCACGCCGGGGCTCTCGTTCGAACACGTGGACGTGAACAGCGGCACGTCGAAGTTCGACTTCACGTTGATGCTTCGCGAGACGCCCGCCGGTCTCACGGGCACGCTGGAGTACCGCACGGACCTCTACGAGCCCGCGTCCGCCGAACGCCTCGTGGCACACCTGCAACGGCTTCTGGCGGGCGCCATCGCCAATCCGCTCCAGCGCGTGTCCGGGCTGCCGCTCGTCTCCGACGCGGACCGGCGCCTCGTGCTGGAAGCCTGGAACACCTCCGCGACGGGACCCCGCTGGGAGGTCTGCGCGCACGAGTTGGTGGAGGCGCAGGCGGCGAGGACACCGGAGGCGGTGGCGGTGGTTTTCGGAGGCGCGCGACTGACGTATGCGCAGTTGGAGAGGCGGGCGAATCAGCTGGCGTGGCACCTGGGGGCG
>NZ_JAAIXY010000065.1 GCF_010894455.1 Myxococcus eversor | reverse complement strand
GGAGCGGGCGCCGTCGGAGATGGCGATGGCGTCAGGGGTACGAAGCACCTGGGCCTCGAAGGGGCCGTGCATGGTGGTGACGGCATGCGACTCGCGTGAGGTGTCGTTCCAGGAGACGAGGAACTGGTGACGCTCCTGCTCATCGAGCAGCGGCAGCCGCCAGAGTGACTGGCCCGGGTTGTTCACCGCGGACTTCAGCAAGCTCACCAGATGCTTGCCCATTCGCTCCGCGGTGCCGCGGTCGAACAGGTCGGTGTTGAACTCGAGCAGACCGCCGATGTCGTCGCCGTAGTCACCGCACAGCAGGGACAGGTCGAACTTGGCCGTGCCGCTGTCCACCTGCATCGGCTGGAGCACTCCCGCGTCTCCATCCTCCTGCGGTCCCACCGAGCGCCCCGTGTTCTGGAGGGCGAACATCACCTGGAAGAGCGGAGACCGGCTCAGGTCACGCTCGGGCTTCAGCTCGTCGACGAGCTTCTCGAAGGGCACGTCCTGATGCGTGTACGCCCCGAGCGTCGTCTCCTTCACCTGGGCCAGCAGCTCGCGGAACGTCATCTTCTCCGTCAGCCGTGCGCGCAGCGCGAGCGTGTTGACGAAGAAGCCGACGATGCCTTCGATCTCCGAACGCTGCCGGTTCGCGATGGGCGAGCCCACGACGATGTCGTCCTGGCCTGAGTACCGCGCGAGCAGCACCTGGAACGCGGACAGCAGCGCCATGAAGGGCGTGACGCCTTCGCGCAGGCACAGCGCGCGCAGCTCCGCGGTGAGCTGCGCGCCCAAGTCGATGGCCAACGTGCCGCCGTTCGCCGTCTGGACGGGAGGACGCGGCCTGTCGGTGGGCAACTCCAGGGCGTGCGGAGCCCCGGAGAGCTGACCTCGCCACCAGCTCACCTGCTGGGAGAGGGCTTCGTCGCGCAGCCAGCCTCGCTGCCACGCCGCGTAGTCCGCGTACTGGAGTTCCAGCGGCGCGAGCGGGGACGGACGCCCCTGGGAGAACGCACCGTAGAGCTCGCCGACTTCCCTCGTGAGGATGCCGTTGGACCAACCATCCGAGACGATGTGGTGCACCGTGACGAGCAGGATGTGGCGCTGCTCGGAGAGACGAAGCACGGACGCACGGAGCAGCGGGGCCTGGGAGAGGTCGAACGGCTTCTGCGCTTCGAGCTGGGCCAGCCGCAGCGCTTCAGTCTCCCGCGTGGCCTCGGGCACGCCCTCCAGGTCCGTCACGGGAACGGACATCTCCACGCGAGGATGGATGTGCTGGACCGCCTCGCCATCCGCCTGGTCGTGGAACGAGGTGCGCAGCGCTTCATGGCGCTGCACGAGCTCCTGAATCGCGCGCTCCAACGCGGCGAGGTTCAGCCCGCCGTGGAGCAGGATGGCCGAGGGGATGTTGTAGAACGGACTGCCCGGCTGGAGCCTGTCGAGGAACCACAGGCGCTGCTGAGCGAAGGACAGCGGAATCGGCCCGGTGCGAGGCACCGCCACGAGCGGGGGCCGCTGGAGCGACAGGTCTCCGCGACCCACGGCATCGACGCGAGCCGCGAGCGCCGCGACGGTCGGCGCCTCGAAGAGCGCGCGCAGGGGCAGCTCGACGTCGAAGGCCTTGCGGACGCGAGAGACGACCTGTGTGGCGAGGAGGGAGTGGCCACCGAGGGAGAAGAAGTCGTCGGTGACGCTGACGGAGTCGAGGTGGAGGACTTCCGCCCAGATGGCGGCGAGACGCATCTCGGTGGGATTGCGAGGAGCGACGAAGGAGTCGGTGGGGCCAGAGTCGGGAGCCGGGAGGGCCTTCCTGTCGAGCTTGCCGTGGGTGTTGATGGGCAGCGCGTCCAGGGCAACGAAGGCCGAGGGCACCATGTACTCGGGGAGGTGGAGCAGCAGCTCCGCGCGCAGGGCCGAGGTGTCGACGGAGGCCGGGGTGACGTAGGCGACGAGGCGCTTGAGGCCCGGGACG
>NZ_JAAIXY010000064.1 GCF_010894455.1 Myxococcus eversor | reverse complement strand
GGAGCGGGCGCCGTCGGAGATGGCGATGGCGTCAGGGGTACGAAGCACCTGGGCCTCGAAGGGGCCGTGCATGGTGGTGACGGCATGCGACTCGCGTGAGGTGTCGTTCCAGGAGACGAGGAACTGGCGACGCTCCTGCTCATCGAGCAGCGGCAGCCGCCAGAGTGACTGGCTGGGGTCGCTGACGGCGGATTGCAGCAGCCGCGACAAGTGCGAGGCCAGGCGTCTGGCGGTGTCCGGGTCGAACAGGTCGGTGTTGAACTCGAGCAGGCCGCTGATGTCGTCGCCGTGGTCCGAGAGCAACAGCGACAGGTCGAACTTGGCGCTGCCGCGGGTGATTTCCACGGGGCCCGGTGCGGGTGCCGGCTCTTCGCGGCGCGCCCCGGTGCGAGGCTGACGCGGCGTGTTCTGCAAGGCGAGCATCACCTGGAACAGCGGAGACCGGCTCAGGTCGCGCTCGGGCTTCAGCTCGTCGACGAGCTTCTCGAACGGCACGTCCTGGTGTGCGTAGGCACCGAGCGTCGTCTCCTTGAGCTGAGCCAGCAGCTCGCGGAACGTCATCTTCTCCGTCAGCCGTGCGCGCAGCGCGAGCGTGTTGGCGAAGAAGCCGACGATGCCTTCCAGCTCTGTCTGCTGCCGGTTCGCGATGGGCGAGCCGACGACGATGTCGTCCTGCCCCGAGTACCGCGCGAGCAGCACCTGGAACGCGGCGAGCAACACCATGAACGGCGTGACACCCTCGCGCTTGCACAGCGCGCGCAGCGCTTCGGTCACCTCGGTGCTCAGATGCACCGGGAGCGTCGCGCCGACGTGGGTCTGCACGGGCGGTCGCGGTCGGTCGGTCGGCAGTTCGAGCGCGTGGGGGGCACCGGCGAGCTGGTTCCTCCACCAGGAGAGCTGCTGCTCCAGTGCCGCGTCTCGCAGCCAGCCGCGCTGCCACAGCGCGTAGTCCGCGTACTGGAACTCCAGCGGAGCGAGCGGGGACGGACGCCCCTGGGAGAACGCTTCGTAGAGCGCACCCACTTCGCGCAACAAGATGCCGTTGGACCAGCCATCCGAGACGATGTGGTGCACCGTGACGAGAAGCACGTGGCTCTGCTCGGTCACTCGCAACAAGGCCGCCCTGAAGAGGGGGGACTGCGTCAGGTCGAAGGGCTTCTGGGCCTCGGCGGAGATCAGCCGCTCGAGTTCCGTGTCCAGGGCCGCGCCCGTCAGGTGCCGGAGGTCGGTGACGGGAACGGACAGCTCGGCGCGAGGATGGATGACCTGAACCGCGGTGCCGTCCTCCTGCACGTGGAACGAGGTGCGCAGCGCTTCATGGCGCTGCACGAGTTCCTGAATCGCGCGCTCCAACGCGGAAGCATCCAGGTAGCCCTCGAGATGCTTGCCGGAATGGATGTTGTAGGAGGCGCTGTTGGGCTCCAGCCTGTCGAGGAACCACAAACGCTGCTGAGCGAAGGACAGCGGCAGCGGACCCGTGCGAGGCACCGCCACGAGCGGAGGCCGCGTGTTGGCCGGGGCTTCTCCACGAGCCGCTTCGACTCGCACCGCCAGCTCGCCCACGGTCGGCGCTTCGATGAGCGCGCGCAGGGGCAGCTCGACGTCGAAGGCCTTGCGGACGCGAGAGACGACCTGGGTGGCGAGGAGGGAGTGGCCACCGAGGGAGAAGAAGTCGTCGGTGACGCTGACGGAGTCGAGGTGGAGGACTTCCGCCCAGATGGCGGCGAGACGCATCTCGGTGGGGTTGCGAGGAGCGACGAAGGAGTCGGTGGGGCCAGAGTCAGGAGCCGGGAGGGCCTTCCTGTCGAGCTTGCCGTGGGTGTTGATGGGCAAGGAGTCCAGGGCAACGAAGGCCGAGGGCACCATGTACTCGGGGAGGTGGAGCAGCAGCTCCGCGCGCAGGGCCGAGGTGTCGACGGAGGCCGGGGTGACGTAGGCGACGAGGCGCTTGAGGCCCGGGACG
>NZ_JAAIXY010000063.1 GCF_010894455.1 Myxococcus eversor | reverse complement strand
ACCACCTGCGTCGCCAGCAGTGAGTGTCCTCCCAGCTCGAAGAAGTCGTCCTTCCTCCCCACCCGCTTCGCGCCCAGCACCTCCGCGAAGACCTCCGCCAGCTTCGCTTCCGTCCCTGCTCGCGGGGCCTCGTACTCCTCCGCCGCCTGCGCCGCGTCCTCGGGCGCTGGCAATGCCCTGCGGTCCACCTTCCCGTTCGCCGTCAGCGGCAGCGCCTCCAGCACCACCACCACCGTCGGCACCAGGTACTCCGGCAGCTTCTTCCTGAGGCCCTCCTTCACCGCACTGGCGTCCAACCCCGCCCCCACCACGTACCCCACCAGCTTCTTGTCCCCCCGCTCCTCCCTCACCACCGCTACGGCTTCTCTCACCCCCGCCTGCTGCTTCAGCCCCTCCTCCACCTCCCCCAACTCAATCCGGTACCCACGCACCTTCACCTGACTGTCTCGTCGGCCCAGGAACTCCAGCACCCCGTCCCCCCGCCACCTCACCACGTCTCCTGTCCGGTACAGCCGCTCGCCCTCTCCATACGGGCTCGGCACGAAGCGCTCCGCCGTCCACTCCGGGCGCCCCACGTACCCCACCGCCAACCCCTCTCCTCCCGCGTACAGCTCTCCCGGCACTCCCACCGCCACTGGATTCAGTCGCCCGTCCAGCACGTACACCTCCGTGCCTTCGACTGGTTTCCCAATCGGCGCACCTCGGGTGCCCACTTGCCGCTCGTCTTCCATCCGGTACGCCGTCGTGAAAGTCGTGTTCTCCGTCGGCCCGTACCCATTGATGAGTGTGCCGCCCTCGCGCAGCCGCTCTCGGACTCGCTGCGCCGGCAGCACGTCTCCTCCCGCCAGCACCTGACGCACGCCCTTCAGCGCTTCCGGCTGGTACGCCTGCATCTGCTCGAAGAGGGCCGCCGTCAGCCACAACGACGTCACGCCTCTCCTCGTCAGCTCGCGGCCTACTTCCTCCAGCGACACCTCCTTCGCCGGGTACACCACCAGCTTTGCCCCGTGCAGCAACGCGCCCCATACCTCCAACGTCGACGCGTCGAACGACACCGGCGCCAGCTGCATCCACACCTCATCCGCGCTGAAGTTCGCGTAGCTGGCTCCCAGCACCAACCTCGCCACGGCCCTCTGCGGCACTCCCACGCCCTTCGGCGTCCCCGTGCTTCCCGACGTGTACATCACGTACGCCAGGTTGCCTCCGCTTCCTCGGAGGCTCGGGTTGCTTCGCGGCTGACGGCTGATGAGTTCCTTCTCCCCGTCCACACCCACCACCACGTCCGCGCTCTCCGCCACTTCCTCCACCTGCGCGTCCGTCCCCACCACCACCGCCACTCCCGCTTCCCTCTTCATCCACCTCAACCGCTCCGCTGGCACTCCTGCTTCCAGCGGCACGTACGCACCTCCCGCCTTCACCACCCCCAGCACCGACACCAACCACTCCACCCCTCGCTCCACGCACAGCCCCACCCTCACCTCGGGGCCCACTCCCACCTCCCTCAGGTGGTGCGCCAGTTGGTTGGCTCTCTCGTTCAGCTGCGCATACGTCAGCGACTCCTCTCCGCACTCCACCGCCACCGCGCCCGGCGTCTTCTCCACTTGCGACTCGAAGAGTCCCGCCAGCGTCTCGTCACGGCGCGCAGTCGGAGGCCTCGCCTTCCCACTCCACTCGCGCACCAGTCGCCGCTGTTCCTCCTCACCCACCAGCGACACCTGCCACACCTTCTTCTCCAGTCCCTCCACCGCCCCCTCCAACACACCCCTCACGTGTGTCAGCAGTCGCTCCGCCGTCCCCTCCTCGTACAAGTCGCTGTTGTAGTTCAGCGTCACCCCCACCCCCTCCCCGTCCTCCCCCACCAACATCGAGAAGTCGAACTTCGACGTCTTCGTGTCCGCCTCCAGCCCCCTCAGCACCAACCCCTTCCCCAGCTTCACCTCCACCCCGGGCGTGTTCTGCAACGTCAGCGACACCTGGAACAGTGGACTGCGACTCATGTCCCTCCGCGGCAGCAACTCCTCCACCAACTTCTCGAATGGCACGTCCTGGTGCGCGTACGCACCCAACGTCACCTCTCTCGCCCTCCCCACCA
>NZ_JAAIXY010000062.1 GCF_010894455.1 Myxococcus eversor | reverse complement strand
CTGTTCGACTACATCGAGGTCTTCTACAACCAGCAACGCATGCACTCGGCAATCGGCTACGCTGCGCCGGCTGAGTTCGAAAGAGCAGCGGCGTAGTCAACCTGTCCACCGAACCGGATCACGCCCACTGTCCGGACATTCAACGCTCCGGCCAGGAAGCGCTTCTGGTTGTTGCCCGGTGTCACCACCACCCGGCGCTGCCCCGGAAGACACCAGTCGTATCCCACCTTGGGGTTGAGATGGATGTCCACCTCATCCACGTGGAGCACGGGTTCTTCGGAGGGCTTGTGGGCATGCAGGCACTTCACCTCGTAGAGCCGGCGCCGACGCTTCCAGGCGGGCCAGGGACACTCGACGATGGGCCTGGCGGCCTTGCGCCGCGCGCCGAGCGAGGTGAGCGCGCGTCCCATGGTCGCCATGGACACCTGGGGCAGCCCCCGGCGCTCAAGCTCCAGGCACAGCAACTCCCGTGTCCAGGTGGGCCGGCACCAGCCCCAGTCCTCGGGCGTTCCCACCAGCACTGTGACGGACCGGGGTAATGGATCGCAAGCGGGTCACCCAAGGTGTTCGTAGCGGGGGCGGCCAAGCGGATCGCCCCAGGGTCGGCCAAGCGGACCTTGAGTCGGAGCAGTCGGGACGGCGGTCTGCTCACCCAGAAAACAGTTGGAAGAAACGCGGCTGGCAGGTGGGGTGAGCGCCTACCCGGCCCGTCATCCCGTGCATCCTCGCGAGTCCACGAGCACCGCCCCCGCGGTGCGCCCAGGGACGCGCGCGGATGAGCTACCGGAGAGTCGACATGGACAGGTTGAGAGAGTTGGTGCGGTTGCACCGCATGGGGACGGGTGCGCGCGAAGTGGCCCGGCTGTTGGGCATGAGGCCGAATACGGAGAGGGCATATCGCGCGGCGCTCGTGGCGGGTGGTGTCCTGGAAGGACGCGCTGACGAGGTGCCTGAGCTGGAAGCGCTCAAGGCAGTGGTGCAGGAGCACCTGCCGTCCAAGGTGTCACCGCAGCAGACCTCCTCGCTGGTGCCCTGGCAGGGACGAGTCGAGACGCTGCTGGGCCAGGGACTGGGGCCTCGCGCCATTCACGACAGGCTCCGGCTGGAGGTAGAGGGCTTCGCGGCGAGCGCCTCGGCGGTGAAGCGCATGGTGCGACAGCTGCGCAAGGCGCGAGGTGTCCGGGCCGAGGACGTGGCCATCCCCGTCGTGACGGCGCCAGGAGAGGTGGCACAGGTGGACTTCGGCTACGTCGGCAAGCTGCTGTGCCCCAGGCAGAAGGTGGCGCGCAAGGCGTGGGTGTTTGTCCTGGTGCTGGCGCACAGCCGTTACCTGGTGGCCGACGTCGTCTTCGAGCAGTCGCTGCCGACATGGCTGCGGCTGCACGTGGACGCCTTCGAGCAGTTGGGCGGCGTGGTGGAGACGGTGGTACCGGACAACCTGAAGGCCGCCGTACTGCGCGCGGCATTCACCCCGGACGAGCCGTCCGCCCTCAATCGCAGCTACCGGGAGGTGGCTCGGCACTATGGCTTCAAGGTGGACCCGACACCGCCGTACGCACCCCAGAAGAAGGGCAAGGTGGAAGCGGGCGTCAAGTACGTCCAGTCCAACTTCTTCAAGGGCCGAGACGGCCAGGACGTCGACGTCGTCCGCGCGGACTTGAAGAAGTGGCTGACGGAGGTGGCCAACGTCCGGTGGCATGGGAAGACGGGCCGGCGCCCGGTGGACGTCTTCCGCGAGGAGGAGCTGCCCGCCCTGCGGCCCCTGCCCACCCGGCGCTTCACGCCTGTCGTCTGGAAGGCCACGCGCGTGCACCAGGACAGCCACGTCCTCTTCGACAGGCGCTTCTACTCGGTGCCCTGGCGCCTCGTCGGCAGCGACGTCTGGCTGCGCGTCACCGACGCCAGTCTCGAGGTGTACGCGGACGACGTGCGCGTCGCCACGCATGCCCGGCGCGGCACCGGCCTCTACACCACCCACGAGGAGCACCTTCCCCAGCACCGGGCAGACTTGCGTCACCGCAGTCGCGGCTACTTGTTGCGAGGCGAGCTGGTTGATGGACGAGCAATCCGCCTGGTTGATGGGCATCACCGAGCGCGAGCGTGAGCGAGCGCGCTCGGAGATGGGAGCGGCCTACTGATTGGCGGAGTCGGTGTCGAGCA
>NZ_JAAIXY010000061.1 GCF_010894455.1 Myxococcus eversor | reverse complement strand
ACGAGCGCAGGTAGTGAGCGAGCTGGTTGGAGCGCGAGTCGAGCTGGGCGTAGGAGAGCGACTCCTCGCCGGAGACGACAGCGACAGCGTCGGGCGAGCGAGCAGCCTGCTGAGCGAAGAGGGAGTGGATGGAAGCGTCGCGCGGGTAGGCGGACGTGGTGCCGGTCCACCCGGTGAGCACCTGCTGCTTCTCGGGGGCGGACAGCAGGGAAAGCGCGCTCAGCGATTGCTCGGGCTGAGAGACCGCGGCCTCGAGCAGCACGGAGAAGTGACGGAGCAGTCCCTGCATCGACTCCGCGTCGAAGAGGTCGGTGTTGTAATTGATGATGCCGGAGAACTGCTCCGCCTCTGTGAACAGGAGGCTGAAGTCGAACTTCGACGTGTTGATATCCGCGGGCAGTGCAGTGAGTTCAAGACCCGCGAGAGCAAGAGCCTCCTCGGGGGCGTTCTGCAGCGTGAGCGAGACCTGGAACAGCGGAGAACGGCTCAGGTCGCGCTGAGGCTGGAGCTCTTCGACAAGCTTCTCGAAGGGGACGTCCTGGTGCTCGTAGGCGGCCAGGGTGGACAGGCGCACCTGTGAGAGCAGCTCGCGGAAGGACTGGCTGCCATTGATGCGTGCACGCAGGACGAGCGTGTTGACGAAGAATCCGATGAGGCCTTCGGTCTCGGCACGGTTGCGGTTGGCGACCGGCGAGCCGACGGAGATGTCATCCTGGCCCGAGTAGCGAGAGAGCAGGAGCTGGAAGGATGCCAGCAGCACCATGAAGGGCGTGGCGCCTTCGCGCTGAGCCAAGGCCTTCACGGCTTGAGACAGCTCACGAGTCAGGTCGATGGGGAGCACCGCGCCGCGATACGTCTGGGCGGCGGGACGCGGCCTGTCGGTGGGCAGATCGAGCGAGGTGGAAGCGCCGGAGAGCTGCTGTCTCCACCAGGCAAGCTCTTCGGCGAGGACGTCGCCCTGGAGCCACTGACGCTGCCAGACGGAGAAGTCGGCGTACTGGATGGGCAGGGGTGCGAGCTGGGCGGCCTCGCCGCCGGAGAACTGGCGGTAGAGCGCCGCCAACTCACGGACCATGACGGCGATGGACCAACCGTCGGACGCGATGTGGTGGACGGTGACGAGGAGCTGGTGCTGCGTCTCATCCAAGCGGAGCAGTGAAGTGCGGACGACAGGACCACGGGCCAGGTCGAAGGGACGCAGAGCCTCGGCGGAAGCCAGACGCTGGGCCTCTGCATCGCGCTCGTGCTCGGGCAGGGACGAGAGGTCGACGAGAGGCATCTCCAGCAGGAAGTCGTGCTGGATGAGCTGAACAGGCTGTCCCTCGTGAACAGCGAAGCGGGTGCGCAGGGCCTCGTGGCGCTGAATCAGCGCGTTGAGAGACTGAAGCAGTGCGGACTGGTCCAGCGAGCCGGAGAGCTTGAGGACCCAGGGGATGTTGTAGGCGGAAGAGCCGGGCTGGAGCTGGTCGAGGAACCAGAGGCGCTGCTGGGCGAAGGAGAGGGGCAGCGGCTGTGCACGGTCGACAGGGACGAGGGCGGGCTGGCGAGACGAGGAGCCGTGGAGCAGCTCCAGCCGCTCGGAGAGAAGCGCGACGGTGGGAGAGGAGAAGAGCTCACCGAGGGGCAACTCAACGTCGAAGGTGGAGCGGATGCGAGAGACGACTTGAGTGGCGAGGAGGGAGTGTCCGCCCAACTCGAAGAAGTCGCCGTGGACGCTGACGCGCTCCAGGCCGAGGACGTCGGCGAAGATGGAGGCAAGACGCGTCTGAGTGGGGGTGGAGGGCGGAGCGAAGTCGTCGCCAGAAGTGGCGGCGGCGAAGTCGGGAGGAGGGAGGGCCTTCCTGTCGAGCTTGCCGTTGGCGGAGAGAGGGAAGGACGGGAGCGAGACGAGAGCGGCCGGCACCATGTACTCGGGCAGGCGCTGGAGGAGGAAGGCACGCAAAGCCGAGGCGTCGACGGAGGATTCGGCGGAGGTGAAGTAGGCGACGAGGCGCTTGTCACCGGGGACATCCTCGCGAGCGAGGACGACGGCTTCCTGGATGCCGGAGAAGAGGCGGACGGCGGCCTCGACTTCGCCCAGCTCAATGCGGAAGCCGCGCACCTTCACCTGGAAGTCGGAGCGGCCGAGGAACTCGAGAGAGCCGTTGGCGAGCCAGCGGA
>NZ_JAAIXY010000060.1 GCF_010894455.1 Myxococcus eversor | reverse complement strand
GTTGGGCGGACACTCCCTCCTCGCCACTCAAGTCGTCTCTCGCATCCGCTCCACCTTCGACGTTGAGTTGCCCCTCGGTGAGCTCTTCTCCTCGCCCACCGTCGCGCTTCTCTCTGAGCGGCTGGAGCTGCTCCACGGCTCCTCGTCTCGCCAGCCGGCTCTCGTCCCTGTCGACCGTGCCCAGCCGCTGCCCCTCTCCTTCGCCCAGCAGCGCCTCTGGTTCCTCGACCAGCTCCAGCCCGGCTCTTCCGCCTACAACATCCCCTGGGTCCTCAAGCTCTCCGGCGCACTCAACTCGGAGGCGCTGCTCCAGTCCCTCCGTGCGCTGACTCAGCGCCACGAGGCCCTGCGCACCCGCTTCTCCGTTCACGAAGGCCAGCCCGTTCAGCTCATCCAGCAGGACTTCCTGCTGGAGATGCCTCTCGTCGACCTCTCGTCCTTGCCCGAGCAGGAGCGCGATGCAGAGGCCCAACGTCTGGCTTCGGCCGAAGCCCTGCGTCCGTTCGACCTGGCTCGTGGCCCCGTCGTCCGCACGTCGCTCGTCCGCCTCGATGAGGCGCAGCATCTGCTGCTCGTCACCGTCCACCACATCGCGTCCGACGGTTGGTCCATCGCCGTCATGGTCCGCGAGCTGGCGGCGTTCTACCGCCAGTTCTCCGGTGGCGAGGCCGCCCAGCTCGCGCCTCTGCCCATCCAGTACGCCGACTTCTCCGTCTGGCAGCGACAGTGGCTCCAGGGCGACGTCCTCGCCTCGGAAATCGACTGGTGGCGCACCCAACTCGCCGGGGCCGCTACTTCGCTCGAGCTGCCCACCGACAGGCCTCGGCCCGCCGTTCAGACGTATCGCGGCGCGGTGCTGCCTATCGAGCTGTCGCGTGAACTGACGCAGGCAGTGAGGACCCTTGCCCAGCGTGAGGGCGCCACGCCCTTCATGGTGCTGCTGGCGTCCTTCCAGCTCCTGCTCTCTCGTTACTCGGGCCAGGACGACATCTCCGTTGGCTCGCCCATCGCCAATCGCAACCGCGCTGAAACCGAAGGCCTCATCGGTTTCTTCGTCAACACGCTCGTCCTGCGTGCACGCATCAATGGCAGCCAGTCCTTCCGTGAACTGCTGGAGCAGGTGCGCCTGTCCACGCTGGCCGCCTACGAGCACCAGGACGTCCCCTTCGAGAAGCTCGTCGAGGAACTCCAGCCTCAGCGCGACCTCAGTCGTAGCCCTCTTTTCCAGGTCACACTGACGCTCCAGAACGCCCCCGAGGCGTCACTCGCGCTGTCCGGACTGGTGCTCAAGCCGATTCAGGCGGAGATCAACACCTCGAAGTATGACTTCAGCCTCCTGTTCGATGAGGCGGAGCAACTGTCGGGTGTTCTCAACTACAACACCGACCTCTTCGACGCGGAGTCGATGCAGGGACTGCTCCGTCACTTCTCCGCGCTGCTCGAGGCCGCGGTCTCTCAGCCCGAGCAATCGCTGAGCGCGCTTTCCCTGCTGTCCGCCCCCGAGAAGCAGCAGGTGCTCACCGGGTGGACCGGCACCACGTCCGCCTACCCGCGCGACGCGTCCATTCACTCCCTCTTCGCTCAGCAGGCTGCTCGCTCGCCCGACGCTGTCGCGGTCGTCTCCGGCGAGGAGTCGCTCTCCTACGCCCAGCTCGACTCGCGCTCCAACCAACTCGCTCACTACCTGCGCTCGTTGGGTGTGCTTCCGGGCTCTCGCGTCGCCGTCCGCCTTGACCGCTCCGCGGACCTCATCGTCTCCCTCCTCGCCATCCTCAAGGCGGGGGCCGCCTACGTCCCTCTCGACAAGGCCTGGCCTTCCGAGCGTCTCGCCTTCGTCCTTCGCGAGTCCGCTGCGGGCGTCGTCCTCTCCCACTCCGACGTCGTCGACGACTTGCCGGCCTTCGGCGCCGTCCTCCTCGTCATCGATGAGGAGGCTTCTCGCATCGCGCGGCTGCCCTCTTCTCCTCTCGCAGGTGCCGTGACGGGGGATGACCTCGCCTACGTCATGTTCACCTCCGGCTCCACGGGCGAGCCCAAGGGTGTCTGCGTCCCTCACCGCGGCGTCACTCGCCTCGTCTCTTCTTCCTTCATCTCCTTCGGAGCCTCCGACGTCTGGCTCCACGCCGCCCCCGTCGCCTTCGACGCCTCCACCCTCGAAATCTGGGGCGCCCTCCTCCACGGCTCCAAGCTCGTCCTCGCTCCTCCTCACTCGCTGTCTTTGGAAGAGCTGGGCTCGCTGCTCGTCCGCGAGGG
>NZ_JAAIXY010000005.1 GCF_010894455.1 Myxococcus eversor | reverse complement strand
CGGTGCGCACCTCCTCGTGCGAGGGCGGGGCAAAGTCTGTATCGTTCACGGCGGGGAACTCCTCGGCCTCCTCGCCAAAGGAGGACCGTCTCGGTTGGTTTCACCGAGGAGCTTCCCTCTTTCCCGCCCGTCCCTCCTCGCCATCTACACACTTATAGGGACACGACCCGGCCTGGACACGGCGACCGCAGTACGGTCACTGCTTCGTGCTTACATGGCCACATGTACATTACCCTTGAGCCAACCGGGTTCAATGCGCAGTACGGGTTTCCGCGCGAGGGCGAGCCACCTGCTGCCGCTGCGTTCTTCCCGACCGCGCATACCTTGCTTTGGCGAGTCCGCTCTCCGCCCCATGAACACGTCTGCTTGGCAACGGGCGAGTGGCTAAAAGATCTGACTGGTACGGTCCGTATAGAGATCGGTCAGTTCATCGAGATGGAGGGCAAGCGCTATGGCGGTCTCCTCCGGGCCTTCGGTCCCCGCAGCGAGGGAGAGCGCACCTTTCATGTTGACCTACGGGTATCGCCCGATGTCTTCGAGCGCCTCCTTGGTCCCGTTTACGCCGGAAGGCTGCCCACTATCGCCATCGAGATGGCCGAGGGAGCAGCGATGCAGACCACGCTGCCCGCTGGCATCAAGTGGGACAGCGCCCAGCACGGCTGGGTCGAAGTGGTCTGGTGGGATTTCTGGTTCAAACTCACGCCGGCGAGCGACGCCGAGATCGATGCATCGAAGTCCCCTCCCACTGCGGCGCAGGTCGATGCTCTCCAGAAACAGCTCGGCTCTTTGGCGCGACAATTGGGTTGTTTGCTGTGGCTGGGGGCGAGTGGGGTCACTCTCCTCGGCATCCTGCTCTGGACGCTGCGCGGATGAACTGGACCTGCATCCGCCTTCGACATGGCTTGGCTGAGTCGGTTCCCGGCTCCCGCCCTATAGAGGAACCGGAACCAATCAGCCTGAACCGCCGCTCAGTGGAAGGGTGGGCAGCGCCTCCTCGGCACCTCTGCACCCCTCCCTCCCCCGCAACAGCGCCCGCGCTAGAAGCTCGTGAAATCAATCTGCAGGACGGGTGTGTCCGCTTCGATGTCGCGCCGGAACCGCCCCCACCGGTCGAGCGTGCTCTCGTCGAGCACGGCCGGGTCGCGATACTGGTGGAACAGCGCGTAGTTCATCGAGCGCTGGAGCGCGAGCAGGTCCGGCACGGCCGCGAGCCACTCGCGATCCATCCGTCGGAGCTCTCGATACCCTTCGAGGAACGGCCCCAGGAACGCGGCCACCGCTTCGTCTCGCGCCTCTCGCGCCTCGCCTCGCGCGATGTAGAAGAGGAGGACCGCGATGTCCTTGACGAACCACGCGTACTCGCAGTTGTCGAAGTCGAACGCGGTGATCTTCCCTTCGGCGAAGCAGAAGTTGTGCATGTGGAGATCGGCGTGGATCAGCCCGTAGCTCTCCGGTGTTCGCGGGAGCCGGTTCAATCGCGCGATGATCGCCGCGGTGCGCTCGCGCACGAGCGTCTCCTCGGGGGGCGCGAACCGATCGATGTCGACCACGTCGTACTCATGCCATTCCTGGCGCTTGAGCCTGGGGCTCGAAGGCGCGTAGGTCTGGGCGCGGTTGTGGAGCCGCGCGAACAGCCGGCCCATGTCGCGGAACAGGGGGGCCTTCCAGTAGCGCTCCTTGAGCGGAGGCGCGTCGTCGAAGACGATGCCCGGCGCGCGCTCGAACGCGGTGGCGACGAAGTAGCTTCCGGGCTCGCGGTCTTCGATCCGCTCCACGAACTGCCCCGAATCGGAGAGGATCGGCGAGGCGATGGGAATGCGCGCGGCGGCCAGATAGCGAACGAACTCGACCTCCCCCAGCGTGTAGTCAATCGTTCGCCGCGTACTGTGCGAGATGCGCAAGATAAGGCTTTCGCCGTCGTCGTTCTGCGCCTCGTAGACGAAGTTCTCGAAGGCCTGGAGCTCGGTGAGCTGCTCGGGGGACAGGCCATACCGGCGCGCGGCCTCATCGCGAATCGGTTCGTGGAAGCGGCGGACAAGCTCTGGATGCATCGAACCCTCTAGTCCTTCAACGTGAGGCTGCTCCCACCGTAGCCCAGCACGGTCGAGGCAGAGTCGCTGGTGACCGAGACGCCCAGGCCGCGCGCGAGGGTCTCCGCCAACGGGGGGCCATTGCGCGGCCGCGTGAACACAGCCAGGTCCATGCCGGTCAGGGGGGAATCCGGGCGCCGGAGCCGCTGGTTCAGCATCGCCTGCTCGCGCTCGACGACGCGCAGGCACCGGCGCTCGAGGGCGAACGCGCTGGCAGCGACGCCAGCGAGCTCGCCGCGGAGGGGCTCCGCCACGACCGCGTCTGCCGGCAGCCCGTGCGCGAAGAGCTCGGCCAGTCGCCGCCGGCTCGTGTCCTGCTCGGCGGGATCCAGCTTCGCCAGCTCGTCCAGCGAGGTGCCCTGTGGCGTGCCGGGGAACGCCTCGCCGATGCGCGCGAACAACCAGCGGCTGAGCTTGATCTCGCGCTGGTAGGTCTCCGCGAGTGGGAAATCGTCCCGGAGCAACGGGTAGCGCGCGACATCGATCGGCGCCTCCACGAACTCTTGCAGCGCGGTGCGCGGGAGGTGTCCGGCGAACGCCGCCCGGAGCCGTTCGTGGAGCAGCCCCTGGGTCGCGCCGAGGAAGCGGACCACCGCTTCGACGCGCTGCCCGAGCAGGCCATAATCGATCGCGGCGTCGAGATCGCCGAGGCGCGCCGCGATGTCGGGCTGGGCTTCAATCGGTGCAGGGGCCACGCCGGTCAACACCTGCATATATTCGTTGATCAGCGCCGGCGGCCCGGCGCACACGCCGTGCGGACCATTGAAGACCGCGTGACGCTCGGCATAGTCCACGATGGTTTGCACGGTGACGGGCTGCTCGGGGGTATCTCGCACCAGGTCGTTGGTGACCAGGCGAACTCCGTCGATCAGCCGGAACATGGCCGCGAGCCCGCTGTCGAGCTCTCCGTTCGGCACCGGATGGGTGCCCCGCACCATCACGTACCCGACCGACGCGAGCGTGCAGACGACCATCATGTGGAGCTCGCCCGCGGTGAGCACGCCCGGGGTCCGGGGCGGCATGCGCGCGAAGAAGGCCTTGCGGAACTGCTCGGTCAGCGAGAGCAGGTCCGGCCACTGACGCGCCATGCCCTTCATCGCGGTCACGTTCATCGGGAGTTCGTTCTGGTACCGGCTCCCCGCGTAGTGGCACTGCTTGCGCACGGTGGGGAGGTCGAGGAACAAGGTGCGCGGTCCGACGTTGTTCTCGCCCACTTGCCGGCCGTCACCGTCGAGCGCCGGATGCGCCACGCGGTAGACCGGAACGACGACCTCGAGGTTCGACAGCTCCAACGCCCGTCCGTACGCCTGTTCGGTCAGCACGGGGCAACGATTGTCGTGGGCGCTGAACGTGAGCGGCTCACGCCCGGCTGGCACCTCACCCAACCGCTCAGGGTAGGACACCGTGGTGCGGCCCGTGGGCGCATCCGAGACCCGCCGCAGCACCCGCTGTTCAATCAAGGCTTCGAGCAGGTCCCGGATCTTGTCCCAGGAATGGGGCGCGCCGTCCGACCACGCCATGGCGTCGGAGGCTTGAAATTGCTCGACCTGGATCAGCTTCTCGCCCAAGGGCGCGATGTCCGGCTCGTCGAAGATGAGCTCCACCTCGCCATAGAAGAGGTGCAGGACCTGCTGGCCATTCCCCGCGTCGATCCGGTCGTGCGTGAGCCGCTTTCGATTGGGAATGTAGAGCATCTCATCCGCTTGCAGCTGTGCCATGGCTTTTCACTCCCGATTGAGTGTGACGTCGCGCGACCAGGTGCCGCCGAGCGAACGATAGACCGCGACGCGATGGTTGAGCAGCACCCGTTGCGCTTGCAGACTCGCGCGCTCGAGCCCGACCAGATTCGTCAGGGCGGAGAGCACCGTCAGATAGTCCGAGAGCCCCTGCTCGAAGAGCCGCCTCGCCTCGTCCAGGAGCCGCTGCCCGAGCTGGACCTGCGCGCGCAGGGCGCGCAGGTTCGTCGCCCCGGTCTCCTCCTGGACCACGGCATCCTGCACCCGCCCGATCGCGGTGTTCAGCGCGAGCTGGTATTGGACGTGGCGACGGTGGAGCTGGATCGGCAGGCGCATGTGCTCGGTGAATCGCCTTCCATCGAAAAAGGCCCAGGTCAGGTTCACGCCGACGACGGACTGGTGGAGGACCGGCTCCGAGGGGCCGACCTTCGCGGCGCCCACGCTGCCCACCAGTTCGATTGTCGGAAGCCAGCTCGCCCGGTTCGCGTTGATGCGGTGCTCGACCTCGGCGACGCGCAGCTCCTGGAGCCGCATCTCCGGCGTGTTCGCGTTCAGGTCTCCTGGCGTTCCGAGTCTGGGCGGAGGCGGGAGATCGGGGAGCTGTCGCTCGAGGGGGACGATGTCGTCCGCGGGATTGGGGACCCGGCCCAGCAGCGCCTTCAGCTCCGAATTCAAGAGCGCGCTCCGGGCGGAGATCAGCGGCACCTGCGCTTCGAGGTTCAGCAGCAACTGCTCCTGCTGCAGCACCGCGAGCCGGGGCGTGAGGTGCTGCTCGAACCGCGCTTGAATCAGCCGCAGCAGCTCCTTGTTGTAGTCGATCTGCCGCAGCGTGAGGTCCCGGAGCGCGCGGGCCTCGAGGATGTCGAACCAGACCTGGGTGATCCGCTGCGCGAGGTCCTGGACGCGGGCCTCGGTGAGCTGCCGCTGCTGCTCGGCGAAGTTCATTCCCGCGCTCCGCTGCGCGGCGAGGTTTCCGAACAGGTCGACCTGGTAGGTCACGCCGACATCGGCGGTGGCGATGCTGTACCTGGCCTGGGTTGCCGGCGCGGGCGGAACGATGGCGACCACATGACTCAGCCCCGCCGGGTTGAGGATGCCGACCTGGAGCGGGTACCACCAACCTTGCGGCACGTTGGGGTCGAGCTGGTTCTCGTAGATCAGATCCCGCACGTCGTGCAGGACCAGGCTGTTGGCGAAGCACTCCTGGATGGCCGTGTCGAGCGCCGGATCGGCGAACGCCGACCACCAGACCTCGTCCCGGGTGACGTGCTCGGCGGGCCGCGAGGGTGCGCCCTCCTCCTTCGGCGGCCGAGGGCTTGGAGCCTCACCCTCGGGTGCGCTGGACGGTGGAGGCGGCTCGGTGCTCGGCTCGACGGAGGTCGAGTAGCTGCCTGGCGCCTGAGGCGGTGTGACGACGACGGGACGGACCAGCCCACAACCGGAGCAGGTCGTCGCGAGGAGTGCGAGCGTGAGTCGAAGGCTCATGGGTGGCTGACGACCACGAGGGCTTTCGCGTGGTTGAGGACGCAGCGCTGCGCGACCCGCATGGTCTCGGGATCGAGGGAGGCGAAGCTCTCGTCGAGGATGACCAGCTCGACCCCCTGCAACAGCGTGCGTGCGATGTAGAGCCGGCTCTTCTCGCCGTGCGAGAGTTGCCAGCCGGTCTCGCCGATCATCTCCTCGAGGCCGGCGGGCATCTTGGCGACCAGTTCGTCCAGCCCGAGCTCCTTGCACAGCGCGGCGGCCTTGGTCCGCAGCTCGGGCGAGGTCGGCCACTCGCGCCCGAGCAGGAGGTTGTACGCGAAGCTGCCGGACAGGACGTGGTTCTCGTGGAACTGAGGCGCGGCGGTGATGCGCTTGCGCCAGCCCGAGGAGCCGAACGTCGCGCGGTCCAACGCGTGCAGCAGCATCACCCCGCCCTGCGGCCTCCTCATGCCCGTGAGCAGCGACACCAGCGTCGACTTGCCACCGCCCGATGGGCCCTCCAGCAGGATGCGGTCGCCCTGCGCTATCTGGAACGAGCAGTTCTCGAGCACCGGCCGGGTGCGCGCGTCGTGCCGGAAGGTCACGCCCCGCGCCTCGATGAGGCTTCCGCCGTCGGCGTCGGTGGGCTTGCCCCCCTCCATTTCGAGAGGAACTTTCGATTCGAGCTCGGGGCGGCCCACCGCGAGCAACAAGTCGCGGATCTGTTCGAACGACACCGCCGCCTGGGAGACCTGCTGGAAGTAGACGGAGACCTCGTCGAAGGCGCGCAGCGCGAGCAAGATGCCGCCCACGGCCACCGCCAGCGCGCTGGCATTGGCCGTACCGGTGCTGAAACCCGGCAGCAAGGTCAGCAGGCCGAGCACCAACCAGCCGTCGCGCAGGAGCGCGGTCAACTGCATGGTCCGGCGATCCATCTCCTTCGAGATCTCGGAGTAGGAGCTCAAGCGGAGGTCTTCGCCATCATGCCAGCGCTCGAGTGGAAGCTGCGCCAGCCGCGTCCGATGGCCGAGCATGCGCTCGAGCAGGTCGTGGGTGATTTCGACGCGCGCGCTCGACCACTCCCGCTGGACACCATAGTGGCGGCGCGCGAGGACGAACGCGACCACGACCCACAGGACGAGCGCCATCGCCTGGGGCCACCCTCCCGCCCCGAGCACGAGGATGACGCCCGCCATGATCAAGTCGACGAGCGACAACACCGCGAGCAGGGCGCCGCCGACCGCGAGCTGCTCGACGACCTCGGCCTCGGCGACGCGGCCGAAATGGCGGCCGATGCCGTCGAGCCGCACCTCGTCGGGGGTCAGCTTGAGGGTTCCCGCGAGGAGCTGCTGCTTCAGCAGCGTTCCGAGCCGGATCGAGAACACGCCCTGCCACCACACCTCGAGCATGCGCAGCGGAATCGCGCACGCGATGACGGCGATCCACCCCAGGAACCAGCCGGTCTCGAGGTGGGCCTGGAGCGCGGCGCGACCGAGCAACCAGAACGAGCCCGCCAGCACCACCGAGAGGAGCGTGTGGCTCACGAGGATGCCGACGGCGAGCGAGGGGATGTCGCCGAGCAGCGTCCGCCGGCTCGCGGTGCGCCTGGGGCGCATGATCCAGCCGGTGCGCAGCAGCGCCTGGCCGAGCCGCTGCAGCAGCATCCGTGAGCGGGCGCGCTCGCGCGCACGGGGCGACATCTCCACACCGCCGAGCAGTTGGTCCACCTCGGCGACGGTGGCTTCCTGCTCTTCGCGCAGGAGCGCGAGCGCGCTCTTCGTCGGGAGCGAAACCACCGTGGCGTCGCGCGCGAGCAGGCGCAGCTTCCCGCGCCGCGTGCCCAGCAGCACCAGATAGGACGGGACGCCGTCTCGCCGGACCTGGAGGATGCAGGGCGCGGCGCGTTCGAGGACGTCGGGCAGCTCGTGGTAGAGCGGCGTGATCGGCTCGAGCTCCACGCCGAGTCGATCTCCGAGCGCGAACATCCAGACCCGGCTCGGCTCGACGGCCGCCGCGGGCGGAGCGATCTCACCCGCGGCCCTGCCATAGCCCTGCCTCTGCGCCAGTTGCTCCAGCGCATCGGGCAGTCGCTCGACCGGCCACAACAGGTCGGAGTGCGAGCGCGTCATCCCACCAGCTCCAGCTCGCCCGCGGCGGGCTTCGCGACCGGCGTCTCCACCGGCTTCGGCGCCGGCCTCTCCACCAGTTGGCCGTCCGAAAGCCACCAATGGCGCCAGTGCCCGCCGCCCCAGAGCAGCGTGCGATTCTCCTGGTCGGCGCGAAGGAGCACGGAGTACCGCGACTCCTTGTTCGCGAGCAGCTCCTTCGGCGGCCCGTTCTCGAGGATCCGACCGTTCTCGACCACGAGCACGCGATCGAACTCCTGGGTGTGCTCGACGTCGTGGGTGACACAGAGGAGCGTGATGTCTGCCCAGAGCCGCCGGGACTCGGCGAGGAGCCGCGCGCGCCGGTCGCGATCAAGACCGCGAAAGGGCTCGTCGAGGATGGCCAGGCGCACGCCGGAGCGGAGCATCGCGCGCGCCAGGCGCACGCGCTGACCCTGGCCGCCGGAGACAAGCCCTCCGCCTTCGCCCAACGACGTCTGCAGCCCGTCTGGAAGCGCCTCGAGGATGTCGAGCATCTCGGCGCCCTTGAGCGCCCCAGACAGTGCCCAGCCGTGCGCGCCATCGTTGCCATACCGGATGTTGTCGATGAGGCTCTGGTTCCAGAGACTGATCGCCGGGTCCACCCAGGCCGTGGTGCGCCGCAGCCGCTCGACAGCGGCCTGGTCGAGCACCTGCCCGTCGACCTTGATCTCACCGCGCGCCGGCCGGAGCCAGCCGAGCAGAAGGCCGACCAGCGTCGACTTGCCCGCGCCGGAGACACCGACCACGGCCACGTGCTCGCCGGGGGCGATCTTCAAGGAGACCTTGTCGAGGATGGTGTGACCGCCGCCCTTCACGCGGACCTTCTCCATCACGATCGAAACGCCGCTCGCGGCGCCCGCGGGCGCGACAGGCGCCTGCACCGGCGACTCGGTCCGTGCCGTCGGCTCCTTGATGTCGCCGATGATATCGAGGAGCCGGCGAACCCGGTTCATCGCATTCGGGAACGCGCGGCTCAGCACCATCAGCCGCTGGCCGAGGATGGGGTAGCGCAGCGCCCAATAGACGACCAGCAACACCAGCGAAGCCCGCTCGGTGCCGGCGAGGTACGAGTAGACGAGCAGCATGACGAGGCCGTAGCTCACCAGCATCAGCCCGCCTTCGAACCCGACCGACAGCGTCTGGACCCAATAGCGGGCCTTGGTCCAGCTGACGAGCAAGGTCTCCTGCGCGCGGCGCAGCGACCGCTCGGCGCCGTGGATGCGGATCGGCGTGAGCCCGACGAGCGCGTTCAGGGTGAAGCCGCTGAGCGCGCCTGAGTGCATCTGCACGCGCAGGTCGGGCTCGAAGAGCAGCTTCTGCGCGACCAGGGGCACGAGCAGCGTGACCGCCGCGAGCCCGAGCACGATGTGCCATGCGTACGGTGCGGCCCAGATGAGCGCGGCGGTGATGCTCGCGACCTCGAGCGACAGGATGGCGGCCTGCGCGAGCAACTGCGGCAGCGACCGCATCGCCTGGATGTTGTGCGTGCGAGACGCCATGTCGGAGGCGAGCCGGCTCTGGAAATAGCGGTCCTCCATCTCGGGGAGCTTCTCGAAATAGGCCTTCCGCAGCCGCACCTCGAGCCGGCGGCCGATGCCGAGCAGTCCCAAGGAAATGGGGATCTGGATGAGCATGAAGCAGAGCGCGACGCCCGCGAGAACGGCCATGCCCGTCGCACGCTGCGCGAACGTGCCGAGGTCGCGCCCCAGGTCGAGCACGCCACGGAGCATCAACGCTTGCAGGATCCGCCCGAAGGTGGCGAACACCAGTCCCACCGCGATCAGGCCCGGAACGACCCACGAATCCTCGCCTCGCAGGCGGAGCAGCATTCGCGCCGGGCTCACCTGTCTGGCGACGAGCTCCGTCGCCAGGTCGCTGGCGAGCACGGCTCTCGGCGCGTCTTCACCTGTGCGCGAAGCCTCTTCGCGCCAACCGCGAATCCGCATCAGCACCGCGCCGGTCATCGACAGCTCGCCGTCCACCTCGGGGTTGGGGCGAACGGACCAATAGGCAGCGGGAATGGGCACTTCGCCGGAAGCGTCCTTCGCAATCATGGATTGCAGCAGACCCGCCGCGGTCGCTCCTCGCCGGACGGCGCCCGCGCGGATCATCGCTTCGGACGCCCGGCACGCGGCGTCGAGCCTGGCGATGGACAGATACCCGGTGTCCTCGAGCGCCCGGGCCACCAGCGCCCGCGCCTGCGTGGCACCCAGGTTCAGCAGGCGGCGCTCGAACGTCGCGACCGCCTCCTCGGACCCGGCCCATTCGCGCCAGCCGGTCGCCGGAACGGACGTGGTGTGCTGGTACAGGTGGCCCAGCAGCGTCGAGATCCGGGTCCAGTGACGGCCCGCCGCCGGGTCCATGACCTGGACGAATGGGCCGATGCGCTTCCACAGCACCACGAAGTGCGGCCGTCCTCCCGCGCTGAGCGTGACGATGATGGAGGGGAGCGCCTTGGCTTCAGGGACCACCACGTGATCGAGCGGAAGCATCACCTGCTCGGAGTCGAGCCCGAGCTGGTTGGCGACTTCATCCAAGGTGACGATCGAGGTGCCGTCGACGTCCGTCTGACACACTTCGCGAAGGACGCGATAGTTGAGCTCGACGCCCATTCCCGCGAACAGGCTCTTGAGCGAAGCGGGACCGCAGTCCGTCGCCGAGATCTGGATGACCTCGGGAATGATCGAGCGCCGGACCCTGGGAGGAGTCATGGTCAGCGGGCCTCGGCTTCGGGCTGAAACACGCTCGTGGGCGGCTCTTCAGGCTGCGGGTTCCATTCGCCGAGCGACCGCATCAGCAGCGCGACAGGCGATGCCCGCGCGACCTCGACCTCCACCACCAGGGTCATGCCGTGACGGAGCTGGATGCGTGGGTCGTCCGGCGGTGCGAACTTGAGCTCGACGCGCACCGTACCGGGGATGGCCTCGGGCGTGGCCGTCTGGCCGGGCTCGGTCCCGACGGCCGTCACCCTGGCGGGGACCGTCCCGTAGATGGTGTTCGGGTAGCCGTCGAGCTTGAGGCGCGCCGTCTGGCCGGGCTGGATCAATCCGACGACCTCCTTCGGGAAACGGGCGCGCACCCGCACCTCGGCATTGCTCGCGACGATGGTGCCGACCCGCTGCCCATCGGCGATGAACGCTCCCGAGCCGAGCTCCGCCACGTCGACCAGGTGGCCCGTGGCCGGCGCCCGATACAGCTTCCGCTCGATCTGGTACTCGAGGCGGTCGATGGCGCCCCGGAGCTCCCGGATCCGCCCCTCGGCGCCCAGCTCCTCGCGCTCGAGTCCGAGCAGCTGCGCGGCGAAGGCTTGACGGCGCACGTTCTGCTCGCGCCGCAGTCGGGTGAGCGCCAGGCCCTGCGCCGTCTGCGCGAAGCTGAGCGCGTCAACATCGGTCGTGCGCTCGAGCTTCTCCATCTCCGAGACCGCGCCAGTCGGGCTCTTGAGGGCCAGCTGCTCGCGTTCCACCGCGAGCCGATGCCTGGGCACGAGCTCCTGCTCCCTCCCCAGCGCCTCCTTGACCGCGACCTCGTCCACCCCTGCCGTCAAAGCCGCCTCTTCGCGCTTGTTGGTGATCTGCTGGCGGATGATAGCGAGTTCCTTCTCGGTCGCGGCGAGCGTCGCCTTGCTCCGCTCGAGCTCGAGGCGCTCGGCCCGTGCGTCGAACTCGATGAGGAGGTCGCCTTCCTTGACCTGCTGGTCGAGCTTGAGATGCGAGAGCACGACCCTGCCCGCGCTGGGCGGCTCGATGCGATGGACGGCGTTGTGTGGCTCGATCCGGGCCTGTGAGCTGGCCTTGACGAGCGGGACCTTGGCGAACAGCGACCAGACGATGAGCCCGCCGACGCACAACACCATCAGAGCGACGAACACGAGGCGCGTGTCCGACTCGTAGTTCAGGGAACGAAGGGTCCGCTCGAAGGGATATGCCATGGTCCGCGAACCAAAGTCGCCTTAATGGCCGCGCCGTGTCAACACCTCGGCCACTGCTTTGTGATTCACGCTCCCCTTGGCTGAATACGTGCACATCGATGCGACGCGGGACTTCGCCCGCATCGCCGCAATGCGCCACATATTGTACTTGGGTTCGATTTGACATCCAGCTTCGATTACACTTAGCGTTCAATTTGAAAGGAGGCACGACATGAAGATCAAGCTCCACGTTCGCGGCGGTCCGAAGGCGCGTTCGTAGTCAGTCGTTTTGACGCCTGCTGTCGAAGCTGGGCGTCCCTCGTTTTCGATCACAAGAGGGGGGTTGATGGGGATCTTCCATCAGCCCCTCCTCTCGTTTGTGGCAACGTCTTGACCTCACAGGTCCTCGTGCCTGCCAGGTTGCGCCAGAACCTCTCAGGCGCTTGAACCGAATATTCCAGGGCGCTCCTGGGTGGCTGTTGTACCAGTCTCGTGGCTTCCCAAAGTTGGGCGGCACCTCAATCCCAACGCCGCAAGTCGGGCGGGTTCGCCCGGCATTTTGTCCCTGCTCGGCCGTGTGCCGCGCCAGCATTGATGAGCAACTCGGCCTGCTTGAGATGACTTGGCACCATCACCTTCCGACCTGCTGAGTCAGCCACCCTCCCGTCAGAGCGACGAACACGAGGCGCGTGTCCGACTCGTGGTGCAGGGAACGAAGGGTCCGCGCGAAGGGACATGCCATGGTCCGCGAACCAAAGTCGCCTTGATGGCCGCGCCGGGTCAACACCTCGGCCACTGCCTTGTGATTCACGCGCCCCTTGGCTGAATACGTGCACATCGATGCGACACGAGACTTCGCCCGCATCGCCGCAATGCGCCACATTTTGTTCCTTGGTTCGATTTGACATCCAGCTTCGATTACACTTAGCGTTCAATTTGAAAGGAGGCACGACATGAAGATCAAGCTCCACGTTCGCGGCGGCCCGAAGGCTCGTTAGTAGTCAGCCGTGTTGACGCCAGCTGTCGAGGCTGGTCGTCCCTCGTTTCCGATGACCAGAGGGGGGTTGATGGGGATCTTCCATCAGCCCCTCCTCTCATTTCTGGCACTGTCTTGACCTCGCAGGTCCTCGTTCCTGCCAGGTTGCTCCAGAACCTCTCAGGTGCTTGAGCCGAATATTCCAGGGGGTGATGCCTCAACCCCAACCTTGCAAGTCGGGCAGGCTCAGCCGCCATTTTGTCCCTGCTCGGCCGTGTGTCGCGCCAGCATTGATGAGCAAATCGGCTTGCTTGAGCTGACTTGGCACCATCATCCTCCGACCTGCTGAGTCAGCCACCCTCGCCAGTCATCACGGCTTCAATGTTTCAATGGCAGCAGCTCGCCTCCATCCAGGGGCTGCACGTCACCTTCACCAACGCCAACAAGGACGGCCTCGCCGACGCGCTACTCTACAGCCCGGGCAGCGGCACCTCGACGCTGTACGCCAACACCGGCGACGGGTGGGTCGCCCAGCCGGTGGGCGCCTTCGCGTCCCTGGGGATGGGCGTCTCGGCGCCGCTGGCCGCGGACGGCAGCGGCAGCGGCAGCGGCAGCGGCAGCGGCAGCGGCGAGCTGTACCGCCTGGTGACGGGCAAGGCGCGTACGGTGGCGCTCGACGCCGCGCCCACCGGACCGCTGCGGGAGGCGGACGACGTGCGGGGCAGGCGGCTGCGGCTCGGCTCCGCGCGCGGGCCGGCCACCCCCGGCGGCCGATCCGCGGCAGACGGTGCTGGACACCTTCCGGGTGCGCTCGGCCGGCGATGACGAGGTCGCCTACACCGACGGCTACGCCTCGCCCCGGGGCGCATCCCACCGGGCGCTACCTGCTCGGTTATCAGCCCACCGTGTTGGGCACGTTCCCGGCGGCGCAAGCGGATGCAAAGGGGGCACCTCCCGCGAAAGCCGCGATGGACGCAGCGGCGGGAGGAAGGCCTCCATGGACGAGCTCGTCCCGAAGGACCACGGCGAGGAGCTTGCAATCTTCAGCAGCCAGGTCATCGGCCCGGTGGTGCACCGCCAGTTGACGCGCGGAGAGGCGCGGGGCGCACGGAGGGAGCTGGCGCGGCAGAAGTTCCGCCCGCTCGCAACCGAGCGCACGCGGCACTTCAGCGTGCCGACGCTGGTACTACCGCTTGCGCAAGCACGGCCTCGCCTCCCCGCGGCCGCATCGCGGCGTCCCTCGTCCGCGAGGAGAGAGGCGCGGTGCGCCCCCGTTGACACGAGGACTACCGAACCGAGGCGGCAATGGCCTGGGGCTCCTCCTCCGGCGGCGCGGCGGCGGTGGCGGGAAGCGCCGTGGTCCCCTCGTATTGCACCGACTTGGGATAGGGAAGTTCCAGGCCGTTGGCGTTGAAGGCGTCGAACAGCAGCCGATTGAGCAGCCGCTTCACGTCGAAGTGCGTCCCTGGCTGGACCTTGGCTTCAATGCGAATGGTCATCCAGCTCTCGTCCATGCTCTCGATACCCAGCAGCTTGGGCATCTCGGACACCTTGCCCGCCGACAGCAAGGGCACCTGCTCGCAGACCTGGCCAATCACATCCAGCACCTTCTTCAGGTCGCACTCATAGGCCACGGCCATGTCCACGACCGCCAGCGTCCAGCCGCGACTGTAATTGATGACATTCTTGACTTCACCATTGCGGAGGATGTGAAGGCGCCCGAAGCGGTCTCGAATGCGGGTGATGCGAGGCGTTATCTCCTCCACCACGCCCTCGGTATCGTTGATGCGGATGTAGTCGCCGTTCAGAATCTGGTCCTCGAAGAGCAGGAAGATGCCGTTGACCATGTCCGTGACGATGGCCTGTGAGCCCAGACCCACGGTGAGGCCGACGATGCCGGCGCCAGCGAGGATGGGGGTGGGGTCCACACCCAGGTCGCTGAGCACCATCATCCCCACCAGGAAGTAGACCAGGTACGTGGAGGCTCGCTGGATGAGGGCAACGAAGGTGTTGCGCCGCCGGGCCTTGTCATCCAGGTCGAGACCGTCCACCTTGAAGGCCCGGGCGATGAGCAGCCGGACGAACTCCACGGCGACGCTGGCGGCGAAGAACAGGGCGATGACGCGGATGAGCACCGGCCCGTACGGAGCAAAGGGCTCCAGGCCCTGGAACCGACGGATGATGAGGGTCGCCACCGAGATGTAGACGATGGCCTCCAGGCTCCGCTGCCCCACCGGCAGCAGCCGGCTGAGGGCCATGAAGTACTCCTCGTACTTCGTGGCCGTGCTCTTCGCCCGCCAGGAATCGACCAGCCGACCCGACATCAGGTGCAGCAAGGACACCGCCAGGCGCCCACCGCTGATGCACAGCAACACGAAGACGGTGGTGCCAACGAGCCAGTCGAACGCGGCCGGGGGTTGCAGCGAGGTGACCGCCACGCCCACCGCGAAGTAGGCCAGCACCAGTTTGATGAAGCCGGGTCCCTGCTCCATCGCCTTCTGGGCATGTGCCCTGTGCTCCGGGCGCAGTTGCCACTCGTTCACCTTGCGCTCGAGCCGCATCAGGAGCTGGCGTGCCGTCCGATCCAACACCAGGAAGGCCGTCAGCAAGAGCACCAGCAGCCCCGCTCCGCGCCCCAGGGCCGACAGCCCCTCCACCGTCACCCCCGCCAGCAAGGCATTGAAGGGGGGCTCCAGGTCCTTCTTCGCCCACAGGGAGAAGCCCAGCACGGCGATGCCGACGATGACCACCACGAAGGACAGGAGGGCGGCGCTCAGCCGGGCGCGCTTGCGAAGCGCATCCGCCATCGGCTCCAGCGCCTTCACACCCATCAGCCGGATGCCCTGGTACAGCAGCGCACTGGAGGCCACGAGCACGGCCCAGAGGACGAGCAGCAACAATGTCACGCTCAATCCGACGAGCCATGCGTTGTTCAACTCGACCGTATCCGCAAGTCGGAAGATTTCCATGCGCCGGGGCATAGCACAGCGAACGGACTGGACTGAGTTGCTCAAGAGGACTGTCGAGCTCGACGTGTTCGCCCGCGTCAGGTGTGGAGTCAGGCAGGCACCTGGGGCTGGTTTACCCCACGACACCTGATGGGTGCGCGCTCCGCCTCCAGGGTGAAAACGGACCGCGCTCCAGGTGGGCAACCGCCTCTTCCTTGGTCTCAACTGAAGCGGATCACGCCCAGCGTCACGTCATCCACGGATGAGGCCGTCACACCACGGTCTTACGCCACGCGCGAGACACATGTTCCTGTCCGGCTTGGGCGAAGCGCCGCACCAGTTCGTCCCGGCCGCGCGTTCCGTGTTCGAGCAGATATGCGAGCTCCGCGGGCATCAGCACCTTCACGGTGACCAGCCGGACCTCTCCGGCCGGCATGGTGAAGCGGCCTGGCAACGTGCTCGACTCCATGCCTAGCAACACCCCCACCCTGCCCTCCTTCGTCAGCAGAGGCTCGGGCATTCCCTGGCCTGAAACTTCCATGGATAGGAAGCCTGCCTTCACCTTCTCGCGCACGCTTTCGTGTTCCGCGATTTCGTCCCCCACCCGCTCCAGCAACAACAGGAGCCAGCTCTTCTCGACGTGCGCCTGGGGCTCGTTCGTCTCCAAGGCCAGTTCCAGGCCGAAGCCCACGGACGGCTCGGGATCCACTCCGTCCACGACGAAGAAGTCCGAGAGCCCGTGCGTCACCAGCAGGGTTCGCCCATTCTCGCGGTGGATGACACGCCACATCTGACGCCGGGCCGGCCAGTTTCCTCCGACGACAATGGGAATGATGACCTCATCATCCAATTTTCCCAGGGTGCGCCAGAAGACGCCGCGGGCAGCGTCTGACTGATCCGCCAGAGCCATGAGCTGATGGTTGCGTTCTCGCTCTTCCGGACTGATGGCGCTCGGACCGGTGACCTCCATGAACTTCGCCCCCGAGACGCCCGCTCGCTCCAGCGCCTCCTTGATGTCCTCGGACACGATGAGCGCGATACTCCACCCCCAGGTCCGGAACACCTTCGCATCGCCCACCTTCGCCGGATCGATTCGCATGCCCGACACGCCGCGATACTTGCCGACTTTCTCCGGGCGCCCATCCTCCGGCGTCCAGTACCGCACCTCCTCCGACGTGCTGTCGTCGATGCACCGGATGGTACGGGTCACGTTGACGAGAAAATACGGCTCGGACTCCGAGGCGACCTTCACAGGGAAGAGCTGAACGTCATCGGGCGCAAGACTGGCGAGCACCGCGACTACCTTCGCGTGAACGACAGGCGTGACGCCAATGCCCGCCATGGAGAAGTCGTTCGGCTTGCCCGACCGGTCGATCGGAATCGTCAGGCGCCCTTCGACCTGGACCGGCTCACCCTTCCTGAACATCCATGGGTTGGCGACTTCTCTCCCTGTCTCGTCAGTCGGGTCGCCCAGGCTCCATCGACCAGGAGAGGAGACGTCGTCAAGCAACTCGAAGTACCGCATCGCCATGATGGCTCCATCCCATTTCAAGTCCGAGTCACCAGTCCGTTGAGTTTGGAGCCAGGAGTAGCAATCTCCGCGGCAAGTCTCTTCAGGGCGCTGGTGAGTGACTCACGACATTGTTGCATACTGCTACAGTCTTCCATCGCCTCGTTCAGCCGCCTGAACACATCACGATGGTATGCCTCTGGGTGAGGCCCCTTGTGTCCAGGTACGCGGACCTTGTTGACCGAGTCATTGAGGGACATGCCCGCCCGGTCGAAGAGCTTCTTGAACTCCGGTGACCACGGACCACCGTTGTTGAAGGAGTCCCACCACTTGTTGGTGGCGATGTGGTGCTCGTGGGCACTGGTCGCCACCGGCTCGGACACTACGGCCCGCGTACCGCTTGCCGTCTCCGCGACAGCGTCCGGGTCCAGGGCGATGGTGATGACGCCTCCCGCTGCCACCGCCACGGAGGTGACCTGCCCCGCTGCCGACAACCTGAAGCCACCCTGCCCTGCTCCCACCAGCGCAGCCTGTGCGGAGCCAGGGAGCGTGGGAATCCGCGCCCCCAGCGTCTGCGCCGTGCTCCCCAGCGCCGCCATCGCCAGCATGACGAACGCCCGCGCGGCATTCCTCCCCATCACCTCTCCATACTTCTCGCCCGCGTCCTGAATCCCGTCGAAGGCGGTTGCCTCCTCTACCTCCTTCGCCAACACCCTCCAGCCCTGCACCAGGCTCCACACCGTGTCCCATCCCAAGTACGCGATGAGCGCTACCGTCAGCGTCGCGGCGATGCCCTTTGAAAGCAGGGGTTCAGGCACCAGCCACAAGGCGAAGTAGACCGCGCCCGTCGTGGCGAGCATCGTCATCATCGACTCCTTGTCCGTCAGCCCCTCCAAGGCCTCGGCCGTTTCATCCCAGACCGAATCCAGAGCCAGGCGGAAGGCCAGGATGCGCTTGCCCTCCTCATCCAGGGTGACGCCCTCGTCCAGCAAGTGGAGGCAGTCTCGGGATTGCTCCTGGCGTTGGCACCAGCGTCCGTAAGCACTCGCCAGCTCCGTCTCCGCGTCCGGCGCTTCGGCCACGAGAATGCGGCCTCGCCGCGGCTCCTCGACAGAGACCAGTCCCAGGCGTCCCCGCGCACGAGTGGCGGCACGAGGGGACTCGAGGTTGAACAGCCGCATCGCGGTATCCCTCGGCCGAGAGGGAAGAGGCGCGGTGCGCGCCAACTGCTGGACAGTCTCGGTGAACTCGTCGGCGTCGAGCCTCGCCGGCTCGTCATCGGTGCGTGGCTCGTAGACAATGGGCCGTCCTTCGCCCGTATCCAGTCGCACCGCGCTGGAGGCCGCACAGCCCGAGCCCATCAACACCAGCAGCACCACGGTGCCCCACCGCAGCGTCATGCGCCTCTCCCGTCATCGCGACCCTCTCGAGAGTCGAAGTCCATGAAGTACCAAATCAGACCCATCTGGACCGAGGGGCGTAAGGACTCGGCGCTGCATGCCGCCTTGGCGCAGGGTACCTGCACCATGAGTACGGCCCTGCTCGCGCCGAATGAGCCTGCTCCTGCCCTCATCTTTCCAGGCCGGGCAGAGCGCCAGGACAACAGAGAGGTCCACTCCTGGATGGCCCCAAATCCGCCCTCCTCCCTCTGAAATCCAAGGGAGGCGACTCCCTGGACCCCTGGTCGCTTCGAAGTTCTTGCGGTGACGCGACGCTCCCGATATACGGGCCCTCACTTCACGGCCAGGTAGCTCACCTGGTTAGAGCGGCGGTCTCATAATCCGCAGGTAGTCGGTTCAAGTCCGACCCTGGCCACTGCCCCGGAGTCACTTCCTGAGTGACTCCGGGGCTTTTCTTTGGGCCGGTCCGCTCACGAGTCGTAGCCCGTGTGCCCCCGCAGTACGACGACCAGGTTCCGGAACGGGTAGTACAGCACCGTCCAGTGCGCGAACTGGTGGCAGTTCTGGCAGGGCTCCTCGGACGTGGCCACCCACGCCTGGACCTCTCCCGCCGTCGCAGCCGAATCGAGCGCCGCGAGCAGCACCCGTCCATCGCCATAGCTCGTCTGCGACAGGAACACGCTCTGCCCCAGGCCCGCCCGGTCCGTGAGGACCCCAGCCTCCACGGCGGGCATCCCCGGATGCGCCCCGGCGAGCTTCGCGAGCACTCCCTGGATCGTCACGCGCTCCGTCGGACACCTCGGCGTGATGTAGCTCTCGATGGGCTCCAGGTAGTGCCACGTCCCGCTGTTGGAGCCGGCATTCCACACGGCACGCGCGGGCTCCAGCGGCAACGAATCCACCGGGCGAAGCACCAGCGGCTCCCTGGGCACGCCCTGACACGCCCTCCGTGCATCCAGACAGTGGAGGACCTCCCGATACGAGCCACAGGCGGACAGGTCCGTGGCCTCCTCGGGCAGCGCGTTCAGACAGTCTTCCGGCCCCGGGTAGCATCCCGGCGTGGGCCAGACCTCGTAGGCATCCCCCGTCGTCAACTCCAGGCTCGTCACCCGCGCCACCAGCCGGGCCGTCTTCCTCGCCGTCGTCCCGCCCGTAAGGCTCGCATCGAAAACGAGCGGAACCGTGTGCGGGTCCATCGCGGGCCGCACCGCCGAATACGTCCAATCCAACCGGAAGGTGTCCGCATCCATCCGCGACACGCTCGGAATCCCATCCGCCGCCGTCACCGCCAGCGCATCCGCGGCGACATCCACTCTCCCCCGGAACACGACATTCCCCTCCGCGTTCTTCACGTAGACAGGGTCCACCTCCTCATCGATGACCAGCGCGCTCGCGCCACGGAAGTCGAAGAAGCGTGGATACACCTCAATCTTCGCCGTGTAGCTCGTCGGCGTGCCCGTGAAGGTATCGATGGCGATGAACAACGGCCTGCCCGACAGAATCTCGTGAAGCTCCGGCCCGTCCGGCAGCACCACCTCGAAACGCCGCTCGCTGATGATGTTCGCCGTCCCAAAGCCATCATCCGGAATGAAGCTGAAGACATGCTCCAGATAGCGATTCGCCGTCGCATGCAGAATCAGCGACCGCACTCCATTGCGCGTCTCGAAAGTCCCCATCGTCTCGAAGCTCAACTCCAGCGAGGCCTCCGTCGCATAGATGCGCGTGGCCGTCGCCTTCGCCTCGGAGACTCCCAGGTCATCCCCGGGCGCGGCACCCGGATCCAACCCCGAGTCCTGACACGCGAGGACACCCAAGACGGCGAGCCCCACCCACCACAGTTCACGCAGGCGCATCCAGCTCCTCCAGACAGGCGATATCGAGGAAAACACATCCACGTGACCACCCGCTCACCACGGGTGTCAATCCCTGCCCATCCCACGCCCCCCGAGGAGGATTTGACGCAGCCTCCCAAGCCAGACAACAGCGCCGGCCCCCCCAAGGGGCCGACGCCGCACGACATCAACTCACGAGTCGTAGCCCGTGTATCCCCGCAGCACGACGACCTTCCGCGTGGCCGGGTAGTACAGCACCGCGAACTGGTTGAACTCGTGGCAGTTGTGGCACGGCACTTCCTGCGTCGCGAGCCACGCCTGGACCTCGCCCCCACCGGCGTACGCATCAATCGCCGCCAGCAGCGCCGCGCCGTCCCCATAGTAGTTCGACGTCAGCAGGAGGCTCTGCGAGAGGCCCGCCCGGTTCGTCGCGATACCCTCCGAGAACGTCGGGAAGTCCTGGTACCACGGCCAGTTGAGCTGGTTGAACACGCCCTGGAGCGTCACCGGCGACTGCGTGCACTGCGGCGTCACATACGCCGCAATCGTCTCCAGGTAATGCCAGGCCCCGTTGTTGGAACCGACGTTCCACGTCACCCGCGCCGGCTCCAGCGACGACGCATCCACCGACGTCAGCGTGAGCGGAACGCGCGGCACCACCTGGCAGATGTCCGACGTGTAGCTGCAACGCGACACCTGACGGTACGTCCCACACGCCGCGAAGTCCGTCGTCCCCGGAGGCTGCGAGTGGTAGCAGTTGAAGACCGCCAGCTCGCACGAGGGCGTCGGCCAGGTCTCATACGCATCCCCCGTGGTCAGCTCCAGCACCGTCACGCGCGGCACCAGCCGCGCCGTCTTCTGCTCCGTGGCCTGCCCGCCCTGATACACGGTGAAGGTCAACGGAAGCGTGGTCGGGTCCATCGCCTTCTCCACCGTCGAGTAGGACCAGTCCAGCCGGTACGAGTCCGCGTCCACCGCCGCGACTGCCGGCGCGCCATCCGGCGCCGTCACCGTGAGCGCCTCCGCGGACACGTCCGCGCGGCCCCGGTACACCAGCACGTCCGCCCCATTGCGCACGTAGACCGGGTCCACCTTCTCGTCGATCCACACCGCATTGGTGCCACGGAAATCGAAGAAGCGCGGGTACACCTCAATCTTCGCCGTGTAGTTCGTCGGCGTGCCCGTGAAGGTCTCCACGGTGATGAACAGCGGCAGCCCGGACAGCACCGTGTTCAGCTCGTGCCCCACCGGCAGCACCACCTCGAACCGGCGCTCACTGATGATGTTCGCCGTCCCGAAGGCGTCATCCGGCACGAAGCTGAATACGCGCTTCAGGTACCGGTTCGCCGTCGCCTTGAGGATGAGCGAGCGCACGCCGTTGCGCGTCTCGAAAGTCCCCATTGTCTCGAAGCTCAGCTCCAGCGAGGCCTCCGTCGCGTAGATGCGCGTGGCCGTCGCCTCCGCCTCGGAGACTCCCAGCTCCAGTTCGGACGCGGGCTCTCCATGGGAATCCATACAGCCCGACATGCCCAATACAACCAGACACGCAAACAACAGCTTGCGAAGACTCATCAGTTCGCTCCAGGTGGGTGACTCGGGGAAAAACACGATAACGTGACCACCCAGCCACGAGACGTGTCAATCCCGTCACACCGGCGCGAGCACCGAGTCGCTCTCACGTTGATACATTCTCAGAAACCGGCGCCGGCCCGAGCCAGGGGGCCGACGCCTCACGACCTCGACTCAGGAGTCGTAGCCCGTGTACCCCTGCAGCACGACGACCTTGCGCGTGGCCGGGTAGTACAGCACCGCGTACTGAAGGAACTCATGGCAGTTGTGGCAGGGCACTTCCTGGGTGGCGATCCACGCCTGGACCGTCCCACCGCCCGCGAAGGAATCAATGGCCGCCAGCACCGCGAGGCCATTGCCGTAGTAGTTCGAGCTCAGGAAGATGCTCTGCGACAATCCGGCGCGGTTGGTGAAGATGCCATCCCCGGGGAACGGAAACCCCTGGTTCTGCTCCGACAGCTTGTCCACCACCGCCTGGATGGTGACAGGCGTCGCGGGGCACTGCGGGGTGCTGTAGGCCTGGATGGTGTCCATGTAATGCCAGGCGCCACTGTTCGAGCCGGCATTCCACGCCACCCGCGTGGGCTCCAGCGAGGACGCGTTGATGGCCGTCAGCGACAGCGGCACCGCTGTACATACCTTCGCCTGGGAATCGGCGAAGCCATCCACCTGCACCAGCGACACGGACTCCCGAACTCCCTCGGCGCTCGCGGAGAACGAAAAGACAGCGGCAGCGGCAACACACACAAGACGCATGTTCATCAGGACGCTCCAGGTGAGAAGTCCGCGAAATACCACATCAATTCGAGAGACCGGATAACAAAGGTGTCAATTCCAACCCGTGTGGCGCGGGCCGTTTTGTTGACGAGTCCCCGGAGCGCCCTCCTAATGCCCGGACAGGTCGGTAGCGGCCTGTAGCAGCCACGCCAGGAGGAACCCCCGATGCAAGATGGAAACGCCAGCCCCCTGAGCCCCGAGCTTCCCGCGCCCCCGGCCACCGCCGAGGTCTCCGTGGACGCACGTGGGCCCGAGGCCGACATCGTCTCCACCCACGTCCTGGTGCCGGAGGAGCAGGTCCAGAAGCTGCGCGAACTGGCGCGGCGGACCCGCATCCACCAGAGCGAGTACCTGCGCGAGGCGGTGGAGGACCTGCTCGGCAAGTACGGCCGAGGCCCCGCGAAGGAAGAAGGCCAGTCGTGACGCGTCGGGCCTTCATGCAGCACGGAGCGCCGCCCCGTATGCGCGAGCACCTGTCGCCCGCGCGGCTGTACGACGTGGAGACGACGCGAGGCCCGCGCGCTCGTCCGGCCTCCGAGCGTCCGACGTCCATCCGCGACGCCATCATCCGCTGGTTGGACCAGGAGTTGTAGGACCGACACACCCGGCCCCTGTCTGGAGGCTGGCGACACGCGCGGGCTAGGCTGGCGGCTTTCCTTCCCTGGAGCCCCGCACCCCATGCGCTCTTTCTTCCTGACCGCCACCCTCGCCGTCGCCGCCTCCGGCTGTTCCACCACCGGTGGCTTCCAGAAGCTCTACCCCGGCATGACGGCGCGGGAAGTCGTGGACGCCATGGGCGAAGGCCCCACCCGGGCCCAGGAGTTCCCCGACAAGTCCACCGCCTGGTACTACGGCGAGGACCGCTGCGTGCTGATGCGCGACGACAAGCTCGTCTCCAAGGCGACGTCGAAGGAGCGCATCGCGGTGGACACCCCCGTCGTCTCCATCCGGGACACCGCCAAGGCCCAGTGCGCGCCGGAGGGCTACGCCGTCGAGGGCCACAGCGAGCACCAGGTCGACACGCCCTTCGGCACCATCAAGCGCAACGTCGACCCCTGACGCCGGGAAGCCGCGCCCGCGAGGACCTCGCGGCGTTCACGTCGTGGGCGCGGCGGCCTCGCCTTCCTTCTCCAGCTTGCCCGCGATGTCCTTGAAGGACATGTGGCCCAGGGACATGAGGAGGATGCCGAAGCCCACCGTCTGCACCGTCTGCGCGAACCACAGCACGTTGGCGTAGGCCAGCCCGCTGGCGTTCACGACGGTGGCGGGCAGGAAGAGGCTCAGGCCCACCTTGCAGGCCGCCTGGAACGTGCCGACCATGCCGGGCGCCGCGGGAATCATCAGCCCCACCACCAGCACGCACAGCACCACGTATGCCTGGAAGAGTGACAGCTCCATGGGCTGACACGCGGTGCCGGCCGCGACGCCCGAGCAGTCGAAGGCGTTGGCCAGCAGCACCATCCCGAAGCCGTTCAGGCCCCAGTAGCCGAAGGTGAAGAGGAAGAAGAGGACCACCTGCTTCGCGTCGGGCAGTTGCCGCATGGCGCCCACGAAGGTGTCGACGACATCCGCCACCTTGTCGGCCAGGCCCGGAGCGAGGCGGCCCACCGTCGCGCGCACCAGACCCACGGTGCGCTCCTGCTGCCACAGCCCGACGAGGAGGAAGAGCAGCCCGCCGCCGAACACGGCGAACATCAGCCACGAGCCCAGCTTGACGTAGCGGACCTCGGGCGTCTCGTTGGGGACGAAGAAGAGCAGCACGCGCATGGACGAGGCGACGAAGAGGCCGTCGACGATGCGCTCCAGCACCACGGACGTCATCGCGGCGCTGCGGCGGATGGAGCTGCGCTGGGCGATGAGGAAGGGCCGGGCGAACTCCCCCAGGCGGAACGGCAGCACCAGCAGCATCATGAAGCCGATGCCGGAGGCCTCGTTCAGCTTGCGGAAGGGGATGCGCTCCATGCCCGACAGCAGGCTCCCCCAGCGCAGCGTGCGGAACACGTGGATGGCGAAGAGGCAGCCGAAGTACGGCACCAACCAGACGTAGTTGGCCGACTTGAGGCTGGCGAGTTGGGTCCCCCAATCGGTGTCCCGGAAGGCCCACCACAGGAAGAGGACGGTGACCAGCAGGCTGGCTGTGAGCTTGACGGCGCGTTTCACGGCGGCCGGGTATACCGTCAGTCCTGGTCAGACTCCAGCGACTCGCCGGCCAGAAGGCGGGACGGGTTGCCCCGGAGGAGGCGGCCGGATGCCTCCTCCCCCACCCTGCTCCTCAGCTCCCCGAGCGCCCGGCCCACCCAGTCCCGCGCTCCCACCGGGCCGTGCAGGTCCGTGGCGGCCACGGCGTAGAGGCCGTCGTCCAGGAAGGCCCGGGCCAGCTTCTTCGCCATCGGGCCATAGCGGCCGATGAGCGCCCCCACGTCGAGTTGCAGGTGGGCGCCCGCGCGCACGGCCTCCGCGGCGCGGCCCTTGCGCTCGAACTCCAGGCACCGCTCGGGGTGGGCGATGAGCGGCACCACGCCCTTGGTGCGGATGCGGAAGAGGATGTCCGGCAGCGCGGGCACTGGCGCCGTGTAGGGCAGCTCCACCAGCGCCACGCGCCCTTCGCCCAGCATGCGCGCCGAGGGAGACCCCAGGCCGCGCAGGAAGGCGTCATCCAGGATGTTCTCCGCGTTGCGGCCGAGCGACAGCGGGATTCGCGCCTGCTCCAGCGCGGCCTTCAGCTCCGCGAGCCGGGCCTCCACGACGTCGACCGGCGCGTACTCGGGGCGAGCGTGAGGGCTGGGCGCCACGGTGGAGAAGCCCAGGTCGACCAGCGCTCGCGCCATCTCCAGCGCGTCCTCCAGCGTGCGCGCGCCATCGTCCACGGCGGGCAGCAGGTGGCAGTGCAGGTCGACGAAGCCGCTCACGCATCCTCGCGCTGGCGGTCAGGGTGGCTGCCAGGGGGCAGCTCATCCTCCGTCTGCTCGGCCTGGCGGTCGGGCATCCGGTACTCCTCCCCCAACCATCGTCCCAGGTCCACGGCGCGGCAACGCCGGGAACAGAACGGGAAGGCCGGGTTCTCGGCCCTCGGAGGGGCGGGCTTCTTACAGATGGGACACGTAATGGTGCTCATGATGGACCTGTCCTTAGATATGCCTTGATGCTCTCGCGGGCCAGGACGTTTCGTACCCGCTCGCCCCAAGGGAGGTCCGCGCCATGAAGGTCATGCGAATCACCGAGCCGGGAGGCCCCGAGGTCCTCGCGGAGGAGGAGCGCCCCGAGCCCACGCCTGGCCCCGGCGAGCTGCGGGTGCGCGTCCGGGCCACCGCCCTCAACCGCGCGGACCTGCTCCAGATTCGCGGGCACTACCCCGCCCCGCCGGACGCGCCCCCGGATGTGCCAGGCCTCGAGTATGCGGGCGAAGTCGTCGCCGTGGGCCCTCGCACGCGCCGCTTCAAGGTGGGTGACAGGGTGATGGGCCTGGTGGGCGGCGGCGCCTGGGCGGAGATGCTGCTCACGCACGAGCGCGAGGCCCTGCCGATGCCGGAGGGCATGGACTTCACGGACGCCGCCGCGCTGCCCGAGGTGTACCTCACCGCGTACGACGCGCTGGTGCTCCAGGGGGGATTGAAGCCCGGTGAGACGGTGCTCGTGCACGCGGTGGCCAGCGGCGTGGGCTCCGCGGCGGCGCTGCTGTGCCGGGCCTCGGGCGCGCGGGTGGTGGGCACGGGCCGCAACGCGGCCAAGCTGGCTCGCGCCTCCGAGTGGGGCGTGGCGCGCACGGTGCTGTGCGAGTCGTCCCCTCCGCGCTTCGCGGACGCAGTGCGCGCGGAGACGGGCGGCCGGGGCGCGGACCTGTGTCTGGACCTGGTGGGCGGAGACTACGTGCCGGAGTCGCTGCAGGCCCTGGCCCCTCGGGGACGGATGATGCTGGTGGGGCTGGTGGCCGGAGTTCAGGCCGACCTGAACCTGGGGCTGCTGCTGATGAAGCGCCTGAGCCTGACGGGCACGGTGCTGCGCAGCCGTCCCGTGGAGGAGAAGATGGCCCTGACGCAGAGCGCGGAGCGCCACCTGCTCCCCTTGTTCCGCACGGGCGCGCTGCGCCCCGTGGTGGACGCGGTGCTGCCAAAAGCGGAGCTGCGTCAGGGGTTGGAGCGCATGGCGCGCAACGACTCGGTAGGCAAGCTGGTGGTGCGCTGGGAGTGAGGGCGCCCCTTGCATGACATTGCGCGGAGCCGCCCGGTCCGCGCCCTGAGTTGGCGAAGTGTCAAAACCCTGGCGACGCCTCCGACCGGGAAGGCGCCGTGTTAGACAGGCGCCCCCGCAGGCCCAGCTCCCGGGGTGACTCCGTGACGGATGTAGCAACGCAGCGAGGACGTGACCCGGCCGCGACGGGCCGACGGTGGTGGATCGCGGCGGGCGTCACCTCGGGCAATGTGTTGACCGCCTCTGGCTTCGCGATTCTGGGGCTCGTCGCTCCCGCGGTCATCGCCGCCGACGGGAATGATTCCGCCTCCGCCCGGGTGTTCGCGATGTACGCGGCGGCCCGAACGCTCCCGCTCGCGGCCGCCGTGCTCTGGAATGTCCTGGCCCGCTCGACGCGGGGACTGGGCGTCCTCGCCGTCGTCGCGGGGTTGATGCAGGCGTGCGACGCGCTCGTCGGCATCTCGATGAACGATGCCGGCAAGACGTTCGGCCCGGCGATTCTCGCCGTGGCCACGTTCGTCTGCGCGCGGTGGCTCCTCAGGCCCGAACCTCGGACCTGAGGAGCCTGGCTCGGCTCAGCTCAGGGAGGGCCGAGGCGCCCCACGCGCATGCGCCCGTCCGCCGTCGTATAGATGCGCCCACCGCTGAGGGAGTCCCACAAGGCCCCGCCGCTGTAGGGATTGTTGTTGTCGACGGCGATGGTGAGCGGCTGGGTTCCCGTTCCAAAAACAAACGTGTAGGTGCTCAAGGCCGGAGTGGAAACCCCCGTGAAGTTGGCGCGGTACCAGGTGTAGGTCGCGCCGAAGGGGCTGCATTGGACTCCCGTGTTGACGACCGACGTGGCGACTGCCGCCACGGCGCCGGCGAAGCCATTGCCGACGCGGATGTGCGCGGCCGTCGGCGCCGCCCCCGCGGCGAAGCAGCCCTCCGCGAAGTTCGTCTGCACGTCGATGGGGAAGTAGAACGCCTGGGCCACCTGGGCCGTCACCGACACGTTGTGGGTGTGCGTCGCGGGCACGTTGCGGTCCACGTTGGCGTTCGTATGCCAGCCATAGAGGAGCGCCGCGCCCGCCGCGTCCGGGTAGGTGATGTTGAGCGTGGAGTTCGTCACCCCGTTGCACCAGGGATAGTGCATCGTCGAGTTGACGTCGTAGGGCGTGAGCGCGCGCCAGTTGTTGTCCTCGAAGCAGGGCACGGCGTTGCGCGTGTGCTCATGACGGAAGCCGAGGACGTGCCCCAGCTCGTGGATGAGCACCGTGGCCGTCGTCACGTTGGGCGAGGTGGGCGGCGCCGGGTCCAAATTGGAGATGTTGATGACCACCGTGCGCGCCACGCACCCACCGCCCGAGGGGAAGAAGGCGCACGCGCCGCTGCCCGTCCACGGCTGTACGGAGAAGGTCACAGCGGTGTTGGCGTTGGTGCAGTTCGCATCGTGAGTCGGGTCATAGATGAACTGGACATCCGCGAAGGCCCGCCAGTTCGCCGTCGCGTTCGCCATCTCGTTGACCATGCGCGCCTTGTTCGCGCCGAACGTGTTGCTCACGCAGTAGCGCAGGTTGAAGCGTGACGCCCAGGGCCAGATGTCATCCACCCCACCCACCCGGTTGACGATGAGAGGCGACGTCTGCGTCCCCAGCGGCTCCGGCCCCGCGCGCACTCCCGCGGACTCCGCCGCCACGTAGCTGTCATAGCGCTCGCGAAGCGCCTCCAGCGACAGGCCCATGTCCCACTCGACGATGTAGTACTCCTTGCCGTCCACCACCTGCCGGGCGCTGCGCTGGTACTCCTCCCATGACACGACGCCTCGAGAGGCTTCCCCCGGAGGAGGCGCGCTCGGTGGCCCACCCACGTCCCCCGTCCCACACGCCCACAGCAACGGAACCAACAGAAGTCCCCACCGCGTGAACCTCGGCCCTGCGCCTCGGACTGGCGTCATGACTGCTCCTCTTTGGAATGGCTTGTCTGGGTACGGCCGGCCGCAGACTCGCACCCAACAACCACCGCCAGTCAATGGTGGATGACCTCTATACATTCACATCTGAGATTGTCATTTCCGTTGGCGCGGCCTTTTTCGCGCGGCAGATGGAATGCCGTAACGCGGCAACGCGGCGCATCAGTCACTGGGAGGTCACACCATCTCGCCGTGAGCCGCCACGCACGGTGCTTGACGGCGTCAGGCGCGGCGACTTATCTGAAGACTGAATCACCCATCAACTCACGGATTCGCCGCATACGTGCGGCCCGGGAAGGCAATGCGCTACATGGGACACCTTCGGCATGGCATGGTCATCGGCTTGGCGCTGCTCGCGGGATGTGGAGGACTGGAGGGCACGGAGGCCGGCGCGGAGCACCCCGAGGCCACCGGCACCGTCGAGGCCGCCCTCTACGAGTCTCCGGACAGCCTGGCGGGACTCGTAGGCACCTACTCCCGCAGCTGGCCGCTGGCGGCGTCGGAGGAGTTGCTCACGATGACGCTGACGGGCACTGAGTACGTCGACCGCGTGGAGGGCAGCTACGTGCGCACGGTGAGCCGCACCTGCCCCGTGGTGGGCTGCAACACGGAGACGGGCAGCTTCTACGCGCTCCCCAACAACCCCGCCATCGGCTCGTTCATCGCATTCAGGAACCTGGCTGGAGAGACGGTCGACGTCTATTCCATCAGCCAGATCCAACGCAGCCTCTTCACGGGGAAGATCACCGGCATCATCCTCCAGAAGGGCGTCAATGGCTCGCAGCCCTTCACGATGATTCGCGTGGGCTTCTGATTCACCGGGGCGCCTGGGTTCCTCCTGCCCGGGCGCTCCGTCAATCCCAGCCGTACCAATACTTCTTCTCGGGATTGTACGAGTACTTCCAGAAGACGATGGTCATGCAGGTGATGCCGTAGGTATCCGCCGTCGTGCGGTAATAACCGCCGTCGGCGATGCCCGGCCTCTGCTCGGACGAATCCTCCAGCGCGCACGAGGGCGCCTTCGACAGGTGCGCGGGAATCAGCTCCGCCACCGACTCGGGGTACCGCCCCGTCTCGGCGTGGTAGGCGTCCAGCGCGGTGATGAGCGGGGCGAACTCCTCCTCGATGCGATCAAACCGCCAGGACGTCCCCCGCGTCATGCCCGCATAGGCCAGCGCGATTCCGCCCAGCAGGTACGCCAGGGTGACGAAGTTCGCCGACTTCCGAGCGGGCGAGAGCGCGAGGACGAGGGTCACCAGCAACAGCCCCGCTCCCCCCAGCACCAGGAACGGCACCAGCAGGGCCGCGGTGAACGAGAGATGTCCCAGCAGCGTCATCATCGCCGCCCCCAGCAGCATCAGGGCGGGCAGAAGCCAGCGTGTCATCTCGTCACCGTAGCAGTCGGGAATGACCTGATGTCGCGCAGCCGACGCCCCGTTCGAGGCCCGTTTCCGTCCAGGGTGCACGACTGCATCCAAGCGCCAGTCACACGACACAACCCTGCCCTCCCGTTCACATAGGCAAGCAGGCAAGTGTGCTCAAGATTGGCAACGAGAGCTTTCTCCGGAAAATCAGACCTCCCCCCTAGAGCTCTCGCCATCGGCGGACGTCCATTCTCCGCGAACAGGGATTCGTCAACGGCCCCTCCCTGTCGGCCCGCCCTCATCGAGATTCGCTGAAGCACGGCCCGCACCCTTCGCGGGGGCGATGGGCCGCTCGCGCTTTCCCGAGGCCCCCCTGCCTCTTCCGAGTACCCCATGAAGCCAGAACCCACTCAAACCGCCCGCAGTGCGCCCATTCCCCTTGTTCCTCCGCCCGGAACCCTGGCTGCCTTTGGCCCGGGGGCGCGCATCCAGCACTACGAGCTGATTCGGCAGCTCGGCAGCGGAGGCATGGGAACCGTCTTCCTCGCGCGAGACACCCGGCTGGGCCGGCGCGTCGCCATCAAGCTGCTGCACACGCAGGACGCGCAGTTCGCCCGCCGCTTCATCCTCGAGGCCCGCACCACCGCGCGGTGCAGCCATGAGAACATCGTCATCATCTACGAGGTCGGCGAGGCCAACGCCACCCCGTACATGGTGCTGGAGTACCTGCAGGGCCAGCCGCTCAACAAGATTCTGAAGAGCAGCCCGCGACTGCCCCCGTCGCGCGCCGTGGAGCTGGTGTCGCCCATCCTCCGCGCCCTGTCCTGCGCGCACGCGCACAAGATTGTCCACCGAGACCTCAAGCCGGAGAACATCATCGTGACGGACTCCGGCACCATCAAGGTGCTGGACTTCGGTATCGCGAAGGTGCTCCAGGGGGACGGGCATCGCGGCGAGACGGACCCGCGTGCGCTCCTGGAGGGGCTGCGGCTGGTTCCTCCACCGGGGCCTCGGGATGAGTCCATTCACCTGACGCGACAGGGCGCGTTGCTCGGGACGCTCGCGTACATGTCTCCGGAGCAGTGGGGGAACGGCATTCCCGTCGACCACCGCACGGATATCTGGGCGGTCGGCATCATGCTGTTCCGGATGCTCACGGGACGTCATCCGCTGGAGCCCCTGCGGGGTCCGCAGTTGATGGTCACCGCGCTGCTCCAGGAGCCCATGCCGTCGCTCCGGGCCTTGCTCCCGGATGTCCCCGCCGAGCTCGCCGCCGTCGTCGACCGGTGCCTGCTCAAGCACAAGGAGCAGCGCTTCCCGGATGCACTCGCGGTGCTGCGGGCCCTGGAGCCGTTCCTCCCAGGCCGGTTCGTCCACGAGGCGGGGCTCGATGAGAGTCCGTATGCGGGGCTCGGCTCGTTCCAGGAGGCGGACTCGGCGCGGTTCTTCGGCCGCTCGCGGGAGACCGCCGCGCTCGTCAATCGGTTGCAGGACCAGCCCCTGCTCGCGGTCGTCGGTCCGTCGGGTGCGGGGAAGTCCTCGTTCGTGCGCGCGGGCCTGGTGCCCGTGCTGAAGCGGACGGGAATCCCCTGGGAGTCGCTCATCATCCGCCCTGGGAGAGACCCGCTCGGGGCCCTGGCCAGCATGGTGGCGCCGCTCGTCACTTCGTCACCGACTCTTGAGGAGGACCTCCGCAAGCAGCAGCAGATCACCGCGCATCTGCGGGTGGAGCCGGGGTACGTGGGCGCCGTCCTGCGAGCCCGTGCCCGTCGCGAGCGTCGGCGCATCGTGTTGTTCATCGACCAGTTCGAGGAGCTGTATACGCAGGTGCCCGATGCGCGGGAGCGGCGTGCCTTCACGGCCTGCCTGTCTGGCATCGCCGACGACGCGACGTCTCCCATCCGCGTCGTGCTGTCCTTGCGCTCCGACTTCCTGGACCGTGTCTCGGAGGACGAGCGCTTCATGGCGGAGCTGTCTCCAGGGTTGTTCTTCCTGACGGCGCCGCAGAAGGAAGGACTGCGGGACGCGCTCGTGCAGCCCGCGGAGATGGCGGGTTATCGCTTCGAGTCTCCCCAGATGGTGGACCAGATGCTCCAGCACCTGGAGACGACGCCGGGCGCCCTGCCCCTGCTCCAGTTCGCGGCCACCCGACTCTGGGAGGCGAGAGACCCGTCTCGCCGGATGTTGACAGAGAGCGCGTTCCAGCAGCTCGGCGGAATCGCGGGGGCGCTCGCGACACATGCGGACAGCGTGCTCGCGGGGATGACTTCTCCAGAGCGGGCGCTGGCTCGGGCGATCTTCCTGCGGCTCGTTACGTCGGAGAAGACGCGGGCGATTGTGTCGCTGGAGGAGCTGCGCGAGTTGACCCGGGATGCGGACGAGCTTCAGCGGCTCATCGACAGTCTGGTCCAGGCGCGACTGCTCGTCATCCAGACGGGGACCAAGGCCACGGGCGCGTCGGTGGAGCTGGTCCATGAGTCGCTCATCTCGGGCTGGCCCACGCTGCGCAGGTGGCTCGAGGAGGGACAGGAGGACTCGGCGTTCCTGGAGCAGTTGAGGAACGCGGCTCGGCAGTGGCAGGCGAAGGCTCGGGACAGTGGGCTGCTCTGGCGCGGCGAGATGGCGGATGAGGCGCGGAGGTTCCAGCGGCGGTATCGGGGGGAGCTGCCGGTGTTGCAGCGGGCGTTTCTGGAGGCGGTGTCGGCGCAGGCGACGCGGTCGGCGCGGATGAAGCGAGCGTTTGTTGTCGGCGTGGTGACGTTGGTGACGGTGTTGTTCGCCTCCGCGGCGGTGGCGCTGGTGGTCATCCGGGAGGCACAGCAGGAGGCGGAGCAGCAGGCCATCATCGCGCTGCGTGCGGAGGCGGCGGCTCGCAACGCGGAGTTCCTGGCGAAGCGCTCGGCGGCGGAGGCAGAGGAGCGACTGGCGGAGGTCCAGGCCAAGGAGCTGGCCCGGCAGGAGGCACAGCTTCAGGTCGATGCGGCCAATCTGCGGATCGAGTCGACCCACGACGAACTGGTGAAGAAGAACACCGAGCTGAGCAAGGCGGTTCTCCGGGCGCGATGGGCGCAGTATCGGGCGAACGAGGCACTGCGACAGGCCGAGCACAGTGCGCAGCAGGCTCGACAGGCTCGCGCCGAGGCTGAACGACTGCTGCAACGTGAGCAGGAACGGACGCTGCGCATCGAGTCCACGCTCGGAAGCTCTTTCATCGAAACCTTGAAGTAAGGCTGAGGCACCCATGACGTCGATTCGGAAATGTGGCTCGCGTGGACGCGGGCTGGCCGTGGTGTTGCTTGTGTCATGGGCGAGTGCGTCCATGGCGCAGCGTGTGGACACGCCACTGGATGTTGGAGGAAACCGGCCGTGGGCGCTGGGGGTACCACGGGATGAACAGCAGGCGGCCCAGGCGCTCTTCTTCGAGGGGAATGAGCGACTGCGTGAGTCGGTGTTCGTCGAGGCGACTCGGAACTACCGCCGGGCCCTGCGGCACTGGAACCACCCTGCGATTCACTACAACCTGGCCCTGGCGCTGATGAACCTCGATCAGCCCATTGAAGTCTACAAGCACCTGAAGGCAGCGGTGGGCCATGGACCCGAGCCGCTCGACTCCGGTCGGTATGAGCATGCACGCTCGTACAACGCGCTCCTGGAGAAGCAGCTTGCTTGGGTGGATGTGAAGTGTGACGAAGAGGGGGCGATTGTGACGCTGAATGGGCAATCGCTGTTCAAGGCGCCCGGGAGGTATCAGGCGTTCATCCGGCCCGGTGTTCACAGCATCGTGGCCTTCAAGGATGGGTATCTGCCGACGGAGAAGCGCCAGCCGTTGATGCCTGGGGAGAAGGCGGAGTTGGACCTGGAGCTGTACACGGAGGACGAGGTCATCCGGTATCGGCGCCAGTGGGCTGCGTGGATTCCGTGGACGGTGCTCGGCGCTGGGCTGGCGGCAGCTGGCGGTGGTGGAGTGCTGCACTGGAAGGCGAATGGGTCCTTCCGGGACTTCGACTCGCGAATCCCTCCCGGGGGACGTCAAATGACCCCCGAACTGGAGGGACTTCGGAGAACCGGGTCCAGGCTCCAGGCAGGAGCCGTAGGTGCCTATTCACTCGGGGGTGCCGCCGTCGTGACAGGGACGGTGCTGCTCTATCTCAATCGCCAGCGGGCATACCGCATCAATCCCGCGGAACAGGGACCCACGATGGTCATCGCCCCCGCTGTCGACGCCGAGTCGAAGGGCGTCGTGGGTACAGTCCTTTTCTGAAGAGGTGGCTCATGCACTGTATCGACATATCCCTCGGTCGCATGACCGTGGTCAGCCTCGCTCTCGTGATTGTGCCGTTAGTGGCCTGCGTCGAACCTCAAAGCGACTCTTGTGCCAATGGACGGATATGCCCTCCTGGATACACGTGTTCCCCCCATGGAAACTCGTGCATCGGCAACACATGCGGCGACAACACCAAGGACAGCAACGAGGAATGCGACGACGGCAACGACTTGAATGGCGATGGCTGCCGAAGCGACTGTATCCTTGAATTCTGCGGAGATGGCGTACAACAAATAGGCATTGGAGAGAAATGCGACGATGGCAACCAACAGGACCTTGATAGATGCAGCGCCAACTGCCTCTCCGATGAAACCTGCGGCAACGGCTTCGTCGACGCACCTACGGAGGCCTGTGACGACGGGAACAACCAGAGTGGCGACGGATGCTCCGCGGATTGCAAATCCAAGGAGAAGTGTGGGGACGGCGTCGTCAATACTGAGTGGGGGGAACGCTGCGACGACGAGAACAAGCAGAGCGGTGACGGATGTAGCCGAGACTGTCGCTCCGACGAGACCTGTGGAAACGGGGTGCTCGACACAGTCATCGGTGAGACGTGCGACGACGGCAACCGCGAATCAGCAGACGGCTGCAGCGCAGATTGTCGTTCCACCGAGCGATGCGGCAACAACGTCGTCGACAAGCACCTGGGTGAGGTGTGCGACGATGGCAACACCCAGAGTGGCGATGGCTGCCGTGCGGACTGTCACTCTGACGAGGAATGTCACAATGGCATTCTCGACCCTGGTGAAGAGTGCGATGACGGCAACCACCTCGACAACGATGATTGCGTCGACCTCTGCAAGCTCGCGAAATGTGGCGACGGTCACACCAACGACAACGAAGGTGCACGACACGAAACCTGCGACGATGGGAATTCTGACTCGTGTGGAACCTGCAGCGCGGATTGCACGGTCGTTCAGCAGGCCGGGAGAGCCACGGGGACCATCCACATCAGCGCTGACGGTGGCGTGCTCGACAAAGAAATCGTCAGCATTGGCGACAGCCACAGCCGACTCGTTTTCGAGTTCGACACAACAGGCACCGTGCCGGACGCCCACATTGGCGTCAACGTCGACGCTGGTGCAGGGCCCAAAGAAGTCATCACCGCTCTCGCTGCCGCAATTGACTCAACATGTGCTTCACCCGATGCGGGAGCAGATGCCGGAAGTGGATCGGCGCATCCTCTGCTGCGCCTGACAGTCACCACCGACGGCGGCACCATCCATCTCACACATCAAGAGCAGGGGTCGTTCGGCAACCAGCTCATCATCGAATCCGTGGCGGACAGCGAGTTCGTCGTGAAGTCCTTGAGCGGTGGCCAAGGATTCGACTGCCCGGTCGACATGGGATGCGAGGCCCACCATGACTGTGGCCCCGGCTCCCTGTGTCAGAAGGATGAGGGGAACATCAGGGGAAAGTGCGCGCTCACCAAACCGTCCCCCTAACGGACAGTTGCACCCGGACCCCGGCCCCTTATCCTCCGCCGCCATGGCCACCCACTTCGACCCCAGCGCCGCGGCGCAGCCGGGTTCCGGCGTCTTCGGACTCCCCCACTCCCCCGATGAGGCGCACGTCGTCCTCATCCCCGTCCCCTTCGAGGCCACCACCAGCTACGGCGGCGGCACCTCCGAGGGGCCCGCCGCCGTCCTCGACGCCAGCAGACAGGTCGACCTCTTCGACGTCGAAACCGGCCGCCCCTACGAGCGCGGCATCGCCATGCTCCCCGAGTCCGAGGAGCTCCGCGACTGGAACACCCGCGCCAAGGAGCGCGCCCAGGTCGTCATCGAGGCCGGCGGCATCCACTCCGGCGAACCCGAGCTCCTCGCCGCCGCTCGCGACGTCAACGCCCTCTGTGACCAGATGAACGAGCTGGTCTACCGCACCACCAAGCACTGGCTCGACCAGGGCAAGCGCGTCGCCGCCGTCGGCGGAGACCACTCCATCTCCTTCGGCATCATCCGCGCCCACGCGGAGAAATACCCCGGCCTCGGCGTCCTCCACCTCGACGCCCACGCCGACCTGCGCGTCGCCTACGAGGGCTTCACCTGGTCCCACGCGTCCATCATGTACAACGTCTCCGAGCGCCTCCCCGGCGTGAAGACGCTCGTCCAGGTCGGCCTGCGCGACATGAGCCAGGAAGAGCACCGCTACATCGAGGACTCCAAGGGCCGCGTCCACGGCTTCTTCGACGCCGCCCTCCAGAACAAGCGCTTCGACGGCATCCCCTGGAACCGCCAGGTCGATGAGATGGTCGCCCTGCTCCCCCAGCAGGTCTACCTCTCCTTCGACATCGACGGCCTGGACCCCGTCCTCTGCCCCCACACCGGCACGCCCGTGCCCGGCGGCCTCTCCTTCCCCGAGGCCATCGCCCTCATCTCCGGCGTTGTCCGCTCCGGACGCACCATCGTCGGCTTCGACCTGACGGAAGTCGCCCCGGACCCCGAAGGCAGCGAGTGGGACGGCAACGTCGGCGCCCGCCTGCTCTACAAGATGATTGGCTGGATGCTGAAGTCCCAGAAGGCCTGAGCCCTCAGCTCACGCTCCCCTTCGGCACCCGCGAGCCAAACGTCAGGCCCCGCACCACCTGCGACTCCACGGACAGCGCGCCCCCCTGCAGGCGCGCCAGCTCCGACGCCACCACGTCCATCGACTCGAGCTGCGCTCGCAACATCTCCAGCGCGGCTCGGTCCACCGACGGCCCCGTCTCCAGCAGCCGGAGCTGCCGCCGGGCCTCCTCCAGCGGCCCCTGCAGCGCCCTCGCCGCCCACTGGCTCAGCGTGGCCCCGGGCGGACCCTCCACCCTCGACGCGGGCTTCGGCGCGTTCGCGAGCGACTGGTGGATGAGCGCCTCGAAGTCCGTGATTTCGAAGGGCTTGTGCAGGAACGCATGCGCCTCCGGCGCACCCTGCGGCAACACCGCGCTCAACAGGATGACGGGCACGTCCTTGAGGTCCACGTCCCGCTTCAGCCGACGGCACAGCTCCACCCCGCTCAGCCGAGGCATCATGTGGTCCGTCACCACCAGGTGTGGGCGACACGCCCGGGCCAGCTCCAGGGCCTCCTCGCCGTCTCGCGCCTTCACCACCTCGTGACCCAGGTCCTCCACCACCTGACTGAGAACTTCCAGCACCGCGGGCTCATCATCCGCGACCAGGACGAGACTCATTCTTCCGCTCCTCCGCTCCAGCGCGGCCCCCAAGCCACGCCGCCAGGACTTCGGCCTGCCCCTGGGATGAACCGAAATCCTCGGGGAACAGCCACCTCCCGGAGATGCAATCGTTCACGGACGTGCGGACTGGATTATGAAAGGCACTGCATTGCCTCCAGCGAATCGTGGGAATGACGCCAGCTTCCCGACAGTCTGCGTGTCATTCGCCGGACAATCCGCTGCGGGCACACGGAGGGCGTACATGAAGGCTGGAGTCATGAGGTGGGGACCCTTGGTGGTGGCGCTGTTGGCGTCCAGCGGCGCGAGCGCGGACATGGCCCGGCGTCGCGACGCCGTCGTGGAGGTCGTCCAGAAGGTCTCCCCGGCCGTCGTCTACATCGGCACCGAACAGGAGGTGGAGTCGCGCTTCCGCCGCCGTTCTCCGCTGGAGGAGTTCTTCGGAGGCATGGGCGGCGGCGAGCAGGGCCGCCAGAAAATCGAGGGCCTGGGCAGCGGCGTCATCATCGACCCGACGGGCATCATCGTCACCAATGACCACGTCATCCGGGGCGCGTCCGCCATCCACGTCGTGCTCGCGGACGGTCGCTCGTACGACGCGGAGGTCATCGGCAGCGACGCGGGCAATGATTTGGCCGTGCTCAAGGTGACGGCGAAGGAGGCGCTGCCCATCGCCCGACTGGGCACGAGCGCGGACCTGATGATTGGCGAGACGGTGGTCGCCATCGGCAGCCCGTTCGGCCTGAGCAAGACGGTGACGGCGGGCGTCGTGTCCGCCGTGGGCCGCACCTTCCGCGCGGACAACCGCGTGTACAACGACTTCGTCCAGACGGACGCGGCCATCAACCCCGGCAACTCGGGCGGCCCGCTGCTCAACGTGGACGGCGAAATCATCGGCATCAACACCGCCATCTTCGGCGGCGGCGCGCAGGGCATCGGCTTCGCCATCCCCGCCGACAAGGTGCGCCGCATCGTCGACGAGCTGACCCGCTTCGGAAAGGTGCGCCCGTCGTGGGTGGGCCTGGACGCCGTGGACCTGACGCCGCGCGCGGCCCGGCAGCTCGGGTGGGACCGCTCCTACGGCGCGCTCGTGACGGCCGTGGAGACAGGCAGCCCCGCGGACCAGGCGGGCGTGAAGCGCGGGGACATCGTCGCGGAGCTGGGCGGCTCCCGCATCCAGGACGCCGAGGACTTCGACACCCGCGTGCGCGGCTACCCCGCCCGCTCCGCCTTCCCCCTCGTCCTCTTCCGCGAGGGCGCCACTCGCACCCTCCAGCTCACCCCCTCCGAGTTCCCCCCTCGCATGGTGGAGTCCCTCGCCTGGGACCGACTAGGACTCAAAGTGAAGGAGACGCGGGGGGTGTTGGCCCTGAATGGGGTGAGGGCGGGGAGCGCGGCGGCGGAGGTGGGGCTGGAGCCGGGGGACATCATCCTCCGGGTGAACAACCAGCCGGTGACGTCGGCGGACGGGTTCAAGGAGGCCCTCATCACGGCGCGGCGCGGACGGAGCGTGTTGTTGCTCGTGCGGAGGGGCCGCTACGGGTACCACATCACGCTGCCCTTCGAGCAGGACCGGGGGCCGAGCCTGTAGGGCAGGCCTCCTGGCAGGCATGGCAGCGGGTTCCTCGGATTTCGGAGGGCGCGCAACTCGCACTAGCATGCGTGCCCCATGAGCACCGTGCGCTACCTGTCACTTGGTCCCCTGCTCGCCGGGGCGGGCTCCCGAGCCTTCCTGGGGCTTGCCCTCGAGGATGGCCTGCCCCCTCGCCCCGTGGTCCTCATCTGGGCTCCGCAGGAGGTCGTCCAGAGCCCGGAGCTGACCGCGAAGCTGACGCGGGAGACGGGCCGCGCGCTCGTCTTCGAGCATCCGAACATCCTCCGCGTCCACAGCCTCGCGGCCCAGGACGGTGGCCTGGCGCGCGTCACCGAGTTCGCCGACGGTGAGCCCCTGCGGCGCGTGCTGGAGGCGAGCCCTCGGCTTCCCCCGCCGCTCGCCGCGCTGGTGGCCGCGGATGCCGCCACGGGCCTGCACTACGCGCACATGGCCGGCAACGACGACGGCACGCCGCTGGTGCACGGCGATGTGCGGCCCGAGACGCTGATGCTCTCCTTCAGCGGCCTGACGAAGGTGACGGGCTACGGCGCCCTCAGCGTGGCGCCGCGCGAGCGCGATGGAAAGCGCGTGAAGAACCGCCGCGCATACAGCGCCCCGGAGCAGTTGCTGGGCGGTCGCGAGGCCGTGAATGTCCAGTCGGACGTGTTCCTGCTCGGACTGGTGCTGCACGAGTGCCTCTCCGGGAAGATGCCCTTCAAGGAGAACGCGGACCCGGACAAGGCGACACTCACTCGCACGCTGCCGACGATGTCCCAGGACGTGCCGCTGAAGCTGGACGCGGTGGTGCGCAAGGCGACGGCGAAGCGCGCGTATGACCGGTACCCGTCCGCGCACGCCTTCCGCGAAGCGATTGTGGATGCGGTGGGCACGCTGCCCGCGCACACGTCGATGGCGGACTATCTCGCCAAGCTCTTCCCTCCGGAGAACGAGGCTCGCGCGGCTCGGCGCCGGGTCATCGAGGCGGGCATCGCGGACGTGCTCCAGAAGGTCGGTGTCTCACCTCCCGTCGTGGCGGAGTTCCTCGTCACCGGCACCCTGCCACCCTCGGCCATTCCGAAGGTGTGGCCGGCGATGCAGGGCCAGCTCTCCATCCTCGCGGCCGTGTCCGGCGGCACCAGCGGTGTGCAGCTCACCGAGGCCAGCGCGGCACCCGCGGGAGAGCCCACGGGCTCCTCCGCCGTGGTTGCACCGGCACCGGCACCGGCGGCCGCACCCGCCACCGAGGCCACGAGCACCACGGCGTCCAACCCCACCCTGCCTTCCGTCGAGACGATTCCGGCGACGGGGACCTCTGCCACTGTCGCTTCTTCCGAGAGCGCCACGGCGTCGACGGGGACCGCTGACACGGCCACGAGCACCGTGGCTCCCGCCGCCGCTGTGGCGACCGCCGCGAGTTCAGGGCCGACTCCGGCCGGAGCCGCGACCGCGTCCTCGACTCCGAGTGCCACGCCACTCACGAGCACCACGCCATCGCCCACGCCCGTCACGAACGGAGCCGGTGCGTCCGGAGCTCCGGCAACTCCAGCGGGCGCGGTGCCAGCTTCGAGCCCCGTGCCGCCAGCGGCCGGTGCGCCTCGGAAGTCCTCTCGGGCGTGGGTCGCCGTCGTCGGCGTGGGCACGGTGCTCGCGCTGGGTGGCGCGGCCGTCATCGTCCAGCGCCTGCCGGCCCAGATTGAAGCGGAGCTGGAGGACGCTGGGCCCCCGTCCATCGCGATGGGCGGCCTGGAGGACGCAGGAGCGAACGCCGACGGTGGCGTGGACGCGGGCGCCGAGGTGATTGCGACCGGCTACCTGGACCTCACCGTGGATCCTCGCGTGGACGTGTCCTATCCGGGTGGGTTCCTGGGTCGCACGCCGCTCAGCGTGGCGCTGCCCGCGGGCCGACATGTGTTCACGCTCACCAACGCCGTGCTCGGCATCCAGGTGGCTCGCACGTTCACCATCACCGCGGGCGGGCGCAACGCGCAGCAGCTCTTCCTGAACAAGGGCTTCATCAACGTCCGCGCGCCGAAGGACGCCATCGTCACCCTCAACGGCCGGCTCATCGGCGCCGCGCCCGTGGAGGAGCAGGACGCCTACGAGGGCACGCATCAGCTCCTCGTCATCGCCAACGGCGCGCGGTGGGCGAAGACGTTCAAGCTGGAGCCCGGCCAGCGCGTCTCGTTCGACGTGGACTTCGAGACGCCCTCCGAGGAGTAGGCCCCCTCGGTCCCCGCTGGCAGCGGCTCCTCACCCCGAGCCCTGCCAGCGAGACTCGCCCGACCTGACACGTGCTCCCTGGTGCGCCGTGACTACTCGCGACGCTCCAGGCGCAGAAGCTCCAGGACCCGGTCGGTGTCCAGGGGCCGCGCCACACAGTCGCTGGCACCCGCGTCCAGGCATCTCGCCCGCTCGTCGTCGCTCGGCTGGGCCGTGACGACGACGATGGGCATGTCCACGAAGCGCGCATCCTCACGGAGCTTCTTCAGGACGACATGGCCCTCCTCCATCATCGGGAGCAGCAGCAGCAGGCCATCGACCTCCGGCGAGTCCCCCAGGACACGCAGCGTCTCGCCCAGGCTCTCCGCATGGAGGACCTCCAGGCCCCGCGACTCCAACACGCTGATGAGCGAGAACGCCTCACGGATGTTGTCGTCCGCCACGAGCACGCGACGCCGGGTGGTCCGTTCCCGCTCCCCTTCCAGGAACGAAGACCCCGCGAAGGGCTCGTAAGGAATCACCTCGCCCGGCGCACGCGGACCGCTCCGCGTCGACTCATCACCGCGCGCGAACGTGGGGAGTTCGACCGCGGAGACCTCCACCATCGACTCCCCGGCCCGCGCGAAGTTCCGCTGTCCGCCCGCTTCGCCTTCCGCCTGGGACTCCTCACCCACGTAGACGTCGGGCACGTAGAGCGTGAAGGTGCTGCCCCGCCCCAGCTCGCTGGCGACGTGCAGCTCTCCTCCCAGCAGGTGCGCCAGTTCGCGGCTGATGGACAACCCCAGACCCGTGCCTCCGTACTTGCGACTCGTGCCCGGCTCCGCCTGATGGAACGCCTCGAAGATGCGCTGGAGCTTGTCCTGCGCGATGCCAATGCCCGTATCCACCACGCTGAACGCCAGCACCCCTTCGGCGCGATTCAGCACGGGGCTCTCGAAATGGAGCAGCCCCCGCCCCATCAGCGCGACGCGCAGCTCCACCCGCCCCGAGTCGGTGAACTTGAAGGCATTCGAAAGCAGGTTCATGAGCACCTGCCGCAAGCGCAGCGAGTCGGTGCGCATCGTCCGGGGCAGCGAGCTGGAGAGCACGACACCAAAGCCCAGCCCCTTCTGCTCGGCGACGTGCTGGAAGTCGCGCTCGATGAGCGCCTTCACCTCCGCGAGCGGCACGTCCTCCGGTTCGACCTGAAGCTTCCCCGCCTCCACCTTGGACAAGTCCAACAGGTCATTGATGAGGCTGAGCAGGTCCACGCCCGAGGCATGGATGGTCCGCGCATACTCCGCCTCCTTCGGCCCCAGGCGATGGTCCGAGTCCTCCGACAACATCTTCGCGAGCCCGGCGAGCACGTTCACCCCGTCGCCCAGCTCCCGCCACGCGCCCTCGGTCCCCGACACGTCGACACGTGCACCCAGCCGGCCCTCCACTCCCACCTCACGGCCCACCCGAGTCACGTCCCGAGCAAGGGACGACAGGCGCTCCACCCCCGCGTTGAAGGTCTCCGCCAGTCGGTCCTCGAGCGTGTTCGTGCCTCGGACGGGCACTCGCCGCGAGAAGTCGCCCCGGTTGGAGGCCTCCATCGCGGCGAGGAGCTCTGCCAGCCGAGCGTCCTGCCGTGCGGCCCCCTGGTTGCCATCGTCTTCCACGCGTTGCTCCCGTGAATCCGCACCCGTCACAGGGCCGGAACACACCCGGACCCCGTGACGCCACGACATCGCGGCGACACCGAACAGACGAACCGTCTCCCAGAATCCCGGATGACGACTACGCGCTCTTGCGGCGCCGCATCATCGCCTCGTACGAGCGACCCACGCTTTGCGAGAGGATCATCAGCTCGCCCACGTCAGGCGGCGTGAGCTGATCCGGCCCGTTGTCCACGTACAGCAAGTGGACCACCTTGCCTCGGACGAGCAGCGGCAGGATGACCGCCGTCGTCGGGAAGCCGCCCCCCAGCAGCTTGTAGAACACGCCCATCGCCGCGTCCCGGCGCACCGGCCCGACGTAGTGCGAGCGCGTGTCTCGCACCAACCGGAACGTGCTCTGCTCCCGGAGCGCCACGCCGATGCGACGCACCGCCGCCTCGCGCACCCCCGGGCCCATGCCGTGCCAGCCCGTGACGAGGCTGCCCTGCACGGACAGCAGCAGGTTGCGCCGCCACTTGCCCAATGCGAAGCGCAGCACCGTGCGCGCCACGTCCTCGCGGTCCGTGCTGCGCGCCAGCTCCGCCTGCGCCTCCGCGAACGTCAGCGGCGTGGGAGCAGGCTCGGGCGCGCGCTGCACGGGCGCGGCGGCCATGGGCGGCGGGGCGACGGGCGCCACCGGAGGCAGGGGGGCCACGGGAATGCCCGCCTGCACGGGAGGCGTCGGCGGAGCCACCGGGCGCGGCGCGGGAGGCTGCATCGCGGGAGGCGGAGCCACCACCGGACGCGCCACCGGCGCCGTCGGCATGGGAATCGGCGGGAGCTCGGGGAGGGCTTCCACCACCTCGACGCCGGTGATGACCTCCTCCTCGCCCATGTCCCCTTCGTAGTCCGCGCCACCGCGCAGCGCCTGCGCGTAGACGGACTGGAACTCCTCCTCGCTCATCAGGTCGGGCGGCTTCTCCTCGGCCTTCGCGATCTCCGCCGCCGCCTGCGAGCCCGGCTTGGGGCGAGGCCGCACCGCGTTCATGTCGATGGCGCGCAGCGGACGGAAGGCCTTGGTGTAGCGGCGCAGCAGCTGGTTCATCCGGAACTCGGGGATGACCACCGGCACCACGCGCTTGCCCGTCTTGAAGGCAATCGCGTCCAACGTCGTGAAGTCGTGCGGGTTGACGACGGCGACGCTCAGGCGCGTCGCATCCACCCGCATGGGGAGCAGCTCCTTGTCATCCGCCTGGTTGGGCGGCACCAGCTCCAGCGCCTTGGGGTCCGGCACCATCTCCCCGGAGGCGAACGCGCTGTTGTGCAGCGTCCCCAGCGTCTTGGCCAGGTCCACCTCGGACAGCAGCCCCAGCTCCACCAGGTTCGTCCCGAGCCGGCCGCCATGCACCACCTGGGCCTCGAGTGCTTCCTCGAGTCCCTCCGCGGTGACGAGGCCATCATTCAGGAGCTGTTCGCCCAGGCGCATGTCCGGCTTGTAGCCGCGCCCCATCCCACTCCGCAAGCACGCACACCCAGGGCTCCTAGTCCTCCGGGTGGTGGCTGAGCGCCACCCGGTTGCCCTCCGGGTCCCGCACGTACACCGTCCACCGCGTCTCGTGCTCCAGCGGGACGCCCGCCTGAGTAAGCTCGGACACCACCGCGTCCCGCTCCGTCCTGGCGATTCGGAACGCGAGCATCAGCAGGCCCGGGCGCTCGTGGCGGAACGGGAGCGGCTCTGGCGCCATGCCCGCCGCCTCGATGGCCAGGAAGCCGCCCCCGGGCACGCCCACCCAGATGCTCCGCAAGGAGCCGTCCGGGCGCAGGTGGCGGGTGAGCTCGGGGAAGCCCAGCAAGTCCCTGTAGAAGGCCGTCACCCGCTCGATGTCCTCCGCCTGGATTGCGACATGGTGGAAGCCCTGAACGTTCATGAGGGCGGATGGTATGGTCCCGCCGCCCATGGCGCGACTGCTCATCGTCGAGGACAACCACGAGCTGGCCTCCCTCATCGTCTCCACGGCCCAGAGCCGGGGCCACGACGCGCGCGCCGTGCACACCGGCGAGGCCGCGTTGGAGGCGCTCAGCCCCGGCTCCAAGTGGGACGCGGCGCTGGTGGACCTGCTCCTGCCGGACATCCGTGGCAGCGAGGTGCTCGCCGCCCTGCGGGCCCACGGCATCCCCGCCATCGCCGTGAGCGGTGTGTACAAGGGTGACCGCTTCGCGCAGGAGGCCGTGCAGGTCCATGGCGCCAGGGCCTTCTTCGAGAAGCCCTTCGAGCTCATCCAGGTGATGGAAGCCCTGGAGCAGGCGAGCGGCGTGGAGCCCGCGCCCCGCGCGCCACCGCCCGTGGAGGATGGCGCGGCCCAGGACGAGCTGCTCGACGACGCGGACCTCATCGTCCTGGAGGAGCTGGTTCCCGAAGCCGAGGACGGCGGCGAGGCCAGCGCTCCCATGCAGACCATCCCCGACTCCGCCCCGCTGCCCGGACTGGAGAGCGAGGAGCCCGCGCTGCCGCTGCCCTTCGCGCACCGGGAGAAGGTGTGGACGGGCGCGCAGCCCACGACGGCCAAGACGCGGCGCGCGCTGCCCGAGTGGTCCCTCGCGGGAGACCTGAAGGACACCTCGGTGGCGCGGCTGCTCAACGCCTACTACGAGGCGCGGCACCATGGAGAGCTGAAGCTCCAGCAGGGCTCCATCCTCAAGGTCGTCTACTTCGAGTCCGGCCGCATCGTGTACGCGGCCTCCAATCTGGCCCACGAGCGCTTCGGTCGCTTCTGTGTCCGCAAGGGCGTGCTCACGGAGCAGAAGCTCGCGGAGGTGGCCGCCTTCGCCCGGCAGGAGGGCCTGCGCACCGGTGAGGCGATGATTCGCCAGGGCCTGCTGGATGCGCCTTGGCGGCGACAGCTCCTGGAGGAGCAGGTCCGCGAGCTGCTCTGGTCCACCTTCACCTGGACGGAGGGTGCCTACGGCTTCAGCGCCATGAGGCCGCAGCGCGCGGACCTGGTGAAGCTGTCCGTGTTCCCGGGCGACCTGGTGTTGGAGGGCGTGGAGAAGACGGAGACGCTGGTGGCCCTGCGGCAGCGCATGGGGCAAGGGCGCCGCCTCTTCCCCACCGCCGATCCGCCGTACGGCCTGCACGAGCTGAAGCTGCAGGGGCCGCAGGCGTTGCTGCTGGCCTACGCGGACGGCAGCAAGACGGTGGAGGACCTGCTCGCGCTGACGGACCTGTCGGAGCGACAGGCGCTGGCGACGCTGCGGGGCCTGGAGCTGCTCGGCGTGCTGGAGGAGCGGCCGGAGACGCCGAGCCGCCGCCACCGGATCTCCTTCGGCCTCTAAGTCAGCGCAGCGTGCCGTCTCGACGCCGGCACAGCCACTGCGCCACCGCGATCGGCCGCTGAGTCAGCGCCGCGTGCCATCTCGACGGCGGCGCAGCCACTGTGCCATCGCAAGCAGTCCGAACAGCGCCGCGCCCGAGCCTCCCTGCGAGCAGCCACAGGACGACGGTTGTTCGCTCAACGACGCCCCGGACACGGGCACGCCGTTGAGGAACACCTCACCGGCGAAGCGCGGCGACGACAGCAGGCGGGGACGGACCACGTACGTCAGCGTGCGCGTCTCGTGAGCGGCCAACGCCACGCCCTCCACCTGGAAGCCGCCTTCGACTGACTGCTCCGCCAGCGTCGCGCCCGCCACCTTCACGCTGCCGGGCACCAGCTCCATGCCCTCGATGCGCTCCACATGACGCAGGCCGGTGACGCCGCAGTCCGTGGTGTTGCTCAACTGCACCACCACGCCCACCAGCCCCGTCTCCTGGCCGGAGGTGGACTCCGTGGAGTGCGCCACGTCGACGAAGGGGTCCGCGACAATCGGCACCGTGTGCACCCGCGTGGCCGCATTGCCCCCACCCGCGTCGGCGGTGACGCGCAGGGTGATGGACGTCCCCACCAGTTCCTGCAGGCCCGTCTCGAGCGTGGCCACGGTGACGCTCGTCCCCGACAATTCGTCCTGCGCGAGCGCGGGGCCGCTGTCCCTGGACCAGGAGACCTCCACGTCCGCGCACGCATCGGGAGGAATCCGCTGTGTCAGGGTCGTCTTCGCGCCTTCGCCACAACGCGCCACCAGCGCATCACCCTCCACCCCCCCCAGGGCCACGGCCCGTGCCTCCGCCGTCAGCGACTGTCGCGCGCGGCCCGCTTCGACGGGCGTGGAGACATCGGAGAAGAGCTCTCCGCGCACGGTGTACGTGGTGGCCGAGCAGACCGAGGGCAACTGAAAGCGCCAGGCGCCCGGCACGGGCACCACCTGGGAGGCAAGCTGCACGCCGTCGACGGACTCCAGGAACATGCGCGCCTTGAGCGCGTACGTCCCGGGGCAGCGCAGCGACGTGCCCAAGGTCGCCTCGACGTCCTGTCCGCCCAAGGTGACGCGCAGCGACAGGTCTAGGCTCGCGGCGGACACGTCCTCCGCTTCTGGCTGGGCGTCCACTCGTACCGGGGCCTCGGGCCCCTCCACCACGCCGACTCCAGGGACGGTCATCCGGTTGCGCGCCACCAGCGTCAGCGCCGCCAGCTCGCAGCCCTCCGCCGACACCTGGAGCGCCGGCGCCGTGACGGGCGACGTGAGGTCGACGGGATTGCCAGCACCGTCCTTCACCGTGAGCCCTGGAGGCACGGAGCTTCCATCCTGGAGCCGCCACACCGTCTCCAACTGGGGGAGACCCGCCGTGGCCTCGCAGGCGTGCAGCGCCTCGGGACGCAGTTCCACGGTGCTCCCCGACCTCACCTGTCGAACCGTGTTCGGCGCGAAGGGCGCTGCCGGCTTGCCCCAGGGCCGCACGTCGACGGAGATAGACGTGGGCTCGGACGGAGTCCGCCCCTTGTCCCGTGCACGGACTTCGTAGGTGTAGCGCGCGCCCGTCGCGGAGCAGAGGAACTCCGGGGGCACGAACGTCGCGACGCGGCCATCCTCCTCTGTCTGCAACATCGGCTGGCCCGGGGGGGCGTTCCACACGTAGTCCACCGACTCGCAGATTCCGGCGCTCGGGGAGGCGGTGAACACGAGCGAGGAGCCTCCCGCCGTGGTGGTGTTCCCCTGGAGCGGCAGCACCCCGGGCGCTCCGGGCCCTTCCGTGTTCTCGATTCGCACCGTCACCGTGGTCTGCCGGTCATGCGCGCCCAGGCCGTCCGAGGCGAACACGGTGAACTGGGTCGTGGTCGGCTCGCAGACCTCCGGGGCGGTGAGGGACAGCGACAGCGCATCCACCCCAGGCGTGGCGTTGACGGTCAGCGGCGTCGCCCCCACGTCGGCGGAGACCCGCACCGCGTCGCCGTCCTCGTCGCTCGCCATGACATCCAGTATCCGCGTCGTTCCCTCGTCGATGAGGACGGGGTCCGGAATCGCGCCGAACAGCGGGGCCACGGCGTTGACGTAATAGATGACGTTCTGCCCCTGGTTGCGCAGGGTGATGACGCAGAAGCTGGAGTCCACGCAGGACACCTGGTCGAACGGGTCCGACACCGGCAGCGACGCGTTCGCGAACGCGGGATGCACTCGCCACGTGGTGCCGGAGTCGCTGGCGCTTCCTGTCGGCACGGCGCCGAGCACGACATGCTCTCCGCCATTGCGCGTGCCCACCGCGAGGCCAAAGCCCGTTCCCCGGCCGGTGCTCAGCTCGGTATTCACATCGACGGAGACGATGCTCACCGGCCCCGAGTCGACCAGCGTGACTCGACTGAAATCCCCAGGCGCCGGAGATGCCGAGATGGGCGCCCGGAAGAGGCCGTCCGCGTTGCCCGCCAGGAGGATGGGAAACAGCCCGCTCGTGGGGATGAGGTCCACCGTCTGGAGCGGCAGCGGCGTCAGCGCCGGATTCATGCTGAACGAGGCCTCCACCTTGTCGCCGCGAAGGTAGATGAGGTTCGGCGTGCCGGTGACAGGGACGAGCGCATGCGTCACTCCCCCCGCGGACTCCGTCACTCCCATCACCGACGTGGCCCGGAACTGGGTCGTCTCCAGGACTCGGGTGGGCCAGGGGAAGGTGGCCGTCTCGGATGGCGTCGCGTGCAACAGCAGGAGGTCGTTCGTGTCGACGGCGATGGCGGCGTAGCCGGTGCCCGACGCGGTCTGCATCACCCGGCGGACCTCCATCGTCGTCGCGGTGGGCAGGTTGGGGATGATGCTGCCGTTGGGCAGACAGTTGTTGTAGGCGAAGATTTCGCCGTCGCTGCGCACGCCCGCGAAGCAACCCGAGGTCAACAACAACGTGCCCACGGCGGGCGACAGGTTGCGGTTGGCCACCTGCTCCTCGTTGACGTGCAGCTCCGCGCCCGTGGAGTGAGCGATGGCGACGGTGAAGGGCTCCCATGCCCTCACGTCGCGAGGCTCTCCCGGGACCGTGAGGCCTTCCTTCCACTCCGCGGACGCCACCGCGGACAGTCCCAGACAGAGGCAGATGAGGATGCCGGCGCGCACGAGTTACTCCTAGTAGGCGAGCTCCGCCCGGAGGTAGAGCCGGTCCTGATCTTCGGACGACTCGGAGCCCAAACCCAAACCGCTGAAGCCCAGCAGTGTGTACCCGACAGCCATTCGGAGCTTCTCATCCATCCGATATGCCACTTCCGCGCGCACCGCTGTCAGCCGGTCGCCTTCGGGTGAAGCCGTCCGACGGGCCAGCTCCGCCGCCACCTCCAGCCCACCCACGATTCGGACCGCCGGACGCACCGTGCCTGTCCACACCCACCGCGAGGAGCCCTCCAGGCTGCTGTGCCCCGCGTGAAGGCCCGCGGCCACCGAGAACCTGTCGCCCAGGCGCACCGCGGGAAGCAGGGAGAGAATCTGCAAGGCCCTGTCGCCAAACGCGGCCCGAGTACCCGGCAAGAGCTCCCGCGTCACACCATAGCGCGCCACCACGAGCCACGGGCCGGGTCGCCACGCCACCGCCGCGTAGCCCTCCAGCAGCCGAGCCTCCAGCGCGTCGTCGTTGACGGTCCGCGCGAAGTCCACGCGGCCAGAAGCCGTCACGTCGCGCAGCAGCTCCGCCTCGGCGGCCAGCGCCACCACCGTCTGGAGTCGGTCCACCGCCTCGCTCGCTCCGCGCTCCGGCGTGCCCTTCTCCCGCCGCACCTCGAAGCGGCCCTCCAGCCGCAACCGCTCCAGGAGCAGTTGGCCGAAGACGCCGCCCGCATCGCGCCGCAGCGGAGGATTCACGTCCAGCAGGCTGCGCACGCCGCGCTCGTAGCGGGCCCCCACGCTGAAGCCATCCAGCACCGTCTTCTGGAGCCCCACCGCCCGCGACAGCCGCACGGACGTCGCGTCATGAAGGCCCACCTCCTCGACGAACAGCGCGGTGCCGCTGTCGGGCAGCTCGGTGCGAGCCCCCGTGAGCGTCCTGCCCGCGCCGAAGTCCGGCCCATCCACATCGACGGAGTAGCCGCCGTAGTACACGTCCGAGCCACTGCGTGACTCCACGTTCGCCCAGGCGCGAGGACCCAGCTCCGGTCCCCAGCCGCCGCGCGCACCCACGCGCGTGTCGCGTCCCAGCTCCACGTCCACGCCCGCCGCGCTGAACGAGTCATCCACCCGGCCCGGCCCCGCGCCATGCAGGGCCAGCTTCTGGCGATGCGACGCCTGGAGCCAGAGGCCATCGAGCAGACGGTAGCGACCCGCGACACCCACGGAGGTGCGGCCTCCCGTCAGGGCGTCACCCTGCCCCACGACTTCGGCCGCCTTGAGCCGAGCATCCCGAGCCTCCACGCTCACGCCCCAGGTGGACTCCTCCCAACCCACGCTCGCGCCCACGGTGCTCGCGGAGAAGGGGTTGTCCACGAAGGGCTCACGAGGGTCCGCCGAGTTCCGCCCATCCGCGAGCAGCGACAACCGCAGCCGCCCCACGGGCTGACGCAGCCGCAGCGCGAGTTGCTGGAAGCGCGCCGCGTCCAGGTGCGCGCCGTCCGAGAAGCCTCGCCCGCGCCAGCGATAGGACGCATCCACGGAGCCCTCGCTCCACAGTCCCGGTCCGCGCATGCGCAACCCCAGCGCCTCGCCACCTGTCGCCAGCCCCGCGCCAGGGCGCAGGAAGCTCAGGCCACCGTCGTCGGAGACGCCGAACACGCCCGAGTCCACCGCCATGCCGCGACTGGATGCCGCCTCCGCCTCCAGCGAGTACGCGCCCAGTCGCGCGGAGCCCCGGCCCGAGTAGAGCGTGTACGGACGACCCTCGCGGCCTTCACGCACCGCGGCCAGTCCCACGCGCGCGCCACGCCACTCGGCCCACACCTCGCCGCCTCCAGAGTCCTCGGTGCCCGTCGTGCGCAGCGCCGCGTAATCGACGACGAGCACCGGCTCCGGTGCCTCCGTCAACATGTCGGTGCGCAGGAAGGTGTCACCCGCCATGAACGACAGCGGCCGGGACAGCAGGATGCGCCCCGCGAAGTAGTCGATGTCGTAGTCGCGCCCGCGCACCAGGTGTCGCTCGGCCAGCGGCAGTCCGGTGACACCGTCACGCACTTCCACTCGCACCAGCTCCGAGCCCTCCGCCACCGACACCGCGCCCAGGTAGAAGAGGCTGCCGCCCGTGGCGCGAAGCTCTTCGTGCGCGGGGACGGCCGAGAGTCCGCGTGTCGGGTCCGTGAGGCTGCCACCGAATGCGTCCACGCCAGCGCGGAGCTCCGGGCCCTTCGCGCTGGAGGTGGTCAGCTCCGCATAGGGGCCGAAGAGGGGGCGGTGGTAGCGGCCCACCTCACGGTCCTGCACCAGCGCGCGGTAGGTGCCCAGGCCCACGCGGCCGTAGTCGGGATGACGTGCTTCCGCGCGGAGCCGGGCCTCGGAGGCGTTCGGCGTCAGCGACACCGAGTCGTCGGCCCACTCCTCCGGCGAAAAGTCAGGGTCCGCCACACGCTCGAAGCGCTCGGGGACGCGAGGACGCAACCAGTCGGGGAGTTCCGCGCCTCGCAGCGTGCGGCCGTCCGTGTCGCGCAGGTCCACCTCTCCCACCACGTCCACCGGGCCCAGGCGCAGCTCCGCGTGTGCTGAGCCTCTGCCGCGAAGCTGGAAGTCGCTGTCCGCCGGCGCGAAGCTCGCCTCGATGTCCAGCAACCCCACCGCGAATGGCATCGGCTTCGCGAGGATGTCCACCACCACCTCGTGAGCGGAGCCACCGGGCGGAGTCAGCGCCAGCGTCACGTGGTTGTTCCCCGAAGCCAGCGTCACGGGAACTTCCACACGGCCGTCGGCATCGACCACGGAGCTCTCACCCAACGGGCCGCGCACCGAGGTCCCCGAGGGAGCCTCCACCTTCAGCCGGGTGACTCCGCTGGCCGCGGTTTCGTCACGCGCGGAGGGAAGCTGAAACGCGCCCACGAGCACCAAGGGCCTCGGCACCACCAGCCAGCCTTCGGCGCGGCGCACGACATCGACGTGCTGAAGCGAGACGCGCACCTTGCCATCCGGCGCGGTGGCCTGGATGACCAGCGTGTTGTCTCCAGCGATGAGGGGAACCGAGGCGCTCCATCCACCGCGCTCATCCACCTCCGCGTCGGCGCCGCCGATGCGCACGCGGTCTCCCACTGCGGCCTGTCCCGCGACACGGAAACGCACGGCGCCCTCGCCGGAGACCACGTCGGCCACGGGAGGCATCCGCGAATAGGACAGCTCCAAAGGCGGCGCATCCGAAGCCAGGCTGCGCACGGCGAAGTCCTGGAGGGCGACGGCGCCCCAGGGCACCTCCACCGTGGCTGCCTCTGGCGTCACCTGACTCGCGGCCGGCAGTGAGCGAGGGTCCACCTTGAGGCGATGCCGACCCGGACGCAGATGAAGTCCACGCGTGGCGTCCGGCGTGCGCGAGTCCACTCCCGTGAGGTGGAAGCGTCCTCGCGAATCCGTGCGCACCTCGCGACCCGTCGTCAGCACCAGCCGCACACCCGCGACACCCGGCTCGTCAGCGCCGCAGAGTCCATCCCCATCCACGTCGAGACATACGCGTCCGGCGATGGTGGATGCCAAGGAGGGCACGTCCATGGACACGCCCTGTCCCGAGGCCGCCCCGGCGCACAGCAGCACGCTCAGCACCAGCAGGCCCGAGCGCTTCATGGACGCACCTCGGCGAGCAGCGCGGGCACGTCCATGGACACGCCCTGTCCCCAGGCCCGAGCGCCTCATGGACGCACCTCGACGAGCGCGGTGACACCCGTGGCGACGTCCGCCACGGAGACACTCACCGGTCGCGTGGCGCGCACCGTGAACGACGTGCGTCCCTCGCGGACCTCGTCGCCTTCGCGCGCTCCGTCCGACAGCGCGACATGCACCGCGCGCCCTTCCAGGATGCGGCCGCGCGAATCCTCCACCCAGTACGTCACGCGCGTGCCCTCCACGCGAAGCCGCACGTTGACGGGGACCTGGGGCGCCACGCGAACCTGCTGTGAGACGGCCTCGGGCACGAGCGGCGGGTCCAACGGATACGCCAGTCCCTCGCCCCCCAGGACATGGACGGTGCGCACCAACCCCGTCCACAGCCCATGCGCCACCAGATGCGCGCCCGGAGCCAGCTTCCCCAGGGACACCGTGCCATCCAGGCCCGTGGTCAGTTCGTGCCCATCCAGACGCAGCGGCTGCGAGGGCACCGGCAGCCCCGCCAGGTCCGACACGCCCGCGTACAGCACACCTCCGCGCGGCCATACAGCGATGCGCGCCGGCTCGCTGCCCACCGGTCCCCACGCCCGCGCGCTCAGCGTCACCTCCTCCTCGCCTCCGGAGGCCGGCGGCTGCCAGGCGCTCGCGAAGTCACCGGGCGCGGGCTCCACCGGCGGAGTGAAGTCCCCTTCGGGCGCGGTGAGAGACAAAGTCGCGCCAGGACGAGGACGTCCGAGCGCATCCCGCGCGCGCACTGCCACCTGTGCCTGGGCGCCGCGATGCACCAGCGGCTCCGACACGGACATGGCCAGCTCCGTCACCGGTCCCTGCACCAACTGGAGCGCCAGCACCTCGCGAGAGCCCGCGCCGCGTTGAGGCCAGGCCGCTTCGATTCGCTCGTCGTCGCCCACCGTGCGGGGCGCCGTGTAGAGCCACTCCAGCATGCCGCCCGCCGCGCGCGACGGCCCCTTGAGGACACCGCGACGCGCCTGCGCCGTCACCTTCGCATCCTCCACCGGCTTGCCCAGCGGGTCGCTCGTCGCGCACAACAACCGCGCCCGCGACACACCATCCGCCGGAAGTCGCTGCGGCTGGAACACGCACGCGAGCCCGTCGGTGGGCGGCAGGTTCAAATCGATGTTCTGTCGCTTCGCATTGCCCGCCCGGTCCACCACGCGGCCCTGGCCGAAGCGATGTCCTGGCGGCACGACGATGGGGAGACGGAAGCGACCATCCGCGCCCGCCGTCACCGGACCGAACGTCGCCCCCGCGATGTCGATGGAGATGCGCGCATCCGGCTCCGTCGTGCCCGGCAGGTTCACCGACGCGGCGAGCGGAACCAGCACTCGCCCATAGGCCCCATGCACCGACTGCGGACTGGGCCACGCGGAGAACGCCACCAGGATGGCCACCTCGGGATGCCGCGTGTCCGGGAGGATGTAGCGCGCCCGATACATTCCAGGCGCGACACGCTCCAACCCTTCCACCCTGCCAGTGCTGACACGCACCACGGGCGGCGCGCCGCTGTCGTCGGCCGTGCCATCCGGGCGCAGCAGACTCACGGTGAGCACCGCCTCCTTGTCGCGGCCCTTCACCGGAGCGGCGGGCTCAAGTCCCAGCTTCACGTCAGTGGCGGGAGGTCCGAGCACGAAGCGCGCCTGCGCCTCCAATCCATCCACGCGCGCGCGCACCACCACGTCACGAGCCCCTGAGTGGGGCACGACGATGAAGGTGCGGAGCGGTGGCTGCGCGAGTCCCTCACGCAGCTCCGCGCCCTCCACGATGACGGTGGGTGTGCCCGCCAGCGGCACGGGAACTCCAGACGCATCCTTGCGCACCACCGCCACGGGGAAACCCTCGGGCGTCACGGCGGACGACGGCCCAAGCAGCTCCAGTGTGTCGGCTCTGGCCGAAGCACACACGCACAGCAATAGAATGGCGGGGAGCGGAAAATGTTTCAGGACGCGTAGAAGTCTACAGGGCCCGTCCTCTCCGCCGAAGCTCCTTCCGCGAAACCACCACCGAGACCCGCCGGGGTCGCGCCAGCCACAACGCCACCAGCACCAGTCCCGCCGCCGCCACCGACGTGCCACTCGCGCTACACCCTGCTCCAGGCTCGTCACTCAGCGGCACGAAGGTCAGGGGTGACACCCCGCCTACCTCAAGCGTGAGGGGTGCCACGGAGTGGCCCGGAATGAGCTCCTCCCCCGCCACCGGCTGCGTCACACCGCACTGCGACGCGGTGCCGTAGATGCGAATGCGGAAGGAGCTTCCGGGATTTCCTGAGATCAGCGCCGCCAGCCACGTGTTGCCATCCAGCGTGACGTCCCGCGCAACCAACGACACGGTGGGCTTGAAGCGGGATGGGTCAACGATTTCCGCGCCGTCCAACCAGACCCAGCCGGAGGTGGCGCGCTCGCCGCTGTAGCCGTTGTCGACACACATGACTCCCGCACCCAGGCCATGGAAGCCGAGTGACACCGCGTTGGGCTGCCCCGTCGTCCGCGCCACCTCCAGCGCGGCCAGGAGCGGCGTCGACCCGGGCTGAGTGCACACCGCCTCGGCCGTCCGCGTCGGCTCCGCGGGCGAGGCGTCACAGGGGAGCTCTCTCGGGAGCTTGAAGGTGAACGAGCGCACGTTGAAGTCCCCGTTCTCCGCCACCGTCCACACCACGCGCACGGTGCCGTCGTCGGACACGCTCAAGTCATTGAGGTTCTCGTTCTCCGGCGACTGGGTGAGCAGGTAGAGCGTCTGCGTGTCCAAGTCGTAGAGCGCGATGTCGAAGTCGCCCTTCGTCGGGTCCCTGCGCTCGAAGGCGATCAACGAGCCGCTGATGCTGGGGTTCGCATCCAGCCCCGGCAGCGCGAGTCGCTGCTCGGTGCCGCCATTCACGGGCTTCCAGTAGATGTCCCGGTCCGACACACCGTCCACGGTGCGCGTGCTCGCGTAGACGACGATGTCTCCGTTGGTGTCGGGCTGGGACTCCTCGCCCTCGCTGCCGGTGAGCGCCTGCGAGTTGAAGCCGTTGCCCGCCCAGCGCGCCTGCCAGATGTCGCAGTGCTGGCCCTGGGCATCGCACTTGGCCCAGACCACCGTCTTCCCATCCGGGGACACCGACGGTGTGCGGTCCAGCATGCGATCATCCGTGAGCCGGGTGAGCGTGCCCTGGTCCAAATCGTAGAGGGCGATCTCCGGCTCCAGCGTGCTGCCGGTGTAGCCGAAGTCCTGCCACGCCACGGTGCGGCCCCCAATCACCGCCGCGCGCCGGCTGCTGCCCGCCTGGGGTGCCAGCTCCACCGGCGCCTGTGCCTTGCCCACCTCGTACGTGTAGATGGCGCTGGAGGTGTTGACGCGAGTGAACACCACGGTGCTTCCGCTGATGTCCGACACGAAGTCGAACGCACCGTCGTTCGGAATGGCCTGGTCCACTCCGGACACCATGTCCTGGTAGCGAATCTCGCTCGTGCCACCGGACTCGCTCGTGTACGCGACCAGCGCCCCGCTCACGTGAGGGTCCGTCTGGTCTCCGGGCCCGCCATTCACCACCTTGGCGGACCCGCTGAGACTGCCGACTTGAGGGGAGGCGGGGGACAGCGCAGGCAGCAAGCACGTCACGACGGCGAGAGCGCGCAGCATTTGAAACCACCTTCCCGGGGGGACTCAGGAACGACAGACCCATGGCCCGCACAAGGCGCAGTGGGTCCGGAATGCTCCCCGGAGCGTGCTTCCCACGGCGGTCACGGCCGGCCGGACTTCAGGCCCCGCGGCTTTGCGCACCAGGCCTTTCGGCCAGGATTGCCCTTGAACAGGAACGACTGTGGGTTGGAGTCTAGGGAGACCCCCTGCCAGGGGTCAAGCCGACCGCTTGCCCGCATGCTCGTGGCTTCAGGGAGTTGCGTCGCTGGCCTGATTCCAGATGTCGGAGTCGGTCTTCAGCGAAGGAGGCCGGGTGTCGACGATGAGCTCGGCCTTCTCACGCTGCTCGACACGGCCGACGCCCACGGCGCGCACGTCCACGGTGTTGGAGCCCTCGCGCAGCTTCACCTTGCGCTCGAAGCGGCCCTCCGCGTCGGCGAGCACGCGCACGTCATTCACCTGCACGCGGCTGCCGGGGGTCGTCTGGCCTCGCACGACGAGGTCCTTCTCGCGACGGGTGCGCTCCGAGGGCCAGTCCACCTTGAGCAAGAGGCTGGTGGGCACTGCGGCGGGCTCTGACGGGGCCTGGCCCGGACGGATGACGGACTGCTGACCCGCGCGGACGATGACGACCTTGCCCTTCCCGAGCAGTGTCACCTCGCCCTCGCGCGTGCCGACGGCCACGGTGCCCTGGCCGTTGTTGCTCATGGTGAAGGCACCGGCTTCGTGCAGGGTGGCCACCGCGTCGCTCTGGGCGGCCCTCACCTCGAAGGTGTGGCGCTTGCCGGGACGCACGACGGCGGTCGCCATACCGTTGGCGAGCAGGAGGCGGGACACCGACGCGGTCAGCTCCTCCACGGACACCTCGGTGCCCGGGTCCATGCGGAACTCCACCGCCTCGCCGCCGATGAGCACGGCGTACGAGCCATCATCCGTGCGCACCTTGTCGTGCCGCCGCAGGGCCATGCCCACCGAGGCCTTGCGCCAGGTGCCATCGCCCTCCTTCACCTCCACGGTGCCCGTCACCTCGGTCAGCTCCAGCTCCAACGGCCGCGTCACCGCGGGCGCGGCCGCCGGCACCACGAGCGGGGCGGGCGGAGGAGGCGGAGGAGGTGGCTGGCGCAGGAAGACGAACCACCCCAGCGGCAGGGCCGCGAGGATCAACGCGAGGCCGATGAAGAACGGCGTCTGGCGCCGGGAGGGGCGAGGCTCAGCCATGGAGTCCCTCTAGCTATCACAGCCGGAGTGGGATGCTCAGGCCCGCGGCAGCTCGACTGTGAAGCAGGCCCCCTGCCCCACCTCCGAGCGGACAGAGAGCGTCCCGCCCGCCTCCGTCACGACGCGCCAGGCCACGCTCAACCCCAACCCCACGTTGGACCACACGTCCTTGGTGGTGAAGAAGGGCTCGAAGATGCGCGGGCGGATGTCGGGGGAGATGCCCTTGCCGGTGTCCTCCACCTCCAGGAACGCGCGGCCGTCGCGCTGCCCCGTGCGCAGGGTGAGCCGCCGCGTGGGCGACTTCATCATCGCCGTGCGCGCGTTGGACAGGAGCGCGAGGACGACCTGGGACAGGTGCCCAGGGTCGGCGCGAACGCGGCTCAGGCCCGGCGACAACTGGGTGGCAAGTGTCACGCCGTCACTGAGAATCTGGTGCTCGGTGAGGCTGAGCGCGTCGCGAACCACGGCGTTGAGGTCCACCGGGCGCATGTCGGGGCGCTCGCGCTGCTGGGAGAAGCGCAGGAGGTTCTGGGTGATTTCCTTGCAGCGCTTGGCGCTGTGCTCGATTTTGCGCAGCGTCTCCAAGTCGGGGTCCGCCGAGCCCCTGTCCAACATGAGCAACTGCACGTTGCCGAGGATGCCGGCCAGCGGGTTGTTGATTTCGTGCGCCACGCCCGCGCCGAGCTGTCCCACGGCCGCCAGCTTCTGCGCCTCGAGCAACTGGGCCTGGGCGCCGCGCAGCTCGTTCGTGGCCTCGTCCACGCGCATGCGCAGCTCGTCATTCCAGCGCAGCAGCCTCGCGCGGGCCGACTCCAGCTCCTCGCCCATGCGGTTGAAGGTGGTGGCCAGCTCGCTCAGCTCGTCCTGTCCCTCCACCTTGACGCGCCGGCTCAGCTCTCCGCGCCCGTAGGCCTCCGCGCCTTGAACGACTTCGCCCAGCCTCCGGTTGAGCCGTCGCGTGAAGAGCGCGCCCAGCCCCAGCAGGACGAAGAAGGCTCCGCCAATCGACGCCAGCACCGTGCGCCGCATGGCGTGCACCGGCGCCAGGGCCGTGGCCTCGTCCACCTCCACCACCACGTCGAAGCGCAGGCCCCGGGACACGCGGGCCACGCTCACGCGCCGGGGCGGGTCCTCCAGGCGGAAGCTCCTGACCAGGTCCGGCTCCGGGGCCGTCGGCGTCAGCAGATGGGCGGCCAGCTCGGGGGCCAGCGTCGTCATCCGTCGCGTGGGCTCCGTGCTCGCGAGGATTCGCCGGTCGTCGTCCACCAGGTCCACCCGGCCCAGCGAGCCCTGGGGACGGCGGAGCAGCGCGGCCTCCAGCGGCTCGAGGACAATCTCCGCCAGCGCGAAGGGCGCGTCCTCCCCTTCGGCCAGCTTCACCGCCACGGACACCGCCGCGTGTCCGCTCTCCTCATGGACGTAGGCGCCGCCGAGCGCCGCCTGGCCCTTTCCTCCGCCCCGGAGCTGCTGCACGGGCACCGAGTGGGCCATCCGCGTCTGCCCACCCTCCTTGAAGCGGGGGTGGCCCTCCACATCTTCCTGCCGGAACACGGGGGCGCCCAGCGGACGGCCCTGGGCGTCGAGCTTCAGCACCGCGCTCACCGCCGGGGACTGGCCGTAGAGCAGCCGCAGTCCACCCACCGTCTCCGCCTCCGTGGCGGACTGCCAGTCGAAGAGCTCGGCGGAGCGCGCGAGCGCCTCCACCACCTCCATCAACCTGGCGCCCACGGCCTCGGCGGCGGCGGACGCCTGGGTGCGTTGCTCCGCGTCGATGCGAGCGACCAGCTCCGCCTCGGCGCGTGAGAGCAACAGGAAGCCGACCGCGGCCAGCGGCAGCACCGTCGCGGCGAGCATGAACAGGACCAGCTGCTGGTAGAGCCTCACCCGGCGACGGAGCGTACCACCTGCTCCCGGTCACTGCGCAGATAGACGGAGCCCAGGATGGCCTTGGCGCGCTTCTTCATGTCGGCCGCGCGGCGAGCCAGCTCCGCGTGGTCCTGGGTGCCGTCCGTCATCACCGCGACGATGGACACGCTCATGATGGGGAAGCGCCGCCGCTCACCATAGCGGTCCTCCGCCTCGATGTGGCCCCGCTCCCTGTCTTGCCTGTCGTAGTAGAGCGGGATGATGCGGTCGAAAGTCTCGATGGCCGTCTGACAGACGCGGTCCACCGACTCCGGCGCGGCGATGAAGACGAAGTCGTCTCCGGCCACGTGGCCCAGGAAGTCTCCGGGCACGCCTTCCTGCGCGAAGATTTCGCGCATCAGGTCGCCCGTCTGCCTCACGACACCGTCGGCCTTCGCGAAGCCGTAGTAGTCGTTGTAGGCCTTGAGGTTGTCCAGGTCCAGGTAGCAGAACGCGAACGGCCGCCGCGCCACGAGCCGCCGCTGCACCTCGCGCTCAATCGCGGTGGAGCCCGGAAGCTGCGTCGTTGGAGAAGCCGACAGCTCCTGCTCCTTGCGGCGCAGCACGCTCTCCACCCGGGCGCCCAGCTCCAGCGCATCGAAGGGCTTGGTGAGGTAGTCGTCGCCGCCCAGCTTGAGGGCGCGCACCTTCGAGGACGTCTCCGCGCGGGCGGAGATGAAGATGACGGAGATGTGGCCACTGGCGCGCTCGGCCTTTATCTCCTCCAGGAAGAGGAAGCCGTCGCCGTCCGGCAGCGTCACGTCCAGCAGGATGACGTCCGGCCGGCGCTCGCGCAGGGAGCGGCGCCCCTCTTCCAGCGAGCCCGCCACCACCACGTCGAAGCCGATGTTCTCCAGCACCTCGCGACAGATGGTGGCGATCTTCACGTCGTCGTCCACCACCAGCACGCGGCCATGGGCCGTGCCCGCGCGACCGCGCACCAGCGAGTCCACCGTGGCCAGCAGCTTGTCCGGCATCAGCGGGCGCACCAGGAAGGCATCCGCCCCGGCGCGGAAGGCGCGCTGACGCTCGTCGAAGGCGGACGAGAGCAGCAGTGGCGCGCGCCGCGTCTCCGGGTCATGCCGGAGGATCTCCGCCAGCCGCAGCCCGTCCACGTCCGGCAACCGCACGGACACCAGCACCATGTCCGGGTGGTAGAGCCGCGCGCTCGACATGCCTTCTTCCGCGTTGAACGCCAGCCGCACGTCGTAGCCACGCGCGGTCATCAGCGCCTTCGCGATGTAGCCGACCTCCGGCTCGCCCTCGATGACCAGCACGCGGCCCCGGCTCTCGCGGCGTCGGGGCCCCGGCACTTCACCCGCCTCGTCGGACTGGCGCAGCTCCGGCGGCGGCTCGGTGGGCAACACCGCCATGAAGCGCACGCCATCCGCGCACGGCTCGCACCAGATGCGGCCACCGTGGGCCTCGACGATGTTGCGGCAGATGGCCAGGCCCAGGCCCGTACCGCGCACGGTGCGGTTGGCCTTGGTGCGCGCCTGCTCGAAGCGGTCGAAGATGCGCTCCAGGCTGTCCTCGGCGATGGGGTCGCCGCTGTTCCAGCAGGAGAGCACCACGTAGCCAGGAAGGCTGGACGTGGCGTGCAGCTCCACGCGCACCTCGCCGCCCTCCGGGGTGAACTTCACCGCGTTGTTGAGCAGGTTGTTGAGGACCTGGTTGAGCCGGTTCGGGTCGGCGATGACGCGCAGCGGATGGCGCGGCAGCCCCGGCGTCACCTGCACGCGCTTCTCACCGAAGGCCGGGCCGTACTTCTCCACCACCCGCTGGACGAGCTCGTCCAGGTAGGCGACCTCGAAGTTCATCCGCAGGCGGCCCTTGGCGAACTTCGACAAGTCCAACAGGTCGTCGACGATGGTGTTGAGCTTCTCGGTCGAATCCCGGGCCAGCGACAGGTAGCGGCGCTGGCGCTCGTTGATGTCGCCGGCCATGAAGTTGAGCACCAGGTCCAGCGCGCCGGAGATGGACGTGAGCGGCGTGCGCAGCTCGTGGCTCACCATGGAGACGAACTCGTCCTTGCGCTCCTCCAGCCGCTTCTGGTCGGTGATGTCGCGCAGCACCACGCACACACCACGCAGCGTGCCGCGCGCATCGCTCACCGGCGTCGTCGTCGTCTGCACGTGGCGGTCGAAGAGCTTCACCTCCTCGCGCAGCACCTGCGTGCCGCTGTACTCCCAGCCGCGCACCAGGTGGAAGGGCTGGAAGCCCAGCCGCTCCTCCATCATCCGGCTGGTGTGCTCCGTCGGGTCATCCCCCACGCGCAAGAGCCGCCGCGCCGCCGGGTTCATCACGACGATGTCGTTCTTCTCGTCGGTGAGCACCACGCCGTCGGCCATGGACTCCACCATCCGCTCCATGCGGTGGCGGGCCTCTTCCTCCGCCGAGCGCAGGGACTGGATGGCGTCCGCGGTCTGGTTGGCGAGCACGTCCAGCAGCACGCCGTCGTCCTCGGTGAAGGCGTCCGCGCGCTGGCTGAACAGCGACAGCATGCCCACCGGACGTCCACCCGCGACCAGGTTCACCGTGAGCTGGCTGGGGTACACGGCAGGCGCCGCCGCGTCCTGCGTCGTCGTCCCCGCCACGCGGGTGATGACCCGGTCCTCCGGCAACAACAGGCCGCTGCTCTTGCGGTACGCGCCGAGCATCGACTCCTTCACGCCCAACAACGCCTGCTCGCCCACGGTGCCGTGACAGCGCAGCCGCAGCGTCGCGCTGCGCGACTCGTCCGGGGCGATGAGCGCCGCGCCGCAGTCGTACGGCAGCACGCGCGCCACGGCGATGAGCACGCGGTCGATGATGTTGTCGTAGCTGGCCGGATCATTCGCGCTGGCCCGGCTCACTTCGTAGAGCACGAACAACGCTTCCACGCGCTGGTGGAGCTGGCGGATGAGCCGCTCCTTGTCCCGCCGCAGCTGCGTGTACTCCACCGCGTTCTTCACGGTGATGAGCAGGTCGTTCACGTCCCAGGGCTTGGTGATGTACCGGTACACCTGCCCCTTGTTGATGGCCGCGATCAGGTCATCGGGGTCGGTGAAGCCCGTCAACAACAGCGTGGTGACGTCGAACCCCTCCGCGCGCGCTGTCGCCGCCAGCTCGATGCCCGTCATCTCCGGCATCCGCTGGTCCGTGACGAGCACGTCCACCGACTCGCGACGTAGGACTTCCAACGCGGCCTGACCGCTCAAGGCCGTGAGGACGCGATACCGGCGCTGGAACATCCGCGAAAGGATGTCCAGGACGTCGGCCTCATCGTCGACGAAGAGCAGCGTGTGGCGGAGCTCGGACAAAGCAGGCGGAATTGTACGTCGAGATCATCGACTCCCCTCAAGAACTGAGAATGCCGAAAAGTTCGACACACACTGAGGGTGCGCACGGGGATACTGAACGGATTGACTCTACACGTATGTTCAGGGAAAGTGGACACTGAAAGCCTGTTGCCTGGAGACCTGCTCCAAGGGAATCAGGCCGGCCGAGCGAGGGAGCGCATGGAAGAGCTGACGGACCGCCAGCGCGAGATTCTCAGCTTCATCGTGAAGGAGTCGGAGACTCGCGGATTCCCGCCCACCATCCGGGAGATTGGCGAGCACATGGACATCCGCTCCACCAACGGGGTGAATGACCACCTGAAGGCCCTGGAGCGCAAGGGCTACCTGAATCGGGGTGAGCAGCAGAGCCGCTCCCTCGTTCCCACCAAGCGGGCCCGGCTGCTCCTCGGCCTGGGCGCCAAGCGCGACGCGGGCATGGTGGAGGTGCCCCTGCTGGGCAAGGTGGCGGCCGGCGCGCCCCTGCTCGCGCAGGAGCACATGGAGGACTCGGTCAAGATCGACAGCTTCCTCCTGGGCGGCGTGAATGGCCGGGAGGTCTTCGCCCTGCGGGTGAAGGGCCAGTCGATGATCGACGACGGCATCCACGACGGCGACTACCTCTTCGTGAAGAAGACGCCGGCGGCCAATCCGGGTGACATCGTCGTGGCGCTCATCGAGGACGAGGCCACGGTGAAGCGCTACTACCCGGAAGGCGAGCGCATCCGCTTCCAGCCGGCGAACGCCACCATGCAGCCCATCTACGTGAGCCGCACGGAGTTCCGCTCCACGATGATTCTGGGCCTGGTCGTGGGCGTGTACCGGAAGATGCAGGGCGGGCGCGCATAGCGTCGTCGCGGCCCCAGGGCCCCTGGGCTCACGCTCAGGGGCACTTCTTCACGCGAGGGTCCGCCGCCAACGCGCGAGCGCAGGCGGCCTGCACCAGCACCGGGTCCTTCAGCTCCTTGGCGAGTCGCGCCGTGGTGAGCTGGAGGTCCACGTCCTTCACCATGTCGTGCTCGGTGCTGAGGTTGCCGAGGATGCGCAGCGCGTCCGACTTGCGCTCCATGGTGACGAGCAGGTCCGCCAGCTCCCGCAGCTCGCGCACGTCGTTGCCCTGCACGGACTCGAGCGCCGCGGCCAGCTCCTGCTCCGCGCCGTCCTTGCTCTTCATGGCGAGCTGGATTCGGGCCAGCGCCACGTGGACGATGGCGCGGTCCTTCACGCGCAGGGATTCCTTGTACGCGTCGATGGCGTCACCCGGCTTGTCCAGCTGCAGGTGGATGGTGCCGACGAGCTCCCACAGCGTGGGGTCCCTCGGGGACTTGCTCGCGGCCTCCTTGTAGGCGGTGGCGGCCTCCGGCAGCTTGCCGGCGCGCACCAGGGCGTCGCCCAGCGCGGTGAGCACCCCGGGCGTGCGGAGGCCTTCGTCGGCGGCCTTCTGCACCAGCGCGAGAATCTCCGGCTGACGGCCCACCTTGGTGAGCACCTCCGTGGTGCGGAGGATGAGCTCGGACTTCACCACGCCCGAGGAGGCGTTGGCGGCCAGGATGAAGTGGCGGATGGCCTCGTCGTTCTCGCCCTTCTTGAGGTGGATTTCGGCCAGCTGCTCCAGCGCGTTGAAGTCGTTGGGGTACAGGGCCACGGCCTTGCGCAGGGAGCTGAGGGCCTCGTCGGGACGGCCGAGCTGGGCCTGGACGAAGCCCAGGCGGCTCCAGTTGGTGGAGCGCTTGGGCTCCAGCTTGAGGGCGGCCTCGAACTCGGTGGCGGCCTCCGCGATCTTCCCCATGGAGAGGAAGACCTCGCCGCGCGCGGCGGGCAGCCGCGGGTCATTGGGCGCCAGCTTGCGCATCTCCTCGAAGGACGCGAGCGAGGCCTCGAACTGGCCCTGGAGGTACTCGGCGGTGCCCTTGATGTAGAGGCCCTCCGCGTGGTCCTTGGGCGTCACCGTGGGACTGTCGTCACAGGCGGAGGTGGCGAGCAGGGCAATCAGGGACAGGGAACGCAGGCGCGAGAACATGGGGGCTCCGAATCCTAGAAGTGGTACGCGATGCCCAGGTTGAGGTCCAGATTGAGGCCATCTCCGAGCTTGGACTCCGCGAGTCCGAGCACGGCCTGGGCCACGTTCGTACCTGCCTCGAGCTGGACGCCGACGTGTCCGGCGATGAGGTACTCCAGCCCGAGGAAGCCGACGACGGTGGGCAGCGGCCCGGTGGACTGGAAGATGCCGAAGTCGCCGAAGGACAGCTGCACGCCCAGGCCGAAGCCCCAGTACGGGCGCAGCGACTTCTCCACGTTGTGGTAGTGGCGCGCGCCGACGACGCTGGGCAGGACGTTGAGGCCACCCTCGGCGCCCTCGGTGTCGGAGCGCAGGTAGGAGAAGCCCACCTGGACGAAGCCGAGCCACTCCGGGTGGAACCAGTAGCCCACCTCCAGGTCGGCGCCTGGATTGAAGTTGGCCAGCTTGTCGACGAAGTTGTTGTTGATGCGCAGGCCCAGCGAGAGGCCACCGCCACCGACCATCGGAGCCCCGCCGATGAGCGGCCGCGCGCCCTGGCTCACGCCGGGAGCCACCAGCTCGGCGACGAGCGCGTCGGCGATGGCGTAGACGGTGGGGAACAGGGTGTCCGCCTCCGGCGACTCCGCGCGCGGCTTGGACAGGCTCTCCTCGCGCTCGGTGTCGAGGAGATTGGCCGTGAGCAGGTACGACTCCCCGAAGCGGTCCACGCGGCCGATGATGACGAAGCGCGCACCGGTGAGCTTGGAGAGGTCCTTGAGGCAGAGGCCTCGCTCACACGAGGACTTGAGCTCGACGAGCTGCTGACGCTGGGCCTCGTTGAGCGAGGCGTCGATGTCACGCTGCGAGACGACCCACAGGCGCGGAGCCTCGGCCAGCCGCCCGGTGATGAGCGAGGTGACGCCCGCCGCGGAGTCCCGGGCGGAGGGGTTGGCTTCGAACGCGAGCACCGCGACGCTGAGGGGCGCCTCCTCCTTCGAGGGAGCGCTCGTGGCGGGCACCGGCTGGGGGTCGGGCTCGCTCGACGGGGAGAACACCTGGGCCCACGCGGACGGGGAGAGCAGGACGAGGAGGACGACGAGGGGTGCGAAGGTGTGCGGCACGGCGCGGCACTCTACCCTCCCCTGGCCCCGGCCCGGAGGGCCCCTGCGGGTCCTGACGCCTGAATTCATTCGGGTCCACCGTCCAGGACCGCGGCCACCAGCGAGGGAGGGAGCGAGCCCCCGTCCCCGAACCTGGGGCCCGCGCTCAGGTGGACGGCATCGGCCCCAGGTAGTCGAGCGGATCCACCGGCTTGCCATCCACGCGCAGCTCGAAGTGCAGGTGCGGACCGGACGTCTTGCCGGATTCGCCCACGGTGGCGATGACCTGCTCCCGGCGCACCTTCTGCCCGGTGCGCACGCGCAGGTCGCGGTTGTGCGCGTAGAGCGTGATGAGCCGGTTGGCGTGCTCGACGATGACGATGTTGCCGTAGCCCTTCTGCTCGCCCGCGTAGAGCACGGTGCCTTCCTGGGCCGTCTTCACCGGCGTCCCCGAGGGCGCGGCCAGGTCGATGCCGTCGTGCGGCTCGCGTCCCTTCTTCCCGAAGCGCCCGTACAGGACGCCCCGGAGGGGCCAGTCGATCATCCCCTGCGTGGCCAGTCGGGGCCGGGGTGAACCCGGACGCGACGCGGGCCTGCGGGGAGGCTCCTCGCGACGCGCCACCACCTGCCGGGGCGCCGTTCCCGTGGACGTGCGCACGGGCTCCGGGTCCGCTTCGGCGGCCAGCGTGTCGGACGACTCCACCGGCACGCTGCGCTCCACGCCGGGAATCGTCAGCTCCTGACCCACCGCCAGCGCGCGCACGTCCTTGATGCCGTTGGCGGTGGTCAGCTCGTCCACCGTGAGGCCATACGTCTTGGCGATGCGGTACATCGTCTCGCCCGGGGCGACGCGGTGCCGCACGGACACCAGTTCCGGCTCCGGGTGCGCGGACCGCAGGGCGAACGGCAACGCTCCGTTGCGAGGCGGAGGCGTCGAGTCTTCGGAAGGACGGGAGGCACGGGCCGGCGCCGCGCCCGGCACCTCGGACGAGGCCTGGGACTCCGAGTCCACCAGCGTCAGCTCCGTCCCGGGAGCCGCGGCCCGGGTGCCCGCGCAGCCCGCGACGAGCACGGGCACGAGGAGGACCAGGAGCGCCCTACCCGCTCGGATGGAGGTGCCCGGCCTCAACGCTAGGCACCATCCGGCTCGTGTCGGACGAAGTCCTGGAGGCTCCAGCCTTCCAGTCCCTCGAGCTGACCATGGTCCGTCAGGTCCAGATGCAGAGGCGTCACCGAGACCCGCTTGGACAGGTGCACGGCGTTGCAGTCACTGCCTGGAATGTCCTCGTGCTGATACTCGCTGCCGCCAATCCAGTAGTACTTCCGGCCGCGAGGGTCTTCCTTCTCCACCACGCTGTAGCCGTACGAGTGCCGGCCCAGGCGCGTGACGCTGTAGCCCTCCGGCTCCACGCCGCCGGGGATGTTCACGTTGAGCAGCATCCGCTTGGGCAAGGGACGCGACAGCGCCGTCGTCACCAGCGAGCGGGCGAACCGCGCGGCCGGACCGAAATCGAATGAGCCCCTGGCCACGAGGCTGAAGGCGATGGCGGGAATCCCGAGCAGGGCCCCCTCCATCGCCGCCGCCACCGTCCCCGAGTAGGTGACGTCGTCGGCCAGATTCGAACCGTGGTTGATGCCGGACACCATGAGCGTGGGGCGATCATCCTTCAGGAGATGGACGATGGCCAGATAAGCGCAGTCGGTGGGCGTCCCGTCGACGGCGAACCACCGCTCCCGGACCTCCTTGATTCGCAGGGGCCGGTGCAGGGAGATGGCATGGGACGCGGCGCTCTGCTCGCGGTCCGGCGCCACCACCCAGACCTCCCCCAGGGGACTCACCGCCTCCACCAGTGCCTGAAGTCCTTCGGAGAAATAGCCGTCGTCGTTGGACACGAGGATGCGCGGTTTCCGCATAGCCGCGCGGTTGTAGAGGAGCCCCCGGGCATCGGCAAGCACGCTCACCGGCGGCGCTGTTACAGTGTCCACCCGCCGAATGCCGCCGCCGCCCCGTCGCCGCAATGCCCCCCAGGGGCCCGACCCGCTCATCGCCCAGCGCCGCCGAGGCGCCCTGCTCGGCCTCGCCGTGGGCAACGCCCTCGCGGTGCCCACCGCGCACCGCAACCTGCAGGCCTCCCCCTTCCCCACGCTGGCGGATGGGCCGTACGACAGGATGACGGGCGGAGGCCCCCAGCAGCTGCGCAAGGGACAGGTGACGGAAGAGGTCCACCTCGCCTGTTGCCTGGGGCACAGCCTGCGCGACTTCAAGCGCTATGACGCCGCGGACGCGCTGCGCCGCTACCGGGCCTGGCAGCCCCACGCCTTCGACGTCAGCGAGGCCATGAAGGAAGTGCTGGAGGACTGCCAGTCCTCCGGCCTGCCTCCCCTGGGCGCGGGCAAGCGCGTGTGGCTGCGAAGCCACCGCAAGGCCGTGGGCGCGGGCAGCCTGGCGCGCTGCGCGCCGCTGGGCGTGTACCTGGCGGGTGACGCGAAGGCTCGCACCCAGGCCGCGCTGGAGGACTCCGCGCTCACCCACTACGACCCGCGCTGCCAGCTCGCGTGCGCCGCCCTCACCGCCGCGCTCGCCAAGGCCGTGACGACGGGCGAGGGGTTGAAGCCCGAGGACCTCGTCACGGCCGCGGAGTCCGGCATCCTGCTGGCCGGCGCGGCGTTGGGGCGCTCCGCCCCCGACTACGTCCAGGAGGTGGCCTTCGCCTCCGGCCTGCTGCGCGAGGACCTGGCGCGCGCGCGCGACGACGACCCCTGGCTCTACGGCCCGGACCTGCACGTGCACCGCGCCCAGCACGCCATCCACGTCGCCTTCCGGCTGGCCTTCTGGGAGCTGCTCCACGCCCCCACCGCCCAGGCGGCCCTCATCGACGTGGTCCACCGGGGCGGCGACACGGAGGTCCACGGCGCGGTGACGGGCGCGCTGGTGGGCGCCTTCCACGGCGAGGAGGCCCTGCCCGAGGAGTGGCGCAAGCAGGTGCTGGAGGCGCTGGGCACGGTGAAGGGCCCCCTCTGGGACGTCTACCACCCCCGGCACCTGCTCAGCCTCGTGGCCGACTGAAGCGTCGCCCGTGCGGGGTGGCGGAGGGCTGCCAGATACACGAAGCCCGCGGGGGACGGTCCTCAGGGGGACGCCCGCCGCGGGCTCGTTGCCACGTCAATGCGGCCTGGGGGCCGCGTGTGTCACTCAGGCCAGCAGGTCGATGACCACCACGCCCCGCTGGGGCTTCTCTTCCTCGGTTTCAGTCCTACGACGCGGGCGGTCGTCGGGCATGGGCAGCGGCAGCTCCACCACGGGCCTGTCGTGCTCCTCCCGGCGGCGCTCCCTGCGCTTGATTTCTTCGATGATGAAGGCGTCGAGCATGGGTTTCCGTCTCCCCTCAGCCTACGTACCCCGATGTACGCCCGCCGTCCCGCCCAGAAATCACTGCCACCACTCTCAGATGCAAATTAAGAACCCCGGTTCCGCACTGGGTACGTTGCCGCCATCTCGCACGGTTGCTCGTCCACCATCCGACAGCCGAGCCAGGGGAACCGTGGCGTAGATGTCATGGAGACCCGAAACTTCCGGTCGGGATGCTGTTGATTCTAATGCCCTCGCGACGGCCCGCAAGCGGACCGCGTCCCGACACACCTCCGGCACTCGGGGCGGCAAGCCGCCCGGCGGGAGGGCCTGCCCGCCTGTCTACTCCCAGGCGGGTGGGGTCAGCGAGGGACCTGGAGTCCAGACGGACCCCTGGCCGCCACTTTCAAGGCGCCTCGGCGCGGCGCTTGAACGCCTCCAGCATCTTCGGCAGCGACGTGTCGACCAGGGCGTTGACGACGGCCTTGGGCACGAGCAGGCCCAGGGCCATCTCCACGTTGTAGGTCGCTCGCGTCTTGCCCTCGCCCTCGGGCTCCAGGAGCCAGCTGCCCTTGTTGTCCTTCATGACCTCGCCCTTGATGAAGGACCAGGCCATGCGGCGGGGGCGCTCCTCCACCACGCGGATGGAGTAGTTGACCGTCTTCATGACGTCGACCTTGTAGTGGACGTCGACGGTGTTGCCCTTCCGGTTCTCGGTGCGGATCTCCTTCACCTCGGAGAGGAACTCCGGGTAGCGCTCGTACTGGGTGATGACGTCGAACACCTTCTCGACGGGGGCGTTGATGACGATGGTCCGCGTGGCGCCAGGCATGGTGTCGGTCTCCGAAAGCGTCGAGGGGACAGGCTAGAACGCAGCGTAGCCCGGCTTCTTGTCGAACTTGTGCAGGGACTGGATGAAGCGCACGGTGCTCGTCTTGCTGCGCATGACGACGGAGTGCGTCTCACAGCCGCCGCCGAAGAAGCGCACGCCCTTGAGGAAGTCGCCGCTGGTGACTCCCGTGGCGGCGAACATCACCTCGCCCCGGGCCAGCTCCTCGGCGGCATAGATCTTCGACATGTCGGTGATGCCCATCTTCTTGGCGCGCTCGATTTCGCCCGGGTTGCGGGGCACCAGCCGGCCCTGCATGTCGCCGCCGGTGGCGCGGATGGCCGCCGCGGCGATGACGCCCTCGGGCGCTCCGCCGGTGCCCATCAGCACGTCCACGCCCGTGCCCTCGAAACAGGTGGCGATGGCGCCCGCCACGTCACCGTCCTCGATGAGCCGGATGCGCGCGCCCGCGGCGCGGATCTCCTTGATGAGGTCCTGGTGGCGCTCGCGGTCGAGGACGACGACGGTGAGGTCCTCCACGTAGACCTTCATCTTCTCCGCGACGGCGCGCAGGTTATCCGTGGGGCTCTTGCGCAGGTCGATGGCGCCCCGGGCGCGGGGACCCACGGCGAGCTTCTCCATGTACGTGTCGGGCGCGTTGAGCAGCCCGCCCTTGCTGGCCATGGCCACCACGGTGATGGAGCCCGGACGGCCGTAGGCGCACAGGTTGGTGCCCTCCAGGGGGTCCAGCGCGATGTCCACGGCGGGGTCACCCTCGCCACGGCGGCCGACCTTCTCGCCGATGTAGAGCATGGGCGCCTCGTCGCGCTCGCCCTCGCCGATGACGATGGTGCCGTCGATCTGCAGCGCGTCGAAGGCGCGGCGCATGGCGTCCACGGCGGCCTGGTCCGACTCGTTCTTGTCGCCGCGGCCCATCAGTCGGGCGGAGGCGATGGCCGCCATCTCGGTGACGCGCACGACCTCCATTGCAAGGTTGCGATCCATAATCGGTGCTCCTTCAGGTTCCTGCGTTCGGATGTTCCAGCAGCCGGGCCAAGGACTCCGGCAACCGCGTGGGCTTGCCGTCGCGCCCCACGCACGCGTGCAGGGTACGACCGGTGCACAGCAACGTGCGCGGTTCGCCCTCGCGGAAAAGCTCGTAGGTGAACACGACCGAGGCCCGGCGCAACTCGCTCACCGTCGCGCGGATGACGAGCACGTCGTCGTAGCGCGCGGGGGACTTGTACGCGCAGCTCGCCTCCGCCACCGGCAGCATGAAGCCAGTGCCCTCGAACTCCCGGTAGCTGCCTCCGCGCGCGCGGAAGTACTCGCTTCGGGCGAACTCGAAGTAGCGGAAGTAGTTCGCGTAGTAGACGACACCCATTTGATCGGTGTCGCCGTAGATGACGCGCAGTCGGGCCTCGACCATGAGGGCGCGGACCGTAGCAGGGGCTGACCGCCGCCGTCCAAGACGCCGAGGCGCTTGTCGGTTGCATCTTCTCCGTCGGGCAGGTCAGCTTCTTGGACGTATGATTCGCGCCCTCGCCCTGACCGCCCTGCTGGGTTCGCTCCCCGCCGCCGCGCGTCCTCCCCGACTCACCCTGCTCATCACCGTGGATGCGCTCGGCAGCGACGTCCTCTTGCGCAACCGTCCCCGGCTCCAGGGCGCGCTGGGTCAACTGCTCGACAGTGGCGCCTACTTCCCGTACGCGCGTTATGCCTACGCGAAGTGCCGCACCGCGCCGGGCCACACCACGCTGGCCACGGGCACCAACCCGTGGCGTCACGGCATCGTCGACAACCGGTGGGCGGACCGCTCCACCGGCAAGCTCGTCTATTCCTTCGTGGACCCGGCGCACCCGGTGCTGGAGGCGACGCTCAAGCCGGGGCAGGACGCCAGCCCCGCGAACCTCATGGCGGAGACGCTCGCGGACCGGCTGCGGATGGCCACGCAGGAGCGAGGCAAGGCGGTGGCGGTGTCGCTCAAGTCGCGCTCGGCCATCCCGATGGCGGGCCGGCTGGGACAGGCGTGGTGGTTCGATGACGGCGTGGGGAAGTTCGTGACCGGCACCTGGTACACGAAGGAGTTCCCCGAGTGGGTGAAGCAGCTCAACGCGCGGAAGCTCCCGGAGTCGTACTTCGGCAAGACGTGGGAGCTGATGCGTCCGCGCGCGGAGTACATCGGCGAGGATGACCGGAGCTACGAGGCGGACTCGTACGGGCTGGGCCGCACCTTCCCGCATCCGCTCACGGGCGGACTGAAGGAGCCGGGGCTCAACTTCTACAAGGCGTTCGGCGTCTCGCCGGACTCGCACACGCTGCTGGTGGAGGCGGCGAAGGCGGCCATCGTCGGTGAGGAGTTGGGGAAGGACGCGGTGCCGGACCTGCTCGCGGTGAGCTTCAGCGGGACGGACAACGTGTTCCATGAGTACGGCCCGTACTCGTGGGAGATGCAGGACACGATGCTGCGGTTGGACAAGGCGCTCGGGGATCTCATCTCCGCGGCCGAGCGCGCGGCCGGTGGACGCGCCAACCTGACCATCGCGCTGGTGGCGGACCATGGCGGAGCGACGGCGCCCGAGCAGTGGGCGGCGGCGGGGTTGCCCGCGCAACGGCTGAACCCCAAGACCCTCAGCGAGGGCATCTCCGCGATGGTAAAGGAGCGCTTCGGCCCGGACGTCACGGCGACGATGGAGGAACTGGACGTGTACCTGGGCGGTCCGGCGCTGACGTCGGGCAAGGTGGATGGCGCGCAGGTGCGGCGCGCGGTGGCGGACTGGCTGTTGAAGCAGCCCCATGTCGTGGCGGCGGTGACGCGTGAAGAGCTCTTCACCGCGCCGGACCCTGCGGGCTACCTGGCCCCCCTGCGCAAGGGCTACTTCCCGGAGCGCAGCGGCGACGTGCTGTTCCTGCTGCGGCCCTTCCAGGTCGTCTACTTCGACCCCGAGGGGAGCACGCACGGCTCTCCGTACTCGTACGACTCGCAGGTGCCCGTGGTGTTCGCGGGCAAGGGAATCAAACCGGGGACGTACATGACGGAGATCGACCCGGTGGACGTGGCACCCACGCTCGCGGCGCTGCTGGAGATGGGGATGCCCGCGTCCACGGAGGGAAAGCCCCGCGCGGAGATCCTCACCGGCAAGTGAGCCCGGACTGAAGACAGGGACCTCGGACTCGAGGTCCCCGCCGCGAACCCGAACCACTCAGCGCAGCGGCGCGAGGAACCCGTCGAGCACGCCGTTCACCCATGCCGGCGCATCGAGCTGTACCCAGTGGCCAGTGATGGGCTCCACCTTCTTGAACGGCAGCTCGGGCACCCGCACCTGGTACGCATCCGGGCCCTCGTTGTAGGCCGTCACCACGGACAGCTTCGGCCCCGGGTAGCGGCGCAGCGCGGAGACCGGATCGAACGTCAGGAGCGAACCCAGTCCCGACCGGACCGCCACCTGGGCGGTGGCCCTCAAGCCCCCGAGCACCTGCTCCCGAACCTCGGGCCGAGAGGGCGCGAGCATCGGCGCCCAGTACTCCTCGACGACCTGAAGCCACGCCTCGGTGCCCAGCACCGCCATCAGCCCCTGCGCCTGCTCCTCTGGAATCATCCGTCCATCGGAAGCAGGGTCGAGCAGCAGCAACCCCGCCACTCGCGACGGATGTGCCGCCGCGTACGCCGCGCAGACCGCTCCGCCCAGGCTGTGGCCCACGAGCACGAACCGCTCCAGCTTCAAGCCGTCCACCACCGCCGCGACGTCCGCCGCGAAGTCCTCGACGGAAATCGCGCCCTCGGTGGGGACCTCGGACTGGCCGTGTCCTCGCAAGTCCAGCGCGAGCGCCCGACGCGTCTGGCGCAGGTGTGAGAGCTGCGACGCCCAGTGCTTCGTACTCCCGGCGCTGGAGTGGACGAACACCACCGGAAGCCCACCCTCGCCACCGTCATTCACGTACAGCGCGCCCGCAGGGCCCTTCATGACGACCTCCTCGATTCAGGGGCGCGTCCAGCCGCGCCATGAATCCTTGAGTACGGCCCATCCCTGTCAGAATCTGTCAGCAAATGGCACGCGTCAGCCGAGTCATGCGTCTGGTCGACTTTCTCCGGGGCCGCGAGGCCACCACCGTCGCGGAGATTTCCGCCGCGCTGGGGGTGAGCCCGCGCACCATCCACAGAGACCTCGCCACCCTGCGGGAGCAGGGCCTGCCCATCGCCAGCGACACCGGCCCGGGAGGCGGCGTCCGCCTGGAGCGCGACAGGGGCGTCACCGCCGTCCACCTCTCCGTCGAGGAGGTCGTCGCGCTGTGGCTGGCCGCGAGCCTGTCCTCGACGGGAAGCGCGTTGCCTTGGGGGAGCGCGGCACGCTCGGGGCTCGACAAGCTCTTCGCCAGCGTGCCGAGGGAGCGCTCACGCAGCATGCGCGAGCTGTGTCAGCGCGTGGTGGTGGGGCGCCCCGCGACGGCCCGCGTGCTCTCGACACTGGGAGCGCCGCCCGAGGAGCTGCTCGCCATCTTCGAGCAGGCCTTCCGCGAGCAGGTGTGCCTCGCCTTCGACTACGAGGACCGCCACGGGAAGAAGAGCCGTCGCTGCGTGGAGCCGCACGGACTGCTCGTCGAGTCGCCTGTCTGGTACGTGCTGGCGCGCGACGTGGAGAAGTCCGCGGCGCGCATGTTCCGGATGGACCGCGTCCACCGGCCCCGGCTGGTGCCCGAGCGCCGCTTCATCCCCGACATGGAGGGGCTCAAGGCCCAGGCCCTCGCTCAGCGGAGCAAGGGCCCGGAGTGAGCGAGGCTCAGCCCTGAGAAGGGGCCGCCGCGCGCGGACGCCGCGGCTTCTTCGCCGCGACGATTTCCAGCGACAGGTCCATGGCCCGCGCCGAGTGCGTCAGCGCCCCCATGGAGACAAAGTCCACGCCCATCTTCGCCAGGCGAGGCAGGCGGTCCAGGGTGACGCCACCGGACACCTCGAGCGGAACGCGACCACCCGCGAGCTTCACGGCCTCGCGAATCTGCGCGTCGTCCATGTTGTCGAGCATCACCACGTCAGCGCCGTGTTCGAGCGCTTCGGCGAGCTGCTTGAGGTTGGTGACCTCAATCTCGATCTTGCAGAGGCGAGGCCCGTTCGCCTTGGCGAGCCGGAGCGCCTCCGAGATGGACCCACCCACCGCCGCGATGTGGTTGTCCTTGATGAGCACGCCATCGAAGAGGCCAAAGCGGTGGTTGGTGGCGCCGCCCATGCGGACGGCATCCTTGGCCAGCACGCGCATGCCGGGAGGCGTCTTGCGCGTGTCCAGCACCTGCATCTTCGAGCCGCGCACCGACGTCATCGCCTGCTGAGCCAGGGTGGCGATGCCGGCGGCGCGCTGAACCAGGTTGAGCGCGGTGCGCTCGGCGGCGAGCAGGGAGCGCAGCCGCCCGTGACACCGGGCGGCCACGACCTTGGGCTTGATCTCCTGGCTGTCCTGGCGGAGCAACTCCACCTCGACGTCCGGGTCGACCTTGTGGAAGACGCGCGTGAAGGCCTCGAGGCCCGCGAGCACCAACTGCTCCTTGGCGACCAGCTCGGCACTGCCCTCCGCGTCAGGCGGAATGAGGGCCTGCGAGGTGACGTCTCCCGCCGCCCCCAGGTCTTCGTCAAGGGCGAGGTCGATGAGCCGATCGAGGTAATCCTGCTGCACGTCTCCTCCTGCTACCGCCGGGCCTTCGCCCGTGCCGAGGGCTTCGCCCGGGTGACTTTCTTGGCCGCCGCCTTCTTCGCGGAGGCCTTCTTCTTCGCGGGAGCTCTTCCGCCCGCCTTCTTGGCCGCCGCCTTCTTCACGGGAGCCTTCTTCGCCACGCCCTTCTTCGCCGAAGCCTTGCCAGCGGACTTCTTCGCCGCGCCCTTCTTCGCCGAAGCCTTGCCGCCCGCCGCCTTCTTCACCGAAGCGGCCTTCTTCACGGCGGCGCCCTTCTTCGCGGAAGACTTAGCACCCGCCGCCTTCGCGGGAGCGCCCTTCTTCGCGGCCGCCCCCTTCTTCGCGGGAGCCTGGGTGCTCGCGGACTTGGCTGAGGGAGCCTTCTTCGCCGCCGGCTTCGCGGGAGCCTTCACCGGGGCAGCCGCCGCCACGGTCGGCTTCTCGGTGGAAGCCTTCGGGGCCTTGGGCGCCTTCGGAGCCGCCGGATTCGCGGGAGCCTCGGAGGCCTGAGCCTTCGCCTTCTTGGCAACCGTGCGCGCGGGCTTGGACGCGGCGCCGTCGGCCGGGGCCTCGCGGGCGTCGCCGCCCTCCTTGGCCTTGCCGAACTCACGCATCGCGTCGTCCACGAGGCCCATGCTCATGTACGCGACGCCCAGGTCGTGGTGGTCCGTGGGGGACAGGCCTTCCTTCGTCCCCTCACGCAGCTTCGCCAGCGCGTCCTGCACCTGGGGGTCCTCCTCGGGCACGCGGCCCTCGTCCCCCATCTCACCCTTCAGCTCCCGGCCCAGGTCCACGCCGCCCTTGTCTTCCTTCGGGGCGACCTTCACCTGGGCTGGCTCGGAGGGGGAGGCACTCTCGCTCTCCTCGGTGGACGTGCTGCTGCTCTCGGTCGGCAGAATCTCGGGCATGGACGGCTCCGGGGCGATCCGCTGCAGGTGATCTTCGAGCTTGGCCTTGCGCTCCTTCAACTCCAACACGCGAGCGCGGTCCTTCTCCACGACGTCGGGCGGCGCCTTGGCCACGAAGTTGGGATTCTCCAGCTTGCGCAGGATGCTGGCCGCCTCCTGCTCCGAGCGCGCCATCTCCTTGCGCAGCCTGTCCCGCTCCGCGTCCAGGTCGACGAGCCCCGCCAGCGGCACGTAGATCTCCAGATTCGTCGCCATGAAGGCCGCCGCCTGGGGAGGCTTCGGACCCGGAGGACCCACCTGCACGTCGGACAGGCCCGCCAGGGGCAGCAGGTAGCCGCGCCAGCGCTCCAGCAGCTCGCGCGTCCGAGCGTCCGGGCTCTGCACCACCGCCTTCACCTTGGTGGCCGGAGACAGGTTGCTCTCACCACGGATGGTGCGCAGCCCTTCGATGGCCGCGATGACCGGCGCCATCTCCGACTCGGCCGCCTCGTCCACCAGCGCCGTGTCCGGCGTCGGGTACGGGGCAATCATGATGCTCTCCGTCGGCCGGGTCATCGGCAGCTTCTGCCAGATCTCCTCGGTGATGAAGGGCATGAACGGGTGGATCAACCGCAGCACGCGGTCCAGTGCGTAGACGAGCACCGCGCGCGTGGTGTCCTTCGCCGCCGGGTCCTCACCGTAGAGCGAGCCCTTGGCCAGCTCGATGTACCAGTCGCAGAGCTCCGCCCAGAGGAACTGGTACAGCGTGGAGGCGGCCTCCGCGAAGCCGTAGACCTCCAGCGACGCGCTGGCCTCCGTCGTCGCGCGCTGCAGCCGCGAGAGAATCCAGCGGTCCGCCAGCGTGAGCGGCAGCTCCTTCGGCGAGCGCCCGTCGTACTGGTACTCGCCCATGTTCATCAGGGCGAAGCGGCTGGCGTTCCACAGCTTATTGCAGAACGCCTTGTAGCCGGCGAGCCGGTCCATCGACAGCTTGATGTCGCGGCCCTGCTGGGTGAGCGAGGCGAGCGTGAAGCGCAGCGCATCCGCGCCGAACGCGGGCATGCCCTGCGGGAACTTGTTCTTCAGCGTCGCGTTGAGCTGCTCGGGCTTCGCGCCGAGGATGATGTCCAAGGGGTCGATGACGTTCCCCTTGGTCTTGGCCATCTTCTCGCCCTTCTCGTCGCGCACCATCGCGTGCAGGTAGACGGTGCGGAAGGGCACGTCGCCCATGAAGTGCAGGCCCATCATCATCATCCGGGCGACCCAGAAGAAGATGATGTCGTGGCCCGTCTCCATGACGGACGTCGGGTAGAAGGTCTTCAGCTCCGCGGTGTCGCGGGGCCAGCCCAGCGTGGAGAACGGCCAGAGCGCGGACGAGAACCAGGTGTCCAGCACGTCCGGGTCCTGGATGAAGCTCTTGCCACCGCACTTGGGGCAGGACTCCGGCGTCGCGCGAGAGACGATGGGCTCCGCGCGAGCGAAGTCCACGCCGCCCACCTTCACCGTCGGGGCATCCAGCGGCAGGTCCGTGTCATCACCCTGCCGGGGGCTGCATGACGTGCAGTAGTACGCGGGAATCTGGTGGCCCCACCACAGCTGGCGGCTGACGCACCAGTCGTGGATGTTGCGCATCCAGTGGAAGTACGTGTTCGTCCAGGACTCCGGGACGAACTTCGTGCGGCCCTGCTCCACCGCTTCAATCGCGGGACGCGCCAGCGGCTCGATCTTGATGAACCACTGCGGCGACAGGCGCGGCTCCACCACGGTGGTGCAGCGCTGACACGTGCCGATGGACAGCTTGTGCGGCTCTTCCTTCTCGAGCAGCCCCTGCTCCTGCAGGTCCGCCAGCACCGCCTTGCGCGCCTCGAAGCGATCCATGCCGGCGTACTTGCCGGTGTCCTTCGTCATCCGCGCCGCTTCGTCCAGGATGGACACCATCGGCAGCTTGTGACGCAGGCCCGTCTGGTAGTCGTTGAAGTCGTGCGCGGGCGTCACCTTCACCACGCCGGTGCCGAACTTCGGGTCCACCAGCTCCGCGTCCGCGATGATGGGAATCTCGCGGCCCGTCAGCGGCAGGACGACGAGCTGGCCGACCAGCCCCAGGTAGCGCTCGTCCTCGGGGTGGATGGCCACCGCCGTGTCGCCCAGCATCGTCTCCGGGCGCGTCGTCGCCACGGTGAGCGTGCGGTCGCTGTCCTTGATGGGATAGCGGATGTGCCAGATGGAGCCGTTCTTCTCCTCGTGCTCGACCTCCAGGTCGCTCAGCGCCGTGCGGCACGAGGGACACCAGTTGATGAGCTTCTGGGCCCGGTACATCAGGCCCTCTTCGTACAGCCGGACGAAGACCTCGCGGACCGCGGCGGACGACTGGTCATCCATGGTGAAGCGCTCACGGCTCCAGTCGAGCGACGCGCCCAGGAAGCGGTGCTGCTCGCCGATGCGGGCGCCGTACTTGCCCTTCCACTCCCAGACGCGCTTGAGGAACGCCTCGCGGCCCAGGTCGTGACGGCTCTTGCCCTCGGTCTTCTTCAGCTCCTTCTCCACCACCATCTGCGTGGCGATGCCGGCGTGGTCCGTTCCGGGGAGCCAGAGCGCGTTGAAGCCGCTCATCCGCTTCCAGCGCGTGAGGATGTCCTGGATGGTCGCGGTCAGCGCATGACCGATGTGCAGGCTGCCCGTGACGTTGGGCGGCGGCAGGACGATGGAGAAGGCGGGCTTGTCGGAAGTCGCCGCGGCGCGGAAGTAGCCGCGCTCGAGCCAGAGGGCATAGAGGCGAGCCTCGACCTCGGTGGGCTCGTAGGCCTTGGACAGTTCGGTCGTATCGGTCATTGAAGACGGCCAGCCCCCCTGAGGGGGGCCGGCGGGGAGGTCAGGAGGTTTGGGGCGAGAAAGTTCGCCTCAGTGCTGCGTCTCTCGGTCCTTGATCAGCCGCTCGAGCTCCTCGCGGATGATCGTCTCCGCGAGCTGCGGTACGACCTCCCAGGCAATCTTCTCGATGACCTCGCGGGACGCCTTGGACAGCGCCTCGCGCAGCAGGGCCTCGCCCCCATCCGCCGCGGGACGGGCGACTGGAGCGCCCCTCTGCGCGGGCGCGGGAGGCGCCACGGGACCCCCGATGTCGAGCGAGATCTCCTCGGCGCCGCTCGTGTCGGGCAGCGAGTCCTCGATGCTGATGGCGGGCTGCGCGGCCACCGGCGCGGGCTGCGCGGCAGGAGCTCCCAGCCCGAACGGATCCCTCGCGCGGGCCGCCGGCTGAGGCGCGCCACCCTGGATGGGAGGAAGCGGCGTGGCCCCCGGCGGACGCGGCAGCGGCATCCCCGGCCCCGGAGGAACACCCGGACGGGCCACCATGCCCGGAGCCCCAGGGCCCGGCGGCATGCCCTGACGCGGCGGCATGCCCGGCGCGGGAGCCCCCGGCGGAGGCGGTACACCCGGACGCGCGACGGCGCCCGGCGGCATCCCCGGTCCCGGAGGACGCGGAGCGCCAGGGCCCGGAGGCATGCCCGGCCCAGGAGGACGCGCACCCGGCCCCGGCGGCATGCCAGGACCCGGAGGACGCGCACCCGCCGGACCCGGAGGCATCCCCGGTCCCGGAGGACGCGGCGCCATGCCAGGACCCGGAGGCATCCCCGGTCCCGGAGGACGCGGCGCCATGCCAGGACCCGGAGGCATTCCCGGCCCAGGAGGACGCGCACCCGGCCCCGGCGGCATGCCAGGACGGGCACCCACGGGCGCGGCGACGGGCGCGGGATGCGGCGCCACCGGAGCGGCGGGCGTAGGGGAAGAACGAATCACCTGCGTGGCGATGGAGGCCGGCAGGGTGTTGGACTTCTGGCCGACCAGCGCCTTCACCTTGTCGAGCAGAATCTGGCTCTCGAAGGGCTTGGTGATGTGGTCGTCCGCGCGGGCGGCGCGGGCGCGGTTCTCGTCGAAGGCCTCGAAGGTGCCTGCCAGCAGCATCACCGGGATGGCCTGCGTGGCGGGGTCGTTCTTCAGCGCCTCGCAGACTTCGTAGCCACTCTTGCCCGGCATCACCACGTCGACGAGGACGACGTCCGGACGCGTTTCGCGCGCGCGCGCGATGGCATCCATCCCGTTGTCGACCACGGTCACCTGAAAGTCCTCGGTCGCGAAAATCATGCCGATCACCTTGCGGATGGTGAGCGAGTCATCGGCGACCAGCAGATTCTTGGGCATCGGTATCGGGCCTCGGGGGCGTCGACCCCCCTGAATTCGTTGAGAAATCCGGCCGAGAAAACCTGCTTCACGGCACGGTATCAAGCCCGGCAGCTTACGGTTCGCGCTCCGGGACGATCAAGAAAACATGCGCTGCAGGTCAAGGAACAGCACTGGCTCCGGCAATCCAGGGACCCGGAAGGTGCCCGCGGTGTCGTCCGGCTCGAAGCGCTGCAGGACTCCAAGCACCCGCGTGGCCGTCAGCCCTACGTTACGTCCGGCCAGCTCCGCCAGCAGGAAGAATGGCTCCGGCGCGGGAAGTGCCCCCAGCAACGCTGGAACCGAACAGATGGGCCATAGGACCTGGGCATGCGGAAAGATACCGGCCACCGGCCCGCTCTGCACGGGCAGGACGCTGAAGGCCTCGCCCCGCTCCACCACCTGGGACACGAAGGCCAGGGGGACGCCGAACAAGCGCCCCTGTGACTCGAAGACGAGCGCCCGTTCGGGCACGGACTCGGCCCAGTGCACGGGGCGCGGGGGAGCAGGCGCGGCCCGGGGGCCCACCCGGTGCGGCAGCGCCTCCGCGATGAGCTCCAGGTAGAGCTTGTCCTTGTGCAGCACCGCCCCCCGGCTCAACGGGGCCAGCGAGTCCGCCAGGCCCGGGGGCAACAGGAAGAACGGAGCGCGCGCGACATCCGCGACCTCCACCACCGAGCGGACCCTCACCGCGAGCGTGGGGCTCACGTCGAGCACCACCACCATGCCCACTTCCGGCTCCGGCGCGCCGCCGAGCAGCGCCGCCAGGTCCTTCACCTCGAGCACGCCCCGCAGGTTGCTTCCATGGGAGCCCGGCATCGCCACTTCCATGACGGAGGTGGCTTCCACGGCATAACGGGTCTCCCCGGCTTCGACGAGCAAGCAGAGTCGGCGACCGCTTTCGAAGGGCGACACGGGAGCGACCCTAGCAGCGTTCCGATGGATGGTGCTAAGCCATGCGGGAGATGGCGCGCATCCTCCTCGTCGACGACGAAAAGATCGCCCGCACCCTCTACGGCGACTACCTCACGGCCGTGGGGCACACCGTCACGGCGGTGGCCACGCTCCACGAGGCCCGGCAGGCGCTCGCCGCGGACCGCTTCGACGCGGTGGTGACGGACCTCATCCTCCCCGGTGGCGACGGCATGGAGGTCCTCCGGCACGTGCGGGAATACCACCCGGGCGTGGAAGTCGTCGTCATCACCGGCCTCGACAAGGTGGACCCCGCCGTGCGCGCCATCAAGAGCGGCGCCGCGGAGTACCTCGTCAAACCGGTGGCGCCCGAAGCGCTCCAGCACGCCGTGCGCCGCGCGCTCACCACGCGGGACTTGATGCAGGAGAACGCCTCCCTGCGCCGACATGTGGCGCTGTTGGAGGCTGGCCAGCGCCTGGCCACGACACTGGACCGGGAGAAGCTGGCTGCCACCACCACCAGCGCGCTCGAGTCCATGGCCTCCGCCAGCGCCATCGTCCTCCTGGAGCGCGACTCCTCGCTGGGCCTGCGCGCCCAGGGGACGCGAGGGCTTCCCACCGGCACCGAGGAGACGCTCGTCGCCTGGTTGCGAGGGCAGTTGCGGGAGGCACGGGCGCCTCGCGAGTTGGAGGTGCCGGACGTCCCGTTCGTGCGCGTCCTCTCCTTCCCCGCCGTCGAGGGCGACGCGGTGCTGGGGCACGCGGTGCTCTTCTACACGGACGAGCGGGGCACCGAGGCCAGCGCCTCCGAGGCCGCCAGCTACCTGGTGCGCAACTGGGCGCTCGCACTGCGCAACCTGGGCCGGTTCGCGGCGGTGGAGGACCTGGCGTACATCGACGACCTCACGCGCCTGTTCAACACCCGCTACCTCCACCTCATGCTGGACCGGGAGTTCCAGGACGCGCCCCAGACGCAGCGGCCCTTCAGCCTGCTGTTCCTGGACCTGGACCACTTCAAGTCCATCAACGACAACCACGGCCACCTCGTCGGCTCCAAGCTGCTGGTGGAGACGGCGCGCGTGGTGAAGGGCTGCGTGAGAGACCACGACGTCGTGGCGCGCTACGGCGGCGACGAGTACGTGGTGATGCTGCGCAACACCGACTCGGGCGGCGCGCTCAAGGTCGCCGAGCGAATCCGTCGCACCATGGAGACCCACCAGTTCCTGGCGCGCGAGGGGCTGTCACTCAAGCTCTCCACCTGCATCGGCGTGGCGAGCTTCCCGGAGCACGCGAGGGACAAGGCGACGCTCCTGGATTTGTCGGACCGGGCCATGTACCGCGGCAAGCGCGGCACCCGGAACGTCGTCTACATGGCGGCGCAGGACCTGGAGGCCCCCCCGGCGGAGCGCCGCCAGGGGAGTACCGGCTCCTAGCCCGCTCAGCGCCTCATGCTTCCGACAGTGAGGCGCTTGATGATGCTGGGCTCCGTCGCCTCGCTGCTGGCGCCCTCCTTGCCCACGGCCTCCACCGACTCGTGCGGAGCGCCGGAGATGATGAGCTTGAACTTCTCCACGGCCTCTTGCGCGTGCTGGGCCTGCTCGGGGTCCAAGCGGGCGATGAGCTGCCAGAAGAGGGCGGCGTGCTCACGCTCCTCGTCCATGACGTGGCGGAGGACGGCCTTGGCCTCCTCGTTGTCCGTGGCGTCGATGTGGGCGGCGTAGAGGTTGATGGCGTCCAGCTCCGCCTCGATGTTGAGCCGGATGGAGCGGGCAAGCTCCGAGTCGGTCATCTTCCGAGGCACCAGCGAGTGGAACGGGTCGGTCTGCGGCATGTGAGGCCCTCCGAGGCCGGGAGGCGACGTCCAGGGGATGGGGCGGCGCGGGAAGAACGCGTGGAGCATCCGCGTCCCCGGCGGGCCGGTCAACGGATTCCCTCCAGGCGCGTTGCGTGGGATGGGCCCCGTCCGTCATGCTTCCCGACATGGAGATTCCCGCGCCGCTCGCCCAACTGCTCCAGGCCCTGGACGCGGGGGACCTGCCAGCCGCGCGCACGGCCGCGGCGGCGCTCCAACGCTCCGGCCTCCACGCCACCCAGCTCGCGGCGGAGGTGCTCCACGAGCTGCGCCAACCCCTGCTCGGGGTGAAGGCCTACGCCCAGATTCTCGCCGAGGATGGCGGCCCCACCGGCCCCTTGCGCCTGCTGATGTCCCAGGTGGAGCGGATGGAGCAGATCGTCTCCGACTTCATCCGGCTCGCCAGCGAGCGCCACGCGCCCCAGCAGCGCCTGTCCCTGGCGGCGCCCATCTGGGCCGCGGCGAAGCTCTTCAGCGTCAACCCGGACTCCGCGCGCATCTCCCTGGAGGTGGAGGCCCCGGAGGACATCTCCGTGCAGGGCAACGCGCGCCTCATCGAGCAGCTCACCCTGAACCTGCTCAACAACGCGCGCGACGCCATGTCGGGACGCGGCCGGGTGAAGGTGGTGCTCACGCGCGAGGGCTCGGAGCCCGTGCTGTACGTGGCGGACTGGGGGCCCGGCATCCCCGAGGAGCTGCGCGAGCGCATCTTCGAGCCGTACGTCACCGCCAGCAAACGCGGCACGGGCCTGGGGCTCGCCGTGTGTCGGCGCATCGCCCAGGAGCACCACGCGCGCATCGACCTCGCTCCGCTGGGCGCGCTGCGGGACGTGCCGCCGCCCGCCACGGTGTTCCGGGTGCGCTTCCCCGCCTCGGACTCGGCGCCCGGACGGCGCAAGCGCCTGCTGGTGGTGGACGACGAGACCATCATCCGGATGGTGTTCCGGGACCTCATGGGCAAGGAGTGCGAGGTCATCGAGGCGGCCAGCGGCGAGGAGGCCCTCGACCTGCTGCGTGAGTCGCCCGTGGACCTCATCGTCACGGACAAGAACCTGCCGGGCCTGTCCGGGCTGGAGCTGGCGCAGCAGGCGCGCCGGCTGTCCGCCACGTCGCGGGTCATCCTGATGACGGGCTACCCCTCACTGGTGACGACGCAGCAGGCGCTGGAGCTGGGCGTGGTGGACTACCTGCTCAAGCCCTTCGACGACATCCGCGAGGTGCGCACCCTGCTGCGCTCCACGCTGGCGGCGCCGCCCACGCAGCCCGGCGCGGTGGCCCAGGTGACGCGCGTCGACGTGCTGGAGGACAACCCCGCCACGGCCGCGCAGATCGCCGAGGCGTTGGAGCTGATTGGCCTGGAGGCCCGGGTGCTGCCCACCTCGGAGCTCATCGCGCTGGAGCCGCCCGCGGGCGTCGTCGTGAGCTGGGACTTCGCGCCGGCCTACGGGAGAAAGGCGCTGGAGCTGGGCAAGGCCCTGGCCCAGGGCGCGCCCTTCGTGGTGCTGGCCGAGCACCTCACCATGGAGACCGCGCTGGAGTCGCTGCGCGCGGGGGCCACGGCCTGCCTGCCCAAGTTGCTGTCCGACACCACGGCGCTGAGCCGTGAGCTGAGCCGCGCATTCAAGAAAGGCGTCCCATGAGGCTCGCGCTCCTGTCCGTCCTGCTGCTGGGTGTGGCGTGTTCCTCGGACAAGCCCCCGGTGCAGGGCGAACCGGACGCGAGCGGCCCGGTGGACTCGGGCTCGGACGCGGGGACGGACGCGGGCCCCGAGGAGGAGGACGCGGGGAGCTGCGAGCCACCTCCGTCCGTGCGCGAGTCCGTGCTCGTGCCCGGGCTGAACAACCCCCGCCGCCTCGCCGTGGACGCGACGGACATCTACATCTCCGAGTCGCACTCGCTGCGGCCCCAGGCCGATGACGGCGATGGCCAGGTGCTGCGGCTGTCTCGCGCGGATGGAACGGTGAGCTCGCTCGCAAAGGGCTTCCGCTCGCCGGACGCCATCGCGGTGGACGCCAGGAACGTCTACGTGCTGGACCAGGGCGGGCTGTGGCGCGTGGACAAGGCCACGGGTGAGCGCGGCACGGTGCCCATCGAGGCCTCGCTGAACGGCGTCATCACGGGAGGCACCGACGTGCGCATGGGGCGCCTGTCCGGCAAGGACGTCCTCGTCGTGGCGACCGGAGCGCGGAGGCTCGTCCGCGTCGACACGACAGGAGCCTCGCCTTCGTCCCTGGTCCTCTTCGAAGGCACCGTCGACACCCAGGTCCGCGGCGCGCGCATCGACGGCACCGACGTGTGGTTCCTCGTCACGGGAGGCACCGAGCCGGGTCTCTACCGCGTCCCCCTGGACCTCGAAACGCCCGCGCAGCGCGTGGACGCGAGCATCACCACGGGCACCTCATTGGAGCTCACGCCCACGCACTTCCTCATCACCGAGGGAGGCGGAGGCACGGGCCGGCTGCTCAAGCTGCCGCGCACCGGAGGCGAAGCCCGCGTGCTCGCCGAGGGCCTGCAGGGCCCGCTGTTCCCGGTGGAGCTCAACGGCGCCGTCTACTTCAAGGACGCGGTGGCCAGGTCGTCGGCCTTCCTGCGCCGCACCCGAGGCTGCCCGCCCGGCACCTCCGACGCGGTGGGCCCCGAGGGCACCGGCCCCGGCGGTCTCCTCGTGGACGGCAACACGCTGCTCTTCACGTCCCAGGAGAGCGGCACCGGGGGCGCCGTCGGCCGGGTGCCCTGAAGTCCCCTGCCCTCTTCTCCCAGCGCCCAGAAAGACAACGGCCCCGGCGCCTCGAAAAGAGGCATCCGGGGCCGAGGCCAGCTCACCCACCATGTCCCGAGCCGCGAGGCCCGGGACGCGGAGCGTGGCTCAGTACTCCATGTCGTCGCCGCCGTAGTCCGGCATGCTGCCGCCGCCACCACCGCCGCTGCCGCCCTTGGACTTGCCCTTCTGGCGCTCGGCGACCATGGCCTCGGTCGTCAAGAGCAGCGAGGCGACGGAGGCCGCGTTCTGCAGCGCGGTGCGCTCCACCTTGGTCGGGTCGATGACGCCGGCCTTCTCCAGGTCCTCGTAGACATCCGTGCGCGCGTTGTAGCCGAAAGCGCCCTTGCCCTCGCGAACCTTGTTGATGACCACGGCGCCCTCGACACCGGCGTTGCTGGCGATCTTCCGCAGCGGCTCCTGGAGCGCGCGGCGGATGATGTCCACGCCGAAGTTCTGCTCGCCACCCGGCTTGAGCTGCTCGAGCGCCGGCAGCGTGCGCAGGTACGCCACGCCACCGCCCGGGACGATGCCCTCCTCGACGGCCGCGCGAGTCGCGTGCAGCGCGTCCTCCACGCGGGCCTTCTTCTCCTTCATCTCCGTCTCGGTGGCCGCGCCGACGTTGATGACGGCCACGCCGCCCACCAGCTTCGCCAGACGCTCCTGGAGCTTCTCGCGGTCGTAGTCGCTGGTGACGGTTTCAATCTGGCCGCGGATGAGCTTGATGCGGCCTTCAATCTCTTCCTTCTTGCCGGCGCCGTCGACGATGGTGGTGTTGTCCTTGTCCACCGTGATGCGCTTGGCGCGGCCCAGATCGCTCAGGGTCAGGTTCTCGTACTTGTGACCCAGCTCCTCGCTGACCACCATGCCGCCGGTCAGCGTGGCGATGTCCTTGAGCATCTCCTTGCGACGGTCGCCGAAGCCCGGCGCCTTCACCGCGGAGACGTTCAGCACGCCGCGAATCTTGTTCACCACGAGCGTGGCCAGCGCCTCGCCCTCGATGTCCTCCGCGATGAGCAGCAGCGGCTTACCCGAGCGAGCCACCTGCTCCAGGATGGGGACCATGTCCTGCATCGAGGCGATCTTCTTCTCGCTGATGAGGATGTACGGGTCCTCCGCGACGACTTCCATCCGGTCGCGGTTCGTCACGAAGTACGGAGAGATGTAGCCGCGGTCGAACTGCATGCCCTCCACGACTTCGAGCGTCGTCTCCAGGCCCTTGGCCTCCTCGACGGTGATGACGCCCTCCTTGCCCACCTTCTCCATCGCGTCCGCGATGATGGTGCCGATGGTCTCATCCCCGTTGGCGGAGATGGTACCGACCTGGGCAATCTCCTTCTTGTCGGAGGTGGGCTTGGAGATCTTCTTCAGCTCCGCCACCACCACCTCGACCGCCTTGTCGATGCCGCGCTTGAGGTCCATCGGGCTGTGGCCCGCGGCCACCAGCTTCAGGCCCTCCTCGTAGATGGCCCGAGCCAGCACGGTCGCCGTCGTGGTGCCGTCGCCCGCCTTGTCGGAGGTCTTGGACGCGACCTCCTTCACCATCTGCGCGCCCATGTTCTCGAACCGGTTCTCGAGGTCGATCTCCTTGGCGACGGTGACGCCGTCCTTGGTGACCGTGGGCGAACCAAAGCTCTTCTCGATGACCACGTTGCGGCCCTTGGGGCCAAGCGTCACCGCGACCGCGTCCGACAACGTCCGGACGCCTCGCAGGATGGCCTCACGCGCGGACTGGTGGAAGAAAATCTCCTTCGCTGCCATCGCAACCTCCTGATGTTACTTGGAATTTTCGTGGATACTACGCAGGTCGTTAGCACTCGACCCTGGCGAGCGCCAACATAAGGGTCAGCCCAACGATGTCAACCAGGAAGGGCGGACGTGTGGCCGAGCGGACGGCCCGACGCGTGCCGGGGAGGAGCCTTTCGAGGGCTACTCGGCGAAGCGCATCAAGGTGAGCAGCTGGCCCATGTCCAGGGGCTTGTTCAGCGTGAGGGCCACGCCCTTGCGCAGGCCGCGCTCGGTGACGCTTCCGTCCGCGCTGGCCGTCATCAGGAGCACGGGAATGGCCTGGAAGCGCGGGTCGCCCTTCAGCTGCTCGGTGAAGGCGATGCCGTCCATGTGGGGCATGATGTAGTCGGTGATGACCATGCCCACCTGGTTGCGCTCGAGGATGTCGAGCGCCTGGAGCGCGTCCGACGCCGAGTACACCGTGTACCCATGCATCTCCAGGAAGCGAGAGAGCAAGGTACACAACTCGAGGTCATCGTCGACGACAAGGATGTTCACGGGACGGAACGCCGCACCAGCACGGGCGGCTGAACGTAACAGCCGCCCCTGTCGTTGACAACGCACAGCGGGGCTTCTTATGAGCCGGGCCATGGAGAAGCGGAGTGGGAAGCGATCGGGGTCGGGGGACCCGAAGGCGCGGCTGGAGGCGGTGTCGGACGCCTTCGAGGCGGGCGACATCGAAGCGGCGCTGGCTCAGGTGGAAGGTCTGCTTTCGGACGCGCCGGAGCTGCCGGAGGCCCTGCACTACCGGGCCGCCGCGCTCGCGGAGCTGGGGCGGCTGGAGGAGGCCGGACGGGCCTATGGCCAGGCCCTCAAGGTCGCCCCGGAGGACCTGGAAATCCTCCTGGGCGCCGCGGACTGCCTGGTCTGCCGGGCCGGAGAGGACCGGGAGGCGGTGGAGGAGGGCCTGGGCCTGTGCGCCCGAGGCAAGCGCCTGGCCCAGCGCGAGGACGACGTGGAGATGCTCTACGAGTTCCTCCTCCTGGAGGGCATGGGGCTCAACCAGATGGGTGAGTCCGAGCAGGCGCTGGTGAGCCTGGATGCGGCGCTCGGGCACGTGCCTCGCTCGGTGGATGCGCGGCTGGAGCGGGGCATCGCCCTGTTCGAGCTGTGCCGCTTCGAGGATGCGCGCGCCTCGTTCGAGGCGGTGCTGAAGGACACGTCCGACGAGGCGTGGGCGCACCACTACCTGGGGCTGATGGCGGAGCGGCGGGGGGACGAGCGGGAGGCGAAGAAGCGCTTCGCGAAGGCGCAGTCACTGGCGGCCGAGGAGTTCCCGCCGCCGGTGGAGCTGGCCGAGGCGGAGTTCGACCGCGCGGTGGAGGACGCGGTGAAGGCGCTGCCCCAGCACGCCAAGCAGTACCTGGACAACGTCACCATCGCGGTGGAGGACCTGCCGTCGGAGGAGGACCTCCTGGGACAGTCCCCTCCCCTGTCACCGAGCATCCTCGGCGTCTTCCGGGGCACGCCCGTGGGCGAGCGCAGCGTGACGAACGCGTATGACCACTTCCCCGCGTCCATCGTGCTGTACCAGAAGAACCTGGAGCGCTTCGCGAAGACGCGCGAGGAGCTCATCGAGCAGATTGGAATCACCGTGATGCACGAGGTCGGTCACCTCATGGGGCTGGACGAGGACGACTTGTGGCTGCGGGGGCTCGACTGACGGCGGCGGCCGAGCGCTGCTGCTTCAGGGCGGCGAGCGTCTGGCGGATGCCCTCCGCGTAGGGCGTCTTGGGCACGTCACCGAGCAGGTGGCGCAGCCCCGAGTCATCCATCAGCACGGGCTGCGTGTGCAGGTAGTGCATCTCCGCCAGCTCGCGCATGAACGGGTCGAAGAGGCCGACGAGGCGGATCATCCCCTTCCCCATCGACATGAGCTTCGCGGGGCGGCCGACCTGTCGGTAGACCTCCTCGACGAGCTTGCGCTGGCTCGTTACGTCGGCGCCGGCGAGGTTCCAGGAGCGGCCGTAGGCGCGAGGCTCGTCCATCAGCTTCGTCACCACGGGGCCCACGTCGGGCACGAAGACGAACTCGTGCGGCGAGTCGATGGGGCCGATGAGCTGCGCGCGCTTGCCATCCACGGCGGCGACGAAGGCGCGGTACAGGAAGCTGAGCTCGACGCCCGGGCCGTAGAAGTCGGGGAGGCGGAGGATGGTGCCCTGAATCCTCCCGGCGGCGTGCTCGGCCAGGAGGAGGTCCTCCTGCTCCTTGCGCATGCGGCCCTTGAAGGTATGGGGCTCGCGCGGATGGTCGTCTTTGACGGGCGTCGTGCGCGGCAGGCCGTAGGGGTACACGGTGCCGATGAGGACCACCTGCTTGACGCCCTCGGCGATGGCGCCGTCGAGCGTCTTGCGCATCAACTGCGGGTGCAGGTGGAACTGCGCGTAGTTGACGCCGACCATGTAGACCAGGGTGTCGACGCCGTGGGCGGCAGCGCGGACCGACGCCGGGTCATCCGGGTTCCACGTCACGACTTCCGCGAGCGGGTCCGAGCCGAACTCGGACTGCAGGGAAGCCTTCGAGCGGCCCACCACCCGGTAGGCCCGTCCCTCGGCCTTCAACGCGTTGGCCACGCTCTGGCCGATGACTCCCGACGCTCCGAACAACGCCACCTTGCCGGCCATGATGCGCTCCTTTGCGAACATCGAGATATTTATGAACGCCGTTCTGTAAACACCGTTCATTTACTGGTGGCCGTTCGAATCGTCAAGTCCTAGGGTTGAGGGCATGGGGATTTCGGAGCGCAAGGAGCGGCAGCGGGCGGAGCTGCGGGAGCAGATCCTCCGGGTGGCTCGGGACATGGTGGTGAAGGAGGGATTCAGCGCGCTGTCGATGCGCAAGCTGGCGGAGGCGGTGGAGTACGCGCCCGCGACGCTGTACCTGCACTTCGAGAACCGGGAGGCGATTGCCCGGGAGCTGTGCGTGCGGGGCTTCGGGGAGCTGTTGGCGGCGCTGGAGCCGGGGGCGAAGGTGACAGAGCCGTTGGAGCGGCTGTCGGTGATGGGCGCGGCCTATGTGAAGTTCGGGCTGGAGCACCCGGAAACCTACCGACTCATCTTCATGGAAGACCCCAGGCTGTCGACCGAGCTCTTCCAGGGCGGCTCGGATGGAGCGGGGCCGCGTTCTTTCGGCCTGTTGGCCCGTGTGTTCGAGGACCTGAGGTCAGCGGGCAGGATTGCGGACACGGCGGACCCGGGACGATTGGCGGAGACCGTGTGGGCCGGGTTGCACGGCATCGTGAGCTTGAAGCTGACGTGCGCGGCGTTCCAGACGTCCGCGGAGAAGTTGCGGGAGACGTTGACGGAGACGCTGGTGCACGGGCTGCCGGGGTTGAAGCCGGCACGGTGAGCGTTGACGGAGCCGGGAGGGGCCGGCACTAATCAGCGGTGGTAGGGCCTCCGGACCTGGTGGCCGGCTCAGTCTTCAAAACTGAAGAGAGGCGTTGAAAGACGTCTCTGGCGAGTTCGATTCCCGTGCCCTACCGCCACGCAAGCTAAAGAGCATAGGCATAGCACCTCACGCACAGCAGGTGCGGACACGCGCAAAGCCGTCCATCGCACGTCGACAGTCGAATTCTTTGCGCAATGCGCAACGGGCGCCTGGAACGAGCTGGCCCCAATTCCGTGGCGCGGGTCTGCTCATCGCCCTAGCTTGACCATGCGAACTAATCCGTCAAGGAGTCGAGACTCCATCGCCTCACATAGAGCGCCCAGCTTCATAGGACTATAGCTCCCACTCAAAGCTCCGGTTTTACCAGAAACGACGATCTTGATTAACTCAAGGCATTCAAGCCTTCTCGTCGAAATCTCTTCGTAAACCGCGTCAAGGATACTCAGATGCCTCTCGACCTGGCAGAGATCAGTCGAAAACTCCTCAACATTCGACAAGACATTCTCCAACTTTCCCTGGACGAGGTCGCCAAGCGCGCCAACATTGACATCGCCGATCTAAGAAAAATGGAGGCCGGGCTCCTAGAGCCAACAGGGGACCAGATTCTAATCCTCTCCGACATCTACAATGAACCCTTTCAATACTTCATAACACACCAAAAATCCGCCACAGTCGAGACAACTACCGAACTCTACCGGATGCACGGCGACCAGTTCAAACCATCGGACCGAGCTCAAATACAAGAATTCCTATTGCTATGCAGATATGAGCAAGACCTTGAAACCATGATGGACGGCCGCCCGCGCGTTCAAGAATACAAACCGACACCTGACGAGAAATACAAGAAAGGCCACGGGCACAAAAACGCAAGAAACCTAAGGAACAAGCTCAAAATAGCAAACGCGCCGATCGACAACGTCTTTCACTTGGTACGCAGCCTAGGCTGCCACATCTTTCGCAGAAAACTTGGAAACTCTTCTATATCGGGGATCTTTATAAGGCACCCAACCATCGGCCGATGCATCCTCCTAAACTACGATGAAGACATCTATCGCCAAAAATTCTCAGCATTGCATGAGCTTGGCCATGCGATTCTAGACACAGACTACAAGACCAACCTGACGTTCAAGACGGACCTCACTTCCTCCCACAAAGGCCCTCTCCACGACAGCCATAATCTACGTGAAGTCCGAGCCAATGCCTTTGCAGGCAGATTGCTAGTTCCTGTCGAAGCCATCCAAGACATCAATATTGGCGCAACCATTCCAGAGAAGGCAACCACTACCCTCAAGATCTGTCTCCACTACAAAGTAAACTACGATGTAGGCCTAATAGCGCTCAAGGAGGCTGGGAAGATCAGTGAATCCGACCACCAAGCACTGCGCGGCACATACAAGATAGGAAAAGAGGCCAAGATAGACCCAGAAATCGAAAACGAACCAACCCAAATCCAGCAACGAAGACACTACATCCTGGATCGTGGACTCTCGCCCGACTATGTCAAAACATGCTTTGAGGCATACCACCGTCGGCTAATTTCCATCGGAAAGCTATCAGAAACACTGCGAGCCCGCATCGACGAACTCATGCCCATTGCAACTGCATATGGCGAGCAACTTTGGAGCGATCAGTGATCCCGGAAAGCTTCATCAACACCAACATCATCGACACATGCGCCATCTGGAACTTGCTTTCGTCAGAAACACTCTTTCATCGGTCACGTGCATGCAAACACACCTACATAACCACCCCAACTGTTCTTTACGAATGTCTCATCAAGCCACGTACACCACCGATCACCCAAGCCAAAGAAACGCTCCGCTCTCGACTTCAAGCCCATCTCAGGACAGGGGAACTCACCGAACTTAAAATTTCCATCGATGATCTGCACGAAGTATCACAACTCTCGAGCAGACTAGGCCAAGGCGAACTGTCCTGTGCCGCAGCCGCCAGGAAGATTCATCAGGCCGTAATGACGGATAACAGGAGGGACTTCCGCGCTATCGAGTCCCTGATTGATGGGAGGCTTCAAACAACGCCTCGATTACTCGGCTGGCTCGTACTCAATAACCACCTCGGAGATACGGAGGTACAGACGGTCATATCCGAACACAAGGAATTAGAAGGTTCTCTACACGGCGTCTACCTGATCGCATACCACGAAGCACTGGAAATTCGGCTCAAGCGGCAAACATGACATAGTGCCAACGAATCAACGAACATCCATGGTCTGCCTGGAGCCTTCGGACTACTGATTACGAGCAAGGTGCCGCGCGGGATGGGTTGGGTACACTGCTTCGGTCACGGCAGGGACGGTTCTTCACCCGCGAAGGCTGGATCCGCCCCCTGCACAGATCCCAGCGGTGAGCGTCAAGAGAGTTGTCGAGTGAGAGGGTTCAGCCAATGCGCTTTCATCTCCTCCTCCTCCTCCGGGGTGAGGCGCGGAGAGGGGGCTCATCTGGGTTGTCGTGCTGTCGCCACGCCTCGCCTTTCCGGACGGGTGCTCCGATGAAGCTCAAGGCCTCCGAGTTCGCGCCTATCGGTAGACCGGTTGGATGACCGCACCATCATCCAGCTCGGCCGGGAGGTCATTCGCGACGGCCTGGCCTGGCTTCAACCCCTCCTTCACCTGTGTGCGAGTGCCATCGCTCGTGCCTATCGTGATGGGGACGAGCCGGATCTTGTTGTTTTCGACGACTGCGGCACGGACCTGTCCCGAGCGCACGATGACGGCCGCGTCCGGCACCGTGGGGAATGGCGGGGTCGTGACGCTCACCTCGACGTGCACGAACGTCCCCGGAAGAATCCCGACGGTCTGGTTGTCGAGCCAGATCTCGCACAGCATCGTGCGGGTGCGCGGCTCCAACTGGCCCGAGACCCGCGCGACGCTCGCCTGAAGCTTTCGGTTCGGCTGGTCATCCGTCCAGACGACCGCCGGGTCTCCGACGCGAATCGACGTCGCGGCGTCCTGTCCCAGGTACACCGTAATGCGCAGCGTGCTCGTATCCGCCAGGTCGACGATGGGCTGCGCAGCCTGTGTCGAGCCCGTCGCCGCTGGAATGAGCGCGCCTGGGTCGGCATAGCGCGCCGTCACCAGGCCGGAGAAGGGCGCCTCGATCACCTGGTAGCCGTGCAGCTCACGTGTCCGCTTCAGCGTCTCTCTCGACGTCCGCAGCTGCGCGTCCGCGACCTCGTGGTCCTGGCGCGACATCACCCCCACCCGGGCCAGCTCCTCCGCTCGCTCGGCCAATCGGCGCTGCAGATTGAAGTCCGTCTCGGCCGCGCGCACGTCCCGTTCGGTCTCCGGAGACGCGAGGATCGCGAGCACGTCGCCCTTCTTCACACTCATTCCCTTGTCGGTGTTGATCTCACGCAGGAAGCCCGGAATCTTCGCGTAGAGCGTCGTGGACAAGAAGGGTCGCGCCTCGCCCGGCAGCGTGAGGCGCTGCGAGTCTCCCCCCTTCTCCACCTTCGTCACCAGGACCGTCGGGCCGATTCCCGCCGCGTGCTTGCGCTGGTCTGCCTGTGTCCGCTCGGTGTTTCTTCGATGCAGATACAGCAGCGCGACCGCTGCGATGGCAACGAGGACGAGAGCGACTCCGACCAACTGGGTCTTGCGGCGGCTCACGGCAGCGGCTCCATTTCCTTCTTCAGTCGGACGTCGTGCAGGTGCTTCGAGGGCTCCCTCTTCCGCAGGAGGGCGTAGACGAGCGGCACGACGAACAGCGTCACGAACGTGGCGACCAGCAGCCCGCCAATCACCGCCCGCCCGAGCGGCGCGTTCTGCTCACCACCCTCGCCGAGCGCGAGCGCCATCGGGAGCATGCCGAGAATCATCGCGAGCGCGGTCATCAGCACCGGGCGCAGGCGCGTCTGTCCGGCGACAACCGCCGCGTCGAACGCATTGAGGTTTTGCTCGACACGGATGTCGTTGGCGAAGTTCACGAGCAGGTTCGAGTTCGAAACGGCGATACCAATCACCATGATGGCGCCCATCAGCGACTCGACGTTGATGGTCGTGCCGGTCGCCGCGAGCATCCACACCACGCCCATCAGCGCGCCAGGAATCGCGACCATGATGATGAACGGGTCCAACCACGACTGAAGCAGCGTCGCGAGCAGCAGGTACACCAGCACGATCGCGACAATCATCCCCAGCGCCAGCGCGGAGAAGGAGTGGAACATCGCCTGGCTCTGCCCGCGCAACACCATGCTGGCACCAGGTGGCAATGTCTTGCTGACCCTGTCGATCACCCGGTTGACGTCGCGCGCGACGCCGCCCAGGTCGCGCCCTTCGACGCTGGCCTGGATGTTGAGGAGCGGCCGCGTCGTATATTGGTCGAGCCGCGCCGCGTTGGTCGTCAGCGTGGTGGTCGCGATCGAGCCGAGCGTGGGCGCGATCCCCGCCATGGACAAGGTGCCCGCATAAGTGCCTGCGTTCGACGTCTGTAGAGTCGTCGTGAAGGCCGCAGAGGACGTCAGGGGGGTGGCCGAGACACTCGCGACGTCCCGGATGTCGAGGACAGGCGTCTGCACCACCACCGGGTAGTTCACGTTGTTCTTGGGGTCGACGAAGAAGTTGGGGTTGGACAAGCTCGTGCCCGTCAGCGACGTCAGCAGGCTCGCCGCGACGTCCTCGATGGTGAGGCCGACCTGCATGGCCCGTGAGCGGTCGACGTTGACCGCGAACGAGGGGTGCTCGAGAACCTGGGGGATGCGCACATCGGCAATCCCGGGAATGGCTCGGATGTCGTTGAGCATCCCGCGTGCAACGGCATACAGGGGTTCGAGCTGCTGTCCCTGGAGCTGGACGTCGATGGTCGCAGCCGAGCCGAAGTTGAGGGCCTGGGTGATGACATCGCCCGACTGGAAATAGAGGACCGAGCCAGGGAAGCGGGGCACCACCTCGTCGCGGATGCGCTGCCGGTAGAGCGCGCTCGGGCGATGCTTCGGGGTGAGCTGGATGAGAATCTCGGCGTCCTGCTCGCCGATGCTGTCGCTCGCCACATAGGCGAGGTTGATGGGAATGGGGACGCCGATGGTGTCGTTGATCGTCGCCAGCTCCTCGGCGGGGATGACCTTGCGGAGCTCCTGGTCCAACTGGGCGACGAGCCGCTCGGTGTCCTCGATGCGGCTGCCGATGGGCGCGCGGAAATGGATCTTGAGCTGCCCGGTGTCAACCGTCGGGAAGAAGTCCAGGCCCACCATCGTGGCGAGCGCGGCCGAGGCCAGGAACAGGACGAAGAAGGTCAGCAGGATGAAGACCGGCAGGCCCAGCACTGTCTTCAACACCGAGGCGTAGCCTCGCTCCAGGCGCTCGAAGGAGCGGACGCGCCACGCGTTGAAGCGCTGCCAGAAGGAGTGCTTCTTCGACGGGTCGAGCTGTTCGGACTCGGGCGGCTCCTTGCCCAGGATGAGGTGTGACAGGGCGGGAACGAGCGTGCGCGAGAGCAGATACGAGGCGAGCATCGCGAACACGACCGATAGCGCGAGTGGCACGAAGAGGAAGCGCGCCGGCCCTGTCAACGAGATGACCGGGCAGAACACGATGCAGATCGTCAGCGTCGTCGCCAGGGCTGGCATCGCGACCTGCCGCGCGCTGTTGAGCACGGCCACCGCCAGCCTCGGTTCGTGGACGCGGTTGCGGTTGATGTTCTCTATCTCCACCGTCGCATCGTCGACCAGCATGCCAATCGCCAGGGACAGTCCCCCCAGCGTCATGAGGTTGAGCGTCTGGCCGGTGAGGAAGAGGCCGATGATGCTGGCCAGGATGGCCAGCGGGATGGATGTGCAGACGACGAGCACGCTGCGCCAGGAGCCCAGGAACCCGAGGGTCATGAGCGCGACGAGCAGCGCCGCGGTCCCTCCCTCCCGGACGACGCCCCACACCGCCGCTCGGACGAACACCGACTGGTCGAAGTCGATGCTGAGCTCCATCCCCTGCGGCGCCGCGGCCTTGAGCGCCGGCAGCATCTCACGCACCGAGTCGACCACCACCAGCGTCGACGCTGTGCTCTTCTTGAGAATCGCCAGGTAGGTCGCGCGCCGCCCGTTGACGCGCACCACGTTCTCCTGGACCGCATAGCCGGAGTGCGCGAGCGCGACATCCCCCAGGTAGACAATCGCACCGTCGACGAGCTTGATGGGGATTCTATTGAAGTCCTCGTAGCTCGACGGGCTCGAGTTGAGCAGCACGTCGAACTGCCGTTTCCCGATGCGCGCCGAGCCCGCCGGCAGGATGACGTTCGACGTCAGCACCGCGTCGACCACATCCTGCGGAGAGAGGCCCTTGGTGGCGAGCTTCACCGGGTCGATGTCGATGCTCACCTGCCGCGTGGCGCCTCCATACGGGGGCGGCACCTGGAGCCCCGGAATGGTGAACAGCCGGAGGCGCAGGAAGTTCTGCGCGTAGTCGAAGACCTCGAGCTCCGACTGGCTGGAGCTGGAGAGGGTCAGCTGCGCGACGGGGATGTTGGAGGCGTTGAACTGCAGGATGTTGGGCGTGGTGATTCCTGGCGGCATGAAGCGCAACTGCTGCTGCGTCTGCGCGGTGATCTGCGCGATCGCCGCGTTCACATTCACGTCCCGCGCGAAGTAGATCTTGATGATGCCAGTCCCGAGGATGGACTCCGCCTCCATGTGCTCGATGCCATCGACGGTCGTCGAGTAGCCGCGTTGCGCGACGAGCAGCACTCGGTTCTGCATGTCCGACGCGGTGAGGCCCGGGTAGTTGAAGACGACGATGACGACGGGGATGTTGATGGCGGGCAGGACATCCGTGAGCATGCCGCGCACGGAGATGAACCCGAGCAGCACGATGACGATGCAGAACGTCGCAACCGAGTAAGACCGCCGGAGCGCCAACAGGACCAGCCACATCGCATCGTCCCCCTATGGCAGCTGTCCGGTTGGCGGGAAGTGACCCGTGGCGTTCAAGAGGTCGAGCTGTGCCTGTCGCTCGTCGTTCTCCGCCAGCGCCGCGGAGATCTCCGCGTTGCGTGATGCCAGTTGCGCGTCGATGACCTGGAGGTCATTCGTGAGCCCGGTGCGGTAGCTCACCGTCGTGAGGCGCAAGACCTCCGTGGAGAGCCGCGCCGCCTCCCGCGCCAGCTCCAGCCCGGCTCGCGCGCGCTCGAGTTCGGCGAGCGCGGTCCGGACATCGGAGCGGACCTGCCTCAGCGTTGCGTCGAGCCGGACCCCTGCCTCGCTCTCCAGCGCGCGCCGCTCCTTGAGCAGCCCGTACCGCAGGCCGCCGTCGTAGATGGGAAACCCCATCGTCAGGAGCAGTTGCCAGCTTTCGGAGGGGAGGGTCTGCGTCGGCGGAGTCTGGTACTGGACTTCGAAGGTGGCGGACGCCGACGGCATGAAGTCCGCCCAGGAGTCCCGGCGCACCTTCGCGGTGGCGAACAGCCGCTCGCGCGCGAGGCGCAGGTCACTGCGGAGCCGGTCCGCGTCATCGAGCCCGCTCTTCAGGTCGGCGGGCGCCGCCGGGAGCTGGACCTCCGCGGAGACGTCAACGGGAGAACTCTCACCCAGCAGGACGCCGAGCTGCTCCTGCAGACGAACGAGGAGGAACCGGCTGCGCTCGAGCTGGGCACGGTCGGTGTAATAGAGCGCGGACGCGCGCTGGAAGTCGACCAGCGTGCCGTTGCCCGCGTCGAGGCGCGTGCGAGTGTAGTCGACATGCGCCTCGGCATTCCGCACGGCGTTCTCGTCGGCCTGCACCAGCTTCCGCTGGACCAGGACCGAGAGGTACACCTGACTCACAGTCACGGAGAGTTGCCGCCGCACCTCGGCGGCCCCGAGCCTCGCCAGGGTGACGTTGTCGCGCGCCTGGGACCATTGAACCCAGCGCCGAGGGTCGAGCGGCAGCCCCACGGTCCCCGAGGCGTTGAACCCGGTCTGCGGAAGAATGACGGTGCTCGGGCTGCCCGTCGTGAGGCGTGCACTGTTGAGCTGGGTGTAGGTCGCGGCCAGGCTCCCCGTTGGCAGGGACCCGGCGCGCACCTGCTCCACCACGGCACGTGCCCGAGAAATCTCCTCCACGGCGATGATTGCGTCGGGATTTCGGGTGAAGACCTTGCGCATCACCTCGGCGAAGGACAGCTGGACGGGCGCTGTCCCTGATTCTGGCCGGGCGCGTGCGGGCGCCATCAGAACAAGGCATGCCCCGACAATCGCCAGCTGCCGATGATGGCTCGCCCCGCGCCCTGGCTTGCGCATCTGCTCACGCCGCTCCAACCCGCCAGCTCACCCGCGACAGGGGCAGCCCAGCGCAACGTCTCCCGAACGGCTGACAGAATGGTCGCCCCCTGGCTTTCCGTCTGTTTCAGAGCGGAGGAGGAGGCCGCCGACATGATAGGCCTGACGGCGGGCCGAACAAGCACGCCGACGGGGCCGAGCACTGTCATCGATCGGGCATGATGCCGGCGCTGACGGTCAACCACGGGGAGACGCCGAAGAGCATGGCGACCCCAGCGAGTTCGCCGGCGAGGCCCCCTTCGTGCGGCGCGCCGCCTTCACCCGGGCGAATCGGATGGAGGCGGCTGGAGCGTGTCGACCCGGGTTCAGCTCCAGATCAGAAGCAGAGGTAGTTGTCGGCCCAGCCGTGCGGGTCCGACCCCTCGGCGATGGAGACACAGCGCTTGTTGGCGACGGGCCCCGCGGAAGACCAGACAGGCATCAGCCGGCTCTCCTGCGGCACGCAGAAGTAGTTGTCGCCCCAGCCGTGCGGGTCCGACGGTTCGTTCATCAGCGTGCAGCGCATGCCGGCGATGGGCCCCGCGTAGCTGAACCGGAAGCCGTAGTCGGTGGGTGTGCACAAGGAGTTGTCCCACCAGGTGTAGGGGTCCCCCGGCTCGTTCAACGAGATGCAATGCCCGCCTGGAACGCTCTGCCCATACGAGAAGTAGATGTCGTCGACGTCCTCGATGTCCCGGATGACCACCTTGGCATTGGCGAAGTAGCCAATCTCGATGTCCTCGGTGTACTCGCGGGCATTGTTCTTGCCGGTATAGGCCATGACATCCGCGAGGTTGAACCACCAGAAATGGTGGTCCTGGTGCCTCGGGTTGTAATTGACGGCCGTCGTGCCCTGAAGGGAGACGTTGTACCTGATGCGGACGCGCATCGTCCCCCGGCTGGCGCTGAGCACGGCCTCCACCGCGGTCAGGGGCGGCAGCTCGAGGGTAACCCCCTGGGACGAGCCCACGGTGTAGCTCTTGCTCTCGGAGCCCCCCTGGCCCCACTGGTAGGAATAGCCGAAGGAGGTCTCTCCGCCGCCTCCGGACCCCAGGAACTCCACCTTGTAGCTGACGGTCTGGGTGAACTCGACGCCGTGCGTGGAGTTCCAGTTGGTCTCCGCTGTGTTGGAGACATCCTGCGTGACATCGGCGTGGTAGGTGGCCGGGAACCGGGCGCTCTCGTTGATGAAATCGACCCGGTTCAGCACGGTGGGCTGCGAGGTGATTTCCAGAATCTGCGCACTCTTGACGGTGAGGACCGCCTTCGTCTCTTCCAGGCCATAAACGGTGTAGAGGTCGCCCCACGGCGTGGGGCCACGCACGTAGGCATCATTTGGGTTGCGCCCCATGATGGCTCCGATGGCGTTCTTGAGCGGCGCATCCGTGACGCCGAACGTCTGCCGTTCCAGGTCCGTGACCAGGTGCATGAGCGTCCCCGAGGCGGAGACGCGAGACGACTGCGCGTCCGGTCCGGCGAGGATGTTGACCGTCAAGCCCAGCTCCAGGGGCTGCTCGGCGGTGACGGTTGAAGAGGGAACTGCCTTCACCGTGTCGGGATTCGAGGCCTCGGGGGCCACGACTTCGGGACTGCAGCTCATGGCCACGAAGGAGAGGCCGAGGGCGAGCGCCCGGAGGGGTCGGGGCGCGGGGGGAACTTCGAACGAGCGGCGGGGGGAACGCGTCGAAGGACTTTTCATGTCGGCCTTGTAGTCAATTTCGAGGCCGAGTCGCCAGGGCGTCGACCCTGCGTCATGCGGTCAAAAGCGCCCCCCCCCAGCCCCAAGTCTCTGCACAAATCCTCCCAACGTGCGCGTAAGCGAGATTGTCCAGCACCAGCCGCTGGCGCAGGTGCCTGCCACCTGCGCCAGCAGGGCACGCTACGAAGGCTCAGGAGAACGGGAAACAAACACAGACATCGCCAGAGCATCGACCATAGGCGAAACCCGCCTCGATGCACTCGTTGACACAGTTGCCAGCACAATAGGAAAGCGGCTCCGCGGGCGCGGCGACCGCCAGCGTGGCACCAAACGACACAGCCGCACCCGTGACAACGGCAAGCAACACCTGAACGACCTTCTTCGCGGAACCGAGCATCGTACCCTCCCAGGTTGGCGTGACAGGGACTTCCAACTCGCGCACGGCGACAACGCGTCCAAGGATAGCAGGTCGTCCATGTCTTCTGTTTGGCCTCTCGGGTGACACCTCCGTTCCACCCGCCCAAGGCGACACCCACACACACCAGGTCAACGCACTGCGCTACAAGCCCCCGGTGATAGCCCGATGCGGCGTTGCATCACGCGCGGCGAGTCGTCACGTCATGCACTCAAAAGCGACCCCCCAGCCCCAACATCATTCCACCCTGAGACACCGCCACCGACGGGAGCACGCTGACCTCCGACGGGGCTGGTGGCGCGCTGTTCGAGGCATGAGACACCTCATACCCGATGAAGGAGCCCAGGATGGAGCCCGCCAGGGCGGCGGTCGAGGCGATGACAAGACGATCTCCCTCGTTCGCCAGAAGCAGCGCAGTCACCGCGCCGGTCCCCGCAGCCGAGCCCGCTCCAATGAGCGTTCCAGTCCACGTCCCCTTTCCACCCAGAAGGTGCGCGCCCCACATGGTGCCAATGGGCACTCCCACCGCGGCTCCCAGGAAATAGCCAGAGACCGCCTCGTCGATGCCTCCACCGATTCCCTGGGGGGGCCTGCTTGCCGCACCGGCGACGATGAGCCCGGGAAATCCCATGGCCAGGCCTGTCACCGACATGGCTCCGATTTCCGCCGCGATGCGCGCGCTCGTATGCAGGACCTCTCGCATCGGCGACTCGGACGGCGGGTCCGTCACCGGGAGCAACTTGCTCGGCTCCGTTACCGGAGGGGCCGCTTCCCCTCGCGGCGGGTCGTCAGTGGCCGCGAGCGCGAGGCCCGGGGCGAGGCACAGCAGCGAGAGCACCAGGAGCCGCATCAACAGGTTGCGAATCGTGAAGATTTTCATGTGCACGCGACAGTGCAATCAAGAGACCGGCCCCCTGCTCCCAGGAGTTTCCAGAGGATGCGTCGCACGCCGCCACGCGGAGGCCGAACTCGTGTGCAGGTCTCTGCACAAATCCTCCCAGCATGTGCGTAATCGGTTGTCCAGCGTCAGGCCTTGGCATTGCCCGTTTGATGGCAGCCACCGCCACGCGAGTCACGCGTCACCCCCGCGGCGGTACAACACCGCGCAGCACCAGTGACTCTTGAAGCAGGTGCCGCAACTCCGCCCCTTCGAGGACAGCCGATTCCGGAGCCCAACCGTATTGGAGCCGCGAGAGCACCCAGGGCTCGTTCTCGCCCAGCGCCTCCCAGGCCTCCGCACCCAGCTCCGGGGGAAGATCGTCCTGCCCCTCGGCGCGGTATGTCCTGAAGACATCGGGCAGGCGCATCCCCTGCCCCTCCGGAGAGAACCGCTCGGCGAACTCCTCCGCGGGCTCTCGTCCGCCCAGCATTGCCCCAACTCACGGACGAACCGAGCATCGTTCATGACGAGCGAGCCCTCGCCCAGCTTGTTGAGCGACAGCGAGTCCAGGTTGGTGGAGCCCACCACGGCGAGCCAGTCATCCACGAGCATCGTCTTCGCGTGAATCATCGACGGCTGGTACTCGTAGATGCCCAGCGTGCCCAAGCTCTCCACGAAGCACGCCTTGGCGCCCCCCTCATGTTCCAGATCGGGAAAGCAGCTCGGTGGCAGCAAGCCTCCGCCTGACTCCTGCCAGTAGCGGGAGAAAGCGAGCCGCATCTCACAGGCACAGGGGCCTTCGACACGGACGCTCGCGTCTCGCCACTGCTCGGGCGAGAGGCCGTCGCCATCCCAGGCCTCCCAGAAGCCGAAGCCTCCGGTGTAGGCGATGCGCCCGTCGATGATGACGAGCTTCTGGTGCGTGCGCCCCAGCAGCCGGCCCACCGCATTGACCGCCAGCATCCGGTAGTAGTGGACCTCCACGCCGGCCTCGGAGAGCACCCTCCCCACCTTCTGGTCGAAGTCCCGGTCTCCGGAAACGACTTCGCTGCCCACCGGGTCCACCACCACGCGGCAGGCGACGCCCGCGCGAGCACGCTCAACGAGCGCCTCCACTTTGCGGTCGGACACGTCGCAAGGCCGCCAGAGATAGACGAGGATGTGGATGCTCTCCCGCGCCGAGCGGAGTCCGCCTGCATGCGGTCGAAGACGGAGCCGTTCTCCAGGAGCTCCAGCCGATGTCCGGCCTGCAACGCGACGCCGATGGACTGGTAGAGCGAAAAGGAGAAGCCCTCGGGACCGGGAGGCAATTCGTAGGGGCCGTGCATCTCGTGGCGGCAACGATCAAGACCATCGCCGATGCCGTGGGCTCCGGAATTGAGCAGCCATGCGTCGCGCACTGGATGCTTTTCAACCTAGGGACGCATCCGCGCCCCGGCAGGCCAGCTCCGGCTGCCTTTCCCTCAAAGGGCGATTGAGAGAGCCTCGGGCGAGGAGAAGGACTTCAACCCGGGCGACCCGTCACTCGACATGCTGCTCGCTCTGCTCGGGTGCCATGGGGTGACAGTGATCATTCCCCCGGATGCTCGCCCGGCTGTCGCTTGGGACTCCCGCCCAATTGAAAATCAAACAGGACCCATGCTAGAGAACAGCGCCCCAGACAATAACAGACATCACGGAGCGCCCATGACGAGGAACGTGAAGCGAACCCTGGCGGTCTTTCTGCTGACCCTCGCGCCCATGAGCGGAGCCACCGAGCCGCTAGACTTCGGCTTCACTCGTGGCGAGTATGTCAGCACGCCCACGACGCAGACCGTGGAGCTTCCGGCACGACGCGGGGACTCCACCGCCGCCCCCCGAATTCTCGCCCTGACCCAGTACTACTACGTCCTGAATCTGACCGGTTCCACCGTCTGGGCGGGTGGCACCCTCATTCCTCAACTGACCAGCCCTGTTCCGAACGGCGGAATGGGCATGACGCAGCTCCCCTTCATTCCCCCTTCGACCGAGACCTACTACTACACGACCAACCTGTCTGGCCCCGCGAAGACGTGCGTCTGGCAATTCGTGGTCACCACCAGCGGCGGCCTCTGCTCGGGGACCATCAACCAGAGTTCCACCGGTATGCTGAGCGCCGTCTGCAGCATCGACGTCAGCAACTCGTATATCGACCCTGTCAGCTGCGACACCCAGGTCGTCACCGTCATCCAGTGATGACTGTCGTCGCGGGGCGCCTGGACGTTCTCAATTCTCAACCTACGCGCTGAAGAGGGACGGCGCCGTGTGGGCTTGGGGGCTCAACGACGACGGGCAGCTCGGGGATGGATTTCTCACGGGCGCGCGTGAGGTTCTCGCGAAAGCGAGACCCCATGGACGACCTTCTCTCCTGGTGCATGACCGGCGTGAAATGACGACGGGAAGACGTGCCTCCCGTCGCAGCATTCCATTTTTCCCGCGCCTGGCCCTAGCATGAGGCCATGGCGACCCTCATCCCCGCCCTGAACCAGTGCCTCCCTCGGATGCAGTCGGGCGAGAAGCGTGTGGCGAGGCGGCTCGAAGAGAAGCTCGAGGACGACTACCTCCTCTGGTACGACGTCGCCATTGGGCAGACGGGCCGCCACCCTGACTTCATCGTCCTGCATCCCCGCCGAGGCATCCTGGTCCTGGAGGTGAAGGACTGGAAGAGCGATGGCATCCACCGCATCGACAAGAACAGCGCCACCCTGATGACTCACGACGGGCTCAAGGAGGTCGCGAATCCCTTCGAGCAGGCACGGCTCTATGCCCAGGACATCGCGTCCCTGCTTCAGAAAGACCCGTCCCTGGTTCTCCCAGAGGGGCCTCACCGGGGCAGGCTGGCATTCCCCTGGAGCTATGGGGTCGTCTTCTCCAACCTGACCCGGTCGCAGTTCGAAGGCGCACGACTTGGCGAGGTCATCCCTTCACATCGGGCCATCTGCAAGGACGAGATCTCCGAGAGCGTCACACCCGAGGCCTTCCAGCAACGCCTCTGGGAGATGTTTCCTTGGGTGCCCTCCCGCCCGCTGACGCTTCCACAGCTCGACCGGATGCGCTGGCACATCTTCCCGGAGCTCCGCATCGGAGGAGCACAGCTCAGCCTCTTCGAGCCGCCAGACGCCGAAGCAACCCTGCCCGACATCATCCGCATCATGGACCTCCAGCAGGAGCAACTCGCGCGCAGCCTGGGCGAAGGCCACCGCGTCATCCATGGCGTCGCGGGCTCCGGCAAGACGATGATTCTGGGCTACCGCTGCGTGCAGCTCGCGAAGGTCCTCCAGCGACCCATCCTGGTGCTGTGCTTTGGCCGCCCCCTGGCGGAATGGCTGGAGCCCTATCTGACCGCACGGGGCATCTCCCGGCAGCAGGTGAACGTGCGCACCTTCCACGCCTGGTGCCGCGAACAGCTCGTGACCTTCCATGCCGGGCTCCCGCCTCAAGGGCTTTCCTCCTCCGAGTATGTCGAGCAGCTCGTCCAGCGCGTCATCCACGCGGCCGACCGGGGTCTCATCCCTCGTGGGCAGTATGGCGCGGTGCTGATTGACGAAGGGCATGACTTCCAGCCCGAGTGGCTCAAGCTCGTGGCCCAGATGGTCACACCGGAGACCAACTCCCTCCTCGTGCTCTATGACGACGCCCAGTCCATCTACCGGCACGGACGCTTCAGCTTCAGGAGCGTCGGCATCCAGGCGCGGGGGCGAACCACCATTCTTCGTCTGAACTATCGCAACACCTCCGAAATCCTCCAGTTCGCGTACCACTATGCCAAGGACGTGCTCACTCCCGAGGATGCGGATGAGGATGGCGTTCCACTGCTCCTTCCGCAGAGCGCGGGCCGACATGGACCGCCGCCCCAGGTCGTTCCGTTGCCCAGCCTGGGCGCGGAGCTGAACTACATCGCGGGGCACCTGCAACAGCTACACTCCGAGGGACTCCGCTGGAATGACATGGCGGTGCTCTACCGCACCGTCGATATCGGGGACGCTGCCATCCAGCAACTGCGTCGGTCGGGCATCCCCTTCCAGTGGGTGGGCAAACGCGCGCCTCAATCCGCGCTGAAGCCCACCGAAGACAGCGTCAAGGTCCTCACCTTCCATTCCAGCAAGGGCCTGGAATTTCCAGCCATCGTGATTCCCGGACTCGGACGGCCTTCGCGACATGCGACGGACGCCAAGGAGGAGGCTCGCCTTCTCTATGTGGCGATGACGCGAGCCGTGGACAGGCTGGTGCTCACGGGGAGTCCAGAAGCGTTGCGCGCCACCCTGCCCTCTCAGCGGACTCCTCCCTGAGTCGCGAGGGGTCGGTGCTTCTCCTCCAGTTCGGCGGCAACCTCGTCAGACTTCATCAATCCGAAGCAGCGAGACCCGGTACCCCATCCGTTCCAGGCGGTCGTGCGCGTAGCTCAGGTTGAGCTGGCTGAAGAACGGGAGGGAATGAGGCCACTTCGGATGGCTCTTCGTGATGACCGCGAATACGACTTCGAACGCCGCCGGATTCGGTCGCTCCTGTGGAATCAGCTTCTTCAACGTCGGATGGCTCTTCAGTACATGATTCCGGGCATGGCTCCTGAACTCTGGGTCCATCCAGAACGCGTCCGCGGAGACAACTCCCTGCGAGAAAAGGTGACTGAGCGTCGAAGACCGCGTCTTCCTCTTCACGTGCACGAACTGCCCATCCTTCGTCAGCAAGTCGCAGACCTCGATCGACGTCTTGCCCTCCACGACGTATGAGTTCTTCTTGTCCATCAAGATGAACTTTCCCGCCTTGGCCGCCATGATGTTGTAGTCGTCTTCCCGGTCCGTGCTCTTCGCGGCAGGGAGAACGAGCGTCGACCTCTTGATGCTTCCGATCTTGCCTCTCACCTCATCAGCGAAGTTCTTGGCGACCCGGAACCAATCTCCCCCAGAGAGCACGAACACCTCTCCCTTTTCCTCCGCCTCGAACACAATCGAGTCATACACGCTCCACTTGGACACGGGAGCACTCGCCGCTCCGTAGTGAACCTGGACATGGTCACGCTTGAGCTCGGCGACCGACACCTCTTCCCCATCCTTCGTCTTGAGGTAGTCCTCCATCAGCAAATCGTGGCGCGGCGCCGGGTCCTCTTCCGTCGAGAACGAGAGCCCCGGTGAATCACTCCAGTCGATGACCTCGGGAGTGGCCAGATGTAGACCATCGGCGGGGCCCGCCAGAATCTTCTCGAGCAGCTTGCGATTCAACTCCTCGATCATCGACTTGTCTCGAACCGTCCTGAGATGATCGAACCAGGGGAAGTGCTTCTTGTACTCCTGACTCTGATAGGCGGCGAGAAGCTCCTCGCACTTCGCTCCAAGCTGCTCCACCTCGACCTTGGCACTCAGCGACAGCGCATCAGAGCCGACAATCAACTTCGCAAACGCCTCACTCTTGGGCTTCCCCGCGATGACGCGGAGGATGTCCTGATTCAGGTTGAGCGCGAATGCATCCAGCGGCGAATTCCGACTCAACTGCTTTCGTGTCTGCGTCGTCAGATCTTCGACCTTGCGAGCATCGACGCTCCGCAATTGGGTGGGATCGACTGAGTTCAGAACGACCTTGAGACCAAAGTCCCGCTCGAAGCAGTCGGCACGCAGGAGGTTCCGGCCGTGCCCCAGTGTGAACGCGACGATTCGCTTCTTAAGCTGGACAAAGAACACTCCGCACACGTTCTCGTTCCTGAGTGTCGGCAGCTTCGTCGTCACGAACGTCTCCAGGAACTCCATCCATGGCGGTGACCGCGCCTTCTTGGCCTGGAGGAAGAAGTCGGCCACATAGGTAAGTCGCGGCGACAAGCCGACCCTCTCCACCCCATTGAGGTCCTTGAAACAATCCTCGGGCTTCTTGAACTCACCCTTGATCAGCAGCGCGGTCAGATGTCTGACGCGCTCCCGCTTCTTCCGCATGGTCATACTTCCCTCGTTTTGGCGCGCATCGCGTCAACGCGATGGTCCGGCTTGTCACGAGCGTTGGCTCGAACCCAGGCGCCAGTTCTCGACACACCGTACAGACGTCAGGGAAGGTCAGGACATACCTCCCGCGGAGTAGACACCCCTCCATCATTCCCAACCCGCTGAGTGAGGATGCACCCACCCGGGTAACAAATATCAAACGCATCAATCCATCTTGAGGGCGTGTATTTGTCCCAGGGGCTCCGCTAGGATCGATGCATGCACAGGCTCATCGCCAGCGCGCCTCGACTCCGCCAGGACAGGCGACGCCCGGGGCTCTCGGGCGTCCTGGACCTGGGAGGTGGGACCTCGGGCCGGAAGGGCATCTACCACTGGGGTGGTAGCGACAGCGTCCCCCTCTCCTGTCTATGGAGAGGGGAAAAGGGGATGAACATGGTTCTCGACAGGAAACCCGGCTGAGCCACCACGGACGGGGCCGGCCCTTCCTCCGGACCCGCCCGTGGCACCCAATCACCCGGCCGGCTCAGAACTCCGGCAGGGACAACAGATTGTCGACAAGACCGCCGTTCGGCACCGACCGCAGATAGGGCGGTCGCGCATTGACGACCTCTACCCGTGCATCCACGGGAAGGGCCTGGACCCTCGCGTCTCCACCGTCATCAATCCACTCCACCATCTGCTGCCGCGTACTCGTCCCCGTCATGAGTCCATCACGCCAGCGAACCCGTGAGATGTGCTCCAGTCCTCGCCCGCCCTCGAGGTGGATGTGAGTGATGTAACGCATGGCGCCCCCGCTCGCGTGGATGTCCTGCTTCGACGGGGAGAATGGCGGGGGCCAGGAGGGCTGTCTCTACCTCGCGAGGGGGATGGAGGCTCACAGCTCGCGGAAGATGGCCGGATACACGACGCGCGTCGTGCGAGCCGACAGCAGCACGGCGGACTGCTCCTCCACGTCCGTCAGCGTCCGCAGCACCGTCGTCAGCTCCTCCACGTGGTCTCCATCCAGCCCCCCGTGGGCGCGCAGGAACGTCACCGACCTGTCGATGTTGGGAATGGCCGCGACCTGGACCAACCGCTCGGATGCCTCCGTCGCCCGCGCCAGGGAGAGGTACTCCAACACATAGGACGTCCCCAGGACTGCGGTGGGGATACCCGCCCGAGAGGTGAAGAAGTTCCAGCCGGTGTAGGCCTCCACGCCGGGGCACGGCTCCATCGCATGGACCTGCTCATGCGAGCAGCCCAGGTTGTGCAGGTCGGCGAGCAGCCAGCGCTCGTGCCCGCGCTCCTCCGCGGCCTTCTGGAGCAGCAGCTCCGCCAGGCGCGGGTGCCGGCCCAGATGATTGAGCCGCTCCCCCGCGCTCTTCAGCAGCGGCGTGCTCCAGCGCGCGTAGTGATACGTCTGCACCAGGTAGTGGATGTAGCCCTCGCGGTCCAACGTGCCCGCGAACAGGCGGCTCGCGTCGGGATGCGCATCCAACGTCGCCACCAGCGCGCGTGCCTCCTGCTCCAGCAGGTCCACCCAATCCATCGACTTCGAGCACTCCAGCGTCATCTGCACGGACGTCTCCTACCCGGGGCTCGCGCTCCCGGTTGTTGCGAGTTGAAGGTGAAGGAGGAAATACGGCGGGGTCTGGGGTCAGCCGGCGCGACGCAGGATGCCGTCGAGCGCGCGGAACCGCTCCAGGGTGCTGGCGGGAATCTCGTCGAGCGCGGCGATGAGCGGCAGGGTGAAGCGGCCGAAGCTCGCGTCGTAGAGAGGCCCGGAGATGAACCGCGCGCCCATCTTCCGAGCGAACAGGCAGGGCGCCCTCGGCATCCGCAGCCCGTCCAGGCGGCCCCACCGCGCGCGCTCACGGTCCGCGGGCGTATAGAAGGGACTGCTGGGGAGCACCGGCGCCTCGCTCGGCTCCGAGTCGCGCACCCGCCAGCGCGGGCTCGTCCATCCCCGGTGCGCCGCGACCTGGGCGCTCAGACGCGCGTCCTCCCACGAGTCCGTCTCCAGGTTCGCCGCCGCAATCCAGTGCGTCACGCCGCGCCGCCGGCTCTCCGCATGGATGCCCGCCTGCAGGTGCGCCACCGCCTCGGAGTGCCGCCAGCGCTCGAGCACGCAGAAGCGCGCCGTCTCCGCGAACACCTGGCCCGGCCCCCCCACGCCCGACAGGTCCAGCCGCTGCTCCAGTTCGATTCCCAGCCGCCCGCCCGTGGCGAGCGCCACCTCGGGGTTCACCATCAACATCCGCAGCGTCGCCACCGGCTCGCGGTCCGCATAGACGACCAGATGCACCGTGGTCTCCAGCGTGTCGAAGCAGCTCACCTCGCGCCTCGACGGCGAGGACTTCGCGGTCATCAACTTCAGCTCTCCCCCGAAAACAGCCCAGCGGACGCGAAGCGCGTCATCGAGCTCTTTCTGGGTGGTGGCAACTCGGCAGTGCATGGACGTCATGGGTTCCCTCACGAACTCGGGTCGGTCGCGGCGGCTCGCCGTCTCCCATCCATTCATTCGTTGCTGGAATCCCAAGTGCGCACGGGGCTCATTTTTCCGGCGCAAGCCCGGCGGCATACCACCTGGGAGGTACAGACAGAGGGACTGGCCTCCAGCAACCTTTCATGGAGATGCACAAACCCACCTCCGTCGAACTCGCCAGGGTGGGAACGAACATACATGTCGCAGTCAACCCGAGAGCGGGCAGGAGTTTCCCGGCGAGGAGTGGGGATGAGGTTTCCATCACAAGCGGAGGAACAGGCACTTCATGAGCGCGTCCTCAAAAAGAATGAGTCACTGGCCTCCGAGGATGTCTTCAGGGTCTTCATGGACCCCATCATCGGAGTGCTTCGCAGCAACCCCGGAAGAACCAAAGACGAAGCGCACGACGCGGCCTGCGATGTCCTCCTGGAGTATTTGGAGCATCCCGAACGGTACCAGGCCCACAGGAGCCGCCTGTCCACGTATCTGATGCGGGCCGCCGCAATGCAGGCCCTGGATATGTACCGCTCCCAGGTGGCCCGTGAGCGCAGAGAAAGGGAATTCGGGGGCGTAATCGAACTTCGCGCGACGGCTCCGAATGAAAGCCTGGAGATCATCGTGGAGGCGCGACACCTCGTGGGACGACTCGAACAGGCCATGCAGGAGAAGGACCAGGCCGTCCTCGGGCTCATCCTCCAAGGTGAGCGCTCCACCCACGCCCTGGCCAAGGCCATGAACCTGCCGCCGCAGTCGGAGAAAGACCTCCGTCGCGAGGTGAAACGGAACCGGGACCGCCTCATGAAAATCCTGGGACGGTTCGGAAAGGAGGAATGAGATGTCTAACCCTGATTGGCTCGAGCGGGCCGCCTTGCGTGCCCAGAGCGCAACCTGGACGCTTGCCCATACTTTCGAAAGGTATCGCCAACTGGAGGCACGGACCGAGGCCGAACTCGCGCGGGAGCTGGGCTGCACGAGGGAGGCGCTCCACTGGCTGTGCCTGTGCCGCAAACCCGAGGGCCCGGACTTCGATACCCAGGTCATCGCCATCACCGAACGTCATGAAGTGGATCTCCGAACGCTGGTCGACGTGATTCGACACGTCGAAATCGTGGGTGCCCTGACCAGGGACACCGGCGTCGCGGAGCATCCCCTCCAGATGGCTGCGAGGGACCGCGTTCCGGGGGAAAAGACGAACTCATGACCCCGCTCTGGCTCGAGGAGACCGTGGAGGAATGTGGCTTCACGGCCCCCTCGCGCTTCCCACGAAATCTGTCGGCGGATATCCCGACGCGGCTCTCCGTCAAGGTGGTGGCCCTGCCCCACCTGACGCCGCAAGCCGTGCGGGACTGGCTCTTGCGCCGGGGTATCCGTCAACCCGTCGAGGGTGACGCCAGTGACTTCCATGGCTGCATGGTGGCGAGGGCCGGACACGGCTTCCTGTTCGTGGACACGTCCGAGGGAAACGCCGAGCAACGCTTCACCATCGCGCACGAGCTGTCGCACTTCATCCTGGACCAATGGCTTCCACGCCAGCGGGCCCTGCGGGTGTTTGGCGATCAGATACTGCCGGTGCTCGACGGCCTGCGTGAGCCCACGCCAGACGAGGCCATGACGGCCCTCTTCGAGAAGCTCTCGTTGGGGCCTCCGGTGAACCTCATGGCGCGCGATGCCTCCGGGCACTACGCCCGTCGCGCGGTGATGGACTCCGAGTGGCGCGCGGACCTGCTGGCCCTGGAGCTGCTGGCTCCGGCGAAGCTCGTGGTGCCACTGGTGATGGACATCCCCGCCGAAGAGGCCACGGGTCTGCTGTTCTTCCGGTACGGACTTCCCCGGGAGATGGCCGACACCTACGTCCAGGAGTTGCGCCGCCGCCAGCGCACTCCGCGATTTTCCATCGAGAAGTTCCTGGGAGTGGAGGGAGGGTAGACATGTCGAGCAGGCTTCCACCGGAAGAGACAGGTGAGTTGTTTGGGGATGACGACTATCAGGAGGCGTTCGGGGAGGACATGTCCTCCACATTGGACCTCGACCGATGGTCCACGGGGCTCGACCTGGACAAGGTCATGGAGCGCTTCCGGAGCGAGATTGCCGGCGCCATGCACAAGGAAGGGCGGCTGCGCACCCTCGTCCGCAACGAGATTCTCCCCCGACTGTCCACTCGCAGCGGCATGCTCCCCGAGGCAGGGGTCTACAAAGTCACGCCAGAAGAGCTGACGCTCGTCCACGAGCGGCTGCTCTTCCAAGGCAAGGTCGACGCCATCGCCGGCAGCTCCGCGAACCACGACAGTCTGCCCATCGGCATCTCCCAGATTGGGGTGGGGGTCGCCGGCTACCAGGGGAACTCCGGCGCCTTTTCGAAGCGCCTGTTTCGCAAGGAGATGGCCACGCGGAACACGAATCCCGCCCAGGAGGCGATGGACTACATCAACATGCGCCAGAACCGCTTCCAGGGGCACAAAGACACCCTGTCCCGGATGGCGCGTCGAGGCATCCGGACCTATGCGGAGCGGGCCGCGCTCTTGAGCAAGTCCTCCGCGGAGTGGCGGATGGGCATCGGGAATCCCTGTGCGCACGAGTTGCTCTCCGGCTCCGGCTACATGACCCTGCTGGAGCGCTCGCTGTCCGTGCTCCAGCGGGTCATCCATGAACACAAGAAGTTCGTCTTCGTCTCCGGCTCACTCCATGACCGGGGCTTCCTGACGATGGGCTTCGCGCTCGACGCGGGCGAGTACGCGCTCCTCGAAACGCTCGAAAGCGATGGCGAGCACATCGTCAGGGGTTGGGAATATGGAGGACGGAGCAAGCGCATGGCCTGGGACTTCGTGCGCGACTCGAGTTCCTGCGTCGTGAAGGGACTGTTCCGCATTTCGGACCACTCCCCGCCCCGGCTGTTCTATGCGCACCGCGAGCACGTGCATGAAGCCGCCTGGGTGGCCATGGCCGACAGCGTGCTGCGTCCGGAGCGGGGCTTCCCCCTGCTGCTCGACGTCGCGGAGATGTCCTGCCGCAGCGCCTTTGGCGAAGACGGCTTCCTGGGGTTGGTCCATGACGCCTACGCCCAGGCGGGAGCCAACCTCCAGTTCTTCAGTGAGCGAAGCATGCGCCGGTAGGGGGAGACACCATGTCCAATGATGGCAAGGGTCCGAGGTCACCAGGTCCAGGGCTGTTCGACAACACTCCGAGTCGTCCACCGCATGGCCTGAACGGCCACCCGGCGCCACTCCATGCCCTCGGAGGAGTACGCGGTGAGCCGCCACGCCAGGGGCCGCCGCTCTCGGGGGGTGAGCCTCGCAGGCAGTCGCCCCCGGTACCGCCGTCGCGCTCGGCACCGTCGCCGTCGAGCAGACCCTCGCCACCGCCCGCGGAACCACCCACTGCGGCAGCATCGCCGCCGATGACCGCGCGCGAGGGGCGCGGCGACGTCGTCCGTTCGATGCCACCGGAGGCCCGCGCCGCGATCGAGGAGCTGAGGAACGACACGACGGCGGCCCCGCTCGACCCCGAACTGGAGCTGGCCGCAGGCTTCACCCACTTCGACACCACGTCGAGCGAGGACAACCTCCTCACCGTCCTGCTCGCTCGCGATGACATCCACCTGCTCGCCTCGCAGACACTGGTGCGGGTGAAGTCGCGCGAGGACAAGCGCACCTACCTGGGTGTCGTCGTCCGAGGCCCCTTCGCGGAACCCAACGCCGTCCCCGCCAACTCGACGATGGCCATTGGCGTGGTGACGCATGGCAAGAAGCTCACCTACACGTTCGACTACCACGGCCGCGCGGAGGTGGAGCTCCTGGGCGAAGAGGTGGAGGGGACGCTGAAGCCTCCCCGCTTCCGGCCTCGCCCCCAGAGCCCCGTGTTCGTGCTGGATGAAAAGGAGAGCGAGCGCGTGCTCGGCGTGGGCGGCGACCTGTGTCTGGGCGTCGTCGTGGGCTACGAGCGCATGGAGGCCCGCCTCAACGCGCGCGACAAATCCGTCTTGCCCCGCCACACCGGCATCATCGGAACCACGGGCGGTGGCAAGTCCACCACCGTGGCCACGCTCATCCACCGCGCCCAGGCGGAGGGCATCGCCACCGTCATCTTCGACGTGGAGGGCGAGTACACGCATGTGGATGAACCCACGGACCACGTCGCCATGCTGGAGGCCCTCAAGCGCAGGGGCCAGCGGCCTCAAGGCGTCAGGGACCTGCACCTCCATCACCTGACGGGCCGCTCCAGCCGCAACCCGCGCCACAAGAACCTGCACCGCTTCGCCCTGAACTTCTCCAGCCTGTCGCCCTATGCCCTGGCCGAAATCCTGGATATGTCGGACGCACAGCAGGAGCGCTTCCTCAAGGCCTACGACGTCACCAAGCTGCTCCTGGAGGACTTCAAGATCTTCCCGCTGAGCGACCAGGAGAAACAACAGGCGCTGGACGTGGACGAGCTGTCGACCGGCTACCCCCGGATGACCATCCAGCACGTGCTGGACGTCGTGAGCGCCTACATCTACAGCCTCAGTGACGAGGGCCGCGCGGAGGCCAAGCCTCGTCCTCGTGCCGCGTCACGACGCAAGGAGCCTCTGCTGGAGGCACTCGAGGGACTGGACGCCCCGGCGCCCGAGGAAGCCACACCTCCGCCAGGACACACGCTCTCGCTCCACAGCGAGTTCAAGAGCAACCCCGGGATGGTCATGCGCCGGGTGATGGCCCAGAGCAGCAGGGCCGAAATCAGTTGGAAGGCCCTGGCCAGCAAGCTCCACCGCCTGCGGCGACTCAACATCTTCGACGTGGGGTCCGCGCCGGGCGTGGCCTACAACTCGATGCTCGCGCCGGGGCGCGTTTCGGTCATCGACCTGTCGGACACGGACTCGCCCCAGCTCAACAACCTGGTCATCGCGGACATCCTGCGGGGACTCCAGGAAGCGCAGGAGGCGCGCTACGAGAAGGCGAACAATCAGGACCAGGCCGTCACCCCGGTGCTCATCATCATCGAGGAGGCACACGAGTTCCTGTCCGCCAGCCGCATCAGCCAGATGCCCGTGCTCTTCGAGCAGGTCGCCCGCATCGCCAAACGCGGACGCAAGCGCTGGCTCGGGCTCGTCTTCGTCACGCAGCTCCCTCAACACCTTCCCAATGAGGTGCTGGGCCTGCTCAACAACTTCATCATCCACAAGATGACCGACAGCTCCGTCATCTCCCGCATGCAACGCACCGTCGGAAGCATCGACGAGAGCCTCTGGAACCGGGTGACCCGGCTCGCGCCAGGACAGGCCCTGGTCTCCTTCAGCAACTTCGCCCGTCCGCTGATGGTGGCGGTCGACCCCGCTCCCGTGAAGCGCCTGCTCGTCGACTGAGCGGGAGTCACTGCTCACCCAATGCGCGCAATTCGTCGTAGCGCTTGACCAGCGTCGCGACCGTTGCGTGCATCGGGTGGTTCATGGGGGCCGCCGCGAGAAATTGCCTGAAATGCCCGATTGCCGCCTGCCGCATGTGGAGTCGATCGTAGGCGATTCCACTCAGCACATGACAGTCGGCATCATCAGGTGCCGTCCTCAAGCACTGGGCGGTGACAACCAACGCACCCCGGTTCTCGTTGTGATTGAGCAGGGCCCTGGCCTGGCGAACCATCTCACTCACAGGAGTAGGGGAAACAGCGGCGTCGGAGGCGACCGGGGAGTCGCCGGGTGCTCGCTCCGTCTTCGAGTCGGCTTTCGTGTCTCGTGTCACCACGAGCGTGTCTTGAACGTTCTTTCCGTTCTCATCCCGCAGAAACGCATAGGCGCCCAAACCCAATCCCACCGCCAGCATCACGACCAGGGCGAACCCCAGGAACGAACTCGAGGACTTGCTCCGTGGCTCGGGGACCACCACCGCGGGCAACACCTTGCGCTTCGTCCGCTGTGGCAACGACTTCGGCGCCCCGTCCTCGCTCAAGCCCTCTTCCTTCGCCAACCGAGGCGGTGTCGAAGGTGGCGCTGGCGGCGGCTGCCGCCACAGGGTCAGCTCATCGAGGAATGAGGCGGGCACGGACAACTCCCGTCCCTCTTGCGCCACGTCTTCGCGGAACAATGACCGCGTCAGATAGGCCAGGTTCATCGCCGAGAACCGTGGCGCATACGAATACAGGAACCCCGCCAGCGCATCCCCAAAGGCATTCGCGGAGTCGAAACGCCCCGAGACGTCCACTGACAATGCCTTCATGACCAGCGCGTCGAGTTCCTCCGGAAGCTCCGGGAACACCGCCCGGGGCGAGGGGAACTCGCCGTGCGCCATGCGCATCAGCACCGCGGCCTGGGTGCCCGTCACCGGCACCTGGCCACAGAGCATCTCGTACAGCACCAGTCCCGTGGCCCAGACATCCGTGCGCGCATCCACCTCCAGCCCCCGGGCCTGCTCCGGGGAGAAGAACATGTACTTCCCCTTCACCACCCCGGGCTCCGTCTGGAAGTTGCGAACCAGGCGGGCCTTGGCGATGCCGAAGTCGACAATCTTCACCTGGCCCTCGTAGCTGATGAGGACATTGTCGGGGGAGATGTCGCGATGGACGATGCCCAGGGGTTTGCCCTTGTCGTCCGTCCGCGTATGCGCGTAGTGCAGACCTCGGCACATCTCCAGGGCGACGTACGTCGCGAGGGGGATGGGCAACCGTGGCAGTCCCGTCCTCACCGCGCGCTTCATGATGTGGTGCAGCGGTTGGCCGTCCACCAACTCCATCGCCAGATAGTACTGACCCTCCACGCGGCCGAAGTCGAGGACCTGCGCGATGTTGCCGTGGGACAACGTGGCGGAGATGCGCGCTTCGTTGATGAACATCGACACGAAGGCTTCGTCCGCCACGAACTCCGGAAGCACCTTCTTGATGAGGACGGCCTTCGTCACACCAGCGTCGCCCGTCCACCGGGCTCGCCACGTCTCCGCCATTCCACCCCGACCAAGCCAGGACACCAGCTCGTATCGGCCAAACCTGTCGCCGGGTTGCAAGGCCATGTCAGTCCGAAGCCTACCGCATATTCCTGGGAGGCAGAATTTCCGGGGACGTCCTCGTGCCCATCCGGAACCGCGGCCCTTCTGAGCGCCGAGAATTGGAGTGCCCATCAACCAGCGCGCCGCCAGCGACCGTAAGAGGCATCGGAACTCGAAGTCTTCCGAAATCGCTGTCATCCCCAGGAAACGCCTGTGCACTCATCCCGTTTTTTGTACTGCCTTCAAGCCTGCTTGTTCCTGGTCCTCTGGGCCAACTGCGGAGAACCGCCCGCTCCGGACCCAAGGCCCGCGCCCGCGCTCCAGTCCTCCTCGAAGCTGGAGGAGCCCCGGGCGGCCCTCCCGCGTTTCGTCCCGGGCCGGGTCATCGTGAAGTTCCGGCCGGCCGCCCAGGGCAAGGCCTCCACCGTCAGCGCGCCCATGACCCTCAATGGCCTGACGTTCCAGCAGGCGGACGTGCTTCCCGTGGGCGCGGAGATCTGGACCCTCTCTTCCACGGAATCGCTGACGAACAAATCCGTGGACGAACAGGAGGCCCTTACCCTGGCCGCCGTGGAGGCACTGCGCCTGCGCTCCGACGTCGAGTACGCGCACGAAGACCTCTACCTGCACTACTTCTCCGTACCGACCGACCCCTACTACAGCTTGCAATGGCACTACCCCGCCATCCACCTGCCCGAGGCGTGGCAGACCGTCACCGGCAACGTGAAGATCGCCGTCCTGGACTCCGGGAAGCTCGCGCACCCGGACCTCGCGGACCGGTGGGGCGTGGGTCATGACTTCGGCTACGAAACACCGGGAGCCTCGGACGCGGACCCGACGTCGGATGGCCGGTGGCACCACGGCCTGCATGTCGCCGGAATCCTCGGCGCGAAGTGGGACACCTACGGCGTCGCGGGCGTCTGCAAGGACTGCACGCTGTTGCCCGTGAAGGTCTCCTCGACGGACGACGCGCCCATCCTGAGCAACGTGGGCCGAGCCATCGACTGGTCCGTCCAGAACGGCGCCAGGGTCATCAACATGAGCTTCGGCACGGGGGCGCCCCATGTGGCGAGCTGCCTCGACTACCCGTCGATTCAGCAGGCCATCACCAACGCCATCAACGCCGGAGTCGTGGTGGTCGCCGCCGCGGGCAATGACAGCCGGGACCCGGGCGTGGTCGTCCCCGCCTCCTGCCATGGGGTCATCGCCGTGGCCGCGACGATGCCAAACGGGCAACTGGCGCCGTACAGCAACAGGGGCCCGTCGGTGACGCTCACCGCGCCAGGTGGCGGCCCGGAGTTCTTCGGCGATGGGCTGGCCTGCAATGACCTCACCCCCATGGCGCCGTACAACGGGACGGGCGGAAGCGTCTCCGCGTGGGCCGTGTCCAAGCCCGGCCCCACGGTGTTCGGTCAGGACTTCTGCCACCGCTACCTGTCCGGCACCTCGCTGGCCGCGCCGCATGTCGCCGGCGTCGCCGCGCTCCTCATGACCCAGCGTCCCCATTGGACCTCGGCCCAAATCACCCAACGGCTCCTCCAGGCCGTCATCACCGTCCCGGGCTGCGTGCCCGGAACCTGCGGCGCCGGCATGCTGGATGCCTCCAAGGCCGTCATCACCGCCCTGCACCTCCCCGCCCCCACGTGCGGCCCGGGCGCGGGCCCGGGGACCTTCAGCTGCGCCAGCACCCTGGCCTCGGGCGGAGTCAGCCCCTACCACCAGACCTGGTCCTCCCTCGCGAACGCCACCCTCACCGCATCCTCGGAGCTTTCCGCGCAAGGCACCTGCACGGCGGGCACCGACGCCACGCTGAGGCTCGCCGTCGTCGACGACGAGGGAAGCGGCCTGTCTCGCGACCTCACCTTCCGATGCCCCGGCCCGGCGCATGACGCGAGCTTCTGGTTCCAGGAGGTCCTCACCTTCATGCAGGCGGACAGGGTCTACAGCGTCAGCGTGACGATGCGGAACACGGGCACGGAGCCCTGGACGGCCGCCTCGGGCTTCAGGCTCCAGTCCATCGCCCCCGCGGGCAACACGGCCTTCTGGGGAACGGACCGCGTGGAGCTGGCGCCCGGCGAGAGCATCGCGCCCCAGACGAACAAGACGTTCCTGTTCACCGTCACCACGCCGTACGCGCTGGGCACCTACCCCTTCCGGTGGCAGATGATGAAGGAGGGACACGGCCTGTTCGGCGCGCCCACGCCCGAGCGACAGATCGACGTCACGGTGCCCATCCGCGACTCGGTCTTCGTCCGGCAGTCCGTCCCCACCACGGTGGTGGTCGGAAGCACGTTCCAGGCGACCTTCACGATGAAGAACACGGGCAGCGACACCTGGACGCTGGCCCATTTCTATCGGCTCGGCTCCCAGCCCGTGGCGAGCAGCACGTGGGGGCGGCAGCGCATCTACCTCAACCCGACGGACTCGGCGGCTCGCGGTCAGGAGCTGACCTTCTCCGACACGCTCACCGCGCCCACCACGCCCGGCGTCTACACCATGTCCTGGCGGATGGTTCAGGACACCTTCGAACAGCCGGTCTACTTCGGCGCGTTCACCGAACCCGTCACCATCACCGTCACGCTCCCTCCGCGCGACGCCGCCTTCGTCCGGCAGTCCGGCCCCACCACGGTGATGGGGGGCAACGCCTTCACCTACCACGTGACGATGCGGAACACGGGCACCCAGGCCTGGCGCGCGGACACCGGCTTCTCCCTGCGCAACCTGTCCTCCGCGTGGAGCAGCTCGAACGGAGCGCTCGCCCCCGGAGAAGAAGTCGCGCCGGGCGCGGAGAAGACCTTCTCCGTCACCGTCAACGCGCCCCTCACCTCGGGCCCCCAGGCGCTCCAGTGGCGCATGTGGCAGACCCAGACCGGGGCCTTCGGCCAGGCCACGCAGAGCACGACGGTCCAGGTCATCCCCAGGGCCCACGCGACCTTCGTGAGCCAGACGGTGCCCACGCGCGTGGAGCCGGGACAGAGCTTCCCCGTCACCCTTCGAATGAGGAACTCGGGTGACACGACGTGGGGAGAACTCCCGGGCGTCCAGCTCGCGCCACTGCCCGAGTTCCGGGGCAACAACTGGGGCCACGCGTCCATCCCCCTGGAGCTGGGGGACCGCGTCAAACCCGGCGCCGAGCGGACCTTCAGCTTCACCGCCACCGCGCCCACCACCCAGGGCCCGCATGCCTTCCAGTGGCGGATGCGGGTGCGAGTCGACGCGACAACGGCCATCGACTTCGGTGAGGCCTCGTCCCTGGTGAACATCCTCGTGGCGGACCGCTGCTACTGCCCGCCAGGGGAACTCTGCCCGGACGTCGACTGCACGCCGCCGGTGGAGATGTAGCCCCGAGCCCGAAGAACTCCGCCGCGCGCGTCCTGTCGTCCAGGGGCGCGCGCGGTGTCGTGTCCCCGGGTGGACAGGCCCCCGCCCTCGGAGCGCGATGGGCGCGGGGCGTCACACGAACCAGTCTCCAGGGCTTGTCCACGCACTGGAGCACGCCCATGCAGCGCAGGAACTTCCTTCGACTCACCGCGATGAGCAGCGGACTGCTCGTCCTGGGGCCCGGCTTCTGGCGCGAGGCCTATGCGGCCCCTTCCCGACCGGGACCCGGCCCCTATGGTGCCCTCTCGGGAACGCCGGATGCGCATGGCCTGCGACTGCCCGCGGGCTTCACCTCTCGCGTCGTCGCGCGCACGAATGAGGTCGTCCCTGGCACGAGCTACTCCTGGCACGGGAGCCCCGATGGCGGCACGTGCTTCGCCACGGGCGACGGCGGATGGGTCTACACGTCCAACAGCGAGTTGCCCCTCCTCGGCGGGGCCTCCGCGCTGCGCTTCGATGGTGGAGGCGGCGTGGTGGGCGCCTATCGCATCCTCGGCGGAACCATCGCCAACTGCGCGGGAGGGCCGACGCCGTGGGGCACGTGGCTGTCCTGTGAGGAATGGGACGGCGGACATGTGTGGGAGTGCAATCCGATGAGTCCCTCGCAGGGCGTGCGTCGCGCCGCGCTGGGCACCTACGCCCACGAGGCCGTCGCGGTGGACCCGGCGGGACGACGGCTGTACCTGACGGAGGACCGCCCCCACGGGCGCTTCTACCGCTTCACGCCGGCCCAGTGGCCTTCACTCGCCTCGGGCACGCTCGAGGCCGCGCGACTGTCAGGCAATGCGCTGGAGGGCACCGCGAGCTTCAGCTGGGTGAAGGTCTCCGCGTCGAGCCCCGCCTGGCTCCAGCCCGCGCGGTTCGTGACCACCGCGTTCGATGGCGGAGAGGGCTGCTGGTACGACAGCGGCACCGTCTACTTCACCACCAAGGGCGACAACCGCGTCTGGGCCCACACGCCGGCCACCGGCCGGGTGGAGATCCTCTACGACGACGACCTCTTCCCGGACTCGCCCCTGCACGGCGTGGACAACGTCACCGTGTCGCGCTCGGGAGACCTCTACGTGGCCGAGGACGGAGGAGACCTCCAGCTCTGCCTCATCACCCCGCGGCCGGAGCGGGTTGTCTCACCGTTCCTCCAACTCGAAGGCCATGCGGGCTCGGAGCTCACCGGCCCCGCGTTCAGTCCAGACGGGCACCGGCTGTACTTCAGCTCACAGCGCGGAACGGACGGCCAGGGCGTCACCTTCGAGGTGAGCGGTCCCTTCCGCTGAAACAACCACGCCCCCGCGCGGCGCAATCACACCTCGCCGCGCGGGGCCCATCACAGCGGGTTTCTCAGGGCGAGTAGTAGAACGCCGAGCCCCAGAAGAAGCCTGACTTCCCGCTGGGCGCCGTGCCGAGATAGCAGTTGGCGCCGTCGAACCAGCCCGCCTCACACGCGTTGTTCGGGCCGCGCGTCACGTAGTAGTTGTTGTTGTGCATGAAGGGTGAGCCGTCCCCCGCCGGCAGCGCGGCCACGTAGCAGTTGGCGCCATCGAAGGTCGCGTCGACCGTGCTCCCGTTGAAGACGACATCGGCCGGGCACGCGTCACCGGCCACCGACACCACGAAGCTGGAGGAGCAGACCGTCTGGCCCAGGGTGTTGGTGACACTCAGGTTGACGGTCGAATTGCGGCCCGGGAGCGCGCCGGGGGCCATGATGAAGCTCAGATACATCGTCGTCGCGGAGCCGATGAAGCCCTTCGTGCCATTGCTCCAGGACACGCCCGGCGCGGCGCTGAACGCCAGGTTGATGAGCCCCGCGCTGCCGGAGAAGGACGCGGTGATGATGTACGTCCCGTAGGCCAGCCCCGAGACATTGATGGTGTCGGAGAACGGCGCGCCAGGGTTCACGGTGGTGTTGGTCGGCCAGCTCGTACACTGGGCATCCGCGCGGCCCGGAGAAGCGACGACGAGCGCCATGGCGACGGCCGCCGCACACAGCCAACCGCGAGACATACCGATACGAGAAGAAGATGTCGAAGACGAGATGCGCATGCAGCCCCCTGATGAGTGAGAACCGCACTTTGCTGTGATTGAAGGTCTACACACAAGCCTGAATGCGAATCATTTACATCCATCTCACCTCCCACTGTGACATCTCTCGCTACAAGTCTGGCATCCGCGTCAGGAACGATGAGAAAACGGGCTGTCTTTGTAGCGCCCGTTGCTACAGCCGTGGCGAGCCTGTCAGACATGGCGCTTCCCGCCGCATCGAAGTGAAGGCATCCGCGATACGCGTCCGGAAGCCGCCGGATGCCGAAGGCGCCGTGGACACAGCCGGCCCCGGCGCCGCTCGGACGCCCGCCCGGTGGGGGGGTCACCATTCCCGCGCCGACGGAGGCCCGAATCGTCTACTGTGCCCCTTCTCGGAAAGGTCGGTGCTTGTCGCATGGGTGGTGGTCGTGAGCTCTCGCCAGTTCTCCTCGTGGGCGCCGGTACGGGCGAGGCCACGTGCGGCATCCTCTACCTGGCGAGCTACCTGCGGCGTGGCGGCATCGAGGCCTTCGTGCGGCTGTACGACGGCGACGAGACGGAAGCGGAGGTGGTTCGCTCGTTCGAGAAACTCGTCGCCCGCGTCCGGCCGCGCCTCGTGGGCATCAGCCTCAAGTGGTTCCACCACGTGGACCGCGCGCTGCTCATCGCCCGGACGCTGCGGCGGATAGACCCCGGGATTCGCATCGTCGTGGGCGGCAACTCCGCGTCGTACTGGTGGAGGGAGCTGCACGCGTTCGACTTCATCGACCACATCGTGCTGGGTGACGGCGAGGTGCCGCTGCTGGCCATCTGCCGAGGCGAGGAGTCCCCGCCCAACTGCGTGTCGCGCTCGCCCTCCGGCGCCTCCCGGCGACTGCCGCTGTCCTACATCCAGGGCGCCACCAACACCGAGGACATCTACTACTCCCACTTCAACGACCTGTTCCTGAGCCAGTTGGACCGCAACTCGTTCTCCGGCTGGGTGGCTCCGGGCAAGGGGTGTGGCGAGAACTGCCTCTATTGCGGAGGGGCCCGGGGCAACCAGAAGGCGGCCTTCGGGCGCGCGAAGCCGTTCCTGCGCTCGGAGCAGAGCGTGCGGAGGGACCACCAGGAGATCGCCGGACAGACGTGGCAGATGCGCTACGACTTCGCCGGAAGCACCGCGGAGTTCCTGGGGAGCACCTGGGCGGGCGTGGACCTCTCGAAGCACTGCTGCACGTACTTCCTGTGGGGCGTGCCGCGCCTGGAGCTCGTCGCCGAGCTGGCCCGGACGTTCAAGCGCGTCTACATGGTCATCGACATCGGCTGCTTCTCGGAGGAGCAGCGCCTGGACCAGATGGGCAAGGGCCTGCTCAAGCCCTGCGCCAGGGACAGCGAGCTGCTCGAGGTCATCGACGCCTGTCGCCGCCATCCGAACCTGGACATGGAGATCTCCGGCATCGGCGGCCTGCCGTTCACGAGCACGGCCCGGCTGGCGGAGGAGCTGCGCCTGGTGGAGCGCGTCATCAGCCTGGACTGCGTGGTGGGCTATCAGCGGCTCGAAGCGCAGCCCGGCGCCCTGGTCACCGAGCACCCCGCCCGCTTCGACATGGTGAGCGAGGCGAAGACGTTCAAGGAGTTCGTCGACTACTTCGAGCAGCGTGAGCCCGGCGACGTGTCGGTGCCGATGATTCGCTTCCGCGACGCGGCGCTCGAGGCGGCCGTGCAGCGCAACTCCGACCAGGTGGATGCGCTCGCCTGGAAGCACCGGGACACCCGGCGCGGCGTCACTGTCGATGGCCGCACGCGGCTGTTGAACACCGCGCCGTCGACCCGGCGATTCACGCTGGGGGAGTGGCTGGGCCACCACCGGGCCCCGGCGAAGGTGGCCCAGGAGCCCGTGACGGTCCTCCGCTCGGTCGACGGCATCACCCTGACGTGCGCGCCCACGGTCAGCCCTCGCAAGTTCTCCGACCCGACGCTGGTGCAGGGGCAGGACGGAGCCATCCTCCTCGCCGCCCTGGCCGCCTTCGAGCGACCCGCGACGGTCTCCAGCGCCGTGAGCCAGTTGGGGACGAAGGCGCGGTTGGATCCACACTCCGCGCGCGAAGTGATTGACCACCTGGTGGACGGCCGCTTCCTCCAGCCGGCGTAGCGTCAGTCTCCAGGGGTCGACAGCCCGGCCAGAAAGGGCGCGGCAACGCCGGGAATCTGGCGTATGGAGCCCCCATGGCGCGGAACATCGATGGAACCGAACTCAGCCGGGTGATGCGGGCCGAGATGGCTCAACAGGTGGCGGAGCTTCAAGCCGCCGGAGTCACGCCAGGGCTCTCCGTGGTGCTGGTGGGCAACAACCCCGCGAGCCAGGCCTATGTCGCGAGCAAGACACGCGCCTGCGAGGCCCTGGGGATGAAGGGCCAGACGCTGAACCTGCCCGAGGACGTGTCCAAGGAAGAGCTGTTCGCCGTCATCGACCGGCTGAACTCGGACGACACGGTCCACGGCATCCTCGTCCAGCTCCCCCTCCCCGCGCACCTTCCCTACAAAGCCGTCCTGGAGCACATCCACCCGGACAAGGACGTGGATGGCTTCCATCCGCAGAACGCCGGGCTCGCCTTCGTGGGGGACCCGCGCGCCTTCATCCCCTGCACCCCCGCGGGCATCCTGGAGATGCTGCGCCGGGAGAACATCCCGACGCGGGGCAAGCACGTGGTCATCGTGGGGCGCAGCCTCATCGTCAGCAAGCCGCTGGCCTCGCTGCTGATGGCCCCCGGCCCGGACGCCACCGTCACCATCACCCACCGACACACCCCCGACCTCGCCTCGTTCACCCGGCAGGCCGACATCCTCATCGTCGCGGTGGGCAAGCAGAACCTCATCACCGCGGACATGGTGAAGCCCGGCGTGGTGGTCATCGACGTGGGCCAGAACCGCGTCGAAGACCCCGGCTCCGCGCGCGGCTTCAAGATGGTGGGCGACGTGGACTTCGACGCCGTCAGCCAGGTCGCCGAGGCCATCACCCCCGTGCCCGGGGGCGTCGGCCCGATGACCATCACCATGCTGCTCGCCAACACCCTCCAGGCCGCCCGGGCCCGCGTGACGCGCGGTCAGCCGTAGAGGGGGCATGGCCTCCGGGTGAATATCTCCCTGGGCCTTTCGTCGGGAAGCGCACAAAGCTCGCTCGCTGGCACACCAGGCCGGCCTGTGCCTCCCCGTGAACGTCCCCCACATCATGAAGAACCCTGTCCTCGCCACTGTCGGGCTGTGCCTCTGGCTTGCTGCTCCTGGCACCGTCCTCGCCGCGCCCCGCGCCTTCGACTTCTCATCCCGTGCGCCGTCCACGCGAGTGATGGAGTCCCGGACCTTCTTCGGCCAAGGCCGCATGGCGGAGGGCAACCGCCTTCGCGCCCTCTCCGTCGATGGCCATGCGGCGACCAGCGACAGCATCCCCACCCACATCTGGCTGGTGCCCTTGATTCTCACCGGCGTGGGGCTCACCGCCGGCATCGCCGTCTGCGCGGGCTACGACAAGGGCGGCGAGGGCTGTGGAACCAGCCTCCTGACGGGCATCATGCTGGGGCTGTCACTTGGGGCGGGCTATCTCAGACTCGTCACTGGCTCTGATTGGGATTGGGAGGACGACGAGGACGGGGCATGGCAGGCCCGGTCGTCCAGCAAGGCTCGACTCGCATCCTCCCGCTCCCGGCCCGGCATCCCCCTGGGGCTCATGCCTTCACTGGGTATCGTCAATGACAGAGCGGTGCTCGGGCTCGGGGCGCATTTCTGACGTCCGAGCCCGACGGCTCAGAAGCCTTCCAGCACCAGCTTGCCCTTGGCCTTGTGTGACTCCAGGAGCTGGTGGGCGCGCCGCAGGTTCGCGGCGTCGATGCGGCCGAAGTGCTCGCCCACCGTGGTCTTCAGCGTGCCCGCGTCCACCAGCTTTGACACCCGCTCCAGCATGTCGTGCTGCGCCTGCATGTCCGGGGTGCCAAACATCGAGCGGGTGAACATCAGCTCCCAGTGAAGCGACGCGCTCTTGCGCTTCAGCTCGCGCACGTCGATGGGGCCCGGGTCGTCGATGATGCCGAGCCGGCCCTGCGGCGCCAGCGCCTCCACCAACTGCGCGTAGTGCCGGTCCGTGTGCGTCAGGCTGGCGATGAACTCCACCTGCGGCACGCCGATGCGCTTGAGCTCCTGCGTCAGCGGCTGCTGGTGGTCGATGACGTGATGCGCCCCCCGCTCGCGAACCCAGTCCTGCGTCTCCGGGCGCGAGGCCGTGCCAATCACCGTCAGCCCCGTGAGCCGCCGCGCGAGCTGCACCAGGATGGAACCCACGCCACCCGCCGCGCCCACCACGAGCAACGCGCCGGCCCCCTTCCCCTCCGGCACCTGGAGCCGGTCGAAGAGCAGCTCCCACGCGGTGACGGCCGTCAGTGGCAACGCCGCCGCATCGGCGAAGCCCAGCGACGTCGGCATGTGGCCCACGATTCGCTCGTCCACCACGTGAAGCTCGCTGTCGGTGCCGGGCCGGGTGATGGTGCCCGCGTACCAGACGCGCTCCCCGGGCTTGAAGAGCTTCACCCCGGACCCCACCGCGCGCACCACTCCCGCCGCATCCCAGCCCAGCACCTTCACCTCCCCGGCGGGCGGTGACGCGCTCGCGCGCACCTTCACGTCCACCGGGTTGACGGAGATGGCGCGCACCTCCACCAGCAAATCCCTCTCACCCGGGACAGGGTCTGGCAGCTCCACGTCGAGCAGCGCGTTGGGGTCCGACGCGGGGAGAGGCTGGCGATATCCGACGGCTCGCATGAGGGGCTCCTGAAGGCTTGTCGAACAATTCAACATCATTGAACGCACGGCGTCCGCGACAAACCCAGTCAGAACTCGCGCGGACAGCCTTCGCGTCCAATCAAAGACACTCCTTCCAGGGGCATGGAACTTCTCCTGACATGCGAACGCAAACAGTCCGCCAGCGGATAGACGTCCCTTGGGGAATCCGTCTCCAGGGCACCCTGCCCGTCGCAATGCCACCATTTCCACGCAGCCCACCCCCGGGTTGCACAGAGGAGACACCCACATGAATTGGCACACGTTTGGTCGGAATCCCCGTCGCTTCATCCGCTCTGGTCTGCTGGGCCTGGGCTCCTTGGCGTTGCTCGGACTTTCGGCGGCGACGGTGCTGCTGACTCCCGCCCCGGCCTCGGCCGAGGAGACCTCTCCGTGTCCCTGGTCGGGCGTCCTCTGCCTGTTCGACGGACCTGGCTACACGGGCGCCGTCTGGAATGTCATGGCCTGGCCACCGGGTGGCTCGGGGACGTGCGTAGGGTTGCCCGAGCACGGCTGGGAGGACCGGGCCGTCTCCGCCATCAACACGAATGACGAGGCCGCGGCGCTGTACCCCGACGAGGACTGCCAGGGCTATCCCCAGATTGTCGGCCCGAACGAGCAGGTGAGCCCACTGGACTTCGCTCCCAAGAGCGTCTGGGTCTACTGACGTACCAGGTCCGCCGCGAGCCACACCTTCGGCTCGCGGCGCACCGGGCCCGCGTGGTGCCAGGGAGTTTTCACGAACAGCCCGATGCGGCTACTGCTGCTCGGTGCACTCGACGACGCGTTGGCCTGCTCCTCCCGCTCGATGGACATCAGCTCCTCTTCGATGTCCTCGCGGGCGCCCGCAGCGCACGTCCCCGCCTCCCACTCTTCGAACCACTCGCCGCACGTGACGACCGTCGTGTTCCAGGGAAGCGCACAGACCACCCAGCACGGCGTGGTGGACAGACAGCGTTCATCACAATCGCGAGGAAGCGCCGACGCGGACGTCGGGGACAGCGCCAGCGCGGCGACACCCACGAGCAGCGATTTCGAGAAGAGCTTCATGAGGGGGCTCCACGACAACGGGGTGAACGGGCCGCGTATCGCGACCCGCGTCCCGGACTATCGAGCGTGAGCATTGAAACACCAACAAGCAGTGAGCCCGGGTCGACCCATACACCCGGATGATGCCACTGCCGGCTCACACCTCTCGCATAGACAGACGCCCCACGTGCCTCCTCCCCTGTTGCAAGTCTTCAGAGAGAGTGCATTGGCCCCAGCCCGGCCCTAGGCTCGAGCCCACGTGGACCCTCTTCGCACCGCAAGGACAGCTTCCGGATGACGCATCACGTCGAAAGGCACGCAGGACTTCGCAGGCCCCTTGTTGTTGACACCCCGCCAACAAGTTCCCATCATCCCCCTCACAGGACCCATGAGGCCCCAGCCATGAGCTACCAACACATCCGGTTCTCGGTCGCGGATCGGATCGCCACCCTCGAGCTGAACCGACCTGAATCGCGCAACGGCTTCACGGTGACGATGGCGGACGAGCTGGCGGACGCGCTGTCCCAGGCGGACGCGAACGAGGCCGTGCGCGTCGTCATCCTCACGGGGGCCGGCAAGGACTTCTGCGTGGGAGCGGACCTGAGCGGGCTGTCGTTCGAGGTCGCCAACAGCGCCCCGCCGGGGCCCGACTGGGTGGAGCCGGCGACGCGGGTGACGCGCCAGCTGTTCGCGCTGCGCAAGCCGGTCATCGCCGCGGTGAGGGGCGCCGCGGTGGGCGTGGGCTCCACCATGTTGCTGCCGGCGGACTTCCGCCTGGCCTCCAAGGACAGCCGCTTCGGCTTCGTGTTCAGCCGCCGGGGCATCTATCCGGAGGCGGGCTCCAGCTGGTTTCTGCCCCGGCTGGTGGGCATGGGTCGCGCGCTCGACTGGATGGTGAGCGGCCGCCTCATCCCCGCCGAGGAGGCGCTGAGCGCGGGGCTGGTGCGCTCGCTGCATGAGCCCGACGCGGTGCTGGACGCCGCGTACACGCTGGCGCGAGAGCTGGTGGAGACCACCGCCCCGGTGTCCGTGGCCGTCATCCGTCAGTCCCTCTATCGCATGAGCGCCCTGCCCTCTCCCGAGCAGGCCTTCGCGCTGGACAGCCAGCTCATCGCGACGCTGGGCCAGAGCCCGGACGCCGTGGAGGGTGTCATGGCCTTCCTCCAGAAGCGGCCGCCGTCCTTCGCGCGCACCGTGGAGCAAGACCTGCCCGCGTTCCTGCCCTGGCGGGAGCGTGAGTCATGAGCCCCGCGCCCGCGCCTCGTTGGAAGCGCCTGGAACCGGATGCGCGCAGGGAGCAGATCCTCGAGTGCGCGATGCGCCTGTTCGGCGAGCGCCCCTACGCCCAGGTCTCCACCACGGACATCGCCAAGGAAGCCGGCGTCGCCCGGGGGCTGCTCAACCACTACTTCGGGCAGAAGCGGGACCTCTACCTGAAGGTCGTGAAGAGGATGCTGCTCATGCCCGGCCTCGAAGAGAAAGTCAGCCCGACGGGAACCCTGCGCCAACGCGTGGAGCGCAGCGTCGAGTGGTACCTCGACACGGTGGCGACGCACGGAAAGACGTACGTCGCCGTCACCGGCGCGGGCAGCATCGCGGACCCGGAAGTCGAACGCATCATCTCCGCGGCGGACGACGTGGCCGCGGCGAAGACGCTCGAGTTCCTCGGCATGAAGGTGGAGGTCGGCAGCGACGCCCGGCACCGCGCGATGATGCGCTCCTACGCCGGCATGGTGAAGGCCACCATCCGCGAATGGATTCGCGGGGGCACCCTCTCCCGCGAGGAGGCGCACCTGCTCCTGAGCGAGGCGCTCATCACCATCGTCCAGGACGTCCTCCCCCAACTCACTCCACCCCAAGGTCGCGCCGAGCGGGGTGACGCGCCCGCCGTCAAGCAGGGAGCGCCGCGCGAAAAGGACGAAGGATGACCTCGAAGCCACTCGCGGGACGCACGCTGCTGATGTCCGGAGGAAGCCGTGGAATCGGGCTGGCCATCGGCATCGCCGCGGGCCGGCTGGGAGCCAATGTCGTGCTCCTGGCGAAGACCGACACGCCGGACCCTCGGCTGCCGGGCACCGTGCACACGGCCGCGGACGAGATTCGCGCCGCGGGTGGCCACGCGCTCGCCATTGTCGGCGACGTGCGAGAGGAGGCCGACGTGCAGCGCGCCGTGGACGAAGCCGTGGCGCGCTTCGGCGGCATCGACTTCTGCGTGAACAACGCGAGCGCGCTGGCGCCCCTGAAGACAGACGAGCTGCCGCTCAAGCGGTTCGATTTGATGCAGCAGATCCAGGTCCGGGGCACGTTCCTCCTGACGCGCACCGCGCTGCCGCACCTGCGCCGCTCTCCGCACCCGCACATCCTCTCGCTGTCGCCCCCCATCAACCTGGCGCCGCACTGGCTGGGCAAACACCCGGCATACACCATGGCCAAGTACGGCATGACGCTGCTCACGCTCGGCTGGGCGGCGGAGTTCGCGGAAGCCGGCATCGCCGCCAATGCGCTCTGGCCCAAGACGCTCATCGCCACCGCCGCCGTGAAGAACCTGCTCGGGGGAGACGCGTCCATGCAGCGGGCCCGCGCGCCGGAAATCATGGCGGACGCGGCCGTGGCCATCCTCCAGCGCCGGCCCCGGGACTGCACCGGGCACACGTTCATCGACGAGGACGTCCTGCGCGCCGAAGGCATCCATGACTTCAGCCGCTACGGCGGCGGCCCCGACGTGATGTTGGACCTGTACGTCGACCCCTGAAGTGAAAGCCCGCTGAGAGTCGTTGGCCATCACAGTGCTGGAGGTGCCCATGGGTACGTCGCTCGCAGACCTGGAGGCGCAGTGCCAATCCCTGGCGAACAAGCTCACCCTGCCGCTGCTCCTCAAGCGCAACGCGGAGGAGTACGCGGACGCCCCCGCGCTCAGCGCTGGTGACTCGACGCACACGTGGGTCCAGCTTCGCGCGCGCACCGCCGCGCTGTCTCGCGGCCTGGGCGCGCTCGGCCTCCAGCGCGGCGAGCGGATGATGATCATGATGTCGAGCCGGCCGGAGCACTGGCTCATCGACTATGCCGCCGTGCACCTGGGCGCCATCCCCTGTACCGCGTACCAGACGCTGAGCACCGAGCAGGTAGGCTACGTCGCCCAACACAGCGCGGCCACCGTCGTGGTGCTGGAGGGCGCGGAGGAGGTGGCCCGCTGGCGGCCCATCCTCAAGGCGCTCTTCTCCCTCAAGCGCATCATCGTCGTCGACGCGGCGGCGGTTCCCGCGGGGGACTCGCGCTACGTCTCCTTCGCGCAGGTGGAGGCGGACGGAGGAAAGCTGCACCAGGAGTCCCCGGACGTCTTCGAGGAGGGCTGGAAGAGCATCCGCCCCGAGGACCCCATCGCGATGATGTACACCTCCGGCACCACCGGAGACCCCAAGGGCGTGGTGCTCAGCCACCGCAACGCCTTCTATGAGGCCATCGCCGTGGACGCCGCGGTGCCCACGCCGAACCAGGTGCCGTCCATCGCCTACCTGCCGCTGGCGCACATCGCGGAGCGTGAGCTGGGCCTGTACCGCCTGCTCTACAAGGCGATGCACGTGCACATCTGCGCGGACCCCGCGGGCGTGGTGCCGCTGATGGCCAAGGTGCGGCCTCCTGCCTTCTTCGGCGTGCCGCGCGTCTGGGAGAAGCTGGCCGGCGGCCTCAAGGCGAAGATCTCCAGCCTGGAGGCCCCCCGGCGCGACGCCATCCTCGCCGCGCACGCCACGGCGCTGGAGGCTTTCCGGTTGGAGGGCTCCGGCAAGAGCGTGCCGGCGGAGCTGGCCCAGAAGGTCGCCGCGGTGGAGGAGATGATTCTCAAGCCCCTGCGCGCGACGCTGGGCCTGGACGCGCTGACGTGGGCGAGCAGCGGCTCGGCGCCCATCCCCGTGGAGGTGCTGGAGTACCTGGGCGGCTTCGGCATCAAGGTGCTGGAGGTCTGGGGGATGAGTGAAACGACGGGCTGCGCCACCATCAACACGCCCACGGAGTTCCGCGTGGGCGCGGTGGGCCGGCCCATCCCCGGCCTCCAGCTCCGGCTGGCGGCGGACGGTGAAATCTTCGTGCGCGGGCCCGTGCTGTTCCTGGGCTACCTGGGCGCGGACGGCAGGATTGAGAGCCCGGTGGACGCGGACGGCTGGCTCGCCACGGGCGACATCGGCACCGTGGACGACGAGGGCTACCTCACCATCACCGACCGCAAGAAGGAGCTCATCATCACCTCGAGCGGGAAGAACATCGCCCCGTCCCGCATCGAGGGAATGCTGCGCGCCCACCCGCTCGTCGGACAGGCCATCGCGATTGGCGACGGCTGGCCGTTCGTGACGGCGCTCATCTGCCTGGACGCGGACGTCGCCCCCGCGTGGGCCAAGGCGCGCGGGCTGCCGCCCCAGTCGCTCCTGGAGCTCACGCGCGAGCCGGCGGTCCGCTCCGAGCTGGAAGCGCTCGTGGCCTCCATCAACGCGCGGCTCTCCCGCGCCGAGCAGATCAAGCGCTTCGAGGTCGTCACGGAGACGTGGTCTCCCGCGACGGGCGAGCTCACCCCGACGCTCAAGCTCAAGCGCCGCGTGATTCTCAAGCAGTACGAGGAGCGCATCGCCTCGTTCTACGAGAACGCCTGACCTCCCCCCCGCCTCCTCCCTCACGAGTCCCCATGCATCCGAGAACTCCGGAGCAAGCGTCCTTCGCTGCCTCCATCGACGCGTTCTGTCGCGCCAAGACGGGCACCCGCGCGCAGCGCGACGCGCTGACCCAGCACGGCGTCGAGGCCCACAACCCCCGGCTCTATGCCGAGATGGCCGAGCTGGGCTGGCTCGGCGTGGGCATCTCTCCGAAGTACGGCGGCTCCGACGGAGGCATGGCGGAGATGTGCCTGTTCGCCGAGCGCACCTCCTACGGGCTCGCTCCGGTGGGCGGATACATCACCACGGCCGTCGCCGCGAGCCCCTACGCGAAGTTCGGCAGCGAGGCACAGAAGCAGAAGGTCCTCACCGGCATCACCCGGGGCCGCGTGGAGGCCATCTCCATCTCGGAGCCCGACGCGGGCTCGGACGCCGCCGCGATTACCTGCCGCGCGACGCGCACGAGCGGAGGCTTCCTCGTCAACGGCCAGAAGACGTGGTGCTCCAACGCGCACTTCGCCGACCACCTGCTGCTCGTCGCGCGCACCCAGTCCTCGGGCTCCCGGCACGAGGGGCTCACCATGTTCTGCGTCCCCACGGGCACGCCGGGCGTGGAGATTCGCGGCATCCCCACGCTCAACGGCAAGGAGGTCAACGACGTCTTCTTCACCGACTGCTTCCTGCCGGAGAACTCCGTCGTGGGCAAGGTGGACCAGGCCTGGCCGCAGCTCATGTCGGGGCTCAACAGCGAGCGGCTCCTGCTCGCCGCGTCCATGCTGGGCCGGGGCCGGCGCGCGTTCGACGACGCCGTGGCGTACGTGAAGGAGCGCAAGCAGTTCGGCAAGCCCATCGGCTCCTTCCAGGCGCTCAAGCACCGCATCGCGGACCTGGCCACGGAGCTGGAGTGCTGCGAGCTGCTCATCTACCGCGTGGCACAACTGGCGGATGAAGCGCCCGACCGGATGCTCCCCCGCGAGGCGTCCATGGCCAAGCTGAAGACGACGGAGACCGCCAAGCGCGTGGCGCTCGAGGGGGTTCAGATGATGGGCGGCTACGGCTACGCGACCGAATACGACATGGAGTCGCACCTGCGCGCCACGGTCATCTCCACCGTCTACGGCGGCACCAGCGAAATCCAGCGCGACATCATCGGCAAGACGTTCGGACTGTAAGAGCGACTCACGACGGAGCGAGACAGACAATGACGGCACGTCCTCGATGGAGCTCTGACGAGCTCGAGCAGGTGCGTGGCCTCGCGGCCACCTACTTCACCAAGGAAGTCCTCCCCAACGTCCCCAAGCACGTGGCCCAGGGCCACCCGGACAAGGCGCTCTACCGCCGGGCAGGCGAGCTGGGCCTCTTGTGCATGTCCATTCCGGAGGCATACGGCGGAGGCGGCGGCACCTTCGCCCATGAGGCGATACTCAGCGAGGAGCAGGTGCGGGCCGGAGACCCGACCATGGGCTTCGCCGTGCACTGCTCCATCGTCGCGCACTACGTGCTCGCGTACGCGTCCGAGGCGCAGAAGCACAAGTGGCTGCCCAAGCTCGCCAGCGGCGAGTGGGTGGGCGCCATCGCCATGACGGAGCCCGGCGCCGGTTCGGACTTGCAGGCCATCTCCACCCGCGCCGAGCGTGACGGAGACTTCTACCGGGTGAGCGGCTCCAAGACGTTCATCTCCAACGGCCGGGTGTGCGACTTCCTCATCATCGCGGTGCGCACCAGCGACATGAAGGGCCACGCGGGCATCTCCCTCGTGTGCGCGGAGGTCTCCGACACCACGCCCGGCTTCGATCGGGGCCGCATCCTCGAGAAGCTCGGAGGCCATGGCCAGGACACCACGGAGTTGTTCTTCGATGACCTGCGCGTACCCGCCGTCAACCTGCTCGGAGGCGAGGAGGGCAAGGGCTTCGCGCAGCTCATGTCCCAGCTCCCCCAGGAGCGGCTGAGCACCGCCATCCTCGCGCAGGCGAGCATCGACCGGGCCGTGGACCTCACCGTCGAGTACACCAAGCAGCGCCAGGTGTTCGGCAAGCCACTTTTCGCTCTGCAGAACACGCGCTTCGAGCTGGCGGAATGCGCGACGTTGCGGAGGGTGGGCCGGGCGTTCCTCGACGAGTGCATCGAGCGCCACCTCGCGGGCGAGCTGGACGTGGCATCCGCGGCCATGGCCAAGTACTGGCTCACGGACCAGGCGTGTATCGTCGCGGACCGTTGCCTCCAGCTTTTCGGAGGGTATGGGTACATGAAGGAATACCCCATCGCCCACCTGTTCGCGGATACTCGCGTCATGCGCATCTTCGCCGGCGCCAACGAGGTCATGAAAGAGCTCGTCGCCCGTTCGCTGTAGCCCACTCCCACACCAAATCCCAAGGAGGCTCCCGGTGAGCCAGGAAGCATTCATCTTCGACGCGGTTCGTACTCCTCGCGGCAAGGGCAAGAAAGGCGCGCTGCACGGCACCAAGCCCCTGTCGCTGCTCGTCGGGCTGGTGGACGCGCTCAAGAAGCGTCACCCGAACCTGGACCCCAAGCGCATCGACGACGTGGTGCTGGGCATCGTCTCTCCCGTGGGAGACCAGGGCGCGGACATCGCCCGCACGCTGGTGCTCGCGGCGGGCCTGCCGGAGACGGTGGGCGGCGTGCAGCTCAACCGCTTCTGTGCCTCCGGCCTGACGGCGGTGAACATGGCCGCGCAGCAGGTGCGCTCCGGCTGGGAGCAGCTGGTCATCGCGGGCGGCGTGGAGAGCATGTCGCGCGTGCCCATGGGCTCCGACGGCGGCGCCTGGGCCATGGACCCCGCCACCAACTACGACACGTACTTCGTGCCGCAGGGCATCTCCGCGGACCTCATCGCGACGATGGAGGGCTTCACCCGCGAGGACGTGGACCGCTACGCCGCGCAGTCGCAGGAGCGCGCCGCGAAGGCCTGGGCCGGCGGCTACTTCAAGAACTCCGTCATCCCCGTCACGGACCAGAACGGCCTCACCATCCTGGACCGCGACGAGCACATGCGGCCGGAGTCCACGGTGGCCTCGCTGGGCCAGCTCAACGCGTCCTTCGTCGGCATCGGTGAGATGGGCGGCTTCGACGCGGTGGCGCTCCAGAAGTACCACGCGGTGGAGCGCATCGAGCACGTGCACACCCCGGGCAACTCCTCCGGCATCGTCGATGGCGCCGCGCTGGTGCTCATCGGCTCGGAGAAGGTGGGCAAGGAGCTGGGCCTGACGCCGCGCGCGCGCATCGCCTCCGTGGCGACGTCCGGCGCGGACCCGACCATCATGCTCACCGGCCCCCTGCCGGCCACGCGCAAGCTGCTCGACCTGGCGGGCCTGTCCGTGAAGGACATCGACCTGTTCGAGCTCAACGAGGCGTTCGCCTCCGTGGTGCTCAAGTACCAGAAGGACCTGGGCATCCCGAGCGACAAGCTCAACGTCAACGGCGGCTCCATCGCCATGGGCCACCCGCTGGGCGCCACGGGCGCGATGATCCTCGGCACCATGGTGGACGAGCTGGAGCGCCGCAAGGCGCGCCGCGCGGTCATCACCCTGTGCGTCGGCGGTGGCATGGGCGTGGCCACCCTCATCGAGCGCGTCTGAACCCCTTTGACCCACCTTTCGACAAGATTCGAGCGAACCCCATGAGCGAGCAGAACACCATCCGCTGGGACAAGGATGCCGACGGCATCGTCATCTTGACGCTGGATGACCCCAACCAGTCCGCCAACACCATGAACGCCGCGTACCTGAAGTCCATGCGCGCCACGGTGGACCGGCTGGCCAAGGAGAAGGCCGACATCACCGGCGTCATCCTCACCTCCGCGAAGAAGACCTTCTTCGCCGGCGGCGACCTGAACGACTTGCAGCGCATCCGCAAGGAGGACGCGAAGCAGGCGTTCGAGCTGGTCCAGGAGATCAAGTCGCACCTGCGCACGCTGGAGACCTTGGGCAAGCCCGTGGTCGCCGCCATCAACGGCGCGGCGCTGGGCGGAGGCCTGGAGATTGCCCTGGCCTGTCACCGCCGCATCGTCGCGGACGTGAAGGGCGCGCAGTTGGGCCTGCCGGAAGTGACGCTGGGCCTGTTGCCCGGTGGCGGCGGCGTGGTGCGCACGGTGCGCATGCTGGGCATCGTGGACGCGATGATGAAGGTGCTGCTCCAGGGCCAGCGCTACCGCCCGCAGGAGGCCAAGGAGGTCGGCCTGGTGCACGAGGTGGTGGAGTCCGTGGAGGCGCTGCTGCCCGCGGCCAAGGCGTGGATCAAGGCGAACCCGACGGCGCAGCAGCCGTGGGACGCGAAGGGCTACAAGATTCCGGGCGGCACGCCGTCCCATCCCGGCCTCGCGGCGAACCTGCCCGCCTTCCCCGCCAACCTGCGCAAGCAGATCAAGGGCGCGAACATGCCCGCGCCGCGCGCCATCATGGCGGTGGCCGTGGAAGGCACGCAGGTGGACATCGACACCGCGTTCACCATCGAGTCGCGCTACTTCACCGAGCTGGCCACCGGCCAGGTCGCGAAGAACATGATTCAGGCGTTCTTCTTCGACATGCAGCACATCAACTCCGGTGGCGGCCGGCCCAAGGGCTTCCCGCAGCACACGGCGAAGAAGGTCGGCATCCTCGGCGCCGGGATGATGGGCGCGGGCATCGCCTACGTCTGCGCCAAGGCGGGCATCGACGTGGTGCTCAAGGACGTGAGCCAGGAGTCCGCGGAGAAGGGCAAGCAGTACTCCGTGAAGCTGGTGGAGAAGGCCATCCAGAAGGGCAAGTCCACGAAGGAGAAGGGCGACGCGCTCCTGGCGCGAATCACCCCGACGGCGGACGCCGCCCAGCTCAAGGGCTGCGACCTGGTCATCGAGGCCGTGTTCGAGGGCGTGGAGCTGAAGCACAAGGTGTTCCAGGAGGTGCAGGACGTCGTGGCCCCCGACGCGGTGCTGGCGTCCAACACATCCACGCTGCCGATTACGCTGCTGGCGGAGGGAGTGAAGCGCACGGAGGACTTCGTGGGCATGCACTTCTTCTCCCCCGTGGACAAGATGCCGCTGCTGGAGCTCATCGCCGGCAAGAAGACGAGCGACGCGACGCTGGCGAAGGCCATCGACATCGCGGTGCAGATTGGCAAGACGCCCATCGTCGTCAACGACAGCCGGGGCTTCTTCACCAGCCGCGTCATCGGCACGTTCCTCAACGAGGCCATCGCCATGGTGGGCGAGGGAATCGCTCCGGCGTCGATTGAACAGGCGGGCCTGCAGGCCGGCTACCCGGCGGCGCCCCTGGCGCTGATGGACGAATTGACGCTGACCTTGCCGCGCAAGATCCGCCTGGAGACGAAGGCCGCAGCGGAGGCCGCGGGCCAGACGTGGGTGGAGCACGGCAGCTACGCCGTCGTGGACACGCTCATCGACAAGCACGGGCGCAAGGGCCGCTCCACCGGGTCGGGCTTCTACGACTACGTGGACGGCAAGCGCGCGAACCTGTGGCCGGGGCTCGCCCAGCACTACACCAGGCCGGGCCACACCATCCCCTTCGAGGACATGAAGGAGCGCATGCTGTTCGCGGAGGCCATCGACACGGTGCGCTGCTTCGATGAAGGCGTGCTGCGCTCGGCGGCGGACGCCAACATCGGCTCCATCCTGGGCATCGGCTTCCCGGCATGGACGGGCGGCGTGGCCCAGTTCATCAACGGCTACGAGGGCCCCAGCGGCACGGGTCCGCGGGGCTTCATCACCCGCGCGCGCGAGCTGGCGCAGCGCTACGGAAAGCACTTCCTGCCCCCCGCGTCGCTCGTGGAGAAGGCCGAGAAGGGCGAGTTCTTGAAGTAGCCGCGCGAATCTCACGCAAGGAGAAGTCCCATGGCCCAGGGTTCCACCCGCCTCGCCGCTGTCCCGTCTTCGTTCGATGCGAAGGCGCTCGTCGAAAAGCAGCGTGCCTACTTCGAGTCCCGCGTCACGCTCCCGCTCGAGTGGCGGCGGGCGCAGTTGGAGACCCTGGGCCATGCCGTGCGCAAGTACGAGGCGGAGATTTTCGCCGCCCTCAAGTCGGACCTGAACAAGAGCGCGGAGGAGGCGTATCTCACCGAGGTCGGCAGCATCTACGGGGAGATAAAGAACGCGCTCAAGCACGTGAAGTCGTGGATGAAGCCGCGCAAGACACCAGCGCCCATCGTCATCCAGCCCGCGCGGGCCTATCAGTACGCGGACCCGCTCGGCGTGACGCTCATCATCGCGCCCTGGAACTACCCGTATCAGCTGTCGATCGCGCCGCTCATCGGGGCGCTCGCCGCGGGCTGCACCGCCGTGCTCAAGCCCAGCGAGCTGGCCCCGGCGACGTCGAGCGTACTCACCCGGCTGCTGTCCGAGGCGTTTCCAGCGGACGTCGTCACCGTCGTGGAGGGGGACGCGGAGACCAGCCGCGCCCTCCTCGCGGAGAAGTGGGACCTCATCTTCTTCACCGGTGGCACCCAGGTGGGTCGGGTCGTCGCGGAGGCCGCGGCGAAGCACCTGACGCCCACCGTCCTGGAGCTGGGCGGCAAGAGCCCCTGCATCGTGGACCGGAGCGCCGACCTGGAGGTCACCGCGCGCCGCATCGCCTGGGGCAAGTTCGTCAACGCGGGCCAGACGTGCATCGCGCCGGACTACGTGCTCATCCACCCCGAGCTGAAGGAGCGCTTCGCCGCGCTGGTCCAGAAGGCCGTCACCAGCTTCTACGGCGCCGACGCGCGCACCAGCAATGACTACGGCCGCATCATCAGCGCCCGGCACTTCGAGCGCGTCTCGGCGCTCGCGGGGCACGGGAAGGTGGCCTTCGGCGGTGAGCGCGAGGCGTCCTCCCGCTTCTTCGCGCCCACCGTCATCACCGACGCGCCCCTGTCCAGTCCGCTGATGCAGGAAGAGATTTTCGGTCCCCTCCTCCCGCTGGTGGACTGCCCGAGCATCGACGAGGCCATCCGCTTCGTGCGCTCGCGGCCCAAGCCGCTCGCCCTCTACAGCTTCGCCAAGGACGCGGCCGTCAACGAGCGCGTCCTCACGGAGACGTCGAGCGGCGGCGCGGTGGTCAACGACGTCTGCGTCCACTTCGCGGTGGAGGGCCTGCCCTTCGGCGGCGTGGGCGAGTCCGGCCTGGGCGGATACCACGGCCAGTCGAGCTTCGATGCCTTCAGCCACAAGAAGAGCGTCGTGAAGCGGCCCTTCCTGCTGGACCTGGCCATGCGCTACCCGCCGTACGTGGGCAAGCTCGGCCTCTTCAAGCGCCTGATGTAGCAACGGCCCCCGGGGTGTTCCTCCCGGAGGCCGCCGTGCTTCAACCGCCCACCCGTGACAGGCCTTCCGTGCCCGTCACGGGTGAGTCGTTTTCAGAGCGTCTTCATGTACTCGATGAGGGCGTAGCGCTCGCTGTCGGAGAGCGACTGGGTGAAGTCGTGGCCCCCGTTGCCGAGCCCGTACAGGTGCGAGTTGAAGATCATGCGGGAGTTGATCTGCTTCTGGCTGATGGGCGGCGGCGACTGGTACGCCAGCGAGTTGTAGTTGGCGACGACGTTCGCGATGTTGGCGAACAGCACGTCCAGCGTGGCCATCTCGTGGCTGCAGGGGATGAAGGGGTCATTGGCCGGGCGGTCTCCACAGGCCAGCGCCGTCACCTTCCAGCCGAGCTTGTCGAAGTCGTAGGAGGCGAAGCTCGGGTCGAAGCCCGCGTTGGTGCCCAGGTTGTTGGTGGAGGTCTGCAGGCGCTTCCACACCTTGGGACGGTCCGACGGCTTCAGCACGCCCCAGAGGGTGGGCACGCTGGAGTTGTGGAAGTACGGGGCGGAGGCCCACGCGCCGTAGAGCGGCGTGGCTACGTAGCCGAACGGTTTGATCCACGCGTTGGGCCCTTCCGGTGAGTACACGGGCCCCATGCCGGTGTCATACGCGGCGCGCGGCACGCGGCGCAGCGCGCTGGAGATGGGGTCGTCGTAGAAGGGGCCGTGGTTGGGGTGCTCGTCGTTGTAGGCGAGGAAGGACGTGTTCCACGCGCGGCGCTTGCGCTCGTCCGCCATCAAGTCCTTGCGGGCCGGGTCCGTGCGGATGGTTTCAATGGGGGTGATGACGCCGGAGATGCCCTTGAGGCGGGGGTCGGGCAGGTACGCGGGGTTGGCCGCGTAGCGCGGCGAGTAGACGCCGTGGCAGCTCGCGCAGGAGCCGTTGCCCGGGGTCTTCGGAATGGTGGCGTTGGCGCCATTGGCCCACAAGTCACGCTCGTGGAAGAGGACCGCGCCCTGCTCGGCCAGCGCGGTGTTGATGGCCTTGGGGTAGGCGGGGGGCGACATCGAGACGAAGAAGTTGTCGTTGTCCTCGAACTCGGCGGTCAGCGCGCGGCGCTCGGCCGCGTTGCGCCCCAGGTTGGCGACGGCGAACGCCATCTCCGAGCGGACGTTGTCGGACGTCAGCGCGCCGTCCCAGAACTGGCGCGTCTTGAACGCGCGGTACCACCAGTTGGGAGCGCGGGACATGCCACCGGCGTGGGTGGGGAAATACTCGAGCAGGCTGGGCACCAGGGCCAGCGAGTCCATGTCGAAGAGCGCGGGCAGCAGGTCGACAATGCCAATGGCGTCGCTCATGCCGCGGCCCACGCTCCAGGGCACGGGGGCAATCTGGAAGACATTGCCCACCACGGTGGAGCGGAACATGTCGGACTGGATGAGGCCGGCGTCCAGCGCGTCGTTGGAGCGGCCCCACACGAAGCCCGACTCCGACTCCGTGCCCAGCCGCGAGTCATGACAGCCCGAGCAGGTGGAGCCGATGGCGCCCGTCCAGCGGCCGTTGGAGTCGCGCTCCTGCACCAGGCCGAGCGGGAGCTGACCGCTGCCGCCGTTGGTGAGGTTGGGGTTCTCCCAGGGCATCGGATAGGGATTGCGGAACGGGGCCTTCGACATTCCGTAGCGCTTGATGACCTGCTCGTCGAAGTCGGAAGGGCGGAACAGATAACCCCACAGCGTGTACATGGTGTAGTACGCGGTCGCCGTCGAGAAGGGCTGGAAGTACGCCCGGGTCTCGATGTTCTTCTTTCCACGGGCGACGCTCGCCCGGAACTCGCCACAGTTCTTCGGGTTGGGTGCCAGCGTCGTCACGAACGGCGGCGGCGGGTTGTGCAGGTCCACCCAGTACGCGTTGAACTGCACCGCGGCGCCCGGCTTGTTGACGCCCGGGACGACGAGGGTTCTGGGGTCCACCGGCAACAGCGTGGAATCCGGCTGGCCCTGACACGCCGACCCGAACGGAGAGCGGTTCGCCGTCACATCCAACAACGGCGGGTCCGCGGCCTCCGCCCGGGTGACGACCAGGGCCAACAGCAAGGAACTCGAAAAAGCCCACTGACGACTTCGGTGCAGTCGCATGCGCGCAGCCCTCCATTGCTTATTGGCACTCTGACAACAGCGCGATAATCAGGCCCCAGGGTGAAGGCGCACAATACGCAGCGCGTCATCGAATCCGGGTTTTGGAGGGTTTGGGCGACCTAATGGTGCGTGAATACACGTGTTTTCAGAGCACGCCGCAGCGACGCCAATCGTCGAGATATCGCCCGACCACCACTCGGTCCAGCAGGTGGAACGCGAGGCCCGCACCAGCAACGGCGGGGATCAGCGGGCAAACAAAGACTCACACCTCCGGTTCCGATTCAATCCCAGCCATTCCCTTCACGGGCGACAAGTCCCGCGCCCGTGTGGCACCGCGAGCCAGCTCAGAAGGCGCGCGGGCAGGACGGCACCTCACACGCCCGGTAGGGGTGGCCATCATCCGTCAGCAAGATATTCCGCGTTGCGGAATATCCGAAGACCGTCGTATCAATGAGGTCACAACGCCCCTTCACCGGGGAAGACCTCCGTGCACCTCGACGCTCGCTCCTCGCCCCCTGTCCTCCCCCCTCTGGAAACGCCGTCCGCCTGGAGCGCCGACGCGGCAAAGCTTCCATCCCCTGGACGCGTCCGTTCGTGGCGGCCCTGGGTCTGGTTGCTCGTCCTCCTGGGCCTTTCGCCCGGAGTGGAGGCCAGCTCGCGCTTCGAGTTGGACGCGCCGTTCAACGTCGGGCTGGACCGCTCCTACGTCTTCTTCTCGCCCAATCGGATTCGACGGGTGGGAGACCCGGAGCCCTCGCACCTGGTGTTCGAGGCCCAGGTCGCGCCCAATCTCTTCCTGCCTCAACTCCACATCGGCCACGCCACGCCCACGCTGGGTGAGTACATCCTGAGCGCAGTGGTGACGCCGAACATCCGGCTGCGCATGCTGGCGCAGGAGTCCAGCCCCGTCATTCCACCGTCCTTCATGCCCAAGCTGACGCTCCAGGCGGCGCACCTGTGGAAGCCGTGGCTGGATGACCAGGGCAAACCCAAGCGTCTGGCCCTGTCGCTCATCAACCTCTCCGTGGGGCACTACTCCAATGGGCAGGCGGGGTGCTTCTACGCCAACCAGAGCAGCGAGGCGGAGGGCGGCTGCGCGTCCGTCGAAGGCGCATTGCCACTCAATGAGACGAGCGGCGACTTCTCCACCAACTTCATCCGGCTGGAGGCCCAGTTCCGGCTCGTCGAGAACATCGACCTGGCCCGCCGCTCCGCATGGAGCTTCGGCGTGGGAGCCTTCATCGAGCGCAACTCCTCACTCGCCTTCGGCGGCATCACCCCGGAGATGAGAGAAGTCTATGGCGACGGACATGTCGGTTTTGGCCTCCTGGTGGAGCGGCAGTGGTTCGAACACCGCTTCCGTGTGGAGGGCAACGTCAACGGCCCCTTCGGAGAGACACCTTCGCAACGGTGGACGTTCAACGTGGAGGCCGCCGCCCTCCCCCGCTGGGGCGCGGGCTTCGGCGCGTTCGTCCGGTACGTGCACGGACAGGACTACCTCAACATCCTCTTCCTGGAGCCGGTGAGCCTGGTCCAGTTCGGCCTCATCTTCGAGCTGGGCCCCGGCCTGCGCGCCCGGAGCGGCCCGTCCGGAGACCCGCTGGGCCCCACGTGAGCGCGCGGACCGCCAATTCCTCCCACCTTGCCAGACCTGTCCCCACGCTTGCCATTGACATTTATGTGCCCTGACAGCTCCTCAATTCCTGCATTCCGCGCCATAATGCCAACATCGCTGTTGGGGAGGCTCGCGATGTTCAACGTCATGCAGGTCGCAAGGCAGCTCAAGAGCGCGGTGCTGGCGGACCCTGAGCGTTTCTATACGAACGAGACGGGCGCCTGGGTGACTGGGCTTCCAACACCGCAAGAGATTCGCGTCAGCACTGGACGAGAGCCCTTCTGGATCAACCTGGGCTACTGGCGGGACGTGGAGCGGGTGGACGAGACGAACTGCGAGCGGGTGGGTGAGCTGTTCATGGCGGCCCAGGCGCAGATGGCGCACCTGCTGGCGCGGACGGCGCGGCTGGGCGAGCGCGACGCGGTGCTGGACTGCGGCTTCGGTTATGCGGACCAGGACATCCTCTGGGCGGAGGCGTATCGCCCCGCGCGCATCGTCGGCGTCAACGTCACGCCCAAGCAGGTCCACATCGGACGGGAGCGCGTGCGGCTCACGGGGCTGGACGGCGTGGTGAAGCTGGAGCTGGGCTCGGCGACGCGGCTTCCCTTCGGCACGGGTGACTTCGACGTCGTCTTCGCCCTGGAGTCCGCGATGCACTTCCGGACGCGCGGCGACTTCCTGCGCGAGGCGTTCCGGGTGCTGCGCCCGGGCGGGCGCCTGGTCATGGCGGACATGTGCCAGAAGACGGACCGCGAGACGGGCACGGGGCTGCGGCGCCGCCTGCGTCACCGCTACTGGCGGGGCCGGATTGCCTTTCCCGAGGCCAACGTCTGGACGACCCAGCGCTATCTCACCGAGCTGCGCCAGGTGGGCTTCCAGCAGGTCCGGCTGGACTCCATCGCCTCGGATGTCTACCCCGCGGTCAACACCGCGCTGGCCGCGCTCAGGGGCATGACGGCCGCCGAGAAGCAGCCCGGCAGCGTCACCGTCGCCAAGGTGCGAGAGGACGTCCAGCGCGCGCGGCAGATGGAGTTCGAGCAGCTCCAGTGGCTCACGCTGTTCAACTGCGACGAGTACGCGGTGGTCTACGCGGAGAAGCCCTGAGCCGGGCACGTCCTCACCCGCCGTCCGGAAGGAAGTGACTCCGGACGGTGGGGTGTCGTCGCGCTCCGGGCGACGCGTTCGTCAGACGAGCGAGGCGACGTAGAAGTGCGTCGGCAGGTGGACGACGAGCGCGGTGTGAATCTCACCGCACACCGCCAGGCCCTCGCGCGGGAAGATGCCCGGAGGCGCCTCCGCGAAGCGGATGGAGGAGCGGCCACTGTCGAAGATGGTCGCCGCCGCGGTGAAGTCCCCGACGATGACCTGCCCGGGGTCCACCATGCGCGCGCGAGCGATGCGCACGCCCATGGCGGTCAGGTCCGCCAGCAGTCCACCGCGTCCCACGAAGTACCGGTAGTAGTCCGCCGGGTTGACGAGGATGCCGTCGGCGCTGCCGCCCATCTGCTCCACCCTGTCACACGCGGCGAGCAGCGATGAGACAGGGTCCGAGAGCGCTGGCAGGCGGGCAATCCCTGGCGTCTCCAGGAGCCCGCGCACACGGTCTCCTCCGCGTCCGCGCGCGAGCGCCTGGTTCTCCGCGGTGCACAGCCGCACCAGCAGCCGGAAGTCGATGAACGTCGCCAGCGTCTCCGGGTCATCGAGCAGCGCCGGAGGCACTTGAATCCAGGCCGTCGTCGGCTTGAGCGTCGCCAGGTCCGTGTGGAACTCGAACGCGGCCTCGGGCCGCAGGCCCACGTCCTCCACCGCCACGGTGGGCGCCGTCTTCGGCGGTGTCTCGTGCCAGTACTTCACCTTGGCACCGTCCGCCTTCGCGACCTTGAAGAGGCCGCGCACGGCGATGCGCGGACGTCGCTTGAAGCCCGGGAAGGCCTCGGTGATGGTGTGCGGGAAATCCACCGAGGCCTTCGCGCCCTGCGTGGCGACCGCCTGGGCGAAGACCCTTCCGGGCGAGAGAACGGGCTGCTCCACTGTCTCGTTCGAGCTCATGTCGATCCAGGGCCTACTCGCCCCAGTCCTCCTCTACCTCGGGTGCCTCTTCGAGCCGCAGTGGATTGAGGCCCACCACCTCCAGCTCGCCGTCACAGCCCGTGCACGTGAGCACCTCGCCCTGCACACGGCCCGTGCCGTCGATGGGCTGAGAACACGTGGGACACAGAGCCTGCCCGGTCTCTTCCGCCTGCTTCGTCAGTGCTTGCATGCCCTTGCTCCTTGTTCAACCGCCGTCGCTGTCGCTGACGGCAACGGGTTCATGGGGCGCGATGTTTCACACCCTCCCTGAGTCCCAGGCGCGTGCAGTCTGGGAGCCTTCTCCGCCCTCGTCAAGGCGAGCCACGAGAGGCACGCGAGTGCAGCGAGGCGGCATTTCTCAGCTGCCTCGGCAAGAGCGATTTCTGTGCTCCACTGTCGCGACGTCCCATGTCCATCCGGCGACTTTCGAGTCATCCGTCGTTTCGTGCCTTCAGTCATCCAGCCTACGTGAAGGTCTGGTGGGGAGGGCTCATCTCCACGTTGGGGACGTGGATGGAGCTGGTCGCTCTGGGCATCTACGTGACGGAGACGACAGGGCGCGCGGAGTGGATGGGCCGCATCACCGCGCTGGCATTCCTTCCCTCCATCGTGCTCGTCCCACTCGCGGGAACGCTGGCGGACCGGTTCGACCGGCGGGCCTATTTGGCGGTGTGCACGCTGGCGCAGGCGGTGATTGCCGGAGCGCTCGCGGTGCTGGCGGCCACGGGGCGGCTCACGCTCACGCCGCTGGCCATCCTCTGCGTCCTGCACGGCTGCATGAGCGCGCTGACGCTGCCGGTCTTCTCCGCGATGACGGCGGTGATTCTTCCGTCCGAGCAGCTTCATAGCGGCCTCAGCCTGGACCTGGCGCAGGCCAACCTGGGACGTATCTTCGGCCCGGCGCTCGCGGCCCTCATCCTCACGCGGGGAGGGGTGGCGTGGGCGTTCGTGTTCAACACAGTCTCTTTCGTGGCGGTGCTGGTGGCGCTGGCCTCGATGGGACCGGTGCCCCGGGGGAATCCACGACCTGGGGAGGGGCTGTGGAGTGGAGTCAAGCGCGGGCTGCTCGCGGCGCGTGAGGACGTGGGCATCGCCGCGGCGCTGGGCGGCACGCTGGGCGTGGCCGTGCTCATCTCGCCCTTCATCGCGCTGGTGCCGGTGCTCGCGTTGCGGGTGCTCCAGGGCGACGCGGCCACGGCGTCGCTGCTCACCACGGTGCAGGGCGTGGGCGCGGTGACGGCCGCCGTACTGGCGGGGACGCTGGCCGAGCGTTGGGGGCGAGGAGCGCTGCTGGAGCGGACGATGCTCCTGCTGGGGCCCGTGGCCGCCGCGTACTGGCTGTCTCCGAACGTGCCCATCGCGGGGACGTTCCTCTTCGTGCTCGGCGCGCTGTACCTGCTCGCGGTGGGAGGACTGAGGACGTTGTGCCAGGGGCGCGCGAGCGCGGAGATGCAAGTGCGCGTGAGCGGCCTGTTCAACCTGGTCCTCAATCTGGGGTACTCCGGCGGCGTGTGGTTGCAGGGAGCGCTCGGGGACCGGCTGGGACTGCGCGCCGTCACCGCGTGCGCGGCGCTGTTGTTCTTCGCGCTGGCGCTGAGCGTGCGCGTGCTGCTGCCGGGCCGGCTCGCTTCGCTGGAGGCGCGCGCCCCTCCTCCATCCACATGAACGCGGCTCATGCGGACACGCTCCGGGGCTGGGCCTTCGCATGGGCTCGCGCCAACGCGTCGCGCAACAGTGCGACGAGTTGCTGGACGCCCGGATGCCGCAGCAGCGCGTAGTGGTCTCCGGAAAGCGTGTGGACCTCCACGCCGCCCCTCGCCAGCAGCTCCCACTCGTGGACACGTGGCGACTCGCTCGACTCGATGGAGAGCAATACGCCTGAGTAGGGCCTCGGCACATAGCGCCATGCGGCGCGAAGGTTGGACTCGAACACCTGGCGCAGCGCAGTGAGGCCCGACTCGGGCAGCGCCGCGGCCTGACGTCCCGCCTCCTCCAGGAGCCGCAGCACCTCATCCGGAGAGAGCCGTGAGAGTTCCTCCTCGGAGCACGGCAGGTCCGCGCCCGCCGCGCGCAGCAAGTCCCTGAAGAAGAGCGCGCCCAACCTCGCGGGCTCCAGCCACTCGCGGTCCACCACACCTCCTGGATGGGCTCGCGCATAGGTGTCGATGAGCACCAGCAGGTCCACCTGCTCGCCTTGCTCCTGAAGCTGCTGAGCCATCTCGTAGGCGAGCGTGCCGCCCAGGGACCACCCTCCGAGCAGGTAGGGCCCCCGCGGCTGCACGGTGCGAATGGCGCGCAGGTGATGCGCCGCCAGCGCCTCCACGCTGTCGTGGGGCACCCCCTCGCCGTCGAGTCCCGGAGCCTGCAATCCATAGAACGGCTGGTCCGGCCCCAACAGGTGCGCCAGCTCCGCGTAGGCGAGCACCGTTCCTCCCACGGGATGGATGCAGAAGAACGGACGCTTCGCCCTTCCGCTCCGCAGCTCCACCAATGACGACGATGGCCCCAGCGCTTGCTGCAACACGCCTGCGATGCGCTCCACCGTCGCGCCCTGGAACAACGTCGCCACCGGGAGCGCGCGTCCGGTCAGCTCGCGAATCCGGCCGAGCAGCCGCACGGCCAACAACGAATGGCCGCCCAGTTCGAAGAAGTCCTCCCGAATCCCCACGGGATGCAGGCCCAGCGTCTCCTCCCAGGCACGAACGAGCTGAAGCTCCAGCGAGGTGCGCGGAGGAACACGCGCCACCGAGCGCACCGTCACTTCCCCCTCCGGCTCGGGCAGCGCTCGGCGGTTCACCTTGCCGCTGGGCGTGAGCGGCAGCGAGTCCAGCGGCACGAAGAGTCCGGGCACCATGTATTCGGGCAGTCGCTGCTTGAGGAAGCTTCGCAGCTCGGAGGCCGCCGGAGGACCGCCCTCTCCGCCCACGACATAGGCCACCAGGCGCGTGAGACCCGAGCCATCCTCGCGAGCCTCCACCACGCAATCCTTCAGCGCCGGGTGCCGCGCGAGCACGGCCTCGATCTCCGCCAGCTCGATGCGATAGCCACGGACCTTCACCTGCGCATCGCGTCGCCCCAGGAACTCGAGCGTCCCGTCCGGTCGATATCGCGCGAAGTCGCCCGTGCGGTACAGCCGCGCCCCAGGCGCGATGTCGAGCGGGTCCGGCACGAAGCGCTCCATCGTCAGCTCCGGACGGTGGAGGTAGCCACGCGCCAGCACCTCACCTCCGAGATACAGCTCCCCCGGGACACCGAGCGGAACGGGCGCCTGTCGCGAGTCCAGCAGATGGACGCGGGCGTTCGCGATGGGCCGGCCGATGGAGGGCAGGTCTGGCCACGACTCGGGGTCCCCTTCCAGCGTGTGGGCTGTCACCACGTGCGACTCCGTGGGCCCGTAGTGGTTGTGCAGGACGCAGCCGGGCAACCGCCGCGCGAAGCGTCGCAACGCGGGTGTCACTCGAAGCTGCTCGCCCGCCGTCACCAGCTCGCGAAGTCGTCGCGGCGCGAAGTCTTCGCGGTCCGCCACCTCCGCCAGATTCTGGAGCGCGACGAACGGCATGAACAGTCGTTCCACTTCACACCGGTCCATCAACTCCAACAGGGCGTGCGCATCCAGGCGCAGCTCCTCGGGGATGAGCACCAGCTCGCCTCCCGCGGCCCAGGTGGAGAACAGCTCCTGGAAGCTCACGTCGAAGCTCAGCGGAGAGAACTGGAGCGTCCGGGCCTTCGGCTGAAGGGACACACCGAGCTGCCACTGCACGAGGTTGAGCAGCGGCCCGTGCGGCATGGCCACGCCCTTGGGCGTGCCGGTGGAGCCCGAGGTGTAGATGACGTAGGCGAGTGACTCCGGCCTCGCCACCGGCTCCAGGTCCGCCGAGCACTCCTCCGCGAAGCGAGCCGCCTCCGTATCGAGAGCCAGCCCGCGAGCGATGCCCTCCGGCAGTACACCCGCGAGCGAGGACTGCGTGAGCAGCCACGACGCACCCGACGAACGGAGCATCCACTCCAGATGCTCGCGCGGATAGGCGGGATCCAGCGGGACATAGGCACCGCCCGCCTTGAGGACGCCCAGCACGCCCACGGCCAGGTCGAGTGAGCGGCGCACGCACAGCGCCACCGGAACATCAGGGCCCACTCCTCCACGGCGGAGGAAGCGCGCGAGTCGGTTCGCTCGCTGGTTCAGCTCGCCGTACGTCAGCGTCTGTTCTCCGAAGCGGACGGCGATGGCGTCGGGCGTGCGCGCGGCCTGCGCCTCGAAGAGCACATTCACGCAGGGCGCCGAGGAGCGGGGTGCCTCGGTGGCGTTCCACTCCACGAGCAGACGGCGCCGCTCCGCTTCCCCCAACAGTGGCAGCGACTCCACGTCCTGTCCCAGATGGGAGAGCGCGGCCTGGAGCAGCCGCGTGTAGTGCCCCGCCATCCGCGACACCGTCTCCTCGTCGAAGAGGTCCGTGTTGTATTCCCAGTACGTCACAAGCGACTGGGGCAGCTCACGCACGAAGAAGGTGAGGTCGAACTTCGCCATGCCCGGCTCGAAGGACACCTCCTCCACCGCGAGGCCGGAGAGCGACACCGGCGCCGTGGGCCCCGGCATGACGAACATGACCTGGAACAGCGGCGAGCGACTCAAGTCCCGGCTCGGCTGGAGAGCATCCACCAACTGCTCGAACGGAAGGTCCTGATGCGCGAAGGCGCCCAGACACGCACGCCGCACCCGCCGCAGCAGCTCCCGGAAGTTCGCGCCTTCCGTCTCCGTCCTCACCACCAGCGTGTTCACGAAGAAGCCCACCAGCGCTTCCACCTGCCTCCAGTTTCGTCCGGAGATGGGCGTGCCCACCACCACGTCCGTCTGTCCGCTGTAGCGCGCGAGCAGGGCCTGGAACCCCGCCAGCAGCGTCATGTACAGCGTCACCCCCTCCTTTCGGCTCACCTCGCGCAGCGCGCCCGCCAGCTCCGGAGGAAGCCGCACCGCCAGATGGCCGCCGTTGAACGACTGCATGACGGGCCGAGGCCTGTCGGTGGGCAGCTCCAACACAGGAGGCACCCCGGCGAGCTGCTGCTTCCACCACGCCAACTGCTTCTCCAGCACCTCCCCCTTCAACCACTCCCGCTGCCACCTCGCGTAGTCCGCGTACCGCACCTCCGTGCGTCGCTCGTCGACCGCCTTCCCGCCCACCTTCGCCGCGTACGCCTCGCTCAGCTCCCGCTCCAGCACTCCCACCGACCACCCGTCGAACACGATGTGGTGCACCACCCACACCAACACGTGCTCATCCTCCCCCACCCTCAACACCTTCCCCCTCAACAGCGGGCCTCGCTCCAAATCGAAGGGCCGCCGCGCCTCCTCCTCCACTCGCGCCAGCACCGTCCCTTCCTCCACATCCTCCATGCGCAACTCGAACTCCACCTGCTCGTGGATGCGCTGCACCGGCCTGCCGTCCACTTCGCCGAAGGTCGTCCGCAGGGACTCGTGCCTGCGCGCCACTTCGTGGAACGCGCCCTCCAGCGCCTTCACGTGCAGCGGACCCTTCAGCCTCACCGCGAAGGGCATGTTGTAGGAGAAGCCCTCGGCATCGAGCTGGGAGAGGAACCACAGTCGCTGCTGCGCGAAGGACTGCTCCGCCACGGCGCTCGGGGGCCCTCGCACCAGCGGCGGTGGTGCCGCGCCCCTGGCATCCTCCAGCACGTCCTCCAGGTGCTCGGCGAGCTGGGCCACCGTGGGGGACTCGAAGAGCACGCGGACCGGGAGCTCGCGACCGATGACCTCCTTCAAGCGCGACACCGCCTGCGTCGCGAGCAGCGAGTGTCCTCCCAGCTCGAAGAAGTGAGCCTCGACACTCACGCGCTCCAGCCCGAGCAACGGTCCGAAGACCTCCGCGACCACCCGCTCCATCGCGGTGCGCGGCGCCACGTAGCCACCGCGAGCCTCCTCCGCGCGCGGCACGGGCAGGGCCTTGCGGTCCACCTTCCCCGTGGGAGCCAGCGGCAGCGTGGGCAGCGACACGAAGGCCGAGGGCACCATGTACTCGGGCAGCTTCGCTTGCAGCAGCGCGCGCGACTCCGAGGGCTCCAGTCGCTGGCCCTCCTGGAAGACGACGTAGCCCACGAGCCGTCGATCTCCCGGCACGTCCTCGCGGACGACGGCCACCGCGTCGCGCACGCCAGGCAGGGCTCGCAGCACCACCTCCACTTCGCCCAGCTCGATGCGGAACCCGCGCAGCTTCACCTGCCCATCCAGGCGGCCCAGGAACTCCAGGTTCCCATCCGCGAGCCAGCGGGCCCTGTCCCCCGTCCGGTAGTAGCGCTCACCGGGCACCGCGCCGAGCGTGTCCGGGACGAAGCGGTCCGCGGTCAGGTCCGGTCGACCATGGTAGCCATGCGCGAGGCTGGCGCCCGCGACACCCACCTCGCCCGGGACACCCATGGGGCAAGGCGCGCCCTTCGAGTCCAGGACGTAGAGCCGCACGTTGGGGATGGGCTCGCCCACCGGAGGCAGCGCGGGCCACGACGACGGTGGGCCCGAAGCCCTCCAGGCGGTGACGACGTGCGCCTCCGACGGCCCGTATTGATTCTCCAGCACGCAGCCCGGGAGCCGCTCGAAGAAGGCCACCAGCGCCGGAGTCACCTGGAGCTGCTCTCCCGCCGTCACCACCTCCGTCAATGGCGGCAGCACGTCCTCCGCGCCGGCGGCGTCACACACGGCCTGGAGCGCGACGAAGGGCAGATACAGTCGCTCCACCCGGTGCCGCGCCATGTACCGCAGCATGGCGCTGGGGTCCCTGCGCAGCTCAGGGGTGATGAGCAGGACGCGCCCGCCCAGGCACCAGGTGCCGAACAGCTCCTGGAAGGAGACGTCGAAGTTGAGCGAAGCGAACTGGAGCGTGGTGGCGTCCGGCTTCACCGTGCGCCGCAGCAACCACCAGAGCATGTTGCCCACCGCGCGGTGGGACATGACGATGCCCTTCGGCCGGCCGGTGCTTCCCGAGGTGTAGACGAAGTAGCAGTTCGTCTCCGGCGAGACGTCGACGGAGGGAGCCACGGTGGGGCGCCTGGCGATGGCGGCGCTCTCGTCCTCCAGACACACCAATCGAGCCCCTGTGCCAGGAGGCAGCGCCGCGACGAGGTGCGACTGCGCCAGCACCACGGGCGCGCACGTGTCCTCCAGCATGAGCGCGAGTCGCTCGACGGGCCAGGTCGGGTCCAGCGGGAGGAAGGCCGCGCCCGCCTTCAGGGTCGCGAGCACCGCCACCGGCATCTCCAGGCTCCCCCGGTCCAGACACAAGCCCACGGAGCCGTTGGGTGGGACGCCCAGCGCCACCAGGTGCTGCGCGAGCTGGTTGGCGCGCGCGTCGAGCTCCCCATAGGTCAGCGAACGAGTGCCATCCGAGACCGCCTCCGCGTGAGGCGTTCGCGCGACCTGCGTCTCCACCCAGCGATGCATCAGCCCCGGCACACAGGTGGAGTCCTGGCGCGAGCCCCAGTCGATGAGCAGGCGCTGTCGTTCGACGTCCCCGAGCAGCGGAAGCTCCAGGACCTGTCGCTCCGAGGACGTCACCGCCGCGCTCAACAGCCGACCGTAGTGCCCGGCCATCCGCGACACCGTCGCCTCGTCGAAGAGGTCGGTGTTGTATTCCCAGTACGTCACCAGCCCCCGCGGCGTCTCCCACGCGAACAACGTCAGGTCGAACTTCGACACCCCGGGCTCGAAGTCGAGTTCCTCCACTCGAACACCGTCCAGGTCCAGCGGCGACAGGGTGCCGGGCATGACGAACATGACCTGGAACAGCGGCGAGCGACTCAAGTCCCGGCTCGGCTGGAGCGCGTCTACCAGTTGCTCGAACGGAAGGTCCTGATGCGCGAAGGCGCCCAGGCACGCGCGCCGCACCCGCCGTAGCAACTCCTGGAAGCTCGCGCCCTCCGTCGCGGTCCTCAGCACCAGCGTGTTCACGAAGAACCCGACCAGCGCCTCCACCTGTCTCCAGTTCCGTCCGGAGATGGGCGTGCCCACCACCACGTCCGTCTGTCCGCTGTAGCGCGCCAGCAGGGCCTGGAACCCCGCCAGCAGCGTCATGTACAGCGTCACCCCTTCCTTCCGGCTCAGCTCACGAAGCTGTCCTTCCAGCCCAGCGGGAAGCGCCACCCGCTTCAGCACGCCACGATAGGTCCGCACCGCGGGCCGCGCCCGGTCCGTCGGCAGCTCCAGCACCAGCGGTGCTCCCGCCAGCTCCTGCTTCCACCACGCCAACTGCTTCTCCAGTACCTCCCCCCTCAACCACTCCCGCTGCCACCTCGCGTAGTCCGCGTACTGAACCTCCAGGCCGGGCCGCTCCGACGCATCACCGCGCACCTTCGCCGCATACGCCTCGCTCAGCTCCCGCTCCAGCACCCCCACCGACCACCCGTCGAACACGATGTGGTGCACCACCCACACCAACACGTGCTCGTCCTCCCGCACTCTCAACACCTTGGCCCTCAACAGCGGACCTCGCTCCAAATCGAAGGGCCGTCGCGCCTCCTCCTCCACGCGCGCCAGCACCTCTCCGTCCGCCACGTCCTCCACGCACAGCTCGAACCCCACCTGCTCGTGGATGCGCTGCACCGGCCTGCCGTCTACTTCGCCGAAGGTCGTCCGCAGGGACTCGTGCCTTCGCATCACCTCGCGGAACGCCGCCTCCAGCGCCTTCACGTCCAGCCGCCCGCTCAACCGTCGCGCGAAGGGGACGTTGTAGGAAATCCCTCCCGCATCGAGTTGCGAGGTGAGCCAGAGCCGCTGCTGCGCGAAGGACTGCTCCACCACGCCACCGTGTGGCTGATGCGCCAGCGGTGGCGGCTGCGCGCCGTGATTCTCCTCCAGTCGCTCCGCGAGCCGCGCCACGGTGGGCGACTCGAACAGGATTCGCACGGGCAGCTCGCGTCCCACCACCTCTCGCAACCGCGACACGGCCCGGGTCGCCAGCAACGAGTGGCCCCCCAGTTCGAAGAAGTGGTCCTCCACGCCCATCCGCGTCAGGCCGAGCAGGGGCGCCAGCACGTCCGCCACCACCTGCTCCATCGCCGTGCGCGGCGCCACGAACTCGCCTCGCGCGTCCTCCGCTCGCGGTGACGGCAGGGCCTTCCGGTCCAGCTTCCCGTTCGGAGTGAGCGGAAGCGCCGGCAGCGGGACGAACGCCGAGGGCACCATGTACTCGGGCAGTCTGCTCTGTGCATGCGCCCGCAGCGCTTGAGGCGTCAGCGCCGCATCCGCGGAAGGGACGAAGTACGCGACGAGCCACCGACCTCCGGGCCCATCATCACGCGCCAGCACCGCCACCTCCCGCACCTCGGGATGCGCGGCGAGCGCGGACTCCACCTCACCCAGCTCGATGCGGAAGCCTCGCAGCTTCACCTGACCATCCAGCCGACTGGCGAACTCCAGCGCCCCATCGCGACGGAAGCGCACCCGGTCTCCCGTGCGGTACAGCCGCGCTCCCGGCTCCGTGCTGAAGGGATGGGGCACGAAGCGCTCCGCCGTCAGCTCCGGCCGACCGAGATATCCCCACGCCAGTCCATCGCCTCCCGTGTACAGCTCGCTCCACACACCGACGGGCACCAGCGCCAGGTCCGCGTCCAACACGTAGACGCTCGTGTTCGAGATGGGCCGCCCGATGGGCACTGACTCGCCGACTCGCGGCACGTCCGTCAGTCGATGCGTGGTGGTGAAGGTGGTGTTCTCCGTCGGGCCGTAGCCATTGGTGACGGCCCCACCCCGAGCCAGCCGCGCGCGAACGGCTCCGGGCGACACCACGTCTCCTCCCGTGAGGACCTGACGAACACTCGCCAGCGCATCGGGCCGGGTGGCCATCACCTGCTCGAACAGCGCCGAGGTGAGCCACAGCGTGGTGATGCCATGCCGCGACAGCACGCCTTCCAGTTCCTCCACCGCGGGCGCGTGCTCCGAGAAGACGACCAGCTTCCCTCCGTTCAGCAGCGGTCCCCACAGCTCCAGCGTGGCCGCGTCGAACGAGATGGGCGCCAGTTGCAGGAAGACCTCGTCCGCGCCCAGCTCCACGAAGCGGGAGCCCTTCACCAGCCGCACCACGGCCCGGTGCGGAATGCACACGCCCTTCGGTCGCCCCGTCGACCCCGACGTGTACATGACGTACGCCAGCGCCTCGGCGGGGACCGACACCCGGGGGGCCTCCTCCGACTCGGTGGCGAACCGCGCCCACGACGACTCCAGCGCGATGACCTCCCCGGCCACCGAGGGAAGTCGCGAGCTCAGCGACGGCTGGACCAGCAACACCTGGAGCCCCGCGTCCTCGCACATGAAGGCCAGTCGCTCGGGTGGATAGGACGGGTCCAACGGCACATACGCGCCGCCGGCCTTCAGGATGCCGAGCGTCGCCACCACCATCTCCAGCGAGCGCCGGGTGAACAGTCCCACCCGGCCGCCAGCCGCCACCCCATGCCGCCGCAGGTGATGCGCGAGCTGACAGGCTCGACGGTTCAGCTCCGCATAGGTGAGCCGGGCGCCCTCGAACTCCACGGCGACGGCATCCGGAGTGCGCGCCACCTGTGCCTCGAACACCTCGTGGATGCTCGCCTCGCGAGGGTACCCGGTCCGCGTGTCGTTCCAATCGACGAGGAGCTGCTCCCGCTCGGCCGTGCTCAACAAGGGGAGTTCGGAGACCCGCAGCTCGGGATGCGCCACCACCGCTTCGAGCAACCGCACGTAGCGCTCGGCCAGCCGCGCCACCGTCGCCTCGTCGAAGAGGTCCGTGTTGTATTCCCAGTACGTCACCAACCCTCGGGACGTCTCGCGCGCGAACAAGGTGAGGTCGAACTTCGACACGCCCGGCTCCAGCGGAACGTCCGAGGCGTCCACGCCCTCCAACGCCAACGACGATGCGGGCTCGCCCTGGAGCACGAAGGCCACCTGGAACAGCGGCGGGCGACTCAAGTCCCGCACCGGCTGGAGTGCCTCCACCAGTTGTTCGAGCGGCAGCTCCTCGTGAGCGAAGGCTCCCAGGCACGAGCGCCGCACCCGCTTGAGCACCTCCTGGAAGGGCACGTCGTCGACGCGTGCTCGCAGCGCCAGCATGTTGGCGAAGAAGCCGATCATCCGCTCCAAATCCCGGGAGCCTCGTCCCGCGAAGGGCGAACCGACGACGATGTCCCGCTGCCCGCTGTAGCGCGCCAGCAACACCTGGAACGCCGCCAGCAGCGTCATGTACAGCGTCACCCCCTCCTTCCGGCTCAGCTCGCGAAGCGGCCCCTCCAGCGTCCCGAGCGGCGGCAACCACGTGAGCGCCCCCGAGAATGTCTGCACCGCCGGCCTCGGGTGGTCCGTCGGAAACTCCAACACCAGCGGCGCTCCCGCCAGCTCCTCCCTCCACCACGCCAACTGCTTCTCCAGCACCTCTCCCTTCAACCACTCCCGCTGCCACCTCACGAAGTCCGCGTACTGGACCTCCACGCGTCGCTCGTCGCCCCCCTTCCCCGAGTACGCCTCGCTCAGCTCCCGCTCCAGCACTCCCACCGACCACCCGTCGAACACGATGTGGTGCACCACCCACACCAGCACGTGCTCGTCCTCCCGCACCCTCAACACCTTGGCCCTCAGCAACGGGCCTCGCTCCAAATCGAAGGGCCGTCGCGCCTCCTCCTCCACGCGCGCCAGCACCTCTCCGTCCGCCACGTCCTCCATGCGCAGCTCGAACTCAACGACCTCGTGGATGCGCTGCACCGGCGTGCCGTCGACTTCACCGAAGGTCGTTCGCAGCGACTCGTGCCGCCGCATCACCGCGCGGAACGCCTCCTCCAGCGCCTTCACGTCCAGCCGCCCCTTCAGCCTCGCGGCGAAGGGAGCGTTGTAGGCGAGCCCCTCCGAGTCGAGCTGCGCGAGGAACCACAGCCGCTGCTGCACGAAGGACTGCTCCACCACGCCACCGTGCGGCTGGTGCACCAACGGAGGCCGGCGCCCCGCTCGCTCCACCTTCGGACGGGTGGACTGCTCGCTCTGCGACATGGTGCTCCTCGAGTCCCCGCGACACCGCCGGGCGAGTCACGGGACTCCCGCGTGAGAGGCAATGAGAGGAAGAGAAGCGCGATTCAGGCCACGCGGACCTTGTGTCGGGAGTCGCCTGGCGCCTCCTCACCGGCCTGGACACCCTGGCCCGGCAAGAGCAGGTCATACGGGTCCATCGCATCCCCCGCGAGGCACTCCAGCTCCACGTCCATGCCCAGGCCATGCCTCCGGGCCAGCTCCGTGAGGACGCGCGTCACCGCCTCGTCCTCCAGCGAGAAGCCCGTGGAGTCGAACACCGTGGAGCGCTTGCGCCAGTCCCGATGACGCTCGGGGTTCTGCACCACTTCGATGATGCTCGGGCCCACCTGCTCGGGCCGGAGCTGCTGGCACTCGCCCTCCACGAGCGCCTGGGGAAGGAAGTCCGGACACACCAGGCTGCGCTCCAGGAGCGAGCGCGGCAGCTCCACCTTCCCCGGCAGGTCCGAGCCCACCGCGTTGACATGCAGCCACGGCCGCAGCCGTCCGTCCTCCAGCACCGGCCCCTCTCCCACGCCCACGGACGTCACCGTGCAGAGGATGTCCGCCTCCGCCTCCACCGTCTCCAGCGGCACCGCGCGCACGTCCAACCCCAGGAAACCCACGCGCTTGGGAAAGGACCGCTGCGCCACGGGGTCCACGTCAAAGGCAAGCACCCGTTGGATGCTGAACACGCGGGACAACGCATGCAACTGCGTGACGGCCTGCGCCCCACACCCCACCAGCCCCACCACCCGACTGTCCGGGTCCGCCAGATGGCGACTCGCGATGGCGGACGCCGCCCCCGTGCGCAACGCCGTGGCCAACACCCCGTCCACCACCGCCATCAGATGCCCCGTCTCACAGTCATAGACACTGTTGGTCGCGATGATGGTGGGAACCCCATAGCGCCTGGGATTCAGCGGGTTGTAGCCCACCACTTTGATTGTAATTGTTTCACCCTGACGCATCACCGGCATCCATTCCAGCACGCCTGTCCGAGCATTGCGCAGCGTGAAACCGTCCCGCTGCCGCAGCTCCGTCCTCGACGTGTCGAACGCGCGGAAGGCGCCCTCCACCGCCTCGATGACCTGGTCCATCAGGGCATCGATTCCCACCTCATGCACGAGCTTGCGCAGGTCCGCCTGGGTGACGAGAAGTGTCTTCACGGGCGCTCCCCTCGGGTGGAGTTGCGCGCACTCTGCATCATGCCGCGAGGCCTGTGAAGACAATCAAAACAAACAGACACACCATTACCAGACCAGAAGAATAATCACCCCTGATTGCCCATGACCACACTTGCCGACATTGCACGATTTACAGGAACTCGGCGCAAGCCCTATCATCCGGCGCCGTGAGCACACGAACGGACACCTCGGAGCTGTCGTGGGGTTGGGTTCGCAATCCCCGATTCGACCTTCTCTTCATCGTGGGGACCGCGTTGCTGGGAGTTGTCTTCGCCCTGGCCGCGCTGGCGAAGCCCTCGTTATTCCCGCTGCTGCTGACCATCGACGTGTGGCTGCTCGGCTACCACCACGTGGTGTCGACCTTCACGCGCCTGGGCTTCGACGGGGAGAGCCGGCAGCAGCACCGCTTCCACATCTGGGTGCTGCCGCTCATCGTCTTCAGCGGGACGTTCGCCGTGTACCAGCTCGCCGGCGTCTGGCCGCTGATGAGCATCTACTTCTACTGGCAGGGGTGGCACTACCTGCGGCAGAGCTACGGCGTCAGCCGCATCATGGACCGGGCCTCGCGCAGGCCGCCGTCGGACAACCCCGCCACGGTGTGGATGCTGTACCTGTTACCCCTGGCGGGACTGCTGCACCGCTCCGCGCAGGGCTCCACCACCTTCCTCAAGCTGGACGTGCGCATGCTGCCGGTGCCCCAGGAGGTGGCGTGGGTGGCCGCGGCCAGCGCGCTGGTGGCGGTGGCGGCCTGGGCGGTGTTCCAGGCACGGGCGCTGCGCTCCGGCGCCGGCAGCCCCGCGCAGACGCTCTACCTGGCGACGCACGCGGGCATGTTCACCCTGGGCTACTTCGTCATCCCCAGCCTGGAGACGGGCTGGCTGGGGCTCAACGTGTGGCACAACGCGCAGTACATCCTCATCGTCTGGCTGTTCCACAACCGCCGCTTCGCGGACAAGGTGAGCCCGGCGCACCGGTTCCTCTCCACGCTCAGCCAGAGCCGGTGGATGGTGCACTACCTGGTGGTCTGCATCGCCATCTCCGCGCTGCTCTACACCTTCATCCTCAAGGGACTCGGGTGGATTCCGGCGGCCAGCCTGCTCATCGTCCAGACGCTCAACTTCCACCACTACATCGTCGACAGCCTCATCTGGAAGGTGAGGCAGCCGGCGGTGCGGCGCAACCTGGGGCTCGCGGCGTGAGCCCCCCGTCACGAGGGAGGAGCGCTCCCCCGATTGACGGACGGCACGACGGCCGGACGACTTCGCCCGGCCGCCGGTGCGAGGCTCAGGAGCGCACGCGCAGCACGGAGCGACCGCCGTAGCGGGCGGACTTGCCCAGCTCCTGCTCGATGCGGATGAGCTGGTTGTACTTGGCGGTGCGGTCCGCGCGGGACAGCGAGCCCGTCTTGATTTGACCGCAGTTGGTGGCGACGGCCAGGTCCGCGATGGTGGCGTCCTCCGTCTCGCCGGAGCGGTGGGACATCACGGCGGTGTAGCCGGCCTTGTGCGCCATCTCCACGGCGGCCATGACCTCCGACAGCGTCCCAATCTGGTTGACCTTCACCAGGATGGAGTTCGCGATGCCGTTCTTGATGCCGTCGGCCAGCCGCGTCACGTTGGTGACGAAGAGGTCGTCGCCGACAATCTGGACCTTCTTGCCGATGCGGTCCGTGAGCAGCTTCCAGCCGGCCATGTCGTCCTCGGCCAGGCCGTCCTCGATGGAGACGATGGGGTACTTCGCCGCCAGCCCCTCCAGGTACTTCACGTGGTCCTCGACGGAGCGCTTCTTGCCTTCGCCCTCGTAGTCGTAGACGCCGTCCTTGAAGAACTCGCTGGCGGCGCAGTCCAGCGCCAGGGCGATGTCCTCATTGGGGCGGTAGCCGGCCTTCTCGATGGACTTCATGATGAAGTCGAGCGCTTCCTCGGCGTTCTTGAGGTTCGGCGCGAAGCCGCCCTCGTCGCCCACGTTGGTGCCGTGGCCGGCCTCGGACAGGCCATTCTTCAGGGTGTGGAAGACCTCGGCGCCCATGCGCACCGCCTCGGAGAGCGACCTGGCTCCCACGGGCATGATCATGAACTCCTGGAAGTCGATGGGGTTGTCCGCGTGCGCGCCGCCGTTGATGATGTTCATCATCGGCACGGGCAGCAGGTTGGCGGAGACGCCTCCCACGTAGCGGTAGAGCGGCAGCCCGCGCGCGGCGGCGGCGGCCTTCGCCACGGCCAGCGACACGCCGAGGATGGCATTGGCGCCGAGCTTCTTCTTGTTCGGCGTGCCGTCGAGGGCAATCATCGTCTGGTCGATTTGGAGCTGCGCCTCCGCGTCCATTCCACGGACCGCGTTGAACAGCTCGTTGTTCACTGCGGCGACGGCCTTCAGCACGCCCTTGCCGAGGTAGCGGCCCTTGTCGCCGTCCCGCAGCTCCACGGCCTCGTGAGTGCCCACGGAGGCACCGGAGGGGACCGCGGCGCGACCGCGAATGCCGTTCTCGAGGATGACATCGACTTCGACAGTGGGATTGCCGCGACTGTCCAGAATCTCACGGCCTACGACACCGACGATTGTAGTCATCGCGCCTTCGTAGCGAAGCGGTCCCAGTGCGTCAAGACGCGAGTCCCCGAGTCCACGGGGGCTCTCCGTGACTCACTCGGACAACCGGGCCAGGGTGTTCTCCACCCAGCGGAAGCCGATGTGCTCCTGCTCCAGGCGAACGCGCTCAGCCAGTCGATGACATCGCAGGTCCTCGTAAAGCTCCGCCTCCGATTCAGTCAGCCGCGACAGCGAGCCCCGGTGAGGCCCGGGCTCCTCCACCCATTGCGCCGTGTGCGCAAGAAGCACGTCACGGTCCATCAGCATGGAGCGGACGTGGGGATGGTGCGCGCGCAATCGGTCAAGGATGGCGAAGCCGTGCGTGTCGATGTCGCCCCAGTAGTACGTGCAGGTGGCGGACAGCCAGGGCAGCGCGCCAAGCGGCTCCAGTCTGTAGCCCAGGCCGAAGATGATCAGACTCCTCGCGATGCGGGGGAATGCGAGGCCATTGACCTCGTTCTCGGTGATGAACACGCGCTCGACGCGAGGCCGCAGCACCGCCAATTCGGAGACCGTCACCTCCAGGTCGGACAGTCCTTCGACGTAGAGAGCGGGGTCGAGGAAGCGAAGGCGGACGCGGCGCGGCTTCGCGCACAGCCCGAAACGGGACTCGAAATCACGCGCCGGGATGCGCTCTCGCACGGATGGCTGCACCTGCTCCTGAAGCTCCATCAGGAGCCCCTTGTGGTGCTCGATGAACTTCGAGTCCAGCCCTGGGAGGTCCACCTGCCTCAGGTACCGCCCTGATTGAGGGTTCGCGAGCAGCCAGTCCAACACCAGGAGCACCCGCTCCCACGCGTCCATGTGAGCCAGGAGCACCTTGGGTCGCCGGACCAACCACTCGCGCAGCGACGGGTAGCGAGTGAGTGTCACGTTCGCCAGCGCATCGAAGCGCCGGGCCTCTAGCGACTTGCGCAACAACGCGAGCGCCACGTCCCGGGTGGGGACGATGACACTCCGAGGAACCCGGTTCGCGCCGAGCTGGCGGTGACGCACCTCCGTCCATTCCACGCACAGGCCCGAACCGTCCTGGGACACCCCCTCCCATGCACGGACCCACTGACGGGCTTCGTCGAATCGTGCCGCGAGCTCCGCGCCTTCCGGCCGGCGCAGTGGGAGAGGGAGCGGAAAGAGGGGCTCGCCCGAGAGCGGTGCCGCGAGGATGTGCCCCGAATCCCAGTCGCGCCGGACCCGCTCCCGGACGTCCGCTGGCGTGGTCCATGAGCGCCCCTGACTCATGCGCTCCGGGCCTCGCGCTCCGCGTGGTACTGCTCGATGGTCAGGTTGCGCACCCGCGAGTGGCGGCCCTCCTCGTTGTGGACGTAGCCCACGCTGGCCACATACGGCTCGATGACGCGAATCTTCTGCAGCGGCGTCACGATGAGCAGTTGCAGGTCCAGGCGCCGGAACAGCTCCAGCCCGTAGGCCGCGGACTCGTCCGAACCCCGACCGAAGGCCTCATCGATGACCACGAAGCGGAACGAACGCGAGCGCGTCTCCCCCCACTGCAAACCGAACTGGTAGGCCAGACTCGCGGCCAGTACCGTGTACGCGAGCTTCTCCTTCTGTCCGCCCGACTTGCCGCCCGAGTCCGCGTAGTGCTCGTGCTCCTGGTCGTCCGCGCGCCAGCGCTCCGAGGCGGAGAAGCTGAACCAGTTGCGCACGTCCGTCACGCGCTGGGTCCACTTCGCGTCCGCCTCGGATTCCCCCACGCGCCCACGGAAGCGCTCGATGATGCGCTTCACTTCCAGGAACTTCTGTTCGGAGTACGCGTCGTCCTCCGACCCCGTGAGCGTGCTTTCCGTGCAGGCCCGCAGGTCCTGCTGGAAGTCGCGGATGTCCGCGTCCACCGTCGGCACCAGTTCCAGGATGATGTAGCGGTCCGGGTTGTAGTCGATGGCCCGGAGCGAACGATTGATGGTGTCCACGCGTTCGCGAATGCCGTGGCGCTCCCGGTGAAGCTGCGCCTGGAAGTTCGCCACCTCGCGGATGGTGTTCTCGTTCAAGAGGCTCTTGAAGCGCGCCTCGAAGCGAGGCAGGTCATCCGCGCGCAATGCGCCGAGCAACATCACGTATTCCGGCGCCGCCTCCAAGCTCGCCGCCAGCTCCTGGGTCTCCAGTGGGAACTCCGTGCGATAGGCCTGCATCGAGGACAGGAGGGCATCACGCACCCGCTCCTGCTTTCGCGCCTCGCCGTCGATGCGCGATTGGAGCCGTTCACGCACCTGCCGCTCCCGCTCGTCGCATGCATCCGCCTCGAGCACGGCGTCACCCAGGCCCTCCGCGCAGAGCGTGGCCACTCGCGGGTAGCAGGCCCTGATGGACTCGGAGCCCTCCCCCATCGTTCGCTGGCACGCCGCCAGCGTCCGTCGCGTCGCGTCCTCCTTCTCCTCCAGTCGCCCCTGCCGCTTCTCCACCAGCTTCAATGCCTGCTCCGTCGCCGCCAGCTCCTTCTCGACGACTGCCAGCTCCCGCTCGAAGCCCCTGAGCACGTCGGACTCGCTCTCCAGGGCCTTGAGCCGCGCCTCCCGCCGGTCGATGTCGCTGACGACAGAGCGCCAGTCGAGCTCCCGGAAGGTGTCGAAAACGGCGAGCTGCCCCAACTGCTCGGCCTGGGACTGAAGGTTCGAGCAGCGCTGTTCGAGCGACTCCCACCGCGCGGTCGCCGCCAGGATTCGCGTCTCCAGGGCCCGCGCCTCCGACTCCAGCGCCTGACGCTTGGTGTCGTTCGTCCACCCCAGCACCCACTGGGAACGGTCGTCGATGCGGTGCCGGTCGTCCTTCAGGTGCCGCTCTCCGCCCGACTTCACCTGCCCCGAGCGGGAGAGCGCCTGACGCGAGCGCATGAACTGCTCCGTCGTGTCGCAACACGTGTAGTCGAATTGACGGGCAAGTTGCGCCTCCAGCCATGGCGCCATGAGGGAACCCGGCTTGAGGGCCAGCTTGTGAGGAAGTGACTCGGCTCTCGCCGGAGTGACTCGCGCCAGGCCCTCTTCCCGGACGCGGTAGTAAACAATCCGCTCGTTCAAATGAGTGCGGTCCACCCACTGACTCACCCGCGCATATTCGGAGTCGGGAACCAGCAGGGAGACACCCAGCGAGTACAGCACGCGCTCGATGGCCCCCGTCCAGTCCTGCTCCTCGTCACGGATTCGCAGCAGCTCTCCAGCGAACGGGACCGTGCCCTCGGACAGTTGGAGGGCCTCGCACATTCGGGTGCGGAGGCTGAGGAAGCGCGCGGGGATGTTGGAGCGCTGTCGGCGGAGCGCCTCGAGCTCCACGGACACGGCGTCGTGCGCTCTCTTCAGGTCACGCAGGTCCATGACGACCTCCGTGCGCATGTTCTGCGCTTCCGCCAGCTCGCTCGTGGTCGACTCGCGTTGGAGTTGGGCGGTGCGCGCATTGGAGAGAAAGATTTCCAGCTCGGTCGCGGCCGGCAGCCCCACCGCCTGAGCCATCCGCGCGTAGCGGTCCGCCTTGCGCACGCGTTCATCCCGCTCATGTCGGCGCTGGACCAACTCCGCCTTCTCCGTCTCCAAGCGATCTCCTCCGTTGGCGGAGATGGACTGGCGCAGTCGATCCCGGTCCGCGCCCTGCCGCTCGCGCTGCTCCCTCACCTGCTCAGACTCGATGCGCACCTGCTCGCGCTCCGCGTCCAGGCTGGCCAGCCGCACATCCAGCAGTCGAGCCTTCTGCTCGGAAAACCAGGGTCTCAGGGCATCGCGGCAGCTTCGCAGCGAATCGAGCTCCGCGGAGAGAGCGGTGAAACGCTCATGGTCCGCCACCAGCGGCTCGAGTCGGCTCACCTGTCGCTTCGCCTTGAGGACCGCCTCGTGTGCGCGATGGAGGTCATCGAAGTGCCCGATGAGGGCCGCGAGCCGCGTCTCCACGTCGAAGGGAGGCAGCATGTGCTGGCGCACGAAGTCCGTCAGGTTACCCACGGACTTCATGGACACCGTCTGGAGGAACAGGTCCAACGCCTGCTCATTCTCCAGCCCGAAACGGCGTCGGAAGGCTGCCTGATAGGGAGGGAATGTCTCATGCACCTCCCGCGCGAGGCCCTTGAGCCGCTTCTTCAAGGCATTCAGGTCCGAGCCACAGCGCGAGAAGTGCTCGGCGATGGAGAGTTTGCCATCCGCGACGATGTACAGCCGCGCGGGCTGTCCCTCCGGCTCGCGCAGCCACAGGACCTGGGCGAGCGTGACGTCCTGGCCATAGCCCTCGTTGTGGAAGTGGGCGAGCAGCACGGAGTAGGTCGGCGCCTCACGAAGGAAGACGGGCCTGGCGCCCTGCCCGCCTTCGCCGCGCTCGGACTTGTACTGGCCTCGCACATAGGAGCGCAGGGAACGCTCCCGCGCCTCCGCGCCGGCAGCCTTGTTGTAGGCGAGCTTCTGGGGCGGTACGAACAACGTCACCAGCCCGTCCACCAGCGTCGACTTGCCCGAGCCGATATCTCCTGTGAGCAGCCCGCTCTCCCCCTGGAGCGCCAGGTGCCACGAGCGCTGGTGGAAGGTGCCCCAGTTGTAGACCTCGAACCGATGCAGTCGGAACCCAGCGCGCTCGTTGGGCGCACTGACATCCAAGAAGTCCGCCTGCGTGAGAGGACGCACCGTGCTCATTCCCCACCTCCTTGTTGTTTCTCGACGAGCTGAACGCGGTAGGCAGCGAGCCGCTGCTCGAAGTCCTCCAACCACTGCGCATCGACGAACGCCTTGAGGATGCGGCGGACCTCAAAGGTGTCCTCCTCCCCCATCCTCCGGAGGAAACCCATCTCCACCGCGCGCTCGAGGTCTTGGTTCACCCGTTCCGCCCATCGGACTTCGTTGGTGCCCTCCGGGAGGAACATCTTCACCAGCTCTTGCAGCTCGTGGCGACGGAGCACCAGCCGGCCGCCACCGGCCGCGGCGTCCGCGTCCGCCAGCTTCTTTCGCAGCAGCGCGAGCAACAGGCTCAGCCCATACCCCAGCTGTCTGCGCGCGATGAGCCTTGGCAGGTCGGTCACACCCTCGCCCTCCGAGTGTTGTCGCAGGAACGCGTGGCCCTCCGACTCGTCGAGCATCAGCCGCAGCCCCAACACGGACACCTGGTCCCTCACGCGGGCCTGCAGTTGGAGCAGGGACTGCCACAGCGCGGAGTTGTCCTCGCGATAGACGACGCCCTTCAAGAGCGAGACCACCACGAGGGACAACGTATCGGGGGGTTCTGGAAGACGCGGGACAGGGGTCGTCATCGGAGGAAGATCACCAGGGGAAGGGTGGCGCGGCGGCCATGGCCGCTCGCATCGGTCCAGAAGAGTTCTTGTGTGCGCGCTTCATCGACCAAGGAATGGCGGTCTTCCGAGGCGAGGCTGAGGTAGACGACCAGCTCGGCGAGGCCGTGTTGCAGTGGATGCTCCCGCACCAGCTCCGCCAGGGAGATCTGCTCGCGAGACCGGAGCGCCTCTCGCACGTGTGCCCGCAGCTGGGACTTGTCGATGAAGGCGAGATTGAAGAGGGCCTCCGAGGGGACGTCATCGGTCGCTTCCAGTACCTCCTCATCCGCCATCCGGGTGCGTCCTGGCGGTGAGTACAAAGGCCGCTCCAGCGGCAGTTCGAGCGTGGGTGCCAGCTCGTCCAACGACATGAAGGACGCGGAGGGAGGATGCGCGCGCACGGCGAGGGCGTGTTTCTCGATGCCGCGCAGCACCTGGAGGATGCGACGGTTCTCCAACCAGACGCGGTCATCCAGGAAGCGGCGGAGCTGCCCGGACAGCCTCGCCACGGTGCGCTGGGTATGCTCCCCCGCTTCCAGCCAGTCGAAGTGGATGCGCGGCAGGCGCGGGTCCGGCTGGAGCGACTGAATCGCCGGGTGTGCCAGGACGCGCTCCAGATTCCGGCTGAGAGCGTCCTTCCGCTCGGGCGACATGAGGAAGTCCCAGAAGGCGCGGAAGCTTCGCCCCTGGTCCGAGCCGCTGATGGCGTCACGTTCCCCCAGCACCGTTTCCAGGAGTTCGCCGCGAGTCCCCTCCCACGTCGCGATACGCTCACGAACGCGCCGGTCCAACGCATGGAAGCCATCTTCCAACGCGCGGAAGTCCGACAGCAGACCCCGAGCGGTGTCTGACATCTGCTGGAAGCGGTCCTTGAGGGCGGACTCGTCCATCAGGTCCAGGTGCCCGGCGCGTACGCGGGAGATCTCGGCCTCCACCTCGGTCTTGCGGCGCTCCAGCTCCGCGAGCCGGGCCTCGGGGTCCGGGTCCGTGCCTTCGACCATCTCCTGGAGGAGGTGGAAGACGGTGAGCAGTCGGGATTCGGTGCCCACGAAAGGCTGCTCGGTGAGCTGCATCAGCCAGCGGATGGCACGTTCCGCCGCGGGCGTCAGGTCGAAGTGCGGCTCATCCGTGTCGGGCGGATAGAACTTGCGCAGCCAGCCCGCGCCGTCAGCGGCCCAGTCGTCCAGATACGCACCGGCCCCACGAGGGAAGGCGGCCTGTCCGCGCTGCTCTCGGAGGGCGTGGAGGTGGTCTTCCAGGCGCAGTTCCAGCTCCCGCTGGGGGATGGCACGGGCGTTGGACTCGACGAAGACGCGGTGCAGGAAGCTGACGATGAGGGTGGCGTGGTCCGCGACGAGCAGCCGCCATGCGGGATGCTTCAGTCGCAGGGTTTCGAGCGTCGCGAAGTCCATGACGTATCACCCTTACACCGCGCCTCTGACATGCCCGGGGGACCTCAGGGGACGGCTGAATTGATGACAAATGAGCGCCCTGCTCGGTTGGCTGCCTCTCCCACGAAGACGAGCCCGAGCCACCTGGGCACCTTCGAACCAGCACGGGCACGGAGACAACCTCCTCCGCTCCCGCATCAACACGATGTCATCACAACCCTGTCCTGCTGGGCATACCACCCGGGAGGTAGAGACTCGGAGGCGGCCGGGAATCTACCTCTGACGGCGATGCCCGACCGAGCAGGCGTCGAACTCCTTCGAGTGGTGACGAAAGAGCACGCGCGACGCGAACGATGCGTAAGCGGAGCAACATGCTCCCGGAGAGGTTGTGGGAATGCCCTATCCATCACGAGCAGAGGAAGATGCTCTGCACGCGAAGGTCCTCCAAGGTGATGTGGCAACTCCCGTCTTTGTCCTCCGCGCATTCATGGACAGCATCATCCACGTAGTGACCCGAGAAATGCCGTGCCAAAGGGAAGATGCCCATGACGCCGCCGTCGACGCGGTGTTCGACTACCTGAAAAACCCCGAGCGTTTCGATCCACTCCGGAGCCGGCTCTCCACCTATCTGACTCAAGCCGCCAAGAAGGGGGTTCTGGACCAACACCGTTCCACGAAGAAGCGGGGACTGCGGGAACGAAAATACGCGGGCGAATTCGAACTCACCCTCAGGCCTCCGAATGAGGCGATGGAGGCCACCGTGGAAGCCCGTCGGCTCGTGGAGAGAATGGAGCGCTCCGGACTTTCACCGCGGGATCAGCAATTCCTTCGGCTCGTGCTCCAAGGCGAAAGTTCCACTGAGCGGCTCGCGGAGGCGCTCTCCTTGGGGCTGCTACCAGAGGACGAGCGCCGGCGTCAGGTGAAGCGCCACCGCGACCGTTTGATGAAGCGGTTACAGCGCCTTGGAAAGGACAATGTCGATGACGACACCTGATTGGCTTGAGCCTGCGGTGCGACGCTGCTCACGCGAGTCGTGGACGCTCGGCCATGCCTTCGAACGCTTTCGAGAGATGGAGCGGCGAACCGATTCGCAACTCGCGGTAGACCTGGGCTGCACGGAGGAGCAACTCCAGTGGCTGTCTCTCTGCCGACGTCCGGCTGGCGCGCGCTTCGCCATGCAGGCGGCCCAGCTCGCCAAGGACTTTGAAGTGAACCTCACGGCATTGGTGGAGATCCTCCACCACCTCGAGGTCGTAGACGCCTTGCTGCGCACGCGGGCGGACGAGAACACAGACTCTGTCCCAGGAGCCCCAGCGACTCCCGGGACTGACAAGCCCATTCCAGACGAGCAGATGCCTCGTGAAAAGCCCCTCCTGGACCATGATGAACTCCAGTGGGACACGGACTTCCTGGCGGAATTCGGAGAGGACCTGGGCACAGCACTTGACCTCGACACCTGGACCCAGGGCATCGAAATCGAGCAGGCGATGACTCGATTCCGGTATGAACTCGCACAGGCCGAGGCTCCTGACGTCCCGCGACCCACTGTCGAGTGGCGCCCTCGCATTCGGGGACGCCCAGGGGCTCCTCGGGAAGCAGGGCTGTACAGGGCCCTGCCCGAGGAGATGGAGAGCATTTATCGAAGCCTCCTGTTCGCAGGAGGGGTGGAGGCTGTGCACAGCACGTTCCTGACCCAAGACAGCCCGCTCGCCGGCATCACCCGCATTGGCATCGCCATCATCGGGTACGCGGGAGCCGCGAGCGCCTACTCTCAACGATTGATTAGCAAAGAGCTGGAAGAGAAGCACGAGCTCAGCCTCGACGATGTCTATGCCTGGATGGACAGCGGGAAGAAGCCCGCCAGGTCGGGACGAACGTCGGCATACTCTCGGCTGGCGTGCCGAGCCATCCATGCCTACGCCGAGCGGGCGGCATTGGTGGACAAGTCAAGCGCGGAGTGGAGAATGGGCCAGGGAAGTCCCTGTGAGTTTGACGTGCTCACCAGCCCGGGTTCTCTGCGGTTGCTGGACTCATCACTCGACACGATGCGGCGGCTCATCCTCGGGCACAAGAAGTTCGTGCTCATCGACAGTTCCTCGAGGGAGGACCACGGCTTGCCTGCACTGAGCAACTCACTGCAATCCGGCGAATACGTCGTCCTCGAATCACTTGAACACCAAGGGCAACAGGTGCTCGACCGCTGGGAGCACGACTCAAGGAGCAGGCAGCGCGTTGCCACGTTCGTACGAGAGTGCGGACCAAGCGTCCTCACAGGCCTCTTCAGGACCTCCAGGCTCGCACCACCGCGCTTGTTTCATGCACACCGCGAGCACATTCATCTGGCAGCGCGCATCGCCATGGCGGACAGCCTCCCGCATCCCGAGCGTGGCATTCCCTCGCTGCTCGGCGCAGCAAAGGAGGCATGTCGGGACGCGTTCGGCAAGAACGGCCTTCAAGCGCTTCTCGCGGAGACCTACGCCCAGCCTGGAATGGGCGCCCAAGAAATCAATGAACGCATGCAATTCAGCCAGGAGTCGGGAGACCTCAGCGAGCACCTCGTCGAAGACCTCGTGTCATGACGTCATCCGCTCGACACCATCACGGAGTTAAAAACACCGTCGGAGCCGGAGTCCCCCAAGATGCCCTCCATGAACAAATCCATGCGGGCAGGACTGGTGCTGGGCGCGCTGCTATGGAGCGGCTGTGGCTCGGACGACGACGAGGGCGCTTGCGTCCAGGTGGCGGTGTTCGCCCGGTCCGCGACGGGAAGCTGCACCTCCTACCCCTCCACGTGTGACGTGCCCGAAGGCTATGTGGAGTGCTGCGGCGGCTTCCTCGGCGGCTGCTCCGACTCCGAGGCCCGATGCGTGGACGACACCACGGACTCCTGCTCACCCACTTCGGGCGGCGCGGACTGTCCGGGCACCTGCCAATAAATTACTGAACATCATGAGGGCCGTGTCGCGGTGTTTGTGCATAGTCATCGGCAATGTCGTCACTGGCCTCTCCCATGCCGATCAGCCGCCCCTGGCTGCGCTTCCTGCTGCGACAGTCCCTCCTCGGACTCACCTGGCTGTCGCGCTGGTTGCTGGTGACCGCCGAGCGGCTTCGCTGGGTCCGCTTGAGATATGTCTGGCTCAAGCCGAGAGCCGGAGACATCTACATCGCCGCCAGCCCCAAGGCCGGGACGACCTGGATGCAGATGATTGTCTTTCAGCTCGCCACCCAGGGCCGCGGCGAGTTCGAGCACATCAGCCAGGTGTCCCCCTTCCTGGAGATGCTGCCACGGGATGCCACCAGGGAGCCCCTGCTGGACGCGCCGGAACCTGTCAACGCGGCGGACTCGCTGGGCTCGCTCTACCACCACCACTGCTTGCTGGAGGAAGCGCCCATCGACTTCGGCAGCTTCTTCCGCGTGGTGATGGACGAGGACGACCCGTGGCTCCGGCACCTCGAGTCCTGGTGGCCGCACCACCGGGACCGCAACGTCCTGCACTTGCGCTACGAGGACCTGACTCAGGACCTGGAGGCAAGCGTGCGGCGGGTGGCCGCGTTCTGCGGGCTGCCGCTCGACTAGTCGCGGCTGGGCGACATCCTGGAGAAGTGCGGCCTCGCTTACATGAAGCAGCACAACGAGCGCTTCGACATGCGCGGCCCCCAAGCGGCACTCCAGGGCAAGGGCGCCTTCATCCACGAGGGCGGCGTGGGACAGGGACGCGCGAAGCTGAGCACGGAGCAACGCGTGGAGCTGGACGCCCGGGTGGGCCACGCTCGAGAGCGCCTGGGCATGGCGGCCACGGAACCGTAGGAGGGAGCCCCTGTCCGCTCGCTCCCGGGGGGCGGCTACACGTCCGGCTTGGACGGGTCCTTCCCCTTCTGCTTGTCGTTCTTCCAGCCCCAGCTGGAGCTCCACATCCCAGGCCCCGTGAAGAGCACCGTGACGAGCGTCATCACCGCGGCGCCAATGAGAATCTCCCAGAACATGTCCACGCCTCCTCCGACAGAATCAGCACCCGCGGTGCCCGCCACGCATCCCCGAGGAAAGGCGTAACCGGCCGCCCCTGGGACCTCCACCGCCCGCTCCCTCGTGGCCTCGCCGAGAGGTCGCCCCCAGGACAATGCCGGGCGTGCGTCAACGGCGCGGGACCCTACCAGCTCATTCCCCGAGTGCAATCGAGGACGGCGGCGGCCCCAGGCACGGCCGCTCCCCCTCGCGGTGGTACTCTGCCCGCCGAATGCATCCGCTCCCCATCCGTGGCCCGCACCGCTCGGCCGTCGTCGGCGCTTCCGTCTCTTCCCTTCGCCGCGCCCCGGTGGTCTTGGGATTGCTGCTCGGCCTGTTCGGCTGTGAGGGACGTGCCCCTCCGGAGAACCCAGGCCCCGCACCCCAGTGCCCCTATGGAGATTGCGGCGGTGGCGAGCCGCTGCGGCCCGAGGGCAGCGTGCGCATCGCCGCGTTCAATGTGCACCGGCTCTTCGACACCGTCTGCGACTCCGGCAAGTGCGGCGGCTCCGAGTACGAGGCGCTTCCCACCCAGGCCGAGTTCGACGCCCAGGTGGGTCGACTGGCCACCTCCATCAGCACGCTCGACGCGGACGTGGTGATGCTCGCGGAGGTGGAGACCCAGGTGGGACTCGATGCGCTCCAGGCGCGGCTGCCGGAGTTCCCTCACGCCATCCTGGGTGAGACGGGGGGCACGGCGTCCGTGGACGTGGCGGTGCTGTCCGCCTTCCCCATCACCTCCGTGGGCAGCCATCGCGACCGCGTCCTGACCCGGCCGGATGGCTCGACGACGCGCTTCTCGCGCGAGCTCTTGGAGGTGCACCTGGACGTGCGGGGCAAGGAGGTCATCGTCTTCGCCGCGCACTTCCGCTCGAAGGTGGATGACGACCCGGGCCGCCGGTACGCGGAAGCCGATACGACTCGGGTCGTCGTCTCGCAGGCCGCCGCGCGCGCACCGAAGGCGCTGGTGGTGCTGGGCGGAGACCTCAACGACGTGCCCGGCTCCGCGCCCATCAACGCCCTGGAGCGCGACGCGGCCCTGCTGCGCGTGGCGAAGGACAGGCCGGATGACCAGACCTGGACCTATATGTACTCCGGGCAGAAGCAGGCCATCGACCACCTGTTCGTCGCGAACGCCGCCAGCGGCACCTATGTGCCGGGCACGTTCCGCGCGGCCCGTGAAGGAAGTCGTGGGTTCGGCGGCTCGGACCACGCCGCCGTGGTGGCCGACTTCCTTCCCTCGCCTTGAAGCCAGACGTCAGCTCGCGGCGGGCACGGCCTGGATGTCCAGTTCGACATCCACCTTCTCGCCGACGAGCCACCCGCCGTTGTCGAGCGTCTTGTTCCAACGGATGCCGTAGTCGGAGCGGTTGATGGTGCCCTTGGCCGTGTAGATGAGCCGCGTGCTGCCCCACGGGTCCTTCGACGTGGCGGTGTGGCGCGCCTCGAACACGACGGGCTTCGTCACGTTGCGGATGGTCAACTCCCCCAGGAGCCGGAAGCCCGAGCCGCCGGTGGGCTCCAGGCCCGTGCTGCGGAAGGTGAGCTTCGGCGCGCCCTCCACGTCCAGGAAGTCGGGCGAGCGCAGATGCGTGTCACGGTCCGGCGAGCCCGTGTAGATGCTGGCCGTCTCCGCGCTCACCTCGACTTCGCCTTGCGTGGGCTTTTCGGCGTCCACGCGCAGCACGCCGGAGACGCGCTCGAAGCGGCCGTGGACACGCGCCACCACCATGTGGCGAGCGATGAACAGGACAGAGGAATGCGCGGGGTCGATGTTCCAGGAAGTCACGGGCATGGGGGAGCTCGTTGGTGGGGAATCGAGGGGGAGCGTCGCGAGCGGGTCGCCGCTGACACAGCCATCCTAGAGAAAGAAACCACCCCGGGTATTTGATTTTGATGAGGCTTCACGCATCGAGACACGAAGTGAACGCCCACCTGACCCTGAGCGCGCGCAGGCGAGCACGTCCGCTGTCAGACATTGCGTGAGACGTCGTCAGGCGTGGCACCGCTGCGAGAACACGCAGTGAATCTTTGTCGCCGGGGTGTCTGGCCGTATGAGTCCGACACGCCCTCTATAACGGTCCTAAGGTAGCAACCCCCGGGAGACCGGGAACGCGAAGCAGCCAGCGTCTCTCGCAGAGGCTGGCCGCGCGCCCACTGCCGCGAGTCCCGCGGTAAGAGCGGCCGTAAAACAGACAAGGCCCGTACACTCGGATGCCCTGGCGCCTTTTCCCCAGCCTGCGAACAGTGGATGCTTTCCCGAGCTGTCACGACAGCTCGCGCGCGGAAGCAGTCCCCGCGTGGCCAGCGGCGACCGCCGCCCCCTCCCGAGGAGCAGATGCGCCCCAACATCGTGGTCGTCAACGGCGAGCGACACTGGCCGACGTATTTCCCCGAGGCCGAGGTCATCCCGGTCCGACTCCAGGACTCCTGCTGGGTGCTGCGCGAGGGCGTCCTGTGGTGCATCACCCGCGAGGCGGCGGTGCGAGTGGACGGCGTCTTCTGGCGCGTGGGCGCCATCCGCCCGGACCCACGCCATCGCACCGTCCTGGAGCTGGTGCGGCTGAGCGGAGTGCCGTGTGTCAATCCCGCGAGGACGCTGGTGCGCTGCCATGACCGGCTGTCCATGCTCGCCGAGCTTCGCGAGGCGGGCCTGCCCGTCATCCCCTTCGACGTGGCGCTCGGTGACGACATGGTGCGCCGGATTGCCCGGCCCGCGCCGTTCGTCGTGAAGGTGGGCAACCACCACGGCGGCTACGGGAAGGCGCTGGTGCGCGAGGAGTCCGAGTGGTTCGAAGTCGCGGACCTGCTGTTCGCCGCGGATGACTACGCCGCGGTCGAGCCCTTCATCGACTACCGGCGGGACGTGCGCTGCCTGGCCATCCGGGACAGGTGCTGGGCCATGTCGCGCGCGGGCGCGGGCTGGAAGGCCAACGTCCAGACTCGAAAACACCAGGTCATCGACCCGCCGGAGGAGCTGGTGGGCCACACCCGCAGGGCCCTGGAGCACCTGGGCGCCGATATCGTCGCGCTCGACTTCCTGGAGACCCAGGACGGGCGCTTCGTCCTGCTGGAGTGCAACGACACGCCGGGCTTGTCTGGTTTTCCGGAGCAGTTGTGTTTCGAGCTGGCGGACTGCCTCAAGGAGAAGCTGCGAGCTGTCCCCGCGACAGGCGCCTGAGTGGCGTGGGGTCCATCGGGACACAGCCGCTGGCATTTTGCCAAGTCGGCTCACCCGGAGGATTCTGGGAACACGGTCTCACGAGGGGGAGGCTCCGACAGTCGACGGCGAATCCTCGCTCGCGCCGCTTCATCCTGGAGCCACAGCCCGCATGCGGATCGCCGTCATCGCCACGTACACGCACCCCACGCGCCTGCGCATCAAGGAACCCTCCATCATGCAGTCCTCCGTGCCGGAGCTCATCGCCGGCCTGTGCCCCGAGCACGCGGAGGTGGAGGTCTTCAACGAGAAGGAGGTGGACATCCCGTTGGAGCGGCACTGGGACCTGGTCTTCTTCTCGTACCTGCACTCCTACTACGAGCACACCAAGGTGCTCTCCACGCTGTTCCGCCAGCGGGGAATGATTACCGTCGCGGGTGGCCGCCACGCCACGCACTTCCCCGACGACGCGGCGCTGTACTTCGACGCCGTCATCACCGGCGAGCCCGAGTCCAACGTCCCCGCGCTCATCGCGGACTTCGAGAAGGGCCAGCTCCAGAAGCGCTACGAGCTGCCGTCGCTCGGCCCCACGTCCATCCAGCCGTACCGCTACGAGCTCATCGACTTCACGCACAACAAGGTGCGGCTGCCCGGCATCGAGGCCTCGCGAGGCTGCCCGTTCCACTGCAACTTCTGCGTCCTCACCGGCCATGAGCGCTACCGCTACCGTCCCGTCGCGCAGGTCATCGACGAAATCCAGACGCGCATGCGCTGGAACCCCAACTACCTGGGGTTGATGAAGGACGCCTTCATCTTCCTCGACAACAACCTGGGCGGCTCGCCCAAGTACCTGCGCGAGCTGTGCGAGGCGCTGATTCCCCTCAAGAAGACCTGGGGCTGCGCGCTCACCTTCAACATCCTCAAGGACGAGTCGTTGGTGAAGCTGATGGCGAAGGCCGGCTGCCGCTACGTGTACACCGGCCTGGAGTCACTCAACCCCGAGTCCATCAAGGCGATGAACAAGGGGCAGAACACGCTCTCGGAGGTCGACGCCGTCATCCGCCGCACCTTCTCCGCCGGCATCCTCCTGTCCTTCGGCCTCATCGTCGGCTCGGACGGCGACACCAACGAGTACCTGGAGAAGATTCCCGAGTACCTCGCGGACCTCCAGTACTTCTCCGTCACGTTCCTCGGCATCGTCAGCCCGTATCCGGAGACGCCCTTCTTTCGCGAGCTGCAAACCGAAGACCGGCTGCTGCCCGGCACCGTCAGCCGCGACTATGACGGCTACACGCTCTGCCACCGGCCGAAGAACCTGCACCCCTCGGAGGTGGTGGAACACTTCCACCGGCTCTGCGCGCAGTTGGGCAGCCTGCCGAACATCGCCCGGCACTACTGGTCCAAGCTGACCTTGAGCAACCTGCCCCGCTACAAGCAGACCATCCTCTTCGCCGGGCCCGAAATCCTCAGCATCCGCAACCCGCTGAAGAACCCGGCCCGCCGCTACATCGCCGGCATGGACGCGCTGGAGGACTGGGACACGAAGCAGATGGCGGCACTGGGCCTTCAACCCCAGCGCATCACCTGACCGCGACGGCGCGAGGCACTTCGTCCTGGACTGGCGGCGTCAGGCCCAGCTCGGCCTCCAGCCGGTCCAGGCGCCGCAGCTCCGCCTGGGCGCCAATGGACTGGAAGATGTCGCGCGCCCGCGCCAGGAACTCCACGCGCCGGTGCGGCAGCGCCACCGCCGCGTCATGGTACGCGACGCCCGTCTCCCACCGGTTCGGCGTGTCCTCCAGGAAGGCGATGGCGCCCAGGAACAGCGACTCCGCCGCCTTGCCGCCCTTCTTCAGCGCCAGCGCGCGCGCCGTCACCCGCATCGCGGGCCCCTTGATGTACGGGTAGTGCCGGCCCAGCAGCCGCGCCTTGAACAGGCAGCGTCGGACGATGGCCCACAGCGCCTCCTGGGGCACCGCCACGGCGCCCTGCTCCAGCGCGAAGAGGGCGCCCTCCGCCGCGTCGACGAGGCCAATGTGGAGGAAGGGCACCAGCACGTGGTAGCGCCACAGCGCCTCGTCCGCGCGCACCGCCATCAGCCCCGCCTCCTCCACCAGGTGCTCGCGCACCGTCACGTTGACCAGGTGGTTGAGGCTGGCGCACTGGTTGGCCAGGTCCTGCACCTCGATGCTGATGCGCAGGCCTTCCTCCAGCTCCGCGCACAGCTCGCCCACCTCGCCCTCGCCGCGCAGGTAGCGGCACATGGGAATCCACGAGTGCGCCCAGCCCTGGTGCATGAGCGCGTGCAGCTCCTCGCCCATCTTCCCCATCTCCACGAAGGCCCGCTCGGCCCCCTCGAAGCGCGAGGCGAGGAACTGGCTGGCGCCCAGCATCATCAGGCCCGTCTGCACCTCCCACATGTCCCGCACCTGGCGCAGCAGGGACATGGCCTGCTCGGCGTACTGCGTCGCCTGCGCCAGGTCGTTGCCGAAGAGGGACAGGGTGGCCAGCCGGCTCAGGGCGATTCCCTCCGCCGCCGGGTCCCTGGCCCGCCGCGCGTAGTCCAGCGCGCGCAGACACCAGCGCTTCGACAGCCCGAGGAAGCCCGAGCCGAACAAGAGCGAGCCGTAGTAGCTGCTCGCCAGGCTCAAGCCCCGCTCCCCGCGCGAGCGCTCCGCCATGATGGTGGCCACCATGGTCGCCCAGGTGAGCTTGGCGATGTCCTTGAAGTAATAGATCTTGATGAGCGAGATGAGCGTGGAGAGCTGCTTGAGGTACAGCGGCAGCCGGGCTCCGAGCGGCCTCGCCAGCCAGGGGAACAGCGCGTAGAGCAGGTGCAGTCCGAAGGCCAGCAGCGTGCGGACGACGAGCGCGGGCAGGCTCCCCGGCATGCTCTGCCCCATCAGCTCCATGGCCCGCTCCAGCTCCTGGATGGCCCGCTTGGACTCGCCCTTCTCCTGGTGCGCGCGCCCCAGCCCCAGGTGCAGCTCCGCGCGGCGTGACTCCAGCTCCTCGTCCGCCAGGCACTGCTCGAACATGTGGATGGCGCCCGCGTAGTTGCCCGCTTGCAGCAGCGTCTCCGCCAGCTCCTGCATCACCCGGCGCGTCTTGAGCAGCACCTCGTCGGGGTCCAGCTCCATCGTCCCGGCGAGGATTTCGATGGCGCGGTTGTAGTGGTGGAGCGCGTCGTCATTGGCGTACTGGCCGCGCGCTCCGCGGGCCGCCATCAGCGTGTACTCCAGCCCCTTCACCTCGTCGTTCCCGGCGAGGAAGTGGAAGGCGAGGATGCCCGCGGACGCGGCGGCGTTCTCTCCCGCGCGCGCTTCCAGGAACCGCGCCAGGCGGCGGTGCAGGTCCTCCTTCGACGACACCATCAGGGTGTTGTAGGCGGCGTCGCGGATGACGATGTGCTTGAAGATGCAGGTGTAGGGCTCCTCCACCTCCAGGAGGATGAGGCCCAGGTGCGTCAGCGTGTCGATGGCCTCGCGGATGCGCTGACGGGACACCGAGCCCGGCGCGAGCGCCGCCACCGCGTCCATCGTGAAGATGCGGCCGATGACGGACGCCACCTTCACCACCAGCTTCTCCGTCTCGCTCAAGAGGTCGATGCGCGCGAGCACCACGTCCTGGATGGAGTCCGGCAGCACCAGCGTCTGGAGGCTCCGCTTCAACTCCCGCCGCGACGCGCCCGGGGACACCGGCCCCAGGTAGCCGCCCTCCACCAGGCCCTGGACGATGGACTCCGCGAAGAACGGATTGCCCTGCACCTTGGAGAGGAGCACCTCCTCCAGCGCCGTGTCGGGCGGCTCCATGCGCAGGTGCACGCGCAAGAGCGCGCGGGTGTCATCGTCGTCCAGGCTGGACAGGTCCAACCGGCACAGCCCCGGCATGTCGTCGCGCACGTTGCGCAACTGCTCGCCGGGCCGCATCGTCACCAGCAGCGTCATCCTCAGCGGCGCCAGCCGGGCCGCGATGTACTCGATGAGGTCGACGGAGATGTTGTCCGCCCAGTGCAGGTCCTCGAAGAAGAGCAGCAGCGGCGTCTGCCGTGAGTGCTTCTCCAGGAGCTGGAAGATGATTTGGAACACCTTCTGGTTCTTGTGCCGCGCGTCCAGCCCCACCGTGGCCGGGTCCTCGTCCACGCCCAGGCCCAGGATGGCCGCCATGACGGGGATCCACTCCAGGCCCGCGTCCTCCAGCCCGTCGAAGCCCTGGCGCAACCGCGCGAGCTGCGCGTCCACGTCGTCGCCCTCGTGCAGGCCGAAGAGCTGCACGAGCACCTCCTTCCAGGGGAAGAAGGGCGTGAACATCTCGTACGAGTAGCAGATGCCGTAGAGGCTGCGCGCGCCGCGCGCCTCGGCGTCCTCCACCACCTTGGCGCCGAGGCGCGACTTGCCGATGCCCGCCTCGCCGGACACCACGCACAGCCGCCCGCTGCCCGACAGCGACTCCTCCACCGCCGCGTGGAGCTGCCCCAGCTCGCGCCCGCGCCCGACGATGCCGCCACGGCCCTTGATGAAGAGGCTGCGGCGCACCTCTCCCTTGAGCTGATAGACGGGCACCGCGCGGGAGACGCCCTTGAGCGTGGCGTCCTCCACGAACTCCGTGGTGAAGCCGCCCTGCTGGAGCTTGCGCTCCGTCTGCGCGTCGATGTGGATGCCCACCCCGTCCGCCGCGTATGTCATCAGGCGCGCGGCCAGGTTCACCACTTCGCCCAGCGCGGAGTAGCCCTTGCGCCAGGGCGAGCCCATGTCCCCGAAGTAGGCGTGTCCGGTGGCGATGCCAATCTGCAGCTCGCGCACGTACGGGAAGGACTCGCGCTCGCGGAGCAGCTTGCACGCCAGCCGGCTGGCCAGCACTTCCTTGTTCTGCTGCGCGGTGGGCGCGCCGAAGAGGACGTAGAGGACGTTTCCCTTGTCCGTGAAGTCCGTCATCAAGAGCACGCCGCCGTGGTGCGCGCTCTCGCGCTGGACGTGCTCGTAGAAGGCGTTCAGCTCGCGGGTGAAGTCCTCGACCTGGGACGGCGGGTGGTCCGTCTTGAAGCGCAGGAAGAAGCAGGTGAGGTCGCGGAAGTCGCCGCCCAGCTCCTGGTGCGCCGTGGTGATGCGGGTGAAGAGCACCGGGTGCAAGAGGAGCGCGCACCGGCCCACCAGCTCCTCGCCCCCCGGGAAGGCGAACGTGGGTGGAGGCCGCGCCGAGAGCGGCACCGAGGGCTCCAGGCGGAAGGCGCCGTCGCGCTCGTCCCCCACGCGCGCCAGGTCCGGCAGGAGCGCCCACGCCTCGCGGCTCAGGAGCACCTCGCCCACCTGGGCCCGCTTCTCCGCGGCCACCGCCTGCTCCAGCGGGTGGCCCACGAGCGCCGGGTGCATCCACATGCCCGTCGTGCCCAAGACGATGCGGTGCGACTCCCCCACGCCAATGCCGATGCGCGACGACACCGCGAAGCGCTGACCCAACAACTCCAGCCGGGAGAAGCGCGCCAGCCGTCGCTGCACGTCCAGCGCGCAGCGCGCGGCTCGCGCCACCGCCTCCGCGTCACCTTCGCCCCGCGCGGGCTCGAAGCACGCGAGGATGGAGTCACCGGCGAACTGGTAGATGTCGCCGCCGTGCTCCTTCACGACGTCGATCATCTCCGTGTAGTAGCTCTCCAAGAGGCGCTGGAGCGCGTCGATGCCGCGAGGACCTTCGCCGCTCAGCCCGACGACGATGGGCGTGAAGCCCGCGATGTCCAGCACCAGGATGGCGCCGCGCACCGCCTCGACGGGAGGCAGCGCGTGCGCCTCCGTGTCCTCCAGCCGGCGAAGCAGCGCGCCGGGGATGTAGGGCCGCAGCGAGGAGAGGACCAGGTCGATGTCCGACGACGACATGCGGTTGCCCTCAGCCCAACGTCCGGAAGCGGATCCACATCGCGACCACGCCCACCACGGCGTAGAAGAAGCCCTCGATGGTCTCCGACAGCGGCTGCGCCCGTCTCAGCGCGCCCCACACGTGGACCACGACCATCGCCGCGCACACCCAGCCGATGAGCTCGAACAGCGCCGGCTGGCTCCGGGGCTCCGGGACGTAGCGCACCACCGTCAGGATGATGGCCAGCGCCACCCCACCCAGGCAGCGGCCGAAGTACACCGTCAGGTCCGTGTTCCCCTGCACCGGCGCCCAGCCGAACCACCGCGCCCAGCGCAGCGGCATCAGCAACAACGGCAGCGCGAACACCAGCAGGAAGAACGTCGTCGAGACGGCGAGGAACCAACTGGCGAGTGGGTATTCAGCACTGATCATGTCGACGCACAGAACGACGCAGAACCCGAGTCTTCAGCGTGGAGCACCCAGTGACCCCAGGCGCCGCATCCTAGTCGTTTTTCCCCCGGCTTCGAGTGCGCTCGACCAAACCCAGCAATCCTGGCTTTTCTTGCTCAGGGAGCAAGGGGCCTGGCGGGCTCGCGGACGGAGGCGCGGATGAACTCGGCGACGCGCTCCAGGGAGTCGGTGCGCTCCAGCTCCGAGGAGAAGCGGCGGAAGCCCTCCGGAGGGCCGAAGAGGATGATGGGCTTGCCGTAGCGCAGGCACAGCGAGGCCTCCGAGGCGGTGCCGACACCTCCGGGCAGGGCCACGAGGGCGTGGGGCGTGAGCACGTTGATGTGGTTGCGACTCTGGGGGTCCGTGCCCTGCACACCGCTGAGGGGCAGGTGGGTGTAGATGGCCAGCTCCACGCCGGGGTTGGGGTAGCCGGGGCGCGGCACGTAGTCGCCGTCCTTCACGGTGCCCGGGACGATGCCGATGGAGATTCCCCGCCGCCCCACCACCTGCACGAAGGCGTCCGCGGCCGCCCGCATGACGCCGCTGCCGGCGCCCGTGAGCAGGTCGAACCCCGCCTCGGCGATCCACCGTGCGAGCGGAATGACACGCTCCAGGTGTTCTTCCTGGCCTGATCCGAAGACACCGATGATCCGCCGTTCCCTGCGCATGGATGCCCACTCCTTCCCGGACATGTGACCGGCCCTACCCCCAGCTTCTTCCATGTGCGTCCGACGCATCCGGCGCAACCGTTCAGTGAGCCACAGAGGGGGCGTCCGCCGTTCACCGACGGAAGGATCCACCCCAGGACAGACGCTGAAATGACACTTGCAGGACGGCGCGGGCACCGGGGTGCGACACCCCCTGGAGCCCTCCTCCTGTCAGACCCCCTCCCTACCCTCCTTCACGTCAAGCCTGGAGGTCGGCCTTGTTCGACACCTGTGGTGGATGTGAGCGGCGCGGTGGCCCTGGTGAAATCTTCGACTGGTGCGCGAACTGCGAGCTGTCCTTGTGCGCCCGGTGCATGAAGCGGGGTTGCTGCGGCGCGCTCCCCGCGGAGTCGGGGCGGGGTGCGCCGTTGATGTTGCCGGACCCGCCGGAAGAGGAGGATGTGCCGCTGCCCGAGCACTTCGGGGGCCGGTGCTGCTCCAGCGCCCGCGCGGTGGCGTGCTCGTGCGCCTTCCACTGGGTCTGCGAGCGGCACGGGGACCAGCACATCGGCACCCACGACTGAAGCGACGGGCCCGGGGAAGAAATTCCGGGACGCGCGTTCAACCGTCGGCGGCACAGAGCCAAGGACGTCCCGAGCCTGGGTGGCTCGTGGCGAAGACTGGCGGGGGACTCGTCGATGACCATGGTGCTGGGGCGCGGGCCGAGTCACGTCCGGCTGATGGAGCTGGTCGCCGCTGCGGCGACGAATGACGCGGAGGTGCTCATCCAGGGCCCGAGCGGTGTAGGCAAGGAGCTGTATGCGCGGCTCGTCCATGAGCAGAGCGCCCGCGCTCCCCACCCGTTCATTCCCGTCAACTGCGGGGCGCTGCCGCCGGACCTCTTCGAGAACGAGCTGTTCGGGCACGTGGGTGGGGCCTTCACCGGCGCGAAGACACGCAATCGGGGGTTGGTGGCGGAGGCGGAGCACGGCACCCTCTTCCTGGATGAGCTGGACGCCCTCCCGCTCTCCAGCCAGGTGAAGCTCTTGCGCCTCATCCAGCAGAAGGAATACCGGCCACTGGGTGACTCACGGCTGTACCGCTCCGATGTGCGCATCATCGCCGCCACCAACACGGACTTGCTGGCGGCGGCGCAGGCGGGGAGCTTCCGGTTCGATTTGTTCTTCCGCCTGCGCGTGCTGCCCATCGACGTGCCCCCGCTGCGCGAGCGGCCGGAGGACATCCAGCCGCTGTTCGAGTACTACCTGGGGCGCTACGCGGAGGAGTACGGCAAGGAGTCCGTCACCTTCACAGACGCCGCGCGGCAGCGGCTGATGACCTACGCGTGGCCGGGTAACATTCGCGAGTTGGAGAACTGCGCGCGTTATCTCCTGTGCACGCGCGCGGGGACGTGTGTCGAGGAGGAGGACCTTCCGCTGCTGGCGGAGTCCGCGCCCACTGGGCACCGGGAGGCGATGTCGTCCGCGTCCCGCGAGTCATTCCAGACGGCCAAGCGCCGCGTGGTGGAGGCGTTCGAGAAGGCGTGGCTGGAGGGCTCGCTCGTCGAGCATGGAGGCAACATCGCCGCCGCCGCGCGGGCCAGCGGGAAGCACCGCCGTGCGTTCTTCGAGTTGATGCGACGGCATGGACTCAAGGCCCACTCCCGCTGACGTATGGATGCGTCGCGCCGGAGCCAGATCGATGGGCTCCACCCGAAGACATCCTGGTTCGGTTCACCTTGCGGCGAGTAAGGAGTGCTCGGAACGCAGGTCTGCTCCTTCGGCACCACCAGGGCGAACGCGAAGAGCCCGAGAACGCTCGTAGTGAGGGCCGCGAAGCTCGGCATGCGCCTCGACATGAAGGACGAGGTCAGTCGTCGTGTGCGAGGGAGGAGGACAACTGACGGTGTGCGTTGGCCTGGCCGAGCAGAAGGTTGGCCTTCGCCTCAAAGGCCTGCACGGCGTCGGCACCAGCGGCGAAACGTGCCGGCGGATTGTCGCTTCCGGCGAGCTGAACGATGGCGCCAGCGAGCTTCACCGGGTCTCCGCCCTGCTTGCCGTCCATGCGGCTCCAGGCCGCGACGGTCTCCCGGGAGCTTTCCGCGTAGTCACCGATGGAGGACTTCGCATAGGTGGTGGAGCCAGCGGTGAGCAGTTCGGTGCGGAAGAAGCCAGGCTCGACGAGCATCGTGCGGATGCCGAAGGGGGAAACCTCGGGTGTGAGTGACTCGACCCACCCTTCAAGGCCGAACTTCGCGGCGGCGTACGCCGAGCAGAACACTCCGCCAGCGATACCAGCGGTCGACGAGAGGGTGAGCAACAGACCGGAGCGTTGCTTGCGCATCACCGGTAACACCGCGCGGGTGACGTTCATCGGGCCGAACAGCAGCGTCTCGATTTGATTGCGGACCTGCTCGGGGCTGAGCTCTTCGAAGAAGCCGGCGTAGAAGTTGCCCGCGTTGTTGACCAGGACGTCAATCCGGCCGAACTTTTCGAGGGTGGCCTCGACCGCATCCCGGGCGTCCTCGGGACGAGTGACGTCGAGCTTGATGGCCAGCAAGCCATCGTGGTCGCCAATCGCCGCCGCGACCTTCGTGGGGTCGCGGCCGGTGGCCACGACGGAGTGACCGGCGGAAAGCGCCGCCTTGGCGAGGTCGACGCCCAGTCCCCTACCAGCCCCTGTGATGAGCCACACTTTCCTATCAGTCATGAGCGTCACTCCGTTTCGTCGACAACCCGCATCTGCATTTCGTTCATTCGGCCGCCGTGCACTTCGAGCTTCACCAAGGCGGCGTGAAGTTCAGCGAGTTCCGCTGGTGTCAGCCGCACCTGGACCGCCCCCAGGTTCTCCTCCAGGTGGTTCAGTCGGCGCGTGCCTGGAATCGGGACGATCCACGGCTTCTGCGCGAGGAGCCATGCCAGCGAGAGCTGGGCGGGCGTGGCGCCCTTCATGATTGCAAAACGCTTGAGGAGTTCGACGAACGGGGCGTTGGCCGCCAGATTCTCGGGACTGAAGCGGTCAAAACCAGACCGGAGGTCCGTCTTGGAGTCGAGCCCCGTCTGGGCATTCATTGTTCCGGACAGATACCCCATCCCGAGCGGCCCCCATGGAACGAAACCGATCCCCAGCTCCTCGCACACGGCGAGCACGCCGTTTCGCTCGGGAGCTCGCTCCATGAGCGAGTATTCGGTCTGGACGGCGGTCACCGGCTGAACGGCATGCGCCCGGCGGAGTGTCTTCGCGCTCGCCTCGGAGAGGCCGAAGTGCAGGACCTTGCCCTCGGCAATCAGCTCCTTGATGGCCCCCGCCACGTCTTCGATGGGAACACTCGGATCCACCCGGTGCTGGTAGTAGAGGTCGATGCGGTCGGTCCTGAGACGCTTGAGTGAACCCTCGACCACCTTCTTGATGTGCTCCGGGCGGCTATTCAGTCCCGGGGGGCCTTCCAGATTGAAGCCGAACTTGGTTGCAATCACGACCTGGTCGCGGACGGGGGCGAGCGCTTCACCGACAAGGTCTTCGCTCGTGTAGGGACCGTAGACCTCGGCCGTGTCGAAGAATGTGACACCCTTCTCGTGGGCCGAGCGAATGACCTGGATGCCCTGGCTTCTATCGGCGGGCGGGCCGTAGTTGGCGCTGATGCTCATGCATCCATGTCCCAGCTCCGAGACCTCCAGACGTCCAAGCATTCGCGTCTTCAACTTGTCCTCATTTCCACGCGGCCCGTGGGTCTTTTCCTGGGGATGACTGGACGGCGTGGCGCACGCCCATGGCCCCACAGCCAGCGCCGCACCGGCAAGGGCACTCCCCGCCAGGAAGTCGCGGCGCCCGAGGGCTCGGCGCTCTGGGAGGGTCGAGTCAGTTGCCTGTTCGTGCTTCTTCATCGTGGGTCCCTTTCGGTCTCGTGCCACCATGCCTTGAGAGATAAGCCCCGGCTCCGCGACGGACTAGACGCCCCCAGACAAACGGGCTGTTAATCCCTGCACGACAATCTCCCTCTGGGCTCGTGGCCATGCCCAGGTGATTTCGAGCGAGTGACGGGGCAAGCTCTCGCTCATGAACACGATTCCCTTCCCGCAGCTCCAAGCGTTCCTGACCGTGGCGCGACATCGGAGCTTCAGCGGTGCGGCGAACGAGTTGAGCGTCTCCAGGTCCGCCATGAGCCAGGCGGTGAAGCAGCTCGAGGAGCACTTGCACGTGGTGCTGCTCACGCGCACGACGCGCAGCGTGGCGCTGACCGACGCGGGAAGGCGCCTCGTGGAGGAGGCGGGTCCGGGGCTCCGCCAGATGCAGGCTGCCCTCACGACCGCATCCGCTCAACCGGGCGAGGCGGTAGGCCGGCTGCGACTGTCGACCCCCCTGATGGCGATGCCCTTCGTCATCACCCCCGTGCTTCCTGCCTTCCGTGAGCGACACCCGAGAGTGGAGGTGGAGGTCGTCGTCGAGGACCGCTTCGTGGACATCGTGGCGGAGGGCTACGACGCGGGCGTTCGGCTGACCGAAGCCATCGAGCGGGACATGGTGCAGGTGCGTCTCACCGATGCCTTCCGTTTCGTGGTGGTGGGCGCCCCCAGCTACCTCGAGCGCCGCGGCGTGCCCCAGAAACCCGAGGACCTCCTGCGCCACGAGTGCATCACCTACCGCTCTCAGACGAACGGGACGATCTACGCCTGGGAGCTGGAGCGCGGTCGCAGGAACTGGCGTGTGCCGGTGCACGGGGGTGTCGTCACCAACAACGGACTGATGATGCTGTCCCTGGCGGAGGCCGGGGCCGGGCTCATGTACGCATTCGAGCCGCAGGTGCAGGAGCAGCTGCGCACCGGACGCCTGAAGGTGGTGCTCGAGGCCTACGCGCCCACCGTTCCCGGATTCTTCCTCTACTTTCCCAGTCGGGCCCGGCGCTCCGGCCCCCTGCGCCTCTTCGTCGAGGCGGCGCGCGAGCTCTCGGTCAAAGCCGTGTGAACGTGAGCCATTCCATTCAGGGTGATGAGTGACACCAGCGGGGGCTGAAGGAGTGTGTTCGGGTTTGCTAGAGTCCCGACATGCGCCCCCATCCGCGTCTGGCCCGAGGAAGCATGCTGCGTGTCCTGGTGTGGCTCACCAGCGGCATCGTCCTCCTCGTCGTCATCGCCATTGTCGGACTCGATATGTTCATGCGCTCGAAGTACGAGCCCACGCTCGATGCGATGCGGCAGGAAGTCACGGCGCACGTGGACTTCTTCTGTGAGGAACAGACGAAGCTCGCTGCCGACCCTTGGTTCCACGAGCCGCGCACCCAAGGCGATGCGGGGGCGCTGCTCAACCGGTGGGCGGCATGGGAGCCTCCCGGCCCGCCGATGCCCGCGGACTCACCGCTCCAGCTTCCCGCGCACCTGAAGGAGAAGAAGACGCTGGAGGAGTGGTTCGCGGCAGCCCCGGACCTGTCGTCGCTGAATTTCGAGTGGATGCGCGAGCTTCAACGATTCGACCGGTGGGACATCCTCCAGAACATCCCGTTCAAGCATGACGAGCCGTTCAATCTGCTGACGGCACCCTTTCCGAACTTCATCGCGCTCCAGGACTGGTCCAAGTTCAGGTTGCTGCAAGGCATTCGGACCGGACAGCCCCTGGAGGCGGCGCGGGACGTGCGTCACCTCGCGTGGCTGTCCTACCGGACGGACACAATACTCGGCGCGATGATCGCCAACGCCCTTCTTGGGCTGGAGCGCAGGGCGCATGCGCTGATGAAGGAGCCTCCCTCGGAGTGGCGACCCATGAGCCAGGAGCAAGGAGACCGCCTGCGCGCCGTGTTCTGGGCGAGCATGACGTTCTCCAGCATCAACACGCCCGTGGACGTGGCGAGGAAGGCGCGAACCTGTGGGTCTGGAATCTCTCGCTGCCTCGGACTGGTCGAGGCCAGCAATCTGGCGAAGTACCTTCAGCCCCTCGCGGAGCCGGTGAATAGAGAAGCCTACGCGGAGATACAGACGGAGCTGGCCACGCCCTGCCCCACCTCCATGTTGGCGACGCAATGGCAGCACGGCAACACCATCGATGACCCCCAGCCCGTCGGTGGCGCCATGCCAGACCAGCCCGCGTGGATGCGAAGTCTTCCCCGCCGCTTCGCCGGAAAGCACATCGCCGGAATCCTGATGTCCATCGGGGTCCAGAACATCGATCTGCTGAAGAAGCTCCCACAAGGACAGGCCACTCCAGCCTCGGCCGAAACCACTCGTTGAGCAGCCCAAGGCGAGGCCTCATCAAGCAAGCATGATGCGGGTCATGGCTCTCCAATGCAGGGCCATGCGGGCCGTTCATCCCATGAAGGTGGAGCATCTCGCGTGGCAATCCGTGTCACCGCGCACGGTCGGACTTTGTCGTCCCAGGCACGTGGACATTTTCCTCCACCCCTGACTTCGCAACGATTCCGCGAGGTTCCGCTCCACTCCCTGGAGCAATTCATCCTCCCTGGCATGGCGCGTGTGCTCACCCCGCCACTCAAGTGGCTGGGATCACTCATGCGCGCTCGCTTCACCGCGTGGGCACGCCCGTTGCTGTCCAGCCGCTGACCTTCCCGCCGCACCATGGGGGTGTGGGTGGGGGGCTGACGTCAGCGCTGGGGGCACAGGTCGGTGGCGACGTACGCGGCGATACCAGCGGTAGGACAAGCCCTCCTGGCCCTGCTGGAGCAGTCCTGCCCGAAGCCTGAGTTCGAGGGCGCGAAGTTCCGCCTCTACCAGGCCTCCGACTTCAAGGCCCCCATGGATGAGGGCATCTCCCTCTTCCTCTTCCGCGTCACCCCCAGCACCACGCGCCGCAATCTTCCCGGTCGACTCGACTCGCAAGGCCGCCGCACCCGCCGGCCCCTCCCCGTCGACCTCTACTACCTGCTCACCCCCTGGGCGAAGTCCGCCGCCAAGCAGCACCGGCTCCTCGGCTGGGCCATGCGCCAGCTCGAGGACACGCCCACCCTCACCGCCAGCTTCCTCAATCACTACGGCACACCCGAGACAGACACCTTCCTCCCAGACGAGACAGTCACCGTCGTCTACGAGCCCTTGAGCATCCAGGACATGCTCAACGTCTGGGAGCCCGGCAAGCCGAACATCCAGGTCTCCGCCTCGTACGTCGCTCGCATGGTCGGCATCGAGTCCGCCATCGCCGATGAGGAAGCCGGCCCCGTCCAGACGCGCGTGCTCTCACCCGGAAAGGTGACCGAGCGATGAGGCCCGCCATCCACGTCCTGGAGCACGTGTCGCGCGTGGCCCCGCTCGGCATCCGCTTCCGCGACGAAGCCACGGGGGCGTGGATCAACGAAGGACTGCGCGTCAGCGCGTTCCCCGTGGGACAGCCCGCGTTGCGCCGCGAGTCCGTGGTCAACCGCTCGGGCATCCACCTGCTGATGAACCTGCCCGGACTGCGAGATTTGGAGTTCGGGGGCGAGCACGCTGGAGACGACGTGTGGTGGGCCACGCTCCCGTCGCGCCGTCCGTACACCGTCGAAGTGCACGACAGCCTGGACCGCTTCCTCTCGTGCTCCTTCCGCGCGCAGCTTCCCCACCGGGGACTCTTCTCGCTCGACTGCGTCGCCTCTCCGCCCTCGCCCCTGTCACCGCCAGCGCCCTCCGTGCCGCTCTTCTCCGCGCCCACGCGCCAGAGCGCCGTGCCCATGGCCGTGGTGCGCGCGGAGCTGTGGGACACGAAGGCGAAGGCCCCGGCCGCGTGGGCACTGGTGGAAGTCACTTCCACCGGTGGCGTCACCGCGCGCGGCATGACGGATGAGCGCGGACGACTGGCGCTGTTCTTTTCGTACCCGGCCCCCGTGGACTTCGCTCCTGGCTCCCCCGTGGATGCGTCCAGCCTGCCTCCGGGACCTCCACTGCTGGAGCAGACCTGGCCGCTCCAGCTTCGCGTGCACCATGACTACCGCGCACCCGGGACGGCGCCGCCGGACGTGTGCACCACGCTGTCCCAACCCCCGGCGGGGGTGTGGGCGGACACGGGCAGCCCCCAGGCGCTGCTCGAGCCAACGCTGCGCTACGGCCAGGAGCTCGTCCTGCGCACCCAGGATGCGCCTGCCTCCCGGCTGTGGATCACCCCCACGGGTTCACCTCCCTAGGAAATGACCGATGCCTGAATATCTCGCTCCCGGTGTATTCGTCGAAGAGACCAGCTTCCGCTCGAAGTCCATCGAGGGCGTGAGCACCACCACCACAGGCTTCATCGGTCCCACCCGCTACGGGCCCGTGGAGTTGGAGCCCGAGCTCATCACCAGCGTGGTGGAGTTCGAGCGCATCTACGGCAACCGTCGACAGCTCACCTTCACCGACGACGTCACGCTGCACAACTACACCTGGCACGGGGCACGCGCCTTCTTCGAGGAAGGCGGCAAGCGGCTCTACATCAGCCGCGCCTTCCGCCGTCCCGACGACGCGCTCTACACGGGCCTCGACACCACCATCGACCTGGGCACGGGCACCGCCGTCTCCACCGAGTACAACGACGGCCACGCCCGCGCGCTCCTGGATTCGAGCGCGAACCCCAAGACGGAGACGCTGTCGCTGACGGCGCGCTTCCCAGGCTCGGCCGGCAACCTGCGCGTGCGCTTCTCCCTGCGCGTGGGCCAGAACGTCCTCTCCTTCGAGGGAGGCACGCCTCGCGTGGGCGCCCTCCTGGCGCGCGACGTGGTGCTCATCCGCGATATCAAATCCCCCATCTCCAGCCCCGTGGGCACCGGCGAGTTCTACCTGGCCACGTGGGACGAGGACGCGCAGGACTGGAAGTTCACCGGCGGCGCTGGCAGCCCCCTCTTCCTCGCGTCACTGCAAGAGGGCGCGGGCTTCGAGATTCGCGTCGTCACCGTCGCCGTGACGGCCATCCCCATGGATGACCCGGCCTCCGCGCAGACGTGGGACGGCCTGGCCCTGGACCCGGCACACACGCGCAGCGGCGCGGCGGACTCGCTGTCCGCGCGCTTCGGCTACGACGCGGATGAGCCGTCGAAGAACCGCGACGTGCCCATCATCATCTCCACGCAGAATCTGGATGACGGCGTGGAGGTGCTGGGCGCCTTCCTGGATGCCAGCCTCGCCAGCCCCATCATGAGCCCGCCGCTGGACTCGGCGCTGGAGGACCCGGACTCGCCCGAGGCGCAGCGCTCGCTGGAGGTACTGCTCAAGGGCGGCAGCGACGGCATGCGTCCCACCGCGGATGACTACAAGGGCCAGCAGGTCCCCAACACGACGCGCAAGACGGGCCTGTTCCACTTCGAGGACCTGGAGGACATCTCCATCGTCGCCGCGCCGGGCTCCACGTTCGGCCACGAGAACGGTTACGGCGCCAACTCCGCCACCATCATCAACCTGCTCATCTCCCACGCGCAGCGGATGAAGTACCGCATCGCCGTGCTGGACAGCGGCAATGGCCAGACGCTCGGACAGGTGCGGGCGCTGCGCGCGAAAATCGATACCAGCTACGCGGCGCTCTACTACCCGTGGATAAAGGTGTTGGACCCCGTCACGCGCCAGCCCATCTTCCTGCCGCCCAGCGGCTTCGTGGCGGGCATCTATGCGCGCAACGACGTCAACCGCGCCGTCTACAAGGCCCCCGCCAATGAGGTGGTGAACCTGGCGCTCGGCTTCGAGACGAACCTGAGCAAGGCGCAGCAGGAGGTGCTCAATCCGGAGGGCATCAATGCGTTCCGCTACTTCGAGGGCCGCGGCAACCGGCTGTGGGGCGCGCGCACGACGTCGTCGGACCCGGAGTGGAAGTACGTCAACCTGCGGCGGTACTTCGCCTACCTGGAGCGCTCCATCGACAAGGGGACGCAGTGGGCGGTGTTCGAGCCGAACGGCGAGCAACTCTGGGCCAACGTGCGGCGCACCATCGAAGACTTCATGCTCAATGAGTGGCAGCAGGGCGCGCTGCTCGGAGAGAAGCCGGAGAAGGCGTACTTCGTGAAGTGCGACCGCAGCACCATGAGCCAGAACGACCTGGATAACGGTCGGCTGGTCTGCCTCATCGGCGTGGCGCCGCTGCGCCCGGCCGAGTTCGTCATCTTCCGCATCGGTCAGTGGACCGGCGACCGGAAGTAATCCCTCTGGAGACCACCCATGGCTGTCTTTCGTGATCGCCCCTATGTGCAGTTCAACTTCCTGGTCGACCTGGGCGCCGGCAACGGCACCGAGGGCCCCGATGCGGGCTTCCAGGAGATCTCCAACGTGGGCATGGAGGTCACCGTCGCGGAGTACCGCAACGGCAACGAGAAGGAGAACAGCGTCCGGAAAATCACCGGCCTGAACAAGGCCACGGACGTCACCATGAAGCGCGGGGTGATTGGCTCGCTCAGCCTCTACAAGTGGTTGGACCAGTTGCGCAACGGCGAGTCCAACGCGCTGCGCACCGTCACCATCCAGCTCCAGAACGAGGACCACACCGCGGTGGTGCAGACGTGGAAGCTGCTCCGCGCGCGCATCATCAAACACGTCAGCGGCCCCTTCAACGCGAAGGGAACGGACGTGGCCATCGAGGAGCTCACCATCGCGTACGAGCGCCTGGAGATGGAGTGACGTGAGCCGCCCCGCCGCCAGACGCCTCCCCGGCTTGCGCTTCGAAATCCAGGCACCGTCCGTCGTGGACGTGCTGCCTCGGATGGACGTGGGCGCGTTCGTCGGCTTCGCCTCCTCCGGCCCCCTGCACGTGCCGGTGGCGGTGGAGGACGTGGCGGACTTCGAGGCGGTGTTCGGCGAGGCCCCGCTGCTCGCATGGGACGCCGAGCGCGGAGAGCCCGTGCAAGGGCACCTGGCCTCGGCGGTGCGCGCGTTCTTCCGCAACGGCGGGCGGCGCTGCTGGGTCGTCCGCGTGGCGGGGCCTGACGCGAAGTCCAACACCTTCCCCATCCCGGGCCTGCTGCGCTGCGCGGAAGGGGGCGTGGTGAGCGCGGCCCTGGCCCGTGCACGCTCGGAGGGAAGCTGGTCGGACCCGGTGCGTGTGGCGGCGTCCATCCATCGCGAGCTGGTGGACCTGGTGGACTGGAGCGCCACCGGGAGTGGCGAGGCGACGCTCGTCGTGACGGCCTCGGGTGGCGTGGCGGTCGGTGATTTGCTGCGCGTGGGATTCGATGGCACCGCGTGCGCGCTGCTCGTGCCCGTCGAGTCGGTGGAGGCCGTGGGCCAGGAGGCGACTCCGTCCTTTTCCGGACCCGCGCCCCGACGGGTGACGGTGCGCGTGCGCACGACGAAGGCCCGGTGGCTGGAGTCGAGCGTGGCGCCGACAGCTTTGCCCACCGTGTCGTGGTTCCGAGGAGAGGGGGACGTCGTGTCGCTCGGGGCCACGGCACTGGTGGATCCGGGGCCGGGCGAGGCGCCTCGCGTCCTCACGCTCACGTTGAGCGTGACGCCGGAAGCGGCACCTCCTCCGGGCGCGGTGCTGCGGTTGGTGGAAGCGTCCCTCGGTGAGCACTGGCTCCTGGTGGAGTCCGTCGTCCTGGGCCAGGTGGGCGCGGGCGCGGTGCAGGTCTTCGGGGTCGCCTCGCGAGTGCGGACATCCACGCCCGGGGCCGTGAGCTCCGCGCCGGCCTGGTGTGAGCGACTGACGCTGGGCCTGTGGACCCGCCGGAGCGCGGAGCAGCCCGCGCAGTTGGAGCGGCTCGGCTTCTGCCCCAGTCATCCGCGCCACTGGGCCGCGCTGCCCACGGACACCGAGCGGGCCCGGTTCGAGGACGCGGAGACGCTTCCCTCGCGGCTTCCCGAAGAGCGGCTGCCAAGTGACTGGCGCCAGGGCATCCCCAGTAGCCGCTTCCCGCTCGCGGGCCCGGGGGCACAGGGCGAGGCGTTCTCCATCCCCCTCGGCCTGTCGGACTCGCCCACTTCCTACGTGGGCTGCACGCCGCCTGCTGGAGACTCGCTGACTCGAGATGGGCTCGCGTCCTTCGACGCGGATCTCTTCCTGGATGCGGACCTGAAGTCCCTGAGCATCGAGGCCCTTCCGGCACAGGCGGACTTCCTGCGCTACCAGAGCAGTCGGCCTCGCGCGCTCAAGGGCCTCCACGCCGTCATGGACCGGCTGGATGCGACGCTGGTGGCCGCGCCCGATGCCATCCATCGCGCCTGGGTGCGCACGGGCAGGCCGCCTGTTCCACCGCCCTCGCCGAGCGAGCCACTGCCCGAGCCGGACTGGGGCACGTTCCTCGACTGCGCATATGAGCCACCTCCCGCGCCCGCGCCGCTGGTCGCCTCGCCTCTGGAGCCCACCTCCGGGCAGCCCTTCACCCTGACCTGGGCGACGCTGCCGGGCGCGGGCATCGAGTACGTGCTGGAGGAGGCGCTGCGCCCGGACTTCAGCGACGCCGCGGTGCTGTATCGAGGGCCGCTCACCACGCGCACGTTGTACGGGCGCACGCCTGGCACTCGCTACCACCGCGTCCGCGCGGGGCGAGCGGGCATCACCGGGCCCTGGACTCCAGGCGTGGCCGTCAGCGTGTCGCCGCCCGCGCGGTGGCAGGTGCTGCCAGCGACGTCCTACGACGTGGGGCCCCTGTTCGCGGTGCAGCGTTCGCTCGTGCGCATGGCGCGTGCTCGTGGGGACCTGCTGGCCGTGCTGTCCCTGCCCGAGCACTATCGCGAGGAAGACGCGCTCGCGCACGCCAGCGCCCTGCAGTCGCCCCTGGGCTCGGAGGAGGATGGCGTTCCGCCGCTCGGCTTCGCGGAGGACGCGGCGCTGTCGCACGGCGCGCTCTACCATCCGTGGACCTTCGTCTCCGAGGAGAACAAGCCCGCGGAGCCTCGGCGCATGCCTCCGGATGGAACCGCGTGCGGCGTGCTCGCCCGACGCGCGTTGGAGCGCGGGGCCTGGGTGGCTCCCGCCAATGAGCCATGGACCGGAGTGGTGGCGCTGAGCCCCGCCATGGGCCGCGAGTGGTGGCTGGACTTGCAGGAAGCGCAGGTCAACGTGGTGCGGCAGGAGCCGCGCGCCTTCCTCACCCTGTCCGCCGACACCCTGGCCACGGACCCGGACCTGCGTCCCATCCATGTCCGCAGGCTGTTGTCACTGCTGCGACGCGCGGCGCTGCGCCTGGGGGCCACGTATGTCTTCGAGCCCAATGACGCCAGCTTCCGTCGCCGCGTGCAGCGCGACTTCGAGTCGCTGCTCGGAGACCTCTTCGTCCGGGGAGCCTTCGCCGGGAAGACTCGCGACGGCGCGTTCCAGGTCGTGGCCGGCGCCGAGCTGAACACGCCCTCCCTCGTCGAGCAGGGTCGCTTCTACGTGGACCTGCGCGTGGCGCCGTCCCAACCCCTCACCTTCCTCAACGTGCGGCTCGTCCAGAGCGGCGACCGCGGGCTCGTCACGGAGGCGCGTTAGGCCATGGCCACCACCGAGGACGAGACGGTCATCGACCCCTTCATCGCCTTCGCCTTCGCGGTGGAGATCTCCATCCCGGACGTCACGCCCAAGGCATGCTTCGCCGCGTTCTCCGAGTGCGACGGCCTGGAGATGACCATGGACGTGAAGACGATTCGCGAAGGTGGCAACAACGGTCGGCAGATTCGCCTCACCGGCGCGCACAGCTTTGGCCAGCTCACGCTCAAGCGCGGGATGACGGCCAATGACGACTTGTGGCGGTGGTTCGAAATCCTGAGGACCCGTCCCCGGCTGCGCGCCAGCGCGGAGGTCGTGATGTTCGGCCCGGCGCTGGAACGCCAGGAACGCGCGCGCTTCATCCTGTCGCGCTGCCTGCCCGTGAAGCTCAAGGCGCCTCCGCTCAACGCGAAGGACGGCATGGTCGCCATCGAGGAGCTTCAAATCGCCTACGAGTCCCTCACCCGCAAGGCCGGAGGCGCCTGAGCCATGTCCGACGACGCCACGCCTCTCGCGAAGGCGAAGCTCCTCCAGCTCGACTCCAACTTCGAGCACCCGATTGACGAGCAGACGACGTCCACCGTGGTGCAGTTCAACCCGGAGACGCTCAAGGTCGCCTACGCCAACCAGGTGCAGCAACCCTCCGGAGGTGGAGATCAGCGCGGCACGCCCGCGCAGCAGTTCGTCGGCGCCGGCACCACCAAGCTGAGCGTGCAGCTCTGGTTCGACGTGACGGGGCAGCCAGAGGGCGCTTCTGACGCGGTGGAGGACGTGCGCAAGCTCACCGCGAAGGTGGCCTTCTTCATCACTCCGAAGAAGGAGGGCGACAAGTTCGTCCCGCCCGCCGTGCGCTTCCTGTGGGGCAGCTTCCAGTTCGACGGAATCATGGAGTCGATGGAGGAGTCGCTGGAGCTGTTCTCCGCCGAGGGCCTCCCCCTGCGAGCCAGCGTCAGCTTCAGCCTGGCGCAGCAGAAAATCACCGCCTTCGTCTTCGCGCCCACGCAGCCTCCCGCGGGCACCAGTCCGAACCCCAGCGGCAAGGGCGCGGGCGAGGCACCCATGAAGTCCGCGCCAGAGGGCTCGACGGTGCAGGGACTCGCGTCGAACGAGGGCAAGGGCGCGAGCTGGCAGGGCATCGCCTCCGCCAACGGAATCGAAAACCCGAGGCGACTGGCCCCGGGGCAGCTCATCGACTTGCAGGCGGGCATCAACATCGGAGTACGGCGGTAGCGGGGGGCGTGCATGGCCGTGGTCATCAACGAGATGGAAGTGGTGAGCGCGCCTCCAACGGCGTCCACGTCGTCAGGGGGCGGCTCGGGCGGGTCCGGGGGCTCGGCGGAGGGCGCCGCGTCGTCCGTGCAGAAGACGCACGAGCAGGAGCGCGCCCAGGTCCTCCACCGCGAGCGGCACGCGCGCGTGCGCGCGCACTGAGCCGAAAGAGAGCGCCATGGCCGACGGAACAGGCAATGACTCCAAGCTTCGCGCCTCCCGCCCCACGCTGCGGGTGGACGGTCGCGAGCACCCCACGCTCGCCAGCGGGCTGCTGGAGCTGTGCATCGTCGAGACGGCGCAAGGGCTGTACCGGTGCGAGGCCACGTTCGGCAACTGGGGCCCGAAGGATGGCGAGACGGGGTTCCTCTACTTCGACCGCTCGGTGCTCGACTTCGGCAAGCCCTTCGAGGTGCGGTTGGGCAAGCAGGACGTCCTCTTCGAGGGACGCATCACCGGCCTGGAGGCGGGCTTCCCGGAGAGCGCCTCCCCCACCCTCACGGTGCTGGCCGAGGACCGGCTTCAAGACTTGCGGATGACGCGGCGGACGACGACGTACGAGAACGCGAGTGACGAAGACGTCCTTCGCCAGCTCGCGGGCAAGCATGGCCTGACAGCGGACGTGGCGGTCCCTGGTCCCAAGCATGCGGTGCTGGCCCAGGTGAACCAGAGCGACCTCGCCTTCCTGCGCGAGCGCTGCCGCGCGGTGGACGCGGAGCTGTGGGTGGAGGGCAAGGCACTGAAGGCGAAGGCTCGAGGCAGTCGCTCCACCGGGACACCGCTGAAGCTGGGACGCGGCAACGAGCTGATGTCCTTCACGGTGCTGGCGGACCTGGCGGGCCAGCGCTCCTCGGTGACGGTGGGCGGGTGGAACGTGACGGAGAAGGACGCGATTGCGTGCGAGGCGGGCCCGTCCGTGCTGGGCGCGGAGCTGGAGAAGGACGAGAGCGGCGCGAGCCTGCTGGCCTCGAAGCTGGCCGAGCGCAAGGAGGCCGTGGTGCACGCGGCGCCCCTGGGTGTTCCGGAGGCCCAGGCGCGCGCGGACGCGCACTTCCGCCAGCAGGCGCGGCGCTTCGTGGTGGGACGCGGCACCGCGCAGACGGACGCGAAGCTGCGCGTGGGGGCGCGCGTGGAGTTGACGGGCCTGGGGCCGCTGTTCAGCGGCAAGTACCACCTGGCCGAGGTGAAGCACCTGTTCGACGGCGCGCGCGGCCTTCGCACGGAGCTGGTGGCGGAGCGCGCTGGACTGGGGAAGGCGTCATGAGCGCGGACGCGGCGTGGGAACAGGTGCTGGACGAGCGCGTCGCGGACGGCCTGGGGGGCCGCTTCTATGGCCTGTATCCCGCGCGCGTCACCGACCTGAAGGACCCGGACAACCAGGGCCGGGTGAAGGTGCTGCTGCCGTGGGCCGCGGACGCGGCGGGCGGCGGGCGCTACGAGGCCTGGGCGCGGCTGGCCACGCTGATGGGTGGCAACAATCGCGGCTCCTGGTTCGTGCCCGACGTGGATGACGAGGTGCTGGTGGGCTTCGAGGCGGGAGACGCGCGGCGGCCCTACGTGGTGGGCGCGCTGTGGAACGGGAAGGACAAGCCGCCGGAGTCCATGGACGGCTCGGGCCGCAACGCGAAGAAGGTGCTGCGCTCTCGCAACGGCATCGTCATCACGCTCGACGACACGGACGGCCAGGAGACGCTCACGCTGGAGACGCCCGCCGGTCAGACGGTGACGCTCAAGGACGGGCCCGGCTCCATCGAGGCGAAGGACAGCAACGGCAACTCGCTGAAGATGGAGTCCAGCGGAATCACGGTGAATGCGGCGGCCAAGGTCACCATCAACGCGAGCACGGCGGAGATTTCAGCCGGGATGCTCACCGTCAACGCGGGCATGTCCAAGTTCAGCGGCGTGGTGCAGGCGGACACGGTCATCACCAACAGCGTCGTCAGCGCGTCGTACACGCCGGGCGCGGGGAACGTGTGGTGATGGCCACGACGCTTCCACATCCTGTGCAGTGGGTGACGGCCTCTCCGCTGTGGGGCCCCGCGCCCGACAAGCTGGCGCGACTCCAGGCACCGGGCATCCTCCAGTTCGACTCGGACCGCTTCATGGAGGAGCTGGCGGAGCGACTCCAATCGCCCGAGCGGCCCGACCTGACGGACCTGCTGGTGACTCGCTTCAAGAGCTACCGCGAGCGCATGCCCGGCGAGCCGCCGGACGACGAGGTCAACACCCCGCCCAAGCTGTACCAGCCGGCACACGGCCGCTTCTATCTGGTCGCCACCAGCCTCGTGTGTCGCCTGCCGGGCCTGCCCGACCATGTCGTGGACACGGCGCGCGGGGAGAAAGCCGCGTTCGTCCTGCGCCGCTCCCTGGGCGGCGGCAAGGAAGGCGCGTGGGTGCCGGCCACTCCGGGCAACCCCGCCGACAAGCGGCGCATCTGGAAGGAGCTGAGCACGGCCGAGACGGGTGCGCTGGCGAAGGGCGAGGAGCTGCTGCCCCTCTTCCCGGTGAACTTCGCCCCCGAGGGGAAACGCCGCCGGATGCTCGTGGGGCTGGTGCCGACTTCCAGTCGCGACACCTTCGAGTCCGCGGCGGCCTTCCAGGACGATGACCCGAGCACGGGGTTGGACCCGGACAAGATGCTCGCGGAGGAGGCCGAGGTCCAGGTCGTCGCTCCCTTCGAGCAGCTCCTCGCATACACGAAGTCGACGAGCGACGCGGTGGCCGTCCAGAAGGAGGTGACGCGCTTCCTGCTCGTGGACTTCGCCACCTTCCTGGAGGAGCGCATCCCCTCGCTGTGGACGCTGCTCGACAAGGCGTCACCGGGTCCCACGCCCGCGGCGGGCTCGCCCCTGCGCACGCTGTTCCTGCTGCTGACGGGCAACCACCGCGTGGAGGGCAGCGCCGGGGACACGTGGCAGCAGGCGCTGCGGAAGGCGATGCAGCAGCGCACGGCCATCCTCAACGGAGGCACGGGCGGGCTCGACTACAACCTGCGGCTTTGCACCGAGGTGACAGTGGCGGCGCTGCGCTCGGCCCTGGGCGCGGCGGTGGCGGCGGGAGTGTACTCACTGCCCTCGGAGCCGGAGCCGGTGTCCAAGCTGGAGGAGCCGGGCAAGGCGCTCTACGTGATGCGCTGCGTGTATTTGAAGCCGGCTTGCGGCGCGCTGTGCCCGCCCATCGTCAGCGCGCCATCGAAGGCTTTCACCCTGGCGCCGTTCTTTGATTCGGACGCCCCCGCGCGTCCGGTGCGAATCGAACTGCCGTTGGACACCAGCATCCGTGGGCTGCGCAAGTTCAAGAAGAACGTCGGCTTCACGCTGTCGAAGGGGCTCCGCAAGCAGATGTCTCGGGTGTCGGGGTTGGAGAAGACGATGAAGGGGGAGCTCGACGACGGGCTGAGCTTCGACCTGGGAGAGCTGTGCATGTTCTCCATCCCCATCATCACGCTCTGCGCGTTCATCGTCCTGATGATCTTCTTCAGCCTGCTCAACATCATCTTCTGGTGGATGCCCTTCCTGAAAATCTGTCTGCCCAAGCCCAGGGTGGGGTGAGTCCATGGACGCCGGAAAACTCATTGGACGCGGCCTCGGCTTCCCCCCACGCGTGGGCCCGGACGGGCGCATGCAGTGGTCCGAGGGTGAGCGCAACGTGCGTGAAACCATCCAAATCATCCTCGCCACCGAGCAGCGCGAGCGATTGATGTTGCCGGAGTTCGGCGCGGGGCTCGGGCGCTTCTTGTTCGAGCCGAACACCGTCACGACGCGGCATCAAATCGGCGAGCGCATCACCCGGGCCCTGGCGCAGTGGGAGCCCCGCATCGCGGTGGAGTCGGTCAGCGTGGACGCGGACCCGCAGGACGCTCGGGCCGCCACGGCGACCATCACCTACAAGCTCGTGGCCACCGGCGCACGAGAGCGGCTCAACCTGAGCGTCACGCTCGCGGGGTAACGACATCGTGCCACTCACCCTCCCGCCCATCGATGACCGCAAGTATCAGCAGCTCCTCGACGAGGCGCTGGCGCGCATCCCCATCCACAACCCCGAGTGGACCAACTTCAACAAGTCCGACCCGGGCGTCACGCTGTTGGAGCTCTTCGCCTTCCTGACGGAGAGCCTGCTCTACCGAGCCAACCAGATTCCGGAGCGCAACCGGCTCAAGTTCCTCCAGTTGCTCGGCGTGCCGCTGCTGCCCGCCGCTTCCGCGCGCGGCCTGGTCGCCCTCCGCAACGAGCGCGGCGGTCCTCCCCAGGCCCTCACCCTGACCGAGGGCGTGGAGGTCCGCGCGGGACAGGTCCCCTTCCGCACCGAGCGCGGCCTGGACGTACTGCCCGTGGAGGCCGCGTGCTTCTACAAGCGGAGCGTCGCGCCCGAGGAGCGCGTGAAGGAGTACTACCAGGAGCTGTACGCCTCCTTCACCGCCACCGCGCCTCCGCCCGCGCCGCTCAACGAACTGCAGTTCTACGAGACGACGCCCTTTTCTCCGCGCGGCACGGAGCCGCTGGACCTCAACACCGAGACGCTGGACAAGGCGCTGTGGGTGGCCCTGCTGCTGCGGCCCGCGGACCGGAAGCTCCCCGATGCGTTGACTCGGGCGAGGGAGGAGCTGAAGGGCAAGGTGCTGACGGTGGGGCTCGCGCCCGCTGGCGGCTCCGAGGGCCGGGACCTGGTCCCCAATGGACAGGCGCGGCCCGTGGGCTCGGCGGTGCTGCAGTTCCAGCTTCCCCGGCTGCCGGTGGACGGCAAGCTCCCGGAGGACCCGGCGCTGCGCAACGCGAGCTGGCGCACCCTCGTCACCTCGGAGATGCCCACCGAGCCGTCCGTGGTGGACGTCCCCCTGCCCTCCACGCTCGCCGAGCTGGAGCTGTGGACGAACCTGGACCCGCTGGAGGCGGGCACGCGCGACTTCCCTCCCTCGCTCGACGATGAGGACCTGGAGGCGCGCGTCATCACCTGGGTCCGCATCACCGCCTCCGCGCCGGTGACGACGAAGCTCCTGTGGGCCGGCATCAACGCCGCGCCTGTGTCCCAGCGCGAGCGCGTGACGAGCGAGCTGTTGCCCACGGGCTCGGGCGAGCCGGACCAGGCGCTGAAGCTGTCGCGCGCGCCGGTGCTGCCTGGCTCGGTGCGGCTGAGCGTCACGGTGAACGGCGTCACCGAAACGTGGGAGGAGATTGACGACCTGACGAGCGCGGGCCCCGAGGTGTCGGTGCCGGACCCGCGCCTGCCGCCCGGTTCTCCTCGCCCCGCGCAGACGCGCGTGAAGGTGTTCCGCCTGGACGCCGAAGCGGGCGAGCTGCGCTTTGGTGACGGTGCGCACGGTGCGCGGCCTCCACTCGGCGCCACGCTGCGCGCCGACTACGACCACGGTGTGGGTCGCGCCGGCAACGTGGCCACGGGCACGGTGGCGAGCGGGCCCGCGCTTCCTCCCGGCATCCAAGTGGCGAACCCGCTGCCCACGTGGGGCGGCTCCGACGCGGAAGGCGTGCTCGAAGGAGAGCGGCACATCTCGCGATTCCTCCAGCACCGGGACAGGCTGGTGACGGCGCAGGACTTCGAGGCGGTGACGCTGCGCACGCCCGGCGTGGCGGTGGGCCGCGTAGATGTGCTGCCCGCGTTCCACCCCGCCCTCTCGCCCAATGAGCCGGGGGATGCTCCCGGCGCGGTGACGGTGCTGGCCATTCCCCGCTCGGAGCCCGACGCGCGCGAGGTGGAGGGACCGGACACCTTCCTGGATGCGATTGCCTGCTGGCTGGCGCCGCGCCGACTGGTGACGACCGAGGTCTTCGTGCGCCGCCCCCAATACCGGCCCATCTGGGTGACGGTGGGCCTGGAGGTGGTGGCGGGAGTGTCCCAGGCGCAGGTGCGCGAGGCGGTGAAGGCGGCCCTCACCGAGTTCCTGTCGCCCCTGCCTCCCGAGGACGCGGAGTTGCTGGAGCAGACGGTGTCCCTGGCGGGAGCGCATCCGGCCACCGTGGCGCGACGGGGCTGGCCGCTGCGCAAGGCGGTGGTGTCGCTGGAGCTGGCGGCCGTGGCCAGTCGTGTGGCGGGCGTGGCGCTGGTGCGCGGCGTGCGGCTGGGTCTCGCCACGGGCACGCAGCAGGACCAGATACCGATGACGGGGCTCCAGCTCCCTCGGCTCGCCGGTCTCTCCGTCGCCGTGGGTGACGCGCCCTCGCTCGACGATTTGCGCGGCACGTCCGTCACGACGACGCAGCGGCCGTTCGTCTCCGTGCCCATCGTTCCCGAGGAGTGCCGATAGATGGATGCCAACGGCGCTCGTTTTCATCTGCTGCTCGGTCGCGACGACTGGGGCCGCTGCACCTCGAAGGGCCGACTGCTCTCCGAGGCCTGGAGCGAGGCGTCCGGCACCGGCGCGGACGTCGCGTGGGACTCCACACGCGCGGAGGTCTCCCTGCGCGCGGAGCTGTTCCGCTTCATCGCCGCGCCTCGCGATGTGCCTCCTGTCCTGGACGACCGACGCGGCGCCGCGAAGGACCGCTACGGCAACGTCTACTGGGTGGCTCGCGACGGGCGCATGCTGAAGGTCCTCTCCAGCGGCTCACGGCAGACGAGTGACTTCTGGCCTGTCACTCCCGAGGCCACACCTGTTTCAGGCACGGGTGGCTTCGGTCCGCTCGTTCCGCCCACGCCTCCCACGCCCGAACTGCTCGCGGGCATGGCCATCAGCGGGCATCACTATCTGGTGGTGGGCACGGTCGCTCCCGCCGGGCTGCTCGTGTTCGACCTGCACTCGGGCGGCCCCCCGGTGCGACACGTGTGGCCCACGGGAGTGCCCTTCGCGCCGTGGGACATGGCGGCCACTCCGGATGGCGGCGTGGTGGTGCTGGACCGTCAGCACCGTCGACTGTGGCGACTGGACGCGGGCTTCCGCGTGGTGCGCACGGGCGTGGATGACGTGCTCTCCGCGGCGCGCGTGGAGTCCTTCCAGCCCCTGGCCGGAGGACCGACGCGCACGATTCCGGCCGTCACCTTCCCGCACCCGGTGACGCTGGATGCGTCGACGCCCGTCGCCGCGCAGGACCCCATCTCCGTGGAGGTGCTGCCGGACGGCCGCGTGCTGGTGCTGGACCGAGGCACCGACGACAGCCGACTGCTCGTGTACCGCGACGGCGTCCTCGATGGCGCCCCGGTGCCACTGGAGGTGGACGGCCTGCTCGGGGAGATTAGCCCCTCGTCGTCGTATGTCCTCGTGGTTCACGACATGGCGCTGCTTCCCGCCGGGTCCGACGGCTCGGTGGGCCGTGTCGTCGTCGTGGGGCGGGATGGCAACCAGGCCTTCGCCTTCGAGCTGCTCGCCACCGAAGGAGGCCCGCTCGTCGCGGTGGCCCAGCCGGAGTACCTGCCGCTGCGACTCTTCGGGGGCAAGGCACTCATCGCCTCGGACGGCCAGGCCCTCTACGACTTCGCTGACACGTTCATCCCGCTCGTCGCCCAGCGCCGCCCGCGCTACGTGGCCGAGGGCACGCTCCGCACGCCCGTGCTCGATGGGCGCACGCCCGACTGCGTGTGGCATCGCCTGCTGCTGGATGCGTCCCTCCCGCCAGGAGCGCGCCTCGTGGTGCGCAGTCGCGCGGCGAATGAGCGCTCGGACCTGGAGGCGCTGCCCTTCAGCGAGGAGCCCACGCTCCACAAACGCGGAGATGGCTCCGAGCTCCCCTTCACCACGACTGCGAAGGGCGAGCACCGAGGCACCTTCGAGGTGCTCTTCCAGCGCGCCAAGGGCCGCTATGCGCAGGTGGAGTTGACGCTCCAGGGTGGAGGCGCAGCGACGCCGCGAGTCCATGCGATGCGCGCCTGGTACCCGCGCTTCTCCTACGCGGAGCAATACCTCCCCGGCCTGTACCGACAGGACCCGGAGTCGGCCAGCTTCCTGGACCGCTTCCTCGCGAACCCCGAGGGCCTGCTCACGCCGCTGGAAGACCGCATCGCCGCCGCCCAGGTCCTCTTCGACGCGAGGAGCGCGCCGCCCGAGGCGCTCGAGTGGCTTGCCTCCTGGTTCGGCGTGGCGCTGGACCCTGCCTGGGACGAGACGCGTCGCCGCCTCTTCCTGCGCCACACGCTGGACTTCTTCCAGTGGCGAGGCACCCCGCGCGGCCTGCGCATGGCCCTGCGCGTGGCCCTGGACGACTGTCCGGACGACTCCATCTTCACCGATGACACCGAGCCGACGCGCGCCCGCTACCGCATCGTCGAGCGCTTCCGCTCCGCGCGCACTCCGTTCCTCTTCGCGACGGACGCCACCGAGGCGGGAGGCATCCGCATCCAGCCCGCCGCCACGTCACGCCGCTGGGAGCCTTCGCAGGGAATCGCGCGACTGCTGGAGCGCTATCAAGCCGCCCTGGTGGACGCCGGAGTGACGGCGCCGGTGGATGCGCTCCCCTTGCGCGAGCCCCCGCAGGAAGCCGTGGCCACGGTGTGGCGAGCCTTCATGCAAGAGGCGCTGGGCTTCATTCCGGCCGCCACGGCGGCGAGCGCACCGCGCTGGCTCGACTTCCTCACGCGGCGCTATCGGACGGTGCAGGCGCTCAACGCGGCGCACGGCACCCCGCTGACGGACTTCACGCAGGCCACATCGCCAGTGACGCTGCCCGGGGACGGTCCGGCGCAGTCGGACTGGTACCACTTCGAGACGGTGGTGTTGCCCGTGCGCGCGGCGGCCCACCGCTTCACGGTGGTGCTGCCCGTTCCACGAGGCAGCGCGGCGCAGGAGCAGCGCGCGCGACAAGAGCAGGCGATGCGGGTGGTGGCGGTGGAGAAGCCGGCCCACACCGTGTTCGACGTGAAGTTCTACTGGGACATGTTCCGCGTCGGCGAAGCCCGCCTGGGCGTGGACACCCTGGTCGACCTGGGCAGCCGTGCCCCCGAGCTGATGCCCGCCATGCGGCTCGGACGCGAATACCTGGCGGAAAGCCATCTGGCCCCGAGACCACCCCAAGACGCCGCGGACCGGCGAATCCTGGGGAGGGACTTGCTCGGGCGCCGTGAGACCCACGGGAGCGACATCCAATGAGCACCTTCACTTCCACGTCAGTGCAGCGCGCGCCGGCCGACCCGACCAAACACGTCAACTACGTGCTCGGCATGGTGCTGGGCGTGGACGACTTCACCCAGGAGTTCGCCTACCTCTCCGAGCGAGACAGATGGCTCGCGCGCGACTTGCTCGGCTACGGCACCGCCTGGGGCCTCTCCGTCAGTCATGGCGCTGGCGCACGGGGCCCGGAGGTGCGCGTCACCCCCGGCGCGGCGCTGACACCGCGAGGACAGTGGGTCCGCGTGACGCCCACGCAGTGCGCGGCGCTCAACGACTGGCTCCTCGCGCGAGGCACCGAGGTGGACGCGTACCTGCGCGCGGGCAACCGGCTGACGGTGTACGTGGTGCTGCGCCACCGCGACTGCCTCACGGACCCGGTGCCCGTGCCGGGTGAGCCGTGCCGCACCGAGGACGACACCACCGCCCCGTCGCGCGTTACGGACGACTTCCACCTGGAGCTGGCGCTCCGGCCGCCCCCGCCTCCGCTGGAGGAGAACGCGGTGCGCGACTTCGCGCGCTGGCTGCGGCGGAACATGAACGTCTTCGCCTCCTCGCCCACGCCCACCACGCTGGAGCAGTTCATCACGCTGCTGCGAAACTCCGTCGTCCCCTCCTCGCCGGTGTCACCGGTGGACGACTACGTGCTGGACGACCTGCCCGGCGGGCCGGTGCCGGTGCTGGAGACGGACGTGGAGTCCTTCCTGCGAGAGGCTTCGCGGGTGTGGGTGACGGAGCTGCGGCCCCTCTGGCGGACGAACTGGCTGGGCGAGGCCCAGGGCTGCACCCAACCGGTGTCTCCCGCGCCGGAGTCGGAGGCGGACGGCGTCCTCCTGGCGGCGGTGGACCTGCCGCTGGTGCGCGAGCTGGGCACCGGCCCCTGGAAGGTCGACGCGGCGGGCACGAAGTCGGTGGACGAGGCGCGGCGGCCCGTCCTGCTGCACCAGCGCATGCTCCAGGAGTGGCTGCTGGCGGGGCTCGCCCGTGACGCCTCGGCCGTGCACCGTCCGGACGACCTGCCGCCCTACTCCATCATCGCGTCGGGGATGATTCCCATCGACGAGACCTCCACCGACGTCGGCTACAACGGCTTGAAGGTGACGAAGGTGGACGTGGGGCTCGTGACGGTGAGCTTCACCGGCTACTCGCACCAGCCGGACCAGTGGCGCTACGTGCTCAAGACGACGCTCGTGGAGCCGCAGAACGGCCTGGTGACGCAGCCCTCCATCACCTTCGTGCGCGCGGACACGGACGGCCTGCTGCTGAAGGTGCGCGACAAGGACGCGCTGCTCCCCATCCTCACCCTCCGCAAGATGGGCCTCATCGTGGAGGTGAGCCAGTACGCCATCGCCCCGAAGAAGAAGTCAGTCGGTGGCCCGACGAAGCCGAGCCCTCGCACGGAAAGCCTGAGGTAGGCCATGCGCATCGACCTGGACACCGCGTACCTCGAGGACGGCATCCGCTCGACGAACTTCTTCAACGGCCGGCTGCTGTCCGCAGAGGACCTGAGTCAGGAGCAGACCGCCCACGAGGCGGCGCTGGGACGACACGTGCGAGCCATGGGCGAAGGTGTCGCCCACGGGCTCGCTGTGTCCATCTCACCGGGAAGCACCGTGTCCTCACCGCTCGTCACCGTGACGGCGGGCCTGGCGCTCAGTCGCGCGGGCCACGCGCTGGAACTGCTCCAGCCGGTAGAGGTCTCCCTGGTGCGAGGCCCCTCCAACAGCGGGAGCGGCGCGACGGCCACCGCCACGGGCGGTTTCGAGACCTGCTCGCCGGGCAGCAGCGACTACGTGTCCGGCACGGGCGTGTACCTGCTGGTCCTCTCGCCCGCGTCCGGCCGCGAGGGGCGCGCGCCCGTCAGTGGCCTCGGTGGAAATCCCTCCTCCGGCTGCGAAGCGAAGCGGCGCGTGGAGGGCGTGCGCTTCCGGCTGCTGGACTTGAAGCTGACGGCGGCCCAGCTCTCGGACGAAGCGCACCTGCGCAGCCGGGTGGCGAACCTGTGCCTGGGCACGTCGGACGCGGCGAGCCGCGCGTGGATGGTGAATCCCTTCGGGCCGGCGAATCCACCCTATGGCCTCATCGACAAGCTGCGGCCCGCGGCGCTGACGTCGTGTGACGTGCCGCTGGCGGTGGTGCACTGGAAGGCGGGCGTGGGCCTGCGCTGGGTGGACGCCTGGGCCGCGCGACGCCGGCCCGCGCGAGTGGCCACGCCAGAGCGCTGGGGCCTGGGCCTGGACGACCGGCGTGCCACGGAGGGCGAGGCGAGCTTCCTCCAGTTCCAGGAGCACCTGGACACGCTGCGCACCGGGACACCGGAGACGGTGCGCGCGCTGGACCACTTCGTGGCGCTGCCCGCGGTGGGACTGTTGCCACTGGAGGGAATGACGGGCGCGCGCGGCTTCACGTACACGAAGTTCTTCGACGGGCTCACCTATCCCCCCGAGGCGCCGGTCCACGTGGAGGGCTCGCGGCTGCAGGCCCTCTTGAGGATGTCGCTGGCGTATCCGCCGGTGGACCTGGTCCGCAAGGAGCCCTTCCTGTGGCTGTACCTGGTCCATGAGAACCAGCTCGCGCAGAGCGACGCGAGCGCCCCTCGGCCCCAGCCCTATCTCGTCTTCGCCAGTGGCTACCTGCCCTACCTGGGTGACGCGCGGTCCGACGCCGCGCACTGGCACTTCGGCAACTACGCGCTGCCCCGCTGACCTTTCCACCTTCCATCTCTCGCAGGCCGCGAGGAGACCCCGATGGCCGACCCACTCAACCTCGTCAAGCCCGGCGACCTCATCAGCGCCGAGCTCATCAATGCGATCATCCAGTTGCTGAACGCGCTGGCCACCACGTCGGGCGGCCCCAACGTGGTGCCCAACCTCTTCAGCCGAACGCTGCTCGACGTGAAGGCCCTGATTGCGCAGTCCGGCGGCAACCTCCAGCTCGCCCTGTCCATGGATGCCTCCGGGCTGGTGGTGAACCTCAATGACCCGAAGAACAACGCGCGGCCGGTCATCGGGCAGATTCCCACGCCGGGCACCCGGGTGCAGGACGGCACGGGCATCCACCTGCTGGTGGCGACCCAGGCCGGCTCCACGCCCACGCCTCCGGCGAAGCCCACCGTCAGCGGCTTCTCTCCGTTGACGCCGAACATCGGCACGGAGGTGCAGATCATCGGCGAGAACTTCGACGCGGTTCGCGGCAACAACACGGTGACGTTCGACGGGACGGTGGCCGCGCCGCCCTCGAACGCGAGCACGCGCTACTCGCTGTTCGTCGTCGTGCCCTCCGTCGCGAACCCACCCGCGGCCGGCCAGCAGAAGACGGTGACGGTGGTGGTGACCAACCCCGCGGGCGCGACGTCCTCGCAGCTCATCATCCTGGGGCCCACCGGCACGCCGCTGCCCGCAATCACTCCCTTCAGCATCGCCAACGCCCCGCTGGGCGGCGAGCTCATCATCAACGGTCAGAACTTCGGTACCACGCTGACCAACATCCGCGTGTTCTTCGACGACCAGCCCCGGGATGGCACCTCGGGGACGCCCATTGGCGTGCAGCCGCTGGGCACGTCCACGCTGCCGAGCCGGCTCGTCGTCACCATCCCCTCGTCCCTGACGGGCATCAACCTCTCCGGGGACAGCAAGATCGTCAACATCAAGGTGCGCGTGGGGACGGCCATGTCTCCCACGCAGGCACTCGAAATCTACAAGCCCTGAGGTCCACCACATGCCAAGACATTCCAAGAGGCTTTCCTGGCTCGCGCTCCCCTTCCTCCTGGGGGCGACGGGCTCCCTGGCAGCGACGCACGAACTGGCCATCTCCGCGCCCGCGACCACCATTCCCATCACCCGCGTGAAGGTGATGCTCGAGTCCAGCACGCCGATTCAGAACGGCGCGACGCTGAACTTCGAGACGTCCATGGGCAACACCGATGTGGTGGTGGGCGGCGGGCCCGTCAACCTGGCCAACGGCGACAACGTGTTCATCGTCGGGGCCGGCACCAACGCCATCATCATCGACTACAAGCGGCGGGACGTCCTGGCCGCCCTGGACAACCTCTGCGGCATCAAGCCCGCCCAGGATGGTTCCGGGACGATTCGCTTCACGCCGGACGCCACGAACTTCAACAACCTCACGGGCTATCGCACCACGACGTTCGCCGCGCCATCGTTGGACCAGTGCACCTGCTCCTCGCGACGGGTGAAGGGCCTGACGAACTGGACCCTGCCGCCTCCGGGTGTGAATCGGGGCCGCATCCCCATGGACGTGGCGCTGGTGCTGGACCGCTCCGGCAGCATGGATTCGGCGACGCCCGGTGACTCGATGAACGTGCAGAAGTGGCTCGCGCTGCAGAGCGCCGCCGAGCAGTTCATCCACTTCTGGGAGGTGGAGGGGTTGGATCCCCTGAGTGAGGCGGGCGGTTCGGGGCTGGGAAGGGACCGGCTGGCGCTCGTCTACTTCGAGAGCGACTCCGAGCCGACCAAGTTCAACGGAAAGCTGTTCGTCGAGCGCGCTCCGGCGCTGATGGATGGCGGTCACCCGTGGGAGCAGGCCGTCAGCCATGTGAACGCGAATGTCACCGCGGGCACCACGGCGATGGGCGGCGGCATCCGGGATGCGCTCGCCGCGTGGCAGGAGGACAAGGTCAATGACCTGACGCTCGTGGTGATGACGGACGGCATGCAGAACGTCAATCCCATGGTGAAGGACGGCACGGGCCCGGACATCGGCTTCAAGGTGCTGGAAGTCACTCCCGGTACGACGGAGCGCCTCACCAATCACTGCGTCCCCATGCTGACGGTGGCGGTGGCCAGCGGCGCCGTCCCGTACGCGGACCTGATGAACGCCGTCTCCCAGCAGACTGCCGGACAGAACCACCTGACGACGAGCAGCGGCACCACCACGGCCTTCGCGCAGCAACTGGTCGCGGCGCTCAAGGGCAACACGCTGGCCACGCTGCTCCAGAGCTCCACCACCCTGCCCGCGGGCACCAACACCGCGAGCCGCACCGTCGACGTGGACGGCACCGTGCAGAGCCTCTACGTCAACGTGGGCTGGTTCACCACGAGCCCGCGCGGGCAGCCCGTGACGCTCAAGGTGACCGCGCCGGATGGCAGCAACCCGAAGCCCGTGGCGGTGAAGACGGGCCGCAGCCACGTCCTGAACCGCTATGACCTCCCCAAGGCGGGGCCGGTCGGCAAGTGGCAGCTCACGGTGAGCCGCATCCCCGGGACGGCGAGCCCCGCCATTCCGTACCAGCTCGCGGCCTATGTGCAGGAGAAGAGCCTCGACTTCCAACTCTCGTTGGACAAGGTGCGGCACTCCGCGGGCCAGCCGCTCGAGGTCGTCGCGCAGGTGTCGTTCGACGGCAAGCCGCTGGAGAAGCTCAACAACGGCGAGCTGACCGTCCTGGTGGAGACGCCGAACGGGGCACTGGGCACGCTGATGCACGAGACGCGCGCCGAGGGGCGCGTCGAACAGGGGCCGGACCCGGTGTCACCGTACCAGGCCAAGCTGGACACGCTGATGAGGAACCCCGAGTTCCTGAGGAAGCTGGGGACCACCGTCGGAAAGGACTCATTGGCGCTGAAGGAGACCGCGCCCGGCATCTACAAGCTGGAGTTCGCGGACACGCAGACGCCCGGCACGTACCGCTTCCACTTCCAGCTCTTGATAAGGGGCCCCGCCGGCGAGCCAGTGCGACGCACGGAACTCCTGGAGACCCAGGTGGAGGTGCTGCCCTTTGGCCCAAAGTTCGAGGTCAAGGTGACGAGGGTCGACACTGGCAGCTACGTGCTCGTGCTGACCCCGCGGGACGCGCTGGGCAACTACGTGGGCCCGGGCTTCGAGGACCGCGTCGTCGTGCAGTTCAAAGGCAAGGGCAGGCAGGCCCCGGCCACCACGCCCAGGGTCGACGGCACCTACGAGGTCCGCCTGTCCGGGCTTGATGACCGCACCGAAATCATCGTGCTCGTGAACGGCACGCCCGTGGCCAAGGGCCCGGTCACGAAGCTGGAGCCAGTGGAGCCAAAGCCTCGGGACAACGGCTCCGAGCGTGACGGCGGCACGGGAGATGACGGCGGTTCCAGTCCACCGGTGCCTCCCACGGAGGGCTGTCCCTGCAAGCACACGCGTCCGAGCGGCTCCACCGGCGTCCTGGGGCTCGTGGCCCTGGGGTTCCTCGCGAGCCGTCGCCGCAAGCACCACGACGGGGACTGATGTCTGGCCTCCGGGAGTCCTCGTGACGAGGGCTCCCGGACCCGTGGCATCGCCTCATTTTCATCACGTCGAACCCACGAGGACGTCGAGACGATGCATGAGCAGGCGGCGCGAGGAAGGACGGTCATCCAGCGGCTGCGGCTGCGCGGGGCGGAGCTGGAGCCGCTCTCGGCGAGGCTGCGGCTGGAAGCCGTGCTGGCGGGCGCCGACCTGCTTCCGCCGGGCCTGCCGCCTTCCGCCACGGTGTGCATCCGGCGGTTGATGGACCCGAAGCCCGGCGTGCTCCCCGTGAGCCAGCAGGCCCTGCGTCCACCCGCGGCGTGGAACGAGGCGCTGTCCTCGGTGCTGCGAGAGCAGGTGGCCCGCGCCGCGAGGCCCGCGCGGGGTGTCGTGCCGGCTGGCGCGGAGGCCGTGTTGTTCGCGGACCCTTCCGAGCTGTTGGCCTGTCTGGCGAGCGACGTGAGCCGTGGCCTCGCGAACGCCCACTGGTGGTGGAGGGGCCTGTTCCCCAACGCGGACCTGGCCCGCACCGTCGTCACCGAATGGCTGCGCGCGCCCGAGTACGTCCCGAGCGCGCTGGAGTTCCTCACCCGGCAACGGGAGGTCCGTTCCGTGGTGTCGCTGTTCACCGTTCCGGAAGCGCGTGAGCTGCTCACACGGGTGCTCCGGGTCCACGGACTGTCCGCCGCCGCGCTCGATGCGCCCACACACGATGCGAACGACGAGCAGCCCGTGGCCGCTGTCGAGCCAGCGGTGCCGGTGAAGGCAGGCGGTGCGCCCCACTCGGCAGCCGCGCCATGGGAGCCCTGGGCCCCCGAAGCGAGAACCCTGAAGGACTCACGTGAACACGCGGCCCTGCTCGGAGTCGCGCTCACGCTGCGTCGCGCGCCAGTGGAGGCACGTCGCCCGGAGTTCCTCCCCGCCGTGGGCACCTGGCGACGTGCGGAGGAGTCGCTGTCGGTTCCCTCTTCCGTGACACCGCGCGCGGCTCGGCATGAGGCTTCGACGGAAGCTCTCGCGGTCAGCGCGCCTCCAAGGCCGCACGCTGAATCGGCTCCTGACGTCACGGCCTTCGCGGCTCCCGTCGAGGAACCCACGGCCCGGCCCCCTCACGAGACAGCACGTTTCGAGGAGATCGTGGCGGGCCCCGCGCTGATTCAGGCCGAAGCATCGACAGCGGGTGAAAGCGCCGGGGAGCGTTCGGACGTCGACGGCGTGTCGCGGGCCATCGAGGTCTCGCCGAGCGCCGAGAGCCCGTTGTCCCGTGAGGCCTCATCCGCCTCCACGACTGAAGACCTTTCGCGGTCCCCCGTGCACACCACGACACCACCGACGTCACTCCGAGAGCTCGAGCCACCTTCCGGACGCGCGTGGGGACTGCCCTTTTCCACATGCCTCGGCGGCCTCTTCTATCTGGTCAACCTGGGCCTTTTCCTGGAGCTGTACGGCGACTTCTCGATGCCGGCGCATCCGAACCTGCCGCTGTCGCTATGGGACTTCATCACGCTCGTGGGCCGACGCCTGTGCGTGGACCCGCGTCCCAATGACCCGGTGTGGAAGGTGCTGGCGCTGCTCGCCGGCCGGAAGCCCGGAGTCCTTCCCGGTCAGGACTTCACACCTCCCGAGGCCTGGCGAATCCCGCCTGGCTGGCTGCGCACGTTCCGCGACACCCGCTGGACGTGGAGCATCCTCGAAGGTCGGCTGCGTGTGCACCACGCGGCGGGTTTCCTCGTGCTGGATGTCCCCTGCGATGGACGCGACGCGGAGGCACTCGTGAAAAGCGAGCTTGCGCCCTACTCCTCCGTGTCGTCGTTCACGTTGTCCCGAGGTGACGAGACAGGTCCGCTCGACACCGAGCCCCTGGAGCGCTGGCTCGGGTGGCTCGTGCCGTTCTGTCGCGCTCGACTGTGCCGCGCGCTGGGGGTGTCGCCGGACGATGCGTCAGCCCTGGACGCGACACTGCTCGCACACGACGCGAGGTTGCACGTGACGGAGGGGCATGTGGACGTGGTGCTGTTCCTGGCCCAGCTCCCGCTGGCGGTGCGCATCGCCGGCCTGGACCGCGACATCGGGTGGCTGCCCTCCGAGGGGCGACACCTCACCTTCCACTTCGAGTGAGCCCGAGGCGCGCCATGTCCATCTCCCAGCCGCCCCCCACCGAGTCCTCAGCGCACGAGCACTTCAAGCTCTACTTCTTCGCCGCCGTGTCGCGCGTGCTCGCCCAGGGCGCGAGCCTGTGCGGTGGCGAGGACTCCCTGCTCGTGCGGTTCCCCTTCCTCGAAGCCTACCGGGCGGAGCTCACCGAGCTGGGCATCGACCCGTTGGAAGTGTCGAACGGCGCGGGCCCGTGGGCCGAGGCCATCTCCGCCTGGGAGGAAGACGTCACCGAACACCTCCCCCTGCGCGCGCTGCGCCGGGCCGCGCTGCTGGACCATGACACGCTGACGCTCCTGCTCGCGGTGGGCATGGTGGAGGAAGACGCCCGCTTTGGCGCGCTGTTCGCGTCACTCCAGGGCACGCCCACGCTCCACCGTCCAACGCTCGGCCTGCTCAACGCCGGCTGGCGCGGAGACGAGGACCGGGGTGAGACGCGCGGACGGCTGCGTCGCCTGATGGAGCTGGGGCTCGTGGAGGTGACGGACCGCGAGGCCCCTCGCTCCGAGTGGGCGCTCCATGTCTCAGGCGCGGTCTGGGATGCGCTGCGCGGCGAGGCTCCCGACAAGCCCACACCGTGGATGAAGCATCATCCCCTGGAGCGGTTGGAGCAGGACGAGCCACTCATCATTCCGGAGTCACTTCGCGACGCCCTGGAGCGTCTCCCCACCCTGCTCGGCACCGACGAAGTGCGCGCGCTGGTGCTGCGCGGGCCTCGGCACAATGGACGGCGCACGCTGCTCCGCTCGGTGGCGCGCTCGCTCGGGCGCGGCGTGTTGGAGGTGGACGGACTCCAGAAGGGGGAGGATGCACGCTGGCGCGTCGTGGGCCCGCTGGCCACGCTGCTCCATGCGATGCCCGTGGCGGTGACAGACCCGCCTCCGGGTGAGGCCGCCGAGATTCCCGCGTTGGAGGGGCTCGACGGTCCGCTGGGCGTCGTGCTCGGACGACTGGGTGGTGTCACGGGCGACGGTGTCGACCGCGCGCTCACGCTGGACGTGGCCATGCCGGGGCCGGACGAACGCGCGCTGCATTGGGAGCGAGGACTCGCGGGCCGCGCCTGTCCCGCCCTGGAGACGCTGAGCACGGGCTTCCGCCTCACCCGAGGACACCTCCGGCGCGCGGCCCGGCTGGCCCAGGCCCACGCGGCGCTCGCGGGCCGGGAGCGCATCGAACCTCCCGACGTGCGCGAGGCCACGCGCGCGCTCAACCGACAGGCCCTTGATACCCTCGCCGTGCGGGTGACGACTCCAGGTGATTGGAGCCAGCTCTCCGTCGCGAGCGAGACGCTGCGCGAGCTGCGCCTGCTGGAGACGCGCTGCCGTCACCGGGAGCGCATGGGCGCGGCGATGGGAGTCGCCCTGGCCCGACAGCTCACCGCGGGCGTGCGCGCCCTCTTCCAAGGCCCCAGCGGCACGGGCAAGACGCTGGCCGCGCGGCTCGTGTCGGCGGCGCTCGGGCTGGACGTGTACCGGGTGGAGCTGTCGTCGGTGGTGAACAAGTACATCGGCGAGACGGAGAAGAACCTCGCGCGCATCTTCGCGCTCGCCGAGGAGCTGGACGTGGTGCTGCTCTTCGACGAGGGCGACGCCCTCTTCGCGCGGCGCACGGGCGTGGGCTCCTCCACGGACCGCTACGCCAACCTGGAGACGAACTACCTCCTCCAACGCATCGAGTCCTACGAGGGCATCCTCATCGTCACCACCAACGCGTCCGACGCCATCGACACCGCGTTCCAGCGGCGGATGGACGTGGTGGTGGACTTCCGCTCGCCGGACGCCTCCGAGCGCTGGACGCTGTGGCAGCTCCACCTGCCTCCGGCGCACGCGGTGGACAGCCAGTTGCTTCGCGAGGTGGCCGCGCGCTGCCAGCTCAGCGGCGGACAGATTCGCAACGCGGTGCTGCATGCGTCCCTGCTCGCGCTGGAGGAGCAGGCACCGCTCGGCTCCGCGCACCTGGAGGCCGGGGTGACGCGCGAATACCGCAAGGCCGGAGACGTCTGTCCCTTGCGCCGGGCCACCACGCAGTCCCTGCGAGGCTGAGAAACTCCCGATGCCTCCCGCCCGCGCATCCGCCCGACCCGCCTCCAGCGCAGCCGCGCGAGGAGCGGCGCCCGCGCGCGCCGGGGCCACGAGCGCGGCGGCTCCCGGAGGCGCGGCCATCAAGGTCGGTGGCGACGCGGAGAAGGACCCGCGCTTTCGCAAGGTCATCGAGCAGCTCAAGAAGAGCTCTGACAAGACGAAGAAGCATCCCCCCGCGTCGCAGAAGGCCGCGGAGGCGCAGGCCGCCGCCGTGTCCCCGCCCACCGAACAGCTCGCGGGCGCGAAGGGCAATCAAGTCGACGCCATGAAGGCGGCGGAAGCGCCCAAGACAGAGCCCAACGGTTTCCTCGCGATGTTGCGCGCGGAAATCGAGAAGGTGATGCCGAAGACGCTGGATGACGCCGACAGCTTCATGGAGGGCAACGAGACGGCGCAGGTGAAGGACAGCGTCGCCGGAGGCGTCAGCGAAACCAAGCAGGCGGCGACGGGCCCCACGGAGGCCGCCACCGCGGCGGCTCCGGACCCCAGTGGCGTGCCCGCCCGACAGTCCTCGGCCATGCCCTCCGAGCCCGCGCCCGAGTCGCTTCCGGTCAACGGCGCCGAGGCCATGCCCGCGCCCAAGCCGAACACCCAGGTGCAGGCGCTGCAGAAGGGCAAGCAGGACGCGGACCAGCAGATGAAGGACGCGGAGCTGACGCCCGACCAGCTCAAGAAGGCGAACGACCCACGCTTCTCCAAGGTGCTCTCGGAGAAGGGACAGGTGGAGAAGACCGCGGGGGCCGCGCCCGGCAAGTACCGCGCGAGCGAGACGGGCACGCTCGGTCAGGCCAAGGCGAAGGCCGGTGGGGACGCCCGTGCCGGCGTGGCGCAGATGGCCGGCGTCCGAGTGTCCGGCAACAGCAAGGTGAAGACGCGCCAGCTCCTGGCGAAGCAGAAGGACGAGGCCCGGCGCAAGGAAGTCACCGCGAACATCGAGCGGATGTACCAGCAGACGAAGCAACGGGTGGACTCGCGGCTGTCCACGCTCGAAGCGGACGTCATGCGCATGTTCGACCTGGGCGCCGAGGCCGCCCTGTCGGACATGAAGTCCTATGCGGACCGGGAGATTGAGAAGTTCAAGGACGACCGCTACAGCGGCCTGACGGGCAAGGCCCGCTGGGTGGCGGACCTGTTCCGCCCCGTGCCCGAGGGCATCAAGGTCATCCTCGGGCAGGCTCGCACACGCTTCGCCTCGAAGATGGATGCGCTCGCGGTGCGCATCTCCACTGCGGTGGACAACCGGCTGGCCCAGGCCAAGGCGGACGTGGACAAAGGCCAGGCCGCCATCAAGACCTATGTCGACAGCCTCCCGCGTGATTTGCAGGGCGTGGGGCAAGAAGCCCAGAAGGCGGTGGGCGAGCGCTTCGACGAGCTGAGAAGCGGCATTGACGCGAAGAAGAACGACCTGGCCCAGAAGCTGGCCCAGAAATACAAGGAGGCGTTCGACAAGGCGGACGCGGCGCTCAAGAAGCTGGAGGAGGAGAACGCCGGCGCGCTGAAGAAGCTGGCGGACGCCATCGGCGAGGTCATCAAGATCCTCACCGAGTTCAAGGACAAGCTGATGGCCCTGCTGCGCAAGGGCTGGGAGACCATCAAGCTCATCCTCGCGGACCCCATCGGGTTCCTGTCCAACCTCATCTCCGCCATCAAGCTGGGCGTCCAGCAGTTCCTGGGCAACATCAAGGCCCACCTGATTCGCGGCTTCATGCAGTGGCTCTTCGGCGCGCTGGCGCAGGCGGGCATCCCCATCCCCACGGACCTGACGCTGCCCAGCATCCTCAAGCTGGTGCTCGCGGTGCTCGGCATCACCTACGAGCGCATGCGCGCCAAGGCCGTGAAGCTCTTGGGCGAACGCACCGTGGGCCTGCTGGAGAAGGTCTTCGAGCTGGTGCGCACCCTCATCACGTCTGGACCCGCGGCGATGTGGGAACAGATGAAGGAGAACCTCGGCAACCTGAAGGACATGGTCATCGAGGCCCTGAAGTCGTGGCTCATCGAGACCGTCGTCAAACAGGCCATCACGAAGATCATCTCCATGTTCAACCCGGCGGGCGCCATCATCCAGGCCGTCCTCGCCATCTACAACACGGTGATGTTCTTCATCGAGCGCGCCAGTCAGATCATGTCGCTCATCGAGGCCATCATCAGCTCGGTGCACGCCATCGCCACGGGAGCGATTGGAGGCGCGGCCAACTGGATTGAGCAGGCGCTGGGGCGCGCGGTGCCCGTGGTCATCAGCTTCCTGGCGCGGCTCATCGGCCTGGGCGGCATCAGCGACAAAATCAAGGAGACCATCCTCAAGGTGCAGGGGATGGTGGACCGCGCCATCGACAAGGTGCTGGCGAAGCTGGTCGCCCTGGCGCGCAAGCTGTTCGGCAAGGCCAAGGGCGCGGGGCCGGAGTCGCAGGTGCCCATCGCCGAGCGGTGGAAGAACGGCATGGCCGCGCTGGACAGCTACCTCGCGGCGGACCGGGGCAAGGAGAAGCGCATCGGCGACCTGAAGAAGGGCCTGGGGCCCATCAAGTCGCGCTTCGGCTTCACGAAGCTGGAGGTCATCCGCCAGGGCGCCGGAGTCGCTGTCGACGCCGAGATGAACCCGAAGCAGCTCAAGGGCGTGAGCGACAAGGGACTCATCGACGAGGACTACGTGAAGACGGTGCGCCCCGAGGGCGCCAAGGGCGACGTGCGCTACGAATGGAAGTCCTCGGCCCGCGGCGCCGAGCACTTCTACTGCATCGACTCGGAGAACACCGAGTGGCACTGGCGCAAGAAGGGCGAACCGAAATCGGGGACGTGGATTGCCTCGGCGCAGGGACGCAAGCAGCAGAAGGAGGCGGAGGCGGCGGCGACCGCGAAGGTGAAGGCGGACAACCCGAAGTACATCTCGATTGTCTCCGAGGAGAAGGCCCTCACCCACTCCGGCCTCGACGTCGCGGGGCTCGCCCCCGGTGCCACGCCCGCGCAGGACCGCGTCGTCATCGGCGAGGCCAAGTTCCTCGGAGGCAAGACACCGCAGAGTGTCAAATACGTCCCACCCGAGCAGGTGGGCACCGTGCAGCCCAGTGGGCGCACGCGCGAGAATCCCCTGTCCGCGACGACGGACAACCTGCAGGGCAACCTGGCCCGCGCCACGGCAGGGCAGACCGACCAGGAGACCGTCAAGCGCGTCAACGCGGCGTTGAAGGCGGGACGGGTCGAGGTCATCTACTTCCTGGCGGGTCAGGCCCACATCCCGGCCGCGAAGCTCGCGCGAATCGCTGCTCGAATCCGCGCCGAGCTCGCCAGCTACCTCAAGACGAACTTCGCGATGAAGGATGATGAAGTGAAGCTCGTGGTGGCCAATGTCGTCGTGCGGGTGGAGAAGATTTGAACCGCGCCAGGCGCTCAGGAGGCATGTGATGTGTTGGGTCAACCTCTGCTCCACCCGCTACCGACTGCGCGCCTCCGCGAGCGTGCTGCTGTCCGACTGGGAGGAGGACCCGGGGCTGCGGCCCAACTCGCTTCAACCCGTGCTCCATGCGCTCATCGCAGGCGACGCGCCGCTGGTGAAACGGGCGCTCGCGCTCGCGGACCGGCTCATCTCCACGTACTTCGAAGGGTTCGATGACGCGGACCTGACCGCGCCCGCCGCGCTGTCCAACATCGCGGGCCTGAGCATCGCGGCCCACCTCGCGGGCAAAAACCAGTCCGCGCTGTGGAAGCGCATCGCCGCCGCGCCCGTGCCACGCGACGCCACGATGCGCGCGCTCCAGGTCGTCATCGCGCGGCTCGCCCAACCCTACGCGCCACCCGCCGAGGCACCTCGCGCCAAGAAGCACTTCATCCGGAGCCAATCCGACTGGCTCTGGAGGCTGGGGCACTCCCCCGTCCCGCAGATTTTCGACCTCTCCGCGAGTCCGGACCATTCGCTGTGGCCCTATGACTTGAGCTCCTTCGTGCTGCCGCTCGGCTACGAGCGTCACCGGCAGCTCCAAGCGGAGGGGCACAAGGTGTCACTGATGGACCTGCTCCAGCGCGGCGCCCATCCCGAGCGACATCCTCATGTGCTCTATGAGCGAAGCCATCCTCGCCCACCCACGGTCTCCAGGCCCGACCCCAAGGACCCGAGCACCTGGTTCGGCTTCGATGCCGTGGAGGCGGATGGGAAGGGGCTGCGCGCCTATCACTACCTGGGGTTCGGCTTTCAAGCGCCCCTGCTGTTCCGCGAGGGCCTGGACGCGTTCGGCTTCCTCGGTCAGCTCGACGATGACTGGCAGCTCGTGCACGAGGCCCTGTCCGCGGAAGCCTGGAGGGACATCGACCAGCGTCGCGAAGCGGGCTGCACGCACGTCATCGTCTACGACGCCAACGAGGCCACCGTGCCCAAGAAGGACCTGGCGCGCGCCGCGGACCACTTTGGCCTGAAGCTCGAGGCCGTGGACCTGACCGAGGTCTGAGCACCATGTTCCGACACGTCTACGCCTGTCTCGTCCACGAGCGTCCCGACTGCGTCGTCGACCTCGTGCGCAACCTGCATCACCTGGACCCAGGCTCGCTCATCCTGCTCTACAACGGCGGGCACGACTCGAAGCTGTTCGAGGGCTTCCCCTTCGAGCAGTACAACGCGGTCATCCACCCCACCCCGCGTCCGATGAAGTGGGGCTGGCTGCATGACTTCGCGCTCGACTGCTTCCGCTTCGCGCTGGAGCACCATCCGTTCGACGCGATGACCATCGTGGACTCGGACCAGCTCGGCTTGCGGCCCGGCTACTCCGAGCACCTGCGTGCGTTCTTCTCCGCGAATCCCGGCGCCGGCCTGCTGGGCAACGTTCAAGCGCCGCATGGCCCGGGGGCTCGCACGGCTCCCGCCGTCCATGCCCGGCGCGAAGTGGACCTGTGGCGTCCCTTCCTCCGCAAGTTCCCCCAGGGCGAATCGCAGTTCGTCCATTGGACCTTCTGGCCGTCCACGGTCTTCAGCGCGGAGGCTGCCCGCGACCTCGTCTCGCTGTTCGAGCGCGACATGCAGCTCCAGGACATTCTCCGCCGCTCGCGCATCTGGGCCACCGAGGAGGTGCTGTTCCCCACGCTCACGGCCCTGCTCGGCCACCGCGTGCTCGTCAGTCCGTGTAACTACGAGTTGGTCCGCTATCGCGTCCGGTACTCCACGGCGCAGCTCGACGCCGCCATGGCTTCGCCTGATGTGTTCTGGGCGCACCCCATCCCGCGCCAGTTCGACGACCCGCTGCGTGCTCACGTGCGCAATCACTTCGGGCGGTATGAGCAGCCCTCCACGCTCGTGGCGGGAGTGCTGCCATGCCTCGCGCCGCTGCCCGAGAACGGTGAGGTGCCCGCTCCTTCAGCGGTCGCGCCCGTGATGGACGAGGCTCGCGCGGAGTCGCCCGGTCTGCTGCTCACGCGGCCCATCCTCGCGGAGATGCGCGAAGTCGAAGGCTGGCTCACGGACGACGAGGCGGACCTGCTCATCGCCGCCACCTCTCGCGCGCTCACGTCGCTGCCCACGTCACACGCGGTGGTCGAAGTGGGCAGCTATTGCGGCAAGGCCACCGTCGTCCTCGGACGCGTGGCCCAATCGCTTGGCGTCGCTCCTCCGATTCACGCCATCGACCCGGGTGACGGTGTCGTGGGTGCGCGCGGCGGCAACCTCCAGCACATGGGCTCCACCCGCGAGAAGCTCGCGCGCACGCTCCAGAGGAGCGGACTCGCCTCCCGCATCCAGGTCCATCATCAGCACGCCCCTGGTGTCCCCTGGGGCGCACCCATCTCCCTGCTCCTGGTGGACGGACTCCACGACTACGCCAGCGTGTTGGCGGACTTCCTCCACCTGGAGCCCTCGCTCGTCGTCGGAGGACTGGTCGCCTTCCACGACTGCGCCGACTACTTCCCTGGCGTGAAGCGCCTTGTCCGCGAGCTGGTCCATGAGGGTCGCTACCGCGCGCTCCGCACCGCCGGCACCTTGGCCGTGCTCGAAAAGCGCGCCATGGCCACGCGCCAGGAGGTGGCCCCGAGCACCGAGGAACCACGGCCCACGGACGCCCCGTTGCCACACGGCGCCCAGCCCACGGTGTCCTGCATCATGCCCACGTTCAACCGACGCCAGTTCGTCCCGCTGGCGGTGCGTTGGTTCCTCGCGCAGGACTGGCCGGAGCGAGAGCTCATCATCGTCGACGATGGCACCCAGCCCGTGGAGGACCTCCTCCCCGAGGACCCTCGCATCCGCTACGTGAGACTGGAGCGGCGGCACTCCGTGGGCGCCAAGCGCAACCTCGCCTGTCAGTCCGCGCGCGGCGAGCTCATCGTCCACTGGGATGACGACGACTGGTCCGCGCCTCATCGGCTTCGCTACCAGGCCACGTCACTGCTCGACTCGGGCGCCTCCGTCTGCGGCCTCACGCGCGTCTACTACCACCAGCCCGCGACGGACCGCTCCTGGCAGTACGTCTATCCTCCGGGTCAGCGGCCCTGGGTCTCCGGCAACACGCTCTGCTACACGAAGTCGTTCTGGAGCCGGAACCCGTTCCCCGACATCAACATCGGCGAGGACGCGCGCTTTCTCTGGAGCGACCCGTCCCGCAAGCTCCTCGTGCTCGATGACCCGTCGTTCTTCGTCGCGTGCATCCACGATGCGAACGTGGACCCGAAGCGCGTCCACCATCGCTACTGGCACCCCCACCCCACCGACACGGTGCGCGCGCTGATGGGCGACGCGTTCGACGCCGTCCACGCCCTCCTCGCGGCCTGAACGCGACATGACTCCCGCTCTCAACTTCTGCTTCCACGGCGGCGCGCTTCGCCCCACCGTCGTCGCCGCCATCCGCTCGGCGATGAAACACAATCCCCAGGCCAGGACCTTCATCTACTGCGACGAGCCTGGCATCCGCCGCTACCAACCCCTGCTCCCCGGCGCCCACTTCGAGGACCTGGCCGAGCACTGCTCCCGCCTGGGCACCACGAGGCTGGAGGTCGCCTCGCGACGCATGAGGGCCTTCGCGCTCCTCCAGAACGGCGGCTGGTACCTGGACGCGTTCGACACCGTGACGCTGCGCCCGCTGCCCGCCGTGGAGCGATTCACCATCGGCGAGGAGTGCTGGGACTCTCGCCGCCGCTGCGCCGGGGTCTGCGCCAGCCCACCGGGCGATGCCTTCGCCGAGCATTGGCTCGCCGCGATGATGGCCGTTCCCGAAACGGACTGGGACCACTGGACGGACCAGACGGTGTGCAACCGCCTCATCGGCGTCCACCCCAAGCTCGTCGAGTCGCTGCCCACCGGCCGGCTCAACTGGGCCTCCGAGAGCGGCTTCACCGGCGAGCTGCGTCTGTCAGAGGACCAGGTGGCGTGGCTCCTGGAGAATGCCTGGGTCATCCACTACTTCGGCCGGGGCGCGCGCGGGGTGCCGTACAAGGAAATGGGCATGTCCGCCCTGAGACATTGCCGCAAACTCGGCGGCTGGCTTCCCCGGCTCATCCTCCATCACAGCCAGGGCGTCACCACCCCCACTCCAGGGGAGTGATGCCATTGACGCATCACGACTTCATGAAACACCGACGGTGGGTAAATACATCGGGGGTGGATTGCTCGACCGCTAAGAGGATGTGAAAGTAGGGCTGTCGACGAACCAGCTGGCTCGCCTTCTCGACCCCCTCTCGAGGACTTCACCGTGAGCGCCCCACCCGCTGTGCTTGGTGTTTCCTTCGCGGTGTCCGTTGAACAAGGTCCCCCTTCCGCGCTGCCCTCCCACGCCATCGAAGTGGACGTGGGCGTGGCGCTGCCCACCGCCTTCGGAGGGTTGAGGAAGGTCCTCCGCGCCTGCGAGGAGACCGCCCCCGAGGTCGTCCGCGCCGTGGCCGCGGCGCATCCGTCGGAATGGAACCGGCTGTTTCCGGGCGCCATCCAGGGCGCCGCCGACCTGGGTGACCTGGCGCTGTCGCCCTCCGAGCGTCGGCTCCACCGCGAGTCCGAGCAGGCCTTCTGGATTCTCACCGTCGCCGCGCGCGCCATCGTCGAGACGCTGCGCGTCAGCGGCCGCCCCCTGGTGCTTCATGGCGCCGGAGAGTGCGACCTGGTCAGCCTGCGCGCGGTGATGCGCGCGGCCGAGTGGGCGCGACTCGAAGGACTGGAGGGGACGCTGCTGCTCACTGGCTGGAGGATGCGACGTCCCCACGGCGCCGCCGTCTTCGAGTCGCGACGACAGGCCTACCTGGATGCACTGAGTGACCGGCTGCGAGTCCCCCACGCCTCGGGTCCGGGGCCGGTGTCCTCGCGGCGGGATGAGCCCTCGGTGGACCTGGAGGGCCGCTATCTGAAGTTGGTGGTGGACGCGTCGGAGTCGCGCGAGTCGCGCGTGGCGGCGTCCATCCTCGCCGTCCGGCAGTGCTTCTTCACCACGAACTACGAAGGCGCCATGCTGGCCGCCGAGCAGGGCCTGGCGCTGCTGGACGGCGACCCGGACTCGCAGCTCGCCTCGCGCGTGGCCCAGGCGTGGGACGTGCTGGACACGGGCTTCTCCACGCCCGCCATTGAAATCGACAAGAGCAGCCTGGGCGACGTGGATGAGCTGAAGGCGCTGCTCCACCGCAGCATGGGCGTGGTGCATGTCTTCACCGGCGCTCATGACGCGGCGATGGAGTCCTTCGGACGGGGCCTGGAGTGCCGCATCCCTCCGGAGCTGGTGGCTCGGCTGCACATGTTCCGCGCGCTGACGCTGACCAAGCGCTTCGGGCAGCTCCCCAACGCTCGCGTGGAGGTGGAGGCGGGCGTGGCCGCGCTGGCGAAGAGCACCGCGCCGGACCGCGCGCTCCAGGAGGGCTGGCTGCGCAACGTGTGCGCGTTGACGTGGTTCCAGGAGCGCAAGCTCGACAAGGCGTTGGTGGAGGAGAAGCTCGCCATGCGCTGCGTGGGAGACCTGCACGACGCGAGCGCCACGCACCTGAAAATCAACCTCATCTCCAACGCCAGCTACCTCCAGGAGTCGGCGCGGCAGTTCTCGGGCGCGATTGCCACGTGGCGGCGCTTCGAGAGCATCAGCGCGAAGTGGGGCGTCAACTTCTCCAAGCACCACTGCTACCGGCTGGCGGGCCTGGAGTTCGCTTCGGGCGCACGCGCCGAAGCCGTGGAGCACTTCACGCAGGCCTATGCCAGCGCGGAGGCCCTGAAAGACTCCTTCCACCGGCAGGTCATCGCCGCGGAGCTGGGGCGGATGTTCCTGGACGACGGGAAGATGGACTCGGCGGTGGACTGGTTCGCGCGCGCGGAGCAGCACGCCCGTGAAATCGGCGAGCCGCTCAAGGCCGCGGAGAGTCTGGCGGGGCTGTCACTGGCCGCCGGGCGCTCCGACTGGTCCGAGGCCCTGCGCTGCGCTCGCGCCAGCTCCACCTGGCCCAAGGAGACGCAGGCCCTGGTGGACGCGCTGGGCCGAGGCGACGCGGCGGCGGTGCAAGCCCTGCTGCCCCGCCCCCGGACCAAGCTGAACCGGCCCTTCGACTCGGTCAGCCTGTATTAGCGCGTCGCGGTGAAGCGACGGTAGACCTCGCACGCGGGCTCGCCCGCCGGGACATTCACCCGGCTGGCGGAGTACGTCGCGGAGAAGACGGCCCGCGTGTCGCCGCGCGCGGGGGCTTCCTCGAAGTAGCCATTGAGGAAGAAGCTCAGCTCCGAATCGGGCTGCTCGTTGAACTGGACCGTCGTGCGACCGCTCAGCGACATGCCCGTGTAGGAGCCGCCGTAGTAGTCGCCGGTGAGCTGGACGTCCCCCAGGGAGGCGCGGACGACCGTGGTGTCACCCTCGCGGGTGATGAGGAGCTGTCCACCCTCCGGCAACATCAGGCCCGCCTGGGCGCAGTCGGCGCTGAGCGAGGTCGTGTCCTCGAAGCGGATGACGTAGGTGCCGTCGATGGCGCAGTCGCCGCGACACTTGTTGTCGGAGGAACTTCCACAGCCCGGGTTGCCCATGCCACTGCCCATGGACAGCGCCGCCGTCACCAGCAGCAACGGGATGCGGAGGTGCTTCACCGAAGATGGCTTCACGGTGTTGTCAGTCACGTCACTCATGTCGGATTCCCCTCGACTGCTCCGGCCCAGGGACAGCGGTGAAACGGTGATGTCAGCGCCCAGGCTCGAAGGGCGCGGCGAGCTCCGCGCGGCCCTCCGCGACGAGCTCCACGAGCACCGTGGCCGCATGGGCACCGGTGAGGATGCCCTGCCCTCCCAGGCCCGTCGCCACGAAGGTGCGCCGCGTGCCCGGGTAGCGGCCGATGTACGGACGACCATCCGGAGTCACCGCGCGAAGGCCCGCCCAGGCGCGCACGAAGCGAGCTTCCCGCAGCCGAGGCGCCAGCTTCGCCACGGTGGCACTCAGGTGCAGCAGGCCCGCGGGCGTCACGTTCTCCACGAAGCCGACCTCCTCCTCCGTGGCGCCGACGACGATTTCTCCCGCGCGCCAGGGCGCCAGGTACGTGGGCCCGGAGACGACGCGCGTGAGGGACATGCCCGGCTGGTGCACCACCAGCATCTGTCCGCGCACCGGCTTGAGCGGCAGCGGTGGCAGCCCTGGGAAGGTCGAGGACCACGGCCCCGCGCTGACGATGAGCTGGTCCGCGCGCAACGTCTCGCGATCGGTCCGCAGCGCCACGCCCTCGGCCGTCTCCTCCACGGAGCGCGCGGACTCACCGAGCCGCACCCGCACACCCGCGCGCATCGCCGCGCCCAGCAGCGCGTTGACGTAGCCCTCCGTGTCCACCATGTGGCCGTGCGCCGTCTCGAACGCGCCCAGCAGCGGCGTTCCCTCCAGCGCCGGCTCCAGCTCCACGAGTCGGGCCGCGTCCACCCACGTGCCCAGTTCGTCCGGGTGCCGCGCCGCGCGCTCGGCGAGCGCGTCACGTCCCTTCGCGTCCGCAGCGATGCGGAGGATGCCTTGCCCTCGGCGCAGCAGGGGGCCCTCTGGCAGCGAGGCCAGGTCCTCCGCCAGCGTCGCCCTTCCCGCTCGCGAGAAGGCGAGCATGGCCGGGTCGTCGTAGAGACGCACGGAGGGAATCGCCACACCCGCCGCCGCGCGAGAGCCTCGGCCGCCCGGGTCCACCGCATCCAGCACCGTCACGCGCGCCCCGGTGGCCGCCAGCCGCCTCGCCACGGACAACCCCACCACGCCTGCGCCAAGGACGACGACATCCGAGCTGGAACTCATCCGCGAGACTCACCAAGGTGAAACGAGGGCTGTCCCCTGAATACACGAAGGGCGCCGCCCCTGCTTCAGGGTGCGGCGCCCGGGGAAGTGCGAAGTCGACGGCGTGTCTCAGGCGACCGCGGTCTCGGCCATGCGCTTGGCGAACAGCTCCTGCGCGTTCTTCAGGCTCTGCTCCGACAGGCCCTTCTCCTTGTTCGCCTTCAGCAGGTCCTGGGCGATGTCGGTGATCTGGCCCGGCTTGGAGGCCTGGTCGAGCAGACCGCTCACCAGGCTGTTGCCGCCCATGCCCTCCAGGAGGGACTTGCCGGGGAAGTTGTTCAGCAGGTTCTTCGCGACACTGGCGCCAGGGAACAGGTCCATGGCGGCGCTCAGGCCGGCCTTGAGCGGGTTCTCACCCTTCACCAACCCGCTGATGAAGCCCGCGGCGATGCCCAGCGCGGGGTTGATGGCCGTGAGAGCCGGCTTGAGGATGTCCAGCGCCTTGCCAACGATGTTCTTGAAGAGGCCCATGGTCTTGATCTCCGGAGGTCTGGCGTCGCTCCGCGTCCGTCGCGAGCCAGCCTGACAGTGGAGTTATCGGTCCGACGCCGCCGAAGTTCCGTGTGCCCTGGAACAAAAATGACGGGCGCTCCAAGTCCACGGAATTCCGTGGGTTTTCATCCCACCTTGTCGGCTGGGGTGGAGAAAACCCGCGGATAAATCAGGATCACTCCTTCGGAGGGCCCTTGGGGTCAGGGGTGGTGGCGCGGGATTCGGGGGCGCCCTTGAGCACCTCGTCCGAGGCGAGCGCGGCCTTGTAGCGCTCATCACCCTTCCCCGCGCTGAAGCCGTCACGCTGCTGCGCACGGCTGATGATGACCTCGCCGCTGATGAGCTTGTCCAGGTGGCCTTGGATCTCCGCCACGGTGGGGGCGCTGGGGTCCTTGGCCTTGAGGTCCCCGTCGAGGGTGATTTCCAGCGGCATCTGCTTCTGCGGGTGCTGGGCGTAGTCGAGAATCTTCTCGACGTAGGCCTCGACGGAAATCTGGAGGAGGCGCGCCTGCTCCTTCACGTCCGCGTTGCCCATCAGCTCCGCGCGAATCTCCTCCACCGGGCGCTTCAGCTTCCGAGTCTCAGGGACGACGGTGTTCTCACCAGACATGGGCTCTCCAGAGGGACTGGCAGTGACTTTGCCCCATTCTGTTCGCGGACCCGCCTCGGATGTCAAAGATGCGAGGTGCCCTCGCTCCAGCGGGTGAACTGCATCCGCAGCTCGCAGGTGTAGCGGCCCCGGGCGTCCTGGAGCCAGAGCTGCTCGGGGGCCGGGTACATCTCCTCCACGGACAGCCGCTCCGCCTCGCGCGAGAGGTGGGAGAGCAGGTCCAGGGCGAAGGGGCTCGCGGTGTCGATGAGGTACGGCTTGCGCTCCTTCGAGCTGCGCATGAAGACGAAGCGAGGCCAGTTCCGTGCGCGCCGCTCGCGCTGCGCGGCGAGGAAGAGGTCGAACCCGGTGGGGCGCGCCAGCTTCTCCGAGGACAGCTCCCACCGCTCGCGCTGGTACACCGCGCCGCCGATGCTCAGGCGAGGCAGGTGGCTGCCCTTCGTGCGCAGCGGCGCGTGGAGCACCTGGGGATGTGCCAGCGCGGCGAAGGGCGGATAGGACGAGAAGTCATCCAGGGGCAGGTACAGGTGCACCCGCTCGCCCTTCCCGTCCACCAGCACCGGCCCTTGCGGCGTGGGCAGCACCTTCACATCGGCTGGCGTCATCGCGCCGTCTTCGACGTCCAGCACGTCCGAGACCGCATACACGAGGCGGCGGCCGGGGAACACGTAGAAGCCCTTGTTGCGTCGGCGGATGGACAGGCCCACCAGTCCGCGCGCCGAGGGGTCCGCCTCCAGCCAACGCGAGGCCACCGCCGAGTACCGCTCTCGCGAGGGGAAGAAGGCGCTCAGCCAGCTTCGGAGCATGAGGTGGTGGTGCACGCGCGCGAGCATCACCTCGAAGCCCGCGCCGGCTCCCTTCGAAGCGAGGCAGACGTCCGGCAGCGCGTACCGGCCGCCCGGGGTGGAGGTGCCCAGGAAGTCCACCGGCAGCGAGCGTGCCCGCGCGCCATCTTCATCCAGAAGCACCGGTGGCACGGGAGAGAAGCGGCTCCCCGCCACGTCGTCCGGACGCAGGCGCACGGCGTAGTCCAGGAGATCCAAGGGACGCTCGTCCGTGCCGAGCGCGTCGCGCACCTGCTCGCGGAAGCCCTGCTGCACGCGCTCACCGTAGGCGGCCGACAGCTCCAGGGGACCGGTCAGCGCGGACTCGAGCTCCTCCGTGAAGCGACGGCCGAAGCGCAGACGGAAGGGAGAGCTGGCCTCCTCGTAGAGGATGAGCCGGTCCGCGTACACCTGGCCATCACCGCGTCGCGCGGGCTTGCCCGTGGCCTCCGTGAAGCGGGCCTCCAGTTCCGGAAGCAACGCGCGACGCCGCGTCAGGTCCGCTGTCTGGAACTCGGCCTTCAGGCGCGCGAGCGTGTCCAACCGCTCCAACCAGAGGGTGCGTGCCTCCAGCTCCGGCAGGGCCGCGACGGAGTCACGCACGCTCTCGAAGGTGGCGAAGTCGTTGGGTCGGAACGGCAGGCCCCACAGGAGCAGCGCGCCCTTCACCAGCGGCAGGGCCGTGCGCATCACCTCTTCAACCGCGAGGCCGAGCACCTGCGCCGCGGACGCGGGCGTCGGATGCGTGCGCAGCACGGCCATGAGCTGCTCGGCGCCCTCGGACAGCGGCACCTCCAGTCGCAGCGCCTGACATGAGGCGCGCCCTGGGGTCACCGTGAAGAGGGGGTTGAGGCGCAGTGGCAGGTGGGGCCGCAGCGTCCGCTCACGCCCCACGGCGCGCGCGAGCTCCGTCACGGCCCAGAACGAGAAGAACGTGCGGCGGCTGGTGTCGCCGCTCTCCACCGTGCGCACGTCGAAGTCGTCCGAGTCGGTGCGCTCGCCGTAGGAGATGGGGCCGAAGAAGCTGGTCGTCTCGTTCTTCGCGCAGAAGCGCTGGAGGTACGTGTAGACCTGTCGGTCCACGCGCCGCGCGTCGGACGTGTCCTTCTGCTCGCCGCCGCGCAGGTAGCGGGCCCAGACGTTGTCGAACATCGCGGGGCTGGAGAGGAACACGGCTTCCTGGATGGCGGGGTCCGCCGCGCGCTCGCGCAGCTTCGAGCGAAGGTCCGCGCGCTCCTTCGCATGGCGCGCCTGGAGGGCCTCGCGCCGCACGAGATAGCGCGCCAAGGCTTCGCGGCTCGTGGGGCCATGGCGGGCCTTCAGCGTGGGCACCCTCCCCTGCTCGAAGGAGTCCTGGAAGCCCTTGGCCCCTGCTTCATCGCCCTCGGCGCGCACGGCGTCCAGGAACGCTCGCTCGTCATCGAGCAGCAGGTTCGCCTCGCCCAGCACTTCGTCGGAGAACCCGAGCGACTCCAACCAATCGAAGGGGAAGCCGGCGTGCCGGAGCACGAACACCTCTCCCAAGGTCCAGCGCTCGCTCATCCGTGCGTCCTCTCCAGGATGGACTTCGTCACCAGCATCTCCACCACCTTCGCGCGCTGCGCCTCCGGCACCGCGCCCAGCGCGGCCGACGCCGAAGCAGGCGCTGTCAGCCGGGACAGCACGGGAGCCAGGCGCGCATCCATCGCGAGCACGACCCCGGTGCGCAGGTTCGCCGCGTACCACGTGGGCTTCGGGGCGCCATCGAGCGAGGCCGCCAGTCGCACCACCGCGCAGTCCACATCCAGTCGGATGAGCGCGGCGGCGTCTGGCGCAGGCGCTATCGAAGGCACAGGAGCCACGGGCCCGTATAGGAACGCCGCGGCGACACGGCCCGGACTGAGCGGCGCGCGACCCAGCAGGCGGCTCGCCAACGAGGTGAGCACGGCGGGCAGGCGCGTCCCCTCAATCGTCCCCGGCTTTTCGATGGGGCGACTGCGGGACAAGTCCCGGTCCGCCGGAGGATCTCCAGGCTGTCCCCACCAGCGCGCCATGTCGCGGACTCGGGCGATGCGCTCCACCGACGCGTGGAACGGGCGCACTCCCGCGAGGTGGTCGAAGAAGCGCGGGCCCTCCAGCGCGGCCAGCGTGACATCCAGGGACGCCTCATCCACGCCCGGCGCTCCCACCCACCACTCCGCGACGACCCGCACACCCGCGGCCTTCAGCCGTTGATAGCCCTGGACGAGCGACTCCAGCGAGATGAAGCGGCGCTCAGGGTCCACCACCCGACCGTTCTCGATACCGCAGAACCCCACCACCACCGTGTGACAGCCGCTCTCCGCGAGCACGTCCGCCGCCAGGAGCGACCCGAGCGACACGTGGCCCGCCCAGCGTGCGCCTCCGGTGTACGCGCGCACCTCGTCCAACGAGCAGGCACCGAGCCAGTCTTCCCGTCGCCTCGTCCCCGGTTCCGGGCCGTCGGCGGAAGGAGCATCGAACTCCACCCAGTCGTGCTCATCTCCCCCCGGATACGGAGCGACGACCTCCAGTCCCAGCGCATCAGCGACCCACACGAGGTCGCTCGAACCGGAATCACCCCGCAGCGGAGCCACGCGCCAGCGCAGCGGGGGCACCTGCTCCGGGAACGCCGCACGCCGGAACGCGGGCATCCGCGCCAGCACCTCGCGATGCGTCCAGGCGAAGGGCCCGGCGACTTCCAAAGCCACATGCGCTGGACACGCCTGCGCGAGTGACACGGCGGCGGGGAGCTGAAGGTCACGCTCCAGCCACACGCGGACGCACTCCGCCTCCTCGAAGCGCGCGAGGACACCCGCCACGTCATCCGAGTACGGCGCGGGCAGCCCCACCACGCGCTGGACATCCCCACTCCGCTCCGTCGTGCCGGACTCCAGCTCCACGTCATCCAGACGCAGGTGGACGCCGTTGGGCGGGCCAGAAATCGCCGTCAGCACCGCGCCCAGGGCGCGAAGCTCCGGAATCGGCCCCCTGTCACGAAGCCCCTGCGCGACTCGCAGCAGGAGCAGCTCCCGCATCGTCTGGGGCGACGGGGGCGACGACTCGCGAGCCAGGGCCTCCGCCTCCACCGACTCGGAGGAGAAGACCCGGCGGCCGAAGTCCCTCGCCAGGTCCAACAGGTGCCACCCCTCGGGGACCTCGGGCACGAGCGTGATGTCCCGGTGTGGAGGCAGCACCAGCCACTTCATCACGCCTCCTCCGCGACGGGAGGCATGGCGGCCCGGGGGCCGCCCCACAACAGCGTGCAGCGCAGCTCCACCGTGTGGCGACCTCCCGGTCCACGGAGCCAGAGCTGCTCCGGCCCGGGCAACATCTCCGAGAGGAGGACCTCCTCCTTCTGCTCCAGCAGGTTGAGGAAGACGCGCAGCAACGGCGGGCTGCGCACGTCCACCAGCACGGGCTTTCGCTCGCCCTTGAACTTCGCGAAGACACACGGCGGAAGGCCGCGCGCCTCCCACAGGCCCACCGCGACGCGCAGCCTCGCGCGGTCGTCCTTGCAAGCCAGCAGCGCCTCTCGCGCCGCCGCATCCAGCCGCCACTGCTCGCGCTGCACCACCACCCCGCCGAGCGTGACTCGAGGCGTGTGCTCCCCCAGCGACACCCGCAGCGGGCGGATGCGCGGAAGCGAGAACGCCGTATGCACCGTGCTCTCCAGTTCGCCGTTGTAGAGGCACACCTCGGAGCCGAGCCGCTTCGACACCAGCCGCGCGCTCTTGCCGTCGCTTTCGACGAACAGGTCATCCAGCGGAATCCGCCACGCGGAGGCGCGGGAGCTGACACCGCCCAGCTCCACCACGGGTCCGGGAAACTCCGAGGGCAACAGCCCCGTGCGACGCGAGGGCAGCACCGTCACCAGGGGCATCGCGCGCGGCAGGGCGCCGAGCGCACGCACCATGGCGCTCTCCACCTTCCCTCGCGAAGGATGGAACTGGAGCGCCCAGCCCCACACCAGCGCGGTGTCGTGGATGTCCCCCATCACCAGCGTGTAGTCGCCTCGTCCCCAGGCCTCCACGTCCGCCGCCCCGACGAGCAGGTCCACCGACGTGACGAGCGGCAGGGCCCGCGCCGAATCCCACGCGGGAGGCACCACGTCACCCAGCTCGACAACGCGCGCCGCCGCGTCCGGAATGGACTGCGCGAGCAGCTCCGCCATCGACGTGTCCAGCGGCAACGGCAGGTCCGCGCTGGCGGCGGCCACCTTCCAGAAGGGCACCGTGCGTGAGCCGACCTTCTGCGCCACCGCGGCGCGCGCCGCGTCTCGCGTGCGCCAGGCCGCCTCGGCCATCCACGCCAGCGCCGGCTCCATGCGGGTCCCCAGCTCCCGCGCCCGCTCGCCGCCCACCTCGAGCCGCAGGTCCCCGCCGCACTCCTCTCGCAGCGCGAGCCGGTCCTGGTAGAAGTTGTGGGACTCGGACGCGGGCCCGCGCTCCGTCGAAGGCGCCACGCCCCACTGCTCCTTCGCCCGCCGCGCGAAGGCGTCCTGGAGCGCCATCTTCCCGCTCGCGTCCGCCGCGCCATAGCGCCCCATCAGCTCCAACAGCGCGCTCAGGCCCTCGACATGACGCCGCGCACCCGCGCTCGGCAGCGCTGCGACACGCTCCGCCAGGTCGTCCACGGGGTGGTGCACCGCGGAGGGTACCTCGAGCTGGTGCGTGAGCAGCGACTTGTCACAGCCCAGCCTCAGCGCCTCGCGGGCGAGGCCAGGCGCCACGCCCAGGGACGACGCCAGGGCCGCCAGCGTGCGCGTCCCATCCGCCAGCTCCACCAACCGGGGCAGCAGCTCCTCCGCGCTCTCCGGCGTGGGGCCCGCCTTGCGCGCGGGCATCTCCGCGAAGGCCTTGCGGCGCGGCACCAGCCACGAGGCGATCTCCGGGTCGAACGCGATGGCCCTCACCAACCCCTGCACCAGCCACGAGGCCGCGAAGGTGTTGCGCCCCACCAGCGTCTCGGGGCCGGACCAGTTCAGCGTCACGCCCGTGGGCGCGTCCGGGTCCACGCGGCCGTAGTTGATGGGACCGAAGAAGCCCATCGTCTCGTTCTTCGCGCACAGCCGCTGCAGATAGCTGGCGAGCTGCCGACGCAACCGGGAGCCCTCGCGCCCCGCGAGCAGGTCCTTGGCCACCGGCGGACTGGAGCTGGCGACCGCCTCCAGGAAGCGCGGCTCGCGGCACAGCGTCGCGAGCTGGGACTCCACCGCCGCCAGCTCACGCTCCATCGCCTCGGCGAAACCGGCCTCCGCCTCCTGGGCCGCCGCGGCGCGGACATTCCATTCCGCGAAGCGCTCCGGAGACTCCATCCCCTCGGTGTTGACGGGACGCCCCGCCTTGAGCGCGGCCAGCAGCTCTCGCGGAGGGCGACGCACGCGCGGCCCCTGGGCACGCAGCGCATCCAGCCCACGTCGCTCCGCCTCGAGCCGACGTGCCCACGTCGCCGACTCCGGGCACCCCAACCGCTCCAACCAGTCGAATGGGAAACCTGTCGTCCGCACGACGAGGTGAGGGAAGAACGTCCAGCCCTTCATGGGTCACATGTCCTTCAACCTCGTGGGCCACCCGAAGGCGGCCCGAGGCCAGCCACTCAGTCTTGTTGCCGAGCCGTCACGACAATCTCCTGGCCGGGCACCGCCAGCACCCACTGCTTGCTCGCGGCGCCAGGACAGCTCACCACCACCTCCAGCTCCCTGCCAGCCTCGATGGAGGCCTTCGTCACCGGCGTGCGGTTGGGCAGCGGTGCGCCGTCCACCTGGACCTGGCACCCGGACTCGCCGCTCGTCACGCTCAGCAGCCCTCGTGTCCCGGGCTGGGGCATCGCATCCGCCAGCGTCCGCACGTCGATGTCCTCGCGAAGCTGCGTGGTGCCGAACCGCCGCAGCCTCCCGTTCAACGCCGTGGCGATGAGCATCGGCCCGGTGGGCGGCGCCGGCAGCGACTTCGAGCCGGGCTCCAGCCGCACGCCACCGACGTACACGTGCTCGCCCTCCTCCAAATTGAGGAACACGGAGCCGGGACCGCGCAGCATCACCACCGCCACGACAGCCACCACCAGCAAGAGACCGCCACCCAGGGCCGCCCACTTCCACGTGCCCTTCCCGGACTCGGACGCGGTGGGCTCTCCCTGCGCGGGCGCGGGAGGAACGGGTCGCGCGACGGGCACGGGGCTCTGGTGCCCTGGCGAGGACGGCCGGGGCGCGGGAGCGGGACGGGGCGCCGAGGCGGGCAGCGCGGTGGAGGACGGACGCTGAGGCACGGGCACCGCGGTGTGGCCCGGCTGCGACGGACGCGGCGCTGGAGCGGGCTGGGTCTGCGCGGGAGGAGGCAACTGCGCGCTCCCCTGCAACAGCACCACCTCGGTCCGGTCCCCCGCATCCAGCGCCGGGAGCATCGGCAGCGGAGTCATGGTGGGCGGAGGAGGCGGAGGCCGGATCGCCACGGGAGGCGGCGTCGCGGGGCGGGTCGCCACGGGAGGAGGTGTCGCGGGCCTGGGCGCCACGGGCGGAGGCGTCGCGGGGCGGGTCGCCACGGGAGGCGGCGTCGCGGGCCGCGCGGCCACGTTGCCGCTGCCCGTGCCCGTCGTCGGACGCGGGATGTTGCCACTGCCCGCCGTGGTCGGCTTCGGGCCACTGCCCGTGCCCCGGTTTGGCGTCCTGGCATCGACGGGGGCCACCATGTCCCCGCTGCCGACGCTGCCACTGCCCGTGCCGCTGGGGACGGGCTTGGGATGGCTGCCCGTTCCCGACGCTGTCGAAGGCGTGTACTCCACCAGCCGGTCTCCCAGCGTGTCCTTGAAGAACTGGGCCACCGCCGCCGGGGACGAGTTGAGGCGGTGGTGCGCCATCACCGCTTCAATCTCCTCGCGCATCGCCGCGGCGGACGGCGTGCGGCGCGCCGGGTCCTTCACGAGGGCGCGGAGGATGAGGTCGGAGACGTCCTGCGGAATCTGCGGACGAAGCTGCGAGGGGACGGGAGCGGGCTCGCGGACGATGGCGTTGAGCGTGGCCGCGTCGTGGTCCCTGCGGAACGGAAGCTGTCCGGTGAGCAGCTCGAAGAGGACGACGCCGAGCGCGAAGACATCGTTGCGCGCGTCCAGCGTGCGGCCCGACGCGGCCTCCGGGGAGATGTACGAAATCTTCCCCTTCAGCACGCCCGCCTGGGTGTTCTCCTCGCCCGCCACCTTGGCGATGCCGAAGTCACTCAGCTTGATGGCGCCGTCCAGGGAGATGAGGACGTTGTGCGGGCTGACGTCGCGGTGCACCACGGGGTGCGGCGTGCCCGCCGGGTCCACGTACGCGTGCGCGTAGTGCAGACCCGCGGCCACCTCCGCGACGATGCGCAGCGCGTGCTCCAGCGGCAGCGCGAGCCCCTTGCGGCGCAGCTCGTTCACCAGCCGCTTCATGTCCGGCCCGCGCACGTACTCCATCAGGATGTACGCGACCCCGTCGGACACGCCCACGTCGAAGGTCTGCACGACGTTGGGATGCGTGAGGCGCGCGTTGGCGCGAGCCTCCGCGAACAGCATGTCCACGAACTCGGGGTTCTGCGCGAACTGCGGGAGAATCTTCTTCATCACCACGAACTTCTCGAAGCCCTTCACGCCCACCTGCTTGGCGAGGAAGACCTCGGCCATGCCGCCCTGGCCCAGCCGTCGGATGATGTTGAGCTTGGTGCTGCCCAGCGAGTTGGAGATGTCGGTGGGCGAGCCCTTGTTCGCCTGCGGGTCCACGTTGGTGGACCCGAACAGGTACTGACTGAGGGCGCGCGGCTCCAGCCCCTCGATGTCGTCCAGCGGCCGGTCCGTGAGCTGCACGCGCGCCAGGAACCCCTGGAGCTGCGGCATGTGCGGCACCTGGGCGCTGCCGCCGCAGATGGGGCACTCGATGGTGATGCTCGTCTGGTGCGCGCGAAGCTGCGCCAGGTACTCGTGGGCCTGGATGCGCTGGTGGCTCACCTGGCCGCAGTTGCGGCACTCGCACGGCAGCCACAGCGTGGCCAGCCGCCCCGGCATCAGCTTGGACGAGCGCGCCAGCACGGCCAGCGCCGGCGGCGGCACGCGGCACAGCACCACCTGCGCGGCCTGCGCCGCGGTGTCCAGCACCTGCTCCAGCTTGGGCAGCGCCTCCGGCTCCACCGTCCTGACGTGGCTGAAGTCGAACGCGACGCGCCCCTCCAACCCGGACGCGAGCCGGCGCACGTTGAGGTCGCCCTTGAGCGTGCTCGCCAGCGAGATGAACGTGACGTCGTCCTGGACGATTTTCAGGTGCTGCGGCAGCTCCGACTGCTCCGTCGGCATGCTCGCGCGCAGGTAGCGCATCACCACCGGGTCCACGGTGCCGAACTGCTGACGGCGCGCGTAGTCGAAGAACTCGCCCGGCAGGTCCGCGAACTCCAGCGGGTTGGAGCAGACGGGGCAGGTGTGCTCGGGCGCGCGCTCCTCGGCGATGACCTGGGCTTCGTCCACCAGGTTCACCACCCGCATCCGGTCTTCGTTGCAGGTGCGACACGTGTACGGCGCCAGCACGGAGAGCACGCGCGCGACTCCCGCGAAGCCCTCCACCATGTTGAGCTGATCCACCACGACGGGGGGCGCATGGACGACGTACAGCCCCAGCGCGCCCGGAGGCAGCTTCGCGGCGAATTCAATCCACCGGCGGACCCCGAAGGAGCTGATGCGCTCCACCCGGCCGAGGTCGACGACGAGGAGCCCACTGAGCTCCGGGTTCGTCGACGTCAACGGGAAGGTCTCGTCGATGACGCCGGCAATCCGGACGTGGGTGATGGTACCCACGCGGAGCCGGCTGATGATGGCGTTGGAACCCTGGCTATCCACCGGCCCTGACCTCATGCAGACAGAACATCAGTGACTTGGGCTGGGTCGCGCGGCGGCGCGCGTCTCCCAGGTCCACCACGCACACGACTCGCGACTCCCGGCCAGCGGTCACCCGGACCGCCACCGTGTCGCAGTGCTCGAGGATGCGACGCAATCCAAGACCCGCCCCTCCGCCAGACGCATCCACCTTCACGCGTTTGCCCCACCCCTCCAGCGCCCGGGCGAACGAGCCCGGCCGCAGGCCGCCGAAGCGGTCCGCCACTTCCAGCCACATCCGGCCGTCCTCCACCGCGAACGTCAGCTCGCAGGCGTCCTCCGGCTCCACTTCACGCACCTCGGTGCGCCGGTGCGCGTAGCGAGGCTCGCCCCGCGCATCCACCGGCGCATCCAGGAGCGCGTTGGCGGCGATTTCATGCACCACGTCCGCCACCAGCCCGGCCGCCACGCGGCTGCCCTCCGCGTCGTCCACCGCCACCGACGCCGCCTTGGCCGCCGCGTGGATGTCCGCCACGCGGCGCAGCGGATGGCGCTTCACCTCCGCCTGGTCCGGCAGGAGCGAGCCCTGCTTCCACAGCGAGCCCAACAGCCGGACCTCCCACATGGAAGGCCCACCGTCGCGCTCGCGCGTGGCCAGGAGCAGGGCTGGCGGCTCTCGCCGCAGCCACTGCGCGTGCTCGGGCTTGAGCACGCCGTCGAACAACACCAGCGCGCCCTTGCCGCCCACCTCACCCTGCGCCAGCAGCGGCACCGCCTGCTCGAGCGAGGCCGCGGGCAGGGAAGCATCTGCAATCAGCAGGAGGCCCCCGGCCTCCAGGTGAGGAGCGGTACTCAAACGCGGTGCCTAATAGCGTACCTTGACTTCACTGAAGAAGGATTGAGGCGGCGCGGGGAAGCCGTGAGACTCCTCGTAGGCCGCGTTGAAGAGGTTGGAGCCGAGGAACGACACGGAGATGCCGTCGTAGACGTTGAAGCCCACCCGCGCGCTGGCCGTCAGGTAGCTGGGCAGTTGCACGCGAGAGGTGGGCAGACCCGTCGACTCGTCCACCTGGAAGCCCGGGTCGAAGCGCGGCCCGACGAAGAGCGCGTACAGCTCCACGAAGGCCACCTTGCCGATGTTGGTGCGGCCGCGCGCGTAGATGCGGTGCGTGGGCGCGTAGTCCAGCGGCGACTCCGGGCTGTCGTCGAAGGGCACGTTCTTCGCGTCGAGGAGCTGGTAGGCCACGTCGAACGACGAGTTGATGGACGGAATCTGCGCCGCCGCCTCCAGCTCCAGGCCGGCGATGCGCGCGTCGCCCATGTTGCGGAACTGGGACACCGAGCCGAAGACGAGCTCCTGATTGATGAAGTTCTTGGCCACGTTGTAGAAGCCCGTCGCCGTCAGGCGCACGCGCCGGTCGAAGGGCCAGAAGTCCACGGAGCCCTCGAACGTGTCCAGCGTCTCCGCGCGAAGGTTGGCGTTTCCCACCAGCGTGGAGGCGTACATCTGCTGGTTGATGGCCAGCTCCGCCAGGGTGGGCGCGCGGAAGGCGCGGCCGTAGTTGGTGCGCAGCGTGAGCAACTCCGGCACCGCGTGGAAGACGATGCTGGCGCGCGGGGAGAGCTGGTCGGTGCGCTCGCGCCAGACCGCCTCGGGAATCTGGTAGCGGTCATACCGGGCGCCGCCGCTCAGCACCAGGCGCTCCGTCAGGCGGTACTCCGCGTCCACGAAGCCGCCGAGGATGGTCTGCTTCGTGTCGTCCAGCGTCAGCCCCGGCAGCACGTTGGGCACGTTGACGTTGTCCAGCTTCAAGTCGCCGCCGAACGTCACCGACAACGAGCCCGCCGAGTACAGCGCGCGAACCTCGCCGCCCAGCCGGCGCCGCTTGCCCAGAACGCGCGTGGGGTCGCCACCGAAGGCGTTCTCCATCACCACGTCGCGGCGCTTGAAGAAGCCGTACGCCTGACCGAACAGGCGCAGGTTGTCCGTCACCTGCTGATCCACCTGCGCGGAGGCGTTGAAGTTCTGGACGGACTCCTCGTCGTCCGGCGTGTAGTGGCAGCGGCCGCAGTTGCCCACGGTGGAGATCTGCGTGTGCGAGCCACCCGGGCGGCCAATCGTCGCGTCCGTGAAGTCCGCGTCCAGCGCCAGCGGCCCCACGCGCACCTTGCCGTTCACCTGGTGCACCATCGAGTCCTGGTTCTCGTCCACCACGCCCCTGGCGGGGTCACTGAAGAGCTGCGGCCCGTCCGAGCCATAGCCGTAGTAGCCCAGCAGCGCCTCCACGGGGCCGCCGCGTCCCGCCACGTTGCCGTGCAGACGCCACGTCTGGTCCTGGCCCGCGAGGATGCGCGCCTCGGCGCCCACGTTGCGTCCCGCGGCGATGAGGTCCGCCGGCTGGCGCTCGATGATGTTGATGACGCCGCTGAAGGCGTTGGAGCCGTACAGCGACGAGCCCGGGCCCCGGATGACCTCCACCTGCTTGAGGTTGACGAGCGGCGTCGTCTCGTCCGCGTAGAACTGACCCGTCCACGGGTCCGTCAGCGGCCGGCCGTCCTTGAGCAACAGCAGGCGGTTGGACAGGTAGTTGGAGCCCAGGCCACGCGCGCTCACCGCCGCCTTGCGCATGGACCCACGGCGGCACTCCATGCCGGGGAAGTACTGGATGGCCTCGCACAGCGTGAACTGGCCCGTGCCCTCCAACTCCTCCGCCGGAATCCACGACACCGTCAGGGGCACGTCCGCGATGCGCTGGTTGCGCTTGGAGGCCGTCGTCACCACCGCCTCGCTCAGCACGCGGTTGACCGACTCCTCCAGGGCGTCCGCGCCCCCCAGCGGGTCCTCACCGGGCAGGCTCGCCAGGCCGGACGGAGGCGGCATCGGCCGGTCCGTGGTGGGCTGGGCGAAGGGCGCGGAGATGGGGACGTTGTCGCTGGGCGCGGGCTTCTGGCTCACCGTCGCGGGCGGCGTGCTCAAGGGGTCCGCGGTGAGCGCGGGGTCCAGGGAGGGGCTCGCCACCGGGGCGTGCGAAGGAGGACCAGCCGGGTGGGTCTCCACCGTGGGCGCGGGGGCCACCGGAACGGGCGGCTCCGCCGTCACGGCCTCGGTGGGATCATCCGTCTCGGTGCCGGCGCCCAGGACGGGAATCTCCGGCTCGACGGGCGCCGGCTCCACCGGCTTGCCGTTCTTGCGCGTCTTCGGGGGCTTCTTCGCCGTACGCGGGGGCTTCGTCGCGGGCGTCTTCGTGGCCCCAGGGACCTTCGTCCCGGGCGGGACGACGCGCTTCTTGCGCTTCACCTTCGCTGGCGCCTCACCCGCCGCGCCGGAATCCTGGGCCTGGACCACCGTGGGGTAGGCCAGGGCCAGCGCGCTGAAGAGGACGGACATCGCGATGTAGGCGCGGATACCCTGGCGCCCTGCGTGAGCTCCCACCGCACCTCGCAGCGGATCAGCAGACACTTTGGAATGCATCTTTCTCACATCCGCGAATGGGAGGAACCCCCGCGGTCCTGTACGCCCCTGTTGGCCGGTGCGACGCCAGGGCACTCGTTCTTTTGGACGAATTCGCTCACCTGCACGCTCGCGCCGTAAGAAAACAAGCTACCCCAGCGGCCCAGCGGGGCCAAGTTGATGATTCTCATTCCCTGGAAACTCAAGAGTGTTTCGCGCCGGCGCGCCGAAGGTTGCGTGAAATCAGTCGTCGGGCTGTTCGGCGGCCACGGCGAGGTCTCCGCCGAATGAAGGCAGCGAGGGTCCCAGCTCCTCGGCTCGGACCAGGACCTCGGCGTCCACGCGCAACTCGGGCGCCTCGGCGAAGACGGGCTGGCGGCGCGGGGGGCCCTGGGTGACGAGCCGCCGGAAATCCTCGAAGTCCTTGCCCTGGATGCGGACGAAGGCTTCGAAGGGGGCAACAGCACCCACGGAGGACAGCGAGGAGTCCAGCGACTCCTTGTGGTTGCGCAGGTCCACCAGGACGGCGCCCGGCAGGCGGGAGCTGCGGAAGAGGACGCGCAGGTCCTTGTCCTTGGGGACATGGGACATGGGCACCAGGGCCGCCTCGGCGCCCTTGGCCTCCAGCATCTTCAGGGCGGACTCCACGTTGGGGACGGGGGTGAGCTTGAAGTGGCGCTGCGCGTCCAAGTCTCCCCCGAGCACGGCGTGGGTGACGAACTTGGGGTCGGCGGGGCCGGCGCCCTTCACCAGGGCCAGGCGCTTGCCGGCGAGGTCCTTCACCACGCCTTTGTGAGTGGAGACGATGGCCCAGCGCTGTTGGGACTCCCCGGGACGGGACGCCCAGGCCAGCGGAGTGGCCTTGGAGCCGAGCTGTACGGCGGCCCACCCCTCCACCACGGCGAAGTCCACCCCGCCGTCGGAGATGGCCCGCGCGAAGTCCTCATAGCGGCCGAAGCTCTTGGCGGCGATGGGGCGGTCCATCGCCTCGGACAGCTTCGCGGCCAGGGCCTCCGCGTACTGGAAGCGCTCCTGGCCGTCGCTCAACGTCGTGGCCAGGAAGACGCCCAGCGTGGCCTTCTTCGGGGCCGCGGCGGCGGGGGTGACGACACAGAGGGCCAGCGCGAGGCCGGCCAGCAGCAAGCGGAGCGTCTTCATGGGGTGGTCTCCTCCGCGGTGGCTCCGGCCGACGGCGCGCCCGAGGGCTCGGCGAGGCCATGGAGGCTCTGCAGGCGTTCCTTCCACTCGCGCACCTGGGCCTGGCGGGGGCCGGGGCCGGAGGCGAGGTAACGGCGCCAGGCGTCCACGGCCTCGGCGGGCTCGTGGCGTCGCTCCTGGGCGTCGATGCCCAGGTTGAGCGCGGCGACGGACACCGAGGACTCCAGGCGGCGCCACGTGGCCAGGGCCTCGGACGCCTTGCCCTTGCGCCAGTCGACGCAGGCCTGGTTGTGCTGGAGCAGCGCGTCGTCGGGCTCGGCGGTGAGCGCGGCCTTGAGGGCCTTCTCCGCGCCCTTCATGTTTCCGGAGGCGTAGGCCAGCGAGGCCTCGCGCCGATGAAGCGCGCCCGTCAGGGACGCGAGCCACTTGGGCTGGCCGGGCATGGGCTTCTTGGCCGCGGCCGTCAGCTGCTTGCGCGAGGCGGCCACCTGCCCCTTCTTGTAGAGGACGAAGGCGTCCGCCAGGGCGCGGGTGTTGGGCCACGCCCAGGGCTGCGCCGGGGTGAGCGCCTTCTTCAGCGCGGCGCTCGCCTCCGCGTGGCGACCGGCCTCCGCGCGCGACAGTCCGCGAGCGAAGAGGGCCAGCTTCGTCAGGTCCGCGCGCTTGCCGGTGCCCAGCTTGTCCACGGCGTCCAGGTCGCGGTCGGCGCCCTCGACGTCCCCTGCTTCGAGGCGGGCCAGCGCGCGGCGCACCAGCACGCGCGGCAGGTTGGCCTGCGCCACGCTCGCGGCCGTGCGCGACGGGCCGACCTCGGTGAGCCGCTGCACGGCGGCGTCCACCTGGCCCAACTCCACCTCGGCGAGCGCGGCGCCCACGGAGGCCTCGGCCTGCTGGTCCGGCTCCTCCGTCTGCTTGCCCGCGAGGCCGAAGGCCTCCAGCGCCGCCTGCGCATCCCCCGCGCCCAGCCGCGCGTAGCCCAGGAGCAGCTGCTCCCGCCACGTCGCGCCGGGGAGCGTGGCGCCCTGCTCCATCACCTTGCGCGCGTCCGCGTAGACACGCGTCTCCATCAGCGCCGCCGTCAGCCGGCGGGCCATGAGCGCGCTCCGGTCCAGGTCATAGGCCCGGCGCAAGTCACGAACGGCGTCATCCGCCCGCCCCGCCCCGCCCCTGTCGCGGGCACGGTGCGCGAGCGCGCGGGCCAGCCACTGCTTGGCGCCAGCGTGCGCGGGCTCCACCTGGAGCGCGTTGCCGTAGTCCTCGATGGCCTGGTCCCACTGGCCGGTGGCGAAGTGGTCCGCGCCCAGGAGCATCCAGCCCAGGGCCTGACGGGGCACCATCTCCACGACGCGCCGGTGCACCTCCACCGCGCGCTGGTAGCGGCCGGCGCGGCGGTTGACGGAGCCGAGCGACGCCCACAGCTCCACGCTGCTGGCGCCCGAGCGCACCGCGGCCTCCAGGAACTGGATGGCCTCCTCGTGACGTCCCTGCGCCTGGAGCGCCTTGCCCACCGCCATCTGCCCCAGCACCAGGCCGGGCTGAAGCTCCAGCACCTTGCGGTAGGCCTCCTCGGCGGCGGGGGCCTGCTTCTGCGCGAGCCGCACGTCGCCCAGCAGCAGGTACGCTGCGGGCGTCGCGCCCACCTTCACCATGGCCACCGCCTGCGCCTCCGCGCGGGGCAGCTCGGCCGAGGCGAGGTACAGCCGGGCCAGCTTCTCCTTCGGCTCGGCCGCCTGCGGGAAGCGCGTGGTGACGCCCTCGAGCAGCGTCCGCGCCTCGCCGGGCTTTCCCTCCAGCTCCAGCACGTTGGCGAGCCCCAGTTGCACCGTGGCCGACTCCGGCCGGCCCGCCTGCGCCTGGGTGAAGGACGCGCGCGCGGCCACCGCGTCGCGGCGCAGCACATGGGCGCGGCCCAGCAGTTCGTGGACCTGGAAGTCGTTGGTGGAGAGCTTCGCGGGACGCATGGCCAGATACTTCTGCAACCGCGTCACCGCCGCGTCGCCCTGCTGGGCGAAGAGGTAGTAGCTGGCCAGGTAGTAGTGGACGATGAGGTGCTCGGCCTGGTCCGCGCCAGCCACCTGCTCCAGCAGCGGCACGCCCTCCGGGAAGCGGCGCAGCTTGAAGAGGGCCACGCCCAGCGGGTACGAGAGCGACAGCTCGGACGGGTTTGCCGCCTGCACGGGCTTGAGCTTGTCCACGGTGCGCGCCCAGTCCTGGAGCGCGTTGGCGGCGGAGCCCACGCCCGCGGCGGCGGCGACGGAGCCCGGCTCGGCGGCCAGGGCCTGCTCGAAGAGGGCCAGCGCCTTGCGGTACTTCTCCTCCGCTTCCTTCTTGTCACCGGAGGCGCTCGCGGCGCTGGCGGACACCTGGGCCGTCTCGCCCTCCTTCACCAGCCGCTGCGACTCGGACATGGGTGGAGGGCGGTACTGCGCCAGGGCGGGAGGGCTGGCCAGCGAGGCCAGCAGGGCGAGCGCCGGGACGAGGCGTCGCATGGGGGTGTGGGGTGTGCGGCGCATGCGGGTGTCGTCCAGGGTCAGGCGGGGCTGTACTCGGCCACGACGACGGTGATGTCATCGCGCTGGGGCTGGCCCGCGCTGTACGCGCGGGCGTCCGCGAGCAGCGCGTCACGCAGCGCCTCCGCGGACAGATTGGCGTGGGCCTGCACCGCCGCGGCCAGACGCTGGGTGCCGTACATGCGCCCCGTCCCATCCCGTGCCTCGGTGATGCCGTCGGTGTACCAGACGATGATGTCCCCCGGGCTGAGCTGAGCCTGGCGGGACGTGAACTGCGACGTCACGGACGCGCCGAGCAGGGGCCCGCGCGCGGGCAGCGAGGCCACCTGCCCGCTGTGCTTGTTGAACACGAGCGGGCTGGGATGCGCGCCCGCCGCATAGTCCACCAGGCCGTTGGACACGTCGATGACGGCCAGGGCGCTGGACATCTGGTGCTCGCCGCGGCCCACGTTGGCCAGCGTCACGTTCAGCGCGGTGATGAGCATCTGCGCGTTGACCTCGGTGGGCTCGCGCAGCGTCATCGCGGAGGCGAAGCCGCTGGTGGCGCTCGTGGCCACCAGCGAGGTGGACAGGCCGTGGCCCGTCACGTCGCCGATGCCGATGACCACCCGCTGCTCGTCCAGCACCGCGCGGAACCACCAGTCGCCACCACACGCGTCGGCGGTGACGACGAGGCCGGCGATGCGCAGCGGCCCCACCTGCACGGCGTCACGGCCGGGCAAGAGCGTCTCCTGGACGGTGCGCGCCAGCGACACCTCGCGCTCGAGCTGGGCCTTGGCGCGCACGTCGTCGAGCAGCACCTTGATGCGCTCGGCCATGTGGTTGAACACCACGCCCAGCGTCTTCACCTCGCGGCCGGCGCCGCTGGCCACCTGGGTGCGCGCGCCCAAATCTCCGGCGGCCAGTTGCATCACCTTGTGGGTGAGCATACCCAATGGCCGGGTGATTCTTCGGCTCTGGAACGCGGCGACCACGCCCGCCAGCACCACGAAGCCCAGCCCCAGGGCGAGCATGCGCACGGTGTTGGCCCTCACGGTGACGCGCTTGTCGCGCTCGAGGACCTCGAGCTGCTCCTGGAGGGCGCGCAGCGAGTAGCTGATGACCACCAGCCCCTTGCCGCTGGTGGAGCCGTAGTCGATGGGCTCCTGAATCTCGTACACGGCCTGGTTCCGGTAGAACGCCTGCACCAGCCGCTGCTCGGCGGCGCGTCCGCTGGGGGCGGCCTCGGGCGCATCAGCCTCGGTGGGGGCTTCCGCGGCCTTCGGCTCGCTGTCCGCCATCACCAGGCCCTCCGGGTCGAGAATCTGGACGCGGAGGATGTTGGGGTTGGTGGAGACGATGGAGCCGGCCACGCCTTCCAGGAAGGCGTAGTTGTTGTCTCGCAGGTTGGTGACGGAGGTGAGCGCCACCGTCTGGCCCACCGTCCGCCCCAATTCGCGGGCCTGCTCCTGGATGCGCTCGGTGGAGCGGCGGGCGGTCTCCTCGAACTGGGACTGCGTCGACGCGACGGACAGCGCCGCGACCAGGCCCACGATGACCACCACCAGCGCGGTCGTCGTGAGCAGGAGGATCTGGTCCAACCGGAGGCCGCGGATGGCCGCCACGTTGGGCAGCTCGCCGGCCTCCAGCGGAGCGATGAGCGTGCCCGTCGCCTCGACGTGGGGCAACCCGACGTTGGAGGTCAGCCGCGTGGCGGTGGACTCGCGGGTGCCTGTGATTTCCCGGGAGCCCGTCCGCTCGACCTGTGGCGACGTGCCACCGGGGGACGTGCCCGGGGAGGTGCCGGGCTCGGGTGTGGGGTTCAGACGCGTGTTCGTGCTGGACAAGGACACACCCGGAAGGCCACGCCAACGCGCGGCGGGGAGCGGGAAAGAGGGGCGACTCTAGCGCACTTCTCCTGCTTCGCGAGACCTTGCCCCCCACACCACGTCACGACTCGTCCCGGCATGCGGACCTCCCGCGAGGTGGGGCGCGTGTTGGCCCGCCGGACACTTCACCTCCGGTGAGACGCGGACCCGGGCCTTCACCGCGCGTCCACGCGGGGCGTCCGTTAGCATCCCAGCCCATGAGGCCCCACTTCCACGTGGATGGGTTTCCCGTCCGCGTCCATCCGCTCTTCTTCCTCACGGCCCTGGCGACAGGCTGGACCTCCGCCTCCGAGCTGGGGAGCCTGGCGCTGTGGGTCATGGTGGTGTTCGCCTCGGTGCTCCTCCATGAACTGGGCCACGCGTGGGCGTACCGACGGTTCGGCTCCACCGCGAGCATCTCCCTGCACGGGATGGGCGGAACCGCGCAGGGCACGGACCGGCTCACGCACCGTCAGTCCGCGTGGGTGAGCTTCGCCGGCCCCGGGGTCGGCTTCCTGTTGGGCGGGCTGGTGTGGGGCGCCTCGGCCCTCACGCCGCTGGGCGAGCAGGGAGGGCTGGTGGGCGTGGCGGTGCGCCAGCTCCTCTGGGTGAACATCGGCTGGGGGCTGTTCAACCTGCTGCCCGTGCAGCCGCTGGATGGAGGCCACCTGCTCGCGTCGCTCGTGCGAGCACGCAAGGGCTACCGGTATGAGCGAGCCCTGCACGTCATCGGCATCGTCACGGCGGTGGCCCTGGTGGGGCTCGCCATCTGGGGGCGCACCGTCTGGGTCGGGCTGATGGCGCTGACGTTCGGGGTGATGAACCTGGAGCAACTGCGACAGCTCCCCCGGGAGGTCCCCTTCAAGCCCGCCGCGCCCCCTCGGAGGAGTGCCGCGCGGCGCGCCTCCGTGGCGGGCGCCGTCACTCTCGACGAGTTGCTGGGCCGGGGCCCTCCTCCGCCCGCCGCACCCCTCACCGAGACCGCGACCACCGAGGCGGTGGCCCCCGTCCTCGCCCGACGCGCGCCCGCGGACACGGTGGAGGAGCCCGAGGCCCCTCACGACCCGGCCGCGGTGGGCCAGCTCCTGCTGGACAGCGGCCTCGCGGGGCTGGCGGTGAAGCCCCTCCAGGAGGCCTTCTCCCGGGCGCCCTCCCCTCGCGCCGGACACACGCTCGTCCTGGCGCTCCTGGAAACGGGCCGTACGGCGGACCTGAGTGCGCTGCTCACCAGTCCCCGGTCCGCGCACCTGTCCGAGGAGACGCTGGGTGCCATCGAAGCGCGCGCGGGCGGAGACGAGGCGCTAACGGGCCGCGTCACGGTGCTGCGACGCGCCGCCGCTCCTAAGTTGGATGAGCAAGGCTGATTGCCGCGCCGCGCCACCGGGCCCCGTTTGAGTGGGGGGCCGCCAGGAGGTCATCTGCGCGCTTGAGAAAAGGGGGCGCATCCGGGTTATAGGGGCGTCCCCTCCAGCCAGAGGATGCCCGCGCGTGTCTAGACCCCGACTCATCAAAGAATCGTCCGCGCCGCTCCCGCTCGACAGGGAGCTGCTGGTCCGTATCCACGACCTCATGGTCAAAACGCGCGTCCTCGAGGAGCGCCTCATCCAGATGTACAAGCAGGGCCACGGCTACTTCTGGATTGGCGGCCCGGGCGAGGAGGCGTTCAACGTCCCGCTCGGCCTGCTGATGAAGAAGGGCCAGGGCCCCGAGTACGACTATCTCCACGCCCACTACCGCCAGTCCGGCACGCTGCTCGCGCTGGGCGAGGAGCCCATCGGCGCGCTGCGGCAGATGAAGAACACCGCGTCGGACCCGTACTCCGGCGGCCGCAACTTCGCGGGCCACTTCTCGCTGCGAAAGTACAACGTCGCCCCCGTCAGCTCCCCCATCGAGGTCCAGTACTCCATCGCACCGGGTACGGCCATGATGCAGAAGCGCGTGGGCGGTGACGGCATCACCATCGTCACCGGCGGCGACGCCGGCACGGCCGAGGGTGATTTCGCCACCTGCCTCATCTGGAGCAGCCGCCCCGCCAACCCGTTGCCGGTGCTCATCATCGTCACCAACAACAAGTGGGGCATCTCCACCTCGGCGGAGGGCCAGCACGGCGAGACGCGCGTGAGCGAGCGCGGCAAGGCGTTCAACATCCGCTCGAAGACCATCAACGGCAATGACCCGGTGGAGGCGTACACGGAGCTGAAGGAGGCGATGGAGTACGTGCGCACCGAGCGCAAGCCGTTCCTCCTGGAGGCCAACGTGTCGCGCCTGTACGGGCACTCGTCCGCGTCCGGCGCCAACTACGTGTCCGAGGAGCTCGACTGCCTCAAGCAGTTCGAGACCCGGCTGGAGGCGGACGGAGTCCTGACGCGCCAGCAGATGGACGAACTGCGCAACCGCTACACCGAGGACATGGCCGCCGCCGCCCGCATCGCCCGGGACGAGCCGCTGCCCGCCCCCGAGACCATCTGGAAGCACATCTTCGCGGAGGACAAGTAACCATGGCCAACATGGCGCAGGCCATTCGCATGGCCCTCCACTACGCCGAGGAGAACCTCGGTGTGACGGACATCTTCGGAGAGGACGTCGGCGCTCCGCTCGGCGGCGTCTTCACCTGCACGCAGGGCTTGAAGACGGCGTGGAACTCGCCCCTGGACGAGCGCGGCATCATCGGCGCGGCCATGGGAATCGCCCTGGGGGGTGGCAGGCCCGTCGCGGAGATTCAGTTCTGCGACTACGTCTACAACACCATCGACCTGCTCAAGCTGGCGGGCAACACCTGCTGGGCGAGCAACGGCGACTGGAACCTGCCCATGGTGGTGCGCACGCCGGTGGGCAGCGGCATCCGCGGGTCCATCTACCACTCGCACTCGTTCGACGCGACGATGACCCACATCCCCGGCTGGAAGGTGGTCATGCCCTCCACGCCGCTGGACGCGTACGGGCTGCTCATCTCCGCGTGCAAGGAACAGAACCCCGTCATGTTCCTGGAGCCCAAGGCGCTGTTGCGCGTGAAGGGCGACGAGCGCATCCCCGGCGAGCCGGACGATGACCGCGCGCTGTCGAAGATGATCGACGCGCCGTTGGGTGACCGCTCGCAGTGGAAGCCGCAGTGGCCCGCGGAGCTGGAGGCCTTCGCCATCCCCATCGGCAAGGGCAAGCTCCTGCGCGAGGGCACGCAGCTCACCGTCGTCAGCTACGGGCGCACCCTGCCCCTGTGCTCGCGCGCCGCGCAGACGCTCGCCGACGAGGGCATCAGCGTGGAGGTCATCGACCTGCGCTCGCTGTGGCCCTACGACTGGGAGATGATCAAGACCTCCGTCCAGAAGACGGGCCGCGTCCTGTTCGTCAACGAGGACACCGAGGTGACGAACTTCGGCGAGCACCTGCTGCGCCGCACGGTGGAGGAGCTCTTCTACTCGCTGCTCGCGCCGCCCCGCCTCGTGGCCGGCAAGTTCATCCCCGGCATCGGCCTGGCCGACACGCTGGAGATGGCCTCCGTGCCCCAGCAGAACGACATCACCGACGCCCTGCGCTCACTCGCTGGCGAGCAGCCGTAAGCGTCGCACCCACAAGTACGCTGACGTTCCCGCACCACGGAAAGTTCCGGGCCGCCGTTCCTCTTTGGAGGAGCGGCGGCCCTTTCGTTAGACTCCCAACTGCCTTGTCACAGCCAATCGTCCGGACCGCCACCCCCGCGGGTGCAGATGCTCCCGCCTTTCGCATTCGCCGCGCCCGTCGGGGCGACGCCGAGGCCATGGCCTTGCTGCTTCGCGAGCTGGGTTATCCACAGGGCACGGACCAGCAGACCGTGCACTGGGTGGTCAGCCATCCGGAGATTGAAATCTTCGTCGCGGGAGACCCGCAGGACAAACCCGTGGGCATGCTGTCGTTCTCCCACCGGCCGCAGCTGCGGCTGCGCGGGCGCGTGGCCACCATCGACGAGCTGGTGGTGACGGAGACCTGGCGCCGGCGAGGGGTGGGCCGCGCGCTCATCAAACAGATTCTGGAGCGCTGCAAGGTGCTCAGCGCCCGTCAGCTCCAGCTCGTCTCGCCGATGACAATCACTCCGGAGGCGCGCAACTTCTATACGGCGTGCGGCTTCTCCGAAATCGACGCGGGCGTGTTCCGCCATGCGGAGACGGAGGGCGGCCGCTAGGGCCAGCCCCGTCTCGCCTCCACCGGACGTCAGCGCTTGAAGCTCTCCACCACCCGGTGGAGCCGCGCGCGGTCCTCGTCATTCACGTCCGTGAAGCGCACGCCAATGGCCTCTTCCTCATCGCGCACCCACGCGATGATGCCATTGAGGTGGAACTCCTCGCCCGCGATGTCCATGGACAGACGCACCTGCGAGCCTACGTCGTAGGCCTTGCGCGTGCGCAGGCACAGGCCGCCCGCTGACACGTTGATGGAGAACACGCGCAGCGCTCGCGCGGCATCCGCCGTGTGTTCGAAACGAACGGCGAACTTCGCCGCCACGCGCTCGTCGGCACGCCGGTTCGCGTACGCGGAAGGATCCCCTGGTGCCATCTCTGCTTCCGCCACCTTGCTAGTCATGTGCACCCGCTACCCCCTGGCCACTGCTGGCGACCCGCTGCCATCCCAACCTCAGGGATTCTGACGCGCCGAGCCACCCCTTGGGCATCGGTCATCCGGCAAGTGTCCGCTGCTTTCCAGGCACGATTCAAGAGGGTCCCCCAGAATGAAGTCCATCAGCTAAGTCCCCGCTGACTTCGATTGGGGAGCATGGATGCGCGCGTGGCTCGCGGTGTTGACGGGGACCCTCTTCCTGGCGCTCTGGGTGCCCGGGTGCAGTGACGACAACAAACCCGGTCCGAACAATGGCGACTCCGGGGTGCCGGGAGACCCGGACGGTGGCGGTGGACCGACGGGAGATGGCGGGACGAACCCCGACTTCGCGTGCAACGTCGCAAGGCAGGAAGGCTGCGGAACAGGCCAAAGCTGCCACTTCGCGGACCTGGGCGGCGGCAGGACGGGCAGCCGGTGCTTCGCGGCGGCGTGCGACGTCGTGCAGCAGAACTGCGCGCAGGGGCAGCGCTGCACCTACGCGGGCGTGGGAGCGACGACGGAGCGGCGGTGCGTGGAGGCGGGCACGGGCGTGGAGGGCGCGCGCTGCACGCTGGCGGCCTCGGACGGCGGCGTCGAATACGACACGTGCGCGGCGGGCCTGTTCTGCAAGGACGAGCGGCAGGACGATGGCGGCACGAGCTTCTTCTGTCGCCGGCTGTGCCACGCGACGACGCAGTGTGGGGACGCGGGCGAGTGCAACACGGTGCTGAGGCTTGCGGGCACGTCGGAGCTGCCGCTGCTCTGCGGGCCGCGCTCGCAGGCGTGCGACCCCTTCGCGCAGGGCTGCACCGCGCCGCTGAGCTGCTATCCGTCCGCGTCCGGCCCCGTGTGCGCGGGCAGCGGCACGCGCGGCACGGGTGAAGCGTGCGATTTCAGCAACCAGTGCGCGCCGGGCAGCGCCTGCGTGAATACGGGGCGAGGGCTCAACTGCCGGCCCCTGTGCCGGTCCTCGGGCTCGCCCGCATGTTCCGCCGGGACGTGTCGTCCACTGAATGACAATCCGGGGGTGGGCGCCTGCATCCCATGAACCGCGGTGCCCACGCTGGGTAACTCCGTCGCCCCACCGGGCTGTCTCGCGGCCGAGCAAGGGCCGTGAGCGCGCACGCGAAGGAAATCCGTCGCTCCGTCTCGCCCGGAGACCAGGGGGGCGTGCGCCGCGCGACTCGGGACTTGCGCGTGTGTTGGGTGGTCGTCGCGGGAATGCGCGGTGAGCATCGTGCGTCCTCGGGAGGGAGCGACGATGCGAATGTGGCGAACGTGGCTCGGGGTCCTGGTGTGTGTGGGGAGTGCGCAGTGGGCATGCGCTCCCAGCAACGCCGATGACCCCGTATGGGAAGAGCCCTCTCAAGAAGAGCAGAGTGAAACCTCGAGCGCGCCGGACGCGTCGGTCGACGTGGCGCCCGCGCTCGTGCTGAACGACGAAGGCCAGGTGCGGACGACGCCTCCACCGTCGCCGCTGCCGGCCATCGGCTTCCAGCCCGGCTTCCACCAGGCGCTGCGCTGGTCCTATAGCGTGAGCAGCGTCACCACGTTCCGGATGCGAGTGCCGGTGGCGCGCACCGGCGACCGGATACAGGTGACGTTCCGCTCCGGTGATGGAGCGCTCACGCTCCAGCGCGCCACCGTGGCCCGTGCGGGCGCGGACGGCTCGCTCCTGTCCACGCCCGTGCCCTTGAACTTCGAGGGCAAGCCGGGCTTCACCGCGGGGGCTCGCACCCTGGTGACGTCGGACCCGGTGGCCTTTCCGGTGACGTTCCGGGACGACCTGGCCATCACCTTCGAGGTGCGAGGCGCGCTGGCGGCCAGCGCCATCAACGCGTTCCCTGGCAGCTTCGCTCGGGTCGGCACCCACTCCCAGGCGCTGACTGCGCTCGGGGGCGACACCTTCGAGCGCTCCGTGGGCGTGGCGACGGTGGAAGTGGAAGGGCCCACCGGCCGGGCGTTCCTGGCCATGGGCGACAGCATCACCGAGGGCTACGTCGACCTGCGCAACGACTCGCGCAACGCGTGGCCCGCGCTGGTGGAGGCGCAGCTCGGCGTGCCCGTGGTCAACGCGGGCGTCAGCGGCCAGGGCTTCTACGACGCGCTGATGATGCTCGACGACGAGGTGCTCTCGGTGAAGGGCATCACCGACTGCCTCGTCCTCCTGGGCACCAATGACTTGGGCGACGCGGGCGCGGAGGAGCAGATGGAGACGCGGATGCTGCTGCTGGTGCAGCGGCTGGAGCCGTTCTGCCACGTCTGGGTGAGCACGCTCTTGCCGAAGGAGAAGACGAACTACGGCGCCTATGAGTACGTGAAGTCGCAGCGGCTCAGCTTCAACGCGTGGCTGCGCGCCGGAGGCACGGGCGCGGAGGTCATCGACCTGGAGTCGGTGATGCGGCGCACGGGCAACGTGCACCTCTACCTGGAAGGGCTGGGCGTGGACGGCATCCACCCGAGCACCGAGGGCCACAAGGTGATGGCGGCCGAGGTGGTGCGCACCCTGCGCGAGCGCGGCCAGATGTAGCCGCGCGCGCCGCATCGGTGTGGCGGCGGCTCAGCGAGGACCGAGCACGCCGTGCAGCACGAGCAGCTCCGCCAGCCCCGGCGGAGCCAGCACCCAGTCGTTCTCCGCGGGCACCCAGCGCACCGGCGCGCCCGCGGACTCCAGCAGCGCATTCACGCGCAGCAGCAACGGAGAGAATGTCGTCGCGGGCGCGTCCCAGTCCCCCTCGCCGACCTCGACCTCCACGCCCCCCGGGTCCAGGACGAAGGCGTTGCGCCCCTGCAGCGGCTTCACGGCGAAGCCCGGGAGGTAGGGCTGCATCGCCGCCTCCAGTCGCTCCAGCAGCGCGGCGTCCTTGAAGGGATGGGACAGCTCCCAGTCGAAGAACGTCGGCAGCTGGGACAACAGCTCCCGGCGCAGCGGGTCCTCGCGGCTGTCGCGCCAGTGGTGCTCCGCCAGCTCCATCGCCGTGGCGGGAACCTTGAGTTCCCAGGGCTCCAGCTTCGCGAGCAGCTCTCCCATGCGCTCCACCAGCTCATACGGAGGCTCCGCGCGTGACACCCAGGCCACATCCGCCACGGACTGTCCCCTCCGCTGGCCCGTCACCCGGTCTCCCGCGCGGAGCTGGAATGGCGGCGCGCCGGACTCCGGCTCTGGATAGAGGGGTGCGTTGAAGAGCCCCTCGCCTGAGTCCGGACGCAGCCTGGCGAAGCCGTGCTTCGGGTTGACGTCCTCCACCGTGAATGTGTCTCTGGCCATCCGTCGCCTCCTCGATGAAAGACGCCCTACCCCGTGTTGCGCATTCCGGCAGCGATGCCGTTGAGCGACAGCAACAGGGGCCTGTCGCAGTCACTGGCTCCCTCACGCTTGCGGCGCATCAGCTCCACCTGGAGGAAGGACATCGGGTCCACGTACGGGTTGCGCAGGGAGATGGCGCGCTGGAGCTGGGGGTTGTGGTCCAGCAGCCGGGCCTCCCCCGTCAGCCGCTTCACCTGCCGACGCGTGCGCCGGTGCTCCTGTTGAATCAGGCGCCACAGCGGGCGCGTGGAAGCGGGAGCGAGCGCCGCGTAGCGACCCGCGATGGCCATGTCCGACTTGGCCAGCACCATGGTGACGTTGTCGATGACGGCCTTGAAGAAGGGCCACTGGCGATACATGCGCTTGAGCAGCGAGGGCCCGCCGGGCTCCTTCGCGAACGCCTCCAGCGCGGAGCCCACGCCGTACCAGCCCGGGATGATGGCCCGATTCTGCGTCCAGGCGAACACCCACGGAATCGCGCGCAGCGACTCCAGGCCTCCCGCCTTGCGCTTGCTGGGGCGCGAGCCGATGGGCAGCGCGGAGATCTCCTCCACCGGCGTCGCGGTGGTGAAGAGCTCCAGGAACCGGGGGTCTTCCCACACCAGGGCGCGGTACGCCTCGCGGCCCGTCTCGGCCAGCGTGTCGAACGCGGCGCGGAACTCCTTCTCGTCCTCGGGCGACGGGCGCGGCTGCGCATCCAGCAGGTGCGGCAGCACCCCACCGACGATGAGCTCCAGCGTGCGGCGAGCCAGCTCGGGGCGCGCGTACTTGTGGTCCAGCGCCTCGCCCTGCTCCGTGGCCTTGTAGCCACCGGCCACCGCGCCTGGGGGCAGCGCGAGGATGGCCTCCTGCGCCGGGCCTCCTCCGCGAGCCACCGACTCACCGCGCCCATGGAACAGCCGCAGCGGGACGCCCGCCTCGCGCGCCGCCTCGGTGAGCGCCACCTGCGCGCGGTAGAGCGCGGCGCTGGCGGCCAGCAACCCCACCTCCTTGCCGGAGTCGCTGTAGCCGACCATGACCTCCTGCGCGCCGCGTGCATCGACGTGCTTTCGGTACTCGGGATGCGCGAAGAGCGTGCGCAGCACGTCCGGCCCGGAGTCCAGCGCGCCGAGCTGCTCGAACAGGGGCACCACGTCCACGGTGGCGCAGCCGCGCGCGGCGTCCCACAGGCCCGCGTGCTTGATGCAGCGGAAGGCCGCGAGCACGTCCTCGGCGGTGCTGGCCATGCTGAGGATGAGGGTGCGGCAGGCGGGCTCACCCGCCTCGGACTGGGCCTCGCGCAGCTTCTCCAGCACCGCTAGCAGGCGCTTTCCACCTTCCGACGGCGCGGGCCCACCCGCCTCCAGCGAGGCCGCCGCGCTCACCGCGTCCTCGGCCGGCACACGCGCCTCCAGCTCGGCCAGCGCCAGGCCCAGCGCGCACACCCGCTCGCGCATGCGGCGCACCTGGCGGAGTCCCGCGTTGCCGGCCTTCGCCTCCGTGAGCGAGCGCGCCAGCAGGTCCAGGTCGGCCAGCAGGGCCTCCGGCGTCCGGTACGCGCTCTCGGGCATCGCCCCCGGGTCACCGGTGCGCTGGGCCAGCACGTGGCGCAGGGCCTGGTTCAGCCGCTCCTCCATGAAGCGCAGCTTGCGACGCCAGGGCTCGCCCACGGTGCGAGGCCCCAGGCGCTGCTCGGCCTCGGGGAGCTGCGCCGCATCACGCGCCAGCGAGGCGAGCAGCTCCTGCGACGGCGTCGCGTGCCGGTCCGACTGAGAGAGCATTCCGCCCAGGCGCTCCAGTCCCTGAATCAGGAGACGCAGCCCGCGAGCGCGGTGCGCGCGCAGCGTGTCGCCGAAGACCTCGGGCGTGACGAGCGGGTTGCCATCCATGTCCCCGCCCACCCACGAGTGGACGCGCACCGGCGTGTCCACGTGCCCCAGCGGCTCGCCATAGGCGCGCTCGAAGGCCCACTCCAGCACCTCGGGCAGCTCCGAGAGCTGCTCGGCGAGCACCTCCTCCACGTACCAGAGGATGTTCTTCACCTCGTCGCCCACGGTGGGCCGCTCGCGGCGCAGCTCGTCCGTCTGCCACAGCGTGGTGATCTCTTCCCGGAGGGACTCGACGTTGTCGGCGCTCTCCCGAGGGGTGAGCTCACAACGGTCCCTCTCCTCCAGCAGCCCCGCCATCCGGTAGAGCTTCTCCAGCAGCGTGCGGCGCACGGCCTGCGTGGGATGCGCGGTGAGCGTCAGCGTCACCTGCATCTGTCGAAGCGCCTCGCGCACGCGTGACGCGGGGATGCCCGCGTCCTTGAGCGACAACAGCGTCGCCTCCAGCGAGCCGCGCTGGGGACTGGGGGACTCGGCGCCGGCATGGGCCCGGGCGCGGCGGATGCGGTGGTGCTGCTCGGCCAGGTTGACGAGCTGGAAGTAGACCGAGAAGGCGCGGAGCACGGGCTCGGCCTGCTCCAGGGGCAGGCGTTTCAGGATGTCCGCCAGCTCGGCCGCGGAGGCACGTCGCCCCGGCACCGGGCCGCGCCGCCGCTGGATGGCCAGCCGGCGCACCTCCTCCTCCAGGTCGAACAGCGCCTGCCCTTCCTGCTCGACGAGCACTTCTCCCAACAGTCGCCCCAGCAGGCGGACATCACGACGAAGCGGCTGATCCACGGCGCGCATACGAGCCATATGTCGTGGACCGTAACCGCTTCCGCCACGGTTCGCCCGGGCAATGTCCGGGCTCCCTCCACTTCTGCGCAGAGGACCTGACAGTCAGGGCTTCGCGTCGAACGCTGTCGCTCGGGCGATGGCCTCCGTCCGGTCGACGTCGGTCGCGATGAACGCGAGCTTCGCGCGAATCTGTTCGACAGCGTCGCCACCGAGAGGCAGTCGGAACGGAAGCGCCTCGCTCGGCCGCGCGACGACGTCGGCGATGGTGCGAGCGGCCTTCGCGGGGTCCCCGGCCTGCTTGCCGTCCATCTGCTTCACCCAGTCGCGAATCTGTCCCACCGTCGCGCCATACGCGTCCATGGCAGGCAGGTGTCGGAACGCCGAGCCGAACAGCGAGGTCCGGAAGGTCCCTGGCTCCACCACCAGCACCCGGATGCCCAGGGGCTTCACCTCCTGCGCGAGGCTCTCCGACAGCCCCTCCAGGGCATGCTTCGCCGCGCAGTAGGCACCGAAGCCCGGCGCGGTGGAGAGCCCCGCGACACTGGAGACCTGGACGATGGTGCCACTCCCGCGCGCCCGCATGTGGGGCAGGACCTCGCGCGTGGTCGTGATGGCGGCGAAGAACATCACCTCCATCGTCGCGCGCAGGGCCTCTTCGTCTGTCTCCTCGACCGCGCCCAGGATGCTGAAGCCCGCGTTGTTGACCAGGACGTCGAGCTGCCCGAAGTGCGAGAGGGCCGCCGCGACAGCCTCACGCACCTGCTCGGGACGCGTCACGTCCAGTTCGATGAGTTTCAGACGCCCATCGGCACGCCCCACGAGCTCCGCGAGGACCTGGGGCCGTCGCGCGGTGGCGACCACACGGTCTCCGCGACGCAGCACCTCCTCGACGAGCGCGCGTCCCAACCCCGACGACGCTCCCGTGACGAACCAGACCTTGGACGACAGAGATGAACCTTGGCTGCTCATGGCGGACTCCCTCGACTTCAAGTTCGCGACACAAGGTAGGGGCCTCGGACCTGCTCAACCATCGGTGGAATTGCGATGGGTTTTTAAGTTTCGCTAAAAGATGAAGACATGAGGGACGACTACTCGGGGCTGACCGCGCTGGCGGCGGTGGCGGACAAGCGCAGCTTCACGGCCGCCGCGACGATGCTGCGCGTGACGCCGTCGGCACTCAGCCAGAGCATCCGCGCGCTCGAGGAGCGGGTCGGCGTGCGACTGCTCCAGCGCACGACGCGCAGCGTGGGCCTGACGGAGGCGGGTGCGCGGTTCCTCGCGCAGCTCAGGCCCGCGATGGCCAGCATCCATGCGGCGTTCGAGTCGCTCGACGCGGTCCGGGGTCGTCCGTCGGGGACGTTGCGAATCAACGTGCCACGCCTGGCCATCACCCCGGTGCTCGAACCCCTCCTGGCGGCGTTCCTCGCCACCTATCCGGAGCTCCGGCTCGACATCGTCGTGGATGACGGTCTCACCAACATCGTCGAGCAGGACTTCGACGCGGGCATCCGCCTGGGCGAGACGCTCGACAAGGACGTCGTGGCGCTGCGACTCACGAGTGACCTGCGAATGGCGGTGGTCGGCGCGCCCGCATATCTCTCGGAGCGCGGGCGGCCGAAGCACCCGAGAGACCTGCACGCGCACGACTGCATCAACTTCCGCTACCTCCGGAGCGGCGCGGTGTACCGCTGGGAGTTCACCGACAAGGGCCGCGAATTCACCGTCGCCGTGGAGGGGCGGCTGGTCACCAACGACAACGCGCTGCAGGTTCGCGCGGCGCTCGACGGGGTCGGCCTCGCCAACGTCATGGAGCACACGGTGGCGAAGGAGCTGGCCGACGGTCGCCTCATCCGAGTCCTCTCCCGCTTCTGCGCTCCCTTTCCGGGTCTGTTTCTCTACTACCCGAGCCGCACCCAACTGCCCCCCAAGCTGCGCGCGCTGGTCGACTTCCTGCGTGCGAGACCTCCCGAGGCGATGGCGCCCTGACCCGCGTCGGAGGGACACGGGTACCGCTCGCCCTGGTCGAGGTCCTGCACGCTTGAGGCCCCCACTGCTCGTCACGGAGCTGTTCTCCTCCTGCCTGCCCGCGCAGGTCACCGCGCGAGGAACCGCGGCAGCCGGGGCGGCCTGGAGAAGTGCCCGCCTTCGACAGTCGCCTCGCGCGGAAACACATGACCGGATTGGCCCCCCGGACACAGACCCACCGCTGTGTCTCCGCGCCCGCACTCAGCCTCGGTCCGCGCCTTGCAGAACCCCTGTGCACGAGACGCGGCCGACAGTGCCGCCGAGGAGCACAAGGTCATGTGGATGACACGGTGTTGGAAGGTGGCGGCGATGTGCGGTTTTCTGGCCGCGCCCGGGGCCCTGGCGAAGCCAACGACGCTCGCTCAGCCCTCCGAGGAGGCAGACACGACTTCGTCCCTCTTCGACGCGGGGATGCCGGAACTCGATGACCACTTCGCCGGCGCACCCGACGAGATGGCCCCGCCCCGCCTCCGCCACGCGGAGCCCGTGTCCTGCATCGCCGCGCCGGAGGGCCGCCTGTGGGTCGCCTCCACCGAGGAGTGTGGCGACAACGAGTGCATCGACAAGATGACCGTCTGGGTCGGCTCCTGGACCGTCGAGGACGTGGAGGTCGACGTCCAGTGCGACGCCGAGCACGTCATCCTCTCCACCCACGACTGGCGGATGGTCCTCATCCCCGACGGCAAGGGCGACTTCGACGTCGAGGAGTCCACCCTGGGCGAGGAAGCCCCGCTGGCCGGAGGCGAGCTGTCCACGCCCGCCTCCGAGAGCTGAACCTCACGGACCGATGCGGCGCAGGATGAGAATGGGGCCCTCGTCCAGCCGCCTGTCCCTCAAATCAATCTCGCAGTCGATCATCCAGTCGCCATGGCCCTCGGGGTCCATGATGCGCTGCTGGACCTCCCAGAGCCTCGGCCCCGTGTCCTTGAGGAACGTGTTGGCCGGCTTGCGAGCCTGGGGCGTGAGCACCACGATTTTGTGCTCCTCGTGGTACGGCACCATGGCCTGCTCCAGCTTCGGCGCGGTCCACTCGCCCAGCGCGTTGTCCAAGAGCGACAGCGCATCCGAGTAACGCTTCTGCCCCAGCGCGCGCAGCAGCCGGTGCAGCTCCTCGCGCACGCGGGCCGCGAACGCGCGCGGGTCCTCGGTGAGCTCCTTCGGCTTGAGCTCCACGGCCGGCTTCGCCTCGACGACGGCGCCCGGGTTTTTCATCCGCTCCCACTCGTCCACCAGGCTGGAGTCCACCTGACGAATCGTGGCCCGCAGGTGGTCGATGATGTCCTCCACCTCCTCCGTGCGGAAGCGCTCCGGCACCGTCTGCGACAGCGTCTTGTACACGTCGCTGACGTAGCGCAGCAGCACGCCCTCGCTGCGCTGCAACCCGTACTCACGAACGTAGTCGTGGAAGGACATGAAGCGCTCGAACATGTCCCGCACCACGGCCTTGGGACGGATGTTCTCCTCGCCCACCCACGGGTGCTTGCGCGCGAAGGCGTTGAAGGTGCCGTAGATGAACTCGCGGTTCGGCTTCGGCCACTCCAGCTTCTCCAGCTCCTCCATCCGGTCGTCGTACTCGACGCCGCGCGCCTTCATCTCTTGAATCTTCTCGCCCTTGAGCTGGTGCAGCTGCGCGTAGAGCACCACGTCCGGGTTCTCCAGGATGGACTCCACCAGCGTCACCACGTCCAGCGCGTACGTCTCCGTGGTGGGGTCCAGCAGCTCCAGCGTCTCCAGCAGGTACAGCGACAGCGTGTGGTTGAGGCTGAAGTCGTACTGGAGCTCCTGCGCCACCTTCACCGTGGCCCCCGAGCCGCCCTCGCCGCGCGTCACCTCCACGATTCCCGCGCCGCGCAGCGTGCGGAAGTCCCGCGCCGCCTCCCTCAAGTGCCTGCGCTTCAGGAAGTCCGAGTCATGGCAGCGCTGGATGAGCTGCACCAGCCGGTGGTAGCCCCCCGTGCCCCGGATGTGGTCGCTCTGGAGCAGGTTGAGAATCATGCCGTGGGACACGGCGAAGCGGGACTCCAGCGGCTCGGGCATGCCCGTCTGGAGCCGCTCGAAGGTGCTCTTGTCGTACTGGACGAAGTTCTTCTGCGGCGGCTTCGCCTTGGGCGTCTTCTTCTTGCCCGCGGCTTCCTTCGCGGCCTGCTTGACGTTCTCGACGACGTACTCGGGCGCCTGGGCGACGACGCTGCCCTCGTTGTCGAACCCCTTGCGGCCCGCGCGACCTGAAATCTGCAGGAAGTCGCGCACGCTCAGCGTGGTGAGCTTCTCGCCGTTGAACTTGAAGAGCTGGGTGAAGGCCACCGTGCGGATGGGGATGTTGACGCCCACGCCCAGGGTGTCCGTGCCGCTGATGACCTTGAGGTGGCCGCCCTGCGCCAGCTTCTCCACCAGCAGGCGATACTTGGGCAGCAGGCCCGCGTGGTGCATGCCGATGCCGTGGCGAAGGTAGCGCTGGAAGTCCTTGCCGTAGGGCGTGTCGAAGGGCGCGTCCATCAGCGCGAGGCGGATGGCCTCCTTCTCCTCCTTGGTGGAGAAGTCCACGCTCATGAGGTTCTGCGCCTGCTCGGCGGCGGCGCGCTGCGTGAAGTTCACCAGGTAGATGGGGTACTTCTTGCGCGCGATGAGGTCTTCAATCGTCTCGTGCAGCGCGGACTCGCGGTAGTCGAAGTCCAGCGGCACCGGGCGCTGGGTGCTGCGCACGGTGGCGACCTCGCGGCCGGTGAGCTTCTGGAGGCTCTCCTCGATGATGTGCGTGGGGCCCAGCGTGGCCGACATCAGGAGGAACGTCGCCTTGGGCAGGGCGATGAGCGGAATCTGCCACGCCACGCCGCGCTCCTTGTCCGAGTAGTAGTGGAACTCGTCCATCACCACGTAGTCCACCCGGGCGCCCGCGTCGCGCAGCGCCAGGTTGGCGAGGATTTCGGCGGTGCAGCAGATGATGGGCGCGTCGCGGTTGATGCTCGCGTCGCCGGTGAGCATGCCCACGTTCTCCGCGCCGAAGGCATCACAGAGCGCGAAGAACTTCTCGTTCACCAGCGCCTTGATGGGGCAGGTGTAGAAGGAGACCTTGCCCTCGGCCATGGCCTTGAAGTGGAGGGCGGTGGCCACCAGGGACTTGCCCGAGCCGGTGGGGGTCTTGAGGAACAGGTGCTTGCCCGCCAGCAGCTCCAGGATGGCTTCCTCCTGGGCCGGGTAGAGGCTGAGGCCATTCGTCGAGACGTAGCCGACGAAGCGGTCCAGGATGCTGTCGGCGTCGAGCGGAGGCTCGCCTTTCTTGGGAAGCAGGGCGGCGAGCGGCGCTTGGGACTCAGGGGTGTCCATCACCCGGCGGACTCTAGAGCAGCCACCGATTCGCGTCCGCTGCGAAATCAGACACCCGTGCCCCACGAACAGTCCCGACCCGGACGCGGGCGCTGGGGCTCGGTCCACCCCGCGTCATTGTCCACGCACGCCGGAACGATGTGGCTCGCAGGGCCCGTGCCTACCGTTGCGCGACCTTTCGACCAACAAAGGGGCAGCGTGATGTTCCATCCGTGGCGTCTTGCCTTCCTCGCTGTCTGGGCTTCGATTTCGGTCGCCCAGGCCCAACCCGCCTCCGTGGGCCAATGGACCCCGGTCCAGCAGTGGCCGTACTCCGCCGTCCACACCCACCTGCTGCCCACGGGCAAGGTGATGTTCTTCTCCGAGTTCGGAGACGGCGACACCCCCACCCTCTGGGACCCGGCGACCAACGTCCTCACCACGCTGCCCAAGGCGGGCTTCAACATCTTCTGCGCGGGCCACGCCTTCATGGCGGACGGCCGGCTGTTCGTGGCCGGTGGCCACATCACGGATGACTCCGGCCTGCCCTACGCCTCCATCTTCGACCCGTTCAAGCTCACCTGGACGCGACTGCCGAACATGAACGCCGGCCGGTGGTACCCCACCGTCACCACGCTCCCCAACGGCGACATGCTGGTGGTGGGCGGCGCCAAGGAGGACCGGACCAAGAACCTGGTTCCCCAGGTCTGGCAGTCGTCGAAGAACTCCTGGCGCAACCTCACGGGCGCGAGCCTGGAGCTCATGTACTACCCGTGGATGTTCGTGACGAACACGGGCAAGACGCTGATGGCGGGCTACTGGAAGCCCGCGCGGTACCTCGACACGGAGGGCACCGGCGCCTGGTCCTCCGGCCCGCGAACCACCTACGCGAACAGCCGCAACGCGGGCAGCGCGGTGATGTACGACGACGGCAAGGTCCTCATCACCGGCGGGGACAATCCCCCCACCAACAACGTGGAGATATTGGACCTCAACGCCGCGAAGCCCACCTGGCGCTCGGTGGCGCCCATGCGCTACGTGCGCCGTCAGCACAACAGCACGGTGATGCCGGATGGCTCGGTGCTCGTCACCGGCGGCCACAGCGGCCCCGGCACGGACAACCCCAAGTTCCCCCGCCTGGAGACGGAGCTGTGGAACCCCGTCACCGAGCAGTGGTCCCTGCTGGCGCCGTCTTCCGCCTATCGCGGCTACCACTCCACCACCCTGCTGCTGCCGGACGGCCGCGTGCTCTCAGCGGGCAGCCGCAACGTGAAGACGATGCAGGTGTTCTCCCCGCCCTACCTCTTCAACGGCCCGCGCCCCACCATCTCCTCCGCGCCGGAGGCCATCGCCTATGGCGAGACGTTCCGCGTCAACACCCCCGACGCGGCCAGCATCACCATGGCGTCGTGGATTCGCCTGGGCTCCGTCACCCACGCGTTCGACGAGAACCAGCGCTTCATGAAGCTGCGCTTCACCGCCAGCGGCGGCGGGCTCAACGTCGTCGCGCCGCCCAACCCGAACGTCGCGCCGCCCGGCCACTACATGCTGTTCCTGCTCAACTCGAAGAAGGTGCCGTCAGTGGCGAAGATCATCCGCATCGGCGGTGGAGGCACCACGCCGCCCCCGACAGACCCTCCTCCCAACACCGGCTTCACCGCCGTGGCCTTCGGCTCCGAGTGGAAGTACGACGACCGCAACGTCGACCCGGGCGCGGCGTGGACGTCGCCTGGCTTCAATGACGCGGCGTGGAAGAAGGGCCTCGCGCACCTCGGCTACGGCGAGACCGACGAGCGGACGGTGTTGGCGAAGACGACGCCTGTCCAGCCCTCCGTCTACTTCCGCCGCAAGTTCACCATCCACGGCATGGTGGAGCAGGCCACGCTCCAGGTGGTTCACGACGACGGCGTGGCGGTGTTCCTCAACGGCACCCAGGTGTTCTCCAAGTACGTCGGCTCCACCGCGCACGGCGCCTACGCCTCCGGCACCAGCGCCGACAACACCCTGAGCACGACGACCATCCCCGGCTCCCGCTTCATGATGGGAGACAACACGCTGGCCGTCATGGTGAAGCAGGCGAACGCCACCTCCAGCGACTTGTCCTTCGACCTGGAGCTCAAAGTCACTACCGACGGCATGCAGCACGATGCCCTCTTCATGGAGAGCCCCAACGGTGGCGAGACGCTGCGCCCGGGCAACGTGCAGATGCTCCAGTGGATGACCCACGGCTCGGGTGTCGACAACGTGCAGGTCCAGTTCTCGCCCGACAACGGAGCCCACTGGACGATGGTCGACCCGAGCGTCCCCAACATCGGCTTCTATGAGTGGACGGTGCCGGGCACCGAGACGTCCAACGGCGTGCTGCGCATCTCCGATGCCTCGCGGCAGGACGTCGAGGACCGCACCGACCTGCCCTTCACCATCAGCCGGACGCCGCAGTTCCGGGCCATCGCCTTCGGTGAGTACTGGAAGTTCGACGACCGCAACGTGAACCCGGGCGCCTCGTGGACGGCACACAACTTCGATGACAGCGCGTGGCGCTCGGGCCCCGCGAAGCTCGGCTTTGGCGACGGGGACGAGCACACCGTGCTCAACAAGACGACGCCCCTGCAGCCCAGCGTCTACTTCCGCAAGAAGCTCACGCTCGGCGAGGCCATCCGCACCGCCAACCTCCGCGTGCTGCATGACGACGGCGTGGCCATCTGGGTGAACGGGAAGCTCGTCTACTCCCGGTACACCGACAACGGCCTCGGCCATGGCACCTTCGCCAGCGGCGTGCTGAAGGACGCCGTCATCAGCACCGCCAGCTTCGACGGCTCCGCCTTCGTCGTGGGGGAGAACACCATCGCGGTGATGGTGAAGCAGGCCAACGCGGAGTCGAGCGACGTGGGGTTCGACCTGGAGCTGAACCTCGAAGCCCGTTAGCCGCCGCGGCGCCCGGTCCCGGACGTGAGTCAGAGCACCTTCACCGCTTTGACCATGTCCGGGGCCAGCTCTTCATGGGCGAGGATGGAGAACCCCAGCCGCTTGCTGACGTTCTGCATGGCGCGGTTGCCCGCGAGGATGTCCGCGACGATTCGGTGCATGCCCCACGCGCGGCCCACCTCCACCAGTCGCCGCAGCATCTCCGAGCCCAGGCCCTGGTGCTGCACCTCGTCGCTGATGAGGATGGCGTACTCCGCGTCGCGAGTCCCCCGCAGCCGCGTCAGTCGCCCCACTCCCAGAATCTCCCCGCCGCGCCGCTCGGCCACCAGCGCCATCTCCCGCGCGTAGTCGTTGAAGCAGATGCGCGCCAGCCGCTCGTGCGCCACACGCGTACTCAACTGCATCAGCCCCGCGTAGCGCAGGAACACCGTCTGCTCCGAGAGCGTCCGATGGAAGCGCTCCATCTTCGGCTCATCCTCTGGACGGATGGGCCTGAGCATCAGCTCCTCGCCGCTCTTCATCCGGAACGGCGCCACGTACTGTTGCGGATAGGGCTCGATGGCCAGTGGGGGCAGCTCCGCTTCCGTCACGTCCGGAGGATGCAGCACCACGCGAGCATCCAGCACGAGCAGCCGCTCCGGCGAGGCCAGCAGGGGATTGATGTCCACCTCCTTCACCAGCCGCTGCTCGACGACGAGCTGCCCGAAGCGAACGAGCAGCCGCTCCAGCTCCGGCAGGTCCACCGGCTTCGCGCCGCGCACGCCGCGCAGCGCCTGGAGGATGCGGGTCTGCTCCATCATCCGCCGCGCGAGCGTCGTGTTCAGTGGAGGCAGCCCCAGCGCCCGGTCCTTGAACACCTCCACCAGCGACCCACCCGCGCCGAAGAGCAGCACCGGCCCGAACTGGGGGTCCAGGCTGCTGCCTACAATCAGCTCGTAGCCTCCCAGCTTCACCATCGGCTGGACGGTGACGCCGTCGAAGGCCTCGACCTGCCCCAGCTCCACCAGTCGCTCACGGATGCCTCGGAACGCCGCGCGCACCGCCTCCGCGTCCGGCAGGTCGAGCCGCACGCCTCCGACGTCCGTCTTGTGCGTCACCGTGAAGGAGTGGAGCTTGAGGACCACGGGATAGCCGAGCGCCTCCGCCTCGGCCACCGCGCCCTCCTCCGTCGTCGCCAGCCGCGTCTCGACGGTGGGGATGCCGTAGGCGGCCAGGAGCTGCTTGGACTCGTGCTCTGTCAGCAGCGTGCGCCCTTGCGCGCGCGCCGCGTCCACCAGTCGCCGAGCCACGTCGCGCCCGCCCGTGGGCTCCTCCGCCAGCGTCGGCGTCTCGTACAGGCCCACGAGGTTGTACGAGTAGCGCCACATGTAATTGAAGATGCGCGCGGCCGTGTCGGGATAGCCGAATGTCGGGATGCCCGCGTCGTTGAGGATGCGCTCTCCCGCCACGACTTCCGAGCCGCCCATCCAGCTCGCCAGCACCGGCTTGCCGGACAGCTTCGCGTAGGGCTTGAGCCGGTCCGCCGTCTGCGTGGGCTCCGTCATGTCCTGCGGGGTGAGGATGACCAGGAGCCCGTCGCTGTTGGGGTCCTTCCCCGCCACCTCCAGCGCCTTCGCGTAGCGCTCCGGGTCCGCGTCGCCCAGCACGTCCACCGGATTGCCGTGACTCCACTGGGGCGGCAGGAAGCCATCCAGCGCCTTGCGCGTCTCGTCGCCGAGCACCGCCAGCTCACCGCCGCCCGACACCAGCGCATCCGTGGCGAGCACCCCCGGCCCGCCCGCGTTGGTGACGACGGTGAGGCGACGGCCCGCGGGGCGCGGCTGCTTCGCCAGCGTCTCCGCCATGTAGAAGAGGTCGGAGATGGAGTCCACGCGCAGCACGCCGGTGCGGCGGAACGCGGCGGTGAGCACCTCGTCGCTGCCCGTCAGCGTGCCCGTGTGCGACGCGGCGGCCTGCGCGGCCTGCGCCGTGCGCCCCGCCTTGATGACGATGATGGGCTTGGTGAGCGCCACCTCGCGCGCGGCCGACAGGAAGGCCCGCGCGTCGCCGATGGACTCCATGTAGATGAGGATGGAGCGCGTCATCGGGTCATCAGCCAGGTAGTCGATGAGGTCACCCCAGCCCACGTCCAACATGGAGCCCACGGAGACGAAGGCGCTGAAGCCCACCGACTCGCGCAGGCTCCAGTCGAGGATGGCGGTGAGCAGCGCGCCGCTCTGGCTGATGAAGGCCACGTTGCCCGGCCGCGCCATCGACCCGGCGAACGTCGCGTTGAAACCCGTGGGCGGACGCATCACCCCCAGGCAGTTGGGGCCGATGATGCGCATCCGCGCCGCCTGGGCAATCTGGAGAATCTCCCGCTCCAGCTTCGCGCCCGCTTCCCCCGTCTCCTTGAAGCCCGCGGAGATGATGATGGCGCCCCGCACGCCCAGCTCCGCGCACTCGCGGATGACGTCCGGGACAGCCGGCGCGGGCGTGACGACGACGGCCAGGTCCACCGGCTCCGGCAGCGAGCGCAGCGATGGCCACGCGCGAATGCCCAGCACATTGGGACGCTTCGGGTTGATGGGGTAGACGGTGCCGCCAAAGGGATTGCTGATGAGGTTCCAGAGGACGGTGCGCCCCACGCTGCCCGGACGCTCACTGGCCCCCACCACCGCCACGCTGCGCGGCTTGAAGAGCACATCCAGCGGCTGCCGGGTGCCCTGCTGGTGCAGCACATTGTAGGAAGGGTCCGACTTCCGGGGGCCAGGCGCGCGCTCGTCCATGAGGACATCGTCTTTGAAACGACGCGCGCGCACACGCAAGCGCTTCGCCCGACAACCGTGCGGCAGCCGTCATCCGTCCGGCCCCATTGCTCAGTCGAGGCCTCTCTTGCCCTCGGCCCAGTACGCTTTCACCTTCTGCCCGGCGTGAGCCACTCCACTCGCGCGGAGCTGACTCCTCACGGCCTGGATGGCGTGCGCCCGCCCCGTCAGGACCAGGTGCGCGCCCCGCCGACGCTCCAGTGCCGTCCGCAGCCGGGCCTGCACGTCCGCGAGGTGCGCCTCCCCCGACTGCTTCTCCACCACGGAAGCACCCGCGAGGCCCAGCTCCCCCAACACCCCTTCTGACTCCGCGCGCGAGGAGACCTCGAACACGTACTCGACGTCCGCCGAGCCCGCCTTCAGGTTCTTCAGCGCGTGAGCGACGGCGAACGACGTCTCGTCCCCGAAGAGGACCACCGGCCCGGGAAGGGACGGGAGCGCGATGGAGCCTCGCGGCCCGAAGAACTGGCAGCGGTCACCCACCTTCACGCCGCGCCCCCACCGCGCACCGGGACCGTCCCCGTGCAGGTAGACAAGGAAGCGCGTGGACCCCAGCGTCGAGTCCCAGCCCAACGGCGTGTACGTCCTCATGCCCACGTCCGGGATGAAGACCTGCACCTTGTCCCCCGGGCTCCACTCGATGTCCCGCAGGCCCTCGCCCACCAACTCCATCCAGCGGAAGTGCGGTGACACGTCGCGGACCTGTCCCACGCGCGCTTCCGTGAAGAAGAACCGACCCAGCAGCCCGCTGATGATTGCCTGCCCCGACGCCATGCTTCTCTCTCCACGTGTGGTGACAGCCGCATCCTCACTCCAACCCTCCCCCTTGGGGATGAACTGAGATGACGCGGCCGTGAAGAAGTGTGAAGCTGATGAAGCGCGGACGCGCACCGACAACGCGTCCCCGCGCATGGCGACGTCGTGGCCCGACTCCCCCGCAGGCAGGTGCTGTCTCCTGGACAGACTCGAGGCCCCACCCGTGTATCGGAACGGTGCAGAACAAACACCTGGGCATGCCCGAACCGTCTGATTGCCATGCCCCAATCACAACCAAAACCCCAGGAGTCACCCGTGTCTCTGACCTCTCCCAGCGCAGCGCCGAAGCTGCGTCATTACATCGCCACGTTCAAGGAGCGTGGCAATCACATCAAGTCCAGCAGGTACCTCAACGCCCTGATGGGGGGTGACTTCGAGCAGGCGGACTTCGTGGAGACGCAGGTCCACATGCGCTTCGCCGTCGCGAACTTCTCGCGCCCCATGGCCCTGCTCATGAGCCGGCTCCCGGACCTCTCCGACCGGCTTCCCATCCTCGAGAACGTGTTCGACGAGCACGGGCGGGGAAAGCTCGGCGATGGCCACGACAGCACCTTCCGCCTGCTCCTGGAACGACTTGGCGCGTCGCGCGCGCAGGTGGAGAAGTGTCGTCCCTGGCCGGAGATTCTCGCCTACAACACGTCACTGGCAGGCACGGCCTGTTTCGAGTCCGTTCACTTCGGCATGGCCGTCTTCGGAATGATCGAGGACTTGTTCGGGGAGGCCGCGTTCGTCACGGGCGAGAGCATCGTCAAGCGCGGCTGGCTTCCGAAGGACCGTGTGGTCCACTACCCGCTCCATGCCACGCTCGATAACGAGCATGCCGAAGGCTTCTACCGGTATCTCGACGCCCCCTATGAGTCAGACCCGAAGGCGGCCCTGGACATCGAGCAAGGTCTGGCATTGGGCGCCCATCTCATCATGACCTTCTTTGACGACCTCTACCGGGCGAGGCATCGCCGCGCGAACTGACCCGGCGCGGCGATGCACGAGGAGCAACGCGCACGGCGCTACGCCGCGGCCGTGCGCGCCTGCTCCAGCGCGGGCTTGAGGACCTCGCGCGCCCACTGAGCCAGCGTGGTGGACGTGGTGGTCTCCGCCGACCGGGGCTCGGCCGCGTCCATCAGCCCCTTGGGGATGGCCTCGTACATCTGCACGTAGAGGTCGACCATGAACCCGGGCAGGCCCATGCCCAGCATCGCCTTGCGCGCGTCGTCGAAGGAGACCTGCACATAGCGCACGGGACGCCCCAGCTCTCGCGAGAGGATTTCCACCACCTCCGCGTACGTGAGGTCCTGGGGCCCGTGGACGCCGACATACCGGTGCCCCTTCCAGCCCGCGTCCAGCAGCACGTCCGCCGCCTTGTGCGCGATGTCCGCCGTCGCGACGAAGGGCGCCCTGCGCTCGGGGGAGGTGGTCAGGAAGAGGGAGCTCGCGTTCAAGAGCGACGGCAAGTCGCGCAGGAGATTTTCCATGAAGTAGCCCGGACGGAGGATGGTGACGTCGGCGACGGCGGCCTTGAAGGCCTCCTCCACGCCCTTCAGCACACTCACGGGCCCCGTCCCCGGGCCCGACTGCGCGCCGACGCTGGACAGCACCACCACCCGCTTCACGCCGTGCTGCTTCGCCTTCTCGGCCGCCAGTCGCGCCATGCCCTGGGTCCAATCGGCGAAGTCCGGCCGCATGGCCGGCGGCGTCAGCCAGAAGACCGCCGAGGCTCCCGCGAAGGCCTTGTCCAACACGGCCGCGTCGTCGGAGGACCCCTCCACCACCTTCGCGCCCCGCTTCGCCAGGTCCGCCACCTTCTCCGCGGTCCGGCTGATGACGGTGATGGACTGCCCCGCATCCAGCAGCCGCAGGGCGAGGTTCCGGCCAATGTTTCCATTCGGGGTGTTGATGACGACGCTCATGGACGCCTCCAGTGACTTCGAGATGGGCCTAGAGTGTCCCTCCCCCCAACATGAGGCCACTGCATGTTACTCATGCGCTCATGAGCAAGTCACATGTCGCCAAGGGCAAGGGCCGCGCCCCGGCACCCCGGAAACCTCGCCCCACTCCCGCGCCGAGCCAGCCGTCGAGCACGGGGTTGGACCTGGCCGGCATCAACCTCAACCTCGTCGTGGCCCTGGATGCGCTGCTGACGGAGGGCAACGTCACCCGGGCGGCCGCGCGCGTGGGCATCACCCAGTCCGCCATGAGCCATGCCTTGCGGCAGCTCCGGGAGCAGCTCGGTGACGCCCTGCTCATCCGGGGCCGGGGCGGGATGATTCGCACCCCTCGCGCCGAGCAGCTGGCAGCCCCCCTCCACCGGGGACTGCTGGAGGTCCAACGCGCGCTGCGCAACGAGTCCGTCTTCGAGCCCCGCACCTCGGCCCGGCGCTTCACCATCGCCTCGGGTGACTACTTCGCCGCCGCGCTGCTGCCCGCCTTGCTGGAGCTGTTCGACAACGAGGCGCCCCGGGTGGACCTCACCATCCGCCCCCTCGTCATCCCCCAGGCGGAGGCCCAGTTGGAGAGCGGCGAGGTGGACCTCATCATCGCCGCCTTCCCGGACCCCAGCCCCGCGCTGCGCCAGGTGAAGCTGTTCACCGAGGACTTCGTCTGCGTGGTCCGGCGCGACAACCCTGTAGTGAAGCAGGGGCTGGACCTGGAGACGTACCTGAGCCTGCCCCACGTCCTCATCAGCCCCCGGGGCGAGGGGGCGGGCGCCGTGGACATGGCGCTTGAAAGACTGGGCCGCAGTCGACGCATCGGCCTGCGGCTCCCCTACTTCCTCACCGCCGCCCTCTCCGTGGTCCGCTCCAACCACGTCCTCACCGCGCCTCGCAGGCTGGCCGAGCTCTTCGTCGACCTCTCCCCCCTTCGCCTCCTGCCCCCGCCCATCCCCCTGCGCCCGTTCGACGTCCTCCAGGTCTGGCACGAGCGTTTCGACGACGAACCCGCCCACCGATGGCTGCGCGGCATGGTCTCCCGCGCCGCCGCCGCACCGCGTGATGACCGCTAAACCATGGAGAATCCAACGGTTTTTCTGTCGGAACAGCCCGGCTGTCGATCACCGACAGAGGCACTGAACGTCGATTCACCTGTAGGCGAGCATCCGATGGGCCGACCGGTGTAGGGTGCGACCCTATGACTTCTTCCGAGAAGCTGATTTTCACGCAAACCGTGGAAGCGCTCTTCGTGCGCGCCCTCGAGAACCGCCTCACGCCAGCGTGTCGGGAGCACCTGCGCCGAGCGGGCCTGGACCTCGACCAGAAGCTTGGGCGGACGTATTCGCTGGAGCAGTGGAAGGAGTTCCTCCGCATCGCCGCTGGGCACGTCTACGGCGGAGTTCCCGCCGAAGCCGCGTACTACTCGCTGGGCGAGCGGTTCATGGACGCCTACTTCGGGACCTTCTTTGGTCGCGCGCTCCTGGGCGTCGTCCGGCTGGCCGGCCCTCGGCGGATGCTGCTGCGCGCGGGGATGGGCTTTCGTGCCGGCAACAACTTCAGTGTGGTCGAAATCGTTGAGCGCAGCCCCACTTTCCTGGAGCTGAAGATGAACGACGTGCTGGCGGACGTGCCGACGTTCTCGGCCGGATTGCTGGCCCGGGCGGTGGAGCTGTGTGGAGGCTTCCGGGTGGTGGCACTACCCGAGGAGTTCGACGGGACGTCGGCGACGTTCCACATCCGCTGGGCGGAAGTCACGGCCGAGTCGGCGATGCCGCCCCCCGAGGACGGCTCCGCGGGTGCATCCCGTCCGCGTGCGTGAGTGAGTCCCGCGCGCCCCCGGCGCAATCCGCCAGGGTGGCGCGCGGAACGCCATGCTCGCGAAGCTTGCGAGCGGGCACGCTGACGGCTCCGGGAGCACGCGCTCCCGAGTGAAGCCTCGCGGCCCACCCTGCTCCCTGTCGCTGGCATCGCCGCTGCAATCCCTGGGTCCGGACGCGGAGGACTCATGGACAACGACGGCGGCGGTGCGATGGTGAAGCTCGAACGGGGCGCGCTCTGGGGTTGGGGGCTGGTGATTCTGGTGGCGGCGGTGCTGGCGGGAGCCGGCGTCTGGCACGGGCTGCTCCATGGAGCGCCCGACACTCCCACCGCCGTCGCCCAGGTGCCGGTGGCGCCCTCGGTGGTGGACCGGGCACCGGACGCGCCCTTGCCGCCCGCGGCGGAGGTCGACGCGCTGTTGCGCTCGCGGCTCGCCGGGGCCTCGTCGCTGCCGCAGTTCGGCGCCTGGCTGCGGGAGGCGGACCTCCTGCGCCGCTTCGTCGCCGTCGTCTCCAACATGGCCAACGGCGACAGCCCTCGGGCCGTGGTCGCCTTCCTGGCGCCGTCCGGAGACTTCCAGGTGAGCAGCCGCGAGGGCCGCACGCTCGTCGCGAAGAAGGGGTACACCCGGTACGACACCGTGGGCCGGGTGGTGGGCAGCCTCGACTCCACGCTGCTGGTGGATACGTACCGCGAGGTGCACCGGCTGACCGAGCGGCTCCATCAGGAGAGCGCCCCGCCGGGCAGCTCCTTCGAGGCGACGCTGCAGCGGGCCTTCGAGCAGGTGCTGGCGGTGCCGGTGCTCGACGGGGACGTGGAGGTGGTGGCGAAGGGCGCGCTGTACGTCTACGCGGACCCGGCGCTGGAGGCGCTCACGCCCGCGCAGAAGCACCTCTTGCGGATGGGGCCCGCGAACCTGCGCCACATCCAGGGCAAGGTCCGCGAGGTGTCCCTGAAGCTCAACCAGCAGGCCTCGAGGCCCTGAGGCCCCGTCAGCCCCCCAGGCGGGCCCCCGAGACGCGGGAAGGGCTTCCCTCCCCTCCTCGCGCCGGGATGTTGGTATCTGCCCTCATGCGCTCCTCCCTCCTGCCCGTGTTGCTGCTGTGCACGGCGCTCACCGGCGTCATCGGTGGCGCCGTGTATTTCATCCAGCGGGACAGGCAGGCGCTGGTGGACCAGTTCGCCCGCGAGCGGCGGGCCCAGCTCCAGGAGGCCGCCCGAGGTGTGTCCGAGGCCCTGGAGGACGTGGGTGAGGACCTGCGCTTCACCGGTGAGCTCTTGTCCCAGCCGGGCACGGCCGAGGAGCACCGGCGCGAGCTGCGCGCGCTGCTCGAGGCCGTGGGGCAGTACAAGGCCATCGTCGTCTTCGGGCCGGATGGGAAGGAGCGCCTGCGGCTCCTGGACAAGCGCACTGGCGCGTCGCTCGCGAAGCAGTACCCAGGCGAGGAGCTGGCCCGCACCGCGAGGAGCGTGCTGGAGGGAGCCTCGGGACACATCGCGTCCTCGCCGCCCCTGTCCGGGGATTCGACGGGGTGGCTGCGGGCCTTCGCCACCGCCCTGCCCGAGGATGCGCCCGATGGCGGCGGGGCCGTCGTCGTACTGGTGGACGCGGAGCCGCTGTTCGCGCCGCTGAAGCTGCTCACCGCGGAGAGCGACACCCATCTCCTGCTGCTCGGCGCGCATGGCTCACCCACCGCGCTGAGCGCCCCGACGCTGGCGGCCCGCTATCAGCGGCTCGGCACGGATGCGAGCGGCACTCCGGGCCTCGCGGCGCTGTCGCGGCGGATGCTCGACGGGGAAGCGGGCTCGCTGGTGATTGAGCGGACGGAGGCGGTGAAGCTGGGGCTGGGAGACGCGGAGGTGGTGGCGAGCTTCGTTCCGGTGCGCATCAAGAACGGCGCGCTGTGGCCGCTCGCCACGCTGTCCTCCACGCGCGGGCTGCGCTCGCACGAGCGGAGCCTGGTGCTGCGGCTGTCGTTCGCGGCGTTCCTCATCTCGACCTTCCTCATCGCGTTTGGCGTGTACGTGGTGCTGGCGCGCAGCCGCGCCGTGGCGCTCCAGGAGAGCCTGCGACATGCGAGCCGCCTGGCCCACCTGCACGACAAGACGCAGAAGATTCTCGACCACATCCCCACGGGGGTGCTGGCCCTGTCGACGTCGGGACGCATCACCTCCGCGAATCGCGCGCTGAGCACGAAGATGCCGCCGGACGTGGTGGGCGCGACGCTGGCCACGGCGTTTCCGCAGGCCCATGCCCCCGTCATCCAGCGGCTGGAGGAGCTGGTCAACGCGGCGGGCGGAGACAACCGCGTGCGCAGCCTGCACGGCGAGCCGCTGCGGCTCTTCGCCGAGGAAGGGCAGTACAACGTCCACGCGGTGCCGCTGGAGCCGCACCAGCCCGACGTCCGCACGCTGCTGGTGCTGGAGGACCTGAGCAACCTGCGCGCGCTGGAGGGACAGTTGCTGCGCGCGGAGAAGCTGGCGACGGTGGGCGTGCTGGCGGCGGGAATCGCGCACGAGATTGGCACGCCGCTGGGCGTCATCCGGGGCCGGGCCGAGTACGTGCAGGACAAGCTGGGCCCCGAGCATCCGCAGTCCGCGGGGCTGGGGACCATCGTCGAGCAGATAGACCGGGTGAGCCGCACCATCCGCCAGCTGCTGGACTTCTCGCGGCTGCAGCCCGCCGAGTCGCGGGCGGTGACGCTGCCGTCCGTCGTGAAGAGCGTGCAGGAGCTCTTGCGCGTCGAGGTGGAGCGGCGGCGCGTGGACCTTCACCTGGATGTGTCACAGCCGTTGCCGGCGTTGGCGGCGGACGCGGACCAGCTTCAGCAGGTGCTCGTCAACCTGCTGCTCAACGCGTGTGATGCGTGTGAGCCGGGGGGACAGGTGCGGCTGACGGCGACGCCGGGCGAGGCGGATGCATCGGGGGCCTGGGGTCGGGTGCGCATCACCGTCGAGGACGACGGGTGCGGCATCGCCGCGAGACATCTGCATCAAGTGTTCGACCCATTCTTCACCACCAAGAAGCGCGGACTGGGCACGGGCCTGGGGCTGACCATGGTGGCGCACATCGTGCGGAACCATGGCGGGCGCATCGAGCTGGACAGCGCGCCCGGACAGGGCACGCGTGTGACGCTGCAATGGCCCGCCGCGGCCCCCGCGCGAGAGGAGCAACATGTCGGTTAGAGCCCGGGTTCTCGTCGTCGATGACCACGTCGAGATGGGACAGATGCTGCGCGAGCCCTTGTCGGATGCGGGCTACGCGGTGGATGTGGCCTCGGGAGGCGCGGATGCCATCGCGCAGCTCCGGGGCGGGGTGTACGACGCCGTCATCTGCGACTTGCGGATGCAGGACGTGGATGGCTTCGACGTGCTGGAGACGGCGCGCAAGCTGGACCCGGACCTGCCGGTGTTGATGATGACGGCCTTCGGCGGCGTGGAGAACGCCGTGGAGGCGATGAAGCGCGGGGCGTGGCACTACTTCGCCAAGCCCTTCCGGTTGGACGAGGTGCGGCTGTACGTGGGCCGCGCGCTGGAGGAGCGGCGGGTGCGCTCCGAGCACCGCACGCTGAAAGCGCAGGCGGAGGACCGGGGCCGGCTGGGGGCGATGGTGGGGCGCAGCGCGGCGATGCGAGCGCTGTATGCGCTGGTGGAGCGCGTGGCCTGGTCCAGCGCGCCGGTGCTGGTGCGGGGAGAGAGCGGCAGCGGCAAGGAGCTGGTTGCCCGGGCCCTGCACTTCGAGGGCACGCGTCGCGCGGGGCCCTTCGTCGCCGTCAATTGCACCGCCCTGCCCCACTCGTTGCTGGAGAGTGAGCTGTTCGGCCATGTGAAGGGGGCCTTCTCCGGAGCGACGAGCGCCAGGCGAGGCCTCTTCGTGGAGGCGGATGGGGGGACGCTGTTCCTGGATGAAATCGGGGACATGGCGCCGGAGCTGCAAGCGCGGCTGTTGCGGGTGCTGGCGGATGGCGAGGTGCGGGCGGTGGGAGCGGACGGCTCGCGGACGGTGGACGTGCGGGTGGTGGCCGCGACGCACCAGGATTTGGAGGCCCGGGTGAAGGAGGGCCGCTTCCGGGCGGACTTGTTCTACCGGCTGAATGTCGTGACGTTGCAGGCGCCGCCGTTGAGGGAGCGGCCCGAGGACATTCCGGCGCTGGCCGAGCACTTCCTCAAGCAGGCGCGGGCGCGGAATCCGCGGTCTCCGGTGCAGCGCTTCGAGCAGGAGGCGGTGTCCGCGCTGTGTGCGCAGCGGTGGCCGGGGAATGTGCGCGAGCTGGAGAACCTGGTGGAGCGGTTGGTGGTGCTGGGGACCCGGGACACGGTGGACTTGGAGCAGCTCCGCCCACACGTCATCGAGGGCGGCGCGGAGCAACACCCGTTGCTGGAGGCCCAGCGGGAAGTGATTCCCCTGCGCCGGCTGGAAAGCGAGTACATCTCCTGGGCCGTCGCGCGGTGCGGCGGAAACAAGACGCGAGCGGCGGAGCTGCTCGGGATTGACGTCTCCACCATCCACCGTCGGGAGCGTTCGGAAGGCAAATAGCCAGGGGTGCCTGGGCGTTCTGCAAGGCCGCGCGGGGAGGACTCGCGGGGCTCTCGACGGAAAGGGCTCCCGGCACGGCGCGTGCTCTGTGACGAGCGCATGCGCCCTCTCCTCTTCACGCTTTTCGTCGTCGTTGGACTCGCGGGTTGTGCCGCGCGGCAGCCCACCCCCACCGCGTCCACGGATACGCAAACACCCCATGCTCCGGTGGCAGTGAGGCCGGAGCCGGAGCGCCCCTCCTCCATGACCGAGAACCCAGACAAGGACCTGCTCCCCCTGGCGTTGGAGCCTGTCTACTTCGAGCTCGACTCGACGACGCTGCGCCCCGAGTTCCGGGACACGTTGACGCAGCTTGCGGACGCGCTGCGCAAGAGGCCGCAGGCCCGCGTCAATATCACCGGGCACACGTGTGAACTGGGGACGACGGAGTACAACCTGGCCCTGGGCCAGCGCCGTGCTTCCGTGGTGCGGGATTACCTGCGGCGGCTGGGTGTGGAGCCTGCGCGGCTGTCCACGCTGTCGTATGGCGAGGAGCGGCCCCTGTCGACGACGGAGTTGGAGAAGAACCGTCGCGCGGAGGTGAAGGTTTCGTCGGAGTGGATGAACTGATTGAGGGCGTTGGGCGGGTTTGGCGCCCATACCTCCCCTCTGCTCCCCCCTTCTCCCCCATTCGCGCTCCTGTCCTTCCCATGCTCGGGATGCCCCAGGGCCGATCTCGCGCACTCGAGTGCCCCGCCCAGGCCCGCTGCCTCATGGCCATGAGCGACGGCCTGAGGAACTCCGCCCCCCGGCAGCGCCACCCAACCGCTCGCGGAGTTCACGCAGCCGGTCGCGCGCCACGGAGAGCACCGTCCCGTCCTTCAGGTGCACGCGCGCGTCGCCGTAGCCCCCCAGGACCTCCACAATCGCATCGAGCTGGACGAGCGTGGCGCGGTGGATGCGCAGCCAGCGCGTCGGGTCGAGTCGGCGTTCGAGCTCCGCGAGCGACATGTCCACCACATCGGCGCGCCCGGCACGCGCCACGTAGACGAGCCGGTCCTCGGCGTACAGGTGCGTCGCGTCCGCGAGCTCCACCACCCGCACGCGTGTGCCCGTCCTCGAGGTGAGCCGCGACAGAGGCGCGGGTGGCTGGAGCGCCGCTTCCAGCGCACGCAGCCGCTCCTGCGCGAGCAGGGGGTGCATGCGCACAAGCTTGTCCAGCGCACGCGCAAGGCCTCGCGCGTCCACCGGCTTGAGCAGGTAGTCCACGGAGCTCACCTCGAAGGCCTGCAGCGCGTACGTATCGAAGGCGGTGGTGAACACCACGGGCGGCGGCATGGGGAGTGCCCGCACCAGCTCGAAGCCGCTCATGCCCGGCATCGACACATCCACGAACAGGGCGTCCGGGGGCGCGGCGCGCAGTGCCTCCGCGGCCTCCACCGGATCGGTGTACGTGGCCACCACCGTCACACGCCCGGTTTCCTCGAGCATGCGAGCGAGGCGCCGCAGCGCGAGCGGCTCGTCATCCACGAGCACGGCGCGAAGGAGCCCGGGTGCACTCATGCGGCCTCCGTGCGCGGAAGCCACACCCGCACGCACGCGCCGACACCGCCCTCGCCACGCGAAATGGACAGGCCCGCCTCCTCCGCCCCGTAGGAGGACACCAGCCGCCTCGTCAGCATGTCGAGTCCGTGCCCTGGCGGCGGCGGCCCCGTGATACCAGGCCCGTCGTCCCGCACCTCCAGGTAGACGCGCCCGGCGTCCGCGCGCACCGACACCCGGACCTCGCCGCCCTCGCGCCTCAGGGACACGGCGTACTTCACGGCGTTCTCCACCAGCGTCTGCACCGCGAAGGGAGGCACCGCGAACCGCTCGAGGCCCGGCTGCACGTCGAGCGAGCAGCGCAGCCGCGCCCCCAGCCGCACACGCTCGAGCTCCAGGTAGTCGGACACCAGGTCCAACTCGCGCCGCAGCGGTACATGGCGCCCCGCCCCCGCATCCAGCGAGGAGCGCAGCACGGACGCCAGCCGCTCCACCATGGCCTCCGCCGCGCGCGGGTCCTCGCGCACCAGCGTGGCGATGGAGTTGAGGGTGTTGAAGAGGAAATGGGGCTGCAGGCGCGCGGACAGCGAGTCGAAGCGCGCCTCGGCCTCCAGCCACTCGGCACGCTCGCGCAGCGCCTCCGCCTCGCGCACGCGCGCGTCCCGCCCGCGGATGCGGCCCGCCATTCGGGAATACACGAACGTGCACACTCCCGCGGGCAGGCTCAGCACCAGGCCGATGCCACCCTCGACGAACAGGTGCCGCTGAAGCTCCGAGGCGGGAAAGGCGCCCAGGCCCGCCAGCGTCACCGTCGCCACCGTCATCATCACGGCCGTGATGACCCCACACGCGGCCATGCACTTGAGCAGGGCGGGCACGGGCGGGCCGTGCATGGCGCGCCGGCCCACCGCGGGCATCAACCTCATCGACGGGAAGCCGATGCAGATGCCGTAGAAGGCGCTGAGCGCGAAGATGCGCGCGACCTTCGCGGGCGGGGCGGGCGAGGCGGGCGCGGGGAGTATCACGAACGCCGTGACGAGCGCCGCGAGCAGCAGCGTGCCGCCCCCGAACAGCGCCCAGCGCACCCCGGGCTTCATTTCGCGCGCCGCACCGTCATCTCGAGGAACTGACCGAATGTCTTGCCCCCATCGAGCGAGAGTTCTCCCTTTTCCACCCACACCCCGTCACGCACATTCAGCGTGAAGCGGACGCGGCCTTGAGGCATGTCAAAGCCCCACTGGAACACCCCTTCGCCCAGCAGCTTCATTTCGGTGTCCACGACACCTCCGCCAAAGCGGTATGCACTGAAGCGCACGCGGCCAGCGGCCTCATCCCAGGAGAGTACTCCGAATGCCTGGTGCGTAGGGACCTCGGGGGCCGTGGGGCTCGCTCGGCTGGTGCCCAGTCCCTCCACCACGAGCACTGTTCCGTCGAGGTGCGGCTGCACGGTCTCCTTCAGCTGGAACGTCTTGCGGCCGCCCGTGTGCGGGCCCATGTCGACCCATCCTTCTCCCCGCCAGTTGCCCACCAGGACCTGGAGCGGCGAGAGCTTCTCGCGGTGCCGCGCGGCCGCTTCCGCGGGAGAGGGTGGCTGCCGCGGCCCGGCGGGAGGGGTGGGCTCCGCGGCGAGGACAGGGCTGGCCAGTGCGAGCGCGAGGGCGGCGAGGAGGCTGCGGGCGTGCATGGTGGGGACTCCCGTTCGTGGGTGCCTTCCCGTCCTAGTTCAGGGGCACACGCCGGGCGTGCGGGTTCCGACGAGAGGTCGGAATTCGGGGGCGAGGGGCTCATGCGTCGACGTCGATGCGCGCGTGTTCGGTGAGTGACGGGGAGGCTTCCGCCTCTGGACGGCTCAACGTCGGACGAGGAGTCGCAGGCCGCCCATGAACCAGGAATGGAAGCGGGCATCCGGTCCGTCGTACCTGGAGAGGGTCCCCGTCACGTAGGGGCCGAACCACACGGGCCCCGCGACGTTGAGATCGATGCCCCCTTGCACGTTGCCCACCTCGAAGCCTTCCAGGCGGCCATACGACGAGGTCGGCTCGAGTTGTCCGGTCGTGATGGAGGGCAACTGGTCGGCATCAAGGAAGTCGTAGCCAACGCCCAGGCCCACCCAGGGGCTGAGCTTTTCCGACCAGGGATGGTGGTAGCTCAGGTTGAGGCCAATTCGCATGGCGCTCACACCGCAGTCCCCCTGGCAGGAGCTGACAGCGAGCCCCACCGCGTACTGGAACGAGGCGCCCACGTAGACACGGGAGCCCAGGAACGTCCCCACGTCGAGCTGCGCGGGGACGATGCCCTTCACGACTTCGTCCAGGTCCATGTTGTAGTGGCCTTCCCCGCCCCTCGCGGTGCCGAGCGGAAGCCCGTAGCCGGCGCGAAGGCCGAAGGAGAGCTTCAGGTCCTCGGATTCAGCATGGGCGACCGGTGCCCCTGCGAGGATGAGCGTGATGAGGGCCCCGAACGTGACGACTGAGCTGTGCATGATGTCTTCCTCTCGCGGTGATGCGATGTGAATCACCGCCGGGCCCAGGGCGGGGTCGGCCTTCCTCGCCTGGCCCGACGTGGCGCCAGTGCAAGCTCGGTGCCTTCCATGTTCTCCCGGTGACACCAGGATGGACCGCGAGGGCAGCGCGACGCGGGGACTCAGAATTTCGCGACAGCGCGCCAGGGAGGCCGTGTCCCAAGGGAGGCATGACTCGCGTGTCGCATCCCGGATGAGGCGAGGGTGGTGATGCGGGGAGTGCTCAACGGGCCATGGCCGTTGGCCACACCGGCATCTTGCGGTGTCGTGCCCCGGGGGGAGACGGCTAGAGCGCGCCGTTCGTGTACGTCTTGCCCAGGAACACCTGCGTGCCCATGAGGTTGGAGCCGAGCAGATCCACCTTGCCGTCGTTGTCGACGTCACCCAGGTAGCGGGGGGCCCCCGGGAACCAGGTGCCGCTGGCGACGGCGAAGTTCTTCAACACCGCCTGGGCGGGGAGGAAGCCCGTGCCCGTCGAGAACGAAACCCAGACATAGTCATGGCCGAATCCGATGATGTCCGCCCGGCCGTCTCCGTTGAGGTCGCCCAGGTGGCGAGGATAGGTCGTCGACGAGCTCCACCCGCCCACGCTCACGTCCGCGCCGTAGTCGGCGATCCACAGCGAGGGCGCGGCGAAGGACACCGTCGTCGCCGTGGACGTCGACAGCGCCACGATGACGCCCCACTCGGAGAACCCCACGAGGTCCGCCTTGCCATCGCCATTCACGTCCGCGACCCGGCGCGGGTGGCGCGCCCCAGCCCAGCCGCCCAGCAACGGCGCGTTTCCAAAGGCCGCCAGGGCCAGCACCGGGGCCGCGAACTGGGTGCTCGGGGTGCAGAGCGCCCCCGTGCATTGGGACAGCGAGACCACCGTTCCGGTGTCATTGAAGCCGATGATGTCGGCCCTGCCGTCGCCATTCACATCGGCCACCATCCGAGGCGTGGAGCTCGCATCCGGCCAGCTCGGGTTGAGGTTGTTGAAGCCGACGAAGGCGATGGCACCCGACGCGAAAGCCGTGCCCGTCGAGTAGGACAGTCCGACGCCTGAGCCCCAGAACGAGATGAGGTCGGCCCGTCCGTCCGCGTTGACGTCGCCCACGGTTCGAGGCTCCAAGAAGCCTGGCGGCGTGTCCGTCCAGTAGTCCGTGCTCCACGACTGGGATGCGAGGAAGAGTCGCTGGGCGGCGTCCACCTTCGCGACCCGTACACCGTCGTCCCGGAAGAAGACCATCTCGTTCTTCCCATCCCCGTCCACGTCCGCGATGTGACGCAGGTCGTACTCGAGAGAGAGGGCGTTGATGGTCGCGAACTCCTGCGACCAGCGCCGGGGGCCATACACGCTGGCCACGCCCACCTTGTCGAAGGCGCTCAGGGCCTCCGACAGGTTGTTGTTGATATTGCAGTAGTCCTGGGACTGCATGAGCGACGCCGGGTCGTACCAGGTGAAGTTCGTGCCGAGATAGATGGTCGAATTGCACGGCGCCACTGCGTCAGACCGGTGCTGCTCGTGGCTGAAGCCGAGGATATGCCCCAGCTCGTGGGATGCGAGGTATTGCAGCCGGCCAAGCCGGTGGGGATAGGTGGTCTTCGGGACGGCGATATGCAGCGAGTGGCCCTCTCCCGGAAGACGCAGCGCGCCCATCCCCGGGAATGCCGAACCTCCGCCTACGCCTAAATCATCCGTGGCCACGTCCAGCTCGACGCGGATGAACTTGTCCGTGCCGGTGGTGGGGCACGTGCTGGTCCAGGCGAACTTGACCAGGGACTCGAACTCCCAGGTGCGCGCCACCGATTCACGGATGAGCTGCTTCTCCGTGTCGAAGTCGGTCGTCACCCAGCAGATGGGAATCACTGGATTGGAAAGGGGCCAGAGCGTGACTCCGTTCTGGGAGTAGAGCGCGTCCGATGCTTCCGCGACCTCCTGCTCCGGGGACTGTACGTCGACCTCTCCAGCGCAGCCCGTGAGGACTGCTCCTGACACCGCAAGCCAACCTGCGCGCTGACGCCACGACACGAGGGTCTCCCGAAATGCCCCGGAAGGTGGAGCTGGGCATTCCTCCTTTCCATACGGAGGGACCCGCTCAATCGGGGCGTCGGAATCGCGTCGGCGCGTGTGCGGCGCGGCTCAGGGCTCCCTTATACAGGGTGGCGGCGGCGACCTTCATCAGCTCCTCCCCGAATTTCGGGAAGGGCGACTCCACGACCCGGAGCTCCCGCGCGCGCCCGTCCGTGTCCACTCGCCCCCGGAGGATGAACACCTGCCTCTTCCGGAGAAGGAACGCCTCCCTCGGGACGTCCGGCGGCGACAGCCCCTCCAGCCGCTTCACGGGCTGGAAGTTCGCGAGCAGGAACTCACAGGCGTCGAACAGGTCGACGGCGCAAGCGGCCGACAGCGTCGCGGAGGCCTGCCGCACCTGCCCCTCCGTGGGCGCGCCCTTCAACAGCGCCACGGCCTCGTCGAAGGCGTCACGCGCCATCTCCGGCGTGACGCCCCCCTGCGCCCCCGGGTTGAACAACGACGCGGGTGGCGGCTCCGAGGCCTCGCGCGGATTTCCTTCCGGGTCCACGTTGTACGCCATCGCGAGGGAGAGCTGCCCATGACTCGCGGGGAGCGACGGCACCCACGAATGGGCGCAGCCCGTCGCCCACAGCACGACCGACAGGAACACGATGCGCGAGAGACGCATGGACCGTCACGCCAACCCCAGCCCACGAGCAGGGATAGGTCACGCTCAGCGAAACGCGAGCACCCAGCTCAACCCGCCACAGCCAGCCAGTCCCCCGCGGCGCAAGGCTGAGACTGCCTGAAAAGACAGCACGGGCCGGCTCCGGAGCTCAACCGGTGCCGGCCCGCGTCTGTTCAGCGACTCCGGGCTACCGAGGCTGCGTCACGGGCTGCAGCAGAGCAGCGCGTGGGGCGCGCCACCGGAGGGGTTGCGGGAGATCCCGCCGATGTACCGGCCGGAACCGCACTCGCCCTTCCAATTGCCGACGTCCCAGTCAACCGAGGTGGAGGACTCGCGTGCGTCCTGGCCGTCGAAGACGCGAGGGGTGCAGGAGTTGTGGGCGACATTGCCAGGGCAGCAAAGCAACGCGGTGATTTCATGCGCGGTGTTCTGGGCCACACCGGCGACGAACTCATTGGCGCCGCACTCGCCCTTGAAGTTGCCGACGTCCCAGTCGCCGGTGGCCGTGGTGCCGCGGCTGTCGGCGGTGGAGAAGAACCGTGAGTAGCAGCCGGCGTGCGGGTAGCGCCCAGCGTCGCCGCCGATGCGGCAGAGCGCGATGCGGCTGTACCGCGAGGCGGGGCCGAGGGACACACCCGTCAGCGGCTCACCGCTGGCGCATTCGGCCTTGAAGTCGCCGTAGGCCCAATCGCCGGTGGAGGCGGTGCGGCGCGCATCCGAGGACTCGAAGTTCAACGACGCATAGCCCTCCTGCGCCGAATACAGGAAGGTCAGCGCGCTGAGGTCGCTGGAGGTGAACTCCCCCGTCTCGACCGAGCGGAAGCAGGAGTTCATGAGCGAGCCACCGATGGTCGCCGTCGTCGGCGTGCCCGGGATGTGGATGGCGCCGACGCCCGCGTCACCTTCGTTGCCGCCACTGCCGCAACTGATGACGCGGTTGTAGTAGTCCGTGTGGCGGAAGCCGATGGTGTGGCCAAGCTCGTGCGTGATGACGTGCTCGATGACGTCGACACTGTAAGAGGAAAGCCCGCCGCCGATGTTGATGGTGCCATACGGCAGCCCGCCCGTGGGGAATCCCGCCGAGCCTCCGACGACACCAGGTTGGATGACCGCGTTGATGGTGAAGCTGCAGTTGGTGCTCGGCGTGCGCGCCATGGCGAAGCTCAGCGGCAGCTCGTCGTAGTTCTGGATGGCCAGGTCGAGTGCCGTGCTGAAGTTGCCGGTGAACGTCGAGCCGTTGATGCAGATCTTCGTCACCGCCGTGCTGACGAGGTTCGTCGTGCGGTACTGCTCCTCGGTGCTGTTGTCCCGCGCGAGCATCTCGCGCGACGCGGCCAGTGAGACCTCGGCGTCTCGGCCGACGTACACCTTCCCCTCGACGACCATGATGTCATCGGCCGGAAACCCGGCCTCGGCCAGGTTGTCGACAATCTCCTGCGTCTCATCGGATTGTCCGGCACATCCGAACATCAACACACCGCATCCCACCGCAATGACAAGACTTTTCGTGAACATGGATATTCCTTGGGTCGACCAGAAGGACCCCGACCCTGAACGGTGTTGAGACTGGAGTGGGTGTATCCGCTCGCGAGACTGTCTCGCCCCGCAGGCGTCACGCCTCCCAGGCAATCAAGGCATAATACGCCTAAACAGTATTCCTTGTCGACAGAAGTGTATCGGCGGGGTGGTGCAACCCCGTCATGCGTCGCCGTGCCTCGTCCCGGTGCCGGCCTGCCCCTGTGGGGTTCCTTCGGGTGACCCGGGTCGTGCGGCACCAAGGCGCATGGGTCGATGCCGACGGCCCACTCGGAGACGTCGTCATGTCACGCACATCTCTGGGTGACTTCAACACCCGGTGGGCGCAATCGCGAGCGTGGCACCGAGGTCGAGGGCTTCGCCGTCCAGGTTCATCTCCGGGAGCTCCACGGCGATGTTGCCGTTCTCCCCCAAGACGATGCGGTCGGGGCCATTGAAGGTCTCTCTGACGCTGGCGTCCATTGGCGCGGGATTGAGTTCGTCCATGGCCACGCGCGCGGACGGGACCGTCTGGGCGTGGGGCTCCAACGCCTATGGACAGCTAGAAGATGGCTCCCTGGTGGACAAGGTCAGTCCCGCGCCGACAAGCATCCACTCGATGGGGATCGGGAACCGCATTGCCAGTCCAGGTCGCGAATCTCTCGGGCATCGCGGAGATTTCGTCTAGCGCTTCGCATTTCCTGGCGCGAAGCGCGGCCGGAATTCTTTGGGCGTGGGGCTCGAATTCCTCTGCCTCCGGTGAATGGATGCAAGACTTCGCCGTGTCCCGTCAAGAAGGGCACGGCCTTCGTCGCTACTCGATTCATCGGGGTTCCATGCGCACGCGACCCACGCCGCGGGCATCATCGGGGCTCGTCAGAACGCCAAGGGCACGGTCGGTATCTCCCCGGGGGCCCCGCTGGTGTCCGTCTCCGTCCTGGGGACCGGCAACCTGGATGCGGTGAACCGCTGCAACCGGGGCGGCTCGAATGGCGGTTCGACCGCCGCGGGCTTCATCGCCGCGCTCGACTGGGTGATGATGGACATCACTCAGCGGGGACAGGTGGGCATCATCAACCTCTCCTTCAATGCTGCCTCATCGGCGGACAACATCTTCGCGGCGACGGGCACCGCCGGCTCGCGCATGAAGGTCGTCGCCAAGAGCGCCGGCACGTACAAGGGCGCATTCATCTCGCAGTCCGCGGGCAACAACTTCCAGAATGCCTGTGGGTATGCCTATGGCCCGGCGACTATCACGGACGGCATCGTGGTAACGGGCGCCCTCGATGACCGGGGCCAACCCCTGACGCCCATGCACTGTGACACCTGGCCCACCGTCGGCTGCATCGCTGGCATCCGCAATCTCAGCACCGTGGCCCAGTCCCAGGCGGGCTCGAACTACGGGGCCTGCGTGGAGGCCTGGGCACCTGGGTATAAGATTACGTCGACCTTCGGCACCAATCCCCAGTCCGGAACGACGGTGTCCACTCTCTACGCCCCCATGTCGGGGACCTCCATGGCCGCGCCCTTCGTGGCGGGGCTGGCGGCATACCTCGCGGAGTCGATGGGGCTTGCGACGCCTTCGGCCATCGAACTCGCCGTCCGGAACAAGCTGTACCCGCTCCAGTCCAAGGACCATGTCAGCGAAGCCATCTACCTGCCGACCCTGAACCCACCCGGCAATGGCCAGGGACGCGCCCTCGGGCGGGCTGAGTTCGCCATCCGCGAGCGCATCACCTCCCGGGTGTTCTTCCTGGAGCACGTCGGGGCGACGCTGCAGCTCCCGACGAACGGGCGGTTCAACCTGAGCTTCGACTCGGTGGGCGCACCCGCGAGCGGCTGCGTGATTACCCAGTACGACTACGCCATACCCGCCATGCCCAGGCCGACACACTTCGCGACAACGGCCCGCAACATCTGGATGGACCTCTATCTACCGCCGGTGGGAGGGCCGCCGGTGACCTATATCTCCTACAAGTTCTTCTCGAGCTGCGAATCGGATGTCAGCGTGGGCCTCTTCGTCGCGCCCTGATGGGTGACGAGAGTGACCCTCCCACCGGAGCAGCGCCATGACCTGGAAACCTTCCACCGTGATTCGACCCCTTGTCGTCTCCCTGTTCGCCTGGGGGGCGTCCGCGTCCGCTCAAGACTTCTCCCTCACGCCTCCCTGCGCGCCGGGTCTGTGTGGCGCGTCGCAGATGGGCGTCGCGGCCACGAAACCGGCGGGCACCCTCCTGGAGACGCACTACATCGAAGTCGACATCGCGGCGACGACGCTGCTGCAGAGCAGCAGCGAGCACATCGCCATCAGCGCCTTCGCGAACGGGCAGCCGTTTGACGCGAGCGGAGCCTTCACCACCACGGCGCCGAATGGCGGTATCGGCATCGCGCTGGGGCGGATCGACACCGCCGCGCATCCGAGCTGCCCCTTGGACTCCTCCAACACAAAGGTCGAGTTCGCCATCGAGCAGTTCGCGTGGAGCGACATCTACGGGTCGCGGATTCTCCACTGCGTGTCGTTCAACAAGTCCGCGCTGACGGGCGTGTGGAAGCTCCGGGTCTCTGTCTTCGTCGAGTGCGTGGGGACGACGTGCAGCGCTTCAGCGAGCGTGGAGAATCCCGTCACTTTCGCGCTGCTCGCCTCGGTCTCCAGCACGGGCATTCCGCTCGCGAATCCCAACACGACGCGACGACCCTGGTACTCGGTGACCAACTTCGTGGACGAGCCGTTCAACTACAGCGCCAGCTTCTGGAAGCGCGCCGAGATGTACGCTCCGTACTTCTGAGCGGGGTTCGCAGGAGGTCGCTTGTGCCGCCTGGAGGCGGGCCTCGATGGCCCAGGCGTCGAACTGTCACCCGATGTAGGGCCCATGTGACTGACTCTTGAACGGCGACGGGATGGAGGGGTCCGGGGACAGGAAGCATCCCACCGCCGGGTCAGGCGCCAAACCGCGGCCATTTCTTGCATCCTCAAGCAGGCACGCAGGAGGCAAGCGCGGGGCTTGAGGCAGCGGCCAGCAAGGAGCGGATGAAGAAAGAGGACACCGCGAATGGACTGGGCCGGGTTGCTCCGCAGGACGTTCGACGGCGACGGGTTCGCATGCATGAGGCGTGGAGGCAGCAAGTACTGGCGTACGTGAAGGAGGCCGGAGGGGTGCGAGCAGTTCTGGAGCACCTGGGCCTGCCCAACGTCAGGTGCGAGACTGGCCCCGGCGCGGGGGCCTCCCCTGGCCGCATTCGGCCAGCGGGAGCACACCGAAGATGTCGCTCGCCCAGTCTGGAGGCTCCTCGCGCCATCCCCGGGAGCGCAGGGAGTGGGCCTTGCGCGCGCGAGCGAGAGTCCTCCGACGTGTCGCTCGAGCTTCCTGCCTCCCCAGGGGCCGGGGCCCTTGACGGCAGAGGGAGTCTGGTGCGTGAGGCGGGAAACGACCTCGCACCCGGAATCTTCGTGCAAGACCTGCAAGGCCGCCTGGCGGAGCTCCGTGCAACGTTTGCAGGCCCTGCAACAACTGCTCGAAACACGCCGGTGCGGGGACGCCGGCGCGCATGTGCAGGGATTGGCTGGGTTCTTGAATGAGCCATGTGTCGACAGCCGCCCTGTCGATGTTTCGGACCTGAACGCGAGGAGTCCATCTCATGAGTCGTCATTCGAGGCCCTGGTTGCCATTGCTCTCATTCACGGCGCTGCTCGCTTGTGGATTGCCACCCACGCCGGAGGAACTGGAGGGCTCCGCGCCCGTGCCGGACGACGCCCTGGCCATGTCTCACGCCAGCCTCATCGGTCTCGATGGCACCGGCACGAAGGTCGTCATCACCGGCACTGCCAGCGCCGACACGGCCGCCGTGAGCTACTACCCGAACGACCCCACCAGCATCATCGTCACGCTCAATGGCACGAGCAGCGTCTACTGGCTGAACCCCCTGTTCGGCTCCGCCATCACCTCCATCTCCTTCTCCGGGGGTGACGGCAACGACACGTTCACCAACAACACCGCCCTGCCCTGTACCGCGAACGGTGGCAACGGTGACGACGTGCTCAACGGCGGGAGCGGCGACGACTTCCTGACGGGCGACCTGGGTGTCGACACGCTCAACGGCAACGCGGGCGCGGACGTGCTCTGGGGCTCGGGTGGCAGTGACATCCTGTACGGAGGGACGGGGCGCGACACGCTCTACGGCCACGGCGGGAACGATGAGATGCACGGCGGTGATGATGCAGACCTGCTCAACGGGGGGTCGGGCAATGACCTGCTGTATGGCGACAATGGGCAGGACACACTCATCACCGTGGGACTCGGCGCAGACATCATCACCGGCGGCAACCAGTGGGACTCCTACTGGGGGGACGCCACGGACAGCTTCCTCGACCTGTCGGCGCTCGAGCTCTCCCTGGGCTATGTGCACGTCGTCTCGGCGTTCCATCATGTGAGCTACAACGGCGGAGGGACGTCGACGCCGGTGGGCCTCGACCCCCTGGGCGAGGAGCTCCTGGACCCGACGTCGTTCTCGGGCGACTCGGGCTTCACCCTCGTCAAGCAGGACTACAGTGGCAGCCCGCTCTTCGGCCCGAGTGGCCCTGGCAAGAACGACATCTTCCAGGGCACCGTCGGAGACTGCTACTTCGTCGCGGCCCTCTCGGCCATCGCGAACTCGGACCCCGAGTTCATCCGGAACATGGTGGTGGCGCTCGGTGACGGCTCCTACGCGGTGCGCTTCTATCGCGACGGAGACCCTGTCTATGTCCGCGTCGATGGAGACCTCTGGGTGAACAGCGCGACCAACGGGCTCCAGTACGCGAAGCTCGGGAGCACGGGCGCGCTGTGGGTGCCCATCGTGGAGAAGGCCTACGCCATCATGCGGTCCGACTCCGCCGACTATTCGGCCATCGACACCGGTGACGGCACCCTCGAAATCAACAAGCCCGGCGGCGGGCACATCAACCTCACCATCACCCACTGGAGCTACGCCGATGGGGTGACGAAGGAGGACGTGCTCGGGTGGCTCGCGAACGGTTCGCCGAGCGGCCCCATCATGACGGCGCGCAACCTGGGCGTGGACGCCTTCCTGGCCTGGGTCCAGCAGCAGCGCGCCCAGGGAGCGGCGCTCGTGACGGGGTCCGTGCCCAACGTGAGCGACACCGCGACGCTCGATGCGAACTCGTGGCGGCGGGGTGCGCACATCCTCATGATCGACCGCGTGGTGACCGACCGCACCGGCAAACCCGTGGGCATCGTGCTGCGCAACCCCTATGGCTTCGAGGTCGAGCTGCGCGACTACACGCAGATCTACTTCCTCCTGGGAGGGGCGGGACGGTGGGACCTGCCTTGACGCTCCAGGTCACGCGACGCCCGTGACGTTCGGGCGCCGCGGTGGGGAGTTCCCCGGCGAAATCGCCGGGGAATATCCGGTGTGCGCGTCGTTCTTTTTCGGGGAGTCACGTGCTCCCGGTCTCAGGAGGCATCATGGCTCGGAAGCAGGGGCAGTGGGCGCTGCTCGTCGTCGTTTGTCTCGCCGCCTGTACGAATGGGTGTCTCAACTATCCCCGCGACAATCAGGTCGTCGACAGCAAGGCCACGAACGTGGCGTTCGAGGGGTTCTATTACAACGTGCCGAGCGCCGAGGTCCGGCCGCTCGTCAAGAACAACGTCTCGGGCACGTTCGACGTGATTCCACACGCGCCCATCCTGACGGGCACGACGCCATACGTCGATAACGCGGGTGAGAGCTGGTACTCCTTCGCCGCGTCCGACGTCGTCATTCCGGCGGCGTCCCAGTACTGGTCCGCGGGCGCGGGCCGCACGCTGATCGCACGAGTGAAGGTCGTGGGGCCGGGCAACCAGGAGCTCGTCTCGTTCGATACGGGCGCCGATACCGACACCTGCATCAACACGGAGCTCCAGCAAGGTGGCGCCGCGGTGATGACCGGGTGCAAGTCCTCGACGAGCCCCGTGGTCCGGCTGGTCGTGCCCTGCGGAACCTCCGGTGCCGATTGCTGTGTGTCGGGGAACGCATGTGACTTCGGCAAGAACTGCTCGGCCGGCTTGTGTACGACGACCTGCGGCGCACAGGGACAGGGGTGCTGCAACGCCGCGCCTGCGTGCTCCAGCGGCAACGTGTGTCTCGGCGGGTCCTGCGCCGCGTGCACGGCCAAGGGCGCTTCGTGCAGCAGCAGCGCGCAGTGCTGCAACGGGCTGTCGTGCAGTGGGGGCGTCTGCAAGCCGCCGTGCACGCCAGGCGCGGCCTGCACCGTTCCTGGAAAGCAGGGGCCCTGCGCGAAGGGCGTCCTGAGCTGCACGGGCGTGGACCCGGTCTGCACGCAATTGGTGTCTCCGCAGCCCGACACGAGCTGCAACGGCATCGACGACAACTGCGATGGCTCGAAGGACGAGGGCTATGTCACGCATGCGTGCAACACGACACCCGACACCTGCCAGTCCGGCTTCACGGTGCCCGGGAAGTCGTCGTGTCACGCGGGCAGCGAGTCGTGCGAGGCCGATGACAACGTCGACTACTGCGACGCCTGCGGCACCGCCGCGTGTGGCGCCTGCGGTGGGACGCCCTGCACTCCCGGAGTGACGAAGTGTGCGCCGGGCTTCGTGTGCAAGATGGGCGCGACGCTGGGCTGCGGCATCTCGGATTCGAGCACGTCCTGCTGGCCCATCGACGGTGGCCATTGCAACGGCTGCGGTCCCAACAAGACGTGCTGGAAGCCGGCCGATGTCACGGTCGGCGGGGCTTGCATGTAGCGGCCCTCGTCTTTCCGGTGCACCGCGGTCACCAATACGTGGTCGATGGGCGTCGGCAGCTCTCCAAAAAGCGCTGCAGCGCTTCTGCATCCGTGGCGTCGAACGCAGCTCTCCGCGGAATGTCGAGTTCCTTCGCCGCGAGCGCTCCGGCTCGCGCCAGCCGGAAGAGGGAGCGCCCTGCCCCTCCAGCGTGCCGTGGGCGAGCCGTTCGAGGCCCGTCCCCATCGGCACCGCTCGCATCGGCGCGACTGCCTGGGGGAACATCCCCCCCATTTCGAATACCTTCTGCTAGGACTTTGAATCCAATCCATGCACACACTCCCATTCGCCCGCCCCTGTTCGCGGTTCCTGCTCGTGGCCGCGCTCGTGACACTCGCCACGGGCTGCCGCACCCTCCCCGCAACCACAACCGTCCGTGAGGACTCCGCCCTGGCGAAGGACTACGCCCTGGCGCGAAGCGGCTTCAAGACGAAGCTGCTTTGGCGGGGCCCTGCCCCTCAAGAGGGAGAGGCGGGCCTGACGCCCAAGGGCGCAACCGTGGTGACCTACCGCTCGGGTGGCCTGGACCTCACCGCTTACGTCAGCCCGGTTCCTCAAGACGGCAAGAAGCATCCCGCGGTGCTCTTCCTGCACGGAGGCTTTGCCTTCGGAGAGGAGGACTGGGAGATGTCGAGCCCCTTCCGAGAGGCGGGCTTCGTGGTGATGATGCCCCTGCTGCGCGGAGAGAACGGTCAGCCGGGCACCTTCACCTTCTTCTACGACGAGGTGGACGACGTGCTCGCCGCGGCCGCCGCGCTCTCCCGCCTTCCGGGCGTGGACCCGTCCCGGCTCTACGTGTCCGGGCACAGCGTTGGAGGAACCCTGGCCCTGCTCGCGGCCCAGACCTCCCGCGCTTTCCGGGCGGCCGCGTCGCTCTCGGGCTCCCCTCAGCAGAAGAGCTTCATCGTCGGGCGCGAGGACATCGTTCCCTTCGAAATGACGAATGCGCGCGAGTTCGCGATGCGCTCCCCGGTGGACTTCGCCACCAGCTTCAAGTGCCCCACCCGGCTCTACTTCGGCAGCGAGGAACCCTTCTTCCGCTCGACGTCCGAGGAGACAGCCCAGGAGGCAGGAAGGGCCGGGCTGGACGTACAGGCGCACATGGTGCCCGGCGACCACTTCAGCTCGGTACCGGAAGCGCTCCAGCGGAGCATCGCGTTCTTCCGCGACAACTAGCCAACCGACACGGCGCCCAGCGATGGCCCGTCCCAGGAGCGCATCGGGCGCTACCCGCGCCACCGGCGGCGGGAGTTCCCGCTGTCCACCCAGTGCGGCAACGGCGCGCCGGCCCCATGACGTGGGCATCGACTGGGAGCGGATGCAGGCCATGGCCGTGGAGACAACGCACGGCCTGTATTGAAACGCGCTGGCGCGATGGGGTTCCCATATTACTTGCAGGCTCGCTCGAATCACCGTGGCCAGGCTTCACACCACCACTGGAGGAGTCATGGGCAAGTATCTGCGACGCTTTCTAGCGGCTTCCGTCGTCCTCACCTTTGCACCCACCGCCGCATCCGCGCTCCCGCCACCGCGCAGCGAGGTCTGTTTCGGCCCGAGCACGTGCAACAGGCTTTGTAGCGAGGGCCTCTTCACGACGACCTGTCGGGCAGCGGGGCTGTGCGAGCCCGAAACACTCGATGAGCCCACGGACGAAGCGGACATGGTCGAGCAGTTCTCCGAGGAGTCGCTGGTTTGCAGTGCGGAGGCCCAGGCCTCCGCGCTGGAGAGCTGATTCAGCACCCCTGGCGGTCAGGGCCTCGATGACGAGGCCCTACCGCCAGGACGTCAGCACGCGAGACCACGGCGTCAGCAGGTTGCGCACCACCGCGCCGTCTTCACCCACCGGACCACCAGGAGACAAGACGTCATCGTCCGGGGGCGTGGGGATGCCGAACTGCTCCTCGGGCTCCGCGGCGCGGAAGCGCTGCAGGTTCATGGCTCAGGAGCAGGGCCCACACGCCAGCCATGTCACTCAACCCCTGGGCGCTGGGGATGGAGCCCTGCCCGCGTCAACGAAGCCCGGCAGGGGTCACCCTGTCTTGCATTGCCAGACAGAGAAGCCGGCGCGGTGACAGCGCATGGAGAGCCGCTGTGCGGACGTGCGGTGCGGGGCAGCGCCGGAGCGCGAGAGGCGGCTCGACGGAAGCAACCCGGCCCCGTCCCCGCCCGTGGAGACGGGGCGGGAGGACGGGGCCGGTGGAACCGGGTCATGCGCCCAGGATGGCGAATGACCTCATGAGGCTCAGAGGTTCGCGGCCTTGGGCGTCCGGGCCACGACGTGGAAGTCCGCCAGGTTGTTGTCGGTGTCCGTTCCGTCCGCCGGATACCGGCTGGCCGAGTTCCCGGAGGAGGGGGCCGCGACGGCGGTGCCCTCGACAAAGGCATTCGTCGCCGTCCCAAAGCCCATGGAGTCGCGGACGGTGTTGGAGCCATCGCGCAAAGCCAGGCCACCGCCGGCGGCGGCGAGGGCGGAGGCCATCGTCCCATCGCCCGCCACGCTCCCCGTGTACTGCGAACCGGTGTAGAGCCGGAACCCAGCCGGCGCGAGCACCGTCGCGGCCGTGAACGAAGACAGGTTGACGTCGGCCGTTCCCCCGGCGGACCGGTACACGAGCTTCCAACCCTTCAGGTCAATCGGGAAGGAGCACCCGTTGTAGAGCTCGACGAACTCGTCCGAGGCCCCGCCAGTCCCGGCCACGGACACCTCGTTGAGGGTGATGTGGCAGGCGCTGATGGTCAGCGTCGTCGCGCCGGACACCGAGTCCACCGTCGCGCTGATGCTCGTGGTGCCAGCGCTGACGCCGGTCGCCAGGCCCACGCTTCCCGCGGCGTTGCTCACCGTCGCGCTGGGGGTGTTCGAGGAGGCCCACGTCGCCGTCGCCGACAGGTCCTGCGACGAGCCATCCGAGTACATGCCCATGGCCGTGAACTGCTGCGTCGTCCCAGCGGCAATCGTCGGGGTGGCCGGAGTCACGGCAATGGACACCAGCGTGGGCACCGCCACCGTCAGCGTCGTCGAGCCCGTCACCGCCCCCGAGGTCGCGCTGACCGTCGTGGTGCCGACGCTGACGCCCGTGGCGAGACCCCGGCTGCCCGCCGCGTTGCTCACTGTCGCGACGCTCGGGCTCGAGGAGGCCCAGGTCACCGTCGCCGTCAGGTCCTGCGTCGTCTCATCCGAGTATGTGCCCGTGGCGGTGAACTGCTGCGTCGCCCCAGCGAAAATCGAGGGGTTGGTCGGAGCCACGGCAATGGAGACCAGCGTCGCCGGCGTCACCGTCAGCGTCGTCGAGCCCGACACCGCACCCGAGGTCGCGCTGACCGTCGTGGTGCCCACGCCCGCGCCCGTCGTAAGCCCCTGGCTGCCCGCCGCGTTGCTCACGGTCGCCACGCTCGGGCTCGACGAAGCCCAGGTCACCGTCGCCGTCACGTCCTGCGTCGTCTCATCGGAGTACGTGCCCGTGGCCGTGAGCTGCTGCGTCCGCCCAGCGGCAATCGAGGGGTCGGTCGGAGTCACGGCAATGGAGACCAGCGTCGCCGGCGCCACCGTCAGCGTCGTGGAACCGGAGACCGCGCCCGAGGTCGCGCTGACCGTCGTGGTGCCCAGGCCCGCGCCCGTCGCCAGACCCTGGCTGCCCGCCGCATTGCTCACGGTCGCCACGCTCGGGCTCGACGAGGCCCAGGTCACCGTCGCCGTCAGGTCCTGCGTCGTGGCATTGCTGTACGTCCCCGTCGCGGTGAACTGCTGCGTCGTCCCAGCGGCAATCGAGGGGGTGGTCGGAGTCACGGCGATGGACATCAGCGTCGCCGGCGTCACCGTCAGCGTCGTGGAACCGGAGACCGCGCCCGAGGTCGCGCTGACCGTCGTGGTGCCCACGCCCGCGCCCGTCGACAGACCCTGGCTGCCCGCCGCATTGCTCACGGTCGCCACACTCGGGCTCGACGAGGCCCAGGTCACCGTCGCCGTCAGGTTCTGCGTCGTGGCATTGCTGTACGTGCCCGTCGCGGTGAACTGCTGTGTCGTCCCGGCGGCAATCGAGGGGTTGGTCGGAGTCACGGCGATGGACACCAGCGTCGCCGTCGTCACCGTCAGCGTCGTGGAGCCCGACACAGAGCCGGAGGTCGCGCTGATGGTCGTCGTGCCGGCCGCGACGCCGGTCGCCAGACCCTGGCTCACCGTCGCCGTGGCTTCACTCGACGAAGCCCAGGTCACCGTCGCCGTCAGGTCCTGCGTCGTGGCATTGCTGTACGTGCCCGTCGCGGTGAACTGCCGCGTCGTCCCGGCGGCAATCGAGGGGGCGGCCGGAGTCACGGCGATGGACACCAGCGTCGCCGTCGTCACCGTCAGCGTCGTGGAGCCCGACACGGAGCCGGAGGTCGCGCTGATGGTCGTCGTGCCGGCCGCGACGCCGGTCGCCAGACCCTGGCTCACCGTCGCCGTGGCTTCACTCGACGAAGCCCAGGTCACCGTCGCCGTCAGGTCCTGCGTCGTGGCATCGCTGTACGTGCCCGTCGCGGTGAACTGCCGCGTCGTCCCGGCGGCAATCGAGGGGGCGGCCGGAGTCACGGCAATCGACACGAGCGTGACGGTGGCAGCCGTCACCGTCACCGTGGCCTTGGCGGAGCGGCCGTCCACCGTGGAGGTGATTTGCGTCGTGCCCGGGCTGGCGCCCGTCACCGTGACGCTTCCATCCGACTGCTTCGCGACGCTGGCGACCGCCGCATTGCCCGACGCCCACGTCACCGCGGACCCCGCGGGCGAGGAGGTACCGTTGGCTTCGACCAGCTCAGCCACCAGGCGCGTCGTCGCGCCCACGGCCACCGTGGCCGTCGCCGGCGTGACGCGGAGCGACTTGCTCGCGGGCTCGGTGCTGTCTCCGCAGGCAGCGACAAGGAAGAGGGCAAGGAGCAACGCGCTCCGTTCAACGGGCGGCGCGAAACGAGCTGTCATGAGGGCCTCGGCAGGTGAAACATGGGGTTAACGCGATACACAGCGCGTGCGTACTGTGTCCGCATCAGGACTTCAAGCGCACCCCAGAAGAAGAGAGGGAATGGAATCCCCCTCCAAGTCAACCTGGGCGACCGCTGATGCGCTGTTTCACCGGATCGCCACATGAAGATCACATATTCCGGAGAGTTCTGGGTCCAATGGAGAGCGGAGATCCCAGGACGGGTGCCGAATTACGGTTTGTGAAGAGATGGGGGGGTGTCGGAGGACCGCCCGGTGTCGAGCCTTGGGGTCCACCGCGTGTGTCTGTCCATCCAGCGTCCGGCGACGCGACTGGGGCATGGAGGAGGCCAGGGATTGGAAGGCCTCGCGCATCGAGGAGGTCGTAGCTGAGCGTGTGTGCGATTCGCTCCAGGCCGGTCCGCATCGGCGCCTTCCTCCTCCGGGCGCCGGTTCCCCGAGGCCTCGGGGCCTCGGCGACGTGGTCGCCGGGCCGCGTTTCTCCCTGCTCTCGTGTTGGGAGCCCAGCCTCGGCGTCAACGATACGCAGTGGGTGCCGGCGCTCCTGGCCGCGGCCGGCCACCGCGAGTCGCGCGACTCTGGAGTACCTGGGCCTGTCCACGACAGCCGCGAGGCGGGCCCCGGCGCGCGGGCCTCCCCTCACTCCGCGGCCAACGGCAGGAAGCGCGCAGGCTCCAGCGGCTCCAGGACGAACCGGTAGGCCGAGTCCATCCTGACGACACCCTTGGCCTGGATGGATATCTCACCCGACAGGCGCTTCCAGCGACCCTCCTCGACGAGGAACTCCCCGCGCCCCACGTAGGACGCCGTGTCGGAGGCGGGGAACCTCCGACGCGACAACAGGGGCTCGTAGTACCCCGCATCCCGAATCGTGAGGGTGAAGTCGATGATGGCCACGGTCCTTCCGGCGGCATCGCGCTCGAGTGCCGTCAGCCGCGCCTGGTCGAAGCGCTCACGCTCGCCATGCCATTCGAATCCCATCTCTCCAATCAGGTCCATGCTGAGCGCCCACGTGTCACCCACGGCGACGGGCCTGGCGGGCAGCTCGAACAGGAGCGCCACCAGGTTGTGCTGCTCCTGGGGCAGGTGTCGGGTGATGATTCCCAGGTCCATCAGCGACGAGTGGGCCAGCACCGTCCCCGCCACCGGGGGCACGAGCGCCTTCGCGCGACGGGCATCCTTGCTCGACGCGCCCTCCGGCGAGGAGACCTCCACCCGCGTCAGCGTCACCCGGGCGGCCAGGTCTTCCGCGTCCACCCGCGCGAGCTCCGCCGTCATCACGACCTCGCGAGGAAGAAGCACCAGCTCGGGCCGCGGCTCGCGCGTGCGGGGCGACAGGCCCCAGAGCCCGGGGCGCGTGGAGTCCAACTGCGTCAGAGCCTCGCGCCCGGGCAGGCTCGTCGCCGTCAGGGTGTAGCGCAGCGGCGCCGCCACGGGCACCTTCCACCGGAGCTCGACAGGCGTGGGGCGCTCCACTTCCACCCCCGAGGCAGGGGCAGCGCCAGTGAGAATCCCGCCGAGAGCCCCCCACCACAGGGAGGCCATGAGAAGGCGATGGGTCATTCTCCTCTCTTCAAATCGTCTGGCATGTCCACGAAAGCCGCAGCCGCGGGAAGGCGCGGAATCGGGCGACGAACCAAGGGGCCCCCCCGATTCGAGGACGCCGAGGAAGAGGCCTGCTTCCGGGCCGCGCGCGCCCGGAGTCTCCGGCGGTGCCTCGCGGGCATCGGCAGCGCCCCCACCGTGGTCACCCCGCCTGCCCATCGTGGACAAGGAACATGGAGTCGTTCGTCGCTCTCCGCCGGGCGGCCCTTGCGCGCGTCCTGAAATTGTCGCCAAGTTGAGCAGGGCCGAGGCGCTCCGCCTGAATGAGAGACAATTCGACATGTCCAATCCCGACGAACTTGTCGCTCAGGCTCGCCACCACCCGCAGCACTGGCGCTATACCGCTGCGGCGCAGGCCCTCCGGGAGGCCGCGGTTTGTCGCATGCTTCTGGGCGAGCCCAGGCAGAGGCAGGGAGATGTCGCGGGTGCCCGCGCAGCCTATGAACTCGCGCTTCGCTCCTTCCAACATTGGCGGATGGTGGCCAGGGCAAAGGAAGCAGTGTCGCGACCGCGCGACCTCCCGCCGTGAAACCAGACATCCGGCATGGGGGGGGCGGCGTCGCGGACGCACAGCGGAAGATTTATCGGTTTCTATTCACCCATAGTGTATGAGCCTTTCCCTTCTGGGGGCACGCTTGTGCGGGTGTCGCCACACGTCATTGCACTGGGAGAGGGGTCCATGCATTCACATCGTCGGTACACGGACGTCGCGTTGAGGGCCGTCTGGCTGTTGTTCGTTTCACTGGCCGCCACGGGCTGTCAGGACGGGACGCCGTCACCCCACGAGGAGGTGGGCACGGTGAGAGCCGCCGAGACGGCCAGCCGTCTGGGCCTCGTGGCCGCCGGTCGCAACCACACCCTCGCGGTGCGCTCCGACGGGACTGTCTGGGCTTGGGGCGACAACGTCCATGGTCAACTGGGCAATGGAAGCGTCCAGGACCAACGCGCGCCCGTCCGGTCCTGGGGCCTGTGGAACATCCGCGCCGTGGGTGCAGGCGACTTGCACTCCCTCGCGCTGAAGTCGGACGGCACCGTCTGGGCCTGGGGCAACAACACCAGCGGCCAGCTCGGCGACGGCACCACCACCGGCCGTCAGGTGCCCGTTCCGGTGCCGGGAGTGGTGGAGGTGGTGAAGGTCGCCGCGGGCTTCTCACACTCGCTGGCATTGAAGTCGGATGGCACTGTCTGGGCCTGGGGCAGCAATGGCTCGGGCCGACTGGGCGATGGCACCACGACGCAGCGCCTGGCACCGGTGCAGGTGCAGGGCCTGCCCTCGATTACGGCGATTGCCGCGGGCAACGCGCACTCGCTCGCGCTCGACGCCCTGGGCCGGGTGTGGACGTGGGGCAGCAACACCAGCGGCCAGCTCGGCGACAACACCCCTGGCCCCCGGACGCTTCCCGCGCAGGTCCCCGGCCTCGGAAACGTGACGGGGCTGTCAGCCGGCAGCAATCACTCGCTCGTGCGAAAGGCGGACGGCACCGCTTGGGCTTGGGGGTCCAACAGCTTCGGCCAACTGGGTGATGGAACCACCACCTCTCGCTTCCTGCCGTTGCAAATATCGGGACTGGGAGGCGTGGACGGCGTGCTGGCGGCGGAGCTCCACTCGCTCGCGCTGAAGTCGGACGGGACGGTCTGGGCCTGGGGCGCCAACCCGCGCGGCCAGCTCGGAGACGGGACGCAAGTGCAGAGGCTGGTCCCCGTGCAAGCGGTGGGGCTGAGCGGCGCGGTGGCCGTGGCGGCCGGCAGCGGCCAGCACTCGGTGGCATTGATGGCCAACGGAGAGGTGTGGACGTGGGGCCACAACGTGGAAGGGCAGTTGGGAGATGGGTCCATGACCTTCAGCGCGGTGCCGAGGAAGACGCAGGGCCTGGTCGAGCGAAGCATCGCGGCCTCGGGTCCGAAACACTCGCTGGCGCTGAAGCCGGACGGTGCCGTCTGGGCCTGGGGCGACAACCTCCATGGACAGTTGGGTGATGGCACCACCCTTCAGCACTTGAGGCCCACGCAGATGCCTGGCCTCACCGGGGTCCTGGCCATCGCCGCTGGCGACACGCACTCGCTGGCGGTGAAGGCGGACGGCACCGCCTGGGCCTGGGGCGGCAACTCCGAGGGCCAGTTGGGAGATGGCACCCTCACCACCCGATGGGCTCCCACGCAGGTGTCCAGCCTCGCCGGGGTCGTGTCCGTGGCCGCTGGCGACTGGCACTCGCTGGTGGTGAAGGCGGACGGCACCGTCTGGGCTTGGGGCAACAACACCCGCGGCCAGATCGGGGATGGCACCCTCACCCACCGCCGGGTGCCCACGCAGGTGTCGGGCCTCACCGGCGTGATATCTCTGTCCGCGGGCGAATATCACTCGCTGGCGGTGAAGGCGGACGGCACCGTCTGGGCTTGGGGCGACAACGTCGATGGCCAGCTCGGGGATGGCACCCTCACCCACCGACAGGTGCCCACGCAGGTGCCAGGCCTCACTGGCGTGGTGTCGGTGACCGCCGGCGACTTCCACTCATTCGCCCTGAAGGCGGACGGCACTGTCTGGGCCTGGGGTGCCAACTACGCGGGTCAACTGGGGGATGGCGCCATCACTGGCCGAACGACTCCGACGCAGGTGCCAGACCTCGGCAACGTGGAGGCCTTGGCTGCTGGCGAGGCGCACTCGCTGGCGGTGAAGGCAGACGGCACCGTCTGGACCTGGGGCAGCAACGTCCTCGGGCAGTTGGGGAATGGCGCACTCACTGACCAACGAGTCCCCACGCAGGTGTCGGGCCTCGCTGGAGCCGTGTTTGTGTCCGCGAGCGACTACCACTCGCGGGCGGTGAACGCGGATGGCACCGTCTGGGCCTGGGGCAACAACATTCAGGGCCAGTTGGGCGACGGTTCGGCGGGCGCCTACCACTCGCCGACTCCCTCTCAATTCATCGGGGGGCGCGGCTTCGCGGCAGGCCCATGGCACTCCCTGGCCCGGAAGCTGGATGGCACCGTCTGGACCTGGGGCTCCAACTTCGCGGGACAACTGGGGGATGGCACCAACAACAACCGAATGGTGCCCGCGCAGGTGCCGGGTCTCGGCAACGTGGAGGCCTTGGCTGCTGGCGAGGGCCACTCGCTGTCGATGAAGGGGGATGGCACCGTGTGGGCTTGGGGCCACAACGCCGCTGGCCAGTTGGGGGATGGCACCCTCACCGACCGATGGGTCCCCGCGCAGGTGCCGGGCCTCAGTGGTGTCGTGTCTGTCTCCGCCGGCGAATACTTCGCGCTGGCGCTGAAGGCGGACAGCACTGTCTGGGCCTGGGGCCAGAACTTCCATGGCCAGTTGGGGGACGGCACCACCACCTACCGGACGACTCCCACGCAGGTGCCGGGCCTCACGGGTGTGATGTCCGTGTCCGCGGGTCTGCGCTACGCCCTGGCCCGGAAGGTGGACGGCACCGTCTGGGCATGGGGCAGCAATGGCAACGGCCAATTGGGGGATGGCACCACCACCAGCCGAATGACTCCCACGCAGGTGACGAGCCTCACGGGCGTGGTGTCCGTGTCCGCGGGCGAGTACCACTCGCTGGCGGTGAAGGTGGACGGCACCGTCTGGGCCTGGGGCAGCAATGGCAGCGGCCAACTGGGGGACGGCACCACCACCCACCGAATGGCTCCCACGCAGGTGCCGGGCCTCTCGGGCGTCAAGGCCGTGGGTGCCGCCGATGCGCACTCGCTGGCGGTGAAGGTGGATGGCACCGTCTGGGCCTGGGGCGGCAATGGCAGCGGCCAACTGGGGAATGGCACCACGACCCAGCAATTGACGCCCACCCAGGTGCCTGGATTGACAGGGGTGGTGAGCCTTCTGGTCGCGAAGACGCACGTGCTCGTCGTTTCCGTGGACGGAACGGTGAGCGGCTTCGGTTCCAACAGCAATGGCCAGCTTGTCACGGGTGCCATGGCCGCCAGGCTGTCTCCGACTCAAATCTGGTGAGGAGCGTCCCACCTACCCCGCTCCCGCCTTCCCGACAGGTCGGGGTTGCGCGGGACTCACCTGAATCGGGACCAGGCAAAATCCTCAAGTCTCGCGACCGCCGCGACTGAAATGCGGCTTCCGCAAATTAAACATGTCTTCCGTGTATCACCGGGCTCGTGCAGGATGGATTCCACGCGGGGTGCTTCACCGCACCCCGTGTTCCCCCCAAGCAGGAGTCATCCCATGAAGGCCGTTTCTTCCGTCGCCGCCGCCGCGCTGCTCGTGTCCGTCCCCGCCCTGGCCGGCCACAGCATCCAGTCCACCCATGGCCTGTACATCGGCGACAACGGAGCGACGTACCCGGCGACGGGCGTCAACATGAACATCAGCTGGAACGAGAGCACGTTCGCCGCGTATGCGAGCTTCAACGGCATCGCGAACGGCAACACCTACGCCTTCGACCTCGTGGGCTCGTCCGTCACGGCCGTCACGGCGTTCAACGTCAACGGCCTGTGGAACATCCACCGCAACGGCGTGCTCATCTGCGGGGGTTGCACCGGCAGCGCCTACGGACTGAACGCGTCGGTGGGCAATGGCATCAAGTTCTACGACAGCACGTACAAGTTCCACTTCAGCGCCTACGTGGACGCGCGCCAGGACTCCTGACGCACGGGGTCCATCCGCCACCTGGAGCGAGGGGCCCCGCCCCGCGCGGCATCCCCCGCGACGTGGAGGTTCGGTTTGGGCGCCCACCTTCCGCGCCACCTTCTCCTGCAAGGGCTGGGTGCGGGAGGCCGCGCGCCGGATGCTGATGAACAACTGGGCGTGAGCCGTCTGCAATCCATGCCCCGGTCCGTTACGCCGAGAGAGGTCCGCCCGGTAGTGGCCTCGCGTGCGACCATTCGTATGGGATTGGACGCTGGAAAAGCCTGACGCTTTTCGAGTGTCGAGAGGTGGTGAGGCCTCGCGTCCCCTGTCTGGAAATCAAGCGGGGACATCCAGACAGAATGGAATCCATGCCAACGAATGGGTCTGCCCGGGAGCGCCCCTGGGTGCGGGGTATTTGTCATGGGGTCCTGCTGCTGGGGCTCGCGCTGCTTCCTCCCGGCGCGCGGGCGGAGGTCTCCGGGGACACGCGGCGCTACCTGCTGTCCATCCATCGGCTGATCGAGGACCTGGAGTACGAGCGGGCACTGGAGCAGGTGGCTCGCGCGAAGCGGGTGTCTCGGGGGCCCGAGGACGACGTGGCGGTGTCGCTCTATGAGGGCGTGGTCCTGGCGGAGCTGAGCAAGGAGGGGCAGGAAGAGGCGGAGGCCGCGTTCAAGTCCGCGCTGTTCCTGAATCCAGACGCGGTGCTGCCGCTGAGCGTGTCGCCGAAGCTGCGGCAGCGCTTCGAGGCGGTGCGCGTGAAGGTGCGTGAGGAACTGGCCGCGCGAGGCGAGCCCTCGGAGGCACTGAAGCGGAGGGCCCCGGAGCCTTCGCGCGAGGCGTTGGGGCCAGGGCTCTCCACGGGGCCCGTGGCGGAGGTCTCTGAAGGGCGCTCGTCGCCGCGCCAGCGGGCTTGGATTCCGGCCGTCACCGGCGGAGTGCTGGCGGTGGGGGGCGGGGTGATGTGGTGGGGGGCCTCGGGGGAGAGAGCGAGGCTGGACGGGCCAGATGAGGACATCGGCTCGGAGAAGGATGCGCGGAAGGTGGCGTCGCGCACGCGCTCGCTCCAGACGGTCAGCGTGGGCCTGCTGGTGGGCGGCGCGGTGGGATTGGGAGTCGCGACGGGGATGTATCTGATGGGCGGACCCGGGGATGCCATGGCCTTGTCGGTGGGCACGGACGGGACGTCTGCCTTTGTCTCCGGGAGGTGGCCGTGAGGGGCCTGCTTCGAGTCGCCGCGGCGGGGGTGCTGGCGCTGGGACTCCAGGCCGTCGGCGGCTGCCTCGACGTGGATGCGGCCGTGGAAGAGGTGTGCCGCAAGAAGCCGGAGCTCTGCGCCGATGGCGGTGTCCCGGACAGGGACGATGGCGGTGCTCCCGACGGGAGCGACTCGGGGCCCACGGAGCCGCACTGGGAGCCCGTCCAGTCGATGGGCGCGCGGCGGTTCGGCCACACGGCGACGCTGCTGGGCAATGACAAGGTGCTGGTGGTGGGCGGCTTCGAGGCCGGGAACGCGGCCGTGGCGACGACCGAGCTGTATGACCTCGCCTCGAACACCTGGACCGATGCGGGGACCCTGTCGGCGGCTCGCGCCTTCCACACGGCCACGCTGCTGGGGAACGGCAAGGTGCTGGTGGTGGGGGGACGCGTGGGGACGGAGGCGCTGAGGAGCGCGATGCTGTACGACCCGGCGGATGGCGGCTCGTGGACCTCCGCGAGGTCCATGGCGAACGCGCGCGCCAGCCATGCCGCGGTCCTCCTGTCCTCCGGAGCGGTCCTGGTGATGGGCGGCGGCGAGGACGACGAGGGAGGGCTCACGACGTCCGAGCTCTATGAGCCGGACACGGAGATGTGGTCGAGCGTGGGCAACCTCACCGCGGCACGCAATGCGCTCGCGGCCACGGAGCTGCCGGGGGGCGGGGTGCTGGCGGTGGGAGGCTATGGCCACATCGACGCGAGCGACACAGCGGATGTCTATGACGTGAGCACGCGGAGCTGGACGGCGGCGCCCAACGCCATGTCCGAGACTCGCTCGGGCCATACCGCCACCCTGGTACCGTCGTTGGGGCAGGTGCTGGTGGTGGGCTCGGCCGGGCCTGAATTCAGCACCAGCACGCAGCTCTACGCGCCGAGCACCCGGACGTGGACGGACTCGGGCTGGCTGAGTGTTCCTCGGGCCCACCACACGGCGACCGCGCTGACCTCTGGAGGCGTGCTGGTGGTCGGCGGACTGCCGGGCTGGGATGCGGCGCCGGTGAAGGATGTCGCGCTCTATGACCCCGACCGGGGCTGGGTGAGCAGGCCCGAGCTGTTGCGCCCTCGCGCCTTCCACACGGCCACGCCGCTGAAGGACGGCGGGGTGCTGGTGATAGGGGGACTGGGGGCGGAGGGCGCGGAGCGCTCGGCGGAGCAGTACGTGCCGTGAGCCGCGGAACCTGTCAACGCGGATGAGACCGAGATTGGGTGAGAGTGCCGCGCGGTCTACATGGTGCACATCGTGAGGCGTGAGCAGGCCGAGGCCCGAGTGGTGATGCTCCAGAGCCCACTCGGTCCAACCTGGCGCAGCAAGCAGCCAAACAGGCAATTCAAGACTATCAAGCAAGTATTCTGATAGGCTGACTCCGCATCGTTCCCTTACGGAGGCAGTCCCATGACGTTCAAGTCCAAGCCAGTCGCCCTCATCCTTTGCCTGGCCTTCACCGGCTGTGGCCCCAGCGAGGAGCAGGTGCCCGCGCAGCCAGAGCCCATCGCAGCGGAGGTGGACGACCGCGAAGTGTCGGCCCAGGCCTTCGACGGCGCCTGCGCCTCTTCCTGTGACGACGAATGCGTCCTCTACGCGCGCTGTCGGACGGAGCAGGATGCCTACGGCATCAATCTGCCCTACGGCTTGTTCACCTGGGCGGACAAGAAGGCCATCATCAACAGCAACCATGCGCATGTGGGCTGCGTGGCAATGATCCTCGGGTCGAACTCCGCCGGTCACACCGCGTTCGTGCACAGCGTGAACACCGCCGCTGAGCCCAACCGCATCACCCTTCATGAGTCCAACTGGAGCAGCGGCAGCGCCTGCGACGCGCGCACCGGCACCAAGGCCCAGCTGAACATCACCAACTACTGGTGCCCGCCGGGCGCCCACACCAAGAACTGTTCCGGCGCGATGTAGTCGCCGTCCCTTGCGCCGCTCGTGGGTTTCCCGGGCGGCGCGCCTTGAAGAATCAGCCCGACCCGTGCTGCCATGACTCATGATTGCAAATGAGCCATGCAGCTTGTGAAACCGGAGAGCGGGGGGATGGGCCCGTGATTTCCGAGCTCGAATGTCCATCCAGCCGGATGAATGGCGCCACCACTCGGCTGGGGCCCGGAGTGATGATGCAGATCTCCAGATTTCCGCCGTCCTCGGCGACGAAGAGGTCTCCCGAGCGCGACACGGTGACGTTGTCCACGCCAGTCAGCGGCGAGCGGACGGAGTGAAGCGGTAGAACCGCCCATCCGCCGAGCCGGACATGGCCCCATACGGGCTGGGCCCCGGCTGCGCGGGCGCGGCATACGCCTCCTTCCAGAATCCAGGTCCCAAAGCCAGCGCTCCGCCACCCGGCGCGGAGAGACGAAGGAAGGCACGACGGTCCCATCGCATACAGCCTCCTTTTCGAGTTTCTTGAACGCGGCCTACAAACCCATGCAGTTGGCGTAGTACGTCACCGTGCCCGGCCAATCGCTGAAGATGCCAATGACACCCACGTGCCGGGCGAGCACGTCCACCGCGACGAGCATGTCACCGTCGTTGTTGATGGCCTGCTTGACGGACTGGAAATAGAAACCGCCGCCGTTCGCCAGCGGGCCGTCACGCTCCAGGGACCAGGCGATGATGTCCAGGCCCGCGGCCCTCGCCGCCCTGGCGTACGCGGACGGGATGATTCGCCCCTGTGCATCCAGCGTGAGCAGCACGTAGATGGGAGGCGCGATGACCTCCACGCCCGACGCGGACAGTTCGTCCATGCTCGGCACCCAGGTGCTTGGATCATTCGGGTCGAACCGGGTGCCCGGAATCTCGTAGCGCCCGTCCAGGTAGACGGCCTGCCTTCCGAACTGCGGCTCGCGCTGAATCCAGTACTTCACGTCGTCGAGGTTGAAGGACTGCGGCCACACCTGGATCGGGTGGATGCGGGCCTGCTTGTACTCGTCCAGCATCTGCTGGGCGTAGGCGGCCTGCGTATAGGTGCCCTGGTACGGCATGGGGACACTCGGGGCCTTCAGCTCCGGAGTGAACTTCGTGCCCAGGCGCTTGAAGAGCTCGATGCTCTCCTTGTGGGAAAGCACGGTGCCACACGCGGAATAGAGGTCCGTGCGCCAGGCAGCCGTCCCGTCCAGGTACTGCGCCACCGTGGTCGCCGAGGGGTTCGCGGCGTCCATCTTCCCGCACAGCTGCTTGAACTCGGCGAGCGTGATGTCGCTGGTGCAGCAGAGCGCGGAGGCGGCCTTGCCAGTGACAGGGTCCGCGGGCTGGAAGGGCTGCGTGCACTTCGCCGCCAGCGCGGGAATGGCGAGGATGTTCGTCGTGGTGTGCAGGTCGCACTGCGAATGCCGGCACACCAACTGCCGGTCCTTCGTGAAGGTGACGTCGCACTCGAGGATGCCCGCGCCCATGCGCGCGGCGGCCTCGTAGGACTCCTTCGTGTGCTCCGGGAACTGGAGCGGCGCGCCGCGATGGCCGATGGAGAACTCCGTCCGGGAGAACGGCCCCTCCGAGCACTGCTGGAGCCTTCGCTTCAGGGGGCCCTCATCCATGTCCTCGACCAGGTAATAGGGCCGAGCGCCCACCTGGACATTGAGTCGGCGCGACGGCGTGTGCTCCGACCGGGACTCCCCAGCCGCGCGCGCGTCGTCCCCCGCGGGGGCCACGCCGGGAATCGAGATGCACGCGGCGAGCGTCGCCGAGAGGAGCGTCACCAACCTTCTGGGGTACATGAGGTTTCCGGTTCCTTCCTGGGTTGCTGGATATGAAGGCCCGCGCAAGATGCACCTCCGTCCCGGCCGGAAACGTCAAGGTTGAGCGACGATTCTCTCAAGAACCTGCCACGCCGTGATCCGAGCGGCGTCGCGCGGTGCCACTGTTGGTGAAATCCGGCGAACACGTCCAAGGGGAGCACGTCGACGCGGGGTGCAGGTCCGACGTGGAGTTAGAGGGGGATGGCCCTCACCGGCAACGCGCGGCGTCACGGCGAATTGTCACGACGAGGTGACACCCGGCGTTTACGGCCCCCGCGTGGGGTGAGATAGACCCGTGGCTGCCAGCGTTCCCTCTCTCTCAAGGGACCTGCCGAGTCGGCTGTCGCTGAAATGTTTCATCGAGTACCTTCGGGCCGTGTCAAGGACGTATGTGCTCCCACGGGCCGGAATCATTCGGAGACCCACCAGATGCGAAAGTCCCCACGCTTATTGTTGGCCGCGCTCGCCGCGGTGATGTTGTTCCACGTTGGATGCTCGGACGATGACAAGCCGGGATGTGAGGGTGCGGAGTGCAGCCCCCCGTCCTGCGGAAATGGAGTGAAGGAGGCGGGGGAGGCCTGTGACGACGGCAACGCGATCGCCGGCGACGGCTGCGAGGCCAACTGCACCGTGACGCCGGAGAAGGCCGCGTGTGGCAACGGAAAGCTCGAGGACGCCGAGGTATGTGACGACGGCAACACGACCTCCGGCGACGGCTGTCAGGCGGACTGCACGCTGACGCAGACGCGCTGCGCGGCCGCCGATGCGCCGCCGCTGGCGGACGGGGCGACGTGCGCGGTGACGAAGGCCGGCAATGGCGCGCGCCTGTTCACGGGCGTGGTGCTCAAGGACGGCGAGACGCTGGTGGGCGGCCAGGTGCTGGTGAACGCGCTGGGCGTCATCACCTGCGCCCAGTGTGACTGCTCCGCCGCCGAGGGCGCCGCGGACGCCACCCAGGTCTCCTGCCCGACGGGTGTCATCTCCCCGGGCCTCGTCAACCCGCACGAGCACATCACCTATCCGGACAAGCCGCATGCGGGCACCGAGGAGCGCTACGAGCATCGCAACGAGTGGCGCACGGGCGCCAACGGCCACACGACGGTTCGCAACGGCGGCTCGAAGAGCGGCGCGGACGTGGTGGGCTACGCGGAGCTGCGCCATGTGATGGCGGGCACGACGTCCATCGCCGGCGCCGGTGGTGCCGCGGGCTTCCTGCGCAACCTGGACCAGAACCCGGTGGCTCGCCAGGAGGGCCTGGAGGAGGGCGTCGCGAACTCGGACACCTTCCCGCTGGGCGACACCAACGGCCGCATCGTGACCTCGGGCTGCACGGACTACACGTCGAAGCCCACCACCGCGGGCCTGTCGAAGCTGGCCGCCTACATGCCGCACATCGCGGAGGGCATCAGCGCCGGAGCCCGCAACGAGTTCATCTGCCTGTCCACGGCCCCCAATGACGTGATGCAGGGGCGCACGGCGGTCATCCACGGCATCGGCCTGACGGCGCAGGAAATCGAGCTGATGGCCGCGCGCGGCACGGGCCTCATCTGGTCCCCGCGCTCCAACATCGCGCTGTACGGCGACACCGCCATGGTGACGACCTACAAGCGCCTGGGCGTGAGCATCTCGCTGGGCACCGACTGGCTGCAGTCCGGCTCCATGAACATCCTGCGCGAGCTGAAGTGCGCGGACTCGCTCAATACCCGCCAGTTCGCGCGCGCGTTCAGCGACGAGCAGCTGTGGCGCATGGTGACGTCCAACGCCGCGGAGGCGGTGGACGTCTACGAGAAGGTGGGCCGCATCGCGCCGGGCAAGATGGGCGACCTGTCCATCTTCCAGTTGGCGACCTTCACCGCCTCGCCGCACCGCGCGGTCATCGCCGCCGAGCCAGCGAACGTGGTGCTGACGATGCGCGGGGGCAAGGCGCTCTACGGCGACCAGACGCTGGTGGCGGCACTGAAGGGCGCCGCGGAGACGTGTGACGCGGTGGACGTGTGTGGCACGGCCAAGTCGGCCTGTGTCCAGTCCGAGGTGGGCAAGAACCTGGCGGCGCTGCAAGCGGCCAACCCCACTGCCTACCCGCTGTTCGCCTGCGGTGTCCCGGAGGCGGAGCCCGCGTGCACGCCCCAGCGCATCTCGAACAACTCCGCCTGGCCGGCGTCCGTGAACAGCTCCACCGTCTACTCCGGCCAGAGCACGGCGGACGACCCGGACGGCGACGGCGTGCGCGGCGCGGCGGACATCTGCCCCAACATCTTCAACCCGATCCGCCCGATGGACAACGGCAAGCAGCTCGACTCGGACAACGATGGCCTGGGCGACGCGTGCGACCCGTGCCCGCTTTCCGCGAACAACAGCGCGTGCACGACCTACCTGGTGGGCGATGACGACCACGACGGGTTGCCCACGTGGCAGGACAACTGCCCGTTCGTGTCCAACCTGGATCAGGCGGACGCGGATGGCGACGGCAAGGGCGACGCGTGCGACGCGTGCGCCATCGCGAACCCGGGCACCACCGCGTGCCCGCTGACCATCCATGACCTGAAGACGCCGGTGAACGGAGGCCTGCCGTTCTCGGGTGAGGTGGTGTCGCTGTCGGACGTCATCGTCACGGGCGTGGTGAAGGGCGCCGCGAGCACCAACGGCTACTGGGTGCAGGTGCATCCGCTGCCGTCCGGCAAGAGCGTCGAGTACTCCGGCCTGTACGTCTACGGCCCGAAGGGCGACCTCGCCGTGGGCGACCGGCTGGACATCACCAAGGGCTCGCTGACGATCTTCAGCGGCCTGCCCGAGCTGACGGACGTGACGTACACCCGCCGCAGCGTCGGCAACACGCCTCCGGCTCCGGTCGTCGTGAGCGCGGCGGACGTGCGCACGGGCGGTCCTCGCGCGGTGGCGCTCGAGGGCGTGCTCGTCGAGCTCCGCGAGGTGAAGGTCACCGAGGGAGTGAACAACTTCAAGGAGTTCCGCGTGAACGAGAGCGGCGATGTCGCCCAGCCCTCGCTCATGGTGGACGACCAGGCGTTCGACTACGCGGATCAGCCGGTGGGCACCACCTACTTCTCGCTGAGGGGCCTGCTGACCTTCAACTTCAACGACCACAAGCTCGTCCCCCGCGGGGCGGGCGACATGCTGGGGACGCCGCCCACGCTGACGGCCTTCGGGCCCGGTGGCTTCGTGCGCGCGGAGGGCTCGGGCGCGCAGAGCACCTTCCCGCAGGCGCTCACGGTGACGATGTCCGCGACCTACTCGGTGCCGGTCGATATCACGGTGACGTCGAGCGACCCGGCCGCCCTGGCGGTTCCGGGTGGGAAGGTCACCATTCCGGCGGGGCAGACCTCGGCGGAGGTGAAGGTGGAGCCGCTGGCCCAGGCGCAGAGCGTCACGCTCACCGCCACCCTGGGCACGGTCTCGCTCCAGTCGACCCTGCGGGTGCTGGGCGCGACGGAGCAGGCACTGGTGACGACCCTGTCTCCCGCGACGGTGAGCATCGTGCCGGGTGGCACGGTGACACTCACGGTGGCGCTGGACCGTCCGGCTCCGGCCGACGCGGCCATCGCGCTGAGCGTGGACCCGGCGGCGGGCTTCGGCACGTTCAACCCGGCGAGCGGTACGCTGGCGGTGGCGAAGAACGCGACGCAGGCGACGTTCACCTTCACCGCCGACGAGGCCGCCTCTGTCTCCGAGGGCACGGTGACGGCGCAGGTGGGAGCCAGCAGCGCCAGCACGGCGGTGACGCTGGACCTGGTCTCGCCGCGGCTCGTGTCGCTCCTGCCCTCCACTCCGGTGGTGGTGCAGTACGGGCAGACGCAGGAGTACCGGGTCGTGCTGTCCGCGGCTCCGACGGCGGACCTCGCCGTGGCGCTGGTGGCGACGCCGGCCGCGGGGGTCACCCGCTTCGGCACAGTGCCGGCCACGGTGACGGTGCCCGCCGGTGCGACGGACGCCACGTTCCTCTTCACCGCGGATGCGCGGGGTGAGGGAGCGGGCACGGTGTCCGCGTCGCTGCAGGGAATCACGCGGACGTCCGACGTCACGGTGACGCCGCCGCCCGCGGCGCTCGTCTCGCTGACGCCTTCGACGGCGACGGTGTACTTCAACACGACGCAGGCGTTCACCGCGACGTTGGATCGCCCCGCCCCGGTGGGGGGAGCCTCGGTGAGCGTGGCGCTGACGCCTGACTCGAGCCTGGGCTCGCTGTCCTCCGCGACGGTGGCCATCGCCGAGGGGCAGACGAGCGGTCAGGTGGTGTTCACCGCGGGCCAGACGGCCGGCGGCGTCCGGCTGACGGCGACGTACGGCGGCACCGAGCTGGCGGCGGAGCTGACCGTGGCGAGCCGCCCGGCCATCAGCCACCTGGTCATCAACGAGGTGGACTACGACCAGCCCAACACGGACACGAAGGAGTTCGTCGAAATCTACAACCCGACGGGTGCCCCCGTGTCCCTGGCGAACACGTTCCTGGTGTTCGTCAATGGCGGGGTGAATCCTCCGGCGAGCTACCAGAAGCTCGACCTCACCGAGGTCGGCACGCTGGGCGCGGGTGAGTACCTGGTGGTGGGCTCGGCCGCGGTTGTCGGTCCGCTGGCGGGTCGTCCCGGGGTGAAGACGCTCCAGCGCGGGACCTCGGACTTCATCCAGAACGGCGGCAGCGTGGCGAGCCCGGCGGCGGACGCCGTGGCGCTCTACGACGGAGCGCTGGATGTGCTCATCGACTCGCTCTCCTACGAGGCCACCATCACCCAGGCCACCATCGCGGGCTCCTCCAAGAGGTTCGACATGCAGGAGGGCACCACGAGCACGGCGGCGGTGGCGGACAGCAACACAGTGGAGGGCTCGGTGTGCCGCGACGCACAGAGCACGGACACCGACGACAACGGGGTGGACTTCAAGTTCACCACCACCGTGACGCCGGGCGCGGTCAACGTCATCACCGCGGTTCCCGCGCCCTGATGCACGCGCGGCCCACGTGCCGCGTGACGGGGTGAAGCAGTGATTCGGGCGGCTCCTGGAAGTTCAGGGGCCGCCCGATGCTTTTGATCAGGTTCTTTGCGAGCTCATCGCTCGCCGAATGGCCGCATCATTGTCGCGAAGGGTGCTCGCCAGATATTCGCGCGCCCAGGCCTGGCCTTCGCCCAGGCCCCGCCTGAAGGCAGCGTCTCCACCCCCCCAGTTCCCGGCCGCGAGGTCGACGACCTGCGCCTGGATGTTCCTCGGAAGCGCGCTGAAGACGAGCGCGGGATGGTCCTGCGCCGCCACCTCCCACGGTGGCGGAACCACCTCTTGCTTCACCACGAACGAACCCTCTTCTCCCTCGCGTGAGCCGCGAACCGCCAATTTCGTGAACTCAGGGTTCATCTGTTGCAATGCGGCCCGCCGCGCCCGGGTCGACATCCCCTTCCACCGATTGTCCTCAATCAATGGTTGCTCGCCCCCGCCCAGGTCTTGGGTCGCGATGTACTGTTGGAGGCTGACACCCGGTGGAAGGAGGACGAGCAACTCCGTCTCGCTTTGAGACAACCCGGTGGAGCCGGGATAGAGATCTTCATCAGGCACATCGAACCAGACGTCATGTGGAGCGCCGCGCAGGATGTCGTCCACGCCGCTCTCCGAGTCATCCGACCCCCAGGAGAGGGAATACGGGTTGATGGCCACGGAGACAAAGGGCGTGTTGTCACCCAGCATGCCCTGGCCATGCCGGTCAATCTCTTGCAGGAGCTGCCCTCTTCCTCCGCCAGCCAGCCCCCGCTGAACCCTGGCATAGGCCTCGGGCTGGTTTGCCGCCAGCTTCGAGATGTAATCACTTCTCTTGTCGGCATCCATCCAGCGGACGACGCGCATCATCTGGATGGGCGCGGAGCCCTGGGGCTCGGGCATCCGCTGAACGGGAGGTGATTGGAGCATCGCCTTCATCTGCACCAACCGCTGAACCCGAGGGCTCTGGCTGGCGGTGTCCTGGATGGCGTTGAGTCGGCTCACGTGAGGTGAGGCGTCCGCCAGACGCTGGACCGACCCGGCCCCCTGCCTCCCCGCGGAATCGTGAGTCGTCTCCACGTGCTTCGGCATCCTGGGGCTGTGGGCGCGCATGCGAGAGGGGCCTTCTCCGGACAGCGTGGGAACACGTCAGTGTGAAGGCGAGCAGGCCCCAAAAACAGTAGCGGCCAGGTCACCCCGGTTGCCCGGACCCGCGGGGGAGGAACACCCTCCCCTCCCCGTCCTCCAAGGACTCGCAAGGCGGCATCAAGTCCCCACGACCCGGGCGAGTCCGCCATCACCCCTCTTCCGCAGAAACGTGCCCGCCCAGAGCCATAACGAGGAATCTCCGAACTCCACTTGAGCCGCAATGTTCCGGCCTCACGGTCGAGTAGCCGAGGGATGTCTGCTAGAAAGCAGCACAACCCCGCGCAGACAGTCACTGCCTCACGGGGGCGGCCCGCGGTACGGAGTCCTTCATGTCCCCACGTTTCGAAGTGCTCGCCCGCTGTCTGGGATTGAGCGTGCTGTGTCTGGGTCTATCGCTCGGCTGTGGCGATTCCGGGGTCGCACCACGACCTCCGCCCTCGACGGAGGGGACGGTGAACGCGGCGGCCTCCACGGTGGCGGTGGACAAGCCGACGGGAGTGCTCGCCAACGGCACGGACCAGGCCGCCGTGACGGTGACGGTGCTGGCCAAGGACGGCTCGCGGATGTCCGGGCGCGCGGTGACGGTGACAGTGGAAGGCGCGGGAGCGTCCATCGCGGTGCCTCCGGGACAGACGGGGAGCAACGGCGAGGCGCGGGCGCTGGTGGTATCGACGGCGCCAGGCGTGAAGACCGTGAGGGCGTCGGTGCGGGACACGAACGGACTGACCGTCGCCCTCACCGCCACCGCCACGGTGGAGTTCGTCGAAGTCGCCCCCACGGCCTCGCGGCTCGCGTTCCGACGGGCGCTTCCGGATGGCGTGGCGGGTACCCCGCTCTCGGGACTGGAGGTCGTCCTCCAGGATGCCACCGGGGCGCCCATCTCCACCGGCACCGCGGAAGTCACCCTGTCGCTGGCCTCGGTGGGTGTCGTCGTCCCGGAGGGTCAGCTGACGGTGACGACGGTGGACGGCGTGGCGCTCTTTCCGGAGGTGGTGCTGAAGAAGGCGGGCGACGACTACCAGTTCGTCGCGAATGCCCCGGGCTTCGAGCCGGCCACGAGCTCCACCTTCAAGGTGCTCCCCGGCGCTCCGGCGGCCGTGGGGCTGAGCACGCTGATGGAGTCGGCCGTGGCGGGCGTGGCGCAGGACCTCCAGGTGACGGTTCAGGACGCGTACTTCAACACGGTGACGGGCTACACGGGCACGGTGGCGCTGACGTCCACGGACGCGGCCGCGAGCCTCCCCGTCGCGCACGCGTACACCCCGTCGGACGCCGGACGGTTCACCTTCACGGGCGTCACCTTCAAGACCGCCGGGAGCCAGCGACTGATGCTGGACGACGGCACGAGCGCCCTCTCGTTCACCCTTCACGTGAGCGTGAGCGCCGGGCCCCCCGCGCTCCTCGCCTTCACCCAGCAGCCCACGCGTGTGTCGACGCGCGCGGCCCTCGGCACCGTGCAGGTCACCCTGAAGGACGCCTTCGGCAACACGTCCCGGGTGGGAGCGCCGACGGTGAGCCTGTCGCTGACGCAAGCGGGCTTCGCGCTGTCGGGCACGACGGCGGCGGCTCCGGTGGATGGCGTGGCGACGTTCACCACGCTGAGCGTGGCGGGCCATGGCGTCACCCGCCTGACCGCCTCCGCGAACGGATTGCCGGACGCGGGCAGCGCGGACCTCACCGTGGTGGATGACGTGGCGCCCGCGAAGCCGGTGCTGACGCAGACGGCGGCGACGGAGACGGGCCTCACCGTGCAGTGGACGAGCGTGGGCGATGACGGCACCGAGGGGACGCCGACGGCGCAGGAGCTGCGCTACTCCACCACTCCCATCGACTCGGACGCGGCCTTCGAGGCGAGCACACCGGTCGCCATTGACAGCCCGGCGCCTCCGGGCACCGTGCAGACCGCGACGCTGGCGGGGCTCGCGGCGGGCGCCACGTACCATGTCGCGCTGAAGGTGACGGACAAGCAGGGCAACGCCGCGCGCTCGGACAGCCTGACGGTGTCCACGGCCCATCCGCGGGTGACGCGGTTGGCGTTCGTGGCGCAGCCGGCGGATGGCGCGGCGGGCACGTCGCTCGCGGACGTGCGCGTGGCGCTGCTGGATGCACGCGGCGACGTCGTCATCACGGCCACCTCCGCGGTGACGCTGACGTTGACGGACCAGGCCTTCTTCCCGGCGGTGACGGTGTCGGCCGCAAGCGGCGTGGCCACCTTCCAGGGGCTGCGCGTGGACACGGCGGACGCATTCACCTTCACCGCGACGGCCGGAGCGCTCAGCCAGCAGAGCCAGTCCTTCACCGTGCGCGCGGGGCCAGTGTCGACGCTGGTGCTGTGGCAGTTCTCGTCGCCGGTCGACGCGGGACAGGCGCTCGAAGCAGGCGTGTCATTGACGGACGCCTTCGGCAACCTCGCGCGGGACTACGCCGGGACGGTGCACTTCACGTCTTCGGACGCGCAGGCGGTGCTGCCTCCGGACACGACCTTCACCCCGGCGGACAACGGCCAGAAGTTCATCGCCGGGCTGGTGTTCAAGACGGCGGGGACGCAGTCCCTCACCGCGACGGACACCGTCACCTCGAGCCTCTCCGCCACGGTGGACGCCGAGGTGCGCTCCATCGCCGCCGCGTCCTTCGAGGTCATCGCGGGCGCGGGGCCGTTCGCCGCCGGCCAGTCGCTGAGCTACGAGCTGGTGGCGCGCGACACCTACGGCAACGTCGCGACGGGCTACGCCTCCACGGTGACGTTCTCGTCCACGGATGCGCAGGCGGTGCTCCCCGGCGCCTACACGTTCACCCTGGCGGACGCGGGCCGGCACGTGTTCAGCGTGGAGCCGCGCACCGCGGGCGAGCAGGAGGTCGCCGCGGAGGACGTGGTGACCGCGACCCTGAGGGGCACGCACACGTACTCCATCACCCCCGCCGCCATCGACGCCCTGGCGTTCGTCTCCGCGCCCACGACGGGCTTGGTGCGACAGGCCCTGACGGACGTACGGGTGGCGCTGAGGGATGCCTACGGCAACACGGTGACCGACGCCGCGACGGACGTGACGCTGTCGCTCGTGGGAGGGAGCTTCACCCAGGGCACGCCCACGCGCTCCCCGGTGGACGGCGTGGCGACCTTCACCGGCCTCGTCTTGGTGGACGAGGGCACGTATCGATTCGAGGCCAACGCGGGCGGCCTGCCGCCCTCCACCTCCGAGGACCTGGTCATCACCGACACGGTGGCGCCAGCGGTCGCGAGCGGCTTCGTGGCCAGCGAGCTGTCACTCTCCAGCATCCGCCTGGACTGGGCGGCACCTGGCGACGACGGGAACCTGGGCACCGCGACGCGGTACGAAGTCCGGTACGCCACGGAGGCCATCACCGAGGCCACCTTCGAGGCCGCCGCGGTCGTGACGGGTGTGGGCGCGCCCCAGGCGCCGGGCACGGCGGAGTCCTTCACCGTCTCCAGCCTGGAGGTGGGCACGACGTACTTCTTCGCCCTGAAGACGTTCGACGGCGCGGGCAATGCCAGTGCCCTGGCCACCGCGAGCGCCAGCACCACCAATCCTTGTGACGACTACGTGTGCACGCCGCCGGCTCCGGCCTGCGCGGAGGACGGCACGTCCCTGGAGGTGTATTCGTCGGTGTGCGTCATCGTCGCGAGCGAGCCGACCTGCGAAATCGGAGCGGTGGAGCTGGAGGCCTGCCCCGGCGCGGATGCCGTCTGCCACGCGGGAGCGTGCGCCACCGCGCCGCATCCTGGCGCGGGGGAGCTGGCCATCTCGGAGGTGATGCACTCCCCGTCGGCCGGCACCACGGAGTACGTGGAGCTGACCAACACCAGCACGAAGCTGCTGGACCTGAACGGCATGACGGTGAGCTTCGTGGACGGCGTGGGAGCCGCCACGCCCTTCACGCTGAACCATGGACACGCGCTGGTGGTCGACCCGGGCTCGCGAGTGGTGCTCGCGCAGAACGCGAACTTCGGGACGAACGGCGGCGTGTACGCGAATCATGCGTACGGCACGAACGTGCACCTGGACAACACCGGGTCCATCACCTTCATGCAGGGAGGCACCACGGTGACGAGCCTCCAGTACACCAACGCCTTCCCGCGGACGGTGGGCCGCGCGATGAGCCTCGCGTCCAGCATCGTGGGCACGGCGGGCGCGTCCAGGCCCTGGTACTGGTGTGATTCGTCCGGCGCTCTCTCGGGCGGAGACCGGGGCACGCCCCACGAGGCCAACGACGAGTGCGGGATGAACGTCGAGAAGCCGCTGAACTACTGCGCCATCCAGTACCCGAAGACGTTCCCGACCGGGGATGGCAACTACCCGGCGAGCATCCTCGCCTTCGACGCGTACGACATCTACAGCCAGTTCTACAGCTTCGATGTCACGACGCGGAGCCAGACGAGCAATGACTTCTACCCGGGCATCGAGGCGCAGTTGGGCCATGGCACGGATGCGGCCGACCCGGCGGGCTGGACGTGGACGTCGGCGGACTTCAACGCGAGCTACAGCCCGGCCAGCTCCAACAACGACGAGCTGAAGGCCGTGCTGAGCATCTCCACCCCCGGGACGTACCGGTACGGCTTCCGCTACCGGTTCAAGGATGCGGGTGCGCCGTGGACGTACTGCGACCAGAACGGAGTGGCCGTGCCTCCCTCGGGCACCTACGGCTCCGTGACGGTGCTCGCCGGGCCGCAGACGGACCACATCGTCATCAGCGAGTTCAGCGGCGGAACGACAGCGAACGCGAGAGATGAGTTCGTGGAGCTCTACAACCCGACGAGCGCGGCGGTGGACCTGTCCGGCTGGCAGCTCAGCTACAAGTCCGCCACCGGGGCCACCTACAGCACGACGTACACCATCGCCGCTGGCAGGAGCATCCCCTCCCACGGCTACTTCCTGGTGGGTGGCACGGCCTACTCGGGGGCGGTCGCCGCGGATGCGACCCACAACATCGATGCGTCCTCGTCCACGACCGCGGGAGGCCACATCCGCCTCCAGCGTCTGTCGGGGACGGTCTACGTCGACGTGGACCGCATGGGCTGGGGCACCGCGAACGCGCCCGAGGGCACCGCCGCGCCTTCGCACCCTGCCTCCGGTGGAAGCCTGGAGCGAAAGGCCATTGTCTCCTCCACCTCCGCCTTGATGGCGGTGGGCGGCGCGCACGCCACGCGCGGCAACGGACAGGATACGGAGAACAACAGCGCTGACTTCGTGACCCGTACGACGCGGCAGCCGCAGAACTCCGCGAGCCCGGTGGAATTCTTCCACTGACAGCGATGACGCGGAGGTGCCTCGCATCCAGGGCACCTCCGCGTCTGTCGCGCTGCTTCAGCCCTCACCCTTACTACGGATGCGTGTGGGCCACTGGTTGGACGCCACGCTCGCGTCGGTGGCCCGGACTCCAGTGCCGCGGTCGCGATGAAGGCGGCGCAGGCAAGTGCCACGGCGGAGAGAGCGAGCTTCGGGCGCACATCTGGCTCTCCCCTCAATCGTGGCAAACAGCATCCCCCACCATGCTCCAGTCGAGTTGACCCCTCAATCGCTGATTCTCGCAGCGACTGCGTCCGCGAGGCCCTGCCCCACCGGTTCCAAGGCGAGGCTTTGCGCTCCGTCGCCGTCAGCGGCGGTCAGATGGTCCTGCAGTCGTGAGGCCTCGGTGTTCAGCAGGGACTTCGCGAGCAGATAGAAGCGATACGCGTCGCGGAAGTTCGAACCGAGGCCGAACGACACCCGAACCGCTCCGCAGAGGCCCTTGCTGAGAATCTCGTCATCGAAGGTCTTGCAGTCGAGGACCTTCTCCGTCTTGTCGAGCTCGCAGTGCTCCGCGCCGGCGGTGGTGTAGGTCGCGTGTTGTACCGCGCCAAGATTGCAGAAACAGCCATTGCGCACGGTGATGCCAAAGGACTCGGCGGCTCTCTTGACCAGGGCATGCGAGAAGACCGCGTTGTAACAGTCGAACAGGTTCAACATGACCGTCGCGCCCTTCTCTTCCTGCGAGGGGCCATAGACCCGACAGAGGGGCCCCTTGGCCTTGATATCGTGCTGCAATCGCAGCAACTGCGTTTCGAGCCAACGAGCCAGCGCGTTCGCTCGCATGCGGATGTTGTCGAGCCCGACCTTGGAGATGAACTCGAAGCCATAGGCGATGGCGTGGAAGGATGCGTAGTTGGGCGTGCCGACCTCGAACTGCCGCCCATGCTCATGGTGCAGCAACCTGTCCGTGGGAGACCACGGCCCGGAGTAGTAACACACCGACCCGCCCGCGAAGGACGGCGGGGTCAGCCTGAGGAGAGACGACTTTTTCGCGATGAGACAGCCGACTCCGGTCGGATATCCGAAGATCTTGTACAGGGACACAGGGACGAAGTCCGGCTGATGCGCGCCGATATCGAGCGGCGACAAAGGGACGAATGCCGCCGCATCACACAGGACCATCGCTCCTCGCTCTTGAGCGAGCTGGATCCACTTCAGGTCATGCTTCACACCCGTCGCGTTGGACTGAGCGGGAAACGCGAACAGATGGGCATGGCGGTCATCCAGCTTTTCGAGAGAGCGCTGCAGCGAACTCTCGATGATCCGCAGGTCCTGGGTCAGGGGGACGTACTTGACGGTGGCGCCCTTGGACTTCGCGAACTCCCGGATGCCATGCACGGAGGTATGGTTGTCCTTGACGAGCAGGACGTCCGACCCGCTCTCGAAGGGGAAGGACTCGGCGACCATCCGGATGGCACCGCTGGCGTTGGGCGTGAAGACAATCTCGTAGTCGTCCGGCGAGCAGCGGAAGAACCGGTAGATTTCAGAGCGGGCCTTCTCGTAGGCGGCTTCGGTGGCCTTCGAGCCGGTGTGCGGATTGCCCAGAATCGTTCGCTTGAGGGTCTGGTGGTCATGCTCGATGAGGCTCTCTGGAGCTTGCGCGCCTCCCACGTGGTCCAGATAGGCCTCTCCCTGTGCATCCAGGCGAGAGAACTCGTCCCGCCTCAGCGCTTCGACTTCGCCGTCCGGATATTCCGGGTGTTCGGCCAGGAAGGCTGACTTCATCGCTTGATAGTTCCGCAGGGCATTCGCCTCGGAACGAGGCATCAACCGCTCGCTCTGACTCTCGACGAGCTCCGGCGCCATCCCACGAAACGCGCTTAGTTCACCGAAGTCCGGCAGCGCACCCGGGGCGACAGTCTCCTTGCAGGCCTCATCGACCAGCCCCCGCAGGAGCCACGCCTTGACCGCGTAGTGCTGGGTGGGGACCCGCGAACGAAGCTCCCCGAGAATCGTATCCAGATACGCTTCCCGGGTGAGGGTATCGCACTGGTTGAACTCCTCCAGCAGGATGCAGGTGTTGAAGAGGAACTCTCTCGCGTCGTGCTCGTCCAGGAAGAAGGACAAGGGACACGAGGTCGCGACCTCGCTGACGCCTCGACAGAGCCCCTCCAGGGAGAACGCGCTGGTGATCGCCGTGTGGTCGCTCAGACTGAGCGCCCTGTCCAGGATGGCCGACGGCGTTCCAAAGTGCTTCTGGGACTGCTCCCGCGCCAGGCCGAACAGCTCGTTGTAGTGGAAGACCGTTCCATAGATCTTCCCACCCGGCCGAAGCACCCGCTTGAACTCGCGCGCGACCCGCGTCTTGTCGGGCGGGAACATCAGGCCAAACCCGCACACGATGATGTCGAAGCTGTCATTGCCAAAAGGCATGTCCGCCATGTCGACGTCGGCCAGGAAGGTGACGTTCCGGTTGATTTCGTCACCCACCACCGTCCGACACAGGTCGATCGCGATCTTGGAGAGGTCCGTGGCGACCAGTTGTGCCTTCAACGGGTTGGCCAGGTCCTCATAGAGGTACGTGGTGATCCGGCCCGTCCCACAGGCGACCTCCAGGATGTTCGTGACAGGGGCCTCCGGCCGGAGGTCCTTCCGGATTTCACGAACGAGGAGCTCGCCGTAGGGTTTGAACAGCTTCGGTCCCAGCACGCGCTCATAGAACTCCATGAACGAGGTCAGACTCCATTTGCGGTCCGACACCGTTTTGCATTCGTGCCTGGCAGTGCTTGTCATTTGGGGGCTCACATGGGCAGATGGGTGTTGGGGGCGACTGGCCTATCCTAGAACCAATCCCATCCCGGAACCCTTCCCACACCATGTATGCCTTATCCGACCCATGTCCAATAGACATCATCCCATTGCGGGCTACGCGATGTCAGGGAAATCCCGAGTGGAGAAGCCCGCACCGGCCTCTCCACCCGGGGGTGCGGGGCCCGACTCAGAGGAAGTCGCGGCCCTGCTGGTTGAGATCATTCAGCACTTGCTGATGGTCCGTGCGGAGCTTCTTCGCGGCCTGGCGGGGATCCAACGCGGATTGCGGCAAGGCGCCCTCGGAATGCACCAGGCATCGCGACAGGTGGACGATCCACGGGCCACAGCTGTGCTGTCCTTCCTCCCTGCCCCCGTAGTTGTCATTTTGATAGGTGATGGTGCACCGCTCCACGAGGAGCTCCGGAAACGGCCGCAGCAGAGGGCCAAGTGGCGGCACCATCAGCGGGTTGAGCGGGTCGATGTAGAGCACACGGACCTCTCGCCTTCCCCCCAGCGCCGCTCGACTCACCTTGATGTAGAACAACCCCCAATGGTTGTTCTGGACGTTGTAGGGCATGACGATGACCCGCGGCTCGCTGTCCTCGGACATGTCAGCCAGGACATCGTCGAACGCGTTCGGCCCAAGACGACTGAGCTGATGGCCATTGATGCCATGGCGCACGAAGACATTGGGCATATGCCCGATGTAGTGCTGCATGAGCCGGTAGATTTGACGATCGGTGTAATAGTGAGTCCCCTCGATCTTGTCGCCATTGGACTCGCGCTCCGGATCCTTCTTCTTGGCCTTCGGAGACGAGGGCCGGGAGATTGGCAACGGCGACACCTCCTTGGCGAGCTCCCGCTCCACCATGCCCACCATCGCAATCGCCTCGTCCTGCTCGTGGAGCGCGTCGAGGTTCTCTGGCGCCGACGGCTTGCCGAGCCGCTTGACCTTTCCCAGGTTGGCTCCGCTCATCAGCGGAGGAAGCAGGCTCGCGTCAAGCCCCCCGCCGAAACCACCGAAGAGCGGCTTCGAGCCGCCCTTGCCGGACGACATGGGGAGCCCCGACTTGCCGAAGAACGCGGTCGACGCCAGGCCGCCCAGGAGCATGGAACTCCCCATCCCGCGACCGAACAGCGAGGGGTAGACCCCCATCCCAAATCCCATGGAAGGAACCAGCCGCGGCTTCGGCTTCACCTGCCGGGTCTTGCAACCGCCTGCGCACCCGGGATTCACACAATGCCTCCCCGAGTAATCCCACAGCGGCTCCCAATACGACTCCAGCAGGTCCTTCACCGCGGACTCCCCCTCCACCAGGTAGTTGAACTCGGAGAGGAAGCCCGGATAGAGATTGTCGGAGCCGACGACATACGACTCATCGTCGACAATCATGATCTTCGCGTGATTGCCCGGCGCGGAGGGGACCTTGGGAAACCGGAGGGCACTCGCCTTCTGGACCGAGCCGAACGCGCTCCCGATGATTCCCTTGTCCGGCGGCGCCGTGGTCAGCGAGGGCTGCTTCAAGGTCGCCGTGAAGCCCGCGGGCGAGAGCTCGGGCCAGAAATAGGTCTCCCCCTCGGTGGTGCTCTCGTCGGGGACCTCCGTGAAATAGAGCGGGGCGATGTGCAGCCGCTCCAAGGCCCGCTCCCGCACGTCCGCGTCTGGCAACAGGGTGTCGGTGTCAACGGCGTGCGTCATGTAATACTTGAACAGCTCGAACGTGCGACACGCCCCCGAGCCGAACGAATACTGGTCGCCCTCTGCACCGGCACCGGCGTCCAGGGGCGAGACCACGACCTGGACGACGAGTGCCTCGTTCGCGAGCAGCGCCTCCATGATCCAATGGCAGACGACGTGTGAGGACCACTTCTTCTTCCACGCGCTCACCAGGTCCATCTGCGACAAGCGCAGGACGCGCTTCGCGCCCTTGATCAACTCCTCCTTCATCAGCTCGGACGCCTTCTCGTAGTCCAGCTCCAGACTCGAGCCCTTCCAGTACTTCCCGACCGACAAGACGCGGGTCGCCTTCTTGTACTCCCCCAGGCCGGCGTAGGAGGCGTACTTCTTCTCCTTGAAGACAGGCAGCTCCAGCTCGTCCAGGCCCTGGAGGTCGAACCTCCGGATGTCGTCGTCCTCGTCCAGGTCCTCGATCGACGCCGACAGGAGCCCCTTGCTGGAGCGAAGCTTCGGGGACTCGACCTCTTCGCCCCCGCCTCCGCCATGCAGCCGCGCGAGGACCTCATGAAGCTCGTCCCGATAGTCGCTGGCATCCCGCTCGATCAACGGGTCCTTGAGCTCCCACGGCGTGCCGACGACGTCATCACCGTTCTTCCAGACGCCGGCATCGACATCCAGATACTCCTTCGTGAAGACGTCGGTCCCGCACTCCCACATCTTGTTCAGGAACAGCTGCGCCCCCAGGGCCGCCTCGCCATGCATGACGACCGACACGTCATGGACGGGCGGATAGCTGGTGAACAGGTCCATGTTGAGGTTGTGCCCTCCCACCAGGGACTCGGCGCCATCCACCGCGATGATCTTCGAGTGATTCCAGGTCATCTTGGTGAAGTCATCATCCCCCTCCGCCACCAACCAGCTCGGAAGGCTGGAGGCGAAGCTGGCGTAGAGCCCGGAGAGCAGCCCCTCCCGGAGGCGGTAGAACTTCCCCATCCAGATCTCCGGCTTCTTCTTCCAGTGTCGCGTTCTTGCCCTCACCAGCCGGATGAGCGCGCCCTGGAAGTCGATGAGCGGGGGCGCAGTGCCGTTCATGATGAGCATGGGGGTCTGCCCGAACAGGAACCGGAACTGGGTGCGCTTCGTGCGCCCCATGTCCTCGGTCAGCGCGGCATCCATCGCCCCCAGAATCACCTTGGCCCATTCGGGGTCCGGGCTGTTGAGCGAGGCCACGTCACAGCGGAACTTGGACTTCTGGATGATTTCGACAATGGCTCTCTCGAAATCCCTGGTGCGCTTCCGGGCCTGCTCCATGATGCCCGGGCCAAAGTCGAGCCCCCAGATGCGAGGCGTATCCAGGACCCTCACATAGCTCGGCCCGCTCAACTGATTGAAATAGCGTGGGTCGACCTTGCTTCGCACCGCATCAATCTGACTCATTGTCTTCGCACTCCTCGCTTGAGCGGGCGCTACCTCTTGGAAACCACGGCCTGAATCACAGGAACGTCCAGTCCACCCATCCACCACCGGCCTGTTCGATGGTGCAGGGATAGGCCAGCTTGTACGGGGGAGTCCCCACCACGTCCTCGAGGTAGTATTTGTCCCAGCCAAGACTGCCGTGGATGGAGGAGACACGCCGGACGGACTGCCGCGTGTAATAACGAGACGTCCGTGTCTGGCCGCCGGCCATGGCGTCGAAATGAGAATGAGCCGTATGGATTCTCTTTCTCAGTTGTCTGATGCCATCCTGGACCCCGCTCTTCGTGTGGAAGGTCGTTCCCCACCGGGTCAGATAACCCCTCGCCATCCGGTAGAGGAGCCTGGGGACCGCCGCGACATCGTCGCTGAACTTGGAGGCGTCATAGAGACCATCGGTGGTGCCGATTCCCGCGACGGTGCTGTGGCGGCCCCGGGTGGCGTAGAGCCGATACCGCTCGGGCTTTGGAAGGTCGGAGGCGAGGAGCGGGTCCGCCAGTTGGCGGTTGTTCGCGAGCGTCTGCCACGTGGTCCCCAGTCCCCGGCCCTCGATGGCCGCGTGGGCCTCCTGCCCGGTCATCGACGCGTTGGGCCGGGGAATCACCGCGCTGAAGCCCGTATCCAGATGGTCCCAGGCGTAGACCCCGACATAGTTGACGACATTGGGGGGCAACTGGGTCTGGATGCTGTACCACCCGCCCGTCCCCGGAACGGGGTCGATGGCGAAGATGTTGATGGGGATGTTTCGAAAGGTGTCCCCCCCATAGGCATACAGGAACCAGGCGGCCATGATGGACTCGACCGCGCCGCGGCTGTGCCCCACGAAGTTGTACTGCTCCGCCCCGCTGGCCGCGGCGCTGCTCGCGGCATGCAGCGCGAGCGCCGCGTCGGCCCAGCCCGTCGCCTGGCCCAGCATGGACCGTTGGTTGCCCTTCGAGTAGCTCTGGGCGTACTCGCGCAGCTCCCCCGGCGCCTTGGGCAGGGTGCTGTCCAGCGGGTCACAGGTGTCCATCTGGTCGTGCCAGTCGTTCTCGCCGACGCCGCGCACGGTGATGCTCTTCTTCGTGTCGCGAAGGCCGGCGGAGATCTCCGTGTGGAGCCGGACCGGGATGTAGCCCGTGCCCTTGTCGAAGATGTCCTTGTCGCTGATGAGGCGCCGGTCGTTCTTCGCCAGGAACCCGAAGTACTTGTAGTCCCAGTAGCGCGTGACTTCGCCCTCGTCTCGCGCACAGGCGGTTCCACAGAAACACACGGTGTAGACACTCGGCATGTCGCCCAGCAATCCACATTTCGTGCCGTGCTTCACCCCCTCGTGAGGGTGCCGCGCAGGACCCGGAGAGGCTCCGTCGGACGGCGGGCCCCGCCCCTCGAACGGCCGTGACGACCTCACAAGGTGAGTGCGCTTCAGGCCACGACTCCGAGTGCGCGGCGACGTGTCGCGTTTGACCCCGCGCGCCTGGCCTGCGTGGAACCAGCGCGCCCTCCGCATGAGGGCCCTGCGTTCCGTAGGAACGCCGCCGCGTTCCGACAGGCCGCGCGGCGCTGGTGCGCAAGCCCGGCCCCTTGGAGGGTCAGCTCATCTTCTCCAGCAGGACTCGCAGCTCCGCCTGCTGGGTGGCACTCAGCCGCCCGAGCCTCTCGCCGAACGCCTGGGAGAGCAGCGAGGTCCCCTGCTGCATGACCTTGCGGCCGGCCGGGGTGAGCTGCAGCCGGTGCCGCCGCAGGTCCGCGGTGTCAATTTCACGGCGCAGGAAGCCCGCGGCCTCGAGCCGCTTCACGTACAGCGTCACCGACGGCTTGGGGATGCAGAGGGACGCCGCCAGCTCGGCCGGATAGGGGTGCGCGTCCACGTCCGCGAGCACGAACAACTCCTTCGTCTCGAGGCCCAACGCGGTGATGTCGGAGGCGACACTGGAAATCACCGCCATCAACAGCCGGTGGTTGAGCGACCAGATTCTCGCCGGGTCGATTTTCGACATGGCTCCTTGCGCGGAAATTGGTTCAGCATTAACCCAATTCCATCTTGAACTAATTCGTCGTCCCTACAATGTAACACGCCCTGGAGCCTCAAATGCCGCTGGACCATTACGTGACGCTCGGCCGTTCCGGCCTGCGCGTGAGCCCGCTGTGCCTCGGTGCCATGACGTTCGGTGAAGACCTCGGCTGGGGGTCCAGCGTCGAGGAGTCCCAGCACATCATCGACCGGTACATCGAGCTCGGCGGCAACTTCATCGACACCGCGAACTTCTATACGAAGAGCCACTCCGAGAAGATCATCGGCGACCACGTCGGGCGCCACCCGGCGCGCCGGGACAGGCTGGTGATTGCCACGAAGTTCAGCGGGAACCTCTACCCCGGGGACCCGAACGGCGGAGGCTCCGGCCGCAAGTCCATCATCTCGGCGTGCGAGAACTCGCTCCGCCGCCTGCAGACCGACTACATCGACCTGTACTGGCTGCACAACTGGGACATCCACACGCCCATTGAAGAGACGATGGCCGCGCTCGAGGACCTCGTTCGAGCCGGCAAGGTCCGCTACCTCGGCGTCTCCGACACGCCCGCGTGGAAGATTGCCCAGGCCAACGTGATGGCGCACTTCCGGGGCTGGTCCTCGTTCGTCGGGTTGCAGATTGAGTACTCCCTGCTGGAGCGCAGCGTCGAGCAGGAGCTGGTGCCCATGGCCCTGGAGCTCGGGCTCGGCATCACCCCGTGGTCTCCCCTCAAGAGCGGCGCGCTCAGCGGCAAGTACACCCGCGCGAACGCCGGAGAAGTGAAGGGGGACCGGGGCGCCTTCATCCACTCGTACCTGAACGAGAAGACCTACGCGCTCGTCGACGAGCTGGCGGCCATCGCCCGCGAGCAGAAGAGCACCGTGGCGCGCGTGGCGCTGGCCTGGGTGCAGGCGCAGCCGGGCGTGAGCTCCACCATCATCGGCGCGCGGCGGCTGTCGCAGTTGGAGGACAACGTGGGCGCCCTCTCGGTGAAGCTGACGGCCGAGCAGCTCGGCCGTCTCGACACGCTGACCAAGCCGGCCTTCGGGTTCCCCCAGAGCATGCAGCCCATCTTCCCCGCCATCCACAACGGGGGCACGACGGTGAACGGCGTCTTCATGGAGGCGTCCGCCTTCGGCGTGGTGAAGGGCGACAAGCCCTACTAGCCCCCGGTGCTCAGCGGCCGCCGAGCAGGCCGCCCAGCATCCCACCCAGCCCGCCACCGGAGTCGCCACCACCGGCGCCTCCGGTGAGCATGGGGAGGACGGAGAGGACCTTGCCGACGAGCGCGGGATCCAGCCGCGACTTGAGGAAGTCGAGCAGCAGCGGGGCGACGAGGGCGGCCTTGCTCGCATCCAGGTTGAAGCGGCCGAGCAGCGAGACGACGGCGGCGACCTCCGCCCCCTGCGCCGCGGCGCCGCCCAGCGCGCCCATCAATCCTCCCGCGCCACCCTGCCCTCCCATGAGCCCGCCGAGCGCGCCCATCAGCCCGCCCCCTTCCGGCTCGGCGGCAGGCGCGGCCTGCTGCCACCGGTCCATCTCCGGGATGGCCTGGCCCAACTGGTTCGCGGTGTCCGGGCCGAGCTTCTCCTTGACGGTGCCCTGCACCAGCTTCAGCAGGCCCCCCGCGAGTCCCTGCGCCTGCGTGCCATCGACTCCGAGCTGCTGCGAGAGCTGTCCGATGAGGTCCATGTCGTGTCCCTTCGTGTCCGCGTGGAAGAAGGACACCTTCCTAGCTGGCCCGGCGCCGCGCGTGTAGCGACGTTTGAGAAGATGCGTCGTCCGCGTGGCATCCCCCCATCGACCGATGCCTGCTCGCGCAACCCGGCGCGTGTCCGCCTGACAATTCCTACAAATGCATGAGGCCTCGCACCTCATGCTCCATCCAAAAGGAAGCTGTCATGCTCAAGCGTCTCGTCACGGCGTTGCCGAAGTCCGTCCCGAATGCACGGCCCTACTCCGCCCGGCCGCCCACGCACCTGCCCCCCGCGCCGACGAAGAGCCCCTCGCGAATCGCGCAGGAGACCCGTGCGCGCAACAACAGTCACGACTTGATGAGCGACATCATGGGCGCCGAGGACCGCCGGCACGGAGGCAACAACCTCCAGACGCCCCGGCTGCGTCCGGATGTCCTCCTCTCGCGGCGGGACAACCATCCCTTCAAGCCCATCCAGCCCGAGTTCGGGACGCACAAGGCGGCCATCGACGCGAAGGGCACGCTCTTGCCCGTGGACAAGGACGGCGCGACGCCCGTGGCGCTGCACGTCGACGGCAAGCAGGAGTACAAGGAGAAGAGCCCCTTCACGTCCTTCAGCGGCCTGCCGACGGGCGTGGACGGGACGGCGCCCCACCAGCTCGTCGACAAGCCGATGTATGGGAAGAACCTCATCGTCACCAATCCCTCGCAGGAGCCCCGGGGCGGCGTGGTGTTGGACCCATTCGACATCCAGCGCGACATCCGGACCCACCCGGACAGCGCGCTGGACGAGACGGCCGTGCTGCGCAGCCAGCCCCGTCCCCAGCCGCTCTGGCAGCCCACCGCCGAGGAGCGGGCGCTGATGCCGTCGGTGGGTGTGGACCCCGCGCAGTCCAGCTTCACCTACCGCGAGCGCGCCCTGGTCAACACGGCGAGGGACCAGGAGTACCTCGTGAAGGGCCCCATCCGGGAGTTCACGCTCCAGGTGCCGGGCAAGGACGGGGCCCTCCAGACGCTGTCCCGGGATGAGCTGCTCGAGCGGGCCCGGCAGGAGCACGCCCTGAAGAAGCCGCTCTGAGCAGCCCCAAAGCCGCTACAGCTCGTGGGTGATGATGAGCCCGCGCGTCGAGTCCACGAGGTACACGTAGCCATCGCCGGGGATGCGGACCCCGAAGGTGCCTTCGAAGAGGCCGTGCCCGCGTCCCGGGTCGGCCTCGCGGAAGGTGTTGAGGTGGGCGACCTGCCTCGGCTGGGTGGGGTTCGAGACGTCCAGGACCCGCAGCCCCTCGTGGTACCAGGCGACGTAGAGCAGATGGCCCCGCAAGAGCAGGTTGTGCATGGACACGGTGGGCCGCATGCGGTGGGTCGCGATGAGGGAGATGCTCGCCGGGTCCGTGACGTCGAGCACCCGCACGTGAGAGCCATTGAACTCGCCCCCTTCGAAGGCGATGGTGCGGCCCGCGAAGGTCCCCACCGCGCTGTGGTGCGCGTAGCCGGCCAGGTCTGGCCGGAGGTAGTCCCCCAGGTGGCGCACGTCGTTCAGGTCGGTGATGTCCATGATGGAATAGCCTGACTCCGCGTTGCTGATGTAGAGGCGGCCCTGGTAGGCGAAGACGTCGTGGGGACCTCCGCTGAAGCCTCCCGGTGTCGGCGTGACAATCTGGAGCAGCGTGGGCTCCAGGGGCTTGGACACGTCATAGACATAGGTGCCCGTGCCGGGTGCATTGGCATACAGCCGGTCTCCGTCGACGAGCACGGTGTGGACGCTGTAGGGGCCCTCGGCCCGGCGAACGAAGATGGGATTGGCCGGCTCGCGGATGTCGAGGATGACGAGCCCCGAGGAATTGCTGGCGATGTAGAGCGCATCGTCCTTGGCCCAGACGCCGTTCCAATCCGTGTCATCCGGCAGGGACAGCGTCTTCTTGAGGACGGGAGTGCGCCTGTCCCTCACGTCGAAGACGCTGAGTCCGCCCAGTCGGGGCGAGGCGTTCAGTGAGACGACGTAGGCGTGCTCCTTGGCCACGAAGAGGTCCACGGCCCTGCTGACGGGCGTGGCGGCCTCGGACACGAGCGAGAGGCCCCCGGAGGACTCGCCTTCCCCCGCGGCCCAGGTCATGCGCTGGGCCACGAAGGTGCCGAGTGTCTTTCCGAACCGCGCGTCACTGGAGCAGGACACGTAGCAGCCGGTGATGACCCCGGGCGCGGGGACATGGCAGCCGGCGAGCGCGGTGGTGGTGATGATGTTTCCCGAGGGAATCGCGAGGCTGCGTCTCCCCGCGAGGAAGAACGTGCCGCCCTCCGTCACGCGGGCGACGAGCGGCCCGCTGTTCATGGCATCCGGCGTGCCGTCGGTGTGAAGCCGGACGCTGACGGTGTTGCGGGAGATGGAGGTGGTGGTGGGCTGACCGGCCCGTACGCGCATCTCCCCTCGGAGATTGACCTGGAAGATGCCCTGCCCCTCCGCGCCGGAGAGCTCGCCCGGCGAACAGCTCGACAGGTCGAAGGCCGTGAGGCGCTCGCAGAGGAGCGGGTCGAGGCTCTCCGGATTGATGAACTGGCACGCGTCATGGCGACCGGTCTCCACGACGTCGCCCAGGTCCTCCAGCGGAGTGGAGGTGCCGTCCCACGGTGGGGGCCCGGCATCGCCGCCGCCTGGGGCGGGGGATTCGTCACAAGCGGACAGGAGAAAGGAGAGCACGACGCAGAGCGAGCGCCATGCTCCACGTGAGCAAGGAAAAGGCTTCATGAGGACCCCCGGGATGGAGCCACCCACGAAGGCGCGGGTGGTCATCCCGGATACGACGAGGGAGTCGCCATGTTCCCCGGCACGCCGCTGATGCTTGCCGGATGGCGACAGACTCCCTGCTCTCTCACCGGGCCGACATGTCTCGAGGCCCGTTGGTCCTACCCTTGCAACTCGCGCGGGCGTCGCGTCACTTCACCTCGACGCCCGGCATCTGCCCCAGGCCCAGGTCAATCCACCCCGGCATGTTGTAGCTGGCCGTCGTGCCGTCCGTCCTCGTGGCGAGCGGGTTCTGGTCCACGTGGCCCGCGGCGCCCAGGCTGCTGAAGAGCGCCGTGGGCATCGACTCCGGCGTGGCCTCCATCAACGTCATCGTGGTGACGGGCACATCGGGCAGGTAGTCGTGCGTCGCGTCGAAGTCGCGATACGCGGTGAGCCAGGCCTCGTGGCTGTAGCCCGGGTCTGCCGGCGTCATCGCCAGCGTGGCGAAGGGCTCCCCCTCGGCCTTGAGCTTCTGGCGCTGGGCCGCGAGCGCGGCCGGGTCACTGGAGTCCGCGAAGAAGCCCACCACCATGTCCTGGGCCTGCCGGGCGGCGACGTTCTGGACGTTCGCCAGTCCCTCCGCGCCCGTCACGGTGATGGTGGTGAACTCGGTGCCGCCGTACTGGAGGATGTCCATGCTCATCCCCTCGAACTTCCGCGAGCCGTCGGGGTTGAGGGAGAACTGGATTTCGAACGCGTTGTCGGTGCCCGCCACCCTGCCCTCGGCCGTCACCGTCGTCTGGCCGTTCACCGTCGTCACCGTCTCCGTCAGGCGCTCGTCCCAGAACTGGTGCTCGAAGCCGACGAACTTCGTCAGGTTCAACTCCGCGCTGAGCGAGCCCTCCTGGGACCAGGTCTGCTGCGTGCGCACGTCCAGGACGCCCGGGCCCGTCTGCGTGGGGAGCGTGCCCTCGCGGACGAAGGTCTCGTAGGCCGTGCGGCCCTCGGGCGTGCCCAGGTCGAACTCCACGCTCGCGGAGTTGCCCTGCGTGTAGCTGTGCTCGGAGCCGATGCCGCCGCCCACCTTGTGTCCCTTGATGCTCAACTCCAGGCCCAGCTCCAGCTTCGACGTGAGCGTCTCCTCCGGGCCCACCGTCACGCGCACCGTGGTGTCTCCCGTGCGCTCCACCGCCACCGACTGCGTCTGCTCCTTGCCGTTCTCCCCGCTGAGCTTCAGGGGCCCGATGGACAGCCCGTTCGACGTCGTCACGAAGTCGGAGGCATCCACGACCAGCTTGCCGCCCGGCGGCAGCGCCAGCGGGTCGCTCAGCGTGGGCACCTGGAAGCCGCCGGGGTTCATGATGAGCTCGCCGATTTCTCCCTCGGTGAGCGCGAGTTCGAAGCTGACCGACTTCTTGCTTCCGGACTCCGCGCCCACCTCCACACCGAACGGGCCCACTTCGCCGGCCTCGACTCCCGCGCCGCCCTTGAGTCCGCCGGTGGCCTCGAACGTGACGGTGATGAGGTGGCGACCGTCCGCGGTGGGCTCCGTGGGATTCCAGCTCAGCTTGACCTCCGTCTCCGCGTAGGCGCCGCCGCTGATGGTGCCCTTCAGCTCGCCCTTCTTCTTCTCCCCCTCCAAGGGCTTGAACTCGGCCTTGATGCCCACCTTGATGGTGCCGTCGGTCGAGATGCCGATGGACGGCGACAGGTCCACCAGCTCCTTCGGCTTCTCGGGCTCCGCCGCGCCCCCCGTCGTCGCCGCCGCGTCATCCGCCACCGAGCGGCTCGCGGCGCCCGTCAGGCCGAAGCCGTGGATGAGCGCCTCGCGCGCGGGGCCCGGAGGCACGGACAGGATGCGCGCGAGCTGCGCGTCCGGCACCGCCACGGGCTGTCCATAGGCCGCATGCGTCGCCTTCCACTCGGAGAGATTCGCATACGTCTTTCCGGGCTCGTTCGGGTCGACGATTCCGCCGCCCGGCTTGCGCACCAGCGCGTGGCCCACGCTGTCGCGCGAGTCGCCGAGCAGCAGCACCTGGTCCCCTGGCTTCGACAGGCTGTTGGCCTTCTCCAGGCAGTTCGCCTTGCCGTCCCCCAACACCTCCGTGCGCAGCGTGCTCGCGGGACTCGCGCCGCCGGACAGGTCCATCGTGGGACGCCGCCCCGACTGGAAGCTGCTGCGCGCCGAGTGGCCCGCCGGCTCCTGCTTGGGCGCGGGAGGCGGCGGAGGCGGCGGCGGAGGGGGCGCGGCGGCGACCTTCGGCTGGGGCACGGCGAAGGGCGTCGGGGTGTCGGCGCGGCGAATCGGGGCCATGGACTCTCACTCTTCGGAGGCAGCCTGCGGTCGCGGGTAAAAAACCAATCGACCAATTTGTTTAGCGGATTCTCCGCCCGTCCGGGTGAAAGTTGCTGCCAGTGGCCAATTTTCCGCCAGGGGCGGATGCCCTCGCCGTGTCCCGCTCCTTCCAGTGCGTCTCCCCCTGCTGTCACTGGGAACGGGCTGCGGCGGCTCGGAGCCAGTGGGCGCCCCGGAGGCAAGGCGCCCAGACGTGGAGCCTGAATCCCTCCGACACGGGGTGCTCAAGGGCGGCGTCAACGACTCCGACCACCAGTCCGCCACGCGCGTGGGCCTGCTCGCGAGCCAGGACGACCTGGCACGCTTCGACGAGTTCAGGGTCTACACGCAGGGGACGCGCGTGACGCCACGCCGCAGCCGTTCCGCTCCAGTTCGGTGTGGAACCCGCCCATCGGCCAGGGCGCGACGTACGCGGCCACGCCCAATGGCCCCGGCGCGCGCCGCGTGCCCATGGTGCCGGAGCTGGCGCCGCTGCCCTGACCTGAGCGAGGTGAGGCGGCAGTGCCGGCTCAGGGATGGTGCCGGCACTGCCCGAGGAAGCGGACGATCTCCGTGTGGAACCACTTCGCCGAGTCGAGCATCAGCCAGTGACTCGCGTGGGGCGCCACGGAGCGGGACAGGTCGGGACGCTGGCCCACCAGCGTCTCCGGGCCGGTGGAGGCCACCAGCGCGTGCGTGGGGCCCTTGAACTGCTCGAAGGCCGCGTCCGGGTCATGGACGAGCAATGACTCCAGATTTCCCGCGATGGCCTCGCGACGCGAGGTGCGCATCGTCTTCATCACCAGCACGCGCGTGGAATCCTTCGCGGCGAGGAGCTGGGGCGTGAGCCAGTGCTCGTGGAAGACGCCGTACTTCGCGGCGCTGAAGTTGTCGAGCCAGGCCTCCGCCTCGGCCTTCGGCATGCGGCGCAGGTCTCCCGGCGCTTCGACATACAGGAGGCCCGCCAGGCGCTCGGGGTAGTACGCGGCGAAGGCGCCGGCCACCGCGGCTCCGAAGCCATGCCCCACCAGGACGAACTTCTCGGGAGTCAGCGCATCGGCGACCGCGACGATGTCCTCCACCGCCGCCTCCACGCCGAAGGGGCCACGAGAGCCGCTGCTCTCACCCAGCCCCCGAAGGTCGAAGGCCACGCTGCGCGTCGCGAGGCCCGCTTGCGTCTCGGCCCAGTGCGTCCGGTCCGCGGCGACATCGTGCAGCAAGAGGGTGGGGATGCCACCGTCGCCCTCGACGGTCGCCATCAGCCGACCCGCCGGGCCATCGACAGACACCATCCTGGCTTCCTTGTGCTTCATAGGCTTGCTCCCGGCCCCTGGTACGGGCACTGCCCGTCCACCCACCGCGCCATCCGTGGCGCCGGGGCCCTCATCCACCGAGTCTGCCCTACTTCCCTCCCGGCCGCCCGACGTGTGGCCGCCAGAGGCCTGCACTTGTCCGCCATTGCATTTCCAGTGGGGGCAAGGAGACGGCAAGAGCAGCCTGTGACACGGCAGGACTTGCCGGCCGTCTTTGTCCTCGAGTGCCCCTGATTCCTCGCACTCCCCCTGGAGCCCGCGCGGCACGGCCGTTGCTCAAGGCATGGGAGCACGCCGACGGCGCGCGATTGAACCCAACCCCACCACTGGAGCAGCGCCAGGAGCGTTGCTCGGGAGAAGTCCCAATGAAGCGTTTCGTCCCTGGAGTCATGATGATGGTCCTCGCCGCGGGCTGCGGCACCGAGGGCGCCGACACCGCCGCCGCGGAGAAGGCGCAGACGCCCGCGTCGGTGCTGGCGCGCGTGGAGCGCGACAACGGCAACGTGGTCGAGTTCCTGGAGCTGGCGGACGGTGAAGTCATGGTCATGGAGGCCGGCATCTACCCGAACCCTCCGGCGGCCATCGACGGCGTGGGCCCCGCGGCGGCGTGGAGCAAGCTGACCGGCCGCGGCGACGTGCCCCAGGCGCTCGGCATCGCCCAGCAGCGCTATGAGCTGATGCGCACGTCCCCCGCCCCTCGCGACGCCGAGGGTGCGTCCGAGCGCGGTGAGTCCATCGTGAAGGACGGCCTGGCCTCCGGCAACACGAGCGCCGCGGCCTACGGTCCGTGCGACATCACCTGGTTCCAGGACAACTTCTGCAACGCGGCCTACGACTGGAAGATGTGCCTCACCAACTGGGGCGGTGGCGCCTACGCGCAGCGCGGCAACGTGGACTACCACAAGACCGCCGTGTGCCCGACCTCCGGCAACGTGACGCTCAACATCCAGAACCAGGTCATCCGCAACGTCGGCGCGGGCGGCTACCTCTGGTACTACCGCAGCGGCACCAACTTCGACTACCGCGCGGACGTGGATGACGCGTCCGGTGACACGTTCCACTTCGCGGTCAACCTGAACTACTGAGGTCTGTTCCTCCTGGCCTCGCGGCTCCGGGCAGGTCCCGGCCGCGAGGCTGGCTGGGATTCTGTCAGATCTGCGCGATGCCTCCATCGACGAACAGCTCGACGCCGTTGACGAAGCTGCTCTCATCCGAGGCGAGGAAGGACACGACCTGGGCGACCTCATCCGGGCGCCCCAGGCGACCCAGCGGGATTCCGCTGGCCATCTCCTCCAGCAACTTCGCGCTCTGCTCGGGCCCTGGCGCCAGTCCGCTGAGCCCCGGCGTGTTGATGGGCCCGGGGCTGATGGCGTTGACGCGCAGCTTGCGGCCCTTCAAGTCGAGCACCCAGTTGCGCGCGAACGAGCGCACGGCCGCCTTCGTCGCGCTGTACACGCTGAAGGCGGGCGTTCCCGTCGACGACGTGGTGGACGCGTTGAGGATGATGGAGCCGCCCTCGCGCAAGAGCGGCAGCGCCTTCTGCACGGTGAACAAGAGCCCCTTCACGTTGGAGTTGAAGGTCTTGTCGAAGTGCTCCTCGGTGATTGAGCCCAGCGGCGCGAACTCCCCTCCGCCCGCGTTGGCGAAGACGATGTCCAGGTGGCCCTTCTCGCGCTTCACCGTGTCGTAGAGGCGGTCCAGGTCTTCGAGCTTCGCCACGTCCCCCCGCACGCCCGTCACGTTCTTGCCGATCTGCTTCACCGCCGCGTCGAGCTCTCCCTGACGACGCCCCGTGATGAACACGTGCGCCCCCTCGTTGGCCAGTCGCTGCGCCGCGGCGAGGCCAATGCCCGAGGTACCGCCCGTGACGACCGCGACTTTTCCAGAGTGCTTGCTCATGACCCGTCTCCACTTCGTTCAAAAGAGCTGCTGGGAAGGAATCCCGTCGTCCACGGGCCCGACAGGCCGCCCGCTGCTTGCGGAGACCCTTGCCTGCCGGCCATAATAATGACGACCATCATTGAATCGAGACGATGAGTAATGAGCGACATCCAACGCGTCAAGCGGACCCGCCGTGGACCCGCGGGGCTGGGAGGAGTGGAAGATGCGACTCACGAAGGAACAGGCGGCCGAGAACCGGCGGCACATCCTGGAGACCGCCGGGAGGCTCTTTCGTGAGCGAGGCTTTGACGGGGTGGGCGTCGCGGATTTGATGAAGGAGGCGGGGTTCACCCACGGCGGCTTCTACAACCACTTCGACTCCAAGGAGGCCCTGGCGGCGGAGGTCATCGCGGGAGCACTCGGGAGCGCCAACGCCGCGCTCGCCGAGGAGCTGCGGCAGTCGCGGGCCAGGGCCTGGAAGCGCTTCATCGAGCACTACCTGTCGCTCGAACACCGGGATGACCCGGCAAGCGGGTGCACCGTCGCCGCGCTGGCGGCGGATGCGTCACGGCAGGGCGCGGAGGTGAAGGCGAGCTTCACGGGCGGGCTCGAGGAGGTGCTCGGCATCATCACGGACCACCTGGCGGAGACGACGCCCGACGTGTCCTCCGCCGCGCGACGCGAGCAGGCCGTCAGACTCTGGAGCGAGGTGGTGGGCGCGGTGGTGCTCGCGCGCGCCGTCGCCGAGTCGAACCCCCGGCTCTCCAAGGAGATCCTCGACACGAGCCGTCGCAAGTTGCTCGGCTGAGGAATATGGGCGGGCGGGCTCAGGTTGCCCACGGTTTCTCCTGGCATGACGCCCTCCCCTTCCGAGGTCTCCACCCCCAGCGCCGAAGCCCGTCCCGTGGAGTCCAGCGAGCGACTGGCGCTGCTCGACACACTGCGTGGGTTTGCCCTGTGCGGCGTGTTCATCTCCAATGTGATGGTGTGGTTCAGCGGCTGGGCGTTCCTGCCGCGAGAGCAGGTCCTCGCGAAGCTGAACGACGCGTCGCTCGTCGACATCGCCACCTGGCAGGCGTTCTCCCTGTTGGTGGCCGGGAAGTTGCCGCCTGTTCCACGACGTGCCCCGACACCTGCGGCTGTTCCGCCAGCTCCTCGGGTGGGGGCTGGTGGCCGGGGTGATTGGCAGCGGCAGCGGCCTGGTGCTGCAGCAGCTCATGCTGAAGAAGGTCTTCACCCCAGAGACGCTGCCGACGTGGGTGCCCTTCGTCACCGCGCCGCTGCGGAACCTGGGCGAGCTGGGCTTCGCGGCCGTCTACGTGTCTGGCATCACCCTCCTCTTCCAGCGAGCCACCTGGCAGCGCTTCCTCGGTCTGCTCGCGCCGGTGGGACGCATGGCGCTGACGAACTACCTGTCACAGTCAGTCATCAGCGCGCTGTTCTTCTACGGGTACGGCTTGGGCTTCATAACGAAACTGGGCCCCGCGGCGTGCGTGGCCTACTGCCTGACGGTCTTCTCCGTCCAGGTGGTGTGGAGCCACCTGTGGTTGTCGCGGTTCCGCTTCGGCCCCGCGGAGTGGGTGTGGCGGTCACTGACGTATGGGAAGGCCCAACCGATGCGCCGTGATGACGCCTCAAGCCAGCGCACGACGGCGTCGGCGTAGCGCCCGCCTGTGACGACAAGTGAGCCCGCTCAGAAGTACGGGGTGTACATCTCGGAGCGCTTCCAGAAGGTGGCGCTGTAGGTATACGGCTCATCCGCGAAGAGGCACGCGTTTTCCAGGGACGCACCTGCGTTTGCCTGAAACGCAAACCGCACAGCCCTCCTCTCGCGACTGAGCGAGCCCGGACCTTCGAGCTCTCGGACGGCCCCGCCATCCCCCGCGTGCGGCCTGCTGGCCGCGCAATTGCAGGCTCGTAGCCTCGCCATGAGCCGCGGGGAGGGGCTGCGCTCGTCAGGCCCATCTCGCCCTCAGAACCCGGAACAAGCCAACCCATGTTGACCGGCCCGACCTACGGGGATTTGCTCTCGCAGAACGCCAATGCGTATCACCCCATGCGGCAGCGAGAGCACAACGGTGGGAACCTGTGCTTCGCCTTTGCCTGTCGATGGGCAAGGGAGATCCTGTCGGCGGATATCTGGATGAAATGGTCCCTCAAGCAGACCTCCGCTCAACGAATCGGCAAGATCCTCCTCGACCTCCCAGAAGTGACGAAACAGCATCGGGACTACCAGAACCAACTGGACTCCGATGCACACAACGTCAGGCAACTTCAGTTCTCGAGACACTCCGCGCAGCTGAATCGACGCATCGACTCCGAGGAGTTCGAACCTGGAAAAGACCCGGACAGCCTGAAGATCAATGCCATCACCAGGGGCCGGTTCTTCGACAATGGCGCATGGCTGACCCCCACCGAATCCAAGCTCGCCCTCGCGTTCAATCTTCACCTTGCCGGGGTCGGACACTGGGATTTGACACCCAACTCCCTCCCCGGCCTGGTCACCTCCTTCACGGACATCTTGTCCCGGGTCGCCAAGCAGACGGCCTACCTCCTCTTCTTCGCGGAGATGAACACGACCCGGGCGCACGCCGTCGGCATCTACCGGTCCCATGGAATGGCCTGGCAGGACTGGTATGTCTTCGACCCGAACCACGGCGAATTCAAGTACAACTCCTACACATACGGCCACGCGGCGCTGCTCGCCATCGCCACTCAACTGGGAATGGACTCCGTCCGCCTGATGCAGGTGTCGCCGCACACCTCGAAGGTGTTGGAGGTCTGAAGCACCGCGGGCGGGCGCGGACGATGAAGGGCACGTCGACGTCTTTGGAGCCCACTGCAAGCCAGTTGCCACCGCACCCCTCGGGTCCACGCAGGCTGGCGGGCACGGAGCCCCTCGGCCCTCCGACTCGCCCTCGCGGGCCCGGGTCGCGACGAATCCCAGCACACTGGTCTGGTGGCGTGGAGGGCGGCTCGTTACGGTGGGCCGCCTCTCCCCCTCGGACTCACGACACGCACATGCCTACCCTCTTCGACCCGACCACCGCGGGTGACCTGCGCCTCGCCAATCGCATCGTGATGGCGCCGCTGACGCGCAACCGCTCCCCCAACGCCATCCCCCCGGACATCGCCGCCACCTACTACGCCCAGCGCGCCTCCGCCGGGCTGCTCATCAGCGAGGCCACCGCCATCAGCCCCCAGGCACAGGGCTACGCCGACGTGCCCGGGCTGTATGCTCCCGAGCAGCTCGCCGCGTGGAAGAAGGTCACGAGCGCCGTGCACGAGGCCGGTGGCCGCATCGTCACCCAGCTCTGGCATGTCGGGCGCGTGTCCCACACGGAGCTGCAGCCGGGCAACGGGGCGCCCGTCGCACCGTCGGCCATCGTCGCCAAGACCCGGACCGTGCTGTTCAGGGACGGAGTCCCCACGTTCGAGCCCACCTCCGTTCCTCGCGCGCTGGAGGCGGCGGAGCTCCCCGGCATCATTCGCGACTACGCCCGTGCCGCTCGCGACGCGGTGGAGGTCGCGGGCTTCAATGGGGTCGAGATTCATGGCGCCAATGGCTACCTGCTCGACCAGTTCCTCAAGACGGGCTCCAACCAGCGCACGGACGACTACGGCGGAAGCCTCAAGAACCGGGCGCGCCTGCTGCTGGAAGTCACGCGCGCGGTGATTGACGCCGTGGGCGCCGGGCGCACGGGCATCCGCCTGTCCCCCGTCACCAACGCCAACGACGCGTTCGACTCCGACCCGCAGCCGCTCTTCGAGTACGTCGTGAGGGAGCTGGCGAAGCTCGGTCTCGCCTTCATCCATGTCATCGAGGGCGCCACCGGGGGGCCGCGTGAGCTGGAGGACCGCCCGTTCAACTACGCCGCGATGAAGAAGGCGTACCGCGACGCGGGCGGCAAGGGCGCGTGGATGGTCAACAACGGCTACGACGGAGAGCTCGCGCGCAAGGCCGTCGAGGCGGGAGAGGACCTGGTCTCCTTCGGCCGGCTGTACATCTCCAACCCGGACCTCGTGCGCCGGTTGCGTGAGAACGCGCCCCTGACCCCGCTCGACAAGAAGACGCTCTACGGCGGTGGCGCCAAGGGCTACATCGACTACCCCACCCTCTGACCCGAGCAGCACACCGGAAGGACCCCGCGCGGAAGCGACCTTCGCGCGGGGACTGTCCGGCAGGGCCAGCGCTATGAGGTCGCCGCCGCGCCCTGCTGGAGCTGACGGGCGTACTCGTTCGAGTCGTAGCTCCCCGTCGCTTCGATGACGCGCCCGTCGTCTCCGAGCGTCCACGCCTCGAAGCCAGAGATTCGGACGGGCCTCCCGGTGCCGCCAGGCCCCGTGTTCGTGCCGGTGAGGGTCCAGTGGAACTCGACCGTCTCTTCCTTCACGATGACGTCATCCATGAACACCTGGATGTCGGGAAACGCGTCCATGAACGATCGCGCCGCCTTCGTTATCTCCGTGCGCGCCCCACCATTGATGGCAATCACCCCGCCGGGTACATAGTGGGCGGCGACTCTCGTTGGATCGCCGCTGCACCACGCCTCCGCGTACCTGCGAGCAAACTCCCGCACCCGATCTTTATCAGACGTCATCCATGCCCTCCCACGTGGAACGTGCCTCGTCGTGAGAGCCTATTGCTCGGGGCACAAGCCAGACAGCGTCCGCATGCGAGAGCGTTCAAGAGTCTTCGTTGAGCAGCGCCCGCAAGCGCTGTCGCGGTGCGGGCCGCCGTGGGAAACGGAAGGCCTCTCGGGCGGGAATCCCTCGACGGCCGGGTTGGAGATCCGCGCCACGCGTCTCTGTCAGCCCACGAGCGCCGGGGCCGCGCGAACAGATGACTGTCCGCGCGGCCCGCGTTGTACCGAGGCCGTCCGTCACCGGCGGCCCTGGATGGAGGTCAGCAGAGCCTCGTAGGGCCTACGGGTCCTCGTTGGGGACGGTGCACGTCCAGACGTTGCTGGTGGTGCACTGGCAGTTGCCGAAGGGCTCGTCCCCGATGCAGCACTTGCGCCGGGAGCCCGGGGGCGAGCAGCCGGTGCCCAGGACGTTCACACAGGCCTGGCTCGACCAGCTACAGTCGATGGCAGGCGGGGGCGTGGTGGGGCAGTATTGATAGACGCCGTCACACTGGACGTAGCTGTTGTTGGACGCCGAGCACGAGTTGCCCCAACAGGAGAGCGACGGGCCCGTCGAGCACTCCGTGGAACATGAAACGAGGGCGCTCGAATCCTGACCGAGCGACTCGGGCGCCTCGACGGGCGCCGTACCGCCACAGGCCACCAGGGTCGAGACGACAAGTGCCGCGAAGACACCAAGAAATTGCTTCATGACGGGCTTCTCCTTCGACAGGGATTACTGGTTGCAGCAGACGCCGTGGCCACCGCGCCAAGGGTTCGAGAAGGCGGAGTGAAAGCAGGGCCCCACGTATTCGACGCCGCCCAGGCTCGCGCAGAACTGCTCTCCCTGAGACCGGGCCATATCGCAGGCATCTTGTTGAGAGACGTAGGACAATGCGTCGAAAACCTGGCACGTCTGCAGGCCGTTCTCCGCCTGGGAGAGCTCCTGCTCTCGCGGGTCCATCGGTCCGCACGCCACGAGCCCTGCTGCCGCCAGCGCGAAAGACGCCGCACCCTTCAACGAAATCATCGGGCCACCCTCTGGATTTCGCCTCCATCCGTTGGAGGCGGGTTGGAGAGGAATTGAAACACGCCACGTCCCAGAGACGCCATGGCATTGCGAATGCCTTCATATTGCCATATGCCCCCGCCATATATTTATGGCGAAACCGCCCCCCTGCTCACCGAAGCAGATCCGCTCCTGACGAAAAGGTGCGAGCTGGCTGCGGGGGGCCGAGCTCTCGCGGGCTCCTGCTGATTGGGTTTCAACATCCGTGGGTGTCGGCGCGGAAAGTTCACTTGAGCTGAATCCGGAATACCAGGAAGGAGACGGAACACCCAGGAGCGTGTCAATGCACCTTCGTCACCTGCCCTTCGCAGCTCGCCGCACAGCCCTCGCCCTCGTCTTCGTCACCGCCGCTGCCTGCGGGGAGAAGGCGGAGAGCGACTCTGAACTCTCCACGCAGACCGCAGCGGTCACGGCGGGCACCCGGCTCATCGGCGTGCAGTCCGGCCGCTGCCTCGACGTGTCCCAGAACAGCCAGACATCGGGGCAAGGGCTCAACATCTACGACTGCCACGCGCAGGCGAACCAGCGGTTCCTGTTCACGCCCGAGGGCGAGCTGCGCGTGTTCGACGGCGCCTGGTGCGTCCAGCCTGCTACCGCCAGCGCGGGAGGCCGAGCCGTCATCAGCGCCTGCACCGGCGCGGCGAACCAGCGGTGGGTCCGCAACTCCAACGGCACGGTGGTCCATACGGCGACCTCGCTGTGTCTGGATGTGTCCGGTCAGGCCACGGCCAACAGCTCTCCGGTGGCGGTCTGGAATTGCAACGGCCAGACGAACCAGCAGTGGTCGCTGCCGCCCGACACCCAGCCTCCCACCGTGCCCACGGGACTCGTCCTGTCCAACGTGACGTGCGACTCGGCCACGCTCACGTGGTCGCCCTCCACGGACAACCAGGGGGTCGCCTTCTATGACATCTACCACGACGGTCAGCACATGAAGGCCGTCTCCGGCGCCGTGGTGTCCACCGGTCTGACGGTGGTCCCCGGGGCGACGTGGGGCCTGTATGTCAATGCGCGGGATGCCGCAGGCAACGTCTCGCAGGGCAGCGCCACGCTCACCATCACCCCTCCGCCGTGCCAGGTGGACACCCAGGCCCCCAGCATTCCGACGGGCGTCACCGCCACCGCCCTGGGCACCAGCGTGACGGTGAGTTGGAGCGCGTCGACCGACAACGTGGGCGTGAGCGCCTACGACGTGTTCCGAGGGGGCGTGAAGATTGGAACGGTGTCCGGCGCTCCGCCGGGGACGACGTTCGTCGACAGCGGCCTCTCCCCGAACACGGCCTACGCGTACACCGTGGTGGCCCGTGACGCGCAGGCCAATGCTTCGGCCCAGAGTTCGGCCGCCACGGTCACCACCGGACAGGCCTGCGCGAACGACGTCTGCTCCGTCGCCCAGGTCGCCACCGACACGGACATCCCGTGGGGCCTGCTGAACCTGCCGGACGGGACGGTCCTCTACGGCCGCAGGGACGCGCAGAACATCGTTCGCCTGGACCCGGCGACGGGCCAGAAGACGTCGGCGGGAACCGTCCCCAACGTGCAGAGCACCGACGGCGAGGGCGGGCTGATGGGACTGGCCTTGTCTCCCACCTTCTCCACCGACCGCTGGCTGTACGTGATGCACACCTCTCCCACGGACAACCGCATCGTGCGCCTCAAGTACGAGAACGGCGCCCTCACCCTCTCCTCGCTCCAGGTGCTGCTCTCTGGCATTGGCCGCAACAAGTTCCACAACGGCGGGCGCCTGCGCTTCGGACCGGATGGGAAGCTCTACGCGTCGACGGGTGATGCCCAGAATGGCGCCTATGCCCAGGACCTCAACAACCTGGCTGGCAAGGTGCTGCGCCTCAATGCGGACGGCACCATCCCGTCCGACAACCCGTTCGGCAACTACGTGTGGAGCTATGGCCACCGCAATCCCCAGGGGCTGGCGTTCGATTCCCAGGGCCGCCTGTGGGAGCAGGAGTTCGGCAACTCGGTGATGGACGAGACGAACCTCATCCAGCGGGGTGGGAACTACGGCTGGCCGAACTGTGAAGGCACGGTGTCCCAGGGCGGCTCGGGCTGCGCGACGGCCGGGTACATCGCTCCGAAGCGGACCTACTCCACGGCGGAAGGCTCCTGCTCCGGCATCGCGGTGGTCCGCGACGTCCTCTACGTGGCCTGCGCCCGTGGCACGCGGCTCTACCGCGAGGTCATCAGCGGCACCGAGCTGACCAACGTGCAGCAGTACTTCGTCGGCACCTACGGCCGGCTGCGCACCGTCGAGCCGACCCTCGATGGCAACCTGTGGATGACCACCACCAACCAGGGCGACAAGGACAGCATCCCCGACAACAGCAACGAGCGGATCTTCCGCGTCGTGCTCGGGCAGTAGCGAGCGTTCGATGCCCCCGGTGCCCAGGAGGCGCCGGGGGCATGGGCCGGAAGGAGTCGCCCGGCTCCGGGGCACTCGCGGCTACTTCTGGTGGATGCGGATGAAGTTGAGCTTGTTGTTGGCGGAGCCTGGCGCGCTGCGAACAGTGAGCCGGCCGTCCGACACCGCCACCACGCCCCAGCCATTGGTGAAGCCGTACCCCGTCGGCACACCACTCAGCAGCACCGAGTCCTCCACCTGGATGCGGTACGAGCCGTTCTTCGTGCTCGGGTCTCCCGCCATGAGCTCCACCTCATAGACGCCGTTGGGCACGGCAATCTCCCAGACGCGGTCGCCTCCCTGCTGCATGCGCGCGTGACGCTGCGCGAGGATGTCGATGTCGTAGCCCGCGTCCACCATGTTGGCCGTGTTGTCCACGTTCCATCCATAGATGAAGCCGTAGGCCCGACTCCCGTACACCTGGCCGTAGTCGGTGAGCATCGCGTAGATCTCCACCGGCGAGGCAGAGGCCGGCTGGAAGTTGATGTCCACCCCGAACTTCCGCTTCACCTCCACGAAGGCCAGCTTGTTGTTCACCGCGGCGCTGTCATTGCGAATCGTCAGCCGGCCGTCATTCACGTCGACGGTCGTCACCGCCTCGACGAAGCGGTTGTCGGTGGTGGGCGTGCCCTTCAACACGTGGCCGTAGTACTCGACGCTGAAGATGTAGTCGCTGTCGAAGAAGCTCGCGTCTCCCGCCACCAGCCGCACCTGGTAGTAGCCGTTGGGAACGGCCAGCTCCCAGGTGAAGTTGCCGCCATTCTGCGTGCGGATGACGGTGTCGTAGGCCTGGGACGGCGTGTTCGCGTCATCGCGGTCTCGCGTGTTGGCCGTGTTGTCCGCGCTCCATCCATACGTGTGGCCATTGCCCCGACTCCCGAACACCTGCCCCGAGTCCGCGACGAAACCCGCCGGCACCGCCACGTTGGCGGGCTGGAAGTTCACCCGCAGCTCGAAGGGCGCGAAGGGAGAGAAAGGCACGGTCTGCGCCACGGCCGGCGCGCCGACCCACGTCAGGGCGCCCAGGGTCACCAGGCGCAACGTCTTCGAGAACAGTGTCTTCATGATGTGACCTCGGGGTGTGGGGACCGCGCCATGGCGGACCGCATGAGAGGCCCACCGCTAACATGTCCCTCCCGCCTCATCGCAAGCCACACATCCACCACGCGCTACCCGTGCACGGCCCCGCGCAATTCTGCCGCGAGAACGGACGGCCGTTGAACACCGCGCACACTCTTGCAGCCGGGGTGCACCGCCCCCTGGAAGCTCGAGTGGCCCGTGCCATTGCATTGCCAGACACGGGCCCTCACTCATGCAACCAGGTTACATCGACACGGCCAATCCCGGCGGGCAGGAGAACGAGGCTGGCACGGACCAGAGCTGTTGCAGGCCGGTCTCATCGATGGCGGGGAAGAACACGCGACTGCCCGCGCGGACGAAGGGATCTGGATCAAGTCCAAGCACCACCGGGACGTTGACGTTCGCGAGCCGTCCGGTCGTCGCCACCGTGCCACGGGTGAACCAGGGCCTGTTGCGCGTACCGTCGGGTGAGCCGGTGAAGAAGACGTCGCCCGCACCGGTGGCGAAGACGGGGGAGTAGGAGTCGTCACTGCGATGAAGCGAGCGGAACAGTTCGCGCGTCCCCGACGCCGTTCCATTCGTCACCCAGAGCCTCACGTCGTCAGGCACGGGACTCGAGCCCTCGAGCGCCACCGAGAAGTAGAGGGAGCCGCCGGAGGCCACCGCCCGCAGGACCGAGGGGCGCTGGTTCGCGTTGTCGCGCGACAGCGTGGTGACAAACGTCCTGCCACCGCCGCTCAGCGACAGGCTGTAGAGCTGCGCGCCCCTGGCCAGGTATACCTTCGAGCCCAGTCCGCCAATGAGGCGGACGGACTGACCGAACGTGTCCAACCGGAGGGTGCCCACGGCCGTGCCATTCGTCTTCCACACCTCGTGGTTCATGCCATCCCGCAGGACGAACAAGCCCTGGTCCCCTGCCCGGCCCACCTGCGCGATGCTCACCGCTCCCGCGTCCAACTGCTTGAGGAACGTGGTCCCCGCCACCGTGCCGTCGGTGCGCCACAGCGTCATGCCCCCGCCTTGAGCGCGGAAGAAGAGCAGGCCGTTGCCCACCTGCAATGTGTTTTTGAAGTAGAGGTCGAGGACACCGGTGAGACTCGCCACCTGCACCGTGCCCGCGCTCGTCCCGTCCGAGCTCCACAGCTCCGCCACCGACGGGGACAGGTGGAAGAAGACCAGCCGACCATTGATGGCGGTGGCGCTGAGCAGCGCGGGGCCATTGAAGCCCGGGGTGAAGGCCCTGACGAGCCGGGTTCCACTGGCGCTCCCGTCGCTGACCCAGAGCTGCGCCATCCCGGTGGGTGAGTCATGAAGTTGGAAGAAGAGCTTGTTGCCCACCGCCACCGCGTCTCCCTCCGCGGAGACTCCCGCTGGAAACACCTTCACCTGGACGGTGCCCGCATCCGTGCCGTTACTGCGCCACAACACCGCGCCCCCCGTCCCCACGGGGGTGACGGTGAAATAGAGCGTCCCCTCGACATCGACGAGGCCGCTCAGTCCTGTATAGGGATTAGCCCCCGGGGCATTGACGACCTTCGTCCGCGACGCCACCCCGGCAGGGCAGGCCTGGGCCTTCACCTCCTCACCGGCGTCCTCATGCAAGGCACCACAACCCGCCAACACCATGCCCAGCAACAACAGGGCACTCTGATTCGTGACATGCATGTCCGCACCTCCAGCCCAAGGGGCCGGAAGGTGGGGTGCGAGGCATTGCGTCTCAAGGGGCCCCCAGGGGCACCTCGGCCGTCAGTGGATGATTCTCGTGATGGGCACCCAGACAGGCTGGATGTCGCGCGTCAGGACGCCCACCTCGGGAACCACCAGCACTTCGGAATGCACCACGTAGGGGGGGCGTCCCTCGGGATTCCTGCCCACGAGCAGGTACGTGTAGCGGCCCCCGGGGAGAGCGTCGTACACGACCTCGGGAGAAGCCAGGGGCGCCGGGCAGGGAACCCCCAGGTCACGTCCGAGCCCCTCCACCCTCCCGTAGCTGCGCACCTGGGGCACCGTCCCTGGAATGAGCACCGCCAGGTCGAGGGCGATGTTCTCCGGGGCAATGCCCGTGAAGCGAGGCATGCGCAGTCGCAGCGTGGCGCGCCCCTCCTTCTCCTGGAACTGAAGCACCCGCCGCTCGTCGGGCGCGAGCGTCACCCTGCGCGGGACGTATCGACTGGAGTGGGTCTCCGACCAGGGGTTCCCCAGCAAGTCGTACTGGGTGGTGACCTTGATGGCGTACTCCCCGGGCTCGAGCCCTCCCACCTCGAAGGCTCCCTCCTTGACCCGAAGGAGGCCCGTGGAGTGACGCTCCTGCTCGCCCATGGGCATGACTCGCAGCACCCCGTTCGCGGGCCGCCCGTCGCGGTCCTTCACGGTGCCCTCCAGCCGAGCCCCCGACGAGAGCCGCAGCTCCAGCGGCGCGTCACCCGAGCCCAGCTGTTGTTGAACAGGCAGGTAGCTGGAGTGGGCGACGTCCAGGGACAGCGGGCCCGACTCCACCGGCTCGAGTTCAAAGACACCCGACGCGTCCGTCTGGGCGCTCGCCAGTTCGGGGACCCCTCCCCCTTCCGACCCGGCCACCCGTGCGGGCCGCGTGAGTCGGACGGTGACTCGTGCCTTCGCGATGGGAGCGGAGGTCGTCGCGTCCACCACCCGTCCGCGCACGCGCCGCCCCGCCTCGAGGACGAGGTCGCCCAGGTCCACATCCTGGCCAGGCTCCACCTGGACCTCGCGGACCGTGCGCGTGAGTCCCGGGGCGTCGAGCGTCAACCACATCACGCCTGGCTCCTGGATGGGGAGCCGGAAGGCGCCATCCTCGTCTTGAAAGGACGTGTCATTGACGGTGAAGCGGGTGATGGGCGTGCCGTCCGGACGCCTCAGCCTTCCACGAAGGCCGCCCTGATAGCGCAGCACCAGCCGCACGTCCGTCGCGCCCGCGGTGACGACTTTCTCCCTCGGGGCTCCCTCCTCGCCCGTGTCTCCCCGCAGCACGTATCCCGGCTTCTCGACGCTCACGAGGCTCTTGCCGGGCAGCAGGTGGGCGACGGTGAAGCGGCCCGAGGCATCCGTGCTCGCGACCGACTCATCGACGCGGATGCCGCGCTCCTGCTTCTCCAACGCGGCGTAGGTGTCCCGCTGGGAGAGGGCCTTCACCTCGGCATCGGGCAGGGGCTGCCCTGCCTCATCCACGACGATGCCGGACACCGTCAGCCCGGTGTCCATCCGCAAGGTCACCGTCGAGGGCTCTCCGGGCCGCACCTCGACGACCTGCGAGGCGCGATGAGGGCCCCCGATGTCGAAGGCCGCCGTGAGCGTGTATCGACCGGGCTCCACGGTGCGAAAGCCGAAGCGGCCCTGCTCATCACTCGTATCGCTGGGGGAGTCGGTCTGCGTTCCGTCCGCCTTCAGGGAGAGGTCCACTTCCCAGAGCGGCTCACCGCTGGCGCTCACCACGGTGCCTGTCACCTGCCCACCCGCGCGCAGCACCAGTCGAAGTCCCTGGGCCGGCGCCTCCACCTCCACACGAGTGGTGACGAAGCCCTCAGCGGAGGCGACCAGGGAATGGGGCCCTCCCTTGGGCAGCTTGAGCACGAAGAGCCCTGACTCGTCCGTCTCCGTTTCGAACCGGGCCAACTCGTAGGTCCCCAGCCGGTGGAGGGTCCCCCCAGCCTGCTCCATGGCGAGCGACTCGGCGGAAGGTTGCGACGTGTCTTCCACCTGCCAGGGCGGAGTCATCGCCGCCACCCATGCCGCCTCCAGCGGCTCGCCCGCATCGTCGACGACGATGCCCTCCAGGAGGACGGCCGGCGCGAGCGTGAAGTCCAGCGCCACGCCCTCGCGCGGCACCTCGTGGGCCTGGGACAGGATATCCAGGTAGCCGACGGCGGACACCGAGAAGACGCGAGTGCCCGGCGCCGTCGTCTCGAGCACGAAGCTCCCATCCGCCTGGGTGACGGCGTGTTCGGAGGTGCCGTCTTCCTCCAGGGGCTCCAGCCGCACCTCCGCGCTCGCGACGGGCTGGCCTGTCGAATCGCGCACCCGGCCTGTCACCCGGGTGACGGAGGCCTGCTCCGCGTCGAGCGGCACCGCCAGCGACTTCCGCGCCGGAGACTCGCGAACCGCGGGCGCGGCCCGCTCGGCGACAGGAGTCCCGAAGAAGAGGAGCGCCCCGGCGAGGCCCAAGGCAAGCACGCCCAGGGTGATTGCCACCACGGATGGTCCGCGCATGAGCCCCTCCCTGGAGGTCATGTTAGCAGGGCCGGGGCGCGGACTTCACTTCGACGAGAGGGCACTGCCCGCCGACGCCAGGACGATGAAGCCAATGGCCAGGCCCTGCATCAGCGAGAGCCGCTCGCCCAGGAACAGCAGCCCCGCGAGCGCCCCGAGCGCGGGCTCCAGACTCATCAGGATGCCGAAGGTCCTCGTGGGTATCTGCTTGAGCGCCACCATCTCCAGTGAATAGGGCAGCGCGCTCGACAGCACGGCGATGCCCAGCACGAAGGGCAGCAGCGAGGCGTCCAGCAACGCGGTGCCCGCCTTCGCCACGCCAAAGGGAGCGACGAGCAGGGCCGCGGTGAGCATTCCCAGCGACGTCGCCGTCCCTCCGTGCACGGCCGCGCCCGCCTTCTGGCCGAACAGGATGTACAGCGCCCAGCAGAGGCCCGCCACCAGCGCCCAACCCACGCCCACCCAGTCGAGCGCCTCCGCCGTCCCCGCGAGCGGGAGGATCATCACGACGCCCGCCACGGCCAACGCCGCCCAGATGAAGTCGACGGCCTTCCGCGTCGAAAGGAGCGCCACCGCGAGCGGGCCGGTGAACTCGATGGCGACGGCGATGCCCAGGGGAATCCGCTCCAGCGCCAGGTAGAAGGTGAGGTTCATCACCCCGAGCGCGGCGCCATAGATGAGGATGGGGCGCGCCTCCGCGAGGGTGAGGCGCTTGCGCCAGGGGCGCCAGACGACCAGCAGAATCAGGCTGGCGAACAAGAGCCGGAGCGCCGTCGTCCCCTGTGCACCGACGACAGGAAACAGCCGCTTGGCCAGCGAGGCACCCACCTGGATGGAGCTCATCCCGAGCAGCACCATGAGCACAGGGCTGGTGCGCGGACGGGTCAACCCTCCGAGTCGAGACATGCCGCCCACTGTCGCACAGGCGCGCTGGGGCAGGTCATCGAGAACGTCCGCTGGAGGTGGAGCGGGGCTCCAGAGTCGCGCGGCCCGTCCGCTCGCAGCGGGTGCGGCCAGGCGCGCGCGCTCTGGATGGCCGACCGGGCTACTTCTTCTTGTCGGCCTTCTCCTTCTTCTTCTTCTGCTTCTCCTTCGTCGACAGCTTCGGCTTGTTGTCCTTCTTCGCCTTCTCTTGACCCTTGGGCACGGTATTGCTCCTTACGTTCGACTACGGCGAGCCGCATCCTATCGCAGTTCCGGCCCGTAGCGCCTTCAACCTGCCCCTCACTCCTCGACGCAGGTGGGCGACAGCGGACCCTTGGTGCAGGTGACCTTCACGAACCGCCCATTCACGCGCGGCCCGGAGACGGTGATGGCCTGGATGCCGGGCTCGGTCGCCGTCGCCACGGGCCAGCGCGCGCTGAACTGGGGCCGCTCTCCCGAGTCATCGACGAGCCGTGCCGCCACCGCATGCACCGGTCCCCTGTTGACGTCATAGGGGTGACGGAGGGCGCGACGGGGCGCGCGCCCTCCCGCTACTGGTAGAGGCGGACCTCACACACGTGGGAGTAGTAGCTCACACCGGTAAACGTCCCGGACGTGTAGAACCGCACGTGTTTGGCAATCAGCCCACCACCCGGGCGCTGGCTGTAATCCGCGACGAGCGTCTGGTTGGGCGCATAAGTCATCGACCCGCTGTCATTCATGCTCCAGGTGGTCCCGTTCAGGCTGATGCCCATGTACCAGGTCCGAGGGTTCCACAACCCGAAGTCGACCTCCATCCGCTTGATGAGGTACTCGCGCTCCATGTTGATGTACACCGACTGCTCGTTCCCGTTGCTGGACCACCAGCATGAGCCCTTGTTCCTGTCTGTGACGGTGTAAGCCGCAATGGCATTGATGGTGGCATTGCCCGAAGTCACCCGAATTTGATTGGAGACGGGGATGGCCGTGGAGACGCCCTGGTAGCTGGAGTCGTGGCGGTCCACGACCTTCAGCAGCACCGTCGAGCCACCCAGGCCCGCCGTGTCGAAGGTCCACGTCCGCGACGTATAGCCCCAGCCCTCCTCTCCGACCTTGTTCCACGTCAGGCCGTTGTCCCGCGACAGGTAGTAATCAACGAACTGTGGCTCCGGGTGCGCCCAGTGGACGCTGATGTCATCCCCATCCAGGACGGGCGTGAAGGAGGTGGAGGCCGACACATCAATGACGTCCGTGACGGTCAGCGTCGCCGTATTGGAGACCACGGTCTGCTGGTAGGGGTCCACGACCCGCCAGTGGGTGACTCGCGGCTGGCTGCGGTGGTCGATGGGATAGAGGAAGGTATTGGTGATGGTCGCGACGGTCTGCCACGTGTTGGGGGCCTGCGCTGTCGCCCGCTGGAGGAGCAAGCTGTCGCCTCCGCCGCTGATGGCCAGGAACGGGTATTGGGAGCCACGGCTGACCACCGGAGACTCAAAGTGGATGGTCGGCTTGCTGACGGGGTTGGTGACCCAGATGGGCGCCATGATGACCTCCGCTTGCCACCATTCCTGCCGAAGCGTGACGACGTAGATGGACTCGTAGGGCGTCAGCGAGAAGACCTCCTTCAGGTCGATGAGCTGGTCGTCGTCATATGGAATCGACTTGATGGGTTCCGACTGGAAGGGGCTCCAGACCTGGAGCTCCAGCCAGTGGTTGCCGCCGCCGGTGCCATCCTTGGTCGTCCCCCACACGGTGAAGTCGAGCCGCCGCTCACTGGGGCCGAGCGCGAACTCGGACCCCATGGGACGGCCATTGGCCATGAAGAAGCCGGAGGCTGGCGGCAGGGCCGTGCGGAACACCGAGCGGTTGCGCAGCGCGGTCAGGAAGTTCTCATAGTTCCACGGCGTGCCTGGAGGTAGGACGACACCCGCTCGTCCCTGGGCCACGTCGAAACCATGGGTCTTCTCACGGGGTACACCGGGCTCGTCGATTGGAGACCAATGCGGCGGCCAGCAGCATGCCGCCGCCAAGACGTCTGTTTCGAGCCATGTGAACCATTTCCTCGGGAGGGACTGGGCCAGGGGCGACACATCCAAGGTGCGGCGCCTGGAGTCTCTACGGAGGAAGAGGCCATTCCTGGTCGTTGCGGGACGGCCGGAGGACCGCATGGCCTTGGCCGAGGTCTTTCGCCTCACTGCATCCAGCGCGCCTGAATCCGGCCGTTGGCCACTTCGACGCCCATCCAGGCGTCCGCGAAGGCGGCGGAGCAGTCGCACCGCACTTCCTTCAGGTGCTCCCGAATCAACTGGAGCTTGAAGCCGCGCGGCGTCTTCAAGATGGCGATGACGCGCTCCTTCGACTGCCCGAGCCGCGACTTCACGTCGAGCACCTTCCCCGTCGCCGCGTCGATGAGCGCCACGCCCACCCATTCGTATCCGGGGCGGTCGTCCTGGGTGAAGAACGCCAGCGCGCGGTGGGCATCCACCGCGAAGACGGAGACGCCACCGGAGTCCTTTGCTCCGGCGAGCCGGCAAACGGACTTCCCGTCCGCGGCATTGAAGATGGGGCCGTACCAGGCCTTCTCCATCGGCAGCTCGGCCTTCCCTCTGGAGGTCTCCACGAAGGCCCTCATGTCGTCCTCGATGCACTCGCCGGAGGCCGAGTCGAAGACCAGCGAGAACACGTGCGCTCCGACCTGGCACTCCAACCGGAAGTCACAGTCGGCGACCGCCGGCTCGGCGGCCTCCACCGTGAGTGCACCGCAGCACAACATCAGCGACATCCAACCACCGCGCGTCATCGAGACCTCCGTGAAGGCCCCCGAGGAGCCGCTCGGTGGACAGCGTCATGGACCGCGTCGCGGAGGGCAATGGTGAAGAAGCCCCACAGCCCCTCGAGCGGGATGTGGGTGAGCGTCTCCTCCGACAGGAGACTGGCGATGACCCGGCCGACGTCGTCAGGCTCGCCGACGCGGCCCAGCGCGGTCTGCGCCGCCAGCACGGCCTCGAACTCGGCGGTGAGCCCGCCACCCAGCTCCGTGCGTATCGCTCCGGGCGACACCGCGTTGACGCGGATGCGCCGCGCGCCGAACTCCCTGGCCAGGTACCGCGTCAGCACTTCCATGCCGCCCTTGAACGCCGCGTACGGCGCCACACCCGTGGTGGCGATGCGCGTCGTCGCGCTCGTCAGGTTCACGATGCCCGCACCCTCGGCGAGCAGCGGGAGCAACACCTGTGTCAGGGAGAAAGGGCCCTTCAGGTGCACGTTGCGGTGGGGGGCGATACGGCGAGCTGTCTATCGTGGAGTCCCCCGATGGCCCCCACTTCGAGGTGACGCTCCCGCCGTGGCTCGCCTCGCGGCGGGAGCTCTCGAGCTTCAGGCCGCTTCGACCAGGAGTTCTTCATCCTGATGGTGCGGCGACCTCAAGTCGGTGAGCGGCCTCTCGCCGCCCACCTGCCTCGGGCTGAGGGCCTCGCCACGGGCCCTCCGGCATCAGGGACAGAGCAGTTCGACGGACTTGATGCGCGTCACGCCATCGACATTCGGGTCGTTGGTCTGGTCACCGATGGCGATGTTCCCGTTCGTCGTGAAGTTGTTCCGCGTGAGCTTCGCGACACCGTCGATGCTCACCGTGGCCACCTTCGCCGCATCCACCGAGAGCTCGTAGACGTGGTACGCGCCATCAACCACCGAGAACGCGGCGGACTGCGTGTCATCCGCCCAGCCGATCGCCGCGCTGTCGAGGTAGATCATCTGCGCACGGTCCACGGAGTTGCCGACCGTCGGCGTGAAGCTCCCCAGGATGGCGGCGCCGCTGTCGAGCTGGTTGTGGCGGCTCGCCGACTCGACCTGCATCGTGACCTGGAGCTTGAAGGGTTTCGTTCCATCGATTGCATTCGCCTTGGAGAGGAGCAACTGCCCGCTCGTCCTCGCGCCAGTGTTCGTCGACGTCTCCAGGCGAACGTAGTCCGCGCCGTACGTGAGCGAGTAAGGCGACTGGGGGACCACCGTCCAACCTTGCGCCGTGATGTCGGCACCGCCGACCAGCAGGGGAATGCTCCCGCGCGCCGACCACTGCGTCGTCGACGTCGCCGGCAAGCACGCCTGGCAGGGGTTCGCCGGATTCGGCTCGCCTTCGGCGTGGAGGACACCGTCGATGAAGCACTTCGGGCCACACACGCCCGCCGAGCAGACCTGTCCCGAAGCGCACTGCGTTCCATCCGCGCGTTGCGTCCACGTGGTCGCGGAGGTCTCCGGGACGCACTGCTCACATGCGTTCGCCGCGTTCACCGCCCCGGAGTCGACCTGCTGGCCGTCAATCTGACAGCGCGAGACGCAGACGCCTGCTTCACAGGACTGGCCACTCGCACAGGCATTGTCGCAACCACCACAGTGCACCGGGTCGACCTCGGTATTCACACAGGCGCCGCCGCACCGCGCGGCACCGCCGCCGTCGCACTGCTCCGGCACGGACGCGTCGGGGGGATCGACAGGGCCAGGAGGAGAGTCCTTGCCACAAGCAACGACAAAGCCGAGCACCACGAGACAGGAGAGCGCAACAGAACGAACGGACACCATGGAAGCCGCCACCTTGCGAATCCACACGCCCGCGTGACGTGTGCTCATGAAGCTTGGAGCGCACGCTCGCGGGTGAGGCAAGGCCTTTTCCAGGGAGCGGTCGTCGAGCAGACAGGAGCGGGCGTCGAAACGACAAGGCAAGCTCACGAGCGCGGCCGTGAAAGCCATTCTCGGTGTCCCGACGCGCTCCCAGTGGACGAAACCAGAACCTGGAGTACGTGACGCAGCCCGGTGAGGAATCAGGTCCGAGCCTGCCAGGTCAGCCACTCACCTGGACGCGCCAGCTCCACGTTCACCTTCCGTTTCCGCGCCATCGCCAGGAGCAGCGCCTCCGCGCCAGGAACCTCCTGGTAGTCCTCGGAGGGCGCGACGCCGTAGTGGATGGGCACGAGGAGTCGCGCGCCCAGCACCACGGCCGCGGCGACCGCCTGCTCCGGTGTCAGGACGCCCTGCACGTCACTGACGGGCTTGCGCCAGCCGAAGCGCGCCCCGTTGATGGGCAGGAAGGCCGCATCGAACGGACCGAACTGACGGCCGATGTGCCACCAGGAGCCGTGCCACAACGTGTCGCCGCAGTGGATGACGCGGCGGCCTCCGCCAGAGACGACCCACGACACCTGAGGATCTCCATAACCGTCCGCCGCGGGAACGGCGGTGGCGGTGAAGTCATTGAGGAGGATGGGCTCGTAGAGCGGAGCGGACCGCACGCGGAAGCCCGACGCGGCGGCGGCGGCGGCCATGTCCGGGGGGCACACCAGCGTGCCGGTGTCCCCCAGCGCCTGGCGGACGGCCATCCGGTCGAAGTGGTCGGGATGGCGGTGCGTCACCAGCACGAAGCGCCCACCGTCACTCACGTCCATCGGGACCAGTGGATCCTTCAGCGCGGCCCCCCACACCGTGGAGTCACTCAGCGGATCCAGGAAGAGCGTGTCCTGTCCCAGCCGCAGCCGCACGCCGGCCCACGCCAGCCGCTGGGCGCGCAGCACCGCGCTGTCCGCGGGCTTCGTCGCGCCGCCCTTGCCAGGAGAAAACAGGACCGCGCCCGCGGAGAGGGAGACCGCCGCTCGCAGGAAGTCCCGGCGCCCCGTCCGTGACGGCCGAGCCAGCGCGTGCCCGCGCTCGAGGTTCGAAGAGTCCCGGCTCATCGAACCACCGGGGAGGCCACGAGGTTGATACCGAAGAGACGCACGCCCGTCTCCGTCCTCGGCTGATGCTGGCTCGCCGGAGGGAAGAACAGGTAGGTGCCCGGCCCCAGGCGCTGCTCACCTTCGATGAGCTCACCGCTCACGACCAAGACCTCCTCACCCGTGTCGTGGACGTCCACGCTTGGCCACTGACTCCCGGGGGCCATGTCCACCACCCAGACCCTCACGTCACGAGTGCTCGGCAGGTCCCTTCGCAGGCAGCCAGGACCGATGACGACCGGCTCGACGTCGTCGATTCGCACGGACGACATCGGGGGTACGACGGGGTGCTGCGTCCTCGGGAAGCTGTCTGGGTGGGGCATCCGTCCGCGCTCCTTGCAGTGGGATGTCCACGTTAAGGAGGCGGCCGTCCTGAGTGCAGCGAAACGATTTCGCGATGATGCTGAATCGTGTTCATGTGAAGCTGCCCGGCATGCTCGAGCTCCGTCACTTCAAGCTGATTGCCGCGGTCGCCGACACGGGGAGCCTGGCCGCGGCGAGCCGACAGCTCCACCTCACGTCCTCGGCGCTGAGCCACCAACTCCGCGACGCCGAGGAGCGACTGGGTGTCCAACTCTTCCAGCGCCGGCAACGACGCCTCCTGTTGACCGGCTCGGGCGAGACGCTGCTCCTCTCCGCGCGGCGGGTCCTGAGCGAGGTGGCCCACGCCGAGGCCCTCTGCCGCGAGAACCCGCAGGACGACCTGCTCCGGCTCAGCACGGGCTGCTACACGGTGTATGGCTGGTTGCCGCCCATCCTGGGGCGGTGGCAGGCCGAGCACCCGCGCGTCGAGCTGCGCATCGTCCTGGAGGCCACGCGTCAGCCGCTCGGGGCGCTGCTGAACGGCGAGTTGGATCTCGCGTTGACCACGGACGTCCCCCGGCAGGCACGTCTCGCGCAGACAGCGCTCTTCACGGATGAGCTCCGGCTGGTGGTCCCCGAGCACCATCCGCTGGCGCGACGGAGTCACGTCACCGCGCAGGACCTGGTGTCGGAGCAGTTGCTCACCTATGCCGCGCCTCGCGAACAGCTCGACATCTTCACGCGCGTGTTCTGGCCCGCGGGCCTGGAGCCGCGGCGGGTCTCCCCCGTGCCGCTCACCGAGGCGTTGATAGAGCTGGTGCGGGGCGGCATCGGCGTGACGGCGTTGCCCGAATGGATGCTGCCGGCCGAGCGCCATGGGCTGCACACGGTCCGGCTCACCCCTCGGGGAATCCGACGCCGCTGGAGCGCTGTCACCCGCGCATCCCGCCAGCGCCCAGCGCCGCTGACCCACTTCATCCAGCTCCTGCGCGAGCGCTTCACCCGCCAGGGCAAGGCAGAAAACAGGTTAATTGATTAATCCTGATTTGACGTGGTTTGTTGCCCATCGGCGCTCCCGTTCCGGGGGCGCGCGGACCCGCTGCGGGACGCGAGGGGAAACGACCATGTTCAAGAGAGCGGCAGTCGTCGTGGTGAGCTGTGGTGCGCTGCTGGCCGGCTGTGGGCAGGACTCGCCGGGAGACGGAGAGGAGATCACCTCCAACCTGATTGAAGCCGGCTTTCCGGCCCGCGACATCCAGGCCATCGGGGATGACGTGTACGTAGGAGGCGATGCGCACGTAAGCCTCCAGGCCTCGCGCGAGATGCTCCAGACCGAGGGAAGCGCGGAGCAATACCGGACGACCAATCTGGTCAACACCGGCACCGTGACGCGGATCTGCCTCAATCCCACCGCCACGTTCAACACCTACGCCCGACTCAGCCTGGGCCTGGACCAGGCCATCGTCAACTACAACGTCCTGGGACTCTGTTTCTCCATGGTGCGGGGGCCGAGCGCGAGCTGCGACGCGAACATCAGCGTGACGACCACGACCGGCGCCAGCGGCTCGTCCGGGTTTCCCTCGGGTGGCAGGCCCTACAACACCATCCGCATCGGCACCGGGTTGAACACCGCCACCGCGGACGTGGTCGAGCACGTCATCACCCACGAGCTGGGCCATGCGCTGGGATTGCGCCACTCGGACTTCTACAACCAGGCCAACAGTTGCGGCACTGGCGTCAACGAAGGGGCCGCTGGCGTGGGGGCCATCCTCATCCCTGGAACGCCCAGCACCTCCGCGCCAGGGGGCTCGATCATGAACGCCTGCTATCCGCCAGGCACCCCCGGTGAGTTCACCAGCACCGATATCATCGCGTTGAAGTACCTCTACGGCTGCTGAGCACGGCCGGCCCACACGGGACACCCCGAGGCTGGCACCGAATCACGAGCGCATCCGCCCCAGATGGGCGCGTCGAGGGCGACCTCATGCGCCCAATCCGGGAGGGTGACATGGGGGGCCGTGCCCTAGACTGGGTCCCTTCCCCCACCTGCACGGATCCGCTCGAACATGAAGCCCACGCCTGGAGACATCCTCGCCGTCTATACCCCTCGGCTCGACGCCTACACCGCCGTCCAGGTGACGGCCCTGAAGGTCGAGGGGAAGAGCGAGCTGGCCTGCGTGCTGGCCTTGGATTGGGTGGGCCCCGCCCTGCCCGACGCCGCGGCGGTGGCGGCCATGGCGCCCGCCACCTTCAACTTCTTCTTCTGGAAGGACCACCGCGTCCACGTCTGGGTGTCCGCCGAAATCCCACGCGGCTACACGCGCGTGGGCCACCGGCCGCCCCTCGTCGTCGAGGACGTCAACAGCTACAGCGGCTGGCCCTCCGGCAGCGCCACGTACAGTCAGCGGCGCTGGGAAGCCATCCCCCAGGCCGAGCGCGTCCTCTTCAAGCAGATGGACGCCGACCCCGACAAGAGCGCGGTGCTCATGCTGGGCGACCTGGAGGTGCGTCGTTCCACGCGGCGGCTCGACACGGACCGGCTCGCGGCGGTCCCTGACCTGAAGGTGTTCGAGGCACTGCCCATCCTGACGTCCGTCAACGCCGACGCCCCCATCCCCGGCCTGTTCGACTTCATCCGCCGTCGCCCCTTTGTCCATGAGTCGGACGTGCGGAACCACGGTGAGCGCCACGTCGACCTGCGTGGCGCCAATCTGTCGCGGCTCACGCTGGAGGTGACAGGTGTCCACGAGGTCTTCCTCAATGAAGGGCTGGAGTACCTGTCCCTCGTCGGACAAGCCGGGCCGGAGCTGAGGATCCACGCCGAGGCCGACGGACGCTGGCTGACGCTCATCACGAGCAACCCGGCCATGGGCTGGTCCGGACTGGATGCCCTCGGCGACCTGCATGTGAATTCCGCCCGGGACGTGGATGCCCTTGGAATCGTGAGACGGTTTCCGAAGCTGACGGGGCTGCGCATCTGGGGAGCGCCGGGCTATCTGCGGAACACGGCCGAGTTGGCGGCGCTCCCCGCACTGGACACGCTGACACTGAACGACATGTTTGGAATCACGCCGGACGAGTTCCCTGGCCCGGAGCGCTTCCCGAATCTGGGGATGCTCTGGTTGACGAGCATCCCCGCGGAGCTCGCCGCCGAGGTGAAGAAGGCCTACAAGGCCGCGGCTCGCGACGGGTTGGACCTGTCCGTGCGACAGCCACGCAAGGCCGAATGGCTGGCGGAGAACCTGGACAATCCCTTTCGCATCTGGGACGGGGCCGACAACATCAGCGCGGCCCAGGCCAAGAAGGCAGCGGCGCTGTACCGACAGGCCCGGTCCGCCGCGCTCAAGGCCGCGTCCGAGGAGACCAGCGCCACCGCCCTCGTGGCCATGCTCACACCCATCGTCACGACCTACACCGAGGGCTTCAACAAGCTGGATGCTCGCAAGCCCTTCCTCTTCACCGAGGAGCGCGAGCACATCTATGTCGCACTCATGGGCATCTTCGACGCGGTGGACGAGAAGCTCGGGTCCACCGGTGGGACTCCCGCCGAGCCCCTGAACCGAGACGCCCTGGTCTCCGTGATGGATTCGATTCGGGATTTCTAGCGTGCGAACTCCCCACCCGAGGGGATGGGCAGTCCGGCCGTCCCCTCGGGGCCCGATTAAATCGAGTTAAATCTTCGGGGCGCCCCTTGGAAGCCAGGGGCGCTCCGAAGCAGCCTGGGTCATCGAGGCACGGAAGGGGCGTAGGCGACTCCACCCCTCCGAGCCGGCCTTCACGAGGGGGATGACCATGAGCACCATCAAGCGCGACCCGCAGCCACTGCCTCTTCCACCACCGCCACCTCCCAAGCCCAAGACGGCGGCGAAGCCTTCCCCACCACCTCCGCCGCCTCCCGCCCCCACGGTTCAGCGCGGCGGGTTCTTCGGCGGCGACACCCTGTCGCTGTCCACGAAGGGAAACACGTCGCAAAAACCCCGGAGCCAGCTGCTCGCCATGGATGGCGTGGTGGCTCCCTCCACGACGGCTCCCGCCACCACCCTGCTGACCGAGAACACCCGCGACGGACAGCGCAACTGCCTGGACGCGGTGGGCGACTGGCTGGCCCTGGCCACGCCGCAGCTGCGCGCGCGCAGTGAGGTACTCATCCTGCGCGACACCCGCTCCGGCGCGGAGGGAACGACGGGCCACGCCGTCATCCGTCAGGGCGAGTCCATCTTCGACCCGTCCACCGGCCGCAGCTACGCGAACTTCAAGGAGTTCAACGCCGCGGGCCACTACCAACTCGTCCACACCACGAGCGGCGCGGCCATGCAGCGCGTGCTCAGCACGCCCGCGGGCTCCGCCGAGCGACAGCAGGCCCTCGACGCGGCCCGCATCCCCGCCGCCGTGCAGAACATGCTCGTGGCCGACACGAAGGAGGGACGCCCCCTCACCGCCCAGCAGCAAGCCGCCCTCGACGAGGCCGTCCAGGCCCTGCCGCCCAACCCCACCGCTCAGGACATCGGCGCCATCATCGACGACCAGGATGCCTTCTGGCTGGACTCCGGAGAGCAGAATCCCCAGGCGCTCGCCGCGCTCACCACCGCCATGGTGTCGCGCCATGCGCCGCCAAGAGGCCCCCAGGCCGACCTCATGGGCTTCTCCATGGCCATGCAGCAACTGTCCACCGCCGCCGGTGGCTTCACTCCGGAGATGTCCGCGGCCGTCGCGAGCGCCGCGATGGATCCGGCCCTCGCGACGCGGGGACTCCACACGGGCGAAATCGCCGCCTGGGCCCTGCAATCCGCCACCACGCCTGACGCCGCCCAGGCCGTGCTCGACACGGTGGGCCCGGAGCGGATGGAGTCGTTCGTCGCGTCGCTGGGCCTCAACCCGACGGACTCCAGCGACCCCACGTTCCTCAACAGCGGCAGCCGCATGCTGGCGCTCAATGACTTCATGAACGTGGCCTCCGGACTGCCCGGCACCGAGGGCGTCCCCAATGGAGCGCAGGCCCGCTTCTTCCTCACCGTCGCGCGACAGGCGGGCCCCCGCCCGCTCGAAAACGCGGACTTCCGCGAGGCGCTCGGCAAGGGGCTGGGCACCGTCTACGCCATGGGTGATACGGCGCTGGCCCGCACCGAGTCCGCCCGCATGGGCGAGCTGCTCCGCAATGGCCACGTCGGCGACCTGCTCCAGAGCGCCACCGCCGAGCAGCGCGATGGCCTGCTGGTCGCGTTCCTCGACAACCGCCAGCTCACCTCGGAGCTGGTGGACCACCACAACGGCAACCTCGCCACCGCCGTCGCCTTCATCCAGCTCGAGTCCGTCACGGAGGGCCTCACGGGGGCCTTCGGCCCCGACGGACAGGTCCCCATGGGACCGGATGGCATGCCGCTCATCCTCCCCGATGCGCTGATACCCGCGCCGCCTCCGGACGTGCTGGCTCGGCACCCCGCCGTGGCCGCGCTCGGCGACCCGCTGTCCGCCGGGACGGTGGCCCAGGCGGTCCAATCCGGACAGCTCACGCCCGCGCAGGCGGCGGACTATCTGGACGACCTGGCGGGCCTGTCGAGCAACCTCGCCAACCCGGACATGGGCCGCTACGGCGCGGATGGACTCACCGCCGGCGTCATCCACGTGCTCAACGGCGGCAACCCCATCGAGAAGTCCCGGCTCAACGAGTACGCCGCCCTCAACGCCGACAGTCTGTCGACCCTGGCGGACCTGGTGCGCGCCTCCGACGACCCGGCCTTCGTCGCCCAGGCGATGACGGCGGCGGGCGCGCAGGACGCCACATTCCGCGCGAGCCTCCCTGGTTATGGCGACTCCATCGCCGCCATGGGCGAGAGCGTGCAGGGCCGCCGCCGCCTCATCATCGCCGGAGTGGGCATGGTGGCGTCGATGGCGGCCCCCATCCTCGCGGCGGCGGCGATTCCCGCGACCACCACGCTCGTGGTGGGAGGCGTCACCCTGGGCACCGCCACGCTCCAGGCGGGCGCGGCGGGCCTCACCAGCACCCTGGTGAGCACCGCCCTCAACGCCGGCAATCAGTATGACTCCACGGGCGAGCTGCACCTGGGCAACGCGGTGGCGGGGGGCGTGGTGGATGGGCTCACCACGTACTTCGGCATGCGCATGTCCATCGTCGCCGCCGCGCGCGGCCAGAGTGGCCTGGGCAACGTGCTGCGCGGCGCCACCCTGGACGGGCTGGGAGGCGTGGGCGCCTATGCGTTGGGAACGCCTGGCGCGCTGGAGGGCATCTTCAAGGGAGACCCCCAGTTCGTGAATACCGCCGCGCTCCAGGGCGGCGTGAGCTTCGGCTCGTCCTTCGTGCTGAGCAGCCTGATGGAGTTGCCCGGCGTGGACACGCAGCCGCGCCCGGCCAACATCGTGGTGGATGGAATGGGCGTCCTCGCGCCCATGCCTCGCTTCGGGGCCTCCGCCGCCGGCTCCCGGGTCCACGGCTACCGGGGCATGCGCGACATGACCATCGAAAGCCTGGAGACCATCATCACCACCGGGCTCCACCCGCGCATGGTGCGCACGGGACAGTTGGAGGCGGGGGCCATCGAGAGCATGCCCTTCTTCCAGCGCTTCTGGCTCGCGGTGCGGGAGTCCGCGGGGAAGACGGGGACCGTGGGAGAGAGCGTGGTGATGCTCACGCGCCACCCGGGCATCGCCGAGGCCTGGGCTCGCAACACGCCGGTGAGCGCCGAGGGCAACGTGGCCTGGCAGAGTTTCGCGAAGTTCGTGGCGGGGCTGCCCAAGCCCGCGCGCGCGGAGTACTTCACGCCGCGGCAGTTCGAGCTGCTCCAGGCCCAGCAACTCGCGGCGGGCGGGCCGCCCATCTTCGTCAAGGACACGTCCGGGAAGACGGTGCAGATGACCCTGGATGAGGTGCGCCAGCTCATGGGCGACACCCCTTTCGACCTCACCGCCGAGGTGGCGGCGCCCGTCGAGAGTCAGGTGGGGCTCGCGTCGTTCTACATGAGCCCCAAGCACCAGGAGGAGCCCATCGTCGGCTCCATTGGCGCCGATGGCATCATCTCCCTCACCGTCCTCTATGAGGGCACGCTGCCTTAGTCTCCCAGGGTGATGCGCGCGTCCCCGCGCAGCCGGACGATGTGCTCGATGGCCGCGCCGGGGGTCCAGGCCTTCGGCCTTGCACATCGCCGCCGCGTGGAGGACCGCCAGGGAGCCTCCGTATGCACGTATCACCGTCTCAACGGCTTGAAACATGCCCCACTCCACGTGACGACGCGATGCGGTGTCGACGGAAGCGTTAGTCAGTAATCCCAGACTTCCGCCCACCGAGCCTGCCCGCCGGTCGTGACGTCGTCTGTCCGGATTCCAGAAACTGGATCCAGCCCTCGGACAACCGAGACAGCGGACGGTTCCAGCTGGCTCCAAATCCAGACAACCGAGCGGTGAATTCAATGTTTCAAGCTGGCACCCTCGTTGCTTTTTCGCGAGGCCGTGACAGCGCGAGCGGCATTCCCCCACGAGCCTTCTCCCCAGCGTGAAACATCTGGCTGGGATTCCGCGCCCCCCGGCCAATCCCCGGTTTCTGTCGCATCGCTCCTGGCGGGTTCGCCCTCCCGTCGTGTGCCCCCTCTCCTCGCCCGCCCTGGTACTCCCATGTCCTCCACGTCTCCTCGTCCCGGCACCAGGCGCGCCGTGCGCCCGCGATGGCTGCTTCCCCTGTTGTTGCTGGTGGCCTCGGGCTCGGCGATGGCGGCCCCTGTCCTTCGCCACACCGCGAACCAGCGCGGCGACCTCTTGATGGTGGGCAACACGCTGGCCCACGACTGCGCCAGCGGTGTGCCGACCCCGCTGGTGGGAACCGTGGGAGCCTGCGGGTCGAACACCTCGGATGACGCGGTGGACGTCTTCTGGACCATCCAGTCGGGCGTGGCGACGGCGAACACCTCGGTGAGCCCCACCAATGCCCGGAGCCGCGCCGCGCTCAACGTCCCCGCTGGCGCCATCGTGACGTATGCCCGGCTGTACTGGGCCGCGCACCTGTCCACCACCACGTCGCAGCGGAGTCCGGACACGACGGCGGAGTTCAGCCGCCCCGGGGTCTTCTCGCAGATGCTGACCGCGGATGTTTCGCACACCTACACCCCGAACAACGCCTACATCTACGAGTCCTCCGCGGACGTCACCAGCCTGGTCGCCACCCACGGCACGGGCGTCTATGAGGTGAGTGGCGTGGACGCCGTGCCGCTCACCAACCTCAACAGCACGAACCCGTTCAGCGCGTGGGCCCTGGTCATCTTCTACCGGCACCCGGATTCGCCCCTCCGCAACCTGACGCTCTTCGACGGCATGGACTACGTCAGCAGCGGCAATCCCCAGACGGTGACGCTGTCTGGCTTCAACGTCCCTCCGGCCGGCTTCGATGCCAAGCTGGGGGTGCTGGCCTTCGAGGGAGACGCCACGCGCAAGGGCGACCAGCTCCTCGTCAATGGCGTGAGCATCTCCGACGCCGCGAACACCGCGAACAACTTCTTCAACAGCACACGCTCCGTCCTCGGCGTGCCCTCCACCCATGCCAATGACCGGCCCCGCCTGACGGGCGCGGAGGCGAGCATGTCTGGGGTGGACATGGACGTGGTGGACATCACCCACCGCGTGACGGGAGGCGCCACGTCGATGACGCTGAGAGCCACGTCCACGGATGACACATACATCCTTGGCGCCTTCGCGACGTCCATCGCCACGCTCCGGCCGGACTTCACGAACACCTACAAGACGGCGACGGCGGTGAACCCGCGTCCGGATGGCTCGCTGCGCGGTGGCGACGTCATCGAATACACCATCGTCACCACCAACACGGGCGACGACGTCAGCATCGAGACTGTCTTCAGCGATCCCCTTCCCTCCCAGCTCACCTACCAGCCGGGCTCGCTGCGAATCGTCTCCGGCCCCAACGCGGGCGCGCTGACGGACGCCCTGGGCGACGACGTGGGCGAGGTCAGCGCGGCGGGTGTCATCACCGTCCGGCTGGGCACGGGCGCGACGGCGACGCTGGGGGGCTCCCTTCAGCTCCAGCAGAGCACCGCCGTCCGCTTCCGCGCGGTGGTGAACGCCGCGGCCTCCGGCGTCATCGCCAACCAGGCCACCATCACCGCCTCGGGTGAGAAGGGCGCTCCCGCCAGCTCCGCGACCAGCGCTCCCTCGTCGACCACCACCGGCCCCACCCACATCACCGTGTCCGTCCCCGACGCGCCCGTGGTGACGGCTCCGGCGAACGGAAGCACCGTGGCGACGAACACCCCCGTCTTCTCCGGCACGGCCGAGCCCGGCAGCACCGTCAGCGTGGTGGTCAACGGCGTCGTCGTCTGCACCGCTCCCGCCCACGCGAGCACGGGCACCTGGTCCTGCACCAGCAGCGCGCTCCCCGAGGGCTCCACCACCGCCACGGTGACGACCCGCGACGCGGCCGGCAACGCCAGTCCGCCCACGCAGGTCAGCTTCATCGTCGACACCGTCGCGCCCGACACCACCATCGTCAGCGGCCCATCCGGGCTGACGACCTCCACCAGCGCGACGTTCACCTTCAACGCCACCGAGACACCGGTGACGTATGAGTGCTCGCTCGATGGCGCGGCCTTCACGGCGTGCGCGACGCCCGTGACTTTCAGCGGCCTCGCCCAGGGCAACCACACCCTGGCGGTGCGCGCCCGCGACGTGGTGGGCAACCAGGATGCCTCGCCCGCGACCCGGGCGTGGACGGTGGATTCGGTGGCTCCGGAGACGACCTTCGCCAGCACCCCACCGGCCGTGAGCAACTCGGCGGCGGCCGCGTTCGCCTTCAGCTCCAATGAGAACAACGTGACGTTCGAGTGCAGGCTCGATGGCGCGGTGCTGTTCTCCCCCTGCCCCAATCCACAGACCTTCCTGGCGCTGGCTCAGGGTGGCCACACGCTGCAGGTCCGCGCCGTGGACAGCGCGGGCAACGTGGACCCGACCCCCGCGACGTACACGTGGACCATCGACACGTCCGCTCCGGACACCCTCCTCTCCGGTGGCCCCACGGGGACGACGGCGGCGACCAGCGCGACGTTCTCATTCACCGCCACCGAGAGCCCCGCGACATTCGAGTGCTCGCTCGACGGGGCGACCTTCATCTCCTGCACGAGCCCCGTGACGCACACCGGGCTCACGGACGGGAGCCACACCTTCGCGGTGCGCGCGGTGGATGCCGCGGGCAACGTGGACCCGACCCCGGCCACCCGCACCTGGACGGTGGACACCACGGCGCCGGACGCACCGCACATCGAGGCCCCCGCCAACGGCGTCGTCGTGCCCACGCAGCAGCCGGTCATCTCCGGCACCGCGCAGCCGGGCACGCTGGTGACGGTGACGGTGGATGGCATCGTGCTGAGCACCGCTCCCGTGAATGCCCAGGGTGACTGGACGTTCACTCCACCCGCGCCGCTGGACCAGGGACCTCACACCGCGACGGCGACCGCCACGGACTCCGCGGGCAACGTGAGCGACCCCAGTTCGATGACCCACTTCACCGTGGACACCGAGGCGCCAGAGGCCCCGGTCATCAGCGCGCCCGCAAGCGATGTCATCCTCGCCACCGCGACGCCTGTCTTCGAGGGCACCGCCGGGCCCTTCGCCCAGGTGACCGTGGTGGTGGATGGCGAAGTGCTGGGAACGGTGACCGCGGACATCGACGGCCACTGGAGCCTCCCCAGTCCGGACGCGCTCGCCGAGGGCCCTCACACCGTGGAGGCCACCGCGACGGACTCCGCGGGCAACACCAGCGAGGCGACCTCCCACGACTTCGCCATCGACCTTTCCGCGCCGGAGACGTACATCGACTCCGGTCCAGCGGTCTTCACGAGCGAGACGTCCGCCTCCTTCGTGCTCCGCATGGACAACGGCGGCGTCCGCTTCGAGTGCGGCCTGGACGGCGCGGCCTTCACCGATTGCACCAGCCCGGTGGCGTTCAGCAACCTGGCGGAGGGCAGTCACACCCTGTCGGTGCGTGCCGTCAACGGCCTGGGCACCGCGGACCCGACGCCCGCGACCTACGCGTGGACGGTGGACACGGTGGCGCCCATGGCACCCACCATCGTCTCGCCCGTGAGCGGCGCCGTCGTGGGCACGGCGACGCCGACCCTCACGGGCACCGGTGAGCCCGGCGGCTACGTCTATCTGGAAGTGGGGACCGTCACGTATGGCCCCATCGCCGTGGATGGAAGCGGCGACTGGAGCTTCACCCTGCCGGTGGCGCAGCCAGAAGGCCCTGTCACCGTCTCCGCCACTGGCGTGGACGCCGCGGGCAACAGCTCCGGTGCGACGTCCCACGGGTTCTTCATCGACATGACCGGGCCCGAGACGTTCATCGACTCCGGTCCGGAGCAGCTCACGCGCGAGACGTCTGCCTCGTTCGAGCTGCGCTCCGAAGGTGGCGCGGTGGGCTATCAGTGCAGCCTGGATGGCGCGGCCTTCGCGACCTGCGCTTCTCCGCTGACGACCTCGGGCCTCGCGGAGGGTGACCACCTGCTGCGCGTGCGCGCGGTGGACGCGGTGGGCAACGTGGACCCGTCACCCGCCGAGTACACCTGGACGGTGGACACGACGGAGCCCGACACCCTCGTCACCTCTGGCCCCAGCGCCCTCACCCACGAGTCGGCGGCGACATTCGAGTTCGCCGCCAGCGAGCCCGGCTCCTCCTTCGAGTGCAGCGTGGACGGCGCGGCCTATGCGGCGTGCACCAGCCCTGACACCTTCGAGGGATTCACGGAGGGCGAGCACACGCTGGCGGTCCGCGCGGTGGATGCCGCGGGGAACGTCGACAGTTCGCCGGCCCTGTACACGTGGACGGTGGACATGACGCCTCCCAATGCTCCGGTCATCACCTCGCCGGCCCAGGGCGAGGTTCTCCCTGACGGCATCGTGACGCTCACGGGCTCGGCCGTTGGCGCGGAGACGGTGCACGTGACGGTGGGCGGTACGACCCATGGCCCCATCCCGGTGGACTCCAGCGGCAACTGGACCTTCACGCTCCCCGTCACGTTGGCGGATGGCACGTACACCGCTGTCGTCACGGCGAATGACGCGGCGGACAACACCAGCGCCTCGACGAGCGTCACCTTCACGGTGGACACCACGGCGCCGGACACGCGCATCGACAGCGGTCCGGAGGCCCTGACGAACCAGGCGCTCGCCGCCTTCGTCTTCTCCTCGAACGAGGCCTCGGTGACCTACGAATGCGGCCTGGATGGAGCGGCCTTCGCGCCATGCACGACGCCGGCGGAGCTGGGGCCCCTCGCGGACGGTGAGCACACGCTGGCGGTTCGCGCGCGTGACGCCGCGGGCAACGTGGACGATTCGCCGGCCACTCACACGTGGACGGTGGACACCTTGGCGCCCGTGGTCGCCATCACCTTCCCCGCCCAGGGCGAAGTGCTCGACACCGCGACGGTGACGTATGCCGGCACCTCGGAGCCGGACAGCACGGTGACGGTGGTGGTGGATGGCGTCACCCTCGGCTCGGTTGAAGTGGGCAGCTCGGGACAGTGGACGCTCCCGGGCGGCTCGGTGCTCGCGGACGGTCCGCACACCGTCTTTGTCACGGCGACGGACGCGGCGGGCAACACCAGCGCAGGGGTCACCCACACGTTCAACGTGGATGTGGAGCCACCGGAGACGTCCTTCACCCAGACGCCTCCCTCGCTGACCCGCCAGACCTCGGCGACCTTCGGGTTCGGCTCGGACGAGTCCCCCGTGACGTACGAGTGCAGCCTGGACGGAGCGACGTTCGCGGCCTGCGCGAACCCGCTGGAGCTGCTCGGCCTGACCGATGGCGAGCACACGCTGGAGGTCCGCGCCCGGGATGCGGACGACAACGTGGACCCCACGCCCGCTTCCTACACCTGGACGGTGGACACCACGGCGCCGGACACCTTCATCGCGAGCGGCCCGCCGCTCACGGAGGCCCCTGCCCTGGCCATCTTCGACTTCGATTCCAACGAGGCGGGCGTCACCTATGAGTGCAGCCTGGACGGAGCGGCCTACGCTCCTTGCACGGACCCGGTGAGTCTCACGGACCTGGCGCTGGGAACACACGTGATGAACGTGCGCGCGGTGGACTCGGCGGGCAACGTGGACGACTCGCCGGCCAGCTACACATGGGTCGTCACCGCCGACGCGGATGGAGATGGGCTGACGGATGCCGAGGAAGTGGTGCTGGGCACCGACCCGAACAACGCCGACACGGACGGTGACGGCCTGCCAGACGGCATCGAGGTGAATGTCGCGGGGACGGACCCGCTCGATGACGACACGGATGACGATGGCCTGCTGGATGGCAATGAGGACGCCAACCACAACGGCGTCGTCGACGCGGGTGAGACGGACCCGAAGAACGCGGACACTGACGGCGACCTGCTCGCGGATGGCCTGGAGCTGGGCCTCACCGAACCCCAGGGCACCGGCACGGACCTGACGCGATTCAGACCGGACGCGGACCCGACGACGGTGACGAACCCGCTCAACCCGGACACGGATGGCGGCAGCGTGCGCGACGGCATCGAGGACGCCAACCACAACGGCCGGGTCGAAGCGGATGAGACCAACCCCCTGCGGCCCGAGGACGACCTCGACTCCGACCTCGACGGCATCGACGATGCGACGGAAATCGCGCTGGGCCTCGACCCACACAACGCGGACACCGACTCCGACGGTGTGCCAGACGGCCTGGACGGAATCACCGACACGGATGGTGACGGCCTCATCGACGCGCTGGACCCGGACAGCGACAACGACGGCCTGCTGGATGGCACCGAGCTGGGCGTGACGCTGGAGAGTGCGCCGGCGGACACGGACCGCGACTCGCCCCACTTCCGTCCCGACACGGACCCGAGCACCACCACCGACCCGAAGAAGCCGGACACGGACGGGGACGGTTTGAATGACGGCGAAGAGGATGCCGACCACGACGGCCGCGTCGACGCCACGGAGACGGACCCCAACAACCCCGATACGGACGACGACGGGCTGAGCGATGGCGTGGAGGTGAAGGGCAGCAACCCCACCGACCCGCTCACCCCCGACACGGATGGCGACAGCCTGGCGGACGGTGTGGAGGATGCCAACCACGACGGCGTCTTCGGCAACGGCGAGACAGACCCGAACAACGCCGACACCGACCTCGGTGGCGCCGACGATGGAGAGGAAGTCTCCGGCGGGACGAACCCGCTGGACGGCAACGATGACTTCGTCATCGCGGGCCGTGGGTGCAGCGCGGGCGGCGCGGGCACCTTCGCTCCGCTGGTGCTGCTGCTCCTGGCGTTGCCCCTGCGAAGACGTCAGGGTCGCGTCCAGGCCCGCTGAGCGCGGTGCTACCCGTCATCCTGGCTCCAGCGGATGCGGCTGCTCGACACGACTCGAGCAGCCCATCCGCCGGGGACCATCCGCGCTGCCGCCAGGCGCCGCGCCAGCAGCCCCTCGGGCGCCAGCGGATGCGGCTGCTCGGCACACCTCGCACAGCTCATCCGCTGGGGTGGCATTCCCCCTGTCAGTGAATCAGCGTGCCCTGCTCACGCCGGGGAACGCAGGCGCGGCTCCGGTCTCGCGCGAGTGTGAGGCCCCGGCTTGCGAGAGCGACTCGGGGTGGACGTCACGGGCTCGTCGAGCGCGCGGAGCTCGGCGGCATGGAGCCGGCCCCAGTCACAGAGCGCGCCCACGATGGGGCGCAGACTGAGCCCGAGCGAAGTCGCCGTGTAGACGACCCGCGGCGGCACCTCGGCGAACACCTCACGACTCACGATTCCGTGCGTCTCCATCTCACGGAGCTGCTGCACCAGGACCTTCTGGCTCACCCCCGGAATCACGCGCCGCAGCTCCGAGAGCCGCTTGGGGCCCTCGAAGAGGAAGTACAGCACGAAGACCTTCCAGCGCCCGCCAATCACCTTCAGCGCGCGCTCCGCCGGAACCAGCGGGAGCTCCTTCATGATCGGCATGGTTACCTCCAGGTGACCAGGGAACGAAGACGTCCGTATAGGGGGAACTTGTCTGTAGTAACGACGAGGGAGCGTAGGAACAATCCGTGCCAGAAATCACGCGACACCTGAAAGGAATTCTCATGTCCGTTGGCACGAAGCCTTCCCATGCCCCTATTGCCCTCATCACCGGAGGAAGCCGAGGCCTTGGCCGGGCCACCGCGTTGGCGCTCGCCGACCGAGGGGTGGACGTCATCCTCACCTGGCGCACGGGCCGCGAAGAGGCGAACGCCGTCGTCACGGCCATCCAAGCCAAGGGACGCCTGGCCGTCGCCCTTCAGCTCGACGTAGGCAAGGCAGGCACCTTCGCGGCGTTCGCCTCGGAGGTCCGCGAGGCGCTGAAGCAGACCTGGTCTCGCGAGCGCTTCGACTACCTGGTCAACAACGCGGGCATCGGCGGCTACACGCCCTTCATCGAGGCGTCCGAGGCCACCTTCGACGAGCTGGTCGACGTGCACTTCAAGGGGACGTTCTTCCTGACGCAGAAGCTCCTGCCGCTGATGGTCGACGGCGGGCGCATCGTCAACATGTCGACGGGGCTCGCGCGCTACGTGTACCCGGGCTTCTCCGTCTACGCCGCCGTCAAGGGCGCCGTCGAGGTGCTCACCCGCGCGCTCGCCGTGGAGCTGGGCCCTCGCCGAATCGCCGTGAACGTCGTCGCGCCGGGAGGAATCGTCACGGACTTCGGAGGAGGCGTCATGCAAGACCCCGCACTCCAGAAAATCGTCGCGGCGGAGACCCCGCTCGGGCGCATGGGCCAACCCGACGACGTCGCGGGTGTCATCGCGATGCTGCTCGCCCCCGAAACCGGCTGGGTCACCGGCCAGCGCATCGAAGTCACCGGCGGCTACCGGCTCTAAAGTGGCAGCGCTCACCCAGGAGCCTGTTCGTGTCGGCGTCGACAACACACGGAACCACAGGGCGCCTCCCAAGTTGAAGGGTGAGTCATGATTCACTGAGCCCCGCGCCTGGCCGTGCACGGGCCCTCTCCGAGAGCCCTCGCGTTTGCTTCCAGTGGACGCGGAGGTGGGACAACGCCTTGAATCAACCCATGACGCGGAGATTCGGGGAGCGGCTGGTGCTGGAGGGCGTGCTGACGCCGGAGCTGTTGTCCCGGGCGCTCGCCCATCAGCAGGAGACCGGGCAGAAGCTGGGTGAGTGCCTGGTGCGGCTGGGCGTGGACGAGACGCCCATCCTGCGCATGCTGGCACGGGAGCTCGAGACGCGGTTCGTCTCCACGGAGAAGCTGGCCCAGGCGACGGTGAGCCCCGCCCTGCTGGAGCAGGTGCCGGTGCGGCTGGCGGAGGGCTTCGACTTCATGCCGCTGCGGCTGGCGCAGGGGGTGCTCAGCGTGGCCATCGCGGAGCCCCAACGACAGCGCGCGCTGGAAGAGATTGCTCGCACGGTGGGCGTCACCCAGGTGCTGCCCTTCGTCGCGATTCGCAGGTCCATCCGCGCGGCCATCCGCAAGCACTACTACGCCGTGGCTGACGCCTTCGAGCACCCACCGGAAGACGACGCCTGTCCCCACTGCGGCGCGCCGACGCTCCCCAAGGACTTCCAGTGTCCGCGCTGCGAGCTGCTGCTGGTGCGCCATGTCGAGGACCTGCCTCCTCGCGACAACGTGTCGCTGGTGCGCGCCCTGCTGACCCAGCCCGAGCCGAATGGAACCTCCGGGACGCCCCGAGCGCCCCAGACGGAGGCCACCCGCACCTCGACGTTCGATGCCCCCACGGGAGGCGCCAACGCACGGCCCTTCATCGTCGGAGGGCTGAAGATTGCGAACCTGAGGCTCAGCCCCTTCGAGGCATATGTGCTGTCGCTGGTGGACGGACACACGTCCCTGGCGGACCTGTCGCTCATCACCCAGCTCGCGGAAGTGGAGCTGCGCGCGCTCTTCGCGTCCCTGGAGGAGCGAGGTGTCACCCAGCTCTACGAGGTCCCTCCTCCGATGGCGCGGCCCGCTCCCACTCCCGCGCCCAGCCGGGAAGCCGCTTCGGAAGCAGCGCCGCCGCCGCCACCCGCGCCTCGGCCGGTGACGCAGGCCCCTGTCCCTCGCGCGGGGGACGCGAACGAGGACCTGCTCCAGCGCGTCATCCGGATGGAGCAGGAAGGTCGGTGGTCGGAGGCCGTCGAGCTGCTGGAGCGGGGCATCGGCCTGCTGCCCTCACCCGCGCCGCTCTACAACCGGCTGGGGATGATCGTCGTCAACCACCACCGCGACTACGCGCGCGCCACCACCCTGTTCCAGAAGGCGGCGGACCTGGAGCCGGAGAACAACCTCTACACGATGAACCTCTACTCGGTGATGTGCCTGCTCGCGGATGCCACCAACGCGGGACAGAAGAAGGCGCGACACTGAGCCGGGCTCCGCCCGGAAGCTAGGTGTACCATTGACACGAAGTCAGGGTCCAGCGACACTGGCTTCGCCATGGACACTGCCTTCGTCGCCTTCATCCCGCTTTCGAACTGGCTGCGTGGCTTCGACCGCTACCGCATGCGGTACTCGAAGGCGTCCATCTCCGAGTCGACCTTCCCCGACGCGTTCTACATGTTGAGGGAGGACGAGCCCTGGACGCCCGGGCTCGACAAGGCGCGGCGACTGGTGGCGAAGCTCGGTCGCGCCAAGGACCGCGTCGTCGCGTTGCGCGCGCGACTTCCGACCTCCGGGACGCGGGCGATGCGCCCCAACGACACCACCGGCACGGGAATCGGCTGGCGCTGGCCCGCGCCCGACGTGCCGCTGAGCGGCGTGGCCTGGGTCGACGACGCCGGCACGCTGCGGCCCACCCTCCACGAGGAGGTCACCGCCCAGGCCTTCCTGCTCGACGACTCGGGCCTCGTGCCCTGGGCCGAGTGCCGGCCTCGCACCTTCTCCGTGCTGCCCGTGGCGAAGGCCTGTCAGGCGAAGTGCGCGTTCTGCTTCTCGAAGGCCAGCGCCTCCGACCTCGCGCGGCAGCGAAGCGTCTCGCTCGAGGAGCAATTGCATTGGGCGGACCTCGCGCGCTCGCGCGGGGCGGAGCGCGCCGTCATCACCGGAGGCGGCGAGCCGACCCTGCTGGCGCCTGGACAGTTGCGCGCGCTGGTCCGGGGCCTCTCCGAGCGCTTCTCGAAGACGCTGTTGATCACCAACGGCGCGCGGCTCGACGCGGAGCAGTTGCACGCCTTGCGTGACGAGGGACTCGCCACGCTGGCCGTCAGTCGTCATGGCGTCACCCGGGAGGACGACGCGCGCATCATGGGCCTGTCCGTCGACTCGGGTGCGCTCGCGCGCGCCTTTGGCCTTCGCAGCCGGGCCATCTGCGTGCTTCAGCGAGGCGGAGTCGATGACGTGGCCAAGGTCCAGGCCTACCTCGAACGCAGCGCGCGCGAAGGCTTCCACGAGGTCTGCTTCAAGGAGCTCTACGTCTCCAGCCTCTCCGAGAACGCCTGGGCGCCCAGCGCGGTGAACCGGTACTGCGAGGCGAACCAGGTGCCGCTCCAGGTGGTGCTCCGCGCGATGGACGCCGCCGGCTTCACCCAGGTCGCCGAGCTGCCGTGGGGCAGCCCCGTGTTCGAGGGAGAGGTGGCGAATCGCGTGCTGCGCGTCGCGGCCTATACCGAGCCCTCCGTCGGCTGGGAGCGAACCCATCGGCTGGTGCGCTCGTGGAACCTCATGAGCGATGGGACCTGCCTGGCCTCGCTGGAAGACCCGGCCTCGGAGCTGCGCCGATGAGACACGACGCCTTTCTCTCGCTGCGGGACGAGTGGCGGGCCAGACGTCCCGAGCTGGTCGACCTGGCGGAGCTCAACGTCTATCGCAGCCTCGCGCCGGCCTTCGCCGCCATCGAGCCGTCGACCCATCCCGAAGCACCGTATCGGTGTCACCTCGCCGAGCGGTTCCTCGCGCACCTGGGGCTGGATGCCCAGCTCAAGTCCCGGACGCAGGTCAGTCACGGCGTGCGTCGCTCCTTGAGCGCGCTGTTCGGCTGGCTGGCCTCACGCAACGCCCGCGTCGGCGTGCCCGACGACGTGTATCCGGTGTACCTCCAGCTCGCGGAGGAGGCCGGCGTCGACGTCGTTCGATTCCCCGCGCGAGACGGGTTGCCCGCGCTCGAGGCAATCGATGCGCTCCTCCTCTGCGAGCCGCTCAAGCCCTGGGGCCGCACGCTTGCGCGCGAAGAAACAGAACGCGTGGAGCACTGGGTTCGCGCCGGGCCCGAAAGGCGCGTGCTGCTCATCGACTCCGCGTACGCGACACCGCCGACGGCGTGGACGCAACGGCTGGTGCACGAAGACCTCGCGTTCGTCCTCGCCTCGCTCTCGAAGGGCTGGCTCCTCCCCGACCACGTGGGGCTGTGCATCACCCCTTCGCGCTGGCGGCAGGACGCACGGGCCGTCTTCGCGCCGCTGCCGAAAGACGAACGGAAGCTGCGCATCGGCTACGCGGCACTCACGGAGCATGCCTCGCGGCCCGCACAGGTCAGCGAACTCCTGGCCGGGCGCGCACGCACCCTGGATGCGTTCACCACCGGCCGGCCCGAGCTCCGTGTTTCACCGTGCGTCGGATACTTCTCCACCTCACGGTGCTCCTTCGACGAGCTCCTTGAACAAGGTGTGCTCGGAGTGCCCGCCTCGGTGTTCGGCGGCCCCGCGCGAATGAGCATTCTTTCGAGCCTGCCCGCGCCCGGCACCCGTTAGGGAACCTCTCCACGGGACGTCTGTCCTACCCGCTCCATGTGTCGGATATGTATCGGGAACGACATCAGAGAAATGATTGGGAAACGCTCAAAGCATGCGTGCTATCCTGCTTTGCCATGCGAACCACACTCAGCCTCTCTTCCCTTGTCCTCGCATCTTCCCTCGTTGTCGGCTGTCTCGGTCCCGAGACGGACACCGACACTGAAACCCTCCAGGCCGCCGAGCAGGAGGTCACGGACCCCAACTTCCGCGTCTACAACATCGTCGAGTCGGTACGCCCGGCCGGAAACTACGACGGCGTCGCCGGCAACGAGTGCATCGCCCTGCTCAACCCCGAGCACCGGCTCCGGAAGATCATCCTCGTGACGCCCGCGGCCCCCAACGGCTCCTGCGCGCTCAGCGCCTACACCGCCGGTACCGCCCTGAGCTTCACCTGGGGTGACACCGCCGTCTACCAGGGCTCGGGTGGCATCGCCGCCATCCGCGCCGCGCTCTCCGACACGGACGGCGCCGTGCACAACCTCACGGGCGTCATCACCTCCGAGGCCGCGACGCTGGCCCACCTGCAGGCCTTCCTCACGCAGACCGACGCCCAGCAGGCCACCGTGCTCGGCCCCCTCGCCAACACCCGCGTCCACTCCCTCTATGACTTCGAGGGCCAGGAAGAGGTCTACGCCGAGGCCGCCTACCAGTCCGTCCGCGTCACCCAGCCCTGCGAGAACCCCGGCACGCCCACGCTGTCGGCCAAGTTCCGCAACGGCTTCGTCTACGGCTACTACGCCACCAACACGGGCAGCTGCCACAGCGGCTGGTTCACCCGGAACCGCACCTACAACCGCGACTGGCGGCTGGTGGCCCAGTACGAGTACTCGGAGTGACGCACCGCGTAGAACTTCGCTAACCCGCTGAAACCGAAGGCCCTGCCCCACCCGGCAGGGCCTTTTTCGTTGGGCGGAGGGCTGGAACGTTACAGTTCTATAAAAATACCAAGATTCGAGGAAGTGGGGCGCAACTCAGTCATGGAACTCCCGAGAATTGTCGCAGGAGCCACCATGTCCAACTACAAAATCCGTCCTGGCGACACCCTCTCCGGCCTCGCGGCGCGCTTCGGCACCACTGTCGACAAGCTGGCCCGCGACAACAAGATCTCCAACCCCGACCTCATCTTCGCGGGTGCCAACCTGAGCATTGGCCACTCCACGCGCGACACGTTCGACGCGGGTGGGCGCAAGCAGGGCGTCAACGGCGGGACGGACGTGGGCGGTCCGACGGGAGTGGGGCCCAGCAACGCGTCAAACAAGATGCAGCGTCTGGCCGAGGCGGCCCGCGCGGCGGCGATGGGCATGGGCGGCTACAACAGCCAGGGCCTCTGCGCCACGGGCGTGAGCCGGGCCATCAGCAACGCGCTGGGCATTGGCGTGTCGGGCAATGGCAACCAGATTGATAACAACCTGCCGCGCGACAAGTTCAAGCAGGTCGACATGACGCTGGAGGAGGCGCTGAAGATTCCGGGCCTCGTCCTCACCTGGGAGAGCACCTCCTCGCGTCTGGGCAGCATCTACGGCCACACGGCCGTCACCCTCGGCGACGGCCACTCCTCCGCGAGCGACTTCATCGAGCGCAACACGACCAACAGCGGTCGCACGGGCTTCAAGGTCTTCATGCCCATCGAGTAGTGCCCGTCACCCACCTGTGACTCCCGAAGCCCCTGGCCCCGTAAAAGGCCGGGGGCTTCGTCGTTTCACGATGAGTCGCTCGTGAAAGTCCGCTCAGCTCCGGTGCCGGGCGATGAGCGCGGCCGCCGCGGCCGGCTGGCCCTGGCATTCGAGCAGCGCGCGCAGAATCAGCGGAGCGACGATGGTGGCATCCGACTCGATGACGAACATCGGCGTCGTCTCCGTGAGCTTGTCCCAGGTGATCTTCTCGTTGGGCGTGGCCCCCGAGTACGAGCCGTAGGACGTCGTCGAGTCGCTGATCTGGCAGAAGTACGCCCACGGCTTCACGGGCTTCTGCAAATCGTACTTCGTCGAGGGGACGACGCAGATGGGGAAGTCCCCGGCGATGCCGCCACCAATCTGGAAGAAGCCGACCCCGTGGCCCGAGGAGAGCTCCTCGTACCGGTCATAGAAGTCCGCCATGTACTCGATGCCCGACTTGACGATGCTGGCGCTGCACTCGCCCGTCTTCACGTAGGACGCGAAGATGTTGCCGAAGGTCGAGTCCTCGTAGCCTGGCACGACGATGGGGAGCTTGCGCCGCGCCGCCTCCAGCAGCCAGCAGGCCTCGGGGTCCCCCTCGAACACCGAGGAGTCGATGGCCTGGATGAACTCGTAGAAGTACTCATGCCAGAAGCGCCGCTCTCCGCGCGCGCTCGCGTTCTTCCACATGGGCACGACGAGCTTCTCCACCGCGCGGAACGCCTCATCCTCGGGGATGCTCGTGTCGGTGACCCGCCGCATCCGCTGCTCCAGGATTCGCGTGTCGTCCTGCTTGGTGAAGTAGCGATACTCGGGGAAGTCCTTGTACGCGGAATGCGCGACGAGCCGGAAGAGCGACTCCTCCAGGTTGGCGCCCGTCACCGACAGGCCATGAACCAGCCCCGCGCGGATGGCGGGCGCGAGGGTGATTCCGAGCTGCGCGGACGACATGGCGCCCGCGACGCTCCAGAACATGCGGCCGCCCTTCGCGATGTGCTCCCAGTAGGAGAGGAGCGCATCGCGCGTCGCGCGGGCGTTGAAGTTCTTGTAGTTCGTGAGGATGAACTCCAGCACGGGAGTTTCGGATGCGGGCATGCGGGCCTCCAGCAACGACGTGGTCGAAGCTCGGGCGGCACCCATTCGAGAGAAAAGCCACCCGAGGACACCCTACGGTGACGACGAAACGTCGCACCGCCATCGGAGCGTCAAGTGGCTGCCGGCTGGCTATCACGCGGGGGGCACGCGCGGCTACGGCATTGGCGAGGGGGAGGACCCCACCGCGCTCTGTCCCCTACCCCTCCGCCCAGGCGTCCACCTCGCCCGCCGCCGCGCGCGCGAGCTTCGCCGCGGCCGCGGGGTCCAACCGCGCGGTGACGAGCACGCCGATGACGGACCCCACCAGCAGCTCCACCCGGCGGGCCACCGTCTTCCTGGGAATCACGCCGGCCCGCGCCGCGGCGTCGAGCGCCCGCATCAGGTGTCCCTGCAGGAGGGCCCGGTAGTCCTCCACGGCGCGATGGGCCTCGGCGTCATGCGGGGCCAGCTCCGTGGCCGTGTTGACGAGCAGGCACCCCCGCCGCGTCAGCGTCGGCGGCGCGGTGCCCATCGTCGTCGCGAGCGACTCGAAGTACGTCGTCACCTGCGTCAGCCCCGCCGGCCCCGTGGAGAAGACCGTCAGCCGGGGCGCAATCACCTCCTGGAGGTACAGCGTCACCGCCCGCGAGAACAGCGCGCGCTTGCTCTCGAACGCCTGGTACAGGCTGGAGCGGTTCAGCCCCGTGGCCACCTCCAGGTCCGCCAGCGACGTGGCCTCGTAACCCCGAGACCAGAACACCCCCAGCGCCTTGCGCACCGCCTCCGTCTCGTCGAACGCACGCGTCCGCGCCACGTCACCCTCCTTGACAATTCTGGACCGACCGTTTCAATATGAATTCGGAACCGACTGGTCCAGAATACCGAAATCCCGGAGGGGAGTCATCATGTCGTCCTTGGCGCAGGTCTTCGCGGTCATCGCAGCGCTCATCCACGTGTTGTTCTTCGTGATGGAGAGCATCGTCTTCTCGCGGCCGAAGGTGTGGAAGCGCTTCGGGCTGAAGTCGCAGGCGGACGCGGACGTGGTGAAGCCGATGGCGTTGAACCAGGGCTTCTACAACCTGTTCCTCGCGCTGGGCGTGCTGGTGGGCGTGGCGCTGGTGCACACCGACGCGGTGGCCTCGGGCGTGGCGGCCGTCGTGTTCGGCTGCGCGTGCATGGTGCTGGCGGCGCTGGTGCTCGTGTCGAGCAACCGCCACTTCCTCAAGGCCAGCCTCGTCCAGGGCATGCTGCCGCTGCTGGCCATCTGCCTGGTGGTGACGCAGTCGCGCGGGTGAGGCCACGAGGCGCTTGCGGAGAAGTCCCATCCGAAGCGCCCCATGGATGCTTCAAGTCACGGCATCAGGGCAGCTTCACCTCGATGAACGCGACGGGGGTGCCGCCATTGGACCAGGAGAGGGCCTGGTCACAATTGAACGCCCACTGCGCCGCGGCCCAGACGGGATAGAGGCCCGGCTGCTGCGGAGCGATGAGCGTGAAGGACTGCTCCGTGACGTTCACCACGCCCCCGCCATTGTAGATGCACGCCTTGGAGCCCTGCTCGATGCCGAGGATGACCTGGGAGATGCAACCCGGGCATCCACCCGCCGCCGCGTCGATGGAGTAGTTCGTGGTGATGGTGACGGGCGCGCCCGGGAAGACGTTGATCTTGTGCGAGGTGTTGCCGTTCAACTTCACCTTGGACACCGAGCCCCAGCTCCACACCATCGGGTCTCCATGGACGCCCACCAACCCCAACACGGGCCCCCCGTTCGAGACGGAGACCGCCTTGTCGCAGTCCGGTGTCCGCGCGGGGGTGGCCCACAACGGGTAGATGCCAGGATTGGGCGGCGCGAGCAGGTTGAACACGGCGTTGCTCTGAATCGGCCCCAGCCCGCTGTAGATGCACTGCCGGGTTCCCTCTGGGATTCCGAAGACGAGCTGCGTCTTGCAATCGATGCAGGGGTCGGCGACGGCTCCCACGAAGAAGTCCGTCGCCACGGTGACGGGCATGCCCGGGCCGATGGCCACGGTGCGGTGTCCCAGCCCCAAGGTGACATCCGTCACGTTGATGAGGGGCCCGAACTGGGCGGAATTGAAGGGCGGGAGGGGAACGAAATCCTGGGCGTATCCCACGCCCGCGAGTCCCAACGCCATGACGGCAATCCAGCGCGCTACGCTTGTCTTCAACAAGGACATACGGCCTCCTGGCATCTGGCCAGTCACGGACGAAGGGGATTCCCCATCCGCGAGAACTGCATCCCTCCGACTTCGGCCGTATTTCCTTGTGATTCCAAGCAGACAATTCCTGGCATTTCTCCCGCCAACGCGAGGCGCCAGCCCATGCCAGGGTTTGCCAGGACCCGAGGGACAACCCCGGGTCCATGACCACACCGCTACGGCACCGGACTCACGTCCACGTCGATGACGCGAGGCTCCTCGGTGTGAGTGGTGCCAGTGCCGGCGGCCATCGAGGCCCCCACCACCAGCGTCAGCGCCCAGCCACCCGTGACGAGCCGGGTGGGCACGTACTTCCAGGCGAGTCGCACGGCGCCCGTGGTCTCCCCCTCGGCGACCAGGGCGGCGGTGGCGCGCTGCTGGATGTCCGCCGTGCTCAACCGGGTGCGCAGCAGGTGGCCCGTGCGTGCCAGGGGCGGCCAGGAGATGAGCGCGCGCTGGAAGGTGCCATCCACGCCGTGGGACACCACCGCGCGGTGGCCCTGGACGCGGATGCCATTGATGGCGCGCATCACGAAGGTCTTGTAGCGGTGGAGCTCCGGCACCGCGGCGACGCCGGTCTCCTCCGTCTCCAGGTAGGATTTCACCTGGAGCACGGGCCCCACCTCCGAGGCGGGGATGCCCCAGCGCTGCAGCCGGGCGATGGCGGTGCGCTGCATCACCGCGGGCTCCTGGGGGACGGCGGGGCCGCTGCCGAGCTTGTTCAGCACCAGCGCCTGCCCCTCGGAGGGGTCATTCTCCAGCGTCCAGGTGCGCGACTCCAGATCCCTGCGAGAGCCGAGCGTCCCCGTCGTGGTGAAGGTCTCGGTGGTGCCCACCAGGCCCCCCTGCAGCACCGAGTCGTTGAAGGCGGTGCCAGGAAGCAAGTCAGTGGGGAGGCCTTCGGTGGGCGGCGTGGCAATCAGGGTGGTGTCGAAGACGAAGCCCGTGGTGGTCGCGGACGCGACCTGCGTCTGGGGCTCCACGGGCTCGACGACGGGGACCGGGCTGTCACAGCCAAGCAGGGTGGCGAGTGGAAGGGCGGTCAGGAATCGGATGAGTTGGGTCTTCATGGCGTTTCGTTCTCTCTGAACAGGGGCGAAGGAGGCGGGGGTCAATCCGGCAGTTGCTGGCCGCCGGAGGGGTCACAACCGCCCACGTAGAAGATGGTGGAGGCGACCTTGGCGCCGGTGTTCTTGCGGTCCCTCCAGCCGCCCGCCTCGTACATCGCGACCCGCTTCGCCTTCGTCTCGCCGAAGACGATGGACACGGGGCAGTCGTCGTTGTCCGCGCCCACGTCCTTGTCGTACGCCTCGTCGATCCAGTTCTCCCCCACGCCATCGGACCTCGACTGGGACGCGTAGCGCTTCACGTAGTCCTTCACGAAGCTGCCGCACGACGAGTTGCCGTGGAAGGCATTCCACATGGTGAAGCCACTGGTGCTCGTCACGAGCGCCGTGCGGTAGCCGCCTTGCTTCCAGACCTGGTAGTCGCCCGACTGGCAGGCCTTGATGACGGCGATGTTCAGCTTCCCGTTGCCCAGGCTCATGTGGGTATCCGTGATGGCCGAGCACGCGTCCAGGTTGCTCCCCATCACCAGCCAGCTGTTGAGGTTCGTCTCGCTGTGGCCGCCGTGCGTGTGGACGTAGAGGACATCCGCGTCGTCCACGCCCGCGTTGACCTGGGTGTCCTTCGCGTTCGCCGCGGTCCCCTTGGACGCGTCCGTCCAGAGGTCCGTGCGCGCGCTGGTGTTGTTGAGCGTGTGGACATCCGTCCACAGCCCGGCGCTCATCAGCGTGGTGAAGTAGCTGGCGAACTCCCCCGCCGTCTGCGTGTGGACGGAGTGCGATTCGGCGTTGCACTGCCCGCTCGCCGCGCCGTTGAAGTTCGCGATGCCGTAGACATGGGTCTCGTTCGCCAGCACCGCCGCGGGCAGGAGCAGCGCCCCCGCGAGGGTGGCACCCGTCCACTGCCTGGTTTGCTTCCGGAGCTTCATGGTCCTGCTCTCCCCCCCGCGTGGGGTGTCGATGGTGGGCCTGTCACGGCGGGAGAGGCGCACGCGATGGCGCCGTGCGTTCTCCGGCCTCGGCTCATCAACGAAAGTCGCGGGGATTTCCCCTCACCGCGTCCGTGTGTGGCTTCCCACATGGACGCGGTGCGGGGTGCGGTGACACGATGCCCGGGTCGCCCGGCCCCTCCTCCGGCACCTCGGGCGCCTCGAACGTCACCTGGAAAGGTCGTGGGCCATGTCGGCGCAGTATGACCAGATTGGAGAGAAGGTCGCGGACTGGGACGTGCTGCCGGTGCGCTCGGAGTACATCGAGGGCTACACCTTCTTCAAGGCGCTGGGCCCGGTGGACGGACTGGACGTCCTGGACCTGGCGTGTGGCGATGGGCTCTACACGCGACAGTTCAAGGAGCGAGGCGCCAGCCGGGTGGTCGGCGTCGACATCTCCGAGGAGATGATTCGCTCCGCGCGGCGGCTGGAAGCGGAGAGACCGCTGGGCCTCGAGTACCACGTGTCGGACGTCGCCGACCTGGCGTCCCTGGGCACGTTCGATGTCGTGACGGCTGTCTATCTATTGCATTACGCGCACTCGCCCGAGCACATGTCGCGGATGTGTCGGAACATCCATGCCCACCTGAAGCCGGGGGGCAGCTTCGTCACCTATTCGTTCAACCCCGAGTTCAGCGCGCTGGGTCCCAACAGCACCCGGTATGGCGTCACGATGTTGGACTTCCCGGAGTCCCCGAGCGAAGGACAGACGCTCTTCCTGGAGCTGCACACGAAGACGCCCTTCACCATCCACTTCCCCTACTGGAGCCGGGCCACGTACGAGGTCGCGCTTCGCGAGGCGGGCTTCCACACCCTCACGTGGATACGCCCCGAGTGCTCCCCCGAGGGAATCGCCCGATATGGCCGGGAATTCTGGCGGGACTATCTGGAGAACCCTCACGCGATGGCGCTGCGCTGCGAGCGGTGAGCCCCGAAAGGAATGTCACGAATGTCACCTCCCTATCTTGTCCTGCGGGTGGAGGATCCCCAGGAAGGAGCCCGCGCCCGGCTCCACTACAAGCGCGACCAGCCCTCACGCAGTTGGATGACCGGCGTGGCCTTCTCTTCACCTCCTCCCACGCCCATCACCCTGGAGCTGCGTGGGACGGATGAGGAGGGGTGGGTGCTGGGAGATTTGTGGCTGACGCCCATCTGCGTCATGTCCCATCGCCTGCATGCGGTGTTGAAACAGGCGGGCGTGGACAACCTCGCCACCTATCCCGCCATCCTGAGAGACCCGGTGACGGAGACGGACCACACCGACTTCGTCGCCTTCAATCTGGTGGGCAGGCGTCCGAAGGCGGACCCGGGCGGAGCCCTGTTGTTCCGGCTGGAGGAAGCCGTGAATGTCATCGTGATTCACGACACGGTCCGCCGCGCGATTGAAGACGCGGGCATCGACACCTTGACCTTCCTCGAGCCCGAGGACTTCGCGGGCTGAGGCAGGCATCGAGGAGCCCGGATGGACAGGCCGGGGCTCCTCGACAGCCTTCAACCAGGGGCGTCGCTCAGTCCGCGAAGCGGTCCTCGAAGGTGGCCAGCTGACCCTCCAGCCGCCACTGCAGCGCGGCGCGCTTGTGCGTACCAAGGTAGCCCTGGCAGGCGGAGGACGGGTTGGCCCCGCCAGGGACGTCCTGGGCGCAAGCCGGGACGCGCCTGGAGAAGTCATCGCGCTGGGCCCAGAGGCTGTCTCCCTCCACGAAGGCGTGCTCCATGCTGGCGCGCGCCAGTTGCTTGAGCGTCCTGTAGTCGAGCCCCTGGACGGTGGCGGCGGCGATGTATTCCTGGGTGATATCTCCGCGGAGGATTCCGGAGTCGTCCGTCGCCAGCGTCACGGGCACCTTCTCCACGAGGTATGCGGAGAGGGGGTGGTCAGTGCCCTTGATGCCGAGCAGGACGTTGTTGGAGGACAGGCAGATCTCCACCAGGACGCCAGCCTCGTGCATGTCGCGCAGGAGGGCCTCGACGCCCTCTCCGTCCGTCTCGCCCAGCACGTCCACGCCGTGGCCGATGCGCTCCGCATGGGCCAGCTTGACGGCGTTGCGGATGTGGAAGCGCAGATGGCCCTGGTCCTCGGGCGCGAGCACCTCCGGAATCAGCTCGCCCGCGTGAAGGGAGACGTGGACCTCCTTGCGGCCGACCGTGTTGTCGTTGTGGTCATCCAGCGTGCCCAGCGCGAACATCTCGTCGTTGTAGTACGCGAGCGAGTTCGGGTGCTCCTCGGGTGACACCAGGTTGACGCCGACAATCTCCGGCACGCGCTGGGCCAGCTCGAAGGCATACACCCACTGGCCGAAGACGTTGGCTCGCGTCGCCGTGCGGTTGGCGGAGACGAGCAGCCGCACCTCCACGTCACAGCCCGGGTCCGCCTGGGGCGTGTCACACTGGAGCAACCGCCGGCTTCCCGAAAGGGTGCTGGCGATGCTGCTGGCCTGACGCGCCAGTGCCGCCTGGAAGTCCGGCAGGGCGATGAGCTGCTCGCGCTTCGCCAGCAGGGTCGGGGCATCCCAGACGTCCGTGGGCGAGAACAGCGGCTCCACGAGCCGGCCGCCGGTGCTGGCGCCGAAGCCCTGCATCAGCTCCACGTACACCTGATGGTGATGGCCCGCACGGGAGATGATGTCCGCGTAGCTGTCGTCACTGCGCGCATCGGTCTGCACCGCGCCGTACTTGCCGAAGGCATCGAAGAAGTGCTGGTGGGCGGCGAGCAGCGGGCCGGAGAAGCCCTCCATGGACCAGGCCCCCATCACCGCGTCGTAGAGGGCGCGGTCCGTTCCGGTGTTCGCCAGGGGCGTGGCTCCCTGCGCGCAGGGATTGCTCGCCACATAGGTGGTGGTGTCGACGCACGCGCCGTCCTCGGCGCCCCACTGGATGAGCTTCTCCGTGGTGATGGCGCCGGAGGTGTGGCTGTGCAGATCTCCTCCCTTGGGCATGTCGCGAAGGAAGGCGGCGAGCGCGGTGGGATTCCTCCGCAGGGACTCCATGTGCTCCTGGGTCCGCTCCTCGGGGTCATCCTTGCACGCACTCAGGCCCAACCCCACCACGACGGCGAACACCGGAAGCTTGCTCATGCGGAAGACCTCACAGGCGGGAAAAGCCTGATGAGAGTCTTTTCTGGAGGGCCGGTCTCTGACCTCCCGGGGCAGGTCTTCGTATGGATCTCCACGAAAGAGGCCCAAGCCGAGGTCAATCACACTCATGGACAGGGATGATGTGGCCAGAATCTCCGCGAACACGGGACGGGGCGCCCCCAGTCCCTGGAAGAGGTCCTCCTCACTTCGACGGGCGCACCATCCGCGCTCGGACCGGAGCACGTCGGCTCGCGCGGCGACGCAACATCCGCCACAGCACCACGGGCACCCCGAGGAGAACCACCGCCGCCACCAGCACCGGCCACCAGACCTGCAGCATGATGAACAGGAGGAACGGCCACGTGTAGAGCTCCATGTCGCCGTCAGAGGACGCGCGCGCTGGGAGGGCGGCCAGCACGGCGGTGAGACATCCGACGACAACGGCTCCATTCACGTGTCGCACGAGGACGCGGGTGAGGACCTCCCTCGCAATGCCAAGACACCGCATGACCGCTCCCCAAGTGGATGGGCCCCTGAACCTGCGTTCATTGACCCTGCAACTCGAACATTCTAAGAAGTTCAGGGTCCGCCCGATACGCCGGTGAAGGCGCGTCGGAGCCACCCCCTCAAGACACGAGGCACCACGCGATGTTGACGGAGACGGGCGAGTCCATCCGCGGCGGCATCCCCGCGCTGAACGAGCTCGACCGAGCGACGAGGCGTGGGCCCCCAGGTTCAACGATGACGATGACGACGTGGCGCTCGCTCCTGACGGGCACCCTGCTCCTGGGCCTGTCCGCCTGTGGAGGCAAGACGACGCCCCCCGAGGTGGAGCCTTCCGTGTGCGAGGCGCCGACGGAGGCGAAGGTGAGCGGCTTCACGCAGTGCGGGCCGACCAACGACGTCACTCCCGTCAACGGATATCAGGGCGAGTTCGCCGCCCTCCAGGACACCGAAGGCGCGGTCGTCCTGCTCGACGGTCGCTGCACCGGAACGTTGATCGCCGCGAGCGCGGGGCCAGTGGTGCTCACCGCGGGGCACTGCGTGGGACTCGGGGACCGGTCGCTGGCGGTCTTCAACTTCGAGGACCAGCCCGATGGCGAGGAGCTCATCACCGAGGGCACCGTCATCGAGCAGTCGATGGAGCCCGACTACGCGCTCATCCAGCTCGACGTGCTTCCCGCCGCGATCGCGCCGCTGCTGTTGACGACCCGGAGCAGCGAGCGGTTGGCCGTCATCCAGCACCCCCGGGGCCGCCCCAAGGTCATCGCCGAGGGCAACTACCTCGATTCGTGCAACCAGCTCGTCTACTACAAGGATTTGGACACCCTCGTCGGCACCTCCGGCGCGGGCGTGCTCAACCGCCAGGGACACGTGCTGGGTGTCCACACCGACGGCGACTGCGATGCGTCCGGCAAGGGCGCCAACAGGGGCTGGACGGCGGAAGCGATTGTCGAAGCGTCCGAGTACCTGCAGGCCGCGGATATCGCCGACCGCTGAAGCCAGATGTGACGCGTGAAGCCATGTCAACGCGGCTGAACACAGCCGCGCGGGTGCTTGTCATGGCGCAAGTACTCCCCAGGGAATGAGGGGGTTGGGACCTAGAGCTGTCTGAATGGGTGCCCCGCGAATTCCGCGGGGTGCTCACCTCGAAAGGTCCCCCATGACAGTCACCCTTCGCTCGCTCCGGGCGCCGCTGGCCATCGTGCTCCTCCAGCTCCTCTCCGGTTGCGAGGACTCCCCCTCCCCTTCGACACCCGACGCGGGACCGTATGTCTGGGATGGGACGTACACCGAGCTCGAGGACCACGGGGACTGGCAGGATCCAGGTCCGCTCGCCCCGTGCTCCTCCAGTGCGGTCGCCGCGCAGGAGGGCGCCTGCGATGACCTGTCGCTCTTCGACCTGTCGCAGTGCGATTCGCAAACCCTCTCCACGATTGCGCCGGAGGGCATCTACCTGGCCGATGGCCGAGGCGAGCGCCACTTCGCGGACGGCGGCGTGAGCATCACCAACCTCCCCATCGGCTTCCTGCTCAAGGAGGATGGCGGGACGATGTTCGACGAGCCCCTCCGGCTCAAGGAGACGCAGGGAGGACGCTTCTCCCTCATCGGTCGGCTGACCCGCTCGGACCTCACCGTCTCCGTGGTGGGCTGCGAGGCGCCCGCTCCGAACGTCATCACCGGCTGCTTCGCCTACTGCCGCCGGGGGAGGCTCAGCCTCAAGGGCACCTTCGAGGCCCACCGGGTCGCCCTGTCGACCGGGGAGCCCGAGTCCTCGGGGGGGCTCCAGCTCGTCTCCGAGCGCTTCGTTCCGGTGGGTCTGCCCGCGGACATCTACGTCGCCAAGGGCCACGCCTACGTCGTCTCCCTGCCGGACAAGGGCCGGGCCGGTGGGCTCACCGTCATCGACGTGCGGAACCCCACCTCCCCCGTCGTCACGACGACCATCACCCTGCCCGAGGACAACTCCTGGAACGGGGTCTGGGCCAAGGGCGATGCCCTCTACGTGGCCAGCAACGGCACGGGTCCCATCGTCTACGACATCTCCAACCCCGCCCTCCCCACCTTCGTGAAGAGCCTGCCGACGGGGGACTTCGGCGCGCACACGGTGCTCGTCGACAATGACCGGCTCTACGCCATGGTCCCCAATACGGGCACCCACGTCTATGATTTGACGGAGCCCCTCAATCCCATCCTGCGCACCATCATCTCCCTGCCCGAGGACGCGGAGCTGGGAGGTCCGCACGATGCCTTCGCGTACGAGAACCGCCTGTACATCAGCAGCTCCTTCGGCGGCTACAACGTGGTGGACGTCACCAACCTGGACAACGTCAGCCGGCTGGGTCGCTACGAGCGCTCCATCGATGAATACGCGCACCACAGCGCCGTGGGCACCTTCGGCGGAAAGACCATTGCCTTCGAGGGCGGAGAGTTCAACGCCTCTCACGTGCGCGTGCTGGACGTCAGCAATCCAGCCCGCATCGTGAAGATTGGCGAGTTCCGCATGCGCCATATCACGTCGATGCACAACCTCATCCTGCGCGGCAACCTCCTCTACGTGGCCTGGTATCACGAAGGGCTGCGCGTGCTGGACGTGTCCAATCCCACCAGGCCCAGACAGGTGGCGCACCACCACACCTTCCGCGAGAGCGACCCGTTCCGAGGCGACAGCCTCTTCGAGGGCGCCTTCGGCGTCCGCATCCCCGGCGACGGCTACGTGTACGTCGTCGACTCGTCGCGAGGCCTGCTCATCTTCAACGAGCTGTAAGGGCCGGAGGAGCGTCATGCCCGGGCACGCGAGACACCCGGGCTGACGCTCCTCGAGGCTCAGTTGACGAGCAGGACCTTGCCCGTGCCGCCCTTCTCGGCGTGCTTCTGGGCTTCCTTCGCCTCATCCATCTTGAATGTCTTGCCAATGGGGATGATCAACTCGCCCTTGGCCACGCTCTCCCCCAGTTGCGCGAGCCGGCGGCCGTCCGGGTGCGAGTGGAAGCTGCGCACCTCGAGCCCCTTCTCCTTCGCGCCCTTCGGCGGCCCCACCACGCTGCCCACGATGCCGCCGCGCTTCACCTTGTCCAACACCACCGCCACGGCCTCGCCGCCCACCGTGTCCGCCACGGCGTCCAGCGTGGGCAGCTTCGCGACGTCTTTTGGATCATCCAACGCGACGACCCCGTCCGCCCCAAGCTTCCGGGCCTCCTCCAACTGGGTGGCCCGCACGCCGGCCCAGACCTTCGCCCCGCGCGCCTTCGCCGCGAACAGGGCGGCGCGCCCCACCGCACCCACCGCGCCGGTGATGAGCACCGTGGCCCCCTTGGCGACCTTCATCTGCTCTTCAATCAACTGCACGCCCGTCAACGTCACCAACGGCAGCGCGGCCGCGTCCTTCAGCTCCAGCGCGTCGGGCACCTTGGCCCATACGTCCACGGGGGCAACCACCGTCTGCGCATAGCCCGAGGACACCACGCCCATCACCCGGTCGCCCTGCTTGAAGTCCTTCACGCCCTGCCCCACCTCGACGACCTCACCCGAGACGTCCCTCCCCAGGATGGCGGGGAACGTCACGGGCATCGCGTCCTTCATGTCGCCTCGACGAATCTTCCAGTCCACCGGGTTGATGCTCGCGGCGGTGACGCGGACCTTCACCTCGCCCGGCCCCACCTTCGGCTCGGGCATCTCTTGCACGACGAGGTTCTCCACGTCCCCATAGGCCTTCAGCACGACTGCTTTCATGGATGCCTCCTTGCTTGAATGAAGCGGCACGAAGCGCGCTCCCGCAACGGAGCAACGATAAGTACCGACGGAGGGAGCGCCATCGGTCGCGACCGCCTGCCCCCCTGGCCCCTCACGAAAGAACCCGTGCTGTCACGGCCGCAAGTCGTAGACCATGCGCAGCGGCAGGCCGCCCCGGTCGATGTCGACCTCCAGATGCCGGAACTTCTTGAGCAGCATGTACTGCTCCAGCGCCTTCTCCGTGGAGTCGAGCGCGATGCCGTTGATGCGCTGGAGGACATCGCCGCTCTGGAGGCCCAGCTTCTCGTACACGGAGCCAGGCCGGATGGAGAAGAGCTTGAAGCCCTGGGGCTTCCCATCCTTGAACGACGGAACGATGCGCGCCTGCGTGAGCGCGGAGCCCCGCGTCCACTGGTCCAGGTCCAGATAGGAATCAGGCACCTCGTAGGTGTGCTCGCCCACCCGTCGGATGCCTCCGCCACTGTCGCTGCTCGCGGACACCGGAGCGCCAGTCGACGGTGGCCCCCCGGGCCCCTCGCGGTCGATGACCTCCTGCTGTCCTTCCCGGGTGACGATGATGCGCTCGCGTTCGATGACGACGACCTCCGCGTCCTGGAGCACGTCCCCCACGCGGAGGCTGCGCACCCGCCGACTGTCGAGGTCCTCCACGGAGGCGAGCGACCAGAATGGCTCGCGCGACGTCAGCGTCCCCACGAGCTTCGCGCGCCGCGCGCTCCGTCGTGGCCCGATGTAGGCGGGAGGAGGACCGAGCGGGAGCCGGTCCTTGACGCCGAGCAGACGCGCCAGTGGCTCGCTGCGCAGCTCCAGCCGTGCCTCGGTGCGGGCGAGCTGGACGGGTCCCGACGGTGTCGAGCCCAGGCTGGAGATGGGAATCGCGAGCTGGAACTCGGTGATGAGGTGGACGGTGCGCGCGGCAATCAGCGCGGCCACCAGGAGGAAGGCACAGCTCACCAGCCAGAAGTGCTTCTGGAGAAGGGTTCTCATCATGGCGACAGGCATGAGCAAGCACGAGGCCAGGGAAAGCCACACACGAGGCTTCATTCGGAAGACGCAGCGCCGCGAGCGAAAGCAACACACGGCGGGTGCTCGCGGGATTGCCCGGATTGTCACGGGGTAGCGAGATGTCCGAGACAAGCTGTCACGATGGACGCTGGCGTCATCGCTGGGGTATCCAGCCGCCCTTCATCTTCGCGGAGCCGTGCATGTTCATCATCTCTGGGAGTACGCCGAAGCAGCAGGAACTCGGCGAGCAGCGTGCACCCTGCCCCGACTGCCACCAGGAGACGGCCCATCGGCTCCAGCGTCACTACCGGGTGATTCACCTCTTCTGGTTCCCACTCTTCTCGCTGGGAACGAAGTACGCGCGGGTCTGCGGACGCTGCAACCTGCACTCGGAGGTGCCGGAGCAACAGGTAGGCCCCGTGCCGATGGCGCCGCTGCTGCACCGCATGGGGGGTCTGTTTCCGCTGGCCGCGCTGACGTTCTGCTGCGTGGGCTTCCCGCTGGTCAGCACCATGGGTGCCCTCATCTCGGGTGATTCGGACAGCCCCGCGCAGGAGCAGCAAGCGGGCAGGCAAGGCTTCGACCAGCGCTTCGAGGCCCAGGCCGAGGACCTGGCCGCGCGGACCACGATTCAGTCCGAGCTCCAGGCGCTGGGTCACCGGTCGATGGAGGTCTCCGCCAGCTCCGCCTCGGTGAAGGAGCACGTCATTCGCGTCATCACCGCGCAGTCGCCCCGCCTCAAGAAGGTGAGCGACGGAGACCGCATCCGGCTGCTGGAGCTGATGGAGGCGGAAGCGGACAAGAGCTTCGTCAACGCCGAGGTCTTCCTGGGCCTCCGAGGCAGGCTTCTCTGGGGTGGGTATTCCCACCGCGCCCCCGGTGGGAAATGGCAGCGCGTCGTGGACGGCACCACGGCGAGCCCCATGGTTGATGCCTTCGAGGCGCTCCTCGCGCGCGAGGCCGCATTGCCTCCCTCGGCGCCGGATGCGGTTCCCCTTCCCGAGCCGACGGACGCTCCCGCGGTGGTGGACGACACGGCGCGGTGAGCAGCCCGCCTCCGGTGCTCATGGGCCCGGAGCAGTCACGCGGTCAGCGCGCCTGAAGGACTTCCGGAGCGGGCGCGTCCAGCGTGTCGAGGAACGCGAGGATGAGGCGGGCACAGCCCTCCGGGTCCTCCAGCGGGAAGAGGTGCCCGCCGGGGAACTCCTCGAGCCGGGCGCCCGGCACGACTCGCCGGGCGCGCGCGAAGGCCGACGCCGCGAGCGTTCGCGTGTCACGCCCCCGCACGATGAGGGTGGGCACCGAGATGGAGCGCAGCGAGCTCCAGAGACCCTCCGGCGTCGTCTCGAAGACGCGGGCCTCCCAGGCGCGAGGGATGGTCAGCTTGAAACCGCCCTCCTCCGACTCCATGAGGCCATACGAGAGGTAGTCCTGGAAGCAATCAGGGTCGAAGCCCTGGAACAGGGGCTTCTTGCGATAGCTCGCGGCGGCCTCCTCGCGCGAGCGCCAGTGCTCGCGACGACGGCGCGCCAGGCTCGCGGGAGGCACTCGACTTCGCTGGCCCAGCAGCGTCAGCACGTCGAGCACCAGCTTGCGCATCCCCGAAAACAACACGGGGTCCAGCGTGACGATGGCGCGAAAGAGGCCCGGCTCCTTCACGGACGCCAGCAGCGTCGCCACGCCGCCCATGCTGTGTCCCACGCCGATGACGTCCTTCAGTCCGGCGGCGCGCAGCGCGTGCGCCAGGTCGTCCGCCATGTCGTTCCAGGTCCGCATCGTCAGCGGGTCCGAGCCCGGCACGAGCCAGCGGCTCCGCACCGAGACGACGTGGTAGCGCGTCTTCAACAGCTCGATGAGCTTGCGGTAGGTGCCGGGCGGAAAGCCGTTGGCATGCGCCAGGTGCAGCACGGGGCCGGTGCCGCCCCAGTCATCGAGTTGAAGGGCCTCGCTCATGGCCCTGTCGGGATACCTCGAACCGCGCCCGCTGTCTCGCGCCCCGGTGAGCAGCCAGCGGGCGGGATGCGCTCCACAGCAGGCGGTCCCTCCAGGGAATGGTGGACACGCTCGGGCCACATCAGGAATGGATGGAAGGGATTGCCCCCGTGTCCCTGGTCCATGTGGGAAAGCCAACGGCGAGACAGGCCACGGTGTGAAAGGCGACGGGGCCGAGCCTGGAGGCTGGTGGGTCCTGTCTCGCCACGGCCACAGTCCCCCACCTCCAGCATCGGTATCCGCTGGAGACTTCCGTGCCACACGGAGGGGGGACATGGCGCCGCTGTTCCATCCGGGGACCGACTCGCTGCTGCGGGGGCTCATCGCCCTGGCGCTGGGCGTGCCCGCGGTGTCCCTGGCGGGGTTGCTGCTCCTGGCGCGCAACCCGCTGGGTCGTGGTTTCTTCTCGCCTCGGGAGCAGCCGGTGGAGTTCGACCACCGGCATCACGCGGGCGACGAGGGAATCCCCTGCGGGTACTGCCATGAGGGGGCCTGGCGCTCGCCAGTGGCGGGGGTGCCTCCCACGCAGCGCTGTCTGGGCTGTCACGCGCAGGTGTGGAACGAGAGCGCGAAGCTGGAGCCGGTGCGCGCCAGCGGCTTCGACGGGATGCCCTTGCAGTGGAACCGCGTGCACGCGCTGCCGGACTACGTCTGGTTCAGCCACCAGATTCACGTGAACAAGGGCGTGGGCTGCGTCACCTGTCACGGGCGGGTGGACACCATGGCCGCGGTGCAGCAAGTGGCGCCCCTCACCATGGGGTGGTGCCTGGAGTGTCATCGAGACCCGACCCCCTGGCTGCGGCCGCTGTCCGAAGTCGCCAACCTGACGTGGCGTCCTCCGGGTGACGCTCGCGAGACGGGCCGCGCCGTGCAGGCCGCCCTGGACGTGCACCCCCGCACGAACTGCAACACATGCCACTTCTGACCGACACCTTCCCCCTTCCGGTGTTGCAGGACGCGTCCGTCGCGCCCGCGGCGCGTGAGCCCGGCCCCGTGCGCGCGTGGCGCAGCCTGGAGGAGTGGCACGCGGGAGGGCCCGGACGCGAGGCGCTCCTGCGCGAGCTTCCTCCCGGCGCGGCCACGCCGCCCGAGGGCCTGGCGCGGCGCACCTTCCTCCAGCTCGCGACGGCCTCATTGGCGGCCGCGGGCTTCACGGGCTGCTTCCGGCAGCCTCCGGAAAAAATCCTCCCCTATGCGCTGCCTCCAGAGGGACTGACGCCCGGCGTGCCGCTGCACTTCGCCACGGGAATGGAGTGGAACGGGCGCACGGTGGGGCTGGTGGTGGAGAGCCACGAGGGCCGGCCCACCAAGGTGGAGGGCAATCCCGAGCACCCCGCGAGCCAGGGCGCGGCGGGCATCTTCGAGCAGGCCTCGCTGTTGGGCCTGTACGACGCGGCGCGGGCGCGGACGGCTCGGCTCCAGGGAACGGAGGTCGCGTGGAGCGTGCTGCGCGAGGCGCTCGCGCAACGGGCCACGCGCACCGACGGGGGCGCGGGCCTGCGCTTCCTCGTCGAGCCCACGGGCAGTCCGCTGGTGCAGGCGATGTTCGCACGCATCCAGGAGCGCTTCCCCCGCGCGCGGTTCATCCCCTTCAGCGCGGACCTGCCGGACGGGAGCGTGGAGGGGACGACGCTGGCCTATGGCCGTCCCTTGGACGTCGTGCACGACGTGGGGCGCGCGGTGGTGGTGTCGCTGGACGACGACTTCCTCTCCACGCTGAAACCGGGGCAACTGCGCGCGGCGCGGGACTTCGTCGCCGCGCGGCGGCCCGAGGCGCTGAACCGGCTGTGGGTCGCGGAGAGCACGCTGACACTCACCGGCGCCTTCGCGGATGAGCGGTCGCGAATGAAGCCCTCGCAGGCCGTGGCGCTCGCGCTCGCGCTGGCGGCGGACGTCGGCGCCAACACGGGCCACGCGGCGCTGGCGGGGCTGCGTCCGCCGGGCACCACGCTGGGGGAGGCACAGCGCGCCTGGGTGCGTGAGGCGGCGAAGGATTTGCTCGCGCACCGGGGCCAGGGGCGCGTGACGGTGGGCGCGCGGCAGCCGGCGCTGGTGCATGCGCTGGCGTTCGCGGTGGACGAGGCGCTGGGCAACGCGCCCTGGCTCGTGGAGCCCGTCGCGCAGCCAGTCGGTGGCACTGAAGCGCTGGCGTCGCTGGTGGGTGAATTGCGCGCGGGACAGGTGGACACGCTGGTCATCACCGCGTGGAACCCCGTGTACGCGAGCGCGGTGGACTCGGGCTTCGCCGAGGCGCTGGCGCTCGCGCCCTTCCGTCTGTACCACGGGCTGCACGAGGACGAGACGGCGGCCCTCTGTCCCGCCTTCGCCCCGGCGACCCACCCCTACGAGTCCTGGCGCGACGGTCGGGCGCCGGACGGCACCGAGTCCCTGCTCCAGCCGCTCATCGCGCCCCTGTTCCCTGGCGCGGTGCAGGAGGTGGAGGTGCTGGCGACGTTCGCGGGCCTGGAGTCGAAATCTCCCTACGCGCTGCTCAAGGACCTGTGGCGTGAGCGGACGGGGGCGAGCGCCGACTTCGAGTCGCGCTGGGAGGCGTGGCTGGGGGTGGGCGTCGTCCCGGACACGCGGGCACCCCGCGCGCGGGCCCGGCTGGATGAGGCCGCGGTGGTGGCGGCCGCGCGACCGTCGGCGCCTCCCTCGCGGGGCCTGGAGCTGGGGCTGGTGCTGGACGCGCGGCTGTACGACGGCCGCTTCGCCGGCAACGCGTGGCTCCAGGAGCTGCCTGACCCGGTGACGAAGCTGACGTGGGACAACGCGGCGCTGCTGTCCCCGGCCACCGCGCGCCGCCTGGGACTGGAGAAGGGCGACGTGGCGCGGCTGGAGCTGCGCGGGCAGGCGGTGGAGGCGCCCGTACTGGTGCTGCCCGGACAACCGGACGACACCGTGACACTGGCGCTGGGGCATGGGCGCGAGCGGGTGGGTCCCGTGGGCCAGGGCGTGGGCGTCAACGCGTACCGGCTGCGCCACCTGGATGCGCCGTGGGGGGCTCCGGGACTCACCGTCACGCGGACGGGAGGGCACCACGCGCTGGCCCTCACCCAGGAGCACTGGAGCATGGACGGGCGCCCGCTCGCGCTCCAGCTCACGAGCGGCGAGTTCCAGGCAAGGCCCCTGGCGCTGAAGTCGCTGCAGGAGGACCACGAGCGGCTGTACCCGCTGATGCCGATGGCGAGCGACACGCACCAGTGGGCGATGGCCATCGACCTGCACCGGTGCACGGGGTGTAGCGCGTGCATGGTGGCCTGCCAGGCGGAGAACAACGTGCCGGTGGTGGGCAAGGACGGCGTGCTCAAGAGCCGGGAGATGCACTGGCTGCGCATCGACCGGTACTTCCTGGGCGACCCGGACGACCCGGGCGTCATCACCCAGCCGGTGGCGTGCGTGCACTGCGAGGCAGCCCCCTGTGAATACGTGTGCCCGGTGAATGCCACCGTCCACTCGGACGAGGGCCTCAACCAGATGGTCTACAACCGCTGCATCGGCACGCGGTACTGCTCCAACAACTGCCCCTACAAGGTCCGCCGCTTCAACTACCTGGAGTACCAGCAGCGCGAGCCGCTGGACCGCCTGCGCCAGAACCCGGACGTCACGGTGCGCTCGCGTGGGGTGATGGAGAAGTGCACGTACTGCGTGCAGCGCATCGAGCGGGCCCGGCTCGTCGCGCGCTCCGCGCGGCGGGACATCCTCGACGGTGACGTGCGCACCGCCTGTCAGCAGGCGTGCCCCACGGAGGCCATCACCTTCGGGGACCTGCTCGCGCCCGCGTCGGCGGTGAAGCGGCGGCACGAGGACCCCCGGCACTACCGCCTGCTCAACAACCTGGGCACCCGGCCCCGCACGGTGCACCTGGTGCGTCTGAAGAACCCGGCGCCGAAGAGGGGCCCATGAGCGACGCCGACCCGCAGGTGCCCGCGCCCGGAGACCCGCTGGTGGTGTATCCGCTGCTCGACGGGCGCTACTCCGACCGCGAGTACAGCGAGTCGCTGCTGGACTTCGTGCACGCCCCGCCCCGTCGGGCGTGGTGGGGGCTCTTGGCGCTGGGGCTCGCGGGCACGGCGGTGCTCACCTGGGCCATTTGCGTCACGCTCTTCGTGGGCGTGGGGACGTGGGGCAACAACATCCCGGTGGCGTGGGCCTTCGGCATCACCAACTTCGTGTGGTGGATTGGGATTGGCCACGCGGGCACCCTCATCAGCGCCATCCTGTTGCTCCTCCAGGAGAAGTGGCGCGGGTCCATCAACCGCTTCGCGGAGGCGATGACGCTCTTCGCGGTGATGTGCGCGGGCCTCTTCCCGCTGCTGCACCTGGGCCGGCCGTGGAAGTTCTACTGGCTGGTGCCCTACCCCAGCAGCTTGAGGGCCTGGCCCCAGTTCCGCTCGCCGCTCACGTGGGACATCGCCGCGGTGAGCACCTACCTCACGGTGTCGCTGTTGTTCTGGTACGTGGGCCTGCTTCCGGACCTGGGCACCGCGAGGGATACGGCACGCACGCCCCGGGCGCGCTTCTGGTACGGGCTGGCGAGCCTGGGGTGGCGGGGCTCCGCGCGCCACTGGCGCCAGTGGCGCACCGGCTACCTGCTGCTGGCGGGGCTGGCCACGCCGCTGGTGGTGAGCGTGCACACCATCGTGTCCTTCGACTTCGCGGTGGCGCAATTGCCCGGTTGGCACACCACCGTGTTCCCGCCGTACTTCGTCGCGGGCGCCGTGTTCAGCGGCTTCGCGCTGGTGCTCACGCTGCTCATCCCCGCGCGCCGGGCGCTGGGAATCGAGCACGTGGTGACGCTCGGCCACCTGGACAACATGGCGAAGGTGCTGCTCGCCACCGGGTGGATGGTGACGTACGGCTACCTGCAGGAGCACTTCTTCGCCTGGTTCAGCGCGGACCCCTACGAGATGCACGCGACCGAGGCGCAGTTCTTCGGGCCGTACGCGCCGCTGTTCTGGATGCAGGTCTTCTGCAACGTGGTGGTGCCGCAGCTCTTCTGGTTCCCCCGGCTGCGAACGAACGTGGCCGTGCTGTGGGTGGCCGCGCTCCTGGTCAACGTGGGGATGTGGACCGAGCGCTTCCTCATCGTGGTGGCGTCGCTGAGCATGGACTTCCTGCCCTCGTCCTGGGCGGCGTACCGGCCCACCTGGGTGGACTGGAGCCTGCTGGGTGGAACGGTGGCCTTCTTCGGCACGGCCTTCCTGTTGTTCCTGAAGCTGGTGCCGCCGGTGTCGATGAGCGAGATGAAGGAGCTCCAGCGCGAGGTGGACAGCTCGCTGCGCTTCCGCCAGGAGCACGCGGGCTCCTCGGGCACGAAAGGCGGCGCCCCATGAGGCGCTGGGTGCTGGGAGAGTTCGAGTCCAGCGACGCGCTGGTGGCGGCTCTGAAGGGACTGCGCGCGCGGGGCTTCGACAGGTTGGATGCGTACACGCCCTTCCCGGTGGAGGAGACGTTCGAGGCGCTGGGGCTGAAGCGCTCGAAGCTGCCGATGCTGACGCTCCTCGCGGGGTTGGGCGGCGCGGGCTTCGCGTACCTCACCCAGTGGTTCACCAACGCGGTGGACTATCCGCTCAACGTGGGAAGCAGGCCCCTGCACAGCGTGCCCACGAGCATCCCCATCTCGTTCGAGCTGGGGGTGCTGTCCGCGGCGCTGATGGTCTTCGGCGCGCTGATGGTGCTGTTTGGCTTCCCACACGTCACGCACCCGGTGTTCGAGGTGGAGGCCTTCCGCAGCGCATCCGTGGACGGCTTCTGGGCGAGCGTCACGGTGGATGGAGACACGCCATCGATGGACTCCGTGGAGGAGGCTCTGCGCGAGCTGGGCGCGCGGCGGGTGTCGGTGGTGGTGGAGGGGGCGCGATGAGAGGGCGGATGCTGCCGGTGCTGCTGGGGTGCCTGGCCGCGTGTGACGACACGGATCCGCTGGCCTCGCAGCCGCGCGCGGAGGCATTCAAGGCGAGCACCTTCTTCGAGGATGGTCGGGCGATGCGGCCCCTGGTGCCGGGGACGGTGGCGCGAGAGTGGCTTGCCTCGCGCGGCGAGGGACCGGCGTGGCGGCAGGGGCTGCAAGCCGATGGCGGCTGGGTCCAGGAGGTGCCCGAGCCGTTGACGCGCGGGCTGCTCGACGAGGGGCGCGCGTCCTATGAAACCTGGTGCGCGGTGTGCCACGGCTTGACGGGAGATGGAGACAGCCCCGTCGCGCGGAAGATGCCGCAGCGCCGGCCCCCGGGCCTGTTCGTCCCGCACGACCACGCCACGCAGGTCGTCTACGGCGTCGAGGAAGGCGAGGCGCCCTACACGGGAACGCGGGCGGTGGCCTCGCATGTGGGGCCGCGGCCGTTCCCCCTGCCACGGGAGGTAGGGGGCTTGGGAGCCGTGCGGGACACGCGAGGCTTGGGGAGCGCGAGTTCGTCCGAAGCACCGTCGGGTGATGGCGGCGTGACATACCGCGAGGTCGACGTGGAGCGGGCTCGACAGGTGGCGCTCGTGGGCGAGCACGGTGCTCCGATGGAGGGCCAGTTGGACACGCCTTCCACGGGAGAGCTGCCACACCCCTCGGGCTTCTACTTCGCCGTCATCTCCAACGGCTTCGGCCTCATGCCCGCATACGGCGCGCAGCTTCCACCGCGCGAGCGCTGGGCCATTGTCTCGTATCTGCGGGCCCTGGGCCGCAGCCAGCGCGCGTCGCTCGCCGCCGCGCCTCCGGACGTGCGGGAGCGACTGCTCCAGGAGGTCCGAGCGCCATGAGGCCCCCCGCCCTTCCCCGCTTCGAGGGAGGCCAGCGCCTCCAGGCCATCAGCGCGGGCCTGGGCGTGCTGGGTCTCGTGGCCACCGCGCTGGGGGCCTTGCTGGACGTGCGGCGGGCGCTGTTCGGCTACCTCTTCGGCTTCAGCTACTGGCTGGGGTTGTGCCTGGGCGCGCTGCTGCTGCTCGCCATCTTCCACGCCACGAAGGCGCGCTGGCCGGTGGTGCTGCGGCGCGCGCTGGAGGTGACGGCCTCCACCGCGCCGTTGTTCCTGCTGCTCTTCATCCCCCTGGCGCTGGGAATGCGGCACCTGTACCCGTGGGTGGCGCCGTCGCTGGAACTCGGCGAGGAGGCGCTGCATGTCCTCGCGCACCGGCGCCCCTACAACAACCTGCCCTTCTTCCTGGCGCGGGCGGCGCTCTACTTCGTCACCTGGGGACTCGTGGGTCACCTGCTCCTGCGCTGGTCCGTGCGCCAGGATGCGACGGGCGACCTGCACTGGACATCGTGGCAGCGGCGGCTGGGCGGCGGCGCGCTGCCCGCGCTGGCCCTCACGTTCTCCTTCATGACGCTGGACTGGATGATGTCGCTGGAGGCGACGTGGCAATCCACGGTGTATGGCATCTACGTCTTCTCCGGCGCGTTCGTGGGTGCCATCGCGCTGATGGTGGTCGCGGGCGAGGCGACGCGCCAGACGCAGCACTTCGGCAGCCTCCTGTCTCCCGGCCACTACCACCGGCTGGGCACGCTGATGTTCGCCTTCATCTGCTTCTGGGCCTACATCGCCTTCGCGCAACTGCTGCTCATCTGGGTGGCGGGGCTGCCAGCGGAGGTGGGCTGGTACCGCGTCCGCCTGCGGGCCGGCTGGGGCGACGTATCGCTCCTGCTGCTCCTGGGCCACTTCGTGCTGCCCTTCGGAGCGCTGCTGTCGCGCGAGCTGAAGTCCCGCCCGCGCTACCTCGCCATCGTGGCGCTGTGGATGCTGGCGATGCACGCCGTGGACGTGGCCTGGCTGCTGTTCCCCGCGCTGTCGCCGGAGCGCCTGGCCGTCCCCTGGACCGCGCTGACCGCCTGGGTGGGCGTGGGCGGGCTGGCCGTGGCGGTGACGCTCTGGCGCGCGCGCGGCACCTATCCGGTGCCGGTGGGAGACCCCTATCTGGTCCACTCCCTCCAGGTGCGCCCGCCATGAGCGAACGCCAGCCACCGCCTCCCGAACAAGAGGCCCTGCCCACCGGCTGGTTGTTGCGCGTCGGTGGCGCGGCGCTCGCCCTCCTCGCGGCGGCCTGTGTCGTCGCGTGGGGCCTGTGGGTCTTGTGGCGCCCCGCGTTCCAGAACCCCGCGCCGAAGGAGCTGGGCGCGTGGGAAGTGGGACGCGTCAACCAGGCGCCCTTCACGCTGGATGGGCGCGCGGACGCGCTTCGGGCCCGACAGCGCGCGCGGCTGGACGGGTACGGCTGGGTGGACGCGGACGCGGGCATCATCCACCAGCCCATCGATGTCGCCATCCAGCAGCTCCTCTCCGAAGCGGGCGCGGAGGGCGCGCGATGAACGAGCTTCTGCGCCGGCTCTTCTTCCTCCCCGAGCAGGGCTCCACCTTCGCGGTGAAGGTGGACCACCTGCACTACTTCCTGTTCCTCACCACGCTGGTGGTGGCGACGGGAATCGGCGTCACCGGCCTCACCTTCCTGGTGCGCTATCACCGGGGCACGGCCCCGACTCCCACGCCGCGCGTGGTGGCGCCCCCCTGGCTGGAGGGCCTGTTCATCGGCGTGCCGCTGTCATTTTTCCTGCTGTGGTTCGTACTGGGCTTCCGACAGTACGTCTGGGTATCGAGCCCGCCCCGGGACGCGCTGGATGTCTATGTCACCGGCAAGCAGTGGATGTGGAAGTTCACCTATCCCGGAGGCCCCAGCGCCATCGACACGCTGGTGGTGCCCGCGGGCCGGCCCGTGCGGCTGCTCATCACCTCGCGAGACGTCATCCATTCCTTCTACGTGCCGGACTTCCGCATGAAGCGCGACGCGGTGCCCGGCCGCTACACGGAGATCTGGTTCGAGGCGCCGAAGCCCGGCCGCCACCTGGTGCTGTGCGCGGAGTACTGCGGGCTGGACCACTCGCAGATGCGCGGTGAGGTGGTGGTGCTGAAGCCCGCGGACTTCGAGGCGTGGCGGGCCGCCCAGCTCGGCGGCGTCCCGGTGGCGGGCCTGCCCGGCGCGGCCACCAAGCCCCAGCCGGAGTCGATGGCGGTCCGAGGCGAACACGTGGCCGCCGCGCAGGGGTGTCTGCAATGCCACACGATAACGGGCGCGCCGCACATCGGCCCCACCTGGCTGGGATTGTACGGGCGACGGGAGCCGCTGGAGGGAGGGGGCGTGGTGCTCGCGGACGAGGCGTACCTGACCGAGTCGATGATGGACCCGCTGGCCAAGGTGGTCGCCGGCTACGTGCCCGTCATGCCCGGCTACCACGGGCTGTTGAGCGCGGAGGACGCCGGCGCGCTCGTGGAGTTCATCAAGTCCTTGCAGCCCACGCGCCCGGGTGTCACCGCGGCGCAGGAGCCCGCCTATGTCCCCATCCGCCGCTGAGCCCGAGCGCCTCCCGCCGGACAACTACCTGGCGGACGGCCACACCCTCTGGTCCTGGCTCACCACGAAAGACCACAAGCGCATCGGCGTGATGTTCCTGGGGCTGACGCTGTTCTTCTTCTTCATGGGCGGCGTGTTCGCCCTGGCGCTGCGCATCGAGTTGCTCACCCCGGGCCGCACCATCATGGGCCACCTGGCGTACAACCGGATGTTCACGCTCCACGGCGTCACCATGGTGTGGCTGTTCATGATTCCCGCCATCCCCTCCGCCTTCGGCAACTTCCTGGTGCCGTTGATGATTGGCGCTCGGGACGTGGCCTTTCCCCGGCTCAACCTGGCGTCCGTCTATCTCTACGTGCTGGGGGCCTCCATCGCGCTGTGGGGCATGTTCGAGGGCGGCGCGGACACGGGCTGGACGTTCTACACGCCCTACAGCACGACGACGGGCACCGCGGTGCTGCCGGTGTTGCTGGGCGTGTTCATCATCGGCTTCTCCACCATCGTCACCGGCCTCAACTTCATCGCCACGGTGCACACGCTGCGCGCGCCCGGCCTGGGGTGGATGAAGCTGCCGCTGTTCGTCTGGGCCGTCTACGGCACGGCCATCATCCAGGTGCTGGCGACGCCGGTGCTGGGCATGGTGCTGCTGCTGGTGGCGCTGGAGCGGGTGGTGGGCGCGGGCATCTTCGACCCGGCGCGCGGGGGAGATCCGCTGCTCTTCCAGCACCTGTTCTGGTTCTACAGCCACCCGGCCGTCTACATCATGGTGCTGCCGTCCATGGGCGTCATCAGCGAGGCGGTGAGCGCCTTCAGCCGCAAGAACGCCCTCAGCTACCGGATGATTGTCTATTCCACGCTGGGCATCTCCTTCGTGGGCTTCTTCACCTGGGGCCACCACATGTTCGCCTCCGGCCAGTCCACGTTCGGCGCGGGGGCGTTCGGCGCCATGTCGATGCTGGTGGCCATCTTCACGGCCATCAAGATCTTCTCGTGGCTAGGCACGCTGTACCGGGGCTCCATCGCGGTGGAGGCGCCGCTGATCTACACGCTCGGCTTCATGTTCTTCCTCTTCTTCGGAGGGATGATTGGCGTGGCGTATGCCACCACGTCGCTGAACCTGCACTGGCACGACACGTACTCGGTGGTGGCGCACTTCCACTTCATCATGGTGGGCGCCACGGTGATGGCGTTCCTGGCGGCGCTGCACTACTGGTTCCCGAAGATGTTCGGGCGCACGTTCCCGGGGAAGCTGGCCAACGGCGCGGCCCTCCTGGTCATCTTCGGCTTCATCGCCACCTTCGTGCCGCAGTTCCTGCTGGGCAACCTGGGCATGCCCCGGCGCTACGCGGACTATCCGCCGCACTTCCAGACCCTGCACGTGGCCTCCACGACGGGCGCGTCACTGCTGGCGTTCGGCCTGCTGTGCATCGCGGGCTATCTGGCGTGGAGCCTGAGGTACGGGGCCATCGCCGGGGACGACCCCTGGGGCAGTGAGGGCTTCGAGTGGAAGTCCCAGTCCCCACCGCCCACGCACAACTTCCCCGTCACGCCCGAGTACCCCACGGGGCCGCACGAGTACGCGCCGCGCGAAGCGGAGGTGCCGCATGCCGCCTGAGGCCGCCACGGAGCATTGGGGCTCCGAAGGGGCGCGCCAGCAGGCGGCGCACCTGGGCATGTGGATCTTCATCGCGACGGAGGTGCTGCTGTTCGCCAGCCTCTTCACGTCCTACGGCGTGTACCGCTCGGTGTATCCGGAGGCGTTCCGCGCCGCGCAGCTCACCATGGACGTGGGGCTGGGCACGCTGAACACGTTCCTCCTGGTGACGAGCAGCATCCTGGTGGCGCTCGCGGTGCACGCGGTGCGCGAGGACAGGCCAGGACTGGGGGGCGTGCTGTTGGGGGCCGCCGCGTTGCTGGGCATCGTGTTCCTGGCGGTGAAGGGCGTGGAGTACGCGCACCACGTGAAGGAGGGGAGCCTGCCCGGGGACTTCTACCGGCTGCGGGAGGTGCCCCAGGTGGGCGCGAGCCTCTTCTTCACATTGTACTTCCTGCTGACGGGATTCCACGCCCTGCACGTGACGGTGGGCGTGGGGCTCTTGACGGTGCTCGCGGTGCGCTCGGCCTCCGGGACGTTCAGCGCGGCGTACACGACGCCCGTGGAGCTGGGCGGCATGTACTGGCACCTGGTGGATGTCATCTGGCTGTTCGTCTACCCCATCCTGTACCTGTCTTGAGGGGAGCGCCCATGGCGGGTGAGGACTTCGTCGAGGAGCCGGGGCGGCGGCTCAGCGTGTCTGGGGTGCTGGTGGTGGGCGTGGGACTGCTCGCCCTGACGGCGCTGACGTATCTGCTGCACACGCTGCCGCACGGGGCCTGGTCGCTGCCGGTGGCCCTCTTCATCGCGGGGGTGAAGGGCGTGTTGATTGCCCTCTTCTACATGCACCTGCGCGAGCAGCGCGGCAGCAACGCGCTGGTGCTGCTCACGTCGGTGGTGTTCGTGGCGGTGCTCCTGGCGGTGTGCGTGCTGGAGACGCTCACGCGCTTCGCGCCCACCATTCCACCGGGGCCGTTTCCGGTGGAGCCGCTGCCCGGGCTCGAGTCGGTGCCCAGGGCGGCGCGCCCGCCGGAGCCCGCGGGGCCGAAGCAGCCATGAGCCTCACCGAGGCGTGGGCCTCGGAGACAGGAAGCGGTGGCGCAGCAGGTCCAGACGGGTGAGGGCCTGGCGGACGGCGGGCACGGTGCCGAGCGCCGCCCCGAAGGCCACGTGCAGCGCGAGCAGGAGCGCCGAGGGGTCCTCGCGCGAAAGTGGAGGCGAGCCGAATGGCACCATCAGCCGCGTCATCACTCCCCACATCGACAGGCTGTAGAGCAGTCCCAGCATGAGCGCCGACACCGCGGTGCCCTTGCGCGGCAAGAAGAGCGCGAAGCCGGTGGCCAGCCCGCCCGCCACCGCGAAGTGGATGAGCACGCCGAGCAGCACGGCCCCGGTGCCCCGGGCGTCGCCCTGGCGGAAGACCAGGCCCGCGGTCAGGAGGGCTGGCCGCCAGGGGTCGCCGTGGAGCACCTCCGTGAACGCGCACGCGAGCACCGCCATCGCGAACGCCCCCAACGCGCCCACCACGGCGCCAGGGAGAATGACGTCACGCAACAGGTTCCAGGGCTCCACCGAGGCGAACCGGCCTCCATCATGTCCGCGGCTCCGCATCGTCTCCTCCTGAAGTCCCAGGATTGGGGCGCCCTTCAGGGTAGGCATGCTCGCGCGGGCGCGAGAGGAACGCGGGTGCGCCGGCCCCCTCGTCCGGGGAGCGGTGCACACTCCTCCGTGGCTGGTTGGGAAAAGCGACATGAAGCAGGCCCCGGGGCCCAGGCGGCGGTGCGCACTCCCCCATGGCTGGTCGGGAAAGGCGGCATGCGGAGGGACGCGTCGCCGAGCAGGATGCGGCGAACACCTCGGGGGCGGCGGGTGGACCTACCCGCGCGCGCCCGCCACGACTGCCTCCGGAATCGTCAGGAGGGGCGCCTCAAAGAGGCCCGCGGAAGAGCAGGAATCAAGCGCCAGCGCCATCAGCAGGGAGTGGTGTCAGCGCCACTGCGGATGGGCCCGCACGCGAGCCTCGATATCGGGCGTCAACGTGGCCCCATGCGGTGCCCGGGACGACGAGCGCGTCCAGCGCTCCAGCCATCGCGTGCCCAGGGGCGAGGCCAGGGATTCGAGGCGCGTGGAGGCCACCGTCGTCTCTCCCTTCGTCCCCGTCGCCGCGCCCGCGCCCACGAAGAAGCCCGCGAGCAGCAACGTCACCCGCGTGGGCGTCGCTGCGCTGTAGGTCAACAGCAGCGCGCCCTCTCCGTCCTCTCGACAGTGTCGGCGCACCCGCGCGAGCACGCCCTCCGTCCACATGTCCGGGTTCGACGCGGGAGAGAACGGATCGAAAAACACCAGGTCCGCCACCGGCAGCGCCCCGTCCAGGTGCGGCACCGCGTCTCCCAGGTGCAGCCGCCAGCGCAGACCCGCCTCTTCCCAGACACCGTCGCGCATCAGCGTCTCAGCCGCCTCGCGAAACGGCTGGAGGAACGGAAAGCCCGCCGCATCCGCCAACGCCAGCCGCAGCGGCGCCAGGTCCACCTCGAAGCTGATGACCTCCAGCGTCCGGCGACGAGCCGCTCCCAGCTCCCGCGCGCACGTCAGCGCGGCCACCGCGTTGGTGGCGGCCCCCAGCCCCACGTCGTGGATGACGAGCGGCGGGCCCTCCCGCGACAGCCGCTCCCCGAGCCGGGGCTGCTCCACGTAGAGGCCCAGGGCCTCCTTCCACGGGCCCACCGAGGGGTGCATCACCTCGCCATGCCCCAGGTGCCGCACCGCGCGCGAGCCGTTGCGCAGCGTGACGAGCTCGAAGTCCCCGTCGCGCGGGTTGCCCTCCTCGCTCATCCGACTTCCTTCAGCGTCACCTCGTTCGCGCTCGCCCCTTCCTTCAAGTCCTTGGGCGTGGCGATGGCCACCTTCAGCTCGCGCGCCACCTGCTCGTAGGTGCCGGACAGAATCCCCGCGCGGATGCGGCCCATCAGCTTCTGGTAGTGCCGCACGTTGTGCACCGACAGGAAGCGCGAGCCCAGGTGGTGCTTGCCGCGCATCAGGTGATGCAGATAGCCGCGCGTGTAGCTCTTGCACACGTAGCAATCGCACTCGGCGTCGAGCGGCTCGTCCGCCAGCCGGAACACGTTGCGGGTGATGCGCACCAAGCCCTGGAAGGTGTACGCGTAGCCCTGCTGCGCCATCTTCGTGGGGATGATGCAGTCGAACATGTCCACGCCGCGCAGCACCGCCTCGATGAGGTCCGTCGGCGTGCCCACGCCCATCAGGTAGCGCGGCTTGTCCGTCGGCAGCGACGCGGTGGTGCGCAACGTCATCGACTCGCGCTCCGCCTTCGTCTCGCCCACCGCCAGCCCGCCGATGGCGAACCCGTCGAAGGGCAGCTTCGTCAGGAACTCCGCGCTCTCGTCGCGCAGGTTCGGGAAGACGCCGCCCTGGACGATGCCGAACATCGCCTGGCCCGTGTCCACCTTGTCCTTCGCCGCCAGGCTGCGCACCGCCCACCGGTGCGTGCGCTCCATCGCCTCGCGCGTGCCCGCCTCGTCCGTGCGCGAGTCGATGCACACGTCCAGCACCATCATGATTTCGGAGTTGATGGCCTGCTGCATGGCGATGCTCGACTCGGGGCTGAGCAACTGCCGGCTGTTGTCGTAGAAGCTGCGGAAGTGCGCGCCCTTCTCCGTGATGAGCCGGTCCTCCGGCAGGGAGAAGATTTGAAAGCCGCCCGAGTCGGTCAGCACGCCCCCATCCCAGTTCATGAAGGGATGGATGCCACCGAAGCGCTGGAAGACCTCCGCGCCGGGCCGGAGCATCAGGTGGTAGGTGTTCGCCAGCAGGATGCTGGCCCCCGTCTCCTTCACCTCCTCCATGCCCAGATGCCGGAAGGCGGCGTGCGTGGCCACCGGCATGAACATGGGCGTGGGAAAGGCTCCGCGCCGGGTGTGAAGCACTCCGGCGCGCGCGCCGGTGGGGTCGGTGGTGACGAGCTCGAAACGAACGGCCATGGGCGGGGCCTTATACCCGTCATCCCTCCCCCACGGTCCACCCGTGTCGCCCGTTCCCCCACCGGCCGGCCGGTCGGGGCCACAAGAGCCCGCTATTTCAGGGCATTTTTCGTTGTCTGCCGGGCGTTCAATGCGGTCACCGCGAGACGGATGGAGCGTGATTCCACGCTTCCTTGGCCGCTCCGCGTCAATTCCGCTACAAAGCGCCCGCCATGTTCAACGTCATCAACGTCTCCAAGGCCTACGGGCCCAAGAAGCTTTTCGAGGAGGTCAACGTCACCTTCTCCCCGGGCCGCCGCTACGGCCTGACCGGCCCCAACGGCGCTGGCAAGTCCACGTTCATGAAGATCCTCGCCGGAGACGAGGAAGCCGACATGGGCAACATCGTCCGGCCGCGCAAGCTGGGCATCCTCCGCCAGGACCACTTCCGCTACGAGGAGGAGCGCGTCCTCGACGTCGTGCTCATGGGCAACCTGCCCCTGTGGGCGGCCATGTCGGAGAAGAACAAGCTGCTGGCCAAGTCGGACATCACCGACGAGGACGGCAACCGGCTGGGCGAGCTGGAGGGCGTCATCGCCGAGGAGGATGGCTACTCGGCGGAGAGCGACGCGGCCACGCTGCTGGCGGGCCTGGGAATCGAAGAGGCCTTCCATGAGGGCCCCATGCGGCAGCTGACCGGCGGACTCAAGCTGCGCGTGCTGCTCGCCCAGGCGCTGTTCGGCAAGCCCGAAGGGCTGCTGCTCGACGAGCCCACGAACAACCTCGATATCGACTCCATCCGCTGGCTGGAGAACTTCCTGCACGAGTACGAGGGCGTGCTCATCACCATCAGCCACGACCGGCACTTCCTCAACTCCATCTGCACGCACATCGCTGACATCGATTACGAAGCCATCATCCAATACAACGGTGGCTACGACGACATGGTGCGGCAGAAGTCCCAGCTGCGCACCCGCGTGGAGTCGGAGACGGAAGAGAAGAAGAAGAAGATCGCCCAGCTCCAGGACTTCGTGGCGCGCTTCCACGCCGGCACCCGCGCCTCGCAGGTGCAGAGCCGCATCAAGCAGATCGACAAGCTGAAGTCGGACGACCTCAAGCGCTCCAACATCGCGCGCCCGTTCATCCGCTTCGACCAGAAGGTCGTCAGCGGCAAGCAGACGCTCATGGTGGAGGGCATCAGCAAGTCCTTCGACGGCGTGCCCGTCATCCGCCCCTTCAACGCGCTGGTGTGCAAGGGCGAGCGCGTCTGTGTCATCGGCCGCAACGGCGTGGGCAAGTCCACCCTGGTGAGGATGCTCGCCGGCCAGTTGGAGTCGGACACCGGCAAGATTGGCTGGGGCCACCAGGCCTCCGTCGGCTACCTGCCGCAGGACCACCACGGCGTCGTGCGCAAGGGCACCACCTGCTTCGGCTGGCTGCGCGACCTGCACGACAAGCTCACCAACGAGGAGATTTCGGGCGTGCTCGGCCGGATGCTCTTCTCCGGTGAGGAGCGCATGAAGAACACCGACACCCTCTCCGGTGGTGAGACGGTGCGGCTCTTGTTGTCCAAGCTGATGATCATGCAGGACAACGTGCTCGTGCTCGACGAGCCCACCAACCACCTGGACCTGGAGTCCATCTCCGCGCTCGCCGAGGGCCTGCAGAAGTACGAAGGCACGGTCATCGTCGTGACGCACGACCAGGAGCTCATCTCCGAGGTGGCCACGCGCATCTGGTCGCTGGAGGCGGGCCGCGAGGTGCTCGACTTCAACGGGCCCTACGCCGAGTTCCGCGAGAAGCACGCGGCCGTCGCGGCCCGCCGCTGACCGGTGCGCCCCCCGCGCCGCTCAGCCCGTCGGGTTGAGCGCGCGGAAGCGGGCCGTCAAATCCTGGGACATCTGGGCCACGGTGGTGCCCTCCAGGCTCTGCTTCAACGCGGCCTCCGCCCGGCCGAAGACGCCTTCCAGGTACTCGGCCACGCAGGGGCCGATGGCGCAGTCCGGAGCGGGGCCCACCGGGTGCCGGCCGAACAGCTCCGCGCCCTCCTCCACCGACTCGTAGATGTCCCGCAGGGTGATGTCCTCGGGGCGCCGGGCCAGCGTCACTCCGCCGCGAGCGCCCCGCTTCGTCTCCACCAGCCCCGCACGCGCCAGGTCTCCCAACAGCCGCCGCACCACGACGGGGTTCGTCTGGATGCTGCGCGCCATCACCTCGGACGTCAGCGGACCGGCCGCGTCACCCGAGCACTTCGCGAGCATCGCGAGGATGTGCGCCGCCATGGTGAATCGGCTGTTCACTCGCCCTCCGGGCTGGAATGGAGACCTCGAAGGTTACCTATCGTCGGACCCGACGGCATGCAACCCGGCATTCCCCGACTGCCGGGCTGCTCGTCGGGTTGGAGCCCCGGGACTCAGGGATTCACGAGTCCGAAGGTACCCGGCCCCACGGCCCAGTCCCAGAAGTCGTTGTGGTCGCCCGAGACGATGCGGCCCACGGTGTACTGATTGCCGAGCGCCGCGAAGGCATACGACCAGTCGACGGTGATGGCCCATGCGTTGGGGACGCTGGTGTACGAGCAGAAGGAGCGGTCGCACGTCGCGGGAGACCACTGGCCCTGGCCCTGGAGCACCGAGAGGTCGGTCAGGAAGTTGGCGAAGGTGTTGCCTGGAATCGTGACGGCGAGGCCGTCCTGGGGGGCGCCAAACGGGTTCAACACCCGCAGCACCCGGTTGCCCGTGTTGATGCTGAAGGTGGAGCCGCCGTGGAAGTCCCACGCGGTGTCATGCGTCGCGGGATACAGCGCCCGGGGGTGCTCCGTGGGACTGGTCAGCTCCGAGCGCGGACCCGCCTCGCCCAGCGCGAGGTCCGGGTTGAGGTGCATGACGATGACGTCGCCGGCCTGCACGTCCACGTCGGGGAAGGTCGCGAGCGGCGTGGGGCTCGCGTCCAGCGTCAGCGTCATGCCCGTCACCGGACCGGACTGGAGGACGAGGAGCTCCACGAGGTCGCGGCCCGCCGACATGTTGGGAGCCACCTCGGTGATGCGCAGGCGCGCGGGCGGCGCGAAGCCCCGGAAGGCCGCGGTGTGGTTCGGCGCCTGCACGCCGTCACCCTTCAAGTCCCGCAGCGTCGCGGCGACCTGGACGACGTAGCTCCCGCGCGGAGTCTGCGCCGTCGTGGTGACGAGCACCTCCCGGGGCGACTGGAGCGTCGCGCCGGTGACGGTGAGGCCATTGATGGTGAACTGCGCCCCCGAACCCGCGAGGCTGGCCGCGGCCAGGTTCCGGTCGAAGCGCACCAGGAGCTCCGTCGCGGAGCGGGCCTGCGCCTCCAGGACCTTCGGGGGCGGGCACCGCTGCGCGGTGAGCTGCTGGGGGACCCAGATGGACGGCTGCGTCGTCGTGGAGGTCATCGTGAAGAGCCACAGCGGCGCGGTGAGCGAGACTTCACAGCCCTGCGTCAGCTCCAGCGAGTCGTTCACCGACGTCACCACGCGCAGGCGGAACAGGGCGGCGCTGGAGGAGTTGGCGGGGACGCCCGTCGTCACCAGGGGCGCCTGGACGTGGTCCGTGCCCGACGCGGAGAAGGGACCGTTGACCACCCCCTGCAGGGAGATGAGCTCGGAGTCGAGCTGGTCGCGAAGCATGGGCACGTCCACGGAGCTCACCTCCTGGGCCAGCATCTCCACGGGAAAGCCCTGGGCGCGCACGGCGAAGGTGCCTGCGTCGATGCTCGCGCGGCGCATGCCATTCCAGGTCCGGAGGCCGACCACGAGGACCCGCACCGAGTTCCCCACGACGGGAGGAGGCGTGAGCAGGGAGGGGTTCACCTCCACGAAGAGCGCGGGCCCCTCCTTCTTCGCCTGGAGGAAGAAGCCCGGGCCATCGTTGGAGAAGTTGCCCACGCCCGGCTTGACGAAGGTGACGATGGCATTCTCGATGGGCAGAAACGGCACGTTGCCATCCGCCGTGGCGCGCACCGCCGCGATTTGCGCCGAGGCGTTGGTGAGCACATCCGGCACCACATAGGTCTCCCGCCGCGACTGCTCCTGGTTCCCCACGGTGTCCACCGACCTGAAGTTCAGCGTGGTGTTCTGCGTGAAGAAGAGCGGGCCGGTGTACAGCGGAGAGGTGCTGGAGACCGGCGTGCCATCCAGCGTGTAGCGCGTCTCACCGCACCCGGCGGGCGCATCCGTGCACGTGAGCCGCACGGTGACGGGGCCGCTGAACGTGCCTCCAGGGGGCGCCGCCTGCGTGACGGGGGCCGACCCATCGAGGGTGTAGACCTGGAGGCGCGCTGCTTCCAGGTTGCCCGCGACGTCCCTCGACACGAAGCGCAGGCGCGTGGTCGCCGAGAGCGTGAGAGGGCCGGTGTAGCGCTGTCCCGTCGTCGGCGTCGGCACGCTGTCGTCCAGGGTGTACCAGGTCTCCGCGCAGCCGCTGCCCGCGCCGTCTCCGCACGCAAGCGTCACCGTCCGCGAGGTCCGGAACACGCCGCCCTCGGGCTGGGCCACGGTGGTGGGCGCCGTCGAGTCCAGAAGGATGGAGTACGTCTCCGTCACCGCCACTCCCACGTTGCCGGCGGCGTCCACCGCGAGGAAGCGCAGCGTCGTCGTCGCCGGGAGCGCCAGTGGCGCCGTGTAGCGCGGCGAGGTGGTGCCCGGCGCGGTGCCATCCGTCGTGTAGTGCAGCGCGGAGCAGCCGGCGCCTCCCGTGTCGTCGCAGCTCAAGCTCACCGACTGCGCGGCGGTATAGGTGCCGCCCTGGGGCGTCGCGGAGGCGGTGGGCGGCACGGTGTCGATGACGTACGTCTCGATGCCCAGCGCGCCGACGTTCCCGGCCGCGTCCACGGAGAAGAAGGAGACCGTCGTCGTGGAGGTGAGCTGGAGCGGGCCGCCATAGACGGGGGAGTCCACCGTCGGCGTCGTGCCGTCCAGCGTGTAGCGGATGCGGGCACAGCCGGTGCCGCCCGCGTCGTCACACGTGAGCGAGACCTGCGTGGAGCCGGCGAACAGTCCCCCGCGAGGAGCCGCGACGGAGACGGGCCCGGACGTGTCGACCGAATAGAGTTCCGTGCCCTCCGGCGACACGTTGCCGGCCCGGTCCAGGGCGATGAAGCGCAGCCGCGCACCGGCAATCAACGTGAGGGGCGCCGCATAGCGCGGCGACGTCCCTGACGGAACGGAGCCATCCAGCGTGTAGTGGATGCGCTCGCAACCGGAGCCCGTACCGTCGTCGCACGTCAGCGTGACGACGAGCGGAACCCCGTGCGGCCCCGAGCCCGGCGAAGCGGAGACAGTGGGCGGCGCCTCGTCCACGACGAACTCCGCCGAGTGCGCGCTCTCGCTGTTGCCGTCGCGGTCCAGGGAGAAGAAGCGCAGCGTCGCGCTGGCCTCCACCATGACGAAGGCCGAGTAGAGGATGGACCGCGTCGTCGGTGCGCTGCCGTCCAGTGTGTAGTACGTGGCCTCGCAGCCGGAGCCCGTCCCGTCGTCACAGGTGAGCGTCACCGTGGCCGGGGCGTTGAAGAGACCTCCCGCCGGAGACACCGCCGTGGTGGGAGCGGTGGTGTCCTTCGTCGGCCCCGCATCCGGGGTTTGCCCGGCATCCGGGCTCGGGTCCGGATCCGGGTTCGAGCCACCCCCACCGCATGCGCTCACGAGCGCCAGGATGAGCAGCCCTCGCAACACGTTGAAAGAAAGGGAAGGGTTCCGCGACATCGAAGCTCCTGGAATGAGGCTCGCCCTTCCCCGGCACCGGAGCAGGACGGACAGGCGAGAGGCGTCAGGGGGGTGGCGCACCCGTCGGCGAACGAACGCCGACAGCGGGGGCGCAGACTCTCACCGGCTTCGTGGACCGCGCAAGAACGCTGGAGGTCCTCGCGGGCTCGCGGCGCGTCTTGAATGGAGAGTCCCCGGTCCCGCCCCGCGTTGGCGGAGGCCTTGGACCAGGGACCTGGAAGAACCGCCTGTCGTCCAAGTCGAGGCGCGCGGCCTCAGCGATGGGTGCTCCGCCGCAGGAAGAAGACACCCAGGCCCAGGCCCGCGGCCCACTTCGCGGCGGCGGCCAGCGGGGTCTGCCGGAGCTTCGGGGGCGCACCGGGGGTGAGGCTCGCGCCCGTCACCGGGTCCACCGCGGGCCGGAAGTCCTTCGCGCCCGGAAGGTCCGCCCCGCCCTGCTCCAGCTCCGTCTTGGTGGCCAGCACCGCCTTGCCCTGCCCCGGCACGTGCTGTCCCGGCGCCTTCCCCTCGGGAGAGCGCTGCTCCAGGATGGAGTTGATCTCCGCGCCCAGCAGCACCACCTGCGCGGACAGCCACATCCACAGCAGCAGCACGATGACACCGCCGATGGCGCCGTAGTTCACGTCGTACTTGCCGAAGTTGGCCACGTACTTGGAGAAGGCCCACGACGCCGCCACCCAGATGAGCACCCCCACCACGGAGCCCGGGGTGATGAAGCGGAACCGCTGCTTCGCGTTGGGCAGGACGTAATAGAGCACCGCCCACAGGAACATCATCAGCAGGCCCGCCACGGGCAGGCGCAGCCACAGCGCCACCGTGGACGCGGGGCCCGGCAGCTTGCTGGCCAGCGCGGGCGTGGCCACGGCCGCGAGCGCCGCCAGGATGGCCACCACCGCGGCCACCAGCGTCGTCGCCACAGCGATGAGCCGAAGCTTCCACACCGGGCGCGTTTCCTCGACGCCGTACGCCGTGTTCAGTGCGTCCATCAACGCGACGATGCCCCCGGAGGCCGCCCAGATGGCGCCCACGCCACCCACCGTCAAAAGCCCCACCGGGTTGCTGTCCGCCAACGCCGAGATGCGCTGCCCCAGGATGGTCGTCACCTCCTTGGGAGCCACCTTGCCCAGCTCCTGGATGAGCACCTGGGCCTGGTTCGGGTCGATGAGGACGCCCGCCAGCGACACGAGGAACAGGAGGAAGGGGAACAGGGCCAGGATGGCGCGGAACGTCAAAGCCCCGGCGACGTCGCCGACATCATCGCGTTTCCACTCGTCCTTCAGGAGCTTGAAGAACTCCCACCACCCCATGCCCTTGCCTGGCAAGACCATCTCGTCCCCTCACACATGTAAGCCCCGGGGAAGATGGCCATGCGGACCCTCGGTGGCGCCCCTGCCCGGATGGGCAGCCTCCCTGGCTGCTCCGCCCTCGGGGAGCCGGCTTCCTGAAAAACATTTCATCCGCTAAAAAACACCCGGCGCCCGTTTCCCGCCCTACCCGGGCACACGGGACTCACCGCCTCAGCCCGCCCCGAGGACGCAATGTTCGTCGCCTCTCTCCTGAGTGTCAGCCTGGCGCTGGTCGCCAGCGCGACACCCGGCGCCGCCCCCGAAACCCGCGCCGAGGCCCCGGCCCACACCCTCTGGCTCGTCCAGCCCATGTACCCAGGGCAGGACGCCCTGGTGAAGCGGACCGAGGACGGCATCGTCGCCCTGCTGCCGGGGGACGTGAAGCCTCGACAGGTGGTGGGCGTGGGCGCCCTGGCCACGCACCTCCAGGGCAAGGTGGGAGACCTGGGCTGCCTCGCGGGTGGCGCCCGGTGCCGGGAGCCCCTGGGGACCTATCTGGCGTCGCTGGGCCTGGAGCGCGTGGTGCTGGTGCGCGTGGGCCAGGACGACGCGGGCTACCGCTTCCGCGCCGTGAGCGTGCGTTCGGAGAGCGGCGCGCGCGCGGAGGCGGAGACGAGCAACCCCGCCTTCGAGAAGGCCCTGGCGGGCGTGCTGGTGAAGTTCCTGTCCCTCAACGCGGTGGTGGAAGCGGTGTCCGAGCCCGCGGGCGCCACGGTGTTCATCGACGGGGTGAAGATGGGCGTCACGCCCTACGCCACGGAGGTGCTGCCCGGCGAGCACACGTTCCGCTTCGAGCTGGCCTCGCACCTGCCGAAGGAGGAGACGCGCATGGTGGGCTCGCGCGAGCAGGTGAAGCTGCGGCCCGCGCTGGAGAAGGTGCCCGCGCGGCTGGTGGTGAAGGCCCTGCCGGAGGGCACTGAAATCTCCGTGGACGGCAAGGTGGTGGGCAAGGACGCGGTGGACCAGGGCATCCAGCCCGGCTCGCGCACCCTGCGCCTTTCGCGCGAGGGCTATGAGCCACACGAGGTCCAGGCGGATATCGCGCCGGGCGCGACGTACACGCTGGAACAGGAGCTGAAGCCCACGTCGATGCAGGCCTTCAAGCTGGCCATGAAGCGGCGGCAGGAGGCCACCATGGCGCGGCAGAGCTACCTGGAGGCGGCCTACGAGTTCACCAGCCTCACGTCCGACACGCTCACCGCGCAGCCGGTGAAGACGGAGGGCGGGCTGAGCGACGTGCGCGGCAACGGCGTGCGTGCTCCGGGCTCGCGCAGGCTGCGAGGGCTGGGGCTGGAGTACGGACGGTATGGCCAGTACTTCGGCGTCATGCTGGTGGGCGCCACCTGGTACTCCACCGGTGACGTGTGGACGATGGGCGTCAACGTGCCGCAGGACGTGCAGAACCCGAACGTGGCCGGGCTCACGCAGGTCAGCGCCAAGGTCCAGATGCTGTCGCTGCGCGCGCTGCAGCCGCAACTGCGCTACGTGCTGGGGCCGGTGTCCTTCGCGATTCAAGCGGGGCTCGACGTGAAGGGCGCGCTGGCGAAGGAGGAGGACGATGGCTCCGGCGACTCGCCCCGCTTCGAGGACGGCCTCTACGCGTTGGACCTGCACGCGTCCGGACAGGCCACCGCGCGCATCTTCGTCTACGAGGGGCTGTATGCCTCCGTCGCGTACCAGCGGGGCTTCTCGCTGCTGAGCAAAATCGCGGGGACGAGCAACTTCCGTGGAGGGGTGGGTTATGCGTTCTGAGTCGCGTCGACTGCTGCTGACGTGTGCGCTCCTGGTGTGCGGCGCGGCCGGGGCGGAGCCGCTCGTGGGGCCCTCCGTGGGCAACGCGGACGCGCTCGTCGCCGAGGGCACGAAGCTCTACAACAAGCGCAAGTACGCGGACGCCTCGCGCGTGTTCCTCCAGGCCACGCGGGCGAACGCCACGCTGCTGCCGGCCTACCTGGGTCTGGGGCGCGCGCGCATGGGCGCCAAGGAGACGGCGGGCGCGTGCGCCGCGTATCGCGCCTGGTTGAAGAGCGCGCCGGACATCCAGGAGCGCCCCAAGGCGAAGGGCGAGCTGGACCTGTGCGAGCGTCAGCTCAAGGCCGCGCGCAAGAAGAAGAAGAACCAGGTGCCCGCGGACCTGACGGCGCGGCACGTGGAGCTGAAGTCCGACTTCTTCGAGGCGCTGGAGGCCGGCACGCTCTTGGGCGCTGGGAGCGCGGGCGAGAAGCTGCGCACGTTGGTGACGGAGGGCTATCTGGGCACGGACCTGGCGGAGATGGGCACGCGCCTGAGCACCGCGAGCCGCGCCGCCGCCGAGGACGTGCACCAGCGCGCGCTGAAGGGCGAGGCGCTGGAGACGGAGCGGTTGCGCGCCGGACGCGAGCTGTTGGACCTGGCGAAGGACACCGGAGAGGCGGCGCCCCAGGCCCCCGCGCAGGGCCTGTTCCTGGACGGGCTGGCGGCGCTGCGGGGCAACGACTCCAAGGGCGCGGAGGGGCTGTTCGCCAAGGCGGCCACGGCGGCGCCGGGCGTGACGGAGTACCGGGTGTGGCGCGCGGCGGCGCTCCAGCGGGCCGGTGACTTGAGTGGTGCGCTGTCGGTGATGGAGGCGGAGCTGCCGGAGGACCCGCGCACGGACCTGCTTCGCGCGGCGGTGGCGCAGCGCACGTCGAAGGAGGACGGCGCGCGGGAGCTGGAGCGCCTGCTCTTCCAGCGCTACGCCGCGCCCCCGTCCCGCTGACGTCGCCCCCACCTCACGGTCAGGAAGGACCTGGATGGCCCTCTTCATCTGTCAGCGGTGCGAGAAGGAGCACGACACCTGGGCCGGTTCCTGCCCGGGCTGTGGCAGCACCGAGCTGCTGAAGGTCGCCCCTCAGGTGGACCGGATGCTGGGCCGCACGGTGGCGGGCCGCTACCGCGTCATCAAGCGCCTGGGCCAGGGCGGCATGGGCTCCGTGTACCTGGCGGAGCAGGTGGGCATCGGTCAGCAGGTCGCGATGAAGTTCCTCAACAGCAACCTGTCGTTGGACCCCGACGTCGCGCGGCGCTTCCTCAACGAGGCGAAGAGCTACGCGCGCGTGGGCCACCCCAACGCGGTGACGCTGCACGACTTCGGGCAGGATGAAGAGGGCAGCCTCTACATCTCCATGGAGTACGTGGAGGGCGATGACCTCAAGCGCCTGCTGACGAACGTGGGCCGGCTGAGCCTGCATGAGGCCGGGGACATCATCCTCCAGGTCGCGGACGTGCTGGCGTATGCGCACGCGCGCGGGGTGGTGCACCGGGACTTGAAGCCGGAGAACGTGATGGTCCGGCAGGGCATGCGCGGCTGGCACGTGAAGGTGCTGGACTTCGGCATCGCCCGCATCGCCGACGGAGCCACCCGGCTGACGGCGCAGGGCGCGGTGGCCGGCACGCCGCGGTACATGTCCCCCGAGCAGGCCATGGGACAGGACGTGGACGCGCGCGCGGACATCTACGCGGTGGGCGTGGTGCTCTTCGAGCTGCTCACCGGAGTGCAGCCTTTCGACGGGACGAGCGTCGCGGACATCATGCAGAAGCAGGTGCACCAGGCCGTTCCCCGGCTGGTGGACGTGGTGGCGGACCTGGACATGCCCGCGCTCGACGCGGTCATCCAGAAGGCCACGGCGAAGAAGCGCGTGGAGCGCTACACCACGATGGAGGCGTTCGCCGCGGACCTGAGCAACGCGCTGCCCACGATGTCCGGCCGGCCCGCCATCAGCGGCGTCAGCCCCGTGGTGAAGCCGGGTACGCCGGAGACGACCTCGCCGGGCACCATGCTCTACGGCGACGGCACCGAGGACACGATGCTGCGCGGCGCCGCGGCGCACACGCCTCCCATCGACCCGGGCCTCTACAACACCGGCCGCGTGGCCCCCATCCCCCTGACGCAGCCCGCGCCGGGCATGCCCGAGCTTCCACAGCGCCCCGCCGCGAGGGACGGGTTCGACAAGACGGCGCACGCGGCCTCGCCCTATGCACCGCCCCCGAGCGGGCGCTCCGGCTGGGTGCTGGCCCTGAGCGTCGCGGGCGCGCTGCTCGCGGGCGGGTTCGGCGTGATTGCCCTGCGCGGTCCTCCCCCGGTTGACGGCCACGGACCTCCGGGCGCCTACGGCGCGGGGGACATGGGGCACCCGCCTCCGCATCCTCCACCGCATGGCCCGCCGCCCCGTCCCCCGCCTCCGCGAGGCCCTCCGCCGCTCGACGAGGCCCCTCCGCCCCCGGAGCAAGCCACCGAGAACGCGCCAGCGCCCACCGAAGGCCTGGCCGCGGCGGCGGATGACGCGGCGATGGAGCGGCGGAAGGAGCGCGCCCAGGACCGGCTCATCGACATCGGCGACGACTTCAGCAACGGCGAGCTGGCCAAGGCCGCGGAGAAGTATGAGCTGGCCAGGAGCATGGGCCTGGACACGCTCGAGCCGAAGCTGGCGGAGCTGGGAGCGAGAATCGACGACGTGACGAAGCGACTGGCGCGTGCTCGGGCCCGGGAGGACGACGGCAACTGCGAGGAGGCCATCAAGCTCTACCGGGCGGTGACGAAGGACTACCCCCGCTTCGCCGACGCGCAGCGTGGCATCACCCGGTGCAAGCAGATGCTCCCGCCGGACGTGTCCGAGTAGCGAGAGCCTTCCCCCGCGTCCGCTTACGGTGGCGTGGCTCCAGGAGGGTCACGAACCGGAGCGGACCGGAGGCTCGCGCGACGTCAGCGCGCGGAGCAACGACTACTCAATCGGGTTGCAGCCCGGGATGCAGTGACGCACGTTGATGAGCGTCTTCGTCCCGGCGATGTTCGACTGACAGGCCGCGTACAGCGTGGCCGGCTGGCCCGCAACGCGCGTCGTGCCGCACTTCGGGGCGCAGGCCTGCACGTTCTCCGTCCAGTAGAGGAGCGAGTCGCCGCTCGCGCAGACCGGCGGAATGCCGATGCCCTGCTCCACGCTGCTCACGGGGGCCTGCGTCTCGGCGGCCTCCGAGGTGGGCTCGCCGCCTCCACAGGCCAGGAGGGACAAGGAGAAGCAGGCGGTCAGCGCGACGAGGATACGGGGAGCCTTCATCGGAAACTCCAGGGCCAGAGGTGGAACTCCCGCATCATGCCCAAGGCCCGAATTCCGGTGAAGCTCCCTCCACGTCCGTAATCTGCTGACACATGTATCGGCTGTATCAATTCGGACGCGCCCGGAAGTCGCCTCCCGAGCGCCGGGCTCGCTCACCCGCCGACAGACGTCGTGGGCTTCGCGTCGCGCGACAGCCTGGCGTGCACCTGCGAGAGCAGCTCGTAGGAGCGCAGTCGCGCCGTGTGGTCGAAAATCTGCGCGGTGATCATCAACTCATCCGGCTGCGTCTCGGCGATGAAGGAGCGCAGTCCCTCGCCCACCTGCTCCGGGTCTCCGACGATGGAGCAGGCCAGCATGGATTCGACCTCCGCCAGCTCATACTCGGTGATGCGCCCGTCCATCGTCTCCACGGGTGCGGGGAGCTGGCCCGGCCGGCCGCGCCGCAGGTTGACGAAGGCCTGCAGCAGCGACGTGAAGAGGTGCTGGGCCTGGGCCTCGGTGTCGGCGGCGAAGACGTTGAGGCCCAGCATGGCGTAGGGCTTCTGGAGCACCTCGGACGGACGGAACTGGCTGCGGTACAGACGCAGCGCCGTCATCATCTGCTGCGGCGCGAAGTGCGAGGCGAACGCGAAGGGCAGTCCCATGGCGGCGGCGAGCTGCGCGCTGAAGAGGCTGGAGCCCAAGAGCCACAGCGGCACCTTCAGGCCCATGCCTGGCACCGCGCGCACGGCCTGGTGAGGCTCCGGCTCCCGGAAGTAGGCCTGCAGCTCCGCGACGTCCTGGGGGAACGCGTCGGAGGAGTCCACGCGACTGCGCCGCAGGGCGGAGGCGGTGCGCTGGTCCGTGCCGGGAGCGCGGCCCAGGCCCAGGTCGATGCGGCCGGGGTACAGGGTCTCCAGCGTGCCGAACTGCTCGGCGATGACGAGCGGCGAGTGGTTGGGGAGCATGATGCCGCCGGCCCCCACGCGGATGGTGGAGGTGCCCTGCGCGACATGGCCGATGACGACGGCGGTGGCCGCGCTGGCGATGCCCGTCATGTTGTGGTGCTCGGCGAGCCAGAAGCGCTGAAAGCCCCAGCGCTCCGCGTGGCGAGCCAGGTCCAGCGTGGAGCGCAGGGCGTCGCCGGCGTCGCTGCCCTGGCGGATGGGGGAGAGGTCGAGAACGGAGAAGGGAATCATCGAGGGACCCCAGGGCATGCACGCGGAACGGAGGACGGGCCCGTCCCGTCCCGGGCGGCACCACCCCCGGCGTCCCAGCGTTAACCGGGGGCACCCGGGAGCGCACGGGAAACGCGGGAGGGCTCGGACGCTCCCTCGCGGATTGGGGCGCTCCCGGGCGGCGACAGGGCGCCCGGCCCGGTAGACTCTCCCGGTGTCCATGCGCGAGTTCAGTCAGCGGGAAGTGGTGGAGCAGCTTCAGTCCCTGGGCGTCCGCGAGGGAGGCGTGCTCCTGGTCCACACGTCCTTCAAGGCGGTGCGGCCCGTCGAGGGAGGCCCTCTCGGGCTGATTGGCGCCTTGCGCGCGGCGGTGGGCTCGGGAGGCACGCTGGTCATGCCCACGATGACCGACGGGGAGACGGTGTTCGACCCGGTGTCCACGCCGACCACGGACATGGGCATCACCGCGGAGCTGTTCTGGCGACAACCCGGAGTCACCCGCAGCACGCACCCGGGAGGCTCGTTCGCCGCCGAGGGCCCCCACGCGGCGGACATCTGCCGACCGCAGCCCCTCGCCCCGCCGCATGGCCCCGACAGTCCGGTGGGCCGGGTGCATGAGCTGGGCGGCCAGGTCCTGCTGCTCGGCGTGACGCACTCGGAGAACACGACGCTGCACCTGGCGGAGGCGCTGGCGAACGTCCCCTACTCCATCTCCCATCCGTGTGTCGTCGAGGTCGACGGAGTGGTGGGCACGGTGATGATTCCCGAGACGGACCACTGCTGCCAGGGCTTCCGGATCGCCGACGACTGGCTCCGGGCCCGAAGCCTCCAGCATGAAGGACCGGTGGGTCATGCACCCGCGCGCCTGTTCGACTCCCGCGCGCTCGTGCCCCTCGCGGTGGACCGGCTCACCGTGGCGCCGCTCACGTTCCTCTGTTCTCCGGACAACGGCTGCGAGGAGTGCGACGCGGCGCGGGCGAGCGTCACCGGCGTCGCGACCTGACCGCGCGGCGAAAGCGTCGGCTGGCGAAAGGCATCTGGGACTCCAGGGCCGAACTGAGCACCGGAGATCAACCCGGGTGTCGCTGGAACAACGGGCTTTCGGGCGCGCGCGAAATGCCCGTGCCTTGTGTGCGCGCAGTGCCTCAATAGCAGCGCGCTTTGAAGCGCGTCAGCAATTGGGGGACGGGATGAACAAGACTCACGGGCATGTCGGCTGGGTATTCCTCGCCGCGGCGCTGGCCACCTCGCAGGGGGCCTGCTCGAAAAGCAAGGACAATGGCGACTCGGTCAATCAGAACCAGACACAGGAGGGCCCCGCGGACCAGGGGCCGGACCTGCCGCGTCTGACGGGAGGAGACGCGACGAAGGGTCAGCAGGTGTTCCGCTTCGAGACCTTCGGCAACGAGGGCTTCTGGACCGACGCGGCGCGACTGCCCGCGGGAATCGTCGCCGCGAAGCTCACGCCGGTGCAGGCGCTGCAAGCGGGCCTGAGCGTCAACGTGGACGCGCTGGACGCCGCCACGAAGACGGCGGTGGCGAACGAACTGGCCGCCCAGGGCACCAGCGGGCCGCTGCTCAATGACCCGGCCACCACGCTGGCGCTGCTCAACGCCAACGCGGTGATTGGCGTCGTGGTCAAGGACAGCAACGGCGATGGCAAGCTGGACGTCGCCACCGGTGACAAGGTCGGCGTGAGCTGCGCGCTGTGCCACGCCATCACCGATGGCTCGGTGGTGAAGTCTCCGAACAACCTGGGGGGCGGCTCCATCGGCAAGCAGGTCGACGGGCCGACGCCGCACAACCTCAACGTCGGTGGCATCTTCGCACTCGCCGCCAACACGCGCGCGTTCTTCCCGCTCCTCCAGGTGAAGTTCGCCGCCTTCGGGAACAAGTCCATTGGCCGGGCGCCGTCGGACCAGGGACTCACCGAGACGTCCACCGAGGCGCAGGTCGATGCGCTCGTGGGCAACCCGGCCTTCTATCCGCTGGGGACCTTCGATGACGCGCCGGACGGCACGGGCGCGCAGCAGCACATCGCGCCCTTCTTCCGGACGGACCTGGCGGCGCCCTGGGGAACTCCCGGCGACATCGCCCGGCTCGAGAACTTCGACAACCTCGTCTACACGGTGCTGTTGGACCCGACGAGCCTGGTGACGCCGGAGGGGCGAGCGTTCCTCCGGGCCCTGCTCGACGAGGCCGCGGGCAACGAGTTGGCGGATGACTACCTCACCATCCTCAAGGACACCCAGGTCCGAGGAAAGGGAGGCGTGGTGGGCGAGGGCTTCCCCTACATCACCGCGACACAAGTCACCGCGGACAAGGCGGGGACGGAAGAGGCCCCGGTGGGCCTGCGGGTGAGCGAGGACGCGTTGAGGGACTTGAATGCGTACACCGACGGCCTCGCGGCGCCGGCACCGGGGGCCTTCGACGCCACCCTGGCCGCGCGCGGCAAGGAGCAGTTCGCCGCGCGGTGCACCCGCTGCCACAACGTGGCCCAGAGCAAGCGCGTCCCGTCCTTCATCGTGCCGATGAAGTCCATCTTCCCGGGCTACAACCCCACGGTGCTCGCGGAGCGTCCCGCCGAGGCCGGGGTGCGCCCCATCGCCTTCGACCCCATCCAGAATGACCCGTCCACCATCTTCGACGACAAGACCGTCGTCGTGGATGCCAGCCGCCGGGGCGAGCCGCGTGGCTCCGCCATGCCGCTGCTGCTCGACCTGGGGAGGAAGGACCGCTTCCTCCATGACAGCTCCGTGGTGGGGCTGACGTCGCTGGTGGACCCCATGCGCGGTGACAAGGCGCCCCATCCCTTCTACGTGCCGGATGCGGCGCAGCGCACGGAGCTGGTGGAGTTCCTGAAGAGCCTGTAGCCGACATGGCGAGGAGGACTCAGTCCTCCTCCAGGTCCTTCTTCAAGCGGGCCAACAGGCTCACCGCCTCGGCGGCATAGGGGGAGATCCACCGGTCGTGGATCTCCTTGAAGGGCGCGGCGTTGAGGTAGTTCCATCGCTTGCGCCCCTCTCGCACGGCAATCACCAGGCCCGCGCGCTCCAGCACGCCCAGGTGCTGCATCACCGTGCACCGGTCCAGGGACGCCGCGAAGTGCTCGCAGAGGTCGCCCGTCGTCCGCGGCGCGGTCTTCAGCAAGTCCAGCATCGCCCGCCTCCGCGCGTCCGCCAGCGCCTTGAAGATCTGGTCGTCCTGGGCTTCCCGTGACATGTTATAGAAGTATAACATGTCGTTCGACGAAACCCCAGCGGGAGGAAGCTCCATGGAGCCGAAGTTCCAGGTGCAGTTGAAGATCCAGAAGCCGGTGGCCGAGGTCTTCGACGCGGTCATCAACCCCAAGAAGTTGAGCGGGTACTTCGTGCAGGCCGCCAGCGCGCCCATGGTGGAGGGCACGACGGTGAAGTGGCGGTTCGCGGAGGTGCCGGGCGAGCACGACGTCGTCATCCGCACCGTGGCGAAGGACGAGCGCATCGCCTTCGAGTGGGAGGCCGCGGGCGGTGGCTACAACACCCTGGTGGAGATGCTGTTCAAGCCCATCGACGAGCGGAACACGCTGGTCCAGATTCGCGAGTCCGGCTGGAAGACGGACGCGAAGGGCATCGAGGCGTCCTACGACAACTGTGGTGGCTGGATGCACATGATGCTGTGTCTCAAGGGCTACCTCGAGTTCGGCATCAACCTGCGCGCGGGCGGCGCCTTCTGAAGAAGCCCCCCGAGCTGCCTTCGCCCCGAGCTACAGCGAGGGCAGCACCGGCGCGTCCTTGAGGCGAGGCGCGCGCAAGTCCTTGGGGGACAGCAACGGCTCGGACACCGGCCAGGGGATGGCGAGGTCCGGGTCGTTCCACGCGATGCAGCGCTCCGTCTCCGGCGCGTACAGCGTCGTGCACTTGTAGTGGAAGTCGGCGGTGTCGCTCGTCACGCAGAAGCCGTGGGCGAAGCCGGGCGGAATCCAGAGCTGTCGGCGGTTCTCCCCGGACAGCTCCACCGCCACCCACTGGCCGAAGGTTGGCGAGCCGCGCCGGACGTCGAGCGCGACGTCGTACACGCTCCCCGCGAACACCTGCACCAGCTTCCCCTGCCCTCGCGGCTCCTGGAAGTGCAGTCCGCGCAGCGTTCCCCGCGCCGAGCGCGAATAGTTGTCCTGCACGAAGGGCCCGGGGATGCCCACGTCCGCGTAGCGCTTCTCGTGGAACAGCTCCATGAAGAAGCCCCGGTCGTCACCGAAGACCTTCGGCTCCACCAGCAACAGGTCCGGAATCTCCAGCGGCGTCACCTTCATGACACCGCGCCCCGGTTCTCCGCGACGGACATCAGATATTGCCCGTACTCGTTCTTCCGCATCGGCTCCGCCAGCGTCACCAGTTGCTTCGCGTCGATGTAGCCCATCCGGTACGCAATCTCCTCGGGGCACGACACCTTGAGGCCCTGGCGCCGCTCGATGATCTCGATGAAGTTGGACGCCTCCATCAACGAGCTGTGCGTCCCCGTGTCCAGCCACGCGTACCCACGCCCCATCAGCTCCACGTCGAGCTGTCCGCGACGCAGGTACTCGGCGTTCACGTCGGTGATCTCCAGCTCGCCCCGCTTGCTCGGCTTGAGCGCGGCGGCGATGTCGAGCACCTGGTTGTCGTAGAAGTACAGCCCGGTGACGGCGTAGTTCGACTTCGGCTTGAGCGGCTTCTCTTCCAGGCTCACCGCGCGGTTGTTCGCGTCCAGCTCCACCACGCCGTACCGCTCCGGGTCCTTCACGTAGTACCCGAACACGGTGGCGCCCGCCGTGCGCTTCGCGGCCTCGCGCACCAGCCTGCTGAGTCCGTGCCCGTAGAAGATGTTGTCGCCCAGGACGAGCGACACGGGGTCCTCGCCGACGAAGTCGCGGCCGATGACGAACGCCTGCGCCAGTCCCTCCGGCCGGGGCTGCTCCGCGTACTCGAAGCGCATGCCCCACTGGGTGCCGTCCTCCAGCAGCTCCCGGAAGCGCGGCAGGTCCTGCGGCGTGGAGATGATGAGCACGTCGCGGATGCCCGCCAGCATCAGCGTGCTGAGCGGGTAGTAGATCATCGGCTTGTCGTGCACCGGCAGCAGTTGCTTGCTGACCACCCGGGTCAGTGGGTACAGCCGCGTGCCCGAGCCGCCTGCGAGGATGATGCCCTTCATGTCCACCTCTCGACGTCAGTGCCCGCGCGCGGCCTTCCACGTCGCGTGGAAGCGCGTCAGCGACTCGGTCAGTTCCAGGGGTTTCGCCGCCAGCTCCGCACGGACCTTGTCCGTCTTGAGCCCGCCCTTCAGCGGACGGGGACTGGGCAGCTTCAGCTCCGCCATGCGCGTGGGGACGATGAGCTTCGCGTCGAACCCGAACACCTCGCACAGCGCCCGTCCGTAGGCCACGCGGTCGACGACGGTGCCGCCGCACGTATTCCACACGCCCCCGAGCTTGCGCTCCCCCAACTCCACCAGCATCGCCGCCACGTTGTCCGCGAGGCTGGGCGAGACAACCTGGTCCTCGAACAGCCGCGCGGGCTGCCCCTTCTCCAGATTCGTCACCAGCCACGCGCCGAAGTTGAGCCGCCCCTCCACCGGAGGCCAGCCATACACCACCGCCGTCCGGGCGATGGCGCAGCCGGGCGCGAGCACCCGCGCCGCCTGCTCACCCATGTGCTTCGTCACCGCGTAGACGCCGCGCGGGTTGGGAGTCGCGGCTTCGTCGTAGGGGCCCGCCTCGCCATCGAAGACGTAGTCAGTGGACACGTGCACCAGGTGCGCGCCGGCCTTGCGAGCCCCACGCGCCACCGCCGCCGTCGCATCCACATTGCCGGCGTAGGCCGCCTCCGGGTCCTTCTCGCAGGCGTCCACCTCCGTCATGGAGGCGCAGTGGATGACGACCTCGGGCGCGGCGGCCTCCAGCGCGCCGGCGACGTCCGCCTCGCGCGTCAGGTCCACGGACACGTAGCCGTACTCGCCGCCCGTGCGCCGGGGCCCTCGGCCCAGTCCCACTACCGTGTGGCCCTGCTTCTCCAGCAGCACACAGGCGCGGCTGCCCACCAGACCGTTGGAGCCCGTGACGAGCACGCGCATGTCACGCCCTCCCCTGGAGACGGCCTCGGTACTGCGTCTCGAAGTACTGCCGATATTCGCCGCTCATCACCCGCTGCCACCACGCGGGGTGGTCCACGTACCAGCGCACCGTCTCCGCCAGCCCCTGTTCGAATGTATGCGCGGGCGTCCAGCCCAGCTCCGCGCGAATCTTCGACGGGTCGATGGCGTAGCGCCGGTCATGTCCTGGCCGGTCCTTCACGTACTGGATGAGCGACTCCGGCTTGCCCACCAGCCCGAGGATGGCCTTCACGATGTCGATGTTGCGCCGCTCCGCCCCGCCGCCGATGTTGTACACCTCGCCCGCGCTGCCCTGCTCCAGCGCACGCAGCAACGCCTGACAGTGGTCCTCCACGTGCAGCCAGTCGCGCACGTTCGCGCCATCGCCGTAGACCGGCAGCGGCTTGTCGTGCAGCGCGTTGACCACCATGAGCGGAATCAACTTCTCCGGGAACTGGTAGCGCCCGTAGTTGTTCGAGCACCGCGTCACCACGACGTCCATTCCGAACGTGTGGTGGTACGCGAGCGCCACCAGGTCCGAGCTCGTCTTGCTGGCGGAGTACGGGCTGGAGGGCTGCAGCGGCGAGGACTCGGTGAAGGCGCCCGTGGGGCCCAGCGAGCCGTAGACCTCGTCCGTGGAGACCATGACGAAGCGCTTCACGCGCTGCGCGCGGCAGGCCTCCAACAGTCGCTGGGTGCCCAGCACGTTGGTGGTGATGAACACCTCCGGCCCCAGAATCGAGCGGTCCACGTGGCTCTCGGCGGCCAGGTGCAGCACGGCGTCGATGGCGTGCGTGGACAGCAATGGCTCCACCAGCGAGCGGTCGCTGGTGTCGCCTCGGACGAAGACGTGGCGAGGGTCGCCTTCGAGGTCCGACAGATTCTCCAGGTTGCCCGCGTAGGTGAGCAGGTCCAGGTTGACGACGGTCCACTCGGGTCGCTCGCGCCGCAGGTACCTCACGAGGTTGGAGCCGATGAAGCCACACCCTCCTGTCACCAATACGTTCATGTGCCGCGGGCCTCGAGTGCTCAGAGAGGGTGCCTGCGTATCGGAGGGGTCGTCGACGGTCAAGGCGCCAGGGGGCTCGGGCTTGTGTGCTCCCCCTCGCGGCGCTAAGGGAGCCGGGCGTGAGCGCATCCAGACACAGCCCCCTGGCGTCGGGCCCCCGGGCCGTCCACCAGTTCCTCCCACGGCTCGCCTGGGGAGACGCGGTGGGCAACCAGGTGCGTTACCTCCAGGGCCTCTTGCGGAGCTGGGGCTTCGCCTCGGAAATCTACGCCGAGGACTGGGATGACGCGTGCAAGGACCAGGTCCGGCACGTCCGCGAGCATGAGAAGCACGCCCGCCCGGACTCCGTGCTGCTGGTGCATCACAGCTTCCAGTCCCGACTGGTGCCGCTCATCGCCCGGGCGCCTGGTCGCAAGGTGCTCGTGTACCACAACGTGACGCCTGCCCGGCTGTTCGAGGGGTTCGAGCGCAAGGTCGCCGCCGCATGCGACGCGGCCCGGGACGAGTTGCTGGAGCTGCGGCCCCACGTCGAGCGGGCGTTCGCCTACTCGCGCTTCAGCGCCGAGGAGCTGGTGGCCGCGGGCTACGCGTCGGTGTCGACGCTGCCGTTCGCCATCGACTGGAGCGCCTTCGACACGGCGCCGGACCCTGGGTTGCTCGCGGAGCTGAGCGACGGCTGCGCCAACGTCCTCTTCGTCGGCAGGGCCGTGCCCAGCAAGAAGGTGGACGACGTGCTGCGCGTCTTCACCGCGTACCAGCGGCTGTACCAGCCTCGCAGCCGGCTCGTCGTCGCCGGGTATCTGCATCGGGATGGCGCGTATGGCGCGTACCTGCACGGACTCAAGGAGGTGCTCGGCGCGGAGCGCGTCCTGTTCCTGGGTCGGGTGAGCGCGGCGCAGCTCTCCGCGTGCTTCGCCACCGCGTCCGCGTATCTCTCCATGAGCCGGCACGAAGGCTTTGGCGTGCCCTTGCTGGAGGCGATGTACCGGAACGTGCCCGTCGTCGCCTACGGCGCGGCGGCCGTGCCGGAGACGATGGGCGGCGCGGGGCTCGCGACGCTGTCGGACGACCCGGCGGAGGTCGCGGAGCTGCTCGCGGTGTTGGACCGGAGCCCAGGCCTGCGAGCGCAGGTGCTGGAGGCCCAGCGGGCACGGCTCCAGGCGCTCTCGCAAGCGCGCGTGGCCGAGCAGGTCCGTGAGGCATTCGAGGCCATGCTGACCACGCCTTCGACTCAGGCGCCCGCTTCCATGGCTTCGCGCGGGCACGTCACCGTGGAGCTGGTGTGCCCGGGATACACCGTGCGCCCCGAGGAAGCGGCGTCTCGGCTGGCGCGTCAGCTGGCGGAGCGACTGCCCGGTGCGCGAGTCCTCGCGCTCCGACCTCGCGGTGCCGAAGCGTCGCTGGAGAGCGGCCCCGAGCAGGTGGATGGAGTGGCCGTGTGGCACTTCACGCCAGACCAACCCGTGGGCCGAGGACCTGGAGTGCCGCCGGGCTCCTCTTCGCTGGAGACCGCGGTGCGCGTGTCACCGGCGGCGGTCATCTTGGTGGGGGTGGATTCGCTCTCGGCCCAGGCGCTCATGCCGCACGTCGGCGCGAGGGCCTTGGGGACGTATATGGCCGAGCATCCATCGACGGTGCTGGAGCCCGCGCGCCGTCACCTGGGTGACAGGCTGGTGATGCTGGAGCCGTCACGCCCCGACGAGGCCGTCATGACGCTGTTGGAAGGACTCTCTTTCGTTCGAGGTGACGCACGTGCGCGCTGAGGACTTGTTGACCCGTGCTCCCTCGCCCGAGGCCGTGGCGAAGGAGACCCAGAAGCTGCCCGAGCCCACCGCTGAAGCACGCGAGGCCCTGCGCCAGACGCTGGAGGCCTCCGCGCGGCCCGCCACTTCGACGCCCTGGCCCGCGCTGCTGCAAGAGGCTCGCGGGAAGATGGACAGTCGCTACGCCGGGCCGGTGACGTCCCACCGTGGCGGCTTGTCGGGCCTGGCGCTCGTGCTCGCGAAGCGGGCCTTTCGTCTCGCCTTCCAGCCGTTCATCAACGAGACGCTCCGCAAGCAGGTGGAGTTCAACGAGTCCATCCTGGATGCGCTCGCCACCATCCATGACGTCCAGCGTGAGCACGCGCGCACCCAGGCCACCTGGCGGCAGGACGTGGAGCGCCGTCTCGCGCGCATGGAGGAGACAGCGCGGAGCCTCGCCACCCATGAGGCCGCTGGCGGGGTAACCCCAGCCTCGTCGACGACGAAGCGCACGGAGCAGCAGTCGCCCTCACCGAAGACGGACCGCAAGGCCTCATCCTCGCCTCACGCCTCGCAGGGGGCGGTCAGCTCCGCCGCGTCCACGCATGCCTCGCGGGAGACGGACGGCGCGGATACATCGTCACGGGCCCCACGACGACAAGGCGCGAGCAACGAGGCTCCCGAGCGTCCCCCTGGGCCATCGGGTGGCCCCTCCCGTCGCCGCTCCAGTCGGCGATAGCCATTCTTTTAGAGGTCTCCGTGCGCATCTGCCTGGTCTCCAGAGAGCTGTCCCCCTTCCTCGGAGGCGACATCGGCACATATGCGGCGCTGATGAGTCGCGCGCTCGCCGATGCGGGCCATGAGGTGCATGTCCTCACCGCGCCGCACGCGGGCCTCGAACGCGCCGCCACGCTGTGGCCCGGCATCCAGGTGCACGCGGTCCACTCGGAGATGGACTCGGCCTTCGCTGGCGCCTTTCCCTTCGCGCAGATGCGACACGCCATGGATGTCTATTCGTCCCTGCGCGAGCTGCACGCACGTCACGCCTTCGACTTCATCGAGTTCCCCGAGCGCGACTTCGAGGGCTACTTCGCCCTGAGGGCCCGACGCACGCTGGGCCACTTCTCCTCCGCCGTGCTCGCGGTGCGGCTGCACACGCCCACCCGCGAGCTTCGGGCGCTCAACGGCTCCGCCTCGTTGGATATGGACCTGGCCCGTTGGGAGTACATGGAGGACACCTCCATCCGCGAAGCGGACCTGGTCCTGTCGCCCACCCACGCCCTGCTTGACCAGGTGCGTTCGCGGCTGAAGCTGGAGACCCGGGGTGTCGTCATTCCCCACCCCTTCCCTCACGACGTCTCGAAGAGTCCCGCGCACGCGGAGCAAGGCCGACCGCAGGTCTTGTACTTCGGCCCGCTGGAGCACCGGCAGGGCGTCCACCTCCTCGTCGATGCGATGCAGATGCTCTTCGCGCGGGGCATCAACGCGACGCTCCTGCTCATCGGTGAAGACACTCCGACGGGGCCGGCGGGTCGCTCCATGCGCGCCTCGCTGGAGCGCCGTATCTCTCCCATGTGGCGCGAGCGCATCGAGTTCGAGTTCGCGCGCTCCACTCCCGGGCTCGCCGTCGCCCTCGCGGACGCCACCGCGTGCTGCTTCCCCGCGCTGTGGGAGAACTTCCCCCACCGATGCCTGGAGGCCATGTCCGCCGGCGCGCTCGTCGTGGGCGGCAACGCGGGCGGCATGGCGGAGCTCATCGAGGATGGTCGCAGCGGCCTGCTCTTCCGCGCGGGAGACGTGGCCCATCTGGCGGACACCTTGGAGATGGCGCTGACGCACCCCACGCCGCGCGAGACGGCGCGCCGCGAGGCCCCTGCCCGCATCGCCGGGTACTGCGCTCCCGCGAGCATCGTGAAGCAGGTGGAAGCCGCCGTGGAGTCCGTGGCGGACATGCGCCACCGCGTGCTTCCCACGCGCGTCAAGCCGAGGTCCGACACGCCACTCGTGTCGGTGCTCGTGCCCTACTTCAACATGGGGCACTACCTGCCGGAGACACTGCGCTCCATCCGCGCGCAGACCTTCACCGACTACGAGATTGTCCTCGTGGACGACGGCTCCACCGACGCGGAGAGCATCGAGATGCTCGAGCGGGTCCGCGCTCCGGACCTGCGCATCATCCGCCAGCGCAACGGCGGACTGAGCGCGGCCCGCAACACGGGGCTGAAGCACGCCCGCGGCCACTACGTCCTGCCCCTGGACCCGGACGACCTCATCGCTCCAACGTTCCTGGAGAAGACCGTCGCGGTGATGGAGGGCACGCCGGGGCTGGGCTACGCCACGTCGCAGGTGAACTACTTCGTCGACGACGCCACCCGCGTGACGGGCGGCTGGGTGCCGTGGGGCATGGAGCGCGATGCCCTCTGGGTGGCCAACGTGGCCTCCACCTGCACCGCGCTGATGGAGCGTCGACTCGTCGAGGAGGTCGGCGGCTACGACGAGTGGCTCACCGGGTTCGAGGACTGGGACGTCTTCTGCTCACTCGCGGAGCGGGGGCTCGAAGGCTCTGTCATCCCCGAGAGCCTGTTCTACTACCGCGTGCGGCTGGACTCGATGACACGCACGTCGCTCGTCTCCGAGCGCGATGGGCTGTTGGCCTACCTGAACCAGAAGCACCCGGGACTCTCGCGACATCCCGAGCGCGCGGTTCGCATCCTCCGAGGAGAGGCCCGCAAGCAGGAGGCACGGCTCCTCGCCCAGGCAGCGGCGGCCATCCCCCGGCCCTTGCTCACCCGAGTCGTGGACCGGCTCAACGGCACGCTCAAGCGCATGGACTTCGTCCACCACACGCTGCGCGGCGCCGTCTCGTGGGTGGTGGGCTCGAACGGGGACGCGCGGCCCCTGCGGCATCAGCTCGCGGACCGGCTGAGCGGCAAGTCCCGGACCGACCGCTGAACGGCATCCCCGCCGTGGTGCCCGACTCGCGAGGCGGGCACCACGACGACTTCCGTCACGGGAGCGAAGCGCGGCTCAGCGGCGCCCCATGCCCAGCTTGCTGGTGGTCTTCACCACCTGCTTCACGGTGGGGTGGACCACCGGCATCGCCTTGAGTGTGCGGTTGAGCAGGTCCACCAGCGCGTAGCGCGTGGGCCGTTCCTCCGCGCCCTCCGGCGTCAGGCCACTGGCCGCGCGCTTGAGGAGCCGGTGCATCATCGGCAGGCGCTTCAGCGTGGAGTTGAGGGTATCCACCACGCCATAGCGCAGCGGCACCTCGTCACCCGCCGCCACCGCCATGGGCGCCGCGGACGCTCCGTGGGGAGGCGAGGCCAGGAGCATGAAAGCCGCCAGTTGGACGCCCGAGGGCAACGGGCGCGGGAGGTTCTGGTGGAGCTGGAAGACCAGCTCCTGATGCCGTCGCGGGTTGACGCCGGAGATCATCGACCCCTTGCGCCGCCGGTAATGGAAGTGGAGCGCGTTGGTGACGAGGAAGCGGTGCCCCGCATGCGCCAGGCGCAGGTAGAGGTCCCAGTCCTCGTAGCTCGTCATCTCCTCCGTGTAGCGCAGGTGCTCGAACACCGAGCGGCGCATGAGCGACGTGGCGCAGGCCAACCGGTTGGCCACCATGCCCAGCGAGGGACAGTCCCCGATGAAGAGGGCGTAGTCGATGAAGCGCCGCTGCGCCCGGCCCTCGTCGGAGTCGAAGTAGCCCGTGGCGGGCACCACCACGTCGAACTCCCGGTGGTTCTCCAGCGCCTCCACCGCCATGCGGATGAAGGTGGGGCTGATGCAGTCGTCCGCGTCCAGCGGGAGGATGTAGTCCCCCGTCGCCGCGCGCAGGCCGATGTTGCGCGAGGCGGGCAGGCCCCGGTTCATCGCGTTGCGGATGAGCTTCACGCCGCTGGCGCCGGAGGCGGTGGCCTCCTCGATGCGGTTGAGCACCTCGTGGTCGAACGCGCCCGTCGAGGCGTCATCCACGATGATGACTTCAATCTCCGGGTAGTTGCTGTCGGCGATGCTCGCCAGCGTCTCCGGGAGGAAGCGCCCCAGGTTGTGGTTGGTGATGAGGACGCTGACGAGAGGCGGGGCGCCATTCGAGGCCAGCCGGGCCGTCGCGGGCTGCTCGCGGGCGGTCTCCCAGTACGGAGGTTGCGCGGTCCACTCCACCGGCAGCAGCGCCGGAGTACGCCACGCGCGCTCCAGGGCGTCGACGAGCCCTTCGACCGAGCCGCCGTACGTGTAGCAGTTCACCCCGTCCTTGAAGGGGCTCCCCGGCGCGAACGCGACACACGCGCCGTTGAGCACCAGCGTGGCACCCGCGCCGGAGGCCTCGTAGGCGGTGAGGTTGAGCGACTCGTAGTCGGAGGAGATGACGACGATGCCGTGCCGCATCAGCGCGTCGCGGTCCTTGCTCGGACCGGTGAACAGGAAGCGAGAGCGCAGGTCCTCCGGAATCATCCCCTGGACGTACGCGAGGTAGGCCGCGCTGGCGGTATGGCAGGCCAGGACCGCGTTGCCTCGGTACTCCGGGAAGCGGCGCATGAACCCAGCCGCGCCCCGGACGAACACATCGGTGCGCTTGATCTGCTGAATCTTGGTGACGAAGAGCAGGTCCGGCTCGCCTTGCGTGCGCGGCGGCACCGGGGCCGCCTTCGTGGCCACGGGTGGAAACTCCCGCACCACCTTGTCCAGCCACGTCGAAGGGAAGCCGTAGAACGAGCAGTTCAGCTCGGCGACGCCAGGGATGTGGGCGATGACCAAGTCCGCGTCGAGCAGCGCCTTGCGCTCCAGTTCGAACTGCCCCATGTGCTCCCAGTTCAGCAACTGGCGCTCGAAAGGCGCCAGCATCCCGCCCGTCGAGTGCAGTCGAACCACCACCCGCGCGCCCTCCAGGCCACAGCCGAGCAGCTTCTCCTGGATGGTGCAGAAGGCCCAGCCTCGGTAGTCCGGGAACTCGATGACGTCGAAGCGAGTTCCGGCCTCCTCCAGCCGGCGCAGCTCCAGCAGCAGTTCCATCGACTGGGCGTGGCAGACGGTGTCGGTGAACGCCCCAGGCGGAGGATAGACACCGCCCTCGTCGAAGCTCGTGTCCCACTCGCGGCGGGCCGGGGCGACGTGCGCCTTCACCCTGTTCTGGAAGTGACGCTCCACCTCACGCGGCTTCACCGTCGTGTGCGAGGGGAACAGCACGTGGAACTCCACGCCGTCCCCGCGTCGGAGCGAGTCCTCGATGAGGTTGTGGAGGACGCGGCCGATACCGCCCGGGGTGAAGGGGTAGATCTCGTCCGTGACGAGACAGACTCGGCGCGGACTCATGACTGGACGAACTCCTCGAGGACCTTGATCGCCTCGAAGGTGAGGGCCCGCTCGTAGTCCACCATCATCTCCGTGAGTTCCCCGGGCGAGCGCTCGCGCAGCGCCACCATCCGCTCGATGGCCGCGGCGACCACCTCCACGGAGTCCACGCCCGAGACTTGCGCGAGCTTCTGGAAGGGATGCGAGTCCAGCTCGCCCAGGCTGAGCGGCCCGTAGATACACGGCACGCGCAGCGCGAGCGCCTCCAGTCCCGTCATCGGCTGGCATTCCGACAGGGAGGCATTGAGGACGATGTCGCAGCGGCGCACCAGGTCGAACAGCTCCGTGCGGCTGGGGCGCGCGACCTGATGGATGCGGCGGCGGCTCTTAATGACGTCCGGCAGCCGGTAGCTCGCCGTGACGTAGATGTCGTCGATGCGCGAGGACGCCTGGCAGGCGAAGAGGTTGGTGAAGAAGTTCTTCCGCCAGTCGTTGGGCGTGGGGATGAGCGCGGCGCGAGTGAGGCGGCGCGTCGGAGCGATGCGCTCGGCCTCCGACAGCCTGGGAGGCAGGTTGAGCACCGTCTTCGGAAAGACCTCCGGGGCCAGCAGGTGCATGCCCGGCTTCACGGTCGCCAGCGCGTCGATGACGCCACGGCGCCGCAGGTCGATGAGCTGCGCGAAGCAGTCCAGCTCGAACGAGTAATGGAACTGCGCCGACGAGCCATGCCACAGCGCGAGGATGCGCACCGACGCGCCCAGCACCCGGCGCAGCAACACCACGAAGTCACGCGCGTTGGACGAGTAGCCGTGGAGGATGACCTGGCGGCACCCGCTGCGCTCGACGAGTTCAATCGCCGCGCGCAGCTCGCGCTCATCCAGCACGCGCTCGGAGGTGATGGCCAGCTTCTGTCCCGGCAGGTAGCCAGCGGCGGCGCGGATGCCGTGCCAGTCCTGATGGAACACATGCATCAGCTTGCTGAACTGGGGCAGTTCCGCGGACCAGCGCGTGTCCAGCGAGGCGTTGAGGATGAAGCCGGGGACGGAATGTGGCGGCGCCGCATGCGGGGTCGGAGCGTCCGGGAACGGCGCGCGTGAGGCCCGGAGGCGGGCGAGGTCGTCGGACAGGCCCTGGAGCCGCTGACGGCGAGCGAAGCGCTCGGACTCCGCCGCCAGGCGCTCGGTCAGCTCCACCACCTTCGCCTCGCTGCTCGCGACGGGCGCGGTCATCGACTTGTTGGCCCGGGCCGCCCACTCCAGCAGCCGAGGCATGGCGCGCGCGTGCAGCGCCTCCAGCGTCAGCGGCTGGGACTCGTCGCGCGGAGCCTCGGGCCCCAAGAGCTGGAAGTAGCGCCGGCCCTGCCCCGCGTGGCGCTTGAGGACGTAGACGTCGTTCGTCTCCACCAGGCCGGGGCCGTGGTGCAGGTCCCACCCTTCCGGCAGCAGGTCCGCGAAGGCGTGCAGCCAGGAGCCCGGATGACACGCGGGGTCCCACACGCTGGTCGGCATCAGCGGGTTCTCCACCAGCACCAGCATGCCGCCAGGCAGCACCAGCTGCCCCATGGTCTCCAGCAGCGCGGTGATGCGCTCGCTCGGGTTGTGCACGAGCGTGGAGACGGAGAAGACGACGTCGAAGCGCCGGGCCCCCACCGCGGTGAGCGGGTCATCCCCACAGAAGATGCGCTCCTCCACGGGGCGCAGCGACGCGGGAGGCTCCAGGCGCAGCGGCTCCGTCATCGACTCCGAGATGTCGTACCCGTGGTAGCGCACATGGGAGAGCTGGGAGAGGTACGTCGCGTGCTGGCCGAAGCCACAGCCGAACTCCAGCACGGACAGGGGGCGGTCCAACCGGCGCTGTTCGGAGCGGATGAGCGCGGTCAACACGCGTTCCTGCTGACCGTACGCGGCGTTGCCCTGCCCCTCGCGGACCCGCACCAGCTCCCGGTAGGAGTGGCCGCTGGTCGTCTTCCAGAAATGGAGACTGTCGCTCATCTGGGCCGCGTCCCCATTCGGGCCCTCTCTCTTGATATCTTTGTACATGTGCCGATGTGAATGACGCCGCCTGCATGGACCGAAGAGGGTTGCCAGCGGGATTTTCCGCAGCATCGCAACCATTCCCATGCCTGGCGGCAGTCAGGCAAGGGACGTGCTGTAAGTGAAGAGTAAAAGCGCCCAGGGAGGACCTTGGACGCATTGGCGATTTCCGCATTCTCGGCTATCCGCCCGCCCCCTTGCCAGCCGAGCGGGCCCCGAGTGACCTCCGTCAATCGGCGGCCGAGCGGGCCGCTCCAACCTCCCGCGTCAGCAAGTGCGCCATCATCTGGTCCACCTGCTGCTCCCAGGTGGTGCGCCGCACGCGCTCGGCGGCGCGGGCTCCCAGGCGGGTGCGCAGGTCGGCGTCCAGCACCGCCATCCGCAGACGCGCCAGCACGGAGGCAGGCGTTGGCGCGGCCAGCAAGCAGTTGCCTCCATCCTCCAGCAGCCAGTGATTGGCGGGATTGTCGTTGGTCACCACCGCCATGCCGCACGCCATCATCTCCAGCGGCAGGTAGGACGGGTGTCGGGTGAACATGAAGCACAGTCCCACATCGCACTCGCGATAGAGCGCCGCCGTGCGCTCCGCGGGGAGCACGCCCAGGTTCGTCACCAGGCCCCGAACGCCGTAGGACTCCGGATGCCACTCGGCGCCCGCGGTGAGAATCTCCACCGCCGGGCCCAGCTCGTGCTTGAGCCGCGTCAGCGCCGCGAGCCCCAGCTCGAACCCGTTCCGCTCGTTGCCCGGGCGCCCGTAGAAGAAGACCCGCACGGGCCCCCTGCGCGCGGGGCGCCGCGCATGGAAGAGCGCGCCGTCCACCGCGGGCTCGAAGGCGAAGCCGTCCATGCCGTGCAGCGCGCGCACCGTGTCGCGAAGGCCCGGGGTGTTGAAGATGCCCTGGAAGCCGAGCTGGTACGTCTGCTCCGCCAGCGCGGACTGGGTGCCCGCCGCGAAGAACATGGGCTCGTAGTCCTGGACGAAGTACGCGCGCACGCCCGCGCTCGGGTGGCGCAGCACCTGGTACACGGACGTCCAGTAGGTGGCGATGGCCAAATCGCACGCGGGCAGCCGCGCCAGGTCCGCCGCGCCGGAGAGGACGCGGAAGGCCCCCGCCGCCTCCGGGAAGACGGTGGCCGCGCGCGCCTCGAAGTCGCCGGGGCTGGCGCCGGGCTTGTCGTAGACGACGAAGTCGCTGCGCACGCCGTGGCGGCGGTGCATCAAGTCCGCGAAGCGGAACAGCGTGTGGATGCCCGCGTAGACGTGGCCGAAGGCGGGGATGAACCAGGAGGCCGTGCGCACCTCGCCGCGAGAGCGCAGGGCCGCCAGCGCCACCGGGGCCGAGGCGCGCGATTCGGCCGCCTGCTCCGGCGTGAAGTCCAGCTCGCCCAGGTGCTCCACCAGGTGGCGCTGGGCGAGCGCCCGGGCCTCCATCGCCGCGTCCTGGGCGCTGGGCACGTCATGAGTCAACGTGCGCAGGGCCAGCGTCTCGCCCGTCTCCGCGTGCTGGCGCAGCGTGCAGTCGGTGCCGAGCAGCGAGAGGTTGGGGTTGTAGAAGGGGTCGCCCTTCTCGCCCAGCCACGGGCGATAGGAGACATACGAGCGCCAGTAGTCGGACTCCGGCACGGCGTCCGCGCGCCGGCTGGCGGACTCGTGGTGGATGAGCCGCGCGTGCGGCGTGTACACCACCCGCAGCCCGCGCTGGTTCAACCGCAGGCCGATGTCCACGTCACTGCCGCACACCTGGAAGCGCTCGTCGAAGCCGCCCAGGCTCTCGAAGAGGTCTCTCCTGAAGATGACGCACGCGCTGGTGACGGACAGCCAGTTGCGCGTCCACTCCGTGTGGCCGAACGGCGTGGAGATGGGGCCATCCGGCAGGCGCCAGAAGGGATGTCCCGCCATGCCGGTGATTCCCACCACCGCGCCCGCGTGCTGCACCGTCCCCTCGGGGAAGAGCAGCTTGCATCCCACGGCTCCGACTTCCGGACGCTGGGCCTGCGACACCAGCTCCTCCAGCCAGCCGGGGTCCACCACTTCCATGTCGTTGTTGAGGAAGAGGAGCAGCTCGCCCGTGGCCTGCTTCGCCGCCCAGTTGTTGATGGCCGGGTAGTTGAAGGGAAAGTCCCACGTCAGCTTCACCAGCCGGGAGTCTTGCAGCCGCTCCAGCAGGGCGAAGGTCTCCGGCTTCACGCTGTTGTTGGAGACGAGCAACACCTCGAAGTGGGGATAGGTGGTGCGCGAAAGCAACCCCGGCACCAGCAGCTCCAGCAGGTCCGGCCGGTCCTTGAACGGGACGATGATGGAGACCTTCGGCGTGCCCTTCACCGGGTAGCGCACCCGGAACCTGTCGGGCGCGGGGCTCGTCACCTCGGCCGACTCCGCCTTGCGTGACAGGTGCTCGCGCAGCGCCCGCTCCCCCGCGTCCGTCGCCCCGGCGAGTCCCGCCGACGCGCTGGAGAGCAGCTCCGGATTCGCGCGCCCGTGGTAGAGCACCTTCGCCACATGGCCGATGCCGCGCGCGCCTTCGCTCAGCCGCAGCATCAGGTCGAAGTCCCACGCGCCGGCGAACCCGTCGCGCACGCCGCCCACCTCGTCCAGCAGGCGCTTGCGAGCGACGAGGAGGTGGCGGACGTAGTTCACCGAGCGCAGCAGGTCCGGAGACCAGTCCGGCTTGAAGAAGGGCGCGGTGCGCCGTCCTTGCGCGTCCAGCCGGTCCTCATCGCTGTAGACGACGTCGAGCGAGGGCTCCGCCGAGGTGGCCCGCACCACCTCCGCCAACGCATGCGGCGCCAGCGTGTCGCCACAGTCCAGGAAGCCCACCCACTCGCCCGTCGCCACGGCCAGTCCCGCGTTCATCGCCCGGGCGACGTCCCCGCCCCGCCCCAGCGAGACGATACGAATGCGCGAGTCCCGCGCCGCCGCCTCGCGCAACATCGCCGCGACATGCGGGGCCGTGCTGGCGTCATCGACCAGCACCCATTCCCAGTCGAGATGCACCTGCGCTCGCACGGAGTCCGCGCACTCGCGGAAGAAGGACTCGGGCGTGTCGGACACGGGCGTGATGAGCGACACCCGGGGTCGGGTGGGCAGCGAGGTCAGCGCCTCGCGCGCCGCTTCGATGTCCCCGGGCTCCCGACGTGAACACCAGCCCTCGTAGTCGCCCAGCGCCGGAGGCTGGGGCGGAGGCGTGCGAGTCCCCAGCACGCTCGCGAGCGCCAGCACCGCCTGCTCGTTGAAGCGCGTCTGCCGGCGAAACAGCTCCGTCCACAGCGGAGCTCCCGCGCGCAGCGTCCGGGACATCGCCTCCGGCCGCAGCGGGTCATTGCGCTCGCACAGGTCCGCCACCCACTTCGCGCCGGTGGCCTCATCCGGAGCACGCGGACCGGCAGCGGCGACGACGGCCTCCACCATGGCGGTGTTCCATTCGGCCTGTCCCCGCAGCAGCCCCTCCAGCATGGGCCCCGCCGCGGAGAGGTACGAGCGCTTGGCGGCCTCCACCACCGAGCCCAGCGCGCCCCCTCGGTGCGAGCGCGCCACCTTCCAGCGCGTCGGGTCCGCCTTGGGCTCGAGCTGCGCGCGCGCCCACGACGACAGGTCCTCGCCCAGCCCCAGGCTCCGGTGCACCGTCAGGTACTCCAGCACCCGCAGCACGGCCTTGTTGAAGTCCGCCTGGGGCCGGAGCGACTCGACGTGGAAGGGCTGCAGCCCCTCGATGAAGGCGCGCTTGGTGGCCGTCACCACCTTGCCCAGCCGGGCGGCACGGTGGGAGTCCGGCACGACGAACTCGTGCGGCACCGCCCAACGCGCGGCCTCCTGGAGAGGGGTCAGCGCATGCGCGCCGTCCGGACGCGCGCGGTGGAGTTGCGCCGTCAAGAGTCGCAGCGCGCCCTCCAGCGCCGTCACTTCCTCACAAGCCTCGGGCAGACAGGGGCGACGCGAGTCCAGCAGCGCGCGCACCACGGCCACCATCCGGGCCAGGTCCCCCGCCCCAGGCGCCGCATCGGGCGCCTGCGCGTCACCGGCGAGCTTCTCCAGCACTGTCTTCACCGCCGTACCGCCTCTCTCGTTCACGTGCCGGCCGCACGGCTACTCCCCCTCGCGATGCGAGTCCTCCGCCCTGCTCAGGGATGACCCACGCCCGCGAGCACGGGCGCCACGGCCACTGGGACGGGCTCCACCACCCAGTGGTGCACAGGTCGGAACACCCCTCGCTCCGCCACGGAAGAACTCACCACGAAGGTGCAAGTCTCACGGGAAATGCCCCCTTTCGTGCGCGCCGTCACCTCGCACACGTAGGTGCCCGCCAGCAGCCCCAGGCGCTCCAGCACGAAGCGCACCCGCCCCGAGGCCGGCAGCTCCCTGGGCAGCGGCACCGACTCCACCCGGGTGCTCGTCTCGTACAGCGCGCGTCCCTCCAGCGTCTGGAGCGACACCTCGAACACCAGGTCCTCGCACAGCCCCTTCGCGGAGAAGTCCACGCAGGCCTCGACGGAGGCCTCGGGCGTCAGGTTGGGGACCACCTCGCCGGAGGGGCCCACCAGCTTCAGGCCGGAGAGGCGCACGGGCGCATCCGCGCCGGGCACGTTCACCTGGGGCAGCGCGCCACCGTCCTCCGTCAACGCCGGAGGGGTGAAGACCACGGACTGGGCCTCCGCCAGGGCGATGGCCTGCTTGTACTCGGCCACGACTTCCGACGGACGGCCCACGCGGCGGATGTAGCCGCCGTCGATCCACGCGGCCTCGTCACACCAACGCTCCACGGTGCTCAAGTCGTGGGTGACCAGGACGATGGTCTTCCCGCGCTTCTTGAACTCCGTCATCTTCGCCATGCTCTTCTTGCTGAAGTGCTCGTCGCCCACGGCGAGAATCTCGTCGACGATGAGGATGTCCGGGTCCACGTGCGTGGCCACCGCGAACGCCAACCGCATGTACATGCCGCTGGAGTACGTCCGCACCGGCTCGTCGATGAACTCGCCCAGCTCGCTGAAGGCGATGATGTCATCCATCCGCTCACGGACCTCCGCGCGCGACATGCCGAGGATGATGCCGTTGATGAGGATGTTCTCCCGCCCGGAGAAGTCCGGATGGAACCCCGCGCCCAAATCCAGCAGCGCGGAGATGCGGCCGTTGATCTCCATGTGGCCGGAGGTCGGCGCGTAGATGCCGGTGATGAGCTTGAGCAGGGTGCTCTTGCCGGAGCCGTTGCGGCCGATGATGGCGACCGTCTTGCCTCGGGGGATGTTCAGGGTGATGCCGCGCAGGGCGGTGATGAGTCCACCTTCCCGGGGCTGGCGCTTGCCGCGCAACCACCGCAGCAGCTCGGACTTGAAGGTCGTGTATTCGCCCCGGATGGTCCTCTTCCGGAAGCTCTTCACGACATCGCGCATGACAATGGCGTCGAGGGGTTCCTGCATGGCGACGGCTCAGATGGACTCCGCGAACTCCTCGCGGCGGGATTCGAAGAGGATCGAGGCGCCCCAGAGCAGCGCCAGCGAAAAGGCGGCCAGCGCCGCCAGGGGCCAGGGGTCCGGAAACCGGTGCTCGTAGAAGATGGCCTGGTAGGAGAGCATCAAGCTGGACATCGGGTTCGCCACCAACACCACCGAGCGCACGCGCTCATCGAGGATGGTGGACGCCTGGTAGAGCACCGGCGTGATGAAGAACCACATCGTCAGGAGGTTGCCGACGATGTGCTGCAAGTCGCGAAACGTGACGTTGATGGCGGCCAGGATGTACGTCATCGCCAGCGTGAAGGTGAGCTGGATGATGACCACCACCGGAAAGGCGATGACGTGCCAGGTGGGGTACTGGCCGTGGAACAACCCCAGGCCCAGCATCAGCGGCAGGGACAGCAGGTAGTTGCTGAGGTTGGTCAGCACCACCGTCGTGGGCAGCACCTGTGCCGGGAAGCGCACCTTCGTCATCAAGTCGCGCCGCTCGCTGATGGCGCTCGCGCCCGCACCCAGGGACGTGGAGAACCAGATCCACGGCAAGAGCCCCACGAACATGAAGTACGAGTAGTGGGGGGTGTTCGCCCGCATCATCACGGTGAACAGCAGCGAGTACACCAGCATGTTCAGCGTGGGATTCAGGAACGTCCAAAGGAAGCCCAGGAACGAGCCGCGGTAGCGCGCCTTGAGCTCACGCTGGACGAGACTGAGGAGCAGGCCCCGGTATTGGTACAGTTCTCGGACGAGGCGAATCATGAAGGGGCCCTTCTATAGCAAGGCCCGAGTGCGTGCGAGGCAAGCCGATGCCGCTCGCTCCCATCGCCTCCACGACGCAACCAGACTGTCCGCCCGTCACCCAGGCGGGCCCGACACGCTCGCCAGCACTCCCGCCCTCCAGGGCAAGGAAGCGTTGTTCCAAGCGCGCCGCCCTGCGGGCTCGCCGAGGACAAGACAGTCATGCATGTGATTGCGCCAAAACAAAAAGGCCCCCTGGTTTCCCAGGGGGCCTTCGTATTGGAGCGGGAAAAGGGATTTGAACCCTCGACCCTCGCCTTGGCAAGGCGATGCTCTACCGCTGAGCTATTCCCGCATCAGATACCGCGACTTCCCTCTCGTCCGCGCCCCGTGTCGGCGCCGCGTCCGAAGTGAGGTGGGGTATACAGAGGCCCTCCGAACACGTCAAACACTTTTCGCAGCCTGCGTTTCATCCCCTCGCTTCGCGAGCATGGCGAGGAACGCGCGGAAGTAGACGACGGCGCTCCAGACCGAGAACGCGCCGGACAAGTAGACGAGCACCTTGCCCACGAGGTTGTAGTCCACCGGCGTGCTGAACGAGCCGAGCGACAACGGGTGCACGTAGTGAACGCAGAGTGAAATGATGCCCACGAGCTGGAGGGAGGTCTTCCACTTCCCCTCCTGGCCGGCGGCGATGACCATGCCCTCGCTCGCGGCGATGGTGCGCAGGCCGCTGACGATGAGCTCACGCGCGAGCAGGACGATGACGACCCACGCGGCGATGCGCCCCAGCCGCACCATCATCACCAGCGCGGCCATGGCGATGAGCTTGTCGGCCAGCGGATCCATGAACTTGCCGACCACGGTGATGATGTTCCACTTGCGCGCCAGGTAGCCATCCACCACGTCGGTGATGGAGGCGACGGCGAAGACGAGGCCCGCGAAGAGGGAGCTGAGCGGGTCGGCGTCGTAGAGGAACCAGACGAAGGGAGGGATGAGGAGGATGCGCCCCAACGTGAGCATGTTGGGGAGGTTCCAGAACTCCTGCACCAGCAGGCTCGGCTTGCGCTCCGCGCGACGGCGCGCCCGCTCCTCCTTCTTGCGCTGCTTCCGGGTCGCTCGGTCCGTGGCCATGGCGCGCTCTTCTAGCGAACCCCGAGGGCGATCAGGGCAAAACCTTCGCCCCCCAGCTCCACCGCGGTGCGCAGCGACTCGCCCGAGGGGGACTTGAGCAGGGGCACCACCCGGGGCGTGAGGTTGCCCTGCCATCCCACCAGGTGCGTCAGGGGCACCGTCACCGGTGCATCCTGGCGCACCAGCACCGAGCGCAGCGGCCCCGGCAGGCTGAGCAGCACCTGACCCTGGCCCCGCAGGTGGACCAGGTCCAGGTCCGGGGCGATGTCCGACGGCACCCGGCCGTTCTCGAACATCACCGGCTCCTCGAAGGCGAAGACGTTCTCATCCCGGAAGTAGGCAGAGTCCTCACCCAGGTCCACCGCCAGGAAGATGCGCTTGTCGGCCGGCTCCAGGTGGAGAACCCCGCGCCCGCGCGCCCGGACCATCCGCGACGGCCCGTCACCAAACGGCTTGTCCGTCGCCCTTCCCCGGAAGCGCTTCATCTCCGGCTGGAAGGTCACCTGTCCCTGGAGCGCCACCACCCCGTCCAACCGGGTCAGGATCTCCCCCTCCACCGCCACGCTGAAGCGCCCCTCGCCGAGCACGAAGGGACGTCCCCCGCGCTCGTCGTCCAGGGACAGCGAGGGCGCCAGCTCCGACAAGAGCGGCGCGGTGGAGGACACGGCCTCCGGGCGAGGCGCGGCCTTCGGCGACGGCGCGGCGACGGCGGCCTCGGGGCTTCGCGCGGCGACCTTGGTGAGCTGCAACTTCGTGAGCGGCACCGGGGTGGGCACGGTGGCCGCGTCCCGGGGAGCCTCTTCACGGGGGCTCGGCGCGGCGGCGGGAGGCGGCTCCTCCGCCAAATCCACCGTCTCCTCGGGCGCGGCGGTGAGCACCGGGCCGCCATCACCGTCACCGTCGCGGTCGCCCAGCGCGCTGGGACCCTCGTCCTCCGCGAAGCGGATCTCCTCTTCCTTCGGTGCCGTGGCCACGGCGGCGGGCGGCGGCCGGGCCACCTCGCGAGCAGGGGGCGCGGGGGGCTCTGGCCGCGCGGGAGGCGGCACGGGCGCGGGCGTGGGTCGGGAGTAGTTCTCCCCGGCGATGGCGCGCGACATCTTGTCCGCCATCTGGTCGCTGCCCGCGAGCAGGAAGTGCTCTCGCGCGCGGCCATACTCGCCCATCTGCGCCAGGGCGAGGCCCAGGTAGTTCTGGGCCTTCTGGTGCTCGGGGGACAAGTCGGTGGCGGTCTCGAACTCACGCACCGCGCGCTGCAGCGCGTTCGTCTTCAGATAGACCAGGCCCAGGTTGACCCGCAGCGTCGGGTCCACCGGGTTGTCGCGCACCAGCATCTCGTAGAGCTCCGCCGCCCTGTCGAACAGGCCGAGCTTGAAGTAGCAGAGCCCCAGGAGGTTCTGCGCCTTCTCGTTGCGGGGTTGGAGCTGGTGGGCGCGCTCCAGGAACTCCTTCGACTCGATGACCTTGTTGGCGGCCAGCAGCTCGCCACCGCGCTGGAGCTGCTGGAGGAACTCGTCGTCAGCGGGGCTCGTCTCCGCCCGCCCCTTCACGCGCGTCGTCATTCTGGGATGTGGGCTCGCGGGGACCGCTCTCGGCGGGCCGCTCGCGCTCCTTGTAGTGGTAGTAGAGCTGGAGCACCTTGCGGACGTACCCCTGCGTCTCCTCGTAGGGGGGCACCTTGCCGCCGTAGCGCTTCACCGCGTCTGGCCCCGCGTTGTAGGCGGCAATCATCTTCACCATGTCGCCCTCGAACATGTTGGCGAGCACGCGAAGGTAGCGCACGCCGCCCTCGATGTTGTCGCGCTCGTCGAAGATGTCCTTCACATACATGTCCGACGCCGTGGCCGGCATCAACTGCATCAGTCCGCTGGCGCCCTTGTGGCTGAGGGCGTTCTTATTGAAGTTGCTCTCCGCGTGCATGATGGCGCGCACCAGCGCCGTGGGGATGCGGTAGCGCAGTGCCGCCGCGGCGATGTGCGGGTCCAGGTCCGGCGGCGTGTTCTTGCGGCCCACCGCCGGCGAGCTCTTCGCGGGCGCCTGGGCGAACGAGCCCTTCATCTTCTTCGCCGCCTTGGAGCCGGAGGGCGGCACGTTCGTGTAGACGATGGTCCCGTCCTTCTCCACGTAGCGGTAGATGGACTCGGACGCCCCCGCCCACAGCGGGAAGGCCAGCACGGCGAAGAGGCTGAGCGCGGGAATGGCACGCATATCGGCCCCCGAACCTTAGACACACGGAGGAAAGTCCTCAAGAAAACGCCTTGTTTCCGGCACTTACAGTCGTTAAGGCTGTCCGCCATGCCCCATCGGTTCGACTTTCTCGTCCTGGGAGGAGGCGTCGCGGGCCTCTCGTTCGCCCTCCAGGCGGCCAGGCACGGCACCGTGGCCGTGCTGACCAAGCGTGAGCGCGGAGAGAGCAACACGGCCTATGCCCAGGGGGGCATCGCCAGTGTGCTCGCGCCCACTGACAGCTTCGACGCCCACATCGAGGACACCCTCGTGGCCGGCGCGGGCCTGTGCCACCGGGACGCGGTGGAGGTGACGGTGAGGGAGGGGCCGGAGCGCGTCCAGGAGCTGGTGACGCTCGGCGCGGAGTTCAACCGGCAGACCTCCGGCGAGTTTGATTTGACGCGCGAGGGAGGCCACTCCGCGCGCCGCATCATCCACTCGGGCGACATCACCGGACGCGAGGTGCAGCGCGCCCTCCTGGCCCGGTGCGACGCGACGCCCAACATCACCTTCTTCCCCAACACGGCCGCCATCGACCTCATCCTGGACCGGCGTCAGCCCCGGCCCGGCACCACCCGGTGCGTGGGGGCGTACGCGCTGCTGGAGGATGGGAGCATCGAGCGCTTCCTGGCGAAGGTGACGGTGCTGGCCACCGGCGGCGCGGGCAAGGTGTACCTGTACACGTCCAACCCGGATGTGGCGACGGGTGACGGCGTGGCCATGGCGTACCGCGCGGGCGCGCAGGTGGCGAACATGGAGTTCTACCAGTTCCACCCCACCTGCCTGTACCACCCGGAGGCCAAGAGCTTCCTCATCAGCGAGGCGCTGCGCGGCGAGGGCGGCAAGCTCAAGCTCAAGGGCGGGCAGACCTTCATGGAGCGCTACCACCCGCTGGGCGCGCTCGCGCCGCGCGACGTGGTGGCGCGCGCCATCGACGCGGAGATGAAGCGCACCGGCGACGAGTGCGTGTACCTGGACATGACGCACATGGGCCGGGCCTTCCTCACCGAGCGCTTCCCCAACATCTACGCCACCTGCAAGGCGTTCAACATCGACATGGCGGTGCAGCCCATCCCCGTCGTCCCCGCGGCCCACTACCAGTGCGGCGGCGTGGTGACGGACCTGTACGGGCGCACGTCCGTGCCGGGCCTGTACGCCATCGGCGAGGTGTCCTGCACGGGCCTGCACGGCGCCAACCGGCTCGCGTCCAACTCGCTGCTGGAGGGACTGGTGTTCGGCCAGCGCGCCGTGCAAATCGCCCAGGAGGAGATGGCCTCCCTGTCCACGCCGGGCGAGGACCCACCGGCGTGGGACGCAGGCAGCGCGGTGGAGTCCGACGAGAGCGTCGTCGTCAGCCACAACTGGGACGAGATTCGCCGCCTCATGTGGAACTACGTCGGCATCGTCCGCACGGACAAGCGGCTGATGCGCGCGCGGCGCCGGCTGGAGCTCCTGCGCGAGGAGATTCGCGACTACTACTGGCGCTTCAAGGTGACTCGCGACGTCATCGAGCTGCGCAACATCGCCGACGTTGCGTTGCTCATCGTCGACTGCGCCAGCCGCCGCAAGGAGAGCCGCGGCCTGCACTTCACGCTCGACTATCCGCACCCCGACGACCACCACTGGTTGCGTGACACCACCCTCTCCCGGGAGCTGTGAGCGACATGTCCTCCGGACCGCGACACATCCTCGATGCCCCCGGCTCGGGCCCTGAACAGCGCGGAGGGGGCCACCCGTTCGGCACCCCGCCGCCGCCCCAGGCGCCCCAGCCCAAGCCCTGGGTCTGCTACGCCATCATCGGCATCTGCGTCGTGGTGTTCGGCCTGGAGGAGGCCGGCCAGCTCCCGTCGTTCGCCTCACGACAGCTTCCGGTGGGGGCGCTGTACGGCCCCGCGGTGCAGGGCGGGCAGTACTGGCGGCTGCTCGGCGCGGCCTTCGAGCACGGCGGCATCCTCCACCTCGTGTTCAACATGTCCGTGGTGGTGACGCTGGGCTTCACGCTGGAGCGGGGCATCGGCAGCGTGCGCTTCCTGGGGTTGTCGCTCGTCACCGCGCTGGGCGCGTCCACCTTCTCGCTGCTGTTCAACTTCGACACGCCCATGGTGGGCGCGTCGGGGATGATTCTGGGGTGGGCGGGCGCCATGCTGCCCATCGCCACGCGCCAGGGCCGCAGGGAGCTGGGCATCTGGCTGGTGCAGGTGGCCGTGCTCAGCCTGCTGCCCTTCGTGAGCTGGTCCGGACACCTGGGCGGCTTCCTCTTCGGCCTGCCCTGCGGCGTGGCGCTGCGGCAGGGCCGGCAGGTGTACGCGCTCGCGCTGCCCATCATCCTGTTCCTCACGGCGCTGGTGGCCCTCTACGCGGCCCACCCCGAGCGGCGCGGAGCCTTCTGACATGGGCGACGTGCGCAGCATCTGCGTCTTCTGCGGCTCGCGTCCGGGCGCTCGGCCCGAGTACACCGAGGCGGCGAAGGCCCTGGGCACCGAGCTGGGGCGGCGCGGACTGACGCTCGTCTACGGCGGGGCGAGCGTGGGACTCATGGGCACCATGGCCGCCGCCACCCTGGCCTCGGGCGGCAAGGTGGTGGGCGTGCTGCCGCACTTCATGGGCGCGCGGGAGATTGCCCACCTGGGCCTCACGGAGCTCGTCCGGGTGGACTCCATGCACGAGCGCAAGGCGTTGATGGCCGAGCGCTCGGACGCGTTCGTCGCCCTGCCCGGCGGCTTCGGCACGCTGGACGAGCTCTTCGAAATCATCACCTGGGCGCAACTGGGCCTGCACGAGAAGCCCATGGGACTGCTCGACACGCGCGGCTTCTTCCAGCCCCTCGTCACCCTGGCCCGACACATGGCCAACGAGGGCTTCGTCCCCGTGGAGCAGGCCCTGCCCTTCGCGGTGAGCGAGTCACCCTCGGAGCTGGTGGACCGGCTGCTGGCCGGCCCCACGCTCACGGTGACGGAGAAGTGGCTCAAGCGCCCCGAGCAGACGTAAGCCCGGGGCCGCGAGCGACTACTGCGCGGACACCTTCATCTCCGCCTGTCCCAACGACGAGGCGAGGCGGAACGTCACCTTCTCCGTGCCAGGGGGGATGACGGGCTGCCCGCTGGCCATCACCGTGGGGAACTGCACCTCATAGCCGACCCAGAAGACGCTGGTGTACGGGTAGTAGGCGCGCATCTCCAGGTCCGCGCGGCCCAGCCGGCGGATGCGCACCGGCGTCACCTCGCCCGCGGGCGTCACCAGCGCCATGCGCCAGATGCTCTTCTTGTAGTCGAAGTCGAGGTACCGGACGTCGTTGACGTGTACGCCCAGGAAGAACTCGTGCACCTGGGCGGCCTCGGCGCGCTCCTCGGCGAGCAGCGCCTCCACCTTGGGAGGCGGCAACACCTGGAAGGCCGCCTGGCGCCGCACCCGCGCCTCGCGGAACGGCAGCGACTGCAGCGTCACCCCTGAGAAGAGTCGGGTGTCGAAGCCGTCGTAGATTTCCTGCTGGCCCGAGTACTTGTCGAGCAAGGCCCGGTAGGCCGCTTCCGCGTTCTCGTCATGCAGCGTGGGAGCCTGCTCGCCAACGGCGGGAGGCATGGTGGAGCAGCCGGACAACATGCCCAGCAGCGCTCCCGTGGCGAGAAGCTTCTTCACGGAATGAAGTCCTTGCGGGTGAACAGCGTGGTGAGTCGGTGGCCCGCGGCCTCCACCGCCTCGCGTCCCCCCTCCAGTCGGTCCACCAGGGCGAACGCCCCGAGCACCGTCAGTCCCTCGGACTTCGCCCGCTCAATCGCCTTGAGCGTGGAGCCGCCCGTCGTCACGACATCCTCGACGATGGCCACCTTCGCGCCCGCGCCCAGCCCGCTCAGGCCCTCAATCCACTGGCCGGTGCCGTGGCCCTTGGGCTCCTTGCGGACGATGAACGCGGCCAGCGGATACCCGGACAGATAGCCGGTGAGGCTCACCGCGGACGCGAGCGGATCCGCGCCCAGCGTCAGCCCGCCCGCACCCACCGCCTCGGGCGCCTCGCGGCGGATGGCGTCCAGGAAGAGCCGGCCGATGAGGAAGTGTCCCTCGGCCAGGAGCGCGGTGCGCTTACAGTCGATGTAGAAGTCCGACTCCTTGCCGGACGAAAGCACCACCCGGCGGCGCTCGAAGGAGCGCTCGGTGAGCAGCTCCAGCAACCGGGCCCTGTCGCGGGCGAACACGTCGGACATCACTTCAACCCCTCCAGGTACGCCACCAGCTCGGAGGAGTACCGCAGTTGCATCAACAGCTCCGCTCGGCGCGATTCATCCAGCGAGGTGAACACGTCCGCCAGCAGCGAGAGTTCCTGGTTGATGGTCCCCAGCCGCTGCGACACGTCCGCCGCCAGCTCGTCGGCGTCGATCTCCTCTTCCACGCCCTCGGGTGCCAGCTCGTCATCGGTGGCGAGCGCCTTGGCGAGCATGTCGGCCACGGCCGCGCTCAACCGGCCCTGGGCCTCCAACTGGTCGCGCTTGGCCTCCAGCACCTCGGGGCCCACCGGCGTGGCGTGGATGGCCTCCGCCAGCGACATGAGGAGCGCGTCCTCGTCCGACAGGTCCGTGTGAACGCGCGCCTGCACCGCGTCCCGCTTGAGGAAGCGCAGCGCCGCCACGCGCCGGAAGCCGCACACCAGCTGGTAGCTCTCTCCTCCACCACGGGGCCGCACGTCCACCGGGAACAACTGCCCCAGCCGCGCGATATCCGTGGCCAGCCCGGACACGTCACCCTCGGGACGCAGCCGGTAGGCCGACTCGTCCTCGAGCCGCTCCAGCGGCATCAACACCGTCACCACGCGACCAGCGAGGCGCTCCTCCGGCGCGGCCAGCAGCTCCGGCCCAGACTCTTCGTCCTCGTCCTCGTCCTCGGACGCACCGGACTCCGACTCGGAGGAAGCACTCGAGTCAGCGGCGTCGGACCGGGTCTCGGCGGACAAGGCACCCGCCTCGGGGACCTCGGGACGCGCTCCCTCGGGAGACGCATCCGGCTCCGAAGCGGACTCCTGCCCGGAGCCCTCCTCGCGCCGCGACTCCTCGGGGACACCCGGCTCCGACGCGGACTTCACCTGCGACTCTTCCGACGCACCCACCGACGACTCCATGGCCCGCTCGGGCTCACCCGTGGCGGGTGCTCCTTCGGCGACGACTCCCTGAGACTCCACCGAGCCTCCTTCCGGGGACGTGCCGCCCGCATGCGTCGCGGTGACAGGGGATGACTCCCCTTCCCCACCTTCGGCATGCGTCGGCTCCCGCGGCGCGGAGTCCTGGGACCCTCCGTCACCCCGCGCCGAAACAGCCTCGGGCGTGGACGACGAGCCACCTTCCGGAGAACCCGGCATCCCTTCCTCTCCGTCAACCCTGTGCTCGGCGTCCATGGTGGAACCCCTGGTCTGCCCACTCTCGCGCCACCGACTCCGGCGGCGCGGGAAGCGAGCTCTAGCGGGTCTTCTTCTTCACCACGACCTTCTTCTTGGCGCCAGCACCCAACGCGAAGGGCGTTGGCGGCTCGGCAGAAGCAGGCTCCACGGGCGGGGCGACCGGACGCGGCTCTACCCGGGGGGGCGGAGGCGGCGGCAGCGGCTTGCTCGCGGGACGGGCGGGCATGGTGACGGTCGGCGCCGGCGCCGGACGCGTCGTCGCCACGGGGGCCGTGGGACGCGCGGGAGGAGGCGTGGTCGGACGCGCGGGGGGAGCGCTCGGGCGGGCGGGCGCGGTGGACGGACGCGTCACCGGAGCGGCCGGACGGGCCACCACGGGGCGCTGCGACGGCAGGCGGCCGGGCTCCACGTCACCCATGTCGACACGGCCGCGGAAGCTGGCGCCGTCCACGATGATGACGCGAGGGGCGTGGATGTCGCCCACCATGCGACCCTCACGGGTCAGCTCCACGCTCTCCGTGGCGTTGATGTTGCCCACCACCACGCCGCTGACGATGGCGTTGCGCACCGCCACGTTCGCCTTCACCACGCCCGACGGCTCGACGATGAGGGTACGGCTGAGCGTCAGCTCGCCCTCCACGCGGCCCCGGACGGTGAGGTCCTCATCGCCCGTCAACCGACCGCTGATGAGGATGGAAGGCCCCACCACGGTGTTGTTGACGTCGTTGCTACCGCTCAACTCCTTCGGGGTGGCCACGAATCAGCGCTCCTTCATGTCCATGTCGACGTTGCCCTTGAAGGAGGCACCATCGGCGATGAGGATGCGGGGCGCCTTGATGTCGCCCACCACGCGGCAGTCCGTCTTCAGCTCGACCTTGTCGCTGGCGACGATGTTGCCCGTCACCCGGCCGGCGATCTCCACGTTCTGCGTCTCGATGTCCGCCTCGACGACGCCACTTCCCTCGACGTAGAGGCTTTCCTTGAGGGAGATCTTCCCCTTCACGGTGCCCTGGATGACCAGGTCCTCGTCGCCGGAAATCTCTCCGTCGATGACGATGCTCGAACCAATGACCGTATTCGCCATGAGTGTTGTCCGCCCTCTAGAAAGGTGTGTGCCGCGCCGTCAGCGCCGCGGCGTGAGCTTCAGATGTCGTCTGGCAGCCGGACGTCCATCTCGATGGAGCCGTTGAACACGGCGCCATCCTCGATGACGATGCGAGGCGCCTTGATGTCGCCGGCCACCTTGGCCGAAGCGTTGATGGCCACTCGAGTCGAGGCGTCGATGTTGCCGCTCGCCTCGCCGTTGATGGTCAACTCCTCGGCGCGGATGTCCGCCTGCACCTTGCCGGTGCTCTCGATGGTGAGGTGGTTCTTCAGGGCAATCTGCCCCTCCACCCGTCCTTCGATGACAAGGTCCCCTCCGCCCGTGAGGTTCCCCTTGATGACGATGCCCTTACCGATGATGCCCGTTTCACCCGTTGCCATGCGGTGACCTCACCCAGAGCCCGCTCCTTCCGAGGAGCCGAGCGCTTTGATTATGTCAGAGATGCGCGGAGATCCAGCCGGAGATATCCCGGAACACCTCGGCGCGCCCCACCTCGTTGAGCGGCTCGTGCCGCATGCCGGGGTACTCCTTGAACTTCTTGTCCGCCGAGCCCGCCGTCTCGAAGAACTCCCGCGCCGCCGCCGGCGCCGCCACCCCGTCGTCCGCTCCGCAGAGCACGAACAGCGGGACTTGAATCTTCGGCGCCAAGAGCATCGCCTCCGCCTGGGCCTGGGTGGATTCAATGAACCAGCGAGGCGTGGCGATGGTCAGGTAGAGCGGGTCCTCCCGGGTGGCGCGCTGCACCTCCGGGTCCGCGGTGAGCTGCTCGACCTTCAGTCCCGACGACAAGCCCAGCCAAGGCACCAGTGAACCCACCGCGCGTGCCGCCATCACCTTCACGGCGGGCGGAGTCAACGCCAGCTTGAAGTAGGGGCCTGACATCACCAGCCCGGACAGGCCCTCCACCTTGCGGCCACCGGCCCAGTGCGCCGCCATCAGCCCGCCGTGGCTGTGGCCGAGCGCGAAGGTCTTCTTGCCACCGGCGGCAGCGCGCACCCGCTCCCAGAAGACCTCCAGGTCGTCCACGTAGTACTGCCACTTCTCGCTGTACGCGCGCCGGCCCTCGGCGCGGCCGTGGCCCCGGTAGTCGAAGCCGTGCACCGCGAAGCCGTCCGCCAGCAGCGCGTCCGTCACGTACTGATAGCGGCCGAAGTGGTCGCCATAGCCGTGCACCACCGCGACATGCGCTCGCGGCTCCGCGTCCGGAAGGTGCGTCTTCCAGAACAGCCGCGTTCCATCCCGGCCAGTGAAATAGCCCTCGTCGTGGCGAGCCATAGGCCCAGCAACTTAGCGGCCCGCCGCACCCATGGATAGCGCCTTGAGCTTGCGCTCCAGCGCCTCCCGCTGCCCGGGGGGCTCGGCGGACTCGGGGTCCAACGACAACACCTCCAGCGCCCGGCGCCATGCACCCGCGGCATCCGCGCTCCGAGCCGCGCGCTGGTAGGCGTCCCCCAGGTGCTCGAGGATGACCGGCTCGTCCGGCGCCAGCGACGACGCGCGCTCCAGCGCCTCCACCGCGCGCGGGTAGTCCCCCCGCCGGAAGTAGACCCAGCCCAGGGAATCCAGGAAGGCGCCGTTGTCGGGACGCAGCTCCAGCGCGCGGAGCACCAGCCGCTCCGCCTCGTCCAAGTCCCGGCCCGTCTGCGCCAGCAGGTAGCCCAGGAAGTTGAGGGCGGCGGCATGGTCCGGTTCGACTTCCAGCACGGCCCGCATGCGCGCCTGCGCCCCGACCAGGTCCCCCTGGCGCTCGAAGGCGGCGCCCTGCACGTACAAGAGGGCCTGGTCCTTCGGCGCGCGCGTCACGGCCTCGCGAAGCAGGGCCAGGGCCTCCGCGCCCCGGTTCTGGCGCTGGAGCGTGCCGGCGAGCGCGTCATACAGCGCGGCGGAGGAGCCCCGCGCCAACCCCTCCTTCAGCACGGACTCGGCTCGCGCGGACGCCCCGCTGCGCTCCAGCGCGCGGGCGTACTGGGCACGGACCTCCAGGTCCGACGGAGCCTCCTGGAGCGCGGAGCGCAAGAGCGCGAGGGCCCGGGGGTGCTGCCCCGCGAGCGACAGGCACCGGGCGCGGCGCACGCGGGCATCGGCGAAGACGTCGGAGCTCTCGGGCACTCCCTCGAAGGCCTCCGCCGCTTCGGCGAAGCGCCGCAGCCGCTCGTGCACCAGGCCCGCGTAGTAGGCCAGCCGGGGCTCGTCGCCGCTGGCCGCGCGGGCGGACTCCAGCACCTCCACGGCGGCCGAGGGTTCGCGCTCGGCCAGGTAGCTGAAGGCCACCCGCACCGCCGTCTCGGGCTCGCCGGAGAGCGACAGGAGCCGGTCGAAGTAGGCCCGGGCCCGCACCACGGAGCCCGCCTTCAGCGCCGAGCGGCCCGCGGCCATCAACACCTCCTGGCTGTCCGGCTCGCGCTCCAGGGCCCGGGCCAGCGTCTCCTCCGCGCGCCCGGGCCGCCCCGTCTCTTCGTAGAGCTTCGCCAGCGTGCCCAGCACCTCCACGTCACCGGGGTCCCTCGAGGCGGCCTCCGTCAGCAGGCGCTCGGCCCGGTGCGTGTCACCGCGCTCGGCCAGGGCCAGCCCCAGACGTCGATAGCCCGAGGCCTCGCCCGGCAGCGCCCGCGCGAGGGACTCCACCACCTTCACCGCCTCGCCCGAGGCGCCGGACTCCATGTAGAGCTGCGCGAGGACGAGGTAGGCCTCTGGCTCGCGGGGCTTGAGGGCGATGGCCCGGCGCAGGTGCAGGCGCGCTCGGGTGAAGCGGCCCGACTCCAGCAGCACGCGGCCCAGCAGGACGTGGGCCGGGTAGTACGCGGAGGAGCGCTCCACCGCGCGGCGCAGCTCCTGCTCCGCCTTGTCCAAGTCCCCCAGCCGGGCGTACTCCTCCGCCAGCCGGGTGAGCAGCAGCGGGTGGCCGTCATCCGTGGCCAGGGCCAGCCGCAGCGCATCCACGGCGCCGCGATGGTCCCCCGCATGGTGCAGCAGCCGCGAGCGCAGGTACTGGGAGTAGCTCGCGGACGAGGAGAACGCCCCCTCGTCGGAAGCCGCCGCGTCGTCCATGGCCTCGCGCATCGCCTCGCGGTCCACGCGCGGGCGCTTGGACGGAGGGGCCGCCGCGAGGGCTCCGGGCCCCCACAGGGCGACAAGCAGCACGACGGCGAGGAGGCGAGAGGGGCTCACGCGAGACGAAGTCTAGCGCGGCCCCGGCCCGCGTGCAGGTGCCTCAGCTCGCCGCGGGGGGCGGCGCGCCCAGCTTCTCCAGCAGCTTCTCCACCGGGTCGCTGTCCTGGCTCACGTCCGCCACCGCCGAGCGGTACTCGGTGTCCGTCGCCTTCTCCACATCCGGCATCAGCCGGCCGATGACGTTGCGCGCCGCCTCCGCGTTGCACTCGGGCAGGACGACGACGAAGACGCCTCCGCCCAGGTGGGAGATGGCATCCGGATGACGCACCCGCTTGCGAATGACGTCCGCGATGTTGGCGGGCACCGGATCCACCGGACGGTCCGGCCGGAGCACCGCCAGGCTCAGGGCCCGGTGGTAGCGGCGGCTGCGCGCCAGCTCCTGCTCCAGCCGCATCAGCAGGCCACGCCGGTCATGCAGGCCCGTGGCCGGGTCGCTGCCCGTGCGACGCTGGAGCGACGAGCCTTCCTGGTTCTCACGCTCACCCTGACGCAGCTTGAGCGCGCGGTCCGTGCGGTTGAGCAGCTCCACCGCGTTGAACGGCTTGCTCATGTAGTCCACGGCGCCCAGGTTGAGCGCGCGGACCTTCTCCGCGACGCCCTGGTGCGCGGACAGCAGGATGACGGGGATGTGCGCCGTGTCGGACGACGACTTCAGCGCCATGGCCGCGTCCAGGCCGTCCAGCTTGGGCAGGAAGACGTCCATGACAATCAGGTCCGGCCGCTGGGCACGCGCCCGGGCCAGGCCCTCCGCGCCGTCGCGCGCCACCTCCACGCGGTACTTCGAGCGCAGCACCTCCGACAGCACGGCGGCGATCTCCGGCTCGTCCTCCACCACCAGGACGCGCGGCTGCTCGTGCACGTTGGTCGCCGCGACGGGCGGACGCGGATTGCGCGGCGCCTCCTGCGCGAGCGGCAGCGTGAAGACGAAGAGGCAGCCATGCTCCGGCGGGCTCTCCGCCCAGATCTCCCCGCCGTGCAGCTCCACGAACTCCTTGCAGATGGCGAGCCCCAGCCCCGTGCCCTTGCCACCGTGCCGGTAGCGGTCGAACACCAGGTGCAGCTCGTCCTGGGGGATGCCGACGCCGTCGTCCTGCACGCAGACCTTGGCCGCGTCACCGTCCGGACGACCCAGGCGGCGGGTGGACACCACGACTTCGCCCGCGTCCCGCGCATGGTGGATGGCGTTGGTGATGAGGTTCTGCAGCACCTCGTGCAGCTTCACCTCGTCGCCGATGAGCATCAGGCTGTCGGGGCAGTCCGCGCGCAACGACACGCCGCGCTCGGCGGCCAGAATCTCCAGCTCGTTGACGGCGTCGCGGCACAGCTGCGCCACGTCCAGCACGCGCGGTTCGATGGACAGCCGCGCCGCCTCGCCCTTGCCCTTCTCCAGCAGCGATTCGACGAGGCCGAGGATCTTCTTGCCCTGGCGAATCATCGCCTCGGCGGACTGCTTCTGCTGGGACTCCAGCGGTCCCTCCAGGAGGAGCCGGCCATGGCCCAGCAGCACCTGGAGCGGGGCTCGCAGGTCGTGGCTCACCACCGCGATGATCTCATCCTTGAGGCGGTTGAGTTCCTTGAGCCGGCGGTTGGCCTCGAGCAGCTCGTGGTAGCGCTCCACGTAGGCCATCTCCAGGTCTTCGCGCTTCTTCTTCACCGCGGTGTGGAGCCGCGCGTTGCGGATGGAGTTGGCCAGCACGCCGGCCACGGCCTGGGTGAACTCCTGCTCGTCGCGCCCGAAGGACGCGTCCATGCGCGAGACGCGTAAGAACAGCGCGCCCAACAGGTCGTCCTGACAGATGAGCGGCTGCACCAGGATGGACTTCACGCCCAGCGGCACGAGCGACGTGCGCACCTCCGCCATCAGTGGATCCCTCTGCGCCTCCTCGATGAGCACCGGCTCCCGCGTCTCCAGGGCGCGGCGCAGCTCCGGATAGCGCGCCACCTCGATGTCCAGTTGCACGAGGCTCGGGTCCTCCTGCGTCGCCACCACCCTGCCCGTGCGGGCATGGCTTCCCTCCACCAGCACCACCGAGCACCGGTCCGTCCCGGTGACACGCCCCACCTTGTCCACGGCGATGCGGAGGATCTCCTCCAGCTCCAGCGAGCTGGTGGCCGCCTGGGTGATCTCCAGCAGCATCCCCATGCGCAGGCGGACGCGCTCCTCCCTGTCCCTCAACCGGCCCGCCCGCAACGCGGCCTCCAGCCGGGGTACGACTTCATCCGCGCCGCGAATCCAGTCGTCCACCGCCAGGCGCTTGAAGGCCTCCGCGGACCGGCTGCGGCCCAGGTCCACCAGCACCGGCAACCGCTGGAGGCGCTCCACCCGACGCAGGGACTCCAGCAGCTCCGCCGCGCGCTTCGCCGTCACCGACAGCAGGACGACCTCCGGCTGCAGCGCGTCCGCCACCTCGGCCAGCCCGCTCTCCCGCTCGGTCGACGCGCAGTGGTAGCCGCTCGCGGTCAGCCGCTCCATCAAGGCGTCGCCGGACTCCTTCCCGGCCACCACCAGAACGCGTCCACGCTGATCCGCCTGCATCTCGACTCTCACAGTGAACCTCGCGCCGACGAATCCCGGACCGGGACTCGATGGGGAGGCTGCAAAAACCCGTTGAGTGCGTAAGGGTTCATGGTTCGGATCCCGATCATGCCGCTGATCACGTCCGTGGGCCAGAGCGGCGCACATCCGGAGACGGCGGTAACTGTGAGTGGTACCGCGGAGGCGTCATGCCCATCGTGGCTTTCCCGCAGGCACGGCGAAGGTGCTCCGGGCGGGCGCCGGGGGAAATGGGCGCGCAAAACAGCGCAGGCGGCAGAACCTTCCCAGGCCCACCGCGCACGAGCACCGGTCGCCCGGTCGGGCGCCGTCCATTCAAGCATCCTGCCGGCCGTCATCGCTTGCTCCCACCCGGTTCCGTGTTGCCCTGGCTTCGCGGATTTACCTGACCTCCGCGCACGGACACCCGGCCGCTATCACGTCACGAGCCCGTCAAGGGCGGCAATCGACGCGGACGGGGGTTCCGGGGGCGTTTCGGAGGGGGATGATGCCGGGAATGGTGCGAGCGAGATAGAGTGCGGCGCCATGCTCCACCCCTCCGTGACTCGGCGTGCATGGCGCACCGCCCTCGTACTCGTCTCCGGCCTGGCCACCGCTTGCGGCAATGACCCACCGCCGCCCACGCCGGATCCCCCCCAGGTCAACCTGACGGTCCCCGAGGGGAACCTCGCGGGGACGGCCCTCCCGCTCATCGTCAACGTGTCCGGCTGCGAGAAGGTCGCCACGCTGAACCTGTACGACCGGACCACCTTCCTGAAGGCGTTCCCGTACGCGAGCGGGGCCACCACGGTGGAGCTGGCGGCCGCCGATATCCCCTACGCCAACCCGCTGGTGGGAATCGCCGCCAGCCTGTCGCTCACCGCGGAGGTGGTGTGCGATGACGGGCGGAAGAACACGTCCCTGCCCCAGCCCGCCACGTTCTTCCCCGTGGCCCGGGCGGTGGATGATCCCCAGGGCCTCCAAGTCTATTCCACCCCGCTGGCCATCGACGGCACCGGCAGCCAGATGACGTTCCTGAGCTGCGCCAAGACGACCACGGGCGGCCTGGAGACGATGTACCGCCACAACTCGGCGGGTGGAGGGGCCACCGTGCTCCAGTCCCCCACCGTCTGCAATGCGTCCACGGTCATCACCCCGCGCAACCCGACCTCTCGCAAGCGGTGGGTCTGGACGCCGGGCTACGGCGCGTTCGCCCTCGCCGACGACTTCAAGGTTTCGTCGCGCACGCCCATCGACGTCGCGGTCAACGACTTGTCCGTGATGCCCAATGGTGACGCCATCATCCGCACCCGGACGGGCATCATCCAACGCGTCTCCCACGCCACCACGGACGGCCTGGGTATCGGCGTCACCCGGTGGGCCTACAAGCGGGACATCTCCGTCAACGACCCCATCGGCCAGCTCCTGGTGACGGGCACCGGCAAGGTGCTGGTCGCCAGCCATATCGCCTACAGCGGGAACCGCGCGGACGTCGTCGTCGAGGAGCTGGATGCCGAAACGAACGCGGCGAACGGGACGCGAATCTCGGAGGTCGTGGTCAAGGAGATCCTCAACGCCAACGCCGCCACACCGCTTCCGGTGGGCTCTTTCAGCCCGGATGGCAGCATCCTGTACCTGGGCTTCGCCCTGCCCGAGAACAAGTCGCAGGTCATCGCGTGCATCTCGAACCTGCCGGGCTGCAACGGCGGCGCATCGAGGTGGGCCACGGACGTGCTCACCGGCCAGGTGACGCAGATCTCCACCTACGCCAACGGCAACCGCGTCGCCGCCGCGACGACCCAGCGCGTGTGGCTGCTGGACAACGCCACGGGCGTCATCCGCAACCGGGAGAACCGCTCGGTGGACGCCAACGGCGCGCTCCACGTGAAGTACCTGCTGCCGGCGCCCGCCCCTTCGACGGACCTGTTCTTCCTCAACGGGCCCGAAGCCCAGGGACAGACGGTGACGCTGCCGGTGGAGCTGGTGGGCGTGGACCAGACAGCGGGCAGCGTGGCCGAGGGCCGGGAGCTGTTCCGCTACCAGGTGCCCGTCTCCATGGGCGCCGCCTTCGACGACACGAACCGGCTCTGGATGCGCACGGGGCTCAAGCTGCTCCAGCTCCAGCCGTCGTCGCAGTATCGCAGCGCCCGGCCGTAGCGGCCTTCGAACTCGCGCCGGGCGGACTCAGGGCCGCTCGGCGACGAGGAGCGCTTCGACGTTGCCAGCGGGCCCCGGCACGGGGGAGTCCATCAATCCGCGCACGGTGAGGCCCTGCTCGCGCACGAAGGCCGTCACGGTGTCGATGGCATCCTGGCGCGCGACGGCGTCCCGCACGACGCCCCCCTTGCCCACCCGGTCTGGCCCCACCTCGAACTGGGGCTTCACCAGCGCGGCCAGCAGCCCGCCCGGCTCCAGGAAGCGCAGCACGGAGGGCAGCACCTGGGTGAGCGAGATGAAGCTCACGTCGATGACGATGACGCCCACCTTCTCCGGCAGGTCCTCGTCCGTCAGGTAGCGCGCGTTGACGCGCTCACGCGAGCGCACCCGGTCATCCTTCCGGAGCTTCTCGTGGAGCTGGCCGTACCCCACGTCGATGGCGTGGACCCGCACCGCGCCATGCTGGAGCAGGCAGTCGGTGAAGCCTCCCGTGCTCGCGCCGATGTCGGCGGCCACCTTGCCTCGCACGTCGAGGTTGAAGTGGTCGATGGCCCCCTTCAGCTTCAGTCCCCCGCGAGAGACGTACGGCAGCACCTCGCCCTTGAGGCGCAGCTCGGCCTCCACGGGAATCAGGGAGCCGGGCTTGTCCACGCGCTGGTCATCCACCACCACCAGCCCGGCGAGGATGAGCGCCTGGGCCTTGGTGCGCGACTCGGCCAGTCCACGCTCCACCACCAGCACGTCCACCCGCTCCTTGCGAGGCTTCACGGTTCGCTCCTCCCCAGCAGCGCCAGCGCGGCCCGCCGGAGGCCCGCCGCGTCCAGCCCGAGCTCCGCGCGCTGCACCCGCGCGTCTCCATGGGGAACGAAGGCGTCCGGCATGCCCAGCACCCGCACCCGCGCGGCGACACCGCGCTCCGCGTAGAGCTCCAGCACCGCGCTGCCCAGGCCCCCTCGCGCCGTCCCCTCCTCCGCCACGACGACGGGGCCGTGGGAGGCGGCCTCCAGCAGCGCCACCTCGTCCAGTGGCGAGAGGCCCCGCGCGTCGAGCACGCTCCAACGAGGCTCGTGCCTCGCGGCCTCCAGCGCGGCCAGCCCCAGTGGACCCAGCGTCACCAACGTCAACTCCGGGCGCTCGGCGCGCACGAGCCACCGGGCTCCCCGCACCGGCGCGTCCTCCACCCGGACCTCGGGCGGCAGCGCGGGCAGCGTGCCCCGGGGGAAGCGGAGCACGGAGGGATGCGGCGCGTGAAGCGCGGTGGCGAGCATGGGGCCGAAGTCCTCCCCCACCACGGGCGCCCACAACGCGAGCCCCGGGAGCGGACGCAGCGACGCCACGTCATACGTTCCCTGGTGCGTGGCGCCATCCGCGCCCACCAGTCCCGCGCGGTCCACCGCGAAGACGACGGGCAGGCCCGGCAGACACACGTCGTGGATGATCTGGTCGTACGCGCGCTGCAGGAACGTGGAGTAGATGCAGCACACGGGACGCGCACCCGCGGCGGCGAGCCCCGCGCAGAAGGTGACGGCGTGCTGTTCGGCGATGCCCACGTCATGGACGCGGTCCGGGAAGCGCGCCTTGAGGGCATTGAGCGCGGAGCCCTCCAGCATCGCCGGCGTCACCGCCACGACGCGCGAGTCCCGCGCCATCGCCTCCTCGAGCGCCGAGGCGAGTGCCTCGCTGTACGTGCGGTGGCCGCCGCGCGAGCGCACCAGCTTGCCGTCGCGCCACTCGTACGGGCCCATCGCATGGCCGCGCGTCTGCGCGTCCGCCTCCGCGGGAGGGAAGCCCTTGCCCTTGAGAGTGAGCGCGTGGACCACCACCGGACGGGACGACGCGCGGGCCTCTCGAAGCGCATGCATCAGCGCGCCCAGGTCATGCCCTTCCACCGGTCCGAGGTAGGTGAAGCCCAGTCCCTGGAAGAAGTCGCGAGCGCCTCGGGTGCGCAACAGCGAGGGAATCGCGCCCACGTTGGCGCTGATGGACATCTGGTTGTCGTTGAGCACCACGACGAGCGGCAGGTGACTGCCTCCCGCGTTGTTGAGGCCCTCGAAAGTCAGACCTCCGGTGAGGCCTCCATCCCCGAGCACCGCCACCACGTGGCCCCGGTGGCCCATCATCCTGCGGCCCTCCAGCAGCCCCAGCGCCGCCGACACGGCCGTGCACGAGTGCCCCGCCAGCAGCGCGTCATGCGGACTCTCACGGGGGTCCAGGAAGGGCGCCACGCCGCCGGCCTGCCGCAGCGTGTGCATCTGCTCGCGCCGCCCGGTGAGCAGCTTGTGCGCGTACGTCTGGTGGCCCACGTCGAAGAGGAGGGCGTCGGTGGGCGAGTGGAAGACTCGGTGCAGCGCGACGATGAGCTCCACCGCGCCCAGGGAGGCGCCCAGGTGGCCGCCCACCCTCCCGCAGATGGAGATGATGTCCTCGCGGAGCTCCTCGCAGAGCCGTGGCAGCTCCGCTTCGGGAAGCGCCCGCATGTCTGTCGGTGAGGCGATGCGTTCCAGCAACCTCGGCATCAGGACTTCCGCTCCACCACATAGCGCGCGAGCGCCGCCAGCGGGCCATCCTCACCCTCGAGCGGGCGCACCGCCTCCACCGCCAGTGCCACCTGCTCCTCCGCCATGCGGCGAGAGGCCTCCAGCCCCACCACCGCGGGGAACGTGTGGCGTCCGGCCTCCGCGTCCGCGCCCGCCGGCTTGCCGAGCTGCTCCTGCGTGGCCGTCACATCCAGCACGTCGTCCGCTATCTGGAAGGCCAGCCCCACCGCTTCTCCGTAGAGCTGCGCGCGGACGAGCGCCTCCGCATCCCCGCCACCGGCCAGCGTGCCCATGCGACACGCCGCGCGGATGAGCGCCCCCGTCTTCATCCGGTGCAGCCGCACCAGGTAGTCCAGGACGGCGGGACGGTCCTCGGCGGTGTCCAGCACCTGACCGCCCACCATGCCCACGGCCCCCGAGGCCACCGCCAGCTCCCGGCACAGCGCGCCCCGCACGGGCTCCGGCCCGTCCGCGAGCATCGCGAAGGCCTCCGTCAGCAGCGCGTCGCCGGAGAGGATGGCCATCGCCTCGCCGTACACCTTGTGGTTGGTGGGCTTTCCGCGACGGAAGTCGTCGTCGTCCATGGCCGGCAGGTCGTCATGCACCAGCGAGTACGTGTGGACGTATTCGAGGGCACACGCCGCGTCACCGGACAGGGGCGATATCAGCGAGGCGCGCGCCACCGTGTCCGCGAAGGTGAGGCACAACACGGGCCGCAGGCGCTTGCCTCCCGCGAGCAGCGAGTAGCGCATGGCCTCCACCAGCCTCGGAGGCGCGCCAGAGGAAGCGAGCCGCTCCACGCGCTCGAGCAACAGCGATTCCACCCGCGCGTGCTGGGTGCGCAGGAACGTATCCAGGTCGAAGTGGGCCATGGGTCGGTGCTCCTTGCGCCGGTGAGATACTAGGGAGCGGGCGGAGGCACCAGCTCACGAATGCGCCGGACGAGCTTGTCCGTGTCCAGGGGCTTGACGAAATAGTCCGCGGCGCCGACCTCGCGACCGCGCCGCTTGTCCTCGGAGTCTCCCCGCCCGCTGATGAAGATGATGGGGATGTCCCGGAAGTGCTCGTTCTTCTTCACCGCCTTGCACAGCTCGAAGCCATCAATCCAGGACATGTTGACGTCCAGGAGGATGGCCTGGGGACGGTGGAGTTGCAGCGAGGCGATGAGCCGCAGGCCGTTGGCCGCGAGCGTCACCTCGAAACCCTCGTCCTCGAGGGCCGCGGCGAGCAGCTCCCGCGTGTCGCGGTCATCGTCGACGATGGTGATTTTCGGCTTCGACATGCCGGTGTGCGCGTCCCGCACGACCTAGAACGGGACGTCATCCTCGGGAGGAGGCCGGGGTGCGGGCGCCCGGGGAGCCGCCTGGGCGGCGGGACGAGCTGACACCGACAGCGGTGCCACCACGTCGTTGCCGTCCTCATCCTGGAGCAGTTGTTCGATGCGCTGCTCCGCTTCCGTCAGCAGCTTCTCACCCCGGCGTACCAGCCGGATGCCTTCCTCGAACGCCTTGAGCGAATCCTCCAGTGACAGATTGCCGCTCTCCAGCCGGCCCACCGTCTCCTCGAGCCGGGACACGACGTCCCCGTACTGGCCAGGAACCTCGCCCTCCGCCGCCTTGTCCGCCTTGGACGCCTTGTCCGCCTTCGCCACAGCCTTCCACCTCCCCGTTCGGGGCGCGGGACTCTAGAGGGTGGCCCGTTAGCAGTCCACCGGCCCTTTCACCAACGTGACAGTGGCTTCGACTTCTTCACATCCGCCCAGCGTCTTCGCCCCGTTCGCCGCGAGTTTGATGCCCAGGCGCTCTCCCACCTCGACGTCCGCCGCGGAACGCACCACCCCACCGTCGCGTTGACGGAACACCACCGAATAGCCGCGCGACATCACCTTCAGCGGGCTCATCGCGTCCAGTCGACCCTCCAGAGTCTGGAAACGCCGCTGCGCATCCGCCAGCGTCCCCTGCTGGAGCGCCCGCAGCCGCGCCTGGTGCGCCGCCAGGCGGGCATGCTCGCGGGAGACGAGCGCCGTCGGCGAGGCCCGCTCCAACCCGAGCCGCGCCGTCGCCAGCGTCGCCTGCCTTGTCGCCACCCCCGCGCGCGCCGCCTCCGACAGTCGCCGGGCCAGCTTCAGCAGATGCGCGCGCTGCTCACCCAACCGGGCCTGGGGACGCGCCCGCTGCAGGCGCTCCGTCAAGGCCCGCAGCGACTCGCGTTGCTCGCGCACGGCGGGCCGCAGCACGCGCATCATCGCCTCCACCTGCTCGGACAGGTGCAGTCGCTGGCGGTTGAGCGCCCGCCTCGGGTCATCCAGACGGGAGGCGAGCTGTCCCTGGCGCTCGCGAAGCTCCAGCACCCGGCGCTCCATGGCCCGCCGCAGCCGCCCCGCCTGCGTCGCGAGCGACAGCTCCAGGTCCGCGAGCACGGGGGCCAGCCGCTCCGCCGCCGCGCTGGGGGTGGCCGCCCGCCAGTCCGCCACGAAGTCGGCGATGGTGAAGTCAATCTCGTGGCCGATGGCCGACACCACCGGCACGGGCGAGGCGAAGATGGCGCGCGCCACCTCCTCCTCGTTGAACGTCCACAGGTCCTCCACCGAGCCACCGCCGCGCGTCACCACGATGACGTCCACGTCGGCGCGCGCAAGCCGCGCAATCGCCCGGGCGACCTCCGGCGCGGAGCCCTCGCCCTGCACGCGCGCGTCCGCCAGCAGCACGCTCAACCGGGGGTTGCGCGAGTGCAGCACGCGCAGGAAGTCCTGGAGCGCCGCGCCCGTGCGGCTCGTCACCACGCCGATGCGCTGGGGCAGGAAGGGCAACGGCCGCGGAGGCCGCACGCGGCGGTCACCGATGAGCCCCTCGGCCGCCAGACGCGCCTTGAGCTGCTCGAAGGCGAGCGCCAGCGCGCCCTCCCCCACCGGCTCCAACCGCGTGACGATGAGGCTGTAGCGCCCCTGCGGCTCGTACAGGTCGACACTGCCCTCGGCCACCACCTCCATGCCGTCGCGCAGCGCGAAGCGCATCCGCCCCGCGAGCGACGCCCACACCTTGGCGTCGATGGACGCGACGGAGTCCTTCAGCGAGAAGTACCAGTGCCCTCGCGCGTTGGCGCCGCGAAAGCCCGTCACCTCACCGCGCACCAGCACGCGCGCGAAACGCGACTCCAGCGTCTGCTTGAGCTGACGCGTCAGCTCCGCCACGGAGAGCACCGAGCGCTCGGGCTTGGGCGGCGCGGCGGGGGCGCCATCCAGCGGCCCCAGCAGCCCCGTGCCGTCAGCGTCCACCGGAGGCGACTTCCTCGGCATCGCCACCACGCGCGGCGCCGACGGAGGCACCGCCGAGGACGCGGATGCGGAAGAGGAACCGAACAGGTCCCCCTGGAAACCCAACGTGACGGGCGGCGGTGACTCGCCGCCCGCGCCCTTGCGCTTCTTCATCGCGAGAGCTTCTCGACCCAGGACTTCGCCTTGTCGTGGTACTCGTCATCCGGCGGCGTCATGGCCACCACGTCCTTGAACTTGGGCAGCGCGTCCTCCGGGCTGCCGTCCTTCAGGGAGTAGGCCAGGAGGTAGAGCTCCCGCCCCTTCGTCTTCAGCTCGCTGATGATGTTCGCCGCGCCCGCATGACTCGGGTCGGCCTGGAGCGTGCGCCGCGCGAACTCCATGGCGCGAGCCCACTGCCCCGCGGCCTTCGCCGAGCTGGCGCTCTTGTAGAAGATGGTCGCCGCGCGGGTGCCCGCGTTGCGCGCCATCTTGCTGGTGCGCCCGTCGGTGATGTCCTTGTCCAGCGCCAGCAGCTTCTGGAGCCCCTTCGCGTCCAGGTCCTCCAGGCGCTTGTAGAGCGTGCTGAACTCCGACATCTGCGCGAGCAGCTTCTTGCACTGCGGATTCTTCGACATGCACGCGTTGAGGATGGCCACGGCGCCGGACATGTCTCCGTCGCGGAAGCGCTCCACCGCGGGCTCCCAGGGCTTGGGCGCCGGGCCCGTCGGAATCACGCGGGGCGTGTCGCGAATGGTGATGGCCTGCACGGCCTGCTCGTTGATGAGCTTGGCGTCGCGGTGCTCCGGGAAGGCCTTGATGACGTCGTCGGTGATGGCCTTCGCGGAGTCGATCTGCCCGGTGTCCATCGCCGTGCGCGCCTCGCGGGTGCGCTTGTCGGCCAGCTCCGACAGCTCCCGCTTCGCCGCGTTCACCTGCTCGTAGAGGAACTGGCTCTCACCCGCCTTGGCCAGCGAGGCGGAGGCCTTGCCCAGCTCGTTCTTCGCCAGCGCGGCGCGTGCATCCGTGAGGCGCCCCTGCACGGGAATCTCACGCTCGGCGTGCTGGAGATAGTCCTTCACTCCGGGGTAGTCGGGCGCCGAGGCGGACAGCTCCTCGAGCTTCGCCTTGGCCTCCACCCACTTGCCCTCGCGCACCAGGTTCTTCGCGTCCTGGAAGATGGTGCTCAGCTCCTTGCGGACGGATTCCGCCTGGCCCTTCCGGGCGAGCAGCGCCTCCTGCTCCTTCACCACGCGCATGCGCGCGATGCCCAGGCCGGCGAAGAGCACCACCACCACGCCGCCCGCGAGCAGCTTCAGCCGCATCTTCTTGCGCTGGACCTCGGGGTCCGGCGGCGCCATGGCGGAGGAACGCGCGCTGCGCACGCGGCCACCCTCCACGCGAGGCGGCGGACGGGCCGGCGACGAGCCACGGCTGGTGGACGCGGAGGACGCGCTTGCCGTACGTCCTCGCGACGGAGTGGCCACCATCATCGTGGAGTTGACCACGTCCTCGAAGCGAAGCTCCGTGTCGCCCAGGGTGATGACGTCCCCGTTGGCCAGGGGCGTCTCCTCGCCAATGGCCTCGCCATTGACGAGCGTTCCGTTGCCGGAGCCCAGGTCGCTCACCATCCACGCCGCACCCGCCTTGCGCACCATGACGTGCTTGCGCGACACGGACGTGTCGGGGATGCAGATGGGGTTGTCCGCGGCGCGGCCAATGACGTACTCGCCGTCCTCCAGCGAGAACTCTTCACCTGACTTGGGCCCCGCGACGCAGATGAGTCGGGGGGAGGCCGATGCGGGGGCAGCGGAGACGGGAGACGTCCTGCGGGCAGCGGGGCGAGCTCCTGTCCCGCCCGAGGGCGTCCCGGAAGGAGGCCTGCGACGAGCAGGAGGGGAACCGTTAGACATGGCGAATCACCGACTTCCTGAAGAGAGAGCACCAGCTCAGAGCTCGTGCTCGAACGCCTTTTCCTGGGCCAGATTGTGGCAGCGATGCTCGGTGGTAGGGAAGCGTCTGCTCACTTCTTGCAGCGCCGCCCGAGCCTTCCTCGCGCTCCGGAACTGCACACTCCGGTGGAATTCAAGCATGAGCTGGGCACATTGGTGGTCCAGCTCGGCGGAGACCTGGGAGAGCTGGTAGCGCACGTCCTGATACAGGTCCGGCTTCGGGTCCATGGCCTCCAGGGTCAGCCACGCGAAGCGGAACTGCTGCCAGGCCCGGAAGAGGTTCTCCGCCCCCACCCCCCTGGTGTCGAAGAACCGCCTGCCCGTGGAGGCATAATCCCGAGCCTGCGCGAGCAGTTGCTCTGGGGGCAGCTCCGGCACGGGGATGACCTCCAGCCGCAGGTTCCAGACCCGCCAGGTCTCGTTCCCGGGGGGGTTGCGCACATTGTCGAAGACGAAGCTGTTCAGCTCCCCGCGCTTGAGCGTCCTGGCGGGGAGGATGTGCTCCAGTTCGCGCTCGGCGGTGGCGGTGGTATCCGGGGGGACCCAGCCGAGATTCACGCCATTGAGGGACAGGGACACCTCCTCCTTGGAGATGCCGCTGGCCTGGTAGTGCAGCAGGGCCACCGCGCGGGTGGGAGCGACGAACTGGAAGTCGAAGGACTTCTGGTCGGTGTGCTCCCAGCGCACGCCCTCTCCCAGACCGAACGAGTCGGGCACGTTCTCGACGCCCAGGGTCAGCGGCTCCACCCCCTGCCCGCCCGAGGCCACGCCGCCTGGCAGGAACACGAAGGCCAGCGCGCTGCCCGCCAACCCCAGGATGAAGAGCGTCACGGTGCTCGTCAGGAGCTTGCGGGCCAGCGGCAATCCGCGCCACCACAGCCAGAGCTGTCCGGCGCGCGTGCCCGCGAGCTCCCGACGCTTGCGCGCCCGGTCCGCCGCGGTGGGTCCCGTGGGAGCGGGAGCGGAGGTGACTTTCGTCGTCTCCGATACGAGCGCTGGCGGCGGGGAGGCCGGCGCGAGCGCCAGGGGGGCTGGCACCGGCGCCTCGGTCCCCGGGGCTCGGGTCCGAATCGGCCGGGTGGCGTCAGCGTCGACGGTGGACTCTTCCAGCAGGAGCCCGAGGTCGGCGAGCGTGGGCAGCGCCAGCTCCGTGCGTTCCTCCCGCTCCTCGGCGAACGGCTCGATGAGCCCCGGAGGCATCGCGGTGGCGACAGGAGGCACCCGGATGGACAGGGCCACCTCGGTGCGCTCCTCCTCGGCGGGCTCCATCACCGGCGGGCCTGGAAGCATCGCGAGGCGATCGGCCGTGAGGGCCACCTCGGTGCGCTCCTCCACCAGGGGCTCCAGGACCGGAAGGCTCGGCGCCACGGGCGCGACGAGCGGGCGCTTTCCGCTCGGCGGGGCCAGCGCGGGGAAGTCGTCAGCCAGCACCGGCACCGGGCGTGGCGCCACGGGCGCGACGAGCGGGCGCTTTCCGCTCGGTGGAGCCAGCGCGGGGAAGTCGTCGGCCAGCACTGGCACCAGACGCGGCGCCACGGGCGCGACGAGCGGCACCTCGCCCGTGGGGAGGTACTGTTGCTCCAGTCCACCCGGAGGCGGCGGGGCCTGTGGGTTGCGGCGGATGGGACGCGTGGCGTCCTCGTCCCCATCCGGGGGCACCCACAGGAAGGTGAACTCCACCGGGCCCACGGCGATGCGGTCCCCATCCCGCAGGAGCTGCTCGCCCTTCAGCACGCTCCCGTTGAGGGCCGTCCCGTTGGAGCTGCCCATGTCCTGCGTGAAGTACTGCCCGCCCCGCAGGATGATTCGGGCATGCAGACGGGAGACGCCATGGTCATGCAACACCAGGTCGTTCTCCGACGTCCGACCGATATTCACCTCGGCCTGCTCGAAGACGAGCTCCCTGCCCTGCTGGAGCCCCTTGGTGATGGAGAGGAGGATCGGCAGAGGACCATCCCCTACGCGAGCTCACCGAAGAAGAACTGGAACACGATGGGCCCGAAGAGCACCATGAACACCGTCGGGAAGATGCAGGCGATGAGCGGGAAGAGCATCTTCACCGGGGCCTCGCCGGCCAGCTTCTCCGCGCGCTGCGTGCGGTCGATGCGCATCTGCGTGGACTGGATGCGAAGCACCTTGCCCAAGCTCGTGCCCATCTTGTCCGCCTGGATGAGCGCGGTGACGAACGTCGTCAGCGGCGGCAGGTCCACGCGCACAATCATGCTCTTGAGGCCTTCTTCGCGCGTCTTGCCCATCTTGAGCTGCTTGAGCACCAGCTGCAGCTCCTCGCGAAGCGGGCCCGTCTTGCCCTTCTCCACCACCTTGGCCAGCGCGGCGGTGAAGTCCAGACCCGCCTCCACCGACAGCGTCAGGAGGTCCAGGTTGTACGGCAGCGCGCGGCTGATGAGCAGGTGGCGCTTCTTCACCTGGTCGTTCAGCCAGAGCATCGGGTAGTACATCCCGAAGAGCAGGAACAGGATGGACCAGACCAGGTTCTGTCCCGTGCCGTTGAGGATGAAGAGGCCCATCAGCAGGCCCACCACGGCGCTCACTTCCTGGAGCGCCATCATGTCCTCGGGCTTGTAGCCCTGGGGCTCACCGGCCTTGATGAGGTTGCGGCGCGACTTCGCCTCGTAGCCCGGCCAGATGAAGCGGCGGTTCATGGCACCCAGGCGGCGGATGGCCACCGAGCCGAAGCCCTTCATGCCGCCCTGGGACTCGTCGCGCACTTCCGACAGGAAGCGCTCGAAGAGCACCTGATACAGACCGAGTCCGAGGAAGCCGATGGCTCCCGCGAAGAGCAGCGCGGAGCTGCCGACCAACACTTGCGTCAGGATGTCCACGGAGCACCCCTCAAATATCGATGTTGACGATGCGGCGGATGATGAGGATGCCCAGCACTTCCATGATCGCGATGATCACCACGAGGATCCACCCGAAGAAGTGGTTCATCATGGGCTCCATCAGGTCCGGCCGCATGTAGTTGAGCACCATGCCCAGCACGCCGGGCATGGCCGCCACGATCCACCCCTGCAGCTTGCCCTGCGACGTGAGGGCGTCGATCTTGCCCTCCAGGCGGAAGCGCTCGCGAATCACGTTGGACATGGTCTCGAACATCTCCGCCATGTTGCCGCCCAGCTGGCGCGAGATGTTGGTGGACACCACCACCAGCTCCAGGTCGTCGCTGCCCACGCGCTTGCCCATGTTGACGAGCGCCTCTTCCAGCGGGACACCCAGCTTCACTTCCTTCACGAACAGGCCGAACTCCTGCGACAGCGGCGCCATCGCCTCGCGCGCCACGTGCTCGATGGCCTGCGGGAAGGTGAGACCGGCCTTGAACGCGTTGGCCATCGCCTGCAGCGCGTCCACCAACTGGACGTTGAACTTCTTGATGCGCCGCTTGCGGTAGTGCTTGACCATCAACATCGGCAGGAAGAAGCCGAACACCGTGGCCACGACGGCCAGGATGGGGTTGAAGATGATGTAGGACAGGATGCCCAGCAAGCACATGCACGCGATGTTGAGGACCAACATCTGGCGCGCATCGATGAAGAGGAACATGTCGCTCAAGTCGTTCATCGACTTGGCGACGTAGCGCTCCTGGTACTGCTCATACGCCTTCGAGAGGACGCTGAAGATCACCAGGCTGAAGAAGAAGACCGAGCCTGTGACGAGGAGGAGGACGATTCCGGCAAGCATGGGCGCGCTTCCCTGGGGGTGAGGGCGGCGTGGCGCCGACTACTGGGCGCCAGCGGCGGCGGCCTTCTCGCTGCCGCCCTTGATGATCTGGATGATCTCCCGGCGCTTGGCTTCCAGCACGCGGGTACGCTCACCGGACAGCAGGGTGCTGATGGTGGCGCGGCCGCGCTCCTCGATGAGGTCGACGTCGTCCTCGTTGCGCAAGCTGAGCGTCAGCGCGCCGAGCTCCGCGGCCAGCACGAGGATTTCCGCCTCTTCCGGCAGCACCATCAGCGACACGTTGTTGTAGTCGCGCTGGCCTTCCGGGATGAGGTTGACGTTGGTGGTACCGGTGATCTTTCCGGTCGCCACCACGATGATGTTCTGCAGCAGCGTCACGCCGACGTTCTCGTCCGTCTGCGGATCGCGGAACGTGCCGATGATGTCCACGTGGTCATTGGGGCGAATCCAGCCGCCGACGGCGGTGGTGTTCTTCGCCTCGATGGTCATCGCGCGCATCTTCTTCTGCACCTTCGAGGACAGGCGCTCGGCGGCCTTGGTCGTCTCGAACTGGCTCCACAGCAGCGGATCACCCGCCTGCAGGGCCACGAGCACCTTCTGGTTCACGACGTAGGACGCCGAGTCAGGACGAACCACCGACGAGGTGACGAACTGCTCCGGCACCGAGCGCTGGGAGATCATCTCGAAGGTGATGACGGTGCCTTCGGGGACGTCCTGGGCCGCGACCACCACGGGTACCAGGTTCCAGCCGCGGCGCACGTCGGCTTCCTTCTTCTTGATGGCGGAATACGCGATGACACCGGCCAGAAGGCCGAGTACGAGCGCGACGACGAGCGGGGTCTTGCCCTTCAGCATGGTTCAGGAACCTCCAAAACGGGGGGGCGCCGTTCGGCGGCGAAGGCGTTCGAGGGTGTAGAAATCTAGAAAGGCGCACCTTGCGCCGATGGCGCGGGATGTTAGCCGTGCGATACAGCAGGTGTCAAAACCACCTCCCGCGACAGCACCGAATCCCGCGCCATCCCTGTCGAAATCAGCGGTTGCGTCAGAGGTCCGCGAGCGCCTCGCGGTCCTCGTCGGTCAACCCGTTGTATTCGGTGATGCTGTAGATGGCGTCCTGGACGACGTCGGCTTCATCCTCGTTGTCGATGGTCTTCCCGTTCAGCAGGCGCAGAAGCTCCTGGATGTCGGGGTCCGTGGAGACGGGGCCCAGGGCGAAGGTACCGTCCTGCTCGGAGGGGCCCCGCGCCTCGTTGAGGCAGTAGAGGTAGAACGGAACGACGTAGAGTTCTTCCTCGGTACCGCCGTCCGTGCCCGCATCGATGCCGCCGGAGCCGATACCGGTGGGAGGCAGGTTGATGCGAACGCGGTCCATCAAGATGCCGTTCTGGATTCGGCTGGGCGCCGTGTTCAGCATGATGAGGCCCGGCTCGAAGGTCATCATCACCGGCGCGCCGGAGGTGTTGCGCAGCGGCACGCAGACCAGCACCGCGGGGCCCGTGCCCACCGGCGCCACCCCGTTGCCGCAGTCCTTGGTGGCATCGTTCGCGCCGTACAGCGGCCCGACAATTTCCACGCCAGGGGGCAAGCTGAGGGTGGTGCCCACGGGAGTCCCCGGGTCCTCACCGAAGCCGGGCCGCTCCTTGTTCACCCCCGCGTCGAAGGTGATGGGGCCGCCGTCCGTCCTTCCTCCGCCGTCGCCGTCATCGTCGTCGCTGCAGGCCAACACCCCTGCCCCTACCGCCGCCGCGACGACCATCCACTTCCAGGCCGCATGCGCCATTGCGCGCTCCTTGTCCTCGTCGTTGATGCGAAAGCGACCCCTCCGGCCTTGGGCCACCGCGTCATGAGGTGGTCCGAGACTGGCTGACTCCCGGGGTCGTCGGCAACACCGGTGTGCATCATCGGACGAGTCAGGGAGTTGGCGACGGAGACAATTGCTCGATGGGCGACGCAGGGGGCTTCGCCGGAGGGGGCAGGTCCGGGTTGTAGAGGCCGCGCAGCACCAATTCCCGCTCGCGATCATCAAGCATCAGCGCGGGCTCCCCTCCTCGGAGACCGACCATGCGGAGGCTGAAGCCCACGCCGTCCGGCGTCACGTGCACCCACAGCGCGCCTGGAATGAGCGGCGCGGGACGCGACTCCTCCGACTCCAGCCACATCATCTGGACGGGCACGGCACGGAACGCACGGGTGCGGAACTGCTCGTGGTTCGGCCCCGCCACCTCGAGCGCCTTGCGCCAGGACGCTTCATCCGTGGGCGCCTCGCCGTGCGACTGGAGCTCCTGCACCATCGACAGGTGGACCCGCCGCGCCACCCGCAGGAGGGACAGGTTCGCCACTTCTTCCGAGCGCGTCTCCTTGAGCGGGCGCCCATCCCCCGCGCCCACCGCGCCCACCACGGACACCAGCACGGTGGCCGAGGCCCAGAGCGGCGCGGACTTCCCCCGCGCCAGGCCCCAGACGAGGCGCAGCCCGCTCACCACCGCCAGCAGACCACCGGCGAGCAACGTCCAGCGCGGCGGCGGGCCGGAGTGGAACGACTGGCTCAGGACCTGGGCCAGGTGCCGCCACTCAGGAAGCGAGACGGCGATGACGCCCGCCGCCATCGCGAGGAACACGACCGCGTGAAGCAACCGCAACACCAGGGACGACGGCGCCCCCACTTCGCTCCGGGTCGTCACGGGAACGGCAGGTTCAGCACGAAATAAAAGGAGTCGTAGTAGATCTGGTACGAGCGCATGAACAGGTCGATGACGTTCGACTGGACGTCATCCGTCCAGCGGACCTTGACCGACGCGCCGATGACGAGCGCGACGACCAGCACCCAGTTCAGGATGGAGTATTCGACCATGGCCTGCCCACGTCGGGAGGCGCGGAGGCGCTGCGTCTTGGGGAAGTTCATGGGGCTTTCTCCGAATCGGCGGGGTCCTTGGGGGCGTCCATCGCCGGAAAGTCCGGGAAGACGCGGTCAGCGTACTCCAGGCGGATCTTGGGCGCGGAGGGGGGCGGTAGCACCATTCGAGGCTTGGCGTCGATACCGTACTCCGCCACCTCCATCGAATGGGCGATGCCCGGAATCTCCATTTTCGCCATCTGCATCAACGGAATCTCGCGGCTGATCCACATCCGCTTGATGACGGTCTTCTTCACCACCACCTCCACCGGAACGACTGTCACGGTGCCCGCCAGCGTCATCACCCGCATTTCCTTGCTGGTGCGCAAGACGGGCTTCATTCCCGCCGGCAGGGTGACCTTCGCGTCCTCCGGATCCACCACCTTGTCGTCCTTCTCCTGCTGGTCCATCTTCTTCAGGACGTGGCCCAGCGCCTCCTCCGAGTACTCCTGGGGACGGTCCGTGGCCCCGCCCACGAAGAGCCGGGAGATGGCGTCATAGCGGATCTGCTCGCCCTCGCGCGCCACCAGCATGCGCATCTGCATGAGGGGTGACTTCATGGCCGGATGCGTGCCCGCCTCCATCTCCACCCACACCGCGTCGCGGCCCTGCTTGTCCTTCTCCTCCCCCACCACCGCCATGCGCCAGTAGTAGATGCGCAGGCCCCCCGCGCCGCCGTCGAAGCGGTACGTCACCCAGTCGCCCACGCGCGCGCTCCGGGCGCCCCGGGACAGATGGGACATGACCTCACGCGCCGCGGGGCTCTCCTCCGCGCGCGCGGGCGCCGCCATCAGCACCACCGCGATGACGGCCCACGACGCCCTCATTTGCCCGCTCCCTTCGCCGCCTTCGCCTTCGTCTTCTGCTCCTGCTCATAGGCTTCGCGGCTCGCGCGCACCGCGTCGTTGTTGGGCACTCCGTCCGGACGGTCCGTGCCCACCCACGTCTGCATGACGGTCGACATCCCCTCGTCCACCTGGGCGATGGTCGTCATCACCTGCTCTCCCTTGCGCGCGTGCTCCATCGTCACCTGCGTGCTGCCCCCCACCTTCGTCGCCGTGCTGCGCACCGGCTCGAAGCCCTGGCGCGTCAGCTCCGCCCCCACCCGCTGCTGCACGTCCGACAGGTCTCCCGTCACCAGCGACGTGCGGTTGCGCGAACCACCCGGGTCGTCCCGCGTCTCCAGATCCTGGCTGTAGAGCGTGCCCTCCAGCTTTATCAGCCCGGACGGAGTGGACTTCGGGGGGCGGGTCCACAGGTCGCGCAGCGCCGTGAAGCCCACCGTCTTGCCCAGGTGCGTGCGCAACACCACGCCCCGCTGGAGGCCCTCTCGCGTGAAGAGCGCGGAGACGACGGCCTCGTCCTCCAGGTCGCCCTCCACCACAGTGGGGTAGCCCTCGTCGCGCCACTTCTGCGCGAAGTAGGCCGCCACCTTCTTCATGGGGTCCGTCGTCGTGAAGTAGGCCAGCCGGTAGTACTCGCCCCCGATGATGAGGTCGTTGCCGATGCGCGTGTGGATGGTGCCCGGATAGACGGGCACCTCCTGCTCGGCGAGCGCCGGCCAGACGGCCAGGAGCGCGAAACCGAGCAGGAGCCGGCGGGCCACCACGTTACTGCTCACAACGAATCTTGTTGTCCTGCTCATCCTTGTTCGTCGCCTCTTGGGTGGCGTCCGGATCCGACGGGTCGTCGGCCATGGCCCTCTTGCACCCCATGAAGTGCGGACCGCGCGCCAGGAACACCTTGATGTAGTTGCTGTCCCCGTAGGTCATCTCGTCGCGGAACGGCGCGGTGTCGAAGCAGTCCGGCCGGTCGTTGTCCAGCAAGTCCCTCATCGCATGCAGGCCGCTGCTGGCGGCGCCGTCATAGCCCGTGAGGCCGTTGCAGTTCCCCTTCTGCTGGGGATCGATACCGTAGTTTCGCGCGACGACAAAGGTGCCGAAGAAGTTCGGCAGGAAGCTCCCCAGGAAGTCGAGGATGCCGCCGACACTTCCATCCAGGGCCTTCGTCAGGCCGAGGAACACCATGCGCTCCACCTGCACGTGGAGGCCGTGACGGTCGCTTCCCGAGCGGTGGTTGCCTGCTCGCCTGTCGCGAACCACTGCATCACCGCCGTCCGGCATGTGCCAGCCGTTCGCGTACATCGAGAACTTCGACCGCAGGGGGACGCTGGACAGGTTCTGGCCGCCGAACGTGTCCGACTTGAAGAAGCCGCCAGGGCCGGAGTTCTCGTCGAGGTAGCTGCGGGGGATGATGACGTTGTCGAAGTTCATCGTGACTTCGGACTCGACCCAGCCCTTGTTGTTGAAGCCCCAGCCGTTGAGCACCGCGCCCGCGCCCCGGTTGAGCATGCTCAGCACCCCGGCACCCAGGCTGCCACCCTCGCCCGTGCTGCCAGGGTTGCCCAGCATCCCGGACTCGAGGAAGGGAATCTCCTTGTTGGTGATGGTGCCCTGCACCGAGCTGTAGCGCGCGATGAACGACCCAGCGGGCCCGTTGGGCTCCACCGAGTCCATGTCCTTGAAGCGCTCGAGGAGCTCGGTATGCGCCTCCTGCCGCGCGTCCTCGAACGCGGCGTCGTGGTCGCCCTTCGCGAAGTCGGTGAGCGTGTAGCTGGTCATCTCCCAGACGGCGTAGTGCGCCATCTCCTGGAGCTTCAGCTTCGCCCGGACCAACTCCGTCAAGTACATGCTGAACATCAGAATCATGACGAGCAGCGGCACGGAGAGGGCGAACTCCACCGTGGCGGCTCCGCGACGAAAACTCTTTCGGGACATGGGGGTTCTCATCGCGGTCCTCAGTGCGTCATGACCTTCGGGGCGAAGCCCTGGAGCGCGCCAGGCAGCGCGTCCAGCATGGACCCGACCACCGGAAGCTGGTTGCGGCCCTGGTACACGGACGCCAGACGCGGACGCCAGTACGGGTTGAAGAAGTTGGGCTGCTCGGTCCAGTTGCCCGGCCGGTGGTAGTAGCTCTGGCCGCGGGAGATGACGTTGAGTCCCTCGGTGAGGCTGAGGAACTTCTTGCGGTTGTTCAGCAGTTCCAGGCCCTCCGAGTCCGGCGAGAAGGCGAACTTCACCTTGCCCTCGTCATTGAGCAGCGCGGGCGCGTTCGACCCCGTGCCGTCCGTGTTGGCCTTGTTCACGACCTCTTCCGGAGACTTGTTCAGCGCCACCCAGGCGGAGGGCTGGTTGAAGTCCATCGTGCGCTTGGCCATGGCGGCCTTGTCCGCGTTCGCCATCGGATTGCAGGTGCTACCGCCATACTGACCGGGCTCGAAGTGCATGAACGGCGTGACACCACCCCAGGGGTGGTTGCCGTCCTGGGCCGGGCGCACGTTCGCCGTGTAGACGTCCACCTTGAACCAGCAGATGATCAGCTTGAGGACGCAGATGTTCTCGGTGTGGACGCCCACCTCCCGCTCGACGCCCCTCGGCGCCGTGTGGTTGCGCCACCCCTCGCTGTTCTGCGGGTAGTGCACGCGCCAGTGGACGCCACCCTTGACGCCGCCGGTGTCCGTGTCGTTCAGCGCCCAGACGCTGGGCTTGACCGTGTGACGGTACGGCAGCTTGATGCCGCCCTTGTCGTTGAGCCCCTTGCGGTTGTCACCGAAGCAGCGCGTGTACGGGTCCTTGTTGTTGCAGGACAGCGGGTTGTCCGCCTTGCCCACGCCCACGTCGACTTCGGCGGGGCCGAGCTTGAGCCAGTACAGGTCGTCCGCGCCCATGTTGTCGCCCTGAGCCGTCATGCCCCACGGGTTCAGGTTGTCATTCCAGTCACGGATGAAGTTGCGCGAGTCGATGATTTGCCTCGACGAGGGGAACGTCGCGGACAGCATGCGCGTCTGCCCCATCTTCTTGAACTCCATGATTCCGGGGGCATTCACGCCGTTGTTCAGCATGTCGCGCAGGAAGCCGAGCGCGTCCGGCAAGGGCAGGATGTCTCCCAGCTCGCGCGAGGTGGTGAAGCGCTCGGGGCACATGCCGCCGTCGCGATCACACGCGTAGCGGGTCGCGTTGGTGATGCCGCCCATGGACCGCTTGACGCGGGCGATGTCGTCGTTGCGCTGGTACTTCGTCACGTCCAGCGCGCCGAAGGGGTTCTTCCACGTGCCCGGGTTCAACGGCTTGCCGCCGGCGTGCGCGCTGTGTGCCTGGCTGAAGAGACATTGGCTGTAGAAGCCCGTCGCCAGCTGGCTGGCCATCGAGTTGAGGTTCTTGTCGTTCGCGTCCAGCACCCCCTGCGCCGTCTGAATCACGTGCGTGGTGGCCGACATCATCACCGCCTGGGACATGAAATACATGGCCCCGTTGAGCACCCGATGCGCCGGCACCATGTACTTCCCCAACCATTTGTCGGGGTTGGCCCCCTTCAAGAGGCGCTGAAACGGCTGGAGGAAGGCGGTCTTGTACAGGGTGATGATCTTGTTGATCGCCTTGATGACCTGCCCCACGTACGGAATCACCTCGAGGATGGGACAGAGGACGATCCACAGCTTCTTCCTCTTTCCGCCACACGGGTTGAGCGTCTTCATGAACCCGAACAGGTCCGTGAAGAACGCCTCCGCCGAGTAGATGAGCGAGATGAGCGAGTGCCACATCATCGCCGACACGTAGTGGGAGACCTGCGTGCGGTTGGCGTACGCGTAGAAGTTGAACGCGCGCGCCTCCATGGCGGCCATGGAGTAGGCGGCGGCGTCCGAGGTGTTCTGCAGGCGGACGCGCTCGTGAACGGTGTGGCCGATGTTCACGGTGGTCAGCACCGCGATGGACATCACCAGCACCATCAATGCGGCCAGGATGAGGGCCTGGCCCTCCTGGCGCTGGAAGCTCTGTCGGAGGATTCGAGTGAACATGGTGCGTGCGTCCTCTTACAGGCCCCAGTCGGGGTTGAGGTGCATGATCCACTTGCGGTGGAAGTTGGACTGCATGCGCATGGTGTAGGTCGCGGACAGGGGTATGAAGTAGCGCTTGCCCACGAGGCTGGAGACGAGCGGGATGCTGCCAGTGGCCAGGCCCCAGAGCACCCACATCTCGGCGGGATACAGGGAGTTGTAGCCCTGTTCGTGGTCAATGCCCTTGGCCATCGCGGCCAGGGGCGTGAGGTTGCCACCATCCGCCATCATGTTGGAGCGGGGGACGAGGGTGGCCCGGTCGATGGCGCCTCGCAGCGCCACCTGCGCGTTGGAGGCGTACCACGCGGTGAAGATGATCCAGTTCGCGAACGGAATCTTCATCTCGTAGAAGTAGCGCAGGCGGATGGTGAGCCGCGTCGCCTTGCGGTAGACGAGCTCGGAGTCATCCGGCTCCGGCAGGTTGAAGAACTTGCGGATGTTGTTCTCCAGCGACGGCACCTCCGGGAAGCTGTCCGCGCCGTCGAAGTCCAGCTCCTGCCAGTTGTAGCCGGTGCGCAGCTTCCAGATGGTGTCGATGGGCGTGAAGTACGCCGGGTTGATGGTGTCCACCCGGATGAGGCCGAACAGGTTCGAGCCGTTCACCGTCCGAGGCACCACGCCGCCGCCGAAGTTCAGCGTGCGCATCGCGGAGTCGTAGATTTGATGGATGGCGAAGGTCTTCGCCAGATTGCCGATGTCGTCGGTGCGGCCCAACGTGGGAAGCAGCGCGACGATGGCCGCGTCATGCATGCGCTCGTTGTTGCCGTTCCACACGACGCCGGCGCGCGCCGCCTGATACGCGGCGTACTCGGTCATCAGCTTGGCGTGCTGAATCAACGTGAGCTGGATGATGCCGAGCGTCATGAAGACCGCCAGCGGCATGATCATCGCCGCTTCGACCATGGCCTGACCGGATTGCCGGCCTGCCGCCCCCCGCGGCCGCGATTCCTGTTCCATTCCCATGGTGCCATTATCTCGATCAGCGCCCACGAGACGCATCGGTCAAATGGCCAGCTCCACCTGCCTACACCCTCCCATTTACTGAAAAATCGCGGGAGTTTACGGCGCGGGCTGAGAATCCACCGCCGGTGTTTCACCTGAGCCTGGCTCACGGCTCAGCCGACGACGGGCCGCCTGAGCCGCGCTGGAACCCGGGGCTTCCGTCAAAACCTGATTACACGCGGCCAGCCCTTCCCGTCTATGCCCGAGGGCCAGCTCCGCGTCGCACAGGCGATTGAGCAACCCCAGGCGTTCGGCGCTGGAGGCCCCCGCGTCCAGGGCGAGTCGCAACAGCCTCGCCTCCTGGTCCCGGTCTCCAGTCCGGTTCGCGGCCTGGGCCTGAAGCGACAGCTCCGCCACGGACAGCCCCGAGGACCGCTCCTCGGCCTCGGCCTCGGCACGGCGCAGCGCCGACGGCTCGGGCATGGGCAGTTGAGCTCTCGCGGGAGCCTTCGCCGGCTTCATGGTGGACTTGGCACGGGTGGTGGGCGCCTGTGCGAAGTCATCGCTCGCGCCACCGGACGGCGGAGCCACCCCACCCCGGCCTCCGTAGGAGCCTGAAGGCGCGGGAGCGCTGGCGACAACACCCTGGGCCATGGGCTCGGTGACGGCTTCCAGCGCCGGCGCTCCGGGCCCCTCATCCCACGTTCCCCCCTTCGACGAGGCGCCGTCGCTGTCCTTGACCGACTCCTTCTTGGCGAGCGCGCCCCCCAGTCGAAGAGGCTCTTGGGGAGGACTCGCGGGAGCGGGGGGCTGCGACAGGATGGGTGCCCCCTCCGCGAGGGCCTCCTCGTCCAGGTTCGACACCTCGCGCTGGGCCTTCTCGGCGGGCTCGGTCTTCGAAGCGGACGGCTTGCCGCGCATGACCTCCGCGCTCGTCATCTTCTTCGACTTCAGCTCATCGGAGCGGCTCCCGGTGCCGAGGCCGCCGCCGCTGCCCGCCATCTCCCAGCCCTCCGCGCGCCGGGACTCCTCGCTCCGCGACTTCCGCACGTCCCTGGCGCGGGAGTCCGCGGCCCCGCCAATCGTGTCGGCGGGAGGCGGCGGCGCTTCCGCGACGGCCTGGGCCGGCGCGACGGCGGAGGGAGGCACGGGCTTCGGCGCGGGAGCCATCGAGGGCGAGGCCTTGCTCGACTGCACCTCCGCCGCCGCGAGGTTGGGCCGCGTCAGCTCTGGTGACTGCGCGTTGAGGGTGAGGATGCCCAGCGTGCCCACCGAGGCGAGCCCGACGACGGGCAAGAGCCACCGGCGCCAGCGCGACGGCGTGGGAGCGGGCCCGGCGGCGGCGCGGCGCGCGGACTGCTGCGCGTACGCCAGGAGCGACTCCAGCCCCGCGTCGGGCGCGGACTCCTCGGAGAGCTGGGACATGGTGACGCGCACGCCGCGGATGTCATCCAGGGCCTGGGTGCAGCGAGCGCAGCCCTGGAGATGCGACTCCACCACCTGGGCCTCCGGGGCGGGCAGCTCGCCATAGGCGAAGTCGAGGAGCCGGTCCTCGTGCGCATGGAGATTCTGCGGCTTCATCCCACCACCGTCCTTCCATCGTCGGCGAGATCGCCATCCACGCCCAGCTCCGCCAATCGGCGGCGCAAGCCGTCGAGCGCATAGCGCATCCGGCTCTTCACCGTGTTCTCCGAGACACCCGTCACGTCGGCGATATCCTTGAAGGGGATGCCGCTGTACTCACGCAGGATGAACACCTCCCGCTGCTCCTCGGGAAGGGAGGCCAGGGCGCGCTCCAGCAGGGGCCGCAGGCGGGCGTTGTACGCGCCCCGCTCGGGACTGGCGCCGGAGTCCGGCAGCGCCTCCGACAGCGGGCGGCCTTCCTCCCCGTCCACACCACTCACTGGAGACTCCAGGGACGTGGCCTGGCGGTAGCTTTCCTTGCGCGCGCTGTCCACACAGAGGTTCCTCGCGATGGTGTAGACCCAGGTCGTGAACCGGGCCTTCGCCTGATATTCGCCGGCGCTGCGTACCACCTTCAGCCATGTCTCCTGCAGCACGTCCTCCGCCCGTGCCCGTTGCCCGACGAAGCGCAGGATGAAGTTGAACACCGGTGTCCGGTGCCTTCGCACCAACGCCTCGAACGCGCGAGCGTCCCCCGCCTGGAAGGCGAGCATCAATCGCTCGTCTGAGGTCTCCGGTCCCAACTCTCCCCCATCGCTCGTGGAGCCACGTTCACTCCGGCCCACCCTCAACCCGTGCCCTCTTAACGGGCGACGGGCCACCAGGGTCTAATCCGGACGTGGCTTCCGGTAAGTGGCGAGAATGACAGGGAGCGCGACGGCTGTCACGAGCGCCGCCTGTGCCAGCAGCACCCCCGGCAGGGGGCGCTGGACGTGGACGTACAGCGAGCGGCCGAGCGCCATTCCCAACAGGACCCCCGTGGCCGTCCGCACCGCGTTGGAGCCCGAGGCCGGGCGGAAGCGCCCCACCGCCCAGTCCACCAGCGCCGGCAGCGTGAGCAGCAGCACCGCCGGCACATCCCAGGCCCACGCCAGCGGCGCGCGCGCGATGAAGAGCCCCACCAGTGTGGCCATCAGCACCGGATAGGTGCCCAGACATCGCGCGCAGACGCGGAGCCCACCGAGCACGTAGGTGCGGTTGTACTCATCCGGATGATGGTGACTGAGCCAGAACACCGTCGGCACCTCCGGACCGCGGGGCGGTCGATGATTGCTGGGACTCCCCTTCCGCCAGGAAGCACGCGGCGAAATGTCCGGAGCCCAGCGGATACAGCGGCGGCGACTCGCGGCGACACCGCTCCATCGCGTGCGGACACCTCGGGTGGAACGTGCACCCCGGCGGTGGCGCGAGCGGCGAGGGCGGCTCTCCAGGGACCAGCAGGCGCGTACGCGCCCGCTCGGGGTCCGGCACCGGCACCGACGCGAGCAGCGCCTGCGTGTACGGATGACGGGGGCGGCGGTACAGCGGGGCCGACGGTGCCAGCTCCACGATCCGCCCCAGGTACATCACCGCCACCCGCGTGGACACGTGCTCGACGATGTTCAAGTCGTGCGCGATGAACACGTAGGTGAGGCCGCGCTCACGCTGCAGGTCCACCAGCAGGTTGACGATCTGCGCCTGGATGGAGACGTCGAGCGCGCTGATGGGCTCGTCGGCCACCACCAGGTCCGGCCGCAGCGCGATGGCTCGGGCGATGCCAAGCCGCTGACGCTGGCCTCCGGAGAACTCATGCGGATAGCGCCCCAGCGCCTCGCGCGGCAGCCCCATCGCATCCAGCAACGCGGCGACCTCGCGCTCCCGTTCGCCCGGCCCCCGTGCGAGGCCGTGGATGTCGAACGGCTCGCCCAGGATGTCCCGCACCGTCATGCGCGGGTTGAGCGAGGCATACGGGTCCTGGAAGACGAGCTGCATGCGACGGCGCAGCGGCCGGAGTCGTCTCTGGGACAACCCGGTGACGTCCTGCCCATCGAAGTGGATGGAGCCCGCGGTGGGAGGCACCAGACGCAAGAGCGCGCGCCCCAGGGTGCTCTTCCCGCAGCCACTCTCCCCCACCACGCCCAGCGTCTCGCCCCGGAAGACGTCGAACGTCACGCCGTCCACGGCCTTCACCGCGCCGCGCACGCGCCCCAGCCAGCCCCCCCGCCCGGGGAAGTGGACCTGGACGTCCTTCGCCTGGAGGAGCGGCTCGGCGCTCATGACGCGGGCACCGGATGGTGACACGCCGCGAGCTGTCCGCCGCGCTTGCGCTCCAGCACCGGCGTCACGCGCGAACACTCTTCTCGCGCACGCTCGCACCGCTCGCGGAACGCACAGCCCGACGGCAGCTTCCCCAGGGCGGGCACCATGCCGGGGATGGCGCGCAGCCTCCGCCGAGGCCCCTGAGGCGCTTCGCTCACCTCGCCCCCCAGCGACGGGAGCGAGCGCAGCAGGCCCGCGGTGTAGGGATGCGCGGGGCTCGCGAACAGCTCGCGCACCGGCGCGTGCTCCACCACCTTCCCCGCGTACATCACCACCACCGTGTCGCAGCTCTCCGCGACGACGCCCAGGTCGTGGGTGATGAGCATCACCGCCATGCCGCGCTCGGCCTGCAGGCGCTTGAGCAGATCCAGAATCTGCGCCTGGATGGTGACGTCCAGCGCGGTGGTGGGCTCGTCCGCGATGAGCAGCGATGGGTCGCAAGCGAGCGCCATCGCGAGCATCACCCGCTGCCGCATCCCGCCCGAAAGTTGATGGGGCCACGCGTCCACGCGCTCACCCGGAGCGGGGATGCCCACCTGCCGCAGCATCTCCACCGAGCGCTCCCGCGCCTGCGAGCGCGAGGCCCCCAGGTGGAGACGAACGCCTTCGGAGATCTGCTCGCCCACCGTGAAGACGGGGTTGAGCGACGTCATCGGCTCCTGGAACACCATGGCCGCGTGGCGTCCGCGCACCCGCCGCAGCTCTTCATCGGAGAGCTTCAGCAAGTCGCGGCCCTGGAAGAACACCTCGCCCGCGGCCACTCGCACCGGAGGCTGGGGCGCGAGCTTCAGCAGGGACAGCGCGGTGAGGCTCTTGCCGCAGCCGCTCTCCCCCACCACGCCCAGGGTTCCGCCGGGAGGCACCGCGAAGGACACGCCGTCCACCGCGCGCACCCTGCCCTCGTCCCGTGCCAGCTCGACGGCGAGCCCTCGGACCTCCAGCAGGGACCCGTCCCCCGAGGGCGACGCGCCGGGCGTCACTTCTTCGCCAGCTCCTCCAGGAACTCCACCTCCTGGATGAGCCCCTTGCGGATGAGCAGGCGGATGAGGCTGGCCACCATGCGCGCGGGCTTCACCTTCTCCGTGTCCAGCACCGCCTCGTCGCCCCGGGACATGCGCTCCAGGTCGTCCAGGATGGCCAGGTCGTCATCGGAGAAGTCCGGCGTCGGCGTGAGCGCCAGCGCGGGCAGCGAGCCCTTCGCGGCCCCACCGAACATCACCACCGGCACGCGGGGCTTCTCCTCCTCGTCCGCCTCGAAGATGGGCGGAGGCGGCGGAGGCGGCCGGGCCGCGGCGGGCTTCACGCCCAGCAGATCATCCAGCGCATCCCCCCCAGGCCCCTGCCGCAGGGCTTCCGCGGGCGGAGGCGGCGGCGTCCCGGGCCGACGGGCGGCGGGCGCGGCGGCGGGGGGGGGTCTCGCTGCGGGGGGCTTCGGCGTCTCCGGCATCTCCCACTCCAATGGCGTCCCCGCTGTCACGGGAAGAGGGCCGGAGCCATCCTCCTCGTAAAACGGCTCGGCCTCGACGATGTCCAGCGGCTCTCCCCGCGCCCGGGCCAGCGCGGCGTCCAGGTCGTCCGACGCGACGACGAAGACCCGCACCTGCTTGCGGAGCTGGAAGCGCAGCTCGTCCACCAACGTCAAATCCCCTGGGTCTTCCACCGCGACATGGATGCGCTCGCTGCGCCCCTCCACTTCCGAGCGGAAGAGGAGGACGCGGTGCTCCGCCTGGAAGTCCAGGGACACCAGCGAGACCACCGCGTGGGGAATCTCCTCGGGCAGCTCCATGAAGGGCAGCCCGTGCTGCACCGCCAGCGCCCTGGCCACGTGCAACGGCGCGCACAGGCCCTGGGCCACCAGCGTCTCGCCCAGCCGCAGGTTCCCCGGCGCGCCTCGACGCCCGAGCGCCACCCGCACCTGCTCCTCCGTCACCACTCCCGCCTCGACGAGCAGCTCACCAATCTTCTTGCGCATGAGGGCGGGCTACCGCTTGACCTTCGCGAGGTACTCGTCGCGGGAGAACACACCCTTTTCGATGAGCAGTTCCACCATGGCCTTGAGCGCGGCGACTTCCTTGCGCTGCACCTCTTCCACGCTGCGCAAGAGGTCAGCGGGGCTGCCGGTGCCCGCGGTGCTGCGCGGGGCCTCTTGAACCGGCGGCGGCGGACGCGCCACCGGGGGCGGGGGCCTGGGCGCGGAGACGACCGCCGCGGCGGCCGGATCCAGGTCCTTGAGGTTCTTCACCACCGTGCGGCCCTGGGCGTCCACCACCTTGAAGTTGGTGTCCGCGTCCTCCAACTCCACATTCTCCTCGTACATCCGGGCGAAGGCCCGGGCGATGGAGGTGCGCCCCGCCACGTTGGGGATGATGCGGCACTTCGTCACGGCGCGAAGCTCGTCGAGCATCCGCATGTTGAGCGGATCCGACATCGCCACGACCAGCGTCTTGCCCTCATCCCGCAGCTGCAGCGGCAGCACGGAGAAGTCACGCGCGGTCTGCGGAGGAATCTTGGCCTTCACATGCGGAGGAACCACCTGGACCGCGTCCAGGTTCACCGCCGGCATGCCGAGCTGCTTGGACAAGGCTCGCACCAGGATGTCCTCGGAGACGAGGCTCATCCGGACCAGGATTTCACCCAGCTTGCCGCCCCACTTCGCCTGTTCGGCGAGCGCGGCCTTGAGCTGGCTCTCCTGGAGCACATTCGCTTTGATCAGCAGTTCTCCGAGCTTGATCTGTGCCATGTCGTGGGCGCCACTCTACCCGACTCCAGCCGCCGCGCTTCTTCTTCCGTGCCTGCCCGGTCAGGAACCCGGCACCGGGGGCGCTGGCGACTCGGGCCCCCCGGCCGGCAGCTCCCGCCCCGCGTCATCCACCTCCACCACCTTGGCCCCCTCCGGAGGAGTCAACTCGTAGAGCGTGAGGTCCGGCCGGCCGTTGAGCTTGATCTGCTGGTAGCGAAGCTGGAGCTTCGTCCCCGCCTGCTTCGCGATGAGCTCCACCTTGCCCGGGAAGATGAGGCCGCCTCGCTCCAGGAAGTCGTCGAAGGCCAGGTCATACCCGGGGACGCCGCGCACATGGCTCTTCACCACGCGCAGATACTTGGGGTGAACCTGGAGCACCTGGCTGGCGGTGCCCCGGTGGAGGGTGAGCACGTAGACGCCCTCCTTCGTGTCCAGCTCCAGCGTCATGCGCTCCGGAGGGATGAGGGGCACCTGGCCCAGCATGATGGCCACCAGTTCCTCGCCCGGCAGGACGACGGGCAGGAAGCGCGACACGTTCTGCGGGCTCGCCGGGCCCTGGTAGTACGTGTGCGTCTCCGTCTGGTACAGGCCGAAGCGCGTCCCGTCCCCGACGAGGGAGGCGAGGGGCCTGTTGAAGAAATCGAACGTCTCCAGGTGCAGCAGGGCCGGGCGGGTGACGGAAAGGAACATCCCGATGGTGCCGCTCTGCTGGGGGGATTCGACACGCAGCTTCGCGTCCCCCTCCAGGGAGACGACGTTGTCCTGGTTCTGCCGGACACGCTGGTAGACGACCTCGGCGTCGGTGAGTTGCCCCTCCGGCCCGAACTCGATGCGCTTGGGGCAGGCCGAACAGAGCACTGCCAGGAAGATTGCGGCGGCTGCGCGGTTCATATCTCCTAGTCTGGGCCATGGCGCCCTGCCGGGTCACCCACCAATGAGCCTGAACGACATCCTGCATTACCTCCGCCTCGGCGGAGTCACCCTGGCCCTGCTGCTTCTGGCCTCCGTCGCCGCGCTCGTCGTGGCCGTCGAGCGCATCATCGCCCTCTGGGGGGTGAGCGAGCGCTCCCGCCTCCTGGGCGAGGCGGTCAGCAAGCACCTGCTCCGAGGCGACGTGCCGGCGGCCCGCACCGCCGCCGAGCGCTCCGACTCCGTCGCCGCCGACATCTTCCTCGCGGGGTTCGACCGCTGGGAGCGCAGCCGGGGCACGGGCGGCGCGGGCGTGGAGGCCGCCGTGGAGCGCGAGCGCGCCCAGGTGGCCCTCAAGCTGCGCCGCAACCTCTGGATTCTCGCCACCATCGGCTCGATTACGCCCTTCGTGGGCTTGTTCGGCACCGTGGCCGGCATCATGCGCTCGTTCAAGGACCTGGGCCTGGACGTGGAGGCCGGCGGCACCGGCGGCACCGGCGCGGTGATGACGGGCATCTCCGAGGCCCTGGTCGCCACGGCGGTCGGCATCCTCGTCGCCGTGCAGGCCATGGTCTTCTACAACTACTTCCAGGCCCGCCTCTCACGCGTGCTGGTGGAGCTGCGGCTGATGGGCGACGAGTTCGCGGAGATGCTCAAGGAGCGCGCCTCGGGGCTTCCTCCGGAGCCCGCCCCCCGCGTCGACCCCCAGCCCCCCACCTCTCCGGCGCGCGTCGACACGCAGCCCGCCTAGCCCCAGGGGACACGCACCATGGCCATGGGCAAGACACCGGGGTCCGGTGACGAAGGCGAAGAAGGTGTCTTCGCCGAAATCAACATCACCCCGCTCACCGACATCTTCCTCGTGCTGCTCATCATCTTCATGGTGACCAGCTCCGTCATCGTCCAGCAGGGCCCCGGAGGCGGCGCCAAGGCGGGCCTCAAGGTGAACCTGCCCAAGGGCGGCGCCGCGGACGTCACCGCGCGCACCACGGACATGTCCGTGGCCGTGCTCGCGGACGGCCGCTTCGTGGTCGCCGGCAACGTCGTCAGCCAGGACGAACTCCAGAAGGCCTTCGACGCCGCCAAGCTGAAGGACCCGGACACCGTCGTCATCGTCCAGGCCGACGAGGGCGTCCCGCACGGCACCGTCGTCCAGGTGATGGAGCTGGCGAAGAAGGCGGGCCTCGGTCAGCTCGCCATCGGCGTGCGCGAGGGCGAGTAGCGCCCTTCCCGTCACACAGTCCCGGTTGAAACACGAAGGCCACCTCGGGAGCGAATCCCCAGGTGGCCTCGGTGTTTCTGGAGGGCGCCCTAGCCTCGGGGCGCCCGATCAGATGTCGTCGCGACTCAGACGGACGCGAACGCGGCGTCGGTGATCTCCATCGGGGAGGTGTCCTCGAGGGCGATGAGGCGCGCGGCCTGCTCCACGTTGGGCAGCACGTTGCGCGCGTAGTACAGGGCGCTGTACTTCTTGCCCTCGTAGAACGCGCGGTCCGGGTGGTCCGCCGACAGCGCGCCCTGCGCCTTGTCCGCGATGAGCGCCGCGTCCAGGAGCAGCCAGCCCACGGCCACTTCGGACATCATGTTGAGGAAGCGGTTGGCGGACAGCGGAATCAGCGGGAACTTGCCGCCGTCCTGCGACCAGCTGAACACCGTCATCGCGCTGGACATCAGCGCCTCCTGCGCGCTCGCCAGCAGCTTCACGGCCTCGCCGTAGGTGGCGTTCTCGCGGTGCGCTTCCACGAAGGCGCCCACGTCGCCCATGAACTGCTGGAAGTGCATGCCACCGGCCTGCCCCAGCTTGCGGCCCACCAGGTCCATGGCCTGGATGTGGTTGGTGCCCTCGTAGATGGAGAAGATTTTCGAGTCACGCGTGTACTGCTCCACCGGGTAGTCCTGGATGTAGCCGGCGCCGCCGTACACCTGGATGGCCTGCGAGCACAGACGGAAGGACTGGTCCGAGCCGTAGGACTTCACCAGCGGGGTGAGCAGCTCCACCTGGCCCTTGTGGTAGGTGGCCGCCTCGTCGTCCTTGCCCGCCAGCTGCCGCGCCTTGTCCAGGTGCATGGCCAGCTTGATGATGAGCGCGCGGATGCCCTCCACGTGGGACTTGATGTCCAGCAGCATGCGGCGGACGTCCGGGTGCTCGATGATGGCGGCGCGCGGCGCGGTGGGGTCCTTCCACTTGGTGAAGTGGGAGCCCTGCTTGCGGTCCTTCGCGTAGTCCACCGCGTTGTAGTAGGCGGCCGACGCCAGCGCGACGCCCTGGATGCCGACGGCGATGCGCGCGCCGTTCATCATCTTGAACATCTGGCTCATGCCGACGTGCTCGACGGTGCCGACGAGCTCGCCCAGACAGTTGTCGCTCTCACCGAAGTTCAGCACACAGGTCGCCGAGCCGTTGATGCCCATCTTGTGCTCGATGGAGCCCACGGACACGTCGTTGGCCTGACCCGAGCTGCCGTCCTTGCCGATGCGCAGCTTGGGGACGATGAACAGCGACAGGCCCTTGGTGCCGGGCGACGCGCCGTCGATGCGCGCGAGCACCAGGTGGATGACGTTCTGGGCCATGTCATGGTCGCCGCCGGAGATGAAGATCTTCGTCCCGCGGATGTTGTACGTGCCGTCCGCGTTGCGACGGGCGGTGGACTTCGCCGCGCCTACGTCGGAGCCGGCGTGCGGCTCGGTGAGGCACATGGTGCCGCCCCACGTGCCGTTGAGCATGCGCTCCACGAAGAGGTGTTGCTGCTCCTTCGTCCCGCACTCGGCGATGACTTCCGCCGCGCCGAACGACAGGCCCGGGTACATGTTGAAGGCCGTGTTGGCGCCCGATAGCAGCTCCTCCACCGTCACCTGCAGCATCATCGGCGCGCCCTGGCCACCGTGCTCCGGGCTCACCGCCACCGTCTTGAAGCCCTGCTCGTAGAGTTTCTTCCACGCGTCCTTGAAGCCCGTCGGCGTGAGCACCGAGCCGTTCTCCACCCGACAGCCCTCGCGGTCTCCCACGGAGTTGAGGGGCCCGAGCACCTCGCGCGCGAAGCGATACGTCTCAGACAACACCGCCTTCGCCTCATCCGGGCCCCAGGCGTCGTACGGGGCCTGACCGGCCACCTGGCCGAAGCCGAACTGCTCGAACAAAGCGAAGAAAATCTCTCGAAGGTCGATCTTGTAGGTGTTGATGCCGGCGGACATGGCCACTCCTGCGTGACGGCTCGCTGCCCGCCTTCAGGTTCGAAGGCCTCGGGTCAGCGGCGCAAATGACACAGGAAGTGTGGCGGCGACTGATTTTTGAGTCAACCCTGAATGACACCCTGCGTTGAGGGGCCCCCCAGGCCGCCCCTCACCGCAGACCGTCAAACCGCTACTTCTTCGCCTTCTTGGCCGAGGGAAGCGTCGCCGTCTTGGCAGCGGGCTTCTCCCGGGGGACGGTCTTCTTGGACGAGGCACCATTGCGGCGCTCGTCCGACTCGTCGGCCTCCTCGTCGACGGCCGAGGCCTCGCTCGAGCCTCCGCCGGTGGACGTGGCGGGGGCGGCGGCCAGGCTCTCCCGGGGAACTTCGATGACGATGGGGGACTGGCCGGAGCGCTGCCGGTTCTCGTCCTCCAGGGAGTAGAAGAGCTGGATCTGCGCGCCGCCCTTCATCACCAGCTCGCCGCGCTGGTTCTCCGCCCACAGGTCGATGTCCACGAAGTAGCGGCCCGCGGTGCCGTGGCGGTTGCTCACCCGGCCCTTGCAGACGACGGTGTCACCCGGCCACACCATCTTGATGAAGCGCACGTTGTAGCGCCGCATCTGCCCGCCCCGGGCCCAGTCGCTGATGAGCTGGCCGAGCATGCCCATCACCAGCATGCCGGGGGCATACACGCTCGGCATGCCCACGCTCTTGGCGTAGAGCTCGTCGACGTGCACGGGGTTGTAGTCGCCGGAGGCACCGGCGTACCGGGACAACTGGACACGGTCCACCGGAGCCTTCGCCAGCGCCGGCAGCTCGTCTCCGACGCGGATGGACTCGAAGTAGAGCTTGCGCGCGGGCATCACGGGGTCTCCTTTGAGGCGCGGACCACCAACGTCCGGCGGGCTCGGAACACCAGGTTGCCTTCCTCGTCGCGGCCTTCGTCCTCGATGACAGCGATGTCCATCTTCCCGGACATGCCCTGGCGCTCGGAGACGTCCGCGACGCGGGTGGAGACGTAGATGCGGTCTCCGGCGAAGATGGGCCGCTCGTAGTCGAAGCCTTGTTCGGCGTGCAGCAGGCTCTTGATGCCCACGCCAAGCAGCTCCCTCAAGTCCGCGGCCGAATGAAAGGACGCGGGAAACGTGGGAGGAGCGATGATGGTGGGATATCCAGAGGCCCGAGCGTACTCCTCGTCGTAGTAGATGGGGTTGTAGTCTCCGATGGCCTCCGCGAAGCGGCGGATGGCACCCTTCTCCACTTCGTTGAGCGTCGGCGGCGAGGCACGGCCGATCGCATTCTTGTCCAGCATTATCCCTCTCCTGACTCTAACGTCCGGCCGGAAGCTCGAGCACCGTGAGGAGCCCTGCTTCGGCGGCCGTCAAGCGTGGCGCGGCATTCACCAGCGCATTCGCGGTGGCCCGGTCGCCTGCCACTCCCCCCGGGATTTCCAACACCAAACGAGGGTCCGCATCGATTTCAATGCGGTCCTTCGGGTCGTCAGCCCCTACGGCGATGGTCAGCTCCAGTCGCACCCGCTCCTGCCCGTCCTCCAACCCGACCACCGACTGGAACATGCCCGCCACCCGTCCCTTCTTCACGGCGAACGCGCCGCCCGAGATGTCCTCCTCGGCGAATACGGGGGCTACCTCTTCTTCGTAGTCATCACAATCCAACCCCAGGCCCAATGCCGCGAGTGCCGCCGACTCCACCAGCCCCACGTGGCCGAGCTGCTCACCATCCACCAACTCGAAGAACTCTTCCTCCGTCAGACCGGCGCCGACCTTGCGCTGCAAGGCCTCCCGGCGGGTGCGCGCGTCCACCACCCGGGTGACTGTCGCGCGCCGCACCGGACCACACACCTGCCCCGCCGTGGCCACCAGTCTGTCCAGAACGAAACCCGGGTTGACGCCCGCGCCGACGATGGAGACCTCGGCGCGCTGCGCGGCGCGGTCCAGCTTGTCCGCCAGCTCCGGGTACTTCAGATAGGGAAAGGCCAGCTCCTCACAGGTGCTGGCAATCGGCAGGCCCAGCTTCAGCGCCGCCAGCAATTGGTCCATCACCTGCGGCAGCCGGGAGCCCGTCGCGTGCAGCAGCACCGCGCCCTTGCGGCGGCCCACGGCCTTCTCCAGGGAGTCCATCACCTTGACGCGAGGACCGGGACCTCCCAGCACGTCACCCAACGGACGACCGACGAGGGAGGCGTGGGTATCCACGGCCCCAATCAATTCCACTTCCGGGCAGGACAGGGCAGCTCTGGCAATCTCCTGCCCGATGAATCCCAGCCCCATCACCACCACCGGCACCGGCCCTGCTGGGGCTCTAGCCATCGGAGATTGCTCCAGGATTCCAAGGGGTTAGCGTTGATACGCAGCCTTGCCGCGCACCATAAATCACACCTTGGCGAGCAGGCAAGCATCACTTGGTTCTACCACTCTTGCCGCTAGCAAGAACCTCCAAGGATTTCCGGGGCTTGCGAGCGCAAAACGCAAGGGGGCCCCTGTTTGGGCGCAAGGCAAGGCGTGTATAAAGAATGACAGGCCCGCGACCTCCCGGAGATCCTCCAACATGGACCGCATCCTCGTGGTGGATGACGACGTGCTCATCCTCGCCGCGCTCTCACGGATCCTCCAGACGGAAGGCTATGACGTCATCACCTACAGCGACCCGGCCCTGGCCGCTCGCGAGGTGGGCTTCAGCGTCGTGCTGACGGACTTCATGATGCCGTACCTCAACGGCATCGAGCTGCTGAGCGTACTCCGGGAGAAGAACCCGAAGGCCGTGCGGCTGATGCTGACGGCGGCGGCGGACTTCCGCACCGCGTCCGAGGCGGTGAACCGCGGTGAGGTGTTCCGGCTGCTCGGCAAGCCCTGGTCGCTCAGCGAGCTGACGAGCAGCGTGCGGCAGGCGGTGGAGCACTACCGGCTGGTGGAGTCCAACGAGCGGCTGACGCGCGAGGTGGCGGAGAAGAACGCGGAGCTGGTGGCCATCAACCAGGACCTGGAGCGCCGGGTGGTGGAGCGCACCACGGGCCTGTTGGACGGGCTCATCAGCGCGCTGGACTACCGCGACACGGAGACGCAATGGCACTCGCGTCGCGTGGCGCTCTACTCGCGCCGGCTGGCGGAGGAAGTGGGACTGGCCGGGGCCGCGCTGGACGTGGTGGAGCAAGGCGCGCTGCTGCACGACATCGGCAAGATTGGCGTGCGCGACTCCATCCTGCTCAAGCCTGGCCCGCTGACGCCGGATGAATGGGTGGAGATGCGCAAGCACCCGGAGTTCGGCTACCGGATGATGGGGAAGATGCCGTACCTGCACGAGGCGGCGCTCATCGTCCTCCAGCACCAGGAGCGCTGGGACGGCAAGGGCTACCCGCAGCAGCTCGCCGCCGAGGACATCTGCATCGGCGCGCGCATCTTCTGCATCGCCGACACGGTGGACGCGATTACGTCGGACCGGCCCTACCGCAAGGGCCGTCCCATGAGCGTCGCCCGGGATGAGATCAGCCGCTGCTCGGGCACGCAGTTCGACCCGAACCTCGCGGACGCCTTCCTGCGCATCCCCGAGACGGAGTGGCAGCGCATCCGCAACCAGGTGGAGGCGCTGGAGGAAGAGGAGAACCTGCGCTGGCGCAGCCACCCGCTCGGCACCCAGACGCCGCTGACGCGAGCCAGCGGCACCTGACACGTCACCTCACGGGGCCAGCGTCACCGCGCTGACCTCCCGGATGACGTCGCCTTCCAGCAACGCGTCCACCACGTCCAGCCCCGACACCACCTCGCCAAAGGCCGCGTAGCGGCCGTCCAGGTGCGGCTGCGGCGCGTGGGTGAAGAAGAACTGGCTGCCGCCGGTGTCCTTCCCGGACAGCGCCATGCCGAGCACGCCGCGCAGGTAGGGTCGCCGGGTCATCTCGCAGCGGATGGAGTGTCCCGGGCCGCCCTCCCCGTCTCCGCGAGGGTCTCCTCCCTGCGCGACGAAGTCCGGCACCACGCGGTGGAAGGTGATGCCGTTGAAGTAGCCCTTGCGCGCCAGGGCGTAGAGATTGCCCGACGTGAGCGGCGCGTCGTCCGCGTCGAGCCGCACGGTGATGTCGCCCTTCTCCGTGCGCAGCACCAGCGCGGCCCCCCTGGGCGCGGGCTCCGGACGGAAGGCGTACGGCGGAAGCTCCACGCGCGCGGAGCGCACGGGCTGGCCGGTGAGCTGGGTGAGGGCCTCGGCGGCCACGCGGCGCACGTTGGCGTGAGGAAGCGTCAACCACTGCTTCATGCGCGCCTCGGTGCCAGGAAGCTGGAGCGCGACGAGCGCGCTCGCCACGGGGTCCGCGAGGTCCGGCTCGGAGGGGACGCGGTCGGCCAGCGCCTCCAACTCCGGCTGTGCACCCGGGGCCTTCAGCTTCCCCAGCGTCGCGGCGGCCGCGCCGGCCACCACCAGGTCCTCACCGCGCAGGAGCGGCGCCACGGCCGTCGCCGCACGAGGCACGGGGCGCTCGGCGAGGACCTCCATCGCCGTGAGCCGCACGCGCGCCGACGGGTGGCGCAGGTAGCCCACCGCGAAGTCGGCGGGTGTCTTCTTCGGAGAGAGCGCCGCCTCGCGCAGGCCCAAGGCCAGTCGACGCTCTTCTGACACCCGGCCGAAGCCACAGTTCATCGTGTCCGCCACCATGCCGCGCTGACGGTCCAACGCCGCCGCCAGCCGGCAGTCGAGCCACCCCAGGTCCGAGCGCGCCACATCCGACGCCGCGCCCCGCTCCGCGTCCGCCAGCGCGAGACGGAGCGACACGAGCAACGGCGCGCCGAACTCCGGCAACCCCTGCTGCGCCAGGGCCAGCAACGGGTGCCCATCCGCGGAGCGCGCCAGCGTCTCCACGCGCGGCGCCGCGCCCGTGGGCATCGGCGTCTCCATTCCCCGAGCCACGCGCTTCGCTCGGGGCACCAAGGCCTCGAGGGCATCCAGCGGCGCGCAAGGCCCGCCACACGTGGCCGCGAGCTTCGCCAGCGAGCGCGCCGCTTCCGCCGCCACGCGAGGCACCGTGTCGTCCAGCATCCGGCCCAGCACCACCGCGTCCTCCGGTCCACCCACGTCACCGAAGGCCTTCACACACAGGCCGCGCACGTCCGCGTCCTCATCCGACAGACACGCGCGCAGCGTGGGCAGGCTCTCCGCGCGCTTCGCCGTGGCCAGCAGATACGCGCCGCCATAACGGGCCGACACCGGCCGCCCCGCCGCCATCAGCGCCTGCGCGGGCGCCAGGGACACGTCCTTCACCACCGCGGCACCACCGCGTCGCGCCGCCACGCCCAGCGCCAGCGCCGCTCGCCCAGCCGTCTCGACGTCCTCGCCCTGGAGCCGCTGGACGAGTCTCGCCAGCGTATCCGCCGTCGCCAGCCGGCCCAGGGAGTCGAGCTGCGCGGCACGCACCGCCGCGTCGCGCTCGTCCTCTTCGGCCGCCAGCAAGGGCGTCGCCAGGCTCGCCCGCTCGGTCTCCGTGAGCGGCTCCCAGGAGAGCGCCAGCTCGCCCGCCGCGAAGGCGGCCTCACCTCGGACCAAGGCCTCCGAGTCCTTCAGTCCAGCGACGACCGCGTTCACCGTGGCCATGTCCTGGATGCGAGCCAGCGCGCGCAGGGCCCTCGCCCGGATACGCGGATCCGGAGCACTGGTGACCAGCGCCACCAACTGCCCTTCGCCCAGCGAGCGCCGGTCCTCCCAATCGCGGATTCGGGCCATCACCTCCGCGTCGGGCGGGTCCGCGTCGGGGCCCGGCACGGCGCGGACACAGCCTGTGACGAGGACGAGGAGGGCCAGACAGACGCTGGGGAGTCGGACGAGGCTCGGGCGGCTCATGCGCTGGGGCCTAGGCCAATTTCCCGCGAAAATCCAGGGGTTAGGCCGCAGGCAGTTTGACACGCGCGGCCCCGGGCTCCGAAGATGGCGGCTCGCATCTCTCAGCAGGAGCGCTGGTCCTGAACTGCCCTGGCTGCGGCTCGCAGGTAGCCGCCGACGCATCCATCTGTTCCGTCTGCGATTACATCATCGACAGCTCGTTCCTCTCCTCGGAGCCACCTGCCGACAACGATGAGGAATCCACGGGCGCGAGCGAAGACCCTCGCCCCCCTCCTCCCAAGCCCGCGCGTCCTCGGCCCGCGGGCAAGTCCGGAGCCAGGCCCGCCGCGCCGGCCAGCGCGGACGCCACCAACGTCAAGAGCGTGCAGGACATCGCCCGAGGCGCGCCTCAGCGCCCCAGCCGCCCCGCGCCCGCGACTCGCGCCGCGGCAGCCACGGCCCCCAAGCGCACCGCTCCCGCGCCTGCTCCCGCTCCCGCTCCGGTCGCCACGGGTTCCGACCCCTGGGCGCGCAGGGGTCGCGACGACGAGGAGGGCGGCAACCCCATCGTCGACCCCGAAGAGCTCATGCAGGACGCCAGGGATTTGATGGGCGCGATGAGCGCAGGCGACAAGATTGCCTTCTACGGCTCGGGCCTGGTCGTCCTCTCGTGCTTCACGCCCTGGAAGGAGACGGCGGCGGACGGTGACGCCCTGGGATTGATGAGCACGGGCTTCGGCGCATTCGTGCTCTCGCTGATGGTGATGGTGGCCATCGGCGTCCGGGTGCGCAGCTCGTTCCCCAACCTCAATCCCGTGGTGCCGTGGATGGCGCAGCTGTTCACCACCTTCGTGTGCCTCATCTGGTGCATCGTCTTCATCAAGGTGTCGTCGGACACGACGCTGGTGCCCACGCCCATCGGCAACGCGGAGATGATGAACTCCTCACCCAGCTTCGGCGTCTTCATCGGCCTGCTGGGCGCGGTGGCCGCGCTCATCGGCGCGTTCCTCGGCCTCAAGAGCAAGAACGACTGACGACACGGCGCGCGCGCCACGAAAGTGGTGCCGCGCGACTCGACGGCGGTCTACCGTTCCCCGCCACCATGTCCGACGCCACTCCCCTCGCCCGCCTCACCGCCGCGCTCGCCGGCACCGTCTTCGGCCAGCCGCGTGTGCTCGCCGACCTGGTGACCGCCTTCCTGGCGCGCGGCCACGTCCTCCTGGAAGGCGTGCCCGGCGTGGCGAAGACGCTCACCGCGCGCAGCATGGCTGGAGCCCTGGGGCTGCTCTTCACGCGCATCCAGTTCACCCCGGACCTGATGCCGGCGGACATCCTCGGCACCAACATCTTCCAGCCCCAGGACAACGCCTTCCGCCTGGTGAAGGGCCCCATCTTCACCGAGGTCCTCGTCGCGGACGAAATCAACCGCACCCCGCCCAAGGCCCAGGCCGCGCTGCTGGAGGCCATGGAGGAGCGCCAGGTCACCATCGACGGCGTCACCCACCCGCTGCCGCCGCACTTCTTCGTCGTCGCCACGCAGAACCCGCTGGAGCTGGAGGGCACCTATCCCCTGCCCGAGGCCCAGTTGGACCGCTTCCTGATGCGCATCCGCGTGGGCTATCCGGACTCCGACTCCGAGACGACCATGCTGCGCGCCTTCCACCAGCGCGAGGGACGGCCGCCCTCCGTGGACCGCGTGCTGGACGCGCCCACGCTCATGGAGCTGCAGGCCCGCGCGGCCCGCGTCACCTGCGACGACTCCATCCTCCAGTACGTCGTCGCCGTGGTGCGGGACACCCGCGCCAATCCCCGCGTGAGACTGGGCGCGAGCCCCCGCGCCGCGCAGGCGCTCCTGGCCGCGTCCAAGGCCCGCGCCGCGCTGATGGGCAATGACTTCGTCACCCCTGACGACGTGAAGGGCGCGGCGGGCAGCGTGCTCAACCACCGCCTGCTCCTCAAGGCCGAGGCCGAGGTGGAAGGCGTCACCACGGATGACGTGCTGAAGCAGACGCTCGAGCGGGTCCGGGTCCCCCGGTGAGCGTGGGCCGTCCCGTCCCCACCGGCCTCGCCGTCGCACTGCTCGCGGTGGGACTCCTCCCCTCCTCGCTGACGGTGGCCAGCCCCGCGTTCGGCTGGCTGGCGCTGGCCCTGGACGTGGCGGTGCTCGCCCTCTGCGCCGTGGACTTCCTCCGCGCGCCCCGGGTGGAAGACGTGAAGGTGGCACGCGAGGTGGAGCCCATCCTCTCCTCGGGCACCCGCAACGCCGTGCACCTGGCCTTCGAGCAAGTGGACACGGGCCCCGCGCCGCTGCGCCTGGAGGTCCGCGACGAGCCGCCCCAGGTCGTCGCCAGCACCGGCCACCACCAGTCCCTCGTGCTGCCAGCCCTGAGCGGCGCGCCCCTCACGCGCTCCCGGCTGACGTACTTCGTCACCCCTCCGTCCCGAGGAGATGCGAGCTTCGGCGACCTCCACCTCCGGCTCCTCGGCCCGCTGGGACTCTGCGCTCGACAGGTGCGCGTGCCCGCGGCGCAGTCGGTGAAAATCTATCCGGACCTCACCGCGCTCTCTCGGGAGGCCCTGGCCCTGGCCCGCTCCTCGGACGCACCATCGGAGAGGACGCTGCGCCGCCGCGCGGCGGAGGGACGCGAGTTCGAGTCCCTGCGTGAGTACCGCCCCGGCGACGACTACCGCCACATCGACTGGAAGGCCTCCGCGCGCCACGCCAACACCCTGGTGCGCACGTGGCAGCCCGAGCGGCACCAGCCCATGTTGCTGCTCCTGGACTGCGGGCGACACATGGCCGGCAAGGTCCAGGGCCGTCGCAAGCTGGACCACGCGGTGGACGCGGCGCTCCGCCTGGCGCGGGTGGGCCTGGACGCCGGAGACGTGGTGGGAGTCATGGCCTTCGCCAGCGACGTGCTCACCTTCCTGCCGCCTCGCAAGGGCCACGAGCACCTGCGCCTCATCACCGAGTCGCTCTACCGCGCCGAGGCCGCGCTGGAGGAGAGCGACTACGGCCGCGCCTACGACTTCGCCTTCGCCCGACAGACGCGACGCACCCTCGTCGTGCTCTTCACGGACCTGGTGGACCCGGATGCCTCGGCGGGGCTGCTCACCCGCACGCTGGCCCTGCGGCCCCGGCATCTCCCCGTCGTCGCGTCGCTCCTGGACGAGGACGTGCGCGACGCGGCCATCGACGTGCCCGTGGAGGCGCAGGACGCGTACTCGCGACAGGCCGCCACGCGGCTGGAGTCGGAGTTCCGCCGCACCGCCAGCACCCTGCGCGACGCGGGGGCGCTGGTGGTCCGCGCACCGGCCCAGGGGTTTGGCGCGGCCGCGCTCAACGTGTACCTGGACGTCAAGTCGCGCGGGCTGTTGTAGGCCTCGCGAAGATGTCCAGCGGAAAGTTCGCGCGACGCTCATTTCTGGAGTACGCGCGCGTCGCTCGCGAAGAAGCATGCCAATCGCGCGGAGGCCTAGAATTCGGCCTCGGAGACGACCCCCTTTACACCGGAGCCTCCGTCAACAAAATGGCGCGTCTCTCTCGCCCGCTGTGTCGGTGGGCGCCCCGAAACAGAGCGGATGGAGACGGTCTTGGCGGAGGTCGCAAGGGGATTGAGGTTGGAGGTCGAGGCGGACGCGGCGGCCATCGCCGCCCGAGGAGCGGAGGCCACGGAGCCATCGCCCCGGACGACGCTGACCCCCTTCCACGAACGCCTGCTGGCGGAAGAGCTGCTGGCACGCAGTGGTGATACGCAACAACGGTTGGCGGGAGCCCTGTCCGAAGCAAAGGTCGACCTCAACCCGCATCAAGTCGAGGGCGCCATGTTCGCGCTCGACTCGCTGTCGCGCGGCGGCTGCATGCTGGGCGACGAGGTGGGCCTGGGGAAGACCATCGAAGCGGGGCTCGTCATCGCCCAGCTCATGGCCGAGGGGAAGACGCGCATCCTCATCCTCGCGCCGGCCACGCTGCGCGCGCAGTGGAACAGCGAGCTGCGGGAGAAGTTCGACCTGGACAGCGTGATGGTGGACGGGCGCACCGTGCGCGCCACCGGCAACTGCTTCGACCAGCCCTTCCCCGTCATCTGCTCGCACCCCTTCGCGGCGAACAAGGCGCACCTGACGTCGGAAATCGCGTGGGACCTGGTCGTCATCGACGAGGCCCACCGCCTGCGCAACGCGCACCGGGCCAACAACAAGATGGGCCAGGCCCTCAAGGCGTCCCTGGCGGGCAAACCCAAGCTGCTGCTCACCGCCACCCCGCTCCAGAACGACTTGATGGAGCTGTTCGGGCTGATGTCGCTCCTGGACGAGCAGATCCTGGGCCCCGAGCACGCCTTCCGCAGCCGCTACCGCGTGGACGAGGGCGGCGGCATGTCCGAGGCCGCCGCCGGAGAGCTCAAGGAGCGCCTGGCGCCCGTGGTGCAACGCACGCTGCGCCGTCAGGTGCGCGAGTACGTGCGCTACACCAACCGCCGCTCCATCGTGGAGGACTTCACGCCCTCGCCCGAGGAGCATGACCTCTACGAGAAGGTCAGCGAGTACCTCCAGCGCTCGGAGGCCGCGGCGATCGAGCCCGGCAAGAAGACGCTCCTGACGCTGTGCTACCGCAAGCTCCTGGCGTCCTCCACGTATGCCATCGCCCCGACGTTGCGGCGGCTGTCGGACAACCTGGAGAAGCGACTGGCGGCGGCGAAGCTGGGCCAGCAGGCGCTCGCGATGTTCGAGCCCGAGGAGGCCAAGCAGTTCGTCGAGGAGGGCGAGGAGTGGTCCGACGACCCGGCCAAGGCGCCCAACGTGCGCGCCCTGGAGCAGGAGGTCTGGGAGCTGCGGCAGTACGCGGACCTGGCGGACTCCATCAAGGTCAACGCCAAGGGCGAGGCCCTCAAGCGGGGCTTGGACCGCACCTTCACGGTGATGCGCGCGCACGGGTGGCCGGAGAAGGCGCTCATCTTCACCGAGTCCAAGCGCACGCAGCAGTACCTCTTCAACCTCCTGTCGGAGCACGGGTACCGGGGGAAGATTTCGCTGCTGTCGGGTGACGCCGGCACGCCGGAGGACCGGCGCGCGTTGGTGGACGACTTCCGCAACAAGACGCAGATCCTCATCTGCACCGAGGCCGGCGCCGAGGGCCTCAACCTCCAGTTCTGCAACCTGGTGGTGAACTACGATTTGCCCTGGAACCCGCAGCGCGTGGAGCAGCGCATCGGCCGCTGCCACCGGTATGGCCAGCAGCGCGACGTGCTGGTCATCAACTTCCTCAACCGGATGAACGCGGCGGACGCGCGCCTGTTCGAGCTGCTGGAGAAGAAGCTCAACCTCTTCGACGGCGTCTTCGGCGCTTCGGATGAAATCCTGGGCGCGCTGGAGAGCGGCGTGGACTTCGAGCGCCGCATCCTCGACATCTACCAGGGCTGCCGCAAGGTGGAGGACATCAACGCGGCGTTCGACAAGCTGCGCTCGGAGATGGAGGGGCGCATCAGCCAGCGCATGACGGAGATGCGCTCGGTGGTGCTGGAGCGCTTCGACGGCGATGTCCGCCGCCGCCTGCGGGGCCAGGGAGAGCAGACGAAGGAGGCCCTCGCGAAGCGGCAGCAGGAGGCGCGCGCGCTCACCAGCTCCGTGCTCGGAAGCCGCACCTCCGGCCGGCTGGAGATCGCCAAGGCCGCCTACGCCGTCAAGGAGCGCAAGCAGGACGCCGTCAGCTACCTCCAGCTCGACGCCGCGGGCCTTCCCTCACGACTGGCGCGCCTGGCCGGCAGCGAGGGCTGGTGGTTCGCCTACAAGTTCGAGACGACGGGCCTGAAGCCGGAGGAGAAGCTCGTCCACCTGGTGCTGGTGAAGGACCGCGAGGGCAACTTCCGCGCCCTGCCCCTCCAGGACGGCGCGCACTTCGTGAAGCTGGTCGCGAAGGAGGAGAAGCGCCGGCAGCCCGCGCCCGTGTCCGTGCAGCTCATGCAGGAGCAGTCGCTGGTGACGGCGAAGGACGAAATCGTCCGCGCCGCCGAGCGCCGCAATGCCCTGGAGCTGGACAAGGCCAAGGAGCGCGCGGACCGCTACGTCGAGGACTGCCTGATGGAGTCGCGCGAAGCCGTCGAGTCGGCCCGGCAGCAGTGGATCGACGCGCGCAAGCAGGTGTCGTCCGTGGAAGACATCGCGGAGCGCGCGAAGGCGCGGGCGAACTCGGACCGGATGGAGCGCGAGTACCGCCGCAAGCTGTCCTCGCTGCGCAACGAGGAGGAGAAGCGCTACGCCGCCAAGGACCGGCAGCTCGCGGAGCTCGCGAACAAGGCCAAGGTGAACGAGAAGCGCTCGCTCATCGCCTCCGCCTACTTCTGGCTGTCCTGAGGCGGCAGCGGCTTGAGCCGCACCCACGTCGCGCCCCAGCCTCCATCGAACTCGGAGGCGGGGCGGAACGACTCCACCTCCTCCAGCGTGGGCAGCAGGGCCTGCACCGTGCGACGCAGCGCGCCCGTGCCCTTGCCGTGGATGACCCGCACGTCGAGCAACCCCTTCTGGCGACAGGCCCAGAGGTACTCGATGACGAGGGGCTTCACCTCGCGAGGATGGAAGAGATGCAGGTCGAGGGTGCCGTCGATGGGCAGCTCGAAGACTTCATCGTCAGCGGGCGGGGGTTCCGGCCCCTCCGGCGGGAGCGATGGCTCGCTTGGTGGGAGAGGCGGCAGGCGCCGTGGGCTCATTCGTCCATTCCCCCGACTCGCGCTTCTTCTGCTCCGCCTCCAACCGCCGCCGCTCTCGGGCCGCCCGGAACTGGTCCGACACCGAGTCGACCTCCTGCTTCAGCGCGGAGAGGTGCTTGTTCCAATCCTCCGTCGCAGTGACGTGCTCGTTCGCACGTTCATCGCGCGCGCCCGCGCCTCCGGCTGTCGTCATTTGAACCAGCAGTGCGGCGATGAGGACAGACTTCATGCCCCCTCAAGTAAGCAAGTGTTGTGCATGGGCGCAAGGGGCGTTCATGACGCGACGCTCCGCTGGTCCCCCTCCGTCGCCCTGCTCGTGACGATACGTTCCGCCAGTTTGATGGCGGACAGTGGCGCGCTGCCCTCGGCCTTGTTGTTGATGGTGACGAAGACGGGGCGCTCGCGGCGCAGGGCGGCCAGACACGCGCGGGCCAGCAAGTCGCGGGTGGGCACGTCCTCGTCCACCAGCCGGTTGAAGGGCGCGTAGCGAGCGCGAGCCTCCTCGTAGCCCAGGTTCGGCGGCAGCATCCACCGCACCACCAGGGCCCGTGCGTCCAGCGCCCGCGTGCGCTTCGCCTGAATCCCCATGGAGGGCATGTGGGCCCATACCGCGAGCACCGGACATGCCCCCACGTCCGCCAGCGCCTGCGCGAAGCCCTCCGTCAGCAGCTCCTCGTTGCGCACCTCCACCGCGTACAGGGGGCCCTTGGGGAGCGCGGCGAGGAACGCGTGCAGCCGCTCCACGAAGCGCGCGGTGCCGCCCAGGACTTGCGGGTCCTGCGGTGGAAATTGGAAGACGAGCGGACCGCCCTTGTCGCCCAGGCCGTCGACGAAGGGGCGCACCACGTACTCCTCCGCGTAGGCCGCGTTCAGGAACCGCTCGTTGAGCTGTCCCCGGTGCGCGCCGTAGCGCTCGTGCACGGGGAAGCGCGCCAGGGTGCAGGCCTCATGCGCCTTCACCAGGAAGCGGAAGTCCGCGGGCACCTGCTCGGCGTACTCGGCGAAGGCCTCGGCGTTGATGGGGCCGTAGAACGTCCGGTCGATGCCCACGGTGCGCAGCACGGGGTGGCGCGCGTACGCGGACAGGCCCTCACGCGCGAGCTGCGACGCGGCGGCCTCGTGGTCATAGACGAGGCCGGACCAGCCGGGGAACGTCCACGACGAGGTGCCCAGGTAGACACCCGTCGGCAGCTCCCGGCCCAGGTCGGCGAGGGGCTCCGGCACCGGCGCGGGGGCTACCGGCTGGGTCCTGCTCCGGCTCCGCGTGGGCGGCTCGACGGGCGCGCCCGTGAAGAGGTCGAGCTGGGAGGGTCCGCGCTGCTGGGCCATCGGGCATCTCTCCTGTGTCCTACGGACACCGGAACGCGGTGCCGCGCGTCCAGCAGGCATAACGCCGGACGCCACATGATGCAGGAGGTTGCCCCAGAACCCGGGGACTGCCCAAGAGGGATGTACGGCCTACAGACAGCCGAGCTCCATCGCCCGGAGCACCGCTCGAGTCCTGTCCCGGACACCGAGCTTCGACAGGATGCTGGAGGTCTGGTTCTTCACCGTGCCCTCCGCCGTGCCGAGCGCCTGGGCAATCTCCCGGCCGCGATACAGGTCGTGGAGCGCTCGCGGACCTGGGCCTCAGGCTCGCGGGACGTCGGGAGCATGCGCATCAGTCGCACGCCCGCGCGGCCTACACCTTGATGCGGATGGCGGCGGGCAGGAGCGTGAACGTGGCAGGCAGTCGGCCCGGCGTCTCTCCATCGACGTCCAGGTAGACCTCCTGGCCATCCACCGACTCCGCGTGGACCTTCTGGCAGCGCAGGCGGCGCGTGCCTTTCCAGGTGACGTGCGAGCCGTTGTAGACGCCCTTGGACTTGAGGAGGAAGTCGCTCAGGCCGTAGCCGGACCAGATGGTGATGTCGAACACGCCATCGTGGGTAATCGCCTCGGGGGCGACGAACATGCCGCTGCCGAAGTAGCGGCCGTTGGCCACGGCGACGGCGGTGATGTCGAGCGTCTCCGCGGGCCCATCATCCGTGGACAGCCGCACCTTGCGCTCGGTGTACTTCACCAGGCCCTTGAGCGTGCCCCAGACGAAGCTGAAGTTACCGCCGAGGGCCTTGCTGCCGCTGTTCACCTCGCGAGCCACCACCGCGCTCACGCCGAACGAGGCGATGTTGGCGAAGTAGCGCGTCGCGGGGTTGCCATCGTTGTCGATGAAGTCGAGCCGGCCCACGTCGAAGGGCTCGGTGGTGTCCGAGCGGAGCCGCTCCAGGGAGGACTCCAGGTCGAGCCCCCAGCCGAAGGTGCGGCGGAAGTCGCCACCGGTGCCGCGAGGAATGAGGCCAAGGACGGCGTTCGGGTTGATGGCCTTGCCGTCGCGGAAGAAGCCGTTGGTGACTTCGTTGAGCGTCCCGTCGCCGCCGACCGCGACGATGCACTCATAGCCCTGGTCAATCGCCTCGCGGGCGATGCGCGCGGCATCCATCCCGCCCTGGGTGAAGCCGTGCCCGAACTCACCGAGCACCTTCCCCACCTGCGCGGCAATCTCGACCCAGCGCTTCCCGGTCTGGCCATTGGCGCTGCGCGGATTGACCACGAGGAACGTCTTCATCGGCACCTACCCCTCCCTGTAACGCCCCTGTTTACGCGGTTGTGGCGCGGTACTCCACTTCGCGACGCACCCCCAGGGTCGTCCAGGTCCCCCGCCACCCGGCATACGGCTGACGCACCGCACAGTGAGGCCCGGCTCCAGCCAGCCCCCCACGACTGGCCGCCTCTCTGGAATGTGCCTTCAGGGACCCAAGGCCGGGTTCAATCGCCCACCTCACGGCGGGCCCCGACGTTCCACGAGGAAGAGAGGTCTGCATCGCAGAAGACGCAGACGAACCATCCGTCCTTCACCAGGGTGACCTGGCCACACGCCGTACACCGCCGGAACAGCATCTTGGTGGTGAAGCCCGACGGAGGCCTCAGGCCCGCCCGATTCAAGGCCCCCTCCACGGCAGCCCAACAGGTCACATCAGGGCAGTAGCCAGTGGAGAGGTTCGTCACCTCGACAACCGAGGGCTGGGGCGAATCGTCGCGGAAGCGAATCTCGCCAGCGGCGAGGACCTCTTCACCGCTAGCGCACGCGACATGCTCGGACCTCCGAGGCGCGAGGCGCAAGCTTCCGCGCAAGTCGACCACATACGTCGCACCCTCGACGAGTGCATCGGGGTTGGCGGCAAGCCAATCCCGGACGTCCCTTAGGGAGCTGACCGGAGTACCAGCCAGGGCATCCGAGGAACGGCGGCGTATCTCCTCGGGACCAACATAGGGGTAGGCAAGGAATCGCATGCGTCGCGGACGGCTCGGGACTCGGTTTGCGGACGAGGCCTCTCAGTGAGCACTGCACACGGCGGAGCGTCCGTGTGGAGCGAGCAAGGTCCGTCGACGACCGGCGTCCTGGAACAGGGTCGGGCCGCTCCGCTACACGTGCAGCGTGCCGTCGAGGACCGTCACCGCCGCTCCGCCGATGCGAGCCTGCTCGGGCTGCCTGGCGCGTCCAGTGACCTCCACCTCGATGCGCCCCGGTTTGCCCATGGCATCGCCCTGCTCGATGCGAGCGCGCACCGTGCCGCCCTCGGCGGGCAGCGGCAGCACGCCGTGCATCGCCAGGTACATGCCGAGCGGCCCGGCCGCCGAGCCCGTCGCGGGGTCTTCCGGCACACCCATGCCGGGCACGAAGTATCGCGAGTGCGCCACGCTGCCCTCCTCCAACGTCTCGCGCGAGAAGAAGTACGCGCCGCTCAGGCCATGCGGCCGTAACAGCGTGTCCAGCGCGCTCGAACGCGGGGCCAGCGCCCACACGTCTTCCCTCCTGCGGAACGGCACCATCACCCGGTGCGCATTGCGCCGCACGGGCAACGAGTCATCCACCATGTCCACCGTCCCACCCACGAGCGCGAGCACCTGCTCCAGCGGCACCGGCGTCTCCAGCCACGGATGCCGAGGCGTCACAATCCACGCCCGGCTCCGGCGCGCGTCCACCGCCTCCATCTCCACGTCGAGCACCCCCGCCGCGCACTCCAGCTTGAGCGGCCCCGCCCGAGGCACGAGCCCGCGCTCGGCCAGCAGATGGAACGTCGCCACCGTGGCGTGGCCGCAGAAATCAATCTCGCTCGTCGGCGTGAAGTAGCGCAGCCGCACGCCCTGCGACGTGGGGCCCGAGATGACGAACGCCGTCTCCGATGCGCCCACCGCGGCCGCGATGCGCTGCATGGCCTCCCCCCCCAGGCCCCCCGCGTCCAGCACCACACCCGCGCGATTGCCCGCCCCAGCGGTCTGCGTGAAAGCGTCGACGATGGTCACCTGCATGGCGTGCCTCTCCCATCCACGGCGCCAGGCCGAAGCCCGCACCGTCCTTCGAGTGTACCGACACAATCCAGCCCAAGAATCGACACAGTCGATACATTGCGCGAACACGCCCGGCAACTGTATGCATTGTCACCATGACAATCTGGACGCCCAATCTCCGGGGCCGAGAGGGGCCGCTGTATCGAATCCTCGCGGATGCGCTCGGCGCGGACATCGAGGAGGGCCGCCTCGCCGCCGGAACCCGCCTGCCCACGCACCGTGAGCTCGCGGAGAAGGTGGGCGTCACCGTGGGCACCGTCACGCGTGCCTACGCCGAAGCAGAGCGTCGAGGCCTCATTGGCGGCGAAGTCGGTCGAGGCACCTTCGTGCGCCACCGGGACACCCCGCGCCAGTTCCCACAGCCCGCTCAGGACACAGACGACGACACCCTCATCGACCTGGGCCTCAACTGGCCGGCCTCACCCGCGGGAGACCCCGCCGGCTCCGCGCTCAAGAAGTCACTGGAGGCCCTGCAACGCTCCACTCACCTCTCGGCGCTGCTCGACTATCAACCTCACGCGGGACACCCGGAGCACCGCGAGGCTGGCGCCGAGTGGATGTCCCGCTTCGGCCTGGACGTCGAGCCCTCGCGAATCATGGTCTGCTCCGGCGGACAGCACGCGATGGAAGTCGCCCTCAGCACCCTTACGCGCCCTGGCGACACGGTGCTCTGCGAGTCACTCACCTACCCCGGCCTCAAGGTGCTCGCGAACCGGCTCCACCTGCGGCTGCACGGCGTGGCCATGGACGAGCAAGGCCTCCTCCCGGACGCCCTGGAGACCGCGTGCCGCACCGGCGCGAAGGTCCTCTTCTGCCTGCCCAACCTCCAGAACCCCACCGGCGCCGTCATGCCCGAGGAACGCCGGCGCCGCATCGCCACGGTGGCCCGCAGACACGGCCTCGCCGTGGTGGAGGACGACGCGTACGGCCTCCTCCTCGACAAGCGACCACCACCGCTCTGCACGCTCCTGCCGGAGTCCGGCTGGTTCATCGCGGGTGTCTCCAAGCTGCTAGCCCCAGGGCTGCGCATCGGCTACCTCGCGGCACCCGGAGGACCGAGCACCGAGCGACTCGCGGAGGAAGCCGCCCTGGCCGCGCGAATGACACCCGCGCTCACGGCCGACATCACCGCGCGCTGGGTATGTGACGGCACCGCCGATGAGCTGGTGGTGCGCCGTCGCCGCGAAGCACACGAGCGACTGGAGCTGGCGAAGGACGTGCTCGGGGACCTGCTGCCACGTCAGGGCCGAGCCACCACGTACCACCTGTGGCTCAAGCTTCCCTCGCCCTGGCGCGCGGAGGCGTTCACCTCCCAGGCCCGGCGGCGCGGCGTGCTCGTCATTCCCGCCGAGCTGTTCACCGTGGGCCCGGCCACCGCTCCAGCGGCGGTGCGCGTGTGCCTGGGAGCACCACGCACCCGCGCCTCGCTGGAGAAGGGCCTGCATCGACTGCGCGAGACACTGGAGGGGGGGCCGGAGCCCCTCGCCTCCATCGTCTGACTACTTCTGCGGGGGCGGCACCGGACGGACATGCAGCTCGCGAAGCTGCTTGTCGTCCACGTCGCCGGGCGCGCCCGTCATCAGGTCCGTGCCCGTCTTCGTCTTGGGGAACGGAATCACGTCGCGCAGGGACTCGGCGCCGGTCAGCAGGAAGGCGAGCCGATCCATGCCCAACGCAATACCACCGTGCGGAGGCGCGCCGAACTTGAGCGCGTCCAGCAGGAAGCCGAACTTCGCCTGCGCCTCCTCCTCGCCGATGCCCAGCGCCTTGAAGACCTCCGCCTGGACCTTCGGGTCATGCAGGCGGATGGAGCCGCCGCCAATCTCGAAGCCGTTGAGCACCACGTCGTAACGGTGGCACTTCACCCGGCCCGGGTCGGTGAGCAGGAACGGCACGTCCTCGTCATGCGGACGTGTGAAGGCGTGGTGCGCCGCCACCCAGGTGTTGGAATCCTCGTCGTGCTCGAACAGCGGCGGGTTCACCACCCACAGGAACTTCCACTGGCCGCCGCTGCCGTACTCCGGAATCAGCCCCAGCTTCTTGGCGACATGCACGCGCAGGTTCGCCATCACCGTGTGGACCAGCGACTCCTTGCCGAACTGGAACAGGAGGAGGTCGCCCGTCTTCGCGCCCACGGCCTGGTTGATGGCCGCGCGCAGCGCCGGGGTAATCGTCTTGGACAGCGGCGACTGCGTCCACTCGCCACCCTCGCCCACCTTCGCGCGCGCCAGGCCCTTCGCACCGGCCTGCTTGGCGAACTCCTCCAGCTTGTCGCTCTCCGCGCGGCTCATCGCCTTCTCCGCGGGGACGACCATCGCCTTGACGATGCCCTTGTTCTGCACCGCCTCGAACATCATCGGCACGCCGCCGGCTTCACCGTGCTCGCGAATCAGGTCCGTGAGCACCGTGTGCTCCAGCCCGAAGCGCAGGTCCGGCTTGTCGTTGCCGTACTTCGCCATGGACTCGTAGAAGTCCATCCGCGCGAAGGGCGTGGGCACGTCGATGCCGAGCACCTCGCCCCACAGCTTCTTGATGAGCCCCTCGATGATGGTGAAGATGTCGTCCTGGCTGACGAAGCTCATCTCCACGTCGATCTGCGTGAACTCCGGCTGCCGGTCCACGCGCAGGTCCTCGTCACGGAAGCACTTCACGATCTGGAAGTACCGGTCGAAGCCCGCCACCATGAAGAGCTGCTTGTAGAGCTGCGGGCTCTCCGCCAGCGCGTAGAACTTGCCCGCGTTCATCCGGCTGGGGACCAGGAAGTTGCGCGCGCCACCGGGCGTGTACTTGCCCATGAACGGCGTCTCCAGGTCCAGGAAGCCGTGGTCCACCATGTACGCGCGCGTCAGCGAGTGCATCTTCGAGCGCGTCATCAGCGACTTCTGGAGCGGCGCCCGGCGCAGGTCCAGGTAGCGGTGCGCCAGTCGCTTCTCCTCCGAGGTGTCAATCGAGTCCTCGATGGGGAACGGGGTTGGCTCGGAGCGATTGAAGATGGTGAGATCCGTCGCCTTGATCTCGATCTCCCCGGTCTTCATCTTCGGGTTCACGTTCTTGCCACGCGACACGACCTTGCCGCGCACGCCGATGCAGAACTCCAACCGAAGACTGCCCGCCAGCCCATGCGCTTCCGCGTGGTCCGGCTCGAACACCACCTGCGTCAACCCATCCCTGTCCCGGAGGTCGATGAAGACCGCGCCGCCGTGGTCTCGACGATTGTGCACCCAGCCGAAGAGGACGACCTCTTCGCCAACATTGGTCGCGGTGAGCTGACCGCACGTGTGGGTACGCTTGACCTCGGAGATGAACGGGACCGCCATGGAGACCGCCTGCGTGGTTCGTAGAAGGAAAAGGCGCGGCACCATAGAGACCGTGGAAACGATGCGTCAAGGAGTCCGCGCCGTGCTGACTGCTCTCAAACGGTCGACTCTCCACGCGCGTCCTGACGTTCCTCGGACCCGCGCGCGACTTCTCGCCGCCCGCCGTGTTGACCTGCTCATGAAGGGGGAGCCAAGCACGCGCAAGCCCGGGCCCTGGGCCCTGCCTCGCCAGGCAGGCGTCCTGCTGGGGCTGGTGGCCACCCTGCTCACCGCGCCACCAGCCCGCGCCGAGTCCGGAGACACCACCGTCAGCGTGGAGACCACCGTCGGCAAGGACTTCCGCGCCTGGAGCGTCCTGGGTGACGTGGAGCTGCGCGACGGCGCCACGTTCCTCACGCTGGGCTACACGGGAGCCCGCCCCGAAGCGGGCACCGCCCTCACCCACCAGCTCAGCCTGGGCGCGGACCAGGTGCTGGGCGACCACTGGCTCCTGTCCGGCATCATCAGCGCGAGCCTGCCCAAGGACACCACCGTCGAACTCGTCCCCGAGCGCCCCGCCCGCCGCCTCCCCGCGGCGGACGCGAGCACCGGCTACGCCAGCCAGGGCGCGCTCGTGGCGCTCGCCTATGACTCGGCGGGCTTCTCCGACGTGGAGCTGGGCGTGGACGCGAGCGTCTCCCTCACCCGCCACCCGCTGAGCCGGGAGCTGCTCGTCACCAACGCCCAGGGCACCACCACGCGCTTCGCCCGCGAGGACATCCTCTGGGCCGCGCGGCCCGGGCTGGGCGTCCGGCTGCTCCTGGGCACGCGCTGGGAGCTGGGCGCCCGGGGCAGCCTGTCCCTCTACAGCGAGGACCCGCTGTCCGCCGGCCAGTTCACCGAGGAGGAGCAGGCCGCGCTGGTCCGCCGCGTCGAGAACGCCGTGGAGACGCGCCGCGTCCTGCGCCGCTACCAGGCCCGCGTCAACAAGGACTTGGGTACCGCGCTGGCCCGGCGCATGGCGGACGCCAACGCCACCGCGGGCATCCCCACCGCGCCCTCGCGCTTCGACGTCAGGCCCTCCCTCACCTGGAAGCCCGGACGGGACGTGCGGGGGCAGGTCTCCTACGCCTTCACCCGCTACGTCGCGGGCGAGGGGTGGTCCCACCTCCTGGGCACCCGCTGGACGGTGAAGCTGGGGGCGCCACTGAGGGTATGGGCCAGCGTGGCGCTCCAAGAGGACCACCTGGAGGCCATGGACCCGGGGGAGGCCCCGTCCAGGGTCCGTTCCGGCCTGGTGACGCTCGGGGGGGAATACACGTTCTGAGCGGACCGGGGTAAAACGGCCTCCATGCTCCGAACAGTCATCGCCACCACCGCCGTGCTGGGCTTGGCCGCCGGCTGTGCGCCCGACACGAGCGCCCCGGTCAAGATTCGCGCACTGGTGCTCTCCAGCAACGGGCAGTACGTCCCCGAGGAGGTCGAGCTCAAGACGATCGCCGACGTCGTCGGGCTCAGCGGCAGCGTCGCCGACCTGCACGGCGGCGCGCGCATCGTCTACGACTCCAACGACCAGGACCTCGCCAACGCCACCACGCCCGAGGCCTTCGTCAACGCGCTGATCAAGGGCGAGGGCCGCGACGTCACCGCCAGCTACATCTCCCAGGATGACGTCCTGTGGCCGGCGGACTTCCACACCTGGAACATGGTGACGACGTACTACAACCTCGAGCGCGCCTTCGATTACTTCCACGACGTCACCAACATCCCGACGGCCGACTTCAAGAAGCCCGTCAAGACGTACTACTTCCCCGACTTCACCATCACCGACATCAGCCGCGACGCGCTGAAGGACAACGCCCTGTATTTCTCGGCGATGGAGTCCTTCCTCGTGCTGCCCTTCGATGAGCTCCAGCGCGCGCCGCTGGCCATCAACGCGGGCGTCATCACCCACGAGTACTCGCACCGCATCTTCAACCTGAAGGTGTACGCCGGGCAGGCCTTCCCCCTGGCCCTCAGCACGTGGGCCGCCGTGGGTGGCCCCAGCCAGGGCGCCAACATCCTCAAGTCCTTCGACGAGGGCCTGGCCGACCTGCACGCGTACGGCGCCACCTGCCGCACGAAGAACGGCTGCGACACCCGCTTCCTCTCCACGTCCTTCGAGGGCCCCGACTACGGCTCCATTCCGGCCGACCGGGACCTGGCGAAGGCGGACCGCTGCATGGACGCGTCCCTGCGCGACAGCATCCGGGGCGACAGCCTGGATCAGTTCACCGGCAAGGAGTACCGGGTGGGCACGCTGCTCGCCAGCGCGCTGTACCAGGCCGGCGAGGCCACCGGGCAGCGAGACATCCTGCTGCGCTCCATCGTCACCGCCTACAGCGACTCCTCGACGACCACGCCCGGCCTGCTCCAGCTCACCCAGCAGTACCTCGCCGACCAGACGAAGTTCGACCTGGCCGTGGCGTCGAGCGCCATCATCAGCCACATCACGGACCTGCGGCTGAAGGAAGCCGTCTGCAACGAGCTGATGGACCACCTGCAGATTCCCCGGGATTTGCTCGTGGGCACCACCAATCCCAACCTCTGCCCGCCCAGCGCCGCTGGCGGCACCACCTGCCCCCGACTGAGCGTCGACTGATGAGGACCGCCCCCGTGAAGAACTGGCTCACCCGCTGCCTCATGGGCGGCTTGCTCGTGGCGACCCCCGCCTTCGCGCAGGATGACGACGACCCGTACGCCTATCCCGAGGACGAGCCGGGCCCCAGCCAGGAGCAGATTGAAGAGGAGGAGGCCGCCGAGCGCCGCCGTCGCAACGTGGACCAGGCAGACGAGTTCCGGAACGCTTCAGAGCAGGAGGGCGAGGAAGGCGACTTCAAGGAGCTCGCCGGCCTGGACGACCCCAACATGGGCGTGGGCGTGGAGCTCCTCGCCGGAGCGCTCCTCCTGGAGAGCCCCCGAGGCCGCTTCGCCGACACCGTGCTGGGCCTGGGCGTGCGCACCACGTGGGAGTTCGGCCGCACGTTCGACCTCGAGCCCTTTCGCGAGAACCTCTGGGCGGACCTGCGCTGGACGTACGGCAACAGCAGCGACGGCACCGACTTCATCCGCGGCAGCACCAGCCACCACTACTTCACCATCGCCCCGGCCTACGAGTTCAAGTTCGGCAAGTCCGACTTCGGCTTCTTCGGCCAGGTGGGTGGCGGCGTCGCCTACCAGACGACCTCCATCACCGTGGACGCCAACGAGACGAAGGTGAACGGCCTCAAGCCCCTCTTCCAGTACGGCGTGGGCCTCCGAGGGCGTCCTCAATTGTCCCGCAACGGCAACTTCCGGCTCTCCTTCCGCCTGGAGGCCATGGGCTACCGCCGGGGCTACATGAACGACTTCTTCCTGGGCGGCAGCGTCGGCGCCACCTTCTGAAGAACACTTCCCGACCTCACGCTCCCCTCGAGGAGCGTGAACGGGTGGAAGTTTTTCCGCCTCCAACCCTTCGTGCGGCCCCCCGCTCCTCGGCATTCCGGGGAGTTGGGGGTTGGCATATGCCCTGCTTGTAGCCACCGTCGGGAATGGGCGTGGGGCCCCAGGGCGGGGAGGCGAGGCATGAAGGACGTGCAGGGGCAGGGGCAGCAGGGACAGGGCAAGCATTGGGACCCGGTATGCGGCAAGCAGCTCGAGACGCTCGAGAGCCAGCCGTCGTCCGAGTACAAGAAGCGCCGGTACTTCTTCTGCTCGGAACGGTGCCGCCATGCCTTCGAGCGGCAGGCCGAGCGCTTCCGACTCAACGAGCTGGCGCGAGTGGGCGCGTTGATGACGCCGGGCCGGGTGCGCTGGGGACTGGCCTGAGCTGACGGCCGTCACACACAGGGCCCGCGGAGGAGCTTCCGCGGGTCCTTGGCTTCACACACTACGCGGCGACGCGCACGTCCTTGAGGCGCAGCGACAGCTTTCGCTGACCTCGGAAGGTGTCGAAGCCCGCCTGGAAGGCCAGGTCCACCGGCCCATCCGCCATCCGCACGCGGTCCGCCATGCCGAAGCCGATGGCATCCAGCTCCGGCGCATCCGCCAGGGCCAGCTTGAGGTGTCCGCTGCTGCCCGCCGCCTTGGCCGGCAGCACGCGCGAGCGGGCCACCTGGTGACGCAGCACCAGCACCGGCTCCGGATTGCCCTGGCCGAAGGGCCCCAGGCGCTGGAGGGCCTCCACGGCCGTCGCATCCAGCTCCCGGGCGCTCACCACCGCGTCCACGCGGCAGCGGGGGATGAGGTCCTCGGGGGTGAGGCGCTGCCAGGCGATCTTCTCGAAGGCCTCGCGCAGCGCGGGCAGCCTGTCCGCGTCGATGGTGAGGCCCGCGGCGTGCTTGTGGCCGCCGAACTTGGTGAGCAGCTCCGAACATCCGCTGAGCGCGTCGTAGAGGTGGAAGGCCTCGATGCTCCGCGCCGAGCCCTTCCCCACTCCGTCCTTCACGCCCACCATGACGGTGGGCCGGTGGTAGCGCTCCACCACGCGCGAGGCGACGATGCCGATGACGCCCGGGTGCCAGCCCTCGTCGTAGAGCACGAAGCCGCGCGCGTCCTTGTGCTCCTCGGCCTGGGCCAGCGCCTGCGTGAGGATGCCGCTCTCGATTCCCTGCCGCTCCGCGTTGGCCCGGTCCAACACCGAGGCCAGTGAGCGCGCCGACTCCAGCGTCTCCGAGCAGAGCAGTTGGAGACCCAGCGACGCGTCATGCAGCCGTCCGGCGGCGTTGATGCGAGGCCCCAGGCGGAAGCCCACCTGGCCCGCGGTGATGGGGGTGTCCGCGTCCATCCCCGCCGCTTCCTTCAGCGCGCGCACGCCCGGGCGACGGGCGGCCGTCAGCTCCTGGAGGCCATGCGTCACGAGGATGCGGTTGGCGCCGGTGAGCGGCACCACGTCCGCGACGGTGGCCATGGCCACCAGGTCCATCATGGCGCGGAGGTTGGGCTCCTTGCGGGTGGCGAAGAAGCCGTCATCGCGGAGCCGCTTGCGCAGGCCCATGCAGAGGTTGAAGGCCACGCCCGCGGCGCACAGGGCTTTCGTGGGGTACTCGCAGCCGGGCTGATGCGGGTTGAGCACCGCGACGGCGGGAGGCAGCGTGGGCGGCACCGTGTGGTGGTCCACCACGATGACGTCCAGCCCCAGCTCCTTCGCGCGGGTGATCTCCGCCACGGAGGTGATGCCGCAGTCCAACGTCACCAGCACCCGCGTGCCGTCCGCGGCGATGCGCTCCACCGCGGACATGTTGAGGCCGTAGCCCTCGTCCAGGCGGTGGGGGATGTACGTGGCCGGCGGAACGCCCAGCTCCTTCAGGAACAGGAACATCAGCGACGTGGAGCACACCCCGTCCACGTCGTAGTCGCCGTACAGCGTCACCTTCTCGCGCCGGTGCAGGGCACGCACCAGCCGCTCCACGCCCGCCGCCATGCCCTTCATCCGGAAGGGGTCCGGCAGGTCCGCCAGTCGGTCCGACAGGAACGCGGAGGCGGACTCAGGCGTCCGGTAACCGCGGTGCAGCAGCACCCTGGCCGCGAGCGGATGGAGCGACAGCTCCCCAGCGAGCAACCCGACCTCCTCCTCGACCACGTCTGGAAGCAACCACCGCACTCGCAGCTCCCCTCCTCGGCCACCGGGACTCCTCCGTGGCCGGGACGAAATCTTGACAGGCCGACAGTACCTCAGACGTCTGACGAGGATAGTCCAACCTTGGGCACGACATTTCCCTTCCTGCTCAAGCGTTCAGGCGTGCGCTCGGCCTGTCGCCTGCTGGTGGGGAGCGCGCCGTCCATCCGGTGCACAGGTTGATTGCACACCACCTGACAGGGAGGACCGCATGGCTGCAAAGGGTATCCAGGTCGGCGCGCTGGCGCTCGCGCTGCTCGCCGCGGGCACGGCTTCTGCGCAGGAACGAAAGCCGGGCAAGCGAGGCGACGTCAACGTGTTCCTCAAGGGAGGCCTGGGCGATTACACGGGCAACCTGGGAGATCTCACGAGCACCGGTCCGGCATGGGGTCTCACACTCAACGTGCAGCCCACCACGTTCCTCGGATTCGAGCTCGGCTACGAAGGTTCGCAGAACGGCATCGACGACATCCGGCTCTTGGATGAGGGCCCCTCCATCGTCCGCCAGGGTGGTAGCGCCCTGGTGAAGGTCTCCCCGCCCTTCATGACGGCGGTGCGGCCCTTCGTCGGAGCGGGCTTCGGCATCTCCTACGTGGACGTGCGAGGCATCGGCGGCGGGCTCTACGACTCCGACACCATGGAGGAGGTGCCGCTCGCCGCGGGCCTGGAGTTCAACAGCGGCGCGCTGACGGCCGGTGTCCGAGCCACCTGGCGCGTGCTGCTCGACAACGGCTTCGCCAACGGAGCGCTGGACGAGGACACCGACGGCGGCCTCCTGGACGCCTCGGTGACGCTGGGCGCGCGCTTCTGACGCACGGCCCTTGCTGAAAACAACGAGGGCCCTGCCTCCCGTGAGTGGGAGACCAGGGCCCTCGTCGCGTCCGGCTCCCGCGAGCGGGAGTCAGGCGATGTCCGTCACGCCGCCTTCGGCTCGTGCTTCATGCCGTCGCCGTGACGGCCTTCCTTCGCCGCGGCGCGCTCGTCCAGCCAGATGGTGAGCGGGCTGGCGATGTACACGGAGGAGTAGGTACCGACGAGGATGCCCACCAGCATCGCCATGGCGAAGTCGAAGATTTCGCCCACGCCGAAGATGAGCAGACCGATGAGTGACAGCGCCGTCGTGCCGGACGTGAGGATGGTGCGGCCGAGCGTGTCGTTGATGGCGATGTTGATGACCTCCGTCAGCGGCTTGCCCTTGTACTTGGCCATGTCCTCGCGGATGCGGTCGTAGATGACGATGGTGTCGTTCACCGAGTAGCCGACGACGGTCAACAGCGCGGCGATGGCCGTGAGGTTGAACTCGCGGCGGCTCACCAGGTAGTAGCCGGCCACCATGATGACGTCGTGGAGCATGGCGAGCAGCGCGCCCGGGCCGAACTTGAAGTCGAACCGGAACGCCACGTAGATGAGGATGGCCACCATCGAGTACAGCAGCGCCATGACGCCGCGGTTGCGCAGTTGCTTGCCCACCTGCGGACCCACGTAGTCCACGCGGCGCTGCTCGAAGTCCGGCTTCTCCACGCCCATGTTGAGCGCGGAGTTCACCTTGTCCGCCATGCCGCTGGCGACGACCTGGTAGTCGACGCCAGAGCCACCCTGCGACTCGCCCAGGACACGGACCTCCTGCACGCCGGTGCCGGAAGCCTCCACCGTGCTCTTGATGAGCTCCGCCGTCAGCGGGGTGGCCGAGCGGAAGTTGATGATGCCGTTGGACAGGTCCGAGTAGACGTTGCGGATGGTGCCCAGGGCCTCGATGGCCGTCTTGGCCTTCGTGGCGTTCTCCTCGTTGAGCTGGGTGACGCCGCCCATGCGCAACAGGAAGGCGTTCTCGTCGGAGCTGCCGATGTTCTGCACGCTCACGTCGTGCAGGCCGCCCTTCTGGGCGCGCTCACGCACTTCCGCCGCGCTGATGGGGTGGTTGAACTTCAGCTCCACCACCGTGCCGCCGGCGAAGTCCACGCCGTAGTTGAACCCCACCGTGACGATGCCCACCAGGATGGCGAGGTTGATGAGGGTGGAGATGAAGATGGCCGGCTTGCGCTTGCCGATGAAGTCGAAGTTCGTCTTGTTCTTGAGGATCTGCATGGCAGTTATCCGGGCTCCCGCCGGTCAGACCGACACCGACTGCGCGTTACGGCCGTGGACGAAGTAGGTCATGATGACGCGAGTCACCACGATGGACGTGAACAGCGAGGCCAGCAGTCCCACGATGAGCGTGGTGGCGAAGCCTCGAATCGGTCCGGTGCCCGTGAAGAACAGGATGAAGCCGGCGATCAGCGCCGTCACGTGTGCATCGAAGATGGTCCAGAAGGCACGGTCATAGCCCTGGTCCACGGCCGCCTTGGCCGTCTTGCCGTGGCTCAACTCCTCGCGGATGCGCTCGTTGATGAGCACGTTGGCATCCACCGCCACGCCCAACGTCAGCACGAATCCGGCGATGCCCGGCAACGTCAGCGTCGCGTTGAAGAACGCCAGCCCCGCCAGGATGAGCAGACCATTCAGGACGAGCGCGATGTCCGCGATGAGCCCCGCCTTGCGGTAATACAAGCCCATGAAGAGGAGCACGAGGCCCAGGCCGACCAGCACCGCCATGCCGCCCTTCTTGATGAGCTCGTCACCCAGGCTCGCGCCCACCTGACGAATCTCACCCACCGTCACCGGAGCGGGCAGCGCGCCCGCCTTGAGCACCAGCGCCAGCGTCTGCGCCTCACCCAGCCACTCGTCGTGGGAGCGCGCGCCCATGCGGCCCATGGTGATGCGGGCACGACCGCCGCCGATCTTCTCGTTGATGTTCGGCGCGGTTTGGACGTTGTCGTCCAGGACGATGGCCATCCGCTTGCCCACGCCCGCCTCGGTCAGCTTCTCGAACTCGCGCGCGCCCGCCGGGTCGAAGGCGATGTTCACCTCCGGCTCATTCATCTGGTTCACGTTCGCGTCCGCGCCCGCCAGGCTCTCGCCCGTCAGCGGCACGAACTTGTCCAACAGGAAGGTGCGGTAGGACGAGCACTCGTTCTTCTTCAGCGGGTTCGCGATGCACTCGGTGACGACCTGGCGGTTCTCCGGGACCTTGCCCTCGGTGTATGCCAGGAGCGCCTCGCGCGACTTGCTCTGCAGCTGCGGGAAGCCGCCCTCTTCCGTCACGGTGATGTCGCTGCCGGCGGGAGGCGGGTTGGCCTGGAACATCTGCGCGAAGACCTGCGGGTTGGTGTCGTCCACCATCCGGAACTCGAGCTGCGCGGTGGTGCCGACCAGTTCCTTGGCCTGCTCCGGGTTGCTGCGGCCGGGCAGCGAAATCTGGATGGAGTCGGTGCCGAGCTTGCGCACGTCGACTTCGGCGACGCCCCACTTGTCGATGCGGCGGCGGATGACGAGCATCGCCTGGTCGACCGATTCCTCACGGAAGCGGTTCACCTGCGTGTCGTCGGGCGACAGCACCAGCGTCGCGCCGTTGCGGTCAACCCGCTTGAAGTCCCCGAAGGTCGCCAGGACGTCCTTCTCGATGGCGTCCATGGTCGCCGGGTCCTTCGCCGTCAAGGTGAGCTGGAGCTTCTCTGGATCCGTATCCACGGTGACTTCGCCGAGCTTCTTGTCGGCGACGTACGTGGCGATCTGCTGGCCTCGGCGCTCGGTGCGCTTCTGGAGCGCGGTCTTGGTGTCCACGCGCATGACCATGTGGATGCCGCCCTGAAGGTCCAGGCCCAGATTGAGCCGGTACTTCGCGGGAGGTGCCCAGGCGGGAAGCCGCGCTTGCAGCGCCGCCAGGTCATTGCGCTGTGCACGGTCCATGACCGCCAGCGAGTAATACGACGGAATCAGGAACCAGATGGTCCCCAGCGTCACCGCGACAATCAGTCCAAACTTCCACCACCAGCCGCGGTCCATTTACTTCTCCTCCTTCTTCTTCTCTTCGGCGGACACCGCTTGCGCGGGCCCTTCAGCCACCGTGCCCTTGGCACTGATGGACGTCTTCAGGATGCGGACGCGCACGCCACTGGCGACCTCCACCGTCACGGTCCGCTCTTCGACGAGGTGGATCTTCCCGAGCATGCCGCCCGAGGTGACCACTTCATCGCCCTTCTTGAGCGAAGTGAGCAGCGTGCGGTGCTCCTTCATCTGCTTTTGCTGGGGGCGGATCATGACGAAGTACATGATCGCCACCAGGCCCACGAGCAGAGCCAGGGTGTTCAGCGGGTTGGTCCCGCCCCCGGCCTGCGCCAGCATCAAAAAGCTCTCAGCCACAGACTGCCTCGTCGGTTGAGGAAGGCTTGGGATGGGGGACCCCCCACACTACCCGAAGGACCCATCCTGAAAGGGGGCCCTCTTAGCAACAGGTCCCCATGTGAGCAAGTGAACGCGGGAACCCGGGATTCCATCCGGTCGCTCAGCGACCACGGGTCCGTTCGGCCTCCTGGGCTCGAGCCCTCTCCCGGAACTCCCGCGCGAAGGCCGCATATCGGTCCTCCGCGATGGCCTTGCGCACATCCGCCATCAGTCCCAGGAAGTAGTGGAGGTTGTGCAGGGTGTTGAGGCGCATGGCGAGGATTTCCCCCGCCGCGAAGAGGTGGCGCAGGTACGCCCTGCTGAAGTTGCGGCAGGTGTAGCAGGAGCACGCCGGGTCGACCGGCCTGGGGTCCCTGGCGAATGCCGCGTTTCGGATGGTGAGCTTGCCCTCCGAGGTGAAGAGCAGGCCGTTGCGCGCACAACGGGTGGGGAGCACGCAATCGAACATGTCCACCCCGTGCTCCACGCAGGTGACCAGGTCCACGGGGGTGCCCACACCCATGAGGTAACGCGGCTTGTCGCGAGGCAAGAGCGGCGCCGAGTACGCCACGCCCGCGTGCATCGCCTCGGGGGCCTCGCCCACGGAGTAGCCGCCCAGCGCGTACCCCGGCAGGTCCACCGCGCACACCTCCTCCGCGTGGCGCTTGCGCAGGTCCTCGTGGAGGCCGCCCTGGACGATGCCGAAGAGGGACGAACGTCCTCCCTGGTTCCACGCCTTCACGCAGCGGTGCAGCCACCGCGTGGTGCGCGCGAGGGAGTTCTCCAGGTACGGGCGGTCCTCGGTGGAGGGCGGGCACTCGTCGAAGGCCATGATGACGTCGGCGCCGAGCGTCTCCTGGATTTCGATGGAGCGCTCGGGGGTGAGGAAGTGACGCGCGCCGTCGAGGTGGGACTGGAAGGCGGCGCCCTCCTCGGTGATTTTGCGCTTCTCCGACAGGCTGAAGACCTGGAAGCCGCCGCTGTCGGTGAGCATGGGCCGGTTCCAGGAGACGAACTGGTGGAGGCCGCCCATCTCCCGCATCAGCGCTTCGCCGGGGCGCAGCATGAGGTGGTAGGTGTTGCCGAGGATGATTTGAGCGTCGAGCGCGAGCAGGTCATCCGGCCCCACGCCCTTGACGCTGCCCACGGTGCCCACGGGCATGAAGATGGGCGTCTCGATGGGGCCGTGCGGGGTGTTCAGCCGTCCCCGGCGGGCCTTCGTTCCGGAGGCATCCTCATGGAGCAGCTCGAAGCGCACCAGGCCCGGTGCCACCCGCGAGTCGCCCTTCTCGCGCGCCGTCTCCCCTGCTCCCGCGTCCTGCTCACTCATGGCACTCACTCCGACACCAGCATGGCGTCGCCGTAGCTGAAGAATCGATAACCCTCGCGCACCGCTTCCGCGTAGGCGGCCAGCGTGCGCTCGCGCCCCAGGAGCGCGCTGACGAGCACCACCAACGTGGAGCGCGGCAGGTGGAAGTTCGTCAGGAGCGCGTCCACCTGACGGAAGGTGAAGCCCGGACGGATGAAGAGCGTCGTCTCGCCGGGCCCCTCGCGCAGCAGTCCCGTGGCCGGCTCCGTGGCGGACTCCAGCGTGCGCACCACGGTGGTGCCCACGGCGACGACGCGCCGCCCCTCCGCTCGCGCCGCGTTCACCTCGCGCGCGGTGGACTCCGGGATGGTGAAGCGCTCCGGGTGCATGTGGTGCTTGTCGAGCTCCTCCTCGCGCACCGGCAGGAAGGTCCCCGGCCCCACGTCCAGCGTCACCAGCGCGCGGCGCACGCCCTTGGCAGCCAGCGCGTCCAGGGTGTCCTGCGTGAAGTGCAGGCCCGCGGTGGGCGCGGCGACGGCGCCGGAAGCGCGCGCGTAGACAGTCTGATAGCGCTCGGCGTCCGCGGCATCGGGCTCGCGGGTGATGTAGGGCGGCAGCGGCAGGCGGCCAGCGGCGTCGAGCAACGAGGCCAGCGAGGCACCGGGGGGCGCATGGAAGCGAACGCGGTACTCCCCTCCTCCGAGCACCTCCAGCACCTCGGCCTCCAGGCCACCGGCGAAGGTGAGGCGCTGCGGGGGCTTGAGGCCCTTGGATGCCTGTCCCAGGCAGAGCCAGTCGAGCGACTCGGGAGCGCCGTCCAACGCGGCCGAGGTCAGCGTGGAGGCCGCGGGGCGCACCACGAGCAGCTCCACGCGGCCACCGGTGCCCGCCTTCTGGCCCAGCAGGCGCGCGGGGATGACGCGTGCGTCGTTGAGGACGAGCAAGTCACCCGGGCGCAGCAGCTCCAGGACATCGGAGAACTGGCGGTGGCTCACGTCACCGGTGGAGCGGCGGACGAGCATCAGCCGCGAGGCATCGCGCCGGGCGAGCGGTGCCTGGGCGATTTGGGACTCGGGGAGCTCGAAGTCGTAGTCTGAGAGGCGAGACGACACGGGGTTGGCGCTTGTAGCAGCCCCCGCGCCGCCGCGGAAAGCGCGCCGACACAGGGGACGTCAGTAGAGGTGCTGCAGCTCGGCCCCTGGGTAGTAGTGGGTGAGGATTTCCAGGTACCCCCTGCCCTTGTCGGCGAGCGCCTTGGCGCCCCACTGGCAGAGCCCGGCCCCATGGCCATAGCCGCGACCGGAGAACACATAGCCGTGGTCGGTTCGCTCCACCTCGAAGTCGAGACTCTTGAGGCGCGTGTAGCCAAGCCTGCGGCGGAGCTCCACTCCGTCCACCGTGCTGCCATCGCCCATGGTGATGCGGGTGACGCGGCGGGTGGGCGTGCGCGCGGACACCTTCATGCCCTGGGCGGGGCGCTTGAGGGCGGCCTTGATTTCGGTGTCCGACATGGAGGCGGACCAGCGGCTCGCGGGCAGTCGGCCGCACGGACAGTCGACGGGCTGCAGGTAGGGCAAGTCACGGTGGAGGGCGTCCTGCCCGGACTCGGTGCGGCCCCCGCAGGAGGCGTGGAAGTAGGCCTCGATGGGAGCCAGCTCGTAGGTGAGCACCTGGCCACGGGTGGCGTCGACGGCGGCGCGGGTGCGAGGGTCCTCGCGATTGACGCCGCCGTACACCTGGTGGAGCACGCTGCTGCCCAGATGAAACGCGTTGCTATAGCTCTCCAGTTTCTTCTGCAGGGCGTAGGTGCGCGCGGCGATGGCCTGGGCCTTGAGGGCCTCTGGCGGGAAGGACACGGGCATCTCGCTGCCAAGCACCGCGGCGAGGTAGTCCTCCAGGGAGATGACGTTGATGAGCTGGAGCCCGTCCTTGAACGGACGCACGACGACGTCACCGCGCACCTGGGCACCGCCGGCCTTGATCGGCTGTTCTCCCGGAGCCGAGCCCGCATCCTCGGAGGCGCCGAGGCCCGCGCGGAAGCGCACGGAGTCTCCGATGACGGGGGCGCCGTTCACCTCGAGCTTGCCGGCCTTGCGACGGACGGTGGCGACATCGGAGGGGATGGGGACGAAGGTGGCCTCCTCGCTGTCCACGCCGAAGCCAAGTCCGCGCCCGCTGATGCGCACCTCCACTCCCGTGTCCTCGATGGCGATGCGCAGGGTCTCCACCGCGAGCGAGCGCAGGGGGGAGAGCAGGAGCAGGAGCAGTGCAACAGGTCGCAACATGGCCTGGGAGTGTAGGTGCGCGGCCACGTGCCTCAAGAAAACGGCCGGAGGATGGGAGAGGATGGCGCGCCCGTGACACCTCCCGAGCCGCCCATCTCCCGTCTGCCCCCCGCTGTCTTCGTCCAGGCCCTCAGGGCGCTGGAGCCCCGTCCGGCCGCCCTGCTGAACCGCCGGCTCGTCGTGGGGGCCTCGCTGGAGGACTGTGCGAGCTTCTACGGGGTGTCGGAGCAGGCCCTCTCGGTGCTCCTGCTACGAGCCGCGGTGTCGCTGGCGACGAAGACAGGCACGGCGGCGAGGGAGCCCTCGGGCAGCGAGGAGGAAGCGGCCTGGGCCCGGATGCTCGTGGCGGCGCTGGAGCGGGAGGACGCGCCAGTGCCCGCGGGCCTGGTGCCCGTGGTGGAGGTCTGCCGTCGTCTGCGAGCGGTGAGCGCCGACGTGGCGGCGGGCCTTGAAGCCGCGACGCGGGAGGACCAGGCGTCTCCCGTGCGGCAGCGCGAGGACTGGATGCGGCGGCTGGCGGTCGCGGCCCTGCTGGCGCTGACGGCCTACCTGTACCTGTCGCGCCCCGAGGAGCCACCGCGCCGCCCGCGTCCCCCACCCCAGCAGCAACAGTCGCCGCCTGATGCGGGGTGAGGTGAGCCCCACGTCCGACACTCGTGGAGGCCCCTGCTGGACGGAGGACCGCCCGCACGAATATGGAAAGGCCCATGCGAGTCCCCTTCGTCGCGCTTCCGCTGCTCGTGGTCATCCACCTCCTTGCGGGCTGCGCGAAGAACGTGGACACGCGCGTCGCGGGTGACGACGACGCGGCCATCGACGGAGCGTCGGCACGGCTCGAGGAGCTGCGAGCGCGCGCGGCCCAGGACGAGCTGGCCTGTCAGGACCGTTGCGAGGTGGCCACCGGCACCTGTGGCGTGGCCGAGGAGCTGTGTTCCCTGGTGGACCGAAACCCGGACCGGGATGACCTCCCCCCGCGTTGCGCCCAGGGCCGGGAGCAGTGCTCCGATGCCAGGAATGGTTGCGCGCGTTGCCAGAACGGCTGACGCCCTCAGACGTGACTGGGAGCAATCACGGATTTCAGTGACAGTCCCCGCCACGGAAGGCGACCGGTGCGCGCCGAGGGCGGACCGTGGTTAGATACGAGTGATTCCACCGTCGAGGAGCCGCGTCATGTCCCGTCCGATTTCCCTGCTCATGGCAGCCCTGCTGGTCCTTCCGGGCGTCGCCGGCGCGGACGAAGGGGGCGAGCTGACCCCCGAGAAGGTGGCGCACATCCGCCGCGACGAAGCGGCGGCGATGAAGAAGGTGGACGACGAGTACGGCAATCGCAAACCCTCGGAGATGAGCAACGAGGAGCGCGGGCAGGCCACGCGGAAGCAGTCTGCGGCCACCACCTCGGTGCTGGAGAAGCACGGCGTCACCGCGAAGGAATACGACCGCTTCACCGCGCGGATGGGACGCGAGGGCAATGAGCGGGCGAAGGCGGAGGGGCAGCGCCTGGAGGAGCAGTCCAAGGCGTCCAAGCCGGCCGCGGCGAAGCCCACCGAGGAGAAGGAAGTCTCGATTCAGAACGGCTTCGACAACGACAACCCCGTCGAGCTGGAGTCCAACGAGGGCGACAACCCCGAAGTCCAGATTGGCATCCCCGTGGAGGGTGAAGAAGGCGGCGAGGAGGGTGGCGCCGTGGGAGCCCAGGCCGCTGCGGCGGGCGAGGACCAGGTGCCCGTGGAAATCATGGGCGGAGGGGACGACCAGCCCGCCAAGAAGGCCGCGCGTCGCCCCAGCTCGCAGACAACCAAGGTGAAGAAGAAGGCCCGGAAGAAGTCCTCGGACGACGAGTGAGCTTCCCGGGCGTCCGCTCCCGGTAGCACAACGCCGGGAGCCACTGCCGCTCAGCCTCAGCCCTTCCGAAGGTAGCCGTACTCCTGGGCACGAGCGCGCCACGTCTCGTCATACGGACAAGAGCAGTCTGTTTCTTCCGGCTCCGGGTAGGCGTAGCGCTCGCCCTTGTAGTTGCGGAACACCGTCTCCCGCTCGCCCCGCTCGACGACGTAGTCCGGCTGGAGTGTCACCTTGCCGCCGCCGCCGGGCAGGTCCACCGCGAGGTGCGGCACTGCGAGTCCGGTGGTGTGGCCGCGAAGCTGCTGGATGATTTCCAGGCCCTTCGCGATGGGCGTGCGCAGGTGCTCGCAGCCTTCGGCCACGTCCATCTGGTGCAGGTAGTACGGCCGCACGCGGCTGCGCAGCAGCAGGTGTGAGAGTTCCTTGATGATGCGCGCGTCCGAGTTGAGCTGCCGCATCAGCACGGCCTGGTTCTCCACGGGGACACCGTGGTCCACCAATCGCTCACACGCCTCGCGCGCCTCGGGCGTCACTTCCTTCGGGTGATTGAAGTGCGTGACGACGAAGACAGGCGCATGGCGGCGCAGCGTGCTCGCCAGCGCATCCGTGACGCGCATGGGCAGCACCACGGGGACGCGGGTGCCAATGCGAATCATCTCCACATGCGGAATCTCGCTCAGCGGCGCGAGCAGCTCATCCAGGCGCTGCTCGCTCAGCAGGAACGGATCTCCGCCCGAGATGAGGACGTCACGCACCTCGGGGTGGCGCCGGACGTAGTCGATGCCGCGGCGCATCTGCTCCTTGGACAACTCCGCGACGCCGCCCTGGGTGATGCGCCGCCGCGTGCAGTGGCGGCAATAGACGGAGCACGTATCCAGCGCCAGGAACAGCACCCGGTCGGGATACTTGTGGACGATGCACTCCTCTGGCCGCGTCTTGTCCTCGCCGAGCGGATCCTCCAGCTCGCCGGGACGCACGCGAGCCTCGGCCCGCACGGGAATGGACTGCATGCGGACCGGGCAGAACGGATGCTCCGGGTCGATGAGCGACAGGTAGTACGGGCTGATGCCGATGCGGAACAGCGAGGACGTCTCCTGGACGCCCGCGCGTTCATCAGCGGTCAGCGGGATGAAGCGCTCCAACTGCTCCAACCCGCGCACGGCATGGCGCTGATGCCAGCGCCAGTCGTTCCACTCCGCATCGGTGGCCTGGGGAAACAGGCGACGGCGCCCCGCATCACTGAGCGAGGTGCGCTCGGTGCGCAAGTCCGCCGCCACACTCATCGCAACCGCGGGGGTGTCCATCACGCCGCCTTGATCTGCTCCCGCCACCACGCCTGACCCTCTTCGGGCAGCGAGTCGATGGGGTCGAAGTACTCGTACTTCCGCTCGAGGGCCTCGGGGTCATTCGCCTCGATGCCGGTCCGGTAGTTCTTGGTCCAGTAGGAGATGCCGCGGGTGCGGTCATACTCCGCGACTTGATGGACCCAGCGTTTGCCCACGAAGGGCACGTCACAGACGATGCGCGGCGTCGCGAAGCCGGGCATGTAGCCCATGATGTCGTGCTGGAGCCGCTGAGCCTGAGCCACCGACAGCCGCCAGTGCTCGCTGTTGGGGATCATGTCGCACATGTAGAAGTAGTACGGCAGGATCTTCGCGTGGTCGAGCAGCGTGAAACACAGCTCGAGCAGTGATTGCGCGCTGTCATTGATGCCACGCAACAGCACGCCCTGGTTGCGCACGTCGCGGAAGCCCATGTCCAGCAGCTTGCGCACGGCCTTGCCCACCAGCGGGGTGAGCTGCGCGGCGTTGTTGACGTGCGTGTGCATCGCCAGGTCCACGCCCCGCTCCACGGCCTTCTTCGCCAGCCTGTCCAACCCCTGGAGCACCGAGTCCTGGAGGAAGTGCTGGGGGATGGCCATCAGCCCCTTGCTGGCCAGACGGATGTCCCGGATGTTCGGAATGTCCATCAGCGAGCTGACGAAGGGCTCGAGCTGCTGGATGGGCAGGTTCGCGATGTCGCCGCCGGAGACCACCACGTCGCGCACCGTCGGGGTGCGGCGCAGATACTCGAGCATCTGCTCGTAGCGGTCCTTCGGACCGATGGAGAACTTGTGCTTGCTGACCTGGGGGACGTCGTTGCCCACCAGGTCCATGCGCGTACAGTGCCCGCAGTACTGGGGACACGTCGGCAGCATCTCCGCGAGCACCTTCGTCGGATAGCGGTGCGTCAGACCTTCGACGACCCACATGTCCTGCTCGTGGAGGCTGTCACGGCTGGCCTTCGGGTGATTGGTCCACTCGGTGAGGCGGTCCGCGAAGGCGGGCAGCATGTAGCGCCGCACCGGATCCCTCCACAGGTCCTGATAGTCCATCGTGTTGAGCATCTGCGGCGGGACGAGGATGGACATCGTCGCGCGCTCGCGCTGATCCCGCTCGAGGCTCTCCGCCAGGTCGTCCGGGAGCAGCGCCCCCAGGGTGGCCTTGAGCTCCTTCAGGTTCTTGACGGTGTGCTTGCGCTGCCAGACGGAGCTCTCCCACTCCGCCTGCGTGACGTCCTTGTAGCCGGGGATGCGCCGCCAGTCGGGTTCCACAAACTCACGGCGGAGCGGATATGAAAACGGCTGTTGCGCGGGACCGGCCTCGGCCTTGCCCCGGATGGGCGTCGATTGCATGGCGCATCACCTCAGCATGTAGCGTCGCGGGCCGGGCGTCATACCGCGCCCGGCACCACTTCATTCAACAATTCGACGACGACGCTTGATGCCCGACTGCGTCACTCGATGGCGACGTTGACCAGCTTCTCCATCTTGTTCTCGGAGATTAAGACCACCTGGGGCTTGGTCGTCTTGCCATTGAGCTTGAAGGAGATCTTCCTCTTGCCCACTGGGAGCACGAGGGGGCTGCCGAGCGTCACCGGCGTCTGACGTCCCGTCTTCTTGCCGTCGACAAGGATTTCCGCGCCTGCGGGCTTCGTGCTGCACGCCAGCATGCCCGTGGCCTTCGACTTCGGAGGCGTCGGGTTCGAAGGAGGAGGCGGGGGCTTCACCACCGTCTCGACGGGGCGCTTCTCCTCCTTGATGAGGTCGAAGGAGATGGTCAACTCGTCCGCGTCGCCCTTGGCGAGGAACTGTCCTGCGTACGGCTTGTAGCCCGCGAGCTTCGCGGTGAACTGGTAGGTCTTCCCCAACTCCAGGTTGGCGAGACGCGCATCCGGAGTGCGTCCGACCTTCTTGCCGTTCACGGAGATCTCCGCGCCCGCCTCACCGTCGAAGATGGCGGCGAGCTTCCTGGCCGGCGGAGGCGGAGGCGGCTCCACGGGCTTGTTCTCCACGACAGGGGCCTCGGGAGGAGGCTTCTGGGTGGGCGGCGGCGTGGGGGTCTCCGTGCCTTGGGTGGGAGGGTTCTCCGGAGGAGGCGGGTCGTTGGCCGCGACGGGCTGAGGATCCGGGTTCTGGGCGGGAGGAGGCACGACCGCCTGTCCGGGGTCCACGGTGGTGCCCGAACCCGCGTTGGCCACGGGCTCCGAGGGCCTCGCGGGTGGCTCCTCTGGCGGGGCGGCAGCCGCCACCTCGGGAACCAGGTTGAAGGACACGGCGAGGGGCGGGCCTTCGACGACCGTCACGAACTTCTTTTCGGGTTTGTGCCCGGGCGCACTGGCCACGACCTCGTAGTCGCCCGGCGGCAGAGCCAGCATCATGTTGGGCTCGACCCGCTGCCCGTTCACTTCGACGACGGCGCCAGGCTGCGGCACGGAGAAGGAGACCTGCTCGCCGGAAGGGCCGCTGAACAACACGACCAACAGGAGCAGCACCACCACGGCGATGCCAGCCGCGGAGCCGAAGAGCACCGGCTTGGGAAGGTTCGCCAGCGACTGCAGGGGCGAGCCCTTCGCGGCGGGCCGTGACTTGGACTTGGCCTTGACGGGAACGGGCTTCGCGGTGGCCTTGGCGCCCTTCTTCGGCGCGGGAGCGGGAGTCTTCGTCCCGGTGACCTCGTCGTGGTCCTGCGAGTCGTCGGGATAGGCTCCTTCCTGCGAGCCATAGCCGTCCGTCGCGTAGGCACCATCGTCAGGCGCGTCATAGGCCCCGGACTCCTGGTGCTGCGGAGACGGCGCACGCTGCGAAGCACGATTGCCGCGCCCGTTGTTGGCGGAGACGGTGATGTTTCCGGTGGTCTCCTCGGGCGGCTCCGCCGAGGGCTTCGAGCGCGTGGGGGGCGCGGTCGGCGCGGGGCCGATCATCGTCGCGCCCGCGTAGGCCTCGCCGTCCTCGCTGGCGATGACGACCTGGGACTTGGGGCCACTCTTGCCCTTGCGCATCGAGGGCTCGGGCTCTCGCGACGGGTACGCCGCATTGGTGCCACTGCCCTGCAGGGTCGGAATCTCCGAGCGACCCGTGATGCTGTCGTCCACGAGCACGCTGCTCTCGGCGACGCGCGTCTCCGGGGACATGAAGGTCTGGGTCGAGTCGACGATCTGCGTCTTGTCGGCGCCACCGCCGTCCATCGCCTCCAATTCCTCGTCCGTGGGAGGAGGAATGTAGTTCGGGGCGGGATGGGCCGGAGCGGTGGGCGCGCGGCCGGCGGGAGAACCCGCGACGACCACCGAGGGAGGCGCGCGCTTTGGGCCCTGACGCGCCTGCGCGGAGGGCGGCGCGGTGACGCCGGAGGCCTCGATTTGATCCGGGCGCTCGATTCCCGCGTAGCGCTCCATCTTCTCCGCCTCGCGGAGCATGTCCTCGGCGAAGGCCTCCTTCATGTAGGAGGACAAGTGCTTCGACGAGTAGATGGCATCCCCGGCCAGCAGGAAGCGCATCAGGTCCTCGGCCAGGTCCGAGCCCCACTGGTAGCGGTCCTCGGTCTCACGGGCGAGCGCCTTGAGGACGACCTTCTCCAGCCCCGCGGGGATGTTCGGATTGAACTCGCGGGGCAGCGGGACGTCCGCGTTGCGCACCTTCTCCAGCGTGGAGAAGTCCGACTCGCCGACGAAGAGCTTCTCGCCGGTGAGCATCTCGTAGAGCAGCACGCCCACGGCGAAGATGTCGCTGCGCCGGTCGATGGGCATGCCCCGGACCTGCTCCGGGCTCATGTAGCCAAACTTGCCCTTGAGGATGCCGGCCTGCGTCTTCTGCGAGCGGTTGGCCGCCTTGGCGATACCGAAGTCGATGACCTTGACCTCACCCTCGTAGGAGATGAGGACGTTCTGCGGCGACACGTCGCGGTGGATGATGTGCAGGTCCTGCCCGCGCGCGTCCTTCTTCCGGTGGGCGTAATCCAGGCCATCACAGAGCTTGGAGGCGATGAACACCGCCTGCGCGGTGGGCATGATCTCCTTGCGCCGCCGGTAGCGCTCCAGGATGGTCCGCACGTCGCGCCCCGCGACGTACTCCATGGCGATGAAGTACGCGTCGTCGTGCTTCCCGAGTTCGTGGATGTGCACGACGTTGGCGTGGTTCAGCTGAACGCTGATCCGCGCCTCATCGATGAACATCGTGATGAACTCTTCGTCCTCCGCCATCGTGGGGAGGATCTTCTTGATGGCGAGGATTCGCTCGAAGCCCTCGACGCCGAAGGCCTTCGCGATGAACACCTCGGCCATTCCGCCGACGTTGATGCGCTCGAGGAGCAGGTACTTCCCAAAAAGGGTCGGCTTCTTCATCTCGTGGAGCGTCCGGGGCCGGGGGGAGCACCGCGGCAGGCGGAGCGCAGACCGGGCGGAGGACTGGACTCTAGTCTCAGCCTTTGTAGCGAGTCAAACATGCGTACACCCCTGAAACCCCAAGGAATCCGGCAACTTGAGCGCCTCTGAGGCCCCTGGAAGCAGGAGCAGGAAGGAGGCGGCGCGTCACATGTCGGACATCCCCTGCTCCGAGCCTGGAGGTGGCGCCCCACAGGGTCCATCGCCGCGTGCCTGATCCAGCGACGCAGAGCGCCGCGCGAGGCTGCCCGGCGGGGAGCTGATCCACCCAGGAGATCCCGGCAGCCGCCCCAGCAGTTCGAGGGGGACGTTCGGGCTGGGAGAGGCGGTGCGGGCGCACCAGCAGCTCGAGTCACGCGCGACGGTGGGCAAGGTGGTGCTGCGGCTGCCCTGAAAGCCAGGCGCGAGCCCCACCGGGCACGAAAGAGGCGCCCCGAGTCCCCACGGGCCCGCGGCGAGCCGTGGAGGCCGCCCTGACCAAAGCCCGGGCACCCCGCCGTCGAGGCAGGGGGACTCCGTAGCCCGCAAAAGGAAAAGCCCCCGTCGCACGAGGCGACGAGGGCTTCTCTCAAAAAGAATCCGGCAGCGACCTACTCTCCCACGCGGTTTCCCGC
>NZ_JAAIXY010000059.1 GCF_010894455.1 Myxococcus eversor | reverse complement strand
GTCTTCTACAACCGTCAGCGTCGCCACTCCTCGCTGGGCTACGTAAGCCCGGTGGAGTATGAGCGGACAGCCTCACCGGTTGCGCAGGCAGCATAACCACGCTGTCCACGGAACCGGGGCAAGCTCACAGCCCACGGGAAACGACAGAATGGACAGATATAGAAGAATGCGTTGTGACAGGTTGGCCATGGCAGGTCCTCCTCGGGGGGGGAGGCGGAGGACCCGACGCACGGGCCATCCCATCCCTGAATCCAGACGATGGAGTGGGGTGGAGGTACTTGCTCCGTGATGTGTATCTATTTCCGACGGACCGTCCGGGGTGCGTGGAGATGTGTGTGGAGGTAGATGGGGAAGGCGTCTTCCTCATACTCCTTCCCTGTCGCGAGAGGTGAGTGCCCCTCAAGCAGGGGCGGAGCCGGTGCTGGAGGAGGAGAGGGCGTGTGTCTGCTGGAGGCGACATCTTCCCTGACACAGGGACTCCTCGGCGCCCCTGCCAGGGGGGAGACCGTCTCGGTTGGTTTCACCAAGGCGCTTCCCCGTTTCCCGCGCGTCCCTGCTCGACATCTACACCCTTGTCGGGGCAGGACCGGCCCACGCTTCTCGGAGATGAGCGCGGCTTGCGTTTCTCACTTGTAGGAAGCGAACAGCTTCTTGAAATCGCGGCCGACCCAGCCCGCCCCGTGGAGCGCCTCCGAGCTGACATAGGCAACGAGAACATCTCGCTCCAGGACCAGCTTGGCCTCTCCTTTCTTGTACACGCACTTGAGCGACTTGACCTTCTTGACGAACTCCTCGTAGCACGCCTTGTTGTCCATGCAGTTCATGCCGGGACCGGGCTGACTGGCGCTCATTGGAAAGATGGCGCCGCCGCAAAGGGCGCTCGGGAGGTTTTCATCAGCTTCATCGGCATAGTGCTGGTTGAAGGAGGTGCGATCGATCGTGCAGGGGAGGACCTTCCACTTCGACCGCCCATCTTTCGACTTGGGTGCTCCTCGGTAGATGCTGTCTTCGGAATAGGGATTCCAATTCTCGTTGAGGGGCGTGCAATACCCATTCTTGAGGGATGCTTCGTAGCCCTCCCAGGCCTCCGCTGAGGTGTCCTTGATAGGAAGCGCGTACACCGCGCCGGCGGTGATGGTCGCTCCCAGCATTGCAATCCCAAGATATCGTTTCTTCATCGTGGCTTCCTTCGTGGGCGTGAATAATGACTGGCCATAATCCAAGACATCGGATTCATGACCTTGCCATCTTCTTATGGATGAAGGTCGGCCACAAGGGGACAGCGGCGACACGGCTCCGGCGCCCGGGCGTTGCCTGGGACAAGAAAGACATCAGCTCGGCTCGGCGGCGCCCGGTCTCCTCGGGCTTGTCTGATTCTTGGGTGGGCACAGGGGCTGCGCCCCTTCATCGCCGGGTACCAGGCCTGCGAAGGCGAGCTTCGGGGCTGAGCCTCATAAGTGCACACCCTGCCGTCGGGCTACCTGGAAAGCCAGGACGACCGCCAGGGCCGCCCCCGCCAAGGTCAGGCCGACGGCGGCCGCCGCCAGCAGCAGCCCCTTGCCCCAGCCCGGAACCCCGAGGACGGCGCGCGCGCGGCCGACGGTCGTTGCCGGCCAGCAGCGCGCCGATGGCCCGTTGGCTCAGCGCCATGAACAACCCCTGGAACGCCCGCCAGACCACGTGAACAGGGGTGAGGAAGAAAGACCGTGGGGTAGGGGCTGAGCCATCCCCTCATCTGAAGCCGAGCGCTTCTTGGAAGACATGGTGGCGGTGGAGGAGTTCGGCGAAGCGTTCAACGAGGGGCCGCAATCGCTCCTCCTTCATCATCGGGATGGCTTGGTAATACATGCAGCCCTGGCGGAAGAGCGGGTAGGTGCGAGTCTTCACCGTGTGGGCCTTCAGCCCCTTCTTCATGCCGAGGCTCGCGCCAGCGGCTCCCAGCAGCTTCAGCAGCACGTGCGCCATGGCGCTCACCAGCAGCGGCCTGTCTCTGCGCTCGGGACTCTTCACTCGCACCGAGGACCGTCCCATCCCCAATCTCAAATCCTTCACGTTCCGGAACGTCTCCTCGCACGAGAAGCGCCGGGAGTAGAGGTCCACCACCCGACGCGCGCTGGCGGCCCCCAGGCTGGTGGCCAGGCACCACGACTCCTTCATGCCCTTCTGATGAGCCAGCACCCCCGCCGGTACTGGCGTCCGGTCCGCCGTCGCGCGCACGCCGGTCAGCTTCTTGGCGTGCCCGCTGGTGGGCATCCACCCGGCCGCCGATTGCCGCGAGACGCCGGGTTAGGTCCACCCGCACGTCCTTGCTGTTGCTGAGCGAAGTGGTTGATGGAGAGCGCGGTCGCGACGAGCGCGCTGGTTGCCGGGAAGGAATGTTGCAGGCCGCGCGGAGTCCAGCAGCGAGCCGGATGCTGGCACGCCACGCTGGGTGAGG
>NZ_JAAIXY010000058.1 GCF_010894455.1 Myxococcus eversor | reverse complement strand
CTCGCGTACGGCCTCGCAGAGTTGCTCGACGAGGTCCGTCTTGGAAGCTGGCAGCCAGAGGTCCGCGTCGGCAATCTCCTTGGAGAAGGGCGCATCGCAGAAGCCGAAGTGGGTGACGTAGGCGGGCGTCATGAAGCACCTCCATCGCGATGCCGAGGAGGACGCCCGACGGCGCGGTCGAGGAGCGCGCGGGGCGGGTCAAACGCGGGGTGTGGCCGGTACGTCTCGTCGTGGAGGGGAGGCCGACGCAGCGGCCTCTTGCGGCGCGCGTTCTTCACCGCGTCGACTGGGTGGAGTGTGTAGCGCTTGCCCTCGAATTCGGCCCAGGGAGTCTCGCCCAGGTCGACAAGGCAGCGGCACAGGTGCACGAGGCGTCCGGCGAGGTGGCCTGCGTCGAGCTCGTAGTCGGCGCCATCGACAGCGACGGTGGTGTCGCGCCGCACGCGCCGGCGGATGCGGGTGGTGAGGGCCTCGCGCAGCTTCACCTCGTCGAAGCCATCGGGCGCCCTGGGCGCGGCCTCGAAGACGTCTTTCGGTGTCGCGCCCATGAGGGAAGCGTGCGAGGTGACGTGGTAGTGCGCGTCGAGGAAGGCGCAGAGGCGGACATTGACGTCGTGCAGGGAGGCGACGGGCCCGAGGAAGTCGAGGCAGCCCTCGCGCAGCGTGCGCCAGAAGCGCTCCATCTTCCCGCGGGCGGGGGCGTCATAGGGCCTGGCGTGCAAGAGTGATGTGCCGATGCGAGCGCACGCAGTGGCGAGCGTCTCGCCCCGGTACGTGGCGCCATTGTCCAGGTAGAGAGCGTCCGGCGGACCGTGCTTGCGCAGGGCGCGCACCATGAGGCCCAGCATGTCCACCTCCCGCTCGGTGTGGTGGGCCTCCAGCGCCACGACGTACCGACTCGCGTCGTCCAGCAGCGCGTGGATGCGCAAGGGCAGCGACTTGCCCCCGACGGTGAGTCCAGGCCCATGACACACGTCCGCGTGCCACAGGGCCATGGGGCGCTCGGCCTGCCAGCGCAGGCGCGTCTTCGTGCCGCTGCCGTCGCGCATCCCGACGCGGTCAAGTCCTGCTTGCGCGAAGAGGCGGCGCACCGTCGTCGCCGAGACGGCGTCCTTCTCCAGCCGGCCATCGGTGACGAGCGTGCGAAGGATGAGCGTCACGGACGCGGACGGGTACTCCCGCCGGATGTCGAGCAGCAGCTCGCGCTGGGCCGCCGAGAGCTGCTGGGCGCGGCCCTTGTCGCTGCGGCCGCGCGGGGCGAGGCCTGAGAGGCCGCGCTTCTTGTACGCGTAGTACCAGCGCTCGAGCGTGGCCGCCGAGTAGCAGTGGCTCGCCTTGGCGCCCGGCGGCACGAAGCGCTGCTGGGCGAGGGCCTCGAGCGCCGAGGCGAGCTGGCCTCGGTCCATCTGCGCCTGGGTGAGGACGCCGATGACTCCGTGGCGAAACACCGCCACCGCCTCGGCGTGGGACTTCGGGGTGAGGCTCTTCATTTCGCGCGGACTTCCCGTCCCCCCCTCATCCCGGCATGGGCCTCTTGGGAGGGCAGACGCCTACCGTCCCGCCATAGGCAGGCCTTCGAGGACGGGGCTTGTCGGGTGGGACGGACTTCTAAAGCGGGGCGAGCCGAGGGACGCGGAGCGAGTCCCTCAGCGAGCGCGCTCGGCCCCCCGGAAGGCACAGGCGGACAGCGATGGCGGTCCCGTCCCCGGTAGCGCGAAGGCGGCGACTGTCGACGCCGCTCGTGCGGCCACCGCTCGCGCCGTCCAGTCCGTGGGCGCCAAGCGCACGCAGCAGAGCAGCCTCCCGCGCCTGGCCTCCCCGGCCCAGCGGCGGAGGGAGTCCCAGCGCCCGGCGCTCCCCGGCCCCACCACGTCCCACGGACTCACGCGCCTGCGCACCGCCGCAGCCGTCAGCGACTCGAGGCCCCACAGGGCGAGCGCCCAGGCGATGGCTGCGAGCGAATACAGCTTCCTGGCCAGCACCTCCGCGGGCACTACCGTCTGCGACACGCCGCACGCACGGCAGCGGTAGCGTCGCACGCGCAGCTCCACGAGGACGGGCGACGCGCCAGCGTCCAGCGGCCCGCGCACCTGGCGGCTCCGGCTGCCATGCCCATGAAGCCCCAGCGGCCCTCCCACAGGGCGGCTCGCCGCGCCGCAAGCGGCGCAGCTCGCCGGGCGTACCGCCGACACGGACGGCATCTGTGCCGCCCAGGACTTGACGCCGACGCGCGTCCGTACGACTCCTTGGGTGCCTCGCTTCTCTCTCACACGTCAAGCGGGGCGCTCGACCTGTGAGCGTGTTGGCGCACGCTCCAGGTCACCTTTCTCGCACGCGAGCTGGCGAACACCGCCGCGCCCCGTCCTCTCAGCGCCCCGGGGACTACCTCACGCAGCGTGGCGCGCCAGAATCCGGCTCGCTGCTGGACTCCGCGCGACCTGCAACATCCCTTCCCGGCAACCAGCGCGCTCGTCGCGACCGCGATCTCCATCAACCACTTCGCTCAGCAACA
>NZ_JAAIXY010000057.1 GCF_010894455.1 Myxococcus eversor | reverse complement strand
GAGCGAGGTGCTCGCGGACGCGGGACGGCGGAAGGACGTCACCACCGGCGAGCACCTGGCGGACACCGGCAAGCGCAACGGGCTGAGTGGCAACCATCTGCTCGAAGAGAGCAGCGGTGAGCCAGAGGGAAGAGATTCCCTCGCGGACGAGCAGCGAGCCCAGCTCTTCCAAAGACAGCGAGTGAGGAGGAGCGAGGACGAGCTTGGAGCCGTGGAGGAGGGCGCCCCAGATTTCGAGGGTGGAGGCGTCGAAGGCGACGGGGGCGGCGTGGAGCCAGACGTCGGAGGAAGAGAAGGAGATGAAGGAGGAAGAGACGAGGCGAGTGACGCCGCGGTGAGGGACGCAGACACCCTTGGGCTCGCCCGTGGAGCCGGAGGTGAACATGACGTAGGCAAGGTCATTGCCCGTCACATCCAGAGGCAGCGCGGAAGAAGGCTGACCTGCGATACGAGAAGCCTCCTCGTCGATGACGAGGAGGACGGCGCCAAAGGCCGGCAAGTCGTCGACAACGTCGGAGTGAGAGAGGACGACGCCAGCGGCGGACTCGCGGAGGACGAAGGCGAGGCGCTCGGAAGGCCAGGCCTTGTCGAGAGGGACGTAGGCGGCCCCCGCCTTGAGGATGGCGAGGAGGGCGATGATGAGGTCGGCGGAGCGGTCGAGGCGGACAGCGACGCGAGAGCCCGGAAGCACACCCAACGAGCGCAGGTAGTGAGCGAGCTGGTTGGAGCGCGAGTCGAGCTGGGCGTAGGAGAGCGACTCCTCGCCGGAGACGACAGCGACAGCGTCGGGCGAGCGAGCAGCCTGCTGAGCGAAGAGGGAGTGAATGGACGCGTCGCGCGGGTAGGCGGACGTGATGCCGGTCCACGAAGGAAGCACCTGCTTCTCGTCCGGCGTCAGCATCGCAACCGAGGCGAGCTGGACATCGGGCGAAGCAGTCAGCCCCCCGAGCAGCACCGCGTAGTGCTGAGCGAGGCGCTCCATGGTCGCCGCGTCGAAGAGGTCGGTGTTGTAGTTGAGGATACCGGTGAAGCCGTTGGCGCCCTCTTCGAGCAAAAGGCTGAAGTCATACTTCGAGGTCTCGATGCTCGCGGCCATCCCGCTGAGGGTGAGACCGGGGAGCTCGAGTTCCTCTTCGGGCGCGTTCTGAAGGGTGAGGGTGACCTGGAAGAGGGGCGAGCGGCTCAGGTCGCGCTGAGGCTGGAGCTCCTCGACGAGCTTCTCGAAGGGGACATCCTGGTGCTCGTAGGCGGCCAGGGTCGACGTGCGAACCTGTGAGAGCAGCTCACGGAAGGACTGACGTGAGCCGATTCGCGCACGAAGGACCAGCGTGTTGACGAAGAAGCCGATGAGGCCTTCGGTCTCGGAGCGATTGCGGTTCGCGACGGGCGAGCCGACGGAGATGTCATCCTGGCCCGAGTATCGAGACAGCAAGGTCTGGAACGAGGCCAACAGCACCATGAAGGGCGTGGCGCCCTCGCGCTGAGCCAGGGCCTTCACGGCCTGCGTCAATTCGCGCGACAGCGCGATGGGGACCACTGCGCCGCGATACGTCTGGACCGCGGGACGCGGCCTGTCGGTGGGCAGTTCGAGCGAAGTGGAAGCGTCGGAGAGCTGCTGCCTCCACCAGGCAAGCTCTTCGGCGAGGACGTCGCCCTGGAGCCACTGACGCTGCCAGACGGAGAAGTCGGCGTACTGGATGGGCAGCGGCGCGAGCTGCGCAGGCTCACCACCAGCGAACTGACGATAGAAGGCCGCAATCTCCCGCACGATGACGCCGATGGACCAGCCGTCGGAGACGATGTGGTGAGCGGTGACGAGCAGGAGGTACTCGTCATCGGCGAGGCGCACGAGGGAGGCGTGCACCAGGGGGCCACGAGACAGGTCGAATGAGTGAAGCGCTTCCTCACGCATCAGCCGCTGGGCTTCAGCGTCGCGAGCGGAGGAGTCCAGGGCGCGCAGGTCCACGACGGGCAGCGCCACGCGGACATCCGGCTGGATGCGCTGGACGGGCTGGCCTTCGTGAATGGCGAAGTGGGTGCGAAGCACCTCGTGGCGCTGAATCAGCGCGTTGAGGGACTGGAGCAGCGCCTCCGCGTTGAGGTTGCCAGTGAGCTTGAGAGCCCAGGGGATGTTGTAGGTGGAAGCGCCAGGCTGGAGTTGGTCGAGGAACCAGAGGCGCTGCTGGGCGAAGGAGAGGGGCAGCGGCTGAGTGCGGTCGACAGGGACGAGGGCGGGCTGGCGAGACGAGGAGCCGTGGAGCAACTCCAGCCGCGCGGAGAGAAGCGCGACGGTGGGAGAAGAGAAGAGCTCACCGAGGGGCAACTCAACGTCGAAGGTGGAGCGGATGCGGGAGACGACCTGGGTGGCGAGGAGGGAGTGGCCGCCCAACTCGAAGAAGTCGCCGTGGACGCTGACGCGCTCCAGGCCGAGGACGTCGGCGAAGATGGAGGCAAGACGCGTCTGGGTAGGAGTGGAAGGTGGATCGAAGTCGTCGCCAGAAGTGGCGGCGGCGAAGTCGGGAGGCGGGAGCGCCTTCCTGTCGAGCTTGCCGTTGGCGGAGAGGGGGAAGGACGGGAGCGAGACGAGCGCGGCCGGCACCATGTACTCGGGCAGGCGCTGGAGCAGGAAAGCGCGCAGAGCCGAGGTGTCGACGGAGGATTCGGCGGAGGTGAAGTAGGCGACGAGACGCTTGTCACCGGGGACATCCTCGCGAGCGAGGACGACGGCCTCCTGGATGCCGGAGAAGAGGCGGACGGCGGCCTCGACTTCGCCCAGCTCAATGCGGAAGCCGCGCACCTTCACCTGGAAGTCGGAGCGGCCGAGGAACTCGAGAGAGCCGTTGGCGAGCCAGCGGA
>NZ_JAAIXY010000056.1 GCF_010894455.1 Myxococcus eversor | reverse complement strand
ACGTGAGGGACGCCGTCGAGGAGGCGGGTCCAGAAGTCGAGTTGGGAGGAGAGGGTGTCGCCGGAGAGCCAGGTGCGCTGCCAGGAGGAGAAGTCGGCGTACTGGATGGAGAGCGGGGCCAGGGGAGTAGGAACACCCTGGAGGCGCGAGAGGTACTCGGCGGAGAGCTCCTGGTAGAGGACGCCGAAGGACCAGCCGTCTGAGACGATGTGGTGGAGGTTGAGCAGCAGCAGATGTCGTTGAGGCGCGAGGAGGAAGAGGCGCGCACGGAAGAGGGGCCCGAGGGCGAGGTTGAAGGACGTCTCGGCGTCGAGCTGGAGAAGGCGAAGGACCTCCTCGTCGGGGCTGGCAGAGGCCGAGAGGTCGACGAGTCCCCAGTCGAAGTCAGGCGAGTCGGAGATGTGCTGAGAGGGCGCGCCGTCGCCCGGGAAGCGAGTGCGGAGAGCCTCGTGCCGGAGGACGAGCGCGCGGAGGCTGTCATGGAGCGCGGTGACGTCGAGAGCGCCCTCCAGCCGGAGCGCGAAGGGCATGTTGTAGACGGCCTGATGCCCGTGGAGCTGGCTGAGGAACCAGAGGCGTTCCTGCGCGAAGGAGAGCGGCGGCGGCGCATCTCTGCCCACAGTCGGAATCAGAGCCAGGTTCGTCTGAACCTCGGAGGCGCCTTGGCGCTGCTCGATGACGCGAGCGAGCGACTCGATGGATGGCGCCTCGAACAGCGCGCGGACTGGAACCAGCGCACCCAGGTGCTCCTGGATGCGAGAGATGACCTGGGTGGCGAGCAGTGAATGTCCGCCGAGGTCGAAGAAGTTCGCGGTGACGCTGACCTGGTCGAGATGAAGCACCGCGGTCCAGATGGCGGCGAGCCGCGACTCCAGCTCCGTGCGTGGCGCGACGAACGAGTCCGTCTCCAGCGGTCCGAACTCAGGCGCTGGCAGGGCGCGGCGATCCACCTTGCCGTTGGGCGTGAGTGGAAGCACGTCGAGGACGACGACCGCCGAGGGCATCATGTAGCTGGGAAGCTGTTGCCGCAGGTGCTCACGCACCAGTGTCCCGGACGTTCGCGTCACGACGTAGGCGACCAGTCGCTTGTCACCCGGCGAGTCCTCACGCACGAGCACGACGGCGTCGCGCACGTCGGGATGGGCGCGCAGCGCGCTCTCCACTTCCCCCAACTCGATGCGGAAGCCGCGCAGCTTCACCTGCGAGTCGCGGCGACCGATGAAGTCCAGCTCACCATCCGGACGGAAACGAACGAGGTCGCCCGTGCGATAGAGGCGTGCGCCCGGAGTCGTGCTGAAGGGATGGGGAATGAAGCGCTCGGCGGTGAGGTCGGGCCTGTCCCAATAGCCCCAGGCGAGTCCATCACCGCCGACAAAGAGTTCACCCGCGACGCCTGGGGGAACGGGTTGCAGGTTCGCATCGAGCACATACGCGGTGCTGTTGGAGACGGGCCTCCCGATGGGGACAGACAGCTCGGTGGAGGGCTGGGCCTGATACCAGGTGCTGTACGTGGTGTTCTCGGTGGGGCCGTAGCCGTTCACCAAGGCGCCAGGCGCTCCGTGGTTGAGCACGCGTTGAACAGTCGTCGCATCGGCGGCCTCTCCTCCGAAGATGACCCAGCGCAGCCCCGCGAAGGCGTCAGGGTGCGTGCGCGCGGTGTGGTGGAAGATGGCGGTGGCGACGACCAGCGCGGAGATACGCTCCTCCTTCAGTCGGCGCGCGAAGACGTCAGGCTGGATGACCTCGTCCTTGTCGAGGATGACGAGCGCGGCGCCGTTGAGCAGTGCGCCCCAGATCTCCAAGGTGGAGAGGTCGAACGTCACCGTGGTCACCTGCGCGACCCGATCATCCGGTCCCAGTCGGACGTGGTCCGTGTCCAGCGCCATGCGAACCACGCCCCGGTGTGGAATGCAGACGCCCTTGGGCCGCCCCGTGGAGCCCGACGTGTAGATGACGTGCGCCAGGTCGTCGGCGGTGCTGTCGTCCACCCACGGAGTTGACGCCGAACCCTCCAGTGCATCTCCGAGCCGATCCAGGTTCACCACGTGCCACGGACCTTCGGGCAGCCGCGCGCTCAGGGCATCGCGGGAGACAATGGCCGCGAGTCGGGCGTCCTGGGCCATGAAGGCCAGTCGCTCCGTGGGGTGCTCGGGGTCGAGCGGGACGTAGGCTCCACCGGCCTTGAGGCTCGCGAGGAACGCGACGATGAGCTCCGGGGACCGAGGAAGGCACACGCCCACCTGTGGATGCCGTCGGTCGACGCCATGTGAACGCAGCACCCGGGCCAGCGCATTGGCCCGTGCATCGAGCTGGGCATAGGTGAGCACGCGCTCACCGTGCCGAATCGCCACGGCTTCGGGCCGCAGCGCCACCTGTGCATCGAAGAGGCGCACGAGAGACGACTCGGACGGGTACGGGCGCGCCGTGTGGTTCCAGTCGATGAGCCACTGGCGTTGCTCGTCGTCGGAGAGGAGCGGCACCTGTCCGCAGGGGCGCTCGGGTGCACGGACGAACGCCTCGACGAGTCGCACGAAGTGCTCCGCCATGCGCTCGATGGTGCGAGGAGCGAACAGCGCGGTGGAGTACTCGATGGAGCCGCGGAGCCCCTCGGGGGTTTCCTCCAGCGCGAGGAACAGCTCGAACCGCGAGGTCCGTGTCTCCAACTCCAGCGGAGCGACCTGAATCCCGGGGAGCTGAAGCTGTCCACCGGGTGCGTTCTGGAGCGCGAACAGGACCTGGACCAACGGACTGCGTCCAGGCTCACGCTCGACGTGGAGTTCCTCGACGAGCTTCTCGAAGGGAAGCTCCTGGTGGGAGTAGGCGCCGAGGCAGGCGTCACGGGTGCGAAGGAGGACGTCGAGGAAGGAAGGGTTGCCGGAGAGGCGAGCCGGGAGAGGGAGGGTGT
>NZ_JAAIXY010000055.1 GCF_010894455.1 Myxococcus eversor | reverse complement strand
CCGCTCAACGTGTGAGAGAGAAGCGAGGCCCCCAAGAAGTCGTACGGACGCGCGTCGGCGTCAAGTCCTGGGCGGCACAGATGCCGTCCGTCTCGGCTGTACGTCCGGCGAGCTGCGCCGCTTGCGGAGCGGCGAGCCGCCCTGTGGGAGCTCCCCTGGGGCTTCATGGGCATGGCAGCCGGAGCCGCCAGGTGCGCGGGCCGCTGGACGCTGGCGCGTCGCCCGTGCTCGTGGAGTTGCGCGTGCGACGCTACCGCTGCCGTGCGTGCGGCGTGTCGCAGACGGTAGTGCCCGCGGAGGTGCTGGCCAGGAAGCTGTATTCGCTCGCGGCCATCGCCTGGGCGCTCGCCCTGTGGGGCCTCGAGTCGCTGCCGGCCGCGGCGGTGCGCAGGCGAGTGAGTCCGTGGGAGGTGGTGGGGCCAGGGAGCGCTGGGCGCTGGGATGCCCTCTGCCGCTGGGCCGGGGAGGCCAGAGTCGGGACGCTGCTGTGCTGCGTACGGCCGGCGCCCACGGACTGGACGGCGCGAGCGGTGGCCGCACGAGCGGCGACGACAGTCGCCGCCTTTGCGCTCCCTTCGACGGGACCGCCATCGCTGTCCGCCTGTTCGTTCCGGGGAGCCGAGCGCGCTCACTGAGGGGCTTGCTCCGCGGCCATCGGCTCACCTCGCACGCAAGTGCGTCCCACCCGACATGCCCCGTCCTCGAAGGCCTGCCTATGGCGGGACGGTAGGCGTCTGCTCTCCCAAGAGGCCCATGCCGGGATGAGGGGGGGACGGGAAGTCCGCGCGAAATGAAGAGCCTCACCCCGAAGTCCCACGCCGAGGCGGTGGCGGTGTTTCGCCACGGAGTCATCGGCGTCCTCACCCAGGCGCAGATGGAGCGAGGCCAGCTCGCCTCGGCGCTCGAGTCCCTCGCCCAGCAGCGCTTCGTGCCGCCGGGCGCCAAGGTGAGCCACTGCTACTCGGCGGCCACGCTCGAACGCTGGTACTACGCGTACAAGAAGCGCGGACTCTCAGGCCTCGCCCCGCGCGGCCGCAGCGACAAGGGCCGCGCCCAGCAGCTCTCGGCGGCCCAGCGCGAGCTGCTGCTCGACATCCGGCGGGAGTACCCGTCCGCGTCCGTGACGCTCATCCTGCGTACGCTCGTCACCGATGGCCGGCTCGAGAAGGAAGCCGTCTCGTCGACGACGGTGCGCCGCCTCTTCGCGGAAGCAGGACTCGACCGCGTCGGGATGCGCGACGGCAGCGGCACGAAGACGCGCTTGCGCTGGCAGGCCGAGCGCCCCATGGCCCTGTGGCACGCGGACGTGTGTCACGGACCTGGACTCACCGTCGGGGGCAAGTCGCTGCCCTTGCGCATCCACGCGCTGCTGGACGACGCGAGTCGGTACGTCGTGGCGTTGGAGGCCCACCACACCGAGCGCGAGGTGGACATGCTTGGCCTCATGGTGCGCGCCCTGCGCAAGCACGGTCCGCCGGACGCCCTCTACCTGGACAATGGCGCCACGTACCGGGGCGAGACGCTCGCCACCGCGTGCGCTCGCATCGGCACGTCGCTCTTGCACGCCAGGCCCTATGACGCCCCCGCCCGCGGGAAGATGGAGCGCTTCTGGCGCACGCTGCGCGAGGGCTGCCTCGACTTCCTCGGGCCCGTCGCCTCGCTGCACGACGTCAATGTCCGCCTCTGCGCCTTCCTCGACGCGCACTACCACGTCACCTCGCACGCGGCCCTCATGGGCGCGACACCCAATACCGTCTTCGAGGCCGCGCCCCGGGCGCCCGATGGCTTCGACGAGGCGAAGCTGCGCGAGGCCCTCACCACCCGTACCCGCCGACGCGTGCGTCGCGACACCACCGTCGTCGTCGACGGTGCCGACTACGAGCTCGACGCAGGCCACCTCGCCGGGCGCCTCGTGTACCTGTGCCGCTGCCTTGTCGACCTGGGGGAGACGCCCTGGGCCGAATTCGAAGGCAAGCGCTACACCCTCCACCCAGTCGACGCCGTGAAGAACTCGCGCCGCAAGAGGCCGCTGCGTCGGCCTCCCGTCCACGACGAGACGTACCGGCCACACCCCGCGTTTGACCCGCCCCTGGCTCTGCTCGACCGCGCCGTCGGACGTCCTCCTCGGCATCGCGATGCAGGTGAGTCATGACGCCCGCCTACGTCACCCACTTCGGCTTCTCCGAGGCGCCCTTCTCCAAGGAGATTGCCGACGCGGACCTCTGGCTGCCGGCCTCCAAGACGGGCCTCGTCGAGGAGCTCTGCGAAGCCGTGCGCGAGCGGCAGAGTGTCATGCTGGTGGGCGAGCCCGGTGTCGGCAAGACGTGCGTCCTGCGCGCGCTGCGTCACCGGCTTCCCCAGGCGGGCTTCCGCCTCACCTATTGCCACAACGCCACGCTGGGCCGCCGCGACTTCTACCGCCAGCTGTGTCTTGCCCTCGGACTCACGCCGTCCGCCACCGCCGCCGCTGTCTTCTACGCCGTCTCCAGCCACGTGGAGGAACTCGGTCGCGAGCGTGTCCACCCCGTCTTCCTCCTCGACGAGGCGCACCTGCTCCACCAGGACGTGCTCGACCACCTCCACATCCTCCTGAACTACCAGTGGGATTCGAAGGCGCTCCTCTCCCTCATCCTCGTCGGCTTGCCCGAACTCGACTCTCGGCTCGCGATGCGCCGCAACCGGAGCCTCGCCTCCCGCCTCGCACGCCGGCTCGCCATCGACGCCCTTGGGCCCGATGACACCGCGGAGTACCTCCGCCTGCGCCTGAAGAACGCGGGCTGCGAGCGAGAGCTCTTCGCCTCCGACGCGATGGCGATGCTCCACGAGGCTGCCTCCGGCGCTCACCGCGACATCGACCGGCTCGCGACCACTGCGCTTCGCGAGGCCGCGCGTCGCAAGAAGAAGCTCGTCGAGCGCGACGTACTCGCACGCGTGCTCGACACCGACGCCGCCGCTCTGTAGGCCGCTCCCATCACCGAGCGCGCTCGCTGACGCTCGCGCTCGGTGATGCCCATCAACCAGGCGGAGCGCTCGTCCATCAACCAGCCTGCCTCGCAACAC
>NZ_JAAIXY010000054.1 GCF_010894455.1 Myxococcus eversor | reverse complement strand
CTCAGCGCTCCCTGGCTGGTGCCTTCTCAAAGATTGACTGCGGTTTCCGCAATCCTTCTCTTCTTCTTGGGCTTGCTATTTGGTTTTCAAAGACCGAGCCGCTTGTTTCAACCGCGACTTCCTGCTATCTTGCTGCCGCCTTCTACTTCTTTCCGGCGTCAGCGGGGCGCCTCTTCTATTTCATCTTCGCGTCCGCTGTCAACCACCCAATTTCTGCTTTCTTCTCTGCTGCTTCCCGAAATCTTCAGCGCCGCCCAGTGGCTTCCGCTGTTTCTTTCGGGAGGGCGCGGCTTCTATCTCTCCGCCGCATCCCGTGTCAACCGTTGCTTCGTTGACTCCCTCGCCGCTTCCGCCCTGCTGCTGCCCGGGCTTCTTCGTCGGGGGCGCGGCTTCTATCACCGCCGCATCTTCTGTCAACCCGCTTCGTTGACCGCTGTATTCCGTGCTGTCGGTACATCCTCGCCACGGAGTGCTCCGCGCCAGTGCGCGGGCTTCGGTGCGAGGGGGGCGGCTTGTACCATCGGGATTCGGTGAACACCAGCGTTCTGATCGCAGGGCGTCGGATTTCTTCGGGTGGGGAGAGCGACCTCGTGGATCTAGCCGCGGAGTCCGCTCGGGCCTCTCGCCCGCAGGGGAGAGCACTCGGCTACCGGTTGCTTGCCAGGAGGGTCGGCGGGCGCCCCGGCCACGGGCCGGCGAAGACAGCTCCTGCTGTTCTCACCGGCTCACTCCCTGGACGAAGCGACGTTTCGTCAGGAGGCGCTGGGCGCTTTCTTCAGGTGCCAGGACGAAGCGTTCGCTGTTGCCGCCGCTACAGGCCCTTCGAGGGGAGAGCGGGCCACGTCGGAGTGCACCGCTGGGTTGGCTCGACTTCACTCTCGAGAGTGGACGCCATCCGCCTTGGCAGTGGCGCACCGCAGGCCAGCCTTGGGGGCCTCGTACCAGGGCGAGGTCCATCCGGGCTCGTCCCTCTCCAGCCTCGACGGACCTACGCAGGACCGCGTCGCCACCATGGCATGCCCCCCCGCGCGTTCGACTGCGGTGGACCTGATGCGCGCGGAAGGAGCGTTTCCCACGGGGCACTTCCCCTTGAGAACGCGCACGGAGCCTCCCCTGACGATGCCCCCAGTCCATGCCGAATGTGCTCGTCGATTCACGGAACGAGCTGCGCGTTCCTCGCCGAGCTCGCGCCAGGGAAACGGGCCCTCATGCGGCAGCGGTTCATGGACGGCCGCTCTCGGGAGAATGTCGCCGAGTTTCCTTTCCAAGAGGTCCGCACCTACGCTCCGCCATGGAGCAACGCCTGCGAATCAGTTGGCTTCGCTTCAATGCCGACCTGAGGAAGAGCGCTCGTAGCCCCCGATCCCGGCATGCCGCCAGCGGACTCTCCTGGATTATTCACGGGCGCCCCGACGCCGAGTGCTCGCATACGTGTGCGGAAACAGCTCCGCCACTGTCCTCCCTGTGCTGCCGGATAGGCGCGAGCTCGTCTGGAGCGAACAGGTGTCAGCACATGGCCGTTCACAGGCGCCCGCCCTGGCGGAGTTCTCACGTCTCGGAGGCAGTTCCCTGTCCCCTGCTATTGTCCCCTGGCCATGAGGACGAACGGAGCGCGCAAGGGGCCCCTTCCCTTCGCCACGGCAATCCCACCGTCGCGCTCGTAGGCCGCTCCTCCTGGACCTCGTATGAGAGGAGAGACATCCTGGTCGTGCACCTTCGAGTTTTGTCTCCCTTCCTCGGAGGAGCTTCTTCGAGACGCAGTGAGCCCTTCCCCGCGCAGATGCCAACCAGGCCCTACTGTGTGGGTTCCACCGCGCCGCCCGCACAACGCATGCGCGCGACGGCCTCCACGCCAGAAGAGTACCCAAGTTCGCGTGAAGGCCCTCCAGGCCACGAAGGGCGACTTCCGGTCGCGCGCGCAACGGGCCACCGGTCGACCGGGTCGCGCGTGGAGTTTTTCGCCCGACAAGAGGAGGCGGCTCCACCGGAGGCCAGGAGTCGCGTCCAGCTACGGTGATACTGCGACTCTGATGCCTCCTGGCCCGGCCAAGATCATGTGCATGACGCAGCATGAATGGTGACGACTCAGTGCACTGTTCGTCCTGGTGTTGTGCTCGGCCCCTGGCGATGAGCCTGTCCGCCGGGCTTACGTGGTGACCTTGGATGTTCAGCGAATACAGACGACCGCTGCTTCAGTCCGCGGATGACGACCTGCCCTAGACAGGAGTCCCAACCAGAGACCGTGAATCTCAATCAACTGATGGTGCGGACGGCCTTGTCGGTGGATTTGAGGTCGAACGCTTCGGGGTCATACGGGCCGCCGAGCCACTGGCGCATTTCCTCATGCTCTCCGTGCTCGGGGTCCTCAAGTGCCTTGAGGAGTCGCTCGTAGCCGGGGACGCCACCGCAGTCATCGGGCGGCGCCGCTCTGGCTCCCGCGACGCATGCGGGGTATCGCTTGCCAGGTTCGGCAGGTTGCACCTTCTTTACGCGGAGGCGGTGCACCCAGTCGTCACCGAAGTCATAGATATAACCGAAGAGGCTACGAGCGCGCGGGGCGATGTCCGCGACGGAGTACTCGCGCTCATCCCGCAGAGAGGCATCGCCGCCGAAGCCCCTGTCATCAGCCTCGCCCGCCATATCTCCGTATCGCCGCCGTGAAGTGTCCTCGAACACGTGCATGTGGCTGTGGTTCCACCCGAAGGCCTCTTGCAGCACGTCGTGCAGCTTCGACAGGGGCATGTCACTGCGCACAAGAAGCTCGCGCCAGATGACCGGCTGGATGCCCACCAACTCGACGTACAGCACGTGAATGGAAAGCTCAGAGGTCGTCTTCTTGCGGGAAGCCATGGACGAGGGCGTATGTAAGCACTCCAGACATGGGGAGAAGGTGTCCTGACAGTCCCCTGCGGCTGAGTGTACGAAAAAGAAGAAACAGTTCCGGCTGGGCCGCAATGCTCCCGACCTCCGCATGGACTGCACTGCTTTGCGATCGCGAAGGTGGGACGGCGGCCTGTGTGACGGACCGGGGTAATGGATCGCAGGCGGGTCACCCAAGCAGTTCGTAGCGGGGTCGGCCAAGCGGATCGCCCCGGGGTCGGCCAAGCGGACCGCAAGTCGGAGCAGTCGGGACGGCGGTCCGCACACCCAGAAAACAGTTGGAAGAAACGCGGCTGGCAGGGGGGTGAGCGCCTACCCGGCCAGTTCATCCCGTGCATCGTGCATCCTCGCGAGACCTCGAGCACCGCCCCCGCGGTGCGCCCAGGGACGCGCGCGGATGAGCTACCGGAGAGTCGACATGGACAGGTTGAGAGAGTTGGTGCGGTTGCACCGCATGGGGACGGGTGCGCGCGAAGTGGCCCGGC
>NZ_JAAIXY010000053.1 GCF_010894455.1 Myxococcus eversor | reverse complement strand
TACGCCTCGTAGAGTGCCGCCACCTCCCTCACCAACACCTCTGTCGACCACCCGTCCGACACGATGTGGTGCAGCACCACCACCAGCACGTGCGACTCCGCTGACAACCTCACCAGCGTCACTCGCAGCAGCGGGCCTCGCGTCAGGTCGAAAGGCCTCGCGACCTCCTCGCTCACCCAGCGCAACAGCGTGGCCTCATCCTTGGGCTGTTCGACTCGCCGGAGCTGGAACGCCGTCGGAGGCTGGATGACCTGGACAGGAACGCCACCCTCGTCTGGGAAGCAGGTGCGCAGGCTCTCGTGACGACGCACCACTTCCGCGAAGGCTCGCTCCAGCGCCTCCACATCGAGCGGTCCATCCAACCGGAGCGCGGTCGGAACGTTGTACGCGACGCCCCCGGGTTCGAGTCGATCAAGGAACCACAGTCGCTGCTGCGCGAAGGACAACGGCAGCACACTCCGCCGAGGTGAAGGCCGCAGCGCGGGCAACGAGACGGCTCGCGCGACCTGGTCCACCTTCCGCGCCAACGACTCCAGTGTGGGCGCCTCGAACAGCGCTCGCAAAGGCACTTCCACTCCGAGCGACGCACGGAGCCGAGCCACCACCTGCGTCGCGACGAGCGAATGCCCACCCAAGGCGAAGAAGTCGTCGTGTCGACCCACCCGCTCGACTCGCAAGACCTCCGCCCAGATGGAAGCCAGCGCCTCCTCCATCGGCGTCGCGGGCGGGACGTGCGCATCACCCGACACCACGGCCCCAGTCTCGGGCACTGGCAGCGCTCGACGATCCAGCTTTCCGTTCGGCGTCAGCGGCAACACGTCCAGCCACATGAAGGCCGCGGGCACCATGTGCGCCGGCAATCTCTCCTGGATGAACCCTCGCAAGGCAGCCACCTCCGCGGCCTGCCCGGAACGCGAGACGACATACGCGACGAGGCGCCGGTCTCCAGGCATGTCCTCACGCGCCACCACCACCGCATCGCGCACCGAATGATGCTCGCGCAGGACCGCGGCCACTTCTCCCGGCTCCACCCGGAAGCCGCGCACCTTCACCTGGAAGTCCGAGCGGCCGAGGAACTCCACGCGCCCATCCGCGAGCCACCGCACACGGTCCCCCGTGCGGTACATCCGAGCCCCCGGCATCACACTGAACGGGTCTGGACCAAACCGCTCCGCCGTCAGCTCGGCACGCGACAGGTAGCCACGCGCGACTTGCGCTCCTCCGATGAACAGCTCCCCCGGAACACCGGCCGGCACCGGCTGCAGCTCGTCGTCGAGCACATACACCCGAGCATTCGCCAGGGGACGCCCGAGTGGCACCGTGGCCAGTCGTGTCGACGGATTCGCATCCGTGCGCGCACGCGGCGAAGAGGTCGCAACCCCGCCTGCGAGCACCCCCACCGTCGTCTCCGTGGGGCCGTAGTGATTGAACACCTCGCACTCGGGAGCCAGCGCGCTCACCTGTTCCAGCAACGTCCAGGTGGAGGACTCGCCACCCAGCACCAATCGCTTGCGCGGAAGCACTCGAGCCGGGTCCGGCGCCGTCAACAGCGCGGAGAGATGCGCGGGGACGATCTTCACGCAGTCCACGCCGTGACGCTCGAAGTACTCCGCGACCCCGACGGGATTTCCCGCGCGCTCCGCGGTGAGCACATGCAGCACCCCACCCGTGCACAGCGCGGGGAACAACACCGTGTTCCCCAGGTCGGCGCCGAACGTGGACACCAGCGCGAAGCTGGTGCACTCGCGCAACCGCAACCGCTCCGTCGCCGCCTGGACGTAGTTGACGAGCGCCCCATGCGATACGGCCACGCCCTTCGGGCGCCCCGTGCTCCCCGACGTGAACAACACGTACGCCAGATTCTCCGCGGTCCCTCTCCTGTCCGGGGCGTCCACTCGCTGGAGGGCGAGCTGCTCGGCCTCCGTGTCCAGTTGTACGCACCGCGCCGCACAGGCCTGGAACAAGGCCGCATGACGTGACTCCGTCACCACCACGGGCGCCGCGACCTCTTCCACCATCAGACACAGGCGCGTCGCTGGCTGCGACGGCTCCAGCGGCACATACGCGCCACCTGCCTTCAGGACCCCCAGCAACGCGACCACCAGCTCCACACTCCGGTCCAGGCACAGCGCAACAGGGACATCCGGTCCCACGCCCAAGGCCCGCAGATGATGCGCGAGCTGATTCGCCCGAGCATCGAGCTGCCGATACGAGAGCACCGCCTCCTCGCAGCGCACGGCCGGCGCATCCGGTGTCCGCGCCACCTGCCGTTCGATGAACTGGTGCAGCAACGCGGCTTCGAACGGGGCGTCCACGGCCGTGGTGGCCCAGTCCTCCAGGAGGTGTCGACGCTCGGAGGCGGTCATCAGCGGCAGCGCGGAGAGGCGCTGCTCAGGGTTCGCGGTGATGGACTCCAGCAGGACCTGAAGGTGGGAGACCATGCGAGCCGCCGTGGACGCCAGGAACAGGTCCGAGTTGAACAGCAGCGTCCCCGCGAAACCCTCCACCGTCTCACTCAGGTTCAGCGACAGCTCGAAGCGCGCGGACTCCGTGCCCTCGGTGGCCAGCGGCTTCAGCGACAGCGCGGGCAGCGCCAGGGCCTCCACCGGCGCGTTCTGAAGAACAAAGAGGACCTGGAACAGCGCGGTGCGACTCAAGTCGCGCACGGGGTGGAGCGCTTCCACCAGCTTCTCGAACGGAAGGTCCTGGTGCTCGTAGGCCCCCAGCGTGGTCTCCCGCACCTGGGCCAGCAGCTCGCGGAACGTGTCCCGAGGCCGCGACTGGGCTCGCAGGACCAGCGTGTTGACGAAGAAGCCGATGAGGCCCTCCGTCTCCGCGTACCTCCGTCCCGCGATGGGCGAACCCACGCTGACGTCCTCCTGCCCCGAATAGCGCGACAACAACACCTGGAACGCCGCGAGCAACACCATGAAGGGCGTGGCCCCCTCCGCGCGGGCCAGTGTCCCGATGGCGTCGCTCAGCTCCCTCGAAAGCCGCACCGGCACCGTGGCGCCACGGTGGGACTGAATCGCGGGCCTCGGACCATCCGTGGGCAGTTCGAGATGGGGAGGTGCTCCCGCCAGACGCTTGCGCCAGCCGTCGAGCTGCGCTTCCAGTCGCGCGCCACTCAGCCATTCGCGCTGCCAGCGTGCGTAGTCCGCGTACTGCACGGGGAGCGCGGCGAGCGGTGACTCACGGCCCTCGGAGAATGCGACATAGAGCGCGCTCAGTTCGCGCACCAAAACACCGAGGGACCAGCCATCCGCGATGATGTGGTGCATCACCAGCGAGAGCACGTGCACCTCGGGCTCCAGCCGCGACAACGTGGCTCGCATGAGCCACTTCTGTCCCAGGTCGAACGGGCGCAGCGAATCCTCGACGGCTCGACGGCGCACCTCGGCCTCTTGCGCCGACCCGGTCAGTCCACCGAGGTCTTCAATCGTGAGCGGGAAGTCCGTGGATGGATGGATGACCTGAACGGGCTCGCCCTCATTCAGGGCGAAGGTGGTGCGCAGCGCCTCATGCCGAGCCACCAGTGCGGAGAACGCGCGGTGGAGGGCATCGAAGTTCAGCGCCCCTTCGAGTCGAAGGTGGATGGGGATGTTGTAGGCCGCGCTGCCCGGAGAGAGCTGGTCGAAGAACCACAGTCGCTGCTGCGCGAAGGACAACGGGGGCATCCCCGTGCGCGGCAGCGCGACCAAGGGAAACGCCTCGGACGACGGACCTGCTTCGCGCGAGGAGTCGATGCGCGCGGCCAGGGCTTCGACGGTGGGTGCCTCGAAGAGCGTGCGCAACGGGACGTCCACACCTGTCAGCGCACGCACCCTCGCCACCACCTGCGTCGCCAGCAGTGAGTGTCCTCCCAGCTCGAAGAAGTCGTCCTTCCTCCCCACCCGCTTCGCGCCCAGCACCTCCGCGAAGACCTCCGCCAGCTTCGCTTCCGTCCCTGCTCGCGGGG
>NZ_JAAIXY010000052.1 GCF_010894455.1 Myxococcus eversor | reverse complement strand
TGTTGCTGAGCGAAGTGGTTGATGGAGAGCGCGGTCGCGACGAGCGCGCTGGTTGCCGGGAAGGAATGTTGCAGGCCGCGCGGAGTCCAGCAGCGAGCCGGATGCTGGCACGCCACGCTGGGTGAGGTAGTCCACGGGGCCCAGAGAGGACGGGGCGCGGCGGTGTTCGCCAGCTCGCGTGAGAGAAAGGTGACCTGGAGCGTGCGCCAACACGCTCACAGGTCGAGCGCCCCGCTCAACGTGTGAGAGAGAAGCGAGGCCCCCAAGAAGTCGTACGGACGCGCGTCGGCGTCAAGTCCTGGGCGGCACAGATGCCGTCCGTCTCGGCTGTACGTCCGGCGAGCTGCGCCGCTTGCGGCGCGGCGAGCCGCCCTGTGGGAGCTCCCCTGGGGCTTCATGGGCATGGCAGCCGGAGCCGCCAGGTGCGCGGGCCGCTGGACGCTGGCGCGTCGCCCGTGCTCGTGGAGTTGCGCGGTGTGTTGGCGGTCATCGCGGAGCGCGGAAATCTGGTCATCGGAAGCAGCTCGGCCCCGCGCCCCCGACCGCAGAGGCGGAGCGGGAGAGCGAGGCCGGTTGGCCGCGTCGGGGCGCGGAGGAGTTCAGCCCTTCTTGGCCTTGCGCTCGGCTCGGGACTCCTCGGCCACGCGTCGGCGGTAGCTGTCGCCCTCAATGCTGATGATGCTGGCGTGGTGGATGACGCGGTCGATGAGGGCGATGGCGCAGGCGGCGTTGGGGAAGATGGTGGTCCACTCCGAAAACGGGAGATTGGTCGTCAGGACAATCGGCTTCTTCTCATACCTGCGCGACACCACCTGGAAGAGCAGGTCGGCGTTCCTCGCGTCGTAGGAGAGGTAGCCAATCTCGTCGATGACGAGCAGGCCCGCCTGGGTGCAGTAGTGCTTCAGGCGCCTGTCGAGGGCCCTGGCGGAGTCCTGACTGCCGAGGTCGAGCAGCAATTGGGAGGCGGTGGTGAAGAGGACGGAGTGGCCAGCCTGCACGGCGTTGTAGGCGATGTTCTGGGCAATCATGGTCTTGCCCAGTCCTTGAGGGGCGACAAGGACGACGTTGGCGGGGCGGGCCATGAAGTCCAGGGCCAGGGCGCTCTCGACGGCCGGCCTGTCAATGCGCTTGGGCCAGCCCCAGTCGAAGTCGGCCATCGTCCTGAGCGCACCGAGCTTGCTGCGCGACAGGCGTCGCTCCACGCTGCGTCGAGCCCGGTCCTTCGTCTCTTCCTCGGCGATGGCTTCCAGCAACTCGGTGGGCCCCCACCTTCTCTTGGTGGCCATGGCGATGAGGTCATCGAGCGCGTCGCTGGTGTGGCTCAGTCCGAGGGCGGTGAGACGTTCTCTTGCTCCGGGTCGCCCCCGAGGAGGGCGTCGTAGGCGTTGAGGGAATGCTGGGGGACGCGCTTCGCGCACGCGCGGGTCATCTGGCAGCACCAGGGGCAGCGGCGGGGGCGCCCCCTTCTGACGGCGTCTCTGGTCGAGGACGTGGGCGACAGAAGCGGGCCCGAGTGCGCCGCGCTCGAGCGTCTCGGCCAGGGCGGCGTCCAGTTCCGCGGCGCCGTAGCGCTCCGCCAGCGCCAGCAGCTTCACGGTGTGGTTGCCGAGGTTGTCACCGCGGTCGGCGAGGGCCTGGAGCATCTGGTCGGCACGAGGGCAGCGGGCGCGCAGCAAGTCCCTGCCGCGCAGCTCGTGGGCGTGGGCCTTCTTCTTCGCCAGCGCGGCCAGGTGCCGCGCGTCCTCGACGACGGCGCCCTTGTCCCAGCTGCGCACGTGCGAGGCGACCTGCTCTGGGCGCCGTCGAGCAGGCGCACCGTGGAGGGGGAGGCCACCAGCGTGAGGGGACGGCGTACCAGGGCATCCGGAATCGAGTAGTCATTGCCGTCAAAGCGCACGTAGGGCGTCTTGCCGGAGGAGGCGGGGCGCACCACGTCGGTGGGCAGTGGGTGGGCGGGCAAGGGCGGCAGGCGGGGGCGCTCCTCTTCGAGGGCCTCGGCCACCGTGCGGCCCGAGGCGTCGCCGGGCACCCGACGCGGGTGGGCCACCTCGTCCACCCAGCGCGTCAGCTGCCGGTTGAGGTCGTCGAGGCTATGGAAGCTGCGCGCGGCGAAGAAGGAGTCGCGCAGGTAGCGGATGGTGCGCTCCACCTTGCCCTTCTCGTTGCCGCGGTAGGGGGCGCAGGGTTTGGGGGCGAAGTGGTAATGCCCGGCGGCCTCCAGCACGCGGGGGTGGAATCGAATGGCGTCTCCGGCCCGCTCCAGCACGACGGACTTCAGGGTGTCGTAGAGGAGGCTGCGAGGCACGCCCCCCAGCGCCTCGAAGGCCTGGACGTGGCCCTGAAGGAAGCACTCCATCGTCTGCCCCAGGAAGAATCTGGCGTACATGGCACGCGAGTGGCCCAGCACCAGCACGAAGCAGGAGAGCGTCCGGGTGGCCCGCCCCACCTGCACCTTGCCGAAGCTGCCCCAGTCCACCTGGGCCTCTTCCCCCGGCAGGGTGCAGCGGCGCAGGAAGGCCTCGGCCTGGGGCCCCGGGCGCACCCGCCGCACGTAGCGCTTCACCTGCTCGTAGCCGCCCGGGTAGCCCCGGGCCTTCACCATGTGCAACAGGCGCGTGGCCCTCAGGCGCGGGTGGGCCTTGAGCGTGGCGTCGATGAAGTCCGTGTAGGGGCCCAGCACGTGGGCTTCGCCGTGCGGGTGTCGACAGGGGCCACCTGCGTCTCCTCGAGAGCCGCCTCCACGGTGTCATGGTGCAGGCCCAGCTGCGTGGCGATGGTGCCCACCGGCCAGTGCTCCGCGTAGTGCAGCCGGCGGATGCGGGCGCGTACCTCCGGGCAATCATCCGCGCACCTCCTCACGCAAGGACGCGTCGCCAACGTGGGCCCACTCTCGTGCGCGCCAGGGTGGTGTGGCGGAGGAAGGGACTGGGGCGCCCACAGGACGTGCAGGCGGGAGAGGACGGTGATGCATACGCGGGTGGCCTCGCTGCGCTCGGCTTCGCGGCCTCCTGCGTGGAGGCCTGGGCCGGCGCGGACCGCACCGTCGCCTCCAGGGCTACTGGCGCGGGAGCCTGATGCGTCACTTTCCTGCGTCGCTCCCGGTACGCAGCCTGGCGCGCGGCGTGGGCGTGCCGCCCGGCCGCATGCACCGACTCAGCACGCGCTCTGCTGCTCGCACTCGACGCCGAGGTCTCTCCCCGGCACCTGGCGTTCATCGAGTCAGGCCGGAGTGCCCCCAGCCAAGACATGGTCATCCGACTGGCGGGGGCGCTGACGCTGGGCCTGCGCGAGCGCAACGCATTGCTCGTCGCCGCGGGTTACGCGCCAGTGTTTGGTGAGAGTGATTGGAACAGTGAGGAGCTGAGGGAAATCCGCCAGGCCGCTGCGATAATTCTCAGAGCACACGACCCATACCCCGCGCTCGTCCTCGACGCCGCGTCCACGGTGCTCGACGCCAACGCCGGGGCGCTCACGATGATGGGACAGGAGCGGGACGCCCTTGGGCGAATCAACCTGATGGACCTGGTCTTTGCTCCGGGCCCCGTCCGCTCGGCGATAGGGAACTGGGACGAGGTGGCTGGCTATCTCCTCCAGCGGCTCCGGGAGAACGCACGTCTGCGCGGTCCACGCTCCGAGGTCTCACGGGTGCTGAAGCGAGTGCTCGACCTCCCCGGAGCCCGTGCGATTCCCCCTTCAATGCCTGGTCGCGGAGGGGCCGTTCTGATTCCGCTGACTTTCGAGGTCGACGGAATCGCCACCCAGTGGTTCACGACCGTCACGAGCTTTGGTGCTCCGCTCCATGCATTGGCCGAGGAAATCACCATCGAGCAGTTCTACCCGCGCTGACTCTGGGCCAGTCGCAAGGGAAAGCCGCGGGGCTGCGCACGCCGCACCCACCGGCCCTGCAGCGCCAGGCGCGAGAGGCCCTGGGCCAGGCATTGGGGAAAGGGCAGCTGCGGGTGACGCTGGGCTTGGTGGTGGGGCTGGGAGAGGCGGTGCGGGCGCACCAGCAGCTCGAGTCACGCGCGACGGTGGGCAAGGTGGTGCTGCGGGT
>NZ_JAAIXY010000051.1 GCF_010894455.1 Myxococcus eversor | reverse complement strand
GCGTCGGGCGTGAGGGCGGCCTGTGCCTCGAAGCGCTCGTGGAAGGCGCCAGTCCAGGGCAGCTCGCGGCGGGTGTTGTTCCACTCGACGAGCACCTGACGGCGCTCCTCCGCCGGCAGCATCGGCAACTCACCCACGAGGGTATCGGGGGCGGTGATGGCCGCTTCCAGCAGGGTGTTCAGATGTTCCACCCAGCGGGCGATGGTGGCCTCCTCGAAGAGGTCCACGCGGTAGCTGAGCCCGCCAGCCAGTCCTTCCGGCGTCTGTGAGAGGGTCAGCGTCAGGTCGAACTTCGTGACCTGAAGCTCCTGCGCGAACGACTCCAGGTGCAGCGGCGCGCTGTCGTCGGACGTGCTCTCCACGGTGCGGTTCGCCACCGGGAGGTTCTGCAGCGACAGCATCACCTGGAACAGCGGCGTGTGGCTCAGGCTGCGCTGGGGCTTCAGCTCCTCGACCAGCTTCTCGAAGGGGACGTCCTGGTGCTCATAGGCGCCCAACGTGGTGGCGCGGACCTGCGCCAGCAGCTCGCGGAAGCGCAGGCCGGGGCGGACCTGCGTGCGCAGCACGAGCGTGTTCACGAAGAAGCCGATGAGTCCCTCGGTCTCCGTCCGGGTGCGGCCGGCGATGGGCGAACCGACGGTGATGTCGTCCTGGCCCGAGTAGCGCGCGAGCAACACCTGCCACACGGCGAGCAGCGCCATGAACGGCGTGGCCCCTTCCTGGCGGCAGAGCGTCATCAGGCGCTCCGTCAGCTCCTTCGACACCCGCACGGGCTGAGAGGCTCCGCGAGGATTGCGAACAGGAGGACGGGGCTTGTCCGTGGGCAGCTCCAGCAGCGGAGGAAGCGCGCCGAGCTGACGACGCCAGTACCCGAGCTGTTGCTCCAACACGTCGCCCTTCAACCAGGAACGCTGCCAGGCCGCGAAGTCCGCGTACTGGATGGGGAGCGCGGGCAGTCGAGCGTCTCCGCCCGAGGCGCAGGCTTCATACAGCGACGCCAGCTCCTGGATGAGCACGCCCATGGACCACCCGTCCGAGACGGCGTGGTGCATGGTGACCAGCAGCACGTGGTCCTCGGGCGCCAGGCGAAGCAGCATCGCCCTGAACACGGGCCCTCGGGCGAGGTTGAACGGCCGCTGGGCCTCCTCGGCCGCGAGCCTCCGCGCGTGCTCCTCGCGTTCCTCCGCGGAGAGCATGCCCAGCTCCACGATGGGCAGTGAGAACCGCTCGGCCGGATGGATGTGCTGCACGGGCTCGCCATCCCGGGCGAGGAACGTGGTGCGCAGCGATTCGTGGCGTTCGAGCAGCGCGGTGAAGGACTGCTCCAGCGCGGAAAGGTGGAGCGTCCCCCTCAGCCGCAGCGCCGAGGGGATGTTGTACGCGGAGGTGCCAGGCTCGAGCTGATCCACGAGCCAGAGCCGCTGCTGCGCGAAGGACAGCGGCAGCTCTCCTGTGCGCGGCGTGGGCACCAGCGGAGGCGCCTGCCTCGAGTGCTCCTGCCGAGCGGCGGCGATGCGCGTGGCCAGCTCCGCCACGGACGGCGCCTCGAAGAGCGCGCGCAAGGGCAGCTCCACCTCGAACGCCCTCCGGATGCGCGACACCACCTGCGTGGCGAGCAGCGAGTGGCCGCCCAGCTCGAAGAAGTCGTCGGAGACGCTGACCTTGTCGAGACGGAGGACGTCGGCCCAGATGGAGGCGAGCAGCTCCTCGGTGGGATTGCGAGGCGCGAGGAAGGACTTCGAGGACGCGAAGGTGTCGGGAGCCGGGAGGGCCTTCCTGTCGAGCTTCGCGTTCGTGGTGAGCGGGAACGCGTCCAGGTGGAGCAGGAACGACGGCAGCATGAACTCGGGCAGCTTGAGCTTGAGGAACGAGCGCAAGTCCGCCGAGTCGATGGGGGCCGAAGACGTGAAGTACGCGGCGAGGCGCTTGTCTCCCGGCGAGTCCTCGCGCAGCAGGGCGATCGCCCCGGTGACGGACGGGTGCGAGCGCAGCGCCGCCTCGATTTCGGCGAGCTCGATGCGGAAGCCGCGCAGCTTCACCTGGGCATCGGAGCGACCGAGGAAGTCGAGCGCGCCGTCGTCGCGCCAGCGGACCAGGTCGCCGGTGCGGTAGAGGCGTGCTCCGGGCGTGGCGCTGAACGGGTGGGGAATGAAGCGCTCCGCGGTGAGGTCGGGGCGGAGGAGGTAGCCGCGCGCGAGGCCCTCACCACCGATGAACAACTCGCCCGTCACGCCAGGGGGAACGGGCTGGAGCGTGGCGTCGAGGACGAAGAGCTGCGTGCCGTGGATGGGGCGACCGATGGGCAGCGTCGTCCCAACGTCCTCGGACCGGGTGACCGTGAAGGTCGTGGCGAAGACCGTGGATTCCGTCGGGCCATAGGCGTTGGTGACGGGCACTCGCCACGTGCTCAGGGCCTTGCGGACGTGGAGCGGCGAGACGACGTCGCCGCCCGTGAGGACGTGCTGCAGCGCACTCAAGCCCGGAAGCCCGGAGTCCGCGAGCTGGGTGAAGAGACCAATGGTGGCCCAGAGCGTGGTGACGCCGTGAAGGGACACGGCCTGCCAGATCTCCTCGAGCGACAGCGAGTGCGGCGGCGGGACGACGAGCCGCGCGCCATGAAGCAGCGCGCCCCAGATCTCGAACGTCGCGGCGTCGAAGGAGATGGGCGCGAGCAGCAGGTGCGTCTGCTGAGGACCGAACCGCGTGTAGTCGGGGCCGACGAGCGTGCGAAGGACGCCGGAGTGCGGAGTGCCGACACCCTTGGGCCGGCCCGTCGAGCCGGACGTGAAGTCGACGTAGGCCAGGGACAGGGGCAGGGCCGCTGGCGGCAGCGCCCCCGTGGGCTGAGACGAGAAGTCGACGTCGTCGAGGACGAGGGTGGTGCGGCCCTCCGTCGGGAGCTTCGGTGCGAGGGCTCGCGAGGTGAGGATGAGCAGCGGCTGGGCGTCCTCCATCATGTTGGAGAGGCGCTCGCGGGGGTAGCTGGCGTCGAGAGGGACGTAGGCGCCGCCAGCCTTGAGGATGGCGAGGAGCGCGACGACGAGGTCGAAGGAGCGCTCCAGCGAGAACGCGACGCGGGAGTCGGTGGAGACGCCCAGCGCGCGCAGGTGCCAGGCGAGCTGGTTGGAGCGGGCGTCGAGCTGGCGATAGGTGAGGACGTCCTCACCGAAGAGGAGGGCCGTCGCGTCGGGAGAGCGCGCGACGACGCGTGCGAAGACCTCGGGGATCGTGGAGTCAGGCGAGGTGACGACCGGGGACAAAGCCCAGTCCACGAGGACGCTGCGGCGCTCGACTTCCGTGAGGATGGAGTGGGCGGCGACGGGGACGTCGGGGCGGGTGGCGACGGCTTCGACGAGCAGCTCGAAGTGACGGGCCATGCGCTCGACGGTGGCGCGCTCGAAGAGGTCGGAGTTGTAGCCAATCCCTCCGAAGATGCCGTCCGGCGTCTCGACGAGGCTGAGCTGGAGCTCGAACTTCGACGTGTTTCCGCTGACCTCCACCGGACTGAGCGTCAGCTCCGTCTTCTGGATGGCGGACGCCGGCGTGTTCTGGAGGACGAAGAGGACCTGGAACAGCGGGCTGCGACTCATGTCACGGCCGGGCTGCAGCTCCTCGACGAGTCGCTCGAAGGGAATGTCCTGGTGCGCGTAGGCACCGAGCGCGGCCTCCTTCACCTGCCGCAGCAAGCTCGGGAAGGACGCACGGGAGTCGATGCGCGCGCGCAGCACGAGCGTGTTGACGAAGAAGCCGATGAGTCCTTCGAGCTCCGAACGGTGACGACCGGCGATGGGCGAGCCGACCGTGATGTCGTCCTGACCGGAGTAGCGGGACAGGAGAAGTTGCCACGCGGCGAGCAGCGCCATGAAGGGCGTAGCGCCTTCGCGCTGGCACAGGCTCTTGAGCTTTTCGGCTGTGGCGAGCGGCAGGCTGACGAATACCTGTCCGCCCGAGGTGGTCTGCACGGCGGGCCGAGGCTTGTCGAGGGGCAGCTCCAGGGCCGTGAGGTCCGCGAGCTGCTTGCGCCAGTAGGCAATCTGGGCGTCGAGCACGGGGCCCTGGAGCCAGCCGCGCTGCCAGACGGAGAAGTCGGCGTACTGGATGGAGAGGGGCGCGAGCGGAGACGGCCTGCCGTGGGAGAAGGCGTCGTAGAGGGCGCCGACCTCCTGGATGAGCACGCCCATGGACCAACCGTCGGAGACGACGTGGTGCATGTTGAGCGCGAGCACGTGCTCGGTGTCGCTCAGCTCCAGGATTTGAGCGCGGATGAGCGGACCGGTGGAGAGGTTGAAGGGCCGCTGGTACTCCTCCTTCAGTCGGTTCTCGACTTCAACACGGGTGCTCTCCGTGTCGAGGCCTCGGAGGTCCACGCGCGTGACGGGCAGCTCGGCATGCGGCGCGATGACCTGCAAGGGCTGGTCGTCACGCTGGATGAACGTGGTGCGGAGCGCTTCGTGGCGACGGACGAGCTCATCGAAGCTGAGCTGGAGCGCGTTGATGTCGAGATGCCCGTCCAGGCGGACGAAGGAGGGCATGTTGTAGGTGGAGGAGCCGGGCTGGAGCTGGTCGATGAACCAGAGACGCTGCTGAGCGAAGG
>NZ_JAAIXY010000050.1 GCF_010894455.1 Myxococcus eversor | reverse complement strand
CCCCGAACGCCGTGGCCATGGCGAGCCGGAGAGGGCGTAGTGAGAATCATCACATCGCCACGAACAAGAACGATGTCTCCGCCGCGCGCGGTGGCCCCTGGACGCCAAGATTCAGGGAGTTGTTCACACGAGCTGGAATGAAGCTGAAGGACCCCGAGAATATCGTCGAAGTCGTGGGCCACAAGGGGCCACATCCGCAGCGGTATCACGAGTACGTCTATCGCCGACTGAGGTCGGCCTTGGGAGAGTGCCGCAAGGTTGACGAGTGCCGGAAGGCCCTCACGGATGAGCTACGCATTCTCGCCAGAGAAGCGCAGACCTCAGGAACCAAAATCCACGGCCTTTTGACTCGGGACCCGTGAGGACTCTAGGAAGTCCACCATGCCGAATCCGTCGCGATACTACGCGCTCAGCGAAGACGTGCAGGGTGGGAACTGGTACCTGGGGGACCCGCTGGATGAGACGGGCACCGAGGTCGAGGACATCTGGCAGTTCGCCCGGGGGCGTTCCATACATCTCGCGGGTCGCCTGAAGTTTCCCATCAGCGAGCCTGGAAGGTGGTTGGACTACTGCACGGCGGGCGTCGGCAACGCTCCCATCGTCCACGTCAGGGTGGCCAACCTCTTCGCGGAGCTGGCGCCCGATGATGTGCAATTGATACCCGTCGATGTCGAAGGTCGCCCGGAACAGCATGTCGTGCTCGTCGCCACGAAGCTCATCCGATGCATCGATGACGCGGCTTCGGAAGAGATAATGTATTGGAAGCCCGAGGACGAGCGGCCGGACAAGCTCGGCCAGTACCGCAGCGTCTACGGGATGCGAATCGACCCCACGAAGGTGGGCGGTGCGAAGGTGTTCCGCACCTGGGGGTGGTCCATTGCCCTCATCGTCTCCGAGGACATCAAGGTGGCCCTGGAGCGAGCGAACGTCACGGGGGCGAAGTTCGAGGAAGTCTGAGCGGCCACGCGCCTCCCCAGGTCCTGTCGAAGTCCCCTGCCTTCCGCGCCAGCGCGTGAGCCAACCGCCGAAGCGTCCTCCGCGTCCGGCTCCGCAGGGCGCGGCGCCCAAACCCGCTCAACCCTGTTCAGCCACCGTCAGGGCTGCGTCCACTCCCCATAAATATAGCGGGCGATAACCTGGTGCCGGAGCACAACGGCACCTGGCTTGGAGCCCTCCAACTTCTCCAAGCCCTCGAAGCGACTGTCATTTCCAAGAACAATGCAAATGGGAACCTCTCGCGGTAGCGGGTCGCCCGAGGCGTCAATCGCTCCAGGAGCAGGAAACACCTTCGTGTACCGACCCACGACGTATTTCCCCTCCGTCCAGAGATAGCCCTCGACCCGCCAACCCTTCTTGAGGATGTCTCTGTCCCGGGGGATCGCGCCGATGTACTTGCCAGTTCGGTACACCCCATAAGTGCTGGAGAAGCCGGGCTGGTTCACGTCCAGCAATAAAGCAAGGTTCTCATCGTCGTTCGCCCGCAGGCGCGACATGTACTCACGCGCTTCCGCCGTGCAGGCCTCCCGCTCCGGCCGCACCTGGGAGGCCGGGCAACCCGCCGCCACCTGAGCGGCGAGCGTGTACCCCGCACACCTGGCCAGAAACTCCGGGGTGAAGGTGGGGCGGAGAGCGGGCTTGGGCTGCTCCGGGGTGGGTTGACGCTGGGGAGGCTTGGGGGCACTCACGGTGGGAGCTTCCTTCTGAGCAGAGGCCACGGGGGCCGCTGACGGTACTCCAGCAGCGGGCGGCGCGGCGCGGGAAGGCGGTAGAACATCGGGCGCTTTCGCATGAGGAACGCTCTCGGGGGCTGGGAGCCCAGGTGCTTCGGGCGTGGGTGACAGTTCGCGCAGCAGCGCGAAGGCCGCCACGGTCGCCACCACCACCGCGCCAACGGCGGCCACCTTGCGTCGCCGGCCCCGCCGCCGTCCGGACATGCCCGCCCGCGGTGCGCTCACGGTGGGCGCGAACACCGGCGCTTCCCACTCCGCGCCGCCCGGGTCCGCCAAGGCCTCCAGTCCACCGCGCAGGGCCTCCAGCGTGGGCAGCCGTTGTGCTGTGTCATGTTCCACCGCTCCGGCCACCAGGGCACTGAGCGCTTCGGGGACGCACGGGTTCGCCTCTCGGGGCGCGGGAGGTGGGCCCATGACGGGGCTGTTGACGGTGATGCGCCGCGCGGCGCGCTGCTCCGGGTCCTTCGCCGTCTCCGCGTCCGTCAGCGCGTCGTACAGACACACCGCGAGCGCGTATTGGTCATCTTTCGCCTGGAAGGGATAGCGCGCACTGAAGTCCAACCGGTGCTCGTTCCAGAAGGTCACAGCCTCCGGGGCGCGGAAGCGGTTGGTGCCCGGGGGCAAAGGTCCTTCGGTCAGTTCCCGCGCGTTGGCGAAATCACCCGCGCCGAAGTCCACGATGAAGGGCTCACCGTCATCCTTGCGAATGAGGACGTTGGACAGGGAGATGTCCCGGTGGAAGACGCCCTGGCGGTGCATGTAGTCAAGCGCGTCCGCCAGCTTCATGAACACGTGCGCCACTTGCTTGAAGGTGGGCCGCACCTTCTCCAGCCACTCGGCCAGCGTCCAGCCGTCCACGTAGTCCAGCACGAGATAGGAGTAATCCCCAATCAGGTCTGGATAGTGGCCCCAGGCCCGGGCGCGGATGATGTTCGGGTGCTCCAGGTGGATGAGACAGCCCAGCTCCCGCGTCATGCGCTGGTTGGTCTTCGCCACGTCGTCGCTGACCTCGCGGCACCGGGCCAGCTTGAGGGCGAAGCGCCGCCCGCGCCGCTTCACCAGCAGCACCATGCCGTTGGCGCCCTCCCCGAGCGCCTTGACGACGCGGAAGGAGTCGATGAGTGCGCCAGGTCTGAGAAAGCCCAGGGGGTGCGCCGTGGTCATGGTCCGTGCCCCTTCTCTCCTGGCTCCTTCGCCTCATCCACCTTCACGCCCCGAATGGACAAGTGCCGCGAGCCCTCTGCCTCTTGCACTTCCACCCGGTAGAGCTCACCGGGGCGCCTGGGTGGGCGGGCGAACTCCACCGCGAACATCCCCGCTGATTCGGGCGTCAGCGCTTTGGACTCCAGGGCCACCACGCGCGCCGGAATGCGCTCACGGCGGGACTCACTCACGAGCCACGCCCCGCCAGGCTTCCACATCGGCTGTCCCGGCGGGTTCTGCAACCACGCGGACACCACCACCCACTTGTTCGCGACCAAGCGCTTCCCATCTTCACACACCAACCCGACTGCCGTGCAGTCCGCGCCAGCGACCTGAACTCCTTGCGCGTCAAGCTGGCCTGAAACCACCAAGAAGGCCGGGCCGGTGGCCGCGCCGCGCTCGCGCAGCGCGGTCATTTCTCCCTCACACGCGGTGGCGCGTGCTTCCAGCTCGGCCATCTGCGCCAGCAGCAAGTCCGGCGCGCGTGCGTCCCGGTAGACCGTGACCTGCGCGTCCACTTCCACGGCGTCCGTGCGCAGCGAGAATTCGGGCTCCAGGGCGGAGCACGCCTCCGCGAAGCGCAGCCGCAGCGCCACCGTCGTGCCCAGAGCGGCAACAGGTGTGAGCGTGATGGCCCGCGCCGCGACGGAGAGCACTTGGATGTGCCCCTGTGGAGCCAACTCCACACTCCGCGGGTCGATGTCCGCGACGAAGTTGAGCGTGGTGGGGATGCCGGGCGCCACGCGCACATCGATGGGGGCTCCGGTCAGGGCGGCACGGCGGGCGCGCAGGGCTCGCTCCGAGGGCGGCTCGGCCGCCGCCGTCCACGCCACCAGGGAAAGCAGCGCCGGAACCAGCCTGGGAAGTGGTGACACGCGGGAACGACCTCCTGCGTTGGACCGTACCAGACCGCGCGCTCCTGGATCGCGGCCCGGCGCTTGGGATTCGAGGCAGGGTGGGCGGGCTCCGCGTGTAAAGGCTCTTTTCAAAACCACCCCTGAGGGTAGGCCGAGAATCATCTTGCAATTATATTGCAACAGATTCAGACGATGACCTTGAGCGTCGTTCAACTCGGGCCCAACTCAAGGGTACTTTCCTGAGGCTCCCGCGCGGTGTCCGTGTGCCGCGTGGGTTTCAGGAGGTCTTGCGCATGGTGTTCTCTCGTCCCCCGGCGTACCCGCCCGGCATCGTCCTCTTTCGCCGCGAAGGCCTCACCTACGAGCTGGTTCAAGACCTGGGGCTCGGCAACCATGGCGAACGCGTCGTCCTGGCCCTGAAACGCGGCAAGGGGCGGACGGACCTGGGCCGGGTCATCATCAAGACGCTCGGTCTTCCAGCCACCACTGATGCCATGAAGGTGACGCGCCAACGGCTGGTGGAGGAAGTGCAGTTGGCCACGTACCTGCACCATCCGAACATCGCTCGCGTCCACGGGCTGCACGAATCCAAGAAGGCCCTCCACGTCATCACGGAGGCCGTCAGCGGGCGCTCCGTGGAGAGCCTTCTCAATGTGGCCCATGGGCGCGGGCGCTACTTCTCCGAAAACTTCATGCTCCACATCGGCGCGCAGGTGGCGGATGCGCTGGCCCACGCGCACGGCGGTCGGGACGAGACGGGTCAGCCGTTGCACATCGTCCACCGGGCGATTGACCCCACCCGCATCCGCGTGAAGCGGAGCGGCAAGGCGAAGCTGATGGACTTCGGGCTCGCGTCCGCGCACCTGCCTGGACGGCGCACCGTGCGCCTGCCGCGCGTTCGAGGTGACGCCTATTACACCTCCCCGGAAGTGTTGCTGGGGGAGCCCGAGGACTCCCGCTCGGATTTGTTCGTGCTCGGGCTGGTGTTGCTGGAGTTCGCCACCGGCCGTCACCTGCTCTCCCCGCCGGACCTGCTCCCGCACGAGATGGCGCAGATGCTGTCGGAGAAGGAAAAGGAACGACTCGGGGACGCCGTCGCGCGAGCGCAAGACGAATGGACCGAGCCCGACATGGGAGTGATTGTGCTGCGGGCCGCCACCTTCAAGCCGGAGGACGTGGCGCAGGCGACGCGGGGGCTGTCCGACCCCGTGCGGACCCTCTTGTCCAAGCTGCTGCGCCGCGTGCATTCAGAGCGCATCGCCTCGGCGGCGGAGTTGGAGAACCGGCTCCGCAAGCTGCTGCACGAGCGGAAGAACTACGGATACGCGGAAGCAGCGGCGGAGCTATACGAAGCACTGGTGGACGCAGGGGAAGCCGTGGCGGCCGATGCGGACCCCGGCACGGCACGGGTACTGCACCCAGACAGTGTTTCCACCGAGCCCGCCTCCGCGTGAGCGTGGCGGGTCTCTCCGGACACGGCGCCCCACGACAGACGGATGAGTTGTCCTGCTCACTAATTCTCCACTCGATTACACCCCCCCAACCACATGGCTGCAGGGGCGAGGCTGCGCGTGCTGGACGTGAGCAATCTCACGCAACCGCGTGAAGTGGCGTACTTCAACAGCTATCGTGAGACGGACCCGGGACGCGGGGACGCGCTGGAAGAGGGGGCCACGGGGCTCCAGGTTCCTGGAGATGGTCATGTGTATGTCGTGGAT
>NZ_JAAIXY010000004.1 GCF_010894455.1 Myxococcus eversor | reverse complement strand
AGCGACACCTGGAACAGTGGACTGCGACTCATGTCCCTCCGCGGCAGCAACTCCTCCACCAACTTCTCGAATGGCACGTCCTGGTGCGCGTACGCACCCAACGTCACCTCTCTCGCCCTCCCCACCAGCTCCCGGAAGCTCTCCTCCTCCCGCACTCGCCCTCTCAGCACCAACGTGTTCGCGAAGTACCCAATCAGCCCTTCCGTCTCCGCGTGCGTCCGCCCCGCTATCGGAAAACCCACCACCACTTCTTCCTGCCCCGCGTACCTCGTCAGCACCACCTGGTACGCCGCCAGCAACACCATGAAGGGCGTCGCTCCCTCCCTCCGGCTCGCCTCCTCCACCTTCCTCCACAGCCCCTTCGGCCACCTCCTCTCCAGCATGGCCCCCCGGAAGCTCTGCACCGCCGGCCTTGGCTTGTCCGTCACCAACTCCAGCGCTCTCGGTGCCCCCTCCAACTGCCTCCGCCAGTACTCCACCTGCTGCTCCAGCACCTCTCCCTGCAACCACCCTCGCTGCCACTCCGCGTAGTCCGCGTACTGCACCGGCAGCTCTCCCAGCGGGGACGGCTTGCCTTCCGCGTACGCCTCGTAGAGTGCCGCCACCTCCCTCACCAACACCTCTGTCGACCACCCGTCCGACACGATGTGGTGCAGCACCACCACCAGCACGTGCGACTCCGCTGACAACCTCACCAGCGTCACTCGCAACAACGGCCCCACCGTCAGGTCGAACGGAAGCAACACCGCTTGCTCCACGTGACGACGCGCCTCGGCCTCACGACGCTCCTCGGGAAACCCTTCCAGATCGACGTCGTGCAACACCACCGGTGCCTCCGGCGAGATCACCTGCACTGCGACGCCATTCACACTTCGAAATGTGGTGCGCAGCGATTCGTGTCGCCGCACGAGTTCCTGGAACGTCCTGGCCAACGCCTCCCTGTTCAACGGCCCCGTCATCCGCACCGCGCCAGGGACGTTGTACGAAGCACTCAACGGTTCGAGCTGGTCCAGGAACCACAGGCGCTGCTGCGCGAAGGACAGTCTCGGCGGCCGACTCTTGTCGTCCCTCGGCACCAACGGCGGCGCCACCTGAGCAGTCCCCGCTCGAATCAGTCGATCCACCCGAAGCGCGAGCTCCGCCACCGTGGGCGCCTCGAACAGCTCGCGCAGCGGCAGCTCGATACCGAACGCGCTCCGCACCCGGGAGATGGCCCTCGTGGCCAGCAGCGAGTGACCTCCCAACTCGAAGAAGTGGCCGTGCAGGCCCACCCTGTCGAGCCCGAGCACCTCCGCGAAGAGCCCCGCGAGCAAGCCCTCCGTCGCGGTGCGCGGAGCAACGTAGACACCCACTCCGTCAGGACCCGCCTCCGCCACGGGCAGCGCCTTGCGGTTCACCTTGCCACTCGGCGTCAGCGGCAGCGCGTCCAGCGTCACGAAGGTGGACGGCACCATGTACTCCGGCAGGTGCGCTCCGACATGCGCGCGCAAGGCCTCCCGCTTCGCACCGTCCTTCTCCGAGAGGACGACGTACCCCACGAGCCGCCGATCCCCGGGGACATCCTCCCGCACCACCACTGCCGCATCGCGAACACCGGGCGCGGCACGCAGCGCCGCCTCCACCTCACCCAACTCGATGCGGAAGCCGCGCAGCTTCACCTGACCATCCAGGCGCCCCACGAACTCCACCGTCCCCTCCGCCGTCCACCGCGCCAGGTCCCCCGTGCGATACAGCCGAGCCCCAGCCACCTCGCTGAACGGATGCGGAACGAACTTCTCCGCCGTCAGCTCCGGCCGACCCACGTACCCGTGCGCCAGATGCGCGCCACCAATGAACAGCTCGCCTGAAATCCCCACGGGACAAGGCTGTCCCCACGCATCCAACACGTAGAGCTGACAGTGCGGCAGCGGCGCGCCGATGGACGGAAGACGCGGCCACGATGACGGCGCCCCCGACAGTCGGTGCGCCGAGACGACGTGCGTCTCCGACGGCCCGTACTGATTCTCCAGCACGCACCCGGGAAGCCGCTCGAAGAACGCGACCAGCGAGGGCGTCACCTGGAGCTGCTCACCCGCGGTCACCACTTCGCGCAGCGCCCTGGGCACCATCGCGCGCTGGACCGCCACTTCCGCCAGGGCCTGAAGCGCCACGAAGGGCAGGAAGAGGCGCTCCACCGCGTGCCTGTCCAGGAACGTCAAAAGCGCTGACAAGTCCTGACGCACATCCTCCGAAGGCAGCACCAACGTGCCACCGGCCCACCAGGTGGAGAACATCTCCTGGAAGGACACATCGAAGCTGAGCGCCGCGAACTGCAGCGTCGTCGCGGACGGATTGACGGACCGTTCGAGCTGCCACGCCAGGAGATGCGACAGCGCACGGTGCGACAGCGCCACGCCCTTGGGCCGCCCCGTGCTGCCCGAGGTGTAGATGAGGTAACACGCCGACTCCGGCGGTACCTCCCGAGCAAGCGCCTCGGTCGGCTGACGCGCCAGGGCCTCCGACTCCAGGTCCATGAACACGCGGCGCGCGCGTGAATCCACCGGCAACACCGCGCCCAGCCGCGAATGACTCAGCACCACGGCGGCGCCTGAGTCCTCCAACATGAACGCCAGTCGCTCCGCCGGATAGCGCGGATCCAACGGCACATACGTGGCCCCCGCCTTGAGCGCGCCCAGCACGGCGACAGCCAGGTCCAGGCTCTTGTCCAGACACAAGCCCACCGTGCTCCCGATGGAAACTCCCAGCGACTCCAGGTGGCGCGCGAGCTGATTGGCCCGAGCCTCCAGCTCCGCATAGGTCAGCGACCGCGTCCCGTCGGTGACGGCGATGGCATCTGGCGCGCGGGCCGCCCAGTCCTCCACCGGGCGGAACACCGCCACGGGAACGTGTGCCGCGCACGCCGTGGGATTCCACTCGGCGAGCACCTGTCGTCGCTCCTCCATACCGAGCAACGTCAGCTCCGACAACGGCCGCTCCACCTTCTCACGCAGCTCGCGCAGCACCTGACGCAGGTGCGCCAGCATGCGCCGCACCACCGCCGCGTCGAAGCGTCGGGCGTCGTAGGTCAACCGGAGCAACAGCTCGTGTCCGGGCAGCGCCATCAAGGTCAGCGGGTGATGGTCCACCTCCATCGACGTAGGGTTGCGGACCACCAGCTCATCCGACGGCGTGGAGAGCCCCGCCTCCATCGGATAGTTCTCGTAGATGACGAGGCTCTCGAACAGCGGCTCGCTCGAAGGCACCTCACTCCAGCGGCGCACCTCCACCAGCGACGAGGACTCGTACTGACGCGCCTCCTGCAACCACGACTGCAATGCCTTCAGCCACGGCCCCACGGGCCGCGAGGCGGGCAGCTTCACTCGCACGGGGATGGCATTGATGAACATGCCCACCATGCTCTCGATGCCGGAGAGCTCGGGCGGCCGTCCGGAGACCGTCAGTCCGAAGACCACGTCATCGCCGCCGCTGTAGCGCCCCAGCAGCACCGCCCAGGCTCCCTGGAGCAGCGTGCCCGGCGTGAGCCCTTGCTGTCGGGCGAAGGCGACGAACGCCGACGTCTCGTCCGCGCCGAGCCGCAGCTCCTGGTCCCCTCGCTCCCCCTGCCCCCGAGGCACACCGCCCACGTTCAACCGCGTGGGCGCCGAGAAGCCCTGGAGCGCCTTGCTCCAGAAGTCCCTCGCGGCGCCCTGCTCCTGTTGCTCCAGCCACGCGATGAAGTCCCGGTAGGGACGGACGTCACCTCGCGGCGGCGTCACTCCACGACGAAGCGACTCGTAGCGAGTGAACACGTCCCGCGTCACCAACTGCGTGGACCAGCCATCCAGCAACAGGTGCGTGACGCTGAACACCACGCGCCACACCCGCTCGCCCGTGCGCAGCAGCGTCAACCGGAACAGCGGTGCGACGGAGAGCTCCAGGCCTCGTCGTCGGTCCGAGACGAAGAAGGCCGACACCCGAGCCTCCAGATCATCCCGTGGCATCGCGCGCCAGTCCTCGACGGAGACGGTGGGCTCCACGTCGCGCATCACCGCTTGCAGCGGCGCATCCAGCCCCGCCCAGAAGAACGCCGTGCGGAGGATGGTGAAGCGCCGGGTCGCCTGCCGCCACGCCTCCGTCAGCGCCCCCACGTCGAGCACGCCATCCAGCTCGAAGGCTATCTGGTTGAAGTACGGCTGGGTCTCCTCCTCCTGGAGATGGTGGAACAAGATGCCCTGCTGCAACGGCGACAGGGGATACAGGTCCTCCACGTCGCGCAGGCGCAGGCCCTTCGCGGCCATCCGGTCCGCGAGTCCCTCCAGCGCGCCCTGCCCCTGCTTCGCCAGGGGAAAGTCCGACGGCGACAGCCCGCGCGGATCCTCGGACGTCCCATGCGCGATGAGCTCACGCAGGGCCGCGCGCAGCGCCTGGGCCAGCTTCTCCATCGTCTCGGTCCGATGAACCCCCGAGCCATGGGTGAACATCAGCCGCATCCGGCCGCCGCTGACGGCGCAGTCCACGTCGAGCAGGTGCGCGCGCGGTCCTTCCGGTGCGCGCGTGGGCCCCACCGAGCCCTCCGACAATCGCAGCGGCGCCGTGGCGGGCAGTACGTTGTCGAACTGTCCCAGGTAGTTGAACCCCACCTCCGGCGCGGGCAGGGCGCGCAGTCGCTCTCGCAGCTCGCGGTCCGGGGACAGGTAGCGCAGCACTCCGAAGCCCACGCCCTTGGACGGCGTGCGTCGCATCGCCTCCTTCGCCGCGCGCACCCACGCGCCGGGCCCTTCTCCCGTCGACTCCACCAGCACCGGGTACATGCTGGTGAACCACCCCACCGTGCGCGAGAGGTCCACCTCTCCGAAGAGGTTCTCGCGCCCATGCCCCTCCATCTCCACCCGCACGCACGACGCACCCGTCCACCGGCGCAGCACGTGGGCAAGCGCGGCCAGCAACAGCTCGTCCGGCTTCGCGCGGAGCGCCTTCGCCACGTCCTGGAGCAACACCTGCGTCTCCGCGGGCTCCAGCGACACCTCAATCAGCCGCGCCGCGCCCTCCGTGTTGGCGAGGCCTCCCTCCACCTCACGCGGAAGCGCGCCCACCCGCTCCCAAGGGAGCCCGAGCCAGAACGTCGCTTCCTCCCGCGCTGACGGCGTGCGCGCATGCTCCACCAGTCGCGAGGCCCAGGACTGATAGGACAGCGTCTTGGCGGGGAGTCGCACGGGCTCGTCCGCGCGAAGCCACTGGTAGCAATTCAGCAGGTCCTCCAGCAGCACCCGCCACGACACGGCATCCACGGCCAGGTGGTGGATGACGAGCAACAACTCCTGCGGCTGCTCCGGCCCCAGGTCGAAGAGCACCGCTCGAGCGACGTCTCCCGTGGAGAGACTCAAGCGCTCCTGGACCCGCGCCGAGTGCGCCTCCACCTCGGCGCTTCGAGTCTCCGGCGCCCACCGCGAGAGGTCCACCGTCTCCAACGGCAGGGTGCCGTCCAGTCCCGTCAGTTCCTGATGCCAGCCGCCCTGTCCGTCCCTCGTGAAGCGCAGGCGCAGGGCATCGTGGTGCTCGCGCACGAGTTGGAGGGCGCGGTCCAGAGGCTCGGCCACCATCCGCTCGCGCAGCGTGAAGCGCAGGGCTTGATTGAAGTGGTGCGCCCCTGACAGCCCGCGCTCGAAGAACCAGCGCTGGATGGGGGTCAGCTCCACCGGACCTGTCACGGGCCCCTGGGTGACGACTTCCCGGGGCGCCTCGGATACCACCGCCGCCAGTCGCGCCACCGTCGGATGGTCGAAGAGCTGCTTCGCGCTCAGATGCAGCCCCGCCTGCGCGGCGCGGGAGATGACCTGGATGCCGAGGATGGAGTCGCCCCCCAGCTCGAAGAAGTCCTCGTGCACGCTCACCTGGGGACGTCCCAGCACCTGGGCCCAGATGGTCGCGAGGGCGGTCTCCTTCTCGTCGCGCGGGGCGACCTCGGCGGTCCCCTCCACCACCGACAGCTCCGGCGCCGGCAGGGCCCTGCGCTCCACCTTGCCGTTGTCGGACAGCGGGAAGGCGTCCAGCACGACGAAGGCCGCGGGCACCATGTATTCGGGCAGCCGCTCCTCCAGGAACTCTCGCAGCGCGGCGGACTCCGGACGCGGTGCGCCGGAGGGCACCACGTACGCCACGAGTCTCGCGCCCGAGGGCCCGTCCTCGCGCACCACCGCCACCGCATCGCCCACCGAGGGATGTGTCCGCAGCACGGACTCGACCTCGCCCAGCTCGATGCGATAGCCGCGCACCTTCACCTGGAAGTCCGCGCGGCCCAGGTACTCCAGCCGCCCGTCCGCGCGCCAGCGCACCCGGTCTCCCGTGCGATACAGCCTGGCCCCCGGCTCCGCGCCGAAGGCGTCTGGGACGAAGCGCTCCGCCGTCAGCTCCGGCCTCCGCCAGTAGCCTCGCGCGACCCCCGCACCCCCGATGAACAGCTCGCCCACCGTCCCCGCCGGCACGAGACGCAGGCTCGCATCCAGGACATACAGGCGCGTGTTCGCGATGGGCCGACCGATGGCCACCGGGCCACTCATCGGGTCCGCCGCGCTCACCGTGTACACGCAGCACCCCACCACCGTCTCCGTGGGGCCATACTCGTTGATGAGGCGAGTGTCGGGCGCGTGCTCGCGCCAGAAGGCGATGCCCTCGGCCGTCAGCGCCTCACCGCCGATGACGAAGGCGCGCGCGCGTCCCGCGGCCTCCTCTGGCCGAAGCTGCGCGGCCAGCATGCGCAGGTGCGTGGGCGTCAGCTTCACCAGACTGAAGTGGCTGCCCGCGCGCAGGGCCTCACCCAGGCCCTCGATGCCCGCGTCTTCCGGCACCAGCACCACCTGCCGTCCCGCCACCAGCGGCGCGACCAGGCTCGTCACCGTCAGGTCGAACGACAGCGGCGAGTGCACCGGCGAACCACTGCCCTCCGCGAGCCCATAGGCCCGCAGCGCCCAGGTCAGGTAGTTCACCACGCCCCGGTGCTCGACCATCACGCCCTTGGGACGCCCCGTGCTCCCGGAGGTGTAGATGAGGTAGGCGAGGTCTTCCGCTCCAGCCAGTGGCTCCGGCGGTGTCACGGGCTCGCGTCCCGCGGTGTGCGCCCACTCCGTATCCAGACAGAGGAGGAACTGCGAGGTCACCGGCAGTGCATCCACGAGCGCATCCTCGGTGAGGACGACGGGCACGCCGGTGTCTTCCAGCAAGAAGGACACGCGGGTCGACGGCCAGGCGGGGTCGATGGGCACATAGGCGCCTCCGGCCTTCAGGACGGCCCACAGTGCCACCACCATGTCCGGTGAGCGCCGGAAGCACAGGCCCACCAGCGTGCCTCGCCGGACGCCCAGGCTCCTCAGGTGGTGCGCCAGTTGGTTCGCCCTCGCATCCAGTTCGCGGAAGCTGACGCGCGCTTCACCCATCGACACGGCCAGCGCATCAGGAGCGCGCGACACCGCCTCCTCGAAGAGGCCATGCACGGTGGCGTGCTCCGGGAAGTCCGCGCGGGTGTCGTTCCAGGTCACCAGGAGCTGGTGACGCTCGGCGTCCGACAGCAGGGACAGGTCTCCCAGTCGCCCGTCGGGCCGCGCCGCGATGGCCTCCAGCACGAGGGCCATCCGCTCCAGTCGCGCATCCGCGAACGCCTGCGTGAAGCGGGTCTGGTCATAGCGCAGGAGCAGCGGGAGCCGAGTCCCCGGCGTGGAAATCACCGTGAGGCCGAAGTGGTCCGCCTCCCGAGCCCGCACGTCGCGCACCTCCAACGCGCGTGAAGCGGAGGTGAGCGCCGCATCCAGCGGGTAGTTCTCGAAGACGACGAGCGTGTCGAAGAGCGCGGTGCCCGCGGGGACGTCGCTCCAACGCTGGACCTTCACCAGGGGCGCATGCTCGTGCTGGCGCGCCTCCACCTGCATGTCCTGGATGCGGCGCAGCCAGGTCGACCACGTCAACGACTGGGACCAGCGCACCCGCACCGGCTGGGTGTTGATGAACAACCCGACCATGTCCTCCACGCCCGCCAGGTCCGGGGGACGACCGGAGACGGTGGTGCCGAAGACGACGTCCTCGGAGCCGGAGAGCTGTCCCAGCACCAGCGCCCACGCGCCCTGCACCAGGGTGCTCATCGTGAGCCCGTACCGACGCGCGAAGGTGTTGAGCGCGGCGGTGGTGGACTCCGACAGGTGACGGGTGCGCGTGATTCGCCCCGTTCCCTCTCCCGTCCCCGCTCCCGTCGCGGTGGGCTCGTGCACTCCCGCCAGCTCGCGGCGCCAGAAGTCCTCCGAGTCCTTCAGGCCATGCTCGGCCAGCCAGCCCAGGTAGTCACCGAAGGGACGCGGAGAGACGAGCCTCGGCGACCGACCCGCGAGCGAGCCTTCGTACAGCGTGAAGAAATCCCGCACCACCAGCGGCACGGACCAACCATCCAGCACCAGGTGCGAGTGACTGAAGATGAAGCGGTACACGTCCTCCGCGCTTCGCAGCAGCGTCAGGCGGATCAACGGCGCGCGCGACAGGTCGAACCCCTCCCGACGCTCCTGCTCCAGGAAGGTCGTCAGTCGGGACTCGAAGGCATCGGCCGACAGGTCACGCCAGTCCTCGACGCGCACGGGCAACTCCACCTCGCGCAGCACCACCTGCACCGGCTCGTCCACGTCATCCCAGACGAGCGCCGTGCGCAGCGCGGGGTGCGCCGCCACCACGCCCCGCCAGGCCTGGACGAAGACGTCCACGTCCAGCCGTCCGCGCAGCTCGCAGACGAGCTGGTTGAAGTAGAGCCCCTGGCCGGGCTCCGCGATGGCGTGGAAGAGCATGCCGCCTTGCAGGGGCGACAGCGGGTACAGGTCCTCGAGGTTGTCGCTCATCGCGTCTTCTTTCCGAACCGCGCCGCAAGCTTGTCGAGCTGCGACTGCTTCACCTTCGCGAGCGGGAAGTCCGACGGGGAATGGCCCCCCGCGTCGGGCGCTCGCGAAGCCGCCACCAGCGCCACCAGCCGCACCACGAAGTCCTCCGCCACGGCCGCCACCGTCTCTCGCCGGTGGACCGCCTCGCTGAAGGTCCACGTCACCTCCAGCCGTCCCTCGCGCACCACGCTCGTCACATCCAGCAGGTACGGCCGCCTCGAGCTGCCCGCGCGCTGCCGCAGCCCGTCACTCTCCGGAGCCAGTCCGAAGGGCCCGCCCGTCCCGACGATGCCGTCCACCTGTCCCAGGTGGTTGAAGCCAATCTCCGCCGAGGGGAGCGCCTCCAACGCGGCGTCCTTCGTCACGTAACGCAGCAGCCCCCAACCCATGCCTTGCGTCGGCACCGCGCGCAGCGACTCCTTCACGACGCGCAGGGCCTCACCGGGCCCACGCGCCTCGCGCAGGTCCAACAGCGCGGGGAAGACCCGCGTGAACCACCCCACCGTGCGGGAGACATCCGCGCCGGGCAGCACCTCTTCACGGCCGTGTCCCTCCACGTCCACCAGGGCCACGCTCCGTCCCGTCCAGGCCGTCAGCGCCTGCGCCAGCGCGGTGAGCAAGGGGTCCTGCGCCTGCGTGTGCCAGGCCTTCGGCACGTCGTGCATCAGCGCCTTCGTCTGCTCCGCGTCCAGCGACACCCGCACCGTGCTCGCGGTGGCCTCGGTGTTGAGGCCCTCGGGGAAGTCCCTCGGCAGTCGAGCCGCCTCGACCCAAGGCCGCTCCAGCCACCACTCGCGCTCCGCGAGCAGCTTCTCCGAGCGAGCCAGGGCCTCCAGGCCCCGTGCCCACACCTGGAAGGAGGTCGTCTTCGGTGGCAGCCGCACCTCGCCTCCTTCAGCGAGGCTCGCGTACGCCGTCGCCAGGTCCTCCAGGAGGATTCGCCAGGAGACGGCGTCCACCGCGAGGTGATGGACCGCCAGCATCAGCCGCGCGGACAGTCCAGGTCCTCGCTCCAGCAGCACGCCCCGGACGAGCGTCGACTCCAGACTCAGCGACTGTTGGAGCTCCAGCGCGCACCGCTCCAGCGCGGGCCCCATCGCCTCCAGTGGCACGGCCGACAAGTCCACGCGCGCCACCTCCACCAGCGCACCGGGAGCCACGGACGTCTGATGCCAGCCGTCCTCCTTCCTGGCGAAGCGCAGCCGCAGGGCGTCGTGGTGCTCGACGACTCGCGCCAGCGCGCGCTCCAGCAGCGAGGCGTCGAGCCCGGTCCGCGCCTCGAACATCAGCGACATGTTCCAGTGGTGCGGCTCCTCCAGTTCCAGTTCGAAGAACCAGTGCTGGATGGGCGTGAGCGCCACGGGGCCCACCACGGGCCCCTGCTCGGCCTGCACCGTGAGCCGTGTCCCCGCCACCGTCGCGAGTCTCGCCACGGTGGGGTTCTGGAAGAGCTGCTTCGGAGACAGTTCGATTCCGGCAGCGCGGGCGCGGGTGACAATCTGCAAGCCGAGGATGGAGTCACCTCCCAGCTCGAAGAAGTCGTCGTGGATGCCCACGCGCTCCACATTGAGGACCTGGCGCCACAGCTCCGCGAGCCGCTCCTCCACCTGCGTGCGAGGCGCCGTCACCTCCGCGTTGGAGGTCTTCGACGACTGGACCTCCGGTGCCGGCAGCGCGCGCGCGTCCACCTTGCCGTGACGCGTGCGCGGCAGCGCGGCCAGCGTGACGAAGGCGGACGGCACCATGTAGGGCGGAAGACGGGAGAGCAGCCACGGCTTCAGCGCGCCCGCGGTCAGCGCCTCGACTTCACCTGGCCGCTGAGCCACCACGTACGCGACGAGCCGCTTGGGCCCGTTCCCCTCCGCCCTCGCCACCACCGTCGCCTCCCGCACCTCGGGGTTCGCGAGCAGCGCGGCCTCCACTTCGCCCGGTTCGATGCGGAAGCCGCGCACCTTCACCTGCGCATCCGCGCGGCCCAGGAACTCCAAGGTCCCATCGCGCCGCCAGCGGGCCACGTCTCCCGTGCGATACAGGCGCGCGCCCGGCTGTGGGTCGAAGGGGTCCGCCACGAAGCGCTCGGCGGTGAGCCCAGGCTGGCCCAGGTACCCGCGCGCCACGCCAGAGCCACCCACGTGGATTTCACCCGGCGCTCCAGGCAGCGCGAGTCCACCTCGGCCATCCAGCAGGTACACCCGAGCGCCCGGCACGGCACGGCCGATGGGCACATGGTCCTGCTCGTCCCTCCGGACACGGTGCACCGTGCTCCAGATGGTCGCCTCCGTCGGGCCGTACTCGTTGAACAACGGCACCTCGGGCAGGGCCTCATGATGCGCTCGCGCCAGCTCCAGCGTGCAGGCTTCTCCGCCCACGCTCACCGCGCGCAAACCCACCAGTCCTCCGGCGGGCGCCGCCGCGAGCACCTGCGCATAGAGGGCGGGCACGGAGATGAGGTGCGTCACCCTGGACCTGGCCACCAGCTCCGCCAGCTTCCTCGGGTCCTCGCGGTCCTCCACGTCCGGATAGCGCAACGTGCCGCCATCGAAGAGCGACCAGAGCAGCCCCGCCAGCGAGGCATCGAAGGTGAAGGGCGCCAGGGACAGCACGACTCCCGGAGCGCCATAGACGGCCCGCCGCGCGCGCGTCGCGGAGACGAGCTGACGGTGTTCCAGCACCACGCCCCGAGGCCTTCCCGTAGAGCCGGAGGTGTAGACGATGCACGCGGCATGGTGAGGCTCGGGCTCCGCGACTGGCGCTTCCAGGTTCGCGGGGAGTGCCTCCAGCGTCACCAGCGTCAGGCCCTCACGCTTGGGAACCCTCGCCGCCCAGGCGCTGGACGTCACGACCGCGAGCGCCTTCGTGTCCTCGAGGATTCCAGCCAGCCGCTCGGTGGGATGCTCCAGGTCGAGCACCACCACGGCCGCTCCCGAGCGCAGGATGCCGAGCATTCCCGCCACCACCTCGGAGGGCTGCGCGAGCGCGAGCGCGACGATGCTCCCCGGGCCCGCTCCCACCGCCTTCAGCGCCCCCGCGAGTCGCGCGGACAGGACCTCGAGCTCGCGATAGGTGAGCTGGCGTGTGCCGTCGTCCACCGCGACAACCTCTGGGACCGAGGCAGCGCGCGCCACGAAGCACGCGGTCACCGTCTCGCCCGCCGACGACGCCGGCGCGGGAGGAGTGGCCCACTCCACCAGGAGCCGATTGCGCTCGGCTTCGGACAGCAGGGACAGCTCCGACAGGCGTCGCTCGGGATGCACGGCCAGTTGCTCCAACAGTCGCAGCAGGTGTCCCGAGAGTCGGGTGATGGTGTCCGCGTCGAAGAGGTCGGTGTTGTACTCGATGCCTCCGGACAACCCGTCCTTCGACTCCACCAACTCCATCATGAGGTCCAGCTTCGTGGCCCCCGTGTGGACACCCTGGCTGCTCAAGCGCAGACCGGACATGGTCAGTTCGATGGGCGGGGTGTTGTGCAGCACCAGCATCGTCTGGAAGATGGGCGTGTGACTCAGGTCGCGAGCCACATGGAGCGCGTCCACCAGCTTCTCGAACGGCACCTCCTGATGCGCGAAGGCCCCCAGCGAGGCGCGGCGCACGCGGCCCATCAACTCCGTGAAGGTGGGGTCGCCGGACAGGTCGGCGCGCAGCACGATGGAGTTGATGAAGCAGCCGATGAGCGGCTCGATTTCAGGCCGGTTGCGTCCCGCGACGGGGGTGCCCACCGCGAAGTCCCGCTGCCCGGTATAGGCGTGGAGCAGCGTCTGCCACGCGGTCATCAGCACCATGAACGGCGTGGCGCCCTCTCGCCGCCCCAGTGACACCAGCGCGTCCGTGAGGGTGCGGGAGACCGAGATGGGCAGGCGCGCGCCCGGATACGTCTGCACGGGAGGCCGTGGGCGGTCCGTGGGCAGCCGGAGCACGGGGACTTCCGCCAGCACGTCGCTCCACCAGGCCTGCTCGGCGGCCAACTCCGGGCCTCGCATCCATTCGAGCTGCCAGGCCGCGTAGTCCGCGTACTGCACCGTGACAGGTGGAAGCGGAGACGGCTGGCCCGCGAGGAACGCGGCATAGAGGCTCGCCAGCTCGTGGAACATCACACCGGAGGACCAGCCGTCCGACACGATGTGGTGCATGGCGATCAACAGCACGTGTTCGTCGTCACGGACACGCAGCAGCGAGGTGCGCAGCAGCGGCCCCGTCTCCAGGTCGAAGTGCTTGCGCGCCTCTTCGCGGGCCCAGCCCTCCACGCCCGACGTGCCCTCCTCTTCCATCGTGGAGAGGAGGAGCGGCACCTGGAGCGACTCCGAGATGTGCTGCACCCCGCCCGCTTCGGACATCGAGAACCGGGTCCGGAGGACCTCGTGACGGCGCACCACCTCGTTGAGCGCGCGCTCCAGCGCGGCCACGTCGAGCGTGCCCCTCAGCGAGAGCATCACCGCGTTGTTGTTGGCCACATTCCCCGGCTCCAGCCGGTCCATGTACCAGAGCCGCTGCTGCGCGAAGGAGAGCGGCAGCGGGCGCTCGCGGGAGACCCGTTGAATGGGCGGTGGGCCCTCTCGCCGAGCTGTCCCACTCGACTGGGCCACGGCGCGCGGCGGTGTCGGACGACGCGTCGACACGGGCAACGGAGGCAGCAGTTCCAAAGAGCCATCCAGGCGGCGGCGCGCCCTGCGTCCCATCGCGAGGCGAGGCCCCGCTTCACCGTCCGGGAGCAATCGGAGCGCGGTGGCGGCCGGCGCGTTCCAGAGCCTGCGCGGCGCCTGACCTCCCGTCACCGCCAGCTCTCCGACGACACCCACGGGCACGGAGCGGCCTCGCGTGTCCACCACGTCCCACGAAACGGAGTCCTTCACTGAAGCCGACCCAGACCGCAGCCAGGCTCCCATTCCGAGCATCGGCTCGCGGCGCGATATCCCGGCCGACAGTGCCCGCGACAGTGCCTCCGCGACCTCCGGCTTCGCCTCTTCCAGCAGGATGTGCTGAACGGGACGCAACGCCTCGGCGGCCTCGGGCAGCGCGGACAAGGCTCGCGCGAGCGTCGCGGTGAGGTGCAGATGCGTGGCCCCCGTCTGGCGCACCAGTGACAGCAACGACTCGGCGGCGCTCGGCCCTTCGTGGAGCGTCATGGTCGGCACAGGCGACGTCGACGGTGGCGCGAAGCGTCCTCGCAACACGTCCAGTTGCTGGAGCGAGTCGAGGGTCGCCTCCACCTCCACGCCGAAGTCCACGAGGCAGGCCACCTCATCCACATCCAGGCGCTTCACGCGCTCCACCACCGGTCCACACGTGTCCGGTGTTCCGAAGAGGCCACCCTCCTCCACGTAGCGCGTCAGCCCGTGTTCGAGCAGGGAGTCCATGTCCCCTGGCGTCAGCGAGCGGAAGTCCCCCTTGAGGCCCAGGCTGGCCACGAAGGCCTGGAGGATGTCCACCGAACTGCGGAAGTACTCGAGCAGGGGCTTGCGCACGCGGCGGCGGACCTCCGCCTCGTCCTCTCCCATGAACGCGTGGAGCATGAGGCTCACGTGTCCGCGTCCGGCATGGCCGTGCTGCCGCCAGGCCTCGCGATAGAGCGCCACCTTCGACGACAGGTCGTCCAGGTTCTGCCCCATCAGGTTCGTGAGGACATATGCCCCCATCTCACCCGCCATGCGGAACGTGTCGGGGCTTCCCGCCGCCGTGAGCCAGAACGGCAGCTCCTTCTGCACGGGGCGCGGACGAAGGAACACCTCCACCTCGTCACCCGCGCCGTTGCGCCGGAGCACCGAGCCGCCACGCCACAGCGTACGCACCTCCTCGATGCCCTTGAACATGACCTCCTTGCGCCGCGCATACCGGTCCGGGGCGAAGACGAAGTCATTCGCGTGCCAGCCGGAGGCGAACGACACGCCCACACGGCCGTCGGACAGGTTGTCCAGCACCGACCACTCCTCCGCGACGAGGATGGGGTCATGCAGCGGAAGCACCACGCTGCCCGCGCGAATCCCCAACCGCTCCGTCACCGTGGCCACGCCCGCGCCGACCACCGCTGGCCGGGGGTACAGCCCGCCGAACGCATGGAAGTGCCGCTCAGGCGTCCACACCGCGGAGAAGCCTCGCGCGTCGGCGAACTTCGCAGCCTCCAGCAGCAAGCGGTACTTCCGCCCGCCCAGGGAGTCCTCGTCGTTGGCGAAGAAGGACAGGCTGAAGTCAGGTCCGGGGCGTCCCCCCGCGACACTCGACGTGGTCAGCACGAGCCGGGCACGCTCCGATGGGAACACCACGCGGAGCCCGCGCGTCAGCGCCCACAGCAACTCCAGTCCCGTTCCCGGCGACCCCGCTTCCTCCGCGGAGAGCCACGTCCCCGCCGTCACCTCGCCAGTCGCGTCGAGTCGCTGGAACAGCGCGTCCACCGTGCGCGCCGTGTGCACGGCACGCAGTCGCGCACCCGTGGCCCCCACCAGCGACTCCAAGCAGACCATCGTCTCCGGCGAGGACTCCGTCGCACGTCGAGCGATGGAATCCCGCGACGCGAATCCGCCTTCCGAATCCACCCACGTCGAGAGCGCCGCGACATGGATGACGCGAGCCGGGTCCAACGGCGCGCTCGTGTGCAGGCGCGCGTGCGTCAGCAACAAGGGCGGTGCTCCTCCCTCGGGGGCGAGGGTGGCCAGCTCCCGGAGCTGGGGCACGGAGAGCAGCACATAGGCACCACCCGCCTCCAGGACCGCCCAGAGCGCCAGCACGCGTTCAACGGATGGCTCCAGGCACACGGCGACGAGCACCTCGGGTCCCACGCCCTTCGTGCGCAGCTCGGACGCGAAGCGAGTCGCCTCCGCGCGCAACCTCCGCCACGTGACGTCCTCCTGCCCCTCCATCGACAGCGCCACCGCCTCCGGCGCCCGCGAAGCGTGAAGCTCCAGCAGCCTGGAGACCATGCGAGGCGGCGCAGACGAAGCTTCGGAGGAAGGAGCAGGAAGGGCCTTGGATCCGCCGGCCTCCAGATGCAGTTCGGAGAGCGGCTGCTCGGGGTCCGCGAGGGCCGACGCGAGCAACGACGTCCAGTGCGACAGCAGCCGGTCGATGGTCTCCGGCGCGAAGCGCTCCACCGCGTAGTCGAGCGTGCCCGCGAAGCCCCCGGCGTCCTCGCCCATCGACACGGACAGGGGCGACAGCACCGCGCCGAAGCGAGGCGGGCCCTCCTCCACTTCCACCAACTGCATCCGCAGCCCGGGCGCCTCCAGGGTCGCATCGAAGCGAGGGTGCAGGACGAAGAGCGCATCGAACACGCGCTCGCGGCCCGGGGCGCGCGTGGGCTCCACCTCTCGGATGAGGTGCTCGTAGGGAACATCCGGCTGCGAGTACGCGTCCAGCGTGACATCCCGCACGCGCCCGAGCAGTTCCCGGAACGTGGGGTCTCCGGACAGGTCCGTGCGCAGGGGCACCGCATGCGCGACGTAGCCGATCAACGGCTCCAGCTCCGGACGCGTCCTGTTGCCGATGGGCGTCCCCACGACGATGTCGTCGCGGCCCGCCCAGCGCGCGAGCAGCGACTGCCACGACGCGAGCAGCACCATGAAGGGCGTGACGCCCTCGCGCCGCGCCAGGGCATGGACCGCGCTCGACAGGGACTCCGAGAAGCCGACAGCGCGCCGGACTCCGCTCAACGCAGGCCCTTCACCAGGAGGCAGGTCCACGGGCAGGTCCAGCCGCCCAGGGAGGCCGGCCAACCGCTCGCGCCAGGCCGCCGCTTGCGAGGAGAAGGCGCCCGACTCCAGGGCCTTCCGCTGCCAGGCCGCGTAGTCGATGTATTGAATCGCCAGCTCCGGCAGGGGTGAAGCCTCGCCTCGCGTGAAGGCGCCGTAGAGCGTCCCCAGCTCGCTGCTGAACACCACCAGCGACCACGTGTCACACACGACGTGGTGGACCGAGATGACGAGCAGGTGCTCCCGCTCCTCCAGCTTCAACAGCCGGGCGCGCACCACGGGCCCATGCGTGAGGTCGAACGGATGGGACATCTCCGCGAAGACCCGCTGACGCCACTCCACCTCTCGCGCCTCCGCCGCCATCCCCACGAGGGAGTCGATGGCCAGGGGGACTCGCACCTCGGAGGAGACGCGCTGCACCCTGTGTCCATCCACGTGTGGATACGTCGTGCGCAGGGCTTCGTGACGCCGTACGACTTCCTCCAAGCTCCGCCGCAACACCGCGACGTCGAGCTGGCCCGACAGCCGCAGGGCCACCGACATGTTCAGCGCGGGGTTGCCCGGGAGCGCATCCTCCAGCGCGCAGACTCGCTCCTGCACCACCGACAGGGGCAGCACACCCTCGCGCGCGATGCGCACCAGGGGCGGCAGCACCCCCTCCTTCGACCCCAGACCCTCGGCGCCCAGTCGCGCCTGGATTCGCCCCGACACACCCGCCACGGTGGGCGCCTCGAACAAGTCGCTCAGCGGGAGCTGAACCGGGAAGGCCTCGCGCAGTCGCGTGAGCATCTGCGCCGCCATCAGCGAGTTGCCACCCAGCTCCAGGAAGTCATCGTGGATGCCGAAATCCGAACGCCCCAGCCGCTCGCGCCAGATTGCGAGCACGCCTCGTTCCACGTCGGTTCGCGGCCCCGCCTTGTTCGCGGGGACTTCCACCGCCACGGGGGGCTGCGCACGAACGGCCTCGGGCCCGGAAGCCACACCGGGCGACACCGAGGTGACAGGCGGCGCCACGAGCACCGCGGGCGAGTCCAACGCGAAGCGCCGACGCTGGAACGGATACGTGGGCAACGACACCCTGCTGCGTCGCTCACTCGCGTAGACGCGCGTCCAGTCAGGCTCCAGCCCCGACTCCCAGAGCGCACCCAGCGCATCCATGAGCACGCCATGCTCACTGACCTTCGAGCCGGCCCGAGGCAGTGAGGCCACCGCGCGCCCCGCGTGTCCACGCAGTCCCAGCCGTGCCAGCGTCGTGAGCGCCTGGTCCGGCCCCACCTCCAGGAAGAGGGTGAAGCCGCTCTCCTTCAACGTCTCCAGTCCATCCCCGAAGCGCACCGGGGCTCGCATCTGCCGCGCCCAGTAAGCAGGGTCCGTGGCCTCCTCCGGACGAATCCAGGTGCCCGTGACGCTGGAGACGTACGGCACCCGGGGCTCGGAGAGGCGCAGGCTCGACACCACGAGCGACAGCTCCTCCTTCAGCGGCTCCACGGCCTCCGAATGGAAGGCGTGTCCGGCGGGCAGTCGGAGCACGCCCACGCCTCGGGCCACCAGCTCCCGCTCCAGGGCTTGGACTTCCATCGTGGGCCCCGACACCACGCACCGCTCGGGCCCGTTCACCGCCGCCAGGGCGAGCGCTCCGGTCAGCAACGGGCGCACCACCTCTTCCGCGCAGCCCACCGCCGTCATGCTTCCCGGAGGCAGCCGCGACATCAGCCGCCCGCGCGCCACCACCAACGTCAGCGCATCCTCCAACGGCAGGACACCCGCGACACACGCCGCCGCGTACTCGCCGAAGCTGTGTCCCAGCAGCGCTCGCGGCTGGATGCCCCACGACTCCCAGAGCTTCGCCAGCGCGTACTCCACGCAGAACAGCGCGGGCAGCGCGTGACGTGGGTCACCCAGGGCCTCGCGCGCCGCGGCCTCCGCGCCCGGGCCGGGCAACAGCACGTCGCGCAGCACCCTCTCCAGCGCGGGCCCCACCTCTCGCAGACATGTGTCCACGGCCTTCCGGAAGCCCAGCTCCGCGCCGTACAGCTCGCGTCCCATCCCCAGCGACTGCGCACCCTGCCCCGGAAACAGGAAGGCCACGCGCCGCTCTCGCGCGGCGGCCACATCCTCCAGCACGCGTCCACTGCTCGGCGTCCGCAGTCGCGCGAGCAGCTCCGCCCGGTCCCTGGCCACCACCGCGAGCCGATGCTCGAAGGCCCCTCGCCCCACGTTGCGAGTGAAGGCCACGTCCGCGAGCGACACGTCCTCGGGGGCCGACTCCAGCCACTCCGCCAACTCGTGCACGGACGTGGTGAGCGCCTGCGCCGAGCGCGCGGACACGGTGACGAGCTGAGCAGGTCTCGCGCTCGAACCCGAGGCCTCCTTCCGTGGCGCTTCCTCCAACACGGCATGCGCGTTGGTGCCGCCGATACCGAACGAACTCACGCCCGCGCGCCGCGGCACGTCGCCCCGCGGCCACGGTTGCTTCCACGCGACGACGGAGAACGGACTGCTCGCGAAGTCGATGGCGGGGTTGGGTGATGTGAAGTGGAGCGTGGGAGGAATCACCTCCTCGGAGAGCACCAGGGCCGTCTTGATGAGCCCCACGAGTCCGGCCGCGGTGTCGAGGTGCCCCAGGTTCGTCTTCACCGAGCCCAGGCCGCAGTAACCCTTGCGGTCCGTGTCCCGCCGGAAGGCCCGCGTCAGCGCCGCCACTTCGATGGGGTCTCCCAGCGCCGTGCCGGTGCCATGCGCCTCGACGTAGCCGATGTCGTCCGCTGTCAGTCCCGCATAGGCGAGCGCCTCGCCGACGACATCCGCTTGTCCCTCCACGCTGGGCGCCGTGTAGCCCACCTTCAGGCCACCGTCGTTGTTCAGCGCGGAGCCTCGAATGACGGCGTAGACATGGTCTCCATCCCGCAGCGCGTCCGCGAGCGGCTTGAGCACCACCGCCGCGACGCCACTGCCCGGCACCGTGCCGGCCGCGCGCGCGTCGAAGGCACGGCAGTGTCCATCCGGAGAGAGGATCATCCCCTCCTGGAAGAGATAGCCGGTGCGCTGTGGCAGGGAGATGCGCACCGCGCCCGCCAGCGCGATGTCGGACTGGCGCAGCAGCAGGCTCTGACAGGCCATGTGGACCGCGACCAGGCCGGTGGAACATGCCGTGTAGACGGCGAGGCTCTCGCCCCGCAGCTTCAGCTTGAACGAGGCCTTGGTGGCCAGGTTCTCGCCGGACGTGCCCATCACCTCGTACAGCGAGGCCGGGTCCAGTTGCCCCTGGCCCAACATGCCCAGCGTGTGCAGCGACGGAGATGCGCCCGCGTACAGGGAGATCTTCCCCGAGTAGCGAGTCGGGTCATAGGCCGCGTCCTCCAGCGCTGCCCAGGCGCACTCCAGGAACGCCCGCTGCTGCGGGTCCATCCACAGCGCCTCGCGCGGGGGCACGTCGAAGAAGTCCGCGTCGAAGGTGTCCGCTCCCTCCAACACTCCCGCCACGGGCACGAAGTCCGGGTGTTTCCGCAGTGCTTCGGGCACCAGCGGCGAGGACTCCAGCGACTCCGGCGCCAGGCGGGAGACCAGCTCCACGCCGTCGAGGAGACCGCGCCAGAGTTCCCGCACGTTCGCCGCGCCGGGGAACCTCCCGGACATGCCGATGATCGCGATGTCGTTGCCACTACCGCCCGTCAGGTCCTGGTCCGCCATGGTCTCAGCTGTTCCTTCCGCCGCGACGCTGGAGGGCCTGACGACGGGCCTCCGCACGCTCCTGATGCTTCACGCTCTGCGTCCCCGGCTCCGACTCGGAGGTCAGCCTCCGCGCCAGCGCGTGGACAGTGGGATGCTCGAAGAAATGGGTGACGGGGACGTCCCGGCCGAGCACCTCGCGCAGCCGGGCGCACGCGCGCACCGCCGACAGCGAGCTGCCGCCCAGGTCATCGAAGAAGTGGGCATGCACGCTCACCGTCGGATACCCAAGCGTCTCCGCCCATGCCTGGACCAACGTCTCTTCCAAGGGCGTGCGAGGCGCACCCTCCGAGGGAGCCGAGCGCGTCGGGGCCGGCAGGGCCCGCGTGTCCACCTTGCCGCTGGACAACAAGGGCAGTGCCTCCAACGGGACGAGGTCCGCGGGGATGAGGTGCTCCGGCAGACGCGCGCGGAGACTCGCTCGCACTTCGCCTGGAGTCGGCATCCCGCCTTCGGGTGGCACCACGTAAGCGACGAGCCGAGGCTCTCCTCCCGCCGGCGGGCGCCACACCCGGACATGGGCCTGCCGCATCCCCGCGAGCTCGCGCAGGGCCACCTCCACCTCACCCGGCTCGATGCGGAACCCGCGCAGCTTCACCTGTGCATCCAACCGGCCCAGCAAGTCGATGTGGCCGGATGGACGCCAGCGCGCCAGGTCTCCAGTTCGATACAGGCGAGCCCCTGGCACGGAGCCATACGGGTCCGGGATGAAACGCTCCGCCGTCAGGTCCGGGCGACCTTCGTAGCCGCGCGCGACGGCCAGGCCTCCCAGGAACAGCTCTCCCGCTACACCGGGCGGAACAGGCCGCAGGGACTCGTCGAGCACGTAGGCATCGACATGAGGCAAGGGCGGGCCGATGTCCGGTGCCCCGGTCCCCACGACACACGGGGACCACGCCGAGCAGACGGTGACTTCCGTGGGCCCGTAGGCGTTCAGCATCACCCGCCCTGGAGCGAAGCGGGACACCAGGTCCTCCGGACAGTGCTCACCCGCGGAGACGAGCGTCTTCAAGTCTGGCAGCGGTGTGTCCGGCAGCAACGTGCAGGCCGAGGGTGGGAGCGTCACCAGGTGGATGCGCTCTTCTCGCAGCACGCGGTGCAGCACCTCGCCCGCCAGCACCTCGCCGGGAGGGGGCAGGACCAGCGTCGCGCCCGTCATCAGGCCCTGGATGTATTCCCAGACGGAGACATCGAAGGCCGGTGAGGCGAACTGGAGCACCCTCGCACCGGCGGACAACGCGAAGCCCTGTCGAATCGTCGCGACCAGTTGCAGGGCGCTGCGATGCGACACCATCACCCCCTTCGGACGTCCCGTGCTGCCGGAGGTGTAGATGATGTACGCCGTGCAGTCCGACGAGGGCAGCGCGCGCGGCTCGGATGGCGAGTCCCCGTCTCGCGCGTCACGAGCACCGTGCTCCTCCCAGGGGAGCATCGTCACTTCCGGAGGCAGCGTCAGTCGCCGCGCGAGCCGCTCCTGGACGAGCAGCCAGCGCGCGCCGGAATCACTCAACATCCAGGAGACCCGCTCCGAAGGGTACCCCTGGTCGAACGGCACCACCGTTCCACCGGCCTTCAGCACCGCGAGGAAGGCGATGAGCGCCTCGGGCCCTCCGCGCTCCATCTGCACGCCGACCCGACTCTCGGGGCCCACACCCTGGTGGCGCAGTCTCGCCGCGACCCTGTCCGCCCAGTCATTCACCTCGCGGTACGTCCATCGCGACGCGCCCGATACCAGCGCCTCGGCCTCGGGCGTCCTGGCCACCCAGGACTCGAAGGCCTCGTGAAGACCCGTCAGCGCCAGGGCCTCGGACGTCGCGCGCCCGCGACCTGTCGCCAGCGCCACGCGCCGCTCTTCTTCGTCCAGCAAGGGCAGGTCCAACAGGGGCACGTCGGGAGTCCGCGACGCCGCGTCCAGCAAGGCCCCCAGGTGACGGGCCATGCGCCGGGCGACCTCCGTGTCGAACAGGTCCGTGCAGTACTCCAGGCTCGCCGCGAAGCCTCCTCGCGACTCCGCCATCGACAACGTCAGGTCGAAGGCCGCTGCCTGGTTCTGAAGCGGGAAGGACTCCAGCTCCAGCGCGCCCAGCCGGACTCGCGTCCCCTCGCCTCCAAGCGCGAAGGGCGCGAGGGCTTCGCGCCCCGGACGCCCTGAGTGCAGCACGAACATCGTCTGGAACACGGGCGCGCGCGACGCATCGCGACGAGGCTGGAGCCGCTCGACGAGCCGCGCGAAGGGCAGCTCCTGGTGCTCCAGTGCCTCCAGCACCACGCCACGCACCTCGGCCAGCAGCGCGGAGAACGACATTCCCTTCGTCACGGTGGCGCGAAGGGGCACGGGGTTGACGAAGTAGCCCACCTGACGCGCCAGGTCCGCGCGAGCCCGGCCCGCCGTCGGCGTCCCCACCAGCAAGTCCTCGTGTCCGGTGTAGCGGCGCAGGAACGCGAGGTAGCCCGCCAGGAGCACCATGAAGGGCGTGGCGCCGCGCGCGCTCCCCAGCGACAGCAGGCGAGAGGCCGTCTCGGGTTCCACGCGGAAGGGCACGGCGGCGCCTCGGAAGGACTGGAGCCGAGGCCGTGGGCCAGAGGCGGGCAGCTCCAGCACCGGCAGCTCGCCGCTCAGCTTCTCGCGCCACCACGCCTGAAGCCCGTCGCCTCGCGCCCCGGTGTGGAGCGCCTCCTGCGCGCGGAGGATGGGGGCGACAGGAGCCGGGGGTGACGGCAGCGTCGCGGGTACGCCCTGGAGGCCGGCGGTGTAGAGGAGTCCCAGCTCCTCGGCCATCACCTCCAGCGACCAGAAGTCGGTGATGAGGTGGTGGAAGACGAGCAGCAGCACCGGGCCACCCTCGACGTCGGTGAAGACCCGCATGCGCATCATCGGCCCACGCTCCAGGTCGAAGGGGCGGTGCGTCTCCGCGTCCAGTCGCTCGCGCAGGGCCGCCTCCGTCCATCCCCGAGCGGACTCCCGCTCCAGCACGGGCGCGGCGGCGGGACGGAGCACCGGCTCACCCCGCTCCTCGGGGAACGCGCACGCGAGCGCGGGATGACGGGTGACGAGTCCGGAGAACGCCTGCGCGAGCCCCCCCAGGTCCACGTCCCGCGACAGGCGCATCGCGCGCGCGATGTGATACGCGGTGCTCCCAGGCGCCAGCCGCTGGAGGAACCAGAGCGCGCGCTGACCGTCCGAGAGATGCGGCGTCGCGTCCCCGACATCCGGCGCGTCGGCCGGAGCATCCGTGGGCTCCCCTCCCGCGCCACGCATGCGCTCCACCCAAGCGGCCACGTCGCGCAGGCTCGGCCCCTGGAGCAACAACGTGGGCGGCAGCGACACGCGCCACGTCTGCTGCACCGCGTGCATCACATCCAGCCCCCGCAGCGAGTCCAGCCCGTACTGCGTGAGCGGCGCCTCGGCGTCCAGCGTGCTCGCGGCGACACCGAGCCTCCGCGCCACCTCACTGGAGAGCCACGACAACACGTCTCCGGAAGTCAGCGCCTCGGACGCGGTCGACACCTCGTCCCGCGCGAGCACGTCCGCGCGGCTCTCCCGCCACGCACTCACGACCTCCAGGTCCTCGGCGAGGAACGCCTGCTTCGTCACGCGCCGCTGCACCTTGCCGCTGGACGTCTTGGGCAGACTCCCCGAGGTGATGAGCACCACCGCGTGCGCGGCCACGCCGTGCTCCTCCACGAGCGTGGCGCGGATGCGCGCGAGCGCCTCGTCGAGGACGCCTCCTTCCGCCGCCTTCCCGGAGACCTCCTGGACGATGACGAGCCGCTCCTCGCCCTCCGCCTCCACCGAGAACGCGACGCCACACCCCGGACGCAGCGCCGGATGGCCGCGCTCCACCGTCAGCTCCAAATCCTGCGGATAGAGGTTGCGCCCCCGCAGGATGAGCACGTCCTTCAAGCGGCCCGTGACGAAGACCTCACCGTCCTCGACGATGCCCAGGTCTCCCGTGCGCAAGAAGGGCCCCTCCCCCGTCCCCGCGAGTCGGCCGTGGAAGTCGCGCTCCGTCTCCTCGGGACGCTGCCAGTAGCCCTCCGCGATGCTCGGCCCCCGCACCCACAGCTCGCCCACCTGCCCTGGCGCCTTCGGCTCGCGCGTCTGGGGGTCCACCACGCGCAGCTCCTGCTCCCCCAGCACCTCGCCACTGCCCACCAGCACCGCCCCGTCGTCGGCGCTCCCAGGCGCTCGCGCCTCACCCCGCTCCAGGCCCTCGCGCGAGAAGCGCTTCACCACCAGCTCCACCGGACGCTCCGCGACGCGCTGGCGGCCCGTGACGATGAGCGTCCCCTCCGCGAGCCCGTAGCAGGGATAGAGCGCGTGGCGTCGGAAGCCCGCGGGCGCGAAGGCCTCGGCGAAGCGGTCCATCGTCTCCGCGCGCACCGGCTCCGCGCCGCAGAACGCCACCTCCCAGCGACTGAGGTCCAGCGCGGCGCGCTCCTCCGGTGTGCTCTTGCGCACGCACAGGTCGAACGCGAAGTTGGGCCCTCCGCTCACCGTGCCGCCATGGCGCGAGATGACCTCCAGCCACCGCAGGGGACGCTGGAGGAAGAACATCGGCGCCATCAGCGACGCATGCATGTCCCGGAACAGAGGATGGACGATGCCGCCAATGAGCCCCATGTCGTGGTACGGCGGCAGCCACGAGACGAACCTCGGGTTCGGCTTCGCGTCGAAGTTCCGGGAGATGAGCTCGCAGTTGTGCATCAACTGCCGATGCGCCAGCACCACTCCGCGCGGCGAGCCGGTGGAGCCGGAGGTGTACTGGAGGAACGCCACCGTTTCGTCGCGCACGTCCGCCTCGCGCCACGACGCGGCCTCGGCCAGCGGCACCGTGTCCGTGGACAACCAGCGCAGCGCGCGCAGGTCCTCCAGTCCCTCGGTGAGCGGCCCCACCAGCTCCGAGATTCCGGACGTCGTGAGCGCCACGCGCGCGCCGCAGTCCGCCACCAGCGCCTGGAGCCGGGGCAGCGTGCGCCCCAGCCGCATGACATCCGGCGGATACGCGGGCACCGCCACCACGCCCGCATACAGACACGCGAGGAAGCCCACCACGTACTCACGCCCCGGTGAATACATGAGCAACGCCCGGTCTCCCGGCGCCATCTCTTGCTGGAGTCGCGCCGCCACCGCGCGCACCTGCGCGTCCAACTCCGCATAGGTGACAGTGTGCTCCCCCTCTTCGTCGACAAACGTGAAGATGGGATCCGTTGGCTGAGACACAGCCCGGGAGCGGCACACGTCGACGAGGGTAGCGGCCTCTGGACGAACGAACGCGGAGGCGGGGGCAGCGCGAGTCGGCAAGTGCATGTCGAGTGTCCCGGGGGGGATTTTTCAGCGGGACGGCAGCCGTTTCAGCTCGGCACACACGCGTCCCGTGAACCCGGGGGCGAAGTCCCTGCTGCTCCGGCTGACGCCCCCTGGATTCGCCGTACTTTTAATGGATTCCGAGCAGTCAGAAAAGTCGCGTCATCACGATTGACCCAGCACATCCGTGTTGACCGGTTGCATATTCACGTCCGGTCGTGGCGATGTGCCGCCCGACACCCGACGAGAGGAGCCCCTTCCATGAAGTACACCCAACTGGGCCGCACCGGCCTGCGCGTCTCACGCCTGTGCCTGGGCTGCATGAGCTACGGCACTCCCTCGTGGCGCCCGTGGGTCCTCAACGAGGAAGCCTCGCAGCCGTTCTTCCGGCGCGCGGTGGAGATGGGCATCAACTTCTTCGACACCGCGGACATGTACTCGCTGGGTGTCAGTGAAGAAGTGACGGGCCGCGCGCTGCGACGTTATGCGCGGATGGAAGAGGTGGTGGTCGCCACCAAGGTGTACTTCCCCATGGGGGACGGGCCCAACATGCGAGGGCTGTCCCGCAAGCACATCATCCAGGCGTGCGAGGCGAGCCTCAGACGCCTGGGGCTGGAGACCATCGACCTCTATCAAATCCACCGGATGGACCCGCACACGCCGCTGGAGGAGACGCTGTCCGCGTTGGATCAGCTCGTCCGCCAGGGCAAGGTGCGCTACCTGGGCGCGTCGTCCACGTATGCGTGGCAGTTCGCGCGGGCCCTGGGCGTGGCGGACCTGAATGGCTGGTCCCGCTTCGTGTCCATGCAGGACCACTACAACCTCGTCTACCGCGAGGAGGAGCGGGAGATGCTGCCCCTGTGCGAGGCGGAGGGCATTGGCGTCATCCCCTGGTCTCCGCTCGCGCGCGGGCTGCTTTCGGGGACGCGCAAGTCACTGGGAGACCGGGAGGCGACGCCGCGCGCGCAGACGGATGCGTACGCGCCGGTGCTGTATGACCAGCCAGGAGACTGGGACGTGGTGGAGGCCACGCGACGGGTGGCCGAGGCTCGCAACGTGCCCGCCGCCCAGGTGGCCCTGGCGTGGCTCTTGTCGCGTCCCGTGGTGACGGCGCCCATCATCGGCGCCACGAAGATGGAGCACCTGGAGGACGCCATGCGCGCGGTGGACCTCACGCTCCAGCCCGAGGAGCTCCAGGCCCTGGAGGCGCCCTACCTGCCACACGCGCTGCGCGGCATGTGAGCCGCGCGGCGGTCCGCTCCCCGCCGAGTGCGCGTCAGAGGTCCACCCGGCTGGAGGGCTCCGACGCCTCTACCGGGGCCTCCACCGGAGCGAGCGCGGGCAGCTCCAGGAAGGCGGCCCGAGGACCGGAGCCGCCGTAGGCCAGCGCCTCGATGCGGTTGGTGCGCGGAGCGCGGGGGTCCCTCGGCAGGCACTCGGCCACCGACTCCTGGAGCTTCAGCTCCGGGCGGGACTCCACGATTCGTTCGATGCGCGGCGGCATGTAGTTGACGGCGTCCTCGAACGCATAACGGGTGAGCGTGCGCGTCACCGTCGCCGTCCCGCAGCGGGTTTCAGGACGCGACTCCGTGAAGGTCCTGGAGCTCAGCGCGTTGGAGCCGCCATTGGAGGGGATGACACCACTGCGGACGGCCTGCGTCACGGTCTGGTTCACCATGACCTGCTGACACACCGTCATCACGAACGGCATGGGGCGAGAGACGAGCTGCAGCGGGGCGTACTCCCCCGCGGCCATGGCGGTGCGAACCAGGGCCTTCCACGGCGGAAGGGGGCCCTCCGGCATCAACTGCGTGCGGCACTCCAGCTCCGTGCCCGCGTCATTCGCCATGAACACCACCTGGACGTTGCTGATGTAGCGCGCCCCCGATGCCTCCGCGCGCTCCAGGAACTTCAGCACCAGCGCGCTGCCGTCCTGCGCGTGGCCGAAGGGCATGGAGATGGCCCAGGGCGCGAAGCCGGACTCCTTCGCCAGCTCAGGCGTGGCGACGATGACGGGAGGACCCTGACGCACCAGGGTGGACCGCGAGCACCCGGTGGCGGAGAGGAGCAACAACAGGGTCAGCGAGGAGCGACGCATCAATGGTCCCCTTGGTGGGCGATGCCTTCCCCCTAAAGTAACATCGTCGCGACAAGCCGGCGCACAGCGGCCCAGGGAGCAACCATCTCTCCACGGGCCGATATGTCCGGGGCCTCCGGGCGTTACCCGCGCGCCCCGGCGAGCCGGAGCCACTGCGCCGCCGAGCGCAGGTCCGCCTCGAAGTGGATGCGCAGTTCGGCGCGCTCACGAGGGTCCGTCCGGCGCAGGACATCCGAAGGCGCGAAGGTGGCCATGGCCCCGCGTGCCCAGGGCGTCTGGACGAACTGCCCCCGGTTCAGGTTGAGGCGGAACCCCGGCCCCAGCACCGCCTGCCCCGCGACGTGGCCCAGCGCGAGCATCAGCAGCGGGCGCACCGAGGCCACCTCCGACGCCAGCGCTTCGCGGAACGCCTGCGCCTCCCGCCAGCCCGGCGCGTCCACGTCCCCTCCGGACCAGGGCCCCCGCGAGACATGGAGGTCCGTGGGCTTCAGCCCCGCGCGCGAGAGCACCACCTCCAAGAGCCGCCCCGCCGCCCCCGCGAAGCCCGGCGCGTCCCCGTCCTCCCGCGTGTCGGGCACGTCTCCCACCATCATCACCGGCGCGCACACCTGGCGCTCCTCCCGTGGGGTTCGGAAGCGCGGCGCGCCCAGGCTCCGCGCGGTGGCTCCGGTGCGCGGCGGCGCTTCCCACGCCAGCCCCGCGCCGTAGCTCAGGCGCGAAAGGTCCCAGTGCGCGCTGGCGTCCGGGGTGAAGAGGCTCCAACGCAGCGTGGGAAACCGCCCCACGAGGAAGGGCGCCGCCAACCTGACGACGAGGTGGTCCGGCCGGTACCACGCGACGTACCGCTCCGCATCGTCGGAGGAGCCTCGACGGAAGCGGACGCGAATCACGAGGCTCCGCACGTCCCTCCGCACCGCGCGCTCCATCCGCCGCAGGCGCTGGACATCCCGGTCCACCTCCCGTTCCAGGAGGCGCCGCTCCCCGTGAGTCAGCCGCCAGAGCACGCGGTACAGCAGCGCCCAGCGCTCCGGCTCCCGGTGACACACCACCTTCTCCGCCAGCTCCAGGAAGTCCCGGGGCACCACCGGCAGCGCCCCCGCCTCCATGCCGCTCAGGAGCGCATCCACCCGCCCGTTCCACGGGCCCCGCGCTTCCTCGAAAGACACCCGCTCCGGAGGCAGTCCCCGCGCCAACAGCCCCCGCGACACTTCCCGAAACGATGCCAGCTCCGGCGCCACGCTCACCCGCACCTGGACCTCCTGGTCGCTCAGCGACACACGCCGCGAGCCCCCTCCGAGGGTGCTCGCGCGCGTGGAGGGCTTCTACCCTCCAGGTCTGACATCACCACCCAACCCGTGGCGTCTCGGGCCCCCCGCGGCTATTCCTCCTTCGCGAGCGCGTCCACCTGCTCCTGGAGTCCGCCCATCTCCTCGAAGAAGGAGTCCACGGGCTGGGCCCGGGACAGGCGGAACGCCGGCGGCAGCAGCGTGCGCGGGAAGTCCAGCGAGGTGCTGAAGGGCTCATTGCCCAGCAAGTCATTCGCCCGGGACAGGGCGCCGAAGGTCAGCGTCACCACGGCGAGCACCCGCACCAGCCGCCCGGGCTCCCACCGCGCCACGTAGCGCAGGTGCCAGAACAGGCCCCAGCCCATGAGCAGGAGGAACGTCGCGTGATACAGCCAGGACAGGCCCGAGCCCAGCCCCAGGCTGAAGCCCAGGGCCGACATGAGCGGCGGCAGCGCCACCGCGCCCAGCAGCACCAGGCTGCCGATGGTGGCGTGCGTGCGGTAGTGGAACCTGCGCCGGGAGATGCGACTGGCGACGGCCCACCCGCCCGCCCACAGCAGCGTCAGGGTGAGCGGCGTCACCACCGCCACGGTCAGCTCGCCCCAGTCCGTTCGGCCGTAGTTGCCCAGGTGCGTCTCCAGCGAGCTGACGAACAGCAGCGCCAGCATCGCCACCGGGAAGGCGCGGGCGTGCTCGAACACGCGCTCCTTGGGAGCGACGGGCGCGGTGATGACGGTGCCGGGCACCGCGTGGTCCCTGCGCCGGAAGCGCAGCACGGTGTCACCCACGGCCACGCGCGTGTCGGGCGCCAGCTCCAGCTCCGCGAGCCGAGCCCAGGGGTCCACGCGCCAGGTGCCGTTGTGGCTGCCCACGTCGCGCACCATGAGCGCGCCGTCCTCGCGTCGTTCGATTCGCAGGTGCTCGGGGGAGACCTTGGGGTCGTCGAGGATGACGTCGTTCGAGTACGCCCGGCCAATCGTCGCCGGGAAGCGCTCCAGGCGGTGGCGCTCGTGGACGGAATCGCCTTCCAGCACCTCCAGGAAGATCATTTCGTCCATGACAGCCCCTCCAGGTAGCGGCGCGCCAGCTTGCGCGCGTTGTCCGCCGTGAAGCCGCCCAGGGTGAGGCTGGTGTCGACTCCGCTGGTGCTGGCGTTGAGCGCGGCGGCGCGCAGCACCAGGTCATAGAGGCCCGGGAAGCGCTTGTAGGCGCGCAGGCACATCGCGGCGCGCACGGGCAGGCCCTCCACGTCCACGAACTCCGTGGCGCAGCGGAAGTTGGTGACGTCCTCGCGCGAGGCCTCCACCGTGTCCGGGTCCTGCGCGTACAGCGCGCTGTACAGCGAGGAGAAGCGCAGCGCGCCCAGCTTCTGGCTGGAGGCCTGCTGGTGCAGGAAGGCCACCACGCCCGTGCGGTGATGCGAGGACAGGTAGATGTCCTCCTCCGAGGAGCACTGGTAGTTCGTCACCGTGTACGGCGCCTCCGGGTCATGCGGCGTGTCGCCCCAGCACTTGAGGAAGGGAATCCACCGGCCCGGGACCTGGTAGGCGCCCAGCTTCTGCTTGGGCACCGGCGCCGCGAGCATCTGCTCGGTGAGGCGCTGCTGGTTCTCCAGGAGCTGCGCGCGCACGCGGTCCACCAGGCTGGGCGCGTCGTCCTGCTTCGCCTCCAGCGCCCGAGTCAGGAGCGCGCTCGCGTGCTTCACCGGGACGAGGAAGCCGAGCTGGTTGCCCATGGTGGCGACGTTGACGCCCACCACGCGCCCCTGCCCCGTGAGCGTGGGTCCACCGCTCATGCCGGGGTTGATGGCGCCGCTGAAGTGGATGCGCTCGTAGAGCGAGTCCTGGATGAAGCCGTTGTAGGTGCCCTCGACGATGGTGGTCCCCAGGTCGTGGGGATTGCCCATGGCGTACAGGCGCGCGCCCTGCGGCGGCTCGCGGTCTTCCAGGGCGATGAACTCCTTCACCGCGTCGTCCATCCGGATGACGGCCAGGTCATGCACGACGTCCACGTCCACCAGTCGCGCCGGAACGGGCTCGCCGCCGGTGCGCAGGACGAGCTCCGCGGTGTAGTCCTCCGGGTGGAGCACCACGTCGGAGACCACGTGGTAGTTGGTGATGGCGTGTCCGTTGGCCGAGACGAAGAAGGCCGAGCCGATGGACGAGCGCGTACCGGAGCGCCGCTCGATGATTCGCACCTGGGCGACGCGGTTCTGGATGCGCTGGAACAGCTCGTGAGTGGCCGGAGGCAGCACGGCCGGTGGAGACTCGGGCGCGGGGACGGGCGCGGTGTCGGGTTCGCTTTGGACGGGAGCCAGCACACCCGGTTCCGAGGGAGCGACCGACGGCGCCTGCCCCAGCACGGCGACGAGGAAGAGGACGAACATGGATGGCGCGCACGCTATCCCAGCACCGCGCGCGTGGGCACAGAGTCGTTCGAGGCTGCTGGCGCGGGGCCCGCGTGCGCTCGCCGCCTCACCTGCCCTGTCGGCGGCATGCCCGCAAGCGGCCAGGTTCCGCCCCGCCGAAGGTGCCTTGCGGAGGAGGTGGGCCGCCTCACGCCTCGGAGGTGCCCCGCCCCGCTCGCATCCGGCGCCAGGCCGCGTACGACGCCACCAGCGCGCCAGCGAGTGCGCCCGCGAGCGCGCCCAGCACCCGGCGCGGTACCACACCCGGCGCCGTCGTGGCCTCCAGTCGGAACGTGTCCAGCGACGCGCGCACGCCCGGGGCCAGCGACTCCCAGCGCACCGCCGGCGCGCTCACCACCACCACCGCGTGCCGGCCCTCGGACGCGAGCCCCGCCACGAGCACCGTGCGGACCTGTCCCGAATCCCTCAGCGTGCCCAGCACCTCCACGCGAGGAACGACTCCACCGATGCGGTCCACGCGCTCCGGCGACAGCGTCACGCCCAGCTCCCGCTGGAAGTGCTGCATCACCGCCGACGCGAAGTCATCTCGCTCGGAAGGACTCGCGGAGAAGCTCCGCTCCACCACGGACACGAGCATCGTCGCCGCCTCGGGCCCCTCCCCATCCGCCAGCGCCGCGGACAGGCTCCGCGTCGCCTCCGCATCGAGCGACACCGCCCCCGCCACCGAACCCGAATACGGCTCCCACCGCACCATGTGGAAGCTCTCCGGCGGTCGCAGCACGTAACCGTCCCGGCGCAGCTCGGAGCCGAGCGCGCCCGACAGCAGCAACCAGCCTCCAGCCATCCACGCGAGATTCACGCGAGCGAGCATAGGCCTCGCGCGTCACGTCCGCAGGCGATGTCAGGGGTCCCGAGAAACGACGAACCCACGGATACCCCGTGACCCTCCCAGTCCCCTGGGCGCGACGAAGTCACCGCTCGCATGCCTTCGTTGTGACATCCCCCGGCGGCGCGGGTAACCTCGTGCCCAGATGACTCCTGCAGCCCGGGTGGAGATGGAGGCACGCGCCGACCGAGCCCTGCGTCGTGGCGAGCTCGTCGAGGCGGTCGACCTCTACGAGACGCTCACCCACGCCTTTCCGGATGATGCCTCGCTCGCCGACAAGCTCGCCAACGTGCGCGAGTCCCTCCTCCCCCTGGAACTCCAGACGTTGGAAGCCATCCGACCGCCCGAGGAGCCGGACGTCCCGCTCGGTCCCTCCTCACCCGCCCAGGAGGGTGAGCGCCTGTTCGCCCTCGGGGACTACGTGGGGGCCGCCGCCGCCTACCGCCGCGCCCTCCAGGAGCGCCCGGACAACGAGCTCTTCAAGGAGCGGCTGCTGGAGGTCTTCCACATGGCGAGGGAGATGCCCATACAGTCCCCCACAGACAAGGCGCTCCCCAAGTCCCCGCAACCCCGACTCCAGGCGCTCCTGGACCGGGTCGCATCGCGTCGCCGCCTCAAGCGGGACTGATGGAAGCTCGCGTTTCCACTCGGAAATCCGAACTCCGATTTGATTCGCGCGTTGCACCCCGGCTCCAGGGCCTCCTATCATCAGGTCCGACGTCCCTGTCATGGTGGGCCACCCCCCCTCTGACACCCGCGTCCGACCCCTATGGCCCGTTCCCTGAGACTCGGAGTCCTCACCGGTGGCGGAGACTGCCCCGGGCTCAACGCGCTCATCCGTGGCCTCGTCAAGCGGGGCACGCATGAGTTCGGCCATGAGTTCGTGGGCATCGAGAACGGCTACATGGGGCTGGTGGAGCCAGACCTCACGCGTCCCCTCACCGAGGAGGACACGCGAGGCATCCTCCCCAAGGGCGGCACCATCCTCGGCACGTCCAACCGCGCCAACCCGTTCCTCTACGCCTTCCGTGAGGGCGAGCGCTGGATCGAGCGCGACGTGTCGGACGCGGTGCTGCGCCGCTGCGAGGCGCTGAAGCTCGACGGGGTCATCGCGGTGGGCGGCGACGGCACGCTGTCGATTGGCCACCGGCTGAGCGAGAAGGGCCTCAAGGTGGTCGGCTGTCCGAAGACCATCGACAACGACTTGAGCGGGACGGATCAGACGTTCGGCTTCGACACCGCGCGCCTCATCGTCACGGAGGCGCTGGACAGGCTGCACTCCACCGCCGAGTCGCATGATCGCATCATGCTGGTGGAGATCATGGGCCGCCATGCGGGCTTCCTGACGCTGGAGAGCGGCCTCGCGGGCGGGGCGGACGTCATCCTCATCCCGGAGATTCCGTACCGGGTGGATGCCATCGTCGAGAAGCTGCGTCGCCGCGCCACCCGCCGCCGAAGCTTCTCCATCATCGCCATCTCCGAGGGCGCCTTCCCCGTGGGCGGCACGCTGGCCGTGCTGGACAAGGCGGAGGACATGCCCGGAAGGGGCGTGGTGCGGCTGGGCGGCTCCGGCAAGGTGTGCGCGGATCTGCTGGCGCAGCACATCGAGGCGGAGATTCGGGTGAATGTGCTGGGCCATCTCCAGCGAGGAGGCAGTCCGAGCGCGGCGGACCGCGTGCTGGCCACGCGGTATGGTTGTGGAGTGCTGGACCTGGTGCGTGACGGACAGTGGGACCACATGGTGGCCCTGCGCGCCGGACAGCTGGTCGCGGTACCGCTGAGCGAGTCGCGAAAGGAGCGCCGGGTGGACCCATCCGGCGAGCTGGTGCGCTTCGCCAAGAGCATGGGCATCAGCTTCGGGGACTAAGGGAGGGGGAGGCACGTACCGCCGCACGTCATGACGCTCGTCGGCCGCCATATCGGTCGTTATCGCATCCTCGAGCAACTCGGCTCGGGGGGCATGAGCGTCGTGTACAAAGGGCTCGACACCGCCCTGGACCGTGAAGTCGCGGTGAAGGTGCTGCACCCGCATCTGGCCGGCAAGGACGAGTCGCGGAGGCGACTGGCCCGCGAGGCCCGCGCCGTGGCGAAGCTCCACCACCCCAACATCCTGGAGGTGTTCGACTTCTCCGCCGCGGACGCGCAGGACGCGTTCATCGTCACCGAGTACATCCGGGGCCAGACGCTGAAGACGGTCCTGGACGAAGGCCCGTTGGATCCGCCGGAGCTCGCGGCGATGGTCATCCACGAGCTGGCAGCGGCCCTCGCGCACGCCCACGAGGCCGGCGTCATCCACCGCGACCTCAAGCCCGAGAATGTCATGGTGCGCGAGGACGGCCTCCTCAAGCTCATGGACTTCGGCATCGCCCGGCTGCTCGATATCGAGGAGCGGATGACGGTGACGGGCACGCTCGTGGGCTCGCCGGCACACATGTCCCCGGAGATCATCGAGGGTCTGGAGGCCGGCCCCGAGGCCGACGTCTTCAGCGTGGGCATCATGTTCTACGCGGCCATGACGGGCCGGCTGCCCTTCTCCGCGCCCAACACCACGGCCACGCTCAAGCGCATCCTCGACGGTGACTACGAGGATCCGCGCCGCCGCGTCCCGGCGCTTTCGGACGAACTGGCGGACATCTGCGCGCGGTGTCTCCAGAGAGACCCCCAGCAGCGCTACCCGGACGCGGGCAAGCTGCGTGACGCGCTGGCGGACTACCTGGCGGGCCTGGGCTTCTCGCGCGTGGGCGAGGAGTTGGTGTCGTTCTTCGCCGACCCGCCGTCGTACCGGAAGCTGGCGCGACAGCGCATCGTCGCCGGGTTGCTGGAGCGTGGGGAGCGGCTGCTCGCGGAGAAGCGCACGCCGCGCGCGCTCGGCTGTCTCAACCAGGTGCTGGCGCTGGACGCGCAGAACGCTCGCGCGCTCGGACTGCTCAGGAGCCTCCAGCGCGCCCAGCGCGTGAAGACCTGGCGGCGGCGCGGCATCCGGTTCGCGGTGGGACTGCTCACCGCCACGGCCGTGAGCATCGGCGGCTACAAGGCGTACCACTCACGCGCGGACGCGGCCCCCGTCGACCCCGAGAGTTCCTCCGAACGTCCCACGGAGGGCGAGGGCGTGAACACCAGCGGCCCCCAGGCTCCCGACGACTCGGCCGGACGCGGCGGCGAGGGCACGAACCGCGGCGCCGGAGAGACGGGCCTCGGCTCCGGAAGCACGGAGAGCGAGGGACAAGGCCCTGGCGTGAAGAACGCGGGCGCGGACCCTCGCAAGCCCGTTGGCGTCGGCTCCGTGGCTTCGGCCCTCCCGCCGAACACCCGCCCCGCTCCGCCGACCGACTCGCGGACGGGGAGCGCGGTGACTTCACGCGAGACGCCAGGCACGGTCGCCGGTCGCCCCGACACGCAGTCCCCCGCTCCGGGTGGAAGCCTGTCCCGCGCGAGCACGGCGCGTCCGACGGGAGGCTCCGGGGATGACACCCACTCCCTCACGGGAGGTCCCGGAGAGGACCGCGTCGCTGGCCGGAAGTCCGCGTCGAAGAAGTTCATCGTGTCCATCCTCGTGCGCCCCTTCGGCATCATCCGCGTGGACGACGGCCCGCCCAGCGCCGAGGCCCGCGCGGTACACGACGTGGAGCTGAGTCCGGGCACCCACGACATCACCATCTCCTGCGCCTTCTGCGAGGACGTGGTGGAGACCATCGACGTCCAGCCCGAGGGGGAGCGGCAGTTCCACCTGCGCGCCCAGCCCAGGTCGGTGCCGCTGTCCGTCGAGTTCGAGCCCGGCGAGGCCACCGTGCGCGTGGGAGACCTGGTGCGCTCCGCGCGCGACACCCTCCTGGAGCCGCTCGTGATTCGCGGACCGCGAGGACCCGCGGGATTCAAGCACACCGTCACGGTGGAGATCTCCCACCCCGGCTTCAAGACGGAGCGGCACGTGGTGCAGCTGCGGCCCGGCGAGCCCCAACGCCTTCACGGGAGCCTGCTTCCCGAATGACTCGAAGGTTCGCGCTCATCTCGCTCTGGCTCGTGTTGTGGACCCCGCCCGCCTCGCTCGCGCAGGAGAGCGGGGACCCGGAGGTCGCCGCCCTGCGCGCCAGCTTCGAGTACGGCAAGTACGCCGAGGTCCTGGACCGCGCGGGCGCCCGGGTCGACCGGGGCGGGCTCAACGAGGACGAGCTGGTGGAGCTGCACAAGCTGGCCGGGCTCGCCGCCTTCAACCTGGGGCGCACCGAGGAAGCCTCGCGCCACCTGCGCGCCCTGCTCCGGTTGGACCCGGACTTCAGCCTGGACCCGTTCGTCGTCCCGCCTCCGGCCGTGGCATTCATGGAGAGCATCAAGGACGGCATGACCAACGAGCTGGAGTTCCTCCGCCAGGAGCGCCGGCTTCGCCAGGAGCGCGAGAAGGCGGAGACAGAGCGTCGCGAGCGCGAGCGCCTGGAGGCCGAAGTGCTCCGTCGCCGGGCCGAGGAGCTGGCCGGTCAGGTCACCGTCCGCACCGTGGAGAAGCGCAACTTCCTGGTCAACTTCGTCCCGTTCGGCGCGGGCCAGTTCCAGCAGGGCCGCAACAGCCTGGGCATCGTCTTCGCCGCCACCGAGGGTGTGCTCGCGGTGACGAGCATCATCTCCTACTTCGCCTACGAGTCGCTCTTCGAGGAGCGCCCCATCGAGCTGGACAACGTGCTCGACGAAGATGGCAGGGCGTCCATCACCATCCGCTACATCCCCACCAACCGCGAGCGCCAGCGGGACACGTGGCAGTTGCTCAAGCTGGCCTCGGCCGCCGGCTTCTACACCATCTATGCGCTGGGCGTGGTGGACGCGCTGTACCACCACGAGGATCAGGTGGTACGCACCTCGGTGGAGACGCGCGACACGCCCTCCTCCAATGCGCCCCGCTCGGAGTCGCAGCTCCATCTCCAGCCCCGCGCGGCCGCGCCCCGCCCCACCGCGCGGTTGGGGCTGTACCCCACCTCCGGCGGACTCGGCGCCGGACTCACCCTCTCCTTCTGAGCCCTTTTCTCCAGGTACGTGAAGCCCTATGGCCAGCCTCACCGTCCGCAGTCCTGATGGCAAGGTCCGCGCGGTCGCCCTGCACAAGCGCATCACCAGCATCGGCCGGGGTCCCGACAACGACATCCCGCTCGAGGACTCCGCCGTGCCCGACAGCGGCCTGCACGTCACGTTCGACGGCACGCGCTACGAGGTCGGCAGTCTGGGCGCGACGTTCCACGTCAACGGCAAGAAGCGCGACTCGCACGCCCTCGCCACCGGGGACGTGGTGCGCGTGGGCGGCACCGAGCTGACGTTCGCCCGCGAGGACGCCCCGCGCGCCCCACCGCCGTCCGCCCTCACTCCGCACCGCGACGCGGTGGCCAGTCCGGAGACCGCGGACTCGCACACCACGGAGCTGCCCGGTGTGCCCGGCCGCGAGCTGGCCATGCTGCGGCGGCTCACCGCGTTCAGCGAGCGGCTGCTGGCCCTCTACGACGTGGACCGCATCCTCGAGAGCCTGATGGACGAGGCCATCGAGGTGACCCGCGCCGACAAGGGCTTCCTCATCCTGATGGAGAGCGGCGACCCGCGCGTGAAGGTCGCGCGCAACGTGGCCCGGGAGAACATCGAGGACGCGGTGGAGAAGCTGTCCGACTCCATCATCGCCAAGGTGGTCAAGGACCAGAAGCCGCTCATCGTCGCGGACGCGGTGGACGCGCCCGAGTTCAAGGCCAGCGAGTCCGTCGTCAACCTGCGCGTGCACTCCGTCATGTGCGTGCCGCTGATGCACAAGGGGGACCTGTTCGGCGTCATCTACGTGGGCAATGACCGGCTGGTGAACCGGTTCGAGCCCAAGAGCGCGGACATGCTCACCATCTTCGCGGCGCAGGCGTCACTCGTCCTGCAGAACGCGATGCTGGTCAACGACCTCAAGCTCGACGTCACGGAGCTGCGCCGCAAGCTGGAGGACCAGCGCTACGGGGACATCGTCGGCGCCTGTCAGGGCATGCGCGACGTGTACAAGCGCATCGACAAGATCGCCCCCACGGACATCTCCGTGTTGATTACGGGCGAGACGGGCACCGGCAAGGAGCTCATCGCCCGGGAGCTCCACCGCCGCTCGCCCCGGGTGAAGGGCCCGTTCATCACCATCAACTGCGGCGCCATTCCGGAGAACCTGCTGGAGAGCGAGCTGTTCGGCCACGTGAAGGGCGCCTTCACCGGCGCGGTGGCCACCAAGGCGGGCAAGTTCCAGGCGGCCATCGGCGGAACCCTCTTCCTGGACGAGATTGGCGAGATGCCGCTCCAGCTCCAGGTGAAGCTCCTGCGGGCGCTCCAGGAGAAGATCGTCTACAAGGTCGGCGACAACCGGGGCGAGCCGGTGGACATCCGCGTCGTGGCCGCCACCAACAAGGTGCTCGAGGACGAGGTGAAGCGGAACACCTTCCGCGAGGACCTGTACTACCGGCTCAACGTCGTCACCCTGAAGCTGCCGCCCCTGCGCGAGCGCGGCGAGGACGTCGTCGTGCTGGGCAAGTTCTTCCTCCACAAGTACTCGCGCGAGTTCGGCTCCCGGGCCAAGGGCTTCACCCCGTCCGCCGCCGTGTCCATGAAGAAGTACGGCTGGCCCGGCAACATCCGCGAGCTGGAGAACCGCATCAAGAAGGCCGTCGTGCTGTCGGACAAGCCGCTGCTGGGCCCGGACGACCTGGACCTCAAGCCGGAGAACCTGGAGCCCATCATGCCGCTGCTCCAGGCCAAGGAAGAATTCCAGAAGCGTTACATCAACGAAGTGCTCGCGCGAAACAACGGCAACCGGACGAAGACGGCCAAGGACCTGGGCGTGGACCCTCGCACCATCTTCCGCCACCTGGAGAAGCTGGAAGCGGAGAAGACCGGCCGGCCCCTGCCCCCCGAGGAGGGCGACGAGCTGCTCTGACGCGGCCCCTGACGCACTGGTGATGGACACGACGACGCGGCGACACGTCAGGGACACGCGCTCCGGCCAGGGCTGGACGACGTGTGTCCTGTCCGTGGGCCTGGGCCTGCTCGCCGGCTGTCTGTTGCCGCAGGACGACACCCTGCTCGACGAGCCCCCGCGCTTCATGAACCGCTCGCCGCGCATCATCGAGTCGCTGGTGCTCCCCCAGGAGCGCATCATCCAGGACTTCGGCGCGAGCCGGTGCGAGCTGACGTTCGAGGTCGCCGTCGAGGACCCGGACGTGGATGACCGCATCAAGGTGCACTGGTTCATCGACTACAGCCCGCAGGACCCGCGAGGGCCGTACCGGGAGATTGCCCTGACGAACAACGGCGAGGCCCGCCGTCCGGACCGGGGCACGCTGCGCATCAACCTGGCCTCGGCGAACTCGGTGCTGAGCACGCCGGGTCAGCACCTGGTGGAGGCGCTGGTGAGCGACGCGGAGCTGACGGACCGCCAGCCGGAGTCGCAGGTGGTGAACCTGCCCGACGGTGGCTCCATCATCGACCCGGGGTTCGTCATCAGCTACTCGTGGGTGGTGACCACGGTGCAGGGAGACTGCCGATGACGGGCCGCCACGCGCGGCTGCTCGTCGCGCTGGCGCTCGCTTGCGCCACCGGCTGCGCGCTGTTGGAAGAGGAGCCCGGGGACTCGCTGCTCGTCTGTCGCTCGGACGCCGACTGCGCCGCCAACGAGGTGTGCTTCGTCGACGGCTGCGGGGACCCGGGCCAGGACATCGTCGTGGAGGTGACGCCCAACCCCGCGCTCGGGAAGTACGCGCAGGACTTCCCGGTAGGCAAGCTGCGCGCCGAGCAGAATCTCCAGTTGTTCGACAAGGCCTCGCTGCGAGGGACGACGCTGCGCTCGACGGTGCCGCCCGCGTCGTCGAGCACCCCGTCCCGCCCCTACTCCGAGCCCATGGTCGTGCGCGCCATCGGCTCGAGCGCCCTCATCCCCGGCGTGGCCCGCTACCACGAGGCGACGCTGGTGCCGGACAACGGGCAGTGGACGTTGCCGGTGGCCAGCGGCCAGTACGCGGTGACGGTGCTGCCCGCGGACCCGCTGGTGCCCCCCGCCACGACGTCGGGCACGGTGTTCCCGGGCGAGGCCCTGGCCCTGGAGTGGCTGCTCCCCTCCGCCGACAGCGTGCTGCCCGTGCAGGGGACGGTGACGCGCTCCGGAGGCGCGCCGCCTGGCGCGGACCTGGCGGTGGAGGCGTTGGACATCGAGCTGCGGCCGCTGTCGCAGCGCGTGGCCGTCCACCCCACGACGGGCGCCTTCACGCTGGCCCTGCCCCCCGAGGCCGCGAGCGCCTCCACGGTGCTCCTGCGCGTGACGGCCCGGGACGCGGCCGCGCTCCTGCCGCAGCAGACCTTCCCGGTGAGCCCGGGCGCCCCATTGCCCGGCCCGCTGGAGCTGGGTGACTTCGGCGCGCCGGTGCGGGTGTCGGGGCGCGTCGTCGCCCTGGACGGCCGGCCCGTGGTGGCCGCCACCGTGTCGCTCCAGGGGCGCGTGAGCGGAGGCGGCAGCTTCCAGAGCGCGGTGGCGACGACGGACGCCGAGGGCCGCTTCGCGCTGCGCTCGCTGCCCAGCGCCACGGAGTCGCCGTTGGAGTTGGTGGTGGTGCCGCCGGCTGCGTCCGCCTCGGGGCTCACCCTGTCCTCGGCCGTGGTGCCGCGCGAGGACACCGTGCTGCCGGACGTGGTGTGCGTCAACCGGCGCGTGGTGCGCGGAAGGCTGCTCCAGCCGGACAACAGCTCCCCCGCGCCGGGCGTGCGGCTGGTGGTGGAGCCCGTGGACGTCGTCCCCGGCCGGCTGCTGCCGCCCGACCTGGCGTCGGAGACGCTCACCGACGCCAACGGCGAATACGTGCTGCGGTTGGACCCCGCGCTGTACCGCCTGGACGTGGTGCCGGGAGAGAACCTGCCCCGCGTCAGCCGCTTCGTGTCGGTGCTCCCCACCGACGACGGGGCCGAGCAGCCCGTGACGGCCTTCGCCCTCCAGCGCGGCCGCACCCTGCGCGGGCGCGTGCTGTCGTCCACGCGGGAGCCGGGCGTGCCTCCGGGCCTGCCCTTCGCGTCCATCCGCTTCTATCGGGTGGTGAACGTGGAGGGCCGTCCCTCCTCCGTGCTGCTGGCCCAGTCCGTGACGGACACGCTGGGCCGCTACACCGCGCTGTTGCCGGTGCGCTGACTCACGGCTGCTGCTGCGAGGCCTTCGCCGCGGGGCTGGCGCTGGCGGCCTGGAAGGCGGCGTGGAACGAGTCCACCGTGCCCCCCACCTCGTCCGCGTACTGCACCGCGTGCGTGGTGTAGAGGTCCAGCACCACCTCCAGGCGGCGGTACACGGTGCGCAGCGGAGCACGCTCGCGCGCCTTGAGGTCGCACTCGGACTCGCGCTCACGCAGCCGCGTCAGCCAGGACGTACGGAAGCGCATCCATTCCTGGTCCGTGTCCCGCGCGGGCGACACGCGCACCAGCTTCTCGCGCCCCGCCTCCAACTCGCCCCAGAGGGTCCGGGCACCGTCCAGACACTCCTGGAAGCTGAGGATGCGGGCAGCGGGGGGCAGCTCCTCCGGTGTCATGGCCGCCACCGAGCGGCTCACGTTCACGATGATCCACAGCGAGAAGAGCGTGGTGAGCGCGATGTAGATCCCATACGCGGCGGCACGATAGCGGCGGAAGCGGGGATCTTTCCGGGGGTCGGGAGCGGACACGGGGTCCAGGTCTTATGACTCTGGACCCCGCGTGGCAACGCTTCCGTGTGAAGCCCCACCCGGACGGCGGGCGGGGGTGCGGCAAAGGACTACTGACCCACGGGGCTCGCCACCTGGGCGGGGGCTGCCGGTGCGGGGGCGACGGGCGCGGGGCCAGCGGCCTCCGTGTTGCCGCTCATGGCGCGCTTCACCATGGCGATGCGGCTGCGGAACTGGGGCTGGTACTGGCTGTTGAGGTAGGCACCGGCCGCGTCACGCGCGGTCTCCAGCGCCTTCTCCATCTGACCGACCTCCTGGTACGACTGGGCCAGCAGCAGCATGGCGTAGTCACGCGTCTTGGAGCTGCGGTCTCCCTCGACGAAGCGCGCCAGCAGCGGCACGGCCTTGTCGTGCTTGCGCAGCTGGTTGTACGCGGTGCCCAGGAAGAAGGACGCGTCCAGCGACTGCTCCTGCGGCGGGTTCATGGCCAGGAAGCGCTCCATCTCCGAGACGACCTGGTCCATCTCGTTCTTGCGGAAGGCGATCTTGCCGCGCTCGAAGGCGGCGTCGCCCGTCTCGCGGCGCAGGGACGTGGCCCGGTCATTGAGGGCCTGGCGCTCCAGGGTGCTCAGGCGCGAGGTGTCGAGCTTCATCAGCGCGTCGATGCCCTTGAGCCGCTCGTCACCGGGCAGCGAGGTCATCATCTTGTAGACCTCGGCGGCGCCACGCTGCGCGGTCTGGTGCGCGGAGGTGTCCGAGCGCTGCTTCTCCAGTTGGCCCGTCAGGTCCGCGACCATCTTCTCCAGGCGCTCCCGCTCACCGGTGGCACTGGAGCTGCGCGCGCTGGTGATCATCACCGCCGCGCCCACCGCGATGACCGCGAACAGCACGTAGGCCGCGGCGGACGAAATCCACTGCCGCTTCTGGAAGTCCTCGTGACGCTTGCCTACGGCCTTCACCTCCGCGTGGAGGTTCTTCAGCAGGTTGTCACTCTTGATGACGAGGTTGCGGGCCTCGACGACTTCGCGGCGGAGGTCCGCCAATTCCTTATCAATCTCGGTCTTCGCCTGCTCTGGCATGGACATCTTCCTGGGCCCGGTAACGATCTCGGCCGATTCGCGCATCGTAAGGAGTTCTCCCGGTCATACGGCGACAATTTCCGCACCGGAACAACACGGAGGCTCTGTCACATTTCCGGGAGCAAACAACCTTCCAATGTCCACGCCTGCTCGCTCTGCGAGGTTACAAGCCCGAGCCCGGCAGTCCGCGAGATGGCTCGGGCGGAAAAGTGTACGTCACGCCCAGGGACAGCCAGTTCCCGCCCATGCTGAACGAGCCGATCTTCACCGACTCCGGGCCCACCGGGCCGCGCAGGAACATGAACCGGTATTCGGCGGTGAGGCCCCAGCGAGGAGACAAGCGCCACGTCGTGCCCAGGACACCCGCCCAGGCCTGCGTCGTCTTCTCCCGCACCTCCTCTCCCTGTCGCGTCGAGCTGATGAGCGTGGGCCCGGTGGACAGGCCCAGGAAGGGAACGAGCCCGTACGGGCCGACTTCGGGGAGCACCGTCTGGAAGCGCAGGCCGAGCATCGCGCCGTAGGCCAGGGTGTCGATGCGTCGCTCGAAGGGCCCCTCTCCGGGCGCGCCCGGGTCGGTGACGTACAGGCGGGAGCCGGAGGCGAACAGGTCGATGCCCAGCTCCAACAGGTCCGACACCGCGTACGCGAAGGTGGCGATACCGAATGGACCGCCCGCCGTCTTCTTCGCGCGCGTCAGTCCCGCGTTGGCCTCTTCGGCGTACCAGCCCTTGTAGAAGGTCTCGTTGGAGGTGACGCGCCAGCCGCCCTGCACGGTGATGCGGCCCACGCCATCCAGCGAGGTGGGCACGTCGTCGTCTTCTTCCTGGGCGAAGGCGGGGGCGGCGGACAACAGGGCGAGTGGCAACAGGAGTCGACGGAGCATCGAAGCGGGGACTCGGGGGCGAAGGTCAGGGGCGCTTGGGGCGCACGGCGATTTCGAGGAACGTCGTCCGCTGGCGGCGCAGCGAGGCGACCAGACAGCGGACGACACACAGCGCGCCGAACTCACGGAGCACCACGCCCAGGTTGCACACCACGTCCCGCAGGGTGATGACTCCGCGCATGGGGTCGCTCCCGTTCCCGGCCGTCCATGCCCGGTCCGCCGCGTGTGCTACAGGCGTGTGGCGCACCGTAGCAGCGGCCTCCCACGGGTCAATTTTCCGGCCTCGCAAGGGCGCGGAGGGACTGGGAGATTTCCCTTCAGCGGGCGCGGCGCTCCAGCTCCAGCAGGGGCATCTCCAACACCACGACGGTGCCGTGGATGCAGGGCGGGTGGAAGTCGGCCCTGTCCAGCTCGCCCAACAGCGCGCGCAGTTGCGCGTCCGTGAGCGGCACGGCGCCGGCCTTGCGCGCGGCATGGCACGCCATCACCCGCACGCCCTCCGCGAGCGTGACGGAATCCAACGCGGCGCCCTTGGGGGGCAGCGCGCGCGCGAGCGCCTCCAGGAGCGAGCGTGCATCCGCGCCTTCCAGGCCCGGGGGCACCGTCTTCAGCGCCACCGTCGTGCCGCCGAAGGGCTCCACGTCCACGCCCAGCCGCGCCAGGGCCTCGCGCCCTTCCACGAGCGCCTTGGCCACCTGCACCGGGAACTCCAACGTGGTGCCGAAGAGCGAGGGCGCGGGAGGCCCCTTCGCGTCGTCCAGCGCGCGCAGGTAGGACGTCAGCCGGGTCCGCTCCAGCGCCGCGTGAGGATCCAACACCACCAGCGTGCCGCCGGGTCCTTCGCACAGGTGGAAGCGTCCGCCGAGCAGGCCCATGGGGCGCAGCGCGGCGAAGTAGCCCGGCGGAGGGGCCTCGTTGAGTTGGGGCTGGGCCTCTCCGAACGCGGGCGGGCGCCCCACCGCGCCAAAGGGCAGCGGCGAGGGAATCCCGACCATGGGCCCAGGTGCGCCGGACAGGGGGCTCCCGGCCGAGTCCATCGTGGTGGGCAGCGGCGCGCCCCAGGAGGCCTCCTGCGCGCGGGTGAGGAAGCGCTCCACGGCGTGCGCGTAGTGCGCGGCGTCGCGGGGCTGATTCCCGCCCGGGCCATTCGGGTCCGCGCCCGCGCCCAACCACGGAGCGGCGCGCAGCATCCGATTGAGCGCGGCGCTGATGGCCTCCTGCACGCCCCGCGCGTCGGAGAAGCGGACCTCCAGCTTCTGCGGGTGCACGTTGACGTCCACCGCGATGGGGTCCACGTCGATGTGCAGGACGACGACGGGCTGTCGGCCCGCCGCGAGAAAGTCCTGGTAGGCGCGCTGGATGGTGCCGATGAGGCCCCTGTCCCTCACGTAGCGGCGGTTGACGAAGGTGTAGAGGCCGCGCGCGTTGGGGAAGGTGAACTCAGGCGAGGCCGCGTAGCCGGTGACGCTGACGCCCAGCCGGCGCTCCTCCACGGGGAACAGGTGCGGGTGGGCCGCGGGGCCCAGCGCGGCGGCGATGCGCTCGCGCGGGTCCTCGGGACAGGCGGCGCTGGAGAACAGCTCGTTGCCCTCGTGGGTGGCGAAGAAGCCCACCTCCGGGTTGGCGAGGGCCAGGCGGACGACGGCCTCTTCGGCGTGCTTCAGCTCCGTGTCGCCCCGACGCAGGAACTTGCGGCGCGCGGGCACGTTGAAGAAGAGGTCCTCCACGGTGATGACGGTGCCGGTGCGCGGCGGGGCGTCCTCGATGAGCGGGTCCACCCCACCCTCCAGCGACACCCGGGTGCCCACGTCCGCGCCCACCTCCGCGGTGTGGAGGGAGAAGCGGGACACGGAGGCGATGGCGGGCACGGCCTCACCCCGGAAGCCCATGGAGTCGATGTGGAAGAGGTCGTCGAGCTCCCGCAGCTTGCTGGTGGCGTGACGCTCCAGACACAGGGTGGCGTCGTGACGGCCCATGCCGTGTCCATCGTCGGACACGATGATGCGGTCCACGCCCCCACCGGCCAGGTCGACGCGGATGGTGCTCGAGCCCGCATCCAGCGAGTTCTCGACCAGCTCCTTCACGACGGACGCGGGGCGCTCCACCACCTCACCGGCGGCGATCTTGTTGATGAGGACGTCAGAGAGACGTGCGATGCGAGCCATGGCAATCGTCCACCCTCCGCCACGGAGCGGACGTTGTCCAGCAAACCAAGACGGGTGCAGGCTGACATTCCCAGGCGGCTGGGCTAACAGGAGACCTTGGGTATGGACGTGTCACGACCAGGCAAGGGGCGGTTGCGCGTCGCGGTGACCGGAGCCAGCGGCGAGTACGGGAAGCTGTTGCTGCCCCGGCTCGAGCGGGATCCCGACGTGGAGAGCATCCTCGTGCTGGACGTCGCGCGTCCAGAGGGTGCGAAGGTGGAGTTCCACCAGGTGGACCTCACCCGGCACGACGCCGAGAGCGAGCTCACCGACGCATTGGCCGAGCGCCCCGTGGACGCGCTCTACCACCTGGCGTTCCTCTTCGGCCCCATCCGCAACGGCTCCCTGGCGCACGAGCTGGAGGTCATCGGCACCATGAACGTGCTGACGGCGGCGGGCCGGGCGAAGCTGCCCAGGCTGGTGGTGCCGTCGATGACCGCCGTCTACGGCGCGCGGGGGAACAATCCGGCGCTGATGCGCGAGGACTCGCCGCTGCAGGGCTGTCCGCTCAGCCGCTTCGTCACCGACAAGGTGGAGGTGGAGGGACAGGTCCGAGCCTTCCGCGAGCGGCACCCGGACATGCGCGTGCTGGTGCTGCGCTTCGCGCCGGTGCTCGGGCCGACCTTCGAGAGTCCCGTCACGCGACTGCTGACGCGCACCTCGGTGGTCCCCACGCTGCTGGGGTTCGACCCGTTGTGGCAGGGGCTGCATGAGGAGGACGCGGGGCGCGCGCTGCATCTGGCGCTGCGGGCGGAGACGTCCGGGGAGTTCAACATCGTGGGCCGGGGTGTGCTGCCGCTGTCCGGCCTCATTCGACAGGCGGGTGCTCGCCCGCTTCCCCTGCCAGGGCCTTTGTTCCGTGGCGCACTCCACACGCTGGATGTGGTGGGAGCGGATACGTTGCCCGTGGCCCTTCTCGACTACATCCATTACTCGTGGGTGGCGGACGGTGAGCGTGCCGAGTCCGCCCTCGGCTTCATCCCCTTCCACCACGTCAGGGACGCCGCGGCGGCGCTCAAGAGGAGCTAGAGATGGCCAAGGGTGTCCTCGGGAACGATCCCTTCCAGCGCGGAGCCGCCGCTCGCGATGGCGCGAAAGCGAAGCCCGGCACCCAGGCGAAGCAGGACCGCTCGCCCTCCGAGCGCGGGACCTCCGACGACAAGAAGGCCACGTCCGCACGCGCGGCCCACGCCGGCAATGGCAACGGCACCTCGGACAAGGGCCGAGCGAAGAAGCCCACCCGCGGGAAGCCCGCACCCGCGAAGTCGAAGGGCGCGCCGTCGGCGACGGGAGCGAAGCAGGGCACGTCCGCGCGGGGCGGCGCGAGTGCGCAGGCCAGCGTCCCCGTGAAGCACGGCAAGGCGAAGCACGAACAGGGTTCTCACTCAGGGAAAGCACCGGCCCGTCCGGAAGGAGCCCAGGGACAGTCCCGTGCGAAGGTTGGCACGAGTGCGTCCACTGCCAGGCCCTCTTCGCCAGACTCGACCAAGGTCGAGCCCGCCGCGCTGAAGAGACAGTCCGGCGCGAAGGTGTCCACGGCCGGGCCTTCCACGCCGGACTCGACTGAAGTCGAACCCCTGCGCGAGCCCGCGGCGCCAGTGACTCCGCGCGATCCGCCACCCGCGCGAGCCCCCGCTGTGGCCAACAAGAGCGGCGAGCGGACGCCCCAGCAACGAGAAGTGGACCACGCACTCGCGGAGGCCCTCGCCGCCGAGGTGGCCGAGGTGACCGCGAAGCACGCCGTGGACGTCGCGATGGACCGCCGCGACGGATCGGACGAGCCCGTGGACAGGCTCCTCGCGACGGAACTGGCCACTGAGCTGGCCGGGGCCGCGGTGGAAGAGGTCCTGGACCACAGTCCCTCCTCCCGCCGTCCGGAGCGCGAGCGCGAACTCGCCGCCACCGTGGCCGAGCAGGTCGCCGAGAGCGCCGCCGAGCTGGCCGTCGTGGAAGTGATGAATCGCCGCGACAGCGCCCCTCGCGCCAGGGACGCCCTGGAGGAACGCGCCGCGAACAACACCCTGGACGAGGACGACACCGAGGAGCGCTCCAATCTCGACGCGCCCCATGAGTACCTCGCTGGCGCCGTGCTGGAGCTGTCAGACCTCGACGAGACGCCGGACGAACCCGACGACGCGTGGGAGCGGTCCGCCCTGCCCCTCTCGAAAACCCGCTCCTCCCCGGAGCCGGAGGTGGAAATGCCAGACGCGACGCGCGACGAGTTCCCTCCCAGCCGCCGAGGCCCCCTGTCCCTGGTGTCCACCTCCGGTGACGAGCACGCGGCGCGCGACGCAGCGTCCGTTCCAGACGGCCCTCGCCCGCTCGCACAGCGCGCCACCGGCATGCTGTCCCTGGCCAGGGAGATCGCCGGACAGGCCCTGGCCAGTGAGGGCCTGGGCCGCGCCTGGGGCGCGATGAACGGCATGCTGGACGCCGTGCGCGCCGGTTTGGGCACGGGCGGAGGCTCCCACCTGGACGAGTACGGCAAGGACCCGTCGCTCGTGCAGCGACTGGAGCCCGTGCTGGATTTCCTCTATGGCCAGTACTGGCGCGTCGCCGCCCAGGGCACGGACCACATCCCCCGGGGCGCGGTCATCCTCGTGGCGAACCATTCGGGCGCCCTTCCCTATGACGGCCTGGTGATGTCGCTCACCCTGGCCCGCGAGCGCCCCGACCTGCGTGAGTCGCGCTGGCTGGTGGAGGATCAGATCTTCCACGCGCCCGTGCTGGGCACCCTCTTCAACCGCCTCGGCGCCGTGCGCGCGTGCCCGGAGAACGCGCTGCGGTTGCTCGACGAGCAGCGCCCGCTGGTGGTCTTCCCGGAGGGCTATCAGGGTCTCGGCAAGCCCTTCGCGGAGCGCTACCGACTCAAGCGCTTCGGACGCGGCGGCTTCGTGAAGCTCGCCCTTCGCACTGGAGCGCCCATCGTTCCGGTGGCCATCGTCGGCGCGGAGGAGACGTCGCCCCTGCTCGGGCGCATCCCCGCGGGCTTCCTCGGGCTGCCCTACGTGCCGCTCACACCGCCGGGCCCCCTTCCCGCGAAGTGGAGCATCCGCTTCGGCGAGCCCATCGCCATGGACGGCCTCTCTCCCGAAGCCGCGGATGACCTGGGCGAAGTGGGTCGCCTCACCGAGCGCACGCGCGAAGCCATCCAGGGGATGATCCACACGCTGCTGCGGGAGCGCCGCTCCGTCTTCGCCGGCTGAGCCGAACCTCGGGCCGCCGCCTCAGGCGATGACGCGGTTGCGGCCGCCCGTCTTCGCCTCGAAGAGCTTCTCGTCCGCCGCGCGCACCAGGTCTCCGGGTTCGCGGTGGTGAGGGTCCAACACCGCCACGCCCAGGGAGATGGTGACGGGGATGGGCTGGCGATCGAACTCGAAGCGCTGCTTCTCCACCAGGCGCCGCACCTTCTCGGAGAGCTGTCGCGCGCCCACCAGGGCGACCTCGGGCAGCAGGATGGCGAACTCCTCTCCGCCATAGCGCGCGAAGACGTCCTCACGCCGGATGCGCGTGCGCACCGTGGACGCCAGTTGCTTGAGCACCGAGTCCCCCGCCAGGTGCCCGAACTTGTCGTTCACCTTCTTGAAGTGGTCGATGTCCACCAGCACCAGCGACAACACGCGCTCGTAGCGGCGGCTGCGGGAGATTTCCCTATCCAACTGCTCGTCGAAGTAGCGGCGGTTGTAGATCTGCGTCAGGCCGTCCATCGTGGTCAGCCGGTAGATCTCATCGTGGTACGCGGCCTCGATGTTGCCGCCCGCGATGTACTTGAAGATGGTGCGGCCAATCTTCACCAGGTCGCCGTTGCGCAGCTCGCGGTCGCCTTCCACCAGCTCGTCGTTGATGAACGTGCCGTTGGTGGAGCCCGCGTCGCGAATCTTCACGCCCTCGCGGGTATTCGAGATGGCGGCGTGGTTGCGGCTCACCGACTCCTGGTCGATCTGGATGTCACACTTCGACGAGCGACCAATCAGCGTCTCCTCGCCCGTCAAATCGAACTTCCGACCCAGATCCAATCCGTAGATCACCACCAGAGCCGCGTCGAGGTTGACCGGCCGGTCGGAGATCTTCGAGATGACCGTGACGACCGTTTCCTTCTGCACCGCTCCTCCAGCAACCGACCCACGAGACGCTACCACCCTGCAAATCCAGAAAGCGAATCACAGAGCGAGACTCCAGGTAGGGAATCTTCGCCCATCGACACCCAACCAGCGACGTCGTCCTCCATCCCCCGCTACGGGATGTCCACGGCCCTCGTGGCGGCGACGGGGGGACGCAGCAGCGAGCCGTCTGCGTCCTGGAGCGCGGCCACCAGCAGCACCCCCAAGCCGGAGCAGCTCGCGGGGAGCTGGAGCTGCACTTCGCCCGTCGCGGACACGGCGGAGTCGCTCACCAGGACTCCTTCACAGCCCTTGGCGCCCCCCCGTATCACGACACGAACGCGGCCGTCGGCCTCCGCGCTCACGCCGGGGCGGAAGCCGGTGACACGCACTCGCACGGCGCTGCCTCGGCTGAGCCGCTGTCCCTCCAGCTCCGGATAGAGCCACCTGACCTCCGGGCGCCCCACGTCCAGCGACGACGCCGCGCGCGTCAGGTCTCCCACGTGGTCCAACCCCGGGCCATCCGCCGCCGCCAGTCGGGAGGGCCCCAGGACATCTCGCGCATCCCTCCCCGTCACCTGGAGCACCTCCACGCGCAGGAGCGCGCGCGAGCCCAGGTGGTCGCCGAAATAGGTCCGGTCCTCCAGGCCCACGGGAACGCCCGGGACGCGGATGCCGTCCGCCACCTCCTCGGGAGATGCCAGCACCGTCCAGCGGCGCCCGAGGCGGTCGGTGAAGACGACGCGGACGAGCGTGGCGGGCTCCTCGATGTCGGCGCGCAGCTCACGCCCTCGCAGGCCCTGGGACTCGCTGGAGTCGAAGTTGTAGCGGGCGTCCTCTGGAATGGGGAGGAAGTCCACGCCCGGTTCCACGGGGCGCTCCCCGAGAGGGTCGAAGCTCAAGGCAGGCAGGTCCGCCACGACGAAGCCGGAGGCCATTCCCGCGGCGGCATCGTCTTGAGCGGCGCGGGACGTGGCCCCCACCAGGAGTCGGTAGGGCTGCCCCTCCAGGCCATGGTGCGCGGGCGCCATGCGCAGCGCGACGACGCCGGAGCGACCCAGTCGCCCGTCCGCATCCGTGTTCGGATCCGCGGGCGCGACGTTGGCGGCGGCTCCCAGGCCCAGCGGCACGAGCCCTCGCCCCGGCGCCACCACGGTGCTCAACACATAGGCCCGGTCCAGGTACGCGCCCCGATAGCGGGGAAGCTCCGGGACACGCACGGCGAAGGGGAACGCCAGTCGCACGCCCTCGAAGTCCAGGGACACGCGCTCGGAATACGTCACGGTGTCCGGCCTCGGAGTCCCCGTGTCCAGCCCCGGCGTGGGGACCAGGTGGAAGGCGGTATCTCGCGCCACGGACGAGTAGAAGCGCGGGGACAGCGGCAACAGGCGCCCCAGCGTCAGCAGTGGATCCGCGCCGGGCTCCAGCGCATTGAGGGGCAGCTCCGCCACCGGCACGCTGCCCGTCAACGCCCAGGCCGAGCGGGTGCCGCACGTCCCCGACAGGATGGCCAGCTCTGGCTCCAACACGCCGGCCAGGGAGGAATCACAAACGCCCGCCGCGCCGGGCGCGAAGGTCGGAGCTGGCGCGCCGCCCTCCAACCAGAGCGAGGTGCCCGACGGCAGGGGCAGGCGTCGCGTGCCGCCCGCGCTCACCTCCACCTCCCGCTCGAAGCCCAGCAAGGTGCCCGACGACAGCTCGGAGAAGAGCCCCGGCACCGACATGCCCGTCATGCCCAGCCGCAGCGTGGGCGTCGCGACGGTGCCGATGCGCGCCTCTGCGAAGTCCACCCGCACGCCGCCAGAGAAGTCCACCGGGTTGCGCCGCAGCGTCATCCGGACATCGCGGTGCTCCTCCACGTCATGGCGGGCCAGCGTGAGGTAGCCGAAGTCCGGGTGGAAGGCGGACAGCGCCACGGTGCCCGAAGCGGGTACCCACGCGGCGCCATCGAGCCCCGTCAGCGCGGAGGCCTGGGGCTTTCCTCCCACGTCCGCCACGGCGATGGTGGTCAGCGGCACCGGACGTCCCGTCAACTCGTCCACCACCAGCACCCTCACCCCACCCTCCGGCACGTCCGGACTCAACACCGTGACGCGGGCACGGCAGACAACAGAGCCGACCCGCGCCTCCACCACGTCGCGCTCGGTGCCGGACGCCTTCAGCGTGAAGGCCGCACGGGCTCCGCTGCCACCGCCCGTCACCATCGGCGACAGGGCGGACCACGTCGTGCCCTCGTGCGGCACCACGGGCTGTCCCGCGGCGTCCTTCACCCACACGCCAAAGACGACGGACATCCCCGGGCTGCCCACGACGACCTCCGGAGTCACCTGGCACGACGCGGCGACCTCCTTGGCCGGGGGAGCGACACACGCTCCGTTGCGGCAGACCTGATCCCCGTCACAGTCCACGTCCGTGGCGCACAGCCCCACCACGCACCGGTTCATGTCGCACTGACAGCCCATCGGGTTGTCGCACATCGCCAATGCGTATTGCTGGCGCCGGTCCTCCTCACAGTCGGAGCGACTCCGACAGGCGGGCTCACAGCGGGACTGCGCGGTGTTGCAGAAGAAGAGCGCCGGATCCGGGCAGTCCTGGTCCACCGCGCAGGGCCCCGGCAGCGGCTTGTTGTCGCCTGGGATTCCGAAGGGCGTGTCGGAGCTCATCCCGCAGCCGGCCAGCGCCCCCAGGGCACACACGAGGGCTGTCAGCAGGAGGGGACGAAGCGAGGGGCTCATACGGTGCGGCTCCCGGGGGGCGGAACGCCCAAGACCATACAGGTACGACGCGCGTCGCGCGACGGCGCGCGAGGGCCCTGAAGCCCTCTCGCTGGACACCGTCGGACCCGGCCGCCCGCTCTTCGCCCTCGTCACGCAACAGGAGGTTGGCTTTCAGGTTCTCACGAATCATCATCGCGCGCGATGGCCCGTGGCGAGCCCAAGTCCCTGGAGAGTCTGCTACCCCGCGTCCTGGCTCGCCTCGCGGGTGAGTCAGGCCGGGGGCATGCCCTGACACCCGTGTGGGCCGCGGTGGTGGGAGCACACATCGCCCGCCATAGCGCTCCCCGAGCGCTGGAGGGTGGCACCCTCCTCATCGCCGTCACCAGCGCCGAGTGGGCCCGCACCCTGGAGGCCGAGGCCACCTCCCTGTGCGCGCAGCTCAATGAGCGACTGGGCTCGGGCACGGTGAAGGCGCTCTCCTTCCGGTGGGACAACCGATGAAGGTCGTGCTCGCGCTGGTGGCGATGCTGGCCGCCACGCCCAGACCCCCATCCCCCGCCACGCCCGCCCGCTCGGTGGTGGATCCACGAACCCAGCCCCCGGAGCGCAAGGCCCCGCTCACGCCCTCCGAGTCGATGGAGAGGCAGGCCGCCCAACACGTCGTGCGGGAGTTCGAGCGCGTGGGACGTCGCGCGCCCGCCGAGGACCCCGCGCTGAGCGTGGCCGCGCGGAGGCTGGCCCTCGACGCACTCAGCGGGGCCTTCACCGGAGCGCCGGACCTCTTCACGCTCACGGAGGTCATCAGCGACGCGGGCGCGGCGGATCCCGCCCCCCGAGCGCTCGTCATCCGCGCATGGGCCCACTCTCATGCACTCGAGTCGCTGAAGGCCCGGACCGACCTCAACACGGAGCGGGCCTCCCACTTCGGCGTGGGCGTGGCCCTGGTGGACAAGCGCGCCGCGTTGGTGACGCTGCTCACGGACCGCAAGGCGGAGCTGAAACCGTTTCCCCGCGTCATGCCCGGCGAGCGCGCGGTGCAGACGCTCTGCGGAAGGCTCACGCCCCCTCTCCAGGCTCCGGAGATCTACGTCACGCGGCCGGACGGCGAGGTGAGCATCGTCCCCCTCACCCGGCGCGGCACGGAGGGCTCCGACTTCTGCACCCGCCTGGACTTCCTCCAGCCCGGCACCTACACGGTGGAGGTGGTCGCCCGGGGCGACGCGGGGCCGGAAGTCACGTCCCTCTTCCTCACGCAGATTGGCGAAGTGCGCCGACGCGGTGAGCGCGAGAGCAACGTGGAGCCCACCACGGTGGAGGAGTCGCGCGCCGCCCTGCACGAGCGCATCAACGCCCTGCGCCGGGCGCACGGGCTGGTGGAGCTGATGCCGGACCCGGTGCTGGAGCGCGTGGCCCAGGGCTACAGCACCCGCATGACGACGGAGGGTTTCTTCGCGCACATCGCGCCGGACGGAAGCACGCTGACCCGTCGCCTGCCGCCAGGCTCGCGCTACGGCCGCGCCGGAGAGAACCTGGGGCAGGCCGCGGGGCCGCTCGCCGCGCACTTCGGCATCGAGCACAGCCCGGGCCACCGTCGCAACCTGCTGGACCCGGGGTTCCGCTTCATGGGCGTGGGCGTGGTGCTGCGCAAGGTGGCGGGCGGTCGCTCGGAGGCCACGGTGACGGAGGTCTTCACCGCCTCGTCGCCCGCCACGGAGGACTCGCAGAATCCCCAGCAGGAGGCCTATGACGCCCTGGCCCGGTGGCGCTCCGCGAAGAAGCTGCCGCCCCTGGCCCGCAGTCAGGTGCTGGAGTCGCTGGCGCTGGCGCACGCGAAGCATGCGCTGGAGCTGGACCAGCCCGCGGCCCAGCCCGGCGAGGCGCCTCTGCACGAGCGCGTGTTCCAGGTGCTCCCGGATGCGGGAACGGCCTCGGTGGATTTCTTCGTGGTGGGGGACCCGGCCTCGCTTCCCGAGTCCCGCAGCGTCACCGAGGCCACCAACAACCGGGTGGGCGTGGGCGTTGTGCGGGGAGACTCGAAGCGATTCGGCGCGAAGCAGTACTGGGTCGCCGTCATCTACGCCGCCGTCCAGTAGGGAGGCGGCGGGTGCTGCCCGTGTGGGGCGCCCCTCTCTAGAACGGGGCCTCCCCTCACACGGTGAAGCGACTGTGAATCAGACGGGACGGCGCTGGGTGGCGTAAGCCTCGAGGCCCATCTGCGGCGGCGCGGCGTGCTGATACATCGGGCACTTCATGCATGTGAAGGACTGCCACCCACGCCGGACGGCTTCGTCCAGGCAGTTGTCATACTGGTGGCAATTCAGATTGCGATGCGTCTCGACGCCGGCACGCTTCGGCCCGGCCTCGGGATTGATGGTTTGCGGCAGATCGGCTGGACACGGCTTCATGGAGCCCTCCCTCTGTGCTGTTTCCCCCCCGAGCGCTGTGAACGAGCAGTGTTACCGGACGACAGGTCCCGCCTGGACGACGACGGACCGGGGTAGCGTGTAACGGCCGCGCAAAGTAGTGATGCACCCCGGGTGACGCAATGGGCCGGCTGCAATGACCCAAGAGCACGTAATCGCCTGAACGCTTTCAGCGAATGCAACGGGTCAAGAACAGTTTTTTGGACTGGCCCGATGGCGCGCGGATTTAGGACTTGTCGGCCCCGCTGTCAAACCACCCCCCTGGCGTGAGAGGGGAATGATTGCCGCGGCCGTCTCGTTGGCAGGCCGCAAAGCCGCGTGGTGAAAGGAAGAACACATGAGCTGGCTGGTGACAGTCACGGGGTGGGCGCTGGGGGTGTCCCTGGGACAATCCCCGACAACCCTGGAGGCCGTGCGACTTCATCAGACCGAGGCGACCTCGCTGGCCGAGCGCGAGTGGGCCACGTGTGTGCAAACGAAGTGTCCGGATGCGGGGAGGCTCGGCCTGCTGGCGGGCACATTGGCCCTGTCCGACGGGAGGGCGGCCGAGGCGCGCGACATGCTGGCGGCCGGCCCCGCTCCCGCCCTGCTGGAGCCCTACCGCGCCTTCTACCTGGGTCAGGCGCGCTTCTACGCGGGGGACGCGGCCGGGGCCGCCCTGGACTTCTCCCGCGTGCTGGAGGCCCCTGGGGCCCCCCTGGACCTCGTCACGCGAGCCCGGGCGCGGCTGGGTGAGTCGCTCCTGAAGGCCGGCAAGGCGAAGCAGGCGGCGGTCGTGCTGGAGGCGGCGGTGAAGGCCATGCCCGTCCCAGAGCTGCTCTTCCAGCGGGCCCAGGCGCGAGGCGAGTCGGGCAATCGCGCCGGGCAGCAGGCGGACCTCATGACGGTGGCGCTGCGCTTTCCCACGCATCCGTACGGCGACGAGGCGGTGAAGTGGCTCACCGAGGTCCGCCGTCCCGCGGTGCGGCTGGGCTTCGCGGAGCGCACTCAGCGCACGGAGGGATTCCTCGGCGGCGGCGCGTCGCAGCGGGCCCTGGAGGAGTTGGCGACGCTGGAGGGCGAGAAGCTCTCGAAGGACCAGGCGGCGAAGGTGTCCCTGCTGCGAGCCAAGGCGCTGTTCGCGCTGGGCCGCGCGGAGGAGGCGAACCAGGCGCTCGTCCTCGCCCAGAAGGGGCCCGCGAGTGTCGCGTCCGACGCGGAGCTGCTCGTGGCGCGGCGGGCCCTGCGCGCGGACGACAACGAGAAGGCCCGCCTGTTGATGGCGGCGCTGGACAAGAAGTACGCGTCGCAGTCGGCGGGTGAGGAAGGCGCCTTCTTCGCGGGCTGGCTCGACTTGCAGGCGGGCCGCTTCGCCGAGGCCGCGAAGGCATTCACCGCGCATGGGGAGCGTTACGCGCGCTCGCGGCGGCGGGACGAAGGCCTGTGGTTCCGCTCGCTCGCGTACCTGCGACTGGCGGACTACGCGCAGGCGCGCGCGTCGCTGGAGTCGCTGGTGTCCACCTTCCCGAAGAGCAGCCTCGCCCCGCAGGCGCGCTACTGGATGGCGCGCAGCCGCGAGCTGGGCGGCGCGGGCGCGGCGGAGGTCGGCCCGGAGTACGAGCGCCTCATCACCGTGGCGCCGGCGTCGTTCTATGCACTGCTGGCCTCGGAGCGGCTCAAGGAGCTGGGACGGGTCGCCCCTGCCAGCTTCCCTCGTCCCCCATTGTCGCTGGAGCTGCCGCGCCCGCCCGAGCTGGGGCTGGCGGTGGAGCTGACTCGCGCAGGACTGTTCCGCGACGCGGCGGAAGAGGTGGAGTCCCACGTGGCGCGCCTGCGCTCCGCGGACCAGGCCCTGCCCTTCGCGCACGCGCTGATGAGCCTGGGCGAGTTCGGCCACGCACACACGGTGGCCGCGCGCCACCTGTGGGGCCGGGCCTTCGGCTCACGCGAGCCGGATGCGCTCGCGGCCTTCTATCCTCGGGCCTTTTCGAACGCGGTGGAGCAGGCGGCGACGGCACACAAGGTGGACCCGTTCCTCGTGTGGGCCATCATGCGGAGGGAGAGCGCCTTCAAGCCGGAGGTCATGAGCGCGGCGGACGCGCGAGGGCTGATGCAGATCATCCCCAAGACGGCCACGGAGATTGCCCGGAAGCTCGCGGAGCCGGACCCCGCGCCCGCGGACCTCTTCTCGCCGGACCGGAACATCCGCTACGGCGCCTGGTACCTGTCGCGGTTGATGGAGCGCTTCTCTCATCCGGTGCTCGCCGCCGCCGCCTACAACGCGGGACCGAGCGCCGCGGCGAAGTGGGCCCAGGAGCGAGGAGACCTGCCGCTGGACCTCTTCGTGGAGTCCATCCCCTTCCGGGAGACGCGCGGCTACGTCAAGCAGGTGGTGGCGGACCTGTTCCTCTACCACGCCTTCTACGACGCCCAGGGCGCGCAGCCCCGACTGTCGCTGGTGGTGCCCGCCCCCTCGAAGGAGGGCGTCACCTTCTGACGGGCTCTCAGCGGGTCAAGCGCCTGGGCGCCCTACCCGCGCGCCGCCATGCGGCGGAGAATCTCCGACTCCATGGAGTGGACCACCTCCGACAGCGGCAGGCTGCTGGAGTCCACGCGGATGGCATCCTCCGCCGCCTTCAGCGGGGCCACCGCGCGCGCGGAGTCATCCTTGTCGCGCTTCGTCTGGTCCGCGAGCACGTCGTCGAGGCTGCTCTCCACGCCCTTCTGGAACAGCTCCTCGAAGCGGCGCCGGGCGCGCACCTCGGGGTTGGCCTCCAGGAAGAACTTCGCGTCGGCGTCCGGAAACACCACCGTGCCGATGTCGCGGCCCTCCAGGATGGAGCCCTTGCTCGACTCCAGGGCCAGGCGCCGCTGGAGCTGGAGCAGGCCCGCGCGCACCACGGGACGTCCGGATACCTGTGACGCGGCCATGGAAATCTCGGGCGAGCGAATATCCCCCGACACGTCCTTTCCGCCGAGGAAGACGCGGTTCTCCTCGCCCACCACCTGGAAGTGGATGCGCACGCGCTCCAGCAGCTCGCCCAGGCGCGCGTCGTCGTCGTAGGGGATGCGCTCCTGCGTCGCCATCAGCGCCACGCAGCGGTAGATGGCGCCGGTGTCCACGAGGGAGAAACCGAGCCGACGCGCCAGCAGCTTGGACACCGTGGACTTGCCGGCACCCGCGGGCCCGTCGATGGCGACGATGAAGCAACGTGCGCTCACGCGAGCACCTCTCTCAGTGCGTTCACGCACCGCTCGTTCTCCGACGCCGTCCCCACGGAGATGCGCAGACAGGTGGGGAAGCCCCCGCCCGCGAAGGGCCGGACGATGACGCCCTTGCGCAGGAGCAATTCGTACAGCTCGGTGGAGGAGCGGCGGAAGTCCGCGAACACGAAGTTCGCGTGGCTCTTCGTGAGGGAGATGCCCAGCTTCGGCAGCTCCGCCTCGAAGTAGCGCAGGCCCGCGCGGTTGTTCTCCCGCGTGCGCTTCACGTGCTCGGTGTCCTCCAGCGCCGCCAGGCCCGCCGCCTGCGCCACCACCGTCAGGTTGAACGGCATGCGCGTGCGCTGCAGGTACATGGCGAGCTTCGCGTCCATCACGCCGTAGCCCAGGCGAATGCCCGCCAGCCCGTGAATCTTGCTGAAGGTGCGCAGCGCCACGACGTTCGGATAGCGCCGGAAGAGCTCCACGCCGCTGACATAGTCGGGCCAGTCGACGAACTCGAAGTAGGCCTCGTCGTAGGCAATCAGCACCTCGGGAGGCACCGCCGCCAGGAACGTCTCCAGCTCCTTCCGGCCGAACGCGGTGCCCGTGGGGTTGTCCGGGTTGGCCAGGAAGATGAGCCGCGTGCGCGACGTCACCGCGCGCGCCATGGCTTCCAAGTCGTACTGGAAGCCCTCGCGCATGGGCACCTCCACGAAGGGCCGCCCGTGGGCCTGCGCGGAGATGCGGTACGCGGAGAAGGAGTTCTTGCACAGGAGGATTTCGTCCTCCGGCGTGGTGAAGGTGCGGATGAGCAGTTCAATCAGCTCGTTGGAGCCGCTGCCCAGCACCACCTCTTGCGGCTGCACGCCCAGGGACGCGGCCAGCCGGCGCACCAGATGGAATGACGTGGCATCCGGATACAGATGCACCTGGGTTGCCGCCAGCCGCATGGCCTCCAGCGCGCGCGGGGAGGGCCCCAGCGGGTTCTCGTTGGAGGCGAGCTTGATGACACCCGTCAGGCCGAACTCGCGCTCGGTCTCCTCGATGGGCTTGCCCGGCACGTACGGCTTGAGCGTCTCGACATGGGAAGGAACGAGAGGTCGCATGGTGGTGGGGGCCTTGGAGTCGTGCCTCAGCGACCGGAGAACACGCCGAGCGCGCGGAACTTCGCGTACCGGTCCTTGACCAGGCCGTCGGGCGACAGCTCGGCGAGCTGGCTCAGGTGCTTGCGCAGCACCTTGCCCAGCGCCTCGGCCGCCTTCGCGGGGTCTCGATGCGCGCCACCGGCGGGCTCGGGCACCACCTCGTCGACAATCTTCATCTGGAGCAAGTCGGGCGCGGTGAGCTTCATCGCATCCGCCGCCTTGTCCGCCTTGGTGGCGTCGCGGAAGAGGATGGAGGCGCAGCCCTCCGGCGAGATGACGGAATAGACGCTGTTCTGGAGCATCAGCACCCGGTTGCCCACGCCAATGGCGAGCGCGCCGCCCGAGCCGCCCTCACCCACCACCGTGGAGATGATGGGCACGCGCAGCCCGCTCATCACCTCCAGGTTGACGGCGATGGCCTCCGCCTGTCCGCGCTCCTCGGCGCCGATGCCCGGATAGGCGCCCGGCGTGTCCACGAAGGTGAGGATGGGCTTCTCGAAGCGCTCCGCCAGCTCCATGAGACGGCGGGCCTTGCGGTAGCCCTCCGGGCGCGGCATCCCGAAGTTGCGCGCCATGTTCTCCTTGGTGTTGCGGCCCTTCTGGTGCCCTATCACCATCACCGGCTTGCCATCGAAGCGGGCGAAGCCTCCGACAATCGACGGGTCCTCGCCGAAGTGCCGGTCTCCGCACAGCTCCACGAAGTCAGTGAACAGGATGCGGATGTAGTCCAGGAAGTAGGGGCGCAAGGGGTGGCGGGACATCTGCACCACCTGCCACCGCGTCAAGTCACTGAAGATCTCCGTCTGGAGCTTCTTCGCCTTCTTCTCGAGCTTGGAAATCTCCGAGGTGAAGTCCGCGGAGCCACCCGTGGACAACGCCTTGAGCTCATCGATCTTCTTTTCCAACTCGATGAGCGGGCGCTCGAAGTCGAGCGCGTAACTGATGCCGGTTGCCATGGCGCGGAACTAGCACCAGGGTAAGGCACCTTTCAACGCGCAAGCGGTTACGCACCGCACCGTGTCACGCTGTCGGACACCTTCCGTCCCATTCGGAGCGCCATGTTTCTTGCCCTGCCGCTGCTCGTCCTGGCGCTGAACACCTCTCCGGCCCCCCAGGCGCCCCCTCCTTCCGCCAAGGCCCTCAACACCGAGGGCTTCCGCCTGTACCAGGCCGGGCGCTACCCGGAGGCCCTGGAGAAGTTCCAGGCGTCCGCCAAGGAGGACCCGGCCTACGCCCTGCCCCGCTACAACGCCGCCGCCACGCTGGGCGTCCTGCGCAAGAAGGGCCAGGTGTGCGAGTACGGCGCCCACCGGGACGTCATCGTCGAGCACCTCTCCCAGGCGGTGCGGCTGGACGCGCGGCGGCTCGTCCGCGCCCGCCAGGACACGGATTTCGACGGCATCCGCGACACGCTGGGCTGGCAACGGCTGCTGGGGCGCGTCCCGGAGCGCGAGGCGGACGTGCCCTTCCTGCTGCGCGACGTCTCCTGGTTCGGCCCGGGCGTCGGCGTCTACGGGAGCACCCAGGCGCTGCGCTTCAATACCCGAGGCAAGGCCGTCCTCAAGACGCGCGCCGTGGACGTGAACGGCCAGGCCCAGCGAATCGAGCTGGGAGGCACGTACACGGTGAAAGGCCGACAGGTGGAGCTGCGCCTGAAAGGAGAGGCCCCCGTCACGGGAACGCTGACGGAGGCGGGAGCGCTCACCTTCCCCAAGCTCGGAACGTTCACCGATGCGCCCTCGGAGTGCGACGCCTGAGACGTCACGCGCCCGAGTGCTGACCAGCCATCACTCGGGATGACGGGCCTCGCACGCCTACACCAACACCTGGAGATGAGTGATTGGCCCGCCCATGCGAGAGGGCCAAGGTGCCAGCGGGGGCGGACGGGAACGGGCCTCGGCGGGCGTTTTACGGGTGGGAGGCCACCAGCACCATGGCGGGGCCCCCACCTCGCTGCTTCAAGCCGCCTTGATCTTCGCGGCCGGCGGAGACAGCGCGTACCACGCCGTCCGGAACGCCTTCAGCTCGCGCAGCCCGGCCGGGTGACGACCGAGCGCCGGCGCCATGGTGACGGGCAGGCCCAGCTTCTTCTCGATGGCCTTCGCCGCGTTGAGCTCCAGCTTGCGGCGGTTCTCGCACTTCTCGCAGGTGGACTTGGGGCCCACGCGGTTGACGAGGATGCGCTCCACCGGGAGCTTGCGCTCCTTCAGGTACTCCACCACGCGCTCGGTGCGGGACGCGGCCAGTTCCTCGCCGCGCGTGACGACGACGAAGCGCGCCTCGGTGGGAGACGCCAGCGCCTCCTCGAAGCGCTTCGCGTGCTTGATCATCCCCGCGATGTCGTCCGCCAGCTCGCCCAGGCCCTTGGCCCGGTGCTTGTTGAGCACGGTGTGCAGCGCGCCCAGCCACGTCTTCGCCGTCTCCGCCAGCTCGACGACGCGCACGGAGCTCACCACCGGCGACGAGTCCACGACGATGCGCTTGAAGCGCTCCTGCACCAGCGCGTCGGTGAGCACGCTCATCGCCGCCAGCTCGTCGATGCCCGGGGGCGCGCACTCCAGGAGGTTGCGCAGGTAGAGCAGATCCGCGGGCACTTCACTGCCCGCCTTGGGCGCGCCCTCGAAGGCCTTCTCCGCCTTCTCCTTGAGCCGTTTGCGCAGGGCGTTGAACCAACCCGCCATGTCCAGCTCGCGCGCGTACAGGCCCTTGGTGCCCTTCACCTGCGTCTCGGTGTCCGTCAGCCGGCTCTGGAGCACGTCCGACAGCGAGTGCGCCGGATCCGTGGAGATGAGGAGCACCGGCCCCTCCTTCTCCGTCAGCGTCACGGCGGCGGCGGCGGCGCAGGAGCTCTTGCCCACTCCGCCCTGCCCCACGAAGAAGATGAGCCGGGTGGGCGGCAGCGGCGGCGCGGCGATGGGCGGCATGGACGGCGCGCGCACCAGGGCCGGAGGGCCCTCCGCGGCGGCGAACTCCAGCGCCTTCGTCTCCTTGCCACCCGCCCACGCCTTGGCCAGCAGGCCCACGCCGTCCAGCCCGCGCGGCGCCACTTCACGGCGGCCCAGCAGGTGGACCGGCACGACCTTGTCCAGCGCCTGGAACTTGCGCACGTGCGGCGCCTGCAGCCCCCGGCGGCCCTGACACGCGGGGCAACCCTCGCGGTCCTCCACCTGGTTGACGACGATCTCCGTCACCGGCAGCCCGCGCTCGCGCAGCTGGGTGAAGAGCATTCGCGTCTGCGCCTCGGGGACCGGCTCGGCCAGCGCCACCAGGTGGAACGCGGTGCGCACGGGGTCCTTCAGCAGCCCCAGCAGCTTCTCCGCCTTCTGCCCCAGCGCTTCCAGGTAGGTCGGCTCCGCCGCGGCGGCTTCGGCCTTCTTGCCCTTGCCCGTGGACGCCGCCGGCTTGTCTCCGCCCGCCTTCACCAGGCCCAGGAACTTGCGCAGCCCCACCGGCAGGTCGAACAGGCGCAGCGTGTGGCTCGTGGGCGAGCAGTCCACGACCACCCGGTCGAAATCCTCACCTTCCAGCAGCGACACCACGTGGAAGAGCCCCACCAGCTCCTCCAGCCCGGGGACGGCCTGCTGATACAGCGAGCCCAGCTCCTCCTCGGAGAAGTGGGTGCCCTTGCCAGCGGCCTTCTTCAGCGCGGGCAGGTAGTCCGCCAGGAACGGCTTGAGCAGCGCGGCCGGCTCCAGCTCCAGGGCCCAGACACCACCCTCACCCTTGCCCGCCACCAGCTTCGAGGGCTTCGCGGTGAGCTTCTTCTTCAGCAGATCCGACAGGGAGCGCACCGGATCCAGCGAAACGAGCAACACCCGTTCCTTCGGGACCTCCTCCGACAACCGCAACGCGTACGCCGCCGCGAGCGTCGTCTTGCCGACGCCGCCCTTGCCGCCGAAGAAGTGAAGAACTCGCGCGTCGCTCATTGCGTTGTGGCCTTCCTTGTGCCCCCCCGGCGGCACTCTGATGCACACTCCTGATTTGCCGTGAAGAAGGCGTCGGAGTCTGCCCGGTGCGTCGACCTGTACGGCCGGGCCATCCCTGTGGGTGGGAGTCGACCACAGAATCCCTTGTCCAGAGGTCAAAAGTCAAGAATTGACGCGGGGTTTCGCGGAGGGTCGGCCCCTCTCGGCACCTCCTGGCGAGGCCTTCTTGACGCCCCCTCCGAGCCGCTCCAACAGCGCGGAATCCGGAGGGGATTTCCTACCCGTCAGGTCAGCGGGCGACCAGGTTGTGGGCGCTCAGCGGGCCATCGTTTCCCTGTCCGCCCATGGGCCCGTTGTCGCGCGAGGGCCCGCCTTGCTGGGTGCGCGCCTCCGCCGCATAGCGATTGAGCTTGTTGTAGAGCGTCTTTTCGCTCACCCCGAGCACCTCCGCCGTGCGCGCCTTGTTGTTGCCATTGCGCTGGAGGCTTCCCAGGATGTATTCGCGCTCCACCGCGTCCAGGCTCAGGCCAAAAGGCAGACGGAACGTGTGTCGCTCCGGGCCCTTGCCCGCCATGTCCGGCGGCAGGTGCTCGCGGGTGATCAGCTCCCCGTCGCAGAGGATCACCGCGCGCTCCACCGCGTTGCGCAGCTCGCGGATGTTGCCCGGCCACTCGTAGTTCTTGAGCACCTCCATCGCCTCCGGGTGCACCCCGGACACGCGCTTGGCCGAGTCCCCGCGGAACTTGTCCACGAAGTGCTGGACCAGGATGGGCACGTCCTCGCGCCGCTCGCGCAGGGGCGGCAGGTGGATCTGGAACACGTTGAGGCGGAAGTAGAGGTCCTCGCGGAACCGCCCGTTCTTGATCTCCTGCTTCAAGTCGCGGTTGGTGGCGCACAACACGCGCACGTCCACCTCCAGCTCCACCTTGCCACCCAGCCGGCGCAGGCGGCTCTCCTCCAGCACGCGGAGCAGCTTGGCCTGCAGGTCGACGGGAATCTCTCCCAATTCGTCCAGGAACAGCGTGCCGCCGTGGGCCAGCTCGAACACGCCCGGACGGCGCTGATCCGCGCCGGTGAAGGCGCCGCGCTCGTGGCCGAAGATCTCCGATTCGATCAGCGTGGCGGGGATGGACGCGCAGTTGATGGCGATGAAGGGCTTGTCGCGGCGCAGGGACAGGTTGTGGACGGCGCGGGCCACCACTTCCTTGCCCGTTCCGGACTCGCCGCTGATGGACACGCTGGCCTTGGACGGGGCCACCTTCTCCACCAGCTCGATGACCTTGCGCATGCCCGCCGACTGGGCGATGAGGTCGGAGGAGCCCAGCTGCTTGAGGCGACGGCGCAGCGTCTGCACCTCGCGCATCGTCTCCTTCTTCTCCAGCGCGCGGTCGATGCAGACCTTCAGGCGCGCGGTGTCGAGCGGCTTGACGATGAAGTCATACGCACCCTCGCGAATGGCCTCCACCGCCGCGTCGATGGTGCCGCGGCCCGTGAGGAACACCACCGGACAGTCCGGCAGCTCCTCCTTCAGGTTGCGCAGCAGCCACAGGCCGTCGGTCTCCGGCATCGCGAGGTCCGACAGGACGACGTCCGGTCGGAACTCGCCAGCCTTGCGCAGGGCGTCGTGCCCGTCGAAGGCCGTCTCGACCTTGTGGCCCCAGGAGCTGAGCATCTCCGCCAGCGCCTCGCACGTGTCGCGTTCGTCGTCCACGGCCAGGATTCGTGCGCTACCCAAGATGAAGACCTCCGGTACTGCGTCGTGACGCGAATGGGGGATGACTCTGAAGGAGAAGCCTGGCGCCCGGTACAGCCCTCAAGCGCGAGGGAAGATGAGTCGGCAGGAACCACCACGGACGTGCAGGTCCACGCCCAACTGCGAACAGCGCAGCCCCAGGGCCGCCACCGCGTCAGCATGTTCCGGTGAGCTGTCGCCCCCGGTGTCCTCCACCTCCAGCACCGCCACGGAGCCCTCCGCGCGCACCGTCACGCGCACCGAGCCCCCGCCTTCCGCCCGCCGGAAGCCCCGCAGCAACGCCTGGATGACGAAGAAGCCCAGCTCGGAAGTGTCCGCCAGGCGCACCAGCACGCCCGCCTCCACGGCCACCTGCACCGTGGCCCGTCGCTTGCGTCCCTCGTGCGCCACCACGCCCAGCGCCCGCGTCGTCGCGTCCGACAGGTCGACCTCGCCCGCCGTGCCACCCCGAGTAACGATGAAGTCGGAGAACTGCCTCAAGATTCCATCCACGCGTTGAATCTGGTCGCGCAGCGCCTTGAGGTTCTTCTCCTGCGACGGCGGCACCTGGCCGGTCTCCGCCTTCAGCTTCTCCGACAGCACCTCCAGGTGGATGGCCATCGCATTGAGTGGGTTGCGGACGTCGTGCAGCAGGCTGTCCATCAGCGTCTGCACGGCGCCATAGCGGGCAGCGCCCACCACGGGATCCGTCGCTTCCTGGACACGCACCACGCTACTGGACACAGCCGTCGAGCTAACCAACGGAAACTCCTCGGGTTTTTCGTCTCCCTCTCCCGCCGCCACCCCACCGCCGGCAAGAGTTAGGGAGCCTGTTGCACAACGTCAACCCTGGGTCGGTAATTCTTGCCGGACACGGCAAATTCCCGAGTGGAGTCGCCCACTTGCGATGACTCCAGAGTGTTGCGCAGGTGACGTTTTCCGAGGTGCTCGCAGGCAGCCTCTTCAGGTCGAGGTCGCGGGAGGACGCGCGCCCTCGCCCAGGCCCACCAGCTCCAGCTTGAGCTGGGAGGCCACTTCGAAGATGCGCGGATCCCGATAGAACTCGCCGAAGACGATGCGGACGAGGCCCGCGTTGGCGATCAGCTTGAAGCAGGGCCAGCAGGGGCTGGCCGTGGTGTAGATGGTCGCCCCGTCAATCGCCACGCCGTTGGTGGCGGACTGGATGATGGCGTTCGCCTCCGCGTGCACCGTCGCCACGCAGTGTCCGTTCTCCATCATGTGGCCCACGTCGTCGCAGTGGGCCAGGCCTCGGATGGAGCCGTTGTAGCCGGTGGACAGGATGGTTCTTCCACGGACGATGACCGCTCCCACGTGCTTGCGATCACACGTGGCCCGCGTCGCCACCTGCTTGGCGATATCCATGAAGTACTGGTCCCACGAAACACGTCCCGACATCCGCTCGCCTCCTGGCCCGGGCAGATGTAGCGCGCGGCGGACGGCTGTCGACAAAAAGGCGGCTCAGCGCCCGGCGGCGTGAGCGACGCCTCCCTCACCAGGCAGACTGCGCTCCAGCAGGCGCCCGAAGCCCTTGGCATGCAGGAACTGTCGCACCTTGGTGCTGGGCGCGGCGAACGTCTCGCCGGGCATGGGCACGTCGAAGCTGTAGCTCTCCTCACGCACCGCGAAGTCCACCTGCGCCGTGCGGTAGCCCTCCACGATGGCCAGCAGCCGCCCCGTCTCCAGGCTGAAGATGCCGCCGCCCGACGCGCCATAGCCGATGGGCGCGTCCGTCTTCACCATCCTCGGACGCCGGGACTCCCGGTCCCACTCCACCTGGGACAGCATGCCGCCGGACAACGACAGCGCGCGGCCATAGGGCGACGCCGCCACGACGACGTCCTCTCCCAGCTCCAGCTCCGCCTCGTCCGCCAGCTCCACCGCGGGCAGCGCAAGCCCCGGCACCTTCACGAGCGCCAGGTCCAGGTCCGGCACCTGGCCGGTGGCCACCACCTGGCCCACGTGCGTCTCCACGTCCGCGCGCTGGTCCACCAGCACGTTCAGCGTGGGGGACTTCAAGTCATCCATCACCACCGCGTGCGCATTGGTGATGACCCAGGCCACTACTCCGTCAGCGCTCCGCTCGGAGCCCACCACCACGCCGGAGGCCGTGCGCCGCACCTTGTCCGCCTCGGTGATTTGCAGGCGCACGTTGTGCGGGAGGATGCGGCGCACCATCTCCTTGCGCGTCGGCCTCGCGGGCTCCGGCGTGGACACCCGCACCACCTCCGGCGGCGCCCGTGGCGCGGGAGCGCTGGCGGGGGGCACAGACGCGCCGGCACACGACGCGAGGGCGAGCAGGGCGACGGGGGCGCCCAGGAGGAAGCGGGTCATCGACTCTCCAGGAAGAAGGACGGCGCTGAGACTGCGAACTCGCTTGCGACGTCCATCTTCCCCACGCCCCGTCCCCATTGGAAAGCAGGCGCCCTACAGGGGCCGGTCGCCTGCTCGCCCGCGCTTCACGCGTAGCGCTTCTTCATCAGGAACAGGATGGCGTCCTTCGCGCAGTACTCGCAGTAGCCGTAGCGCTCCGCCATCGCCTTCAGCGTGCTTTGCACCTGCGTCTGCTCGCGCGACGACAGCTGGTTGCGGTCCTCGGAGAGGTACTTGAGGACGTTCTCCTTGTTCTTGCGCAGCACCCGCTTGCGCTCCTCGAAGTAGTGGTCTCGCAGGCGCTTGAACATGTCCGGGAAGATGCGCGGGTAGTCCATCGCCAGGTCCGGGTTGTCCAGCCGGTGCGCGCCAATGGAGGAGATGAGGCCGCGGCGGAACTCGGAGACCTCTTCTCCGCGCGGCATCACGATGGCCTCCACCTCCTGCATGCGCTGTTCGTCGGGCTTCTCCATCTCGCCCGTGATTCGATTGCGCATCTTCTCGCCGCGCACCCAGTGGCTGACGCCCTGGATGTAGCGCTCCACCAGCTCGCGGTACTGGCCCTCGGAGACCAGGCCCATGGACTCGCGCACCTCGGTGTCCACGCGGTCCAGGTACTCCGCCTCGACGACGCGCACGAACTCCTCATGGTCGTGGTAGCCGTCGACGACTTCCTGGAGCAGGAACTCGTAGACGCTCTTGTCCTTGCAGATGGACTCCAGCTCCTCGAGCACCGCCAGTCCGTTGAGGCACTTGTAGTCGGGGTTCTGCGCGGCGTTGAACAGCGCCGTCTTGATTTCGCGCGCGCTCGCGCCCACGCGCCCCTCGTAGTTGGGGTACGAGTCCGACTCCGTGAAGAGCTCCTCGCGCAGCTTGCGCAGCTCCTTGGTGTTGGCCAGGCTGAGCCGGTCCGGCGGCGCGCCCTCCTCGTACAGGTGCAGCTTCTCCACCGGCGTGACGTGGTCGATGAGTTCCTTCACGTCGCTGGGGTAGCGGTCCGGAATGGGCTTCTTCAGTCGAGTGAGCACCGCCCACATCGCGGCCAGCGCCGTCGCGTGCGGCGCCACGTGCTTGCCCACCGTCGTCGGGGACACCTGGGTGTCGTAGATCTGCTGCTCGGTGCGGTAGCGGCGCAGGTAGGGCACGCGCACCAGCTCGATTCTCCCCTTGAACGACGCGAAGTCCGGCAGCTCCTTGAAGGCGCCCAGGTGCTTCTCGTTGGATGAGGCAATGAGCACCTCGTCCAACTGGAGGACGAACGGCTCCAGTGGCACCTCGCTCGTCTCGCTGAAGCCCAGCAAGTACTTGAACGCCTCGAGCGGGCGCTTGAGCAGATCCGAGTACTCGATGAGGCCGCGGTTGGCGTGCACCAGTGGCCCGTGCGGCTCGAAGAGGACGGTGCTGTGCAGCGGCGCGGGCACGTTGAGCTGGGTGCGGTCCGCGGTGATCTGCTGGACGACGGCGTCCACGCTCATCTGCGGCTCCACCGTCACCGTGGCCACCTGGTAGCGGCGCGACACGTAGAAGCGCTCCACCTGGACGTGGCGCATCACCTTCAGCCAGTCGCCGTTGTACGAGTTGAGCAGCGCCGTGTAGATGCGGCGGCACTTGGAGCACAGCTCCCCGTCCCGCACGTAGTCGGACAGGATGAAGTCCCCCGACTCCCCGTCCCCGGTGCCCAGCCCCTTCTTCTTCAGGGCCGCCTCCAGCACCTTGCGCCGCTCGCCCGGAGGCATGGCGAACATCGGATGATCTCTCAGCTCGCACGGCATCCGCAGGTCGATGTTCTCCGCCTCCAGGTGCGCGAAGGTCGTCAGCTCCCCGTTGCCGTCGGTGCGCTCGCCGAAGCCGATGGAGCCCTTGATGAGCTTCTCCGAGGGGAACACCCAGGCGATGCGGTAGAGCGCGCCCTGCGGCAGCCAGGAGTACGTCTCCATGCCGGACTTGAGCGCGTTGACGAGCGTGGACTTGGCGCTGCCGTTGGGGCCGTGCAGGAAGATGAGCTTGTTGATGCGGCCGGCGCGCACGAAGTTGCCGAGCACCCGGTAGATGGCGTTCTGCACCTCCTCCTGCCCCGCCACCCGGCCGTCCCTGTCACTGCCCTCCGCGTCGAAGACCTTGAAGCGGCGAATCGTCCCCGTCGGGTGCGGCACCTGCTGCGTGCCGAAATGGTCCATCACGTCCCGGAGGTACTGCGCCGCGTTCCGCGCCTGGGCGCGCGGATCGTTGATGAAGAGCGACAGGTACTCCTCGAAGGACAGGATCGAACGGTTCTTGACGAAGTCGGCGTTCACCTGCGTGCCCACTTCCTGCAGATAACCCTTCGCGTCCACGGTGGCTCTCCTCGTACGGGTCAGTTCTCGCTCGTAACGCCCCCGGTGCGCCGCTGCCGCCGGTGGCCCTTCCAGGACCTTTCCGCCCGGCCTGCTGGAAGTCCAGGGCCCTTTGACGGCATGTCATCCAGCCCACGCGCTCGCGCCGCTGCCCGCTCACCAGGGAAGAGAGTGGCCGGGTTGGACTTTTCGCTCGACATCGTGCGGGGTTCCAGGGTTTTGCCAGGAGCCTGCCCGGAGGTAGCGGGCCTACGGGGTGTAAGCATACTCGCGTGAGGCCCGGGGGTGAGATACGGTCCAAACCTTCCCTTCGGTGCCCACCCGGAGTCCAAACACGATGCACAAGGAGCCCATCATCGGCATCGACCTCGGCACGACGAACTCGTGCGCGGCGATCGTCGAGGAGAGCGGGAACGTGAAGCTCATCCCCTACAAGGGCGGCGAGTACACCATCCCCTCCATCTTCGCGATTGACGACAAGGGGAACGAGCTCATCGGCTACGAGGCCAAGCGCCAGTGGCAGCTCAACCCGCGCAACACCGTCTACGGTGCCAAGCGCCTGGTGGGGCGGACGTTCGGCAGTGACGTCGTGGAGACGATGAAGAAGGTCGTGGCGTACAACCTGCGCCCCGGCAAGAAGAACGAAGTCACGCTGGACGTGGGCAAGAAGGAGTTCACCCTCCAGGAAGTCAGCGCGAAGATTCTCGGGAAGATTCGAGAGGTCGCCTCCAACTACCTGAAGACGCCCATCAAACGGGCGGTCGTCACGGTCCCCGCGTACTTCAACGACCGGCAGCGCCAGTCGGTGAAGGACGCCGGCAAGCTCATCGACCTGGACGTCGTGCGCATCATCAACGAGCCCACCGCGGCGGCGCTGGCGTACGGCGTGGGCAAGGGCCTGAAGCAGAAGGTCGTCATCTACGATTTGGGCGGCGGCACCTTCGACGTCTCCATCATCGAGATTCGGGACCGCGTCTTCGAGGTGAAGGCCACCGGCGGCGACGTCTTCCTGGGCGGCATCGACTTCGACAACGCCATCATCCACCACGTCCTCAAGGACTTCGCGGCCAAGACGGGCATCGACCTGGCCACGGACCCGGTGGCGATGCAGCGCATCAAGGACCTGGCCGAGCGCACCAAGATTGATTTGTCCGCGCGCGACGAGGTGCCCTTCAACATCCCCTTCATCACGATGACGTCCCAGGGCCAGCCCCTGAACATCGAGATGAAGTTCACCCGGAAGATGTTGGAGCAGCTCACCAACCACCTCGTGGACCGCACGCTGCAGATGGTGGCGCGCGTGCTGGTGGACTCGGGGCTGTCGACCCGGGACATCGACGAAGTGATGTTGGTGGGCGGGCAGACGCGCATGCCCGTCGTCCAGGACCGGTTGACGAAGTTCTTCGGCAAGCCGCCCAGCAAGGGCGTGCACCCGGACGAGGCCGTGGCCATCGGCGCGGCGCTCTACGCGCACTCGCTCCAGGACGACACCAACCTGCGCATCCAACTGCTGGACGTGATTCCCATGGCCATCGGCCTGGAGAAGGCCGGCGGCGCCTTCCACGTCGTCTTCCCGCGCAACGCGCCCATCCCCAACGCCAAGCAGTTGCTCGCCACCACCAGCATGGACAACCAGACCGAGCTGGCCATGCGCATCTTCCAGGGCGACCACGACGTGGTGGTGCGCAACGACATGCTCGGCGAGTTCACCTTCTCCGGCATCCAGCAGGCTCGCGCCGGCGGGGTGCAGGTGGAGATCACCTTCGACGTGAATATCGAAGGCATCCTCACCATGCGCGCCAGGGACCCGGCCACCGGCCGGGAGATGAACACCACCGTGCGAGTGACGCAGAGCTGAAGCGCCCCGCCGTCCCCTCTTCTACCGGGACGGTAGCGCCGCCAGCCCCGCGTCGCGGGTGTCCTCGCGCTTCTCCGACACCATGAACGGCGTGGAGTCCTCGGGCGTCACGTCCGGGGGCGCCTCGCCGCGCAGCAGCTCGTAGACGGTGAGCGACGTCGTGGCGCCGTGCAGCACCTGCTCTCCCAGCGGCGCGTAGACGAAGGGCTCCCGGGCCCGCTCGCGCGTCCTGTCGCTGAGGAGGACCTGCCCCCGCCGCGCCAGGCCCGCGAGCTTCGCCGCCGTGTTCACCACCTCGCCCAGCACCGTGTAGTCGAGCCGCCCCGACGCCTTGGCGCCGATGCTCCCAGCGACCAGGTCCCCCGAGTCCAGGCCGATGCAGACACCGTGCGCATAGGGCGCATGGGCGCCGCCACGCGTGGCCAGCAGCTCCAGTTGGCGGCGGATGGACAGGCACGCCTCCATCGCCTGGTCCACGTGCCCCGGGCCCCGGAACACGGCCATCACCGCGTCCCCGACGAACTTGTCCACCGTGCCGCCGCGCGCGAGGATCTCCGGGACAATGGCCTCGAAGTTGGCGTTGAGGCGCCGCAGCGACTCCGGGGGCGCCTGCTGGCTGAGCACGGGCGTGAAGCCGTCCACGTCGATGAAGACGACGGTGCCCTCCACCCACTCGCCCGCCATGTCCTCGGTGCCCTGCAGCATGGGAGGAATGCGCTCCAGCACGCCGCCGGGGACGAACATGCGGAGCAGGCCGTTCTCCTCCGTGTAGCGCACCGTGCGGCGCAGCTCGCGCACGTGCTTGAGCGTCTTGATGACCGTCGCTTCCATGTCCGGGAAGTCGATGGGCTTGGTGATGAAGTCGAAGGCGCCGCGGTTCATCGCCGTGCGCAGGTTGCTCATGTCGCCGTACGCGGAGACGATGACCACGCGCGTCAGCGAGCTCACCTCACCCACGCGGGACAGGAAGGTGAGCCCGTCCATGCGCGGCATGTTGATGTCGCAGAGCACCACTTCGGTGTCGGGATGCTGGCGCAGCTCCTCCAGCGCCTCCTCTCCGTCCGAGGCGAAGAGGAACTGGTACACCGAGCGGCGGATCTGCTTGCGGAAGCTCTGCTCCATCAGCACCGCGACATCCGGCTCGTCGTCCACCACGAGAATCTTCGCCGGCCGTGACGGACGCCCGGCCTCCACCCGCGCGATGAAGTCCGAGGACAGCTCGTGCGCGGACTGGAAGCGGCGCGAGGGCTCCACGTCGAGCGCCCGCGCGAAGAAGGCGTCGACTTCCGTGCCCAGCCCGGGCACCAGCGTGGACGGCGGCACGGGGGGCGGAGGCACGTTGCCCAGCCGGAGCTGACGCAGGGACTCCAGGGGAAACGGATGCTGGCCGGTGAGCGCGCGGTAGGCCACCACGGCCAGCGCCCACAAGTCACAGCGGTGGTCCAACCGGGGCGACATGCCCCGCAGCTGCTCGGGGCTCATGTAGCGCGGCGTGCCCGCCATCTCCTCGTCCGGGTGCGGCTGCGCCGCGCCGCCTTGCGTCAGCAGCGCGAGCCCGAAGTCGAGCACCTTCACCACCTCTCCCGCCGTGCTGCGGGACAGGAAGAGGTTCGCGGGCTTGAGGTCGCGGTGGATGACGCCCGCGGCGTGCGCGGCGGTGAGAGCGCGCGCGGCCTGGGTGAGCATGCGCTCCACCATGGCGAGCGACAGCCTTCCCCGCCGGTTGAGCAGCGCTTCCAGGTCTTCCCCCTCCAGCAGCTCCATGACGATGTAGGGCGCTTCGCCGGAGAGGTCGCAGTCGTGGACCTGGATGACGTGGGGACTCTGGAAGCGGGCGATGGCCTGCGCTTCCCACTCGAACTGGCGGAGCGCGTGCTCGGTGGGCGCACAGTGGCTGGCCATGAGCTTGAGGGCGACGAGCCGCTGGAGCTTGGGATCTCTCGCCACCCAGACCGTGCCCATCCCACCGCCCCCGAGCACTCGCTCCAGGACGTATCGCCCGCCGATGATTCGTGGCTGAGACATGTCTTGTTGGTTCATGTTTGGTGGCCCCGAGCGGCGCGATGATGGCACATGGGGTCCACACCCGGTACTCCGTCGCGGTCCCTCCCTACCCAAGCGGACGGGCCACCTCATGCGAGTGGAAACGCCGCGCGTGATAGGGTGCCGGCCCCGTTCCCCTGTCACGACTCGCACCTCCCTACCCGTGGAGGCGTCCATGCACGAAGCGATCAATCCCCTTCTTTCTCCCCTTCCCCATTCCGCCAGCGACGACGAGCCCGCTCCCGCGCCGCCGCACCTGCCGGACGGAACCACCTACCCCGGCCTCGTCGTGCATCCGGGCCTGCGCCCGGGCATGCCGCGCAACGCGATGACGTCTGATAGGACGCCGTATTCCAAGGAGCCGCTGAAGGTGCTCGCCGGCAAGCTGCCGCCGGATCTGCATGGACATGTCTTCGTCGCGGGCCCCAGCGTCCATGCGGGATCACCCGCGCTGGCCTCGGATGGGCTGGTGCTGCGGCTCGACTTCGACGGCGCCGATGCGACCTTCAGCTCCGCCATCATGGAGACGCCGTCGTACTACGCGCGGGAACCGGTGAACGCGGGGCGGACCTCTCGCGGCCCCATCACCCGCTACCTCAACGAGTTCCGTGAGACGACGCTCTCCGACGTGAGCATCGCGCTGGGCGCGCAGGAGGCCCCCAACACGGCGCCGTTCCTGGTGGAGGGCGAGAACATGTTGCTGGTGACCACGGACGCGGGGCGCCCGTGGGCCATCCACCCGATGACGCTCAAGGCGTACACGCCGCTCGGTTATCTGCGCGAGTGGAAGCCCGCCATCCCCACGCCCTGGGCCTTCCCGCTGCTCCAGAGCACCGCGCACCCCGCCTTCGCGCCCGAAGTGGCGCAGCCCATCTCTCCCCGGGAGACCGAGTCCCAGCAGAAGCCCCGCCTCTTCTTCACCAACCACGCCCCCAAGTGGCCGCTGGGCGAGGGATGGACGCACCTGTCGAGCTGGGACACGTGGGAGAACCGGCTGCACCACTGGGCGCTGATGGACGCGGCGACGGGCAATCCGGTGGTGGCGCAGTCGCTCCATCAAATCGCCGTCACGCGCGACTACGTCGTGTTGCTCGACAGCAACTTCCCCATCAACTTCTGGACCATCGCGGTGCAGGCGGCGCTGCCGGGGATGACGCGCGTGCAGCGGCTCGTGGATAGATTCACCTCCGAGCGCGCGTACCCGCAGGCGGTGTTCTGGGTGGTGAAGCGCTCGGACCTGCGGCCCTCACCCGGCACGCTGTCGCGAGACGACCCGCCCCGGATTCCGGCGCATCGCTTCCAGTCCGGCGGAGGTGGCCTGCACTTCGCGGCGCGCTACGAGAACCCGGACGACGTCATCACCCTGGTCGCGGGACACTCGCCGTCCGAGGACCTGTCCCACACCATCAAGGAGGGGGACCTGCTCATCAATGGCCGCCGGGCGCAGGCCTACCAGGAGGGCATGCCCACGGCGGTGCCGGTGACGCGCAGTTCGCTGGGGGTGCACCGCATCGACATGCGCAACCGGCGCATCGAGTCGCGACTGCACTCGCACGACAACTTCACCTGGGGCCTCACCGTCTTCTCCAACGCGGGACTCGTCAACGGAGAGCTCGAGACGAACCTGCGGCTCTATCTGCGGCAGAAGTGGCGCTCGCCCACGTCCGACGACAGCGACGGAGCGGAGCCGAACTGGGTCATCCCGGATGACGAGCTGGCCATCTACTTCAACTCGGATGGGTTCGCGGCGGACATGGTCCCCGAGTACGTCTACCAGCTCTACAAGCCCATCGTCGGCGACAAGGCGGGGCTGCCCATCCAGGAAGGCCGGGCCGCGAGCTTCTTCAAGTTCTACGTCAAGTCGGGTCGCTTCGACGGCTACGTGTTGCCCACGGGCTGGTTCGGCTTCGCGCCGCAGTTCGTGCCCAGCATCAAGCTGCCGAAGGTGCCGTACTGGAAGGGCTACGTGGTGGCGCTGGTGGTCTCCGACCCGACGCCGGACCTGCCTGCCGACTCCACGGGCGACGAGGTGTGGATCTTCGACTCGGAGAACATGAGCAAGGGGCCCATCTGCCGGCTGGGCAGCAAGAACTTCGACGTGGGCATGACGTTGCACACCACGTTCCTGCCGCCAGGGCTGGGGGAGATCCTCGACGGCCACGTACCGGAGAACGCGGGCCCGCAGTACTGCGTGGACGTTCGCGAGGACTACAACGTGGACGCGATGAAGAAGGCGTACGCGGACTGGCTGCCGGGCCTGTTCCCTCGCGTCCCGAGCGTGCTCTTCACGCCGTGGAAGCTGGGAGTAAAGTGGGCGCTCAACTTCCCGAAGCTGCGCAAGGTGTTCGAGGAAGAGGTGTTCCCGAACTTCCCGCTCCAGCGGCCGCGGTCTCCGCCGGGCAAGGGTGACAAGAAGGACTGAGCGTCACCCTTGGGCGAGGACCGTGCGGGTGGCATCCGCGAAGAGCGCGTCGGGCACGGAGGCGAGGACTTCATCACGGCCTCCCTCCACCCAGGCCCAGCGCGCTCCCAGCTTCGTCACCAGCCCCAGGGTTCCGCCACGAAGCCTCGCGATGAAGTGTCGCGCCTGGCCCTTGCCACCATCGACACGCCACAGCACCTCATCGAGCTCTGGCATGGGCGCGCCCGCCGTGAGCAATGGAGCAATCGCGGCCTGACACTCCAGCCGGAGGATGCGCGCGTCCAGTTCCACGAGGAAGTCGTGCGCGCTCAACTCGCCTCGAGTCTCAGGCTCACTCAAGTTCCTCACCACCCGAGCCACCGCCGCGGTGAGGTGGACATACGTGTCCTTGCCACGACACAGGGCCGCCGCCGCGCCCGCCGTGCGCCTTGCCACCGCGAGCGCTTCCGACTCCTTGGGCTCGGAGCGGGAGTCCGCGATGAGTCGGTGGTGTGCGCGGCCCGCGTGGCTGGTCAGTTGCTTCTGGTGCCCGAGCGAAAGTGACTCCCGCGGCGTGAGGCGCGACGGCTTCGCGAGGAAGTCACGCACGTGGTCCAGCACGCGTCGTGCGACGGCCTCCTCGAACGGGTCCGCGAGATGCGGCGCGACGAGCGAGGAGAACCACAATCCCAGCTCCACCTGCCCCGCCGCCGGGCAGACAGGGCGCGGTCCACCGAGCGCCCAGGGGCCCGAGGGCCGGTCCTCCGGACTCGCGGCCTGGAGCGCCGCTTTCAGGATGATGTGACAGTGGGCCAGCTCGTCGACCGCCGCCATGCACGTGCTCCTCCGTGGCCCGATTCTCGGGCACGCGCGCCCCGCCCTCAATCCCCAGGCGAGCGCAGCGCGGCGATGCGGGCTCACGCCCCCGCCATCACCGTGTCGACAATCTTCGCGGAGCACAGCACCGCGGGCAGCCCCGCCCCCGGATGCGTCCCCGCACCCACGAGGTAGAGCCGATCCACGTCCTCGCTCTTGGCCTGCGCCCGAAGGAACGTGGTCTGCATCAGCGTGGGCGCGAAGCTGAACGCCGCGCCCAGGAACGAGCGCAAGTCATCGCGGAAGTCCTCCGGCGTGAAGACCCGCGACGTCACCAACTCCTGCTCCAATCCGGGCAACACCGTGCGCGACAGCCGGGCCTCCAACTTGCGACGGAACGTCTCCGCCCGAGCCTTCCAACTGGCCCCGTCTCCCAGATGCGGCACTGGCGCCAGCACATAGAACGCATCGTGGTCCGGCGGTGCCAGCCCCGCATCCGTCGCGGTGGGCCGATGCAGATACAGCAGCGGATCCTCGGAAGGCAGCCCCGGCCCGTCCAGTCCGGAGAACATGCCCTTGAAGTCGCGACCGAACAGCAGCGTGTGGTGCGCCACGTCCGGATACCGACGCCGCGTTCCGAAGTACCAGAGGAACACGCTCATCGAGTACCGCGCCTGCTGGATGCGCGTGTCCGTCCAGTGACTGCGCACGTGCCGGGGCAGCAGATACCGGTACGTCCAGGCCGCGTCCGCGTTGGACACCACGGCCTCGGCCGGAAGCCAGGACCCATCCCCGAGCCTCACGCCCGTCGCCTTGCGTCCCTCCACCGTGATTTCCGCCACCTCGCTGTCGTAGCGAACCTCGCCCCCCAACGACTCCAGCAAGGACACCAGTCCCCGCACCAGCGCTCCCGTTCCCCCCACCGGAAAGAACGCGCCCCAGCGCCGCTCCACGAACTGGATGGACGTGTACACCGCGCTCGCGGCCGCGAAGGGACTGCCGCCGATGAGCAGCGGATGGAAGCTCAACGCCTGTCGGAGCCGCTCGTCCTTCACGTGACGCGACACCAGGCCGTACATGCTCCGGAAGGCCTCGTCGCGCACCAGCGCCGGAGTGAAGGGCGCCAGGCTCAGCACGTGCGGCACCGGAGCGCTCATCAGCGGACCGATGCCCGCTTCATACATGCGCTCGACACGGGCACTGAGCGACAGGTAGCCCGCTTCGTCTCCAGGCGAGAGGCGCCGCACCGCCTGCAACATCGCTTCCTTGTCCGTGTGGTAGTCGAACGTGAAGCCATCCGGAAAGCGCATCCGGTACAGCGGCGTCACCGGCTTCAACTCCACATGGTCGGCCAGCTTCCGTCCAGCCAGGGCCCACAGCTCCTCGAGCAGGTGCGGACAGGTGATGACCGTGGGCCCGGCATCGAAGGTGAATCCGTCCTGATGGAACGCGTGGGCCCGACCTCCCGGGCCATCCCTGCGCTCCAGGACGGTGACGCGCCAGCCTCTAGCGGCCAGTCGGACCGCCGCCGCCAACCCGCCAAAACCACTGCCAATGACGAGGACGCGCCTGCCGTCTCGCCGCGCGTCGGGTTCCACCCTGGCCGAAGGTCGCATCACCGTGGAGGTTCCATGGCACACCCGGGCCGCGCGCTCCACTCCAGCGAGCAGGCAACCCCGCCAGCGAAGCGACCGGGCGCTGTTGCGAGCGTGGGGGGGCGCAGCTAGCCTCCCGCGTCCAAGGCCTCCAAGGGGGGGTGCCGCGCCCATGCGCGCACGGGTTGAGCAATGATTGAGGTTCCTGGCTACCGTAGCGACAGAGCGCTCTCCGCCTCCGGCTCCTTCCAGCTCCTGCGCGCCACCCGCGCCGAGGACGGGGCCCGTGTCACCTTGAAGGTCGCGGAGCCCTCTCGCCCCCCGTCCTTCACGAACCGTCTCCGCCACGAATTCGAGCTCACCCACGCCCTGCGCCTCGACGGCGTCCTCCACCCCTTGTCCCTGGAGGAGTCGCGCCCCGGCATGTCGGTGATGGTGCTCGAGGGCTTCGGAGAGACGACCCTCGCCCAGCGACTCGCCTCGGGCCGCGTGGAAGCCCGCACCGGCTGCCGGCTCGCCGTCGCCATCGCCCGCGCGGTGGGACAGCTCCACGCCGCCGGCATCCTGCACAGGGATTTGCAGCCCGCCTCCGTGCTGCTGAGCGCGGACGGCACCTCCGTGAAGTTGACCGGGCTCACCCTGGCCACGCGCCGCGCTCGCGCCGAAGTCGCGCCCGTCGCCCCGGAGCGCCTGGAGGGCACGCTCGAATACCTGTCGCCCGAGGGCACCGGCCGCACCCACCGAAGCGTCGACTCGCGCAGTGACTTCTACTCGCTGGGCGTCATGTTGTTCGAGCTGTTCACCGGCCGTCGGCCCTTCGCGGACACCGATGCGCTGGGGCTCATCCACGCGCACGTCGCGCTGCCGCCGCCCGCGCCGCATGAGCTCGTCCCGGAGCTGCCGCGTCCCCTCTCCGCCCTCGTCCTCAAGCTGCTCGCGAAGTCTCCCGAGGACCGCTACCAGAGCGCGTACGGCCTGGTGGCCGACCTTCAGCGCTGCCTCGACGCGATGGAGGAGTCCACCGGCTCGGTGCCCGACTTCGAGCTGGGCACGAAGGACGTGCCCGAGCGCTTCACCGCGCCCGAGAAGCTCTACGGCCGCGAGCCGCAGCAAGCCGAGCTGAAGGCCGCCTTCGAGCGCGCCGCGTCCGGTCGCTCCGGCTTCGTGTTGCTCACCGGCGCGGCCGGCATGGGCAAGTCCGCGCTCACCGGCACGCTCAAGCGTCCCGTGTCGGCGAAGCACGGCCTGTTCGTGCGGGGCAAGTACGACCAGCTCCTCCGCGACACGCCCTATAGCGGCATCTTCGAGGCATTCCGCGAGGTGGCGCGGAGCCTGCTTGGAGAGGAGCGGCTGGAAGACTGGCGCGCGTGCCTGCTGGAGGCCCTGGGCGGCATGGGGCGGCTGGTGGTGGATGCGGTGCCGCGCATGGCGCTGGTGCTGGGCGAACAACCTCCCGTCGCCGAGCTGGGCCCCGCTGAATCCGAGCTCCGCTTCCAGCTCGTGTTGCGCAAGCTGGTGGGCGTGCTCGCGACGGAGGAGCATCCGCTCGTCATCGTGCTGGACGACCTCCAGTGGGCCGACAGCGCCAGCCTCCAGTTGCTGCGCCTGCTCTTGTCGGACCGCGGACTCAGTCACCTGCTCGTCGTCGGCGCGTGCCGCTCGGAGGAGCTGGGGCCCGAGCACCCCGTGGAGGGCCTCACGCAGGCCCTGCGCGACGCGGGCACGCCCGTGCAGCGAATCGACCTGGAGCCGCTGTCCCCCGAGCAGATCACCCAGCTCGTGGCCGACGTCTTCCCCGCGGCGGCGGGCCAGCCGGACACGCAGCTCGACGCGGTGGTGCTCTCGTTGACGGAGGGCAATCCGTTCTTCGCCGTGCAGCTCCTGCGAGCCTTCTATGAGCGCGGCCTGGTGCGCTTCGACGCGGAGGGCGGCGGGTTCCGGTGGGATGGCGGAGCGTTGCGCGGCCAGGACTTCAGCGACGGCGTGGTGGCGCTGCTCACCGCGAGGATTCGCGAGCTGAGCCCTGGCGCCCAGGCCCTGCTGCCCATCGCCGCGGCCCTCGGCCACACCTTCACGCTGCGCAACCTCGCGGTGGTGCTGGAGCGCTCGCCCGAGCAGGCGGAGGAGGCCCTGGACGAAGTCCTCCAGGCGGGACTGGTGGCACCGGTGGGCGAGCGGCTCGCGGACACCGAGAGCGCCGACAGCTTCCAGTTCGCGCATGACCGCGTCCAGCAGGCCGCGCTGGAGCTGACGCCCGTCAGCGAGCACCCGGAGGTCCACGCGCGCATCGGCCGCCTGCTGCTGAGGCACACGCCTCCGGAGCTGCTGGACGAGCAGCTCGCGGACATCGTCACCCACTTCCACCTCGCCCTGCCCGTCCTGAAGGACGCGGAGGAGCGTCACCGCGTGGCGGAGCTGGACTTGCGCGCGGGCCGCGGCGCCAAGTCACGCGGTGCGTGGGCCGCCGCGCTGCGGCTCCTGACGACGGGACGACAGCTCCTTGGAGACGAGGGCTGGAGTTGGGACCGCTCGCTCGCGTTCGACCTGCACGTCGAGGCGGCCGAGGCGGCCTACCTCGCGGCGGACTTCGAGCAGATGGAGCGACTGGCCAGCACGGCGCTGGCCCACGCGGCGGACCGGCTCGAACAGGTCCGCGTCCATCTGGTGCGGCTCCAGTGTCACTCGCACCGGGGCGAGCACGAGCGCGCGGTGGACCTGGGGCTGAAAGTCCTGGGGACGCTGGGGCAGCACCTCCCCGCGAACCCCAAGCAGGCGCATGTGCTGGCCGCCGTGGCGAAGACGAAGATGTACCTGGGCCTGCGCAAGCCCGAGGATTTGGAGTCGCTGCCGGAGCTGACGGACCCGCTGCTGCTCGCCACGCTCAGGGTGATGATGAAGCTGGCCACGGCCGCGTTCATGGCCCGGCCGCTGCTGTTCCCACTCGTCGTGCTGCGCAACCTGCAGATCTCCATCCGTCACGGGGCCACGGGCACCGCGGCCTTCGGCTACGTGGGTTATGGCCTGATGCTCAGCGTCCATCTGGGCAGTCCCGAGGAGGGCTACCGCTACGGACGGCTGGCGCTGAAGACGTTGGAACGCTTCGGCGCGGAGAGCCTGCGGTCGATGGTCCACTTCGTCTTCAACCTCTTCATCCGTCACTGGAAGGAGCCGTTGTCGCCGTGCATCGACGACTTCTTCGCGGGCGCAAGCAAGGGGCAGGAGACGGGAGACATCGAGTACTTCGCGTACAACGCGAGCGCGGGCTGCGCCGTGTCGCTCATCGCTCGGGACGGACTGGTGGAGCACGGTCCGCGCGTCGACCGCTTCATGGATGCGCTCGCCTCGCACCGGCACCAGAACGTGCCCTTCCTCCAGTACACGCGGCACACGCTCGACGTGCTCACGGGCGCCTTCACGGGGGACGTGGAAGCGCGCGAGCAGGACATCGTCGCGCCATATCACCAGCTCGGGTACGCCAACGGCATCGCCACCTGCGACGTCATGCGCACCATGCGGCGCTGGCTGTGGGGTGATGCGCGCGGTGCGCTGGAGAGCGCGGCCGCGGTGGACGCGCGCGTGGAGTTGATCGCCGGGCAGATGTACCTGCCCTGGTACAAGTTCTTCCAGGGCCTCGCGCTCCTCCAACTGCATCCCTCGCGAGGGCCGGTGGAGCGCATCCGCTCGTCGCGCTCCATCGAGGCCCTGCGCAAGCAGATGCGCGGTTGGGCCCGCATCGCCCCGATGAACTACGGCGCGCGCGCGGAGCTGTTGGACGCGGAGCGCGCGCGGGTGGATGGGCGCGACGAAGAAGCGGCGGATGGCTATGACCGGGCCATCCGGCTGGCGCGCGAGCACGGCCTGTCGCTCGACGAGGGCGTGGCTTGTGAACGGGCCGCGCACTTCCACCTGTCCACGAGCCGCGAGCGGGTGGCCCGCACGTACCTGGAAGAGGCCCGGAGCGCGTATCTGCGCTGGGGCGCGCGGGCGCTCGTCTCGCGAATGGAGCGGGAGCATCCGCGCCTCCTGACGTCCTCCGCTCCGGAGCCCTTGCGGACCGAGGAGTCCGGAGGCACGCCGCTGGCCGCGTTGGATCTGGAGTCCGTGCTCAAGACGGCGCGCGCGCTGTCCGGCGAAATCGTCCTCGACAAGCTCTTGCGCAAGTTGATGACGCTGCTCATCGAGAACGCGGGCGCGCGGCGCGGCTTCCTCATCCTCAAGAAGCCCGAGGGCCTCTTCATCGAAGCGGAGGGCTCCGTGGATGGAGCCCGGGTGCTGCAAGGACAGGCCGTGTCGGTCGAGTCCTCCACTGCGCTGCCGGCCTCCATCATCCACTACGTCGTCCGCACGGGAGAGACGGTGCTCCTGGATGACGCCACGGCGGAGGAGCCCTTCTCCGAGGACCCCTACGTCCGCGAGGCGAGGCCGAAGTCCGTGCTGTGCAGCCCGCTGCTGAAGCAGGGCTCGCTCACCGGCGTGCTGTACCTGGAGAACGACGCGGCGCGAGGCGCCTTCACGCCCGAGCGACTGGAAGTCCTGCGCCTCTTGTCCTTCCAGGCCGCCATCTCCCTGGAGAACGCAGGCCTGTACGCGAGCCTGGAGGAGTACAGCCACACGCTGGAGCGGCGCGTGGAGGAGCGCACCGCGGAGCTGCAGAGCAAGAACGTGGAGCTGGCGGGCACGCTCAGCCGCATCCAGGAGATGCAGCGGCAACTGGTGGCGCAGGAGAAGCTGGCATCCCTGGGCTCACTCACCGCGGGCATCGCCCACGAGTTGCAGAACCCGCTCAACTTCGTGAACAACTTCTCGGAGCTGTCCGCGAAGCTGGCGGACGAGCTGGACACCACGCTGCGGCGCATGACGGACAAGTTCGATGCCGCCACGGCCGAGGACGTGCTGGAGACGCTGGAGGACCTGAAGCAGAACTCCAAGCGCATCCAGTCCCACGGGCGGCGCGCGTCGAACATCATCAAGACGATGCTGCGGCACTCGCGGCGCTCGGAGGGTTCTCGCAGCCGCGCGGACCTGAACATGTTGATTCGCGACAGCGTCAACCTGGCCGTGCAGGGACTCAGGGCCCGGCAGGGCGCGGCCACGGTGGAGACGGACACGGAGCTGGACGCCTCCGTCGGCAACGTGGAGGTGGTGGCCGGCGACATCAGCCGCCTGCTCATCAACATCGTCGACAACGCCTTCTACGCCACGGTGCAGAAGCAGCAGACGGCCGACGCGGGTTTCGTCCCTCGCGTGCGGGTCTCCACCCGTCGCCAGGGAGACCGCGTGGAGCTGCGCGTGCGCGACAACGGGCCGGGCATTCCCCTGGAGATTCGCGAGAAGCTCTTCGACCCGTTCTTCACCACCAAGCCCGCCGGCTCCGGCACGGGCCTGGGCCTGTCGCTCTGCCACGACATCGTCCAGGAGCACCAGGGCGAGATTCGGGTGGAGAGCGTCCTCGGTGAGTCCACCGAGTTCATCATCTCCCTCCCCGCCACGCGCTCAGCCGCCGCCAGCCTCGCCGACTGACACGCTGGACATGTGAAGGCCCCTCGTTCCACACGGGAAGGAGGGGCCTTGAATCACGGAAGGAAGCAGCGAGAGGACGGCTAGGCCGTCTTCTTCTCCTTCTCCATGACGAGTTGGGGCGCCTCGTGACGGGTGATGACCGTCTCGGTGATCTTGCACTCCTTGACGCCCTCGCGGAACGGCACGTCGTACATGATCTCCAGCATCGCGTCCTCGAGGATGGCGCGCAGACCACGCGCTCCGGAGTGACGGCGCATCGCCTCGCGAGCGATGGCGCGCAGCGCCTCCTTCGTGAAGGTCAGCTTCACCTTCTCCATCTCGAAGAGCTTCTGGTACTGCTTCACCAGCGCGTTCTTCGGCTGGGCGAGGATGGTGACCAGGTCCTCTTCCTTCAGGTCATTCAGCGTGGCGATCATCGGCAGACGACCGATGAACTCGGGAATCATCCCGAACTTCATCAAGTCCTCCGGCTCCGTCAGCGCCAGCAGCTCGCCCACGCTGCGGTCCTCGCGGTGCGAGATTCGCGCCCCGAAGCCCAGGCCCTTCTCGCCCACGCGGCGCTTGATGACGCCGTCGATGCCGTGGAACGCGCCGCCGCAGATGAACAGGATGTTCGTCGTGTCGACCTGCACGTACTCCTGCTGGTTGTACTTCTTGCCACCCCGCGGGGTGACATTGGCGCGCGTGCCCTCGATGATCTTCAAGAGCGCCTGCTGCACGCCTTCACCGCCGACGTCGCGAGTCGCACTGGGCATGTCGCCCTTGCGCGCGATCTTGTCGATTTCGTCGATGTAGACGATGCCGCGCGCCGCCTTCTCCACGTCGTAATCGGCGTTGTGGAGCAGGTTCTGGATGATGTTCTCCACGTCCTCACCCACGTAGCCCGCCTCGGTGAGGCTGGTGGCATCCGCGATGGTGAACGGGACGTTGAGGAAGCGCGCCAGTGACTGGGCCAGCAGCGTCTTGCCGCTGCCCGTGGGGCCGATGAGCAGGATGTTGCTCTTGCTCAGCTCCACCTCCTCGCCCGACGGACCCTTCACGCCTGGGCGCGGCCTGGCCGCTGGCTTCTTCTGGTAGATGCGCTTGTAGTGGTTGTACACCGCTACAGCGAGTACCTTTTTGGCCTGGTCCTGCCCGATGACGTACTCATCGAGGAACGCCTTGATTTCAGAGGGCGTTGGCAGACTGACCTGAGGCTTGCCTTCTTCACGCTCGTTCTCATCCGCGATGATGTCGTTGCAGAGCTTGATGCACTCATCGCAGATGTAGACCGTAGGTCCCGCAATCAGCTTGCGGACCTCGCGCTGCGATTTTCCGCAGAACGAGCAGGACAGGTTGACGTGGTGCTCCTTCTTCACTGCCGCCTCCGAGTTCGCCGACCCCGGATCCCCCGGAGCCACTTCGCCGTCCACCGCTCCCCTACCCAAACGGCCTGCCCACGTCTCGAACAGCCGCCGGGCCCACCTACATGGGGCCCACAACCACTATAGGGCCCTCCACCTTGGGCAGGAAGCCCAACGGTGCGGGCCCGTTACGGAGCGTACAGCGTCCGCAACGGGTGAGCGTTCAGTAACAGTGGCTCAGGCGTCCGTCACGCCCGAGGCGAGCTCTTCCACGTCATCCGCCAGGGCGGCCGCCCGCTGGGCGACAGCGTTCGGAATCTTGCGACACCCCGCCAGCTCGCTTGCGAGCTTCCGAGCCATCGACGCCAGCTTCCTCACCTGGAGGCTCTCCGGCGGCGGCTCGGGCGGAGGACGGGGGAAGCGCTCGGTGAACTCCTTCTTCAGCTCCGTGGGCGACTTCTCCGGGCTCCAGATGCTGTCACGTAGGGATTTGTATTCAGTGGGTGACAACTGGCCCCGTTCCTCGGCGTCGGCCAGCACTTCAATCACTTCGAAGGCAGGGGCCTTTTCAGGGAACTCCTGAGCCCGCAACTCCTCCTCGGGCTCATGCTTGGCCAGGAAGCTGAAGGAGCGGGTCAGCTTGAGGGCCGTCTGCTTCTTGATGTGCAGTTCCTTGAGGCAGTAGGCCTCGAAGGTGGGGTGGCCCCACTCCTCGAACTTCGCCTCGTCCCGGACCGTCACGAGCAACTTCCCCAGCTCGGCCCAGGTGGACTTGAAGCGCTTGGCGGCCATCAGCACGGTGTGACGGAAGGTCCCCGGCGGAACGCTCAGCGCTTTCTTCGCGATTTCGGTCTCGGCTACGGATGCGGCGGACATGGCCCCGGTATGGGGCATGCCCGGGAGGTGGGCAAGAAAGTGGCCCTAGCCCTTCCTGCCGATATTGAACGAGAGACCCACCGTCGCCCGCTCTCCGTCGTACGCCCGGAAAGGCCACTTCTGCAGCTCCACGAAGAGGCAGTCGTAGAGTGGACCTTTCTTGAACTGGGGGTTGTCCACCCAGAGCTTGTTGACCTTGCCGTCGTTGCCGATGACGAACTCCAGGGGGATTTTCGTCGTCAGCCCGGGGCTGCGCTCAGCCTCTTCCTTGAAGCACTTGAAGAGCGTCGACTTGTTGCCCGCGACGATGCGGTTGATGGCGCCCTGGTCGAACTGCTGGGCGACCTCCATGCCCTCGGCGTCCGTGTTCACGCTCCCCGAGGGACGCGGCGGCTTGCGGTCCTCCGTGCGGGAGGCGGAGGCCACGGCCGTGGGCTTGCTCGTGCCCGTGGCCGGCTTCGTCGTGCCCGTGTCGGCGGGCTTGTTCGGTCGGGCGGTGCCCTGCGTGGGGTACTCGAACAGCTCCTCGTCGTCCTGACGCGCCTGCGCCACGCGGATGACGGGGGCCTCCATCTCGATGCCCTCGAACTCGTCCTCGCCGAACCAGCCGTGCACCGCGGCGTTGCGCGCCAGGAACAGGCCCGCGGTTCCGAGCACCAGGGCCAGCGCGCCCGCGACACCGCCGAGCACCATGACGCGCTTGTGGTTCTTCTCCCGCTCCACCTGGACGGCCGCGTCCACGCGCACCCGCGCCTCGGAGAGCGCGACATGCACCTTGAAGGGCTCCACCTCCTTCATGGGGTGGAAGTCCCGCTCGCCGGCCAGGGCCAGGGGGGAATCGGGCGTGAGTTCACCCGTCTTGAGCTTCTCGACAATCTGGGAGCCACTCACCGGTCCGAGGACCAGGTCTCCATGTCGGAAGAGCCACTGCCCATCCACGTCCGCCGCGAGTTCTTGTCCAGCCGCCATTTCGCGCGCGATTATCCCGTGTTACCCCGCGCCCTCGCAACGCCGTGCTTCCTTCGACCTCCAAGCGGATTCCTGTCGCACTGTGGATCTGGTACCGCGGCGGAAACTTCCGCGGCTTCCAGCGCCAGCCGGAAGGCCCCACCGTCCAGGAGGCCCTGGAGGGAGCGTTGCGCTCGGTGGGGGTGCCCGCGACGGTGATGCCCTCGGGGCGGACGGACCGGGGCGTCCATGCCCGCATGCAGGTGGTGAGCGTCCGGCTGGAGGCGGGGGATTCGCCGGAGTCGCTCGCCCAGCGTTTGCCCGCGCACCTGTCGCCAGGGCTCGGCCTGTGCCTGGTGCGCCGCCCCGGCTCCTTCCACGCCCAGTGGAGCGCGAGCGGCAAGGAGTATCGATATCGGCTGCGACTGGGCGGCGGCGAGCCGATGCCGGAGTGGGCGCCCTACTCGCTCGACGTCGCGGGCGAGATGGGGCTCCAGGGGCAAGGCGCGACGGTGAAACCCGAGCGTGTGGCGGAGCTGCTCGCCATGGCCGCGGGCACGCGGGACTTCATCGCGTTCCATGAGAAGTCCAGCCCCCGCAAGCCGCGCACGCTGGAGTCCGCCACCCTGCACGAGCGGGGCGGTGGTCTTTTCGAGGCGAGGTTGATTGGGGACGGCTTTGCCCGCTACCAGGTGCGCTACGTGGTGGGTGGCGCGCTGAAGGTGGCGGCGGGGCTGCTGCCAGAAGAGGCCTGGCTGGCGGCGCTGGAGACAGGGGCGGCCATGGAGGGCTTCAAGGCGCCCGCTCACGGCCTGATGCTCTGGGAGGTCCGCTACCCTCCTGGAGTGGATCCCTTCACCGCCCTGGAGCGTCTCCACCCTCCAGGGCTGCCGCTGGAGCCACCCTTCCTGCCCGGGTGACACGCGGCGGATCCACGCTTCACTGCTTCAGTCGACGAGACGCTCTTCGTACTTCGCCAGCAGATCCGAGATGGCCTCCCGGAGGTACTCGCTCTGACGGATACGGGTGGTGCGCGACAGCTCCTTCAAGGAGTCGAGCTTCTCGCGATTGAGCCGGAAAACCACCGAAGTGAGACGGGGATTCATGTCCAAGTGCGCAACCTCCTACAGATGCGCACACCATCTCACAGCCCTTTTTGATCGCAAGATTTTCACTCGGATCAGCCTACCGGGAAGATCCACTGCAGCCCGGTGAAGCCCTCGGCATCGGCGCGGAGGCCGGATCCGAACCCGAGCGTGAGCCCGAGTCCCCCGAACACCGCGAACCGCTCCGAGAAGGTGTGTCGCAGGCCGAAAGCTACGCGAGGCCCCAGCCACGGCCCAGAAAACGGCCGCACGACGGCGCCGAGATCCACGAAGGACTGCCACGACTCGTCCCCGAAGAAACTGCGGAAGCCCCCGACAAAGGAGAGATCCGGCTCCCGGAGGCTGCCGCGGATCACCACGAAGACCTCGTTCCCGTCGTGGCCCACGGTGAGGGAGGCCCCCACGTCGAGCAGCGCGTCCAGCCCCTTCACGGCCTCCGCGTCCGCGTCGTTGATCAACTCCGTGTACGAGGCCCCCGGTCCGAGGATCAGCGAGAAGGCGCGGCGATCCCGATAGGGCGAGTCGACGTATTCGGCGGCCCCGGCGCCCCGAGGCCAGAGCCCCACTGCCACCAGTGTGACGAAGCACCCCGCCGCTGCCCGCTGTCGGCTCCGCTTCGTCATCACCGTGCGCTCCCGAGCCATCGTGGAACCGGGCTTTCTACCCGTCTTCCGGGTGCCCGTGGGGGCGCGGTGTGGATCAGCCGGCCCTTCAGCTCACGACGGGCAGCGCGAAGCCCCTGGACTCGGGGGCCACGGGCTTCGTCACGCCAGCGGCCTCGTTCAGTCGGCCGGAGCGGAACGGCTCCAGGTCCAACGACACGAACTTGAACCCCAGCGCCAGGAACGACGTGTTGATCCGCTGGCGCACATCCGCGACGAGGAACCGCTCGTACTCCTCGGCGGCCACTTCCAGCCGGGCCACTTCGCCGTGGTAGCGCACGCGGAACTGCCGGAAGCCCAGCTTGCGCAGCTCCGACTCGGCCGCGGCGATCTGCAGCAGCCTGTCCCGCGTCACCGCCGTGCCGTAGGGAATCCGCGACGCCAGGCACGCCATCTGCGGCTTGTCCCACGTGGGCAACCCCAGCGACTGGCTCCAGGCGCGAATCTCCTCCTTCGTCAGCCCGGCATCCGCCAGGGGAGAGCGCACCGCGTGCTCGCGCGCGGCCTTGTGCCCCGGACGGTGGTCCTTGAAGTCATCCGCGTTGAAGCCGTCCACCACCACCGCCAAGCCCAGCTCCGTCCGCTTCGCCTCGCAGATGTCGTACAGCTCCGTCTTGCAGAAGTAGCAGCGGTTGGTGGGGTTGGCCGCGTACTGCGGGTTGGCCAGCTCGTTGCTGCCCAGGACGACGTGCCGGGCCCCCATCTTCTCCGCCAGCTCCCGCGCCTCCTGCGCCTCCTCCGGAGCCACCGAGGCCGACAGCGCCGTGAGCGCCAGGGCCCGCTCCCCCAGCTCCTCCACCGCGACTTTCAGGACGAACGTCGAGTCCACGCCGCCGGAGAACGCCACCAGCGCACTGCCATGGGCCCGCAGCGCGGCGCGCATGGCCTCCAGCTTGGGACGCGACGACTCACACAGGGCCTGGATTCGCTCGGGGCTCAGCATGGGGCACTCCTAAAACGGAAGGGCCCCGGATTGCACGCGCATCGCGCGGCAACCTGGAGCCCTTTTACGTGAAGTGGAACAAGGGCCGGGTCGGCCCCCTGCTCAGCGGGCCTTGCTCTTCGAGGACTTCTTCCCCGCGGCCGCCGGCTTGGCGACGCGGGCAGCGCGCGTGGCGGGACGCGACTTCGCGCCCTTGTCCGCCTTGTCGGCCTTGGCCGGCTTCACCTTGGCGGCCACCTTCGGCTCCTCCGCCCGACGGGCCTTGGCGCCGTTGCCCTTCTCGGGCTTCTCGGCCTTCTCAGCCTTCTCGCCCTTGGCCGGCAGCGGGTTGGCCTTCATCTTCTTGCCGGTGATGATCTTCAGCTCCTCGGTGGTCATGTAACCGAGGTCCAGGAGCGACTGGAAGATCTTCGCGGCGCCGTCTTCCACCGACTCCACGTCGGAGTGGATGGTGACCTCCGGAGAGTTGGGCGGCTCGTACGGCTCGGTGATGCCGATGAAGTTGGGGATCTCCCCGTTGAGCGCCTTCTTGTACTTGCCCGTGCTGTCGCGCTCGATGAGCTTCTCCGTGGGGCAGTCGACGTAGACCTCCACGTAGCGGCCGATGGCGCGGCGGTTCTCCTCGCGCTTCCCCTTGTAGGGGCTCACGCAGGGCACCAGCGCGGCGACACCATTGCGCGTCAGGACGTTCGCCACGAAGCCGAGCCGTCCGGCGATCGTGTTGCGCTCGTCTTTCGAATCACCCAACCCCGCCCACAGCTCGTCGGCGAGCTCACCCTCGTCGAGGATCTCCACATTGCGGCCGACCTGTCGGAGCCGCGCCGCGATGTAGGCGGCAGTGGTGCTCTTACCGGTACCGGACATGCCGGTCAGCCAGAGGGTGAATCCAGTGTTGGAGGCCATAAGGGTTTTCAACTCCCATGCGTCCGGAGCGCTTCTTGCACGCCGCGGTGGACGCCGCAGATCCAGAAGATGGACGTCGTTATAGACGAAAACCCACTCACTTGACAATTCAGGCGCACCTTTCCGCAGGTAGGGGTGACAGGCAGTCAAGTGCTTGGGCCTACTGGGCTTTTTCGTTCTTGCAATGGTCGTTTCAGACCCGTCGCGTCTGAAAATCTCCATTGGTCCACCCATACTCAGACACCCAGGACACACAGCCCCGGTGTACGGATGCAATGAGATAGGAAACTCCCGGTAGCAACGGATGCCCTGCCGGGGCTGCCAGGGAGCGATCTTCCGCCGAAAAAGTGGGAGGCCCGTCTACATGGGAGTGGAACACGCCCATGAGCTGCTCGCCCCGCGAATCCGCCTGGAGGCACACCGCCAACCACTCCTCGGGGGCGAAGGCATAGGCGAGCGCGGGACGCGGGGACGCGTTGCGCAGGGGGCACACCCGCCAGGAGCTTTCGCTGGGAGCATGGAGGATCACTCCGCAGCCTTCCAGCGGGTAGCAGGACTCGAGGTGCTGGACGACTTCGCGGCGGACCGTCTCCGGCCAGCGTGGATCAGCCCACGGATTCACTGAGCGGGAGGTTCGGCTCGCGCGGCGCACCGGGAGCACTTGCGGACATCCATCTCCTCCAGGCCACCCGGGGGCACCAGCCAGCGGCCTCCCAGCGTCGGGCCCAGGCCCAGGCGGAGCCGCTGGAACACCATGGCGCCCACCGTTCCGAGCGCCACGCCCAGGGCGCCGTCTGGCGGAGGGCCCAGGTGACGCACCGTTTCGCCAAAGCACCAGACGCATCCCTCGGAGCCCCGGAACACCACGCCCGCGCGGGCGCCATCACCGCAGAGGGCCACCCAGGGGGCCTCCCCGCTCCAGGCCGTGGGCAGCTCCGCGAGCAGTCCCCCACCCCGCTCCGGGTTCGCCGCGTCAGGGTTGAGCGCGGATACTTCTCGGGCCAGCGTCGCCGCCATGGGTTGGCCGACGTCGGTGGCCGACATGAGGAAGCCAGGAGCCCAGGGGCCCAGGGTGAGCGCGCCCACGCCGGCCACGGGGGTTCCGCCTCCCGCCAGGTACGCCGCCGCCGTCATCCCCGAAGCGCCGGTGGCGTCCACGCGGGCGCCGCCGGCCAGGAGCGACTCCTGACCTCGACCACCGACCTCGCGCAGGAGGATCTGCCGGGAGTAGCGGAGGATTTGATCTTCACGCAGGGCCATGTGGCGTCACCCTCCCGCCATCGCGGGGATGAGGGTGAGGCGATCCGCGTCCTTCACCGGCGTGTCCAGCTCCCGCAGGGCGCGGATGTCCTCCTCGTTGAGGAAGACGTTGACGTAGCGCCGGACGGCGCCGCGCTCGTCCAGCAGTCGCGCGCCGATGCCGGGATAGCGGGCGTCCAGATCACTCAGCACCTCGCGCACGGTGGCGCCGGAGGCACTGACCTCCGACTGGTTGCGCGTGAGGGTCCGCATCGTCGAGGGAATCCGAATCGTCGCCATGGCTCACTCACCTTCCCTGCTTGCGGAGCACCAGTCGGTGCGTTCCATCCTCGCGCGGCTCGAGGGAGACGACTTCGTGCCCCTCCTCGCGCGCGCTGCGGGGAACGTTCTTCAGCGGCTCGGTGCCTCGGAGCAGCACTTCCAGCAGCGCCCCTGACTCCAGCGACTCCAGCCGCAGCTTGGTGCGCACATAGGTCATCGGGCAGACCTCGCGGGTGATGTCCAACGTCGCCGTCACCTCGCTCATCGCCGTGCCTCCACCCTCAGCGCGCGCATGCCGTGCCCTCCTCGGGAAACGTCGGAACGGCGGTGATGCGGCAGCCCGGACAATCCTCCGCTCGCTCGACGCGCGTGCGCCGTCCCAGCAGCGTGTTCCCATCCAGCACGTGCAACGTCGCCTCGCCCGGCACCCGGCGCGCGGCGCCCGCGAGCAGCTCCAGCACCAGCAGCGCCTGCACCGCGCCCACCAGCCCCGCCAATGAGCCGAGCACTCCCGCCTGCGCGCACGTGGGCACCGAGTCCGGCGGAGGCGGCGACTCGTAGAGGCAGCGCAGACAGGGCCCCTGGGGCTCCACGCGCATCGCCTGTCCCTGCATCCGCAGCACGCCGCCGTAGACGAGCGGCACCCCCGTGAGCACCGCCACATCCGAGAGGAAGAACTTCGTCGCCACGCCATCCGTCGCATCGATGACGGCGTCGTGCGCGCGGAACAGGCCCTCCACGTTGTCGGCGTCCACGCGCTCCGCGAGCACGTCCGTCGTCAGCGCCGGGAAGGCCCGCAGGAGCCCCGCGGCCGCGGACTCCGCCTTGTTGCGCCCCACGTCCTCGGCGCGATGCCAGAGCTGCCGGGGCAGGTTCGTCACGTCCACGCGGTCAGGATCCGCCAGCGTCAGGTGGCCGACACCCGCCTGCGCCAACGCCAGCGAGGCCGGACAGCCGAGCCCGCCTGCTCCCACGACGAGCACCCGCGAGCGCTCGATGCGGGAAGCGTGAGGAATCCGGGGATGGTGGTGCTCTTCTGGTCCGTGCATCGATTGCTGCTCCGCGAGGGCGGATGCGAATAACGTGCGGGACCCTGCGTCGCACCTGGCAACAGTTGAGCGCAGGCGCCCTTTCCACCGTCCCGCTTCGCGGCGGACTCCACCAGCCAGGACATATGAGAAACCTGACCGGCGTGCTCGTCTTTTCCACCACCCTGTTGCTCGTCCACGGCTGCCACAAGAACACCGGCGAGGCCCAGGGCCCCGCGGACGCGTCCACTCCCACCGCCGCCCCCCAGAGCCCGCCCGAAGCAGCCCAGTTCCCCGCCGACAGCGGACAGGCGCTCCAGGAGGCCGCCCCCGTGGAGCCCCAGAGGTCCGGCGTCGACTCCGGCAGCCTCGCGTCCGACACGGCCACTCCCTCCCAGGGCAGCCTCAAGGATTCCGGCTCCACCGACACCACCAAGTCCTCCCAGGGCAACCTCAAGGACGCCAACAGCCCCGAGGCACACCGGGCCGCGCTCGAGTCCTGCGTGGACCGCTGGCTCAAGAAGCACGGCCTGGACTCCTACGGCAACGCCGAGGGCACCATGTACGCGGGCGGCACGCCCCTGTTCGACGAGCGCACCGGAGAGTCCACGGACCGCATGGCCTACGTGTTCAGCCAGAAGCCCGAGGCCCGCAAGGTCTGCATGAAGGGCTCGGCCTCGAAGTAGACGCGGCCCTCCCGCACGCCTCCCCGCCCGCCGGGGAGGTGGGCGAAGCACCCCAGGGATTCCCGCACACCCGGCGGCTCCCGTAAGCTGCCGCCCAATGAATTCGAATCTCGCCCTCGGCGAGGAGACCCCGGCGGCCAATGACCTCCGCGCGCGAGTGCGCGAGGTCCTCCTGCGCCGCAAGCTGACAGACAGCGTCTCCACGGAGCAGGCCACCGCGTCCTGGGAACAGGACCGGTTCGTCGCCCGGGCCCGCGCCCTCTTCTACGCGCGAATGATGTTCCTCACGCTGGGGCTGCTCATCCTGGCGGTGCCCACCTGGAGCGGCTACTTCGGTCTCACCGGAGCCTTCTCCTTCCTGGGCTACTTCACGATGCTGCTCTACAGCGTCGCGAACCTGCTCGTCATCGACCACCCCAAGGCCGGCCGGTGGGTGACGTACACCACGCTGTGCCTGGACCTCGTCATCCTCGTGGTCCTCATCGCCAAGCCCGTGGTGGGTGGCGGTCTGCAGAGCCCCCTGCTCGCGACCCAGTTGCTCTTCACCACCCTCTTCTCCATCCTCTACCCCAAGCCGCTCGCCATCCTCCCGCCGCTATTGGCGCTGCCGATAACGACGCGACTGGACCTGCTGCTCAACCGCTCCGTGACGGCGGTGGAGCTGCTCACGCTGCTCTGGTACCTCGCCCTCAACTTCATCATCGTCTACGTGCTCGTGTACCTGAACGAGCGCGAGGCCGCCGCGCACCGCGAAGTCGTCGCCCTCCAGGGCGACCTCAAGGAACTGGCCGTGGTGGAGGAGCGCAACCGGCTGGCGCGCGAGATTCACGACGGCCTGGGCGCGTCGCTCTCGTCGATGATCATCCAGGCGGAGTACATCCTGAACCTCGCGCGCGAGGACGGCCTGCGCGAGGAGATTCGCGAGCTGAAGACCACCGCCGAGGAGTCCATCGAGGAGCTGCGCCGCAGCCTGCGGATGATGCACGAGGACTTCGAGCTGTCCCAGGGCCTGGAAGACTACGCCAAGACGTTCCAGGAGCGCACGGGCATGTCCATCCAGTTCGAGCGCACGGGCCTGCAGCGCAAGCTGTCCCCCGATGCGCAGCTCGCCCTGTTCCGAATCCTGCAGGAGTGCCTCTCCAACGCGGTGAAGCACGCCGAGGCGAAGCTCGTGCAGGTGAAGCTCGACTACGCGGAGGACCGCGTGCACCTCATCGTCCACGACAACGGCAAGGGCTTTGATCCGCAGCGCACGCCGCGCGGACACTACGGCCTGCTGAACATGCGCGAGCGCGCCATGAAGCTCGGCGGTCAGCTCATCGTGGATTCGTCACCGGGCTCGGGCGCCCAGGTGGCCTTCTCCCTCCCCTGCCCCCCGACATGACCGGAGCCCCCGTGGACGCCCCGCAGCCCTCTTCCACTCCCGCGCAGCCGCCCATCCGCGTCTTCGTCGTGGAAGACCAGACGAAGATCCTCAAGAACCAGCTCCGCCTCTTCGAGGGTCACCCCGAAATCGACATCGTCGGCACCGCGCTGTCCGGCGAGGCCGCGCTGGAGGAAGTCCCGCGCCTCATGCCCGACGTCCTCCTCCTGGACCTGGGCCTGCCGCGCATGAGCGGCATCGACGTGACGCGCGAAATCAAGGCCGTCTATCCAAAGATGGAGATCCTCATCTTCACCATCTTCGATGAGGAGGACAAAGTCCTCGAGGCCGTGAAGGCCGGGGCATCCGGTTACATGCTCAAGGGCTCGCCGGTCGACAAGATCATCGAGGCCATCAAGGAAGTCCGCGCCGGCGGCACCGTCATCCAGCCCAACCTCGCGCGCAGGCTCCTGCGTCACTTCCGCGTCGACCCGGACGCCGCCCCCGCCTCTTCCGAGCCCGCCTCGCCCCCGCCCGCGCCCACGCCCGCCGCGAACCCCTCTCCCGAGGAGCCCCCGCTCAAGCCGCTGTCGGACCGCGAGCGCGAAATCCTCCAGCTCATCGCCAAGGGCGTCTCCAACAGCGAGGCCGCCCGGCTCCTCACCCTCAGCAAGGCCACCATCCGCACCCACCTGGAGCACATCTACCGGAAGCTGGAGGTGACCAACCGCGTCGAGGCCGTCACCGAGGGCATCCGCAAGGGCCTCATTTCGGTGTGACGCGAGTTTTCCAAACAGGCTCCAAAACCAGACATTCCCGGTTTTGTCCTACTTAAGCCGCAACTCACGGACATGAGCGCCGATAACCCTCTTGTACGAAGCCTTCCGCCTTCGGCGAGAGAGAAAGAGGCCCTCCATGCTCCAGGTCGGTACGCGCGGTTCGGATGTGACGCGGCTGCAGAAGACCCTGGCCAAGGCCGGTTACAACCCGGGCACGGCGGACGGAATCTTCGGTGCGAAGACGAAGGCGGCGGTGGCGGCGTACCAGCGCAAGCACGGGCTGGAGGCGGACGGAATCGTGGGCAACAACACGGGCCGCTCCCTCTTCAACTCGCGCAACCAGGACATGTGGGACGGCAAGCCGGACGGCGCCAAGGGCCCCGGCGGCGTCCCCGGCAACTTCCCGGTGAACGGCTCCAACCGCCAGAAGCTCGACTTCGCGTCGAACCTGGCGCGGCAGATGGGGCTGACCATCACCTCGACGACGGGCGGCACGCACACGCCGGGCTCGTACCACTACAAGGGCCGCGCCATCGACGTGGCGGGCAGCCCGGCGAAGATGGCCGAGTACTACACGCGCCTGGCGGGCACGAAGCCCACCGAGATGTTCTATGACCCGAAGGGCGGCATCAAGAACGGCTCGCCCATTGGCGCCATCGGTGGCCACGGCGACCACGTGCACGTCGCATACTGAGTCCCCGCCACACGCATGACACGCCGGGCCCGGTGGGAGCACGACTCCCGACCGGGCCTTCGTGCGTCAGGGCTTCGCCGCGGCCGCGGCCTCCACGACCAGATCGGCATAGCGGTTGGCCGGGTCCTCTGGCTGCGTGCCGTCGCGGAAGTAGAACGTGTGCTCGTCCCACGCGTCCGGCCGCGCGTCGTTGGCGAACATCCACAGGGCGCCGGCGCCCACGGCGGACTTGCGCATGCACTCCAGCCAGCCGCGATACAGCGCGCGGCGCTGGGACAAGTCCAGGGCGCCTTCGTTGCGCAGGCCCAGCTCGCCCACGAACAGCGGCTTGCCCAGCCCCCGGGCGATAGCCGCGTGCTCGCGAATCCACCGCGCTCCCGCCTCGGCCATGTCCGCGTCGTCCAGGCCCCACGACTCTGGATAGAAGTGCACCGACGCGAAGTCGATGTACGGCGACGCGGTGTTGCGCGAGAAGCTGGAGCCCGGCGTGCGCAGCATCGTCGTGCCCGCGCGAGCCCAGAAGGCGCCGTCATAACCCTCCGAGGTCGGCTCGAAACCTTCCTCGCCCGTGCCCACCTGGTGGCCCGGCGCGCGGGACTTCACCTCGCGCGCCACCTCATCCACCCACGCCCGCATGCGCGCGCCCTCCGCGTCCAGGCCCCGGCCGCGCGGCTCGTTGAGCAGCTCCCACGCGAGCACCGCCGGATGGTCGCCATAGCGGATGCCATCCTCCGTGTTCACCCGCTCCAACATCCGCGCGATGTGCTCCTTGTAGAGCGCCACGACGACGGGCTCGGTGAAGAAGCGCGGGTCGCCCTGGATGGGAGACGGCAGCCCCGCCCACGTCACGTACTGGCGCGTACCGCCGTAGGCATCCCAGTAGTTGCCGAGCGTGAGCACCAGCCTGACACCATGCACGCGCGCGCGGGCGAGCACCCGGTCCAGCCCTCGCAGGGCGACCTCGTCGTACTGGAGAGGACCCACCTGGATGGTGCTGTCGCCCACCTTCTCCGGCGCTTCGTTGTGGCCATTGGTCCGCAGCGCCACGACGCCGAGCGCCGCCGCCTTGGCCAGCACCTCCTCGAGGACAGGCGACTCGGACAGGCCGCGGCGCACGTCGCGCGCGGCCTCCTCCTGGAGGAAATAGGAGTTGAGCACCATGCTGCCCAGCGGCAGGCGCCCCAGGCGCAGGGGCTCGGCGCTCCCACAGTCGGCCGCCTTGGCTTCCAACATGACGGGCTCTCCCTCGCCACACGCGCACAGCAAGAGGACGGGCGCGAGACAGGGACTCCAGCGCGGCGAGAACATGGAGCGCATGGTAACGGATGGGCTAGGTTGATGCCCGACATGGAGCTCCGACTCGAAGGCGTGTCCAAGACGTATCCCAATGGAACGAGGGCGTTGCACGACGTCACCCTCACCATTCCGCGCGGCATGTTCGGACTGCTCGGCCCCAACGGTGCCGGAAAGTCGACGCTCATGCGCAGCATCGCCACGCTGCAGGACGTTGACGGCGGGACGATGACGTTCGACGGCATCGACGTGCGCCGCGACAAGGACAAGCTGCGCGACGTGCTGGGCTTCCTGCCCCAGGACTTCGGCGTGTATCCCAAGGTGACGGCCTGGGACATGTTGGACCACCTGGCGCAGCTCAAGGGCCTGTCACAGCGCGGCCCGCGCCATGACGCCGTGAAGGCGCTGCTCACCAAGACGAACCTCTGGGAGCACCGGGACAGGCGCCTCGGCGGCTTCTCCGGCGGCATGAAGCAGCGCTTCGGCATCGCCCAGGCGCTGCTGGGAGACCCCAAGCTGCTCATCGTCGACGAGCCCACCGCGGGCCTGGACCCGGCCGAGCGCTTCCGCTTCCACAACCTGCTGGCGGAGATCAGCGCGGACGTCGTGGTGCTCCTGTCCACGCACATCGTCTCGGACGTGGCGGACCTCTGCCAGAACATGGCCATCCTCGCCCAGGGCAACGTCGTCACGAGCGGTCACCCGCTCCGGCTGGTGGACGCGCTGCAGGGGCGCGTGTGGAAGCGCTTCGTCACGAAGCAGGAGGAGCTGGACGCGCTGACGAAGGAGCTGGAGGTCATCGCCGTCAGGCGCGTGGCGGGCCAGCGGCTGGTGCACGTCCACGCGGAGAGCGCACCGGCGGGCTTCGAGCCGGCGACTCCCGACCTGGAGGACGTCTACTTCCACGCGCTGTCACGCGCGTCGAAGAAGGCGTGAGCGAGGACCCATGTTCAGCGCTCTCGTGACTTTCGAATTGCGGCGCCGGGTCAAGATGCTCTCGACCTGGATCTACGCCGCCGTGCTGGCGGGCGCCGGCCTGCTGATGATGCTGGCCACGGGCGGAGTCTTCCGCAGCGTCTCCGCCAGCTCCGGCTCCGAGCGCGTGCTGGCCAACAGCCCTCACACGCTCTTCGCCTTCATCACCATCATCGCCCTCTTCGGCCTCTTCATGGTCGCGGCCATCTTCGGCCAGGCCGCGCACCAGGACTTCGGCCACGGCACGTGGATGCTCATCTTCACGAAGAACGTGAAGAAGGCGCCGTACCTGCTCGGCCGCTTCCTGGGCGCGTACCTCTTCAGCGCCAGCCTGATGCTGGCCATCGTCCCCGGCCTGCTCGTGGGCGCGGGCGTCGTGTGGCTGGTCGATTCGACGCAGTTGGGGCCACACCAGACGCTCGCGTACATCTGGCCCTACCTGGTCGGCGTGTGGCCCACGCTGTTCTTCGCGGGGACGGTGTTCTTCTCGCTGGCCGCGCTCACGCGCCGCATGGCCCCGGTGTACGTGGGCATGGTGGTGCTGGTGCTGGGTTACCTGGTCATCAGCTCCGCCATGTCGGACGTGTCCAACCAGGACCTCGGCTCGGTGTTGGACCCGTTCGGGTTCACCAGCATCGAGAACACGACGCGGTACTGGACGCCCGCGGAGCGCAACCGGGACCTGATTCCGTTCGCCGGCCTGCTGCTCGTCAACCGGCTCTTGTGGAGCGCCGTGGCCGCCCTGCTGCTGGGCCTCACCGTGGCGCGCTTCCGGACCACCGTGGAGGAGCACAGCGGCGCGCGCCCCGCGGCGAAGGAGGAGACGCCCTCTGCTCCCGTGGCCATCCCCACCACGCGGGCCGAGCCCACGTTCGGCAGTTGGGTGCGCACGGCGCTGTCCTCCTCGTGGCTGGCGTTCCGCGACGTGCTTCGCTCGCCGGTGTACTGGTCCTTCGTCGTCGCGGGCCTGGCCTTCGTGACGATTGCGTCGCTCATCTCCAAGCAGCTCTTCGGCACCGCCACCCTGCCCGTGACGTGGCAGGCGCTGGAGACGACCACGTCCGCCTTCCATCCCTTCGTGCTCATCACCCTGACGTTCTACGCGGGCGAGCTGGTGTGGAAGGAGCGGGACGCGGGCCTGGGCGACATCGTCGACGCGACGCGGGCCCCGACGTGGGTCGGCTACTCCGCGAAGTTCGGGGCGCTGCTGATGGTGGTGCTGTCGCTCAAGGCCGTCGTCGCGCTCGCGACGGTCATCTCCCAGGTGAGCCGGGGCTTCTTCGACATCGAGTGGTGGCTGTACTTCACGGAGATCCTCCTGCTGGACTTCACGCACAACATCCTCCTGTGCGTGCTGGCCTTCTTCGCGCAGGTGCTCATCCACCAGAAGTACGTCGCGTACCTGGTGATGGTGCTGTACTTCGCCTCGCAGGCCGCGCTGGGGCTCTTGGGCATCGAGGAGCCGCTGGTGCGCTATGGCGCGGAGCCCTCGGCGCCGTACTCGGACCTGAACGGCTATGGCCACTTCCTGGCGGCTGTCGCCTGGCACCGCCTGTACTGGTACGGCCTGGCCACGCTCATGGTGGCCGTGGGAGCGCTCATCGTCGTCCGGGGACGCGGGACGGCCTGGAAGGAGCGGCTCGTGGAAGCGCGGGCCCGCCGCACCCGGGCCTGGACGGTGACCGCCACTGTCGCGTCGCTCGTGTTCGTGGGGACCGGCGCGTTCATCACCTACAACACGCGCTTCCTCAATCCGTACGTCACCGCGAAGGACACCGAGCGCGCGCTGGCCCGCTACGAGAAGGACTACAGGTCCTTCGCCGCCCTGCCCCACCCGCGCGTCACCGCGGTGGACGTCACCTTCCACATCCACCCGGAAGAGCGACGCCTGGAGACCCTGGGCACCTACCGCGTGCGCAACAAGACGGACCAGCCCATCTCCCAGGTGCTGATGGAGCTGCCTCGCGACGCTCGCGTGCGCAAGCTGTCCCTCGCGGGTGTGGACACTCCGACGAAGCGCGACGAGTCGCTCGGCCTGTTCGTCTTCGAGCTGCCCACGCCGCTGGCTCCTGGCGCCGAGACGGACCTGGTGTTCGACCTGGAGTACGCGCCGCGCGGCCTGAAGCATGGCTCCACGCGCACGGACATCGTCGAGAACGGCACGTTCTTCAACAGCGGCAACCTCCCCACGCTGGGCTACCAGGAGGACGCGGAGCTGGTGGAGGACGGTGACCGCAAGGAGTACGGCCTGGCGCCCAAGGAGCGCATGCCAGACCGGGATGACCCGAAGGCCAAGGCCAACAACTACATCACCTCGGACTCGGACTTCGTCAGCTTCCAGGCCACGGTGAGCACCTCGGCGGATCAGATCGCCCTCGCGCCCGGCTACCTGGAGAAGGAGTGGACCGAGGGGGGCCGTCGCTTCTTCCGCTACAAGATGGACCAGCCCATCCTCAAGTTCTACTCGGTGCTGTCCGCGCGCTACGCGGTGGCGCGGGACACGTGGAAGAACGTGGCGCTGGAGATCTACCACCACCCCAAGCACACCTATAACCTCGACAGGATGATGCGGGGGATGAAGGAGACGCTGGACTACTGCACCGAGAACTTCGGGCCGTACCAGCACCGTCAGGCCCGCATCCTGGAGTTCCCCCGCTACGGGGCCTTCGCCCAGTCCTTCCCCAACACGATTCCGTACTCGGAATCCATCGGCTTCATCGCCCGCGTACGGGACGGCGCCGCTGATGACGTGGACTACCCGTACTACGTCACCGCGCACGAGATTGCCCACCAGTGGTGGGCGCACCAGGTGGTGGGCGCGCGCGCGCAGGGCGCCACCATGACGTCGGAGACGATGTCCCAGTACACCGCTCTGATGGTGATGAAGCACCGCTTCGGCGCGACGAAGATGAAGCGCTTCCTCAAGTTCGAGCTGGACGGCTACCTCATGGGCCGCGCGCTGGAGCGCAAGAAGGAAGTGCCGCTGTCCCGCGTGGAGAACCAGCAGTACATCCACTACCAGAAGGGCAGCCTCGCCATGTACGCGCTGCAGGACTTCATCGGCGAGGAGCGCGTCAACCGCGCCATGAAGCGCTACGTGGAGAAGGTCCGCTTCCAGGGGCCGCCGTACACGGGCTCCACGGAGCTGCTCGGCTTCCTGCGCGAGGAGACGCCGCCGGAGTATCAATACCTCCTGGAGGACCTCTTCGAGACCATCACCCTCTACGACAACCGCGCGGTGTCCGCGACGATGCGGCAGAACGCCCAGGGCACCTGGGACGTCACGCTCAAGGTGCTCGCGAAGAAGTTCCGCAGCGACGACACGGGCAACCAGACGGAGCTGGAGTTCTCCGACTGGATGGACGTGGGCGCGCTCGACAGCAACGGCGAGGCGCTGTTCCTGGAGAAGCGCAAGGTGGGCAAGGGAGAATCAGAGATCACATTCACCGTGCCGGTGCAGCCAGCCGAGGTCGGCGTGGATCCCCTCAACAAGCTCATCGACCGCCAGTCACAGGACAACGTGACGGAGCCCAAGGTGGCCGGGGCGCTCGCGATGGGGAGCCCCACCCAGCCCTGAGCAACACGTCTGACGAGGGCTTCACCAGCGAATGCGCAGGTCGAAGCCCTCGTTCTCATACCGCTCGACGTTCACCGTGACGCTCAAGGCGCCCGCCTGCTTGAGGGCGCCCTCGCACGTGCCAGCGGCGGCCTCCGCGGGGAACGGGTACCCGCGGAACTTCACCCGATACTCGTGGGGCGCCAGCAGCTGGGTCTGGATGTCCACCGGATCGAACACCGAGCTGAAGCTGAGCGCCACGCGCTTCATCGCCCGCTCCGGGCCGGCCACCTTGAGGGCCATGCCCACCACCCGGCCCACCAGCGTTTCGAAGTACTGCCGGAGCAAGTCCCGTCCCAGTTCCCGCTGCGCCTGCTGCGACGGGAGTGCCCCGTACGTCGTGCGCAGCACCAGCCCCTGGCAGGCGATGAACACGGCGCTGGGGTAGCTGGCCCGGGGCTTGTCCACGTCGTAGCCGGCGGCGAGGAACTCCGCGCGCATGGCCGCGTCGGGATTCGCGCAGCGGACCAGCGACTCGAACAACGTGGACTGGACTTTGACCTCGGTCGGCATGTGGGACGACACCCTAGGGGAGCTGCGTCATCCGGTCATGACGCGGTGAACCAAGACGGGACGCCGGACGCCCCACCCTCGTCTGATAGCAGCAAGGCCCCGCACCCTCGGCGCCCGCGGGCGGGACTACGCGTCCACCCGCTCCTGGACCTCGAAGCGCCCCGCCGTGACGACGTGCTTGTCCTCCACCACGAGCTTCGCGGCGCGCAGCGTCCCTCGGACCTCCAGTGCGTAGTCGTTGTACTGAGCCTGGACGTGCGTGGCCTCCAGGTTGCCTCCGATGATGACCGGGCCCTGGGACTTGAGCGTCTCGCAGGTGAAGTCTCCACCGACGAAGAGCGAGCGGCCCTGGAGGTTGTCGACGGGGCCTCTCACCGTCAGGTGGCCTGTCACCATCAGCGAGTTCACCGGCAGCTTGCCGTCGACCTCCAGGTTGCCGTGGTGGAGGTAGCTCGACTTGGAGACCTTCTTCACCTTCTTGTCCTTGGGCGCTTCCGCGACGGCCGCCTGGATGAGCCCGATGCCCGCGAAGACGAGGTCCGGGTTCATCGCGGCCTGCTCCTCGATGCCCTCGAAGAACGCGTCGAGGGAGACGCAGTGCGCCTCCACGAACACCGCGTCCATGATGAGGCGGAGCTTCCGCCACGAAGCAGGCGTTACCCCCGGCGGCGCGGCGCCTTCGAGATACCGGAGGACCTTCTCTTCCGACAGGCCCTTGGGCTTCTTGGGCGGAGGTGGGCGCTGGGACTTCGTCGGCAGCAGCAGCTCCACCAGCAGGGCCGGAACCTTTCGGCTGTGTCGCGAGGTCCGGGCCGCGCCCAGCACGCTCTGACCTCCTGGCGTCAGGCCGCGAGGGTCCGCGCCCTGCTCGATGAGGAAGCGAACCACGCGGTCCGCGCCAAACTCCGCCGCGCGGTGCAGCGGCGTGTCGTAGTGGTATGGCGCGAGGAGGTCGGCGCCGTACTCCTTCAAGAGCAGGAGGAGCTCCACGTTGTTCTGGGTGACGGCGAGCAGCACCGGCGTGTGGTGGTTCTGGTCGACGAAGTCCAGGCTCACGCCCCCAGCGAGGAGCTGACGGAGCTTGCCAAGCGTCACCTCGTTCTCCCCGCGCTCCTTGGCCAGGCGCTCATCGAAGCTGTCCGCTTCGTAGATCTGGACATGGTCCTCGAGGTGTCTATGGCTCTGGACTTGTCGGATGAGCCTGGTCAGTTCGTACTGCTGTTCCGTCATGGTGCGAGGCCTCGGAGCTTCGCGAATCCATCGCGTGACCCGAGCGCGAATGCAACCCCTGACACGGCTCGCGCCTCAGTCCGCGCGCGTTCCACCCAGCGAGGGCAGTTGCCGTCGGAGGAACTCTCCTGGAGGGCCTCCGGTGAATTGCCGGAAGTCGCGGATGAGGTGGGCCTGGTCGAAATAGCCCTGCTCCAACGCGAGACGGGCCCAGTTCGCCGCCACGCCGGACTTCAACACCTGGATGACGCGGTCGAAGCGGATGAGTCGCGCGAGCAGCTTGGGCGTCAGGCCCAGCTCCTGACCACAGCGCGCGATGACGTGCTTCTGGCTGAAGCCCAGCTCCCGGGCCAGCTCGCCAATCTCCACCTGACCACCGCTGGCGCGCAGCCGCTGCCACGTCCAGGTGATGACGGGCGATACCTCGCGAGCCGCGAGGATGCGGGAGAGGAGGAGCTGATCCACCAGCGCGAAGCGGGCCTCCCAGGACGGCGCCTCCACGAGCCGCTCCGTCAACAGCGGCCCCTCCGCGCCGAGCACCGACTCCAGTCCGACGACCTGCCGCGCGAGGTGATGCAAGGGCATGCCGAAGAACAGCCGCGCCCCCACGGGCGTGAAGTTCACCTGCATGCCGTTCATCGCCCCGGACGTCTCGGTGATGGAGTACCCGTCATCCAGCCCCGCGACGAAGCCAACCGGATGTCGTCCGAGGGGGCGCCCCGTTCGCGGGTCGACGATGCGCAGCGGCGGACCGAAGTCGATGATGAGCACGACTTGTGGTGCGGGGAGCTCGCGACGACGCACCGGGCCAGGAGTGGACTCGTGATAGCCGCAGTAGTTGTGGACGTACTCGCGCAGTCGGGCGTCGGGCGGGCCGTCCACCAGCTCCCAACCGCCCTGCTCGGAGGCCTGCCGGACCACTCGAGCATGAGGGCTTTGCGTGGTCATGCGGCACCCTCCGAAGACACGCCTTGTTGACGCCTTAGCATGGCCACCGGCGCCAATAAGGGACTTCAGGCGCCCGCCAACAAGGACCGGGCTCACCTCGCCATTGCCGCGGCCCGTTTTTGCGCCTATGGGACGGGAACGGCCCGTCCCACGGTGCCACTCCCCTGCGAGGACACAGCATGTCGCAAGTGCCTCTTCACATCGCCACGGAGTTTCCGGCTCGCTCGCTCGAAGAGTGGCGCCGACTCGTGGACAAGGACTTGAAGGGAAAGCCCTTCACGTCGCTTCAGTCGCCGCTGGATGGCGGGCTGACGCTCCAGCCCCTCTACGCTTCCCAGGACGCCGCGCCGCCGCCCCCGGGCGTCGCGCCGTACGTGCGAGGCACTCACGCCCTGGGCCATACCGAGGGTGGATGGCTGGTGTGCCAGGAGTACGCCGAGCCCGACCTCGCCGTCGCCGCCGAGGCCATCCGCAACGACCTGGAGCGCGGCACGCTGGCCGTCTGGCTGTGCCTGGGCCCCGCTCGCGGCATCCCGGTGAAGGACGAGGCCACGATGGAGCGGCTCTTGTCCTCCGTGCTCCTGGCCCGCACTCCCGTGCACCTGGAGTCCGAGTCGGCGCCCGTCTCCATGGCGTCCCTGCTGCTGGGCGTCGCCACGAAGGCCGGTGTGTCACACAAGGCGCTGAGCGGCTCGCTGGGCATCGACCCGCTGGGCATCCTCGCTCGCACCGGCGCGCTGCCGGGTGGCGTCGACGGGACGTTCACCGAAGCCGCGCCGCTCGTCATTTCACTGAGCGGGCGCGCGCCGGAGCTGCGCGCGCTGCTCGTCTCGACGCGGGCGTATTCGGACGCGGGCGCCACGTCGGTGCATGAGCTGGCGTGGGCCATCGCCACGGGCGTCGAGTACCTGCGCGGGATGGAGCGCGCGGGCGTGTCGCCGGAGGTCGCGGCGCGCTCGGTGCAGTTCGCGCTGTCGGTCGGCGGACAGTTCTTCCCTGAGATTGCGAAGCTGCGCGCCGCGCGGCTGCTCTGGGCCAAGGTCGTCGCCGCGTCAGGCGGATCTCCCGAGGCGCAGGCCATGCGGCTGCACGCGCGCACCGCGAGCGCCACGAAGACGCAGCGCGACCCGTGGGTGAACATCCTGCGCGGCACGGCCGAGTCCTTCGCCGCCATCGTCGCGGGCGCGGACAGCGTCAGCACGTCGCCCTTCGACGAGCCGCTGGGTGCCCCCGATGAGGGCGCGCGCAGGCTGGCGCGCAACACGCAGCTCATCCTGCGCGACGAGTCCAGCCTCAACCGCGTCGCGGACCCGGCGGGTGGCAGCTACTACCTGGAGCAGCTCACCACTGAAATCGCGCGCGCGGCCTGGACGGAGCTGCAGCGAATCGAGGGACTGGGCGGCATGGAGAAGGCGCTGGTCCAGGGCGACATCGCCCGCGTGCTCACGGAGACGCGCGCGGCGCGGGACAAGGCCGTGCGCACGCGCAAGCAGCCCATCGTCGGCGTCAGTGAGTTCCCCTTCCTGGGGGAGACGCCCGTGAAGCGCGAGGCTCGCAAGGCCTCCGGCGTCGAGGCGAGCGCGGAGGCGGGCAAGAGCGTGGCCCTCAAGCCCTCTCGCATCTCGGAGCCCTTCGAGCTGCTGCGCGACGCGAGTGATCGCACGCTCGCGGCGAAGGGACAGCGCCCCGCCGCGTTCCTCGCGAGCCTGGGCGCGGTGGCGGAGCACACGACGCGGTCCATGTGGGTCGTCAACGCGCTGGCCGCGGGAGGCATCGAGTCGCGAGAGAAGCACGGCTTCGCCGACCCGGCCGCCGCCGTGGCAGCCTTCGTCGAGTCCGGCGCGGCCCTCGCGGTCATCTCCGGACCGGACGCGATGTATCCGGAGTGGGTGCCCGCGCTGACCAGCCAGCTCAAGGCCAGGGGCGCACGAGTGGTCGCCGTGGCGGGCCGCCCTGGTGACAACGAGGCCGCGTTCCGCGCGGCCGGTGTGGACCTCTTCATCTACGCGGGAGCGGACCTGTTCTCGCTCCTGTCCTCGCTGCAGACGCAGCTCGGAGTGGCCTGATGCGCACCCACGTCCCGAACTTCTCCGGCATCGACTTCGACGCTCCCGAGACGCAGGCGCCCACGCCCGCGCTCGACAAGCAAGGCAGCCAGGCCGCCACCAGCCGGCGAGACGCCGAACGCTGGGACACGCCCGAGGGCATCCCCGTCAAGCCCGTGTACACGCGCGAGGACCTGGCGGACGTCGAGCACCTGGGCTCGCTGCCGGGCCTGCCGCCCTTCGTGCGCGGCCCCTACTCCACCATGTACGTGCAGCAGCCGTGGACGGTGCGCCAGTACGCGGGCTTCTCCACGGCCGAGGCGTCCAACGCCTTCTACCGACGCAACCTCGCGGCCGGTCAGAAGGGCCTGTCCATCGCGTTCGACCTCGCGACACACCGGGGCTACGACAGCGACCATCCTCGCGTCGCGGGCGACGTGGGCATGGCGGGCGTGGCCATCGACTCCATCAAGGACATGCGCATCCTGTTCGACCGCATCCCGCTCGACCAGATGAGCGTGTCGATGACGATGAACGGCGCGGTGCTGCCCATCCTCGCGCTCTACGTGGTGGCGGCCGAGGAACAGGGCGTCAAGCCCGAGCAGCTCAGCGGGACCATCCAGAACGACATCCTCAAGGAGTTCATGGTCCGCAACACGTACATCTACCCGCCGGGCCCGTCGATGCGCATCATCGGCGACATCTTCCGCTTCACCGCCGAGCAGATGCCGCGCTTCAACAGCATCAGCATCAGCGGCTACCACATGCAGGAGGCGGGAGCGACGCAGGACCTGGAGCTGGGCTACACGCTCGCGGACGGCGTCGAGTACGTGCGCGCGGGCCTCGCCGCGGGCCTCGGAGTGGATGCCTTCGCGCCCCGGCTGTCGTTCTTCTGGGCCATCGGCATGAACTTCTTCATGGAGGTGGCGAAGATGCGGGCGGCCCGGATGATCTGGGCCAAGCTCATCAAGGGCTTCAACCCCAAGAGCGACAAGAGCCTGGCGCTGCGCACCCACTCGCAGACCTCCGGCTGGAGCCTCACCGCGCAGGACGTCTACAACAACGTGGTGCGCACGTGCGTGGAGGCCATGGCCGCCACCCAGGGCCACACGCAGAGCCTGCACACCAACTCGCTCGACGAGGCCATCGCGCTGCCCACCGACTTCAGCGCGCGCATCGCCCGCAACACCCAGCTCTACCTCCAGCTCGAGAGCGGGACGACGCGCGTCATCGACCCGTGGGGCGGCAGCTACTACGTGGAGCGGCTCACCCACGAGCTGGCGCAGAAGGCCTGGGGCCACATCCAGGAGGTCGAGGCGTTGGGTGGCATGACGAAGGCGATTGAAGCCGGCCTGCCCAAGCTGCGCATCGAGGAGGCGGCGGCCCGCACGCAGGCGCGCATCGACTCCGGCCGTCAGGCCATCATCGGCGTGAACAAGTACCCGCCCGAGCGTCCGGACACCATCGAGATCCTCAAGGTGGACAACTCCGCGGTGCGCGAGGCGCAGATCGCCCGGCTCAAGGAGCTGCGCGCGGAGCGCAACGCGGAGGAGGTGCGGCGACGGCTGGACGCGCTGACGGAAGCGGGCCGACGCAACGAGGGAAATCTGCTGGCGCTGGCCATCGACGCGGCTCGGGCGAAGGCCACGGTGGGGGAAATCAGCGACTCGCTCGAGAAGGTCTTCGGGCGCTACGAGGCCACGGTGCGAAGCGTGTCCGGCGTGTATTCGAGCGAGGCAGGCAAGGACTCCCAGGGCATCATCCAGGCGCGCGCCGCGGCGGACACGTTCCTCGCGCGGTTCGGCCGTCGGCCCCGCATCCTCATCGCGAAGATGGGGCAGGACGGGCATGACCGGGGACAGAAGGTCATCGCCACGGCCTTCGCGGACCTGGGCTTCGACGTGGACATCGGCCCGCTGTTCCAGACGCCCGAGGAGTCCGCGCGCCAGGCCGTGGAGAACGACGTCCATGTGGTGGGCGCCAGCTCCCTGGCCGCGGGCCACCTCACGCTGGTGCCGCAGCTCAAGCGCGCCCTGGCCGACCTGGGCCGCGAGGACATCATGGTCGTCGTCGGTGGCGTCATCCCGGCGCAGGACTACGACGAGCTGCGCGCCGCGGGCGCCGCCGCCATCTTCGGCCCTGGCACCGTCATCTCGAAGGCCGCGGTGGAGCTGCTGGAGAAGCTCTCGGCGGCGCAGGAGGAGGCGGCGTGAAGCTGCTGACGGCGGAGGCCTATGTGGACGGCGTCCGCTCGGGCGACCGGGCCGTGCTGGCTCGCGCCATCACCCTGGTGGAGAGCGGTCACCCGCGCCATCAGTCGCTCGCCCAGGAGGTGCTCACGCGCCTGCTTCCTCACACGGGGGGCAGCAAACGCGTGGGCATCAGTGGCGTGCCCGGCGTGGGCAAGAGCACGTTCATCGACGCGCTGGGCATGCACCTGGTGGGCGCGGGGCACCGCGTCGCCGTGCTCGCCATCGACCCGTCGAGCAGCATCTCCGGTGGCAGCATCCTCGGCGACAAGACGCGCATGGCCCGGCTGTCGCGCGAGACCGCCGCCTATATCCGCCCCAGTCCCTCCAGCGGAACCCTGGGCGGAGTGGCCCGCAAGACGCGCGAGACGCTGCTCCTGTGCGAGGCCGCGGGCTTCGACGTGGTGCTGGTGGAGACCGTCGGCGTGGGCCAGTCGGAGACGGTGGTCGCCGACATGGTGGACTTCTATCTGGTGCTGATGCTCGCGGGCGCGGGCGATGAGCTCCAGGGCATCAAGCGCGGCATCCTCGAAGTGGCGGACATGCTCGCCATCAACAAGGCGGACGGGGACAACAAGCCCCGGGCCGAGCGCGCCCGCGCCGAGTACCGCGCCGCGCTGCACCTGATGCGCCCGGGCAACGAGCCCGTGGTGACGACGTGCAGCGCGATGGAGGGCACGGGCATCGATGCGCTCTGGACCTCGCTGGAGGCACAGCTGGCGAAGCGTGTGGCTTCAGGAGCGATGGAGCAGCGTCGGCACGCGCAGCAGGTGGGCTGGATGTGGTCCATGGTGCAGGACGGCCTGCGGGCGGCCCTGCATGCGAACCCCACGGTGGCCGCCCTGGTGCCCCAGTTGGAGAACGATGTGCGCGAGGGCCGCGCCACGGCGACGTCCGCCGCACTGCGCGTCCTGGGGGCATTCCTGCCAGAATCGAGGGCTTGACAGTCCGCGTCGAGCCTCGGCGGGCCCCGCTTCAATCGCTTGCCCGACATCCACCGCGCTCCTACTGTACGCGGCGTGCGAAACGTTCAGTTGACCCCGGTTCCCGGGCCCTACAAGCCGCGATTCCACGTGCGAATCGTGACGGCCGCCTCCCTGTTCGACGGGCATGACGCGGCCATCAATGTCATGCGCCGGCTGATGCAGTCCTCGGGCGCCGAAATCATCCACCTGGGACACAACCGCTCGGTCTCCGAGATTGTCGACTGCGCCATCCAGGAGGACGTCCAGGGCATCGCCATCACCTCCTACCAGGGAGGCCACGTCGAGTTCTTCAAGTACATGATCGACCTGCTGAAGCAGCGCGGGGCGAACATCAAGGTCTTCGGCGGAGGTGGCGGCACCATCCTCCCCACGGAAATCGATGAACTGCATGCCTACGGCGTGACGCGCATCTACTCCCCGGACGACGGCCGCTCCATGGGCCTGCAGGGGATGATCGACCACCTCATCCAGGAGTGTGACTTCGAGAAGCGCCCCGCGGACTACGGGCCCGCCGTCGCGGCCATGCCGGTGCGCGACTCGATGAAGATCGCCTCGCTCATCACCATCGCGGAGAACTTCGCGAGCGCGGGAGATGCGCTGCGCGACGCGATGACAAAGCTGAGCGCGAAGCAGCCGCGCGTGCCCGTGCTGGGCATCACCGGCACCGGTGGCGCAGGCAAGTCCAGCCTCGTGGACGAGCTGGTGCGCCGCTTCCTCACGGACTTCCCGGACAAGACGCTGGCGGTGCTCTCCGTGGACCCGTCGAAGCGCAAGTCGGGCGGCGCGCTCCTGGGCGACCGCATCCGGATGAACGCCATCGACAACCCGCGCGTGTACATGCGCTCCATGGCGACGCGGCAGAGCAACCTCGCGCTGTCCAAGCACGTGGGTGACTCCATCGAGGTGTGCAAGGCCGCGGGCTTCGACCTCATCGTGGTGGAGACCTCCGGCATCGGTCAGTCCGACACGGAGATCATCGAGCACTCGGACGTGTCGCTGTACGTGATGACGGCCGAGTACGGCGCGGCGACGCAGCTCGAGAAGATCGACATGCTCGACTTCGCGGACGTCATCGCCATCAACAAGTTCGACAAGCGCGGCTCGCTGGACGCGCTGCGCGACGTGCGCAAGCAGTGGAAGCGCAACCACAACGCGTTCACCACGGCGGATGACTCGGTGCCCGTGTACGGCACCATCGCCTCGCAGTTCAATGACCCGGGGATGAACCAGCTCTACCGGGCCATCGTCGACACGGTGGTCCGCAAGACGGGCGCTCCGCTCCAGTCGCACCAGGAGGCGACGCCGGGCATGAGCGAGAAGAAGTGGATCATCCCGCCCGAGCGCACCCGTTACCTCGCCGAGATTGTCGAGACGTGCGAGGCGTACGACAAGTTCGCGCGCTCGCAGGCGGCGGTGGCCCGGCGGATGTATCAGCTCCACGGCACCATCGAGGCGCTGCGGCAGAACGTCGGCAAGAAGCGCCTGGAGATCGTCGAGCCCAAGGACACCTCCGACGTGGTGCACGTCACCGAGCGCGTCGAGGGCGAGCCCGCGTACCTGAGCGAGCTGGTGGAGCTCTACAAGGACCTGGAGTCCCGCCTGGACCCCGACTGCCGTCGGCTGCTGACGGAGTGGCCCGCGACGAAGCGGCGCTACGCGGCGTCCAAGTACCAGTACCAGGTGCGCGACAAGGTCATCGAGCTGGACCTGTTCACCGAGTCGCTGTCGCACCTGCGCATCCCGAAGATCGCCCTGCCCCGCTACGAGGACTGGGGCGACATCCTCATCTGGCTGTTGAGGGAGAACGCGCCGGGCGCGTACCCGTTCACCTCCGGCGTCTTCCCACTCAAGCGCGAGGGCGAGGACCCGGCGCGCATGTTCGCGGGTGAAGGTGGCCCGGAGCGCACCAACAAGCGATTCCACTACGTGTCTCGTGGGCTCCCCGCGAAGCGCCTGTCCACGGCGTTCGACTCCGTCACGCTGTACGGTGAGGACCCGGACCACCGGCCGGACATCTACGGCAAGGTGGGCAACTCCGGCGTGTCCATCGCCAACGTGGACGACGCGAAGAAGCTCTATTCGGGCTTCGACCTGGCGGACCCCGCGACGTCGGTGTCGATGACCATCAACGGCCCCGCGCCGATGCTGCTCGGGTTCTTCCTGAACGCGGCGGTGGACCAGCAGTGCGAGAAGTGGATTCGCGCCAACAACAAGGTCGACGAGGTCGAACAGAAGATCGATGCGCTCTACCAGGAGCGTGGCGTGCCCCGGCCCCGGTACCAGGGCGACCTGCCGCAGGGGAGTGACGGACTGGGCCTGCTGCTGCTCGGCGTCTCGGGTGACGAGGTGCTGCCTCGTGACGTCTACGAGAAGATCCGCGCGGCGACGCTCCAGCAGGTGCGTGGCACGGTGCAGGCGGACATCCTGAAGGAGGACCAGGCGCAGAACACCTGCATCTTCTCCACGGAGTTCGCGCTGCGGGTGATGGGCGACATCCAGCAGTACTTCACCGACAAGAAGGTGAGGAACTTCTACTCGGTGTCCATCTCCGGCTACCACATCGCGGAGGCAGGGGCGAACCCCATCTCCCAGCTCGCCTTCACGCTGGCCAACGGCTTCACCTTCGTCGAGTACTACCTGTCGCGCGGGATGCACATCGACGACTTCGCGCCCAACCTCTCGTTCTTCTTCTCGAACGGAATGGACCCGGAGTACGCGGTGCTGGGCCGCGTGGCGCGCCGCATCTGGGCCAAGGCCATCCGCGACAAGTACGGCGGCAATGACCGCTCGCAGAAGCTGAAGTACCACATCCAGACGTCGGGCCGTTCCCTGCACGCGCAGGAGATTGCCTTCAACGACATCCGGACCACGCTCCAGGCGTTGCTGGCGCTCAACGACAACTGCAACTCGTTGCACACCAACGCGTACGACGAGGCCATCACCACGCCCACGGAGGAGAGCGTGCGGCGCGCGCTCGCCATCCAGCTCATCATCAACAAGGAGTTCGGGCTCTCCAAGAACGAGAACCCCAACCAGGGCGCGTTCATCATCGATGAGCTGACGGACCTGGTGGAGGCGGCGGTGCTCACGGAGTTCCGCGCCATCTCCGAGCGCGGCGGCGTGCTGGGCGCGATGGAGCGCATGTACCAGCGGTCCAAGATTCAAGAGGAGTCGCTGTACTACGAGATGCAGAAGCACGACGGGACGCTTCCCATCATCGGGGTGAACACGTTCCTGGACCCGAAGGGCTCTCCGACGGTGACGCCGCCTGAAGTGATTCGCGCGACGAAGGAGGAGAAGGACTACTCCATCACCGCGCGGGACGCCTTCTGGAAGCGCAACGCGGCCACGGCTCCGGCGGCGCTGGAGGCCGTGAAGCAGGCGGCGCTCGACAATGGCAACATCTTCTCCGCGCTGATGGACGCCTGTAAGGTCTGCACCCTTGGCCAGCTCTCCCGCGCACTGTACGAGGTGGGCGGGCAGTACCGGCGGAACATGTAGTGTCACCGGGCCCACGGACGTGAGCGAGGGGCTGGTGCGTTCATGGCACTTGCCCTAGCGTCGACCCACCATTCCCTTGGGGGGTCGAACGCCATGAATCAACCCCAGCTCCTCGCCAGTCTGACGCGGTACATCGCCGAAGAGATTCTCGAAGGTGACGCGGAGGACCTCCTGCCCTCCACCCCGCTGCTCGAGCTGGGCATCCTGAACTCGCTCGAGACAGCCCGAATGATGACCTTCATCGAAAAGCAGTACGGCATCACCGTGCCCGCCGACGCGATGCGGGTCGAGAACCTCTCGACGCTGTCCGCAATCGCAGACATGGTCTACGCCTGCGCCCAGACCCAGCCGTCGTAGCGTCACCGCGCGGCTGTCAGCCTCTTGTCTTCTGGCCCTCCAGCAGCGCACGGACCTGCTCGTCCGTGAGCTGCTCGAGCAGGTCGAGCTTCCCCGCGAGCGCTTCGAGGTCCTCCCCCGGCACGTCGGGCTTCGCCGCAGGCGTCGCGGGTCTATCAAACCAGTACCGACTGCGTTGGAAGCAGCTCGTCGGGAGCACCACCTTGTCGTGCGGTTGGTCTCGATAGAACTCCGACCACGCGACTTCGGCTCCCGAAGCCACGAGGCCCGCGAGGCTCTCAAGGAGCGCTGTCCTGTCATCGTCCGGGGCGCGCAGGCTGGGGAACCAGGACCGCTCGGACGTGGGACGAACGCGCTTTCCCAGGGCCGTCCAGCCCGCCCCTGGGCCCACGTCCAGATATCCATCCACACCCTGCCCGGCCAACGCGTCCAGCGCGGCGACCCATTGAACGGGAGTTCCCGAGGGCCCTCGCCAGGACTCCGCTCCCGGGGACTCCACTCCCTTTCCCGTGAGCACGGACAGCCACGGGACACGGGGCCGCTCGTGCACTTTCGAGCGCGCCGCCGCTGCTACGGCCTCGCGTGCCGCGCTCCAGGCCGTCGTGGTGATGGCGTGAGGCGTGTCTCGCAATCTGGCGCGGCTCCCCTGCTGGAGCAGCTCCGCCTGCACTGCTTCGATGGCGGCACGCGCTCCAGAGAGGACTCCGTTCCCCTCACCGTCGAGCCCCAGCAGGCACACTTCCGGGAACCGCTGGAGCAACTCCGAGAGGTGCTCTGGCCGCTCGATGGTCAGCTCGGAGCCTGGAGCAGCACGCTCTAGCTGCTCGCCCAGCGTCGCCACGAGCTTCATCCCCTCTTCCCAGGAGAGCACACCCGCGGCACAGGCCGCCGCGTACTCCCCCGCGCCGACGCCCACCACCGCCGACGGCGCGACGCCCCACGCCCGCCACAGATGCACCAAGCCACACTGCACCGCGTACATCCCCGGAAGCGAGTGGCCCGGTGCCGGTGCGCGTGAAGCCGCGCCTCGCGCGAGGAAGAGCGCTGGGACGAGTGGACGGCCCAGCGCGACCTCACAGCGCAGGACCGCTTCCCGGAAGACAGGCTCGGACTCGAAGAGTCTCCGCCCCCAACCCTGCCAGTCCTGTTCCCAACCCCCGAACAAGAACGCCAAGCGGGGCCGCTGCCTCCCGGAGCCAGCCCATACGCCGGGAGTCTCCTCCCCTTGCACGAAGCCCGTGAGCCGTTGGCGGGCCTCTTCGTCGCTCGACGCCATGACGGCGACCCGGTGGGGAAATGCGACCCGGCCCGTGTTGGCCGTGAAGCAGACGTCGGGGAACGAAGGCCGGTGCGCCGCCGCCGTCGAGAAGTGCTCCACGTAGCGCCTCGCCAGGTCATGAAGCGCTGGCGCGGAGCGGGCCGATAGCAGCAGGAGCCGCGGTGTCGAAGCGACGTCCGCCGGTGTGGCTTCGACGAGCGGAGCCTCTTCGATGAGGACGTGCGCGTTCGTCCCGTTGAAGCCGAACGCAGTCACCCCGGCGATTCGCCGCTTCGACCCTCGCGCCCAGCGCCTCCGCTCCCTGGGCACGACGACGGGCAGCGCATCCCAGCGGATGTTGGGATTGGGCGTCTCCAGATTCAAGTGCGCGGGGATCTCCTCGTGCTGAAGCGCGAGGACGACCTTGATGATGCCCGCCACGCCCGCGGCGCCCTCGGTATGACCGATGTTGGTCTTCACGGAGCCGACGACCACCGGGTCCTCCCGCGAATGCGCGGGCCCGAAGACGCGGCCCAGCGCCTCCATCTCGATGGGGTCCCCGATGGCCGTGCCGGTGCCGTGCGCCTCCAGGTAGCCCACCTGCTCGGGCTCCACGCCTCCGGACTTCAGGGCCGCGCGCATCACCTTCGCCAGCGCGTTGCCGTTGGGGACCGTCAGCCCGCTCGACTGACCGCTGTGATTGGTCGCCGAGCCTCGCAACAACGCCAGAATCGGGTCCCTGTCCGCGACCGCATCCGACAGCCGCTTGAGCGCGAGCATCCCGCAGCCCTCGCCCCGCACGAAGCCATCCGCCGAAGCGTCGAACGTGCTGCAACGCCCCTTCACGGAGAGCATGCGCATCGCGCAGTTCACCACGGACGTGAGCGGCGACAGGATGAGGCTGATGCCGCCGGCAAGGGCCAGGTCACACTCGCGGGTCCGCAGGCTCTGACAGGCCAGGTGCACGGTCACCAGTGACGACGAGCAGGCCGCGTCCACGGCCATCGTCGGACCCTGCAGCCCCAGGCTGTAGGCCAGTCTCCCGGCCGCGACGCTCAACCCCGAACCAGAAGCAGTGTGGAGATCGATCTGCGTCGCATCCGTCATCAGGTGCGAGAAGTCCTCGTTCATCATCCCGACGAAGACCCCCGTGGAGCTGCCCTTGAGGTCCGTCGCCGAGAGGCCCGCGCGCTCCAGCGCCTCCCAGGTGACTTCCAGGAGCAGCCGCTGGTGTGGATCCATCCGGGCCGCTTCTCGAGGGGAGATGCCGAAAAACTGGGGGTCGAAGTCCTCCACTCCTCGGACGAAGGCACCGTGCCGCGTGTACATCTTCCCCGGCGTCCCTGGCGTCGGGTCGTAGTACGCGTCGACATCCCAGCGTGAGGACGGAATGGGAGCGATGGCGTCCCTCCCCTCCCGCAACAACTCCCAGAAAGCCTCCGGGGTGTCCGCGCCTCCTGGGAACCGCAGGCCCATTCCAATGATGGCGATGGGCTCGCTCAGCGCCAGCGCCAGCTTCGACTCGAGCTTGCGCGCCAGCAGCGCCAGCTTGAGCGGCGGCAGGTCGGAGATGCGGGGAGTGGAATCCGTCGTCATGGTGTCCTCGCGAAGGTCGACTCAGCGGCGGCGGCGCAGCAGGTCCTGGACGTCGCCATCGGCCAGGTCGTCCACATCGGACAAGAGCGCTTCCAGGTCCTGGTCCTCGACGACCTCTCTGGAGGGAGCGGCTTCCTCCCGGAGGCCCAGCACCTCCACCGCCAGATGGTCCACGAGCGCGTGGACAGTGGGGTTGTCGAAGGCAACTGTCGCTGACAACGAGACGCCCAGGCTTCGCTGGAGGACGTTGCGAAGCTCCACGGACATCAGCGAGTCCATGCCCAGATCGAAGAAGCCCTGGCCCGGGTCCAACGCCTCCGTCAGCGGCCGTCCCAGCACGCCGTTCACCAGGCCCCCCACGTGCGCGCGCAATTCAGCGCGGCGCTCGGCGGGAGGGAAACGCGCCAGCTTCGCTCGGAGGTCTTCGCTCGCGGCCGGACTCGCCTCCGTGATGAAGCCCTCGTACAACGTGGAGCGGCCCCGCCGCCCGAGCACGGCCCAGTCCACTGGCAGGATTCCAAGCTGTCCCCCCAGTCCCAGAGCCTGCTCGAACACCTGCAACCCGTCCGCCGGAGGAATCACGCCGAAGCCCAGTTGCTCCATGCGCCGCTGGAGTTGCGCGTCAGCGGCGGCGCCCACCTCGGCCCAGGCGCCCCAGTCGAGGCTCAAGCCGGGCAGCCCCACGGAACGACGCAGGTGGGCCAGTGAGTCCAGGAACGCATTGGCGGCCACGTAGTTCGCCTGACCGGCGGAGCCAATCATCGAAGCCGCCGAGGAGAAGAGGACGAAGAAGTCGAGCGATGCCCCCTGGAACACGCGGTGCAGATTCCATCCGCCGGAGACCTTGGCGGCGAACACGCTGGCGAAGCGCTCGGGAGTCATTTGCATCAGCAACCCGTCGTCGATGACGCCCGCGGCATGCACCACGCCACGGATGGGCGGCTGCCGTCCCTCGAGCCCACCCAATGCGCGCTCCAACTCGGAGGCCACGGACACGTCGCAGGCGAGCGTCTGGACATCCACGCCCCGCTCCACCAGCACCGCCAGCCGCGCGCGCGCCTCCACGCTCGGGGCCTTGCGTCCGAGCAGGACGAGATGTCGCGCCCCTCGCTCCACCAGTCGCTCCGCCACGGCGAGCCCCAACCCACCGAGCCCTCCCGTGACGAGGTAGCTCGCATCCGGACGCAGCGAGGCTTCGGGCTCGCCGCTCGACAACTTCAGCCGACGGCTGCGCACCAGTCGAGGCACGCGGCGACTGTTGCCCCGTAGGGCCACCTCCTCCTCCATGCTCGCGCCGAGGAGCTCGTCGTGGAGCTGTTCCACCTCGTGCTCCGGAGCATTCGAGTCCAGGTCCACGCGGCGGCACTGAAGCTCCGGATGTTCGCGCGCAATCGCCTTGCCGAGCCCCCAGAGAACGGCTCCGGCCGGACCGGAGACCGACTCTCCCTCCACGGCGGCCTGCGTCCCGCGCGTCACCAGCCAGAGCGATGTCGTCGTCCCCTTCGGGACTCGCACGAGGGCCTGGACCAGCTCCAGCACCCGCGTGCCGTGCGCCAGGGCCGCCCCGGGCACCTCGGTCCCCGTGCCCGTACCGTCCAGGCTCCAGAGGTCGATGACATGCACCGGCGCCCCGGCTTCGCGCATCGCGAGGAGCGCTTCGGCCCGCTCACGGTCGAGGCCATGGCCCCGCGCGCCAGCGTCCACCGTCACCACACGCCAGCCACGCCCCTGAAGGCGCTCCGCGAGACGACGTCCCACCCCTGTCCCATCCGTGAGGATGAGGCAGCGGGGAACGACCTCCGCGTTGAGAGAGAGCCCCTCGGACGAAGCCCTGGACGACGCCACCGACGGACCGTCCCGCCACTCCAGCTCATAGAGCCAGTTCTGCAAGCGCTTGCTCCTTGCTCCCAGGAATCCCTCGCGGCCGACACGCTGGAGTCTCAGCCGCTCCACGACCGCCACGAGGTCGCCCTCCTCGTTGAACAACTCCAGGTCACACGTGTAGCCGGGCCCCTTCGAGTCCTCGCCACGCGTCATCCGCGCGTGAGCCCAGACCTCACGGACACCCGCCACCCGCACCTGGACTCTTCCGACTCCGACGGGGAGCCAGGCGGCGTCCCCCTCCTCCTCCAGGACGGCACCCACCATCTGGAAGCAGGCATCCAGGAGCGCGGGCGCGAGGACATAGCGCTCCGCATCCGCCAGGGCCGCACCGGACAGGGCGAGCTTGCCCAGGACCTCGCTCCCACCGCGCCACAGTCCCCGAATCGCGCGGAAGCTGGGGCCATAGGCGAGGCCCGCGCGGCCCAGCTTCTCGTAATAGCCATCCACGGCCACTTCGGTGTCGAGCGCGGTCCGGAGCGCCTGGACGTCGACACGTCCTCCCGACTCTCGCGCCGCAGCGGAGAGCTTGCCGTGGGCATGCAGGGTCCATGACGGCTCGGCTTCGCCGCCGTGCGCCTCCTGGCTGAAGATCTCGAACCTCCCCGCGCGCTCACCCTCGGGCGTGTAGAGCAGGTGCACGCGGCGCTCCCCTTCATCGGGAAGGAAGAGGGGCTGGGAGAAGCCGAGCTCGTCGACGACACCTCCCTCCGCGCCGAAGAGCGCCAGGCCCGCGGCGAGCCCCATCTCCACGTAGGCCGCGCCCGGCACGACGACCTGCCCGTAGACGGCATGGTCCCGGAGGAAGGCCGGCGTCGCGGGCCCCAACGAGGACTCGAACTGTTGCACCCGGGCCGGCGAGGCCTGTCGATTCCCCAGGAGCGGGTGGACGCCCGCGGCGCTCCGGGCGCGCACGCCCTGACGATCCCAACCCGTGCCAGCCAGCTCCATCCAGTGCCTCTTCCGCTGGAAGGGGTATCCCGGCAGCGCGACCTTGCGCCGCTCCCGCCCCTCGTCCAGCCCGTGCCACTTCACCGTCGCACCCGCCCCGTAGAGGGCAGCGAGCCCCTCCAACATCTGACGCCAGTCCGAGCGCTCCGGCCGCAGGCTCGCCACCCAGAGCGTCCCCTCCCCCGCGACACACTCCTGTCCCATCGCCGCGAGGGTCGGCTTGGGCCCCACTTCCAGGAAGGCCGTGACTCCAGCCCTGCTCAGCGTCTCCATGCTCCGTGCGAACCTCACGGGCCCTCGGAGCTGCTCCACCCAGTACCGGGGTTCCATCAGCTCCGGACCCGCCTCGTGGCCGCTCACGTTGGAGATGAGCGGGATGGCCGGTGGCTGAAGCCGGACCTTGGCCACCTCGCGCGAATACGCGTCGAGGATGGGGTCCATCAGGGCCGAATGGAATGCGTGGGACACCCGCAGCGGAGAGCCGCGCTTGCCCCGCTTGTTCAGCTCGCCAAGGCAGTCACTCACCGCGCCCTCGCGGCCCGAGATGACGACGCTGCGCGGACCATTGAGCGCCGCGATGGAGACCTGTCCCGCGTACCGGGGCAGCAACTCCTCCACCAGCGCCGGGTCCGCGGAGACAGCGGCCATCGCGCCCCCCGAGGGAAGCGACTGCATCAGCCGCGCGCGCGCCGCGACGAGTTGAAGTCCCTCCTCCAACGTGAAGACGTCGGCCACGCACGCCGCCACCAACTCACCGACCGAGTGCCCCATCACGAAGTCCGGGACGATGCCCCACGCCATCCACGTCCGTGCCAGCGCGTACTCGAGCGCGAACAGCGCCGGCTGCGTGTTGCCAGTCGCATCCAGTCGCGCGCGGGCGAGGTCGTCGCGCGCGGACGGGTACAGCAGCTCCAGGAGCGACTGTCCCATCAGGGGCGCCAACACCTCGTCACAGCGCAGCAGCGTCTGACGGAAGACGGGCTCGGTCCGGAAGAGCTCCTCTCCCATCCCGAGCCGCTGCGAGCCCTGCCCCGTGAACAGGAAGGCGATGCGCGGCGCGCCCCCGACACGCGGCACCGGCGGCGGCGCGTCACGTCCCGCGAGGAACGTCTGGAGCTGCTCGCGCAGGCCCTCCCGCGTCTCCCCGAGGACGGCGAGGCGGTGCTGGAAGTGGGTGCGCCCGGTGTTCGCGGTGAAGCAGATGTCCTCCAGTGGCTGGGCGGCCAGCTCGGCTCCACCGAGGGCCTCCTCGTAGCGCAGCGCGAGCGCACCCAGCGCCTCCTGACTCCGGGCCGACAACGCCAGGAGGTGGACGGGCCTCGGGAACGCCTCCGGTGCCCTGGGCGGCTCGGGCGGCGCTTGCTCGACGAGGACATGGGCGTTGACGCCGCTGAGCCCGAACCCGCTGGTTCCCGCGACCCGGGGCCCCGCGGGCCACGCCGTCAGTTGCGTGGGAATCCGGAGCCGCAGCTGGTCCCAGTCGATGGCCGGGCTGGGATGACGGAAATGGAGATGCGGCGGTATCTCGCCATGGCGCAGCGACAGCGCGACCTTGATGAGGCCCGCGGCGCCGGCGGCGGACTCCAGGTGGCCCAGGTTCGTCTTCACCGAGCCGACGATGAGCGGCTCCTCCGCGCTTCGCCCCACACCGAGCACCGCATCGAGGGCCCGCAGCTCGATGGGGTCTCCCAGCGGTGTCCCCGTCCCATGCGCTTCCACGTAGCGCACGTCCGAAGGCGAAAGGCCCGCGGACTTCAGCGCCTTGCGCAAGAGCTTCTCCTGCGCGGGACCGTGGGGCACCGTCAGGCCCCCGCTGGGCCCGTCATGGTTCACCGCCGAGCCCCGGATGACGGCGTGGATGCGGTCCTTGTCCCGCAGCGCGTCCGAGAGGCGCTTGAGCACCAGGACGCCGCACCCCTCGCCACGCCCGTACCCGTTGGCGGACGCATCGAAGGTCTTCGAGCGCCCATCCGGCGCCAGCGCCCGCATCTTGGACAGGACGATGTTGTTGTCCGGATGCAGGATGAGATTCACGCCCCCGGCCAGCGCCAGCGAGCACTCGCCCTGGCGCAATGCCTGACATGCGAGGTGGGCCGAGACGAGCGCGGAGGAGCACGCCGTCGCGACCACCATGGACGGGCCCTGCAATCCTAATACATACGAGACGCGCCCCGCCGAGAAGCTCAGCTCGTTCCCGGTCCCCATGTAGGGGAGGTCCCGGGTCGGCAGCGCGTTGAAGGGGACGCGCCCGTAGTCGCTGCTGAGGAAGCCGACGTACACCCCCGTGTCACTTCCGGCCAGCGAGCCCGGCGCAATCCCAGCGTCCTCCAGGGACTCCCAGGCAACCTCCAGCATCAACCGCTGCTGGGGGTCGACGTAGCTCGCCTCGCGGGGCGACAGCCCGAAGAACTCGCAGTCGAACGCGGCGATGGGCTGTGAGAGGAAGCCCCCCTCGCGGACGGTCATCTTCCACGCGGCGTCGGGGTCCTCGGCGTAATAGGCCCCCGCGTCCCAGCGGTCCGCGGGCACCGGCCCCACCGCGTCGACTCCCGCGCGAAGCAGCTCCCAATACCGCCCCGGGGTGTCCGCCCCCCCGGGGAAGCGGCACCCCATGCCGATGATGGCGATGGGCTCCGAGCGCGCATGCTCCAGGCCCTCCACCCTCGCCCGGAGGGTCTTGATGGCCAGGGCCGCCCGCTGCAGGGGCGTCATCTCCTCCGGTGGGGAGGACGTCGAGTCGTTGGACATCGCCGGGGCCTAGTGGGAGGAGGCGACGCGCTGCGCGGGGCCCGGGCTCACGGCGGGCGTGGCCCCCAGACGGGACCAGTCGAGCTTGCCCAACTGCGCGGCCATCTTCAGGTCGATGATGCGCTGGCGCTCCGTCCGGTCGAGCACGAGGCTCAGGTGTCGAGCGCCCTCGTGGATGACCCAGCCCCACTCCATGAACCGCGCGAGCATCACCTCGAGGTCCGCCTCCGCCAGTGGGCCCCCCTCGCGCCCCTCGTTCACCTTCGCGAGCGCGGCCCGAGGGCTCTGGATGGAGTCCAGGGCCTTCAACAGCCGGATGCCATCCGGCGATATCTCCGTCTCCCGCGACGTCCCGTCCCGCGTGTCCAGCACGTGGGACACACCGTGGACGGTCTTCAACTCCAGCGTCACGCCCCGGCTGAACCCGTCGCGCCACTCCTCGGTCCGCTTCAACGTGTCCTGGAGGTAGACCATCGGGTCGATGTCGCCCTCGAGGTCGTAGTCGAAGTAGTAGGCGATGCGCCGGCGCTCCTCGGCGGGCAGCGCGGCGTAGACATAGTCATACGCCCACTTCTGGCGCACGTTCTTGAGGTTGTATTTCTCGGGCGTCTTCCAATACGGCGCGAACCGGTCCATGCGGATGCGCCCGCATCCTCCGGGCGGAGGCAGATGGACCAGGGAGGGAATCAGCCGGGCCATCTCCGCGTACTCCTCGGGCGCCTCGCCCGGGAACCCGAAGAGGATGTTCCAGTTGACGTTGATGTCGAACTCCTCGCACCACTTGATGAGCTGGATGTTCTGCAGGCGCGTGGTGCCTTTGTCCATCAGCTCCAGGATGGGCGTGCTCAGGCTCTCGATGCCGGGCTGCAATTCGGTGACGCCCCCGGCGACCATCAGCTCCAACTGGTCCTTCCGGAGGTTGCTCTTCGTCTCATAGAACATCGTGATTTCATCCCCCTGCTCGATGAGCGCGGGGAACACCGACTTGATGTATTTCAGGTCCAGGATGTTGTCGGCCATCATGAAGAAGTTGAAGCCGTAGCGCCCCGCCAGCGTGCGCAGCTCTTTGACGAAGAGACCCGGGTTCTTGCTCCGGTACGCCATGCCGGAGCCGTTGAGGCCGCAGAAGGTGCAGTGCGATTTGGCCCCCCACCAGCAGCCCCGAGACGACTCCGCCGTCAGGTTGGCGCGCTTGGCCATCGGCATGTCCTTGATGGCCTCGAAGTAGTGGTCGAAGTCCGGCATCGGCAGCGAGTCCATGTCCTCAATCTGCGGCGCGGCCACGTAGCGGGGCTGGGGGCGTCCTCCCTTGCGCTCCAGTACGTTCTTGACCAGGTCGACGATGACGCCTTCGCCCTCTCCGGACACGACGTGGTCCATGAAGGGGAAGTTGTCCGCGAGCGCCTTGCCCATGTCGGCCTCGCAGTTGGCGCCCCCCATGATGAGCGTCAGCTCCTCGCGCGGGAGCAGCCGGCGCAGCTCCTTCGCCAGCGCGAGCGAGGCGACGCTCTGCTGGAAAGTCGAGGTGAAGCCGATGACGCGCGGCTTGTCCTTGAGGATCTCCTGGGCCCACTGTCTGACGATGCGAGGACTGTCTTCACGCAGCGCGCGAATCAGCTCGCGGGCGCGACCCCAGTGCAACGCCTGCTCACGCCGGGCTCCGCCCGAGGTGGCGCCCTCCGTGTGCTGCTTCACCTCCAGCAGCGGCGTCAGGAGATCCGCGTACTCCTCCCAGTTCGAGGCCGCGTCTCCCCACAGCGCCGGAGCGAAGACCATCTCTCCCAGCAGCAGGTCGGGAGAGGCCGGCAGGAAGGCCATCTCCCCCGCGAGGATCTCCGGAGGCGTGGCATAGGAGAGGTAGTAGTAGAGCTCCCAGCCAATCTGTCGCATGAACTGGACGTTGAGGTAGCTGACATCCGCCTGGATGCCACTATTGCGCAGCACGCCTATCAGCGTGCTCACCCCCAGCGCGGGCTGGTGTTCGGGGAGGAAGGGAGCGACGACGAAGCGGACCTGAACGGAATCACCAGACACATTCCACTCCTTTGCAAGACTCAACGCAGGGCTTCGTAGAGAGAACCCGACAGCTCACCAACGCTCTTGCCCCCCAGCAGCTCCTGGAGGGGAAACTCGACCCGCAGCTCCGCGTGCAGCAGCTTCTTGAGCTCCACGCCCATCAATGAGTCGAGCCCGAGCTCGTGCAACGTCTGCTCGGACTCCGGAAGTTGGGTGGCCCCCAGCTCCAGGACCTTCGCCACCCGCTCGCTGAACCACTCGAGCACCGCGCTCCGCCCGTCCTCCGCGGAACCTCCGCGCACGCGCCGCAGCAGCTCGCGACGACGTTCGGCATCCGCACGGCCCGAGCCGGCATCCCCGCCGAAGTCCGCGAACAACGGCGGAGGACCCTCACCTGGAAGGCCCCCGAGGAAGGTGGGCCAGTGGATGGGCATCACCCCCACCACCGCCGGCACCGGCCCGAACACCTGCTCCAGGATGGAGAACGCCTGCTGCGTCGGCACCATGCCCACGCCCCGCTTGCGCATGCGCGCGTCCAGCGCCGCCGCGGCCTCGTCTCCCGGCTGTGCCCAGGCGCCCCAGCTCGAACTCTGCCCGGGCAGGCCCATGGAGCGCCGATACTCGGCGAGTCCGTCCAGGAAGGCCGTGGCCGCCAGGTGGTTGCCCTGACCCGAAGCCCCCATCAACGACGTGGAGGAGGACAGCGAGAGGAAGAAGTCCAGCGGCGCGCCCGCGAGCCACCGATGCAGGTTCCAGGCGCCGGAGACCTTCGCCGCGAACACCCGGCCCAGGCGCTCCCGCGTCTGGTGCACGAGGATGCCGTCATCCACCTCGGTGGCGGCGTGGATGATGCCTCGGAGCGGCGGCATGCTCTTCGAGATGCCCGCCATCACGAAGTCGAGGTCCGAGTCCACGGACACGCCCGCGAGCGAGATGATCGCCGCGCCCCGGCCGCGCATCTCCCGCACCTCCTCCGCGGACACGTCGCTGGCCCGCTTGCGCCCCAGGAGCACCAGGTTGCGCGCCCCCCGTTCGACCATCCACCGCGCCACCTGGAGGCCCAGGCCGCCCAGGCCCCCTGTCACCAGATAGGTGGCGTCCGCTCGGAGCTGGAGGTGGCCCGCGCCCTCCCAGTCCCACTGTCGGTGCCTCGCCAGTCGCAGCACGTGGCGGCGCCCTTCGCGCAGCAGGACCTGGTCCTCTTCGTCGCGAGAGCGCAGCTCCGTCCACAGCGCCTGTGCGCCCTCTTCCAGTCCACGCTGGGGATCCACGTCGACCCGGCGGCAGTCGAGCTCCGGGTGCTCATAGGCAATCGCCTTCCCCACGCCCCAGAGCGGAGCACCCAGCAGGCCCGGCAGGCCTCCCGCGTCCTCCGCGCGCTGGGCTCCTCGCGTGACAATCCAGAGCGAAGGCGAAGCCGGGTGGCTCGCGCCCGCCTTGAGCAACGCCTGGGTGAGGTACAGGATGCCGCCACACGCATCGAGCGTCTCGTCCTGGAGTTGAGAGACGGTCAGTCCCTCGGGCTCCGGAACATCGAGGCCCCACAGGTACACGACGTGGGAAGGCACGGTCCCCGCGGCGGACAGCGCCTCCGTCAGCCGGAGGAAGGCCTCCGGGTTCCGGATGGGCACCTCGTAGCCGCCGTCTTCGTTCTGTCGGAACACCTCGCCCCGATGGACGAAGGTGCAGCGGCCCCCCGCGTCGCCCACGCGCCTCGCGAGCGCTCCGCCCAGTCCACCCTTGTCGGCGAAGACAAGACAGTGCCCTGGCGGCGAGGGGGCATCCTCCAGGCGTGGACCGCTCGCGACGGGCCGCCACCTCGGCGCATACAGCCACGTGTGCGGCAGGTCGGCGTAGCGAGGAACCGTCATCAAGCGCTCGCGGTTCAGCGCCTCCACCTGCCGTGGCTCCAGCTCGCTCCGCTTCTCCGCGGTCAGCAGCAGATACGCCGCCGCGCCTCCTCGGAGCAGACCTCCCATCACCTCGTACGCCCGGGCCGCCTCCGTACGTGCATCCTCGTGGCCCCAACCGAGCTGCGACAGCCGCGCGTCCATCTCGGGCTCGTGGAGGAAGTTCCCCGCCTCACGGGCCGCATCCACGCAGTCCACGACGAGGAAGCCATTCGTGGTGAGCCAGCTGACCAGCTCCTCCAGGAGGGGCAAGGACAGCCGCTCGACGTGCGGCAGCGACAGGCCCGTCTTCAGGAACACGTCCCCGAGGACCAGCCGCCCACCCTCGCGGACCTTCTTCCCCAGGGCCGCGAAGAGCGAGGCGCGCTCCTCCGGATGGCGGAGGGCCTCCAGTCCGAAGGCGACATCGAAGCCCGCCTCCAGTCCCTCGGAATCCAGCCCGCCCGTCACGACCTGGATGCGCCCTTCCAACGAGCGGGTCCGCACGCGCTCGCGGGCCGCCTCCACGTCCTGGGGCGAGGACGCATGACCGATGATTTGAAATGTCCCGGGCCGCCGGGCCAGCGCCACCCACTCCCGGCCGTCACCGCCCCCGAAGCCGAGGACCCGCGCGCAGGTGGTGAGGTCCACGGCCCTGAACAACGCCCCGCGCAGGTCGCGGTGCGCGTCCTCCAGGAGCCGGGACTGCTCATCCGTCCGCGAGCCCCGCGCCGCCAACAACCAGGAGAACGACGGAGCGACCTCCGGTAGCAGCGCCAGCGTCGCGAAGTCCTCCGTCCCCTCCTGGAGCACCTCGCGCATGGAAGGACGCGGGCCCGGCGCGCGAGGGGCCGGGGCCCGTGGCCCCTTCAGCGCCAGCTCCAGCAACGCCCGCCGCTCGGGCGAAAGCGCGGCGAGTCGCTCCGCGAGGATACGTCCCTGTCCGTCCTGCTCCATGAGACCGCCTCTCGACGACACCTCACCCGTGGCGGGACAGCGCCCACCCTCGTGGCGAGGAAAACCGTGGATGTACGACGCGGATGACCCGGACTAGGTGGGCTTGATTCTCTCTGGGCCCGTGGGCCCGGGGCGGCTGCCCGGCCCCGCTTCCGTGCTCCTGGCGCTTCCCGCGACGCCGTGTGTGGGATTGCCCGGGGCGCTGGCGTGGTCGTGCGCCGGAGGTTCGTGGGGGGGAGCGCCCTTGGACGCGCGGAGCTTCGCGCTGGCCTCATCCATCAACTGCTTGATGGTCATCATGCGGGGGCTGAGCGGTGCCCCCGCCTGGATCGCCGAGTCGATGTGCTCCAGTTCGTGAATCTGCGCCTGGAGCAGGTGGGAGACCGCCTGCAGCACGTCCCTCTTCGCGCGGAAGAGCTGCTGGATGAAGCCTTTTCCTCCTGGAATCACGGCGTCGACGACCTCGGCGACCTTGGCCCCTTCCTCGGGCTGGGTCTCGAGCCGGAAGAAGCCCTTCGGCAAACGCTTTTTCTGCCAGGTCATTTTCAAACCCTCTCTTTCTTGAACTCAACGACAAGTTTGTCGCCATCCATGCTCGCCCCGACAGTGGCGAGCGGCGCAACCATCCTGGGGAGCAGGAGATTGCGGCGGAAGGCACCTACCTGGATGACGAGCTCCGCCTCGCGCCGGGAGAGAGTGACCTCTTCCTTGCTCACGAAGGGCAGCTTGACCTCCAGCCTGTACACATCCACGGCATCCTTTCCAATCCCATGCGCGGAATGGATGACCATGAGTCGCGACGGGTCTTCGCCTCGATAGAGCAGCGTCGAGAAGGACTCGAGCGTCCCCTCTCCCACGACCTCCCCTGCCTGGAGTTCAATCCCTGTCACGGGGATGGGGCCGACGAGGCGCTGGAGGTTTTCGACAGCGGGGTGCCGCTCCAGGACCTCGTCCGTCCCCGCCGGCACGAGGCGATTGAGGACGATACCATCCAGGGCAATGCCTTGCAGACTGAACGCCGTGCAGGCGCGCCTCGTGGCCTGCTCGGCCCGGCTGTCATGGGTGGTCACCAGCCGCAGGGTCGTCACGGTGGGGTCGCGCAGCAGCGCGCCCACGTCCATCAGCTTGTCACTGGCCCCGTGGAGCACGTCGGGGTTCGTGCGCGAGGGCCTCGCCCTCCGAGCACTCTGCTCCGGTGCCCTCGACCTGCGCGCATACCAGCTCACGGCGTCCGCGCCGCCGACGAAGCGCAGCGCGTCCCCCGTGCCAGGCCCATCAATGATGATGAACTCGTACGTCCGCGCACGGAGGTAATCGCCGAGCACGAGGAGCGCCAGCAGCGCGTCCAGCCCCGGAGTGAGCGCCACCTCCTCCGCCGTCACGTCCTCCAGCCCACCGCCCAGGAGCGCGGCCACTTCGCCACGGCCTTCGCTCCAGCGGCGCTGAAGCTCCGATGGGACATCCAACTCCTGGAGGTGCAGATGGTCATTGAGGCGAACGGGCAGGCCGCTGGCCCCCGGGAGCACCGGCACCTCCAGGCCAAAGGAGGCACTCAAGTCCCGGGTCGAGTCGAAGGAGAGGACCAGCGTGCGCAGGCCCCGACGCGAGGCCGCCAGGCCCGTCGTCGCCGCCACCGTCGTCTTGCCCACGCCGCCGCTTCCCGAGACAAGGAGGATCCGGGTCATCTCAGCTCACCTCTCCATTCGCAGGCCACGCTCGTGCTCCCCCGCACATCAGGTCCCGACCTGTGAGGGCTGCGCGCCCTGCTGCGAATCCCCCAGCCAGCCGGACTTCTCGAGCCAGTGCTGCGTTCGCTGGAGCTGGTCCATGGTGGACTGCTGGCTCAGCATTTCGACGAGCGCCGTCCCCACCTGCTGCAAGTCATAGGCGGAGATCCGCTGCTCGACGATGGGGTTCAGCCGGAAGTACTTCTTCCGGAGAATCATTCGGCACTGGTAGTTCACCGCGTCCGAGCCCGCCTCCAGCAACATCTTCACCAGCACCATCAAGTCTTTTGAGTCCAGGAGCCACCGGGCGAAGCCCCAGTTGGCCTCTCCGGCGCGGAAGGTCGGCGCGAGATAGGTGGACATGATGCCGTTGCCCAATGACAGCACCAGGATGGAGTCCAGGCTGGGCGGCTCGGTCGCCAGCGTGTCCACCTGCTCGTGCTTGTTCGGACGGGACATGTTGTTGATGGCCTGCGCCAGTCCCACGAGCGAGGGATTGTTGGCGTAGAGCCCGCCATCCACGTAGCCGCTGCCCTGGTCCTTGAGCCCTTGATAGATGGGATAGGAGAGCGGAGGCGACCCGCTGCGCATCAGGACGTCGATGAGCAACTCGTTGAGGTCGGGGTCATTGTCCGGGCCCGTGTTGTGGAAGATCTTCGACTTCCAGGTCCGCACGCCCTTGCGATGCCCATCGAGCTGGAAGCTCGGAATCACGACCTTGCGCTTGAGGTCTCCCAGCCGCGTCGTCATCCCGAAGTAGCCGCCCAGGAAGTCGCGCATGTAGTTCGAGTCGAGGAACGAGCTGGCGCCAGCCAGCGCCCGCAGGGAGCGTCCCAGGGACACGCCCTTCCGGTTCATCGCGACGGCCTCGCCCCAGAACTGGAGGCTCTTGTCGAAGGCGCTGTCGGGGTCCGCCTCGCTGGCGAAGAAGGCCGCGTTGAAGGAACCCGCGGAGGTGCCGACGAAGAGGTCCACCTGATTGAGCAGGGTTCGTCGGTCGCCTCCTGAGTCGAGCGTCTGCCGAAGCGCTCCGAGCATCCCAGTGGTGACATATCCCTCTCCACCGGAGATGGAGGAACCATCCATTGACAGGATTCGATGCGGCATCACGCGACCTCCTTCGAGAACTGCGCGTTCCACCCGTTCGCGGGCAACAGCGCCCGAGGGGTGTCTTGCATTGGCATCCCGGAAGCAACCGCGTCCAGGCACTGTTGAAGCCGTGAAGCCAGCACCGCGGCGTTCTTCTCTTCCATGATGAGCGTCATGTGATTGCCGGGGACCGTAATGACTTGCACGCCATTGGGGGCGAACCTGCGCACGCTGTCGACGAGTGAATCCCTGCCCTCGCTCGGAGGCTCGGCCCTGAAGAGGGTGGCGCGGCCGCCATACGAGGTGAAGGTGTAGGAGCGCTCGGCCCGCAGGGTGACCAGCATGTTGCGGGCCGTGCGCGCCACGTCCTTGATGAATCTGCGCAGGTAGGTGCGCCGCCCGCCCGAGTCCTTGCGCCAGAGGTCCTTGGGAGTCTCGGGCAGGCTGATTCCCATCCACTCGCCCACGAGCTTCAAGCTCTCGTAGTCACGTGGAAGTGGGGTCTCCACCAGCACCTTCACGAGCTGCGAGCCCGTGGAGACCGCCTGCCGGAGGTCCTGGCTGTCCTGCGCGGCCTTGCGGTCGAGCGAGGCGCCATCAATCAGGCCGAGCAACGCGACCTGTTCTCCTCGGGCCTCCAGCTGGCGCGCCATCTCGCACACGACGATGCCCCCGAAGGACCACCCCGCGATGCGATAGGGCCCCTGCGGCTGGAGCTGTCGCATGACGTCCACGTAGTGCGCCGCCGTCTCCTCGATCGTGGCCCTGGGGACGCCGTCGTCCATCAGGCCCGGCATCTGGAAGCCGAAGACAGGCTGCTCGGGACTCAGGTGACGCGTCAGGGAGACATAGACGGCGGGATTGCCCGCGGAGGGAGGGGCGATGAACAGCGGCGGGTTGCGTCCTCGCGGCTTCAGCGCCACCACGCCGTCGGGCAGTCGCAAGGCCACCGCGCCGACTTGCGCGTCGATCCACCGGGCCAGCCCCTCCACCGAGGGCCGCTCGAAGATCTCGTTGAGGGGGACCTCCACATCCAGGACGCTTCGGATGCGCGCGATGAGGGTGATGGCCAGCAGCGAGTGCCCTCCCAGGTCGAAGAAGCTCGCGCCGGGCGCCACGGCGTCGAGACCGAGCACCTCGCTGAAGAGGCCTTGGAGCTTTCGCTCCGTGTCGGTCAGCGCCCCCGCGCCGCGCACCGCGAGCCCGCTCTCCCGCCTCCCGGTGGGCGGCGGAGGAAGGGCCTTGCGGTCGACCTTGCCGCTAGACGTGAGTGGCAGCGCGTCGAGGACGAGGAGGACCGACGGCCGCATGTATTCGGGGAGCTGCTCCTGGAGGAACTCGCGCACCGCTGCCTCCAGGGCCTCCCTGCCACCGGGGGTGCGTGGATCCGCGGGCTGGACGTAGGCGACAAGGCGGGGCTCCTGGCCCGGAGCGCGCTGCAACACCACGGCGGCGTGGATGACCTGCGGGTGCCGCGCGAGGGCGGCCTCCACCTCTCCCGCCTCGACGCGGTGGCCGCGAATCTTGAGCTGGTCGTCCAGGCGACCCAGGAACTCGAGCGTGCCGTCCGGGAGGTACCGGGCCAGATCTCCCGTGCGATAGAGCCGCGTCCCCTCCTGGCCAGAAGACTCGCTCGCGAAGGGGTTGGGGACAAAGCGCTCGGCCGTCAGGTCCGGACGCCCCAGGTATCCCCTGGCCAGCCCCGCGCCGCCGATGTGCAGCTCACCCGACACGCCGACGGGCACCGGCTGTCCCTGCCGGTCCAGGACGTACAACTGGGTGTTGGGGATGGGCCTGCCGATGGGGATGCGCTCGGGGAGCGGTCCTCCTCCCGTGGACACCTCGTGGAAGCAGCACGCCACGGCGGCCTCGGTCGGGCCGTATTCGTTGATGATGCGCGCGGCGAGGCGCTGCTCGCGCCACGTCTCCAGGTCTCCGCCATGAAGGCCCTCGCCACCGAGCACGACGGCGTGGGTCCGCTCGAGCACCTCCCGGAGTCGCCCCAGGCCGTCGAACGCCCGCAGGTGGGAGGGCGTCAGCTTGATGAAGCTGAAGCCCTGCTCGAGGTAGTCCCTGGAGGACAACAGGTCCAGCTCCTGTCCCCGTGGAAGCAGGAACAGGGCGCGTCCCGAGATGAGCGGGGCGAAGAGGCTCGTCAGCGTGCCGTCGAAGCTGATGGACCCGAGCACCGGGCTCCCCGTGCCCTCGTCGAGCCGGTACGCCTCCACGCTCCACTTCAGGTAGTTGACGATGCTCCGGTGCGTCACCTCCGTGCCCTTCGGCTGGCCCGTCGAACCGGAGGTGTAGAGGACGTAGGCGAGGTGGTCGGGGGTGACGTCCCGGCGCAGGCGCTTGCCGATGGCGTCCAGGAAGTGTGCTCCCGACGTGTCGACGTGGAGGACCGTCGCGACGGCCTCCAGCTCCGGGTGCGCACCCGAGGTGAGCAGCACCCGAGGATGGGCATCGCCGACGATGCGCCGCAGTCGCGCGGGAGGCTCATCCGGGTCGAGCGCGAGGAACGTGCCGCCCGCCTTGAGCACCGCCAGCAGGCTCACGATGAGCCCGGGCGAGCGCTCCATGCAGACGCCGACCCGCGTCTCGGGTCCCACCCCCAGCGCCTGGAGCGACACCGCGAGCCGATCACTTTGCTGGTCCAGTTCGCCGTAGGTCAGCTCCCAGTGCCCCACGACAAGGGCGCAGGCGTCCGGGGTCCGCGCCGCGTGGGCCTCGAACAGCTCGTGCAGACACGGCCCGCTGGCTCCTCCCTCAGCGCGCGTGTCGTTCCACTGTCGGAGGATGCGCTCGCGGTCGGCGGCCGGAAGCAGGGGGAGTTCCGACACGGGCCGCTGGGGCTCTGTGAGGAGCCCCTGGAGGAGCACCTGGAAGCAGTCCGAGTAGTGCTGGAGGGTGCTCCGGTCGAAGAGGCCCCGGTTGAACACGAACCGCACCGTGAGCCGGTCTCCGTGGTCCTCCACGAAGAGGTTGAGGTCGAAGCGGGACGTGGTGGTCTCGAACTCGAGCGGGAGGATCTTCATCCCGCTCGGGTCCGGAATCCCGCCGGGTGCCCGCGTCCACGAGAACACGGTCTGGAACAGCGGGTTGTAGCCGGGGTTTCTCGCGGGCTTCAGCTCCTCGACAAGCAGGTCGAAGGGCAGGTCCTGATGCGCGAACGCATCGAGCACCACCTCCCGGACTCGCTCCACCACGGTGGAGAAACCCGGGCGGCCTCCGAGGTCCACGCGCATTACCAGGTTGTCGACGAAGAAGCCCACCAGGGGCTCCAGCTCGGTGCGGGTCCGGTTGATGGAGTTGGCGCCGAGGACCAGGTCCTCCCGTCCAGTGAGCCGGTGCAACAGGACGAAGAAGGCGCCCAGCATGCCCATGAACGGCGTGGCGTTGGCCGCATGGCTCAGGGCCTTCAGGGCCTCGGTGAGCGGAGGCCCCATCTCGAAGTGGACCTCCCCTCCCGCATAGGTCTGCACCCGGGGGCGCGGGCGATCCGCGGGGAGTTCCAGCAGCGGAGGCATCCCGGACAGGCGTCGCTTCCAGGCGTCCACCAGGTCGCGGCGAACGTCGCCCTGCAGATGGCTCCGCTGCCAGATGGCGAAGTCGGAGTACTGGAGCGGCAGCGGCGGCAGCGGCGAGGGCTGCCCCTGAGCGAAGGCCCCGTAGAGGGTCATCAGCTCGCGGATGAGGATTCCCCGAGCCCAGACATCCGCCGAGATGTGATGCAGGCAGACCTGGACGTACTGGCCGCGCGGCCCCCGGTCGATCACGAGGACGCGGGTCAGAGGGCCCTCGGACAAATCGAAGGGCCGCTCCCCCTCGCGGCGGAGGAACTCCTCCGTGCCCCCGGGCTCGTAGGCGAACACCTCCGTCTCGTCCATCACCACGAACTCGAGCCGTGGCTCGGGGTCGACGAGTTGGACCGGGACGCCCTGCTGCTCGGCGTAGCGCGTGCGGAGGATTTCGTGGCGCCGGACGATTTCGACGAAGCAGCGCTCCAGGAGCACGGCGTCGAGGTGCCCCTCGACGCGCATGGGCATGACCAGGTTGTACGCGACACCTCCCGGTTCGAGGCGGTCGAGGAACCACAGCCGCTGCTGCCCGTAGGACAGCGGGGCCGGCCCCGTGCGCGCGACGGGGGTGATGGGGCGCTCCTCGTTCACCCGGTGCCGCTCTCGCAGCAGCGCCAGCAGCTCGTGCTTGTGTTCGGCGAGCACCTTCCGGAGGTCCTCGCCCGCGGCCCCCTTCGGGCCTCGGAGCTTCAGGTGCTCCCCTTCCGCCCAGACCTCGAGGCCCCGCCGATTCAGCTCGGCGAGCAGCTCTCCCATTTTCATAGCGTCAGCTCCTCGATCTCGGACTGAGCGGAGGGAATGGGGACACGCGCGAGCAACTCACTGAGCTCCAGTTGCTCGTGCAGCGCCTCCACGATTCCGGCGACCCCGGTTCCATCGATGAAGCGGGCCATGGGCAGATCCACGCCCAGCTCCCGGCCCATGCGGTTCTTCAGCTCGACGGCGCGCAGCGAGTCGAGCCCCATCTCGTTCAGGGAGATCTTCTTCTGGAGCATCTCGTGCTCCGGGGTGAAGCCCAGCATGGGTGCCAGGCGGCCCTGGACGTAGTGCATCAGGAGTCCGCGCCGACGCGTGCCATCCGCGCGCCTGAACTCCTCCAACAGCTCCACCATCCGCGCCGTGCCGGCGGTGCGGGCCTGCTCACGCATGGCCAGCTCGGAGAACAGGGGGCCATGTCCCGTGGAGGGCGTGGCCTCCAGCGAGGAGAGGTTGACGGGCACCACGCCCATCTGCGCGACGTCCCGGCCCAGCAGCTCCTCGAGAATCCGCAGCGCGCGCTGGGGCGGAAGGCTGGTGGCGTCCGCTGTCGACGCGCGCCCCTTGCCCCGCGCCTTCTCGGCCATTCCTCCGCCGGCCCACTGCCCCCAGTTGACGCTGAGCGCGGGCAGCCCCTTCGCGCGCCGGTGGTGCGCCAGCGCATCCAGGAAGGTGTTGGCGGCCATGTAGTTGGCCTGCCCGGCGACACCGATGAGCGACGCCGCGGAGGAGTACATGACGAAGAGGTCGAGCGGGAGCCCGACCGTCGCCTGGTGCAGGTTCCACGCTCCCAGCACCTTGGGCGCGAGCACGCGCGCGAGACGCTCCCGGTCCTGCCGCAGGAACACGCCGTCCTCCAGCACGCCCGCGGTGTGGAAGATGCCCCGCAGCCGCGAGCCTCTCGCGGTGAGTTCCTCCACGAGCCGCCGCACGTCTTCCGCGCGTGAGACATCGGCGCGCGCCACCAAGACTTCGCAGCCGCGCTCGCGCAGCTCGTCGAGTCGGAGCTTCGCCTCTTCGCCCGGCGCTCCGCGGCCAACCAGGACCAGTTGGCGAGCCCCGGCCTCCACCAGCCACGCCGCGGTGGCGAGCCCGAGGGCGCCCAGCCCTCCTGTGATGAGATACGCGCCGTCGGCGTGAATCCTCATCGGACTGGCGCTGCTCGACGGAGCACCAGGCCGCACGAGCCGGGCCGCGAGGAGCCGGGAGCCTCGCAGGGCCAACATGTTCTCCCCCGGCGCACGGGCCATCCGCTCGAACAACCGCGAGGCCGCGTCCTCCGCGTCGTCCAGGTCCACCAGCCGACAGCCCAGCTCCGGGTGTTCGATGGCGGCGGCGCGGCCGAGCCCCCAGAGCGTCGACTGCGCGAGGCCCTCCACGACATCCCCCGGCGTGGCCGCGACGGCGCCTCGGGTCACCAGCCACAGCGCGGGCCGCTGGGCCCAGGTGGCGCGGGCCATGGCCTGGACGAGGTGGAGCACGCCTGTCGCGCTTCGCGCCGTGGCACCCGCCAGCGACTCCGGCGAGAGCGCCGTGGTCCCCGGCTCGTCGAGCCCCCAGAGACAGACGACGGTCGTCGGCGCGGCGCCTTCCGCGGACAGCGCCTGGAGGAGTCTGGCGAAGCCCTCGGGGTCGTTCGGGTCGATGCGGGCGTGGCCCGGCTCGGAGCGCTCGTAGCCCGGGCCCGGTGTCACGACCTCGCACGTCCCGCCGTGGCGCAGGACGTGCTCCTTCAGCCCTTCCGCGACGCCGCCCGAGTCCGCGAGCAACAGCCAGCGACCGGGCTGGGGAGGAAGTGGGGTCCACGCCCGGGGTGCCTCTTGCTCACGCCACGCCAGCTCGAAGAGCAGCTCCCGCGCGGAGTCGGAGAACGAGGTCATCAGCGCGCGCCGGTCGATCCGCTTCAGCAGCAGTCCCTCGACCTCGGCGATGACCTCTCCCCCTTCTCCGAGGATGCGCAGGTCGATGCTCAGCAGCTCGTCGGAGGTGGAGGAGCGGCCGTCGTGGCGCGCATGCACCCAGGCGCTGCTTCCGGGCTTCTTGAACCAGCGCAGGCGTTGGATGGCGACCGGCATCCGTTGCCGGTGGTCCGTCGCCTCCTTCGCCTCCTCCATGAACAGCGCGGCGACTGTCTGGAAGCAGGCATCGAGGATGAGCGGATGCAGCCGGTACTCGCCCATCCCGACGACCTGACTGTCGGGCAGCCGGACATGGGCGAGACAGGCCTTCTCGCCGAACCTCAGCGCGTCGATGGCCCGGAACGACGGACCGTACTCGATGCCATGGCGTGCCATCAGCTCGTAGAACGGGTCGACCGGACGGGGCGGAGACAAACGCGCGAACAGCTCGGCGTCCAGGTCGACGGGGCGCGCGGACTCGCGGTGCTCCACGATGTACCCGTGGGCGAGGCGAGCCCAGTCCCGCTCGGTGCCCGTCGTGGCCTGACCGTGGATTTCGAAGTGCGTGCGCCCCGCCTCCGGCGTCAGCACCGTCTGGACGTCACAGCCCTCGCCGAGCACGAGCGGGCGCTCCAGCTCGAACGAGAGCAGATCGAACAACGGCTCCGACCGCGCCGCGAAGTGCGCGGCCCCCAGCGCCATCTCGACGTAGCAGGCGGCCGGCAGCACCGTCGTTCCGAAGACGCGGTGCTCGGCGAGGAACGAGGGCTCACGGGCGCTCAAGCGCGCCGCGAAGCGCAGCTCCTTCGTCCCCGCCAGGGACAACGGTACGCCCGCGAGCGGATGGACCTTGTCGCGAGCAGTCCCCCGCTCCGACATGGAGCCCGGGGAGCCGCCTGTCGCGGAGTCGATCCAATAGCGCTCGCGGCGGAAGGGATACGTCGGCAGCGTGACCGACCGCCGCTCGAAGGGCGCATCGAACGCGGTCCAGTCCGCCTCGAAGCCGCGCACGTAGAGCGCGCTCAGGGTGGAGAGCAGTTGTGCCGTCTCTCCGGACGAGGGGCGCAGGCTCGGGAGCCAGCAGAGCTCCTCCGCGTCCGGGAAGCCGCGCAGACCGATGCCCGAGAGGACCGGCGCGGGGCCCACCTCGAGGAACGTCCGGTGCTGCTGCTCGCGCAGGGCCTCCAGCGCCGCGGCGAAGGAGACGGGCTCACGCAGGTGGCGGCACCAGTACCCGGGCCGGGTCAGCTCCTCCGCGACGAGCCTGCCCTCCAGCGCGGAGACGAAGGGGATTCGCGGCACCGCGAGCGGCACCCCGTCGAAGCACGCCTCGAAGGGCGCCACCACCGCGTCCATCAGCGGAGAGTGGAAGGCGTGCGTGACGGGCAGCGGCTTGCAGGCGATGCCCTTGCGCGCGAGCTCCCCCGCGACCTCGGAGATCGCCGCGCGGTCCCCGGAGATGACCAGGTCCTCGGGGCCGTTGATCGCCGCGAGGGAGATGAGATGGGAGCGCGCGGCGAGCTCCTGGGTCAGCGACTCCAGGGACGCGTTGACGGCCAGCATCGCGCCCTCGCCCGGGGCCTCGTGGATGAGCCGCGAGCGCTCGACGACCAGCTTCAGCGCGTCCTCGATGGAGAGGACCCCGGCGACCACGGCCGCCGCGTACTCGCCCAGGCTGTGCCCGGCCACCGCGCCCGGGACGATTCCCCAGGAGGTCCACAGCTCCGAGAGCGCGAACTCGAACGCCACGAGCGCGGGCTGGGCATAGCGCGTGTCCGCGAGCAGGGAGGCGGACTCCTCGCCATGCAGGATGTCCTCGAGCCGCGGCTCGATCAGCCCGAGGAGAGCGCTCGAACAGCGCCGCACCGCCGCGCGGAACACGGGCCAGGTCTCGGCGAGCTCTCGGCCCACTCCGGGACGAAGCGACCCCTGCCCCGTGAACAGGAAGACCGGCTTCGGGCTCTCCGTCCCCCGTCGCGGCTCGCGCTGGGGACGCGGCTTCTCGGCGCGCAGCCGCGACAGGCCCGTCCGGAGTTCGTCCGCGGTGGCGCCCGTGACGGCCGCGCGATGCTCGAAGTGGGACCGGCCGACGTTGGCCGTGAAGCACCAGTCCCCGAGAACCACGTTGTCATCCGACAGAGCGGACTCATGCACCTCCACCTGCGCCTCCAGGGCGGCCTCCGTCTTCGCGGACAGGGTCAGCAGGTGGATGGGGCGCTCGCGCTCCACCGGGGGCCGGGGCAGGACGGGCGCCTCTTCCACGACGAGGTGCACGTTGGTGCCGCTGAAGCCGAAGCTGCTGAGCCCCGCGAGCCGCCGCTGCTCGCCTCTGGGCCAGGGCCGCAGCGCGGTGGGGATGACCACGGGCAGGTCATCCCAGCGGATGTTCGGGTTCGGCCGCGAGAAGTGGAGGTGCGCGGGGATGGCCTCGTTCTGGAGGGCCAGGAGCACCTTGATGAGCCCCGAGACTCCGGCGGCGGCCTCCAGGTGCCCGATGTTCGTCTTCACGGAGCCCACGAACAGCGGCGTGCCTCGCGTGGGCTTGCGGCCGAAGACCGAACGCAGCGCCTCCATCTCGATGGGGTCGCCGAGCGAGGTCCCCGTGCCGTGGGCCTCGACGTAGCTGATCTGCTCGGGCTCCACGCCGCAGCCCTCCAGCGCCATGCGGATGACGCGCTCCTGCGCGCGCCCGTTCGGCACCATCAACCCGCTGCTGCGACCATCGTGGTTGAGCGCCGAGCCCCGGATGACGCCGAGGATGAGGTTGCCCTGGGCCAGCGCGTCCGACAGGCGCATGAGCACGACGACACCGCAGCCCTCACCGCGCGAGAAGCCATCCGCGGACGCGTCGAAGGTCTTGCAGCGACCGTCGACCGCCAGCATCCGGTTCTGGCACTCGAACATCATGGTGAGGGGCGACAGGCTCAGGCTGACGCCTCCCGCGAGGGCCAGGTCGCTCTCGTCGTTGCGCAGGCTCTGACACGCGAGGTGGATGGCGACCGCGGAGGAAGAGCACGCGGTGTCCACCGTGAGCGCGGGCCCCTGGAGGCCGAGCGTGTGGGCGATGCGCCCTGCCGCCATCGAGGGGTAGTTGAGGGACGCGGAGTGCATCTCCACGCCCGCGGTGAAGCCGAGCACGTTGTAGTCGTTGTGCATCAACCCCACGAAGACGCCGGTGCGGCTCCCGGTGAGCCCCGCGGGGGGGATGCCCGCGCGTTCGAGGGCTCGCCAGCACTCCTCGAGCAGCATGCGCTGCTGCGGGTCCATGTCCTTCGCGTCGCGCGGAGGGATGCCGAAGAACGTCGGGTCGAACAGGTCGACGTTCTCGATGAACGCGCCCCTACGCGTGTACACCTTCCCCCGTGCGCCCGGCGTGGGGTCGTAGATTTCATCGATGTTCCAGCGCTCGGGTGGCACCTCTCGGGTGGCATCTCCTCCGTCGCGAAGGAACTCCCAGAAGGTCTCCGGCAGCTCGCCTCCGCCGGGGAAGCGGCACGACATGCCGACGACGGCGATCGGCTCCGCGGCCAGGAGGTCCTTCTTGGCGCGGAGCTGGCTCGCGAGATACGCGAGCTTGACGGCCGGCAGCTCGGAGATGCGTGTCGGTAGTTTCGCCATCCGGTCCTCAGCGGGTGAGCGCGCTCACCAGCTCCTGGTCGATGAGTGAGGTGAGTTCTGCTTCCGACAGGGCCTGGATTTCAGCGACCAGGGCGTCGTCTCGCGTCGGGTCCTCCACGGGCTTCCGGGCGTCCTCACCCAGCCCCAGCTCTCCCGCGAGATGCGAGACGAGCCCGCCCACCGAGGGGAAGTCGAAGACCAGGGTCGAGCGCAGGCTCTTGCCGAGGCTGCTCGCGAGCCGGTTCTTGAGCTCCACCGCCAGCAGCGAATCGAAGCCGAGGTCGAACAGCCGCTCGCTGCCCGAGAGCCGCTCCGACTCCGCCAGCCCCAGCGTCCGTGACACCTGCTCCGTCACGTGCTGACGCAGCAGCTCCAACCTCCGGTTCGGCGCGGCCGCCTCCAGTCGAGCGCGGAAGCCAGGCGACCGCGGCTGGAGCGGCGCCCCACCGAGCAGTCCCTGGAAGAAGGCCTGACGCGCCAACCCCGGCCACTGCTCCGCGAGTCGCGACCAGTCGACGGGGAAGACACCGAGCGAGGCGCTCGCTCCGCCCATGAGGCGCTCCAGGATCTCCAGTCCGCGCTCCACCGGAATCGTCCCGAACCCCAGTGCACCGGGCGACCGCGCGGCCCCCGAGCCCAGCCGCGCGGCCATTCCCGTCTCCGCCCAGGAGCCCCAGTTGAGCGTCAGCGCGGGTCGTCCCTGCGCGTGCCGGAGGTGTGCAAGTCCATCCAGGAAGGCGTTCGCGGCGACGTAGTTGGATTGGCCCGGAGTCCCCAGGAGCGAGGCCGCCGAGGAGAAGCAGACGAAGAAGTCCAGCGCCATCCCGGTGCTGAGCACGTGAAGGTTCCACGCGCCCTGGACCTTGGGTGCCAGCACCTCGCGGAAGCTCTCAGCGGTCTGATGGGTCAGGGTGCCATCGCGGAGGACTCCCGCGGCGTGGAAGATGCCTCGCAGTGGCGGGGCGCCGCGCGGCTGGACCAGGGCCGCCGCCACCTCCTCGTGCGAGGCGAGGTCCGCGAGGGCCACGCGCACGTGCACGCCCCGCGTCGCCAGTGCGTCGAGCTGCCGCTGGGCCTCCGCCGAAGGGCCATGCCTTCCCAGCAGGACGAGGTACCGTGCGCCCCGTTCCGCGAGCCAGCCCGCGAGTCGGAGCCCGAGTCCCCCCAGGCCACCGGCGACCAGGTAGGACGCCTCCGGGGAGATCGCCAGCGTGCGGGTCGCCGCGCGAGTGCGCGCGCGCTCCAGTCGCGCGGTGAACAGCCCCCCTGCGCGCACGGCGACCTGGTTCTCGTGCTCGGAAAGCGCGCACGCACGGACGAACGCCTCGGCCTCGCCGGCAACGGGCTCGCCGGGGAGGTCGACACGATGGCATCGCAGCTCCGGCAGCTCGGTCGCCACCGCTTGCCCGAATCCCCACAACGGCGCCTGCGCGATGCGCGGCCCCTGGGCATCGGAGGGCAGCGCTTGGGTCCCCCGGGTCGCGATGATGAGCCGGGGCATGGGAGCCCAGGAGGCTCGCGACAGGGCCTGCACCAGATGCAGCGCGCCCACGCAGCCCGAGAGCCGCGCTGCCTCCAGCGAAGCCTCCGAGTCAGGTCCCCCGTCGAGGCCCCACAGGTACATGAGACCGTGGGGCGGCGTGCCTTCCCACTCCGAGAACAAGCGGTCGAAGTGGGTGGGCATCGCGGGGTCCACCTGGATGCCGTCGGAGCCACTGCTGAACGCCAGGCCCTTGCGCACGAGAGTGACTCGGGCTCCCCGCTGTTCGAGCAGCGAGGCCAGTTCGTCCCCGAAGCCCCCGTCTCCGATGAAGAGGACCCAACGCTGGCCCACCGGGCGCAGCTCGTCCTGAGAGGGACACGGGCTCCAGGTGACGCGGTACAGCCACTCCTGCCAGTCCACGTCGAGTCCGCGCAGCAACACCTCCCGCTCGGCCTTGCGGACGGAGAGCCCCGTGAGGGACGCGACCACGGTGCCGTCATCGGCGCACAGGGTCAGGTCCGTGGTGGGGTGTCCTGTCGCTCCGACCTCCGCGCGTTGCGTCGCGAGCGTCCAGAGTCGTGCGGGCAGTCGTTGGTACAAGTCGAGTCGGTGGATGGCGACCGGGAGCAGCAACGCGTCGTCTGACGACAGCGGAGTGACAGCGGCCGCCGTCCGGAGGCACGCATCGAGCAGGGCCGGATGGGCGCGGTAGCTCACGCCACGCGCCTCCACCTCGCTGGAGGAGCATGCGGCGTGGGGGCCCCGCTGGAGCGACGACAGCACCCGCAGCGAGGGACCGTAGTCGAGCCCGCGTTGGCGAATCGCCTCGGAAAAAGCCTCGAGGTCGACGGGGCTGGGGCAGCCCTGGCGCCACGCCTCCAGCTCCGCGCGAGGAGGCGGCGTCGCGCTCAGCGCGGAGACACGACAGGTCAGGTGGGTGGTCCAGGAGGGACGCGCACCACTCCCCTCTTCCTGGCGAGCGTCCTCCCGGCTCATCACGGTGCACGTGAAGCCCGCCGCGCCCTGTTCCTCCAGGAGCGTCTGGACGACGCGCGTCCGCTGCTCCGGCAGGACGAGGGGCTGGTGGAGCGTCACTTCCTCCAGCGTCATCGACTCCGAGCCCGACACCTGGGCCGCGGCCGCGACCACCATCTCCACGAAGGCCGCGGCGGGGACCACCGCCTTGCCGTACACGCGGTGGTCACCCAGGAGTGGAAGAGCCTTGGCCTCCAACTCCTGCGAGAACACCGTGGTGCCCTCCCGCAGCGCCGCGGAGTCCCAACGAGCGCCGAGCAGAGGGTGCGTCGTGGACCGCACGGGACGAGCCCAGGGCGCGGGCACATCCAGCCAGTGCCGCTGGCGTTCGAACGGATAGGTCGGAAGAGCGATACGCCCGCGTCCGGCGTCGAGGCGCTCCCAGTCGACCGGTGCGCCACGGACGTAGAGCTCCGACAGGGCGCGAAGCAGCCCCGCCCAATTCGAGCGACGGGGGTGCAGCGTCTCCAGAAACAGCGCGGCTTCGGGGGCCACCACATCGCGAGCGAGGTTCGACAGGACCGGCTTCGGCCCCACTTCGAGGAAGACGCGCACCCCACGTTGGACGAGCGTGCGGAGTCCTTCCGAGAAGCGGACCGGCTCGCGGACGTGCCGGACCCAGTAGTCAGGAAGCGTGAAGGAAGCGCCCGCCTCGGCGCCGTCGAGGTTGGAGATGAGCGCCACCTGGGGCGCCTGGAGTCGCACGCGCCCGGCCACCCGCGCGAACTCCTCCAACATCGGCTGCATCAGCGGCGAGTGGAAGGCATGGGAGACCTTCAGGCGCTGGCTCTCGATGCCCTCGGCGGCCAGCTCGCGAGCGATGGCGGCGAGTGATGTCTCCGCTCCAGAGACCACCGTGTTCCGCGGTCCATTGACGGCCGCCAGTGTCACCCGGTCATGACCCGCCAGTGCCCGGAGCGCGCGTGCCTCGTCGGTGAAGAGGGCCAGCATCGCGCCGCGCTCGGGCAGCGCCTGCATCAGTCGCGCGCGCTCGGCCACGAGCGGGAGTCCCACCTCGGGGCTCATCGCACCGGCGAAGATGGCCGCCGCATACTCACCGACGCTATGGCCCAGGACCGCATCGGCAGGGAGGCCCCACGAGCGCAACAGTCCGGCCACCGCCAGCTCCAGCGCCACGATGGCCGGCTGCGTGTAGCGGGTCTCGTTCAGGGCACCACCGTCGTCCTGGAACAGCACCTCGGTCAGCGGCCGGTCGAGCTGGGGCCGGAGGATCTCCTCGAAGCGGAGGAGGTCGCGACGGAAGCCCGGCTCCGTGTCGAACAACTCCCGCCCCATGCCCACGTACTGGGCGCCCTGGCCGGTGAAGAGCCATGCGACGCGCGGCGGCTCCGCGCCTCGTTGTCCCTCCACCCACGTGCCGGTGGACCGGGACTCACCGCGACCGAAGGCGCGAAGGGCGGCGGCCATCTCCTCGGAGGTCGAGGCCACGAAGGCCGCGCGTTCTTCATGCGAGCTTCGACTGACATTCGCCGTGTGGCAGACCTCCGCGAGCGCGTCCTTGCGCGCACCCGCGAGCTCGTCCGCGAACGACTCCGCCAGCCGGTGCAAGCTGCCGCCCGAGCGGGCCGAGAGCGTCAACAAATTCAGGGGGTGCGCGGGGCTCCGAGCAGGCTTCTGCTCCGGGCGCGGCGCTGACTCCAGGATGACGTGCGCGTTCGTGCCCGAGAAACCAAACGAGCTCACGGCCGCGAAGCGGGGCTCCGCGCCCTGCCAGCTACGCCGAGCGGTGGGGACCTCGACGAACAGCCGGCTCCAGTCGACGTGCGGCGTGGGAGTCCGCAGGTGGAGGTGAGGCGGAACCTCCTCGTTAGCCAGACACAGAGCCGCCTTCATCAACCCCGCGATGCCCGCCGCGCCTTCGAGGTGGCCCAGGTTCGTCTTCACCGAACCCACCACCAGCGGCTGCTCCCGCGTCGTCCGGTCGCCGTAGACCGCGCCGAGCGCCTCCAGTTCGATGGGGTCACCGAGCGCCGTCCCGGTCCCGTGCGCTTCGACGTAGCCCACGCGCGGTGCTTCGACCCGCGCATCCCGCAGGGCATCCTTGATGACCTGCTGCTGGGCGAGCCCGTTCGGAACAGTCAGCCCACTGGTCCGACCATCCTGGTTGACCGCCGAGCCACGAATCACCGCGACGATGGGGTCCCCATCCGCGATGGCATCCGAGAGCCTCCGCAGGACGAGGACTCCGCAGCCCTCTCCCCTGCCAATCCCATTGGCCGCCGCATCGAAGGTCTTGCAGCGACCATCAGCGGCGAGCATGTGCGCGCGCGACTCAATCAGCGTCGCGACGGGCGACAGCACCAGGTTCACCCCGCCCACCAGCGCGAAGTCGACCTCGCGATGACGCAGGCCGCGGAGCGCGAGGTGGACGGCGACCAGCGACGAGGAGCAAGCCGTGTCGACCGTGAGGCTGGGCCCCTGGAAGCCGAACGTGTACGAGAGCCGACCCGAGGCGACGCTCGCGCCATTGCCCGCCCCGGTGTGGGCGTCGATGAGCTCTGCGGACTGGGTAGCGATCTGCGTGTAGTCCTGCCCCATCATCCCGACGAACACGCCCGTCCGGGTTCCATGCAGTGACGTCGGATTGCGCCCGGAGCGCTCCAGTGCCTCCCAGGCGACCTCCAGCAGGAGCCGGTGCTGAGGGTCCATCCGCGCCGCCTCGCGCGGAGAGATGCCGAAGAACCGGGGCTCGAACTGATCGACGTCTTCCAGGAAGCCGCCGTACCGGCAGTAGACCTTCCCGGGCTGGTCCGGGTCCGGATGGTAGAAGGCGTCCGCGTCCCACCGCTCGGGAGGGACCTCGGTGATGGTGTCGGTGCCTTCGAGGAGCAACCGCCAATAGCGATCGGGACTCGAAGCACCTCCCGGGAACCGACAGCCCATGCCGATGATCGCCAGGCCCTCATGCCGCTCCCGCGCGTGGGCATCGAGCTGCGCCTGTGCGTCCTGGAGCTTCAGGAGCGCGCGCTTCATCAAGTCCCCGTAGTTTCCCTCGGCTGACATGGCGGGCCCCTAGTTCATCTTCGAGAGCTGCTCATCGAGCATGTGGGCGAGGTGGGCTTCGGACAGGTTCTCCAGTGCGGGCGTGCCCACGTCCGGTGCCTCGGGACGCGCGACGGTGGGCGAGGCGAACTCCAGGGGAATGAACGCGGTGGCGAGCTGCTCCGCGAGCTTCTCGGTGGTGGGGTAGTTGAAGACGAGGGTGGCGGGCAGCGAGAGCCCGAAGCCGCTCTGGAGTCGGTTCTTGAGCTGCAACGCCGCCAGGGAGTCGATCCCCATCTCGTTGAAGCCCTGCGTTGGATCCACCGACGCACCGGAGCCCGCGCCACGAATCCAGGCCACCTGTTCACGCAGGTAGTCCATCAGCAGCTTCCGGCGATGCATGACGGGCGACTGGGAGAGCGTCTCCAGGAAGCGCGCGCGCTCCACGGTCCGCCCCCGCGCGGCCTCCCGCAGCTCGGCGTCATAGGGCGCGGGGCGACCGCCGCCGAACACCGCCCAGTCGATCTCCGCGACGCCCACCTGGGCGACAGGACTCGTGAGCAGCGCTTCGAGTGCCCGCAGTCCCTGCTGCACGGGGAGCACACCCCAGCCCGGGGTGTGGGATTGCGCGCCGACGTCCACGCGCGCGCCAGCGTCACCGGCCCACACGCCCCAGTTGATGCTCAGCCCCGCCAGCCCGGTGGCGCGACGGTGGTGCGCCAGCGCGTCCTCGAACGCCGTCGCCGCGCAGTGGTTCGACTGTCCAGCGGAGCCGACCAGCGAGGCCACCGACGAGAACAACACGAAGTGGTCGAGGGCGAGATGCGCCGTCTGGCGGTGCAGGTTCCAGGCGCCCTTCACCTTGGGCCGCAGCACCTTCTCGAAGCGGGCCCAGCGTTGCTGACGCAGGACACCGTCATCGAGCACTCCCGCCGAGTGGAACACGCCGCCCAGCGGCGCCAGGTCGTCCGAAATCTCCTGGAGCAGCGCCGCGAGCGCGGCCTCGTCCGCGACGTCCACCTGTCGGTACTCGACGCGCACCCCTCGCGCACGCAGGCGAGCCAGCCGCTCGGTCGCCTCCAGTCCCACGGCGCCACGTCCCGTCAGCACGAGGCTCCGCGCGCCGCGCCGAGCCAGGAGCTCCGCCGTCAGCAACCCCAGCCGCCCGAGTCCGCCCACCACGAGCTGGCTGCGATCAGCCCGGATGGAGTCGGACTCCACTCGCATCGAGGACGCAGTCATCACCTCGCGCGACGCGACCCTTCGCAGCCGCGCGACGCGGCGGCCACCACGGAAGGCGACCTGGTTGTCGGCGACCTCGGAGCGACCGTGGAGCTCCCGGACGATCGCCTCCACTTGAGCATCCGACTCGCTGCTTGGATCGAGATCGACGCACCGGACATCCAGCTCGGATGATTCGATGGCGACAGGTCGTGCCATGCCCCAGAGCAGCGACTGCGCAATCCCGGGAAGTGGCTGCCCCGCGACCACGGCCTGTGCTCCCCGGGTGACCAGCCACACCGCTTCGGAGTATCCGCGCTCGATGAGGTAGCGCAGCAGCCCGAGTCCGCTCCCGCATCCACGCAGGGTGTCCGCGTCGAGGTGCGCCGGGTCCAGGTCCTCGGCATCCGCGCCGTCGAGTCCCCACAGCAGGATGACGTCCGACAGTGAAGCAGGAAGCCCCAGTGTCCGCAGGGCATCAGCGAGCGCCTCGGGGTCCTCGGGCAACTCGAAGTGCTTGTCGTCGAGGGTCCGAAGCGTCTGTCCGCGGAACGCCAGGAAGCACGTTCGTCCGTCGCGTTCGAGCGCTTGCGCGAGCTGACGTCCCAGTCCGCGCTCGTCCGCGAGAATCAGGCACGGTCCGCCACCCGTCTCGAACGGAGCAGGAACTGTCGCCTCCAGCGCGAGCGGCTCCCACCGGCGCTCATAGAGCCATCCGTCCAACGATGCCGGTGTCGCGGGGCTCAAGGCTTCCCGGCTCGTCCGCTGGAGCTCCATTCCCAGGACGCGCGCGCACAGCCGCCCGTCACTTCCGAAGACGCTGACGTCGGCGCGCAGACGCTTCCGCGTCGCGTCCACGGGCCGAACCACCGCGTGACTCCACATCCGCTCGTCGAGTCCTCCGAACAGCACGAGGCTCTCGATGTTCATCGGCACATAGAGCTCGGAAGCGCTCGGGTCTGGATAGGCGCCCCCCACCACCTGGAGACAGGCATCCAGCAGCGCGGGGTGCGCGATGAAGGCGCCGTTGCCTCCGAGCATGGCGGGCCGCTCGATGCGGGCAAGGACCTGCTCTCCCTGTTGGCGCAGCTCGGTGATGCCCTGGAACTCCGCGCCGAAGTCGACGCCGGACTCGCGCGCCCTTCGATAGGGGTCCTGGATGAGCGGAGCGGTCCGCAGCGTCGCGAGCACCGCGTCGTGCCCCGGCTCCATGGAGGCAAGCTCGCCGTCGCGAGGGGCGCGGAGTGTCCCGGTCGCATGGAGGATCCACTCACCCTCCGAGTCACCCATGGCGCGACTGAAGATGCGCGCCGTCGCCGTGCCCGCCTCTCCCCTGTTCACCGCGCACTGCACCCTGCGTCCGGCGTCCTGAGGGAACGTCATCGCCGCGAGCAGGGACAGGTTCTCCAGCCGCGGCGTCTTCGTCCCCAGCAGCCGAGCACCTCCGGCCAGCGCCATCTCGACGTAGGCGGTGGCGGGCAGCGTCGGCGTCCCGAAGACGCGGTGCTGTCCCAGGAACGCCTGCGTCGAGGGACCCAGCGTCGTCTCGAACAGCAGCGCGTCGGCCCCGAGCACGGCCAACGGAACCCGAGCGCCGAGCAGCGGATGCTCTTGCCGAGCGACGCTCGCGCCATGAAGGCGCTGCAGCCCCGCCCCCTCCTCCCAGTACCGCTGGCGCTGGAAGGGATACGTGGGGAGCGCCACCTTGCGCCGGGCGAAGCCCGCATCGAAAGCCGCCCAGTCCACCCGGGCGCCTCGCACGTACAGGGCCGACAGACTCTCCAACATCTGCTGCCAGCCGCCATCCTCCGACCGCAGGCTCGGCAGCCACGCGCACTCCCCTTCTGGAAGGCACCGCGCCGCCATGCCGAGCAGGGTTGCCTTGGGTCCTATCTCAACGAACACCCTCGCCCCATCGCGATACAGGCGCTCCACGCCCTCCGCGAAGCGCACCGGGTCGCGGAGCTGGCTGCACCAGTAGTCCGGCGTGGCGATGGCCTCCGTGACGGGCTCGCCGGTCATCCCGGAGACCATGGGAATCGCGGGCCGCGCGTAGGTGAGCGTGGCGGCGACGGCCCGGAACTCCGGGAGGATGGCCTCGACCATGACCGAGTGGGCCGCGCGCGGAATGTTCAGGCGCCGGACCTTGAGGCCTCTCGACTCCAGGGCCGAGGCCACCTCTCGCAGCTCGCCGGGAGGACCGGAGACGACCACGTTGTCGGGGCCGTTGAGCGCGGCGATGGAGCAGCTCCAACCGCCTGCCGCCAGGACCTCGCGGACCTCTGCCTCCCCCGTGGAGACCGCGAGGTTTCCGCCTTCGGGGAGCTGATGCATCAGGCGTCCGCGATGAATCGCCAGCTTCAGCCCGTCCTCGATGCTGAACACGCCGGCGAGGCACGCCGCCGCCAGCTCTCCGGTGCTGTGTCCGAGCAGGACATCGGGCTGGATGCCCCAGGACATCCACAGCTCGGCCAGCGCGTACTCCAACGCGAAGAGCACCGGCTGGGCGTAGTCGAACTGGTCGATGGGCGAGGTCTGCCCCGGCTCCGGATAGAGCACCGAGTGGAGCGATTGTGTCCAGGCGCCGCGCAGCAGCGCATCGAACGCATCGATGCGGCGGCGGAAGCCCGGATGCGTCGGATAGAGCTCGCGAGCGGCCCCGACGTACTGCGAGCCCTGCCCCGAAAAGAGGAACGCGACCTTCGGCGACTGCTTCGGGTCGAGCACCCCGTGCACCATCCCCGGACGCTCTTCCGTCTTCGCCGCTGCGCCGAGCAACGCGGCCATGTCGCCGCGCTCCGAGGCAACCATGGCGAGCCGATGCTCGAAAGCGACCCGGCCGGTGTTCGCGGAGAAGCACACGTCCGCGAGCGCCGCGTCGGTGCCCTCCAGCAGCGACTGGTACTGGCCCGCGAGCTGGCGCAGCGCCGCGTCGCTCCGCGCCGAGAGCGTCAGGAGATGGCGGGAGCGGTCCCTCAGCGTCGCCGAGGCCTCCACACCCCGTGTCGCGGGAGCCTCTTCCACCACGACATGGGCGTTGGTGCCGCCAATGCCGAAGGAGCTGACTCCCGCGCGGCGCGGGCCGCTCGCCACGTTCCAGGGCATGGCCTTGTCGACCACGTAGAAGGGGCTGTGCTCGAAGTCGATGCGCGGGTTCGGCTGCTCGAAGTGGAGCGAGGGCGCCAGCGTGCGGTGCTGCAGGGACAGGACGACCTTGATGAGTCCGGCGATTCCCGCCGCGCTGTCCAGGTGTCCGATGTTGCTCTTCACCGAGCCCAGCCCACAGGACCGCGACTCCGTCTGCTCACCAAAGGCCCGGGTCAGCGCGGCGATCTCGATGGGGTCGCCCATCGCGGTCCCCGTCCCATGCGCCTCGACGTAGGAGATGGTCCGCGGGTCGACACCCGCGTGCTGGTGCGCGCGCCGGACGACGTCGAACTGCCCCTCCACACCGGGCGCCATGAAGCCGACCTTCCGGTGCCCATCGTTGTTGACGGCCGAGCCCTTGATGACCGCGAGGACGCGGTCCCCGTCGGCGAGCGCCTGGCTCAAGCGCTTGAGGACCACGACGCCGGCCCCGCTTCCAGGGAGGGTGCCGTTGGCCCGGGAATCAAACGGCCGGCAGTGGCCATCTCCCGAGAAGATGCTGCCCTCTTCGTAGAGGTAACCGACCTTGTGGGGGACCTTGATGGCCACCCCGCCCGCCAGCGCCATGTCGCAGCGTCCGTCGAGCAGCGCATCGCAGGCCGTCGACACGGAGACGAGCGACGTCGAGCACGCCGTCTGGAGGTTCACGCTCGGCCCGCGCAGGTCGAGCTTGTAGGAGGTCTGCGTCGCCAGGAAGTCCTTGTCCTGGGACACGAGGTCCTGGAAGAAGCTGATCGGCCGCGTCAGGTCCGGGTAGGGATAACGGTAGTGGCTGACGCTCTTGCCGGCGTAGACCCCGACGACGGCGTCGCACGCGCTGGGTGGGTAGCCCGCATGTTCGAGCGCCTCCCAGGCACACTCCAGGAACACGCGCTGCTGGGGGTCCAGGGAGCGCGCCTCGCGGGGCGTGAGGGAGAAGAAGTCGGCATCGAACGCGTCGAACCCCTCCATCACCGCCGAGGCGCGGACGTAGCGGGGATCCCTGAACGCGCTCTCGCTCACGCCCGCGGCCAGCAGCTCCTCATCGGTGAAGGTGCCGACGGACTCGACGCCCCCCACCAGGTTGCTCCAGAACGCGTCGAGCGTGGCGGCTCCGGGGAAGCGACCGCTCATCCCGATGATGGCGATGTCCCGGTCCCCCTGCTTCCGAGGTGCCTCGGCGACGGGCACGGGCTTCACGGCGGCGCCAGGGGCACCAAGCCGCATCGCAAGGGAGCGGACAGTCGGGTTCCCGAACAGCTCGACGACGGGGATGGTGAGCCCCAGCTCCTGCTTGATTCGCAGGTGGAGCTGGATGAGATGCACGGAGTTGGCGCCGAGCTCGAAGAAGTTGCGCTCCGGATGGACCGCGGGAACACCGAGCACGGCCCCGACGGCCTTCGACAGTGCGTCCTGGAGCGCGCGGGCCTCGCCACTGCCTCCGGTGGCGACGGCCGATCCCGACGCGGTGTCCTGCTTCGCCTGGGAGACCAGGTCCGGGTGGGGCAATGCCCGTCGGTCCACCTTGGCGTTTCGGGTCAGCGGCAGGGCGTCCAGGACGACGTACGTCGCCGGCACCATGTGCTCTGGAAGCGTGCGCGAGAGGAACTCGCGGACCCGCCGCGTGTCGAGTTCCCGCGTCCCGTCAGCGAGGACGACATACGCGACGAGCCGCTTCTCATGGTGCTCACCGACGGCGCCCACCACGGCCGCGCGGATGCCCGGCTCCCGCAGCAGGGCCGCTTCGATTTCACCGGGCTCGATGCGCTGTCCCCGGATGGAGAGCTGGAAGTCGACGCGGCCGAGGAACTCGATGGTTCCATCGGGCAGGTAGCGTCCAAGGTCTCCCGTGCGGTAGATGCGCTCGCCCGTGCGCGGATGGACGGTGAACTTCTGGGAACCCGCCCCCGCGCCGATGTAGCCCAGGGCCACGCCGATGCCCGCGCAGCACAGCTCACCCGGCACCCAGAGGGGCCGCTCCTCCAGTCGCTCGTCCAACACGTAGTACCGGGTGTTGGCGATGGGCTTGCCGTACGGAATGCTGCGACGGCGCTCGTCCGCTTCTTCAACCGGATGGGTGATGTTCCACAGTGACGTCTCGGTCGGGCCTCCGACGCTCACCACCCTCACGCCACCGAAGCGCGCCCGCAGGCGCCCGGGGAGCGTGACGGCAATCCAGTCGCCGCCCAGCATCACCAGCCGCAACGGACACGAGAGCCGGACGTTGCCTCCTTCGAGGTACGTCATCAGCATCTCCATCATCGCCGGCACGGTGCTCCAGACCGTGACGCCGTGACGGGCCATCAGCTCGACCCAGTGCGAGGGGTCCCGACGCCGGGACGCATCCGGCATCACCACCGTCGCCCCCGCGCTCAGCGTCCCGAACACGTCGTAGACGGAGAAGTCGTGGTGGAGCGCGCTCAGGGCGATGAGTCGGTCATCCGGTCCGACACCGAACTTCCGGTTGGTCCACTCGATGGCGTTGACCATCCCCGCGTGCGTGAGCATCGCCCCGTTGGGCTGGCCCGTGGAGCCTGACGTGTAGAGGATGTGCGCGAGGTCCTCGGGTCGCTGCGCCGTCGACAACGGCGCGTCGGGGTACTCGCTGAAGGCCTCCGGAGTGAGGACCAGCACCTGGACATGGTCCGACCAGGCATCTCGGGCGAACTTCGGCTGCGTCACGATTCGCTCGACGCCGCTGTTGCGCATCATGAAGGAGCGGCGCTCCAGCGGCAGGCCCGCGTCGATGGGCAGGTAAGCCGCGCCGGAGCTCAGGATGCCCAGCACCGCGACGACCTGCTCCCAGCCCTTCTCCATCACCACCGCGACCACTTGATTGGGCGCGGCGCCCCTCTCGCGGAGCACATGCCCCAGGCGGTTGGCGCGCCGGGCCAGTTCGCCGTAGCTCAGCGTGCTCCCCTCCGAGACCAGGGCGACCGCGTCCGGACGCGCGGCGGCGTTCCGGAAGAAGCCGGAGTGGAGCAGTTCACCACTCAGCGGGCGTGCCGTGTCGTTGACGCGGGCAAGCAGCTCGCGTTGGCGCGCCGGCAGGAGGTCCAGGTCCGCGCGCTCCCAGGCCGCGTCATCCTCCGCGAGTCGGAGGAGCAACGCGTGGAAGGCGTTGAACATGTCCTCCAGCATGCCGGGCGGAAACAGCTCCTCCGCCACGTCCCAGTTCAGGAAGACGCCGCCCCCCTGGTAGACAATCTGGAGATCGATCCACACCTGCGGCGTCTGCGTGAGGGCCTCGACGAGCCCACCGAACGCCTCCGCCAGGAAGTCCACCCAATGCGAGTCCCGGCTCCTGGAGTGGGAGGCGAAGCTCGTCATCACCACGGGCATGATGGCGCCGGAGATCCGCCCCTGGGCCCGGAACAGCTCGCGCAACAGATCGACGCCGCTTACCTCGCGGTGCTCCAGCGCGAGGAGGAGCTGCTCACGAATCGCCAGCGCGCGTTCGGTGAAGCCGCGCTCCGGCCGGTGGTCCACTTCAATCAACGTGAAGCTGGCGAAGGTCCCGATGATGTCGTTGACCTGCGGGTGGACGGGAAGCCGGTTGAAGTGCGGGACGTTGAGCGTGAAGCGAGGGCTGCGGCTCCAGCGGGCGATGACCTCCGCATAAGCGGCCAGCAGCAGCTCGGGCTCCGTCAGCCGGCGTGCCCGGGCCCGCTGCTTGAGTCGCTGCCACACCTCGGCGTCCACGCGCGCGAACCAGCGGCGGAAGCGAGGACGTCGGAGCGTGCGAGGGTCCTTCTCCAGCGGGAGGTCCGGTGCGGGAGGAAGGTGCGGGAGTCGCGCGCGCCAGTATTCGAGCGAGCGCGCGTAGCGGGCACCTCGGGAGTGGTGCACGGCCAGCGAATAGTCCCGGTACGACAGCGTGAGGTCCGCGGGAGAGGGGGCGACCTCGGGGTGCCGGTAGAAGTGCACCAGCTCCCGGTAGAGGATCTGGAAGCTGTACCCATCGACGAAGGTCCCATCGATGCTCATGAAGAGGCGCACGCGGTCGCCGTCGAGCAGACACGCGCGCAGCTCGAACAGGGGCCACTGGTCGAGCGGGAGCACCTGTTGGGACAGTCGCTCGCGGATGGCGACGAGTCGCGCCTCGGCCTCCTCCTGACCACGCCCGCGCAGGTCCTCGAGGGGCAGCCGGTAGCGCGGCACCGAGGGGAGGATCCGCTGCTGGAAGCCCGGGGCCTCCACGGCGCGCAGCATCTCGTGGCGGGCCACGACCTGGTTCCACGCCTCCTCGAAGCGCGAGAGGTCGAGCGCGGGGCAGTCGAGTTCGTTGTACGCGTGCATCGACGCGTTCATCTCCAGCTCGGCCTGTCGCCCCACGCTGTAGGCCTGCTGAAGCTCGGTCATGGGGAACGGCAGGTGCCGCTCCTCGGGCCGGGGCACCACTTCCACCGGGGTCTCCGACAGGGGCTCGCCCTGCTCCGACAGGAGGGCCCGCAGCGCCGCCTTGTTCTCCACGAGCTGTTCGCGCAGCCCCGTGGGAATCTCTCCGTCCGGCGCGTCGACGGCCAGGTGCTCGCCGTCCACGCTCAGCTTGATGCCGTGCGCGGCCAACGCCTGAAGGAGCTCGGCCAGCGTCATAGCAGGACCCGCTTCGTGTCGGTCCGCTCCGAAGACACCCCGCCCATCACGCTGGCGACGGCGAGCTTCTCCAGCAACTCGGCCGCCACGTGCGCGATGGAGCGCGCATCCACGAAGCTCTTGAGCGGCAGCCCTACGTCGAGCTCGCCCATGACCAGGTCGCGCAGCTCCAACGCCATGATGGAATCGAAGCCCAGCGCGTCGAACGAGTCCGTCGCGGAGAGGCGCTCGGGCTCCAGGCGACTGACCTTGCCCACCATCTCCTTGAGCCGGGCCTCCAGCATGCGGGAACGCGAGGAGCCCTCCAGTGAGAGCAGCACCTCCCGGAGCTTGCGAGGCGCGTCCTCGGCGACGACCGTGAGTGGACTGGGGACCCGCGCACGGAACAGGGATGAACCCGCCACGGACGGGTGGCTGTTTCTCCAGCGCTCCACATCGAAGCGAGCGATGCCGCGGGCCACGGGAGCATCGGCGAGCGTGAGGGCCATGGCGGACAAGGCCTCTTCGACGGACATGGGCGCCATGCCGTGTTCCGCGAGTCGCGCACCGCGCCGGGCGTCAGCGGCGGCCATGCCGACCTCTCCCCAGCTTCCCCACTGGAGGCTGATGGCGGGCAGCCCTTGCGCGCGCCGGAGACGGGCCAGAGCGTCGAGGAAGGCGTTCGCCGCGGCGTAGTTGCCCTGCCCCGGAGCACCGATCAACGCCGCGGTCGACGAGAACAGGACGAACTGCTCCACCGAGGCATCCGTGGCGAGCGCATGAAGGTTCCAGGCTCCGTCCACCTTGGGTTCCATGACGGTGTCGAAGCTCCGGGGCTCCAGTTGAAGCAGGGAGCCGTCGGCCAGCACGCCCGCGCAATGGAAGAGCCCGCCCAGCGGAGGTCCTCCACTCCGAACGGCCCGCAGCAGGTCAGCAACGGCTTCCGATTGGCTCACATCGACGCGGAAGACCTCCACCGTCGCTCCCGAGGCCCGTAGCGGCGCCAGGGCCCGACGCGCTTCAGAGGTCTCTCCCATCCGACCGCACAGCGCGAGGTGACGCGCGCCCTGCTCCACCAGCCACGTGGCCAGCCGGAGCCCGATTCCGCCAAGCCCACCGGTGATGAGGTACGTGCGATCCGCTCGAGGACGGAATGATTTCGTGCTCGAGGGAGTCCGACGTCCCTGGGTGAGCTTCGGGACCAGCCGTCTGTCCCCGCGCAGCGCGACCTCGTCGTCCTCCGCGTCGGTGGAAGAAGCGCGCCCGAGTTCATCGACGAGCGCGCGCGACGACTCCACACCCGACACGGCGTCGACATCGATTCGCGTACACCGCAGCTCGGGGTGCTCGTAGGCGATGACCCGTCCGAGCCCCCAGAGGGAAGCGCCCAGGAGCGACACCGACTCGGAGTCTCCGCCCGCGGCCTGCGCTCCCCGGGTGATGAGGTACAGCCGTGGAGTCCTCCCCAGCGTCGTGCGAGCCAGGGCCTGGACGAGCGACGTCACGGCGACGGCCTGGCTCCGAACGCCACGGCTCAAGGCGTCGAGCGCCTCGGGATTCCCGGTGCGCGCCACGAAGAGGACGCCCCGAAGTTCGCGGCTCGCCGAGGCCAGTTCGCCAAGCAGCCGGGAGAAGGATGCGGCCTGGGTGAAGTCGAGGCGGTAGTCGCGAGCGGACACGCGCTCGTAGGACGCGCCTGGACACGCCAGCGCCACCTCGCCACCCGCCTCGGCCAGTCCGTCACGGAGCGCCACCGTGGCCTCCGGCTCCTCGGCGATGACGAGCCACGCGCCATCCAGCCGGACCTGCCCGCGCGCCGACTCGCGAGGGCTCCATGAGAGTTCGTGGAACAGCCCCTCGCATGCGGCGGTGTCGATGACGGCCACGGGCGACGCCTTCGCGGACTCCCGCGCACCGTCCCACCAGAAGCGCTCGCGCTGCCAGGGATAGGTCGGAGCGACGACCTTCTTTCCCTCGGGGAAGAGGTTCTCGAATCGGAGGGGGACGCCAGCGCAGTAGAGCCTCGCGGCGAGCGTCAGCAGCACCTGCCGGGCATCCGCGCCGTCCACCGGAGCCGCGTGCAGGACGAGCACGTCCCTGCCCCGTCGCTGGGCCGCGGCCTCCAACGCCTCACCGAGCGAGGCCTCACACCCCAGCTCCAGGTAGACCGAGGCACTCCGCTCCATCAAATGCTCGGCGGACAGGTCCACCTCGGGAACGTCCCGGTTCGTCAGGTCCCCAGTCGTCCCTTCGGCACCCGCATCGAGCCACTCTTCCTCGGAGAAGGAGAAGAAGGGGCACTTCGCCGGCCGGGCGGGAATCGGCTGTGGATGCGCGAGCCCGAGGACGCTCCGGGCCGCCTCCTCCACGGTGATCACGCCCGCGATGACAGCGGCGGCCAGCGCTCCCGTGCCATGACCCGCGACAGCGAAGGGCTCGACGCCGAAGGAGCGCCACATCTCCACCAGGGCGAGCTGACAGGCGAGGAGGACCACGGCATCGCCCTCGCGCCGCCCCACGTGCTCGAACACCGACAGGCCCGCCACCTGACGGAAGACGCCGTCGAGCTGCGCGACGTGGCGAAGGAAGGACGGCTCCTGACCCTGCCCCGCTCGCATGAGCCTCGAGGCCACGGAGGCGTCATCCCCCAGGACGAAGACCACGCCACGTCCCGCCGGGCCCTTGAGCCGTCCCTGGAAGAGTCCCGCACCTTCGCGCCCTTCCGAGGCGCGGCGCAGCAGCGCATGCAACTCCTCGCGGGTCTGGGCGACGAAGGCGAGGCGCTGGTCGTGATGCGCGCGTCCCGCGCCCGCCGTGAAGCAGGCATCCCTGAGATTCACGCCCCGGAGCTCCGAGAGCTGGCGCGACCAGGCTCCGGCGAGTTCCCTCAGGGCCGGCTCGCCGCGCGCCGAGAGAGGCAACAGGTAGGGCCCCGCATCCGTCGATGCCGAGGCGTCCTCCCGATGCGCTTCGAGGAGCGCGTGGGCATTCACACCGCTCATCCCGAACGAACTCACGGCGACCCGATGCGGGCGGGCCTGCTCGGTGAGGGCCATGCGCTCCCGAGCCACGGCGATGCCGGAGCCCTCCCATGCGAACTCGGGCGTAGGGTGCTCGAAGTGGAGGGCGGGCGGGACCTCTCCGGACTGGAGGATGGACACCGCCTTGATGAGCCCCGCGATTCCCGCCGCCGCCTCGGTGTGACCGATGTTCGGCTTGACGGAGCCAATCCAGAGCGGCCGCTCCGGAGTCCGCGTGCGCCCATAGACCCTCGCGATCCCCTCCAACTCGATGGGGTCCCCCAGCCGGGTTCCTGTCCCGTGGGCCTCCAGGTAGTCCACCTGCCCCGGCTCGATGCCCGCGCGCTGGAGCGCGAGCCGATACAGCGACTCCTGTGCCCGGACGTTCGGCACCGTCAGCCCGCCGCTCGCACCGTCGTGGTTCGTCGCCGTGGAGCGAATCGTCGCGAGGATGCGATCTCCATCGCGAACGGCATCCCGCTGCCGCTTCAGGATGACCACGCCGCATCCCTCGCCCTGCACCATGCCGTCCGCATCGCGGTCGAACGCGCGGCAGGTCTGACTCGGAGAGAGCGCCCCCGCCTTGGACAGGAACACGCTCAGGTGGGGCGCGAGGAGGAGCTTCACGCCCCCCGCGATGGCCACGGTCGACTCGCCCGAGCGCAGGCTCTGACATGCCAGATGCACCGCGACCAGCGAGGAGGAGCACGCCGTGTCCACGGCCATGCTGGGCCCTTCGAGCCCCAGCAGATACGAGAGGCGTCCGGCGACATAGCTGGCGTCCACGCCGGTGGAGTAGTGCGCGCCGACCTTCTCCAGCCCGCCCTCCGATATCAGCGCGTAGTCCCGAGCGTGGATGCCGGCGAAGACGCCCGTCCGCGTCCCCGCGAGCCGGTGCGGCGCGAGCCCCGCGTCCTCGAGCGCCTCCCAGCTCACCTCCAGGAAGAAGCGCTGCTGGGGATCCATCCCCTCCGCTTCGCGCCGGGAGATGCGGAAGAACTCCGCGTCGAACCGGTCGACTCCTTCCACGAACGCCGCCCGGCGCATCGTCGTCTTGCCCGGCGTGGAGGACTCGGGGTCATGGACGCCCTGGAGCGCTCGCCGTTCAGAGGGGATGTTCGTCAGCGCGTCGCCCGCGCTCCAGAGCAGCTCGCGGAAGCGCGCTGGGCTGGAGGCGCCACCTGGAAACCGACAGCCCATCCCGATGATGGCGATGGCCCCCTCGTCCGCCCGGGCGACGGACGCGAGCTTCCGCTGAAGCTTCTCGATGGTCAGCAGGGCCTGCTGGAGCGGCGTCAACTCCACGCCAGTGCCATCCTCGCGGCTCATCACCCCACCTCCTCGAGGCTCAGCTCCGCGAGCTTCCGGGCGATCAGCTCGCGGGCCTGCGCCTCGGACAACCCGGAGATCCGCTCCACCAACGCCGCGTCCTCGCCAGCTTCCGGGGGTGCACCCGCTTGAGAGTCCAGGAGCCCGCGCAGCCGCGCGGCCAGTGACTCCAGTCGCGGATGCTCGAAGAGGAGGGTCGTCGGGAGAGCGACGCCCAGCTCCTGGGCGATGCGCCCCTTGAGCATCACCAGGGCCACGGAATTCAGCCCCAGCTCAAACAGGGTCCGGCCCCGCGCGTCCAGCCCCGCGGGCTCCACCTCCAGCACCGCCGCGACCTGCTCCTGGAGGAACTCGAGCAGCCGGGCCTCGCGCGCTTCAGAGGCGCCCTCCCGGAAATCCTTCCCTGCCGTCCCGTGGGGAGCAGGCGCCTCGGCTGCAGCCGGCCGCGAAAGCGATGGGGCACGAGACACCACCTCGGGCGAAAGCCACTCCGGCCACAAGCGCTGTCTCTGAAAGGGATAGACGGGAAGACTCACACATCTCCCTTCGCGCCCTGGAAGGGCCTCGCGCCAAACCCTACCACTTTCGAGATAGGTCCGTGCCGCCTCAACTCTTTGAGTTGGCTGACCCTCCTCCACCCAGAGGGTCTGTTCTGGAGAATCGATGAATGCCTTCAGCATTCGCATCAACCCTTCCCGCCCCCCGGCGATCACCGCGACGCGGTGACGGTGGTGCTGTCGTTTGAACATCGCGGTAAAGCAGACATCTTCCAGCCGCCCGGCAGGGTCGGTGGTCTCAGCAAGGAAATCCAGGACCTGGTGGGACTGCTGGCGAAGTGCCTCCGGGGTCAGCGCCGAGAGCACCAGGAGGTGGCCCGACGAAGGCGCTGCAATCCCTTCCGTAAGAGGGAATTCTGGAGAAGCCTCCAAAATAACAAAGGCATTGGACCCACCCAGGGAGGTAGACACGACGCCCGCGCGCGGAGGCGCACCTGTTCCCCGGTCGGGCCAGGCCTCCAACTCCGACTGGATTCGCAGCCCCAGTTCCCCGAACGCGATGTGAGGATTGGGGGAATCCACATGAATTGTCGGCGGCAGCGTGCGGTGGTGCAGCGACAGACACACCTTGATGAACTGCGCGATGCCCGCCGCCGCCCCCAGGTAGCCCAGGTTGTTGCTGACCGCGCCCAGCCGGCACGGGGCCGTGCGCGCACCGCCAAGCACCGCGCCTATCGCGATGGCCTCGGCCGCATCCCCCTTGAGGAAGGCCGAGCCGTGCAGCTCCACGTAGTCGAGGCTTTCGGCCTCCACGCCGCCCCGCGAACAGGCCTGGCGAATGACCTCCGTCTGCGCCTCGACGCTGGACGCCATGATCCACTCGTTCCGGCCGTTGTGGTTGACGGCGCTGCCTCGAATCACCGCGTACACGCGATCACTCGCGTCCACCCGGGACAGCGGCTTGAGCACGACCAGCCCTGCGCCCTCGCCTCGGATGTAGCCGTCCGCCCCCGCATCCAGGGTCCGGCACTGCCCGCGCGCCGACAGCACGCCCGCCTGGGACAGCATGATGCTGCTGTCCGGAGAGAGCATCAGTTCCACCCCACCGGCGATCGCGCAATCCACCTCGCCCAGCATCAGACTCCGACAGGCCTCGTGCAGGGCCGTCGTGGACGAGGCGCACCCCACGCTGGAACAGGTGCTGGGGCCGCGAAGGTCGAACGCGTGGGAGATGCGGTTGGCCGCGAAGGACGGCGTCGTGCCCAGCAGCGAGTACCCATCCAGGGCCGCCCAGTCCCGCGCGAGCATGCGCTGGAAGTCACTGAAGTTGATTCCCACGAAGACGCCCGTGTTGCTGCCACGAAGGGTGTCGAAGGGAATGCCCGCATCCTCCAGCGCGCGCCACGCGCACTCGAACAACACGCGGTGCTGGGGGTCCATCTGCCGGAGCTCCCGCCTGGAGAGGCGGAAGGCCTGGGGGTCCACCGAGGCCACGTCGTCCAGCAAGCCGGCGCGCCGGTTACGGATCCGTCCCGGGCGGTCCGGGGCGGGCTCATGCAGCAATCCCATCTCCCAGCGGGACGCCGGGATGTCGCCAGTCGCGTCCAATCCCTTGCACAAATTCCTCCACAGTGTTCGAGGACACTCGGCCCCAGGAAAGCGGAGCCCCATTCCCACCACGGCTATTGCCTCGCACCGCATCGCGTCGGACTCTTAATGCAATCCCAAACGACAGGTCAATCACTCGAAATGATCCACAACGACAATTGTCGTGCGCCCATTCACATACACAGTCACAACAACCCAACCCAGGAGATTCTTGACGACTTGCACAAATGAGGAAGAGAGTCTTCAGACGCCCCATGAGTCTCACGGCGCTGCCAGCCAATCACCACCGACGGGTCAGGACCGCATGGACTTCAGTTGGACGAGCGAGCAGGTGGAGCTGTACGAGCGCGCGCTGGCCTTCGCGAGATCGGCGCTGAACCCGGAGGCGCCGGCCCACGAGGAGGGCTTCCCGCGTGGACTGTGGCGGCAATGCGGTGAGTTCGGCTTCCTGGGCCTGCCCGTGCCCGAGCACCACGGAGGGCTCGGGCTGGACACGTTGACGACGGCGCGAGTGATGGAGGCGCTGGGACGGGGGTGCACGGACACGGGGCTCGTCTTCTCCGTGGGGGCCCACCTGTTCGCATGCGTGCTTCCCCTGTTGGAGAGTGGCGACGACGCGCAGAAGCGCCGCTACCTTCCCCGGCTGTGCTCGGGAGAGTGGGTCGGCGCCAACGCCATCTCCGAACCGGAGGCGGGCTCCGACGTCTTCGCGCTCAAGACGCGGGCGGTGCGCGACGGCGACGGCTACGTGCTCGACGGGAGCAAGAGCTACGTCACCAATGGGCCCGTCGCCGACGTCTTCCTGGTGTACGCCGTCACGGATGCCGCGCACGGCTACATGGGCCTGAGCGCCTTCCTCATCGAGAAAGGTACGCCGGGACTGACGGTGGGACGGCCCTTCCAGAAGATGGGCCTGTCCACCTCCCCCATCGCCCCCATCTACCTGGAGGGTTGTGTCGTGCCCGCCGCCGCGCGGCTCGGGGCCGAGGGCCAGGGCGCGCCCCTCTTCAAGCGCTCCATGCAGTGGGAGCGGGCCTGCCTGTTCGGCGCCTATGTGGGGTTGATGGAGCGGGTGCTCGAACAGACGGTGGACTTCGCCCGGCAGCGCAAGCAGTTCAAGCGGGCGATTGGAAAGAACCAGGCCATCTCCCACCGGATGGCGGACATGAAGCAGCGGCTCGAATCCGCGCGGTTGTTGCTGTACCGGGCCTGCTGGCTGATGGACCGCGGTCAGGAGGCGACGATGGAGGTCTCCCTCGCCAAGCTGGCCATCAGCGAGGCCGTCGTCCAATGCGGCCTGGACGCCATCCAGATCCACGGGGGAATGGGCTACGTCGCCGAGTCGGGCATCGAGCGGGTGCTGCGCGATGCCATTCCCAGCACCCTCTTCTCCGGCACCTCGGAGATGCAGCGCGACATCATCGCCAGCCAGTTGGGACTATGACGCTCGACGAGATTGTCATGCGCTCCGCGGCGCGGACTCCCGAGGCCATCGCCGTCAGGGGGCCCGATGAGACCTTGACCTATGGGCAGCTCGACGCGCTCGCCAACCAGGTGGCCCGGGCCCTCCTGGGGCTGGGCGTCCGTCGAGGGGACCGGGTGGGACTGTGGACGGAGAAGTCCGCGCGCGCGGTGGCCGCGATGCAGGGCATCGCGCGGCTGGGCGCCGCCTACGTCCCGTTGGATCCGCTGAACCCGGCCGCGCGGACGCGGCTCATCCTCGACGACTGCCGCATCGACGTGGTGGTGACCAGCGCGGCGCGCGCGACCGAGCTTCGCAACGGAGGCATGGACCGCCTGCGCTTCCTGCTCGTGGATGACACGGGCCCGGCGCTCGGCTGGGCGAGCCTGGCCGAAGTTTCCCCGGCGCCCCTGCCCGGACACGGTCTGGACGCTCACGCGCTGGCCTACATCCTCTACACCTCCGGCTCCACCGGCACGCCCAAGGGCGTGTGCATCAGCCAGCGCAACGCCCTGGCCTTCATCGAGTGGAGCCACGCGCTGCTGGGCACCACGCCGGACGACCGCTTCAGCAACCACGCGCCGTTCTTCTTCGACCTCTCTGTGCTGGACCTCTATGCGGCGTTCCTCGGGGGCGCCTCGGTCACCCTCATCCCGGAGGCGCTGGCCTTCGCACCGAAGAAGCTGGTGGAGCTGGTGCTGCGCGAGCGGTTCACCATCTGGTACTCGGTGCCCTCGGCGCTCATCCTGATGATGTTGGAGGGAGGGCTGCTCGCCCATGAGGACCTGCCCTTCCGGGCCGTGCTGTTCGCGGGGGAGCCCTTCCCGGTCCGCCATCTGCGCCCCTTGCGAGAGCGCCTGAGCGCCGTGCGGTTCTTCAACCTGTATGGCCCCACGGAGACGAACGTCTGCACCGCCCATGAAGTGGGCACCCTCTCCCCCGAGCGCACCGAGCCTGTTCCCATCGGCCATGCGAGCTGTGGTGACCGGGTCTGGCTGGCCCGCTCGGCGGAGGACGAAGCGACGCCGCCTGGCGGCGGGGAGGTGGGAGAGCTGATGGTGGAAGGGCCCACGGTGATGCTGGGCTACTGGGGACAGCCTCCTCAGGGAGCGCGGCCCTACGCGACGGGAGACCTCTGCCGCCAGCTTCCGGACGGAGGCTTTGAGTACCTCGGTCGCCGCGACAACATGCTGAAGGTGCGGGGGCGACGCATCGAGCCGGGCGAAATCGAGACGGCGCTGCTGTCCCATCGGGGCGTCCGAGAGGTGGGGGTCGTCGCCGCCGATACCGGACTGGAGGCGCGGCTGGTGGCCTTCGTCGTGGCCGCCGACGGCCCGAGGCCCACCCTGCTCCAGCTCAAGCAGCACTGCGCCGAGCGGCTGCCCCGGTACATGATCATCGACGAGCTCCGGGTGTTGTCGGAGCTGCCGAGGACCCAGAACGGCAAGCTCGACAGGCGCGCGCTCCGCGACCTGGCACCGCGGCGGCCATCGATCTGACGAGTCGACCACTTGAACCCGTGACGGACCGGGGCAAGGGCTCGCGACGAGTCGCCCAAGTCAGTCAGCCTCCGCTCACTTCCTGGAGCGGGGGGACTGCTTCTTCACGGACTGCCACGCGGCGCGGGCGAGCACCGGGATGGCCGCGCGCAAGTCCGTCTTCGTTCGTCCCGCGAGCCAGTCGCGCACCATTTCCTGTGCGGGCCCACGAAGGATGGCGAGGAAGAGCTCGAAGGGCATCTCCTCGAACGCACCGTCCCGCACGTGCGCCTGCCACCACTCCTTCAGCTGCCGGAAGAAGCCCTTGTTCTGCTCGCGGATGCTCGCCTCGGCCGCCACAACGGCCGCGACACCGCGCGCGCCCATCAGGAAGCGCGTCGCATCCGGCCTTGCCAGCGTCCACTCCAGGTGGTGGCGAACGAGCGCCTCGACGCCGTCACGGGCTCCCGGCTGCGCCTTGAGTACCTCCACCACTCCTGCCTGATACTCGCCCAGGACGTCCATGTAGAGCGCCGCGGCAATCGCGTCCTTGCTCTCGAACAGGTGGTAGATGCTCCCCGTGCTGGCCCCCGAGCGCTCGCGGATGGCCGCCAGGGTCGTCCCTTCGACGCCCCGCTCCAGGAAGCACTCCAGCGCCGCCTTCAGGACCTCTTCTCTCCGGTGACCCGGGTTGCGCATCCCTCCACCCTACTTTAGAACAATATTCTAGAACGATATTCTATACAGCCCGGAGGCCGCCGTGGAGTCACTGATGGAGATGGGTCAGCAGGTGCTCAAGCAGCAGGCGTTCAGCACGCTGATGGGGACCCGGTTGGTGCACCTGACCAAGGGCGAGGCCGTGCTGGAGCTGCCATTGCGCGCGGAGCTGGGCCAGCAACACGGCTTCGTACACGGAGGCGTGCTCAGCTACATGGCCGACAACGCGCTCACCTTCGCGGGAGGCTCGGCGATGGCGGCGCCCGTCGTCACGTCGGAGTTCAAGATCAACTACGTGCGCCCCGCGCAGGGCTCCATGCTCATCGCCAGGGCCCGCGCGGTGCACGCCGGGCGCAGACAGGCCGTCTGCCACTGCGACATCTTCGTCGTCACCGAGAAGGGAGAGACACTGGTCGCCGTGGCCCAGGGCACCATCGCCGCCATGGCCCCTCGCGAGGAGTCATGAGCTCCGCCACCGAGCACCGCACGTGAGTGACGCCGCGCGACGCGGGAGCCAGCTCGAACATGTGCGGGATTTCGAGGTCGGACGAATCGAGTCCGTTCACCTCGTGGCCATGACGGCGGGCCTGTCACAACGGCCCACCCGTCACCGCCAACAATCACCCTCGAGGCCCCGTGAGCGCGTCGAGCGCGCATCACGGGCCTTCAGAGGGATTCAGCTCACAGCCACTTCGACGTCTGACGACGCGGAGGCGGCTCGGCCGCCTTCACGGGAGCCGGCGCCGGGCCCGAAGACCGCGACGGAGCGCTGCCTCCACGCGACGGAGAACCGCCACCGCGCGACTGCTGTCCACCGCCACGACCCGAACCGGCGGAGCCGCCACCACCCCGCGCTGAACGGCCGCCCTCGGGACGTCCCTGGCCTCCGCCACCACCCCGGCGACGACGCGACGAGTTGCCGGGCTGGTTGCCACGGCCGCCACCACCACCGCCCTGCCCGCCCCTCGACTGCCCACCGCCGTTCGAGCTCCGCGCGACAGGCTCGTCCACCGAGGCCGAGGCCCCAGGACGCGGCGCCGCCAGGCCCGAGCGGTACGGATGCTCCTCCACCACCGGCACGCTGCGGCGGATGGTCCGCTCGATGTCGCGCAGGTACGCGCGCTCCTCGCCGTCGCAGAAGGACACCGCAGTGCCCGTCGCGCCCGCGCGGCCCGTGCGGCCGATGCGGTGCACGTACTGCTCCGGCACGTTGGGCAGGTCGTAGTTGACGACGAAGCTCAACCCGTCGATGTCGATGCCGCGCGCCGCGATGTCCGTGGCCACCAGCACCCGGAGCGAGCCGTTGCGGAAGTCGTCCAGCGCGCGCTCACGCGCGTTCTGGCTCTTGTTGCCGTGAATCGCGGCGGCCGTGACTCCGGAGCCCTCGAGTTGCTTGGCCACCCGGTTGGCGCCGTGCTTGGTGCGCGTGAAGACCAGCGCCCGCTCAATCTTGCCGTCCTTCAAGAGGTGCGTGAGCAAGCCGCGCTTCTGCTCGCGCTCCACGAAGTACACCTGCTGAGCAACCGTCTCCGCCGTGCTGGAGACCGGCGTCACCTCCACGCGGATGGGGTCCGTGAGGATGTTGCGCGACAGGTCCACAATCTCCGGCGGCATCGTCGCGCTGAAGAAGAGCGTCTGCCGCTTCGAGGGCAGCGCCTTGATGACCTTGCGCACGTCATGGATGAAGCCCATGTCGAGCATACGGTCCGCCTCGTCGAGCACGAACACCTCGAGCGAGCGCAGCGACACGTAGCCCTGGTCCATCAAGTCGAGCAGGCGGCCAGGCGTCGCCACCAGCACATCCACGCCGCTCTTGAGTGCCTGCACCTGCGCGCCCTGGCCCACGCCGCCGAAAATCACCGCGTGGCGCAGCGGCAGGTTCTTGCCGTACGTCGCGAAGCTCTCGCTCACCTGCCCCGCGAGCTCTCGCGTGGGAGTGAGCACCAGGCAACGCACGGGACGCGCGCCCCCGGACGGCGCCTTGGCGGACAGTCGCTGGAGAATCGGCAGCGCGAACGCCGCCGTCTTCCCCGTACCCGTCTGGGCCACGCCGAGCACGTCCTTCCCAGCCAGGGCGTGTGGAATCGCCTTCATCTGGATGGGCGTAGGAGTGGTGTACCCCTCCGCCTTGACCGCGCGCAGGAGGGTGTCGTGAAGCTGCAATTCGTCGAAAGTCATGGATTCCTAGTCGAAGTGAGTCTGCTTCCTCGCCAGGCAAGGAAGCCCGCGCAGCGAGCCCAATCGAGTTCAAACCCGAGGGCACCTGGCGGTGCGCGGTCCGGCCCGGCCGGCCGACCCGCTTGAGAATGTCGGAGAACAGGGGGGTCCTCCCGCCCATTCCACGCATTCGGCCGCGGACCCTGCCCTCTCCCGGGACGGATGTCCCGTGAAATCGAGCCCTTGACAGCCGCTTTGTGGAGTGTCGTGCGAACGAGGAGGGCCCCGAGGCATCCAGCCCCGGGGCCCTCTTCACCATCCGTCATGCCCGCGCTTCTGGCAGTGACGCCTGGAGCACATCAGGCAGGGGCTCATAGGTCCCCAACCGCATGCTCGCCTGGGCACGGCCCTGCGTCCTGCCCCGCAAGCCCGTCACGTAGCCGAAGAGGCTGGCCATGGGCACCCGCGCGGACACCACCCGGGCATTGCCCCGCGTCTCCATCCCCAGCACCCGGCCTCGCCGTGAGGCCAGGTCTCCCAACACCTCGCCCACGTACTCCTCGGGCGTGGTGACTTCCACGTCCATCACCGGCTCCAGCACCTGCACGCCCACCCGCCGCACCGCCTCCTGGAGCGCCAGGGAGCCCGCCATGGCGAACGCCTGAGGGGTGGAGTCGCGCACGTGCGTATCTCCATCCACCAGTCGGACCTCCACGTCGACGAGCGCCACGCCGTCCCGCACGCCGCGCTCCATGGCCCCCGCCACACCCTTCTGGATGGCGGGCACCAGCTCCCTCGGAATGGTGCCGCCCTTCGTGTCGTCCACGAAGACGAGCCCCGCGCCTCGCGCCGCTGGAGCCACGTCCAGCACCACGCGCGCATACTGTCCGGGACCGCCCGTCTGACGGACGTGCCGGTACTCCTGACGCACGGCGCGCTTGAGCGTGTCGCGGTAGGCCACCTTGGGCTGTCCCACGCGCGCCTCCACGCCGTACTCCGTCCTCAGTCGGTCCACGACCACCTCCAGGTGAAGCTCACCCATTCCGGACAGCAGCACCTGGCCGCTCTCCGGGTCCACGCCCACTCGCAGCGACGGGTCCTCCGCCGCCAGTCGATGCAGGCCCTCTTCCAGCTTCGGCAGCTCCGCGGGCGACTTCGCCTCCACGGCGAGGTGCACCACGGGCTCCGGGAAGCCGAGCGACTCCAGCACCACCGGTGCCTCGGGGTCGCTCAGCGTGTCTCCCGTGCGCACGTTCTTCAGGCCGAGCGCCGCCGCGATATCTCCCGCATGGACCTCCGAGACCTCCTCCCTGCGATTGGCATGCATGAACATCAGCCGACCCACGCGCTCCCGCTTGCCCGTGGCGGGATTCAGCAGGACGGTGCCCGCGCGCAACGTGCCTGAATAGACACGCAGGAAGACGATGTTGCCCACGTTCTTGTCACTCATCATCTTGAACACCAGCGCGGCCGGAGGACTGTCGTCGGAAGGCCCGCGGAAGGCACGTTGCTCCGTGCCCGGAACGAGTCCCTCCACCGCCGGAAGGTCCGAGGGCGCGGGCAGGTAGTCGACGACGGCGTCCAGCAGCATCTGCACTCCCTTCTTCTTGAACGCCGAGCCGGCGAGCACCGGCACCAGCGTGCGCGACAGCGTCCCCGCGCGAAGCGCCCGCGACAGGTCCTCTCCCGTGATGGCGTCCAGCCGCCCGTCCACGAACTTCTCCATGACTCCGTCGTCCACGTCCGCCGCCGCTTCGATGAGCCGCAGGCGCAGCGTCTCCACCTGCTTCCGTGCCTCCTCCGGCACGGACTCCTCCTCCTGGTACTCACCGCCCTCGCCGTCGAAGCGGAGCGTCTTCATGCGCACCAGGTCCACGAGGCCCCGGAACTCCGACTCCCCGCCGAGCGGCCACTGCACCGCCACGGCGCGAGCGCCCAGGCGCTCACGGATGGACTCCAGGCTCATGACGAAGTCCGCGCCCACCTTGTCCATCTTGTTGATGAAGGCGATGCGCGGGACCCCGTAGCGGTCCGCCTGACGCCACACCGCCTCCGACTGGGGCTCCACGCCCTGGCTCGCGTCGAACACGGCCACCGCGCCGTCCAGCACGCGCAGGGAGCGCTCCACCTCGATGGTGAAGTCCACATGTCCCGGCGTGTCCAGGATGTTGATGCGATGGGGCGTGCCCGAGGAGGGGCCGTGACGAGGAGACCAGAACGCGGTGGTGGCCGCGGAGGTGATGGTGATGCCGCGCTGCTTCTCCTGCGGCAGCCAGTCCATCTCCGTGGAGCCGTCATGGACTTCTCCCGTGGAGTGGATGCGACCGGTGAAGAACAGGACGCGCTCGGTGAGCGTCGTCTTGCCCGCGTCGATGTGCGCCATGATGCCGATGTTGCGATACCGCTCGATGCGAGTGCTGCGGGACATGAAGGACTCCTGTTCCCGTCGGGCAGGGAGGCCCGCGGGTTGGAAAATGATTGAGGAGCCGGTTGGAGACACGACGGGCGTGGAGCCGTCGGGCGCACGCACGCGCGACGTGCCGGAGGGGCTCGAAAGGCCCGCTCAGGGACGCGTGAGGACACACGACGGCTCAGACGGAGCCAGGGCGGAACCGGGCTTCACGACACGCGGGAACCAGCGACCCGCGCGAAGGAAGGACTCCGGCCCGCCTGCTCAAATGTCGAGCAGAACCTCGTGACGGGGGGAAAGGCACACGTCCGCCGCCGGCGCGGGGAAGCGCGCAATCAGCAGGGCAGTGAAGGAGACGGGCCTCATGATGCGTATGAGTTAAGACAGACGACAGCCATTGTCAACTCACGGCCCTGGATGTTCCGTGAAGCAGCCGGGCGCAACGCGGGCGAGCGATGCGCATCGCCGCGCGCCGGTCCGGTTTTCAGCTCAGAGCTCCGCGTCCTTGCACAGGGCGTCCTGCAGCTCGGTGAGGGCCTTGCGAGCACGCATGGGCTGGCAGGTGTTCTCCAGGAAGTAGGAGGAGGCGCCCACCGTGGCCGCCTTGAGCTTCGCGCCCAGCGCCGCCCAACAGCGCTCGAAGGCCACCTTCCTCGCCTCCGCCGCGCGAGCGTCGTCCTTGGGCAGATCCAACGCCGCGAGCACCGTCACTCCGAGCGCCTCGTCCTTGCAGGCTTCGGAGTCCTTGCGCTCCCCCACCGCCAGGGCGAAGAGCGGCATCGCCACGTACGCGAAGTGGCCCTGCTTCACGAGCCGGGCGGCCTTCAGCGCGGACTCAGGCCCCGTGCCCACCGCGAGCTGTTGGTACGTTTCGACACAGTCGCGCCCGTCCTTCGCGAGGCAGCGCTCCAGCCCCTTCACCGCGCTCGCGTCACGCACGGTGGCGTAGGCCGGGGCCTTGGCGAGGAAGGCATACCGCTGGCCCAGGGTGTGCGCCTTGCGCGCGGCGGCGAACGGCTCCTTGTCCGTGGGCGTGACGGCTTCGACCTCCGCCGTCGCGGCCTCCGTGACCAGGCCTCGCCAGGCATCCGTGCGCGTCGCGGGGGGGACATCCTCCGCGCGCTCCAGCAGCTCCGCCCAGGCCTGCTGAGAGGCCAGGGTCTGGAGGTCCGCGAGCGTCGCCGGCGGCTTCGCCACCGCCACCGTCGACACCAGACAAGCCATCACCACCGCGTGTCGCTTCATCGTCCAAGCCTCCCGCCGAGAAACGCCGCCCCGGTGGCCGCGCCATCGCGGACCGTGGTGAAGATGAGCGTGGAGCCGCTGCGCTCCAGCGCGAGCGCGGGTCCGTAACGACACGTCAACGCGGTGACTTCCTTCAGCGCGGCACAACGTTTCCGCGCCTGGGTGAAGAGCGGCGCGCAAGCCGCCCAGACGTCCACATCGGCCATCACCTCGTCATCGAAGGTCTTCCAGTCGAAGGTGAAGCTCGCCGACGTGCCACAGGCTCCGCGCAGCGCCGTCAGGGCCTCTTCGGCGCGCGCGGTGTACTTCTTCTCCAGATAGGGCCACGCCTTCTTCTCGAAGGCCGCGACCCGCCCGGACTCACGTTGCAGGGTGTGCGCCGTGAGGACCTCGGAGGCGGACGCGGCATCCGTCGCCTCTTGATTGAACCGCACGCGGAAGGCGGGCTTGCCCGGCACGAAGACCTCGTAGACACCGCTCTCACGCTCGGTCGCCAGGACCCAGGTCGAGCCGCGATGACGGGCCACGTAGTCGACACCGGCGCGGGTGGTCCGGACCTCGCAGCGCACCGCGAGGCCGTCATGTTCGGAATCGGCGCCTCGAAGCTGGAGCACCGCCGCCGCCGACTCGCGGGGAGCCAGCGTGACGACCTCCAACGTCTGTCCGTCCTTGCCCCGATAGACCTTGTGCGAAAGGGCCTCCAGGGACTCCGCCGCCACGGCCGCATGGGCCAGGAGCAGCGCGAACATCACCGCCAGCCTCCGCGCCATGGTCAGTTCAGCGCCTTCTCGAGCACGGCCTTGGCGTTGTCCGTGATGTTCGTGTGGTCCTTCGACATGTGGTACGTGAGCGTGCCCTTCTCCAGCGAAAGGTTCTGCTGCGTCGCCCCGTTGACGCTGGTGTCCTTCTTGTCCGCGGGCTTCACGCCGCTGAACAGGCACGACACGGCGGTGACCTTCTTCAAGATGGCCTTCTTGTACGCGGGGCGCTCACACATCGCCGTCACCCCGTCGATCGCCGCTTCACAGTAGGAACTGAAGCTCGTGCTCGGCCAGTCCTCCGGCTTGAAGTTCTGGAAGTCCGTCTTCACGGCGAGCTTCGTGCCGCACTTGTCGTTGGCCTCCTTCAACGGCTCGGCGATCTGCTCCTCGAACGAGGCCTTGGCCTCCTCCTGCGCGGGCTTCAGGTCCTCTTCGGCGAAAGCGGACATCGACAGCAGGGCCACGGCGGCGAACGCGAACTTCGAAGACATGCGGAACTTCTCCTTGAAGATAACGACATCCGCGAGTTTCGAAGTGTCCTGCTTCTGACGCAAGATTGTCCGACGTCAACCCTACCGACGGAGGTGTCTCTCAGGTGCTGAGAGCCCGTACACGCGCGGCGAGGTTCTGGGTGAAGAGCCGGTAGATGCGCAGCGCGGCGGCCTCGTGCGTGTCCAGGTAGTGCTGGAAGCCGGCGCGGGTGATGCGCAGCGCGCGGACGGACGTGCGCGCCTTGACGCGGGCGGACACGGGCGCGTCCTGGACCAGCGAGATTTCTCCCAGATACGCTCCGGGCCCGAGCGTGTTGAGCCGGCGCGCGTCGTCCTCCGTGCCGCTGAAGACATCCACGGTGCCCTCCAGCAACACGAAGAGGCCCACGCCCGCGGCGCCCTTCTCCAGCACCACCGCACCCGCGGGGATGAGCACCTGTCGCGCCACGCGATACAGGTCCTTCATGTCGTCCAGCGACAGCTCGCCGAAGATGGGAATCGCCTTGAGGTACCCGTAGCCGTTGGCCTCGGGCGACGAGCTCTGGGAAGGCAGCCGCGCGATGACGGCCTCCGCCTCCGCGTCCATGCCCATGCGGCGCAAGAGGCGCGCCTTCTCCGCGGCCAGCGCGGGGTCGGCTCGAGCAACCTCGGATCCCCGCATCGTGTCCGCGAGCAGCGCCAGCGCCCTGCGCGTGAAGCCCTCCGCGTCCAGCAACATGCACATGCGCAGCACCGACTCCACGTGCCGACCATCTCCCGCTGGCACGCTGCCCAGCGCCTCCACCTCGGCGTGGGGTTGGCCCAGCTCGCGGTAGATGAGCGCCGCCTCGAACGGACGTCCGAGGCGGACCAGGCACTGCGCCACCGGCTCGCGAGCGCCCAGGCCCCGGTAGACATCCAGCGCCCGCTCCAGCGCGCCGCCGCGCTCGAAGGCGGCGGCGGCCCGGTCCGCTTCACCCGCACGCAGCCAGGCCTCCGCCGCGTCCACGTACTGGCCGCCCTGGACATAGAGCGCCGCCATCCGCGAATCCTCGCCGCAGCCCACCAGGAGCCGCGCGGCGCCGGAGAAGTCCCGCGCCCACCGCAGCACCTCCGCCAGTTGCTTGCGCACTTCTGGAGGCGTCGCCGTCGCGTCGCGCAGCAGGCGCTCCCGCTGCGCGGACCCCAGCTCCTCGTAGAGCCTGGCCGCCGTCGCGGCCGACTCCAGCCCCATCAGGGATTGCAGCGCCTGGAGCGTTCCCTCCGCACCGGCTCTCTCCCCGTTCGACTCGGGCACTTCCGCCTCGGACCCTGACATTGCGCGTCCCCCTGGCCGGGAGATGAAACCCCCACATCGGCAACCCTACCCGAGGGCCCCGACGTCCCGGCAGACGTGCGCCGCCTATATCACCCCTCGCCGGCCCCCGAAGAATCCAGGACGGCGAGGAGCCCCTCGTCAGCGGACGAGGATGAGCTCCGTGTCGAAGACGAGCACCGAGTACGGCGGAATGGCGCCCGAGCTGCCCTGCGCCCCGTACCCGAGCGAGGACGGGATGACGAGCCGGCGCTTGCCACCCACCCGCATGCCCACGATGCCCTGGTCCCACCCGTCGATGACGGACCCCTGGCCCAGGGTGAAGTCGATGGGGGACTTGCCCGCGGACGAGTCGAACTTCTTCCCGTCCGGCAACCAGCCCGTGTAGTGCACGTAGACGCGCTTGCCCGCGGTGGCCACGTCACCCGCGCCCGGCTCCCCCAGGTCCTGGGTGTAGAGGCCGCTGGAGCTGCGAGTCATCGCCGCCAGGTCCACGTTCAGGCTCTCCGCGTACGTCACCTTGGTGGGGTCGCCATTGTCCGGGTTGCCCGTGTCCGGCGGCGGCGTGTCGACTTCATCGCTGTCGCAGCCGGCGAGGGGAAGCATCAGGGCGGCGCAGAGCAGCAGGGAGCGAAACATGGAGGCCTCGGGAAGGAGTGCCGGAGTCCGGCGATGAACGGGCTCCCAGCCTGCCCTGGAGCGCCCCCTCACGAAAGCAGAAGCGTGACCGCCTGCCTGCCGACAAGGCCCCAGGGCGAATTGCACGGGCGCCCCCGGCACGCTTCCGCTATGCAGGAGCACGATGCCACGCTGGCTCAGCCTCCTCCTGTTCTTCGTCCCGGTCCTCGCGGTGATGGCGACCGCGCACGTCTACCTCTACCGCCGGCTCGTGCGCGACCAGACGGCCCGGCGCGGGCTGCGGCTCGGCGCCCAGGTCCTGTTCGGCTTCGGCTTCCTGGGGGCCGTCGGCTTCAGGTTCCTCGGCGGCCTGTTCCCCTCCGAGCTGGGGCGAATCGTCGGAATCGGCCTGCTCGTGTGGATGGGGCTGGTGCTGTACCTGCTCCTCTTCACGCTCGCCGTGGAGCTCGTCCTGCGCGCCGTCGTCCGGTGGCGCACGCGACGCACCACGCCAGCTCCCGAGCCGCCCGCACAACCGCCCTCCCCCGAGCGCCGGGCCATCCTCACCGGAGGACTGGCCGTGGGCGCGGGGCTCGCGGGCGCCGGCGTGAGCACCTTCGGCGCGTGGCGCGCCTTCCACCCGCCCGACGTGCGCGACATCCCGGTGCGGCTGCCCCGGCTGCCCCGGGCCCTGGATGGGTTCTCCCTGGTGCAGCTCACCGACATCCACATCGGAGATGTCCTCCAGCGACACTTCGTGGACGAGCTGGTGGCGCGCACCAACGCCCTGAAGCCGGACGTCATCGCCATCACCGGAGACCTGGTGGATGGGAGCGTGGAGAGCCTGGGTGCGTACGTCGCGGGCTTCGGCGCGCTGCGTGCCCGGCACGGAGTGTTCTTCGTCACCGGCAACCATGACTACTATTCTGGCGCATCGTCATGGGTGGCCTACCTGGAGCGACTGGGCATCACCGTGCTGCGCAACCGCGCCGTGGACATCGGCGAGACGGGTGCGTCCTTCACCCTGGCCGGGGTGGACGACTGGAGCGCGGCCCGGATGGGCGAGCCCGGGTACGATTTGGACGCGGCGCTGCGAGGCGTGAATCCGGACCGGGCCTCCGTCCTCCTGGCACACCAGCCGTCCAACTTCGACGAGGTCGCCCGGCGGGGGGTGGGACTCCAGGTTTCCGGCCATACCCACGGCGGGCAGATGTTCCCTGGCAACCTCATGGCCGACGCCATCTGGGGACAACGCAACGCGGGACTCAGCCGCACGGGCGACTCTCATATCTACGTCAGCCGGGGCTGTGGTTTCGTCGGGCCGCCGATGCGCGTGGCCGCTCCGCCGGAAATCGCGCGGCTGGTGCTTCAGCCCGGGTGAGCACGCGCGACATCATCCGTGATTCCGGCGGGTTGGGTGGCGTGGAGCGCGCGCGTTCCAGGCTGGAAACATATTTCAGGGCGGGCCGTCCATGAGCCGGGTGATGGGGAGTCCCTCGGACGAAGAGCTCATGGAACGGTTCTGCGACGGAGCACCAGACGCCTTCGAGGCCCTCTTCGCGCGCCACTCCGGCCGCGTGCAGGGCTTTCTGACGCGCATGGTTCGCGACGGCTCGCTCGCCGAGGACCTCTTGCAGACCACCTTCCTGTCCGTCATCCGAGCCCGGGGGCGCTACGAGCCCGGAACCCGCTTTGTCCCCTGGCTGATGACCATCGCCGCCAACGCCGCGCGCGATTCCCTGCGTCATCGCCAGCATGTGGAGGCCTACTCCTCGGGCGTGGGCACAGGCGCCCCCACATCCGCGCCCCCGCCTTCTGGGGACCCCGCCCTCCGCCGCCACCTCCTGGACGCGCTGCAGAGTCTTCCTCCGGACCATCGCGAGGCGGTGGTGCTCAGCAAGGTGGAAGGCTGGTCGTTCGAGGAGATCGCCGCGCTCCGAGGCATCAGCGCGGGCGCCGCGCGACTGCGGGCCCATCGTGGCTACGAGAAGCTCCGTGAGCTGCTCAGCGGGCTGGGAGAGGCGTGATGAAGCCGCCCATCGACATCGACGCCCTGCTCAAGGAAGCGCCTCCCTCGGAGGGCAGCGCGATTGAGCGTGCCCTCGCGAGCGCACGTGGAGAGCTGGCCCTGCGCGAGCCGGTGCGGCGCTGGCGCACGCAGGCCGGCTGGATGATGGCCTCCTCCGGAGGGCTCGCCGTGCTGGTGGCCTGCGTCATGCTGGCCGTCGGCGCGCTCACGCCCCCGGCCATGCTGGCGCGAGTTCCCCTGTTGCTGCTGTTGCTCGTGACGAGCGCCGTCTGTGCCTGGGGCGCGCTGTCCCCGCGTGGACGGGGCCTGCGTCGAGGCGCCGTGGGGCTGGCCATGGCCTGCGCCGCGACGCTGGTGCTCGCGCGGGGCTCTCCCGGCACGACGCCGTCCCTGCCCGCCTGGGTGTGCACCGTGAGCCATCTGGCCGTGGACGCGGTGCCGCTCGTGGCGGCGCTATGGATGCTGCGCGGCGCGGCCTTCCAGCCCCTGCGTGCCCTGTGCGCCGGGTTGTCCGTCGGCACGACGGGCGCGTTCGTCGGTGAGCTGGCGTGTGAACAGGACTGGCGTCACGTCGCTGGCTACCACCTGTTCGCGTGGGCGTTCATCTGTGGGGTGGCCCTCGTCATGTCTCGCTCCCTCAAACCCCGCTCCTACGCCCCATGACCCTGGACCCCTCTCTCATCGTGAGCACGGACGTGGACGGAGCACCGGTGCGAATCGGAGAGCACGTCACGGTCGTCAGCGCCTCCTCGGACGGCACCATCAGCCCGGGCTTCCTCGGTCGCACCGGCATCGTCATGGCGCTCGTCTACGACGACCCCAGCCGCCAGTACCCGGCGGATCCGCTCATCCAGGTCCTCGTGGATGGGCTGGGTGAAGACCTCTTCTTCCCGGACGAGTTGGAGGCCCCCTGGGTGCGGCAGCGCGTCCCCCGCCAGCGCGGCGAGGACCGGGAGCACGCCGCGCCACGCGCTCACCGCGTGCGGTAGCCCCCGTCGTGCTCGCGGCGACACGCCAGCATTCGTCCGACGCAGCGGGCATAGTCAGGTGGTGGTGACCTCCCTGGACGACACACCGCGCCCCCTGGGTCGCAAGGCCTACGGTTCGATTCCGCACCTGCCCGGCTCCCGCACCGGCCCCGCGGACAAGCACCTGTCGTTGGCGCTGGCGCGCATCTGCACCGAGCGACTTCGCGACGAGAGAGACCATCTCGTCGTCCTGGAGAAGCTGGATGGCTCCTGCGTCGCCGCCGCGCGCATGGGAGACGACATCCTCGCCCTGGGCCGCGAGGGCCGGCTCGCCTCCCACTCTCCGAATGAAGGCCGCCAGCTCTGGTCCGCCTGGGTCGACACCCACGCGGAGCGCTTCCGGGCCGTGCTCCAATCTGGCGAGTGGCTCGTGGGTGAGTGGCTCGCACTCGCGCACGGCACCCGCTATGCACTGACCCACGAGCCCTTCGTCGCCTTCGACTTGATGCACCAGGGCACGCGCCTGCCCTGGGCCCGGCTCACCGCTCGCGTCCACGCGGGCGGGTTCATCACCCCGGGAGTCATCCACGAGGGCGGTGCGCTGAGCATCGACGCCGCCATGGCGCTGCTGCCGGCGGGCGGGTTCCACCACGCGCTGGACCCCGTCGAGGGGGCCGTGTGGCGGCTCGAGCGCCAGGACGGCGAGGGTGTCAGGGTGGAGCTGCTGACTAAGTATGTCCGTCGCGACAAGGTGGACGGGAGCCTGCTGCCGGAGAACACGGGGCGCCCCGCCATCTGGAACTGGCGCCCCTCGGCGCTCCCACCCAAGGACGTGCTCCCGTGACTCGGGCCCTCTTCGTCACCGGCAACCAACACAAGGCCGACGAGGTCTCCCTCCTGCTGGCGGGCCTCGACATCACCTGGCGGAAGCTCGCACTGCCCGGGCTCACCGCGACGGAGGATGGGACGACCGCCCCGCTGGACCTCGCCACCATCGCGAAGCGCAAGGTGCTGGCCGCCCATGCCCAGCTCGGCGTGCCGTGCTTCGTGGAGACCACCGCGATGGAGCTGGACGACGGCGAGGCCTTCACCGGCGCCCGCTTCAAGAAGGAGCTGCTGGAGTTCGGTGAGCGTGTCTTCCTCGCGAAGAACGGCGGCCGTCGGGGCCGCACCCGCGTGGCCGTGGCCTTCTCCGAGGATGGGCATCCGGACCGCGTCGCCCTCTTCGAGGACGCCATCGAGGGCATGCTGCTCACCCAGCCCCGGGGCGACGGTGGCTATGGCTGGGACGGCGCGTGGCTGCCGGACGGCTACCAGCGCACGCTCGGGGAGATGGCGCGCAACAAGTTCTTCCTCAACATGCGGCACCGTCCCTACCTGGAGCTGGCCGACCGGCTGCGAATCGCATCTCCAGGTGGCGCCTACGAGGCCCACCTCACCGTCTCCGCTCGCACCGAGGAGGACCTCCAGCGCTTCCGCGCGTTCTGCGACGCTGCCTCGGTGAAGTGCATCTTCATCGAGCTGGGCCGGGGCGCCGAGCCCTTCCAGCCCATGACGGCCTCCTACCACCACGGCACGCTCCGGCAGGCGCAGGAGGAAGTGAGGGCCATGGCGCGTGCGCTCGCGAGCGAGGGCTTCGACGTGACGCGCATGAAGCTGGAGGCGCTCGGGAAGAATCGCGACATGCCCGAGGACGACGAGACAGCGCGCGCCCAGCCCGCCAACTACTTCGAGTTCCACGTGAAGGCGCTGATTCCCGCGAGCGGCGAGGGGCTGGATGCCCTGCAAGCCCGCTGCACGCTGCACGGCGCCCACCTGTCTCGCAACGCGCGGAAGATTCGCGAGGACGGCGCCAGTGAGCGCTTCGTCACGCTGCGCGTCTACCACCTGGGCAAGGCGAACGCGGATGCGCGCTTCAACGCGCTGCTCAAGGACCTCTCCGAACTGGGCCTGACGCTGACGCAGCGGCTGCGGGAGTTCACCGTCTACGACTCCAACCTCGGGCTGGACCGGGGCTGGCTGGAGGCCTCGCCGTGAGCGCGCATTCGTTGCCCCTGCGCGCGGGAGTCGCGGTGCTGCGCCGCCTCGCGCGCTCGTCCGAGGCCTCCACGCTCATCCTCCGGGGCGGGCTGATGATGCGACGGTGGAGCGGCCCGGTGCCTCGCCCTGTCGAAGACCTGGACTTCCTCGCGGCCTTCCCCTTCAACGCGCGCGATTGCGTCGACCGGATGGAGCGACTGCTGCGCGACGACACGGGGGATGGCTTCACCTTCGGCGCCTTGCGCTCCGAAATCATCTGGGCGGAGACGGAGTTCCCCGGCGTGCGCATCCACGTGGAGACGCGGCTGCCCGGGGTGGAGTCCGCCTTCGAGCTGCGCATCGACACGGGCTTCGGCGACCCGATGGACCCGCCCGCCACGTGGTTCGACTACGAGTCCTCGGACACCGCGCCCGCGCGAGTCCTCGCCTGTCGTCCGGAGACGCTGCTCGCGTGGAAGGTGCACGGCCTCTTCGAGCGCGGCAAGGGCCGGTTCCGCCCGAAGGACCTCTTCGACACGTACCTCCTCACGAGGTACGCGCCGCTGGAGGCGGAGCTGCTGCCTCGCGCGCTGCGGCTCGCCTTCGCCACGCGCGGAGATTCGCTGGAGGTGATGGAGCGGCTCGTCGGTGGCGAGTTCGGCCGCGGCCCGTGGAGCTTGGAGAAGTGGGCGCGCTACCGGGCCAGTGAGCCGGAGGGGCGCCCCGAGCAGCTCGCCGACGTGGTGACTGCCGTCGCCCAGGCCCTGCGCCCCATCTGGGAGGCGGCGAGTGCGCTTGCGCCCTCGCCCCTCGAAGCCCGCCGCGTCAGTACGACGCGGTGAGGCCCCAGTGGATGCTGGAGTACGTGTCCTCGGCCACGCCTCCGTTGTCCCAGCCCGTCCGCGTGCCGGGGCCGCTGAAGGTGTCCTTGTAGCGCGACACCTTGAAGCGCACCTGGTAGCCCAACGGGCCCCACAGCTCTCCAGCCACGCCCAGCTCCGCCTCCCAGCCGAACGTCGACACCGAGGTACCGTAGTCACTCACTTCCAGGTTCAACGCGCCGCCCTCATCGTTGAAGCCCTGTCCCGGCTTCGGGCTGATGAAGAGCTGGCCCGCAGCCTCCAGGCGCACCTGACGAATCAACGGCACCGACACCTCCAGGCCCACCGCGGGGTACAGACGGTGGGTGCCGGACAGCGGGCTGTCGGCGGACTCGTCCACGTCGAAGGAGCGCGTCAGCAGGCCCGCGCGCGCGCCCGCGTAGCCGAGCAGCTCATGTGACGAGCCCAGGCCGAAGTAGTAGCGGTACATCGCCTGCGCGGTGAGCACCGAGTCGGTGGCCACGACTTCGCGCGTGACGGACTGCCCCGCGTCGTTGAACAGCGTCACGTTCGTGGACGCATATCCGCGCCGGTAGCCCAGCACCGCGCCCAGGCCCCTCAGGGGCGAGGTGTGGCGCGCCAGCGGCAGCAGCTCCAGCTCCGCCGAGATGCCCAGGTACGGCACCGACGACTCGTAGTCAGAGCGGTCTCCAAGCTGCTCGTCCTCGCTCTTGCGATCAAACTCGTCACACGACTTCACACCCGGGCGCGCGCAGTACTTGCGCCACGTCGTCGTGCCGCCCAGCGTGAGCCGGGCCAGCGGCGGACGCACGGCCTCCTTGCCCACCGTGCCACCCGAGCCGGTATCCAGCGCCACCTCCAGGAAAGGATCCGTGGAGGTGTGGGACTCGGGGTCCTCCTCCATGGGAGGCGGCCCATCCGTCGGCTGCGGCGCGATGGCCAGGGCCTCCGGCGTCTTCGTCTCGGGCACCTTCGCGGGACGCTCCACGGGGGGAAGCGGCTTCGGCGACTCGATGGGCCGCTCCGCCACGGGCGCGGGCTCCACCGGCTTGGGGGCCTCCAACGGAGCCTCCTCGATCTTCACCGGCGCCTTCGGCGGCGGGGCCTCGGCCACGACGGGCGGAGGGGTCACCAGCTCCGCGGGCTTCATCGGCTCCGTGGGCGTGACGCCCGGGGGAGGCTCGAAGGCGCGCGTCGGAGCCGACAGCGTCTCGACGACGGCGAGCACCGCGCTCTTCGCATCGGCCGAGGACAGCTTGCCCTTCGTCAACTTCACGTCCTGCTCACCCAGCACGGCGCCGCTCGCGTCCAGCACGCGCACCGTCAGGCCCGACGGGCCGACCGAGCCGGTGACGGCCGCGTCCAGCTTCATCCTCGGCGCCACGGCGACCAGGCCCTGGTCCGTGAAGACGGCGGGGCCCTTCAGCCCGTCCTTCTTCGCCAGCGTCGCGTACTGCTTGAGCGACTGGATCTTCACCTGCTTCGAGCGGCGCAGGGCGGACTCGAGCTGTCCGCGCACCTTGCTACCGCGATCACCCTCCAGCGTCAGCACGACGAGGCGCTTGGTCTCTTCCTTGGGAGTCGCCCCCTTGGAGGGAGTCGCCCCCTTGGGCGCGGCCGCCTTCCGAGTCTTGACGGCCTTGGGCTTCGCCTTCGCCTTGGGCGCCACCACCTGGGCCGGGGCCGCGCGCTTCCTCTTGACGACCTGCGCCAACGCCTCCGGAGAGGCCAGCGCCACCGCCACGAAGAGCACCAGGCCCCAGCGAACCATCGCGTGTTGGGTGTTCATCATTCAGGAGTGGAAGGTTCACCCACCCCGCATGCGAAGTCCAGGCTTGCCCGGCTGTCCGGTCAGGCGTTGAGGTGCGCCGCGGCTCCCACCACCGTCTGGGCGGACACGGAGGACGGCTCCGAATCCATCCCCCGCTCCTCCGAGCGCTCCACCTCCGCGACGTACTGCGCGCGGCCGATGCCCAGGAAGTCGCGCCGGTAGATGCGCACCATCGCCATGAAGATGGAGGCGATGAGCGGCCCCACCAGCAGGCCCATCATCCCGAACACCGCCAGCCCGCCGAACATCGACAGGAAGACGAGCAGCGGGTGCAGCGCCATGCGCGAGCCGCACAACCGGGGACGGATGACGTTGTCGATGCTCCCCACGAGGAACGCCCCCCAGGCCAGCAAGAAGACGCCCTCGCTCACCTGACCCACCGCGATGAGCACCGCGCCGATGGGGCCCCACACCAGCGCCGTACCGCCCACCGGCACCAGCGCCACCAGCACCATGGCCGCGCCCCACACCCCCGCGTGCGGCACACCGGCGATGAGCAGGCCCACGAAGCCCACCGCGCCCTGGATGATGGCGGTGATGGTGTTGCCGTAGACAATCGCGTAGGCGACGTCGGTGAACTCGCGCGAGAAGGCCTCGAAGTAGCGACGGTCCAGCGGAATCAACCGCGTGACTTCCGCCACCAGCCGGCGACCATCCAGGAAGAAGTAGTACATGGCCACGGTCATCAGGAACATGTTGATGACCAGCTCCGTGCCCGCGCCCACCAGGTCTTTCAGCAGCGCCGCGCCGCCCGTCACCGCCGCCATCAGCGAGCGCTCCGTCTCCGCGCTCTCCAAATCCAGGCGGATGTAGCGGCTCAAGCCCCGGGGCAGACTGGACGCGAACTGGTGACGCAGGTCCACCCGCTCCAGCAGGTCCTGCGCCTGCCCCACGAACTGGAACACCTCGCGCGCCACCATCCACCCCACCAGCGCCAGCGGCGCGAGGATGAGGAAGAACACCGTGAGGGTGGACACCCCGGCGCAGAGGGGCTTGCGGCCCCGCAGCTTCTGGCACAGGTAGTCCTGGACCGGCATGAAGAGGACGACCAGGAAGCCGCCCAGCAACACGGGCATCAGGAACGGCAACAGAATCCTGGAGAAAAGAATCAGCGCGAGCGCAAACAGCGCCGCGAACACGTAGTTCGACCACCGCCGCGAATCAGCCACCGCCCCACCCCACCCCGCCCGACGAGCCCACTGACCACCCCCAACCTAGGAATCGCGCTTCCCGACGGGAAGTCCGACATCCCCCACATGAAAACACCCTCCCTGAATACTGGACGTTTGACCCTGACTGGCGTCGCGGCGCTGGCCCTCGCCCTGGGATTGGGCGCCCCGGGTTGTGGAGATGGCGCCTCGCCCTGCACCGACTGTCCGCCCCTGGAAGGTCGCTACCGGATGAACTTTGGCGACGGCGGCGTCCCGGCCGACTGCATCCTGCTGGGCGTGGAGCTGCCCCGGGGCAGGCCGCTCGACATCACCCGCTCCGGAGACCGCCTCATCGGCAATCTGGAGGGCGTCGGACTGCTGGGGAACGTGTCCGCGGAGGGCTCGTTCACCCTCGCCGGCTCACTGGGCGGAGCCATGGATGGCGGGAGGATGGACACCCTGAGCCTCGCCGGTCGCTACACGTCCTTCGAGGGGGACGGCGGCACGGCGCGACTCGATGGGACGTATACCGGCAACTTCTCTCGCCCGAGCGGAACGGCGCCCCAGCGGTGCAGCCTCATCACTCCGTTTTCGGCGACCCGGGAATAGCGCCACGGGCCGCCAACGGAGGACGGGACTACTTCTTCTTGCTCTCGGCGGCCTTCGCCTCGGCCTTGTTCTTCTTGGCCCGCTTCTTCCAGGCCTGCTTGATCTTCATCTGCACGCGGCGGTGCTTGCTCTTGCTGCGGGCCATCGTTGACTCCTGTGCTCCGGTATGGAGGCGTGAAAAGAGGCGCTTAACTATCAGAACCCGAGGGGCTGCCGGAAGAGGAACCCTCCGAAGGCCCTGAAGGGGCCTGCTCGGCCCCAGGCTCCCCCCTGGATTCGACGTCGTCCGGGGCGGGCCGCGTCGGGAAGGGAATCCCCTCCGCCCCCCGGACCTGGGTGGGTCTGGCGGAAGACACCGTCACCTCCCCCTCCCGGTCCTCGTCGGTGGGCCTCTCCCGGGAGGCGGGGGCGCTGCTCTGCTGGGGCCGCTTCTTCACCGAGGCGAAGATGGGCTTGCAGGCGTCCACGAAGCGGCGGACCTCGTCCAGGGGGAGCGCCGGGCAGTGGTTCCCGTTGGCCCCCGTCATGGAGGTGGCCATGCAGATGGCGTTGAGGATGGCCTCCTCGGTGGCCTCCATCACCGCCTCGTAGAGCGGATCCAACCGCTGATCCAAGAGGAGCTTGAGCTTGTAGACCATCTTCTGCGTGCGCCGCGGGATGATGTTCGCGGTGGAGAAGCCGACGACAATCTCGCCCGAGCCGTGCGCCGCGTAGCTCCCCACCCGGCCGATGCCCAGCCCCACCCGCTTGCACAGGCGATTGATTTGATGGCTGAGCAGCGGCGCGTCCGTGGCCACCACCGCGATGATGGAGCCGTACGTCTTGCCCCGGGTGGGCGCGCCCTTGAACTTCTCCGCCAGCACTTCGCCCACGGGCAGGCCGCCCACGCGCAGGTTGTGCATCTTCCCGAAGTTGGACATCACCAGCACGCCCAGCGTGTAGCCGCCGAGCACTTCCGGCAGCTTGCGGGAGGACGTGCCGATGCCGCCCTTGAAGTCGCACGTCACCATGCCGGTGCCGCCGCCCACGTTGCCCTCGGCCACCGGGCCGGAGGCGGCGTTGCGGATGGCCTCGAAGACGTGCTCCTCGCGCACGTGCCGGCCGGAGATGTCGTTGAGCCAGGAGTCGTCGCACTCGCCGACGACGGGGATGATGACGTCGTGCTCGTCGCCGATGCCCGGGTAGCGCTCCACCAGGTGGCGCGCCACGCCGTCCGACACCGCGCCCACCGCCATGGTGTTGGTGAGGAGAATCGGCGTCTCGATGAGGCCCCACTCCATGAGCTGCGTCATGCCGGAGACCTCGCCCGCGCCGTTGAGCACGAAGCCTCCGCCCGTCATCCGCTCCATGAAGATGTTGCCCATGTTGGGCATGATGGCCGTCACGCCCGTGCGCACCGGGCCGTGGCCCGGTCTCAACGGGCCCTCGCCCTTGATGAGCGTGCAGTGGCCTACGAGCACGCCCTCCACGTCGGTGATGGCGTTGTATTTCCCGGGCTTGAAGCGGCCCAGGGGAAGACCCAGCTCGCGAGCGCGAACCCGCGGTCCCTTGTACTCGGGGATGTGCACCATGCCGGGCACACTAGCGGACCATCACCCACCGTCAACCACTCCGAACGCGTAATATCTTCAGGCGCGCGAATGAGAACGCGGCCTCGCTCCCAAGTGAGAACGGGAGCGGGCCGCGTGTGAAGGCGAGAGGCTCCGCGCCGCCTGGGCCCGGGAGCCATCGTCGTCAGGCCTTGGCTTCGATGCGCGGGGGCGCGTCGCCGTGCCCCGACGAGACGTTGCCACCATTGCCGTTTCCGCCGCTGCCGGGCGCGGCGACGGTGGTGGGAGCGGGCGTGACCGTCGCCGGGACGAGCGCGCCGGCCTCGTCGAGCGAGGGGCCCTTATGGTGGTGGTGCGACACGGTGGAGGCGTGCTCGGTGGCGGCGCGGCGCGCCTCGCGCTCCTTGTAGCGGCGGATGGCGGGGGCCATGATTTCGCCGATGAGCGCGCGGTAGTCCATGCCCGCGCCCTGGGCGATGAGCACCAGGTCGCTCCAGCCTGGCGTGAGGCCCGGCAGCGGGTTGCACTCGATGAAGTAGATGCGCCCCTTGTCGTCCATGCGGAAGTCGATGCGCGCGACGTCGCGGCACCCCAGCGCCATGAACGAGCTTCGGGCCGCCGTGCGCAGCTTCTCCAGCAGCGCGGGCTCCAGTTTGGCGGGCGCGTCGTAGCGGATGCGGTCCGTCCAATCGAGCTTGTGCTGGAAGCTGTAGACGGGGTTCTTCTCGCCCTTGTCCAGGAAGACGATTTCCATGGGCGGCAGCACGCGCGGACGGCGCTCGCCGAGCAGGCCCACGGTGAACTCACGCCCGCCGATGTACTCCTCGATGAGCGCGGGCTGCTGGTACTTGCCGGCGATTTCGCGCACCACTTCGCGCAGCTCCGCCTCGCTGTGGCAGACGCTCTTGGTGACGACGCCCTTGGAGCTGCCCTCCGCCACCGGCTTCACGATGAGCGGGAAGGTGGTGAACTCCTTGTTGAGCCGCTCCTTGCCCGTGGCCATGAGCTGGAAGTTGGGCGTGAGGATGCCGGCCTGGCGGACGATCTTCTTCGCCAGCGCCTTGTCCAACGCAATGGAGAGCGTGGCGGGGTCGCTTCCCGTGTATGGGATGTCCAGGAGCTCCAGCATCGCGGGCACCTGGCTCTCGCGGTTGCGGCCCTTGAAGCCCTCGGCGATGTTGAAGACGATGTCGAGCGGCGTGCTGGACAGCACCGTGGGCAGCTCCGCGGTGGCCTCCAGGTCGATGACCTCGTGGCCCCAGGACGCAATCGCCTCGCGGATGGCCTGCAGCGTGTTGGGCGAGTCGTACTCCGCCTCGCTGTCCTCCACCGCCTCCGCGTTGGCCATGGGCTTCACGCGCTTGACGTTGTAGGTGAAGCCCACGCGCAGGGGCCCCGTCTTGCGAGCGGGCTTGCCCTGCCGCCGCGCGGAGTCCTTGATTTTGTACCGCTTGGCCGCGCTCTGGATGATGGAGTTGATGACCCCGTCCAGGTGCAGGCCATCCAGCTCCGCCGACGCGTAGATGCCCGCGCCCGGCTCCAGGCTGGGCAGCGCGTTGATCTCCAGGAAGTACGGCACGCCCGCGTCGCTGAGCCGGAAGTCGATGCGGCCCAAATCCCTGCAGTCGAGCGCCTGGTAGATCTTCTGCGCCATCTTCCGGACGTCCTCCGCGGTGCGCAGCGGAATCTGGGCCGGAGCGCGCACGCTGACGGCGCTCTCCTTCTTCGTCTTCAGCTCGTAGTCGTAGATGGCGTACCGGCGGCCCGCCGTCACGGCCGGGTCCACCACGTACTCCACCGGCGTGAGGACGCCGTCGTAGTCGTTGTCCACCGCCGCCAGGAAGGGCACCGTCAGGTCGCGGCCGGAGATGTACTCCTCCACCAGCACGCCCGCGGGGTACTTCTCCAGGGCGATTCCCACCTTGGCGCGCACCTCGTCCAGCGTCTCCGCGATGGAGTCCTGGGTGATGCCCTTGGAGGAGCCCTCGAAGTTGGGCTTCACGATGACGGGGAAGCGCAGGTTCTCCGCCGTCAGCTCGCTGAGCTTCTCCACGTACTGCCAGCCCGGAGTGCGGATGCCCTGCTTGGCGAGGACGAGCTTGGTGAGCTGCTTGTCCAACGTCACCGCCAGCGCGTACGCGTCCGAGCCCGTGTACGGGAAGCCCAGTTCGTCGAAGAGCGCGGGATAGAACGCCTCGCGGAAGCGGCCCCGGCGGCCTTCCGCGGTGTTGAAGATGAGGTCGGGGCTGTACGCCTCCAGCCGCGCCACGGTGCGCGACGCGGGCCCGCTCACCTCGAAGCGCTCCAGCCGATGCCCCAGCCGCTCAATCGCCGCGGCCAGCGCGTTGACCGTCTCCTGGGTATCGAACTCCGCTTCTTCTTCCGAATCAGACAGCCGCAGGTTGTGGGTCAGCGCGATGCGCACGGGAGCCCCCTTCTCTTCTTCAGCGAGCGACCGCGGCGCATCTTCGCCGCGGACATGAGTCTTCCCGGTGCACGCTGATGCGCCACGGGGTCGCGGGCTGCAACGGTTGCGCCCGCCACAACCTTCCCATCCACCACTTGCGTCTGCGCCCAGGTGTCACCGAGCCGCCAGCCGAGCGGATCCCTCACCACGCGCCACGCCTCGATGCCGCCAATGACGAGGAGCCCCGCCACCGCCGCCACCGCGCCCAGCGGCGCCGGCATCATTCCCAACAGGACGATGAGCGCGAGCGGCGCGTTGCGAAGCGTGCTGTCGCGGTGACGCGCCGCCGAGCGCGTGGGCAGATGCATCACCTTCACGCCGAAGATGCGCTTGCCCACGCTCTGGCCCTGGATCATCCCGTCGGCGAGCAGCAGGAACAGCAGCGCGACGACGGCGCCCGCGGCGCCACACACCACGTACAGGCCCCACGCCACGCCCACGTCCACCACGCGCGCGCCCAACCGCAGCCACAGCGACGCCTTCGGGTACGGCGAGCCCGGGGCCGAGTCCTCCACCACCAGCCTCAACGCGCGCCCACCCCGGCTGGAGGTCATGAAGAGCCGCTCGCGTTGCGCGCTCACTCCTCCGGCTCCAAGGTGAGACCCTCCTCGTGGGGTTCCGGCTCGTCCAGTCCCGCCAGCCGCGCCAGCCGCTCGTGCGCGCTCAACGGATGGAACGGTGCCTGGGAACCCGAGCCGGGCGCCCAGTCATTCCCCGCCGCCGTCGGTCCCGACTCGGACAGGCGCAAGAGCTTCGAGCGCGCCGCGTCCACGTCCGGCTCGACGGCCACACCCTCACGCGTGAAGAAGAGGAACGCCATGGCGGGCCGCTTGGAGGACTCGCGCATCGCGAACTGCACGCCGTCCAGGTTCCAGCCCTTCGCCGTCCACTCGTTCAGGGTGCGCTCCAGCGCTCCCTCGTCCACCGTGGACAGCTCCACCACTTTGTACTGCAAGGATACGGAGGTACGAACCACGGGGGAGCGCCCGGTGCCGGGGCGCTGAGCCTTGCCGCGCCGGCGTTGGGGCGGGGGCTTCTCCGACTTGCGTCTGGGACGCTTCTTGGTGGGCATCGTGCGCGGGCTATTTGGGCGCAACACTCGCGGCGGATCAAGCGGCAACCCGCAAGCGGGGCTGGCGGGTGTTGCCTACAAGAGCTTCGCGGCTTCCAGCGCGTGGTAGGTGATGATGAGGTCCGCGCCGGCACGTTTGATGCCGGTGAGCGTCTCCAGCATGACGCGCTCGTAGTCAATCCAGCCGTTCTGCCCGGCGGCCTTGAGCATCGCGTACTCGCCGGAGACGTTGTAGGCGGCCAGCGGAAGGTCGAAGCGCTCCTTCACGGCCCGGATGACGTCCAGGTAGGCCAGGGCGGGCTTCACCATGAGCATGTCGGCGCCCTCCTCCACGTCCAGGGCGACTTCGCGCAGGGCCTCGCGCACGTTGCCCGGGTCCATCTGGTAGCCCTTGCGGTCGCCGGACTTGGGGGCGCTCTGGGCGGCCTCGCGGAAGGGGCCGTAGTAGCCGGAGGCGTACTTGGCCGCGTAGGAGAGGATGGGGATGTCCGTCAGGCGCACCTCGTCCAGCGCGCGGCGGATGGCGCCCACCCTTCCGTCCATCATGTCCGAGGGCGCGATGATGTCCGCGCCGGCCTGGGCGCAGGTGACGGCCATCTGCGCGAGCAGGGGCAGCGTGGCGTCGTTGACGACGTGGCCGTCCTCGAGCACGCCGCAGTGGCCGTGGTCGGTGAACTCGCACAGGCACACGTCGGCGATGACCTGGAGGTCGGGCTCGGCGGCCTTGATTTCACGGATGGCGCGCTGGACGATTCCGTCGCGCGCGTAGGCCTGGGTGCCCTGGGCGTCCTTGTGGTCGGGGATGCCGAAGAGGATGACGGAGGGCACGCCCAGCGACCTGGCCAGGCGGGCTTCCGTGACGGCGTGCTCCAACGACAGGTTGAAGATGCCCGGCATGGAGGCGATGGGACGGCGCACGTCCCGGCCTTCCACGACGAAGAGGGGATAGATGAAGTCCCCCGGGTCCAGGCGCGTCTCGCGGACCATCTCACGCAGGACGGGCGAACGGCGCAGGCGGCGGGGGCGATGGACGGGATGGGCCATGGTGGACGCCGGTATAAACCGACGACGCCCGGCCTTCATCGTTTCCGTGTGGCTGCCCGGCCGCTCACCCCGCGGCCAGCCGCCAGCTGTGCTGATGGCGCAGCCGCTCCCGGGCGTGGCGCTGGGCCCGCACCTCCGCGATGTCCGCCTCGTGCAGCGCCCTCGCGTAGCGCACCCGCGCCGCCTCGGTCCCCGCGGCAAGGCCCTGCTCGGCGGCCGCCAGCTCCCGACGGGCTTCTTCACGCTGCTGCTCCACGCGATCTCCGTACGTCATCATTCCTCCTGCCTTGGGGTGTGCGGCGGGGGACTGCACGCAACGGACCACACGCGGCTCCACCGCAAAGGGGCGAAACGACGAGGTGTCGCGGCGCGGCAGGCACAGCAGGCGTGCGAAACCCATTTCCCAGGGCCGCGAAAACGCTGTCGCGGACTGACTGGGACGCGCGACCGCTCGGCTGCCCCTTTCGACTGTCCGCGCGGAAGCAATCGCTGTCCACCCCGCTCGTCTACAGTCACGACCGTGACAGCCAGCACACCCGCCATCGAAGTGACGAACCTGCGCAAGACGTACAACCGCGCCTTCCGGAAGACGGGGAACATCGCCCTCCGGGGCATGGACCTGTCGGTTCCTCGAGGAAGCGCCTTCGGGCTCATCGGCCCCAACGGCGCCGGCAAAACCACCTTCATCAAGAGCATCCTCGGCATCGTCCAGCCGACGGAGGGCACCGTGCGAGTGCTGGGGGGCTCGCCCGAAGACGCTCGCATCCGCGCGCGCATCGGCTACCTGCCCGAGCGCCTGCACCTGCCGGGCTCGTGGACTCCCACCGCGTTCCTCGCCACGGTGGGCCGGCTCAAGGGCCTGCCGCCAGACGCCGCCGGACACTTGAGCCTGCTGGAGCGCGTGGGCCTCGCGGACGCCGTGGGCCGGAAGATTGGTGGGTACTCCAAGGGAATGCGGCAGCGACTGGGCCTGGCCGCGGCGCTCATCGGGAAGCCGGACCTGTTGGTGTTGGACGAGCCCACGGACGGAATCGACCCGATGGGGCGCATGGAGGTCCGGCGCATCCTCCAGGAGGAAGTCCAACGAGGCACCACGCTCTTCCTGAACTCGCACCTGCTGGCGGAGACGGAGCGGGTGTGTGACCGGGTGGCCATCCTCGCGGACGGGCGGGTGGTGCGCGAGGGCAGGATGGAGGACCTGGTGCGCGGCGAGTCGCGGTGGGTGGCGCGCTTCGCGCCGGGGGCGAGCGTGGAGGCGCTGGGGAGCGCGGGCTTCGTGCCAGCCCGGGCGGACGGCGCGTTCCATGTCGAGGCGCCGGACGCGACGGCGCTCAACGCGGCGTTGGACAGGGCGCGGGCGGCGGGGGCTTTGCTCGTGGAGCTGCGGCGCGACGGGATGGACCTGGAGGCGGTGTTGCTGGGGACGGTGAGCGCGCAGGCGATGCGAGCGGCGGAGGTGGCGGCATGAGTCCGGTGCTCGGTATCGCGGGGTACGTGTTGCGGGAAGCGGCGTCGCGCAAGTTCATCATGGCCTTCATGATCGGCCTCACCCTGGTGCTGGCGGTGGTGGCGTTGGGGATGCGCATCGACGTCATCGACGGCGCGCTCGCGGCCTCGCGCCTGTTCGGCCAGGAGGTCCGCGCGACCATCCAGTCCGTCGACGTGGCACTGCGGCCCGTGTACCGGGCGGCGGCGTTCATCGTGTTCTACGGCGGCATCCTGTTCGGCATCGTCGCGTGCTCGGACTTCGCGCCGTCGTTGATGTCGCCAGGGCGAATCGAGCACCTGCTCGCGCTGCCGATTCAGCGCTGGCACCTGCTGGCGGGGACGTTCCTCGGGGTGATGACGCTGGCCCTGGGTGGGACGCTGTATGGCACCACGGGGCTGGTGCTCATCTTCGGCGTGAAGACGGGGTACTGGACGGTGGGGCCGCTGGTGGCGGGGCTGATGGCGTGCGTGGGGTTCGCCGCGGTGTACGCGGTGATGCTGACCATGGCGACGCTGGTGCGCAGCGCGGCGCTGTGCGCGGCGGCGGGCTTCGCGGTGCTCGTGGGCGGCATCATCGCCGGGCACCGGCAGGACATCGCGAAGGCCTTCGAGGAGGGCGTGAGCCGGAGCCTGTTCCAGGCGGTGACGCTGGTGCTGCCGCGCCTGTCCGCGCTCGCGGAGGCCGCGGGAGACATGGCCGCGTCCCTGCCCCTGGAGGTGCGCTCGCTGGGAACGCTGCTCGTGGGGGTGTTCGTCTTCGGGATGGCGGCGCTCGTGGTGGGGTTCTGGCGGTTCGAGGGAAAGGATTACTGACATGGAGAAGCGCCAGAAGCGGCGGGTGTGGTTGGTGATGGCGGCGCTGCTGTTCGTCGCGGCGGCCGTGCTGATGTTCGCGGGCCAGGGCGAGGAGCCCGCGCCTCCTCCTCTCGAGGTGGACTTCCCGCGACGGATGCGCTCGGCGGACCGAGAGCGCGCGGAGCGTCGCAGGACGCAGGTGCTCCCGATGCTCGGGGCGGCGGACTCCGGCACGGTGGCCGAGCGCCCGCGTCCGAGAGATCCGCTCCTCGCCGCGCTGCCTCGCGGAGAGGGCAAGACGGCGGTCATCATCGAGGCGAACGCGCTGAGACACTCGCCCATCGGCGGGCTGCTGATGGACTGCCTGATGCGGGACGGAGGCAAGCAGTTGGCGGAGTTCCGCGAGAAGAGCGGCGTGGACCCCCTCCAGGACCTGGACCGGCTGGTCATCACGGACGAAGGGATGATGCTGTCGGGCAACTTCGAGAACGCGCGGTTCAAGGAGCTGCTGGGCGAGCGCGTGTCCGCGGACTACGGCGAGGGCGCGCGGGTGTACGAAGCGGGTGAGAACAGCGTCACGCGCCCGGATGGCACCACCGTGAAGCGGCGGGACAGCTCGGCGATAGCGACGTGGAACAACCAGCTGCTCGTGGTGGGCAAGTCGCCGGACGAGGTGAAGGCCGCCATCGACCGCGTGGAGGGACGCGGGCCGGACGAGCCCCCGGCCATCTCCGAGAGCAGCACGTATGGCGAGATGTACGGCGTGCTCTCGGTGGAGATGATCGCCCGGTTGATCCCCCCGGAGCAGGCCGCGCTGGCCCAGCGGCTGCGCGACGTGGCGAAGAACGTGGAGCTGCACCTGGACGCCAGCTCGGACGTGGCCCTGGTGGCGGAGGTGCGCGGCCCCAGTGCCAACGACGTGACGGACCTGGGCAAGTCCCTGGGCGCGGCGTTGTCACTGGCACGAATCAAGGCCCAGGCCGGCGAGGACAAGGACCTGGCCCAGTTGCTCGACTTCGCCAAGGTGAAGCCCGACGGTGACTCCTTCACGCTGGAGATGGCCGTTCCCCTGGAAGTCATCCGGGAGCGCCTGGCCATCTGCCGCGAGGATCGCCAGAACGCCGAGAAGGCCCTCTCCTCCGGGAAAGAGCCCCAGGAGACGGGGGTCGAGCAGGCCCCGGTGCCCGTGCGGTAGACGGGCGCCGGTTCACGGCGAGCCCCCCTTCCTCCTCGGAGCCCCGGAGCCACCGCGCGCGGATGCTCCCCGAGCGAACGAGGGGGCTCTCGCTGTGGCCAAGGCGCGGCGATCTCTGCGAGACTTCGCCGCGCCCGGCCTGCCCCACTTATCGAGGCAGCCCAGTCCGACGAGAGAACGGCTTGATGATTTCGCGTGTGTCGAGGGTGGCCCCGCTGCTGTTCGGCTCGGGGCTGTGCGCCCTTGTCTACCAGACGGTGTGGCTGCGGGAGTTTCGTCTCATCTTCGGCGCCAGCACGGCGGCGTCGGCGGCCGTCCTGGCCATCTTCATGGCGGGCCTCGGTCTGGGCGGTGTCCTCCTTGGCGCCCGCGCGGACCGTCAGCCGCGCCCCCTGAACTTCTACGCCAACCTGGAGCTGCTCATCGCCGCCACCGCGGCCCTGAGTCCCTTCCTCGTCGAACTGGCGCGCGCCGTGTACATCGGCGTCGGTGGCACCCCCGTCCTCGGCATCGCCGGTGGCACGGTGGCCCGGATGATCCTCTCCGTGCTCGTGCTGTCGGTGCCCACGGTGCTGATGGGCGGCACCCTCCCGGCCGCCGCGCGCGCGGTGCAGTCGGATGACGACCCGGCCCGCCGCCACCTCGCCGTGCTCTACGGGGTGAACACGCTCGGCGCCGTCACGGGCGCCACGCTCTCCACCTTCTTCCTGCTGGAGGTCTACGGCAACCGCACCACCCTGTGGATCGCCTGCCTCCTCAACGCCGCCGTCGCCATCACCGCGCGCAGCGTGAGCCGGGCGATGGAGCCCGAGGGCTCGCCGCAGCCCAAGCCGGAGACCCCGCCCGCCGAGGTCGCCGCTCCCGTGGCCGACAGCCCCGCCGCGCAGCTCCCAGTCCCCCTCTCCGCCGCGCGCCACTCGCCCAAGTTCGCGCTCGTCGCCGCGATGCTGGTGGGCTTCGCGTTCCTGCTGATGGAGCTGGTCTGGTACCGGATGCTCGGCCCGATTCTCGGCGGGACGACGTTCACCTTCGGCCTCATCCTCGCCATGGCGCTCCTGGGCATCGGCCTGGGCGGCGCGGCCTACTCCATCGTCTTCCGTCACCGCCCCGCGACACTGGCCGGGTTCGCCCTCACCTGCGCGGCGGAGGCGCTGTTCATCGCCCTGCCCTTCGCGCTGGGAGATCGCCTGGCCATCGTCGCCGCGCTGCTGCGCCCGCTGGGCGGCATCGGCTTCGCGGGGATGATGATGGGCTGGGCGCTGGTGGCCGCGGTGGTCATCCTGCCCGCCGCGTTCATCTCCGGCATCCAGTTCCCGCTGCTCCTGGCGCTCGTGGGCAAGGGCAGCCACGACGTCGGCAAGCAGGTGGGCCAGGTCTACGCCTGGAACACGGTGGGCTCCATCGTGGGCTCGCTGGCGGGCGGCTTCGGCGTGATTCCCCTGCTGACGGCGCCGGTGACGTGGCAGCTCGTCGCGGGAATCCTCGCGGTGCTGGGCCTCGCCTCCGTCGCGCTCTCCTTCCATGTCGAGCGACTCCGGGTGGCCATGTGGCTGCCCGTCTCCGTGGCCGCGCTCGCACTGGTGATGCTGACCGCGCAGGGCCCCTCGGCGGCGTGGCGGCATGGCAGCGTCGGCGCGGGCCGCGCGGGCCTGAACAACCCGACCATCAATCATATCGACGCGTGGATGCGCGCCAAGGCGCGCGGCATCATCTGGGAGGAGGACGGCGTGGAGAGCAGCGTCGCGCTCAGCTCCACCAACGGCCTCTCCTTCGTCGTCAACGGCAAGACGGACGGCAACACCATCGGCGACGCGCCCACCCAGGTGATGAGCGGCCTGCTCGGCGCCCTGCTGCACGCGGATGCGAAGAACTCGCTCGTCATCGGCCTGGGCACGGGCAGCACCGCGGGATGGCTGGGCGCCATCCCCCACATGGAGCGGGTGGACGCGGTGGAGATCGAACCCGCCATCCTCGAGGTCGCTCGGCGCTGCCACGCGGTCAACGCGAACGTGATGGACAACCCGAAGGTCCACCACTTCATCGGCGACGCGCGCGAGGTGCTGCTCACCACCCGGCAGCGCTACGACATCATCTTCTCGGAGCCCTCCAACCCGTACCGCGCGGGCATCTCCAGCCTCTTCACCCGGGACTTCTACCAGGCCGTGAAGGAGCGCCTCGCCGAGGGCGGCATCTTCGTGCAGTGGCTGCAGGCCTATGAGGTGGACTCGCTCACGGTGCAGAGCGCCTACGCGACGCTGTCCTCGGAGTTCGAGGCCGTGGAGACCTGGCAGGTGCACTCCGGCGACCTGCTGCTGGTGGCGACGCGCAAGCCGATGGTCCACGACGTCGCGAAGATGCGCGCCCGCATCGCCGAGGAGCCCTATCGCACCGCGCTGCGCGCCACCTGGCGCACGGACGAGGTCGAAGGCGTGCTCGCGCGCTTCGTGGCCACGCCGGCCTTCACCACGCGCGTGGCGGAGGAGAGCCAGTCCCTCATCAACACGGACGACGTGTCCTTCATGGAGTTCGCCTTCGCGCGCAGCCTGGGCCGCGACGCGGGCTTCTCCATGAGCTCCCTCTGGACGACGACGCACAACCTGGGCACGGGCCGGCCGCAAGTCACGGGCGAGGTGGACTGGGACCGCGTGGCGCAGCACCGCCTCTGGAACAGCACGCCCCTCTCCCGCGCGGAGGCCGCCAGCCCCGCCGTGAAGAAGTACGCACCCTTCATCGACGCGTACAACCGGAACCAGGCGCCCGCCGCCCGCGCGCGCTGGCTGCACGAGCGCTTCGAGCCCAAGGGCCCTCGCGAGCTGTTGGCGGTGGCCCGGGTGTTCGCGAACGCGGGTGAGGACGAGGCCTTGAAATACACCGTGCCCCTGCGCGCGACGCTGCCCGTGGAGGCGGACATGCTGGAGGGCCTGCTGCACCTGCGCCAGAAGCGGCTGGAAGAGGCCACCACCCTGTTCGAGCGCGCATTCATCGCCCTTCGGGAGAACCCTTGGCCGGCGCGGGAAGTCACCTCCTCCATCCTCCCCGAGCTCATCCACATCGCCCGCGCCGACAAGAAGCTGGGCAAGCGACTCATCGACGTGCTCGCCAAGCCCTTCGCGGCGGAGTCCCTGACGGTGGCGCGCGAGGAGGCCCGTATCGAAATGGCCCAGGTGGTGGACTGGATGGGGCTGTGCGTGGAGACGCTCGCGCCCATCGAACCGCTGACTGTCTGGGACAGCCGGCAATTGGATGACCGCCGCCGCTGCTACGAGCACCACGGGCACCCGCTGGCGGCCGTGGCCGCCGCGGACCTGGAGCGGCTGCTCGCCCAGGCCCCCACGGTGTTCATGCCGCAGACGGTCCAGATTCCGGGGGCGGAGACGCCTCCCTCCGAGCCCGCGCCGTCCATGACGCCCGCTCCGCCACAGGCGGGCGAGTCCGCGCCGTGAAGTCCTGAGGCACTCCGCGCCGCCCGCGCGTCCAGGGAGGTCCTCCCGAGCGTCTCGCGGGGGCCCGCCTGGAGCTCGAGTCGCGAGCCCCGAAGCGCCTCCGACGAGCCTGGCGTCAGCACCCTCACGCGCGGCTACGCGTCGGTGTCGAGAAACAGGAGGCCGGCGGGAGGCAGCGGGTCCACCCGCAGCGTCCGCGAGGGCAACGTGGCCTGCGCCTCCATCACCGCGCGGACCTCCCAGACGGGCGGCGGATTGAGCGCGAAGCCCGCCTGGAACGTCCCCGCCTCCACGCCCTTCACCAGCGACTCCAGCCCCTGCACCGGGAAGACGTGGGGATGCCCCGCCGCCTCGGGGTCCTGGATGCCCAGCACCGTCCTCAGCACCAGCGCGTTGAGCAGCGCCAGGTCCAGGCTGCGCAGCGTCGGGTTGCGCGGCGCGCCCTTCAGGTGGGCCAGGTCCAACCCCTGACGGAACCGGAGGATGCGGCCCCGTCCCCCGGGCAGCACCAGCAGCACGGCGTGGTGGCCCGAAATCAGCGTCGCCAGGCGCTCGCGCGCGGCCACGAGTCCCCGAGGAGTGTCGAGCGGCTCATCCAGCTCGTACACGCGCGCATACGCCGTCACCAGCGTGAGGAACGTCTCTTCCTTGAAGGTCGTCACGCCCTTGAGCGCGCGGTGGATGGGCAGCAGCTCCAGGCCCGGGTCCGACAGGGGAACCACGGCGGCCAGCGTCGGCCCACCCTCGGCCAGCGCGGTGAGCGGGCGCATGGGCGCCTCGTCCAGCACGGCCTGGATGCGCTTGGACACGGGGGACGGCTCTATCCGCCGCAGGGCAATCGTGCGGCCGTCGTAGTCGCCCTCCCACACCAGGCTGGAGCGCTCTGCCGCCTCGGCGAGCAGGCCCCGGAACACGCCATGGTCATCCGCGGTGAGGGTGACGGCGGGCTCGGCCTCCCAGGAGCGGGGACGGTACGGGTCATGCTCCAGCGGAGTGCCCGCGTCCTGCCGCAGCGCGCACAGGAGGTAGCGCACCGGGGGACCGCCCAGCTTGCCCGCCTGGCTGTGGACCTCCACCAGGTACAGCGCGGGCCGCGCATCCCTCAGCAGGACGCCGGAGTCGCGCTGCCGGCGCAGCTCCGCGGACGGGTTGGCGGCCTCCAGGAGGGGCCGGACGTGGGAAGGCTGGGGCACCGCGTTGCTGAGCGGCACGTAGCCGCTGGGCTCGAGGGTCCGAGTCAGCGGGGTCAGCAGGGCAGTGAAAGGATGGACGCGCGCCATGTCGACGGAAGGTGGTGTCGGCCCCCCCGCGTTGCCACGCGGCCCGCTTGGCCGCCTGGGGGCCCGTCTACCACCAGACGTTGCGGTACGGCCGGTCCTTCGCGTGCTTCAGGGACGAGCGGTCCACGCTCTCCTCCCACAGCAGGCTCACCGTGGTGATGGCGCCCGCCGAGCCGAGGAAGGACAGCACGTAGGGAGTGGACTGGTCGAACCCGCCCAGCACCAGGCCGGAGATGAGCAGCACCGCCGCGCCCACGCCCGCGCCGAAGAAGTCCGCCCGGAGAATCTGCGAGGGCGTCGGGTCATACCGCATGGTGGCCAGCGCCAGCGCACCCGCGCCGATGCCGGGCGCCAGGAGCAGCGCGTCCCGCCACGTCTTCGAGGAGATGTCCGTGCCGGAGAAGTGGATGACGGCCAGGAGCAGCGACGCATAGGCCGCGCCCCAGCCCGCGCCGGAGGCCATCAGCAGGCCGTCGTTCAGCGGAAGCTGTCCGCCTCCGAGCCCCGCGGTGAGCCACGCGCCCAGCTCCGCCCCGAGGAACGCGGACCAGGTCAGCACGCCCGCGTCCTGGGTGAAGAGGTCCATGAAGCCGGCCATGAACATGCCGCCCACCACGGAGTTGCCCATGCCGAAGGTCGACATCGGCCGGTCCACCCAGTTGTTGAATTGCCACCACGCCGAGGCACCGAAGCCCAGGCCCGCGCCAATCAGCGTGCCGGCCAGCATCGCCTCGCGCGAGCTCTGGTCGAAGCTGAAGTCATTGGCGAACGCCTGGGTGAAGAAGCCACCCAACGCGCCGAGCGTGGTGTGGTGGGCGATGAACTTGAAGCTGCCCGGCCCGGACAGGAAGGGCCCCAGACGCTGGCGGCCGTCCAGCACGGCGCCACTGTCCACGTAGTCGGGCTGCACGGGCGTCGACGCTGGAGACAGGGTGGGACGCAGGCCGTCCTGCGTCACCGGCGCCAGGGGCGAGGTGCGCGACGCGTCCGGCTCCTGGGCCAGCGGCGCGTCCCGGGAGGGAACAGCACCTTCGACGGGCGGCGCGGCCTGCTGCTGTTGCTGCGCGGAGCCGGGCTGTTCGTAGCCAGGCTGTCTCTCGGAGTCCCCGGGCTGCTGCTGCTCCTGGTACGAGGGCGACGCCGGCTGCGAGGGCGCGGCCTCCTGCGAGGGGTACGAGGGCCGCGCCTGGGACGGCTCCGTGTACGGGTACGAGGAGCCTGTCTGGGCGCGCGCGGCCTCGGGAGAAGCGAGCACCAGCGCGAGGACGGCGGGGAGGCAGATCCAGTTTCTCAGAGGTGACACGCAAGCAACTCCTTGGGTCCGTCCGCCACAAGACCACAACCCGCGCCGACGTGGTGGTTTTTGCATGCCACCGGGCCCACTCGCCACGACGGAAGCGCTCGAGGCCGGGTGAAGCGTCACGCGCACGGCACTCCTTGCGCGCGGGCTACAATTCTTTCGCGACGCGGAACGCGCTCAGGCATCGGTGCGCATCATGCCCAACGGGTTTTCGTGGTCCGAGCTCGACGTCGACTCCGCGCGCATCGTGGTCATCAAGGACGTCCCCCTCCCCGCCCCGGGTCGCGACTTCGTCCTGTATTGGTGCATGGTGAACCATCGAGCCGAGGAGAACCACGCGCTCGACACGGCCATCGCCCTGGGCAACCACCTGAACCTGCCCGTCGTCGTGTATCACGCGCTGCGGCCGGACTATCCCCATGCCTCGGACCGACTCCACGCGTGGGCGATGGAGGGCATGGCGGACATGACGTCCGCCTTCGCGTCGCGCGGGCTGCCGTACTGGGTGGAGCTGCCACGCCACACGCGTGAGCACCACCCGCGCCTGGCGGAGCTGGGCAAGCGCGCCGCCGCCGTGGTGGCGGACTTCTTCCCCACATACATCATCCCCGGGCACCTGCGCGGCGCGGCCAAGGCGCTCCACGTGCCGCTGTTCGCGGTGGATGCGTCCTGCGTGGTGCCCATGCAGCGCATCCCCACCCTCCAGGCCGGCGCGTACACCCTGCGCCCGAAGCTGCAGAAGCTGTGGCCGGAGTACCTGGGCCGCATCCTGCGCTCGCGCCCCGTCAAGGCCGCGGCGGCCGGGCACAAGCTGACGCCGGACTTCGCCGTGGCCGACGCGCGCGAGGCCCGTCAGTCCCTGGCGAGCTTCCACATCGACCACGCGGTGACGCCGCTGGCGGAGCGCGGCGGACGCAAGGCGGGACTCAAGGCGCTCGACGCCTTCCTGCACGAGAAGCTGGAGGGCTACGACGACGGGCGCAATGACCCGGGCCGCTCGCACCAGTCCGGCCTGTCTCCCTTCTTCCACTGGGGCAACCTCTTCCCGGGCGAGGCGGCCCGCGCCGCCATCCGCGCGCGCGGCACCGATGACGCGAACGTGCGCGGCTTCCTGGAGGAGCTGCTGGTGCGGCGCGAGCTGGGCTTCAACTTCTGCTTCCACACCCCGGAGGCGAAGCAGCTCTCCGTGGACTCGCTGCCCGGCTGGGCGCGCGAGACGCTGTCCACGCACCAGAAGGACGCGCGCGAGCACCTGTACTCGCTGGAGCAACTGGAGCACGCGCGCACCGGGGACGGCCTGTGGAACGCGGCCCAGCGCGAGTTGGTGGAGCGGGGCCGCATCCACAACTACCTGCGAATGCTGTGGGGCAAGAAAATCCTGGAGTGGAGCCGCACCCCGGACGAGGGCCTGCAGCGCATCGCCCACCTCAACGACAAGTACGCGGTGGACGGCAGAGACCCCGCGAGCGTGGCCAACTTCATGTGGGTCCTCGGGCTGCATGACAGGCCCTTCCAGGAGCGCAAGGTGCTGGGGAAGGTGCGGCCCATGAGCTCGCCGCGCACCGCGGAGAAGTACGACCTGGCGCCGTACATGGAGCACTGGGGGCGCCCCGGAGACCCGCCGGTGAAACTCAAGCGCTCCCGGCGTGTGTCCCCACCGTGAGCAAGGCTGTTGACATCCGCGCGTCCAAAAGTGACACGGCGGTTCCCTTCTCGTCCCACCGCCACTAAACGCAAAGGTGGGACACCGACGCCAGGAGCCGTGCGCCATGGGCATGATGAAGTTCGATATTCCCCACTCCCTTCCGAAGGACGAGGTGAAGAAGCGCGTGGAGCAGCTTCTTCAGTACTGGGGAGGCAAGTACGGAGTGAAGGCGGACTGGCAGGGCGAGGGCGCCAAGATTGTCGGCAAGGTGATGGGCATCCAGTTGGACGCGTCCTTCAAAATCACCGACAAGGCCGTCGAGGGCGAGGGCACGGACCCCGGCATGCTGCTGCGCGGCCAGGCCAAGTCCTACCTCCAGAAGAAGTTCGGGTCCGTCCTGGACCCGAGCAAGTCGCTGGACCAGGTGAAGAGCACCCTGGACTGAGGGCGCCGGCCTTCAGTGCGGAGGCTGTTCTTCCAGCGCGGCGAGGGCGTAGCGCGCCGCGCGGGAGATGGCCTCCGCCGAGTCCGGCATCTCCGGGTAGTGCCCCGCCAGCGTGCGCTGCGGGAAGCGCAGCTGGGCAATCGCGTTGCGGTAGCTGCGACGCGCGGCCTCCGAGTCGTGACTGCGCTCCTGCACCTGCGCCAGCAGGTAGTGGCCGATGGCCAGCGTGGGTTCCAGGAACAGCGCCTTGCCCAGCTCGGAGCGCGCCTCCTTCAGCTCTCCGGCCTGCAGGGCCGCCACGCCCCCAAAGATGCGGGCCTCCACGCACAGCGGCTCGCGCTGGATGGCCTGGGCGAAGGCCTCGCGCGCCTCGGGGATGCGCCCGGTGAGCGAGAAGAGGTTGCCCAGCGTCAACAGCGCGTCCAAGTCACTCGGCTCATCCACCAGCAGGCGCTGCACGCCGGAGATGGCGCCGGGGAAATCCCCCTGCGTCATCTTCCGCACGGCCATGGCCAGCCGCTCCGCGGGCGGCAGCAGCTTGGGCCACGCGGAGGGTACCGCCAGCTCTCCGGTGACGGTGCGCGCGGGCGCGGACACCGCCGGAATCTCCACGGTGGGCCGCATGCGCGAGGCATCAGGGCTGCCCACCGCGGGCAGCTCCACGGTGACACGCGGGCGGCCCAGGTCATTGACCCGCGTCGTCGTCGAGGACGACGCATTGGCGCTCGGCACGGGCGAGGCGGCGGGCAGCGGACCCACGGCGGGGAAGGAGCCGGTGAGCGAACCGGGCCCCCGGACGGAGGACGCGTCCGACGAGGCTCCGCGAGGACGGGCGCCAAAGGCCCCTTCGATGGGGGGCCGCGCGTACACGGCGGGAGAGAACGGCTCCGGCTCCGGCGCGCGCTGGGCCTGCTCGGCGGTGCCGGGGTACGGATGGATGCGCAGGGGCGGCGGACGGTAGCCCTTGTCGCTCGGCGGGCGCCGATACACGAAGGCGCCGTCCACTTCGATCATCTCGAAGCGGTCATAGACCTTGAAGAGGCTCTCCGAGTACCCGAGGAAGAGCAGTCCGCCGGGCCGCAGCGCGCTGAGGAAGCGGTCCATCAACCCGCGGATGGTGGGCAGGTCGAAGTAGATGATGACGTTGCGACAGAGGATGAGGTCCAGCGAGTTCAGGGCCACCTTGTCGAAGACGGGCACGGCCAGGTTCTGCCCGTCGAAGCGGATGTACTCACGCAGCGCGGGCAGCGCCTCGAAGCCATCCTCGACGGGACGGAAGAACCGGGCCAGCCGCTCCGGATGGATGCTGATGCTCCGGCGCAGGGAGAAGCGCCCCTGCCGGGCGGCCTCCACCGCGGCTAGGTTCAGGTCCGTGGCCCACAGGTCCACCTCGGAGGACAGCGCGCCCAGCTCCGCCAGCACCATGGCCACGCTGTAGGGCTCCTCGCCCGTGGCGCAGCCAGCGGACCAGACGGACACGCGGCGCATCTCCCGCCGCGCGCGCGCCAGCAGGTCCGGCAGCACGCTCTTCTCCAGGGCGCGGAACTGCTTGCCATCGCGGAAGAACTCCGTGTGCCCCACCGTCACCAGCGGCAAGAGGGAGCGCAGCTCCTCCTCACCGCCGGGCCCCGCCAGTCGCTGGAGGTAGCGCTCCGGCTCCTCCACGCCCAGCGCGGGCATGCGGGTGGACAAGGCCAGCCGCAAGCTGTGGAACCCATCCGGGGTGATCTTCAGCCCCGCGCGCTCCAGGAGGAGCGCCGCGAGCTGCTGAAGCACTTTGTTGCTCACATTCAGCACGCTTCCACCCACTGCACCAACGTGGGGCCAATGCGCTCCAACGGCAGCACTTCCTGCGCCGCCCCGAGCAGCACCGCCTCGCGAGGCATGCCCCATACCGCGGACGTCCCTTCATCCTGAGCGATGGTCCGCCCTCCCCGCTCCCGGATCTCCTTCATCCCCCGCGCACCGTCCCGCCCCATCCCCGTCAGGATGACCCCAACGCAGCTCGCGCCGAAGGCCTCCGCCGCCGAAGTGAGCAGCATGTCACACGAAGGCCGGAATCCCCGGAGAGCCGGTCCCGAGTCCAGCTCCAGCCTGCCCTCGGGTCGCACCAACAGATGACTGCCCGACGGTGCGATGTAGACCGTCCCGGGCACCATCACCATGCCGTGCTCCGCCTCCGTCACTCCCAGCGCCGTCTCCATCGTCAGCCAGTGTGCGAGGCCCTCCGTGAATCCCTCGCTGATGTGCTGGCAGTAGGCGATGGGCGCGGGAAAGTCTCGTGGAATCTTCCGCAGTACCTGTGCAACGGCCTTCGGACCGCCCAGGGACGCGGCGATGGCCACCAGGGGAAAGGGCGGCGGCGGGAGCTCCTCCTTGGGGGCCCGGGTGACGGAGCGCGTCTGGCGCACGGCCTTCACCTGGGCCAGCAGCACCAGCTTGCGAGCGATGTGGGCCCAGAAGTCGGCGCCGGGGATGGCCGGGCGCTCCACGACGTCCAGGGCGCCCAGGGCCATGGCCTGGAACGCGTCCTGCCCGGACAGGGCGCCGGGGTGCAGCGCCAGCACCGGCACGGGCCGGCCCACCATGACGTCGTCGATGGCCTCCAGGGATTCGATTCCCGTCAGGTCCACCAGCACCACGTCCGGGAAGTGGCGCTGCACGGCGACGAGCGCGCCGGGGAAGTCGACTTCGGCGGGCCCCACCGGGACGAGCGACTCGCCGTCGAACAGGCCCCGGGCCGCGAGCGCGCGCAGCCCCTTGCCCACCATGAGCACCCTGAACGCCATCCCCGCCGCAGCCGTGCCGCCCAAACGTGGCTCCTCAGGTCAGCCTGTCGATTGCCTGCGCGAGCACTTCCACGCCCAGCTCTCCCTTGACGAGATAGGCATCCGCGCCCGCGTCCAGGCCGCGCCGCTTGTCTTCGGGAGAGGCGAGCGACGACAGGATGATGACGGGGATGCGCGCCACCGCGGGCGTCGACTTCAGCCGCCGCGCGAGCGAGAAGCCGTCCATCTTCGGCATCTGCACGTCGGTGAGGATGAGGTCGTAGGTGTTGTTCTGCACCTTGACGTAGGCCTCCTCGCCGTCCTGGGCCTCCTCCACCATGTGGCCCAGCGCCTTGACGAGCGCGCCCTCCGTCGCACGGGCAATGGGAGAGTCGTCCACGAGCAGCACCCGGAGCCGCTTGGCCGCCGGCGCCTGGGTGACGGGCCGCGCCATGCGACGCACCTCCGTCATGATGTCGGGGACGTGCAGCAGCACGGCGATGCGGCCGTCCTCCAGCGCGGCGGTGCCGGCGATGAAGGGCGCGCCCTTGAGGAACTCGCCGCCGCAGGGCTTCACGGCGACTTCGCGCTCGTCCACGAAGCCGTCCACCACGAGGGCCGCGTGGTCCTCGCCGTGACGGACGACGACGGCCGGCGGGCGGTCGAAGCGGTTGCCACCGTTGAGGCCGAGCAGCGGCCCCAGCGCCACGAGCGCGGTGGGCTTGCCCCGGTGCCGCACGGCGAGGGTGCCGAAGATCTCCAGCCGGTCATCCGGCTTGACGCGCATCACCGCCTCGACGTCGGCGGCGGGCATGCCGTAGACATCATCGCCCAGGCGCACCAGCAGCACCTTCATCAACGCGAGCGACTGAGGCAGCCGCAGGGTGATGGTGGTGCCACGGCCGATGCGGCTGTTGACGCCCACCGAACCGCCGAGCGTCTCCACCTTGCGCTTCACCACGTCCATGCCGACGCCGCGGCCGGACAGCTCGCTGACCTGCTCGCGGGTGGAGAAGCCGGGACGGAAGATGAGCTCGATGGCCTCGCGCTCGGACAGGGCGGCGGCCTGAACCGCGTTGATGAGGCGCTTGTTGACGGCCACCTGGCGCAGGCGCTCCGGGTCGATGCCGCGCCCGTCGTCCTCCACCTCGATGTGGAGCATGTCGCCATCCACGCGGACGCGGATGCGGACCCGGCCCGTGAGCGGCTTGCCGAGCTGCTGACGCGTGTCAGGCGACTCCAGGCCGTGGTCCACCGCGTTGCGCAGGAGGTGCACCAGCGCGTCGCGCACGTCTGCCAGCATGGACCGGTCCACGCCGATGTCGGCGTTCTCGATGAGCAGGTCCACTTCCTTGTTCTGCGTGCGCGCCATGTCCCGCACCGCGCGCGGGAAGGCGTCGAACACCGTGGACAGTGGCACCAGGCGGGCCTCCGCCACGTGGTCCGCCATCTTCGACAGGTTGCCGTGCAGGATGTTGATGCCGTCGTCGTTGCGCCGCACGAAGCGGAACGCATCGTCGCGCAGCATGTGGAGATCGCTCTCCACGCGGTCCAACACCATGCGCACTTCGTTGGGGATCTCCACCTGCTCGGCCAGCCGCAGGAAGCGGTCTCCCAGGCGGCTGAAGCGCTCGAACAGCGCCTCCGTCTCCGAGCTGCGCAGCCGACCCCGGGCGCTCTCCACCAGCAGGTCACCCGCGAGCAGGCCCAGCGAGTCCAGCACCTCCACATTCACGCGAATCGTGCGGTCGGCGATGGCCGACTTCGCCGCGCTCGGAGCCTCCTCCTCCCCACCTCGGACTGGAGGATGCGCCGCGGCCGGAGCTTCCACGGGCGCCGGCCGGGGAGCCGCCACGGGGGCGGCGGCCACGGGGGGTGGCGCTGAGACGACGGGCGCCGCCACCGGAGGAGGCGGCTTGGGCTTCGCGCCATGAATGACGGGCGCGGCCTGGCCGGACACCTCCGCCATCGCGCGCACGATGTCCTCGCTCGCGGACGTGCCGATGTTCGCACCGGACAGGTCCTCGATGAGGTCGGACAGGACGTCGCAGGCACGGAGCATGACGTCCGTGGCGATCTCCGTGGCCGTGCGTCCCTCTCGCTCGGCGCGCAGGACGTCCTCCGCCGCGTGAGCGAGCTGACCGATGGCGGCGAGGCCCAACATGCGGGCCTCTCCCTTCATCGTGTGCAGCTCGCGCGCGACGTCGTCCGCGGCCTGATCCGCGGTCTCCTTCTCCAGGTCCAACACACCCAGTTGGATCTTCTGGAGGCGGTCGGCGGTGACCTCCTGGAACTTCTTCAGGAGGGATTTCTTGAGTGCCTCGGTATCCATGGGCGGTGAGCGCTGCGCACCCTCCCCTTCCCAAAAGAGCTAGTCGGCCTTGAAGCGCTTGATGAGCTCCGCCAGCCGTGCGGCCAGCTGGGTGAGCTCCGCCGCCGCCCCCGTCGCCTGCTTCGACGCCTGGGTCGTCTGACGCGTCACATCTTCAATCTCCGCCATGGACGCCACCACCTGCTCGGTGGCCGTGCGCTGCTGCTGGGTGGCGAGGTTGATGACGCGGGCCGCGTCGCTCGTCTCCTGCACGCCGGCGAGGATGCCTTCCACGGCCTGGGCCGCGACGGCGCCCAGCTTCTCACCGGACTCGGTGGCCGTCTTCGACGCCTCGGCGGCACCCGCGGCGGCCGCGGTGGCCTCGCGAATCTCCGTGATGAGGTTCTTGATCTCCTTGGTGGAGTCCAGGACGTTCTCCGCCAGCCGGCGCATCTCCGCCGCGACGATGGAGAAGCCCTTGCCCGCCTCACCCGCGCGGCTGCCTTCCAGCGCCGCGTTCAGCGCGAGCAGGTCGGAGCGGTCGGCGATCTCATCGATGACCTCGACGACGGTGCCGATGCGCTCCACGCGCTTGGACAGCTTCGCGATGGAGTCCGCCACGGCGACGCCGTCGCTGCGGATCTGCTGCATGGCCTGGATGAACTCGCCAATGGCGCCACGGCCCGCGCGCGCCGCGCCGAGCGTCTCTTCCGCCACGCGCGCCACGCTGCCGGCGTTCTCGGCGATCTGCGCGGAGGCATGCTTCAACTCCTCCATGGTGGCGGTCGTCTCGTGGATGGCCGCCGCCTGCTCCGTGGAGGACGTCTCGTGCTGGGTGGACGCCGCCAGCACCTGGTTGGCGGACGAGGACAGCCGCAGCGCCGCCTCGTTGATCTCCCGCACGAACGTACGCAGCGTCTCGATGACCTTGCCGAAGCCCTCCAGCAGGGGCCCGAGCTGGGGGTCCTCGGTGGTGGTGTTCCACCGGGACAGGTCGCCTTCGCGCACCAGGCTGATGAGCGCGTCGAGCGCCTGATCGATCTCCTGCGCCGCCACGTGCTTGCGGTGCTCGGAGCTGGCGAAGTTGTCCAGCACCTGGTTGAGCAGGTGGGCCATCTCCTCGCCGCCGGCGCCGACCAGCTCCTTGGGGACGCGGGCCTGGAGGTTGCCGGCCAGCACCGTCAACAGCGTGTCGGTGAAGGCCTTGAGGGGCGCCGGCGGCGCGGCGGCACTCGCCTTGTTGGCGGGGGCCTTGCGCGCGGAGCGGGCCTTGGACGCGGGCTTCTCGTTGGGGGTGTCCAGGGACATTGCGGTCAGTGCCTTCCTTGAGAATCTTGGGGCCTGGCGGTCTCCACCAGGTCAATCAGCAAAACGGTGCGGGCCTCTTCCAGGCACACACCGACGGCATAAGAGGCCGCGCCCGCGGTGGGGGGCATGCGGCGAAGCTGCGTCACGGGGATGGGGCGCACGCCCCGGACGGTGTCCACCTTCAGGTGGCCTTCTCCTTCCGGGGTGTCGAAGACGATCGCGCGGTGGCCTCGGTGCAGAAGCCCCAGCTCCGGCAGGGTGATGTCCTCCGGCAACGAGCGGTCGATGCGCAGCACCGACGACGCGTCCGTGCCGAAGGTCTTGGTGCCAATCTCGAAGAAGAGGATGTCCACCTCCTCGACCTTTTCCTCCACGAGCGACTCGTCGTTCATCGAGCCACCGCCCGCTGCCGGGCCGTCTGCAGCAGCTTGTGGAAGTTGAGGAGGTTGATGCCGTCCTGGGCGGTGCTGCCCTGCACCACGCCCAGCAGATGCTCCGCGGCGGAGTCTCCCCCGAGCGGTGGTGGCAGGATTTCGGAGACGGGGATGCGGCGCAGGCCCAGCACCGTGTCGGCGACGACGCCGGCGACGATGCTGCCCGTGACGCCGATGAACAGGCGCGTGCGGGGACCGATGCGCGCCTCTCCCTTGGAGAGGAAGCGCAAGAGGTCGACGACGGGGAGGACCTCACCGCGATGGCCGGTGACGCCCATGATGAAGGAAGGAGTCCTTGGCAGGGGGGTGAGCAGCCCGGCGCGGAACACCTCGAGGACGTTCTCGCTGGGCACCCCGAAGCGCAGGTCTCCCACCCGGAAGCAGAAGAACTCCTGCTCCGGCCGGGCCTGTGCGGCCACGGCACGGTCCGGAGCCATCCGGAGTGCTCGCTGCAGGGGAGTCGAGGTCGTGGTCAAGACGGCGGAGTATCCGGAGGGGACGAAAACCGGTCAAGAGGAGGTCGCATGGAGGCCGGCCGCTCGCCGTTTCGATGGTCCGCGCTGAACCAAAGGTGTAGGGTTGCACCCTGAATCCTTTGAGGAGGACGATGTCGCGCGTACTGGTCATTGATGACAGCCCGATGCTGGTGGAGCTCACCGTTCGGGCCCTCACCGCCGCTGGCTACCAGGCGAGCGGGGCCCAGGACCTGGCCAGCCTCGAGCGGAAGCTCACCGAGGGGCCGTTCGCGCTCATCCTCATGGACGTGAACATGCCGGAGATGTTCGGCGACGATGTCGTCGAATATCTGCGGGTTCAGAAGAAAGTCACCGCGAAGCTGGTCCTCTACTCCGACATCTCGGAAGCGGAGCTGGCCGGCAAGACGAAGGCGTCCGGCGCGGACGGCTACATCCTCAAGAGTGGTGGCCTGGAGGGCGTGCTGAGTGGAGTGATGGGACTCATCGGGGCTCCCGCCCTGGGTGTCCCCTCCGCCGTCCCCCCTCCCTCGGCCGCACCGGCGTCGGAATCACCCCAGGCAGCCCCGGCGCCCGCCCCTGTCGCCTCGACGGGGCTCAAGCCCGCCCCCACCACCGGTGGCCGCAAGCCGCGCATCCTCATCGTCGACGACAGTGAGATGACCGCCCGCATCATCGAGGCGGACCTGGTGGCCAAGGGCTTCGAGGTCCATTTCGCGGACACCGCCGACAAGGCCACGAAGATCATCCTCAAGAAGCAGACGCGTCCGGACCTGGTGCTGCTGGACGTGCGGATGCCCAACGTGAACGGCGAGCAGTTCTGCCGCTTCATCAAGAGCAACAGCCTCTTCAAGGGCATCAAGGTGCTCTTGTGCTCCGGCGAGAATGTCGAGGAGCTCCAGCGCATCTGCCGCGAGGCCGGCGCCGATGGCTACATCCCCAAGGACGCCGTCATGGGGAACCTCGTCGCCAAGGAGCTGATGCCGCCTGGCGGCGAGTAGGCGCTGACGAGGGACTCAGGCCCCCCCAGCGCCGCGTAGCGATACAAGTCCCGGAGTACGCGGGGGCCGGCCTCCACAATGGCCCGCCCCGCTGCTCGACGGGCCCCGCGCCTCACTTCCCCGCGGCGTTCTCCCGTTCCTCCAGCCCGCGCGCGAAGTTGCCGATGATGAGCCCCGGCCGCGCCGCCTTCATGCGCTGGAGCAGCTCGCGGATGCCCACCGGCTCTCCGCCCGCGCCCACGTCGCGCGCCGCATCCAGGTACTGGAGCGGGTCGATGGCCAGCGAGCGCGTCTGCACCTGGTCCACCTTGTACTTCTTCACCAGCCGCTCCAGCGCCCGCACCTCGCCCTCGCGGTCCGTGACGCCGGGGAACAGGAGCAGGTTGAGCGCCAGGTACGCGCCCCGCTCACGCGCGAGCGCAATCGACGCCTCCACGTCCTCCCAGCCGTACTTCACCGGCTTGTAGTACGCCTCGTAGAGCCCCTTCGACGCGGCGTTGAGCGACACGCGCACGGCATCCAGGCCCGCGTCGAGCAGCGCCTCCAGGCCACGCGTGAGGCTCGCGTTGGTGTTGATGTTGATGGAGCCCTTGTCCGTGCGCGCGCGCATGTAGCGGATGGACTCCGCTATCTGCTTCCAGCGCGTGAGCGGCTCGCCCTCGCAGCCCTGGCCAAAGCTCACCATGGTGCGGCCCTGCGCGTTCTCCAGATGGAACAGGCCGATGGCGCCCATCTCCTCGGCGGTGGGCCCGTCATCCATCCGCTCATGCGACGCGGGCGGACCGCCCGCCGGCTGGTCGGAGATGCAGCCCACGCAGCGCGCGTTGCACATGACGGACGCGGGGATGGCCGCCTCGTCGCGGACATAGAAGGTGTTCTGCGACGTGAAGCACCGGTACAGCATCGCGCACGTCTTGAGCTGCTTGAGCACGCGGTTGTCCGGGAAGCGCGCCAGGTGCTTGTCCACCAGCGCCTTCATGTCCGGCGTGGAGTAGCGCTCCGGGTCCCAATGCGAGCGGCGGTCCGTGTGGATGGCCCACGCCACCGGCCCGTCCTTGCCCCACGCCGCCGCCGTATAGGCCCACTGTGGCAGCACCGGCCCGTTGCCCTTCACCTCACCCGGCAGGAACGTGCGCGTGTAGCCCGGTGGCAGGAGCGCGCCCACCGCGTTGGGGGTGAACGTCTTGCCTCCGACGTTGATCTCCCGCACCAGCTCCAGCTCTCCCGTCCTCGGGTCCTGCCCCACCGGCAGCCTGCCCGGCAGGTGGACCAGCCGCCCGGCGGACGGCAGGGGGATGGGCTTGTCCTGCGGAGGAACGAGTTCCTCGCCGCTGCGCAGCGTGGCCAGCAGGTAGGGATGCTCCATCACCTTCCCCTTGGGGTCGGCGAACAGCAGCTTGGGCGCGGACGTCATGCGACGCTAACTATCACTGGCCCCCCTTCTCTTTCGACGTCGAAGCGCGATGAGACGCGTTGCATTCAACGCCACGCGTCATCCTTCTGGGGTAACAAGGGCTCACCGGAGACATGTGTCCTGCTTCGGGGGATGCCTTGATTCCCTCAGGGGGCCTCGTTACGGTCCGCGCGCTTTTTTCAGTCCCTTTCGGAGGCAGTCGTGATCGTCGGAGTTCCCAAGGAGATCAAAACCCGTGAGTACCGCGTTGGCATGGTGCCTGCGGGCGTGCGCGCGCTCACGAGCGCGGGCCACACGGTGTTGGTCGAGACGAACGCCGGCGTCGGCTCAGGCATCCCCGACTCGGAGTACCAGCGCGTCGGCGCGCAGCTCGTCGCCAGCGCGGACGAGGTGTGGAAGCGCGCGGAGATGATCGTCAAGGTGAAGGAGCCCATCGCGCCGGAGTACGAGCGCATCCAGCCCGGGCAGATCATCTACACCTACTTCCATCTGGCCGGCGTGGACCCGGAGCTGACGAAGACGTTGGTGAAGAAGAAGGCAGCGGCCGTCGCGTACGAGACGCTGCAGCTGGATGACGGCAGCCTGCCCCTGCTCAAGCCCATGAGCGAAGTGGCCGGGAAGATGGCCATCCAGGTGGGCGCGGCCTCGCTGGAGAAGGCCCACGGCGGCAAGGGAATCCTCCTGGGCGGCGTGCCCGGCGTGCGCCGCGGCCGCGTCACCGTCATCGGCGGCGGCGTCGTCGGACTCTGCGCCGCCAAGGTGGCGGTGGGCATGGGCGCCGAGGTCACCATCCTCGACGTCAACCTGGAGCGCCTCACCTACCTGGACGACGTGTTCCTCGGCCGCGTCAGCGTGCTGGCCTCCGACACGGAGTCCATCGCCACGTCCGTGCGCGAGGCGGACCTCGTCGTCGGCGCGGTGCTCATCCCCGGCGGCAAGGCCCCCAAGCTCGTCTCCGAGGCCCTCATCGCGGAGATGACCCCGGGCGCCGTCGTCGTCGACGTCGCGGTGGACCAGGGCGGCTGCATTGAAACGTGCAAGCCCACCACCCACGACAACCCCACGTTCGTCGTGCACGGCGTCGTCCACTACTGCGTCGCCAACATGCCCGGCGCCGTGCCCCAGACGTCCACGTACGCGCTCACCAACACCACCCGCCCCTACTCGCGGAAGATCGCCGACATGGGCCTGGTGGAGGCCGTGAAGTCCGACCGCGCCCTGGCCCGTGCGATGAACACCTACAACGGCCACATCACCTACGAGGCCGTCGCCAAGGACCTGGGGTACGACTACCGCCCCATCCTGGACGCGCTCAGCGGCAAGTAGCCTGTAGAGCGGCCTGACAGCCGAGGCCCCACCTGGAGGGGAGACGCGGATGGCGACATCCCGTCTCCCCTTCGTTATTGATGGTGGGGAATAAAGTACCCCGTCGGGAGTCTGCCGTACCCGAAGCGACCGGACGGGCGGGTGTGACTGGGAAGCCGTTGTTGCGACTTCTGTTCCCATGCATACATTGAGGGGCAGGCGACAACTCATTCCCCAATTGTTTCGGGCCTTTGGAAGGCGGGACATGTTGGATTTCAGACAACCCAACCGGACGAAGCAGGAATTCGAGGAACTGGCGCTGGCCCACCTGGACCCGCTGTACTCGGCGGCCCTGCGCCTGACGAAGAACGAAAGAGATGCGGAGGACCTGGTGCAGGACACCTGCATGAGGGCCTACCGGTTCTTCGACAAGTTCGAGCGGGGCACCAACATCAAGGCCTGGCTCTTCAAGATCCTCACGAACACGTTCATCAACCGCTATCGGCGGAAGGTGAAGGAGCGCACGGTGGTGGAGGGCGTGGAGCGCGAGGCGGTCCACGAGCGCTTCGTCAGCCGGGACGCGACGGACTTCGCGGCCAACCCGGAGCAGTACTTCTTCGACAGGCTCCTGTCGGACGACGTGCTGCGCGCCATCGACTCGCTTCCCATCGACTTCCGACTGGTGGTCATCCTCGCGGACCTGCAGGAGTTCTCCTACAAGGAGATCGCCGAGATTCTCGAGTGCCCCGTGGGCACGGTGATGAGCCGCCTGTTCCGCGGACGCAAACTCCTGCAGAAGACGCTGCGCGAGTACGCGGTGGGCCAGGGGGTCTTCCGTCACGAGGGTGACGGGGCCGATACTCCGGCGAATCTCGAAGAGTATCGTCAAAGGAAGAAGACGGGGTAGAAACAGGTTCCTACCGCGCGCCCATGACCTGCCAGGAACTCGAACGGCTTTTGTACCCGTATCTCGACGGCGAATTTCAGCCGGAGGAGCGGGTCGACCTCGAATCCCACCTCGCCACGTGCGCCGCTTGTCAGGGGCGCGTGGAGGACGAGCGGAACATGCAGTTGGCCCTTCGCCGGGCCGCACGTGACTCCGTGAGGCAGATGCGCGCGCCGGACTCCCTGCGCGCGGGAATCACCCGAGGCCTCCATCAGGAGCACCGCCGCGCGCAGTATGGCGTGTGGCTGCGCGCCGGCGCCGTCGCCCTCGTCGTGGTGACGGTGACGGGGGGCTGGTACACGTATCAAGCCGGAGAGCGGCAGCGGCGGGCGCGAGAGGAGATCATCAAGCGCCACTCGCGCGGGCTCCCCTTCGAAATCGCCTCCTCCGCGCCGGAGCAGTTGGAGACCTGGTTCAAGGGCAAGGTGGACGCGCGCGTCGCCCTGCCGCAGCTCCCCAAGGCCAAGCCCCTGGGCGGCCGCATCTCCATCCTCAACGGCCGCGAAGTCGCGTACATCAGCTACGAGACGCTCCCCGACGAGGGCGAGCCCACGCGCCGGCTCGGCGTCTTCGTCCTCCCCGACGAGGACGGCGCACGGCCCCAGGCGCTGCCCGCGGTGGAGGTGGACTCCGCGCAGGGCTTCAACATCGTCACCTGGCGGGACCACGAAGTCGTCTACGAGATGGTCACCGACATGGACGAGCGCGACATCCTCCGCATGCTGGATGAGCGTGAGCACGGCACCACCGTGGCGAGCACTCCGCGCACGCTGGAGTCGGCTGACGGGAATTACTCGTATCAAACACTCCCGAGGCCCCAGCGCTCGCGCCCCGCTGTCTCCGCCGAGCCCGCTTCGTATCCCTGAACACGTCGTGCCTTGCATGCTCGCAGGGCCCTTCATGTAGCGCGCTGATCGCGGCTGCCCGGCTGCTTGGCGGGCGGATTTTCGTGCGGCCCGAACATTTGACGGTCCCTGACATGGCCGATAGCCTCGATGGCACTTCTTTCCTCGCGTGCCACCGTCACTCGTGGCGCCCGCGCGCGCCGCACCCAGGTCGGGCCGTTCCTACATGTCCAAGAAAATCCTGATCGTCGAAAAGAGCGACACCGCCCTCGCCGCCACGCTGCGGCCCGTCCTGGAAGGACGCGGCTTCACGGTGGACGACACCGCCGACGGCAAGGGCAGCGTGGAGCAGATTCGCAGGGATCGCCCCGACCTCGTCGTGCTGGCCGTGGAGCTGTCCGCCGGACAGAACGGCTACCTCATCTGCGGCAAGCTGAAGAAGGACGATGACCTCAAGAACGTCCCCATCGTCATCGTCGGCAACCCGGATGGTTTCGCGCAGCACCGCAAGCTGAAGGCGCACGCGGACGAGTACGTGGCCATGCCGGTGGACGGCCAGCTCCTGACGGAGCGCGTGGGCGCGCTGATCGGCTTCCCGGAGCAGCCCGTCTCCGAGGACCTGGTGGACGAGAGCCTCACCCTGGACGCGCTCGGCGATGAGCCGATGACGGCGGACTTCGGCGAGGAGATCTCCGTGGACACGGGCGAGGAGCCCGCGGTCGCCGGAGAAGAGCTGGATCTGGACGCGGCCTTCAACGACATGTCCTCGCCCGACCCGGAGGAGCCCGTCGCGCTCGTGGACGAGGAGCCCGTCGAGGCGCCGCCCGACGCCGTCGTGGAGGGCGTGGAGGAGGACTTCTCCAGCCTGGACGCGCTCGGCTCGGACGCGGATGACGCCCTGGACGCGCTGGATGACTCGGAGAAGACGGTGGTGGGCTTCATGCCCGTGCCCGCCGCCGCCCCGCCGCCCCCGCTGAGGGTCATCGAGCCGGCGAAGCCCTCCACCCCGCCGCCCGCGCGCACCCCGCCGGCCACGCCTTCGCGCCCCACCGCCGCGCCCGTGGCCGCCACCCCGGCCGCGCCCGTCACGTCCGCCGCCGACGCCTCGGAGCTGCGCAACCTGCGCGCCAAGGTCGCCGAGTTGCAGGCGTCGCTCGAGGATTCGCGCGGCGTGGCCGCCCAGGCCGAGGACCGGGTCCGCGAGCTGGAGTCGGAGCTGGAGGGCAAGGCCACCGAGTTGGAGACCGCGCGCGCGTCCGTCGGGAAGAACGACAAGGACACCTTCGCCCTGCGCGACGCCGTCAACAAGCGCGACAAGGAGATCCTGCGCCTGAAGACGGAGCTGAACCAGAAGGACCAGGAGATCGTCGAGCTGAAGGACCAGCACCTGGAGCTGGAGCAGAAGTCCAGCACGGCCGAGTCGGAGATGGCCCGGCGCGACGCGCAGATCAAGACGCTCACCACGCGCGCGGACACGCTCGCCGCGGAGCGCAAGCGCGTGGACCAGCAGCTCGCCACCTCCAAGGAAGAGGCGCGCGGCGCCGCCGCCCGGCTCACCACCGTCCAGGAGGAGTTGGATCAGCAGGCCGCGCAGGTCGCCGGACTCAACGCCGAGCTGGAGGAGCTGCGCAACCGCACCGGGCAGCTCGAAGGGGACGTGCAGGCCGCGCACGAGGAGGCCGAGGGCCTGCGCGCCCAGGTGGACACGGCGCAGCGCGAGGCCGAGGAGCTGCGCGGCCAACTGGAGCAGACCCAGGCGGAGCTGTCCGAGCAGGGCACCCGCGCGGCGGACGAGGCGGACGAGCTGCGCAAGCGCATCTCCGAGCTGGAGGCCACCGCGGTCCGCAACGAGGAGCGCGTGACGAAGCTCTACGCGCGCATCAAGAACGACGAGAAGCTGCGTGAGAAGACGAAGAAGGCGCTCGTCATCGCCCAGCAGCTCCTGGAGGAGCCCGCCTCCGCCGTGGCCGACGCCGACGAAGCCGCGGCCTGAAGCACCTCGAACGCCCCGGAGCACCTGGTGCCCGGGGCGGTGTGACACCGGGGTCGAGCCTCCCGTCCGGAAGGCTCCCCCACCCCGCCCCCTACTTGTCGTCGGTCTTCTTGGGCGTGCTCTTCTTCTCCAACATCTTCTTGGCGAACCCCTGCACGGCCGCGGGCACGTTCTTGTCGCGGCTCAGGTCCTTGATGTCGTTGTCGCGCAGCGAGTTGAGGAACTTCATGGTGACGGTGAGCGGTATCTTGGGGTTCTTCACCAGGGCCAGCTTCACCTTGATGTTCTTCGTCCACTCGCGGTTGCTGTAGATGACGCGCAGGACGTCGTCCATCATCGCGCGGTTGGCCGCGAAGGACAGCACCTCGCCGTCGGTGATTCGCGGGCTGCGGATGACGGCCACGGCCACCAGCTTGTTCGTCTCGCGGATGAGCGCCGTGCGGGCCTCCTTGTTGCCCAGCGTCGCCAGCTTGATCTTCTCCGCGATGGACATCTTCATCAGCCGCTGCGCCAGCGTCAGCCGCTTGCCCTCCTCCAGCGGCGCGGCGTTCTCGTCCGCCACCTCGCCGCCCAGCTCCTGGAGGACCTGACTCGCGGTGGGGCCCGGGTCCGGCGGCGCCTCGGCGGCCTCCGGTCCGAACAGGCGCACGCGCGCGGCCTTCATCTGCGGCACGTCCGCCAGCACCAGGCCGCTGCGCACCGCGAAGTCACAGACGCTGTCGATGAGCGACACCTGCGCCTGCGCGTTGGAGCAGAGGTTGCGCAGGATGTCCTCGTGCCGCAAGAGACGCAGCTGGTTCTGACCAATCGTCTCCGCCAGCTTCGCGCTGCACTCGCGCGCCACCGCCGCGACCGCATCGTCGGGCGTGTTGGAGTTGAGGATGAGCATCTCCGCGTAGGCGTCCTTCTCCTTCAGGATGCCCAGGAAGAAGCCCAGCACCTGGGGCTGCACGTCCTCGTCGCGCAGCGCGGAGCCGAGAATCCGGTCCGGCAGGCCCGCGGACGTCTTCGCCGCCGTCTCGCGCACGGCCGCGTCCGGGTCGAACGTCAGCATGTACAGCGCGCCCAGCATGTCCGACGGGCTGAGAGGCACCAGCGACTTGGCCGCCATCATCCGCAGCGGCACCGGCGCGGCCGGGTCCACGTGCTTGCGCAGGTTGGGCGGCAGGAACTCCGCGTTGAAGGGACAGCCTGGGGGCGGCGCCGGAATGTTGTGGGGGGCGGCGGTGGTCATGTCGCGTGGTTCCTTCCGTAGATGATGCGCAGGCCCTCGAGCGTGAGGAGCTCGTCCACTTCGTGGATGGCCTTGGATTCACTGGCCACCAACGAGGCAAGGCCTCCGGTGGCGATGACTTTCGCGGGTTGGCCCAGGTCCACCTGCATGCGCGCGCAGATGCCGTCCACCAGCCCCACGTAGCCGTACACGAGGCCCGACTGCATGGAGTGCACCGTGTTGCGGCCGATGACGTGCGGCGGCCGGGCGAACTCCACGCGCGGCAGCTTGGAGGCGTTCTGGAACAGGGCCTCCATGGAGATATTGATGCCAGGGCAGATGCAGCCGCCCAGGTACTCGCCCCGGGCGGACACCGCGTCGAACGTGGTGGCGGTGCCGAAGTCCACGACGATGATGGCGGAGCGGTGCTTCTCGTACGCGGCCACCGCGTTGACGATGCGGTCCGCGCCCACCTCGCGCGGGTTGTCGTAGAGGATGGGCATGCCCGTCTTCACGCCCGGCCCGACGAACATGGGCCGCAGCCGGAAGTAGCGCTCGCTCATCTTCTCCATGCTGAACTGGAGCGGAGGCACCACGCTGGACACGGCCACCGCGCCGACCTTCGCCGCGTCGATGCCGCTGTGGGAGAAGAGCTGGCGCACCAGGATGCCGTACTCGTCCGAGGTGCGCCGCGTGCTGGTCTCCACCCGCCAGTGGTCGAGCAGCTTGCGGCCGTCGAACACGCCGAGGACGGTGTTGGTGTTACCAACGTCGATGGCCAGGAGCATCACACCCGCACTCTACCCCGAAGGTGCCTCGTCGCGGACCGACTTGCCCTTCGCCTACCGCGTGCGCGGCGCCTGCCGGGGCCGCAACTGCTCCACGTCCCCCGCCAGCACGCGCTCCACCTGCCCGGACTCCGTGCGCACGAGCAGCGCCCCCGAGGGGTCGATGTCCACCGCCAGCCCCCGCAGCTCGTTGCGGTCCGTACGAACCAGCACGTCCTGCCCCAGGGTGGAGGACAGCTCCTTCCAGCGGGTGCGCACCGCGTCGAAGCCCGTCTCCAGATACAGGTCCAACCACTCCTCCAGCCGGGTCCAGAGCTGGGCGGCGAACTGGGCGCGGTGCACGCGCTCGCCCCGGGCCAGCGACACCGAGGTGGCCACCTCCCGCAGCTCCTCCGGGAAGTGCTCCGCCTGGCAGTTGAGGTTGACCCCCACCCCGATGATGACGAAGTGGACGCGCTCGGGCTCGGCCGACAGCTCGGTGAGGATGCCCGCCACCTTGCGCCCCTCAATCTGGACGTCGTTGGGCCATTTGATGGCGGCGTCGGTGCCGAACTCGCGCAGCGTCTCCGCCAGCGCCACGGCGGCCACCAGCGTCAGCTCCGGCGCGCGCTGGGGCGGCAGCTCCGGGCGGAGGATGGCGGAGAAGTACAGGTTGAGCCCCGGTGGGGACACCCACACCCGTCCCCGGCGGCCCTTGCCGGAGGTCTGCTGCTCGGCGACCACGATTTCGCCGTGCTCGGCGCCGTCCTGCGCCAGCCGGAAGGCCACCTCGTTGGTGGAGCCCAGCACCGCGTGGTGGTGAAGGGTGCGCCCCAGGTCATGCGTATCCAGGAGCGGAGTCACTTCCAGCGAGGTGAGCCGGTCCGGCACCTCCACCAGCCGGTAGCCCCGGGCGGGGATGGCCTCGATGCGGTAGCCCTTGGTCCGCAGCGCCTCCACGCGTTTCCAGACGGCCGTGCGGGAAAGGCCCAGCTTGCCCGACAGGGCCTCGCCGGAGGTGTAGTCGTCACCACTCTCGGAGAGGAACCCCAGGATGAGTTCCTCTTGCGTCTGCTCAGTCGTTTCCACGGGCACGGCGGCACCTCGCACGAGGCGCAAGGGTACGGACCGGAGGACGGGCTTTCAACTCGCCCACCCCGATGCCTGCCCTTCCCTGTTCACCGGCCCGGCGGTCAGCCGGCGGGAGGGGTGCTCGCGGCCGGGGGACGGCTGCCCTCCAGCTCGTACTTCGTCAGCTCCAGGCGCGTCTGGGGGATGCGCTGGCTGGCGGTCTCCAGCGCCGTCTCCAGCAGCACCATCCCCACCCCCGGGGCGAACGTCATGGTGTTGATGAGCGTGGCCTGGGCATCCACCCGGTTGCGGCCCTCCACCTGCACACAGGACGGGAAGCTGCCCGCGGGCGTGTCACACGAGCTGCCCGCCTGGACAATCTGGTAGCGCTCCGTGGAGGACACGGACACCACGTTGGTCCACGCGTGACCCGTCTCCAGGGGCCCGCGCAGCAGATAGCGCTTGGGGTCCCTCAGGCCGTAGGCGTCCACCGAGAGCTGGCCGCCCTGGTTGTCGTGGAAGTAGCCCTCCTCCTGCTTGAGGATTTCGACGGTGACGAGCTTGTCGGCGCGGCCGTTGACCCGGTACGTCCACCGGTTGCCCACCGCGAGCGGGTAGTAGTCCGACACGCTGCCGGACGCGGCCTGCTTCTCCGGCTCCGCCTCCACGCGCTTCGCGCAGCCACTGCCCAGCACCAGGGCGCCCAGAAGGACGGCGCCACCCACTGCGAACGAACGCGTCATCTCGATGTCAGTCCGCGTGGTCCCGGCCACGCGCCTCCGCGGTGATGTGCTTGCGTGATGCGTAGAGCGTCTCCAGGGCCTGCTGCGCCGCGGCCTGCACGGCGGGCGCGTCATGCCCCTGAGCCACCGTATACAAGTATGCCTCCGCCTCGGGGCCGCCAATCTCCCCCACGGCGAAGACCAGCTCCTGCACGAAGCCGTTGTCGCGCCCGCGCGCCAGGTCAATCAGCGCGGGCACCGCGACGCGCGCCTTCATCTCCACCAGCACGCCAATCGTCTTGCGCAGCACGTCCCCGTCGGAGGACTCCTTCAGCCGGTCGATGAGCAGCGGGGCGGCCGCGGGGTGCTGGCGCTCGGCCAGCGTGCGCAACGCGAACTCGCGGATGCGCGTGTCGTCCGCGCGCAGCTCCTGCACCAACACCTCGTCGGTGCGCTCCAGCGCGCCGAGCTGCAGCGCCGCCGAGTCCGTCACCTGCCGCAGCACGGCCTCCAGCGCGGTGCGCATGGCGGCCTGTCGCCCGGCGGGAGTGTCCTCCAGCACCGGCGCCTCGCCCAGGCCGACGACTTCGTAGTGCTGGGGCAACTCACCGCCGAAGCGCTCCAGCACGAGGTTGGCGCCCACCTCGGCGAAGCTGCGCGGGTCTCCGTCCTTCAGCACCTCGCGCGTGAAGGGGACGTCCAGCGTCAGCCGCCAGGGACGCACCTCGCGCGGAGCGTCCTCCGCCTTCAGCTCGAAGCGACGGGAGGACTTCAACGCCTGGGTGAAAAGCGTGGCGACACTCTCCGGCGCCAGACCCAGCAGGGCGTTGTCCCGCACCGTGGCACCGGACACGTCCACCGGCGCCACCGGGTAGCGTGGCGCCTGCGACCGGCAGGCGCCAACAAGGACGACGCAGAGGGCGAGAATCAGGGCCGGCTTCATCGCTCCTCCAGGCTAACACCTGGAGACAGCCCGTGCCGGCCAATCCCACCCTCCGCGACGAACCGTGTCAGCCCTCTCCCCCTTCGGACGGGCCGCGGGTCGACGGAGGCGCGGCCTCTCGCACCTCGTGCGCCGCACCCGCCTGCGTCGACTCGGTGGCCGGCGGAGGCGGAGGGATGTCGCGGTGCGACTCGTTGGGCGCGGCCTCGGCGACGGGCGCGGGACGCCCCTCCTCCGTGGACTCGGCGACCTCTGGAGGAAGGGCCGGAGCCCCGCTCTCGGAGGTGCTGACCGGAGCGCCACCCGCATCTCCCGTAGGAGCGGCGCTGGCCTCACCCTGGGACGCGGCACTGGCCTCGCCCGACGACGTGGCACCCTCGCTCGAAGGAGCGGCGCCCGCCTCGGACTGAGTCACGGCGGCACCCTCGCCCGAAGGCGCGGCACCGGCCTCACCTGGAGCAGTGGAGCCCGCCTCGCCCGGAGCCGCGGCGGCACCCTCGCCCGAAGGCGCGGCACCGGCCTCTCCTGGAGCAGTGGAGCCCGCCTCGCCCGGAGCCGCGGCGACACCCTCGCCCGAAGGCGCGGCACCGGCCTCTCCCGGAGCCGCGGCGGTACCCTCGGTGGCCCGGTTGCCACGCCCGCGGCGACCGCGACGACGACGACGGCGACGCTTGCGGTCACCCTGCGCGGAATCGCCACCCTCGGCGGCTCCGCCCTCCGGACGCGCTCCCACGAAGGCGCTGGCGGCCTCGAGGTCATCGTCCTCGTCGTCATCCCCGTCCTCGCCCTCCTCGTCCTCGGAACCCGTGGACTGCGGCGGGGACACAGGCGCGGCGGGGAAGCTCTCCCGGCCCTCGGCCGCGGACTCACCGCCCGCTCGCGCCTCGGCACCCTCGGAGGACACCTCCACCTCGCCACCCGAGCGGGCCTCGCGCTTCTCGCGATCCCTCTCCCGGCGACGCTTCTCGCGGGGCGGACGCTCCGGCCGCTCCGACGACTCGGCGGCGGCGGCGACCTCCGGAGACTCGTCCTCGCCCTTCTGCTTCTCGCGCTGACGCTCCTCGCGGCGCTTCTGGGCCTCCTCGGCGTCCAGCTTCGCGGCCTCGAAGAAGCGCTCGTCCACCTCGTACAGCTCCACCCGGGTGACGGTGACGGCCGTCTCGGCCTCCAGGAACTTCTCTCCCAGGGCGTCGCCGCACCACAGCATCACCAGCGAGCCGCTGGCCTGCGCCTCGGTGCGCGCATCCCCGCGCACATCGCCCGCGCTCACCAACAGGCCCACCTGCGCCGAGTAGTGGCTCAAGTCCCTGCGCAGCTCCTGCACCGACTTGCGGTCGATGGCCGGCGCGCCCTTCAGCATGCGCACCGCGTAGCGAAGCTCCACGCTGCCCTCGCGCTTGCGCGCCGTGAGCAGGGGGCCTTCCTTGGAGCGCTTGGCCACCTTCAGCTCACGGAAGCCCAGCCCGTGCATCATCTTGACGACGGACTTCTCGAACGTGCCCACGTCCGCTTCGCCCAGGCGCTTGCGCAGCCCGCGCGCCACGGCCCGGCGCGCATCCTTGAGCGACGTGCGCAGCGTGGCCAGCAGCGCGGCATCCACCACCGGCTCGCCCGCCACCGCCGCGGCCGCCGTACGGGCCAGCACCGGCCGCCCGGCCTCCAGGGGAATGCCCAGCGCCTGCGCGAACGCGGCCTGCAGCTCCAGCGACGGAGCCTCGCTCGGCGAACCCGCGCGCTCCAGCGTCACCTCTCCGGAGTCCTTGTCGAACGCGTACTGCGGACGGCGACCCGCGTCGATTCGACGCTGGTTGTCCTCCAACAGCGCCGTGAGCACCGCCTCCACCGTGAGGTCCTCGGCGCACAGCTCCTTGCTCCGAGCGCGCTCGATGATGACCTCGGTGCGCAGCCCGGCTTCGGCATCGCTGAGGATTTCGAACACCACCTCGGGCAGCGGCGGGAAGCGCTTGCGCTTTCCACCCCGATCCTCGTCCTCGTCCCTCCGACGCTTGCGCTCGCTGCCTCTGCCCGCCGCACGCACATTGTCCGTGCGCGGCTCCGGATGCCGCTCCGCGGGACGCAGCGGTGGCAGGTCCTCTTCCGGATTCGGCTCGATTACGCCAGTCTGCGCCAGGGCCTCCACATCCTCGGGAATCGACCAATCCACCAGCGCGAAGGTGTCCTTCGCGGTCACAATCACCTTGCGGTCCCTCGTGCGACGCGCCATGGCGGCGAGACGCGAGAGCATCGTCACCTCAGGCGTCTTGCCGACGTGGGAGAGCAGGCTTTGTTGGATGGACTTCTCGGTGATTTCAAGGAAGTGGAGGGGACGACCTTCGCTCTCCAGGATTCGGAGCGCGGCCTCGTAAAATGTCATCGAGTATTCCCCAAGAATTCCGAACGGTTACAAAAATGTAGGTCCGTATGGGCGGCGGATGCTAGCCATCGGTAAACTGGCTTGTCAACGAACCGAAGATGACCCGCATACGCATCGGACAGCGTTGGAAACGCGAACCCTCGGCCTCCCCGCTGGATTCCATCGCACTGGAACTGGATGGAGTGGACCTGCTGTCCGGCGCGGTGGAGGAGTCCTTAGCAGAAGTCGTTCCCGCTTTGGTGCGCGCCGTGGCCTCCTTGCACATCGGCGGGCGGGGGATGGCCCAGGTCTCCCTGGCGGAGGCCCACCTGGAGCTGGTGCTCCGCAGGGTCGGCCCGGAGGTGGAGCTGCTGGTGGCGAGCCTCGCCCGACCCGCCCGGTTGATGCGGCCCCCCGTGCGGGTAGACGCCGCGGAGCTGACCGAGGCCGTCCGGGGCACCGGCACCCGCTTCCTGTCGGACGTCACCCGGGTGGCGCCCAAATCAGTCTCGGGCCCCCTGGCCCAGGCCCTGGCGGAGCCCCTGAAGCAGCTCGGTCGCCCGGCGAGGCCCCCGGACGAAGAGCCCGCCCGCCCGTCCGTGAAGCGGGTGGAGCCGCCGGATACCCCCGGCTTCGGCTTCGAATTGAAGGACTCCGGCGCCCGAGCCACCCGTGAAGGAGGAAAGCGCGGCGCGTCCGGAACCCTGGCCCCCCTGCTGGGCGCGGGCGAGGTGTGGCTGGCGCTGCCCGGCCGGCCCGATGCCTGGAAGGTGCAGGCCCCGCCCTTCCTCACCGTGCTGGAGCTGTCGCGGCAGGCCGTGGAGCTGACGCGGGCCGTCGAACTGGGCGAGGCGCGTTTCGAGCTGGAGCCCGCGGGCGCCCGGACTCCCCTGCTGCTGGACCTCAAGACGGGCAAGGCCCGGACCGGACGCACCGGAACGCCCTTCTCCCTGACGGGGACGTCCCTGGCCACGGCCCTCTTCCACCTGGGCGAGGCGCTCGCCGCCACCTTCGCGGAGGAGGACCGCGCGCAGGTGAGCAACCCCTACCTCGTGGAGCTGGCTGACCGGTGCCGCGAGGGTCTGTCCCACCTGAGAGGCGCGGTGACGCCCCCGGAGCAGACCGGAGCGGCGCGCGAGAAGCGCACGCGGACGCCCCTGGGGGTATCGAAGCCCCTCAAGGTGCCCGGTCGGCTGCGGCGCCTGCGGTTCGACCGACTGTGGGAGCAGCGCGGGCTGGAGGACGCGGAGGAGTCCCGGCTGCTGCTGGGGCGTCACGGCCCGGTGTGCTGCTCACCCCAGGCGACAGTGGCCTTCTCTCGCAAGGACGGCTCAAGGCTGTGGAAGCGGGTGGCGGCGCTGGGCGTGGCGGCGTCCGCGGACGGGCACGCGGTGGCGGCGGACCTGTCACGCGTGTACGGCTTCACGGGCCGGGGCGCGGGCGCGCGCTGGCTGCATGACCATGACGGCATCCCCCTGGGGCCGCTGCTCCTGCGCAAGGACGGGCTGCTCCTCACGCTCTCCGAGGACCGCACCGTCGTCGCCTTCGCGGAGGCCACGGGCCGCGAGGTGTGGCGGCTCGCGCCTCCGCGCACGCAGCGAAGCTGGCTGACGACGCAGGGACACCGCGCCCTGGTGACGACGGACTCCGGCTACGTCTACGGGTTGGACCTGGAGGACGGACAGGTGCGCTACCGGATGCGCGCGCCCATGCCCTTCCATGGGGCCCCCGTGCCGTGGGGACGGCGCTTCCTGGCGCTCCTCGGGCGCGGCTCGCACTGGGCCCTGCTCTTGGCGGACGCACACACGGGCGAGGCGGCGTGGACGCACGAGCCCAACCTCACCCACCCCTCGGCGCCGCTGCCGGTGGGCTCGCGCGTGTTCATCGCCGGAGAGCGGGAGCGCGAAGGCATGTTGCTGTGCCTGGACGCGAAGGGGAAGCGGGTGTGGGAACGGCCCCTGAACCTGGGGCCCGGCCCCTATGCGCTGGCGCCCATGCCGCGCGCGGTGGTGGTGACGAGCGCCTCGGGCGCGGCGGCGCGGGTGGCCTCGTCCGGCACGGTGGACTGGCGCGTGGGTGCCGCTGGAGAGCCGCTCATCGGCGCGCTGCCGGCACGCACCGCGCGAGGCGTCACGCTGCTCGCGGGCGAGAAGGTGCGCGCGGTGGACCCTCGCGGGGGCCAGGTGCTGGCGGAGGTGCGCGCGGGGCTGGGGCTCGTCGCGCTTCAGGCGGACGTGCGCCTCAACCTCTACTTCCTGGACGACACCGGCACGCTGTCCGCGTACCGGCTCGGCTCCCACTTCACCGTCGTGGAGTGAGGGCGCGAAGACCTCCGCGCCCCCTCCTCCCGAAGGCCGCTAGTTCGCGGCGGCCTTCTTGCTCGGGTCGATTTCGTCCTCGGGGCGCTCTTCCTGCGTGGCGCCTTCCCACGTCTCGCCCGCCCCCAGCTTCCACTCCGAGGGCACGTCCAGCTTCCACACGTACGTGGCCGTGGCGTCACCGCCCGAGGCCGCGCGCGAGGTGATGTTGATGGTCATGTCCAGCTTCGCCACCTCGAGGGGCATCAGGTCCAGGTCGTAGTGGCCCAGCACCATCTGCGGCGGGAACTCCGCGATGAAGCGCTCCGGGTGGTCGATCTTCATCGACGGGTCCGCGCCGCGCATCTCGCCCAACAGCTTCCCCTTCGCGTCGGTCAGCTTCCACACCGTGTCGAAGGTCGCGCTGGTGATCATCTTGCGCACCTTGCCCTCGTCCTTCAGCGACCGCTGGGCGCCCCACAGCGCGAGCTGCAACCGCACCTGCGGCTTGCCCATCACCATGATGACGTCCGAGGACACCACATCCAGGCGCATGCCCTTGTCCGTGGCCGTCCACACCGGGCGGTACCGCCCTTCGCGCAGGCTGTCGAAGACCTTGCGCGTGTAGTCGTAGAACGCCTTGCGGTCTCCGGCGCGCTCGTCCTTGCCCGCCTCCGCGCGCTTCTCAACCTCCTGGAGGTAGTTGTCGAAGTTCTTGTTTCCGTTGAACGCCTTCAGGTGGTCATCCACCTGCTCGAAGTAGTTCTTGAAGAAGGGCTTCAGCTCCTCGCGATACGCGTTGTCGTCCGGATTGACTCGCATCCAGGAGACTCGCTCCAGATAGTCGGCGTGGATGCGCTGGACGTCCGCCTCGCGCTGCGCCTCCTTGGTGCGGGCCGTGGCGGTGCGGTAGCTCATGATGGCGCCCAGCAGCACACCAGCGACGAGGACAATGACTCCGAAATAGCGCTTCAAGCGGCAGTCTCCTGTGCGGTGGAGCAGGCAGTGATATGAAAATTCCCCAACGTGATCCAGGCCACCGGCACCCACCTGTTCAACTCGCTGCTTCCTCTGGAGGAGGGAGAGCTGTTGCGCAACCCCCAGGTGGCTTGGGAGGCCTACGGGGAACCGTGCGACGGCAAAGCGGTGGTGCTGCTGCACGACTTATCTCACTCGCACCAGGCGCTGGGGCCCGTCGAGGACTCCGCGTATCAGCATGCGGGTTGGGCGCGTGAGCTGGTGGGCCCGGGGCGTCCGTTGGACCCGGACATCATGCCCATCATCGTCCCGAACCTCTTGGGCAGTCCCTTCGGGAGTACCTCACCGGCGACGGTGGACGTGGAGACGGGCGAGCGACTGGGGCTGAACCTGCCGCCCCTCACGGTGCTCGACATGGCGCGCGGGGTGTCCGCGTTGCTGCGGGCGCGAGGGTTGAACCGCGTCCGGGGCCTGGTGGGCGTGGGGCTCGGGGGCCAGGTGGCGCTGCGACTGGCCGCGCTCTTCCCCGAGCTGTCGGACTCGGTGGTGGCCATCGGCGCGGCGAGGGCGCTCCCGGAGGGCGTGCGCGAGAAGCTGGGACTGGCGTGGCAGCTTCTCCGCGCGGACCCGGACTTCCGCGAGGGCCTGTACGAGCCGGACGCCTGGCCCCGCAAGACGATGCGGCGGCTGCGGCTGGACTTCCAGAAGCTGCTGTACGGACGGGAGTACCTGTCCCGGCACTTCGCTGACGCCGAAGCGGCGCGGACCGCGCTCGACGCGGAGGCGGAGTCCTTCGCCGACACCTTCGATGCCTCGTCGTGGGCGACGCTGTGCTCGGCCTATGCGGGCTGCGACGTGGCGGACTGCTTCTCGCAGATTCGCGCGCGGGTGCTGCTGCTGGCGGGAAGCTCGGACGTGCTGGCGCCGGTGAGCCGGGTGCGTGACACGTACCACTTGCTGAGCGCCGCGGGCGTGAGCGCGCGGATGGTGGAGCTGCCCGGCCCCGGAGACCATGGGGCGCTCTTGACGGAGCCGGAGCGACTGCACTCGCCGCTGGGAGACTTCCTGCGGCGCGTGGGCTGAGGACGGCTACTCGCGGGGCTGTGCCGTGGAGAGCTTCCCGCGCAAGGCGCCCACCAGCATGCTGATGGCAATCTCGTTGCTGCCGCCGTGCGGGATGATGATGTCCGCGAAGTGCTTGGACGGCTCCACGAAGCCCATGTGCATGGGGCGCACGTGGCGCAGGTACTGGCTGACGACGTGGTCGAAGTCGCGGCCCCGGTCCTTGATGTCGCGGGTGAGGCGCCGGAGGATTCGCAGGTCATCGTCCGCGTCGACGTAGATCTTCACGTCCATCTCGTCGCGCACTTCCTTCATGTGCAGGACGAGGATGCCCTCGATGAGGATGATGTCCCCCGGGTCCACGCCCATGGTGCGGGGCTGACGCGACGAGGTGACGAAGTCGTAGACGGGCTTCTGGATGGGACGTCCGGCCTTCAGCTCCCGGACGTGCTTGACCAATAGGTCCGTGTCGAACGCGTCCGGGTGGTCGAAGTTCACCTCGCGGCGGTCCGCGATGGGGAGGTCCTTCAAGTCCCTGTAGTACGAGTCCTGATCGATGAAGGCCACGCGACAGTCGGCAAGCGCCTCACGGACCTTTCGCGCGACGGTGGTCTTGCCGGACGCGGTGCCACCCGCGATGCCGATAACGAGGGGTGACGACGTCATTGCGGCGCGAACTACCCTACCGGACGGGCAGGCGCAAGGGGTCGGTCCACTCCTGAGGTGTCACCCAGGCGGATCAGCCGGTGATGGAGCCCCTCCGCCAGCAGGGCCGGCGCCACCGACGCCGCCTCCCGAGGCCGGGACGCCAGCTCCCGGAGCAGCTCCGCCAGGCCTCGCGACACGCTCAACAGCTCATGTCCCGGGGACTTGCGCCGCACCGCGTAGGTCCAGGCCGCCACCCCTGGGCGCCGAGCCACTTGCGCCAGGGCCTCCAATCCGGACAGCTCCAACTCCCCACATGCCCACGCACGGGCTGTGAGGTGCCGGCGGACGGCCCGGGAGGCGAAGAGCAGCTCGGACAGGTCCGCCGGAAAGCTCCCCGGCCGGACGTCGTCCGCGAGCCCCACCTGGCCCGGGCCCGGGCCAGGCACCGACTTCATGAACGCGGTGGGTGCCATCATCTCCAGGCTCAGCGCGGCGGAGGCCCCGTCGTCGGGCCGCTCGCGCAGCCGCCGCATCGCCCAGGCGGAGAAGGTCTGCGCCAGCGAGCGCCCTCCCCCGCCGAAGAGGCTCCGGTACTCGCGCGAGCTGGTGAAGGCCACCAGGTCCTCGCGCGTGCCCGCCAGCAGCAGCCTGGACAGCGGCCAGTCCTTGTCCAGCGTCTCCGCCACCACGGCCAGGCGGAAGTCCTGGTCCGCGAGCGTCCCCTCCGGGTCCTCCGTCACACCCGTGGGGACCCCGCCGTGGCCCGCCTCGAACAGCTCCCACGGCCGGCTCTCCTCCGTCAGCGGCGGAGTCGCGCGCGGCTCGGGGGCGCGAAGGCGCAGCGGAGCGCGCTCCCCCGAGGGAATCATCGCCCGCAGCCGGCGCAGCGACACCTGGGCCACCTCGGGAGGATGACCATCCCCCTCGAAGGTGACGGCGCGCAGCGAGGGACAACGCGGTAGCAAGGACTCCAATAGTTTGAACAGCTCCTCGCGCACCGGCTGCGTGTGGTCATCGACGTAGAAGCCGCGCGCGCCCCGCCGCGTCACCACGCCTCCCGCGATGTGGATTTCGACGACCTGCTCCAGCGGGAAGCCATCCAGCCCCGACTCCAGCGGCAACCCGGAGGCGAGCTGGTGACTGAAGAGGTGGCCCAGGTCCAACAGCAGCGGCAGGCCCGTGCGCGCATGCAGCTTCGCGAGGAAGTCGAGCACGTGCCACTCCCCTCGTCGCGCCAGCACCGCGGGGTTCTCCAGCACCAGGGGCATGGAGAGGTGCGACTGGACATGGAGCGCATGCGCCACGCAGTCCGCGAGCCCCGCCTCGTTGAAGGGCGGCGTGATGTAGAGGTAGCCCGGGAACGGCTGTCCCCGCACGTGCCACCAGCCCACGTCATTGCCCACCCACGGGCTGCCCACGGCGCGAGCGTGCGCGTCCAAATCCTGGAGCACGGAGGCGGGCTCCAGCTCCGGCCCCCAGAGATTCAGGTGCACGGGATGGAAGAGCACGGGCACGTCCGCGCGACGGCTCCACATCTCGGGGAACAACGACGCCTGGGCGCGCGCCTCGTCCAGGGACAAGGGCGCGCTGTACTCGACGAAGTCGAAGAGGCCCGGTGACGCATCCAGCAGCCGATAGGGCTGCGGTACGTCCGCCGCGCTCAGGTTGCTGCTCAGCCCCAGCCCCCGCCAGGGCAATGTCCATGCGTCCGAAACGGCCTGCGTCATGCGGCGGACCCTAGATCACCGCTCAGCCTTTGTGTTCGGGGTTCAAGGGCCGCCGAGCAAGCCACGCCAACCATCCGAGCGGAGCGCCGCCAGGGTTCTCCCGCGCATACGCGTGGAACCGCTCGATGAAGGCCCGGCGCTCGGCGATGTACGGGGCCTTCCGGCTGGTGGGGTCCGCCTCCTTGCGAAGGTCATAACCACCGAGTCGCGCCTGGCGCGCGAGCAGCGCCTCCAGCGAGAGCCGCCCCGCATTGTGGAGCATGTCCAGCAGGCACATGAACGTGGCGGTGCGCCCCTTGCCTCCCCGGCAGTGCAGGTGCACGTGCGCTCCCTCGTCGAGCGAACGCACCTTCTGGATGAAGCGCTCCACCGTCTCGTCGCGAGGCCGCGTGTGGTCCGTGACGGGCAGCCGCACGTAGCGCTCCGGTGGAAGCTCGAAGGCGCGCGCCTCATCGTGGACCTCGCGACACTCCCACTCGGTGGAGACCAGGGGCTCCCGGCGCTTCACCGTGGCGGCATCCCCCACCCGCGCCGTCCGCGAGCGCGCGAGCAGCCGCAGCCGTCCGGCCTCCAACGCCAGGGCCTCCTCGTCGGACAGCCCCGCCGCGCCCCAGTTGGACTCGGCGTACCAGCTCACCGCGGCGCCATTCAGGAAGCCATGCGACTCCTGGCGCAAATCGAACACGTACAGCGACTCGGCATTCACGCCCTCGAGTCGCCGAACCAAATCATGAAAGCCCGCCACGGAGAGCTGCGCGCTTCCCGAGCACCTCAGCTCCGCGAGCCCTGATGTGTCCACCCCCTCCATGTCCGGAGGCCGAGTCGTCGTGCGCAACAGGCGCGCCTCCTCGCCCCCGTCGTCGAGCACGAGCACGGCGGACGTCGCATCGGGAGCAAGGGGCGGTACGCGCATGGCCAATCAGACGTGACCTTCGTCCGTGATGGGAGGAAGAGACTGGGACGGGTCGGCAATCGCCAAGGTCGGCCCGGCATTCCCCTGGGCGAGGCTATCGAACAACGAGCGGATCCTCTGGACCTCGTCGTCGCGCTTCCTCTTCTCCTCCTCGTCGGTCGTCTTGTCGGAGGCGTTCGTGACCAGCCATTTGTGGAAGAGCTTCTTCATCTGGGAGTCGCCCAGGTAGCTCTGCGCGCCAATGGCGGCGGCGATATCCGCCTGGAGGGTCAAGCGCTGTCCGGGCTGGAGGCTGGGCGCCTGCGACTGGTGCAGCACGACGGCGTTCATCGACGAGCCGCCCACGAGCCGGGGCACGGCCTCGCCCTCCGTCAGACGCCGCCACACCTCGTACTCGCGAAGGACCTCCTCGTTCCTGTCGCCAGCCCAGACGTCCACCTCGGTTCCCGTGCGGTCCACGTCGCCCGTCGTGCTCCACCGGGGAATGACCGCGCCCGGGCAGGCCCGGAGGACCAACTGACGCGCCTGGGCCGCCTGCACCTTGAGCTCGCGGCCGAGATTGCGACCTTGCCGCCTGTAGAGCTCCAGGCAGTCTCGCCAGAACGAACGCACCTGCGTCCTGCCGTTGCGTGAGCGGTTCAGCGCGGCGTTCCACACGTCGTCCCCGGCGACCTGGGGGATGGCACTCAAGTCACGCACTGTGTCGTCGGCATGCGAGCCCTGGAACGTCTCGAACAGCGTGTGGAAGCCGCTCACGCGCTTGTCGTAGTAGAGCCGCCAGAGCACGGAGTAGCCAGCGGAGATGACCAGCCCCAACGGGATGTTGGCGAGCGCGGGCAAGGTCGGCACGAACGAGAGCCACGCCCTGATGCGTCCCTGGTTGTGGCCGGACGTGCCCGCGTAGAGCGGCGCGAGCATCAACCTCGACGAGACGACGTTCGAGCAGTACTCGTTGCGCGTCCACCCCGTGGAGAAGGGGAAGGCCTGTCCTGGGTCGTGGGGCGTCGCGCCCGCATGGACGCGCATCGCCACCGGCCACCCGTCGTAGCCAGCGATGTTGCCGGGCAGTCCACCCAGCGTGAGCGGGTCGAACTCCACGCGGATGTGGGGGCTGTGCTGCTTGCCTCCTGGAAGGATGCGCGCCAGGTCGCTGATCAACACCTGATACCGCGCCACCGGCGGCAGCATCCGCCAACGGCGGTACTCCGCGCCGGCCGCCAGGCCCTGGAACGCGGCAATCAACCCCGGATCCGCGACCGCCCGGGTGTCGGGTGCGTCGTTCAGGCAATCATGGAGGGCACCCAGCACGCGAGGTTGCGCCGTCCCCGTGTCGGTGGGCTCCAACGGGACGCCCCGCAGGTAGTACGGAAGGTACTCCCACATGGTGTAGTTGGCCGCGATGGCGCCGTTGGCCAGTCCGGTGGCCACGATGGAGAGCATCTGCCGCTGGTGCGCTCCCAACCCCGGGCTGCGCAGCAGTGACAACACCGAGATCTTCTCGATGGTGCGCGAGGGCCAGGTCGTCACCTCACCCACGAGCGCGCGGGCCGCTTCCGTCACATTGCGGTAGATCTGGATGCGATCTCTCCGGCCCGCGACGTTCAGCTCGCTGAAGAAGGGCAGCAACACCAGGTTGCGCAGCGTGCCCTGATTGAGGCCGTGCAAGCTCCAGAGCCGCGTGTACTGCTCATCCACGTCGGAGCGATGCGCGTTGCGACTGCCCAGGTTTCCCGACAGCGGGCTCAGCCAGACCTTGAGCAGCTTCAGATACTTGTTCTGGACCTCCTCCGTGACGAACGCTCCCGCGTTGATGGAGAAGTCCAGGCCCCAGACCGTGGTGGCGCGTGCGATGAGCGCGCGGCACACGGGGTCCGCCGCCGCCACGGTGAGCAGGCGCGTTCCAAACACCACGGGGTCCGCGTCGATGGAGTACCAGGGGACGACAACTCGGGCTCCGTTCCCCACCCTGGGATAGGTCGCCGTGTAGTCCGCGAGGAGGATGGTCGGATTGGCCGTCGTGATGACCGCGTCGGCCTGGGCGTTGGTTCGCAAGAAGATCAACATGGTGTCGTCACCCTTGGGCCATCGCCTTGAGCAAGGAGCGTACCGGCACGAGACACACCTCGTGCGGGCAAGGGTCCCCGACGACCACGGCCCTGGCGTCCCAACGTGACGCGGCTGCGTCTGGCGGGAACGCGCGGAACCTTTCGCGCCCGCCTGCTGTCGGAGGTGGGCGGCGATTCCAAGACACGGAGGCAGGGCATGAGGCGGAACCCCAGGGCCGTCACGGGTGTCGTGTGTGCACTCGCGGTGGGCAGCACGATGTTCGCGTGCCGCCCGAGCGAGGACGGCAACAGCGCTCCCGTGATGGCGAAGGCACAAGGAGACACGAAGGGGGCCCACGCGCTCGAAGCCAGCGCACCGCCCGTCATGAAGTCCGAGCCCGCGAAGACTGCGCCAGCGCCAGCGGCCGCCGCGCCGACGACCCCGGCCCCGTCCGCGAAGGAGAACAAGGCCCAGGTCGGCCTTGGGATATTCGGCACCGGCGCGGGCGGCGGCGGTGGCCTTGGAGGCAAGCTGGGCCCTGGCCCTGGCATTGGCTCCATCGGCACGAGGGGCCGCGGTGCGGGCGGCATGAGCTACGGCTCCGGAGTCGGCTCGGCCAAGGCCCCTTCGGGCTACACGGGTTCCGTCAGAGTGCATCCGAGCCTCGCCCACATGCAGGGGAAGAAGGACACGTCGCTGGAGGACAAGCCGTCCACCCCGGACTCGGAGCGCTCGCGCAAGTCCGACGTGAATCCCTTCGTGACGACGGCGGAGGACCGGCTCTCCACCTTCGCGGTGGACGTGGACACCGCCTCGTACACGATGACGCGGCGACACCTGATGGAGGGGGCGCTGCCACCGCATGACGCCGTGCGCGTGGAGGAGTTGCTCAACTACTTCCGCTACACGTACCCGGACCCGATGCCGAGCGACGGCCCCTTCGCCGTGCACATGGACGCGGCCCCGTCGCCCTTCACTCCGAATCGGCACCTCTTGCGCGTGGGTGTCCAGGGCAAGCGCCTGAGCATCTCCGAGCGCAAGCCCGCGCACCTCACCTTCCTCGTGGATGTCTCCGGGTCCATGGGTTCACCGGACCGGCTGCCGCTGGCCCAGCGTGCACTGCGCATGCTGGTGGACAACCTGCGTGACGGCGACACGGTGGCGCTCGTCACCTACGCGGGCAACGTGCGACGGGTGCTCGGTCCCACGGGCCTGGAGCGCAAGGCCCTCATCCATGCCGCGATTGAGGACCTCACCGCGGGAGGCTCCACCGCGATGGGCTCCGGCATCGAGCTGGCCTACCAGGAGGCGATGAAGACGCTGGATGGGGCGTCCTACTCGCGCGTCATCGTCCTCTCGGACGGCGACGCCAACGTGGGCAGGACGTCGCACGAGGACATCTTGAAGACCATCCAGGGCCACGTGAAGGAAGGCATCACCTTGACGACCGTGGGCTTCGGCATGGGGAACTACAAGGACACGACGATGGAGCAGCTCGCGAACAAGGGGAACGGCAACTACTTCTACGTGGACTCCCTGATGGCCGCGCGCCGCATCTTCCAGGAGCAGCTCGGCGGCACACTGGAGGTCATCGCGCAGGACGTGAAGCTCCAGGTGGACTTCGACCCCGAGCAGGTCGTGCGCTATCGCCTCGTCGGCTACGAGAACCGGAACATCGCGGACCGCGACTTCCGCGACGACAAGGTGGACGCGGGCGAGCTGGGCTCCGGCCACACCGTCACCGCGCTGTACGAAGTGGAGCTGAAGCCCGGAGCGGGCGCGGGACTGGCCACGGTGCGAGTGCGCGCGAAGAAGCCGCGCGGCGTGAATGCCTCCGAGCGGGCCTATCCCTTCCTGGCGAGCGCGCTCGCGGGCACGTTCAAGTCGGCCAGCGTCGACCTGCGCTTCGCGACGGCGGTGATGGGCGCGGCGGAGCTGCTTCGCGGAAGCCCCCACGCGGAGAACTGGAGCCTGGAGATGGTGCGCGACATCGCACGCGGGTCGACACCGGTGGGCAACGCGGAGCGTGAGGAGTTCCTCGTGCTGCTGGAGAAGGCCCGGCCGTTGATGCGCGGTGTGGCGGCGCGCTGAACAGAAATGGATGGATTCAGGGGCCCCGCGTTTCCATGCGGGGCACGTGGGGTACACTCGGCGGTCCACCCCTTCCCTGGAGACCCTCCATGCACTCCGCGACGCAGGCAGAGATCGACGAGTCCCATGCGCAATTTCGAGGCGCGTGGCGGAGGATGGCGCTGGGGGCACGCTCGGGAGAAGTCGTCGAGCGCCCCGAAATCTACATCGCCGCGAGCCACGTCTCGTGGGCCCTGATGAACGCGGCCTTCCTGCGCGCCCCCGCTGAAACCGAGCAGTCCCTGGCGGCCTCCGTCGCCTCCGCGGCGCGCTACTTCGCCACGGGCAGGCACGCGTGGACGCTGGTCGTCTCGGACGACTGGCTCGCGCCCCAGGTGCGTGAGCGCGCCGAGTCCATCCTCGCCTGGTACAAGCTCAAGCCGCTCGCCGTCCTCTCCGGCATGGTGTGCGACCAGCTCACGGAGCCCGTGCGCCCCCTGCCCTCTTTGGAGGTCCGCCCCGTCCAGGACACCTGGGGCCGGCAGGCCGTGGCCGACATCAACGCCCAATCCTACGACGTGTCCCGCGAGACGGGCCGCGAGGCGTTCGACGTGGAGAGCCTCTACCACGCCGACTCCCGGGGCTTCGTCGCCTGCCTGGGTGATGCGCCCGCCAGCAGCACCGTCGTCACCCGCGTGGAGGGCGTCGCGTACGTCTCGCTCGTCGCGACTTCGCCCGAGCACCGACGGGTCGGCGCGGCGGAGCTCGTCATGCGGCGCGCGCTCCAGGAGGCCCGGGACGGTTGGGGCATCCAGCGCACCGTGCTCCACGCCACCGAGGCCGGCGAGCCCCTCTACACCCGCATGGGCTATCGAGCCGTGACGCGCTTCCGCGTCTACAAGGCACCAGCCCCCGGGACGACCTGAGCCCGCGCGTCACTCCGCCGACTCCACGCGCTCGAAGGCACCAGCCCCCAGGACGACATGAGCCTCCACGTCACTCCGCCGATTCCACGCTCTCGGCGGAGATGACGCCCTGTTCGATGGCGAGCGTCCGCAGGCGCGCCTTCACGCGCTGGAACTGCTGGCGCAGCGCCGCGGCCCGTCGGTTCAGCGCATCGCGTGTCAGCGGCTCGTCGGACTCCACCATGACGCGGGCAATCTCCGTCCACGGCTGACGTTGGTCCACGCGCAGCATCAACAGCATCCGCTCCTGTGGCTCCAACTGCTCGCGCAGCGCGCGGAAGCGCTCCTTCACGGCGGTGCGTTGCCAGGGATGCGTGTCCGTGCGGTGCCGCTGCGGCTCATTCGCCGCGGGCTCGCTCACCGGTTGCTCGCGCAGGGACGGAGAGTGGAGCTGGTGGTAGCAGGCATTGCGCGCGAGCCGGTACGCCCACGTCCGGAACGAGCTCTCCCACCGGAAGCCCGGCAACCCCTTGACCAGGTTCTCGCTGAACAGGCCGAACGCATCCTTCGCCAGCTCCGGATTGTGGAGCACGGACGCCATCAGTCGCCGCAGCTCCGGCCCATAGGTGCGCATGGCCAGCTCCACCGCCGCCCCATACTCGCCACGAGTGCAGAGCTCGTGCAGCACCTGCTCCGCCTGCTCGCGAGGCACCGCGACCTCCGCCTCCGAGACTCCCCCAGGCTCGACGTTCATCGACACCATCACATCACGCTCCCGAAGTGGACCTGCCGGGAGGAGTCACGCACTCCGCGCTGTGATGTCCCTCGCATCACGGTCCAGGCACGGGCTCCTCTGCTTGAAGGTCCTGCACGAGAGGAAGCTCGACCAGCGGATGGCCCAGCTTCCGCTCCCGCACCAGCCGACCGTAACCCAGCGCGCCCTGGGTCTCCGCGACGCGCAGGGCGAGGGCTCGCGCGGAGAGGGCCTCGTCCTCGCGCCCCAACATGAACAGGGCCTCCGCCTCCAGGCCTCGCAGCATCACCTCGTAGGAGCGCTCGCCCGTCGTCCCGGCCTCTCCCAGTGCCTCGCGCAACGCGGCGAGCGCCTCGTTCTTCTGACCGAGCAGCAGGTGGATTTCAGCCAGCATGCCCAGGTTGTGCGGCAGCCCTGCCTTGAAGCCGGAGCGTCGCCAATGTCCGAGCGCCGCCTGCATCAACGCGAGCCCCTCCCGCGCGCTGCCCGACAACGCCTGCGCCCAGGCACGGATGAGCGTGGACCAGCCCAGCCACAGCCGGAAGTGGTGCTCGCGAGAAAGCGCGATGTTCCTGTCACACAGCTCCAGGGCCTCGCGAGGCTCGCGACGAAGCTGGGCGGACAGGGCGCCGTACAGCAGCGCGAAGGCGGAGGTGTTCGGATGGCCGATGTCCATCGCCAGACGCAGCGCCCGCCGTGCGTGGTCACGCGAGGCCTCGGGCGCATCCATCACCGCGTGCACCACCGCCGCGTACGCCAGCGCCGCCACACGCGGATTGACCCAGTGCTTGACGGCGAGGACCTGGTGTTGCTCCAGCTCGAAGTCCGAGTACGTCAGGGCCAGCTCCACGTTCTCCAGCGCGGAGGCCAGCCGGCCCCACGTGAAGAAGTCCGTGGCCCTCATCCGGTAGCCCAGGGCCAGCAGCTCCCGCTGACCATTCCGGCGCCCCAATCGCACCAGGCGCTCGGCCACCTCGTGGGCCTCGTCCCAGTGCGCCCGCGCGAAGGCATGCGCGAAGGCCACCCAGTGCGGCGGCTCCAGCCGAGGCAGGTCATCCTCCAGCTCTCGCATCAGGAAGCGCACGCGTGCATGGACGGACTCGACCTCCGGTGCGGAGTACCCCTGCACCTGGACCAGCGGGAGCGCCAGGCCGAGCAACAGCTTCAGCTCCTCGCCATCGAGCGCGCGGGAGGGCGGTTGCGCGCGCAGCAACGTCAGGGCCTGTCGCAAATGGCTGATGGCCTCCACGTTGGCCATGCGTCGGCTCGCCATCTCCCCCGCCCGAGCCCACCACCGGATGGCCGCCTCCGCCTGCCCCGACTCGGTGTAGTGCCACGCCAGCAACTCCGGCTGCGCCTCGGCCATCTCCGGAAACTGCTCCGCCACTACACGCGCGACGCGACGGTGGTAGTGCCGCCGCGCCTTCCGAGGCAGGGAGTCCGCCGCGGCATCTTGAATGAGCGCATGCCGGAATCCGTAGCTCGGCTCCACCGTCTCGGCCGGCTGCAACAGGCCCTCGTCCACCAGGCCGGAGAGGTCCGCGCGAAGCGAGGTCTCCGTCCGTCCCGACAGCGCGGCGAGCAGCGCATGGGAGAAGCTGCGTCCCACCACCGCGCAGAGCTGCGCCAGCTCCTTCTGCGAGCCAGGCAGTCTGTCCAGCCGAGTGAGGAGCAGCTCGCGCAGCGACACGGGTACCTCGACCGACGAGGACTCGCCTCCCCGAGGCTCCTCCACCACCCGCCGCGTCAACTCCTCGGCGAAGAGCGGGATGCCATCCGTGCGGCGCACCAGCCGGGAGACCAGCTCAGACGAGAGAGGCCTGTCTCCCGCGGCCTTGCGCACCAGCTCTCCCGCGACGGGAGGTGACAGCCGCTCCAGGCCCAACCGCTGCACGCGCGCATCGTCGCTCCAAGGTGGAGGCAATGCGACGCGCGACGTGAGCAACAGGCAGACGCGCAGCTTCGGCAAGCGGTCCAGGAGGAAGCCCAGCAGTTGCAGCGAGGACGGGTCCGCCCAGTGCAGGTCCTCGACCTCCAGCAACACCGGGAGCTGCTCGGACAGGCGCGTCAGCACGTGCACGAGTGCATCCAGGGTCTCCTGCATGAGTCGCTCGGGGGCGTAGCGCAGGTGCGGCGCGCCCTCGTCGCCGGAGAGCCCCACCAGCCCCGACAGCAACCGCGTGCGCCCCTCTCCCAGCCCGAGCGTACCCAGGCCCGCTTCCAAGCGCGCCCGGTGCTCCTGGGGCGTGCCCTCGACGTCGAGCTGGAACATGCGGCGAAGCAGGTCGATGGCGGGCGCGAACGAGCTGGTGGTCGACTGAGGCCAGCACTGTCCTCGGAGCACGTGGGCCATGAAGGGAGGCACGCGCTCGCGCACCTCGCGCACCAGCCGGGACTTGCCGATGCCCGCCTCGCCCGTGACGAGCACACACGTCCCCCGCCCCGCGCGCGCCTCCTCCCATTGCTCCAGGAGGAACCGGAGCTCCGCGCGCCGCCCCACGAGGGGCGTGAGGTTGCGCGACACGAGCCCCCGGTCGAAGCGACTGGTGACTCGACGTGGCTGCACCAGCCGGTATGGAGTCACGTCTCGCACGCCCGACAGTCCCGTGAAGCGCAGTGGTGGCAGGGCCTGTGTCACGAAGGCCCCGCGCGTCAGCACATCCGTCGAGTCGCTGATCCACACCGTGCCCGGCGTGGCCTGTCGCGCCAGCCACGCGGCCACGCGGGGCGCCTCGCCTTGGATGGAGGCATCATCCAACACCACCGTGTCCGTGTGCACGCCCACCGTCACCGTCAGCTTCCGCTCCCGAAGCGACGCGAGCGACTCCTGGAGCGTCGGTGCCACGGTGGCGGCCAGTCGCAGCGCCGCGCGCAGGGCCCGCTCGGAGTCGTCCTCTCTCGCCACGGGGTGACCGAAGCAACCGAGCACCTCTTCACCCACGGACAGGACGACCGTGCCGCCGTGCTGTCTCAACACCTCCGAGCAGCTCCGATGGAACACGGCCTCCAGTTCGCCCAGGTCCTCGGCATCCAGTCGTCCGGCGAGTCCGGCCAGGTCCGCGAGCCGACAGGCGACCAGCGTCACCTGCCGTCGCTGAGGAGGTCTGACACGCCTCGACTCATGGCGCGGAGCCAGCCCTTCTTCCACCTCTCGCAGCCGCTCGCGCAGCTCCATCGCGGAGCGCAGCCGCGTCTCCGGTGTCTTCGCCAACAACTCGGCCAGGAGTCCATCCACCGGCTCGGGCACCTCGGGCGCGCGCGCACGGACCGAAGGCATGGGCCCTGGAGACGTCACGCGCTCGCGAATCGCATCGGGCGTGCCCAGGACGGGAGGCTCTCCCGTGAGCATCTCGTACAGCAGCACGCCGGCCGCCCAGAGGTCGGTCCGGGCATCCTGCGCCTCACCCCGCCACTGCTCGGGAGCCATGTACGGCGGCGTGCCCGCGGTGGAGAGCAGCACGTCGGGCGCGGTGCTCGCGGCCACGAGCCAGGACAATCCGAAGTCGAGAATCTTCACGACGCCCGAGCGCGTGATGAACACGTTGCTGGGCTTGAGGTCGCGGTGGACGATGTGCCGCTCGTGCGCGTGCGCGAGCCCCGAGGCCACCGCGTCGAGAATCTCGATGGCCCGTCGGTGCCCCGGACGCCCGCGTCGCAACAGGGATGACAGGGACTCGCCCTCCAGACACTCCATGACGAGGAAGGGAACCGGCGGCTCCTTCGGCTCGCTGCTCCAGAGGTCCACGTTGAAGATGCGGACGATGTGCTCCTGGTCCAACTGCGCGATGGCCCGCCCCTCCTGCCGCAGCAGGGAGATCATCGGCGCCTCGGCAATCGACTCATGCGGGACGAGGAACTTCAGCGCGACGGGCCGCTGAAGCTCCGTGTCGAGGGCCCGGAAGACCTGCCCCATGGCCCCTCCACCGAGTTCCTCCAGCACCTCGTAGCGCTTCCCGTCCCGGTCGCCCACGCGCATCCCGGGCACGGGCAGGCGAGGAGGCACGGACGCCTGAGCCACCTCGCGGAGGAAGGCGTCGTCGAAATCGTCGTCCTCAACGGCGTCCGGCCCGCGCTCCAGCATGGAACCGTCGCGTCGCTCCTCGTCCTGGCCGCTCTCAGGCATCACCGAGTCCCCTGGATGTCCCCGCGTCCGTTCTCCCCCCTGGGTTCACCTTAGGAACGGCCGTCCCCAAGTCCCAGGCCCCCCACGACTCCCGCCTGTCCACGAACCACCGGGTGGGACGAGCGGGCGAAGCCCCTGGTCCCACTCTGGTTCCCACCCACCCGGCCCGGCGCCACCTCATCGGGAGCCGCGCGCCCAACGAGGGAGGTGTGAATGCGCCATGGCACATCGACCGTCATCACGCGCGTCCTTCCAGGCAAGCGCGAGGCACTGGATGACTTGCTGAGCTCGGTCGCCAAGGCGAGACGAGAACTCTTCGAGGGAGTACCAGGATTGCACTTCGCGCGTTGGACCGTCGTCGACCTGGGCCCCAAGGCGGCCCCCGCAAGGGACCCTCGACTCATCTTCGGCGCTGATGCCGTCCTCGACACCCGGAGCACGAAGGCGGAGGCGCTGGACCGCGAGGTGCTCCGCGCCCTGGTGCACTGGTGGAGCACGCTTCATCAGCGCGGAGCCCAGGCCGCCCATCTGTTCGATGCCCTCTATCGGAACTGCGCGGGATATCCCGAGGCGGGCCTCGCCGAGCCCGAGGCCGTGGAGGACTACCTCGTCCACCACCGCGCTCCCGCCGTCACGCGGCACGTGGACTTCGCCTATCGCTTCCAGTCTCCCGAGGACCTGCGCGCCTCCGTGGACGCGCTGCGCGCGGTGAACGAGCACCTGGACGCGCGCGCCCCTCAGCTCGAGGAGACACCCTGGACGGGACGTCCCCGCCAGATGCCGGACCTCCATCACGAGCTGCGCGATGTCGCGCGAGCCGCCGCGCCGGGCCTGGAGGATTCGGGCTGGAAGGAGCGATTGGCGACCGCGCGTGACTCGGCTGCGGCATCCACGCTGACGTATGCCGTCTATCGCTATGCCTGGGCGCTTCCTGGCATCTACCTGCTCAAGGCGCGGATGTGGCTGCATGCGAGGAAACATCCCGACGCGCGTCCGATATCGTGGCCCGCGCACGGCATGGGCGACGCGCCCGCGATTCCGCCCGTCAGCGACGCCATGGTGCAGAACCCCATGGTGCACGTCGCGCGCATCGTCGATGCCCCGGGTACGCTGGCACTGGCGCAGCTCGCGCTGCGCAGTGTGAATCTGCGCTTGAAGAGATACGTGGTGGGCCTCAATCACGTGCAGACCATCCACTGCGCACGGTGGCTGGTGTACAGCGACGAGGACGGGCGGGGACCGCACCACCTCATCTTCTTCAGCAACTACGACGACACCTGGGAGTCGTACATCGACGCGTTCGTCGACCACGCGGACGTGCGAGGTTTCCTGGAGCTCATCTGGAGCAAGACCGAGGGCTTCCCCGCGAAGACGCGAGGCATCGACCCGACGATGCCCAAGGAGCGCCTCCCGGTGGAGCCCTTCAAGCACTGGCTTCGCGCGCACGAGGTCCCCACGCGCGTCTGGTACAGCGCGGCGCTCGACGGCACTCCTCGCCAGCGACACTCCGTCCTGCTGTTGCACAACGCGCTCCGACTGCGCGAACTGCTCACGCGCGAGCGCATGGACCAACCCTTGAAGGACCGGGGGGCGCGAAAGGCCCTGGCCGCATTCATGTCGAGAGGCGCGTGCGACGCTGGTCGTCCGCTGCTGCGCCCTCTCGCCCTTATCGTCCACTCGCTGTCCGCGTTGCTCGCCCCGCTCCGACAGGGACGGCGAGAGCCCCGGAGGAAGCACCATGCGCACGTCCGAGCCGAGACTCCCGACTTCGCCCACGCGGAGCCCGCCCCCGCCTGAGCTTTCGACAGAGGTAGACCTTCGCGATGTGCAGGGCCTGCTGCTGCACGGCTATCGACACATGGGCGAGCTCACCCTGCTCTTCCTGCGCATCGACGACGCGGACGGCTGCCGACAGTGGCTGCGTGAGCTGACGAGCGACGGGACACTCACCCCCGCCGACCGCATGGAGTTCCAGCTCCGCCAGCAGGACTCCACGCGCGGCCAGACGCGCGTCAACCTGGCGCTGTCCCATGCGGGGCTGATGGCACTCGGGATGCCCGAGGACGTCCGCGCCACCTTCCCCCGCGAGCTGCGCGAGGGCATGGCACTGAGGGCCCGCGAGTACCTGCGTGACGTGGACGAGAACGACCCGGACCGCTGGATGCTCGGCGGGACGAGGCACGAGGACGCGCTGCAAATCCTGATGCTGCTGTATGCGACGGACGCCGCGAACATGGAGCCGCTGCTCCGCGAGCACCTGGAGCGGGCACACCGGAACGGACTGCGTGAAGTCTTCATCCAGCGCGGTCAGCGACGTGCTCGCGAGGAAGATCCACCGGGCTACTTCCGCGACCACTTCGGTTTCCTGGATGGCGTGTCGCAGCCGCGCCTGGAGGGACTGGATGACCCCGCGACACATCCACGGGACTACGACAGGCCCGTGAAGCGCGGAGAGTTCCTGCTGGGCCATGCCAACGAGTACGGCGAGTGGCCGCTGTCACCCCACGTTCCGGAGCACCTGCCGGGAGCGAGCGCACTGCCGCCGGTTCCAGGCCTGCCGGGCCGGAGGGATTTGGGACACAACGGGACGTTCCTCGTCCTGCGCAAGCTGGAGCAGGACGTGCCGGCCTTCGAGCGATTCCTGGACGAGCAGGCCGCGCTCGCACCGGAGGGCACTCCCGAGGAGCGACGTGAGTGGGTGGCCGCGAAGCTGGTGGGGCGAAAGCGCGACGGCGCTCCGCTCGCGACGCCGCGACGACACCGATTGCTGCGCAGACTCCTTCCCTTCCTGTTCCAGAAGGACGGCGCGCCCGCGCGAGCGAGCGGCACGGGCCCGGCGCATCCCGACAACGACTTCCGCTACGCGCGAGATGACCCGCACGGCTACGGCTGCCCCATCACCGCGCACACGCGGCGGTGCAACCCTCGGGACGCACTGCCGCCCTCGCCTCGCGTGTCCTCAGACGTCACGCGGCGGCATCGACTCCTGCGACGCGGCTTCAACTACGAGGACGCGGAGGGAAAGGGGCTCCTCTTCATCGCCCTCAACGCGCACGTGGGCCGTCAGTTCGAACTTGTCCAGAGAAGCTGGGTGCACTTCGAACAGCTCGGAGGCATTGAGGGCGCCGAGGACCCACTGGCTGGAGACGGCGGTGGGCGCCTGATCATCCCCGCGGATCCAATCCGGCAATGCGCGACATCCCTGAGAAAATTCGTGACTACGCGGGGAGGCGGGTACTTTTTTCTGCCGAGCCTGAAAGCGCTCTCCTTCCTCGGAATGCAAGAGCGCGTGGGGGATGACGGAAGCGACGTCGCTCGCTCGTGAAACCGCGTGGCTGTGGCAGACTTGTTCCTCGGGGGTTCGACGGATCCATGAGGCGCCGCGGCACACGGGAGTCTGCAAATGGCGACGTGGAATGACCTCATCCAGGCGACGCCCCGGCAGGTCGGGGGCAAGGCGCTGGATGATGGTTCGGCGGTGCTGCTGGAGGCACTGCTGGGGACGGAGGGGGAGCAGTTGGTCCTTCTGGGCCATCTGCATCGGGAACCGCACCTGCTGAGGGAGGGGGCCTTTCATCAAGGCCGGATCCACCTGGAGGATGCGACGCGGCCCGAGTGCACGCGTGAAGCGCGGCTGGAGCTGCTCAAGTCCGCGAGCCACTGCTTCACGGAGGCGCTGGCCGCGGAGCGGGACACCGCGCGCGTCTCGTTGATCTCCCTGCACCTGGGAATCTGTCGGTTGCTGCTGGGCAATCCGAAGGATGCCCGGGAGTGGACGGCGATGGCGAACCAGGCGGCGGTGGAGACGCTGAAGGACATCCTCACGGAGGCGACGGGCGAGCAGGGCTTCACGCGCAACCGCTACCTCGGGGGCATGCTGAACTTCGTCATCTTCTTCACCAGCTCCGCCACGTTGGGCGCGGGCTATCTCGTCTGGGACCGGGTGATGAGCAAGCGCTCCGACAAGGTGCTGCGCCGGGCGCTGGCGCGCATGGAGCCGCTGGCGGGCTACATCGACTCCATCCGGGAGATGAGGCTGCGGCTCGGTGAGGCCGCGTCCACGGTTCCCCGCTATGTGGTGACGCACGCCGTGGATGACAGTCAGTGCCTGTCGCGCATCACCATCCGGGCGCTGGTGGGTGAAGGCGAGTCCGTGGACTTCAACGGGCGCGAGACGCGGCGCGTGTCACGCACGGGGTCTGAGCGGATCACGACGGTGATTCGGTAGAGCCGACGCCAGTCTCACTCCTCGTAGATGAGTGCGGCTGGCCTTCCTGCGATCAGGGCCGTGAGTTCCTTCCGGTTCGAAGGGGGCGTGCGACAGAACGAAGCGTGGAACGTTGGAGAGATACGGGACGTACCAGCTCACGCATTTCCGTGAGCCCCATCTCCCCGCTCGAGGAATCTCCATGCCCGCTCACCGCGCTCCCCTCCTCTCCGCGTTGTTGCTCGTCACCCTCTCCGGCTGTGTCCCCGGCCTCGCCACCTCCAACCCGACCTACTTCAGCGGAGGAAAATGGAGCGCGCTGGACAAGCCCTACGCGCTTACGCCCCTGCTCGCGTGTGCCGAGCCAGCGGACAACAACGACAAGGTCATCCGCAACATCGAGGACTACGTCGCGCCGGCACTCTGGAGTGCGTACGGCCAGGACGTCTCTAGCGCGAAGGTCAAGAAGCTGAAGGGAGACAGCGAGTGGTGCGAGGCTCTCCCGAACATCGCCACCGACAAGTTCATCGTCCCGCCGAGGATGAAGCAAGACCTTGCCCGGTACGTGAAGGAAGCGGGCGCCAAGGGAGTCATCATCCCGGTCGCGACCCTTTTCCGCTCCCCCATCCAGCGAGAACTCCGGACCGAGGATGGGACCCCGTTCGCGAGCGTGGACACAGACCGGTTCACCGCTGACGGCACCGCGCTCTTCTACGTGCACTACATCAACGAGAGCGGAGAGCTGCTCCACACCGAGCGAGCGGGCAGCGGCGGTGTCGGAGACTTTGACGACCGACTCAAGCACATGCGTGACAGCGCGGCGGCGGTCACCAAGCGGCTGACCCAAGGAGCGCCTCCGGTAGACCTTCAGTAGTGCCAGTGTCGTGGCAAGACCATCACGAACATCGGCTCGCTCCAGAACAGGTGCTCAGCCAGAACCAGGGCATGCGGGCGAGCCGTCACTCCACATCCACGACGTCGTAACCCCTGTTGCCGAGCGTACCCTTCGCGCAATAACAGCCCTTCTTACGACGCATGTGGTCTTCCACGTAGGCAGCCGTGAATCTGTAGACATGAAAGCTCAATCCAGGGAGACCCATTCTCAGCCGACCGCATGGACCAATCAGCACAAAGAGTTCATCGTATTTGCACGGGTCCCCAACATTCAGGTTTATCCCTTTCGGGGAATTGTGCGCCTTTCGGAGCGCACCATCTGGGCAACCTGCAGGCTGGCCGAGCAGGAAAAGAAGTCTCGAATCAATGCCTTCTGTTCATTGGTCATGGAATGGCCTGGCTAGCTTGCACCAGGACGCGCTCGTCTTCAGGAATTGCTTGGCGGAATGTTGGATGAATCGATTGAAAAGGCCGAGAGCTGGGTCCCTGATCTGGAGGACACCTGCTCTCGGCCCCTGTTTCTTCAATGCACCGCTGCTCGACTACGGCGCGGGAGTCGAAACCACGCACAGGAAATACGAGCCGGAGCGGGTCCCACCCTTGGGGTCGCGCGCCGTCATCGTGATGCTGCAGTTGTTGCAGGCGCCCGCGGGAACCGCCGACGGCGTGAAGTTCGACGTCTGGCTCGTGGGCGAGGAGAACGTCCCCGCGCAGGACGACGTCCACTGATAGAACACCGTCCCCAGGTCCGGGTCATGCACATTGGCGCTCACCCCCGTGCTCTGCCCCAACACAATCCTGCCCTCATTCGCGGTCACCAGGAGGATGAGCGGCGGCGCGTTGAAGCTCACGGAAATCGTGGCACTGCCGCCCACTTCCAGCACCTCCGTGACCTCCACCGTCACGCGCGCCCGGCTGGTGCCGTTGCGCTGATCCCGCACCGTCAACGTCAGGGTGACGGTCTGCGCGGACGACGGCGCCGTCCACGTGGGGTTGGCGATGGTCGTGCTGCTCAGCGTTCCCGCCGAAGCGCTCCACGAGTACGACACCAGGTCGTTCGGCACCGGGTCATGCGCCGTGGCGCCCAGCGTGAGCTGACCACCGGCCTCCACCGTCGCGGCCGACAGCGTCACCGAGTCGATGATGGGCGCGTCGTTGTTCGTGTACTGGGGCGCCGTCAAGTCATGGAGCGTGACGGCCACGAGCGTCGTCCCCCCTTCGACGATGGTGACCTCCGTCGCCTCGCCCCGGTACAGGAGCGAGCTGCTCGAACCATAGGCGGAGACCGTGATGATCCGATTCGTCCCAGCGGGAATGCCCGCGACCGTGCCGCCCCAGGTGCTGCCCGTCTTCACCAGGTCCTGCTCGATGTTGGTGATGCCCAGGCCGGACACGACGACCTGGATGCGCGTGACGCTCGACTCGCTCGCCGCGAACTCCTGGTCTCCGAAGACCATCTGTACCGCGCCCGAACCCGAGGGCAATTCCTCACCACAGCCGGCGATGACCGCCAGCAACAACCCGACGACGGAAAGACGACCCAGACCGCGCATGGATGTTCCCCTCTCGCGCGCTAGCGGAGATTCGCTGATGTGGCGCGAGGACTTCGGGGCCTATCAAATACAAGACATTCCACGCATCCAACTGAGGCAGGTTCGACACCCGAGCACGGGGCTCGTGCTCCTCACGCGACTCGCAATGGCGAGTCTCTTGAGACGTCGGGCGGGTCATTCCAGATGCGCCCGTCTCGTTTTGTCACGCGATGATGTTTCATGAACCCGTCACCGGCCCCCGGAAACGCGGAGTGGGCAGACGCACAGGGAGTGCGCCGATACCCACCCTCGTGCTAGAGACATCCGCCGAACCATCCACCTGGGAGTCTCTCTCCATGACCTCGGCCCTCCGAAAAGTCCTCGCCCTCGCCCTGTTCTTCGCGTCCACGTCCGCTGTCGCCATCGAGCAGTGGGCGGACGGGCGCGCGGTGCTGCACGCGTGTGTCTACGCCCACTCCTATGAGGCGGAGATCCGGATGTCGTACCGGAACTACACGCTGCCCTGGGGCACGTCCGTGTATCTCATCCACGGCTGGGGCGGGCTCGACAACGGCGTCGCCATCACCTGGGACAACACGCAGACGGTGGCCGTTCCCGCGTCCTCCCCGTGGGCCTGGACGGTGACGGTCCGGAGCATCATCTCCACCCGCACCACGCCCAAGTGGTACGAGCACTTCGACTACGTCTGGAAGGTCGTCCTCCCGAACGGCACCGAGTTCTACGAGAAGGGCAACGGCTCCACCTACGGCTACTACTCGGCCAACCTCCTGGATATCACCAGCCGCCCCTGCACGTCAGACGGCAGCTTCATCGGCGCTCCGTTCGCGCTGGGCATCACCTCCGTCGAGCAGTGGTAGTCCGCCCGCCCCCGGCGAGGCATCTCCGTGCACGGCGGCTCCTATGGGCGGCCGTGCTCGGCTTCACTTCCACGTCACCCATGGCCGCCGGTCGCGCCTCATTCGCGTGACATTCGTTCCAATCAAAACCAACAAAGACTCACGCCCCGCCTCCTGGACTTGACGGGCTCGCGCCAGTGATAGGGTTGAAGCGCGGTCCTTCACCCGAATCACGTTCCAGGAGACTCGCATGACGACGAAACTCATGGCAGCGACGGTGCTGGGAGCTGGGTTGTTCTTGATGGCCTGTGGTGGTCCCGCCGACGAAGGCCCCGGCACCGAGGCCCCCGGCCCGGACACGCTGGGAACCCACAGCGCGGCCCTGTCGGCGTCGCTCGCCTGCACCCAGGGGTTCAGCGACGTCACCTGCACGGCAACCGTCACCAGCGGCGTCCCGCCGTACACCTACTCCTGGACCTCGCAGCAGTACGTCTACGCGACGAACGGGACGTACACGACGGGGTCCATCGCGGGCGGAGCCAGCAAGGCCTTCTATTGTCCCGGGCCTGACGGCTCGGGGACCTTCATCCGGAACCTGAGGGCGAGGGTGACGGTGACGGACTCCACGGGGGCCTCGGTGGCCACGGGCTACGGCCCCTACTTCCCCTGCTCGTGAGCCGCTCCGTCCCACTCCTCCCCACAGCCCCGGAGTCCAGGTTATTTCAGGTTTTCCTGGGACGACACGTCAGACCCTCCCTCCATAGTTCAAGAGAGGAGGAAGACGGTGACGGCTCAAGCGTTGTTGGTGTTCGTTCCGGTGGTGCTCGCGCTCGTGGCGGCGGCGGCCATCCGGCGTCCGCGGCGGCGGACGCGTCGAATCAAGGTTCGCGAAGGGTACCCGCCGTACCCTTCGCCTCAAGTGACTGGGTGAGCCGGGGCTCGGACTGACACCCCGGCTCGACCCGGACGAGCCCCTCCCCCGAGGTCGCTCGTCCCTTCCGTCACGATTCAGAAGTCCTTGATGCGGTCGACCAGGTCCTCGTGCTCGACGAACTGGTTGACGTTGCCCTGCAGCTCGGCGACGCGCTGGTTGCGCGCAATCTCGGCGGTGTCCACGGCGTCCAGGTCATTCCACTCGCGCAGCACGGCCTCCTCCGAGTCGGGGATGGCCTTGCTGTAGGTGGACGAGAAATAGAACATCGCGCGCGCGACGTTGCCCTTGTGGGAGTCGGGCGGCTCGAACACCGTGCGCCCCTGCGCGTCGGTGCCGAACTTCGCGCCGTTCTCACTCCACTTCACGTTGACCACCTCGCCGAAGGGCCAGTTGCCTCGCTTCGAGTTGGCCTTGCTGTCGGTGGGAAACAGGTGGTGCAAGTCACTCTTCGCGGCGCCTGTGGCCCCCTTCGACTGCGGCCACGTGTGCTCCACGTTCATGTCGGTGCTCTTGGGCGGCTTGCCGCCCTGAATCTCCCGGCCCGTGTACACGCAAGTGACTTTGCCGTTCACCACGTCCAGTTCGCCGAAGATGAGCTTGCGCGCCTCGGTGTAGCTCTTGACGTGCTTGCCTGAGGACGACTCCTTGATGGCGCGCAGCAGCGCCGCGTCGCGGAGGCCCTCGAAGGGGTCTGTCCCCTCGGAAGGCAGCGGCGGAGTGGGCGCCTCCGTCTTGGACGGGCCCTTCTTCGCGACGCTCGCCTGCTCGAACGTGTCCCGCGTGCCCGGCACGGAGACCCTTCGAGCCTGGGGCCCAGCCCCATCCAGGGAAGGACGGGTCCCCACGCCAGCGGGAGTTGAATTGACGAGCAGACGAGTCTGCGGGCGCGGGGAACCGACAACGGTCATGCGGGGTTATCGACCGCCCCTTTCGCCAGTTGCGTCCGGTGACAATAAAAAATACGACTGAGACGGCAAGTCCCTGAAGTGGGGTGGCGAAGCTACACTCCGCGTCTCGCCCTCTCCTTTTCCGAGCGTCCCGTGGCCGAGCGTCTCACCGTCCTGGTCGTCGATGATGATCCGCACCTGCGGGACATCGTCCGCTTCGCGCTGGAGCAAGGCGGCTTCCGGGTGGAGGAGGCCGCGGATGGACGGGCGGCGGTGGAGCAGGTGCGGCGCTCCCCTCCGGCGCTCATCGTCCTGGACATCATGATGCCGGAGATGGACGGCCTGGCGGTCTGCCGGGAGGTCCGCCGCGCGCACGAGCTGCCCATCGTCTTCCTGTCCTCGCGGGATGACGAGGTGGACCGAATCCTGGGCCTGGAGCTGGGCGGCGACGACTACCTCACCAAGCCCTTCAGCCCGCGCGAGCTGGTGGCGCGAGTGAAGGCGGTGCTGCGCCGCGCCCGACCCGCCACGGAGGCCGCGCCCGCGTCGACTTCACCCAAGCCGTTGACGCGGGGCCCGTTGAAGCTGGACGAGGAGCGCTTCCGCGCCTGGTGGGGCGAGCACGAGGTGGTGCTCACCGTGACGGAGTTCCACCTGCTCGCCGCGCTGCTGCGGGTGCCCGGAAAGGTGTTCACCCGCGACGAGGTGATGACGCGCGTCTATGACGACGGCGTGGTGAGTGACCGGACCATCGACAGCCACGTGCGTCGGGTGCGGCAGAAGTTCGCCGGGGTCGGCGGAGAAGTCATCGAGACGGTGCATGGCCTTGGCTATCGGCTCGCCATCCCCTAGGCCCCGGGCGCGGCCCCGGCTGTGGATGGTGTTCGTCGCCGTGGGACTGGCGGGCTTCGTGCTCACGCTGGGCGGGCTGTCCTTCGTGCGCGTCTACGACAACCAGCTCATCCGCCAGACGGAGACGGAGCTGCTCACCCAGGGCGCGGTGGTGGCGGAGGTCTACCGGTCCATGCTCGCCGAGCGGTTGGCTGGACTCGACTACGGCAGGCCTCGCACCGCGAAGTGGCCCTTCCCCATTCCGATTGACGACCAGTTGCGGCCCATCCTCCCCTCGCTGCGCGCCTCGGACGAGCCGCTGCCACCGGACGACCGCCCACCCTCTTCGCGCGTGCCCGGTGAACCCCTGGCCCAGGACGTGGGCCAGAAGCTTCGTCCGCTGCTGGAGAACGTGAGGGCCGCCACGCTCGCCGGCATTCGAGTGGTGGACGCCGGCGGCGTGGTGGTGTCCAGCAGCAGCGCGGACCTGATGGGCGCCACGCTGGCCGACCGGACCGAGGTGCAACAAGCGCTGCACGGCATGCCCACCAGCGTCCTGCGCCGCCGCCACGCCGAGCCGGAGGACACGCCCCTGGCCTCGCTCAGCCGCGACACCGGCATCCGCGTGTTCGTGGCGCTGCCCGTCATCCAGGGCGAACGCGTCTGGGGCGCGGTGGTGCTGGCTCGCACGCCCATGACGTTCGCCAAGGCCATGTACGCGGACCGGTGGAACCTGACGGCCACGGGGCTGGTGTCGCTCGGCGCGGTGGCGTTGATGTCGCTCGCCGCCGCCGCGCTGCTGGGCCGGCCCGTGCGAGCGCTGGTGAAGCAGACGCGCGCAATCACGGCGAGCGCTCCCGAGGGCTTCGAGCCCGTGGCCCGCCCCGTCGTCGCGGAGCTGGCCGAGCTGTCCGAGTCCCTGGCCGGCATGGCCACCGCGCTGCGCGACAGGAACCAGTACATCCGCTCCTTCGCCGCCAACGTCTCGCACGAGTTCAAGACGCCGCTGGCCTCCATCCAGGGCGCGGTGGAGCTGCTGCGCGACAGCGCCGAGGTGATGACGCCGGAGCAACGCGCGCGCTTCCTCTCCAACATCGACGCCGACGCGAAGCGCCTCACGCGACTGGTTCAGCGGCTGATGGAGCTGGCGCGCGCGGACTCGATGACGGCCCGGCCCGCGCAGGTGGAGCTGGCGCCCCTGCTGACGGCGCTCGCCACCCGGGCCACTTCGGAGGGACTCGCGCGCGTCGACGTGAGTCCCGTGCCGGAGGGGCTCACCGTGTCCCTGCCCGCCGAGGTGCTGGACGACGTGCTCTGGCAGCTCGTCACCAACGCGAGGCAGCACGGGGGCGAGGACGTGCGCGTGTCCCTGTCCGTGGAGACGAGCGGCACCGGGCCCGCGCGAGTCATCGTGCGCGACACCGGCCGCGGCATCTCCGAGGCGAACCGGGCGCTCATCTTCGACGCCTTCTTCACCACCGCGCGCGAGCGGGGCGGCACGGGCCTGGGCCTCACCATCTCCCAGTCGATGCTGCGCACGTTCGGCGCGGGACTGGAGCTGCTCCCCGCACGGCCTCCGGAGCCGGGTGCGGCCTTCGCCGTGGCGGCGCCCCTGGTGCGTCGCTAGGGTAGGCCGTGCCATGAGAACCATGCAGGAGTGGAAGACGACGCTTCGCGCCGCGCTGAAGGACGCGCTTCGCACCCGGAGCGCCCCCGCCTCGGCCGTGCTGCGTGAAGTGCTGGCGGCCCTCGACAACGCGGAGGCTCCCGACGTGAGCACGGCGGCGCCACCGCCCGTCGAGGGCACCATCGCCGGAAGCGCCGAGGGACTGGGAAGCGGCGAAGTGCCCCGTCTGGCCCTGACGCCCGAAGCAGTGAGCGCCATCATCGAACGCGAAGTGCGTGAACGGCGGGACGCGGTGGCCCTCTACGTCAGCCTCGGAAAGAACGACGAGGCCAACGTCTTGAGGGCCCAACTGGACGTGCTCCTTGAGCTTCAGCGGAAGTAGCTGTCGGAGATGTCCACCGAGTAGCCCAGCTCCAGCGTGGGCGAGGACGCGGCCACCAGGTACTGCCGGAAGTGCAGCACCTTGCCCGGCAGGGGCGCGCTCGCCGTCACGGCCGCGGCGTCGGCCGCGTCCACCTGCTCCAGGCTGCCACCCTCGCGGCGGTAGTTGAACACCGCGGGGAAGTGCGCGCGGGCCCGCAGCTCGGCCACGGGCCACGACACGCGAGGCAGCGCCAGCTTCAGCCGACCCGACAGGTGGAAGACGCCCAGCTCCCGCGCCAGCACCACCTCCAGCGCGCCGCTCGTCTCACCCAGTCGCGACGGAGCGACCTTCAGCTTCAGCACACCGTCCGTCGCCTCCTCCACGGGGATGGGCACCGCGTTGAGCGTGACGCGCTCCAGCTTGTGTCCTTCCGGCACCGTCAGCTCCAGCGGCTGCTCACGGTCCAGGTTCAGCGTGTAGCTGACGCGCAGCGAGGCGCGGCCCTCCAGGGTGGACACCCACGTCGCGGTGGCCTCGGCGATGCGCGGCTCCATCGGCGGACGCACCTGCGGCTTCGTCGACTGCGACACCGACGAGGCGGAACGCCACCCCACCCTCACCACGCCCTGCACGGGATAGACGGCGTAGCCCTCTCCCGAGGTCGGCAGCGGCTCCATCAGCGTGAAGATGGACGTGTCCGCATCGAGTTGGAGCGGCACCGGAGACGCCTCCGGCCCGAAGCGAAGCTGCGCGCGGCGCTCCGGCCCGCTGCCCGAGGCGCGCACGGTGAGCCCCACGTCGAAGTCATGGCGCCCCGCCTTGCGCGTGAGCAGGCACAGGAAGCCATCGACGACGCCCACCGTCGCGTCCTCCAGCGTGGGCATCGCGGTGGGGTACGTGTCCGCGTCGAGGTGGAGCAGACGCACCTGCGTCCAACGTCCCTCCGCGAGCACCTCCACCTGGAAGCTGGCGTCCACCTGGAGGGCGTCCGTCGACAGCCGGGCGTTGAGCTGACTCTTCACCAGCGCCTCGGTGGGGGGCGGAGGCACGTACGCCTGGCGCTGCGTGTACAGGGGAATGAGCTGGTCCAACGGCACGGTGGCGGTGCCCGAGGGAGAAGGCGTGGACACAGCGGCGCCCGTGGCCAGGGCCTCCGGCGCGAGCAGCAGGAATCCGATGACGAGAGAAAGGGTCCGCATGGTGGCTCAGCTCGCTTCCGGGGTGACAGGGGTGGCGACGGCCGCGCGAGGAGCGCCGCCGGTCTGCGACAAATCCGAGAGGAAGGCCCGCACACCGGTGCGGGTGGAGAGGACCATCAGCCCGAGCAGGCCCGCGAGGATCTCCAGCGTGTAGATGAGGCCCGTGTAGCCATCCAGGATGACGGCGGCCGTGGGCACCAGCAGCGTGGCGGCCCAGACTCCCGCCAGCACCACCGTGCGCTCCTTGGGGAACAGCCAGCGCGCGTAGGCCACCACGGCCGCGCCGAGCCCCAGCGCGCTGAGGACATAGGCCACGTAGAAGTTCATGAAGGCGGCCAGGTACGCCAGCAGCACGAAGAAGAAGCCGTACACGGCGGCCAGCAGATACGACTCATGCAGGGCGAGCTGTCGCTTGTGCCGCAGCCCCAGCGCCGCGAGCAGCGCCACCAGCGCGAGGAAGGGCACCCACGCGCGCCCCGCCATGCGGGACACCATGGAGTCGAACGTCTTCTCCGAGGGCAGGATGACGCCCAGGTTGACGCCGGACTCCAGGGACTGGAAGGCCCAGTCCAGGGTGACGGCGTCGCTGCCCGTCTGCACGGACGAGGCGGACAGCACGCCCGACGGATAGTCGAAGTTGTCGCCTCCCTCCACGGCGAAGTGCAGGCGGACATCTCTCGCGGAGAGGTTCGGGTCCAGCTTGTAGACGAAGGAGTCGAGCCCCCGCGCCCGGTAGCGGATGACGAAGCGGGCCGTGGCGCCCTTCGCGATGCGGCCCGTCCACACCAGCCGGTTGCCGGACTCGCCCAAATCCAGACTGGACTCCTGGCCATCGACGAGGAACTGGAGCTCCGACAGCAGCACCTGCGACTTGTTCATCTCCATGGGGAAGATGAACGCCACGTCGATGTCATGGCCCTCGCGATTGACGACCGCGTACTCGGCGCCCAGGTTGAAGTCGAAGCCGGAGAAGTAGCGCAGGCCGCGCTTGCGATAGTTCATCTTCGCCAGCACCTCCACGTGCTGACGGTCGAAGGCCAGGGGCTTCAGCTCGGTGAAGATGGTGCCGCTGTGCACGTAGCGCAGCGAAGGCGCGGGCTGGACGACGGGCGCGCCCCACCGGTCCTCCACGCCGGCAGCCAGCTCCGAGGTGGCGAAGTCCGTGCGGTCCGCCACCTGGCCGGCAATCACCGCCGTCGCGAAGACGACGATGAAGAGACTGCCGAAGACGTGGTGGGCGACCAGCCACCGGAAGGCCCCTCGGATGGGGCCATCGGACGTCCTCTGAGGACGCGGCGCGGAAACGGGAAGGTTCATGGACACAGACTGGCCCCCCGGTGTGCAACCCGGATGGCCAGCCCGTGCGCTTCATGAGGCATGTTTGTGCGGAATTCGTGCAGGCCCGGGGCATGTCCCCCCGGACCCGTGCTTCACGACGTCAGTGCACCGCGAGCGCGCGCACGTCGAACGCGCGGGTGAGGCAGGACTGGTTCGCGGTGGAGTCCAGGTGCTGCGCGCGGTCCCGGATTTCGAAGAACGGGCGCACCGTGCCGTCCACCGGGTCCGCCACGTTGAAGGGCGTGAGCGGGTTGATCATGCCCGTGGACAGGAAGGGCGACAGTCCGCCCGTCTCGCCAATGTGCGTGAAGAACGTGTTCGTCTCGCGCGCGTGGCAGCCGTTGCACGTGTTGAGCGAGAACTTGTGCCGCGCGGTGTTGTTCACGATGCCGGCGGCCCGCCAGAACGTGGTGGCCGGCGTCGGGACGCGCGGGTTGGCGCCCAGGAAGTTCACGCTCGCGAAGGTGGTCGGCACGCCGTAGGTGTTGGCGAGGATGGCCGCCTGGTTCGTGTTCACGAAGTCCCGGAAGAGGGTGGTGTTGTTGCGCGGGTCTCCCGGGGTCAGCGCCACCGTGGTCTCCGACAGGAAGTTCGGCGTCGCGCCCGTGTCGAACAGGTGGAACTCCCGCAGCTCCCAGGGCGAGGAGAGCATGAAGTCGTTGGTGCGAATCTGGTTGATGGCGTTGCCGTTGGGCTTGGTGGGCGCCGCGCCCGCGACGACGACCTGCTCCGTGAGCGCCTGGAGCGCCGCGTTGTAGGTCGGGCTGCCCAGCACCATCAGCGGGTTCGACAGCGCCATCCACTGCTGCGCCCAGCTCTTCACGTTGAGGCAGCCGTTGATGGGCACGCCGTACTCGAAGATGACCAGCAGCGGCCGGATGGCGCAGCCCGCGCTCTTGTCCACCGCGGCGAAGACGAAGCGCAGCTCACCACCGCCGCTGGAGCCGCCGTAGCCGACCGGGCCATTGCCCTTGCCCAGGTCCAACCGGTTGAAGATGGCCACCAGCTTGAACGCCGACTTCGTCATGTCGAGCGTGCCGGCGACTTTCGGCCACGGATTCAGGATGCGATTCATCACCTGTCCGCGCCCCGGGACGGTCCACCCGTTGAGCGTCTGGTTCGCGTTCCACTGCAGCAGCCACTGCTCGGTGAGGGCCGACGGCGTCACGAACGTGCTCGCCATCTCCGTCATCAGGTGGTTGAACGTCCACACCCCGTTCGGGTTGCCGGAGTTCGAGCACGGGTCATACGTGCGCGTCGGGTCATTGACGACGTTCGGATGGGTGATGATGAGCGACTGGGCCGGCCTCACGTCGCTGAGCAGGCCCACGGGCGTCACGGGGATGGGCACGCGCGGCCTGAAGACGCTCGACGACAACGCCACCACCGGGCGCTCCTCCACCAGCTCGCGGTTGTTGAAGACGGCGAACGTCAGCGGCTCGTTGGGCTGCTGGCGCTGCGCGGCGGTGATGCGGTCCTGCGTCCTGCGGTGCAGGTCGAGGTCGACCTCGGCGAAGGCGGAGAACACCCCGTCGCCCGCCTGCTCGTCGCCGTCCTTGCCCTGGTCCCTGAGCACCACCGGCTTGCCCGTGTCGGACACCACGGGGACCTCGGTGAAGAGACCCTGCTGATTCTGGGCGAGCTTCACCCTCACCAGGCTGCGCGTCTGGGAACCCAGCACGTCGTCCTGCGCCACCACGTCCATCGACTGGATGATGGGCGTCGGCTTCGTGGAGGGCGTCGGCTCCGCCACCGCCGCCTGGGGCCGGGCCTCCAGGGGAGCCGGGCTCTCCAGCGCCTCGCCACCACAACCCGTCATGCACAACGCGACCGCGAGCACACCGGACCCAGCCCACTTCAAGCCCAGGGCCTTCTTCGGGGACCACTTCTTCATGGATGTCGCCTCCAGGGGATTTTCAGCGACTTCCCAAGATGCACCCCCCAGGCCAGGACCAGCACACGGAGAAAACACACACGCACCGCGAGGATGTGTCCTCCCAGGCAACAACTCTCACTCCAACTGTGACTTTCCGCGCTACAGCGCCTCTCCGCCCGTGAGAGGGCCCAAAGTTGTACGGCAGCCAGGAAACCGGCTCAAATCCAGGAAATGGAGAGAGTCGAGGAGATCTACCAGGGCTTCGTGGTTGATCATCAGCTCGAGCGCGCGGGTCTCTTCGAGCTGCTCCGCGAGCGCTTCGTGGCGGTGGACTCGGTGCTGTATCCGGGGTGCTTCGTGCACATCACCCCGTCGTTCTTCTTCCAGAACGTCGTCTACGTGGACCGGAACGACCTGGCGCAGGGCTTCTTCGCCAACAAGGACGGTGTGCTGAGGAAGATTGGCTCCCGTCAGAAGTACGAGCAGAAGGCCTCCGTGCGCTTCGTCGCGCAGGACTACCTCCAGCCCATCCCCGCGCTGGAGGAGAGCTTCGACCTGCTGCTGGCGCTGTATGCCGGAGGCATCTCGCGCGCCTGTGGGAAGTACCTGAAGGTCGGCGGCCTGCTGGTGACGAATGACCACCATGGCGACGCGGCCGAGGCCGCCGCCGAGGAAAATCTAGAGCTCATCGCCGTGGTGAAGGAGCAGCGCGGGACGTTCACCTTCAGCGACCAGGAGCTCTCCGCGTACCTCGTCCCGAAGATTCCTCCCCGGGGCCCCGCCGCGCGCGACGCACCGGGCTCATCCCACTGGGAGCGCCCCGCCGACTACTACCTCTTCCGCAAGACGCGCCCGAGCGCCATGACGCTGGAGCCCGGGCGCTTCTCCGCCCCTCACTGAGGCGACGACGGAAGGCCGCTCGCTACCAGGCCTCCAGCCGGAACTGCTGGCAGTCGTTGTTGGACCAGGTCCACTGCTGGATGACGGTGCCGTTGCCGCTCGTCCCACAGCTCGCCACGTCGAGCACCTTGCCGCTGTGTCGCGCCTCGATGCGGTGGAACCCGCCGGTCGTCGCCACGGTGCGGAACTGCTGGTTGCCACCGTTGGACCAGGTCCACTGCTGCAGCGCCGCCCCGTCCGCGGTGCTGACGTCGCGCACGTCCAGCACCTTGCCGCTGTACTGCGACACGATGCGGACAAAGCCGCTGTCGGTGGGCTCCAGCACCCACTGCTGGCTGGCACCGGCGTGGCACGCCCACTGGTGGATGCTCGCCCCGTCCGCGGTGCTGGGCCCGTTGATGTCCAGGCAGCGGCCGGAGCTCTTGTTGATGATGCGGTAGCGGGTGGCGCCACCGCCGCCCTGCGCCGCGTTGAAGATGGCGAGCAGCAGCGAGGTGTCGGTGCGCGTGTCCTGGGTCAGCTCCCAGATCATCACCCCGCCGCCCTGCTGGAGCCCCAGCCGCGTCTTGGCCTGGATGGTGGCGATGCCGTTGTAATAGACGTCACCGACGTTGTCCTTGTACGGCGCCTGCGAGTCGCGCGCGACGAGGTCCGCGTAGCCCACGTACGACGACGGCGAGCGCCCGTAGAACGGCACGCCCAGGACAGCCTTCGACGCCGGCAGGCCCCGCCCCTTCCAGTAGTTGAGCGACTGGACGGCGTAGTCATACGTCGAATGCGGCTGCCCGCCGTCGTACGCCATGATGTTGAGGAAGTCGAAGTCGGCGAACGTCGAGGTGGGGATGCCCTCGCCGTAGTAGCCGTTGGCCACCACCGCGGCGGTGAGCAGCTTGCCGCGCGAGCGCATCGCCGCGCCCAGCTCGCGGATGAGCGCCGCGAAGTTCTGCGCGGAGGCGCCCGGGTCCGGGTACTCCCAGTCGATGTCCACGCCGTCCAGCCCCGCCGCGTTGACGTAGTTGACCAGGTTGTTCACGAAGGCCGTGCGCGTGCCCGCGTTCGCCGCGAGCGACTCGAAGCCGCTGTCGTTGCCGTCGTTCCACCCGCCCACGGCGATGAGCACCTTCACGCCTCGCGCATGCGCGGCGGTGACGAGCGAACGCAGCCGCGCGTCCGTCCCGCTCGGGCCCGTCAACCCACCCTGCGCGGTGGGCACCACGAAGGCGTAGTTGATGTGCGTGAGCCTGTCGTAGGGGATGGCGTTGACGTCACCCGCCCACGTCGGGAAGTAGCCGACCACGCGCGTCGCCAGCGCCGCGCCCTCTTGCCGCGCCAGCGGCTCGTCGGCGGTTGACTCCACGTCCGGCGCCCCGGAACAGGCCAGCACCATGGCCGCCAGCGCGGCCTCCAACACCAGGGCTCTCAACGGCAACACCATGCGCGACATGCGGACTCCATGAGGTGAGCCCCCGCCCCCAGAACGGAGGCGGATGGGTCGCGCACCTGTAGCGTCGCCCTAAACCCGCAACAACAGTTTTTCCAGAAATCGAAGGAACTCTGTCCAGTCCTGTCGGACAGTTGGGAGCCCCCTGCACGGGCTTGTGCCGGGGTCCGTATTTTCGGCGCGGACTGCACGACGGGCGCGGAAGCGAGGACGGGCGCCGCGTCGTGCGAGCCAATCAGCGCGCGGCGGAGACTCCGGGCAGCGGCTTCACGTGGAGCTGCTTCGACGCGAGGAACTCCGCGTTGAAGACCTTGGAGGCGTAGCGGCTGCCGTGGTCACACAGGAAGGTGACGATGCGCAGGCCCGAGCCGGCGTGCTGACGGGCGACCTCATATGCGGCGCGCACGTTGAGGGCGGCCGACGTGCCCACCACGAGCGCGTCCTCGCGGGCCAGGTGGTAGAGCGTGTCCAGCATCTCCCCATCGCCCAGGTGCATCGCCTCGTCCACGCGCGAGGCCTGGAAGTTGGCGGTGAGCCGCATGATGCCGATGCCCTCGGTGATGGACGAGCCCGACGACTCCAGCTTCCCCTCGCGCACGTAGCTGTAGAGCCCGGAGCCCGGCGGGTCCACGAGCACCACGCGCAGCGCGGGGCTCTGCTCCTTGAGGAAGCGGCTGACGCCGGACATCGTCCCGCCGCTGCCCACGGAGATGACAACGACGTCCACGCGGCCCTCGCACTGCTCCCAGATTTCGGGCCCCGTCGTCTCGTAGTGGAAGTCGCCGTTGGCCGTGTTCTCGAACTGGTTGGCCCAGAACCAGCCATGCTGCTCGGACAGGGCGCGGGCCTGGTGGAAGAAGTGGCCGGGGTTGGCGAAGGGCACGGGCGGCACCTTGCGGACCTCCACGCCCATGGCCTCCAGCAGCTCGTACTTCTCGCGCGCCTGGTTGTCCGGCATCGTCACCACGACGCGGTAGCCGCGCTCGCGGCCCAGCAGCCCCAGGCCAATGCCCGTGTTGCCCGCGGTGCCCTCGACGATGGTGCCGCCCGGCTTCAGGAGTCCCTGCTCCTCCGCGCGGCGAATCATCCCCTTGGCGGCGCGGTCCTTGATGCTGCCGCCGGGGTTCATGAACTCCGCCTTGCCCAGAATCTCGCAGCCAGTGATGCGGCTGAGCGAGCCGATGCGAAGCAACGGAGTGTTTCCCACCGAGTCCCAGAGCGAACCGATGCGTGGCGCCATCCCCCTCCCCTAACGGAGTCCGGGGAGGGAGGCAACCGACGACGGGCCCAGGCTCGGCTTCGCGCTACTCGTTGCGCATCGCCTCGACGGGATCCAGCTTCGCGGCGCGGGCGGCCGGGTAGATACCGAACAGCAGCCCCACCCCGCAGCTCATCGACAGGGCCAGGCCCACCGCCCACGGAGGCACGGACATGGGGAAGCCCACCATCCAGTCCCCGAGGAAGACGAGCCCAAAGCCCAGCCCCACGCCCAGGCCGCCGCCAAAGAGCGCCAGCAGCACGGCCTCCGTCGCGAACTGCCCGAGGATGCGCCGCCGCTTGGCTCCCAGCGCCTTGCGCACGCCAATCTCCCGCGTCCGCTCCATCACCGACACCAGCATGATGTTCAGGATGCCGATGCCGCCCACCACCAGCGACAACAGGCACACGCCGATGCCGGCGATGGTGATGACCTGCGAGAGCTGGTTGAAGGACGCCGTCACCGACTCGTTGGTGTGGATTTCGAAATCGTTGGGCTGGTCCGGGTCCACGTTGCGCCGCCGCCGCATCAGCGTCGTCACCTCGTCCTGCGCCTTGCGGAACAGGCTCGGGTCCTTCGCCTGGATGTCGACGGCCAGCGACCACTCCTTGCCGTACATCTGCTGGTACACGCGCAGGGGGATGATGGCCTGGTTGTCCATGCTCACCATGCCCAGGAAGCTGCCGCGCCGCTGGAGCACGCCAATCACCCGGAACGGCCGGTTCTGGATGCGCACCTCGAAGCCCACCGGGTCGATGCCGGGGAAGAGCGAGTCCGCCACATCCACGCCCAGGAGCACCACACTGCGCCCGTCCAGCCCCTCCACCTCGTTGAAGTAGCGGCCGGACTGCACGGAGACGCCGCTCGTTATCGGGTACGTCGTGGACGCGCCGATGATGCGCACCGAGGGCCGCGTCTCCGCGCTCGCCGTCGATACCTTCTGCCCGCCCGCGTCATCCGACGGGGCCACCACGCCCACCGACGGACAGAGCATCTCGATGGCGTGCACGTCCTCCATGTCGATGTTCGGGCGCTTGGCGAACTTCGCCCAGTTGAAGCGGCCGAAGCCGCCCGCGGGCCACTTGGTGAGCTGGAAGGTGTGAGCCCCCAGCCGCCCCAGGTCCTTGTTCACCTTGGTGCGCAGGCCCTCGATGAGGCCCATCATCGTGATGACGGTGGCCACGCCGATGACGATGCCCAGCAGCGTCAGCAGGGAGCGCAGCGGGTTGCCCAGGAAGGTGCCCAGGGCCAGCCGCAGATTGTCCAGGAAGGCTCTCATCGACTCACTCGTACCGGAGGGCTTCCACGGGGTCCAGGTTCGCCGCGCGCGCCGCCGGCCAGATGCCGAACAGCAGGCCCACCAGCGCCGCGAAGAACACCCCACCCAGCACGGTGGTCGTCTGCACGTCCGCCGCCAGCGGCGTTATCAACGACACCACCTTGGCCGTCCCCAACCCCACCGTCGTTCCCAGCAGGCCTCCCACGGCGGAGACGCTGGCCGCCTCCATGAGGAACTGGACGACGATGGTGCGCTTGCGAGCCCCCAGCGCGCGCCGGACGCCAATCTCCCGCGTCCGCTCCCGCACGGACACCAGCATGATGTTCATGATGCCGATGCCGCCCACGAGCAGGGTGATGAGCCCCACGCCCACCGCCACGCCGTACAGCGCGCCGGTGAGCTGCGCGTAGGTCTGCGCCATGGCCTCCGGCTTGTTGATGTTGAAGTCGTCGGGCTGGCCCGGCTCCGTCGCGCGCAGGCGGCGCAGGATTCCGATGAGCTGGTCCTCCGCCATGCGCACCTGGGACGCGTCCGCCACCGCCATGGCGATCTCGAACGGACGCCCCTTGCCGAAGTTGCTGTAGAACGTCTTGAAGGGGATGAGCACGAGCAGGTCCATGCTCTCGTTGACCACCTTCCCCTTCCGACTGAGCGTGCCCACCACCTGGAAGGAGCGGTTGTCCACGCGGATGGTCCGTCCCACCGGGCTGATGCCGGGGAACATCCGCTCCGCCACGTCCGCGCCGATCACCGCCACCGGACGCGTCACCTCTTCATCCGCCTCCGTGATGAAGCGGCCTCCGGTGATGTCGAAGCCCGCGATGCTCAGGTACTCGTGGTTGACGCCCTGGATGCGCACCGACGACATCTGCTCGCCCCCGTACGACACATCCGACAGCCGGGAGACGGACGGGGACAGCGCGGTGATGAACGGCGCCATGGCGCGCAGCCGGGGCAGTTGCTCCAGGGTGAAGTTCTTCCGGTTGCGGTACTTCCACCAGTCGCCCTTGATCATCCACGGGAACTTGGAGACGTAGAGCGTGTTGGCGCCGAAGCTCGCCAGCTGCTTGTGGAAGGACGTGTTGAGCCCTTGGATGATGCCGACGATGGCCAGCAGCGTGGCCACGCCGATGCCAATGCCCAGCGTCGTCAGCACCGTGCGAAGACGGTTGGCGCGCAGGGAGAACAGGGCGATGCGCGCCCCCTCCAGGACATCCACCCGCAGGCTCGTCACGCTCTTCATACGCCTGCCACCATCGGGCCGGCGACGGCCATGGCCACTTCACGTCCGGAGCCGTCGGCGACAATCGAGCCGTCGCTCAGGCGGATGGCCCGGGGGCAGCGCGCCGCCAGCTTGGGCTCGTGCGTGACGAGCACCAGCGTGTGGCCCGCCTTGTGGAGCTGCTCGAACAACCGGACGATCTCCTCGCCCGTGGCGGAGTCCAGGTTGCCCGTGGGCTCGTCCGCCAGGAGCATGGAGGGCTCCGACACCAGCGCGCGGGCAATCGCCACGCGCTGACGCTGACCGCCCGACAGCTCATTGGGGCGGTGGTGCATGCGGTGCGTGAGCTGCACCTTGTCCAGCGCCGCCTTCGCCCGCTCCCGCCGCTCCTTCGCCGCCATGCCCCGGTACACCAGGGGCAGCTCCACGTTCGCCAGCGCCGTCTCCTTCGGCAGCAGCTGGAACGTCTGGAAGATGAAGCCGATCTCCACGTTGCGGATGACGGCCAGCTCGTCGTCGCTCATGCGCGACACGTCCTTGCCGTTGAGCATGTAGCGGCCGCTGGTGGGCGTATCCAGGCAGCCCAGCACGTTCATCATCGTGCTCTTGCCAGAGCCGGACTGCCCGATGATGGCCACCCACTCGCCCCTGCTGATGCCGAAGGTGACGCCGCGCAGTGCGCGCACCTCCTCGCCACCGACATGGAAGACGCGGGTGATGTCGTCCACCTGGATGAGCCGGCCGTTGCCGGCGCCGCTGCCGTCACTCACGACTTCTGACCGCCCTTCGCGCCAGGAGCCTCGCCCTGGTCGGGCCCCTGGACATTGTCTCCGTGGTTCAGCTCCTTCGACAGCGTGCGGTAGGGACCCTCCACCACGCGGTCCCCGTCGCTCAGCCCGGAGACGATCTCCAGCTCCGTGTCGGAGGCGATGCCCGTCTGCACCCGCCGCACCTGCGCCTTGTTCGCCGCGTCCACCACGAACACCACCTTGGCCAGCGTCTCGGTGCGCTTGGCCTTCAGCCCGCCGCCCTCCACCGACTCCTTGTAGTCCGGCAGCGAGCGCTCCGCGCGCACCGTCACCGCCTGGATGGGGACCAGGATGACGTCCTCGCGCGTCTCCGCGGAGATGCGAGCCTCCGCGCTCATGCCCGGCAGCACGCCCGGCGGACGCATGTCCAGCGCCACCGTGACGGGGAAGCTCGTCACCTCCGCCTCCGTGCCCGGGTTCTTGATGAGCGCCTTCTGGGCGATCTCCACCACCGAGCCCTGGAACGTCTGCCCCTCCAGCGCGTCCAGCGTCACGTCCGCGGGCTGGCCCGGCTTCAGGTGCACCACCTCGTGCTCGCCCACCTCGAACTTCACCTCCATGGCGCTCAGCGCGGCGATGGTCATCACCACGTCCTCGGCCAGCTCCGAGCCACGCACGCGCTCACCCACCTCACGCGACAGCTCGATGACGTTGCCGTCGATGGGCGACGACAGCGTCGTCCTCGACAGGTCCGCCTGCGCCTGCTCGACGATGGCGACGTTGCGCGCCAGTTGCTGGCGGGACGACGCCAGCCGCGCGTCCGCCGTGTTCTTGCTCGCCTTGGCGAGGTCCAGCTCCGCGCCGGACGCCAGGCCCTTGGTCACCAGGCCCTCCACCCGCCCCAGCTCCGCCACGGTGCGGCCGACCTCCACCTCCGCCACCTGGGCATCGGCGCGCGCGGCGTTCTGCGACGCCATGGCCTGCTTCATCGCGGCCTCGTAGATGCGCTTGTCGATGCGCCCGAGCACCTGGCCCTTCTTCACCGGCTCGCCATCCTTGACCAGCAGCTCCACCAGGTCTCCGGAGAGGCTGGAGGAGATCTTCACCGTGGTCGCCGCCTGCACCTTCCCCGCGCCAGTGATGGTGCGGGTGATGGTGCCCTTGCGGGCCTTGGCGATCTGCACTTCCTGGGACGGTGGCGGACGCTCCTTCAGTCCCCCAGCCGTGATGGCCGCGGCACCGAGGAACAGCGCACCGGCAATCGCACCCTTCCACCACTTCATTTCGTCTCTCCCGGGCTCAGGGCGCCCATGGCCCGCAACAAACTGAAGCGGGCGATTTCGACATCAATCCTGTTTTCCAACAAGCTGAGTTCCGCCTGCGTGAGGCTGAGCTGGGCATCTCGGACTTCCAGCGTGGAGCCCGCACCCGCCTTGAAGCGCTCCTCCGCCAGCCTGAGGCCCTGGATGGCGGCCTCCTTGTTCTCGGCGGACAGCCGGGCGGCGACGATCTGCGCCTCCAGCGACTGGTGCGCGGCGCGCACCTCGCCTTCAATCTCCCGCGCCGACTGCGCCAGCGTGAGCTGGGCCTTGCGGATGGTGGCCTCCGCGCGCCGCGTCTGGGCGGGCGTGATGAAGCCGTTGAAGACGTTCCAATCGAGGTTGATGCTACCCAGGAAGTTGTTCTGCAGGCGCGGCTCGGTGAAGACCTGCTCGGCGTCCGGACCCTGGCGGGTGTAGAGGCCGCGGGCCGACAGCACCGGCAGGTAGTCCGCGCGGGCGATGGCGCGCTGCAGTTCCGCCGAGCGCACCTGAAGCTGGAGCGCCTTGAGCAGCGGGCGCCTCTCGCGGGCGGAGTCGATGGCCTGGTCGATGGTGGGCGCGGGCGCGGGCTCCTCGGTGAGCACGCCCGGGTCCACCGCCTCCACGGGCTCGGTACCCGGACGGGTGAGCCACACCGCGAGCTGCGTCTGGTCCGTCACCAGCTGCGTGTAGGACTGGACGAAGTTGATGCGGTCATTGCCCAGGTTCACCAGCGCGGAGATCTCCTCGACCTTGCCCACGCGACCGGCCTGGAACAGGGAGCGCGCGCGATCCAGCTGCTCCTCGCTGCGCTTGACGGTGGCCTCCAGCACCTGGCGGGTGGCCTGGGTGCGGAAGAGCGTGAAGAAGCGGCGGATGGCCTCCAGCTCGGAGGTGTCCGTCTCCTCCTGCGCCTGGTTCTTCTGCGCGTCGCGCAAGACGCCGCTCTGCTCCAGCTGCTTCCAGCGCGCCCGGTCGTAGATGACCTGATTGAGGATGAAGCCCAGGTCGTAGTCGCCCGTGCTGGTGGGCTTCGACTCGACGGGGATCTGCACGAACTCGCCCGGGTTGTTGACGTCCGGCACCAGGTTGAAGGACTTGCGGCGACCGAACCAGTTCTTGCCGACGGACGCGTTGACGGAGAGCTGGGGCAGGAGCGGAGCGCGCGCGACGTGCACGTCCTCCTGGGCGACCGCCAGGTCGAGCGCCGCCTGGAGCGCGGTGGTGCTCTGCCGGCCCTGGGTGCGGACCTCTTCCAGCGTGAGGCGCGTGGGCGCGGGTGAAGGAGCGGCGGTGAGCAGCGCGGCGACGATGAGGGCGTTCATTGCGCACCTCCCGCACCCGGAAGACCGACCATCATCACTCCCGCGAACATCACATAGAGCGCCAGGGCCAGGAGCAGCGCGCGGCTGCGCGACATGCCCGTGGCGGCGGCGAAGCCCAGGCCCAACAGGCCCGTGCTCCAGAGGTTGAAGAAGTCCACGGTGGACGCCACCCGCGCCATCTTCGGGCTGAGGCCCCCGAGGAGCACGCCCAGATGCGCCGGCACCAGCTGCGCGACGCGAGCGACGGAGATGGTGTGCTGCGCGGCGATGCAGAGGGCGAGGACGGCGTGGTACAGCGCGATGGGCAGGAGCGCCAGCGCCGCCACGGACATGAGCTGCTCGAAGTGGGCGGGCCGGTCGAAGAGCCAGGACACCACCCAGAGGATGGCGGCCAGGAGCAGCGCGACCATGGGCATCACGAAGACGCCCTTGGCGATGCCACCGACGAGCGCCTTGCGGGTCGTCGTCTGGATCTTGTCGCTCAGGTCGGCCTCGGAGATGGTCGCCATCTCCCCGGACGCCTGCAGCTCACGGATGACATCCGGGGTCGCGTCCCATCGAAGGGAAAACAGCGTCCCGGAGGCGGACACACAGAGGGCGAGGATGAGCAGGGGCCAGACCCATCGGCGGGCTTCGACGGCGGCGGGCGTTCCCTCGACAGGGTCGATGAAGACGCGCACGGGTTGGACGAGAGAGGTCATAGAGTGAGTGGTCTCGGAGGGATGTACGGCGCCCCCCTAAGGCAATTGCTCGGCCAGTCGAAATTTTGCGGCGGTGAACGGGCAGCCGACCAACCTAATTCCATCCTCATGGAAGGTGGCGCGGCTTTCTACCTCAAGGATTCCGCAGACCTGTAGCAACCTGTTGCGGAAATTTTGCCGTCGGGATCGAGAGGGTGTATTCCGCTCGGCTGCACGCTTGCCGGAGCTCGAATGGTCGAAAGCACGGATCTCGCCCAGGTCCTCCAAGAAGCGAACGACATCGCCCGGAGCGTGGCCCAGAAGATTACTTCGGCCCACGTGCTGTTGGCGCTCTTCACGGTGGAGAACCGGGCGCAGCTCCTGCTGAAGGAGCGGGGCGTGGACGAGGATGCCCTCCTCCACCTGCTCACCGCCGCGCCGGCGGAAGCGGACGGCCACGTTCGCGAGCTGAGGGAGAAGGCCCGGGAAATCGCCACGAGCTGTGGCTCCCAGGAGGCGGATTGCCTCCACCTGCTCATCGCGGTGACCCGGGTGCGCTGCGTCGCGCAGGAGCTGCTGACGCAGACGGGCTTGGACCTGGCGACCCTGCGGACCACGGCGGTCTCCTACTTCGTGAGCGGGCGGATGCCGCGCAAGCTCCAGCCTGGCCGCACGCATGTGCTCGGCGCGCGCCCCGCCGTCCCCGCCCGCCCCCTGGGGGCGCCTCCGTCTCCCCTGCCCGCGTCGGCCGTGGCGGTGAGCCTGCCGCGCCCCCTCCCGACGCCGCCCCCGCTTCCTCCGCCGCCGCGCGTCACCACCCCCGCCCTCTCACCGAGGGACCTCATCGACGTGGATGACGACGAGGTCCAGCAAGCGCCCCCGCCCAAGGCCGCTCCGCCGCCGCCCGCGCCCGCTCCGGTGGCCCGCGCGGTGCCGCCTCCCGCTCCGACGCCCCCTCCGCCCGCGCCCGTAGCGCGCCCCGCTCCGACGCCCGCACCCGCGCCGGTGGCCCGAGGCGCGTCGCTGGCGTTGGACCCGAAGGCGTTTCCGATGTTGACGTCGCTGGGCCGCAACCTGAGTCAGCTGGCCCGCGAGGGTCGGTTGGATCCGGTGGTGGGCCGCGCGCGGGAAATCGAAGAGGTCATCGACGTCCTCGGCAAGCGCCGCACCAACAACCCGTGCCTCCTGGGTGAGGCGGGCGTGGGGAAGACGGCCGTCGTCGAAGGCGTGGCGCAGCGGCTGTTGAGCCTGCGTGGGAGCCTGGCGGAGAAGGTGGTGGTGGAGCTGGACATGGCCTCGCTGGTCGCGGGCACCCAGTTGCGCGGCTCCTTCTCCGAGAAGCTCAACACCTTGAAGGAAGAGGTCCGCCGCGCGGAAGGCCGCATCATGGTCTTCATCGACGAGATTCACACCCTGGTGGGCGCGGGCTCCACGGGCGACGGGCCGCAGGACGCGGCGAACGAGCTGAAGACGGCGATGGCGCGCGGTGAGTTCCCCTGCATCGGCGCGACGACGCACGACGAGTACCGCAAGTTCATCAGCGCGGACCCGGCGCTGGAGCGGCGCTTCACGCCCGTCGTGGTGCACGAGCCGTCGGTTCCTGACACGGTGGAGATCCTCCGCGGCATCATCGGCCGGTACGAGGAGCACCACGCGCTGCGCTATCGCCCGGAGGCGCTGGAGGCCGCGGCGTCGCTGGCCAGCCGCTATGTGACGGACCGGTTCATGCCGGACAAGGCCATCTCGGTGGTGGACCTGGCGGGCAGCCGGTGCCACCGCGAGGGACGCGACGTGGTGGAGGTCTCCGACGTGGCGCGGGTGGTGGCGAAGCTCGCGGGCGTGCCGGAGGAGCGGCTGTTGATGAACGACTCGTCGCGCCTGCTGCGGCTGGAGCAGGACCTGAGCGAGCGGGTCATCGGACACGAAGAGGCGATTGCGCGAATCGCGCGGGTCATCCGTCGCAACTACGCGGGCTTCGCGTCGCGCCGGCCCATGGGCAGCTTCCTCTTCCTGGGCCCCACGGGCGTGGGCAAGACGGAGATGGCGCGCGGACTCGCGGAGGTGCTGTTCGGCAACCGCGATGCACTGGTGCGGCTGGACATGAGCGAGATGGCGGAGGCGCATGGGGTGTCGCGCCTCATCGGCTCTCCGGCGGGCTACGTGGGCTTCGGCGAGGGTGGGCAGCTCACCGAGCCGGTGCGGCGGCGGCCCTCGTCCGTCGTGGTGCTGGACGAAATCGAGAAGGCGCACCGCGAGGTGCAGATGCTGCTGCTCCAGGTGCTGGAGGAGGGGCGGCTGACGGACGGCAAGGGTCGGCACATCGACTTCTCCAACACCGTCATCGTGATGACGACCAACCTGGGCGCGGAGGCGTTCTCCCGCACGGGTCGTCCGCTGGGCTTCGGCTCGGAGGGCTCGGCGACGACGAACGCGCTGGAGCTGGCGGCGTCGGCGGCGCGCAAGGCCCTGCCCCCGGAGCTGTGGAATCGCATCGACGAGCGGCTCCCTTTCCGGCCCCTGGAGGAGGAGGAGGTCGCGCGCATCGCCACGCTGTTGCTGGAGGAGAGCAGCAAGCGGCTCTCCACCGAGCGCGGCATCGAGTACTCCGCGGGCCAGGACGTGGTGGGCCACCTGCTGAAGTCGGGCGGGTTCGACCCGCAGCTCGGCGCGCGGCCGATGCGGCAGATGGTGCAGCGGCTGGTGGAAGGGCCGCTCGCGGAGCGCATCCTCTCTGGTGAGTTCGGCGCGGGCGACAAGGTGCGAGTCGCGCTGCTCGCCGGTCAGCTCGCGTTCCAGCGGGTGCGATGAGTCCCCGCGTCCCACGGACGCGGAGTGGCAAGGGTGCGGGGAAGCCCGCTCCCAATGCGGGCACGGGTGCCTCACGGAAGCGTGCTGGCAAAGCAGCACAGAAGCACTCTCCGGAAAGCAGCCTCGACACCTCGCGGCAACTCGGTGACGCGGCGGCACGCGGAGCCGCACCGGAAGCTCCCCGAAGAGGCTCGGCGCTCCGCCCGTCGCGAGCCGGAAGAACCACGCCGCACACAGCCCGCCCACCGGTGGTCATCATCGGAGCGGGACGACTCGGTGGCGCACTGGGCCTCGCGCTCAGCGCAACCGGCTGGCCCGTCCGCATGCATTCACGCGCAGAAGAGGGACGCCTTCGCGCCGAAGCCCTCGGCCTGAAGACCGCGACCCCCGAGGACCTGCGGCGCGCGCGCCTCGTGCTCCTCTGCGTCCCCGACGCCGAGGTCCCTCGCGTCGCGGAGGAGCTCGCCACCACCCTGCCCCGCTCCGTCGCCTTCGTTCACACCGCGGGCGCGCTGTCCCTGGACGCACTGGGACCGCCGCGAGGTCGCGCGCTCGGCTCCTTCCATCCGCTCTGCGCGGTGTCCTCCGCCCGGGACTCGCTCGCGGGTCACACCGCCGCCATCAGCACCCGCTCGCGCGCGCTGCGAGACGTGCTCCGTCACATGGCCGTCGACGTGGGACTGGACACGCTGGAAGTGCCCGAGGGCCACCGCGCCGCCTATCACGCGGGTGCGGTGATGAGCGCGGGTCTCATGGTGGCGCTCGCGGATGCCGCCGTCGCCGCGCTCGGTGCCGCGGGCATCGACCCGAAGGACGCCCTGCGAGCCCTGCTGCCGCTGATGCGCTCCGCCCTGCGTGGCATGGAAGCCCGGGGCCTCGCGGGAGGCCTCACCGGACCCATCGTCCGAGGCGACGCGGGCGTGGTGGCCGCGCACCTCGCGGCCCTCCCCGACGACGTCGCCCCCATCTACCGACTGCTGTCGCGGCGCGCGTTGAAGCTGGCCTCGGAGCGTCTGCGCCCCGAGTCGCGCGCCGCGCTGGAGCAGCGACTCAGGTGATGATCAACGAGCCCTGAAGGCCCTTGCGCACCGAGCCGAGCGCGCGCTCCGAAGCGGCCTCCGCCTCCGTGAGTCGACGCAGGCACAGCTCGCCCTGCCCCGACGCCACGCCGCGCTGCAGGTCCGACAGCAGCGTGAGCGAGGCCTGGAGCATCTCCTTACCCTGGGCCGTCTCGTTGACCGGCTTCTCGGCGGCCTTCGCCACCGCCTCGCCGAACGCCTTGATGGTGCCCCCGAGCTTGGCCGCGTCGAAGCTGGCCAGCAGCGGCTTGATGCGCGTGGGGTCGATGCGGATGAGCCGCAGCGCGCCCACCCGAGCGAAGCCCGGGTGCAGCAGGCCGATGTCGCTCATCTCGAACGCGCCCAGCAGGCCCTCGTCCGGAGCCGGGTGCGCGTGCGGCACCACGTCCACGAAGAGGGGCAGCGCGTCCGCGCCCTGGCGGTACAGCTCGACCTCTTCCTCATCCAGCGGCGGGAAGGAGGTCGGCGCGCCGATGAAGAGCAGCGGCAACACGATGTCGTGCCAGAAGTCCTCGGGCGCGGAGCCCGTGCCGTTCACCGTGGCGAACAGGTGGACCATCAGCTCGGCCAGTCGCGGGGCGCGCTCGGCCTGCTCGATGAGCGTCTTGCTCGGGTCCAGGCGCTGGAGGGACTGGACGATCTGCCCCTCGAACTGCTGCCGCGCCTCGGCCGGGAGGTCCTGCGCGCGACCCAGCGCGTTGCGCACGTCGCGGGCCAGCACGTCCGGCTTCGTCTCCAGCGTGGTGGTCGCCTTCTTCGGGTCCACGACGACGAACTGGAGGAAGCCCGGGTCGAACAGGCGCTGGTAGTCCACCGGCGTCAGCTTCGGCGCCTGACCGCCCAAAGCCTGGGCCGGGTTGGTGCCGAAGCGGGCCTGCCCCAGCGAGCGGCGGATGTCCGACGCCAGGTCATCCAGCCGGGCCAGCTTGTTTTGACCCAGTGCGTCCATCGCCGCGCCGAACGGCGACAGCATGATGATGGCCTCCGGGAAGCCCAGGGTGGCGCCCTCTGGGGAGTCGCGGTTGGGGAACCAGAACGCGTTGTGCTCCAGGATGAGGCGCATGGCGAACGCGCCGGCCAGACCCAGGGCGATGGTCTGGTGCTCGGGCTTGTTCACCTGGAAGGGGCCACCGAGCACCTTCGCGACGGCCTTCTCCACGTCCGCCCAGGGGGCCTTGACCAGGTCGAGCGGCTTGCCCTCGGCCTTCTCGAGGGCCTCGGCGACCTGAAGCTGCGCCTGGTGGACGTGCTGGGGGACAGGATGCGCCTGGGGTTCCGGTTGGGACATGAAGGAATCCGAAATCGAAAGGGAAGCGGAGGGCCTCCCCTTACCGTGAAAAACGCGTTCGTGGCTACGATTTGTGGCCAGTAGGATGGCCCGCATGCCTGCTTCCCGCTGGCGCTTGCGCTGGCATGCCGTGGCCGTCTGTTTCCTGCTGACAAGCTGGGGGTGTGCTTTCGTCACACCTCGTTTTCCCCAAGACATCCAGACGTCGTTCGCGCGCGACCCGATGCGCAAGCTGACGACGGAGTCCCTGGAGCTCTACTACCCGGAGCAGCTCCGAGGCCCCGCGCTGCGGATGGCGGCGCGGCTGGAGGGCTGCGTGGAGCGGCTGCGCGCCCAGACGTGGCGCAAGGAGCCTCGCGACAGGCTCCTCGTCTACATGACGAGCGCGGACTTCAACAACGCGTACGTCGTACCGGACTACGTCAGCATCCCGCAGCAGATGGTGGTGCCGGCGCACATGACGCTGGAGCTGTTCCACTTCTTCGGGTTGGGCGAGGTCGACGTCGGCGACGTGGCCTGCCACGAGGCCGTGCACTACGTCCAGCTCCAGCAGACCAATGGCCTCTGGGGCTTCCTCAACACCTTCACGGGGGGCCTGTTCCAGCCCAACACCTTCACCGAGTCCTGGTTCCTGGAAGGACTGGCCACGTACTACGAGGGCCGCTTCGGCAAGGACACCGGGCGTCCCCACAGTCCGGTGTGGCGGGGCTGGTTCGATTCGGTGGTGCAGGCGAAGAACGGGAAGTTGGATCCGGGTTACCTGTCGCCGGAGAACCGGGCGTTGGATCCGTTTGGAGGCAACTACCTCACGGGCATGCACTTCGTGGAGTACCTGGCCACGAAGTATGGCGAGGCGAAGCTGTGGCAGTTGGTGGACAAGCAGGGCTCCACCATCATCCCGCCCATCGCGGTGACGCTGCGCTTCAAGAGCGTCTATGGAAAAGACATCGGCTCGCTCTTCGCCGAGTTCAGCAAGGACCTGCACGAGCAGCTCATCGTGCGCGAGCGGCCGGAGTCGCAGCGCGTCTGGCTTCCCGAAGCGGGATACTTCTCGCGGCTCGCCTCGCATCCGTCGAGCGGTGTGACGGCGCTGGTGAGCGTGGGGCGGGAGCAATACTCGCGGCTGACGGTGCGCGAGCCGGACGGGCGCGTGCGGTTCGAGCGACCCTTGGTGGAGCTGCTGCCCTTCCGCCGCTGGGTGCTGGGCTCGTCGACGCTGGTCAGCGGCATGTCCTTCAGCTCGGACGGTGCGTGGCTCTACCTGGTGATGGCGGACCTGAACGCGGTGGGGGCGTATGACGCGAAGCTGTGGCGCGTGGACGCTCGCACGGGCGAGGTGGTGCACGTCTGGGATGACGTGAAGGGAATGGGCGGGAGCATCACCCCGGATGGCGCGGCGTACGTCTATGTCCGCGTCGAGGGGGACACGGCGAACCTGAGGCGGCTGGAGCTGGAGACGGGCAAGCAGGAGGCGCTCACTCAATTCGATGCGAGCGCGCCCATCGGTCCTCCGGCGGTGTCGCCGGATGGGAAGCGGATGGTGTTCCCTCTGGCGGGGAGCCAGGGTTGGGACCTGGTGGTGCGCGAGGAGGATGGAAGCCTGCGCTGGCTGACGCGAGACGGGCTGTTCAACTACTCGCCACGCTGGCTGGACGCGGACCGCATCGTGTTCCTGCGCGAGGACACCGGACGACTCCAGGCGCACGTGATGACGGTCTCCACGAGGGAGCTGGCGCGAATCACCGATGCGCCGCATCTGGTGATGGACGTGAGCCCCGTGGGCACGGGCGAAGTGGTCTTCCTGAATCGCGCCGGGACGTCCTTCACCATCGACCGCTCGCCCGTGGTGGCGATGACGGAGCAGGTGGTGAGCAACGCGATGCCTCCAGGCAGCACGGAGACGACTCCCGCGGCCCCAGGTATCGAAGCCCCCCTGCCCTCGCAGACAGACACGGCGCCGGTGAGCCCGCCGCCACTCACCGCCGCGCCCGCTGTCGTGACGCCGACGGACCCGACGACGCCTCCGCCCGCGCCCGAGGAGCTTTCGGACTTCCCTGGCACACCGCCGCCTGGAGCGCCGAACACGGGCATGTCGCCCGAGGCGCTGTCGGCCTTCCCCATCACGCCCTCGTCGAGCAACCCGGATGCGGGAGCATCGCCCGACACACTCGTGGCGCGCCCGGACACGAACTCTTCGGGTGGACAGGATGCGGGCACCTCGCCCGACGCTCGCCCGGGCACCAGCGCCACGGCGGGACAGGCCACGGGCGCACCGGACTCCGGGGCAACAGCTCAGGGGCCCGGCACGCCAGAACCAGCGCCAGGAGGCTTCACCGCCTTCCCGCCGGACTCCACGGACGCGCCCGTTGCGCCCGCTCCAGTGACTCCGCCGCTCGCGACCGCTGTTCCGGTGGAGCCGATAGGAACCGCCGAGGGAGATCTCGAAGCGCCTGTCGTCGCGCCGCCTCCCGACCCGGGCAAGCCGGTGACGGTGCTCACCGACGAGCCCTACTCGACACTGGAGGGCTTCCTCATCCCCGAGTTCCGACTCCCATATCTGTGGGTCGCGACGGACAGTACGGAGAACGAGAACTCGGACGACTTGTTGTTCAGCGGTGGGCTGTCACTCGCGGGCCAGGACCGGCTCGGCTTCCACGCCTACGCGCTGAACTTCACCTACAGCACGCAGGACCAAGAGCCCAACGTGTCGCTCGCGTACGGCAACGCGCAGTTGGCGCCCTGGTACCTGCAGGCATCCGTCTCGCGTGTACGGGACAACGACCGCACGGACCTTCAGGCGCTGGCCTACGCGTCCCGCACGTTCTGGACGACGCCGGTGACCATTGGCCTCTTGGCGCTGCGGCGTGAATTCGACGCCTTCGGCAGGTTCCCCCGCATCGTCACGCGGTTGATTGGCCCGGAGGTCTCCGCGTCCTACTTCGCGGGGGACGCCACGTCCTACGGTGGCCTCCAGCGCGGCCTGGGCATCTCGGTGAGTGGCGCCGTGTATCCCGGAGCGTTCGCTCTCGACTCGACGATGGGTGACGTCCGCTTGGGCCTGGATGGCTTCTTCGGCGGACCCTGGAGCGGAACGGACAACATCCAGCTCACGGCGGTGGGGCGCTATCTGCCGGGTGCACCCGAGGGCCTGCTCGAGGTGGGCGGGTTCAGCGCGGGGCAGGTCTGGTACACCAGCCGACGCTCGACGGAGACGGCCCGTCTCCCGCTTCAGCTCCAGCCGGGCATCGCCTTCAGCGAGTACGTGCGCGGCTATGAAGACATCACGATTCGCGCGAAGAACGTGCTGATTGGCGGCGCGACGTACAAGTACCGGCTCGTCATCGACCACGGCTGGGCGTCCACGCTGTGGCTGTTGCCCTCGCTCTTCATCCGCAACGCCGAGCTGGACCTCTTCGCGACGCTGGCGCGCACCGACAACCGGGACAACCACGGCGCGTTCGGCGTGGCCATGTCACTCCAGTTCTCCGTGGGGCAGGCCGTGCCCTTCTCCCTCTTCTACCAATTCGCCCGTCGCTACGACGATGGCCTGGGCGACCTGCACCTGTTCGGAGTCGGCCTCTAGGCCTCGCCCTACTTCCCGCGCCCCAGGCCATACAGGCCGGCGGCGCGGGCATGCGCCAACACGCCGGAAGGCACCAGCTCCGACGGCTCCGCGCCCCGCGCCAAGAGCTCGCGAATCACGGTGGAGGACACCTCGGCCAGGGGCGGGCCCACCGTGTCCGGCGCCGGGTAGCCCGCGCGGTACAGCACGATGACTCGCGACATCTCCTGGATGCGGTGGAAGTCCTTCCAGTGGGGTAAATCTCGCAGGATGTCGCTGCCGATGATGAGCGACCAGCGCACGCTCGGGTGCCGCTCCACCAGCAACGCGAGCGTATCCACCGTGCGCCCCGTCAGGCCGGCCTCGCTCTCGACGCGCGTCGTCTTCAACCAGCCCGACGTCTCGCGGCACATCGCGTCGCACATGGAGACGCGGTGCTCGAACGCCTCCATCTGCTTGCCGAACGGGTGCTGCGCGGACGGCATCAGCCACACCTCGTCCACGCCCTGCGTCGCGTGAACGTACGAGGCCGCCATCAGATGCCCCACGTGCGGCGGATTGAACGAGCCTCCAAGGAGCGCGACCTGCACGTCAGGGCCTCACGTCACTTCAAGGTCAGCTTCGGGGATTTCTTGTCCAGCACCAGCACCCGCGGCTCCAGCACCACGTGCCCGTCGAGCCGGTACGCGGAGAAGCGCAAGTCCCGGTCCACCTTCTCCAGCAGCGCGCACGTCTGCTCGGCGGCGCCCACCAATCGTCCCGGCGTCAGGAAGTAGCGCGGACCAATCTGGACGACCTTGGGCTCCGAGTCCTTGCCGTGGACGAACACGAGCGCGTTGAGCAGATCATCCCGCGTCAGGTCGTTCTTGTCGTGCACCACGCAGCACAGCGTGTCGCCCAGCAGGTCCATCGCCTTGTTGTTGATGGTCGGGTCTCGATACTGGAGCGACTCGCGCTCCGGCACCCGCACGAAGCGCTCCATCACCAGCCGTCGGTCCTCCTCTGAGGCCACGTCCGCTGGCACCGCGCCCCGCGAGGGAGTGCGAGGCAGCGCGTCCTGGCTGCCGAGCCACTGGCTCACGTCCGCCAGGAAGTCTGAGTCCGAGTACTCCCGGCCGCCCCGGCTCTTCTGCCGCCGCCAGAGCAACCACTCGTCCAGGTCCGTGTAGCGCGCGCCGGTGAAGAGGAAGCGGCGCGCGCCCAGGGAGCGCAGCAGCTCATAGGCCGCGTCGAAGGCTTGCAGGTCGCCGTGGCTGTCGGAGAAGACACCAATCACGTGGAAAGTCCCACGCTCAAGCGTACAGCAGGTAGGGCGCCCTGTGTCCGGCGAAGCGCTCCGCCTGGGCGGAGAACCCCTCCATCAGCCGGTCCAGGCTCCAGCCCGCCTCGATTCCCCGGCGCACCTGGTCCGTCCCACACAGCAAATCGAACGCCGGGACGTCCTCGACGAACTCGTACGCGTCCGCCCGCCAGTCGAACTTCCCCGGGCCGATGTCGTGCAGGGCCTGGAAGATGGCCACCCCGGTACGCAGCGGCAGGAACGCTCGCCGGTCCGTGACGTGGATGAAGGCCCCGTTGCAGGACTCGCCCCGGTACTTGTCGAACGTCGGGGTGAAGCCCACGGCGCGGAACGCCACGCCCGGCAGGTCCTCCTTCGCCAGCCGCGCCAGCAGCGCGTCCGTGTCCACCCACGGCGCGCCGAACTGCTCGAAGGGGCGGCACGTCCCACGCCCCTCGGAGACGTTGGTCCCCTCCCCCAGGCACATGCCCGGATACACCAGCGCCGTGTCCGGCGTGGGCATGTTGGGCGACGGAGAGATGAAGGGCAGGTCCGTCTCGGACCAGAAGTGCTCGCGGCGCCAGCCCTCGCAGGGCACCACCGTCAGCGCGCAGCCGAAGCCCTCCTGCGCGTTGAACAACCGGGCCAGCTCCCCCGCCGTCATGCCGTGGCGGTTGGGCAGCGCGTACAGACCCACGAAGGAGCGGAACCCCTCCCCCACCAGGTTGCCCTCCATCGCCTGGCCGTTGAGCGGATTGGGCCGGTCCAACACGTAGAAGGGCACGCCCGCCTTGGCGGCCACCTTCATGGCCAGCGCCATGGTGTAGACGTAGGTGTAGTAGCGGCTGCCCACGTCCTGGATATCGAAGACGAGCGCGTCCAGGCCCTTGAGCCACTCGACGCGCGGGGACAGCGATTCGAAGGTGGAGCCGTAGAGGCTGTGCACGGGCACGCCGGTGCGGCGGTCCTTCGCCTCGCCCACGGCCACCATGTACTGCGCCTCGCCGCGCACGCCGTGCTCCGGGCCGAACAGCGCGCCCAGCGTCACGCCCGGCGCCTGGGACAGCAGGTCCGCCAGGTGGCGGAATTTCGAGTCCACGCTGGTGGGGTTGACGATGGCGCCCACGCGCTTGCCCTTCAGCGCCGAGAAGCCCTGCTCCACCCACACGTCCAGTCCCGTCTTCACCTTCGTCACGGCGATTCCTTCCTCGCGACCGGCCTCACGGCCCCGTCGTCAATCCTTGAAGCTCTTGAGCGCGTTCAGGGCGGACTGCTTCGAGTCGCACCGCCCCATGCCGAAGATGCCGCCGGAGCCGTCATCCTCCCCACCGTCCTCCGACAGGTCCTCCAACGCCCCCAGCGCGCTCGTCAGTTTCAGGGAGCGGACCGTCTCCGCCGCCGAAGTGCGCACATCGCACCTGGGATGCGACAGCAACTGGGTAATGCGCTTCTCCGCGTCGGAGCTGCCCGCCTTCACCGCGCGAGCGTAGTCTCCGAGGGCGCGCCGCGGGTCCTCCAGCGCCTCGTCCAGCCGCCCCTGGAGGAAGTGACGCCGCCCCGTGTCCTTCTCGTCGCCGATGAGCTTCCGCGCTTCCTTGGCCAGCGGCTCGCGCTCGCTCTTGGGCGCGCCCTCCACCGCGTCGATGGCCCGCGTCGCCGGGGAGCCACCGAAAGCCAGCACTCCCACGCCCAGGACGAGGGCCAGCACTCCGACCATCAACAACGGGCGGCGGTAGGCACCCAGCCTCCGCGCCACGGCCATGGGTCCACCTGGCGGAATCCCATCCCGCATCCGCGCGAAGAGCGAGCGACCCGCGCGCGACGCCTGACGCCCCAGCACCACCGCGCCCGCGGCGGCCCGCTGTCCCAGCTCGGCGGCCCGCTGTCCCAGCAGCGCCACATCCACCGGCCCGTCCTGCAGCACGGACTCCGGCACGCGCGACAGGCCCAGGTTGCCATACGGCGGCATCGACTCCGTGCCTGGCGCCTCGGCGATGGCGCCCGCGGAAGGCGCCTCCACGCGGTACGGCGCGCGAGGCACCTGGAAGACGCGAATCTTCCCGGGGATGCCCTTCAGCTCGAAGGCGCCCACCTCCCGCGAGGGAATCTCCGCCTTGTTCATCGCCAGGTAGACGGCCTCGGTGAAGTACACCTCGCCCGCCTCGGCGAGCCCCTCCACGCGCGCGGCGATGTTCACCGGCTCGCCGAAGATGTCGTTGTTGTCCAGCCGCACCTCGCCCACGTTGATGGCGTAGCGGACGTGGAGCTGCTCCGACTGCGCCACGGTGCGGTTGTGGTGCCACAGCCGGTCTTGAATGGCGATGCCGCAGAGCACCGCCTGCGTGGGGGACTCGAACGTCAACAGCAGCGCATCACCGATGGACTTGATGATGCGTCCGTCGAACGCCTTGACGAGCGGCGACAGCAGGGCGCCGTGGACCCGCAGCAGGCGCTGGTTCTCATCCAGCGTCTGCCGACTGGTCCGCTCGGTGAAGCCCTTGATGTCGGTGAAGACGATGGCGAGGTTGGCGGTCTTCAAGGCGCGCGCAGTCTATGCGCCACGCCCGGGGGCGCAATCGCCACGACGCACCGCGACGACATCCGTCAGCGACGCGACGGCTTGAGCGCTCGCATTCGCCGCTTCTCTTGTGGCTCCAGGGACTTGCGCACCTTCGCCGCGAGCTGGGGCCGCTCGGTCCTGTCGTAGAAGTCGGCCAGCTTGCGGAGCACCAGATGGCTGTCCGGCTGGATGCTCCGCGCCGCCAGCAGCTCCGTCTCCGCATCCAGCAACCGCTCCTGCTTCTCCAGCACGTCCGCGAGCTGGAGGCGCACCTGCACCCACTCCGGCTTGGAGCGGGCCAGGTAGCGGTAGTGCAGCTCCGCCTTGAGCAAATCCCCCAGGGAGACCCACAGGCCCCCGAGCCGGAAGCGGGCCTCTTCGTACGACGCCCGGTGCTGCACCGCCGTCTCATAGGCCCGCGCGGCCTGGAACGCGTTGCCCTTCTCCTCCCAGAGCAGACCTCGCAGGTACCAGGCCCGGGGGTTGGTGGGGGCCACCCGCGTGGCGACCTCCAGGTGGGCCTCGGCCTGCTCCACCGAGCCGCCCACCTTGAGCAGCAGTCGGGCCGCCTCCAGTCGGGGCAACTCCCACTCGGGTTTGGAGCGGACCAGCGCCTCCACGGCCTGGAGCGCGGCGGTGTCATCCCCTCCCGCCTCCAGCGCGAGCGCATCCGTCAGGGACATGGGTGGAGGAGCCGGGGACACGGGTCGGGACTGCGCCACCGTCAGGGTGGATGGCTCCGCGGCGTCGGAGGCGCCCGCCAGGAAAGCCACCAGGAAGACCCAGTGCATGCGCGGCAGATAGCAGAGCCGAGCGGGGCTCCTCAACAGATCCTCTTGACGGCCGGACGACCGCGCATGAAACCCATGACCGTGCAGATATCCCAAAAGACGCTGGAAGACCTCGGATTCGCGGAAGTACTTCGCGCGCTGACGCAGCGGTGTCGGACGGAGCCAGGCAGGGAGCGAGTGCTCGCCCGGCCGTTCCTCGACTCGGCCGAACAGGTCTCGGAGGCCCTGGCCCTGGTGGGCGAGGCGCGCTCGTTGTCCCAGGAACAATTCTCCCTGCCGCTGGGCGGCGTGGTGGACCTGCGAATCGCCGTGGGCCATGCGGCCAAGGGCGGAATCCTGGAGCCCCGTCAGCTCATCGACTCGGCGCAGCTCCTGTTCGCCTTCGTCCGCACCCGTGAGGCGGTGGAAGAACGCAAGGAGCGGGTCCCCCGGCTGATGGACCTGGCCCGCCGGCTGCCCATGCTGGAGTCCCTGGCCCGGCGCGTCGACCAGTGCTTCGAACCGGACGGAGAGATTTCCGACCGCGCCAGCCCGGAGCTGCGCGAGGCGCGAGACAGGGCCCGGGGCCTCCACCGCCGCATCAAGGCGCGGCTGGACGAGCTGCTCCATGACGAGGGGTTCCTCTCCAAGCTGCGCGAGAACTACTACACCCTGCGCAACGGCCGGTACGTGGTGCCGGTGGTGTCGAACTACCGCTCGGAAGTGGACGGCATCGTCCACAACGCCAGCCAGACGGGCCAGACGCTCTTCATGGAGCCGCAGGCGATGGTGGGTCTGGGCAACGACCTGGCCATCGCCCAGTCGGTGGTGGCGGAAGAGGAGCGGCGGGTGCTCCAGGAGCTGAGCCAGTTGCTCGGCCGGGAGTCGGACCGCATCCTGGAAGGCCTGGACGCAGTGGCGGAGCTGGACGAGGCGGAGGCGGTGGCCATCCTCTCCGCGGACCTGGATGCCACGACGCCCGAGTTCGTCGGAGTGACGGACCTCCAGTTGCGGCTGCTGCGCCACCCGCGCCTGGTGCTCAAGGGCACGGAAGTGGTCGCCAACGACGTGACGCTCAATGGCGGCGCCAGGGCGCTCGTCGTGTCCGGTCCCAACGCGGGCGGCAAGACGGTGACGCTGACGGGCGTGGGGCTGTGCGCGTTGATGCTGCGCGCGGGCCTGCCCATTCCGGTGGCGGAGGGCTCGCGGATGCCGCTGTATCGCTCCGTGCACTCCACCGTGGGCGACGCGCAGGATTTGACGCAGGGCCTGTCCACGTTCAGCGCGCACGTGGTGATGCTGCGCGACATCATCGCCGAGGCGAGCGAGGGCTCGCTGGTGATGATCGACGAAATCGCCGCGGACACGGACCCGCGCGAGGGCGCGGCCATCGCCATCGCGGTGCTCGAGGAGCTGCTCGCCAAGGGGGCCGTGGCGCTCGTCACCACGCACCTGGAGGAACTCAAGGCGCTGGCGCACATGGACCCGCGCTTCCTCAACGCGAGGGTGGGCTTCGACTCGAAGCGGATGGCGCCGACGTACCGGCTCCAGATGGGCGCGGCGGGCCAGTCTTCCGCCATCGACATGGCGGTCCGGGTGGGCCTGCCCGAGCGGGTGTGTGAGCGCGCGCGGGAGCTGACGCTGAACGCGGGCGGCCCCCTCTCCCAGGCGCTGGCGGCGGCGGAGGACGAGCGCCGCAAGCTGTCCGAGGAGCTGGAGCGGGCGCGCGTGGCGGCGAAGGAAGCCGAGGCGCTGCGCACCGAGCTGGAGAAGCAGAAGCAGACCTTCGAGCGGGAGCGCCGCGCGAAGATGATGCAGTTCAACGAGGACGTGCACGCGGCCAGCGAGCACGCGGCCGCGGAAGTGCGAGAGCTGCTGGCGAAGCTGCGCTCCGAGCAGAACGAGAAGACGCTGGCGGAAGCACGGATGCAGCTCCAGCAGCGGGCGGAGGACGCCCAGAAGCGCGCCCTGGCGGCGAGGGCGGAGCTGTTCCAGGCGGAGGCTCCCGCACCCGTGAACCTCAAGGTGGGCGCGTGGGTGCACCATTCGGGGCTGAGCCGGGATGTGGAAATCCTGGAGCTGGCCGAGGACCATGCGGTGGTGTCCGCCGGTGGGGCGATGAAGATGCGTGTCCCCACGTCGGAGCTGTCGGGCTCCCGCACGCGCAAGCCGCAGCAGACGAAGTTCCCCGACCGGCAGAAGCAGGAGGCGACGCTGAAGCGGGCGGCCTCGGCGGCGCCGGCGCAGGTGGAGGCGACGAACTTCCGCTGCGACGTGCGCGGCATGCGCGCGGACGACGCGCTCGCGGAGGTGGAGTCCTTCCTGGACCGGGGCATGCGCAGCGGCGAGGAAGCCGCGCTCATCGTCCACGGCCACGGCACGGGCGCGCTGAAGCAGGCGCTGCGCGACTACCTGTCGAACTCGCCCTACATCCGGATGTACCGGCCGGGCGAGGCTCACGAGGGTGGTGACGGCGTCACCGTGGTGGCCCTGCGCGCCTGAGCGAAGGATGATGCAGGTCACTCGGAGGGCCCGGACGTGCTGGGGAGACCCAGGCGCTCCGGGCCCTTCCCTGTTCCACCGAGGAACCTGTCGTCAGCCCCACCCAGGGCCGAGCGTCCCCGGCCCACCGCTTCGCAGGGAGGGAGTCACATGCACTGGGTCGTCCAGAACAACCTGTTCAACGAGCGCGGCTTCCACGACCTGATGCAGGCACTGGAGCGCGGAGGCATTCCCCACACCCTGGTGAAGGTGATTCCCTTCGATGGGGGCGTGGAGCCCACCGTCGACGTGACGGGGCCCGTCGTCGTCATGGGCTCGCTCAGCCTGGCGCGCTACGCGAAGGCCCGAGGCTGGACGCCGGGCGCGTTCGTCAACGAGCGGTTCGACTTCCGCGTGTGGCGCGAGCACCTGGGCGAGCACCTGTTGAACACCGACGCGCACGTGTGCCGCTTCGGCGAGGTGCCCATGCAGGCGAAGCCGTTCTTCATCCGGCCGTGCCTGGACGACAAGTCGTTCTCCGGAATGGTGACCTCATGGGAGGACTTCGAGCGCTGGCGCGAGAGCGCCCTGGCGGAGCCCGAGAACACCCAGGTCACCGCTGACACGTGGGTGGCCGTCAGCGAACTCCGGCACATCCAGAGCGAGTACCGCATGGTCGTCGTGGACGGCCGCGTCGTCACGGGCACGCGCTACAAGCTGGGGGACCGGGTCTTCTCCTCGCCGGAAGTCGAGCCGGACGTGTGGACCTTCGCCCAGCGCATGGCGGACCGCTGGGGACCGGACCGGGCCTATGCGCTGGACGTCTTCGTCCACGAGCAGAAGCCCTACATCGGGGAGATCAACACCCTCAACTCGGCGGGCTTCTACGGGTACGACGTCGGGAAGATGGTGGCGGCACTCGAAGCGATGGGCTTCTGAGGTTCGCCCGTGGGGGCAGGACCCTCCGAGGTTCGTGCCCTCTCCTTCCGCGTGCGGCGGCTCCTTCAACGGGTGGGAGGGGCTTCGCTCAGCACCACGACGGGCCGATCGCTGGAGCTGCCCGACCAGTCGACGGTGAATCCGGCACCGCGCAGGGCATCGACAATGGAGTGCCCCACCTGCTCGGTCTCGACCCGGGCGCCATCAGGAGCTCCCCAGTAGCCCAGAGGGAGAAGACCGCTGCTCCGGGCGCGGCGCAGGTCCTGCGACGTGTAGAAGCAGAACCCGACGGCCTTCCGCCCCGCTGCGGTGTATTCCTCGGCGCAGTCCTGGAACCCATCGTCCTGCGTGGTGCCCGCATCCTCGCGCACGATGAGACCGGACTCGCGCAACCCCGCGAAGACGGAGGCCAGTCGCACACGGGCCGCCTTCCACGCAGCGGTGCTCAGGCGAACCGACGGTCGCTTGGGAACGGGCATCGGAATCGGCACACCGGTCCGCTCGGAGAGATACGCCTGGACCTCGGGGCTGAGGGCATTCACGACGACGTGGATGCCGTGTTGGCTGACGACGTCGACCTTCGCCCCCAGTGACTCCAGGACCTTGACGACGGCGAGGTCATCCACGAGCTCCGCGGCCAGGTAGAGCGCGGTACGGCCCTCTCGCTCGGTCGCCTCCAGCGAAACCCCACCGGCGATCAGCCGACGGATGACCGAGATGAGGGCCTCACTGCCCAGCCGGGCCGTGTTGATGACCGCCGCATGCAGCGCCGTCAATCCCAGCTCGTTGCGCTCCCCCGACTCGGCCCCCGCCGCGAAGGCACGCTCGATGGCGGCGATATCACCCGCCGTCGCCGCATCCACCAGCACCGCCCGTTGTTTCATCGACGACGACATTCGCGAGGACTCCTCCAGACCTCATGCTGCTGCCGTCGGAAAGCCGTGTCCATGGGTTCCAGGACGCGGGAAGGGCCGAGCATCCCCGGCCCACCGCGAGCGAAGGCCCAGGAGCGCCTAGCGATTGCGGCCCAGGTTCTCGTGGCTGGACACCCACTCCTCCGAGCCCAGCGTGGACGACAGGGCACACGCGAGCGACAGCTCCCCAGCGAGGACGACTCCCGCGACAATCTCCGCCAGCCGGCGCACCTTGCCGCGTCCGTAGCAGTCCATCAGCTCCAGGCACTCCCGCTGCGTGGGCAGGCCCGTGCCTCCACCGTGCGTTGCCAGCACGAGCGCGGGCAAGGTGATGGACGCATAGAGGTCCCCATCCGAAGTCTCCTCCATGTACAGGCGTCCGGCGGCGGACTCCGCCAGGGCCCCTACATCCTGTCCCGTCGCGATGAACAGCGCCGCGAGGGCATTGGCGGACTGAGAGCCGTTGTTGTGCGAACCCGCCAGATTCGCCCCTTCCGTGGTGATTCGCTGCACCTGTACCAACTGGCGCACGTGCGTGCGCATCCGTGACAGGAGCAGCTCCTTGCCAATGACCGCCTCCGCCACCACGCGCTTGCCTCGGGTCCGCAGGATGTTGAGCTGGGACGACTTCTTGTCCGTGGAGATGTTGCCATCCAGGAAGCTGGCATGGATGGCCGGGTACTGCTCCCGAATCCACAGGAGCGCGGCGAACACGGCCTTGCCCACCATGTTCTGTCCCGCCGCATCTCCCGTCGTGAAGCTGAAGCGCAAGAAGACCAGCCGGCTCACCTGATAGGCCTCGATGTCCTCGAGCGTCGCCACGTGGCTCGTCGACTCCGCCTGCTCGGCGATGGCCGCCTGATTCGTCCTCACCCAGGTCGTGAATTCACGACCGGCCTTCGCGTCCGCGAAGACGAAGACCGGCGAGCGTTGCATGGCGTCGTCCAGCACCGTGCAGACGGCACCACCGGACTCGTTGAGGAGCTTGATGCCCCGGTTGTAGCTCGCCACCATCGCCCCCTCTGTCGTGGCCAGGGGGATGACGTACGCGCCGTGAGCATGCTCTCCCTGGATGGTGAGGGGTCCGGCGATGCCCAGCGGAACCTGGGCCACGCCCGTGAAGTGCTCGCACGAGTTCCTCGCATGGTCGGCGTCGAACGAGTGGCCCGCCACATGCTCCAGCCGAGCCCCCGTCCACGACTCCGCGTAGCCCCGCCGCGCATGGACGATGTCCTCCGTGTAGTCATCCTCCTGACTGCGCGGGATGCGACTGTCGGGCTCCGGGTGTCCCTCCTCGATGGCCTCCGTCACATGCAGACTCACGGGGCCGTGAAGTCCACACTCCAGCTCCACCTCTACCCGGTGCTCCCCCTCACCGAGCGGCGGAATCTCGGCGCGCAGGTACAGCGTCCTGCGCTTCTCGAAGGAAACCGGGCACTCCCGCGACAGGCGCTCGCCACGCCACACAGGGCCCTCGTCCGACAGCAGCACGACCTGCTCCAGCGGAACTTCCTTCCCATCCACCCGAACCACGCCGAGCCCCGTGAGCCGCAGGTCCGTCAGGTGATTGCGCAGCTCGAGCTCCACCGCGCCGCGCCGATTCCTCAAGCACCGCGCTGCTCCTGTGTCGCTCCCGATACCCCTCGTCCAACTCACCGCATCGCTGGCCATGGCGCCCCCCCCGGCCAACCAAGGCACGCTTGTTTCAAATGTCTCGCGGAGCCGACATGGCACTGACGACTTCCCGGCAAAGCATGTTCAACGAGGCGCCCGGCCATCCAACGTGTGACAGCACCTCGCCCCGCGAGGCACACAGGACGGGCCCGCGGGACAGCCCCGCGGACCTCGCCCGGGGACTCAGTGCAGTCCCACCCGATTCACGGAGACCGAGGAGATTTGATCATTCCACGGCCCACCGGGCACGGCGTTGACCTCGCGCACGCTCGAGGACGTGGTGAAACACCGACCCGTCTGGTTCGGGTGCTCACACAGCGTCGCCTGATACGGGCCCAGGACGGTGACGGAACTCAGCGAGTCATCGAAGCCGATATCACCCAGCCAGCCGACGTTCGACGTCAGTCGGACGACGTTCCCCTCCTGGTTGATGTGCTCGTGCAGGTACACGCCGTCAAAGGCCGAGTAGCCCTGGACCGCGTACGTGTAGCCGCCCGACGACGTCTTGTAGCCCCGCCCGTAGTCCGAGTACGCCCAGTTGCTGAGCCCCCCCGGATCGCGCTTCACCACCACGGACCAGAGCTGGAACGGGAAGCGCGAGCTCAGCCGCGAATGGAGCTGGGACGCCCTGTCGCCCGAGCCTCCCGACAACCCGCCGAGCTGCCCATTCACGTAGCTGGCCAGATACCCGGGCCCCACCACGCTCGTCACCGTCCGCGTCGGAAAAGCCAGGTGCGTGTAGTCATCCATGGGGTCGGACTGGAAGAAGGCGCCCTCGTGGTGCATCCACCCGCCCCACTCCCGCTTCAGCGCCATCACATGCCAGAGACGTCCGGGCGCGGCGTTCTGGAGGAACGACTGCATCCCATGCCAGCGAGCCTCCGCGTCGCCGCCAATCGTGTATGCCGTGTTCCGGAAGATGGGGCCGAAGTCCGCCGGCAACCCCTGGGAGGAAGGCAGCAACCGGACGTTGAGGGCCAGGATGGCATCAATCAATCCCGCCCCCGGGAAGTCCATCATCATGATTCCCGCGCGCTGCGCCCACCCTCCCACCAGGTGGTCGATGGCGTAATCATTCACACCCCGGTAGTTGATACCCAGGATGTTGATTCCGCCCGCCACATGTAAGGGATACGCCATGGCGGATGAACCACTCAGGAAGTTGATGTACAGCGAGGACGGCGAGCCACCCTGCGTCCTGTCCAGATGCGCCCGGACCTTGTTCCACTTGTCGTCGATATCCCCGAGCTGGGACACCGTCCAGTCATCCTGGAGGTTCACCGCGCCCCACGGGATGCCGTACGCCCCTCCGGCGAAGTCGTCGACAATCACAATCCGACCGCGCACCTCGCCCAGCGTGGGCACATGCGAACCCCGCCAGAGATAGGGGCTGTAGGCGGGCTGGTCGCGATACCACTCAAAAGTCTGCGTGAAGCCGCGCGTGTTGCTCTCCTCCGTGTGCTCCCGCTTCACCCGCATCACCACCGTCTCGGAGGGGTGCTCGTTGAGGAACTGGATGGTTGTCTGGAGGACATCGTCGAAGTTGACGTGCAGATAGACGACCCCGTGGTGGATGGTGAAACGGTCGCCGATGTGCCGACAGCGGATGTCCAGCGCCCGGATGCCCGCGTCCAGTTGCTGGCGCAGGCCCAGCGACTGCGTCTGTGTCAGATCTCCCCCATAGGATTGATACGCCATGGTGTCGTGCGTCCCAGGCAACGACAGGGCGCCCAGCCCCGTCGAGCTGGGAACCCAGCTCATCCAGGAGGGATGACTCGTCTCGATGCCGCCGGAGTGATTGTAGTACCGCCCGCCCGCCACGGCGGGAGCCGCACCGACGACCAGCCCCAGGGCCACCAGCAACGCCAGGGGACGAAGACTCGCGACAGGTGAAGACAGCGTGGACATGGATGTCTCTCGTTGACGTGTGAGCAAGCGGCGGCAACGCACCCTTACCCACGAATGGACACACCAGAATGAGGGCTGCGTGTAAAACAACTCTAAACAAGGAAAACCGACCTATATATCAAAACCACTTGAAACACGAATAAACGTGGTGCAATGAAAGAGCCCCCCTTCTTCAGAAAGGTCGTGCTCTTGAGAGGCAATGTCTGGAGGACGTTCTGCGCGGCGTGGGTTGGCGCCGGTCTCATGGCTTGCGGTTCAGTGCAGCCGGAAGGAGAAGCACCCCCAGCGGAGGCCAAGGACGCGGACGTCCAGGCCGCGCTGGCGCGACTGCCTGAAGTCGAGGTGGTCGGACAGCAGGAAGGAGTCCCGTTCCTGATTCGCGGTGAGCTGGGTCGCCTGGCGACGGATGGTGTCTCCGCGCAGCGGGCCCGTTCCGACTCTGGCGCCGAGGCACGCGAGGCCCTGGCGGAGATCGCCTCCGCCTTCCGCCTGCGCAACGACGACCTGGTCTTCCGCCGCGGCACGGTGGACGCACAGGGCCGCAAGCACCTGCGCTTCCGGCAGTTGGAGCAGGGCCTGCCCGTGGTGGGCGGTGAGCTGGTGCTCCACGCGGACCCGCAAGGTCTCATCTACGCGGCCAACGGCTCGGCTCGCGGTGGCACGGCGCCCTCCGCGAAGGCGTCAGTGGCCTCGGAGGCCGCGCTCACGGCCGCGCTCGCCGGCACGTCCGTCGAAGGCGCCAACGCCGAGGGCGCTCCCACGCTGGTGTTCCTGCGTCCCGAGGGCACCGAGGAGCTCCGCCTGACCTGGCAGGTGCGCCTGGTGGGCACCCGCGAAGGCATGAAGGCCGATGACCTGGTCTACGTCGACGCGCAGCGCGGCGGCGTGCTGGCCACGCATCCTCAGATTCACGCGGCGCTCAACCGCCGGGTGCACAGCGCCAACAACGGCAGCACCACGCCGGGCACCCTCCGTCGCAGCGAGGGCCAGGCGGCCACGGGCGATGCCCACGTGGACATGAACTACGACCAGCTCGGTACGACGTACAACTGCTACCAGACGCTGTTCGGCCGCGACTCGTACGACAACGCGGGCGCCGCGCTCGTCAGCACCGTCCACTACGGCAACAACTACGTGAACGCGTACTGGGACGGCACCCAGATGGTGTACGGCGACGGCGACGGGGTGAACTCCATCGAGCTGGGCAAGGACCTGGACGTCACCGTCCACGAGCTGACCCACGCGGTGACGGACACCGAGTCGGACCTCATCTACTCGGGTGAGTCCGGCGGCCTCAACGAGTCCATGTCCGACATCTTCTCCGGCGTGTGCGAGAGCTGGACGCGCAGCTGGGCCACCGACGCGGACGTGTTCATGGTGGGTGAGGACATCTGGACGCCGGGCATCCCCAACGACGCCCTGCGCTACATGGACGACCCGGCCAAGGATGACGTGTCGCTGGACTTCTACGGCGACTACTCGTCCGGCGTGGACGTGCACTACAGCTCCGGCATCAGCAACCTCGTCTTCGCCCTGCTCTCCAAGGGTGGCACGCACCCGCGCGGCAAGACGACGAACACCGTCGCCGCCATTGGCCCGGAAGCGGCCGGCCGCATCTTCTACAAGGCCAACACGGACCTCTTCACCCCGAGCACCACGTTCGAGCAGGCCAAGGCGTACACCGTCCAGGCCGCGCAGGAGCTGGGCTACAACGCCACGATTGTGCAGGCCGTGACGGATGCGTGGGTGGCCGTCGGTGTGCCGCCCCCGCCCCCGGTGACGTCGCCGCTGAGCAACGGCGTGCCGGTGACGGGCCTGTCCGGCAGCTCCGGCAACAAGAAGTACTACACGCTGGAGGTCCCCGCGGGCCGCTCCTCGCTGGTCGTCACCACCACGGGTGGCACCGGTGACGCGGACCTCTACGTGCGCTTCGGCGCCGCGCCGAACTCCGGCACCTACGACTGCCGCCCGTACACCGGCGGCAACGCGGAGACGTGCACCATCAACAATCCGCAGGCGGGTACCTGGTACATCATGGTCAACGGCTACACGTCCTACTCCGGACTGACGCTGACGGGCACGTACTCCGGCGGTGGCGGTGGCGGCACGCCCACCACGGAGACCGCGACGGGCTCGGTGGCGCGCAACACGAACGCGCGCTACGGACCGTACACCGTCGTCCCGGGCACCACGTTCTCCGTGGCGATGACGGGCACGCGCAACCCCAACCTGTACGTCCGCTTCGGCTCGCAGCCCACCACCAGCGCCTATGACTGCCGGCCGAACCTGTCCGGAGCGGCCGAAACGTGCACGCTCACCGTGCCCGCCGGTCAGACGGCGGCCCACGTCATGGTGCGCGGCGCCAGCGCCAACGCCGCGACGTACAACCTGACCATCAACTACACGAAGCCGTAGCACCAGCATCGCGCTGAACCTCACCTGGCGGGCGGCTTCCCTCGGGAGGCCGCCCGTCGCGCTTTACGCCCGGGCTCGGGCGAGCAGGAGAGCAAGCGTCCGGGAGATGTGACGCCGCGGCCTCAGAGCGCCTGCCCGTTCAGCACCCGCTCCAGCGCGGCCGCCTGCTCGCGCTCGTCCGCATTCGAGCTCCGGCCCGCGCGCTGGGCATGAACCTTTGCCCGGTCCGGCTCCGTCTTCGCCAGCGCCAACGCCAGGTCCAGGTTCGCTCGCGGATGGTCGGGATGCGCCGCCAACACCGGCGCCAGCACCCGCGCCGCGCGCGCGTCCTCCCCCCGCTCCAGCAGGGCAATCGCCAGATCACACGCCGGGCCGGGCTCCGATGGAGCCTTCGCGTGGACCAGCTCCAGCAGCTCCTCTGCCCTCGCGCGCTCCCCCACCACCTCCAGCGCCCGTGACAGCGCGTGCATCACCCCCGCATCCCCCGGGGCCTCATGGAGCGCGGCCTCCAGCAGCCGCTTCGCCTCCTTCCCATCCCCCGCCTCCAGCCGCGCCACTCCGTCGCGATACAGGTCCGTGCCCACGAGCCCTCCTTCTCACAATGCGGTGCGTTAATCCCAAGGACGCAACTTCCACCCTACAGAGTGCGACAATTCAAGAGAAGCTTTCCCCCGGGTCCTCCATGCTCGTGCGCAATCCCCCAGTCGCCCCCCGCCGCCCGCTCTCCAACAGCTCCGAGACGCCGACCGCCGAGCGGTCCAACACGGCGGTTCCGGTCCGGCCGAACACCCAGGACACCTTCGCCCGAGGCACCAGCGCGACGGAGCGCACGGCCAAGGTCGGCGCCGCTCCCGCCGGGGACCACGGCAAGCTGATGAACGAGTACCTGACGGGTGCTCGTCCGCCTCCGGCCGACTTCGAGAAGGTCATGGGCTACAAGCCCTACGCCATTCAGACGAAGCACGGTCAGCGCATGCAGGATCCGCACGGCTCCGCGTCCGCGCCCGGCAAGATTGGCCCGGACAAGGAGTTCGACCCGGCCGCGAAGACGCACGACTACGGCTATGACCTGCTGCGGTACTACGACCGCAAGGGCACGCCCCTGGACGGCAGCGCGCGCAAGGCGGCCGACGCCCTCTTCCGCAAGGACCTGTTCGACTACGCCAATGACCAGAAGGGCTTCGGCGACAAGCTGAAGTTCAAGACGTGGGCGCAGATCTACGCCACCGCGGTGGAGCTGAACTCCCGCGTGCAGGGCTACGGCCCTCCGTGATGTCGAACCGAGGGGCGCGGCGGCTGTCGCTCGCGCCCCCCGGGCTTCACTGCATTCCGTAGCGCCGCAGCTTGTCGTAGAGCGTGCGCAACCCGATGCCCAGCCGCTGCGCGGCGCGCTTCCGGTTGCCACCCTCGTCCGCGATGGCCTGGTCGATCGCCATCCGCTCCAACTCCTCCAGCGTCTTGTCCGGCAGGCGCGCGGTGCCCGTGACGGGCGCGAGCGTCGTCGCCGGTGCGCTCGTGGGGTCCAGCCACAGGTGACGCGACTCCACCACCGCGCCGTCCGCGAGGATGGCCGCGCGCTCCAGGGCGTTGCGCAGCTCGCGCACGTTGCCCGGCCAGGAGAAGGCCTCCAATCGCTCGGACGCCTCCGGAGACAACTTCAGCCCCGGGCGCCCCAGCTCGTCGCCAATGCGGCGCAACAGCAGCTCCGACAGGGGACGCAGGTCCTCGCGGCGCTCTCTCAGCGAGGGCATCCGGATGGGGAACACCGCCAGCCGGTGGTAGAGGTCCTCGCGGAACTCGCCATGGGCCATCATCGTCCTGAGGTCGCGGTTGGTCGCCGCCACCCAGCGCACGTCCGCCTCCAGCGTCCGCGTGCCACCCACGCGCTCGAAGCGCCGCTCCTGGAGCACGCGCAGGAGCTTGGCCTGCAGCTCCGCCTTCAGCTCCCCCACCTCGTCCAGGAAGAACGTCCCGCCCTGGGCCAGTTCGATGCGACCGCGCCGCTGCGCCACCGCGCCGGTGAAGGCGCCCTTCTCGTGGCCGAACAGCTCGCTCTCCAGCAGCGTCTCCGTCAGGGCCGCGCAGTTGACCGCGACGAAGGGCCCCTCCGAGCGCTCACCCCACTGGTGCAGCGCGCGCGCGGCGACCTCCTTGCCCGTGCCGCTCTCCCCCACCAGCAACACCGTGGCCTGCGTGGGTGACACCTTGCGCAGCGCCTCCACCACCGGTCCCATCGACGGCGCGCCCCAGCTCAGCACCACCTCGGTGGTGGACTGACGCACCTCCGTCTTCAAGTTCAACAGCGCGCGGCGCTCCAGGGCCCGCGCCACCGTCAGCCGCAGCTCGGCCGGGCTGCCCACGGGCTTGAGGAGGTACTCGAAGGCGCCGGCCTTCATCGCCGACACCGCGCTCTCCACCGAGCCCACCGCGGTGAGGACGACGACCTCCACGTCCGGCTGCTCCTCGCGCACCTTGCGCAGCAGCGTCAGCCCGTCCATCCCCGGCATCCGCAGGTCCGTCACCAGCAGATCCACGCCCTGCTTCGCCAGGAGCCGCGCGGCCTCTTCACCGTCCGCCGCCTGCGTCACCACGTGGCCTTCGACTTCCAGCGCCTCCGCGATGAACGAGCGCACGCCCTCCTCGTCATCCGCCACCAGGATGCGCGCCATGGCTCAGGTCCCCCTCGCCGGGACGGTGAGCCGGAACTCCGCGCCGCCGCCAGAATGAGTCTTCGCGCTCACCGAGCCGCCATGCAGCTCCACGATTCGCCGGGTGATGGCGAGCCCCAACCCCACGCCGCGCAGCCGCCCGGTGACGAAGGGCTCGAAGATGCGCTCCTCGTCCCCCTTCGGAATGCCCGGCCCGTAGTCCCTCACGATGAACACGAGCGACTGGCCCTCCTGCGCCACGTCCACCTCCACCCGCTGCCCCGCAGGGCTCACCTGCACCGCGTTGCGCAGCACGTTCTCCAGCGCCTGCTGGAAGCGTCCCGGGTCCAGCTCCCACTTCGCGCGGTCCGGCAGGTAGTGCGCATTCACACTGGCCTCGCCCGTGGCCTCCACCGCCGCGCGCAGCACCTCGTTGGGGTCCGTCCCCGTGCGCCGCAGCTCTCCACTGCGCACGAAGGACAGCAGGTCATTCATCAGCTGCTCCAGCCGCACCGCCTCGCCGACGATGCGGTCCGCCTTGGGACGCAGCACCTCGTCGCGCTCCACGCGCTCCGCGAGCAGCTGCGCGTGTCCCTTGAGCGAGGCCAGCGGGTTGCGCAGCTCATGCGCCAGCACGGCGGACATGGTGCCCAGCGCGGCGAGTCTGCGCCCGCGCTCCAGCTCCGCCGCCAGGGCCTCGCGCTGCGCCAGGGAGCGCGAGAAGGCGAAGGCCAGGCCCAGGATTCCCACGCACGACACCGCCGCGATGAACAGCAGGCGCTGCGCGCGGTCCGTCAACTCCAGCGCGGTGACAGGCTCGTACTCGTAGCCGATGCGCAGATTGCGGCGCGGCTCCTGGGGGGCCGCCGGTTCCACGGGGGGAGTGCCCGCGTTCGCCACGGCCGGAGTCTCTGGCTTGGGCTTGCGCAGTCGATGGATGAAGCGGCCTCGACCCGCTTCGATTCGCAGCAAGGGGCCGTCCTGGATTTCTCCCAGCGAGCCTTCACCCGCCGACTCCAGCACCTTTCCATCCTCGATGATGGCCACGTAGCGCAGGCCCCCTTCCTGGTTCGCCGCGAGGAAGGCGTCCAAGGACTGCTGGCTCGGGACGCCGGTGCCCTCCCGGAAGGCCTCCAACCCGGCGAGCATCAGGACGTTGGCCATGCCTCGCACCACCAACGAGGAGGACTCCATCGCCGACCTGCGGATGAAGAGCACCGCGGACAGGAGCACGGCGCACATCAACCCCGCCGCCACCCAGGGCATCCAGGGACCGCGCGGTCTCCAACGGGACACGCCGCTCATCGACGATGCCCCTTCTCGAGGTGAATCCCACTCCATGAGGTGCCTCCGCTCGCTGCGAACTCTGCATGCACGGTGCGGAATCCGCACTTCCTTCTCACATGGCGTGGCGCCGCGCGGGCTACCCCTTGGCTGGTTGCTGTCGAGCCCATGTGCATGTCTCTCCCCGAGGGTGGGCGCGGCGAGGGGGCCGCGACAATGGAGGTCGAGCGGGCCGCGACGCGAGGTGCGCCCATCCGACGCGGCCTCCTTGTGCAAGCACGAGGCCCAACCTCCACCCGCCGCAGGTGGCCCCTCTCCACGGCCCCTCTCCATGGAGCGCGAACCTCACGCCGCGCGGGCCAGGCCGGCCCAGGCCGTGCGGACCGCATGCGGAATCCGCACTCAAGCGGCGCTGCTCACAGGCCCATCGCGGGTTTCCCCTGAGATTTCGATGTGTTGAAAACTGGCAAGGAGCATGCAGTCACCCTGCTTCGGAACCGCCGGACGCGCCAGAAGCGCACCGGCCCTCAACGGGACATGGCTGCGATGACGATGCTCAAGAGAGCGTGGTTCAAGAGACGGCCCCACCGGATGACGGCGCTGACGCTGGGCCTGCTCGGCCTCGTCGCGACGCCGGGAATGGGCGCGGCGCAGGCGCCCACCCAGGCCACCGGCACGGAGAAGAACGCCGCCCAGACGCAGAAGGCTCCGGCCGATGCGCCCACCCAGGATGCGGCCCAGAAGAATGCCTCCGCGCCGGCCCAGGCCACACCTCAGGACGGCGCGCAGGCACAGGCCCCCGCCCAGAGCCTCACGGCCCAGGTCGCGGCCGAGGGCGTGACTGTCACGCTCGAGGAGGCCATCGCGCGGGCGCTCAAGACGAATCCCGCGGTGGTGCAGGCCGAGGGCTCCGTCACCAACGCCGAGGCCGCGGAGCTGAGCGCGGTGGGCGCCTACATCCCCTCGCTCTCGGCGAGCGCGTCTGGCTCGCTCTCCAGCAGCCAGCGCATCCTGGGCGATACGGGCACCGTCGTCTCCGGCTCCAATGACACGTACGGCGCGGGCGTCTCCTCCTCGTGGAACGTCTTCACCGGCGGGCAGCGGAGCGCCACGCGCAAGCAGACCCGCGCACAGTCCGGCGCGGCGGGGGCGCAGCTCACCGCGCAGCGCGCCAGCGCGGTGCTCGACGTCCAGCGCTCCTTCTACGAGGTCCTTCGGGCGACGGGCCTGGAAGCGGTGGCGCGCTCGCGCATCGAGCGGGCCAAGCAGAACGAGGATGCGGCGGAGCGGCGGCTCGCGGTGGGCTCGGCGACGCGCTCGGACCTGCTGCGGGCACGGCTGGACTACACCACGGCCCAAGAGGCGCTGCGGACGGCGGAGACCCAGCGCACCTCGGCGGCCCTGTCGCTGGGACGCCTCATCGGCGAGGATGGTCCGGCGCAAGCCCAGGCCAGCGAGAACCTGGGCCCCCAGCCGTTCACCCTCACCGAGGCGGCGCTCATCACCGAGTTGGAGTCCAACGCGCCCGCGGTGCTCGCCGCGGCCTCCACGCTGCGCGCCTCCGAGGCGGGTGTGAATGTCGCGAAGGCGACCTACCTGCCGAACGTGCGCCTGACCGCCGGCTATGACTGGCTCAACCAGGACCCGAGCTTCACCGGCGGCAGGACGAGCTGGTCGGTGCGCCTGGGCCTCTCCTACCCCATCTTCGACGGCTTCCTGCGTGAGGAGCGGGTGCAGCGGGCCAAGACTCAGGAAGTCACCTCCATGGCGCAGCTGGCTGACACGCGGCGCGCGGTGAGGTCGGGGGCCAGCCAGGCGCTGGCTCAGCTTCGCCTCTCGGCCGACCGCATCACCCTGTCCGAGCAGGCCGTGGAAGTGGCGCGCGAGGACCTCAAGGTGCAGGAAGAGCGCTACCGTCTGGGCGCCACCACCATCCTGGAGCTGCTGACGTCCCAGGAGAACCTGGTCCAGGCGGAGAGCAACCTCGTGTCATCTCGGTTCGACTACCGCATCGCGCGCGCCGAGCTGGAAGCGCTCGCCGGGAGGCCGTTGTGAGCACCGCCATGGAGAGCAACGCGACGGCGCGGGACATCGCGGACGTGGTCATCCGCGTGGAGGGCCTGCGCAAGGACTACACGATGGGCTCGGAGGTGGTGCGCGCGCTGCGCGGCGTGGACCTCACCATCCGCCGCAACGAGTACGTGGCCGTCATGGGCCCCTCGGGCTCCGGCAAGTCCACCTTCATGAACCTCATCGGCTGCCTGGATGTGCCGAGCGGCGGGCAGTACTGGCTCAACGGCCAGCCCGTCGCGGGCATGACGGAGAACGCGCTGGCGCGCATCCGCAACCGCGAGCTGGGCTTCGTGTTCCAGAGCTTCAACCTGCTGCCCCGCGCCTCCGCGCTGGACAACGTGGCGCTGCCGCTGGTGTACGCGCGCGTGCCGAAGAAGGTCCGCCAGGAGCGCGCGGCGGCGATGCTGGAGAAGGTGGGCCTGGGCGGACGCAAGGACCACCGGCCCAACGAGCTGTCCGGCGGTCAGCGTCAGCGCGTGGCCATTGCCCGCGCATTGGTGACGCAGCCGGCGCTGCTGCTGGCGGACGAGCCCACGGGCGCGCTCGACAGCAAGACGGGTGAGGAGATCATGGCCCTCTTCGGGGAGCTTCATTCCCAGGGCCAGACGTTGATGATCGTCACGCACGAGTCGGACATCGCGGCGTACGCGCGGCGGGTGCTGTTCTTGAAGGACGGCGTCATCGAGCGGGATGAGCTGAAGCGGAATTGAGCTGGACCGCGCACCGCGCGGCCACGAAGACCTGGAGGACGTCGTGAGCAAGGCGAAGAAGATGGTCATCACGGGTGTCGCGGCGGTCCTGATTGGAGCGGGCGTCTGGGCCACCCAGCGGAGCACGGAGCCCAAGACACCGGAGCGCTCGGCCGCCGTGGCGGTGGTGGAGCGCCGCGACATGGAGGTCGTCGCGGAGTCCGCCGGCCTGGTGGAGCCGCTGCGCGTGGTGGAGGTGAAGTCCAAGGCCTCCGGTGAAGTGCTGCGCGTGCTGTTCGACACCGGCGACAAGGTGGAGAAGGACGCGCTGCTCGCGGAGATAGATCCGCGCGACGTGCAGAACGCGCTGGCCCAGGCACAGGCGGACCTGGAGTCCGCGCGGGTGCGGCTGAACACGACGTCGGCCCAGCGCCAGCGCATGGAGACGCTGCGCCAGTCCGGCTACGTCACCCAGCAGGAGTTCGAGACGACGGTGGACGCCTACGCCACCGCGCAAGCGGCCAAGGTGCGCGCGGAGACGAACCTCCAGCTCGCCAAGGAGCGCAGCCGCGACGTCACCATCCGCGCCCCCAGCGCCGGGACGCTGCTGGAGCGGACGATTCAGCCCGGGCTCATCATCGCGTCGGCCACCTCCAACGTGTCCGGTGGCAGCACGCTGTTCAAGATGGCGGACCTGTCCGTCATGCAGGTGCGCGCCAAGGTGGACGAGACGGACGTGGGCCAGATCAAGGCGGGCCTCAAGGCGCGCGTGACGATGGAGGCGTACCCGGGAAAGACCTTCGTCGGCGAGGTCGTGAAGATCGAACCGCAGGCGCTGGTGGAACAGAACGTCACCCTCTTCCCGGTGCTGGTGCGCCTGGACAACCCGGATGGCCTGCTGCGCCCGGGAATGAACGCGGAGGTGGCCATTGAAATCTCGCGCCGCCGCGACGCCATCACCGTCCCCAACTCCGCCGTGGTCAGCCTGCGGGATGCTCGCGCCGCGGCGCTGGCGGTGGGGCTCACGGAGGACTCGGTGCGCGCGCTGATGCGTCCAGCGGGCGAAGGTCGTGGACGGGGTGGCTCGGGCACGGGTGGCACGAGCGCGGCTCCGACGAGCGGCACCGAGGGCACGCCTCCCGCCGGAGACAAGGGCGCGGTGGCCGCGGGGACAGTCACGCCGGTGAACGTGGCGACGCCGACGACGGCCGGGGCGCCGGAGGGCGCGGGCGAGGGGCGACGCAATCGGGGTGGTCGCGAAGGCGGGCAGGCGACGGGTGACACGCGGCCGGGGCTCGTCTTCGTGCAGGGCCCGAAGGGACCGGAGCCGCGCAAGGTGATGCTGGGCCTGAGTGACTGGGAGAGCTCGGAGGTCGTCAGCGGGCTGGAGGCGGGCGAGCAGGTGCTGCTCGTGTCCGTGGCGCAGCTCCAGCAGCAGCAACAGCAGCGCAACGAGCGGATGAAGGCGGCGACCGGCGGAATGATGCCGGGCATGGGTGGTGGTGCGGGTGGTGGGCGCGGCGGTCGTTAGCGGGCGAGCGGAGGAGGAGGCAGGTCATGGGTGAAATCATCTTGGTCGCGTTCGACGCGGTCCTCGCCAACAAGCTGCGGTCGCTGTTGACCATGCTGGGCATCGTCATCGGCATCGCCGCGGTCATCACCATGGTGGCGTTGGGCGAAGGGGCCCAGCGCTCGGTGGAGCAGCGCCTGAAGACGCTCGGGACGAACGTCCTGACGGTGCGCCCCGGACAGTCGTTCTCGGGAGGACTGGGCCGAGGCCAGGCGACGATGACCATCGACGACGCGGAGGCGCTGCGCACCAACGCGAAGCACATCCAGGCCGTGGCGCCGGAAATCGAGTCGCGCTTCCAGGTGGAGTACGGCGCGGGCAACGCGAACCTGTCGGTGGTGGGCACGTGGCCAGCCTACTTCACCATCAACGAGTCCAACATCGTGGCGGGCCGGCTGTTCACCGACGCGGAGGACCGGGGCCGCCGGCGCGTGGTGGTGCTGGGAGCGCTGGCGGGAGCGCAGCTCGGCCTGCGGGACTCCTCGTCGTTGGTGGGCGAGACGGTACGCATCCGAGGCATCCCCTTCGAGGTCATCGGCGTGCTCGCGGAGAAGGGCTCGCAGGGCTTCGCCAACCCCGACGAGAGCCTCTACATCCCGCTGTCCACCGCGCAGTTCCGGGTGATGGGCAGCGACCGCATCCGCTCCATCGCCGTGCAGGCGGCCACCGACAAGGGCATGGATGACGCGATGGCGGAGATCGACCTCAAGCTGCGCCGGGAGCACCGGCTCCGCCCGGAGGAGCAGGCCGACTTCAACATCCGGGACCAGGCCTCGCTGCTCGCGACGGTGCAGGAGACGACGCAGACCTTCTCGCTGCTCTTGGCCGGCATCGCCGCCATCTCCCTGTTGGTGGGAGGCATCGGCATCATGAACATCATGCTCGTCTCCGTGACGGAGCGGACGCGCGAGATTGGTCTGCGCAAGGCGCTGGGAGCCACGGGCACGGACATCCTGCTCCAGTTCCTCGTCGAGTCCCTGGTGCTGTGTCTGGCCGGTGGCACGCTCGGCCTGGTGCTGGGCGTGGGTGGCGCGGCGGTGCTCCAGAAGCTCATGGGGTGGACCATGGTGGTGGCCCCCGAGGCCATCGTGGTGGCCATCGCCTTCTCCGCCTCCGTGGGCGTGTTCTTCGGCATCTGGCCCGCGCGCCGTGCCGCGAGCCTGGCCCCCATCGAGTCGCTCCGCTACGAGTGACGCACGCGCCCGGGAGCACCGCGACTCCCGGGCGTCACGACACGCTCAGCGCCCGGGACGCATGCCCGGGTCCGCCTCGAACGCGGCGACGTCGTGGTAGTAGCGCTCCACTTCGGCGTGCGTGGACGCCTTCGTGAAGACCTCCGGACGTGGGTGGGCGATGGCGTCGAGGATGACCTCCACGGCCTCCTCGACGGGTTGGGCTCCGGGAAGCGCGCGTGAGTCCAGCCCGCCGCCCAGCGCGTTCGAACCGAACTCAGTGGCCACGACGCCGGGCATCACCACCGTGACGGAGATTCCCGGGTGCGTCTGGCGCAGCTCCAGCCGGAGACAGGCGCTCAGCGCGTTCAACGCGTGCTTGGCCGCGCTGTACGCCGAACGATGGGGCACGACGGGCAGGCGCCCCAGCGTGCTGGAGATGTTGAGAATCTGTCCCGCGTTGCGCGCCTGGAAGTGCGGCAGGACAGCCTGCATCCCGTAGAGCGCGCTGTGGACATTGTCGTGCCACATCGACTCCAGGTCCTCGTCGGTGAGCTCGGCCACGGAGCGGGTGATGCCGCGTCCGGCGTTGTTCACCCAGACGTCGATGCGGCCGAAGCGCTCCAGCGCCGCGTCGCGAAGCCGCTCCACCTGCGCGCGCGACGTCACGTCGGTGACGACGGCGAGCGAGTCGCGACCGGAACGATTGGCGACGACCTCCAGCTCTGCCCGACGGCGAGCGGCCAGCACCAGCTTCGCCCCACGCGCTCCCGCCACGCGAGCCAGCCCCGCGCCAATGCCTCCACTCGCCCCTGTGATGACGATGACCTTGTCCATGCGTGTCCCCTCGTGACGCTCGCCTGTCGCGCGCCGCGGAATCTACCCGCCCGAAGCGGACCTGGAAGGGACTCTGTTCAATCGCGAGGACGCGGGCGCCATCCTGTCGACAGAGCGGCCCCGGCATGGGCACCGTGTTACCCTTCCCTTTCGTTCTCGCCTCGGGTCGCTCGCGCATGCCGTTCCGAATCTTCTCCTTCTCGATGCTCATCGGACTCGGCGCGGTGCTGGGCCACCTGTACCTCTACCGACGGCTGGTCCGGGAGTTGGTGCGGAGTCGCGCGGCCCGCTTCGTGGCCATCGTCGTGCTCGGGCTTCTGACGCTGCTGCTGGGGATGCGGCGCACGCTGCTGGATGCGCTCCCGGAGGGACTGGAGCGCACCGTGACGGTGGCCACGTATACCTGGATGGGCGTGGCGCTCTGCCTGGTGCTCGCGCTCCTGGCCATGGATCTGCTGCGGGCGCTGGTCGGTCTGGGACGATGGGTCCGACGGCGGCGAGACACTGCCACCCTACCCGCGCTCTCGACCTCCGTTCAGGAGGCTCCATCACCCACCGAGCCACCCGTGGACGAGGAGCGCAGGAAGTTCCTCGGACGCGCGCTCGCGGGAGGCGCGGCACTCGCGGGTGGAGGGCTGGCGTCGTACGGCCACTGGCGGGCGTTCGCACCGCCGTTGGTGACGGAGCTGGCCATCCGGATTCCCAAGCTGCCACGCGAGCTGGATGGGCTCTCCATCGTCCAGCTCACGGACATCCACGTGGGTCCGTTCATCGAGCGCCGCTACATGGACGAACTGGTGCGGCAGACGAATGCCCTCAAGCCGGACCTGGTCGCCATCACCGGTGACCTGGTGGACGGTGACGTGCCCACGCTGGGCGGCGCAGTGGCCGCGCTCCAAGGGCTGCGCTCTCGTTACGGCAGCTACTTCGTCACCGGCAATCACGACTACTACTCCGGTGACGAGGAGTGGACGGCGTTCCTCCAGTCGCTCGACATCCAGACGCTGCGCAACCGCCATGTGCGAGTCGGCGACGCGGGCGCCTCACTGGACCTGGTCGGTGTTGACGACTGGAGTGGCTGGAGACGGAACAACCGGAAGGGCTACGACCTGGACCTGGCGCTCGCGGGACGAGAGCCGGACCGGGCGGCCGTGTTGCTCGCGCACCAGCCCGCGAACTTCAAGGTGGCCGCCGAGCGAGGGATGGACCTCCAGATTTCAGGCCACACCCACGGCGGACAGCTCGTCCCGATGACGCTGTTCATCGGCTTCGCGTGGGAGCACGCGGCGGGGCTCTACCAGCACCAGGACTCGCATATCTACGTGAGCCGGGGCTGCGGCTTCTGGGGGCCGCCCATGCGCGTCGGCAGTCCCCCGGAGCTCGTCAAACTGGTGCTCACGACGTAGCAGGCTCACTTCGCGAGCGTGACGCGGGGCGTGTACCGCCAGAAGCGTTGGAGATGGCCACAACCCTGGCAGGCCAGCTCCACCTGGAGCTCTCCGCCACGGGTCGCCGTGGCGGGAACGACGGTCTTCATGGACTGCTCCGCGCGACCGCTGCATGCCCGGCACACGCCCACCGTCTGGACGAACTGCGCATTGCGCGTCACCACGCCGTCCTCGCAGTAGCCACACCACCAGACGTGATAGTCGACGGCGCCGCTCTGCTCCTGCCGGCGCTGTTCATCGTTCAAGTGGACGTCGTCCAGCTCTTCGTCGAGCAGCGTCCGCGCCTGGCCGCAGTGATTGCAGACCTCCAGCGCGGAGCGCTTCGGCACCGGGAGCACCAACGGGCGCTTCGATGAGAAGAAGAGGGCCGCGGCCACGCCCAGCCCCACCAGCAGGACGACGAACATGAGCGTCATCGGTGCGGCTCCAGCTCCACGGAGTGCAGCGCCTTGCCCGTCAGGTCATGGATGGCGACGGTCATCACGCCGCTATTCCCCTGGATGCGGACGCTGCCGAAGTACTGCTGCCCTTCCCACGGCGCCGCGTTCATCACTGTCGCCGGCCGATGCCACTTCACCTCCGGACCGAAGGTCTCATCGAGCGCGCTCGGACCGAACGTGCCCGCGTTGAGTGGCCCCGCGACGAACTCCCAGAACGGGTCGAAGTCGCGGAAGCGCGCCCGGTCCGGGTGGAAGTGATGCATGGCCGGGTAGTGCACGTCCGCGGTGACGAACACCACGTTGCGCACCTTCCGCTCCTTCAAGAAGGACAGCAACTCCGCCAGCTCCAGCTCGCGACCCAGCGGCGAACCCGGGCCGTTGGCCCACGCCTCCATGATGTGAGCTCCGTCCGGAAGCTTCTCCGCCGGGACGATGAGCCCCAGCGGCATGCTCGTGGCAATCACCTTCCACGTCGCCCGTGACGCCGCCAGCGCCTGCTTGAGCCCATCGAGCTGCGCGCGTCCGAGGAACGCCGTCTCCGGCCCCTGCTGCTCCTGGCGATTGACGGAGTTCGGCGCGCGGAAGGCGCGCACGTCCGGGATGAACACGTCCAGCATCGGGCCTTGTGAGAGCTGGCGATGGATGCGTCCCTCGGCTCGCGCGGCGCCGCCCACGGGCGAGTACTCGAAGAACGCCTGACGCGCCCGAGCACCGAGCACCGCCTCGTCCGCGACCTGCGTGTAGCGGGCGTCACCTGCGAGGCTGCGCCCCGGATACCAGTTGTTGCGCACCTCGTGGTCATCCCACTGGTACGCGATGGGCACGTCCTTCGCGAGGGCCCGCAGGGACTCATCCAGGAAGTTGTAGGCGAAGTTCCCGCGCAGCTCCTCCAGCGTCTCGGCGACCTTCGACTTCGCGGGCGTCACGCGGTTGCGCCATACGCGCCCATCCGGGAGGACGACCTCTGGGAGCAGCGGGTTGTCCGCGTAGATGACATCGCCGACGTGAAGGAAGAAGTCGGGACGCAAGGCGTGCACCGCCGCGAAGCCCCGGTACCCGCCCCACTCCGGGTTGATGCCCCAACCCTGACCGCACACGTCCGCGCTCCACGCGAAGCACACGTCCCGGGCCGAGTCCGGTGACGTGAGGAACCGCCCACGCCACTCCTCGCCAGTCCCGCCGCCATCCTCCGCGAGCACGCGCACGAAGACCTCGCGCCCCGCCGGCAGGCCGGTGAGGTCCACCACGCCGGTGTAGTCCGTGGCCTCGGTGAGCGCGGCGCCCTCAATGCGGTGCACGCCCTTCACGAGCCGGGAGTCCTCGCTCCACTCCACCACGAGACGCGAGGCCCGGTCCGCCTTGCCCCAGACGGTGACGGCGCCGGTGCGCACGTCTCCCAGCTGCGCGCCCAGTGGCAGCGACGGCCCGGGACGCGGCGCGCGAATCGGCCGCGTCGAGGCACACCCCGCGGCGGTGACGGCGAGCCCCTGGAGCACGGTTCGTCGAGTGAGGACAGTCAAGGGGCGCACGCTCCGAAGAAGGAACCAGCCTTCACACTATGGCCACTCCCGCCAGGCATCCAGCACCACCGCCGCCACCCGAAAGTCACGCGTTCTTCTTCGAGCACGTCGGCCACGGCGTGTTCCCGGAGGACGGCAGCGAGCGCTTCAACGTCATCAAGCGCAACGTGGCGCTGCTCACCCGACGTCCCCTGCCGGGCGAGGAGGTCCCCCCCTCCGACAATCAGCTCAACGACGTGCGGAACCGCACGCCGGCCAGCTCTTGGATCTGGCGACCGTGAACCACCCCGGCGGCGGCACCTACCAGTCGCTCACGTTCAACATGCAGGGCGTCGCGGGGTGGAACGGGACCATCACCGACCTGCGCCTGGACCCGGTGTCGGGCGTGGGCATCGCGTTCGACATCGACTCGATTCGCGCGACGGGCCCCTAACGGTCCACGGGCACGACGCCGGGCAAGGTCCGGGTCGGGGGGACAGGGCCGCGCCTCCTCCACCCGTACCCCGAGTCACCGCCAGGGCTGGACGGGGGGCGAGACTCGGGGGGGACCGAGGGAGGCCGAATGCTTGGAGGGCAGGCTCGCCTGGCATGGGTGCTGGGAGCGGGACTTCGGGTATGCTTGCCGGGCTTTCGGACCCGTGAGGCCGGGTCCCACACGATGAGCGGACAGCAGGATGGATGGGGCCGGGGTCGACTCCCCAGGCCCGCTCGAAAGGTTCATACACATGAAGCGACTGGCACGAGTCGGTCTGGTGTTCGGAGTTCTCGCCCTGAGCGGCACGGTGGCCTGTAAAGGCGAAGAGGACGTCGGCAAGGCGGAGCGCATCAAGGGCAGCAATCACTTGAGCAAGAAGGAGTACAAGGAGGCCGCCGCGGCGTACGCGCTGTCGCTCCAGGCGGACCCCAAGCAGGAGAAGGTCTGGGAGAAGAAGGCGTTCGCCCACCTCCAGCTCGGGGAGACCGACAAGGCCAGCGAGGCCGTCCTGAAGATCCTCGAGATGAAGACCACGCCGGCGGAGAGGGCCGAGACGTACCGGACGCTCGCCAGCATGAACATGCAGGGCGGCGCCACGGAATCGGCCGAGAAGTACTTCAACGAGGCCCTGAAGCTGGAGCCGAAGGACGATGCGTCCCTCGGGTGGATCGCGGAGATCTACGCCCAGCGCGGTGGCGCGCGCTCCATGGCGGCGCCCATCGTCAAGGCCGACCTGGAGAAGTCGCTCAACTATTACGACCAGGTCATCGCCATCAACCCCAACCACGCCAACACGTACCTCAACAAGCGCGTGGTGATGGGCCGCCTCATGGAGTACGAGCGGCAGCAGAAGGAGATGGCGCTGTCGGAGGCCGCCGAGAACGCGAAGGACCCGGCCGTCGTCGCCGAGGCGAACGCCCGCGCCGCCGAGCACCAGAAGCGCATGGACGACTTCCAGGTCCAGTTCGCGGACATGACCAAGAAGTTCAGCGAGGCGCAGAAGGCCACCAAGGCCCAGGCCGCGGCGGGCACGCCGTAGTCCCCTCGCCTTCCTGAAGCTCCAGGGCCTGGAACCGCGCACCGGTTCCAGGCCCTTCTTCTTTTCTCGGCCAGCAGAAGCGTTTCCTGGGCGTCACGCGGTGATTCCGTCGTGCCCCGGGGGCACCGCGCGCATTACGCTGGGGCCTCAAACTTCACAGGGAGGCTCGTGTATGGACGTGCGCGCGGCGGTGGCGCTCGAGGCAGGAAAGCCGTTGAGCATCGAGACGGTTCACCTCGAGGGGCCCAAGGCGGGAGAGGTGCTCATCGAGCTGAAGGCCACCGGCATCTGCCACACGGACGAGTTCACGCTCTCCGGGCAGGACCCGGAGGGCTTGTTCCCCGCCATCCTCGGGCACGAGGGCGCGGGCGTGGTGGTGGACGTGGGGCCGGGCGTGACGACGCTGCGCAAGGGCGACCACGTCATCCCGCTGTACACGCCGGAGTGTCGGCAGTGTAAGTCGTGCCTGTCGCGCAAGACGAACCTGTGTACGGCCATCCGCGCGACGCAGGGCAAGGGGCTGATGCCGGACGGCACCAGTCGCTTCCGGCTGGGCAAGCAGAGCGTGCACCACTACATGGGCACGTCGACCTTCGCGCAGTTCACGGTGCTGCCGGAGATAGCGGTCGCGAAGATTCGCGAGGACGCCCCGTTCGACAAGGTCTGCTACATCGGCTGCGGCGTGACGACGGGCATCGGCGCGGTGGTGTACACGGCGAAGGTGGAGGCGGGCGCGCGCGTCGTCGTCTTCGGGCTCGGTGGAATCGGCCTCAACGTGGTGCAGGCCGCGCGCATGGTGGGCGCTGACCAGATTGTCGGCGTGGACATCAACCCCGCGCGCAAGGCGATGGCGGAGAAGTTCGGCCTCACCCACTTCGTCAACCCGAAGGAAGTCGAGGGGGACCTGGTGCCCTACCTCGTCAACCTGACGAACGGCGGCGCGGACTACAGCTTCGAGTGCATCGGCAACGTGAACACGATGCGCCAGGCGCTCGAGTGCTGCCACCGGGGCTGGGGCGAGAGCATCGTCATCGGCGTGGCGGGAGCCGGGCAGGAGATCAAGACGCGTCCGTTCCAGCTCGTCACGGGGCGCGTGTGGAAGGGCAGCGCGTTCGGCGGCGCGCGCGGCCGGACGGACGTGCCCCAGATTGTCGACTGGTACATGAACGGGAAGATCAACGTCGACGACCTCATCACCCACACGCTGAAGCTGGAGGACATCAACCAGGGCTTCGACCTGATGCACCGGGGCGAGTCCATCCGCAGCGTGGTGAAGTACTCATGACGGCGGCCCCCACACTGCTGAGCCAGCACCGCTGCTTCGACGGCACCGTCGGCTTCTACAAGCACGGGTCCGAGGCGTGCGGGGGTGAGATGCGCTTCGGTGTCTTCGTTCCGCCGCAGGCGCGGGAGCGCAAGGTGCCGGTGCTCTACTACCTCGCCGGCCTCACGTGCACGGAGGACACCTTCCTCATCAAGGGGGGTGCGCAGCGCGTGGCCTCCGAGCTGGGGGTGATGCTGGTGGCCCCCGATACCAGTCCGCGAGGCGCGGGTTATCCCGGCGAGGATGCGGCGTGGGACTTCGGCGTGGGCGCGGGTTTCTACCTGGACGCCACCCAGGCGCCCTGGTCCGCGCGCTACCGCATGGGTACGTACGTCACCCGGGAATTGCCCGCGCTCATCGCCGAGCACTTCCCCGCCCGGGAGGACCGCCAGGGCATCTTCGGGCACTCCATGGGAGGCCATGGCGCGCTGGTGTGCGCGCTGCGCAATCCGGAGCGCTACCGCTCCGTGTCCGCCTTCGCGCCCATCGTCGCGCCCATGCGCGTGCCCTGGGGACAGAAGGCGTTCAAGGGCTACCTGGGAGAGGACACGGCCACGTGGCGCGAGTACGACGCCACGGAGCTCATCCGCTCCGCGAAGACGCGGCTTCCCCCGCTGCTGGTGGACCAGGGCACGGGCGACAAGTTCCTCCAGGAGCAGCTCAAGCCGGAGCTGCTGAAGGAGGCCTGCGACGCCACGGGGCAGCCGCTCACGCTGCGCATCCATGATGGGTATGACCACGGCTACTACTTCATCTCCACGTTCATGGAGGACCACCTGCGGCATCACGCCGCGGCGCTGAACGCGTAGCCTCGCGGACACCTCGTGGGGGCTCGGTGACGGAGACGTCCGAGCCCCCGCGAGCGAGCCCGTCTGTCTGCTCGTCGGCATTCGCGCGAACCCTCGCGCTCGGCTTTGACGACCCTTTCGTCGAGGCATAGGGTGGGAGATCCGCTGGAGGGTCAGGCGATGACGGGTGCACTTCCATCCACGACGACATCGTCCGGCACGGGGCGCCTGAACCGGCCCCGCCGGCTCGCGGTCGAAGCGCTCGGCTGCGGGCTGCTCGTGGTGGCACTCGAGGGCGCCCACCACGGCGCGGAGCACCTGGGTGTGAGCGCCACCGACGGGCGCCTCTTCATGTCCCTGGCCGCGGGCGCCGTCCTCGCCTGCCTCACGCTGGTGCTCCAGCCGTTGTCCGGGGCGCACTTCAATCCCGCCCTCACCTTCGCGGACGCGCTGGAGGACGGCACGCCGTGGAAGGACGTGCCTCGCTACGTGCTCGCCCAGCTCGGCGGGGGTCTGGTCGGACGGCTGGTGGCGCATCTCATGTGCGGCGAGCCCCTGCTCATCGCGACGCGCGCGCCTTCCGCCAGCTCCTCCCAGTTCCTCACGGAGCTGGTCGCCACGTTCGGCCTGCTGGTGGTGGTCCGAGGGTGCGTGCGCGGCCGTCCGTCCGCCACGCCCCTGGTCGTCGCCAGCTATGTCGCCGCCACCGTCTGGTTCACCGATTCACGCTCGCTCGCCAATCCCGCGCTCATCCTCGCGCGCGCGGTGAGCACCCGCGCCAGTGCCCTGCATGCGATGGATGTCGAGTCCTTCGTCGCCGCGCAGATGCTCGGCGCCACGCTCGCCGTGCTGCTCTTCCGTTGGCTGATGATGCCCACGGAGAAACCCGCGCGCCGCCCCTGGCGCGTCATCTTCCAATGCTCGCGCCCCACCGTGGCCGAGCAGGCCGTCACCGTCTTCAATGGCCTCTCCGCTGGGGACCGGGCTCGGGCCACGGTGGATGGCGCCACAGGTGAAGGCGATGCGCACGGGCCGCCGCCGCTCGTGGTGCGACTCATCCTGCCCGGTGAGGAGGCGCCGCCACTGGTGGGCGGGGGCACCTCCTGGCGGGTGTCCGTGAGCGAAGACGGGACTCCGGACGCCATGCAGCGCCTCCGGGCATCGCTGCGAGAACCCATCCAGCATCTGTTGCGTGAGCGGGGATGGTCCCGGCTGCATGCCGTCGGCGACGCCGCGCACGAGGCGCCGCGCCACACCACTTGAAGACTTCGCTCCACGAAGGAGAGGCACCCCCTTGATGGAAGGACTTCCGCCGGCCGTTGCGTGGCCGCCGCTCGAGACGTTGATGCGCTTGACGCTGGCCTTGGGGGTGGGCCTGTTCGTGGGGTTGGAGCGTGAGTGGCGTGGCAAGGAGGCCGGGTTGCGCACCTTCGGCTTCGCATCGCTGCTGGGTGCCATGGGCGGGCTGCTGGGCACTCCGTTCGCCATCACCGCGGTGGCCCTGCTGGGCGTGTTGGTGGGCTTCCTGAACTGGCAGTCGCTGCGCGCGAACGAGGGCGCGGAGCTGACCACCTCCGCCGCGCTGCTCGTCACCGGCTTCACGGGAGTGCTGTGTGGCCTGGGACATGTGGTGACGCCCGCGGCGGTGGCCGTGACGAGCGCGGGGTTGCTCACGTGGAAGGAGCGGCTGGCGGGCTTCAGCAGCAAGATCACCGCAGAGGAGCTGCGCTCGGCCATCCTGCTGGCCATCCTCGCCTTCGCCATCTACCCGGTGTTGCCGACCGAGCCCGTGGACCCCTGGGGGCTCATCGTGCCTCGCGTCGCGTGGGTGACGGTCATCCTCGTCGCGGCGATGGGGTTCGTGAACTACGTGTTGCTCAAGCTCTTCGGAACGCGCGGCGTGGAGGTGACGGGGTTCCTGGGCGGACTCGTCAACAGCACCGTCACGGTGACGGAGCTGGCCCATCGCGTGAAGGAGACAGACGGACGGCTCCAGGACGTCGCGTACCGAGGCGTCATGCTGGCCACGGCGGCGATGGCGCTGCGCAATGCCGTCCTGCTCGGCATCCTGTCGTATCGCGCGATGGTGAACTCCGTGGTGCCGCTCTCGCTCATCCTGCTGTCGAGCATGGGGCTCGCGCTGGTGAGGGTTCGCCAGGCCCCGAGCAGCGCGGGCGCCGCGCCGTCGTTGCCCCTGGAGAGCCCCTTCTCGCTCAAGTCCGCGCTCAAGTTCGGCGCGATGTTGCTCTTCTTCCAGGTGGTGGGCACGGTGGGACAGAGCCTGTTGGGCCACGCGGGTTTCTATGCGGTGAGCGCGCTGGGAGGACTGGTGTCGAGCGCGTCGGCGGTGGCCTCGGCCGCGTCACTGAGTTCACATGGGTCGCTGTCACCGACCACCGCGGGAGTCGGCGCCACCATCGCGTCACTCGCGAGCGCCGCCGTCAGCTTCGTGGTGGTGGCACGCGTCTCCGGGCAACGGGCGCTCACCGTGCGACTGGGCTGGGCGCTCGGCGCGGTGTTCGCCCTGGGACTGGCCGGGGCCTTCGTCCAGACCCGAATCGGCGCGCTGCTCCCTTGAGCCTTGGGGGGAGTCGGTCCGTGGCTAGCGACGCTTGCGCGAGCCGCCTCCGAACAGCGCGAGGAGGATGCCGCCCGCCAGCGCGGCGCCACCGCCAGCGATGTACAGCGTGGTGTTCTCGCTGTACTTGCCCGTGATGACCTGCGTCGCGCGCTCGGTCAGCGACTCGCGCGCATTCAGCCCCGTCCACAGCAACACGCCGCCCGCGACGGCGAGCATCACTCCCACCAACCGGATGATTCCCACGGAGACTCCTCGAGTTGAACCGTGAGCGTTATAGCGCTCCGGGAAGCCCCTCGGTGGAAATGAGGGGCGGTGTGGCGTTGGGGATGGGCATCCCGACGGGTGAGGCCTACTCCTGCACGGACGACTGCGCCGGCTGCTTGGGCTGCTTCGCCAGGTCCATGAGCTTCCTCATCCGGGTCGCCGTGTCGTCCTCGGGAAGGATGCCGGCCTGCTCCGCGATGGAGTCCGCCGCCTTCTGCTGCCGTGCCCTCTGCAGTCCGGCCACTGCTTCGCGGTCGGGCAGGTTGGGCCCGAGTTCCCCCACGACGGCGGCACGAATCTTCATCGCGGCGCCCGCCACCACCTGCGCGTTCTGGAAGATGGAGCCCTGCGCCTCGGGCCTCGACGTGCCGGTGCCGTAGGCGGACACCACGCCACTGCGAAGCGTGAAGGCCTTCATCGAGACGAGCTTCCCGCCACTCGTCCCCACCGCGTCCTCCAGCATGACATGCGGAAGGATCCACACATCCGGAGAGATGCCCTTCTCGCGGGCGGCGGAGATGCGCTCCTCGTCCGACGCACCGACTCGCGTCGCGCTGCCAGACAGGCCCGTCACCGCCACGATGCGCAACAGCGGGTCGGCGGAGAGTTCGCGCCGGAGAGATTCGTCGAACTGCTTCCGGTCGAGTGACTTGGAGAGCGCTTCGGCGACGGTCGTCTCGAACACGGCGACCTGGATGGGAGCCTGAGGCGAGCGCCGAGGCGCTTCGGCGATGGCCTTGGCGTAGTCCTCATTCTCACGCTCCCTCGCGTCGATACGAGCCTGCTCCGCCGGGTCGGAGCTGCGTACGGTCGTCTTGCCGTCGAGTCCCGTCGAGGTCGTGGTCATGGTCATGCCCGCACAACCGGCGAAGGCGAACACAACGAGGGCTGAAACGAGGGCGCGCGAATACATGTCATCTCCGGGGGCTGAGCAGGATGCCTGGCCGAGGACACCGAAGGTCCATCAGCACGGCACGCTCGGGACGACGTCCCCGGGGAAAAATTCACTCGCGACGCGCCCTGCGCTCCCGGTCTGGTGATTTCCATCTGACGCGCGGATGCGCGCGAACTCCGGACCTCAGCGCTTCGCGAGCTCACGCTCCGTCCGAATCTGCCTGCGGACGCAGGGATGCAAGCGAACGCCGAACCTCAGCGCTTCATGCGCCGATGGTGGCCGACGAGGGGATGCGCGCAAACACCGAACCTCGGCGCTTCGCGCACCTCTTCGGCGCACGGCAGCCGACGCGCGGATGCGCGCGAACGCCGAACCTCAGCGCTTCGCGCGCATCTTCCGCGCATGGCGGCCGACGCGAGGATGAGAGCGAACGCCGAACCTCAGCGCTTCGCGCGCCCCTTCCCCTTGCCCGCCGACGTCGACGTCGTGGAGGCCTTGGCAGGGCGCTTCGCATGGCTCGCGGGCGACTTCGCCTTTGCGGCAGTAGCCTTCACGGGCTTTGCCTTCAGCGCTTTCGCCTGGGACTTGGGCGCCGAGGCCTTTGCAGTCTTCGCCTTGGCCACCTGGGCCGTGGACGCCTTTGCCTTGGGCGACTTGGCATTGGACGCCTTGGTCTTCGGCGGCTGGGCCTTGGGCGACTTGGCGAGTGACGGCTTCGCGGGAGCGGCCTTCTTCACAGGTGCCTTGCCCGAGGCAACTCGCTTCGCGGGCGTCAGCGTGGGGGACTTCTTCCCCACCGCCTTCGGTTTCGCGGTCGAAGTGCCCGACGCCACACGGGGCGCAGCCTTCGGTTTCGCGGTCGGAGTGCGCGACGCCGACGTGGCATCAGACATCGTCTTCGGTTTCGCGCTCGGCTGACGCGATGCCGGGGCGACCTTGGACGCCGCCTTCGTCGAGGCAGCGCTCGCGGTTGCCGTGGCCACACCGCGCTTGACGGCGGCCGCACGCTTCACACGAGCCGGTGCCTTCTCGGGCGCCGACGTGACGCTCTCGGGTCCTGACTGAGTGGAGACCACGGCGGGCCGAGCCACCGGCGACTGGGCCGCAGGCGGAGCGATGACCGTTTCAGCCGGAGTCGGCAAACGCTCGGGCGGCTTCGAAGGAATCTCCGCCGTCCGCGCCACCACCACCTCGGGCGTCGAACGCGCGACGGGCTCCAACTGCTCGCGAACCGGCGGCTTCGCCGGAGGCTCGGGCGGAACGGAAGGCTGCCAGTTCTCCGGCGCGAACTCGGGCTTCACCTCGGCGGGCGGCTTCGGAGGCACGATGACGGACGCGGGGCGGTTGAAGCGAGAATCCTTCGACGAAGGCTTGCCTCCATGTCCGCCATGCCCGTGCCGCGACTGCGGCTGCGAAGGCCGGCCACCCTTCTTCGGGGGCTGGCCCTGCGAGGCCAACGCACGCAGCCGGTCGAACCCGGGATGCGGTGACGACCCCGCGCTCTCGCTCGCGTCAGGCTCCGACCACGTCGGCGTGGCAGGCACCTCGGGCACAACCTCCTCGCGGACGTCCTGTGCCTCCTGTACGGGCACGCTGCTCACATCCGAGCCCGCCCCCTGCTCCGGCCGCACGAACATCCGTCGCTTCGGCCCCTGCGCATCCCCCGCGGACCGAGGACCGGATTGCGTCTTCGCCGCGTCGTCCTTCCAGGGCTTCTTGAACGTGGGCTCGCCGCGCGAAGGCACGGCGGCCTCTTCGCGACGCCCTTCTCGCACGAAGCGCCCTCGAGGACGCGACGGCTCCTCACGCGCGGCCCAGGAACGAGCCGGTGCGCCCTTGCTCGTGTCGCGCTCCCACTGTCCCGGCTTGCCCGGCTTGGGCTTGCCATACGGCAGCTGCTGCTCGCGAGCCTCGGGGCGACGACGCGCGGCCGCGCCGCCCTCATGGCGCGTCAACGGCGCCTCGCCCTCGAACTGGAGCGCGTCGAAGTCGATCTTCCGCGCCGTCGGGTTCGCCGACAACAGCCGCACGCGGAGCTTCTGTCCCACGCGCACGCGCCGCCCGTTCGGATACACGAGCGAGTGCGTCTGCTTGTCCAGCTTCGAGCCCGGCCCCAGCGTCTCCGCCTTCACCAGACCCTCGACGTGCTCGGCGTCCAGCTCGACGAAGAACCCGAAGTCGGTGATGGCCGCCACGGTGGCCGCGAACTCCTCGCCGACCCGGTCCTTCATCATCAGGGTCGCGTAGAAGGACACCACCTCCCGCTCCACCTGCATGGCCGCGCGCTCCCTGTCGGAGCACTGCATCGCCATGTCCTCCAGCTTCTCCTCCTCGCGGTCCAACATCGCCAGCGACGGCTTGCGTCCCTGTCGTGCCCAGTGCGCCTTCAACAACCGATGCACCAACAGGTCCGGATAGCGCCGGATGGGCGAGGTGAAGTGCAGGTAGTGCTCCGCCGCGAGCCCGTAGTGGCCCACCTTCGACGGCGTGTACACGGCCTGCATCATCGAACGCAGCAGGAGCTGGTTCAGCGCCCGCTGCTCCGGGTGACCCGCGAGCTGACTGATGAACGCATCCAGTTCCTTCGAGGACACGCCATCATCGATTTGCAGCTTGAAGCCATACGCCTGTGCCAGCGCCCCGAAGGCGGCCAGCTTCTCCGGGTCCGGCTCGCCATGGAACCGGTACACCGTGGGCAGGCCCTCGTCCTGGAAGAAGCGCGCCACCGCCTCGTTGGCGGCGAGCATGCACTCCTCGATGAGCCGGTGGCTGTCCTTGCGCTCGCGCTTGTCCATGCGCTCGGGCAGGCCATCCTTGCCCAGCACCACCTTGTGCTCGGGAATGTCGAAGTCGATGGCGCCCCGCTCCTTGCGCATCTTCATCAGCGCGCGGGCCAGCGACATCATCTTCTCGAAGTGCGGCTTGAAGGCATCACGGTGCGGCACGCTCTTGCCATCAAGGACGTCCTGCACCTCGTTGTACGTGCAGCGCGCCGCGCTGCGCATCACCGCCGGGTACAACGTGGACGAGCGCCGCTGGCCCTGGGCGTCGAACGTCATGTCCGCCACCATGCACATCCGGTCTTCGTCCGGCTTCAGGGAGCAGATGCCGTTGCTGAGCCGCTCCGGCAGCATGGGCAGCACGCGGTCCGGCAGGTACACGGACGTCGCGCGGCGCAAGGCCTCCGCATCCAGCGCGCTGCGCTCACGCACGTAGTGCGTCACGTCCGCGATGGCGACCACCAACCGCCAACCGCCCGCGAGGTCCTCCACGTACACCGCGTCGTCGAAGTCGCGCGCGTCCTCACCGTCGATGGTGACCAACTGCATCGAGCGCAAATCCTTGCGCTCCTCCCCGCTCGCCTCCTCCGCCGACACCGTCACGGCGTAGCGGTCCGCCTCGTCCATGACCTCCGGAGGGAACTCATCCGAGAAGCCCTGCGAGTAGGCGATGCCAATCACCTCGGAGCTCGGAGTCCCCGGCTTGCCGAGCGAGCCGGCCACTTCGCCGAAGAGCCCGCGTCCCGGCTCCAACAGGTTCGCGCCCACGCCCAGGCGCACCTTCACCAGGTCCCCCTCCTGCGCCATCTGCGTCTGAGGCACGCGGATGGGACCGGGAAGGCTGGTGTCGGTGGGCAGCACCAGCGCGTGGCGGCCCTGCGTCGTGTAGACGCCTACCGCCAGTTCGCGGCGACGGTCGACGACGCGCACCAGGCGCCCCTCGTACCGGCCGGGCCGACCCGCCACCTCCACCACCACCCGGTCATTGTCGAGCGCGCGCTGCGCCTCGGCCGGGGGCAGGAAGATGTTCTCGCCCTCCCCTCCCACGGGATGCACGAAGCCGAAGCCGTCGCGGTGGACGTGGAGGACGCCCTCCACCGTGTCCAGCACCTCGCCGAAGGCCGGGCGACGCGGGCCTCGATGGCCGAAGCGCTCACGGCCCTCTTCACGGCGTGAAGAACCCTGCTTGTTGAAGTCACGGCGCTCGCGCCCTCGGCCGCCGTCCGTGCGGCCGGAGTCGCGTGCGCCACGGGCGTCGGGAGCACGGCCCTTGAAGCCGCCTTCCTGGCCTCGGGCACCATGGCCCGTGAGGCGCTCGCGCGTGGGGGGGTCCTGAGGACGGGCCCGCTCATGACGGGGCCGGGGGTCCGCATGCACGGCGGCGACCTCCGGCACGACAGGCGGAGGCACGGGCGGGCCGCCGTCAGGGGGAGGACCGGGGCGCAGGAAGCGCTTGCCCTCTTTGACGGCCTGGCCTTGGCGTACCAGCTCCCGGAGGGAGCGCTTGAGCTCGGTCTGCTGGCCAGGGTGCAGGCCCGCGAGTCGCAGGAGCTCCTTGATGCCCAGCGGGTGGTCGGCTTCGGAGAGGATCTGCTGGAGAAGGTCTGAAGAAATGCTCACGGTGGGGTCGCGGCTCGGCCGCTACGGGAACGGGTAAGCCCGAAGCGGCCGGGCGGGAACCCCCCGGCAACCGACTGCTTCCCGGAGCCTTCCTCCGGGAAGCGACGTTCTTCAGGGCTTGACCGTGACGTTGATCTTGAAGGAGCGATCCACCAGGCCCGGCGTCAGCGCCTTGGCCAGGAAGAACTCCACCTCGAAAGTCCCCGGGTTACGGGGAGTGAAGAAAAACTCGCGGGTCGCCGGACCGCCGCTGGGAACCGGCTCGAAATTGGCTTCGCGCAGGCCCACGCGCTTGGCCGCCGTGGGCTCGATGGCCCAGGTGAACCCAGGCTGCTCGGGCAGGCGCACGGTGAGGCCGTGGTTGAGCCTCACGTCCACGGACGTGGGCACCTCGCCCTCGATGTGGACCATCTCCATCTCATCGCGAGACACCGCGCGCGCTTCCGACGGCCGCGGCTCCACGTTCTCCGCGATGATGCGACCACCCCAGCCGGAGAGCTTGTCCACCACGCCCATGACCTGCAGCGTGTGGCCCACGTTCTTGCGCAGGCTCTTCACGGCGGCCTTCCCCTCGATGAGGAAGGACACCTGCTGGCGGGTGCCGCCGTTGGAGACGACGAGGATGAACTCCTCGCCGTTCATCTCCAGATTTCCGCGCACGGCCGCGAAGCCCTTGATGCCCGCGCCCATGCCGGCCGCCGTCACCATGGAGACCTCGCCGGGCGACAGGTAGCGCAGCCGGGGCTCGGTGTCCGCGGGCGGCGCCTCGACGACTTCCGCCTCCGGCTTCTTGGCGGAGTACTTGCGCACGTCCACCACGCCGCCGTGGTTGGTCGTCTTGCGGATCATCCCGCTGACGGAGACCTTGTGATTCACGTAGGCCGGGAGGACCTCCTGATCCGGCCCCTGGAGCAGGAAGGTGAGCTCTCGCTTGTCGCGTCCCACCACCACCAGGTTGGGCATTTCGTTGAGGACGACCAGGCGGCCCTTGAGGCTGCCCTCGCCCATCACGCCACGGCCCTCTCCGGCGGTCAGCAGCTGCTCCATTTCACGCTTGGTGAGCGGCTCGCCCGGGGGCGGCAGCTTGGTGGCGCGCGGCTTCGGCTTCTCCACGGCGGGCACCGCGGGAGCGGAGGACTTGGAGCCCTTGCCCGACGCGCCCTTCGTCCCAGCGGGAGTCTTCGCGGCGGGAGCGGCGGCCTGCTTCGCCGTGGCGGACTTCGCCGCGGGAGCGGGCTTCGCCGCTGACTTCTTGGAAGGCGCCTTGTCAGCGGCCTTCTCCTTCTCGACAGCCTTGTCCTTTTCGACGACCTTCTCCTTGTCGGGAGCGGTCTCGACGGCCGCCTTCTTCGATGAACCCTTCACGCCCTTCGCTACTGACTCCGCGACCGCCTTCACCACCTTCGTCGTCGAAGTAGCGACCCGCTTGGACGCGTTCTTGATCAGGTCCAGCCGGGCGGATTTATCCTTCTTCGCGGCGGACTTCGCGCCAGTCTTTCCAGCGGGAGTCGCCTTCTTGGCCCCGGACTTGGGCTTGGCCATCGACGCTGTCTCCTTGAGAGTTCCCGTGTACTTTCAACGGGTTGCCACGCCACCCCCAGGAGGACTGGCAGGCTTCGCGATGATTGAAGCTTGTAACGATGATCAGGTGGGCTGTCAAACTAACACTTGATTTTCTCTCGGACTTTCGGTGCGAACCGGGCTGAAGATGACGCTCATGAACGACGCCGCGACGCTGCTTCCGGAAGACGAGGCCCGAGCCCGGGTTCTGGCCCTGGCCACGCCCCTGTCCGCCGAGTGGCTGGCCCTCGATGATGGCCTGGGCCGGACGCTCGCGGAGGACGTGCTCGCCCAGCGGACGCTGCCACCCTGGGACAACTCGGCGATGGACGGCTACGCGGTGCGCGCCGAGGACCTGGCGGGCCCGCTGCCGGTGAGACTGCCGGTGTTGGAGACCGTCTACGCGGGAGGCACGCCACGCCAGGAGGTCCGCCCGGGCACCTGCGTGCGGATCATGACCGGCGCTCCCCTCCCCCAGGGCGCGGACGCCGTGGTCATGCGCGAGCGGGCCCGGCCGGTGCCGGACGGGGGCGCGGATCAGGTGGACATCCTGGAGGCCGTGGAGCCGGGCCAGCACGTGAGGCCTCGGGGCGAGGACGCGAAGGAAGGGGCGCTGCTGCTCGCCCGGGGCACGCCGCTGGGCATCCCCGAGCTGGGGATGCTCTGGGCCCAGGGCATCCTGTCCGCGCCCGTCCCACGCGCCCCCCGGGTGGCCATCCTCTCCACCGGCGACGAGCTGTGCCGCGCCGACGAGCCGCCCCGGGGCCGCATCGTCGACACCAACGCCCCGTCCCTGGCCCTGGCGGTCCGCCGCGCGGGAGGGCAGCCGTCCCTGTTGGGCATCGCCCAGGACACCCGCGACTCCGTGGGGGAGTTCCTGGCGCGGGCCCAGGGCTTCGACGTGGTGCTCACCAGCGCGGGCGTGTCCGTGGGCGAGCGCGACTACGTGAAGGAGGTCCTCGCCGCCATCGGCGTGCAGCAGCACCTGTGGCGCGTGGCCATCAAGCCCGGCAAGCCGTTGGTGGTGGGCAAGCGCGGCAGCACCCTGTTCTTCGGGCTGCCCGGCAACCCCACCTCGTCGCTGGTGACGTTCGAGCTGTTCGTCAGGCCGGCGATCCGCCGACTGCTCGGCCACCTGGACGTGGAGCCCGCGCGGGTTCCCGGGCGCCTGGACGGTCGGCTGTCCAAGCCTCCGGGGCTGGCGCATTTCGTCCGGGTGACGGCCGCCTGGAGGGATGGCAACCTCTGGGCCCGCCCCCTGGCCACGCAGACGTCGGGCGTGCTCCGTTCAGCGGCGGCGGCCACGCATCTGCTGCACTTTGGCCGGGAAGCCAGCAGCTTGTCTCATGGGGACGCGGTGGAATTGCTACCGCTCTCCTGGGGGGCTTGAGAAACCGGAGTCGCCCGTCGTGCATCTCTTCGGGTGAACGTCAGGTGAGTCCGCCTTGACTTGCGCTCATGGGGGCACCTAACAGGGTGCTTCGCATCTGGAGACTGAAACAACATGTCGGACATTCGCTCACCCCAGGTTCTTCCGACCCGTAAGCCCACGCAGCACCTCGAGCGGTTCTCGGAAGCGGAAATCCCCACGCAGCGGGGTCCCTTGCGGACCATCGTGTTCAGGGACCGCCGCAATGGCCGGGAGCACGTGGCGCTGGTCGCGGGCAACGTGTCGGGCGTGGAGGGGGTGCCGGTGCGAATCCACTCCGAGTGCCTGACGAGCGAAGTCTTTGGCAGCCTGAAGTGCGACTGCCGCGAGCAGTTGGACCGGGCGCTGGACTTCATCACCCAGCAGAAGCTGGGCGTGGTGCTGTACCTGCGTCAGGAGGGCCGGGGCATCGGCCTGGGGAACAAGATCAAGGCGTACGCCCTCCAGGCCAAGGGGCTGGACACGTACGAGGCGAACCGTCAGCTCGGCTTCGCGGATGATTTGCGCAGCTACGACATCGCGGCGGAGATGCTGCGCTCGCTGGACGTACGCTCGGTGGACCTCATCACCAACAACCCCCTGAAGATCGCGGGGATGGTGGAGGAAGGCATTCCCGTCCTGCGTCGAATCCCTTCCCGGACCGAGCACAATCCGCATAACCTCGACTATTTGAGGACGAAGCGCGAGCGTACGGGGCACCTGATTGAGCTCTTCGCCGAGGACGACGACACGGAAGCCAAGGCCGGCTGAGAAGACGCCAGCGCGGCGGCGCAACGCCGTCGTGCGCAATCAGGCCCGCGTGCCCTTCGAGGTGCGCTTCTGGGGAGTGCGAGGCTCCATCCCCTCCCCCGGTCCGCAGACCAGGCGCTATGGCGGCAACACGCCGTGCGTGGAGGTGCGGTGTGGGGACGAGCTGCTGATCTTCGACCTGGGCTCGGGAGCGCGGGCGCTGGGCGATTCGCTGCTCACGCCAGGCGCGGGGCCGGTGCGCGGCAACATCTTCATCTCGCACTACCACTACGACCACCTGCAGGGCCTTCCCTTCTTCGCGCCCATCTTCATTCCGACGAGCGAGCTGACCGTGAACGGTCCGTCGCGCAACGGGCGCACCACGCGGGAGCTGCTGAGCGGGCAGATGGTGCAGCCCTACTTCCCGGTGACGGCGGAGGGAGCCTTCCGCGCGAAGCTCACCTACAGGGACTTGTCACCGGGAGGGACGCTCCAGATTGGCCCGGCCGAGGTGCGGTGGCTGGAGCTGAACCACCCGGGAGGCAGCCTGGGGTACCGCGTGGAGTGCGGGGGTCGCTCCGTGGTGTACGCCACGGACGTGGAGCACGGCAGCGAGTTGGACCCGGTGATGTTCGAGTTCGCGCGAGGCGCGGACCTGCTCATCTACGACTCCATGTACACGGAGGACGAGTACCACGGCCGCTGTGGACCGGCGCGCACGGGCTGGGGCCACTCCACGTGGCAGGCCGCCGTGGCCGCCGCGGATGCCGCGCAGGTGAAGACGCTGGTGCTCTTCCACCACGACCCGGGGCGCGACGACGCGGCCATGGACAAGCTGCTGCGGCAGGTGCGCAAGCACCGCCCGGAGGCCATCGCCGCCAAGGAAGCGATGGTCCTCAAGCTGTAACCGCGCGACGTGGACGCGGCCTCAGGCGCCGCGCCACGACACCGCGCGCTTCACCGCTTCGCGCAGCCCGACGAAGGGCAGGCGCTCCAGCGCGGTGGGCACGTCCACCCACTCGAAGGCCTCGTGCTCGGGCCCCAGACGGACCTCGGCGTCCGGCGGGGCGTGCACGGCGAAGGCGCTCTCCTCGGCGATGACGGGAGGCAGCGTCTCGCCGATGGCGAAGGAATGGCGGTAGGCCAGGTCCTCCGTGGGGAGCCGCAGGCCCGTCTCCTCCTCCAGTTCGCGGCTGGCTGCCTGGGCAGGTGACTCCCCTACTTCAACGCGGCCGGTGAGGATCTGCCAGAAGCCGCCGCGCTCGGGGCGACGTCGCCCGAGCAGCACGCGCGCCTCCGGACCGTGGCCTCGGACGACGGCGATGCTGACGGTGCGCAGGGGCGGCGGCGCATCCACGCGCTCGCTGTCGAACACCGCGCAGAAGCTCCGGGCGAGCGCCTCTTCCACGTCGGGGACGGGGACCGGGCTGCCACGCTCGCGCTGCATGGACGTGACGCCGGCCTCGCGGATTCCACAGGGCACGATGAAGCGGAAGTGCTCCATCTTCGTGTTCACGTTGAGCGCGAAGCCGTGCGTCGTGAGCCACCGGGACAGGTGGACACCGATGGCGGCGATCTTCCGCGTGTCGGGCGCGCCGTCTTCACCAATCCAGACACCGGGCCACTTGGGGATGGGGCCCGCGGTGATGCCCCACTCGGCCAGCACCTCCATGATGGAGCGCTCCACGTCGCGCACGTAGCGGCGGACATCGCGGCGCGACTCCGGGAGCAGGAAGATGGGGTAGCCGACAATCTGTCCGGGCCCGTGGTACGTGACGTCGCCGCCCCGATTGGTCTCGAAGACATTCACGTCCTCGGCGGAGAGGCTCGCATCGGAGGCGGTGATGTTCTCCCGCTTCGCGCCCCGGCCCAGCGTCAGGATGGGTGGGTGTTCGAGCAGGAGCAGCACGTCGCCGCTGAGTCCTTCTCGACGTGAATCGCCGAAGAGGCGCATCAGGTTGAGGCCGTCCTCGTACTCGACCCGGCCGAGCCGGTAGACGGTGATGGTGTTCACGACGTTCCCTTCCGCCGGCCCTTTCGAGGGGGCGTCGGCTTCGTCACGTTCTCGAGTTCCCACGTACCTGGGGGAACCCGCTGGAGGAGGGCCCGCAGCTCGTGGCCGGCGCGGGGTGAGCGCTCGGCCTCGGCGGCGAAGGCCGTGAGGATGCTGTCGGACAGCACTGTCTTGGGCTCACGCAGCGCGAGTCGCGCGCGGGCCATCTCCACGTAGTCCGCGCGCGTGGGCTGACGCAGGCAGAGCAGCACCTGGACGTGCTCCAGGATGCTCACGGGGATGAGCCCGCGCACCGTGCGCGACAGGGCCTCCGTCGTGGGCACGGAGAGGCACTCCTCGCCTCCGCGCAGGAGGAGCTTCCCCGGCTCGGCGGCGAGTCCTCGCGCGCTGAGCACCACGCACGGTCGCGCCTCACGAGACAGGAAGGTGGAGAGGAATAAAGCCTCTTCAGAGCCCAGGCGCTCCACGTCCTCGATGAACACGGGCGAGGCCGATGCGCCATCCGCGAGCGAGGCCACCGTCGATACGGACGAGGCCAATGCAGCCTCTCCGAGCGAGGCCACCGGGATGATGACTCCTCTGTGCTGACGCTGGAGTGAATGGAGGAGAGTGCTCTTCCCCCAACCCTCGGCGCCCACGAGCAAGATGCAGCGACCACCCGATTGAAGCGCTCGCTCCAGCGCGACACGGACGTCGGGCTGACCCACGAACTCCATCGCGGACTCGGAGCGCACCTGCGAACTCGGCGGCCCCACGGACTGCACCGCAGGCACGGAGCGCACCGACGAACGTGGCAGCTCGACGAGCCCCATCGCGGGCTCGGAGCGTACCGACGAACCCACGAACTCCACCTCCGGCTCGGAGCGCACCGGTGAACGCGGCTGTTCCACCGGACGAGGCACGGGGCTCACGTCCCCGAGCAGCGAGGTGGATTCCGTCAGACACGCCTTGCAGATGAAGGCCCCGGCAGGTCCCGCGACCAGGTCGCCAACTTCCGCGCGAGGGCGGCAACAGAACGAGCACCAGGCATCCAGCGCCGCGTCCGCGCGCGTGGGTCCCCGCTCGATGATGCGCGGTCCGCGCCGGCGCCTCGGCGTGACTTCCTCCGACACCTGCGTAGCGGCGACCTCCCCATCCGAGTCCAAGACACGCACGTCGGCCTGCCCCAACGGCGTGAGCATCAGGCCTCCACCGAAGGACTCCTCCCCTTCCGCCCCTCCTGGCCTCCATGCCGTCTCGAAGAGCTGCTCATCCACGGCGCCACGTGGGCGCTCCGCACGCACGAACTCCGAAGCGCGGAAGGACGGAGCCTCCCGAGCCACCGAAGGACCGTGCCCCTCGGAAGGCCCTGGCGCCACGGAGGCCGCGACGCGAACAAGCTGGGCCTCCAGCCTCTGGAGGTCTTCGCTCACCTCCGTGTCCAACACCCAGGCCGCGAGCTCGGGGGACTTCGTCGGAGGCTGGGACTCCACGTCGCGCAACGCCTCTTCCATCAGCCGTTGCCGAAGAGCGAGTTCCGGGAGCGGCACTGCCTCGACGGAGCGAACCAACTCATCCGCCAACCCGGAGTCCTCGTCCTCCGAGGACGACGCCGTCTCCGCCATCCCTTCCAGGCGATTCACCGCTTCGAGGATGTCCAGGCGGCTCATGTCCAGCCGGCGCGCATGGCGCAGCAACTGGAGCGCTCGGGGAGCATTGCCCGCGCTCCGGTAGTGCGCCGCCGCCTTGAGCAGGCACTCCACGGCGCGAGTCACATCACCCCGCAGCTCGGCGGACTGCGCGGCGCGGATCAGCTCGCGAGGGTTCTCGGCCATACGGACAGAGCCTAACCGTCTTGGTGGACCACCGCCCGGCCTCGACGCATACCGCCGGACGGAATGCCCGGCGAGCGGTCAGCCCTCTCCCCGGCGGCCCAGGGGCCTTCCCGGCCCCCGAAACCCGGACGAGCCTCCCGCCCGGGCCCCGCTCGGCGCGACCTCACGCCATGGCGAGGAACAGCAGGTCCGGCTTCTCCAGGTACTTGATGACTTCGTAGACGAAGTCCGCGGCCACCGAGCCGTCGATGACGCGGTGATCGCACGAGAGCGACAGGTTCATCATGTCGCGGATGACGATCTGATCCTTCACCACGGCCGGGCGCTTCTTGAGCTTGTGCACGCCCATGATGCCCACCTCGGGGTGGTTGATGATGGGCGTGGCGAACAGGCCGCCGCTCTGCCCCAGCGAGGTGATGGTGAAGGTTCCGCCCGTCATCTCCGCCAGCGTCAGCTTGCGCTCCTTGGCCGCCGCGCCCAGCCGCGCCGTCTCGCGAGCAATCTCCGCCAGCGTCAACCGGTCCGCGTCCTTCACCACCGCCACCGTGAGGCCGTCCGGCGTCGCCACCGCCATGCCGATGTTGTACTCGCCACGCACCACCAGCTCCTGCGCCGCCTCGTCGAAGTTGGCGTTCAGGTGCGGGAACTTCTTCAGCGCGGCGATGGTCGCCTTGATGATGAACGGCAGGTAGTTCAGCTTCGTCGTGTCACCCGACGCCGCGAGCTGCGCGTTGAGCCGGGTGCGCAGCGCGACCAGGTCCGTCGCGTCCACCTCCTCCACGAAGGCGAAGTGCGGCATCGTGAACTTCGAGCGCACCATCTTCTCGGCGATCTTCTTGCGAAGGCCGCGCAAGGGAACGCGCTCGTCCGCCCGACCCGACGACACGGCCGGCGCCGCCGGACGCGCCTGCGCCGGAGCCGCCACCACGTTCTTCTGCTCCCCGCCACCCTCCAGCGCCGCCACCACGTCCGCCTTCGTCACCCGTCCCTGCGGACCGCTGCCGGGGATGGCCGCCAGGTCCAGCCCGTGCTCGCGCGCCATGCGCCGGGTCACCGGCGTGGCCAGCACCTTCGAGGCCTGCGCCGAGGCCCCCGCGGCCGGAGCCGCCGCCTGGGCCTGCGCGGGAGCCGCCGCCTGCGCCGGAGCGCCATGGCCCGAGGCCTGCGCGGGAGCCGCACCCTCGATCTCCAGCGTGACGAGGGGGTGGTGCACCTTCGCGATGTCCCCTTCCTTGCCGTGCGTCGACACGACGCGCCCGGCCTTCGGGCTGGGGACGGTGACGGTGGCCTTGTCCGTCATCACCTCGGCGAGCACCTGGTCTTCCTTGACGACGTCGCCAGCCTTGACGTGCCACTTGACCAGCTCGCCCTCCATCACGCCTTCACCGAGGTCGGGGAGCTTGAATTCGAAGGTTGCCATGGGGGTGTCTTTCCGAGAGGAACGGGGGTTGCGTCAAGCCACGAATGGAGGCCCGGTCAGCCGAGCCGCTCGAGGCGCTCGCGCTCCATCAGGCCCTTCATGAAGAACTCGGCGGCGCGGTAGCTGGAGCGCACCAGCGGACCCGCGGCCACGTAGAGGAAGCCGTAGGACTCGGCCAGCTTCTTGTACGACTCGAACTGCGCCGGGGTGACGAAGCGCTCCACCCGCAGGTGGTACTGCGAGGGCTGCAGGTACTGGCCCAGCGTGAGCACGTCCACGCCCACCTCGCGCAGGTCCTTGAAGGTCTGCTCCAGCTCCGCGTCCGTCTCGCCCAGGCCCACCATGACGGACGTCTTCGTGTAGAGGCCCTCCGGACGGTTCTTCAAATACTCGAGCACCTTGAGCGACTGGGCGTACTTCGCGCGGCGGTCTCTCACCGTCGGGGTGAGGCGCTCCACCGTCTCCACGTTGTGGGCGACGACGTGCGGCTTCGCCTCGGCCACCGTGGCCAGGTCCTGCTCCACGCCCTTGAAGTCGGGGATGAGCACCTCGACGATGGTGCGCGGGCTCTCCCGGCGCAGCTCGCGGATGGCGGAGGCGAAGTGGCTGGCGCCGCCGTCCGGCCGGTCATCCCGGTTCACCGACGTGACGACGATGTACTCCAGGTCCATCTCCTTGACGGCCTGGGCCAGGTGGATGGGCTCCATCGGGTCCAACGGCGGGGGCGCCCCCACCTTCACGTGGCAGAAGCGGCACGCGCGCGTGCACACCTCGCCCATCAACATCACCGTGGCCGTGCCACCACCCCAGCACTCGGCGATGTTCGGGCAGCGGGCCTCCTCGCAGACGGTGGCCAGCTTCGTGCGCTTCACGATGGCCTTGACCCGCTCGTACCCTTCGCCGTGCGGCAGGCGGACCTTCAGCCAGTCCGGCTTGCGGGTGGTCTCAGTCACCTGGGGCAGCGGGAACCGATCAGGAGTCGCCATGGGTCGCGGGCCTTCTATGGTTTGGGCGGAAGACGTTCAAGCCTGAAGCCTCTAACGCGAGGCGTCAGCTCTGGCGGGCCCTTCGCGCGCGTCGTCTTCCTACTAATGCTCCCGACGTGGCCGGGCAGCCCTGGGGAGCGCCTCGGGCCGGCCCACCCCGGCTCCTTCCAGCGGGCCCGCTCCCCAGGCGTCCACCCGTGCTTCCGAGCGCCCGGACACGAAAAGGCCGTCCTCGGAGACGCGGCTCCGGGACGGCCCGAGCGGGCTCCCATGAGGAGCCCAGGACTCACACGCGGCCTAGAAGTGGCGCGGGTGGCCCAGCGTGGCCTCGGCGCCCTCGTGGACGATCTCCGAGAGCGTCGGGTGGGCGTGGATGGTGCCCGCCAGCTCCTCGGTGGTGATCTCCAGCTTCAGCGCGACGCAGGCCTCGGCGAGCAGCTCCGTGGCGTGCGGCCCGATGATGTGGATGCCCAGCACCTCGTCGTACTTCTTGTCGGAGACGATCTTGATGAGGCCGGTGGCCTCGTTGGTGATGGCCGCCTTCGTCACCGCGCCGAACGGGGCATTGCCGATCTTGACGTCGTAGCCGCGCTCCTTCGCCTTCTTCTCCGTCAGGCCCACCGAGGCGACCTCGGGGTAGCAGTACGTGGCGGACGGGGTGAGGTCGTAGTTGATGGGCTGCGGGTTCTTCCCGGCGATGTGCTCCACCGCGAGCACGCACTCGGCGCTGGCCATGTGGGCGAGCATCGGCGTGGGGATGACGTCGCCCACCGCGTAGACGTTGGGCTCGCTGGTGCGCAGCATGGTGTCGACCTTGATGTAGCCGCGCTCGGTCTTGATGGACGTCTTGTCCAGGCCCACGTCCTCCGTGACGGGCGAGCGGCCGACGGCGGACAGGAGGATCTCCGCCTCCAGCGTCTTGGTCTCGTTGCCCACCTTCATGGTGACGCGCACGCCATCCGCCGTGTGCTCCACCTTCTCCACCGCGGAGCCGGTGTGCACGTCGATGCCGCGACGACGGAAGATCTTCTCCAGCTCCTTGGAGATGTCCGCGTCCTCGATGGGGAGCAGCGCGGGCAGGTACTCCACGATGGAGGTCTTGCTGCCCACGTGGTTGAAGACGGAGGCGAACTCACAGCCGACCGCGCCCGCGCCCAGGACGATGATGCTCTTGGGGATGCGGTCGATCTGCAGGATGGAGTCGCTGTTGAGCACGCGCTTGTGGTCCACCGGCACGTTCGGCAGGGACTTGGGCACCGAGCCCGTCGCGATGATGATGTTCTTCGCGTCCAGGACCTGCTTGGAGCCATCCTCGGCGGTGACTTCCACCTTGCCCTTGCCGGCGATGCGGCCGTGGCCCTTGATGACCGTCACCTTGTTCTTCTTCATCAAGAAGTCGATGCCGTTGGCACCCTTGGTGACGACCTTGTCCTTGTGCTTCATCGCGTTCGGCCAGTTGATCGTCGGGCTCGACAGGTCGATGCCGAAGTCCCCCGCCTCCTTGACGTGGTGGAACAACTCCGCCGTCCACAGGAGGGACTTGGTGGGGATGCACCCGCGGTGGAGGCAGGTACCGCCCAGACGCTTGTCCTTCTCGATGATGGCCGTCTTCAGCCCGAGTTGCCCCGCGCGGATGGCACCCACGTAGCCGCCAGGGCCCGAACCGATGATCACCACGTCGAACGTCTCAGCCACGCACGCCTCCGTCATTATTTGCGGATGGAACCCGGTGGGGCTGATAACCCCCGCTCCCGGTTGGAATCAAGGAGATTGCTCGTGCGCCGTTTCCCGCTCAGGACCCTCCTGCTGATGCTCGTGGCGTTGATCGCCTTCTCCCGGCTGTGGTGCGTGACGCACCAGGATGAAACGTCCGAGGCCCCGCCCGCGCGCCCTCCCGCCCAGGCCACCACCGCCGCCCCGGCCGCTCCCTCCGCGCCGGCCCCCTCCCCCGAATGCCGCCAGGTGGAGCGCGCCCTGGACGCCGCCCTGCGCGCTCCCGAGGAGCCCGCCACCCTGGCCGAGGCCCGCAAGAGGCTGGACGCCTGCGCCACGCCGCCGCCACGCACCTGTGAGCTGGGGACCGCCCTGGTCGCCCGCGCGCCCTTCTCCCAGGGGGCGGATACTCCGTTGCGGGGACTGCTCGCCTCGCTCTGCGAGCACTGCCCCCCGAACGTCAACGCCTGCGCGCAGACCGTGTCCCGAGCGCTCCTGGAGACGGCCATCGGTCAGCCGCCGAACATCCCCGAGCTCCAGTGGAGCATGGATCACGCCGGGCCGGCCCTTCCGGCGGCCTGTGACACCCTCGCCCGACTGGGGCTCGCGCCCGCGGCCCAGGCGGAGGTCAACCTTCCCCCCACCGTGCGCACCCTCGTGGACGGGCTGGTGTCCCGGTGCCAGGGCCCGGAGCTGCTGCCCCTGTCGGTGCTGCGCGCCGCCGCCGCGCAGCAAGGCGCCCAGGCCCCGGCGCTGCTCACCGCGGCCAGCGCGAAGCCGGTGGAGTCAGCGCCCGTGAAACCGGATCAACTCCTGGGGGCCCAGCCCGCGCTCCAGGCGTTCGACGGCGATATCGTCACGGGCGTGGCGGTGAGCAACGCGACGCGAGGCGACCGCTGGTCGGCGGATGGAGCGCTGCGCGCGGGCTACGCGCCCACGCTCAAGCACCTGATGGGGTTCCGCATCCGAGCCCAGGGGCCGGGCACCTTGAGAGCCATCGTCCGCACGCCGAAGGGCGTGGGCTTGAATGATCCGGAAGGGGGCTTCTCGTTCGTCAATCCCACCGTGTGCCGGTTCCGAGGCACGGGCGAGTGGGAGACCTGCAACCCCGCCGCGCCCCTGGTGGATGTGGACGCGGTCAGCGTGTTCCCCGAGAGCGCGGACGGCAAGCTCCTCGAGTTGGAGATCCTCGGCGCGCGCTGAGCGCCGGGGGGTCAGGCGACCAGACCGCGGTCCTTGGCGAGTTGGAAGATGGGCGCCGCATCCTTCTTCAGGACGGCGCTGACGTCCTTGACGATGGACTCGCCCGACTTCGCGACCGAGAGGAAGTTGTCGAACGTCCGGGTGAGGATGAGCACGCCGGAGATGATGACGCGCTGGAGGTTGTGCTGCAGGTCCGTGCCCTCGTAGATGAGCCACGCCTGCTCGACACACGTCTTCCTCGCGTCGACGAGGAAGTTGTTGAGGATGGTGCGCTCGTTCGCGTCGGGAACCTTGGACTTCGGGCTCACGGAACCGATGTAGATGAGACGCGAGTTGAGCCGCGTCGAGGCCTCCTCCATCTGAGCCAGCATCGCCGCCACGTCCTCCTTGGTCGGAGGATTCTGCCAGCGGGAGAAGATGACTCGGTCGATGAGCTCTGCCTTGTACGTGGTGGGGCCGTTCACGATGCCTCCGGTGAGGCGGACGGTTTCGATTCCAAGAAGCGCCCGGCCGGCGTTCTCCACAGCGCCGCGCGTCTGGATGTGTAGCAGGAACACTCCTTTCGTTGAAGAGAGTCACTGCTGCACGCAATCACTCCTCCGTCGCGGCCCTGCTGTCCGGATGCAGCCGTGACGGAGAAATCCATCTGGGTCGACGCTGACACGGGCTGAAAACGGGGTTTGATACGTGGATTGCCCTGAGAGCCCGTGTCCTCTTCACGCGAGGTGAGACTTCCTCATCCAGCATTGCCGGGAAGCGGAGGCTTCGCGGCACGACGGGCGAGGACAGCCTTCACGTCTTCCAAGGAAAGTCCGAGCGGCCTCACCGCGACGAGCAGGTGGTAGAGGAGATCGGCTGCCTCCTCGGCCGCGCGTCCGGCGTCCGAATCCGCGCAAGCCGTCACCAGCTCCGCGGCTTCTTCGCCCAGCTTCTTGAGGCGCAGGTTGCGGTCCGCGAGCAGGCGGCGTGTGTAGCTGGGTTTCTCGCCTGGGGCATCGGGGCGGGCGGCGCGTTCGGCGAGGGTGGCATCGAGAGAGGCCAGTGCGTCCTCGCTTCCGGGACCGAAGCACGTCACGTCGCCGGTGTGACAGGCGGGACCTGCTTTCTCGACGCGGGCCAGCACCGCGTCTCCGTCGCAGTCGGCGCGAAGGGACACCACCTGCTGTGTGTTCCCGCTGGTGGCGCCCTTGTGCCAGAGCCCGCGCGTGCGCGAGCGGTAGTGCATCTGTCCCGTGGCGAGCGTGCGCTCCAGGGCCTCGCGGTCCGCGTGCGCCACCATCAGCACGTCACCGGTGCGCGCGTCCTGCGTCACCACCGTCACCAGTCCACCGCCCTTGGTGAAGTCGAGTCGGTCCAGGTCCAGGTTCATTCGACCTCCGTCGCGCCCAGGCGCTCGCGGGTGACACGGGCCAGGGCCGCGTTGGTGGCGATGCCGTTGCCGCCGAATGAGGTTCGTCGCCCCGTCCAATCGGTGAAGACGCCTCCGGCCTCGTCGATGATGGGCTGGAGCGCGGCGGCATCCCAGGGTGAGAGCAGCTCGTCGACCATGACCTCGGCACGGCCGGTGGCCACCAAGAGATATCCGTAGCAGTCGCCCCAGGTCCGGGAGATGGCGGCGTCGAGGGTGAAGCGACGCCAGGCATCACCGCGCTCGGGGTACTGGCGGAAGCGCTCGTCGGTGGTGAGCACCACCGCGCGGGAGAGGTCGGCCTGCTCGGACACCTTCGCGCGCTGGTCGTTCCAGAAACACCCCTGCCCGGGTGCGGCCACGAGCAGTTCGTTCACGGCGGGGAAGTATGCGGCGCCCACGAGGATGCGCTCCCCTTCCGCCAGGGCCACGAGGGTGCCCCACAGTGGAACGCCTCGGATGAAGGTCTTGGTTCCGTCGATGGGGTCCAGGATCCAGCGACGCTGAGCACCCGGCCGCGTCTCTCCGAACTCTTCCCCGAGGATGCCGTCGTCCGGGAAGCGGGCCTCGAGCCATTCTCGCGCGGTCTTCTCGGCCGTGCGGTCCGCGACGGTGACGGGTGTGCCGTCGCTCTTGGTGTCCACGGCGATGCCGCTCCGGAAGTAGCCCAGCGCCACGTCTCCTGCCTTGCGCGCGACTTCCGCGGCGGCCTGCATCAATCCTTGTGCGCTCGTCGTCATGTCGTGCTCCGAATCGGAAGGCCGCTCTCGCGGAGCAGCGACTTGATGGCACCCACCGTGGTGAGCCCATCGTGGAGGATGCCCGCCACCAGCGCCGCGTCCGCGCCGCCACGCGTGAGTCCTTCACGCACGTGCTCCGCATTGCCCGCGCCGCCAGAGGCGATGACGGGCACATCCACCGCGTCCGCCACCGCGCGCGTCAGCTCCAGGTCATAGCCAGAGCGCGCTCCATCCTGGTCGATGCTGGTGAGCAGCACTTCGCCCGCGCCGCGCGCCACGCACTCGCGAGCCCATGCCACCGCCTCCAGCTCCGTGGGCTTGCGCCCCCCGTGCGTATGGACACGCCAGCCCGAGCCATCCTTTCGCGCATCGATGCTCGCCACCACGCACTGCGCACCGAAGCGCTCCGCGCACTCCGTGAGCACCTCGGGCCGAGCCACCGCCGCCGAGTTGATGCTCACCTTGTCCGCGCCCGCCCGAAGCGCTCGGCCCACATCGTCGGCCGTGCGCACTCCGCCTCCCACGGTCAACGGAATGAACAGCCGCTCCGCCGTGCGCCGCACCAGGTCCAGGAGCGTGTCCCGCTCCTCGTTGCTCGCGGAGATGTCGAGGAACGTCACCTCGTCCGCGCCCTCCTGCTCGTAGCGCAAGGCCAGCTCCACCGGGTCTCCCACGTCGCGGAGTCCCTCGAAGCGCACGCCCTTCACCACCCGGCCGCCCTTCACATCCAGACACACGATGAGTCGTCGGGTCAGCATCAGAGCACCTCCAGGGCCACGGAGCCCTTCATGCTGAACACGGTGCCGGAGTCCACCATCGCATCGCGCAACGCGAGCCCCAGCGCCTTGAACGCCGCCTCGGTGACGTGGTGGCTGTCCTTCCCTCTCAACACCCGCAGGTGCAACGTCACCTTCGCGTGCTCGCAGAACGACCGCATCCAGTGCTCGTAGAGCCGGTTCTTCAGCGGCCCCTGGTAGAAGAACCGTCCGCCCGCATCGAGACACGCCTGCACGAGCGCGTCGTCCATGGGGAGCGTGCGCTCCGCGAACCGCGCCGCCGTCGCCGGAATCACTCGCTGCACCGCCGTGCCCAACGTAATCGCCACGTCCTCCATCAAGTGGTGCGTGAGGTCACCCCGCGCGTGAAGCTTCAAGTCGAGCCCCGCGTAGCGCGCGAAGGTCGCGAGCATGTGGTCGAAGAACTTGAGCCCCGTGTCCACCTGCGTGGCGCCCTTGCCCAGGGACAGCTCCACACGGACCTGCGTCTCCTTCGTCTCCCGAGTGACGGTGGTCATTCCGCGAACTCCCGCGCGACGTCGCGCGCATCCAGTCGTCCCGTGTACAGCGCCATGCCGATGACCGCCCCGTACGCCCCCACCGAGGCCAGCGCCCTCAAGTCCTCCAACGTCGTCACCCCGCCCGACGCGTAGAGCCGGTGGCGGCTGCGCACCACCACCTCCCGCATCAGCGCCAGGTCCACGCCTTCGAGCTGCCCCTCCTTGTGGACCGCCGTCACCAACAACCCTCCAAGCGGCAGCGGGTCCAACGTCGCGAGCACGTCCCCCACCGTCCTGCCACTGCCCGCCGTCCAACCTCGCGTCACCACCTCGCGGCCTCGCACGTCGGCGGCCACCACCACGCGTCCGGGATAGCGCCTGGCGACCTCCGCCAGCCACGCCGGATCCTCGATGGCCCGAGTCCCCACCACCACCGCGGAGGCGCCCCCCTCCAGCAGGGCCTCCACCTTCTCCAGTTCCCTCACGCCACCGCCCACCGTGAAGGTGAGCCCCGGTTCATGCGCGGTGAGTCTCGTCACGACGTCCGCGTTGGAACCCTTTCCCAGCGCCGCATCCAGGTCGACGACATGGAAGGCGCGGAAGCCGAAGGCACGCCACCGCAGCAGCGCGTCCAGCGGGTCCTTCACGCGCACGCGTTCGTCGTCATACGAGCCCCCGACGAGCTGCACGCAGGCGCCTTCGCGCAAGTCGATGGCCGGAATCGCCCTCATGACGCCACCTCGCGCAAGAAGGCCCGCACGAAGGCCACGCCCGAGGACGAGGACTTCTCCGGGTGGAACTGCACGCCCACCACCCGGCCGCGCCGGACGACGGCGGGGAAACGGTCCTCCTCGTGCGTCGTCCACCCCGTCACGACGGACGCATCCTCCGCGCGGCAGACGAAGCTGTGCGCGTAGTACACGGTGTCCAGCTTCGCGCCGGACAACGTGCTGTCTTCGTCCACCTGGTTCCAGCCAATCTGGGGGACTCGACGTGCCGCAAGCCGCGTCACCCGCCCGGGGAAGTAGCCCAGGCCCTGACCTTCTCCCTCGTCACTCGAATCGAAGAGAAGCTGCATGCCCAGGCAGATGCCCAGGCACGGCAGGCCCCGCTCCAGGGCCGAACGCATCACCTCGCGCCCGGGAGCCAGTCGCGCCGCCGCGGCACCGAAGGCCCCCACACCGGGCAGCACGAGAACCTCCGTGTCCACCGCCCGCGCCGGGTCCACCTCCACGCGAACGTCGACTCCCTCCGCCGTGGCCAACGCCTTGGCCAGCGAGTGGATGTTTCCAGCGCCGTAGTCGAACAAGGTGACTCTCATCGCAAGGACTCCCGCAGCGCCACCAGCGCCGTCTCCATCAGGGGCCAGGGAGCACTGCCGATTCGGAGCGCATCTCCGATTCCGGTCAGCCCCTGGAAGGCCCGCACATTCACGTCGCGCTCCCGCATCCGCTCCGCCACTCCCGGCGCTCCGGGCAATGGCACCATCAGGAAGTTGCCCTCCGAAGGCAGCGGCTTCAGTCCCATCGCCACCAGTTCGCCCCGCAGGCGCTCCCGGTTGGCCACCGCCTCCTCCACCCGAGCGCGCACCCAGCCCGAGTCCTCGCGCAGCGTGGCCACGGCCATCGACTCCGCGAGCGTGGTGAGCTTGTACGGGCCCCGCGCCTTCTCGACTTCGGCCACGAGCTTCGGGTGTCCCACGCCCCAGCCCACTCGCATCCCCGCGAGCCCGAAGGCCTTCGAGAACGTGCGCGTCACCAGCACGTTGGTCCTCGTGCGCGCCAGGTCCATGAATCCGGGCCCGCGCGCGAAGTCGGCATACGCCTCGTCGATGATGACCAGCCCCGGCGCGCGCTCCACCACGCGCTCCACCGCCGCGCGCGACAGCACCGTGCCCGTGGGATTGTTCGGCGAGCACAGGTAGATGACCTTCGCCTCCGTGGACACCAACCACTCGGGCTCCACGTCGAAGTCCGCGCGCAGGGGCACCGCCACCGTCCGCAGTCCGTTCACCTGCGCGAACAGCGGCATCATCACGAACGTCGGGTCCTGGAACGCGAGCAGCTCGCCCGGCTCCAGGAATGCACGCAGGGCGCTGTCGAGGACGTCGTCGGAGCCACAGCCCGTCGTCACCCACTCGGGCCCCACGCCGAGCTGCTCGGCCAGGGCTCCGCGCAGGTCGGGTGCATAGCCCCGGGGATAGCGCGACAGCGACTCCACGGCGGACTCACGCAGCACTCGCGCCGCCGCGGGTGGCACGCCGAAGAGGTTGGTGTTGTCGCTCAGGTCCACGCGACAGGGCCGCTTCGCTGGCGAATACAGCGGAATGTCCCGGAAGGACGCACGCGAGGGAATCACTCGAGCCTCCATGCCCGCGCGGCGTCCGCGTGCGCGAAGAGTCCCTCGCTGTCCGCCAGCAGGCCCACGTCCTCCGCCATCGCCTGGGACGCGGCGCGCTCCACGCGCTGGTAGGTGGTCCACCGGTAGAAGTCGAGGAGGTTCAATCCCGAGTAGGCCCTCGCCAGTCCCGCCGTGGGCAGCACGTGGTTGGAGCCCGTCATGTAGTCGCCGTAGGCCACCGAGGAGCGCTCCCCGAGGAAGACGGTCCCCGCGTTGCGCACGCGCGCGAGGTCCACCGAGGGCGACGCGGTGGCGAGCAACAGGTGCTCCGGCGCGAAGTCCGCCACGAAGGGCCACGCCTCCTCCAGCGACGTCACGCTCAGCACGGCCCCTCGTGAGCGCAGCGCCGAAGTGACAATCTCCTGCCGCTTCGCCTCCAGCGACAGACGCCGCACCTGCTCGGAGATGGCGTCCGCCATGCCCTCGCCCAGCGCCACCGTCACGCAGGCCGCGTCCGGGTCGTGCTCCGCCTGCGCCAGCATCTCCCTCGCCACCGCGTCCGGGCTCGCCGTCTCGTCCGCGACGACCAGGATTTCGCTCGGCCCCGCGGGTGCTTCGATGGCCACCGCGCCCACCACCTGGAGCTTCGCCTCCGCCACGTACGCATTGCCCGGCCCGACGATGCGGTCCACGCGGGGAACGCTCTCCGTGCCGTACGCCATGGCCGCCACCGCGCCCGCTCCCCCCAGCGCGAAGACGCGGTCCGCGCCCGCCAGCACCGCCGCCGCCAGCACGCTCGCGTGGGGCAGTCCGTCCGGCCCCGGAGGCGAGCAGACGATGACCTCCCCCACACCCGCGACCTTCGCCGGCACCACACCCATCAACACGCTGCTCGGGTACACCGCCCTGCCCCCCGGCGCATACACGCCCACCCGACCCAACGGGTCCGGCCTGCGGCCCACGAGCACGCCCGGCTCGGTCTCCACCTCCACCGCGCGAGGCTTCTGTGCCTCGTGCGCCTTCGCGATGTTCCGCGCCGCGCGCGCCAGGGCCCGCGCCAGCGACGGGTCCAACGATTCGAGCGCCTGCTCACAGCGCGCCCGAGGCACCTCCAGCGAGACGAGCTCCGCGCGGTCGAACTGGCGCGCCATCTCGAAGAGCGCCCAGTCCCCATCCAGCCGGACCTTGGCGATGAGCTCCCGCACTCGCGCGGAGATGCGCGTGTCCACATCTCCGCCTCGGTCCAACAGCCGGCGCCGGTCCTCCAGGGACAGGCTGGCCAGGGGGCCTCGATAGCGAAGGAACGAAGGAAGCGGCGTCATCACGCCACCAGCCTTTCGATGCGGGTGACGAGGATGCCCTCGGCACCCAGCGCCTTCAGCGCGTTGACGGTGCGGTAGATGGTCTTCGCCGGCACCACCGCGTGCACGGCGACGAACATCCCTCCGCCCAGCACGTCCACCACCGTGGGGCCATTGAGGCCGGGAAGAACCTCCCGGACCTCGGTGAGGACATCCCGAGGCACGTTGGCCATCAGGTAGCGCTTGCCGCGCGCCGCGAGCACCGAGCCCAGCGCCAGCTTCAATTCGTCCAGCCGCTTGCGCGCCTCCGGGACGTTCGAGTTGCTGGAGACCAGTCGCGCGCTGGACTCCAGCACCGTGGCCACCTCGCGCAGCCCGTTCATCTTCAGCGTGGAGCCCGTGGACGTCAGGTCCACCACGAGGTCCGCGATGCCCAGGTGCGGAGCAATCTCCGCCGCTCCCGAGACGGGGACCACGGTGATGCGCTGCCCCCGCTTCGCGAAGTAGTCCTGCGTCAGCCGGGGGAAGCACGACGCCACGCGCATGCCGTCGCGGACATCGCTGGCCTGGGTGATTCCGCTCTCCTCGCGCGCCGCCACGACGAGCCGACACCTGCCGAACTCCAGGTCCATCAGGTGTTCGAGCTCACGCCCCGCCTCGTTCACCAAATCCCATCCCGTGACACCCGCGTGCGCCGCGCCGTCCGCGACGAACTCCGGGATGTCCTGGGCGCGCACGAAGATGGCCTCGAACTCGCCACCGAGCGACGCGGTGAGTGCGCGCTCTCCTCTGCCGCGCACCTCCAGGCCCGCATCGTTGAAAAGCTCACGAACCTCTTCGGAAAGGCGGCCTTTGTTGGGAAGAGCGATCTTCAGCAACATGGTTGGACCTACGGGGGGTTGCGGGGGAATCGAAGGGCCGCGCGCAAACGAAAAAAGGCCCGTCCGGGGGGGACGGGCCTTCATTCGCTGCGGCAGGTGCCGGGAGGGTGGTGCGTCTAGTGGCTCACCCAGGCATGCGCGTGGCGAACGGTCCCGTCGGGGCCGAGCCGATGATGCGCATGATGGGGATGCACGGAAGAGAGACGCACGGCCCCATGAGTAATGGCAAGGGCCCCTCGCCGTCAACCCGACCTCTCGAACCGAGGTCCAAGTTGCTTGCAAACCCTCGACGGGACGAGCAGGAAAGAAGCCCATGCGAGTCTCGGACGTCATCATCGTGGGCGGGGGCATCATGGGCTGCGGCATCGCCCTGCGGCTTCGGCAGGCGGGCGCGCGCGTCACCGTGCTGGAGCGCTCCATCCCCGGCGCCGAGGCCAGCAGCGCCGCCGCGGGAATGCTCGCCCCGCAGATGGAATCCGACGGCCCCGGTCCCTTCCTCGACCTGTGCCTGCGAAGCCTCGCCCTCTACCCCGCCTTCGCCGAGGAGCTGCGCGAACTGTCCGGCGTCGACATCGCCTACCGCCCCAGCGGCGTCCTCAAGGTCGCCTTCAGCGACGAAGCGGTGCGGCACCTCGAAGCCACCGTGCTGTGGCAACGCGCGCAGGGCCTTCGCGCGGAGGTGCTCGATGGCGCCCAGGCCCGCGCGCTGGAGCCGCGCCTGTCCACGAAGGCCGTGGCCGCCGCCCACTTCCCGGATGATCATCAAGTGGACAATCGGCTCCTCGTCCGCGCCTTGACGATGGCCGCCGCGCGCGTGGGCGCCGGGTTTCGAAGCGGCTACGTGCGCGGCATCGTCCACGAAGCGGGCCGCGCGGCGGGCGTGGACCTGGATGGCGAGGTGCTGCGCGCGGACGCGGTGGTGCTCGCCGCGGGTTCGTGGTCGTCCCTCGTCCAGGGCGCGGGCGTGGAGGCGAAGGCCGTGCGTCCCGCGCGCGGGCAGATGATCCAGCTCCAGACGCGCCTGCCGCTGCTCCAGCACATCCTCACGTCGGAGAAGGGCTACGTCGTCCCCCGCGCGGACGGCCGCATCATCGCCGGCAGCACCATGGAGATGGTGGGCTTCGACAAGCAGGTGACGGCCGCGGGGCTGGCCCGCATCCTCGACATGGTCCTGGAGCTGTGTCCGGAGCTCGGCTCCGCCCCCATCACCGAGACGTGGGCCGGCTTCCGCCCCTGGACGGAGGACAAGCGGCCCTACCTCGGGGAGGGGCCTACCCCGGGCCTCTTTCTCGCCACCGGACACTTCCGCAACGGCATCCTCCTGGCTCCCATCACCGCGAAGCTCGTGGCCGAGGCCGTCCTCGGAGAGCGGGCCACCCTGGACCTGGCACCCTTCCGGTACGACCGCGCGGGTGCCCGGGCCCGGGCCTGAACGCTCGACTTCCTCCCAGAGTGCGTCCGCGCCTGCCCGGTCGCCCTCCCTCCCAGGGTCGTCTTCCGGACCAGCGCACTGGACTGTCAACCTGCAAGTGGAGGAAGGTGGTAATTTCCCTGACTCATTCGCCATTGAAACCCGGAAACCTTTAGAATCTCCCGCCGTGGAAGCCATCCCCCCTGCCCCACCCCGAATCCTCATCGTCGACGATGACGACTCCGTCCGAGACGTCATCTCCGTCCTCCTGCGTGAAGAGGGCTACAACTGCGTCGTCGCGAGCGGCGCCGAGATGGCGCTGGACGTGGCTGGCGAGGAGGACACGCCGCTCGTCATCAGCGACATGAAGATGCCGGGCAAGGACGGCCTCTGGTTGCTGGAGAACCTGCGGGAGCGACTGCCGGACACGTCCGTCATCATGCTCACCGGCTATGGCGACACGGAGTCCGCGGTGGACTGCCTGCGCCGGGGCGCGGTGGACTACCTGCTCAAGCCACCCAAGCTCACCGACCTCATCCGAGCCATCGAGCGCGCGCTCGCCAAGCGCCGCATCGAGATGGCCCGCAAGCGCTACCAGAAGAAGTTGGAGCGCAAGGTCCGCGACAGGACCGCGGAGCTGCGCAGCGCGCTCCACAACATCGCCAACACCTACCAGAACACGCTGCTGGCGCTGGTGGCCGCGCTGGACGCGCGCGAGCACGAGACGAGCGACCACTCGCTGCGCGTGGTCAGCTACACGTCCGCCATCGCCGGGCGCATGGGCATCGGCGGCAAGGAACTGGAGGAGATTGGCCGCGGCGCGCTCCTGCACGACATCGGCAAGATTGGCGTGCCGGACGCGGTGCTGCTCAAGCCGGGCAAGCTCACCCCCGACGAGTGGCTGGAGATGCGCAAGCATCCGGAGATCGGCTTCCAGATGATTCAAGCCATCCCCTTCCTCTCCACGCCGTCCTCCATCGTCCTGTCCCACCAGGAGCGCTGGGATGGCGCGGGCTACCCGCGCAACCTCCAGCGTCAGGAGATCCACATCGGCGCGCGCATCTTCGCCGTGGCGGACACGCTGGACGCGATGACGAGCGACCGGCCGTACCGCAAGGGCACCTCCTTCGCGAACGCCATCCAGGAGATCCGCCGCTGCGCCAACACCCAGTTCGACCCGGAAGTCGTCCGGGCCTTCCTGGACATCGGCGAGGACGGCCTCATCCGCATCAAGGAGGAGATGGCGCTCAGGAAGCTGAATCTCCCCGTGGCCGAGGCCGAGGCGAACGAGGCCGAAGCGGAGCTGGCGCGGCTGACGGACCTGGACGACGACCCGGAGCCTTCTTCCGCCCCCGTCTCCGCCCCGCGCGCCACCCCGAGCGAGTCCGCCGAGGTGAAGGCACCACCCGTCATCCGCTCGGCGACGGGCAGCGAGGGCTGAGGCCCTCACGCCGGGGGATTGAGATGAACGTCCCCCGAGCGGCTGTTATGAAGTCAGGCCGCCCGTGACGACGCCCGCCCTCCAGACGGATCCGCTCGCCCCGCCCTTGCTGGATGCGCAGGGGCGTCGGATGACGTACCTGCGGCTGAGCATCACGGACCGCTGCAACTTCCGCTGCGCGTACTGCTCGCCCGCGTCCTGGGGTGGCAAGAAGGACCTGTTGAACGCGGAGGAGCTGGGACGCATCGCCAGCATCTTCGCAGCGCTGGGCATCCGCCGCGTGCGCCTCACCGGGGGCGAGCCGCTCCTGCGTCCGGACATCCTGGACATCGCCCGCCGCATCGCCACCCTCCCCGGCGTGCGGCACCTGGCCATCACCACCAACGCCAGCCATCTGGAGGCCCTGGCCAGCCCGCTGCGCGAGGCGGGGGTCGACCAGCTCAACCTCAGCCTGGACACGCTGTCGCCGGAGACCTTCCGCCGCATCTCCAAGCAGGGTGACTTCGACGCCATCCTCCGAGGCATCGACGCGGCGGCGGCCTCCCACTACGCCTCGCTCAAGCTCAACGTCGTGGTGATGCGGGGCGTGAATGACGGCGAGGCCCGCGCGCTGGTGGAGTACGCGCACGCACGCGGCATCACCCCGCGCTTCATCGAGCTGATGCCCTTTGGCCAGGGCGTCCCGGTGCCCACCGCCGAGCTGATGGAGCGGCTGCGCGCCGAGGGCCTGGACCTCTCCGCCGAGCCCGAGGAGGCAGGCGCCGCCGCCGACTCCGTGACGTCCGGTCCCGCGCGCTACTGGAGGGCGCCCGGGGGCCGCGTGGGCTTCATCTCCCCGTTGACGCAGAACTTCTGCGGCGGGTGCAACCGCGTGCGCGTGGCGTCGAATGGCGACCTGCGAAGCTGCCTGGGGGGCCGCGCGCAGGCGCCGCTGCACCAGCTCATCCGCGGCGGAGCCACCGACGTGGAGCTGGCCCGAGCCATCCGCGGCGCCCTGGGCGACAAGCCCGAGGGCCACCGCTTCACCGAGCCCGGCAACGGCGCCACGCTGCTGTCGATGATGGGCATCGGCGGCTGAGCCGCGCGTCACGCCGGAAAGACGACGGGCGGGCCCACGCGCTCGCGCAAGGCCCGCCCGAGTGGCTCCAGGCTCCCCGAGGGGAGCCGGCGCCGCGGCCGACTACTTCACCAACCGGATGGCGAACGGGTACTTGTACAACTGACCCTCGTTCGCCTTCAGCCCGCCGATGATGCCGAACACCAGCGCCAGGATGCCGACGATGGGCAGCAGCACCAGGCCGATGCCGATACACGACGTGGCCACGCCCACGAGGCCGGCGATGAAGAGGGTGATCTGGAAGTTCAGCGACTCCACCGAGTGCTCGCGAACAAAGGACGACTCCTTGCCCTTGGTCAGCATCAGCACCAGCGGAACCGCGAAGCCCAGGCCCACGAAGTTGGCCAGGATGGTTCCCATGTGGGCGATCAGCCCCATCGTCTTCTCATCCTGGGTCGGCATCGGCGCGCCGGTGATGTACGAACCCATTTGCTCCCGCGGCGGAGTCTCCATGAAGTATCCCCTCCAGATAATCGAGGGCGCGAACGCCGCGCCCATGCCTCCCTAACATGACATGCACCCACTCTCATTGTCACGTCTCGGACAGGTGATGTAACGGGTCGTTTGACGCCCTCGATTTCGGGTTGCCTGGCTCAGCGATACAACTCGCTGCCCGCCTTCCGGAATTCCTCACTCTTCTGCTCCATCCCCGAGTCGAGCGCGGCGGCGTCCATGACTCCCGTCTTGGCCGCGTAGTCGCGAACATCCTGGGTGATTTTCATGGAGCAGAACTGGGGTCCGCACATGGAGCAGAAGTGGGCGACCTTGGCGCCGTCGGCGGGCAGCGTCTCGTCGTGGAAGGCGCGGGCGCGCTCGGGGTCCAGGGAGAGGTTGAACTGGTCCTCCCAGCGGAACTCGAAGCGGGCCTTGGACAGCGCATTGTCGCGGGCCTGAGCGCCTGGATGCCCCTTGGCCAGGTCGGCGGCGTGGGCGGCGATCTTGTACGTGATGACGCCTTCCTTCACATCGTCGCGGTCCGGCAGGCCCAGGTGTTCCTTGGGCGTCACGTAGCAGAGCATCGCGCAGCCGAACCAGCCGATCATCGCGGCGCCGATGCCGCTGGTGAAGTGGTCGTACCCCGGAGCGATGTCCGTGGTGAGGGGCCCCAGCGTGTAGAACGGCGCCTCGTCGCACACGGCGAGCTGCTTGGTCATGTTCTCCTGGATGAGGTGCATGGGGACGTGGCCCGGGCCCTCGATCATCGTCTGCACGTCGTGCTTCCAGGCGATCTTGGTCAACTCTCCCAGCGTCTCCAGCTCGCCGAACTGCGCCGCGTCGTTCGCGTCGGCGATGGAGCCCGGCCGCAGCCCGTCACCCAGGCTGAAGCTGACGTCGTACGCCTTCATGATCTCGCAGATCTCCTCGAAGTGCGTGTAGAGGAAGTTCTCCTGGTGGTGGGACAGGCACCACTTCGCGAGGATGGAGCCGCCTCGGCTGACGATGCCGGTGAGGCGCTTCGCGGTGAGCGGCACGTAGCGCAGCAGCACGCCGGCGTGGATGGTGAAGTAGTCCACGCCCTGCTCGGCCTGCTCGATGAGCGTGTCGCGGAAGATGTCCCACGTCAGCTCCTCCGCCTTGCCGCCCACCTTCTCCAGCGCCTGGTAGATGGGCACCGTGCCGATGGGCACCGGGGCGTTGCGCAGAATCCATTCGCGCGTCTCGTGGATGTTCCGGCCGGTGGACAGGTCCATCACCGTGTCCGCGCCCCAGCGGATGGACCAGACCATCTTCTCCACCTCCTCCTCGATGGAGGAGGACACGGCGGAGTTGCCGATGTTCGCGTTGATCTTCACCAGGAAGTTGCGGCCGATGATCATCGGCTCCAGCTCCGGGTGGTTGATGTTGGCGGGGATGATGGCGCGGCCCCGGGCAATCTCCTCGCGCACGAACTCCGGGGTGATGACGCGGGGAATGGACGCGCCCCAGGAGTGGCCCGCGTGCTGCGCGGACAGTGACGCGTCCATGCGCAGGTTCTCGCGCAGCGCCACGTACTCCATCTCAGGGGTGATGATGCCGCGCCGGGCGTAGTGCAACTGGGTGACGTTCTTGCCCTGGCGCGCGACGCGAGGCTTGCGGCGGTGGCCGAAGCGCAGCCCCGCCAGCCGGGGGTCCGCCTCGCGCTCCTTGCCGTACCGGGAGGTGATGCCCGACAGCTCCTCCGTGTCCTCGCGGCGCAGCACCCAGGGCTCGCGGGTGGCGGGCAGCCCCCGGCGCAGGTCGATGTCCCTCTCCGGGTCCGTGTACGGACCGCTGGAGTCGTAGACGAACACGGGGGGATTCTCCGTCACCCGGGCCTCCGCGCCCGGTCCGTGTCGGGTGGGGGTCTGACTGATTTCGCGCACGGGGACGCGCAAGTCGGGGTGCAGCTCCCCACTCACGAACACCTTGCGAGACGCTGGCAATGGGCCCTGGCTGATGCCTTCGAGCACCTTGCCATCGACCTTGAGGCTTCTGGACGCTCCGCTCATCTCTCTCTCCTCGAGGACGGGCGGGAAGGCAGACGGAAGCCCCCAGGGGGTTTCCGGGCCGCTTCCCTCCGCCGGTATGACCCGGTTCAGGTTCCAAGGGTTGGCCGCGCCACGCGGCCGTCTCAGCCCCTTACGAGGGGCACCCCTAGCGACTGGGTGAGCATCTAGCGCACACGGGGACGGGCTTCAACCCACCCGGAGGCCAGGGGTGGGCGCGCTCCAGTGAACACCCCCACGCGCAAGGAATGCGGGACACCCCATGGAGGCGCAAAGCTTGCGCGCGCGGGGCGCGGGAATCGCAGCGGCCCGAGGGAAGCCGGGCTGGCCTCCGCCGTGCAATGGCCTCCCGGAGAGTTCAATCCAGGACCGGGAGAGCCCCACACATGCAGATCGTCGGCGAACTGATGACCCGTGAGGTGGTCACGCTCAAGGAGACGCAGAACCTGGGCAAGGCGGAGGAGCTGCTGCGCCTGCACCGCATCCGGCACCTGCCTGTCCTCCGGCAGGGAAAGCTCGTGGGCCTCATCACCCACCGCGACCTGCTCCGGGCCGCGGCAACGCATGCGTCTGACCCGGCCGCGCAGCCGCTGTGGGCGGCCGACATCATGACCCGCGACGTGACGACGGTGCCCCCCGATGCGTCCCTGCGCGATGCGGTGGTGATGATGCTGCGCAACAAGTTCGGATGCCTTCCCGTCGTCGGGCAGGACGGCGCGCTGCTCGGAATCATCACCGAGGCGGATCTGGTGCGCTACGCGCAGCACCTCATCGAGGACAAGGACCGCCGCGAGCTGGCCAGGGAATTCAACGCCTGAGCGCGGGGTCGCCTCGCGCCACTCTCCTGGATGGCGGGCGCGGAGGATTGTTGCTCCTTGCGCCGTTTCTTCGGCAACGGTGGTGGGGGACGGCTCGAGTGCCGCCTCCGCCGGAAGAACTCGGCGGAACCGCCAACGCCGTGATTCGGCGCCGAGGCCCTGTCCATGACACTCCGTTGGCTGCCTCACCCACTCCGGGCGCCGAGTCTCGCTGCCCGGCAGCCGAAACAAGAGCAGGTGCGCCAAGACACCTTCCGCTCTCGCCGCGCACATCCGCCTGAGCGAGGCGGCGCCAAGACGCCTTCCTCTGTTGCCGCTCACGTTCGCGTGAGTGAGATAGCGCTGAGACACCTTCCCTTGTTGCCCTCTCCCTGACCTCCGTGACGAGCCCTCCGCATGACTTCCCCTCTCGCCACGACAAGCGATGACGCAGAGGCCCTGCTCCCCTCGCCTCTCCAGGCGACTCCTCCGCCCTCGTCGCCACGTCGTTGGACGCGGCCCGTGCTGGCGCTGGTGGGACTCGGCGCGGTGGCGGGACTCGCGGGCTTCGGCGTGCAAGGAGACGTCGCGTCGCGCACGGTGCTGGTGGCCGGCGTGTGCCTGGTGCTGTGGCTCACGGAGCTGGTTCCTCCTTTCGTGCCCACCCTGCTCCTCTTGGGCGCCACCCCCGTGGTCCTCGGTCCCCTGGGTTCGGAGTATCGGCTGTCGTCCGTGCTCGCCTGGTGCTCGGACCCGGTGCTCATCCTGTTCCTCGGAGGCTTCACGCTGGAGGTGGCGGCCATGCGGCACGGCCTCGACTCCGCCGTGGCCCGGCATGTCGTCCGCCTGTCGCGAGGCCGGCCCCGGCTGCTGCTCCTGCTGGTGATGGGCGGCGTGGCCTTCCTCTCCATGTGGATGTCCAACGTGGCCGCGGCGGCGATGATGCTCGCCGCGCTGAGGCCCCTGCTGCTCGCCTCGCCTCCGGGCGCTCCGCTGCGACCGGCCCTGCTCGCGGGCGTGGCGCTGGGCGCGAACCTGGGCGGAATGGCGACGCCCGTGGGCAGCGGCCCCAACGCCCTCGCGGTCTCCGCCGCCAGCGCTCACGCACACGTCACCTTCGCGGGCTGGATGGCCTTTGCCCTGCCCCTCACCCTCCTCATGTTGCTCCTGGGCTTCGGCCTCGTGCTGCTGCGCTTCCCCATGCGCGGCCTGCTGACCTTGCCCGCACAGCCAGCCCGCATGCTCGACAGCTCCGGTCGACGGGTGCTCGCGGTGAGCGCCGCCTGCGTGGTGGCCTGGCTGACGGAGCCGCTGCACGGCGTGCCCGCACCGGTGGTGGCCCTCGGTGCCACCGCGCTGCTGTTCGGCACCGGACTGCTCAAGCGCGAGGACCTGGGACGACTCGACTGGTCCACGATGCTGCTCATCGCCGGTGGCCTCGCGCTGGGAAGACTGCTGGAACACTCCGGCCTCGTCGCCCACGCACTCGATGGCGCCCGGCTGGAGGCGTGGCCTCGCGAGGCCCGCTTGGGGGCGCTCGTCGTCGTCGCGGCGGGGCTGTCCGCGCTGATGAGCAACACCGGCACCGCCGCGCTGCTCATGCCCCTGGCCCTGAGCGTGGAGCCCTCCGCGTCCACGCCCATCCTCGTCGCCATGGGGTGCTCGTTCGGCATCCCCTTCGCCATCAGCACCCCGCCCAACGCCATGGCCGCGGGCGAGGGACTCGACACCACCGAGTTGCTCAAGTTGGGGCTTCCCCTCATGTTGGCCGGTTGTCTGCTGGTCAGCTTGACGGGCCCCACGGTGCTACGGCTCTTCGGGCTTCCATGAGTTACCCTCGCTCGCCCGTCCGGGGCTGGAGGGTGAATCCCCGGTCCACCATGAAGCACCTCCGCGGCACACGGGTTGAAAGGGCAATGCCGGAACAGGGCCCGGCGGAAGGAGCGCCCATGACGTCCGTGACCATCACTGAGTACGAAACGCGTCTGTATTGGCAAGGCGAGCGGGGTGCCGTGCTGACGAGCGACCGGGCGCCTCCCGTGCCCATCGGTCTGCCGCTCGTCGAGCCCGGCGCGACGGAGGACGGACGCTGGGCTCCGGAGACGCTGCTGGTGGGCGCGGTGGAGGGACGCACGCTGCTGGCGTTCCTGGAGAGGGCGCGCGAGGCGGACGTCAACGTCCTCTTCTACCAGAGCTGCGCGGTGGCGCGCGTCGTGGGCGGGCCCGGCCAGCCGCCGCACCTCACCGACCTCATCGTGCGTCCCCATGTGGCCGTCGCCACGGACCTGGACGCGGAGGTGGTGCGGCTCATCTTCTCCGAGCTGCCCGCCCACTGCTTCCCCAGCTCCGTCATCCAGATAACGCCGCGCATCGAGGCCGTCGTCGAGACGTGGCATGCCCGCGCCGCGAGCCCCCGCGCCGCGCCCGACGCTCCTCTCGCGAAGCCCCTCGTGAGCATCGCCCTCCCCTGACCCCGCCTCCGAGCCCCCACCCATGTCCGCACAGCGAATCCTGGTCGTCGACGATGAGGACAATGCCCGCCGCGCCATCGCCACCATCCTGAGCGAGGAGGGCTACGACGTGGCCGAAGCCGCCGATGGCGCCGAGGCCCTCGCGCGCGTGTCCGACTTCTCTCCCGCGGTGGTGCTCACCGACGTGCGCATGCCGCGGATGGACGGCCTCAGCCTGCTGCGCGCGACGCGCGAACAGGGCAGCGACGCGACGTTCGTCATGATGACGGCCTTCGCCAGCGTGGAGATGGCCGTCGAGGCGATGAAGTCCGGCGCGGACAACTTCCTCCTCAAGCCGCTCGACGCGGACCAGGTGCTCGTCACCCTGTCCAAGGCCCTGGAGAAGCGCAGCCTGCGCCAGGAGGCGGAGTCCCTCAGGGACCAGGTCCGCACCCGCGTGCGTCGCTTCCACGACATCATCGGCGAGTCCCCGCAGCTCCAGGGCATCTACGACGTCGTGCGCCGCGCGGCGAGCACGCGCGCCACGGTGCTCATCCTCGGCGAGTCCGGCACGGGCAAGGAGCTCATCGCCCAGGCGCTGCACCAGGAGTCGCCGCGCCGCGACAAGCCCTTCATCCGCGTGCACTGCGCCGCGCTGTCGGAGAACCTGCTGGAGAGCGAGCTGTTCGGCCACGAGAAGGGCTCCTTCACCGGCGCCATCGCGCGCAAGGAGGGCCGCTTCGAGCTGGCCGACGGCGGCACCCTCTTCCTGGACGAAATCGGGGAGATCTCCCCCACCGTGCAGGTGAAGCTCCTGCGCGTGCTCCAGCAGAAGGAGCTGGAGCGCGTGGGCGGGACGCAGACGCTCAAGGTGGACGTGCGCATCGTCTCCGCGACGCACCGGGACCTCGCCGCGGAGGTGAAGGCGGGCCGCTTCCGCGAGGACCTCTACTACCGGCTCAACGTGGTGAGCGTCACGCTGCCGCCGCTCCGGGAGCGCAAGAGCGACATCCCCGCGCTGGTGAACCACTTCCTGGAGAAGTACGGCGAGGCCTACGGCAAGCAGGTGCGCGGCCTGGCGCCGGGCACCCTCCAGGCGCTGCTCGCGCACGACTGGCCGGGCAACATCCGCGAATTGGAGAACGCGATTGAGCGCTCCGTCGTCCTCACCCAGGACCAGGAGCTGACGACGGACGACCTGCCGCCCGTGCTGCGCGGCCCCCGCCCCACCGGCACGAGCACGGGCGCGCTCATCCCCGGCGCCACGCTCGCGGCCATCGAACGCGAGGCCATCCTCCGCACCCTGGAGATGGTGCAGGGCTCCACGTCTCGCGCGGCGGAGGTCCTCGGCATCAGCGTTCGGAAGATTCAGTACCGCCTCAAGGAGTACGGCTCGCAGGGCGACGGAGCCCCGGTGAAGCCCGACGCGGACGAGCTCTCCGGAGACCTGGCCGCGGAGTCCTGACGCCAGGGCCAACACCTCCCTCCGCGCGACGCGGTGTTCCATCGCGGGCATCTACGACGTCCGTCGTTGACAGTTACGACGCACGTCGTAATACTTTCGTGAATGATGCCCGTTCCACCGCAGCCGACACGCGCCGAGCTGGCCATCCTCCGAGTCCTCTGGCAGTTGGGGCCCAGCACCGTGCGTCGGGTGCATGAGTCGCTCCGGGACACGCAGGACAAGGACACCGGCTACACCACGGTCCTCAAGCTCCTCCAGAACATGACGGAGAAGGGGCTCGTCCAGCGCGACGAGAGCGAGCGCACCCATGTCTACGAAGCGGCCCTGAGCCAGAAGCGCACGCAGCGGGATTTGCTGCGGGACTTGATGGACCGGGCCTTCGGCGGCTCGGCGTCCACCGTCGTGGCCCAGGCGCTTTCGATGAAGCGGGCCTCCGCGGAAGAGCTGGCGGAGATCCGGAAGCTGCTCGACGAGCACGAGAGGCGGGGGAAGTGATGGACGTGCTGGACTCACTGGAACAAGCCCTGCTCGCCTTCGCATGGCAAGGCGCGGCGGTGGCGCTGGTGGTCGCGGGGCTGCTCGCCTTGATGTCGCGTCGCTCGGCGCGGGGCCGCTACGCGGTCGCCTGTCTGGGCCTGCTGACCATGGCACTGCTACCGCTCGCCACGTTCCTCGGCGCGCTGATGGGGACGACGGACACCGCGACTCCCATGGCGGGTGGAGTGTCCGCGCAGACGCTCCTGTCCGCGACGCTGCCTCCGGGCACCACGCTGGAGACCGTGGCCGAGCCCGCGACGGTGGCGGCCGGGGCGTCCTGGCTGGAGCTGTTGCGGCCGTGGCTCCTGCCGGCCTGGTGCTGCGGCGTGCTGCTGCTGTCCGCCCGGATGCTCATCTCCTGGTACGCGGCCCAGCGGCTGTCCCGACTGCACACCCAGGAGCCCGCGCCCGCCTGGCGTGAGGCCCTGACGCAAGCGCTCGCGCGGCTGCGCCTGACGCGCCCCGTGCGACTGCTGGCCTCCGCTCGCGTCGATGTGCCCCAGGTCATCGGCCTGTGGCGTCCGCTCATCCTCGTCCCCGCGGGTGCCATCGCCGGACTGACTCCCTCGCAACTGGAGGCGGTGCTCGCGCACGAGCTCGCGCACATCCAGCGGCATGACTACCTGGTCAACCTGCTCCAGGCGCTGGTGGAGACCTTCCTCTTCTACCATCCCGCCGTCTGGTGGCTGTCGCACCGCATCCGCGAGGAGCGCGAGCACTGCGCGGATGACCTCGCCGTGCAGTCGTGCGGAGACGCCTTCCTCTATGCGCGCGCGCTCGCGCACATCGAGCAGCTTCGCGCGCCGCCGTCCTCCCTGCTCGCGCTCGGCGCGGATGGAGGCTCGCTGCTCGGACGCATCCGCCGCCTGCTGGCCATGCCGGAGCCGCATGCCCCGCGCAGGTCCTGGCGGCTGGTCAGTGGACTGGGCGGCGCCGCGCTCGCCCTCGCGCTGGGAACTTCTCAGGTCCCCTTGCCGGCGATGGCCGTGACGCCCGGCGATCTCGACACCGTGTCCGCCGAGGCCCCTTCCGCCCCGAGCCATGAGCGGGCCTTCGCTGTGGACGAGCCACCCATCCACCGGCCGCTCGTCGCGCCCCTGCCGCGTGTCCTGCCCGTCGCCATCTCCTCCACCGTGGGCCGGCCGGTCCGCACCCCCACCCTCAAGGCCCCGCCGAAGAAGGTGCGTGAGCCGGGCCCGCGCCCCCTGCTCATCCCGGACACACAGAGCATCGTCCGCACGGAGCTGCCCCGGACGCCCTATTCGCTGGACGTGGAGCCGGCGGCTCCCGCCATCGCCCTGGAGAGCGCGCCTGTCGCCCCCGTCGAGGTGGCCGAGGCTCCTCCCCAGGTGGAGCAGCCCCTCCCGACGCCGGTCCCCGTGGCCACCACGCCCAGGCCCGCGCAAGACGGCGTCTTCGCGCTCGGCCCCGGCATCACCCCGCCCCGCTTCCTGTCCGGGAGCAGGATGCACTTCGCGGACCTGACCCAGCACATGCGCTCGCGCATGTCCGCAGTCCCCAAGGGCGCGGTCGTCACCCGCTGCACCATCACCGCCGAGGGCTCCGTCACCGACTGCAAGTCGCTCCAGGGGCTCTCCGGCCTGGAGGAGGGCGTCATCCGCGCGCTCACCACGTGGCGCTACGAGCCCGCGACGCTCGATGGCAAGCCCGTGCCCGTGCACTACGAGTTCGACATCTGGTTCACCAACGAGCCCGGTGGTGGCATGGACGAGCGGCGTCAGGTCGCCAGCGCGGACAAGCCGGGCAAGCGCGCGGACGGCTCCAACCAGAGCGCCTGCATCCTCTGCGCGAGCGTCTCCGCGTCCAGCCTCGCGGCTCCTCCGCTGGGCTTCTGAACCTCTCCAGCGGGTGACGCCGGTGCGGCGCGGGCCTTCCCTACCGCGCCACCGGCAACCGCAGCAGGAAGCGAGCGCCCCCTCCGGGCGCCGTGCCCACCTCCAGCGTCCCGCCGTGCTGCGTGACGATGGCGTGGACGATGGGGAGCCCCAGCCCGGAGCCCTGGACCTTCGTGGTGAAGAAGGGCTCGAAGATGCGGTCCCTCACCGCCTCCGGGACGCCCGGGCCCGTGTCGTCCACCGTGAGCCGCACCCGCCCCTCCTCCGCGCCGACAGTCAACGTCACCCGGCCTTGCGCGGGCGTGGACTCCAGCGCGTTGAGGCACAGGTTGATGAGCACCTGCCTCAGTCGCTCCTCTTCGCCGGACAGCGCGGGCAACGTCGCCTCCGGAATGACGTGCGACAGCGTCACCTTCCGCGTCTCGGCCTGACTGCTCAAGAGGTCCACCACGCGGCGCACCAGCGCCTTCACGTCCACGGAGCCGGGGCGGAACTCCCGGGGACGGGCGAACTGGAGGAAGTCCTCCAGGATGTGGTCCAACCGGCGAATCTCGTCGCGCACCAGCAGCAACGGCTCCAGGAGCGCGCCCTGCTGTCCGTCGGGCAGCCTGCGCACGCGACGCTCCAGCACGGATAATTGGAGCGCGGCTGCGTTGAGCGGGTTGCGAATCTCGTGCGACAACCCCGCCGTCATCGTCCCCACGGCGGCCAGCTTCTCCGTCACCTGCGCGCGCCGCGCCAGCTCGCGCTTCTCCGCGTGCAGCCGCACCTGTCGCATCGCCTGCTCCAGCGTGAGGAGCAACTCGCGCGGCGCGCATGGCTTCATCAAGTACGCACACGCCCCCGCGCGCACCGCCGCCACCGCCGTCTCCAGCGTGGCGAAGCCCGTGAGCAGCACGACTTCGGAGTCCGGCGCACCCACCTTCAGCTCCGCCGCCAGCGCCGTCCCGTCACCATCCGGCAGGCGCAGGTCCACCAGCGCCACGTCGAAGCCCTCGCGCGCCTTCTCCCGCGCCCCCCGACACGTCGACGCCGCATGAACCGCGTAGCCTGCGTCCCCTAGCAACTCCCCCAGGTTGTCGAGAAACGCCGCGTTGTCGTCCACGACGAGGACGCGAGAGGGAGGCTGGGCCGTGGGCTCGGTCATGGCCGGGCCTCGGGGCGCTCGGCGTACTTCGACTCCAACGCGCCGATGAGCGCTCCCGTGTCGAAGGGCTTGGAGAAGACCTCCACGCCCACGTCCAGCGGAGCCAGGTCCGGCCACGCCGTCATGACGAAGGTGGGCAGGCTCGGATAGCGCGCGCGCAGCCTCCGGAGCGTCTCGCCGTCGGGCCCGCCGGGCATGCGCAGGTCCACCAGCGCCGCGAAGGGCGCCGCGCACGAGAGCAGGTCCGCGTCCAGCACCGACGCCACCGTCACACATGAAAAACCCCGCGCGCGCAGCACCTCGGAGAGGTTGTCGCTCAGCGCCGGGTCATCCTCCGCCACCACCACCAGCCCGTCGCGCCGCGCACTCGCCAGCAGGCCCATCAGCATGGAGATGGGCACGGGCTTGGGCAACACCGCGAGCAGGCCCTCCCGCCGCGCCGTCTCCAAATCGTCCTCGCGGGGATAGGCCGTCATCACCACCGCGGCCAGGCCCGGGTCCACCCGCCGGATGCGGCGCACCGCGTCCGCGCCGCTCATGCCGGGCATGCGCATGTCCGTCACCAGCGCGTCGAAGCGCGTGGTGCCCACTTCGCGCAGCGCCTCGTCACCGGAGACGACGACGGTGGCCTGGTGGCCCTCGTCCCGGAGGATCTCCGCCAGGTTCTCCGCCAGCGCCCGGTTGTCATCCAGCAGGAGGTAATGGCGCATGGGGCCCCTCCTCGGGCGTGCTGGGAAGCTGAATCACGAAGCGGGCTCCGGCCCCCGCGCGCGGCGCGTAGGTGATGGTGCCGCCATGCCGCTCCAGGATGCGCCGGACGAGCGGCAGGCCCAGGCCGATGCCCCGCGCCTTCGTGGTCATCAGCGGCTCGAAGAGGCGTCCTCGAATGACGTCGCTGACGCCCGGCCCCGAGTCCTCCAGCACCAACTCCACCCCACCGGACTCGCGTGTGGCGCCGATGAGCGTCACGTCGCCACCCGACTCCTCCAGCGCCTGCACCGCGTTTTCCAAGAGGTTGACGAACACTTGGCGCAGCTGCCCGGCGTCTCCATGCACCGGCGGCAGCGCCACCAGTCCCTCCGCGGTGACGCGGACCAGGTCCGGCCGGGCCACGGCCTTGAGGGCCTCCTGCCAGACCTCGTCCAGCCAGACCTCCTGGCGTTGCAGCGGCCGGTCCCGAATCATGTCCAGCAGGTCGGACACGATGTGGTTGGCGATGCCCACCTGCTCGCCGATGCGGTCCAGGTGCTTCGTCGTGCGCTCGTCAATCGACGGACCCGCGCGGCTGCGCAGGATGTAGAGCGAGGTCTCGATGACGCCCAGCGGGTTGCGCAGCTCGTGGCCGATGGAGCCCACCAGTTGGCCGAAGGTCGCCAGTCGCTCGTGGCGCGCCTGCTGCGCGAGCAGGTCCTCGCGATACGTGTGGAGCATGATGGCCAGCTCCAGGTCCAGGATGCGCCCCAGCGCCGCGCGGGCGCCGTGCAGCGTCTCCGGCTGGTCCAGGTACGCCGAGTCGATGATGGCGTTGAGCTCCTGGCGCAGCACATTCATCGCGCCGAACATGTAGTGCTGCGGCAGGGAGATGCGCACGTGCATCCGGCCGATGCGGCAGCGCAGGGCGTAGTACGCCTCGTCCCATGGGCCCCGCAGGAGCTGGTCCATCCACACCTGCAACGTGCCGCGCAGGTGCCCCACCTGACTCTCGCCGCCCTCCAGGGCCCGACGCGCGCCCTCGTGCTCCAGGATGCGGTCGTAGAAGACGCGAGCGATGCGGGGGAAATGCGGATGCGCGATGGCGTGGAGGCCGACGAGTGACTGCTCGTCCCGCGCTCCAAAGCCCACGTACCGCTTCAGCTCCTCGAACAAGGTTTCCGCCATGGTTTCAGGGCCCGAGATTAACCGCTCGCCCCGCATCGGAGGAGGAACTCCGAAGCAAGCACCACGCCAGTCACACGGGGGCGAAACGGCCCCGGTGCGCGCAAGAATTGCGCACCCATCGACGCGGAGCCGGGGGTGCGCAAATCCCGCGGGAGCTGGCGACCCGGCCGCCCGCCCTCCCTCCGAGCGGGGCCTCAGTGCATCAGCGACGGTCGACCGCGCCCTGTCGACAGGGACTCGCGCGTCACCGTCTCTCGCCCCGTGGCCTTGCCTCGCTCCAACAGGGACTTCAGGCGCAGCAGGTCATCATCCATCTGCCGCTTCGGGTCCACGCCCAGCATGCGCGCGAAGGCATGGCCGATGGCGCCCGCGGGCGGGTTGTACGAGAGGCGGATGTCCACCCGCGTGCCGCCCTTCGGCGTGGGCTCGAAGTGGATGACACCCGCGTTCTCCACGGACGTGCCCTGCACGCTCTTCCATGCGAGCAGCTTGCCGGGCACGCGCTGCGTGACGACGGCCTGCCATTCGAAGTGGAGACCCGCGGGGCCCTTCACCTTCCAGTGCGAGCGGCCCTCGGTGTCGACGCGAAGCTCATCCACGTGCGTCATGAAGCGAGGGAAGTTCTGCATCGCGTCCCAGAACGCGAAGACCTCCTCCACCGGCGCGTTCACCGTGATGTCCTTGTGCAGGGTGATGGCGCGGGGTCCCACGCCGAGGCCGGTGAGACTCCGCAGGTCCAGATTGCTGAGCGCGCGCAGCCCCAACACCAGACCTCCCGCGCCGAGCAACCCCCCGAGGATGCCGCGCCGCTGGATGGCTCCCGACGCGAGCGACAGGGCCCCGAGCGCGCCGAAGAACCGCGCGGAAGGAGACCAATGCGCCGGGCCGAAGGTCCGCGACGGTCCCCCCCGCGCGCGCCCGCCCTGAAGCTCGGACCGACGCGTCGAGTCCGCGAAGGGCAGCAGCCGGTTCTCCACGCCGCGCACCCCGCGCACGCGCCGGATGAACGGCACCACGCGCTTGAGCTCCTCGAGCAGGATGGAGCCCTCCAGTGACACCACGCCATCGCGCGCGGCCACCTTCACGGAGCCCGGATGCGAGCACACGCGGCCCAGCGCGGAGCGGACGCGCTCGGCGAGCGTCACGTCGTCCACCGTCTCGGAGCGGAACCGGCCGATGGACTCCAGGAACAGGCCCCGTGAGCGCTGGGCCAGATCCCTCTTCACGACACCCGCCGCGCTTCCAGCTTCGTGGGCGGCGTGCACCGCCTTGCCTTGCAGGTGCGACCTGCGCCACCGGCCACTGCGCGGATCCGTCCAGTACATCAACCCCACGCCCACCCCCAGCCCCCCGAGCCCCCAAATGGCTGCCTTCATGTCGTGCCTCCTGTTCGATTTTCGATGAACCCCATCCGGGGAACGTGAAGGCGCTCGTGCCGCGGTGCAGCAGCCACGGGACGGAGGCTCCAGGCCCCGAGGGGACGCTCGCCACCCCTGAGCCCATGAGGGCCCAAGGCCCTGCTTGAGACCTGTCCGGGGCGGTGCCCGCCTGCCCGGGCGTGCACAGGTTGAGCGGGCGGATAGACGACCTCTTCAGGAGCACCCCACGCATGCCGACGCAGCAACCGCCGATTCCCGGATTGCCCACGCCACTGCCGCCCACGCGCGAGCCGACACCCAACAACCCGGTAAAGGAGCCCGACCCGAGGACGCCCCAGCGGGAGCCGCCAGGCCGGCAACCGCCCGAGGAGGAGCCTCCTCAGCGCAATCCACCGGAAATCGAGCCGCCGCTCCCGCCGGACATCACCCCTCCGGGCATCCACGACCCACCGCCTCCAGGGCAGCCGGGGGGCATGCCCACCATCATCGCGAGCGACTCCGGCACCAAGGCCCCCTGACCGCCAGGCGGCCGTCCCGCCGGGAGCCCCTCGCGAAGGCGCTCCCGACGGGCGGACCTCGGGAGGCCCTTGCCCTGCTCGTCCGACGAGCGGTGAGCGGGGCGGACCGATTCTCCCGCGCGCTTCGTGGCCAGCTTTGCCGGGAGAGATGTGCCAGGAGGCAGCCGACAAGGAGCTTCACATGCAAGGCCCTCTGTTCCAGGACCGCTTCACCGCGGGCCGAGTCCTCGCGGAGCGTCTCGCGCATCATGGCCATCGCCCGAACACGCGGGTGTTGGCCCTGCCACGCGGCGGCGTCCCCGTGGGCTACGAGGTGGCACGGATGCTGGGCGCGCCCCTGGATGTGTTCATCGTCCGCAAGCTGGGGACTCCCGGTCACGAGGAGCTCGCGATGGGCGCCATCGCCACCGGCGGCGTGCGCGTGCTCAACCCCGAGGTGATTGACGAGGCGGGCATCCTCCCTGAGCAGATCGACGAGGTCGCCGAGCGAGAGAGCCTGGAGCTGCGGCGTCGCGAGGCCCACTACCGTCAGGGCAGGCCCGCGCTGGACGTGCGCGGACGCAACGTCATCCTCGTGGACGATGGACTCGCCACCGGCTCCTCCATGCGCGCCGCGGTGACAGCGCTCCGTCAGCTGGGTCCCACTCGCATCATCGTCGCCGTGCCCGTGGCACCGCTGGAGACGTGCGAGTCGATTGAAGCGCTGGCGGACGAGACGGTGTGCGCGCGGACCCCGGAGCCGTTCTTCGCGGTGGGCCTCTGGTATCGACAGTTCGAGCAGACCTCCGACGAAGAGGTGCGGGCCCTGCTGGAGCGCGCGGCGCGCGAGTCGGGGATGCACCAGGAGCAGCCGGGTCCCGCGTGAGCCTGGCGGGCGCGGAGGACCCGCCCCCTTGCTCACCGAACGACGGAGGCACCCGTCCCCAGGCCTGGCGGCGCGGTGCCGAGCGCGATTCCGGTTAGGCTCGCGCTCCTCACACCCCCATGCACGAGTTCCCCACCCGTCGTCAGATGCTGCTGGCCGTCCTCATGGCCACCGCGCTCGCCGCCCTCATAGAATGGGCGTGGGCCAGCGCGGATGCGGCGAGTCCCCTTCCCCGCGTCCTCTCCACCGCGGCGCTTGTCATGGCTTGCGCCGGCACGCCCGCGCTGCTGCTCGCGCACGCCCGGGAACGCACCCGCCGCGAGCGCGACGCCGCCCTGCGCAGCGCCGGTGACTCCAGCGCCCTGCGCGACGCCATCATGGACGTCACGCCCGTGGGCTTCGCCTTCTTCGACCGCAACCTGCGCTACATCCACGTCAACGCGGCCCTCGCCGCGATGAACGGCCTGCCCGCGGGCGGACACCTGGGCCGTCACGTGACGGAGGTGATGCCGGCGCTGGGGCGGATGCTCGCGCCGCGGCTCCAACGCGCGCTGGAGACGGACGCGCCCGTCCAGGACACCTGCCTGGAGGTGGAGACTCCCGCCGCGCCGGGCGAGCCCCGCTTCTGGTTCGGCAGCTACTCGCGCGTGCGAGGCGCTGGCGGCGAGGTGCTCGGCGTCATCGCCGCGCTCTCGGAGCTGACCGAGCGCATGCGCGCCGAGCAGAGCCTCCAGGAACACGAGGGCCTCCTCGACGTCCTCACGCGCTCGCTGCCTGACTACCTGTGGGGCGGCAAGCTGCGCGACGGCGCGCTGCGCGAGTTCTATTGCACGCCCGTCATCGAGCGCACCACCGGCTACCCCGCCTCGGCCTTCGCCGAGCCCGGCCCTGGCGGAGGCCCGCCGCCTCTGTGGGCGGAGATGATCCACCCCGAGGACCGCGCTCGCTACCGCGCCCGAATCGAGTCGCTCGCGCCCGGCTCCGAGGTGGAGCTGGAGCACCGCCTCATCTGCGCCGACGGCCGCGTGCGCTGGGTCCGCAGCCGCGCGGCGGCCTCCGCGAAGGACAGCCAGGGCGAGCTGCACGTGGGCTGCGTCGTCACCGACATCACCGACCGCTACCTCGCGGACGAACTGCGCCAGCGCCTCCACGAGAGCTTCCGTCGCTCCGCCCAGGAGTGGCGCCGCACGTTCGACGCCGTCACCTCGCCGCTCATCGTCCTCGGCGCGGACGGCACCATCCAGCGCCTCAACGCCGCCGCGTGCATCCTCTTCGGCGGGTTGGACCCGTCCGGTCAGCCCCTGTCCACCGTCGCCAGCGAGCCACCGTGGTCCAGCACGCTGCCGCTGGTGGAGGAGCTCCGCCGCACGCATGGCAGCCTCACGCGCGAGGTGAAGGACGCGCGCTCGCGTCGCACGTGGGAGCTGTCCGCCGCGTGGGTGGACGAAGTGGGCGGAGAGGACTCTCGCATCATCGTCGTCGCCACCGAGGTGACGCGCCTGCTGGAGCTGCAGGCCAGCCTGCGCCGCAGCGAGACGATGGCCGCGATGGGCGCCATCGTCGCGGGCGTGGCCCACGAAGTCAGAAACCCGCTCTTCTCCATCTCCGCCGTGGTGGACGCCGTGGAGGCCACCGTCGGAGCCCGCACGGAGATGGCCCCTTACCTGGACGTGCTGCGCGGAGAGGTGCGCCGCCTCAACCACCTCACCCAGGAGCTGTTCGAGTATGGCCGCCCCACCCGGGGCGAATGGGTGGAGGGTCCCGTGCGGCCCGTCGTCGAGGAGGCGCTGGCCGCGTGCGCGCTCACCGGAGAGCAGTCCCGCGTGACGGTGACACGGACGCTCGAGGAGACCCTGCCGCCGGTGCGCATGGACTCGCGGCGGCTGTTCCATGTCTTCCGCAACGTGGTGGAGAACGCCGTGCAGCACTCGCCCGCGGGCACCACGGTGAAGGTGGCCACCGCGCAGTTGGAGGAGGAGGGCCGCGCCTGGGTGCGCTGCACCGTGAGGGACGGCGGGCCGGGCTTTCGCGAGGAGGACCTGCCCCACGTCTTCGAGCCATTCTTCAGCAAGCGCCGGGGCGGCACGGGACTGGGGTTGTCCATCGTCCAGCGCATCCTGGAGGAACATCAGGGCGTCATTCGCCTGCGCAACCATCCGGAGGGTGGCGCTGAAGTCACTCTGCTGCTACCAGCGGTGTCCTCGCCTTCCGTCAGCATGCACCTGGACTCTCTCGCCTCATGACTCGAACCCGCATCCTCCTCGTGGACGACGAGCCCGGCGTCCGGCTGGGCATGAGGGGCTACCTCACCGCCCACGGCTTCGACGTGGACGAAGCCCAGAGCCTCGCCGAGGCCCAGGAGGTCTTCCGCACGCACCGCCCCGACGTCGCGGTGGTGGACTACCGACTCACGGACGGCACCGCGCTGGAGCTGCTGCCCCGCCTCAAGGAGATCGACGCGGCCGTGCCGCTCGTCGTCCTCACCGGCCACGGCTCCATCGAGCTGGCCGTCCAGGCCGTCAAGGAAGGCGCCGAGCAGTTCCTCACCAAGCCCGTGGAGCTGGCCGTCCTCAAGGTCGTGCTGGAGCGACTGGTGGCGCAGCGCCGCGAGCGCCAGCGCCTGCGCGCCGACCTGTCCCGCACCGCCCGCGCCACGGTGGACCCCTTCCTGGGCACCAGCGCCGCAATCCAGGGCCTGCGCGCCGAGGCCGAGCGCATGCAGCACAGCGACAGCCCCGTGCTCGTCACCGGTGAGACGGGCAGCGGCAAGAGCGTGCTCGCGCGCTGGTTGCACGAGGGCGGCCCGCGCGCGGACGCGCCCTTCGTTGACCTCAACTGCGCGGCGCTGTCCAAGGACCTGCTGGACTCGGAGCTGTTCGGCCACGAAAAGGGCGCCTTCACCGGCGCGGTGGCCGCGAAGCAGGGCCTGTTGGAAGTGGCGGACCGGGGCACGCTGTTCCTCGACGAGATTGGCGACATGGACCTGGCCGTCCAGCCCAAGCTCCTCAAGGTGCTGGAGGAGAAGCGCTTCCGAAGGCTCGGTGACGTGCGCGACAGGCGCGTCGACGTGCGCCTCATCGCCGCCACGCACCAGGACCTGAACGTCGCCACTCGCGAGAAGCGCTTCCGCAGCGACCTCTACTTCCGCATCAGCACGCTCATCCTCCATGTGCCCGCCCTGCGCGAGCGCACCGAGGACATCCTCGTGCTGGCGCGCCACTTCCTCGCGGAGATGGCCGGCGCGCGCGGACGGGGCGGCGTGGGACTCCAGCCTGACGCGGAGGCCGCGCTCACGCGATACCCCTGGCCCGGCAACATCCGCGAGCTGCGCAACGTGCTGGAGCGCGCCGTGCTGCTGTCCGGCGGCGGCCCCCTGTCCCGGGGAGACCTGCGCTTCGAGGCCTCCACCGACGAGGCCCGCGTCGAGGACGACCTGACGCTGGAGGAGCTGGAGCGCCGCCACATCGAACGCGTGCTGCGCCGCGAGAATGGCCACGTCGAGCGCGCCGCCCTCCGCCTCGGAATCCCCCGCTCCTCCCTCTATGAGCGGCTGAAACGTTTGGGAATCAACAGATCTGGATTCCAGAAGTCGGATCCGTGATCTGGAAAACCCCGCCTCCGTTGGAGGGAGGTGGGCCCGCAAGTGCCGGAAAACTCGGCGAGGCCGGGTGAAATGGACCCCTGGCCCCTGACTTGCTCACGGCCCGCGCGTGTCCCAGAACCTCCTCATCGTCGACGACGAATCCGCGCTGTGCTGGGTGCTGGGTCAGTTCTTCGCGAGCGCGGGGTATCGCGTGGACTCGGCGCAGGCGCTGGATGAGGCGCTGGGGCTGATGACGACGGGCCGCTACGACCTGGTCATCAGCGACTTGCGGTTGAGCGGCACGCAATCCGAGGAAGGTCTGGTGTTGGCGGATTTCGTGCGCCGCTTCACGCCGGACACGCGGGTGGTGCTGCTCACGGCGTTCGCCTCGCCGGAGTTGACGGCGCGGGCCCGGGAGTTCGGGGTGGACCTGGTGCTCCCCAAGCCGCAGCCCCTGCCCTCGCTGGCTCGCCACGTCTCGCAATTGTTGGCGGCACGTTGATGTGGCCCAGGCCCTTCTGGCACCGTCGGGCCATGCGAGTGCATTTTCACCCCCTCCCTCCCGCCTCTCGCGGGCGGAGCACGAGGACCCTGGCGCGGCGCGCGGCTGACGTCGGAAGTTCCCTGACGCTGGCGCTGCTCGGTGCCCTCCTCCTGACGACGGGCACGGCCCGAGCGCAGGTCCAGGCCTCCCAGGCCATCGACGTGCAGCAGTACAAGCCCGGGCCGGGCGCCTACGACGTGCTCGGCCTGCATGGCGCGCGCGTGGGCAAGCACCTGGATTGGAACCTGGGGCTGTCGGTCAACTACGCGGAGGATCCCCTCAACCTGTTGGATCCGCGTCGCGACGAGTTCGTGTATCGCATCGTCGACAGTCAGCTCTCCGTGGACCTGATGGGAGCGGTGGCCCTGTTTGACAGGGTGGAGCTGGGTGTGTCGCTGCCCCTCACCACGACGACGTCGCAGCCCGCGACGGCCATCTCCCCCACGCTGGCGAACGGCGCCGCTGGCACGGGCGTGGGTGACCTGCGGCTGGTGCCGAAGCTGAGGCTGTTGTCGACGGAGGGCGGCCTGCACCTGGCCCTCGTCGCCCCGGTGACACTGCCCACGGCGGGCGCGGCGGACTACCTGGGCGCCAAGGGGCTCACCTTCCAGCCGAGGCTCGCGGCCGAGTGGGTGGGAGGCTCGCTGCGCCTGCTGGCGAATGTCGGCGTGAATCTGCGCGGCGAGCAGCAGCTGCGCAACCTGCGCGTGGGCAATGAATTCACCTACGGCGTGGGCGCGGAGGTGCCACTCACGCAGAAGCTGTCCGTCGCCGCGACGCTGGCGGGCGCGCTGGGGCTCAAGGAGTCCAACTCCGAGGAGCGTCCACTGGAGGCGCTCGGCGCGGTGAAGTACCGCGTCACGAAGGAGCTGTCGGCGCACGTGGGCGCGGGACCGGGCCTCACGCGAGGCTACGGGACGCCGGGCTTCCGCCTGCTCGGAGGACTCGCCTGGACTGCCTCGGCGCCCGCGGCCACGTCCCCGTCCCATTGCGCGCTGGGGCCCGAGGACTTCGATGGCTTCCAGGACGACGACAACTGCCTGGACCCGGATGACGACAACGACGGCATCCTGGATGGCCCCGACGTGTGCCCCGGCGAGCCGGAGACGTTCAACGGCTACCAGGACGAGGATGGCTGCCCGGACGCGCTGGACGAGCACACCGCGCCCACGGGTACCGGCTCCACGCCGACGCAGAGCACCCCGCTGACGCTGGCGCCTCCGGCGGTGGACACCGACGGCGACGGGCTCATCGACACCGAGGACCGCTGCCCCACCGAGCCCGAGGACATGGACGGCTTCGAGGACACGGACGGCTGCCCGGACCTGGACAATGACCGCGACGGCGTGGCGGACGCGGTGGATGCCTGCCCGCTGGAAGCGGAGACCATCAACGGCGTGAAGGACGAGGACGGGTGCCCCGACAAGGGCAAGTCCAGCGTGCGGCTGGAAGGCTCGCGCATCGTCATCCTCGAGAAGGTCTACTTCGCCACCGGCAAGGACGTCATCCTGCCCAAGTCCTACAGCCTGCTCGCGCAGGTGTCCGCGGTCCTCAAGGCGAACCCGCAACTGGAGCGGGTGCGCGTGGAGGGACACACCGATGACCAGGGCTCGGACACGAGCAACCTGGACCTGTCGCAGCGCCGCGCGAACAACGTGCGCGAGTTCCTGGTGAAGGCCGGCACCGCGCCGGAGCGCCTGGAGGCGGTGGGTTACGGCGAGGCGAAGCCGGTGGAAAGCAATGCGACGACGAGGGGCCGGGAGAACAACCGCCGCGTCGAGTTCAACATCGTGAAGACCGCCGAGCCCTCGGCGCAAGAGGCCACGCCATGACTCGGACCCTTCCCTGGCTGATGGTGTTCGCCCTGTCGGGCTCCCAAGCCTGGGCCCAGGACGCGGCACAGGGTGACGCGTGCGGCGGCCTGCGCTTCGTCAACGGCCGCGTGGAGCTGGGACGCAAGCTGGAGCCGAAGGGTCCCGCGACGGAGGCGTGCTTGAAGCACGTGGCGGAGGCCCTCGCGTCGCGACCCGCCATCCGCTCGGTGACGGTGGCCGCGCGGCTGCCGGACGCGGAGCGATTGGATGGACAGGGCCTCGCGGTGGCGAAGGCCGCGGCGGACGTGCTGGTGTCCGCGGGCGTGGCGCGCACGCGCGTGTCCGCGGTGGCACCTCCGGCGGTACCGGGGGAGCCGGGCCAGCTCCAGCTCGCCTACGTCGAGCGTCCCGCGCAGCCCCGCGTGGCCCAGGTGCGCGCGGCCAGTGGAGACGTCTCCGCGGGCCCCGGCTCCGACAGCCTGCGGCCCCGAGGCGTAGGGGACTCGCTCTACACGGGCGAGCTGTTCCAGACGAGCAAGGACGCGAGCGCGGAGCTGGAGCTGGCGGACACCAGCCGGGTGCGGGTGACGGCGGACAGCCTGCTGCGCCTGGGTGCCATCGAGCTGGGCGCGAACTCGAAGCGCGTGGTGCGGCTGGAGCTGATGCGCGGCACGGTGGAGACGGTGGCCGCGCCGGGCGGCGAGGGCTCCGTGTTCGAGGTGCGCACGCGAGGCGCGGTGGCAGGCGTGCGGGGAACGCAGTTCCGCGTGTCGGCGCAAGAGGACGGCGGCAGCCGCCTGGAGACGCTCGAGGGCAAGGTCGCGCTGGGCGCGGACCTGGGCGAGGTCGAGGTGGCTGGAGGCCACGGCTCCCGCGTGCTGCCCGGTGCCGCGCCGGAGGCACCCCGGCCGTTGCTCACCGCGCCGCTGCTGAACGGGCCGCGGGGAGGCAGCTTCACCACGCCGCCGAAGCTGGAGTGGTTCACGGTGGCGGGCGCGAAGACGTACCGCGTGGAGCTGGGCCGGACCGCGGACTTCGCCGCGAGCGTGCGCACGTACGACGCGCAAGGACAGGCGTTCACCGTGCCGACGGACCTCACGGGCAAGTGGTTCTGGCGCGTGCTTCCGGTGGATGCTGATGGTTTCATCGGCTTCCCCTCGAAGATCTTCGCGTTCGACCTCCGCCCCTGAGCCCACTGATGCCTCCGAGCCCCGAGTCACCCGCGCGTGGTGTCCGCCTCCCTCGCCCTTCCCCCGCGATGTGGCGAGGACTGGCGGGAGTGGTGGGGCTCGCGCTGGCGGGCGTGACGGCGGTGACGGGGGGCGCGCCAGGGCTGTTCGAGCGCGCGCTGTATGACCAGGCCGTGAGTCGGCTCCTGCCGGGAGTCCCGCGCAGCGCGGACCTGGTGTTGGTGGAGGTGGATGACCGGGCGCTGTCCGCGCTGGGCGAGCGGTGGCCGCTGTCACGCGCGACGTGGGCCCGGGCCTTTCGCGCGATGGCGGCCCAGCGTCCCGCGGCGGTGGCGGTGGACGTGGTGTTCGACCAGCCCGGCTCACGTGATGCGCTGGAGTTGGGCGAGGACGTGCTGGGGGCGCTGCGCGACTCGGGCCTCGCGGACCAGCCCGCGGGCGCGGCGCTGGTGGCGGACCTGGAAGCACGGCTGCATGCACAGGACGGGGATGCCCGGCTGGCGGAGTCGCTCGCGGAGAACGGTACCGTCATCCTGGGCGCCGCCGCGCTCACCGAGGACGTATCGATGATGCCGCCGCTCGTGGACGGGGCGCTCGGCTCGCCGTTGCCGCTGCCCGTGGACTCGCTGCGACTGCAGGCCCTGGAGGTCGCTGGCAGCATCGCTCCGCTGCGGATGGCGGCGCAGGGCAGCGGCACATTGAACATGTTGGTGGACTCGGATGGCGTCATCCGTCGCTATCCCTACGTCGTCGGCGTGGACGGGCACGTCTGGCCCTCCCTGGCGCTCGCCACCGCGCTGCGGCTGATGCCGGAACAGTTCGAGTCCCTGCTGCGTCGGGCGACCGTCGACGACGGCGCGCCGCTGATGCGCCTGCCCGCGCCGGACTGGCTGCCCCGGGTGAGCCTGGCGGATGTGCTCCAGGCGGATCCGCGCTCGGTGGGACTGGACCTGGCGCTGCGAGGCAAGACGCTCTTCGTGGGAGTCACCGCGACGGGGCTCCATGGCCAGAGCACGCTCCCCGGACAGGTGGCGGTGCCGGGCGTGGAGATTCACGCGTTCGCATTGGACAACCTGCGCGCGGAGCGGCTGATGCGCTCGTCGGGGCTCGTGGCGCTGGCGGGCCTGTTGGAGACGGCGGTGGTGGTGTTGCTCTTCGGCTGGCGGTGTCGACGCGCGCGCACGCTGCGCGCCGTGGCGCTGACGGCGCTCGGGTTCGGCGTGCTGCACGTCGGGCTGGTGGGCTGGCTCGCGGCGGACTTCGGCTGGGTACTTCCGTTGATTCCGGCATGCGTGGGGCTGGGGCTGATGCTGCTGGTGGACTCGGCGGCACGCACGGAGGAGCTGGGCCGTCAGCGAGGCGCGCTGCGTCGCCTCTTCGTCCGCTACCCCCAGGCAGCCCCCGTTCCTCCAGGAGAGTCCCGGTAGGTCATCCTCAACTGATGACACCCGGGCAACCTGACGGGTGCGAGCCCTGTAACCGGTGAGCCGCCATCCGTGGCAGCATCCGTGAAACATGGCCCGCTACGCCCTCATCGCCGAGCCTGACCCGCACCGAGCCGCTGGCCTGCTTGCCCTCGTCGCCGGAGAGGGATTGGAGGGTGTCCTCGCTCGGGATGGCGCGGAGGCACAGGAGGTGGTGCGACAGCGCAGCGCCCCCGCCCTGCTCCTCACGGACCTGGCGCTGCCGCGCGTGGATGGCTTCTCGCTGTTGACCTGGCTGCGCGAGCGCCAGGATGCGGAAGCCACGCAGGTGGTGGTGGTGACGGCGTTCGACGAGCTGCGCGTGCGGGCGTGGCAGCTCAAGGACGCGCTGGGCATCCACTCGCTCTTGAGCCGCCGTGCACCCGTGGAGACGGTGCGGGACACCGTGCGTCGCGTCCTCGCGGGCCAGCGCCCCCTGCCCTCCACACCCACGGAGAGTTCGACGGACGACGAGCGCCAGCGACTGGAGCGCATCGAAGCGATGCGACTGGTGGACGAGGGCCCGCCCGAGACGGAGCTCCAGGAGCTGGTCACCGAGGTGGCGCAGGCCTTCGCCGTGCCCGTGGCGCTGCTGACGCTGGTGCTGGGAGACCGGCAGTGGTTCAAGGCGCACGTGGGGCTGCCGCATGCGCTCGCGCGAGACAGGGGCACGCCCCGGGATTGGGCCTTCTGTCATCACGTGGTGATGGGCCGCGAGTCGCTGGTCGTCCCGGACGCCACGCGCCATCCGGTGTTTCGAGACAACCCGCTGGTGCGCGACGGCATCGTCGGCAGCTACGCGGGCGCGCCGCTGGTGACGCCGAGTGGAGAGGTCCTGGGCACGTTGTGCGTCATCGACACGCGGCCCCTCGTGCTCGGCACGGAGGACCTGGCCGCGCTGCGTGAGCTGGCCCGACGCGTGGCGGGAGACCTGGAGCTGAAGTCCCGTGCGCGGATGGAGGCCCGGGACTTGGGGCGCTCGCGACAGGAGCCTTCGCGCTCGGAGGTCGCCGCGCTGGCGCACATCCGCGACGCCATCCAAGCGCTCGACGTGGCGACACTGCTGGTGGCGCCCGGGCGGCAACCCTTCGCGGGCAACGCCGCGCTGTCGGAAATGCTGGGCCTGCCGCAGGAGGCCATTCCAAAGCTGACGTTCGATGCCTTCCGTCAGCACGTGGCGGGACTGACGGCGGACCCCTCCGGCCGCTCACTGCTGCTCGACCTCGCGTCGGAGTCCTCCCGGGGACTGCACCTGACGCTCTCGCTGGAACACCCACGTCCGCGAAGGATTCGCTGGGTGGCCCGGCCCTTCCCCATTCCAGGCGGAACCGCGCAGCTCCTCACGCTCTCCGAGCTGGGGAGCACCTCGCCCCGGGATGACCGTGAGCGAATGCTGCGCGTGGATGCGCTCACGGGGTTGGCCACGCGGCGTGTCGGCGAGGAGCGCCTGCTGCGGGAGATTGGTCGCTGCCGTCGAGACGGCGTGCCATGCGGTATCCTCCTGGTGGATTTGGTGGGACTGGGCCGGCTCAACCTGCGGCAGGGATTCGACGTGGGAGACAGCGCGCTGCGCGACGTGGCGCGGCGCCTGGAGGACGTGGGCGCGCCGACCGGCTTCGCGGTGCGCTGGGAGGGAGGCTCGCTACTCGTGGCGCTGCCGGGCCAGGATGCCGAGGCCACGGAGGCCGTGCGCGCCCGGCTCCATGAGGAGCTCGGGTCCTTCGAGTTCCACAGCGCAGTGGTGGCCGTCGCGGGTGAAGAGGACCCTCGCGAGACGCTGGCCCGAGCCCACGCGGCCCTGGCGCGAGCGAAGGCCGAACATCGAGCCAGGGCGGGCACCCCGGCCTGAGCCGTGGGACAGGGGAACGGTGTAGAACTCCACCACATGGCCCCTTCACCCGTGCCCGATCGGCTCCGACTGCCTCTCTCCTTCGATGCGGCGCGACTGCGGGACGAACTGGCGCGACTGCCCGCGGAGACGTGGGTGCCGCACTTCAACACCCGCTATTACGAGGGCGACTGGAGCGGCGTGCCGTTGCGCTCCGTGGGTGGCATGGAGGGACGGCTCTACCCCGACCCCACGGCACGGCAGAGCTACGAGGACACACCGCTGCTCGGGCGCTGCCCCGCGTTTCGCGAGGCGCTCGCGGCGTTCCAATGTCCCATCGGCTCGGCGCGACTGTTGAAGCTCGCGGCGCGGGCGCACATCCGCGAGCACACGGACTACAACCTGGGCTTCGAGGATGGCGAGGTGCGCCTCCACATCCCCATCGTCACGCATCCCGACGTGGCCTTCGTCCTCGCGGGCCAGCGTGTGGACCTCCAGCCCGGCGAGTGCTGGTACCTGAACTTCAACCTCCCCCACCGCGTGGACAACTTCGGGGACACGGACCGCGTGCACCTGGTGCTCGACTGCGTGGTGGATGACTGGCTCCGTGAGGTCTTCGAGCGGGCCATGGCTCCTGGCGGCGCCCGTGTCGCGTGAGGACTTCGAGCGCTTCCGCCAACGCGTCCTGGAGGACCTGACGCTCCAGGAGGCGCTGCGAGCCCCGATGGAGGTGTCGGCCTTCCTCGCGCTGGCGACCCGCCTGGGCGCGGAGCATGGCTGTCACTTCAGTGCGGAGGAGTTGAAGGACCTCATCCGGGACGCGCGTCGGAGCTGGCTCGGAGATTGGGTATGAGCCTCGCGCCGGATGATGCGCGACTGGAGGGCTGGATTCCCGCGCGCATCCACGTCGATGGGGAGGTGCCTCGCGTCGACTGGTGCCACCTGGGCGACAAGCGCTTCACGGACCCGTTCTTCGACGAGACGCTGGAGCGCAGGCTCCGCAACCCGTTCGCCCTGCTCTTCCGACACCAGACGTCGATGGAGACGCTGGTGGCGCGTCAGGCCGTGCGGCCAGGGTTGCCCGTCAGGGGCCTCGTGTTCCACATGTCTCGCTGTGGGTCGACGTTGCTCGCGCAGCTCCTCGCCGCACTGCCTCGCCACATCGTTCTGTCTGAAGCGAGCCCCGTGGATGTCGTCCTGCGCATGCACCTGCGGCTTCGACACGTCACCGACGCGCAGCGAATCGAGTGGCTGCGCGCGGTCGTCTCGGCGCTCGGGCAACGGCGGAACCCCGAGGAAGAGGGCGTCTTCCTCAAGCTGGATGCATGGCACGTACTGGAGCTGCCGCTGCTCCAGCAGGCGTTTCCCGGAGTGCCGTGGCTGTTCCTGTATCGAGACCCGGTGGAGGTCATGGCCTCGCATCAGAAGCACCGGGGCGCGCACATGCTGCCCGGAGTGCTGGAGTCAGCGCGCGTCGGCCTGGACACGAGGCCGCTCTCGGAGCTGTCGCTGGAGGAGTATGGTGCCCGGATGCTCGCACGACTGTGCGAAGCGGGGCTGCGGGCATACCGAGAACGCCAGGGTCCCGCACGGCTGCTGAACTACCGCCAGCTCCAGGACAGCGCCGTGTCCCAGCTCGTGGACCTCTTCAAGCTGGAGCCGACGGCCTCCGAGCGGGAATTGCTGGCAGCCGCCGCCGCGCGCGATGCGAAGAACCCCGTGGTGCAGTTCGAGGATGACACCCAGGACAAGGCGCGGACTGTCTCCGACACCTCCCGCACCATGGCCGAACGCTGGATTCGCGAGGTCTACGACTCGCTCGAAGCCGAGCGCCTGCGCGACACCGCCGAGCACTGCTGATCCGACCCGGACTCAGGGCCGCGTGCGGACGCCATACGCGGCCAGCCCCTGCTCGCACAGCTCGAACGCATTGACGATGCTCTCGACCGTCTCGGCGTGGCTCCTGCGCTTGCCGGCCGGGCCTCCGCCGACTCCGTAGGCGAGTCGAGTCAGCACGCCGATGATGCTCGCCACGACGCGCGGAGTCGGGTCTCCGGCCGAGGCGCCCGTCTGCTCCGCGAGAATCTGCGCGAGCTGCTCCTCGGATTGGAGCGACATCTGGCGGATGCGGGTATGCACGCTCGGGGTGCTCTGGATGACCTTGCGGAACGCGGCGCGCCGCTCGGCGGGAAGCGCGTTCAGACGCTCGGCGATGGCCAGCGTGTGGCGACGAACCACCGCGAGCACCGGCTCCGCCGCGGAGCGCTCCCGCACCGCACGGAGCAACTCCGACTCCTGCTCCTCCCGGCCGTTGAGGACCAGGTCCTCCTTCGTCGGGAAATAGTTGAAGACCGTCTTGTCCGACACGTTGGCCGCCGCGGCGATGTCCGCCACTGTCACCGCGTCGAAGCCCTGCTCCGCGAACAGCCGCGTGGCCACCTCCGCGAGCAGCCGCCGCGTCTCCAGCTTCTTGCGCTCTCGCAACCCCAGCTCGCTCGACATCCTCGGGGGACCCTACCGCCAGCCTCCATCCCCTGCAACGAACGTGGAACAAACTTACATTTACAGAAATATTTCTGTCACTAGATATCATGCGCACTCCAGCCGGAAGGACCGCATGAAAATCCTCGTCACGGGGGCCACGGGCTCCATTGGCAGCCAGGTCGTTCAGCAATTGCGTGCGCGCGACGCCTCGTTTCGGGCGTTCGTGCGGGACAGGAGCAAGGGCGAGTCGTTGGGAGTTGAGTTCGTGGTGGGCGACTTCGACGCTCCCCAGTCGCTCAAGGCCGCGCTCCAGGGAGTGGACCGCGTCCTGCTGAATGGCACGCCGCACGAAGGGCTGGTGCGACAGCACCGCGCGGTGATTGACGCGGCGAAGGAGGCGGGAGTCTTACATGTCGTGCGCATCTCGACGCGAGGGGCGAGCGCGACGACGGACCACCTCTTCGGCCACTGGCATGGACAAGCCGACGACTCTCTCCAGTCCAGCGGGCTGGGCTGGACGGTGCTGCGGCCCACCTACTTCATGCAGAACCTTCTCCGGAACGCGGAGAGCATCCGAAGCGGAGGGCGCTTCTTCGGCGCCTTCGGCACGGGGCGTGTCGGCTTCATCGACAGTGGCGACATCGCGCGCGGCGCCGTCGCGCAGCTCACGCACGCATCCCCACGAAGCGGAGTGCACGTCCTCACGGGGCCGGAGGCGCTCACGTTCGACGAAGTCGCCGCGAAACTCTCCGCGCGACTCGGCCGGCCCGTGGCCTACGTCAACCGGCCAGTGGAGGAAGTCATCGAGAACATGCGCAAGCAGGGGCTCCCAGAAGCCCTGCTGGGCTCCTTCCGAGGAATGTTCGAATCCTTCGCACAAGGCGCGGCATCGCAGCTCTCCTCGGGGGTCAAGGACCTGACAGGCGCCGAGCCGAGGACGCTCGACGCCTTCCTCGCGGACCACGCCAGCGCATTCCGCTGACGCCCTGCTGGCTCCCGTCCATCGAGGAGCATCCACGCCTCACCAGGAGACAGACTCCGGAGACAGCACCGGCGAGTCGACGCACAGAGTCATTCCGCTGACCGTGTCCGATTTGGACGGGGGCAACTCCAGAACACACACCCCTCCCTTTTGGGCATGCAGGTGAGGAGGACGTTCGACTTCGGAGTGCGGGCCGTGCTCAATTGTGTCTGGGACAGACTCGCCGTGCGCATACGGCTGCTGGCCCATCACCCCCCTCACCACCGGAAAAATCCAATGAAACGGATAGGGATGGTCGTCGCGCTGCTCCTTTGCCTCAGCGAAGCCAACCAGGCTCAAGCCGCTGCCTTGAATTCCGCGGCGTTGCGCGAACGCATCAGCGTGTCGTTGGCCGCCGACAAACGCGAGCTGGCGCTGACTCTGGCGAAACAGGACGCGGTGCTGCGACGGGACCTCGCCTCTCGCCTGAGTGATGAGAACCTCGCGGTGGATTTGAAGCAGTGGCTGAGCACGGTGTCTGCTCCGACCTCTGTCTCGGCGGTGGTGGGGCGAGCGGACCTGACCATTCGCCAGCGCAAGGGCCTGGAGCGCGAGCTGGACAGCCTGCTCCAACTTCGTCTCGCCAGTGCGTCCATGCTGGCGGCGCTGAAGCAAGGCGTTGAACCCCTCTATGCGTACGAGCCGGATGGGAATGACGCCCAGTGGCAATACATCGAGGCCTTCGACCGCCGTGGCGCCGTGCATCGCCTTGACGTGCACCGCATGCCCGACCGGCCGGTGCTGGTGGTGGACATCGACTCGCGCAAGGACCTGGCCGCCGGAGTCAAGTTGATGCGCGAGCGCCTCGTGGCCCTCGGCCAGCGTCCCATGCCGTCACTCCAGACCGCCAGCGCGTCGGCGACCAGCACGCCGGTGACGATGCTCGACCGCATCTACCTGAACGACGACGAGGAGCCGTGGATCTCCGGCGACGCGGAGGTCTATGCCATCGTCAACGGTGTCGACCCCAGCCGCGACGAGCCGCAATTGGATATCGTCGACATGCCCTATCTGGAGACAGACGGGAGGACCTATTCGCCAAACCAGGTCCTGATCTTCTGGGACCGCTACCGCTGGGCGGCGGCGAACGTGATCCTCATGGAGCACGACGACAACACCAACTATCAAGAGCTGGTGAGCTATCTGTTCACCATCGCGAGCCAAATCCTGACGGCCGTGGGCCATCCGGAAATCGCCGCCCTGGTGGCCCTGGGCAGCGAACTGGTGAATCGCATGCCCGGTGAATGGTTCAGCAACGACGATGACTACGTTGATTCGTACTACACCCTGGAGAAGAACCACTTCTACACCAACCATGGTGGAGCACGCGGCAACGCGGTGGTGTCTCTCAGGCCGTATGAGATCGCGGGCCAGTAGCAGGGCGTAGGCAACGAGAGGCGCGCTGGCGCTGGCGGAGCCCCCTCCTCACCAGGAGACGGGCTCCGGAGACAGCGCCAGGGAGTCGATGCGCGCCATGAACGACACCACCTGATCGCGGTTGGGGAACCCAGACATGGCCCCCAGCCGCATGGTGGCCAGGGCCGCCGTCGCGTGAGCGAAGCGCGCCGCGTCGGTGAGCGAGCGCCGTTCGCCGAGGGCGACACAGAGGGCCGCGGAGAACGCATCCCCCGCGCCCGTGGTGTCCACCCAGTCCACGGGCAGGTTCGGCAGCCACAGCTCGCTCCGGGTCCCCAGGAGCAGCGTCCCCTGGGGCGCCGCCACCACGGCCGTGCCCACGCCTCGGCGCAACAGGTTCTCCGCTGCCCTGCGCGCGGAGTCGCGGTCCACGACTTCGACCCCCGTCAGCACCTCCGCCTCCGCGTCGTTGAGGCGGATGACGTGAACCGCCTCCAGCAGCTCCTCCGGCAGGGTGCTGGGCGGCGCGGGGTCCAGGACGACATGCGTGCCGGCGGCGCGAGCGACGTGGACCGCCGCGATGACCGCGTCCAGCGGAACCTCCAGTTGAGCCAGCAGCACATCCGCGCTGGAGATGCGGTCCTCGGCGGCCATCACATCGGCGACGGTGAGACGCCGGTTGGCGCCCTCGGCGGAGAGGCTCTGCCTCCGTCCGCCCTCATCCACCATCTCCATGACGACGCCCGTGGAGAAGCCCGGGTCCCTGGCCACGGCGCCGGTCTCCACCCCTTCCCCACCCAACTGCTCCAGCAGCGCGAGCCCCCGGGCATCCATGCCCACGCGGCCCAACAGCGTGGAGCGAGCCCCCAGTCGGGACGCGGCCACGGCGGCGTTGGCGCCCTTTCCGCCCAGGCTCTCCAGGAAGAGATGCCCCTCCACGTTCTCTCCGACGCGCGGGAGCCGAGGCCCCTGGACGAGAAAGTCCGTGTTGATTCCACCGACCACGAGGATGTCGGCCTGTCGACGTGGAGCCATGACTGTCGTCCCCCTCCTCTGCCCCGCCGTCCGGTGACCCGCCTCATCCCAGACACACAGGAGCGGAAATCACTTCAAGTTAGGGACGAAACCAGCCCCGGTCCGTACCTCGCCGTCAATTGACAGGGACCTGCCCCCTAGTGAATTCTAATACTTGGCAGGCCCGATTGAACGGGGCGGGCACAAGATGGCTGGCATGCGCCTCTCCGCTCCCCAGGTACAGGATGATGTGTTCCTCGAGGTTCCTGCACGATGCCCCCAGCACGTCCCTTCTGCCGTCTGCCCTCGCTGCTCGTGCTTCTTGCATCCTTTTCCGCGTCGGCCAATCCCCCGACGTCGACGCGCAAGTCCGAATCCCTGGTCGGGGTCATCTTCGCTCGACAAACATTGGATGTGGTCGTGGATAAAGATGGGAGGCTATTGCAACTCAAACAGCAACTGGGGGAACGGGTCGAAGCCGGCCAGGTCGTGGCCGTACTGGACACGAAGACGCGCCAGCTCGAAGTCGCGATACGACAGGCCACCCTCAACGCGGCGACCGCAGAGCAGTCCCGGTACGCGGTCCTATTGACCCAGGCGCGCCAGAAGCTGGAGCGCGAATCACGAATCCGTGCCTTCAGTGCCGCCGAGGCGATGGAGACAGCGGAGACCCAGGTCGAGCTGGCACTCGCGGACCTGGAGCTGGCCAGGTCTCGTGTCGCGGAGGCGCGCGCACAGCTCGCACTTGCCCAGCAAGGCCTTGAGGATGCGTCGATTCGTGCCCCCTTTTCGGGGAGTGTCTCGGACCAGTACCTCCAGCCAGGGATGCTTGTGTCCCGGGCAACGCCCATCCTGCGGCTCGTCAGTGACGAGCTTCGCTTGCGATTCTTCGCGCCATCGGGAATCGCTGACGTCCTCCAAGAAGGGGGGAAGGTCCGGGTCTGGATCGACGGAACCGACACGCCACTTGTCGGCGTTGTGGATCGCCTCTCGCCCGAAATCGACGCGAACTCGCGCCAGCAAAAGCTGGAGGCGCGCCTGCTGATTCCGGAGGTGCTGCGCAAGCGCGTCCGAGTCGGCCAGGTCGTCCGGGTCGAACCAGGAGCCCTCCCTGACAACGCGGGACAGACGCTGACCCCTCCGCCCTGAGCCTACAGTCGCAGTTTGAGCTGAGCCCCTCGGGCGCGGGAGTGGCACTGCATGGCAACGGCTCGGTGGTGGCGTCGCCAACGACTCCATGTCAGGACGCATGCGAGCCGAGCCACGGTGCGCTGGAGGAGAGCGAGCAGGAGTCCGCGCACCGCCTGGACGGAGTAGCGGACGAGGACTGCCCATGGAGGCCGCGCCGGGCGAGAAACGCGCGCATGGGGTTTCTTCGCCTCGGCAAGCCAAGGGCTCTTGGGGGCAAGTCCTCCCGGACTGAAGGACTAAGCGGCGTGCTCTATGGAGAGGTCCTGGGTCGACACGAGCCCATGGTAGTGCCCGCGAAGAGCGAGCAGTTCCTGGTGCGTGCCCCGCTCCACCAGACGTCCCTCATGCATCACGAGGATGACGTCCGCTTCACGGATGGTACTGAGGCGGTGGGCAATCACGATTCGCGTGCACCGCAGCGAGGACAGCGCGCTCTGCACCGCCTTCTCGGTCTTGACGTCCAGCGCATTCGTGGCTTCGTCCAGCAGCAGAATGGACGGGTCTCTGGCGAGCGCTCGCGCCAGGGCCAGACGCTGGCGCTGCCCTCCCGACACGGATGCCCCCATGTCGCTCAACAAGGTGCTGTACCCCATGGGCATGCGCTGAATGTCGTCATGCACCTGCGCGCGGCTCGCAGCCTCCATCACTTTGTCCAGTGACAGCTCAGGATCCGCGTAGGCAATGTTCCGCCGGATGTCTCCCCGAAAGAGCATGGGGTTCTGCAGCACGACGCCCACCTGACGCCGAAGCTCGTGCAGGTCCAGTTCGTTCAGCGCCACGCCGTCATAGCGGATGCTGCCCTCGCTCGGAACGTAGAGCCCCAACAGGAGCTGGGCCAGGCTGGATTTTCCAGCACCCGACCGCCCGACGATCGCCACGAACTGTCCTGGCTCGATCTCCAAGGAGACGTCCTGGACCACCCAGGGCGTCATCGGACCATAGCGGAAGAAGACGTTCTTCACCTGAATGCCGCCACGCAGTTGGATGCTGTTGCGCAGGCTGCCCGCCGGCTGCTCCAACGGAGCCTCCAGCACGTCGTCCACGCGATCCAGGTAGCTGCCGACCAACTGGAACTGGGAGGCCGTGCCCAGGAGACCGGACACCGGCCCAAGGAAACCCGCGGCCAGCGCGTTGAGCGCAAGCATCTCCCCCAAGCTGAGCTGCCGGTTCATCACCTGATATGCGCCCAACATCATCAAGATGAGGGGCGAGGCCATCCGCAACGCAGCCGTCACCGCATCGAAGACCGCCTCCAGACGCCCGCGGTCCAACGTGACGTTGAGCGTGTCCACATAGAGGCTCGACCAGTTCTGGACGGCGCGAAGCTCCAGCCCCATGGCCTTGATGGTCTGCATGCCCGCGAGCATCTCGACCTCATAGTTCTGGGCCGTGGCCCCCACCTCCAGGCTCTGGGTCATGAGCTCCCGCCGTCGCGCACGCACCAGGAGGAAGACGACGAGATTCAGGAAGGCCATGCCCAACGCCAGCAGCCCCAGCTTCCAGCTCCCAAGGAGGAGGAGCCCCAGGTACAGGAAGACAAGCCCGCCATCGATCAACGCGGACAGGGCACCGGACGTCAGCACCTCGCGAACCGTGGTGTTGCTGTTGATGCGCCCCATCAGGTCGCCGACCGACCGCAACTGGAAGAACGGGAACGGCAGGTGCACCAGGTGGTCCAGGAAGCCCACTGTCAAACGGGCATCAAGGTTGGTCCGCAGGTGCAGCAGCAGATGGGAGCGGATCAGCGACGACACCAACTGGAACACGACGATGCCTGACATGCCCACCGCCAGCACCGCCAGCAATGACATGTCCCCGCTGGGGACGAGCCTGTCCACCACCACACCCGTCAACGACGGCAAGGCCAGGGCCAGAAACTGGAGGAGCAGGGAGAGTGCGCCCACACGCAACAGAAGCGGCCTCGCCGCCTTAAGTGTTTGGAAATAGCGGTGTGGCCCCCTCGCGGCCTTGCCCGTTTCGAAGGTCTCCGAGGGCTCGAAGAGCAGCGCCACTCCCGTGAAGGCCTTGCGGAACTGCTCCAGGGAGAGGTAGCGGCGACCAAGCCCCGGGTCGAGCAACTCCACGCCAGTCCGGGTCATCCGCTCGAAGACGACGAAATGCCGGAACTCCCAATGAAGAATGGCCCCCGAGTCCAAGAGGTGCATCTGTTGAATGTCGACCTGGACCGCACGCCCCCTCAAGCCGAAGCGCCGGCCGACCTCCAGTAAAGCCCGCGCGCTGATGCCATGGGGACTCAGCCCTGCGACCCCCTGGATGTCGTCCATCCGAGTGGGACGCCCCCAGTACCCCAGCACCATGGCCAGACAAGCCGCACCGCAATCCACGGCGGTGAACTGGGCGACGAAGGGGATGCGCCGCCCACGCAGCCGCTCCCCCAGTCTTTGCAGCGCGGGGAACCGCACCGCCGACTCGGAAACCGGATCAGCCAAGGTCTCTCCAGAGCAACTCCAGGATGGGGAACAGGGTCAACCAGGCGCTCCGCGCCCTCAATCGCACCCACGCCGTGCCCGGCATGCCCGTGTAGTAGTGATAGGTATGTCCATCCACCTCGAAGCTGTCGGACGGCAAGCGCGACTCGACCACCACCACGGATCCTTCCAGGGTGACCACGTCCGCGAGCGAGGGTCCCAGATAGCGGCGAACCTCGGCGGGTCCCACCAACTCATCACTGACGGCATCGACCGTCAGATCCGTGTACTGATAGGCAAAGCCCTCCAACTCAATGCGGAACGGCTGCCCCGTCCGAAGCTGAGGTCTGTACCGTCCTGGAACGAGCGACAGGGCCCAGACCTCCACGGGTCCATCGCTCACCACGGAGACCACCACTTCTCCCGCGCCAAGGTACTGGCCTTCACGGATGCGGACATCCTGGACCCGTCCGCGAATGGGCGACTTGAGGGAGCGCTCCGATAGACGCGCCTCATTGAAGTCCAACTGAGCACGCAAGCCCGCGACGGACTCTTGAGCCGAGGGGCTCTGAGGATTGAGCAGTTGGGCGGCAAGTCGCGACCGGAACTCCTGGAGCGTCTGCTCACGCTGAGCCTCCTCGTCTCCCGAATAGAACTCCACCAGGCTTTGACCGGGCGACACCCACTCGCCTCGACTCACCAAAATCCGACTCACCCGGCCCGGCATCGTGGTGGTGACGTCCTCCTGCCCCTTGATGCGGAGGAGCAGCGGTCCCCGCGCATGGTCGTGGACGGCGACGACACCGAGCACGATGGCGAATACCAACGCTTGCACCATGATGGCCCAAAAGGTCGCCCTCACCCATCCTGGAGTGAGTCGCAGCACGCTTCCCTGAATCTCACTGCGATTGTAGTGGTCCAGGGCCTCCTGACGAAAGATCTGGCGAGGCGAGTCACTCATACCCCTCCTTCCCGTGCCTGGGCGGAGCGGTACAGCCTGAGCAGAAAGTCATACAGAATGAGTTCCTGCGGCCGGTGCTCGTCTTGAAGCATCCGATTGAGGTGCATGTGGAGAAAGCTGTCTATCATTTGCGCCCCCAATGCACCGAACGCGCCCTCCTGCATTCCCCGGCGCAGAACCTCCGCCACGGGACGGAGCCGCTCGCTGCGCCGCCAGAATGCCTCAAGCGCTGATTGCCAGGGCCCTTGCTGCGACGCGTCAGCCAGGCGCAGAGCCTCCAGGACCGGTCGCTCCTTACGAAAGCGCTTGCTGAGCTGCTCCTCGAAGTTCTTCTTCACCTGGAATTCGGCCCCAAAGCCAGCACGCAGGCGCTGGAGAATGGCGATGCGGGCCCCCAGCGTCTGCCCCAGGTCGGTCAGCAGGCAGTCCAATCCCTTGAGGCCCAGGCGCCAGCGGAGGTCCGCCCCCAAGTCCCCCGGATAGGCACTCAAGATGTCGATCACCGCCTCGCTGTCGGCGGCGAAGAACGCCTCGGACAGCGCCATGCCAGCCGCCCCTCCATAGCGTTCCACCTCCCGCTCGTAGGTGTCGAGTTGGAGGCGGCGAATGCTCCCGTTGGCCAGGCACGGCTCGAGGACCGCGAGGAGCGAGGGCCAGACCTCCGTCAGCAACCGTGCGGGCTCACCCTGTAGCCGGAGCCGCAGATGGAACTCCGGGTCCTTGTACCGCATGAAGAACCAGTGACGGATGGCCCCTGTGTTCGTCAGTCGCCGCAACTCCTCGCGCAGCAGTTTCCGCAGCAGCCGGTCCGCCGTGCCCACTCCCGAGTACAGCTTGAAGTAGAGCCATTCGGAGCCAGGCGGAAAGCGCCGTGTGAGCGCGGGGCCGTCCATTGGGGCCGTCACGGAGGAGATGGGAGCGACCTCCTCGAGTGCGGACTCCCTCACGAACGGAATCAGCAACTCATGGACGTACCGGCCCTCCGGCCCTTCAGCGCAGAGTTCGTCGGGCCCCGGGAACATCTCCTCCAGCGAGACCCGTGTCCGGCCCTTGATGGACTGGACGAGCATGTCCACGCACAGGACGTTGTCGAGGTCGACGATGAGCCGGTTGTCCCCCTCTACGAGGCACACCCAACGTGGCATCCGGGTCTCCGCGCGCAGGCGCTTCACGGCATCGAAGCGTCGACCCTCGGGAACCTCGCCGAGCACCTTCAGTTCACGCGCCATGAGATTCCAGCGCGCCAGGGAGAGCACGACCCGTCCGTGACTCACCCGGGGAAGGAAGTGGGCCGCGTTCAGGGGCCCCCAATGAAACTGAAAGCCCTGCCACGGTTGGTCCTGCAGGGCCCCGAGGAACCGATAGATGCCCAAGCCGTAGGCGAAGTAGGCGTGTGCATTCGACAGACGCGGGATGACCTGCTTGCCCAGCCGCTTCGAGCGCAGTACGAGCCGCCCTCCCTCGACTCCCAGCCAGAGGTCCGACAGCTCGATGCGATCTTGCTCCGGTACCCCCGACTGTCCCATGAACACCAGGTCATGCTGTCGGAGCGCCGGCCGACAGGTGACGTTGCCCACCCTTCCCTGATGCATGTGGACAATCTCCGCGAAGACAGCCTCTGGATGGAGGGCCTCCTCGTCTCGGAGATGCTGGCGAACCCGGGCTTCGAGCGCGGCATCGCCATGACAGAAGCGACCCAGGAAGCGGGCTCCAGATGGGCCATTGACGTGCAGCAACAAGACACGGAAGTCACCACGTGCCATCGCCGCTTGAGACGGCGCGGCCACGGCCCCCATCGCGGCGAAGGCTTCTGGCAGCACGCCTGGGTGTCGCGCCGCCAACGCGTCGACATCCGCGTCGGTGAGCTGGATTTCCTGTTCGCCAGTCCGGGCGGCACGCTCCAAGAGACGAAGCAGAGGCTCCCGCTGGAAGCTCCATTCGCTCCACTCCTTCACACCACGGGGTGGAAAGACAAAATCCTCCAGGAGCGGCGCCGCCGCCGGGCTGGCGCGCCCATCCGTGGCGAATCCGATGCCATCTTCCTCGTCCAGGACTTCCAACAATGGCGTGGGCCTGCCGTCATACTGCTCCAGGAACTTCTGCTTGAATCGATCCAGCGGAGTATCGACCGCGCGGGGACAGATGCGCTGCAACACCTTGACGCCGTTCAGGAACGCCCGGACGACGGAGGGGGAGAGTGTCGCCTCATCCGGAGGACGGAACATGTCCACCTGGAAGAGGCGAGGAAGCGCGACCGGGACGGGAAGAAGCTCCAGCAGCCGGGCTATATCGCGATAAGGCGCCTCCGCATGTCCTCCCTTCGTCCTGTCGAGAGCGGCGAGCCTCGACTGCACCACCGTCAGTTGCTCCCGGACCTGCGAGAGCGCGGGAATACCGTGCGCAGCGTCGAGAAGAGAGGGTACGGGCTCACTGCCGGTGAGCGGCGGTGCCCAGGTAGGTACCAGGAGGTGCGACTGGATGAGGGCCTCGACGTATGCACCTGCATCCTCTCGAGATACCCCCTCGTGGCTCACCACCAAGGTCTGCACGAGCTCATCCAGGGTGCAGCCGCCACGTGCTCGCTCCAACGTGGCTTCGAGATAAGAGGTGCCTACCACCGCGACCAGACCGTAAGAGCGATCGCGCCCCCGGGACCGCATCTCCAGATACCGCCAGTGGCTCCCGGCTCGGTAGAGACTGGAGTTGGGAAGATATCGAAGCACACGGACGACGGAAGGGTCCTGCCGCACACGCTCGGTCAGCGCACAGACATAGTCCATGTCCAATCGCGTATGCCTGCGAATCCGGTCCCGGCCACTCACCTGAAGTCGCGCGGACTCCTTGATGAGGCCCACCGAATGTCCGGCGAACAGACCAAATGGCGTTGCACGACCCGCCATCCTCCCGAAATAGCGCACCAAGGTCTTCTCGACCTTCCTGGCGGTCTCGGACTCTGGAGCGGACTCCCAGGAGGACAGGCTTTCGCAGAGCACAGGGGAGGCAATGAAGAGGGCCTCTCTCACGACGGGGTCGGCACACCAGTCACGCAAGCGAGCGCGCAGCAGTCGCCGATCCTCCGCGAGTGCATCCTCGCGGCGCTCCGCCGGCTGCCCTGAAGCCCCGAGGCCTCGCCCCCACTCCAACAAGGCATCGAATGGCAGCAGCGGGGTCCTGAAGGCAAAGAAGCCGGAAGACACATACGGCAGGGGCATCTCGACCCGAGCCAGGGGCAATGACATGAAGTCTCCCAGGCGAGGAGGCACAACGGGACAGCTACCAAGCGGCCCCATAGGGTCGCCTGGTAGCCAAACACCATGACGCGGGACAGCCTGGAGGCACTAAAGACCTCCCCATCAAACTAAGGGACCTGAGTGTCCAGATCCTTGATGCTGGCGTGGGTGATGCCCGTCTGCGAGTTGCAGGTGCAGTTACAGTCGGTGATACCACCCAGGACTTCATCAAGGAGCTCGGTCTCCTTGATCTCACGCAGCGTCTCCTTGTCCAGCGACAGCTTCAAGGTCAGCGTCTTCTCCATGATCTACCTCCTCTGGTTGTGGGCAGGAATTTGCCCGGGCACGACAGGGGATGCGCCCAGCCCTCGAAAAGGCTCTTCGCCAGATGCGTGCGCGAGACCGTCAAAAGCAGACTCAAGGAAAGGGCATGCAAACGGCTGGACCACTAGAAAGCGTTCGGGTTCGACTTGAGCGAGAATAGAAAACCCTGATCCCAATCAGGCTCGATGTCCGAGGCCGCGGCCAAGAGGGTCAGTGCGATGCCGGTTGCACCAAAATGAAGGTTGGCGGAGGGCTGGTCCGGGTTCATTTCGAAGCAAAAGCCACCCGGTCCCACACCGGGGGTCCGCAGGGCAAGGGTGTGCTGGAGCCAGCGAATCGCAACCTCCTGGAACAAGGGCTGCCCTGTTGCATGGTACAGCCGCATGAAGATCAACGCCGTACCCGATGTTCCACAACACAGATTCGCATTGCGGCCCGGACGCCGGTCCAAGCCTTCACGGGCCACGCGCAATGCCCAACCCGAGGTGCGCGCTTGCCATTCCACGTCTCCCCACAACCTCGCGGCCCACCACAAAACCGAGACGACTCCCGGGTTTCCCACGCACCAACTGAAGCGCTCATCCTCCACCGGAGTCGCGCCCTTCAGGAAGTGTGGGAAATAGGGATGCCCCTGCTGCTCCCGTGCCTGCAGGGTGACCCAGCGAAACCCGCCCCGAAGGAGCCTGTCTGCCCTTTCGCGCTCGATGCCGTTGGCATGCGCCGCGGCAAGAATGGCCAGGGCCCCCGGAACGCCATGAGCCACACCCAACACGTAGAGGCCCTGAGGAAACCCGACCCCTTCTCCATAGATGGACCAATAGTCCCGAGGCATCGGCCAGGTGACCCCCTCTGGGGAGACCTGCGCCGTATCATCCAGCACTTCTACGACGCGCGCGAGCAGGCGCCTCCCCGCGGTAAGATGGAGTCGCTGAAGGGCATAGAGCCCGATACCAGCCAGCCCATCCCGGATATCACAGGGATGAGGCCAGGGTCGCACCTGGAGCGCGGACAGAAGTCGCGCATCAATGGTGGTGCAGAGTTCCTGGACATCAAGACCTGGATTGCGAGCCGCGAGGTGTGCGGCGACCCATCCCAGTCCGGCAAAACCCCAGTGCAGCCCTAGAGGCGGCCGTTTGTCATATGCGAAGCGAGCCGTCGCGAGTTGCAGGCTGCGAGCAATCTCTTGCGTAACATCCTGTGCGGCAAAGTTCGCGGCGGCAGAAAAGAAGAGAGCATAACCAGCATGCCCATCCGCGAGCCGGCCAGGCTCGCCGCCCCTCTTCATTGCAGCGACATCCCTCGCGGTCGCTTCAACCACTTCCAACGCTTCGGCCTGATGCGCACCACTCAGGATGGGATGCCAGTCCTTCCGACGCTCATGGCGCCCTGCATCATGATTCGAACACATGGAATCCGAGCGCTCGAACGAGTCTCCCAACACAGGTGCGGAATCAAGGAATTGGGTGGCCATCGGGAAAACACCCTACCTCACCACAGATTTAACACACAAGACACCCAAGACTCTTTCCACCTCACCCTCAACGAGCGCCACGCAGCCCAGGGTCAAACACAAACCCAGCCAGGTCAACAGGAACACCACAGTCCAAGGCGACCCATGCGGGATCCACGTATGGACTTTCAATGGCCGATCACCCCAGCACAGCCAGCCCGGCACAAATCAAAACACCGCAACGAGCCGGCCTTTCCAGACAGGCCAATCATTGACTTGAAACAAGAGAGGCGGGCCCCACCAATCCGGAGCCCGCCTCGAAGTCAGCACCAGTACAGCGTGCTCAGCAGCCGCGACCGTGGGCCAGCATGAACACGTCGTGGTCCGCGCGGTTCACCACGCCATTGCCGTCGATGTCCGCCGTCGCGTTGCCCGCGTTCCAGGCGCTCAGGAACGCCGCGCGGTCCACGCCGTCCACCACGCCATTCGCATTGAAATCCGAGGCGCAGAACAGCCGCAGGTTCACCGCCCACGAGCCTGACACCGTGCCATGTCCCTGCCGGGCATCCACCAGGGCGGAGACGTCGCCCTGGAACGTGTACGGCCCCGCCGGCATCCAGCCCGTCTGCGACACCGACTCCGTTTCACCCCCGCTGATGTCAATCGACAGCACCGGCGTCCCGCTCTCCATGTTCGCGATGTAGAGCAGGCTCGAAACACCGCCGAAGGGCTGCCCCGAGGTCGACGCCGTCGACGTCGCCGTCGCACGGGCGGTCACTACGTAGCGCGCGCGGCGGTTCAGCTCGAACGTCAGGTACATGTCCGCGTTGCCCACGCCCTGCCCGCGCGCGGAGGAGTCGTTCGCCAGGCCCTCGGCGCTGGCGGAGACCGACGCTTCAATCTGCCGGTCGGTGATGCGCGAGGACTGGGCGCCACTGCCCTTCGCATTCACACGACTCGGCGAGCCCTCGTACTGGGTGTTCGCATCGAGAGAGATGTTCTCGTTGAAGGGCGCGAAGGCCGTCGTGTTGCGCGAATCCGAGTCCACCACGTGCGTCACCGCATCCACCGCGGAGATGCTCGCGGACACCGAACGGCTGCCCTCAATCGGAGTGATTCGCTGAGCTTCGGCCGACGTGGCGAACATCAAAGGGACGGCTCCAGCCCACAGCAGGGAGAGACGCATCGGGACCTCCAGGGGGTGTGACGAGAAGGTCCGCGACGTTAGGGCGCCTGCCCGACAACCGTCGCAACGAGCAGGTCGCTCCTTCCTCGAAGCTCCAGCTCACCCGCAACCTCCTGAAACTCCTGACGCTTCTCCGCTCGGCCTCCGCCCTACACGCCGCCACGCGCGTTGACACACTGCGTTTTCGCGTGCTACCTACCGGTCGGTAGGTCGTGGATTCGGAAAAACTTACAGTCCATCAAGACGAGGGACATGTGACGACGAGCGGACGGAAGCCGGATGAGGGCGAGCGCTACAAGGCCATCCTGGAGACGGCGGCGCGGCTCATCTGCGAGCGCGGCTACGAAGGCACCTCGATGCAGGAGATCGCCGCCGCGTGCCGGATGACGAAGGCGGGGCTCTACCACCACATCCAGAACAAGGAGCAGCTGCTCTTCGCCATCATGAACTACGGGATGGACCTGTTCGAGGAGCAGGTGCTCTCGCACGTTCAGGACATCGCGGACCCGGTGGACCGGCTGCGCGCGTGCATGCGCCACAACATCCTTCTGGTGACGCGCGGGTGGAGCAAGGAGGTCATCATCATCCTCCACGAGCACGCCACGCTCACCGGTGAGGCGCGCGCGTTCATCGACAACCGCAAGAAGCGCTACGTCGACTTCCTGGAAGAGGCCTTCTCGCAGGCCGCGCAGCAGGGACGCATCCGTCCGGTGGACCCGACCATCGGCGCGTTCTCGTTCCTGGGCATGGTGCTGTGGGTCTACAAGTGGTTCAAGCCCGACGGGCGCCTGTCGGACGAGCAGATCGCCGACGGCATGGTGGACCTCCTCTTCCCGCCCATCGTCGCCGCCGCGGTCGACGGGCAGCCCGGTGTCTCCTCGCTGCGAGTGGTCCCCCGCGCCGCCTCAGGCTCCGGCTCCGGAACGGAGGAGCCGTGAAGACCGCGCGCTGGTGTTCCCTGGAGGAAGCCGTCGCGTCGATTCCCGACGGCGCTTCGCTGGCCACGGGCGGCTTCATGCTCGGCCGCGCCCCCATGGCGCTGGTGATGGAGCTGATTGCCCAGGAGCGTCGCGGGCTGCGCCTCATCTCCCTGCCCAACCCGCTGCCCGCCGAGCTCCTCGTCGCGGGCGGATGTCTGGCGCACCTGGACATCGCCTTCGGCGCGCTGAGCCTGGAGGGCCGCGTGCGCCCCATGCCCTGCATCAAGCGGGCGATTGAGCAGAACACCCTCTCCTGGCGCGAGCACGACGGGTATCGCGTCGTCCAGCGGCTGCGCGCGGCCTCCATGGGGCTGCCCTTCATCCCCGCGCCGGACGCGGATGTGTCGGGCCTCGCGAGCGCGGAGCCGCCGCGCACCGTGGTGGACCCATTCACCGGTGAGAGCGTCCCGGTGGAGCCCGCGTACTTCCCGGATGTCGCGCTGGTCCACGCGCGAGCGGCGGATGAGCGCGGCAACCTCTTCATCGAGGACCCCACCACGGACCTGCTCGTCGCGGGCGCCGCGCGGCGGGTGATTGCCACGGTGGAGGAGCGCGTGAAGCGCCTGCCTCGCGCGACGATTCCCGGCTTCCAGGTGGACCGCATCGTCCTCGCACCGGGCGGCGCACTGCCCACCGGCTGCACCGGACTGTATCCGCACGACGACGAAATGCTGTCGCGCTACCTGGCGCTCGCGGAGACCGGCCGTGAGGCGGAGTTCCTCGCCTCGGTGAAGACGCGGAGGGCGGCATGAGCGCCACGTTCGACCCCACTCCCGCGGAGACCGTGGTTGCCCTGCTCGCGCTCCAGATTGAAGACGGCGCCGTGGTGGCCACGGGCGTCGCCTCGCCGCTCGCCATCCTCGCCATCGCCGTGGCCCGGGCCACCCATGCGCCAGACCTGACGTACCTGGCCTGCGTGGGCTCGTTGGACCCGGACATCTCCACGCTGCTGCCCTCCTCCGAGGACCTGGGCTACCTGGAGGGCCGCTCGGCGGAAATCACCATCCCCGACTTGTTCGACCATGCGCGGCGCGGTCGGGTGGACACCGTCTTCTTCGGCGCGGCCGAGGTGGATGCCATCGGCCGCACCAACATGACGGCCAGCGGAAGCCTCGCGCGACCCCGCACGAAGTTCCCGGGCGTCGCGGGCGCGGCGACGCTGCGGCAGTGGGTGCATCGGCCCGTGCTGCTGGTGCCTCGCCAGTCGCGCCGCAACCTGGTGCCGGAAGTCCAGGTGGCGACGACGCAGGACCCGCGCCGCACGGTGCGCCTCATCTCGGACCTGGGTGTCTTCGAGCTGGGCGCCTCCGGTGCTCGGTTGACGGCTCGCCACCCGTGGGCCACGGCGGAGGACATCGCCGAGCGCACCGGCTTCGAGTTCACCGTGGACGAGGCCCTGCCCGTCACGTCGCTGCCGGATGCCCGCACAATCACAGCCATCCGTGCGTTGGACCCTCGCGGATACCGCGAACAGCTCGTCGGTCGCTGACCCTCGACACCACTCGTGTCTGGAATTGCTCTCGGAGGTATGGAGATGAAGGCTGTTGTTCTGCGCAGTTTCGGTGAAGCCGGGAATTTGAAGATGGAGAACGTCCCGGTACCCACTCCGGGCCGGGGCGAGGTGCTGCTCAAGGTGCACGCATGTGGCGTCTGCTATCACGACGTCATCAACCGCCGAGGCAACCTGCCCCGCACCAGCGTCCCCGCGATTCTCGGCCACGAGGCCGCTGGCGAAGTCGTGGCGGTGGGTCCTGATACGCCAGGCTGGAAGACAGGCGACCGCGCGGCGACGCTGCAAAGGCTGTCATGTGGCGAGTGCGGGCTGTGTCGCAGCGGGCGAAACAGCTTGTGCAAGGGGGACAATCGCTTCTTCGGCGAGGAACTGCCCGGCGGCTACTCGCAGTTCATGGTGGCGCCCGTCGCGGGCCTGGGCCGGGTGCCCGCCTCGCTGCCCTGGGCCGAGGCGGCCACGGTCTGTTGCACCACGGGCACGGCGGTTCACACGCTGCGCACGCGGGGCAAGGTGCGGGCGGGTGAAACAGTGCTCATCACCGGCGCCAGTGGTGGCGTGGGCATGTCCGCCGTGCAGCTCGCCAGGCTGGATGGCGCGCGCGTCATCGCGGTGACGTCCGGCGAAGCCAAGGTGAAGCCGCTGCGGGATGCGGGTGCGGATGAGGTCATCCTCTCGAAAGGATTGGATTTCGCGGCGGAGGTGCGCAAGCGAACCAGCGGTGCGGGCGTGGACCTGGTGGTTGAAATCGTGGGCAGCGCCACCTTTGACCAATCATTGAAATGCATCGCACCCGGCGGCCGGCTCGTCGTGGTGGGCAACCTCGAATCGGGACTCGTGCAAATCAATCCCGGGCTTGTCATTGTCAAAGAGCTGGAGATCATCGGCGCGTACGCCACGAACCAGGCGGAGCTGGATGAGGCGCTCCGGCTGACCGCCACCGGTGGAGTGCGACAGTTCGTCACGGACACGGTGCCGCTGGCTGAAGCGGCCCGGGCCCATTTCCGGCTGGAAAACCGAGAAGTGGCGGGCCGGCTGGTGCTGGTCCCCCCCGAAGCCTGAGCAGCCGTCGAGACAGCAACCGGGGTTTGAGGCACGAATTGGAAGCGAGGAGTCTCATGAAGAAACGGGTTGGAATCGAAGCGCTGGCGGTGGCCGTGCCGTCCCGATACGTCGACATCGAGGACCTGGCGCGCGCGCGCGGAGTGGACCCCGCCAAGTTCACCGCGGGCCTGGGCGCGAAGGAGATGGCCGTCACGGACCCCGGCGAGGACACGGTGTCCCTGGCCGCGACGGCGGCGGCGCGGCTCATCCAGCAGCAGGGCGTGGACACGTCCCGCATCGGCATGCTGGTGGTGGGCACGGAGACAGGCATCGACCACTCGAAGCCGGTGGCCTCGCACGTCCAGGGCCTGCTGAAGCTGCCGCGCACCATGCGCACGTATGACACGCAGCACGCCTGCTACGGCGGCACCGCGGGGCTGATGGCCGCGACGGAGTGGATTGCCTCCGGCGCGGGCGCGGGCAAGGTGGCCATCGTCGTGTGCTCGGACATCGCGCGCTACGGCCTGAACACGGCGGGCGAGCCGACCCAGGGCGGCGGCGCTGTGGCGCTGCTCGTCTCCGAGCAGCCGGACCTCCTCGCGCTGGACCTGGGCCTCAACGGCACGTGCACCATGGATGTCTACGACTTCTGGCGGCCCATCGGCCGACGGGAGGCGCTGGTGGACGGGCACTATTCCATCAACTGCTATCTGGAAGCCCTGTCGGGTGCGTACCGGGGCTGGCGCGAGAAGGCACTGGAGCACGGGCTGGTGCGCTGGTCGGGCGCCCTGCCCGGCGAGCAGCTCGCGCGAATCGCCTACCACGTGCCCTTCTGCAAGATGGCTCGCAAGGCGCACACCCAGCTTCGCCTCTGTGACTTGGAGGACGCGGTGGGTCCTGGGCCCGGCACGCCGGAGGCTCGCGAGGAGGTGGCGAAGTCCGCGGCCAGCTACGACGCGCAGGTGGCCTCGTCGCTGGGGCTCAACGCGCGCATCGGCAACGTGTACACGGCGTCGCTGTACCTGGCGGTGGCGGGGCTGCTGCATCGCGAGGGCGCGCAGCTCGCGTCCCAGCGCATCGGCCTGCTGTCCTACGGCAGCGGCTGCATGGCGGAGTTCTTCTCCGGCGTCGTCGGGGAGAAGGCGGCGGAGCGGATGGCACGCGCGGACCTGGACGGAGTGCTGGCCCGGCGAGAGCGCGTCTCCATCGAGGAGTACGAGCGGCTGATGAAGCTGCCCTCGGACGCTCCCGAGGCGAAGACGCCCGCACCGGGGACGTTCCGGCTCGCGGAGATTCGCGACCACAAGCGCCTGTATGTCGAGGGCGGCGCGCTCTGACGGATGCACCGTGACGGCGGGCCCCGGGCACACGATTCCCGGGGCCGCCGGCGCAGGGCGTGAACTCCTCCACGCCTCCCGACACGCGTTGTCCCCGGTGCCACACGCCCATGATGCGGTGGATGTCCTGGATGTTTTCGGCCGGGTTTCCCTCCACGAGGATGAAGTCCGCGCGCTTTCCGACAGCGAGCGTGCCCCGGTCCTGGAGCTAGACATGCGCCGCCACACGGAGCTTCCGCTGGTGTGCCTCGTCGATGATGGCGGCGTAGATGTCCGGCGACATCTTCGTGGGCAGGCTGCCGTGGAAGCCGTCCACCCAGATTTCAGCAGCGCGGGATTGCGCGAGGCGGACTCCCGCACCGCTGTCCTCGCCTCCTCGACCGTGCGGGGCCGGTAGAGCTGGTCCTCGCCCACGCTCACCGGCGGTGCCGCCGCTGGCACACCGAGCCCCCGGTCCGCGCCCAGGAGGTCCGCGCCTCGCGGCGCAAAGGCCCAGGTGCCTTGCATTCTCCCCTGCGCCCCCGAGCACGCCCCGCTACCTTCGCCGTTCCAGCAGACAGGAGCCAACACATGACGCAGATGACCTACCGTCGCCTTGGCCGCTCCGGCCTCACCGTCTCCGCCGTGGGATTGGGCTGCAACAACTTCGGCATGCGCATCGATGCGAAGCAGACGCGCGCCGTCGTCGATGCCGCCATCGACGCGGGCATCACCCTGTTCGATACCTCCGACTCGTATGGCACCTCGGAGGAGCTGCTCGGAGAAGCCCTGGGCACCCGCCGCCGGGACATCATCCTGGCCACCAAGTTCGGCAGCGACGTGAAGGGCGAGAACGGCACGGACTGGGGCGCGCGCGGCTCGCGGCGCTACATCCGGAGCGCCATCGAACGCTCCCTGCGGCGCCTGCGCACGGACTGGATTGACCTCTACCAGCTCCACTGGCCCGACCCCGCCACGCCGATTGAAGAGACGCTGAGCGCGCTCACCGAGCTGGTCCGCGAGGGCAAGGTCCGCTACCTCGGCTCGTCGAACCTCCAGGGCTGGCAGGTGACGGACGCGGAGTGGACCTCCCGCACGCGCGGCCTGGAGCGCTTCATCAGCGCCCAGAACGAGTACAGCCTGATTGGGAGGGGCGTCGAGCAGGACCTGGTGCCCGCGCTGCAGCACCACGGCATCGGCCTGCTCCCCTACTTCCCGCTCGCCAGCGGGCTGCTCACCGGCAAGTACAAGCGCGGCGCGGCGGCTGGGGAGAACACCCGCGTGAAGCACTGGAACATGGGCGGGCTGCTCACCGACGCCACGTTCGACGCCGTCGAGCGCCTGGAGGCCTTCGCTCGCGAACGCTCCATCTCCCTCATCGACGTGGCCATCGGCGGGCTCGCCGCGCGCCCCACCGTGGGCTCCGTCATCGCGGGCGCCACCTCCGCCGAGCAGGTGAAGACGAACGCCAAGGCCGGCACCTGGACGCCCACCACCGAGGACCTCGCCGCGCTCGAGAAGGTCCTCCCGCGCGGACGCGGCATCAGCGTCAACGACGTGCTGTACAAGTAGCCCGCACCCTGGAGGGACCGCGGGCTACAGCTTGATGACCTCGGTCCCCCGGCGCGGCAGGCTCACCCGGAACTCGGTGTAGGGGCTTGAGCCCGACTCCACCTCCACCTGTCCGTGATGGGCCTGGATGATTTGATGGACGATGTAGAGCCCCAGTCCCAGGCCGCCCGTGCGGCCTCGCCGCTGGGCCCCGCCCCGGAACGGGTCGAAGAGGTGGGCCTGGATGGCCGGCGGAATCACGCCCAGGTTCTTCACCGTGAAGCTCACCGCGTCCGAGTGCGTCCCATCCAACCGGAGCTGCACGGGCGCGCTCGTGTCCCCGTGCTGAATCGCGTTGCCGATGAGGTTGGAGGCCACCTGCGCCAGCCGGTCCGAGTCCCAGTCTCCCACCAGGTCTCCCTCCAGGAGGACCTCGATGGAGGGCTTGGGTGACGCGGACTGGTGCTCCTGCACCATGCGCTGGACCAACGCACCGAAGTCCGTCTCCCCGCGCCGCAAGGGGATGCCGCCCGCGAGCCGGGCGCGCGCCAGGTCCAGCACGTCCTCGATCATCCGACCCATGCGCTTGCCGCTCGCCAGCATGCGTCCCGCCGTCTTCTTCACGGCCTCGTCCTCGGAGCGCCGCTGGAGCAGGTCGGCCGCCGTGAGGATGGCGCTCAGGGGATTGCGCAGGTCATGCCCCAGCACCGCGGTGAACATCTCGTTGAGCCGCAGCGTCTCCGACAGCTCATCGAGCTGACGCGCGAGCTGCTGCTTCTGCCGGTGGAGCTGGAAGAAGACCTCCGCCTTGTTGCGCAGGACGAGCGGCTCCAGCGGCTTGTAGAGGAAGTCGACGGCGCCCATGTCGTAGCCCTTGAAGAGCCGCCGCTTGTCGCTGGAGCCCGCCGTCACGAAGATGATGGGGATGTGCCGGGTGCGCTCCATGCCCCGCATCAACTCCGCCAGTTCGAAGCCGTCCATGTCCGGCATCTGCACGTCGAGGAACGCCAGCGCGACGTCGTCGTGCTCGAGCAGCAACTCGAGCGCGGCGCCACCCGAGCGCGCCTGGAGCAACTCCACGTCGTCGCTCCGCAAGAGCGCCGCGAGCGCGATGAGGTTCTCCTCCAGGTCATCCACGAGCAGGCACTTCACCCGCGGCGCCGCATCCACTGTTTCCTTCCCGGGAGCGTTCAAGACGGCTACCCCTTCTGGAAGATGCGGTCGTCCCGGGAAACCACCGAGAACGCCGCTTCATGCTGGGAAAAGCGCAGGGACTCGCGGGCGCCCAGGCCCAGGAACCCCTTGCGACACAGAGAATCCTTGAACAAACCCAACACCCGCTCCTGAAGCTCCCGGTCGAAGTAGATGAGCACGTTGCGACAGGAGAGAAACTGGACCTCGGCGAACACGCTGTCGGTGGCCAGGCTGTGGTCCGAGAACACCACGTGCTTCTTGAGGGACCTGTCGAACACGGCATTGCCATACGCCGCCGTGTAGTAGTCCGACAGCGACCCACGAGCCCCGGAGGCGATGTGGTTCTGCGTGAAGGTGGCGATGCGCTCCACCGGATACACCCCCGCCTCCGCCTTCTGGAGCGCGCCCGGGTTGATGTCCGTCGCGTAGATGAGCGTGCGCTCCAGCAACCCTTCCTCCCGCAGGAGGATGGCCAGCGAGTACACCTCCTCGCCGGTGCTGCACCCCGCCACCCAGAGCTTGAGGGACGGGTACGTGCTCAAGAGCGGCACGACGGACTCGCGCAGCGTGCGGAAGTACGTCGGGTCCCTGAACATCTCGCTCACCTGCACCGTGAGGTAGTCGAGCAGGGACGGGAAGATGAGCGGCTCGTGCAGCAGCCGGTCCTGGAGCTGCGACAGCGTCCGACAGCCGAAGTTCTCCGCCGCCAGTTGCAGGCGCCGCTGCATCGACACCGTCGCGTACTGCCGGAAGTCGTAGTGGTACTTCAGGTAGATGGCGTCGAGCAGGAGCTTCAGCTCGATGTCCTGGGCTTGGGAGTCCATGTGTGAAGCGATGACCTACGCCTTGGGCATCCAGACGCGGATGAGCGAGAGGAGCTTCTCCACGTCCAGCGGCTTGGCGATGTAGTCGTTCGCCCCCGCGGCCAGACACTTCTCCTGGTCGTCACGCATGGCCTTCGCCGTCAGCGCGATGATGGGCAGCTTCTGCCACTCGCTCCGCTTGCGAATCTCCCGCATGGCGGTGAGTCCATCCATCTCCGGCATCATGATGTCCATCAGGACCAGGTCCACGCCTTGCGACACCTGGGCCATGCTGTTCGCCAGCCGCTCCAGGGCCTCCCTGCCGTTGCGGGCGATCTCCACCTTCGCGCCCCGGGGCTCCAGCACGCTGGAGAGGGCGAAGATGTTCCGCACGTCGTCCTCCACCACGAGGATGCGCCGGCCATCCAGCGCCGCTTCGCGATCTCTCGCCACCTGCAACATGCGCTGCCGTTCCGGAGGCAGCTTGGACTCCACCTGGTGCAGGAAGAGCGAGACTTCGTCCAGGAGCCGCTCGGGCGAGCGCGCGCCCTTGATGATGATGGACTTGGAGTAGCGCCGCAGTCGCTGCTCCTCCTCGCGCGTGAGCGAGCGCCCCGTGTAGACGATGACGGGCGGGAAGGAGACCGTCTCCAGCTCCGCCATCTGCTCCAGCAACTCGTAGCCGCTGAGGTCCGGCAGGTTGAGGTCCATCACCATGCAGCCGAAGGTGTTCTGCTTGAGCAGATCCAGCGCCTCGGTCGCCGTGGCCACCCCGTCGATGCGCACGTCCTCGCTCTCGAGCAGCTTCTCGATGCTCTCGCGCTGCCGGGTGTCGTCCTCCACGACGAGCACGCGCTGCACTCCCGGAGTCATCCGCGTCTCCAGCTTCCGCACGGCCTCCATGAGCTGCTCGCGCTTCACCGGCTTCACCGCGTAGCCCACCGCGCCGCGCTCCAGCGCCTCGCGCGAGGCGTCCGTCACGGAGATGACGTGCACGGGGATGTGCCGCGTCCTCGGGTCTCGCTTGAGCTGATCCAACACCATCAACCCGGACTGGTCCGGCAGGTTCATGTCCAGCAGGATGGCGCTCGGCTGGTAGGCGACGGCGGCCTCATACGCCACGCCGCCCCGGTCCGTCGCGACGCAGAGGAAGCCCAGCTCCCGCGCCAGGTCCCGCAGAATCTCCGCGAAGCGCGCGTCGTCCTCCACCACGAGGATGAGCCTCGCCCCTGGGACGAGCCGCTCCCGGTCATCCTCGATGGGCGAGTGGAGCGTCCTCATCGGCGCGTCCACGAAGTCCGGTGCCGGCAGCTTCGCCACGGCCTGGGCGGCCCGCTCCGTCGGCGTGGGGGCGACGAGCTCGCGCTTGGGGGACGCGGGCATGGGCGCGGAGGAGGCGGCGGAGAGCGCCACCGGCACCGTCACGGTGAAGGTGCTGCCCTGCCCCGGCTCGCTCATCACCGACACGTCGCCGCCCAAGAGGCGCGCCAGGTCGCGGGAGATCGACAGGCCCAGTCCAGAGCCGCCGTACTTGCGATGGGTGCTGCCATCCGCCTGACGGAAGGCCTCGAAGATGAGGCCCTGCAGGTGCGCGGGGATGCCGATACCCGTGTCCCGCACGGAGAAGGAGAGCAGCCCCGGGCCCGCGGGCGAGACGTGCAGCGACACCTCGCCCTTCTCCGTGAACTTCAGCGCGTTGGCGAGCAGGTTCCTGATGACCTGGCCCAGCCGCTGGGGGTCCGTCTCCAGCGACTCCGCGCTGGCCGGGTCCACCTTCGTGGAGAAGCCAATCTGCTTCTCGCGCGCCAGCACGTGGAAGGAGCGCGACACGTTCTCCACGAAGCGCGCGACGCTGACGACCTCGGGCTCTATCTCCACCTTGCCCGCCTCGATGCGGGACAGGTCCAGGATGTCGTTGATGAGCGCGAGCAGATCGTTGCCCGCCGACGTAATCGTCTGAGCGAACTTCACCTGCTCCTCGGTGAGGTTGCCCGTCTTGTTGTCGGCCAGCAGCTTCGCGAGGATGAGCGAGCTGTTGAGCGGCGTGCGCAGCTCATGGCTCATGTTGGCCAGGAACTCCGACTTGTAGCGGCTGGTGCGCTCCAGCTCCGTCGCCTTCTCCGTCAGCTCCGTCTGCGCCATGGTGAGCGAGTCGCGCTGCCGCTCCAGCAACTGCGTCTGCGTCTCCAATTGCGCGTTGGTCTGCTCCAGCTCCGCCTGCTGCTGCTCCAGGCGGCCCTGCGAGTCGCGCAGCACGCGGCTCTGCTCTTCAATCTCCTCGTTGGAGGCGCGCAGCTCCTCCTGCTGGGCCTGCAGCTCCTCGGACTGGCGGCGCGTCTCCTCCAACAACTGCTCCAGGCGCGTGCGGTCATTAGCCGAGCGCACCGCCATGCCGACGGACTCCGACACCCGTTGGAGCAGCTCCAGGTCCGATGCATGCACCGGGTGGAGGAAGCCCAGCTCCACCACCGCGTTCACCCTGCCGTCCACCACCGTGGGCACCACCAGCAGGTGCTTGGGCTTGCCTTGCCCCAGGCTGGAGTTGATGGGCAGGTAGCCCTCCGGGACATCGCGCAGGTGGAAGACGCGGTTCTCCTTGATGGCCTGCCCCACCAGTCCGTCACCGGGCCGCGCCTGCGCGCTCGGGTCCAGGAACGAGGGCGGCAGCGCATAGCCCCCGAAGCGGTGGAAGTGCTCCACGCTGTCCGCCAGGTAGATGGCTCCCACCTGGGCATCCAGGTACCGGGCGAGGAACTGGAGGACCTGGTCCCCGAGCTGCTCCAACCGGGGGCCACCTTGAATGCGCGTGGCCAGCAGCGTCTGGCCTTCCTGCATCCAGGCCTGGATGGAGCGCGCCCGGAAGTCCCGCGACGTCATGAACGCGGAGATGCCCACCAGCACCAGCAGCAAGGCGGAGCCCAGCCAGGTGACGACGAGCGACATCGTCGCTGTGCTCTGGAAGGCGCCGCTGCGGTCCGCCAGCAGCCGCCGCTCCTCGTTCTCCATCTGCTCGACGAGCAGGCGCATCCGGTTCATCAGCTCGATGCCTTCGTTGGTGCGCACCCGCGTGAGCGCGGCCTCGGACTGACCCGCCGTCTTGAAGTCGATGGTCGCCTGGAGCTCGGCGAGCTTCGCCTCGACGAGTGGCTTCAGGGCTTCCAGGCGCTGGAGCTGGGAGTCGTTGTCGGACACGAGCTCCCGGATGCGCTCGAGCTGCGCGGGGAGCGCGCGACTGGCGCTGGCGTACGGCTCCAGGTAGGTGCGCTCGCCCGTCAGCAGGAAGCCTCGCTGCCCCGTCTCCGCGTCCTTCAGCGTGGACAGCAGCGTCTTCATCCGCTCGCTGACCTCCATCGTGTGACGGACGAGCTCCGCGGCGCCCGAGTGCGACTCGAGCGAGCGGTAGGACAGGACGGCGATGGCGAAGATGGCGAGCGCGGCGACGATGAAGCCCGCGAACGTCCCGGGCGGAAGCGGCGGTCCGAAGCGCGAGGCGCGCGTGGGCCTGGCCTCGACGGGGGGCTGAGTCTGGAGAACACCTGTCATGAAGAGCGCGTCCAGGGCTGGGGGGCGAGACGCAACGCCGCTCACCTACCATGGCCTCCCAGCCACTTCGTGTTCACCCGGATGCGCCTGCGCACGCGATGTCGGTTTGTTTACGTTGTGCGACACCACCGGGCACACGGGCCCGGTCCGCATCGACTCCGGGTGTTTGCCGCTGTCGCACCCCGTGCAGCCGGGCGTCCCCGCGGTCGTTTCTCTGGACGCCTTGGGACTGGCATAGGCTGCGGGCCGATGAAACTCACCCAGCTGCGTGTCTCCGGCTTCCACTCGCTCCGAGACGTCGACCTGCGCCCGCCCAGCTTGTGTGTGCTGGTGGACACCGAGGAGACGGCGACGCGGGACATCGCCGCGCTGCTCACGCTGATACAGGCGATCTCGGAAGGAAGACTTCAACAGCACCTGCGCGCGTCCGGTGTGCTCGACGGCCTCCAGTCGACACAACCCCTGCGCGTGGAGCTGGACTTCGTCGACAACCAGTATGGCGTGGAGCTGCAAAGGCGGACGGACGGCGCCTGGCAGGTGACGTGGGAGTCGGTGGAGCTCAACGCCGGCGTGTCGGTCCTCCTCGTCGACCCGGACCGCAACGCGCCCCGGGCGGAGGCCTCCTTGCCCGAGTTCGCGCCGCGAGAGCCCTCCCCCAAGCACCCCGACGGGCTCGGTTCGTATGAGCAGGAAGGCTGGTACGTGGGCTACCTGGTGGCGAACTGGCTGTGGTGGATGCGGTGCTTCCTGCGCGACATCCAGTTCGACGACGGCCCGCGCCTGGACGCGCCGACCCTGCACTTCCGCGTGGAGCCCTCCAGGGACCCGCCTCCGAACGCCATCTGGGAACAGGTCCAGGCCGCGCATACCGCCGCGCGCCTGTCCCAGGTCGTGCTCTGCACGCCTTCGGAGTCACTGGCGGAGTCCTTCGACCTCCGCGAGGTCATCCGCGTGGACATGCACGAAGGAGCCGCGCGCTTCACGCCCCTCGCCCCCTCGTAGTCCACCTGAGCCGAAGCGGAGCCCAGCCCTCATGGCGTGAAGCGCCAGACCCGCAGCGCGCCATCCCGTCCGCCCGTGGCCACGAGGTTCCCCCCGGGCCCCCAGGACACGGCCGAGACGGTGTTGTCATGGAAGCCGATGACGGTGGCCGGCAGCGACGGCACGCTCGTGTCCCACACGAAGACCTGCCCGCCTGACCCACCTCCCGCGACGCGGCGCCCGTCCTCGCTCCAGGCGAGTGTCTCCGGCGAGAACGCGAACGGCGTCTGCGCGAGCTGCCTCCCCGTGGAGACCTCCCACAGGGACAAGCCTGGACGCCCACCGAAAGCGAGCTTCGTTCCATCCGGGCTCAAGGCCACGGCCAGCGACGTCATGTCCGCGACGGAAGCGACCGACGTGAGGACCTGCGTCACCGGATCCCACACGTCCCAGCTCTTGTCGAAGTAGGCGACCACGAGCCTTCCTTCCGGAGTCCACGCGACTGACAACACCTGCCGCGAGCCGTCCGGAAAGCGGAACAGCTCCGCGCCGCTCTGCACGTGGTGGACCCGGATGACACCGCGATGGGAGGCGACGGTGGTGACACCCATGGCGCTCGCCACGCGGACGCCATCGGGACTCGGCGCGACCTGGTAGACCTCGAGGGCCGGAGTCGTTTCCCGCCGGATGGGGAGCTGCGCGAGCGTCCCGTCGTCCGCGTTCCAGGCGTTGATGACCCCGTCGTCGCCCCCGGTGAACAGCCGCGTGCCGGCGGTGTTCCACGCCAGCGCGCGCACCGCCTGCCCGCCATGGCCATCGAGGGTCCTGAGCGAATCACCCGCGCGATTCCAGAGCCGCACCCGGCCCTCGTCACCGCTGGAGGCCAGCACCTCACCCGAGGAGCGCCACGCCGCCGCCCGGACCGTGTAGCGGTGCGACAGGACCTCGCGCCGGCTGTAGGACGCCTCACCCGAGTCCACCGTGAAGACGTCCAGCGTCTCCGGCAGGTCATCCACCACGACGAACTGGAGCTTCGTCGGATGGAAGCGAAACGCGTCATAGCCTTGCGCGTTGGGGTCCGTGGTCACCTGGCTGGCGTCCACCACCACTGCGCCCGTGCCCGCATCGAGCACGAACAAACTGCGCGCCGCGGACCCCGCCACGCCGAGCCAGCGTCCATCCGCGCTCCAGTCCACCTGGGTCGCCAGTCCCCAGGCTCCCGCATGGGTGGCCTCCACGCGATAGCCCGCGGTCGAGTACACCTTCACCTCGCCTTGGAAGCCCGCCGCGAAGCGAGTGCCATCCGGGCTCCAGGCGAAGCCCGCCGCGTCCGGCAGCAGCTCCTCCGGCCCTTGCGTGCCCACGACATGGAACTCCACCCACCGCGAGAGGATGCCCACCTGCATCGCGATGCGGACGCCGTCAGGGCTCCACGCCAGCCGACGCACCTTGTCCACCGCCGTCAGCGTCTGGCCCGCGCGCGCTCCGGTGGTGGGATTCCAGAAGTGGACCTCCTTGCTCGCATCCGTCGCCGTGGCCAGCCGTGTGCCGTCGGGACTCCACGCCAGCGCCCGCACGTTGCCGGCCTGCACGGTCCACTCATGAAGCGTGACGCCCGTCACCGCATCCAGCACGGCCACGCTGCCCGTCGACAGCCCCACGGCCACGACTGCTCCGCTCCCGGGCTTCCACGCCACCGAGGAGAAGCGCGCGGGCGCCACCGCCGCCGTCTGGCGCTTGACGCGGCCCTGCGTCGCATCCCAGACGCGCAGCATGCCCGGCGTCGACACACTCCCATCCACGGCGGCGAGCAACGTGCCATCTGGACTCCACTCCGGCGACGTCGGCAACTGCGCCCCCGTGCGCTGCCAGGACAACGCCGTGTCGAGGGCTGGCGCGAAGCGCACCGTGACGACCTTGTCGGCGTCGAGCAGCAGCTCACAGCTCCGGCCCGTCCCCGTACACGCGGAGGTGCCCAGCAGTTGCCAGCCCGAAGCGGGCACGGCCTCCAGCGTGAGCCTCGTCCCGGCGGAGTGCCGGACGGAGCAGGTGCCAGGGCAGTCCACACCCGAGGGCGTGCTCGTCACGCGCCCCTGCCCCACGACCTCCACCTGGAGCCTCCGGTTCCCATCGGGTGGCGGCTCTCCGACGATGAAGGAGAGCTGGGGAGACCACGCGCCCACCGTGGTGGCCGTGTCCACCGCGCGGCACCGTGCCTGATAGGTGCCCTCCCGGGAGATGGGCACGTCCACGCCGGACGTCGCCCCGCTGTCGACCTCTGGAGACTGGGGCAGCGTTCCACCCTGCCCCCAATCGAAGACATAGACGAGCCGGTCTCCATCCGGGTCGTCCGCCGTGCAGCGCAAGCGCACCGGCACCCCGGGCGCCACCTGCGCGTTCTCTATCTGGAGCAGGGCCACTCCGGGAGCACGCGACGAGGGGCCCGGCGGCTTGTCGTCGGAGGTACACGCACCCAGGACACAGGTCAGGACGAGGGAGGCGAAGCGGGCGACGCGCAGGGAAACGAGACGCGAAGTCATGGGCATTCTCCCGCGCGTCCCGGCCCCCCAGATGCGCGTGAGGACCTTCCCTAATCTTCCACTCACGCGGTGTCAAAGCCTGACTGCCGCCCGCCCCGGAGAAGTCCTCTCCGGGAAACCATTGGCTGGCAGCCTCACGAGAAGTTTCCCACGAGCACCGCGACGAGGCTGTCATTGCGTGGTCATGTGGGGGCCCGACTCACGCCAGTCCTTGCTGACGGGAGCCTCCAGCGCCCTTGAAGTAGTCGGCGAGCTTGCCGCTCTCCGGCGACGCGCTGGGACTGCTCATGGCCACGGCGGGCTTGGGGCCGGTGACGACCTCCACGGCCTTCTTGAAGATGAGGGGCAGCGCGGCACCGAGCACCAGGTACTGCCGCATGGGAATCTCTCCGTCCCCCGCGAACCAGGCCCACACCGCGACGCCCGAGCCGACAATCATCAAGGCGGTGATGACCCAATAGGGGGCGGACTTCATGAGCGCCTTGTAGCGCCCCGTGCCCAGGTGTTCCCGCAGTCCGTACCAGTGCAGCAGCTCTTGCAGCGCGCTGCCCAGCATTCCAATGAGGATGATTTGAATGGCGCTCATGTCGGCCCTCCCGAGGTCTGGTCTCCAAGTGGCAGGAGTCCTCTCCGCCGGAATGTGACCTGGAGCAGCCGGGCGCGCGGCCACCCCTCCGTTCGTCAGCCCTGGCGGGCACATCGCCTGGCACAGCTGGCACACGTGTGCCAGGCACCGAAGCCCGTGTGTCTCAGTCCTTTCAGGTGTTTGCCTTTGAGCGGCCTGGGGGAATGCGCGGCATTCGCGTTGCACCTGCGGTCCTGGGCACCAAGACGGTGCTTCTCGTGAAAAAGGACCCGCTGAACATGAAGAAGACTTCACTTCGCGCGTTGTTCTCCGCGCTGCTGCCCGCGCTCCTGCTGGCCCCCTTTGCCTCGGCCGTCGCCGCCGAGCGCATGACCTCCACCTTCGCCTGCTTCCAGAGCACCGAGGACCGGCCCGAGGCGGACTTCGACGGGACGTCGCATGGCGTGCGCAACCGGTCGGAGGGCATCAACTGGCAGTGGATCGACCTGCGCTGCCCCGTCGTGACGGACGCGACGTTCGCGATGAACAACATCTATCAGGTCAACGTCCAGGGGTTCGACGGCCACAGCAGCCACGACGTCTATGCGATGGCCTGCACTTCCTGGAAGTGGGCCACGGGAGGCCGCTGCGGCAACTCCGTGCGCAGCGCGGCAACGGGCTACTACAACGTGACCATGACGAGCGGCTCGGGCGTGGACGCGCTGTACTACTGGCGGACGGCGCCGTGGGACTATCCCTACGTCCTCATCCAGCTCCCGGGCCGTGGCGACGTCGGGTTCACCTCGTCGGTGGGCTACACCCTCTACACGCCGTGAGCTGAGGGCCAGGCCATGAAGAATCGCACCGTCCCCTTCCTTTCCGGACGCGTGCTCCTCGCGCTGGCGGCATGTGCCGTCGGCGCGGCGGGAGCCACGCTCACCCTCCGCTCCACTTCCGCGGTGAGTCTCTCCGACGCGGCACCGCCCGCGGTCCGTGAGGAAGCCACCGTGCGACCTTCTCCGCCGGCCCCGAAGGACCCCGCCGAGGAGCAGCGGCGGGTGCTCGCCGAATACGCGGGTGAGCTCCAGCGACACGAGCTGGAGCCCATCCAACCCGGCTGGGCCGTCCCCACCGCGACGGGCCTCCGCGCCGACCTGGACACATTGCGCACGCGCCGCCCGTTCTCCGTGCTGGGCGTCGATTGCAGGACACGCACCTGTGTCATGACGCTGGAGTGGTCCAACTACGAGCGGGCCACGGAGACAGCAACGGCCCTGCTGCACCACCGCTTCGTGGTGCCATGTGCTCGCACGGTCCTGCTGCCGGAGCCCCCCCAGCGGGACAAGCCCTACCGCACGCAGGTGCTGCTCGACTGCATGAGCGGGTGACGACCGCTGGGAGTCAGGCGCGCTACGCTGGGGGAGTCGGGAGCCAACACGCCAGACTCCCCTGGCGCCGTCTCAGGAGCAAAGCCCTTGACCGCCCAGATCACCGACACGGTCCTCTATCGTGAGCAGACCTTCAGCCTCACCGGGGTGAAAGGCACCGAGCTCTTCATCCCGGGGCGACATGGCCTCAAGCCGGTGGCGCAGTCGACCGCGTGCTTGCGCGGCTTCTTCTGCGGATACCGCGTCACCGAGGAAGGACTGTTCCTCGAGAGGCTCCATGTCGGAGTACACCCGGACGACACGCAGACGGTCCGGGACGGGCAAGGTGCGCCCTTGTTCGGCGATGCGCCCCGGTATGACCCGACGAACGACGAGTGCGCCGTGTACGAGCCGACGCGTGCACGAGTCCCCTTCACGGGGAGCCTGTTGATCGGCACCGACTTCATCCGCGAGCTGGCGGTCCACATGGGCTTCGCGCCCGCCTGGAAGTTGCGTGAGGTCCACGAGCTGACGTTCGAGGAGGGACACCTGACGAGTGCGCGGGACCACTCCAAGGCGATGGCCCACACCCGGGACCAACGCCTCGGCCACCCGCTCAGCCCGGGGTCGTCCGCCAGTCCTCAGGAGATCCAGGCGTGGATCGAATCGACCTTCCAGCAGGACTACGAGTAGCGCGCTCCCCTGAATTCACTCCACCGTGGGCGACGGCGCGTTCACGGGCTCCGGCGGCTCGATGGCCGGGCGGACGATGAGCTGGTCGATGGACGGCCGCTGGCGCCGCTCGAAGGGCGCGAGCTTCACGGCCCGCCCCGTGCGCGCGGACTCCTGGAGCGCGACAATCACCCGGACATCCGCCAGCCCCTCCCAACCCGACGGCTCCGGCTCGCGGTTCTCCAGTATGCACTTCGAGAAGTAGAGCAGCTCCGGCGCGAACTGGTCCTGCTTCTCGAACGTCCGCTCCTCCGTCTTCCCATCGACGGTGATGAAGTGCTTGCGCTCGGAGTCGTACCCGAACCCCGGGTCCGCGCGCAGGTCACCCTTCTCGCAGATGACGCGGTAGCTGGAGACCGCCGACGCCGCATGGCTGATGGCGAACTGGCCCATCCGCCCCTCGGAGAAGCGCAGCAGCGCGAACGCCGTGCCGTCGACGCCCTTGAAGCGTGCGTCCGGGTCTTCTTGCGTGAAGCACACCACCTCCGTGGGCTCGGCCCCGAAGAGGTAGCGCGCGGCGTTGATGGGATACGGCCCCTCGTCGAGCAAGGCCCCGCCTCCCACGTCGGCACGCGTGCGGATGTCACCCGAGCGCGCCTGCTGCGTCATCACCGCGGAGAACATCCGAGCCTCGCCCAGCTTGCCCGAGCGCAACAGCTCGATGGCTCGCAGGTTCGCCTCCTCGAAGTGGAGCCGGTAGGCGACCATCAACCGGACGTCGTGCTCGTCCGCGACGCGAATCATCGCCTCGCAGTCCTCCACCGTCGTGGCCATCGGCTTCTCGCACAACACATGCAACCCCGCCCGGGCGGAGCGCTCGGTGAACTCGCGGTGCATCGTGTTGGGCAGCACGATGTAGACAGCGTCGACCTCCGCATCCCGGCAGACCTGCTCGAAGTCCTCGTAGCCCGCGCGGTGTTCAACACCGTACTGCTCACGCAGCGCCTCACGCTTCGTTCGGTCCGACGAGAAGATGGCCACCAGCTCGGAATTCTCTCCCGCGTTCTGGAATGCCGGGAGGATGGCCACCTGCGCGAGATTCCCCGCGCCCACCACCGCATAACGAATCCGCCGTGAGCCACGCTGAGCCATGGGCACACCTCCTCTGGAGGACACGCTGTGCGCCAGGGCGCGGGGCCACAAGTCCCCGACGAGGCTCCACGCTTTCCGCACGCCTGGTGGGTGGGCGGAGCGACGACCAGGACACCGTGACGAAGACGCGGTGAGGGAAGAAAACGGGGCCATGCCGTTCAGCGAAGGCAGGCCTCGGATTTCGCGGCCCGGCTCCGCCGCTCGGGAGTGCCGTCTGTCGCTTTCGCACCTCCTTCCCCTGGACGACCCATGCTTGGAAACACGCGGTTGACCCTTGTCCTCTCCGTCGTCATGGCGGCGAGCCTCTTCGGCTGCCAGAGCGCCGAGCCCCCCGTGAGTCAGGAGCCCTCGGCGGAGGAGCGCGTCGTCACCTACGGCCACGGTGCCTTCCTCGGCGAGGGCGGAAAGGTCCTGACGGCCGACCTTGGACTGGTGCGGCGCACCCAGCAGGAGTTCCTGGAGATGCTGCGGCGACAGGCCCTGGAGAAAGGCGGCCTCGACCTCGACGGTCCGCGCAAGGTCATCACCAGCCAGGTGGACGACGAGGTCCTCGCCAACGCGCTGTACATCGACTGGCTGAACGACACCCTGCGCACCGAGGACTTCACGCGCATCCGCGCCCTCAACGGGGCCCTGCGCACGCACTACCTCAAGCATCTGAGCACGTCGAAGGTGGAGCGAGCCGAGCAGCACGAGACGAAGGGCGTGGGCGCCGACGTCGCGCGGAAGCTGGAGGCGCAGGGCATCAAGACCTTCTCCATCACCGAGAACAGCGGTGACGCCTACATCCGCGAGTGTGCCGCCGCGGGCGTCCCCATTCCTCCGCCCATGTTCTCCGCGGGCTGGGTCAACCGAGGCGTCATCGACGACGAGTTCATCAGCACCTCCGAGAAGGCGGAGCTGATGCACTACACCAGCACCAAGCCGCCGGGTGTCTGTCTCGCGCTGCCCCGCTATCTGCGCGACGACAAGTCCATCGACCTGCTCGGCGTCATCTGCCTCGGCACGCTCAGCAACAAGGCGTGCTTCTGGGACAACCCCGCGAGCAAGACCTTCATCCGGGGCGTGCAGGTGGACATCAAGGACTTCGTCGGAGGCTATGCCCTCGAAGCCAACGGCCAGGGCACCTGCTCGGACTGCCACGCGGGCGAGAATCCCTTCATCGTCCACCCCGAGAAGCCTCCCTTCATCGGCTTGGACCTGTTCGGGACGGGCTGGTACGAGCCCATCGTCCATCCGAACTGGCCGCAGAACCCGGGCCCTTCTTATCTGCTGGAGGCGGTGTCCTCCGAGGGCCGCTGCGACACCTGCCACCGCGCGGGCGGCTCCGGTCGCCGCTTCCCCGCGCTCTCCAAGGAGCTGCCCGGCTACTGCGCTGTCGTCCTCGAGACGGCGGTGAGCCCTCCGCTGCCCGGGACGATGCCGCCGTACGGCGCGGACCGCTCTCAGTACACCGCGCACGTGGATGCGCTGCGCAAGGCCTGCAAGGCGCCGAAGCCGACAGGCGCGACGGTGCCGGGCAACATCCCGGATGACACGGGCTATCTCTCGCCGCCCGTGGTCATCGACCCGCTGTATGCCTGTGCGACGCAGGTCGCGGTGCGCGGCGCGGTGCTCGACGCGAAGGTGACGCTGACCATCAACGGCACCGACGTGGGCTCGCTCATCGCGCGAAATCCCGACCACGAGGTGTTCAACGTTCCCGCGCTGGTCGTCGGCGACAAAGTCACGGCCCGGCAGGAGAGCGGCGCGGCGGTCTCCGGCCCTTCACCGGAGATCAAGGTCCGCGACCACAAGGTCGACTACCCCGCGGGCCTGCCCGCGCCCGTCATCGACCCGACGCTCATCTACGAGTGCGCGGAGGTCATCTCCGTGCGCCACGTCCCGGGCGCGAAGCTCACCGTCACGGTGAACGGCGGCTCGGCCGTCTCGTCGTCGACCAGCACCGACTGGACAGCCATCCGCCCGGGCAAGACGCCCTTCGTCGTGGGCGACGAGTACAAGGCGGTCATCGGCCTGTGCGGCGACAAGAGCCCGGAGTCCGCGCCCCAGAAGGCCGTGAAGGCGCCCGCGAGCATCCCCGCGCCCTCCTTCGACCCGCCGCAGACCTTCGCCGGCCAGCAGTTGGTGAGCCTGGGCTCGCTGACCAACGGCGCACGGACGAGCATCGACGTGCTGGGCGTGGGCTCCGCGGGCGGCTTCTCCACGCCCATCTCCTGGTTCCCGAACTACGACTTCGCCACGCCCCTGGGCCGGGCCCTGAACTCCGGCGAGGTCCTGGTCGCGCAGCAGAAGCTCTGCCAGGCGGGCCCGCCGAACCAGACGCCTCCGGCGGGGAGCTGCAAGGAGCTGCAAGCGCCGCGCATCCTCCAGCCGCTCGCGGGCACCAACTTCGTCATCGTGTTGCAAGCCATCCCCGGCGCGCGCATCCGCGTCTACGACAGCAGCAACAAGGAGATTGGCGACGGCAGCGGCAACGTCATCCTGCTGAGCCGGAACCTGGTGGCCACGGACATCCTCACGGTGGTCCAACAGGTCGGCAAGTGCACCAGCAGCACCGCCTACCGCATCAGCGTGCGCGGCGGGTAGTCACCCTTCGGAACGTGGGAGGCTCGGGTCTCGCCAGGCAACGGGCGTGGGCCGAGCCTCCCTGCTTCCCCGCCGAAAGCGCCGGGCAAGGCTCCTCTCTCCACGGGGGCATCCGTACCCTAGCCAGAACTGGCACCGAGGGGAGAGCAAGCCAATGCGTGAGCAAGGCCAAGCCAGGGCGGCCATCAACCAGGCGACCAGGGACTCGGAGAAGGGCGATACGCTCGAGCCCATCATCGGGACGACGCGGCCTGGCTGAGTCCCTCGCGTCACATTCCACGGAGGAGACGTCATGGCGGACACACCGATTGCCGTCACCGGCTGCACGGGCCGGCTCGGGGGACGCATCGCCCGTCGGCTCGCGGACCAGGGAGTCGCTCAACGACTCATCGTCCGCGACGCGAAGCGGGCCCCTTCCCTTCCCGGGGCCGAGGTCCACGTCGCGACGTATCGGGACCGGGACGCGCTCTCCCGCGCGCTGGAGGGCGTCCAGACGGCGCTCTTCGTGTCCGCGAAGGAGGCTCCGACGCGGCTGGAGGAGCACTTCGCGTTCATCGAGACAGCGGCGGCGGTGGGCGTGGAGACGCTCGTCTACACGTCGTTCTACGGGGCGGCCCCGAACGCGACCTTCACGTTCGCCAGGGACCACTGGGCCACCGAACAGCGCCTGCGCGAGCAGCGCTTCTCCTCGGTGATGCTGCGCGACAACCTCTACCTGGACTTCCTCCCGATGATGGCCGGGGATGACGGGGTGATTCGAGGCCCCGCGGGCAATGGCCGCGTCGCCGCCGTGGCGCAGGAGGACATCGCCGACGTCGCCACGGCCGTGCTGCTGAATGCGCGGGAGCACCGGGGCCGCACGTACTCGCTGACCGGCCCTCAATCACTGACGCTCGAAGAGGTCGCCGCCGTGCTCAGTCGCAAGCTGGGGCGCCCCATCCGCTACCACGCGGAGAGCATCGAAGAGGCCTATCGCTCTCGTGCCCGCTACGGCGCGGAGCCGTGGCAGGTGGACGCGTGGGTGAGCACGTACACGGCCATCGCGGCGGGCGAGCTGTCGGAGGTGACGACCGACGTGGAGCGGCTCGCGGGACATGCGCCCACGCGACTGGAGGACCTGCCTGTGACGTAGGGCTACTTCGCGGGCTTGTGAGCCTTCACCACCTTCCGCAGCTCCTCGGTGATGCGTTCGAACTTGCCCACCTCGTCGAAGCCCTCGCAGGTGGGGCGGTGCTCGACCTCCTTCGCGCCAGGGCTCGGGATGACCCAGAGTCTCGTGCAGTCACAGCGCAGCCCGGCGAGCAGCTTGCGTCCCTTCTTCGCGCGCAGCTCCGCGACCCAGCACGAATCCGCGCAGCCACATGAGCGGTACTCCAACACCTGGGATTTGTCCTCCCAGTCGAGCGTGTAGAGCGAGTGGTCCGCCACCACACGACCTGGAAGCACCAGGAGGGCGAAACCCACCAGACCTGGCCACGACACGGCACTCCGCTGCTTCATGGTCCGCCCTCGGCCTCTCAGCGCGCCCGGGAGCGGGCACGCACGGGTCTGAAGCATAGCCCCTCGGGCTGTCGCGGCTCAGCGCCGAGGTGCGGGTGGGAAGCCGTGGTGCTTCGCCAGCCAGACGACGAGCAGCGTGGGCACCAGCAGGATGACCAGCAGCCAGGGGAACGCGGTGGCGCCCAGCGTCTCCAGAAGGACGCCTCCGGCGATGCCACCGCCCGCGATGGCGATGTTCCAGGCGGTGACGATCATCGACTGGGCGACGTCCGCGGCCTCCCCCGCCGACTTCGCGGAGGCGGTCTGGAAGAGCGTGGCGGCTCCGCCATAGGCCAGCCCCCAGATTGCCACCCCCACGTAGACCACGGCGGGAGTGCTCCCCCACAAGCCGAGCGCGAACGACACTCCCAGGAGCAGCGCGGTGCTGACGAGCACCAGCTCGCGCAGCCACCGGTCAATCAACACACCGATGACCCAGATGGCGACGAGCGCGAACACGCCAAAGACAAGCAGGACGACGTCGATGTCCTTCGTCATGCCCGCCGGTGCGAGGAAGGGCGCGATATAGGTATAGAGGACGTTGTGCGCGAGCACGAAGGCGAGCGTGGCGAACAACACGGACCGGATGCCCGGCAGCATGAAGACCTTCGAAATCGACAGGTGACGCTCCCCTCGCTGGCCTGGGAAGTCCGGGAGCCGGGCGAACACCCAGCCCACGAGCAGGAGGGACAGGACGCTCATGATGCCGAAGGTGACGCGCCACCCGACGGCGGCGCCCAGGAAGGTCCCCGCCGGGATTCCGAGCGAGAGCGCCAGCGGAATCCCCACCATGGCGACCGCCATCGCCCTGCCCTGCTGGTGCTCCGGCACCATCCGCGCCGCGTAGCCCGCGACGAGCGCCCACAAGAGTCCCGCGAACATGCCGGCGAAGAACCGCGCGCCAAGCGTCAGCACGAAGTTCGTCGACACCGCCGTCACGGTGTTGACGACGGCGAAGCCCAGGATGGCGAGGAGCAACACTGGCCGCCGTCTCAAGCCCTGCGTCGCGGCCGTCAGCGGTATCGCTGTCAGCAGCGTGCCCAGTGCGTAGAGCGTGACGAGCTGGCCGACCAGCGCCTCCGAGACTTGAAGGTCCGCGCTCATCCTCGGCAACAGGCCCGCGGGCAGCGCCTCCGTGAGCACGGTGATGAAGGCCGCCATGGCCAGGGCGAGCAGCCCGGCGATGGGCAACCGCTCGGACTTCTCGGGCGTGTCGTCAGTGGAATGGAGCGCGGGCGCCGCCTGGGCGCGGGTCGGGGTCGTGGAAGTCATGAAGGCCGCCAGTCAGCGAAGGGGAAGGACGGGTGACCTGCGCCCTCGGGCGAGGCGACGCCCGTCGACGTCGATGGCGGAGACAATAGATTCGGTGGCCACTCACGACCATCGGGCTACAGTTCCGAGCACATCGGACAGAACTGTCCGCAATCGAGGTGTGACGCATGGACAGCCTGGGTTCGCTCAATGCCTTCGTGCAGGCCGCTGACGCGCGCAGCTTCACGCTCGCGGGGCGGCAGTTGGGGGTGTCTTCATCGGCGATTGGCAAGGCCATCGCGCGACTGGAGGAGCGGCTGGGCGTGCGCCTCTTCCACCGTTCCACGCGCACCATCACCCTGACGCCGGAGGGCTCGCTGTTCCTGGAGCGCTGCCGCCGCATCTTCTGTGAAATCGAGGCCGCGGAGCTGGAGCTGGCGCAGACCCAGGGCGCGCCGCGAGGCAGGCTGCGCGTGAGCATGCCCATCGTCGGAATGCTGATGATGCCCACGCTGAGCGCCTTCATGCGCGCGTATCCCGATATCGAATTGGACCTCGACTTCTCGGATCGGCTCGTCGACGTGATTGACGAGGGCTTCGACGGCGTGGTCCGCGCGGGCGAGGTGAGCGACTCCCGGCTGATGGCGCGTGTGCTGGGCACCTTCCGGCTCACGCTCGTCGGCTCGCCGGACTACCTGGCGCGGAAGGGAACGCCGCGAAAGCCCGAGGACCTGAAGTCCCACGCGTGCCTGCACCACCGCTTCGCGAGCAACGGCAAGCTGGAGCGCTGGCCCCTGCGACGAGGGCGCAAGGAGCTGGAGCTGCCGACGACGGCGGTCGTGAACACCATCGAACCGCTCATCTTCATGGCCGAGCAGGGACTTGGCATCACCTGCCTCCCGGACTTCGCCATCCGCCGGCAGCTCGCGGACGGCTCGCTCGTGACGGTGCTGGAGCAGCACAGCCAGCACCAGGGAACGTTCCGGATGCTGTGGCCGTCCAGTCGCTACCTGTCTCCCAAGCTGCGAGTCTTCGTGGACTTCATGGCGAAGCACCTCTTCGCCGGCAGTCGCTAGACTGGCTCGACATGCGCACCGATGAGACGACGTTGCAGCGACTTCGCGAGCGGCTCCAAGCGGGCGCCTGGCGCCACATCGTGGTGCTCACCGGCGCGGGTATCTCCGTGGCCTCGGGCCTGCCCACGTACCGGGGACCTGGTGGCCTGTGGACACGGCCTGGAATGGAAGAGGTTCCGGACGCGGAGCTGTTCGCGAGAGCGCCTTCGCGCATCTGGAAGCTCTTTGGTTCGCTGCGGGGACTCGTGCGAGACGCTCAGCCGAACGCGGCGCACCTCGCGCTCGCGGACTGGGCACGCGGGCTCTCGGAGGACCAGCGCTTCACGCTCCTGACGCAGAACGTGGACGGGCTCCACACTCGCGCGGGCAGTCAGGAGGTGGTGGAACTGCACGGCTCGCTCTTGCGCACCTGCTGTTCCCAACCGACGTGCACGCAGAGCCCCTTCGAGGACATGTCACAGCCCGACGAGGCCCCGCCGTGTTCCGTGTGCGGTCACCCTCTCCGCCCCGACGTCACGCTTTTTGGAGAACCTCTCCCCGTCGACGCGGAGTGGACGGCCAAGAAGGCGCTGCGCGACTGTGACCTCTTCCTCGCCATCGGAACGTCTGGGAGCGTCGCACCGGCGGCCAACTTCGTCCGGGGCGCGAAGTACGCGGGAGCCTGGACGCTCCTCATCAACCTCACGCCCATGGAGCCTCGCCATCCTGACTTCGACGTCGAGGTCCTCGGGCACGCCGAGAAGATCCTCCCCGCTATACTCGGACACACTTGAATGAATTGCTCCCTTCCATTGTGTCTTTCACTTGTCCTGCTGACGGCCTGTGCCAGCAGCCCGAGCCGCTCCGGCCGTGGAGACCTGCGTCTAGACACGGACACCGCCGCGCGTCTTCGCCACGCCGCTGCGATGACGAGGAGCGCGACAGGCTCCGCCGCTACCCAGGAAGTGGCCTCGCAACTCGCCCGGCTCGCCCCGGTCATGCTTGTCTTGCTGAAGCAGGACAATGCAGTCGGTGAACTCGAGGAGCAGCTCGTGGAATGCGCCATCCAGGCGGAGCGCCAGATAAATGCCCACTTCTTCGGTGACCGCCCACCGACACGGAACGAATGTCTCGAAGTAGTAGATGTAGACACGTGTGGAAAGCCCGTCACCCGCGCCATGCGCCTGGGACAACAAAAGCACGCGCTCGCCCTCGAATGTGCTCGCGAGGTACTCGCCTCACTGTGGCCCGAGCCGTTCAGCATCGAGCAGCGCTATCGCTATTATCCCCATGCCCTGCTCCTTGAGACCGTAGGCCGGGAGGAGGCGGCACGCCTTCTTGCCCAGGGCTGCGGTCATGAACTCTGGCGCACCATCAAGCCAGATATCGTTCTGCACGCGAATCGCGACCTGCTGCGGTCCGCAGTCACCCTTGACTTCAAGTTCCCCTGCCCGGACACGAATCTTCCACAGTGGACGCGCTATGGCGCCAACAGCGCCTATGCCGGAAAGGGTCAGGGCGAAGTCTATGAAGCAGCCCTGGGCGGAGAGGCCGTGATTGTCTCCCCGCGCGTGGGCGTGGTGCTTCGATGAGCGAGAACATCCCAGTCATCCGTCTCCGGACAAAGAGTGGAGTGCTGGTGGCTCGCGACGGAGTGGTTCTCTCCTTCTTCATCCATCGCAATCATGAGGACGTAGCCCCCGCCATCTGGCGCGCCCTGCGGACCTACGTTCGAGCCATCCCTCCCAACTCCCTGAACTGGTATTCGTCTGATGACGGAGACATGGTTCCACTGGACGATCAAGGGTGGGAGCACAATCGCAAACAACTGCTTGAACGTTCGTGGGGAACGGCTTGGGTCGTCGAGCTGTTCGAGAATGCAAGCGAGGCCGGTGGCTACCAGTTCGACTATCACGGGAGACGCATTGATGAGCCCTCCTGGCCTACCCCCCAGAATCCAGCCACGAGCGTGGCCTTTACGTTCCCCACAGAATACCTGCGGGCCCATGGCCCCGAACATCTGCGTGCCCTGGCGCTCGAAATCGCCCGGGAGTTGCCCTTCAGCTTCGGCTACGCGAGCCTCGCGTTCGTCTCGCCACATGGCGCCTGGTATGCGGCCCGGGCGGAGCTCCTCGATCTCCTCACGCGATATATGGGCCTGGACCTCTACCATGTCGGGGAAACCAGCACTGTCATCGGGGCGCAGGCGAGAGGGGCCTACTGGCTCACCTTCCTGGGGCAGCCGTTGCTCGGGCAGCTCGGCGGCATTGAGCGACTGCGGAGAGAGTTGGCATTCCCGGGGGTGTCCCTGTTGCCCCTCCCCGAGGAGCGGCTGTTGATTTCCCTGGGGGAATGGCCGGATGCCCTCGACACGAAAGCAGAGGGCATCCCTCCGCAGTACCCCGCGCTGGCATATCTGCTGAAGCCCTTCCTCTATGAGGAACGCTCCGGTGGGTTCTCCTTGGACAAGGACCAGATGAATCGGTGGCTCCGTCGCCTCTGCCCATGAGACAACTGGTCCCATGCCGGCGGGCAACCAAATCGTATTAGAATGGCAGGCATGAACTGTCTGGGTCTTCGCGCAGCACTGTCATGGATGGCCGCCGCCCTGCTCCTCACCGCGTGTGGAGGCAGGGACGCCACGGGAGAATGTCGAGGCAAACACCTGGGCGTGTCCGTGAACTGGCCCATCGATGGCGAGGCCTCCGTTTTCGTGGACCTCAACATCGGCGACACGGTGTTCTTGACCTACCTCCCGCGCGGTCATGCGGGCCTGAAGACCTTTGGCGCGGAGATCAACCTGCTCGATGGAGAGAGCAGCACCTCGCGAACGGTGGCGCTCATCAACAGGGAGCTCCGCCTTGAACCGGAGGACAACCCGCTGGTGGTCAACTGGGAGGGCACCCGGGACACCGCGTCGGAGTCCGGGAAGGGTTTCCACGCGGAGACTGGAGTGCCGGCGAGGGGCTCCGTGACGATTGACGTGGTGGACGACGAGCACGCCGCCGGGCGCTTCGTCTACCACTATGAGAATGGCGACGAGCTGACCTGCACCTTCGACGCGCCGACGCCAGAAGCCGCCGAAGGCATCTGGGGCGGTGGCGGCGACGGGGATGATGACGACGACTGAAGAGACTCGAAGCCAGGCGGATTGAATCAACGACCGCCGCCGACGCCATGCGCTGGGTGGGACGAGCGGTCGTCCCGGATGTCTCCAGAGGCGCGGGCTCCGCGCATCACTCCCACGCCGACATGGGGCCCAGGTTGAGGACCTGCTCGAAGCCACGCTCCTTCAGCAGCTTCTCGGCGCGGGCACTGCGGCCTCCGCTGCGACAGTAGATGACCACGGGCTTCGCCGGAGCGCCCAGCTCCTCGAGTCGCTGGGACAAGTCATCCACGGGGATGTTCACCGCCCCCGGAAGGTGACCGGCGGCGAACTCCTCGGGCGTGCGGACATCCACCAGCGTGGCTCCGTCGTCGACCCAACGGTGGGCTTCGTCACGAACCGGCCGCTGCTGGCTCGCACAAGCCCCCAGGAGGACACCCGCGAGGACGGCCGCGACAACGAGCGTGGACTTCATGGACGAATCTCCGAGGAATGGGGTTTCAGTGAAGTGAAAGCCACGAGGGCGCACGAACGATTCAGGACCTTCGCGCGAGCCCCTTCTCCCACGAATCGTCCCGCGAGCGTGCCTGCTTGATTCCACACAGAGCGGGCGGACATGTGGCTCGTCTGAAATGCCCCAGGAGCAGGGAGCGTACCCCTTGCCTCCTCGGCTGCCGTGTCGTGCCCGAGCAGGTCGCATCCTGAAACGGGGCGAGCGTGAATCCTCAGTGCCCCTTCACGACTCGCAGGGACAGGAGGCTTCGACATGATCTTCCGCCAGCTCTTCGATTCCGAGTCCTCGACCTACACCTATCTCCTGGGAGACGAGTCGACCGGTCAGGCGGTCCTCATCGACGCCGTGCTGGAGCAGGTCGACCGGGACCTGCAACTGGTGCGCGAGCTGGGCCTCACGCTGACCCACGTCTTCGACACCCACGTGCATGCCGACCACGTCACCGCGTCCGGCCATCTGCGGGAGCAGACGCGTTGCAAGGTGGTGGGTGGCGAGCAAGGCGCCACGTGCGCCGACGTCCAGGTCCGCCACGGGGACCACGTGCGCATCGGCCAGCTCGACTTCCAGGTGCTCGCGACTCCGGGCCACACGGACGACAGCGTCAGCTACCTGCTGGGAGACCGCGTCTTCACCGGAGATGCCCTGCTGATACGCGGCAACGGCCGCACCGATTTCCAGAACGGGGACCCCAGCCAGCTCTATGACAGCCTCACGCGAGTCCTCTTCGGACTCCCGGATTCAACGCTCGTCTACCCCGCTCATGACTACAAGGGCCGCACCGTGACGAGCATCGCCGAGGAGAAGCGGCACAACCCCCGCGTGGCCGGGAAGAGTCGCGACGAGTTCATCCACATCATGGAGCACCTCGACCTTCCCAAGCCGAAGAAGCTCGACGTGGCCGTTCCCGCCAACCGCGCCTGCGGACTCACGTCGCCAGGAGCGGCGGACACGGATTCACATCTCCATTCCTAGCGTTCAGGGAAGTGGAATCAGGCCCCCGGCACACGCGCGTGCGAGGACCTCGCGGGGCGCAGATGCACCGGCGGCCCCTCGGGGGCGGGAAGAATCCACGCCTTGGGGCCCAGGCCATCCTCCTCCTTCGACAGGTCCACCGCCGGGTCCACCAACGGCTCCGACATCCGACCGTTCAAGGACACGCGGACATCCGCGCGGACCTCCACCGGATGCTGGGTGGTCGCCTCGAAGTCCCGGGCGATGCGGTGGGCCAGTTGCAGGATGAGGTCCGGCTGCACCGCCATCTCCCGCTCCTGGAGCCGCGTGAGGTACTGGCTGGGCGACACATGCCACTCACGTCCGGTGACGCTGTCGCGCACCATGAACGTCGCGCTCCCATTCTTCTCCCGCGTCATCACCCGCCACGAGAAGCGCATCCCCTGCTCGTGCCAGAGCACGTTGCCCCCGTACGCGTGGGTCCTCAGCGGGAGCACCACCTGGAGGCACGCGTAGACGACCGCCACGCCGAGCGCCACGCGGCCCTTCCAACCCGGTGCCCGGCCCTCCTCGGCCGCGAGCACACTCACGGAGACAGGATTCCGCCGCACCCTGGCGAGGAGCGTGCGCGGCCACGACGGGTCGAAGAACACCAGCGCCGCGGTCACCATGATGAAGGGGAACATCCCGATGGGGAACAGCGCCGACGTCGCGGCGTGGAACCCCACCACCACGACGTACGCGAACGGCCGCGTGCGGCGCCACATCAGGAACAACACGATGGTGCTGTCGAACAACATCCCGCCCCACGCCGCCGCATACGCCACCCAGCGCTCGTCCAGGAGCGGGCCCACCCACGGCAGCCCTGTCCGGGCGGACAGCCAGATGTTGAGCGGCTGCGCGTGCACCAGCCAGTCGGTGGTGACCTTGGCCAGCCCCGCGTACACGTAGACGATGGACACCTGGAAGCGCAGCAGCACCGTGCACCACGCCGGCAGCCAGTCCTGGCGAAGCTCCGGCCGGCGCCACGCGTCCACGGAGAACGCCCGATGCGCGGGCACGAAGCTCATCAGCGCCAGCAGCAGGCTCACCAGGTAGTAGTGGTTGAGGTAGTTCGTCACGTCGAGCAGTTGCACGTAGGCGAACACCCCGAACAGCAGCACCACCGTCACCCGGTAGAACAACCCCACCATCAACAACATCCCCAGCACGCCCAGCGCCACGAAGAGCGCGGGCATCCACTCACTGGGGAGGACCGGTACCCAACCGAATCCCCAATAGGTGAAGCGGACCCGGGGCTGCGCGAACAGGACGCCCACCCAGCCATAGGCCAGGAAGCGCACCGACGACACGGTGATGAGCAGCCCCAGCGCCACCCGGAACACCGCCAGCGCGGCGATGTCCCGAGGCGCCAGGAGCCACGCCCAGACCCGTGCCATCCTCGGGTGCGCGGACGTCACGTCGCCAGCGGCCACGTCAGTCATTGTCTCCCTCGAGGCCCGCGGGCGGCTCCAGGTCCAGCGTGGAGATGAAGTCTGTCTTCAGCACGTCCGTGACGCCCTTGAAGGCGTTGTAGACCGCCTGCACGGAGGCCTTGTCCTGGGCCAGCGCCTGCCGCAGGTCCTCCTCCTCCACGGCGGCCAGCGAGGCCTCGGCCTTTACCACTTCCTGCCGCATCCGCGTGGCCACGCCCTCCGCGCCCACCTTCACCAACACGTCGTCGAAGCCCGTCCCGGAGAAGTCGGGGCCGCAGCCGTCCACGATGCGCCGGAAGCCCACCAGGTTCAGGTGGAGGTTCTTCTTCGAGCGGCCCGCGAACTGCGACTCCAACAGCTCCGGACACGTGTCGGAAGAGCAGTCGCGCAGCCCCAGCGGACGCGCCAGCTTCTGATCCTTGCCCTCGCGCTCCACGTAGAAGAGAGCGTCACTCATCGCGTTGAGCGCCACCTGGGTCGTCGGGTACACCGTGTTGCCCGCGCCCGCCGTCGCCAGCGTCTTCAGGAAGTTGCCACCCTCCGCCGCCCACGCATCCACCAGCGCCTGCGCGCGCGTGCTCACGTCCGCCCCGACGACCGCCGCGTAGGCCCGCTTGCGCGCCGCGCGCTCATCCGCCGACAGCGCGGCCCACGTCCCCTGCGCCACGATGGCCGAGTTCGCTCCGCACGCCGTCTCCGCCCCCTCGTAGAACAGCAGGTACTCCAGCGCGAGGAACCCGCGCCGCGTCACCAGGCTGGTGGAGAAGCTGGGGGACTCGTAGCTCTTGGAGACGAGCTGCTCTTCGATGGAGCAGCGGCTGTACAGGGGGAATGAGTAGATGTTGTCGCGAATCTCCCCGCCCCCCGGGCTGATGCGCGGCGCCGCCGGCCCCACCTGCATCGGCTCCAGCACCTGCCAGACGTCCATCGCCTCATGGAACGCCGTGCGCGCCGCGGCCAGCGTCGTCGCGTCCGGGGTGTCCCGCAACGTCGCGGTCGCCGCCTGAAGCGCCGCGGCCTTGGGCTGGAACTCCCGCGCCTCCCCCAGGATGCACTCGCCCGTGGCGCTCAACAGCTGCGCGCGCACATCCGTGCCATCCACGGGCGGAGGATCCGCCGGCTTGGGCTTGCTGTCGCTGCACGACACACACAGCAACACGGTGAATGCCAAGGCCCTCGCTCCCAACCAGGAGGGCACATCGAGTCGGGTCCGGGAGATGTTCATGCCTCCCGCATTACCAATCACTTTTGAGACTGACAATCATTCTCGATATCTTGACTTGGAGAAACGCACGGCCTAGGGAATGGCCGCCTTCCTCCGCCGAATATGAGAATAACTCTCATATTCAATTGGACCGACCGGGATTGAACATGTCGAACCAGACGAGAACCCCCCGCTTCAAGAAGCTTCTACCTACCCTGCTGGTCATGGGCCTGACGGCGACCTGGATGGGGGGCTGCGGCGACGACGACGAGGAGCCCACCCCGACGCCCATCCCCGACGCGGGCACCCAGACGGACGCGGGCACCGACGCGGGCACCACTCCTGACTCCGGGACGCCGACGGACGCTGGCACCGTCACGCCCGACACGGACCTGGCGTTCGTGCGGCTCAACGCCAACGGGACGGTGGACAACACCTTCGGCGCGAGCGGCAACGGCATCTCCCGGTTGAACCTGAGCACGGCCAACGGCTCGGTGCGTGACTCCATGTGGAGCATCACCCGCGACGCGCAGGACCGCCTGGTGGTGTTCGCGACCAAGAAGGCGGAAGGCACGCGCACGGACTCCGACCGCGCCATCGTCCGCCTCACCGCCAACGGCGCGCTGGACGAGACGTTCAACGCCAACCCCGGCGCCAACTCGCGCAAGGGCTTCTACGGGCTGGATATCGGCGGGTTGGGTGACTCCGCGCGCCACGGCATGGTGCAGGCGGACGGGAAGATCGTCTCCGCGGGCTACCTGTCTCAGCCCTCGGGCGTTGGCGCGCAGTCCGCCAACCGCATCGTGATGCTGCGCCTGGATGAGGCGGGCACGGTGGACAGCACCTTCGGCTCCAAGGGCGTGCTGAACTCGGCGCCCTTCGCCACGAACGACGCGACCCGCGAGTGGGGCATCTCGGAGGCCTACGCCGCCGTGCGCCAGTCCACGGGTTCCTACGTCACCACCGGCTATGGCCGCGCGGCGGGCGTGTCCGGCAACACGGTGGACCTCATCTCCTTCCGCTACAGCGCGGCGGGCGTGCTGGACCCGACGTACGGCACGAACGGCTCGTTCATCCTGGACCTGGCTGGCGACAATGACCGCGGCCGTGACGCGGTGGCGCTGAAGGACGACCGCACGTTCATGGTGGGCAGTGGGACTCCGACGACGAGCAACATCGACGCCATGGCGGTGCTGCTGACCGCGGACGGCCAGCCGGCGGCGGCGGACGGCTTCAACGAGGGCGTGAAGCTCTACTCCTTCGACCGTCCGGACGAGGCCTTCTTCAACGTGGCTCGGGCCGACGTCGGCACCGAGGAATACGTGGCGGCCTCGGGCTACCGCGCGGGTGGCGGACAGGACGACGACGCCATCCTGCTCATCCGCAACATCACCACGGGCGCGGAGTTCGCCGCGCCGGTGCCCTTCTCCGAGACGGAGAATGACCGCGCCTGGGGCGTGGCGTTCAGCCCCGAGGGCAAGGTGTACGCGACGGGCTTCGTCACCGAGGGCGGCGACAACCGCTTCGCCGTCGCTCGCTTCAACCTGGATGGCACGCGCGACACCACCTTCGGCACCGGTGGCATCGTCACGGTGAACATCATCGCCGGCAAGCTGGATGAGGCGGCGCGTGGCCTCGCGGTGCAGTCCGACGGCAAGATCGTCATCGCGGGTGCGGCCGAATCGCAGTAGGCATCCACGCGGTTGACAGCGGTCGGCCTGGGCCGGTGGGGGAAGAGCGCTCCCCGCCGGCCCGGTCGCTCGCCGCGCACTTCAGCACGTTCCACCGGGAGTCTTCGTCGTCATGGGTGCACCGACCTTCGCTGTCGCAGTGGTCTCCTTCATCGTCTCCTCGTCGACCGTGGCCCAGACGCCCCCGACGCCCGAGCAGTCCCCTCCGCCCCCCACGGAGGTCCCCGCGACGACGCCCCCCGCCGCGGCCGATGCGCCCCTCGCTCCGCCATCGCTGGAGCCGGAGCCCGCGCGGCCCGCCGCCGAGGCGCCCTCCGTCCCGGGCCCCCTCGAGCAACCCGTCCAGGCCGAGCCCGTCGCGTCGGAGCCCCTTGGTGTCGAGGCGCCGCCCGCCGACGGCCGCAAGTTCGAGAGCGTGGTGGTGGGCACGTCCGAGGCGAAGACGAGCGGCTCCATCCACATCCTCAAGCCGGAGAAGCTCCAGCGCTACGAGCTGGACGACCCACAGGCCATCCTCCAGTCGGTGCCCGGCGTGTACGGGCGCGGTGAGGACGGCTTCGGCCTGCGCCCCAACCTGGGCCTGCGCGGCGTCAACCCGGACCGGAGCAAGAAGGTCACCCTGCTGGAGGACGGCATCCTCTTCGGGCCGGCGCCCTACTCCGCGCCCGCCGCGTACTACTTCCCGCTGATGACGCGCATGCAGTCGGTGCGCGTGCTCAAGGGTCCCTCCTCCATCCAGCAGGGCCCGCAGACGGTGGGCGGCTCGGTGGACCTCATCACCCGGGACGTCCCCACGCAGGAGTCCTTCGGCATGGACCTCGCGGGCGGGCAGTACCTCTATGGCAAGGCGCACGGCTACATCGGCGCGAGCACCGAGCGCATGGGCTTCCTCATCGAGGGCATCCACCTGCGCAGCAACGGCTTCAAGGAGATCGACAACACCGACGAGACCACGGGCTTCCACCGCAACGAGTGGATGGCCAAGGCGCGCTACCGGCTGGTCCCCGACGGCGAGCTGCGCCAGTCGCTCCAGCTCAAGCTGGGCTACTCCGACGAAGGCTCCAACGAGACGTACCTGGGCCTGTCCGACGCGGACTTCGCGGAGAACCCGCTGCGCCGCTACAAGGCGAGCCAGTTCGACCACATGCAGTGGCACCGCACCCAGGCGGTGCTCAGCCACGTGCTGGAGGGGAACGACATCGCCGTGACGACGTCGCTGTACCGGCATGATTTGGACCGGAGCTGGCGCAAGGTGAACAGCTTCCGGGGCATCTCCATCTCGGACGTGCTCGCGGACCCCACGAGCGCGCGCAACGCCATCTACTACGGCGTGCTCACGGGCGAGCTGGACTCGTCCAGCCCCGGGGAGACCATCCTCATCGGGCCCAACCACCGCGTCTTCGTCAACCAGGGCATCCAGAGCATCGCCCGCTGGACGGCGAAGACGGGCCCGGTGGCGCACAACGCGGAGTTCGGCGTGCGCTACCACTACGACAGCATCGACCGACGCCACACGCAGGACGGCTTCCGCATGGTGAGCGGCGAGCTGGTCGCCGAGGGCGGCACCACGGAGGTCACCGCCGACAACAAGGACTCCACGCACGCGCTCGCCCTGCACGCGACGGACGCCATCTCCTGGGGACCGCTGGTGGTGACGCCCGGCGTGCGGCTGGAGGTCATCCGCTCCAAGTCCCTGGACAGGCTCGCGAGCACCGAGGACCACGGCTCGCTGGAGGCGCTGATGCCGGGCGTGGGCATCCACGGCACCGTCCTCCCCGCGCTCGGCGTCTTCGCGGGCGCGTACCGGGGCTTCTCTCCTCCCGCGCCCGGCCAGCCCCAGGCCGTGGGCCCCGAGAAGAGCATCAACTACGAGGCTGGAGCGCGGTGGACGCGGCGCGGTGAGCGCTTCGAGGTGGTGGGCTTCTTCAACGACTACTCCAACCTCACCGACGTCTGCACCTTCTCCAACGGCTGTCTCAACGACAACCTGGACCGGCAGGTGGACGCGGGCGCGGCGAACATCTACGGCCTGGAGGCGCTCGCGGAGAAGACCTTCCGCCCGGGCGGCGGCATCACCTTCCCGGTGACGGTGGCCTACACCTTCACGCGGACGGAGCTGCTCAATGACTTCCGCTCGTCGGACCCCCAGTTCGGCAACGTCGTCGCGGGTGACGAGCTGCCGTACGTGCCCCACCACCAGCTCTACGCCTCCGTCGGAATCGAGGGCGCGCGCTGGGGCGCCTTCGTCAGCGCCACCTACCTGGGCAGCATGCGTGAGCAGGCGGGCCAGGGCGAAATCCCCCCGGGCCTGAAGACGGGGGAGCTGCTGACGTTCGACGTGAACGCCAACTGGAACATCACCCGCTGGGGGCAGGTGTACGTGAGCGGCCGCAACCTCCTGGACGAGGCCGTCATCGTCGGCCGCCGTCCCTACGGCGCCCGCCCCAACGCGCCTCGCACCCTCATCGGCGGCGTGAAGTTCCAGCTCTGAGCTGCCTCGCCACGGGGAGGCCTGGTCGGGTTCAGGCCTCCCCTCGCACCGTGCGCGTCCCCCGAGCGAAGCGCAGGTACAGCGAGGGCACCAGCAGGATGTTCAGCACGGCGGAGGAGAACAGCCCGCCGAGGATGACGACCGCCATCGGGTGTTCAATCTCCTGACCCGGCTTCAGACCTCCAGCCACGAGCGGCACCAGCGCCAGGGCCGTCGTCAACGTCGTCATCGCCATGGGCTGAAGTCGCTCCAGCGTGCCCCGGAGGACCAGCTCGCGACCGAACGGGACTCCCTCGCTGGACTCGAGGTGTCGGTAGTGGCTCACCAGGAGGATGCCGTTGCGAGCCGCGACGCCGAGCACCGTGACGAACCCCACCAGCGAGCCCAGGGAGATGACGCCGCCGGTGAGCAGCACGCCCACGACGCCGCCCACGAGCGCGAAGGGCAACGTCCCCAGCGTGAAGGCCACCAGCCGGAGTGACTGGAAGTCCAGGTAGAGCACCAGGGCGATGCCCAGCACCGCGAGGAGGGAGAAGGCCAGGAGGCGCGTCTGCGCGCCCTGCCGCTCGGCGTACTCACCCAGCACCTCGGCATGGTGGCCCGTGGGCCAGTCGAGGTCAGCGATGGCGGCCTGGATGTCGCCGACCACCGCGCCCAACGCGCGGCCCTGGGCGTCACAGGTGACATCCAGCCGGCGGGAGGCGCCCTCGTGCTGGACGATGTTGGGCACGGAGACAAGCTCCACCCTCGCCACGTCGCCCAACTGGTACGGCATGCCCGAGGCGGGCGCCACCAGGCGCAGCGCCTTCACGGCGGCGACGTCCTGGCGCAGGGAGTCCTCTCCCCACACGACGACGTCCAGGGTGCGCTCCTCCCGGTACACCTCGCCCACCTTGGTGCCTTGCAGCAGCGTGGCCACCGCGCGCTGCACGTCTCCCGGAGTCAGGCCCAGCCGTCGCCCCGCCTCCGGTTCGAGCCGGACCTGGATTCGCGGCACCAGCACCTGGGGCTCCACCTTGAGGTTCACCACGCCCGGAATCGTCCGGAGCTTCGCTTCCATGAGGCGGGCCTTGGCGCGCAGCGTGTCCAGGTCGGGCCCGAACGAGCGCACGACGATGGAGCCACCCGCGCCGCTGAGCACCTCCTTGATGCGCTCCTGGAGGTACGTCTGCACGTCGCGGTAGAGGCCGGGATAGCCCTCCACCACCTCGTTGATGCGCCGCACCGTCGCCGTGTAGTCGTCGACCTCGTCCAGGCTGATCCACAGCTCCGCGAAGTTGGGGCCCACCACCTCGTCGGCCACCTCCGCGCGACCGATGTGCGCGCCGAAGTGACGAACGCCGGGGATGGCGCGCAGCTCCGTGCTGGCGCGCAGGGCCGTGCGCAGGACGGCGTCACCGGACGTCCCAGGCTTCGCCACCCAGTGCATGAGGAAGTCCGACTCCTGGAAGTGAGGCAGGAAGCCCTCGCCCAACAGCGCCGCCAGCACCCCGCCCATCGCCAGCACGGCGAGCACGCTGCGCACCGCCAGTCGGGGGCGGTCCATCACCCAGGCGACGACGGGGCCGATGCGTGAGCGCAGCCAGCCCGCGAGTCGGGGCGGCTTCTCCTCGTGGTTCTTCAGGAACAGCAGGCACAGCACCGGCGTCACCGTGAGCGCGACCACCATCGACGCGCCCACCGCCAGGACGTACGCCACCGCGAGCGGCCGGAAGAACGCGCCACTGACGCCCTCCAGCAGGAAGACGGGAAGGAAGACGAGGACGACAATCACCGTCGCGTAGACGACGGCGCTGCGGACCTCCATGGAGCCCTCGAGGACCACGTCGAAGACGGAGCGAGGACTGCCCAGTCGCCGGTTCTCCGCCAGCCGTCGCTGCACGTTCTCCACGTCGATGATGGCGTCGTCCACCACCTCGCCCAGCGCGAGCACGAGCCCCGCGAGCACCATGGTGTCGATGGTCGCCCCCACCAGGCGCAAGGCGACCACCGCGCCCACCAGGGAGAGCGGAATCGCAACGATGCTGATGGCCGCGGTCCGGACGTCCTGGAGGAAGGCGAACAGGACGATGATGACCATGAGGCAGCCGAGCAGCACCGCGTGCCGGAGATTCCCCACCGCCTTCTCGATGAACGTCGCGGGACGGAAGATGCCCGGCACCACCGTGACGCCCTGGAGCGCGGGACGCATCTGCTCCAGCGCCGCCTCCACCTGCGCGGTGACCTCCAGGGTGTTGCCCCAGGGCTGCTTCTCGACGATGAGGAGGATGCCCGGCGCGCCATCGACGATGCCCTCGCCGATAGGCGGTGGATGCCCCTCTTGCACCGTGGCCACGTCCGCCAGCCGGATGGAGGCGCCGTTGCGGAAGGCCACGGGGACCTCCCGCAAGGCCTCCAGCGTGGTGTCCGCCGACAGGCTGACGGCGAGTCGCTGGTTGGGCGTGTCCACGAAGCCGCCCGAGGACGGCAGGCTCGCCTCCCGCGCGACCCGGAGGACGTCTTCGAGGCGGACATTCGCCGCGCGCAGCCGCTCGGGGTCGACCTTCACCTGGAACTGCCTGTCCCGCTGGCCCCAGATGGCGACGTTCGCCACGCCAGGGATGCTCATCAAGCGCGGACGAAGCGTCCACCGGGCGACCTCCGACAACGCCATCCGGTCCAGCGTGTCGGAGACGAGCCCCACCTTGAGGACCCGGCTCGTCGCCGACACCGGTGAGAGCATCACCGGCGGGCGGGACACCGCGGGCAGCGTGGACGCGAGCCGGGCCAGCCGCTCCTGCACCATCTGCCTCGCGCGGAACAGGTCCGAGCCCCGCTCGAAGATGAGCACCACCGACGAGAGGCCGAGCACGGACTTGGAGCGCATCGTCTTGAGCGCCGGCACTCCCGCGAGGCCATTCTCCAAGGGCGTGGTGATGAGCTTCTCCACCTCCAGGCTGGAGAGCCCGGGGACCTCTGTCTGGATTTCGACCAGGGGCGGCGCGAACTCGGGAAACACATCGAGCGGCATGTCGCGCAGGCTCGCGTAGCCCATCACGAGCAGCAGCACCGCGGCGGCGATGGGAACGAGGCGATAATTCAGGCAGGCGGCGATGAGCGAGCGCATGTCGAGGTCAGGTCTCCATCAGTGGCCAGCACCGAACTCCGTCCCAAACAACTCCGCCGCTCCCACGGCCACGACCAAGGTGCCCGCCGGCGGCCCCCGCGAGAGCAACGAATCCGACCCTTCCTGGCGCATGACGTCGACGCGGCTGCGCGCGTACACGTGCTCCTGCTGCTTCACGTACACCCAGGCGCCTCCCAATGCGTCGTAGACGATGGCCGACGACGGGACGGAGAGGACCTCCGCGTCGTCCCCCAATTGGAGCGACACACCGACGCGCTGCCCCGGCGCCAGACTCACGGACGCGGGCAGCTCGTAGAAGCGGTCCACCGTGGCGGCGATGGGGTCCGCGCTGGGAGGGCCTGGCACCGGCAGCGCCTCCACTCCAACATCCTGGCCCGTGAGGAGCGCGTGCACGCGCACGGGGACGTCCGCCTTCACGCGCCAGGCCTCGTCGACGAAGAGCGCCACCCGCACCCAGTTCGCGGTGACACCCACCACCTCGAACAGCGGAGCCCCCGCCGTGACGGACTGCCCCGGAGCGAACGACACCTGTCGCAAGACGCCATCCCGCGGCGCGCGGATGCGCAGACTGACGTCCGATTCGAGCGGTGAGCGCCCCACCAACTCCAGTCGCGTGTTCGCCGCCTGGAGCTCCGACTGGGCGACGGCCCGGTCCGCACGCGCCTCTTCCACGGCTCGCTCGGTTCCCGCGCCATCCTTCAGCAATCGCTCCGCGCGGGCGAGCCGGGACGCCGCCGCTTCGTCACGGGCCTTGGCGCTCTCCACCGTCCGCTGGGCCTGGGCATGGAGGTCCCGGTCCACCGTGGCGAGCGGCACCAGTCTCAGCAACACGTCACCCCGCTTGACGGCCGCGCCAGGGCGCAGCGCTGACGCCGCTCCTTCCGCGACGACGCCACCCGCCACCGGCGCCGTCACCACGAGCGCGCTGCCAGAGGGCACCACGACTTCGCCTCCCAGCACCTGCTTGCGCGCCGCCTTGCGCTTCTCCACGGGCTGGACTCGCAACGCCAGTCGCTCCTCGGCCTGGGGCTCGAGCGTCACAGTCGCCAGCGCGGACTCGGCCACGTGGGCGCTCACCTTCGCGGCGGGCGGAATCGGCGCGGGCTTGTCGGCGCGGCACGCGAGCGACAGGGTGACGAGGCTCGCGATGAGCGTGAGTCGGGGATATCTACTCATGGGCAACTCCCTGTTTGCCCAGACCACGATCCAACTGGGCGAGTCCGCGGCGGAGATCCGCTTCGAGGTCGAGGGCGCGAAGGCGTGCGTCGGCCAGACGGCGGAGCGCGTCCAGCACCTGGAGGTAGGGCACATCACCGGCGTCGAAGGCCTTGCGCGCGCCATCCCCCGCGGCGGTCAGCGCCGGGAGGATGTTCGACTCGACGGCCTCCAGTGACTGGGAGGCCTGGAGCGTCAGCTCGCGCGCGGTGAGGACCTCGTTGGTGACTTGCTGTCGCAGCAGGACATAGCGGGCGGAGGCGCGCATCAGCTCGGCCTCGGAGCGCCCGATGCCTCCGGGATTCCAGTTGAAGAGGGGCACGTCGAGCTGCACGCCGGGCACCCACAGCGCCTTGGGCTCACCGCTCGCCGTCGTCGAGGGCTTGGTGTCCAGCTTCGCCATCAACTGGAGGATGCGCGTCTTCTCCCAACCCAGCCGACCTCCCGCCAGGTCGATGCCCAGCTCCGTCGCGCGAACATCGGGCCGCGCGGCGAGGGCGAGCCGCACCAGGTCCGGCAGTGGCCGCAGCGCCCGTGCGTCGCGGGGAGAGGCCAGCGGAAGGGCCGTCTGGAACAGCGGACTTCGCGCCACGCCCATCATCAGCCGCAGCCGCTCCCGGGCCAGCGTCACGTCCGTGCGCGAGCGTCGCGAGGCGTCCTTCGCCAACCAGGCCTCCGCGCGCAGTGAGGCCACCTCGACCAGGCTGGCATCGCCCGCGGCCTGACGCGCCTCGACGAGCTCGCGGGTGTGCGCCCACAAGGCCGCCAGCTCCTCCAGCGCCACGCGCCGCCCCTCCGCGCGAACCCAGTCGGAGTGGGCCAGGCGCACGTCGCGCGCGACATCCAGCCCGTTCTGGACGAGCCCTCGCGCGACCTGCTCCACCTGGACCTTCGCGGCGGCGACCCGCGCGGGCCGCTGCCAGAGCGAGAACAGGGGCAGCAGCAGCGAGGTCTCCAGCGTCCTGGGCCCCACGGGCATCAGCAGCGAGAAGGTCGGATTGGGGAGCGCACCCGCCTCCGCCAGGTCGGCTCTCGAGACGCCGAGCTGTGCCATGTCAGCCTGGAGCGCGGCGCTGTTCCAGAGGGCCACCGCGACCGCGGTCCGCTCATCCAGGGGCGCGGAGTCCACGACGCCAGGGGGCAGCGAGGCCTCCTCCGCGACGCCCGGCCCCACCGGGGCGGCGAGTGTCGACAGCTCCGAGGACACCCAGGCACGGTCATAGGGCGAGCTGGCACACCCCGCGGTGACCATGCACGCGAGGGCCAGCATGCGAGCTTTGAGCTGTCGAGGCCTGCACCGGGAAGGCATGCGCGGACCCTGCCAGCCGAGGTTGAACGGTGGCTGAACGTCGGCCCGGCGGCCCCGTTTCGCGGTGACTCGCCGGTGGTATAGCTCCGTGTGGAGCCCCGCCATGCGAGTCCTCGTCGTCGATGACCATCAGGAACTCCGCGCCCTCGTCACCCAGGCCCTGGAGCGCGACGGCCACGTCGTCCGCCAGGCCGGAGACGTGGAGCAGGCGCGGCGGTCGCTCGTCGACGAGACGGACGTCATCGTGCTCGACGTGGGCCTTCCGGACGGCTCCGGGCTGTCGCTCTGCCGTGAGCTGCGCGCGGACGGAATCCAGACGCCCATCCTCATCCTCACCGCCCACAACCGCGTGTCCGAGCGAGTCGACGGACTGGATGCGGGCGCGGACGACTTCCTGGGCAAGCCCTTCGCCATCGCCGAGCTGCGGGCGCGGGTGCGCGCGCTCGGACGCCGCAAGGACAAGGCGGGCACCGTGCGCGTCCAGTTGGGAGACGTGGTGCTCGACTTCGGCCGACGCGAAGCCCTGCGGGCCGGCACCGCCGTGTCCGTCACCGCGCGCGAGTGGGCCATCCTGGAGACGCTGGCGTCTCATGGAGCGCGCCTCGTGAGCCGCGATGCCTTGCTGGAGTCCGTCTGGGGTGATGTCAGCGCCGGCGCCGCCAGCAGCCTGGAGGTCCTGGTCGGAAGGATTCGCCGCAAGCTGGGTGAGGACGTGGTGCGCACGCTGCGAGGCGCGGGGTATGGCCTTGGAACCAGCTGACACCGGGCGCCCCCGGGACTCGATGGTGCGCAGGCTGTCGCGCACCATGGTGGCCGTCGCCCTGACGAGCAGCGCGCTCACCGCGGGCGCCACGGGGCTGCTCGCCTACCGCATGTTGCTGGCGGGAGAGGACCGGCGCCTGCGTGACGCAGCGGTGGACCTGGTCGAGGAGGTCCGTGGACTGGATGATGCGCGCGCCCGGCTCGAGGCCGACGCGGAGCAGCGGGAGCTGATGGCCTTCGGCATCCGCATCGCCCTGTTCTCCAGCGAAGGCCAACTGGGAGGAGACCCGGACATTCCGACGCAGTCCGGCTGCGCGTGGTCCCAGCTCCCGGGAGAAGCGGGCGTGAGGCGATGCGGCGAAACCGCCCATGGGCGCCTGTCGGTCGCGCAGGAGAACATCGAGAGCATTCCCCGGCTTCGGGTCTCCCTGCCGCTGGCCGCGGTGGTCGCGGCGACCTGTGCGGCCCTCATCAGCCTGCTGATGAGCCGCCGCGTGGCCAGTTGGGCGGCCCGCCCTCTCACCGAGCTGAGCGCGTCCCTGGCCCGCATCGAGCCGGGAAGTCCCCTCCCCGCCCCCCTCACGGCCCAGGCCCGCTACAGCGAGGTGAACGCGGTCCGCACCGCGTTGGTGGCGCTGCTCACGCGACTCCAGGAGGCACTGGAGCAGTCGCGCCGCTTCGCCGCGAACGCGGCACACGAGCTGCGCACGCCCCTGGCCACGCTTCAAGCAGAGCTGGAGTTGCAAGCGGAGATGCTCCAGCCGCCCGACACGACCCTGGCCCTGGAGCGGATGCACCGGACGGTGAAGTCGCTGGGGGTGCTCGTGGAGCGACTGTTGGTGCTCGCCGATGACACCCAGGGCTCGCTGGAGCTCGTCGAGTCGGTGAGCCTGGCCCAGGTCGTCGAAGAGGTCCTCCGCGCGCTGCCTCCGAGCGAGCTGCGCCGCGTCGAGTTCGAGGCCGGTCCCCTCGGGCTCGTTTCGGGGGACAGCCACCTGCTGCGACAGCTCGTCGACAACGTCGTGGAGAACGCGCTCAAGTTCTCCGATGGAGGACGCGTCCGGGTGTCCCTTCAAGAGACGCCGGAGCAGACGCGGCTCGACATCCGGGACGAGGGACCTGGCATCAGCGAGGCGGACTCGAGGCGGGTCTTCGAGCCGTTCTACCGCTCCCCCACCGCTCGCGCGGGGAAGCCGGGCCATGGAATCGGCCTGTCCCTGGTGGCCCTCGTCGCGCGCGCGCACCGCGCGAGCGTGGCGGTCCTCCCATCCGAGCGGGGGGCGCATCTGCGATTGACCTTCCCCGGCGTTCAACCACGACATCAGTGATAGAAATCAAATCGTGTCCATCCTCATCGTCGAAGATGAACTGAGAGTCAGGGCCTTCATCGCGCGAGGCCTCACGGAAGAGGGCTTCCACGTCCAGGAGAGCGTCGATGGGCTCCTCGCGCAGGTCCTCCTGAACCACGAGCGCTTCGACCTCGTCATCCTGGATTGGATGCTGCCGAGCCTCTCCGGGCTGGAGCTGCTCCGAGCGATGCGCGCCAGACAGGACATCACCCCCGTCCTCATGCTCACCGCTCGGGACGCGGTCGCCGACCGCATCAGCGCCCTCAATGCCGGCGCGGACGACTACCTCATCAAACCCTTCGCGTTCGAGGAGATGCTGGCGCGCATTCGAGCCATCCTCCGCCGCGTCGACCATCGCGGGGGCCCGCTCTTGCGACACGGGGACCTGACCGTGGACCCCACGACACGAAGGGTGCTCCGGGCGGGCGTGGAGATCCACCTGACGGCTCGCGAGTACGCCCTGCTGCTCTTCATGCTGGAGCACGCGGGTGAAGTCCTCTCACGCACGCGCATCGTCCAGGCCGTCTGGGACCATGACTTCGAGACGTTCTCCAACGTCGTGGAGGTGTACATCCGCTACCTCCGCAACAAGGTGGATGCACCCTTCAAGGGTGGCAAGCTCATCCACACCGTGAGAGGCGTTGGCTATGTCCTGAGAAGCCGGACATGAAGCGCCCGCGCTCGGTCCGAGACCAGCTCACCTTCTTCTTCACCGCCTCCGTCCTGGGCACCCTCCTGGTCTACGGATGCCTGATGACCGCCATCCTCGCCTTCGGCGAGTGGCGTGAACACCGCGAGTTCCGCGAAGCCGGGTCCACCAAGGCCTGCTCGGAAAAAGAGGGGCTCTTCGATGAGGCGTTGCAGGTCGTGTACGCCATGCTCGCCACGATGCCGCTCACCGTGCTGGGAGCCACCGCGCTCGGGCGAGCCCTGGCCCGTCGCGCGCTGTCTCCGCTGCGCGAAGCCAAGGACCAGGTCCGGGCGGCGCGCGCGTCGGAGCTGGACTTGCGGCTCCCCGTCAAGGGGACCGCGGATGAGTGGGACGAGCTGGCGTCGACGTTGAACGAGCTGCTCGCGGACGCCCGTGCCTCGCTCGAGCGCATCCGCGCCTTCACGTCCGACGCGGCCCACGAGCTGCGCACCCCGCTCACCGTCATCATGGGCGAGACGGAGGTCACCCTGCGACGGGACAGGACTCCGGACGAGTACCGCCGGGTGCTGGCCATCGTGCTCGATGAGACCCAGCGGCTCGCGCACCTCGTCGACGAGCTGTTGCAACTGGCGCGCGCCGATGCCGGCGCACGGGTCATGACGGTGGAGCCCGTGGACCTGTACGTCCTGGCGGACAGCGCGCTCCAGCGCACGAGGCAATACCTGGCGGTCCAGTCCCAGGGCCTGACGCTGGAGTTGCTCGGGGGCCCCGCGCCCACCCAGGGCAGCCCCATCCTGCTGACCCACGTGCTGGACAACCTGCTCTCCAACGCGCGCCGCCACGCCCGGCAGCACATCCGGGTGGAGGTCCACGCCACGGGCACTGGTGTCCAGCTCACCGTGGTCGACGACGGCGCGGGTGTGGACTCGGCCTTCCAGTCCCGCCTCTTCCAGCGCTTCGCCCGCGCGGACGCGTCCCGCACCAGCAAGGGGACAGGACTGGGGCTCGCGCTGTCGCGCACCATCGCCGAGGCACACGGCGGCACGCTGGGCTACGAGCGAAGCGACGATGAGAGCCGCTTCATCTTCCGCCTTCCGAGCCAGGGACAGGCGTCCGGACCGCCACCAGCGGCCGCCCCTGCCAGCGATGGCAGTACCACAGCTTGAAGCTCGTCACTGTCCGCGAGCCGCGATGCACCGTCACGGGAGGCAGCTCGCGCACCGACTCGCAATGTTTGTCCAGGCGAGTGGCGGAGTCCTTCAAGGGCTGGCGCGCGTCCACGACGATGATGGCATCCACGCCGGGATGCACCCTGTCCATCCAGAAGTCATAGGCCAATCCCTCTCCGCCCAGGGCGGAGTCGGACTGTGTCTCCGGATGGTCCGGGAGGTAGTACGCCAGCTCACTCGCCGTCTTGTAACCCCACCCCACCACCATGGGGGCGGAGGTGCCCGCGGCCATCCGGTGCTGTTGCACTGCATCCGCCAGTTCGCGCCAGCCGCTCACCAGGTTGTCGCGCTCGCGAAAGGGAATCCAGGGGCACAGGGGCATCAGATACATGCCCACCATCAACACGGCGCCCAGGGCCATGCTCACCGCCGCGTAGCCTCGCACGAAGCGGCGCTCGCGGAGTGCCCACGCTCCCGCGGCCGCCGCCACCATGAGCCCGAGGTAGGTGGGGGCCACCCAGTTCATCTTCACCCAGTGCAGGGGGCTCACCAGCGTGAACACCAGGAGGCCTGGAACGCTGGAGATCGCCAGCAGCCGCGCCCGCGCGTCCCCTCGCCAGGCCTGCCGCACGAGGACGCCCGCCGTCAGCAACAGCGCCAGGTAGAGCAGTGGTCCCACCGCCACCGCCTGCAGGCCCACGTAGCGGCCGACCAGATAGCCCCGAAAGCCATCCACCGTCCGGGCGCGGCCGGTGGTCTGGAAGGCGAACGACGCCCAGTCGTGTGACTGGTTCCAGATGAGCACCGGCGAGAACACGACCACCGCGAGCAGGCACGCGAGATAGGGATGGGGCGTGCCCAGGGCCGCTCGGCCCCGCTTCGTCACCAGCGCCGTCGCCAGGACCTGGAGCGGCAACAAGCCGGCGGTGTACTTCGACAGCAGGGCCAGCCCGCAGAACGCACCGAGCAGGTACCAGCGCCAGGCGAAGCGGCCAGGGCCACGGCCGTCGGGCAGCACCAGTTCGCAAAGCACGCGCAGCGCCGCGGCCCAGAACAGGACCAGCGGAACGTCCGGTGTCATCACCACCGCGCCCAGCCCGAAGAGGACCGTGGCGTTCGCGGCGAGGGCCGTCAGCAGGCCTACCATCGGCGAGTACAAGCGGGCGCCGAGTGAATACAAGACGCAGGTCAACCCGGCGGATGAAAGGAGGGCGGGCAGGCGCAAGGCGAGCTCGGACTCCCCCAGCAGGCGGGAGGACAAAGCCATCCACCAGGCGCACATCGGGGGGTGGTCCAGGTACGACAGGTCCAGGTGCCGGGCGTATTGCCAGTAGTACGCCTCCTGGGGCGCCAGCTCCACCTGCCCCGCGTAGACGAGCCGCACGAGCATGAGCCCCAGCGACACCATCAAGACCCAGGGCCACCCATTGACCTGAGCGGCATCTACAGACGTGCGCGGCATCCGACCACCCTCTCGTCCCCCTGCGCCCAGCAGGCTCCAGTGCTCGGTGGCGCGAGAGGACATGCGAGGTCATGCCTGATGCGGGAGTGTCCTGTCCGCGAGCCCAGGCTCCACTGAGAGAGTTCTCATCACGCGTTCATCTATGAGAGGGCTTGCAATCCGAGACGACCCAGCGCGGAGCGTTCATTCCCTTGCTCTGTCATGAGCAGACGTGTCACCTCGACGTCACATGAGGCCGCTCTCATCCCCATCACATGCGGCACTCAGCGACACGACGAATCTATCGAGCCATGCATGAGGTGGAACTCAAGAGCGCCGTGGACGACCTCCTGCTCCGTCGACGAAAGGTCGAGCGGGCAGGCGGCTGGCTGTACTTCGAAGGGACGATGGAAGACTGGTACTACACGCATGCATCCGAGCCCGAGAGTGGTGTCAATCGGCTGCGCGTCCGCGCCTATCGTACGTCCGGGCGCGCCTGGTCCGAGTTGACGTGGAAGGGCCCCGCGCACCAGATGAACGGCTACAAGGTCCGCGAGGAGCTGACCCTCCAGGTGGAGGCTCCTGAAACATCGGGGTTCGCTCGCCCGTTCGTGAATGAGCGGGCCTGCTCGGTGACGGCCGAGCAGGCCCGAACCGCTCAGGCGCCGATGAGGCCTTGGCCGCAGACGCGCACGGTGTTGCCCGTCACACCGTAGGCGCCGGGGCTGGCGAAGAAGGTGACGAGCTCGGCCACGTCGCGCGGCTGGCCGCCCTGTGACAGGGAGTTGAGCCGCCGGCCCACCTCGCGCGTCATGAGAGGCATCTTGGCCACCATCGCCGTCTCGATGAAGCCCGGCGCCACCGCGTTGGCGCAGATGCCACGCGAGGAAACCGTCGGAGCGAGCGCGGCCACGTAGCCGATGAGCGCGGCCTTGGTGGCGGCGTAGTTCGCCTGTCCGAAGTTGCCCGACACACCGCTGATGGAGGAGAGGTACACGAGGCGGCCCTCGTCCCGCAGCGCACCGGAGGCGAGCAACGCTTCGTCCGCGGCGATGATGGCGGCGAGGTTGACGGACAGCACCTGGTCCCACGCCTCGGGCGTCATCTTGGCGAGGGTACGGTCTCGGGTGATGCCCGCGTTGTGCACCACCACGTCCACGCCACCATGGCGCCCTTGCAACTCCGCCACGAGACGCGCGGGGGCATCGGGGGCCGTGATGTCGAGCGCCAGGGCCTCGCCCCCCACGCGTTTGGCCGTGGCATCCAGCGCGTCCTGGAGCGCGGGCACATCCAGGAGCACCACCTGCGCGCCTTCCTGGGCGAGGCGCTCCGCCGTGGCCGCGCCGATGCCACGCGCGGCGCCCGTCACCAGCGCCACCTTGCCCTTCAGCGCGGCGACCATGGGCGCCGAGGCCAAGGGACGCACCGTGGACGTCACACGCGCCGCCTGCCCGGAGACATAGGTGGCCTGGACGCCGCAGAAGAAACGCACGGGGCCAGCGAGCCGGTCCTCCGCGCCACGCGCGACGTACACGAGGTTGGCCGTGGCACCGCGCCGCCCCACCTCCTTGCCGAGGCTGCGCACGAAGCCCTCCGCCCCGCGCGCCACGGCGGCCGCCGCGGGCCCCTTGGCCTCCTCGGGAATCCCCACGAGCACGAGGACTCGTGCGTTGCGAGCCAGTCGGGGGACCAGCGGATGGAAGAAGTCGTAGAGGGCGCGAGCATCTGCCGGAGTGGCGAGCCCCGTGGCGTCGAAGAGCGCCACATCCACGCGACGGTCCTCCTCTCCCGGCAACGCGTCCAGCACCCGCGCGCCCGCGCCCGCGAGCACACCCCGAGCGGCCTCCGTCGCGAAGCCGCCGGGCGCCGCGCCCAACAGCACCACGCGGTCCACGAAGGGCTGCGCCACCCAGCCTTCCTTCGCCCGTGCCAGCGGTGGCGGAGTCGGCAGCCCCAGCGCCCGCACGAGCCCTCCCGTCATCGGGTTGTTCGCCAGCGTCATCAACGTGTCGGCCATGAGGTCGTCGCTCCCTAGGATTCGAGGATGGCGGTGACGGCCTGACCGCCCGCCGCGCAGATGGAGATGAGGCCCTTCTTGCCGGAGCCCGCCTCGGACAGCGCCTTGGCCAGCGTACCCACGATGCGACCGCCCGTGGCGGCGAAGGGGTGTCCGGCTGCGATGGAGCTGCCCTTCACGTTGAGCCGTGCACGGTCGATGGCGCCCAAGGCTCCCGAGAGCCCGAGGCGCTCGCGGCAGAAGGCGTCCGACTCCCAGGCGGCCAGCGTGCACAGCACCACGGAGGCGAAGGCCTCGTGAATCTCGTAGTAGTCGAAGTCCTTCAGCGCGAGCCCGCGCTTCTGGAGCATACGTGGGACGGCGTACGCGCCACCCATCAGCAGGCCCTCGCGCTCGTCGACGAAGTCCACGGCGGCCGCTTCGCCTGCCGTCAGGTACGCGAGCACGGGCAGGCTGCGAGCACGCGCCCACTCCTCGCTCGCGAGCAGCACGGCGGAGGCTCCATCGGTGAGCGGAGAGGAGTTGGCCGCGGTGATGGTGCCCTTCTCGCGGTCGAAGGCGCCCGGCAGCTTCGCCATCTTCTCCAGGGTGGTGTCCGGCCGCAGGTTGTTGTCTCGCGCGAGGCCTTGGTACGGCATCACCAGGTCGGAGAAGAAGCCCGCATCGTAGGCACGCGCGAGGTGCTGATGGCTGGCCAGCGCGAGGGCGTCCTGGGCTTCGCGGGAGATGCCGTAGCGGTCGGACGTGCGCTGGGCATGCTGCCCCATGGACATGCCCGTGCGAGGCTCGGCGTTGACGGGGATCTCCGGCACGAAGGCGCGCGGGTCGAGCAGCTTCAGGGCCGCCGCGATCTTCGCCCCCTGTGTCTTCGCGCCATTGATGGCCATGAGCGCGCGCTGCATCCGGCGACTCACCGCTACGGGAGCATCCGACGTGGTGTCGGTACCGCAGGCGATGCCGGCGTCGATCTGCCCGAGGGCGATCTTGTTCGCGACGAGGATGCAGGCCTCCAGGCCGGTGCCGCACGCCTGCTGCACGTCATAGGCGGGTGTGGCGGCGTCCAGGCCGCTGGACAGGGTGCACTCACGCACCAGGTTCCAGTCGCGCGAGTGCTTCATCACCGCGCCGCCCACCACCTCACCCAGCCGGACGCCGCCCAGGCCCGTGCGCTCGACGAGGCCGCGCAGGACGTCCGTCAGCATGTCCTTGTTGGAGAGGCGCGCGTACGCGGTGTTGCTGCGAGCGAAGGGAGTACGGAGGGCCGCGACGATGGCGACCCGGCGAGGAGGTCCGTGGTTCATGGGGCGTTCCTATCAGCCATGCCCCGGCGAGGACACACCCACGTACAGCAGGACTCCGGGGCCTCATGCCCTGGCCAGTTCGTTCGGCCCTGTCACACGCTCGAACGACACACCCAAGTTCCCGACCTGCTCCAGTGCGCTCCTGATTTCCTCCGACACGATGAACGCGGTCTTGAACTTCTTCAGCCGAAAGACATGCGCGCCCCCGGTCTTCGAGGGATCGATTCTCAACCCGTAGATCCACCGGTACTCCCCTGCATATTCAGGGAAGGGGTCGCTCTCGTCATGGTGGTGCACTTCTCGGCACCGTGCCTCGTCGATGGCATCAACCACTTTGGTTGCATTGACGACGAAGTACGGCTCGGCGAGTCCCTCTATCGACACAGGAAAGAGCTGTACGTCGTCGGGCGAGAGTGACCTGAAGACGTTCGCGACCTCTTCGCTGACGATGGGGGCTTTTTCGATGACAGAAAAAACAAACGCACGCCCTCTACCGGGATGTGAAATCTGGGCCTTGATGCTCCCAGGGTCTGGAAGCGCGCGGCCATCCGCGAACATCCAGGGCTCGTCAAATGACTCACCAGAAGCTCGCGTCGGCGTCTCGAGAAGCCACTGGGGCACATCACCCATTTCAACCCAATAGAATTGAGACTCCACTTCACCTCTCCACTTTGACAATGAAGCTTCGCAATTCGGAGCCTTGCGTCAGAAGCTCGTCGGCAATGCGTGCAAGCTCCTCCATCAACCTCGCCCGACAGGTCTCGGTTGTCTTGCAGCGACCGACGGCATCCTGCAGCCGACCCACGACCTTCTTGTGATACAGCTCTGGGTGAGGCCCTTCGTGGCCATTGAGCCGCACCTTGTTTGACACATCCTCAAGCGTCATCCCTGCCTTCTTGAAAATCTTCTCGCATATCGGCGTCCAAGGCCCCCCTGTCACATCCGAAATCGGGTTCTTGTTCGTGCAGATGTGATGAGTGGGCCCCACCTCGTCACCGGGATACCGCCCATCCGAGTACATCGCCAAGGCGGCAGCGGCTCCAGGCGCCAGGGCGACGTTCAGCACACCGGCCGCGGGAAGCGCGATGGAGGTCACGCCGCCACTCATCGCCGCACCAAGCTGGAATCCCGCTTCGGCCTCAGCCCGAACGACCGCCTGTGTGAAGCCGGGGAGCCTGGGGCCCTGCGCCGCCATCGCGCTCCTCCCACCCAGGGCCGCGGTGACCAACAGCACCAGGACACGCGTGCCGTTCGTCCCCAGCACCCTCCCGAACCGATGCCCGATGTCCTGTAGCTCGATGACGCTCATCGCCGTCCCCGAATCATCCCACAACTGGACGAAGCCGCGCCCTATCTCCCAGACCGGCATGACACCGAGATAGGCCACCATCGCCGCCGTCAGCGCCACCGCGATGCCCTTGGTGATGGGCTCGGGCAGGGTGATGGTCAGAAGCACCGCCAGCGCCGCCGAGGTCACCATCGCCTTGAGCGCCGCCGGGTTCAGCGTCTTGCCGACCTCCGCCTCGACACTCTCCCACACCGTGTCGAGCGCGAACGAGAGCGCCATCAACGTCCGGTCCTTGCGCGAGAACGCCAGTCCCGCTCCACCCACCAAGGTCAAGCAGTCGTCCGCATCGGGGCAGACGCGTGGGTACAACGACGTTGGCGACTCGCCAGAGCCCGAATCCACGAGCCCCCTCGAAGAGGCAAGCAGCGGCCTGGACCGAACCCAGCCTCGCGCGTCCGCCTCTTCCGCTTCCCGGAACGAGACATCCATCCGCATGTCGAGGATGAGCCGAGCGAGGGCCGACCTGAACTCCTCTTCGCTCACCTCGACCGGGTCGACGTCGACCGATGCGTGGACGACTCGCTGGCCATTCCCTCGCTCCAGATGGACCACCCGAGTGGTCGCACATCCGGTCGACCAAAGGCTCACAAGAACCCACGCAAGGAACCTCATGCAATCCCCACCCATGCGTCCCGGGAATCAGGAGGCGCGGCATTCCTACTCCAAAGTCCGTCTGCCTCGACATGGATTCCGAGGCTCAAATCCACCGCACACGCCCCCTGCCTGGTGGATGCCTGGCGCCCATGGTGAAAGGGCCACCCCCCACGTGTGGAGGTGGCCCTTTCCTGTTCAGCCTTCAGCGGTGGCGGCTACTTCGCCGTCAGGCGCCACGTGTTGCTCTCGGTACCGCCGCCCTTGCCGTCCTCGGCGATGACCTTCCAGAAGTAGTCCCTGCCAGACTCCAACCTCACCGTCCTGGAGAGCTCTCGCGTCGGCTTGTCACACTCCTGGAAGGTGAAGGCGGAGTTCACGCTCCAGACGCAGTGCCTGTAGAGGACGGTGTCCTGGTCCTTGTCGACGGTGCCCGCCCACTTGAAGGTGACCGTCGAGGAAGCAATGGCCATGTCCTCCGGACCCACCAGCCCTGGGACTCCTGGAGCGTTGTTGGCTTCGACCTTCTCGGACGCCACGAACGTGTTGGCGAAGATCGGGTCACCCGTCCCCGCCACGTCCTGCGCGCACTGCATCCGTCGAACCTCATTCTGGACGCCTCGGCAGATCACCAGTGCATCCTTCATCGGAATGGACGGCAGCGCCTGCATGACCGGAATCCCGGGGGGCGCCTTGTTGACCTTGCAGGACTCCGCCTTGTACTCCGGCCAGCTCTTGATCGTGTACGACGCGGTGGAGAACCCGGGCGCATAGTCGAACAGCGAGGTGCTGTCCTTCACCCGCCAGGCATCCTCGAACTTCTCGTACAGGTCGATGTATCGCTGCGCCGGGTCCGTCGGGCGAGGCCCGAGCCGCGTCCCATCGGAGAGCTCCGGCAGCCAGTTCCCGGGCGCGATGGGGCCAAGCAAGCCCTGCGTGGCGCGAGCCTGCTGCACGCTGACGTTCATGTACCAGAGCTGGTAGTACGACCACCAGTCGACGGTGATGATGATGCGAACCCCACCGGGCGACTCGATCTGGATCCCCCCCTGCGAGGGCGTCCGGACGATACGGCCTCCGGCGGGGAGCAGGATTTCCGTACCGAGCTGCACGAGCTTCCCATCGATGCGCAGCTCCAACTCCTTTCGCTGCTCGGAGCTCATCTGGTACGTGATGCGGTGCGAGCCGACGCGCACCGCCACCGCCGTCATGATGCTCACGCACGAGGTGAGTCCGGTGTGCTCGTCCGGTCCCACGGGCCCTTCGGTCTGCACGGGGGTGTGCCGTGCCTGGATCTCCGACCCCGGATCGCGCAGCAGCACGAACTCGCCGGCGCTCTGGAAGTCGTAGCGCACACCATCAATCGTCGTCAGATGCGGGTCTCCCCACGTGGAGGGATTGCCACCCTGAATCCAGCGCCGGATCGTGTCGACATCCGCCGCGCTCAGCGGAGGCCCACCACAGGGCATCATCCCGGACGGGCAGCCTTCCGACGTGCGGGTGATCCGATCATACAGAGGCCCCGACAGGCTCGTCGCCATGGGCTGCGCGAGGGAATACGACTGCGCGAGCGGGTCCACGCCGGGACCGACCTGATTCTCGGCGAGGTTCAGGAACGTCCCGTAGTTCTTGTACGGCGGGTAGTCGAGCCCGCCGTGGCACTCGACGCAGCTCTTGTTGAAGATGCGCTGCACGTCCGTGTACGTCGGCACGGCGTTCGTCGGGGGCAGCGAGGACAGCGAGGTGTTCACGGCCGGAATCAGGTTGGCGCAGGTGAACGACGCGAGGCCGGGGAACGGGTCCGCGGTCAGGTTGGCCTCGAGTGCCGACTGGAGCGTGCTCGTATACGAAGAGAAGACATCGGCGAAGGCATAGGTGCGCGACCGGCCGCGCACGCCCATGGACCACTTGTCCACCGAGACACCGAGCGGCTCGAGGAAGTAGCGGTACAGGGCGACACGCGTCGTGTTCCCGTAGATCTCCCGGTCGACGAAGATGCCGCCCATCGTCGTCCCATCGGGAACGCCCAGGTCAATCGGACGGCGGAACACCTCCTGACGCAGCCGGGTGAGCGAGGTGCTCGTCCCCGCGCTGGTCGCGGCGCCATGCTGCTGGACGAGGCCATTCACCGTCGGCAAGGTCGTGAGGGTGTACAGGTCTCCGGTCCGGTCGAGGTTGAACTTCTGGATGTCGACCTTCCTGCGAGGCACGCTCTTGGTGCGCGACTGGGTGTCGCTGAACACGGCGTTGATGCCCAGGCCGTTGTGTCGCGCCGTGAAGAACGCCTGACTGAACGTCAGGGGTCCTGAAGAGCTGATGACCTGGTTGCCCACCGTGTCGATGCTGAAGCAGCCCTTGGTAATGGCCAGCGCCACCGGCCGTGGATCGATGAACACGTTGCCCGTGGCCCAACGGTGACTCGCGAGTTCGTCCGCGACCCGTTGCTGGTTGAGGTTGCCGTCGAGCCCTCCCGCGAGGTCGAAGAGCTGGACGCCTCGCCCCTCGCCATCGGTGAATTGAGAGAGGTGGAAGAGCGTGACGAAGGACCCTCCACGCGTGACGGAGGTGGGCGCGCCCGCGGTCGCATTGTTGAACGTGTACGCCGTGCTGACGGAAGCAACGGAGCCCACCGGGGCCGGCTCGACCGTCACCGGAAAAGTCGTGTCAAACGACAACCGAGGCGTCCCGTCGTTCGCGCCGCCCCGGAAGCGGGTGATGCGGTCGGCCGTCGGCACCCCCGGAGGCTGCAGGCTCAACTGCTCCACCAGCGATCGGATCGCGGGGTTGGTCCGCCACGTCCAGGGATTGTAGAGCCTGCGGAACGCGGCCGTGTCCAACGAGCCCTGATACAGACGATCCCGATTGAAAGGGAGCATCCCGCCCCAACTGTCATACGGGTCCCAGTTGGGCTTGTTCTTCGTCTTGATGACACCCACGGGCAAGCCGTCCGTGCCCGGGATGTCCGACGTGTTGACCACGTTCCGGGTCGAGTGACAGCTCGAGCACTTCCCGTCGTCCTTCTCGATGTGACGCGTGCGCGGCGGGATGGTGCCCATCGCCGGGATGGGCGCCAGGATGATTTCATGGAAGCGGAAGTTCTTCGTGGCCGCGTCCCACTGCATGTACTCGATGACGTCCGGGTGCGAGCCCGGATATGCGGAATGTTGGACCGGCCCGATGGAGAAGACAGACTTCGCGTTGATACTCGAGAGCAGGATGCGCGGATGCTCCGCGGTGCCCGTCTGCAGGCTCTCCGAACGCGTCATCAGGATGGCGCTCTGCCGGTACTGGACGGGCAGCGCGCTGACGAAGCGCGCCACGGTGTTGGTGTTCGCGTTGGCGGGGTCGCCCAGGTACGTGTCGATCTCCTCGGGGGTGATCGCGGTCGGGTCGGCGGCCACGAGCGGATTGATGGTGCCGGGCGAGAGGTTGAAGACCGCCTTCACCGACCGGGCCACGCCCGTCGAAAAGGTGCAGGTCAGCGACATCCCCGTGCAGTCTGGCGTGGACAGCAGGTCCGCATCCGCGTCGGTGTTCCAGCCGCCGAAGGTTGAACCCGCCGCGGGCGCGGCCGTGAGCGTCACGGTGGTCGACCCGAAGGATTCGTCACAGTCACCACCGCTGGTGTTGCAGGTGATTCCTGTCCCGGTGATGGAACCCGAGCCGAGCCCCAGGGTCATGACCTTGAGGTCGGCAGCCTCTGCTGTGACAGCGAACAGCGAGGACGCGAGCAGCACCCCCAGGAGCGCTGGACGGTTCGGTGGCGATGAAGATGCGATGAGTCTTCTGCGTCTCATGCGAACTCCGAGGGTGAAACGTTGTGGGATTGAGACAAGGCTGCAAGGGCGCGGCCGGGCCGAACCTCGCGGAAACAGAGCGCGACGCGCGGCGGCATGTGTCCCTTGAGGTTACAAACCCTCACGGAATGTTGCTTTCGCAGACACTCCGCCAAAGGCTCACAAGCACCCGCGCAATGAACTCCATGAAATCGTCATCAATGCCTCCCAGAAACAGAGGGAGTTGCATCGTGGCTTCGGAGTGGATGCCTGGCCCCCCCTGCCAGGGTGTCGGTGGTCCAGGCCATGGGGCCTGCCTCATCCCAACGGCGTGCACGGCTTTCCGTCGTTCAGGCCGAGCCCCCTGGGACCGTGCTCGAAGAGGACCTGGGGCGCCTGGAGGCCCCAATTCGACTCCTCGCGAGCCGGGGTCCACGCCATGGACGGGCTCCCGTAGGTCGGCGGCCAGACGCCCGGTGCCGGTGTAGGACCCGCCGACCGTCCCGCTGGACCCGCCAGGTGGGCCAACAGCCCCGAAAACAAAAAGGGCCGGCTGCCTCGCGGCAACCGACCCTTTTCACTGTTTGGAGCCGACACCCAGGCTTGAACTGGGGACCTACTGATTACGAATCAGTTGCTCTACCACTGAGCTATGTCGGCGCAAGGCGGCGCGCTGAGTACCATCGCGCTCCGGGTGGGGCAAGGAGAAATGATGTGCCCCCTCTTTTTGGTTTCGGACACCCTGCTTCGAACACCAACGAACGGCCCCGTCACCGTGACAGCCATGACACGGTGCATCCGCCCCTGGTGACACAGCGCGTTGCCATAAGTCCCCGTCATCGCTCCGCTTTTCGGGATGGCCAGGGGGCGCCTCGGCGGTTGACCCCCTGTTTCGCATATGCGCATAAGGGCGCCGCTATCCCCGCGTCCCCGGCCCCCTGTGGCTGGGACCACAAGGAGCCACTTTCACCATGGCCAGCGAAGAGAACTTCATGCGCGCCCCGGCGCCCACGCCGAAGCGCACCGTCTACACGGAGGCGATGGAGATCTTCCATCGGGCGGCGGACCTCATCAAGCTGGACAAGCGCGTCCGCCTGGAGCTGGAAGAGCCCGACTACGAGCACATCTTCTACGTCACGGCGAAGCTGAAGGATCGCCTCGTCCCCCTCATCCCGGAGCGGGCCAAGACGTTCGCCGACCTGCCCGAGACGCAGGTGCGCAACAAGGAAGGCCTGGAGCTGCTCGCCAACGGCAGCATCATCCTCAACGGCCGCGCCCTCCTGGGCTCCGACGTCGCCATCCGCCAGGGCCACCTGCGCCTGCCGGACGGCAAGGTCTACCAGCTCGTCCCCGGTGAGTCCCAGCGCTTCAAGGCCTACCGCGTCCAGCACAACCAGGCCCGTGGCCCCTACAAGGGCGGCCTGCGCTACCACCGCGAGGTGTCCCTGGACCTCTTCAAGGCCCTGGCCGCGGAGATGACCTGGAAGACGGCCATCGCGGAAGTGCCCTTCGGCGGCGGCAAGGGCGGCATCCAGATCGACCCGCGCGAGTACGGCCGCGAGGAGCTGGAGGCCATCACCCTGCGCTTCATGTACCGGCTCAAGAGCCTCATCGGGCCGAACATCGACATCCCCGCCCCCGACGTGGGCACCAACCCGGAGATCATGGCCCTGCTGTACCGCCAGTTCTCCGACGGTGAGCGCGAGCGCCACAACCTGCGCGGCATCGTCACCGGCAAGGACGTGCGCATCGGCGGCTCCGAGGGCCGCGGCAAGGCCACCGGTCAGGGCGTCGCGTTCTGCATCGAGGACTACTACGCGGACCGCGGCGAGAGCGTGAAGGGCAAGACGTTCGTCCTCCAGGGCTTCGGCAACGTGGGCAGCCACGCCGCCATCATCCTGGGCGGCATGGGCGCGCGCCTCCTGGCCGTCAACGACTCCGACGGCACCATCTACAACGGTGACGGCATCGACGTGCAGGCCCTGGCCGCCTACGTCCAGGACCCGAAGAACCTCAAGCGCAGCGTGCTGGGCTTCCCCGGCGCCCAGAAGATCGAGAAGAAGGACCTCTGGGACGTGCAGGCCGACATCCTCCTGCCCGCCGCGCTGGGTGGCGAAATCACCGCCGACATCGCCGAGCGCCTCAAGGTCAAGCTCATCGCCGAGGGCGCCAACGGCCCCACCACCCCGGAAGCCGACCGCGTCCTCCAGAAGCGCGGCATCGAGATGATTCCGGACATCATCGCCAACGCCGGCGGCGTGACGGTGAGCTACTACGAGTGGATCCAGAACAAGCGCATGGAGCGCTGGAGCGAGGCCGAGGTCGACCAGCGCCTGGAGCGCGCGATGAAGCGCAACTACCGCATCATCCGCGACATCTCCCGCAACACGCCGCGCAAGACGGACATGCACGACAGCCGCGGCTACTGCGCCGGCGAGCCCGTGGACACCCGCTGCGCCGCGATGATCCTCGCGCTCAAGCGCATCGAGGCCCACTACCTCCTCGAGGGTTTCTCCCAGTAGGCCTCAGCGCACCTGCGCCCCTGAAACACCAAGGGCACGGCTCCTCACTTTCCGAGGACCGTGCCCTTGTCATGCGTGGTGGGTGCCTCGGAAGACGGCCGTCGCGGCCCCCAGTCACGGGAGCGTCGGGCCACCCGGGCCCTTCCGGGCCCCCACTCGAAACCTCAGTGCATCACCCGCTCGCGGTCCACCAGGAGCAGGGGCGCGTCGTCGTGCGTCTCGTACGCAACGATTCGCAGGCCCACCCCGCGACTGCTGCCCTCGCGCCCGTCCTTGCGGCCAAACGCCAGCGCCACCTGGTAGCGGACCTCGCACAGGCAGGTCATCTCCGTGCCGTCCTCGCCGGCGAACGTCACCTTCAGCTTTTCTCCGAGCCCGACCTGATCCCGGACTTCCACGAACATCCCGCGAGCGCTGATGTTGCGACCGACGCCCCTCATCATCCCGTCCTGGGTGGTGAGGTAGACGGTGAAGACCTTGTCGAAGCGCAGGTGGGTACGACGCTCTTGGGGACGCTCGAACACTGGGGGTGCCTCCCGGCAACAGGTGGTGACAGGCACACCCTACATGGTAGCCATATGTAGGCAATTTATTTACCTACATCCACCCCCACCCACCTACGAGAAGGCATCCCCAGGATTTTCCGGGACATGGCACCATCCAGCCTCCCCCAAGCCCTGGAGTTCCTCGCCTTGAGCCGCCTTCTGGTCGCCGTCGCCGCCCTCCTCCTGCCCACCCTGGCCCTGGCCGACGTGGACGCGCGCTTCGCCAAGCTGCGCGACGACTCGGAGCCCCTGGGCGGCCTGGGGGCCTTCCTGGAGAAGTACATCGGCGCGTGTGAAGGGGCGCTGGTGGACGCGAAGTGCAAGTCCGACGCGGAGGCGTTCCGCAAGAAGTACCAGGGCAAGCAGCTCTACATGATTGTCGTGGAGGACGACGCCGGCATGCTGTCGCCGGGCCCGTACTCCCCGGTCACGGGCGAGTACACCATCAACATCACCCCGTTCTTCCCGGGGGGCCGCTACGCCATGACTCACGGCGCCCCGAAGAAGTCGGATGGCAATGGCAACCCCGTGCTGCCCTACCTCACCGTCACCGGGATGCTGCCGGACGGGTGGAACGGCCAGATCTTCTCCCGCATGTTCTCCATGCGCGGGGTGCGCGCCCAGGTCGTCTTCACGCCGCAGGGCGTGTGGTCGCTGCCGAAGAAGGGCGGCGGGAAGAACTTCGGCGTGACGGCCCGCATCGACGGGCTCATCGTCACCGAGGGCCGCACCGGCACGCAGCTCGGCCTGTGGCTCAACGGCAAGGACGCCAACGCGAGCCGCTAGGCCCGCGCGTCAAGACTCCCTCTAGCGGGCGATGGCCACGTACTGGAGGGAGTCTCCCCGCTTCACCCGCAGCAGGATGCTGGCCCCGGAGCTGCCCTTGGACAGCGCCGCGCGCACGCCGGCCGCGTCCTTCACCCGCTTGCGGTTGACCTCCGTCACCACGTCACCCACGCGAAGGCCCGCCTCGTCCGCGGGGCTGCGCGGCGTCACCGCCGACACGAGCGCCCCCGCCCACGCCTCCTGCCCCAGCGGCGCGGCCACATCCGGCGTCAAATCACGCAGCGCCAGCCCCAGGTCCTCGTCGCTGGAGGTGCGTTGGACCAGGCCCTCCGTCGCCTCCTGCGCGGGGCGCTCCACCAGCCGCACGGACACCTCCTCCTGCCGGGCCCCGGAGCGAAGCAGCGTCAGCTTCGCCTCCGTGCCCGGTGCCAGCAGCGCCACCTTGCGAAGCAACTGGAGGTAGGAGCCGATGGTCCGCCCGTTCACCGCCACCAGCCTGTCCCCCGCGCGGATGCCCGCGATGTGCGCCGGGCTGCCCCGGTAGACGTCCTTCACCATGGGCGCGCGACGCTCGCCGTTCTCCCGGTCATCGTTGACGACCACGCCCAGCCAGCCGCGCTCCAGCTTCCCGTTCTCCCTCAGGTTGGGGAGCAGGTCCTTCACCAGGTTGATGGGCACCGCGAAGCCGATGCCCTGCCCCTGGCTGATGATGGCCGTGTTCACCCCGACGACTTCGCCCTTCATGTTGAAGAGCGGGCCGCCGGAGTTGCCCGGGTTGATGAGCGCGTCCGTCTGGATGAAGTCGTCGAACTGGCCCACGCCCAGCACGCGCTCCTTGGCGGAAATCATGCCGTGCGCCACCGAGTGGTCCAACCCGAAGGGGTTGCCGATGGCCACCACCCAGTCCCCCACCTCCAGGCGGTCCGAGTCCCCCAGGTACAGGGCTGGCAGGTCCCCCATGTCGGAGCCGCTCAGGCGCAGGAGCGCCACGTCCGTGGACGCGTCCCGGCCGACGACTTCCGCGGAGAACTCGCGGCCATCCGACAGGCGGACGGCGATCTTGCTCGCCCCGGACACCACGTGGCTGTTGGTGACGACGAGCCCGTCCGCCGTCAGCACGAAGCCCGAGCCGGTGGAGCGCTTCATCCCCGTCAGCCCGCTCTCCCGGGGGCTCACCGTGGTGATGTTGACGACGCCCGCCTCCACCGCGCGAATCAGCGGCGCCAGCGACGTGGGCGGCACGAAGTTGGGGAGGCCCGGCTCACCGGCCGGGCGCTCGCGCCACAGCCCCATGGCACCCGCGCGGCCCTCGCCATTGCCCTGATAGGTGAACCAGGAGGCGTGCTCACGCAGGCGAGCCTGGAGCCAAGGTCCCACCGGTCCCTCCTCCGCGGCGAACGCCGTCAGGGGAGACACCGCCAGGACGAGGAGAACGGACAGCAATCGAGCGGACACGGAGCGGCAGCTTATACGGCGTCGCATGGCGAACGGCGGGAACAACCCAGGTCCCCACCGTCTTCCACGTTTTTCGAGCCGCCAGCCGTCACGCCTGGGCGGGTGCCACGTACTTGGCCACCTTCACCCGGGCCGGGCGGATGACCCGGTCCTTCAGCCGGTAGGCCGCCCGGAACTCCGCCACCACCTTCTGGTCCTCGTCCGGAGAGGTGGTGATTTCCATGTCCGTGGCTTCCGCCACGTTGGGGTCATACGTCTGGCCCACCACGGTGACGCGCTCGATTCCCATGCCCTGGGCCTTCGCCAGGAGCGAGTCGCGGATCATCCGCACGCCCTGGGCGAGCGACGAGGCGTCCTGGCCGCTCATGGAGAGCGCGCGGTCCAGGTCGTCGATGGCCTCCAGGAGGGACACGGCCACGTTGCCGCGCTCCACGTCCATCATCCGCTCGCGCTCGCGGGTGAGCCGCTGCTTGAACTCCTCGCGGTCCTTGTTCACCGCCTGGTAGGCGCGCGCCAGCTCGTCCACCCGTCGGCGGGAGGCCTCCAGGTCCGCTCGCAGACGCTCCTTCTCCGCGTCGGCGGCCTCGGACACCACGTCATCGGCGGGGGCCCGAGCCTCGGCTTCCTCGGAGCGGGCACCGGCGGCCTCTCCGGCGTCCTGGCCCGGCGGACCTCCGCCGTTGGCGTGCTGGGCTTCCTGGGTTGCGTCGGTGTGGGAGTTGCCGGACATGTCGAACCTGAAGTCGAGGTGTGAAGGCGCTCGTGCGCGGGTAGGCTTTGCTGGTCGCAACCTAACCGCGCGCGAGTGCGTGTCAACGCGAGGGGAGCAGGCTAATGCTCCTGCGGCGCCGGGGTCTCGGCCATGAACCCATGGTCGATCTGCCCCGTCACCTCGTCGATGATCTCCACCTGAGCGGCCCGCAGCGAGTAGTAGAGGAGCCAGCGCTCCGCCGCCGTCAAAGTCCCCGCCGGCAGTGCCTCCTCGATTTCCTGAACCGTGAGCCGCCCCTCCTTGAGCCCCTTCGCGAAGAGAGCCTTCCGGGCCACGTAGCTCTTGCCGATCCTGTTCTCCACGGCGTCGCCTCCTTTAGGTCTCAAGATAATTTCGCCCCCCGGACACCGCAGGAATGTGCGGTGGCGGGGGGCGAGGGTCAGGCCGGAGAGCAGGCGTTCAGCCGTCCGTCATGAGTCCAGGGGCTTGTGCGCGTGCTGGGTCGGCGGCGGCTGCTCATCGGTGTTCGTGTCCACCGGGTGCGCGGAGATGACCTGGCGGGCCTCGGGGTGCAGGAGCCCTCGCTGGGCCAGTACCTTGGGACCGAGGATGCCCGTCATCGTGTCCTCCTCCACCACCTCCACGGCGAGCAGCCGCGCGGCGAGGGCCTCCACCTTGTCCCGGTGATGGGTGAGCACCTCGCGGGCCCGGTCGAGCGCCTCGCTCACCAGCTTGCGGACCTCCTCGTCGATCATCCGCGCCGTCTGCTCGGAGTACGTGCGCGATTCGGGGATGCCCGCGGAGCGCAGGAAGTTGGGGCCATGGTCGGCGCTCAGGGCCACGGGGCCCAGCGTGCTCATGCCGTAGTCACGCACCATCAGCCGCGCCACTTCCGTGGCCTGACGGATGTCATTGGAGGCACCGGTGGAGATCTCTCCGATGAAGATCTCCTCCGAGGCGCGCCCGCCCATCATCCCCGCCATCTTGTCGCGCAGCTCGTCGAGCGACATGAGGTAGCGGTCCTCCAGGGGCATCGACATCGTGTAGCCGAGCGCCGCGAGGCCGCGAGGAATGATGGAGACCTTCGTCACCCGCTCGGCGTGAGGCAGCATCCAGCCCACCACCGCGTGGCCCGCCTCGTGGTGCGCGACAATCTCCTTCTCGCGCTCGTTCATCCGGCGGTTCTTCTTCTCCAGGCCGGCGACGACGCGCTCAATCGCCTCCTCGAAGTCCGCCCGCATCACCGCGTCGCGGTTGCGTCGGGCCGCGAGCAGCGCCGCCTCGTTCACCACGTTGGCCAGGTCCGCGCCCGCGAAGCCCGGCGTGCGCGAGGCGATGGTCCTCAGGTCCACGTCCGGACCCAGCTTCACGCCGCGGGCGTGAATCTCCAGCACCATCTCCCGGCCGCGCTTGTCCGGACGGTCCACCAGCACCTGACGGTCGAACCGGCCCGGCCGCATCAGCGCGCTGTCCAGAATCTCCGGACGGTTGGTCGCCGCCAGGATGATGAGGCCCGCGCGGCTGTCGAACCCGTCCATCTCCGCCAACAGCTGGTTGAGCGTCTGCTCGCGCTCGTCATGTCCGCCCGCGACGCCCGAGTTGCGGCTCTTGCCGATGGCGTCCAGCTCGTCGATGAAGATGATGCAGGGCGCCTTGGCCGTGGCCTGGGCGAACAGGTCGCGCACGCGGGCCGCGCCCACGCCGACGAACATCTCCACGAACTCCGAGCCGGAGAGGCTGAAGAAGGGCACGCCCGCTTCACCCGCCACCGCTCGCGCCAGCAGCGTCTTGCCCGTGCCCGGAGGCCCCACCAGCAACACGCCCTTGGGGATGCGCCCGCCCAGGCGGCGGAACTTCTCCGGTGTCTTGAGGAACTCGACGATCTCCTTGAGCTCCTCCACCGCCTCGTCCACGCCGGCCACGTCCTTGAAGCCCACGCCGGTGTCGGCCTCGGCTTGCACCTTGGCGCGCGTCTTCCCGAAGCTCATGACGCTCTGCGGGCCCTGGCCCATGCCTCCGGCCACCCGCCGCATCATGAAGCTCCAGAAGAGGAAGAACAGACCCAGGGGCAACAGCCAGATCCACAAGGCCTCCCCGAGTCCCGACTGCGGCACCGCCTCGAACTGGACGCCCTTCTGCTCCAGCAGAGGGACGAGCGACTCGTCGCCCTGGACCCGGTACGCCATCCACGGCAGCGCGCTGGGCTCGCCTCGCAACGGACGCTCCCCCTGCGCGGGCGGCGGCGGCTGCGCGGTGTCCTTGAGGAAACCCTTCACCCACTCGTTTGAAATCTGGACCCGGCTGAAGTTGCCGGACTCCACCGCGTCACGGAACTGGCTGTAGCTCACCCGGCGGACGCCCGCGTCCTGGAAGACGTTCCGGAAGAGTAGGAAGCCCAGGACGAGCAGCAGGATGTAGCCCAGCGGCGAGCCGAACTTGAATCCCTTGCCCGGCGTCCCTGGCTTCTCGGACTTCTTTCCCCGCGGGCCCATACCCGGCGGGAGCTCCTGTGGCTTCATCGTCGGCACGCTCGCCCTCCCCCTCCCCGCTCATTCGGGCCCCTTGCCCGGATGGCGTCACGCTCAGCCGGGCAAAGATGTTCACCTCCGCCCGACCGTCAACCCGCTGGCGCGGGTTCACGCCACGTCTCGACTGAGGAGTCGCGAGATCAGCGACAACCCACCCGCCACAAGGGTTGACCGGTGAACTCCGTGCCCAGCAGATACCCCTGGCCGTCCGCGAAGTACGCCACCGCCTCCGCCTGCGCCTGGCTTCCGGCCGGCACGGCGACGAGCGAGCCCTTCAACAACGACTCCAGGTCCGCCGCCCCCGACTGTCGCAACTCCCACACTCGCGAGTAGGTGCGCACCAGCAGGCGCTGGCCGGAAGGATGGAGCGACGCGGCCGTGGAGAGCCTGTCCAATCCTTGCGGCGCCTCCAGCGTGCCCAGCTTCGTCGCCTGGATGACGGTGCCGGGCTTGAGGCCGTCCAGCGCGTACAAGTCACCCAGCGAGCGGCGCGTCTTGGTGAGCACGCCCAGCCGCCCGGAGCGCGCGTCCAGCACCAGCGCCTCCGCGTCATGCGAGCCGTCCGGGTAGGTGAACGGCATCGGCTCCACCGGTACGGAGGCATCCGCGAGCGTCTCCGGCTCCGGGAACCGGAACAGCCGCACCTGCTCCCGCAGCTCGAAGTTGTCGCCGATGTCGGCCAGGAAGACACACGTGCGGGCCTCCCCCGGCGCACACGGCCCCACCGCCACGTCCTCGACGTCCCGGGGCTCGGCGCCGGTGAGCTTCAGCCGGGCCCGCACCGCGCCCGTCTCGTCGATGGCGAACGCCTCGAAATCGTTGCCGGAGTCGTTGTGCGTCCAGAACACGCCCGGATGGCGGACGCTGGCGGCCAGTCCGGACAGCTCCGGCAGTTGCTCCGGCACCACGCCCGTCTGCCGGGGGACGCCGTAGGTGACACAGCCGGGGAGACCGATTGCGGGCACCTGCGAGCCGGCGTCAGGGACGTCCGACTCGGACGGAACCGGCTTGGGGCTCGAGCAGGCGAACAGCCCCATGCCCAGCAGCAGGGCCCAGGTCCGGCGGGGCGCCATGTCAGGCGTCCAGGTCCAACAGCTTCGCCAGCGTCTTCGCGTCGGCGTCGGGGAAGCGGTACTGCGACATCTCCTCCAGCGTCACCCAGCGGTGGTCATGCACACGCAGGTGGCGGATGTGGTGTTCCGACTCCGCCAGCTGGCAGCGGAACACCCGGAAGTCGATGTCGTAGGTGGGATACTCGTGGCGGGTGTGCATGACCTGGTCGAGCACCTCGACGGCCACGCCCATCTCCTCGGCGATCTCCCGGGCGAGGGCCACGGAGTCGCTCTCGCCCTCCTCCACTCGGCCGCCAGGGAACTCCCACAGCAGGGGCAGTGACGCGGTGGGGGGGCGCTGGGTGATGAGGTAGCGTCCCTGCTCGTTCTCGAGCATCGCACCGACGACGCGGACGTGGCGACGGGCCATTCGCTTCTCCTGTCTCCTGGGCAGGCCAACGGGGAGGGGCGGCCTAACACAGCCCCCCGCCCGTCGCCAATCCCACGGGCCCCCCACCGCCAGCGTGGGCATGGCCCGGGCAGGCGCCCACCCCCACTCCGGTGCGCCCCTCCGTTGGCCAAGGGCCGAGGCACCATCCCCCAGGGCCCCATTCACTGTTGGAGGCCATGCTTCGGACCGTGGCCATGTGGTGAATTGGGTGACGAGCGGGCCGGATGGCGTCATGCTCGCGTCCATGAAGACGAGTCGCGCGGAAAGGGCCGAGGTGCTCGGGGCGGCACTGAAGGCCGCCCGCCAACAGGCGGGGCTCGGCGTGGAAGTCGTGGCCGAGCGCCTGGAAATGCCCCCGGAGGTCCTCTCCAGGGTGGAACGCGGAGTCATGGTACCGACCATCTCCACCCTGACGCGGTTGTGCGTCATCCTGAAGCTGGATCCGGACACCCTCCCGGACCTCCCCGAGATGAGTGACTGAGCCTGGCCCGGGTGCGCGCCGGGAGGCGGCCTGACGGCCCCACCGACGTCCCCGGAAGCGGTGGCCGTTCCCCGGTGGGAGGCTTCCGTCCGCGCCGCCGAGAGGCGATGCTGCGACGGGCCCGCACGCACGTCGGACTTCCCTCCCCTCGCCGCCATCGATGCGCTGTCCCTCCTGCCATCGTCGTGTGGTGGATAGCTGTCCCCTCCACCCCACGGCCGCGCTTCCGCCGCGCACGCCTCCGGCCCTCCCGTCGGACGTTCCCGGCTACCACGTGGGCCGTGCCCTGGGCCGAGGAGGCTTCGGGCGGGTCCACGCCGCGCGCCGGGAGGTGGACGGACGGCACGTGGCGCTCAAGGTGCTGGAGCCGCTCGCGTCCGAGCGCCTGGCGCGGGAGCTGGAAGCGCTCCGCCGCATCGGTCCCCCCTTCACCCCGGAGCTTCTGGGGGAAGCGCGCACATCCGAGGGTGAGCCCGTCATCGCGATGGAGCTCATCGAAGGCCAGACGCTGGCGCGGCGGCTGGCGGAGCTGCCAGGGCCGGGCGCCCTGCCATGGGACGAAGCGCGAGCGGTGATGGTGGCCCTGGCGCGGGCCCTCGCGCGCGTGCATGCCGCGTCGGTGGTGCACCGGGACTTGAAGCCCGAGAACGTGATGCTCGCTGGTGAGCGACTGGTGCTCGTCGACTTCGGGCTCGCGCGCGTGGGAGCCGCCCAGGACGAGGCCCCTGCCCCCACCGTAACGAGGACGGGGCAGCGACTGGGCACCCACGAGTACATGGCGCCCGAGCAGTGTCACGACGCGCGCATCATCGACGCGCGTGCCGACCTCTACAGCCTGGGCATCGTGTACTTCGAGCTGCTGTGCGGCCGGCCGCCGTTCGTCGGTGAGACGGCTTCGGTGCTCCAGGCGCATGTCTCCCGCAGGCCTCCCTCACTCGCGAAGCTGGTGCCGTCGGCCATGCCGGATGAGGTAGAGGCGCTCGTGGCTCGCCTGCTGGCGAAGGCTCCCGAGGAGCGGTGGGCCTCGGCGTCGGAGGTGGCTGATGCGCTCGAACGACTGCCGATGATTGGGCAGCACACCAGGGTGGAGCAGCGACCCGCGGGTGGAGGTGTCGAGAGCGGCGGAGCTTCCGCGCGGAGGAGCGAGGCCAGCCCGACGGGGTCGCGGGAGATCGCCCTGCTGGGCGTGAGGACCTCGCTCGACGTTCCCACTTTGCACGGGCACCTCTCCGGCATCGGCGCGGAGCTGGCGCGGGTGGAGGCGGGGCTCGCGCTCTTCGCGTTCCCTCATGCGACGGACGTGGAAGCAGGCGTGCGAACCGCACACAAGGCCGCGGAGGCGCTCGCGAGCGTGTTGCCTCCGGGCTCGACGCGCGCGGTGCATCGAGCGCTCCTGCGTGTACGGGAGCGCGGTGGTCGGCTGGTGCTGGGTGGAGCCGCGCTCGAACACGTGGAGCGCTGGTGGCCAGCGTCCCCCGTCGTCGCCAACGTCCAGTCGCAGACCGGAGAGGCCGAAGCGTCCGGACTCGATGCCGCGCACACGTCGTCCTCTGCTCTTGCCGAAACGCTGCCCCTGACTCGGGATGGCGCGTCCGGCCTCGATGTCGCGCACAGCTCGATGTCTGCCTCCACCGAAACGCTGCTGCTGACCCCGGAGGCGAGGGCCAGCCTTGGGGAACCCGAGCCCGGACGCACGCCGACTCCCACCACGGAGCTGGAGCCTCCGCGTGCCGCCTCTCTGCGCGGGCGCGACGGTGAGCTGAAGTGGCTGCGCGAGGGTGTGACGCGAATCAGCGAGCGCCGCGCGCCGCTGCTCCTCACGTTGCTGGGCGAAGAAGGGCTCGGCAAGACGCGACTGCTCACCGAGTTCCATCGAGAGCTGTTGGACGCGGGCGCGGCCTCCAGCGTGCTCGTGGAGGCCCACCGCGACGAGGCCAGCGCGACCGAGAGCGGCCTGGGAAACCTGCTCACCACCGTGCTGGGAATCGCGCCCAGCACGCCGTCCGACGAAGCCGTGAAGCTCCTGCTCCAGGGCGCGGGCCTCACGCTCGACTTCGCCACCCTGCACCCGGCGGCGCGGCGGCAGCACATCGCCCGAGCCCTCGCATCCCGATTGCGCCAGCTCGCTGAAGTCCGGCCCCTGGTGCTGCTCGTCGACGACGCGGAGACGTTGGACCCCACGGCGCTGGATGCGCTGGAGCTGGCCACGCTCGCGGGCGTTCAGGCGCCGCTGTGCATCGTCCTCGCGGGCCGCCATCGCCTGCTGGGCCTGCGTCCCTATCTCGGCGAGCGCTCCGCCGACACCGCGCGCCGGGAGCTGGCGCCGCTGGAGGACGGAGCCGCGAGGGATGTGCTGCGCGAGCTTCTCCATCGCGTGGACGTGCCCGCCGAAGAGACGCTGCGCGAGTTGGTGGAGCGGTGTGGCGGGTCACCCCTCCGACTGGTGGAGCTGGTCCGCGCACTGCGGGCGGCGGGGGCCATCCGGACTCGCCTCGGAGGCGGCGGCTACCTCGCGGCCGAAGCGCTGGATGCACGAGGCCTGGACAGCCCGAGCCCCGACGAGCGGATGGCGGTGCGCGGCCTCGCTGCGCTCCCGTCCGGACTGCGCTCGCTGCTTCAGGTGGCGGCGGTGCTGGGCGACGACGTGCGCTGGGAGGAGCTGTCCACCACGCTCTCGCTCCTGGAGCAGGAAGAAGACCTGGACCTCTCGATGGACCCGGGCGTGGGATTGGAGCGCCTGGCGCGCCTCGGGATGGTGGAGGCTCGAGGCCCCCGACGCTGGCGCTTCGAGCACACCACCCTGCGCGAGGCCTTCGCCGCGCAGCTCCCCGCGCCCCTGCGTCGTCGCATCTGCGGCGCCGCGCTGACCGCCCTCCCCGATGTCCCCACTCCGCGCAGGGCTCGCTGGGCCGAGGCCGCCGGGGAGACGCTCCTCGCGCTGGAGCTTCACCATGCGATGGCGGAGACCAGCCGGCGCGGGCACCGGCTGCTGGAGGCGGAGCGCCACTACTCGGCCGCGCTGTCCCTGCTCCCGAGGGACCACGAACTACGCAAGCTGGACCTGTTGTCGGGGCGGGGCCGCGTTCGCTATCGGCTCCAGCGCATCGACGACGCACTGGAGGACCTGCGCGAGGCACGACGTGTCGCCCACGCCCGTGGCTCCGTGGTGAGGGAGGCGGACCTGCTCCTGGAGGAAGCCACCGCGCTCGACTGGCGTGATGACACGGAGGACGCCATCACGTTGCAGGAGCAGGCCCTGCGACTGCTGGGCGATCCCGTGCCCTCCGAGATGGCTGCGCGCCATGCGATGGCTCGCGCCCGGGTCTTCGTGCGGCGCGAGGACATCACGGGCGCCATCACCCCGCTGGAGGAAGCGGTGACGCTGGCACGCGCGACTCGCGACGCGGAGACCGAAGCCATCGCCCTGGCCATGCTCGGCGCGATGCTGGGATGGACGGGACAACTCGAGGACTCCGAGCGGCGCTTCAACGAGGCCATCTCCCTGTGCGAGTCCACGGGCGACACGCTGCACCTGGGCGTCACGCTCAACAACCGGATGGTGCTGCACGTCCAACGGCGCGACGCGGCGGGCGCACGTCGAGACTTGGAGCGCGCCGTCAGCCTGGGACGCGAGCTGGGCAACGTGCAGATTGAGCGGACCTCCGCGTTCAACCTCGCGCTGCTCCTGGGCTACCAGGGACATGCGGCGGAGGCGTTGCCCCTCGCCCGTCGCGCGGGAGTCCTCAGCCAGCGGTACTTTCCGCGCTCCATGGCGCAGGACGCGCTGCTGGTGGCGCGCCTGTGCTGTGAGGTGAAGGACCTGGCGGAGACGGCTCGGCAGCTCGCGTGGTTGGAGGAGTCGACGTCGCTCGCGGGCATGTCCCCAGCGGACCAGCTCATGGCCTCCGTGGTGCGGCGCGTGGTCGATGAATCGCTGGGTGAACGCCCCTATGCCCGAGCCTTCTGGGAGGACCGGGTGGACTCCGCCAGGACGCGGATGACCCCGGACGAGCGGATGGAGGTCCTCGTCTGGGCCGCCCGAGCCGCCCGGGCGGCGGACGATGACGAAGCCCTGCGCGCCCGAGTCGCCGAGGTCGAGGACATCGCCCACGAGGCACCGCTGTGGACCGAGCGCGTGCGGGGGCTCGTGACAGATGGGCTCGGGAGATAGAGGGTCCAGCGGCGGACGGTGCGAGTTCGGCCCGGGCCACTGGTCGGATGGCTCCCGGCGGGGCGCTCGTGCCAAGCAGGGAGGGGAGGCGGGAGGAGCCCGGCCCGTGCTAGCAGGAACCGTGGAGAGTGGATGGCGGAGATGAACGAGCGCGATGGCGCGGGGACCCAAGGCCAGGTCTCGCTCTACGGAGACGAGCTGGAGCCGGGCGCCCTCGTCGGTCCCTGGGTGGTGGAGGCCCGAGTCCACTCCGGCGTCACCGCATCGCTCTACCGTGCCACACACGTGGACACGCGAACCCTCGCGGCCGTGAAGGTGGTCCGCGCCCACTTCAACCACGTGAGCGAGGTCCTCAAGCGGTTCAAGCAAGAGGCCGACACGCTCCAGGCGCTCCACCATCCGCACATCGTTCGCGTGCTCGAATACGGAGAGCTGCGCGACGGACGTCCCTGGCTCGCCATGGAGTGGCTGGAGGGCGAGAGCCTGGACCGATGGCTCGCGCGCCGAGGGCCCTTCTCGCTCGCGGAGGCCCACACGGTGATGGAGGAGCTGGGGAGCGCGCTGGCCCAGGCGCATGGCCAGGGCATCCTGCACCGTGACTTGAAGGCCCAGAACGTCATGCTCCTGCCGCGCGCGGAGGGCTTCACCGTGAAGCTGGTGGACTTCGGCATCGCCAAGGTCGCGCCCGTTGAAGGCAGCGCGGGCCTGACGAGCGCGGGCGCGGTGCTGGGCACTCCCGTGGCCATGGCGCCGGAGCAGATTCTCGGACAGGCCGTGGACGCGCGCGCGGACCTGTATGCGCTGGGAGTCCTCCTCTACCAACTGCTCACCGGCAAGCTCCCCTTCACCGGCGCAAGCGCGGTCGAAATCGAGGAGCAGCACCTGCACGCACCTCCACCGCGGTTGGGTGAGAGCGTGCGCGTTCCCCAAGGACTGGAGGCCCTGGTCCGACGGTGTCTGGCGAAGCGGCCCGAGGAGCGCTGGCCGGATGTGGCGACGTTCCTCTCGGCGCTGCGCTCCTCGCTCACGTCCGTGGACGAGGCGACGTGGGCCGCGGGGCTCTACCTGGACCTGCGCTTCCGCGAGTCACTCGAGGACCCTTCGGACGAGGCCATGGACGCGAGGGACGAGGCCCTGGAGTGGAGCCGCGCGCTGCTGGAGTCCTCGGGCTGGACGTTGGCGATGGAAGGCGGCAATGCCCTCCTCGCATGGCGGGAGCTTCCTTCCGAGTCCTCGGCACGGGACGTCGAGCGCGAGGGGTGTCGCAAGCTGGCTCAGCAGCTCCTCGGCGGAGCGATGGGGCTCGCGGGCGACGCGCTCGAAGCGCGGCTCTATCTCCATGCCGCGCCTGGCGAGCCCTCCACGGACTCGCGGGGAGGTCGGCGACTGGTGGGCGGCCTGCTGTCCCGGCTCGAAGGCTGGGCCACGGGGGGCACGCCCGGCGTGGTGGCGGAGCGAGCCACCGACTGAGGTGGCTCAGGTCCGCAGGCCGCGTCGTCGCAGCAGTCGGTACAGGTACACGCGGTCCATGTCGGCGGCGGTAGCGGCCTGCGACACCTTGCCTCCATGAAGCTGCATCAGCGCGTCCAGGTACTCGCGCTCGAAAACCTCGAGGGCCCGGCGACGCGCCTCCGCGTACGGCTGCTTCGGGTCCACCATGCTGCCGAGGACGCCCTGCGAGCTCACCTGCTCCGTCGTGGGCGGCATGGCGTCCTGGAACACGAGGCAGCGCTCCAGGTGGTTTCGCAGCTCACGCACGTTGCCGGGCCACGCGGCGTGCTGGAGCTGGTCGATGAACTCCGGCGTGCTCAGGGCCGCGACGTGCGCGGGCTCGGCGCCGAACGCGGCGAGGATGCGCTCGGCGATGAGGGGGATGTCCTCGGGGCGCTCGCGCAGGGAGGGAATGAGGATGCGCACCACCGCGAGCCGGAAGAACAGGTCCGGCCGGAAGCGGCCCGCGTTCACCTCCGCGCGCAAGTCCCGGTGGGTCGCCGCGATGACCCGCACGTTGACGGGCTGATACGTGTTCGCGCCCAGGCGGCGAATCTCGCGCTGCTCCAGCACGCGCAGGAGCTTCGGCTGGAGCTCGGGCGGAAGCTCCCCCACTTCGTCGAGGAAGATGGTGCCACCGTCGGCCTCTTCGAAGGCACCGATGCGCCGCTGGAGCGCGCCGGTGAACGAGCCCTTCTCGTGGCCGAACAGCTCGCTCTCCAGCAGGTTGCCGGGAATGGCGCCGCAGTCGACGGTGAGGAAGGGGCCGGCCGTGCGAGCGCCCGCGCGATGGATGGCCAGGGCAGCGCGGCTCTTCCCCGTCCCCGTCTCGCCTTCGAGCAGCACCGTCGCGTCACTGGCGGAGGCGCGCTCCATCAGCGCGAAGCTCGCGCGGGAGACGACGGAGGTGCCGACCAGCTCACCGAAGAAGGTGCGCTCGGAGATCTGGAGGCGATTGCTCTCGGGACTGAAGTCGAAGCGCACGCTGACGCGGCCCAGACGCAGCACGCTGCCGCCGCGCAGGTATGCCTCGCGGATGTGGACACCGTCGAGCACGGTGCCGTTGAGACTGTCCAGGTCCCTCGCGCGCGCGCCCTCGCGGTCGACCCGCACCTCGCAGTGGAAGCGCGAGACGGTGGGGTCCTCGATGACGAAGTCATTGAGGGCATGCGAGCCGATGGAGAAGGTATCCGCGTTGGAGTCCTTGGTCTGCCCGGGCTGCGGGCCCTCCAGGACGGTGAAGCGGAAGCGACGGACCGCGCCGGTGAAGCCAGGGCGGCCGGAACCGGTGGGCCGAGTCTGCTGGGCGTCCTCGCCCTTGGAGGGGGTGCGGTCCGCCCCGGGAGGCCGCTCGGAGATGCTCATGGGCGCCCCACGCTAGCACGGTAGGATGCGCCCATGGCCTCCCTCCATTTTCTCGGTGCCGCTGGAACGGTGACGGGCTCGAAGTTCCTCCTCGAGCATGACGGCAAGCAGGTCCTCGTGGACTGCGGGCTCTTCCAGGGCCAGAAGGAGCTGCGACAACGGAACTGGGAGCCGCTGCCCCTGCCTGCTCGGGACATCGACGCCATCGTCCTCACGCACGCCCACATCGACCACACCGGCGGTCTCCCCCGGGTGATTCGCGAAGGCTACAGAGGGCCCATCTACACCACGCCGGGCACCCGCGACTTGACGGCGTTGCTGCTCCCGGACTCCGCGCACCTGCACGAGGAGGAGGCCCGCTACGCGAACAAGGAGGGCTACTCCAAGCACCGCCCGGCCCTGCCCCTCTACACGGTGCCCGACGCCGAGCGCGCGGTGGAGTTGATGGAGACCTTCAGCTACGAGCGGCCGAAGGAAATCCTTCCGGGCATCACCCTCACCTTCTACCGGGCGGGCCACATCCTGGGCTCGGCGGTGTGCGTGTTCGACTTGAAGAGCACGCGTCAGCGCGTGGTCTTCAGCGGGGACCTGGGACGCTACAACGCGCCCATCCTGAGAGACCCACAGAGCGTGGACTCGGCCACGACGCTGGTCGTCGAGAGCACCTATGGCGACAGGCAGCACCGCGACACGAAGCCCGTGGATGCGCTGTGCGAGGCGGTGACGGGCGCCTTCGACCGCGGAGGCGTGGTGGTGATTCCCGCGTTCGCGGTGGGACGCACGCAGGAGATTCTCTTCCACCTGCGGAATCTGGAAGAGGCGAAGCGCATCCCGGAAGTGGATGTGTTCGTCGACTCGCCCATGGCGTGTGACGCGACGCCGCTGTACCTGATGCACCCCGAGGAGCACGACCTGACGATGAAGGCCATCGTGGAGCGCGGGGCATCTCCGCTGGCGACGCGACGGACACGGTTCGTCACGTCCGCGAAGGAGAGCAAGGAACTGAACCAGCACCGGGGCCCGGCGGTCATCATCTCCGCGTCCGGCATGGCCACGGGTGGACGGGTGCTGCATCACCTGAAGCACCGCCTGCCGGACCCGCGCAACACGGTGCTCTTCGTGGGCTACCAGTCCGTGGGCTCAAGAGGTCGGCGGCTGCTGGATGGCGAGAAGGAGACCCTCATCCACGGGCAGCGCGTGCCGGTGGCGGCGGAAATCCAAACGGTGAGCGGCTTCTCCGCGCATGCGGACTGGACGGAGACGATGCGCTGGATGGAGGGCTTCGATTCTCCGCCGCGCCAGACGCTGCTGGTCCATGGTGAGCCGGAGGCACTGGAGGCGCTCCGGCGACGCGTGCAGGCGAAGAGCTGGAACGCCTACGTGCCTGGCTACATGGAGAAGGTGGAGCTGGAGCTGGCGGTCTGAGGCTGCCGGCTAGGACTTCTCGGTGCGGGTACCTGTCCGCACCGACCAGCGGACGATGAAGTCCGGTCCGTTTCTGGCGTGACCGGACACATGCTCCAGCAACGAGGGCCGGGCGTCCCCTGTCCAGAGGCTCACGAAGTCGTCCATCCACCAGTGAGCCAGGGAGCGCGCTGCGCGAGCCACCGTCTCACGTGACACTTCGGACAGGGAGCGCTGGTGTTCCATCAGCTCGCGCACGAGCCGGGTCGGGAGCAACCAGCACTCGGCGCGAGGGATGGGTGGCACGAGGAAGAGACAGAAGGCGGCATCGGTTCGCGAGAGCATCCCGTCGAGCTGCTCACGTCCGAGCTTGAAGTGAGGCAACCACTGCCCTTCACCGCGTTGCTCCAGCTTCACCACTTGCACGAGCACCGCGCGTTCCGTGTGCACGAAGCCGTCGACATTCGCTTCGAGGATGAAGGCCACTTCGGGTCCGGTGGTGGCACGCGTGGCCGCGCCCTTCGTGCCCCGCTTTCTCTTCGACGCGCGTGGACGAACTGGGGCCTCCGTCGGCGTTGCCTCCTCGACCCATCGTGACTCAGCGGCGGAGGTCGTCACCGGAGCGAGCAACGGAGGCAGTGCATCCGTGCTGTCGGGTGGACCCTCGACGGGTGTCACCGGTGAAGTCTGTGCTTCTTCGGCTCCATCGGACGCAGCAACGTCAGCGAGTGACTCCGCTTCCCGGAGGTCCGGTGCGAGCACTTCATCCGGTTCCCCGTCACGAGGAGCCACATCAGCGAGCGGCTCCGAAAGTGACCCCACTTCCTCAAGGTCCGGTGCGCCAAAATCACCTGGTTCACCATCGAGAGGAGCAACTTCAGCGAGCGATTCCGAGAGTGGCCCCACTTCTTGGATGCCCGGTGCGCTCGCATCACCCGGTTCACCCTCAGGAGGAGCAACATCAGCGAGCGACTCCGAGGGGGGTTCTGCTCCCTCGATGTCCCGCGCGCTCATTCCGCCATCGGACGCGGAGACAGCAAGAGTGCCGTCCTCGGAAGGACCTGCCGCCCAGCCGTCCGCCACACTCGAATCCTCTAGCGCGGCCTCGTCCGGAGTGGAGTCTGAGTGCGCCGTCACTGACGGCTGCGCATCCTCCGCCACGGTTTCGTCGTCGCGCGCGGTAGCAACCCCGCTTGCCGCAACGGCTTCCGAACCCTCGATGGTGGCAACGAGCTCATCCACCACACCACGAACCTGCCCCTCCGTCAGAGGAAGCGGATCCTCGGGCACGAGGTCCGCCACGCGGCGAACCGTCAGCTCGAAGTCCAGCGGCAGAGGCTGCCCCTGCGCCAGCAAGGTCAACAGGTCCGCCTTCACGCGGCCCATCTCCCCGCTCAGCCCATCCAACAGCGAGGCCACCAACTCTCCAGTATCCTCGCGGAACCGCTCCGGGTAACGCGTGGCGAAGTCCGTCTCCACCCGAGTCACCGCGCCCAGCAACAACTCCTCCAGGTCGCGATCTCGCAGCCACGTCCGCCCGGCCAGCGGCACCGCACGAGTCACATGCAGATGCCGCAACGCCTCCGTCAACGAAGCCGGAGCCACGGCCCCCGTGGGCTTCACGGCGGGCCCTTCCTTCCCCGTGCCCTGGAGCCACCGCTGCAACGTGCGCACCCGCAACCGGACCCGCGATGACGGGTGGTCCTTCAGCTTTCGCACCTGTCGTCGGTCCGTCTCCGTGCGCAGCAGCGACAGCACCGTCAGCTCCGCCTCGGACGACGCCGCATCCGGCGCGCACCACAGGAAGAACTCGATGGCCGCCTTGCGAAGCATGGGCTTGCGCCCCACCCGCTCCGCCACGTCCTCGCGCCACGCCGCCAGCTCATCCATGCCCGGTCGCGCATCCACCGCCACCAGACGAGGCCACAGGTCCGCGCACTCCTCCGCCAACCAGCACAACTGCACGAAGCCAGGAGCCAGGGGTTCCAGCTTCGCCCGAGTCCGCTTGCGCCGCTCGAACGCGTCCGCCAGGCCCTTGCGCACCGCCGCGCGAAACAGCCGCTCCTCCAGCCACACCAGCGCCAGCACGAGCCCCGGCTCACCCTTGCGCAGCGTGGCCTGACAGTGGTCGAGCACGAAGCGCACGGGCTCCAGGCTCGCCGCCACCTCGAAGTCGCTGCCGACCAGCGCGCCCATCGCACCGCGCAGCCCATCCACCGGCGGCGCATCGAACCGCGCGAGCAGCTCGCACAGGTTCTCCACCACGGACGTCGGCCCGCCCACCTCCAGTGTCCGCGCCAGCAGCAAACCCGCGCGAGCACACCACTCCGGCTCCTTGCGGCCATTCGGATAACACGCCAGGAAGCCGCGCATCGCTCCGCGGCCCTCCGGTGACGTCGCCAGGGCGAACAGCCGCTCGGCCAGGACCTCGGAGGCCTCCTGCCACGGAATCCGCGAGGCGCGCGTCCGGATGAAGTCCGCGAGCCTGTCCCTGCCCGCCTCGGCGGTCGCCGGCAGGAGCGCGCGAAGCTGCTCCAGCATCCCGATGGCCTTCGCGCCGGTGGCCATCACCCGCTTGAGGTCCACCTCCACCGTGTCCTGGAAGCGCAGCGCGCGCCCATCGAACGTGCACGACACGTCCCCCACGAGCGTCGCCAGCGAGTCCGGATGCCGCTTGAGGTAGCGCGTCAGCACCGTCGACACGGAGTCCTCGGTCTCCCGACGAATCCGCGTGGCGACCTCCGCGTCTCCCGCCGCGCGCAGCACCTCCAGCATCTGCGTCCGCCGCGTCAGCAAGCGCTCCAGCAGCCCGGTCGGCGGCGCCGCATACGGCCACAGCAGCTCGCTGCACGAGCCCACCAGGAACAACAACTCCGCGAGCCCTCGTTCCCCCGAGGCAACGCGCTCCCACGCCGCGAGCTGCGCCTGGTTGCGCTCCTCCAGCGAGGCCCCTCGCACCCATAGCGCGAAGGACTCCGTCCATTGCGAGGACGCCGACACCGCCTCCGCATCGGGCGTGCCCGACACTCCCTCATAAAGCGGCCGGATCGACTCCGGCCACGCGGCCTCACCGGACGGCTGCATGCGCGCTCACGGTCCTCATGAAGTCGAACCCTCTGCCAGGGCTGGCGCGTCCACGGACGGCGCCACGGTGATGACCACGGACTTCGACGCGGGGGTGCGACTCTTCTCGGCGTAGCTGTCCACCGGCACCAACACGTTCGTCTCGGGGAAGTACGTCGCCGCGCACCGGCGCGGAATGTTGTACGGCACCACCACGAACCTCCGGGCCACGCGCTTCTCGTCCCGGAAGTGGCTCGTCAGGTCCACCACCTGTCCCTCGGTGAGCCCGCGCTCCTGGATGTCCTTCGGGTGCATCAGCACGACGCGCCGCCCACCGCGAATGCCTCGATAACGGTCATCCAGGCCATACACCGTGGTGTTGAACTGGTCATGCGTCCGCAGCGTCATCATCAACAACTGCCCGGGCTCCAGTTCCTCGCGGGGCATCGCGTGCACCGTGAAGTGAGCCTTGCCGCTCGCCGTCGTGAAGCGCCCCTCGCGAGGCCCGTTCGGCAGGAAGAACCCCGCGGGCTCGCGGACGCGGCGATTGAAGTCGCCGAAGCCCGGGATGACTCGGGCAATCAAGTCCCGGACGCGGTCATAGTCCTCCACCAGCGACCGCCACGGCACCTTCGAGCGAGAGCCCAGCACCGCCGTGGCCAGCCGCGCGACGATGTCCGGCTCACTGAGCAGATGCTCGGAAGCCGGCGCCACCGCGCCGCGCGAGGCATGCACCACGCCCATCGAGTTCTCCACCGTGACGAACTGCGCCCCACCCACCTGCACATCCCGCTCGGTGCGACCCAGGCACGGGAGGATGAGGGCCCGGCGCCCGTGCACCAGATGCGCGCGGTTGAGCTTGGTGGACACATGCACGGTGAGGCGCGTGCGTCGCAGGGCCTTCGCGGTGAGCTCCGTGTCGGGCGTGGCCGACAGGAAGTTGCCGCCCATCGCGAAGAACACCCGGACCCGGCCTTCGTGCATGCCGTGGATGGTGTCCACCACGTCCAGGCCATGGTGACGCGGAGGCTCGAAGTCGAGCTCCCGGGCGAGCGCATCCAGGAACTCGGCCTTCGGCCGCTCCCAGATGCCCATGGTGCGGTCCCCCTGCACGTTGCTGTGGCCACGCACCGGACAGACGCCCGCGCCGGGCTTGCCGACGCTGCCTCGCAACAGCGTGAGGTTGACGATCTCCTGGATGTTGGCGACCGCATTGCGGTGCTGGGTGAGCCCCATGGCCCAGCAGAAGATGGTGCGCTCGGACCGGGCGAGCAGCTCCGCCGCCGCCAGAATCTGGGCGCGAGGCACACCGCTGCGCTCCACCACGTCATCCCAGCTCACCTCCGCGAGGTGGGCCGCGTACGCCTCGAACCCGAGCGTCCTGTCCTGGATGAACGAGCGCGCCACCACCGTGCCGGGCTTCTGGGCCTCCAAGTCCAACAGCGCCTTGCCCAGCCCCTGGAGCAGCGCCACGTCGCCGTTGATGCGCACCTGGAGGAACTGGGTGTTGAGCGCGGTGCCCGGGCCGATGAGCTGGAACACCTCCTGCGGATGCTTGAAGCGATTGAGGCCCGTCTCCGGCAGCGGGTTGATGCTGACGATTTCGCAGCCCCGGCGCGCGGCGGCCTGGAGCGTCGTCAGCATGCGCGGGTGGTTGGTGCCCGGGTTCTGCCCGATGACGAAGATGGCCTGCGCCTGGTCGAAGTCCTCCAGCGTGACAGTGCCCTTGCCGATGCCGAGTGTCTCGCTGAGCGCGGTGCCACTGGACTCGTGGCACATGTTCGAGCAGTCCGGCAGGTTGTTCGTGCCGAACTGCCTCACGAACAACTGGTACAGGAACGCGGCCTCGTTGCTGGTGCGCCCGGACGTGTAGAAGCACGCGGCGTCCGGCGTCTCCAGCGCGTTGAGTTCTTCCGCGACGAGCGCGAACGCTTCCTCCCACGAGATGGGCGTGTAGTGCGTGGCGCCCTCGCGGAGCACCATGGGGTGTGTGAGGCGGCCCTGCTTGCCCAGCCAGAAATCGGACTGGGAGCACAGCTCCGCCACGCTCCACTGGCGGAAGAAGTCGGGCGTCACGCGCTCCGTCGTCCCCTCCTCCGCCACCGCCTTGGCGCCGTTCTCACAGAACTCCGCCACCGAGCGATGTCCCGGGTCCGGCCACGCGCACCCCGGACAGTCGAAGCCGTCCTTCTGGTTGACCTTGAGCAGCAGGCGCGTGCCACGCACGGCCCCCATCTCGCCCCAGGCGTGCTTCATGGTGGAGATGACGGCGGGAATACCGCCAGCGACTTCGGACAGGAGGCCGACCAGGGGAGCCTTCGACTCCTCGGGTGGTTGGACGGGAGGAAGCAGCGGCGTCAGCGCCGAGGCCGATTCGCCCTGGGTCTCCTCTTCGTCCCGCTGTACTTCGGCCATGCCCCGCCCTCCGGATGCCATGCGGACGTCCGCCCGACCGTGGCGCGCCCGAGTCTACCGCTCCCGGGCCTCGCGGGTACGTCTGCTCGACGCCGCTCCTTCCCGGACCTCATTCCCGCCCGGCCCGCGCCCGGACAGCCAACGGGGCAAGGCCGCGTTGCCAGCACCGCGCGCGGTCAAAACCCTCTGGAGACAGGGACCAAGGGCGAGCCGATACGCAAGGAGACGCAAGTCATGAGCAGGCGCCATGAGGACTCCGGCAGGCGAGGCGGAGAGCGACCCGGTCGAGGGGCGGCACCCCACGACGAGCATCAGGGGAGACACCCCCCGGGCAGAGGACAGGACGACCCGCGAGGCCCACCCCGTCATGAGCACCACGAGCACCATGCGAGGCCGGGCCGCGACTCCCACCGCTCCGACTGGGATGGGCGCCGCGACTACGAGCACCCCTCGAGGGACTTCGCTCGCGACCTCGACAACCGCTCGATGCGGGGGGACCGGGACACGCTCGACTACGAAATCGACCGGGACTTCAGTGACGCCGCGAGGGAGCTGGACAAGGCCCGCGAGTACGGCCCGGATTACGACCGCGAGCGCGAGCTGGACCGCCGTGCCCGACTCCTCGACCCGGAGCGCATCGCCCGGCGACCGGGCTTCAGCCCCAGCGGCACCTTCCGCGCCCTGGATGAGGGCGCCGAGAGAGACCCGCGCATCGGTCGGACCGACGAGCGGCTTCGACGAAAGAGCCCCTCAGAGGAGAGCAGCCGCCCCGGTCCTCGTGGAGCGCCACCCATCGCCCATCGCCAGGGGGCCGTGGGACGGGGACATTCGCGCTACGAACCGCGCGGCTCGGATTCGTGGGACGAGCCCGAGGCGTGGATGGATGAGATGCGGGAGCTGCGGCCTCGCGACCGGCCCGCCGAAGCGGACGTGCGACTGGGCGGCACCCAACCTTCGGGCCATGGACCGGGCATCGAGAACATGGCCCCGCCCCAGTTGGGATTCTCCACGAGCATGTCGCGCGGCGATGACCATGACATGGGCCATGGAGGCTTCCTCGGTGGCGGCTACCGCCCCCGTACCGCGTCACCTCCCACGGGCAAGGGCCCTCGGGGCTACCAACGTGGGGACGACCGCATCCGCGCGGACATCTGCGACCAGTTGATGCGCGCGTGGATGGACTCCTCCGACGTGGACGTCCAGGTGGAGGGCGGCGTGGTGACGCTGCTCGGCCGAGTGCGAGGCCGCGACGAGAAGCGCGCCATCGAGGACGTCTCCGAGGCCGTGCTCGGCGTGAAGGAGGTCCTCAACCACCTGCGACTGAACCGGAGCGAGGGGGCGCGGCCCCCACCCGCGTCCCAGGAGCCGCTCAACCCATCCGAGCAGACCTCGGACGAGGACGGCTCGCTGCACTCCTGATGTGGGCTCGGCCTTCCGCGTCATGAATCGGGGCCCGTCCTCCCCTGGGGGCGGGCCTTTCGGGCCTCCAGCGGACAGTGGGGCATGGGGCCTCACGGTGCTGTCCCCGCGCCGCGCGGGTTCGGCTAGTGTGCCGGGCCTTTCCGCCAGCCACACCTCAGGAGCCTGTTCATGTCCCGCGTCATCCGCGCCCCCCGTGGTTCCACCCTCTCGTGCAAGGGATGGGTCCAGGAGGCCGCGCTCCGGATGTTGATGAACAACCTCGACCCGGATGTCGCCGAGCGCCCCGAGGACCTCGTCGTCTACGGCGGTACCGGCAAGGCCGCTCGCGACTGGCCGTCCTTCGACCGCATCGTCTCCAGCCTGCAGAACCTCTCCGACGAGGAGACGCTGCTCGTCCAGTCCGGCAAGCCCGTGGGCATCTTCCGCACGCACCCGGACGCGCCGCGCGTGCTCATCGCCAACTCCAACCTCGTGGGCCGCTGGGCCAACTGGGAGCACTTCAACGAGTTGGAGAAGAAGGGCCTGATGATGTACGGCCAGATGACGGCCGGCTCGTGGATCTACATCGGCACCCAGGGAATCCTCCAGGGCACCTACGAGACGTTCGCCGCCGCCGGCCGCTTCCACTACGGCACCGAGGACCTCGCCGGCCGCCTCATCCTCTCCGGAGGCCTGGGCGGAATGGGCGGCGCGCAGCCCTTGGCCGCCACCATGAACAACGCCGTCTTCCTCGGCGTGGAGATCGACCCGTGGCGCGCCCAGCGCCGCGTGGAGACGCGCTACCTGGACGTGGTGGCCAAGGACCTGGACGAGGCGCTGGCCCTGGCGAAGGACGCGCAGCAGAAGCGCGTGGGCCGCTCCATCGGCATCATCGGCAACGCGGCGACGGTGTTCCGCGAGCTGTACCGCCGGGGAATCAAGCCGGACTTCGTCACGGACCAGACGAGCGCGCATGACCCGCTCAACGGCTACATCCCCACGGACCTGTCGCTGGAGGCCGCCGCCGAGCTGCGCACCCGCGACCCCGAGGGCTACGTGCGCCGCGCCCGCGAGTCGATGATTCAGCACGTGGAGGCGATGAACGACTTCCAGCGCGCCGGCAGCCACGTGTTCGACTACGGCAACAACCTGCGCGGCCAGGCGCAGCTCGGGGGCATGGAGAACGCCTTCGAGTTCCCCGGCTTCGTGCCCGCGTACATCCGCCCGCTGTTCTGCGAGGGCATGGGCCCGTTCCGCTGGGTGGCGCTGTCCGGAGACCCGGAGGACATCCGCCGCACGGACCAGGTGGTGCGCGAGCTGTTCCCGCAGAAGGCGTCGCTCCAGCGCTGGCTGAACATGGCGGAGCAGCGCGTGGCGTTCCAGGGCCTGCCGGCGCGCATCTGCTGGCTGGGCTACGGCGAACGCGCGAAGGCGGGCCTCGCGTTCAACGAACTGGTGCGCAAGGGCGAGGTGAAGGCGCCCATCGTCATCGGCCGAGACCACCTGGACTGCGGCTCGGTGGCGTCGCCCAACCGCGAGACGGAGGCGATGAAGGACGGCACGGACGCGGTGGCGGACTGGCCCATCCTCAACGCGCTGGTGAACGCGGTGAACGGCGCGTCGTGGGTGTCCTTCCACCACGGCGGCGGCGTGGGCATGGGGTACTCGCTGCACGCGGGCCAGGTCATCGTCGCGGACGGCACGGCGGAGGCCGCGCGCCGCATCGAACGCGTGCTCACCAGCGACCCCGGCATGGGCGTGCTGCGCCACGCGGACGCGGGCTACCCGGAGGCCATTGAAGTCGCCAAGGAGCGAGGCGTGAAGATTCCGGGCATCACCGTGTAGCCTCCGGAGTCGCCATGGCCTACCGCGCGCACTCGAGAGTCGTCCTGTTCCTGGCCCTGGCTCTCGGGGCGCTCGCGGGGTGTGCCCCGACGGCCGTCGGGCCCATGGTCATGCGCCTGGGCCCGGGGTCCGCCGAGCACCGCATCCTCCAGGCCGGCATCCGCTCCGGCCCCCGGCTCAGCGCGCCCATCGCCGGGACGCAGGTGTCCATCAACACCGAGGACCGCTTCCGGGGCGACGACTCCAGCTTCTCCACGCAGCAGTGGGGGCTCGCGTTCGATGCCGCCATGACGTGGCCCCTCACCGAGCGGCTGCACCTGCACACCGGCATCCAGGGCGAGATGTTCCTCCCGCTGCCCCTGCCCGGCTACGGCGTGTACGCGGGCGCGTCCTACTACCTCGGCTCGGCGCAGCTCGGTGTGGCGCCCTCGCTCGCGCTGCGCGGGGCCACCGACTTCGGCATCACCACGAGCCGGGGCGGCCCGGGCACCATGGGCGGCGCGGAGGCGACGTGCGCCTTCAGCTTCTCGCCCGAGCAAGGCGTGTCCGTGGGGCTGGTGCCCTTCATCGCGGTGCACACGCTCGCGTCCCACGGCTCGAGCCAGGGCTCGCTGTATTACGGCGGCGTCGTGGCCGCCCGGTTCAATTGGAGCTGGCTGGAATCGCTGGAGCTGTCCGGCGGGTTCGGTCGGGCGCTGGTGGGCAAGAGCGCCAGCTGGAACGTTCCCATCGTCGGCGTACGCGGAGGTCGTTGAAGCAATGCAAGCGCTGGAGCTGCTGGTCCGCAACACGTCCGAGGTCCTCACCCTGGAAGGCACGCACCGCGAGCCCGCGGAAGCCGCGCTCACGCCGAAGCCCGGCGCGTGCGTGGGCGTGCGCGAGGGACGCATCGCCTTCGTGGGTCCGGAGTCGGAGCTGCCCTCGGGCGCCGTGGGCCCCGACACACAGGTGCTGGATGCGGAGGGCGGCTTCGTGGGCCCGGGCTTCGTGGACCCGCACACGCACCTGGTGTTCGCTGGCGAGCGCTCCGCGGAGTTCGACCTGCGCAACCAGGGCGCCACCTATCTGGAAATAGCCAAGGCGGGCGGCGGAATCGTCAGCACCGTGCGCGCCACCCGCGCCGCCAGCGAGGACGAGCTGGTGCGCCTGGCCCTGCCCCGCGTCCAGCGCCTGTTGGAGCAGGGCGTGACGGTGGCCGAGGTGAAGAGCGGCTACGGGCTGGATTTGGAGAACGAGCTGAAGATGCTGCGCGCGGTGCGCAGGCTGGGCGCGCTGACGCCCGTGGAATTGGTGCCCACGCTGCTGTGCGCGCACGCCCTTCCCCAGGAGTACCGGGAGCGCCGCGAGGACTACGTCCGCCTCTGCATCGAGGAGATTCTCCCGGCCGTCGCCCGCGAGGGCCTGGCGCGTTTCTGCGACGTCTTCGTCGAGGACAGCGCCTTCACCGTCGACGAGGCCCGCCGCATCCTCACCACCGGCCGCGCACTGGGGCTCGTTCCGCGCCTGCACGCGGACCAGCTCACCGCCCGGGGCGCTTCAGAACTCGCCGCCGAGCTGGGCGCCGCCACCGCCGACCACCTGGAGCAAGTCACCGACGCCGGCATGCGCGCCCTCGCCGACGCCAACGTCACCGCCGTGCTCGTACCCACCTCCACGCTCTTCCTGCGCATGCGCCCCTACGCGCCGGGACGTCGACTGCGTGACGCGGGCCTCAACATCGCTTTGGGTACCAACGTGAATCCAGGCTCGGCCATGAGTGAAAACACGGCCTTGGCGCTGGGACTGGCGTGTCTGGAGAACGGGTTGAGCGCGGCGGAGGCCTACTGGGCGGCGACACGCGGCGCCGCGCTCTCATTGGGACTGCAACAACATGGTCGGCTGGCTGTGGGTGATGCAGGCGACCTGGTGCTGTTCAGTTGTGCGTCTTTCCGCCATCTGCCCTACCATTTAGGCGTAGGGCACGCGCGCACGGTCGTCAAAGCCGGGCGTGTCGTGGTCAAGCAGGCGCTGAATTCCTGCGGGTGAAGCGACGTTGTCTGGTGACACGTGCGTCGCACGGGAGGGCAGGAGAACTTCCCGTCGGGGCCGGCCGTTATAAGTACCCATTGCAGCCATGTGCCGACTATTTGGATTCAGATCGTCAGTGCCTTCCGCCGTCCACCCTTCGTTGGTGACGGAGAAGAACTCGCTCCTCATCCAGTCGCGCGAGCACAAGGATGGGTGGGGAATCGCCGCGTACGGCGCGGAGGCGCTCCCGCAGGTGGCCCACGGTGTGGGCCCCGCGCACAGTGACCCTGACTTCGAGCGGGTGAGCAGCCGTGTGTCCTCACACACGGTGGTGGCGCACATCCGGCTCGCGTCGGTGGGCGCTGTGGAGCTGCGCAACTCCCACCCCTTCCAGCATGGCCGGTGGACCTTCGTTCACAACGGCACGGTGCGGGAATTCGCGAAGCACAGCGCGAGGATTGAAGAGCTCATCTGTCCCACGCTGCGCGCGGGCATCCAGGGCACCACGGACAGCGAGCGCTGCTTCTACGTCTTCCTGACCCGGCTGGCCGCCCGGTATCCCATCGCGCATGCGGTCCCCGTGGAGGGCGTCGCCCGAGCGCTCGCGGAGACGATGAGCCTGGTGTCAGCCATCACCGACGAGCCGCTGGTGCAGCCGCGCTCCGCGATGAACTTCCTCGCCACGGATGGCGAGGTGATGGTGGCGTCGCGGCGCAACCGCACCCTCTTCATCAACACCGGTGGCGCGAGCTGCTCGACGGGCGCGCTGCCCGAGGTGGGCACGCGGCTGGAGCAGCTCATCGTCTCCAGTGAGTCGCTGTGCGGTGGGCCGTACTGGACGCCCGTCAACGAGGAGGACGTCATCGGCGTGGACGCCGGGCTCGTCTTCCATCGCTGGCGGGTGCCGGAGCTGGCGGGGGACGTTCAGCCCCCCACGCCCGGCCCCACGCGTCACGCTGCCTGAGCGTCAGGGCACCACGGGAGGCTGGAGCTCGCGCAGCGCGGGCACCAGCTTCTCGCGCAGGGCCACGACGCGCTCGAACAACCAGAAGCCGAAGGGTTGGATGTGCTCGGGCGCCGTTGGCTCGTCGGGCAGCTCGGGTTCGAGCTCGCCGAAGGAGTGGATGCCGTACTCCCCTTCTGGCGTCTGGGAGCGCCGGTCGAAGAGGAAGCTCGCGCCGTCGTGCCAGCCGCCATGGAAGACGAGGGCTAGTGAGAGGCCCGGCACGGGCTCATCGAGGTTCTCCGCCAGCTCCTCCACGTTGTACTCGTCGGCGTTGATTTCGAGCACGCACTGTCCGCCACCGCTGACGTTGCCGCTCAGGTGCGTCGTCTCGCCGTTCGCGTGCGCGACGACCCAGGTCGCGGTGCCGTAGCGCCGCGTGAAGTAGTCGAAGGAGGAGCCCGTGGCGTCGACGGCTTCGGGCCTCGTCCATCGCCCGAAGCGCTTCTCGTGCATGGAGCGGAAGAAGGTGCCGCCGTGCCCCATGCGCTCCAGCCGCGCACGGTCTTGCTCGGGGTCGATGAGCTCGATGACGAAATGTCCCTCCGGCAGCTTGTGGTGCAGCTCGGTGAGCAGGGCCACCGCGGCATCCACGGCCTCGCGTGCCGTGTCGGGCCGAGCCGCGCTCGACAGCTCCACCTTCGGCGACTGGGACGGGGGCGCCGGATTCACATGCTTCGCTTGCGGCGTCGAGCACGTGAAGGCGGTCAGTTCCTCCTGCTCCAGCGCGAAGAGCCGCTGCTCCGCCGCGACGAGCGCCTCGTCACGCGTCTGGAACGGGGTGCGCTCCTCATGGGACGTCTTCTCCAGCCCAGCGACGCGCACGGAGACGGCGTGAAGCTCCGCCCCGTCGACGCTCACCGTCTCGGAGCGAATCAGTCCAGGCTGCGTCGAGCGCAGCTCGCGCCGCACCAACCTGTCGGACGACACGTTCCAGCCCAGGCCGGCGTGGAAGCCGAGCCGGCCATAGTGGCTCACCAGGCCGTCGATATCGGACAGGCGCACCCTCGCCTGGGCCACGCGCCCGCCCAGCGTTCCCCGCGTACAGATGGCGCTGTCCTCGTAGACCGCGAGGTCCACGAACAGTCCATCGAGCCGCTGAACGAGGAAGTGCCGCTGGCGCGCCACGGACGGAGCTGGAACGACGTTGAACTCGAACAGCGTCTCCCGACTCCAGATTTGAAGCCGGTACTCGCTGTCGAAGAACCAGCACTCCTCGGGCACGTCGAGCACGCGCGCGCGGTCCCCAGGCGCGACGGGCCGGTTGCGATTGAGTTCGCGAAGCGCCGCGTAGCTACGTCCCATGCGCCACTCCTCCGCGGTGCGTGGACATCAAGGCAGCCACGCCGTCAGCAGCGCCACCGAGCGGGCGCCGAAGGCCTCGGCCTTGAGCGAGCGCGCATCCCCACCGGCGTGGGCCAGGGTGACGCGCAGGTGCTCGGTGGGCGCGGCCTCGGGCACGCGGTCCAACCACTCCACCAGCACCGCGCCCTCTCCGCCCACCAGGTCCATGAACCCCGTGGCGTAGAGGTCATCGTAGCCCGTCAGGCGGTACAGGTCCGCGTGGTAGAGCGGAATCCTTCCCGAGTACGGGTACACAATCGCGAACGTGGGGCTGGCCACTTCGGAGCGAGGGACGTGCGCGCCCTCGGCGACTCCGCGCACCAGGTGCGTCTTGCCCGCGCCCAGGTCCCCAATCAGGCCCACGAAGTCGCCCGGCTCCAAGAGCCCGCCCAGCTTCACGCCGAGCCGATGCGTCTCCTCGGGTGAAGCCAGCGTCAACGTCCGCGTCACCAGCTCGCCGTCACTCATCGACCCCACCTCACCCACAGCTCGCAGAGCCCCTGTTCAATGAGGTCCCCCGCCACCAGGCCCAGTTGTCCACGCCTGGCCGCGGCCAGGTCGCCCGCGAAGCCATGGGCATATACCGCCGTCCAGATGGCATCCGGCACGGGGAGGGCCTGTGCCAGCAGGGCGCCGCACACCCCGGACAGCACGTCCCCGGAGCCTCCCGTGGCCATGCCCGGGTTGCCGGTGGTGTTGATGAAGACGCGTCCATCCGCGTGCGCCGTCAGCGTCCGGTCCCCCTTGAGCACCACCGTCACGCCCAATCCCGAAGCGAGTCGACTCACGACCTCCAGTCGCTTGGATTGGACCTCCCGGGTCGACTTGCCCGTCAGCCGCGCCATCTCGCCGGGGTGCGGGGTGAGGACCACCGGCCCCTTCGCGCGGCGCAGCACGGACAGGTCCTCGGCCACGGCGTTGAGCGCGTCCGCGTCCAGGACGACCGGAATCTCCAGGCGCGACACCAGCTCGCCGATGAGCGCGCCGGTACCCGGACCGCGAGGAATGCCCGGGCCCATCACCAGCGCGTCCTTGCCCTCGGCGGCGGCGAGCAGCGCGTCCAGGTCACCCATTCCCAAAGGCCCGGCGGCCTCCAAGGGGATGCCCATGATTTCAGCGGAGTGCGACTGCACGGACTCCAGCGCGTCGCTCCGCGTGGCCACCGTGACGAGCCCCGCGCCGCTGCGCAGCGCCGCCTTCGACACCAGGGCCGCGGCGCCCGTCTTGCCCCGGCTGCCCGCGACGACGAGGACATGGCCGTACGTGCCCTTGTGCGTGTCCGCCTTGCGCACCGGCAGCGTGTCGCGCGCGTCCGACTCCTCCACCACGAAGAGCTCGGCGCCCGAGACTTCGCGAGACGACGCGCCGCCCATGCCGATGTCCACCCGCCGCACGCGTCCGCACAGCGTCGCGCCGGGCTCCAGCACCTGGCCCGGCTTGAGGAAGCCGAAGGCCACCGTGGCATCCGCCTCCACGCAGGGCGAGAAGGGCTCGCCCGTGTCGCTCTGGAGGCCGGAGGGCACGTCCGCCGCGACGACCTTCGCACCCGCGCGCCGCCAGCGATGGATGGCGGAGATGGCCTCCGCGAAGGCCGCCGCCGGAGCCCGGCTCAGTCCGGTGCCGAACAGCGCGTCCACCACCACGTCACCGGAGCCGGGCTGCTCCAACGACTCCACGGCGCGCGCCACCCCACCAAAGCCCCGCAGGGCCTCCAGGTTGCGCTTCGCCTCGGGCGTCAGCTTCGCGGGGTCGCCCACCAGCGTCACCGACACCTTGGCGCCTCCCTCGATGAGGAAGCGCGCCGCCACCAGGCCATCCCCACCGTTGTTGCCCGGCCCGCACACCACCACGAAACGTCCACCGGGCCCGGCCAGCTCGCGAGCCACCTCCGCGAGTCCCCTCCCCGCGTTCTCCATCAGCAGCGCGGAGGGCATGCCGTGGCGCTGCTCGGCGGCCTCTTCGGCCTGACGCATCTGGGCGGCGGTGAGGACGCGCAACATGGATTCACTCCCCTTTCGTCTGGAGGACCACCGTGGCGGCGGCCACGTCTGCATCGTGGGTGAGCGCGAGGAACGCCTCCAACCCTCGCGCCTCCATCACTTCGAGCGCCACGCCGGAGAGGGCGAAGTACGGCGCCCCCCCGTCCCGGCGCACTTCCATGTCCTTCCAGCGGATGCCCTTGGGCGCGCCCAGCGCCTTCACCAGTGCCTCCTTCGCCGCGAAGCGCGCGGCATAGGCGCTGGCGGCGTCATGGCGCTGGCCACACAGGGCCCGCTCCGCCTCGGTGTAGACGCGGTTCAGGAACGGCTCCGCGCGAGGTCCATCCATGATGCGCTGGATGCGGGAGATGGAGCAGATGTCCAGGCCCAGGCCCCGGATTCCCATGGCGCGCTATCCCGGGTTGCGCATCAGGTCGAGCATCTCCCGCACCGCGCGGTCGAAGCCCACCAGCACCGCGCGCGCGACGATGGCGTGGCCGATGTTCAGCTCGTCGATTTCGGCGATGCGCGCGATGGGCTGCACGTTGTCGTAGTTGAGCCCGTGGCCCGCGGCCACGCCCAGCCCCAGCTTCGTGCCCGCCTTGGCCGCGTCGACGATGCGCGCCAGCTCCCGCGCGCGCTCCTTCTCGTTGCGCGCCTCGCAGTAGCGCCCCGTGTGCAGCTCGATGCGGTCCGCGTTCACCTTGTGCGACGCGCGCACCTGGTCCAGGTCCGGGTCGATGAACAGCGAGACGGTGATTTCGCCGTCCTTGAGGTTCTTGATGATCTTCGCGACGTGCTCGCGCTGGCCGGCGACCTCCAGGCCGCCCTCCGTCGTGAGCTCCTCGCGGCGCTCCGGCACCAACGTCACCACGTCCGGCTTGTGCTCGTAGGCGATCTTCACCATCTCCGTGGTGGCCGCCATCTCGAGGTTCAGCAGCGTCTGCGTCGTCTCCCGCAGGATGCGCAAGTCGCGGTCCTGGATGTGGCGCCGGTCCTCACGCAGGTGGATGGTGATTTGCCGCGCGCCCGCCAGCTCCGCCATCGCCGCGGCCGTCACGGGGTCCGGATAGGTGGTGCGCCGCGCCTGCCGCAGCGTCGCCACATGGTCCACGTTGACACCCAGTCGCTGTCCCATCGACCGCACCTCGCTTGATGCGCGGTCCCGGGATTGTCGGGGGCCCCGGCACGCGCTGGCCCCTCTAATCGCGGCCAGCGTCCGGAAGTCAACCGCCGTGAACGACGACTAGCGATTGCACGCCTTGGCGAGGGCGTCGGCGATGTCCTTCGCGTAGGCCTCGTTGCGAGCGGCGTCCTCGCCCTCGATGAGGACGCGGGCCTTGGGCTCGGTGCCGGAGAAGCGCACCAGCACGCGGCCGGAGTTGCCGAGCTTCTGCTCCACGGACTTGATGACCTTCATCACGTCCGGCATCTCGCCCAGCTCCTTCTTCTGCTTCACCACCACGTTGACCAGCGTCTGGGGCACCGGCTCGAAGATGGAGGACAGCTCGCTCAGGGGCTTGCCCGCGCGGCACATCACCGCGAGCAGTTGGAGCGCCGCCAGCGTGCCGTCACCCGTCGTGGTGTGGTCCAGGAAGATGAGGTGGCCGCTCTGCTCGCCGCCCAGGTTGTAGCCGTTGCGGCGCATCTCCTCGACGACGTAGCGGTCACCCACGCGCGTGCGAGCCACCTTCACGCCCCAGCGCGCCACCGCGCGCTCCAGGCCGATGTTGCTCATCACCGTGGAGACCAGGACCTTCTTCTTCAGCTGCTTGCGAGCCATCAGCTCGCCGGTGCAGATGGCCATGATGGCGTCGCCATCCACGACCTTGCCCTTCTCGTCCACGACGATGAGGCGGTCGGCGTCGCCGTCCAGGCCGATGCCCAGGTGGGCGCCGTGCTTGATGACGGTGCGCGCCAGGTTCTCCGGGAACAGCGCGCCACACTTGTGGTTGATGTTCTTGCCGTCCGGCGCCACGCCCAGGCTGATGACCTTGGCGCCCAGCTCCTCCAGCACCGCGGGCGCCGTCTTGTAGGCCGCGCCGTGGGCGCAGTCGACGACGATGGTCAGACCCTCCAGCGTCAGCTCGCGCGGGAAGGTCGCCTTGAGGAACACGATGTAGCGACCCCGGGCGTCCTCCATGCGGAACGCGCGGCCAATCTTCGTCGCGGTGGGGCGGATGGAGTCGATGGCACCCGTGGAGAGCAGCTCTTCAATCTTGCCCTCCGTCTCGTCCGGCAGCTTGAAGCCATCGCGCCAGAAGAACTTGATGCCGTTGTCCTCATACGGATTGTGGGACGCGGAGATGACGGCGCCGGCGTCGGCGCGCATCGACGTGGTGAGGTTGGAGATGCCCGGCGTCGGCAGCGGACCGACGAGCTCCACGTCGACCCCCATGGACGTGAGGCCCGCGGCGAGCGCCTGCTCCAGCATGTAGCCGGACAGTCGCGTGTCCTTGCCCACGATGACGCGGTGCCGGTGCGGCCCGTTGCGGATGAGGAACGCGAGTGCCCGCCCGAGCTGCATCGCCACTTCCGCTGTCATCGGGTAGACGTTCGCCTTGCCGCGAACACCGTCCGTGCCGAACAGCTTCTGTGTCGTGCGCTCCTCCTTCGGAGGCATGTTCATCCTGTACGCCATGGTGCCGCTCCACCTTTCCCACGCCGGGCCTGTGCCGGTCTCTCGACGTCGGGGCTTATACCCCGCCCACCGCCGGGGCTCGAAGGTAGGGTCCCAACGCTCCCCTGGCAACGGCCCGGCCTTGCAGGCTCTATCACCCTTGAACAAGGGTGCGAAAACGATACCAAGCCCCGCCTCGACGACCCAGACCGCGCGGGCCCTTCCGCGTGGCCCGGCGTCCACGGACGCTCAGCGGCCGAGCAGGATGCCCCCATCCCGAGCGGAGCGGATGGCATCGGCGACGGCGAGCGCATCGCGCGTCTCGGCCACATCGTGTACCCGGACGACGTCCGCCCCACCCAGCACGGCCATCGCCGCCACGGAGCCCAGCGTCGCCGCCAGTCGCTCGCCCGCCGGCTTCCCGCCCGTCAGGGCCCCCAGGAAGCCCTTGCGACTGGTGCCGACCAGCAGGGGCAGCGCCGACACGCGCAGCTCTCCCAGCCGCCGCAGCAGGTAGAGGTTGTGGTCGAACGTCTTGCCGAAGCCAATCCCCGGGTCCAGCAGGATGCGCTCGCGCGCGATGCCCGCCGAGGTCGCCAGCGTCACGGACGCGTCGAGGAAGTCGAGCACCTCATCCACCAGGTCCTCGTACCGAGGGGCCTGCTGCATGGTGTCCGGCGTCCCCCGGATGTGCATCAGACAACAGGCGGCGTTGGCCTCGGCCACCGCGCCGGCCAGCTCCGGGTCCGAGCGGAAGCCGGTGATGTCGTTGACCAGGTGGGCGCCCGCCTTCAACACCGCGCGCGCCACGGCCGCCTTCGTCGTGTCCACCGAGAGGGGCACGGAGGTGCGCGCGCGCAGGCCCTCGATGACGGGCAGCACGCGAGCCACCTCCTCTTCGGCGGTGACAGGCTGGGAGCCGGGGCGCGTGGACTCGCCGCCCACGTCCAGCAGGTCCGCGCCCGCGTCCGCCAGGGCGAGGCCGTGTGAGATGGCCGCCTCCGCGCTCAGGAAGCGCCCTCCGTCGGAGAAGCTGTCCGGCGTCACGTTGACCACGCCCATGACGTAGGTGCGCGAGCCCCACTCGAACGTCCGCTCGCCCAGCACCATCCTCCCAGGCGCCTTCCCCGCCTCCAGGGCCCGCTCCAGTGCGCCCGCCAGCTCCGTGAGCGCCCCGCCCTCCGCGCGCGCCAGGGCGACGAGCCGCTCGAATTGCTCGCGGCGACCCGACAGCAGCCCCGCCCCCGGCCGTGAGCGCGCGTCTCCGGAGACCCACGAGGGATGTTCCTCTCGGCCCGGCACGAGCGCCCGCTCGGGCAGCGCATGGAGGAAGGTGCCCACGTCCTTCGTCACGCCCGTGAGCAAAAGCTGCGCGTGCGGCAGCTTCTCCAGCAGGTACTCGCGCGCGGGCGTCGGCAGGCCCATGCGTCGGAAGGCCAACGTCAGGTCCTCGGGACGGTCGGCGCTGATGGGGCGGGCACGAATCATGGGAAGTGACTCCAGGGCACCGCGCCACCCTACCCCGTGCGCCGAGCGCCCAGCCCCCGCAAAGCAGAAGGCCCTCCCCGACTTCGGGAAGGGCCTTCAGGACTTCAGGACAGCGGCGGGGCTACGCCTTGTTCGGCTCCATCTTCGGCAGCCCGTCGAGGGCGTCGAGGATCTTCCGCTTGTCCTTCTTCTCCGTCGCCTTCGGGGGCGCATTCACGCGCGGGGGCGGGCGCTCACGGGTGAGCTGTCCACCCTGCAGGAGGATGTTCACGTCCTCGGCGTCGAGCGTCTCGTACTCCACCAGGGCGTCGGAGACGCGGTGGAGCGCGTCCAGGTGCTCCGTCAGCGCCTGCTTGCCGCGCTCGTAGCAACCCACCACGATGCTGCGAACCTCGGAGTCGATCTGCCGCGCGGTGTCCTCGGAGTAGTCCTTGGACGAGTTGAAGTCGCGGCCCAGGAACACCTCGCCGTCGCTCTTGCCGAACGCCAGGGGCCCCAGCTTCTCGCTCATGCCCCAGCGGCACACCATGGCGCGCGCCGTCTCGGTGGCCCGCTCGATGTCGTTCGCCGCGCCGCTGCTCATCTCGTTGAAGAGCAGCTCCTCGGCGATGCGGCCACCCATGGCCATGGCGATCTGGTCCAGCATCTGCTTCTTGTACCCGTTGACCTTGTCCTCGGTGGGCAGGCTCCAGGTGACGCCGAGCGCCTGACCGCGCGGGATGATGGTGACCTTGTGGAGCGGGTCGCACCCTGGCAGCAGCTTGGCGAGCAGCGCGTGCCCCGCCTCGTGCACCGCGGTGTTCTTCTTCTCCTTCTCGGTCATGATCATCGACCGGCGCTCAGGACCCATGAAGACCTTGTCCTTGGCGGCCTCGAAGTCGCTCAGGTCCACGCGCTCCTTGTTCTGCCGCGCGGCCATCAGCGCCGACTCGTTCACCAGGTTCTCCAGGTCCGCGCCCGTCATGCCCGGCGTACCGCGAGCGATGACCTCCAGGTCCACTTCCGGCGCCAGCGGCACGCGGCGGGTGTGCACCTTCAGCACGCCCAGGCGGCCCTTCAGGTCGGGACGCGGCACCACGATGCGGCGGTCGAAGCGACCCGGACGCTGCAGCGCGGGGTCCAACACGTCCGGACGGTTCGTCGCGGCGATGAGGATGACGCCGTCGTTGGACTCGAAGCCGTCCATCTCCACGAGGAGCTGGTTGAGCGTCTGCTCACGCTCGTCATGTCCACCGCCCAGACCGGCGCCACGGTGACGACCCACGGCATCGATTTCGTCGATGAAGATGATGCAGGGGGCGTTCTTCTTGCCCTGCTCGAAGAGGTCGCGCACGCGACTGGCGCCGACGCCCACGAACATCTCCACGAAGTCCGAGCCGGAGATGGAGAAGAACGGCACGCCCGCCTCGCCGGCCACGGCCCGCGCGAGCAGCGTCTTGCCCGTTCCCGGGGGGCCCATCATCAGCACGCCCTTCGGGATGCGACCGCCCAGCTTGGTGAACTTCTTGGGGTCCTTCAGGAAGGCGACGATCTCCTCCAGCTCTTCCTTGCACTCGTCCACACCGGCCACGTCAGCGAAGGTGACCTTGTTGTGGCTCTCGCTCAGGAGCTTGGCCTTCGACTTCCCGAAGGTCATCGCCTTGCCGCTGCCACCCTGGAGCTGGCGCATGAAGAAGATGAAGAAGAGGAACAGGAAGACGACCGGCATCCACTGACCGAGGATGGTCAGCCAGAGGCTGTTCTGCTCCTCCCGCTCGTACTTGACGTCCACTCCGTTGTTGCGGAGCTGGTTCAGCATGGCCGCGTCCGGCGCCGGTCCCGTCGTGCGGAACTTCTCGCTCGTGTCGACGAACTTGCCGGAGTAGGTGTTGCCCTTGACCGCCACTTCCTTGACCTTCTTCTCCTCTACCTTCGTCAGCAGTTGCGTGAACGAAGGCTCCTGGACCTGGTCGTTGCCCTGGGAGAAGAAGTTGTAGAAGGCGACGAAGAGGACGATCAGGATGACCCAGAGCCCGATGGTCTTGTAAGTCGAACGCACGTGTCAGCTGCCCTTTCGGTACTCGGCGGGATGAGGGCCGCGCCGGGAGAAACCCAGCCTTTTCAATCGTTTGCCCGACACCAGGCGAGCTCCCCTGTCGTCGGACCGTATCAGCAACAGCAAAAAGCCCTCAACTATTTAGGGGGCGCGGCCAACCCCCGACAACACTCATTCCACTCTATAACGAAGGGGTCCGCTGAATGCTCGGACCCACGGGTGTCGCCCACAGGTAGTGTCCGGAAACATCCGCCCTGGGGGGCGGCGCCCACAACCCTGGAAGCCACATCACGGTGCCCGAGGCGTCCAACACCACCGGCCGCGCATCTCTCGACTCCGCGGGCACTCGAAGATCCACCAACACATCCTGAAGCCGCCGTTGTCCCGCGCCCATCCGGACCTTGTCCCCGGGCTTGCGTGTCCGCACGGTGAGCGGCCAGTTCACGTCCTCCGCCAGCGACAGTCCATGGACCCCCTCGGGCGGCGCCTGTGTCTCCACGCGAAAGGACCACCCCGTGCCTTCCAACACGCCCGAGGCCCCCGCGCCTTCCAGGAACAGCGCTGAAACGGGCCGCGTCTCTTGAGTCAGCGGCACGCAGCGCACCCGCCCGCCCGTCGCGCGCAGTCGCAGTCCACGCCCCACCGTCGCGGAGCCGCCCTCCTCCACCGCGCCCAGCACGCGCTCCACCGTGGCCGCGTCCGTCACCACGTCATGCTCGGCCAGCAGCCGGGCGAGCACCCTGCGCCGCAGCGGCACCTCCAGCGCGCGCACCGCCACCGCGTCCAGGCCGCCGCCTTCCGGCAGCCACACGCGCCTCCAGGCCGCGTCCGCCAGCTCGCTCAGCAGCGCGTCGTCCTCCGCCGAAAGCCGCGCGAAGGACGCCAATCGCGCGTCCACGCGGAAGCCCGCGGCGCGGGACAGGGCCGGCAGGGCGTCCTTCCGGACCCGGACGCGGAAGAACGTCGGGTCGGCGTTCATCGCATCTGTCGAATATCCGACGCCCTGCTCCGCCAGGAAGTCCACCAGCTCCTCGCGGGTGCGCTCCAGCAGCGGCCGGACGAGCCCGGGACGCGCTTCGTGGATGCCCACCGCGCCTCGCGACGACGCGCCGCGGGCCAGGCGCATCAGCAGCGTCTCCGCCTGGTCGGTGGCCGAGTGGGCCGTCGCGACCGCCGACAAGCCGCGCTCCACGCGCACCGCCTCCAGCGCCGCGTAGCGCGCCTGTCTCGCCCGCGCCTCCACGCCCGCGCCGGACCGCAGCGACAGCTCGCGCACGTGACACGCGAAACCCAGCCGCTCGGCGAGCGACACCACCAACTGCGTTTCCGCTCGAGATTCAGGCCGCAGGCCGTGGTCCACCGTGGCGACCTCCACGCGCAGCCCCAGGCGCTCTCGCACGCTCGCCGTGCCGACGAGCAGGGCCACCGAGTCCGCGCCTCCAGAGACGGCGCACAGCACGGAGCGGCCCTCCAGCCCCAGGCGCGTGTACGCGTCCAGCAGCGTCCTCGTCAGCAGCCGTGTCATGGGTCCAGTGCGTGACATCTGACAGGTGGAATGGAGTGTCGGGTAACAGGGTTACAGAGGCGCGTGCGGTTGAAGGCAGGGGGGCTGGTTCTTATGATCGTCACACCGGATGGGCGCCGACTCGGAAGAGGAAATATGCGCGGCCCCCGGGGTTGTTGAGGGGACGGTCGAATTTTCAAGGTGTTGGGCCTAGGGGTCCCCCCCCTCCCCCTCTGGGCCCACGGGTCCGCTGGGAGATCCACTCCCGGCGGTCCCTCTTTCCGAGACGCCCCGGTCCTCTTGTCTAGAGGGCCGGGGCGTTTCCTTTTTCGCGCACAGTTGGATACGTCAGGCTTGACTGAACGTGCCCGGGCGAGGACCCAGCGAGCGCGGAATGAGTCCTCCGAAACCGTTGACCCTCTTGGGCGTCTGTCGGATAACGGCCCCGGTGTGTTCAGGTCGTCACCTCGAATCCGCCCCGGAGACTCAAGTATGGCAGGCACCGACAAGCGCAAGCAGTCGCTGTACTTCCCCGAGGAGATGTTGAAGGAGATTCAGGAGGAAGCGACCCGACAGGACCGCTCCCTCTCCTGGGTCGTGCAGCAGGCGTGGAAGATCGCCCGCGAGCGCATCAAGGGGTTCCCCGCCGTTAACGACGTGACTGGCGACGAGCGCCAGGACCCGCGCGAGGAGTAGCGCAGGCATGGCCACCACCGACCACCGCAAACAAAGCCTCTACTTCCCCGAGGACATGCTGGAGGAGATCCAGCGCGAAGCGACGCGACAGGACCGCTCGCTCTCGTGGATTGTCCAGCAGGCGTGGAAGGTCGCGCGTGCGGAGATTCGGAAGATGCCGTCGGTCAACGACGTGCTCAATGCGCCTCCGCCTCCTCGGCCCGCCACCGTCACGGCGAGCCCTCCGGTGGCGGCGGCGCCAGCGACCCCACCGAGCATGGTGGCGGCCGCTCCGAACCCGGACGAGCCCAAGTCCTGAAGGGCCCCGCGAGCGGCCCCCGGCACTCACCTGCCGGCGGGCCTCGCGGGCAGTGCGCAGTTCTCGAAGATGACGCGCGGCTCCTCGGAGAGCGCCTGGACGGGCGTGGGGTACTTCTCCCGCATGTACGCCGAGGCGATGTTCGCGTCGGTGCCGCCCAGCTTTCGCGCCTGCACCGGGTTCCGGGCGGGGTCCTGACCGGCATTGCCGAACACCGTGTCGTAGCCGTCGCCGCCCTCGAGCAGGAAGCTGGGCATGGCCACGCGGTAGCGGATGGTCGTGTCCTCGCGCGCCGGCAGCGGGATGGCCTGCCCCCCCACCGTCAGCGCCCGAACGCGCTCGCCCCTGGGGCGCGAGCAGTCCACGCGCACCGACGTCCCCGCTGACACGTGGAGGAACGCGCCGGAGGGCGAGGCGATGGACTGCCCCTCCAGGTACAGCGCGCCCACGCTGTTCTCCATCATCTCCACCACCTCGCGCTCGGTGAGGTCCACGGTGACGATGAGGTTCTCGAAGAGGATGACCTCGTGGAGCACGCCGTCGGTGAGCGGCCCCTTGCGCAGCGACATGCGCGTGTAGCAGAGGCCCTCCGTGCGCAGGGAGCCGCCGTTGACGACGCCCAGCACGGCGGGCCGCGCGGAGCCGTCCTCGGCATGGAGGAACGCGTCGGCGACCACCTGGGCCAGCGCGTTGTTGTCATGCCGGGTGAACGGCTTGTCCAACTGGACGTCCGCTGCCAGGTAGCCGACGACGGCATCCGGGTCCGAGACGAGCGGCTGGCACGAGTCGTTGTAGGAGATGCACCCGGAGAGCGGCGACGCCAGGGCGCACGCGAGGGCGGCAAGTACGGACTTGGACTTGGACTTGGGGAGCGGCATCAGAAGTGGGCCCTCACGGTGAGGTAGCCGGACATGCCTTCGCGCGGGAGGCTGTTGGTGACGCGGTCCGGACGGGGCACGTCGTCGCGAAGGTCGTGGTCGAAGACGTTGTGCGCCACCAGCGACACCTCCCAGATGTCGGCGATGGGCTCGCTGCGAATCTGCGCGGTGATGAGGCTGTAGGCGGGAATCTTGTAGCGGCGGACCAGCTCCAGCACGGAGCGGCTGTTGTTGCGTCGCTCCGCGCCCGTGCGCACCACCACGTCGAAGTTCACCCACGCGCCAATGGGCATGGACACGCCCGCGTTGAAGCGGGCCTGCGGCGTGTCGGTGAGCAGGCGGGACTGCGACGGCAGCTCCATGTCCTGCGCGCGGGAGATGCTCGCGTTGATCCAGGCGTTGGCGCGCTTGGAGGCCTCCAGGCGGGCCTCGCCCTCGATGCCGTACACGCGCACGCCCAGCTCGCGGTTGCGCAGCGGGACGATGTTGCCGGACGTGTCCACCGGGACGATGGGCGAGTCGAACAGCTCCAGGTACGCGTTGGCGCGCAGCCGCACGCGGGCCTCGCCGGCGGACTGGATGAGGTCGGCGCCCAGTTCGAAGGTGTCCACCGTGGAGGGCTGCAGGCGCGGGTTTCCCTCGAAGCGGCCCTGGTTGTAGTCCGTGTCGGGGATGCGCTCGACCAGCTCCTGGAGCGTGGGGGCGCGGAAGGCGCGGCCATACAGGGCCTTGAGCACCAGCGCGTCCGTGGCGGAGAACACCAGGCCCACGCGGGGATTGATGCTGGGCACGAAGCTGGTGCCGGTGATGGTGCCCGAGCCGTCCACGGTGGGAAGCTGCGTGGCGTCCACGCGCACACCGAACGTGAGCGTCAGCGGGTTGACGACGGTCCACTGGTCCTGCGCGAAGAAGCCCACGATGAGCCGTTTGGACACGGCGCCGTCGGCGAGTCCCAAGAGGTCCGTGAGGCCCTCGGGCGCGGTGAAGCCTTCTGGACGCACGCGCGCGTCCAGCGTGTAGTTGGTCTCGTAGTTGTAGTCGCCCAGCGACTGCTGCTCCACCAGCGCGCCCAGCGACAGGCGGTTGTTGGCCGACAGCGCGATGTCCGCGTCCACGCCGCCGGTGAGCGAGCGCACGGAGATGCTCGTCCGCTCCCGCAGGCCCTCGGCGAAGAGCTGGTTGGCCTCGGTCCCCGTCCGGAAGTTCTTGGGGGTGATTTGAAAGAGGCGGTCGGTGGACTGTTGATCGAACCCGGCGCGCGCGCGCAGCAGCACCGAGGTGCCGATGGAGCGCTCCCAATGGACGTCCGCCATGAGGACGTTCCACTTCAACTCGGAGTCCTCGGCCACGGTGTCGAAGAGGCCCATCAGCGCGGTGCGGTTCTCGGTGAGGAAGCGCACCGAGGCGCCCAGCCGGCCCGCGTCGCCCATCGCATACGTCGCGCCGCCGCCCAGGTTGAGCAGGAAGCGGTCATCGCGCGTCTTGCCGGCCGGGTCCTCCACGGCGCGGAGCCCCTGGGAGATGGCCTCGTCATCCAGGCCATCGTTGTCGATGACGTTCGAGTCGCCTGACTGGCTCCACACATCCGCGTCGGCGAAGAGGCGCAGGTCACCGAAGGTCTCTCCGGCCGATGCGTGCCCGTTGACGGTGATGGCCAGACGGTCGTCCTTCTCCGGGAAGCCTCCGGCGGAGACGGCCGTGCGCACGCCATCCGAGGTGTCGGTGACGATGTTGACCACGCCCAGGAACGCTCCCGCGCCGTAGAGCGCGGAGCCCGGGCCACGGATGACTTCGATGCGCTCCAGGTTCTCCACCGGCAGGTTCATCAGCGCCTTGCCGTCGAAGAAGTTGTTGAGGCGGTGGCCGTTGAGGAGGAACAGCACTTCGGCGTCGTTGCGGATGCCGCGCACCGCCGTGCGGTGGAAGCCCTGCACGTCGCGGCTGACGGTGAGGCCGGGCACCACGTCCAGCACGTCGGCGACGGTGCGGGCACCCAGCGCGCTGATCTGCTCGCGGCCGAACGAGGCGGCGATGGCGGGCACCTTCCGGACCTTCTCCTCGTGACGCGTGGCCAGCGCCAGGGTGTCCTCGGCGCTGTAGAGGGCCATGTCCTCCTCCAGCTCCGAGCGCATCACCGCGGAGGCCGCGCTCTCGCGCGTCGCGGACGACTCCCGCGAGGAAGCCGAATCGCGCGTCGAGGTCTCCCGGGACGACTCGCGGGAAGCGACGGGCTCGCGAACGGGTGCATCCCGCGTCGTCACCGCATCTCGCGGAGGTGGCTCTCGCGTCGCCCGTGGGCTCTCGCGCGTCGTGGGCTCTCGCGTGGGAGTCGCCGTCTCGCGTGAGGTCGTCGTGGTGCCTCGCGTCGGGGGCGGAGGCTCGCGCGACGGCGGCGGGGTGCGGGTGTCTCGCGTCGCGGTCCTGGGCGGAGGAACGTCCGAGGGCAGATCCGCGGTCAGGGCCGCCATCGAGTCATCGGAGGCGCTGTTCGTGGGCGGCGGCGCCTTGGTGCGCTCGGGCGGCGGGGTCCGGGTGGGGGGCCGCTCGTCGGCGGAGATGGAGACGGGCGGCTCCGAGGGGCCGGGCCGGCTCGCCGTCGTGGAGACCTCTCCGGCCACGAACACACGGGCGGGCCGCGCGGCGGTCTGGAAGATGGGGATGCGCTCACCGTCGGCGGTGAGGCCCTCGACGTAGTACTCGACGCCTGGCGGGACCATGTGCTCGGCGGGGATGACGCCGCGGTAGAGGTCGCCGTACTGGCGCTCCATCAGCACGCGGGCGAAGGGCTCACCCGGGCCGCGGTAGCGGACGTACATCTCCAGGATGCGGCTTCCCTCCACGAGCGTGCCGTCCAGCCGCAGAGGCAGGTTGGCCTCGGCCTTGGTCGGAGCGGAGTGAAGAAGTGAAGGCTCCTCGGCACGGACAGGTACCGCCAGGAAGAGCACGAAGCTGAGGAGGGTCGCGCGCGCGAGTGTGTTCTTCAAGCTGAAGGGGATGGTCCATTGCCCCCCTCCCCGAGTCAAGGAAGGGAGCCCCGAGGCCGCGTGCCGCTGATTTTTTGCCGGGTCTCCAGGGCCGTGCGAGGGATCGCCGCACTCCATGCGCGACTCGCTCGCCCTGCACCTTGCCCTCTTCCGTCGTCAGCGGGCACAAATCGCCCGCGTGGTGGACGGGCAGACAGATGCCTTCCGCTCCTACGAGGCCCGCTACCGGCGGCGTACCGCCAGCTATCGGCGCGTCCTGCCTCTGGCCGACGTGCACCAACGCGTGCTCGCCTCGGACGTGGTGTACGTGGGCGACTACCACACGCTGCCCCTGGCGCAGCAGACCTACCTCGAGCTGGTGGAGCACGCGCTCACCTCGGGACGCCGCGTCGTGATGGCCCTCGAGTGCATCGAGGGACGTCACCAGACCTCGGTCGATGCCTGGCGCTCCGGCCGCCTCTCGGAGCGCTCCCTCCTGGCGAAGCTGGGCGGTGACACGGATGGTGCGGGATTCGGCCCGGGCGCCCCGCTGCGCACCCTGCTCGCCTTCGCCCGGCGCCACCGCCTGGAGGTCGTCGGAATCGACCGGCGTGCCCAGGGTGAGCGCTCGCTCGCGCTGAGGGATGCCTACGCCGCGGAGCGCATCGCCCGGGCGGCCCGTGCCGAGGACCGTCCGCTCGTCCTCGTCCTCGTGGGCCAGTACCACGTCGCGCCGTGTCACCTGCCCGCGCAGGTGGAGCGCGCGCTCGGCGACGACACGCGTCGCGGCCTGGTCGTGTACCAGAACGCGGAAGGCGTCTGGTGGCGGCTGGCCCGCGACGGACGCATGGGCGTGGCCGAAGCGGTGGAGCTGGCCGACGACACGGTGTGCCTGCTCAACGCCTCTCCCGTCGTCTGTCAGCAGAGCTTCCTCGACTATCTGGAGGCCGAGGCCGGCGACTCGCCCTTGATGGACCGGGGTGCCTCGGAGCGGTTCCGGGAGATGGCGGCGCTGATCGGCCGCCTCGCCGGGGTGCCGGTGGTGCGCGCGCTGGAGTCGGTGGAGGTCGCCACGGTGGCGGATGGCGACGTGTTGGCGCGCATCCAGCGACGCGGGCGCTTCACGCAGGCGGAGCTGTCACAGCTGCGCCGCCACATCCTGTCGCGGGAGAGCAGCTACATCCCGCGAGCGCGGACGGCGTATCTGGCCTCGCTGTCACTGAACCACGCGGCGGAGGAGGCCGCGCACTTCGTGCGGCACTGCGCGGTGGGCAGCGCGATGGAGGCGCCGCGCACGGCCTCCGAAGCTTTCTACGCGCGGTGCATGGAGGAGGCGCTGGGCTTCTTCGGCTCCCGCCTGGTGAACCCGCGTCGCACGTGCCTGGGGCTGGCCGATTGGGCCCGTCGCTTCGGCGAGAGTCGCGGCGTGGAGCGACAGGTCTCCGCCTTCGTGCTGGCGCACAAGGCCGCGGAGCTGGAGGCGCCCGAAGAGGCGGTGAAGCTGCTGCCCCTGCGCAAGGACCGGCTGTTCCACGGCGTCAGCCACGCGCTGGGCTACCTGCTCGGGGACAGGCTCTACCGCGCCTTCGACGAGGGCCGGCTGGCGAAGGCGGAGGTCCGCGCCCTGTTTCGAGATCCGTTCGCCGACGCGCGCACCGTGTACTTCACCTGGGCCGAGCGGCTGCGGGACTGAGTCTCACCGAGCGCGTGCCTCGGGGGCCTCCGCCTCTGGGGGCTTCGGCGCGGCGGGAGGGGACGCGAAGGTGCCATCCGGGAGGAGGTCGCGCCTGGACGCGGGGTTGTCCTCGGTGACGACGCTGATGCCGCCATCCGGAAACAGGACGTAGGTCACCGCCGTGTCGACGTGGCCCACCGCCAGCGACGTCAGCTCCGGATAGAGCATCAGCAAGGCCAGCTCCGTCTCCAGCGGTCCCTTGAAGGTCTGGTGCAGGTGCGCATCCATCCGCGAGGCGTCCTCGGTGATGGGCGCCACGTCGACCGCGATGACGCTCGGGTGCAGCTTCACCTGCTCGCGCAGCGTCTTGCCATCCGGAGCGAAGCGGAAGCGGAAGTCGCCGCCATAGAAGAAGCGCTTCGGGTCCCTGGTCCCCTGCAGCGTGTACACGGTGATGTCGCCCGACGCCTCCACGAGGACCACGGGGTTGACGCTGGGCCGACCGAAGGCCTCCACGGTGATGTTCTTCGCCGTCCTCACCGCGCGGGCCATGGGGCTGAAGTCGATGGGGAGCGTGTTCAAGGGGATGAGCTCCATCCATTCGGGCTCCTCGTGGGGAGCCTTCAACGCATAGGCCGGGATGAATTTCCCCGCGTCGTCGACCCGGCCGAAGAGGCCGTACCAGGCGCCACCATGAGGCAGGGTGAGGTGCATCTGCATCCGGGACGGGCTCAGGTCCACGTCCTTGCTCTCCATCAGCACGTCCGTGGCGCGAATGGCGGCGCGCTCCGCTTCGACGATGTACCGGGCGCGGGCCTGGACCCGGAGCAACTCCGCGTCGTCCACGGGGATTCGCGAAGGAGCGGGAGCCGCGGCGTCGCCCAGGAACGCGCGCGTTGAATGCGCGCCGCAGCCGACGAGTGACACGAACACCACCAGGGACAGCACCAGCCGCATGCGAGACCTCGTGCCGCGAGTCTGCGCGATTCCCCGGGGTCCGTCACGCTGCGCGTGCGGGTCGGCAACACGGCCGCTTGCTCGCGGGTCCGGGAGGTTCAGGGAGCGGCCTCCACGGAGACTTCCATCTCCACTTCCGCGTCGTCCGCCCATCTCGGCAGGGAGAACCACAGCTCCGACGCTCCCGACAGGATGTGCCGGCCGACGTCGAGCACGTGCAATCGCTCGTCCGAGGGCTGCCCGGCGACGCGGAGGCGAAACGGCGCGGCCGGCACGGCGATCATCACCACGGGGCTGCGCGGCCGTTCGTGGGAGGCCCGGATCTCCACGGCATACCGAAGCCCGGGCCGTAGGTTCCGGACCGTGAAGCGATGCTCGGGGGCGAGTTCGCTCGCGAAGTCGACGACGTTCAGGGACCGGCCTTGCTTCGCGCCTCCACTGAGCGAACGAACGTCGATCTCCATCATGTGGGGCCGCGTGAGCGCCCACTCTTGGCCCCACAGGACGAACAGCCACATCCGCGTGATGCCCGTCACCGTCTGGGAGTCCGTGGTCAGCGTCCACAGCCGCCGCTCTGGCGGCACCTCGGGGTCGGCGATGAACGCGAGGACGCGACTGGAGGAGGGCGCCGCACGCGTGCCGTCCAGCGCCTTGGACCAGGTAAAGCCATACGTGCCCAGCGTGCGCAGCGAGTAGCGCTCCGTGGGCTCAAGCACCAACTCATGTGCCCGCTGGATGGGATTGAATGACTGTCCGGACTCGCGAAGCACGGCCAGCGCGGGCGGCTCCTGCTCCATCGACACCTTCGTGTCCAAGGCAGGCTCGACTTCCGGCTCCGCCTCCTTGCGCTCGCCCAACGCGGAAGCCTCGACGCTCTCGTCGCCCCGCGGGGCGACCTTGGCATCATCCTGTGAGGGAACAACCTCGGCGGCGACCGGCGGGGACCCCACCTCGGGCTCCGCCAGTATGGGAGGAACTTCGGGCGCCGCCGGAACACGCACGTTGTCCTGTTTCGTCGTGAGCGCCTCTGTCGCGGCGTCCGTCTTGGAGCCACGCCAGACGATGCCCATGCCCAGCAACCCGAGCACCAACGCGATGAGAGCTCCCCAGCGCCAGCCCAGGGAACCCTTCCGAGCTGCTCGCTGGGCTCCTGGCGCCACCTCCGCCACATCCAGCTCGAAGGCCGCGCCTGGCGGCTCGGACGTCCTGGCGTGGGGGGCGGAAGATTGGGACTTCGCGCGTACGACCCGTGTCGCCGCGGACCGCTGGCTCCTTGGCCCGAGCGCATTGACGTCGGCGGGGGCTCGCCACGACTCGAGCTGCGATAGGAATTCGGAGGGAAGCGCCGGGATGCGCTTGCGCGTGGCCAGCTCGTCCTGAAAGAGCCAGCTCGTCAGATGCTTGCGGGTGTTCGTGGGAAACAGCGGCGCGTTCGTGCTCAGCCAATCGGAGAGGGCTTGCTGCAGCGCCTCCGTTGTCCTGTAGCGGTCGTCCCGTGACTTCATCAACGCGCGTTGGAGGATCTCCAACATGGCCGCGTCCAGCGTCGGATTGAACTGCCGCGCTGGAGTCAGTCGCCCTTCGACGGTGCGGGTCATCACCTCCAGCTCATCGCCTTCGTTCGGGAGCTGTCCGCACAGCATCTGGTACAGCACCACGCCCACCGCATACACATCCGAGCGTGCGTCCAGCACCTCGCCTCGCGCCTGCTCCGGCGAGAGGTACAGGTATTTGCCCTTCACCACTCCGGCCTCTGTCTCCACGCGGCCCGCGAGCCGGGCCTTGGCGATTCCGAAGTCGGAGATCTTCACCTCCCCCTCGAAGCTCATCAACACGTTGTCCGGGGAGATATCGCGGTGCACCAGGCCGAGCGGCTCACCCTGCTCATCCACCAGGGTATGCGCGTAGTGCAGCCCTCGACACATGTCGATGGCGATGCCGGCGGCGATGGGCGTGGGGAGTCTGGGAAGGCCCTTCGCGCTCGCCCGCTTCAGCACCCGGGAAAGCGGCTGGCCATCCACCCACTCCATGGCCAGGAAATACTCGCCGTCCACCTCCCCGAAGTCGAAGACCTGCACCACGTTGCCATGACTCAGGCGCACGCAGATACGGGCTTCATTGAGGAACATCTCCGCGAACTCAGGGTCCGACGCATAGACACCGAGCACCCGCTTGATGACCACGGACTTGATGACGCCAGGAGCCGCCGGATACCGGGCCCGGTACACCTCCGCCATCCCACCCGCGCCCAGGCGCTCCAGCAATTCGTACCGACCAAACTGCGTCTGCCCCGGGTTGCCCATGTCAGGGGAAACTACCATTCCAGAATTCATCGTGCGCAGGGGCCCCTCCAGGGGACTGTCGCGGCACGACATGGAACGAAGTCAGCGCCTGGCCTGTCTCTGAAAGGCCTCACGCTCCATGGGAACCCGCGGGTCGGACTCAGGTCTTGGTGGGCGCGTTGGCCTGCACGGCGGCCTTCACCTTCGCGCGCAGGGCACGGACGCGCTCGCGAGCCTGGAGGCGCTGGTCCTCGGAGAGCTGACCGCCGGCCGCGTCACGCTGGGCCTTCAGTTCGTCGCGAAGCTGGCGGGCCTCCGTCTTGAACTGGTCCGCCTGCGCCTGCGAGAGACGACCCTCGGACACGGCGCGGTCCAGGCGGTGCTCCATCCTGGCCAGCTTCCGCTCTCCCTTCATGCCCTTGTGGCCATATCGACCCCCATGGTGGCCCTCCTGGCCCTGGGGCGCGGGCGCGGCGTCCTCGGCGAGCACCGGGACGGAGAACAACAGCGAAGCAGCGACAACGGAACGCAGCAGGAAACCTTGACGCATGGTGGGACTCTCCAGTCGGTGGAACTGGACGCGAGCGGCACACCCGCTCGCGTCCTCGTTGCCAGGAAGAACCCCGCGTGGAGAAGAAGGTTAAATCCACGCCGCCGGCACCCGGTGGGAGCAGGTCCCCTCCCCTACCGCCTGCCCGCCCTCCGTCCAGTCACCACCCCTACATGCTCAGGGCGCGCCCGGCTTCACGGCGCGGGTGGCGATGAAGCCGTCGAAGTGCTCGGAGAGCTTGTCGCCCGCGACGTGCCGGTCCTCGAACAGGCCCGCCAGGAGGAAGCCCGCGTCGAGCTGTCCGCCCAACTGGTCCTGGAGCGAGTGTCCCACGCAGAGGGGCTCACCCTTGTCGGTGTACCGGCGGCGCTCGGCGTCCGTGAGGCTGGTGAAGTCCGAGTACGGCATCTTGTACTTGAGCTGCATCACCCCCTGCTCCTGGAGGTCCGGGTCGAACAGGAAGATGACCGGATTGCTGATGCCCGACAGGAGCACTCCGCCTGGGCGCAACACGCGGAAGGCCTCTCGCCAGACGGGCCGTACGTCATCCACGAAGGCGTTGGAGCACGGGTGGAAGATGAGGTCGAAGCCGCCGTCCTCGAACACGGAGAGGTCCTTCATGTCCCCCTCCACCAGCCGCAGCTCCAGGCCCTCCCGCTCCGCCACCTTGCGGTCCTGCCCCAACTGCGCGGGCGAGTTGTCCAGCACCGTCACCCTCGCGCCCGCCGCCGCCAGCACGGGCGCCTGCTGTCCGCCCGCACCCGCCAGGCACAGCACCCGCTTTCCAGCGACTTCACCGAACCACTCGCGCGGCACCGGCTTGGTGGGCGTGAGCACGATGCTCCACTCCCCGCGCCTCGCCGCGGCGATGACCTCCGGCGTCACCGGAACAGTCCACCTGTCTCCCACCGACACCTGCCGGTCCCACGCCTCGCGGTTGTATTTCCGCACGTCCATCGACTCAGTCGTCATGAAGCACCCTTCCTTCCATGCCTCCCGCCACGGTGATGACCTCACCCGTCACGTGGCCGGAGATGCGATCCGATGCGAGCGTCACCACCACGCGCGCGACATCCTCGGGCTGGCCCACCTTGCGCAGCGGCATGGTGCGCGTCACCCGCTTCACGAACCCCTCGCCCTCCAGCTTGGAGCGGTTGCGGTCCACCGCCGTCCAGCCGGGGCACACCACGTTGACCCGGCCCAGCGGGGCGATGCGGCCCAGCTCGTTCTTCAGGCTGCGCACGAAGCCGTTCGCCAGCGCGCCCTTCGCCGCCGCGTAGTCGGAGTGCCCGGCCTCGCCGAACAGGCCCGCCGTGGAGCTGATGATGACGATGTTGCCCACGCCCGTGGTGGACACGTGCCGGAGGAACGCACGGCAACACAGGAAGACGCTGTCCAGGTTCTCCGCGAGCGTCCGACGCCAGCGCTCCAGCGACATCTGCCAGACAGGCTCATCCGGGGCGGGCCACACGCCCGCGTTGCACACCAGCACGTCCAGCCGGCCCAGCGCGGCCACCGACGCGGGCACGAGGGCATCCACCTCCGCCTCCACCGTCAGGTCCGCGCCCACCGCCGCGCCGCCCACTTCTTGCGCAAGCGCTCGCGCCTGGGCTTCGCGGGAGCGGTAGTGCACCGCCACCTTCGCGCCTTCTTCGGAGAACGCTCGGACGAGCGCGGTGCCGATACCTCCCGCGCCGCCCGTCACCAGGATGCCTTTGCCCTTCAGCTCCGTGTCCATTCAGATGGCTCCTCGGAAGACTTGGGGCCCCGTCGCGCCGGAATCCGGGCAGACGGGTGGCGTCCGGCGGCTGCCGACGCGAGGGGCCCGTGATTGCTGACATGGAAAAGAAGACGCCGACGCGGCAAGAGCGCGTCGGCGTCGGAGTGCATCAGCTCAGGCGCAGCAGCTTGCGCGCCTGCTCCGGCGTGGCTGGCTCGCGGCCGTGGGCCCGAGCCCGTTTGGCGGCCTCGGCCACCAGCTCCCAGTTGCCCTTCGCGAGCACGCCCTTGGACACGTAGATGTTGTCCTCCAGACCCACCCGCGCGTTGCCGCCGCGCTTCGCCGCCTCGTCCACGAACGGGAGCTGGTGACGGCCCACCGCGGCCACCGTCCAGGTGCTCCCCTCCGGCAGCGAGGCAATCATGAAGTCCAGCACCTCCGGCCGCGCCTGCAGCGTACCCGGCACGCCGAGCACGAAGTCGAAGTGCGCCGGCAGGTCCACCAGGCCCTCCTTCGCCAGATAGCGGGCCTCGTCGAGCATGCCCACGTCGAAGCACTCCAGCTCCGGCCGGAGGCCCAGCGCGCGGATGCGCTTCGCGATGTCCCGCACCAGGGGACGCGGGTTCCAGAACACCTCTTCGCCGAAGTTCACCGTGCCCGTGGTGAGCGTGGCCATGTCCGGCCTGTCCTCTCCCGTGAGCGTCAGCGGACCACAGCGCTGGTCCACCGTCATGCCCACCGCGCCACCGGTGGACGTCTGGATGAGGACATCGGTGCGCTTGCGGATGGCGCGGATGGCGGCCCGGAACAGCTCCGCGTCCTGGGACGGCTTGCCGTCCGCGGTGCGCACGTGCAGGTGCACCATCGCCGCGCCGGCCTCGCGACAGCGCACGGCGTCTTCCGCGATTTCATCGGCGGTGATGGGCAGGTGCGGCGTCTGCTCGCGCGTCGTCTCCGCGCCGACCATCGCCGCGGTGATGACCATGGGAGTGCTCATCGCTGGCCTCGCTGCTTGTCCTTGGGAACCACGCAGGTGCCCGAAGCACGGCACACGACGATGGGCTCCGGCAACAGGTCCGCCGCCGAATCATTCACATCCGTGCGGGGCCGGATGACCTTGCGGGCCTCGAAGCGCATCTTCCGCGACGTGTTGCCCGCGCTGATGATTTCGCCCTCCGCCTCGATGAAGTCCCCCGCGTACACCGGGGCCAGGAACTCCACCGAGTCGTACGCGCGGAACAGCCCCTCGTCGCCGTCCGCCCGGATGCACAGCTCCGTGGCCACGTCGCCGAACAGGCCGAGCATCCGCGCCCCGTCCACCAGGTTGCCGCCGTAGTGCGCATCGTGACTGCTCATGCGCAGGCGGATGATGGCCTTCGTCCCAGTGCTCACGTCGGCTCTCCCTGGTAGTGGGCGTCCTTCGGCTCCTTGCCTTCCTTCTTCAGGAGCGCGTGGACGATGTAGTTGGCCACGTCGGACGGCTTGGTGCCGGGACCGAAGCCGGCGTCGAAGCCCAGCTCCAGCGCCAGCTTGTGGTCCACGCGCGGGCCGCCCAGGAGGAGCTGCACCTTGCCGTGGATGCCCGCCGCCTTCGCCGCGTCGATGAAGTGCCGGGAGTTGTCCTTGTGCACGTCGCGCTGCGTGACGACCTGGCTCACCAGGATGGCGTCGGCGTTCTTCGCCAGGGCCTTCTTGATGAGGTCCTCGTTGGGCACCTGGCTGCCCAGGTTGAACGCCTCGAACCCGGGGTAGCGCTCCAGGCCGTAGTCGCCCGCGTAGCCCTTCATGTTCAGGATGGCGTCGATTCCCACCGTGTGCGTGTCCGTGCCGGTGCACGCGCCGAACACGACGATGCGACGGCCGACCTTCTCCTTGATGAAGGCGTTGAGGTCGTCGAAGGACATCTTCTTCACGACGACTTCCGGCACGTCGATTTCGGCGTAGTCCAGGTACATGCCCGAGCGGGCGTACACGATGAAGAACGTGTAGTTGTCCGCGGCGCGCTCGGCCGCGGCGACCTTGACGTCGGAGAACCCCATCTTCTTCGTGAAGACGGCGGCGGCCTCCTTGGCCTTCTCCGACAGGGGCACCGGCAGCGTGAACGAGAGCTGCACGACGCCGTCGTCCCGACGGTCTCCGTAGGGACGGATGATCTGCTTGCTGGGCTTCACCATCGGCTCATTTCCCCATGCCCCGCTGAATCTTCACGCTGGTGCCCACCTTGTCGGCCAGCGCGGCGAAGCGGTCCTTCTTGGCCTGCTCCATGTGGAAGACGACGGACCACGTCGTGCGCCCATCGCACCCGACGTACGTCACCGTGTCCACCACCCCGCCGTTCGTCGAATTGTCCGAGTCCAACCGCTTCGCCGCCGGCTGCCCGCCCACCTTGAGGGCCACCCAGTTGGCGCCGCCGATGCTGGCGACAATCTTGTCCACGCAGACCTGGGCCTTCATGCCCGCCGTCTGCACCGAGCCCACGTCCACCAGGAAGTACGCGTCGCCGCTGGGCGCGGTGAACTTCGTCGTCCCGTCCTCGGCGGAGCGGTTCCACGCGGCGGGCACCTGCACGCCCACGTTCTTCACCTGGAACTGCGCCAGCGAGTCCGCCGAACCGCCAGCGGCCATCACCACGGTCAGGATGGTACCGAGCATCATGTTGCCTCCAGGATTTCCAGGAACGGGTTGAAGTAATCGGGAGCCTTCTCCATCACGCCGTCCAACCCCTTGCCGCCGGTCTCCTCGCGCTTCACGTCGCCGAAGTGACCCTTGCCAATGGCCGCCACCATGCCTTCGTCGCGGCACTCCTGGAGCAGCTTCATCGCCTGGCCGAACACCTCGCGGGCCCGGTTGGCGATCTTCCCGTCCTCGCGGACGGTGAACTCCTCGTCGATGCCCCGCGCCGCGCGGTGGATGTAGTTGGCGGACTTGAGCGCCACGAACCGGTCCGCGAGCAGCGGCGTGTGCATGGCCTCCGTCATCATGCCGAGCAGTTGGATGCCCTGCTTCGTCCAGATGGCCACCAGGTCCGCCATCACGTCGTACGCGTGGCTGAAGAAGATGTCCGTCTCCTTGTGCTTGGTGGGCGGCATGTACTTCAGCGGCGCGTCCGGGAAGCAGCGGCGCACCAGCATCGCCTGCGACAACTCCAACAGGAGCGTGTCGTCCCGGTACGGGTCGATTTCGTACGAGTGGCCGATGCCCAGCTGCCAGTCCTTGAGGCCCGCGCGCTTGGCGAAGCACTCGTTGATGAACTGGCTGGCGATGACGGTGTGCGCCGCGTCGAACGCGTCCGCCGTGGTGATGTAGTTGTCCTCGCCGGTGTTGATGATGATGCCGGCGAGCGCGCAGATGCGGCGGCTGAAGTACTGGTCGATGAACGTGCGCCGCATGTTGATGTCACGGAAGAGGATTCCGTACATCGCGTCGTTGAGCAGCATGTCCAGCTTCTCGTAGGCCGCGCAGAAGGCGATCTCCGACATGCACAGGCCGGACGAGTAGTTGGTGAGCTGGATGTAGCGCTTGAGCTTGATGCTCTCCTCATCCAGGGCCTCGCGCATGATGCGGAAGTTCTCCTGGGTGGCGTACGTGCCGCCGTAGCCCTCCGTCGTCGCGCCGTGAGGCACGTAGTCCAACAGGGACTGCGCGGTGGAGCGGATGACGGCGATGACGTCCGCGCCCGCCTGGGCCGCGGCCCGAGCCTGGTCCACGTCGTCGTAGATGTTGCCGGTGGCGACGATGACGTACTTGTGCGGCGCCGGCGACATGGGGAACTGCTGGCGGAGCGCATCGCGCGCGGCGAGGCGGGACTTCATGTCCTCCAGCGCGGAGCGGGCCTCGGCGCGGACCTCGGCACGGAGGTTCTGCTCGACTTCCGGAGACAGCGGACCGAGCTTGTCCGTCGGCAGCGCCGTCAGCCGCTCCACGGCCTCCAGCGGGCTCTTGGCGCCCAGGTGGAGCGCCCGGCCATACCAATAGGCGGCGCCCCGGTTGAGCACCCCGGCGGCCTTGAGCTTGTCGACCATCAGGTTGGCGAGCGGCACCCCTCGCGCGCCTGCCCCGGAGATTCCGAAGAAGCGCAACACGGTGCGCTCAATCGATACAGTGGTGTTGCGGCGGATGAGGTCGAAGATCGGGTTGACGATCTCCTCCGCCAGAGTGCGCGCATGCGCAATCTGCGCGTCGTCAATGAACGGGCCTGGCATGGGCGCACCTTACCCGCCCGAACGCCTACAGGAAGCGCCGAAGCATACCCGAACGCGCTGCCGCACCGCATTATCGGTTGGGAAACGTCCGCACCGAAAAAACGGTGATCCACCCCACCGAGCCGGCGGTGTTTCCACCGATATGCCGGTGAGCGCCGCGATTGGCGACACGGCAACCCGTTGGAGTTATTGGATTCCAAGGAACGGCACGGCGCGTGCTCTGGAGCGGGGCGCCTCATCCCCCGAGAGGAGACTTCGCATGAAAACCCGTTCCCTGTTGCTGACGGCCGCGCTGCTCAGTGTTCCGGCCTTCGCCGCCAATCCGCCGCCCCTCACCACGGACACCGGTGCCGCCGTGGGCACCAATCAGAGCTCCAAGACGGCCGGCCCGCGCGGCGGCATCCTGCTGGAGGACTTCCACCTCATCGAGAAGCTGGCCCGGTTCGACCGTGAGCGCATTCCCGAGCGCGTCGTCCACGCGCGTGGCACGGGCGCCTACGGTGTCTTCGAGAGCTATGGCAACTTCTCCAACCTGACGCGCGCGTCCGTCTTCTCCAGCAAGGGGAAGAAGACGCCCATGTTCGTCCGCTTCTCCACCGTCATCCATCCGTCCGGCTCGCCGGAGACGCTGCGGGATCCTCGCGGCTTCGCGCTCAAGTTCTACACGGACGAGGGCAACTGGGACCTGGTGGGCAACAACCTGCCCATCTTCTTCATCCGCGACGCCATCAAGTTCCCGGACATGGTGCACTCGCTGAAGCCGTCGCCCATCAACAACAAGCAGGACCCGAACCGCTTCTTCGACTTCTTCTCCCACATCCCCGAGTCCACGCACATGCTGACGCAGCTGTACTCGGACATCGGAATCCCGGCGAACTACCGCCAGATGAACGGACACGGCGTCCACGCCTTCAAGTTCGTCAACGCCAAGGGCGAGTACCGCTACGTCAAGTTCAACTGGGCCTCGCAGCAGGGCATCAAGAGCCTGACCTCCGAGGAGGCCGCGCGCACCGCGGGCGAGGACCACCAGCACGCCACCTCCGACCTGTACGCGTCCATTGGCGCGGGCAAGTTCCCCGCGTGGGAGCTGTCCGCGCAGGTGCTGGACCCCAAGGACCTGGACGGCTTCGCGTTCAACCCGTTGGACCCGACGAAGATCTGGCCGGAGGACAAGGTGCCCTCCGTCAAGCTGGGCAAGTTCATCCTCAACAAGATGCCGGACAACTTCTTCGAGGAGACCGAGCAGGCCGCGTTCTCCCCCGGCGTGCAGCCCTCCGGCATCGAGCCCTCCGAGGACCGCCTCCTCCAGGGCCGGCTCTTCTCCTACGCGGACACGCAGCGCTACCGCGTGGGCGCCAACTACCAGTCCCTGCCCATCAACCGCTCGCGCGCCTCGGTGAACAGCAACAACCAGGCTGGCGGGATGAACTTCGCCAACACGAAGTCGGACGTGAACTACGAGCCGAGCATCGCCCGTGAGTCGCAGGAGTCCCCCGCCGACCTCTTCTCGCGCGCCCCGCTGTCCGGCACCACGCAGCAGCAGCCCATCGAGAAGACGGACAACTTCTCCCAGGCGGGCGTCTTCTACGTGGCGCTCGACGCCGCCGCGAAGGACCGGCTGGTGAAGAACCTGGCCGCGGACCTGGGCCAGGTGCGCGACGCCCGCGTGAAGGCGCGCATGGTCGGCCACTTCTACGTCGCCAACCCGGAGTACGGCACGAAGCTGGCCAACGCGGTGGGCGTGAAGGTGGACGACGCCAAGGCCGCCGTGGCTCCCCTCGCCACGCGCTGACGCTCGCGGTGTTTCACTCGGGTCCCGGCGCCAGCGTGTCGCCGGGGCCCTCCCCTCTTGAGGAGACCAGGGCATGGGCCAGCTCGCGCCCCCGTGCCCCGGACTTCTCCCGCCGACTTCGTCTGGAGGACGACCATGTTTCGCAAGTTGCTGCTCGGAGCCCTCGGCCTGCTGGTGCTGGTGTGCGCGGTGCTGACCGCCGCCTGGTTCTCCTTGCGCGCGGAGCCCGCGCCCCAGGGGCGCCTCCTGGCCACGAGCGAGGCGGAGAACTACCTGCTCGCCGCCTCGCGTGTCGGCGATACGGAGATCGTCACGGGATTGCTGAAGGCCGGCACGCCCGTGGAGGCGCGAGACTCGAGAGGCTTCTCGCCGCTCATCCTCGCGGCGTACCACGGCCACCTGGACACCGTGCGCGCGCTGCTCGCCGCCGGCGCGGATGCGTGCGCGGGAGACAAGCGCGGCAACACCGCACTGATGGGCGCGGCCTTCAAGGGCTACCGCGACGTCGTCACGCTGCTGAACCAGCAGCCCTGCGCCGTGGACCAGGCCAACAGCCTGGGCCAGACGGCGCTGATGTTCGCGTCGCTCTTCGGACGACAGGAGGTCGTCGACCAGCTCCGCGAGAAGGGCGCGTCACCCGAGGCTCGCGACGCGAGCGGCCGGAGCGTCGACGACTGGGCGCGCACCCAGACCGAGCCCCAGGCCCCCGTCGCTCCCGCGCCCGTGGCCCCGAGCGACTCCTCCGCCGCGAGGTAGCGCGGGCGGAAGCGCCCGCTTCGCTCAGACGTACCGCGTGGCGAAGAGCTGGAGCAGCTCCGGCTCCGTGCGCAGCAGCGCCAGCGTCAGCGAGGCGTGGCCGGGCACGTAGCCGTTGCCCACCAGCATGGTGACGTCCTTGCCCACGCCCTCGGCACCGAGCGCCGCCGTGGTGAAGCTGGTGGCCATGGAGAAGAAGATGGCCGTGCCGCCGTCCTTCACCGAGAGGATGGTGGCCATCTCCGTGTTGCCCACGCTGGCGCAGTTCACCACCAGGTCGCAGAGCTGCCCGTCCGTGGCCTGGCTCACCGCCTCCATCACGTCCACGCCCTGGGTGGCATCCACCTTCAGCGCCACGTCACACAGGCCAATGGCCGACAACATGTCCAGCGCGGGCTGCGACACGTCCAGCGCGATGAGCTTGCCCCGGCTCTCCAGGTTGCGCCGCGCCTGCGCCAGACACAGCGCCCCGCTCTTGCCCGCGCCCAGCACCGCCACCGTCATGCCCGGACGCACGTACCGAGCCACCAGCGCGGGCGCGCCACACACGTCCAGCGCCGCCAGCGCCAGCGTGTCCGGCATGTCCGACGGGAGCTTCGCGAAGATGCCACTGGCGAAGAGCAGCGCGTGCCCTCGGATGTCCACCCGGTCGATGTCCACGTGGACGGCCTTCACCTCGTCAATCACCAGCGGCGTCAGCGTCAGGCTGACCAGGGTGGCGATGCGGTCTCCTATCTGGAGCTGCCCCTTCGCCGGGTGCTTCGCGCCAATCTCCTTCACCCGGCCAATCAGCATGCCGCCCGAGCCCGTGACGGGGTTCTGCATCTTCCCCCGCTCCCGGACGATCTCCTGGATGCGCTCGCCGATGCGCGTGGCGTCGCCCCCCACCTCGCCCTTGATCTGCTTGAAGGACGCCGCGTCGATGTTGAGGCTCTCCACGTCGATGAGCACCTCCGAGTCGCGGCACGGCAGCGAGGGGTCCAGCTTCCGCGCACGCTGCGGCAGCACGCCCTTCTCTCCGACGACGCGAGACAGCCCGTAGAGGTCGTTGCTCATGTTCCCATCTCCCTGAAGGTCATCCACGCCCACCACCCCAGCCACCGTGGCGCGCGGGCGCTCTGCCTCTACCCGCTCCCCCGGGGGCATGGCCAGCGCCACGTCACGCTTCCGGGGGATGACGTCGCGCGGCAATCAGTCCCGGGCCCCCAGGTCCGCCTTGGGGGCCACCCTGGACCGATGCCGCGCCCTCCTCGCTACTCCGTCGCGAGCTTCGGCAGCAGCACCGACAACGAGCGCTCGAAGCGATAGCTCACGCCGGAGTGGCCGTCCTCGAACTCCTCGTGCACCAGCTCCACGCCGGCGTTCTTGAGGTCGTCCGCCAGCATGCGCGTGCCCCAGCGCAGGTTGAACTCGTCGCGGGTGCCGCAGTCCAGATAGACCGTCTTGAGCTTCTTGTAGGCATCCAGGAACTTGGGCACGAAGCGCACCGGGTCCTGCACCAGCCAGCGGTTCCACACGTCGAGCTTCAGCCGGCCCGTCTGCATATCGAAGGGAAGCTCCAGGTTGAGCGGCTCACCCTTCTTCGGCGAGTACGCCGCCGCCATCGCCAGCGTGTTCACCACCGGAAAGTCATCGCCGCGCATCTTCGTCTCGCGCACGCGCTGGCGGAACTCGCCCTGCCACGCCTCGATGCCACCCGCCTTGAGCAGCACGTTCGCCGCCTTCGGCAGGTCCGGCAGGTAGCAGTACTCGAAATACGAGTCCGCCGAGTGCGCGCCCAGGTGCGAGAAAATCTCGGGGTGGTAGCGGCCCATCACCAGCGCGCCGTACCCGCCCGAGCTGTGTCCCAGCACCGCACGCGACGCCGCCTTGGGCAGCGTGCGGAAGGTGCGGTCCACGAAGCCGACGATGTCCTTGGCCAGGTAGTCCCGATAGCGGCCGATGGCGTCGCTGTTGATCCACTGGCTGCCGCCCAGGGACGTCCAGCCGTCGGGGAACACTCCGATGACGGGCGGCACCGCGCCGGACTCGATGAGCGCATCCAGTCGCTCCGGCACGGAGGGCGCGAAGCCCGAGGAATTCGTCCAGCTTCCTCCGCCGCTGCCGAACGCATGCAGGAAGTACACGGCCGGGAAGCGACGGTCTCCCTCGCTATGACCCGGCGGCAGGTACACGGTGAGCCGGCGTCGGGCCGGGTCGCCCAACGGATTGGACTCCAACGCGGGCGACTGCACCTCGCGCGTTTCCAGCAACCCTTTCATCCGAGTCTCCCCTCTCCGTGCTCCGCTATGCGCGCGAGCCCGGGTTCTTGCCGAAGATCTTCATCACGGCTTGCAGGTCCTCCCACGCCTTGCGCTTCTCCGCCGGATTGCGGAGCAGGTACGCGGGGTGGAAGGTGGGCATCAGCTGAATGCCCTCATAAACGCGCCAGGCACCCCTCATCCGGGTGATGGGCGTGGAATCGCGCAGCAACGTCTGCGCGGCGAACTTGCCCAGCGCCACGACGACCTTGGGCTGGATGGCCGCGAGCTGCGCCCGGAGGAACGGCTCGCACGCCGCGATCTCGTCCGGCTCTGGATTGCGGTTGCCCGGGGGCCGGCACTTCACGACGTTGCAGATGTAGATGTCGTCGCGACGGAAGCCCATCGCTTCAATCATCTTCGTCAAGAGGTCACCCGCGGCGCCCACGAAGGGGACACCCTGCAGGTCCTCGTTCTCACCGGGCCCCTCGCCCACGAAGACCAGCTCCGCGCGCGGGTTGCCCGTGCCGAACACGATGTTCTTGCGACCCGTGCACAGCTTGCAGCGCCGGCAGTCCCCCAGCTCGCGACGCACCTGGTCCAGCGTCGGCCGCTCACCGTCCACACTGCCCGGCAGCGCGGTGGTTCCACCCGGAGACGACCGGGGCACGTCGAGCAACATGCCAGTGGATGCGGGAGCGGCGGGCCGGGACAGCGGCGCGAGCGGCGCCGCGGGGGCCTCGGTCGGCGGACGAGCCATCGGCCCCGAAGGCGTCGCGCGGCTCGAATCGAGCGGACCCGCTGGCGGACCCGCGCGGCGCTCGGCCATGGGAGGCGGCGCGCCGACAGGAGGCGTCGCGGGAGTCGCCTGCGTGAGCGCGGGGCGCCGCTCGGCCAGCGAGGGAGCGGCGGGAGGCGTCGTCACGGGCGGCGACTGCGAGGAGTCGGAGCGGCGCTCGGCCAGGGGAGGCGGTGCGCCCTGCGAGGGCCCCAGTCGGCGCTCGGGGGAAGCAGCCGTGGGCTCGGCCGCGCCACCGGGCCGGGTGAACCGCGAGCGCAAGGACGGGGCGAGACGCTGGAGCTCGGCCGCCGCCTTGGCGTCGATCATCAGCATCCGACCCGCGCCGTCCTCCTGCCAGAGCAGGTGGCGGCGCACGTCCTCGAGCACGGCGCTCAGTTCCTGCGAGACATCGGGCGAGTCGTCGTTCACGGTGCTGGATCGGTATCGGACAGCGAGACCAAGCGCAAGGAAGCGGTCGTCGGTGGGGGCCATCCGCCCATCCCCATGGTGAGCCCACCCGTCCCCACCGGGTCAGGCCCACACATCGCGTCACACCCCTGTCGCGCGGGGATTCCAGCGGGATGGACGGGCTTCGCCCAGGCTCAGCCGTTCGCGGGGGGGCGCTCCGGCAGCAGCAACTCCAGGATGCTCCGAGCCACCGCGTCCTTGGTCCCCTGAAGCTCCCTGGGCGAGCCGGCACGCGTCAACACCGTCACCCGGTTGGTGTCGGTGCCAAACCCCGCGCCCGGCGCCGTGACGTCGTTGGCGACAATCGCGTCCAGCCCCTTGCGCTCCAGCTTCTCGCGTGCGTGCTCCAGCACCCGCTCCGTCTCCGCGGCGAAGCCCACCAACAGCGGGCGACGGGCCTGTCCCGACACCTTCTTCGAGGCCTCCGCCAGCACATCCGGCGTGCGCACCAGCTTCAGCGTCTCCGGACCGGAGACCGAGCCTTTCTTCACCTTCTGCGCGGCCCGCGACTCCGGGCGCCAGTCGCTCACCGCCGCCGTGGCGATGAACACGTCGACGTCCCCCACCCGCCCCAGGACTTCGCGCGCCATCTCCTCCGCGGACACGACGTCCACCACCTCCAGGCCCGTGCGGTCCACCGAGCCCACCGGGCCCAGCACCACCGTCACGGTGGCCCCCAGCGAGCGCGCCGCCTGTGCCAGCGCCATGCCCATCTTCCCCGTGGAGGGGTTGGAGATGAACCGCACCGGGTCCAGGAACTCGCGCGTGGGGCCCGCCGTCAGCAACACCCGCTTGCCCGCCAGCGGCCCCGGGGCGAAGCGCGCGGCCACTCCCGCGACGATGGCCGGCACGTCCGCCAGTCGTCCCTCGCCCACGTCACCGCAGGCCAGCAGCCCCGCGCCAGGACCGACGAAGGTGAAGCGCGAGTGCGCCAGCAACGCGGCGACGTTCTCCTGCGTCATCGCGTTGTCCCACATCGCCACGTTCATCGCCGGGGCCAGCACCACGGGCCCCCGGAAGGCCAAGAGCGACGTCGTCACCGCGTCGTTGGCCATGCCCGCGCGCACCCGCGCCAGCAGGTCCGCGGTGGCCGGGGCCACCACGAAGGCCTCCGCCCAGCGCGCCAGGTCCAGGTGCCCGAAGTTCCCCTCCTGCGAGGGGTCGAAATAGTCGGTGAGCACCGGATGCCCGCTGAGCGCCTGGAAGGTCAGTGGGGTGACGAACTGGCGAGCGGACTCCGTCATGGCCACCCGCACCTCGGCGCCCGCCCGTCCCAGCTCGCGCACCAGCTCGCAGGCCTTGTACGCGGCGATGCCACCCGCGACGCCGACGACGATGCGACGGCCCTTCAGTGCCGATACGTCCATGCGGCTTCCTAATGCGCCCGCCCGTCGGCTCGCAACCGAAGCCGCGCGCCAGGCGCCGCCGCCTCAACGCCCCAGCGTCAACTCGCCGCTCGAGGGCACATCCACCACGCGCACCTCCGGGCCTCCAGGCGTCTCCACATGGAACGCGCCCCACACCACGGTGTAGCGCCCGGGCGGCAGGCCCGACACGACGACCTGCTCGGAGCGCGGCTGGTAGACGAGGTGCGCCCACCGCGAGCGCATCAGCTCCTGCGCGGGCGGGTTGGTCGACACGGGGACCTCTCCCGCCACCACCCAGAGCGCCTTGCCCCGCTCGGGCTTGAGCTGCACCGTGAGCGACGCGCTCCCGGGCGAGGGCCCCAGGTCCAGGTGCATCTCCGCGCCGCCCACCTGGACCACCAGCGCCGGCTCCCCCGAATACTCGCGTGCCGAGCCCAGCATGAACCGGTAGCTGCCCGGCGCCACCTCCACGGAGTACCCGCCGTCCGGTCCGGTGACGATGGTGAGCGGCTCGCCGCGGTCGCCATTCACCGCCTCGACCTCGATGCCCGCGGCAGGCTGGCCTCCCGTGCGGAACACGCGGCCACTCAGGCGGGTGGCCTGCTTCAACGTCAGCTCCAGCGCCGCGCGACTCCCTCGCTCCACCGCCTGGGTCGCGCTCAACCGGCCCTTGCGCGCGGACACGGTGTAGCGCGCGACATATGGGGGACTCGCCAGCGTGAAGCGGCCGTCCGGCCCCGACAGCACCGACTCGTCGCACACCTCGCAGGACACCACCGCGTCCGCCACTGGTCCGCCGCTCGCGTCGCGCACCAGGCCACTGATGCTCGGCAGCTTCTCCAGCACCAGGTCTCCCAGCTCGGGTGACGCGGGACGGTCCACCATCAGCGGCTCGTAGCCGGAGGCGTCCACCGCGACGATGACGCGGTCACCCGCCGTGGGCAGCGCCAGTTCGAAGCGGCCGTCCGGGCTGTCCACCTGATGCTCGTCCATCCGGAAGCGACGCACCGGCGCGCCGTCATCCCCGACGACGCGTCCCCGGAAGACATCGCGCTTCTTGAGCACGACCTTGACCGGCGGCCCGCCCGCCTTGCCCTCCGCGCGCTCCGTCTGGTCATAACCGGAGTGCTTCACCTCCAGGCGGTAGCCCCGGTCCGGGCGCAGCGAGCGGAACTCGAAGTGTCCCCGAGCGTCGCTCATGACGGGCTCCGCGCCGCGTGGCACCACCGACAACGAGGCCCCGGCCACGGGCTCGCCTTGCATGTCCACCACGTCGCCCGTCAGGGGCGCGCCGGGCTTCAGCTCCGCCTCCAGCTTGAGCGTCTGGCCATCCGCCACCGTCACCTGCCGCCGCTCGGAGGGCTGGTAGTCCGGATGCGAAGCCACCATCGAGTACGTCCCTTCCGGAAGCCCGCGCATGGGCACGACGCCGTCCGGACCGGAGGGCCTGTCGCTCCGGAAGATGCCTTCCTGGTCCACCCACAGCACCACGTCCGCGCCCTCGACGCGGCGACCACCGGACGACACCGTCACCTCCAGCGCGGCGTGTGGCTCCAGCGGAAGCTCGACGCCCGAGGCCGGCGCCGTCACCTTCACCTGACCACCGCCCCACTCCGAGTGGTGCGCGTGCAGTTCGTACAGGCCCGGCGTGGGCACCTGCGCGGAGAAGTGCCCTTCCCCGTCCGCCAGCACCGTCGCGCCCGTGGGCTGCACCAGCACGGACACGCGGGGCGCGGGGCGGCCGTATTCGTCCAACACCCGTCCGGTGATGAGCGTGGCGCGCTCCAGCTCCAACTCCAGCGTCGTCTCGCCCTTGCCCACGCGCGCGGGGAGCTGCGTGTCGCGGAAGCCCTCCGCCTTGCCCTCCAGCAGGTACTCACCGACAGCCAGCGGTCCCAGTTCCACCAGGGCGCCCGTGGCGGCGCGCTCGCGGCGGACCAGTTCACCCCGCGCGGTGCGCAGCATCAGCTCCGGAGCGGGCACGGGCTGGCCAGCCTCATCCACCACGGTGACGAGCAGCTTGCCCGCCTCTTCCAGCTCCAGCGTCACCTGCGTCACGCGCGCATCGAGCGTCAGCGTCCGCGGGGCCGAGCCCAACCCCGGGGCCTCCGCCGTCACCACCAGCTCATCCGGATACAGCCCGGTGAAGCGCACCACCTCGCCTTCGGTGCGCAGCTCACGCGAGAGATGGTCGGCACGCAGGCGCACCGTCGCGGCGGCGGGCTTGCCCTGTCGCATGACTCGGACCTCCAGCGTGCGCGCGGGCGTCAACTGCAACCGCACCGGCTGGGGCCCGGCCTCGACGTGAGCCTCCACGGCGGGCAGATATCCCTCCGCCATGGCCAGCACATAGAACGGGCCCTCGCCGAGTCCCTCCAGGGAGAAGACACCTTCCGCGCCGGACTCCGCCTCGAAGGGCAGCGGCACGCGGCGGGAGACGGCGTGCACGCGAGCGCCCAGGAGCGGCTGCCCCGCATCGTCCACCACCTGGCCGCGAATGGAGCGCAAGGGCGGCAGGTACAGCTCCACCGGGTCTCCCGGGGCGGCCCTGTCCCTCAGTGCCACCCCCAGGCCCGAGGCGCGGGCCCACACGGAGAAGGACACACCCACGAGGTGCTCGAACCGGAAGCGTCCTTCCGCATCCGTGAGCACCGTGGCGCGAGGACTGAGGAAGCCCCGCTGTTGTTCGAAGAAGGCGAGCGTGTGCAGCGTGGACTCGCGCGCGGGGCAGGACAAGAGGGCCTGGTCGCACTCATCGCAGCGCACGTCGACCAGCGTCCGCTCGGCGCTGGCCGCGAGGAAGACCTCCGCGCCCGACACGGGCTTGCCGGCCGAGTCCAGCACGCGGCCGGTGAGCGCCAGCCCCTCCTGGCCTCCCGAGGAGACCTCCACCGCGGAGAACTCGGGCAGCGACTTCGGCGTGGAATGCGGGGACGCGGTGGACGAAGTACTCCCAGGTCCGCTCTCGGAATGGGACCAGAGCCAGGCGGCCCCGGCCACCACCAGGGCTGACATCACCCCTATGAGAATCCAGTTGCGCATGCGCACGTCTCTCGGACCTTAGCCCGCGGCCGGGCCCGGAACGGGTGATTCCCACCGGAAATTCCGGACCTCGTCGTCTCCCGGACGCTCCCCCCATGACGCGTTCCCACCCGGTGGCCTGCGTTGCCACCGGGACGACACCGTCATGCGCCCGTCAGTGCTTCTCGTCGTCCTCGAGCGCGGTCAGGCGCTTCTCCACCTGCTCGAAGCGCGCGTTCGTCGAATCCGCCAGCGAGCCGAGCAGCCGGGCCATGCGGCCAGCGTGAGCATCCATTCGCTGGAGTCCGCCAGACAGGGCGCGAAGCTCGCCCACCACCGACTCCACGTGCGTCATCATGACATCCGCATTCGAGCGGAAGGAATCCATGTTCCGCCACATGACGTCCATGTTCTGCCGCGTGACGTCCATGCTCTGCCACATGACGTCCATGTTCTGCCGCATGGCGTCCATGTTCTGCCGCATGGCGTCCATGTTGGACTGCATCACGCCCATGTTCTCGCGCATGACGCCCATGTTGACCTGCATCGCGCCCATGTTCTCGCGCATGGACCCCAGGCTCGTCAGCGCGTAGCTCATCCCCGACGACATGATGCGCGTATGGGTTCGCGTGGTCTTCATCTCCTCCCGGAGCTCCGCGACCTCGCCGATCAACCGCACCATCACGTCCCGCCCCACCGCCCTCGCCATGCGACCTCCCACCACGGTTTGGCGGGAAGGTACGTGGCGGGTCTGACGTGAACGGGACGAAGCAATAGGGGCACGACGCGTTCGCTCGCTCATGTGCGCGCCCCCTCACTCTTCCGCGAAGGGCTGGATGGCCTGCGCCACGGCGAGCTCCTGTCGGGCCTCGCTCAACTCCGAGTTGGTCGCGCGCAACCGGTCGCTCAGCACCTGCACGAAGCTCCAAAGCATCTTCACCGCGAGGATGGACTCGCGCTTCATCAAGCCCATCAAGTCCGGACGGGAGATGACCATGGTCCGGGTGGGCTCCGTCGCTCGCACCGTCGCCGAGCGCGGCGCGTTGTCGATGAGCCCCATCTCTCCGAAGTGCCCACCGGAGCGCAGCTCGGCGATCTCCACGCCGTTCTTTTCAATCGCCACCCGGCCCCGGATGACGACGAACAGCTCCTCGCCCGGCTGTCCCTCCACCACGATTTCGCGGCCCGCGGGATACGTGCGCGTGGTGGCGATGGACAGCACCGCCGTCTGCTCCTTGTACGTGAGGTGACGGAAGAGCGGAATCTTGCGCAGCGCCTCCATGCGCGACTGCGCTTCGCTCGTCTCCTCGTTCGCCATGGCCGCGCTGTCGCCGGCCACCTTCACCACCACCGCGGTGATGTTGTCCTTGCCGCCGCGCTCGTTCGCGACGTCGATGAGCCGCTTGGGCAGGTCCCCCGGCTGGAGCCCCGACACCAACGGCAGCATCTCCTCGTCCTCGACGTAGCCATGCAGGCCGTCCGAACAGAGGATGAACATGTCGCCGGGCACCAGGTCCACGATGAGCGTGTCCACCTGGACCGACTCCTGGATGCCCACCGCGCGCGTAATCACGTTGCGGTACTGCGACGTGGCCGCCTGCTCCTTGGTGATGGTGCCGGCCTTGAGCTGCGCGGCGACCAGCGTGTGGTCCTCCGTCAGCCGGTGACACTGACCATGTCTCACCAGATAGACGCGGCTGTCGCCCACGTGGCCGATGACGGCCTTGTTGCCTCCCACCGCCAGGCACACGAAGGTCGTCCCCATGCCCCGCTTGGTCGAGTCCGTCATCGCCGTGCGGTAGATGTCCGCGCACGCGCGCTGCACGGCCACTTCCACCAGCGCCGCCGCCGCGGACCGACTATCCGCCGTGGGGTTGTTACCCAGGTCTTTCAGCAGATGCCGGTTCGAGGTGATGTGCTGCTTGACCACCTCGGTGGCCCGATTGCTGGCGACCTCACCCGCCGCGTGCCCACCCATGCCGTCGGCCACCACGTACAGGCCGAGTGACACGTCCACCAGCATCGCGTCTTCGTTGTGCTGCCGCTTGCGGCCGACGTCGGTCAGTCCGAAGGCTTCTGTGGTCAAGGCCACCGCGAACACTCCCGTGTGTGACTGTAGGCGACTCCGCACGTTATGCAGGCCGCTGGAGACGTGGCAAGGCTCAGGGAGCCATCCGAATCGCGAGCATCCGGACAAAGCCGCTTGCCGTGTAGAACGCCAGCTCCACCTGTCCGAAGCGCAACCGGACACCGTCCTCCAGGAGGACGGGCTTGCGAGGGGCGAGCCGAACCCCGCCGAGCCATGAGCCATTCTTCGAGCCGGCATCCGTCAAGAGGATGCCCGCCTGGGCTTCGTCGCGGGCGAACCAGGCGTGGAAGCGCGACACGCTGCCGTCATCCAGCACCACGTCGTTGTTGCCCGTGCGGCCCACCGTGATTCCCCGCCCGAAGGCGTTCGTCCGGGACTTCACCACCGGAAACACCACCGGCTCGTTCGCCCCCAGCGTCGGCGGCCCCGCGTTCGTCACCGTCTTCAACCGGTACTCCTCCTGCTCCGACAGGCTCTCGGGCGGCGGCGAAGGCGAGAAGACGAGCAGCCCGGGCGGCAACTGCCGCTCGAGGTCGCCCCGGTTGCGCAGGTACCGCGAAACATGGGCGCTCAGCAGCTCGGGCATACGAGGGGCGCGGGAGGGGGAGATTCCCGCGAAACCCAGTCTACGCGGACTTTACCGCCAATCCACGAACAACCCGACCATGGGGCCGCCCACGAAGCTCCGGCCCAGGTAGCGCCGCTTGAGTCCGAAGGGCTCGCCGTAGCCCACGGTGAAGCCCGCGGCCATCTGCTCGAACTGGTAGCCCACCTGGATGCGGCCCTCGATGATACCCACGGTGTGCTTGTCCGGAGGCGCGCCGCCGTCGAAGTGGGCGCCATAGAAGACGGGCCCGCCCGTCACCTGGAACCCCCAGTGCAGGCTGTTGGGCAGGTGGTTGCGGTAGCCCACGCCCACCTGGGCGGTGTGCTCGTAGTACGAGCCCAGGAGCGTCTCGGGCTTGCCCACCACCGGGTTCGGCATCGCGGTGCCCCACCCCAACCCACCTTCGACCAGGAAGACGAAGGCGTCCTTGCGGTCCTGGAAGAAGGCCCACTGCCACTGCACCTTCAGACGGGAGGTGAGCAGCTCATCCCGGAGCGAGGCGCCCAGGACGACGCCTCGAGGCAACCAGGCGGGCGTGGGCGAGACGTGCTCGCGTTTCGACCGGGACTTGGACTGGGCCTGGGCGGTGGAAACAAGACCCAGCGTAAAAACCAGCAGGACGAAGAGCTTGCGGTGCATAGGAACCCTCTTCCCGCCACGGAGCGGAGCGCTTGTCAACGAAGTGTTGGGTTGGCTATGACGCGTTGGTTACCTGCGGATGGGTACGGAGCCGGGCCTTGCCTGGAGCCGCCCACCATGGGGCACCAAGGAGCGGGACACCGCATGCCAGTCGTGACAGTCCGGGCCAGCAGCAAGCAGAGCCAGAGCTCGGCGAAGTTCGACACCTTGGTCCGCAAGGCCACGGAGAAAGCCTCCGACCTGCTGGGCCAGAGTGATCGCGTGCTCGTCGTCTACGAGAAGGGGTGCGCGAGCATCTACTACGAGGGCGATGGCGTGCAGCCAGCCCCCGTCGCCCGCGTCTCCTAGCAGTCGTCGTGAGGTTCCGCTCAGGGGCCCTCTTCATCGGGGCCCCTGATGCCGGAGGATGGAACGCGGAAAAGCGCGGGGGCGTCCTGAGGAAGTTCGCGACTGTCCTCTTTTCCCAAGGAACTCCGTGCGCCCGCTCCTCCTCGTCCCCGTCCTCGCGCTCCTGGCGTGCTCCACCTCTCGACCGCACGCGCGGGCGGAGGTCAGCGACGGCCTGTCGGCGCGGGGAGGTGCCCCGGGCGCGGCCATCGAGGGGCGGTCCATCATCCATCGCGCCTCCCTGCAGGTGGAGTGCGACGAGCCGGAGAAGGGGCCCGCGCGAGCCACCGCGCTGGCGAAGACCCACGGGGGCTATGCCCAACAGGTGATGACGGAGACCGTCCTGGTGCGCATTCCGGCCGAACAGTTGGAGGGCTTCCTGGCCGCGGTGCCCGCGCTGGGCACGGTGGCGAGCAAGAGTGTCTCCGCCGAGGACGTGACGGACGCGCACCGCGACCTCAAGGTGCGCCTGGACAACCTGACACGCATCCGCGAGCGCTACCTGGAGCTGCTCCAGCGCGCGGTCACCGTCGAGGACACGCTCAAGGTGGAGAAGGAGTTGGAGCGCATCACCCTCGAATACGAGACCGTCAAGGCGCACCTGGAGGGACTGGAGGGCAACATCACCCTGTCCTCGGTGTTCCTGGACTTCAAGCGACCGGTGAGCCCCGGGCCCCTGGGCTGGGTGTTCTACGGGCTCGGCAAGGGCATCAAGTGGCTCTTCGTCTGGGACTGACGCGTCACTCCCCCAGCTTCCGGTAGAGCGTGCGGCGGTTGATGCCGAGGATGCGCGCCGCGGCGGCCTTGTTGCCACCGTGCGCGTCGACGATGCGGCGCACGTAGGCCCGCTCCACGTCCTCCAGCGGCGGCTCCTCTCCTGTCGCACGTGAGAACAGGGAGCGCATGCCCGGGTCTCCAGCGCCGGGCAGGTCGAAGTCCTCGGGCACCAGCGTGTCGTGGTCCGTCATCGCCACCGCGCGTTCGAGCAGGTTGGCCAGCTCCCTCACATTGCCGGGCCACGCGTACCCCACCAGCCTGCGCATCGCCGCCGCCGACACGCCGAGCACCTCTCGCGCCTGGACTCCGCCGAGCCGTCCCAGGAAGAAGTCCACCAGCGGGACGATGTCCTCGCGCCGCTCGCGCAGCGGAGGCACCTCCAGGCGGATGACGTTGAGGCGGTAGTAGAGGTCTGGCCGGAAGCGGCCCTCGCGCAGCAGCTCCTCCAACGGACGATTCGTCGCGGCCACCACGCGTGCGCGCACCGTGACTTCCGCGCTCGCCCCCAGGGGCCGCACCTTGCCCGTCTCCAGCGCCTGGAGGAGCTTGGCCTGGACCTCCAGGGACAGCTCGCCCACTTCATCGAGGAAGAGTGTCCCCGCCCCCGCCGCCGCGAAGACGCCGGCCCGGTCCTCGCGCGCATCGGTGAAGGCGCCGCGCCGCGCGCCGAACAACTCGCTCTCCGCGAGTCCGGGTGGAAGGGTCGCGCAGTTGAGCTGGAGGAAGGGCTCGGAGCGCCGGGCACTCGAAGCGTGGACCAGGTGCGCGAGCGCGCTCTTGCCCGTCCCCGTCTCGCCAGTGAGCAACACCGTGGAGTCCGTGCGCGCGGCGCGGCGGGCCATCTCCAACAGCTTGCGCATCGCGGGACTGCGGGCCACGAGTCCTCCCGGCGCATCCATGGGCACGGCCGCGCGCAGGCGGACGATTTCTCGTCGGAGCTGACGCTCTCGAAGGGCGCGCTCGATGGAGAGCACGAGCACGTCGATGTTGAAGGGCTTGGTGACGAAGTCGCACGCCCCGGCCTTCACCGCGGTCACCGCCAGTTCGATGCTGCCGAACGCGGTGATGAGCAGCACGAGCTGCCCCGGCTTCTCCGACAGGAGCGCCTCCAGCAACTCGGTGCCCCGCAGCTCGGGCATCTCCACATCGGAAATCACCAGGTCGAACGACTCCTCGCGAAACCGCGCGAGCGCCTCCGTCGGCGACGTGAAGCCCACCGTCGTGTAGCCACGCCCGGTCAGGCTCTCACAGAGGAAGTCCACCACTCCCGCGTCGTCATCCAGGACGAGCAGTCGCCGCTCCACCGCGCTCATGCCGCCACCTCTCCCCGCGAGTCATCGTCCGCGACTGGCAGATGCACCGTGAACTCACTGCCCGCACCCACCCGCGACGCCACCGAGACAGCACCTCCATGCTCGGCGACGATGGCCTTCACCACCGCGAGCCCCAGGCCCGTGCCACCCTGCTCGGGCCACGTGCTGAAGAACGGCTCGAAGATGCGCGACTGGCACTCCGCGTCGATGCCCACGCCCGTGTCCACCACCACCAACCTCACGCCCTCACGCTCCCGCAGCGCTGGGGCGAGCCGGAAGGCGCCTCGTGCCAGCGACACCCGCACCGTCCCACCCCGAGGCGTGGCGCGGAGCGCATTGGTCAGGAGATTCAACGCCACCTGCTGCACGCCATCGGCATCCGCCAGGACAGCGGGCAGTGACGCCTCGCTGTCGAGCGCCAGCCGCACTCCTCGCTTGCGCGCATCCAACTCCAGCAACTCCACCACCGCGCGCACCGGCACGAGCACGTCGAGCGTCTCCATCCGCGTGGGCCTCCTGCGCGTCAACTCCAGCAACTGTCGCACCGTGCGGGTGATGCGCTCGGACTGCTCCACGAGGATGCCCGCGTTGCGACGGACGTCCTCGGGCAGCTCGGTCCTCGCGGCGAGTGCCTGCGCACGTCCGCCGAGGATGAGCAGCGGAGAGCCAATCTCATGGGCCAGTCCCGCGGAGAGCTGTCCCAACGTCGCCAGCTTGTCCACGCGACGCAGGCCCGTCTCCAGGGCGATGCGCGTCTCCACCTCCGCGTCGAGCCGTCCCCTCGCCTCCGCCAGCTCCTTCATCATCGCATTGAAGGCCTGGGTGAGTTCTCCCACTTCGTCCCGCTGATACGGCTGCACGGTGGCGGAGAAGTCACCGCCGCGCACCGTGCGCATCGCGCCCGCGACACGCGCCAGGGGGCGCTGGATGTACAGCAGCACCAGCAGCCACCCCACGAGCGAGATTCCCGCGATGAGCATCAGCACCGACAGCAGCGCGCTCAGCCGCGTGGCCTGGAGGTCCTGTCGCAAGCCATCCAACGGCTTCACCACCGCCAGCGCTCCCAGCGGCGCGCCATCATCTCCGCGCAACGGGAGGACGACGGACAGATGGGAGAGGCCCTCGGGCCCCTCGAATCGACTGACCACCCTGGAGGACGCCATCACCTCGTGGATGTCCGACTCGACGAGCAGGCGCGCCTGCGTTCCGCCCCAGGAGTGGACCTTCAGCCCTCCGCGTGCGTCGAAGACCAGCACGTCCACGCTCGGGTCTCGAAGCTCCAGCGACTCGAGCATCTCCCGCACGTCCGCGGACTGGCCGTCGCGCAGCGCGTTCTCCACCGCGACCTGGAGGGCGACTCCGAGCAAGCGGGACTCGTGCTCGGACGCCCCGCGCAGGTCCGCCTCCTCGCGCTGGAGCTGCCGGTAGCCGTGGGAGCCCAGGATGACGGCGCTCGTGAGCGCCAGCCCGAGCCCGAGCTTCGTCGAGATTCTCACCGCGCCGACTGTGGCGAAAGTGCACAGATGGTTCAAGATTCACCACTCACGCCTGCTCGGGCAGCAGCCCTGATGCTCGTGATTCCAAGAGGTTGAGTCGAAGAGGCCGTGGACCAGGACTTGCCCAGGGGATGGGCATGACCCGACTTTCGTTGCTCGCCTTGCTGGCCCTCGCCGCCGGCTGTTCCGACGGGGCTCCCGCCCATGCCCCACCGGAGCGCATACCCCCAAAGCCCGCTCAGGAGGGGCTCCTCCAGATCGCCGAGGGCTCTCGCGCCTTCGTCACCACCACCGTGGTGAGCCCGGACTCCAGTGGCGCGCTGCTCCAGGCCCCCGCCCGCGTGGCCTTCCGTGACGAAGCCATCGCCCGCGTGGCCGCGCCCTTCGCGGGCCGGGTCGTCACCGTCCATGTCCGCACCGGCGACACGGTGAAGCCGGGCGATGCGTTGGTGACGCTCGACTGTCCTGAGGCGTCGTCTGCTCGCACGGCGGTGCTGACAGCGACGGCGGCCCTGCGGGAGTCCCAGCTCGCCGTCGAGCGCGAGCGCCGCATGCAGGAGCAGGGCGTGGGAATTGAACGCGAGCGGCTGGCCGCGGAGACCCGTCTGGCCGAGGCACAGGCCGAGCTCTCCCGCGCGCAGTCCGCCTCCAGCTTCGTGGGAGGAGGCACGGGCTCCACGCTCGTGCTGCGCGCGCCCATCGCCGGCACCGTGCTGTCGCGCAACGCCAGCGTGGGCGCTTCACTCCAACCAGGAGGCGAGCCACTCGTCGAAGTCGGAGACCCCTCCGCGCTTTGGGTCGTGGCCGAGGTCTTCGAGCGGGACCTGCCTCTGGTTCGCGAGGGCGCGAAGGTCCAGGTGGAGTTGCCCTCCGAGCGGGGGCCGCTGTCCGGCCAGGTCATCTCCGTGGGCACGGTCGTCACGGCGGGCTCGCGGACGGCGCCCGTGCGCATCCACCTGGACACCTCGGGCGCGGGAATGCGGCCCGGCATGTTCGGCCGCGTGCGCATCGAAGCGACGGACGCGGGAATCACCCTGCCGGCCCAGGCGGTGCTCATCCGCAATGGCAAACAACTGGTCGTCTACGTGCAACAGGACTCCCTCACCTTCGAGCGGCGCACCGTGGCGGTGGCGCAGTCGGTGGAGGGACGGGTGCGCGTCATCTCCGGCCTGTCCCCGGGAGAGAAGGTCGTCACCCAGGGCGCCCTGCTCCTCGATGGCGCGGCGGACCAGTTGCTCTGAGGCCGGGGAAAAACCATGTTGAAAGCCCTCATCGAGTCCTGCGTCAGACGACGCATCCCCGTCATCCTCATCACCCTGGCCATCGGCCTCTATGGAGTGAAGGCCTATCTGGACACGCCCGTGGAGGCGTTCCCGGACGTCACCAACCTCCAGGTCAACGTCATCGCGCAATTCCCAGGCCTCGCGCCCGAGGAGATTGAACGACAGGTGACGGTCCCCATCGAGCGTGTCCTCAACGGCACGCCGATGATGATGCAGATGCGCAGCGAGAGCCTCTTCGGCCTGTCGCTCATCTCCCTCACCTTCGACGACGCGGCGGACCCATTCAAGGCGCGCACCGTCGTCAGCGAGCGACTCGCCTCGGCGGACCTGCCGGACGGCGCGGACGTGCGGCTCGCGCCCGAGGCCACGCCGCTCGGAGAAATCTACCAGTTCCGCGTGCTGAGTGAGCGGCACACGCTCGCGGAGACGCGCTCCGAGATGGAGTGGAACATCGCGCGCCTGATGCGACAGGTGCCGGGCGTGGCGGACGTGCTCAGCTTCGGCGGCTTCCTCAAGGAGCTGCACATCCAGGTGGACCCGTCGCGACTGCTCGCCCACGACCTCACACTGGCCCAGGTCACCGAAGCGCTGGAGCGCTCGAACCGGAACGTGGGCGGCGGGTTCCTGAAACATGGAGACCAGGAGCTGCTCATCCGAGGCGTGGGCTACCTCCGCTCGCCGCGAGACGTCCAGGACATCGTCCTGAAGAGCGAGGACGGCACGCCTGTCACGGTGGGCGACGTGGCGCGCGTGGTGGCTTCGCATACGCCGCGACGCGGAACCGTGGGACATGACCTGTCCATGGACGTGGCCGAAGGCGTCGTCCTCCTGCGCCGAGGCGAGAACCCGAGCGCGGTGCTGGAAGGTGTCCACGCGAAGGTGAAGGAACTGAACGAGAGCGTGCTCCCCAAGGGGATGCGCATCGAGCCGTTCTATGACCGGAGCATGCTTGTCGGGCAGACGCTGTCCACGGTGCACCACAACCTGCTGCACGGCGCGCTGCTCGTCGTCGCGGTGGTGTGGCTCTTCCTGCGCAGCCTGCGCTGCTCGCTCATCGTCGCGTCCGTCATTCCGCTCGCGCTGCTCACCGCGTTCATCGGCCTCAAGGCGCTGGGACTTCCCGCCAACCTCATCTCCATGGGGGCCATCGACTTCGGCATCCTCGTGGATGGCGCGGTGGTGCTGGTGGAGAACGTGCTCCACGTGGCGGGGGCGCGGCGGCCCAAGGGACGCAAGGAGATGCTCGGCCTCATCCTCCACTCGGCGCTCGACGTGGCTCGGCCCACCTTCTTCGCGATGGCCATCATCATCGCCGCCCTCCTCCCCGTCTTCACGCTGGAGCGCGTGGAGGGACGCATCTTCCGACCGCTGTCACTGACGTACGGCTTCGCCCTCATCGGCGCGCTCGTGTTCGCCCTCACCGTGGTCCCCGCGCTCTGCGCCCTGTTGCTGCGGCCCCAGGACGCCGAGGTGAAGGAGCCGAAGCTGCTCGTCACGATGCGCGAGGCGTATGCCCGAGCCGTCCAGGGCCTGCTCGGCCGACGACGCCTGGTCTTCGCCTGCCTGGGCGCGCTGGTGCTGGGCACGGCAGTGGCCTCCACCCAGGTGGGCAGCGAGTTCCTGCCTGAGCTGGACGAAGGGGACATCCTCATCTTCGTGGAGATGCCACCCAGCATCTCGCTGGAGAAAGGCGCGGACATCCTCCTGGAGGTGCGCAAGCGCGCGCTCGCGTTCCCCGAGGTGCTGGAGACCCTCAGCGAGCAGGGCCGCCCCGAGGACGGCACGGACAACGAAGGCGTCAACATGAGCGAGACGTTCGTCCGGCTCAGGCCCACCGAGACGTGGCGCCCGGGCTGGGACAAGGAGCGGCTGGTGCGGGAGATGCGCGCCTCCCTGTCCGAGATTCCCGGCGTGGGCTTCAACTTCTCGCAGCCCATCAAGGACAACGTCGAGGAGGCCGTCAGCGGCGTGCGCGGCAAGGTGGTGCTGAAGGTGTTCGGCACGGACCTGGAGGTGATGCGCGGCACGCTGGAGGCGGCGATTGCCTCGCTCCAGGAGGTCGAGGGCGTGGTGGACCTGGGCCTCTACCGTGACTCGGACGTGCCGCAGCTCCAGGTGGTGCTGGACCGGCCGGCACTGGCCCGGGCGGGCATCGACGTCACGACAGCGCAGGACGTGGTGGAGACGGCGCTCAGCGGCCGGGTGGTGACGGAGCTGTGGGAGCAGGAGCGCCCCGTTCCCGTGCGCGTGAAGTTCGCGCCGTCGGAGGGCGAGAACGAGGAGCGCATCGGCAACATCCTCGTGCCCACCGTCAGCGGTGGACATGTGCCCCTGCGGGAGGTGTCTCACATCGAGAAGGCCATCGGCCGCGCCAACATCAACCGCGAGGGCAACAGCCGCATGCTCGCGCTGAAATTCAACGTCGAAGGAAGGGACTTGGGCTCCACCATCCAGGAGGCGATGGAGAGCGTCGGCCGCGACGTGACGGTCCCCGATGGGAACTTCCTGGTGTGGGGCGGCGAGTTCGAGAACCAGCAACGGGCGCTCGGGCGACTGGCCGTCATCGTGCCCATCTCCTTCGTCGTCGTCTTCGCCCTGCTCTATGCCGCGCTGGGCTCGCTGCGCAGCGCCACCGCCGTCCTGGGCGTGGCTCCGTTCGCCATGTGCGGAGGCGTCTTCGCGCTGGCCCTCAGTGGCATCCCCCTGTCGGTCAGCGCGGCGGTGGGCTTCATCACCTTGCTGGGTCAGGTGTGTCTGGCCTCCCTGCTGGTGGTGAGCGCCGTGGATGAACGCAGACGCGCCGGAGAAGCACTGGCCTCCGCCCTGCCCTCGGGTGCGGCGAGCCGGTTCCGCGCGGTGCTCATGACGGCGATGCTCGCCATGCTGGGCCTGATGCCCGCCGCGCTCTCCCAGGGCGTGGGCAGCGAGACGCAGCGCCCGTTCGCCGTCGTCATCATCGGTGGATTGGTGACCACGGTGCTGGTGACGCTGTTCGCGCTGCCAGCCTTGTACAGCGTCCTCGCGAGCAAGACGTCTGGCACGACAGCGGAGCCAGAGGAAGACCTGGTCCATCTGCCCGACAACCCGCACGAAGACAGGAAGGAGCACCCGGTGGAGGTGGCGGCGGCATGAAGCACTTCATTGCATTCGGTGTCTTGTGGATGGTCCTCAATACCGGCGGCGCGCGGGCCCAGGACCCGCGCCTTCCGGAGTCCGTCACCCTCGAGGAAGCCCTGAGCTTGCTGGCCGAGCACAGTCCGTGGACAGCCGCGGAGCGGGCGCGTGTAGACGTGGCCGCGGCGGAGCGAGTCACGGCGGGCATGCTGCCCAATCCGTCGCTCAGCTACGGCGGACAGCGTCTGGCCTCGGGCGCCAATACCGGCGCGGTGTCCCAGCACCAGCTCACCTTGGAGCAACCGCTGCTCCTCTTCGGACAGCGAGGCGTTCGCCGCGAGGTGGCGGACCTGGGCGTGAAGGCCGAACAGGCGCGAGTGGCCTCATCCCTCGCGGAGCGGACGCTGGCGGTGCGCGCGGCCTTCGCGGCGCTGCTGGCGCGACAGGAGTCGCTGCGCATCCTGGAGGAGAACCAGACGGACCTGGGCGGCGTGGAGCAGGTCGTCCGGGGACGGGCCTCCGCCGGTGAGACCAGTCGCTACGACGTGGAGCGCATCGGCGTCGAGAGTCGCTCACTGGAAGTCGAGGTGCGGAACGCGCGGGCGGATGTCGAGGATGCTGCCGGACAGCTCGCGAGCCTGCTCGGCTTTCCCCAGTGGAGTCCTCGTGCACGGGGGACCTTGGGGAACACCCACGCGATGCCTGACCTGGAGCGCCTGTGGGAACAGGCTCGGGAGCACCGACCGTCGCTCGTCGCGGTTCGCGAGCGACAGGCCATGGCTCGGGGCAGCCTCTCCCTGGCGCGCCGTGAGCGGCTTCCCGTGCCCTCCCTGGCCGCGGGCACCTTGCTGACTCGTCGGGAGAACAGTGTGTCGGTGTACCTGGGCCTGTCATTGCCGGTGCCGCTGTTCGACCGCAACCAGGGCGCGATTGCCCGGGCTTCGGCTGAAGTGGACGCGGAGTCACGTGCACTGGACGCGGAGGTCGCCGAGGCGCGAGCGGAGCTGGCCCGCGCCCATGCGGTCCTTTCGGGCCGGAGCCAGGCCCTCGCCACGCTGGAGCACGAGGTGGTGGAGCGGCTCCCCATTCTCAGGAAGATGGCGGAGGACGCATATCGCGAAGGACGCGGGAGCATCCTGGAGCTGCTCGACGCGCTCCGCTCCTTGAAGGACCTGCGGCTGCTGCACCTGCGTCAGCAGGAGGCCGTTCAGCAGGCGGAAGCGGCGGTGTTGTTCGCCTCGGGACTGGAGACCCTCTCACCCTCCCGCTGAAAGGCCCGCAGTGCTCCGCGAGGTGCGGGCTGAGACCTCGCGGGGCACTCCCACTTGAAGGACAATCCCAGACACACAAAGCCTGTCACCGAGCACACAGACAGTCACCCTCGCGCACGCCACGTTTCCCATGCATTGACCATTTCCCTGGGTATTCATGTGCCCCGGCCTTCAAAGCCGTACACAAGGGGGAATGCCTCATGCAAGTCGTTGGCGCCACGGGGCGGGCTCAGCCCGCGCACCCCGTTCATCATCTGCGCGATGAGACTTTCACGAGGCTGCGCGCCTACCTCTCCCCGGAGAACCTGGAGGGCGCCATCCGGTGTGTGACGAAGCTGTACGCGGCACTGCCAGACAAGCACGTCCTCGCCAGCAATACGCTCCTGGTGGCCTACGGTGGAGGCAAGGACAGCTCCTATACGCTGGCCTTCGTCCGCGCCATCCAGCTCATCCTCTTTCGCATCCACGGCAGCACCTTCCGGATGCGGGTGGTGACCAATCGGCATGCGGGCATGCCCCAGGCGGTGATGGAGAACATCCAACGCTGCTACCAGGCGCTCAATCTCTTCGAGGACCCCGACTGCGAGCTGCTGCTCGTCGACGGCGGCACCGTGCGCGCCTTCGACGTGGAGCTCCCGCCTCCGGAGTCCCTGGTCCGCCGCAACCGCGTGGACATCCTGATGACCGGCCACCGGACCCAGGCCGACGCGCGCCCCACCTTCTGCAATGCCTGCAACCTCAGCATGGTGAATGCCTTCGGGCTGGCGGCGGCCCATGGAGGGGGCGTCAACGTCATCGTCACGGGGGACTCGCGCCGCGAGCAGCGCACATACCTGGTCTGGGTCCATCGACTCGGTCAGCAGTTCGGGCTGGAGGGCCCCGAGGGCACGGCTCACAAGGGGTTCAAGGGCTTCCTGGGGACCATGGACGAGCTCGCCCGAGCGTACTTCCGGGACATCCATGGCGGCGATGCGACGGAGGCCATCCAGGAGCGGCGCATCGAAACGGGCGTGAGCGACAGCTTGCGCTTCTTCTCCATCTACGACGACACCGACTACGCGTCCGGGGACCACTGGGAGCTGCTCACCGGTTACCTCGGCTTCGAGTTCGATGACCTGGCGTTCAGCTTCACGGAGTCCGACTGCGCCAATCCCGCGCTGATGGCGCACCTGCGCGGACTCAAGTGCGAGCGCCTCTTCGGACGTGCCTACCGCGAGGGCATCGACGAGTACGTGCGGTTCGCCCTCTCATTGATGCACCAGAAGCAATTCCCACCGTCGCTCGTGGACAAGATGCGCGCCCGCTATTCGGATGAAGCGGCCGTCACCCGCATGCGCGAGGCCATGGACACCTTCGCCGCGCGGACCTACGGCCTGAGCGAAGCGCAGCTGGTCTGCATGGTCTACTCCCCCTTCACGGACGCCGGACGCAACCTGGAGCGCTATCTCCACGCGGAACATCCGGCGCTGTCAGCGCGAATCACTGACATCCACGCCCTCCTGCGGGCGACCCATGCACCTGCCCTCTCCGACGAGAGCAAGGCTCTGCAGAACACGCTCGAACAGGTGAGCGGCCTGGACATCGTCCAACTGAGGACGCTCTACCTGCGTCCGCTCGGAACCGGGGTGCCCCCGAGCGGAAAGAAGAATCTGCTGGGGGCAATCCTCGAGAGAGACCCGCACAAGGGCGTCATCGAAACGCGCCATTCCCCCCACGGGCCAGTGGTGCTGGAAACCCTCTCGGGCCGCTGAGGCACTGCGCATGCCCATTCAGACGACGAACTCCTCGGGCGCCTTCGTCCAGCTCGGGGCCACCCGGGATGGCCTGGACCCCTATCTCGATGCCGCTCGCAGGCGCGGCTTGCAGACCCTCCTCGTGGAGACGCCCGCCTATCTGAGCTGGCGTCAGCAACTGGGGCGCCGTCCCTTCGACCTGGAGGTGCCGGTGGAGCACCCCGCCCAGCCCGAAGAGGTCCAGCACGCCCTGGAGTCGCTGGGCGTGAAGGTGACGCTGCTGCTCGCGGGCTTCGAGCGGTATGTGGACTGCTCATTCGCGCTCGCGCCCATCCTGGAGGACAGCCCTCGCCAGCGCTGGCCCTATGGCGCGTTCAGTCCCCTGGACAAGTGGGGACAGCGCGAGGCCCTGGCCCATGCGTGCCCCGACGTACTCCAGCCGCGCCACGTCAGCTTCGAGCTGGGCTCACCCGCGGCCGCGGAGACGCTCACGCGCGTGGGCTTTCCCCTGGTGGCGAAGCCCTCCAACGGAGGCGGGGGCCTGGGCGTCTTCCTCGTCGAGAACGCGGAGCAACGAGACAGGGCGCTGCGCGCGCTGAGCACCCTGTCCAACTACGACGGTGCGCGCTTCGAGCGGGTGCTCCTCGAGGAGTTCATCGAGGGACGCGAGCACTCCATCCAGGGGCTGGCCCATGACGGTCGGGCGCTCATCCTCACCACGTGCGAGAAGCTCATCACCCGAGAATCCGCTCCGGGCACGCCGGAGCTGCGCGGCTTTCGTGAGGCCGGACACATCGCCACCCATGGAGACCGGGCGGCGCCTGCCCTGCGCGCGCTCACCCAGGCCTGTCTGGATGCCACCGGCTACCGGGAGGGCCCCTTCCACGTGGACGTCCTCCAGAATCCTCGCGGCGCCTTCTTCGTGGAGATGGGCTTCCGCCTCTCGGGAGGAGGACTCGTCGGACTGGTGGAGCGGGCCACGGGCATCAAGTGGGCGGAGCTCGTCTTCGAGACGCACCTGGGCGAGCGCACTCCCACGCTCCCACCGCCGCGTGAAGGCCCCGGAGCCTGCGTGGGACAGGTGACGTGTGCTTCCGAGGACGAGCTGCGCGAAGGCGAGGCCCTGCGCGAGAAGGGCGTGACGGTGGAGGTGCTGCGCCTCGCGGCGGGTGGGCCCGCGGCCGAGGCCAGCGCGAGCCCCCGAGCCCAGACGCTCGCCTCCGACAAGCTGCGCCACACGGGCTTCAGGGGGCGCATCGTGGTGAGCGGGACCACTCTCGACGAGGTCCGCCACCACTTGCAGGGCTGCATCGCGGCCCGACTGGGGGGATGAGCATGTGCCGACTCATCCTCGCCTCGGGCCGCTTCGACACGCGGGCCATCATCAACGCGGCCGTCGCCATGGGAGAAGGGCGCACGGCGGACCATGAGAGTCCGTTCCGCTGTCACCCCAACGGCTGGGGCGCGGTGTGGCGTCAGGCGGGAGCGCCCCATGGCCTGGCACTTCACCGGGACCCGAGCACCCTGTCTTCCGAACGGGCGCGGGCCTGCGGAGCCTGGGACACCGAAACGGATTTCCTGGCGGTGCACGTGCGGCACGCCACCGTCCCACGCAACGCGGGCCTGGAGTTCACCCATCCCCTGGAGCGCCATGGCCAGGCCGGGCCCTGGTACTTCATGCACAACGGCTACCTGCCCACCGTGCACACGCTGCTGGGGCTCGCGGAGTCACGCTTCGACTCGGCGGAGTACTTCGACTACGTCGTGGACGCGCGGAGGGACACGCTGGACCCCGGCGCCACGCTGGCGAAGCTGCGGGCCATTCCGCCGGGCGGCTCGTCGGGCAATGCCATCGCGGTGTCTCCCCGTCGGGCGTACCTCCTCCACTACACTCCCGCGACGACGCCCTACCCTCGCTACTTCAACATGCGGCGGCTGATGGGGCCGGGCTTCTGCGTTTTCGCCTCGGAAATCATCCCGTCACTCGCCCCGGCGGAGCGGTGGGAGACATTGCCTCCCGAGCAGGTCATCGAGGTTCCCCTTTCTTGAAGGTGGGTGGAAACATGACGACAGGACCGACTGGCGACTGGGGCAGCGTGGTTCACCACGTGGGGCAAGGGCAGACGCTCGGGCCCGAGGTGCTCGGCCAGCTCGTACGAGGAGACGTCAGCGTCGTCGTCTTGAGGGACTTGCTCCCCCGGGAGACGTTCGACAGTCATTGCCAGCGCATCAAGGGCCAGTTCGCGCGCGCCACCACCACCCGCTATGTCAATGGCGCGCTCACCACCATTGGCCCCTATCTGGCCCGCTTCCTTCCCGACCCGGAGCCGTACTTCCGGGAGGCGGAGCAGACCCACGACCTCTTCCGGGAGCTGGGGTTCGACCTGTCCACCCGCGTGAGAGGGCGGCTGAAGGAGACGCTCGGCTTGCGCGCCTTCGAGCCCGCCCGCGAGCCGGATGGGCGCCCCTATGCCGAGTGCATCGTGCGCATCCATGCCGACGGCGTGCGCAACCCCTTGCACAACGACAACATCATGCGGGACGCGGCCTCCCTGGGAATGAAGGTCTCCCAGCTCAGACACCAGCTCAGCTGCGTGGTGTGCCTCCAGGAGTGTGACGCGGGAGGAGAGCTGTACCACTACCGGAAGAAGTGGAACCCGGAAGACGAGGCCTTCAAAATCAAGGGCGGGCTGGGATACGACGAAGGGGTCGTCCAAGGCCATGCGTGCAATGTCTTCAAGCCCAGGACGGGGGACGTGTACCTGCTCAACCCCACGTACTACCATGCGATTGAACGGGTGGGCGGAGCGGACCGGCTGACGCTGGCCTTCTTCATCGGCCTCCCCAACGAGACCCTGGACGAGGCAGTGGTCTGGAGCTGAGTGCCCATGGCCTTCCGAGACATCGCCCTCGCCGTGCTGGTCGCCGCGCTGTGGGGCTTCAACTTCGTGGTCATCAAGGAGGGCCTGGACACCTTCCCGCCACTCTTCTTCTCCGCCCTGCGCTTCCTCTCGGCGGCCTTCCCGGCGGTGCTCTTCCTGCGTCGGGGGACGATTGCGTGGAGCACCCTCCTGAAGGTGGGCATCGTGCTGGGCGTGGTGAAGTACTCGCTGCTCTACCTGGGCGTGAAGCTGGGGATGCCGGCGGGACTGTCTTCCCTGGCGATTCAATCGCAGGTCATCTTCACGGCGGTCCTGTCCGCGTATGTGTTGAAGGACGCGCCCTCCGCGTGGCAACGGGTGGGGATGGGCGTGGCGCTGTCGGGCATCCTGCTGCTGGCGAGCACGCGTCAGGGCAGTGTGAGCAGGGAGGGCTTCGCGCTCGTCATCGGCGCGGCGATGGCCTGGTCGGTGGCGAACATCCTCATCAAGAAGGCGGCGGTGGACACCTTCCGGCTGATGGTGTGGATGAGCGTGGTGCCGCCGCTGCCACTGCTCGTGCTGTCGTTTCTCTTCGAGCAGGGCCAGTGGGAGGCGCTGCCTCGGCTGGGGACGTTCAAGGGGCTGGGGGCGGTGCTGTACACGGGGCTGTTGGCCACCATCGTCGCGTTCGGCATCTGGGGACATCTGTTCCGCAAGTACTCCCCCAACGTGGTGGCGCCCTTCGCGCTGCTCGTGCCTGTGTTTGGCATGGCGTCCTCCATGCTCGTGCTGGGTGAGCGACTGAGTGGGATGCACGTGGCCGCCGCGCTGCTGGTGCTCGCGGGATTGGTGCTCGTCGTGCTGGGAAAACGCCTGCCCGGACTGGGGCGGGCGCCCGCGGTTCCTCACCCCCTGACGAAAGGCTGACCCCATGACGACGGACCTGCATGACAAGCTCATCGCGCTGTTCCAGGAGCACGGGGCGAGCTTCCGCGTGGTCGAGCATGAGCCCGAGGGGCGCACGGAGCTCATCAGCCAGATTCGAGGCAACGTGCTCGCGCAGGCGGCGAAGGCGATGGTGCTGATGGTGAAGCAGGGCAAGAAGGAGCGGCGCTACTTCCTGGCCGTGGTGCCTGGAGATTGCAGGGTGGACCTTGAAGCGGTGAAGGCGCTCGGCGGGGGGACGCACGCGATGTTCGCGCCCCCACCGGTGGCCCAGGAGCTCACCGGCTGCGAGATGGGCGCCGTCCCACCGGTGTCCTTTCACCCGGACCTCAAGCTCGTGGTGGACCCGGGCCTGCTGGCGCACGAAGAGATTGTCTTCAACTCGGGCCGGCTGGACCGCTCCATCTTCGTCCAGCGAGAGGGGTTCCTGAAGGTCGCCAATCCCGAGGTGGCGGCCATCGCGCTGCGCGCCTGACTTGTGCCCGGCCCGCGTGCACCACCGGACATGAAGAAAGGCCCTGAGCTCACGAGAGAGCCCGGGGCCTCCGAGACTTCGACGCCGTCAACCGCGACTACGGATGCGAGTTGCTGCTCCAGCAGGTCGCGTGGGCATTGAGGCCACAGAAGTTGTTCGCGTAGGCATTGCACTGCCCGTACGCGACGCTCTGCGTGGCCCACATCCACTCACTGGAGCTGCGGCAGCGCCACGAACATGTGCGCGCGCCGTTCTCCCAGCCGGCACAGTTCGCGGTCCAGGACGCGCTGACCTCTCCCGGAACGCGGTCTCTCGACAGCACGGCGGACGAGGGGTCCGGTAGAGCGGCTTCCTCGGCCGTCTCCTCGGGAGCTCCGCCGCACGCGGAGAGGCACACCATGGACACCAGCGCCATCATCAAGGGATTCGTCAGCTTCTTCATGGGAGGGATTCCTGGGACGAAGAGTGGTGGGCCTGACTCAGGGGATGCTCCAGCAGACGCTGTACGGCTCCCTGCCGCAGTCGCGGCGCGCTACGTTCTCGCACTGCCCCCACGCGACGTCGTTGTAGCCATACCAGTGACGCCAGTCGTTGGCCGTGCACTTGAACGTGCAGTGCCGCGCGCCCTGGTCATATCCCTCGCAAACACCCTGCTCCGCCTCGCCGATGGGGCTCTCGGTGTCAGCCACCTCCTCCGGCGCGCCGCCGCACGCCGTCAACAGGCTTCCAAACGCCAGCCCGATAATCAGGGTCTTCATCTTCACGGGTGATTGTCCTTGGGGTGTGTGCCGGCGAGATGACCGACCCCGGGAACATAACCGGATTAAGCCGTCTTAATCAAACTACACGACTTAACAGATTTACCAGCCTGGATGGAATTCAGCCAGACAAGCCCACGCACGCTCGACCCGAAGAATGAAACAGTGACCACGCTCCCTCCTGGGGTCCAAGAACCCCAGGGCCAATCACCTGGTTGGGGGCTGTTTCGCCAGGACCCCATGCGTGGCGTGACTCGTGGCGACGTGCTCCGTGCACTGGTAGCCGAGGCTCACCATGTCGATGCCCGCGAGGAGGTGCTCGCCACGACCGAGGAGCACGGGGGAGATGGCGAGGTGGAGCTCGTCGATCAACCCCTCGGTGAGGTACTCGCGGATGGTGGCGACGCCACCACCGAGTCGGACATCCTTGCCCAGGGCCGCCTCCTTCGCGCGCTTCAGCGCGGCATGGATTCCATCGGTCACGAAGTGGAACGTCGTTCCTCCCTCCATCGTGAGCGGCTCGCGCGCATGGTGCGTGAGCACGAAGACGGGCACATGGTAGGGCGGGTTGGGTCCCCACCAGCCCTTCCAACCGTCATCGACCCAGGGGCCACGCATCGGCCCGAACATGTTGCGGCCGAGAATCCAGGCGCCGACGTTCTCGAAGCCGCGCGCGGCGAAGTCGTCATCCGGGCCAGCCCGCCCCACTTCGTCGCCGATCAGCGCCCCGGCGAAGTCGCCGTGGAGCTTCTGGAACGTCCGCGTGCCGAAGACCCACGTGTGCAGCGCGGTACCGCCGACTCCCAGCGGATTGTCCAGGTCCTGGCAGGGACCCGCGCCGTAACCATCGATTGAGATTGAGAATGCGTTGACCCGAAGCCTCGACATCCCGTCACTCCTTTCGGCACAGGCCTCGCCTGCGCCATTTGTGCTCGGCCGCCTTCCAACGTGGCGACGAACGAGCCTGGGACAGATCGACACGCCCACCGTTGTTCTGGCCGACCCGGGCTTGCCGGACAGGAACCGCGCTTCGACTCAAACGGACCTTGGGTGGGTCATTCAAGTGCTCGTCGGTGTGCCCTCTTCGGCGGCGGGCCTGTCGAGCGCGGCGATGAGCTTCTTCGCGATGCGGTCGAAGTCGAGGAGGTCGCGCGTGTCGAGCGGGGCGGACACCCGCTGCAGGGTCTGTTCAATCTTACCGTCGCGTATGCGCTGCTCGGGCGCGTCGGGAACTTCGACCACCGCAAGTGGCCGCATCTGCTGCCGGCCGCTTGCGGTTTCGTGGCGGCGTCCTTCCTGCTCGCCCGATACTTCGGCCGCTTTCACGGAGGGCTGATGTAGGGGACGTTTGCGTGGAGACGGCGGCCATCGAAGCCGCCGCCCCCTGGGGCGTATCAGGTCGTGTGGAAGGCCTTGGCGAAGAAGTTCTCCATGCGCGACTTCTCCGGCTGGATGGTGCTCGCCGGCGACGCCACGCTCGTGGCACCAGCGAGGCTGGGACGCAGGCCCGACGCGATTCCCGGCTTGATGTGGTGACGCAGGTCCACCGCCACGTCCGACTTCAGGTGGGTGCCCACGCCCGCCGCGGCATTCACGTCCGCGGCCGTCTTGAAGAAGCCATTCTCCAGCCCCACCTTGCCGCCCGCCTGCGCCGCCGCTCCCGCCACCACGCCTCCCGTGACGGAGCCGTGCAAACGGCCCAGGTGCCCGCCCGCCGTGCCGTACGCTCCCGCCGTCGCCGACGCGCCCACCTGCCCCGAGAGCATCGCCGTCGCCGTCTTCGGGTCCAGGCTCGCCACGCCTTCCGCGTAGGCATTGGCGGAGGCCCTTCCCTCGCCCTTCACGTAACCGCCCACGTGCCGGTTGAAGTCGTGGCTCGCGCTCGCCCCCACGCCCACGCCCGTCTCCGCCTTCGCCGTCAGCGCTCCGGTATACGCGTGAGAGTTCCTGTCCAGCGAATACCCCGCCTGTGCCTGGCCCTTGAAGCTGGTGGCGTCCGCGGTGAGCTGGCCGCTCGTCGTGCCGAACCGGCCCTCGTGCGTCTTCTGCAACTCGTACGCGGCGCTCGGCCCATTCACCTCGGCCTGCGCCGAGTTGTAGCGCACGCCATTGCCGCTGTAGCTCGTCGTGGACGCCTGCATCGAACCCACGTTGCCGCTCAGCTTGCCGCCGCCGTAGGTGTCCCGCTCGAAGGGCCGGCCCGGCCTGTCCACGAGCGTGTTCTGCTTCGCTCCCGCGGGCGCCGTCAGCTTGTTGTCTCCTCCGCTCACCATGATGTCCGAGGCCTGGCCCGTCGTCTTCTCCCAGGGGCTGTAGGACGGGCCTCCCTCGGGCATGCCCGGGTGCTTCACCGGCTTGGACTCCGGCGCCGTCGGCGTGCTCGCGACGGGCTTCGTCTGCGAGGGCTTCAGCGTCTGCGAAGACGGCGACGAGGCGGGCAGCGTGTTGGCTCGCGCGGGCGGCTTCGGCTTGGACGCCGTGGAGGAGGAGAAGGTCGAGGAACGGGAGGGGGACGAACCGAGGCGGCGGCTACGCATGGGAGGCTCCTCAAGCAGTGCGGCGGGTGGGGTCGGTCAGTGCGGCGATGTCCTGTCTGATTGCACCCGACATGCCACGCTCAAGTGGCCCGATGTGGCCAAGCCGCCTCCCTGATTTCAATGGGTTGGAGGCAGGGACTCGCAAGGCCAGGAGCGAGTCCTGATGTCTGCGGTCATCAGGGCCCTGACAGCAGTCATCCCCCACGAGCGGAGCGGCGATGAGCCGTGGACCGTCCGCCTGGGAACGCTGCGGCCCACGGCCCCGTGGTCGCGGTTCACCGCCGTGAGTTCACCAGGACAAGCTGGCTCACATTCGCCATGCCTCCGTCCCATCCTCCCGACTTCCAGCAGCTCTTCGAGCAGCTCCCGGGCGCATACCTCGCCATCCTGCCGGACGCGGACTTCACCCTCGTGGCGGTGAGCGACGCCTACCTGCGCGCCACCAGGACGACGCGCGAGGGCCTCCTCGGCCACCGCCTGGATGACGCGCATGCCGCCGGTGTCCGCGACCTGCGCGCCTCGCTGGAGCGGGCCCTGACCACGCGCGCGCCGGACACCATGGCCGTGCAGAAGCACGACCTCCAGCGACCCGAGGCCGAAGGCGGCGGCTTCGAGGAGCGCTACTGGCGTCCCCTCAACACCCCCGTCCTCTCCCCCGAGGGCGAGGTGCGCTACGTCCTCCACCGGTTGGAGGACGTGACCGACTTCGTGCGCCTGTCTCGCGAGCACACGGCGGCCCTCCTGGGGCGCACCGCGGAAATGGAAGGGGAATCGCCGCGTCGGGCCCAGGAGCTCCAGGCCGCCAACCAGGAGCTGCGCGAGGCGGTGCGTGCGCGAAACGAGTCCCTGACACTGGCCACCCAGGCACGCACGGAGGCCGAGCGCCAGCGGGAATGGCTCCAGACGGTCTTCATGCAGGCGCCCACGGGCATCGCCATCTTCCGCGGCCCCCGCTACGTCATCGAGCTGGCCAATCCCCACATGTGCCGCATCTGGGGCCGAAGTCCCGAGCAGGTGCTGGGCAAGCCTCTCTTCGAGGCGCTCTCCGAGGTCGTGGGCCAGGGCTTCGAGACGCTCCTGGATGGAGCGCTCGCCACGGGGAGTCCCTACGTCGGCCGGGAGGTCCCGGCCCGGCTGATGCGCCAGGGAGGCGGAGCCCTCGAGGAGGTGTACTTCGACTTCGTCTACGAGCCCGTCCGCGACGCCCAGGGTCCGGTGGAGGCCGTCATCGTCGTCGCCTCGGACGTGACGGAGCGGGTGCACTCGCGCCGGCGGAGGGAGGCCCTCGCCACCGAGACGCTGCGCGCCACCCAGGAGCGGCTGTTCTCCGAGCGCACGCGCACCGCGGAGGAGATGACCCGTGACGCGGCCATCCTTCAGGCCATCCTCCAGGCCATCCCGGATGCCCTGTACGTGGGCGATGCCACCGGCATCAAGCTGGCCAACGGCCCCGCGTTGGAGATGCTCGGCTTCCAGTCCCTGGAGGAGTTGAACCAGAACGTCGCCAGCCTGGGAGAGCGGCTGCGGAACCACTCCGCCGAGGACGGCCACCGGCTCACGCCCGAGGAGGAGCCCTTCATGCGAGCCTTCCGGGGGAAGGCCACCACCCAGGAGGTCCGTGCACGCCACCTGCTGACGGGCCAGGACGTGGTGGTGCGCTGCGCCGCCGCCCCGGTGTGCATCGGGGACGACATCATCGGGGCGGTCGCCGTCAACACCGACATCACCGAGCGCAAGCGCATCGAGGAGGAGCTGCGGCAGACGGCCGAGTTCCGCGAGCGATTCCTCGGCATCGTCTCCCATGATTTGCGCAGTCCGCTCGGCGCCATCCTCTTGTCCGTCAACGCGCTGATGCGTTCGGAGGAAATCATCCCGAAGCACCTGACAGCCGTGCGCCGCATCGCGCTCAGCGCGGAGCGCATGGGGCGGATGATCTCCGACCTGCTCGACTTCACGCGCGGGCGGCTGGGAGGAGGCATCCCCATCAGCCCCCGCCCCGCCAATCTGCGCGCCCTCTGTCAACAAGTCAGGGAGGAGCTGGAGATCGGCCATCCGCAGCGGGCGCTCCGGATGAGCGTCCACGAGGGCCACTTCCAGGGCGAGTGGGACGCCGACCGGCTCACGCAGCTCCTCGGCAACCTGGGCAAGAACGCGTTGGACTACAGCCCCGTGGACACTCCCGTGGACTTCGTGCTGCGCGACGAGGGAGAGCAGGTGTGCGTGGAGATTCACAACGAAGGCCCGGCGATTCCCTCGGACCTGCTCCCGCACCTCTTCGAGCCCTTCAGGAGGGCGACGGACAAGGGGCATCCGACGTCCGGCCTTGGGCTGGGGCTCTTCATCGCCCAGGAGATCGCTCGCGCGCACGGGGGGCACATCGAGGCCCGCTCCAGCCAGGAGGAAGGAACCACGTTCACCGTGTGGCTGCCGCGCTCCGTTCCCGTTTCGAGAAGCTGAGGCGGGCCGTTACACCACGGACTGGCGCCAGGAGCGAGACACATGCTCCTGTCCGTCCTGGGCGAAGCGCCGCACGGTGAGGCTCGGGCATTCCCTGGCCAGAGAGTTCCCCTGACCCTGTTTCAGACCATGTCCGAGGAGGATGCCGAAGCTCTCGTGGAGCGCCCGGCGGGCGTTGCCCTGCCCAAGGCGCTGGAGGGCTACACGCACAGCCTCATCGCTGAACTGGCGCCCCCCTCCCTATGGTGCGGGAAGCGCCGACCTGATGCGGCCATCAGCCCGCACGAGCCACCTCCAGGGTGCGACCGCCTGAGCAGCACGGCCGCACCCTTCGAGCCTCGTGAGCGACGGTCAGGTGCAGATGGCCAGACAGTCCACCAAGGTGTCGGAACACACAGCTTCCTTCGCCGGGTCGCCATTGGCGGCAGTGTGGCACCGGTTGTACGCGAGGGTGCAGGTAGAGCAGTGGACGACCTGTGCGCTCTTGTCACCCGAGTCTTCCGTCCGGAGGTCCGCCTCCGTCGCGTCGGCCTCCACCCCTCCGCAGCCAGTCATCAACGCCCCCACCGCCACCAGCACCGCAATGAATCCTCGCATTTGTCTTCTCCCTGGATGTGCCACACGTTGAACGTCATCCACTCAAGGCGGCCGACCCCACGCAATTGACGGTGACGGCGCCTCGAACCGAATACGCACCGACCCATGCAGGCTGGTCGCGAATCGCGGCATTCCCAGACATGGACGACCAACGGCTACATCCAGCGACATCTGCATGACCTCTCCCAACACCAACACGTCGCCGCGAGGGATTCGCGCGGCGATGGCGTCCTCCCGTGCTCCCTCAAGCAGATGAGGAGGAGGCGAGCGCGGGGCTTGAGGCAGCGGCCAGGAAGGAACGGATGAAAGAGAGGACACCGCGATTGGACTTACGCCGAGTTGCTCAGCAGGACGTTCGACTTCGACGTGTTCGTCTGCGTGAAGTGTGGAGGCAGGCTCAAGGGTCTTGGCTTACGTGAAGGGGCCCTCCCCCTCTACAGCACCTCCTTTCCTCTCATGCGCCGAGGCTTCGACGGGCACACGGGACTGGCCTCAGTGGCCCGGCGTCGGCATCCACGGCGATGCGCATCGCGACCGAGCGCCTCTCGACCTCGTCACAAATCCTGACCAGGGCCGGTGAGTGGCACGCCCGCCAGGCTGCCAACAGTTCGGCGAGCGTCTGCGCTTCGTCGTGCCGGGCAAAGGCGTCCGCGGCGCGCTCCAGGTGAGCGTACGCGATGTCATCCACGTCGCCATTCTACAGCAAGGCGGACACGCTCACCCATTCGACGTGGGAGAAGCCAGACGTGGCCCACCGCAGGTCATTGATGCTCGCGGCGTCGACCGCGGGATGACAGCGCACCCGCAGGCCCCGAGTCCCAAAACCCTCCGCCGCGGAAAGGAGCCTCGCGAACGACTCGACAGCCCGGGCGCTCACCAGCATCGCCTCGATGGGCACCTCGTCGCCCGGGCGAACCGTGAGCGTCCAGACGCCCGGAAGGGTGACATCGAAGCGCTCCAGCTTCGTCGCCAGCGTGGAGCTCGCGCACAGACTCACGTCCGACGCGTGCCCGGCGCGCACCTCCAGCCACGACAGGTTCGGCCACAGGGCCAGCCTGTCGAACACATCCCCCAGCGCGGGCGTGCCGACCGCTTCGATCGCGACAGACCCCCACAGCTCCAGCCGACTGACGGAAGGCGGCTGCCCCATCAACCGGGCCCAGTACAGCTCCACCCGTCGCATCCGCGTCACGCCCCGAAGATGCGGATGCGCGAGCCACTGCGCATGAACCACCGACCAGGCTACCGCCGCCCAGTCGATCTCCCGCACCGTGCTCCAGGCCGGTCCCGGCTCGGGGAGAATCAGGGAGGCCGCCTCCCTCGCCATCCGCACCGCCACGGGAAAGCCCCGCTCGAAGCGGGTCGCCCCACTATCGATGTGGTCACCTAGCGGCATCTCCCAGCTCCGGAGGTGCGTCGCGAGCAACGCGTCGATGCGCTTCTCGTCCGGAATGGGAGAGCACTGGAGCGCGATGAACTCGCCCAGGGGGTCGCCCGTCTCCAGCAACTGGTCCGCCATCACCAGCCGCACGTCGTCGTCCTCGGGGTTGGCATAGACACGGGGCAACCACTGCTCCCGGATGCTGACGTTTCGCGACTCCTTATCCGCGCGAACACGCATGGCCTCCCACAGCGCCGCGAGCAGCTCCCGCGCCTTCGCGTCGAGTTCCCGCGGCACCCAGTCACGCCCCAGGCTGATGACGAAAGACAGCCGCGCGGCCGAGGCCCAAGACTCCGGCCTCATCCGCTCATACAGTCCATCGAGGGGCTCGACGTCGAAGGGCGGCCCCACGTGCCGGAGCGCCGCGCACAGCCTCGACACCCGCTGAGGCTCCTCCGCCGAGGGGAGGCTCGCGATGGCGAGCAACCCGGGGATGAACCGGGGGTCGGGCAGGCAGTCGAGCAGGGCATCGAGCTGCGCCTCCACCTCGCGCGGCTGCCCCTGCGCCCCCAGCCCGCGAGCCAGGTCCCGCGCCGCGTGACGAGCCTGCGCGTACTCCCCCTCCCGCCCCGCATGCGTCGAGTCGAGTCGCGCCTCGAACTGCTGGGCGAACAAGACCAGCTCGCTCGCGCGACACTCGCGCCACGCATCCATCACCGCGCCGAAGGCCTCTTCCTCCTCCTTCCGCTCGAAGGACTCCGCCGCGCGCTCCAAGTAGCTGTGCAGGGCCTCGTTCACGTCGCCAGCGTATACCGCCTGACGATTTCCAGCCTCCGCACAGGCAGCGACACGCCCGCCAACGCGAGCGCCCAATCCACCTCCGCCGAGCATCCGCGTCACGCCGCCCAGATGCGGATGGGTGAGCCACTCGAGGAATCCCGCGGCACCCTTCTGCCCCTCCCTCTCAACAGCGCCCCCGTCCCTCTGATGCGCGCGCTGAAGTGACCGGTTGAGCGGCGTCGGCTGAACAAAATCGCTGAACGAACCGGACATTCATGACGATGTCCGAATCCGGCGAGTCCGCCTCCCGGCGCGGTGCTAGCCTGCACTTATGTCGACGCTTGCCAACGCCACTGCGATCCCTGACGCGCACACCTGTGAGCAGGCGCGACTCACCCGCGACCCACGTTTCGACGGGCTGTTTTTTACCGCGGTCACCAGCACCAAAATCTATTGCCGCCCCGTCTGTCCGGCGCCGACGGCCAAGCGCTTCACGTATTACGCCAGCGCAGCCGCCGCGGAAGCCGGCGGCTACCGGCCTTGCCTGCGATGTCGCCCGGAACTGTCACCCGGCGACGGCGCATGGCGTCGTGGTGATGCGCTGTTGGCGCGCGCTTTGAAACTGATCGAACAAGGCGTTCTCGACGAACAGCCACTGTCGGCGCTCGCCGAACGCGTCGACATCGGCGAACGCCAATTGCGTCGGCTGTTCGTCGAACGCCTCGGCGTGTCGCCAACGGGGGTGCATGGCACGCGGCGCTTGTTGTTCGCCAAACAGTTGCTGACGGAAACGGCGATGCCGATCACCGAAGTCGCGCTTGCGGCCGGTTTCGGCAGCCTGCGCCGCTTCAACGCCGCCTTCCTCCAAGCCTATCGGATGGCTCCGCGCGACCTGCGCAAGCAACGAGTCGAAGTTCCCGGCGAGACCTTGACGCTGCGCCTGGTTTATCGCCCACCCTACGACTTCGTCGCGATGCTCGATTTCCTGCGCGGGCGCGCGCTGCCCGGTGTCGAAGTGGTGGATGCCACGAGTTACTCGCGAGTGATCGGCTCGAGCGATGCGCCGGGCTGGCTGCGTGTTTCGCAATGGCCCGCATCGCATCGCCTGGCGGACGACCATGCCCTGCGGCTCGAACTGCACGGCGCGCGCCCTTCGCAGATGCTGGAGATCGTCCATCGGCTGCGACGCATGTTCGATCTCGACGCGGATCCGCGGACCATCATCGAAGCGCTCGGCGCCGATGCGCGGCTGCGTCCGTTGCTGAAGCAGCGCGCGGGACTGCGCGTTCCCAGCGGCTGGGACGGATTCGAGATCGCGGTGCGCGCGATCATCGGCCAACAGATCAGCGTCGCCGGCGCACGCACACTGGCGACGCGACTTTCGCATCACTTCGGTCAGCCACTGCCCACACCCCTCGCGCCTGGACTCGACCACATCTTCCCCACGCCCGATGCCCTGGCCGACGCCGACCTGGGTGCGATCGGCCTGACACGCGCGCGTGCGCAGACCGTACGGACCATGGCGCGCGCGCTTCTGGATGGCCACGTCGACTTCAAGCCGGAGCGCACGCTGGACGATTTCACGGCGCGATGGGTCGCGTTGCCCGGCATCGGCCCGTGGACCGCCCACTACATCGCGCTGCGCGCACTGGGCCATCCCGATGCATTCCCCGCCGACGACCTGGTGCTGCAGCGCGCGGTACCCAATGATGGTTCGCGCATGAGCGCGAAGGCGCTGACCGCGCGGGCGGAAGCCTGGCGTCCCTGGCGCGCCTATGCGGTGATTCATCTGTGGAAGGATTCGATGGAGGTGACCGCGTAATGCAAAGCAAACTGTTCTATCGCCACATCGAAAGCCCGGTCGGGGCGTTGCTGATTGCCGGCAATGACGCGGGCCTGCGGACTATCGAGTTCCATGCACCGCGCCACCCGATGCGTCGTAGCGAGGATTGGCATGAAGGCGACCACGCGGTACTGCGGGACACCCAGAAGCAACTGGACGAATACTTCGCGGGCAAACGCCGGGGCTTCGAACTGCCTCTGGCGCCACTGGGGACGCAGTTCCAGCGCCAGGTGTGGTCGGAACTCGCCAACATTCCATTTGGCGGCACGATCAGCTACGCCGAACTCGCGCTGCGCGTGGACAGACCCACGGCGACGCGCGCAGTGGGCGCGGCGAATGGGCGCAATCCGATTCCCATCGTGCTGCCTTGTCATCGCGTGATCGGCGCAAACGGCAGCCTCACCGGTTTCGGCGGCGGCTTGCCGACCAAGCAGTTCCTGCTGCGGTTGGAAGGAGCGATGCCGCGCCAGGTGGATCTGTTCACGTGATAGGCAGAACAAGTTCCTCGCTTTCCCGGGCCTCGTGCCCCCTGCCGCTGGAGCCGTCCCTTTGATGCGCGCCATCACCTTCTACGAGTACGGCTCACCCCAGGTCCTGAAGCACGAGGAGCGCCCCGTCCCTACACCGGGCGCAGGCCAGGTCCTCGTGCGCGTGCGGGCCTGCGCGCTCAACGCGGCCGACTGGCACCTCCTGCGCGCCGACCCCTTCCTCGCGAGGCTCGCGGTCGGACTCTTCAAGCCCAGGTACAACGTGCTCGGCTGCGACCTGGCCGGCGTGGTCGAGGCCGTAGGTTCCGGCGTCACGCGCTTCAAGGCCGGAGATGAAGTGATGGGCGAGCTGGGCAGCAGCAACTGGGGCGCCTTCGCGGAGTACGTCTGCGCGCCCGAGGGCGTCCTCGCCTCGAAGCCCGCGAGCCTCGGCTTCGAAGAGGCCGCCGCGGCGCCGCTGGCCGGCGTGACGGCGCTGCAGGGTCTGCGTCGCGAGGGTCGCCTCCAGGCGGGCGAGTCCGTGCTGGTGAATGGCGCCTCGGGAGGCGTGGGGACCTTCGCCGTGCAGCTCGCCAAGGCGCTGGGCGCGAAGGTGACAGCGGTGTGCAGCGCCCGCAACCAGGACCTGGCCCGCTCGCTCGGAGCCGACGAGGTCATCGACTACGCGAAGGAGGACTTCACACGCAACGGCCAGCGCTACGACGTCATCCTCGCGGCCAACGGCTACCACTCGCTGAGCGCCTACGAGCGCGCGCTCGCGCCCGGCGGCCGCTACGTGATGACGGGCGGAGCGGGAAAGCAGATGGCGGCGGCGCTCCTGCTCGGGCCGCTGCGCTCGCTCGGTAGCGGCAAGCGCATGGGCGCCCTGACGATGAAGAGCAACCTGGAGGACCTGGAGTACCTGCGCGACCGCCTGGCCGACGGCTCCGTGCGCTCCGTCATCGACCGCACCTACCCGTTCGAGGAGCTGCCCCAGGCCCTCGCGTACCTCGAGGAGGGACACGCCCGCGGCAAGGTCGCCATCCACGTATCCTGAGGAGGTCCCTGCCTCCCATGACGGCGCCTCGTCTACGAGGAGCGCCGCGTCCTCTCCGTACGCCGAGGCGCCCGCTCAGGGCCGCGCCTCACCGGCCAGCGCCGCGCGGTGGATGGCCACCCAGAAGTCGGCGGCCCGCCGGGCCCCTTCGAGCAGCGGCTCCGGGTGCCCGGCCCCCAGCGCCGCGCAGAGCGCCTGGGCCCGCGCGCCGTGCTCCAGGTCCACGTCGAGGTGGACGAGGATGAAGCGCGCCTTCGTCCGCTCCAGCCCGAGCCGCCCCAGCCCCTGGCGGGCCTCGCCTCCCAGGTGCCCCGCCACGCCCTCCAGCACGCGCAGCGCGCCCAGGAAGGCGAGCTGCCGCTCCGGTCCGATTCCCTCCCAGAAGGCGTGGAAGTCGGCCACCTCGCGAGGCGTGTCGGACGAGGGCTCGCGCCCGAAGGCCGCGAGGTCCGCCTGGGCCAGCAGGTAGTGCGACTGCTCGTCCCCCGCCAGCTCCGCGAAGAAGGCCTTCAGCTCGGGGAGCGTGGCGCGCTCGGCCGCGAGCCGCAGCCGGTCTCCGCTGCGCCGCGTGTAGTGGTACATCATGTCGAGGAACGCCACGTAGCGCTCTGGCGTCACCGTCGGCAGCCAGCTCGCGACCTGCCGCGCCATCCCGACGGTGAGCGCCTCCAACTGCTCCTCAATCGACGACATCCTCAGTCCCTCCGTTCCGAAAGCAGCGCGCCCAACGTCCGCCGGGCATGCGCGAGGTGCGGCTCCGCCCGCTTGCGGGGCAGCTCGTCCAGGCGCACCACGCCCGCGTCGAGGAACCCCTCCCCACCGAGTCCCCGTCCACAGGCGGTGGGCACCGCGCGCAAATCCACCGGCTGGAGCACGCCCCGCGCGTCCCGGGCGAGCGCGAGCTTCAGCACGGCCCCCGTCTGGCACGCCAGCGTGGGCATGATGCTCAGGAAGTTGCCCAGCGAGTACGCGATGAGCCCCATCCGCGCGGGCCCGCCCCGGCGCACCTGCGTGGGGCAGGTGGCGTCCGCGCCGTCGATGGACACCCACTCCACCGGCTGGAGGACATGCGGCGAGGAGCCCAGGAGGACGTCCGCCCCGCGCTCGATGAGCCGGCAGGCGTGCTCGCGCTGGAGGGCCTCGGGCCAGTACTCGTACTCGAAGCCCCAGTGCGGCATCAGCACCACCAGGTCCGGCCCCACCGCGCGAGCGGCGTCGATGAGCGCGCCCAGCCGCGCCCAGTCCGGCGCGTGGAGGGGGCTGCCCAGCCGCGTCACCGGCACCCCGGCGGGCGGCGCCCCCACCAGGTGGTTGATGTCATACGTCACGGCGGCGATGCCCATCCGCACCCCGTCCACCTCCAGGGCGGCCACCGCGTCCTCCGGCCGTGGGCCTCCCACGCAGCGGTGCTGGGAGGAGGCCAGCACCGTCCCCCGGGTCCGCGCAAGCCCTTCGGCGCCCTGGTCGAGCGCGTGGTTGTTGCAGAGGGAGAAGACGCGGTGGCGCGCCGTGCCCTCCCAGGTCGCGAGGTAGTCCGGCGGGGCGTTGTAGTGGAGCGTCTCGTAGACGAGCCGGGGCACGGGCCGCGACGGGTCCACCGGCGTCTCCAGATTCGCGAAGGCCACCGCGTCCCCCGCAATCACCTCCCGGACGCCGGGAGACAGGGCGCGGTGGAAGCCGCTGCGAATCCACATCATGTCGCCCACGGCGCTCAGCCGGAGCTCCGGCGCGCCCGCGTGCCGCCAGCTCCCCGAGGCGAGGTACCGGGCGACTCGCGCGAAGTGCTCCCCGGTTTCGGCCGAGCGCGGCTCCGGCAGGTGCAGGAGGCTCTTGGTGAGGTAGCGCAGGTTGAGGTCCCACCGGGTCAGCGGCCAGCGGCCGTCCTCGTAGCGGATGTCCGCGTACAGCCGGCGCAGGGCGTTCATGGGCGCTTTCGCTCCAGGGTGACGAGTCGCACGTCCTCCTCCACCACCATGGGGCCGGCCAGGAGGGCCCGCCACATGACGTGGAGGTAGCTGTCGAAGACGGGGGCCCCGCGCGCGAGCAGCTCGGGGCGCAGGCGCGCGTGCAGCCGCGCGAGGTTGTAGCCGGGCACCCGCGGGTAGAGGTGGTGGTCCAGGTGGTGGTTGAGGCCGTTCCACAGGAAGGTGACGAGCCGGGTGCTTCGCACCGTCGTCGCGGTGTGGAAGCGGTCGCCGCGCCAGACGTTGGCGTGGTGGTCGGAGATGGACTTGAGCCCGTTGAGGGGGCTGGCGAAGAGCACCGGCAGCAGCCAGCACTCCACCGCGCCCCCGAGGAGCCCGTGGACCGCCAGGAGCCAGAAGAGCAGCGCGTAGAAGGCCCCGTAGCCCATCAGCACCAGCGCATGGCGGCGCAGGCGGGCGGCGTCGAAGTGCTGCACCGGGTAGAGGACGTTGAAGTAGACGAGGCTGAGCGGCAGGCCCAGCAGCACGGTGGCGTAGAAGAGTGCCCACAGCCCGGGCGAGCGGCGGCCCGCGTTGTAGGCGTCAGGGTCCTTCTCGGTGCGGTTCCAGCGGTGGTGCGCGCGGTGGTCGTGCCGCATCGGCTCGTAGGCGATGCCCACGAGCAGGCTGAGCCCGTTGCCGAAGAGGCGGTTCTGCCAGGGCCTCGGGAAGAGGGTGTCGTGCCACGCGTCGTGGTCGAGCTGGATGAGCCCCATGACGCCCTGGGCCCCCAGCAGCCACAGGGGCAGCTTCAGCCAGAAGCCGCTGACGTGCGCGAGCCCCACGCCGGCCAGCCCCCACACGCCCAGGTGGAGGGCCGCCATGCCCAGGGCCCGCGCGGGGCGGATGCGCAAGAGCTCCACCAACTCGTCGCGGGAGGGGCCCGGCCCGGCGGGGGCAGCGGGTGAAGCGCGGACGGGGGCGAGGGTGGGCTGCATGGGGCCTTTAGAGGTAGCGGGGGACGCGCTGGCGGTAGCGCGCGTAGGCCTCGCCGAGGCGGGCGGAGAGGTAGCGCTCCTCGTGGAGCACCAACCCGTGGAACAGCCCCCCCAGCACCGCGCACGCCCCGAGCGTCACCAGCGACGGAGCCCAGAGCGAGGCGCCCACGAGGTACAGGTAGGAGAAGACGTAGATGGGGTTGCGCGAGGAGCGGTGGAGTCCTCGCTCGTGCAGCACGGGCGGGGCCTCCCCCGCGTCCACGCCGATGCGGAACGTCGCGCCCATGCCGTACTGCGCCGCCAGCATGCCCACCAGCCCGAGCACGCCCAGCGCCCAGCCCACCTCCGGCGGAAGGGCCAGCAGGGGCCGGCCCCAGGGCAGCTCGGACCAGCGCGGCCAGAGCGCCGCCGCGACGACCGAGCCCGCCCACACCAGCGAGGCGCCGCTGATGCGCCGCGTGAGGCGCGTGTGGGCGGAGTCGGCCCCGGTGCTCCGGTAGGCCAGCGGGCTGCGGCCGAAGCGCAGGCGGTAGACGAGGCTTGCGCCCAGGTGCCCCAGCAGCAGGTGCAGCGAGATGAAGCCCAGGTAGAGCGCGGGCGCGTCGCGAAGCCCCTTCATGATCCGACCACCTCCGCCGGAAGTCCGAAGCCCGAGGACGCCCAGCCCGCGAGCTGCTCGGTGAAGTCGCGCAGCTCGCCTCGGGTCCACAGTCCCTCGAACGTCGCCGTGTTGATGTTGAGCGTGTCGCCAAAGCCCAGGCCCGTCGCGCCCCAGGTGGGCGTGTGGCTGCGCAGGGAGTGGATGCGGAAGGGCGCGTCCACGAAGTGCTTGTCGAGCCGCCCCAGGTAGGTCGCCACCAGCGTGTTGGTGCGGGGCTCGGCCACCAGCCCGGGGCGCGCGTTGCGCCGCAGCACGGGCCCCGGAGCGAGCCGCGCCACCGCCATGCACTCCAGCGCCGTCGTCCAGTGCACGCCCTCGTCGAGCACGCGCCGCAGCGCCTCGCGCACCAGCGCCGCCAGGGCGGGCGCGTCCTCCAGCCGGGCGCGGACCTCCCGCAGGGGAAACTCCAGCGGCACCGTCGAGCAGCCGTTGCCCAGCATCCGCCCCAGGCCCAGCATGCGCCGCAGGTCCACCGGCACCCGCAGGCGGATGAGCCCGTCCTTCGTGGGCTCGCGCAGCGCGACGCCCGCCAGCAGCGCGGCGAAGAAGACCTCCGAGGCCTGGACGTCCGTGCGGCCAGGCGGGAGTGTCAGGCGCGCCGTCGCCATCAACGAGCGGCCCGCGGTGTCTCCACTGCGGCGCAGGCCCAGGCCCCGCTGCGCGAGGAGCCGGCGGCGGGGGCTCGCGAGGCCCAGCACCCGGCCCGGCCCGCGCAGCGCCGCGAGCAGCACCTTGCCATCCGTCAGCGTCGAGGGGCCCAGCGGGGGCGACTCCGACGCGCGCCCCGCGCAGTGAAGCCAGAGCCGCTCCAGCAGGTGGGCGAGCGCCTTGGCGTCCCCAATCGCGTGGTGGAGCTGGATGGCGAGCAGCCACGGGCCCGGCGCGCCATCCGCCAGGGGGTGGAGGTGCAGCCGCAGCGGCACGTCCCTCGCGAGGTCCACCCGGGTGTTGATGACCCGCGTCACCGCCTCGGGCTCGTCCAGCGGCTCGGCGCCTTCCAGCAGGGCCGCGTCCACCGCCTCGTCCGTGCGCGGCGCGGGCACCCACGCACCGCGCGCGTCGTCCCAGGCCACGTTGAGGCGCTCGCTCTCGCGCACCAGGGCGCGCAAGGCCCCGCGCAGCCGCGCCACGTCGGGCCGCGCGTCGATGCGCAGCAGCACCGTGGCCCAGATGGTGGCCACCTCGCCGTCCAGCCGCGCGAGGAGCGTGTCTACGAAGTTCGCGCGCATCGTTCCACCCATCCGCTCCACAGGGCCCGGGCCGCCTCGCCGTCCAGCCGCGCCCGCCCCACCGCCTCGCGCGCCCGCTCCGGTGCCGGCAGGTGCTGGAAGACGATGTCGTCGGGCGCGTCCAGGCGCGGGCGGAGGCCCGTCGGCAGGTAGCCGGCCGCGAGGAGCACGGGCGTGGCCTCGGCCACCCGCTGGGGCTCGCCCATGGACAGGTGGACCAGGTCCACGCGCGCCCGCGAGGACGGGAGCGCCGTGGCCCCCTGCCCTTCCCCAGCGGGCCCCACCAGCTCCCGCCGTTCGAGCCGCAGGGACTCGTTCCAGTCGAGCGGGCGCGGCACGAGGCCCCCAGCGCGAGGGCGGCGCGCAAGCGGAGTCAGCTCCACCGTCCCCGGCAGGCCCGAGGCGGCGAGGATGGACGCGAGCCACTCCCCCCACGGCCCCGCGGGCAGGAAGCGCCGACGCGGAGGCAGCGGCGCGAGCACCGTGGTCATCGCCAGCGCCTGCATCGGCAGGCCCGAGGCCTCCACCCCCACCAGCCTCTCCCCCTCGGTGTAGTCGACGATGAGGCCCACCGGCACGGCCCGCATGAAGCGCGACGCGTAGCGCTGCGCCATGAGGTGCAGCGTGGACGTCTGCTGGTGCATGAAGCCCACGTGCGCCTTGAGCAGCGCCAGGAGGTGGCTCCACAGCCGCTGGTGCTCGGAGCGATCCATGGCGGTGCGCCGGCTGGGCAGGGCCAGGGAGAGCCCCGAGTCCAGGGAGTCCCGCCCCGGCTTGCACCACAGCCCCGTGTGCCAGAGGAGCGTGCCCTGGGCGTCGAACTCCCCCAGGCTGAGCAGCGCGCCGGCCCGCCAGAGCCGCGAGGCCCCTCCAGGCTCATGGAGGAAGCGGTAGGAGTAGCTCCCGGCGTAGCGCGCGTGGAGCAGCTCGCGCAGCGCGGGCTCATCGGGCTCCGCCAGCCAGCGGGCGTGCTCGCTGGGCTGGGCGGCGCGAAGGCCGTCAAAAAGGGGGGCGGCGCGTTCCCGGCACATGAAGTGTCAGCAATGCACCAACAGGGCCAGCCGGGAAGCCCCCCGTATTCCGAGGAGATGGGCCCGGCCGCCGCCCCGCGCCCCCACCGAGTGTGCAGCCCACTGCACGGGTGGGGTGCCCGGCTGCACAGGCGGCAAGCGCCTGCCCGGCCGTGCATCCCCGGCGCCATTGATGGGGCCCGGCGTCACGCCTACTGCGTGAGGTGTGGAGGCAGGCTCAAGGGTCTTGGCGCACGTGAAGGAGCTCCCGGGATGCGGGCGATTCTGAAGCACCTGGGCTTGCCCTCGGCATGTGCGAGATTGGCCCCGGCACGAGGGCCACCCCCAAGCCGTGTGGTGTTGAGGCTCAAGACAGCCAACAGGCCCAGGCGCCTGCCACGCACCTGATGCGCGCGCGGCCTGGGCAGGCGTGCGCCCCAAGGGGGCGCGCCCGGCCTGTCCACCGGCCGGGAGCTTCGCTCGGGCGGCCCCGTCAGCGGCCCTCCTTAGCCCCTCTGCATCCTCCCTCCCCTCAACAGCGCCCCTTCCCTCTTATGCGCCAAGAGTTCCGCAGCGCATCCACCAGGGCCGGCCTGGCAGTCGGATTACTCCCATATGGCCAGCCCCGTGCTCAAAACAGGCTGCCTCACTCGCCCCGCACGGCTCAGATGAGGGCGCCTGCGGTGCTACCCTCCTCCCACCCACGTTGGCGGGCGAAACGGGAGTGGCCGATGGCGGTGCTCGGGTACCAGTTGGCGATCGTGGTCACGTTGGTCCTGGTTCGCCTCATCTCACCAAGGCACTTGCAAGGGGCCGCGCTGATCTGGACGGCGCTGACGGTCATCAACCTGTTCTGGCCGCCGCTCATCGCCGTGCAGCTGCTCGTCATCTGGGTCACTTACGGCGGGCTCAAGCGCTCCGACCCTCTACCAGAGGCCCCCAAGGCAGCCGTCCCCATCAATCGCAAGCGCCAAACTATCGACCTCTGTATCGGCGCCGCCGACGTCCACGGTGAGACTCCACAGCGTCTCGCCCAGGGACAGCTCGACAAGAGCCCCGTGAAGGCAGCCCCCATCGCCGCCCCCGTACCTCCTCTGGCTCCTCCGCAAGCTGTAGTGCCAGAGGTGCCTGCGTCCCGGGCGGGCGAACAGCAGCCAGGACAGCCCTCCCTTTCGGAGGCTCAGGCGGGGACACAATGGTCGGTTCAGCAGAAGGCCATCTTCGACTTCTTTGCCACGGGGACGGGCAACGCGGTCGTTCGCGCGAGGGCGGGCACGGGCAAGACCACCACCATCCTGGAGGGCATCACCTACGCACCCGAGAAGAACATCGTGCTTGCAGCGTTCAACAAGCGAATCGCGGACGAGTTGGTGACGAAGCTGAAGAACCCCGCCGCCACGGCGAAGACCCTGCATGCGCTCGGCTTCGCTGCGGTGAAGACGTACTGGAAGGGCACTGCGCTCGATAAGGACCGGGGGTTGACTCTCGCCCGCCGGGCAGCCGGGAACAACAGTCCCGACCCGATGGTCAAGCTCGTCAGGAAGCTCGCTTCGTTCGGCAAGAACGTCGCTCCGTTCGGCTCCATAGCCGACCTGGTCGAGTTGGCGATCCAGTTCGAAGTCGAACCCGACGCGGAATGGAGGGAGCGCGGCTGGGACACCGAGACGGTCGCCCGGTGCACGCACGAAGCCATGCAGCTTGCCACTCAGCGCGACGGCACCGTGGACTTCGACGACATGATTTTCGCCCCCGTGGCGATGAAGATGATCCATCCGAGGTACGACCTCGTGGTGATCGATGAGGCGCAGGACATGAACCTGACCCAGCTCCTGCTTGCCCAGAAACTGGTCCGCAAGGGTGGGCGCACGGTGGTCGTGGGCGATGACCGACAGGCAATCTACGGGTTCCGCGGTGCCGACTCGAAGAGCATTGACCGGCTCAAGCGCGAGTTGAGCGCGGTCGAGTTTTTCCTCACGACGACCTACCGCTGCCCGAAGAAAATAGTGGCCCTCGCCCAGCAGCTTGTGCCTGATTACAAGGCAGCAGACACCGCCCCCGCAGGCATCGTTCGCGACGTGTCGGATTCGAAGCTGGTCGAGGAAGCCACGCCCGGATGCTTCATCCTCAGCCGCAAGAACGCGCCGCTTGTCTCGACGTGCATCAAGCTCCTCAAGCGGGGCAAGAGGGCGAAGGTCGAGGGGAAGGACATCGGGCGCAGCCTCCTGACCATCGTCAAGAAGCTCGGCGGGACGACCATCGAGAGCTTCCTCTCCAAGCTCGCAGCATGGGAAGAGCGCGAGGCGCAGCGCGCTCGCTTGGCGGCGAAGGACCCAGAGCCGGTCATCGAGCGCATCGCAGACCAGGCCGGAATGCTCCTGGCGCTCAGCGAGGACCTCCTCACGACGAAGGAGCTGGAGGCCCGCATCGAGAACCTCTTCGACGATGTCGCCGAAAGCGCCCAGCCTCTCATCATTTGCAGTTCCGTCCACAAGGCCAAGGGGTTGGAGCGCGAGAGGGTGTTTCTCCTCAAGGACACGTTCAGCCGAATCGGGACGGAAGAATGCAATATCGAGTATGTTGCGATTACGCGTGCAAAGCAGGAGCTGATCTGGGTGGTCAACTAGGCTTCGAGCCGTTCACCTGTCCCGATTCCCACCCCGTACCGCCCTCTTTCGCGCCCGTCCGGCACATGGGCGACTGGCGGAACCTCCACGCCCTGTCGTTCCGTTCTCGGTGACGCGGGCCTGCGTCGTCGGGCAGGAGCACTGAGCCCGCCAAGCGAACAGCCTGCTCGGTGGACGTCCGAGCCGCCCTCACCTTCCTGAGGGAAATGGCGATCCGATCGCAGCCAGGAAAGTCTCCAAGTCCGCGAAGGCGGCATCGCTTTCCAGTCTGTATTCCTCGGTGCTCAGCCTCGGATTCGGCAGTACCGCGAGGTAGGAGAACGTTCGACTCCGACCTGTTCGCCTGCGTGAGGTGTGGAAGCAGGCTCAAGGGTCTTGGCGTAAGTGAAGGGCCCCCGGGGGGGGCGGGCTACTCTGGAGTACCTGGGCTTGCCCACGACATGTGCGAGGTTGGCCCCGGCACGAGGGCCACCCCAAGTCTTGTGGTGTTGAGGCTCAAGACAGTCAACAGGCCCAGGCTCCTGCCACTCACCTTCTGCGTCTTGAATGCGTCTGTGTACGGCACTTCAACCGCCTGCACTCGCATGTGCTGCCCATCGTGATGCCTGCGGGGCTCGTGAGCACGCTTCCAGCGAGCAGGTCCCCATCCCGATGCCGCCGAAGCCCGGTCCTCCGAACGCGGACTCGCCGGTGCCCGGGCGCATCAGCTCCGCCCGAGTCGCAAGCCGCGCGAGGCCGGCGGGGTCATTGACAGGTCGAAAGCCACCTCGACAGGCGAAAGCTTCCGAGCCCGGAGCCCCCGAGCAGTATGGGTTCACCGAACAATCGCACTGCCATTGTAAACTACCACCAGCAGCAGGGCCGCCCCGCCCCCCAGGCATTCTATCGGGCAACACATGCGCGGCTTACACTCCCACGCGCCATCCCCTCCTCGGCTCGAATCCCTGACCGGGGCAATCCTGCTTCAGGAGCGTCTCATGAATCGATATCTCAGCATCCTCTGGGCGGCCCTCCTCCTCTCCGGCGCGCTGGGGCCAGGAGTCGCGACGGCCAGCCCGACGTTTCCGTATCCCTGGCCGGACTACTCGGTGGTGCCGGTATTGTTCGTGCCCACCGACTGGAGCGTGAGCAGCGCCGAGGTGCAGGCAGAGGCCACCGCCATCAACAACGCGATGGCCGACATCCAGCGCTTCTATGCGGCCCACAACAACGGGGCGACCTTCGTGCGGAACCCAGTGCAGGTGGTTCAGGCCAACGGCACCAAGGAGGCGTACGGCATCTCGTGGGGTCCGGGGAACATCTACGACGACGGGGTCATCACCATCACGGGCAACATGGAGGGGGCCGTCATGGCGGAGCTGCACTCGCGCGGATTCCCTACCCCTCCGGCGCAGAATGAGAGCGGCTACGTCACGATGATCTTCTTCAAGGGCGCCGGCGGCTTCGCTGGAGGCCGTGGGTATACCGGCGGCAACGGCGGCCAGGCCATCGTCGGCGACTGGGCCATCGACAGCCTCCAGGGCCACGTGGCCGAGGGCGCATACTGGTGGTCCGGCCAGCGCAAGCAGACCGGCGCCGTCGCTCACGAGCTCGGCCACGGCTTCGGACTTCCCCACCCCGATAGCGTGGGCTGGGGGATGGAGACCTCCGTGATGGGCTTCTGGTGGGACTATCCGACCATCGGTCTGAACGACTACGACCGGAACTCCCTCGCCGCGAACAAGAGCGCCTTCTTCACCGTTCCGGCGGCGCCGACCGGTCAGACCGCGACCGCGCTCAATGGCAACAGCATCCGGGTCAACTGGACCGACAAGTCCAGCAATGAAACCGGGTTCCAGATCACCAACGGTGTCACGACCGTAAGCGTAGGCACCAACACCACCACCCACACGTGGACGGGCCTGTCGCCCAACACCTATATGTGCTTCGCCATCCGCGCCTACAGCGCCACGGGTACCTCCGAATGGACGCCGTACGCCCGCACCACCACGCCCGCGGTGCCCGCCATGCCGACGAACCAGACGGCCACCGCCATCAGCAGCTCCAGCATCCGGGTGAACTGGACGGACACCTCTGGCAACGAGACCGAGTTCCAGATGACCAACGGTGTCACCACGCGGAACCTCGGCGCCAACACCACCACGTATACCTGGGGCGGCCTCGCGTCTGGCACGTACATGTGCTTCGCCATCCGCTCCCAGAACGCGGCAGGCGCCTCCGCCTGGACGCCGTACGCCTGTACGACAACACCGTAGCCACGGGCAGAGGGACGGCCGCGCAGAGGCGCGTCACACTGCGCGGCCCCCCATGAAAATCGTTCGCAACATCCTCGCGGTCATCATCGGCTTTGCCGTGGGCTCTGTCGTCAACATGGCGCTCGTGACGCTCGGCCCGCGGGTGATTCCCGCCCCCGCCGGTGTCGTTGCCTCCAACTCCGCAAACCTCGCCGCTTCGATTCACCTGTTCGAGCCAAAGCACTTCGTGTTTCCGTTCCTGGCTCATGCGCTCGGCACGCTCGCCGGAGCACTGGTCGCGTTCCTCATCGCGGGGAGTCGTCGCAGGGTCTTCGCGTTCGCGGTCGGCACGCTCTTCCTGGCCGGCGGCATCGCGGCGAGCTTCATGATTCCCGCACCGACGTGGTTCATCGTGATCGACATCGTGGGGGCCTACCTGCCGATGGCGTGGCTCGCCACGCGGGTGGGGCGCGAATTCCCCCGCGTGTGACTCCGCTCCTTTCCAAGCGTCACGAACACACGTCCTGGGCTTGCCCGCGGCATGTGCGAGGTGGGCCCCGGCACGAGGGCCACCCCAGGCCGTGTGGTGTTGAGGCTCAAGAGGCGCCAACAGGCCCAGGCTCTTGCCACGCACCTGATGGGCGCGCGGCATGGGCAGGCGTGTGCCCCAAGGGGCTCGCGCGGCCTGTCCACCGGCCGGGAGCATCGCTCGGGCGGCCCCGGCTGCGGCCCTCCTCGGCCCCTCTGCACCCTCCCTCCCCTCTCAACTGGGCCCCCTTCCCTCATATGCGCCGCGGATCAACTGGCAGTACGGCCGAATCAAGTTATCTAAATCGCCGTTGCTTTCCATCGCACGAACTACTTCGACTAACTGAAATGTTTGTATTTCGAGCGCCGCCTCAATCACCTCTAGACGTGCGCCGCCCTCAAGCAACGTGCCGACTGCATAGATCTGCATCTTGGACGTCCTCAAACTCGGGCGTTCGACGGCGAGAGCATCGGACAGCATGTCCCCAAGCACAGCGGGTGCAACATCGAGCGCCTCTGTAACAAATCCGTCAGCAAGGGGGCTCACCTGGCGAGCGTCATTCTCGACAAGACTCCGAATATGTCCGCGCAATGCGGGATAAAATGATCGAGAGCCGTCGCGTCCAGGAGAGCGTCGAAGTAACGCTACACCAACGCGAACTAAATGGACACTTGGCAACAGCGCATTCTGACTGGTGAGGTCAAAGCGAGCACGCTCTCGATCTGTCACGAATATAGAACTCCAAGCAGACATCCACTCTTCAAAAGGCTGAGGCAGCGTGTCCAAAACCTTGGCGAGAGCATCATAACAGCATGCTTTTTTCCATTGCCGTGCATGCCAGCATAGACTCTCGTCGTTCGCCAACAGCAGTAAACGGTACTCACTCCAACGCGCCTTCTCATCTCCGCCGAGGATCGCACCAGTTACGAGGGCAACGGCAGACCTCCTATCCTCCACACTCTTCGGAAGACTAATCTGCGCCCCCTCCTTCATCTCACGGGCAGTCGGACTTGGCTGCAACAACTTGGCCATCGCAGAGATGACAAGCCCCACTGATGACCAGCGGTTGTGTGCCGATCCAGGTCGCAATGCTTCTTCCACCAGCCACGACGCGAAGAACAGCATCAGTAGTCTTCCGTCGATCCGCCCTTGCAAGACATTCGCAACCTGCCCGAACCAGCTCGGGAGTTCCTCTTTTTCGAGGCGTGTGAGTTCCGCATAAGGAGCGTGTTCGGAGGTAAGTGTTCTCCACCCACTCTGCTGCACCCGGAGGCGCAATTGATCTGCGTGAGTCACAGCGTTCTCAAGCATGGAGAGCGCGACGGTAGACCCGGTCCACGTGCCGTCCTTGAATACAGGGGCAGAGGAACGAAGGAGCGCGAGAATCGCCTCCCTGTCCTCGAAGATATGGAGGCGTGACCAGAGATCCTCACGGAGTTCCCGGACCGGGAGAGTCTCTGCCGCCGCAGCAAGCTGGCCCCAATCTCGTCGCGCCAACAGCGAGAGCCGGCACCACACACGCTGGTTCAAAACAACTCCCTCGTGATGGCGACCCCAGAGATAGTTCAAAATACCGCGCGCGCGAGCTGCCTTCTCGTCAGCGATCAGGACGTCATCCGGTACCCTGCGGCCTTTTTTGCCGACAAGCTCATCAAGCGTATTCGGGAGGTGCGAGAGTCTGCCCGGGTCAGCGGGCCAGCGCGGCTCTTGGTCAAGAGCATTCAACATGACTTCGATCGCCGACCAACAGTTCGCGCGGAGAAGCACACTCACAACCCGATCGAACCGATCATCACTGTTCGTCTCGCTCCGCAGGGCGGTAGCGGCAGCAGTCCCGAGCATGAATGCGCCTGCATGGTACTCAGGCCCGTCACCGCGTGCGACAAGCGCCGAGCAAGCGAACACCCCGAGTTCCACTTTCTCTCTTAGTAAGGAGCCGCACTTGCGCCGAAGGCACTCCGCCTCAGTGGTAGCGGAATCCTTGTCAGCGCCGGGTCTCGCGATTGCCTCGAGCCACCAATCCTGGAGGATGACTTCGAGGTCGTGTCGTTCTTCGGCGGTGCCGAGTAGACGCGAAGTCTCAACTTGTGCCTGTGTGTCGGCCGTCGTCTCTGTGAACGCAAATCGAGGGTCACGCACGCCATACCTCCCCAATACGGCGCAAACCGTCAGCGATAATTTTCTGGGTCTCTCGAAGTCGCTCCGCGACAGTTCTACGGACTGCACGGACCTGAGGACCAGTCCGACGGAGGCCGCGCTGCGCGACCCACTCCTGCAGCGGAGTGCTCAGCGCCTCCGGTCGGCCCCAGTGGGCATCAAACACATCTTTCGAGAAAGAAAATGAAGGGGCTCCGCCCGGTCCGCGCATCGCCGGTGGTGGGAGGCGCAATATCAGCGTACCTCGACTTCCAAACTCGTTAAGCGACGCGCCGATGACCCAGACAGCGTCATCCACGACAAGGAAACGGTCATGAACTGGCGATTTCGCACCCGCCATGACTTTGATTTCAATTGCGAGTCGCGGGTCCTGCGCTCTAATCGATGCGAGTTCATGCAGGAGAGCGTCGCCATTCTCCATGCTCACTCCAGGGTCTTTCTTCGTGCAGAAATCTGCGGAGGTGAGGATCCGAACGGGCAGGCCGTGCCGAGTGGTTGCGAGCGCAAAGCTTCGCAAGTCACTCTGCCCGAAGTATGGGTCGAGGAAGTCAATCCGCTCATGCGCCATCCCAATGATGTCTCGGATGGCATGCGTTCCTGCCCTCTCATTTTCGTCGAACCACTGAATGGCAAGCTGCGACCACGCCTTTTCCACCTGCTGCTCGGCTTCATCAGCCCTCAGTCGTCCGAGTGTCTCGTTGGATTGTGGCTCGCCAACGCTGATGACTTGCTCGTGTCCAGAGACATCTATCGTGTAGCTTTGCGACGCGGTGCCATCTGCCTTAGGCACGCCATCCACGAGCCGACGCTCGGTCGCGTACCTGATTTCACTTCGAATTGTCTCGAGGAAGATGTATGGACCTGACTGTTCAAGAATCCCCCGTGTCGGAGAGGTGACAGCATGAGTGGCCTGTTCAACGCCCTCAGGGATACGCAGCAGATTTTTGCCTGCACGGAGGACTAAGCGGCGAACTTCAGAACATCCCCACGCGCGGCGATTCCAGAAGGTCAGTTCCAATTCCTCAGAAGCTCTGTTCGGGTAAGGAACGAGGTCGAAAGTAATGCTCTTCCTGTCAGCGCCGATATGGCTGTCGAGCTTGCGGTAGACCGGATTGGGAAGACGAAGGTGGCAAGATCCAAGAAGGACCGACCGCGAGAAAAGATCGATATGCACCTCGGATGACATCCACTCACGCGCCCGCCTGAATTCATCGAGCTCCCAACCAGAGGTGACGTCGACCGGACTAGATGACAGCAAACGATGCCAGCGCGAATTCCCTGGCCGGTGCCCCCAGAATTCGGAGTAGCGCCAGAAGTTCTCTGCCTCCACCACAAAGTGAGGCCAAGGTGGGTCACTCGCAAGCTGTCCAAGCTGAACCGGCTTATCGGTTCCCGGAACGCTCATAGACCCCGCTCTGCATTGACTGTACCAGAGTAGACCGGCTCGGACCTCAAGTACCCAGCGTTGGACGAAGAGTTTTCCTCCACGTTTTCCGAGATCGCAGCGTCGAGGATACCCTCCAGCAGACGGACTGCGGCCAATTAGGGGATTCGCCTCAAGTCCGCCATGGAGCAACTCCACTACTCCAAGCAAATGGGTAAACGGCGGCCTACCGGAAATCGAGTGAGCGACGGTCGTGACTTCAGCGGACACATAGTCCGCTTCGCACTGCGCAATGAATTCTTCCTCCGTTGACGCCCCAGTAGGAAAAATAGTGAGCTCAGAAGGCATATTGGTGTGCAGCAGCAATGGTGGTGGCAGCCACAACGGGCAGACATTAGCGCAACCTCAGGTAGGTTGGAGTCGAGGACCTCCGCTTGGTGATTCCTCGTCCATCGGCGGCGTGGAGTGAGCGGCACCCGCTTCGGCGGCTCCCCCGCACTTCGTGTGGCTCCCCTCGAAGGGGAAAGGTAAGCACGGCGTAAGCGTTCACGGGGTGGTGCACGCCTGAGGGGCCAGTTGGGCTGCGAACGGTGGGCCTCACCCCGCTCGACGTGGACCGAGGACGGATTAGAAATACAGGGACGTGGCCACGCCCGACCCGAGAGATGCGCGAATCGCTGAACTGGAGCGACTGCTGAGTGCGGCGCTCGCGCGAATCGTGGAGCAGGACGTCCGCATCGCGGAGTTGGAGGCGCGGCTGCGAAGCACCTCGCGCAACTCCTCGAAGCCTCCCTCTTCGGACCCGCCCGGTACGCTGCCGAGGAAGTCGGAGCCGACCGGCCGGAAGCCCGGGGGCCAGCCCGGGCACAAGGGCAGCAAGCGCGAGTTGTTGCCACCGGACCGGGTGAGTGAAGTCGTCGCGGTG
>NZ_JAAIXY010000049.1 GCF_010894455.1 Myxococcus eversor | reverse complement strand
TAGCAGGAAGTCGCGGTTGAAACAAGCGGCTCGGTCTTTGAAAACCAAATAGCAAGCCCAAGAAGAAGAGAAGGATTGCGGAAACCGCAGTCAATCTTTGAGAAGGCACCAGCCAGGGAGCGCTGAGAAGCGCATACCAGCAGTGCCTGCAGTGAATCAGCGAGCCAAGGTTCCTTAGCCGGACACTTGGTGAACGCCGGTTCAACCTTCAAATTAAAATTGGAGAGTTTGATCCTGGCTCAGAACGAACGCTGGCGGCGTGCCTAACACATGCAAGTCGAGCGCGAATAGGGGCAACCCTTAGTAGAGCGGCGCACGGGTGCGTAACACGTGGATAATCTGCCTGGATGCTCGGGATAACCAGTCGAAAGATTGGCTAATACCGGATAAGCCCACGGTTTCTTCGGAGACTGAGGGAAAAGGTGGCCTCTGTATACAAGCTATCACAACCAGATGAGTCCGCGGCCCATCAGCTAGTTGGCGGGGTAATGGCCCACCAAGGCAACGACGGGTAGCTGGTCTGAGAGGACGATCAGCCACACTGGAACTGAGACACGGTCCAGACTCCTACGGGAGGCAGCAGTGGGGAATTTTGCGCAATGGGCGAAAGCCTGACGCAGCAACGCCGCGTGTGTGATGAAGGTCTTTGGATTGTAAAGCACTTTCGACCGGGAAGAAAACCCGTTGGCTAACATCCAACGGCTTGACGGTACCGGGAGAAGAAGCACCGGCTAACTCTGTGCCAGCAGCCGCGGTAATACAGAGGGTGCAAGCGTTGTTCGGAATTATTGGGCGTAAAGCGCGTGTAGGCGGCGTGACAAGTCGGGTGTGAAAGCCCTCAGCTCAACTGAGGAAGTGCGCCCGAAACTGTCGTGCTTGAGTGCCGGAGAGGGTGGCGGAATTCCCCAAGTAGAGGTGAAATTCGTAGATATGGGGAGGAACACCGGTGGCGAAGGCGGCCACCTGGACGGCAACTGACGCTGAGACGCGAAAGCGTGGGGAGCAAACAGGATTAGATACCCTGGTAGTCCACGCCGTAAACGATGAGAACTAGGTGTCGTGGGAGTTGACCCCCGCGGTGCCGAAGCTAACGCATTAAGTTCTCCGCCTGGGAAGTACGGTCGCAAGACTAAAACTCAAAGGAATTGACGGGGGCCCGCACAAGCGGTGGAGCATGTGGTTTAATTCGACGCAACGCGCAGAACCTTACCTGGTCTTGACATCCTCGGAATGCCTCAGAGATGAGGCGGTGCCCGCAAGGGAGCCGAGAGACAGGTGCTGCATGGCTGTCGTCAGCTCGTGTCGTGAGATGTTGGGTTAAGTCCCGCAACGAGCGCAACCCTCGCCTTTAGTTGCCACGCAAGTGGATCTCTAGAGGGACTGCCGGTGTTAAACCGGAGGAAGGTGGGGATGACGTCAAGTCCTCATGGCCTTTATGACCAGGGCTACACACGTGCTACAATGGCCGGTACAGAGCGTTGCCAACCCGCGAGGGGGAGCTAATCGCATAAAACCGGTCTCAGTTCAGATTGGAGTCTGCAACTCGACTCCATGAAGGCGGAATCGCTAGTAATCGCAGATCAGCACGCTGCGGTGAATACGTTCCCGGGCCTTGTACACACCGCCCGTCACACCATGGGAGTCGATTGCTCCAGAAGTCACTTCACCAAGAGGTGCCCAAGGAGTGGTCGGTAACTGGGGTGAAGTCGTAACAAGGTAGCCGTAGGGGAACCTGCGGCTGGATCACCTCCTTTCTAAGGAGACCGGGCACCAGGCAGACACTTCGGTGTCAGCAGGTGGTGCCAGCGGCTTTCGAGCCGCGTCAGGTCGACCAGGTCAACGTTTCCGAGTCCAATCCGACTCAATACTTCTCTGGGCTTGCTGTTTGGTTTTGAAGGACTGAGTGCGCGGAAGACGCGGCACCAGCTCTTTGAGAATGAAGGACGCTGTAGAATCGACGCGGTAGCTCCTGGGCCTATAGCTCAGCTGGCTAGAGCGCGCGCCTGATAAGCGCGAGGTCGGTGGTTCAAGTCCACCTAGGCCCACTGTTTCCGCAGGCTTTAAGCCTGGGCAACGGTGACGCACCCAGCTAAATTGGCCCGGACACATGGGGCTGTAGCTCAGTTGGGAGAGCGCCAGCTTTGCAAGCTGGATGTCGTCGGTTCGATTCCGATCAGCTCCACAAGTTTTCCCGAAGTCCGGGAGACGTTCTTTGACAAGTGCATACGAAGGGTAAGTTGCAATTTCTGCTGAGTAACAAGTTCTCGCAGAAAGCACTGCCTGAAACCACCGCCGTGAGGCGAGGTGAGAGGGCAGTGTTTCTACAAGCGTAGAGTGATTTTTTCCGGGCCTGCTGCGAAGAGCAGGGGTCTGGGCCTTGGTTTCGAGTTTCGACAATCCGCCGGGAGGCGGGCGTTAGACAAGAGATTAGGGCAAGTAAGCTACTAAGGGCGTGCGGTGGATGCCTAGGTGCCAAGAGGCGATGAAGGACGCGGGTGGCTGCGAAAAGCTTCGGGGAGCTGTCAACCAAGCGTTGATCCGGAGATGTCCGAATGGGGAAACCCAGCACTGCGAATAGCGGTGTTACCTCCTACTGAATACATAGGTAGGCAGGAGCTAACCAGGGGAAGTGAAACATCTCAGTACCCTGAGGAAGAGAAAACAATGAGTGATTCCCAAAGTAGCGGCGAGCGAAATGGGAACAGCCCAAACCGATGTCACGCAAGTGGCAGCGGGGTAGAGGGTCCACGGTAGGACTTTGACTGGCTAGCGGAAGTCTCTGGAAAGAGACACCACAGGGCGTGATAGTCGCGTACGCGAAAGCCGGTTGGAGCTGAGTGGGTTACCCAAGTAAGACGGGACACGTGCAATCCTGTCTGAATCAGCCGGGACCATCCGGTAAGGCTAAATACTCCTTGGCGACCGATAGTGAACAAGTACCGCGAGGGAAAGGTGAAAAGAACCCCGGCAAGGGGAGTCAAAAGAACCTGAAACCGCATGTCTACAAGCAGTCCGAGCACTACGGCGCAAGCCAGTGCGAGGGCGTACCTTTTGCATCATGATTCGGCGACTTAATATACGTAGCGAGGCTAAGCCGTTAGGTGGAGCCGGAGCGAAAGCGAGTCCTAAAAGGGCGAATTAGTTGCGTGTATTATAACCCGAAGCGGGGTGATCTACACATGGCCAGGTTGAAGTGCGGGTAACACCGCATGGAGGACCGAACTCATGAAAGTTGAAAATTTCTGAGATGAGCTGTGTGTAGGGGTGAAAGGCCAATCAAACTCCGTGATAGCTGGTTCTCCCCGAAAGATATTTAGGTATCGGCTCGGGCAATTCAATACTGGAGGTAGAGCACTGGAACGGCTAGGGGTCTCACCAGATTACCAAACCGTACCAAACTCCGAATGCCAGTAATTGTTAGCCCGGGACGCAGTCAGTGGGTGATAACGTCCATTGGCAAGAGGGGAATAACCCAGACCGACAGCTAAGGTCCCCAAATCTAGTCTAAGTGAACACTAGAAAGGATGTGGCAGGTCATTGACAACCAGGAGGTTGGCTTAGAAGCAGCCATCCTTTAAAGAAAGCGTAATAGCTCACTGGTCAAGACAGGCCGCGCCGAAAATGTAACGGGGCTCAAGACTAGTACCGAAGCTTCGGGTCACACGCAAAACGTGTGGCGGTAGGGGAGCGTCCCAGTTGCAGCGAAGGTCGACCGAAAGGGCGGCTGGAGCGGCTGGGAGTGCTGATGCCGAAATGAGTAGCGATAAAGGGGGTGAGAAACCCCCTCGCCGTAAACCCAAGGTTTCCTGGGTCAAGTTAATCTTCCCAGGGTTAGCCGGAACCTAAGTCGAGGCCGAAAGGCGTAGATGATGGAAAGCAGGTTAATATTCCTGCGCCATCTTGTAAGCGTTGAACTAAGGGAGGACGGAGAAAGCTAGACGAGCTGACCGGCGGTTGTGTCAGTCCAAAGGCGTAGGGGTGTCGCGTACGATTAAAGGCGCGGCAGCTATCCCCGAGACCCCATGGCGCCCCGTAAGGGGTAAGTCGTTGATGCTCTGCTTCCAAGAAAAGTCCCGTAGGGAGCTTGCAGGGTGTCCGTACCGTAAACCGACACAGGTGGGTGAGGAGAAAATCCTAAGGCGCTTGAGAGAACTCTCCTCCAAGGAACTAGGCAAATTTCCACCGTAACTTCGGAAGAAGGTGGGCCTCTGGTAGGTGAAGGCGTACAGCCGGAGCCGAGAGAGGTTGCAGAGAAATGGCGGTAGCGACTGTTTACCAAAAACACAGGACTCTGCGAAGGCGACAAGCCGACGTATAGGGTCTGACTCCTGCCCGGTGCTGGAAGGTTAAGGGGATTCGTCAGCCGCAAGGCAAAGCGATGATCCGAAGCCCCAGTAAACGGCGGCCGTAACTATAACGGTCCTAAGGTAGCGAAATTCCTTGTCGGGTAAGTTCCGACCTGCACGAATGGAGTAACGACTTCCGCGCTGTCTCGGAGAGGGACTCAGCGAAATTGAAATAGCTGTGCCGATGCAGTTTACCCGCAGCAAGACGGAAAGACCCCGTGAACCTTTACTATAACTTGACAGTGACACTAGGGATTGACTGTGTAGGATAGGTGGGAGCCTTTGAAGCCGGGCCGCTAGGTTCGGTGGAGGCAACGGTGAAATACCACCCTGTTGATTTCTGGTGTCTAACCATGTCCCGTCAGCCGGGATTGGGACACTGTCTGGTGGGTAGTTTGACTGGGGCGGTCGCCTCCCAAAGAGTAACGGAGGCGCGCGATGGTTCCCTCAGCCCGATTGGAAACCGGGCGGCGAGTGCAATGGCATAAGGGAGCTTGACTGCGAGACGGACACGTCGAGCAGGTGCGAAAGCAGGTCATAGTGATCCGGTGGTCCTGAATGGAAGGGCCATCGCTCAACGGATAAAAGGTACTCCGGGGATAACAGGCTTATCTCCCCCAAGAGTTCACATCGACGGGGAGGTTTGGCACCTCGATGTCGGCTCATCGCATCCTGGGGCTGGAGCAGGTCCCAAGGGTTTGGCTGTTCGCCAATTAAAGCGGTACGCGAGCTGGGTTCAAAACGTCGTGAGACAGTTTGGTCCCTATCTGCTGTGGGCGTAGGATACTTGAGAGGCTCTGACCTTAGTACGAGAGGACCGGGTTGGAGGCACCGCTGGTGTACCAGTTGTCTCGCCAGAGGCATCGCTGGGTAGCCATGTGCCGATTGGATAACCGCTGAAAGCATCTAAGCGGGAAACCGACCTCAAGACCAGGTATCCCGGGCGCAAGCCCCTGAAGACCCGTCGAAGACTACGACGTTGATAGGCCAGGTGTGTAAGCGCGGTAACGCGTTGAGCTAACTGGTACTAATTGGTCGAGAGGCTTACTTCCCCCTATCTCTTGCGCGCCCCCTCAAGGGGAGTAAGGGACTCGGGGCCAAGGCCGAGACTGAATGCACTCTATGCATTCACCCGGACGAAACACTTCAGCGCACAGCGAGGCTTGTACTCGCAGACTATTGCAACTTACCCTTCGTATGCACCTACAGCTTTTCCGGTGGCAATGTCGGAGGGGTCACACCCGTTCCCATCCCGAACACGGAAGTTAAGCCCTCCAGAGCCGATGGTACTCCGCGGGAAACCGCGTGGGAGAGTAGGTCGCTGCCGGATTCTTTTTGAGAGAAGCCCTCGTCGCCTCGTGCGACGGGGGCTTTTCCTTTTGCGGGCTACGGAGTCCCCCTGCCTCGACGGCGGGGTGCC
>NZ_JAAIXY010000048.1 GCF_010894455.1 Myxococcus eversor | reverse complement strand
CGGTGCGCACCTCCTCGTGCGAGGGCGGGGCAAAGTCTGTATCGTTCACGGCGGGGAACTCCTCGGCCTCCTCGCCAAAGGAGGACCGTCTCGGTTGGTTTCACCGAGGAGCTTCCCTCTTTCCCGCCCGTCCCTCCTCGCCATCTACACACTTATAGGGACACGACCGTTTCAAAACCGGAGCCACGGCCCAAGAGGTGCTGGACGTCTACGCCCGGAGATTCACCATCGAGGAGACGTTCCGGGACGTGAAGGACCTCAAGTTCGGAATGGGCCTCAAGCAGGTGCGCGTGAAGACACCGGAGCGCAGAGACAGGCTGCTGCTCATCAGCGCGTTGGCGCAAGTGCTGCTGACGTTGCTGGGGGCCGCAGGCGAGGCGCTTGGTTACGACAAGCACCTGAAGGTGAACACCGTGAAGAAGCGCACCCACTCGCTTTGCACTCAGGGCAGCTACTACTTCATGGCCATGCCACGCATGAGCGATGAACGACTCCGCCCGTTGGTGGAGCGCTTCGGGCAACTCGTCCGCGAGCACATCGTGTTCCGAGACGCCTTCGGGCTTATCTGATTCAGATGAGGGGATTCCTCAGGTCACGGCGGCCAGGCGGTGCTGCCGCTGAATCCATCCCTCACTGCGACTGGGCAAGTTGGAGTTGAGGCAGGAAGTGGAATGGTCGTTCCTTGCGGGGATTGCCGAAAATTCTGATTGTGCTTTGATTGGGATGGCGTCGGCATCGAGTGCGGACGTCGTTTCCGTCAAGCCATTGTTTGCTCATGTTTCCCGCATGAGTTCATGGCAGGGCGACGGTTCATTCTATTTCCTGTCGTCAGTGTCAGACTGGAACTGTAAAGTAGTCTCTGCTCGGTCCGTGCGAGCGCTGTGAGGGAGAATCCAGCAGGCGAGTTGTCGTTGAGACCGAGCGTTGTCGTTCCTTGGCGTGTACGCCGTGCGTGAGTGCCCGGAAGGGCCGTCCGTACGGGTGCGTGTCGCTTCATCCCGATGATGGCAGGGCCTCAAGTGATGGGGCACATGAGAGGTGTCGTGAAAAATTGGATCAGGAGTGTGGTTCTCGCCGTATTGGGCGGGGCTTTCGTCGCGTGCAACCCAGGGCCCGAACCCTCTGGCGCCGAGTCAAGGGGGGACCGCGGGAGAAATGGGTGCGACAGCCCAGGCCCTGGAGCAGGCCTGCTGGCCCATTGGCACCACGGATGCCCAGAAGATCTGTTCAGACGGCTGGTTCTTCTCGATGCGCTGCTACAAAAGGCAGGCATCAGCCGCATGTGGCACGGGACCGGATGGAAACCTTGCGATCTGCCGCCACAGCAGTCATGGCGAAGCGCCCGCTCCGGATTGCCAGTTCGATGGAATCTACGTCTCCGCGGGACTGTCGCTCCAAACGGCGCGCCAGTACGCTGCGGCGCGATGGCAGGCGGCGTCCGGTGTCGGTGAGCCTGAGTTCGCCATCGAGCCCACCTGCACGTCCTGCTCGGATCTTGGAGCGACTTCCACGGACATCGTTCCTACCGAGGTGGACGTCGGGACGGGAAAAGCCGCGGGCAGGATGTCCATCCATTCGGATGTGACTTCGGACGGTGCAGGAACCTTCTCCATTCCGCTCTGGGTTCCTCCGGGACGCCTGGGGATGGAGCCGAGCCTTTCGCTCGAATATCACAGCCGGTCAGGCAATGGCTTCCTCGGCAAGGGGTGGAGCCTGAGTGGCTTCTCGAGCATCTCGCGGTGCACCCGCACCATCGCGCAGGATGGATTCGCTGGAGACATCAAGTTCGACACGACGGACCGGTTCTGCCTGGACGGCTCACGGCTTGTCGCCGTGAATGGCCCGTATGGGGGGCATCTGACGGAGTACCGTACCGAGAGCAACCGCTTCGCCAAGGTTGTCTCCATGAATCCGGATGGCCTCGGCCCGACGACCTTCGAGGTCTGGCTCAAGGATGGAAACATCCTCAGCTATGGCGCTGGCCCGGGCTCTCGGGTCGAAGGGAAGCGGGTCCACGTCACGCCCACGGGGACCTCGGGGACGCTCGTCGACGACTCCCAGGACGTGCGCCAGGCGTGGTCGGTGTCTGGAATGCGAGACCGGGTGGGGAACACGTTGCAGGTCTCCTACGACCTGCTCGTGGGGGCGGCACCGGAGCATGCGGTGGAACAGCTGCCCTCGGTCATCTCGTATACGGGGTCGATGGCGCCGGGTGGGCCTCAGCCTTCTCGCACCATCTATTTCTCGTACTCCGAACGCGCGGACCCGACGGCGGAATATGTCGCGGGCTTCAAGCTGGGCCGCCGCAAGCTCCTGTCGCGGGTCGAGATGTGGGGGCCTTCGCCCGGAGGGAACGCGAAGCTTCGTGACTACCGGTTGGCCTACAGCACGTCAGAGACGACCGGCGCCACGCTGCTGGCGAGCCTTCAGGAGTGTGATGGTCAGGGGGTCTGCATGGAGCCCGCGACCATGGGGTGGACCACGACCACGGGGAGTGATTTCACGGCGTTCGACACGGGTATCACGGATGCCGCGAGTGGGACCGGCGATGCCGCCGAGACCCTGTGGAACATCGATACGCTCGATTTGAACGGCGATGGAAAGGACGACATCCTCTATCGGGATTATGTGGACCCAACCAATGGGCCGCCGCAGGGGGTGTGGCGGTACCGCCTGAGCACGGGTGAGGGCTTTGGTCCTCCGCAGCTCGCGGGACTCGCGCCCAGCCTCGCCCCGACCGCCAGTCGGACCGGGCGTCCCGCGGACCTCGACATGGACGGCAGGGTGGACCTCGTCAAGCTCACGGATTCCACTGTTCTCTACGACGTGTATCGCTCCAACGGGGCGGGGTTCACGCGAGAAGACCAGTCCGCGCATGAGGCGCCCACGATGTGGGCGACGGGCTCGGCCTACCCCGCATTCTATCTGGCGGACCTGAACGGAGATGGCCTCGTGGAGGGCATCCGGTCCATCGAGACGAGCGCCCTAGGCAACGTCTGGGGCTTCCGGCTCAACACACAGGGGCAGTTGGGCGCCTATCAGGACTGGCCCATGGTGGCCTTCACCGCGGGACAGGAGGACAAGGCCTATGCCGCCGCGGTCGACCGCAGCGGGCGAACCGCGTTCCTCGTGAAGGACCCGGGCACCGACCCCTTCCGCTATACCGCCCTGATGCTGGGCGAGAACAACCTGCCCGAGCTGTTCCGGACGACGCTCAAGCGGACGACCTCGGGGGAGTCGCCCTATTGGTTCCTCGACATCAACGGTGATGACCTGACGGACGCGGTCCGCATCGAGCGAGGAAGCATCGACTATGTCGAGGGGAAGAACATCTCCATCTTCATCAACACGGGCAATGGCTTCCTTCCCGCGAAGCAACAGGTGTTCGCCTCAGGGCTGCATTGGCTTGGGCCCACCGACTACAACGGCCCGAGCACGGACTACGGAATCCGAGTGGGCGACTTCAACAAGGATGGTCGCCAGGACTTCTTCGTCGCGAACAGCATCTCGTCACGCACGCACTGGCTCGTGCTGGAGGGACAGGCGGACGGGACGTTCTCGCCCAGGATGCTCGATGTGCCGCTGGGCGACATGGCGGTGTACGGCTTCAAGCTCCACCGGACCTTGGATGCGAATGGCGATGGCCAGACCGACATCCTGCAGGTGGAGAATGGCGTGCTAAAACTCTACCGGCGCAGGGACGTCCAGCCTGACCTTCTCGCAACCGTCTTTGATGGGATGGGAGGGCACTTGGGCTTCGTCTACAAGCTGTACGAGCCCTCATTCTACCTCAATCCCAGCCTGCCCATCACGAGGCCCGTGAAGGGGCTGCAGGTCGTGGCCAAGCACCTGGTCGAGAAGGGGTTCGGCTGGGAGAACGTCTATGAGTACACCTTCGATGATGCGCGGATGGACCTCCAGGGCCGTGGCTTTCTGGGGTTCAGGCAGCGAGTCATCGAGGATTGGCAGACGGGGGCTGTCAGCGTGACGAACTACGACTCGCTCGACTACCGGGTGGGGACCGCCTACCCCTACGCGGGACGCCCCACCTTCGAACTCACGCGAGTCAAGACCGCGGACGGCGTGGAGCATCGTGTCGAGCGCACCTCGACGTATCAGTTCATGGTCGAGCCGGGGACCACGGCGCACTCCCTCGTCCCCGCGACCGTCGATGAAGTGCAACTGGAGATGCTCCCGGGACAGTCGCGCAACGACGCCCTGCTGACGTTCGGGCAACGGTTGACCATGACCTACGACGATTACGGGAACCTGACCCGTCGTCGGTCCCAGTCCCTGTATGGAGGTGCACTCACCGGCGATGAGGTGGTGGTCGAGGCTGGTCACGACAACACCACGTCGACCTGGTTGATCGGCCAGCAGCGCTGGCAGCGCGTGACGAACACCACGTCCACGGGCCAGAGCGCGACGCGTCGCATGGAGTACACATACGACGCGACGACGGGAATGATGGCGAGCGAGATTCATGAGCCTACCGAAGCTCAGTATTACTTGCGGACGTACTATGACCGGGATGCGCAGGGCCGGGTCGTCTACCTTCGCGAGTACGACTGGGGAGGTCGCAGTCGCTCCACGGCGCTTGCCTACGAGGCAGAGGGGACCTTTCCCGCGGTCATCACGAACGGGATTGGACAGCGGACGTGGATGGCCTGGCACGTGGGGCTGGGAGTCCAAGTGGCGGAGAGGGACGCGAACGATGTCGTCGTCCGGATGAAGTACGACGGCTTCGGGCGGATTCGCGCGGAGGAACGCCCTGATGGCTCGAGTGGCCAGCTGCGCTACGGGAGGCTCAACAACAACGCTCGCCTCACGATGACAACCTCGGGCGGAGGGCAGAGCGTCGTCACGTATGACCGGCTGGGGCGGCCCTATTGGGTCGAGGAGAAGGGGTTCGATGGAGAAACCGTCCACCGAGTGATGGAGTACGACGAGCAGGGGCGTGTCAGTCGTGTCTTCAAGCCCTATCGAGACGCGGAGCTGCCGCAGAGCACGCGCTTCGAGTACGACAAGCTGGGGCGTCTGCTCTTCGAGCGATATCCCGATGGGAGCTTTGTCGAACTCAAGCACTCCGCGAGGCGGGTCGAGCACTGGAGCGCGCTGCGCAACCTCCACGTCATCGACAGTGATGTCCTGGGCCGTGTCTCCGAAAGCACGGACGTCGCGCCCGATGGAAAGCGCCTCCAGATGCGCTACGGCTATGGGCCTTTTGGTGTGGTGACGCTGACTCAGCAACTCGTGGATGGGGTCGCGCGACATGCGTTGACGCCCTCCTATGACTTGTTGGGCCGGCAGACCCGGGAGTTCGAGCCCTACTCGGGTGGACGAGTCCATTTCACCGAGACCGAGTACAACGCATGGGGAGAGGTGACGAAATCCTGGGACTCAGGCTTCCGGGAGACCACCTTCGCTCGGGACCGTCTGGGCAGAATCACCCGGGTCAATGACGTGGAGGGTGAGACCCGCTTCGAGTGGGACACGGCTCCAGGCAAGGGCATCGGGCGTCTGGCTTCGACCCTGAGTCCAGATGCGGTGTCCTCCGCCTATGTCTACGACCAGCTCGGGCGATTGAAGGACAGCACCTGGAGCATCCTGGGGGACTCCTTCACGGTGTCGCGCGAGTATGACTCCTTGGGGCGGCCCTCGGGCATGCGCTATCCGGCGGTGGCAGCCGGCGCGGGTCGTCGGATGCATGTCAAGTATGGCTACAATGCTTCGGGCTTCCTCGATCGCATCTACGAGCCTGGCACCCAGGAGTTCACCGTCTGGGCCGCGGAGGGGCGCGATGCTCTGGGACAGCTCACCGCGGAGCGATTCGGAAACGCGGTGACCTCCTCGCGAGAATATGACCCGGTCCGAGGTGTCCTGAAGCGGATCGACTCGAAGTACCAGGGAGGGAGCCAGCTGCAGACCATCCAGGCGCTCGCCTATGAGTTCGACGTCGATGGGAACCTCACGTCCCGCACGGACGAGCGCGCGAACGTCATCGAGGACTTTGGCTACGACCATCTGGATCGGCTCACGGGCTGGACGGTCAATGCGCAGGGGAGGCAGTCGTCGCATCGCTACCGCTATGACGACCTCGGCAACTTCCTGGGTCGCGATGTCCTCGAGGGAGATGGGACGCCCATCTCCTTGACGTACAACACCTCGCTGCACTTCGGACCCTATGCCGTCACGAGCTCGACGCTCGGGAACTACACGTATGATGTCCACGGGAACGAGATAACGGGGCCGGGTCGACAGGTGGAATACACCACCTTCAACCTGCCTCGGCGTATCCAGAAGGGGGCGGATGAAACCCTGTTGGGCTACACGGCGGGGCGCCAGCGCGCCTACAAGCAGACGTCCAGCGGTGAAGTGACCATCTACGTCGAGGGTCTCTACGAACGGCGCAAGGTGGGGAGCGAGACCTTCCATGCCCATCACATCTCAGCGGAAGGTCGGGTGGTGGCCCAGGAGATGTGGAGGGAATCCGGAAATGCTCTCACGAGCGAGAACATGGTCTTCCTCCATCATGACCACCTGGGCTCCGTGGAGACGGTCACGGACCAATCAGGTTTGGTCGTCAGTCATCACAAGTATGACCCCTTCGGTGCTCGAGCCGACCCCCTGAATCCGGCGCTGGCGCTGTCCGCGCCTGTCTCGTCGGTGAAGTGGGGGTTCACGGGGCATGAGCAGGAGGATGAGCTGGGGCTCATCAACATGAAGGGGCGAATGTATGACCCGAGCACGGGGCGCTTCCTGAGCAGGGACCCGTTCGTTCAGTTCCCCCTGGCCGGGCAGTCGTACAATCGATACTCCTACGTCCAGAACAATCCATTGCGTTGGACGGACCCCAGCGGTTTCCTGATGGCGCCGAAGGAACCCCCTCCCCCTGAGCCGGACTATTCCGCTAAGGTCGAGAGGATCCCGGGGGGGACCGCGGTCACGTTCTGCGAGAAAAAGTGCCCGGAGAAAGAGTCTGGAAAGAGCACTGGAAAGGGCACCGGCTCGGGAGACAAGCCAAGTGTCATCGCGGGGCCACCGTCCGCAGACGATAACGGTGCTACGCCTTCGAAGGTGAAGTCGGGTGATGAGCCGCCGTTCCGAAACGGAATGTCGTCGATGGAGCGACTCCAGTTCGCTCTGGATATAGGAGGCATGTTGCCGGTGGTTGGCATTGCCTTCGATATCGCCAGCGCGGGGATCAGCGCCTCTCAGGGTAACTGGGGAGAGGCGGGACTGTCTCTCGTCGGTGCCGTGCCGGGAATCGGGGATGCCATCAAGGGTGCTGCCTTGGCTGCGAAGGTGGGTGGCGTGGCGGTGGCTGGTGTTGCCATGGCCAAGGCCGCGAAGAGCGCAGCCAAGGGGGTCACTGAATTCACCGCCCACGCACATGGGGGCGGCGGAGTAATGGCCCAACTGGGTAAAGACGGGTTCGTCGACCTTTGGATAAAAGCCGTGCCCGGTACACCGAGAGGCAGTGTGATGTTCAGGGAAGCCATGGATACTTTTGGTGATCAGGTTAAGGGTATCCGGGGAACCTGGATCGTAACCGTTCACGGCGCAGGCCGGCGGAAAGGTGAACTGAGGTTACGTGCCGGGTAGCAGTGAGGGTGCGGGAGTGCCGTGGAGCTGAGCTTCGACGGAGGCGGTGAGATAGTCGAGCACGTTGCGCTCCTGCTTCCTGAGACTCATCACGGCGGTGAGGATGCGTGCGACG
>NZ_JAAIXY010000047.1 GCF_010894455.1 Myxococcus eversor | reverse complement strand
GAGGTGAAGCGCCGCATCCGCTCCGTGGGCGCCTTCCCTGACCGCGCCAGCGCGCTGCGCCTCATCACTGCCGTCGCCCTGGAAGTCACCGGAGTCTGGGACGACCGCCGCTACCTCGACATGTCCCCGCTCAAATCAACCCCAGACACCACCGCTGCTTGATGCCTCCAAGGAGCATTCCTCCCCCGAACCCCCTCCGAACCAACTACACAAGATTCGGGACTTGACCCGGTGAAACTGGTGGCCAGACACCAGGAGTCCTTCATGCCCTTGCGTTTCACACACACCACGGCCCCCACCTGCGCCATGGCCGTAGTGACGCGTGCATTCCGAAGCACCTTCGCGCGTCCGCCTTCCGGTACCCACTCGACCGCGGGTTTCGTCTCTGCCTTCTCTGACGTGACGAGCATGTCCGCGCGGAAGCGCACCACGTACTCGAAGTCCAATTGCCGCAGGAGCGCGTAGAACTTCGAATCCGCGAAGCCTCGGTCCGCCACGATGGTGACTTTCACGTGCGAGGCAATCACCTCGCGCAGCCGCTGAAGGGTCTGGTCCTCCACCAACTGCCGGTTGCCCACGGACGCGGACTTCACCAGCGTCGTCCACACCAACGGCGTGGCCCGCCCATGGCGGGTGATGAGGCTCGCCACGAGCGACTCCTGGTCGTCCTTCTCGAAGTCCGTCCAGTCCAGCGCGATGACGGCCTCCGTGCGCTCCGCCAGAACGAACGGCACCCAGGCCGCGAAGAGCTTCCAGACGTTGATGCCCCCGTTGGACAGCAGCCGGTCCACCTGCTTCACCGCGGGCTTGGAGGTGACGTCCTCGCCCCTCGCCCACGCCATGGCCTTGCCGATGGCCGCCACCGACAGGCTGGTGGCCTGCACCGTGCCCAACGTCGCGTGCGAGAGGGAAAGGATTCGTTTGACGTGCAGGTCGTCCTCGAACACCTCCGTCAAAAACGCCCGCACCTGCTCTTCGTCGATAGCCACCTTGCGCGTCATGGTGGCCGTCTCTTTGCTCGGGTGCCAGTGCGACTGCACGCAGCAGCCGGGCAAGCGCCTGCTGATCAACTTGTTAGATGAGGGGATCCCTCAGCGCCGTGACGGCTTCGAGCACCGGATGACTTCTCCGCATAGGAAAGTCCCAGCTGTCTCCCCGGGCCGCCGCCCAGGATGACGGCGTCCACGTCGAGCAGGTTGGTGGCGGATGCTATTCCCACGCCGAGCATCCGCACTGCCCGGTCGATGAGTTCGCGGCCAGCAGGTCCTGCTCTTCCAGTTCCTTCATCCAGACACTGCGGGTCAAACGCGTAGGCTTCCTGTCCCAGGCACTCGCCAGGTAGTCGAGGAACACCACCACCTGCTCCGCCGCCCTGGACACCGAGGACAGCCCCTCCTCCCAGTGAAAGTCTTTCGACAGCCCCATCACCACCACCGGCATCCGTGCGCGCGCGCCGACGTCATGCCCGGGCCTTCTGGCCCATCTCGGAGATGCACAGGAAGGTCGACAACCGCCGCTGATACTCCGGTAACGCCTCGAGCAGGCTGAGCGGCATGGTGGCCCCCTTTGACGGGCCCACCGCATCACCTGCAATCAGGACGACGGCGTGGTGGCCACAGGACAAAGACCCGCCCTGGGGCCGAGGGTCACCTGTCAGGCGAGGGCCGCATTGCGGTGTCCAGGCGCCGCAGCGCATATCGGAGCATCGCCCCTGGTTCGGGAGCCAGGAGCAGCTTCGCCGCCATCCAGCGTGGCCGGCTGCGCACCAGCTCCGTTTCCACCAGTCGCTCTTCCGAGAAGAGCCGCCTCGCCAACCTCCTGCGCCACATAGGAGGAGCCAGGGCCTCCAGCGCGTCCGCCGGCACGTGTGCACCCAGCAGCCGTTGAGCCACCTCCCAGCCGTACCAGACGAGATGTGGCAAACCCGTGCCCTTGGCACCCTCCACCACGCGAACCCAATCCAGCCCCTGACCCACCAGCAGCTTCAGGTCGAACAGCCACGCCAGACGCTGCAAGAGGTGGTGGCTCGCGTGAAGGGCCAGGTACACGGCCTCGTCCTCGGGAGCGAGCCACCGCACCCGCTGGCCCTCCAGCGTCCCCTCCACCGCGCGCGCCACCAGCGCATCGCCTTCCAGCGTCCGCCCCCAGCCCGCCAGGGCGCGGAAGTGCAGCTCCACCAGCCCTGCCTTTCCCTCCAGCTCCAGGTGGTGCGAGTCCACGTCCGCGTGTCGTCCGTCGCGCGTAGGACGCGCCGTCAGCCCCAGCCCGGTGAGGACGCGCACGGCCGTCTCGACGTCACCTCGGGGCACCAGCAGGTCCACGTCACGGGTGGCGCGCTGGAGGGGGTCCGGATACAGCCTCAGCGCCAGGCCGTAGCCCTTGAGTGGCACGGGGACGATGCCCTCGACGGCCAGGGCCTCCAGGCTCCGCTGGAGCAGCGCCTTGACCTGAAGCGAGCGAGCCGCGCCCGTCAGCGACTCACGGCGCAACAGCGTGGCCGAATCATGAGGCAGCACCCAGCCCACCTGCCCCACCGCGTGAGCGACGAACCCGGCGAGCCCGTGACGGACGGCGCCTCGCACGAAGACCAGGGCCTCGTCTCCCTTGGGAACACTTCTCGCGGGGGGATGGGGCCAGGCGCGCAGCAGCGCGACGAGGGCACTGGACGTCGTCATCGCCGCAGGACGACGACACGCGCGGGGTCCGCGTCCGCCACCGCCAGGAGCCTCGCGGCACGCTCCGCCACGGCGTCCGCCACCAACTCCAGCGCCAGCTCCTCGTCCCGGTCGATGGCGTTGCGACCGTCTCTCCAGACGAGCAGCAGCGAGCCCAGCACCACTTCTTCGTCCTTCACTTCCAGGCACAGCTCGTAGGGCATGGAGAGGCCCGCGGCACGCTGGGTCTCGAAGACGACGCCGTCCATGAGCCCATCGCGCAGTTGCTGGAAGCGCAGCTCCTGTCGCGACACATCCAGTACCTCCGCGAGGACTCGCACTGCGCCCCAGACCTCTTGCAGCGACCGGGCCTCGCGCACGGCGCCGATGACGTCCTTCACCAGCGAACGCAGTCGGATGTTGCGCTGGCGGCGCTGCTGCATGTCGCTGGCGCGCCCCAGGTCCAGGTAGCCCAGCTTGCGCATCAGCACCGCGATGACCACGCCCATGCCACACAGCAACATGGCGCTCTGCACGCTGTTGGCGAAGTTGAGGCCCAGCGCCGTCAACATGAAGAGGCCGCACAGCGCGTACAGCACCAGCACGGTGGAGCGGTGGCTGAGCACCATGCGGCTCATCACGCGGTGGTGGATGTGCTCCTTGTCCGCGCTGAACAGCGGGCGCCCCAGGAGCGAGCGGCGAACCACCGCGAGCAGCGTGTCCATGATGGGCAGGCCCAGCGCCATCACCGGCACGAGCATGGCCACCGTCGTACCGCTCTTGGTGCTCGTCTTGATGGCCACCGCCGCCAGCACGAAGCCGAGGAACATGCTGCCGGTGTCCCCCATGAAGATGGAGGCCGGGTTGAAGTTGAAGACGAGGAACCCGAGGATGGCGCCCGCGAGCGCCGCCATCACCAGGCATAGCAGCACGTCGCCTCGCACCAGCGCGAGGATGAAGTTGGTGCTCACACCGAAGAACGCCACGCCACCCGCGAGCCCGTCGAGCCCGTCAATCAGGTTGAGCGCGTTGATGACGCCCACCATCCACAGCACGGTGAACGGCAGGCTCAGCGCTCCCAGCGACAGCTCAGGGCCGAACGGATTGGCGATGACCTCGATGCGAAAACCCAGGTGGTAGAGCCCGAGCGCCACGATGAACTGCACGCTGAACTTGAGCCGCGCGCCCGCGCCTCGCAGGTCGTCGTACAGGCCGAGCGCGGCGATGGCCGCGCCCCCCGTGAACAGACCCGAAATCAGGTCCGTGTGGGAGCGGAAGTGGTGCCCCACGCCAGAGTCCACCAGGAACAGCGCGCACAGCGGAGCGAAGAAGCCCGCGACGATGCCGATGCCACCCAGCCGGGGAATGGGCCGGACGTGGACCTTGCGACTCGAGTTGGACTGGTCCAACAAGCCCCACGCCAGCGCCTGATTGCGCACGACGAACGTGAGCCCCAAGGCCACCATCAGCGAGACAAGGAACGCAACGAAGAAGGTGATCATCGAGGAGGGCCGCTCCCGCCATGCTGACGGTGAGCGTCACGGCGCGTCAATGAGCGTTCCTGTGCGACACCCAGGATGTCGCCCGAGTTGTCGCCCAGCGAGCGGCCATGCGGGGTTTGGCGATGCCTGGACGTGTCATGGCTGACCTCAGCACCACGCCTGCCCTGCGGCCAGGCCCTTCGCTGTCCGTTGTTGACGCTCCTGGGACGGGGGACACAATGCTCCCACCAACCGCATGCGCCCCACCTTGCAAGAGTACCTCGAAGGTCCGACCAACAACCTGGACTTCTTGCGCTTCGCCGCGGCGACGGGGGTCATTTTCAGTCATGCATTTCCGCTGGGAGAGGGGCCCAAGGGGCGCTCAGAGCCGCTGACCGACTTCACCCATGGACAGGTCACCCTGGGCATCGTCTGCGTGGCCCTGTTCCTGGTCATCAGCGGGGTCCTCATCACTCGCAGCTGGGAGCGGAGTCGCGACGCCCAGAAATTCATCCGGGCCCGGGTTCTGCGCATCTTTCCGGGGCTGGCGGTGTCTCTCGTACTGACGAGCTTCGTGCTCGGCGCCGCGTTCACCACGCATCCGTTGCATGCGTATTTCACGTCCCCTAGCACCTACACGTTCATCCTGCGCAACCTCACGCTCGTCGAGCCGCAGTGGATGTTGCCAGGGGTGTTCGAGTCGAACGTGTATGTCGGCGCGGTCAACGGCTCGCTGTGGACGCTGAAGTACGAGGTGGGGTTCTACCTGCTCGTGCTGGGACTGGGCCTGACGAAGCTTCTGCGGAAGGAACTGGCGCTCGCGGGGTGGTGCCTCACGGCCGGATTGTCATTGCTGCACATCGGTCGTCTGGGACTCTGGCCGGAGCTGGGGCTCTATTTCGGAGGAGGGCTGGCGTTCTATCTCTGGCGGGACAGGGTGCGGATGAGTCCCTGGATTGCACTGGCCTGCGTGGGCATGCTCGTGGCCACGGCGATGACGGGCACGGGACTCCGGCTCGCGCTGGGCTCCTGCGGCGCGTACCTCGTGCTCTACCTCGCGTTTCTCCCGAGCCGACTGGCGCACTTCGGACGCCACGGGGACTTCTCCTACGGCATCTACATCTATGCCTTCCCCGTGCAACAAGCCGTCACGGCCCTGGTGGGTGGGCCCATGGTGTGGTGGTGGAATGCAGCGCTGGCCTTTCCACTCATCCTGGTGCTCGGGGTCTTGTCCTGGCACTTCGTTGAACGGGTTGCTCTGGGCGCGGGCCGCCGGTTCGGAGCGGTACAACACCAGGCATCCGTACAGGCGTAGGCATCGCCTCAGGCGCGGGCCCTGGTGAAGTGCGCCACCCCTCCGTTCTCACAGTCAACCTGGTCATGGCGGAGCTTCAGCCCGGCACGGTCCAGCACCTGGAACAGCGCTTGTTTCGGACCGTTGGGGTGGTACTCCATCTGCCATGCATCGATGCCTGTCAGCGTGTCAGGCGGCACGTCCGGCAGGAACGAGTGCTCGGCCCCTTCGATGTCCATCTTCACGAGGTCGATATGCCGGGTCCCCATCAAGCGTCGCACCTCCTCTAGAGCTCCACCGAGGTCGAGCGTCTTGACCTCCAGCGCGGACCGCCCCGTGGAGGCTGCTTCCAGACCCCGCGATTGGCTCGGGATGGAAGGCTCCGTGCTCATGAAGGCCGCTCCGGTCTGCCGCGCGACAGCAATGGGCAGGCACGTCACCCGCTCCTCCAGCTTGTTCATGCGAATCGTCTGCTGGAGCTTGTGGAATGTCTCGGGGAAGGGCTCGAAGCAGATGACTCTCGCCTGACGCGCCGCTCTCGCGGCCAACACCGCGAACGCGCCGTAGTTGGCGCCGAAATCCACCACGACCTTCGCGTCCGCCGGCACGACGTATTCCTGCCGGCAGAAGAGGATCCACGCAGTGACCAGGTCGTGAAAGGTCTCCAGCGGCAACACAAAGCCGTCGCGCGTCTCAAACCGTGCCGGGTAGTTCAGGCGCGTGAGACCTAGGTACGCGCTGGTGATGCTCGGCCAACCCTGGAGGGTTCTCGCGCACCTCGCGACTTCATGGACCCGACCGATCTGGCGAACTCCTCGAATCAGCCTGTAAATCATGATCGCCACCATACTGTGCCCGTGGCTCGCTGTGGCGAAAGACGAAGATATCCGTCGGGGCGTCCTTCCCCATTCGTAGTCTGGCGACTGACGAAGCAGCTTGCGGATCTGCCTGTCGCCAATCTTCCCTCGCCTGCGCGAACGAGCACTCCTGTGTCCACTAGCAGTGGTTCACGTTGGCCAAGATGACCTCAGGCCGCCGGGCCAGGACATACGCCGGGTCCACCTTCACGTCGATTCCGCGCGGACGTGACGATTGGTGCGCGATATGCACGTCATTGAGCCGAGCATATTGATGGTGGGCACCCCGTCGCATGAGGCACGCGCCCCGCCCATGAGACGGCGATGGCGTCCGTCGGCTGGGTCTGATGAGAATCCACGCCGGCAGGATGTCGTACAGCTCTTCGTGAGCTGCGCGAGATTGGTCTGGGCCAATCCTCATAGAGCTTCGTCGCTGGACCGACCGCTCCCTAGCAGGCTGTTGAGAAACCCCTCCTGGGGATCGACACCCCGCACAGTCGCGTGGTGTCCTCCGTGCATCGGAGGCAGCGATGCGCGGACGGTCCAAGCAGCAGACGACGCTGTTCAGCTTGCGGACGCCGGGAGGCCGAGTCCCGGCGGACCATCCGCTGCGCAGGGTGAAGGACATGGCGGACGCTGCGCTGGCGGCGCTCTCGCCGATGTTCGACACGATGTACAGCGGCACCAGACGGCCGAGCATTCCGCCGGAGCAGTTGCTGAAGTCGTGCCTCCTCATGGCGTTCTACTCGGTGAGAAGCGAGCGGCTCTTCTGTGTCAAGGACCGGGGGTATGGACCGCGTGAGGGTCGGCCAAGCGGATCGCCTTGGTGAGTTTGTCAGGGAGCCGTTGTTCGAGTTCACGGCGCTGACGAGTTTGGGGTCGGCCAAGCGGATCCACGCTGGTGTCTAACGTGCCTCCGCGGCAGTGGGCTTGCGGCGCCGGGCAGGGGGTGGATTGCGATAGCTGTCGCCTTCGATGACCAGGACGTGGGCGTGGTGGAGCAGCCTGTCCATGGCGGCACTGGCCATCAGCGGGTCCCCGAAGAGCGGAGGCCACTCTTCAATCGCCCGGTTGGAGGTGATGACGGTGCTTTTGCGCTCGTACCTCTGGCGGACGACCTCGTAGAGGTCCACCGGCTCATCCTGTGTCAGCCCGCGAAGGCCGAGGTCATCGATGATGAGCAAGTCTGGCGAGGTGAAGCGCAACAGGCGCTTCTCATAGCTCCCGTCGCCCCGTGCGGCGCGTAGTTGCATGAGCAGCTCGTGGGTGCCGACGTAGAGGGTGCTGTAGCCAGCACGGCAAGCACGGTGACCGAGGGCTTGAGCCAGGTGGGACTTGCCGACACCGGTGGGACCGACGACGAGCACGTTGTCGTGGCGCTCCAGGAAGCCACACGTGCCCAGCTCCAGCACCTTGGCCTTGGGCACGCTGGGGTTGAAGTGGAAGTCGAAATCCTCGAGTGTCCTGGCGTGCTCGAAGGAGGCGCGACGCACGCGCTGGGAAAGTTGCTTGGAGTCGCGCCGCTCCACCTCGTCGCTCAGCAACCGGTAGAGGAATTCGGAGTGGGAGAGGTTGTCGTCCACGGCCTGCTGGGTGCGCAGTTGAAGGGACTGGAGGACGCCGGACAGGCGCAGCTTCTTGAGCATGGGAATCAGCTCGTCAGTGGGACTCAATTTCGGGCTCCTGGGGCACGGCGGGGTGGTGCAGCAGCTCGGCCACGCTGCGTGCGAAGCGCGGCTGAGTCAGAGAGGCCGTCGCCGGGGCGGCGAGCGCCAGCGGCAGGGGTTGCAAGTCCAGCCCCTGGCGCAGCAGGTTCTTGAGGCCCCCGTAGCTGTACGTGCCGTAGTAGTGCGCACGCCGGGCGGCGGCGCGGGCGCGCTCGGGCGGGAAGGTTTCCAGGTGAGTCACCATGGCCTGCACGGCGCACAGCTGAGACAGCACGTCGTCGGAGTCGAAGACGGCGCGCACGTAGGTGAGCACCTCGTCTCCCAGTCGGGCGGCCCGGCCCTCCCAGTAGTGTTGCTGAGCGAAGTGGTTGATGGAGATCGCGGTCGCGACGAGCGCGCTGGTTGCCGGGAAGGGATGTTGCAGGTCGCGCGGAGTCCAGCAGCGAGCCGGATTCTGGCGCGCCACGCTGCGTGAGG
>NZ_JAAIXY010000046.1 GCF_010894455.1 Myxococcus eversor | reverse complement strand
GCGTCGGGCGTGAGGGCGGCCTGTGCCTCGAAGCGCTCGTGGAAGGCGCCAGTCCAGGGCAGCTCGCGGCGGGTGTTGTTCCACTCGACGAGCACCTGACGGCGCTCCTCCGCCGGCAGCATCGGCAGCTCGCTGAGCCGCGACTCCGGCGTGGTGACGACGGCTTCGAGCAGCGTGGAGAAGTGCTCGACCATCCGGGCGATGGTGGACTCATCGAACAAGTCCGTGCGGTAGCCCAGCGCGCCTTCCAGTCCCTCGCCCAGCGTCAGGGTGAGGTCGAACTTCGCGCTCGGAGCCCCCGAGTCGTAGGCCTCCAGGCGCAGCGGTGACGTCTCCACCGTGCTCCCAGGCACTTCCATGCTCGTCGTCGGTGCGTTCTGCAGGACGAGCATCACCTGGAACAGCGGCGAGTGACTCAGCGTGCGCTGCGGGTTCAGCTCCTCGACGAGCTTCTCGAAGGGGACGTCCTGATGTTCGTAGGCAGCGAGCGTCGTGCGCTTCACCTGTGCGAGCAGCTCGCGGAACCGGAGTCCCGGTCGGACCTGCGCGCGCAGCACGAGCGTGTTCACGAAGAAGCCGATGAGCCCCTCCGTCTCCGACCGCGTGCGTCCCGCGATGGGCGAGCCGACGGAGATGTCGTCCTGTCCCGAGTAGCGAGAGAGCAGGAGCTGCCAGACGGCGAGCAACGCCATGAACGGCGTCACGCCTTCGCGCTGGCAGAGCGCGACGAACCGCTCGTTCACGGAGCGAGGCAGCCGGACGGGGAAGGACCCGCCCCGATTCGACTGGACGGGCGGACGTGGACGGTCGGTGGACAGCTCCAGGAAGGGAGGCGCCCCCGTGAGCTGCTGCTTCCAATAGGAGAGCTGCTGCTCCAACGCCTCGTCACGCAGCCACGAGCGCTGCCACGCCGCGTAGTCCGCGTACTGCACGGGAAGCGCTTCCATCCGGGGCGTCTGCCCGGTGGCGTGCGCGGAATAGAACTCCGCCAGCTCGCGGAGCAGGACTCCCATGGACCAGCCGTCGGACGCGATGTGGTGGACCGTTCCGACCAGGACGTGGCGCTGCTCATCCAGCCGCACCAGGAGCACGCGGAAGATGGGGCCATGCTCCAGGTCGAAGGGCCGCGCGGCCTCCTCGCTCACAAGTCGACGGGCCTCGGCGAGCTTCGTGTCCTCTGCGAGGGACTGAAGCTCCTTCACCGACACCCTCACCGGCGCGGGCGCGTGGATGTGCTGGTACGGCTCTCCGTCGCGCGTCAGGAACGTCGTGCGAAGGGACTCGTGGCGCTCGACGAGCGACGTGAAGGCCCTCTCCAGCGCGGCCACATCGAGCGGCCCCTGCAGCAGCAGGGCGAGGGGGATGTTGTACGTGGAGCTTCCGGGCTCGAGCTGATCAATGAGCCACAGGCGCTGCTGCGCGAAGGACAACGGCAGCTCGCCAGTTCGCGGCACCGGAACGAGCGCGGGCGCGCGAGCACGCGAAGAGGTGCCTCCGGACTCGCCGATACGGGTGGCGAGCGCGGCGATGGTGGGTGTCTCGAAGAGGGCGCGAAGCGGCAGCTCCACGTCCAACGTCCTGCGCACGCGTGAGACCACCTGCGTGGCGAGCAGCGAGTGGCCGCCGAGCGAGAAGAAGTTGGCGGTGACGCTGACCTTGTCGAGCTGGAGCACCTCCGCCCAGATGGCGGTGAGCGCCTCTTCGGTTGCGCTCCGGGGCGCGACGAAGGGGGCGTCTTCCGCGCCATGCTCGGGAACGGGGAGCGCCTGCCGGTCGACCTTGCCGTTGGGCGTCAGCGGCATCGCGTCCAGCCGCAAGAAGACCGTAGGCAGCATGTACTCGGGCAACCGCTCCCGCAGCGCGGCGAGCAGCGTGTCGGTGTCGAGCGTCGCGGAGACCAGATAGGCGACGAGGCGGTGCTGGCCGGGAACGTCCTCGCGAACGAGGACGATGCTGTCACGCACCCCCGGCTGCGCGCGGAGGGCGGCTTCAATCTCCCCAAGCTCGATGCGCAGACCGCGCAGCTTCACCTGGAAGTCGGTGCGACCGAGGTACTCCAAGCGCCCATCCGCCAGCCACCGAGCCTTGTCGCCGGTGCGATACAGGCGCGCTCCGGGCGTGGCGGCGAACGGGTCGGGGATGAAGCGCTCCGCGGTGAGCGCGGGCCTGCCGAGGTAGCCCAACGCCACCTGCGCACCGCCGAGGAACAGCTCTCCCGGGACACCCGGCGGGACGGGCCGCAGGGCGTCATCGAGCACGTAGGCGCGCGTGTTGGCGACAGGACGCCCAATGGGGATGGAGACGCCCGACGTGTTCGCCTCGACGACGGTGAAGGTCGAATCGATGGTGACTTCGGTGGGGCCGTAGAGGTTGACGAGGCGGGCCTCGGGGATCCGCTCGCGGGCGAGGGACGCAAGACCGGTGGAGAGCGCCTCACCGCCGCAGAACAGCCACTTCAGGGACGTGGCGCGTGCCAGCGCGGGCTCGTCGAGGACGAAGCGCAGCAGGGACGGCACGAGCTGGAGGACGGTGATTCCGTGCCGGACGACGCAGTCGAGCAGCATCGCGGCGTCGCGGTGGGCGTCGGTGGGCGCGAGCACGAGCGGCGCACCGGCGAGGAGCGGCGCCCAGCACTCCCAGACGGACGCGTCGAACGCGAGCGGCGTCTTGAGCAGGACCTTGTCCTGAGCGGTGAGCGGGAAGACCTGGAGGAACCAGGCCATGTGGTTGGCGAGCGCCCGGTGGGGGATGAGGACGCCCTTGGGCTGCCCCGTGGAGCCGGAGGTGTAGATGACGTACGCGGGCGCTTCGGGCTCCGGCTTCGACGGGAGCGGCTCCGTCGATGCGTGGGAGAGGGCCTCCGCGTGCGACGCGGAGTCGAGGCACATGACGTCCAGTCCGTCCGGCAGGAGCGAGACGAGCGTCTCCTGTGACAGCACGAGGCGCGCACCGCTGTCGCGCACCATGAACGCGAGGCGCTCACGCGGGTAGTCGGGCGAGAGCGGCAGGTACGCGGCACCCGCCTTGAGGATGGCGAGCAGGGCGACCGGGAGCTGGGCCGTGCGGTGCGCGAGCAGGGCAACGAAGTCGCCGGGACGCACGCCGCGCGAGGACAACACCCGCGCGAGCTGATTGGCGCGCGCGTCGAGCTGACCGTAGGAGAGCCACTCATCGTCGGAGAGGACGGCGAGGGCCTCGGGAGTGTGGCGGGCCTGGCTCTCGACGAGGCGATGGACGAAGGGCTCGGTGGAGAAGTCCGCGTCCGTCGCGTTCCAGTCGAGGAGGACCTGCCGCTGCTCCTGCTCGGTCAACAGCGAGACAGACGCGATGGAGGCCTGGGGCCGCGAGACGAGGGCTTCGACCAGCGTGGCGAAGTGGAGGGCGAGCTGCTCGGCGGTGGCGTGCTCGAACAGGTCGGAGTTGTAGCCGAGCGAGCCCGCGTAACCGTCCGGCAGCTCCACGAGGTTGAGGTTGAGCTCGAACTTGGACGTGACGTCGTCGACGTCGACGGGGCTGAGCGTCAGCTCCTGCTTCTGGATGGCGGAGGCGGGCGTGTTCTGGAGGGAGAAGAGGACCTGGAACAGCGGGCTGCGGCTCAAGTCACGCGCCGGCTGGAGCACCTCGACCAGTCGCTCGAAGGGCACGTCCTGATGCGCGTAGGCGCCGAGCGCCGTCTCCTTCACCTGTCGCAGCAGGTGCTGGAAGGAGGTCTGTCCGTCGATGCGCGCCCGGAAGACGAGCGTGTTGACGAAGAAGCCGATGAGGCCTTCGAGCTCCGCGCGCTGACGACCCGCGATGGGCGAGCCGACGGTGAGGTCGTCCTGCCCGGAGTAGCGCGAGAGGAGCACCTGCCACGCCGCGAGCAATGCCATGAAGGGCGTGGCGCCCTCCTGCTGGCAGAGCGCCTTGAGCTTCTCGGCGGTGGCGGCGGGGAGGAACACTCCGACGTTGCCGCCGCGCGAGGACATGACGGGCGGACGAGGCTTGTCGATGGCCAGCTCCAACGGCGCGACGCCGGAGAGCTGGTTGCGCCAGAAGGTGAGCTGACGTTCGATGACCTCCCCCTGGAACCAGGTGCGCTGCCAGACGGAGTAGTCGGCGTACTGGATGCCGAGGGCGGGAAGCGGTGACGGCTTGCCGTGGGCGAAGGCGTCATAGAGCGCGGCGACTTCCTGGACGAGCACGCCCATGGACCAACCGTCGGAGACGATGTGGTGCATGTTGAGCGCGAGCACGTGCTCGGCCGCCGACAGCTCCAACAACTGCGCGCGGATGAGCGGTCCCGTGGAGAGGTTGAAGGGGCGGGCCAGCTCCTCCAGGAGCAGTCGCTTGACTTCGTCTCGCGCGGCGGAGGTCTCCAGGTGGCTCAGGTCCACCCGCACCAGGGGCAGCTCGCCGTGCGGCGCGATGCGCTGGTAGGGCTGGTCGTCCTGCTGGAAGAAGGTGGTGCGCAGCGCTTCGTGACGCCGCACCAGCTCGTCGAAGGCCCGCTGGAGCGCCGCCGCGTCGAGCGGTCCCTCCAGGCGCACGAAGGTCGGCATGTGGTACGCGGCGCCGCCGGGCTGGAACTGGTCGATGAACCAGAGCCGGAGCTGCGCGAACGACAGCGGCACCAGGCCATCGCGGGGCACCGGGATGATGGGCGGCGCGAGCGTCCCCGCGTGTCCTTCGCCTTCGATGCGGGCCGCGAGCGCGGCGACGGTGGGCGACTCGAAGAGCGCGCGCAGCGGCAGCTCGACCGAGAAGCCGGAGCGCAGGCGGGAGATGACCTGGGTCGCGAGCAGCGAGTGGCCACCGAGCGCGAAGAAGTTGTCGGTGACACTCACTCGCGGCAGGTGGAGGACGCTGGAGAACACCTTGGCCAGCTTCTCTTCCTGCGGCGTCCTGGGCGCGATGAACGAGGCCTCGGACTCCTGCTCCCGCACGTCGGGCGCGGGCAGCATGCGCCGCGCGACCTTTCCGCTGGGCGTCAGCGGCAGCGTCTCCAGCGAGACGAAGGCCGTGGGCACCATGTACTCGGGCAGGCGCTGGAGCAGGAGGGTTCGCAGGCGCTCCGCTTCCGGCATCTCCGCCGCGGACACCGGAACGAGGTAGCCGACGAGGCGCTTGAGCCCGGGGACGTCCTCGCGGACCGTCGCGGCGGCATCGCGGATGCCGGGGATGGCGCGCAGCGCGGCCTCGACCTCACCCAGCTCGACACGGAAGCCGCGCAGCTTCACCTGGCCATCGAGACGACCGAGGAACTCGACGGTGCCGTCGGCCTTCCAGCGCGCTGAGTCGCCGGTGCGGTAGACGCGCGCGCCGGGCGTGGTGCTGAAGGGATGGGGCACGAACTTCTCGGCCGTCAGCTCGGGCCGGCCCGCGTACCCGAGGGCCAGGTGCGCGCCGCCGATGAGCAGCTCCCCCGGCACGCCGATGGGCGCCGGCTGGCCCAGCGCATCCAGCACGAAGAGTTGCGTGTGCGGCAGCGGCCCGCCGATGGACGGCAGCCGGGGCCAGGACGCGGGTGGGCCCTGGAGTCGATGGGCGGAGACGACGTGCGTCTCCGAGGGACCGTACTGGTTCTCCAGGACGCAGCCCGGGAGCTTCTCGAAGAGGGCGATGAGCGCGGAGGTGACCTGGAGCTGCTCACCGGCCGTGACGACCTCGCGCAGGGAGGCGGGCAGCGTGGCGCCGTGAGAGACGGCGTCGGCGATGGCCTGGAGCGCGACGAACGGCAGGAACAGCCGCTCGACCTGCTGCTGGTGCATGAAGTCGAGCAGCGCGGGGATGTCCTGGCGCAGTCCTCCCGTGGGAAGCACGAGGGTGCCTCCGGCCCACCAGGTGGAGAAGAGCTCCTGGCAGGAGACATCGAAGCTGAGCGACGCGAACTGGAGCGTCGTGGCCGAGGGCTTCTCCGACTGACGCAACTGCCACGTCAGCAAGTGGCTCAGCGCCCGGTGCGGCAGCGCGACGCCCTTGGGCCGTCCGGTGCTGCCTGAGGTGTAGATGATGTACGCCGGAGACTCGGGCGAGACGGAGACGCCAGGCGCCTGCGAGGGCAGCGCCGCCAGCGCTTCGGCCTGTTCATCCAACAGGACGAGCCTCGCTCCCGACGCGGGAATCGCCGCGCGCAGGGACGAGTGCGAGAGGACGACGGGCGCCGCGGAGTCCTCGCGCATGAACGCGAGGCGCTCGGCCGGATAGTTCGGGTCGAGCGGGAGGTACGATGCGCCCGCCTTGAGCGTGGCGAGGACCGCGACCGCCATGTCGAGCGACTTGTCCAGGCAGATGCCGACCGGCGCACCGGACGAGACACCCAGGGCGAGGAGGTGACGGGCGAGCTGGTTGGCGCGCGCGTCGAGTCGCGAATAGGTGAGCGCGTGCGTCCCATCGGTGACGGCGATGGCGTCCGGCGTGCGCGCGGCCTGGGCCTCCACGGGAACATGGATGGGCGTGGCGGTGTGCGGCTCGCGCGCGGTGCTGTTCCAGCCGACGAGGAGCTGACGGCGCTCGTCCTCGGCCAACAGGGGGATGCTCCAGATGGGCTGCTCGGGCGCGTCCACGACGGAGGCGACCAGGCGCGTCCAGTGCGCGCGCATCCGCTCCGCGGTGCCATGGTCGAAGAGGTCGGTGTTGAACTCGAGCATGCCGCCGATGTCATTCCCGGAGTCGAAGAGCAGGAGTGACAGGTCGAACTTGGCGGTGCCGCTGCCCACGTCGAGGGAGTCGGAGTCGCTCTCGTCACCCGTGGGTGGAGCGGCGCGCTCGTACGTCTGGAGCGCGAGCAGGACCTGGAAGAGGGGCGAGCGGCTCAGGTCACGCTCGGGGCGCAGCTCCTCCACCAGCTTCTCGAAGGGGACGTCCTGGTGGGCGTAGGCGCCCAGCGTGCTGTTGCGGACCTGCGCCAGCAGCTCCCGGAAGGTCATTCCGGGCGTGAGTCGGGCTCGCAGGGCCAGCGTGTTGACGAAGAAGCCGACGATGCCCTCCACCTCGGACTGGTGGCGGTTGGCGATGGGCGAGCCCACGACGATGTCGTCCTGGCCGGTGTAGCGGGCGAGGAGGACCTGGAACGAGGCCAAGAGCGCCATGAACGGCGTGACGCCCTCTCGCTTGCACACGGCCTGCAACCGCGCGGTGAGCGCCCGCCCCAGACTGAGGGAGAGCGTGGCGCCGTGAGAGGTCTGCACGGGCGGCCGAGGGCGGTCCGTGGGCAGCTCCAGCATCCGAGGCGCACCGGTGAGCTGCTCGCGCCACCAGTCCACCTGCTTCGTGAGCACCTTGCCCTGCAGCCAGCCGCGCTGCCACACGGCGTAGTCGGCGTACTGGAACACGAGGGGCGGCAGTGGCGAAGGCTCTCCGCGCGCGAACGCGTCGTAGAGCGCACCAATCTCGCGAGAGATGATTCCGTGGGACCAGGCGTCGGAGACGATGTGGTGGACGGTGACGAGCAGGACGTGGCGCTGCTCGGAGAGGCGCAGCACGGAGGCTCGCAGCAGCGGGGCTCGGCCCAGGTCGAAGGGACGCTGTGCCTCGATGCCGGCCAGTCGCAGCGCTTCCTGCTCACGCTCACCCTCGGGCAGGGCGGTCAGGTCCATCACGGGAACCGTCAGCTCCGCCCGCGCATGGATGCGCTGGAAGGGCACGCCGTCGGGCTGGGCGTGGAAGCTGGTGCGCAGGGCCTCGTGACGCTGGACGAGCGCCTGGATGCTCCGCTCGAGCGCGCCAAGGTCCATGTCGCCGTCGAGCGGCATCGCGGAAGGCACGTTGTAGAACGGGCTGTCGGGCTGGAAGCGGTCCAGGAACCAGAGGCGCTGCTGCGCGAAGGACAGGGGAAGCGGAGCGCCGTCGCGAGGCACCAGGGCGAGCGGAGGCCGCACCGTGCCCTTTCCCGCGAGGGACGCCGCATCCAACCGCTGGGCCAGCGCTTCGATGGTGGGCGCTTCGAACAGCTCCCGCAGCGCCATCTCCACCTGGAAGGTGTTGCGGATGCGCGAGACGAGCTGTGTGGCGAGCAGCGAGTGGCCGCCGAGCGCGAAGAAGTCGTCCGCGATGCCGACCTGGGGGACGCGGAGGAGCTGCGCCCAGATGGAGGCGAGCTGCTCCTCGGTGGGAGTGCGAGGCGCGACGTGGGTGGCCGAGGGCGCGGAGAGGACGGCCTCGGGAGGAGGCAGCGCCTTGCGGTCAATCTTCGCGTTGGCGGTGAGAGGGAGCGCGTCGAGGCGGAGCAGGGACGACGGCACCATGTACTCGGGGAGCCGGGACTTGAGGAACGCGCGGAGGGAGACGGCGTCCAGGTCGTCACCGACGAAGTAGCCGACGAGGCGCTTGTCCCCCGGGACGTCTTCACGTGCCATGGCCACGGCGTCGCGAATGGACGGGTGCGCGAGCATGGCGGCCTCGATTTCGGGCAGCTCGATGCGGAAGCCGCGCACCTTCACCTGCGCGTCGGCGCGACCGATGAAGGCGAGCGTCCCATCCCTGTTCCAGCGGACCATGTCTCCAGAGCGGTAGAGGCGCGCACCGGCGACGGAGGAGAACGGGTCCGGGACGAAGCGCTCGGCGGTGAGGCCGGGCTGGCCGACGTAGCCACGAGCGAGGCCGTCACCGCCGATGAAGAGCTCGCCAGCAATGCCGATGGGGACCGGCTGGAGAGAGGCGTCGAGGACGAGCAGGCGGGTGCCGTTGGTGGGCCTGCCGATGGGGAATGTGGCCCCGACGTCGTCAGCGCGGGAGACAGAGAAGGTCGTGGCGACAACCGTGATTTCGGTGGGGCCGTAGCAGTTGGTGACGGAGATGCCCCAGTCCTGCACCGCGCGGCGGACGTGCGGTGGGGAGACGACGTCGCCACCGGTGAGGATGCGCTGGAGGGACGGAGGCGCGGGGAGGCGGCTCTCGACGAGCTGGGAGAACAGGCCGCTGGTCGCCCAGAGCGTCGTGACGCCGTGACGGGACGCCGTCTGGAAGAGCTCTTCCAGGGATGGTGTCTGAGGCGGGAGGACGACGAGGCGAGCGCCGTGGAGCAGGGCGCCCCAGATTTCGAAGGTGCTGGCGTCGAAGGAGATGGGGGCGAGGAGGAGGTGCGTCTGCTCGGGCCCGAAGCGGGTGTAGTCGATGCCGACGAGGGTGTGGAGGACGCCGCGGTGGGTGCAGCCGACGCCCTTGGGCTTGCCGGTGGAGCCGGAGGTGAAGTCGATATAGGCGAGCGACG
>NZ_JAAIXY010000045.1 GCF_010894455.1 Myxococcus eversor | reverse complement strand
GAGGTGAAGCGCCGCATCCGCTCCGTGGGCGCCTTCCCTGACCGCGCCAGCGCGCTGCGCCTCATCACTGCCGTCGCCCTGGAAGTCACCGGAGTCTGGGACGACCGCCGCTACCTCGACATGTCCCTGCTCAAATCAACCCCAGACACCACCGCTGCTTGATGCCTCCAAGGAGCCTTCCTCCCCCGAACCCCCTCCGAACCAACTACACAAGATTCGGGACTTGACTCCGACCCTGTCCGACTGGACCTCCTCCCGACCGGCGCCCGCAGCCTCCAGCAGTACGCCCGGCTGCCGCCGACGCCCGCGGCGACGAGCGACAAGAAGCACCCCACGGAGGCCGCCTACCGAGTCATGGCCCGGGAAGATTGCGCGCAACATCTCGGCCCGGTTCGAGCTTGGTCAGCTCAGCAAGAGCCGGGAGTGCCGGGACGTCGTGGTCGAAGCCGCCTGATCCCGGCGCGAGGGGCGCGTGCGGACCCACGCGGTCCGCTCACCCAAGAGAAGGCGGAGCCGGAGGAGAAGAGCCCGTCGTTTGTCGCGACGGTGGAGGAGCCGAAGAAGGAGTGCACGCCACGATTGGACTGGGCGGGGCTGCTACGCAGGACGTTCGCGCTGGACGTGTGGGCCCGCGTGAGGTGTGGCGGCAGGCCTCGGGTGCTGGCGTACCTGACAGCTCCCCGTGGGGTGAGCGCCATTCTGGTGCACCTGGGACTGCCCTCTGGGCCTGCGCAGCGGGCCCCAGCACAGGGCCCACCTCGGTTGGCGTGGTGGTGAAGCTCCAGCAGTCGCCCTGCTCCTGAAGCTCACTCCCCTGCTGCCCCCTTGCTGGAGGGGCGTCTGGCTTGGCGTGTGCCCAAAGCTGGCTGCACCGCCTCTTCCTCTGCTTGGCCCACAGCTCCGCGGCACCCGTCAGCGGCCCTCCTCGACCCCTCCGCATCAGCACTTACCCTCAACAACCCTCCCATTCGTCCTATGCGTCGTAACCCCGCGAGAACACGGGACCGTAACTTTTGGGCGCGGGCCGGGTTCATGACTCCAGACGCAGACAGCCGGCACGAACCGGAGTGGACACATGAAGAAGCACATCCTGGCGGTGGTGATGGGTTTCGGGCTGATGGTGGCGCCGCCGGCGAGCGCGGCGAAGGCGGAGCGCCGGCAGGCGACCCAGCAGGCGCGCATCATCGACGGCGTGAAGAGTGGGGAGCTCACGGGGCGCGAGGCGGTGCGGCTGGAGCGTCAGCACCACGCCATCCAGCGGGAGCTGCGTCAGGCGCGACGCGACGACGGTCGCCTGGACGCGAGGGAGCGGGTGCGAATCAACCGCGAGCAGAACCGGCTCGACCGCCGCATCGCCCGGCAGAAGCACGACGCGCAGTCGCGGTAGTCGGGGGGTGCGCTAGCATTGGCGGCTTCTCGAGAAGAGGGGGGAGCTGTCATGCGTGCGTGGTTCATGGGCCTGTGTCTGCTGGTCGTGCTGGGGAGCGCCCGGGCGGAGGCGAAGAGTGTCGCGCTCATCTGGAAGGGGGCGAAGACGCAGGCGGACGTGGAGGCGCAGCGCTCGGCGTGGAGTGGTATCGAGGCGGTGCTGGAGAAGACGAAGCTGGAGCTGCCCCAGGGGTATCCGAAGCTGGTGCGCAGCGACACGCTCGCGGGGCTGAAGCCGGGCTTCTGGGTCTGGCTGGTGGGCGTCTGTGAGGCCGCAGACGCGGCGAAGGTGCTGGAGCACCTCAAGGCGCTGGCGCCGGATGCGTACTCCCGCGAGGTGGAGGTGGAGGCGGTGGACCGCCAGTGCCCCAGCGCCGAGGGTGAGCCGCTGGTGGCGCGCGACGAGAAGCTGGCGCTGCCGAAGGGGTTGAAGCTGCGCGTCTTCACCCAGGACGAGAGCGGCGCGCCCGCTCCGGACGAGGAGTTCGGGGACACCTTCACGCAGACCCGCTACTTCTTCCTGCTGATGGGGAAGAAGGGCGAGCTGCTGGGCTCGGCGGACGCGGTGGGCGAGGAGGACTTCACCGGGGACGTGCGCCAGGGGCCGTCGGGGTATCGCTGCACGCTGGAGGGAGTGACGCGCTCTGGAGCGAGCTCGCTGGTGCTGACGCGGAGCTGCAGCGCGGGCGCGGCGGAGTGTGGCTCCGTGGCGAGCGGCGATGACGTCACCACGGTGACGGTGAAGGGCGACACGCTGACCAGCGTCACCAAGCGCCGGAACGAGCAGCGGGCGGAGTGCGACTGAGCCTGCTCGCGGGTGCGCGGTGAAGTACAGGGGACGCCGGGTGCTCGGGTGAGCGCCTCGGCGTCCCGGGTGTTTCAGGGGCGCAGGTCGCGGGGGCCTTGGCGCGGAGGATCTTCATGAACTCGCGCATCCAGGCCGGATGGTCGGGCCAGGCGCGGGCGGAGACCCTGCGTCCGTCGACGACGGCGGCGGAGTCGACGAACTCCGCGCCTGCCGGTGAACTCGGCGTTCGGCAAGCTCACGCAGAAGCCGCTGCCGGCGCCCATCCTCCAGGGGGCCTTCTCGCGGCTGCAGCCGAGCCTGGACCCGGTGTCCTCCGCGCTGAACACCGCGGCGCACCACGCGAAGGACGTGGGCTTCATTCCTTCCGCGGACCTGAGTGGCTTCGTGGACCTCAGCGCGCTGGATGAGGCTCGAAGGGGTGGCGGGGCTCCCGCGTCGAAGTGAGCGGGCCCGTCACTCCCGGGCGAGCCTGGCCAGGGGGCCCAGGGGCATGCGGCTTCGCGCGGACCGGGCGGCGGCCAGCTCGACGGATTGCCTCCGGGTGAAGGCGAACGGGTGGACCACGTGCGCCCCCCGGGTCCGCAGGGCCAGCTCCAGCGAATGTACGGGGCGACGGCGCATGGGGCCATCCGAGAGCGCCGACAGCAGCGCGCCTTCATCGAAGGGCTTCCCGCCGAGGTAGCGGACGTCCGCCGCGAAGTCCTTCCTCGCGTCTCGCCACCAGCCCGCGAGGGAGGGGTACACGGGCACGGGGAGAGAATCCTCGGGCCTGGGCACGAGGCTTTCGTCCAGGTCCTCTTCGTCGAGAGGTGGCAGCGCGTCCTCGTCCTGCGTCGGCGCCACATGAGGACCTTCGAGGGTGACACCGGTGATGGCGGCGAAGGCCTCCGCCGCGAGCCGGGCCACTGGGGCGGGTTGTCCGCACAGCTCCAGGCAGGCCTCGGCCGCGGCCTTGTGCCCGCTGAAGCCCAGGGCCCAGAGCGCCTCCGCGCGGGTCTTCTCGTCCCCGGTGAGCGTGAGCAGGTGCCGCAGGTCCGCGTCCTCTCCGGCCAGGGCGAGCAGGACGAGCGCCTGCCGGGTGTACGGACCGCTTCCGCGGGCCACTTCGCGGCACGCGCTCCATGCCGTGCGGGAGCCGGATTGCAGGCCGCACCTCACGGCTTCCCAGTGCACCTCGGGGCGCGGGTCGGCGAGCCAGCGGGAGAGCTCTCCTGGCGGCAGCCCGGTGGTGCTCGTCGCGAGGATTCGGAGCGCGGAGGCCACGACGCTCGCGTCTGGATGCGAGAGCCACTCGAACGCGAGCTCGGGGCGGGCCGCGCGGCGAGAGGCCAGGACGTCCAGGGACAGCGCGACGCAGGGAGCCTCCAGGGTGCCCAGGCGAGCGAGGAGCAGCGGGACCCAGGACTCGCCGAGGCTCGACTCCAGGGCGCGCCCCAGGGCGTTCTTCACGGGCCTGGGAGCCGTGGTCAGGCGCTCCAGGATGGCGTCGAGCGCGCGCGGTGGCGCCTGTTCGAGCGTGACGAACGCGGCGGTGAAGACCTCGCCAGGGTCCTCGCCTTCGAGGGCGGGCCACAGGAGGGCCTCGGCCACGGACTCGCCGCCGAGCATCAACCCGTCCAGGTGCGCGAGCAACCGCTCCTCGATGACAGCGACGTCTGTCAACGTGAGGCGCGCATCGTGGAGCAGGGCTTCCCAGCGCTCCCAGAGGAAGGACGCCTCGTGGAGGTGCTCTTCCTTGATGCTCTCGAGCCACATGGCGGTGCCCTCGGTTGATTTGAACGGTGCCACCCTTGATGTGATTGACGCCGGTGTCGTGAGTCTCCAGGTAGATGCCCTTCAGGACCACCTTGCCATTGCGCCGCAGGGTGATGCTGGCTTCCCCGCAAAGACTCTCATGATGCACCAGCCCCCCAGCGCGGGAACTTCGCCGTAAAAACAGACACCAGCAACTTTCCCTGACAAGGTCAATGGCCCCCGCGTCCAGGGCGCGCATCGTGGGTTTCCCTTATCGTTGCATCCTGGGCGACTGGCTATGCTCCGTCACGATATTCCCCTCTTCGATGTGTCCGGTGAGCCGATGTGGTCGCTCAACAACCGTACTTCGTACTCGGTGGGGAAGAACTGGATTCGAGACAAGATCGGCGCCCATCACTGGTTGGTGGCGGTGAAGGCCACATTCCAGGTGACATCGGAAGGACGACTCTCCCTCGCCGACACACAGGCGCCGCCGCTGCTCACCCCGCTCCACCGAGGGGAGCCTGGCATGTCCAGCCTGCGGGCGGACTCGGACTTGCTCGCCATCAAGCCCGCGACGGATGTGCTGGTGGAGGCAAGCGCCCATGCCCCGGGAGGAGCACCGGCGACGCGCGTCCCTGTCGCATTGAGGGTCGCGGAGCTCCACAAGGCGCTCGTGGTGCACGGGCCCCGGGTCTACGAGAAGGGCTTCACGGGCCTTTCTCCCTCGAAGCCGCGCCCGTTCACCGAGAGCCCCATCGTCTATGAATGGGCTTATGGCGGACAGGACCTGAGGGACCCGGCGGTGCGCGGGCAGCGCTTCGACTCGCGCAACCCCGTGGGACGGGGCGTGGCCTCGAAGCCAGAGCGGCTGAAGGACCAACCCGTCCACACCGTCGAATATCCCGATGGCGACTTCACGCGACGAGGCCCCGCGGGATTCGGGCCTATCGACATGAGCTGGTCTCCCCGCCGTGAGTTGGCGGGGACCTTCGATGAGGCCTGGGAACGAGAACAGCGGCCCCTGCTTCCCGTCGACCATGACGAGCGCTTCGCCCTCGGCGCTCCCCACGACCAGGGATTGGGGCGCTTCCTGCGGGGCGGTGAGCGTCTGGAGTTGATGAACCTGACGCCTCGCGGCGTGCTGCGCTTGGAGTTACCCAAGCTGTACTTCGTGATGACGACCCGGTTCGGAAGCCGCGCCCGCGAGCACCGCGCGCGCCTGGCAACCGTTCGAGTGGATGCGCACCAGATGCTCCTGGAGATGGTGTGGCAGAGCGCGCTGCGTGTCTTTCCCAGGGAGGTGGACCTCCTGGATGAGACCCGCATCCGGGAGAAGCCTTTCCTCACATGAGCGCCTCCGTGCACATCGTCGCCGTCGCTGCGCGAACACCCGTGGGGCTCACCGCGGAGGAGAGCGCCGCCTCCGTGCGCGCGGGCATCAGTCGGCTCCAGTTGCATCCCTTCATGGTGAATGGGCTCGGCAAGCCCTTGCGCTGCGCGCGGGACGGTTTGCTCGAAGCCGGGACGCAGGGCCTCTCCAGGTTGAGGGTGCTGGCGACGGCCGTGCTTGAGGAGCTGAGGCGAAAGCTTGGCACCCTGGAGGCACCACGCCTCCTGCTCGTACTCCCGGAGTCACGACCTGGGTTCTCCGAGGCCGATGCCCTGTCCATGGTGGAGGCGCTGACTTCTGACCGAGGCACGGGGTCGTGGTCTCCGCGCGTCGAGCTGGGCGGACGGGGCCACGCGGGGGTGCTCCAGGCGCTCGAAGTGGCGGAGCAACGGCTCATCTCGGGCAGCGAGGAACTGAGTGTGGTGCTGGGCGTGGACAGCTATCACGATGCGGACTCGCTCGATTGGCTTGCGTCCCAGTTCCGCTTGGCAGGGGAGGGAGCACGCACGGGCTTCATTCCCGGGGAGGCGGCGGCCGGGCTCGTCCTGGCTCGCTCCTCGCTCCAGCGGAAGCTGGGCCTCGTCTCGCTGGCGCGGGTGCGTGGCGTTGGCACCGCGACCGAGACGCGGCTCATCCATGGGGATGAGGAGGTGCTGGGCAAGGGCCTGGCCCGAGCCATCCAGGGCGCGACCCGCGGGCTGAAACTGCCGGACGAGGCGTTGGACTCCGTGTACTGCGACCTCAACGGCGAGCGGTACCGAACCGAGGAGTGGGGCTTCGCGCTGCTACGGACACAGCGCGTGTTGAGAGATTCGTCCTGCGTCGCACCCGTCGATTGCTGGGGGGACGTCGGAGCGGCCTCGGGTGCGCTGTCGTGCGTGCTGGCGACGCAGGCATGGGCGCGGAAGTACGCGAAGGGCCCCAGGGCACTCGTCTGGGGTGGCTCGGAGAGCGGCTTGCGAGCGGCCGCGGTTCTCGAATCCAGCTCGGACCCGGCGAGGCGCGCATGAGCGTCCTGGTGAATGCCCCGAAGACCCCTGTCACGAAAGGCAGCTCCGGAACCGCGACGGCGACGCTGCCCAACATGTGCAAGATGCCGGGGCCGCCGGCGCCCTTTGTTCCCACGGTGCTGCCCAACACGGGCAAGAGCGGGGAGTCGCCCAAGGGCTACTCCACCTCCGTCACCATCAAGGGCGATGCCATCGCCATCAGGGGTGCCAGCTTTGGCTCCTCGGGGGACTCCGCCAGCAAGGGCACGGGCGGCGGGATGGCCTCCGCAAACACCCATGGGCCCACGAAGTTCCTCGGCCTGGGTTCTCTCGACGTCAAGGTGGAGGGCAAGAACGTCCAGCTCCTCGGCGACCCCATGCTGAACAACTGTGGTCCCGGTGGCTCGCCCGCGAACGCGGCGACCTTGTCGGGCCTGGACCAGGCGTCGGGGGGCGCGGAAATCCTGATTGCCCTGGAGGATATCGGGAAGGAGTGTAACGAGAAGATCAACAGGGAAGCGGGTTTCCCCCCACCCGAAAAGCCCTCGGGTCGCATCTGCACGAAACTCGGGACCTTGAAGCACGCATGCTGCGATGCGGCCATCAAGGATGCCAACAATGCCAAGGTGAAGTCAGAGGTCCCCCTCAAGAAAGATGGGACACCTCATCCCCATACACGGGAGGATGCGCTGGCTGCGGGAAGGGAGGCCGCCGCGTTGAACCCTGTTTCTCCGAAAGCCGCCTTCTGCAAGGCCTTCTTCGCGAAGCTGCCTCCCATCAGCCTTGACGCCGTCATCCTTGACGATAGCGGAAAGATTGCCAAGGTCTACGACTATAAATTCAACTGCAAGGACCAACCCAAGATGTCCAAAACCCAGAAGGAGAAGTACAAGACCGCGACGGGGATGGAACCCACTCTCCTTCACTTCTGGTGACGCAATGTCCGAGCGAGTTCGACTGACCCGTGACGGTCGTGGGCTATTTCTTCGAGATAGCTTCATCATTGTCTTCTATTGCAAGAAACCCTTCGGAGATTTGGCATCTGCCTTTGGACAGGCATTCGGACATTGGCTGGAAGTCACTCCAGAGGAGGGCAGGAAGTGGGCATCCGTGGGGGCGAATTCGGATTCCTACAAACCACTGACGCCCCAGAGACTCGCTGCCGCCCGCAGAGAGCTCGACCCGGCCAAAGCCCTCTCGCGCGAGCTGTCCACGTTCGACCTGGGGGGGCCCGAGAGCATCAATCCCGACCACTTCTTCACGTGCCTGGGCTTTCGCGAGGCCGTTGGGCAGAAGGTCTCCTACCTGGAGGTTCGCCTACCTCGGGCTCCGGAGACTGATGCAGAAATCCAGGCAGCGCGGGCACTCGCCAAGCATCTGGGCAGCCTTGTTCCCTACTCGAGTGGCTATGCCTCCCCCGCCCTCACCTGGGGAGTGGAATCTCAACAAGCATGGTATTCCCTCGAGGCGGGCAAGCTCGCCTTCCGGCATCCGGGCTATGATGTCCCGAACAGCGCGAACACTTGCTACGACCTCGGCGAGAAGCTCCGCGGCGCCTACTGGCTCAACTTCATCGGCCCCGCGGCGCTCGAGGCCCTCGGCGGGGAGAAGAAGCTCCGCGCCACGCTCGACGCGAGCATCGGCATCGAGCAAGTCGGGCACGGACTCATGCTCCAGGCGGGCCCGAAGCCCGAAGTCGGGGACGTGAATCGCCAGGAGAACCTCCCCCTGCTCCGCTCACTGGCCAAGACGCTCGAGCCGGTGTGCCTGTTCACCGGCAACTCCCTCGAAAACAACTTCATCGAGCAGGGTGACAGCGAACGGTGGCTGAGGCGCCACCTGGACTGACCCCATGCTAGCCACTCCCTACGCTCTGCCTTTCGTCTTCGAGGTCTCCCCCAGAAATCCCTGGGGAGCCCCGCAGCCCGTCGACCTCGTCCTCGAGGCCGTCCAGCCCTTGAGCGCCAAGGACGCCGAGCGCCTCCAGGACAACGTGTTCCCCTTCTGGTTGCTCGCCTCCGGGGGCGCGCTCTCCCTGGGAGCCCCAGGCGCGCTCGGGCCCGAGCCGGCACAGCCCACGTTCAGCAAGACACCTCAATCGGCGCGGTTCATCTTCGACAAGTGGGCGCTCAACGAGCGCGCGAGCCACTGCCTTTTGTGCCTCCTCCTGGCCGCCCATTCCAGCGTACCGCTGAAACGCGTGCGCCTCGCCACGGCGGGAGATGCACCGCAGCCGGTCCGCGTCGACCCGAAGCTCACCGACCCCTATCCCCGGGCCTCACCCAAACAGCCCTTCTCGTGGAACATCGAGGACTCCGAGAGCGATGTCCGGGAGCTGCACATCACCTTCGCGCACCCCCTCTCCACCGAGCAGCAGGACATCGTGTCCACCGAGCTGAAGTCCTTCGGCGCGGCGCTCGCCTCCGGTGCCTACGGCGTGGCCCCCGTGGCTCCGGAGGACTGTGGCTGCCTGCCCTCCGAGGACGTGGAGATTTCCGGCAACGAGGTCCACTGGTCGCTGGAGGATTGCCGCTTCCACCCCGACGCCCTCGAAGGACTCATCGGCGTGTGCGCGGCGCTCCATCAACGCGTCGCCCCCATTCTCGACGTCACCATCGACTGAACACAGAAGCGCTCAGTGCCCCAGGCTGTCCACGCCGCGTAGAGGACGCATCAGCGCGGTGATGAGCCACTCCCGCCGCACCACGAACTCAGCGGTCCCCGTCATTCCCGGGCGCAGCTTCGGCGTGCCCCCCGCTGTCGAGCGCGGTGCCTCCGCCACTCGCACGTTCACGCGATAGGGCGCGGCCCCCAGCGTGTCCTCCTGCCTCCGCCTGGTGTCCGCCGCCATCTGATACAGCGCCCCCGGCAACACGCCGAAGTCCTGGAAGGGATACGCGTCCAACTTGATACGCACTGGCTGACCGTCCCTCAACCTCCAACCGCGCCGCCTCCAACCGCGTCTCCGCCAGATCCCCCTCGTAGCGCGCCAACTCCACCTTCGCCGCCGACAGCTCCGCACCGTCCGCCAGCGCAGCCACGCGCGCGTCACCCTCCAGCCCTCGCTGCTCCAGCTCCAGCCGTCCCAGGCTCGCCTCCAGCTCACGAGCGGAGGCCTGTGCCGCCACGACCTGGGCCCGCGCGACCTCCGCCTGCGACGCGGCATTCTCCGCTTCCACCGTCGCGACGAACTCCTTCTCCCGCAGCTGCTCCGCGCTCCGCGCATCCCGCGAGCGCACCCCCGCCTCCTGCTCCCGAGCATGAATGAGCGCTCGCGCCGCCTCCAGCCGCGCCACCGTCTCCACCGCCGTCGCCTTGCGCACGCGCACCTGCATCCCGTACGCCTCCGTCCGCGAGGCCACCAGCGACTCCAACATCGTCACTCGCGAACGCGCCGCCGCCACCTGCTGCTCCAGCAGCCGCACCCGCGCTCGCATCTGCGCGTCATCCAGGCGCAGCAACACCTGCCCCTGAGTCACCGCCTGCCCCTCGCGCACAACGATGTCCACCACCACGCCCGAGCGAGGCGCCTGCACCCGCGCCGTCTCGCCCACGGGCGACACCACCGCCTGGGCTCGCACCACCACGTCCAGTTCCACGAAGAACAGCGCGACCAGCCCCAAGATGAACAGCGCCGCCGACGCGACATACAACCCGCGCATCACCCGCCGCGTCCGAGGGGAGTCGAGCATGGGCAACAGCTCCCGATAGGAGTCCTCAGTCACCGCCATGAGGCCCCTCCGCTCCCTGGCGCTTCCAGTTCGGCGTCGCCTGCGCGAGCGCGCTGGACAGCTTGCCCTGCGCCGACATCAGCGACTCGTGCGTCCCCATCTGCGCGATGCGGCCCTCGTTCATCACCACGATGCGGTCCGCGTGCTGCAACGTCTGGAGCCGGTGGCTGATGATGAGCGTGGTGCGTCCCCGAACGATGTCTCGCAACCTGTCGTGGATGGCCTGCTCGGCCAGCGGATCCAACGCCGCGGTCGCCTCGTCGAATGTGGCCCTTCACCCGAGGCAGCTCCAGCACCGCCGAGGCACGCTTGTCCC
>NZ_JAAIXY010000044.1 GCF_010894455.1 Myxococcus eversor | reverse complement strand
CGCCGCGAGCCGGGACTACAGCGACAGTCCCAGCCGCTGGCGCAGCCGGAAGAAGTCGTCGGTGAAGGACCAGGTGAGCAGGGTGCGCAGCCGCTCGCCCTCGCGCACGGCCTGAATCATCGGCTCCGGGGAGTCCAGCTTCGCGCCCGCGAAGTTCGGGTCCTCGCGCAGCACCATGCCCAGGCCCACGGACACGTCACCAGCGATGAGCAGACCCGCGCGGTCCGCCGAGGCATCCAGCGCGTCCAGCCACGGCGACAGCTCCAGCTTCTGTACGTCGCCCAGCGCCATCGCCGGCGCTTCCAGCGCCTTGATGGCCTTGCGTGAGAAGGCCTTGCGAAGCTGCTTCACCGTCTCGTCATTGCGCCGTCCCAGCGCGGTGAACTGCTGCGCGTGGATGCGGATGGCGCTGCCGAACAGCTCCGCCGTCTCGCCCTGCGACAGCTTCTCCAGCACCGCCGCCTTGTTCAAGAGGCCCAGCGCCGCGCGGCCCAGGAGGAACTTCTGCTCGCGCGCGTTGAAGCGCCGCACCACGTCCTGGCCGATGCACACCGACAACGGCTCGGTGGTCTCCAGCACCGTGAGGCCGCGCCGCGCCTGGTACGCGTCAAACTCCTCCACGCCGAACACCTGCGCCACCGTGCGGATGGCCTTGTACACGGCGCTGTCCGTCTTGAGCTTGTCCGTCTTCGGGTTGACGCCGACGATGTCGAAGCTCGGCGGGTAGACCTTCTCCAACTGGTCTCCCATCGCCCGGAGCACCTCCAGCAGCGGCCCCCGGACGCCGGGGTGCAGCAGCATGGAGTCCACGTCCGTCGACGTGAGCCCCTCGCGCACCTCCTGCGCCAGCCGCGTGCGGCCCTCCGTGTAGAAGGCCAGCTCCGCCTCGTTCGTGGAGCGCAGGAACTGGAGCACGGACGCCACGCAGAAGGCCTTGTCGAGCTGCTTCAGGCCCTCCCACAGCTTGAACAGCGCGTGCAGGCTGTCCACCCGCGTCGGGTCCTGGCGGAGGATCTGCCGGTGCTCCTCGACGGCGAGCGGCACGGAGGACGTGTCGCGCGCGTACAGCCCCGCCAGCGCCGTGCGCGCCGTGAGGTTGGCGGTGTCGCTCTCCACCACCACACGGTACAGCGCGGTGGCGCGCGCGGGCTCGGACAGGGGACCCGCGAACAGCTCCGCCACGCGCATGCGCAGTGCCGCCGCGCGCTTCGAGTCCGTGGCCGCCGTCGTCTGGGCCTGCGCCTCCAGGAGCTGCGCCAGCTCCGGCAGGTTGCGCGCACGCTCGTATAGCGTCACCAGCCGGTCCACCAGCGTCGGGTCTCCCGGCGTCAGCTCCAGCGCGCGGCGGTACAGCGGCGTGGCCGCGGCCGCGTCGCCCAGGCCCTCGTCATAGGTGCGCGCCAGCTCCAGCGTGAAGCGCGCGCGGGACTCGGCCGGCAGCTCCTGCTGGAGCAGCTTGTGCAGGCAGTCCACCGCGCCCGCCCAATTGCGTCCCTGGGCATGAATCGAGGCCAGTCGCTCCAGCGCCTCCAGGTGGCGGGGCTGCGCGGTGAGCACCGTCATCAGGTGCGCGGACGCGCGGCTCGGGTCGTTCAGGTGCGTCTGGTACAGCGAGCCCAGCGTGAGGTGGAAGGGCGCGAGCGTCCGAGCGTCTCCACCCTGCTGCACGCGCTGGCTCAGCATCGCGGCGGCCTCGGCGTACTGCTGAGCCTCCAGCAGCAGCGAGCCGCGCAGCTCCAGCGCTTCGATGTGACCCGGCTGCGCGGCCAGGGCCTTCTCCAGCAGCGCCACCGCGCGCGTCCGGTCTCCCAGGGCCGCGTGGTGCAGCCGCGCCGCGCTCACGTAGCCCGTGGCCGCGGCGGGGTGGTCCTTCTGCGCCAGCTTCGCGTCGGCGCGCCGCTCATGCAGCGCGGCCAGGTCCGCCGAGCCACCCCGGTGGGCGAGCAGCTCCTCCAGGCCCGCCTGCGCGGCCGGGTGCAGCGGGTCTCTCTCCAGCGCCTGCTTGTAGAGCGCCGCCGCCGCGTCGGTGTCCTTCTGGACGAACGAGGCCAGTCGCGCCGCGCCGATGAACGCTTCGATGGCGCCGCGAGGGTCCTTGCTGAGCCGGGCCTCGGCCTCCAGCGCGGCCCGGGCCTCGGCCGCGTCTCCGCGCCGCATCGCCACGCGCCGCGTGCCCTGCAACGCCGGGAGGCACTGGGGATGCAGCTCCAGGGCCTGCTTGTAGAGGGCCGCCGCGCGCTCCAGGTCGCCGAAGCGGATCTCCGCGAGCTCGGCGGTGCGCAGCAGCATCTCCAGCGCCTCTTCCGCGTCGCGCGCGTGCGCCAGTCGCAGCGTGTAGAGCCGGGCCAGGCCCGAGATGTCCCCGGCGAGCTTGAGCGAGCGCTCCAGCGCGAAGGCCAGCCGCGCGTCGCCCGGGTCCGCCTCGAAGGCGCGCTTGTACGCCTCCAGCGTTCCCTCGGCGGGGCCCTTGTCCAGGTCCACGGCGGCGGACAGCCGCAGCGCGGTGGCCAGGCGCGGGTCATTCACGCGCTCGGCGATTCGCTGCCGCAGCTCCGCGCGGCGAGGACGGTCCGCGGCGCGGATGCGCTCCAGCAGGGTGAGGGCGGTGAGGTTTCCGGTGTCCAGGCCCAGCACGGCCTCGCAGCACAGGGCCGCGCGCGAGGGCTCCTGGAAGCGGTCCAGGTACAGCCGCGCCAGCTTGAGATACGCGGTCACCTTGGCCGTGGGCGTGCCGCCGACCTGTGTCTCGCGGTCCAGGATGGACACCAGCTCCTTCACGTTGTCCTGCGCGAGGAACAGGCGCTCCAGGGCGCGCAGCGTGGCGGCGTGGCCCGGCGTCAGCCGCAGCACCTCCTGGTACGTCTCGATGGCCAGCTCCGGACGCTGGAGCGAGTCCTCCCAGATGGCGGCGGCCTGGAACAGCGCGTTGGCGCGCTCCAGCGGATCCGTCCGGTTGGCGGCCTCCTCGCGCAGCATCTCCACCAGGTTCTCCCACGCGCCCTGCGCCCGGTAGATGCGGGCCAGCGCGCGCAGCGCCGGGAAGTAGCTGGGCGCCAGCATCAGCGCCTCCTGGTACGAGGCGATCGCCTCGTTCTCCTGGGACAGCCGCTGCTCGTACAGCTCACCAATCTTGTAGATGAGCGCGGCGGCCTGGTCGGTGGAGGGCGAGCTCTCCGACTCCGCCCGGTACATGTCCACCAGCTTCGACCAGCGGCCGTCCTGTGCGTACAGCCGTCCCAGCGCCTTGAGCGCGGGCAGGTACGACGGGGACAGCGCCAGCACGCGCTCGTAGGCGGAGATGGCGCCCGGGCGGTCCTTCAGGTTCTCGTCGAGAATCTCCGCGTTGCGGTGCAGGAGCGAGAGCACCTGCTTGGTGTCGCCCGCGAGCGACGCCTCCAGGTCATGCGTCTCCAACAGCTCCCGGTAGCGGCCCGCGCGCTCGTACAGCCGCGCCAGGTTGCGGATGGTGGGCAGGTGGTCCGACGCCAGGTCGAGGATGCGCTTCATGCACTCGATGGCGTGGTCCAGATCTCCCAGCCGGTCCTCGTACACGCCGGCCATCTTGTTCAGCGTGGTGATGAGCTGATCCCTGTCGGACGTCTGGAGCAGGTCCTGCTCGAACATCGCCACCAGCTCCGCGAAGCGGCCCTGGCGCTCGTAGAGGCGGGTGAGGGCCTTCTGCGCGGGGAGGTAGCCGGGCTGCAACTGGAGGCAGGAGTTGTAGCGGGAGATGGCGTCCTCCTGCCGTCCCAGCCGCTCCTCCAGAATCTCCGCGGCCTTGTACATGCGCGCGGCCTTCTGCTTGGCGTCCTCGGCGGCGGCGACCTCCGCGTCGAAGACGGAGACCAGGCCCTCCCAGTTCTGCATCCGGTAGTACAGCTTGCCCAGGCCCGCGAGCGCCGCGGAGTGGCCGGGGATGCGCGCGACGATGGCCTGATACCGCGCCGCCGCGTCCACCTCGCGCTTGAGGACCTCTTCGTACAGCGCGGCCAGGCGCAGGTTGGTGGCGACGAGCTCGCTCTCGTCGTTGAGCGAGCCCACGCGCGCCAGCAGCACGTCGGCCAATTCCTCGTAGCGGCCCTGCGTCTCGTAGATGCCGGCCAGTTCGCTGAGCACCAGCGGCTCGTTGGGCGCGGCGTGGCGCGCATCCAGCAGCGCGGCCAGGGCCTCTCCCTTCTGGCCCAGGCGCTCATGCACCTTGGCGATCTGCAGATAGGCGGGCGCGGCCAGGGGGCCCAGCGCGGTGGCCTCGGCGGTCAGCGCCGCGAGCAGCTCCTCGGTGCGCCCCTCGCGCTCGGCCACGTGCTTGAGCGCGGCGAGCAGCAGCGGATCCGAGCGGTCCAACGCGAAGGCCTCGCGCAGGAGCGCGGCGGCGGGCTCGCGCTGCTTGAGGCGCTCGTCGAGGAGCAGCCCCGCGCACGTCAGGTAGTGCGCGCGCAGCGACGGCTGCTGCATGGTGGCGGCGAGCAGCTTGTAGACCTCCACCAGCGCGGCGGCGTCATTGCGCATGGCGTAGACGGACTCGAGCTGCGTGAGCACCACGACGTCGGTGGGCCGTCGCTCCAGGCACTGGCGCAGGCAGGCGGTGGCCTCGTCGTCGCGGGACAGCCGCTCCTGGAGGACGATGCCCTTCTCGAACAGGAGCGCGGCTTGATGGCGCGCGTCCTCGGTGGCGGCGAGCTCCGCGTCGAGGAGCTGGATGACCATCTGCCAGTTGCCCACGTCCGCGAACAGGCGGCGCGCGGCGCGGATGTTGACCAGGTACCGGGGCGCCAGCTTGTACGCGTTCTGGAAGGCGACCGCCGCGTTGCGCGGATTCTTGAGCGGCTCCTCCCAGAGCAGACCCACTTCATGGAAGAGCTGCGCGGCGGCGGGGCCATCCGTGGTGCTCAGCGTCCGGGCCTCGCGCTCCAGCGAGGCGATGCGCTCGCGGGCCTCGTCCTCGGTGCTCGGCGCGGGCGCCGCCTGGGGCGCGGCCTGCACGGACTGGGTCAGCACGTCGGCGGCCGTCGGGCCGGCCTTCGCGGGTGCCCCAGAAAGCGGAGGAGGGGCGACCGTGACGGGGGGTCGCGGGATGTCGTTGCGCTCGCTCATGAAAGGCCGGCTCCGGGGGCCAGTTCTGAGAGGGAAAGAATGGCCAGGAGTGGTCGTAACACGCGCTTGGCCGGTCCCTCAACTTCCCGACATTCCTGACGATTTGGGTGTCCGGATACCCGGGGAGCGAGCAGGCCCCCGCTTGGGGCGCCAGTCCCGCGAGGCTCAGAGTCCCTCGCGCAGGTTCTCCTCGGCGATGCGTGTCAGCTCCGTCACGTGCCTGTGGAGCCAGAGGCCGAAGGGCTGGATGGACTTCGCGGGGGTCTGCTCGGGGAGGGCTTGCGGACTCTCGTCGAACGGGACGATGGCGTGCTCGCCCGAAGGAGTCCTCGTGCGTTGGTCGAAGGCGAAGGACCGGCCGATGTGCCATCCGCCGTGGAACACGAAGAGGTTCTTCAGCTCCTTGTTCCCGGTGGCCTTCACGAGCCCGTCGATGTCGTAGGTGTCGTCGGCGATCTCCAGACAGCTCCAGCCACCGCCCACGACGTTGCCGCATGGGAAGGTGGGCAGGCCGCGCTCCACGACGTTGTCCACGAGCCAGGTGACGCTGCCGTACACGCGCTGGAAGTAGTCCCAGCTCGACTCGCTGTTCCTGGGTTTGGGGACCTTCTTTCCGTTCCAGCTCCCGATGCGGTGCTTGTACTGGCGCTTGAAGATGGAGAGCTGTTGGTCGAGGGAGTCCATGCGCTCGGGCTCCTTCTTCACGTCGAGGTGCTCCGCGACGAAGTGTGACTTCGGGTAGCGGTCGTGGAGGTCCTTCAGCATCGCGATGGCCGTGTCGACGGCCTCGTAGGGGTCCTTCGGCTTCGCGAAAGAAGGGCCCTTGGGCGCGGAGGTCTTCTGCGGATGCTTCGAGTCGGGCATGGGCGATTCTTCACACGGGAGGTGGACGGGGTAAATCGATGAGTCCGTTTCCGACGCCGGTGCTCAGGTGCCCGTGGACTTCGGAAGGACCTTCTCTTCAACGCGCCGCATGAAGTCATTCAGGTGTCGAGCCATCACGGAGACATGGGGCGGTTCAACCATCGTCTGGTGATTGCCGGGGATGCCGATGAGCTCCAGTCCACCGCGGACGAGCTGTTGCCAGGGCCGCTCGGGATGGAGAGGGTGCGGTGGGACGTACTCCTGGGCGCGTAAGTAGATGGCGGTGCCCTCGGTAGGCGCAGGCTCGTAGCTGAACAACGCGCGCATGTGCGCCTTCCAGACGGAGAGGAAGACCTGGAGGTCCACGAGCGAGAACGAGTCGGGGACGACGGCGCCGTCGCGGGCGCGGCGCAGCACCTCGAGCATCTGGGCCTGCGGGTCCAGTCCGCGCAGGAGGGAGATGAGCGCCTCGGACGAGTCACCGAAGGTGGCGGCGAGCAGCTCCGCGTCATCCTCGAAGCGCTTGGGGAGCTGGCCAGGCCCTGGGGTGTCGAGGAACACGAGCAGCGAGGGAGGGACTCCCAGGCGTCGCAGGGTCTGCGCCATCTCGTAGACGATGGTGCCGCCCATGGACAGACCCACGAGGTAGTACGGCGGTCGCGGACGCAGTTGGAGCAGGGCATTCAGGTGGACGGAGGCGAGCTGTTCGATGGTCTGGAGCGGTTCGCATTCGCCATTCACGCCCGGAGCCTGGAAGCCGTAGACGGAGCGCTCTGGACCGAGCGCACGCACGAGGTCCTGGTAGCAGAAGACGGTTCCGCCAATCGGGTGCATGCACAGGAGCGGCGGGAGGTCATCGCGTCCCTGCTGGAGCAGCACGATACCGTCAGGAAGCGCGGGCGCGGAGTCGAGCACCGTCGTCCCCGAATCACCGGGCGTCAGCTTGCCTTGGACCCAGGTGGCGAGCGCGGCCACGGTGGGACTCTGGAAGAGGACCTGGAGGGGGACCTTGAAGCCGAATCGCTCGGACAGCTTCGCGACGAGCTGCGCGGCGAGGAGCGAATGGCCACCCAGGTCGAAGAAGCTCGTCGTCACGCTGATGGACTCGCGGCCGAGGACCTGGGACCACAGCGTGCCGATGTCCTCTTCCAGCGGGGTGCGTGGAGCGACGCGCGCGTTCGCGTCATCCCCCGTCGCGGAGGGCCGAGGCAGCGCTCGATGGTTGACCTTGCCGTTCGCCGTGAGCGGCAGTGACGGAAGCACCACGAAGTCCGAGGGCACCATGTGCGAAGGCAGCGTCCCCTGGAGGAAGGCGCGGAGCACCGTGGACGTCAGCTCCAACTCCGTCGCGACGTAACCGACGAGGCGCCTGTCGCCCGGAGTGTCCTCACGAACGAGGACGATGGCGTCACGCACGTCGGGGTGTGCACGCAGCGCCGACTCGACTTCACCCAGTTCGATGCGGAAGCCGCGCAGCTTCACCTGGTTGTCGCGACGGCCGATGAAGTCGAGAGCCCCGTCATGGCGAAGCCGGACGAGGTCACCGGTGCGGTAGAGGCGAGCGCCAGGAATGGTGCTGAAGGGGTGGGGAATGAAGCGCTCCGCGGTGAGGTCGGGCCGGTCCCAGTAGCCCCACGCGAGACCCTCGCCACCGACGAAGAGTTCACCCGTGACGCCCGTGGGGACGGGCTGCAAATGCACGTCGAGGACAAAGGCGGTGCTGTTGGCGATGGGCCTGCCGATGGGGACGGAGTGTTCCTGGTGGAGGAGGACGGGGTGCCAGGAGCTGAACGTGGTGTTCTCAGTGGGCCCGTAGACGTGGAGCAGGTGCTGAGGAGGGCCGAGAGAGAGGACGCGGTTGACGCACGAGGTGTCGGCGTTCTCGCCGCCGAACAGGAGGAAGCGGAGGCGGGAGAAGGCGGAGGGCTCGGAGCGCGAGACGAGGTTGAAGAGAGCGGTGGTCAGGAAGAGGGCGGAGACGCGCTCGTCGAGGAGACGACGGGAGAGGATGCTCGGGTCGATGACGTCATCCTTGTCGAGGATGACGAGGGATGCGCCGTTGAGGAGGGCGCCCCAGATTTCGAAGGTGGAGGCGTCGAAGGCGACGGTGGCCGCCTGGGCGACGCGGTCGTCGTGACCGAGCTGGACGTAATCGGAATCGAGGACGAGACGGAGGACGGCACGGTGGGGAATGCAGACGCCCTTGGGGCGGCCCGTCGAGCCCGAGGTGTATGTGACGTAAGCGAGCTCGTCCGGCCCCATGTCGTGCGTGAGCTGGGGAAGTTCGGCATCGGAGAAGAGGGGCAGCGCGTCGATGCACAGCGGCGCGGTGTCACCATGGGGGACGCGCGCGGACAGTGAGGTCAGCGTGACGATGCGCCGAACCTGTGAGTCGCGAACCATGAAGTCGAGGCGCTCAGCGGGATAGTCCGGGTCGAGCGGGACGTAGGCGCCACCTGCCTTGAGGATGGCGAGCAGCGTGACGATCAGCTCGGGAGAACGAGGCAGGCATACCCCGACCTGTGGATGCGCTCTGTCGACGCCGTGGGCACGGAGGATGCGCGCGAGCTGTGTGGAGCGAGTGTCGAGCTGACCGTAGGAGAGCGAGCTTGAGCCGTGCTGCACGGCGATGGCGTTGGGCCGCAGCGAGGCCTGGATGGCGAAGCACTCGACGATGGACGAGCGGGCCGGATACGGCCGGCGGGTGTCATTCCATTCGACGAGCCACTGACGCCGCTCCTCGGAGGAGATCAGCTCCAGGGAATGGATGGAGGCGTGTGGCGTCTGGACGACCTGCTCCATCAAGCCGCGGAGATGGTCCGCCATGCGAGAGATGGTGGCGGGCGCGAAGAGCGCGGTGGCGAACTCGAAGACACCGTTGAGTCCGTGAGGCGTCTCTTCCAGCGACAGAGTGAGGTCGAACTTGGAGGTGCGTGGGTGCAACTCAAGGGTGTCGACCACGAGGCCCGGGAGATGAAGCTGTCCGGCCGGAGCATTCTGGAGAACGAACATGACCTGGACGAGAGGGCCATGGCTCAAGGAGCGCTCGACGTGGAGCTCCTCGACGAGCTTCTCGAAAGGAAGCTCCTGATGGGAGTAGGCGCCGAGGCAGGCGTCACGGGTGCGAAGGAGGACGTCGAGGAAGGAAGGGTTGCCGGAGAGGCGAGCCGGGAGAGGGAGTGTGTTGACGAAGAATCCGATGAGGGATTCGAGCTGGGGGCGGGTGCGGTTGGCGATGGGAGAGCCGACGAGGAAGTCGAGCTGACCGGAGTAGCGGGAGAGGAGGAGTTGGAAGGAGGAGAGCAGTGCCATGAAGAGGGTGGCACCGTGGAGACGGGAGAGGGAGTCGAGGGAGTCGCGAAGGTGAAGGGGAAGAGAGAAGCGGAAGGTGGAGCCCTCGAAGCGCTGGAGGGAGGGCCGAGGGAAGTCAGTAGGAAGAGAGAGGACGTGAGGGACGCCGTCGAGGAGACGTGTCCAGAAGTCGAGTTGAGAGGAGAGGGTGTCGCCGGAGAGCCAGGTGCGCTGCCAGGAGGAGAAGTCGGCGTACTGGATGGAGAGCGGGGCCAGGGGAGAAGGAACACCCTGGAGGCGCGAGAGGTACTCGGCTGAGAGCTCCTGGTAGAGGACGCCGAAGGACCAGCCGTCGGAGACGATGTGGTGGAGGTTGAGCAGCAGCAGATGCCGTTGAGGCGCGAGGAGGAAGAGGCGCGCACGGAAGAGAGGCCCGAGGGCGAGGTTGAAGGACGTCTCGGCGTCGAGCTGGAGAAGGCGAAGGACCTCCTCGTCGGGACTGGCAGAGGCCGAGAGGTCGACGAGTCCCCAGTCGAAGTCAGGCGAGTCGGAGATGTGCTGAGAGGGCGCGCCGTCGCCCGGGAAGCGAGTGCGGAGGGACTCGTGGCGAAGGACGAGCGCGCGGAGGCTGTCATGGAGCGCGGTGACGTCGAGAGCACCCTCCAGCCGGAGCGCGAAGGGCATGTTGTAGACGGCCTGATGCTCATGGAACTGGCTGAGGAACCAGAGGCGTTCCTGTGCGAAGGAGAGCGGCGGCGGCTCGTCCCTGCTCACCGTCGGAATGAGCGAGGTGTTCGGAGCCGCCTGCGCTGACCCAATGCGCTGCTCCACGGCGTGCGCGAAGGACTCGATGGTCGGTGCTTCGAAGAGCATCCGCACGGCCAGCGGAACCCCGAGACGTTCCTGGCTTCGCGAGATGATCTGCGTGGCGAGCAAGGAGTGCCCGCCCAGGTCGAAGAAGTTCGCGGTGACGCTGACCTTGTCGAGCTGAAGCACCGTCGACCAGATGGCTGCGAGCTGCGACTCCAGCTCCGTACGTGGCGCGACGAATGCCTCATCGTCGAGGCGGGCCGCCTCGGGTGCCGGGAGCGCGCGGTGGTCGAGCTTCCCGTTGGGCGTGAGGGGCATCGCCGCCAGGACGATGATCGTCGAGGGAACCATGTGGCTGGGAAGCTGTTGCCCGATGTACTCGCGCAACGCGGGACCGGTCAGCTCCGTCGCGACATAGGCGACGAGGCGCCTGTCGCCCGGAGCGTCCTCGCGCACCAGGACGACGGCATCTCGCACATCAGGATGAGCCCGGATGGCGGACTCGACTTCGCCCAGTTCGATGCGGAAGCCACGCAACTTCACCTGGTTGTCGCGGCGGCCGACGAAGTCGAGGGCGCCGTCAGGGCGAAGCCGGACGAGGTCCCCGGTGCGGTACAGGCGCGTTCCGGGAGTCGCGCTGAAGGGATTGGGAATGAAGCGCTCGGCGGTGAGGTCTGCCTTGTTCCAGTAGCCCCAGGCGAGGCCATCGCCACCGACGAAGAGCTCACCGGTGACGCCCATGGGCACGGGCTGAAGGTGCACATCGAGCACATAGGCGGTGCTGTTCGCGATGGGCCTGCCGATGGGGACGGAAAGCTCCTGGTGGCGAAGGGCGGCGTACCACGTGCTGGCGGTGGTGTTTTCGGTGGGACCGTAGCCGTTGACCAGGCGCTGAGGCGGTCCGGAGGAGAGGACGCGGTTGATGCAGGATGGGTCCAGGTTCTCACCGCCAATGAGGATGAAGCGGAGGCGAGAGAAGGCGGAAGGCTCGGAGCGGGAGACGAGGTGGAAGAGCGCCGTGGTGAGGACGAGGGCGGAGATGCGCTCGTCGAGGAGGCGACGGGCGAGGACGGCCGGGTCGATGACGTCATCCTTGTCGAGGATGACGAGAGCGGAGCCGTTGAGGAGGGCGCCCCAGATTTCGAAGGTGGAGGCGTCGAAGGCGACGGTGGCGGCCTGGGCGACGCGGTCATCGGGGCCGAGTTGAACATCGTCGGAGTTGAGGACGAGGCGGAGGACGGCGCGATGAGGGATGCAGACACCCTTGGGGCGGCCCGTCGAACCCGAGGTGTAGAGGATGTGCGCCAGGTCATCGGGCTGGAGGTCGCACTCGAACGGCGTCGTGCTGCTCGCATCCAGCGCTTCGCGAAGCAGGTCAAGACTCAGGAGTCGCCAATCACCCGAAGGCACGCTCTCGCGGAGCGACTCGTGAGTGATGATGGCGACGACCTGTGAGTCGCGAGCCATGAAGTCGAGACGCTCGGAGGGATAGTCCGGGTCGAGCGGGACGTAGGCGCCACCCGCCTTGAGGATGGCGAGCAGCGAGACAATCAGCTCGGGAGAGCGTGGCAGGCAGACCCCGACTTGAGGACGCGCCCTGCCGACTCCGTGAGCACGAAGGGCGCGAGCGAGTTGGTTGGAACGGGCATCCAGCTCACCGTACGAGAGCGAGCTTGAGCCGTGCTGCACTGCGATGGCGTTGGGGCGCAGCGAGGCTTGGGTGGCGAAACACTCGACGATGGACGAGTGGGACGGATACGGCCGGCCGGTTTCATTCCATTCGACGAGCCACTGACGCCGTTCGTCGGCGGAGAGCAGTTCCAGAGAATGGATGGACGCGTGGGGCGTCCGGACGCTCTGCTCCATCAGCCTGCGAAGGTGGTCCGCCATGCGCGCGACGGTGGCCGGCGTGAAGAGCGCGGTGGCGAATTCGAAAACGCCATGGAGGCCATCCGAGGACTCTTCCAGGGAGAGCGTGAGGTCGAACTTGGAAGTGCGCGGATGAAGTTCGACGTGCTCGACCTGGAGCCCGGGGAAGGACGGCGGTGCACCGGGCGCGTTCTGGAGCACGAACATGACCTGGACGAGAGGGCCATGGCTCAGGGAGCGCTCGACGTGGAGCTCCTCGACGAGCTTCTCGAAGGGAAGCTCCTGGTGGGAGTAGGCGCCGAGGCAGGCGTCACGGGTGCGAAGGAGGACGTCGAGGAAGGAAGGGTTGCCGGAGAGGCGAGCCGGGAGAGGGAGGGTGT
>NZ_JAAIXY010000043.1 GCF_010894455.1 Myxococcus eversor | reverse complement strand
ACAGCCCACTCCCATTGGCGTCCCAGGGGAGCTCTTCATCGGCGGCGTCCAGGTGGGCCTCGGCTACTGGCGCAGGCCCCAGCTCACCGCCGAGCGCTTCATCCCCGACGCCTTCTCCGACTCGCCCCAGGCGCGCCTCTACCGCACCGGTGACGTCGCTCGCTGGCTCCCCGACGGCACCCTGGAGTACCTCGGCCGCTCCGACTTCCAGGTGAAGCTGCGTGGCTTCCGCATCGAACTCGGTGACATCGAGGCCGCGCTCCTCTCTCACCCCTCCGTCCGTGACGCCGTCGTCCTTGTTCGCGAGGACTCTCCCGGTGACCAGCGCCTCGTCGCCTACGTGGTCCAGGAGTCTTCCTCGTCCGACACGACCGGGTTGAAGGACCACGTCGCGGCCCGCCTGCCCACCTTCATGGTGCCCTCGGCCTTTGTGTCCCTCCCGGCCTTCCCACTGTCCCCGAGTGGGAAGCTGAACCGGAAGGCACTCCCGGCCCCGGTGACACCGACCGCTTCGGGAGGCACGCCCGTGCCCACCGCACCAGAACGACTCACGCCCTTCCAGCAACGCGTCGCGACCGCCTTCCGCGAGCTGCTGCGTGTCGAGCACGTGGGCCTGCATGACGACTTCTTCGCGCTCGGCGGACACTCGCTGCTGGCGACCCAGCTCGTCTCTCGCATCCGCACCACGTTCGGCGTCGAGCTTCCCGTGCACGCCCTGTTCGACGCCCCCACCGTGGCCCGCGTCACGGAGCTGGTTGAAGAGGGAATGCTCTTCCGGTCGACACCCTCCCAGGTGCCGCCGCTGCGTCCCATTCCTCGCGATGGGGAGCTGCCGCTGTCCTTCGCGCAGCAGCGGCTGTGGCTGCTGGACCAGGTCCAGCCCGGAGGCACCCAGTACAACGTCTCCGGCGCGGTTCGGCTCGAAGGCGCGTTGAACCCCGAGGCGCTGCGACAAGCCCTGGACCTCCTCGTCTCCCGTCACGAGCCTCTGCGCGCGACCTTCGCATTGAAGGATGGCCAGCCCACCCAGACCATCCATCCGCACAAGCCCTGGAGCCTGCCGCTCGTCGACCTCACCGACGTCGCTCCATCGGAACGCGACGCCGCGGCCCGCAAGTACGCCGCCGAAGAGGCCAGCCAGCCCTTCGACCTGAGCGCGGGGCCGCTCTTGAACACCGTGCTGCTCAAGCTCGACGCGGAGCTGCACGTCCTCGTCCTCGTCATGCACCACATCATCTCGGACGGCTGGTCCCTGTCCGTGATGGTGCGCGAGGTGGCCCTGGCCTACGAGGCCTTCTCCACCCAGAAGGCCCCCGCGCTGTCTCCGCTGCCAGTGCAGTACGTCGACTTCGCGGCGTGGCAGCGCCAGTGGCTCCAGGGCGAGACGCTCGCCAAGGAGGTCTCCTGGTGGAAGCAGCGACTCGAAGGCGCGCCTCACGTCCTCGACCTGCCCACCGACCGACCGCGCCCCGCGCTGCGCACGCCGCGGGGTGCCTCGCACGCCCTCCAGCTTCCACGCGAGCTGGTGAACCGCGTCGTCGCGCTCGGACGACAGGCCGGGGCCACGCCCTTCATGACCTTGCTGGCCGCGTGGCAGACGCTGCTCTCACGCTACAGCCGGCAGGAAGACCTGCTCGTCGGCTCCCCCATCGCGGGCCGCCGCCACGGAGAGCTGGAGGGACTGGTCGGGTTCTTCGTCAACACGTTGGTGCTGCGCGCGCGGGTGCGTCCGGAGGACTCGTTCCGCGCGTTGCTCGCCCAGGTGCGTGAGACGACCCTCGCGGCCTACGAGCACCAGGACCTCCCCTTCGAGCGCCTCGTTGAAGAGCTGCAACCTCAACGAGACCTCGGACGCGGTCCCCTCGTGCAGGTGGTCTTCGCGCTCCAGAACACGCCCACTCCGACGATGAGCGTGCCGGGCCTGACGCTGCGTCAGCTCGACGTGGACAACGACACCGCGCGCTTCGACCTCGGCCTCGTCCTGGTGGAGGAGGCGGACGGGCTGCGCGGCGTCATCGAATACAGCACGGAGCTGTTCAACGCCCCCACCGTGGCTCGGCTCGCGAGCCATCTGCGCAACCTGCTCGAAGCCGTGGTCGCGGCTCCGGACCGCGCGCTCTGGACCCTGGACCTGGTCTCCGCGGAGGAGCGCCGTCAGCTCGTCGTCGAGTGGAATGACACCGCGCGGCCCTACCCGGCGGAGGCCACCTTCGTGGACGGGTTCTCGCGACAGGCGAGCCTGCGTCCGGAGGCCATCGCCCTGGAGTCCGGTGACCAGAGGCTGACATACGCGGAGCTGGAGGCACGGGCCAACCGCCTCGCGCACCTGCTGCGCTCTCGCGGCGTGGGGCCCGAGGTCCTCGTGGCCGTGTGCCTGGAGCGCGGCTTCGACGTCGTCGTGGCCATCCTGGCCATCATGAAGGCCGGCGGCGCCTACGCGCCGCTCGACGCCGCCTACCCCGCCCAGCGCCTGGCCTTCATGGTCGAGGATGCGCGGCCGAAGCTGCTGGTCTCCTCACGCGCGCTCGGACAGCGGCTCTCGCTCCCCGACGCGGGGATGGAGCGCCTGTTCCTGGAGGAGCTGAAGCTGGACTCGTGGCCCGCCACGCCCCCCGGCTCCGGAGCCGGTCCCCGCGACCTCGCGTATGTCATCTTCACGTCTGGCAGCACGGGGCGGCCCAAGGGCGTCGCCATCGAGCACCGGGGCCTGCTGCGCCTGTGCCACGCGGAGCGGTATGCGCGGTACGGCGCGCATGAGACGAGCATCCTGCTGGCACCCATCTCGTTCGATGGCTCGGTGCTGGAGCTGTGCCCGTCGCTGCTGCACGGCGGCCGAGTGGTCATCTACCCGGCCAACGCCGTCCCCAGCGACCTGGACACGCTGGGCGAAGTCATGGCGCGACACGGCGTCACGTTCACCCACCTGCCGTCGGGACTCTTCGCGCAGCTCGTGGAGCACCGTCCCGATATCCTCGCGCGCCTGAAGGAGATTCACGTCGGCGGCGAGGTCCTCTCCGCGCCCCATGCGCATCGCGCGCTGTCGTCGGTGCGTGGGTCGATGACCAACGCCTACGGCCCCACCGAGGTCTCGGTCATCTCCACGACCTACTCCCTCCAGGGCCCCATGCCGGGGGGCGTCTCGTTCCCGATTGGCACGCCGATCGACAACACACAGGCGTATGTCCTGGATGCCCGGCAGCAACTGGTGCCCGTGGGTGTCCCCGGTGAGCTGTACCTCGGTGGCCCGGGTGTGGCCCGAGGCTACGTGTCGCGTCCGGACCTCACCGCCGAGCGCTTCGTCCCGAATCCCCATGGCGGCGTTCCGGGTGAGCGGCTCTACCGCACCGGAGACGTCGTCCGCTGGCGGAGCGAAGGGGTGCTGGAGTTCATCGGTCGCACGGACCATCAGGTGAAGATCCGTGGCTTCCGTATCGAGCTGTCCGAAGTGGAAGCCGCCCTGGCCGCGCAGCCCGCGGTGCACGAGTTCGCCGCCATCGTTCGCGAGGACGTCGCGGGTGACAGGCGACTGGTGGCCTACGTCTCCGCGCGGGAGGGCCAGACGCTGGACACGGCCAACCTGCGCGCGGGGCTGCGCCAGCGGCTCCCCGAGTACATGGTGCCCTCGGTCATCGTCACGCTGCCCACCCTCCCGCTCAGCTCCACGGGCAAGGTGGACCGCAAGGCGCTGCCGAAACCGGACGCCGCGTCCACCGGGCGACAGGGCCGCTTCGTGGAGCCCGCCAATCCGCTGGAGCAGCGCATCTCCGCCATCTGGGCGAAGGAGCTGGGCACCGAGCGCGTCGGCGTGCATGACCACCTCTTCGAGGAGCTGGGCGGCACGTCGCTCTCCGTGGTGCGCATCGCCGCAGGCTTGAGGGAAGAGCTGGGCCAGCCGCTGCCCGTGGTGTGGCTGTTCGAGCACCCCACCGTGCAGGGCCTCGCCCGCGTGCTGGAGAAACAGGGCGCGCAGTCCGAGGCCGCTGCCGCGACACCGCAAGCGGAGCCCGAGCCTCGGCGTCCCCTGTCCAGGCCTTCCACCTCCGGGGCCATCGCCATCATCGGCATGGCGGGTCGATTCCCCGGCGCGAAGTCCGTGGACGAGTTCTGGCACAACCTGCGCGGAGGCGTGGAGTCCATCTCCTGGTTCAAGCCCGAGGAGCTGGAGCGCATGCCCGGCCTCCCCGAGGGCATCGACCTGAACCAGCACCCGGCGTTCGTCCCGGCTGGAGGAGTGCTCGAAGGCGCGGACCGCTTCGACCATGCGTTCTTCGACATGTCGCTGCGCGAGGCGCAGTGGCTGGACCCGCAGCAGCGCCTGTTCCTCCAGTCGGCCTGGACGGCGCTGGAAGACGCGGGCATCGACCCCGAGCGCTTCCCCGGGGCCATCTCCCTGTACGCGGGGGCCATCGACTCCGGCTACACGGAGGCGGTGCGCGCCACGGTGCCGCTGGATGGCGCCGCGCTCTTCGAGCTCTACGGCACGGCCACCCACGAGAGCCTGGCGACGAAGACGTCCTTCAAGCTGGGCCTCACGGGTGAGAGCGTCCTCATCCACACCGCGTGCTCCACCGGTCTGGTGGCCGTCCACCTGGCCTGCCAGAACCTGCTCGCCGGCATGTCCGACGTGGCCATGGCGGGGGCGACTCGACTGTCCGTGCCGCAGCGCACGGGCTACGTGTACCAGGAGGGAATGATTCTCTCGCCGGACGGGCACTGCCGCTCGTTCGACGCGGCGGCGCAGGGCACCGTCTCCGGCAACGGCGTGGCCTGCGTCGTCCTCAAGCGCCTGGAGGATGCGCAGCGGGACGGCGATGCCATCCACGCGGTGATTCGCGCGACGGCGACCAACAACGACGGGCGCGACAAGTCGGGCTTCACCGCGCCCAGTGTGCAGGGCCAGTCCGCGGTCATCCGGCAGGCGCTCGCGCGCTCCGGGGTGTCGGCGTCGGACATCGGCTACGTGGAGGCGCACGGCACGGCGACTCCGCTGGGAGACCCGATTGAAGTGACGGCGCTCCAGCGCGCCTACGGCCTGGGGCCCGAGCACCGGGGCACCATCGCCCTGGCCTCGCTCAAGTCGAACGTCGGCCACCTGGATACCGTCGCGGGGCTCGCGGGCCTCATCAAGGTCGCGCTGTCGCTTCGGCACGGGGAGATTCCTCCGAGCCTGCACTTCGAGCGCCCCAATCCGCAGATTGATTTCGACACCACGCCTTTCTTCGTCAACACCACCCTTCGGCCGTGGCCGAGGAGCGAGACCCCGCGGCGCGCCGCGGTCAGCTCCTTCGGCATTGGCGGCACCAACGCCCACGCCGTGCTCGAGGAGTCCACGATGTCTCCGAGCGGCAGCAGCTCCCGCACGCATCACCTGTTCGTCCTGTCCGCGCGCACGCCCGAGGCGCTGGATGCGGCCTCCAAGCAGCTCGCCTCCCACGCGGAGACGCATGCCGAGGCCCTGCCCGTGGCGGATGCGGCCTTCACGCTCGCGGTGGGCCGCAAGGTCTTCGAGCACCGCCGCGTGGTGGTGGCTCGCGACGCGGCCGAGCTGACGCGGCAGCTCCTCAAGCCCTTCACGCCGACGAAGGTGAAGGACCCGGAGGCCGCGCGGCGCCGCCGCATCGCGTTCATCTTCCCGGGCCAGGGGAGCCAGCAACTGGGCATGGGGCGTGAGCTGCTCGACACCGAGCCCACGTTCCGTGCACATGTCGAGGCGTGCCTGGAGCTGCTGACGCCGACGCTGCGCGCCCAGGTCCGCGCGTTGCTGACCTCCGCGCCGGGTCAGGAGGCGGAGCACGCGGGGTTGCTCGCGGATACTCGCGTCGCGTTGCCCGCGCTGTTCACCGTCGAATGCTCACTCGCGCGGATGTGGATGGACTGGGGCATCAAGCCCCACGCCGTCCTGGGACACAGCTTCGGTGAGTACGCCGCGGCCTGCGTCTCCGGCGTGCTGTCGCTGGAAGATGGGTTGAAGCTGGCCGTGGCCCGAGGCGAGTTGATGCACCGGATGCCTCCGGGCGCGATGCTCGCGGTGGCGCTGCCAGAGTCGCAGGTGCAGCCGCTGCTGACGGGGCGGTTGTCGCTGGCGGCGGTCAACGCGGTGGACCGCTGCGTCGTCGCGGGCCCCGTGGCCGAGGTGGAGCAACTCCAGGAGACGCTGAAGCGCCGGGACGTCGGGGTGGTGCGGATGCCCGCGCCCCATGCGTTCCACTCGGCGGACGTGGAGCCGCTGATGCCCGAGATGTCGCGGGTGGTGGCCTCGCTGCGCCGGTCCGAGCCGACGGTGCGCTACGCCTCCAGCGTGACGGGCGCGTGGGCGCGGGCGGGAGCACTGGCCGAGCCTCAGTACTGGGCCGACCAGATGCGCCAGCCCGTGTTGTTCGCCGATGCGGTGGGCGTGTTGCTTGAAGAGGGTTGCAGCGTGTTGCTGGAGGTGGGGCCGGGTCAGGATTTGACGCCGCTGGTGCGCGCGTCGCTGGGCCAGGACAAGGACCGGGTGAAGGCGCTCGCCACGCTTCGACGGGGCAGCTCCACGCCGGAGCACGCGAGCCTCCTCGCGTCAGTGGGTGAGCTGTGGACCCAGGGCGTGGCGGTGGAGTGGTCGGCCTGGTTCGCGCACGAGCAGCGCCATCGCCTGCATCTGCCCACGTATCCGTTCCAGGAGAAGCGCGTCTGGGTGGAGGCGAAGCCTGGGACGGCTCCCGTGCAGCCCCTGGTCGTCTCGGAGGCAGTGCAGCTGAAGGCCGCTTCCGGGGCACCGACTCCGGTCGCGGGACCTCCGTCTGGAACGGTGATGGCCTCCGGGTTGGAGCCTCGCCATCTCGCGACGACAGCGCCGATGCCACCGCCTGCGTTGGTCACTCCGTCGGAGTCATCGGCATACGGAGCACCGGCGGTGGTCTCGGACATCCGGCCCGCTCACGTGGCACCGGTAGCGCCACCTCCGCTACCCGTCGCGTCGGAACCTGAGCCCGTGTCCGTCACGCCGGCTCGCGAGGATGCGCCGCGGGGTGCCATCGAGGAGCGGCTCGCGGGATTGTGGCGCGAGCGTCTGGGCCTGGAGTTCGTGGGTCGCGATGACGACTTCCTGGAGATCGGCGGCAACTCGCTGATGGCCGCGCAGCTCCTCAATCAGGTCCGCGAAGCGTTCGGCGTACAGCTTCCACTGGCGGCCCTGTTCGAGGCCCCCACCGTGGCCGGCATCGCCCTGCGCCTGGAGCCTCTCCTGCGACAGGCCCCCGTCGCCGCGCCGACGCGAGAGCTGCCCCTGGTCCCGCTGCCCCGCACGGGCGAGCTGCCACTCTCCTTCGTCCAGGAGCGGGTCTGGCGCCTGGAGCAGCACCTCCCCGGCCTCTCCGCGTACAACATCCCCTTCGTCCTCCGGCTCGAAGGAGACCTGGACGCTGCCACGCTGGCACGCGCGGTCCAGGAGGTCGTCCGCCGACACGAAGCCCTGCGCACGACGTACGACGTGGTGGACGGCCGGCCCGTCCAGCGCTTCCACGATGACGTGCGAATCCCCCTCCCCGTCGTCGACGTGCACGGCACCACACCCGAGCTGCGCGAAGCCGAGGCCATGCGCCTGGCTCGCGAGGAGGCGATGCTCCCGTTCGACCTGGTGAACGGTCCCGTCATCCGGACCTCGCTGCTCCGGCTGGAGCCTCGGCACCACCTGCTCTTGGGCAGCATCCACCACGTCGTCTGCGACACCCTCTCCACCGCGCTCTTCATCAACGAGCTGGTGCAGCTCTACGGCGCCTTCAAGCAGGGCCGCCCGTCGCCCCTGCCGCCTCTGCCCATCCAGTACGCGGACTTCGGCGCGTGGCAGCGCGGAGGCATCCGCGAGGGCCGCTTCCCCGAACAGGAACAGTGGTGGCGCCAGCGGCTCGCGGGCATGCCGCGTCAGCTCGAAGTGGCCACGGACCGCAAGCGCCCCGCGAGCTGCCCGCTCACCTCCGTGCGTCTGCCCGTGGAGTTCCCACGCGCCCTCGCCCGCGAGCTGGGCGCGTTCGGCAAGCGCGAGGGTTTCACGTCGTACATGCTGGTGCTCGCCGCGTGGCAGACGCTGCTGCACCGCTACAGCGGGCAGACGGACATCATCGTCGGCACGCCCCTGGGCAACCGCACCCGCCCGGAGCTGCTGCCGCTCATCGGCTACGTGGCGCACTCCGCCGCGTTCCGCACCAGCTTCGCGGACGACCCCACGTTCCGCGAGCTGCTCAACCGCGTGCGCCAGGAGCTGAACGAGGTCCAGTCCCGTCCGGACGTGCCGTTCGAGTACCTGGTCGAAGCGCTCGTCCCCGGCAAGGACATCGGGCGTGGACGCATGACGGACACCGTCTTCGTGTTCCACAGCGGCATCGGCGGCGGCGCGGCGGCCCTGGAGATGACCGGGGTGCGCGGCTCCATCGTCGAAGTCCCGGACGGCCCCGTGCAGTGGGGCACCACCCTGTCCGACCTGACGCTCGTGCTCGGTGACGAATCCGGCCGAGTCCACGGCGCCCTCGAGTACGCGACGGAGCTGTTCGACGCGGAGACCGCCGGTCGGATGGTGGCCCATCTCCACGTGTTGCTCGCGTCCGCGATGGCTCGGCCGGATGAGCGCGTCTCGCGGCTGCCCCTGGCCACCGAGGCGGACCGCGCCACCTGGCCCGCGCCGCGTCCCGTGCGCGCCTCCACCTCCATCCCGGCCCAGCTCGCCGAGCGCTCGAAGCAGAACCCGAGCACCGTGGCCGCCATCATCGGCGACCAGTCCTGGTCCTGGGCGGAGCTGACCCGGCGCGCGGACAATGTCGCCGCGCGGCTGCGCGCCACCGGTGTGACTCCGGGCGCCCCCGTCGCCGTCTGCCTGCCGCCCTCCCCCGCGAAGCTGGCGGTCCTCTGGGGCGTCCTCGAAGCGGGAGGCGCGGTGGTGGCCCTCGGCGCCACCGACCTGGGTGGGCTCGCGACCTATGCGCATCAGGGTGCCGGTTCGCCCCTGCTCATCACCTGGCGTGGGGTCGTCACCTCCTCGAAGCTCGATGCCGCGCGCACGCTGTATCTGGAGGACCTCCTCGATGCCTCCGTGCCCGCGAGCACGGGCGCTCGCGGAACCCGCGCGGACGCGGCGGCCTGGCTGCTGCCCTCGGGTGCGGGCCAGCCGGCGTGGACGTTGGACCACCACGCCGTGGCGGAGCTGTTCACGGCGATGGATGAACGCCTGCGTCCGTCGGACGGCGGCACGTGGCTCGCGGCAGTGGATACGTCGACGGAGCGTCCCGAGCTGGAGCTGTTGTGGGCGCTCTCACGCGGCCTGCGCGTGGCGTTCCCCTCCGAGCAGGTGTCCGCGCGACTGGTGCGACTGCAAGGCGGCGGTCCTCGCACCCAGCCGATGGACATGAGCCTCATCTACTTCGCGAACGATGAGGACTCGATGACGGGTCCCAAGTACGAGCTGCTCGTCGAAGGCGCGAAGTTCGCGGACGCCCATGGCTTCTCCGCGGTCTGGACGCCCGAGCGACACTTCCACTCGTTCGGCGGCCTCTATCCGCAGCCGGCGGTGGTCGCCGCGGCGCTCGCCACCGTCACCAAGCACATACACCTGCGCTCCGGAAGCGTCGTGTTGCCCCTGCACGACCCGATGCAGGTCGCCGAGCAGTGGTCCGTGGTGGACAACCTCTCCGGTGGACGCGTGGGCCTGTCGGTGGCCACGGGCTGGCACGTGGCGGACTTCTCGTTCGCTCCAGGCAACTTCGAGGACCGCCGCAACATCCTGATGAAGCACCTGGCGACGCTGCGCTCGCTGTGGCGGGGCGAGAAGATGAAGCGGCTGGGTGGCGGCGGAGTCACGGTGGAGGTCGGCCTGCGTCCGAAGCCCGTGCAGAAGGAGCTGCCCGTCTGGCTCACGGCCGTGGGCAATCCGGAGACGTTCCGACTGGCCGGCGAGGTGGGCGCGGGCGTGCTCACCGGCCTGCTCGCGTTGTCCATCGACGAGCTGAAGCAGAGGGTCGCCCTGTACCGAGAAGCCTGGCGTCGCAACGGCCACCCGGGCCGAGGCCACGTCACGGTGATGCTGCACGCCTTCATCGGAGACGATGAACAGGAAGTCCTTCGCACGGTGCGCAAGCCGCTGCTCGGCTACTTCCGCAGCTCGGCGGAGATCACCGCCACGCTGCTCGCGGCCCAGGGGCACCAGGGTGAAATCGACAAGGTCTCCGAGGAGGACATCAACACCCTCCTGGAGCACACCTTCGAGCATCACGCGAAGGGCACGGGCCTCATCGGCACGGTGGAGAGCGGCTTCAAGCGGCTGCTCGACGTGCGCGTGGCGGACGTGGATGAGATCGCCGCGCTCATCGACTTCGGGCTGGAGACGCCCGTGGTGCTCAAGGGGCTGGAGAAGCTCTCCGCCATTCGAGACCGGCTGATAGAGGAAGCCGCGACACGCCAGGAGCAGGTGCTGGTGGAGGGCGACCAGGGCGTGGGCGAAGTGCTGGAGCTGGCGCGCCAGTCCAGTCGCGTCCTCCTGCACACCTCCGCGCGCCTGGCGCGCACGCTGACCGAACTGCCAGGGGCCCGTGAGGCGCTGGGCCCCGTGGGGGCCCTGGTGCTCGATGGGGCGTCCCCCGAGCTGGCCGCGACGCTGCATCAGAGCTCCGGACTCCAGGTCCTGCTCGCGGGCGGCGCACGTGAAGGCGCGCTGGTGCCCCGAGGCCCCGAGGAGCGCATCCCCTCCGGCCTTCGTCCGTGGATTCTCGACGGCGCGGGCCAGCCCGTTCCGGTGGGAGTCGTCGGCGAGCTGGCGCTGGAAGGCGCGGGCCTGCCTTCGGGCCTGTGGCGCTCCGAGGAAGAGGAGCGTCGCCGGCTGGTGGCGCATCCGTTGGGAGGTGCATCGCAGGTGTTCCGCACGGGCCGCCATGCGCGCCTGCGCGCGGATGGCCGAGTGGAGAACGTCCAGGTCCAGGTGCCCAAGCCACCCGCGCCCGCCGCGAAGTCGCCCGCACCGAAGGCGGAGAGCTCCGCGTCCCGAGCAGCCACGGTGTCCACCCCGTCCACGGGGATTCCGAGGGCACGGCGAGACAGGCCGCTGCCGTTGTCCTTCGCGCAGCAGCGCCTCTGGTACCTCCAGCAGCTCGACCCGACGAGCACCGCGTACAACAACAGCTCCAGCTTCCGCCTCGTGGGCCCCTTGGACACCGACGCGCTCCAGGCCGCGCTGAACACGCTGGTGCAGCGTCACGAGGTGATGCGGACCACGTACCAGCTCACCGAGAACGGCGCGGTGCAGATCATCCATGCCGGCGGTGGCCTGCCCATGCCGTTGGAGGAAGTGGCCGGAGCCACGCCTGAAGAGCGCGAGTCCGAGCTGCTGCGCCGCTGCCAGGAGAACGGCGCGAAGACGTTCGATTTGGACAAGGGCCCGGTCATCCGCGCGGTGTTGCTGCGCATGGGGCCTCAGGACCACGTCCTCAACATGGTCATGCACCACGCCATCTCGGATGCATGGTGCTCGCTGGTGCTCGCGCGAGAGATGTCGGTGCTCTACGCGTGCTTCAGCGCGGGCATCCCCAATCCCCTGCCCGAGCTGCCCGTGCAGTACGCGGACTACGCGGTCTGGCAGCGGGAGTGGCTGGAAGGCGCGATCCTCGATGGTCAAATCCGCTGGTGGAAGGACCAGCTCGTCGGAGTGCCCGCGCTGGAGCTGCCCGTGGACCGGCCGCGTCCGGCGGTGCAGTCCTACGAGGGCGGCAGCCTGCGCTTCGTGTTGAGCCGCGAGGTGACGGAGCCCCTGCTCGCCCTCGGTCGCAAGGAGGGCGCCACGTCGTTCATGGTGATGCTGGCGCTGTACCAGGCGCTGCTGGGCCGCCACGCGGGCCAGGACGACTTCGCCGTCGGCATCCCCATCGCGGGCCGTACGCAGCCGGAGACGGAGGGCCTCATCGGCTGCTTCGTCAACACGCTGGCCATGCGCTCCCAGCTCGAGGGGGCGCCGACCTTCCGCGAGCTGCTGGGGCGCGTGAAGAAGCAGTCACTGGGCGCCTTCTCGCGCCAGGACGCGCCCTTCGAGCGATTGATTGAAGTGCTCCAGACGCCGAGAGACCAGAGCCGCACGCCGGTCTTCCAGGTCGTCCTCAACGTCATCAACACGCCCCCCGCGGAGACCTCGCACCAGACGCTCAAGCTGAGCCAGCTCGACATCGCCACGGGGACGTCGAAGTTCGACCTGAGCCTGGAGGTCGTCGAAGGCCATGGCGAACTCGCCTGCCGCTTCGAGTACGCCGCGAAGCTCTTCGATGACGCCACGATGGAGCGGCTCGTCGAGCATCTCAACGTGCTCGCGCGCACCGTGGTGGCCTCACCGGACCTGCCGGTGCAGCGCCTCCCGCTGATGGGCGAGGAGGAGCGGCACCAGGTGCTGGTGGAGTTCCAGGGCCGCACCGAGCCCTTCCCGCGCGATGTGTCCCTGCACTCGCTCATCGAGACCCAGGTCCTTCGTACTCCTGGCGCGGAGGCTGTCCGCTTCGAGGACTCCGCTCTCTCCTTCGCCCAGCTCGACGCTCGCGCCAATCAGCTCGCGTGGCACCTGCGCTCTCTCGGCGCTCGGCCCGG
>NZ_JAAIXY010000042.1 GCF_010894455.1 Myxococcus eversor | reverse complement strand
GGCGGGTGTTGGCGACGGGCCCGCCGATGGGGACGGAGGAGCGGGAGGAGCCGCGAGCGCAGTGGAAGAAGGAGACGTCGACGGCGGCCTCGGTGGGGCCGTAGAGGTTGTGGACCTCGGCGGAAGCCGGCAGGCGCGAGTGGGCGCGAGTCACGAGGTCGGCGGTGAGGGCCTCACCGCTGCACACGACGCGACGCAGTCCGGAGAGCTTCTCAATGCCCGGCTCCTCCAGGAAGGCGCGGAGCATGGAGGGGACGAAGTGGGCGGTGGAGACACGCTGCTCGGCGATGAGGCGGACGAGGTAGGCGGGGTCCTGGTGTCCACCGGGCCTGGCGAGGACGAGGCGAGCGCCGGTGAGGAGGGGCCAGAAGAACTCCCAGACGGAGACGTCGAAGGAGAAGGGAGTCTTCTGAAGGACGGTGTCTGAAGCCGTCAACTCGTACTGCTGCTGCATCCACAGGAGGCGGTTGACGATGCCGGAGTGGGCATTCATGGCGCCCTTGGGGCGGCCAGTGGAGCCCGAGGTGAAGATGACGTAGGCGAGCGAGTCAGCGCCGGCCAGGGGCGGAGGAGTCGTGGTGGGCTGGCGAGAGACGGCGGCCGAGTCGGAGTCGAGGCACAGCACGCGGGAGGCGTGAGGAGGGAGGACGGCTTTGAGGTGCTCGTGGGTGACGAGGACGGGAGCGTCGGCGTCCTCCAGCATTCCAGCGAGGCGCTCGCGGGGGTAGGCCGGGTCCAGGGGGACGTAGGCGGCGCCGGACTTGAGGACGGCGAGGAGCGCGACGACGAGGTCGAGCGAGCGCTCCAGGAAGACACCGACGAGGACACCGGGCCGAGCGCCGAGAGAGCGCAGGTGCCACGCGAGCTGATTGGCGCGAGCGTCGAGCTGGGCGAAGGAGAGAGCGGAGTCCTCGAAGCGGACAGCCTCCGCGCCAGGAGTACGAAGGACCTGGGCCTCGATGAGCGAGTGCAGGGACACATCGCGCGGGAAGGGCTCGGTGCGGCCCTGGAACTCCACCAGCACCTGGCGCCGCTCCTCCTCGCCCATCAACGGAAGCTGTCCAATGGGCCGGCTGGCATCACGGACCACGGTCTCCAACAGGACGCGGAAGTGTCGGCCCAGTCGCTCGGCGGAAGCGGCGGAGAACAGGTCGAGGCTGAACTCCAGTGCACCGTCGAGTCCGCCGTCCTGCTGTTCCATCAGGGACATCGTGAGGTCGAGCCGCGCGGTGTCCGTCGTGGTCTTCAGGACGTCCACCTGGACGCCGGGCAGCGCGGGGGGCTGCATGGGCGCGTTCTGCAACGCGAACATGACCTGGACGAGCGGAGACCTTCGGCCCTCGCGCTCACCACCGAGCGACTCCACGAGCTGGTCGAACGGCACGTCCTGGTGGACGTAGGCGGCCAGCGATTCCTCACGGACTCGTGCCACCAGCTCGGTGAAGGTCGGGTTGCCGTCGACGCGGGCGCGCAGCACCAGCGTGTTGACGAAGAAGCCGATGAGCGGCTCCAACTCGGACCGGGTGCGCTGGGCCACGGGACTTCCAACGCAGAAGTCCTGCTGCCCGGAGTAGCGCGCCAGCAACACCTCGAACGCGGCCAACAGGACCATGAACAGCGTGGCCCCCTCGGCGCGAGCGAGCTTCTCCAGCTCCACCACCAGCTCCGGCGGCAGCGTGAAGAAGTGACTGCCGCCCCGAATCGTCCGAGTCGCGGGACGCACGGTGTCCGCCGGCAGCTCCAGCGCGGGGGCTCCGACGAAGCGAGCGCGCAGGGCTTCGAGCTGGCCCTGGATGCCCTCGGACTTCACCCACTGCCGCTGCCACGCCGCGAAGTCGGCGTACTGCACGGGCAGCTCGGGCAGGGTGGGTTCGCGGCCCTCGGCGATGGCCTCGTAGAGCGCTGCCACCTCTCGCACCAGCACACCCATGGACCAGCCGTCCGAGACGATGTGGTGCATGCACAGCAACAGGACGTGCTCCGCGGGCTCGGTGCGCACGACCACCGTGCGCAGCAGTGGGCCCTGCTGAAGGTCGAAGCGGTGGTGCGCCTCCTCGACCATTCGTTTGCGGAGCGCGGCCTCTCGTTGGGTCGGCTCCAGCGCGCTCAGGTCTTCAACAGGCAGAGACCAACGCGTCGGCGCCGGTTGGATGCGCTGGAACGGCAGTCCCTCCCGGGCGGCGAAGGTGGTGCGGAGCACCTCATGCCGGAGGACCAGCGCGGCGAAGGTTTCCCTCAACACGTCCACGTCGAGCGTGCCCGACAGCTTCAGCGCCACGGGCACGTTGTAGACGGCCTGGCCCGGCTGGAGCTGGTCCAGGAGCCACATGCGCTGCTGGGCGAAGGACAGGGGCATCGCCTCGTCGCGGGCCACCGTCAGCAGCGGCGGCATCGACGTGCGCGAGGCATGCAGCATGAGGGCTTCGATGCGCTGCGCGAGCCCCGCCAGCGTGGGGGCCTCGAACAACACGCGAAGCGGCAGGTCCACATCCAGCCGCGCGCGCACTCGCGTCACCAGCTGTGTGGCCAGCAGCGAGTGGCCTCCCAGCTCGAAGAAGTCATCATCCGGTGCCACCCGGTCCACCTTCAGCACCTCGCGGAACAGGGCCGCGAGCTGCTGCTGGAGGAGGGGGAGTGCCTCCTCGGACACCGGTGATGCAGAGGACACTTCCGGTGCCGGCAGGGCCTTGCGGTCCACCTTGCCGTTGGACGACAGGGGCAGGGCGTCGAGCGCGACGAACGCGGTCGGCACCATGTACTCCGGCAACTGCCGACGCAGGTGCTCACGCAGTGCGCCGCTCTCCAGCGTCGAGGGCACCACGTACGCCACCAGTCGCTTGTCGCCCGGTGAGTCCTCGCGCACCACCGCGGTGGCTTCGAGCACTCCCGGATGGGCCCGCAGCGAGGCTTCGACCTCGCCCAGCTCGATGCGGAACCCACGCACCTTCACCTGGAAGTCCGTGCGGCCCAGGAAGCGGAGGGCGCCGTCCTCGGCCCAGCGCACCCGGTCTCCGGAGCGGTACAGCCGCGCGCCCGGCGTGGAGGCGAAGGGGTGGGGAACGAAGCGCTCGGCCGTGAGCGAGGGCTGACCCAGATAGCCTCGGGCCAGACCGTCTCCGCCGATGAACAGCTCACCCGGCACGCCCACGGGCACGGGCTGCATGGACTCGTCGAGGACGAAGACCTGGGTGTTTCCGATGGGCCGGCCGATGGGGGCGGACGCGCCCACCTCGTCATCTGGTGCCAGCCGATGGCACGCGGTGAAGGTGGTTCCTTCGGTGGGGCCGTAGCCGTTCACCAAGCCCCGTCCGCTGGCCAGCCGCTCGCGCACGCGGGGCGCGGAGAGCACGTCGCCTCCCGCGAGGAGTTGTGGCACCCGGGCCAGGGCCTCCGGCTGGTGCTGCTGCATCTGGTCGAACAGCGCGGCCGTCAACCAGAGGAGGGACACCTCGTGCTGGACCAGCACCTGGCCCAGCTCCTTCAGGTCCGTCGCCGCGTGCGGGTAGATGACCAGCCGTCCGCCGTGCAGCAGCGCGCCCCACAGCTCAAGCGTGGATGCGTCGAACGCCAGCGGCGCGAGCTGAAGCACCACTTCCTTGAGGCCCAGGTCGACGAAGCGCGCGCCGGTCAGCAGGCGCACCACGCCTCGATGGGGAATGGCCACGCCCTTGGGCGTTCCCGTGGAGCCGGAGGTGTATGTGACGTACGCGAGGTGGTCCGGTCCGATGTCCGCGCTCACCGCGTGCGTGGGCTGCCGCGCGATGACGCTCCATTCGGAGTCCAGGCACACCAGGGGCTGGGAGCCCGCGGGCAGCTCGTCCGCCAGCGACTCCTGCGTGAGCACCGCCGCCACGCTCGAGTCCTCGAACAGGAAGGAGAGCCGGTGTGCCGGGTACGACGGGTCCAACGGTACGTAGCAGCCACCGGCCTTGAGGATGCCGAGCACCCCCACGACCATCTCCAGGCTTCGGTGGAGGCACACGCCCACGCGCGACTCCGCGCCCAGGCCCAGCGTGCGCAGGTGATGCGCGAGCTGGTTGGAGCGCTCGTCGAGCTGCGCGTACGTGAGCGTCCGGCCCTCATGCTCCACGGCCACCGACGTCGGAGTGCGGGCAACCTGCGCGGAGAACAGCGCGGGAATCGTCGCCACCGCGGGCAGGTCCACCCGCGTGTCGTTCCACTCGTGGAGGAGTTGATGACGCTCGGCCTCGGTCATCAGGGGCAACTGGCTGAGGCGCTGCTCCCGGCTCCCTCGAGCCACCGAGTCGAGCACCACGCGCAGGTGGTCCGCCATCCGGCGAATCGTGGCTTCGGTGAAGAGCTCGGTGCTGTATTCGAGCTGCCCCTCCAGCGAGCCCTCGCGCTCCATCAGGGACAGCGTGAGGTCGTAGCGTGCGGTCTTCGTCGCGGACGGCAGCAGGTCCACCTGCATGCCCGAGAGGGACGGAGCCCTCATCGGAGTGTTCTGGAGCACGAAGAGCGTCTGGAACAGCGGCGTGCGCGACAAGTCCCGCTCGCCACCGAGGGCCTCCACGACACGGTCGAACGGCGCGTCCTGGTGCGAGAAGGCCGTCAGGGCGACCTCCTTCACCCGCTGCACCATGGTGGTGACGGTGGGGTCCTCGTCGTTCCACTGGAAGCGCAGCGGGACGGTGTTGACGAAGAAGCCGATCAACCCTTCCAGCTCGGGACGCTCGCGGTGACCCACCGTGGTTCCAGTGGTGAAGTCACGCTGCCCGGAGTACCGCGCCAGCAACGCCTGCCAGCCGGTCATCAACACCATGAAGAGGGTGGCGCCCTGTTCGCGGCCCAGGGCTTCCAGGCTCGACACCAGATCCATGGGGAGGGTGAAGGAGTGCGTGGCCCCCCCGAAGCCGCGCGATGCGGGACGCGCATGGTCCGTGGGAAGCTCCAACACCGGAGCGTCCTGGAGTCGTTCGCGCCACCAGTCGACCTGCGCGCTCACCGTGCTGTCCTTCAGCACGCGCCGCTGCCACGCCGCGTAGTCGGCGTACTGCACCGGCAGCTCCGGAAGCGCCGCGCTCCGGTTCTCCAGGAGCGCCGAGTGGACCTCGGCGACCTCGCGCACCAGCACGTCCACGGACCAGCCGTCCGCGATGATGTGGTGCATGCACAGCAGGAGGACGTGCTCCTGCTCCCCGAGCTTCAGCAGCGCGGTGCGCAGCAGCGGGCCGTGTTCCAGATCGAAGGGCCGGTGGGCCTCTTCGCTGATGCGACGCGCGGCGGTGGCCTCACGCGCGGAGGGCTCCAGCGCGCTCAGGTCCTCGATGGCCAGGGGCCAGGACTCGGGCGCCGGATGAATGTGCTGCACGGGCTGTCCCTCGCGGGACGAGAAGGTGGTGCGCAGCGCTTCGTGACGACGAGTGACTTCCCCGAAGGCACGGCGCAGCACGTCCACCTGGAGCGCGCCACGCAGGCGCAGCGCGGCGGGCATGTTGAACGCGACGAGGCCCGGCTGGAGCTGGTCCAGGAACCACAGCCGCTGCTGGGCGAAGGACAGCTCCATTCCCTCGGAGCCACGGGGCAGGACGGACAGGGGCGGCAGCTCGGCGTTGGTCTCCGCGCGCGTGGCTTCGAGTTTCTCCGAGAGCCGTGCCACGGTCGGAGCCTCGAAGAAGGCTCGCAGGGACAGTGCGCCACCCAGCCGCGCGCGCAGTCGCGTCACCACCTGCGTGGCCAGCAGCGAGTGCCCTCCGAGCAGGAAGAAGTCATCGTGCCGTCCCACGCGCTCCACGCGCAGGACCTCGCGGAACACCTCCGCGAGTTGCCGCTCCAGGTCTGTCCGAGGCGCCTCGAAGTCCGAGGCACCGGAGGCGAAGTCCGGAGTTGGTAGGGCCTTGCGGTCCACCTTGCCATGGGACGTCTGGGGCAAGGCCTCCAGTGCCACGAAGGCGCTCGGCACCATGTATTCGGGGAGGCGCTGGCGCAGGTGGGCGCGCAGTGAGCCCGTGTCCACCGTGGCCGGCGAGACGTAGGCCACCAATCGCTTGTCGCCCGGTACGTCCTCGCGGACCAGCGCGATGGCTTCGCCGACGTCGGGGTGCGCACGCAGCGCGGACTCCACTTCACCCAGCTCGATGCGGAAGCCCCGCACCTTCACCTGGAAGTCGATGCGGCCCAGGAACTCGAGTGTCCCGTCCTGACTCCAGCGCACGCGGTCTCCGGAGCGGTACAGCCGCTCACCGGGCGTGGAGGCGAAGGGATTCGGGACGAAGCGCTCGGCGGTGAGCGCGGGCTGTCCCTGGTAGCCCCGCGCGAGTCCCGCGCCGCCGATGAGCAGCTGGCCTGGAACGCCCACGGGCACGGGCCGCAGGCTCGCGTCGACGACGTAGACCTGGGTGTTGGCCAGGGGGCGACCGATGGGAATGGCGTCGCCCAGCGTGTCCCCGGGATTCAGCGCGTGTCGCGTGGTGGCGACAGAGACTTCGGTGGGGCCATAGGCGTTGATGAGCGAGCGGCCCCGCGCCAGTCGCTCCCGGGCCCTGGGAACCGGTAGCACGTCACCGCCGACGATCAGCCGAGGCACCTGGGCGAGCGCCTCCGGCTGTTGTTGCTGCATGACGTCGAACAACGCCGTGGGGAGCACGGCGGCGGTCACCTGCTGCTCGACGAGGAGCTGTGCGAGCTCCGTCACCTCGGGCGTCTGAGCCGGGTACACGACGAGTCGAGCGCCGGCCAACAGCGCGGTCCAGACCTCCAATGCGAGCGGGTCGAACGTGGGGGAGGAGATCTGGAGGACGACGTCCTCGGGCCCCGTTGCGAGGCTCAAGCCCGACGCCAGACGCAGCACGGCCCGGTGGGTGATGGCCACGCCCTTGGGCATGCCCGTCGAGCCGGAGGTATAGGTGACGTAGGCGAGTTGGTCCGGACTCGTCTGGAGCGTCACCGCGTCCGTCGACTGGCGGGCCATCAGCGCCCATTCGGAGTCCAGGCACACGCGGGACGGCGAGCCCGCCGGAAGCACCGAGGCGAGAGACTCCAGCGTGAGCACGGTGGAGAGACCGGCGTCCGCGACAACGAAGGCCAGTCGTTGCTCGGGCCAGGCCGGGTCCAGGGGCACGTAGCAGCCACCGGCCTTCAGGACACCGAGCATCGCGATCACGAGCTCCGTGCTTCGCGGCAGGCACAAGCCCACGCGAGGCTCCGCCCCCAGGCCCTGGGCCAGCAGGTGGCGAGCGAGCTGGTTGGAGCGAGCCTCCAGCTCCGTGTAGCGGAGCACCTGTCCCTGGTGCACCACGGCGACGGCGTCCGGAGTGGCCCGAGCGTGCACGGAGATGCGCTCATGCAGCGTCGTCTCCGAGGGGTACTCGGCGCGGGTAGCATTCCAGGCGACGATGACCTGATGCCGCTCGGCCTCGGACATCAGCGGCAGCGCGGAGAGCCTGCGTCGAGCGTCCTCCACCACGCCGCGCAGCAGTCGCTGGAAGTGGTCGACCAGTCTCCGCGCCGTGTCCGGGGTGAAGAGGTCCAGGCTGTATTCGAGCTGACCCACGAGCGTGCCCGCGCGCTCCATCAGCGAGACGGTGACGTCGAACTTGGAGGTGTCCGTCGCCGTGGGCAGGAGGTCCACGCTCAGGCCTGGCAGCGACGGAGGCCGCAGCGGGGCGTTCTGGAGGACGAAGACCGACTGGAACACGGGCGTGCGTGACAGGTCGCGCTCGCCGCCCAGCGCCTCGACGAGCCGATCAAACGGCACGTCCTGGTGTGCGAAGGCCGCGAGGGACTCTTCGCGCACCCGGCTCAACAGGTCCAAGAAGGTCGGGTCGCCATCCAGCCGTGCCCGCAGCGCGAGCGTGTTGACGAAGAAGCCGATCAGCCCCTCCAGCTCCGGCCGCGTGCGATGGGCCACGGGGGTGCCCACGCAGAAGTCCGTCTGGCCGGAGTACCGCGCCAGCAGCGTCTGCCAGCCCGCGAGCAGCACCATGAAGAGCGTGGAGCCCTCGGCCTGGCCCAGCTTCTCCAGCTTGGCGACCAGGTCGGCTGGCACCGTGAAGAACTCGGTCGCGCCACGCGAGGTGCGCACGGCGGGACGCGAGAAGTCCGTCGGCAGCTCCAGGACCGGAGTCCCCTGGACGTGCGCGCGCCACGCTTCGAGCTGGGTGCTCTCGGCGGCGTTCTCCAGCAGGCGTCGCTGCCACGCGGCGTAGTCCGCGTACTGGACCGGCAGCGTGGGGAGATCCACCGGGCGATTCGCGGAGAGGGCCGCATAGAGCATGGCGACCTCGCGCACGAGCACGCCCATGGACCAACCGTCGGAGACGATGTGGTGCATGCACAGGAGGAGCAGGTGCTCCTCGGCGCCCAGTCGGAGCAGCGCGGTGCGCAGCAGGGGACCGTGCTCCAGGTCGAACGCGTGGTGCGCCTCCTCGGAGACACGGCGCTTCACGGCGGCCTCGCGTGCGGCGGCCTCCAGCGTGCTCAGGTCCTCGACGGCCAGGGGCCAGGACGCGGGCGCCGGGTGGACGAGCTGCACGGGCTGGCCGTCGCGTGAGGCGAAGGTCGTTCGCAGTGGCTCGTGCCGACGGACGACCTCCGCGAAGGTCCGACGCAGGGACTCGACGTCGAGTCGCCCCGTCAGCCGCAGCGCCACGGGGATGTTGTACGCGGCCTGTCCGGGCTGGAGCTGCTCCAGGAACCAGAGGCGCTGCTGCGCGAACGACACGGCGAGCGTGTCCACCGCTCCAGAGCGAGCCAGTCGCTCCAGGGGCACTGCCTCGACCGACGTCGCGCCCTGGAGTGGAGCGATGCGCTCGGAGAGCCTTTCGACGGTGGGGGCCTCGAAGAGGGCTCGAAGGGACAGCGAGACGCCGAGCTGCGCGCGCAACCGCGTCACCACCTGCGTGGCGAGCAACGAGTGTCCGCCGAGCGCGAAGAAGTCATCTCGCGCACCGACGCGGGAGTGGCCCAGCACCTCGGAGAAGATGCGGGCGATGGCCTCCTCGGTGGGATTTCGCGGCGCCAGGTACTCGTCTTCGATGACGGAGCGGTCCGCCTCCGGAGCGGGCAGCGCGCCACGGTTCACCTTGCCGCTGGGGGTCAGCGGCAGCGACGGCAGCACGACGAAGGCCGACGGCACCATGTGCGAAGGCAAGCGCTCGGTGAGGGCCTGACGGACGCGTGCCACTTCACGAGCGCTTCGCGCCCCGCGCAGCGGATCGTTCGCGAGCTTCGAGACGGGAGCCAGCTCGCCAGAAGACTCCGGCGTGAGGTCGAGCCGCACGGCCTCACCGGCCCGGGTGAAGACAACGTCCAGCGAGCCGTCCGCATGCGCGCCGGCCCAGCTCACCCTCACGTCGTAGCCCAGCACTCCGCCCAGGGCATGGAGGTCCTCCGGCTCCACGCCTCGTGAGCCGGGCCAGTCTCGGAGCACCTCGCGCAGGGCCCCCACATTCGGGGGTCGGCCGGAGCCGGACAGCAGGGAGACCAGTCGGGTGTCATCGAGCACGCGGGCATTGGGCAGGCCCCGCACGGCCATCAACGTGGGCTGGGCTTCGAGCTTCTGGCGCAGGGTCTCCAGCGTCAGGGCACCACCGTCCACCCACTCGGGACGCGATGCCGAGGTGGCCTCGCCCACGTGGACGATGACCTCGTAGCGGAAGCGGCTCAGCTCGTTGTCGTAGCGCCCGTGCTTGGGCAGCACTTCTACCCGGGAGATGCCCGGCACTCGCGCGGGCAGCGAGGTGAAGAACGTGGGCGAGAGGACCAGCTCCTCCTCGGCCAGCACGTCGCGCTGCACGCGGTACTGGAGCTGTGACGTCGGCAGGTTCGGCGGAGCGCGGTGCAGTCGCACCGAGGCGCGGAAGGACTCCAGCAGCTCCAGGTTGCGCACGTCGCCCAGGAAGATGCGGCCCCCGGGCTTCAACACGGCCACCGCTCCGCGCAACACCTGGAGCAGGTAGTCGCCGCTGGGGAAGTACTGGATGACGGAGTTCAGGATGACGGTGTCGAACGAGGCGGGCTCGATTCCCGACAGGTCATCCACGCTCCGGTGGAGCAGGGAGACGGAGCGGAGGGACTCGCCCAGGCGCTCCTTCTGTCGCTCGATGCGGTCCAACGCGGGCCGGGCGAAGTCGACGCCCCAGTACGCCTCGCAGCGAGGCGCCAGCCGGTACAGCAGGAGGCCCGTGCCGCAGCCCAGCTCCAGCACCCGGCGAGGACGCAGGGCCAGAATCTGGCGCACCGTGGTGTCCACCCACTCGCGCATCTGCGGCGCGGGGAGCGGTCCTCCGGTGTAGCTGTCGTTCCAGCCGGAGATGTCGAAGGTGGGGTCCTCGCTGCGCTCTCCCTGGGCGTAGGTCTCGTCGTAGACGGCCTTCCACTGCGCCGTCTGCTCCACGGTGCCGGTGGTGTCCAGGTCCCCCAGGACGACGTACGCCGCCAGGCGCTTGTCCCCGGGCGAGTCCTCGCGCGCCATCACCACCGCCTCGCGCACGGAGGGATGCGTGCTCAACGCCGATTCGACTTCCCCCAGCTCGATGCGGAAGCCGCGAATCTTCACCTGGTTGTCGATGCGGCCCAGGTACTCCAAGTCTCCATTGGCCAGCCGGCGCGCCAGGTCTCCCGCGCGGTACAGCCGGCGTCCCCGCACCGTGCCGAAGCGGTCTTCCACGAAGCGCGCGGAGGTCAGCTCGGGACGCCGCAGATAGCCACGGGCCACGCCCGCGCCACCGACGTGAATCTCTCCTGGGACACCCACCGGCACGGGCTGTCCGAGCGCGTCCAGCAGGTAGATTTGAAGGTCCGGAATCGGCGCGCCAATCACGCTGGACCAGGGGCGCTCCACGTCCTCCATCCGCACGGGACGGTAGGTGACGTGGACCGTCGTCTCCGTGATTCCGTACATGTTGACGAGCGTCGGACGCGCATCTCCGTGTCGTTCGAACCACGGGCGCAGCGCGGCCATGTCCAGCGCCTCACCGCCGAAGACGACGTAGCGCAGGGCCAGCGTGGGGAGCGGACCGCGCGCGGCGGCCTGCTGCTCGGCGTGGATGAGCTGACGGAACGCGGTGGGCGTCTGGTTGAGGACGGTGACGTGCTCGTCCGCGAGCAGGCGATGGAAGGCCTCGGGCGAGCGACTCACCCAGTACGGCACCACCACCAGCCGTCCGCCATACAGCAGCGCTCCCCACAGCTCCCAGACGGAGAAGTCGAACGCGTAGGAGTGGAAGAGGGTCCACACGTCCTCGGGCCCGAAGTGGAACCACGCATCCGTCGCGGTGAAGAGGCGCACGACGTTGTCGTGCCGCACCATCACTCCCTTGGGACGTCCCGTGGAGCCGGAGGTGTAGATGACGTAGGCGAGGTCGCTCGGGGCATTGCAGCGCGGCGGGCGCGGCGCGGCGGCGGGGATGGACGGCTCGGCGTCCAGGCGCACCACGGCGGCGCCGGGCGCGGGCACGCGGTCCTCCAGCGAGGTCTGCGTGATGAGGACGGGCGCCTGCGCGTCCTCCAGCATGAACGCGAGGTTCTCCTTCGGATAGGACGGGTCCAACGGCAGGTAGGCACCGCCGGCCTTGAGGATGCCGAGCAGGGCCACCACCAGGTCCAGGCCGCGCTCCAGGCACACGCCGACGAGGACATCGGGGCCCACGCCATGGCGCAGCAGCACCTGGGCCAGCCCGTTGGCGCGTGCATCCAAATCCCGGTACGTCAGGTGACTGGACTCGAACGTGACGGCGATGGCGTCCGGCGTGCGGTCCACCTGCGCCTCGAAGCGCTCCACCAACGTGCCATCACTCGGAGCCACGGCGCGCGGATTCCAGGCGTGCAGCACGTGTTGACGCTCGGCCCCCGTCATCAACGGAAGCTCGGCGATTCGCTGGCCGGGGGCATCCACCATGCCGCCCACCACGACTTCCAGGTGGCTCAGCAGCCGGTCGATGGTCTCCGCATCGAAGAGGTCCGCCGCGTACTTGCAGCCGATGAGCAGGCCCTCGGGCCCGTGCGCTGCCTCGAAGGTCAGGTCCAGCTCGGTGGTGCGGTTGTCCAGCAGCGACACACCCAGCGTCAGGCCATTGCCCACGGCCAGGTCGCGCGGAATGTCGTAGTCGTCCAGGACGAAGGCGACGTTGTACAGCTCGCGCCGCTGCGAGCCCGGCTGCACGGCCGCGAGCACGTGGTCGAACGGGCAATGGCCGTGGGCCATCGCGCCCAGCGTGCTCTGCTTCACCGCCGCGAGCAGCCCCGTCACGGTGGCCTCGGCCGGGAGCCGCACCCGCAGCGGGATGAAGTTGGTGCAGTCGCCCAGCAGCCCGCGAATGCCAGGGACCTCGCGTCCGGAGACGGCCGAGCCCAGCACGAAGTCGGCCTGACCGCTCCAGCGATGAAGGACGGTGGACAGCGCGGCGACCACGCTCATGAACGGCGTGACACCTTCACGTCGCCCCAGTGCATGGAGCTTCGTCATCAGCGCCGCGGGCAGGAGGCGCGAGCGGCGCGCACCGTGGAACGAGAGACGCTGAGGTCGAGGCCTGTCCGTGGGGAGGGCGAGCAGCGACGGAGCCTCCGCGAGCGCCTGCTTCCACCACGTCAGCTCTTGACGGAGCGCCTGGGGGGTGAGGTACTCGCGCTGCCACGCGGCGAAGTCGCCGTACTGAAGAGTTGGTTCGGGCAGGGGAGAGGGCTGTCCCGCGCTGAACGCCGTGTAGAGGGTCGCCAGCTCACGGGCCATCAGGCCCACCGTCCATCCATCGGCGATCAGGTGGTGCACGGAGACGACGAGGGCATGGTCCTCGGCCGCGAAGCACACGAGGCTGAAGCGAAGGAGCGGCCCCGTCGCGGGGTCCATGGGACGCTGGCCGTCGCGCACGGCCACGGCATCCAGCACGGAGGCGCGGTCCGCCAGGTCATCGGCGTCCGTGACGACGCGCTCGATGGCGACGGTGGTCGGCGCGTGGACATGTTGGAGCAGCTCGCCGTCCTTGGACGCGAGCGTGGTCCGCAGGACGTCATGACGGCGGACCAGTTCGTTGATCGCGCGCTCCAGCGCCCCCGTGTCCAAGGGACCGCGAAGCGTGAAGGCCAGGGGGATGTGGTAGGCGGTCGAGGCCGGTTCGAGCTGCTGGATGAACCAGAGCCGCTGCTGCGCGAAGGAGGCCGGCATGGGCCCCACGTTCGTACTGCCACGGGCCACGGGCCCGGAGCTTGGGGCGAGCGCACCCTGGGCGCCCTTCGACAGCTCGGCGATGAGGCCCTGGAGGCTGACGTTGTGGAGCAGCATGGCGGCGGAGACTCGAGCCCCCAGTCGCTTCTCGATGCGCACCTGGAGGTCCGCCGCGCCCAGGGAGTCCAGCCCCAGTCGGGTCAACGGTGCATCCACTTCCACGGTGCCCGCGGAGGCACCGAGCACCGCGGCCAGTTCCTCGCGAAGCGCGCGCTCCAGCTCCGCGGTGGAAGGGCTCGAAGTCCTCGCGGACGGTTCCGGCGTGGCAGAGGACGCCACGGCTCCAGAGGGCTCGTCCCGAGCTGCCCCGGGTGCCGCCCCGAGGTTCAGGTCCGAGCGCCACAGCACGGTCAGCTCACCCGAGGCGAGCCCCGCGCGGCAGGCGAAGCGCTGAATCTTCCCGCTCGACGTCTTCGGAATGGAGCCGGGCGGGAGCAACGCCACCGTCCTGGGTTGGACCTCCAGCTCACGGGCAATGGTCTGTCGCAGCGAGTCCGCCACGGCGGTCAGTGCCTCGGTGTCTCCCGACTCGGCCAGCTCGCGCGCCACCTCCGCGACCACCGCGAGCGCCTCACCGTCCGGCGTCTCGACGCCGAAGGCCGCCACACCACCGGGCCGCACCAGCCGGTGCGCGCGCTCCACCACGGCCTCCACGTCCTGCGGATACAGGTTGCGACCGCGCAGGATGATGAGGTCCTTGCGCCGCCCGGTGACGACGAGCTGCCCCTCGTCGAGCAGCAGTCCCAGGTCCCCGGTGCGCAGGTAGGCCGGTCCCTCCTCGGCGCCCACGGGACGTGCCTGGAAGGTCTCCTTCGACTGCTCCGGCTTGCGCCAGTACCCCTGCGCCACGCTCCCACCGGACACCCAGATCTCACCGACCTGGCCCGGCGCGCGCGGCAACTTCGTCTCGGGGTCGACGATGAGCAGGCGCTGCTCGGCCAGCGTCGCGCCGCAGCTCACATGCGCGCGGACACCCGCCGCCTCGGGGGCCGCTCGCACGGCCGTGCCCTTCGACAGCGCGGCGTCGTCGAGCAGGTGCACGCGAGGCTCGCGGCCCTTCTGCTCACCGGTGACGATGAGCGTGCCCTCCGCGAGCCCATAGCAGGGATAGAACGCCTCACGACGGAAGCCCGCGGGAGCGAACACCTCCGCGAAGCGCTCCAACGTCGCGGCGCGAATGGGCTCCGCGCCACAGAAGGCCACCTCCCATGAGCTCAAGTCGAGCGCCTTCACCTCCTCGGGCGACGCACGACGCGCGCACAACTCGAAGGCGAAGTTCGGGCCTCCACTCACGGTGCCCCGGAAGCGGGACACGGCCTCCAGCCAGCGCATGGGCCGCTGGAGGAAGGACATCGGCGACATCAACGTCACGGAGAAGCCGCCGAACAGCGGCTGGAGGATGCCGCCAATCAACCCCATGTCGTGGTACGGCGGCAGCCAGATGACGCCCACGCTGTCGCGGCGCACCTGGAACGCTCCGGAGATGAGCCCCAGGTTGTGCAGCAGGTTCGCGTGCGACAGCATCACGCCCTTGGGCGTCCCCGTGGAGCCCGACGTGTACTGGAGGAAGGCCAGCGTGTCCGGCCCCAGCTCGGGCTCGCGCCACGCGTCCTCGCCACCCACCGGCAGGTCATCCGTGGACAACCACTGGAGCGCGCGGAAGTCCGGCGCCTGCTCGAAGACGAAGTCCGCCAGCCCGAGGATGCCCGACGTGGTGAGCACCACCGTGGCCTCCGCGTCCTCGATGATGGCGCGCAGGCGGGGGAGGGTGCGCTCCAGCCGCGTCGGGTCCGGAGGATAGGCCGGCACCGCCACGGCGCCCGCGTACAGACAGCCAAAGAAACCCGCGAGGTAGTCGAGCCCCGGCGGATAGAGCAACAGCACCCGCTGTCCCACGGCACCCCGCGCTTGCAGCGCGGCGGCGATTCTCCGTGCCTGCCGCTCCAACTCCACCGCGCTCAGCGCGGCTTCGTCTCTGTCGGACTCACCGAGGAAGGTGTAGAGCGGATGCCGAGACGACTCTCCGACTGCGCGCGCACGGAGGGCGTCATTGAGGATTCGAAAAGGAGCATGCATGGGGGTGTGGAGCTCGTCGGGCTGATGGCGGCCGGCGGCTTAATAACAGGCGAGGCCGACAATCGCGGGCCTCAACGACTACCCACACGCAGCTTCATTCCCAGCGTGAAAGTGGAAGAAGAGCTGATCCACTCTCAGCGACAAATCACGACTCAGGCGCGACCGAACAAGCCCTTGAGCCAGCGCACGAAGCCTCGCGCCTTCGTGCTCACCGCGGGTGATACCGCGTGGACGTTGGATTGCGGCGCGGCGGTGATCTTGGGTGGAACCATGCGAGGAGCCGAGGTGGTCGCAGCTCCCGCAGAGGCCCTCATTGGCGCCGGACTCGCGGTGGGGTTCGCCGTCGCGCTCGTGGTGCGCGTCGACGTGGAAGCCGAACCCGCCGTGGGGTTCGTCGTCGCGCTCGTGGTGCGTGTCGGCGTGGACGCCGAACCTGGCGCGGTGGCGGCCGTCCCTTCCGCGTCGAGCTGGGCCAGCTTCGCCTTCACCGCGTCGGGTGTGTCGCGCGTGGAGAAGGTGCTCGTCACTTCACGCGCCGTGGACGCCTCGCGCGCCGTGACTTTCAGCAGCGACTCGTTGTTCACCTCGAAGGTCACCGACACCTGCACGGCGCCGCGAGGCAGCTTCGGCAGGCCCGCGAGCTTCAGCGTGCCCAGGTACTCGTTGTCGGACGCCTTGTCGGAGTCGCCCTGGAACACGGTCAGCTCCAGCTCCGTCTGGCCATCACGGTGCGTGGAGAGCGTGTAGCTCTTGGTGGAGGGCAGCGCGGTGTTGCGCTCCAGCACGGCCTTGAAGCGTCCGCCGGGCAGCCCCACGCCAATGGCCATGGGCAGCACGTCGATGAGCACCACGCCCTCGAGCTGTCCCAGGCTGTGCGCCAGCAGCGCCGCGCCCAGGGCCACCGCTTCGTCCGGGTGGACGCCCTTGCTGGGCGGCTTGCTGAAGAGGCGGGTAATCTTCTCGTGCACCAGCGGGAAGCGGCTCTGGCCTCCGACGAGGATGACCTCGTCGATGTCCTTGGGCCCCAGGTTCTTCACCTTGAGGACCTCTTCGCAGACCTGGAGGGTGCGGTCGACGAGGCCCTCGGTCAGCTCGACGAGCTTCTGCCGCGTCAGCGTGACGTCCAGGTCATACGGCTTGTCTTCAATCATCGTGACGAAGGCCACGTGCACCCGCATCTCCGAGCGCTCCGACAGCGCGCACTTCGCGCGCTCCGCCGCGTCGTTGATGCGCTGCATGGCCACCCGGTCCCCCTGGAAGGCCCGGCCCGTCTTCTTCTGAAACTCCTCCAGCAGGTACGCGACGATGGCGTTGTCGAAGTCGATGCCACCCAGGAACGTGTCGCCGCCCGTGGAGATGACCTCGTAGACGTTGTCGGCCAGCTCCAGCACCGACGCGTCGAAGGTGCCGCCGCCCAGGTCGTAGACGAGCACGCGCTGGGTGAGCTTGCGGCCGTAGCCGTACGCGAGCGCCGCGGCGGTGGGCTCGTTGAGGATGCGCTCGACGTAGAGACCCGCCAGCTTGCCAGCCTCGCGCACCGCGTGGCGCTGGTTGTCGTTGTAGTACGCCGGGACGGTGATGACGGCGCGCGACACCGGCTGGCCCAACTGGTTCTGGGCGACTTCCCGCACCTCGCGCAGGATGAGCGCGGAGATCTGCTGCAGCGTGTACACGCGGTCGGCGAGCTTCACGCCCGCGTCGCCGTTCTCTCCGGCGGAGATCTCGTAGTGGAACTTGTCCTTGATGGCCGCGACGATGGGCGACTCGTACGCGCGCCCGACGAGGCGCTTGGAGCCGTACACTGTGTTGCGGGGGTTGGTGAGCATCTGCCCCTTGGCGGGGTGGCCCACCACCAGCTTGCCGCGCGTGTTGACGGCGATGATGGAGGGCACCGTGTTGTGGCCCTCGCGGCTGTTGAGCACCCCGGGCTTGCCGTTGCGCACATACGCCGCGCACGAGTTCGTCGTGCCCAGGTCGATGCCAATCACCACGCCGGCGCGCTTGGGCTCCGCCGTGCTCAGGTCCAACGCCGCATCCGACATCATCGTCGCGGGCGCGGCCGGAGTCCCCTCGGGAGGGGGAGCCGCCTGGGCGGCGACGACCTGGGGGTTCGCCTGCTGTGGCGGAGGTGGGACGGTGTAGTCCGCGGGGCCCACGCCGGTGGGGACCGGGGGCACGTCCGACTGGGCGTGGGGCAGGGCGGCGACCGCCGAGTCGAGGAAGCGACGCGTCTGCGGGTCCAACCCCAGGAAGCGCAGGCCCATGCCCGCCACGCCCTGGCCTCCCTGTCCGGTGACGAAGTGGACCACGGCCTGCGCGTGGATGAGGCGCTCGCCGCTCGCCAGCCGCAGGTCGAGCGTGACGGCCGTCCCCGGTGGCTTCACCGCGCGCGCGCGCAGGTAGATGCCACCTCGGGTGACATTGCCGCCATACTTCGCCAGGAACTCCTCCGGCGTCGCGAATGGCAGCTTCACGACCAACCCGACCGCCGCCTGATTCGATTCCGTCAAAGCCCGGTTCCTGAGACGTGAGTGAAAAGCCTGGGGTGGATTATCGCTTGAAGTGCGAGTGAACGGGCGTCAAAAAGTCCACCCTTCCAGGTTGCGTGGCGAGAACGTACCTCGTATGGAACCGCACCCTCGGGGCGCTGGTGCCTCGTGGGCCCTTCGCCCCGGGAGCGCCGCCCATGTTGAACCCCGAGATCCGGCTCGCACTCACCTTCGATGACGTCCTCCTGGTGCCCGCCGAAAGTTCGGTTGTCCCCAAGGATGCGGACCTGTCGACCCGCCTCACGCGCAACCTTCGCCTGAACATCCCGCTGTTGTCGGCGGCGATGGACACGGTGACGGAGTCGCGCACCGCCATCGCCATGGCGCAAGAGGGCGGCATCGGTGTCATCCACAAGAACATGACCCCCGAGCAGCAGGCGCTCGAGGTGACCAAGGTCAAGAAGTTCGAAAGTGGAATGGTGGTGGACCCCGTCACCATCGACCCCGAGGCCCCGCTGGGCCGCGCCATCGAGCTGATGCGGCACCACGGCGTGTCGGGCATCCCGGTGGTGAAGGGCCGGCGCCTCGTCGGCATCGTCACCAGCCGCGACGTGCGCTTCGAGACCAACCTCACGCAGAAGGTCGAAGCGGTGATGACGCGCAAGCTCGTCACCGGCCGCGAGGGCATCATCCAGGCGGACGCGCAGAAGCTCCTGCACGAGCACCGAATCGAAAAGCTGCTCATCGTCAACGACGACTTCGAGCTGCGCGGCCTCATCACCATCAAGGACATCGAAAAGCGCAGGACGAACCCGAACGCGGCCAAGGACGGCAAGGGCCGGCTCCTGTGCGCCGCCGCCGTGGGCGTGTCCGCGGACCGCGAGGCGCGCATCGACGCGTTGGTGAAGGCGGGCGTGGACGTCATCGTCGTCGACACCGCGCACGGCCACTCCAAGGGCGTGGTGGACGGCGTGCGCGACACCCGCAAGAACTTCAAGGGCTTCGAGCTGATCGCCGGAAACGTCGCCACCGCCGAGGCCACCCGCGCGCTCATCATGGCGGGCGTGGACGCGGTGAAGGTGGGCATCGGACCCGGCTCCATCTGCACCACCCGCGTCGTCGCCGGCGTGGGCGTGCCGCAAGTCACCGCGGTGGATGACTGCTGCCGCGAGGCGGACAAGCACGACATCCCCATCATCTCGGATGGCGGCATCAAGTACTCGGGCGACATCGTCAAGGCGCTCGCGGCCGGAGCCAGCACGGTGATGATCGGCTCGCTCTTCGCCGGCACCGAGGAGGCGCCTGGAGACGTCATCCTGTACCAGGGCCGCAGCTACAAGAGCTACCGGGGCATGGGCAGCCTGGGCGCGATGAAGCAGGGCGCCAAGGACCGCTACTTCCAGTCGGACGTGGACGCGGTGAAGCTCGTTCCCGAGGGCATCGAAGGCCGGGTGCCGTACAAGGGCACGCTCGGGATGAACGTCCACCAGATGCTGGGCGGCATCCGCAGCGGCATGGGCTACGTGGGCTGCGGCACCATCGACGACCTGCGCAAGAACGCGACCTTCGTGCGCATCACCTCGGCGGGGCTCAAGGAGAGCCACGTCCACGACGTCATCATCACCGAGGAAGCCCCCAACTACCGCGTGGAGTAGGCGCGCGGGCGGCTTCCGGGTGGAACGAAAAGAGGGCCCACGCCACTCGAGGCGGGGCCCTCATTCGTTTCCGGCGTCGGTCAGCCGGGACGGCGGCTACTTCCGGGGCTTGCGGCCACCGGCGCCCGTGTCCTCGGGAGGCGGCGACGCGGCGGAGATCTTCTTCTCCGCGTTGGCCACGCGACCGAGCAGGGAGTCCTTGTCGTCGGGCTCCAGCGTCTCAATCGCCTGGCGCAGGGTGTTGAAGTCGAGCCGGGCGATGGTGACGGCGTTGCCGCCCTTGATCTCCTGCACGGTGGGGACCTCCACCAGCTCGCGCATGTAGGTCTCGAACTCGACCTTCACGTCGGCCGTCTGCTGGATGCAGGTGTCCTTCGCGTTGACGATCTGCTGGCTGCCCTCGCGGTAGCTCAGGTCCGGGTTGCGGTTCATCGCATCCTCGAACGTCGTGGTCCGCTTGCGCAGCGAGGAGTACAGCTCGATGTAGTCGACGAGGCGGTCAGTCTCGGGGCGGTTGACGTTGCGGGCCTTGCCCAGCGCGTCGGTGGTGTCGTCACAGGTGAGCTTCTGGAGCTCGGAGACCCCTGGCGTGTCTTTGACAGCCAGGTTCTGGGTCTCGCGGTCCAGTCGCTCGTCGGAGGAGATTTCCTTCACGCATCCAGAGGCGGAGAGGAACAAGAGGGTCGCAGCAGTGGAAGCGGACAGGCGGCGGAGCATCCGGACCTCGAACAATTGAGGGGACTTGGGCGTTGCTTTCCGGAAGTTTGTAGCGATAAGGGCCCCCAGCCGTCAACGACGCCCCCTTGGAGAACCTCCGGTGGACCTGCACGCCGAGAAGATCCTGATCCTCGATTTCGGGAGTCAGTACACCCAGCTCATCGCCCGGAGGGTGCGCGAACTGGGCGTTTATTGCGAAATCCACCGCCCGGACCTCCCCGCGGAGGACATCCGCCGGTACGCCCCCCGGGGAATCATCCTCTCGGGTGGCCCGGCGTCCGTGGAAGCGCCTGGTTCCCCCCGGTGCGACCCCTTCGTCTTCGAGGCGGGAGTCCCCGTCCTGGGCATCTGCTACGGCCTCCAGCTCACCGCCAAGCTCCTGGGCGGGCGCATCGACCGGGGCGCCCACCGGGAGTTCGGCAACGCGGAGGTGGAGGTCCTCTCGCCGCGCGGGCCTTTCTCGGAGTTCCGAATTGGAGACCGGGTCCAGGTGTGGATGAGCCACGGGGACCGGGTGGAGGAGCTTCCGCCCGGTTTCGAGGCGATTGGCCGCAGTGGCAATTCGCCCTTCGCGGCGGCGGCCCACCAGAGCAAGCCCTTCTACGGCCTCCAGTTCCACCCCGAGGTCGTCCACACCCCGCAGGGCAAGGCCATGCTGCGCGCCTTCCTCTTCAACGACTGCAAGGTGAGCGGCTCGTGGACGATGAAGGGCTTCATCGACGAGGCCGTGGCCACCATCCGCAAGCAGGTGGGTGAAGAGGGCCGGGTCATCTGCGCGCTGTCGGGCGGCGTGGACAGCTCCGTGGCGGCGCTGTTGCTCCACCGCGCCATCGGCCCCCGGCTCCAGTGCATCTTCGTGGACAACGGGGTGCTGCGGCAGGGCGAGCGCGCCCAGGTGGAGGCGCTCTTCGTGGACCGCTTCCACGTCCCGCTGAAGACGGTGGACGCGCGCTCGCGGTTCCTGGACGCGCTGGCCGGCGTGACGGACCCGGAGAAGAAGCGGAAGATCATCGGCCGCGAGTTCATCGCCGTGTTCGAGGAGGCCTCGCGCGACATCCAGGACGCCGAATTCCTCGCGCAGGGCACGCTGTACCCGGACGTCATCGAGTCCGTCTCGTACAAGGGCCCCTCCGTCACCATCAAAAGCCACCACAACGTGGGCGGCCTGCCGGAGACGATGAAGCTCAAGCTGGTGGAGCCGCTGCGCGAGCTGTTCAAGGACGAGGTCCGCGCGCTCGGCCGCGAGCTGGGGCTGCCCGAGGAGATGGTGAACCGTCAGCCGTTCCCCGGTCCGGGCCTGGCCATCCGCGTGCTCGGCGAAGTCACGGAGGCCCGCCTGGAGCTGGTGCGGCGCGCGGACGCCATCGTCCAGGAGGAGATTCGCGCCGCGGGGCTCTACAAGGAGCTGTGGCAGGCCTTCGCCGTGCTGCTGCCCGTGCAGAGCGTGGGCGTCATGGGCGACGAGCGCACCTACGAGTCCACCTGCGTGCTGCGCGCCGTCACCAGCGTGGACGGCATGACGGCGGACTGGGCGCGGCTGCCGTACCCCGTGCTGGAGCGCATCTCCACGCGCATCACCAACGAGGTGCGCGGCATCAACCGCGTCGCCTACGACGTGTCCTCCAAGCCCCCGGCCACCATCGAGTGGGAGTGAGGCCGGAGCAGGGTGGCAGGGCGGAAACGAAAAGAGGCTGCCTGGCGAACGTGCCCAGGCAGCCTCTTCGTGCATCAGGGGTCCGGGTTTCGAAGCCCGGGCCCCGTCAGCGAGGGTGAATCACCCGGCCGGCTTGGTGGGGACCGAGGGAATCTGGGTGCTGCCCGGGCGGAGCTCCTCGAGCACCCGGTTGGCGCCGTAGATCTTCTTCAGCGACTCGATGATGGCGTCGCTGTGCACGGCCACGGTGCGGTTGACGGACTCGTCGAAGCCGTACTCACCGCCCAGGGACTGGATGTTGCCGTCGAACACCAGGCCGACAATCTCAGCGTCCTTGTTGATCATCGGCGAACCGGAGTTGCCACCGATGATGTCGTTGGTGGTGACCATGTTCATCGCCGTGGCGCCGTCGAGCAGCTTCTCCGACTTCAGCCAGGACGGCGGAAGGGCGAAGGGATCCTCGCCCGTGGCGTGCTCGAACGTGCCAGCCATCTGGGTGACGGGGTCCACCTTCTTGCCGTCCTCCATGTAGCCCTTCACCGAGCCGTAGGACAGGCGCAGGCTGAACGTCGCGTCCGGGTACTGGTTGGTGCCATAGGCCTCGAACTTCGCCTTGGCGACCAGCTCCGCGTTCTTCTTGATGACCGCGTCGATGTTCTCCTCGTAGTTCTTGCGGACCGCGCGGCCATCCGCGTCGAGCGCGAGGGCGAGCTGGATCATCGGGTCCTTGGACGCGGCGATGGCCGCCTTGCCGCCGTCGAGGAGGCTCTTGCGCACGGCCACGTCACACATCTTGGAGCCCTTCACGTCCTTGAGGACGCAGAGCTTGGAGCCCTTCACCAGCCGGGCCGCCATCTTCTCGGGGGACTCCTTGCCCAGGACCTTCTTGACGAACGGGTGGTTGGAGCCGAGCTCCTCGCGCATCTTCGTCAGGCCGAACGTCAGGCGGAGGATCTCCAGGTCCGCGTAGATGGGGGCCGGGCTGAGCAGCTGGGCCTGGAGGGCCGGCAGGTTGGCCTGGTTGAACTCACGCAGGCGCTGGCCGTTCTCCTTGGGGAGCTCCTCGGAGGCGCGCACCAGCGTCTTCGCGATGCCGTACAGGCTGGAGGACAGGCCGCTGCCCTGCTCGACGAAGGCCAGGTCCTTGCGGATGTTGACGAGCTGGCCCTGCGCCTTGGCGATCTCATCCCACGCGGCGCCGTACTTCTTCTTCGTCTCCGGGTTCGCGTCGACCTTCTTGCGCAGCTCCTGCTCGGCGGCGACCTTCTGGGCGAAGAACTTCTTGTCCTGGAGCGCCTCCAGGCGGCCCTTGGTGGCCTTCAGGCCGTTCTCCACGCCGAAGAGCAGGTTGTTGGAGATGCGCTTCTGCTCGGGGCCGCGCTTCTGGAACTCGGTCACCATGCCGCGCAGCTCGGACATCGTGAAGAGCATCTTCGGCATGGCCACGTCGCGCTGGTACTCCAGCTCCGCGATGGTGAGCCCGCGCGAGGTGCGGCCGGGGTGGCCGGACACGAAGGTGAGGTCACCCTCCTTGGCGCTCTTCTCCGACCACTTGAAGAAGTTCTCCGTCTTGGCCGGCTTGCCGTCCTGGTAGACGCGCAGGAACGTCACGTCGAGGTCCCACCGGGGGAACTCGAAGTTGTCCGGGTCACCACCGAAGAAGGCGATGGCGTGCTCGGGGGCCATCACCAGGCGCACGTCCTGGAAGCGGCGGTACTTGTAGAGGTTGTACTTGCCACCCTGGTACAGGGTGACGACGTCACAGCGCACCTTGGCGTCGCCGGCGGAGCAGGCCTGCTCCATCTCGGCCATCTTCGCCTTCAGGGTGTCGCTGTACGGCTTGCCAGTCAGGCCCGCGGTCGCCTTGTTCAGCGCCTCGGTGACGTCGGAGATCTGCTCCAGCTGGTTGATCTCCATCGCCGGGCACTGCGTCTCCTCGGCTTCGGACTTCGCGTAGAAGCCGTTGGCGATGTAGTCCTTCTTCGCGCCGGAGAGCTGCTCGATACAGCCGCGGGCGCAGTGGTGATTGGTCATCACCAGGCCGTTGGGGGACACGAAGCTGGCGGAACAGCCGCCGGCGAGGCGCGCGGAGGAGAGCCGGGCCTTGTCGAGCCACTCCTGCGTGGGCTCGAAGCCGTACTTCTCCTTCACCTTCGCGGACGGGAAGTTGTTGTACGTCCACATGCCTTCGTCGGCCAGGGCGGGGGCCGCGCCGACAAGGGTGGCAATCAGGAACAACCGTTTCATTGGACAGGTCCTTTCCAGGGCCATGGGATGCCGCGTTCTGCGGGATGCCACCGCCAGGGTCAAGCAAGCAAAAAGTCGGGAACTATTACCCGGCGGTCGGAACAGGCGAGCGGGCTTTCGATTCCTGCCGCCGCGCGATGCGGCGAGCGCCTGGAAGTGGACCAGGCGGGGGTGGTGCGGTGCGTCGTAAGCCCTATCGACGCCAACCCTTGCGTGTCTGGCCGGCTGGCCTGGCGCGGTCGAGCAGCTCTCTCAGCCGCTCCGCGAGCACCTCGACATGGGGCGGCTGGAGCAGGCTGTAGTGGTCTCCCGGCACTTCCTGGAGTTCCACGCCCTGGGTGGCCTTGTCTCCCCAGCCGCGGTCGCGCCCCGTGGTGGAGACGTCGCCCGAGTCCGCCGCGCGCAGCATCGCGAGCTGCCCGTCGATACCGCGCGGGGAGTACCGGCGCGTGGCTCTCATGTTGGCGGCGAACACCTGGAGCAACGCGCGCAGCTCGGGCAGTCCGGCCTCGGGGATGAGGACACCGCTCTTCCGGCCCTCCTCGAGGACGGCCCGGAGCAGCTCTTCCGGCCCGGCGTCCGCGGGCAGGTCGGGAAGCTGGAGGCCCGTGAGCCGGCCCAGGTCCCTCGCGAAGAGCGCCACGGTGTCGGGAACCGCGACCTCGTCGGACACGTCCCGGGCGGTGCGCGCGGGGCTGGGGTCGATGAGCGCCAGGACCTCCACCCGCTCGCCACGCCCCTGGAGCTGCCGGGCCATCTCGAAGGCCACCACACCGCCCATGGACCAACCGCCGAGCAGGTACGGCCCGCGGGGCTGCACGGCGCGGATGGCCTCGAGGTAGCAGGCGGCCATCTCCTCCACCGACTCCAGTGGAGGCTGGGCGCCGTCGAGGCCCTGCGACTGCAGCCCGTAGAAGGGCTGATCCGGGCCCAGCCGCCGCGCCAGCTCCGCGTAGGCGAGCACGTTGCCGCCCACCGGATGGACGCAGAAGAAGGGGAGGCGCGAGCCCTTGCGCTGGATTGCCACGAGCGGCGACCACGGGCCCGCCTCGGTCCGCAGCGCGGCGGCGAGCCGCTCCACCGTGGGGGCCTGGAAGAGGACGCTCAGCGGCAGGCGTCGGCGGGTTCGCTCGGCCAGCACCGCGAGCAGGCGCACGGCCATCAGCGAGTGACCGCCCAGCTCGAAGAAGTGGCCGCGGGCGCCGATCGGACGCAGGCCCAGCACGTCCTCGAAGGTGCGGGCCACCTCCAGCTCGAGCGCGTCCCGAGGCGGGACGAAGGCGTGCTCGGACTCCAGGGGTGAAGCCTCCGGAGCGGGCAGCGCCCGGCGGTCCAGCTTGCCGTTGGCCGTCAGCGGGAGCTGCTCCATCGAGACGAAGGCCGAGGGCACCATGTACTCGGGCAGCTTCGCCTTCAGGAGCGCGCGCAGCGCATTCAGGTCCAGGGGCCCGCTCGCGCTCGGGACCAGGTACGCCACCAGTTGCTTGTTGCCCGGGGAGTCCTCGCGGGCGATGACGACGGCCTCACGCACCTCGAGGTGCGTGAGCAGTGCGGCCTCCACCTCTCCTGGCTCGATGCGGAAGCCGCGCAGCTTCACCTGCGAGTCGAAGCGGCCGAGGAACTCCAGCGTCCCATCGGCCTGCCAGCGCACCTTGTCACCGGTGCGGTAGAGGCGGGCACCGGGCGCGACGCTGAAGTCATCCGGGACGAAGCGCTCCGCCGTCAGCTCGGGACGGCCCAGGTAGCCGAGGGCCAGGGCCTCACCACCGATGAGCAGCTCGCCCGGGACGCCCACGGGCACGGGCCGCAGCGAGGCGTCCACCACGTAGGCCTGGGTGTTGGAGATGGGGCGGCCGAGGGGCAGCGTGGAGACGGGGGGCGGAGGGCATTCCCAGGCGGTGCAGTCGATGCAGGCCTCCGTGGGCCCATACTGGTGGACGAGCCGGGCGCTCAGCCTGGAGCCGAAGCGCGCGTGCAGCTCGTGGGTGAGGGGCTCGCCGCCGCAGAAGACGAAGCGCAGCGACTGGCAGTGCTCGACGTCCGGCGTCTGCAGGAAGGCGCTGAGGGGGGCGGGGCCGAAGTGCAGGTGGGTGATGGCGTGGCGCCTCACGGTCCGCACCAGATACTCGGAATCTCTCTGGCCCCCGGGGCGGGCGAGCACGAGCCGGGCCCCGGTCAGCAGGGGCGCGAACATCTCCCAGACGGAGATGTCGAAGCTGAAGGAGGCCTTCTGCAGGAAGGCCTCCTGTGGCCCCATGGGAAAGTGCCGCTGGCGCCAGTGCAGGTGGTTGATGACGGCGCGGTGGGCCACCTGGACACCCTTGGGAAGGCCGGTGCTGCCCGAGGTGTAGATGACGTAGGCGGGGCTGAGGGCCTCGGGCTCTGGCAGGGCGATGCCCTCGGGCGAAGGCAGTGCGTCCAGCGCGTCCAACCGCAGGAGGGGGACCTGGGTGGAGGGCAGGGCCTGGAGCAGGTCGGAGCGGGTGAGCAGCAGCTTCGCGCCGCAGTCCTTGAGCATGAAGGCCAGGCGCCCGGAGGGGTATTCCGGATCGAGCGGAACCCAGGCCGCGCCAGCCTTGAGGATGGCGAGGATGGCGACGACCAGCTCGCAGGAGCGCTCGAGGCAGAGGGCGACACGGGTGTCGGGGCCGGCGCCCAGCGAGCGCAGGTGCAGGGCCAGGCGCGTGGAGTCCTCGTCGAGCTGGCGGTAGGTGAGGGTGGCGGACTCGGAGACGAGGGCGGTGGCCCCGGGCGTGCGCCGCGCCTGGGCCTGGAAGAGCGAGTGGAGCGTGGCCTCGCGGGGGAAGTCCGCGCGTGTGTCGTTCCAGTCGACGAGCACCTGGTGGCGCTCGTCGGGGGGCAGCAGGGGCAGCTCCCGCAGGGCGGTGTCGGGACGGGCGGTGACGGCCTCCAGGAGCACCTGGAAGTGGCGCATCAAGCGCGCCGCGGTGGCCGGGTCGAACAGGTCGGTGCTGTAGGTGAGGCCGCCGCCGAAGCCGTCCGGGCCTTCGGCGAGCGCGAGCGTCAGGTCGAACTTCGTCGTGGTGTGCTCCTGCTTCTCCTGATGCAGGGTGATGCCCGGCAGATGGAGCTCCCCGGTCGGGAGGTTCTGCAGAACGAACATCACCTGGAAGAGCGGAGTGCGGCCCAGGGAGCGCTCCGGGGCGAGCTCCTCGACGAGCTTCTCGAAGGGGATGTCCTGGTGGGCGAAGGCGCCGAGCGTGGTCTCCTTCACGCTCGCCAGCAACTGGCGGAAGGAGACGTTGCCCTCCAGGCGCGTGCGCAGCACGAGCGTGTTGATGAAGAAGCCGATGAGGCCCTCCAGCTCCCCGCGCCGGCGGCCGGCGATGGGCGAGCCGACGGTGATGTCCTCCTGACCCGAGTAGCGCGAGAGCAGCAACTGGTAGACGGCCAGCAGGGCCATGAAGGGGGTGACGCCCTCCTTCTGGCACAGGGCCTTGAGCGCCTCGGACAGCTGGCGCGGCAGGCGCACGGGGTACGAATCGCCGCGGTAGGACAGGAAGGCGGGACGCGGCCTGTCGGTGGGCAGCTCCAGTACCGGCGGCGCGCCGCTCAGGTGCTGCTTCCACCAGCCCAGCTGCTCCTCCAGCACCGCGCCCTTGAGCCAGTCTCGCTGCCACACCGCGTAGTCGACGTACTGCACCGGCAGCTCCGGCAGGGCCACGGGCCGGCCCTGGCGCAAGCCCTCATAGATGGCGCCCATCTCACGCACCACCACACCCATGGACCAGCCATCGGAGACGATGTGGTGCATGTTGAGCACCAGCAGGTGCTCGTCGGCGGCCAGCTTCAGCAGCGTCGTCCTCAGCAGCGGGCCGGTCTCCAGGTCGAAGGGACGCACTGCCTCTTGCTCGGCCCTGCGTCGCGCTTCGGCTTGACGCTCGGCCTCGGGCAGACTGCTCAGGTCCACCCGCTCCAGCTTCGAGGAGCCCACCGGGAGGATGATCTGCACGGGCGCGCCGCCCTCGGTGCGGAAGACGGTGCGCAGGGATTCATGACGGCGGACCAACTCCTGGAAGCTGCGCTCCAGCGCATCCTCGGACAGGGCCCCCTTCAGCGTCAGGACGATGGGGACGTTGTAGAAGGCGCTGCCAGGCTCCAGTTGATGCAGGAACCACAGGCGCTGCTGCGCGAAGGACAGCGGCAGCACGCCATCGCGGGAGGCGCGCGTCAGCGCTGGCATCCGGGCGTCCCCCTCGCCAGTGGCCTGGAGGGTCTCGATGCGCGGCGTGAGTTGCTCCACGGTGGGGGCCGCGAAAAGCGCCCGCAGGGGCAGCTCCACCTGGAAGGCCTCGCGCACGCGGGAGATCAACTGGGTGGCCAGCAGCGAGTGGCCCCCCAGCTCGAAGAAGTCATCGTGAAGGCCTACCTGCGAGACGTTCAGCACTTCGCGGAAGATGGCGGCGAGCGCGTGCTCTGTGGGGGTGCGCGGGGCGGCGAAGGACTCGGGCTCGGCCGTGCGCAGCTCCGGAACGGGAAGCGCCCTGCGGTCCACCTTGCCGTTGGCCGTCAGCGGCAGGGCGTCGAGGAGCACGAGCACCGAGGGCACCAGGTACTCGGGGAGCTTCTGGCGCAGGGCGTCCCGGAGCGCCGAGACGTCCGCCCCCGGGGCGACGAGGTAGGCCACCAGACGCTTGTCGCCAGGCGAGTCCTCGCGCACCACCGCCACCGCCTCCCGCACCTGCGAGAACTGGCGCAGGGCGCTCTCCACCTCGCCCAGCTCGATGCGGAAGCCGCGCAGCTTCACCTGCCCATCTCGGCGGCCCAGGAAGTCGAGACGGCCGTCCGGAAGGAAGCGCGCCAGGTCGCCCGTGCGGTACAGCCGCGCACCGGGCACGGTGCTGAAGGCATCGGGGATGAAGCGCTCGGCGGTGAGCTCCGGCCGGCGCAGGTAGCCGCGCGCGACACCCGCTCCGCCGATATACAGCTCACCCGTGACACCCACGGGCACCGGCCGCAGCCTCGCATCGAGGATGTAGAGCGCCGTATTGGCGATGGGTCGGCCAATGGGGACGGCCCCATGGACCAGGCCGCTCTCGTTCAAGTCATGGATGGAGCAGCCGACCACCGTCTCGGTGGGGCCGTACTCGTTGATGAGGCGCACACGCGGGGCCAGCCGGCGCCAGCGCTCCACGGTGGCGGCGGGCAGGGCTTCGCCACCGACGACGAAGGTGCCTTCCTGGAGCGCCAGCTCCTGGGCGGACATCAGGTCCAGCAGGGCCTGGAGGTGGGCGGGGGTGAGCTTGACCAGGCCGTGGCGGTGAGTGCGGAGGGACTGGGCGAGGGCCTCCAGCTCATTGCCGGAGGGCAGCAGGTGCACGGAGCCGCCAGCCAGCAGCGGCGCGAAGAGGCTGGTGAGGGTGGCGTCGAAGGCGACGGAGGTATGCACCGGGGCGCTCTGCCCGGAGGACACGCGGTACTCCTGGAGTGCCCACGCGAGGTAGTGGGCGATGCCCCGCTGGGTGACCATGACGCCCTTGGGGCGGCCGGTGCTGCCGGAGGTATAGAGGACGTACGCGAGGCTTTCGGCCGTCACCCTGGATTCAGGAGGCGATCGCGGCTGGCGTGCGAGCAGCCGCGCATCCGCGTCGAGCAGCACGTACAGCTCACCTCGCGAGGGCAGCTCGTCCGCCAGGTGCTCCAGGGTGATGACGACCGGGGCCGCCGAGTCGGCCAGCATGAAGCCGAGGCGCTCGGAAGGGTAGGTCGGGTCCAGCGGAACGAAGGCGCCTCCCGCCTTGAGGACGCCGAGCATGGCCGTCACCAGCGCCAGGGAGCGCTCCAGGAAGAGCGCGACGAGGGTGTCCGGGCCGATGCCCAGTGAGCGCAGGTGGTGCGCCAACTGGTTGGCGCGGGCGTCCAGTTGGGCATAGGTGAGCGAGTCGTCGCCGAAACGAAGGGCCACCGCGTCCGGAGTGTCGCGGGCCTGGGCTTCGAAGAGGTGGTGGATGCAGCTTTCGCGGGGGAAGTCGCGGGCGGTGGCGTTCCACTCCACCAGCACCTGACGCTGCTCCTCCTCGGACAGCAGCGGCAGGCAGGACACCGGCGTCTCGGGCCTTGCCGCGGCGGCCTCCAGCACCGTGCCCAGGTGCCGCATCAGCCTGTCGATGGTGGCGGGCTCGAAGAGGTCGGTGCGGTACTCGCACGTGCAGGCCAGGCCCTGCGCCGTCGGGATGATGGAGAGGGTGAGGTCCAGGCGCGAGGCGGCCTCGTGGGTGCCCTCGGGCGTGAAGGTGAGGCCGGGCACCTTCAGGACGGTGGTGGGCTGGTTCTGGAGCACCAGCTTCACCTGGAAGAGGGGCGCGCGGCCGAGGCTCCGCTCGGGGTTGATGACCCTGACCAGTTCCTCGAAGGGCAGGTCCTGGTGGGCATAGGCGTCCAGGGCGGTGGCTCGCACGCGGCCGAGCAGCTCGCGGAAGCTCGGGTCTCCGCCCACCTGGGCGCGCAGCGCCAGCTGGTTGATGAAGAAGCCGATGAGGCCTTCGGTCTCCGCGCGGTTGCGGTTGGCGATGTCCGTGCCGATGACGAAGTCCTCCTGCCCCGAGTACCGGGAGAGGACCACCTCGAAGCCGGCGAGCAGCACCATGAAGAGCGTCGTGCCCTCTCGGTGGCCGAGGGCCTGGAGCGAGTCGGCCAGTGCGCTCGGCAGCACGCGCGTGTGAAGCGCTCCCCGGAAGGACTGGATGGCGGGGCGGGGCCTGTCGGTGGGCAGCTCCAGGGCGGCGGGCGCGCCCTCCAGGTGCTTGCGCCACCAGGAGAGCTGGGCGTCCAGTGTCTCCCCTTGGAGCCACGAGCGCTGCCACACCGCGTAGTCGGCGTACTGCGCCGGCAGTTCCGGCAGGGGCGAGGGCTGGCCAGCGCGGAAGGCCGCGTAGAGGGCCGCCATCTCGCGCACCAGCACGCCCATGGACCAGCCGTCGGAGACGATGTGGTGCTGCACCAGCACCAGCAGGTGCTCCTCGGCGGCCAGCTTCAGCAGCGTCGTCCTCAGCAGCGGGCCGGTCTCCAGGTCGAAGGGACGCATGGCCTCCTGCTCGGCCCTGCGTCGCGCTTCGGCTTGACGCTCGGCCTCGGGCAGGCCGCGCAGGTCCACCCGCTCCAGTTGCGCCGAGCCTCCCGGGAGGATGACCTGCACGGGCGCGCCGCCCTCGGTGCGGAAGACGGTGCGCAGGGATTCATGACGGCGGACCAGCTCCTGGAAGCCGCGCTCCAGCGCGTCCTCCGACAGGACTCCCCTCAGCGTCAGGACGATGGGGACGTTGTAGAAGGCGCTGCCAGGCTCCAGCTGATGCAGGAACCACAGGCGCTGCTGGGCGAAGGACAGCGGCAGCACGCCGTCGCGGGAAGCGCGCGTCAGCGCGGGGACCCGGGCGTCCCCCACCTGAGTGGACTGGCGGGCCTGGATGCGCAACGCGAGCTGCTCCACGGTGGGCGCCTCGAAGAGCGCCCGCAGGGGCAGTTCCACCTGGAAGGCCTCGCGCACGCGAGAGACCAGCTGGGTGGCCAGCAGCGAGTGGCCTCCCAGCTCGAAGAAGTGGCCGCGGGCGCCAATCGGATTCAGGTCCAGCACCTCCTCGAAGGCGCGGGCCACCTCCAGCTCCATCGCGTTCCGAGGCGCGACAAAGGCCTGCTCCAACTGCTGGTGAGAAGCCTCCGGAGCGGGCAGGGCCTTGCGGTCCACCTTGCCGCTGGGCGACAGGGGCAGGGCAGGCAGCGTGACGAAGGCGGAGGGCACCATGAACCCTGGCAGCCGCTGCGTCAGGGAGGCTCGCAGGGCCTGGGTGTCCAGGGCGACGGAAGCGGCGGGCACGAGGTAGGCCACCAGCCGCGCGCCGGCGGCCCCGTCCTCGCGGACCACCACCACGGTGTCGGCCACGTCCGGGAGGGTCCGGAGGGCGGCTTCGATTTCACCCAACTCGATGCGGAAGCCGCGCAGCTTCACCTGGAAGTCGACGCGGCCCAGGTACTCCACCGTGCCGTCGGAGCGCCAGCGCGCCAGATCGCCGGTGCGGTACAGCCGCGCGCCCGGCGTGTCGCTGAAGTCATCCGGGACGAAGCGCTCCGCCGTCAGCTCCGGGCGACCCAGGTAGCCGCGCCCCACCTGCACGCCGCCGATGAACAGCTCGCCCGGCACGCCGATGGGAACGGGCCGCAGGTGCGCATCCAGCAGGCGGAGCTGCGTGTTGGCGACGGGACGGCCAATGGGCACCGAGTGGTACGGCTCGTCGCGCACGCACGGGTGGAAGCTGACGTCGACCGCGGCCTCGGTGGGGCCATAGAGGTTGTGCAGGCCCGCCCCGGGCAGCCGCTGAAGGCAGCGCCGCGCCAGCTCCAGGGGGAGGGCCTCGCCACTGCACACCACCCGTTGAAGCGAGGTGCACCGCTCCAGCCCCGGCTCCTCCAGGAAGGCCTGGAGCATGGAGGGCACGAAGTGCAGGGTGGTGACGGTCTCCTCCGCGATGAGGCGCACCAGATACGTCGGATCCTGGTGGCCACCGGGCTTCGCGACCACCAGCCGCGCACCCGTCATCAACGGCCAGAAGAACTCCCAGACGGACACATCGAAGCTGAAGGGCGTCTTCTGCAGCACCGTGTCGGCCGCCGTCAGCCCGTATGCGTCCTGCATCCACAGCAGGCGGTTGACGACGGCGCGGTGGGCGTTCATCGCCCCCTTGGGCCGGCCAGTGCTGCCCGAGGTGAAGATGACGTAGGCCAGCGCATCCGGTCCCGCGAGCGGCGCGAGCCGGTCCGCCCGCCGGCGGGCCACGGTGGACCACTCCGTGTCCAGACACAGCACCTGGGCGGAGTGGGGCGGCAGGTTGGCCAACAGGTGCTGCTGGGTGAGGAGCACCGGAGGGGTGGTGTCCTCGAGCATCCACGCGAGGCGCTGGGCCGGGTAGGCCGGGTCGAAGGGGACGTAGGCACCACCGGCCTTCAACGTGGCCAGCAAGGCGACCACCATTTCCAGCGAGCGCTCGAGGAAGAGGCCGACGCGCACCTCGGGGCCGACGCCCAGCGAGCGCAGGTGCCATGCGAGCTGGTTGGCGCGCTCGTCGAGCTGCCGGTAGGTGAGCGTCGCGCCCTCGAAGGCGAGGGCCACCGCGTCCGGCGTGTGCTCCACCTGGGCTTCGATGAGGGTGTGGAGGCAGGCCTCGGGCGGGTAGTCGGCCCGCGCGCCATTCCACTCGCGGAGGAGCGTGTGGCGCTCGGGCTCCTCCAGGAGCGGCAGCTCCGACAGGCGGGCCTCTGGCCGGGCCACTGCGCCGCGCAGCAGCGTCTGGAGGTGGCCGAGCAGCCGCGCCACGGTGCTGTCGTCGAAGAGAGCCGTGCTGTACTCCGCGGTGAGCCGGAGGCCGCGCGGCTCCTCGGCGGCGAGCAGCGTCAGGTCGAACTTCGTCGTGGTGCTGTCCTGATTCTCCTGACGCAGGGTGAGGCCTGGGAGCTGGAGCTCCCCGGCCGGGACGTTCTGCAGGGCGAACATCACCTGGAACAGGGGCGAGTGCCCCAGGGAGCGCTCCGGGGCGAGCTCCTCGACGAGCTTCTCGAAGGGGATGTCCTGGTGGGCGAAGGCGCCGAGCGTGGTCTCCTTCACGCTCGCCAGCACTTCGCGGAACGAGGAGTCGCCGTGCAGCCGCGTGCGCAGCACGAGCGTGTTGAGGAAGAAGCCGATGAGGCCCTCCAGCTCGGCCATGCGCCGGCCCGCGATGGGCGAGCCCACGGTGATGTCGTCCTGACCCGAGTAGCGGGACAGGAGCACCTGGAAGGCGGCCAGGAGCAACATGAAGGGCGTGACGCCCTCGCGGCGGCCGAGCGCGGTCAGCGACTCGGACAGCTCGCGCGGCAGCGTGATGGACTGCGTCGCCCCCTGGTAGGTGCGCGTGGCCGGACGGGGCCTGTCGGTGGGCAGTTCCAGCAGCGCGGGTGCGCCTTCCAGGTGCTTGCGCCACCAGTCGAGCTGGGCCTCCAGGACCTCGCCCTGGAGCCACGAGCGCTGCCACACGGCGAAGTCGGCGTACTGCACCGGCGGCTCAGGCAGGGGCGAGGGCTGGCCGACGGAGAAGGCTTCGTAGAGGGCGGCCACCTCACGCACCAGCACGCCCATGGACCAGCCGTCGGTGATGATGTGGTGCATGTTGAGCAGCAGCACGTGCTCGGAGCCGCTCAACCGCGCCAGGGTGGTGCGCAGCAGTGGGCTGGTTGCGAGATTGAAGGGCGAGCTCGCATCCTGCTCGGCGAGGCGTCGGACCTCGGCTTCCCGCGCCGCGTGGGCGGACAGGTCCACCACCGGTATCGAGAAGTCCCCGGGCGGCGAGATGACCTGCACGGGCCGGCCGTTGGTGTCTCGGAAGGAGGTGCGGAGGGACTCGTGGCGACGGACGAGCTCGGAGAGGGCGCGTTGGAGAGAGGAGACATCCAGGGCGCCCGTCAGGCGCAGAGCCGCGGGCATGTTGTAGGCGGCGCTGGCGGGCTCG
>NZ_JAAIXY010000041.1 GCF_010894455.1 Myxococcus eversor | reverse complement strand
GCCAGGAGCGGCGGGTGCTGGAGACGCGGCTGGCGGACATCTCCGGGGAGATGCGCGGCGGCGGAGAGCACGCGCTCGGACCGGGGAATGAAGCGCTGGGCCGGGGCTGGCTCGCGCTGGGAGAGCCGGCGCGCGCGGGGGGACATCTGGAGGCCGCGTGGAACCACGGCACCCGCACCCCGCGCGTCGCGTGCGCGCTGGCGCTCGCGTTGGGGCAGCTCTACCAGGAGCGGCTGCGCGCCTCCGAGCACCTGCCCGCCAAGGAGCGACAGGCGCGGCGGCAGGAGCTGGTGACGCTCTACCGGGAGCCCGCGCTCGCATGGCTGCGGCAGGGCAGCGGCGCCGACCTGCCTCCCGCCGAGTACGTCTCGGCCCTGCTCGCCTACCACGAGGAGCGGTACGAGGACGCACTGGAGCGACTGGATGCGCTGGGGGACCGGCTGCCGTGGTTCTTCGAGGCTCCCCTGCTGCGAGGTGACGTGCTGGTGGCCCGCGCCACCAGTCACTCGGACGCGGGACGGCGCGAGCGCGCGCAGGAGGACCTGGACGCGGCGAGGAAGGCCCACGCCCGCGCGGCCGCCCTCGCGGAGAGCCTGCCCGAGGCACACCTGGCCCTGGCCAGCGTCGAGCAGCTGGCCCTGCGCATGGGCCTGTATGGCCAGGGGGACGTGACGCCGCACCTCGAACGGGCGCTGGAGGCGCTGGCGCGCGCGCTCACCGCGTCGCCCCACCACGTGCCATCGCTGGTGAAGAAGGCCCACCTGCACCGCAGGCTCGCCGAGTTCCGGAGCCGACAGGGCGGCGACGCGGCGGCGGCGCTGGAGGAGGCGCTGAAGGCGGCCCGGGCCGCGGCAGAGGTCGCCCCCACCAGCAGCGACGTCCGCCACGCGCTGGGGCTCGTGCTCTGGCAGGGCGCGCGGATTCAGCAGGCGCGCAGCGAGGACCCTCGGCCGATGCTGCGACAGGCCATCGAAGCCTTCGACGGCGTGGCGCCCGAGGAGCGCGGCTACGACTACCACTCCAACCTGGGCCTCATCTTCAAGGTGTGGGCGGACCACGAGGACGCCGTGGGCGAGGACTCGCTCGGCAACCGAGCGCGCGCCATCGACGCGTACCTCACCGCCATCCGCATCGACGAGGCCCTGCCGGACGCGTGGATCAACCTGGGCAGCGCCTGGTTCAAGCGCGCGTCCCATCCACGCAACGCGGACGCGGACGCGGACCTGGAGCGCGCGCGGGAGGCCCTGGAGAAGGCGCGCACGCTCAACCCCCGCAACCTCGTCAGCCACTTCTACGAGGCCCAGGTCCATGCGCTGCGCGCCGCGCGGCTGCGCGATGGTGGAGGTGATGCGCGCCCGTCGTTGGACATCGCGCTCGCGTCGTACAGGAGCGCCCTGGCCCTCAACGCGGAAGTGCCGCAGCTCCATGGCGGCGTGGGGCTGGTGCACATGGAGCGCGCGCGGGACGCGTGGCTGCGCGGCGAGGACCCCTTCCCCGCCCTGGACGAGGCCCGCGCGTCCTTCACCCGTGCCGTGGCCCTCGCCCCGAAGCAGGGCCTGCCGCCCAGCAACCTGTCGGAAGCCCACGTCACCCGCGCGGCCCTGCGACTGGCCCGGGGAGAAGACCCGCGAGACGACGCGCGCGCGGCGCGGCGCGAGGCCCGTGCGGCGCTCGCGCTCCAGCCGGACCTGTCGACAGCCTGGGCCAACCTGGGACAGGCCCACCGGGTGCTCGCCGCCTTCGCGCTGGAACGAGGCGCGGACGCGAAGCCGGAGCTGGACGCCGCCGAGCAGGCCCTGGGCGAGGCCCTGCGGCGCAACCCCCGCGACGAGGAGGCGCTGCGCTACGCCGCGGAGGCCCGCGCCCTCGGCGCCGCCTGGAGCGTCCTGACAACGAAGGATTGGGAGGCCGCCTTCCTCCGCGCCGGGCAGGCCCACCTGGCCGCGCTCACCGTCAGCTCCCGACCGCGCGATGACCGCCGCGCGCTGGCGCGACTCCACCTCGATTGGGCCCTGGCCCGTCGGCGCGCCGGACAGGACGCGCGTGACGTGCTGGAGCGCGGCCTGTCGGAAGTGGGCACCGTGTTGAAGGCACGCCCCGAGGACCAGGAGGCGCGCGCGCTACACGCGGCGCTGGAGCTCACCCAGGCCCGGGCCTCCCCGGAGGCGCATCCCGGCCAGCAGGCGCGGGCGCGCGAAGCGCTGGCGAAAGCGCTCACCGCCCGTCCCCTGCTCGCGCGAACCTGGGGCCCCCTGCTCACGCAGACATCGAAGGAGCACCCGACGTCACCGTGAGGGCCCTCGGTGTCAGTCCTCCTCGCCCGGGTCCCTGACCACTTCCAGCTCCCCTGGCTGGCCCGCGCCCGTATCGGTACTGACGGCGAAATAGTGGCCCCCCAGGAAGACCTTGGGGCGAATCGTTCCACACCACTTCGAGTCGCGCCCCGCCGCCGTCAGCGCGATGTCCATCTTGTCGTAGTCCACGAAGAGGGCGTCGGCATCGGGCCCGAAGAACTTGAGCGTGGCCGCGTTGACGCCGGGGGCGAGCTGGAACTTGACCGGTTGCTTGCGCCGCAGACAGCTCCTCGCGGGCGACACGGGCAGGGGTCCCCTGGAGAGGGTGATGACACACAGCTTGTTGTGGTCCAACGGGGGGCAATACGCGCCCTGCGCGGGACAGGGAGCCTCCACGAGCTTGGGGCAGGCGGTGCCGTCGTATTCCGCCAGGGATTGAACGCCCGGCTCGGACGCCTCGTCGACTCCGGATGCGTCCGGAGCGCAGCCCCACCCCAACGACAACATGACGATGCCTGGCCAACGCTTCCAATGCCCTTGCATGGTGCACACCTCCCCGCCACGTCGCCCGGCCGCGGGGGCCCGGCCTGGAGATGGCGGTGTGTGAAGCTTGCCACGACCCACGACTTCACGACGTGGGGGGCTCGAGCCCCAGCTCCCTGACGCGCCGCTGGAGCGCGCGGCGGGACACCTCCAGTTGGCGCACCATGGCGTCCAGGTCTCCGCCACAGGCCTTGAAAGAGCGGGTGATGTCCTCCGCGCTCAGGTCCTTCACCGTGCGGAGGTGGGGGCTGCGGTCCACCAGGTTGTAGAGCGACGCCCGGGTGATGCCGAGCTTCTCCGCCGTGCCCTTCAAGTCCCACGAGCACTCACGCAGCGCATCCAGCAGCTCCCGCTCCGTCACCTCCGACGGTTTGCGCCGCGTCACCAGCACGGGCTCCCCATCCTCGTCGCCCGGGGACGTCGGCCCCAGCTCCGCCTCCAGCGCCGCGTCCACCTGGAGTCGGGGCTGCCCCCGGCCACTGATGACAAGCTGGCGGGCCACGTTGCGCAGTTGCCGGACGTTGCCGGGCCAGTCATGCCGCAGCAGCCGCGACGCCAGGGCCGCCGGCAGCCAGGGCTCCGCATAGGGGTCCTGGGGCTCCAGGCGCCAGCCCTCTCCCAGCCCCTCCAACTCCAGCCGCGCGAAGTGGTGGAAGAGCAGGGAGATATCCTCCCGCCGCTCCCGCAATGGAGGCAGGTGGATGGAGTAGCCGGAGAGCCGATGCAACAGGGGTGCGCGAAAGCGGCCCTGCTCAATCAGGTCCTCCAGGGGCGCGTCCGTCGCCGCCACCAGCCGCACGTCCGTGACGACGGGGGTGTGCGCGCCCACCGGGTACATCTCCCCCGTCTCCAGCACGCGCAGGAGCGCCACCTGCACCTCGGCGGGCGCCTCTCCCACCTCGTCCAGGAACAACGTGCCGCCGTGCGCGGCGCGGAAGAAGCCCTCGCGGCTCTGGGAGGCGCCGGTGTAGGCGCCCCGCTGCGCGCCAAACAGCTCCGCCGCGGCCAGCTCTCGGGACAGCGTGCCCAGGTTGACGCTGACGAAGGGCCCCTTGCTCCGATTGCCACGCTGGTGGAGAGCGCGCGCGATGAGCTCCTTGCCCGAGCCCGTCTCGCCCCGGATGAGCACGGGCACGTCCAGGTCCGCCACCTGGCGGACGCGGGTGCGCAGCCGCCCCAGCGCCGTGCTCTGCCCCACCATGCCCAGAGTGTCCGCGGAGCGCTCCTCCTCCAGCGCCACGAGGTGCAGCAACACCACGACCCGCCCGGCCAGCTCCAGCGTCACCCCCGCCGAGAGCGCCTCCGGCCGGAAGTCCCAGCCCACACCCGGCACCCCACCCGCCACCACCTGGGTGCCGTCCGCCTCGCCCTCCAGCCGGATGCCGCCATCCAGGCGCGGCAGGAAGCGCAGCGCGCGCCGGCTCACGAACGGGTCCGCCAGCGGCCGGCCCACGACTTCATCCACGCGGGTGAACAGCGGCTCGTTGCGGGAGAGCGCCACCTCCCGGCCGCGCGGCAGGGACTCCATCACGAACCGCTCCCCCACCCGTGAGGCCAGGGGATGGGAGACCAGCGTCAGCGCCGGCAGGAGGACGGCGGACCGGGAGTCACCGCCGTGCCGCTGGGGACTCGCGGTGGAGACGTCGTCGAGGAGTCTCTGCTTCATGAGGGGGACGCTCGGAGCCAGGGCCCAAGTGCACCTCCAGGCTACACGAGCCCGGAGCCCCGCGGACCCGAGGCGGCCTCCCGGCTGGCACACGCTGACATGTCAGCCGACGCCGCTGACATGCCAGCCGGGCACCGCGCCCGACGACGAAGCTCCGTCCTCCGAGGGGGCGAGAGCCGGCACAGCGGTTGCTCTAGGGGAGTGCCACGGAGGGGATGGCCACCTGTGAGCGCCCTCATCGAAGCGATGTCGACCGGATTCTGGGAGATGTGGTTGTGCCACCACTCGCGGCTCCTCGCGAAGAGCCTGCGCCACCTCGGTGGCCACCAGGCCGACGCGGAGGACGCCCTGGGCACCGCGATGCTGCGAGCCGCCGAGGCCTGGCCCCGGGAGGTCCGGCGGCTGCGAAACCCGGAGGCGTGGCTGACGCGCATCGTCCATAACGCCTGCGTGGACCTGCACCGCTCCCGGGCCCGACTCTCGGACGAGGCCCCTCGGGAGGAGGACGAGGTCGCCTCGGCGCGCGAGCCCCTGGCGCACGTCCCCTCTCCGGAGCAGCTCCTCCTGGAGCAGGAGCAGTCGCGGCTCCTGTGGCGCCACGTCCACCACCTGCCGGAGCCGCTGCGGCGGGCCTGCCTGCTGCGCTTCGAGCGGGAGCTGGACGGCAGGACGATGGCGGAGGAGCTGGGCATCACCCACGTGAATACCCGGCGCCGGCTGCTGCGGGCCTATCAGGTGCTGCGCGTGGCGCTCGGCTCCTCCACGCGAGGCTCGGAGCCGGAGCCTCCCACACGCGGGGGCGCGGAGCAGACTCCGCCTCCCCACCGGGCTCCGCGCGCGCGACGGGAACCGACTACGCGTTGGCGGCGTGAGCGTGCGCGTCCGCCCCTTCCCGCCCACCGCCGAGCCGACGGATGAGGCGGCGGCGGACGACCTCGATGTGCTCACGGAAGAAGTAGAGGTTCTCCGCGTAGGCCAGCGGCATGGGGATGCGGTTGACCTCGCGCTCGGCCTCCTCCAGCCGCTTGAGCATGTCCTCGAGCATCTCCCGCTCGGGGTTCTCGTCGAGCTGGATTTCAATCTCCTTCAGCCGCGCGTACCAGCGGACGATGCGCTGGCGGATGCGCCACTGGTAGAGCGCGGGGACGGCGCGGAACAGCGGCACCACCACGGCGATGATGGGCACCAGCATCACCCACAGCCGGTCCACCAGGTTCGCCGCCCAGAACGGCAGGTAGCGCTGGAGCAGGGGGATTCCCGCCTCGTAGTAGCGCTGGGCCTCGCTGCTGAGGGCGAAGCCCGTCTCTCGCGGCGCGGGGAACTCGTTGGGGCCGTCGAGCAGGCCCGCGCTGCCGTGGACTTCGCTGGCCGCGCGCATGAGGAGATAGGAGAGCGCGGGGTGCAGCGAATCGCGCGCGACGAGGTTCGCCGTCGGCGCGAGCACCACCACGTCCCGCGCGGGGATGTCCGAGGCGAGGTTGAACACGCCCCGAGGCAGCACCAGCCGGGTCAGATACGGGAAGCGGCGCGCATACGCCTCTCCGCGCGCGAAGCTGAGCAGATTCACCCCGGGCACCGCCGCCAGCTTCTGGATGGCGGGCGACTCCGCGGGCGAGATGAGGAACGCCGCGTCGATGAGTCCCTGCTTGAGCTGCTCGGTGGCGGCCTCGCGCTCCAACGGCAGCAACTCCGTGGGCGCCTCGTCGATGCCGTTGGCCTTCAGCAGCGTGACGGCGAGCGCGCGCGTGCCGCTGCCCTCCGGCCCCACCGCGATGCGCCGCCCCTTCAACTGGCGCACGTCCTCCAAGGGCTCGCCCCGGTAGAAGACCCAGAGGGGGACGTAGGAGACGCTGCCCAGGGAGACGACGCTCGTGGCCTTCTCGCCGCCCACGGTGCCGCTCTGCACGAAGGCCACGTCGACGCCGGAGGCCCCGTCCGCGAGCAGCTCCACGTTTTCAAGGGAGCCCTTCGTCGTGCGCAACTCCAGGGTGACGCCGTGCTTCTTGAGGACGTCCTGGTACTTCCGCGCGTAGTAGCGGAAGCCGCCCTCGTCGGGAGAAAGGGCCAGCACCAGCTTCTTCGGGGGCGCGGGCTCGATGAAATAGAAGGCAGCGGCGAACGCGAGGCCGATGAGGAGCACCGCGGGCGCGAGCGTGAGCCAGAGGTCTCGTCGCAGGGTGCGCCGCAGTTGTTGCTTGAGGGAGTCCGCCGTCATGGTGGGCGCGGAGTATACGCAGCTCTCCGCGCCCACTCCCATGACTGCCTGTCTGGAGGACGGCTAGCAGTCAGCCGGGCAGGAGGCGGGCGTCTCCCACGGCTGGCAGATGGCATCCCCGCACGAGGAGTTGAGGAACGTCTCCAGGACGGCCTTGCGGTGCGGCAGGAAGACGGCGTTCAGCGCCGGGGAGATGCGGAAGCGCGGGCCGAAGGGGCCCGGCGCCGGGTCGAACTGCTCACCCACATGGACGAAGCCCGCGGAAGGAGGCCAGATGAGGCCACCGCCCAGGTTCGCCCCGTTGCTCAGCTCGTGGCAGCCCGCGCAGGACAGCGCCAGCGAGCGCTCCACGATTTCCTGGGGCAGCAGCGGACTGCCCAGCAGGAACAGCTCGTTCTGGATGTTGTTGCGGAAGACGCTGGGGGCGGGGCCGAACTGGAAGCGGTAGTCGTTCTCCGGGCCCTGCGAGTTGCTCTGGCCGCTGTTGAACATGTCGGGAATGGTGTTGTTGAACAGGTTGATGTCGTTGACGGCCAGCGCCGGCACCTCCGCCGGGAACACCGCGTTCTGGAACGGCCCCGACAGCGGGTGCGCGGAGAGGGGGTCGAACAGCGTGCCACCCGGGTTCACCTTCACCGTCACCGGCCGGAAGTTCAACTGGCACGGCGTGGCGCCGCACATCGTCCGCCGCACGCTGAACTCCCGCAGCGTCCACGGCGGCTGGATGAACTGGTTGGTGCGCACCTGGCCGGTCGGCACGCCCGTCGTCCGGTTGCCGTAGTTGTCCATGTGGACCACCGGCATGAAGCCCGGCATGCCCGTGAAGTAGAAGTTCTGCAGCCCGGTAATGCGGGTGGTGAGCGGCGCGCCCGTCAACGAGGCCCAGAAGTTGGCCACCGGCGCACAGCCATTGAGGCCCAGCGCGGGATTGGGGTTGGGCAGCACCGCCTCGAAGATGAGGAGGTTGCGATTGCCACCCCCGGGGATGCCGGAGCGCTTGCCGTAGATGATGCGGTACTCACCGCAGTCCACGCCCGACGCCGGCGCCAGGTCGAAGCGGTTGACGAGCGCCAGCGGGATGTACTCGTCGGGATTCACTCCCGGGTTGATGAAGGGATTGACGGTGGACTGGTTCCCCTCGATGCGAGGGCACTGATACTGGAAGCCGTTGAAGAGCGGCCCACAGTTGGGCGGCAGCGCCGTGCGCCACCAGTCCTGGAAGAGGGCCAGCGGCGTCAGCCCCGGGACACCGGACTGCGTCACCAGCTGCGTCATCACCCGCAGGAGCGGGAAGTTCCTCACGATGGCGTCGTCGGTGATGAGGAGCGACGAGCGAGGGTCCACCGTGACGACCATCGCCGAGGGACCCGCGGGTGGCAGCGCCATGGCACCAATGCCGCGGCGCTCCGGATGCCGCGTCGGGTCCACCTGCACCGGTTCCGCCAGGTCCAGCTCCGGAGGCCGGGTCTCAAGTTCCGTGTTGTCACAGCCGGCCGCCAGGGCGACCACCGCGCACACGAGCATCCTTCGCCAGTCAAGCTGGCGCTTCTCAACCATGCATTGCATTCGAGTTCTCACACCCGCGCGGACGGCCGCGCCCCCCTGCCAGGGATGAGCACTCCGGCACCACACCGGATTCACGGGCTGGCAAGTACTCCCATGATTTCGCGTTTATACATTGTTCAGTGACACAAAATCCACAAAGAGTCCGGGTCAAATGCAAACATCGAAGGCGCGAAACCGGAGCCGGGGATTGGGTCCTGATACACCCTTGGTACGGACCTGAACGAAAGACCTGCCCTCCCGCGCCGTCCCATCCCAGACGTGTGGTCCGTGGCGAGTGTTACTCGCAAACAGCCGGGGGCGTGAAAAGTCGCGGAGGCTGACGACAGGGCAGACGCCCGCGTCCCAGCGGGCAGGATGCGCCCGGGGTGCTGGGGACACCGGCCCCTCGTGACGAGGGGACTCGCCACGTCTGTGTCTGCACAGTGAGGGGTCTATCGATGGAACCGTCTCTTCGCGCCGCGTTCGCCGGCACGAGCATCCACCTGGTCATCCTGGGAGCAGCGCTCGCGGCCGAGCCCCAGCCTGTCCAGCGGGCGTATCAGGACTACTACAACGTGGCCCTGACACCCGGAGGCGTCACGGCCAGCAGCCAGCTCAGCCGGGGCACCGTCTTCGTGCCCATCCTCCAACCCGGCACCCACGCGCCGAAGCGGGGGCTGGATGGCTCGCCGCTGCGCTACACGTGTGGAGTCACCTTCATCTCCCCGCGCAGGGCCATCACCGCCGCGCACTGCCTGGACCAGATCAGCGTCTGGGACCCGGAGAACCAGCCGCTCGAGGTGCGCATGTATGACCCGATGATTGCCGCGGACGTGGACTGGGAGGCCACCGCGGAGAGCCTGTCGGGCACCTTCCCCGGCTACCAGCGGCGCCCCCTGGGCCCGGGCTACAGCACGTCGTCGTACCCATGCCGGGTGATTGCACGCTGCGGTGACTCGTTCGGCAACTACCAGTGCCCCGCGTCGTTGCCCCGCGCCGACACGGCGCTGCTGGACTGTGGCGACACGAGCCCCGGCTGCCGCCACGACTACCTCGACGTGGCCGCGTCGGAGGGCGTGGGCGTCCCCGTGTCCATGGCGTGGGCCCACGAGGTCTACTCGATTCCGGACAACCGGAGCTCCGAGCTCTGGCAGCGCTACACGCGCTACATCAACTACGACCCGGCCCAGAACTACCACTACTACGGGCCAAACCAGCTCCTGCCGCTGCTCTCCGCGCCCTGGAAGAACCCGGTGCGTCCCCGCGTCTCACTGGGCCTGTCGGGGTTCGGCACCGACGCGCGGCTCACGGAGCTGCATGGCTGTCATGGCTCCTCCGGCTCCGGAATCACACAGCTCAACGAGAGCCTGGGCACCCAGGAGTTGCTCGGGCCCGTCGCCGTCTGGTCGAACTGGGTGTTCTCCGCGCACGACTACGACTTCCTCTGCGAGGACCCCGCGCGCACCGCCCGCGCTCCCGGCGACGCGGGACTGGGCTATGCCCGGCTCGCCTTCACCCGGAAGCTCGTCGAGTCGAAACACCCGGACGATGTCTGCGACACGAAGACCCCGGGCTTGTTCCCCAATCCCAACCTCTGGCTCACCCACGACGTGTGGCTGTTGCGACGCGACAGCCCGGGCACCCTGCCCTTTCCCAAGCCCTGGCCGTGTGTCGCGTCGTCGTGCACCGCCTGGGAGCGCTCGCGCTTTCCCAACGAGCCCCTGCTCTCCGTCGGCCAGGGTGAATCGCTCACCCTGCCCTCGGCGGAGGTCGTCGCGGGCATGACGTATCGCGTGTCGGTGCGCATCCGGGCGCTGGAGGAGAACCTGGCTCCACTCGTCACGCTGACCCTGGGCGGTCAGGTGCTCGTGAGCGGCGCGAGTCCCGTCGCGCGCCCGGGCGAGGCCGCGGGACTGGTCGCCACCACCTTCGTCGCGAGCGCCGGTGGGGCGAGGTCGCTGCGGCTCTCCCCGGCGGAGGGCTCGGGGGCGTTCGCCGTGACGGAGCTCGTCGTCGTCGGGGACACGCTGGTCAATGGCTTCGAGAACCGCTCACAACGCGTGGGCATGGGCATCCTGGAGCCTGGGGCTCTCACGCCTGTCCCCGCCACGTGGACGCGGACACCGACCTCGCGCTTCGCGGCCCTGCTGCGAGGTGGCCAGCGGTTCATCGCCACGCGACAGGCCCTCGTCTCGGGCCGCGCGTGGACGGTGGAGTTCGACGCATCCCGAGACACGCGAGGGGTGACGTGCGGCTTCCTCACCGCCGATGGACGGGAGCTGCGCACGAACTGCAACTCGACCGCAGGACGCGTCCGCGCGAACTTCCAGCTCGGCGCCGCGCAGCCGACCGCGTTCATCGTCGACCTCCCCGCCGGACAACCCGACCTCGCGCTGGACAACCTCCGCCTGTCGACGCGCTGAGCAACGACCTCGCGCCTCCGCCGGAGGCCCCATGCACCGGGCGGAGGCACGCGGCGGGTCCTCAGTTCCGCACGTCGCAGGAGCCGGCATCCGAGAGCAGCCGGCCCACGTTGACGTGGAACATCTCACTGGGAAGGAATGGCTCGTACTGGTGCCGCACGAAGTAGAGCGTGCGGTGGTCCGGCGAGAGCGTCGGGTGGTACTCGTCCAGGTCGGTGTTCACCGTGGGCCCCAGGTTGCGGGCCGGCTGCCAGCCGCGCCACGTGCGAGAGGCCGCGTAGAGGTCGCCGTAGCCGTAGCCCTCCGGGCGGCCGATGGAGGCGAACAGCAGGGTGTCGCCGTCGGGGAGGATGCTCGGGTTGAACTCCCACAGCTCGGTGTTGATGGCGGGCCCCAGGTTCTCCGCGGGCCCGTACGTCCCATCCGCGCGGAGCCGCGAGCGCCACACGTCCCAGCCGCCGAAGCCGCCCTCGCGGTCCGAGCCGAAGTACAGCGTGCCGTCCTCGTCCACGCTGGGGTACAGCTCGTCGGCGAGGCTGTGCACCGCGGCGCCCAGGTGCCGAGGCTCGCTCCAGCCGCCATCCCTGCGACGCTCGACGACCCACATCTCCACGTCTTCGCGGGGCGCGCCGTTGACGGGACGGATGGAGGAGAAGAACAGGCGGCGCCCATCCGGCGAGACGAACGGGTCGATGTCCGAGTGCACGCCGGAGAACGGCGCCGGACGAGGCTGCGTCCAGCGGCCATTGCGCAGCTCGGAGTAGACGATGGTGGCCTGGCGCGTCTCGGGGAAGAACCCCGGGCTCACGCCCCAGAAGGCCGTGCGGCCGTCCGGCGTGAAGGCGATGCGCCACTCCTCCTGCTCGGGCAGGGAGACGAAGCCCGGAGCGAACACCTCGGGCGTGCGAGGCGCGGAGGCCACGGCGGACGTGGCGACACCCAACGACAGCGCCGCGAGCACCAGCGGGAGACGACGGAAGGACGATGACATGACGGATTCCTCTCGGGATGTGGCGGGAGGAGTGGAAGTCCTTCCCGCCATGGCCGAGGAGGTACGCGTGTCGCGCGGCGCTGTCCGGAAAGCGGGGATGGAGCGAGCCGCGCGCGGGATGGACGGGAGCGGCCCGGGGACGCGACTCAGCGCGTGCCTTCCGGACCGGAGCCGGAACCCAGCCCGAGCGCGGACTCCACGCGAGCGCGATGGCTGCGCCCGGTGCGCACGGCGGCGCCCCCCGGCCCGAGGACGAGCAGGTATTCGCCCTGGGAGAGCGGCTCCATCTCCCGCACCTGGTCCAGGTTGATGAGCACGGAGCGATGCACGCGCAGGAACCGACGCGGATCCAACCGCTCCTCCAGATGCGTCAGCGTCTCGCGCAACACGTGCTGCTCGCCGCCCACGTGGACGCGCACGTAGTTGGCCTCCGACTCCACGTGGGTGATGGCGGAGCAGTCCACGAAGCGGATGCGCCCATCGACCTTGACCGGCAGGCGGCGCAACGGGGCCTCCGCCAGCGCCAGCCCGGACAGGAGGGCCTCCTGACGGACCACGGCCTCGCTGCGTCGCACCAGCCGCACCTGCTCGCGAGCCCGGACGAGCGCGGCCCGGAAGCGCTCCTTGTCATAGGGCTTGAGGAGGAAATCCAGCGCCTGGGCCTCGAAGGCGCGCACGGCGTGGTGTTGCCACGCGGTGACGAAGACAACCACGGGGACTGCCTCCGGAGGCAGCGCGCGGAGGACCTCGAAGCCGTCACCCGCGGGCATTTCGACATCCAGCAACAGCACGTCCGGAGACGCGTGGAGCACCGCGCGCACCGCCTCCGCGCCGCTCGTCGCCTCGGCCACGAGCTCCACGTTCGGCTCCGCCGCCAGCAGCGCGCGCAGGCGGGAGCGGGCCAGGGGCTCGTCATCCGCGAGCGCCACGCGCAGGAGTCCCGACTCCACGGCTTCGGTGTTCATGCCGCCACCCTCGTCCCCTCTGGCTGCGCGTCGAACGGCACGCGAAGCTCCACCACCGCGCCCCGAGGTGTCCCCGCCCGAAGCTCCAGCCCGGCCTGGCCCCCGTAGAGCGTCGCCAGTCGCGCGCGCAGGTTGGACAGGCCCACGCCGCCACTTCGCGTCGGGCCTCCCACGGGCGGCCCCATGCCGTCGTCCCGCACGAGCAGCCGCAGCACATCCCCTTCCCGCTCGGCGGAGATTTCAATCCGCCCCGGCTCGGCGCGCGGTGCCAGGCCGTGGCGGATGGCGTTCTCCACCAGGGGTTGCAGGGCCAGATAGGGCACGCGCGCCTCCAGCACCTCGGGCGCCAGCCTCCAGGCCACCTGCAGCCGGTCGCCGAAGCGGATCTGCTCGATGTCCAGGTAGGGCGCGAGCGCCGCCTGCTCCTCGCGCAGCGTCACCTCCTGTCGCCCATGAGACTCCAGGCTGTGGCGCAGGAGGTCTCCCAATCGCGCCAGCATGCGCTCCGCCGCGTCCGGGTCCACGTGCACCAGCGAGGCCACGGCGTTGAGCGCGTTGAACAGGAAGTGCGGTCGAAGCTGCGACGCGAGCGCCTGGAGTCGAGCCTCCGCGAGCTGCGCCTGGAGTTGGTCTGCGCGACGCTGGCGCACGTGGGCCCTGCGCGCGAGACCCAGGGCATGGGCGCCCGCCGTCAGCAACACGAAGGGCAGCAGGTTATTGACGACGCTCTGGGCGAGCACGTAGGGCACGTGCGGCTCTCGCTCATACCAGCCGATGAGGTCCTGGGTGAGCACGACGAAGGTCGCCCTCCCCAGCACGACGAGCAGCAACGCACCCAGGTGGAAGCCCAGGGCGGGGAGCGGGCGCCGGCGCGTCAGGGGGACGCGCTCGGACAGGCGCAGACACATCACGGTGAAGGGCACCCACAAGAGGGAGCTGGCCAGGGACATGCGCCACAGCTCGGCCTCGACGACCTTCGCCTCGCCGATGCGCTGGAGGAGCTGGACCTGGCTCACGGAGATGAGCGCATCCGCGAGCCACCAGCCCAGGGCGCCCAGCCACACGGCCCAGGATGGCAAGGGGGGCACCTCGCCAGCCCGGAGTCTCTCCGTCTCCTCGTCACGCATGATGGGCAAGGGTAGCGGGCCCCGGGGATGGCTTCCATGACGCCCGGGACGAACCGCTCGCGTGCGGGGATGAACGGAGCTCAGTAGCCCTGGCGTGACAGCCACTCCCGCCACTGTTCGGGACGTTCGAAGTCCTCGCCAGAGAGCAGCCGGAGCACCTTCACCGCGGGCTCGCGGTTGATGGGCTGCTGGTAGGCGGACATGTCCACGAGCAGGGTGCCGACCTTCTGGAGCACCTCCGCTCGACGGGCCTTCAGCTCATCGGGGGTGAGCTTCACGAGCACCATCTCCAGCAGGTAGGTGCCCTTGTTCCGGTCCATCACGCTCGGCATCGTCATCACCTCGAAGACCACGGGCAGGTCGACGACAGGCCGCGCCAACGCCTCCTGGAAGGCCAGCACCGCGCGGACGACGTTGTTGCGCACGCCGGAGTCCGGGTCCTTGAAGAAGGGCACGAGCCACCCGATGATCTGCTCCGGCGTGCCGGCATAGCCCAACACCAAGGGGACCGCCGCGCGTCGGTTCGCATCGGCGTCCTCTCGCAACACGCGCAGCAGCGCCTCCCGAGCGGCCGGCGCCTTCTCGACGAAGCGCGGCTCGTAGGGCGCGAGCTCCGGGTGACCGAAGCCGAAGGTGCAGTGAGCGACGCGACAGGTCATTGGCTGCTCGGGGTTCAACCCGCCACTGATCATCAGTTGCTCCACCTTGTCGTCGTACTCCAGCCACTGCGCGACGAGCCCCTCCGGGTCCTCCACGTGTCCGGTGGGAATGGGGAGGAAACTCAAGCGGTGCGAATCCTCGGCGTCCACCAGGTCCACGCTGGCGAAGGCCTGTCCCTTCAAGTCCTCCGCGAAGAACGCAATCATTCCCACCTCGGCATAGGCGAGATTGAATCGCTGACGCAGGGCCTCCTGGCGCTTCTTCAGCAGATGGCGACTGCCGACGACGGGCTTACCCACCTCCAGGCCCAGCATCTGGATGACCGAGGCCGCGTCGGCGCGACGCGAGCGTGACACGTCGATGGTCATGAGCACGGGGAGGGGCATGGGTGGAGCGTCCGCCTTGTCCAGGTTGGCCTGGACGGCAGACACCACCTCCGTCCAGCCTGGCAGCGAGCGGAGCGAGGCCAGCTCCGGGTCGAACTGGAGTTGCTCCACGGAGAGGTAGCCCTCGCCGGCCGAACGCTTCAGGAAGGTGAGCGCGTCATCGGGGCGACCGCCCATGGCCGAGCACCTCGCGGCGGAGTAGTACCCCTCCGAGCGCAGGCCCGCGTCCGTCATGGCCTCCGCGGCCTGTCGGCGCAGGTCGGCACAGGTGGCGAAGTCCTCGGCGTCATAGGCCTTGCTCGCGCGCTGGGACAGTTCCTGGGAGGTCCTGGCGGCCACGGTGGAGACCACGTCCTTAGACGTTCCAGACGAATGCGCGCAGCCCACGCCCATCATCAACAACAGACTCAATCCGGCGGACTTCCTCACGGAAACCTCCCTTTTGAACCCTGCACTGTGGCTCTGCGCGGGCCCCGGATTCAATTCCTCACGGGCCGCCCCTGATGGAGCCCCAACTGACGTCAGGGCCCCGGTGCTGCCCGCTTCACTCCGCCTTCTTCGGGGCCGGAGCGGGACGCACCACCCGGTGCACGGGGTAGATGCCGCCCACCTCCAGCAGCTTGTCCAGGAACTGCCACCGGCAGAAGCCATCGTCCGAGTGCGGCTCCAGCAGGTACACGGCCAGCGTGCCCGCGCGCTGTGCCGTGGGCACGTAGAGCGTCCCTTCGGCGAACTCGCGCGTCGTCCGCTCGGGCGACACCGTCAGCACCGTCTCGAAGCGCACCGGCTTGGGCTTCTGGCTCAGCGGCACCTCGGCCTCGCCGATTGCGGGCACGTTCGCCGCCACGTCGGGGCTGAAGGTCTCCTCGCGCCGGGCGATGCGGTAGCTGTCCACCAGGAAGTGGCGCGCCTTCGGGAGCACCTCGAATCGAATCCCGTGCCCCTCCAGTCGAGGCGCCAGCTCCGCCGGCACCAGGTACGCCTCCGGCGTGCTCACCGCCTGCGTCGGGATGAACGTCCGCTGGTGCGGCACGCGGTAGACGCGGCGCTTCTTCCCGGGGAAGCGATGCTCCGCGATGCTCTTCTCGTCGAACGCCTGGATGCGCGCCAGGTCCCCGTCCTTCGCATACGCCGGGTAGTCGAACGTCAGCGCGCCCTCCTCATCCCGCGTGGCGACGCCGTAGTTGATGCCCACCTGCGTCTGGAGGTCCGGCGTCGTCCCGCGCGCGATGATGGCCTGCTGCTGGCCTTCGGTGACGGAGCGGAACGCCTTCGCGCTCCGGGCAGCCTCGCGGAACAGCTCCAGCAACCACGCCCGCGTCACCGCGCAGCGGCGCGGGAAGTCGATGTAGCTGTACGTCTCCAGCAGCACATCGAGCCGCCCGAGCAGCCCCCGGTAGTGACTGCCGAAGCGCGGCAGCGCCGGGTACGTGTGCCAGCCCGAGGCGGGAACGTCCTCCTCGCGGTAGTTGCCGTACCAGAAGCTCTCGAACCCGTGGCGCTTGCTCACCGCCTCGGAGACGCGATCCAACATGGCCCGGTTGTAGTCGCGCAGTTCCTGGAACAGCGGCTCGTTCGAGTGCGACGTGTCGTACGTCAAATCGAAGGCGTGGATGCTGCCGTCCGTGGTGTGGCAGTCGATGAACAGCTCCGGCCACCACGTCTGGTGCAGCTTCGCCATGGCGCGCGTCTCCGGCGCCTCCTGCTTCGTGCTGTCGCGGTTGAGGTTCCACCCCTCGCCCGTGTAGCGCGTGCCCACGCCGCCCTCGGGGTTGACCTGCCCCTCCAGGCTCTTGAGGTTGAGCTTGCGGTTGTTGGGGCTGATGCGGTCATTGCCGTCCGGGTTGAAGTTGGGAACCAGGACCAGGCACAGCCTGTCGAGCAACTTCGCGCCCAGCTTCGTCAGCGTCAAATCCCGCGCGAGCGCGAGCACCGCTTCCTTGCCCTCCACCTCGCCGGAGTGGATGTTGGCCTCCACCAGCACGACGACCTTCTTCTGCTTGCGCGCCAGCTCGGGTGTGAAGCAGTTGCGATCACTCACGATGAGCGCCACCAGGGGCTGGCCCTCGCCGCTCGTTCCGAAGTCCACCCGTCGGGCGAGCTTCGTACGGCGGCAGAGCTCGTCGACGAAGGCGAGCACGTGGGAGTGACGCGAGGTTTCGGCGTAGTTCGACGATTCAGCGCGGGTGAGCAGCTGGGACATGGGCGCGCATCCGAGCGCCGCACTCCCGCGTCGTCAAGCACTTCGTCCACGACGACACACAGCGAATGTGCGCACCCCGTCCTCCAGTGAGCGCTCGTCGGAGCAGTGACGTGCCGTGTCGACGATTCCAGCGCACCGCCCGGGAATTCCACGCGAGGATGCCGCCCGAATGAAAATCTGGGTCGATGCCGATGCCTGTCCGGGCCCCGTCCGGGAAATCCTCCTGCGCGCCTCGCAGCGCCTCAAGGTGCCTCTCGTGTTCGTCGCCAACCGGTCGATGAACCTGCCCCGCTCGGAGTTCGTCTCCACCGTGCAGGTGGGCGCCGGGCTCGACGTGGCGGACCAGCACATCGCCACCTCGGCGCAGAAGGGAGACCTGGCTGTCACGCAGGACATCCCGCTCGCGGCGCTGCTGGTACCACGGGGCGTGGTGACGTTGGACCCGCGCGGCGAGCTGTTCTCCGAGGAGAACATCGCCGAGCGGCTCTCCGTGCGGAACTTCATGCAGGAGCTGCGGGAGAGCGGCGTCGTCACGGGCGGTCCGAACGGCTTCAATGCCCAGGACCGCCAGCGCTTCGCCGCCGCGCTGGACCGCGAGCTGTCCCGGCTGCTCCCGAAGCGCGGCTAGCCAACCCGGCCCCGGGAGCAAGCCACGCTCCCGGAGCGACGGGCGCGGACTCAAATCCCGTCGATGAGGCGGGTGGCGATGTCGGGGCTGAACTGGCCCGCGGGAATCGACGGAGCGATACCGCAATTCCCATCGGAATCCCCGGGGACCTTCACCCACAGGAGCATCTCCGCGCCCCCGCCCACCTGCGACAGCGCGCCCAGCTTGCGGCCCCCGGGGTTGCACCACTCGCCATTGTGGCCGTTGCCGTTGCGGCTGGTGTCCACCACGAAGGGCCTGGTGTAGCCATAGCGCGAGTTGAGCGAGCTGTTCACCGACGCCCCGAACGTCGTCGACTGGGCCGTGGTGAAGAAGTTCGACACGTTCAGCACGAAGCCCCGGATGTTGCGGACCCCGGAGGACTCCAGTCGCTGCGCCGTGGTGTCTGCGGCAATCCAGTTGGCGTTGCCGCCATCCATATAGGCCCACGTGTTGGGGGCACGGTCCCTCAACTGCTCCGTCGCATAGCGCAACAGGCCGAGCCGCGTCTGCCGCTCCGTCTCATTGGGCAGACAGTCGAGCTGGGCGAGCGCGTCCGGCGCGATGATGACGATGGCCGGGCGGCTGCCCAGGCCCGTGACAAAGGCTGAAATCCATGCACGGTAGGCCTCGGGACTGCCCGCGCCTCCTCCCGAGTGGCTGCCGCAATCGCGCCCGGGGATGTTGTAGGCCACCAGCACCGGCAGCTTGTCCGCCGTGTCCGCGGCGGTGACGAAACCAGACACCGCCGAGGCGATGTCCCCACTCCAGTTGCCGAACCAGCGCGCCCCCGGCTTGCTCGCGATGGATGACTGGATGCGTGCCGCGCGCCCGTCCCCGCCGTTGCTTCGCACCCAGTTGGCGGAGTTCGAGTTGGGGTCCAGGTAGAAGCCGCTCGTCATTCCCACGGGTCCGGAGCCGCCGTCCCGCCGCCGAAGGTGCCATTGACGACCAGCTCCGCGAGCGGCGAGGCCACCACGCCCTCGGTCTCCGTCTCTGGCGCGGACCGCGCGGAGGGACCGCACGCGGACACCAGGGACGCCACCAGCGCCCAACCCACTTGTCGACGCAGTTGCACGAAACGATTCCTCCTGCCCGCTTCCGGATGATAGGGATTGACGTCTGGCGTGTCGCGGGCCCTTGAGCGCGGCGCGGCATCCTGGCAGGCCTTTCCTGATTTACCAGCTCAAGTGCACACAGGGCCTCGCAGTCAATACAATGGCAAAATTTGCAAGCAGCCTGAAACAGCGCCGTCCATCCTGAGTGTAGACATCCACGTTCGACGGCGGCGCCAGGGAATATCGAACACTCCCTCGCGGGAAATCACGCACGGCGCGCGCCATTACTCCGGCTCGGGTGTCGTCTCCGCGCTGTCGAGCCCATGCCTGCGCAGCAGCCGACGAAGCTGGGTGCGGTGCAGGCCGAGCGCGCGCGCCGTCGCGGAGACGTTGCCCCCTTGCTGACGGAGGGCCTCCTCCAGTCGGGCCCGCTCATCAGGCTCGGGCGCCTCCGCGCGCGGCTCGGGCCTGGGCTCGGGGCCGCTCGGAGGCGTGGCGCTCCCCGGGCCGAAGGCGGTCCCCGCGGTGGGGCTCAGGTGTCGAGCCTCCACACGGGTGGCCCCTTGGAGCTGCGCGCCCTGGATGGCGCCACGCAGTTCCACCAGCAACTCGCGGATGTTTCCCGGCCAGGGCCGCAGGAGACACTGCTCCACCAGGGAGACGTGGAGCCCGAGCCCCGGGGCCACGCGCTCCGCCTCGCGCTGGAGCAGGAGGGGCAGCTCCTCGGGACGCTGGCGCAGGGGTGGCACCACCACCTCCGGGCGGCCCATGCGGAAGTACAGGTCCTCTCGCAGGCCCCCTCGGGCCACCAGGGCGCGCAGGTCCTTGTTGCTCGCGGAGCACAGGTGCACGTCCACCGTCTTCGCCCGGGAGGCCCCCAGGGGAAGCACCTCGCGCGTCTCCAGGGCCCGCAGCAGCTTGGCCTGGACGGACAGGTCCAACTCCACCACCTCGTCGAGGAAGAGCGTGCCGCCATCGGCGGCCTGGAGGTACCCCAGGGCATCCGCCTCCGCGCCGGAGTACGCGCCGCGCCGGACTCCGAAGAGGAGCCGCTCCGCGATGCCCTCGGGAATGGCGGCGCAGTTGACGGCGACGAAGGGGCCCTCGCGCCGGGGGCCATGTTGATGGAAGGCGCGCGCCAGGCCCTCCTTGCCAGCGCCGCTCTCGCCATGGATGTGGAGGGAGAAGCCCAGCTCGGCCGCGCGAGTCACCTCCGCGAGCAGCCGCCGCCCCCCCGGGCCGCGCACGAAGCCGTCCACCAGCACGACGCCGTGCTCCTCCAGGGGCCTCACGTCGAGGCTCGGGACGAAGAGCGAGTCCCCCATGCGCAGCACCGTGCGCACCTCGCGAGGCGCGCCGGGAGCGAGCGGCTCCCCATCCACCCAGGTTCCGTTCTGGCTTCCCAGGTCGACGGCCTGGAAGTGCTTCCCATCGAAGCGGACCTGAGCATGGCGGCGCGACATCCTCGGGTCCTGGACCTCGCCCAGCAGGGGGCCTCGTCCCAGCTCCAGGCCCTCGGGCGGTATCCGGAGCGCCACGGCCAACGCCGTGCCTCCACCGAAGAGGCGCACCAGCCCGGGAACGCGCGCCGCGTCCGAGGCCCCCTGCCCTCCTCCCTCAGCGCTTGGCCGGAGCGTCGACCCGTCGTGTTCCATGCCGTGCCATCATACGCGCCAGTCCGTGGCACACGGTGCCAGCGTTTGTGCCAGCTCCAGAGCGCCAGGGGCCCCGGGCGAGGACGTCCTCCCGAGGACGATGGGAATGTCGGGGGCCCGTTCAACCATGGCACGGCGCTCGCTATGGGGCGCTCGCACCGAGAGACAGCAGGGGGACACCACACCATGAGGAACATGACTGACGACATCACGGCGCCCGTACGGGGAGCCCACCGGACCACCGGACCCATTCTGCTGGCGACACTGGCGCTCCTCGGCGCGAGCGCCTGCCTCAAGCCCCTCCAGCTCCCGCCGGACCCGAACCCCCAGCGGCCTGATGTGGGGGACAAGTACGTGACGGACTCGGAGACGAAGCTGCCCGTCACGAAGTGCAGGGGCGAGGACTGTCCGCCGCTGACGCCTGACGCGTCACCGCTGGCGCCCATGGAGTGTCCGACGGGGCAGTGCATCCCGGACAACTCGAACGGCCAGGGCATCTACATCGTCGAGGGGAGCGACTTCTGTTTCAAGCAGGGGACGGAGTCCCGGTTCTGCCCGGAGGCCTTCGTCAATCGCGGTCCCGGCGACGTGGTGCTCAGGGGGAGGGACCGCCTCATGAACACGTTCTTCTACACCCCGACAATCCGGGGGGTGCTGCCGGGGCAGCTCCAGCGCACGCCGCAGGGAGGGCCGGCCAGCTTCGTGGCGATTCACAGCATCCAGGGCAAGGGGGACCAGCTCGTCGTCAATTACTGTCATTCGCGCGTGCAGTGCAGCAAGCCGGAGGACATCCAGACCCTCCAGGGGGCGGCGCTCGCGGGCTTCACGTTCGACGTGCTCTTCCGGAACGTGCCGGACGAGGAGACGTACTTCGAGCTCCAGCTCATTCCGGTGGAGGCCGACCAGCTCCTCCCGCCGTTCCGGCTCCAGAAGTACGAGGTGCGACACCGGCTGAGAGACCCCAATGGCAATCATCCAGCCTGGACGAATCCCTGCGGAGGGGCCGCGCGAGGCAGGGTGGGCATCCTCCCCGGCCGGGTGGTGGATGACATGAATGCGGCCGTCACCGCCGACGCCAACGTCACCACGCTGGGGTGCGAGTCCGGTGCCATCGTCACCTGCCTGGATTGGGGTTACAGCCCCTGGAACTCCCAGACGGGAGCGGCCGACCCCCGGCGTGAGTTTGTCTATGGGTCCTGTCTCCAGGCGAAGCGCGCGGCCTATTTCGTGGGCCAGGGAGACCTCAAGAGCTACACGCTGACGGGCACTCGCATCCTCAAGCGAGACGAGTATGGCTTTGGGCGGGACGCGGAGGATGGAATCGAGCGCACCGACTTCCTGGAAGCGCTCTGGAGTCCCAAGGGCGCGGTCTGCCTCAATCCCGAGCACCGGCGCCACCCGGAGATTCCCCTGCATCCGGAGCATGGCCCCCGAATCGAACGCTGTGAGGCGCCGCCGGGACAGCAGGTCCTCTGGCGGGACAACGCCAAGCTCTCGACGGGTTTGCCGCCTCGACGCTAGCGCGGGTTTCAACATCACCGCGGCGGAGGCGAGCGTGGACGAGGCGGAGAATGCCGTAGAGGTTCTCCACCTTGTCCACTGGGAGTGCCCCTGCCCCTTCGCACGAACTGCTCCGAGCAGGCCTTGCGGCGGACCTGGACTATGGCTTCTCGACTTCCAGCGCCTGTACCAGTCCGGCGTACTCGCGACGAAGCAAGGGGTTGAGCTCCAGGGCCCGCGCGAGCGCGGCTTTGGCCTGACGAACCCCTTCCGCCCGCGTGGAGTTCGCCCGCGCCTCCAACAACAACAAGCCGGCACGCAGCGACTGAGCCTGTGCCTGATTCGGGTCGAGCTGCATCGCCAGCTCCACCTGTCCGAGGCCCTCGGACACGGTGACTCGCGCCGCCGAGGGAGTCTGCACCTCCGCCAGCTTCCATGACGCCCGTGCGAGTGCCAGGTGGGCCTCGAGATACGGATAGAGCGCCACGGCGCGCCGCGCTTCATCACGGGCGAACTGGAGCAGCCCCACCGCGTCCCGCCCCTTTCGGCGAGCCCACTCCGCCTCCACGAGCGCCAGCCGCGAGCCCACCACGCGGCAATCCGCGCAACGCGAATCCAGGCGCAGCGCCTCCTCCAGGGCCCGGCGCCCCTCCTCCAACGCAGTCGCGGGAGACTGCCCATCGCGCACCGCCTGGGCCGCCCGCGACAAGTGCACCGCCGCGACATGGAAGTGGGTGCGCCCCGACGTCGCGTTGATGCGCAGTGAGCGGCCGAGCGCCTCGAGCGCCCGCGTCAGCGCGGGACTCGCGTCGCCTCCCAGGTCGATGAGGTACGAGGCGCGGGTCAGCTCGGCCAGCGCCACCTCGTTCAGCGCCGAGTAGAAACGACCATCCAACGCGAGCGCGCCCTGCCCTGCTTCCAAGGCCCGCTCCACGTCCGGGCCCGGGTCCTCGCCTCGTGACAACGCATACGTCGCCAGCGCGTTGTGCAGCTCCGCCAGGTTCGAGTGAGCGAAGAGGTACCGGGGGTCCGTGCGCAGCGCGAGCCGCAGGTGCTTCCCCGCGGCCTCGTATTCGGGGCGAGGGTCCAGACCGTGCTCACGCTGATGGTTGCCCTTCCAGCGGTGCACGAGCGCCAGGTCATTGTGTCCCCAGGGGTAGGCCGGCTCCAGCTCCAGCGCCCGGGTGAGCTGAGCCATGGCCTCGTCCCACGACGCGCCAGGGTCTCTGCCCTCGCGCGCGACCAGCAGCCCTCGCAGGAAGAGACTGAAGCCCAACGTGTCGTACGCGAGGACATCCCGGGGCTCCAGTTCAATGGCACGCGAGGCGGAAGCAATGGCTTCTCCCAGCAGCCGCTTCGGCTCTTCCTTCCCATCCTGGGGAGTCGCCGCGCGATAGGCATTCATCAACACCAGGGCGCGCTTCGTGTGCGCGGACGCACGCGAGGGCGACGCGACGAGCGCCCGCTCACACGCGGCCAGCGCCCGCTCCAACGAGTCCTTGCGCGAGCGTCCCTGCTTCCGGTCCAGGTCCGCCAGTTGGAGCCAGGCTTCCGCGAGCGCCTCGTGGCCTCGCGCATCGCTGCGCGCCAGCTCCAGCGCCTGCTCGTACCGACGTGTCGCCTCCAGGAAGTCCGCGCGCGCGGCCTCGTGGTCTCCACGCCCCAGCCGCTCCATGGCCCGCGCATGAGCCACATCCGCCGCGAGCATCCGAGGCTCCAGCAGCCACGGAGTCTCGGCCTCCGCCTCCGACGCGGCGGCCTCCGCCACATCCAGTTCCTGGCGATAGAATGCCATCCATCCCGCCAGGAGCCGGGGCGACTCCCCCGCCGCGCCCTGCCCCCGCTCCAGTGCGCGGAGGGCGGGCTTGAGGAGGTCCGCGTCCAGCGTCCGCGCATGCTCGGCCATCCACTCGGGCCCGCCCCGTCGTCGCGCCGTCTCCATCGCGAGCAGGTACAGGCCCCCCAGCGTCTTCCCCAGCGCCAGGTTCAGCTCGGGAGAATCCAGCCCCAACCCCGCCGCGTGAGTCAGTTCCTCGCGGGCCTGCTCCAGCTCTCCCATCGCCAGATGACCGCGCCCCCGCGCGTAGTGCACCAGCGACTCGCCATGTACCCCCAGCGAATGTGGTGCCGACGCGAGCTGAGCCATCCGCTCACGCACGAGCCGCTGCTCCGGACGCGTGTCATGCAGCGGCGCCATCAAGGCCGCGCGCATCAGCCACTCCACGTCCTTCACCTGTTGCCCCAGGTGCTCCGCCAGGCGGGCGCGTCCCTCGGACTGACTCCACGAACGCACGCCGAGGGAGGACACGACGAGCACGCTCACCAACGACACGGCGGAGACGACGACGAGCGCCCGGTGCTTGCGCGCCCGCCGCAGCCACCGCGCGACGAGCCCGGGCCGCCGCGCGAGGATGGGCTCCCCATCCAGGTACCGGTCCAGGTCCTCCGCCAGCGCGCGCGCCGAGGGATACCGGCGCGCCGGGTCCTTGTTGAGACACGTCAGGACGATGGTCTCCAAATCTCCCGCCACCTCCTGCACGCGCAGGCGCGGAGGAACCACGTCCTCGTGCAGCACCTGGTGCAGCGTGCCCACGGACGTGCTGTCCCGGAATGGCGGCACGCCCGTCAACAGCTCGTACAGCGTGGCGCCCAGCCCGTAGACATCCGTGCGCCGGTCGACGCCAGTCCGGTCTCCACGCGCCTGCTCGGGCGCCATGTACGACGGCGTGCCGAGCACCGCGCCCGTCCTCGTGAGGCCCTGCTCCAGGTCCGCGTCATGGGCCAGTCCGAAGTCCATCACCACCGGGAACCAGTGCCGGGCCTCCTGCCGCTCCACCAGGATGTTGGCGGGCTTGAGGTCCCGGTGGATGACACCCAGCCGATGCGCCTCGTGCATCGCCGAAGCGACCTCCCGCATCACCTGGACCTTCTCGGCCAGCGTCATGTCGGGCGCCACGCTGTCCAGCCGGGTGCCCTCCACGAGCTGCATCGCGATGAAGTCCCGCGTCCCCACGCGGCCCACCTCGTACACCCGGCAGACATGGGGATGGACGATGCGCGCCTGCGCACGAGCCTCCTGGAGGAAGCGCATCGTCCGGTCCGGGTCCGCGTCCCGCACGAACTTGAGCGCCACGAAGCGACCCAGCCGCCGGTCCCTCGCCTTGTAGACCTCTCCCATCCCCCCGCGCCCCAGCAACTCCAACGAGTCGAAGCGCTCGCCCATCAACGTCTCCGCCGTCCCCAGGACTGGAGCGTGCGCGCGGTGCTCCTCCCGCGCCTCGCTGCCGTCCATCGTGGGCCCGTCGTCCCCTGCCCGGCGCCCCGCGTCTCCCCGTTCCGACATGGCGCCATGCTAACCGGCTCATGCGGCGCTCGGGCCAGTCGCTCCCTTCCCGCCCCTCCAGCGTCATGCTCCGGGTGTAGGCTGCCATCGCCCCTCGCGGCGGGCCTGGCACCCTTTCGCGAGGCTCGGAGGTCTGGACTTGAGCGTCGCCCTCATCATCGCCTTCACCACCACGCTGGCCCTCGGCACCACACCAGCGCCTGGCGCACGCGAGCCGCTCGCGGACCTCCTGGAGCGCTTCCCGGAGGTCGCGGGCTCGGACGACGAGCCGGGAATGGACAAGGAGGAGCAGGCCATGGCCACGGCCCTCCAGGCCTATGGAGCCACCGCCATTCCTCCGCTGCTCGCCATGCTCACCAGCGAAAAGGAAGCCGTGAGGGAGCTGGCGGCCTACACCCTGTCCGAAATCGATGGGCTCACCGATGAGCACCTGGACGCGCTCGTCGAAGGTTGGCAGTTGGGCACGTCGTGGATTGAACGGGCCGTGGGCCGCGTGGGGACACCGCGCGCACTGGAGGTGCTCGTGGAGACCCTCCATGAATATCCCTCCTCCCAGAGTCAGCTCTCCGGCGCTCTCGTCATGGCGGGAGGAAAGGGAGCCCTCGCGCTCGTGGAGTCGCTGCGCGACGCCAGTCCCCGGAAGCCGGCGTTCGTCGACAGCGCGTGCCAGATACTGCGGGAGATGGAGCAGGACGCGGGTACTACCGCCATCGAGCCGCTCCTGGCCGTGGCGGAGGCGCCGAAGCTCCACATCAAGAACCGCGGCCACGCGGTACGGCTGGTGGGGTGTCTGGGCTTTCGGGCCCAACCCGTGGCGCCACGGCTGGAGCAACTTCGCGCCAAGACGCCCCGCCTGAGCAACGACGTCGGCGCGGCGCTCACGAACATCGTCCCCGAGCTGAAGGCGGCGCTCTTCGCCCAGCACCTGCGCACCGCGCCTGGCATCCCCCTGCTGCGGGAGCTGGCGGCGCTCCGTGAGAACGGACGCGGGGCCGGTGCGGTCCTCGTCGAGCTGCAGTCCCACGCCAACTGGGAGATTCGCGTCGCGGCGGTTCGCGCCATGGGTTACCTCCGGTACACGGAGGCGACCGAACTGCTCATCTCCCTGCTCGAGGACACGAAGGACTGGCAGCGGGTCTTCGTTTCAATCGAGGCGCTCGGAAGGTTCAAGGACGCGCGAGCCATCGACCCGCTCGAGCGGGTCGCGAAGACGCACTGGTATCCCTACGTGCGCCAGGCGGCGCTGCACGCCATCAAGGTCATCCGGGGCGAGGCCACATACACCGAGCAGACGCACTTCCCCTCGGAGTTCCTCGCCTACCGGTACTCGGAATACGAGCCGGGCGACGCCGTCGAGCCGCCCTTCGTTCCGGGAAGCGATGAGCTCTCCGCCGAAGCCCTCAAGCCACTGTCGTACACGGTGAAGATGCCCGCCCGCGAGGACAGACGCGCGTCCATCCAGAAGCTGGGGGCGGGCTGCGGCTTGCGTGTCGCCAACGGACACCTGCTGGGCTCGGACCGGGGAGAGTGGGGAGGCGAGCTGGTCCATCAGACGGCGAAGGGCACCACCACGATGCTGCTGAAGGAGAACGTCCGGTCCATCCATCGCATCGGTGACACGCTCGTCGCCGTCACGGGGCTGGCCCACCTCTCCAGCCATCGCGGAATGCTCTACCGAATCGTTTCCAAGGCGGACACCTACGTCACCGAGCCCTGGCGAACGCTGCCCAGCGCGCCCAAGGTCGCCGGGATGATGGAAGACGGCCGGCTGTTCGTCTCCTGCGAGGGCGGCGACATCATCGTCACCGCCGACGGAACCCTGGAGATGTCGACCCGGGAGAGCCGACGCGCCAGGCCCGCGAAGTAGCACGCGGCACACCGCCGCGCCCAAGCTCAGCGCGAGTCGGTGCGGAGCAACGCTCACTCACCCGGCACGCCGCCGCGCTCAAGCTCAGCACGAGTCGGTGCGGAGCAACGCTCACTCACCCGGCGTGCCACCTCGCCCAAGCTCAACGCGCGGCGGTGCGGAGAACGCTCACTCACCCGGCGCGCCACCTCGCCCAAGCCACGGAGCGAGGCGGGCACGCGAGGCCCACGCTCAACCTCAACGCAAGGCAGTGACGTGGATGGCGGGAGTGCGCGCCGCCGTCGCACGCTCCACCACGCGGCCCAGGCGCAGGAGCAGGTGCTCCTCATACGGGCGCCCCATGAGCTGGACGCCCACCGGCAGCCCCGCGCGGTCGAAGCCGGCCGGGACGGACAGCGCCGGGAAGCCCGTCAGGTTCCCCTCGCGCACGAAGCGCATCAGCGCGTCCACCACGGGCAGGTTGGACTCGCCATCCGGCAGCGTCCCCTCCGGGATGAGCGGCGCGGTGGTGGCCGTCGACGGCGTGACGATGACGTCCACGCCCGCCATGACAGCCAGGAGCTCACGCGTCAGCCGGTGGCGGTGGCGCAACGCATGAATCAGGTCCGTGGCGCGGAAGTGCCGGCCGATGGCCAGGTTGGTGCGCGAGTCGAGCCCGAAGTCCGCCGAATGGGCACGCGAGTGCGGCAGCATCGACTCGGCCATCTCGCTCAGGATGATGCAGCTGTGCGTCCACAGCACCGTGTTCAAGTCCGGCGCGGGTATCTCCACCACCGTCGCGCCCGCGTCGGTGAGGGCGCGCACCGCTTCCTTGCAGCGCGCCACCACGTCCGGCGAGGCGTCCTCGAAATAGGGCCAGCAGATGCCCAGTCGCACTCCCGTCAGGTCCGCGCGCTCGTAACCGGACAGGTGATGCGGCGGCTGCGTCTGGGCGACCAGGTCCTTGCCGTCGGGCCCGGCCAGGAGCGCATACATCGCCGCGACGTCGTCGACTGTGAGCCCCATGGGCCCGACGTGGCCCACGTTCCAGCACAGCGGCGGCACGCCCGTCTCGGGGATGCGGCCCCACGTCGCCTTGAGGCCGACGATGCCGCACAGCGCCGCCGGGATTCGGATGGAGCCTCCACCGTCCGCGCCGATGCTCAGCGGACACAGCCCCGCGGCGACGACGGCCGCCGAGCCGCTGGAGCTCCCTCCGGTGATGTGTCCCCGGTTCCACGGGTTGCGCGCGGCGCCGTGGTGCGGATTCAACCCGATGGGGTTGATGCCAATCTCGTTCATGTTGGCCTTGCCCAGGAGGAGCGCCCCCGCGGCCCGCAGGCGCGCGGCCACCGTGGAGTCCACCGTGGTCACCTCGTTGCGGAACCGCGTGCCCAGCGTCGTGGGGAAGCCCGCCAGGTCCACTTCGTCCTTGAGCACCACGGGCACGCCGTCCAGCACGCTCAGCGGACGTCCGGCGCGCAGGCGCTCGGCGGAGGCCTCGGCGGCGCGGAGCACCTCGTCCGGCTTGCGCGCGATGAACCAGCCCATCCGCCCCTCGCCGCGCTCCAGCCGGTCGATGGCCTCGTTCAACCGCCGCGCCACGGCGACGGGGTCCACGCCGCCCTCTCGATAGGCGCGCGCGAACGAGCCCACCGTCTCGCGCTCCGGCGTCACGGCCTGCGCGGCGATGGCGCGCGCGGCCTGCTCTTGAGGGGACTGGGCTTGCGTGGCGGGGGCGCCGTGCGGCAGCGGAAACTGGAGCGGCGGCGCGTCCCCCGCGGGCAGCTCGCGCCACGCGGTGATGCCACTGTCCCGCACCAGCTTCTCCAGCACGGGCCCGCCAACCCCACTCTCCAGGGTGTTGACGAATGCCTTGAGCGCCAGCCCCGACACGCGGGGCGCCTTCACCGGGTTGCGTTGGTAGGCCATGCGCCCAGCCTACTCGGGCGAGCCCTGACGCGCGCGGCTCAACCCGGAGGACGACCCAACCCGTGCGCCTCCGCGAGTTCCCTCAGTCGCTCGACGAGCGCATCCCGGTCCTCGTAGCGCAGGCCCTCCGTGCGAATCGCGGGCAGGAGCTCGACACGGACGCGCCCCGGACTCACGCGCCACTCGCCATGCGGGAGCACCGCGCGCACGCCATGGAACACCATGGGGACGATGGTGGCCCCCGCGCCAATCGCGAGCACCGCCGCGCCCTTCTTGTAGGGCCCCAGCGCGCCGTCGGGGCTGCGCCGTCCCTCGATGGACATGTAATAGCTGGCGCCCCGCCGCAGCGCCTCCTGGGCCCGGTCCACCGCGCGACGCGCCTGCGCGTGCCACCGCCGCACCACCACCGTGGAGCCCTGCGCCACCGGCACCCACCCCGCGAAGGGCAACAGCGCGAACCCCAGGTTCATGAAGATGAGCGAGGGTCTTGGAAGCGCCGGGGGAGTCACGAACGTCTCGCCCAGGCTGGTCTGGTTCAGTTGAAGGAAGACGTATGCCGCGTCGTCGTACCGGCCCGCGTTGTGGTCCACCACCTCCACGTCCACGCCGAAGACGCGCCGCGCCCAGAGGCACCAGGCGCGCATGAGCGCGTCCGACGCACCGGGACTCACGGGCCCCAGGAGGAGCGCCGGGGTGAGCAAGGGAGGCATCGCGGCGCACGCCACTCCCCAGCGCAGCAGACTCGTCAGCAGACCCGGGCGAGGAGGGAGCGCGCTGGGAACGTCCATGCGCCCCGCTATACCAGGGTGTACCCATCACGACAGGGTGGAAGCGGACCTCTCGCGTGACCTCGCGTTGACATGGCAGGCTGTGGGGAAATCCAGGCAGGCAGGGGGGCCCCATGGGAAGTCCACGCGTCAACGCGCTCGAGGAGTACAAGGCCCTGCTCGGAAGACAGCGGACCCAACCGCTCGGCCCCGATGAAGAACAACGCCTGGAGTTGCTGCGCGACGTGCTCCTGGAGCTGGGCGCGCTGCCACCCGAGGGCAGCCCCCTCCCCACGCGCCCCGCCCGCGCGGACGCGGTGCTGGAGCTGACGTTCGGCACGCAGGACGACGTGGTGCGCGCGTACAGCAAGAACATCGGCACCGGAGGACTCGCCATCCGGACGACGCGCGCGCTGCCGACGGGCAGCACCCTGGAGCTGCGCATCTCCCTGCCTGATTTGCCCCACCAGGCCCTGCGCGCCCTGGGGCAGGTGGTCTGGTCCCGCGAGGACGCCATGGGCGTGGCCTTCACCCAGCTCCCGCCGGACGCCGAGCGCCGGTTGAAGTCCTTCCTCACGCAGGACGACTCGCTGCTCAAGCGCGTGCGCGGCGTGCTGAAGACAGACGTGATGGAACTCCTGACGAAGGACGTGCGGGACTTGGGCAAGGGCCCCGCGCCCCAGGCGGCCACCGCCGTGGAGCTGGACACGCGCGTCCCCGTGCTGGTGCGCCTGTCGGACGCCCGGCTGATGACGCTCATCACGGAGCTGTTCCATCAGAAGGGCCTGCGCGTCGTCACGGACAGCGACAAGCCCGCACCCATCATCGTGGTGGACACCGGCTCCGCGCTCGACGTGCTCAGCACCGCGGGTCGTGCGGGCTCGCGCACCATCATGGTCAACGTGAGCGGACCGGACTCGCTGATGGGCCGGCTGTCCAACCTCAACCCCGCGGCCTTCGTGAAGAATCCGGCCAGCGCCGCCTCGGTGCTGCTCGCGGTGGAGCGCCTGCTCTCAGCGCCCCGCTGACGTGTCAGCGCCCCCGGCTGACGCGTCCAAGGGTGTGTCAGGCCCTGGGTCCACCGGGCCCTCGTCCGAAGAGGCGCTTTACATTCGCGGACTTACTCACGGATTCATCGCTGGCCCGGCGGCTGCACATGCGCACCCGTGAAGTTGGCGCTCCACCCACGTGGACTCCCCGTCACTTCAGGAATGTCATGGACGAAATCATCGCGCAGTTGAAGACGCTGGCTCTGGCCGAGGCCTTCCCCTTCATCCTCAAGGCGGCCGGGGCCCTGGTGTTGTGGTTCATGGGTCGCACCGTCATCAACACCTTCCGGCGCGTGCTGAATCTCACGCTGCAGAAGCGGCAGTTCGACGCCACGCTCATCCGCTACATCGAATCGCTGTTCACCGGTGCCATGACCATCCTCCTGCTGCTGGGCATCCTGGGGATGATGGGGTTCGAGACCACGTCATTCGCCGCGCTGCTGGCGGCCGCGGGTATCGCCATCGGCACGGCCTGGTCCGGCCTGCTCTCCAACTTCGCGGCGGGCATCTTCCTGCTGGTGCTGCGGCCCTTCCGCGTGGGCGACGAGATCGCGGCCGGAGGCGCGACGGGCGTGGTGCAGGAGATTGGCCTGTTCGCCACCACCATCGACAGCTCCGACAGCCTGCGCATCTCCGTGGGCAACAACCGGCTCTTCAGCGACAACATCATCAACTTCAGCCACCACCCGCACCGCAAGATCGTCGTGAAGGTCCCCCTGGTGCACGGCGGTGACATCCAGGGCCTCATGCGGGCGTTCGAGGAGCGCGTGGCGTTGGTGCCGGAAGTCCAGGCGAAGCCCGCCCCCAGCGTCGAGGTGGCGGAGTTCACCGTGCACGGCCCCGTGCTCGGCATCGGCGTGTACTGCAAGCCTCCCCAGGCCAGCGCGGTACAGGCCGGAGTCGCCGAGGCCGCCGCCGAGATTCTCACGGCCGCGGGCTACATCGTCCCGGCGCAGGCCGCCCCCCAGGCCCAGGCCATCGCCAAGGTAGGCTGACGGCTCGGAAGTCCCCACGCATCACGGTTGCTCCCTGGCTCGGCGTGCCTCGCGCCGAGCCATCGCCGCGCCCCTCCCCGCGCCAGGCCGTCACAGGTCCCACCGCGACACTCCCTCCCACGGGCGGAAAAAGCATCCCTCCGCCAGGGGAGAGTCACGATGACGGACAGACACCGACGGAATGCGAGCACGACGCGAGGAAGGGGCCGGGCGAAGCCTCGCGAAAAGCAGGCGGAGCCCACGTCCAATCCTCCCGTGCGCCAAGGCCGCAAGGCCGCGCCTCGCGCGAGGACAGCGGGAAGGACGGGCCGCGAGTCACCTCGCGAAGTCACCCAGGCGAAAGGCCATGCCTACTGCGCGCTGCCTCGAGTCCCGGAGCGTCCGCTGCCTCCGGACCTGAACGCGCGGCGACTCCGCCTCATCCGCATGAATGAGCAGAAGTGGGCCAATGGCACGGTCCTCCACTACTACTTCTTCGACAAGCCCACGGATGGGGAGGAGGTGCGGCTGGCCAACGGCACCACGCGCTTCGTGCCCTGGACGACCACGGACACCGAGAAGGATGTCGTGCGCGCCGCCTTCGAGCGCTGGACGCAGGTGGGGCTGGGCCTGAAGTTCCAGGAGGTGGCCTCCCGCGACGAGGCCGAGGTGCGCATCGGCTTCATGCGCGACGACGGCGCCTGGTCCTACGTGGGACGGGACATCCTCGCCCAGGGGCAGGACGCGAGGACGATGAACTTCGGCTGGGACCTCACGGAGCACCCGCGCGAAATCGACACGGCCATCCATGAAATCGGCCACACGCTCGGCTTCCCGCACGAACACCAGAACCCTCACGCGGGCATCGTCTGGGACGAGGAGGCCGTCTACGCCGCGCTGGCCCGGCCGCCCAACAGCTGGAGCCGCGAGACGACGTTCCACAACATCATCCGCAAGATTGCCGCCAGCGCGGTGGAGGGCTCCACCTGGGACCCGGACTCCGTCATGGAGTACCCCTTCCAGCCCGGCCTCATCAAGGAGCCCGTGGAGTACTTCCGCGACGGCCTCTCCCCGAAGGGCGGCCTGTCGGACCAGGACAAGGCGTGGGCCCGGACGTTCTACCCAGCCCTGAGCGAGCAGGACTACACGGCGCTCCAGCCCTTCGAATCCGTGCGCCTGCGAATCAAGCCCGGAGAGCAGCGCGACTTCACCTTCGCGCCCAAGGAGACGCGCACGTATGAGCTGCGCACGTTCGGCGTCTCCGACACGGTGATGGTGCTCTTCGAGAAGGGCGCCACGGGGCTGCGCTTCCTCGCTGGCGACGACGACAGCGGTCTGGGCACCAACGCGGCCCTGAAGCTGAAGCTGTTCCGGGGGCGCGAGTACGTAGTCCGGCTGCGGCTGTTCTACGAGGAGCGAGCGGGAGAGTCCGCCATCATGCTGTGGTAAGCACCCGGCCCCCGCTCCGCTAGAGTGGGCGGCCCGTGCATGCCAGGAGCCCCGAGCAGGTGGTGATGACCGCGATTCGCAGCATGACTTCAGCGCTCCTCGACGTGACGCCCTCCTCACGCGGAAGCGCCTCTTGAGTCCGGACACGCGCTCGGACATGGAGGGCTCGTGGGCCTGGGTGGCGCCCCTCCTGGCGGCGTCCTTCGGCCTGCTGTGGTACCTGGCGGTGGGCGGTGGCCCCACGTTGAATCCCACCCACCTGGACTGGCTGGGAGGAGACTTCGCGCAGCATGCGCTCGGCTGGATGCACTTCCGCGACGCGCCCTGGGGCTTTCCGCTCGGCGAGACGCCGAGCCTCTTGCGCCCGCTGCCCATGACGGTCGCCCTCTCCGACTCGAATCCGTGGGTGTCGCTCGCGCTCAAGCCCTTCACGCGCTGGCTGCCCCGGGACTTCCAGTTCATCGGCCCGTGGCTCGCCCTGTGCTTCATGCTCCAGGGCTGGCTGGGCGCGAAGCTGACGGGCCTCTTCACGCCGAACGTCCTCCAGCGCTTCCTCGGTGGCGCCCTGTTCGTCCTCGCGCCCGTGCTGCTGTACCGGACGGGGCACGACACCCTGTGCGCGCAGTGGCTGCTCACGGGCATGCTCTGGCTGAACCTGCGTCCGCGCGCGAGCCCCCGGCAGGCATGGACGTCGCTGGCGTGGGCGCTCCTGCTCAACGCGCTCGCCTCCGGCATCCACCCCTACCTGGAGGTGATGGTCTTCGCCCTCGGCCTGTCCCTGCTCGCCACCGTGACGTGGAAGGAGCAGCACCTGTCACGGCGCGAGGCGGCCCTGGCGCTCGCCGTGCTGTGCGCGGTGCCGGCGGCGCTGTTCGTCCTCTTCGGCTATGTGGGCCTGGGCGTGCGCTCGGGGTCCGCGGGCTTCGGCCACTTCAGCTCCGACCTGCTCACCCTGGTCAACCCGATGGACTGGTCCCGCATGCTGCCGGGCCTGCCCACCGCCGCCGGCCAGTACGAGGGCTTCGGCTACCTGGGCACGGGCGTCCTCGCCCTCGCCGTGGCGGCGCTCTGGAAGTCCCGGGGCCTGGCCCCCCAGGTGCGCGAGCAGCTGCGCGCCAGGACGCCGCTCGTCATCGTGCTGCTGCTGCTCGCCCTGCTGGCGTTCTCGTCCGTGCTGACGGTGGCGGGCGGGACGGTGCTGTCGATTCGCAAGGTCGTGGCGCCGCTGCTGCCGCTGTTGAGCCCCTTTCGCGCCTCGGGCCGCTTCATCTGGCCCCTGCACTACGCGGTGCTGACGGGCCTGCTCGCCTTCACCCTGTGGCGTTGGCGCCAGCGCCCCGCCGTGGCCACCGGACTGCTCCTGGGCGCGGTGCTGCTCCAGGCCCTGGACACCACGGACCTCTGGACGCGCAACCACTTCGCCCCCACGCCCTGGCCCCGGCTCAAGGCGCCCGGGTGGGCGCTCATCGACGCGTCCTTCCGGCACCTCGTCCTCGTGCCCCCCTACGTGCACCTCTCCGAGTCGCCATGCGTCCAGAGCGCCTTCGTGGAGCGCGACTACGTGAGCTTCGGGGACCTGGCGTACCGGCGGGGCCTGACGACCAACAGCGGCTACCCGGCCCGGCTCAGCGAGACGCGCGTCACGGAGGTCTGCGAGTCGCTCCTGGCCGACGTCGCCCGGGGCCAGCTCGCCGCGGACACGGTGTACGTCGTCGACCCGGCCCGGCTGGAGGCGTTCCAGCGCCTGGGGGACGCCGTCTCCTGCGGCACGGTGGAGGGCTTCCACGTCTGCGTCACCCGCCGCGCGGGAGGCTTTTCGGACGCCCTCACCCGCCCCGCGCCCTCTCCGCCGGGCACCTCGGGGGACTCGCCACGGTGAGGCGTCCGGGGGCTACGTCGTCGCGTTCACCGCCGCGTTGCGAGCGCTCCGCGCCGCGAGGGAGAACCGCTCGGCGATGGGCACGTAGCCCGGCGCGTTGACATAGGGCGGCAGCGCCTCCTCGGACGTGCGCTCGTTGCGCATGTTGAGGGGCACCAGGCTCTGGGCGGCGCAGGCCAGCCGGACGGCCCGCCAGGACAGCCCCGCGTCCTCCATGACGCGCAGGTAGTCGTCGAGCTGGAGGTTCTTCGCCGCGTTCTCCAGGTAGAGCGGACGCATGGCCCTCGTCGCGGGCTGCACCGGCCACCAGTCCCGGGCCCGGCGCTGGTACTCCCGCTTCTGCTCGTCCCGCAGCACCCCCAGGCGCTCGCGGAACCGCGCCTCATCGTCCAGCAGGCGCTCCAGGGCGGTGCGCCCCATCGTCGCGTAGAACATGTCCGTCGAGTCATCCGCCCGGGCCCTGGGCCCGACGAAGTCGACATAGGCCCGGGTGGCCGCGAGCAGCTCCCGCTCCGCGTCCTCCACGGACGGCACGGCCGAGGCGCGCGTCTCCTCCGGCGCCTCCTCGAAGCTCTCCTCGGGCCCCTTCACCTTGCCGTCGGCCCCCGGCCACGGAAAGACGTGGCGGTACCAGACGTTCCGGTCCGGGAACACGAGCACCAGCTCCGGCAGCCTGGGAAGCGGGGGTGGCGGTGAGGCGAGGACCCAGTCAGCCGGCTCATGGGAGCCGAGCGAGCGGATGGCGACGAGCCCTCGGGCCTTCATTGAGTCGAACCAGGAATAAAAGGAAGGCTCGAAGCCCCCCTCCACCTTGAAGCCCCGGAAGGGCTCTTTCTGCCCGCGCTGGAAGACCCCGGCATACGGGTCCTCGAGCATCAGCGCCCGGAGCTCCAGACCTCGCAGCCGGGCGTTGCCGACAATCGCGGCCTGCCAGGCGTAGAACTGGACATGGATGGTCATGCCCCCAGCCTAGCGCGCTTCCCTTGAGGGAGGCAGCTTCCAGGTGGATGGCATTGCCCGCAATGACAGTCGCCAGCGGGTGATACATCACCCGCCGGCGACTTACGTCCTATCCGGACACCGTGAGGCGTCCGACGAGAACTAGTTGAGCACGTCCGTCGTGGTCAGGATGGGGCCGGGGAAGGGAAGAGTACCGCCACAGCCACGGGGACCGCCACGAACCTTGGTCTTGATCTGCATGATGAACTCCT
>NZ_JAAIXY010000040.1 GCF_010894455.1 Myxococcus eversor | reverse complement strand
ATCCACGACATACACATGACCATCTCCAGGAACCTGGAGCCCCGTGGCCCCCTCTTCCAGCGCGTCCCCGCGTCCCGGGTCCGTCTCACGATAGCTGTTGAAGTACGCCACTTCACGCGGTTGCGTGGGATTGCTCACATCCAATACACGCAGCCCTTCCTGGTGATACGTCACATACAGCCGCGAGCCCCGCAACTCCAGCGCGCGCGGTGACACCACGCCGCGCAACCCATACTCCCCAATCTTCACGATGTCGCGCGGCTCGCTGACATCCAGCGCCCGCAGTCGCGCCCCCGCGCCCAGGCTGCTCTCGAACGCCACGATTCTCCCGCCGAACGTGCCCACCGCGCTCGCGCGGCTGTTCGCATACGGGTACGTGTACCGACCCAGCAACTTCACCCCGCCGCCGGAGTTCGCGTCGACGACCTGCAAGCCATCCCGCAGGTGATTCACATACAGCCGGCCCTCGTAGCTCACGGGCCCTCGCGACGACGGATTCTCCGAGATGCGCGCCCCGGAGACGATGTGCTGGAGCAACTTCGGCTCGGAGGGCGTGGAGATGTCGAACATCAGCGTGCCCGCCGACGCCTCCGTGGCCACCGCGTAGAGCCGGTTCCCATCCACGCTCACCATCCCGAGACTCACGGGCTGCTCCGGCACCCTGCGCACGAACACCGGCGCGGAGGGCAACGAGATATCGAGCACCACCACGCCCGAACTCGCGCTCGCGACATAGAGCACCCCGTCCTTGAACGTCGCCCCCCGCCAGTCCGAGTCCTCCGGCAGGCTCATCCGCGCCACGCGCACCGGCGCCTCGGGCACCCTCACGTCGAAGACGGTGAGCCCTCCACGCTGTCCCTCGCGGTCCTGCGAGATGACATAGGCGTGGCCGTCGATGACCTGCACGTCCACGGGCATGCCCAGGTCCACCCAGCGCTCGGAGACCAGCTTCAGTCCCCCGGAGACCTCGTGCTCGCCCTTGAAGCGCGCCACGCGCTCGGCGCGGAACGTCCCCGACTCCACCAGCGCTCCATTGAGACACCGCGAGAAGCAGCCCGTCAGCGAGCGCGGGCCCACCGCGTTGCAGCCCACGAAGGTGAACAGCCCGTCCGGGGACTGACTGGAGACGAGGAACGTCTGCGCGTCCCACACCCCGGCCACGGCGGCCGCTCCGAGGACCTGCTCGGGGACGCCCGCGGAGTTGAGCTTGAAGCCTCCGCCCAGGGGCGCCGCGCGGGCCTCCTGCGTGCCGCGCGCGTCGAAGCGCAGTTCACCGCGGTACACCCCCTCGCGCTCCAGCCCCTCCAACGAGCGGCGTTTGCAGCCGGACAAGTCGAACGACGTCAGGCCGCCGCAGGTCTTGTCCGCATCATCCAGCACGCGACAGACGGAGAGGGGGCCGGTGTCCATCCAGTCACCCCGCTCCTCGAGCGGTGCGTACCGTCCATCCCACGGCGCTTCTTCCGACGAGGTGCAGCCGGACGCGGCGCAGGCGAGCAGGACCATCAACGCGAGACGCGTGGGCTGCATCGCATACCTCCTGGGTGGGGAGCCGCACGCCGGCCCTGGTGCTCCCATCCCTCAGTGTAGGAACACGGCTTCCTCTCCGGGAAGCCGACCCTTCGCACGAGTGGTCAAAGGCGTACGTACCGAAGCATGTGCCCATTGTTCCCACCTGCTCAAAGGGCGCCATACCTGGCCGGTCGTCCTCGTCGAGCGACCGCCTGCTCGCCCGCGGTACCGGGGCGGCTGGAGGCACCGTGTCGCCGGACCCGCCGATGCGCCGATTCCCCCTGAAACCTCGCTCTCCCGCGAGCGGAGGCCGGCGTTTAGTTCTTTCCCATGAGCGACACTCTCGAGAAGGACGTGGTGATTGTGGGCGGCGGCCCCGCGGGCCTGAGCGCGGCGCTGGTGCTGGGGCGTGGCCGCAAGAAGGTTCTGCTATGTGACGCGGGCTCGCCCCGCAACGCGGCGGCCGAGCACATCCAGGGCTTCGTCACCCGTGACGGCACGCCGCCTCGCGAGTTCCGCGCCATCGGCCGCGAGCAACTGCGCCCCTACGACGTCGACGTGCGCGAGGTGCGGGTGAACGGCATCGAGCGACTCGGCGACGCGCGCTTCCGGGTGACGCTGGAGGGCGGAGTCGTCGTGGAGTCCCGCCGGGTGCTCTTGGCCACGGGCATGGTGGACGTGCCGCCGGACCTGCCGGGTTACCGTGAGCTGTGGGGCAAGGCCCTCTTCCAGTGTCCCTACTGTCACGGCTGGGAAATCCAGGACCGGGCCTGGGGCGTGTTCGCGGGGACGCCAGCGGAGGCGGAGCTGTACCTGGACTTCGCCCTCTTCCTGAAGGGCTGGACGGCGGACGTCACCCTGTACACGCAGGGAGCCTTCCCCGTGTCGGACGAGCGACGCGCGCAGTTGAAGCGCGCGGAGGTGCGGCTGGTGGAGGGCCCGGTGAAGCGCCTCATCGCCTCGGCGGACGGGAGCTCGCTGGAGGCGGTGGAGCTGGGGGACGGGACGCGCGTGCGGCAGGAGTACCTCTTCGTCCGTCCGCCGCAGCGGCATGTGGCGCTGGTGGAGGGGCTGGGGCTCGCGCTGGACGAGATGGGCTTCGTGAAGGTGGACCCGATGCAGCAGACCTCCGTGCCCGGCATCTCCGCGGCGGGGGACCTCACCACGCGCCTGCAGGGCGCGCTCATCGCGGCGGCGGCGGGTGCGCAGTCCGCCTACGTGATGAACCACCACCTGAATCTGGAGGCGCTGGGCGGCAGCCACGGGAAGTGACGTCGGGTCGAACCCCGCGCTACGAAGGCCCATGGCCACCGCACACGCCGAACACGACCACCCCTGGTCCGCCATCCAGCGGGACTTCGAGGAGAAGCGGCGCCTCATCTGGGTAGGGCCACAGCGGCCCCTGTCGTCGCGGCACTCACGCACCCACTCCGCGGTGCACTCGTATGCCGTCGTGATGCTGGTGCTGCGCGGGGAGTCGAAGGTGCGGCATGCGGGTGACCTGGTGCTGCGCGCGGGCGACGTGCACCTCATTCCGCCGGGAGATGCGCATGGCCGCGAGCACTCGGATGCGGAGTGCCTGGGGCTCGGCTTCTATCCGGAGGCGGTGTCCTCGGACGCGGAGGAGCGCGCGGCGCGGCTGGGGCCCCTCTTGCGCGTGCGCGGTGGTTGTCACCCGGTGCTGCGGCCCACGTCCGTGCAGCGTCGACGGCTCTTGCGGTGGATGCGGCTGATGGAGGAGGAGCAGTCGCGTCAGGAGCGCGGCAGTAACGAGGCCAGCCACTCGCTGCTCCGGCTGGTGCTGGTGGAGCTGGAGCGGATGGCCTTCCCGGACACCGTGCCCGAATCCTCGTCGATGGGACTGAGCCGTCGGGCCCTGACGTACATCGAATCCCACTGCCTGGAGCCGCTGTCGCTCGCGAAGGTGGCGCGGGAGCTGGGGCGCTCGGCGCCGCACGTCGCGGGCGTGGTGCGTCAGGAGACGGGGCGCTCGGTGGGTGAGTGGATTCTCGAGTGCAGGATGGCCGAGGCGCGCAGCCGGCTGCGTCACACCGATGAGCGGGTGGACATCGTCGCGGAGCGGGTGGGTTACGCGGACGTCACGCACTTCATCCGACTCTTTCGCCGCGTGCATGGTGTGACACCCGCCGCATGGAGGAGGCGGATGGAGGCAGGGGTGCGCTGAACGCGCGTTCTGTACTTTGTTGCCCGATTCAATTGACAGGAAACTGTCATCTCGGTAGTTCGTGCGCATGCCGACGCCGATGAGGGAATCGTCGGGAGCGAGCCATCTCAGGCCCGCTCCCCGAGGCGCATTGTCGTGCCAACGCTTCAACGAGCGAGGGGATTCGTGGTGGCAGCGCGGGCGGTGTCGCTGATGGCGCCGAGAGCGAGTCGAGGCAAGCGAGGTGAAGAGAGCGTTCGCCTCTACCGGGGTCCGCGAGAGGTTCCTCCACCACCGGAAGCGAGAGGAGCGCCGCCGTTGCTCTGCCCCTTCTGGTTCAACCTCGGGCCGCAGGCGGCGGCGAACGACACGGAGCCTGTCACGCGGGCCAAGGGCCGACGGAGCAAGAAGCCCACACCCTCCTGAGTGGCTCGGAATGTGGGCAGGCCAGGCGAGCGCGGACTGCTCCGCTCCGCATGCACCGTGAACGAAGCGCTCGGCGTGGCGCAGCAGTGCCGCGAGCCCTCCGCACCTGGCTCGGAGTCTGCTCAGTCCGACGAGCCCTTGCCCGAGCGGGAGACCGCTTCATGTGCGAGGACGCGGAAGTGCTGCGCGGCGGGTGAGGGCCGAGGCCCGGGAAAGGCCACCACCAGCTCCGCGTGGTGGGGCGCACCGCTCAGGGGGCGGAACACGACGCCCTTGGGGCACAGGGCCTGGGAGGACGCGGGGGCGATGGTCAATCCCAGTCCCGCCTCCACCATGCCGACGACGGAGGGCCACGAGCGCGCTTCCTGGACGATGTTCGGAGAGAAGCCCGCGGCCAGACACATGCTCGTCACCAGGTCATGCAGGCCCGGCGCTGAATGGCGGGGGAAGAGGACGAACGGCTCGTTCGCCAGCGAGGCCAGCGCGACGACTTGCTGACGGGTGCGAGGGTGGCGCGCCGGCAGCGCGAGCACGAAGCGCTCCCGGAGCAGCCGCTCGACGGTGAGCCCTTCGTGACGGAAGGGCGCCCGGATGATGGCGATGTCCAGCTCGCCCGACGCGAGCGCGGCGCCCACGTTCAGCGTCTCGCTGTCATCCAGCTCCAGCTTCACCTTCGGGAACCGGGTGCTGAAGCGCAGGACGATATCCGGCAGCACACCGAAGGCCGAGGACGCGGCGAAGCCGACGCGCAGCGTGCCCGTCTCGCCGCTCGCCGCCTGCTGCACCGTGTGGATGACATCCGCGCGCCGGGCCAGCAGCGTGCGAGCCTCCTCCAGCAGCCGGGACCCGGCGGCGGTGAGCGCCACGTGGCGGCTGGTGCGCGTGAGCAGCTCGACTCCCAGCTCGGTCTCCAGTCGGCGAATCTGCTGGCTGAATGGCGGCTGGGCCATGCCGATGCGCGCGGCGGCTCGTCCGAAGTGCAGCTCCTCCGCCACGGCGATGAAGAGCTGGAGCTGACGGAATTCCATATCGAGACGATAACCGTCTCGATGGGCCTCGAAAGATATATTGGTCGTGAAGGATGCACCTCCCTACCATCCTGGTGCATGCGATTCCCCTTCATGGCCCTCGGCGTGGTGCTCGCGACGCTGACCGGCGCGCCCGTCCTGGCGCTCGACGGTGATGCTCACTCGGTCACCGTCTACGAGCCCACTCCCGAGGCGAGCGTCCAGGCAAAGCTGGACGTGGCGGACCAGTTCAGCCGGCGGGTGGAGCTCCTGCGAGACAGCCTCGTCGCGCCCCGTTGGCTGCGCGAGGGAGACCGCCTGGTCTTCTGGGCGCGCGAGGGCAGGGACGGCGGGACGTGGGTGCTGGCGCACGCGAAGACGGGGGAGCTCAAGCCGCTCGTCTCGGGTGAGCAACTGCGCGAGCAGCTCTCGGCGCTCGTGGGCAAGCCCGTCACGGCGCCTCGCTTCTTCGACTTCGCCTTCACTCCGGATGAACAGGGCATCGTCTTCCGGCTGGGGGGGAAGACCTTCGGCCTGGGCCTGACGGGAAGTCGCGTCACGCTGCTGTCGGCGGAGGACCGTGCCGCGCAGGCGCTGTCACCGGAGCACTTCCTCGCGCCGCGGGGAGGCGCGCTCGCGGTGCAGCGCCAGGGCGGCTTCGCGGTGCTGGGCGCGGACGGCGCCACCGTGGTGGAGCGTGCGGGGGAGACGAACCTGGACTGGCGGATTCCCGCGCGCCCCTGGTCACCGGATGGGCGCTTCCTGGTGGTGTGGCGGGACGACGTGCGCGCCGTGCATCAGGTGCCCGTCGTGGACTACTCGGACGCGCTGGAGAAGGTGACGACGGTGCCGTACGCGAAGGCGGGGACGCCGCTTCCGCGCTCGGAGCTCCATGTCGTGGATGTGGCCACGGGCCGAGTGACGCGCATCCCTCCTGTGGAGGGCGAGACGTATGACTGGTTCGCCGGCTGGAACCCCGAGGGCACGGAGGCGCTGTGCCTCCACCTCTCGCGCGACGCGAAGCGGCTGGACCTCACCGCGGTGACACCTGGGACGGGGCAGCGTCGGCGGGTGCTGCGCGAGGAGCGTCCGGAGACCTTCGTCACCGGCCTGGACTTCGCGACGGGCGGTTGGGCGAAGCAGGTGACGGCGCTGCCAGACGGACGTGGCTACCTCTGGATGTCCGAGCGCGACGGCTGGCGCCACGTGTATGCGTATGACCGCGCGGGGAAGCTCCTGCGGCAGCTCACGCGAGGCGCCTTCCCCGTGCACGAGGTGGTGGGCGTGGCGCCCCAGGGTGACGCCCTCTACGTGCTGGCCTCCGCCGACAGCGGCGCGCCGTACGAGCAGCTCTTCTACCGGGGCAGCCTGAAGGGCGGCGCGCTCAAGCGCCTGTCCTCGGGCTCGGGGATGCACCGAATCACCCTGTCACCCTCGGGTCAGCACTACGTGGACGCGTGGTCCTCCCGCACGCAGCCCCGGTTGCGGGAGCTGGTGTCCGTGGACGGAGGCAAGCCCGTGCGCCTCACCACGGCGGACGCGAGTGAGCTCGAGGCCCTCGGGAACTCGCGGCCGGAGCCCTTCGTCGTCAAGGCCGCCGACGGCGTCACGCCCCTGCACGGCGTGCTCTACAGGCCGCGCGACTTCGACCCGGCGAAGCGCTACCCGGTGCTCGTCTATATCTACGGCGGCCCGTTCTTCAATCTGGTGCCATGGAACTACATCGGCAATTCGATGTCGTTGACGGCCAGCGGCCTGGCGCAGCTCGGCTTCGTCACGGTGCTGCTGGACCCTCGCGGAGGCCCGGGGCGGAGCAAGGCCTTCCAGGACGCGAACTACGGCCGCGTGGGCCAGACGGAGATTCCCGACCACGTCACGGGGTTGAAGCAGGTCGCCTCCACGCGGCCGTGGATGGACCTGGAGCGCCTGGGCCTCTACGGCCACTCCTGGGGCGGCTACTTCGTGCTGCGCGGCATGCTGACGGCGCCGGACTTCTTCAAGGCGGGCTATGCCGGAGCACCGGGCGCGCTGACGGAAGAGGCCATCATCAACGAGCCCTACCTCAACCTGCCGAGCGCCAACCCCCAGGGCTACGCGGTGGGTGACAACCTCGCGCTCGCGGACAAGCTGAAGGGCCCCCTGAAGATGATGCACGGCACCAGCGACGTGAATGCCACGCCCTCGGTGACGATGCGGATGGCGGAGGCGTTGATCCGCGCGGACAAGCACTTCGAACTGCTCATCATGCCCGGCCAGCCGCACTCGCCGCAGGGCGCCGCCGCCCGCTACTACCTGGACGACGTGGGCCTGTTCTTCCTCAAGACGCTGGGCACGCCTCGATGATGCCCACTTTTGGCCACCTGAGCCCATATCGTCCCCACGGGTGTCGGCGGAGCGACTAGACTCAGCCTCGTGGCCAGAACCCGTGCGAAATGTGTGAACTGCGGCGCCCCCTTCCTCAAGGCGGTGGAGCGCGAGCCCCTCTGTACCCATTGCGGCGCCGAGCGGACCCGGCCCCAGGGCATCCCGCTCCAGCCGGGGTGGAGGGAAATCAACCCCACGCCGCGACCCCAGGCCTCGGGTCGCGCGGCCGCCATCATCCTGGGGACCGCCTTCATGGTCTGCATGGGGGCCGGGATGATCAGCTTCCTGGTGATGTCCGCGGGGGGGCCCGAGCCCATGCCCGCGCGCGTGGCGGAGCGGCCCCGTCCGCCGCCCGCGGTCATCTTCCCGGTACCCCCGCCCCCGCCCATCGTGACGCCGCCTCCGCCGCCTCCCCCCGAAATCATCGAGGCGCCGCCCGTGAAGCGCACGCCGCGGCCGCTGCCCAGGACGAATGAAGAGTGGGGCGCCGTCATGCTGTCCAAGCACCTGCGCGACTACGACTACTGCGGCAAGGAGGCCATCCTCCGCGACGGCGGCATCCCCCGTATCTTCCGGCTGCGTGCGCGGTTCGACGCGAACGGAGAGGGCGTCAAGGGCAAGGTGACCCCCACGACTTCCGTGAAGATGCTGGATGCCTGCATCGAGAACCGCACCAAGTACATCTACCTGGGCAGGCCGCCGGAGAAGCGTGAGTTCGCCGTGGAGACGACCCTGTCCTTCGCGCACCTCCGCCCCAAGGGCAAACCCGAGACGCGTGATGACCAGTGGAGCACCCTTCACGACGACTGAGCGTCGGCGCGCGACCGGAAGTCGATGGTCGCTCGTGACTCCCTTTTGAGTCAGGCCGCCAGGACGTGTCCTCGTTCCGCGTGACGCCCCAATCCCTGGGGCGGTCCGTGACGCAGGAGCACGACATGTCCCCAAGACACGCCCGGCGGTGCCTCTTCCACGCGGTAGCGCTCATCGGAGGCCTGCTGGCCCCCCTTGCCCTGGCCGTGGCGCCGACGTCCCAGGGCGAGCGACACCACGATGCGCGCCTCGCCCACAACGCGCGGGCGCACTCCGGCTTCACGTCCACGCAGCGGCGGGCGGAGGCGGCGCTGCGCCAGGCCGTGCCGGAGCTGCGCGTGGAGGTGGACGCGTCGAACGGACGGGTGCGCTCGCTCGTCAACCTGGTGGGTGCGCTCTCCGGACCCGCGAGCGGAGACGCGCTCGTGGTGGGCCTGGACTTCGTCCAGCGCCATCGCGAGGTCCTCGGCCTGGAGCAATCCGACCTGGCGAACCTGGAGCTGACCGACCGCGTCTACTCCCGCGTCAGCGGCGCCACACATCTGTATCTGCGACAGAGATACCAGGGTCTCCCCGTGTACAACGCGCAGCTCCAGGTCAACGTGGACCGGGAGGGGCGGGTGCTGGCGGTGCACAGCGACTTCCAGCCGGCGCTGGAGTCCACGCTCGCGAGCGGCGAGCCGGAGCTGGGCGCGGCCGAGGCGGTGGCGGGCGCGGCGAAGCACCTGGGCGTGCGGCTGCGCGAGCCACCCCGCGCGCTGGAGGCCCAGCCGGGCGTGGCGCGGCGGACGCGCGTGGAGGTGGAGGGCCTGTCGAGCGAGCCCATCGACGCGTCGCTGGCGGTGCTGCCGCTGCGCCGTGGGGCATCGCGGCTCGTCTGGCGCTTCCAGGTGCACACGTTGGATTCCCAGCATGCCTATGACCTGACGGTGGACGCGGGCACGGGCGAGGTGTGGACGCGCTTCGACCAGGTGGCGGGGGATTCGTACCGCGTGTACCCGAGGTCCGCGGAGAGCCCGCTTCATGTCGCGCCGCCACCGCCCTCGGATGGCCGGGCGCTCGTCGTGAACCCCGCGCACCCGCTGGCCTCGCCCTTCGGATGGCATGACACCAACGGCGTCGCGGGCCCCGAGTACACCACGCCGCGCGGCAACAACGTCCACGCCTACGAGGACCGCGATGGCAATGACATGCCGCCCGCGAGCGAGCCGAACTGCGGCATGGGGCTGGCGTGCGACTTCGCCCTCGACCTGACCCACGCGCCGAGCACGTACCACCCCGCCGCCGTCGTGAATCTCTTCTACTGGAACAACCTCCTGCACGACGTGCAGTACCAGTACGGCTTCGACGAACTGGCCGGCAACTTCCAGGTCAACAACCACGGCCGTGGCGGGCTCGGAGATGACGACGTGCGCGCCGAGGCGCAGGACGGTGGTGGCACGGACAACGCCAACTTCCTCACGCCGCCGGACGGCTACCGCCCGCGCATGCAGTTGTACCTCTGGACGGCGCCCGACCCCGACAAGGACGGTGATTTGGACAGCGGCATCATCGTCCACGAGTACGGCCACGGCCTCTCCAACCGCCTGATTGGCGGCCCCAGCAACGTGACGTGTCTGACCAGCCGACAGCAGCCCGGCGAGGGCCTCAGTGACTTCCTGGCGCTCGTCTACACCGCGCGCGCGACGGACACCGGCACCCAGGGCCGAGGCATCGGCACCTACCCGCTGAACCAGCCCAGCACCGGCCTGGGCCTGCGCACGCAGCGCTACAGCACGTCCTCCACCATCAACACCTGGACCTTCGAGAGCAGCAACGGCATGGCCATTCCGCACGGCGTGGGCTCGGTGTTCGCCCAGGCGCTGTGGGAGGTGTACTGGGTGCTGGTGACGCAGTGGGGCTTCAGCGACAACCTGTATGAAGCCACCGGCACCGCGGGCAACCAGCGCATGCTGCTGTACTTCACCGAAGGCCTGAAGCGCACGCCCTGCAACCCCACCTTCCCCCAGGTGCGTGACGGCATCATCAGCGCCGCCACCACCCTGCACGGTGGCGAGGACGTCTGCCGGATGTGGACCGCGTTCGCCGCCTTCGGCCTGGGCTCCAACGCGACGAACATCGCGGGCATCGCCGCCAACGGCTTCGCCGTGCCACCTTCGTGCAGCCCCATCATGAACCGCCGCCAGGAGCCTCCCACCCCATAGATGGCTCCAGGGGCCCGCCAGAGGACTTCTCCCGAGGTCCTTCGGCGGGCCCGCACCCCCTGTGTTTTGATTCGGGGTGACGAATCCATCGACGACTTTCGCTTCTTCACGCTCGACTTCGAGCAGCCCGCGGACCACCGCCATCCGGAGGGTGAGAAGTTCCTCCAGCGCATGACGCTGTTCCACCGTTCGGTGACGGCGCCCATGGTCATCGACACGGAGGGCGCTGAAATCTTCGCGGAGCCCATCGCGGCGGAGCCGGTGGATTTATTGAAGGGCAACCAGGTGACGGTGGAGCACCGCTTCTACGGCACGTTGACGCCCGCTTCGCGCGACTGGAAGCTCTTGGATGTCTGGCAGTCCGCGGCGGACGCGCACCGCGTGGTGCGGGTGTTCAAGACGATTTACGGCGCGCGCTGGTTGTCCACGGGCGTGTTCCGGGGCGGCACGGCGGCGCTGCTGCACCGCTACTTCTACCCGAACGACGTGGAGGGGACGATTCCCTACGCCGAGCGGCACAGCCTGGGGTTGCAGGATGTCCGCGTGCCGCGCTTCCTGGCGAACGTGGGGGATGCGGCGTGCCGTGACAGCCTGAAGGCGGTGCAGCGCGCGGCGTTGGCGCGGCGGGCGGAGCTGACGCCGCTCCTGGCGGCGCAATCGGAGTGGGGCTTCACCTTCGACACGCTCGGCGTGGACAAGGCCTTCGAGTTCAGCGTGGTGCGGCTGTCGTTCAACTTCTGGGAGTACCTGGGGCTGGCGCCGTACGACTGCGACACGATTCCGGGGCCCACGGTGTCGGCCGAGGAGCTGTTCGCCTTCGTGGACCTGGTGGCGGGCCCCTCGTACACGTTCTCCGACCAGGCGTTGAACAGCCCGGTGGGGCCGGAGAGCTACCAGTGCGCCACGGAGCTGGGCGCGCCGCTGTATCCGGAGGCGGAGCTGTGGCCCCTCCTGCGCTACCCGGGTGGGCAGGTGCCCACGTTCCTGCCGCCCACGGGCGTGGCGAAGGTCTACAACCCGTTGCCCATGCTCAAGCTGGAGCTGTGGACGCGGCTGCACGCCCGGAACGTGCTCATCGTCGACGGCGCGCTGAGCCCGTGGAGCGCCTCGGCCTTCGGGGTGAGCTCGCGGAACGACTCGTACCGCGTGGTGGACCCGGCGGGCATCGGCTTCTACGGCACGCTGAGCGCGCTGCCCGAGCCCCAGCGCACCTTCTTCTTCGAGCGACTGTCCGATTGGGCCGACGCGCCGGTGCACCCGCCCGCGCTCTCCCAGGGCAAGCTGGCCCCGCGTTACGAGAAGCGGATGCGTCACCGGTAGTTTCGTCATGCTGATGGGTCCGAGGGGCGCGCCTTCGCGAGCGCGTGCCCCTCGGGTGAAGCGAAGAGTCGATGACCTGCGCGCGCCCATCGCCGGGCACGCTAGGGTGGGGTGCTCGATGCCCATCCAGCGCTTGCGAATTGCCGGATACCGCTCGGTGCGTCAGCTCTCGCTGGAGCTGGGCCCGGTGAATGTCATTGTCGGGGCCAACGGCAGTGGCAAGACGAACCTGTACCGCGCGCTGTACCTGTTGGTGGCGGCGTCGGAGGGGCGGCTGGCTCGCACCCTGGCGGAAGAGGGCGGCACGCCAAGCGTGCTGTGGGCGGGTCCACGAGGCGCGAAGAAGCCAGCGCGGCTGACGGTGCAGGTGGAGCTGGGCGAGCTGTCGTACGAGCTGAGCTGCGGCATCGTTCCCTTTGACCCGACCCCGCCGATTCGGGACCCCTTCCACCTGGACCCCGAGGTGAAGTCGGAGCACCTGTGGGCCTGGTCCGGGGGACGGAAGGTGGTGCTGATGGAGCGCAAGGAGCGCACGGCCTTCATGCGGGACGCCGACGGGAAACGGGTGACGTTTCCCACGCAGCTCTGGAACTCGGAGTCGGTGCTGGACCAACTGGGCGAGCCGCACCGTTTCCCGCGCTTGTCGGAGGTGCAGCGCACGTTCGCCGCGTGGCGTTTCTATCACCACTTCCGCACGGACCCGGATGCGGCCATGCGGCATCCGCGCGTGGGCGTGAGGACGCCGGTGCTGGCGCACGATGGCGCGGACCTGGCGGCGGCGCTGCTGACCATCCTCCAGATTGGGGACACGCGAGGACTCGAGCAGGGCATCGACGATGCGTTTCCGGGAGCGCGACTGGACGTTCGCGCCAGTGAAGGACGCTTCAGCCTGTTCCTGCACATGCCGGGGTTGAGTCGGCCCATGGCCGCGACCGAGCTGTCTGACGGCACGTTGCGCTACCTCTGCTTGTTGGCGGCGCTCCTGAGTCCGCGCCCCCCGCCGTTCCTCGCGTTGAACGAGCCGGAGACAAGCCTGCATCCGGACCTGCTGGAGCCACTGGGGCGGCTCGTGCTCAGGGCGGCGAAGTACAGCCAGGTCTGGGTGACGACGCACGCGGAGCCCCTGGCGCGCACGGTGGCGGAGGCCTCACGCTGCGCGCCGGTGTATCTGGTGAAGCGGGACGGAGCCACGCAGGTGGAGGGCGCCCTGGATGGCGAGTCCTCCGACTTCACCGAGGAAGAAGAGGACCGTGGTGGCTGAGGACGTCCCAGAGTCCGTGAAGCGTGTTCCCCGTCGGGAGGGCGCATGACACCGGGCCTCTACAGCGTGCACAAGCCGGTGGGCCCCACGAGCTTCTCGGTGGTGCAGACCTTCCTGGAGGAGACGCGCGCGGTGCCGGGCAAGCGCGTGCCGGTGTGTCACGGCGGGACGTTGGACCCGTTCGCGCAGGGCCTGCTCCTCGTCCTGGTGGGACAGAGCACGCGGCTGTTCGAACTCCTGCACGCGGTGCCCAAGACGTACGAGGCGGACGTGGTCTGGGGCACGGAGACGGACACGGGAGACCTGCACGGCAAGCCCGTGCATCAGGGGGACGCGTCGAGCCTGACGCCCGAGCAGCTCGACGCCGCGCTCGCGCCCTTCGTGGGCTGGCGCGAGCAGGTGCCGCCGGCCACGAGCGCCAAGAAGGTGGGCGGAGAGCCGGCCTATCGCAAGGCACACCGGGGCGAGGTGGTGGAGCTGCCGCCCTCGCGTGTGTATCTGCATTCGGCGCGGTGGCTCTCGCACGACCTGCCGCGCGCCAGTCGCCTGACGCTCACGTGTCGCGGGGGCTATTACGTCCGCTCGCTCGCGAGGGATGTGGGGCGGGTGCTCGGCTGTGGCGCGCACCTGTCCACATTGTGGCGCACGGCGATAGGCCCGTGGACCGACCCGCCGCCGGGGACGCGCGTGGGCTCCCACGGACGCGCGCTGTTGCCCTGGGCGCGCGCTCGTCCCCTCACGGACCTGGAGGTGGGGGAGCTGCGGCGGGAGCGCTCCATCCCACTGAGCGGCACGCTGCCTCCCGACTGGCGCCTGCCGCCGGGCTTCCCGGACCCCGAGGCGCCCGTGCGCGGGTTCCATCAAGGCCGGCTCACGTTCCTGCTGCGCGAGCGGGACGGCGCGCTGTGGAGCGAGCAGGAGCTGCGCGGAGGACTGTGACGGGGTGGGGCGTCGCCACGGTGCTGCTGAAGTCCGCGCTGGACGTGATGCGTCAACGCGGCGCGCGCACCGTGGAGGGATATCCGGTGAAACGCCCTGAGGGCCTCGCGCGTATCTCCAATGCGTCCGCGTACACGGGCACGGTGCCGCTCTTTGAAAAACAGGGCTTCGCGTGGGTGGCCAAACGGCCCCAGGGCAAGCAGCGCATGCGCAAGGCGCTGACGGCCCCGCGAAAGCGGATCCGGTGACTCCAGTCACCACCTGGGGGGCCTCCCCCCTGGTGACGGTTGTCATCGGTGGTGACAGTTGTCACCACCCCCGAGGACAGGGGGCCTTCGCGTAACCTCTTGAAAACATAAAAGAAGTGGAGGTGGGTGACCGTGGGAGATGTGTGGCACGCCGCGAGCAATAGGGGTGCTCACAACGACTTACTCGGAGAAACCCAAATGGCCATCACCTCCACGTTCAACCCCGCCGTGCAGAAGACCCTGGCTCGTACCGAAGCCAAGCTCGAGAAGCTCGAGGGCAAGCTGGAGCGTGCGTTGGTGAAGGAGCACCAGTTGCTGAAGGACCTGCGCCACGTGATGAAGCACCACGCGCAGCACCAGCAGGCGGGCCGTCCGGGCGCCGACACCTTCGACAAGGGCGGGTGCTTCCCGTCCAAGCCGCTGCCGAACGAGTGGAGCCCGCTGGACCTGGGCGCGCTGAGCGAGACGAACAAGCTGGACAAGACGAAGGGCCCCATCACCGCGGACCAGCTCACCAAGGCCATCCAGCGCGGCACGGGCGACCACGACGGCCAGGCGGGGAAGGGCGAGTACCGCGCGTTCGCGGAGTGGGCGGAGAAGAACCAGGACCGCCTCACGCCCGAGGCGAAGCAGGTGATGGACCGCTTCTCCAAGTTCGCCGCGGAGCGGAAGGCCAACGGCCACACGGACGGCGACTGGCGGAAGATGATCAACGACATGAAGGGCGTGGGCGACAAGGGCGCGGAGAAGGCGCTCGCGGGCCTGGACAAGCTGCCCAAGCCCATCTCCGGCGACGACATGGCGAAGGCCATCCGCAAGGGCACGAAGGACGCGGACAACAACACCGCGGACGAGCTGAAGGCCTTCCAGGACTGGGCGAAGAAGAACGCCGACAAGCTGTCGCCCGAGGCCAAGGAAGTGATGGGCAAGTTCGAGAAGCACGCGACCAAGGCGATGGCCACGGGCGACAAGGACCTGAACACCACCGAGTGGTCGAAGATGATGAAGGACTTCAAGAGCGTGGGCGACGTGAGCGCTCGTAACTCGCTGGCGACGCTGGACAAGGAGAACGGGCCCATCTCCGGTGAGGACCTGCTCGGCGCCATCAAGCAGGGCGCGGGCGACGCGGACGGCAACTCCACCCAGGAGCTGGCCGAGTTCCAGAAGTGGGCGGCGAAGAACAAGGACCGGCTGACGCCCGAGGCGCAGAAGGTGATGGAGACCTACCAGAATCACGCCGAGGCGGCCGGCCCCGAGGGCATGGACAAGACGGACTTCGACGCGATGGTGAAGGACGCCTCGCGGCACAAGACCTTCCGTGACGACTCGATGCGCACCGCGCTGGAGACGCTGGACGGGAAGAGCGGGAAGATCTCCGCCAAGGACCTCACGAACGCCATCAACAAGGGCGCCGGTGACTTCGACGGCCAGGCGGCCGGGGTGGAGTTCGCGGACTTCCAGAAGTGGGCGCGTCAGAACTACGACCGCCTCAGCCCGGACGCGCGCAAGGTGGTGGACACCTACGAGAAGTACGCGACCCAGTCGCTGGCCAAGGGCGAAACGGGCATGGCGAACTCCGAGTTCCAGAAGATGGTGAAGGAGATGGAGCAGCTCAGCGTGGTGCGTCCGCCCCCGCGCTTCATCGCCGCCTGATTCCCTGGCGCGAGTCGAGCAACACCACCCGGTGAATAGGGACCGGGTGGAGAGGAAGGGGCCGGGCTCATCAGGCCCCCCACCTCCGATGGGGCCAGGTGGTCGGCCGGCGACCCGCCCACCTGGACCTGACGTGTGCACCGAAGGTCGGCATGCACGATGCAATGAAGTCCTGGAGTGAGCGGCACCGTGGCACGACGACCGCACCGGGGTGAGGCGGGGAGACGGGTGGCGAAGGGGTGCGGACTTTTGGGTGGGACGCGGGAGCGACCGGGGCCGGGGGGCCTCGAGTCGGGCAAGGGGCTCCCGTGGACCCGCGATGATTTGAAGCGCCGTGGCTCCCGTGCATGGACGGGAGGAGCGGTTCGGGCTCCCCGGCTTGTTGGGGGATGAGTCGGGGGCCTTTTCTTGATGCGGCGCCCCTCTTCAAGGGGGGCATCGGGTGCTCGGGCTGTTGGGGGATGGTCCGAGTCACCTTCTTTTGGCGGGACGCTGTCGGCGAAGGTCTGGGAGTGACAGAGGACTGAAGCAAGAAGGGCCCCGGACCGTTGGGGGATGGTCCGGGGCCCTTGTCTTTTTCAGCGGCGCCTCGAGGAGCGCGCGGGTGGCTACGCCTTCGACTTGGCCAGGGTGGCCTTGGCCACCTTCACCACGTTGTCGACGGTGAAGCCGAACTTCTGCTGGAGGGCCTTGATGGGGGCGGAGGCGCCGAAGCTGCGCATGGCGACGATGCCGCCGTCGAAGCCGACCCAGCGCTCCCAGCCGAAGGCGGCGCCCTTCTCCACGGCGACGCGGGCGCGCACGGAGGGAGGCAGGACGCTGTCGCGGTACTCCTGGGGCTGCTGCTCGAAGAGCTCCCACGAGGGGAGGCTGACGACGCGGGACTTGATGCCCTCGGCGGTGAGCTTGTCGTGGGCGTCCATGCACAGGGCCACTTCGCTGCCGGTGCCGATGAGGACGAGCTCCGGCTTGCCGCCCTCGGCGTCCGCGAGCACGTAGCCGCCCTTGGCGACCCCGGAGGCCGCGCCGTACTTGGAGCGGTCCACGGTGGGCACGGGCTGGCGGGTGAGGACGAGGACGACGGGGTGGCTCTTCTGCTGGCCGATGACCCGCCAGGCCTCGACGACCTCGTTGGCGTCGGCGGGGCGCAGGACGATGAGGCCCGGAATCGCGCGCAGGCTGGCGAGCTGTTCGACGGGCTGGTGGGTGGGGCCGTCCTCGCCCAGGCCGATGGAGTCGTGGGTGAAGATGTGGAGGGCGGGCAGCTCCATCAGGGAGGAGAGGCGGATGGCGGGGCGCTCGTACTCACTGAAGATGAGGAACGTGGCGCCGTAGCCGCGCACCTTGCTGAGGCACAGTCCGTTGACGATGGAGCCCATGGCGTGTTCGCGCACGCCGAAGTGGATGTTGCGGCCGGAGAGGTCACCGGGCTTCATGGACTCGGAGCCGTTGATGTACGTCTTCGTGGACGGGTTGAGGTCGGCGGAGCCGCCCACCATCCACGGGTAGTTCTTGGCGACGGCGTTGAGCACCTTGCCGCTGGACTCGCGGGTGGCCATGCCCTTGGCGTCGGTGGGGAACGTGGGCAGCTCGGAGTCCCAGCCCTTGGGGGCTTCGCGGCGCTGCATGCGAGTCAGCTCATCGGCGAGCTCGGGGAACTGCTTCTGGTATTCGACGAAGCGCGCATCCCACTCCTCGCGGAGCTTCTTGCCGCGGGCGCCCATGCGGTCCTGGAAGCGCTCGCGGACGCCCTCGGGGACGAGGAACTTCGCATCCTCGGGCCAGCCGTAGTTGCGCTTGGTGCCCTTGATCTCCTCATCGCCGAGCGGCTCGCCGTGGGCCTTGGACGAGCCCTGGAGCTTGGGGGCGCCGAAGGCGATTTGCGTGGTGACGATGATGAGGGTGGGCTTGCCGCGCAGGGTCTTGAAGGTGTGGAGGGCCTCGCCGAGGACGGTCAAATCGTTGGCGTCGGGGACGCGGAGGACGCGCCAGCCGTAGCCCTCGAAGCGGCGGCCCACGTCCTCGGTGAAGGCGAGGTCGGTGCTGCCGTCGATGGAGATGTGGTTGGAGTCGTAGAGCCAGCAGAGGTTGGGGAGCTGGAGGTGGCCGGCGATGGAGGCGGCTTCGGAGGCGACGCCTTCCATGAGGTCGCCGTCGCCGCAGATGGCGTAGACGTCATGGGAGAACATCTCGAAGCCGGGCTTGTTGAAGTGGCCGGCGAGCCAGCGGCTGGCGATGGCCATGCCCACGCTGTTGGCGACGCCCTGGCCCAGGGGGCCGGTGGTGGTTTCGACGCCGCTGGTCCACCGGTACTCGGGGTGGCCGGGGGTGACGGAGTCGAGCTGGCGGAACTTCTGGATGTCCTCGAGCGAGACGCTGAGGGCGTCCTCTACTTTGTAGTCGCGGGTGACGCGCTTGACGCCTGCCAGGTGGAGCAGGGCGTAGAGGAGCATGGACGCGTGGCCGTTGGAGAGGATGAAGCGGTCGCGGTCGGGCCAGATGGGGTGGGACGGGTCATACCGGAGCTCCTGTTGCCAGAGCTGGTAGGCGACGGGGGCCAGGGACATGGGAGCCCCCGGGTGACCCGAGTGGGCTTGCTGTACCGCATCCATGGCCAGGGTGCGGATGGTGTTGATGCTCAGCACGTCCTGCTGATTGTCGGTCGTCATGAGGTCCTCTCGTGGGGCGCACCATGCCGTAACTGGGGCCGGTGCGCCGCACGAAACGAGAGTCCTCGCCCGCCCGCCGTCCTGTGGTCCACGGGGGGCCGGGAATTCCCTGCTCCGGGAGAGGGCGGCGAGCGACTTCAGCGGTGTGCCGCCGCATCACACGAAAGGTGGGAGTTGCTCTCGTGTGGTGAAGCCATGACCGGGAACACATGGAGCATCAGAACTGGAGTGCCGTCAGGACGAATGCCGGGACGGAGTACTGGAGCTTGCCGAGCTCCGCCCTGGGTGGTGTCGAGGAGGTGTCCTCCGGGCGCGTCACGGTTTCTGCATCGAGCTGGAATCCGGTGCGCACCGCCAGCTTCTCGGTGAAGCGGAACTCGAGCCAGAGCGCGGCGTTGGCGTTGTCCACGAGATTGGGATGTGTCGGAGTTCGCTTCGTCACGAACGCGACGGAGCCCTCCATGCCCACGAGCAGATGTGGAGGCAACTCCTGTCCCTCGACCTGAACATTCTCCTCATCGTCCGTGAGCTGACCCACGAGTGCACCCACGACATAGGTGGCCTTGAAGGACAGGCCTGGGCTCAAGGGGTTGAGGGAGTCCATGTGCTCGCTTCGCTTCTGCCCCAGGAGCAACCCCATCTTGAGGAAGACACGCTCGCGTCCCCATGAACCAGCCAGATTGGCCTGCCAGGAGGCGAGCTGTGCCCTGGGAAGTGGGTTTTTGTCGGGTTCAGCAGATGGGTTGAAGCCCCCCTTTAAGGGGAAGAAGTCCACGCGCCCATCGACGCCCAGCACATATCGCGAGCGGCGCCACGCGTACTGGCGGATGGCGTCCTCGATCGTCGTAAAACGGGGCACGAAGCCAGGTGCTTCGTGCTCGGCCAAGGTCTGAAGCTCCGCGGTGAAGGGCTCCAGTCGCTCGGTGAGCTGGGACATTTCTTTTTGAGCAGGTACTCCAATCCTCTCAAGGCGAATGGTTTCGTTCTGGATGGCCCGGACCACCCGGATGGCGGCGTCCTCGAACGTCCACGTTTGCTTGCAGGAGCCAGGAGGGGATTTCGTTTCGACCTGAGGCGCCTCGTCGACACCACAGAGATGGCGCACGATGCGCCAGGTCTCTCGTTCGATGGGCTCTTCGTCTCCCGGAGAAAAACCCGGTGCTGGGTCTGGCAGCGAGGCCACCACGGCGCAGGCACGACGCAGTGAGGGGCCTGCCCTATCAAGGGTGTTCCGATATGCCCCTTCATCGTAGGAACAGAAGGAGATTTTGAGGCCTTTGGGGGAAGGGTTCTTTGCAACGGAATACACGCCGTTGAGTGCCGCGCCCAGCCGAGTCCGGCCGTCGTCGAACGCGGCGAAGGTCAGTTGAGGGTTGAGGGGACCTTTATATCCCTCGATGAATCGCAGGGGGGCGATGGTGAAGCCCGCCTTCGCGTCATCGACCGAGGCCTGGATTGCTGCCTCCGCGCGCGCGAGGAGTTCTCCCGCCGAGGATTGAGAGTCCACTGGCGTGGTGGTTTCCCGAACGCGGGTGAACAGTGTCTGAGTCTCGAGTTGCTGGCACAGACAGCGCTGCTCATGGAGGCTTGCTTGCTTGAGTTGGTCGAGCGCGGGGCTGGCCAGGGCCGCGCTGCTCAAGCAGAGCACGAGCCAAGGAGCCCAGAACGTCGAGCCCTTCCTCACAAGGCACCCGACCTTTCCCAATAAATCTTCTGTTCTCCGGGTTGGCTGTTGAGGGGCGAGAACTTCCTGCTAGAACTCCGGCGTGCCGTGGCGGCGAGTTTCGTCAAGGTATGTTCTGGAAACCAGAGCAGCCAGCGGATGATGTGGATGTCGGATTTTGGGGCATCGTAGGTGAAGAGAATTTCCTGTGTGCCGGTGAGCCTGTCGTCATCGCCATTCGGGTGGGTGATGACGGTGCCATTGTCGATGAGATAGGTGAGCCTGGCGGGAATAGGTTCTCTCCACGCAATCTTGAAGGTCAATCTCTCTGTGGGCATGTTGGGTGCTCCGGGGCTTGTGGCAGTCGCTGAGATGAGAGCCACCCATCAGGATGCATCTAGGGCCCTCCCTGGCTGGGACAGCCGAGCAACTCCAGGTGGATGGACTCCCGGTAGGAAAGCAAGGCCTGTGCCTCACTGTCTTGCTTTCGATGTTTCTCAGGGACCCATTCGCTGATTGGACGGTTGCGTCCACACGACGAGGAGGCGTGGACGGATTCGACCAGGAGCTCGCCGGGCGCCAGTTGGAGTGGGGGATTGTTCAGTGCCGTGCCTCGCCGAGGACATGTCAGGCATGCGGGTTGCTTTGGGTCGAGCTGTGCATGAGCGCAAGGGCTGATGTGCTTCGTGACCCCGTGACGAGCTTCTCGGCGGGAGGCTTGGAATCAGGCGGACAAGACCGCTCACCATGGGCCCATCCAAGGAGAACAACCGTGGCAGGCACAGTTACATTTGGAAGTGCGGACTACCTTGATATCTCATATCTCTTGAACGGGTTGAGGGCGGCGGAATCCGTCGCCAGGCTTCGGCTCCGGAGCCAACCCGATTGGATGGGAAACGGTGCGACGGCGTTTCTGGTGGGTCCGGAGCTTCTCCTGGCGAACCATCACATCTTGCAGACAAAAGAAACGGCGCAGCGCTATCAGGTTGACTTTGAGCAGAGCGAGAGCCCCGGTGTTTCCAGGAGAGCGACGATTAGCTTTGCTCTCGAGCCGGAGCGGTGCTTCATCGCGGATGCCAACCTGGATTACGCCCTGGTGGCGGTCGCGCCTCGTTCCATCGAAGGCGCGGACCTCCTGCGCCAGGGGTGGCTGTGGCTTAGAGGGGGATTGACGAGCCATCCCGGAGATGCTGTTTCAATCATTCACCATCCGCTCGGGGCGTCCAAGCGCATCGCTCTTCGCGAAAACAAGGTTGTCTCGCTGAGCAATCCGGCCGCATCAGGTGTCGAAAATATTGCCTCCCGCCTCTGGTACATCTGTGATGTAACGAGGGGCTCTTCGGGCGCACCTGTCTTGGATGACGCGTGGCGAGTTGTCGCGCTTCACAGCGGCGACCTGCTCCGTGACCCGGATGAGTCACATGTGGAGTTGCTGCTGGGAGACAAGGATGGGGAGTTGCCTCTGCCCGAGGACCCCGCGGTGCTGGCGAACGAGGGTGTTGTCGTTGGCGCGATTCTCGAGGATATCGGGCGGCAGTTGGAGCGGACTCCCAATGCCTTGGCTGCTGCTCTCCTAAAGGATGGGCCGGCGCATGACGAATCATTTGGCGGGCATCAGGCCTACTCCAAGCTGGGCTCCCATTCTCGGTAAAGGCCATATCGCGGAAGGCAGAGGGGGGGCGCTCCTGGTCCTTGGGGGCAGTCCGGTCCTGAAGGATGCTTTGGGGGCTGGCAAACGCCAGAGGTGACTCCCTAGGCGGAAGTGTTTTGGATCATCGCGGTCTTGCGCTGGGTGAAGCGGGAAAGTACATGAAATCGAAAAACTTGGTGAGGCAGGAGTTGCTCCGGCGTATCTACGGCAAGATTTTCCCTTCGCCGCAGGTGGAGGCTGGGTTGCTGGCGGGGATTGAGCGGCGTCAGCAACTTTGTGACGCATTTCGAACTGCCGGGCTGGGGGTCATTCCTCAGTCGATGTGTGATGAGATTAATGGGATATTGTCTGCCCATGCCGAGGAGTCTCTTGTCCTGGACTTCGATGAGCAGCTTGTTCGCCTCAGGATGGCCCTCTTGAACCCTGTCTATGCGGCTGTGAGGAACATCCAGGACAAGGACAGCAAGCCCGGTACGCCGCGAGTGGTGGGTGGAGCTTCGGTTCTCGACGCAGGTCCGTATGAAATCCAGCTCGTCTATCACGGCCTTCTCAGCCACACGGACGACAAGAGCCCAGCGGGTTTGGAAGCGCATCGCTTGCTTACGAGGTTGAAGCAGGCCGCTATTTTCGACGACCATCCGGGTATCCGTGCCGTTCTGCAGGAGACCTATGACTCGGATGTGCTTCTTGTCTCCCGGGATGGACGCCATTCGGGCGTGACGCTTCGCTGGAGCGATGATTTCATCAAGCAACTCAGGGCCCTGATTGCACCGAATCAGCTCGTTAGCCTCGAACCCTATGGCGATGGCAATCTCGCATCGTGCATGAGGGCTCAGCGTGAAAGTCGAGTCCAATTCAATTGCTACTGAGCTGCCATCATGGATGAGTGCCGCCTTGATTATGCCGAATCTGTCGAAGGGCTTCCGGTGGACCTGCGGTCGCTCGCGGCGGAACTCCCGTTCCACCTCGGACTGACGGAACAGACTGACGGAGGCTGGGGGGATTACGCAGCGCTCAAGCCCTTCCAATCGCTCTCGGACTTCGCTTCCGAGGACGCGAAGCTCCAGGGGCGACCTCACTTGTCCGGGGAACATCGGCGTCACTACCTCCGGGCCCATCGGCGCGGGGGCTTCTTCGGGCTCTTCATCGACCGCCTCTCGGACGGTCAAGTGGCCGACCGACCGGAGTGGCCACGGCTGGGGGCATGCCTGTTCGACCAGTGGTGTCGGTCTCTCGCTGACGCCACAGGCAGCGAGGCTCTTGCTACGCATGCGACGCATGCCGCGCTGACCGCTTGGGAATCCGGGATGGACCTCGAACGCACCTGTCTCGAACAGCGAGCCCTGACCATCCCCCAGTATGTGGACCTCGTCAGCCGCAAGGTGGCGTGGCTGGGAACCGCCTCGTTCTGCCTCATCCTCGCTCACGGCAGGCCGGAGCGGCTCCCCACCTTCCGTCGAGCCTTCGACCTGCTCCTGCTCAGCTCGCAGTGCCTGGACGACGCGTTGGACCACGAAGAGGACGCGCGACTGCACGGCGTCAGCTTCCCAGCCGCGCTCGGCGTGCCTCCAGGAGGACTGCTTCGAGCAGCCCCCCGGGTAGCGCGGCTCGGAGCCGAGGTCGCGGGGGCGGGTGGATTTTCACACCTGGGCACATGGCTCGCGGAGCGCGCCCGTGAGCTCGACGACGTGCGTCCCGCCAGCCATTCGTTCCAGAATGAGCTGGCGGCGCTGGTCCTCGGTGAGTCCGTGGCCACGCTGTACGGACTCGCGAAGGACGCCCGCGCCGAAGCGCCAGGTTGACGTCGTGGGGGGAGATGAACGGATGACAGCGGGCCCCAGTTCCTCATTGCGCTTTGTCGTGGCGGTGCTGGCCGCGGCGTCGCTCGGTCTGGGGGCCGCGGTCACCTCCAGCGCCTGGGGTACCTGGGGCACTCCCTTCGCCTCGCTGCTGGTGGACCCCTACGGAGCCTTCTCCTCGGTCTATCTGCCGCAATGGAACAATCAGCGCCTCCCGTTGCGACACCCCAATCCCGTCATCGCCTGTGACGGTGATGCCATCGATGTGGCCCTGGCCCGGCAAGGCGTCTTCCCGGGACAGCAACTCCAGGACTGCATTCAGCGCGCGCATGACGCGGGGCGCGCCGAGGTCTCGCTGGAGTTCTCGCAAGGGAGCCAGCCGCTCACCTTGCGCCAACCCATCCGCCTCTTCGGCGCGGAGGAGGTGCTCTTCCTCTACGGCGTCTACGCCTTGGTGGGGGCGTTCCTCCTCTGGTCCGGGCTGCTCGTCCTGCTGCTGGCGGGGCGACGTGACGGAGCAGTGGCCTACGGAGTGTTGTGCATCTCGGGTTTCGTCTTCCTGCTCACCCTCTTCGACTACCACACGCGTGCCGCGTACATGCCGCTGTTCATCGCCTCGCGGCTGGGCACTGGCATCGGTCTCATCTGGCTCGGCTATGCCTTTCCCGAGCGCCCCGTCCGCTTCCGTCGCCTCTGGCGTACGGCGCTCGCGGCACTGTGCGCGGGAGCGCTCGGAGTCGCCGCGTGGTTGCTGGTCGCGCCCCACGCAGGGCTCGAGACGGCGTGGATGCGCGCCCGGGTCAATGACTTCTCCCAAGGCTCTCTGCTCGTCTGCGGCCTTTCCATCCTCGTGCGCATCCGAGGCAGCAAGGGCCGCCAGCGAGCAGAGCTCCTCTCCGCTGCCTGGGGCCTGGCGCTGTTGCCCGTGCTCGTCGCGTTCTTCGTCTTCTTCGGCCGGGGGCTCTACCTGATGGTCCCCTGCCTCATCGCCACGCTTCCGCTGTCCATCGGCCACGGACTCATCCGTCAGAACGTGCTCGAAGTGACTGCGGTGCTCACGCGGCGCTTGATGGCCGTGCCCCTGGTCCTCGCGGGACTGCTCGCGGCGGCCTTCACGTGGCGCGGAATGTCGCAGCTCCTCGCGACCTACGGAGTCCCCGATGTGCTCCCCGGGGTCGCCGCAGTGAGTGTCTTCGTGGTGTTGGTCCTCCTGGGCAAGCCCTGGGTCGACCGGCTCTTCTTTCCCGCGACCCTCCAGTTCCGGCCCACAGTCGAGCAGCTCAGTGACGAGCTGGCGGCGCCCAGGGACCCAGGGGCCATCCGCGACACCGTGGAGCGAGTCATCCTGCGCTGGCTGTCCACCGGCCGAGTCCAGGTGCTCGACACGGCCGAGCTGAGCGCTGTGTCCCATCTCCCCGAGGACGCGCGGGCACGTCTGGGCGCGGGAGCCCATCTGTGGACGCAGGAAGACGCATGGCAGCGAAAGCTGCTCGTGCCCATGCGCTCGCTCGGTGAGCTCCGAGGTGTTCTGTTGCTGGCCCCCAAGGAGCAACAGGCCCTCTACACCTCGGAAGACCTGGAGCTGCTCCACACCATCGCGAGCCTCGCCGGGGTGGCGCTGCACAACACCCAGGTCCTGCGTGAGCTGGAGCAACTGCGTCAGGCCCAGGTGGACGCGGCGCATGAAGAGAAGCGTCTGGCCCTGGCCCTGCTGAGCGCTGAAATCTCACATGAGATGGCCTATCCCCTGAACTTCTTCCGGCACCTGCTGCGTCAGGGCGGCAAGGGGAAGTCGCTCGACGGTGAGGACATCGACATCGGCCAGGAGGAGATCGAGCGACTGGAGCGAATGCTCATCTCGCTCCGCCGGCTGTCGCTCCCTCCACCGAAGCTGGAGCCTGTCCTCGTGCTCCCCCGTGTCCGCCGTGCGCTGGACCTCATCCGCGACCAGATGCAGGAGGCACGGGTGGTGGCTTCCGTCGACGTGGCTCCCGAGCTCACGCTGCTCGCGGAGCCAGATGCCATGGTGCAGCTCTTCGCCAACCTGCTGCGCAACGCCGCACAGGCGGCGGGACCCGCGGGCCACATCGGTGTGAGAGCCAGGGAAGAGCGCACCGAGCGAGTCCTCGAGGTCTGGGACTCGGGTCCTGGAGTGCCCGAGTCCGCGAGGGACACGCTCTTCGACCCCTGGGTGACCACGAGACAGGGGGGCCTGGGGCTGGGGCTCGCCGTCACGCAGCGAATCGTCCGTCGCTTCGGTTGGAGCATCTCCGTGCACCGTGAGGACGACCGCACCTGCTTTCGGGTCCACACGCCGCTGGATGGAAGCATCAAGGCCCCGACCACACAGGAGGTCGCATGAGAATCCTCATTGTCGATGACCAGCGCAGCGCGCGCCGGGTGCTCACCTCGGTGTTGTCCCCCATGGTGGGCGTGGAGTTGTGCGAGGCGGCGAGCCTGGTCGAAGCCCGCAAGGTGCTCGCCGAGACCTCCGTGGACGTGGCCCTGGTCGACATCCGCCTGGACTCGGATTCACGCAACCGCGATGGCCTGACGCTCATCGGGGAGATTCGTCGCCACACGAGCGCGGTGCCCATCGTGGTGACGGTGTCCAACGAGATGGCGGAGATTCGAGCCGCCATGCGGCTGGGCGCCTATGACTACGTCCTCAAGGACGAGCTGTGTGAGGAGCTCATCCTCCCCATCCTCGAGGGGTTGAGGGACCGACGGAAGCTGGAGCACGAGGTACGTGTGCTGCGCGCCCGCAACGGGCCGGAGGGGCTGCCTTCAGGGGTGGTGGGCACGTCCGAGGCCATGAAGCGACTGCTCTCGGTGGTCCGGCGCGTGGCGCTGTCGGACCGGCCCGCGCTGGTGACGGGGCCCACGGGTTCCGGCAAGGAGCTGGTGGCCCGCGCGCTCCACACGTTGGGGCCGCGGCCGGATGCGCCGTGGTTGGACGTCAACTGCGGCGCCATTCCCGAGTTCCTCATGGAGTCGCAGCTCTTCGGTCACGAGCGAGGCGCCTTCACTGGAGCGGAGCGGCGACAAGAAGGTCTGTTGTCGGCGGTGGGGCCGGGAACGCTCTTCCTGGACGAAATCGCCGAGCTGCCACTCAGCCTCCAGGCCAAGTTGCTGCGTGTCCTGGAGACGGGGGCCTACCGTCGTGTGGGTTCGACGGAGGACCTCGTCTTCCAGGGGCGAGTCGTCGCGGCGACGCACGCGGACCTGGAGGAGCGCGTGAAGCAGCGAGGCTTCCGCGAGGACTTGTACTACCGGCTCGCGGTGCTCGAGGTGCAGGTGCCGGCGCTCGACGAGCGGCGTGAGGACATTCCCGCGCTCCTGGCCCACTTCGTGACCCGTCAGCGACGCCGGCTCCAATTCTCCGAGGAGGCCGTGGCGGTGCTGACCCGTGCGAGCTGGCCCGGCAACGTGCGTCAGCTCCGCACGCTGGTGGACCGACTGACCGTCTTCGCGGAGGAGGACCATGTGACACCGGAGACGCTGGCCCAGCTCCCGGGGCGCGAGCGGCGAGGGATACCCACGGAGGACCCGGTGAAGCAGCTCGCCAGGTCCATCCTGAGGCTGCCTGAGATAGGGGACCGGTTGCTGCACGTCGAGCAGGCCCTCATCGCCGAGGCGATGACACTGGCCGAGGGAAACAAGAGCGCTGCTGCGCGGTTGCTCGGTGTCCACCGCAAGGCCATCGAAAGAAGGCTGGGCCGACCGGACGGTGCCGAAGGTGAGTCCTCTACCGAGGACTGACCGGTCCGTCGCTCCCCGGAATCGTCCAGGGAATGGAGCGTTTCGGCCAGGGCGCGGCTGTCCAGTCACGTCGCATCCCGGTACTCGCGCACCAGAACTCCGAGGCATGCGAGTTGCTCTGCCCTCCGGGACACCCTGCCGGGCTCAATGCCGCGCTCGCCCGGTGCCAGAGGAGTTCCGTATGAAAGCCCGACGGCTCGTCGATGTGGAGCTGCTGAGTCAGCGACTGACGGACGAGCAGTTCCTTCAGCGCGCGAAGCTGGCGCCAACGGAGATGGCGAGGAGCCTCACCGAGGACCCATTCGCGGACCGATGGATCTACCGAATCGTGGTGGTCACCCTGGGGCTCACCGCGCTGACGGCCCTCGTCGGTGGACTCGTCGTGGCCTACAAGCGGCCCGAGTGGCCACTGCCCCAGATGCTCGTGGCCCTGGGCTCCACGGCGGTGGGCGCGCTCGCGGGGTTGCTCGCTCCATCACCCCGAGACCGCTGAGTCACTCAGCGCCGCGCCGCCGCACCCTTCACGGTCCGCCCGCGAGTCAGATGCGCCACGGCCTCACCCAAGCCCTCCACGGTCAGGGAGAACATGGGGAACACCTGCGCAATCATCGCGATGGACCCCGAGCGCCACGAACCCATGGGCTCCGGGTTGAGCCACACATTGCGCTCGAAGTGCTGGGCCAGTTGCATCAGCCACGTCAGCCCCTCTTGCCCGTCCGCCTTGTATCGCCCCTCGGCGTCCGTGCGGATGGCCAGCTCATACGGGGCCATGGACGCATCGCCCACCATGACGAGCTTGTGGTGCCGGCCCACCTGCGCGACCAACTCCGGAACCGTCATTCCACCCGTGAGCTGCGGAGTCGCGTACAGCTTCCCGTACACACAGTTGTGAAAGTAATAGATGCGCAGTTCCTTGAAGTGCGTGGCCTGGCTCGCGACGGAGAACAGCCGGCTCATCACCGCCGCATACGGGTCCATGGACCCACCCACGTCCATGGCCAGCACCACGCGGGTGTTCGGCCTGCGCGGAGGCCGAGTCACGACCTCCAATTCCCCCGCGTTGCGAGCGGTGGCGGAGATGCTCTCGTCGATGTCCAGCTCATCCGGAGCCCCATCGCGAGCAAACGCGCGCAGCTTGCGCAGCGCCACGGCCAGTTGCCGCGTATCGAGCACCAGGTCATCGCGGTACCCCGCATACCTGCGAGCCCCCGCCTGCATCATCGCCATGCCCTGCTTGCCGCCGGCCTTGCCCCCCACGCGCATCCCCCCGCGCGCGAACCCGTTGTTGCCGAACGGCGACGTGCCCCCCGTGCCAATCCACCGGTTGCCGCCGTCGTGCCGCTCCTTCTGTTCGCGCAGCCGCTCCTCGAACAGGCGACGAATCTCCTCGGGGTCCAGCGCCTCCAGCAGCGCCAACTCCTCGGGCGTCAACCGCGGCCGGTCGCGCGCCTCCTCCAGCCAGGACATCAGCTCCTGCGTCAGCTCCAGGCCCGCGGTCTCCACGCCCTGGAAGTGGGACAGGAACGCCTGGTCGAACGAATCCAGCTGCGTCTCCGAGTGCACCAGGAGCGCGCGAGCCACGTGGTAGAAGCCATCGAGGCTGCTGTCATGCAGGCCCGCCTTCAGCGCACCCGCGAGGGCGAGCGCCTCCTGCGCGCCCACCTTCACGCCCCGTCGTCGCAGCTCGTAGAAGAATGGCAGGAACATGGCTCAGGCCCGGGTGCGCCGGCCGCGTCCGAAGGCCTCCGCGACGGAGACCAGGTCCTGCTCCTTCTTCAGCAGGGCGCCGAGGAACGGCAGGTTCTCGTCCAGCTTCAAGTCACTCACGCCCTGGGCCTTGAGCACGGCAATCCAGTCGATGAGCTCGCTGGTGGAGGGCCGCTTGCGCAGGCGGGTGAAGCCGCGCAGCTCGTAGAAGACCTTGAGGGCCTGGTCCGCGAGCGCGGCGTCGAGCCCCGGGTGGTGCACGTCGACGATGCGGCGCATGAGCTCCGCGTCGGGGAAGTCGATGAAGTGGAACACGCAGCGGCGCAGGAACGCGTCCGGCAGCTCCTTCTCGTTGTTGGACGTAATCACGACGATGGGGCGGTGTTTCGCGGCCACCTCGTCGTTCGTCTCGGTGACGCGGAAGCGCATCCGGTCCAACTCGTGGAGCAGGTCGTTGGGGAACTCGAGGTCCGCCTTGTCGACCTCGTCGATGAGCAGCACGACGCGCTCGGGGGCGGAGAACGCCTCGCCCAGGGGGCCCATGCGGATGTATCGCCGGATGTCTCGCACGTCGCCGTCGCCGAAGCGCGAGTCATACAGGCGCTGCACGGTGTCGTAGACATACAGGCCGTCCTGCGCGCGCGTGGTGCTCTTGACGTGCCAGGTGAGCAGCGTATGTCCCAGGGCCTGGGCGATGGCCTCCGCCAGCAGCGTCTTGCCGGTGCCGGGCTCGCCCTTCACCAGCAGGGGTCGCTGGAGGGTGAGGGCGCAGTTGACGGCGGCCTGGAGGCCCTCGTGGGTCAGGTAGGAGTCGGTGCCTCGGAAGCGGACGGAAGGAGGGGCCGGAGTCATGTCCCGCCTCCTTTAACATCCGTCGCGCCGCCGCGGGGGCCCTGGGGGCATGCCTGGGAGGGGGCTGCTCGGCGGGCCCCTGCCCCTCCCTCCAGGGCACGTCAGACCCTTTGCCTATGGTTGTTCGTATCCCACCGGGTCCAAGGAATCCCGCCCGTCGCGTTCTTGGTGGGCATCCGAATGCTGGGAGGAACTCGTCGTGGGTCACCCGTTCGTCGTCACGCTGTTGTTTGTGTGGGCCCTCTCCTCGATGGTGCGCTCCTGCCCGACGGCGACCGCCCTCTTGTCCGAGCGCCCCGCGACGGTGGAGACCCAGGCTTCGCGAGCACCCCAGGGAGTGGAGGCGGGGAAGGCCGAGGAGGCCGTCTCGCCGCCCACGGCCGGGGTTGATACGTCTGTTTCAGAGGGGGGCCCTCCGGTCTGAGCGCTCTTTTGAGCGCAGAACCTCCGAGAAGGGGTGGGGACCCAAAATCGCTCGGAGGATGACCGTTGGCGCGCGTCGTGCAGTGTATTTCCTGTCGATAACCCAGGACGGCGTATATCCTCCCGGCACATGTCCATTGCGAATGAGCTTGGAGAGATGTTCCGGCGCGAGCTGCAGTCCCAGCTGGTGCCTTTGCAGCAGGCGGTGAATCGGTTGGAGGAGGGCCTCGAGGCCCTGGACATGCTGCGTTCAGTGACGTTCCGACTGGCGCCGCTGACCAGCCGGTTGGGAGCGTTGGCGGGAGTTCGTCCCGCGGCGACGACGCGGCAGGCGGCGGTGTTGCCGGCTCCGGCGGCGAAGCGTGGCAAGCCCGGTCGTCGTCCGGCGGCGCAGGTGGAGTTGCCGCTGGTGGCGACGCGGGGCGCGGCGAAGGCGCCGGCTCCGGTGGCGCGTGGAGCGAAGACGGCGGATGGCTCGCGTTCGTGCGCCATCATCGGCTGCAAGCGCCCCAGTCGTTCGAAGGGGTACTGCTCGGCGCACTACCAGAAGCTGCGGTTGCTGATGCGCACGGACCGTCGTCCGACGGCGTGGGTGGATGACGCCCGGCCGCAGTCGGTGCAGGACGTGAAGCTGCCTCGCGGTCGTGCGGCGAGCAAGGCGCTGCAGGCGGCCCAGCCGGTGGCCGCGACGCGTGGAGCGTCCCGGTCCAAGACGGCGGCGCGTGGCAAGAAGGGCAGGATGGCGTAGCGGCAGCGGAGTCGCGGCGGTTTCGCGCTCCAGCTCGCGGTCCATTCGAGGTGGGCTCCCGAAGTGAGGGAGCCCTCCGCCTCGTTCAAGTGTCCCTGAGAAGGGCCGCTGAGTGAGACGTGTATTCAAAACATGAGCTTCGCCTGTCCAGGAGCCCCGACTCCGAGCCAGAGGCACGCCAGGCCAGGAACAGTGAAGGCGAGGTGCCTGGGTGTCAGGCCCTGCGCGCCAAGCCAGGCACGGTAGAGAGGCGAGGTGCCCAGGTGTCCGGCACGGCTCGCCATGCCGAGCCCGGTAGAGGCGAGGTGCCTGGGTGGCAGGCGCTGTGCACCATGTCGAGCACGGTAGTGCCTGGGGGCCACAGGCCCGGCGCGGCTGTGCGGCGATGTGCTCGGGTGCAAGGTCGAGGACGCGCATGGGTGTGCCGCGCTCCTGCCCGGTTGTGTCCAGAGCGTTCCGCCATGGGCGAGGTGGCGTGCGTCGGACCCCGGTTCGCGAGGGCGGAAGAGCGTCATCCAGGCGGCCATGTGGATGGCGGACAGGAGGGTGCGCGCTCCCGTTGACAGTGTGGGGCTGGTGATGGGATTCGGGCGCCATGAGTGAGCAAGGCTATCCAGTCACCGTGGCGGTGCGGCGTCCCGATGGGCGCGTGGAGCAGGTGCGCGTCGGCACGGCGTTCAAGAACGAAGAAGGCTTCACGCTGAAGATGGGCGAGCTGTCCATCGGCGGGACGCCGGATGCGGCCTCCGCGGCGCCTCGTCGCGCGGCGGCGCCGAGTGCTGGCGGTGGTGGCGGCGGAGGGGACGGAATGCTCCTCCCGAACTACGGCCGCAGCAAGGGCGCGCCGGTGGTGGGTGCGAGCCTGCAGGACCTGGAGTTCTACGCGAATGGCGCGCGCCGCTCGCTGAACGACCCGAGCAAGTCGCGCTGGCACGACAAGGAGCGCCAGTTGCTCGCGGCCATCGAGGCGGAGATGGCGCGTCAGCAGGGTGGCGGGGGCGGCGGCAGCGAGGGCTACGACAACCGTGGCGGCGGAGGTGGTGGCGGCTACGGCGGTCGTGGCGGTGGCGGCTACCAGGACGACGTTCCGCCCCCGGGCGACGACGACAACATCCCGTTCTGAAGAAGCAGTGGGGTGGGCGCCCTGTTCAAGGGGCGCTCGCGCGACGGGACACGGACACCGTGGTGCGAGCCACGGTGTCCGGCCCGTCTCGAGCGTGGCGAACACGGAAGGCGTGAGGACGTCCGCGCCGTGTCTCGAAGTCCTGGGGCTCCATCGAAGCGGCGCGCGGTGCGCCCCATCGGGCCCAACCTGTCCAGAAGACCTCGCGAAGCGGACCGTCACGGCTTCACAGCTTCAGACGGAGGACTGTACCCCAGCGCACGGCAGCCACACGGTGAAGGTGGTGCCCTGGCCGACGGTGCTGTTGACGGTGACCTCGCCGTGGTGTCCGTCGACGATGCGGCGGACGATGGCGAGCCCCAGTCCGGTGCCGCTGGCGCGGGTGGTGAAGAAGGGCTCGAAGATGCGCTGTTGCACCTCGGGAGCGATGCCGTGCCCGGTATCGGAGATGGTGAGCCTCGCGTGAGGAGTCCCGGCGCGAGTATCCGGTTCGATGCGCGTGACGAGGTTGCCGCCGGAGGGCATGGCCTGCACGGCATTGGTGAACAGGTTGGTGAGGGCGACGTGGAGCAGGTGGGCATCCAGGTCGATGGGCGGGAGCGCGTCGTCCAGGGCGCGTGAGACGCTGATGCCCGAAGGCCCTGAGCGCAGGGACGCGGTCAGCGCGCCCTCGACGACGGGCCCGAGCGCCTGGGCCCGCAGCCGGGGCTCCATGGGCCGGGTGAAGTCGAGCAGGTCATTGACGATGAGGTCCAGGCGTTGGACCTCCTCATCCATGATGCCGAGCAGGGTGCCCGCGGGCCCGGTGGCCGTCTGGGGCGCGAGTCGGCGGATGGCGGCGAGCGCGTTGGAGATGGCGCCCAGGGGGTTGCGGACCTCATGGGCCACGGTGGCGCTCAACTCACCGAGCGCGGCCATGCGCTCGCGGCGCACGAGGGTGGCCTGGGTGGCGGCGAGTGTCTCCAGGGACTGGCGCAGCTCCTGGTTGAGGTGGCTCACCTCTTCCTGGGCGCGGCGTCGCTCACTGAGGGCGCTGGCGAGCAGCAGTCCGGACACGCTGGCGACGGCGAGGAAGGACTGGAGGAAGGTGAGGCTGTCGTTGTGCCAGGCGAACTGGGCGAAGGGGCCGTTGCCGTGGGCGGTGTGCCAGAGGGCGAGCGTGGACATCACCGCGGTGGCCATGGTGGTGCCCCGGGCCTCGAAGCGCAGGGCGGCCCACAGCAGGAAGGGGAAGGACAGGTAGGTGACGGGGTGGAAGGTGGCGGGAGGCGCCGCGGTGGGCGGCATGCTGAACACCCACTGGGTGGCCACCCCGAGCAGCAGCAGCAGCGTGGCCAGCTCCAGGCGCCGTTGCCGGTTCCACCCGTCGAGTCCCCGCGACAGCCAGGTGAGCAGCAGGGGCGCCACCAGCAGCACGCCCATGGCGTTGCCCACCCAGAACACGCGCCAGGAGGGCCAGAAGTCGCTGGGGGTCAGGCGCTGGTTCGACAGCATGAAGCCCATGCCCAGGCTGGCGCTGATGAGGGTGCTGCCGAGGGCGGCCAGCCCCACCAGTCCCAGCACGTCCCTCACGCGGTCCATCGCGGGGTGGATGCGCACCAGTCGCCGCAGGAGCACCGCGCCGACCATGGCCTCGAGCAGGTTGCCGGTGGCGACGACGAAGCTGGCGGCGGTGACGGGCAGGTGGGCGTCGTGGACAGCGAACGGCTCCACCAGGATGGCGCCGAGCACGAGCAGCGGCCACTCCCGGTGTCGGGTGAGCAGGAGCCCTACGAGCGCCACGCCGCTGGGGGGCCACATGGCGGAGACCAGGTGGGGAGGGAAGGCGAGCACCGAGCCCAGCCGGGCGCCGAGCGCATAGGCCCCGACGAAGAGCACGAGTCGGATGACGGGCTGCCAGCGGCGCGGGTAGGACTTGAGGGAGGGCACGTCCCATTTCGTCGGGCCTCGCTCGGGACATGAGTCGTCGCGACGGGGCGGTGGGTTCCGACGCCTTTCGGTCGACGGAGACTGGCACGGGCCCGCGCGCTCCGGGAAGCACTCGACCTCAAGGAGGACCCCGGCTTACCGGCTCGACCTGAAAACCAGCGGGCTTCCATGCACGTAGCAAAGGGGTGGGTCGCGGATGTCTCGGCACTGGAAGTGCGCAATCACTTGCAACGCAGGGGGGTTCTCCAGGGGCTCCGCCCGCCTTGAGTGGAGTCGTCGCGCACGGAAAGTAAATGTATCGGCGGGGCCGCTTCGGATATGTCGCAAAGTGCTTCATTTTTGAAGTGCGACCGCGTCCCTAGTAAATCCGTGGAATTACCCGGTTGAAGGGTCGTCAGAGGCTTCAAAAATGAAGCCGCTTCTTACAAAGTGGACCGTCATTTCAAGGGCTTCGTTTCTGGCGTGAATCCTGCTCGACAGAACGGGCCAGGGAATCCCTCCCATCCGGCGTGGCGGTGAAAAGACGAGGCCATGAAATGACACCCAATGTCTGTGTCGTCGGAGCCGGGGCTTTCGTTCCATCGCGTCGCGTGAGCAATGCGCGCATCTCACGAGCCATCCCCGGCTGGCCGGCGGAGCGCATCGAGGAGAAGCTGGGCATCCGTGAGCGGCGCTTCCTCTGGGATATCGACGAGGTGACGGGACGCGCGGTGCCTCCGCCGGAGGACGACGGCCATGTCTATCCCGCGACGAACACGGACATGTGCGAGGTGGCGCTGCGCAAGGCGCTGACGACCTCGGGTGTGGACGCGGGGGAGCTGGACGCGCTCTTCGTCGTGACGTGCACGCCGGACGCGCCGCACTTCAACCACGACGCCATGCAACTGCACCATCGGCTGGGGCTGAGGGAGGACGCCTTCGCGCTGGTGGTGGACGACGGGTGTGGTGGCACGACGTACGTGTTGGACCTGGTGAAGAAGATGATGGACGGGGGCCGCTTCCGCACGGTGGCGGTGGTGGCGTCGGCCTTCACGTCGCCGTTGGTGAACCGGGAGGTGTACCTGGACGAGCTGCCTCCGGGGCCGGGCCGGGCCAAGACGCTCCAGGGCTACCTCTCCATGTACGTGTTCGGGGACGGGGCGGGAGCGGTGGTGCTCCAGACGAAGCAGGACGCGCCGGCCGGGGCGGGCATCCTGGCCTCGTTTTCGGGCAACGCGCATGGGGACCTGGTCATCCGCAAGGGGGGCGGGGTGTTGAAGCTTCCCTACCAGCCAGGGCGGTCGCGTCCCGCGGACATGGCCTTCGTGGTGGATGGGTTTCGCGTGGCGCGCAGCTACCCCGAGTACATGCAGAAGTGCCTCGACACGGTGTTGAGTCCGAGACCCGAGCTGAAGGGTGAGGTGAAGCGGTACTACTTTCACCAACCCAACAAGCGGGTGATGGATGCCTTCGTGTCTCGCGCGGGGCTGTCGCCGGAAGCGGTCGCTTGCAATGTTGACTTGTATGGAAACACGTCGGCGGCGGGGATGCTCATCCTGCTCGCGGAGGACCTGGAGGCGGGTCGCGTTCGACTGGGGGCGGGGGACATAGTGTTGGTGGCGGCCGTTGGAGCGAATATCCACTACGGCGCCCAGTTGATTCGGCTGTAAACTTCGAGTGCCTCCTTCCCCCGTGGAGACACCGTTTGATGACAGACAAGAAGCAGCCGTCGGACGCGCTCGAGCCTCACCTCGCGCGCGAATTGGAGGAACGCGTCTCGTTGGCGACGCGAGAAGACACCGCGCGAGGACTGTTTTTCAATGGCGTGCTTGGCGCGGTGAAGGTGCTTGGTGGCGAAGCCGCGGTGCAGCGTTGCCTCGCCGTCGCGGGCGAAAAGAAGTACATCGATTTCTTCAACTACCCGGTGGCGGCGTTCCTGCGGTTGTCCTTCACGGCGGCGCAGGTGATGGGGCCGCAGCTGGGTGGGTTCGACCCGGCGTTGCGGAGGATGGGAGTGCAGGCGACGTCGGACTTCCTGTCCTCGGCGGCGGGCAAGACGTTGTTGCTGCTGGCGGGGAACAGTCCGAAGCGGATGCTGGGCAACCTGCACTCGGGCTACCGGGCGGCGGTGAGCTACGGTGAGCGCGGCGTGACGTGGACGAGCGACACGAGTGGCGTCTTCACGATGAAGCGCGACTTCATGACGCCGGCCTATCACGAGGGTGTGCTCCAGGCGGTCATCGAGGCGATGGGCGGAAAGCAGGTGCACGTGAGCGGCAAGAAGACGGGGCCGCTCGACGCCGAGTACACGCTGTCCTGGCAGTAGCAGCGGGCCTCCAGGCGCGCGCGGTACGGAGGGGCCGTGCGCGCCAGGGGCATTGAAGGTCTCTGTTTTTTCGCAGCGGAGGTCAGCCGGAGCGCCGGGCCTGTCGGCACATGAGGCCGGATTGCGCGTGGGGCTCCGGTGGCTCGAACCGAGGGAGCAGCCTATGTCGCGGTGGCACGGTGGTGCGGTGGTGCTGGGTGCGTGCGTGGTGCTGGCGGGAGCGTCCGAGGCGCGAGCTGAGGAGGAGGTCTACCAGTTCCGCACGCAGGAGGACCCGACGAAGCCCCCGGACGCGGCGGTGTGCGCGAAGGCGCCGTTCGAGACGACGGTGAAGCTGGGCGCGAGCATCTACGTCCCGAAGAGCCGCGAGCGCGACGGCAGGTGGGTGAGCCGGGGCGAGAAGAGCGTGGGGACAGCGACGGCGTGCCTGCGAATCACGGACGCCCGGTTTCCGGCGGGGCAGCAAATCCCGGCGCACATGCGCTTCAACCTCCCGGAAGGGAGCTTCACGGCGTCGGGGACGTGCACGCTGGTGAGCAACGACGTCCCAGTGGCGGGGCTCGTGCTGGCGGGGTGTGCGTTGAAGCTGGTGGAGATGCCGAGCGGCTACGCGGGAGGCACGGTGTCGAGCACCAGCGTGTTCAACCCGGCGAAGCTGCCCGGTTACGCGACGGGCTCGAACTACACGCTCTACGTGTACAAGGCCGAGGCCCCGAAGGCCGCCGGAGCCAAGGCCACGACGCCCTGAGCGAGGACCCCGGCTCCTCTCGTCATCCCAGTCGAACAGGCGTGTACCAAGGTGCTCGACGGGGAGTCGCGGCGACGCGGGCCGGGTCGGGAGTCCGAGGGACGCTGGTGTAGCGGAGGCGATACCCGCGCGGCAGCGTCTTCCAGTACGTCACGTTCCAGGGGGCCAGTTCCTCCCCGAGCTTGGACTCGGGGACAGGGCGGTTGCCGTCGCCGAGCTCCTCGTGGAAGCGGAACTCCGCCTCGGCGATGTCGAGGCTCAGTGCCTCGATGACCCACGACTCCGGGGCCTCATTGGCGCTGGGCTCCTCGCCCGCGTTGACGTAGCGGCTCCAGTCGGGCTGGGCCTGGGCCTCCCAGAGCGCGCCACCCGAGGGCGTGAGCTCATAGACGAAGAAGGAGCGCGGGCGAGGCCGGAGGAGCGCCTTGGAAATCGCGTCGGGAGTGAAGAGCTCCTCCATGCCGTCCGGGTGCTCGTGGACGATGATGAGGTCTCGCTCGGCGAGAGCGGCCAGGCGCTCGCACAGCTCCTCGTGGGAAAAGCGAGGGTCATCGCGCATGTTGAGTGCGGCCGCGGGGTCTGACGCCACGAGCAGGTGGAGGGGCGTCGGCAACTCCAGGGCGGCCTCCAGGAGCCAGAGGTCCAGCACGTCCACGGGCACGTTCTCGGAGGGCATGCCCGGAGGATAGGGCATCCGGGGGGATGCGGGCACGCGGGTCGACTGGAGGACGATTCATTCCGCTTTCGGAAATTACGAAAACGGAGCGATTGTTATGCTGTCGCCATGAAGCGGCTCCGATTCGTCCTGGAAGTGCACCGGGCCACCCACCGCATCGGCCTGTTCCTGGAGGCCGTCGAGCCTCCGCTGGGGCTCTCGCAGGGGGAGGCTCATCTGTTGGCCTACTTGTTGGAAGCCGGAGACACGTCGCTGAGCGAGCTGCACCAGGCCTTCGCGCACAAGCGCTCCACACTGACCAGCTACATGGACCGGCTGGAGGCGAAGCGGCTGGTGAAGCGGGAGTCGAGGCCCGAGGACCGGCGCTCGTTCCAGGTGTTGTTGACGGGCACGGGCCGGGCGTTGGCCACCCGGGTCCACCGTCGCCTGGAGGCGCTGGAGGCCGCGGTGCTGGAGCGGCTGGGAGACGAGGACGTGGAGGGCTTGACGACGGGGCTGGAGGCCCTCGCCGAGGTGGACCGCGAGGCCCGACCGGCGCGCAAGCCGGGCTCGAGGAAGAAGGTCCCCAAATCATGAGCGAGCAACGAGGCAGCGTGGGGGACACGGACGCGGACTTCCTCACGGCGGTGGAGGCGGCCACCTGGCCGGGAGAGCGCTTCCGTCACCGGGAGCATCTGCGGCTGGCCTGGCTGTGTCTGCGAGCGGAGGGCTTCGAGGGGGGACTGTCGCGCCTGCGCGGGCTCATCCGGGGCTACGCCATGGCGCTCGGGGCGACGGGCAAGTACCACGAGACGATGACCCGGGGCTGGGCGGAGCTCGTCCAGGGCGCGATGGACGCGGCGCCCGGGAGCGCATCCCTCGACGCGTTGCTGGAGGCAAGCCCCGAGCTGGCCGACGCGAGGCTGTTGGCGAGCCACTACCAGAAGGCGACCCTGGACTCGGCCGAGGCACGAGCAGGCTGGGTGGCGCCGGACCTGAAGCCGCTGAGGCAGGGGCGCGAGGTCCGGTAGCGGGAGTCAGGGGCCGGTGATGTTGTGGTCCTTCATGTACTTGTCCAGGGTGCGGCGGGCCTGGGAGCGGACCTTGTTCTTGAGGAAGGGCGTCCAGCCGAGGACGAGTCCAGCGGGGCCCAGGGCCTGTCGTGACCAGGTCCAGAAGTCGAAGCTGTCCTGGTGGCGGACAATCTTCCCGTCGCGGAACTCGAACTGGGCGTCGATGCGGTTGAGGACCTTCCGGCCGGTGGTGGCGAAGGTGTAGTGGGCATCCCAGTGGGCGCGGCCGGTGCGGTCATCGGCCTGGACGTCGCGGAAGGTGACCTCCAGGTCCTTGCCTCGCTCGACGAGCATGCTCCACATGGCGGTGGTCCCCCCGTGGCGCAGGCCGAGGAAGACGGCGTCGGAGAACTCGACGTCCGGGTGGTAGCAGGCGTTCATGGCCTTCGCGTCGCGCCGCTGGAACGCCGAGTAGAAGTCGGTGATGAGCTGGGAGTGCGGGTGCATGCCGGAGGTCTACCAGACCTGTGCTCGGCCATGCTGGGGCTTCACGAGCCCCACCCACGGTCTTCCGGCGTGGCACCGGGAGGGGGGCACATGGCAAATTGCGCCCCATGGCTCGCGACATCGTCATCTGGCCGCACAAGGTCCTCACCTCGCCCACGAAACCCGTGACGGACTTCGGTCCCTCGCTCCAGAAGCTCCTGGAGGAGATGGCCGAATCCATGAAAGAAGCCGAAGGCATCGGCATCGCCGCCAATCAGGTGGGCGAGTCGCTGCGCGTGGCCCTGGTGGGGCGTGAGGACGGAACGTCCTTCGAAATCGTCAACCCGCAAATCCTCGAGAAGAAGGAGACGGTGACGTTGGAGGAGGGCTGTCTCTCCGTCCCTCGGGAATGGGAGAAGTGCCGCCGCTTCCACAAGGTCAAGGTCCGCTACCAGGACAGGACGGGGGAGTGGCACGAGGTGGAGGCGGAGGGGCGCCTGGCCCACGTCCTCCAGCACGAAATCGACCACCTGGACGGCCACGTCTTCGTGGACCACCTCTCCGGGCTGAAGCGCACGCTCATCCTGGACAAGATGAAGAAGCTCCAGAAGATGAAGGCTCGGCAGAAGGAGAGCTGAACAGGACCTGGGGGGAGGGCACATGGCGCCTGGCACCATTCCCGAGCGGGTCACGGCCTTCCGCGAGCAGTACCGCGGCGAGCACGTCGGTCCCCGGTACTCTGGCTGGGCGCACTTCGCCTTCACGAGCCTGGGCTCGCTGGCGGTCATCCTGCTGGCGCTCTCTCGAGTGGAGGCAGTGCGTCCCTGGGAGTGGTTGACGGTCCCCGGAGTCTTCCTGCTGGGGAACGGGGTGGAGTTCCTGGGGCACCGGGGGCCCATGCACCATAGGAGGCGAGGCCTGGGGCTCCTCTTTCAGCGCCACACCGAGCAGCACCACCGCTTCTTCACCCATGACGCCCTGGCCTACGAGTCCTCCCGGGACGTGAAGATGGTGCTCTTCCCGCCGGTGTTGCTCCTCTTCTTCCTGGGAGCTGTCGCCGCGCCGCTGGGGGGCCTCACCTTCCTCGTGTCGACGCGGAACGCGGGCTGGCTCTTCGTGTCGTCGGTGGTGGGCTACTACCTCTCCTACGAGTGGCTCCACTTCTGCCACCACCTGCCGCCCGAGCACTGGCTGGCCCGACTCCGGCCGCTCATCTGGCTCCGGAGGCACCATCAGGCGCACCACGACCCGTCGAAGATGGGCCGCTGGAACTTCAACATCACCGTTCCGCTCTCGGACTGGCTGTTCGGAACACTCGCCCCGCCCCCTACGTCGGAGGGCGGGCGGCGCGGCGACCCTTGAGGCCGAGGAAGCCTTCCTGGGGCGTCGGGGGTTCTCGAAATGGGGGACGGTGGATAAATCCCCGCGACCGATCATCCGGTATTTGACGGACGAGAAGTGACGAGGTAGTAACTGGACCCCTGCTCGACGCCTTGGTGCCCCGGCACCTGACGGCGAACGGACGGGGGAAGTAAACGGTCGACGAAGGTTGTTGACCTGGGACGCGGCGGTGATAGAAGCCGCGCCCCCTGGCCGAAACGGTGATCGCAGTCACTCACCGGGGCGGACGCAGGAAAGAAGACGGAGCCAACCAAATAGGTTGATCCAGGGTGCGGTGGTGGTAGAAGCCGCCCTCCCGAAAGAGACAGCGGAAGCCACTGGGCGGCGCTGAGGACTTCGGGAAGCAGCAAAGAAGAAAAGCGAAACTGGGTGGTTGACGGGGACGCGAAGATGGAATAGAAGAGGCGCCCCGCTGACGCCGGAAAGAAGCAGAAGGCGGCAGCAAGGTAGCAGGAAGTCGCGGTTGAAACAAGCGGCTCGGTCTTTGAAAACCAAATAGCAAGCCCAAGAAGAAGAGAAGGATTGCGGAAACCGCAGTCAATCTTTGAGAAGGCACCAGCCAGGGAGCGCTGAG
>NZ_JAAIXY010000003.1 GCF_010894455.1 Myxococcus eversor | reverse complement strand
GCCTCACCGCCCCGGCCTTGAACTCCTCCGTGTAGCTACGCCGGGGACGTCGTGGCTTCTTCACTTCCGTCATGTTGGACACCGTACCTGCCTCTTCCTTGGTGTCCACTGAAGCGGATCAAGCCCAGACACGCTTACGACGCGGAAGTCTTTCGCACTCATGCGCAGGCGCTCTATGACCAGGCGCGGGGCATTGTCTTCATGTGGGGCTTCATGGGGCCTGTCGGAGGAGGCATCGCTGGCGCGATGCTCGATTCGGCCCCTCGTCTTCCAGCTCCAGGCGCAGACGGCGCTGTGTCAGGTCGCCATCGAGACGAACACGCGCCGGGCCGCCGATGCCATGGTGGCCGCCGCGAGTCCCCCAGAAGCCGCGCGGCTCACCCGGGCGGGTTGAGCACGGCGCCGTGAGGCGTCAAACCGTCGGCAGGTGTTCGCGGACGACACCGAGCCAGTACTCCTTGCCGTAGTACTGGCTCATCTTCCCGATGAGCTTCCCATCGCGGAACAGGAGGAACGTGGGGATGCCGTAGAGGCCGAAGCGGTGGGCCAGCGTTTCGTGCTGGTAGGCGTTCACCTTCACGACGCGCATCGGCGCGCCGTCCAGCTCCGAGAGGAGCATGGGCTCGGCCTCGGCGTAGATGTCGCAGTTGGGGCAGCCGTCACCCCAGAAGTCCACCACCACCAGCTCGCCCTTCGGCTCCATGACGAGCTGGTCGAAGTTCTCCGCCGTTCCCTCATAGCTCACGGGATGTGCCATGCCCCTTGCCTAACGGGTCGCTCTGCCGGCTTCAAGCCAGGCTCGGCTGGGGGCATCCTCCAGGCGTGGGGGTTGGGAGGGTGGTCATCCCGCCCGGCTTCGTGGGGCTCGACGTGGGTCGTGTCGACGCCAGGACACAGGGGCCTGGGACGGGCGGGGCTGCCACGGGCGCGGCGTGGATCAGCGGAAGCGCGGTGGGCCACCTGGGACCTGGGGCGGGGTCGGAGGCTGGGGCCCGGTGGCTTGGAGGCGGGTCCTCCTCCCGAGGGAGGGGATGGATGGAGCCCAGGCCGGGCGTTGTCGTGGTAGGTCGCGAGGAGGGCTTGGCGGGCCCTACCTCGGGGGCTGGATCATCCCGCGCGCGGGCGCATCAAAAGCCCAACAGGCGCACTGCGCGGGAGGGCACAGCCGCCGTAAGGTTGTGGCAATGGTGTTGTCGTGGAGGGGTCATGCACGAGTGGTTGCAGGCACTGCGGAAGTCAGCGAAGGCAGCGTCATCGGGTGTGTCCGCGGATGAGGTCCGGTGGGCGGAGACGGAGTGTGGCGTTCCATTCCCCGAGGACCTCGGCCACCTGTACCTGTCCTTCAACGGGGGCGAGTTTCACGGAGACGTGAGTCTCTTCCCGCTGCACGGGCCCGAGGGCTCCGTGAGCGTGATGGAGAAGACGCGGCTGAAGCTGGAGGGTCTTCCAGCGGCGGGTGTGTGGCGCATTGGAATGAAGGGGACCCACCGGCACCTGTTCTCCGCGCGCAAGTCGGCCATGGTGGAGCAGGGGGATGGGGGCGGGCCGCTGCCGGGCTGGGTCCAGGCGTTGGGTGACGAGGAATGGATTTTCGGCACCTGGGAGGGCGAGAAGCGCGAGATGCGGCTGTACCGCACGCTGAAGGAGATGCTCGACGTGCTCGTGCCTCCGGCGGAGGTCGAGAGCTTCGGTGAGCGCACCTTCGCGAGGGCGCTGAACGCGGTGCTCCAGGGGGCGCTCTCTGGCGTCGCGGTGGACGACGAGGAGGAGGCCGTCGACGAGGAGGTGCTCGTCGAGGCCGAGGAGGAGGAAGAAGAGGAAGAGGACCAGGGCGCCCAGCGCGAGCTGGCCTATGAGTACGACGACGACGTGTCGCGCGGCCGGAAGGGCGACGAGGGTGCTGGGCTCGGGAAGAGTGGCGCGAAGCTCGGTGGTGGGAAGAAGGCTCCGTCGAAGGCGGCGGTGACGCAGGTGGAGCTGTTCGTGCGGCCGACGATGCAGGAGGCGCTGCGTAAGGAACTGGGGCCCGAGAAGAAGGCGCCCAAGAAGAAGCCGTCCGCTGCCCAGGCGCCGGAGCCGAAGGTCCCCGCCGAGCCTGTCGTGAAGAAGGCCAAGGCGAAGGAGACCGTGACGCTCGCCGAGGTGAAGCCGGGGGCTGCTCCTCAGGCCGAGCCGGTCGCGAAGAAGGCCAAGGCGAAGGCGAAGGAGGCCGTGACGCCCGCCGAGGTGAAGCCAGCGGGTGCTCCTCAGGCCGAGCCTGTCGCGAAGAAGGCCAAGGCGAAGGAGGCGGCTACGCCACCGGCGCCGGCTCCTGCGACGAGCGCCGTGAGCAAGGCCGTCGGCAAGAAGCCCGCCGCGACGAAGGTGCCAGCGAAGGTGGCTCCCGCGCAGCCTGCCGCGAAGAAGGCACCGGCGAAGTCCGCCGCGAAGAAGGCAGTGGCGAAGGCCGCCACGAAGAAGGCATCCGCGAAGAAGGCACCCGCGAAGGCCGCCACGAAGAAGGCACCCGCGAAGAAGGCAGTGGCCAAGGGTGCCGCGAAGAAGGCACTCCCGGCGAAGGCCACTGCGAAGAAGCCCGCCGCGAAGAAGGCCCCTCCGCCGAGGGCGGGTGCCAAGAAGGCCGCTGCGAAGAAGGCACCCGCGAAGGCCGCCAAGAAGGCCAAGGCGAGGAGGTAGTCACTCCTCGTGTCCACGCGCGGCCCCTCGATTCAGCAAGGGGCCGCCCCGCGGCTCGATGCGAGAAGCCCGTCGATGTCAGCTTGGCGTGGTCTCGCCGTTCCTCATCGTCAACTCCTGGGAGGAGAAATGACGATGGATGCTCTGCGCGCGCTCGAAGGCTGGCTTGCCAATCACTCCAATGGAGATTGGGAGCACCAGTACGGTGTTCGGATCGAAAGCCTCGATAACCCAGGGTGGTCAGTCTATGTCGACTTGACCCAGACGGAGTTGTCGGGGGTCGTCTTCGAGGAAGTGATAATCGATCGGACGGACGAGGATTGGGTTCGCTGCCGAGTGCGTGCCGACGTCTTCGAGGGGTTCGGTGGAGTTGCGAACCTGCGGGAGATCCTGGGTGTCTTCCTGGCGTGGCAGGGGAAGCTCGCGAGCGGAAGCGCTCTGCTCCCTCCCTCTGGCGGGTGACGGCGGTGGGCGCGGGCCTCTTCAGCCCGGCCTCGCCATCGAACCGGTAACGCCGAGAGCCTAGTACTACTTGATCAGATGCGGGACGGCCCGAGAGGAGGAGCGCGAGCTCCGAGTCTGCGGAGGCACAGCGGGCAATGGCCGATGCGGCGCAGCAGCAGGTGCTGAAGGCGACGTCGAACCTGGGGCAGCGTCCACGGCGTCTTGCTCTGGGGGGGAAAGCGCTCGACGGAGCGCGAGGAAACCGTGGGCCACCATGCACAGCGTGGCGTGGTGGTGAAAGCCTCTCCAGGTGCGGCCCTCGAAGTGGTCCAGCCCCACTTCGCCCTTCATCTCCTGGTAGTCCCGCTCCACGCGCCAGCGCAGCTTTGCCAGGGTGACGAGGCGTTTGAGAGGCGTGTCCGCTGGCAATGAGGAGAGATAGAACTTCGTCGGCGCGGCTTCCCCCTGCGGCCACTCACACAGCAGCCATTCGGGAGTGCCTGGCGCTTTGCGGACGACGTGGCCTTCGGCGACTTGGATTCGCACCGCGGCGAAGGTGGAGGACTGCGTGCCACGACTGCCCTCGCGCCAGCTGACACGGCGGTACTCCTCTTCGGGCAACTGGCGCGCCAGCTCTTCAATCGTCCAGGGCTGCACGCCGCTGTCGGTGACGAAGCGCGTCCGGGGGCGCCCGTACTCGCCCGCCTTCTTCACCGGCAGGTGCGGCGCAGTTCCTGGAGGCCATACCTTGTGTTGCCCTGGCACGCCGACGAGGTAGGGCAGTCTCCGGGCCGTGAGTCCTTCGCGGAACTCTCGGCAGTTGCCGTACCCCGCATCCGCCAGGACGACGTGCCGCCGCACGCCCCATCTCAGCGCGTCATCCAACTGCTCCAGCGCCAGCTCCCATTTGCGCGCGGCTCCCACCGTCTCGGGGACACCTACCGCCTTGCGCCGCGCCGTGTCCGCCACCCAGTCCTCGGGTAGGTACAGCCGCATGCCGATGCATCCGCTGCCTCGCGGCCCCGCCAGATGCAGGCTGACGGCCACCTGGCAGTTGTCCGTGCGCCCCAACGTGCCCGAGTACTGCCGGGCCACCCCCACCGAGTGCTGCCCCTTCTTGGGAAACCCCGTGTCGTCCACCACCAGGGCCTCCAACTCCGGCACCTGGGTTTCCAGTTTCCTAGCCAGCCGTTCTCGCAGCGCCTCGTCACTCCACGTCCCCTGCGAGACGCACTGCTGCAGCCGCTGGCGCATCGCCTCCACCTCGCGGGCGTCCTCAACCAGTCGGGACGCCATCGGCTCGATGCTCTTGCGTTCCCCGTCCAGCAGCAGGCCCGTCACATAAGCCTCCATGGCCCGGCGCCGCTCCAGCCGTCCCATGCCGACCACCATCTCATCGAGGTAGGCGCTCAGCGCCTCATCCAGCTTGCGCAGCTGTGCCGGTGTCATCCCGACCGTAGATCATGACCGCCACCCGGATTCAAGTGACCGGGTAGTACTAGCTCTCCGGAAGCTGATCCCTGCGCGCGGGGCGCAAGCGCTCCTCGGGCTGGGCCGTCAGCTCCACTTCTTCCTCTTCTTCGTCACCTCGACGGAACTCGTGAATCTGGTCCGGCAGGATGTCTCGGAAGTCCGGCTCCTCCTCCAGAGGGGGCGTCGCCGCCATGTCCTGGTCGGAGATGTTGATCTCCTCCTCGCCGGTGTCCTGATTCACGTGACGCAATGAGGTGGACTCGCCCACGTCCTCCGAACCGAGCTTCTTGAATCGCATGGTGTCTCCTCGCTCAAGCGGGGTGGGCCGGCCGCCGTGTCTCAACAATGAGAACCCGCGAGCACCGCCGCAATTCGTGCCGCCCGCCCGCCTGCCGGGTTCAACCGTTCAGCCCTTCGGGAACGCCGCACGGCCCGTGGGGTAGACGGGCTCCACCTTCAGCACCACCATGCCCAGCGCCAGCACGCGCGACAGCGTCTCGCGCACGGTGTAGCGCCAGGGCGTCGAGCGCCCCTCGTCGGCCGCCACGCCCCACGCGTCGATGCCCACCGAGTTGGCGATGAACAGCGCCCGGGGCAGGTGGAAGCGCTGGGTGACGAGCAGCGCCTGGCTCGCTCCGAACACGCCGCGCGCCCGCAGGCAGCTGTCGTAGGTGGACAGCCCCGCCTCATCGCCCAGCACCGCCTCCTCCGGCACGCCGCGCTCCAGCAGATAGCGCCGCATGGCCCGAGTCTCGTGGTGGAAGGGCTTCACCTCGTCCCCGCTCACCAGCACCGCGCGCACCTTGCCCTCGCGCCACAGCGCCATCGCCATGTCCAACCGCTGGGCGAGCACCGGAGAGGGCACCGCGCCCGGCGCCAGCCCCGCGCCGAAGACGAGCGCCACCGGCGCGGACGGCGCCTCGGCCAACGACACGATGCGCTCCTCGTAGCTCACCCGCACGAGGTGCGAGGTGACGAGCAGGCCCACCGTGCCCACGAGCAGGAGGATGAGGGCCCTGCGCGCCCAGATACCGCTCGCTCGGGTTGGCTTCATGGACCCTGGAACCACCGCTCCAGGCGCCATTCTGTTACGACCCACCGCCCTGGCAAAGCCCCGTGTGGACTGCCTGCGTCAAAGGGGCGCGTCCGCCTGGGGAGCGGCCAGCCCCGGCAACAGCCGCCGCAGCGTCTCCAGGAGCCGCCTGGGGTCCACCGGCTTGGGCAGGAAGGCCGCCACGCCCTGGCTCGCCGCGTACACCGCCCTGTCTCGAGGGCTCATGTCCGCCGTCTCCGCCGACAGGATGACCACCGGGACCCTGGAGAGCGCCGGGTCCGTCCCACGCGCCGTCAGCACCCGGTGGCCGTCCAGCACGGGCAGCCCCATGTCCAGCAGGATGAGGCAGGGAGGCACCGGGCCCGCCAGGTGCGCCAGCGCCTCCCGGCCGTCACCCGCCACGCGGACCTCGTAGCCCTGGAGCTCCAGGTAGCCCTGGAGCGCCTCGCGGATATCCACGTCGTCCTCGACGATGAGCAGGGGTCCACCGGAGGCGACGGTCGAGGCCATGCCCTGGAAGGTAAGGGGTTCGCACGCCACCGACAGCCGGGGGTGCCCGCCCGGCAGCCCTCCGCCGGAGCTTGCGGGAGCACCCGGGCCGCGTGTCGGGAAAGCCCCGGCAGGACTGCCGTTGACCGGCCTGCGGCCCGCTTATATAGGGGGCCCCGCCGTCAGACTGCCTTGCTCCCACCCGGGCGCACCTGGGCAGAACGTCCCACAGGAGTCCTCCGTCCCATGGCGTCCCTTCGCGACATTCGCAAGCGCATCCGCTCGGTGAAGAACACGCGGCAGATCACCAAGGCCATGAAGATGGTCTCCGCCGCGAAGCTGCGAAAGGCGCAGGACGCCATCCTCGCCGCCCGTCCGTACGCGACGATGCTGGACCAGATCATCGCGGACCTGTCGGCGCGCTCCGGTGACGACAACCTCACCCACCCGCTGCTGGTGTCCCGTCCCGTCAAGCGCGTGGAGCTGCTGACGCTGACGTCGGACCGTGGCCTCGCGGGCGGCTTCAACTCCAACATCACCCGCCGCGCCAACCGCTTCATCTACGAGAACACCGCGCTGGAGAGCATCCGGGTCTCCACGGTGGGCCGCAAGGGCAACGACTTCTTCCGCAACCGCAACCAGACCATCCGCAAGGACTTCGGTGGCCTGTACCAGCGGCTGAACTACCGCGCCGCCGCGGACGTGGCCGAGGAACTGGTCGCCAGCTACCTCAACGGCGAGGTGGACGCGGTCCACATCGTCTACAACGAGTTCATCAGCGCGATTAACCAGAAGGTCGTCGTCGCGCAGTTGCTGCCGCTGCAGACGCTCGGCGCCGGCGCGCCCCCCGCCGAGGGCGCCACCGCGATGGTGGACTTCAAGTACGAGCCGGACCGCCAGGCCGTGCTGGACCGCCTGGTCCCCCAGGCCGTCAACATCAAGGTCTACCGCGCCCTGCTGGAGAGCGTGGCCAGCGAGCACGGCGCCCGCATGAGCGCCATGGAGAACGCCACCTCCAACGCCTCGGACATGATTTCCAGCCTGACGCTCACCTACAACCGCACCCGTCAGGCGGTCATCACCAAGGAGCTGATGGAGATCGTCTCCGGCGCCGAGGCGCTCAAGTAGTCCTTCGCCTCCTGTCCGCAGCGCCTTCGGGCCCGCCCCATTTTTGGGTGCGGGCCCTTCGCGTTTAAAGGCGTCCTCGAGTGCGTGTGGGCTCGCGTGAGGAGGACCTCGTGAAGCAGCGACTGTGGGTGGTGCTGGGACTCTTGTGCATCAGTGGGTGTGCCTGTGAGACGGTGTCCAGTGGCCACGGAGGCATCGGCTTCGACTCCTTCGGCAGCGGCACCCAGCGCGAGCCCTATGGCGAGGGCCTGCACGTGCTCAGGCCGGGCAAGTCGCTCATCACCTATGACTTGCGCGTCCAGGAGATGAAGGACGAGCTGAGCGTGCTCTCCAACAACGGCCTGGATTTGAAGGTGGACTCCAGCGTGCGCTACCGGGTGGACCCGACGAAGCTCTTCGAGCTGCACACGCAGACGGGCCCCCGCTACGCGGACATCCTCATCGCCCCCATCGCCCGCTCGGAGGCGCGCAAGGTGTTCGGCCGGTACGCGCCGGAGGAGATCTACTCCACCAGGCGCGAGCAGATTGAGAAGGAGATCCAGGACGAGGTGACGCGGGCCCTGCAGGGCAAGCACGTCGTCGTGGAGGCCATCCTCGTCCGGGACGTCACCCTGCCGGCCGCCATCCGGGAGGCCATCGCCGACAAGCTCGCCGAGGAGCAGCGCAGCCAGAAGATGCGCTTCACCCTGGACAAGGAGCGCCAGGAGGCCGAGCGCCGGCAGATCGAAGCCGAGGGCATCGCGAAGTACCAGAACATCGTCCGCCAGGGCCTCACCGAGGAGTACCTGCGCTTCAAGGGCATCGAGGCCACGGAGAAGCTCGCCTCCAGCCCCAACGCCAAGGTGGTGGTGGTGGGCGGCGGCTCGAAGGGCAACCTGCCGCTCGTCTATCAGGTGGACGGGAAGTAGCCGGGGGGTTGGCGCCGGGGGCGTGGATCCGCTAAGCGGGACTTACCGGTCAGGTCCCCGGGAGGCTTGATTCTGGGGGAGGCCCCCGGTAAAGGGGCACCGCCCTCCCACCCGGGCCGAAATTTGATGACGGGCACGGCGCCGGCCGCTCCCCCTCACGAGGCAGACGAAATCCCATGAGCGCTCAAGTTCCTACGGCAGGCAAAATCATCCAGGTTCTCGGCCCCGTGGTCGACGTCGAGTTCCCGCCGGGCGGTCTCCCCGAGGTGTACGTCGCCCTGAAGGTGACGAACGCCAACCTGGGTCCGGAGCAGGAGAACCTCACCCTGGAAGTGGCGCAGCACCTGGGCGAGAACACGGTGCGCACCATCGCCATGGACTCCACCGAGGGTCTGGCGCGTGGCACCGCGGTCCGCAACACGGGCGCCCCCATCCAGGTTCCGGTCGGCAAGGCCACCCTGGGCCGCATCCTGAACGTCACCGGTGAGCCGGTGGACGAGATGGGCCCCGTGAAGGCGCAGGAGTACTGGCCCATCCACCGCGCGCCCCCCGCGTTCACGGAGCAGGACGTGCGCGTGCAGATGTTCGAGACCGGCATCAAGGTCATCGACCTGCTCGCCCCCTACACCCGTGGTGGCAAGATTGGCCTGTTCGGCGGCGCCGGCGTGGGCAAGACGGTGCTCCTGCAGGAGCTCATCCGCAACGTCGCCATCGAGCGCGGCGGCTTCTCCGTGTTCGCCGGCGTCGGCGAGCGCACCCGCGAAGGCAACGACCTGTACCACGAGATGCAGGACACGGGCGTCATCAAGACCGACAACCTGGAGGCCAGCCAGGCCGTCCTCGTGTACGGCCAGATGAACGAGCCGCCTGGTGCCCGCGCCCGCGTGGCCCTCTCCGCGCTGACCATGGCGGAGTACTTCCGCGACGTGGAGGGCCGTGACGTGCTCCTCTTCGTGGACAACATCTTCCGCTTCACCCAGGCCGGCTCGGAAGTGTCCGCCCTCCTGGGCCGCATCCCCAGCGCCGTGGGTTACCAGCCCACGCTCGCCACGGAGATGGGCAGCCTCCAGGAGCGCATCACCTCCACCACCAAGGGCTCCATCACCTCGGTGCAGGCCATCTACGTCCCCGCCGACGACCTCACGGACCCGGCGCCCGCGACGGCGTTCGCCCACCTGGACGCGACGACGGTGCTCAACCGCTCCATCGCCGAGCTCGCCATCTTCCCCGCCGTGGACCCGCTCGACTCCACCAGCCGCATCCTGGACCCGGGCATCATCGGCCAGGAGCACTACGCGGTGGCTCGCAAGGTCCAGGGCATCCTCCAGCGGTACAAGGAGCTGCAGGACATCATCGCCATCCTCGGCATGGACGAGCTCTCCGAGGACGACAAGCTGGTGGTGGCGCGCGCCCGCAAGATTCAGAAGTTCCTGTCCCAGCCGTTCTTCGTCGCCCAGGTCTTCACCGGCAAGGAAGGCCGGTACGTGAAGCTCCAGGACACCATCCAGGGCTTCAAGGAGATCGCCGAGGGCAAGCACGACGAAATCCCCGAGGGCGCCTTCTACATGGCGGGCACCATCAGCGAAGTCGTCGAGAACGCCATCAAGCAGGCCGCGTAGACTCGGTATCCACCCGCTTTCCGAGGTGACCATGCGTCACGCGGCGCTCGTCCTGTTCCTCACCGTCCTGTCGCTCCCCGCCGTCGCGGAGGAGCGAAAGGGACGGGCCCGGGTGAGCGCCAACGGCTTGTACAGCGTGCGCATGGTGGACGGCGGCCCGGGCAAGTGCCGGCTCGAGGTGACGAAGGAGAGCGGACCCGTCTGGCAGCTGGAGCAGTGCCTGGGGACGGTGGACGACTACTACTTCGTCTCCAACGACGGCGAGCGCGTCTGGGTGCTGTGGCCCCTGGTGGAGAAGGGGAAGGCGAAGGAAGAGCCGGCGCCGAGGCGGGGCAAGGCGAAGAAGCCCAAGGGTCCTCCGGGCTGGGCCGTGAACGTGCTGGTGGCGGGGCAGTATGGCCGCGACGGGCAGCGCGTCCTGGAGCGGCGGCTGACGGACCTGGTTCCCGCGAAGCAGCTCACCGAGGTGCGCCAGATGACCCACCACTTGAAGTGGGTGGAGGGCACGCTCGGCATCCCTGGCAAGGGGCCTCGGCTGACGGACGGCGGGGTGGTGGAGTTCGAGCCGGTGGGTGGAACCACCCAGCAGCTCCATTTCTGATTTGGGTAGTGCGAGGAGCCTCATGGCCAAGCTGACTGTGGAGATTGTCACCCCCGAGAAGCGCATCCTGTCGGTGCAGGCCGACGAGGCCATCGTGCCCGGCGGCAAGGGTCTGTTTGGCGTGCGGCCGGGGCACACCCCCTTCCTGTCGCTGATGGAGCCGGGCCCGCTGACGCTCATCGACGCCGGCAAGCGCGACGCGTACTTCGTCGCCGGCGGCTTCGTGGAAGTGGCCAACGACAAGGTGCTGGTGCTGGCGGACGCCGCGGAGCACGTGTCCGGCATCGACGTGGAGGGTGCGCGCAAGCGCCTGTCCGACGCGCAGGAGCGCCTCAAGGGCCTGTCCTCCGAGGACGCCCGCTACGAGCTGGAGCAGGCCACGGTGCGTCGCGAGGCGGCCCGCATCGGCGCCGCGTCCACGGGCGCCCGGGGCTGAGTCAGCGTCCTGGCTTCAGGGCCAGGACAGCCCCAGCGACTTCTCGAAGCCCCGCCGGCCCTCGACGGTGAGCCGCACTCCGCGGCCCTCGGGCCGGCGCGCAATCCAGCGCAGCGCGAAGAGGCGCTCCGCCAGCGCGGCGCCCAGCGCCCCACCGACGTGGGCGCGGCGCTCGCTCCAGTCCAGGCAGCGGCGCGCGAAGGCTCGGCGGCCCTGGGACAGCTCCTCCAGGTCCACGCCCCACTTCGCCACGAAGCGCTCGCCTGAGGGCGTGAGCGCGTAGGTGTCCTCGCTGGACTCGAGCAGGCCGCGTTGCTCCAGGCCCTCGGCCATCGCGACACCGAGCGTGCCCGCCAGGTGGTCGTAGCAGGTGCGCGCGAAGCGCAGCGGCTCCGGGACGCGCACGGGCGCCACTCGCGTGGGCACGAGCAGGCTGAGTGCCTCCAGGGCGCGCGCGACGTCGGGGTTGGCGAGCCGGTAGTAGCGGTGCCGACCCTGTACCTCCACGCGGACCAGGTTTCCTTCGAGGAGCTTCGCCAGGTGCCCGCTCGCCGTCTGCGGGGAGATGCCCGCTTCGCGTGCGAGCTCTCCCGCTGTGCGCGCGGGACCTTCGAGCAGGCGCGAGAGCATGCCCGCGCGCGTGGCGTCTCCGATGAGCGAGGCGGTGAGGGCGAGGTCGATGGGATGGGGCATGGGGGGAGCTTGAGCGCGGAGCGTACCAGGACGTTTCGTTGTACGCCGAAGCATCGCGGGTGGTCGACTCGCGAGTCTTGAAGCTCGCGAGGCGGTGGGCCTGTCGCTTCGACGTTTCGGCACATGCCGAAGCAGGTGGGAGCGACTCGCGCGTCGTGAGGCGGCGGGACTGTCGCGCAGACGTTTCATGGTGGGGAGTCGACTCGCGTGTCGTGAGGCTCGCGAGGCGGCGAACCTGTCGAGTCGACGTTTCGGCAGGTGCCGATGCAGGTGGGCGCTCCCCGCGCGTCGTGAGGCATGCGAGGCGGTGGACCTGTCGCGTGGACGCTTCGGTGGGCAGCGAAGCTTCTCGCATCACCTGAGCTCTAGGACGCGGGCATGACCGAGCCGACGAGACACCGTGTGATTACGCCCCGCATCCTCTACTTCGGGACGCCGGTGGTGCTCTTGAGCACCCTTCAAGAAGACGGCTCGCCCAATCTGACGCCGCTGTCCTCCGCGTGGGCGCTGGATGATCGGCTGGTGCTCGGGTTGGGCCAATCTGGCCAGGGCCTGGTGAACCTGGAGCGCACGCGGGAGGCCGTGGTGAATCTTCCCTCCGCGTCCTTGTGGCCACAGGTCGAGCGCCTCGCGCCCACCACGGGCCGCTTCCCCGTGCCGGAGAAGAAGCGCGCCATGGGCTATCAACACGAGCCCCGCAAGTTCGAGCGCGCGGGCTTCACCCCCGTGCCCTCGGACACCGTCGCTCCGCCCCGCGTGGCCGAGTGTCCTCTTCAACTCGAGGCCGTGCTCCTGTCCGCGCACCCCTCCACGCCCACGCTCGACGCGCCCGAGCCGTCCTTCGTCATCGCCGAGTTGCGCGTCACCCGCGTCCACGCCCACGAGTCCGTCACCGTGCCGGGCACGCAGCACATCGACGTCGAGCGCTGGCTGCCCCTGCTCTACGTGTTCCGCCACTACGTCGGCACCAGCGCGACCATGGGCCGCAACTTCCGCGCGGAGACATGACGCCCCCGCGACGGTGCCCCCAGGGGCCGCCTGATTCCGTTGATTCAACAGCCTTGTCCCACCGGAGTTGACGTTACGCTCGAATCAATGCATTTGAAATGCATCTTTATGCCCGAGCGGGCGAAAGGGGCGGACCGAGATGAGCACGGTGGCGCACGAGAAGAGCGTGTACGAGCAGATTGGCGGAGAGCCGGCGATGGCGGCGGCGGTGGACGTGTTCTACCGGAAGGTGTTGTCGGACGACCGCATCAGCCACTTCTTCGAGGACGTGGACATGGAGCGCCAGGCCGCGAAGCAGAAGGCGTTCCTGACGATGGTGACGGGCGGGCCGTCGAACTACTCGGGCAAGGACATGCGCGCGGGTCATGCGCCCCTGGTGACGCGCGGGCTGAACGAGACGCACTTCGACGCGGTGGTGGAGCACCTGCGCGCGACGCTGGAGGAGCTCAACGTGCCCGCGCCGCTGGTGGCACGCGTGCTCGCCATCGCCGGAGGGGCTCGCGCGGACGTGCTCAACCGCTGAAGCAAGGGGAGGCGCGCCATGGCCCGGGTGAAGCACGAGTCGCGGTGGTATCCGCTGGAGTCCGAGGAGAGCGTGCTGGACGGGCTCTTGCGGCAGGGCGTGGCCGTGCCGAACGCATGCCGCGCCGGAGCCTGTCAGTCCTGCCTCATGCGCGCGTTGTCTGGCGAAATCCCGGAGGCCGCGCGCGTGGGGCTGAAGGACACGCTGCGCACGCAGGGCTACTTCCTCGCATGTGTCTGCAAGCCCATCGTGGGCACGGAGCTGGAGGTGGCGGGCGCGGACGCGCTGCGTGTGCCCGCGCGTCTCGAGTCGCTGACGCTCTTGTCCGAAAGCGTGCTGCGCGTGTGCCTGTCCACCGCCGCGCCCTTCGACTATCGGGCGGGGCAGTACGTGTCGCTGTTGCGGGAGGATGGGCTGGCCCGCAGCTACTCGCTGGCGAGCCTGCCGCGCGAGGGCCTGCTGGAGCTGCACGTGCGCCTGGTGCCAGGCGGCGCGATGAGCGGCTGGCTCGCCAGTGAGGCACGCATCGGTGACACCCTGGCCGTGCAGGGTCCGGCGGGGAATTGCTTCTACGTTTCCGGCCGTCCCGAACAGCCGCTGCTGTTGGCGGGCACCGGCACGGGGCTTGCGCCCCTCTACGGTATCGCCCGGGACGCGCTGGAGTCGGGGCACACCGGACCCATCTGGCTCTTCCACGGCGCGCGCACGCCCGAGGGGCTCTACTTGATGGACGCGCTGCGTGAGCTGGCCGCGCGACATTCGGGTTTCCACTACAGGCCTGGCGTGTTGACGGGCGGCAGCCGCGACGTGGCCGAGGGAGCGCTCGACGTGCTCATCCGCGCGGAGTGCCCGAAGCCGGTGGGCTTCCGCGCGTGGCTCTGCGGCGATTCCGGAATGGTGTTATCCCTGCGCAAGAAGCTCTTCCTCTCGGGACTCTCGCTGAAGGACCTCCACGCGGATGCCTTCCTGCCGAGCGCTCCTCGGGTGGAGCCCGTCGGAGCCCGCTGACCGTGCACCTCACCCTCCACGCCGACTACTCGCTGCGCGTCCTGCTCTACCTCGCCGCCCGCCCCGGAAGGCTCGCCTCCACCCAGGAGCTGGCGGATGCGTACGGCATCTCCAAGCACCACCTGGTGCGGGTGGTGCAGACGCTGTCGGGCGAGGGCTTCGTGGAAGTCAAAGCGGGGCGCTCCGGTGGCGTCACGCTGGCACGCCCCACCAAGGACATCTCCGTGGGCAAGGTGCTGCGCGCGGCGGAGCCGGACTTCGAGCTGGTGGAGTGCTTCAACCGCGAGACGAACACGTGCCCCATCGCTCCGGCCTGTGGGCTCAAGGGCGTGTTGTCCGAGGCACGTGAGGCCTTCCTCGCCGTGCTGGACCGGTACACACTGGCGGACCTGGTCGGCCGCTCCCGCAAGGATTTGGCCGACCTCTTCCTTCCCGTGACGGCGCCATGACCTCTGCTCCGCTCGAGTTGTTCCACCGCATCGCCGACAAGCCCTCCGCCGTGGCGCGCCTCTACATCGTCGACCACGCGCTGGAGGACCGCATTGTCTTCCGCAACCTCGTGTACGCGGAAGCCGAGCTGGACTGGACGCTGCGTGGCGGCCACTCCACACCCGCACTCTGGGACGGGACACACCTGCACCAGGGCGCGGAGGCGGTGCTGGCGCGCTTGCAGGCCGTCGTCAACCTGGGCCGCGACGACGCGTGACGCGTGACGGCGCGTGTGCCGACTCCCGCGTGGGGCTGCCACCTGCGCGGTCCTCGTGCGCCATGCGCTCCGTGTGAGCGGACGCGCTGAAGCTTCCGGAGTTGGACACGCGTGCAGGTGCGCGAATGCATGCTGGTGCTCGGGCTTGCCGCGCGCGTGCTGGTTGCGATAGTCAGCCCACCCCCGCGTGTGACGACTCGGGGGGCACGAGGCAAGGAGGGTGGACGGTGATGACGGCGGGCGTCCTGGTGTACGGAGCGGAAGTCGTTCGCGTGAAACACGCGGGTGCCGTCCTCCTCCGCGAGTCAAGTCCCCACGCGTGTCATTTCGTCGGAAGCCGCGCGCGTTTCACGCGATTCGCGCGCTTCTCCCTGTCCGTCCAGCCCTGAGCCTCGGTTAATCTCCTCGAATCCATGCCGCTGACTCCCTCCGAGCGCCAGGACAGGTTCCAAGCGGCGTTCGTGGGGCTCGCCATAGGTGATGCGCTCGGCTTTCCGCTGCGCGGCATTCCTCCCGCGAGCCTCGCGCGGCTGCCAGGGCTCGCCGAGGACTTCGCGCCCCGGCCGAGAGGGAAGTTCGCCAAGGGCCAGTTCAGCGACGACACGCAGCTCTTGCTCGCGGCGGCGGAGAGCGTCATCCGCGAGGGCCGCGTGGACGGGCGCAGCGCGGCGGCGCACCTGGCGTGGCTGTGGCAGGAGGGCATCATCCTCCAGCCGCCTCGCAGCCTCGCGGAGTCGCTCCAGCGGCTCGCCAGCGGCACGCCGTGGATGAGCGCGGGCGCGCCCCTGGGGACTCGCTGCCCGTCGGTGCTCAGCCGCTCGCTGGTGGTGGGCCTCCTGGAGAGCGGTCAGCGCGCGCGCCTGCCGCATGACGCGGGCGTGCTCACCGTCATCACCCACAAGGACCCGGTCTGCGCCGCCGCCGCCGCCGCCTTCGCGCAGGCCGCCGCGCTGGGCATGGAGGAGGAGCCGCTGACGCCCGCGGCCTTCTGCGAGCAGGTGTCGCTGACGGCCGCCGTGCACGACAAGGGGCTGGCCGAGGAGCTGCGGCACCTGCCCCGGCTCCTGACGTGGGACACCGCGCGCGCGCTGTCGCAGCTTCGCAAGGTGGGCGTGCCCCCCAGCGAGCTGAAGGGCGTGGACGGGCTGCCCTCGCACGTGGTGCCCGTGCTGCTCACGTCGCTGTACGCCGCGCTGAAGGTGCCCCACGATTTCCGCGAGGCGGTGGCGCTGGTGCTGCGCTGCGGCGGAGAAGCGGACGTCGCGGCGGCGCTGACGGGCGCGTTGCTGGGCGCGCACCTGGGCACGCGCGCGCTCCCCGCGCGACTGCGCAAGCAGGTGCTGTACATGGACAACCTGGTGGACACCGCGGACCGGCTGTTCCGGGCCCACCAGGTGCGCGAGACGCTGGCCACGGCCCTGGCGCACCAGCGCCGCCGCTAGCCCCTCGCGAGTCTCCCCAGGCAGCCGACCAGGCGGGCCGGTCCTGCACTTCCAGGTGGGCTTTGCGCGCTCGTTCGCCCTGCCCACCTTGTCCGGAGGAGCGGGGCCAGGTGCCGGCCGAGCGGACGGGCGCGCACCCGGGAGTCCCCCTCCTCAGAGCGCGGGAGACGTGAGTCGTGGACCTCGAATCGGAACGCCTGGAACGGAGCCAACTGGAGTCGCTCTCCACGACGGAGCTCATCCGGCATGCCCTGGCGGAGACACGCCTGTTGGTGCGAGCCGAGGTGCTGCACGCCAAGAAGGAGCTTCGCGACGAGCTGAAGGCCGCGCGCACCGCGGGCATCCTCATCGGCGCGGGCGCGGTGCTGGCCCTCACGTCGCTGGCGGTGCTCTTCGTGGCGCTGGGCCTGGCCCTGCCCCTGGGCGCGGCCCTCGGCGTGCTGCTGGTGGGTGTGGTGCTGCTCGCCATCGCCGGCGGGATGCTCTTCCTGGGAAGCAAGCGGGTGCCCAAGAAGCCGCTGACGCACACGCAGGAGCGCCTGAAGCTCGACTACCAGCTCACACGGGAGACGCTGCAATGAACGGCAACGGCCGAGGGGGCAACGAACTGGCGGAGCGTCACCGTCACGTCGACCACCGCATCACCCGGGGCATGGATGACCGCAAGCAGGTGGAGCAGACGGCGGACCGCATCCGGGATGAGCTCCTGTTGACGCTGGAGGAGCTGGACCGGCGGCGCGGGCGCATCCTCGATGTCCGCTATCAGGCGAAGCAGCACTCCGGCGCGCTGGTGGCCGCGGGCGCCGTGGCCATGGTGCTGGTGGGCGCGGGCGTGGGCCTGGCCATCTACCGCTCCCGCCACCGCGGAGAGGTGCTGCGCAAGAAGCGACGCAAGGCGCTCCAGCGGGCGTGGGAGCATCCGGACCGGCTGGCCTCCAGCGCGGACCAACGCCCCGTGGGCGCCGAGCTGGGCCGCAAGCTCGTCCTCATCTTCGCCACCACGCTGGCCACCGCCGTGGCGAAGAACTCCGTGAAGTCGCTCGTGCCCGCCCGTCAGGCCCCGAGCCCCGCTTTGCTGGAGGAGTAGAATCTCTTAATGCGAAGCAAATGGACATAATGCATTCTGATGTCCATGACGGACCTGCTCTATGCGCGGGCGCAGATGGGCCTGTCGCTCGCGTTCCACATCGTGTTCGCGGCGGCGGGCGTGGCGTTGCCAGTGCTCATGGTGCTGAGTGACTGGAAGGCGCGGCGCACGGGAGACTCCGACTACCGGAAGTTGAGCCAGAAGCTGGCGAAGGGGACGGCCATCCTCTTCGCGGTGGGCGCGGTGAGCGGGACGGTGTTGTCGTTCGAGCTGGGCCTGCTGTGGCCGGAGTTCATGGGCCAGTACGGCGAGGTGATTGGCCTGCCCTTCAGCCTGGAGGGCGTGGCGTTCTTCACCGAGGCCATCTTCCTGGGCATCTATCTGTACGGCCGCGAGCGGGTGTCGCCGGGGCTGCACCTGTTCTCCGGTGTCATGGTGGCGGTGAGCGGCGCGGCCAGCGCGTTCTTCGTCACGCTGGTCAACGTGTTCATGAATGACCCGTCGGGCTTCGTGGCCACGCCGCATGGGCCCACGGATATCGAACCGCTGAAGGCGATGTTCAGCCCGGGCTGGCTCACCCAGACGTCGCACGTGCTGCTCTCCTGCTATCAGGCGAGCGCGTTCGCGATGGCGGGCATCCACGCCTTCGTGCTCCTGCGCCATCCGGGCTCGGCCTTCCATCGCAAGGCGCTGTCGGTGGCGCTGCCGCTCGCGTGTGTCACCGCGCTGCTCCAGCCCGTCGTCGGAGACCTGTCCGCCAAGCACGTGGCGAAGGCGCAGCCGGTGAAGCTGGCGGCGATGGAGGGGCAGTTCGAGACGGAGCGCGGCGCGCCCTTGCGGGTGGGTGGGTTTCCCGACGTGGAGACGAGGACTGTCTCGCATGCGTTGGACATCCCCAACGGCCTGTCCATCCTCGCGTTTGGCGACCCGGACGCGGAGGTAAAGGGACTCAACGAGTTCCCTCGCGACACGTGGCCGCCGGTGGCGAAGGTGCACATGGCCTTCCAGGTGATGGTGGGCACGGGCAGCGCGATGGCCTTGCTGGCGCTGGTGACGCTCGGGTACCGGTGGCGCAGGAAGGCGTGGCCATCGGGGCGGAAGATGATGTGGGCGTGGCTGGTGTCGGGGCCGCTCGGGCTGGTGGCGTTGGAGGCGGGGTGGCTCGTCACCGAGTGGGGACGGCAGCCGTGGATTGTCCGGGGTGTGATGCGCACGGCGGACGCGGTGACGCCGGTGCCTCACCTGGCCGCGCCGTTCTGGACGTTCACCGTCGTGTATCTGTTCCTGGGCGTGGTGGTGGTGGCGCTGTTGAAGCGGCAGGTGGCGGACACGCTGCCGGACCGCGAGCCGAAGGGGCCTGACGCGAAGGGAGGCGAGGCGCATGTCCACTGAGGCGGTGCTGGGCTTCGTGCTGGCGGGGTCGTTCGTGCTCTACGCGCTGTTTGGTGGCGCGGACTTCGGTGGCGGGGTGTGGGACCTCCTGGCCTTCGGTCCGCGCAAGGCGGAGCAGCGGGCGCTCATCGCCCGCGCCATGGGCCCGGTGTGGGAGGTGAATCACATCTGGCTCATCCTGGGCGTGGTGCTGTTGTTCGCGGGGTTTCCTCGCGCCTTCGCGACGCTCAGCGTGGCGCTGCATGTGCCGCTGACGTTGCTGCTGCTGGGCATCGTCTTCCGAGGCGCGGCCTTCACCTTCCGCACCTACGACATGCGGGGAGACGCCGCGCAGCGACAGTGGGGCCTGGTGTTCAGCGGGGCGAGCATCGTCGCGCCGCTGCTGTTGGGCATGTGCGTGGGCGCGGTGGCGAGCGGCTCCATCCGCGTGGAGGGCAGGGTGGTGGTGAGCGGCTTCTTCGCGTCGTGGCTGTCGCCCTTCGCCTGGGCGGTGGGCGTGCTGGCGCTGGCGCTCTTCGCCTTCCTGGCGGCGGTGTTCCTCACGCACGAGGCGTCTGGAGCGGAGCTGCGTGAGGACTTCCGGAAGCGCGCGCTCGGGGCGGGAGTGGCCGTGTTCGTGGCGGCGCTCGTTGTCTTGTTGCTCGCGCGCGAGGGGGCGCCTCGGGTGTGGGAGGGGTTGTCGCGCTCGCCCTTCGCGCTGGCGCTGCATGGGGCGACAGGAGTGGCGGCGGTGACGGCGTTCGCCCTGTTGTGGACGCATCGCTTCCAGTGGGCGCGGTTGGCGGCGGCGTTCCAGGCCGGGCTCATCGTCCTGGGTTGGGCGGCGTCCCAGTATCCCTATCTGGTGGTGCCGGACGTGACGCTGCAAGGCGCGGCGGCGGGGCCCGCGACGCAGCGCCTGTTGCTCATCGCGCTCGCGGTGGGTGCCGTGACGGTGATTCCATCCATCGCGCTGTTGTTCCGAGTGTTCCGCCCCAGGCCCGACGGCGCGTCCACCATGGACTCCGGACACTGACGCGCTCGAAGTCAGCGAGAAGCCCCGCAACCAGGATTTCCGGAGCGTGTTCCTGGAGGCATGAAAAGACCCCTCCTGCTGGCTTCCTTGTTGGTCTCCTCCGCGAGCCTCGGTTTCGGTGAGGACCTCTGTTACGCGACGTCGGGCGGTGCTCCGCTCAACTGTCAGCCGCTTCCCGCGGGGTGCGCGCCGGGTGACGCCTCCATGGCGTGCAAGTCGGCGGCGTTGAATGCGGCGGCGACCGCGAAGGGCCAGTCGAATGGGGCGCGCAGCCTCATCCACGCGGACGCCACCTATCTGTTGGCGCAGGCGGTGGGCTTTGATTCCGTCAGTGCGTACTGGATTGCCGCCTATGACCAGGCGACGGACCTGTCCACCTTCACGCCCCGGACGCTGAATGGCGGCGCGGTGTCGGACAGCGTGGCGCGCACCACGAAGTCCATCTCCGGGGTGAACCGGGGCAACTTCGACCAGGGTGGCGTGTTGTTCCACTTCGTCACCCCTCGCAACGGTGGGGCGATGCACCCGGATGCCACGGTGGACGGGCTGCATCCGGACACGACGGACGTGGACGAGGTGCTGCTCGCCAACCTGCGCGCGTGGGTGCTCCAGGGTCAGGGCTCCGGGCGAGGCTGCACGGGTGGCCTGACGACGCCCATCGCCAACGGGGGTTATGCCCTGGGCACTGGCTGCTATGCGTTCTCCGGCGAGCCGGGGGCCATCTCGGGCAGTGTGGCGGCGGTGGGGCCCGTCGCGGTGCCCATCAACTCCACGACGGGGCCGCAGGTGATGGACGTGGGGACGGGCACCTTATCCACCGGTTTCGATGCGTACATCGGCACGTATGCGTTCGAGGCCCGCGCGGGCATCTTTCTGCACGCCCTGGCGGACCGAATCTCGCATCACGTCTGCACGGATGCGTCGTCGAGCTACGGGCCGCTCGGGCCGCAGCGGACCTTCACCATCGACATGTCCAACGCCGAGTGCGTCCAGACGATGCACGTGCTGCGTCACGTCTGGGAGACGGGCGTCGACTTCTCCGCGCTGCCGGCGCGCGAGCAGACCACCACGGCCACGCTGGGTGAGGTGTTCGACGCCCTGCTCGAGTTCGCCACGGCGCGAGGTGTCGCATCAGGGCCGAACAGCCAGACGCTCGCGCTGAGGACGGCGCTCGTCAACGAGCTGTCCACGGCGCTGGAGACCTACGACGCCCGGGCTCGCGCCATCGCCGTGCGAGATGTGGGGTGTACCCGGAGCTACGCCGTGTTCCCGGGCATGCCCGCATGTGGAACGCCGTGACGCTTCCCTGACGTGGGCGTGATCGCTACCGCTGATGTCAGGGCAGGCGACTCCGGAGTTGAAGCCAGTCGGCCAGCTCCGGATGCTTCCGCACCACCCCTGAGTCGGAGATGGGACTCAGTGTGTTGAGCGCGCTCTTGATGTAGCGCAGCTTGAGGAGCGTCTCGATGGGGAAGCAAGCTCCACGACTCAGCGCCTGCTGCTCGTCGCGCTTGTGGTGGGAGCGCTGACGGTGATTCCTTCCATCGCACTGCCCCGTCCCGGGTGTTCCGCCCCAGGCCCGACGGCACGTCCATCCCAGGCCCTTGGGCCTGAGTCCTGCGCTCCCGACTGGCTTCTGTTGTGGGTGTATATGTTTGAGAAGGGGCGAGCCAGGCCTTCGCCTGGTGAGGTGTGGCATCGGGACTTGTCTGGTTATGGGCAAAGCCCTGTCGCGGTGTGGGGTCCTGTTTGACGGCTCTCCATGATGTAAGCCATTGAGGTGGGCGCCGTTCGAACCGAGAAAGGACCGTTGTGAGCCAATCCGATAAGGCGTCGATGAATCGACGAAGGTTTCTTCGCGCGGGCGCGCTGCTGGGCATGGGCGCGGGCAACCTCCTCACCACGAAGGCAGCGGAGGCTGGGTGGGCCATGAGCGGCGGCGTCCCCGCGCCCGAGCTGCTCAATGCGTTCGGTGCTCCGACCTCGCACGAGGGTGCGCTTCATCACCCCCGAGGAAGCGAACTCGCCGAACTCAACCTCGTGAACGAGTCTCCGGGACTCGCCCCATCGCGGCAGGTCATCTACCCCGCCCCCTTGGAGGCGAGCGCGCAGGGCGTTGCGCTGCAGCTGCACTTCCGCAACAGCTACGGGCCTCGAATCCGCCTCTGCATCTCGTTCCACTCCCCAGCCACCTGTGCTGGACGGGGAGATTGGGGGACGCGGGGCTGGTGGTCGTTCGACCTCAACCAGTCGGTGTACGTCCTCAACACAGGTTATCGGTTGGCCTACTACTTCGCTGAAGCCGCTGACGGCGCTTTCTGGACTGGCTCCGACTTCAGCATCTTCGCGCCAGCGGCCAGCTTCGATTCCTGTTCGTGGAACCAGAGAATCGGTGATCGCTCTTTGGGGATGCGGACCGTGAACCTCAAGGATGACGTGCAGACCATCAACCTGACTCGCTGAACACGCGGAGTGAACCGCGCTCGGCGTCCGGGCGCTCTCCTGGCCGTGCTTCAGCGCGGGCCAGCCTCATCGTGAGGTTGTGCCCAGGGAAGAGGCTCCGTTCTTCCTGGGCACAGGCTGCGACGCCTTGAGACAGAAAAATCCTGTCTCGGCGGAGCGCGGCACCTGCAACGCCATGCGGGCGGTTTCTTGCGTGGCGCTCGCATTTTTGGGTGTCGCGGTTCTGTCCGCTTTGGCGTGGGTAAAGGGACTTGTGTGTCTGCCTTTGCTTGGGGTGTGTGACGCTCCGAGTCGTTTTCCAGGCCGCTCGAATCTTTGATTCCCGAGAGGAAGCACCCCGCAGGGGTAGATGTAGGAATTGGATTTTTTACACGCAAGGAGTTGCATCCGCGGCGTTGATACATGCAAGACAGTGAGAAGCACCGCTTCTTCCTGACGTGGAGGTCGCCGATATGGGTGTCGTCCGACGCGCGGTCTTGCTGCTGTGCTTCACCTCGCTCCTGCTCCCCCGGATGTCTCAAGCCGGTGAATCATTCGTGAACTGGGAGGACCCTCATGTCCACCCGCTGGACCTGACTCCTGACGGCAATTTGCTGCTGGCGGTGAACACCGCCGACAACCGGCTGATGGTGTTCGACGTGACGTCGCGACGGGGGCTGGAGCTGGTGGCCTCCATCCCCGTGGGCCTGGACCCCGTGTCGGTGCGGGCTCGCGGCAACTCCGAGGCGTGGGTGGTGAACCACATCTCCGACAGCGTGAGCATCGTCGACCTGAGACGCGGCACCGTGACGGCCACCATCCATACGGATGACGAGCCCGCGGACGTCGTCTTCGCGGGACGCCCGGAGCGGGCCTTCATCACCTGCTCCCAGGTCAACCGCGTGCTGGTGGTGGACCCGCGCCGTCCCGACGCGACGCCCCAGCGCATCACCCTGAAGGGCGAGGACCCGCGCTCGCTCGCGGTGAGCCCCGACGGCCGCTACGTCTACGCGGCTATCTTCGAGTCCGGCAACGGCAGCACCATCCTCGGTGGTGGTTCGCTGATTCCGGACGCCTATCCGCCCAACGCCGTGAGCGACACGCGCGGCCCCTATGGCGGTATCAACCCGCCGCCCAACGCGGGCTCCTCCTTCTTCCCCGCGCTCAATCCCGCCAACCCGCCGCCTCCTCCCGTGGGCCTCATCGTGCGCAAGACGGCGCGCGGCCAGTGGCTGGACGACAACCTCGCGGACTGGACGAACCTGGTGAGCGGGTCGAACGCCGCCGCCTCCGGTCGCCTCAGGGGCTGGGACCTGCCGGACCGCGATTTGGCCATCATCGACACGGCGTCGCTCGACGTCAGCTACGCCACGCGGCTGATGAACGCGAACATGGCGCTGGCCGTGCATCCCTCCGGCTCCGTCACCGTGGTGGGCACCGACGCGCGCAACGAGGTGCGCTTCGAGCCGAACGTCAACGGGCGCTTCCTGCGCGTGTTGATGGCAGTGGTGGACCCGCGCCGGCCTTCGTCATCCTCGGTGCATGACCTCAACCCGCACCTCAACTACGCCACGCCCACGGTGCCCCAGTCCGTGCGGAACCTGTCGGTGGGAGACCCGCGCGGCATCGCCTGGAACTCGCGCGGCACGCGGGCCTTCGTGACGGGCATGGGCTCCAACAACGTGGTGGCGGTGGGCCTGGGCGGCGCGCGGCTGGCACAGGCGGAGGTGGGCGAGGGGCCCACGGGCATCGTCTTCGACGACTCGCGTGACAGGCTCTACGTGCTCAACCGCTTCGGCGCGAGCATCTCCGTGCTGAGCACAGACCGCCTCAAGGAGCTGTCGCGGGTGGCGTTCTTCGACCCGACGCCCGAGTCCCTCAAGGCGGGCCGCAAGCACCTCTACGACACGCACAAGACGTCGGGCCTGGGCCACGTGGCCTGCGCGTCGTGCCACATCGACGGGCGCATGGACCGGCTGGCGTGGGACTTGGGCGACCCGACGGGCACGGTGAAGTCACTGGCCGGGCAGAACCTGGGCATGGGCCTGCCGCTGCCGCCCTTCGAGGCGTGGCACCCGATGAAGGGGCCCATGACGACGCAGACACTCCAGGACATCATCGGCAAGGAGCCGCTGCACTGGCGCGGAGACCGCGCGAGCCTGGAGGAGTTCAACCCCGCCTTCGAGGGACTCCAGGGCGACGATGCCCAGCTCACGACGCGGGAGATGAAGGAGCTGCGCTCGTTCCTCGCGACGCTCACCTTCCCGCCCAACCCGTTCCGCAACCTGGACAACTCGCTGCCCCGGAACCTGCCGCTGCCGGGCCATTACACGACGGGCCGCTTCGCGCCCGCGGGCCAGCCGCTGCCCAATGGCGACGCGACGCGGGGCATGGCGATATTCCGTCCGCCGCGCCTGCTCGCGCAGGGCCTCTTCGCGTGCAACACGTGCCACACCTTCCCGTCGGGCCTCGCCGTCGACATGCAGTGGACCGGCGCCATGTGGATGCCCATGCCGAAGGGCGCCATGGGCGAGTCGCACCACGCGCTTGTCTCCACCGACGGCAGCACCAACGTCACGCTCAAGGTGCCGCAGCTTCGCAACGTCTACGAGAAGGTGGGCATGGAGTTGACGCAGAAGGAGAGCCTCTCGGGCTTCGCCTTCATCCATGACGGCAGCGTGGACTCGCTGGCGCGCTTCATCACCGAGCCGACCTTCAATCCGGAGAGCGACCAGGAGGTGGCGGACCTCGTCGCGCTGCTGCTGTCGTTCTCGGGCTCGGAGCTGCCGCGCGGTTCGGCCACGGACATGTTCTTGCCGCCAGGGCCGGACAGCAAGGACTCGCACGCGGCGGTGGGCCAGCAGGTGACGTTGACGACGGCCACGCCCTCCGAGCTCGCCCGGGTGTTGCAGTTCATGTCCCTGGCGGAGCAGGGCAAGGTGGGCCTGGTGGTGAAGGGGCGCCGCTCCGGTGAGGCGCGCGGCTTCGCCTACCTGGGCGGCGGGGTGTTCCAGTCGGACCGGGCCTCGGAGAAGGTGGGCGCGTTCCTGCTGCTGGCGGGGGCCCGGCCCGGCTCGGAGCTGACGTACACCGTGGTGCCCAAGGGCTCCGAGCGACGCATCGGCTTGGACCAGGACGAGGACGGGATGCTGGACCGGGACGAGTTGGACAGGGGGCGCAGGCCGGACCTGGCGAATGATGGCCGCAGGTTCGTCGAGGGCGAGGGGGCGGGTCAGAGTGGCCCGCTTGCGACCGCGGATTTGTAAAACGTATCGTCTCGGGTGGGGGGCTGCTCGTCAGCCCATACGGGTCCTTGGAGGCGTGAGCATGAAACTGAAAGTCGCGTATTGGGTTGTCACCGGGCTGGTATCACTGTCGGCTTCGGTCTCCGCCTTCCTGTATCTGAGCGCGGCGCCGAACATGGTCCTGGCGTTCGAGCACCTGGGCTACCCGGACTACTTCCGGAACATGCTCGGCATCGCCAAGCTGCTGGGTGTGGTCGCGCTGTGGGCCCCCGTGCCCCGCACGTTGCGCGAGTGGGCTTACGCGGGCTTCGTCATCGACTTCATCGCGGCGGCGGTGTCGCACATCGCGATGGGGGACCCGGTGGGCACGGCTGTCGCGCCCATCGTCGTCCTGACGCTGGCGCTCACCTCGCACCAGCTCTGGCACCGCCTGTCGGCTGGCGTGGAGGCCACGCCCGTCGCGCATCCCGTGGGGGCCTGAAGTCTCTCTCGATGAAAAGGGGGACGGCTCCTTTGCTCCGGAGCTGTCCCTCGTGCGACGTGGCGCTCAGGGCGTCGTGGGCCAGATGAGGCGAGGCTCTTCGTCGCCATTGGCCACGAGCACGCTGACGTCATCGACGAGGTCCTCGGAGTCGAGGGCCTGAAGCACGGTGCGGACGGCGGCCTCGGCGTGCATCACCTGGCAGTGGACGCGCAGGTGGCCGTCGCGCAGCTCGCCGCCCTCCACTTCGCCGTTGCCCGTCCAGCCGAGCGCGTCGGTGAGCAGTTCCTCGACGGCGACGCGCTTCTCCACGTCATGGCCGGTGCCCTTGCCCTCGATGGGGTACTGGACGATGAGCGTGGCCATCGCGTCGGGCTCGGGCTCGTCGTAGTCCTGTTCGATGAGCGGGCCGGCGGCGTCGGCGATGGCGAAGTCGGGGTCCTCTTCCGGAGGGAGGGGCGTGTCCTTCTGTTCGCCCACTTCGCCCACGGTGCCCCAGTGCGTGGTGAGCACGCCCTCATGCACCCAGACCTCCCAGAAACGGAGGCTGTCGCCTTCCTTCTTGTAGAGCTTCAGCAAATCAGACCCCAGGGGAGGGCCCTCCATAGCATGGCGTCCGGCTGGCGCCAGCCCGTGGAGGAGCCCGGACCCAGGGGGCCGTTCAGAAGGCGCGGCCCTGTCCGCCGTCCACGGGGAGCGTGGCCCCCGTCACCCAGCGGGCGCGCTCCGAGCAGAGGAAGGCCACCACGTCCGCCACCTCTTCGGGCGAGCCGAAGCGACCCCAGGGCAGCTCGTCCTTCACCATCTTCGCGACCTTGTCCGGGTCCGCCTTCTGGCGTTTGTCCCAGCTCCCCCCGGGGAAGAGGATGGAGCCGGGCGCCACGCCGTTGACGCGGATGCGGTGGCGCGCGAGGTCCACCGCCATCTCCTTGGTGAGCGCGGTGAGGCCCGCCTTCGCCGTGGTGTAGGGCGCGCTGGCGGCGTACTCGCGGCCGTAGATGGAGTTGATGTGGATGATGGTGCCACCGCCCTTCGCGCGCATGACCTCCACCGCGCGCTGGCTGCACCACACGGCGGACATCAGGTTGCGGTCCATCACCGCGCTCCACTGCTCCACCGTGGCCGCGTCGAACGAGCCCGCGCCGCCGCTGCCGCCCACGTTGTTCACCAGGATGTCGAGCGTGCCGAACGCGCGCACCGCCGCATCCACCGCCGCCACGGCGCCAGCCTGGGTGGCCACGTCCGCGACGACGGTGGCCACGTCCGCGCCCGCCGCGCGCAGCTCCTTCGCGGCGGTCTCCAGGGTCTCCGCGCCCCGCGCGCTGAGACACACCCGTGCACCCTCACGGGCCAGCGCCGCCACCGTGGCCCGTCCGATGCCCCGACTGCTGCCGGTGACGAGGGCCGCCTTGCCTCTGAGCTCCAGTTCCATGGCGCCGGTTCTACTTCAGGTGAGCCGGGCGCGACCGCCGTCCGTGGGACACCTGATGGATGGCCTACACGGTTACCGAGGGTTGGCGGGGCGCGGGGTGAGCGCCTGGATGGCGAGCCACTCGACGGCGTCTTCCCACAGCGTGTCGCGGAAGCTCTCGCGGAAGAAACCGAAGTGGCCGATGGGCTGGCCCACCTGCTGGGGCGTCACCCGGCGGTGCTCCACCAGCGCGTCCGCGTAGAACGACAGCAGGTGCTCCACGGCGGCCTTCGAGGCGATGGGGTCATCCGCGAAGCTGTAGGCCCGCAGCGGCAGGTACAGCGACGCGAAGGCCTCGCGGCGCGACTCACCGCCCTCGCTGAGCAGGTAGTTCGGAGACAGGCACCAGCGCGCCCACTGCTCGGCCACGCCCGCCGGCAGGTCCTCCGCCGTTCCCGCCCACCCCGGCAGCTTGCCGAAGGCCCGAATCAACACGGGGGTGAACACGCGCCAGTTGAGCGCCATGCGCAGCCGCTGGGGAAACAGCTTGTAGTAGCCGGAGCCCGCAGCCACGCTCAGCAGCGCTGACACCTCGCGCGCGTTCTCCGCCAGCCCGAGCAACTGGCCGCCCACGCTGTGGCCCACCATCAGCAGGCGGCGGCCCGGGAAGCGCTCTCGCATCGTGGCGATGGCGCCCGCGAGGTCCTGGCTCCCCCAGTCCTCCATGTGCGCGCCGAAGCCCTCGAAGGAGTCCGGGCGCGAGCCACCGATGCCTCGGTAGTCGAAGGTGACGGTGGGAAAGCCCCGGCGCGCGAGGAAGGCCGCGAAGCGCGAGTAGTACCGCTGCTTCGCTCCCGTGGCGCCCACGACGAGCACCACCGCGCCGACCTCCGCTCCTTCGTGCGGGAAGAGGGTGGCGGACAGCGTGTAGCCGTCCTGGGCCTTGAGTCGAAAGGGGACGCCCGGGCTCGAAGCCTGGGTGGCCGCCGTCAACCTGTCCTCCTGCGGGATGCTCCGCACCGAGGGGACCGTGTCTTGCTCCAGCGCCGTCGCATGAGACATGGACATCGCGTTCTCCTGTCGTTCGCGCGGGGCCGCCAAGAGTGCCGCCGCTTCCAGGCTCCGAGATAGCGCCGGAAGTGCTGCGGGAATGCAGGGCTTTGCTGCACCATTGCAGGCATGGATATGCGATGGGACGACCTGCGCTACCTCCTCTCCGTGGCACGCCAGGGCTCGCTCGCCGGGGCGGCCCGTGAGCTGCGGGTGGATGCGACCACGGTGGGCCGGCGGCTGTCGGCGCTGGAGAAGGCGTTGGGCACGCGGCTGGTGCTGCGAGGCTCGCGCACGTTGGGTCTCACCGAGGAGGCCGAGGCGGTGGTGGCGCGGGCGCGGGAGATGGAGGACTCGCTCCGGTTGCTCCATGACTCCGTCTCCGGAGAGACGAAGGCGGAGGGCACTGTCCGCCTCGCGGCCACGGAGTACCTGGCGCAGGCCCTGCTCGCCGCGCACCTGGGCGAGCTGCACACGCGCCACCCCGGGCTGAACCTGGAGCTGGTGGTGGGCACGGACGTGGTGGACCTCCAGCGCGGTGACGCGGACCTGGCGCTGCGGTTGACGCCGCCCCAAGGCGATGCGCTGGTGGTGCGCAAGGTCGGCGAGATTGCCTTTGCCTTGTACGCCGCGCGCGGCTACCTGCGTCGTCGGGGTGCTCCCCGGCCGGGGGACTTCCGCGAGCACACGGTGCTCGTCTACCGCACGGCCCTCACGTCCGGGGAGGAGTCCGCGGAGCTGAAGCGCCTGACGGCGGGCGGGCGGAGACTGCTCCAGAGCAACAGCACCGCGGTGCTGCGGGAAGCGGCGGCGGCGAGTCTGGGCGTCGCGCTGCTGCCGTGTCTCTCGGGAGGGAGAGACCCTCGGTTGACGCGGGTGGGCGCGGGAGTCGTGGCGAAGCGGCCCTTGTGGCTGACGTTCCACAAGGACTTGCAGCGCAGCCCGCGTGTGCGCGCGGCTTCGGACTGGGTGGCGGACCTGTGTCGGAGGGAGAAGGCGGGGCTCGCCGGGACGGAGGCGGCGTCGCGATGAGCCGCTTCACCCGCGCGCGGCCCCGAGCGAAGCTCTTCTTCCCCGAGGAGTACCCGGACCTCATCGCCGAGGAGGCACGTCGCCTCTGGTGCGTGGGCTGAAGCGATACGCGAGAGCCCGGCGCTGAATCACGCCGGGCCCGGCCGCGGTGAGGCTCACTTCACCTGGAAGCGAGCCTCCAAGGGGCTCGCGCCACCCGAGCGCTGCACGCCGCGCCCCGGGTTGGCGGCCAGGTGCTCCAGCACCTTGAACACCGTCTCCACCTCGTCGGGCTGGCCGATGTCGTTGGCGAGCTGCTCGGCCGTGCGTGCCGAGGCCCGCGCATCCAGGAGCCGCGCCGTGAGCTTCTTCTGGATGTCCAGCACGCTCGTGGCCGCCTTCTTGCCCGCCTCCACGCCCGGCTGGTGGTACGCGTTGATGTGCACGAGGCTCGCGTACAGGCCCACCGCGCGCTCATAGAGGGCAATCAGCGCGCCCACCGTGCGCGGGCTCACGTCCGGGACGGTGAGGGTGAGGGACTCGCGGCCCTTCTCGAACAGCGCGCGGCGCGTGCCCAAGAGGAAGCCAAGCAGGTAGTCCCCACTCGTGATTCCGCGCTCCACCTCCATGGACTCGCCGTCGCGGTCCTTCAGCACCTCGATGAAGGTGGCGAAGAAGTTCGGCACGCCCTCGCGGAGCTGCTGCACGTACGCGTGCTGGTCCGTGGAGCCCTTGTTCCCGTAGACGGCGATGCCCTGGTTCACCACCTTGCCGTCCAGGTCCTTCTCCTTGCCCAGCGACTCCATGACGAGCTGCTGGAGGTAGCGCGACATCAGGAGCAGGCGGTCCTTGTACGGCAGGATGACCATGTCCTTCAGGCCCTTGCCGTCGCCCGCGTGGAACCACATCAGCGCGAGCAGCGCCGCCGGGTTCTTCACCGCGTCCCGCTGCCGCGTCGCCACGTCCATCTCCCGGGCGCCCGCCAGCATCGCGTCGATGTCCAGGCCCTGGAGCCGCGCGGGCAACAGGCCCACCGCCGACATCACCGACGTGCGTCCGCCAACCCAGTCCCACATCGGGAAGGTGCGCAGCCAGCCCTGCTTCTTCGCGTGCGCGTCCAGCTCACTGCCCGCGCCCGTGACGGCCACCGCGTGCTTGCTGAAGGTGAGCCCCTGCTCCACATAGGCGCGCTCGGCCTCCAGCATGCCGTTGCGCGTCTCCTTCGTGCCGCCGGACTTGCTGATGACCACCGTCAGCGTCTCGGCCAGTCGGGCCCCGAGCTGCGCGAGCGCCCGGTCCATTCCATCCGGGTCCGTGTTGTCGAAGAAGGACACGGTCAGCTTGTCGTCCCGCGACGTCAGCGCGTCCGCCACCAACTGCGGCCCGAGCGCCGAGCCGCCGATGCCCACCAGGAGCAGGTGGGTGAAGCGCGATGCCTTCTGCGGCTTCAGCTTCCCCTCGTGCACGTCGCGCGCGAAGGCGTGCACGGCGGCCACGGTGTCGGTGATGTCCTTGGCCAGCGCCGGCTCCGGGGCCAGCTCGGGCGCGCGCAGCCAGTAGTGGCCCACGCGGCGGTTCTCATCCGGGTTGGCGATGGCGCCCTTCTCCAGCGCCTCCATCCGGGTGAAGGCCTCCTCCAGGCGCGGCTGCATCCGCTCCAGGAAGTCCGCGGCGAAGCCCATGCGCGAGACGTCGAGGGAGAACCCCAGCGACGGGACGACACTCAGATACCGCTGGTACCGCTCCCACAGCTCACGCTCGGTCATGACTCGTCCTCCTCCTTGGGGTTGCTCGCGCGAAAAAACAGGCGGCTGGCTTAGCGCCTCCGCTCGCGTGAGGGAAGCCGAACACGCGTGCGGCGCGAGGACTCGACACCCGGAGAGGGCGCAGTGCTCAACACCCCTCACTCCCCAGGGAGTCAGGGGCACCCCTGGCGGGGCTTCACCTCAGGCCGAGGGGCGCAACGGCTCCGTCGCTGGAGGGCTCCCCGGCGGCGCGCTCCGCTCGTCCGGCTTCCATGCGGGATTGCGGAAGACGTAGCTCAGCCGCTGCTTCAAGGAGCCCGGCTTCATGGCGTCCTTCGCGATGGCGAAGAACTCGTGGAACGCGATGCGAAACGGGTTGTACGTCGCGAGGTTCTTCGTCAGCCCGTAGACGGGCTTCTCACCCTCGGGTTCGAAGGTGCCGAACAGCCGGTCCCAGATGATGAGGATGCCCGCGTAGTTCTTGTCGAGGTAGCGCGGGTTGGACGCGTGGTGCACGCGGTGGTGCGACGGCGTGTTGAGCACCCACTCCAGCGGACGCGGCAACTGGTGGATGGCCTCGGTGTGAATCCAGTACTGGTAGAGCAGGCTCACCGACTGCTGGACGACAATCATCACCGGGGAGAAGCCGAGCAGCGCCAGCGGCGCCCAGAATATCCAGCCGGTGGGGTTGGTCCACGTCTGCCGCAGCGCCGTGGTGAGGTTGTAGTGCTGGCTGGAGTGGTGCACCACGTGCGATGCCCAGAAGAAGCGGCTCTCGTGGTGGACGCGATGGAACCAGTAGTAGCAGAGGTCCTCCGCGAAGAAGAGCGCCACCCACGCCAGGATGCCCGTGCCCACGCGCAGCGGCGTCAGGTTGTAGAGCGCCAGGTAGCCGGCGAAGGCCACGCCCTTCCACACGATGTTGATGAACACGTTGCCCAGGCCCATGGAGAGGCTGGCGGCCGAGTCCTTCAACGTGTGCCCCGCCACATCGCGGCCCTCGTCGCGCAGCTTCTTCACCCACAGCGCCTCGGCCACCACCGTCAGGATGAAGACGGGGATGGCGGGAGTGATGAGGTCGGGAATGTGTACGGCGTCCATGGGACACCTCCTTCGTGAGACTCAGGAGCGGTGACGTTGGCGCGGGCGACGAGTCGCGGATGGAGAGAAGGCACTGCGCATGAAGCGGGTGAGGGCATCCAGCATGCGGCGGTGGGCCGGGTCATCCGGCCTCGCGCTTCCTCCGACGGCCGCGCCCTGCACGGCGTCCAGCGCCAGCTCCACCACGGAGTCGAACTCCGGGTAGGCGGTCGCCGCCTCGGGGAACAGCTCACGCGCCACCCGGTGCAGGTTCTCCCGGTGGGGCCCATCCACCGCGGCCAGCGCCACCTGGAGCCCCGTGTCCGTGCGCGCGGCCACATACAGCTCGATGGCGGCTTGAAGCTCCGGCCGCTGGTACGCGGCCCACAACATGTCCACCGCGGAGGCGATGCGGTCCTTGCTCGACGGCCTCGCGCCGACTCCCGCCAGGTAGTCCTGGATGATGCGCGGGAAGAGGTGCTCCACCGCCGCGGCGAGCAGCTCCTCCTTCGTGTCGAAGTGCGTGAAGAGCGCGCCCTGCGACACGCCCGCTCGCTTCGCGACCTCCACCGTCGTCAGGCGCGCGTGTCCCAGGTCCACCAACGTGGCGATGGTGGCGTCCAACAGCTTGCGGCGCGTCGTCTCGCGGCGCTCCTGCTGCGTGCGGCGGGGAGGGCGGGGTGGCCCTTCAATGGGGGATGCGCTCTTCACGGCCATCTGGGAGAAGCATAACGCCGATGTTAGTGAGTGACCAGTCACTATGTGGCGGCCGCTGGTGAGCAGGGGTGATCCACGGTGCCACCCTCGGAGGCACAGGTGAGACACGAGGGCCACTCCGTCCTGATGAGGCTCGCCTGGGCACTTTCGCGGTGGGCCGGCGAGCGGGCGAGGAGACAGGGGCCCGTTCGCTGAAGGCGATTCGCCCGCTCGACAGCGAGGGCTCCAGGCCCCACGGACGAGCGGACGGGCCATGGGGTCCCTGGTGATAGGCCTTGAGACCGCGAGATAATTGCGCAGGGAAATACCCCCGCTACTTGTCTCCGTTGTCCGCCGGCCCGATATGAACCTTTCCTCCGCTCTCCTTGTCGGCTCCCTCCTGGCCACGGCGCCAGCGGCTACCAACTCGATTGCCTCTCCTCTGGGCGACATGCCCGAGGTCGGCGTCCCGTTCGCGTGTGGACGCATCCACACCGTGAGCCAGGGGCACGACACAGGCAGTCACCAACACAACGACACGTATGCGTGGGACTTCCGGATGCCGGAAGGCACGCCCATCGTCGCCGCGCGTGAAGGTGTGGTGCGGCTGGCGCGGGGTGACAGCACGAAGGGCGGGTGTGACGAGAAGTTCGCGCCCTACGCCAACTACGTCGTCCTCTCGCATGGGGACGGGCTGGAGACGCAGTACCTGCACTTCAACGCCGTGGTGGTGAAGCCCGGCGAGACAGTGAAGGAGGGGCAGCTCATCGGCTTCTCCGGCTCCACGGGTTGGGCGTGCGGCGCGCACCTGCACTTCAAGGTGGCGCGTGAGGTGGGCAAGGGTTGGAACAACCCGTCCGTGCCCGCGCGCATCGCTGGCTATGGAGACCCGGTGCGCGAGACGCGCGTGGCCGCGCCCATCTGCCGTGACTCCAGTCGCGACACGCTCATGGCCGCTTCGGAGGGCGCGCACACGCCGGGCCAGCCGGTGGTGTCCATCTCACCGGAGCGCCAGGATGCGCCGCGCGGCCTCCCGCCCGGGGCGAAGGCCATCATCGACGGCCTCTCCCAGCCGCCCGCCCAGGGTGGCCAGGGCCTCGACGAAGCGCGTGCGCCCGCCAGCGCCAGCACGGCGAGCGGCCCCAGCGAGACTCGCTGAGGCCAGCATCGCGCCCGCGCCCGCGAGCAGCGTGAAGAGGGCTCCCGCGTTGACGAAGTAGTCCAGCGGCAACAAGGGGCCCTCCACGTAGGCGCGCACCACGCGGTAGCCCACGTGTCCCAGCAGCACGAGCAGCGGCAGGTTGATGAGTGGCAGCACCAGCCAGCGCGCGGTGCGCCACCACCTCGCGACTGCTTCCGCCACGCCCGTCGTCGCCGTGTAGCGCCACGCGGCGGCCCGCGCCGCGCGCACCTCCTCCAACATCGTCTCCACGTCCGGCACGCCGAGCAGCGAAGGCTCCAGGCCTCCGGCGCGCGCGATGCTGCGGGCTTCCGCCAACGCCGTGCGCGCGGCGGACTCCACGCCGAAGTCGTCCTCGAAGGGCTCAATCACCGCGCTCTCGGCGGCGCGCGCGCGGGTGTGTCCCCGCACCGCGTCCACCACCGTGGAGGCCGCCGCCACCGCGAGTCCCGCGGGCAGGCTGCGTCGGCCCACCAGCGCCGCCGCGCCCAGGCCGCTCGCGCCCCACACGGAGAAGCGAAGGCCCCACGCGGCGGGGCCCCAGAAGCGTCCTCCCGCCTGTCGTCGCACCTCCGCCGCCAGGTGGCCGTGTGCGAGTCGGAGCCGCGCGTCGAAGTCCTCGCGCAAGCCGTCGGACGCCTTCGCCAGTCCGGAGTCCAGGGCCGTGCGGGTGCGCGCGAGCAGTGCGTCCGTTTCGTCGAGCGCGGCCTTCACGCGCGCTGACACTTCGTCGAGCGCGCCCATGGCATTGCCACGGCGCACGCGCGCGGCGATGGCCTGGGTGGCGAGTCCTCGCAGGTGGAAGAGGAGCGGGCCGAACTCGCCGGACACGTCGCGGCCTTCCTTGGCGGCCAGTGCGCTGATGGCGAAGACGGGCACGTCCTGGGCGGGGAGGCCGAACTGCTCGGCGGCGACGCGGCGCACCTGGGCCTTGAGCGTCTCGCGAGACTCGGGCGACAGCTCGTCCGCGAAGTTGAGGATGAAGACGAGCGCGCGGCGGCGGGCGAACTCCGCGAGGAACTCCACCTGGGTGGCCTCGGCCACGCTGCCCCGATGCATGACGACGAGCGCCACGTCCGCGCGCTCCAGCGCGGCGCGAGCGACGTCGCGATGGGTGGTGGCCACGCTGTTGAGGTCGGGGGTGTCGATGAACACCTGTCCGCCCCAGAGGGCCTGGGGGCCTGGCACGTACCGCGCCACGCGGGCGCCCGTCTGCGCGAGGGTGTCCGCCGCGGCGCCTTCGGGGGCGAAGACGGTGGCGGCGGTGCTGGTGGGGCGGTCCACGCCTTCGCGGGAGAGGGACTGTCCGGCCAGGGCGTTGAGGAGGGTGGACTTTCCCGCGCCGGTGGCGCCTACGAGCGCGACACCGAGGGGAGCGTCCCTGCTCGCGACGCCGCGCGCGTAGTCGTCCACGAGGCGCTCGAACCGCGCCGCATGTGGCTGGAGCGGTGGCAGTTCCAGGGCGGTCTTCAAGAGGGACCGCAGGGCATCGGGTTCAGGGAGGCTCGTCTCGTCCACGTGTGGGGCAGCCTGTCCCGGCGTCGCGTCGAGGGCCAGCGCGAATGTGACGAGGCGTGCGCCAGCGTTCAATGGACGGGGGTGCGGTGGCGGTCCTCCGTGGGGGAAGGGTAGAAGCGGAGGGGTCATGGAACTCTTCCTCATGTCGCCCCCGGGGCGAGGCTGGGCGCTGCGCGGGCGGAACAACTTCCGCAGTCGCGAGGCGGGGCAGGTGGATGCGCCCAAGGCCCGGCGCGAGTGGCTGACGTTGGCGCGGGCCATCGAGGCACGGGGCGGCACGGTGGTGGCGCTGTCTTCGCCGTCGGAGTTGCTGACGGGCATGCCGTACGCGGCGGAGTGCGGACAGGTGGTGGCGCGCTCGGGTGCGGCGCCGTGGTTCGTGTTGCCTCGGATGATGAGCGCGCACCGTCAGGCGGAGAAGGAGCACTGGGCCGCGTTGGCGCGGCGCATGGGGTTCGAGGTGGTGGAGCCGGACGTGGGCATCTGGGAGGCCCATGGAGACGTGGCGCACTTCGACGGGGCCACGCTGCTGTTCTGGGGCGGACGCACGACGTTGGACGGGCTGGAGGCCGCGTCACGTTGGCTTCCGGGCGAGGTGGTGCGTGTGCAGGTCCGCGAGCCCGCGTTCCACGGCAACATGGCGCTGCTGCCGTTGCCCGCCGTGGACCGGATGTTGGTGTGTCCGGAGGTCATCGCCGCGGAGTCGCATGCGCGGCTGCTCGAGCGGTTCGGTGAGGAGCGGTTGCTCACGGTGACGGAGGACGAGATTCGTCGCTATGCCACCAACGGGTTGCCGGTGGGGCGGGACTTGCTCGCGCCCTCCGTGGTGCCGGAGGCGGTGAAGGCGCGGGTGGAGGCGCTGGGGATGGGCGTGGTGTCGCTCGACATGAGCGAGCTGTGTGAGAAGGGTGGGGGTTCTTCTCGCTGCCTCGTGTCGCGCGCGTGGGTGGAGGACGGCGCGGTGCGGATTCCGGACGAGGCGAGGCTGTCAGCCGTGGCGAAGGACATCGAAGCCGATGCGTGACACCGAGGCACTGGCGAGGCAGGCCGAGGCATTCTTCTCCGCGCATCCGGGCGTGTCGCTGATGGCGCTGGGGGCGGGGGAGCACGCGGAGGCGATGGACCTGTCACCGCTGGGGTTGCCGGCGACGTATCTGCCCGCCGAGCGGAATCTGGAGTTGGCGAAGCAATACCTGGCGCTGAACCAGTTCGCCTTCAGGGGGATTGGTGTGCCGCGTTGGGTGTTGTCGGACCTGTACCTGATGCCGGGAGCGATTGGGTTGCTGCGCTGTCCCGCGCGGATGTTGAAGTCGGAGCTGCGCGCGCACTTGGAGCTCGCGGACGAGGCGCCGGCCATCGGCGCGGCGTACTACGCGGCACCGTCGATGACGTCGGGGTTGTTCATCGGCGTGTCGCTGCTGAGCTTCCTGCCGGGGACGGGCGCGGGCGCCTGGGTGAAGGCACTGACCTTGTGCATGCTGCGAGCGACGCGGCTGCGCGGCGTGGCGCAGTGGGACAACCCGAGTGTTCGTGTCCACGCGAGACTGGGGCCCTTGCGACTGGTGGGGCGTGTGCCTGGAGGACACGAGTACGGCGAGCGGACCTTCGTCTACGAGACGGACCTGTCCGATGGGGCGTGTGTGGCGGAGGCGATGGAGCGTCGACTGTCTCTGGAGCCCACGCGGCGCATCGCCGTCACGGACCTGCCGGCACTGAGCGCGCTGCTGGACCGCGCGGAGGCGGGCGAGGCGTTGTACCTCGTCCCTCCCGGTGTCCAGAAGGGCCACGTGCTGGTGCGCGAGGGCTGTACCGCAACGGATTGTTGAGACACCGAGTCGCAGTACATGGCCGCAAGCGCTCGACAGACTGACTCAAGTCTGACGCCAGGCCGGCGCTCGCCAATCCAGGAGCCCCGCGCGCGAGTCGAGCAAGCACGCTTGAATGGATGCGGCAATGCGCTGCCGTTGAGTCCCCAGACGAATCACCTCCAAGCACCCTTCACTGGAGAGGAGTCGTCCCATGAAGTACTTCGTGTGCTTCGCGAACCGCGATTCGTTCGTGCGATACCACTGGGACAACTTCGCCGGATCCGGAACCGGAAGATGTGCATCAGGGTGCTTCGTCTCGTCTTCGCCCTCGTCGTCAACGGGCTCGTCATCCCGCGCTCCCCTGGCAGGCTGGGCCGACAGTCCCTCCCTCTCAAGGTTCACTCCCGTCACGAGCGAGACAGCCTCTGCCGCGGGCCGACACCACTTCGGGTCCTCGGCAAGGCTGAGCAGCCATGGCAACTCCGCGATGTCGCCAGCGCTCCCTACCGCTTCCACCACCGTGCGGCGCGGGGCCGAGTTTTCGCGCAGCTTCCGTACCTGCTCACGAGCACGCGCAAGCCCGGTTGCCCGGAGCGACACGCGCAGCGCCAGTTGTTGATAGTTGCCAGGAATGGCGGCGAACGCCTCGACACACTCGAGCGCCGTGGACCGCTCACCCAACAGGACGGCCGAGGTCGCCGCCCAGAATCGGCACGCATCGTCGGACGCCCGAAGATGCTGGGCAATCGTGGGAAGCAGCTCGCGGCGCTTCAACTCGACAACCGCGCGCAACGCACGGGCACGTACGAGGAGAGCCTCATCATCCAGCAACGCCTCCAGCAAGCGACCGCACTCCAGCCGATGACGCGCGGCAGCGGCAATTCCGATTCGTCGCAACGAGGGCTCCACTGCGCTAAGCAACTCCAGGGCAGGGCCACGAGCGACAGAAGATGGTACCCACGCCAAGGCGGACGTCACGGCGCATGAAATCGCGGGAGTTTGGTCTACCCGAGCGAAAAGCGCACCGAGTCGTTCCGTGTGGCGATGAACGAGCGCCGTCACCGTCGCAGCGAAAACGACTCCTGCGTCTTCTGCTTCGGAGAGCGCCTCCTCGCAGAGAGCCCACCCGTCATCACCCGCGAGGCAGAGGCCCTCCAGGTTCGCCTGAAGCCGCTCGTCGAAGTTGAGCAAATCTTTCAGTCGATAGTGGGGCGCCGTGAGGATGTCCCGGCGCTGCTCCCACAAGAAGGCGACCTCCCCGACATGCTGTTCAAGGATATGTGCGATAGGACGAGGCACCTCAAGACCACCGCTCGACATCGAGGTGGTCATCCACGATGGCGCAGAGTCTCGCGAACTCTCGGCTGTCATCGGCATGGACGTGGATGCTGTCGCTCGCCACTTCTTCCGTGAAGAGCATCAGCACTGCACCGGGTCGCTCGAAGAAGACCTGCTTGCCCTCAACGTAGGGGACCGGGTGACAGCCCAGATTCCCGGAGACAGTCCGGAAGCGACTGCGTCGCGCGTTTCTCGCGGCATCACCTTCGCCCAGACCCTCCCCAGGGCTTCGAGCTCGAAACTCGGCATGGTGTCCCATCGTGGCCACACGAATCCTGAGAACGGCTTCTCGGTAGAGATATTGAAACAAAGACCGGGCAATCATGTGCTCTTGTCGAGCGTCGTTCGTGAACCTTCCCGTCTCTGAATCTACTGACCATGAGTACGCGATCAGGGGATGCGCCCCAGCCTCTTCTTGAAGCCGCAAGAACATCTCGTTGTCGAAATCCAGGGTCCATACGTAGGTTGCATCCGGGGGCACCGGCACAGGGGGCTCCGAATAGAACCGGACGATCGCCTCCACCCCGAACTCGACGCTCTTGAGGAACTCCCCCAGATTGTCAGTCGGAGTCCGTCCCATCCGCGAAAGAAAAGCTCTGTGCTCGGGCGCTAGCGGGCGACCCACCTTCTCCTCGACACGCGCGATGTCGTGCTCGTTGGCTCCGACGAGCTTCCGCGAGAACCCTTGAGCATACTGGTCGCAATAGCGGATCAACTCGTCCATCTCGCGAGTCCACTCCGTCACAGGCTGGTTCGTCCCCATCCGATTCATCCCCGGCCCTTGGGCGCGTTCTCGCACAGCATCGAGGTCAGAACCCGTTTACACGTATCACACGACGGAACAGCGCTTTTCCCATTCTGGGTCTCTCGCAGGACCGTCATGCTCGCCTCGCATCCCATGCCCACGGGAAACGCCCCTTTCTCGAACGCCTGGAACAAGGCCTTCTGCTCGGCGCAGTTCCCGGCGGGATTCCTGTCCGCCGGTCCTGTGGAGGGGATGGGGGTCTTGTGCTTGAAGTTGACTGCCTTTTGGGCGAAGTTGTCTGGAGTCAACGAGGAGCGGAGATCTCCCGCGACCCCGCTGAATGCCGAACTGCCCTTCTTGCATTTCACCACCACCGCCGCGGTTGTTCGCCCACGGACCTGCTCGGCACTGCGAAAGGACTCGGTCGAGCCCTTCAATTGGGGATGCCCGGGGCTGGCCAGTGGCTTGCCACAGTTGTCGCACACAATCTCGCCAGTCTTGTCGTCATGCCCGGGATACCCCATGTTCTTGCCAGGGGTATTGCCAGCATTCCCATTGTGCATGCCGTCGTCCATGAATCGGACGACTCCTTTTCCCTCGAACTTGACCGACATGCTGAAGAGCAACCATGTCAACTTGCCTTGGATCTTGCTCGATGCGAGCCCTCCCCCAGCCGTGCCACCTTCGTCACCTGTGCTCTTCTTCAGGAACGAGTCCTCGAGCGCGACGGCATTCCCCTCGATTTCAACACTCTTCGATCCTTGGGAGAGGTCGCTTGACACCGCGAGATTGGGATAGGGAACCGGGACAGGTCCTCCGGGTGATGGAGTCTTGCAGACATCAGGCGCCATGGCGACGAACTGGAGACCATCGCCGGCATGGACGACGCTCTTTTTGTCGACAAAGGTCTTCGTCATGAGAGTTCCGTGAACCTGCGACTCATGGGGCCTGCTTGCATCAAGCAGCCGCCCACCTGACCGTGGTCCGCCGAGCCATACACCAGGAGATGTGGAGGAGCGCCGGGTGCCGGGTGCCGTAGACGGGCGAGAGAGAGCAGTCCCATTCCCAGCATGACACCCCCAGCGGCAGCGCCAAGGTCTCCGAAGGACGAGGCCGCGAGAGTCCGAACGAAGGGCTCTGGCATCAAGGGGATGTTCCTCAGATATGCCATGGACAGCTCGGCGACCCAGAAGGTCTCGCCCGTCTCGCAGGTGTAGAGGAGTTCGGCACGCTCAGGACAGCGTTCGCGCAATTGACGGAACACCGAGGACAAGGCCTGCCCCGAGTTTGGCGCCTCCTGGAGAAAGTAATGAGGCTCCTGCGCCGTCACGGCCCCACGAACCCACCCGAGCACTTCGGAAGCCTTCTCTTCCCGGGAAGGCCTCCGTTCGAGCAGTACGACCGCGGCGCCTTCACCTGGAATCGTGTCGTTGCCGTCAGGCCGGAGGACCCGACCTTCGCGCTGAAGATGACGGAGCATCTCTGGCGCGCACAGGGAATCGACGGCGCCGATGATGACCTCTTGGCACTCACGCCTCGACAGCAGGGAGGCTGCGTGCTCCATCGCGAAGAAGAACCCACTGCGGCCTTGTTGGAAGACACGCACGGGTCCTCGCGCGGCTGGTAGACGCTTCCGAAGCTCGTTCAGCCACCGGGCCACGAATTCCTCCACTTGGACCCCTGGCCCGTCACGGCCCTCTGGCAGCACCAATGCCAGCGCCGTTCTTGTCCCGCCTCCCAGGGAGACGGGCAGCTTCAAATCCTCCAAGGCCCAGTCAGACATGGCTGCCATCCGCTCGAAGCGGGGCAAGTCCTCTTGAAGGAGCGTAAGAGATGATACGCGGATGGGGTCCGTGGAATTCCCCTGGCTTGATGTCAGCCAGAACGACACCAGTCTCGCCCGCAACGCGGCATGTGTTGCCGCGGCCGACAGTCCAAGAGGCGTACATATCCCCATGGATGTCACGGCAATGGACGTGGCCAACCCCTGGTTCCCCTGACTCATGAGAGGCCTTCCTCCCAGGGCTCGAGAAGTCGCACGGAGGTATGCAGGTGGGCCTTCCGGCCGTGGCCGAGTGGTACGACACGTCGCCAGTACAGCGTGACGACCCCCTCTTCAGGTTCGAACAGCACTCCGTCGAGTGCCAGCGCCCCTCGTACAACACGATCCGTGTACTCGCTCTTCGAGAGAATTCGATAGCTGGGCAGGTTGAATCGGAACACTCCGTCTGGTGAGAAGCCTTCGAGCGCGACGGGCTCGTCGCCCTGCAACGGCGCCGGGAGCGACATGCCAGGCGCGGCCGCCAGGAAGAAGCGGAGGTCCAAGTCCCGAGGCCACAAAGGAAGCCGCTCGGCCATCCATCGCGAATCATAGGTCCCAGCAAACCCCAATCGCGGTTGCCATGCAGGAGGGATGGGGCCGTACCCCCATGGCTGACTTGGAGTGTCCCACGCGGGAGTCTGCTCCCCGGGCTTCCGCAGGTTGTGGAGCGGTTTGTCGAGCGACATTCGCTCACGCGTATAGAAACCTCGCCCCGTGGGATTGCGCGCTTCATGAGCGACGAGCGCGCCGTCGTCGCCATGAATCGAACCGCCAAATGCCCGTTCATAGCGCAGCGGCATCTGTTCGAAGGGTGCGGGACTGCTGGGGGTCAGGCCCAGGAATCCTCGCCGCCAGAAGCGGTCTCCAATCACTTCGACTGACTTTTCACACGACCCCACGCGAATCCGGGTAGGCACAGCGACGGCCGGGCCACGGACCGCCCAGGCACTTCCTTGCAGGTAGATCTCGGCTCCCTGTCGGCGGACGACGCCTTGTCCCGCATATCTCACGCTGGTATGTGCGGGGTTGCCCCAATGCACATCGGCCATTGGAGGAGGTCTCTGCTCCTCGTGAATTGCGAGCGGCTCTGGTCGGGAGTCTCCCGGTGGTGGAAGAAGGAACCTTCCTGCAACGCAGACAACAAGCTTCTGTGTGTCGTCAATGTCATACTGGAAGCAGGTTGTTAATGCGAAAGGGGTAAGGTTCGCGGCTGCGCCGCCGACGCTCATTCGAGCCTCTCTTCTTGTCGTGAGTCGATTCAGCCCCATCTCGGAACCCTCAGCCTGATGAGGGTTCGATGCAAGCGGCGTTCAGGGCTGCCTTTTCTTTGCGCCACATATATAGCATGGCGCCCGAGGCCTTCCAGCTTCTCAAAAGGCAGCGATTGGCAGGGATGATTGACTGTGCAACCATTCCAAGGAATGGGCCTGAGCCATGGACGAACTGCTCCCCTGACGCTCATGCCGTACTGGCTCGGCCTGGAAGCACCCTCTGAGGATGGGGACTGTCAGGTGGTGCGGATGCACCTGGGAGAGCACACCTGGAAGACGAAGTTGTCCAGGGTGAGGACAACGCGGACCTTGAGAAGTCCCTCTGGAATGCACCCTGACGCTGATGCCTATGGCGACGGCGCGGCGGGAGTGTCCATGTCTTCCTGCAATGCACGCCGCAGCGCGCTCGCGCCATCCGAGAGGATGGGCTCCCCGTGCGCGAAGCAGACGATGTCCACGACGGCCAGGTGGTCCAGGATGCGCTGGACGCTCTGCCGGGTGCGAAGGGGCTCGTCCTGGTACTCGCTGGGGATGAACTCCGGCGTGCCGTCTCCCTCGTGGGTCAGCAGGTCGGAGATGAAGGCGATGCCGCGCGGATGCTTCTGCATCCACAGCGTGTACATGGCCACTGCGGGACCCGGCGTGTGGAAGGGGAGCAGACCTCCCGGGAGCGTGTCGCCCGCCACGTAGATGAAGTCGGGCTTGTCCTCCAGGCCGTAGGCATTCTCCGGAGCCCACACCGGCGCGCCGAAGGCCTTGCGGAACCTCCAGGCGGAGCGCTGGTGATTTCCCGCCGTCAGCACGATGGCGGTGATGTCTCCCAGCTCCCGCAGCTTCGCCTCCTCGATGGGCAGCGGGTCGATGAGGATGACCGCCCCATCGACATCCACCACCGCGTAGGCATCGCTGCGCGTGCCGCCAATGCGGTTGTCGTTCAGGGTCCAGTGGTGGATGCCAGGCGCCACCTCGACCAACTGCTTTGCCTTCCCCTTCGGCTCGCTCATGCCGTGAAAGCTAGGCACCCCGCTTCGATGTCCAGGGGCTCCCACGTGCCTTCGAGCTTGCTCGCCCGGCGCCCCGGCCCTGGAGCGACCACCGCCTCCGTGCGCGGGGGCAGCCATCTCCACCCGCCGCCCCCATGCTTCAGCCATGGTGGGTCTACACACGCACGCGCGTGTCTCCGCCTTCGGGCGACTCACGCGTCCGTCGCCGCTGCTGCTCTACGACGCCGATTGCGGCTTCTGTCGCCGCTGGGTGGCGCGCTGGGCGCAAAGCACCGAAGGCCGTGTCCGTTTCCTCCCAGGTCGCCGCTGGCTCCTCCTGCTGCTCGGCATTCCGAGGCGGGACATGCGTCGCGCCACTCAGCTCGTGGAGCCTTCGGGCCGCGTGTCGCAGGGCGCGGAGGCGGTCTTCCGCGCGCTTGGCCGGTCGCCCCGCTGGCTGACGCGCGGCGCGGCGAGGCTGGGGTTGCTGCCCGGAGTGCTGGGCCTCTCCCAGCGCGTCTACGGCGTCATCGCCCGCAACCGTCGCACGGCGTCGAGAGTGGACCGCTGGCTCTTCGGGCGCACCGTGGCACCGCGTGACTTCCGTCAGGTGCGCTGGGTCTTCCTCCGGTTGATGGGAGGCACGTTCCTCATCGCCTTCACTTCGCTGCGAGGACAGGTGCTGGGGCTGTTCGGCTCGCGAGGCATCCGTCCCGTGAAGGACCTGGTCAGCCAGGAGCGGAAGCAAGCAGCACCTGCTCGCGAGCGCTGGCGTCAATTGCCTACGGTGTTCTGGTTCGGCGCTTCCGACAAGGCGCTCACGCGGGGCTGCACGGTGGGACAGCTCCTGTCCCTCGCGGTCATCTTCAACGCGGCGCCCCGGAGCGCGCTGGCGCTGCTGTGGGGCCTGTACCTCTCCTACGCGGCCGTGGGTCGGGAGTTCCTCTCGTTCCAGTGGGACGTCCTGTTGCTGGAGATGGGCCTCCTGTCCGCGCTCACCGCTCCACGAGGACTTCGACCAGGCCTCGGGCCAGAGTCGCCAGGCGCGTTGGAGGTGTTCCTCTTCCGGCTGCTCGTGTTCCGGCTCTACTTCGGCTCGGGCATCAGCAAGTGGCAGTCAGGGGACAGGACGTGGCGCGAGCTGACGGCCTGTCGGCACTATTACGAGACGGCCCCCCTTCCCACGCGCGGCGGCTGGTACGCGCACCACCTGCCCGAGGGACTCCAGAAGACCTCCACTGCGATGGTGCTCGCGTTGGAGGCCGCGGTGCCCTTCCTCGTCTTCGCCCCCCGTCGACCGAGGCAGCTCGCCTTCGGGGCCTTCTCCGCGTTGCAGGCCGCCATCGTCGCCACCGGCAACTACGGCTTCTTCAATCTCCAGTCCCTGGTGCTGGGCGTGTGGCTGCTGGACGACGCGGCCCTGCGACGGCTGCTCCCATTTCTCCCCGAGAGCCCACCTGCGTCGCGCTCACGAACCTCCTGGAGCAATCTCCTGCTCATGCCGTTCCTGGTGCTCGGCGCCGCCGACATCCTCCTGCGCTTCGAGCGAGGTGCCCGCCTCCCCGAGCGCGTCCTGCGTCCCCTGACATGGCTGCACGGCCGCGTGCGTCCGCTGCGCTCGGTGAATCGCTATGGCCTCTTCAGCGTGATGACGGTGGAGCGGCCGGAAATCGTCGTCGAGGGCTCCAACGACGGCGTGCACTGGGAGCCCTATGGCTTCCGCTACAAGGTGGGTGACGTCGACCAGCCGCCGAGGCAGGTGGCTCCGCATCAACCTCGCCTCGACTGGCAGATGTGGTTCGCCGCGCTCTCCTCGCCGCCGAGCTGGTTCATCGCCTTCCTGGCGCGACTGCTGGAGGGCGCTCCCGAGGTGCTGGGACTGCTCGCGCGCAATCCCTTCCCGGACGCGCCGCCCCGGCAGGTTCGCGCGGTGCTTCACGACTACCGGATGACGGGGCTGGACGAGCGTCGGCGCACGGGGGCGTGGTGGACGCGAGCGCGGCGCGGGCTCTACGTCCAGCCGCTGGCCCTGGCTCCGGGGCCTCGCCCCACGGGCAGCATCCCGCGCTTGAGATGGCTCGCGTCGGGGGGGTAAATGACACCCGGTGGCTGATGTCCCGCAGGGGGCAATGGAAACTGGCGGGAGCCCGGGGCCACTGACTACGGTGTGAGGAAGATGATGTCCGCCAGTGGCTCGGTTCCCCTCGTCTTCGGCCGCTATGCGGTGCTGAGCCGGCTTGCCGTGGGAGGCATGGGCGAAATCTTCCTGGCGCGTCAGGTGGGCGTCAGCGGCTTCGAGCGGGCCGTCATCCTCAAGAACCTGTTGCCGGACCTGCTGGAGCAGGAAGGCTCGCTGGAGATGTTCCTGGACGAGGCGCGCGTGGCGGGGCGCCTCAACCATCCCAACGTCGTCTCCGTGTTCGAGGTCGGCGAGTGGGAGGGAACCTTCTACATCGCCATGGAGTACATCGAAGGCGAGAACCTGGGGCGGCTGGCTCGCGCGGCGGTGCGTGCTGGCGCGGCGCTGAGTCCGGCGGTGTGCGCGGAAATCATCCGTGACGCCGCGCTCGGGTTGGACCATGCGCATCAGGCCGTGGACGCGCAGGGCGTGCCGCTGGACCTGGTCCACCGCGACATCAGTCCGCAGAACATCATGGTGCGGCTGGATGGCGTGACGAAGGTGGTGGACTTCGGCGTGGCCAAGGCGAGCAACCGCTCCACCCGCACGCGCACCGGCATCCTCAAGGGCAAGCTGCGCTACATGTCGCCCGAGCAGGTGCGAAACCAGCCGCTCGACGGACGCAGCGACCAGTATGCGCTCGGCGTGGTGTTGTGGGAGCTGGTGACGCACCGGCCGCTGGTGGAGACGGACAATCCCGCGGAGGCGATGCGGCGTGTCGCGCTGACTCCCGCGCTCAAGCCGTCGATGCTCGTCGACGGCGTCTCCCCGCTCTTGGACAACATCATCCTGCGCATGCTGGCCAAGCCGCGCGAGCAGCGCTTCGAGCGTTGCGCCGACGTGGCCCGCGCGCTCCAGCAGTACCTGGATGAGAGCCCCCGAAAGTCCGAGGACGGCGTCGCCGCGACGACCGAGCGCCTGGTGGGCGAGTTGGTCCGCGCGAGGATGCGCGAGTCGAGCGTGGGCCTCGGCAGTCTCTTGCCGCGTGCGGCGGGCTCCAGCGTGACGTGCCCCCGGTGCGGCCAGTCCACCAGCGGCACCAGTCGCTTCTGTCCTCACTGCGGCAGCGCGCTCAACACTCCCTCCGGGCCCCAGACGCGAAGCAGGCTCACCGGAATGGCGGCGCCCGTCTCGGAGGTGTCCGAGGTCACCTCCGGACACCTCATCGACGCGGAGGCTCCTCCAACCGAACTGCACGTCCCCACCGCCACCGCGCCGACACCGCAGGCCCAGGGGCTCGACGCCGCGTCTCCGGATGCCACGGTGAGGATGCGAGGGCGAGAGGCGGGCGCGCTCCGGCGCAAGCTCGTCATCGTCACGGTGGAGGTGGAGGGCGCGGAGGCGCTGCGGCAAGCGCTGGGGCCGGAGGAGGGCATGGAGGCGGTGGGGCAGCTTCTCGACCTCGTCGCCTCCATCGCCGAGCGACACGAGGCGGAGGTGGTGCAGCTCACCGAGTCCCGCTGGAGCCTCGCCTTCGGCCTGCCGGTGTCGCGTCGCGACGACCCGCTGCGCGCGGTGCGCTGTGTCCTGGAGTTGCTGCGCGCGGTGGAGACCCTGGGGTTGACTCCCTCGCCTGTGTCTCGGGCGGGCCTGGAGTTCGACGCGGTGCTGGTGAGTGGCGGCGGTGGGCGCGTGCCCTGGCGGGTGACGGGCGCGGGGCTGGAGCGGTCCGCCGCGCTGGCGCAGGCGGCGTCACCAGGCGAGGTGCTCGCGGGAGCGGCGGCGAAGGCGCTGCTGGAGGAAGGGGTTCGCTTCGGCGCGGAGCGAACGCTGTCGTCGGGCGCGGCGTGGCGCGTGGAGGCCCTGGGCGGCGTGGTGCGTGGAGTGCCCTTCGTGGGGCGCTCGGACGCGCTGGCGGCGGCGCGGGCCGTGGTGGACTCGGTGCGAGCGGGGCAGGGAGGCGCCAGGCTCTTCGCGGGTGCGGCCGGCGTGGGCAAGAGCCGACTGCTGGAGGCCGTGGCGGAGAGCGCGTCCCACGTGGCTTCGCTGCGCGTGGTGCGGACCAGCGCGGAGGACCTGCGCGGCGCGGGGGCGATGGGCTTGATGCGCTCGGTGCTCACGGGACTGGCGCGCGCGTTGGGTCCGGTCCCGGAGGGCGCGCCACTTCAGCCACTCGGTGCGTTGGGGCTCTCCGCGCAGGAGGTCTCCGCGCTGTGGCGGAGGCTGTCTCATGGCGGGCCGTCGGGACAGCTCCAGGCCGGAGACGCGGCGGTGACGGAGACGCTGCTGCGCGCGGCGCGTCCCGGTGGCGTGCTGCTGCTCGTGGATGATGTGCACCACGCGGACGTGGCCTCGCTGGAGCTGCTCGTGGCGCTGCTGAGCGCGCCGGGCTCGCGGGTAGGCCTGGTCGCCACGACGGCGCCTGATGTGCTTCCCGTCGCGCTCGCTCCGCTGCCGCTCTCCGCGCTGGAGGGAATGCCTCGGCCGGAGTTGCGGGCCCTGTTGGGCACTGCCTTCGGGGCGCTTCCAGGCGCGGAGGTGGAGAAGCTCGTCGTCGAGCGTGCCCAGGGCAATCCCTCCTTCGCCTTGGAGTTGATGCGCGCCCTGGTCGAGCGCGGCGCCGTGCAGCGCCTCGGTGGTTCCTGGCAGGCCACGGCGCCCCTCGGGGAAGCGACGCTGCCCGACAGCCTCGGCCTCGCGCTGGGGGCCCGCCTGGACCTGCTGCCACCGCAGCTCCAGCGCTTCCTCTCACGTGCCGCTGTCGAGGGCTCCGTCTTCTCCTCTTCGCTGGTGCGCGCGTCCCTGCCGGCAGAGGACGCCGTCGAGGACGCGGCGGAGCTGCTGGTCGCGGATGGCTGGCTCGCGGAGGTGGCGGATCGGCCGGGCTGTCTGCGCTTCACGCAGGAGCTGTCGCGTCAGGTGTTGCTGGAGCGGTTGCCGGCGAGCGCGCTGCGCCGCTCGCACCAGGAGTTGGCGGAGGCGCTGGGGCAGGACGCCTTCGCCGCCGAGCCCGCGCGCGAGGTTCGCGTGGCCGACCATCTGGTCGCCGCCGCCGCGCCCAACGCCGCCGCGGCGTGTGAGCGCGCTGGTGAGCGACTCTCCGCGCGAGGTGAGTGGCGCGCGGCCTCTGACTACTTCCGCCGGGCGATGGGAGATGCCCCGGGTGCGACGTCCACCTCGCGGCTGTGGCAGCTCGGCATGCTGACGCGAGCGTGCACGTGTCTGACGCAGGTGGACCCCACGGCCGTGGAGCCGCTCGCCGCGCCCTGGCTGGAGAAGCTGCCCGACACCGAGTCCCCCGCCGCGCGCGCGGAGGTGGTGCGCCGTGTCGCGGCCGCGGACCTGAAGCTTGGCCGTGTCGCCGCCGCCGAAGCGCGCCTGGTGGCGATTCGCACCGCCGCCGCGGCGGACCCGGAGGTCCTCGCGTGGGTGCTGGGCGAGCAGGCCCGTGCTCGCGAGGCCCGGGGGGACGTCGCCGGAGCTGTGGAATTGCTGACACAATCCTTCCAGCGCATGGGCGGGCGTCCCGCTCGCGCGTCTGACTTCTACTGGGAGCACCTCAACCTGCTGGGTCGTCTCCAGCTTCGACTCCAGCAGCCGGAGAAGGCTCGCACCAGCTTCACCCATGCCTCCGAGCAGGCTCGCGCCACGGGACATGTCGTGGGTCAGGCCCGTGCCCTCTCCAACCTCGCGGGCCTGCGAGTCCTCTCCGGGGAGCACGCGGCGGCGCTCGTCGAGCTGGAGAGAGCGCTCGTCCTGGCCGAGCAGGGGGGCGATGCCCAGGAGGCAGCGCGCATCCATTACAACGTGGGGCGGCTGCTCGGCGCGGGGGGCCGGGTCGACGAGGCACGTGAGCGATTGGAGCGGGCCCGGGAGCGCGCCCGACTCGCTGGGTGGCGCGAGGGAGAAGCCCTGGCGACCCAGGCCCTGGGGGCGTTGGGGGCCACCGCGCCTCGTCTGTGAAAGGCAACGTTCATTTGGCGGTGCTTGGATTCTGGCTTTAGTGTTCCGCCAGGAATTCAATGCATTGCCAGCCATGCCCGCTCCGACTCCCGCATCCAGAGGCCAGCCAGCGACCCCGAGTCCGGTGGGGGCGCCCGCGCTCTCGCCAGAGGAAGCCGCGACGGAGGTGGGCCACGCGCTGAACAAGGTGCTGGGCGCCTATCGCTTCTACGCGGAAGGGCATGCGGCGCTGGTGGAGGTCCAACAGCGCTTGAGTGAGGCGGTGCGCCGCTATCACGAGGTGACGAGCGAGGCGGTGGTGCTGCACGTGCGCTCCACCGTGCTGCTCCTCGGCGACGTGGTGCTGGTGGAGTCGACGTCGGCGAAGGACTCGGTGACGCGGCCGCTGTTCCTGGAGGGCGTCCAGGAGGTGTTGCTGCAGCCGGGGTTGGAGGCGGAGGAGCTGGGCGCCTTCCTGGGCATGTGGCACCGCGCGCTGCAGCGCACGCTGCCTCCGGAGTACGACTTCTACACGTGGTTCTGGGAGCACGGCTTCGAGGACATCGAGCTGGTCGTCGCGGAGGTGCCCGCGTCGACGGAGACGGGTGAGTCCGCGCAGGCCGAGGCGCAGCTGGCCGAGCGCGAGGAGCAGCTCTTCGCGGAGCTGACGCGGCGCCAGGCCTCGGGCTCCGGCCGTCGTCGTCCCGTGGGACATGACGAGTGGTTGGCGCGACTGGAGGCGGAGGTGCTGGCCCCCGTCAGCGCTCAGGACCTGGTGCGCTCGGGAGCGCCGGCCTTCGCGGGCGCCAGCGACACGGAGGTGGCGGAGCTGCGGGCCTTGCTGGAGCGCGAGCGGGGCGGCGAAGGCGTGCACGAGCGGGGCCTGTGGGTGGTGTGGGGTCTGCTCGCGGTGTGCCAGGAGGAGGAGCGCGGAGAGCTCCTGGCGTGGATGGAGGAGCTGCTCTCCGGGCTCGTCTCGCATGGCCGCTGGGCGGAGCTGTCGCAGGTGGTGCAGGGCATGACGAAGGATGCCCGGGCCGCCGGGGCGCGCGCGCCGGACCTCTATGCCGTCACGCGGCTGTTCTTCCGGGAGAAGATGCGCTTCGCGCTGGCGCAGGCCGCCGCCCAGCCGGGCGTGCTGCTGCGGGTGTTGGAGCTGTTGAGCGCGTTGCCGCGTGACACGCTCCAGGGCGCCACGGACCTGCTCTTCGAATTGGCCTCGCCCGAGGCCCGAGGGGCGCTGGCGAAGCTGCTCGTGCGCCGGGGAATCTCGCTGAGCGTGCTGGTGACGCGGGCCTCGTCGCTGGGTGAGGCGGACCTGGACTGGGTGCAGTTCCTGCGCGAGGGAGGGCCCGAGGCGATGCCCCTGACGGCGGCGCTGCTGGGCCATCCCAAACCGGAGGTGCGCGCGTCGCTGCTGTCCCGGCTGAGTCCTCGGGACGTGGAGGTCCAGCGCTCGCCGCTCCTGAAGCTGCTGGCGGACCCGGCGGCGGGGGTGCGCGGCGCGGCGCTGGTGTTGCTGGTGCGCCATGGCGTGGAGGCCGCGGTGGGGCCGCTGGTGTCCCGGCTCGACGCGAAGATGGAGGCTCGCGAACGCATGGCGGTGCTGCGCGCGCTCGCGGACCTGGGCGGGCCCATCGCTGGCGCGGCGTTGCGCTCCGCCTTCGAGCGAGAACTGGACACCGAGCTGAAGGCGCACTGCGCGCGCTGCATCGGCATCCTCGGAGACCCGAGGGCCCGGCCGTTGCTGGAGGCGGTGGCGAACAAGCTCTTCGCGCCGCGCAACTTGAAGCAGGCGTGTCGGGAAGCGCTGGCGCAGCTGGCCCCGGTGGGCTGAAGCCACGGACGAGACGTCGGGGGAACGCGGAGACATGGCGACGGCGACGACACGGGAGGACGCGGCACTGGTGGGGCCGAGGCTCATGGGCCTCGTCGTACGGTGTCTGAACACGGTGTCCCTGCACGACGTGGACAACGCGGGCGTGAAGGAGGCACTCGAGGAGCTGGGCACGCTGCTGGACGCGGAGCTGCGGGGACAGAAGTCCGTGGAGCTGCAGTGCGTGGGCGGAATCCCGTTCCTCAATGGCTCGAGGATGAAGCTGGGCGAGGAACATCTGGAGATGGCCGTCTCGCTGAGGCGCTATCTGGAGCACCTCCAGGTGCAGGAGATTTCGTTCGGCTCGGGGCTGCGTCGCGAGCACCTGCGCGCCTTCCTCGTCGCGTTCCAGAAGCACCGGCGCGCGCAGAAGCCCCAGGCCATCCTCCAGGAGAAGCTGGGGCCCATCCGCCTGCGCGACGTGTTGTCCTCCACGCACGTCCTGACGCCGCGCGAGGTGATGCTGCGCTACTACGCGCGGCTCGTCGTCCTGCTCAAGCACGTCATCAGCACGGGAGGGCAGGTGCGCGTGGAGCGCTTCCGCCGCGTGCTGTTGCGGCTGGCCGAGTCTTCCGTGGGGCATGAGTCGCTCCTGGTGGGCCTCACCCGCTTTCGCCGGACGGACGTGGACGGTGGGCAGCACGGCGCGGCGGTGGCGGTGCTGGCGCTGTTGATGGCGCGTCGGATGGGGCTGTCTCGCGCGCAGCAACTGGACCTGGCCCTCAGCGGGCTGTTCCATGATTTGGGGCGGGGCACCACCACGCTCGCGCCGGAGCAGGAGTTCGACCGCGCCTCCCATGAGCTGCTGGCGCGGCGGGGGCCCTTGAAGACGGCGCTCCGGCTGTTGCAGCGTCCGCTGGACACCAGCCGGCTGGAGCGAGTCGTCGCCGCGCACGACTGTCTCCAGCCGGCCTGGAGTGGACCCGTCCAGCGTCCGGTGGGGATGGCGGGACGGCTCCTGGCGGTGCCCTGTGCCTTCGACCTGCTGACGTTCCCCGCGCCGCCTCATCCGGGGTTGGCACCGGACACGGCGCTGCGGCTCATCACCCACCGGGCCGGCACCCGGTTCGACCCGAGGGTCGTCCGCCTCTTCACCGCGGTGGCCGGCTTCTATCCGGTGGGGACGCTGGTGCGCCTGTCGGGCGGGCAGCTGGGCGTGGTGATGGATGTGCCCACGGATTCGGCGCAGGCAGCCAGACCCCGAGTCCGGGTCATCCAGGGGGCCGGGAAGACCAAGGCGGACTACGTGGTCGACCTCGCGGAGCCCGGTCAGCGGCTCAACATCGTCGCGTCCCTCGATTCCACCGAGAGTGACTTCAACGTCCCGCACTTCCTCTTCTCCTGAGGAGCCGGGCGGATACCGCCTGTCTGGACGAGTGCCTTGCGGACGGCACCGTGCGCGGAGGCGGTGAGAAGAAGGTCTCAGGGGTTCACACGTGGAGCGATGGGCGTGGTTAAAATGGGCGTCACTCCCACCCCGCTTCGTTGTCTGTCTCCGCCGCCGTGAAGACGCCGCGCCTCCTATTTCGTTCCGTCGTTGTTCTCGCGCTCGGCTTGCTGGGCGCATGTGGGCCGTCGCCCGAGTCGCTGACGTTCCAGCCGCTGGAGTCGAAGTTCCTGCGCACGCCGGGGCAGAACGTGAAGCTGGACTACACGGTCCTCGATGCCGAGGGCCAGCGCATGTCCGAGCCGAAGCTGCGGTGGACCAGCTCCGCGACGGATGTGGCGCTGGTGCAGGACGGCGTGGTGACGGTGCGCAAGTCCGGGAAGACCATCATCGGTGTGACGGGGGGCAAGGTGCGTGAGGCCCTGCCGTTGGACCTGGTCATCCTGAACTCGCTCGACGTGCGCGCGCCGGGGGCCGATTTCCTGGAGGTGGGGCGCACCATCAAGATGCGCGTGGTGGCGCGCAATGAGCAGGGCGCGTCGCTTCAGGACGTCACACCGGAGTTCCGCTCGTCGGACGAAACGGTGGCGCGGGTGGAGGACGGGCAGGTGGTGGCGGTGAAGCCCGGCTCGGCCACGGTGAGCGCCAACCTGGGGCACCTGGCTCGACACCTCGCTGTCCAGGTGGTGCCGGCGGACTTCGCGCGTCTGGGGCTCAACCTCACCCACCATCAGTTCGCGCGTCCGGGTCAGTCGGTGTTGCTCCTGGCGCGGGCCTTCAACCGCAACGGCGCGGTGCTCGACAGTGTGCCGCTGGAGTGGTTCTCGTCGGATGCCGCCGTGGTGTCGGTGTCCAAGGACGGCCGGGTGACGGCGGTGGGCTCGGGTCGCGCCGTAGTCTCCGTCGTCGCGGGCCGCCGCCGCTCCGCCGCGGAGTTCGTCGTTCCGTAGTGGCGGTGAGGTGCCTGCTTCGGTGGTGCGGGCCGCTGCTTACGCCTGTGGGTTGAAGGCGCCGCGCCTGAGGCTCTGGCGGGGTGCGCGGACGATGCTTCCTTGAGACCCGGCACCACGCTGAGGATGTCTCAGCGCGGCAAGCCGCAAACGCTGCCTGGTGGGCGCAATGCGCCGCACTGAGAACATCAGTGCGGCGAGCCGAGGACGCTGCCTGAAGACCGCGCCTACGGCTTCGGCGCGGGACTGGCCTTCGGACCCGGTGCCTTCGTCCGCGAGGGGCGCTTGCCCTTCTTGTCGGACGGGTCCTCGGGGCAGGGCGGACGTGGGCCCTCGCTGGGCGGTTGGATGGTGAACTCGACGCGGCGGTTGAGCGCCATGCCTTCTTCCGTCGCGTTGTCGGACAGCGGCCGGCTGCGGCCGAAGCCCTGTGAGCACACCCGCTCCGCCGCCACGCCGCTCTGGACGAGGAAGCGCATCACGCTGGACGCACGCCGACGCGACAGCTCCAGGTTGTACGCATCACTCGCGCGAGCGTCCGTGTGGCCCTCCACCAGCACCCGGTCCATCTCCGGGTTCTCATTCATCACCCGGGCGACCTCCTCCAGAATCGGGAAGGACTCGGAGAGGATGACGTCCTGGTCCGTGGCGAAGTTCACCTGCTCCAGGATGACAATCTTGTTCCCGTCGCGGCGCGCGAGCGGACATCCATCGCGGCCCCGGCTTCCGGCCGGCTGGTCCGGGCACCTGTCGAGCCGGTCCACCGTACCGTCGCCGTCGCGGTCCGTGTCCGGGCAGCCCGCGTTCTCCACGGGGCCGGCCACATCCGGGCACTTGTCGCCCACGCCAATCACCGAGTCGCCATCCGGGTCCACCAGAGGAGGAGGAGGCGGCGCCGGCTCGGGCGGCTCCTTGAAGCGCTCCAGCGCCTCCCACTCGCGCGTCTTCGCTGGAATCCAGATGATGGACGTGAAGAAGCTCAGCGTGGGCGACGCGAGCGAGCATCCACAGCCCGCGCCTCCGCCGAAGGTGAACGTCACGCCGGTGGAGCTGTACCAGCGCAGGCCGATGAGCAGCTCCGCGGGAACCTGCCGCTCCGTCCCAGGCGCCTTCTTCAGTCCCACCGCGCCGTTCACCATGGCGAGCGCGGTGATGCCGCTGCCTCGGAGGATGGGCACCTCGGTGCCCAGGCCAAAGGGCGCCATGTCCCCCAGCGCCACGCCGTCGAACACGCGGTCCGGCCGCTTCCAGAAGCCGCCGTTGAACGCCAGCAGGATGCCGTTGCCGAAGCGGTAGTCGAGCACGAGCCCGGGGGCCCACGTCAGCTCGCCGTCTCCAGCGAACGCGTCCTGCGCGCCCGTGGGGAAGGACACGTTGAGCGTCAGCGCGGCGCCCCAGCCCTTGCCCTCGGCGGGACGGCGAAGACCCGGGATGGCCACCTTGCCGGAGAGGCGCAGGTCCCCGAGCACGAAGCTCTCCACGCTTCCCTCGGTGCCGATGACCTCCAGGTTCTGTCCGCCCTGCGCGAGGATGAGCGGCAGGTCCACGCCAATCTCGCCCCAGTCGAACAGGCCCACCATGACCATGACGTCGAGCTGGAGGCGGTTGCCGACCAGGCTGATCTTCTCGAGGTCTCCTCCCTCGGGCACCAGCGTGAGCGGGTTGAGCGAGTAGCTGAAGTACGGGCCGAAGGCCACGGACATGTGGGACAGCGGCCGGGACTGGGTGACGACGACCAGGTCCTGCGGCGCCGCGGACGGGCGGAACAACTGCACGTCGAAGCGGGCGTCCGGCTGTGCGGAGGCGACACTGGCCCCTCCGAGCGCCAGGAGGAGGAGCGGGAGGTGGAAGGGTTTCATCGGACGCGGCGCTGGGAGCGGAGGAGCAGGAGGCCCGCGGCGAGCAGGACGAGGATGGTGGCGCTGCCGGCCGGAGTGGCATCGGCGGCGGTGCCGCAGCAGAAGGCGCCGCCCTGCGGGTCGGTGCCGGGCTTGCGTCGGCCGCGCTCGCATTCCTGCGTCTTGGCCGAGCAGTGCTGCACGCCGAGGCAGTCGCCGCTGTCCTCGCACGAGGAGGAGCAGGTGTTGTTGGTGAGGTCGCAGGTGCCGCCGCAGGGGCAGTGCGCATCGGCGAAGCACTGGACGCAGGCTTCACCGTCGCAGACGAGGCCCGCGTCACACGTCACCGCGCAGGCGCCGGCGTTCTCACAGGTGCGAGTCGTCGCATTGCACTGGCCGCTGCCGCAGTCCTCATTGCTCCGGCAGCCGACGCAGGTGCTGTTCTGGACCGAGCCGTCCGACAGACAGAAGGGCGCGTCCGTCTCGCAGGCCTCGCAGCGCGAGCCGCAGTGACGGTCGGTGGTGCAGGAGCTGCACTCGCCGCTGAGACAGAACTGGCCGTCGCTACATTCCAGGTCGGTGCGGCACTGAACGCAGACCTCGCCGTCGAGGCAGAAGGGGCGCTCACCGGGGCACTTGGCGCAGGCGGGGCCGCAGGCGTCGGCGGTGTTGCACTCGGGCAGCGTGGTGACGCAGGTGCCGTTGAGAGGATCGCACTTCTGGCCCTCGCCGCACTGGGCATCGGTGGTGCACTCGACGCAGGAGGGCGAGCCACCGGGCGTCAGCGCCGCGCACTGGGTTCCATTGGGGCAGCAGTTGCAGGAGTTGCCAGCGCAGGAGTCATTGGTGGCGCAGGGGAGGCACTGGTTGTTGGTGCAGACCTCGCCACGCTCGCACTGCGAATCGTCGTTGCACTCACGGCACTGGTGGATGTCGGTCGCGCAGACCTGGCCATTGGGGCAGTGCTCGTCGTCGGTGCAGGGGACGCAGGTGGCGGTGGGCTCGTCGCACACGGCGCCCGGGCAGTCCGCGTCGTCGTTGCAACCCGAGCACTGGTTCGTCCCGAGGTCACAGCGGCCGGTGGACGGACAGTCCTCGTCGTCGTTGCAGCCACGGCAGGTGTTGTCGCTCAAGTCGCAGCGGCCGTTGGGGCAGTCGTCATCGCCGTTGCAGCCACGGCAGGTGTTGTCACTCAAGTCACAGCGGCCGTTGGGGCACTGGCCATCATCCGTGCACTGCACGCATTGCGTGTTGCCGTTGATGTTGGCGCAGTAGGGCGAGGACTGACCGCAGGGCGAGCAGGAAGAGCCGCAGAAGAGGGCGGAGTCACAGGGCGCGCACAGGGCCGCGGCGTTGCAGTGGAAGTAGGAGGCACAGCCGCCGTTGTTGGGGGAGTTGACGTTGGCGCGGCTGCACTGCTCGCAGCGGTTGGGGTCCGTCGAGAAGGAGGGGAGGCCGTTCTCCGTCTGGAAGAACTGCGCGGGCTGGAGCAACTGGAAGCCGGAGCTGTACAGGTTGATGATCGGCGGCTGGTTGGCGGCGCGCTCGAAGTCCGTGAAGGCCCCTTGGCGCATCGACAGCTCAAGGGCTGCGTGCTCACTGACCTGCGCGTAGATGATCTCCACGGCGTAGAGGCCTGCGGCGGCGAACGTGACGGAGTTCGTGGTCCGCCACGTCGGCAACCCGAGCTGGGGCGGCCGGTTGATGACGGTATAGGACTGCACCCGGTCATAGATGACGAGGCTGACGGCATCGTCCACGTAGAAGCCGAGATGCAGCGGCTGACCTACGGAGTCGCTCTTGATGTTCAGGTAACCGCGGAAGCGTGAGACGAACGGCGTGAACGCGTCGCCATCGTTGATGACGTTGAAGCTACATCCACCCGTGGAGCACCCAGGCGAAGGGACTGCATTCAGGAAGTCGCCGTAGCTCAGCGTGCGGCCGTCGTTGAGGTTGTTGGACAGGTCGAAGTCCGTCCGCAACACGGTCGTGACGCGGTTCTGCTTGCTGACGGGTTCCTCGATGTACCCATTGATGACGTCGAGGTACGTGCCGCGCGTCTGCGGGAACTCATTGGCGTTTCGCGTCCACACGTTGGAGGCGACGCACATGCCTTGCCCGGCTCCGCTCAGCGCGGGGGCAATCGGAGGGCCGGCGACGATGACGTCTGCGAGCTTCTGTCCCCGTGCGGGGGAAGCCACAAGGCACACGGCCAGGGAAGCGAGCGCGAATCGCGCGATGCGGAACAAGGGGGATTTCAAGGCGGCGCCAGCATGCGGGAAGCCCCTGACAAACTCAATTCTCAGGCCATCTGGGCGTCAGACGCGCTTGGTGACGTGGCACGTCGGGCTTCTGACGGCAAACCCGTACCCCTGTCGACACACGGCTATATCAGTTATCCGGAACAGCTCGGAAAGCCCGTCCTCATGGCGTGTGCGCGGGACTCCTACGAGACGCGGGACGTCATTCCAGTCACCCCGGAGACCGACCTGCTGAATCTCGTCACCGCACTCATGCGCGGCGGCAGGCCGCGTCACCGTCCTGGGAGCGGATGAACGCGGCGGTCAGCTCGGTTCCCACGGCGGCGCCCAGCACCTCGTACGTGCGCCGACGCGCTCCGCCGACGACCGAGGGCTGATGCGTGAGCGACTCCGGGTGTCGCACGAAGATGTTGTAGCCGACGATGCAGCCATCCGCGCGCAGCACGGTGATTCCGTCCGTCGCCATCATCCCGCGCAGCAACTGCCCGGTGGCGCGCACCGCCGTGGCCGCCGCGTCGGTGGGGTCCGCGTGATAGCGGTCCAGCAGCGCCACGATATCCAGCGGGCGCGGCAGGATGATGCCGTCCACGAAGAGCGTGGAGCCCGCGCGCTCCCGGGGCAGCACCGCCACCAGGGCCCCATGGGACGACTGCATCACTTCGAAGAGCACCCGCCGGAAGAACCCCCGCGCTCGCTCCAGGCTGGCGCTCGCCACGCCGTCGGTGATGGCCTCCGCCAGCTCGTTCAGCACCGCGGGAGGCGAAGCGCCCTCCACGCGAGCACCTGACAGGTACACGTGCCGGCACAGCCCGCCGCCCGCGCGCAGCTCCAGCATGTTGTCCGCGAGCTGGAGCACGCCCACCACACCCGCCTGAGGCTCCTCCGTCCGTCGCAGCCGCTCCAGCGGTGACTCCGCGAGCGGAAACGGGTCCGTGCGGAACACGCCGTAGGCGAAACCCTCCGGCACCCTCAGCAGATACAGCGCCCACCACCGGCCCTGTCCCAGCGGCGCGCACTGCTTGAGCGCCCGCTGGACGGTGGCCCGCGAACGAGGCCCGATTCCGATGGCGATGGGGTCATGCCCGCCCAGCAGCGCGAGCATCTGCCCCAGGTCGTCCCCGATGAACGCCATGGGGAACAGGGGCGCGCCTTCCTCGCGGTAGCGCGACAGCGTGACGATGAGCTCGCCGAGGGAGTCGGCCGTCTGCGCGCACGTCATCCCCGCTTCGTCCAGGAACGTACTGACAGCGTCGGTCAGCAGGTGGCGGAAGGAAAGGACGGGAGGTGGGGAGCCCGGTGCGCCGGAGTCCGAGCCATTCATGACGCTCCCAGCATGGCGCATTGTCGCCGCACACGCACGGGCCGAATATCGACCATCCTGATGGTCCGCGTGACCTCGCCTCGATGTCTCGGTGCGTACGCCTCACCGCTCACGGGGACGGGAAGACGACGGCTCGCCTCCCCGCCAGCCGTCAGGACAGCTCGGCTCGCGTCGCTTCCAGCCGCGCGGCGGTCCGGTTCCAATCCTCCGCCAGCCCGTCCAGTTGACCCAGCACGTCCGAGAAGAATCTCTTCTCCAGCGCATGGGCCAGCGTGGTGCCGTGGGCATCCGCCCACTTCCGGGTGACGCGGGCGCGCACCTGGGCACCCAGCAGGTCCACGAAGCGCTCCATCAGGGGCGTGGACAACAAGGTGCCCGCCCACACCACCGCGTCATGACCGAATCCACCCGTGGCCACCGTCACCACCGCCGCCGCGCCGGACGGCACTGAGTACACCAGCGTCGTCAGCGCCTGGAGCAGCTCCTCGCGCATGCCGCCCTGCAGCTCACCCGCCACCAATTCGCGGCAATAGGCGTACAGCGTGGCGCGGTCCGCCGAGTGGGCATGCAGGGACTCGAAGCCCAGCGGCTCCTCCAGCTTCGCCAGCGTCACGGGCCCGAAGGCCTCGGCCAGCTTCTCGCGCGTCTCGGCGTCTCCCCGCCACGCGGCGACTTCCGGCGCGAAGGCATCCACCAGCCGCCGCACCCCATCCGTCATCGTCGCGTCCACCGCGCGCGTGGGCGTCTCCGAGCCCTCCGGCTCAGGGCCCGTGAAGGACTGGCGCACCTTGCGACTCACGTACGTGAGCGCCGTGGCCAGCCCCCGGAAGGGCAGCCGCACCCACTTGTGGAACTGGCTGCGCGCATCCAGTTCATCGCGGAAGGCGTCGATGAGGATGTCCGCGGGCACCGCCTTGAGCGCCGCCGCGCTGCCCACGCCGTCCAGCTCGTGCCGCAGTCGCTGTCGCAGCCGCTCCGGCTCGCTCGCCGCGCGAGTGGACGCGCGCGCCACCGCCTCCAGCTCCGCGCGAGCGTCCGCGAGTGACGCCTCCAGCGCCCGGGCCTTCAACTCCCGCGCGTGTTCGGCCTCTCCCAGAAGCGAGTTGAGCGGAGGCCGCCCATCCAGCGGCTCCGTCGCGAGGGGACGCAGGCCCGCCTCGACGTCTGGCTGGTGCGGCGCCAGGTAGCGCGCGAGCGGTGGATGACCCACGTCGGAGGCCAACTTGTCCAGGTGCCCGCGCGCCACCTCCTCGCGAGACGCCTCGTTGTAGACGAGCAGGTACGGCCGGCCATGTCCCACCGCGGCGCGCAGGAAGTCCACCAGCGCCGCGTTCTGGTACGTCTGCCGGCTCACCACGAATACGAGCACGTCCACGGTGACGAGCAGCGCCTCCGCGCGCTCGCGATTCTCCCGGTACACGCTGTCGAAGTCCGGCGTGTCCATGACGAGCAACCCGCGAGGCACCGCGTCCGCGAGCACCAGGTACAGCCGCCCCGCCGGCCCCGGCTGGTCCACGGGCGCCAGCTCCCCCGGAGCGACGGGCACCGTGTCATAGCGGCGGGTGAGGAAGTCCTTCAGCGCCCCCGTCCATGTCTCCGGGTGGGCCGCCGCGAGGCACTGCTTCGTCAGTCCTCCCTCGGGCCTCGCGGGCGACAGCGGCGCGCCCACCAGCGCGTTGAACAGGGTGGACTTGCCCACGTTGTTGGGGCCGGCGATGGCCACCAGCAGCAGGGGCGCGTCGGCGGAGCCCAGGCGGGGGAGCAGGTCCCTGCGCAGCCGCTCGGCCAGACGACGGGCCAGGTCCGCGTCCGTGCCTTCCGGGAAGCGCTCGGGGGCGGGCAGGGCATCCAGGGCGGACGCGAGGGACTCGCGCAGGCTGTAGGGGTCTCTCGTCATCGGAGGTTCACTCACACCAGAGCATGTGCGGGGACGGGTTCCCAGTTGCTTGCGAGGTGGATGTCGCTGGGGGACAGAGTGGCGGTGGCGCGGTAGGGTCCCCCGCCATGCGCACCCACGCCGCCTGCCTGTTGTTGCTGGGGCTCGTTGCCTGCACCGCCGCGAACACGAACACCCCCGTGTCCGCGGACGCGACGCACGCCGGAGCTCCCCTGCCGTTCATCGAGGATGACTACGCTCGCGCCATCGCCGAGGCGAAGTCGAAGGGCATCCCCCTCTTCGTCGATGTCTGGGCGCCGTGGTGTCACACCTGTCGCTCCATGAAGGCGTATGTCCTGTCGGACAAGTCGCTGGCCCGCCACGCCGACCGCTACGTCTGGTTGGAGGTGAACACCGACCTGACCCAGAACGCGGCCTTCCAGGAGAAGTTCCCCATCGAGTTCTGGCCCACGCTGTACGTCATCGACCCGCGCGAGGAGAAGCCGCTCCTGCGCTTCGCCGGCAGCGCCACGGTGGAGCAGCTCGTGAAGCTCTTCGAGGACGGTGAGCGCGCCTACAAGGGTGGCATCACCGGCGCGGAGGCGCTCTTGGCGCGCGGTGACGCGCTCTATGGCGAGGGGCGCTCGGCGGAGGCGGCGGAGACGCTGACGGAGGCCCTGGCCGAGGCGCCCGCGGACTGGAACCGCCGGGGCCGTGCCGTGGAGTCGCTGATGACGGCGATGTATGGAGCGCAGCAGGTGGAGCCGTGCGCGAAGAAGGCGCTGGAGCTGCTGCCGGGCACGCCGCGCTCGCTGTCGTGGGCCAACGCCTCGATGATGGGCCTGATGTGCGCGCTGTCGATTCCGGACCAGGCCGCGAGCAAGGAGCTGCGCACGGCCCTGGAGGCCAAGGTGGTCGAGGCCATGGGGCCTCCGGTCATCGAGATGACGGCGGATGACCGCTCCGGCCTCTACGAGATGCGGGTGGGCGCGCGCGAGGCGGAGAAGGACGAGGCCGGCGTGAAGGCCCTCGCGGGCGAGTGGCTGGCGTTCCTGGAGGCCGAGGCCGCCAAGGCACCCAACCCCGAGGCGCGCGCCGTCTTCGACTCGCACCGCATGTCGGCGGCGATGAAGCTGGGCACGCCCGAGCGTGCCGTGGCCGCGCTGGAGCAGAGCGAGAAGGACCTGCCCCAGGACTACAACCCGCCCGCGAGGCTGGCCACGCTGTACCGGCTGCAGGGACGCCTGGATGACGCGCTCGCGGCGAGTGACCGTGCGCTGGAGCGCGTGAAGGGCGCCCGCCGCATCAACGTGCTGTCCAACCGCGTCGACATCCACGTCGCGCGCAAGGATGTCGCCAGCGCCACGAAGACGGTGGAGGACGCCGTCGCTTATGCCAAGACGCTGCCGGCCTCGCAGGTGTCGCCGCGCATGATGAAGGGCCTGGAGAAGAAGCTCGCCGGGCTCCAGGCGGAAGCGCAGCCCGCGCCGAGGTAGCCGTCGGGTTCAGCGCGCTGTTGCTCGCACGGCGGCGCGCTGCTCCAGGTCGAACAGCTCGTACGCGTCGACGGGACAGTGGCTCATCCCGCCGTCGACGAAGACGAGCACCGCCTCCGCCGCGCCCGTAGCCGGCGGGGCACCGTGCGCGCAGTCCACCCGCGCGCCGTCCGTCACCAGGTGGCGCACCACGCCGTCGAGCGCCGCGCCCGAGGTGACGCCCATCAACTCGCGGATACGCTTGTCGCGGGTGTGCCCCACCACCTGTGTGAGCCCTGGGGGAAGTCTCCGAGGGTCGAAGCGTCGGCGCGGCGTTTGTCGCGTGCGCTCGGCGTCCTCCGGCTTCGTGCTGGGGCGCTGGTAGAAGATGCCCGTGCCCTCGCCTCGCGCGGCGTCGCCCGGCTGGTGCAGTCCGGGCACCTCTATGCGCCCCCGCGTCCATGCCTCCACCGCCGCGTCCATCGTCGCGTTGAGCGCGTGGGCGACAGCGTCCGCATCCGCGCGGCGCTCGCGAGGCAGGCCCGTCACGTCCAGGTCCTCGTGCGTGACGCCCGCGTGCAGCACCAGCAGCCCGGGGCCCGCGGCGTGCGCGGTGCGAAAGCGACGGACGCGCAGGAGGTGCTCCACCCAGGCTCGCTGGGCCCGCAGGAAATTGCCGAAGTCGCGGGCCACCAGCTCCGCCGTGGGGACATCGGGCCAGCGCTCCAGGAAGGCGCGCTCCCCGGCCTCGTCCGTCTGCCCCTTCTGGTAGACGCGGTCCGCTTCCGCCTGGGCGGTGGCGAAGCGGGCGTCGTCGAAGTCGGCCAGCTCTCCCACCCGGCCCAGGTCATGGTTGCCCAGAATCAGGACGACCTGGTCTGCGGGATGCGCGGCGAGCCACGCCACCAGCGCCAGCGCGCTGTTCGCCGCGTGCATGCGCTCCTCGGGACGGCCCCAGTCGAAGTGGTCTCCCACCGAGACGAGCTGCACGTCGGGCTTCAGCCAGCCGTCGGCGCCCAGGAGCCCGTGGTGGTCGAGGATGGCGAGGACCTTGTCGAAGTCCGCCTGCGGGTCACCCAGCGCGAGCCGTCGCCCGCGGGGAACTCCGTCCGCGGGCGCGGAGCGGGGACCTGCCTCCACCGCCTGTCGGGCATGAGCGTGGGCGGCCTGGAGGCGGGCGTCTGGGGAGTCGTTCACCCGCCCATTCTAGGGTCAGGACGTCTGGAAGAAGCGGGCGATGAGCGCCGAGCGGCTCTCCACGTGCGCCTTGGCCAGCAGGTGCGTGACGTGGACCTCCACGGTGCGCTCCGCGCAGCCCAGTCGGCCGGCGATGGACTTGTTCGTCTCGCCCTGGACGATGTGCGTGAGGACCTCGGACTCGCGCGCGGTGAGCGACCAGCGCGCGGCCAGGGCCTGCACGCGCGCGGCGGCGCTGGAGGCGGTGCCCGTGTCGATGGCCAGGTAGTGCGCGGGAAGGCCCGTGGTGCGCAGCGGCGTGAGCGTCAGCGGGCCCGAACAGGGGATGCCCTGCGCGCCCCGGCGAAGTTGCTCTATCAGCTCCGGCTCGCCGCGCTCCAGCCACACTCGGCCGGCGCTGTTGGCGTGCACCACCCGGCCACTGCCGCTGACCACCCAGGCGGCGCGCCCGAGCGCCTCCATCGCCACTTCCAGCGCGGTGGACATCAGCCCGGACTCGCGCAGCCGCGTCTCCATGTTCAGCCGCCGCTGCAACGCTGGCGTCAGGGCCTGGAGCACCCGCTGCTCGCGTTCGGTGAAGGGCTCCTCGCGCGCCAACCCCAGCCAGCCCAGGAGCGACGGCCCCTCGCAGACCAGGGTGCGCAGGAAGGCCATGCGCTCCATGCCCAGCTGCCGGTACACCGCGCCGGAGCGGGTGTTGACCCTGTCGCGCTGGGCGTCCAACTCCGCCTCATTCAATCCCAGACGCCGCGCCACCTCGTATGCGGGCTGGTCATGCAAGGGCATCTGCCGCGCCTCCGACTCCTGCAACGAGCGGAAGTGCAGCGCCCGGTTGCGCTGGGCCGGTGCGGGGCGGGCTGGATCATACCAACCCCAAAGACTCTCCCGGTCCGACAGGAAGGTCTCCAGCGCGTCGAAGACCACCTCGGGCTGTTGGGGAAAGCCCGAGCTGAAGGAATAACTGACATGGAAGCGGTCAGGCCCCACATCCACGCCATAGGCCACCGCGCGCTCCGCCTTGAGCGTGTCGCGCAGTGCGCCCAGGACCGTGGGGAGGGACTCCGAGCTCGGCTCCGCTTCTGCGAGCAGGGCTTCCAGGTCCGCCAGGATACGCTGTTCCTCGGAATTCAAACGAATCACGATATCCTGAGTATAGGCTGGCAATGAGTGGCTTCCACTATCCTACCAGGACGTCGAAGTTGTGAGTTGTTTAGCATTTATCGGCGACATGCCCTGAAGTCTGAGGCGTCCGGGTGGAAGCCGACATCAGGGCTTCCCCGCATGGATTTCGCGATGCGCACAGCGCGACAATGAGGTGCAGGCCCACCGGGGGGGAGGGCCTTTCGCGGTAGGTTTCATGTGAGCGCGCGCCGGGGATCGACAGTCGATGCCCGGCGCGTCGCCCTTGAACCCCGCGATTTCCCTCACATTGGCGCGAAGCCCGCGACGCACCCCTGGCGCGTCCGCTTCGCGCTTTGACGCACGGCGTTGGTCGCAAGGCCGCGAAACAACACCCGTCCGCGCCCGGCACGTCGCTGGCTATAAGATTCATGACAAATGAATTCCTACCGTGTGATTGCGCGGTGTCTGTCCATGCGCTCGTGACGAACGAGTGCTCATTCAGGGGGTGTCTGAGATGACGTTGAAGCACACCGGGAAGATTGCGTTGGGAATGGCCGTGCTGCTGGGTGTGACGGGCTGTCGGACACCGGGGGCGATGGGGAGTGGAGGGATGAGCGCGTCGGAGGGGTCTTCCGACGGTTCGGGCTCGGGCTCGGATGGATCCGGGTCGGATGGCTCGTCGGATGGATCCGGGGACTCGTCGAACGGGTCGGGGGACTCCAGCAAGTCGGAGGCGGGCTCCAGTGGGGATTCGAACCACAGCTCCGAAGAGGGGGGCTCCAGCGAGTCGCGCTCCAGCAAGCAGAGCGACACGGGGAGCAGCGAGTCGGAGAGTGGTGGGGAGGGGAAGGACTCGCGCTCGGAGACGAGCAACAGCGAGAACAACGACGGGCGCGTGGTGTCGGCGACGACGGTGGCGGCCACGGTGATTGGGTTGGGGGTGGTCATCTGGCGCGTCGTGGCGGCGGCCGAGCGGCGGCGTCGGGCTCCGCCACCCCCGGAGGAGGTGGGGCGCGCGGCGCAGGTGTACTTGCGCTCTCGGACGCATCAGCTTCGGGAGGACCTGGCGCTGGGGGCGGGGCCCACGGTGGAGGACCTGGCGTCGGCGGCGAGCATCCGTCGGGAGAACCTGGGGACCTTCGGGCGGCTCCTGCGAGCGAACCGGCAGGAGCTGCTGGCGATGGCGGACACGCGCACCCTGACGCCCGAGCGGGCGCTGGCCTGGTTGGCGAGGGTGGGTGAATTGGCGCGCGCGGATCCGCGGCTCGACGAGGACCGACGTGCCTTCCTCGCGGCGCATGGTGACGAGGAGGCGACGGCGGGGGTGATGGAGTGAGCCGCCGGGCGGCGTGGCTGCTGAGTCTCGCGTTCACGCTGCCCGCGTGGGCGGCACCCGTCGATGTCGGAGCGCCGCCAGACAGGGCGCATGAAGTTCCTCCGCGAGGTACGACGCTCCAGGTCGCGGCGGTGCCGAGATACAACGCGCATGCGCTGATGCGCGCGGAGGCCGCACCGCAAGGCGCCGCGACAGAGGCTGATGAGGGGCCGCGAGATGACGCGCAGGCCCCTTCGCCTCAAGGGCCGGTGCCAGAGGTCGCACCTTCGCCACGTGAAGGCGCGCACGCCCCGATGCGCGTCGAGGCCTCATCTCGGGCGCCAGAGGTCGCCCCTTCGCCACGTGAAGGCGCGCAGGCCCCGATGCGAGTCGAGGCTTCATCTCGAGCGCCAGAGGTCGACCCAGCGCCAGGTGAAGACGAGCAAGCGACGACGCAGGTCGAGGCTCCCACGCGCGGTGAGACGGAGCGCTCTCGCTCCTTGAAGGAACGCGTGCACGCCCTGGAGCGGGCCGGAGTCCTGCTGCGAGGCGCCGCCTCGGACGACGCGTTTCTGGTGCGTGAGGTGGAGGCGGGCCTGGGCGCCTTGCCTCCGGCGATGCGCCGCTTTCCGGGAGGCCCGCTGGAGTTCGTCCTCCACCCGGAGCCCGCGCCCCTGGGACTGGGTGACGGAACCGCCGCGCGTCCAGACTGGTCCGAGGAGCGAGCCCGCTTCCACCTCTACCGGTACGCACCGTCCACGGAGCGTCGCGCGACGTTGCGCCTGTCGCGCCTGACGGATGACGAGTCGGAGCAACTGTGGCGCCGCCGCGCCGTGGTGCACGCGGTGGTGCAGCGCTGGGACGACGCCTGGCAGTGGAGCCAGTCCGCGAACTGGCGTCGCCTGTCGGGATGGATGAAGCCCTTCGAGCGGCCGTTGGTCTGGAAGGAGAAGGCACGCCTGCACTACGCCGGGGCCTTCAGTCGCGAGCGGGGCCAGAGGAGCGCATCTCTCGACCTGGTGACCTTCGCCGAGGAGTTCTTCCTCCCCGTGGAGTCCCTGCGTGACGACGCGCTCTCCGTGGATGAGCAGGTGCGCTGTCAGGAGTTCTCCAAGTCGCGTGCCCTCGCGGAGGCGGTGGAGGCCACGGGCCTCGGCGCGCCGAGCTCGCGCGGAGCCTGTCCCGCCTTCGATGCCTGGGCGGAGCTCGACCTCCTGTCCCACGTGGAGGTCCTCCTGGTCGCGGCCACGGGACGCCAGCCCGAGTCCCTCTTCGGTCACCTGCTCTTGCGCCCGGTCTGGAGCGAGGGCGCTCAAGTGCGAGGCCCCTCCTTCGAGCGCGTCGTGCAACTCGTGGCGCTCACGGGAATGGAGCCCAGGGGCCTGGGCTACGTGGTGAAGGGGATGACGGGCAGCTACGACACCGTCTTCCTCACCGGGACGATGGGCGACCTCACGCACGAGTCGTTGGAGTTGGAGCAACGCACCATCCGCCGCTTCCGGCTGCGCCTCACTCGCGGCGAGGAGGAGCGGATGCTGGAGCGCATCTGGGAACTCGAGCGACGCGGGTACATGGGCTACTACTTCTTCACCGACAACTGCGCGAGCGCGCTCCTCTTCCTCCTCAATGGAGTCCTGGAGCACGGGCGACAGGTGCGTCCCCCCGGCTTGATGTGGGTCCTGCCCACCGCGACGCTCGACGTGCTGGCGAAGCTGGAGGTGCTGGGCAAGGAAGGCGCCGCCGGCCCCCTGCTGGAGCTCATCCCCGATGCCTTCGAGTCCACCGGAGACCGCGCCGTCCGCGCGGACGCCCTGCGCAGAGAGACCCTCGAATCCCTCACGGGCCAGGTCGATGCCTCCCCATTGTCGCGGCTGCTCCACCTGCACGCGCGCCTCCAGTCACCCGAACCCGACACGAGACACGAGGCCTACGGAGCGTTGCCGGAGACGGTGCGCGCGGTGCTCGACTCCGCATCGCCCCAGGTCCGGGCCTCCGTGCGCGAGACGCTGCACGCCTACGTCGCCCATGCGGTGCGAGTGGAGCGAGCGGCGTTGGACCGGTTGGAGGGAGAGCGATTGCGCATCGAACGCCAGCGGTTGCTCGCGGTGAAGACGCCCCTGAAGGGCTCCGCGGAGGCGGGAATCCGCGAGCGTCAGCGGGTCTTCGAGCGAGAAGACGCGCTCCAGCGGAAGCTGGCGGTGCTGGACCGCACGGCGCTGTTCCAGGAGGCGCTGGCCACGGCGCCCCGCCGTCCGCCGACGCCGAGGGAGCTGAAGGTCCTGGTCCGCGCCGAGCGCACCGAGGCCGCCTTCATCCGGGCCACCGAGGCCCAGGGTGAGCTGAATGACGGCGTGTTCGCGGACGTCGACGCGGTGGCCTTCCTGGGCGCGGACCGTCGTCGCAAGGTGGAGGCCGAGACCCGGTGGGCGGACACCGCGCTGCGCGAGTCGGGCGCGGCGCGCACGGTGGTGAGCGTGGGCATGGACTTCCCCGACGTGGGCGCGGCGCGGCCCGTGGTGAGCGTGCGCACCGCGGGAATGGCGGAGGCGTTGGGTGACTCGCGCCTGCATGGCTTCCAGTCGAGCAGCGAGCTGCGCGTCCTGGACGGTGAGCTCTCACTGGAGCCGCGCTGGGGCCCTCCGCGCGTGGTGTCCACGGACATGACGCTGGTGGGCTACCGCACCTTGCAGCGGGACTTGCCCCAGTTCCGCCAGTCCGCGTGGGACTCGCTCGGGTGGGGCGCGGAGGCCCGCGTGGCCTCGGACACGGCGCGGGCCATGCCCTACCGGGCCACCGTGCAGGCGGAGGCGCTGGTGGTGCTGGATGCGGGGGCGCGCTTCTCGCGCTTCACGGCGGTGGGCGTGGGAGGGCTCGCGCGGATGCACTGGAGCGAGCAGGCCCTGACACCGGCGGCGGGGCCTCGGCTGTCGCTGACGCACCGCACGGGCCTTCCGGGCTCCGGCGCCAACGCGGTGAGACTGGAAGCGGCCTATGCCCCCACGTGGCGGATGGGCGATGCCCGCCTCACGCACGAGGCGGGCGCCTGGCTCCAGGTGGAGTGGTTCCTGGGCCGCGCGGGGCCCTTCGGCGTGCTGCTCACTCCTCGCGCACAGGCTCGCTGGGAGGGCTCACTCGCTCCACGCGCACTTCGCGAGTCACGGTCTCCGTCGTCGTGGTTGTCCGGTACGTTGGACCGTCGGCTGGCACTGGGTCTGGAGTTGCGCTGAAGTCCTCCGTCAACAACTCGCTGGAGTAGGGGCCCGTGGCGGCGCCGATGAACGTGCCGATGACGAAGAGGGCCGTCCACCCCCAGAACCCCAGCCCGCCGAAGATGCGCAGCTGGTGGGGGCCGGCGAGGAAGGAGAAGAGCGCGATGAACGCCGGCAGCGCGATGGAGGTGACGAGGGCCGCGCCAAGCGCACGCCTCATCGTCCGTGCGTGGAACCCGCCGAACGCACCGGCAATCAGGCCGTTGAAGAACGGCACGAAGAAGACGACGAAGCCGGTGACGAGCATCGTCGCCACGCTGACGATGAAGCGGTTGTTCTTGAAGTAGAACTCCTCGTTTCTCATGCCGATGCCCGCGGGCAGCTCGGAGTAGCGGAGTTCGCGATGCACATCCCGCACATAGGGGGGCGGGTTGGTGGTTCTGTCGGAGCGAGTCAATTCGACCATGGCTTTCGAGCCTCCCAGGGGCGGGCGCGGCACCTCCGCCGCCGTCCTTCAGGTGTGGGGTCGGCGACAGACATGTGGAAGGGCCGCTCCCTCCAAGGGAGAGCGGGCCGCCCTGCGGACCCCTGGTGCTTGCCTGGGACAAGCCAGGGAAAACAGGCGGAGCCACCCGAGAGGGCGGACGCCGTGGGGCTTGGCGGCTCGCCGTCTGCGGCTATGCTGCCGCGCCCGTTAGTCCCCTCACGTCCGTACGGAATTCCCATGAGCCTCCGCCGAGCCCTGCTGACCATCGTCCTGACCTCCACCTCGCTGCTGACGGCCTGTGCCCTGCGGCCGACCTACAAGGAGCTGGTGGCGCCGCCGAACGCCGCCAACATCACTCCCGGGCAGATGGTGGCGCTGCGCGTGGTGGACGGCTCCGGCAAGCCCGTGGAAGGGGCCCGGGTCCGCGCGGGCGAGGGCCGCACGCGCCTGAACGTCCTCAGCGACGCGGATGGTCTGGTGAAGCTGGAGGCGAACGAGGCGCTGCTGAAGGAGAACCCGTTGGTGGAGGTCGTGCTGCCCAAGGGCGTGACGTCGTACCGCCTGCAGCTTGCGCCCTCGGGTGAGGCGCCCGCCACTCTGGAGACCGCGCCCCAGGCGCCCGCCGCTCCGGAGCCGGCTCCCGCGACGGAGACCCCGGCCACCGACGCGCCCGCCACCACCCCGGAGGCCGCGCCGAGCCCCGTGCAGCAGCCGTCCGCGACGCCCGGCACCTGAGTCGAGCCCTCCGCGCGAGGCTCAGCCGAGCTTCGCGTGGAGGAAGTCCACGGTGCGCTTCCACGCCAGGCGCGCATCCTCGGGCGAGTGGACCTCCGGCCGCGTGTCGTTGAAGAACGCGTGGCTGGCGTCGTAGCGGTGAATCTCGGCGGGCACGCGGGCGGCCTTCAGCTTCTGCTCCAGCGCGTCCACGCGGTCCGGGGTGCACCAGTCGTCGTTCTTCGCGAAGTGGCCCAGCACCGGCGCGCGGATGCGCGTGACGTCCACGGCCTCCGGAGGAATCCCGTAGAAGGGGACCACGGCGTCGAGCCCCGGGTCATTGACTCCGGCCAGCAGCGTCAGCGCGCCGCCCATGCAGAAGCCGAGGACGGCGACCTTGGTGCCCGCTCCCCCGCGTTCGCGCAGCGCATCCGTGGCGGCGCGCAGCTCCGCGCTGGCCTGCCCCCAATCCATTTGCGTCAGCAGCCTGTCCGCCTCCGCCGCGTCCTTCGTCGTGCGGCCGTGGTAGAGGTCCACCGCGAACACGGTGAAGCCCTCCTTCGCGAGCCGGTCGGAGACGCCCTGGATGTGAGCGTTGAGGCCCCACCACTCGTGGACGAGGACCACCGCGCCCTGGGTTCCCGGGGCAGGGGCCTCGCTCAGATGGCCCGCCAGTGCCTGGCCCTGCTTGCCTGTCAGCCTTGCCTGCCCTGCCATGCGTGCACCCCTTGAGTGATGGAGAAAGCGGCGTAGCTTAATCTCGGGGCTTCGCGGTGCCTCGCGTCGTGGAGGCGGGAATGTCGAAGGCGTTCACGAAGGAAGACTCGGGTGGGGACGAGGCGCTGGTACCGCCGCGCCCGCGGTCCGCTTCGGGAGACAAGCGCTACATCACTCCAGAGGGCTACCGCGCGCTGCAGGAGGAGCTGGCGTCCACGCAGGGGCCCGACTCCGGCTCACGAGAGCTGACGCCGCTGGAGGCCGGGGTTCGGCGACAGGAGCGCGAGCGACGTGCGCGGCACCTCGCGGCGACGCTGGAGGAGGTGCGCGTGGTGGAGCCGGACCCGGCGCAGGCGGGCCGTGTCTTCTTCGGCGCGTGGGTGGAGCTGGAGGACGAGGAGGGCGAGCGGGTGCGTTACCGCATCGTCGGCCTGGATGAAGCGGACGTGAAGGCGGGGCGGCTCAGCGTGGAGTCTCCGCTGGCGCGGGCGCTGCTGGGAAAGGAAGTGGGGGAGTCCGTGCAGGTGGAGCGGCCCCGGGGCGCGGTGGAATACACGGTGGTCGCCGTGGACTATGGTGCACCGCCGTTTCCGACACCCCTGTCCGTGTGAGTTCCCGACATGCGAAGCCTCCTGGCGGTCCTGGCCGTGGTTCCCTCGCTGGCCCTGGCGCAGTCCAAGGATTTTGAGAAGGTGCCGGTGACGAGCAGTCCCGTCGCGGGCAACGTGCACATGCTGGTGGGCGCGGGCGGCAACATCGGCGTCTCGGTGGGGCCGGATGGATTGCTCATCGTCGATGACCAGTTCGAGCCCCTGGCGCCCAAGATTCACAAGGCCTTGGACAAGCTGAGCAAGGCGAAGATTGCCTATGTGCTGAACACGCACTGGCACGGCGACCACACGGGCGGCAACGCCATCTTCGGCCGCGAGGGTCGCATCGTGGCGCATCGCGAAGTGCGCACGCGCCTGGTCGTCGGACAGGACAGGGGGGAGCGCGGAGTCGTCCCTCCGGCGAAGAAGGAAGCGCTGCCGGTCATCACCTACGACACGGGCATGTCGCTGTACTTCAACGGCGAGGAGATTCGCCTGACGCACCTGCCGGCGGGCCATACGGATGGCGACACGCTGGTGCACTTCACGGGCTCCAACGTGGTGCACACCGGCGACCAGTTCTTCGTGGACGCCTTCCCGTACATCGATGTGAGCAGTGGCGGCTCGGTGGATGGGTACGTGCGCAACGTGGAGAAGCTGCTCCAGACGCTCCCGGCGGACGTGAAAATCATTCCGGGCCACGGGCCGCTGACGGACAAGGCGGGCCTGGAGCGCTTCGTGGCGGCGCTGCGCGAGTCGGTGGCCCTGGTGCGCACGAAGAAGGACGCCGGCAAGACGCTGGAGCAGGTGAAGACGGAGAGCCTGCCCGAGCACCTCAAGTCCTTCGGTATGGGCTACATCAAGACGGACGTGTGGCTGGAGACGGTGTTCCAGGGCCTGGAGAAGGGCGCGGCGAAGGCGGCGGACACCCAGTAGTCAGCGCTTCGTCGCGATGACGGTGGCCAGTGGTGTGAAGGGCTCGGGGAGGATGCCGTCGCGAACCTCGACGGTGAACCCCTGGGCCTCCAGCAGGGCCCGCGCGCGAGGCACCAGGAACGTCAGGTAGTACATGACGAAGGGTGGCTTCCAGAGCGCGTTGCGCACGCGCATGGCGGCGTTGAAGCCCTTGGCCACCCAGTAGCCGGGACGCAGCCGCGACGGTGGATGGCCGGTGACGAAGAGGAACCTGCCTCCGGGGCGCAGGGCGCGATGGATGCCTTGCACCAGCCGGGACTCGTCCTCTTCGAGGATGTGGCCGAACGCGCCGAAGCAGGTGACGACGTCGAACTCCGCCTCGAAGGTCATCGCCAGCGCGTCACCCCGGACGAACTGGAAGGCGGAGGTGCCGGGGGCGCCGGAGAGGCGACGGTCGGCCTCCTCGAGCATGCCCTGGCTCACGTCGATGCCGACGACGCGCTCCCGGGCGAGGGGCCGCAACAGGCGCATGGCGGCGCCGGTGCCGCAGCACACGTCCAGGGCGGAGTCGACGGAGCCGGCCGGGCCCAGGGCGTCGATGGCGGCCTGGACGACCGGGTCGGGCGTGCGGAAGGGCGTGTAGTCGAACTTGGGGGCCAGCAGGTCGTAGCCGTGTTCGACGGAGGTCATGGCCTGCTCGGCCAGCTCGAGGAGGGTGGGCCCTTGGCGGTGGAACATGGTGCCACCGGGTGTACCGCACCCGGAGGCTCGCCAGGACTGCTTCTCGCTGCCCATGTGTGCCATCAACGCTCTCGGGCAGGGCCTGCTCGATTCCCGAGGAGCGGTGGTAATAGGCTGCCCGCTCATGCGCCGTGCAGCCGTCGTCGCCTTCCTGGCGCTCTCCTCAGTGGCCTGTCGTGACGAGCGGCTCGTGCCGTCGCTTCCCGCGGGCTTTCACGTCGACACGTATGCGCAGCGCTCGGCCCCGGCGGTGGATGTGCTGTGGGTGGTGGATGATTCGGCGTCGATGGCGCCACGTCAGGAGTCGCTCGCGCGCAACTTCCAGGCGTTCATCTCGCTGTTTCGGGAAGGGCGCGTCGACTACCGGATGGGCGTGGCGACGACGGATGTCTTCACGCGGCCGGGGGCGCTGGTGGGGACGCCACGCATCCTGAGTCCGGACACGCCGGAGCTGGAGCAGGCCTTCGCGAACAGCGTGCGAGTGGGCACCCAGGGCAGCGCCTACGAGGCGGGCCTGGAGGCGGCGAACCTGGTGTTGGCGCAGGTATCCGAAGAGAACGCGCCGGTGCTGGAGGCTCGCGCGGCTTGTGTGTCGCGTTGCTCCACGCAGACCTGTCGCGAGGGCTGCGCGACGGAGCACTTCGTGGACTTCCTGCGTCCGGAGGCGTGGCTCTACCTGGCGTTCGTGACGGATGAGGATGACCGTTCGCCACATGACGTGCGCATGTACTGGCGCGCATTCGAGCAGGCGAAGGGGTTGGGGAATGACGGGACGGTGGTGGCCTCGGCCATCATCGGGGACGTGCCCTCGAATGGCTGTGGCGCGGAGCCAGGGAGTCGCTACGCGGAGCTGGTGACGCTGATGGGCGGCGAGCTGGGAAGCATCTGTGACCAGGACTTCGCGCGAGCGCTGCGCGCGCTGGCGACGAGCGCGGTGGGCTTGCGGCGAACGTTCGCGCTGGAGCGAGTCCCTCGCGCGGACTCATTGCGAGTCCGTGTGCGGTATCCCTGTGAAGCCACGGAGGATGCGCTGAGCGCCTGTGCCTCGGTGGACCGTGAGGGTTGCGCGAGTCAGTCGGCGGAGGCGCTGGAGGCCGTTTGCACGCCCAGGGCCGGAGCCGTGGACGGCTGGGTGTACCAGCCCGAGCGGAGGGCTGTGTTCTTCGCGGGGGACTCGGTGCCGGGGCTCGGGTCGCGAGTGGAGCTGGAGTATGTGGAGGAGGACGCGTCGTGAGGAAGGGGGCGGCTCGCGGAGGGTGGTGGCTCGTGGTGGGCTGCTTGCTGGCGGGAGGCTGTGGGAAGGACGCGCCCTCGCTGTCGGTGGTGCCTCGCTGGGTGGCGCCCGGGTCCACGCTCGACTTTGGAGCGGTGCCCGCGTTGAACGAGCGCGCGGTGTCCCTGCCCCTGGTGAACGCGGGGCGTGCGCCGCTGCGCGTGGTGGGGGTCTCGGTGCGAGAGGCGGACAGTCCGTTCCGAATCGTCTCCGCGCCGGAGGAGGTTCCCGCGCAGGCGGAGGCTCCCGTGTTGCTGGCCTTCGTCCCACCGCGCGAGTCTCCGTACACGGCGACCCTGGAGCTGCACACGGATGACCCGAGTCGTCCGTCTCTCGAGGTGAGCCTGCTGGGTGAGGGGCGCACAGCGGCGATGTTGGAGTTGGACACGGAGCGGCTCGACTTCGGACGCGTCGCGGAAGGTGATGCCGTGGTGCGCTCCTTCAAGGTGCGCGCGCTGGGAAACGCGCCGCTGGTGCTGGAGTCCCTCACGCTTGCTGGCGCATCTGCCTTCCAGCTCGTGGGCTCCACGAAGACTCCGGCGGTGTTGGACGTGTCGACCGAGGTGGAGCTGTCGGTGCGATACGCGGTGCCTCTGGGAGCGACGGCGGAAGCGGCGAGTGGAGGGCTCTTGCTGCGGACCACGGACCCGGACCGGCGAGAAGCACGCGTGTCACTGCATGGAGGAGTGAACCTGGCTCCGGTGCCGGTGGTGAGCCCGGTGGGGGACAGCGTCCCGGGTGCGGAGGTGGTGTTGGATGGCACGGCCTCGATGGACCCGGATGGGGATGGGCCGCTCGCGTACGAGTGGGTGCTGAAGGAGCGACCAGTCGGCGCGCGAGCCCAGGTGGTGGAGCCGGGTGCGGCGCGCACGGTGCTGCGGTTGGACCCGGTGGTGCCGGGAGCGTACGAGGTGGAGCTGGCGGTGATGGATGCGGCGGGTGCGCGAAGTCCGCGTCCCGCGAGCGCGCGTGTCGTCGCGGTGCCCGCGCAGCGGTTGTTGGTGGATGTGTCGTGGAACCACGCGGAGACGGACCTGGACCTGCATGTGTCACGGGGCGTGGACGCGGTGCCAGGCTCCGTGGACGACTGTCACTACGCGAATCCGCGTCCTGACTGGGGTGTGCCCGGCCTCGCGGAGGACCCGGAGTTGTTGAGGGACCGGCTGACGGGCTACGGCCCGGAGGTGTTCGGCTACGAGCTCCCGGCGTCCGGGACGTACCGTGTGGCGGTGGTGCTCGCGCGCGCGAATGGAGTGGTGGACCCGCGCAGCGAGGCGACGGTGCGCGTGTATGACCGAGGCGTGCTGAAGGGCGAGTTCCGTCACACCCTGTCGAGCCAGGGTGAGGTGTGGACGGTGGCGGACGTGCAGTGGCCCTCGGGCGTGGTCACGGAGGTCCCGTGACGATGCGGTGGTGGCTCCTCGCGATGGTGTGCTGTGTGCTGGCCTGCTCCAAGGAGCCAGTGCCGACTGTCCCGGATGCCGGACCGAGCCCCACGTCCTGTGCGAAGCGCGAGGACTGCGAGGGAGGACAGGTCTGCACGCTCGCGGGTGTCTGCGACGCCTGTGTGTCGAGCGGTCAGTGTCGGCTCAAGGAACGCTGTGACGCCGAGGTGAGCGCCTGTGTCCTCCGCGAAGGCTGGGGCACGGACTGCTCGACGAACGCTGATTGTGCGCTCGGGCAGTGGTGCAAGCAGGGGCTCTGCCTCGCGAGGACAGGAGTGGCGCTCTGTCCCTCGGGAGAGGGAGATGCGTGTCCCTCCGGGGAGCGATGCAATGGGGCCACGCTCGTCTGCGAGGAGGACCTGGGGTGTGTCGAGGACGCGGACTGTGGTGCCGAAGAGCGCTGCAATTCGGGGCTGCACGCGTGCGTGGCTCGCTGCATCGAGACGGCTTCATGCGGAGTAGGTGAGCACTGCGCGGACGGCCTCTGCGTCCAGTGTGACGAGGACACGGACTGCGCGGTGGGCTTCGTGTGCGACGCGGCGGGACGGTGCTCGTCGACGCCGCGTTGCTACTCGGACCGGGACTGCGAGGTGCCTCGGGTGTGCCATCTGGCGAGCGGAGCGTGCCTGCCCAGGCCGCCGCCGTGTGGCTCGGATGATGACTGCTCGGTGGACCAGCGCTGTGACCTGGGGACTGGAACCTGTGGCCCCAGGGCGTGTCAGCCGGATGCGCTGGAGCCCAACGACGCGGTGACCACGGCGTTTCCCGTGAGCGCGAGTCGCTATGTGAAGCTGACGCTGTGCCCGGACGATGTGGACCACTACTCGCTCACCCTGGAGCGAGGAGACCAGCTCGGTGTGAATGTGGAAGCGGAGGTGTTCGCGGAGCCGGTGTTCTCCACGGCCCTCCAGGACGCGAGGGGCCGGGTGCTCGCGACGGGACGTTTCCGCATGTCGCACGTCGTGGCGGAGCGAGGCGTCTACACCGTGCGCATCGCCTCGCGCGACGCGCTGCCACGCGCCTACGACGTGGGCTTCTTCCTCGCGAGAGGCACCCCCTGTGATGACGATATCCACGAACCCAATGACACCGTCGAAACGGCCACGGCGTTGCCGGAGGCGCTGTCGTTGGACGGGATGCTCTGCCCGGGAGAGCAGGACCACGTTCGCTTCACGGTGCCTTCGTCCCAGGGTGTGAAGGTGTCGCTGTCCGGCTACGCAGCGGACCGTGGCTTGCTGCGCCTGTGCGTATTGGGAGAAAGCGGGGGCGCGGAGCTGGGCTGCTCGGACGATGTGGAGGGAGCCACGGTGTCGCTGCCAGCGTCGGCGGTGGCGGGCCAGCGGCTCATCGCGAGAGTCGTGGGCGACGACGCGCGCACGACGAATGGTTACACGCTCCAGGTGGAGTGGCTCCCATGAGTGGTTCCTCCCGGCCCGAAGGCGCGAATCACCTGGAGAAACCTCGGCGTGGGTTCGTGCTGTGTCTGTTGGTCCTTGGCCTCGCGGCCTGCGAAGGCTCGTCGCGACCACCCGGTGACCCGCCGGATGCGGGTGCACGTGATGCGGGTGTGGAGGACGCAGGCAGCACGGATGCGGGGGCGCGGACCGACGCCGGCACCTCGGCTGCGCCCCTCATTCACTCGTCACTGCCCACGCGAGGCGAGAGTGGCGGCGGTACCTGGATGACGTTGAAGGGCCGTGGCTTCGTGGATGGCGTGGCCACGACGCCCTCGGAAGCAGCGCTTCTCACGGAGGTGTGGGTCGGCTCGCGCGTGGTTCGCGACTTTCAGCTCATCGACGACACCACACTCGACCTGCGCACGCCTCCGGGGGTCGAAGGCACGGCGGACCTCTCGGTGAAGAACCCGAACGGGACGACGCTCTGCACGGCGTGTTTCACGTACTTCGACATCTTCGACTTCCGCGCCGTCTCACCTGCGGAAGGCACACAGTCGGGCGGCGACACCGCGACGCTGATGGGCGCGGGCTTCCCCTCTGGCCCGGGGCTCCAGGTTCTCTTCGGCGATATGCAGAGTCCCTCTGTCACGCGGGTCTCCTCCTCGGAGTTGAGAGTCGTCGTTCCTCGGAACTCCACGGTCGGCCTTGTCGACGTGCGGGTGCAGGGACATGGCGTGGGAGACGTGCTGCGACGCGCGTACCGCTACGTCGAGGACACCCGTGTCACCAATATCGAACCGCTCACGGGGACGATGTTTGGAGGCACACCCGTCGTCTTCACGGGGCAGGGCTTCGAGGGTACGAGGGAGGTCTTCTTCGGAGAGACGCCCGTTCCCTCCTTCGAGGTGGAATCACCGACGCGCCTCGTGGTGACCTCGCCATGGCACATGGACATAGAGGCAGTCCCCGTGCGCATCGTCACCCCGCGCGGCTCCTGGACGGTGCGCCAGGGATTCACGTACGCGGACAGTCCACATGGCACCCTGTTCGGCGTGCTGGGAGTCTTTCCTCGTGTGGGGACGCGAGAGGACGGCACGGTGACGCTGACGGGGCTGGCATTCGATCTTCCAGACATCTCGGTCACCTTCGATGAAACCCCCGTCCAGATTGTCGCGGCGACCCCGACCACGCTCACGGTCCGCGTTCCCCCGCGAGGTGCACTTCCGCGCACAGTCCCCGTGACGGTCAGCCTGTCTTCGCTGCGCAGTCACCTCCCAGGGGGCTACACCTATCGCCTCGCACTCACGCGAGTGACACCTGGAGCGGGGACCTCGGGAGGTGGAACCCAGGCCCTCCTTGAAGGAGACGCACTGCCTCCGGATGCCGTGGTGCGAGTCGGCGCGCTCCAAGCTCCAGGGGTGACAGTGCAGGGCACGACAGAGCTCCGCTTCACCATGCCCCCAGGTGGCGCGGGTGCACACGCGCTTCATGTCTCCTCAGCGAGCGACCCGGAGAATGAAGCATTGCTGCCGAACGCCTTCACCTACGAACCCTCGCTCGTTCTCGCCCAGGTGGAGCCCGCGCGCGGCGCCATCGCGGGAGGCTCCCGAGTGACGGTGCGAGGGACCGGCTTCGTCGATGGCGTCCAAGTCACCTTCGGCGGCGAGCCCGCGAGCGACGTGCACGTGGAGGACACCCACACCCTTACGTGTCGAACCCCCGCGTCGCGAAGCCAGGGGCCCGTGGAGGTGGCCGTCATCCACGGCTCCGCGCGCTCGGCGCTCCCCGAGTCCTTCACGTACTTCGACCCGCGAGGCCCGGGAGGTCTCTCGGGAGCGCTGCTCACGGGCACGCTGGACGTCACGGTGCTCGACACGTCCTCGGGCGCCTATGGTCAGCCTGTCGTGGGCGCGAAGGTCCTGCTCGGCACGGACTCGACACCGCTCCTCCAGGGCGAGACGGACGCTCGCGGTCAGCTCACGCTGTCGGACTCTCGGATGGTGGGGGCGCAGGTGGCCACGGTCTTCAAGCCGGGACACGACGCGGTGACGGTGGCGGGCATCCGCTCGGAGAACCTGACGGTGTACCTGCGCCGTCTCGACAGCGAAGGCAACCCGGGCAATCCACCCGTGCCCGCGAGTGCTCGAATCACGGGCCGGGTGCGAGGCTTCAAGCCGCCCAGGCCGCTCCAGCCCGGCGAGGTGTTGGAGGCCCGCGTCTTCGTGGCGCAGCCGAGCCCCGCGTCGGGTCCTCCGTTCGTGGGGCCAGCAGACCGGCGCGCGGAGACGTGGCGCATTCGCGAAGAGGGCGGAGCCTTTCTCGTGCAGGCACAGCCCGGTCTGCGCGCGGTATACGCGGTGCTCGGCGTGCTGAAGGACGAGGTCGACTTCGAGCCATATCTGCTCGGTGTGCGTCGCGGCATCGCGGCGTCGGGCACGCGGGTGTCCGAGGGACAGGATGTGGTGTTCGACGTGCACCTCGACGTCGCCGCGCCGCTCTCGGTCGCGGGCCCCATCATCATCGCGGGCGAGGAAGCCCTGCATCAGGTCTACGCATGGCTGGACCTGGGCGCGGAGGGACTGGTGCCTCATCCCCACAACTGGGGCACGGGCTCGCGTCTCTTCTCCTCCGTCGAAGGGCCGGGCCCGCTGCTCACGTTCCCACAGCTCCCTCGCGTGGACGGAGCGAGCCTGCTCTTCCTCGACCTGCTTCGGGGCACCACGGCCTATCCTCAGAGCCTGCTGTATCACCGTCAGCCTGGAGCCCTGGATGCGGGCGTGACGCTCCCGCCGATGCTCCCGCTCCCTCTCTTCACCGAGCCCGCGAGGGATGCCCGATTCACGGGAGCGGTGGCCTGGACTCCGTCATTCTCCGGAGTCACATCGGACGTGCAACTCCTGACCCTCTCCGCACCCGGCACGACAGGCGGCATCCGCTGGACCGCAGTGCTTCCGGGAGGCCAGGCATGGGTGACTCTCCCGGAGGCCGCGCTCCAGACACTGCGCGCCGACCTTCCCGAAGGCGCACGCCTCCGCGCGGACCTCTCCCTCGCGCGAGTCCCTCGCTTCGAGTATTCGCAGTGGACCTACGACACGCTGTCCACCGCGACCTGGACGGCGTACGTCCTGGGGCGCTCGGAGGTCTTCGACCCGTGACGCGCCGCTGGCCCCAACTCGCCGTGACGTTGCTGCTCCTCCTCGTCGCCTGTCGCGGTGATGCTCCCGTGGAGGACGCGAGTTGTCGCGTGGACGCGGACTGCGGCACGCCGTCGGAGGCGTATCGCTGTGACGCGCGGACCAACGCCTGTCGGTGTCGCATGGATGGCGCCTGCGCGCCGGGAGAGCTGTGCAACGAAGCGGGCTTCTGCCAGGACCGCGCGGGCTGCGAGTCGAACGCGGACTGTGGAGAGGACTCGCTCTTCTGCGACACGAGCACGGGCACCTGCCTGACGCGGGGACGCTGCGCCACGGACCTGCATTGCCCGTTGGGCGAAGTCTGCGACACCGCGCGGACCACGTGCGTGGAAGGTTGTCGGTCGTCCGGAGACTGCGCGGGCACGGCCTGTCGCTGCGGTGATGCACCGTGCCTCTGCGACGCCACCACGCCGGAAGGGCGCGCCGCCTGTGCCCTGGGAGTCTGCGACGCGACCTTCTGCGCGGACACGCGTGACTGTGCCTTCGGCGAGTCCTGCGGCACGACGGCGGGCGAGGACGCGGGGACGTGCCTCAGCGACTTCGACCCGGTGCGACGTCCCTACTGCGCGAGCTGCACCTACGGTGGTGGCCTCCAGGTCTGCGGGCGCGGCGCGAACTTCTGTCTGCGCGAGACGGCGAGCCCGGGGAGCGCCTTCTGCGGCGCGGATTGCTCGGAGGGACAGCGCTGTCCCCATGGCTACCAGTGCTCGGACGTGGTGGTGGTCGCCAGTCGTGCGCGCTGTCGCTCGGATGCGGAGTGCGCGCCGTCGCCCTCGCTGCCGTGCCGTGAGGACGCGCACTGCGGGCGCGGCGGGCGCTGCGTGAAGCAGGACGGACAGCCCGAGGGCGCGTGCGCGGGACGTTGCTTCATCGCCGAAGGCGACGTGGAGGGCTTCTGCTCGTGCCAGCAGGACACCGACTGCGTGCAGGACGCCTGCAGCCAGGGCACGTGCACGGTGAGTCGTCGCGCGTGCGTCGGTGATGCGGACTGCCGGCCCATCCGCTGCGTGGAACATGAAGGCGCGGGAGGCTGTCTCGTGGGGCGCAACTGCGCGCCCGAGGAGGGCCTCACCTGCGCGGAGGTCGCCCCCCGTTTCGCTCGGTAAGCCCCTGCTTTTCCAGGGGGTTGGTGCCATGCCTACATCAGTGCCGAAGGTCCGCGAGAACGGGGCGAGTGCCCGGCGGTGAATGTTCTGGAGGGTGCCCCGTCAGTAGTTGCAACACGACGGAGGACGGACACCATGGCTTTCAAGACTGCTCTCACCACCCTGGCTCTCGGCACCCTGTTTCTTGGTTCCTCGACGGCACTGGCGGCGGACGGCAGCGTTCGCGACTGGGCTTCTCAGCAGGCCCGCCGCGGCGATGACCGGAACCATGACCGGAACGACAACCGCGGCCACCGCCCGGACCGCTACGAGGCGCATGTCCACAACGGCGGCTGCCACCACGCTCCGGCGCCCCGTCCTCCGGCCCGCGCTCAGGGCCGCTACGAGATGCAGACGGTGAGCCGCTGGGTCGAGGGCCGCTACGAGAAGGTGTGGGTGCCCCAGGTGTGCCAGGAGCGTCGTGGTCGTCATCACCACGTCTCCCGCTGCTCGGGCGGCTTCTATGAGAACCGCTGGGTGGAAGGCCGCTACGAGCAGTCCACCGAGTGGGTCTGGGTGTCCTACGAGCGCAACAACGGCGGCTGGAGCTCCAACCGTGTGCACGCGGCCAGCTATCACCCGTAATTTTCGCTGAAGAGGCTGGGGGTCGAGGGGCGGTGCCGGATACGGGGGTATCCGGCATCGCCCTTCGTGTTTCAGGTCCCCGGTGCCTTTTTCGCGTGCGGCCTGTTAGTCAGTGCGCCGCACATGGGTACCGCCTTCATCACCGGAGCAGGAATCCGCGTCGGACGCGCGGTGGCGAAAGCCCTGGCGCGCGCCGGCTATGACCTGGCGCTGCATGCCCACCGCTCCCTCGACGCGCTGGCCTCGCTGGCGGACGAGCTTCGCGCCGAGGGCCGCCGCGTCACCCTCCATGCCGCCGACCTGAGCCAGCCCGACGCCGTCGACGCCCTGGCCGCGAGCGTGCGCGAGGCCTGGCCCGCGCTGGACGTGGTGGTCCACAACGCGGGGCTCTACGAGCGGGTCGACTTCGCGGACATCTCGCGCGAGCAATACCGCACCATGCTCGCCGTCAACCTGGACGCGCCCTTCTTCCTCACCCAGGCGCTGTTGCCCGCGCTGCGCGCCGGCAAGGACCCGCTGGTGGTGCACGTGGGCGACATCGCGGGCGAGCGTCCGGAGAGCCACTTCGCGCACTACTCGGTGAGCAAGGCGGGGCTGTTGATGTTGACGCGCGCGCTGGCGGTGGAGCTGGCGCCGCACGTGCGCGTCAATGCCGTATCGCCCGGGGTGGCCGCGTTCCCGGAGAGCTTCGACGCCGCCGCGCGCGAGCAGGTGCTGCGACACATTCCCATGGGGCGCGAGGGCAGCGTGGAGGACGTGGCGCGCGCCATCGTCTTCCTCGCGCGCGAAGCCCCCTATGTCACCGGACAGGTCATCGCCGTCGATGGCGGCAGGAGCGCGAGACTATGAGCGCGGAGCTGGCTTTCCACCCGCCCGTCGTCAATGACAGCAAGGGCCGTCCGCTGGACGTCATCGAGCTGCGGGGGCTCACGGTGGACTGCATCGTGGGCGTGTACAACCGCGAGCGGGTCTCCGCGCAGCCGCTCCGCCTGGACGTGGCCCTCTTCCTGGACACGCGCAACGCGGCGACGGGCGGCAGGCTGGCGCACACGGTGAACTACGGGCGACTGGCCGGAGAGCTGCGCTTCCTCCTGGAGGCGTGCCGCTTCGAATTGCTGGAGTCCGCCGTCGAGGCCGTGAGTCGCTACCTCCTCGCCCCGCCCACCGTGGACGTGCCGCGCGCGCAGGTGCACGCGGCCACCGTGCGCGTCATCAAGCCCATGGCGCTGGGTGGGCTCGCGGTTCCCTCGCTCCAGGTGCATCGCACGGCGGAGGAGATGGGCTATGCCTCGGAGGAGCGCTCCTTCGGCCGCATGGACATCATCCACGAGGGCGCGGGCTACGGCGTGTATCGGCTGCGCGTGAAGCCGGGAGGCACCGTTCCCGCCAGCTCGAACGCGAGCATGGAGGAGAGCGAGCTGGTGCTGGGGCCCGGTTTGATGGCGCAGGGCCATCCCGTAGAGCGGGGCATGGCGTTCCACTGGCCCCGGGGCTTTCCGCGTCGCTACGACAACCCCACCGAGCAGGAGCAGACGGTGCTGACGGTGTATCGGCCCCGCTTCATGGAGCCGGAGGCGAAGGCGGTGGAGCCGAGCGCCCCCGCGTCCGTGCTCCTGTCCATCACCGGCACGTCCTATTACCCCCATGACGAGCCCGCAGCGCCCGGCTTGTCCGCCGACAAGCAGCCCTGAGCCCCAGGCACACTCCCAGTAGGGGGGACTGTTTCCCGGGCCACGAGGCACGGTATGACGCGACCTCGGAGCCCAGGGGAAACGACGGCATGAACCTCGACAGACGGATGCAGCTCTTCGTGGTGCTGGCGGCGGTGTTCATCACGTCGCTGGTGGTGGGAGACCTCATCGGCGTGAAGCTGTTCGAGGTCAACCTGGGCTTCGTGGTGGCGGTCATGTCCATTGGCATGCTGCCGTTCCCGGTGACGTTCCTGCTCACCGACATCCTCAACGAGTTCTACGGCAAGAAGGCCGCCCGCTTCGTCACGTGGGTGGGCTTCGGCATGGCCATCTTCGCCTTCACGGTGATTGCAATCGCGGTGGAGGTGCCCTTCGCTCCGCTGACGCGCGCGCCGGACTTCACGGGGACGGTCGAGGGCTCGTTCAACAACGTCTTCAGTGGCTCGCAGCGCATCCTGATGGCGTCGATGATCGCCTATCTGGTGGGCCAGTTCTGCGACATCTCCATCTTCAACCTGCTCAAGCGCGTCACGAACAACAAGATGCTGTGGCTGCGCGCGACGGGCTCCACGCTGGTCTCCCAGCTCATCGACACCACGGTGGTGCAGTTCGTCGCGTGGACGGGCGTGCTGCCCACCGCGGTCATCTTCAACATCATCGCCACGTCGTACATCGTGAAGCTGCTCATCGCGGTGGGCCTGACGCCGTTCGTCTACCTGGGCCACACGCTGGTGGAGCGCAAGCTGGGCATCAAGCCCGTGGTGCTGGGCGCGGATGGTGAACCGCTCCCCGAGTCCCCGACGGGTGTCGCTGTTCCGGCCGAGTCGCGCGCCGCCTGAGCAGCGCTACGGCACCAGGCGTTGGAGGAAGACGTCCGCGTCGTCGGAGGTGAAGGGCTCCTCGCCGCCCAGCGCGCGAGTGCCGGAGAACACCCCCGTGCCCAGCAGGTCTCCGCCCGACAGGAAGGTGATGTCCCGCAGGCGGAGGCTCTCGTCGCAGGGTTGGGTGACGTAGGGCGTCTGCCACGACAGCTCACCCAGGGGTGACAGCCGCGCCAGCTCCGAGCCGCAGCCGTGCCTCCAGAGCACCGCCGCGCCGCCGCCCTCATCAGCCGCGAGGCGCGCTCCCTGGGGCTCGCCCGTGGTGGGAGTGGCCAGCGCGTGTCCCCACAGCGGTCGCCCCGCCGCATCGGCCGCGAGCACGAGGGTCGCACGCGAGCAGCTCTCCGTGGCACAGGTCGGCTTCAGTACGGTGCCTCCCCAGTGGAGCGTGCCCTGGAAGTCACCCGCGAGCCTCAGACCGCCATCGGCCGCGAAAATCACCTGGGTGAAGGACGGCGCGGAGGGCCCCACCTCCAGCTCCCAGTACACCTCGCCGACGGGAGACAGCCGGGCGATGAACCCGATGCTCTCCACGGGCGACAGCGGACGTTGTCCCGCCAGCACCGCGCCACCATCCGAGTCCAGCGCGACGGCGGACGCGGAGGCGAGCGCGGGCATCTCCTGGGACCAGCGCGCCGTGCCCCGGGTGTCGTAGCGCGTCACCAGTCGGCCGTGTGCCACCAGGACTTCGCCCTCGATGTCCGGAGTCAGCGCCTTCACCGTGCCCGTCGCGCGCGCCCACCGAGGCGTGCCATCCGAGGCCAGCTTCGCCACGAAGTGGCTGTCGGTGATGAGTGTCTCTCCGAGGCGCAGCCGGCCCTCCAGCTTGCCCGCGATGAACAGCTCGCCCTCGGAAGAGACGGCGAGGAGCTGCGCGTGGGCTTGGGCCGTTCCACTCTCGGAGGGCTCGGGCACGAAGCTCCGCGTCCACAGCACCTGTCCCGCACCATCATGGTGGGTGAGGGTGAGTGCGGTGCCGCTGGTGTCCGTCGAGGACGCATCGGGTGTACTCGTCGGCCGGGTGCTTCCGAGCAGCACACTGCCGCCCAGGCCGTCCGAGGCCACGGCCACCGCGTCCTGAAGTCCCACGGTGCGCGAGTGAACAGTCCACCGCGCGTCCCCCGGCTCCAGCGTCGGAGGCGTGGGGGGGTGGGGCGTGGTGCCCGGGTCTTCTTCCTCGGGGAGAGGGTCCTCCGTGGACGCGCCGCTCCCGCCACAGCCGAGTGCTGTCCACACGCCCAGCACCAGCCCCGCAGCGCCTGACCGCCACCGTCCCATGTTCATTCTCCGCGAGTCCGCTCACCCTCCGGCCGGAGGCGAAGCTGGGGTGTGGTGCTCCCGGAGGCAAGGCCCGCGTCGAGGACTGAACGTTGTCAGGTGCTGGGTGGCCGTGGCTGGGAGAGCCCCGTCAGCTCACACCAGCGAGCGATGGTCAGCGCGGTATAGGGCTCCGCCTCCAGTCCATACGCGCCCAGCGAGAAGCCGTCATTCCACTCCACCAGCGCTGTTTCACCGGTGGACAGCACGCCGAAGTCGACGGAGTAGCCGGCGGTCGCCTCACCGGAAGATTCCAGGAGACCGAGCGCTTCGTGTACTCGCGCCTCGTCGAGGGACACCGTCACGTCGCCCGCATAGTGACGCGTGCCCACGGGCCTGTCGTGCACGACGAAGACGCGGTACTCACTCAGCCACCGCACCACCTCCGAGCAGATGAGCGGCGTGCCTTGCGAGGCCCGCTCCAGGTAGAGGAGGTCGCTGGCGTTCTGGAAGACCCGGCCCGTGAAACGTTTTCTGCGCCCCTGGGGCTTGGCGAACACGGGCGGACTCGCGACGTCGAGCAGGTGCGCGTTGAGCTGCCGCACGGTGCTCGTCCAGAGCCAGCGGTGGAGGAAGGGCGTGAGGCTGGGCGGGTAGTCGTTCGTCGGAGGAGGCTCGATGCCGAGCTGCTTCAGCGCGCCCAGCACCGTGGGCACGTAGCCCGCGACCAGCGTGTCCGGCGTCAACGGGAGCTGGCGCCGCTCCATGCGCTTGGCGGTGAAGCACTCGGTGGGGATGCCCTTCGCATGCAGGCCCTGGAGCAACAGCCGCATCTCCGGCTCCATCCGCCCGTGCGCCTCCTCCTCGATGAAGGCCCGTGAGGGCCACCGCGCGTCCTGGCTCATGCGCTTTGCCGTGCGAGCGGGGCGAGGATGTCGCGCCAGTGCGAGTAGATGGAGAAGTGTCCGCCCCCGGGGAGGAAGTGGGGCACGGTGCGCGGGATTCGCGAGGCGAGATAGCGCCCCATCTGCGGCGGGACGATGCTGTCGCCGTCCCAGTACCAGAGGTCCATCTCGCCGCGAATCTCCTCCAGCGGGACGTCCCACGGTGACGCCAGGATGTGGGCCTCGCGGCGCATGCCCGCCACGCCTCGGCGCGTGGCCTCGCGGCGCCAGCCCTGCACCTGCGCGGCGATGAGCGGATCCGACAGCACGTGCCGGTCATCCTTCGATGCATGCGCCAGCACCGCCGCCAGCGCACGCTCCGGATTCGCGCGCACCTGCCGGTCATGCATCGCCAGCAGCGGATGCAGGAGCCACTCGGGCCACGCGGCCATCGCGTAGGCGTTGCGGTAGTCGCGATTGACGCCCTCCATGCCACCGGGCCGCTTCAACGGCGAGGCACCGGAGACGATGGCGGAGCGGAGGATTCGCTCGCCCAGTCGCCACACGGAGGCGGCGACATAGGGGCCGCCCGCGGACACGCCGAAGAGGGAGAAGCGGCCAATCTTGAGCGCGTTGGCGAGCTGCTCCAGGTCCTCCGGGAAGTCCAACAGCGTGCGGTCGGACTGGTAGTCGGACAGCCCATAGCCGGGCCGGTCCGGGGTGATGAGGCGCACGCCGAGCCCATGCGTGAGCCGGTCATCCGGATGCCGCATGTAGCGCGAGCCCGGGTTGCCGTGGACGAAGAACACCGGGACTCCGTCCAGGTCTCCCGACTCCACATACGCGAGCCGTCGCCCGTCCTTCAACCGGAGCACACCCTCGCGGACCTGCACGCCCGTGCCCGAAGTGGATTCAGAAGCGGAGTGCATCACGGCTCCATCGCTCGCGAGCGCGCGGCAATCCACTCGGAGATGGAGGGCCAGACATGGGTGGGGGCCTTGCTGGAGGCGGACAGGCCGATGTGGCCCACCGGATAGCGCCGCGTCTCGGCGTCCTTCGTGCCCACCAGGTCGACGAGCGGCTCGCTCATGGCGGGGAAGGCGATGGTGTCGTGCTCGGCGATGACGTTGAGCACCGAGGCCTGGATGCGGCCCAGGTCCACGTTCTCTCCGCCGACCTTCATGCGGCCCTGGTGGAAGAGGTTCTGCTGGTAGCAGTCCTTGATGTACTGGCGATACACCTCGCCAGGGAAGGGCACGGGGTCGGAGCCCCAGCGCTCCATGGCGAGGAATGTGCTGACGAAGTCCGGGTCGTCGATGCGCCGGCACACCTCCAGCCAGCGCGTGAGCCGCTGCACCGGGGCCACCATGAGGAAGCCGCTCTCCAGCACGGGCGTGGGCACGTTGCCGTAGGCATCCACGAGCGAGTCCACGTCGAAGTGGTTGGCCGCGGTCCACAGCGTGTAGACACCGCCCTTGCTGAAGTCCACGGGCGTGGCCTGCGCGACGAGGTTGCGCACGCCCTCGGGATACAGCGACGTGTACGCGAGCGCGAGCGTGCCGCCCATGCAGTAGCCGTAGAGCGTGAGGTCCCGGCTCTTGCTGACCCGCAGCGTCCAGCGCACCGCCGTCTGGATGAGCCCGCCGAGCAGGTCCGACCAGGTGAGCCGCTCCTCCTCCTGGCCCGGCACGCCCCAGTCGATGGCGTACACGTCGAAGCCCTCTTGCGTGAGGTGCTCGATGAGGCTGCGGCCCGGCAGGAAGTCGAGGATGTACCAGCGATTGATGAGCGAGTAGACGAACAGGATGGGCGTGCGGTGGCGTCGACGGGGCGCGGCGTAGCGCAACAGCCGCATGCTGCCCCGCGTGTACACCACGGTGTGGGGCGTGGCGCTGATGGGCGGCTCACGCACTCCCGAAGCCCGCTCGATGAAGGGCTTGAGGTACGGGTAGGGATTGAAGGGGCGGGCCTTGAGCGCGTGCGCGACGGCGCGCGTGAGCTCGAACTGCCCGGTGACGAAGGAGCGGAGCCGCTGGGGCGTGGACGCGGTCATGTTCAGGCGCCGGACTTGTCGGTGGGAGGGGGCTCGGAAGCGTCGCGCTCGTCGGCGGCCTCCTGGCGATGGAGCAGGTCCACCACCACCTCGAGCTGGGAGCCGAGCGCCTCCACCTGGTCATTCACACGGCGGAGCTGGTCTCGGAGGTTCTCCACCTCGGACGTCGTGGGCAGGCGCAGCGTGTGGAGCGCGTTCTCCACGAAGCTGTTGCGGCGGATGCGCGCGTTGAGGCCCTGGCGCAGCACGGTGCCGCTGGCGCGCAGGTAGGTGGGGCTCTCGGAGACGCGCGTGAGGACGCGGGTGAGGCGCTGCTCGGCGCGGGTGAACACCTGGCCCGTGCGAGTCTCCGGGTGGGTGAGGTGGCCCAGGAGCTTCAGTCCCCGGGCGAGGAGTCCCTTGGGCGGAGGCGGGCGGTCCGAGTCGCTCATGTCTCCAACGTTAGCCCAGGCCGCCCCAGGGGCGCAGGGCCCCTTGTCCGAAAAGTGAATGGTGATTCATGTTTCGGGCAGACGGGGAAGCACCGCGTCATGGCGGGCCCACCGCGTGGCTCAGCCCTGCCGCTTCACTGGGAGCGGTCCGAAGGCCTGGGCCACCGGCATCAGCGACATGACGTTGATGTTCACGTGCGCCGGTCGCGACGCCACCCAGTGCACCGCGTCCGCGATGTCCTCGGGCGTCAGGGGCTGCGTGTTGGCGTAGGGGGCCGCGGCGCGAGCAGCATCCCCCTTGAACCGGATGCTGGAGAACTCCGTGCCGCCCACGAGTCCGGGCTCGATGTCCGTCACGCGCACCGCCGTGCCGAGCAGGTCCGCGCGCAGGTTGAGGCTGAACTGCTGCACGAAGGCCTTCGTCGCGCCGTACACGTTGCCACCCGGATACGGATAGTCCGCCGCCACCGAGCCCATGTTGATGATGTGGCCCCGGTTGCGCGCCACCATGCCGGGCAGCACCGCGTGCGTGCAGTAGAGGACGCCCTTCACGTTCGTGTCGACCATCACCTCCCAGTCGTCGAGGTGCGCCGACTGCGCCGCTTCCAACCCCAGCGCCAGCCCCGCGTTGTTGACCAGCACGTCCACCTCGGCGAAGTCCGCCGGCAGCGCGCCGAGCACCTTCGCCATCGCCTCGCGCTCCGTCACGTCGAGCGTCACCGGCAGCAGCCGCTCACCCAGCTCCGCGCGCAGCTTCTCCAACAACTCCGTCCTGCGCCCGGTGGCGATGACTCGCGCACCTTCGCGGATGAAGCGACGCGCGATGGCCAGGCCGAATCCGGCCGTGGCTCCCGTAACCAGCACGTTCATGGCGTTCCCTTTGAGTGCGATGCCCGCGCGCTAAATGGCACGGGGCCCGCGCCCGCGCACGGGGAAAGCCCTCCCTGCGAGGCGCCCTCCGCGCGGACCCGACAGTCCACCTCTCGTCGGAGACGCCTTCTCGACGCGCCCCCGACTGCACGCTCCTGCCCGGAGCGACCTTCTCTCCGAGTGAAGTCCGGCCTGTCTGAATCGGGAATGAAACCGCCTTCATCCGCACACCTGTACAGGCAACGGCGCGAATGCGTGGGTCCGCGTGCATCAGGCTGACTTCTTCGCGCTCAACGCAACCCCGCGAAATCCCATTTCCTGCTTCCTTGCCCTGCGGCCTGGCGAGTCTGGGTTGCCATTGAGCCGGGGAATGAACACGCCGCGCGCCCCGATTGGCGGCCGTCCTCGCGAGCGCCCCACACGCCGCGACCCACACATGGAGTCTGACAGGATGCGCCAACGCTCACCGCTGCTGACGGCCTACTGCTCCGCTGCCCTGCTCGCCCTGCTTGCCTGCAACGGCAAGAGCGAGCTGACCCAGAACACGGGCTCGCGTCCGTCCCCCGATGAAGCGCCATCCACGGGCTCACCGTCGTCGCCCTCCCCCACGACACCGTCGACTCCCACGCCGGCGCCCACGGACCCCGACGACACCGAGCAGCCGTCGGAGCCCACGCCGACCCCGGCGCCCGACCCCGACCCCACGCCGACTCCGGAGCCTGAACCGGAACCCGAACCCGAGCCTGTTCCGGTGCCGCCGAAGCCGACCTACACGCGCATCCTCTGGGTGGCCCCGTCGGGCAGTGACGGCGCCTCCGGCACGGAGAGCGCGCCGCTGCGCACGGTGACTCGGGCGCTGACGCTCATCGCGCCGGGCGAGGCCATCTATCTGAAGACGGGCAACTACGCGGAGCGCCTCAAGCTGGAGGAGCGCGGCGGCACGGAGGCGAAGCCGCTCACGGTGAAGGCCGCGCCTGGCAGCTCGCCCGTGGTGAAGCCCAGCGGCGAGTCCGCGCTGGTGGACGTGCGCGGCGCCTACTGGAACGTCGAGGGAATCACGCTGGATGCCGCGGGCTCCGCCGCCTTCGCCGTGCTGTGGCGAGGCACCGGCGCGCACCATGGCGTGCTGCGCGACTGCGTGGCGAAGAACGGCACGGCGGGCGCGGGGCTCAACGTGTCGGAGAAGGCCCACGACATCCTCATCGAGGGCAACACGATTTCGAACTTCAACCGGGGCAGCAGCGACAGCCACGGCATCATCGTGCAGACCACGTCGAAGAACGTGGTGGTGCGCGGCAATGACATCCATCACAACTCCGGAGACGCGGTGCAGTGCATCGGCCCCGAGGCCGGCGCCACCGTGTCCGGTACGCCCTTCGACAACCTGCTCGTGGAGGACAACGAGCTGCATGAGAACCGGGAGAACGGCGTGGACGTGAAGACCTGCACCCACGTCACCCTGCGCGGCAACATCATCTGGGGCCACAAGGCCACGTCCTCCTCGCGGGGCGAGGGGGTCGTCGTGCACCTCTCCGCGGCGGACGTCACCCTGGAGGACAACGTCTTCTATGGGAACGGCCGGGCCATCAACATCGGCGGCAACCGGGTGAACGGTCCGCCCACCCGCATCGTCATCCGTCGCAACCTCATCCGGGATGGTCTGGGGGGTAGCGAGGATGGCGGTGGCATCCGCGTGGACACGTCCACGGACGTGAAGGTGCAGCACAACACGGTGTGGAACATGCCGGGGCCCTGCCTCACCTTCGGGCACGGCGACACGGGGCCGAGCGCGAGCCTGGACGTGCGCAACAACGTCTTCGCCGGCTGCGGCGTGTCGACTCGTGCTGGCACGGCGCGTTCCAGCACGGTGATGGATGGCAACCTCTTCTTCCGCGCCTCCGGCTCCGCCTCCTTCCTGTTGAATGGGGAGAGCGTGAACCTGACGGAGTGGCGCTCGCGCAGCGGGCTGGACAAACGCTCGCTGGAGAAGTCGCCCGGGTTCGTCAACATCGACACCGGGGACTTCCGGCTGGGGTCGGGCTCGGTGGGTCGCAACGCGGGCCTGGGGTTGGGTCTGACCTTCTGCGGCGTGGCCCCGGACCTGGGGGCATTCGAGTCGGACTGCCCCTGAGGCGTCGGGGCGTGTAGAGTGGGCTGGCTCCCCCCCTTTCGCCCCGACCCTCCACGTGCCGTCATCGCTGGAATTCGCTCTCGGCATCACCCTGGTGCCTCCGGCCTCGCCCGCCCGTGAGCTCCTCGCGGCGGCGGCCGCGCGCGCGGGCTTGCGCGTGGTGGATGGCGTGGAGGGCGCCGCGCTGGCGTTGGTGGACCTCACCTCGCCGGACAGCGGCCCCGCGCTTCGCACCCTGCTCGACTCGCCTCGCGCTTCGCACATCACGCTGGTGGCGCTGGTGGAGCCGACCGAGCAGGGCCTCTCCTCCGCGGAGCCGCTGCGCCCCGCGGACGTCCTCACCACCCCGGTGTCGCCGCACGAGCTGGTGTTCCGGCTCCACCGCGCCGCCGGGCGTCACCTGGAGCGCGAGGGCCAGGAGCGCGGTCAGGAAGACCTGGCGCTCCTGCTGGAGCTGACGGCGGACTACGCGGAGACCTCCGACGTGGAGGCGCTGCTCCACGGCGTCACGCGCCGGCTGGCGGAGAAGCTGGACATCGCGCGGGCCACGCTGGTGATGCTCGGTCGCAACGCGGACGAGGGCATCATCGTCGCGGCCAGCGATGACCCGACGCTCAAGGACCTGCGCATCGAGCTGTCGCGCTACCCGGAGATCCGCGAAGTGATGCGCACGGGTCGCCCGGTGGTGATGGAGGAGGCGCCCACGCATCCCCTGTTGGGTGACGTGGAGCGCAGGGCCGTGGCGGCGCGAGGCATCCACGCCATCGCCGCGCTGCCCCTGCCCATCCGAGGTCAGGTGCGCGGCGTGTTGCTGCTGCGCGCGGCGGGGCGGCGGCGCACGTTCACCTCGCGGGAAATCGACTTCCTCACCACGGTGGCGCATGCCACGGCGGTGGCGCTGCGCAACGCCTCGGTGCTCCAGTCGGTGCGGGGCCAGACGGAGGCGGAGAAGACGGCGCGCCTGGCGGCCGAGGAGCAGGCGGCCTCCTTCAAGCCCTACCAGCTCTTCTTCGCGCACGTCAGCGAGGGCGTGGCCATCCTCGACGACAAGGCGAGCGTCCTGTCGCTGAATCCTTCCGGCGCGGCGATGCTGGACCTGCCGGCGCCCGAGGCCCGGGGGCGGCATCTGCATCAGGTGACGCAGCCGGTGGATGACGGCGTGCTGATGGAGCTGGTGACGGCGGCCTCGCGGGGCGAGGCGCGCTCGGGCGTGGACGTGGAGGTCCGCACGGCGAAGGGCCGTCGGCTGACGTTGTCCATGTCCGCCGCGCCGCTGCGTGACGAGGACGCGGCCACCATCCTGTCCTTCCGGGACGTCACCGACGCGCGGCGGATGGAGGATGAGCTCCGCCAGACAAAGGACTTCCTGGAGCGGCTCATCGACTCGTCGGTGGACGCCATCATCGCCGCCGACCTGAAGGGGCGCATCATCCTCTTCAACAAGGGCGCGGAGGCACTGGTGGGCTACACCGCGCAGGAGGCGATGGCGGGCGTCACCGTGGAGCAGCTCTATCCCCAAGGCGTCGCGCGGCGAATCATGGCCACGCTCCGGGGGGCGGAGCACGGTGGCAAGGGACGCATGTCGCTCACGCGCGAGGAGTTGGTGAATCGCGCGGGGGAGCGGGTGCCGGTCAACATGACGGCATCGCTCGTGTACGAGGGCGGGCGCGAGGTCTTCAGCGTCGGCATCTTCACGGACATGCGCGACCGGATGAAGCTGGAGCGCAAGCTGTCGGACGCGGAGACTCGGCTGGAGGAGAGCGAGAAGAGCGCCGTCATCGTCGCGCTCGCCGGCACCGCGGCGCATGAGCTCAACCAGCCTCTCACGTCGGTGATGGGCTACGCGGAGCTGCTCAAGCGCAAGCTGAAGGAAGAAGACTTCGCCTGGAAGCCGGTGGACATCATCTACCGGGAGGCGGAGCGCATGGCGGAGATCGTCCGGAAGATTGGGAAGATCACCCGCTACGAGACGAAGTCGTACATGGGGGAGCAGCAGATTCTCGACCTGGACAAGGCGACCTCCCATGAAGACTGACACCCGCGTCGTGCGAATCCCCGGTGGCCCGGGGCCCGAGGCGTTCCAGGCCTTCTTCGAGGCGCTCGACACGCCCGCGGCCCTGTGTGACACGTCGCTGCGATTGGTGGCGGTCAACGAGGCCTTTCACCGCTTCTGCGCGGACCATCAGGCGACGATGGAGGATGTCGCGCACGCGCTGGCCGCCGCGCGGGTGCCCGTGGAGAGCTCCAGCTGCGACCTGGAGCTGCCGCTCGCGGGCAAGCCGGGCGCCGTGCTGACGATGTCGCGCCGGGGTGACGTGATAGCCGTGCGGGCACGGAACGACCCGGAGCTGGCACGCAGCCGGCTGATGATGGCGGAGCGGGCGCTGCTGGAGCAGGCGCGCACCGAGGGCGTGCTGCTCGACCTGGGCCGCAGCGTGGCGGAGGCGGGCGGCGAGGAGGAGCTGGTGGCGGCGGTGGCGCGCGGGGTGAAGGAGCTGTTCCCCGGGCGCTCGTTCTGCATCCGCATCACCGACTCGCGCACCGGCGGGCTGACGTCGCTCTACGCGGAAGGCCGGCTGAAGGAGGGCGCGCACGAGCCGCTGGTGCTGTTGCAGCGCGCGGTGGAGAAGCTGAACCTGGGACGCTCGGCGCTGCCGGCGGGTCGGGTGACGGTGCTGGGCGAGGTGCCGCTCCTGTTCCTGGGCAGCACGCACGGCGTGAGCGCGCCGCTGGTGGCGAGCGGGCAGCTCTTCGGCGCCATCAACATGGAGTATCCGGAGGGGCTGGACGCGGACGTGCAGCACGACGAGCGCGTGTTGCTCCAACTGGCGAGCCAGGTCGCGGTCGCGGTGAAGAACGCGAAGCTCATCGATGAGCTGACGTTCGTGCGCAAGTACCTGGAGGACCTGCTGGAGAAGGCGAACGCGCTCATCCTCGTCGCCAATCGGGACCAGCAGGTGGTGGTGTTCAACCAGGCGCTCAGCGCGCTGACGGGCTTCCGGAAGGAAGACGTGCTGGGCAAGGACCTCTTCTGGCTGGTGCCGGAGAGCGAGCACCTGCGGCTGTCCCAGGTCATCGCCGCCGCGATTCGCGGTGAGGCGGTGAACAGCTTCGAGACCCGACTGTTGTCGCGCGACGGCAACGAGGTGCGGGTGTCGTTCGCCACGTCCTCGATGCTGGCGCCCCATGGCGAAGTGGAGGGCGTCATCGCCATCGGCCAGGACATCACGGTGGTGAAGGAGCTGGAGAAGCGCATCATCCACGCGGAGAAGCTGGCGTCGATTGGCCAGCTCGCGGCCAGCGTGGTGCATGAAATCAACAACCCGATGACGGCGGTGGCCACGTACGCGGATGCGCTGCTCCAGCGCTCGCGGACGACGCCGGGCGCGAATCCCGCGGACCAGGAGAAGCTGCGGAAGATCCTGGAGAGCAGCCACCGAATCCTTCGCTTCACCCGGGATTTGGTGAGCTACGCGCGACCGGCGCAGGACAGGCCGGAGCGGGTGCAGCTCAACGCCGTGGTGGACATGGCGGTGGGCTTCTGTGAGCACGTCGTCTCGCAGGCGCGGGTCAGCGTGCACCGTGAGTATTCCGAGCTGCCGCCGCTGTCGGCCGTGCGCGCCAACCTGGTGCAGGTGTTCGTCAACCTCATCACCAACGCGTGCCACGCGATGCAGCCGGGCGGCTCGGTGTTCCTGGCGACGCGGCGAGAAGGGCAGGAGGCGGTGGTGTCGGTGCGGGACTCGGGGACGGGAATCGACCCCAAGCACCTCCAGCGCATCTTCGAGCCCTTCTTCACCACGAAGCCGGAGGGCAAGGGCACCGGCCTGGGGCTCTCCATCTGCCAGGGAATCGTGGAGAACCACGGCGGCCGGCTCACGGTGACGAGCACCGTGGGCGCGGGCACCACCTTCTCCGTGCGCCTGCCGCTGTCGTTGGACTGACAGCGGCGAGGCGTCAGTTCAGTCCCAGCCCCGGAGCTGCACGCGCACCCTTCGCACGAGCAGGTCCCACTCCTGGCGCTTCAGCGTCGTCAGGACACGGCCGCCGATGACGGTGAGTCCGGTGAGCGTCATCACCAGGAAGCCGATGCGGTGGTCCCTCAGGCCCGCGTCGAGCAGGTTGGCCACCACGTCCAGTGTGAGGAACAGCGTACCCAGCGCGAGGTACGCGCGAATCTGCAGCGCCATCCCCAGCGCGACACCCAGCAGGCAGACGCCGCCGAAGATGAGCGCATACGTGCCGTCTGGTGACTCGCCCACCCGCATCGCCAGCTTCGCCGCGGCGGGCACGTACAGCAGCATGCCTCCGAGGATTCGCACCGTGTTGCGAGCCGCGTGCGGCAGGCTCTCCGTGAAGAGCTGCCCCAGCATCAACAGCAGCAGGCCCAGCGGCGCCAGGTAGATTTCCAGCCCTTCCAATCCGAAGGCCAGCGCGGCGATGAGCAGCGCCAGGTTGCACGCCGCCGCCGCGAAGGCGCCGAACATCCGGCTCCGCTCCACCGCCCCCAGCGCCGCGTACAGGAGTCCGGAGCCACCCGCGAGCAACGCCGCCTCCTGCGTCGCCTCGCCCGGCAACACGAGCGCCATGCCGATGGGCAACAGCGCCGCGAAGCGTCGGGTCGCCGCCTCCACCGGACGCACTCCCGCTCGACGCGCCATCACCGTCACGCCGACGAGCGTGAAGCCCAGCGCCAGCGCGAAGAGGGCGTCATGCTCGGCCCGCAGGCCGGGCGCATACAGGCCGCGCACCAGCGCGTAGACGCCCACCACCGCGAGCTGCACGAAGTACACGTGCCGCCCCGTGTGCTCCACCCAGGCGCAGTGCAGCGCCACCAGCACCGCCAGGCCGATGGCCGCGATGGCCGTCGTCAACGACTCCTGGGGCGCATTGCCGCTCACGGCCAGCGCGGCGAGCATCACTCCCGTCGCCACGAGCCACGCATCCCGCCCCCACGTCATCCCCACCGCGATGTCCGCCCGCCGCGCGCGAGTCCACCGCTGCGCGGTCTGCAGGGCCACCACGGCCCCCGCGGACGCCAGGGCCAGCACCGCGCCATGGACGATGAAGAGGTCCCCATAGCGCAGCCAGGGGCCCGTGAGGCTCGCGCGAATCGTGAACCCGGCCATGAACGAGGCCAGCACCGCGCTGCCCGCCACCCAGGTGCCCGCCGACGCCATGAGCGAGGCGAACGTGCCCTTCCACCGGAACGCCGCCACCAGCAACGAGGCCGCGATGAGCACCAGCGTCACCGGGAAGGCCGGCGACACCATCCAGTTGCCGCCCAGTCCGGTGAGCATCTCCGCGAGCAGGTTGAGCGCCGCGAGCGTCGACGACGTGTTGCCGTTCACCGCCAGCGCGTACACCGTGGCCACGATGAGATAGACGGCCATCGCCTGCTGGATGCGGACGCGCGTCGCGCCCTCGGACAGGCCGCGCTTGTTCGCAATCCACGGGCCCACTGTCACCACCGCGAGTCCCACCATCGCGAGCACGGGGCCCGGCCATGCCTCCAGGATGTCCACCTGGTGCGCCAACGCGTGCACCAACAGGAGGATGCTCGCGCCCAGCACGCCGCGCCCCTGTGCCCGGGCTCCACCGACGAACAGCGCCACGCCCGTCGCGCAGACGAGGCCCGCCGCCGTGAGTCCGGGCTGGAAGAGCGCCGCGAGCCCCACAATCCACACCGCCGTGATGGAGCGACGGTGCAACAGGTGCCGGAACTGCTCGGGCAGACCCCGGACCGAGGCCACGGCATAGACGAGCCCCGCGGCGGCGATGCCCGCGAAGGCCCGCTGCCACAGGAGGAACACGGTGTCGCCGGGCGCGAGCCACGCCGCTTCCGAGAGCCAGTGATAGCCCTCGGCGCCCACGCGCACCCACTGGCCATCCGGCGGCGCCAGCGAGACGAGCGAAGGGCCGAACAGCGACTGCCTCGCGGCCCAGAGCGCCGCGCCGGGCAGCCCCAGGTACAACCCGAGGCTCGCCAGCGGCACCGCGCGGAACGAAGCGGCGAGTAGCAGCACCAGTACCGCAGCGCCCAGCACCAGCAGCGGAGGGGTGATTCCCAGCGCGTGTGACGGAGACGGCAGGCCGACCAGGACCGCGCCCTTCAGGAGCACGAGCGCCAGCGCCGCCACGCCCACGTGAGGCACCGCGTGGTACAGCGGGCCATGACTGGGGCGCTCCAGCCACTTCGCCAGCCACGGGCCGAAGCGCCTCGTCGCCAGCGCGACACCCCAGAGCGCGACGCCGATGAGCGGAAGCCGCATCGCCACGACGTCCGGCGGGAGGGGACGGCCCGCGCGATTGATGACCGCCGTCAGCGCGATGAACCCGCCCATGGCCGCGAGCGTCACCACCGAGCCCCGGAGCTCCCAGTCCACGAAGCCGCGCGTCAGGAACGTCAGGAGCGCGGTCAGGACGAGCAGTCCGCCCGCGAGCAGGCACATGCCTCGCTCGGCATCGGTGGGGAAGGGGAGCCACTGGACCAGCGTGAGTGTCGCGATGAGGGCCTGCACCAGCGCGGCCGTGGCGAAGCCGTCCGTGTAGAGCGACAGCCCACGTGCCCCGAGCGGCAACCGGAAGAGGGCGAACACCCCCCGACCCCAGAGGCCGCGCGGCGGGACAGGGGCCGCGGCCGGGTCGACGACGGGAGGACGCGGGCGCAGTGTCGCGAAGAGCGCGAAGCCGAACGCCACGGCCGCCGAGCCCAGCGCTGAACGCGCCGACGAGAAGTCGGAGACGGTGCCCAGCACCTGGGACACGACGAGCGCCACGCCCGTGGCCGCGATGAGACTCACGAGGCGAGTGCTGTCCCTGCGCGTCCTCAACAACAACGCCAGCGACACCAGCGCAGTGGGAAGCGCGACGAGGACACCACCCGGCAACGCGACTGCGATGGACGTGAGCAGCTCCGGCGGCACGGGCGCGACGCCGATGGCCAGGAACACGCCCGCCGAGGCCATCACCAGGGACAGGTCATCCAGAGGCAACAGCGCGTCCTGGGGCGAGGCCGGCCTGGCCCACGCGGCCTGCACGAGCCCCGCGACACCGTACAGCCCGCTCACGAGCGCGAAGACCGCGAGGCGACTCCAATCACCCGAGAGCCACGGAGTCCCATCGACGAAGGCCAGGGCGCCGAAGAGCGCGGCGGCTCCGCCCACGTAGTGCAGTCCTCGAAAGCGCCAGCCTCCAGAGACGTGCGCGGCCACCGCGAAGGCCAGACCCGTGAAGACTCGGGGCCACGGAGAAGCGTCGCCCTCCATCCAGGAGACGAGCGGCATCGACACCACCGCGCTGACGATGCTCCACGCCAGCAGCCGGATGCGCAGCATCCCCGAGTCGCTTCCGCGCGCCGCGAGCATCAGCAGAGAGGCCGCCGCCGCGCCTCCGAACACCCACCAGCCCTGCTCGTCTGGCGACAGCGTCCGCGCGAGCAGTGCTCCCGCGAGGAGCGTGGCCATGGCCCCGGGGTGCACAAGGGCGCGGCGTCGCGACTCCAGCAGGAAGAAGACTCCGGCGGCGAGCACCGGCGCGAGCGCCGACGCGCCATCGACCTGGAGGTCTCCATTTGTCCCCACCGAGAACGCGGTGATGGCTCCCGCGAGCGCACCGGCCGCGAGCACCGCGTGCGCCACGGTCTCCAGCACCGCGCTCGCCCGAGGAAGCGTCTCGCGTGCGGAGTGCGTGGTCGCCGCCACCGCGAGGACCGTGGCGATGGCCTGCGCCCAGAGCGTCATCCCCGCGAACAACGCGCCGCCCGGCTCCAAATCATCGAACCCCGAGGGCCCGCTCGACACGGCGAAGACCGCGAGCCAGAGCGCCCCGTACAGCGCCGCGCTCGCCCCGACGAGCAGCACGTTCGCGGACGTCTCCTTGCGCGAGCGCCACAACGTGGCCCCCAGCGCCACCACACCCGCGAAGGCGCAGAGCACGCGCAGCCACGGCGCCTCATCCAGCCCCATCAGCGGCAGGCCCGCGAGCAGCGACGGGAACAGCGCCAACCCGAGCGCCGTCGCGGGCGTCCCGTGCAGCAGCCTGCCCGCGGACTTCAGCGGCACCATCCCCAACGCGGTGAGCCCCAGCGCGACGGGAAGGCCCCAGAGCGGTGACAGCGCCACCAGTGAGGACAGCGCGACGAACGCGACGGGAAGCAGCGCCAGGCCGATGCCCGACAGGACGCGGCCCACGGGCATCGAGCGGCGGGACAGGAACACGCCGAGCCCGATGAAGCCCGCGTGGTAACCCCACAAGGCTCCCGTTACGAGGAGCTGGCGCGGAACGCCGCCCAACGCGTTCCATGCCTCGCGGACGCCCATGAGCGAGCCGCCGAGCACCAGCACCGCGCCGAGGAACCACCAGATGAAGTCGTTCAGCCGGGCCGTGCTCGCCTCGGGCTGCGCGTCGAGCGCGACGACCGCTTCCAGTCCACCACCGAGCACACCCGAGGCATCCCGGGCGAACAGCGACTGTCCCGAGCCCAGCGCGGAGCCGAGGTCGTCCTCGCTCGCGTCCCGGTCATGTCGGGAGCCACGGGGCGCGCGTGCCGTCTGCTCACGCTCCTCCTTCGCGGCCTCCTCCAGTGAGCGCGCGAGCGCCGCGCCCCAACCGAAGAGACTCCAGCCTCCCCCACGACGCGCCGAAGCGGCGACGCCATCCGCCCAGGCCTCCACGCGCGCGGCGGAGTCCAGCGGCTGCGTGATGACCTCAGGCGAGTCATGGCCCACGGCCCGCGCGCTCTCAACGGACGGAGCCTCGACGGGCACCGCTATCGCATTGAGGGACTGTTCGAGCCGGAGCGCCGTCGCCTCATCGAGGAGCGCGTCGGAGCGCCAATCCTGGATGCGTCGCCAGAGTGTCTTCGTGACGAGTGCATCGAAGTGCGGCTCGGTGACGGGCAGGAGGGTGGCGCCGCACTCCAGACATACGCCCCCCGATGCCGTGTCGCGAAACCGCGCGCAGACTGGGCAGATCATCCGCGCAGCATAGCCGCACACCGCCCACGCCCGCCTTGAGTCCACTTCACCCCTGCGAGACGCGCCCCGGTTTCGAGGCTCGACGTCCCGCGCCAGGGCTTGCTCACCCGCCTTCCCAGGGAGGTGAGACTTGTATCACCCGGATAAAGCCCGGGTTTCTCAGTCCCTCATGTAATGGCAGGTGTAGCCGCCCGGATTCTTCACGAGGTAGTCCTGGTGATAGCCCTCGGCGGGGGTGAACTCGCCTGCCTGGACGACCTGGGTGACGACGGGCTTCTTCCACTTTCCGGAGGCGTTGACGCGCGCCTTCACCTCCTCGGCGACGCGGCGCTGCTCGTCGGACAGCACGAAGATGGCGGAGCGATACTGCGTCCCCACGTCGTTGCCCTGGCGGTTGAGCGTCGTCGGGTCGTGCATGCGGAAGAACCAGTCCTCCAGCAGCGTCGCGAAGCTCAGCACCTTCGGGTCGAACACGACGCGCACCGACTCCGCGTGCCCCGTCCGTCCACCGCTCACGTCTTGATACGAGGGCTTCTCCAGATTGCCGCCCGTGTAGCCGACGTCTGTCTGGAGCACGCCCGGAATCTTGCGGAGCAGGTCCTCCATGCCCCAGAAGCAGCCTCCCGCGAGCAGCGCCGTCTCGGTGACACCCGACGCGGCCAGCGCCTTGCCCACGTCCACCTTCGCGGGCGTCGCGCTCGCGGGCTTGCGGCCGAACAGCGTCAACCACTCGCCGTACCCCTGCTTCTCCATGTCGTTCACCGGGACGAAGCGCAGCGACGCGGAGTTGATGCAGTAGCGCTGCCCCGTGGGCTGGGGCCCGTCGTCGAACAGATGGCCCAGGTGGGAATCCCCCGCCTTCGAGCGGACCTCGACGCGCGTCATGCCCAGGCTTTCGTCCCGCTTCTCCACCACGTGCGAGGACTCCACCGGACGCGTGAAGCTGGGCCAGCCGGTGCCGGAGTCGAACTTGTCCTTGGAGGAGAACAGCGGCTCGCCCGTGACGACGTCGACGTAGAGCCCCTCCTCGTGTTGGTTCCAGTACGCGTTGCGGAACGGGGGCTCGGTCGCCGCCCGCTGCGTCACCTCGTACGCCGTGGGCGAGAGGGTGCGGCGCAGCTCCGCGTCCGAGGGCTTCTCGTAGCGGCGGGAGTCTCCCACCGCGGGCCGCGTCCCGGCTTCGAGCGCGCCTCCGGCCGCGGCGGCGCTGCTCGCCTGGGTGCACGCCGCGAGCACCGCGAAGAGCAGTGATAACAACAGACGTCTGGTTGCGCTCCAGGAACGGGAGCGGGCGGAGCGTGAGCTGACGATGACGGACGACATGGGCTGGAGCCTCTCTCCGGACACGCCCGACGCGCGGGGGTTCTGCTTCCCTTACGCGCGAGGCCCGAAGTCGGTTTCAGCGAAGGCGCCCGAGCGTCCAGGTACCCCGGGAAGCCAGCGGACGACCAGGCCACCGGTTCATGCCGGCGGCCGGGAGCGCACGGCTCACCCCTTGTCCTCGCCCTCGTCGTCCAGCTCGCGGCGGAACTCCTCGCTGGAGAGCAGTCCCTTGCGCGCCATGATGCGCATCAGCGCCCAGAACTTGCGCTCCAGCTCCTCGACGCGGTCCGGGTCCTCGCGGGCCTGCCCGAAGAGATAGTCCAGGTCATCGAGCACTCCGCCGCCCGAGGGGGGCTTCGGCTTCGCCGTGGCCTGCTCGCGCTTCTGCTTGCGCTGCTCCTCGCGCGTGCGGATCAGCTCCGCCAGCGACGTGCGCTGCGTCGTCTCACCCGGGGGCAGCTCCTCGCCGACGATGACCTCGTCCTCGTCATCGTCATCGGCCGCGTCGCTCGGCGGAGGCTGGGTCGGCGGCGCGGGCTTCGCGGGCACGGCGGCGGGCCTCGCGCGGGCCGTAGGAGCGGCGGGCTTCGCGCTCGCCCCACCCGCCGGCGTGACGGGAACCTTGTGGTAGTAGCGCAGGATGGCGCCCCGCACGGCGGACAGCGCCGCCACGCGCACGCTCACCTTGAGTCCGGTGGTGAACTCAATCTCCTCCACCGCCGGAAGGTTGAGTGGATCACTCATCGCGACGACGAGCTGACGCCGTCCGCCCACGCTCTCCAACGCGATGGGGAACAGGTCATGCTGCTCGCAGAAACGCGGGCGCAGCATGTGCACCGCGGCCCACTCCGGCGTCACCGCCGGGAGATCCACCTGCGGCATCCCGAGCGCCTGACTCAGCGCGCCCGCGAGCGTCGTCTCGGTGATCGCTCCCTGGGCGATGAGTGTCGCCCCCAACCGCTGCCCTGACTTCCGGTGGGCCGCGAGCCCCGCCTCGAGCTGGGCGACGCTGATCGCCCTCTGCTCCAGCAGCAGCTCGCCAATGCGCTTCCTCGCCATGCGCCGGCATTAGCATGCGTTCCCTGGGCTCGGAAGCGCGCGCTGACACAACCAGGCCGGGTTGGGAAGCCCCCGCGAAGGCCCGCACTGCTGCCTGGAGTCCATGCTGGCAAGGGGTACTCCAGCGCAAAATTCCTGTGAGATTTCAGCACTTAACGCCTGGGCCCCTGCCTTGACACCCCAGACAGCCATTCCTAAAGTCGGCACCACCGTTTTCAACATCCATACCTGCCGCCCATCTCTGGGGCGCACGCCCGGGGGGGCGACAGGTTCTGGAAGGTCCGGAGCGCCGGGCCAAGCTGCCGTGGAGGCAAGACGCGATGAACCTGGGGTTTTTGACGAATCTGGCCGTGCTCGCGAACGCTGGTGGTCCCGAGCGGGGCTTCTTCGAAGAGGTCGCCAGGCGATGGGAGGCCGGTCAGTGGGGTATGTATCCCATCGCGGCCTGTCTCGTGGTGGCCCTCTCCATCATGGTCGAACGGGCCATCGTTCTGTTCGGCAAGGCGTCCATCAACAAGGAAGCCTTCCTCCGTGGACTCAAGAAGCACATCTACGCCGGTGACCTGGACAAGGCCATCAACTACGTGGCGGGCCAGAAGGCGACGCCGCTGACGAGCGTCATCAAGGCCGGTCTGATGAACGTTCCCAAGGGCCAGGACGAAGTGCAGGCGGCGCTGGACGAGGCCACCCTGCGCGAGACGCCCCGCCTGGAGGCCCGCAGTGGCTACCTGGCGATGCTCGGCAACGCGGCGATGCTCGCCGGTCTGCTCGGCACCGTGTCGGGTCTCATCTCCTGCTTCGAGGCCGTGGCGAACGTGAACCCGGCCGACAAGGCGACCATTCTCGCCAACGGTATTTCCGAAGCCATGAACTGCACGGGCTTCGGGCTGGTGACGGCCATTCCGTGCCTCATCGCCTTCTCCGTGCTGATGGGCCGCACCCAGTCGCTGATCAACGACATCAACGAGACCAGCGTCTCCGTGCTGAACCTCATCGTGGCGAACAAGGACAAGTTCAAGAACCTGAACGTCCCCGCCGCCCGGGACCACCACGACGACTGATTCGGGCTCCCGCAGGGAACCCGGAACCCGGGCGCGCTGTCCTGTCCCCACGTGACGTGGGGACAACGGCGCGCCCCTTTCAGTCTCTTGCCGCGCCTCACCGCGCGGGGCCTTAGGAGGACAACGCCATGGCCGGCGGAATGGACACAGGAGGTGGTGGGAAAGGCGGCAAGAAGTCGCTCGATGCTCCCATCAACCTGACCGCATTCATCGACCTGATGGCAGTGACCATCAGCTTCCTCATCATGACGGCGGTCTGGACCCAGATTGGCCGACTTCAAGTTTCCCAGGCGGGAGGCCCCTCCACGGAGGAGGAGCAGCCGCCGACGGAGACCAAGACGGTGCAGCTGACCCTGCTCATCACCCCGACGGAGCTTCGGCTCTCGGCGGACCAGAGCACGTTCGACCCCATCCCCCTCACCAAAGACGGCAAGGGCAAGACGGACCTGTCCAAGCTGGTGGCGCGCTTCAAGGAGTTGAAGGCGCAGCTTCCGGACCAGACAGCCATCACCCTTCAGCCCGAAGACAAGGTCCGCTACGAGGACCTGGTCCGCATCATCGACGAGTGCATCGGCTCTGGGTTGCCCCAGGTGTCGGTGTCCGCGGCGATGGGCTAGCCGAGCACGGAGCCACACCCAGTCATGGCCATCAAGGTTCCAGGCAAGCGGTACGGCAAGCGACTCGAGCACTCCAAGGTGTTCGGGCACGGCGCCGCCCACGCGAAGCGCAGCGGCTACTCCGACCTGCTCATCACCCCGCTGGTCGACATGTTCGTCATCATCGTGCTCTTCCTCATCGCGAACTTCTCCGCGACGGGCGAGGTGCTGATGATGACCAAGGACATCCAGCTCCCGGAAGCAGTCCACATCCAGGAAGTGGAGATGCACCCGGTCGTCATGGTGTCCGGCGAGCAGGTGAGCGTGTCCGGCACCATCGTCGGTCGCGTGGAGGACTTCTCCAAGGACGAGTACCTCAACATCCCCGCGCTGGAAGAGAAGCTGCGGGACATGAAGAAGCAGTTCGAGGACCTGCACGCGATGGCGAACGACGACGCCAACACGTTCAAGGGCGACATCAACATCCAGGCTCACAAGGATGTGGAGTACGCCATCATCAAGCGGGTGATGTTCAGCTGCGCCACGGCCGGCTACAACAACATCAACTTCGCGGTGCTGACCGTCGCTGGAGCGGACGACGCCACCACGGCGGCCGTCACTCCCTAGGGACGGCTGAGCGGGCCTCGACGCCCTGAACGCCCTGGCCCTGTTGGCCGGGGCGTTTTTGTTTTCACTGGAGAGCTCATCACATGCAGCTTCGTGCCGTCTTCTTCGACCTGGATGGGACATTGGTGGATTCGCTGGGGGACATCGCGGACGCGATGAACCACGCGCTGGCACACCACGGCCTGCCCACGCACCAGGAGCCCGCCTACCGCCGCTTCGTCGGTGAGGGGGTGAGGGAGCTGGCGCGCAGGGCGGTGCCCGCGGGCCGTGAGGACCTGGCCGCGCCGGTGCTGGAGACGTATCGCGCGTACTACGACGAGCACCTCTTCGACCGGACCGCGTCCTACCCCGGCATCCCCGCGCTGCTGGCGACGCTGGCGGAGCAACAGGTGGTGATGGGGGTGCTGAGCAACAAGTCGGACAGCTTCGTGAAGCGGCTGGTGGAGCGGCTGTTGCCTGGCGTGGCCTTCGCTCGGGTGTATGGCGAGCGGCCCGGGGTGCCTCGCAAGCCGGACCCGACGGCGGTGCTGGGGATGGCGGCGGAGCTGGAGCTCGTCCCCGGCGTGTGTGGCTTCGTGGGTGACACGGCCGTGGACATGGAGACGGCGCGCGCGGCGGGCATGTACGGCGTGGGCGTGACGTGGGGCTTCCGGGACGCGGAGGAGCTGCATGCGCACGGCGCGCGCGCGGTGGCCACCACGGCCGATGAGCTGCTCGCGGCGCTGCGCTCGGCGCGCTTCTGAGTCGAAGCGGCCTTGAGTCTCAGGCTCCGGGGTGCGTCAGGGTCTTCCTGACGGCGCCCGGTGTCTTGCCGTAGAGACGCTGGAAGGCGTTGCCCAGGTGGCCCTGGTTGGCGAAGCCCGCCTCCAGCGCCACCTCGGCCAGGGGCAGGTGTGTGTCCAGGAGCAGCGCGAGCGCATGGCGCAGCCGCACTTCCTGGAGGTGCTGATGGATGCCGGTGCCCATCACCTTGCGGAAGACGCGGCACGCGTGGAAGGCGGACACGCCGGCGCCCCGGGCCAGGACCTCCACGGAGGCTCGCGCGTCGAAGTGGAGTGCCGCCTCGTGGGCGATGGCCTCGGCGATATCGCGCTCGCGTCGGCTCACCGAGGTGTCAGGCCGCTCAGTGGGGGAGAGGACGAGGGCCAGGGTCTCCTCCAGCTTGACGCGGTCCACGGGCTCGCCCCGTGTCGCGTGGGCCAGCAGGGACTGGAGTCGCACGTACGCTTCGGTGCTGACCGGGAACGTCGTCGCCTCCGCCTGGGGACATTGGCTCAGCCACGAGCCACGCACGGAGAGACATGCGTCGCCTCCTCCGTGCGGATGGCGGATTTCACAGGGCCGGCGCGGGTGCATGCGCAGGCCGACACCCGGGGCCACCACGGCGCGCGTCCGCGCATCGCGAAACTGGAAGCGACCGTGGAGCGCGAGGATGACGCGCTCGCTCTCCACGCCTTCCTCCTTCGGCCGGGGGCCGTCGTGCCCGTCGCAAGTCACTCGGGCGAGCTGGAGGTCCGGTGCGCTGAACAGGAGCGAGGCGTGCAGGCGCGGCATGTCGTCAGGATGGCGCGGCGACGCGGGACTCGGCAAGCAAGACGAGGGTGTGCTCTCGGACAGTGGGAGCAAGGATGTGTAAGACGGCCCCGCTCGTGTTGCCTAGGGTTCGCTCCATTGTGGCGAAGCGCCGACGCGCTTCTTTCTTCCGCGAGCACCCTCATGACCTCTCCCCAGCGTGATGTGAACTCCGACCCGGGCTCGGCGCGGCGGTGTCTGCGCGCGTGGCAATGGACGCGACAGGACCAGCCGGGGAGCGAGTACGCCGAGCTGCGGGAGCTCGATGGCGGTTGGGAGTTCGCGGGCTCCGTGGTGGTGACGGAGGAAGGGGTGCCCTACCTCGCGGAGTACACCATCCAATGTGATTCGCGGTGGATGACGAGGGAGGCGCGCATCCTGATGCGGGGCGGTGGCGCGCCCCGGTCGCTCGTCCTGCGGGTGGACGCGCGGCAGCGGTGGTGGCAGGGCGACGAGGAAGTCCCACGGTTCCGTGGCTGCATGGACGTGGACCTGGGCTTCACACCCTCCACGAACACGCTGCCCATGCGTCGGCTGGCGCTGCCGGTGGGCGCGTCGAGCGAGGTGACGGCGGCGTGGGTGCGCATGCCGGACCTGGCGCTGCTGACCCTGCCGCAGCGCTACACGCGGCTTGCTCCCACGCGCTTTCGTTATGAGAGCCGGGGCGGGAGCTTCGTCGCCGAGCTGGAGACGGATGAGCTGTGCCTGGTGACGCGCTACCCGCCCGCATGGGAGCGCGTCGCCGTCACGTCGCGCTGAGCCGCCGGCTCGGAGTCCCCCTTCAACCACGCAGCGCCAGTCATGACGCGGCTCGAGCTTCCTCGGGCCGCGAATGGGAGACGTGCATCATGTCGCATCATCAATCCCCGCTCTCGCGGCGGGCCCTGGAGTTGCTCCACGCGGATGGGCCGGTGCCCGCGCACGCCGAGTCGCTCGCGTTGTTCGGGCGCTTCGTCGGCGCCTGGGACATGGACGTCGCGTTCTTCGACGCGGCGGGGAAGGAGGTCTTCCGTCAGCCCGGAGAGTGGTCCTTCTCCTGGGTGCTGGACGGACGCGTCATCCAGGACGTGCTCAGCTATCCGAATCCGGAGGGGCTGAGCGCCGCCGTGGGGGAGCGTCGCATCGGCACGTCGTTGCGCCACTTCGACCCGAAGACGGGCACGTGGCGCGTCATCTGGCTGGGGGCCACCGCGGGGTATCTCGTCGTGCTCACCGGCAAGGCCGTGGGCGACGAAATCCACATCGAGGGCCCGGACCCGGACGGCAAGGCGCTGCGCTGGATGTTCACCGCGATTGCCGAGGACTCCTTCACGTGGAGGGGCTTCCTCTCGGCGGATGGTGGCGTCACGTGGCGGCTCACCCAGGAGATGAAGGCCCGTCGCCGTGTCCATCGCCCTTGAGTGCTAGCCCGCGAGGGTGGCCGGATGGGACGGGCCTCTCGGGTGGGGCAGGGGCGTGTCCCTGCTTCGCGTTGGACCCATCGCCCAGGCCTGGCTCCGCGTACACGGGCGGTGGCTTTCACGGGCGGCTCGCGGCTCTTACGATGGGGCCGTGAGGTTCATCACTTGAGCACCCAGGGCCCCGTGCCCGGTGTGGATGTCGTTCGGCCGTTGTCGACGGTGCCCGAGCCGAACGCGCTGGCCGAAGCTCCTCCCACGAGCAATCGCCGCGTCATGAAGGGCGTGGCGCGCGCGAGCCTGCGAATGCTCGTGGGCGTGGTGCCCGCGCTCGTGGGCTCGGGGCTGTGGGGCGCGGTGAAGGGGTTCTTCCTCTTCGGCACCCTCGGGCTCGCCCTGGCGGGGACCTTCCTCCTGGTGCCGCGCCTGCTCGACATGCCACCGACGCCCGGATGGCTGGAGGCCCTCAGCCTGGGGCTCACACCTTTCGCCCTGGCCCTGGGGGGAGGGTATGCGCTGATGCTCAATGGCATCGGCTCCCGGCTCGCCGAGGAGGCTCAGGCGCGCGGCTGGATGGGGGACGCCTACGCCGTGCTCAAGCCCGCGGCACTCCAGGTCGCCCAGCGCCTGAGGGGCACGGGCCCGCTCGGTCGCAAGGAGCTGATCCACGCCATCGAGTCCTCCGTGGCGGAGCGGCTGCGCGAGCCTCCCGAGGAGGACACCGGGCCACCGTCGCGCACGAAGTGGCTGGAGCGCTTCCTCATGGAGCAGTCCTACCGCGTCCTGGGCGCCGTCGCCCTGCGCACGGTGCTCACCGCGCCCGACACCGAGACGGCGGTGCGCGAGCTGGAGACGCTGGCCGTGGACCGGCTGGAGGTCTCCCTGGTGGAGAGGCTGGAGGACCTGTTCTTCGTCCAGCAGGTGCTCGCGCTCGTCGTCGGCTTGCTCGTCGCGGCGATTCCGACCTTCATCCTGCTGTTCTCGCGCTGAGCGGCGCGGTGAAAAAAAGCGCGGGCCGACTACCCCTGAGAGCCGGCCCGCGCCCCGCGAGTGCCGTCGCTATACGACGGTGACGCGGTATTTCTCTTGGTCCTCCGCCCGGTTGTGCGCGGTGGCGGCGGCGATGATGTGGCACACCCAGCCCAGACACCCTCCGGTGCCAATCCAGAAGCCCGGGGTGACGATGAGCCAGAAGACACCGCGCAGAATGTCGCCGTTGTAGATCTGCCCCACACCGGGGATGAGAAAGGACAACAGGGCTGCGATTCCGGGACGCGACATCGTCTGGGTACCTCCTCTTGTCCTTCCCTACGCGGCACCCCCGAAGCCATTGCATGCGCGAGGTGTTTCCGACCTATCGGCTCCTGGACGCTTGCCTGCCCTGCGCGGCGGGGGGAAGGTGCAATACCGAGCCTGGCCCGCTACCATGGACTCCACTTTTGTGAACCCGTCGGGTCGGCGGACGGGTCTTCCGGGGGGATGGTCATCATCGGGCTGCTTCGAGCCAGCGCACGCGCGCTTCGCGGACGGCATCTCTTGGAGATGCTGGTCCTGGCCGGCGTGTATCTCGCCGTGGCTCGGCTGGGCCTCTCCATGTCCACCGTGGGAGGAAATGTCAGCCCCGTCTGGCCGCCCACCGGGGTGGCGCTCGCGGCGCTGGTGCTGCGCGGTCCGCTGCTGTGGCCGGGCATCTACCTGGGGGCCTTCCTGGCGACCGCTTCCACGGGCGTGCCGCTGTCGGTGGCGCTGGGCGTAGCCACGGGCAACACCCTGGCCACGGTGCTGGGCGCGCTGCTGACGCGACGGCTGCGCATGGACGCGGACCTGTCACGCATCCGTGACGTCGTCGTGCTGTGCGTGGGGGCGGGTGCGGTCTGCACCGGGGTCAGTTCGCTGGTGGGGCCGTTGTGCCTGCTGCTGGGTGGCGTGCTGCCCGCGGAGGTCCTGGGCCGCGCGGTCTGGGTGTGGTGGGTGGGGGACTTGATGGGCGTGCTCGTGGTGGCGCCGCCGCTGCTGCTGCTGAGCCGACCCACCTGGCCGCACCGGGCAGGCGAGGCGCTGGCGCTGGCGGGGCTGACCACCGTGCTGGGCGCGAGCATCTTCCTCTTCCGGAACCTTCAGCCCGGCTTCGCGCACGCGGCCAGCTTCCTGCTGTTCCCGATGTCTGCGCTGGCGGCGCTGCGCTTCGGTCCTCGGGGCGCGGCGATGGCCACCCTGGCCATCTCCATGGTCGCCATCACCGGCACGGTGCGAGGCCAGGGCCCGTTCTCCTCGGGCAACGTGGAGCAGGACCTGCTCGTGCTCCAGCTCTTCGTCGTCGTCAACGCGGTGACGGGCCAGTTGCTGGCGGCGGCGAGCGAGGAGCGACGGCGCGCGGTGGAGAAGCTCCAGTTGCTCGCCACCACCGTGAGGGGTGTGCACGAGGGCGTCTTCATCGCGGAGGTGGAGGGCCCCGGCAAGCTGCGGACCGTCTTCGCCAACGAGGCGCTGGGCCTGTTGTTGGGACGGGCTCCGGAAGAGCTGGTGGAGCAGGACCCGTGCAAGCTGTACGGCGACCAGGACCCCCGGCTGTGTCATCGCTTGAACGCGGCGTTGCTGGCGGGCGAGTCGCTCTGCGTGGAGACGACGGTGCCGCGCAAGGATGGCCGGGTCGTCTCGACGGAGGTGCTGCTGTCGCCGGTGCGCGCCACGGGAGGGGACGTGTCGCACTTCGTGGCCACGCACCGGGACATCACCGCCACCAAGGAGCTGCAGGCGCGGCTGGTGGCCGCCGAGCGTGTCGCCGCGGTGGGGACGCTGGCGGCCGGGGTGGGGCACGAAATCAACAACCCGCTGGCCTACCTGGTGTTGAACCTGGAGTCCGCGACGCGCGCGCTCACGGAAGGCGGGATGTTGGGGCAGCGGGACGCGCAGGTGAGCGTGCGCAGCGCGCTGGAAGGCGCCGAGCGCATCCGCCTCATCGTCCGCGACCTCCAGGTGTTCAGCCGTCAGGGGGACCAGGACCGGACGCTGGTGGACCTCAACGCGCTGGTGCCTCCGGCGGTGCGCATCATCAGCCATGCGCTGCGCCACCGCGCGCGGTTGGTGGAGGAGTTCGGCCCGGTGCCGAAGGTGCTGGGCAGCGAGGCGCGGCTGGGACAGGTGCTGCTCAACCTGCTCGTCAACGCGATGCAGGCGGTGCCCGAGGGCAACCCGAGCCTGCACGAGGTGCGCGTGCGCACCAGCACGGACGTGTCGGGCCGGGCCCGCGTGGACGTGGTGGACACGGGCATGGGCATCTCCGCGCAGGTGATGTCGCGCATCTTCGAACCCTTCTTCACCACCAAGCCCACCGGCGAAGGCACCGGACTGGGGCTGGCCATCTGTCAGCAGATTGTCCGCACGCACGGGGGTGAGCTGGAGGTGCGCAGCGAGGAGGGCAAGGGCTCCATCTTCACCATGCTTCTGCCCGCGGCGCCGGTGCAGGTGGAGGTGCCGCCCCGGCCCGTGGCGCGAGGCAAGCCGGTGGTGCCCTCCACGGGGCGACGGGGACGCGTGCTGGTGGTGGACGACGAGCCCCGGCTGGCGCAGTCGATGCGGCTGTTGCTGGAGCCCTACCACGACGTGGTGATGACGACGCGAGGCAGCGAGGCCCTGGCGCTGGTGTCCGCGGGGCATCGCTTCGACGTCATCCTGTGTGACTTGCAGATGCCGGAGGTGGATGGCGCCACGCTCTACCGGCGCCTGGGTGTGATGGCGCCGGAGCTGACGCGGCGGGTGGTGTTCATCTCCGGCGGGGCGTACACGGCGGAGATGCGGGACTTCATCGAGACGGTGCCGAACGTGGTGCTGGAGAAGCCCGTGCGGCCGGAGGTGCTGATGGCCTCGGTGGATGCGGCGCTGGATGTGCTCGACGCACAGGGCGAGGACGACGAGCCCGCGGTCGCCCGCGTGAGCGGCGCACGCCACTGAGGGCCTGGCTCGGCGTGGGCCTGGGCGTTCAGTCCACGCGGATGACGACCTTGCCGGTGGTGCTCCGCTCGGCCATCTCGCGATGGGCCTGGGACACGGCTTCGAGCGGGAAGGTCTGCCCGATGACCGTCTGGAGTTGCCCGCGCTCGACGAGCGACAGCGCCTCGCGGAGCGCCGCCTGACGTTGCTCGAAGGGCAGGGTGAAGGTGGCGAAGCCGACGATGGACTGGTTCTGGGCCAGCACCCCGGTCATCTGCTCACGGCTCCACTGCGTGTCGAACATGCTCTCCGCGCCGAAGAGCACCAGTCGTCCCCGGAAGGCGAGGGCCTGAAGACTCCGGGCGGGGAGCTCTCCTCCACCCGCGACGAAGACGACGTCCGCGCCGAGCCCACCGGTGGCCTCGCGAACACGCGCGGGCCAGTCCGCATGGGATGTGTCCACGGCGGCGTCCGCACCCAGGCGCAGGACGAGGTCTCTCTTGGCTTCCGTGCTCGCGCCGCCGATGACGCGCGAGGCACCCATCCGCTTCGCGAGCTGCACCAGGAACGTCCCCACGCCCCCAGCGGCGGACGGAATGTAGACGGATTCGCCCTCGCGCAGCCGCGCGCCTTCGCGCAGCCCGAGCAGCGCGGTGGGGGCCTGCGCGGGAAGACAGACAGCCTGCTCGAAGGAGACCGGGTCGGGGAGGGCGAGCACGGTGGCTGTCGGCGCGATGGCGTATCCCGCGAAGGCGCCTTGATTCGGGAGGATGGCGACGACTCGGGCTCCCTTCGTGAGTCCCTGGACGCCGGGGCCGAGTGAGTCCACGACTCCCGCGGCCTCCAGTCCCGGGACGAAGGGGAGTGGAGGCGTGCCGGGCATGCGGCCCTCGCGCTGGCCCAGGTCGGTGAAGTTGAGCCCGGAGGCGTGCACCCGGATTCGGACCTCGCCGTCCCCAGGCGTGGGCGTGGGCACGTCGTCGAGGCGCAGCTCTTCCGGACCGCCGAACCTGTGCAGTCGAATCGCTTTCATGATGTCTGTCTCCCGGATGGCGGGCCGTGGGACGAGGAGGCTCGCGCTTCCACGCCCGCCGCGTGAGTGGACCTATAGTCCCGGGCGAAAGGACGAACATGCGCCAGAAGTCCGTTTCTCTCGTCCAACCGTCCGGCGAAAAGCCCGGGCTCGATGTCCTCGCGGAGGTGCTCCAGGGCGTGCACCTGCGCAGCCGCGTGCACGCTCGCTACGAGCTGACGGCACCGTGGGGCATGCGCATCGACGGCTCTCCCTTCCCGCTGTTCTACGCGGTGATGCGCGGCAACTGCCTGCTGTCCACGGGCGAGCGGGAGCTGTGCCTGGCGGGCGGTGACTTCGTGTTCATCCCCGCCAACGTGAAGTTCACGTTGAAGGACCGGCGTGGCACCCGGGCGCTGCCCATCGCGGAGGTCTATGCGACGCGCCAGCCCATCCGCTGCGGCGGCGTGCTCCACTACGGAGGGGACGGTGAGGCGGTGACGCTGGTGGTGGGCTCCTTCATCTTCGAGGGCGAGACGCTGAGCCCCCTGGTGAAGCACCTGCCGACGCTGCTCCATGTCCGGGCGGATGACCCCAAGTCCCCTCGGTGGTTGGAGTCGACGCTGCGCTTCGTGGCCTCCGAAATCGAAGCGAAGCAGCCTGGACACGAGACGGTGGTGAGCCGACTCGCGGATGTCCTCTTCGTGCAGGCGCTGAGGGCGCATCTGGAGTCGTCCTCCGGGGAGAACGGTTGGCTGCGCGCGCTGGTGGACCCGCGCATCGGCACGGTGCTCCAGCGTGTCCACGAGAAGCCCGAGGCACCGTGGACACTGGAGGGGCTCGCTCGGCTCGCGGGCATGTCGCGCTCGGTGTTCGCGGAGCGCTTCAAGTCACTCGTGGGCGAGGCGCCGCTGGCGTACATCGGCCGGTGGCGCATGCACCGGGCGATGGCGCTGATGCGCGGCCGCGACGTCGCGCTGGCGGAGGTGGCGCGCGCCGTGGGCTACGAGACGGAGAGCTCCTTCGGCAAGGCGTTCCGGCGCTGGGTGGGCGTGACGCCGGGCGCGTTTCGTCGACAGGCCTGAAGGAGCAGTCATTCCTACTGCTTCTTCGCGGGAGTCACCGCGGGTGCCTTTGCCGCGGCATAGACGGCATCGCGCACGGCGCCGGGGAACGCGCCCGACATGCCCTCCAGCGCGGTGTTGGTCAGCGCCACCACCGTGATTCCACTTCGCGGGTCCACGAACCAGTTGTGCCCGTAGGCGCCGCCCCACTGCCATGTCCCCGCCGACTGGGGACTGTGCGCCTGCACCGGGTCGATGAGCACCGCCGACGCGAGCCCCCAACCCCAACCCGGTCCCTGCGGCCGCGACTCCGGACCCACGTGGATGGAGCCGAGTTGCTCGACGGTGTTCTGCTTCAGCACCGGCGCTCCACCCTTGCGCAGCGCCTCCAGGAACTTCACGTAGTCGCTCGCCGTCCCCACCATGCCGGCGCCTCCAGAGGGGAACGCTCGCGAGTCCAGCGCCCTGCCGGGGGTGTAGTGGACCACTCCCGCGCCGAAGGGGATGTCGTGCGTCTTGTCCATGCGCACGGGGACAGGTTCGCCGTCCACATACGGCGTCGCGAGCCGCGAGACATCACCGACGCGGAAGCCCGTGTCCTTGAGTCCCAGGGGCTGTGTGACGAGCCGTGAGATGACCTGGGGCAGTGGCGCGCCGCCCGCGCTCGCGACGACGGCGCCCAGCACATCCGTGGCCACCGAGTAGGCCCACTTCTCCCCAGGCTCCGAGGACAGCGGGACGGTGGCGAGGCGACGCAGGTTCTCCTCCAGCGTGAGCCCCGGCGGGTTGTCGAGCCCATCCGAGACCCTGGCCTTTTGATAGGGCCCGGGGACTGGCTGGTTGAAGCCGTACATCAGTCCCGCCGTGTGCGTGAGCAGATGCCTCACGGTGATGACGGGCTCGCGTCCATCCGGGAGCTTGGGACGGAACGTGGGCAGCCACTTCGTGACGGGGTCCTCCAGCGACAGCTTCCCCTGGTCGACCAGCGCGAGCGCCGCGACGGAGACGAGCGGCTTCGTCATCGACGCCAGCCGGAACACCGCGTCCTCGCGCAGGGGCTTCTTCGTCTCGCGGTCCGCGAAGCCCGCGGCGCGTCGATAGAGGACCTCTCCGTCCTTCGCGACGATGACCACGGCCCCGACGATGCGCTGGTCCGCGAGCGCCTGGTCGATGACCGGGTCCAGGCTCACCGCGAGGGCGCTCGACTCGGGACTCACGGCGACAGCGCTCGCCACGGTGGCGCGCGGCTCGGATTTCACCGGGGTGGACGGAGAGACACCCAGGCCCGCGGCCACCAGGAAGGTGGCGAGGATGGAATTCATCGGAGGGGACTCCTTTTTATGTAGCGAGTGTTATGTAAATAGGAAGGCCCTTTTTCGATTTCAATAGTGACCGTTATGAAAATAGTCACCCCCACCCGTCCCCGTGGCCGTCCCCGTGAGTTCGATGAGACGAAGGCGCTGGATCTGGCCATGATGGTGTTCTGGCGGCTGGGCTATGAGGGCGCGTCCGTGGCGGACCTCACCGGCGCCATGGGCATCACCGCGCCCAGCCTCTACGCGGCCTTCGGCTCCAAGGAGGGGCTCTACCGCCGCGTCCTGGCGCACTACCAGGCGGGCCCCGGGGCCTTCACGTGGGCCGCGCTCACCGAGGAGCCGACCGCCCGGGGCGCCATCGAGCGGGTGCTTCGCGAGTCGGCCCGGGTCTTCACCCGTCGCAAGCACCCACACGGGTGCATGATTTCAACGGCCATCCTGCGCTGCGCGGAGGCCCACCAGCCCGTGGCCGACCTGGTCGCCAGTCTCCGTGCGGGCGCGGTGGAGCTGTTTCGCGAGCGCATCGCCCGGGGCATCGCCGCCGGAGAGCTGCCACCGGAGACGGACGCGGGCGCCATGGCCCGCTTTCTCGGCGCCATCGTCCAGGGAATGTCCGTGCAGGCCCAGGACGGCGCGAGCGAGGCGGAGCTGCTCGGGCTCGTCGAGGTGGCGATGCGGGCCTGGGGTGGAGGGGCTGGCCGCCCGCGCGCACGGTAGTCGGCGCGAGGAACCGCACCCGAAAACTCCCAGCGAATCCCAGGGGTTGCGCCCGTGGGACTGGTCAAGGCCGTGGTGGAGCGCGGGTTTGCGGTGCGACGGGCGTCCGCGAGGCTTATCAACACAGGTAAGGATGCCCGACATGACCGCCCAAGAACGCGTGGAGCGCGCCGCCGCGAGTGCGCTGAAGGTCTTCCCGTTGCCGTCGGCGGTGCTGTTCCCCCACACCGTCATCCCCCTGCACATCTTCGAGCCCCGCTACCGGGCCATGGTGAAGGACGCGCTGGCGACGGACCGCGTCGTCGCGCTGGCACAGCTCGAGGACGGCTGGGAGGGCAAGTACGAGGGCCGGCCACCGATGCAGTCCATCATGTGCGCCGGCGTCATCGTCTGGGACGAGGAGGTGGAGGAGGGGCGCTACAACATCCTCCTCCAAGGTGTCAGCCGCATCCGCATGGTCTCCGAGCTGACCACGGACAAGGCGTACCGCGAGGTGCAGGCGCTGGCGCTGCCGGACCTGCCGTACGAGGGGCCGGAGGAGGAGCGGCTGCGTCAGGCCGTCTTCGAACTGGCCGGGCGTGTGCCGCCGACCTTCGCCGAGAACCTGCTGCCCGTGACGGCCCGTGCGACGGGCGGCAAGCTGGCGGACGTGGTGGCCTCCGCCATCAGTCCAGAGGCGGAGCGACGCCAGCACCTTCTCTCGGAGCTGGACGTGAAGCGCAGGTTGGAAGCCGTGCTGGAGGACGTGGGTGAGCTCATCGCCCGGCTCCAGCCCGTGCGGCCCTCGGGCCCGCTGAACTGACCCGAGTCCGCCTGGCCTCGTGGGGCTTGCCTTGTGCGTCGCTCCGCGCATTGCTGCGCTCCGCGTCGGACGCGAAAGGGGAGCGGGAGAACCATGCGGCTCGTGAAAGTCGGCATCGCCAGCGTCAACACCACCGTGGGAGCCTTCGTCCACAACACGGACCGGGCCCTGGTCCTGGCGAAGCGGATGGCCGAGGACGGCGTCACCGTGGGCGTCTTCCAGGAGCAGGTCATCGCCGGCTACCCCGCCGAGGACATGGTCCAGTGGCAGGGCTTCATCGACCGGCAGTGGCCGGAGCTGGAGCGCTTCGCGCGCGAGACGGCCTCGCTCTCCACCGTCTTCGTCGTCGGCGTGGGCGTCGCCCTCCAGGGTCAGCGCCTCAACTGCGCGGCGGTGGTGGCCGGAGGCAGCGTGCTGGGCCTGGTCCCCAAGGAGAAGCTGCCCACGTACAGCGTCTTCTATGAGGCGCGGACTTTCGGCCGGGGCCAGCCGGGCATGAAGGAGCGCTACCGCGGCGTGCCGCTGGGCGACTACCTGTTCCAGTTCGACTTCGGCCTCGTCGCGCCGGAGGTCTGCGAGGACATCTGGAGCGCGGACGGCCCCATGCGCCGGCGCACGTACTCAGGCGCGGAGCTGGTGGTGAACATCTCCGCGTCGCCCTTCCGGCTGGGCTTCGTGGAGACGCGCCGCGAGCTCATCGCCACCCGCGCCGCGGACCACCAGTGCACCATCGCCTACTGCAACGCGGTGGGCAGCAACGACGGCCTCATCTTCGACGGCGGCGGCTTCCTCAACCAGAACGGCCGCCACGTCATGGAGACGCCGCGCTTCCAGGAGGGCTTCGCCGCGGCCGTCGTCGACCTGGACCGCACCCTGCGCCTGCGCGGCGAGGCCACCACGTGGCGCGTGGACCGCGAGGCGTGGTTGACCACCGGCGGCCAGGGCACGGCGGTGCTGGACTGCACGGAGGCGGTGCGCACGCGGCGCGAGACGCTGACGTACCCCGTGCCCGCGCACCGCAGCTTCTTCCTGCCGCCCCCGGACAAGCGGCGCCCCGCGCGCGAGGCGCTGTGCGAGGACATCCTGGACGCGCTCTCCCTGGGCGTGGGCGACTACTTCGAGAAGACGCGCGCCTTCAAGGTGCTGGGCATCGCCCTGTCCGGTGGACGTGACTCGCTGTTGACGCTGCTCATCGCCCACCGCTACGCGAAGCGCGCGCGGCCGGAGAACCCGGGCTCGCTCATCCAGGCGTTCTACATGCCCAGTCGCTACTCCAGCGACTCCACCCGCGACGCGGCGGAGACCATTGCCCGCGAGCTGGGCGTGTCCTTCCAGAGTGTCTCCATCGACGAGGCCTTCGAGCGCGAGCGCGACGTGGCCGCGAAGATGCTGAACGGCACCCCCGTCACGCCGATTACCGAGCAGAACATCCAGGCCCGCCTGCGTGCCCAGCGCATGTGGAACTGGAGCAACTCCTGCGGCGGCCTGTTCCTCCAGACGGGCAACATGAGCGAGAAGTCCGTGGGCTACACCACCATCGGTGGAGACCTGATGGGCGCGCTCGCCGTCATCTCCAACCTGCCCAAGACAGTGGTGATGTTCCTCCTGGACTACCTCCAGGACGTCACCGGCTACGAGGGCATCCGCAAGGTGCTCGCCAAGCCCGCGGGGCCGGAGCTGGCGCACAACCAGGTGGGGGAGGAGGAGCTGATGCCCTTCCCCATCCTGGATGCGTGCTTCTACCTGTTCGCGAGCGAGAAGCTCACGCCCTCGGAGATGCTCCGGGCGCTGACGCCCATGTTCCCGGAGGTGGAGACCGGAAGGCTGGGCGGCTACGTGGACAAGTTCGTCCGCCTCTTCACCCAGTCCATCTACAAGTGGGTGCAGTCCCCGCTGTCGCTCCACGTCGGCAACCTGGACCTGGACCGGGAGCGCGCGCTCCAGTTGCCCGTCGTCACCGGCTCGGAGTGGATGCGCGAGAAGTAAGCCTGCTCGTGCAACCGTGTTGCCCGGGCTCCACGCCCGGCCGCCTGCTCAGCGAGGGGGCGCGCTTGGGTGATCTCCACCCAGGTGTGCCTTGCCGGATGTGGCCTCGCCGACAACCTTCATGTCAGCCACTCGACGACGGAGGGTTGAATGAAAGCGAAGATTCTTGCAGGCGCCATCGGGGCGCTCTTCTACGGCACCTCGGCTCTGGCTTCGGACGGCGACTGCCCACCGCCCCAGGCGAACGCGGGGAGCACCGGCCAGGGAGTGCTGCTGGCCCAATCACAGGACTCCTCTGGGGATGGCTCGTACCAGGAGGAGGACCTCATCATCGAGACGCAGCCCGTGCCGGATTCGTCGAGCATGGACGACAACTCGGGGATGGGAGGCAGTGGACAGAGCGGGCAGGATGACTCGTCCAGCAGCAGCCAGGCCGCTCCTCCCGCGAAGGGTGAAGTGCTCCTGAACATGCCGCTGCGCTGCGAGCCGGCGAACCAGGATGCCTCCCAGCAGGGCACGGGTGGCAGTGGTTCCTCGGGTCAGCAGGACATCCAGGGCCTGCAGGCGCCGCCGCCGCAGTCCTCGCCACAGCCGCGTCCGGAGGCGGCCCCCGCCGTGGAGCCTCACTCCGAGTCATATCCGGCCGAGCCGCAGGACGATGCCATTGGCGGCAGCGGTATCTCCGCGCCTCCGCCCTCTGACTTCCGTCCTTCGGCTGACGCCGCGGAGACCGTCGAACCGCTTGAGGTGAAGAAGAAGGAGAAGAACGACATGCGGGGTCTGAGCGTGTTCGTGGGCGGTGGTGTGGAGGGCTACACCGGCGCGCTGGCACCGCAGCTCAACCCGGGCCCCACCGCGGGCGTGACGGCGGCCTTCCGGCCGTCCAAGGTGTTCGGCATCGAGCTGGGCTATACCGGCGCGCTGAACGACATCGACTCGGCGCGGGGTGAGGTGAACACGGACGGTCCTGACCTCGTGCGCAACGGTGGAACGGCGGTGGCGACGCTGGGCCTGTTCCCCACCGCGTGGCAGCCGTATGTGCTGGGCGGCATTGGTATCAGCGATTACAACTTCCGCGGCGGCCAGTCGCTGGGCTACCGGGATGACACCGTCGGCACCGTGCCGGCGGGCGTGGGTCTGCGCGGCCACGTGGGTCACTTCACGGTGGACGCGCGCGCCAACTACAACTTCCTGTTCGACAAGGACTTCGCTCCCGGCATCGAGTCCGGCGGCGGCGACTTTGGCAACGGAGGCAGCTACCAGGGCGTCGTCAGCGTGGGTGGTACGTTCTGACGCAGGCGGCCTGAAGTCTTCACGCCAGGCGTGAGTCGGTGGCGCGGTGCCCGGTAACCAACGGGCCCGCGCCACTGTGCTTTCCAGTGCGGCGCCACGGAGGTTGGCGAGTTAAGGTGGAACCTTCTACTGCAACAGGAGACGGAATGGGCTTGGGTATCGAGGACGTGAAGGTAGGCACGGGCACGGAGGCCACCTCCGGCAAGTCGGTCACCGTGCACTACGTGGGGACGCTGACGAACGGCACCAAGTTCGACGCCAGCCGGGACCATGGTTCCGAGGGCTTCACCTTCAAGCTGGGTGCGGGCCAGGTCATCAAGGGCTGGGACGACGGCGTCGCCGGGATGAAGATTGGCGGCGTGCGCAAGCTCACGATTCCGCCCGACCTGGGCTACGGCGCTCGCGGCGCCGGTGGAGTCATCCCGCCCAACGCCACCCTGCTGTTCGAGGTGGAGCTGTTGGGAGTCCGCTGAAAGTCACGCTCCGCCCTGGCGGGGAGAAACGAGGACCGTCATGGCGACGGTGACAATCACCAAGGACAACTTCAAGGAAACAGTCGGCAAGGATGGCATCGTCATCCTGGACTGGTGGGCGTCGTGGTGCGGCCCGTGCCGCATCTTCGCGCCCACGTTCGAATCGGCGTCCGGCAAGCATGCGGACATCGTCTTCGGGAAGATTGATACCGAGGCGCAGCCGGAGCTGTCCGGAGCGTTCGAGATTCGCTCCATCCCCACGCTGATGGTGTTTCGTGACGGCATCCTGCTCTTCGAGCAGGCTGGCGCGCTTCCCGCCGCCGCGCTGGAGGACCTGGTCCGCCAGGTCCGCGCGCTCGACATGGAGCAGGTGAAGAAGGAAGTCGAGGAGCGCCGGGGCAAAGAGGGCAAGGAAGCGCCCAAGGCCTGAGTCGGTCCTCGCCGGAGGGGCCTTCAGGGCCCCGTCCGTGCCGCTGGCCGGAAGCGTCTCGCGGTGCTTCCGGCCGGTCGGCGGCTCCCTCGGGAGGAAGCGAGGGGGCTACCAGTGGATGAGCAGCGAGAAGTCCTTGAAGGGCGGCTCGCCGGACTCCAGCTCCACGCGGAAGCGCCGCTCCGGATTCGTCTTGAGCAGGCCACTGCGCACCAGGCCACTGCACCACGCGGGGCCGAAGAACTCGTCCTTGAAGCGCAGGCGCGCGGTGGTGTCGGAGACGCGCTCGTACTCCCGCTCGCCGAAGGTGCTGGTGGCGCCCGCCAGGCCCGCGCTCATCGACAGGCCGCGGTGCGGGTCCTCGCCGGTGATGGCCATCACCATGGCGCCCACGGGGGCGGAGAAGACGTGGCTCGCGGCGGTGAAGGACAGCTGCTCCACGGCGTGGGAGTAGTCCTCGCCCAGCGCGCGCTCCACGGAGCTGGCGCCCTCGTGGAGCAGTTCCAGGTACTCGCTGGCGGGGCGGTGTGAGGGGGCGCCGCGCGCGGGGACGCCGGGGATGGGTGCTCCGGCGGCCCGCGCCAGGTTCTGACCCATCCGCTGCGCGATGCTCTCGCGGAGGCTCTGCACGAACAAATCGAGCACCATGTGCTCGGGACGACACAGGGCCAGGCGGGCCTGCAGGTGCGGAGGAGAGTCCATGTGACTTTCCTAGCGGCGGCAGGCCAGCCAAGTCCAGCGGGGGTGGGGTGTCCGCGGGTCGGCCTGTCATTTGGCGACCGTGCAGACACCTCCACCGTTGAGGTGGGCCTGGTCGACAATGCTCTGGGTGACGAACTCCTGCAGCGTGCGCACATCATGCGCTCCGGGCAGATACACCACGGGCTGACCCGCTGCGTCGCGCAGTTCAAGACCCTGGGCATCCTTCAAGTCGGTGAGCTGCTGTGAGGCCAGTCCCCCTGGGGTGATGAGACGCTCCGAGTTGGCCGTGGCGGCGAGGGCGTCGAAGCGCAGCTGCACGCCTTTGTGGGTGCCGAGCCTGTCGTAGAACATGTGCTCGGCGTGGATGGTGACCTCCACGTCCGCCCGGGAGCCCTCTGGGACGATGATGCCCTGGGTGCCATCCACCCCGTTGATGCAGTCCACCATGCGTGCCTGCACGGGGAAGCCCATGCGGAAGTCGAAGATGCCCACCCCCGCCTTCACCGCGCGCCCCTCCACCCAGTAGCTGAAGCCGCGCTCGCGCATCATCGCCAGGTCCCCGGCGGAGACCTGACCGTCCGCCAGCTCCGTGTCCGCGCGGGGCGGGCTCACGTGGAAGCCCACGTTCCAGCGACCCGCCGGCAGGCCCGTCAGCTCCGTCAGCGGGATGTCGCCCTTCTGCACGTCCACCAGCACGTGGCGGCGGCTGTCCCGCACCTCGCCCGAAGCGGACGTCAGGGTGAAGTCGCCGAGCGACACGAGGTACTTGGTGAACTGCACGGACCAGCCGTCCTGGAAGAGCGTGTCCGGCAGGCCCCGCTGGGTGCCGTCTCCACCGCTCATCGTCACGCGCACGTCTCCCGGGGCCACGGAGTCACAGGCCGGGAGCACCAGTGTCAGCGCCAGCAGCGCACAGAGGCCAGGGACGCTCGATTTCAGGTTCATGTGTCTTAGATGTATATGTAACCAAGTTGCAATTCAAGCGGACCGTGTTGTATCTCCGGGCCGTCGACGTTCCGGTGGCGAGGTGTCTTGGGGTGCCGCCGAACCCAGGAGTGAGGTCCTCGCCGTGTGGATTGCGATGCTGGTGTTGTGTGCGGTGGGGGCGTTGGAGGAGCCGCCCATTTCGCCGCCGGTGCCCGTGGAGGCGGTGGCGCCGGTGATGCCCGGGGATGCGCCAGTGCTGGAGCATCCGGCGACGGTGATGTTGCGGCTCACGATTGACGACGGGGGCGCGGTGTCGCGGGTGGAGGTGCGCGAGTCGGCGGGCGCCGTGTTCGACCGGGCGGCGATGGGCGCGGCGGTGCGCTGGCGATTCGAGCCGGCGCTGCGGGGTGGAGTGCCGCTGGAGGTGCAGGTGGATGTGCCGGTGCAGTTCGCTCCCGCGCGAGTGCGCGAGGCGCTGACTGGGGTGGCGGGAGCGGAACGAGCGAGTTCCGAGTCCGCGCGAGCAGCCACCGAGGACACGTCGCGCGGGGAGATGTTGTCAGCGCCAGCGTCGACGGAGCCCGTGGGTGGCGCCGTGGACGTGCCGACCAGGGAGTCGTCACCGTTGGATGTTCTCGAGGCATCGAAGCCGTCCGCTGGAGCTTCGTCTCCGGGGTTCTCCACCACGGTCCGGGGCGTGGCCGAGGCGCCGCCACCCGTCGCGGTGGGGGACTTCCACATCGAGGTGGGGCAGCTCGCGGACGTGCCGCGCAACTCGGCGTCCGACCTGATGTTGCTCGCGCCCGGGGTGATGCTGGCCAATCACGGAGGCGAGGGCCATGCGGAGACGGTGTTCATCCGAGGCTTCGACGCGGGCGAGGGCAAGGACGTGGAGATGCGCCTCAATGGCGTGCCTCTCAACGAGGTCTCCCATGCCCACGGGCACGGGTACGCGGACACGTACTTCATCATCCCGGAGCTGGTGGACTCGCTGCGGGTCACCGAGGGGCCCTATGACGCCTCGCAAGGTGACTTCGGCGTGGCGGGCACGGTGGAGTACCAGCTCGGCCTCGCGCGTCGTGGGCTCACCGCGTCGGCCAGCTACGGCAGCTTCGCCTCGCGTCGGCTCGCGCTCGTGTGGGGCCCGCCCGAGTCCACTGAAGCCACCTTCGTGGGGCTGCTGCTGCGACAGGGGCAGGGCTTTGGACCGAATCGCTCCTTCGCCAATGCGACCGCCATGGCGCAGGTGGAGCTGCGGCTGGGAGACGACACGCGGCTGCGCCTGCTCGGCGCCAGCTCTGGGGCCCGATTCGCGTCAGCGGGCGTGGTGCGGGAGACGGACGTGGTGGACGCGCGATTGCCGTGTGCGGCGGACGCCGACTCGCAGTTCTTCTGTTTCTATGACGAGAACCAGGGCGGCGCGAGCCAGCGTCACCTCGTCTCCGCGGAGCTCCAGTCGCGGCTCAAACGCGGCGGCAGGATGGTGCAGCAGGGCTATGTGGTGCTGCGGCAGACGCGCATCCGCGACAACTTCACGGGCTTCATCCAGGACACGCCTCCGGGCGAGGACGCGCAGCGTGGAGATGGCACGGAGGGCTACTACCGGGGCAGCACCCTGGGCCTGCGCGGGCGCTACATCCCGGGGCTCACCCTGCTGGGACAGTCGCGTCCGCTGGAGCTGGGCTACGTGGCCCGCTACGACGATGTCCGCACGCGCTCACGACGACTGAGGGATAGCGGTGGCGCGCCGTACTCCACCTTGTTCGACAACCAGGTGCGCACCACGAACCTGGGCGGATATGCGTCCCTGCGCGTGCAGCCGCTCGACTGGCTGGCCCTGCGGGTCGGCGTGCGGTTGGACACGTTCCTGTTCGGCGTGGAGGACCTGAACCGTCCCGCCGTGGACCGCGATGGGCCGCGCATCCCCGAGGAGTCCCTGGAGGCCTATGGCTTCTTCGCGAGTCCCCGCGCCAGCGCGGAAGTGAAGCTGTCGTCTCGGCTCACGTGGCTGACCAGCGCGGGGCTGGGAGCGCGCTCCAGTGATGCCGCCGCGCTGTCGGACGCGGAGCTGGCGCCGTATGCGCGGGTCGCCTCGGGAGAGACGGGGCTGGGTTGGAAACGGGAGGGCGAGGCGCGGCCGTATTCGCTGGAGGCACGTGGTGCGGTCTTCGCCACGCGCGTGTCGCAAGACTTCGTCTTCGACGAGCGATTGGGGCGCAACCAGCCCATCGGTGCTTCACAGCGACTGGGTGCCTTCGCGACGGGGCGGCTGCGGTGGGCCGACTGGCTCGATGCGCAGGCCTCGGTGGCGTGGGCTCGCGCGACGCTGCCTGTTCCGGGGGCGTCGTCGTGGAAGCTGTGGGACGGGGCGGTGATGCCGTACATCCCCGCGCTGCTGGGACGGGTGGATGCCTCGGTGCGAGGTCACGTCACGGTGGGCAGCGAGCGACTCGGGTGGAACGTGGCGTTGGGGCACAGCGCGGTGGGGCCTCGGCCCCTGCCGCTCAATCGCTACAGCGAGCCGGTGTTCCTCTTCGACGTGGGGACTCGCGCGCGCTGGGACTGGATGGAGCTGGGCGTGTCCGTGGAGAACGTGCTGGACGCGCGCTGGCGTGAGACGGAGCTCAACTACGTCTCCAACTTCCGGGGGCCCGATGCGCCCGCATCCCTGCTGGCCACGCGCCACTTCTCCGCCGGAGCCCCGCGCACCTTCCGAGGAACCCTCACGCTGTATCTGGACTTCGAGGAGGACGCTCCATGAGGCGCCTGTCCCAGCGAACATCGCCAAACCCTGGCACGACGCGATGCCTGGCCGCATGGGAGCGCCAAGGAGGGAGCCCCATGACACGCGCGCTTCTTCTTTCTCGTCGTGCCTTCATGCTGTCCATGGGCGCGGCGCTTGTCGGTGGCAGCTCCGCGTGTGGACTGTCCGGCACCGGCGGGCGAGGCATCGTGTTCCACATGGGCTTGCGCACGGCGCTCGCTCCCGAGGCCTCGCGCGTGGGCGAGTTCACCACCGACACCGGGTGGAACGTGCGGCTCGACTCGGCGCGGATGGTGCTCGGGCCCATCTACCTGTTCGAGAATCCCTCGCCGCTCCAGCAGCAGACGCGACGTGCCCTGGAGTCACTGCTGAGCGTGCTCGTGCCCGCGGCCCATGCACATGACGGAGACTTCTTCTCGGGCGGGACGGTGCTCGGGGAGTGGGACCGCGAGGTGGTGTTCGACCTGCTCTCCGGAGGCGAGGCCCAGGTGCTGGGGCGCGCACCGGGAATCGCTGGCCGGGTGCGCTCCTTCTCGCTGCTGCTCCAGCCTCCGTCGCGGGCGCTCGGTGAAGCGGCGGCCCCGCTCGAAGGCCACTCGGTGCTGATGGCGGGCACGGCCTTCCGAGGAGAGACGCGCGTGCCCTTCCGGGTGGCGCTCGACTTCCCGCCGCCCGTGGAGCTCCAGCGCGTGGACTTCGTTCCCATCGAAGCGGACCTGGACGACGACGGACTCTTCGTCGTGGAGGCCCGCCCTCATCGGTGGTTCGAGGGCGCGCACTTCGACCGGCTGACGCTACCCGCTGACGGCGGTCCGGTGGATATCACTCCCGAGACGCAGGTGCACCGCGCGCTGTCCGTCAACGCGCGGCGCTTCACGGCCTTCTCGGGCGCCTGGGAGCCTGGGGTGGACTGAGCGGCTCAGCTCACGCCGCGTGCCACGGGCGCGGGACTCCGGTTGCTCGCGCGCGCGACGCTGATCCACACGAGGGTGACGGCGAGCCAGCCCACGGTGAGGGCTCGCCACGACAGCGGAGCGTTCGCCTGGACGAGCCACAGCGTCACGGCGCCGCCCATGGCGAACACGCGAGCCATCTCCAGCGCCAGCCCCCAGCGCTTGGACTCCATCATCCCGCCCCAGGCGGTCGCCATGCCCCAGAACAGGACGCTGAGCATCACCTTCTGCCAGCCCACCAGCGGCGAGGCGTGGTGGCTCACCAGCAGCATGAAGGGCATGGACGCAATCATCTGGAAGACGAGGTAGCCGCGGATGTTGGGCAGCTCGGTGGACTGGAACTTCACCTCCTGGCCCTCGCGCTGCCACTTCGTCTCCTCGCGGGCCGGAAGGTCGGCGGGGCGCCAGCCGGTGGGCATCACCCACAGGCGCAGCCGGTCCCACCCACTGCGCGTCTTCACCGCGTCACTGGCGAGCTTCGCCCAGAACTGGAAGTTGATGACGGTGGGGTCCCAGGTGTTCGGCGGGGTGGTGACGCCGTAGGAGCACTCCTCCGTCTCGTCGGCGTAGGTGCCGAACATCTTGTCCCAGATGATGAGGAAGCCCGCGTAGTTCTTGTCGATGTAGATGGCGTTGCGCGCGTGGTGCACGCGGTGGTGCGAGGGCGTGTTGAGCCAGGACTCAATCCACCGGGGCAGCTTGGGGATGACGCGCGTGTGCGGGATGAACTGGAGCACCAGGTGGAAGGCCACCATGGCCAGCACCGCCTCGGGCGAGAAGCCGACGATGACGAGCGGCCAGTAGAACAGGAACGAGAAGATGCGCTGCGTGACGCTGGCCCGCAGCGCCACCGCGTAGTTCAGCTCCTCGGTGGAGTGGTGCGGAGAGTGCGCCGCCCAGCCGATGTTGGTGCGGTGCCCGAAGCGGTGGAACCAGTAGAAGAGGAAGTCGACCCCCAGGAAGAGCCCGAGCAGCGCCCACGGGGACGCGACGTCGAGCTTCCAGGGCGCGAGCTGACCCAGGATGGTGAAGAGGGGCAGCATCAGCAGCGCCACCGCTACGTTGACGCACTGGTTCAGGACGGCGGTGCCCACGCTCGCGATGGAGTCCTGGAAGCTGTAGTAGCCGTTGCGCCTCGCCACGCAGTAGACGAACTCGCCCAGCGCCAGGGCGATGACGAAGGGTGTGGCAATCGCGTAGACGTTGATGGACATGTCCCAGGTGTACGGCGCCCGGCTCGATTGCCGCCTTAACCTGGGTTAACCTCGCCCTCGTCCCCGTGAGATTCCCGAAGCTCTACGAGCAGCTCGCCCCGCTCGGTCCCATTCCCGAGAGTGAGTGGGAGCGGGCCGAGTCGCTCGCGAGGGAGCAGGCGGTGGAGCGCAAGGCCCACTTCCTGCGCCCCGGTGACGCGGCGGACCGCTTCGCGGTGGTGCTCCAGGGCGTGTTCCGTCTGGTGCGCGTGTCGGCGCGAGGCGGCGAGACGGTGAAGGCCTTCCGCGCCGAGGGTGAACTCCTGGGCGCCTACGCGGAGATGCTCCAACGCGTGGCGTCGATGACGTCCATCGAGGCGCTGGAGCCCGCACGGGTGCTGGTGTTCCGGACGCAGGACTTCCAGACGCTGGAAGAGGGTCACGGCTGCTGGGTGCGCGTGGCGCGTCGCGTCGCCGAGCGGCACTTCCTGCTCAAGGAGCGCCGGGAGCAGGAGTTCCTGGAGCTGTCCGCCGAGGAGCGGCTGGACACCTTCTGGGCGGAGAACCCGCATCTGCGCGGGCGCGTGCCACAGCGCGACGTCGCGGCCTACCTCGGCATCACCGAGGTGGCCTTGAGTCGCATCATGTCGCGCAAGCGCAAGCGCACGGAGTGAGCTTCACCGGCTCGTCAGTATCGCTCGAAGACGAAGGTGAACTTCTCCAGTGGCGTCGGTCCGTAGGTGAGGCGCAGGAAGCGGTCTCCAGCGGGCGCGGTGAACTTCAGCACGTGGGTCATCGCGGGAAGGCACACTTGCGGCGCTGGCGTCACGGAGGAGGCAATCATCGTCTCGCTCTCCGTCACGTCGTGCACCACCACGGGGACGTCCTGGTTCAGGTACATGATGACCGGCTCGTCGCGCTCCGCGGAGACGACCTCCGAGTAGCCGAGGAACGACGCCCCGCTCGCCGGCAGCGTCAGCTCGTAGAACTCGTGAGGCGAGTCCGTCGCGGGATACATCGTCGTCGGAGACGCGCCCGCCCTCACGGCCACGGGAGCCTCCAGCAACGCGTGCCCGCAGGCGTGCTCCGTGACGCGGTCCCGCTCTCCCGTGGTGAAGTCCAGTCGGCCATTGCCGAGGCCCGCATGCGCCGCGTCCAGCGTATTGCCCGCGACATCCCGCAGCGACGTGAGGTCCAGCGAGTAGCGGTTGTCCTCCTCCAGCGGTGGCAGGTCCGACTCTGGACGCGGAATGGAGAGCGACAAGGTCAGCGCATCCTCGGACCAGGTGCCCGTGAGGACTCGAGCGGCGTTGGCGGGCACGCTCACGTCCAACAGCGTCACCTGCGCGGCGGTGGAGTCCATGGGCTCGCTGAAGGAGATGCTGACGAGCCGCCGCAGGCTCGTGTTCGTCGCATCCACCTTGTAGGTCTGCACGGGCAGCACGTTCGTCGCGCCTTCCTCGGGGCTGGACGCGGTGACGTGGGGCTTCGTGGTGTCGCCTCCCGCGTCAGGGCCCGCGTCTGTTGGAGTGCCCGAGTCTGGTGGAGTGCCCGAGTCCGGTCCGGCATCCGTCGCGGTGCCCGCATCGGGGCTCGGGTTGAGGGGGTCGTCGTTGTCGCAGCCCGTCAGGGTCAGGACAGCGCAGGTGGAGAGCAGGGCGGCGACGTGAGACAGACGCATGGTCGGGTGTTTCCTCGCGGGGATGCTGGGACGGACGGGTGTGAAGCGCGGGGCGCCCTCGAATACAGAGGGCGCCCCGCTGGAGGGGCCACGGTGGGCCTCTGGTTACAGAGGGGTGAGGCTCAGCAGTTGAAGATGGCGGGGTTCGTGTCGTCGCAGTCGAACCGCTGCTTCACGTAGCCGGCGGGGGCTTCGCAGGCGTAGCGGTACACGGGCGTGTTGGTGCCGTACCCGTCGCCGTCCTGGTCCCGGTAGAAGCGGTCCCGGTTGTCGAAGAGGTACTCGGGGACGACTCCGACCTGGTGCCCCGTCGCGGGGCCCGTGGCCAGGATGTACTCGCGGCCCACGACGAGGTCATACACGCGGGCCTGCGTCAGCGAGCAGGCCGTCTCCGAGACGGACTCGCTGACGAGCGTCGACACCGTGGCGCTGGTGGTGGTGTCCACCACCGTGAAGGCCACGTTCTGCGACAAATAGAACGAGATGGACTCCACCGTGGAGGTGCCCGACGTCACGGCGACAGGGGTGAACGTCACCGAGCCCTCCGCCCCCGACGGAAGGTTCAGCGTGTAGTGCTTGTGCCGCGTGCTGATGTCCGGCGCGGTGGCGATGCGCGTGGCGCTCGCCGTCACATTCACGTTGTCCGCGCCGTTGCTCGCGTGGGTGCAGGCGTGGGTCGTCATCAGCGTGTCATCCACCGATACGCACCCTGCCTCCAGCGGCGCCTCCGACTGGCCCGCCGACTCCTGCTCCACCTCGTCCATGGGGCCGCAGGCCGCCAGCGACAGCCCGAGCAATGCACCGCAAAGGGTCTGCTTCAGCATCTTCATTGTGGGGTTCCTTTCAAACGCCGGGCGCGACGCGCGGGCACCGAAGCGGGCGTCCACCGCCACTCCACGGCGCGGGCATTCATGTCTTAAATGTAATTGAGTTGCAATAATGGCGCGGACGTTTTCCTTGGGAAGAGGGCGTGCGGGTGTGCATGGCTATTCGAGGTGTTCGATGACCAGGCCGACCTCGGGGAGCGAGGTGGGGCCGAGCGTGAGGGTGTACTGGACGCGGTCTGTCAGCTCGTAGCCGACCATGTGTCGAAGGCCCGAGCAGAAGTCGCCCGCGGGCTTCGTTCCCGCCGGGGTGAGCTGCGTCTGGATGGCGGTCTCCACGAAGGTGACGGGGACGTCGGGCGTGCTGAGGTAGACGACGAAGTCACCGCTGGCGAAGGCCTTGTAGCTGAAGGTTCCCGTGTACTGGCCGTTCTCCTCGCGGAGCTTCACGGTGTAGTGCGTGTGGAAGTCGTCCACGCGTGGGTTGCGAGTGGTGGTGGCCGTCACGGTGACGTAGGGGCCGTGCGCGACGTGCCAGCAGGCATGTTCCCCGTCATCGCCGAAGTCGAAGCCGTCGCTGGGGACGTAGTCGGGGTCCACTTCACAGGCGAGGCCTTCGAGCGCGGCGACGTGGCCCTTGTTGCAATGACACCAGTCGCCCTCGGCCTCACGGTGGATGTGGCCATTGGGAGCGCACGGGTCTTCGGCGTGAGGCTCGACGTTCGGGGGCGTCTCGCCACCATCGCAGGCGGAGACCGCCACGGCGCACGAGGCCAGAAGGGCACGGAGGTTCAATCGCATGCGGGAGCGCTCCATGGGGAGGCGAGAGGAGGGTGTCATTGAGAGACATGGGGTGGCGGGAGTGGCGTGGACGACGTGGCTCGGGGCGGAATGCCCGGAGCGCTCCGGGCACCCGCGAGGGTGAAAGAGGGTGGGGACTACGGCTCGTGGTGGTGCGCGGCCTCCTCGATGACGAGCGAGAAGGTGGAGTTGCGGCTCAGGACGGAGCGGAACTCCAGGTAGTACTCGGTGTCGGCTTCCAGGTCCGCGACGATGGCCGTCTTCAGCGCGCCGCACACGTCGGTGGGAACCTGGTAGCGGCACTCGCGCGCGACTTCGAGGCCCGTCGCCGCGTCGTAGATGCGCAGGCCGCGGTGGCGCGACAGCAGGAAGGCGAACTCACCGGACTCATCGGGGAGGAAGGACACGCGGCCCGCCCAGCCCCAGGAGTTCGTGTTCCAAGGGAGGGTGAGGTTGTACGCGGTGTGAGGCGTGCTGACGTCCACCAGCACGGGCGCGCCCAGGGCGGCGGCGGTGGCGGCCTCGAAGGGCCCCAGCTCCGCGTGGATGCAGGCGTGCTCCACGACTTCGGCCAGCTCCTCGGGCTCCTCGCAGGAGGGCAGCAGGCCGAGCAGCGCGGAGTCGTCGGTGGACAGCTCGGCGGCGGGGACTTCCTCCTCGGCGGCGGTGGTGCTTCCGCAGCCGGTGAGCAGGAGCGCGACGCTGGTGGCGAGCAGGGACTTCTGGAACAGGGACTGGGGCTTCATCGAGGGACTTCTCCTTGTGGGACTGCTGGGGTGAATCAGTGGCGATGGGGGGCTCAGGGGACGTCCGGCGGGAGGACGACCCAGGCGGCGGAGACCTCACCCGAGGCGAGGTGCTCGGCGGGCAGTTGCAGGTGCGCGCTCCCACCGGGGAGTCGCAGCTCGGGCGTGAGACGGAAGGCCGCCTCGTAGGAGGCCGCGTCCGGGAAGGTGACGCGACTCACGCAGCCCGCGGCGAAGCAGCGCGGTGCCTCCGGTGACTGGATGGGCAGCACGCTCGTCGCCACCTGCTGGCGCCAGAGGTCCAGGGCCTCTCGGGCCTGCTGCGTCCAGGGGGCGTGGCTCTCTCCGGAGGCGGCCAGTGATGCGAGCACGGCCTCTCGGCGCGCGGCTGGCCCGGATGCGGCCGCGCGCAGTGCTTGAACGACGCGCTGTCTGGGCTCCGAGGGCGGTCGGCGCGCGCGGACAGAGGGCGCGGGTTCGAGTCCCGTGGTGTCGAGCGCCGACGGAGTGTCCGTGTCAGGAGGTCTCGTGGGCTCCGCAGCGGAGACGGGGAGCGCGGGGCGTGGTGGCGGGGCTGCTTCGTTGAGGCGCGGTGCCCGCGCGGACTCCGTCGCCGTGGATACCTCCGTGAAGGATGGCTCCACGGGGCGGCGGAGCAGCACGGACGTGAGGGCCGCGAGCGCGAGTCCCGCCACTCCCACGCCCCAGATGAGTCTGTTCATGACCGCCGCTCCTGCTCCGTGGCTGACGGGTAACGAGAGGTCGTGTCCGACCCCGAATGTCAGCGAGCCCCGCAAATATGCAACTGATATCTAAAAGTAATCAAGTTGCATTTACGGGGCGTGCCCGGCGCCTGTTCGAAGTCGGGTGCACTCGGGGGAATCGCGCGGTGCGTCCCTCGCGCCGGGCGTGCGCCGTGGGGCTGAGGACGAGCCCAGAGGTTCCGCGCTGCTTCGCTCGCGGAGGTCTGGAGTGGGTTGCCCGACAAGAGTCTCGGAGCGGGCGCGTGTCCTCGATGGACGAGTCCCCTCACGCGACAGCGCGTGGGCGCCGTCGGCGGGTCATCGTCATCGAGGCAACGAACTCAACCTGGAGTCGGCTCGACAGGCGTGTCCTGTGCCTGGAGTCGGCTCCGCGGGCGTGGCCCGACTGGGCGAGCACATGCAGGTGTTGGTGAAGGCCCGCTCGAAGCTCAGCCCGTTGCTCGCGAGGTGCTGGAACGAGGGCAGGTGCTGCTCCGCCAACCCCTGGGGCCAGTGGCGGAGCCGACGCTGCCGATTCGTCAGGATGATGAGCAGGTTGGGCGGCGTGGAGGCGTCGCCGAGTCGCATGGGCCACTCCAGGATGACGAGGGCCTCCAGCGTACTCCGCGATGTCCCTCCACGCCGGAGCGCGAACCGTCAGGCCGCGTTGGCGGTGACGCCTACGTCCTCGACGGCGGCGAGGCGGGGATGAGGCGTGGCGCGAGCACCGTCCGCGTCGGCCTCTTCCGCGGCCTGCTCCTCCGCGCGGTTCCAGCAGCCCAGCGCCTCCACCCAGCCCTCGAGCAGGTCCATCAGCGCGCTGCGCTGCTCACCACCCAGCGGCATCAACAGGCGCGCCATCCGCTCCTGCACCACCGTGTCCGCGCGCTCCGCCAGGGCGCGGCCCTGCTCGGTGAGGCGCACTCGCACGCGGCGGCGATCATGCCGCACGGAGCGCTCGCGCTGGACGAGCTTGGCGTCCTCCAGGCGGTCCAACAGCCTGCTCAGTCGAGGCAGGGCGATACCACCCAGTCGGTCGGCGAGCACGTTGACGGGCAGCAGGCTCTCCGCCTTCAACCACCAGATGGCCTGTACCTCCATCGGGTCCAGCTCCTGGTGAGGCAGGGCACCCAGAGGGCTGCTGAGGGCGCCGCAGCGCGCCACATCGATGACCAGGTTCCGCAACCGCGCCACCTGCACACGCACTTCCGCCGAAAGCTCGGACATCTTCGTGCCTCCGCCTTTTCGAGCGCCGCTCCCGGTCCGGCCCTTGGGAGTTCATTCGGTCGCCCGCCATGGATGGGGGCTTTCGCCCCGCCTGGAATCGGGAACGAAGAGGCAACGAGGGCATATCGGACCCGTGAATTAATCCGGGCGCCAGGCGCCCGTGGATCCGCACGGCCCGTGGCCTTCAGCTGGCCTGCTGGTGGCGGCCGGCCTTGGCCTTGGCGTGGGCCTTGTCGAAGCCCTCGTAGAAGCGCACGGCCTGCTCGCCCACGCGCTGGATGTGCTGGTTGTTGAAGTAGGCCGTTATCGGCGCGGCCACCAGCGGCATGGCGCGCCCCAGCGTGTGCAGGCCGCCCTTCTCCAGCATCAGCGCGGCCAGCTTCCCCAGCACCTTGGGGCTGGAGCGTTGGATGGGGCCCAGACCGTTGGCGTAGCCGAACAGGTCCAACATCTCCCCGCGCGCGCGCTCCGTCTTGAGGTTGACCTTGTAGAGCGTGGCCAGGTCGGTGAGCAGGATGATCTGCAGATACGCCATGAAGAGCAGGTCGGCCGGCAGCGCGACGAGTCCGAAGACGCCGCTCACCCCACCCACCATGCTGGCCAGGTTCTTCTTCTCGTCGACCAGGCGCTGCGCCAGCTCCCGCACCTCCGCGCGGGGGTAGCGCTTCTCCAGCTCCGCCACCCGCACGCGGGCGCGCTTCGTCTCCTGGAGAACGATGTCCGACAGCCGCGCCGAGCCGAGCTTCTTCAGCTCCGCGGGCGTCAGCTTCTTCATGAAGGCCAGCCGCTCGGCCACGCTGTCGTAGAAGCCCATTGTCGACGCTCCTCTTGGGGCGGGTGTCCCGCGTCCTCTAATAACCCCGCTCGGAGAGATAGAGGTCCACCAGCGCGCCTTCTTCGTACCAGGCGTGCCGCATCTCCACGTTGAACCAGCGCGAGTCCGGCTTTGCTCCTCGCACCTCCAGCTTTATCTGGTTGGGGGACGTGTCGATGACGGCCGCGCGCGCCTTGCAGGCATAACCCGGCTCCTCGCCGTAGCCACCCTCCAGGCAGACTTCGTCGCCCACGGACAGTCGCCGGGTGTACTCCGTGGCCAGGTAGAGCGCCTCGTCGCAACTGGAGCGCACCGATGACTTCCCGTGCGCCACACAGCGAACTTCGAGGGGCGCCTTGACGACGGGGATGGCTCCGTAGAGCGGATCCTCGTCATTGGGGTTGGGCCGGAAAGAGCCCACTGCGGAACAACCGGAGAGTCCCAGCGCGAGCACGCTGGCTCCCACCCACATCCGCCTCATCGTGGTGATTCCTCCGGGGCCATGGGCCCCCCTCTAAAGGTGGGCCGAGCATGGCAAAAGGCGCGCGGAGGGGAAAGCGACGAGAGGGAGACTGCCCTCAGGCGAGCCGGCGAGCGGGCCCCGGAATCTCTTCCGTCTGTCCCGGGACGATGCGGTTCTGGGCGTCCACGAAGACGACGGTGGGCTTCCAGGCGCGGGCCTCTGCTTCCTCGACCTCCGCGAACGTGGCGATGATGACCAGGTCCCCGGGCTTGTTGAGGTGGGCGGCGGCGCCGTTGATGCAGATGACGCCGCTGCCGGGCTCGCCCTCCAGGGCATACGTCTCCAGGCGGGTGCCCTGGGTGACGTTCCAGATGGCCACCTTCTCGTTGGCGATGATGTCCGCCGCACGCAGGAGGTTCTGGTCGATGGTGACCGAGCCTTCGTAATCCAGGTCGGCCTGGGTCACCGTCGCGCGGTGAATCTTGGACTTGAAGAGGATGCGGCGCATGGCGTGTGTCCCCAAGGGGCGCCCAACCGTAACGGCAAGGGCGCCCTGGGACAACATCGAGGTTGAATCCCGCCCGCCTGCTGCCCGGACGGGCGTTATTTCACGATGTTGACGAGCTGGCTCAGGTTGAGCGGCACGGACTGGGTGTCCGAGGTCAACTTTCCATCCAGGCTCAGCTTGGCGTTTCCGCCCGAGCGCAGGGCCATGGCCGCGGAGGCCGCCCGAGCGAAGTGGATGGTGAGCGGGAGCGTCACCTGCTTCGTCCCGCTGCCGTCGAGCATGCCCAGGTTTCCGGTGGACAGCGTCCCCACATCCGCGCCGGCGATCTTGAGCGCGCCGGTGATTCCGGCGACGGGCAGGGGGAAGCTGTTGCGGTTGGTGATGGCCAGGGGGAACTCCACCGTGGCGCTGGTGAGGCCGACGTTGGTGATGCGGGGCGGCTGGAAGGACACCTGCGGAATCTTGGGCACGTCGAAGGTGCCCTCTTTTTCGAGCGGGAAGTTCAGCACGCCGATGGGCGTCTGCACGCCGACGCTGCCCTGGGCCTTGAACAACGCGCGGTCCTTGTTGAGGAAGGTCTCCACGACGGGGACGATGTCCGCGAACTTCACGTTGGCGGGGAAGACGAGCTCGCTCCTGCCGTTGGCCTTGAGGTTCAGGCCCTTCCTGGGCTTGCCGGCCACCACCTGCTTGCCCTCGACGAAGAAGGAGTAGTCGATGCTCGCCAGCTCCAGACCGAAGCCGTTGGGGTTGTTCACCTCGTAGACGAGGTCGACGGTGGCGTCGGAGAGCGACGCGCTGGAGAGCCGCGCCGTCTTGAAGGAGAGGGTGGGCTTCTTGAAGACCCCCTTCAGCGTCTTCTGCAGGGAGGCGCAGCCGCTGAACGTGGTGAAGCAGAGAGCGGCCAGGACGAGGACGGCGCGTTTCATCGTGGGCATGGGCGTATCACCAGACGGTCCCTCGCGGCGGGGATTCACGGCGGGGCGCTCGCTCGTGAGGGGTATACCCCTTCGCGCGTACAATTTTGGGATGCGGTACAAAGCCCGCACTCTACACAGGGAATCGCCGTTGACGGAGATCAGGCCACACATGCCTACTTGTGTTCCGCGTAGGGCCTGGCGCGCGCTGGCGCTGGGGTTGTTGGGGTGGGCGCTGGCGTCGTGCAATCGGGGTGGCGCCTCGGCGGCCGAGGCGCCGCGCATCGCGCTGAAGCCCTGCCGGCTGGAGGGCCTGGCGCCCCAGGCGCAGTGCGGGACATACGAGGTCTTCGAGGACCGCGCGGCGAAGTCGGGCCGCAAGCTGTCGTTGAGGGTGGTGGTGGTGCCCGCGCTGGCGGCCCAGCCCCAGCCCGACCCGCTGGTGCTCCTGGCGGGAGGCCCCGGGCAGGCGGCCACGCGGATGGCGTTCATCCTGCCGACCGTCGAGCGCATCCGCCGCCACCGCGACATCCTGCTGGTGGACCAGCGCGGCACCGGTGACTCGAACCCGCTGGACTGCGACCCGGACGAAGGCGAGAGCTTGTCGGAGGCCCTCGATGACAGTCAGCTCCTCCCTCGGATGAAGAAGTGCCGCGAGGGCTGGGACGCGGACGTGCGCCAGTACACCACGCCCGTGGCCATGGACGACCTGGACGAGGTCCGCGCGGCGCTGGGCTACGAGAAGCTCAACCTGTGGGGCATCTCCTACGGGACGCGCGCGGCGCTGGTGTACATGCGCCAGCACCCCGAGCGGGTGCGCACGGCCATCCTCGACGGGGTGGCGCCGATGAGCATGTACCTGCCCCTGTACATGCCCCGCGACGGTCAGCGCGCGCTGGACCTGCTGCTCGTCCATTGCGAACAGGACGCGGCGTGCGCGAAGGCCTATCCCGAGCTGCGCGCGCGCACGGAGGCGCTGCTGTCGAAGCTGGAGACGCCTCAGCGCGTGCGGGTGGCGCACCCGCTGACGGGCAAGCCGGAGGAGGTCGTCCTGTCGCGGCGGGCCTTCCTCGGCGTGCTGCGCAGCCAGTTGTACAGCGCGAACTCCGCCTCGCTGGTGCCGCTGATGCTCGACCAGGCGTCGCGCGACGACTGGGGGGCGTTCACCGCGGTGGCCGTGGGACTGCTCAACGACACGCGGCGCGGGATGAGCCCAGGGCTGCTCTACGCTGTCTTGTGCGCGGAGGACGCGCCCTTTTTCGACGGGGCGAAGGTGGAGGCGGAGGCGAAGGGCACCTGGTTCGGAGCGGACGTCGGTCTGCAGGCGCTCTCCGTGTGCCAGGACTGGCCCCGCGCCGCGCTGCCCGCGGGCTACCGCGAGCCGGTGGTGTCGGACGTGCCCACGCTCCTGCTTTCGGGAGAGCTGGACCCGGTGACGCCGCCCTCGTGGGCCGACGACGCGAGGCGCACGTTGTCGCGCTCGCTCCACGTGGTGGTGCCCGGCGTGGGCCACAACACGCTGGGCGCCGACTGTGCCCTCGCGCTGATGCAGCAGCTCGTGGCGAGCGGCGCCGTGGAGGGGCTCAAGCCCGCTTGCGGCGCGAACCTCACCCGCCCCCCTGTCTTCACCTCCTTCGCTGGCCCCGTGCCCTGATGATTCGAGCCGCGAACCTGCACAAGCGCTTTGGCCCGGTGACCGCCGTGGAGGACGTGTCCTTCACCGCCGAGGACGGGATGATTACGGGCCTGCTCGGCCCCAACGGCGCGGGCAAGACGACGACGCTGCGGATGCTCTACACGCTGGTGCGGCCGGACAAGGGCAGCGCCAGCGTGGACGGCGTGGACGTGGTGACGCGTCCGGCGGAGGCCCGTCGCGCGCTGGGTGTGCTGCCGGACGCGCGGGGCCTGTACCCGCGCCTGACGGCCCGCGAGCACGCGAGGTACTTCGGCGAGCTGCATGGCCTGTCGGGCGCCGCGCTCGACAAGCGCGTGGACGAGCTGGTGGACCTGTTGGAGATGAAGGACATCGCGGACCGCCGCGCGGAGGGCTTCAGCCAGGGAGAGCGGGTGAAGGTGGCGCTGGCGCGCGCCCTGGTGCACGGGCCTCGCAACGTGCTCCTGGACGAGCCCACCAACGGGCTGGACGTCATGAGCACGCGCGCGGTGCGCACGCTGCTGCGCCGGCTGAAGGACGAGGGGCGCTGCGTCGTCTTCTCCAGCCACGTCATGCAGGAGGTGGCCGCGTTGTGCGAGCGCGTCGTGGTGGTGGCGCATGGCCGCGTGGTGGCGGACGGCACCCCGGACTCGCTGCGCGCGAGCACCGGCAAGGACAGCCTGGAGGAGGCCTTCGTCACCGTCATCGGCAGTGAGCAGGGGCTGGTTCAATGAGGGGATTGATTGCGACGGTCTTCCGCAAGGAGATGAAGGACCACCTGAGAGACAGGCGCTCGGTTCTCACGTCCCTGGTGACGGGGATGACGGGGCCCTTGCTGACGCTGGTCCTGTTCAGCCTCATCGCCTCCTGGACCCGGCAGGACAAGGTCCTGGAGGTGCCCGTCATCGGCCGCGAGCATGCGCCCAGCCTGATGGCCTTTCTCGCGCGCAACGGCGCGGAGCTGAAGGAGGCTCCCGCGGACCATGAGAGCCTCATCCGCGCGGGAAAGCTCGACCTGGTGCTCGTGGTCCCCCAGGACTACGGCAAGTCGTTCTCCGCCGGGCACACCGCCGACGTGAGCCTCGTGGTGGACAGCTCGCGCCAGTCCGCACGCGCCACCGTGCAGCGCGCGCGGCGGCTCCTGGAGGGCTATTCGCAACAGGTGGCGACCCAGCGGCTCATCGCTCGCGGTGTGGCTCCGGAGCTGGCCCGCCCCATTCTGGTGGAGGACCTGGACCTCTCCACGCCGGAGCGCGCCGCCGCCCTGATGCTCAACATGGTGCCCCTCTTCCTGATGATCATGGCCTTCACGGGGGGCCTGCAGGTGGCCAGCGACACCATGGCCGGTGAGCGTGAGCGCGGCTCGTTGGAGCCGCTGCTGCTCAACCCCGCGTCTCGCGGAGACATCGTCCTGGGCAAGTGGCTGGCCACTGTCAGCTTCGCCATGGCCTCGACGCTGGTGACGCTGGGAGTCTTCGCGCTCGTGGTGCGACAGCTGCCGCTCGAGGACGTCGGGGTGAAGGCGCGGTTCGACGGGCCGGCCATCCTGAGCATGGCCGTCGCGATTCTCCCGCTGGCCTTCGGCGCTTCCGCGCTCCAGATGTGGGTGTCCACCTATGCTCGCTCCTTCAAGGAAGCGCAGACGTATCTGTCCCTGCTGGTCATGCTGCCCACCCTCCCGGGCGCGTTGATATCGATGTCTCCGATACAGGCGAAGGCGTGGATGTTCGCGGTGCCAGCGCTGGGGCAGGGACTGCTCGCGGGAGAGGTGATGCGAGGCGAGTCGCTGGGGCCGGTGCCCTTCCTCGTCGCCATCGTGTCCAACATCGCGCTGGCGCTCGTGGCCCTGGCCGCCACCCAGCGGCTGCTCTCCCAGGAGCGCATCATCTTCGGCCGGAGCTGAGGAGCCGAGGCACACCGACAGTCACTGCCAATGTCGTCGAAGCGTCGGTTCCCGCCCATTCCCGCCGAGCCGGAGTGACTTCGGCCGGCGGTTGGCTTCCAATGGGCGGGGAATGACGCCCGAGAGAGAAGCCCTCCTGCCCCTGGCGCCGGCCTCCGTGGCCACCGCGCAAGGTGAGCCCCGATTCGGCACGTACCAGGGTGAGCTGCCCGAAGTGGACCTCCCCAAGCTGCTGGGACGGTGGGCTCCAGCCCGGACCACGCGCCTGCTCAAGCGCAAGCGGTGGCACTACACCTTCGTGGCGACGCCGGAGGTGGCCGCCCTCTTCGCGGTGGTGGACCTGGGCTACTCGGCCAGCGCCTTCGCGGTGGCGTTGGACCTGCACGAGCGCAAGCCGCTGTGTGACGTGAGCTTCCTGGGCGCTCCAGGCCCCATGCTGTCCTTGGGAGACAAGCCCGGCGCGGGACTCTCCGCGTCCTTCCGGACGCTGGGCGGAAAGCTGTCCATCCGCCGGGGCGAGGAGGACGAGCGCTACCAGGTGGCGGTGGACGTCAGCCGCGTGCGCACCGGCAGCCTCAACACCTTCCAGTGGGCCGGCGAGCTGCTCGTCGCGGGCGGCCCTCCCGCGCTGACGGTGATTGCCCCCGTACAGGGTGACGGGCTCGTGAATGTCACGATGAAGCGCAACGGCCTGTTGTCCTTCGGCAGCCTGGAGGCGGGCGGCAAGCGCTTCCGGCTGGACGGAGGCGTGGGCGGCATCGACTACACGCAGGGCTACCTGGCGCGGCACACGGCCTGGCGCTGGGCCTTCGCCGCGGGCCGGCTCGCGGACGGCACGCCCGTGGGGCTCAACCTCGTCGAGGGCTTCAACGAGAGCAACGCCGACGCCAACGAGAATGCGCTGTGGCTCGGCGACAGGCTGTACCCGCTGGCTCGCGCGCGCTTCGAGTACGACGCGAAGAACCTGCTCGCGCCGTGGAAGCTGACGACGGTGGACGGCGCGGTGGACCTGCGCTTCCAGCCCTTCTACGTCCACCGCGAGGAGCGCAACCTGCGCCTCATCATCAGCCACTTCGCGCAGCCGGTGGGCTTCTTCGAGGGCACGGTGACGGTGGGCGGCCAGACGCTCCAGCTCTCCAACGTCCCCGGCGTCACCGAGGACCAGGACATGCTCTGGTGAGCGTCGTGCCTCCCATGTCCTGTCCCCACTGCCACCAGCCCCTTCCCGAAGCGCGCATCGCCGCGTGTCCCCACTGTGGCCGGGACGTGAAGTCTTCCTTCGACAAGCCGCTCATCTCCGAGGAGACCGCCGAGTCCGCCCGGCGCACCGCCGAGTCCGCGGGCCGCGCCGTGCAGTCGATTCTGGAGGACCCTCGCCTGCGGGAGCGACTGCCGGGAGGCTCGCTGCCGCTGCTGGGCTCGGGGCTCGTCGCCGCCGCCGTGCTCCTGCCAGGGCTTCCCATCCTCGGTGGGAGCATCGGCCTGCCGTGGTCCGTGACGATGCTCGCGGGCAGCGTGCTCCTGGGTGCCCGGGAGTGGAGCGCCGCGGGTCGCCCCGTCCCGCCGCCCCTGGAGAAGCTGGCCCAGGTTGCCGCGCACCCGGCCTTTCTTCCCCTCTTCACGGCGCTGGCCATCACCTTCGCGTTCCTGTCCCTGGGCTTCGGACTGGTGCCGCTCGTCTGGATAGGGGCCGCCGTCGTCCTGGGCTACGTGCAGTGGCGCGTGTTCCAGGCGTCTTCCGCCTCGGCGCCCGAGCTGCGGCCTTCGCCCGAGGCCTCGCGGTTGAAGCAGTGGGTGTGCGCGGGCGCGGCCGTGTGCGCGCTGTCGCTGCTGTTCTCCTGGGGCACGGGGATGCGCCTGTCCACGTCCCTGGGCGGCTACGGCTACGACGACAGGTTCGTGTACGAGACGGACAGCACCGGCCGTCCCACGGGCCACACGTATACGGACAGCAAGTACACGTGGAAGCCCGGCATCACCAACACGTCCACCTTCTTCGCGAAGTCGGGACGCGCCCGGCCCGGTGCGCCGCTCATCGTCCTGGCCCTCATGTCCCTGGGGCTGCTGGCCGCCGTGCCGCGTGCGCGTGACGCCATGCCGTCCATGCTCCCGTACATCCTGGCCGGTGTCGTCACCCTGTGGGGACTGCTGGGCCTGGGGATGAGCGCGGGCCCGCTGCTCTTCCTGCTCGGCGCGGTGGCCATCGACGTGGCCCTGGTGCGCGCGCATCGCGCGGCGAACCACGGGACAGGGGACACACCTCCGGGTGGCGAGGATGCGCCGCCGGGCCCGGGCTGACGCCGGGAGCTGAGTCCTCCCGGCGGGAGGCGCCCGTCTACGCGACGCGGGCGCGGCGTGACTCGACGATGGCGCGGAAGGAGCGGCTTCGCAGCTCCTCCAGCGTGAGGCCGCTGGCCAGCGCTTCGTCCTGGCTGAGCGCGCCGCAGCTCAGGCCCCGGAGGAAGAAGTTGAGCAGGCCCTGACCCGTGGCCGCGTCGTCGAACACGTCACCCACCAGCGTCGCCTGGGCCGCCTTCTCCATGAAGGCCTTGAGGCGACGGGTGGCGGTGTCCAGGCCTTCGAGGAAGAAGGCATACACGGCCGCGTAGCGCACGGGGAGCTGCGCGGGGTGCAAGTCCCAACCCTGATACCAGCCTCGCTCCAGCGAGTGACGGATGTGGCGATAGGAGAGCTGCCACACCCGCTGAACCGCCTCGCTGTTCTCGCGCAGCTGCGTGGGCAGCAGCGGCAGGTCACCCTGCTTCTTGTTCGGCGGTATGGGCATCACGTTCGTCGCGCCGTCGGCCAACTGGATGCCGGTGCCCGCGAGGGAGACCTGCACCAAGTCCCGCAGGAAGTCGCAGGCGGGGTGCAGCATGCCCTGCACGTGGGCGCTGACGCTGAGCGCGGCGGTGTAGTCATACAGCCCCAGGTGCACGCTGGAGCACCGCCCCGCGCCCGCGGCCACCAGCGCCGGCAGGTGCAGCCGCCCCTCCTTGTCGAAGAGGGCCTGCGGCGTCTCCACCATCAGCTCCAGCCCCATGGAGCCGCGCGCGAGGCCGTGCTCCGTCTCCAGGACCTCCAGGATTCGGGCGAGCGCCGCCACCTGCTCGGGCGCGGAGACCTTGGGCAGGGTGACGACGAAGGACGGAGGCAGCTTGCCTCCGCTGTGCTCCAGCAGCGTGGTGACGAAGAGGTCCAGCGTGCGCGAGGACCGCTCGAACAGCTCCTCGGTGAAGGACTTCACCCGGATGCCCACGTACGGCGGCAGCGAGCCCTGCGCCAGTCCCTGTGCCATCTCCCGCGCGGCGGAGACAGCGTGCGAGTCCTCCTCCGCGTCGGGACGGTGGCCATAGCCGTCCTCGAAGTCGATGCGGTAGTCCTCCACTGGCTCGCGCGCGAGCTTGTCCAGCACGCGCTCGTAGACGCGCTGGGCGAAGCGGCCCCGCTGCGGCAAGCCCAGCCCGTGGGCCAGCTCCGCCGCGTCCGGCGCGTAGTCCTTCATGGCTCCCAGCGCCAGGTTCCCCAGCTTCCGCGCTGCCTCCGCGCGGAAGAGGTGGGCGCCGCCGTACACGACGTGCACGGGCTGGCGACGCGGGGAGTCCCCCGGGTAGGCGCGCGCGAGCTCGGCGTTGGCCCGCCGGAGGGACTCACGCGCGTCGGAGAGGCTGGAGGGCGTCAAGGTGGTCTTCATCGAGAGCCTCTCAGGAGGTGTGCATCAGGCCTGGCGCTTCAGCCACGCGGAGACCTCGGGGCCGCAGCGCTCGAGCAGCTCCACGTCCTGGGACAGCCGCTCCAGCGTCTGCGCGGTGGCCTGGTTGGCGTCGCTCACCGGCTGGTCCTTCAGCAGCGCCTTCACCGCCTCCAACTGCTCGCGCGTGCGCAGCATGCCCAGCGACTCCACGATTCGGCGCACCAGCATGGGCGCGCCGCCCGTGCGCGCCACGACTTCCTTCCACTGCTTGCGCATCTGCGCCCACCACGCGTCGCGGCCGGTGCGGTTGGCCAGGAGCCCCGTCACGAAGCTGGCCACGTCCTGCGTCTTCACCGTGTCGGAGAAGAACAGGCCCTGCGCGCGCTCGGCCAGCGCCGGGTCCTCGAAAGTCGTGAGCGCCATCAGGTAGCGGCGCTGCGTGGCCGGGTCCGGCTCCCCCGGCATCTTCTGGAGGAACGTGTCGAAGAGGGCCGAGTCCCCCGCGCGCGCCACCATGGCCACCGCGGCGTCGAGCAGGTTGGGCTCCAGCGCGTCACGCTCTCCCTGGAGCATGCGCGCCACGCGAGGACGGGCCTCCGCGAGTGCCTCCGGGCTGCGCGAGAGGCCACCCACCGCGCGCACCAGCGCGGAGCGCCGCAGCTTCACCCGGTCCGACTCGCCCGCCGTCGCCTGCCAGCCCAGCTTCTTGAGTCCCGGGCTGAGCAGCTTCTCCACCCATGCGCGCACGCGCGCCTGGTCCTCGCCGTCCACCAGCCGGCTCTCCACGTATGCGAGCCTGCCCACCAGCTCGTCCAGGACGGAGTCGTCCTCCTCGTTCCCGAAGCGCGCGGCCAGATCCAACAGGTCCGCCACCGAGTCCCGTCCCGAGCGCACCAGCGCCCACTGGTCCGCCAGGAGGGAGATGCGCTCCGAGGGCGCCAGGGCCTGGAGGTTCGACGTCAGCCCCGCGAGCGACGCCTTGTCGTAGGCCACGCGGTAGAAGCCGGTGGAGCCCGCGTTGGCGCACAGCCACTTCACCGCGCCGGAGCCCTCCAGCTTCACGGTGGCCTGCTTGTCGCGCAGGAGCACCCGCTGCTCGCGCACGCCCGTGCCGTCCTCGTAGCGCAGCACCATGGGCACCGGCCACTTCTCGCCGCTCTCCACGCCGGGCTCGGAATAGAAACGCTGCTGTGACAGCGCCACCTCGTGGCCCTCCACGCGCGCCGTCACCAGGGGGAAGCCGCTCTGGCCCACCCACGCGGTGGCCAGCTCCTCCACCGGCTGCTTCGCCGCCTCGCCCAGCGCGTTCCAGAGGTCTTCCTTCACCGCGTTGGCGCGCGCGTGCTTGCGCATGTACAGGCGGATGCCGTCGCGGAAGGGGCCCTCCCCGAGGAAGCCCTCAATCATCCGCAGCACCGCGCCGCCCTTCTCGTACGTAATCGCGTCGAAGCTCTCACCGGCCTCGCCCGCGTTGCGCACCTCGCCGTGGATGGGGTGCGTGGACTTCAGCGCGTCCAGGAACAGCGCGCTGGTGCGGTGCGAGTCGAAGTCCAGCCACATGCGCCACTCGGGCTTCCACTGGTCGACAATCTTGAAGGCCATCCACGTGGCGAACGCCTCGTTGAGCCAGAGGTCGTCCCACCACACCATGGTGACCCAGTTGCCGAACCACTGGTGCGCCAGCTCATGCGTGACGACTTCCGCCACGCGCTTCTGCACGGACAGGGGCGCGGTGGCCGGGTCCAGCAGCAGCGCGACTTCGCGGTACGTAATCAGGCCGGCGTTCTCCATCGCGCCCGCCTCGAAGTCCGGGATGCCCACCTGGTCCACCTTGGTGAAGGCATACGGCAGGCCGAAGTAGTCCTGGAGCCGGGGCAGCACCGCCAGCGCCACGTCCTGACCGAAGCGCGTCAGGTGCTCCTTCTCCTTCAGCGCCCAGGTGCGCACCGGCACGCCGCCCACCAGTTGCTCCGGCGTACCCACCAGCGGGCCCACCACCAGCGCGATGAGGTAGCTGCTGAGGACCTCCGTCTCCTGGAACGTCACCTTCGTCAGCGCGCCGTCCTGCTCCTCCTTGATGATGGTGCCGTTGCCCAGCACCGCGAGCCCCTTCGGCACGCGCACGCCGAGGGCCCATTTCGCCTTGAAGGCGGGCTCGTCGAAACAGGGGAAGACGCGGCGCGCGTCAGCGGCCTCGAACTGCGTCGCCGCCACCTTGCCCGCCATGTACAGGCCGCGCAGGCCGTCCGTGAAGGGGCCCGTCCACGCGAGCTCCAGCGTGGCGGGGCCCTTGGGCAGCGGCGCGTCGAAGGTCAGCACCACCGTCTCGCTCACCGCGACGGGCCGGATGGACGCGGGCTTGTGCTGCGCATTGCCCGAGCGGAAGGTGACGTCGCCCAACTGGAGGGCGATGGCGTGGAGGATGATTTCGCGCGTGGGCTCGGCCAGCTCCACGTCGACGGTCTGCTGTCCGGAGAAGGACTTCGCGTCCAGGTCCAGGGTCAGCGTGGCCGCGTAGCGGGAGGGGCGAACGGCGGTGGGGAGCCGGAAGTTCTTGTCTTCGGTCGGATGCGCCATAGGGAGGCGGAATCTAGCCTCGCTCGCGGCGCGCGTTCCCACTTCTGTCACCCGGGTGCAAGAAACCTGTCGTCCGCCGGGTGGGGTGTCGTCCGCCACACCCTTACGGCCCCGACTCTCCCCCCGGGGTTTTCTTCCGTCCGCGCGGCGCGGGGCCTGGGACCAACTGGTGGAAGAGGCTGGACTCGCGCTGGAAGAAGCCGTCCGTGTGGAATGAGTGGGACAGCTCCAGGAGCTGGAAGTCCAGGTGATGACACAGCTCATGCAGGAAGGTGCGCAGGTACGTGCGGAAGGCCACCACGCGCGCCTGCTTCGCGGTGCGCATCCAGACCTGGAGTCGAGGCCTGCGCCCCGGCTCCCAGGTGTAGAGCCCATGCAGCTCGCCCTCCTCGGACGAGGGCCGCACCTCCAGCACCTCCACCCGGACGGGGGCGACATCCAGTCGCTCACACAGCGCACCGCCGAGCTTCGCGGTGGCGCGCTCCAGCGGGGCCCGCTCGCCGGAGGCCAGCGCCTCTCGCACGGCCTCCACCTGGGGGCGCAGCGTCGTGGGCTCCCTCACCCGGAGGGCCGTCACTCCATCGCTCATCCGATAGATGCGTTGCTGCTCGGGGCTGAGCTGCTCGTAGTAGGCGAAGGGCACGGGGCGGCGACACTCTAGCGAGCATGGGGCGCGGGCGCGCCCGCATCCGGTCCTCCGAGCATGGGCCTTCCCGCTCCCCTGGCCTCGCCGCGCTTCCTCGCCCGGGCCTGCCTACCTTGCGGTGGGGGTCGGAATGGCACTCACGCTGGGGCGCGCCGCCTGGGAGCGCGCGGTACTGCTCGCGGTGTCCTTCGAGGTCCTGAAGGTCGTCAGCTCCCACTTCGTGTTCCCGCCCCTGAGCAGCGCGGTCCTCTGGCTGCCCGCGGGGTTGACGCTGGCGTTCCTGCTGCGCTCCCCCACGCGCATGTGGCCCGCCCTGCTGGCCGCCGTCTTCGCCGCGGAGCTGGGCTCGGTACTGTCCCAGGGACTGCCCTGGGGGCTGTCCGCGACCTGGGCGTTGGGCAACGTGTTGCGCACCTGGCTGGCCGCGGCGCTGATGCGGCGCTGGGTGGGGCCGGCCGTGCGCTTTCACCAGGTGCGGGATGTCACTGGATTGTTGATGCTCGGGGGAGTGGTGGGCGCGCTGCCGAGCGCCACGCTGGGTGCGCTCGCCGCGACGAAGTGGCTGGGCTCGGCATCGTTCGGGCGCGAGTGGATTGTCTGGTGGCTCAGCGACGCGCTGGGCACGGTGCTCGTCGCGCCGTTGATACTGACGTGGTGGCCGGTGACGCGCGCGTCTTCGCCGCCAAGGCGCCTGGGGGAGTCCTTCCTGTTGATGGGCGCGGTGGCGCTCGTCGGCATGCTCGTCTTCCACATCGATGGCCCGACGGAGTCCGCGGCCATCTCCACCACGTTGCCCTACGCCGCGTTTCCCCTGGTCATCGCCGCGGCGCTGCGACTGGGCCCGCGAGGGGCGGCGACCGCGTCCGCGGTGATGAGCGTGGTGGCGGTGGAATACACGAGGCTGGGCAGGGGGCCCTTCGGAGAGCTGCCCGTGCCCGCGTGGGAGCGCGGCCTGTCCGTGCAGGTGTTCCTGGCGGTGCTCAGCCTGTCGGCGTTGACGGTGGCGGCCGTGGTGGCGGAGCGGCGACGGGCGGAGGTCGCGCAGCGCGTGCTGGCCACCGTGGGCGTGGTGCTCGCCGAGTCTCCCGAATGGAGCGTCACGCTGCCCCGGGTGGCACGGCTGCTCGTGCCCGAGCTGGCGACGGGCGCCGCCATCTGGTTGCAGAACGCCGAGGGCGTGGTGGAGCGGGTGGCGGCGGCCGGGTGGACGCAGGCGCGCGAGGTGGGGCTGCGAGGCGGATTTCCCCCGCTGCCGGCACGGGTGAGCGAATGGGTTGGCGCGGAGGGCTCGGGGGTGCTCGTGCCGTTGCAGGTGCGCGGGCGGGTGGTGGGCGCGCTGGCGGTGGCGATGGAGCTTTCGGGCACGGGCCGACGCACGCGGGAGCACGTGCTGGCGGAGGACGTGGCGCGCAGGTGCGCCATGGCGCTGGAGAACGCGCGGCTGTTGGAGGAGGCCCGCGACGCCGTCGCCGTGCGTGAGGACTTCATCGCCGTGGCGGCGCACGAGCTGCGCACGCCGTTGGCCACCATCACCCTGCGCGTGCAGGGGTTGATGGGGCTCTTGCGGGATGACCCTCGCCAGGGCTTCCTGCTGGAGCGCCTGGATGCGATTGCCCGCCAGTCACGCCGCCTGACGCGACTGGTGGAGAACGTGCTGGACGTGGGCCTGTTCAAGGCGGGCGGGCTGGAGCTGCGGCGCGAGTGGGTGGACCTCACCTCGCTGGTGGAGGAGGTGGTGGAGCGCTCCATGGAGGAGGCCTCGCGCTCGCGGACCCCGCTGCGGTTGACGACCCCGGGCGCCCGGGTGCGTGGCTGGTTGGACCGGGACCGCGTGGACCAGGCCCTCTTCAACCTGGTGTCCAATGCCATCAAGTTCGGCGCGGGGGAGCAGGTCGACGTGGCGCTGGGCCAGGTGGGCGACCGTGCCCGGCTGGTCATCACGGACCGGGGCATCGGTGTTCCTCCCGAGGCGGTGGAGCGCATCTTCGGCCCCTTCGAGCGGGCGGTCTCCACGCACGAATACGGCGGGCTGGGCCTGGGGTTGTACCTGACGCGACGCATCGCGGAGGCGCACGGCGGCTTCGTCCAGGTCCTCAACACTCCGGGTCAGGGGGCGTCCTTCGTGCTGGAGCTGCCAGTGGAGCCGGGGCTCTCGTTGAGAGAGGAGTCCCGGCCCCAGGCGGGAGCCTGAGGCGAGTTGCTGGGGGGTGGAAGCGCCAGCAGGGCGACTTCGAGGAGCAGGGTGGGAAAGAGATTCCCCAAGGGGAGGTGGGGGAGCTGTTCGCGAGCCAACGTCCCCAGTGGGCCCGTGGCGAGGCACGCCCATTGCTCTGTCGTGCGGGTATGTACCGTGGAGCGTGGCTCGGGGCGTTGGTGGGGTTGTGGGTGTGGGGCGGGACGGCCGAGGCCGCGAGGCGCACTCCGCCGAAGCGGGCTACTCCCGTGGCCTTGTCGGACCGGGCCTTGTGGCGTGCGAAGGGCTGGGTGGGATTGGGCTCGCTGCGCACGGTGAGCACGGCGGTGAACGACGACTGCTCGGGCCTGACACAGCTCGCGTACCGCAAGCCCGGCCTCAGCCTGCTGCCGGAGCTGACGCTGCCCGGAGAGAATGGCGTGAAGGCCATCTACCGGAAGGCGGGCACGCTGGGCGCACTGCGCGAGGAGCCGCGCGCCGGTGACCTGGTGTTCTTCCGGGAGACCATCGACCGCAACAAGGATGGGCAACTCAACGACGGCCTCACGCACATCGGCATCGTCGAGCGGGTGGGGACCGATGGCACCGTGACGTTCGTCCACCGCGCGGGTGGCGGGGTGAAGCGCAGCCGCTTCAACCTGGCGCGTCCCGAGGCGAGGAAGGACGACAAAGGCCGCGTCCTCAACGACTGGCTCCGTCGCCGCGACAAGCGCAACCGAGGCTACCTGGCGGGAGAGCTGGTGGCCGGGTTCGCCTCGGTCGATGAGCGCTGGAAGGTGGAGCCCGTCGCCGCGTCGCGCGCTCTCCGCTGAGAGAGGACACGGCTCCGGACGGGGGCGTGACGGCGGAGGCCGGAGGCGCTATGCACGGCGTTGATGTCGAACACGGACGGACGACCAGAAGTCCCTGAGACCTCGGAGCAACCCGAGGCCGTGCCCCAGTCCGCGTCACCGGTGGCCGTTGTTCCTCCGGCGCCCTCTGTTACCCGCACCACGCCGACGCCGCGCTTCAAGTCGTGGCGGCGACGGGGATTGCTCGGGCTGGCGGTGCTGCTGCTCGGCTTCGGCGTGTATGAGTACGTCACGCTCCCGGAGGCCGAGTCGCTGGTGCGGGAGAACCCGAAGTCGACGGCGCTGATGGACCAGCGCGCCGAGGAGGCTCGGGAGGCAGGCAAGAAGGTCCGCCGCCGACAGCAGTGGGTGCCGCTCACGTCCATCTCCAGGCACGCGGTGGCCTCCGTGCTGGTGTCCGAGGACGGGGGCTTCTACGGCCACGAGGGGGTGGACACGGCGGAGTTGCGCAAGGCGATGGGTGATGCCTGGGAGAAGCGCCAGCTCGGCCGTGGCGCATCGACCATCACGCAGCAGCTCGCGAAGAACCTCTGGCTGTCCACGGACCGGAGCCTGTTCCGCAAGGCGAAGGAGCTGGTGCTGGCCCACCGCCTGGAGGAAGCGCTCACGAAGAAGCGCATCCTCGCGCTGTACCTCAACCTCGTGGAGTGGGGAAACGGCGTCTACGGCATCGATGCCGGTGCGCGTGAGCACTTCGGCGTGTCCGCTTCCCAGCTCTCCGTGGCGCAAGGAGCCATCCTCGCCGCGATGTTGCCGGCGCCTCGCAAGCGCTCTCCGAAATCGGGCTCGCGGGCGCTGTGGAAGCGCGCCCATTGGATTGTCGATCAGCTTGCGTCCCTGGGCCGCATCACCGGCGAGGACGCGGCCACCGCCCGCACGGACATCGACCGGTTGCTGGGCCGGACTCCCGCCGCGAGCAGCGGCGGCGAGGAAGAGGAGGACACGGGCGACGACGCGTGACGCGAGCGCTTCAGCGCCGTGGCTCGGAGGTGAGCTGGAGGAACAACAAGTCCCCTTCGCCTCGTGAGGTGTACATCGTGTCCTCTGGTGCCACCGACGCCTCGAATGGAATGCAGACCCGCGCCTGGCCACCGGGCGTCACCTGGAGCGCCACGTTGCCAGGGCCGGTGATTCCCAGGGCCTGCGAGTCGAGGTGGGCACCCGAGGCGTCATAGCGCGCCAGGAAGTGGAGGACGTCACCGCGAGGGACGGAGGACTTGCCGAGCGCGCCGCCTCCCAAATCCAGGCGCTCATCTCGCGTCCACCCTCCGATGAAGAGCTCGCCGGCCGAGCTCAGTCCCAGGGTGTGGGCCCGTGCCGCGCCCCGCTCGCCCAACACCCGCACCCAGCCCTCCGCGGCCGTCGAGTGCAGCGTGCCGAGCAGCACGTCCTCGCTCGCGTCGTGCTGCTCTCCGCCGAAGGAGAACGTGCCGCTGACGTCACCGGCGAAGGCCACGTCCCCCTGTGCTAGCGGCGCGAGCGCGCGAACACTGCCGCGAGCTCCGTTGAGCGCGCGGAACCACTGCGGCGTGCCGTTGGCGGAGAGCTTCCCGAGGAAGGGCGTGCGTGGCGCTGTCGCTCCCAGCAACGAGGAGTCGGTGTCTCCCCCCACGTAGATGAAGCCCGAGCCATCCGTGGCGAGCGCCTCCACGCGCGTGCCCGAGTCTCCCCCTGGAAACGCGAGGGACCAGGCGTGCGCGCCATTCGCATGGAACTTCGCGAGGAAGAGCGCCGTCACGGTGGCATCCCGCGTCCGGTTGCCCGGGTCCGCGAACAGCCTGCCTCGGCCCAGGCCCATCTCCCCCTGGAAGTGGCCGGTGACGACGAGGCTGCCTTGCGGGTCGATGACCACGGCCTGGGCGCGCACCATCGCCGTGCGGCTGACGCCAGAGGCCGAGGGGGTGTGCTCCGCGCGAAAGCCCTTGGACCAGAGCGGCTCGCCGTCCGGTGACAGCTTGAGGAGGAAGAAGCCCGCGGTGCCCGGTGTCTCGTCGATGCGCGGCAGCGCACCCGTGCCCAGGTCGGGAGCGCCTTGATACGTCCCCACCAGCCACGCCTCACCCGAGTCCGCGACGGCGAGCCCCGTGGCTCCCACCTGCTCGCCCACGGCATACGCGCGAGACCATTGGTGCGCGCCGTCCGCTCCGTAGCGCGCGACGACGAGGCCTCGCTCACCCAGGAAGACCTCGCCTCCGAAGTCGCCGCTGCCGGTGAAGGCGCCTGCCACGAGGAAGTCGAGGCCGTTCTCCGCGGTCGCCATCACCCGCACCTGCTCGTCACCGTGTCCACCCCGGTGGAGCACCCAGTCGGGCGCGGGGGCTTGAGGTCTCGGTGAGGCCGTCTCCAGCTCCACCACGAGGCGTGGATGCAGGGCGGGGTTGCTGTCCTCGCGCGAGCTGAAGTCCGAGCCGTCGACACCCGTCGAATAGAGCCCGAGATTCAGGTCGCCGTTGCCCGTCACCGCCTGCGTCACGTCCAGCTCCGTCCAGCTTCCGGCGCGCAGTGCTCCCGCGTCGGCCAGGGGCGTCCCCAAGGGCGCAGGCTGCCGGTCGTACGTGACTTCGTCTTCCTTCCACCGGGCGTCGACGCGATGGACGACGGGACCATCCTCCGAGCCATTGGTGACGAACAGGCGCAGGGTGGCGCGCTTCACGCGGCCTTGCACGCCCTTCACCTGGAAGCGCAGGAACGCGCGGTACTCGGTGGGTGAGCGGTCCACGCAGAGCTGCTCCTCCGCGCCCAGGTTCATCGAGGGCCGCGAGGAGTCCACCTGCGCGTCGGCGACCGCGACGAAGGTGCCTCCTCCGGCGGCGGAGTCTCCCTGCCGCACCATGGGCTCGGCGCCCTGGGACGAGGTGCTCCCTCCGCAGTGCGGAAGGAGGGCCAGGACCGCGACGACCCCTGCTTCCCTCCAACCCGCCTTCCACTTTCCGCGCATCCATCCCCCCAGGCTCGACACTCGTGGGGGGCTCGCTGTGCATCGAGGGTGCCGCGCTCCACGGGCGAGCGCGGTGCGCGGCACGACGCGCGCCTCGTCCCGGAGTGCGAGACGAGGGCAGCGCGCTTCCGTCCCAGGGAAGTGGTGAGGGCCGCGAGGGGCGAAGCGTGGGCTACAGTCCTCCGACCTCCAGCGCGCCGCCCAGGCCCGGAAACGGCTTGGTGAGCACGGCCTGGAAGACGATGTTCTCGAGCAGGATTTCCACCGGAAGCTGCGGCGCGCCGAGGTCCCCGCGCGCCACGGTGTTGCTGACGATGAACCAGACGCGCCGGCGTCCCACGGCGTCCTTCAGCGCGGGGCTGTCGATGCGCACCGCCGTGCGACTGGCGGGTCTGAACTCGCGCGAGGGGAGAATCTCCGCGGCCTGGGTGTAGTACGCGGGCCGGTTCAGGTCCGTATAGAGGAGGGGCTCTTCCGGCGTGGCCTGCCCGGTGAAGGACAGTCGCATGGAGGTGCGCAGCGTCAGCGTCGTGGATGGATTGACGACGTCGAGCGTGGAGGCGACCTGTTCCACCACGAGGTCCAGGTCCTCGGTGTTCACCGACTCCTCGGGCAGGTCCAACGCCACCTCCGCGTAGACGGGCTGGAGGACGGAGGTGACGGGCACCCGCACGTCGAAGGGCTCGGTCTCGATGGCGATTTCAGCCGAGCAGCCGGACAACACCAGGAAGCATGAAGCGAGGAGCGCGCGGGTCATCATCGGAAGGTCCAGGAGAGGTCGAGGACGGGGAGGACGGGCAGCTCCTCTCCCGGAACAGCGGGGTCGCTCAGGTCCACGTAGGTGACGCCCAGTCCGAAGCCGAGGTGCTCTCCTCCATAGCGGAGGCCCGCGGCGGCTCGGAGCGTCGCTCCACCCTTCACCCGCACGCCCGCTTCGCCCACCACGGACCAGGGGCCCGTGAAGTTGAAGGCGACGCCGCCCGTGAAGGACAGATAGTCGGAGGTGTAGTGCGCGTAGCGCGCCTCGCCCTGCACGAGCAGGGGACCGAGCACGAGGCCGTAGACGCCGTAGAAGGACGGGCCGCTTAGCTCCGGCTCGAAGCGTTGGATGGAGGGCGTCTCCGACTCGACGATGCTGGAGTAGACGGAGGCGCCGATGAACCGCGTGTAGCGCGCGCCGAGCACCAGGCGGTGCGGGCCCGCCGCCATCGCCCAGCGCAAGCCCACGTTGGGCGCGAGCATCACGTCCGCGTAGACGGAGGTGTCCACCGCCAGCCCCGCGAACAGGGGCAGCGCGGTGCGCTGGAGGCCGAGCACGGGCGCGTCGATGACCTCGGCCGCGTCGGTGCCCATGAGGCGCGCGGTGTTGGTGCGCACGCCTGTCGAAGGCTCGGCGGCGGACGGTGTGGAGAGCAGCAGGACGGCGAGGATGCAGGGCGGGATGTGCCCGGCGCCACTGGGGGCACCGGGACGTCTGGAAGGACTCAAGCCGGGAGCTCCTGTGAAAGGGGCCCCGTGTCTAGCGTGTCGCTTCACGGCGTCGACTCGTGCACCGCGCGACTTGGTGAACTGTCGACAGATGTTTCACGCGGTCATTCGCGACCTGCCCGGAGCTTCGTGGTGCCGCGCGTGGGCGGCAGTGAGCGGTGTGGCCCGCTTCGCACCGCGTCGTGGCGTGGGCGGTGCGGCTTGCTTCGCACTGTGCCTGCTGGACAGGCGAGCGCTCGGAGGGCGAGGTGGGGCGCCCTCCCGTGGAGGCATATTTCCAGAGGTGCGTATGAGGCCAGCTCACCGCCCGGCACGGTGCGCCTCATGGCCGAGGACAGCGTGGACTGCCCGCGAGTGACGCGGCGTGAGACACGTCTCCGCGAGGTGGGCATCATCCCTGGAGAGTCCCGCCAGGCGCGCATCGTCGGCGTCGGGAGGGCTTTGGGTGCGAGGAACCTGGCGGGCCCCTGACGGCCCGAGGAGCTCGAGTCACGTGGACGCCGACGGCGAGGCAGGAACGCAAGAGCGCGAGCGGGCACTGGAGCTGCTGCGCCGGTTCGGGTGGAACGCCACGTCCTTCCAGGTGTTGATGCCGGGCTTCCGCTACTGGTTCGACCCGGCGGGAGATGCCTTCGTCGCGTACGTGGACACGGGCGGCGCATGGGTGGCGGCGGGCGCGCCCATCACCGCGCCGGAGTTCCTGGCGCGCGCGGTGGCGGGCTTCCAGGAAACGGCGCGCCGTGCGGGCCGGCGGGTGTGCTTCTTCGCCACGGAGCCGCGCTTCATGGAGTGGGTGCCCATGCAGTCGCTCTCCATCGGTGAGCAGCCGGTGTGGGAGCCCTCGCATTGGGAGTCGGTGGTGCGCGGCAGCAAGAGCCTGCGCGAACAGCTCCGCCGAGCGCGCGCGCATGACGTCGTGGTGCGCGAGCTCTCCGCGCAGGTGCTGGAGGACGCCGAGCACCCCACGCGACAGGCCTTGGAGCGACTGCGCGAGCGCTGGCTGGCCTCGCGCCGCATGGCGCCCATGGGCTTCCTGGTGCAGCTGCGTCCGGATGCCTTCGCGCGGGAGCGGCGCGCCTTCGCGGCGGAGGTGAAGGGCGAACTGGTGGGGGTCCTGCTCGTGTCGCCCGTCTACGCTCGGGATGGCTGGTTCCTCCAGGACCTCTTGAGAGACCCCGAGGCGCCCAACGGCACCGCCGAGGCCTTGGTGGACGCGGCGATGCGCGCGGCCTCCGCCGAGGGACGGCGCTACGTGACGCTGGGCCTGGCGCCGCTCGCGGGCCCCGTACCGTCGTGGCTGCGACTGGCGCGCGCATGCGGCAAGCCGCTGTTCGACTTCGAGGGCCTGCGCGCCTTCAAGGCGAAGTTCCGTCCGGACACCTGGGTGCCGCTCCAGCTCGCATACCCCGAGCCCCGGGGGGAACTGCTCGCCGTGTATGACGCGCTCCGAGCCTTCGCGCGTGGCAGTCTGCTGCGCTTCGGCGTGACGACGCTGCTGCGGCGGCCCCGGCTGCTGGTGCATGGGCTGGCGGTGCTGCTGATTCCCTGGACGGCGCTGCTGGCGCTGCCCGCCACCACGCGCTGGTTCCCTTCCATGCGCGTGCAGTGGAGTTGGGTGTTGTTCGACGTGGGGTTGGCGGTGGGACTCTTCTCGCTGGTGAGCCGCTGGCGGGACAGCCTGGCCACCGCGCTGGTGTGCCTCACCGCCGCGGACGCGTGCCTCACCTTCGTGCAGGCCGCCACCTACAACGTGGAGCGCGCGCGGGGCCCCGTGGACTGGCTCGTCATCACCGCCGCCGTGCTCGCGCCGGCCACCGCCTCCGGGTTGCTTGTCCGCGCGCGCGCCTTCCGTCTGCCCGCGCGCTGACGCACCGCGCTTCCTCCAGGACTCAACACCTCATCCGCCTCGCGGACCCCGTGGGTTTCCACAGGTGGACACTCCTCCTTCGGTCTCCTGGACCGCGGGCCGAGGAAAGTGGTGTTTTCCAGAAAGAGCTGTTCCGGCATCGGGCGCCGCGACTTTCTCGCGGCGTCGTCCGTTGCCGGTTGGGAGGGGTGACCATGCGAACGCCGTCAGGCGTTGCCCTGTCGCTCGCCGTGTTGCTGTGGGCCCATGAGGGCCACGCCGCGCCCGAAACACAGAGCTCGGCTCCGCCACCATCACCATTGCCGTCCGGGGTGTCGCTCGTGCTGTGGAAGCTGTCGGTGCCCGCGAGCGCGGCACCGACACCCGAGCGGGTGGCGTTGGGCGAGAAGCTCTTCAACGACAAGCGACTGTCATTGGATGACAGCACGTCCTGCGCCACGTGCCATGACCCGAACAAGGGCTTCACGGATGGCAAGCCGGTGGCCGAAGGGGTGAAGGGCCAGAAGGGCATGCGCAACAGCCCCACGGTGCTCAACGCGCTCTTCAATGCCTCGCAGTTCTGGGACGGGCGCTCGTCCACGCTGGAGGACCAGGCGAAGCTCCCCATCTTGAATCCGATTGAGATGGCCATGCCCTCGCCAGAGGCGGTGGTGACGAAGCTGCGCGGGATTCCCGAGTACGTCACCGCCTTCCAGGCCGTCTTCAAGCGGGACATCACCTACGACGACCTGGCGTCGGCCATCGCCGCCTTCGAGCGCACGCAGTTCTCCGGCAACGCGCGCTTCGACCGCTTCATCCACGGCGAGTCGAAGGCGCTCAACGAGTCGGAGCGCCGGGGCTGGGCCCTCTTCAACGGCAAGGCGCGGTGCAACTCCTGTCACGCGGGCAACGCGGTGTCGCCGCTGTTCAGCGACCAGAAGTTCCACAACATCGGCGTCGCCGCGCACAAGCAGGACTTCCCGCAGCTGGCGCGCGAGGGCGTGAAGGTCGTCCGCCTGGGCGACGAGCGGCAGATTGACGAGCTGGCGCTGCAGACGCGCTTCTCCGAGCTGGGGCGCTTCCTGGTGACGAAGCAGGAGAACGACGTGGGCGCGTTCAAGACGCCCACGCTGCGCAACGTCGGAATCACCGGCCCGTACATGCACGACGGCTCGCTGCCGACGCTGTGGGACGTGATGGACCACTACAACAAGGGCGGGGTGGCCAATCCGTTCCTGGACGGTGGGATGCAGCGACTGGGGCTGACGGAGCCTGAAATCGATGACCTGGTGGCCTTCCTCTTCACGCTGACCGACGAGCGCTTCACGAAATACAACGGTCAGGAACTGGCGAGACAGCGCGGGCGCAAGGGCCAGCGGCCGGAGCGGGACACCGCGGTGGCGCTGGGGAAGAAGGGCAACCTGGGAGACCTGGCGCCCAATCCGGACCTGTCGGTGAAGAACCCGGCGGACATCGGTGTGTATGGCACCGAGACGCTGCCCAAACCCGCTTCGACGAAGCAGCCCTGAGGAGGCGCCGTCCATGGGGAACAAGTTCCGAAGCATCGAGACGAAGCACTACGAGGAACGCGACGCCTTCTTCGAGGGCCTGAAGCGGTTGGACCGGCGCGCCTTCCTGCGGGTGGCGGGGATGTCCGCGGGCATCGTCGCGGGGATGGGCTTGAGGTCGCCGCAGAGCTTCCAGCTCGTCAACGTGGCGGAGGCGCAGGGGACCAAGCCGCGCTTCTCCTTCGCGTACATCTCCGACACGCACCTGTACGAGCAGAAGCTGAATGACCGCTTCATCCGCTCCATCCTGAAGGCGGTGGACGACGTCAACGGGTTGGACCCGCAGCCGGACTTCGTGTTGTTCGGTGGGGACCTGGCGCAACTGGGGCAGGCGGGAGAGCTGAAGCTGGGGGCGCAGATTCTCAAGAGCGTGAAGGCGCCCGTGCGGATGATGGTGGGCGAGCACGACTGGTTCCTCGACATGGGGGAGCTGTGGCGGGACTTGTTCGGCGCGCCGAACTACTCGTTCGACCACAAGGGCGTGCACTTCGTGGTGCTCAACTCGATTCACGAGAAGGACTTCTGGACGGAGCGGAAGCTCACGCCGAAGGAGCGGATGCAGATTGTCGCGGGCCTGGACAATGGCATCCAGTCTCGCTTCGAGGTGGGCGGAGAGCAGCGCGAGTGGATGAAGCAGGACCTGGCGAAGGTGGACAAGAAGACGCCGGTCATCGTGTTCAGCCACTCGCCGCTCTACAAGTACTACCGGCCCTGGAACTTCTGGACGGACGACGCGGACGAGGTGCAGGCGCTGCTCAAGCCCTTCGAGCGTGTCACCGTCATCCATGGGCACACGCACCAGTTGTTGAGCAATCGCATCAACAACATCCAGTTCCACGGGATGCTGTCCACGGCGTGGCCGTGGCCGTATGCGCCGGAGGGGTTGCCTCAGTTGACGGTGCAGATGAATCGGCCGGACCCGTTCAGCCAGTTCGACGGCTGCGGGGATGGGCGGATGGACGTGCTGGAGTCGGGGTTGGTGGACAAGCTGTACAACCTCTGGGAGCGCAATCCCATCACCGTGCGCGCGAGCTACCTCGCGTCGGGCGGGAAGCAGGATGCGCCGCCCCGGACGAAGCTTCCGAGCTACTGAGCGCGAGGGGACACGATGACCTACCGGATGAAGCTGTGGGTGGGAGCGGGAGCGCTGTTGTCCTTCGCGGGGGGCGTGGCACTGGCCACGAGTCCCGCGCCGCGCCCCGAGTCTCTTCAGGCGACGGAGCTGCCGCGTCACAAGGTGCCGGTGTCGAAGGACGGCAACCTGGTGGTGGGGATGTGCGACGGAGAGACATCCCTGGAGGTGAAGGGCGTCAAGGAGGGGCAATCGCTGACGCGCGAGCAGGCGGCGCGGGTGTCGGCGGAGTTGATGGAGACGTGGCTGAAGAAGAACCCGGATGCGAACTGGGACCCGGCGCCGCCGCCCGGGGTGGCGCAGGGACAGAAGCAGGCGCCGCAGCAGAAGAACCCGCCCATGGGGACGCAGAAGCCCGCGACGGGAGGGGACATCCGCGAGGGAGGGGTGACGGCGGAGAGCGGTGGCAAGGAGGTCCGCAAGGAGGCGGGGGTGAACATCCAGGACGGGCACTCCTACGGCGCGTTCACCCAGCGAGACGAGGCGGTGTGGGCGGCGTCCACGCAGCAGTTCGTGGACGAGGGACACCGGGTGTTCCACGACGCGGCGGCGGTGGGAGGGACGATTGCGGTGTCCTGTGACATGTGCCACCCGGATGCATCGAACACGCATCCGGAGACGTATCCGAAGTACCAGGTGCAGCTGGGCCGCGTGGCGCTGCTGCGGGACATGATCAACTGGTGCATCGAGAACCCGGTGCGCGGCAAGCCGCTCGCGGATGGGGACCCGAGGTTGCGCGCGATGGAGGCGTATATCTACGCGCAGCGGAAGGGGACGAAGCTGGAGTACGGGAAGAAGTAGCTGTTGATATGACCCCTCGGGTGGAAGGTCTGCCCGGGGGGCGTCATGAAGTGGTGGCTGTGGTGCTGGTTGGCTGTCTGGCTGTCGTCGTGCGCGACGACGCCGACGCCCGCGAGTGAGCACGAGTATCCGGATGAGTACACGCGGCTGGAGGAAGGCGTGTGCGTCACGTTCCTGTGCGCGGCGGAGGCATGTGGCCTCTATCGGTGCGAGGACGTGGAGTCCTGGGGCCAGGTGGTGCCGGCGCGGGGTGCTTCGTTCGTGCTGCCGCCGAGCGCGGTGCGCTCACCGCAGCGCAACTGGGGCTATGTCCAGGGGTTGCCCGGGGACGCGCAGCCCGTCTTCATCATTCGCTGGTACGGGCGGGAGCTGCTGCCCAGTCAGAAGCGACTGCTGGAGATGGCGAAGGCGCTGGCGACGAAGCCTCGCGAGAAGCACCACATCTTTCCCCAGGAGGAAGCGCTCAAGTCCTGGTTCGAGTTCCGTGGCATCAACATCCACAAGGAGACGATGCTCATCGACGTCGACACCTGCCACCGCATCCACCATGGTGTGAAGGGTGGGGCCTGGAACGAGGCATGGAGGAAGTTTCAGCGAATCAATCGAGGTGCTACCCAAGAGGAGATGTACCGGTACGCTCGGGAATTGATTGTTCGCTTCGACTTGGTGGGACCGATTCTGCCCTACCATCTCCTGGTAGGTCCCGCCTTCGAGTTCTGACCCGCCATGAGATTCTACGACCTTCTGCCGGGTGGCGAACCCGATCCACAAATCGGTGAGTACAACGGTGCGCACAGATGGATGCTGCCGGGCGTGAATTGCCCCACCTGCAAGGCCATCTGGGGTGGAGCGGGCGTGCACCACCCCGCTGCGGACTTGTCCGTCCTGTCAGAGGCGAAGAAGTACGAGAAGGCTCGACTGGAGCAGGACTTCACGGAGTACGAACGGCTGCGCGACCAGGTGCGTGGCCTCGTATCTCCAGATGACCCTCTGGAGCCTGGAGCGACTTTTGGCCCGCTCGTGGGGACGGCCAAGGGACCCTTCTCCGCCTTCGTTCACCAATATGGGGACATCCTGCTCGTTCGCGAGGACGTGCTCGAACCCTTGCTCTCGAAGGGGCTTCGAGGTCTGCGCACCGTGAGAACGGCGCTGCGCTTTCGGCCGAAGGGTGTCGAAGAACTCCTGGAGTTCGATGTTCAGCACCGAGGGATGCTGCACCCTGACTGCATTCCCCCTCGGTTCGCGACGCCTTGTCCCAAGTGCGGCCGTCGAGGCCATGGCCTCCCCAAGGAGCCCATCCTCGACGCGGCTTCACTGCCGCCAGACCTGGACCTGATGCGCTTGAGGAACTACGCGATGGTGCTCGTTGTCACCCAGCGCTTCAAGGACGCCGTGGAGCAGCTCGAACTGGACGGACTGAGCTTCCGCGAGCTTCCAGTGCGCTGACCTCGCGAGCCCGTGACGTGCCCGCCTGCCAGCACTCCGGGCCCTTCACTTGGAGGACCGACGAGCCCGCACGAGACGCGAGTGTTGACGACGGTGGCCGGAAGGACGATGACTCGCTGGCAACGGTGTCCTCGCGCCCATGAGCTTCTCTCCGCCCATCTCCGCTCCTCCCGATGCCCTCACCACCCTGCGCGACCGGGGCTATGCCGTCCTGGACCGCGCGGGCCTGTCCGAGCTGGTGGGCATCCCCGCCGCGACGATGGACCTCTGGCGCCCCACCTGGGATGACCTCCCGGCGGACAGCTACCTGCGCGACGGTGGCCGGTATCGCTCGCGTCGACACTCGTGCTTCATCGTCGACGGCGACACCGTCACCTCCGTGCCCCACCGCGCACACTGGCAGCCCGTAGAATACAACGCCCTGCACGGCGGACTGGAGCGCTGGTTCGAGCCGATGACGTCCACCGTCGTCGAGCGTCCCGAGTGGCCCCGGCTCTTGAGCCAGCTCGCGGCCTGCGCGTCCGCGCTGAAGGGACAGCAGACCTGGTACGTGGAGTCGCACCAGTTCCGCATCGACACCACGGATGGCATCGGCCGGCCGACGCCCGAGGGCGCGCACCGCGACGGCGTGGACTTCGTCGTCGTGCTGCTGGTCGGTCGCCAGGACATCAAGGGCGGAGAGACGCGCGTGTTCGAGGCCGCGGGCCCCAACGGCATCCGCTTCACGCTGACGGAGCCCTGGTCGGCGCTGCTGCTCGACGACGAGCGCGTCATCCACGAGAGCACGCCCATCCAACCCGTGGGCGCCCAGGGGCACCGCGACACGCTGGTGCTCACCTTCCGCGCGAAGAGCTTCCAGGGACCCTGAGCGACGGGCCGTCCCTGGAAGCCCTCCACGGGTTTCAGCGACTCAGGACTTCGGGGCGATGGTGACCTTCACGCCCTCGGACCAGACCTTGTGCTCATCGGCGTAGTACAGGTACGCGCGGCTCGCGGGGCCGGTATACGTGCCGGGCACCGAGGCCACCAGCGACAGCGGCACGTCGATGCGCTTCTTCGCCTCCATGCCCCGCCAGTACAGGACGACGTCGCGTCCAATCACCTCGTACGCATCCACCACCTTGCGCTTCACCAGCTCCTTGAGCTGGTCATGCCGCACCTCCAGGCCGCCAGGCACGCCGAAGATGGCGACCGCCGTCGGCAGGTGCAGGCCGGTGCGATTCATCACCATGACGCGGGCCTCGGTGGGCTCGCCCTCGATGAGCTCGTGCTTCGCCAGGGCCACCTCCAGCGAGACCTGCGTGTCCTTGGAGCTGTCCGGCACCAGCGCGTTGAAGGTGACCTCCACCGTGTACGGCAGCTCCGAGCCATCCTCCATCCGCAGCTCCAGCTGACGCCCGCCCGGGCCGAGCAGCTTGCTCACGTCCGGCAGCTTGAGCGCCTCCTGCGCGGAGCCCGTGAAGCTGACCGGCTCACCCACCGGGCGACCCTCCACGAAGATGCGCACCCGTCCCGGGCGGAGGTTGGCCGCGTGGGCCTTGTCGTAGGCGATGATGGAGCGCAGCGCGAGCACCGTGCTCTGCGTCGAGCCGTAGCGACCCCCGTCGCTGGACTCCGCCATGTACTTCATCGCGCGCTGCACGTTCGCCAGGTACTCCGGCTCGCGCAGCCAGGCGAGCACGGACAGCGCCGTGGTCTCGATTTCGAGCGAGTCCCCCGAGCTGCCGACGATGGACTGTGTGCCGCCGCTGACCACGCCGTTCTGCTGCTGGAGCTTCGCGAGCCGGCCCATCATCGCCTTGGCTGACGCGCTGTCACCCGCGAGCGACAGCACGTTGGCCGCCAGGGCGACGACATAGCTGTTGCTGCTCTTCGTCGCGGCCTGCTTCACCGCGGCCACCTCGCGCGCCAGCTCCTTCGCCGTGGCGTCCTTCTGTGGCGCGCTCTCCAGCATCGCCCAGGTGATGTACGCGTTGGACGTGTCCGCGTCCTCCACCCAGACGTGCAGCGCGCGACGCTTGCGATTGAAGCCGCCCTGGCCGTCCCGCTGCTTCAGCATCCACTCCCGCGTGCGCAGCAGCATCTGCGTGTCCACGTTGTGGACCTGCTGCATGTCCGTGAAGTGGAGCAGGCCGAAGGCGGTGAGGGCCTCGTGGCCAGGGGCCTCGCCGAACCACTCGTAGCCCTGCTCCTTCGTCTCGAAGCCCACCAGGCGCTGGTAGCCCGACGTCAGCTTCTCGCGAGCGGAGGCGACGAGCTCCGGGTTCACCCCGGTGTGCGTCTGGAAGTACTGCTGCGCCATCGTCATCGGGTACGTGGTGGAGCTGGTCTGCTCGAAGCAGCCGCTCGGCTCGCGGATGAGGCGCGCGAGCGACTCCGTCAGGTTGGACACGGGGCCCGGGTACAGGGCGATGCTCGCGCGGATGCTGCCGGGCAGCACGCTGTCGGGGAGGGTGATGGTGTGCGTGGCCGGCTTCTTCGAGGACAGCAGCCCGCCGAAGGACACGGTGCCAGGGAAGCCTCGGGGCTTGATGGACAGCGTGCGGGTGACGGTGTCCGTGTAGTTGCCCGTGCTCGCGATGAGCTTCAGGTCCACCGGCTGCGACTGCTGGCCAATCTCCAGCGAGAGGAGCTGGCGCCCGCGCCCGTTCGCGGCCAGGTCCATGCTCTTGTTGCCGGACAGCTTCACGTCGCCCTTCAGCTCCGCCTTCAGCGAGACACCCGTCAGCGCGGCGTCCGTCCCGTTCACCAGCGCCACCGGCAGGCGGACGACGTCACCCGACGTCACCTCCAGCGGCAGCTTCGGCTCCACGTAGAAGGGCTGCGAGGACTCCAGCTCCGCCACGGCCGAGCCCAGCTCACCGCCGTCACCCACCGCGCCGGCCGTGGCCTTGAACGTCGTCACGGAGTCGTTGGTCGCGAAGCGCACGCGGACCTCGCCGGTGCGCGCGTCGGTGCGCACGCCCGAGTTCCAGTAGAGCGTCTCCGCGAAGTCCACCCGGTCCCCGGACTTGCGACCCGGCCGCGTCATGTGCGCGTACTCGCGGAGATAGATGAACGGCGAGGCCTGAAGCGGCTCCTCCCATTCCTTGGCGATCGCCCTCTTCTTCCTGGGCATCTCCTCGTCGTGGGGCGCATCGAGGACCTCTATCCTCTGCATCTGGATTTCCGCCGGAGGCTGCATCTCGGCCTCGGCGGCCAGAATGGGAGCAGGCTCGACAGGGGCGGGGGCAGGCGCAGCAGCGGGGGGAGCCGCGGGCATGGCGGCCACGGGGATGGCCACCACGCCCCCGGCGGCCACGGCGTCATCCCTGAAAGCGCCATCGGCCCCGCCTTCTTCTCGCTCTTCCTCGACCACCGGTTGGGCCTTGTTCCACCGCATGCCGCCCTTGGCGCTGGAAGGCGCCTTGGGACGGCGCTGCCCGCGCTCGTTGTCGTCGCGCAGGCCCGGCAACCGCAGTGACGCATGCATCGCGAGCGCGCGCTGGGCCGCTTCACCATGGCTGGACATGAAGGTGCGCGGGTTGATGAACGCGAAGCGCCTCCAGCCCTGGGTCCCCAGCAGCAGGTCCACCGCGAGGCGCGACTTCGGGTTCTTCTTGTCGAAGTAGAGCTGCGCGTCGGCCAGCTCCTTCACCTCGTGCTCCAGCAGCACCATCACCGGAAGCGAGGGCGCGTGCTCGCGCTTCTCCTGGAGCTGCAGCACCGCGTCGTCGGTGACGGTGAGCATCACCAGCGCGGAGACGGGCTCGCCGCCGCGCAGGGTGCGCGCCGTCAGCTCCACGGGCGCGCCCGGCTCGTAGCGGGCGCGGTTCGCCTTCAGCTCCACGGTGATTTCCTTCGCGGGCTGACGGAACACCAGTCGCTCCGCCAGGGGCCGTCCATCCGCGTCCCACACCGTGGCGATGAGCACGCCATCCGCCTTGCCTGGATCCAACGTCACCGGGTTCTCGTCATCGGCGTCGAGCACCGCCGAGGCCACGCGCAGGTCGCGCTGGCTCAGCGAGACCGACGTCCGGCCCACGCCCGTGTTGCTCACGACCAGCCGCACCAGCCCGCCCGGGGGAATCACGTCCTCCCGCGCGCGGATGACCGCGCCCCTCGCCTTCACGGCGGGCAGCGGGAAGGTCTTCTTGATGCCGGCCGGCGAGTCGATGCGCAGCGCGTAGTTCGTCTCGGCGCGAGGGGTGAGTTCGAAGCGGCCCCGGCCCTCGTGCTCCGAGCGGACGTTGGCGACAATCTTGCCCGTCTTCATGTCCAGCACGACGCCCGTCAGGTCCGCGGGCTTGCTCGCGGGCGTCTTCGCCTCGAAGTACACGCGCGACGTCAGCCCCGCCACCAGCTCACCGCCCTCCGGGTACATCGCCAGGTCCAGCGTCTGGAGGAGGATGGGAATCGTCTTCGCCGCCGTCTCCACCACGCCGCCATCCTGGATGGTGAAGGCCAGCGTCCCCTCGCCGCGCTCGATGTTCTTCGGCAGGTTGAAGCGGACGGTGCAGCGGCCCTGCGGGTCCACCGCGCATGACTCCTGGGCCACGCTGGCGCCGTCGACGAGCGCGGTGGCGGTCACCTTCGCCGTCTCGGGCACGCCGCCCTCCGCGCGCGTCACGTCGAGCGTCGCGGTGACGGTGTCTCCGGGGCCATAGCCATCGCGGAGGAACTGGACCTGCGTCTTCAGGCGGGGCGCGCGGTAGGCCCGCACCTCGAACTTGCGCTCCACCGGGGCCCCGGCCGTCCAGGGGTCGCTGACGCGCAGGGTGTACTCACCACCGGCCTGTCCGGCGGGGATGGGCCACGAGTAGCCCCAGACCGTCTCGGGAGAGGCCACCCGGCCCTGGGCGATGAGGTCTCCCCGGGGGCCACGAACCTCGATGAGGGCGTTCACCCCGCCGGTCATGGGCTTGTGGGAGAGGGCCTGGAGCACGAGCCCTCGCACCAGGACGGACTCGCCCGGCCGATAGAAGGGCTTGTCGGTGGAGACGAAGGTGAGGGGGCGGTCGCGACCCCCGGGAGAGGGCGCGTTCGGGCGGGCGGCGAGCACCAGGCCCGGCACCAGGAGGAGTGACGCGGCGAGGCCCAGGGTGCGGAGCACCCGGCGGAGACGCGGGACAGGGAGGGTCATGGAGGCTCTGAACGACTGAACTGGCGGGAAGTTCTGCGCCAGGGACTCGAGCTGAGCAGGACTCGGTGTGTCTCCGATAGGGGCCACGGTGCGCGGGTGGCCCGAGCGGCGGGGTTGGGCGAAGCTGACCCACCGGAATGGGCGCTGGCGGGCCGTGTTGGAGGGCTCGCCGCACCGCACCAGGAGATGAGGACATGGGCAGGTTGTTTGTCGCGCCGCTGCTGACCGGGCTTTTGACTGCTTCCTCGGCGCTGGCGGCGGAAGAAGACCCCTTCCTGTGGCTGGAGGAGGTGCAGGGGCAGCGGGCGCTGGAGTGGGTGCGCGCGCAGAACGCGAAGACGGAGGCGGTGCTGGAGAAGGACCCGCGCTTCGAGCCCTTCCAGGCGGAGGCGCTGCGCATCTTCACCGCCACCGACCGCATCCCCACGCCTTCCTTTCGAGCCGGGGGCGTGGACACCTTCTGGCAGGACGCGACGAACCCGCGCGGGCTGTGGCGGCACACGACGACGGAGGGCTACGCGAGCGCCGCCATCCCCTGGGAGACGGTGCTGGACGTGGATGCGCTGGCGAAGCAGGAGGGCGCGCCCTGGGTCTGGAAGGGCATCGACTGCCTGCCTCCCGCTGACTTGAAGTGCATCGTCTCCCTCTCCAACGGTGGCAAGGACGCGGTGGAGTCGCGCGAGTTCGACACCGGGACGAAGCAGTTCGTCGACGGCGGCTTCCGGCTGAAGGAGGGCAAGCAGTCCGTGTCGTGGCTGGACGTGGACACGCTGCTCGTGGGCCAGGACTGGGGCGGTGACACCCTCACCGAGTCCGGCTACCCGTTCGTGCTCAAGCGCTGGAAGCGCGGCACTCCGGTGGAGCAGGCGACCGAGGTGTTTCGAGGTGAGCGCACGGATGTGTCCGCCTCGCCCACCGTCCTGCACGACGAGGACGGACAGCTCCAGGGCGTGCTCATCAATCGCGCGGTGACGTTCTATGAGTCGGAGCTGTTCCTGCTCGGGGACGCGGCGCCGGTGCGGCTGCCCTTTCCGCGCAAGGTGTCGTTCCATGCGTTCGTCCAGGGGCAGGTGGTCTTCACGATTGAAGAGGACTGGGGAGGCTTCAAGCAGGGCGCGCTCCTGGCCTGGTCGCTGGACGCGCTGAAGCAGGACGCCGCGAAGGCGAAGCCCACGCTCATCTTCCAGCCCGGACCGCGCCAGGCCATCGAGCGCGTGTCGGCCACGCGCACCCGGCTGCTCGTCAATCTGTACGAGGACGTGAAGGGCGCGCTGGATGTCTACACGTCGAACAAGGGCCGCTGGACGCGCAAGCGGCTGGCGATGCCGAAGAACGCGTCGGTGGAGATTGTGGCCACGTCGTCCTCGCACGAGAAGCTGTTCGCGGGCGCGGAGGGCTTCCTGGAGCCGACGTCGCTGTGGCTCGGTGACGCGGCGGCGGGCACGGTGAAGCAGGTGAAGTCGCTGCCGGCGCGCTTCGATGCGTCCAAGCACCGGGTGGAGCAGTTCTGGGTGAAGTCGAAGGATGGGACGCGGGTGCCGTACTTCCTGGTGCGGCCGCTGAAGCCCAAGGCCGGCGGAGTCACGCCGACGGTGGTGTACGGCTACGGCGGGTTCCAGGTGTCCAAGCCGCCCATGTATCTGCCGGAGGTGGGCAAGCTGTGGCTGGAGCGCGGGGGTGCGTACGTCGTCGCCAACATCCGGGGCGGTGGCGAGTTCGGCCCGCGCTGGCATCAGGCCGCGCTGCGCGAGAAGCGTCAGCGGGCGTTCGACGACTTCGCCGCCGTGCTGGAGGACCTGGTCCGCCGCAAGCTCACCTCACCGAAGCACATCGGCATCTATGGCCGCTCCAACGGCGGTGTCCTCACCAGCGTGGTGATGACGCAGCATCCGGAGCTGCTCAACGCGGTCGTGATTGAGAGCCCGCTCATCGACATGATGCGCTACCCGAAGCTGCCGGCGGGCGCGTCGTGGGTGGGGGAGTACGGCAACCCGTTCGTCCCCGAGGACGCGGCGTTCATCTCGAAGTACTCCGCCTACCAGAACCTCAAGCCGGGCGTGCGCTACCCCAAGCCGTACATCACCACCAATACGAAGGACGACCGCGTGCACCCGGGCCACGCGCGCAAGTTCGCCGCGAAGTTGGAGGCGATGGGATTGCCGTATCTGTACTTCGAGAACACCGACGGCGGGCACTCGAACGACTCGGACCCGATGCTCAATGCGCGCCGGTGGGCGCTGCACCACGTCTACCTGTCGCAGCAGTTGATGGACTGAGCGCTCAGCTCACGCTCTCCGCGCTGTAGCGGGCGATGAGGCCCGTGCGCACGGCGAGGCGGAACACGCGGTTGAAGAAGAGGGCGGCCAGCACGATGTAGAGCACGGCGAGGCCGCCCCCCATCAGCACCGTCGTCCACGACACCGAGCCACCGGAGACGATGGTCCGCATGCCCTCGAACACGTAGGACGGGGGCAGGAGGCGGGCGATGGCCTGCATCCACGAGGGCAGTGTGGACAGCGGATAGAAGACGCCGACGAATGGGGACAGGAGCGCGGGGATGGGCCAGATGAACCACTCCGCGGAGGGCCCCAGTCGCAGCACCACCGCCGTGCCGATGATGCCGAGCGCGATTCCGAACAGGAACAGCACCAGCAGGAACGGCACCAGCATGGCGCCATAGACGAGCATCGACAGGCCGAACACGGCGCCCGCGACGACGAGCATGACGACGAGCCCCACCGAGCTGGTCGCGATGCTGGAGAGCACCAGCCCGGTGACGTACTCGGTGATGGTCATGGGGGTGGCGAAGACGTTGAGGAAGTTGCGCGACCAGACGTCCTCGAAGAACGCCATCGTCACGCCTTGCATCACCCGGGTGAGGAAGTCCCAGAGGAGCACCGCGCCGAGCAGCGCGGGCAACAGGTCCATGCCGGGCTGGTGGGTGATGGTGCCCAGGTAGCGGGTGATGAAGCCCCACAGGACGATGTCGATGGCCACCCAGACGAAGAGGGGGAAGACGCGCGAGGGGCTGCCGCGCAGCAGATAGAACTGGCGCAGGACGATGGCGGCGGCGCGGGACAGTCGCATGGCTAGGGGTGCTCCAGTGCGAGGGGCTCGCGGGCCACGGTGATGAACAGCTCCTCCAGCGTCGCCTTGCCGTGCTCATGGGGCAGCTTGCGAGGGTCTCCCTGGAGGAGCACCTTGCCGCGCGACATGAAGAGGACGCGGTCACACACCTCTTCCACCTCGTACATGTTGTGGGACGTCCACAGCACGCCGCCGGTGCCGTTCGCGGTGAAGTCGCGGATGCGGGCGCGGATGTCTCGCGCCGTCGACGGGTCCAGCGAGGCGGTGGGCTCGTCGAGGAGCAACAGTTGGGGCCGGTTGAGCATGGCCTTGGCGAGCGCGACGCGCGTCTGCTCTCCCGAGGACAGCACCCCGCACTTGGTGTCGCGGAAGCGCACGAGGTCGAACTCCTGGAGCAGGGCCTCGATTCGCTCGGAGATGCGCTGCACGCCGTAGATCATCCCGAAGTAGCGCAGGTTCTGGACGACGGTGAGGTTGCCGGGGAGCGGCGCGTAGACGGCGGCGAAGTTGGTGTACTCGAGCGCCTGCGAGCGGCGCTTGGAGAGGTCCACGCCCTGGATGTGGATGGTGCCGGAGGTGGGCTCGAGGACGCCGAGAACCATGTTGATGGTCGTCGTCTTTCCGGCGCCGTTGGGCCCGAGCAGACCGACGATTTCGTTGCGGCCGACCTCGAAGGAGATGCCATCCACGGCGACGGTGTTCGCGTAGGACTTGCAGAGCTCGCGGACGGAGAGCACCGGTGGATTGCTGGAGGATTCGGCCATGTCGGAGGTGGAGCGTCCTGCGTCAGTTGTGAAGCTTCTCGTGCTTGCCGAGCATCTCGACGTACTCGGCGATTTTGCGCGCGCGCGTCTCGGCCTTCTTCACGTGGTGGATGCGGAAGAGGACCGCGTAGCGGTTGACCGAGTTGAGGGTGGCGAAGAACGCCTCCGCGCGGGGATGGGCGGCCAGGGCCGCCGCGAGGTCCTCGGGCACGGTGATTTTGCTCTGGGAGTCATACGCGGCCTCCCAGCGTCCGTTCTGTTTCGCGTTCTCGATTTCGGCCAGGCCCGAGGGCTTCATCCGGCCTGCTTCGATGAGCGCGAGCACCTTGTCGCGATTGATTTTCGACCAGATGCTCCGAGGCCCGCGCGGGGTGAACTTCAGGACATAGGCCGAGTCGTCGAAGCGACCCTTCTGGCTGTCAATCCAGCCCCACGTCAGCGCGACCTCGAGTGCCTCCTGGTACGTGAGGGACACGGGGCTCTTGCCCTTCTTGGAGAACTTGAGCCACGCACCGCGCGACGTGGCAGCGTGTTTCTGGAGCCACGTGTCGAAGGCGTCCGGGTTCGCGAAGAAGACGATGGGCAAGTCGCCCGTGGGCGTCGCGGTGGCGGGCGCGGACTTCGAGGCCACGGACTTCGCGGGAGCGGACTTCGCGGCCACGGACTTCACGGGCGCGGGCTTCGCGGGAGCGGACTTCCCAGCGGCCGATGACTTCGTGGCCGGAGACTTCTTCCGCGCGGACGGGGTCTTCTTGGCGGGGCTCATCGGGCGGGCTTGTACCACGGGGCCGAGGAGGCGGAGGACCCGCGCGGCGCTACTGTCTCAGCTTCCAGTCATCCTCAGCGGCCTGTCGTACAGAAACGGGAATGTACTGCGGTCCCCGCACGGTGTTCAGCCAGGCTTCCTTCATCTGCTTCGCGCACCGTGCTGGTGGCATGCGACCGACGGCGGTGCCCAGTCCTGGGCAGAGCACGGTGCGGATGGGGTGCTTCGCGGTGGCGTTGTGAGCGAGGACGGCTCGGAGTGAGGCCCGGAGCGCCAGATAGGCATTGACGGTTTCGCTGACGTCCGAGGGGACGCGCATGGTGGGGGCGCTGATGCACCAGGGAATCTCCTCGCGCCCTGTGGGCACGATGACGGCGCAGCCAACGGGCAGCTCGCCGCCGTGCTCCTGGGCGAGCAGTTCCTGGAGTCGCTCCTGTACCTGAGGGCCGAGTTGGTACGTGTAGACCGCGTCGATGCCTCCATCCATGAAGCCGAAGCTGTTGGCGGGGCTGACGATGGCGTCCGCGCGCACGTCGATGGGGGCCTCGGAGGAGAGGGTTCCCTCTCGCTCGGAGAAGATGTCGCCGTGGGAGATGGTGACGCCGGGCAGGTCCGCGAACTCCTGTCGCCAGGCTGTGACCAGGGCGCTGCTCAAGTCTCGGAGGTGAAGCTGGAGCGCTGGAAGCATGGGGCCAGTATGCATGGAGCCCATGGAGGCTGTAGCGTCCCGGCGCATGCGCACTCTTTACGGGATGCACTACTCGGGTTGGACGGAGAAGGCTCGCTGGGCGCTGGACCACCACCGTGTGGACTACCGTTACCGTGAGCACATGCCGCTCATCGGTGAGTTGGCCCTGCGTTGGCGCACCCCGAAAGGCACGCATCCCTCTGTTCCGATGTTCGTCGACGAGGATGTCGCGACGACGACGGGCTCGTTCGCCATCGCCCGCCGCGCGGAGACGCTGGGGCAGGGCTCGGCCTTGTTTCCCGACAGCGCGATGGCCTCCATCCAGCGCTGGGAGGCGTTGAGTGACCAGGTGTTGGGCATCGCCCGCTCCAGCGTGGTGAGTCGCCTGTCTCACCATCCGCGCGCGCAGGCGGAGAGCCTGCCTTCCTTCATCCCAGGCTTCCTCCGGGGTGTGTCCGCGCCGACGGCCCGGCTGGGGGCGCGCTTCATCGCACGCAAGCACAAGGCGATGGCCGACCCGGAGGCGGCGATTCGGCAGACGGCCATCCCCGCGCTGGAGCACCTGCGCGCGGAGCTTCGGGGGCGGCCCTACTTGGAAGACGGCTTCACCTACGCGGACGTCACCGCGTGCATGATGCTCCAGTTCACGCGGCCGGTGGATGATGCGTGGATGCCGCTTGGCCCGGGGACGCGCGAAATCTGGCATCACGAAGCAGTGGCCGCCGAGTTCCCCGACCTGCTGGCGTGGCGAGACGACCTGTATGCGAAGCACCGCCGCCCCCAAGCTCGTGCATTGAGCTCCGGTAGCGGCGGCGCGGCGTCCCGCGTGGGGTGACTCGGAGCTACTTCGTCTTCGCGGGGGGAGGCGCGGGCGGCGTGCCCTGCTGGCCCATGCGCTGACGAATCATCTCCTGGATCTGCTCGGGCGTCTTGCCCTTGAAGTCCTCCGGCTTGAAGGACCCCATGATGGGGGGCGCGGCGCTGGTGGCGTCCAGCTCCTCATAGCCGGGAGGAACGGCGAAGAGCGCCGCGGCCTGCGCGCCCATCTGGATGTTGGTGACCTCGATGTCCGCTTGGACCTTGCCGTCCTTGCCGAACGTCTGGCTGCGCACGTAGGCGACCTCGGGGAGGTCCGTGGGACGCCAGACCTTCTGACGCTGGATGCTGCCCTCGGCGCCAGGAGGCACGCCCTCATACACGACGGTGGGATGTCCGTTGACCTTCTCCGTGCCGACCTTCTTGAAGCCCTGCTCCTTGAAGCAGGCGTCGAAGTCCTGCGTCTTGCCCACGCAGGTGCCGGGAATCTTCACGGACATGTCATCCAGGCTGCGGCTCGTGGCCGCCTTCTTCGCGTGGAAGAGCGTGGTGCCCGTGCGCTTCTCCCAGTCGAAGATGATGGACATGCCGCCGGGAACCTCGGCCGGCGCCAGGTCCATGCGCAGCATGCCCGGACGGCCGAACATCTTGCCCTTCGTCTCCGGGGCCGCCCCCTTCTGTCCGGCCAGCGGCGCGCTCTTCACCCGCAGGTCCCCGACCCAGTCGGCCAGGGCGGGCGTGGACAGCAGCAGCGTGGTGGCGAGGACTCCCGACAACCTGTGACGCACCGAGAATGAGCTCATGCGACGCACCACAATCCAGGCGCCGCATGGCTGTCAAACCCGGACGGATTCATCCACCCCTCAGGGCAGGACACCGTGCACGCGATACCAATTCCTCACGCGAGTCAGCATCGTGGCGTCGAGCGGAATCTGCGTGTGCGTATACCCCGCGTAGACATGGAGCTGGTGGGGGATGCCGTTCCCCACGAGGATGGACCGAAGCGCCTGGTCCTGCGAGAGCGGCACCACCGTGTCCGCGTCGCCGTGGTGGAGCTGATACGGCGTGGTGATGAACCCCGCGGTCACCGGGTCGGTGGAGTTCGGACCCGTGCTCACGCCCCCCGCCGTGTGCGAGGCCGCGCGGAAATCCGCCGGATGCGTCCCCAACAACTGTCCCGTGACGAAGCCCCCCATGCTGTGGCCATGCGCCGCCACGCGCGTGAAGTCGACGTTGCCCACGCACGAGAGCAAATCCCAGGCCTTGTGCGCGCGCTGCACGTTCTCCGCAGAAGCGCCCTCAGCGCCCGTCGGCAGCGTGCCCGCGGCGTCCGAGCCATGCGTGTACGAGGTGGCGATGGCCACCAACCCCCACGTCACCATGCTCCGCGCGATGTTGGCCGAGTAGCCGCGCGCGCTGCCTCCCTTGCCGTGGCTGATGACCACCGCGGGAAACGGCCCCGTCCCCGTCGGCGGGACGAAGACGACACCCTTGAGCACGTAGTGCACACCCAGGTCCACGGAGTTATAACTCCACGTCGCCCCCGTCGCCGCCGTCGGACTGCCGACGACGATGAACCGCGAGCAGTCCGCCACCGGCGTGGAGAGCGCCGCGGGGGACGTGCCCACGGGCGCGGAACTCTCGGGAGCCGACAGCGACTCGGGCACACCACCCCCACAGCCCATGAGCAGGGCGCTCAGCGCTCCCGCACGGACACTCCAGGATGAAACGGTGCAACAGCTCCACGTCGTCATGGCTCGGGCTCCCGCGCGCGGCCTGCGCGTTGAACCAGGAACAACCCGCTTCCCATGCATGGGTTGCGGGGGCCCATGCTTTCCAGCCAATGCCCAGGCCCCGGACACACGAACGGCGCCGGCCTCGTGAAAGGCACGGCGCCGTGGCGCACGCGGGCACGAGGCTTTCAGCCTCTCAGCCCGGCTGGCAGACCTGCCGGAGGATATCGAGCGACTCCAGCGCCTTGCCCGCGCCCATCACCACGGCGGAGAGCGGGTCCTCGGCGAGGAACACGGGCAGGCCCGTCTCTTCGCGCAAGAGCGTGTCCAGGTTCTTCAGGAGCGCGCCACCACCGGCCAGCACGATGCCCCTGTCGGCGATGTCACCGGCGAGCTCCGGCGGCGTGCGCTCCAGCGTCAGCTTCACGGCCTCGACGATGCCGTTGACGGGCTCGGCGAGCGCGTCGCGGACCTCGTCGCTGGACACCGTCAGCGTGCGCGGCACACCGGCCACCAGGTCGCGACCCTTGATCTCCATGGTCATGACCTCGTCCGTCGGGTACGCGGTGCCGATGCCCATCTTGATGAGCTCGGCCGTGCGCTCACCGATGAGCAGGTTGTACTTGCGCTTCACGTACTGAATGATGGCTTCGTCCAGCTTGTCGCCGCCGATGCGCACGCTCTTGGCGAACACGATGCCGGCCAGGCTGATGACCGCGACGTCGGACGTACCCCCGCCGATATCCACAATCATGTTGCCGCTGGGCTCCGTCACCGGAAGGCCCGCGCCGATGGCCGCCGCCATGGGCTGCTCAATCAGGTAGACCTCGCGCGCTCCCGCGTTCGCCGCCGCCTCACGCACCGCGCGACGCTCCACCTCGGTGATGCCCGAGGGGATGCCGATGATGATGCGCGGATTGACCAGCGTCTTGCGATTGTGCGCGCTCTGGATGAAGTAGCGCAGCATCGCCGCCGTGATTTCGAAGTCGGCGATGACGCCGTCCTTCATCGGCCGGATGGCAACGATGTTGCCCGGCGTCCGCCCCAGCATCTCCTTGGCTTCCTTGCCCACCGCGAGGACCTTCTTGCCCCCGCGCGAGTCATGCTGGACGGCCACCACGGAGGGTTCGTTGGACACGATGCCCTGACCGCGGATGTAGATGAGCGTATTCGCCGTCCCGAGGTCGATGGCGAGGTCGCGCGAAAATAGGGTGTGAAGCCAGTCGAACATACGGGGGCGGAAACTTTCGAAGAGTCGGCGGAATTTCCCGCTGGCGCGTGGGAAGAGCGGTCGCGAAGGTACTACGCGACGCGGCACGGAGGAAGAAAAGCCGGCGGCGCTCCAATAACCGCCTGGGGGGCAGTCGGCCACAGGACTCGGAGGCCCGAGTCCAGGGAGTTCAGGGGGACGCTTCCGAGTGGGCCTGCTCGAAGCGCGAGGCCACCACCCCGGCCTGCTCCGCCTGGCCTTCCGGCAGGCACACGGGCAGTTCCCCCGCCTGTTCCGCCTCCCGATACTCGGGGGTGTGGCGCAGGGCCTCGCTGGTGACGTGGAGCAGGCCATCCCGGACGGGCTCGAACATCAGCGCGGTGAGGTACCAGGCGGGCGCGTAGTCCAGGCGGATGAGCCCGTGCACGCTCCACCGGTGCGGCGCGTAGTCCCACGGGCAGCGGCCGAGCAGCTTCCGGAGCATCCACCCCGTGGCGTACTCGGCGCCGAAGATGAGCGCGGTGTAGGCCAACGCCCGCAGGGGCCGGGGCAGGGGCTTGAGCCGCGCGGAGACCTCCTCGAGCGCCAGCGCCGTGCCCCCATAGATGGGGTGCATCCACAGGTAGGTCCGCGCCGTGGCGCTCCTGTCCCTGCTCAAGGCCGCGCCCGCCCCGGTGAAGAGGACCTCCAACACCCAACCCGTGCACCCGTAGAGCAAGAATCGTGAAAGCACGCGCTCAAGTTAGGTCTGATCCTCCCGGCCGGCAGGCCCCGCCGCGCGCCGAATCGCCGCCTGCCGTGGATGTGCACCGGTGGACGTTCTCCCCGTCCACACGGGGGTGACGGCCACGACTCCGGGCCGATGCGCCGACGCAGCGGCGTTTTCGCTCGGGGGGACATGGCCCTACAGCGCCGTGACGCACCCGCCTGGAGCGGGGCGCCGTCTCCACGCGTCAGCGACAGCCCTGGCCGATGGCGCGAGCCGCGAGCCTCGGCTCGGCGTCCAGGCGTCTGGGCCTCGGGCTTCGCTGGCGGGCCTGGCCTCGGCGTCGAGGTGCTCGGCCCCGGGCTTCGTCGCCGGACCTCGACCTCCGGGAGCGCGGTGCCTTGGCCACGTTGGATGGCGCGGGACTCCGAAGCGAGCCTGCGTGCTCGCGGGGGGCAGCGCCTGTCACCTCGTCCGCGCCAGTAGCCAGGCTCCAGCGGACTGGCGGGCGTGAGGCAGGGCGCGCTTTACGGGCCCAGGTCCGGCGTAGTACCTGAACGAGTGATGCGCTCCCCCGGCACGACATCGCGAATGCCCGGCTCCGGGAGCGAGACGCTCCGGACGGTGCTGCTCGCCTTGGGGGTGGCCCTCGTCCTGGCCACGGTGCTGCGCGCCGAGGCCGCCGAGTGCCCCACGGCGACGGAGCGGGGCTTCTACCTGGACACCGGCGCGACGTCCGTCCGCCAGGGCGCGAAGTCCTCCAAGGGCCCCGCCCGCCGGTGGGGCGCGCAGTTCCACGTCACCGACCTGGGGGGCTGGGACGCGGGGCTCCATGTCGGCTCCGGCCCCGCCTTCTCGCCGCCCTCCTCCGCGCGGGGCCGCACCCCCTTCGCGCCCGACCTCCAGGCCCTCCATCGCTGGGGCCGGGAGCGGCGGCACGCCGTCGCGCGCGTCACCTTGAGAGAACGTCGCTCCGCGGCGGCCCCCACCTCGAGCGGGGACATCGCGGACCGTCCCTCCATCGTCACCCGCCCGCTGCGAGGCCCTCCTCGGGGCGCTTGAGCGGTGAGCGTCGCGCCGGAGTTCCTCCGGTACCGAGCGCTTGAGCGAGCCCGGCGGTATTCCGGGCGTTACGACGTCTTTTCCTTTCCTTCGCGCGCGACGGCCCTTGTCTCCGGTTTCCCGGGGTGGGGCAGGTCGTGCCCCAGCCGAGCTTCCCATTCTTGAGGTGACCTGATGCACGGAGCCCACGAGGTCCTCCAGGCCATTGCCATTGTCCTGTGCGTCGCCGCGGTGACGACCGTTCTCTTCCAGAAGCTGCGACAACCCGTGGTGCTGGGCTACATCCTCGCGGGCCTCGTGGTGGGGCCCTTCGTGCCCATTCCACTGGTGGCCAATCCGGACGTCGTCACGACGCTGTCGGAGCTGGGCGTCATCCTGCTGATGTTCTCGCTCGGGCTGGAGTTCAGCCTGCGCAAGCTGTTCTCCGTGGGCTTCACCGCCGGCGTCACCGCCGTCATCCAGTGCAGCATCATGGTGTGGCTGGGCTTCGTGGTGGGCCGGGCCTTCGGGTGGACGACGCTGGAGAGCCTCTTCACCGGCGCGCTCATCGCCATCTCCAGCACCACCATCATCGCCAAGGCGTTCGACGAGCAGGGCATCAAGGGAAAGCTGCGGGAGCTGGTGGTGGGGGTGCTCATCGTCGAGGACCTCATCGCCGTGCTGCTGATGGCGACCCTGACGGCCGTCTCCACGGGCGCGGGCCTGAACGTGAAGGACCTGACGCTCACCACGGGCAAGCTGGTGGCGTTCCTGGTGGGCCTGGTGGCGGTGGGCCTGTTCATCATCCCCCGGGCCATGCGCGCGGTCATCAAGCTGAACCGGCCGGAGACGACGCTGGTGACGAGCGTGGGCATCTGCTTCGCGGTGGCGCTGCTCGCGCAGTCGTTCGGCTACTCGGTGGCGCTCGGCGCGTTCCTCGCGGGCTCGCTGGTGGCGGAGTCGGGTGAGGAGAAGCTGGTGGAGCACCTGGTGCAGCCGGTGCGAGACATGTTCGCGGCCATCTTCTTCGTGTCGGTGGGCATGCTCATCAACCCGGAGCTCATCGTCGAGCACTGGGCGGCCATCCTCGTGCTCACCGTGACGGTCATCGTGGGCAAGCTCATCAGCGTCACGCTGGGCGCCTTCCTCACCGGCAACGGGACGCGCACGTCCGTCCAGGCGGGCATGAGCCTGGCGCAGATTGGCGAGTTCTCCTTCATCATCGCCGGCCTGGGACTGTCGCTGAAGGCGACGGGCAGCTTCATCTATCCGGTGGCGGTGGCCGTGTCCGCCATCACCACGCTGACGACGCCCCTGCTCATCAAGACGTCGGGGCCGGTGGCGACGTGGGTGGACCGCAAGCTGCCCAAGCCGCTGCAGACCTTCGTCACGTTGTACGGCACGTGGGTGGAGCGGCTGCGGCAGGCGCCCCGGCGGGAGACGCTGGGCGCGGGCGTGCGGCGACTGATTCGCCTGCTCGTGCTGGACGCCGTCCTCCTGGTGACGCTGGTGATTGGCACGTCCCTCTCCGCCGAGCGGATGGCCAGCTTCGTGGAGACGCGGACCGGCGTGGACGAGGACGTGTCCAGGAACATCATCCTCGGAGGCGCGGTGCTGCTGGCGGTGCCGTTCATCCTGGGCGTCATCGGCATCGCCCGGCGGCTGGGCGCGACGCTGGCGGAGGCCGCGCTGCCCGCGCGCAAGGACGGCAAGTTGGACCTGGCCGCGGCGCCCCGGCGGGTGCTGCTCGTCACGCTGCAGGTGGGAATCATCCTCCTGGTGAGCATCCCCATCGTCGTGGTGACGCAGCCCTTCCTCAAGGGCGCCACCGGTCCCCTCATCGTGCTGACGCTGGTGGGCGCGCTGGGCGTGGCGTTCTGGCGGGGCGCGACCAATCTGCACGGCCACGTGCGCGCCGGAGCGCAGGTCATCGTCGCGGCGCTGGCGGCGCAGTCGCACTCGAAGGAGCCGGGCGCGGAAGAGCACGCGCTGGACCACGTCCAGGGGCTGTTGCCGGGCCTGGGCGCTCCGGCCTCCGTGCGGCTGGAGGAGACGAGCCCCGTGGCGGGCAAGACGCTGGCGCAGGTGAACCTGCGCGGCCTCACGGGCGCGACGGTGCTCGCGATTCAGCGCGGGGAGGAGAGCCTCTCGGTGCCCACCGCGCAGGAGGTGCTGCGGGTGGGTGACGTGCTCGCGCTGACGGGCACGTGCGAGGCGGTGGACGCGGCGAAGGCGCTGCTGTCGGGCGTGGAGCCCGCGGCGCCGCTACCCGAGCCCCCGGCACCGGAGACGCGGGCCCACGGGTAGAACCCGGTGGGTGGGGGCGGCGGCCGTGTCCCGCCGTCCCTACCGCTTCAGCGCGTACTTGCCGATGACGTAGAGGGCGCGCACGCCGTCCTTCCAGCCAATCTTCTTGCCCTCTTCGTACGTGCGCCCGTGGTAGCTGATGGGCACCTCGAAGATGCGCCAGTTGCCGCGCGCCACCTTGGCGGTGATTTCGGGCTCGAAGCCGAAGCGGTTCTCCTCCACCTCGACGGAGCGCAGCACCTCGGCGCGGAAGGCCTTGTAGCAGGTCTCCATGTCCGTGAGGTTCAGCCCGCTCGTCATGTTGGAGAGCGTGGTCAGGATGTTGTTGAGCACCGTGTGCCAGTAGTACAGCACCCGCCGGGGCGTCCCGGTGAAGCGGCTGCCGAAGACGACGTCCGCATCTCCGTCGATGATGGGCTGAATCACCTTCGGGATATCCTTCGGGTCATATTCCAGGTCCGCGTCCTGCACGAGGATGATGTCCCCCGTGGACTCGGCGAAGCCGCGCCGCAGCGCCGCGCCCTTGCCCTGGTTCTGCTCCTGGAACAGCACCCGGACTTCGTTCCGGTTCTTGGGGGACCCACCCAATACGCCCACCCCCTGCTCCGCGAGCTGCTGGAGCAGCTCCCGACTTCCGTCCCGGGAACAATCGTCCACCAGGACGAGCTCCTTCGGAAAGTCGACGGCGATGCAGCGGCGCAGCAGCTCCGCGAGGGTGGGAATCTCGTTGTAAACAGGAATGACAAGAGAGACGAGCATGGCGGTGTGCGCTCTACCTCATTTTGACGCGGGGGGCGACTGTCCAGCACCCGGCGCGCTGCACCCAGGTGCATGCCCTTTCCTCGCGCGAGGGTGTGAGATGGGCGGTATCAAGAGTCGCCTGCTTTTCGTGGAATGCTCCGTTGAGGGGAGGGCCTAGGGGGGCTCCTCTTTCATGCGGGACAGCGGAAGGGAACGCCATGAACGACCAGCTCGGACGTGCGGTGCGCGGCGCGGTTTCCCTGGAGCGGTTTTCCCTGGTGGATGAGGGCCCCTGGGCGGGCCTGCGGGACTTTTTCCTCGGTGCCTGGAACATGCCGCATGGCCACTGCTACCTGTGGAAACAGGACCTGGTGGCGATGCATGTCGTGTCGGACGCCCTCATCGGCTCCGCCTACTTCTTCATCTCGCTGACGCTGTACGCGATGGTGCGACGCAGCCGCCTGCCCTTCGGCGGGATGATTCTGTCCTTTGGTGTCTTCATCGCCGCGTGTGGGCTGACGCACCTGATGGAGGTGTGGAACGTCTGGTATTCGGCCTACTACCTGGGAGGGGGCATCAAGGTGGTGACGGCGGTGGCGTCGGTGGCCACGGGCATGTACCTGGTGCCGCTGCGCGGGCGGGTGGTGGAGTTCACGGACGCGGCGCGGCTCTCCGAGGAGAGGCGGGTGCGTCTGGAGAAGAGCTCCGTGGAGCTGGAGGAGCTGTACGCGAGGCTGAAGGCGTCGGAGGCGCAGCGCACGGGCTTCTTCGCCAATGTCAGCCATGAGCTGCGCACGCCGCTGACGCTCATCCTGGGGCCGGTGGAGCGGCTGCTGCACGACGGGGAGCTGTCCGAGTCCGCCCGAAAGGACCTGGAGGTGATGCGCCGCAACGCGCGGGTGTTGTTGCGGCACGTGAATGCATTGCTGGACGTGGCCAAGCTGGACGCGGGGAAGATGCGCCTCCAGTACGAGGAGATGGACCTGGCGAGGCTGGTGCGGCTGGGCGCGGAGAACTTCGAGGGCCTGGCGGCGGAGCGGCGGCTGGACTTCGAGGTGGAGCTGCCGGACATGCTGCCGGCGCAGGTGGACTCCGAGAAGCTGGACCGCGTGGTGCTCAACCTCCTGTCCAACGCGGCCAAATTCACTCCGCCGGGCGGCGGCATCCGCGTCGCGCTGAGCTCGGAGGCTGGCCGGGCGCGCCTGGTGGTGGAGGACACCGGGCCGGGGGTGCGGCCGGAGCTGCGGGAGGCCATCTTCGAGCGCTTCCGCCAGGGGGACGAGGCCACGGTGCGGGATTTGGGAGGCACCGGGCTGGGGTTGGCCATCACCCGCGACTTCGTGATGCTGCACGAGGGACGCGTCTGGGTGGAGGACCGGGAGGGAGGGGGCGCCCGCTTCGTGGTGGAGCTGCCGCTGATGGCGCCCGAGGGCGTGAAGCTGATGGCCCGGCCGGAGCTGGAGGTCCGGGTGGAGCAGCGCGCGGCGGCGCGCGCGGAGCTGGACGTGTTGCGGCCGGAGGCGCGGGAGGTGGTGGCATCGACGCGCTCGGAGGACTCGAGCCGCCCGCGCGTGCTGGTGGTGGAGGACACGCGGGAGATGCGCCGCTTCGTGGTGGAGACGCTGTCGAAGGACTTCCAGGTGGCCACCGCGGTGGACGGCGTGGACGGGCTGGTGCAGGCGGAGCGGATGCAGCCGGACGTCATCGTCAGTGACCTGATGATGCCGCGCATGGGGGGAGACCAACTGGTGCGCGCGGTGCGCTCGCGCCCCGGAATCGAGTCCACGCCCATCCTGCTGCTCACCGCGCGCGCGGACGATGCGATGCGGGTGGACCTGCTGCGCTCGGGGGCGCAGGACTACGTGGTGAAGCCCTTCGTGTCCGAGGAACTGGTGGCGCGGGTGAGGAACCTGGCGGTGATGAAGCGCACGCGCGAGGTGCTCCAGGGCCTGTTGGCCGCGCGCTCGGTGGACCTGGAGGCGATGGCGCGAGAGCTGGGCATGCGCAAGCGCCAGTTGGAGGTGGCGCTGGAGACCACCGAGCGCGCCAGCACGTCGCGCAGCACGCTGCTCCAGTTGGTGTCGCACGAGCTGCGCACGCCGCTGTCGGTGCTCCAGCTCACCCAGCACGCCCTCCAGAAGGAGCTGGGCGGCATGCCACCCCGGGCGCTGGACATGTTCGACCGGATGCACCGCTCCACGGTGCGGCTGCGGGACATGGTGGAGATGGTGCTCCAGTACAACCAGCTCGAAGAGGGCCGGCTGGTGGTGAGGCGTCAGGCGGTGGATTTGGGCGAGGTGGTGGAGGAGGTGGTGGAGGAGGCGCGCGCGGAGGCGCGGCGCAAGGGGCTGGCGCTGGAGCTGGAGCGTCCGCCCGGCAAGGCGGTGGCGCGCACGGACCCGCGCATCGTCCAGATGGTGCTGCTCAACCTGGTGACGAACGCGGTGAAGTACACCGAGCAGGGCGGCGTGTCGGTGGCGGTGGAGGAGCACGCCCAGGGCTGGCGGCTGCGGGTGCGCGACACCGGCCCGGGCATCCCCCGCGCCGCGCAGTCGCGCGTCTTCGAGCCCTTCGCGCACCTGGAGCCCCTGGAGAACAAGTCCAAGCCGGGCGTGGGCCTGGGGCTGACGCTGGTGCGGGAGATGGTGTCGGTGCTGGGCGGCGTCGTCTCGGTGGCCTCCGAGCCTGGCGTCGGCAGCGAGTTCACCGTCGAGCTGCCGTCCTGAGCGCCTCCATCAGCGCGTCCAGGTCCGCGTCGGTGGTGAGGGGGTTGATGAGGGTGACGCGCAGGTACACGCCTCCGGGCAGCTTCGTCTGCACCAGGTAGAAGTCCCCGCGCGTCACCAGTCGCTCGCGCAGGCGCGCCTGCAGGGCGTCCCACTCCTCGGGCGGGACGTGCGCGGGCGTGTGGCGGAAGCAGACGATGTTGCAGTCGGGGGAGACGGGCACGTCGAAGTCGGGGGCGGCGGACAGGCGCTCGGCGAAGCGGCGGGCCAGGGTGTATGACTCCGTCACCGCGTCCGCGAACAGGCGCGTGCCCAGCACGCTGAGGCAGGCGTAGAGCTTGAGCGCCATCATCTCCTTGGTGCACTCCATCGTCCTCAGGCCCACGTCGCTCCAGGGGCGCTGCGTGTCGCCGAAGAGGTAGCTGGCCTCCTGGGCGAAGGACTCGAAGGAGCGCGCGCCGTCGCGGAAGAGGACGGCCGTGATGAGCGCGGGCATCAGCAGGCCCTTGTGCGCGTCCCAGACGACGGAGTCGGCGCGGTCGATGCCGCGCGCCTGGTGGCGGTACTCGGAGCTGAGCACGGCGGCGGCGCCATGCGCGGCGTCCACGTGGAACCACAGGCCGTGGCGCTCGCAGAAGTCGGCCACGGGCTCCAGCGGGTCGAACGCGCCGGTGGCGGTGGAGCCGGCGCTGGCGACGACGGCGATGACCTTGCGCCCCGCGCGCGTGGCCGCCTCCAGCGCGGGCTCCAGGCCTTCCGGACGCAGGCGGAAGCGCTCGTCGACGGGGAGGGGCACCACGCCGCCCGAGCCCCAGCCCATGACGCGCGTGGCGCGCGACAGGCAGTAGTGCGCGGTCGTCGGCACCAGCACGGCGAGCGGCGGCCCCGCGTGCGCGCCTTCGTTCCACGCGTCATAGCCGGCCTTCGCCTGCCGCGCGGCGAGCAGCGCGGTGAGGTTGCCGAGCGAGCCGCCCGAGGTCAGCACCCCGTCGCTGGACTCCGGCAGGCCCAGGCGCGCCGCCATCCACCTGAGCACGTTGCGCTCCATGGCGGTGGAGACGGGGCCCATCTCGTACACGGCCATGCCGTTGTTGAGCAGGGAGGACACGGCGTCGCACAGCGCGGCCAGGGGCACCGGGGCCGTCACCTGGTGGCCGACGTAGCGCGGGTGGTGCAGGTGGTTGGAGCCGGAGAGCACGCGTGCCACCAGCTCCGTGAAGTCGCCCGTGGGCTCCTCCGGGAAGGACGCGGCGAAGCGGTCCACGTTCACCGCGGGCGCCGCCCACGGCAGCACGGGCATTCCCTCGCCGCGTTCCGCCTGGCCCAGGTAGTCCGCCAGCGTGTCCACCAGGGTGCGGCCCTCGCGACGGAAGGCCTCGGTGTCATAGGCGGCGGCGATGCGCTCACGAAAGTCGGTCATGGCGGAGCGGGAACCTATCCGTATCGGGTGGCGACGTCCTCGGCCGCGCGCGGAGTGTCCGAAGTCCCGCTCGCCAATGAACGACCCTCGCGGACGTGCGGCGGGGAGGAGGGGGCCCAGGGTCGCGCACGATTCGCGCGGACGTGCGGCGCGGGCAGGCAAGCAGGCTGGCCCGCGCACTCGAAACGCATTATCTCCAGGGGAACGGGCGCGGCCGATGCGCCCGGCGGAGGAGACACGCCATGGCGGACGCGAAGCAGGTCTCGATTACGTACTGCAATTCCTGAGGCTACAAGCCTCGGGCCGCCCGTGCGGCGGCCGTGCTGAAGGATGAGCTGGATGTGGAGACGGAGCTGAAGCCAGGACCGTCGGGCAGCTACGAGGTCCGGGTCGGCGACAAGGTGGTCATCCGGAAGGACTCGCTGGCCTTCCCCACGGACCAGGAGGTGGTCGACGCGGTGGCGCGCGCCCTCGACGGATGAGCCGCGCACGAGGGCGACCCGGAGCGGAACTCCAGGTCGCCTTCGTCACTTCAGCGCTTGATGAACTTCATCGCCGGCCTGTCGTTCTTGCCCTTGCCCGCGGCCTTCAGGGCCACGGGGTCCAGGCCGGACAGGTGCAGCGCCGTCGCGTACAGGTGGCCCGCGTCGGAGATGAAGCTGTTGGCGTTCTTGGTCCGCCCCGAAATCAGCAGGCCCGTGTCCGGGTCGAAGGCCGGGTCCAACGTGCCGTCCGGCATCATGGGGATGCCGTCCAGCGACACGCTGCCCACGCGGCCGTACTGCGTGTTGCCGCGCACGGTGCCGCCCAGGAAGGCCGCGCTGTTCACCCGCCAGTGCTGGCAGCAGTCCTGGAGCATGATCTCCTCGTACTTCTGCGCGTCCGTCACGTCCGCCTTGGTGAGGATGCCCTCCACGTCGCCCTGAATCGTGCGGCCCATCTCCGAGGCGAGGACGATGGTGGTGAAGTCGTAGTAGCTCTTGCCCGTCGTCCCGTACGGCGTCGACTTGAGCTTCGCCACCAGCGTCTTGAGCGGGTCCCAGAGGTTCTTGCGCATGGTGTCGCGCTGCTCCGTCTGGCCCTTGTTGTTCATGATGGAGCGCCTGTCCCGGTGCGTGTCGAACTGGCGCAGGCCCCGGTTCTCGATGAAGAAGCCGATGGACAGCCCCTTCGTCATCATCTCGTACGTCATCAACGCCTGCACGTTGGTGTTGGGCGTCTCCTTCGTGCGGGCGGGGTTGCCGTTGATTGACGAGGAGTCGGTGGCCTCGTCCGCGGCGGTGACGCCGAACTCGGCGCGCAGCGTGGTGTTGGTGAACAGCGTGCGCGGGTCCAGGTTGATGCTGCCGCCGGCCGTCAGCGCGCGGTGAATCTGGAGCGCGGACGAGAAGGCGCGCACCGACTCGCTGTTCTTCTCCGCCAGGAAGCTGGCCTGGAGGTTGTCGGTGAACTGGCGGATGCGCGCGTCGCGCTGCCCCTGCGCCACGTTGCCCAGCGAGGCCAGCCTGTCGCGCATCGCGGCGGGCGTCTTGCCGTAGAGCGTGTGGGCGTGCACCGGGCCCAGCTTCTCGTAGTAGCCGGTGCCCTCCGGATAGGACGGAATGGACAGCTCACCGTCCGACAGCCAGCGGTGCCAGGAGACGTGGGGCAACAGGAAGCCCGTGCCGTACGCCTCGCAGAAGGCCTGCATCACCGTGCGCTCGTCCGCGTTGCGCTTGCCGGACAGCGACGCGCTGTACTTGCCGTAGTGGTACTCCCACCGGCCGCCGGAGTGGAAGGTGTTGCCGTTGTGGCTGGACACCACCGCCATGTCCGGGAACAGGTCCAGGCCGTCCTGCGCCAGGTAGCCGTACTGGATGTTGCCCTTCGTCCGCGGCGGGTCCCAGGGCGTGGTGCCGTAGTTCTTCGGACGATACCGGTGCTGCGTCCACGAGGGCACGGGCCGCAGCTCTCCCGCGGGGATGACCCGGATGGAGTCATTGGGCGTGTGGACGGGGTTGAGCATCGAGTACCCGTCCCAGCCTCCCTCCTGGAACCAGTAGATGAGGAAGTGCGGGTTGTCGGCCTCGGCGGCGGCGGCCTCGGCGAAGCCCAGCTCCTTCTTCGTCCCGGGCACTCCGAAGGAGCGGAAGAAGCGGAGCCAGTCCAGGGTGCTGATGGCGGCGCCCGCTGCGGCGCCCGCGAGGAATCGGCGGCGGTTCATGGCGGCGGTCCTTTGGGGCGCGGTTACTGGCGCAGGTATTCGGGCGAGGTGGCGAGAGACTTGAGCACGGCCTTCAGGTTGCCGTGCTGCGCCTGGCTGACGTCCCACAGGCGCTTGTAGATGACGCGCTCGTCCTCCAGGTGCCGCATCTCCCGGCCGAAGAGGAGGGCGTACTGGGCGTTGAGCGTGCGTCGCACGAAGGCTTCCTTCTTCACCGCCTGGGTGGCGAAGGCCTCCATGCCCGAGCCCTTGAAGGCATACGTGGTGGCCAGGTTCCGGTCCGTGTCGTCCAGCGTGACGCCCTGCTCGTCCGCCGTGCGGAAGTTGCCCTCGTCGTCCCACTTCAAGCGCTGGTGCGCCAGCGGGGTGAGCGTCTGGTGGCACGAGAAGCAGATGCTGCTGGGGTCCACCGTGGAGGAGGCCGTGGCCGCGCCGCGCATGTCGAAGACCTCGGCGGGCACCTCGTACATCGTGCCCATGAAGTCCGTCATCACGCGGGCCGCGTAGTTGTAGTGCGGCAGGCCGGGCTTGTTCTTGATGAAGCCCTTCATGGTGAGCACGCCCGTCTTGCCGTGCTGCGAGGGCCGCGCCACCTGCTTGAAGGCCGCGTCCACCGAGTAGTCACCGACGAGCAGTTCTTGCAGCGGGCGCTCCTGGTCGACGAGGAAGGTCCACAGGCGCGCGGGCTCGTCCGTGTCCGCGGTGCCCTCGCTCTCCGTGCGCACGCGCATGCGGCGGAAGTAGTTGGAGCGGAAGTCCGCTGACGCCAGATAGGCGTCCACCAGGGCCTCCCACGTCTTCGTGCCGCTCTCCAGCGCGGTGAAGTCCGCGGCCGTGGGCGGGTGGCCGAGGAGGTCCTGCGCCAGCTTCACCAGCAGCAGCCTGTCGCGCTCCTTGCCGGAGAGCGTCTCGTAGGAGGGTGGCAGCGTGAAGAGGAAGTCGGGGGCGCGCATCAGGCCCTCGCACAGGCCGCTCCACGCCTTGGTGGCGTTGGCCTCGATGTCCATCAGGCTCGTCACCAGCGCGTAGCCGTTGGAGCGCTCCTGCGACGTCGCGGCGCGGTACAGCATCCGCCGGTAGAGGGTGTCCACCTTGGCCTTCGCCGCGTCCGCGCGAGTCGTGCCGGTGGCGGCCTCCGTGGGGCCGTACACCACCAGCGCGTCCACGTGCAGGTTGCGGTCGCAGACGCCCGTCTCGCCGTAGTCGTTGGTGAAGCCCACCGTGAGGATGTGGTCCCCGCTGGTGACGGCCTGCGTGTGCACGAAGTCCGCGTAGGCCGTGTTGTTGGGGACGGTCCACTCCTTCACCAGCACGCCGTCCACCTTGAGCTGCATGTTCGGCAGGTCCGGGCCGCACAGGTCTCCCTTGGCCTTCACCGTGAAGCGGTAGGTGGCGGACGCGGGGAAGACATACGGCTGGAGCGTGGTGAGGGTGCCGGTGGTGTAGAGGTTCCACCCGGTGCTGCCGGACTTGCCGCCCGTGCTCGCGAGAATCTGCGTGCCCGGGGGAATGGTGGTGCCGTCCTTCGCGGCGGCCTCCATCTCATACGTCTTGGTGGAGGGCGCGGGGATGTCCGTCAGCGGCAGGCCCAGGTCCAGGCCGGAGAAGGGCCCCGTCTTCGCGGTGGCGGCCGTGAGGCACACGTCGCGAGACAGGTCATCCAGGCCCAGGAAGAAGTCGGCCGAGGCCACGCGCGCCTCGACGAAGTGGTCCTTGTAGTCCACGCCGCCGAACACGCCCACGTTCTGCGCGAAGCGGTCCACGCCACCGCGCACCCAGTCGTCGTTGAAGACAGCCTTCACCTTGCCCTTGAGCTGGTCGTAGCTCAGGAAGGGATTGTCATACGTGGCGACGGCCGGGCCGCCGTAGGCCTCCAGCAGCGCCGGAGGAAACTCCTCGTCCGGAGGCGACGAGGGCTGCCGCGTCTCCACCGCCGCCAACTGGCAGGTGAGGCTGGCCACGGCGGCGATCTCCTGCGCGCTCCAGGACGGCTGCGCCCGAGGCATCCGCGCGCTCTCGTCCGTGGTGACCAGACGCGACAGCATGGAGCCCGACGACGGGGTGAGGTAGCCCGCGGCGCGGATGGCGTAGAAGTTCTCCACGCCGTTGAGGCCCACCTTGAAGAGCCGTCCGCTGGTGGGCGCGTGGCAGGAGATACAGCCCGACGTCTCCCGCACCAATGCGGGCTGCACCACGCGGTTGAAGTCGTTGGCGATGCCCGCGAGCGTCACCCCGGCGGGCACGCTCTCCAAATCACACGGCAGCGAACCATCCTGCTGGACCGGGGGAGGGGGCGGGTTCGGATTGTCGTAATCCGGCGCACCTTGCATGTCGAGCGTCGCCTCGCCGAGGCAACCGGCGGCGAATGACGCGAGCACTGCCACTGCGAGGCTCCACGGGCGCGGGGGGGTAGCGCTCATGTTGCCCTCCAGGGGTAGGGGTGAGGGGTGACCCCATGCTGGCACGACCGTGGGGCGATTGACCAGTCGTCAACATGGCGCATTCAGAGAAAACAGGAAGTTATCGGATTTGTTGGGGCTCCAGTTGCCGGTGCTGGCGAGGAAGCAGGGGGGCGAGGGGTGCTCCCAGGTAGGTGGGGGAAGGCGCAGGTTGGAGGGAGGAGGTGGACGGATGGCCTGGCCCGACACGGCGTCGCCCTATGAGCGGCGCTCCATCATTCGAGGCATGCGCGTGCGCGACGAGGGGGGCGCGTTGCTGGGGTACGTGGCCCTGCTGAGCGGCACGCACATCTATGTGCGGCGCTGGCCGTTCAGCCAGAAGTGGGGACAGGTGCCGCTCTCCCGGGTGCGACACGTGACGCCGGGCACGGTGGAGCTGGAGGGGACGGCGCCCGTGGAGGTGGCGTCCCCCTCGCTGCACGGGGAAATCACCACCCAGACGCTGCCCCTGGTGGATCCGAGCGCGGCGTCGACCTGAGCACGCCGGGCCTGGCCTCGGGCTTGCGGTTGGGTGCGGCGCGGCGCTCCAAATTGTGATTCAAGGAGGCGCCATGTCGCCCATTGACGAGCTTGCCCAGAAGGTCTCCGCCGCGTTCGCGGACCGGACGAAGCTGAAGGACCCGGACTTCGTGTCCGCCGTGCGCGAGACGGTGGCGCGGCTGGACTCGGGCGAGCTGCGCGTGGCGGAGAAGGGCCCGGAGGGCTGGAAGGTCCACGCCTGGGTGAAGGAGGCCATCCTCCTGTTCTTCGCCGTGTCGGAGATGCAGGTGATGGAGGTGGGGCCCTTCGAGTTCCACGACAAGGTCCCGCTGAAGAAGGGCCTGGCCCAGGCGGGCGTGCGCGTGGTGCCGCCGGGCACGGTGCGCTACGGCGCCTTCGTGGAGCGGGGCGCGGTGGTGATGCCCGGCTACGTCAACATCGGCGCGCGCGTGGGCTCGGGCACCATGGTGGATACGTGGGCCACGGTGGGCAGCTGCGCGCAGGTGGGCAGCGACGTGCATCTGTCCGGGGGCGTGGGGCTGGGGGGCGTGCTGGAGCCGCCCACCGCGTCGCCCGTCATCATCGAGGACCGGGCCTTCCTGGGCAGCCGCTGCATCGTCGTGGAGGGCGTGGTGGTGGAGGAGGAGGCGGTGCTGGGCGCCAACGTGGTGCTCACCGCGTCCACGCAAATCATCGATGTCACCGGCCCCGAGGAGCGCGTCTACAAGGGCCGCGTCCCCGCGCGCAGCGTGGTGATTCCGGGGATGCGGGAGAAGCAGTTCCCGGCGGGCAGGTTCATGGTCCCCTGCGCGCTCATCATCGGCCAGCGGACACAGTCCACGGACAAGAAGACGAGCCTCAACTCGGCCCTGCGCGACTTCGCCGTGCCAGTCTGAGCGCCAGAAATCCGGAGCGGCTGATACTTCCGTAGAGGGAGTGTGACGGGACGGAATGTGACGATGGAGCACCTCGACGACATCCTGGCCGAGTGGGCCCTGGGTACGCTGGACTCCCCTGCCTGGGAGGCCGCGGAGCGTCATCTGTCCACGTGCTCGCGTTGCCGGGTCGAGGCCGACCGCCTGTCCATGGCTCGCGAGGGCCTGTCGATGGCGGTGCCGCCCGTCGAGCCGCCCGCCGCCGTGCTGCGGGGGTTGATGGAGCGCATGGAGGGGCCGCGTCGCCTGGAGCGCTTCGCGGACCGGGTGGCCGCGTTCTACGACGTGTCGAGGGAGCGGGCGCTGGCCCTGCTGGAGTCGCTCTCGGACGCGTCGCAGTGGATGCCGGGGCCGGTGGAGGGCTCGGAGCTGCTGCCGGTGGAGTCGGGCCCAGGGCGCGAGGGGATGATGGCCGCGGTGCTGCGGCTGAACCCGGGCGTGTATTACCCCAGGCACACGCACCATGGCCGCGAGCTGAACCTGGTGCTGGAGGGCGGGCTGCGCGAGGACGGCGGGCACGAGGTGTGGCCGGGCGAGGAGCTGGAGAAGACGGAGGGCAGTGCCCACGGCTTCAGCGCGCTGCGGGGCCCCGCGTGTCTGTGCGCGACGCTGCTGGAGGGCGCGACGGAGTTCGAGGAAGAACTCGCCACGCCCGGGTGAGTTGTCATAGCCTCCCAGACATCTGGCGCCCCTACTTCGTCCATGAGTCCCTGATGGCTTGCCTTCAGGGACGGGGCGCCGACTTTTCTTTTCAGGTCGGGAGGGGACATGCCTCAGGTGCTGCGTGAGGTGGTGGGAGCGCTGACACACGAGGGCGCCGCGGCCTTCGACCTGTCCCAGACGGACCCGCTGACGCACCTGACCTTCACCCAGGGTTCGGCGCTGTTCGAGGACAGCTTCTACCGGACCCAGGTGGAGGAGATTCGGAGCTACGCGACGGCGCTGCTCGGGGCGGAGCGTCACGAGCGGGGCTTCGGCTGGAAGTTCGCCGCGTACATGCGCGACCCGGTGAAGGGGAAGGGCAATCGCATCCAGGGGAGTGTCGCGCCGGCCATCCTCGCGGCGGCGGACCCGGACGGGCCCTTCACGGAGGAGTACACGTTCCGCTGTCTGCGACACCGCGCGGATGACGTGGCGGTGTTCCTCACGCACTTCGACAACCTGGGGCTGGGCGAGGTGCCCGAGGCGGCGCGCAAGGGCATGGCGCGGGCGCTGGCGGGCATGGACCTGTACCAGGTGCTCAAGTACGCGGGGCGGCAGTTCCCGCTCACGCGGCGCCGGAAGAACGGCCAGCGCGCGAGCCTGCGGCTGGTGGATGCGATGGGCGTGGCGAAGGCGCACCTGGACGAGCGCACGCTGAAGCTCTACCGCTACCTGCACGCGCCCACGCGCGAGCGCTCGGCCCTGGCGGAGGGGCTGGAGCTGTTGGAGGCGCGCCGCGCGTTCTTCGGCGGCGAGACGAGCGTGGAGCACTTCGTGAAGGGGCGGCTCTCCACGGAGCAGGCGCTGTCGTTCCTGGGGTCGACGCAGGAGACGTGGCGCCGCGTGCTGGACGTGCCGGGGCTGCTGCCGGACCTGGCCTTCAAGGGCTACCTGCGCGCGATGTACCTGGCGGGCATTCCGGTGGAGGTGCTGCTGGCGGAGGCGCGCAAGCGTCGCTTCGCGGGGCTGTGGCCGCATCAGGTCTACATGGGGTGGTGGGCGGCGAAGGAGGGCAAGACGCGGGAGGACTCCCAGGGCGAGGACTGCTTCCACGCGGACGCGGTGCCGGCGATTGCTCCCGTGTTCGAGGTCATCCTGGAGAAGGTGTGCGAGGGCTTGTTGCCGGAGGGCAAGAGCCTGGGCATCGCGGATATCTCCGGCTCCATGTTCGGCGCGAAGCTGGGCGGGGCGAAGAGTTCGGCGCACGTAGGTGACGTGGCGGTGGTGCTGGCCGCGGTGATGGCGCGCGAGCTGGGGTACGCGGCGACGTTCTCCGATGACATCTTCGTGGAGGACCGCGCGCCGGGGCAGGGGGTGTTCGACCTGGCCACGAAGCTGCGCGGCGGGCAGGGGTGGGGCGGCACGCAGGTGGTGAACTCGGTGATGAACCTCATCGCCCTGCTGCTGAAGAACCCCTCGCGGCCGAGGCCCCGCACGCTCTACTTCTTCTCCGACATGCAGTTCCATCCGCCGGAGGTCCAGAGCGCGGACCCGGCCCTGGTGGAGTCGCTGCGAAAGAAGGGCCTCGAGTTCGACGCGAGCGTGCCTCCGCTCCAGGCCGTGCTCCGGGCGTGGCACCACGTGCTGGGTCCGGTGGACGTGGTGTTGTGGAACCTGGCGGCCTACGAGAACGCGCCGCTGCCCTCGCGGGTGCCCAACGTGTTGATGCTCGCGGGCTTCGACGCCAACTCGTTCCGCCACGTGTCCGCGTGGCAGGCGTCGGGCAGCCCGGCGCTTCCGGCGAAGGCCCCGGCGGTGACCTCCTCCGACGCGGGTGGCACGAAGAAGCCGGGCGTGGAGCTCGACTTCATCCGGACGTTCTGACGGGCCGCTTCAGGCACGGGAGGGATGTTCCCGTGCCTGCTTCGCGGGGCTCCTACTTCTTCGCCTTCTTGCGGAAGACAGGCAGCCCCTTGCGGATGCGGTCGAAGAGCGCTCCCTTGTCGAGCTGCGGCGTCTCTTCATCCTCGTCGTCGTCCGACTCCTCTTCATCATCGGAGTCGTCGTCCGTTGCTTCTTCGTCGCTGGAGTCCTCGTCGTCCAGCTCCTCCTCGTCGTCGGACTCCTCATCGTCTGACGCGTCGTCGTCGGAGTCGTCTTCATCATCGGACGCGTCGTCGGAGTTCTCTTCGTCCGCTTCTTCTTCGTCGTCGGAATCGACGTCGTCCGAGTCCTCCACGTCGAGGTCGTCCACATCGGAGTCCTCTTCGTCCAGCTCCTCCTCGTCCGACTCCTCTTCCTCGGGCACGTCCTTGGCGCCCTCGAACACCTGGTCGACGAAGATGGCGCGGAGGGAGTCGGCCACGCCATCGCCGTAGCCCTGGGCATACGTGTCGATGTCGAAGTGGTGCTCGGCCTCGACGGTGGCATCGACGGCGTGTTCATCCTCGATGACGACCTTGGCCCGGATGGTGTCCGCGCTCAGGATGTGGTCGTTGTAGTAGCCGAGCACCACGTCCCGCGCCTCGATGTCGCCCCCGACGCTGAACTCTCCGTCGGTGTAGAGGCCGTGGCACTTCAGGTCGCCCAGGATGTTCACGAGCGAGTCATTCCCGCAGTCGCGCACCACGCCGTGCACGATGACGTCCCCTGTCACCGCGAACGGCTTCTGGATGTCCAGGTCGCCGTCCACCTCCAGGTCGCCGTGGTGGAAGAAGGCGCGCTTCAGCGTCAGCGGGCCCTTCAGCCGGACCGTCCGCTCCTCCACTTCGAGCACGTCACTCACGGCCTCCAGCTTGTCCAACGCGTCGTTCGGGTCACCGAAGCTATGCAGCCCCGTGGCCAGCTCCTGCGCCGAACTCACCGCGTGCTTGAAGGAGAGCTTCTTGCCCTCCAGGGCCTTCGTCAGCGCGGCCTCGTCGATGGGGAAGGGCGCGAACGGGTCCGTGCTGTCGTACTGGAAGGGAACTCTCGCCTTGCCTCCGGCGGCCTCCAGCGCGCTGATGGCCGCGACGAAGCCCGGCGTGCGCTTGTTGTGGGCCACCCACACCTCCTCCTTGGTGCGCAGCCCCACGCCCATCGGCGTGCGTCCCATCCCGTCGATGGCATTCACTTCGGCGCCGCGCTCGAGCAGCAGCGTCACGAGCTCCGGCTTGCCCACGGCCATCGCGCGGTGAAGCGGCGTCTGTCCCGAATCGTCCCGTGCGTTGACGGCCGCGCCCGCGTCCAGGACCTCCCGGTAGAGCGCCTCGGTCGACAGTCTGAACGCGCCGCCGCTCCTGTCCTTCACCTCCGAGGGCACCTTGCCGCCCGCGGCGCGCAGCACCCGGATGATCTCCAGCGCCCGGTCCTCGCTGGCCTTGTCCGGCTCGTAGCTGACGGCATGTATCAACGGCGTCTGCTGATGGTCGTCGCGCGCATTCACATCCGCGCCCGCGTCGATGAGCGCCCGAGCCACGTCGACGCTGGGGAGCGGGTCACCCTTCGAGTAGGGCGCCTGCACGGCGAGATGCAGGGCCGTCATGCCGTACTGATTGCCAGCCTTCACGTCAGCGCCTTCGGCAACGGCCTTCTTCACGGCCTCCGCGGTCAGTTCGTTCTTCCAGCGGGCCTTGGCTTCGCAGAGCGAGAGCAAAGCCTGGGTCGCGTCACTGTTCGACTTCGCCGACATTTCAGCCTCGGAGGTGGAAAGCGGCGCGAGTGTCAGGGAACCCCTTCGCACTGTCACCCGCAATCCCGGGGGACTCGTCGCGCACCGCCCGTCCCCTGGAGCACGGGCGGGGCCCCATGTCATGGGTTTTCCACAAATCGATGGTTTCGAGCCCCCTCGTTCTGCCTGCTTGCCGACCCCGTTCGTTGTCGCCATGAAGGCGAGACCACCGGGCGGGGGGAGGTGGCGCTATGGTACGCGGCGTATGTCCTCCCAAGACCTCGCCATGAGGCTCGCCCGCACGACGCTCGAGCTGTGCCGCATCTCCAGCCCCATCACCCACGAAGGCCCCATCGCGGACTTCGTCGAGCGCTGGGCGCTCCAGCACTTCCCCGCGGGGGAGGTCTTCCGGGTAGGGCACACGTTGCTGCTCGGTCGCCTGGACGACCCTCGTCCCACGGTGGCGCTCATCGGCCATCTGGACACGGTGCCCGCGCACCCCAGTGACGTGGGGCGGGAGCCTCGCATCGAGGGTGAGCGCGTCTTCGGCCTGGGTGCTTCGGACATGAAGGGCGGGCTGGCGGTGATGATGGCGCTGGCGGAGGACCTGCGCCGCGACACGCTGCCGGTGAATCTCGCGTTCCTCTTCTACGAGCGCGAGGAGGGCGCCTATGCGGAGAGCGGCTTGATTCCGCTCTTCGCGAAGCGGCCGGACCTGGCGGGTGTGAAGTTCGGCATCGCGATGGAGCCCACGGACAGCGAGGTGCAGGTGGGCTGCGTCGGCTCCATGCAGGTGACGGTGCGCTTCACCGGGCGCAGCGCGCACTCGGCGCGGCCGTGGCAGGGGGAGAACGCCATCCACAAGGCGGGGCCGTTCCTCACGGAGCTGCTGGCCCGTCAGCGCGTGGAGGTGGATGTCGACGGCTTCCGCTTCTACGAGGTCATCAACGCCACGCTCGCCAAGGGCGGGCGCGCGCGCAACGTCATCCCCGAGGCGTTCGAGCTGAACCTCAACTACCGCTTCGCGCCGGGCAAGAGCATCGAACAGGCGAAGGCGGACGTGCACGCGCTGGTCGCGGGCCGCGCGGAGGTGGAAATCTCGGACGCGTCGCCCAGCGGGCCCGTCGTCGCCGGCAACCCGCTGTTCCAGAAGCTGCTCGCCATCACCGGACTGCCCGCCGCGTCCAAGCAGGCGTGGACGGACGTGGCCCGCTTCGGCGAGTGGGGCGTGGATGCCATCAACTACGGGCCCGGTGAGACGGCGCAGGCCCATCAGGCCAACGAGAGCGCGCCCATCGCTCCGTTGGCGGTGGCCTACGAGAAGCTGGCCGCGTTCCTCAAGGGTTGACGGGGCGGACTCCGCAAGGAGGGCGCGGGAGGATTAGAATCCACCGCGCCCGCCATGTCGTCGAGTCCTCCCTTGTCATTGAACACCCCCGCTCGCGCCGCCGAGCCCGCTGCCTCCTGGCGCGGACTTGCGAGCCACTGGCGTTGGCCCGCGCTGGTGCTGGCGGGCTACACGGTGCTCGCGCTCCTCTATGGCGCGCAGCTCTTCGTCTACCGCGCGTCGCGAGGCGAGCCCCCCAACACCGGCGAGGCCCTGCTGACGGGCGCCATCGTCTGGTACTGCTGGGCGGTCCTGACGCCGTTCATCCTCGCGGTGGCGCGCCGGGTGGCGGCGACGGGGAAGCCCTGGCCCGTGCAGCTCGTGCTCCATGTGCCGCCGGGGTTGTTCTTCGCGGTGCTGCACCTGGCGCTTGTCGCGGTGCTGAGGCAGTTCGTCCAGGTGCCAAACGGAGGCGGGTGGCCGGCGGCGTGGGCGCACTTCACGTGGATGCTGTCGAAGACGACGGACTTCGATTTGCTCGTCTACCTCTCCGTGGTGGGGCTCGATGCGGCGCTCGGGTATTCGCGGAGGATGCGCGAGGAGGCGGTGCGGGCTTCGATGCTCGAGGCGCAGCTCGCGCAGGCGCAGCTCCACCTCTTGCGCAGCCAGCTCCGTCCCCACTTCCTGTTCAACACGCTGCATGCCATCTCCACGCTGATGCACAGGGATGTGGAGTCGGCGGACCGCATGGTGGGGCAACTCAGCGAGTTGCTGCGCGCGAGCCTGGAGCGGGACGGCCGCCACGAAGTGCCTCTGTCCGAGGAGCTGGAGCTGCTGTCGCCCTACCTCGACATCGAGCGCACCCGCTTCTCGGACCGGCTCCAGGTGGAGGTGGACGTGGCGCTGGAGGTGCGTGATGCCCTGGTGCCTCCGTTGCTGCTCCAGCCCCTGGTCGAGAACGCGATTCGTCACGGCATCGCCCCGCGTCGGGGACCAGGCTGTGTCTGGGTTCGCGTGCATCGCGAAGGGGCGCGGCTTGCACTGGAGGTGGGTGACGACGGAGTGGGGCCGCCACCGGGAGTCACGGAGCTGCACGAGGGCATCGGTCTGGGGTCTACGCGTGCGCGCTTGGAGCGGCTCCATGGCGCCGAGCAGTCGCTGACGTGGCGGGCCCAGGTGCCGAGCGGCTTTGTCGTCTCGCTCTCGATTCCTTATCGGAGCGCGCGGACATGATGGTGCGCACGCTCATCGTCGATGACGAGCCGCTGGCCCGCGAGCGCCTGCGCATGCTCCTGGCCTCGGAGCCGGACCTGCACCCGGTGGCCGAATGTGGTGACGGGCAGGAAGCCCTGGAGGTGCTGGCTCGGGAGCGGCCCGCGCTGGTCTTCCTGGATGTGGAGATGCCGGAGCGGGATGGCTTCGGAGTGCTGACCGAGGCGTCGCTGGTGCCCCTTCCCGTCATCGTCTTCGTGACGGCGTGGCCCCAACACGCGCTGCGGGCCTTCGATGCCGCCGCGGTGGACTATCTGCTCAAGCCCTTCACCGTGGAGCGCTTCCGTCGCACGTTGACGCGGGTGCGTGAGCGGCTGGCCGCGCCTCCGGGCGACTTGCGTCAGCAGCTCCAGCGCTTGTTCCAGGAACTGCGTCCGGACCCAGTTCCTGGGAGCGCGGAGCGCCTGGTGGTGAAGACCGGGAGCCGGACGCTGCTGGTGCCCGTGGAGGACCTCGACTGGGTGGAGTCCGCCGGCAACTACGTCACGCTGCATGTTGGCGCGGAGGAGCACCTGCTGCGCGAGACGATGGCGGAACTGGAAGCGCGGTTGCCGCCGCGTCGGTTCGCTCGGGTGCACCGCTCGGCGCTCGTGAACGTGGACCGCATCGTCTCGCTGTCACCCACGCTGTCGGGGGACCACCGGCTGGTGCTTCGCGATGGGCAGGAGCTGACGTTGAGCCGCACCTACCGGGCCCGACTGGAGCAGGTGCTCGGCCATCCGTTGTGACGGGTGCCCCTGCTCACTCCTCGTCGACGGCCACCAAATCTTCAGGGTCCGGGTCGTACTGGATGAGGTCGCCCGGAGCGCATTCGAGCGCCATGCACAGCTTGGACAGGGTCGAGAACCGGACGCCCTTGACCTTGCCCGAGCGGAACAGGGACAGGTGCGTCTGGCTCACGCCGATCTGCTCGGCGAGCTGCTTCGCCTTCAGCCCCTTCCTGGCGAGCACCTCATCCAGCGTGATTCGAATCGGCATCAGAAAATCTCTTCAAGCTCGCTCTGCAGAGCGAAGGCATGCGTCAGCACGTTGGCGAGGAGCGTCAGCGCGAGACCGACCGCCCCCAGCACGAGTCCACCCACGTCATACGCGATGACATAGCCCGGCTCGAAGCCGATGAGGCGCATCAAGCTCGGGACGATGAACACGCCGAGCAATGCACCCGTGGCCAGCATGACCCCGACGCGACTCAAGGCCCGCGTGAGCGTGGGCGTGTAGAACTCCCCGCGCGCGAACGCCGCCAACGCCTGGCGAATCCACCACAGCGCCAGCAGGTAGAAGACCTCGGGAATCGCCGCCACGCCCTGAAAGGCCAGCCGGCGCGCTGCTTCCGCGCCACCGCCCCGGTAGAGCGCGAGCGTGACGGCGGAGAACCGCTCCAGCACCAGCAACACCGACAACAGCGCCACCAGCAGCGTCATCACTCGGCGCAGTCGCGCGCTGCGGGTCCGGATTCGCGCCGTCATCGTTTTCGAGGTCATGGCAGGTGGGGAATTTAAGCTTGACTTAAATAAAACGGCCACTAATTTAATTAAGAGTTAAATTTCTCCAGCCTGAGGACAGGCTCCATGCACTCCATCGAAGTGGGCGGGCTGGTCCATCGCTACGGAGGGGACACCGTTCTGGGAGGCATCGACCTCCAGGTGCCTCGCGGAAGCATCTATGGGTTCCTGGGCCCGAATGGCGCGGGGAAGACGACGACGCTGCGGTTGATGCTGGGCCTGTTGCGCAAGCAACACGGTTCCATCCACGTCTTCGGACGAAGCTTCGACGAACATCGCATCGAGATTCTTCGCAAGGTCGGCGCGCTCATCGAGAGCCCCTCGCTCTACGACCACCTCACGGCCGTCGAAAACCTGGAGCTGTTGCAGCGCGTGCATCAATGTCCCCGGGCACGCATCCAGGAGGTCCTCACGCTCGTGGACCTGGCCGACACGAGAGGGAAGACCACCCGCCAGTTCTCGCTGGGCATGAAGCAGCGACTGAGCATCGCCATCGCGCTCTTGCACAGTCCTGAGTTGCTCATCCTGGATGAACCGACCAACGGGTTGGACCCGAACGGCATCATCGAGATGCGCGAGCTGCTCAAGCGGCTGAACCGGGAGCACGGCATCACGATTGTGATTTCGAGCCACCTCCTCCCGGAGATTGAGCGACTGGTGACCGATGTCGGAATCATCAGCCGGGGAACGATGCGGTTCCAGGGCACCATGAGCGAGCTGAAGCAGCGGCGGCACCGTGCGCTCGCCGTCACTGTGCGCACCCGTGATGACGGCAAGGCCCTGCGGCTCCTCACGGAGCAAGGCCTCTCTGTCCGCGCCGAGGAGGGCCAGCTCGTCCTGCCTGGGTCCACGGACGAAGAGGTCGCCGCGGTGAACCGGTGCCTCGTGAGCAGCGGCCTGGATGTCTACGAGCTCCACGTGGCCCGGAACGACCTGGAGTCCATCTTCATGGAGCTGATTGAAGGTGTCGCGTGAGCCTGGCCTTTGTTCACAGTCTCCACAGTGAGTGGCTCAAGCAGCGCAAGAGCTTCGCCTCCTGGATGGTGCTGCTGGGGGCGTTCTTCACGCCGGCGGTCATCATCGTGGTCCGGCTGCTTCACCATGAAACGCTGCCGGCCCTCTACGCCACGGACGGCTTCTGGGCCCTGCTCTGGAAGAACTCGTGGGAGTCAGCGGCCATCTTCTTCCTGCCGATGGGCGGAATCCTGGCGACCACGCTGATGACCCAGATTGAGTACAAGAACAACGCTTGGAAGCTGGTCCACGTGTTGCCGCTGAGCCTGGCGACCATCTACTTCTCCAAGCTCGCCATCATCCTGCTGACGCTCGTGCAGTTCTTCCTGCTGTTCAATGTCGGCATCTATCTGTCGGGCGTCATCCCGCCCCTGCTCGTGTCGGGCGTCCCCTATCCGAAGGGCCCGATTCCCTTCACGCGGTTCCTCGGGGAGAACCTGCTGTTCTTCGTGGACTGTCTGCCCATCGTGGCGCTGCAGTACCTCATCAGCCTGCGCTCCCGGAACTTCCTCGCGCCGATTGGCTTCGGGTTCCTGCTCTGGGTCGGGACGCTGGCCGCGCTGTCCTGGCGGTGGAACTTCCTGATTCCCTACGCCTACACGATGATCGACTACCTGCGGGCCGGGAACAGCAGCAAGGTCGCCACTCCCCTCGTCGACATCCATTGGATGGCCAGCGGGTACTTCCTCCTCTTCACCGTCGCCGGGTATTGGCTCTTCTCGACTCGGGCTGAGAAGGGCTGAGCGCGTCGGTCCGACTCCTCACGGAGACGAGGATGGTTCCTTCGGGGCGTCGAGAATCGCGAGCGCGAGGGGCTTCGCCTGGCGGTTCAGGTTGATGCCGGGCGCCGCGCGAATCCTCGGGATGGACGCATGGTCTCCGAGCAGGGCGAGGCTCAAGGAGGCCAGCGCGTTCTCATTCAGGGAGTTCGTCGTCGCGAAGAACGGCTCGTCGAGAACGCGATGCAGGGTGGGAATCACGCCCGGGTCTCCCGCGAGGGCACCCCTGACCGCGGACGCGAGCTGCTCGTAACCACTGAGTGGCTTGCCCTGCACGCGAGTCGCCGGCTCCCAGTGGGGCACCTGCTCCAGGAGGATGGCGCGAGCGCGCTCGATGAGTCTCTGCTTCTCCTCGGGCGTCATGGTGGCTCGGGAGGCTAGACGCACCCGCCTGCCTCCGCGAGGAGTTCGTCCCCGCCCGGCCTCGGCTCGTCCCCCGATTCCGCGTCTCATCCCAGCCACGCCCCACCGGACCGCGACGTCCCTAGCCTTCCGTCCACCAGGGAGGCCCATCGCCTCCCCACGGAGGACGTCATGAGGTCTGTCGTGTGTGTGGGATTGGCTGCGCTCGTCACGGCGTGCGCGGCCGGGAAGTCGGCGCGTGGACATGGAGACGCTGTCACCTCGGAGGAGGGGCGCCGGTTCACCGAGGCGGCCGTCACCGTCATCCAGGCCTACGATTTGGAGAGTCGCTTCAATGAGGCCGCGGCCCTGGGCCGGTTCGCCAGTGAGCGGGCCCGACTCCTGAAGGACCCGGGCGGAGAGGCCCGCCTCCAGGTCGAGCTGGGACGTGTCCTCTCCCGCCAGCTCCGCCATGAGCCCGGAATGGACGCGGGCGCCGTCCTCGACCTGCTGCGTCGAGCACGTCGGCTCGCGGAGGACTCGGGGGACGCTCGCGCGAGGGTGGCCGCGCTGGATGCCGAGGGCATGTTCCACTACTTCGACAAGCTCCTGTCGGGGAAGGGCGAGTGGGCGCCCATCGTCTCCCTCTTCGAGCAGGCCCGCGCCCTGGCCGAGTCCTCCGGGGACACGCGCGGGCACACCGAGGCGCTCTTCCACCTGGGCCTCACCCAACAGTTCCAGGATGACTTCGCGGGCGCGAAGGCGAGCTTCGAGCACTCCCTGGCCCTGGCCCGGTCGTCGGGAGACGCGCTGATGCAGTCCTACGGCCTGCGGCACCTCGCGGGGCTCGCGGAGGACCGGGGGGAGCTGCACCTGGCCCTGGAACAGTTCGAGGAGTCGCTGCGCCTGCGGGAGCAGGTGGGCTTTCGAACGGGCCAGATGTTCGCGCTCGTCACGGTGGCCCTGGTCCGCTCCCGGCTGGAGCCCAAGGGCACCTTGGCGCTGGAGCCCGCGCGCAAGGCGCTGGCGCTGGCCCTGGAGCTGAAGGACCCGTCGGGCGAGCGCGAGGCTCGGGCCGCCCTCGGCCGCATCCATCTGCGCCGCGAGGACGCCACCTCCGCGCTCCCCTTCCTGGAGCAGTCCCTCTCCAACGCGGAGTCCCACGAGGACTGGCTCTCGACGGTGGACCTGCTGCTGGATTCGGCGCGGGCCCACGCCCTGCGCGGCGAGCGGGCCCGAGTCGAGGAACGGCTGCGACAGGCGCGCGCGGTGGCGACGGAGCACGGGCTGACGGCGTCGCTCGCGAAGGTGGATCAGCACGAACGCGAGCTGACGCGCGCACCGTGATGCGCGAAGGCTGACGCGCCATTCGTCCGCTGTCGTTCATCTTCGCGAGGGGATGGCTCTCATCGCGTGCTCATCGGCGTACGCTGTGGGTCGTAATCCATGAAGTTGCCCTCACTGGAGGAGTTGGAATGACTCACGAGACCGTCAATTCGCAAATCACCGATGCCACGGCGCCCACGGACCTGGGTGCGACCTCTGACTCGTCGTCCTCGACGCGCAAGTCGTCCACGCGTCGTCGCCGCGTGACGAAGAAGGCCGCTGGCCGCACCGGTGCCCGTGCGAAGAAGACCACCTCGCGCCGTGCCTCCGCGAAGCGGGGCAAGACCGCCGCTCGCAAGTCGACGACGCGCAAGACGGCCAAGCGGAAGACCGCGGTCCGGGGCACGCGCAAGGGTGTTCGCAAGGCCACCACGCGCAGGACGGCCGCCGCCGGTCGCACCGCTCGCAAGAGCCCGGCCCGGAAGAAGACCGCCACCCGTGGCGTCGCGCGCAAGGGAGCCCGGAAGACCACCACCCGCCGCACGACGCGCCGCTAATCACCCGAGCGCAAGCAAGCGGGGACCCCCTCCAAGGACAGGGTCCCCGCCGCGTGCTCAGCGCTTCATGCGCAGCAGGAACAAATCACTGCGTGCGGGCGCCCTGCGGCCGGTGCCGAAGTCCGACTCCCGGTCGGAGTGACCGAAGAGCAGGGCATCGCCGTCCGGGAGCACCTCCACGAAGCGGATGTCCTCCACGCCATACAGCTCGCCTCGAGGCCGGGGCGGGTCCGACAGATACAGCCTCAACCCGAGCGACGTGCCATCCGCGCCGTAGCGCAGCGCCACGGGCTGCGCCGAGCCGAGCCCGTCCGGCCCCGACGCGCCATCCACGATGAGCGAGTAGGTGAACCCGGCGACGACGAGCCCGCCCGAGGGCTCCACGCCCAGCGCTCCCGCCAGGAGGCCATCGCCCAGGTTGCGGCTCCAGCGCTCCTTGCCCGAGGCATCCGCCGACACCAGGAACGGGCTTGCCCGGTACACGTGCCCCTGCAGCTTCGATGCACCCCACGACACCGTGCCCAGGAAGGAACCCAGCGCCACCACCGTGCCCTGGCCATCCACTCCCACGTCACTCACGGTGCCGCGGGCCTGGGCGAGCGGCCTCGCCCACACCAGGGTACCGGTCGCCTCGTACACGGCGACGAACGGGCTTCCATCCTTTGAGGACTCCGTGCTCTGCGTGCCGAACCGGGCCGTGCCCACGTAGCGCCCGCCCACCACGAGCCTGTCACTCGCGCCGCGCGCCAGGGTGGTCACCAGCACCCGCGAGTCCGAACCTTCCGCCCGGCCGATGGACAGCGCGCGCTCGGGCTTGCCGTCCAGCGAGTACGTCACCACCACCGCGCCGGAGCCCACCACGCCGCCGCCGAAGTCCGTGGCGCCCGAGGTGTTGAACGCCACCATCGGCCGCCCCTGGCCATCCAGCACCAGGTCCGCCACGGAGGTGTCTCCCCCCGGAACCGTGGCTGACCAGAGGACTTTGCCCGCCGGGTCCAACCGGACGAGGAAGGCGCCGTCACCCAACTGCTGCGGCTCGAAGTCCACCAGCCCTCGGGCATCCACCGCCACGAAGAGGCCCCCCTCGGGCGCCGGGGCGACGCGCGCATTCACGTCCGCGCGCATCGACGCGGGCAGCTCCGCCACGCGCACGGGGTAGCTCCGCGTCCAACGCACCTCACCCGTCGAGGCGCGCCGCGCGAGCGTCAGCCGCACCGTGTTGTCCGTGGGTTGACGCTCCTGCAGGTCATCCAATTCGTAGAGCGCCGCGGTGAGGAGGTCCCCATTCGCATCCATCGATGCGCCGAGCGCCAGGTCGTCCTGGGCGGTGCCCTCGCGCGCCAGCCACAGCGTGCTCCCGGGTGTCGCCGGAGGAGGAGGCGGTGGTGGCTCTACTGGCGGCGGACCGCCCGCATCCGGAGTCTCCTCGGGAGGTGGCGTCCCCGCGTCGTCTCCCTCCGAAGGTGTCTCCTGTTCGGGACAGTCCCTCCTCGAAGAGTTCGGACAATCGGAAGGCGTCTCGGCCTCCGCGTCATCACAGCCCGTCACCAGCCCCGCCCAGCCCAGCGCTGTCGCGATTGCGACAGTCCGGAACCACCGCCGCCCCTGATGCATGAAGCCTCCTCAGCCTTCCGAGGTTCTCCATGCTGGTAGGTGCCAGCAATACCGTGTGCGACGTCTGCCCGCCCGCCCGCTTCGAGCCGTGCGGGGACTCATTCGCGAGGCGCGCGCGTGCCTCGAATGAGCACCGGAAGTTCGCGGTGAGGGCGTCGCGCTTCCCACGTCGGGCCGCGCGCGCGCCCTTCAGCGCCAGAAGCCCACGGACAGGCCGACGTTGGTGTAGCGGCTCGCCAGGTCGAACGAGGCGCTGATGGACCAGTCCTCCCAGTAGCGCAGGATGAAGACCTCGAAGCCGCCGGTGAGGTGGGGGCGCGGCGGCCGGCCGTCGAAGGGCGAGGGCTCCGCGTACACGCCCGCTCGCAGCCGAATCATCCCCTGCACCGTGTCGTGCTCCACGCCCAGCCGGGGGGCGAACTCGGAGCCTGCGCCCACGCGCTCCTCTCCGGCCGTGGACGCGAAGGTGCGCAGCGGCACCGCGTTGTCCACGCCGGACAACAGGTCCACCTGCGCGCTGATGAGCCACCGTCCCGCCGGCGCATCCCGAGGCTCCTCGTCCGGCACCGGCAGCGCGTCCCCTTCGACGATGAGCTGACGCCGGGCGGCGGGAGACAGGCGGTTGTAGCGCTCCGCGCCCTCGCCCAGTCGCCAGCTCGCGCCCACGGAGAGCACCGCCGGAGACACCACCGCGCCGAACAGCGTCCGGTCCGCCAGCACCGGCGCCTGGCCCTCCTCGCGCCTCCAGTCCGCCACGACTTCCGGCCGCACCGTCACGCCCAGCCGCCAGGGGCGCCCATGCGGGCGGTACAACATGTCCACCGCCACGCCCGTGTCGCCGTAGCGCAGCTCCGTCCCGCCCGACGACAGCCGGAAGGACGCCTGCGCCGCGTAGATGCCCAGCGCGAGGATGAAGTCGTCCTGTCCGAAAGACACCGCTCCGGCCAGCACCGACTGCGTCATCGACACGCGGATGCGCTCGCTATCCCCCGCGCAGGCTTCCGTCGCGCAGTAGGTGACGGCGCTGTTGCGCAGCGCGAAGCCGATGCCGAAGCGCTTGTACTGGAGCAGCAGGCCGCCCAGCAGCTGGCGCCGGTCCTGCGACTCGTCCGGGCGCCCGTCGTTGTCCACGTCGCGCCCGCGGGAGCTGGTGAAGGGCAAATCCAACCAGGACAGGGTGACGCCCAAATCCCAGTCCTTCTCCAGCGCCGCGCCCCGGTGGGCCAGCGCCGCCAGGTTGCTGGGAAACCCCGCAGCGCCCTCGGCGATGCCCACGTAGGCGCCGCCCAGCGCCACCACGCGAGCGGAGCCCAGGAGCGCGCCGGGGTTGAAGTACAGCCGCTCCGGACGTGGCTCGGTGGGCTGCTCGTCCTGCGCCCAGGCCGCAGGCGAAAGGCCCAGCACCCCGCACGCACCGAGCGCGCGAAGCCATCCGTTCCACCGCGTCGAGCCGCCCATCCTGGAGTCCATCACGTTGTTGGAGGCACTCACCGCGAAGGGACTCACTGCTCCCGCACCACCTCGGCGAAGAGCCTGTCCGAGTCCGCCGCCAGGGCGGTGTCGCGGAAGGTGAGGCCCCCGGCGTCATGCGTGACGAGCGCCAGCGTCACCTTGCGCCAGCGGATGTCGATGTCCGGGTGGTGGTCCGCCTTCTCCGCCGCCTGGGCCACCTTCTCCACGAAGGCGATGCCCTCCAGGAAGGAGGGCGCCTCGTAGGTGCGGCGAATCATCCCGCCTTCGTGCTTCCAGTCGGGATGCTGGGTGAGGAAGGACTGGAGCGCCTCGGGAGCGAGCAGGGTGCGGTCATGGGCCATGATGACCTCCTTCATATCCGCTCCCGCGCCCGAGGGAAGCCATCCGTGGGTGGCGTCAGGGAGTGGACGTCCAGGGATAGATGCGCAGCTCGGGAATCACGTCGTGATTCACCGTCCAGGTGAAATGGTCCGAGATGCGCGTAACGGTGGTGTTCGCGCCGCCGCCAGGTACCAACACGAGCAACAGCTCACCACGCTCCGAGTCCCAGCGCGGGGTGGCGCGGGGGCCCGTGCTCGAGACGGGAGTGAGGACGGGCAGGGTGGGGCCGTAGCGCAGCTCCGGTTGGTGGAAGGAGAGGCTCGAGTCCAGGGAGAGGACGCCTTCTTCCCGGGGACCGTGCTCGGCGGTCACCGTGTAGCGGTGCAGGATGTTGCTGAACCCTTGCGTGGACGTGAGGGTCCCCCGCGTCCACAGCACGCCGTCGCCAAAGCCCTGGGGTTCGCCTTCGAGCGACGTGCAGGGCTGGCCCGTCACGGGCACATAGGTGTTCAGGGGGCCGAGCTGGAAGGGACAGGCCCACGTGCGCGGGACGAAGGTCACCCGCTCCTGTACGCGGCTCACCAGCCAGAGCGTCGCACCCGCGCGCAGCGCCAGCACCTGCGCGCTGTCCGCGCCGAAGGTCATCCCGGGCTGCTCGGCCCACTGGGACGTCGGGACGGGGAGCACGCCCACGCCCTCGCTGAAGGTGTAGCGGTACACGGTGGTGGCATCCAGCACCACGTACTCGTCCTCCGTGGCCAGCCGGGCGTGCGGGGTGTTGTCGGTCGTCGTGCTCGGCGGGAAGGGCGCGGTGCCGGTGAGGACGAGGGGACCCGTGCCCGGGTCGACGTAGCGGCGCACCTGACCTTCGAACATCGACCACACCACGTCACCGGCCACCGCCGTCGCGGGGTTGCGGCCCTGGCCAATCGACTGTTCCGGCTCGCTCGACTCCCGCCAGGCCCGGCCACCGCAGACCCAGGTGCCGCCGTGCGTGCGCGCCAGGAACGGGCAATCGGGCTTGTTGGTCATCCGCGTCACGGTGGAGCGCTGGCGACCGTCCTCCGCCACGAACACGTCGAACTGGCGCAGGCTGCCCACGGGCGAGAAGGCGACGATGAGGTGGTAGCGGCCCGGCATCGTCGGGGTGAAGTGGACGGTGGCCGTCCAGGAGGTCGGGCCCAGCTCGACGGTGGCGGGCACGGGCAGGTTGTACGGGTCCTGGGCCTCGACGGTGACGGACTCGGGTCGCTCGGCGCCCATGTCGCCGCAGGCCGAGTTCGCGCTGGCGGGGATGAGCAGGCTCGCCGGTTGGTTCACCGGAACGAGGAGCGACGGCGGCTCCACGCTGCTGCCGCCGCCCATGAGGCACTCCTCCGGGATGGGGGCGGGGCAGCCCACCCCGAGGACCAGGGCGAGCACCGCGGCGAGAAGCCGAGGTGTGCGCGCCGCCCGGCTCATGCGCGCTCCACCGCGCGCTTCCACTTGGCCAGGTGGCGCTCGCGCAGGTCGGCCTTCATCTTCGGCTTGAAGACCTTGTCCGCCTTCCACGCCCGGCGGATGGCCTCCGGACTGTCCCAGACGCCCGCGCCCAGGCCGCCGAGGAACGCCGCGCCCAGGCTGGTGGTCTCCAGATTCTTCGGGCGCACCACCGGCACGCCGAGCAGGTCGGCCTGGTACTGCATGAGCAGGTTGTTGGCCGCCGCGCCGCCGTCCGCCTTGAAGACGGGGATGTTCCGGCCGCTGTCGCGGCGCATGGCCTCCGCCAGGTCATGAATCTGCAGGGCGATGCCCTCCAGCACCGCGCGCGCCATGTGGGCCACCGTGGTGGAGCGGTCCATGCCGGCGAACAGGCCGCGTGCCTCGGGGCGCCAGTGCGGCGCGCCCAGGCCGGCGAGCGCGGGGACGAAGACGACGTCGCCGGAGTCCTTCACGCTGGCGGCGAGCGCCTCGATATCCGGCGCGCGCTTGATGACCTTGAGGCCGTCTCGCATCCACTGCACCGCGGCGCCCGCGATGAAGCTGCTGCCCTCCAGCGCGTACGTGGTGGAGCCGGTGCCGCTCAGGCGCCACGCCACGGTGGTGAGCAGGCCCGCCGACGAGCGCACCGGCTCCGTGCCGGTGTTCATCAACAGGAACGCGCCGGTGCCGTAGGTGCACTTGGACTCGCCGGGCTCGAAGCACGCCTGACCGAAGAGGGCGGCCTGCTGGTCCCCCGCCATGCCCGCCACGGGGATGCCGTCTGGCAGGCTGCGCATGCCGCGCGTGGTGCCGTAGACCTCCGCCGAGCCGCGAATCTGGGGCAGGCACGCGGCGGGGACCTTCAGGAGCGCGCGCATCTCGTCGCTCCACTGCAAGGTCTTCAGGTCCATCAGCATGGTGCGGCTGGCATTGGACACGTCGGTGACGTGGGTGGTGCCGCCGGTGAGCTTGTAGACGAGCCACGTGTCGATGGTGCCGAAGCACACGTCGCCTCGCTCCGCCTTCGCGCGAGCGCCCTTGAGGTGCTCGAAGAGCCAGGTGAGCTTGGTGCCGGAGAAGTACGGGTCGACGACGAGGCCCGTCGTCTCGCGCACGCGCGGCTCCACGCCGCGCTCCTTGAGGTGGCGACACATCTCCGAGGTGCGCCGGTCCTGCCAGACGATGGCGCGGTGCAGGGGCTTGCCGGTGTCGCGAGCCCACAGGCCCGTCGTCTCGCGCTGGTTGGTGATGCCCACCGCGGAGATGTCCCGGCCCACCAGCCCCGCGTGCTTCAGCGCGCGGCCGATGCACCACTCGCTGGTGGCCCAGATTTCATCCAAGTCATGCTCCACCCAGGATGGCTTGGGGAAGTGCTGGGTGAACTCCTTGTAGGAGCGACCCACCACCTTGAGCTTCGAGTCGAGGATGGAGACGTGGGTGCCAGTGGTGCCCTGGTCCAGGGCCAGGACGTACTTCGCCTTCGGCATGGGGTGAGTCCTCCCAAAGATTGACGGCGTTGGGAGGACCCTACTCCACGTCAACGGCCGGTGTAGATGCCGATGGCGCCCGGACGGGTGATGGTGTTGGCGCCATCACGTGTGGCCGAGAAGGCCACCAGCACCACGCGCGAGTCGCCCGTGCCCACCACCTGGATGTCCCAGATGGGCTGGCTGGCCAATCCGCCCAGCGCTTTGTTGTGGGTGACGAAGGTGCCCTCGGTGTGAAGGCGCATCAGGCCCCGACCCCAGCGGTGGCCAATCCACAGGCTGCCGTCGCGCGAGTCCCGCTCCAGCGAGGACACGAAGCGCTCCGCCTCTCCCGTCAGCTCATGGTCCACCACCTGCCCCGTGTCGTTCAGCTTGGCCAGGCCCCAGGCGAAGCTGGACACCCAGACGGTGCCGTCCGGCATCAGGGCGACATCGCTCACCAGGTCGTCCTTGCGCTGCGCGGACGTGGGAGGAATGGGCTCGGCCACGGCGTCGGGCCAGATGTCGATGCGGTTGGCGGCGTTCTTCTTGTCCTCGGACTGCTTGCGCGCGGCCTCGAAGTTCCAGGGTGCGCCGGTGCCCGCGTGGCCCACGGCGTTGGTCATGATGCGGAAGCGCGAGCTGCGGATGGCGGTGCCCATCCACACGTCGCCGTCCGGACGCACCGCCACGCCCCACACGTCTCCGGCGAGCCGGCTGTCCTCGTCCGTTTCGTCCGTGCCGTGCATCTGGATTGCGGGGTGGACGTGCTCCATGACGCCGAACTTGCAGCGCTGGCGCAGCTCGCGGTCCACCTCGTTGCCCTGGGAGTCGTGAGTCACATAGGCCCACGTGTTGACGGCGCGGACCTCGGCGTTGGCGCAGGCCTCTCCGCCCTGGTAGTTCGCCTCGCCCCACGCGAGGCCGTGGTTGGCGGCGAACCACAGGCCCTGGGTGGCCTTGTCCCAGACGATGCGGTTCACCGTGCAGAGCTTCTCGCGGTGGCCGTAGCCGGGCACCGAGTGCGCGGGCGAGTGGATGTCATAGTGGACGACGGCCAGGGTGCCATCGACCTTCAGCTCCACGCGGTCCGCGTCGCCGCTCTTGTAGATGGCGGGGTCCTCGGGCTGGCCGGGGGGCTTGTAGAACTCGTTCTCGCAGTGGGGGCGACCCTGGTAGCCGACGAAGACGGTGCCTGGAGGGCCGCCCGTCACCGCCGTCACCTTGAGGTAGCGGTTCTCCGGCAGCGGGTCCTTGCCCTTCCACGCGGCCCAGGGATGCAGGCCGTCCGCCATGGTGAAGCACTGGAAGGTGTTGGCGCCGGGGCGCAGCAGACAGAGGCCGTCCTCGCCGCCCGCGACCCAGATGTTGCCGCCCTCGTCCTGCGTGACGCCGAGCACCTCGCGAGGTCCGCCCTGCGCGGAGCCGAGGAAGCGCCAGCCGCTCGCATCCGGAGGCAGGGGAGGGCCGCTGGCTGGACCGGCATCCGGTGTGCCCGCGTCCTCGGGGAGGCCCGCGTCGGGAGGCTCACCCGCATCGGGGACTCCAGCGTCTTCTTCCTCGACGGGCGGTGGGCCCGAATCGGGAAGCTCCTCCTGGTCCTCGATGGGCGGAGCTTGTGTCTCCGCGCTCTCCTTGCAGCCGGCGAGCAATAGCGCGCCCAGCAATCCCAGCCACCATCGACCTCGTCCATGCCCGCACATGTCTGCTCCGCCTCCGACGTCCTTGGGCGGACGTCCCTCGAGCGCCGGTGGCTCAAAGGCAAGTCAGGTGCCAGCCGCGCGGGGGCTGGAAAGGGCCGCGTCACGGACATGACAGGGTGACGCGAGGGGCGTGAGGAACCCGCGTGCTTCCCACGAGTGGAAGCGCGAAGCCTGGCCCCCGAGGTGGGGAGCCACGTCACGTGGTGAGCAGCGCGGCGCGAACGGAATCCGTCACGACAGTGCACTCGGCGATGCGGGCGTGCCGCTCCTCGTGGCCCGCGTGCCGGGACGGTTGGCGGATTCAAGCAAATCGATGGCCGATGCGCGCAAGCGCGCCAGATGGGACGCGAGCATCTTTCGCCTCGCTCGCTGGGGCCTCGTGTGGAGGTTCCGGCCTTCTCACACGAGGACGACGACCATGGGCTTCACGATGAACGCGAAGGTGTTGATGCTGGGCGCGCTGTGTCTGCTGGGGTGCGCGGGGACCAAGGTGAACCTGGGTGACTCGGAGGTCCAGCACTACACGAGTGACGCGAACGGGTTCGACACGCACTCGTTCTTCTACGACACGGGCGCGGAGGTGGTGGTGTTCGACGCGCAGTTCACCGAGGCGGAGGCGAATCGGGTGCTGGAGCACATCCGCTCGCGGACGGACCACCCCATCCGCTACGTGGTCCTCACGCATCCGAACCCGGACAAGTTCAACGGCGCGGCGGTGTTCCAGCGCGTGGGCGCGAAGGTGGTGGCGAGCGAGGCCACCGCCGCGGCGATTCCCGCCGTGCACGCGTACAAGAAGTACTTCTGGGTGAACATCGCGAAGGCCTTCACCGAGGAGACCTATCCGGCACAGGCCTCGGTGGACGTCACGTTCCGGGGGACGTACTCGCTGCCGCTGGAGGGGGGCGCGAAGGTGGAGCTGACGGAGCTGAAGCACGCGGGAGTCACGGTGACGCAGACGGTGGCGTACGTGCCGGGGCGCGAGGCGCTCATCGTCGGAGACCTGGTGCACCACGGCGCGCATGCGTGGCTGGAGGGCGGGGTGCGTGACGGCAAGGTGGTGCCGGACGTCGAGGCGTGGAAGGCGGCGCTGGAGGAGCTGTCCGCGTGGCCGCGCGCCACGGTGTATGGAGGCCGGGGGACGTCAGCGCCGGTGGCGGAGGCGATTGCCGCGCAGCAGCGCTACCTGGATGGAATGGTGACGGTGGTGACGACGTACGCGGCGGAGCTGGGCGGGCGCAAGGCGGAGCTGTGCGGTGACGCGGCGGCGCCGCACCACGCGGAGCTGGAGAAGCGCGCGGCGGCGGCCTTCCCGGAGTACGCGCTGCCGTACATGGTGCGCTACGGCGTGTACGGGCTCGTCCACCGCGTCGCTTGCGGCGGGTGAGGGCTCACTCAAGGTGGGAGGCGCGCGGTCCTGGCATCAGGCAGAAGCGCACCATGGTGCACTCGATTTGATGCAGTCCCACCGCGAGTGCACGTGCGGTGGCCCGGGGGTTGGAGACGGTGAAGGCTCTCCGGACCCTGCCTTCCTCGAAGATGGCCTCCAGCAGCGCGAGCTCGCGAGCCCGGGGGCCGGCGAGGCACGGCTCGACGAGGGGAAGGATGTCGCGAAGCGCCGCGGTTGTGATGCGCAGCTCCCGGACCATCCGCTCCACCATCCCCTGGCGGATTTCGATGAACGTCTGCAACCGCACCTCGGGAGTCCGCGCGTCCCAGACCGCGGCCTCGAGTTCGGAGAGGGCCACCGTCCAGACCTGGTCCACCACCGCGTGGAACAGGTCCTTCTTGGTCTTGAAATAGGAGTGGAGCATCCCCGGTGACAGGCTCGCGCTTCGAGCAATGTCTTGCATGGAGGTCTGTGTGAAGCCCCTCCGGGAAAAGGCCTCGCGCGCCGCCGTGAGAATGGCGGCGCGCTGCCTGGGAATCATCGAAACGACGGTCATCATGTGAGCACGCGCTCCGAAGGCCGTTAGAAACCGAAGCCCACCGCCACCGAGGTCACCAGGTCTCCCGACAGCGGGTCCCGGGCCAGTTCGACGCCGACGGCCGGAATCGCCACCTCGCGGACGTAGGCGCGGACGCCCACGCCGGGAGAGACGTACTTGAGCAGCGAGTTGCGCCACTCCACCCGGCCCACATCCACGAAGGCATGCGCGGTGAGGGTCAACATGCTGGGGCTCCAGAGCGGCACCTGATATTCCAACGTCGCCGAGCTGGCCATCTCCGCCCACAGTGTCCCGGCGGCGAAGCCCCGGCTCCCCGTGCGGCCTCCCAGGAGCTGCGCATCCAGGAACGCATCTCCTCGTGTCTGCCCGTGCTGGGCCGTCAACGTCAGCGCATGGTTTCCAAAGACAGGCAGCGTGTAGCTCGCGAAGAGCGACACCTGACGCAGCTCGCGAGAGGAGCCCATGACGCCCAGGCCCTCGCGGTAGAGCGCCCGGGCCACCAGTCCCTCGTTGAAATAGAAGTGGAAGTCCTGGCCCAGGTACTCGGCCGAGACGCTCACCCCGTGCACCTCTCCGCGCTGGGGCGTCTCGGGGCCCTCCGGCAAGGCCAATGGCTTGTTGATGAGGGAGAACCAGCCCGCGCCGACATTCAGCTCGGGAGTCACCTGGTAGCCGAGCGTCCCCGCGATGTCGAAGCGCCGGTCCGTGTACGTGTCCATGATGACGTCCCGGACGTGGCGCTCCCGGTCCGTCTTGGAGAACTGGAACGAGAGGAGGCTCGTCCACTGGCTGCCTCCGATGCTCGGGTCCCGGTACATGGAGAACAGGGTGCCTCCCCGGTTGCCCCACATGCCTCCGCCCACCAGCGTCTTGCGCAGCCCGAACAGGTTGCTCTCGACGGCGAAGACACCCGCCTGCCACTGTCCCTTGCCCGAGGAGAAGACGGGGATGGGCAGCAGCGTCCAGCGCTCCTCCACCGTGACTTGGAGTCCGACGCCTTGGCCCTCGGGACGTGTCAGCACCTCCACGCTCTTGAAGCGCTGGAGGTTGAGGAGCCTGCGCTTCAGCTCGTCGGCGTCCCCGGTGGTGAGCACATCCCCCGGAGCCATGCGCATGGCCCGGAGGATGACGGACTCCTGTGTGCGGGTGTTGCCCTGGATGTCGATGCGCTCGATGCGCCCGACCAGCGTCGCGGGCGTGGGTGCCGCGCCTTCGACCGATACTTCTCCAGCGAGTGGCGCGGAGCTGGGACTCGGCGGGGCGGGCACGTCCTGAGCCCGACTCACGAATGGGAGGCCGACGGCATGCAGCACGACGAGGAGCCGGGCGTGATGCAGAGACGCGTTCAGCGTGGATGCGTTCTTCATGGCGTTCGTCGAGTCGCGGCTACTGCACGGGCGCCAGGGCGTTGCCGGTGGGGTCGAAGAGGCCCGTCGCGCGGGCCAGGGCGAGACGCGACAACTGCACGTTGAGCGCCTCCGTCACGGCGGACATCTGCGCGCTCGCGAGCGTCGCGTTGACGTCCGTCACCTGAAGGTACGTCGAGGCTCCCGCATCGAAGCTCTGCTTCGCCAGGCGCGCGCTCTCCCATGCCAGCTTCACCCGCTCCTCGGCTGTGCTGAGGTTGACCTCCGCGCTCTCCAGCTCGCTGCGCGCCTTGCGCACCTCGTCGCGAATCTTCTCCTCGGTGCCGCGCAGGTTGGCGTTCGCCTCGGCGATTTTTCCAGAGGACTCCCGCAGGTTGGCCTCGCGCAGTCCGCCGTCGAACAGGTTCCACGACAGGGCCAGCCCCGCAGTCCACGTGGACGCCACGCCGGTGAGGCCGGCGGTGTTGCTCGTCGAGACGTTGCCCGTGGCATGCAGGCTGGGGAGGTACTCCATGACGACCTGCTTGCGCCCGCCGCGAGCCAGGTCCACGTTGAGGCGCGCCGCCGAGGCATCCGGCCGCCGGTCCAGGGCCGTCTTCTCGGCGGACGCCGCATCCCCTGTCTCGGCGGGGAGTGACACGGCCGTCTGCTTGGGAGGCGCCACGTCGAAGTCCACCGGTCGCGCGAGGAGCGCGGCGAGAGAACTCTTCGCCGTCGCATAGGCATTGCGGCTTCGCACCACCTCCTGCTCGGCCTGCTTGCGGTCCAGCGTCGCGCGCAGCAGCGCCAGCCGCTCCACGTCACCCACCTCGAAGCGGTTCTGGGCGTCGCGCTCGAAGCCGCGGCGGACCTCCAGGAGCTGCTCCTGCACCGCCATGGCCTCCCGCAGGCTCGCGGCTCCGAGATAGGCCTGGGCCACCGAGAAGAGAATCTCGCGGCGCGAGTTCTCCGCCGTCAGCCCCGCCACCTTCTCGCCCAGGTAGGCATTCTTGATGGCGGGCCACAGCGTGGGGACAATCAGGGCCTGCCGCGCGGAGATTTGACCGGAGAGCTGGTCCCGCTTCTGCAAGGTGATGGGGTCCGGAGCACCGGGGAGGGCGAACGTCAGCTCCTGCGGATTGCGGATGTACGAGCCGCTCGCGGTGACACTGGGGAGGTATCCGGACCAGGCCTTGTTGCCCAGCTCCTTGGACTGCTGAAGGCGCGCACGTGCGGCGTCGAGGCTGGGGCTCTGCTTCTCCGCGAGGGCGATGGCCTCGTCGAGAGTGAGCAGCGGAAGCGCGGTCGCCTTCGTGCCAGACGCGGGCATCGGCACGGCGGAGTCGCTGGAGGCCGCCTGGGGCGCCGTGTCCCGCACGGGTGTGTCGGTGATGGCGGGAGCCGGCTGGGACGTGGGGGTGCGTTCGGGAGTGGCGGAGACGCTGGGAGTCTGCGTCAGCAGGACGCTGGTGATGAGCGCATGGAGGAGCATGGTGGAGACCGAGGTGGATGCGTCAGGAGCAGAGGACACACGAGGTGCGTCGCGGTCCCTTGAGAGGACCGGAGCGTCGACCGCGTGAATCAGGTGGAAGGGGGCGGAACCGGGTGTGTGGCTCCCGGTTCCGCCTTCAGCGGGGCGTGGGCTCGTGTCTCAGTGGGAGCCCTCCTCCGCGAGGAGCGGGCCGCTCGGCGCGACCACTTCCTCCGACGCATGGGCGTCACTCTTGCGACGGCTGAAGCGGGCGGAGAGCCCGTCCAGCAGCGAGTAGACGACGGGCACCACCACCAGCGTCAGCACCGTGGAGCTGATGAGGCCGCCGATGATGACGAGCGCCATCGGCACGCGAGTCTCGGCGCCGTCTCCCTTGGCGAGCGCCACCGGAATCATGCCGGCCACCATGGCGATGGTCGTCATGAGGATGGGACGCAGGCGAACCGGCGCGGCCTCCAGCAGCGCGTCGCGAGCGCTCTTGCCGGCATCTCGAAGCTGCTGGGTGAAGTCGACCAGCAGGATGCCGTTCTTCACGACGAGGCCCATCAGCATGATGACGCCGATGAGGGCAATCATCGACAGGGCGTGGCCCGACAGCAGCAGCGCGCCGATGGCACCGATGAGCGCGAAGGGCAGCGACAACATGATGGTGAACGGGTGGACGTAGCTGCCGAACTGCGCCGCCAGAATCATGTACAGCAGGAGGATGCCCAGCCCCAGCGCGGTCGCGAACGCGCCGACGGTCTTGTTCAGCTCCTTCGCGTTGCCGGCGAAGCCGCCCACCACGCCCTGGGGCAGCACCTGCTCCGCCTGCGCGGTGAGGAAGCTCATGCCCTCGCCCAGGGTGTAGCCGGGCGCCAGGTTGGCGAGCAGGGTGATCTGCCGCTTCTGGTTCATCCGGTCAATCTGCACCGGGCCCTCGGAGGGGGTGATGCTGGCCACGTTGCGCAGCTCCACCAACTGCCCGCCCGTGGTGCGCACGGTGAGCTGTCCCAGCGCCTCCTCGGAGGCGAGCGTCGCGTCGGGCAGGCGCAGCTTCACGTCATACGTCTCGCCGCCCTCGCGGTACGTCATGAACTCGTCGCGCCCCAGGTAGGCCCTCAGGGCGACGCCCACCTGGGCCGCGGGAACGCCCATCTGCGCGGCGCGCTCGCGGTCCACGCGCACGTCGAACTGCGGCTTGCCGCTGCGGAACGTCGTGTCGACGTCGGTGAAGCTGGGGTGGGACTTCATGAGGGTGAGCAGCTTCTCGCTGGACGCGACGACCTGGGGCCAGTCCGTGCCGCGCAGCACGTACTGGACCTGCTGGGTGCGGCCGCCACCACCGACGCCGGAGACGTCCTGGACGGAGAGCATCACCCCAGGGCGCTCGGCCAGCGCGTCACGCAGGCGCACCTTGAAGGCCTCCTGGTCGAAGGCGCGCTCCTTGCGCGGCACCAGGTTCACCAGCACCTCGCCCTTGTGCACCTCCTCGAGCGTGCCACCGCCCGCCGTGCTGAACGTCTCCTTCACGCCCTCCAGGGGGCGCACCTGCGCGGCCACGATTCCCAGCTCGCGCTCGGTGTCCTCGAGCGTGGAGCCCACGGGCAGCTCCAGCGTCACGCGCACCGCGCCGTTGTCGGAGGGCGGGATGAAGGTGAACTTGAGGAAGCGGGCCATGCCCAGCGTCAGCACCAGCACGCCCACCGCGACGGCGATGGCCAGGGCGCGTCGCTCCAGCACCCAGCCGAGGATGCGGCGATAGCCGCGCTCCATCCCGACGAGCCCGCGCTCGATGGAGGCGCTCACGCGGTTGCGGGGCCCGCCGTGGGCGTGGGCCTTGAGCAGGCGGCTGGAGAGCATGGGCGTGAGCGTCATCGACACCGCGTAGGAGATGAGCACCGCCACGGCCACCGTGACGCCGAACTGGAAGAAGAACTGGCCAATCGTTCCCTCCATGAAGGCCACGGGGATGAACACGGCGACGATGGCGAGCGTCACCGCGAGCACCGCGATGACAATCTGCGAGGTGCCCTCCAGCGCCGCCTTCATGGGCGTCTTGCCCTCCTCCAGGTGGCGCACGATGTTCTCGATGACCACGATGGCGTCATCGATGAGCAGGCCGATGGAGAGCGTCAGCGCCAGCATCGTAATCATGTTGAAGGTGAAGCCCAGCAGCGCCATCACCGCGAAGGTGCCGATGACGCTCACCGGCAGCGCGACGGCCGACACGAGCGTGGAGCGCCAGTCCCGCAGGAAGAAGAGCACGATGAGCACGGAGAGGACGCCGCCGATGAGCATGTCCTCCTGCACCGCGTGGATGGAGGCGCGAATCGTCGTCGAGTTGTCGCTGATGGTGCTGACCGTCACGCCCTGGGGCAGCTCGGCGTTGAGCTCCGCGAGCGACTCCTTGACGTTCTCGGCCACCTGCACCGTGTTGGCGCCCGACTGCTTGCGCACCACGAGGGCGAGCGCGGTGCCCGTGTCCGAGCGGGCAAGTCCTCGCGCCTCCTGCGCGCCGTCCACCACCGCCGCCACGTCACGCACGCGCACCGGCGTGCCATTGGGGCTGGCGACGATGATGGCGCCAATCTCCTCCACGCTGCGAGCCTCGGCCGTCAGCCGGACGATTCGCTCGCGGCCTCCCTGCGTGGCGCGCCCGCCGGGCAGATCCACGCTCTGGGACTGGAGGGCCTGGCTCACGTCGCCGATGGCCAGCCCGTAGCCGCGCAGCCGCTGCGGGTCGACCACCAGCTGAATCTCCCGCTCGCGGCCGCCCACCACGCCGATGCTGCCCACGCCCGCCTGGCTCTGGAGCGAGGGCTTCACCACGTCCTCCGCCACGCGCGTCAGCTCCTCGATGGGCAGCGCGCCGGAGAGCGACAGCGTGAGGATGGGCGCCGCGCCGATGTCGAACTTCTCCACGACGGGCGTTTCGATATCGTTGGGCAATTCGCGCAGCGTGGCCTGCACGCGGTCGCGAACGTCCTGGGCCGCCACGTCCACGTTGGTGCCCAGCTTGAAGCTGATGGTGACCTGGCTGACGTTCTCCAGGTTGATGGAGTTGAGCTCGTCCACGCCGTTGAGCGTGTTGAGCGCCTCCTCGAGCGGGTCGGAGACGTTCTTCTCCATGGACTCGGGGTCCGCGCCCGGCAAGAGCGTGGTGACGGTGACGACGGGGATGTCGACGTTGGGGTACTGGTCCACGCCGATGCGCGGATAGGCATACAGGCCGAAGACGACGACCGCCGCCATCAGCATGACGGTGAAGACGGAGTGTTTGATGAAGGTCTGGAGCATGGCAGTGGCGCTCGTCGAAGAAGGGAGGGAGGAGAAGGGCTACTGCACGACCTGGAGCGCGACGCCGTTCTGGAGCGGCAAGCTGGCGTCCGCGACGACGCGCTCCTCGTGGCCGAGCCCGTGGACGACGCGCACGAAGCCGGGCAGCACGCGCTCCACCTTGACGTCACGGCGCTGCGCCTTGCCGTCCTGGACCACCCAGACGAAGCCCTGCTGGCCCTTGGAGTTGACGGCCTGCGAGGGGAGGAAGACCCCCGCCTGTCCCGGCGCGTCGTCGGTGGCCATCATGTTGGAGAAGTCCAGCTCCACCAGCGCGCCCGCGCGCAGGACGACGCCTTCGCTCTTCGCCGGCAGCACGTCCGCGAGGACTTCGACGGTGCGCGTCTGCGAGTCGATGATGGCGCCGAGGCTCCGCACCTTCGCCTCGAACGGAGCACCGGAGGGATTGAGCGTGCCCTTGACGATGGTGCCAACCTTCACGCGGTCCACGAAGGCCTCGGGCACCGGGGCGCGCACCTCCAGCGCCTGCGGGTTGACGAGGCCGAAGATGGCCGTTCCCGGAGTCACGTAGTCGCCCTCGTTGCGGCTGCGGGTGGTGATGACGCCGTCGAAGGGCGCGGTGAGGGTGGCGTCGCGCAGCGTCTCCTGCGCGCTGGCGAGGACCGCGGCGGCCTGCTCGGCCTGGGCCTGCGCCTGGCGGTAGCCCACTTCGGCCTTGTCGAGCGAGGCGCGCGCGAGGCTGCCCGACTGCGCCAGCGTCCGTGCCCGCTCCACCTCCGTCTTCGCGCCCTCCAGCGCCGCTTCAGCCGCGGCCTTGGCGGCGCGTGCCTGGTTGGCGGTGAGGCGCGCATTGGAGGTGTCGAGCTGCGCGAGCACCTGTCCTCGCTTCACCGCGTCGCCCGCATTCACGGTGACTTTGGTGAGGGTGCCGGAGGCCTCCGCGCTCAGCGTCGCCTCCTGCCTGGCGCGCACGTTGCCGGTGGCCTGCAGGACGCTCGCCTCCAGCTTCGTGGCCGGCGTGACGGCCTTGACGCCCACGGGCTTCTGCGCGGCCTGCGCCGAGGGAGGAGGAGGCGCCACGGGCTTGGCGCCGCCGCCGCACGCGCCCGCCACCACGGCCACCGCCACCATTGCTGCCTTCAAGGTCGTCTTCATCGCTGCGTTCCTCGTCGTGGGGCCGGGGACTTCACAGGCATCCGGCACTGAGTGACTGATTTGGTTTTCTGGTCAGTCCCGGGCAAACGAACACCCCAACCCTCCGGGCACGGAGTGGGGTCCGTAAGGTGTCAGCTCATGGGGGGCTTGGGGCCGGGTGGGGCGGTGGGGCGGAGAGGCCGCGGATGAAGACCTCGAAGGCGGCGTCCAGGGATTGGAGCGTCAGGGGAGAGGTCTCCTGGGTCATCAGCCTGGGGACGAGCATGGTGATGAGCTCCACGAAGCCGCGCGCTGTCAGCTGGGGGTCGCTGACGGAGAAAGCCCCCTGCGCCGCCCCGCCCTCGATGACGCGCGCGAGGATGGCCGCGTCCGCCTCCTGCATCTGGGGCACGAGGTGCTGCACCTGAGTGCCCAGTTCGAAGAGCGTGGCCAACTCGATGCGCTCCCCGTCGGGCTTGCGGACGCTCTGCTCCAACTTGCAGCGGATGTACGCGCGGACCTGGGCCTCGGGCGTCGTGGCGCGCTGGACGCTCGCCTTGAGCTCGGCGAGGCTCATCTCGTGCGATTGCCGGACAATCGCCTCGAACAGCGCTTCCTTGCTCTCGAAGTGCAGGTAGATGCTGCCCTTGCCGACGCCCGCGCGTTTGGCGATGTCCTCCACCGAGGCCTTCTTGAAGCCGAACCGGGCGAAGACTTCGCCGGCGGCCTTGAGGATGGCGATGCGAGGGTCGGAACTCATTGACCAGGATGGTAATCTGGTCAGTCAGTCATCGCAAGTCCTCGTTCGTGGAGGCCCATGTGCCGCATGTGCCTACCCATGTGGCCCTCGGGGGGCTCGTCCGGCAGGTCGCCTGGGGCGGGGTGTCGCGCTCGGAAGAGGGACCGTGGTGCCCTGGGCGATGCGCTGGCGGAAGTCGCGAGGCCTCTCACCCGTGAAGGCGGTGAAGGCGTGGGTGAAGGCGGCGAGGCTCTCGAAGCCGACGGTGTAGGCCGTCTGGGTGACGCGGGCGCCGTCCTCGGCGAGCAGCTCCATGGCGCGCAGCATGCGGGCGTCATGGAGGAAGCGGCGCCAGGAGGTACCGGCTTCGTCCTCGAAGCGGCGGGCGAGGGTGCGCTGGGACAGGCCCGCCGCGCGTGCGGCGCCCGCGAGGGTGGCGGGTCCCGAGAGTCGGGCCAGGGTGTAGGCCATGGCGCGCTCCAGCTCGGGAGTGCGGGCGCGAGGCAGTCGCCACTCGCGAGGCTCCGCGGCCCACTCGGAGAGCAGGTGGGCCAGGGCGGAGAAGAAGCTCTCCGCGACGGCGTCCTTGGGTGAGCGCTCCGGTCCCCAGCGGGTGGAGTAGAGGAGCATCTCGCGCGCGAGTGGGGGGAGGACGAAGACGCGGCAGGGGCCTTCGGGGGTGGTGGGGACGCGCGAGGGCTCCAGGTACACGGTGCAGAGGGTGGCGGGCTGCGTGGAGCGCACGCGGTGGCGGGTGCCGGCGGCGAGCCACGCGGCGCGCTGGGGAGGCAGGAGCCACTGGGCCTCGGCGACTTCCAGGTGGAGGGCGCCGCGCGCGGCGTAGAGGAGCTGGTGGCGGCGGTGGGTGTGCCAGCCGGAGGTGAAGGGCGTCAGCGTGTCGGTGAGGCAGAAGGAGGAGGCGGGGGCCGCGTCCACGTCCACCAGGGGCTTGGGCACCGCGACGTTCCTCCGTGCTTGCGCGCTCGCGTGCTCGGACGCCCGGCGCTCGCGAGGGCGCGCCGGGGCCGAGCATACGGCGGGCGGGTGGCTCAGGAGGGCTTGGAGTTGGAGTGGTCGGTGGTCTTGCTGACGAGGTAGCCGCCATGGCTGATGGCGAGGAGGGCGACGAGTCCTTCGGAGAGCTCTGGGAGGCTGGTGAGGGAGCCGCCGCGTCGGAGGGACATGGCGATGTCGACGAAGTAGCTCACCGAGGCGATGGCGGTGAAAAAGAACATCTGCACCTTGGCGATGTCGATTTGCGCGGTGTTGCCGACCTCGTCGCCCTGGAACATGTCTGAGATTCGAGCGTCCTGGATGCCTTTGTTGGCGTAGAGGGCGCCCTGGCGCTGGGCGTTGATTTCGTCGGACGTCTCCGCGAGCTGGGCGGCGGTGGCATCGACGACCTTGGCGTCAGGAGTCTTGGAGCGCTTGCCGCTGAGCAGCAGGGGAGTGCCGAGCAGGGAGGTGGATGAGATGCCCATGGCCCACCAGAGTTCCTGGGGGATGGCGACGTCGACGGCATTGGGGGTGCCTGTCTTCACGCGGGCGATGACCATGGCCAGGTAGCCGGAGACGACGACGACGGTCCAGGTGACGGCCTGGAAGCGAGACAGGCTCATGCTGTTGCGTTCGCTGATGAGCACGCCGAAGGGAGTCCCGGTGATGCTCTGTCCGAGCACGGCGATGAAGGCGAGCAGCACGAGGGAGGTGGCGATGTAGCCCCAGCCAGGGGCGACGAACCACGCCGCCGCGAGACTGAGCAGTGGCAGCGCGGTGGTGAGCATCATCAGCCGCTGGTTCTGTGGGAGGGGGACGGGAGTGACGGCGCCTGTTTCTGGAGGCGCGAGGCGCACTTCGGATTGCACTGCGGCGACGGCGGACACACCGGTACTGGCGCTCGCTTCACTGTCATGACTCATGACACCCCCTCGGTGAGGGGGGAAATGTAGCAGAGCCCGGTGTGAGTTTGCTTTGGGGGCCTGTCAGTTGTGTCGTGATTTCCTCTGGCTCAGGTGTTCGGGGTGGAGCTCGTATGACTTGGTGCATCAGTGGTCAGGACCGCCCCAGTCATCGACAAATGTTGTCCAGGTGACAGTCTCGGGATGGCGCTGGATGATGGGCAAGGGTTGATGGCGTTACCCTTTCAATCACAGACATCAACAGGCCAGGGCAGGGAAACTCCGTTCCTCGCGGGGAGATTCTCGTTCTTCTCGGATACGTCTGATTGGCATGGCCACTGCAGTCCAGGCGTGCCGCACAGAACCTGTTTCCGCAACGTCCACCCCACATTCTCTGGGTCCGAGGCTCATGGCTGACACCGGCACGCCGTCCATCAAGTTCACAGGGCAGATTCACGTCAAGCTGCGCGAGACCTGGCACGAGCCCATCACCACGCTCGCCGCTGGGCCCCCGACGCGCCTCGAGCGTCTCGCGCAAGCGACGGGGCTCAAGGCGGTGGGCCGCCTTCTCGACGGAATCGAGCCTCTCGTGGGGACCCTGGCGGCCGGCGCTGTCGAGCCCTCGGGAGAGATGGACCGATGGGTGTCCTTGGCGCTCCCGGACTCTGGACTGGTCAGAGCCCTCTCCTCCTCCGCCCTGGACGAGCAGGTCTGGTTCGCGGTGAGGACCCTGCTGACTCAACCCGAGGTCGAGTACGCCGAACCGGATGCGATTCTCATCCATCCAGTTCCGGAGACGCTCGCGGTTGCCTCCGGGACTCAAGCGGGAGCCGCCGCGCTGGACTTCTGGCATCTCGATGTCGTTGGGGCCCACGCGGCGTGGGCGTTCATCGCGGATGCGGGGAAGGTGCCAGGAGAGGGCATCGTCATCGCGCACCTGGACACGGGTTATACGAACCACCCGGCTGTTCCTCGCGACCGCTTCGTCAGTCCAGGCATCGACCTGTGGGACCGGGACCGCGCGGATGCGAGCGACCCATTGGATAGTGGTATCGCCTTGGCCCCCGGACACGGAACGGGCACGCTCTGTCTGCTGGCGGCGGACCATCCGCAGTACAAGGGCATCGCGCGAGCCAGCAAGATCCTCCCCATTCGAATCTCTCCCTCGGTCATCCACATCGGGACGAAGTCGATGGCGTACGGAATCCTCTACGCCGTCAACAAGGGGGCGGACGTCATCACCATCAGCATGGGAGGGCTTCCCAGTCGCCTCTGGGCGGACGCGGTCAACTACGCCTACGAGCGGGGCGTCGTCATCTGCGCCGCGGCGGGCAACAACTTCCCGCTGCCCCTCGGCCTGCGGACTCCGTCGCGAGTCGTCTATCCCGCTCGCTTCAACCGGGTCCTTGCCGTGTCTGGAATCACGCGTGGAGAGCAACCCTACTGGTCTGACAGGGAGATGTCCGGTAACCGTGGCCCCGAGGTGGACATCTGCGCGCCCACGCCCGATGTGCTGTGGGCACGGCCAGGACAGGGCTACGCACCGGGCGCGGGGACTTCGACGGCGACGCCGCAGGTCGCGGGTGCCGCCGCGCTCTGGCTCTCCTATTACCGCGAGCAACTCAAGGGCTTCTCGCCCGTCGAGCGTGTCGAGGCCTGCCGCCGGGCCCTGCTGATGGGGGCACGGGATGCAGGCTCCGAGAGCTACACGCCCATCGACGGGGGACAGCGCACCCACAACAAGTACTTCGGGGATGGGCGGCTCGACATCGCGCGGAGCCTCCGGGAGTTTCCCCCTGTCGCTGGCCTCCCGGCGCAGCCCAAGGACGACGTGAGCTGGGCCGCGCTCAAGGTCCTGGGGCTCGTCACCAGCCTGTCGTCGCGAGGGCCGGAACTCGCTGATGCCATCGAGTTGCTCTGGACCAGCCACGCCATGGATATCGAGGGGCTCGCGCGAACCGCCCTCGCGGCGAGGTCCTCGTCTTCGCTCCAGACCCGGCTTGGGGAGCCAGAGTCGCACCTGGTGGCGTCCATGGCGGTCCCCGCACCAACGAGGACGCGCCCCCAGCGGAAGGCCGAGCTGGCCTCCCGACAGGTGCTCGTCGTTCCTCCTCCTTCGGTCCTGGCCTCGGCCATGACGAGCCTGGGGCTTGTCGGCGCCCTCTCCGCGACGCGCGCACCCACGTCCCACCGCGCGGCGATTCAGGAGCGAGGCCACTACCTGGAGGCGTTCGGGCGACTCGCCCTGTCAGGGGCCGGAGCCGCGGTACAAGATGCCATGTCCCTGGTTGCATTCACCGCGATGGCTTCCACCGGGCGGATGCTGGAGGCGGCGACCACGGCCCTGCGTCCGGCATTCGAGGTGCTCGCGGGAGTAGGGGCATTGCTGCTGGATGGCGACCAGGTGGACCGCACCGTGCTGGAGGCCTTGGGGGCTCGCGTCTACGAGGACGTCATCCTTCCTTGTGTCGAACCCATCCCGTCCGGAGGTGCGCCGGGAGCGCGCACGCGCTGGCACCTCGAACACCTGGGCGTCATCGATGCGCAGGGACAGCGGCTGGTCGAAGGCAGAGGAGCGGGCATCCTGGTCGGCGTACTCGACACGGGGATTGATGCCACGCACCAGGAGTTCCAGGGTCGCAAGGTGCACTTCGCCCATTTCGACCTCCTGGGCCGGCCTACTCAACAGGGTGCGCACGACGCGGATACGACCCGTGGCCATGGAACGCACGTGTGCGGGCTCATCGCGGGGCAGAGCGCGGGGGTCGCTCCTGATGCGGACCTGGCTGTGGCGTGCGTCCTCAATCAGCCGATTCCTGGTGGACACGGAATGGGGGGTGGACGCGTCCAGATTGCGAGAGGGCTCAACTGGTTGCTGACGGAGAATTTCCGGGGGACGGAGGGGGACGCGGGTGTTGACGTCCTCAACCTGTCTTTGGGGATTCCTGGCTATGACGAGTTCCTCCGGGACACCCTGAGCACCGCGCGAATCGCGGGAACGCTGGCCATCGCCGCCATCGGAAACCTGGGGGAATGGGGAATCAACCAGCACAGCAGCCCAGGTAACTATGACCTCGCCGTGGGGGTCGGAGCCGTCAACGCGCGGAACGAAGTGGCTTCATTCAGCGATTGGGGAACGGTGTCTCGGCACAATGGGCTACAAAAGCCTGATTTGTGCGCTCCGGGTGAAGGCGTCTGGTCGAGCCTTCCTGGTGGGAGATTCGGCCCCCTGGATGGAAGCTCCATGGCCTGCCCTCTCGTGGCAGGCATCGCGGCCCTGCTCCTGGAGCGAAACCCGGCGCTCAAGCTCAACGCCCAGGCTTTGACGGAGGCGCTGTTCTCGCATGTCGGTGCGCTGCCCAGCGACCGGGCAGGGCGTGGCGGCCTTCGGCTCGTACCGGAGAGCCTCTTGCGACGCAGCGGCGGAAGCACCATAGAATAGAGCTGCCATGGTCCATCCCGAGCTTGTTCATCAATTGGAGAGGGTTCGTGACCCGCAGACCCAGCGCTCGTACGTGCTGCGGTTCAAGGGGGGCGATGCCCTTCCTCGTGTCGATGGACTGACGAGCAAACGAGAGCGCCTGGCTGCCATGGAGACGTACTTCCAGGCACTCAAGGCGCCGCTCCTCGTCCAGTTGGGCAGGGAAGCCGGCGTGTCGGTGGAAGACCTCAAGTCGTCGTCAGAGGCCATCGTCACCGCTTCGGTCGCCAAGTGGCGCGAGCTGGTCCAACAAGGTGGCGTGCTCGAGCGTCAGTCCGTTGTCGAGGTGCTGCCCGACATCCAGGTTCAGGGCCTGGGCTGAGTCCGGGTCGGAGTCTCTCGCTCCGGAGTCCCCCGGGCCCGAGCCTCTGGCCGTCGTGTCGAAGCCGCAGTGTCCGCGTACCCCGTCAGCTCCACGTAACCGCGCCCCTTCACGGGCTGGCCCGCCCGCACGCCGTCCAGGTCCACGCTGCCCTCCCAGTAGCGCACGCTCACCGGCAGCTCCTGGTCCGCCAGCTTCGGCGTCACCGTCAGCTCCAACCCGAGCTTCTCCACGCGCAGCTTCCACTTCGACGGATACACCCCGCCACGCGGACTCTTCCACGTGTCCAGCACCGCCAGCCCCACGTCCTCCCGGCCCAGGTGCACGGATGCGCTGTCCACCGCGCCCACCGGAGGCACCCACGTCCCCGAGCTGAACGGGTCCACCGTCCCGTCCTCGCGACGCAGTTGGTAATACATCAGCTCGCTTCCATCCGAGAGCTGGAGCGAGAACCAATCCCAGCCCACCTGGTCCGCGCCCAACGCACTGGTGCTCCACTCGCGGTCCATCCAGCTCTCACCCGTCACCGCGTACGTCTGTCCTTCCAGTCGCACCGTGCCGCGCGAGGGCATGCGTGTCATTGAGTAGTAATACGACGCATTGCCCGGCTCGGCGCTCTTCTGGCTCAAGCCCCGGTCGCCCTCGAGCACCGGCGGCTTGCCCGGCTCCAACAACAACTCCAGCGTGACTTCATCCGTCTGCGCGCGCAGCCGCACCGGCCACGTCGCCTCACCCACGCTCGCCGCCTCCCAGTCCTCCAGCCACACCTTGAACGGCTTCGCGCTCGCCCCCGCGAGCCCCAAGGCCGCGCGGCTGTAGCGCTCCTCGACGTGGAAGCGCCCCGCCGCCACGTCCGTCACCGTGAAGTGCCCCAGGTACACCTGCCGCGTGCCCCACGCGGAGTCCCGCGTCGGTGCCTCGGGTGCCAGCGCGTTGCGGAACAGCGTGAACTGATATCCGAACGCGCGCCCGTCCGCGGTCTCGAGGTTCCCCGTCCAGTACCACCACTCCGTGCGGAACTCCGGATGCGGGCCGTGGTCCTCGGGGAAGTGGAATGTCCGGGGCTCGAAGGCGCGCGCATAACCCTCCGTGCCGCCATCGCCCCCACCGAGCGCCTTCGCCACCGTCAGCGCTCCGCTCCTCGCGAGCACGGGAGGCTCCGTCTCCCGCGTGACGACGTACGCCGCCACCGCGAGTGCCGCCAGCACCACCGCCGTTCCGATGACGAGCCCTCGGCCGTTGCTCATGGCGTCACTCCTCCCTCAGCGCGAACGCGGGATTGGCACGGGTCATCTTCCACGCCGGGTACAGCCCCGCCAGCGCCGAGGCCACCAACGCCAGCAGCATCGCCTGCCCCAGCGTCTCCGGCATCACCTCGAGCCGCACCGTCCAGCCGAAGGACCGCTGGTTGATGACATGCACCAGGATGTACGCCAGCCCCACGCCCAGCGGCATCGAGAACAACCCCGCCAGCAAACCCAGGAGCCCCGTCTGCAGCGACACCAACCCCCAGAGCTGTCGAGGCGTCAGCCCCATGGCCCGCAGCACCGCGAACTCCCGCGCCCGCTCCAACTGCAATGACATCAACGCGCTGAGCACCCCTACGAAGGCCACGCCGATGGCCAGCAGCCGGAGCACCTGGGTAATCGTGAAGGTGCGGTCGAACACCTCCATCGACGCTTGTCGCAGTGAGCGATTGGCCCGCACCAGCAATGCCTGCTCATCCCCCGCGCGCTCTCGCACCGCGGTCACCAGCGAGTCCACGTCCTGCCCCGGCGACGCGTACAGCGCCACGCCGCTCACGCCCCTGTCCTCGTACCAATGCTCGTACGTGGCGCGAGGCATCAGCATCGTCCCCACGTCGGAGCCGTAATCGAAGTACACGCCGGCCACGCGGAAGGCCTGAAGTCCCCGGTCCGTGGCCAGTCGCACCGTGTCGCCCACGCCCACTCCTCGGTGGAACGCGAAGGGCTCCGAGACGATGAGCGCCTGCGTCGACGCATCCAGTTCGCGCCACACGGCGGCCTCCTCACCCTGCTTGAACTGGTAGGGCCGCGCCGGAGAGCGACTGAAGTCGACGGCGAGCAGGTCCGTGGGCACGCCGTCCACCCGGGCCCGCGTCACGCGCAGGGTGCTGCTGCCGGAGACGCCCGGAAGGGTGCGCAGTCGCTCCACCAGGTCCGGCGCCAGCGTGGAGTCTCCTCGTCGCGCCACCAGCGAGGGTGGGGAGATGAACACATCCGCCAGGAGCGAGGACTCCAGCCACGACAACACCGTGCCTCGGAAGCTGGACACCATCAGGCCCACGCCCACCGTCGTCGCCACCGCGACCATCAGCGCCGCCAGCGCCACCGCCGTGCGACTGAGGCTCGTCCTCACCCCGCGCGCCGCCATGCGTCCCAGCAGCCCGAAGGCGAATCCCAGGGGCACCGCCGCGAAGAGGGACAGCCGCTCCGTCACCCACGGCACCAGCAGCGCGGCGCCAATCAGCACCGAGAAGAGCCCCAGGTACGCCGGCACCAGCGCCTGCGTGGGCCACCCCAACAGCCCCACTCCTCCCGCCAGCACCAGCACCCCGAGCAGCGCCAGCTTCGGCGCGCGTGTGCGCGACACGTCCTCCAGCGCCGAGCGGCGCAGCGTCGTCGCCGGCGCGGAGCGGGCTGCCTCCCACGCGGGCACCAGGGCCGCCAGCACCGTGGCCCCCAGGCCCAACGCCAGTCCCTTGGCCAGCGTGAAGGGCTCCAGCACCAGCCCGCGCACGCTCACCACGAAGTAGAGGTCATTGATGGTCTGGGTGATGAGCCCCACCAGCCCGCGCCCCAGGAGGATGCCGAGCAGCAGCCCCGCCACCGTGCCGACGATGCCGAGCACCAGCGCCTCGCCGAGCACCAGCGCGAACAGCTCGCCCCGGGTGATGCCCACCGCGCGCAGCCGCCCGAGCAGTCCGCGCCGCTGCACCACGGAGAACGTCATCGTGTTGTAGATGAGGAACATCCCCACCACGAGCGCCAGCAGCGACAGCGCGGTGAGGTTGGTGCGGAACGCCTTCGTCATCTGCTCCACCGTGCTGGCCCGTGCCGACGCGCGCACCACCTCCGTCCCCGTGGGCAGGCTCGCGCGCAGTCGCTCCACCTGCGCGTCTCCGTCCGTCAGTCGCAGGTCCACGCGCGTCAGCCGCCCCACGCGCCCGAGCACCTCCTGCGCCGTGGACACGTCCGTCAACACCAGCGCCTCCAGCGCCCGCGCGGTGTCCTCATTCGCGGGGGCCAGCAGCGCCGCCACCCGCAGCGACGTCTCGCGGCCCTCCACGCGCACCGGCAGGAGTCCACCGGCTTCCACACCCAGCGCCCGCGCGGCCCGCGCGCTCAAGAGCACCGTGCCCGGCTGGGTGAGCAGCGCGCCCACGTCGCCCACCGCCTCGTCCCCCGCGTAGTCGCGGAAGGGTGCCTCCGCGAAGGGGTCCACCCCCAGCACCGTCAGCGTGCGCCGGTCGCCCACCGCCGCTTGCACGTAGCCCTCCACCACTGGCGCGGACACGGGCGCATCCGGACGCAGCCGCAAGTCGCGGTACACATCCTCCGCCAGTCCCGAGGTACCGCCCACGAGCTGATGCGTGGCCCTCCCTGTCACCGCATCCGTGGAGCGCTCGAAGGCGCGCAGCGCGCTCCCGCTCGCCAAATCAATCGACACCACCACCGCGACGCCCAGGGCGATGCCCAGCAGGGACAGCGCCGTCAGCCACGGGTGGCGACCCAGGTGGCGCAGGCTGGAGCGCACCAGGAGGTTCGTCACCGGGGCTCCCTTCGCGGCGCTTCGCGTTCAACGAGGCGCCCGCCCGTCATCTCCAACACCCGGTCCGCGCGAGCGACGAGGCCCGGCTCGTGCGTGACGACGAACGCGCACGCGTTGCCTTGCCGCGTGAGGCCCTCCAGCAAGTCCAATACTTGCCGACCCGTGGCCTCATCCAGGTTGCCCGTGGGCTCGTCCGCCAGGAGCAGCGGCGGTGAGTGCGCGAGCGCCCGGGCCACCGCCACGCGCTGCTGCTCGCCACCGGAGAGCCGGTCCGGAAAGCTGTTCGCGCGAGTGGCAAGGCCCACCCGCTCCAGCAGCGCCCGGGCCTTCGCGCTCGCCTCCGCCGCGTCGTGCCCGTTGAGTTCCACGGGCAGCCGCACGTTCTCCTCCACCGTCAACGTGGGCAGCAGGTTGAAGGCCTGGAAGATGAAACCCACGTGCTCGCGGCGCAGCAGCGTGCGCTCCCGCTCGCTCATGGTGCCCAGGCTCCGTCCATCGACGAGCACCTCGCCGCGCGTGGGCAGGTCGATGCCGCTGATGAGGTTGAGCAGCGTGGACTTGCCCGAGCCGCTGCGGCCCAGGAGCACCACGAACTCGCCCCGGCGCAGCGTCAGCCGCACGCCGGAGAGCACCTCGCGCGCGGTGTCGCCCTCGGCATAGGACTTGGTGACGTCACGCAGCTCGACGAGAGGAGGAGTGTCGGACTCAGTCATGTGCGAGCCCTTGATATACGGGGACGGCGCTTTTCGCCGCGTCCCGAGCCCCCGTCACGCGCCCGCCGGTTGTGGCTCCCATTCCCCGAAGTCACGCCACTGCGTGAGGAAGCCCCCTACCTCGCTCGCCAGCAGGGGGCCGTCGGTGTCCCGGGGGATGACGTGGAAGCCGCGTCGCAGCGACACGACGCGCACGCTCGGAGACCCGGTGAGCCGGCGCGCCAGCCACCGTCCTCCCTCCGGGTCCACGACGTGGTCCTGCTCGGCCACCGCCACCAGCACCGGACAGCGCACCCCCGAGACTCGGCGCGCCGCCTCGTCCTGCAAGGTGACCAAATCCCTCAGGCGCGCCACCGGGAAGCCCGCGAGCACCGGCGCCTCGGCCAGGGCCACCGGGTCCGAGATGTCCGTGCCCGTCTTCTCCACCCACGGGCGCGCCCACTCCAACAGCGGCGTGCGCGACAGCTGTCGGATGAGCATCATCCGAGGCCCCCGGAAGCGCACCGCCGGGGCCACGAGCGCCAGCGCCCGCACCGCCTCCGGATGGTCCGCCGCCAGCCCCAGCGCCAGCAGCGCCCCCATGGACAGCCCCGCGACGAAGATGCTCCGGTGGCCTCGCAGTGAGTCCAGGGCGTCCCGGGCCGCCGCCCGCCAGTCGCGCCAGGTGACTCCCAGGAGCGCCTGGGGCGTGGTGCCGTGGCCCGGCAGCAGCGGCGCCACCACATGCATCCCCCGCGCCGCCAGCGCTTCTCCCAGCGGGCGCACATCCCAGGGACTGCCGGTGAAGCCGTGCAGCAGCAGGCACGCGTCGGGGCCCCGTCCCAGCTCGAAGGGCTCCGTCTTCCCAGCGTCCATGGCGAGCAGGGCATCCATCATGAAGACAGGCTGGCCACGCGGAGGCGCAGGCGCTATGCCCCATGCCTCATGGCGGACACTCCGAAGCCCCCGGACATGCAGTTGCAGATTCAAATCGACGAGGACGTCGCCAATGGTCAGTACGCGAACATGGCCCTCGTGAACCATACGGACACGGAATTCACGTTGGATTTCATCTACGTCCAACCGCAGCAGCTCCGGGCCAAGGTGCGCTCGCGCATCATCACCAGCCCCAAGCACATGAAGCGGCTGATGCTGGCCATGCAGGACAACCTCAACCGCTATGAGGCCAAGTACGGCGCCATCGTCCTGCGCGAGGACGACGGCGGCATGCACTGACGTGGGGCCCTGAGGCCCGGCGGCGTGCTCACTCCTCGGTGGGCTCGCTCGGGTCCTTCCTTCCGGTGGCCAGGTACGCCTCCGCGCGGGCCTCCAGGTGGGCGGCGAGCCTGGGCTCCACGCGCGACAGCACCTCCCATTCGATATCCGAGGCGCGGCGCACGACGGGCTTCGTCGGTGACAGGGGCTCCCCCTGGACGGAGGCCGCCGCCGCTCCATCCCCCAGCTTCGCGTCCCGGGTGCCAGCGCCGAGGGAGGGATGCTCGGGAGCGCGCCCGTTGGTGGTGTAGGCCATCCGGTAGGCGCGCAGCACGGCGCGGCCGTCCGACAGCGGATGCACCTGCACGAAGATGCGGGACCAGCTGGCGCCCATGTCCGTGTTGCCCCGGATGCGCCAGGTGGTGTGGATGTAGAGCGGGTCCGCGGTGGGGAGCAGCTCGTACTTCTGCTCAGCGAGCAGGCGTCGCGTCGTCGCCAGCAGGGCGTCCGACGGCAGCGCGTAGATGGCATTGCCGCTGGTGGTCTCCACCAACTGCTGGCGGGTTTCGGGCGTGACGGCGCAGCCGCAGGCTCCCCACAGGAGCCCGACCGTCACCCACGTCGAAAGGCGTGAGCGCATGGCGATGTTCTCGGAATTCCCCGGGGAAGACGGGGGGAGCGCGAGCTTGGGGCCTGGCGCGCGGGGGACACGCCTGGAAACGCACCGTGTGTGCCGCTCATATCGCCGGGCGCGCTGAACGGGTTGGAATCCATCCGGCGGCGGCGCAGACTCGGGACATCGTGCTCCGAATCCTCGTCTCGTTGTTCGTGTTGCTGTGCGCTCGTACCGCCTCTGCCCAGTGCCTGGGTGACGGCGTGCAGTTGTTTCCCACGCCCGGTGCCATCGTCCCCATCAACAGCCGGTTCCTGCTGGAAGGCGTGGGCACGGCCCGGGAGCCCGTCATCGCGCTGGTGGGCAAGAAGCTGCGGCTGGTGGCGAGCGACCACGAGGTGGAGGTGAAGGCGCAGCGCGGCTGGGAGAGCAGCCTGGGACGGGCCACCATCGTCCTCAAGGTGGTGGGCAAGCTGGAGCCGGACACGCGCTACACGCTGCGGCTCGACGAGGTGTTGCCCAACGTCACCTTGCTCAACGGCCGGGGTGGGGTGGTGCTGCCCGAGTGGAACACCGGCAAGGGCGCCGACACCCAGCCGCCGCGCTGGCAGAAGCGCCCCGCCGTGTCGGAGGGCTTCCTGCGCCGCACGGCCCAGGGCACCGCGCGCTTCGTGCGCCTCAACCTGTCGCTGAAGGAGGAGAGCCCCGCGTACCTGGTGGTGAAGCTGGAGCCGCGTCGCCCGGGCCCCAGCGTCCAGCAGTACGTGGTGCCGGTGAGCAACAACACGGCCTTCATCGGCCACGAGGCGTGCAGCGGGACGTTCGCCATGGAGGACGGCCGCAGCTACCGGGCGCGCATCGAGGCGTTCGATGCGGCCGGCCACAACGCGCCCCCCGTTCCGCCTGTGGACTTCGAGGCGCCGGCCGACTACTCCGCGCCGTAGCGCCAATCGCCAGGAGCAGGCATGACGAAGGTGGACGTGGAGAGTCTGAAGGAGCGGATGGCCTCCTTCACCCAGTCGCTGCAGGACGACATCTGCGGCGCGCTGGAGCGACTGGACGGCACGGGGCGCTTTCGCGAGGACGCCTGGACGCGGCCCGGCGGGGGCGGCGGACGCAGCCGCGTGCTGGAGGACGGCGCCGTGCTGGAGAAGGCGGGCGTCAACACGTCGGTGGTCTTCGGTGAATTGGAGGACCAGTTCGCCAAGAAGCTCCAGGGCGAGGGGCGCTCCTTCTGGGCCGGCGGCATCTCCCTCGTCCTGCACCCGCGCAACCCGCACGTGCCCACCGTGCACGCCAACTACCGCTTCATCCACCAGGGCGGCAAGGCGTGGTTCGGCGGTGGCGCGGACCTGACGCCGTACTACCTCTATGAAGAGGACGCGGCGCACTTCCACCGCGTGCACAAGGCCGCGTGCGACACGCACGATTCGACGTACTACCCGCGCTTCAAGGCCGCGTGTGACCAGTACTTCTTCGTGCGCCACCGCGAGGAGACGCGCGGCGTGGGCGGCGTCTTCTTCGAGAACATGGGCGGGGATTTGGAGCGCGAGCTGGACTTCGTGCGCGACTGCGGCCGGGCCTTCCTGGACGCCTACCTGCCCATCGCCGAGCGCCGCAAGGACACGCCCTTCACCGAGGCCCAGCGCTTCTGGCAGGAGGTGCGGCGCGGGCGCTACGTGGAGTTCAACCTCGTCTATGACCGGGGCACCGTCTTCGGCCTGGAGACGCGCGGGCGCACCGAGTCCATCCTCATGTCCCTGCCGCCCCAGACGCGCTGGCGCTATGACCACCACCCCGAGCCCGGAACCTGGGAGGCGCGGCTGGTGGACGTGCTGCGGCAGCCTCGCGACTGGGCCGCCTGGAAGCCGGAGGGCTGAGGACCATGTCCGACGACGCGTCACCGTCCCCGCCGCCTTCGAGCAGCAGCCCTCTCAAGAAGTGGCCCTTCCTCGCCTTGGTGCTGGGCGTCATCGCCGCGGTGCTGGGCGTGCTCTCCCTCCGGCACGCCCGGCGGTCGAGCGAGCGCCCCACCGACACCGAGGCGCGCCTCAACGTGCTGGCGCTCTGTGACGCGGTGCAGGCCTACCGCGACGAGCATGGCGCCTATCAAGTCGCGGGCCCCACGCCCCGGGACGTGCCGCGAGGCGGCGAGGCGGTGCCCTTCCCGGAGAACGACGTCTTCCACCGCCTGGGCTTCGAGCCGGGGGAGAAGGTCCGGTTCCAGTACGAGGTGGTGGTGCAGGAGAGCCCCGTGGGAGAGCCCGAGGTGTCGTGCCTGGCGCGCGGCGACTTCGACGGGGACGGGCTGAACTCCGTCTACCGCGTGCGGCTGGATGCCAACGGGATGACAACCGCCGTCGAGGTGGAGCGCGAAGGCGAGTGACGGGCCGCAACCCACTCCTCGCTCAGGGCGAGAATCTGGGAAATGGGCCACGTCGGCGACATGAGGGGGCCTCGCGATGGCTCCCGGGCGGGCAGGGGCGGGGAGCCTCGGGGCGAGCCTGGCCCTCGCGCATCGTCCAGTGCGGGCCCCAGCCCCCGGACGCCGCCCGCGGGACTGCCCCTCATCGGTGACGGGATGGAGCCGGACGGCCCGGAGCCCACCCGCATCTGGCGCACCCCCGTCTCCGACACACCGCGTGAGAGCAGCGCCACTCCGCGGGGCACGTCGTCACTGGCGGACACTTCGTCCAGTTCCCGAAACAGCCCTCAGGACACTCCCGCGTTAGGCTCCCGGAGTCCTTCGGCGGAGCCGGAGCCCACCGGGGACGTGCTGGAGACGCCCCTTTCCACGCTGGATGACGAGGCCGCGCCCATGTCCTCTTCCTCGCGCATCACTTCCGGCTTCGGCCGGCTGGCCCGGCTCCTCCTCAAATCCCCCTCGGGAGTGCCGCGCTCCCTCCCTCAGGTCCCCGAGGGCGGCGGGCTGGCGGGCCGTGGGAAGGGCGACGCCTTCCGGACCGAGGGCACCATCCCCGGTGGCCATCCCACCTTGGGTGGCCAGGAACGGGCGCCGGTGCGCAGGGTGGCGGAGCTGATTCCTCCCGGGCTCGAGAAGGTGGCGGGCCAGGAGGAGCTGGGCCTGCGCTTCGGCTCGGACGCGGCGCTGCTGGCCCAGCACCTCAAGCCCTCGCAGCTGTCGAGCAGCGAGCGCGCCACCCGGCTGTGGGCCTTCTTCGCCGCCTACGCTGAGACCGCCGTCGCCCAGCCGTCCCAGAAGGAGGGGCAGGAGGCCTTCCGTGACTCGCTCAAGGCCCAGGGCTTCGCGGAGCTGCGCGACGCGCGCACCGGCCAGGACGGCGTGACGCAGGGCCTGTGGGTGCTGAATGCCGGGACGCCCGAGGAGGCCCGCGAGCGGGTGGCCACCGTCCGGCTGGAGCCGCCCCCGGAGGTCCGCCACTCAGAGGCCGCCGTCCGCAAGGAGGGGCTGGCCGAGGGAGGGCTCGCCATGCAGGCCCGGGGACCAGACACGCTCCGGGGCGGCCCCGCGCCGCTGGAGTTCCGGGCGTCCGAGTCCGAGGAGTCCGAAGACCCGCCCCAGGATTCCGACGGCCGGCGCCGTGCCTCGGGCAAGCGGCTGGGGCCGATGATGCTCTGGAACGTGCTGCACCGGTTCCGCTCGGAGCCCGAGGACGGGGCGGTGGCGCAGGGGCAGTGGGACAGGGTGGCCTTCGGGGCCATGTTGGCCCTGGTGGGCATCGCCCTCGTCGTGCTGGCGCTCGTGAGCCTCTAGGCAGAAGGGCCGGGGAGACGACCTCGCGGCGGAAAGTCCTCGGCGTTGGCCGGCTTGTGGTACGTTGCCGCACCCATTGGCAACCGACGACCTTACACTCGTCAAGCGCGTCCGGAGCGGCGACCAGCGCGCCTTCAAACTCCTCGTCGAGCGTTACCAGCGCAAGGTGTACGCGGTCGCGCTCGGCATGCTCAAGGACAAGGAGGAATCGATGGACGTCTCCCAGGAGGCGTTCGTCAAGGTCTACAAGTACCTGGACCACTTCAAGGGTGACTCGTCCTTCTACACCTGGCTCTACCGCATCACCGTGAACATCTGCATCGACGTGCTGCGCAAGCGCGGAGGCGGAGGCGAGGTGGTGGAGTTCGACGAGAACCAGGCCATGGACCTGTCCGAGGCGCGCATCGGCGCGCTGGGCAGTCGCCTGGGCACCAACCCCCAGAAGAGCGCGCTGCGACGCGAGCTGGCGGAGAAGATCCAGGAAGCGCTCGCCACGGTGCCCGAGAAGCACCGCGCCATCCTCCTCCTCCGGGAGATTGAGGGCATGTCCTACGAGGACCTGGCCCGGACGCTCGATATCCCCAAGGGCACGGTGATGAGCCGCCTCTTCCATGCCCGGGCGAAGGTCCAGAAAATCCTGAGTGAATACCTGGAGTTGGACGAAGCGAAGAGCGGAGTGGGCAGCGAATGAAGGGCCCTCGAATATCTGAGGGACCCCCGCGTCACAGCGTTCGCAGCTTCCACCACCGAGCAGGGTGAAGGTTATGGCCGGAAATCCCGCATGTGAGCGTTTCGTCCCCATGCTCTCCCCGTATGTCGACGGGGAGCTGACCCCCGCGGAGCGGGTGAACGTGGAGCGTCATCTCGGCGCGTGCCGCGACTGCACGGGGCGCGCGGCGGACCTGCGGGCCGAATCGGGCCTGCTCCGGGTCGGCCTGGACATGGCGGTGGATGACGTCGACTTCAAGGACTTCGCCCAGAAGGTCATGGCGCGAGTGACGCCGGAGAAGCCGCCCCTCCTGGAGCGGCTGAAGCTGGCGCTGTCTGAAATGTTCCTCTACCAGCGCACGGCGATGGTCTCCTCGCTGGCGACGGCGGCGGTGCTCGTGCTGGTGGGGCTGCCGCTGCTCCTCAGCGACAGGGCCCCGGTGGGTTACGGCGCGGAGCGGATGACGGTGAAGTCCATCCAGCCCTACCAGGACGCCCGCGTGGCGCCGGTGGTGATGGAAACCGATAACGGTGGCACCATCATCTGGCTGGTGGATGAAGAGACGCAGGACGGCTCCCCGTCGGAAGAGGACGAGGAGCTGGAAGAGGACATTGGCGGCGGGCTCCGCGGCAAGGGCAAGGGGCCCAAGCCCCTGGGCAAGCCGAAGACCGACGTGGAGCGCCCCTCGGGAGGTCCCCTGTGAGAAGAAACGTGTCGTCCGGCCGGCTGCTGCTGGCCGTGCTGGGTCTGGGCTTGCTGATGCCGGTGGTGGGCCGGGCCCAGGAGGAGCAGAAGGTCAGCGTCCAGGTGGAGGTGGTGCTCGCCTCCAAGAAGGGCTCGGAGGTGGAGCCCCCGGAACTGGCGAAGATGAAGGAGCAGTTCGAGAAGCAGAACTTCAACTTCACGTCCTTCAAGCGCCTGTCCAACGACAAGCTGGAGGTGGGCGCGAAGACGGCGACCGAGGTGAAGCTGCCCAACGGCAGCAACGCGTCGCTGCTCCTGCTGGGCATGAAGGACGGCACCGCCACGGTGCGCGTGGCCATTCCGCGCCAGCCCACGTTGGACGTGGAGCTGGGCCGTCAGGGCGCCGTCTACCAGAAGGCGGGCAAGTACGTGGGCGGAGAGCTCATCCTGGTGCTCTCCCCGCCCTCGAAGTAGCCCGCCTGGGGCGGGCTTGCCGGGCCTGATGGCTCAGGCGGCCCGGTCCACTTCCAGCGCCACATCGCTGAAGTCGGCCTCGTCCACCTCGAAGGGCTCCTCGACCTCCACCTTCGCGGCGGGGGCGAGCGTGGCGCGTCGCGGCTCCGTCTGGTCGGCGCGCTCGTGCTCCAGGTGGATGCGCAGCCCGTCGAACATGGTGTCGAAGGCCGCGTAGATGCGGTCCACCATGGCCAGTGCGTCATCGCGCACCGCCGGCGCCAGCACCATGGCCTCCAGCTCCTCGGCCAGCTGCTGCTCGAACATGGCGTGCTGCTGTTCGGCCTGCATGTGGTGGTCGGAGAAGTACTTCAGCTTGTCGTCCGCGCCCTGCGCCGCGCTGATGACGGCGGTGCGGCTGAAGAACACGTGACTGGTGGACTCCAGCGCCCACAACAGGACGATGCGCAGCCGGTCATCCACCGAGCGGTACACCTCGCTGATGATGGAGTACGCCGCGTCGCGCGTCTTCGCGTGGGCCTTGCCGTAGAGCGTGCCGATGCTCAGCGAGCCCCCGGTGAGCTGGGCGATGTCGTCCTCGAACCACTGGTCATGCCCGCCTTCCTCCGCATGGTGATGCGTGGCGAGCTCCTTCAGGTGAGCGTCCTGGATGAAGTGCGCGTTGAGGCGCAGCACGTCCTGGAACGTCATCACCCAGAAGGTGAGGCGAGGCGCGAACGCCATCACCTGTTCTATCGGTCGGTCCTGCTTCAGGTCCGCGAAGAAGGGGTGTGCGGCGAACCGCTCCTCGCACACCGCGATGTGTTGGAGCACGGCCTTCATGGATGTCCCTCCCGGATGCATGTCTCCGCGCGGCCCAGGCGGAGTGTCTTTAGACGACGCCCAGGTCCGAGTGGGGGAGCCACGCGGGCCTGGAGGCCTGCGATGTGCGCTACCAACTGATGTTGTACGTACAGGCCCCATCTCCCCGACGGCGGCAACTCTTGGGGTCATGTTCAATACGCACCCAAAGCGAATCCTTGGGACGGAACCTGTCCGTGATTGCCTCCAGGAGCCCGTAGTCCAGGTCGCACGGATAGGGATTGTCGCAGCGCATCCTCGCGTTGCGCTTGTCCACCGGCTCGTAGTGGTAACCCCCGATATTGCCCTTGCCCCGGTGATTCATCTTGTACGCCAGGTCCACCGCGCGCAGCCCTTTCTCCAGGGTGTCGATGTCCGGGGGAAAGTGCGCGCTGTCTGGAATCTTCCGGCCAATCGTTCGCACCGTGCTGGGGCCAATCTTCTCGAACACCAGGCTGAAGGATTTCAACAGCGATGGCATCGGGTACCACGTCTTCGCCTCCAGGGGCGTGATGCCGTTCTCAGCGAGGATTCGCAGCGCCCGGGCCTGGGCCAGCTCCATTCCGTTGACGATGGCGAGGATGGACTGTCCGACGATTTCGACGCCCTGGAAGGCGGCGAAGGTGGGCGGGGCGGGATGGACTGAGGGAGGGGTCTTCAATTCCATACGTGGATGACCTCGCGATGCGGTGCCATGCATTGAAGCCGTTTTCTCAAGTCTTTTCAAATTGACTGATATGTTTAAACTTTTCCGCTGGCGTGAATACGTTTTACATTGGGGGTAGGGCTGACCCATGTCTTGATGTCTCGTGTGAGGTTTCAAACACTCGCGTGGGAGGATTGGGGCGCGGGTGTGCGGATGCGGGTGGGCGTGACAGGTCGTGCGGAGATCGCAGTCCGGACTGAAAAAATGGCAGTCCTGCACAAAGCGCGGAGCCGGTGCGGGCGGCTGATTCCAGTGAAGTCGCGGGGTTGAGCTTCGGCACGTGGGTTGCTTTTGGGCTGGGGGCAGGCGGGCGGCGGCGGCGGTGGCGGGTCGGTGTGGTGGCGCGGTGCATCCCTCATCCTTGGAGAAGAACCATGGCGAAGACTCAGCGGAGTGGTGGGCAGGTCATCCGTCGTAAGGCGCGGCAGGTGAAGGCGACGACGGCTCGGGCGGTGTCGGGCGCTGGGAAGCACGCGCGCCAGGTGCAGGTGACGCTGGGCGACCTCATCGCGGCGGCGTTCGACACCGTGGGCGGCGAGGTGAAGAAGGTGAAGCAGGTGATGTCCTCCACGGACATGACGCTCGCCACCGGCAAGCACATCGTCTTCGTGGGCTGAAGAAGAGCGCGCGGACGGCGCCACGGCGAGTGGCGCTCAGGGTGGGGGCGGCGAGGGGAGCGGACTGCGTGAAACGCATCATCATTCCCGGACGCAACTGCTGGACGGTGGAGGACTCGAGCGACGGTGGCGTGCTGGTGGACGGGCGCGACTACTATCGGGAGCTGTACCGGGCGGCGAAGAAGGCCCGTCGCTACATCGCGATGACGGGTTGGCAGTTCGACAGCGACGTGTCCTTGCTGCGGGGCGAGGACCTGGAAGAAGCGCGCGGCGGCGAAGTACGGCTGCTGCCCATGCTGGATGCGCTGTGCCGGGCCAACCCGGAGCTGCACGTCTACATCCTGGCGTGGGACTTCAGCATGTTGCTCGCCATGGAGCGCGAGTGGATGCAGCACCTGCTGTTCAACTGGACGACGAACGAGCGCGTGAAGTTCCGCTTCGACGCCTCCAGTCCCCTGTATGGGGCGCATCACCAGAAGCTCGTCGTGGTGGACGGCGTGCAGGCCTTCACGGGCGGCATGGATGTCTGTGATTGTCGGTGGGATGACCGCGAGCACCGGCTGGGCTCGACGCTCAGGTGTGACAGCGGCAGAGACCCCCACGGTCCCTACCACGACGTGCAGGCCGTGCTGACGGGCCCGGTGGTGGAGAGACTGACGGAGCTGTTCGAGGCGCGCTGGGCGCACTCGGGCGGGGGTGAGCTGCACCTGCCGAGGGTGGCGCGCGACGACGTGACGTTCTCGTCCAGCGTGCCGGCGCCGCCAGGGCCGGTGGCCATCAGCCGCACGTTCGGCAAGACGCTCGTGCCGCCGCAGGAAGCGGTGCAGGAGGTGCGCGCGCTGTTCCTGGACGCCATCGAGGCGGCTGACCGGTTCATCTACATCGAGAACCAATACTTTTCGTCGCGGGCCATCTTCCAGGCGCTGGTGAAGCGCTTCCGCGCGTCCGGACGTCCACCGATTCAGGTGGTGCTGGTGCTGCCACGGCAGCCGGAGGCCCTGCGAGAGCAACTGGCCATGGGCATCGCCCAGGTGCGGCTGCTGCGCACGTTGGAGAAGGTGGCGAAGGAGACGGGCAACACCTTCCGGGTGTACTGCTCGGCGGGGAGAGACCCGGAGACGGGCGCGGACGTCTACACGTACATCCACTCGAAGGTGATGGTGGTGGACGACCGCTTCCTCACGCTGGGCTCGGCCAACACCACCAACCGCAGCCTCGGCCTGGACTCGGAGCTGAACCTGAGCTGGGAGTCGGAGGAGGAGGGCGACGCGGTGTCGCTCGCCATCCGCCGCGTCCGCCTGTCGCTGGTGGCGGAGCACGCGGGGCTGTCGGGCGTGGAGGAGCTGCTGCCGCTGGCTCGCGCGGAGCCGGCGTGGGTGGACTGGCTGGACGCGGTCGCGAGCGCGGGCCTGCACCGGCTGCGTCCGCACCCCTTGGAGACGGTGTTCGACCAGAGCCCGCTGCTCAAGTCGCTGGAGCCGGAGGAGCTCGTCATCGACCCGGAGGACTCCGTGCTGGACGAGTCCCTCTTCGAGGCGCTGCGCGGCGCGGAGGACGGGCTGTTCGCCTCGGGCATCCGGCTCCTGTCTCGCTGGCTGGTGGGCGCGGCGGAGGAGCGGCCCCATCGCGCGATTCTGCCCGCGGGCCCGGATGACGAGGGCGGTCGCTGCGGCTGAAGGCCGCCCGCGCGCGCGGGGTTGCCCGGAGAGCGGAGGAGCGTGGCGGGGGGGCACCCGTGAGGCGGGTGTGCCGAGGCTCGGCAGTGTCACCCACACCGTGAGGCCCAGTTGCTTCGCGGGAGCACGGGGCCGGGTAGACTCGGGGGACGATGACTGGCGCCCCCCTTCTCGTCCTCTTCGCACTCGTCTCCAACCAGAGCTCCAGCATCTCCGAGGAGGGGCCAGAGCCCTCCGGACAGGACACGCCCGTGTCCGCGGCGCGCCTGGATGAACCCGCGCCTCCAGGCAGTCGCGTGGGCGGCGAGGGCTTCGGTTTCAGCGGCCAGCTCGAGGCCGGTGGCCTGAGTCTCCCCTCCGGAACGCCGGACGGCGGGCAGGATTTGTTCATCCGGGTGTACCCGTCGCTGGGGCTGACGAAGGGAGACTCCTTCGTGCTGCGCCTGGGCGCCAACCTCCGGATGCGCATGGTGGACGAGGAGCCCAAGCAGGCGGACGGCGACTACGGCGCGCGCCTGCGCCGCGAGGACTGGGACGAGCTGAGCGATATCGGCCAGGTGGTGCGCATGCTGCGCATCGGCCAGGAGGGGCAGTCGACGCTCTACCTGCGCGTGGAGCCCTTCGTCGACGAGTCGCTCGGCCGGGGCTACCTGATGGGCCGCTACAGCAACGTGTCGTCGCCGGACTACCACCCGGCGGGTGGCGCGCTGACGATGGTGAAGGGCCCGGTGCGCGCGGAGATTCTGGCCAGCGACGTGCTGGGCGCGCGCATCTTCGCCGGTGAGCTGATGTTGGATTTGGGCCGCGCGGCCAGTGATGACGCGGGCAAGTTCGACCGCTACCTCTTGCGCCTGTCCGCCGCGCACGACGCGGCGAAGGCGGGCGGCGAGACGCCGAACATGACGTTGACCTCGGTGGGCGGCGATGTCGCGCTCTACAAGGGTGAGCGCCTGCGGGCGTGGGCGCTGCTCGCCGGTGGCGCGCGCTTCGCGGAGTCGCACTCGCCGGCCGTCGGTGGCCTGTTGGGCGTGGCGATGGAGGGCCAGTTGGAGAGCGGCACGCAGCTCAGCTTCACGCTGCAAGGGCGCAAGCAGGGCGGGCGCTTCCGCTTCGGCATGTTCGGCCCGGACTACGAACTGGGGCGCTTCTCCGGCACGGGCCTGGCGGAGCAGCCCATCGCCGACGAGGAGCTTCCGGACGGCTTCGCCGGCTACCTGGAGGCGTCCATCGCCAAGGGCAGCGCCGACACGACGCTGCTGTTGGGCAGCCTGGCCGCGCAGTACCACGGCTTCGGCCGCACGGACCTGGATGTGTCAGCGGGCTTCGAGCTGCCCGGAGGCCGCACCCGGGCCCTGGCGCGCGCGGTGCTGACGGCGCTGGGGGACAGGCCGCGCTACTCGCTGGGCGTGGAGGTCCGCCAGCGGTTGATGAACCACCTGTACGCCTGGGGCTCCGGCGGCACGGTGCACTTCCCGCAGGCGGATGGGCAGCTGGTGCGCGGCGTGACGGCGGGCATGGGCGTGGGCGTGGACTTCCAGCGCTGAGCGTTCAGGTCTCCAGCGGCAGGGTGACGCGGAAGGTGGAGCCCTGGCCCACCTCCGTGTCCACCGAGATGTGGCCCCCGTGACGCTCGATGATGTCGCGGCAGATGTAGAGCCCCAGGCCCAGCCCGCCGAAGCCGGAGATGGGCGCGTTGCGCGCGCGGAAGAAGCGCTGGAAGAGGTGCTCGCGCTGGTCCTCGGGGATGCCGATGCCCGCGTCCTTCACGGATATCCGCGCCTGGGCTCCGTCGCGCTCCAGCGTCAGCCGGACGACGCCCCCGTTGGGGCTGTACTTGAACGCGTTCTCCAGCAGGTTCGTCAGCACCTGCGCCAGCCGGCCCCGGTCTCCCTTCACCATGAGCGGCTCCGGCGGCGCTTCGTACTCCAGCGTGTGTTGATGGCCGAGCGGGCGGGTCTCCGCGAGCACCTCGTTGGCGAGCGCCTGCAGCTCCACGGGCTCGCGGCGCAGCTCCAGCCTGCCGGCCTCGATGCGCGTGGCATCCAGCAGGTCGTGGATGAGCACGGACAGCCGCGTCACCTGGGCGAGCGCCTTGTCCACGTGGTGCGGCTTGGGAGTGTGGCCCGCGGCGGACTGCTGCTTCATCATCTGGAGGTGCAGCTTGAGCGGCGTCAGCGGCGTCTTCAGCTCGTGGGCGGCGATGGACAGGAAGTCGTCCCGGACGCGGATGGCCTCCTGCGCTTCCTTCAGCAGCCGCTCCCGCTCCTGGCGCGCGCGGTGCTCCGCCGTCACCTCCACGACGACGGCGCCCAGGCCGACGATGCCACCGCTCGGGGTCCGTACCGGGTAGTAGCTGACGCGCCAGTGCCGCAGCTCGTCGGGCGTGGCGGGCACGTGTCCGGACATCTCCATGTCGCTCAGGGGGATGCCGGTCTTCATGACCTGGAGCATCAGCGGCTCGAAGGTGGAGGCCATATTGGGGTTCATCTCCCGCACCGTCCTGCCCAGCTCCTGGTCGCGCTTGCGCCCGTGCAGGGACGCCAGGGCGTCGTTGATGCGCAGGTAGCGCAGCTCCCGGTTGATGAAGGCGAGCCCCACGGGGGCGTGGTTGAGGAAGGTGTCGAGCAGCGCGAAGGACTCCTCGGCACGCTCCCGCGCGTTCTGCTCCGCGACGAGCAGCCGCTCCCGCTCCACCTTCGCGCGGCGCTCCTCCGTCACGTCGCGGTAGCTCCACACCCGGCCGATGACCGCGTCGCCCATCCGCTGGGGCAGCGACGTGCTCTCGAGCAGGCGGCCGTCGCGCAGTTCGATGGTGTCCACGGTGACGTCCTCCGAGAGGATGAGCTGGTTCTGGATGCGCGTGACGAAGCGCTCCGGGTCCTTCGCCAGCGGCGCCGCGAGTTCGAGCGCCCGTTGCGCGACACGTGACTCCATCACCTCGTCGCTGAGTCCCCACATGAGCTGGAAGCGCTTGTTGTAGGCAATCATCCGCTGGTCCGCGTCCACCACGATGACGCCGTCCGCGATGGAGTCGAACGTCGCGCGCAGCACGGAGTGGGTGTGCTCCAGCCGCTCGCGGGACAGGCGCTGCTCCGTGACGTCCACCATCAGCCCGCGCAGCCGCATTGGCTGGCCCTCCTCCGAGACGGCCGTGACGTGGGCCCGCATCCAGGCGATGCGCCCGTCGACGGCCAGCATGCGGTACTCGAACTCGTGAGGACGCCCCTGCCGCCAGGCGCTCAGGCACGAGGAGAGGACCTCCGACCAGTCATCCGGATGGACGTGCCGCGCCCAGAAGTCCGGCTGGCGCAGCCACTGCTCCGCGGGGATGCCCAGGAGCCGCTCGGCCTGTCGGCTGACGAAGGTGAAGCGGAACTCGGCGTCGGCCTCCCAGACGATGCCGTCGATGCTGTCGATGAAGTCCTCGTAGCGCTTGCGGACGCGTGACAACTCCGCGGTCAGCGCGTCTCGCGCCACCTCCTCGAGCCCCAGCGTCTGGAGCCTCGCGCACGCTCCCAGCAACTCGTCGTCGTCTCCATGCACGGCCAGCACCAGGGCGCGCAGCCGCTGGCTCTCGCCGCTTCCCTCGCCCAGCCCCTGTCCACCCGACAGCGCCGCTTCCAGCGCGCGGGTGAGCCAGGGCATCCGGGCGAGCACCTCGTCCGCCGCTCGCCCTTCGACGTCCCCCTGCTCCCAGCCGGCGGACAGGGTCAGCACCGAGTCCATCCAGACGATGTGATTCGCCGCGTCCACGATGAGCGCGGCGTGGAGGCTCCTGCCCACCTGGAGAAGTCGCTCGAGCGCGGGCACGGGACTCGCCGGAGCGGCGGCGTCCGGCCTTGCCTGCCCCTCCCGCATGTCGCCCTTCGTCACTCGCGCCACCCCCTGCGGCATGGCCGCCCGCTCATTCCCAAACATGGGACTCGTCCCAGTGGCGGGAAAGGGTCGCTTCGCCCCTTGGTGCCTGCTTGACTACGGCTGTAGTCAGGCGTACTTGTTCCGTGACTACAGTTGTCGTCAGGGGATGGTCATGAAGAAGCCGGTGGGTGAGCAGGAGCTGTCGGTGCTGCGGTACGTGGCCGAGCACGGGCCCGCGACGGTGGGCGAGGTGGTGGAGCGCTTCGGTGAGCCCCAGGGGCTGGCGCGTTCCACCATCCTGACGGTGATGGAGCGGCTGCGGCTGAAGGGCTACCTCACGCGGCGCAAGGTGGACGGCGTGTACCAGTACGCCTCGCCGGTGCGGGAGGGAGAGCTGTTGCGGGACGTGGTGGGCGACTTCGTCCAGCGCACGCTTTCCGGCTCGCTGTCTCCGTTCGCCGCGTATCTGTCCGACGCGGACGATGTCTCCGACAAGGACCTCGCGCAGCTCCAGGATGTGGTGGCGCGGCTTCGCTCGAAGAAGCGGAAGGAGTAGCCCATGCGGACCGGATGGCTGATGGAAGTGGCCTCGGGGTTGGCTTCGTGGCCGGAAGGCTTGTGGCGCGCGTCGTGGCAGGGCGCGGTGTGCGCGGCGCTGGTGTGGGGGCTGACGCGCGTGTGGACGCGGATGCCGGCCTCGCTGCGCGCGGGCCTGTGGTGGTTGGTGGCGCTCAAGTTCGTGGTGTCGCTGGGCGGGCCGCGTCCGCTGGCGTTGCCGGTGTTGCCCGCGTCGCTCGCGTTCCTCTCGGGGCAGACGGAGGCGAAGGCGCCCGTGGGCTCCGAGCGCGTCGAGGGTGGCGCGATGGGGACGTCGCTCGGCTCGACGGAGCGGAGTGCCGTCGTGGCGCGGTCCACCGGTGCGGCGCATGTGTCGGTGGGCGAGCGTGACACGCACGTGGGGAATCTCGGGATGGTGGGCGGTGAGGTCCACTTCGCGCCGGTGGGGCAGGGCGCGCGGGTGGCGCGTGAAGAGCCCTCGGGGCAGGCCACACGGAGGTCGAGCGCCGAGCCTCCGGGACAGGTCACCCGGGTGTCGGGTGCCGAGGCCTCGGGGCAGGGTGTCGGAGCCGTGAACGGCTCGCTCCTGTCCGGGATGCGTGAGCTGGCGGTGGGCTGGAAGCAGGTCCTGGTGTTGTCGCTCCTGGCGGCGTGGGTGATGGGCGTGGCGTGGCAGGTGCGGTCGCAGGCGCGGAGCTGGGCCTTGATGCGGCGGTTGCGGCGGAGTGCGCGCCCGCTGGTGCACCCGGTGCTGGAGGCCGAGGTCCTCGAGTTGTCGGAGAGCGCGGGACTGCGGCGGGCTCCTTCGTTGCTCGTGTCGGACGTCGTCGCGAGTCCGTTGGCGACGGGGCTGTGGTCTCCGGTGGTGGTGCTGCCGGCGAAGGCGGTGCAGCGGCTTCCCGTGGAGGGGCTGCGCATGGCGCTGGCGCACGAGGTGGCGCACCTGAAGCGCGGTGACTTGTGGCTCGGCTGGGTGCCGGCGCTGGCGGAGGCGCTGCTCTTCTTCCATCCGCTCGCTCGTCGTGCGGCGCGGGAATACGCGCTGGCCCGCGAGGAGGCGTGTGACGCGGAGGCGCTGCGGCTGACGGGCGCGGAGCCCGCGGATTACGGCGAGCTGCTGCTCGCCTTCGGAGTCACCCGTTCTCATGGGACCGCCGCCGCGCTCGGTGCGTCCGCTCACGTTCACGCGTTGCACAGGAGGTTGAGCATGCTGGAGCACGTCGACATCGGTTCCTCCCGTTCTCGTCGTTGGTTGAAGGTGACGGTCTCCGCGCTGGGGCTCGTGGCCCTGGTTCCCTTCCAGGTCGTCGCGCGACAGGAGGCGGCGCCCGAGCAGGAGGCGGAGCCGAAGCAGGAGCGCGCGTCGAGCACGACTCCCGCGTCGGCGCCCATCGCGGAGCCACGTCCTGTCAGCCCGACATCGCCCGACAATGCCCCGTCAACGACGGTGACCTCCAGGAAGCGGGGCACGGTGCGCACCGGGACGATGGACGCGGCGACGCCCGCGACGCCGATGCCCGTGACTCGACCGAGTCCCGTCGCACCGGTGGCGCCGATGGCTCCCGTGGGTGAGCGCCCTGTCGCGCCGAAGCCGCCGCTGCCTCCCGTCGTGATGGCTCCTGTCGCGCCGAGGCCCATGCTGGCCATGGCCCCAGTCGCGCCACGCCTGGCGGTGAGCGGTGTGCTCGCTGTTCCTCCGACGCCGCCCACGCCCCCGGCGCCTCTCGATGACGACGACGACTCCGGCTACGTGCTGCTGTCAGGCGACAAGGCCACGATGAACGGCAGCACGGTGGACCTGAAGCTCGCGAAGATGTTCAAGGACAAGAACGGCGGCGAGCTGCTCTACGTCCGTCGCAAGGGTGAGGCGTTCATCATCCGTGACGCGGCCACACTGAAGGCGATGAAGGACGCCATGGAGCCCATCCGGGTGAAGAGCCTGGAGCAGGGCGCCATGGGCTCGCGCATGGGGGTGCTGGGGCAGGAGCAGGGCAAGCTGGGACTGAAGCAGGGCAAGCTGGGCGTGCAGCAGAGCGAGCTGGGGTTGCAGCACGCCGAGCTGGCCCACAAGCGCGCCGGGTTGCATCTGGAGTCCAATCGCCTGGACTCGCTCCCCGAGGCCGAGCGCGAGCGTCGTCAGGCGGAGCTGGACAAGCAGGAGGCCGCGCTCGACAAGGAGATCGACGCCCTCGACGCGAAGCAGGAGGAGCTGTCGAAGCAGCAGGAGGAGCTGAGCCGCGAGCAGGAGAAGCTCGGCAAGCGACAGGAGGAGATGGGGCGCGAGATGGAGAAGGTCCACAAGCTCCACGAGTCCGACATTCGCGACTCGGAGCGGAAGATCCAATCCGTCATCGACGAGGCACTGCGCAAGGGTCTGGGCCAGCCGTTGCCCACCTGATGACGGTCCGCGTGGGGACTCGTGTCGCGCGGGCTGGCGCTCCTCTAGCTTGAGGAGCCCGTCCTCTGCCGGAGGTCCCCATGAGCCTCGCCGCCGCCCCTCGCAGCACTCCCGTCGGTACGCTGGAGACCGTCATCCAGCGGGTGAAGCAGGGCTCGCGAGCGTGGGTGAAGCTCGGGATTCCCGAGCGGCTCTCGCTGCTGGAGGAGCTCAGTCGCGGCTACATGGCCATCGCCGAGCCGAGCGTGCGCGCGGCCTGTGAGGCGAAGGGAATCGACCCCAATGGTCCGCTGGCCGGAGAAGAGTGGCTGGCGGGCCCCATGGTGGTGGTGCGCAACCTGCGCCTGCTGGCCGCGTCACTGCGAGACATCCAACGTCACGGTGTCCCGCGCATCCCCGCGTCCCGGCTGCGCACGCTGGAGGACGGAAGGCTCGCGGCGCGCATCTACCCGATGAACGCGCTCGAGGGGATGCTGTTGCCCCGCACCGAAGGGGAGGTCCACTTCCTCCCCGGAGTCACCGCGGACAATCTCCGCGAGCACCAGGCGTCCTTCTACCGCAAGCCGCATGACGGACGGCTGTGCGCGGTGCTCGGTGCGGGCAACGTCAACTCGATTCCTCCCGCGGACTGTCTCTACAAGCTCTTCGTCGAAGGCGCCGCGTGCGTCCTCAAGATGAACCCGGTGAACGCCTACCTGGGGCCCATGCTGGAGCGGGCCTTCGCGGCGCTGGCGCGGCGGGACGTCTTCGCCGTGGTGTACGGCGGCGCGGACGAAGGCGCGGCGCTGGTGGGGCACCCGGCGGTGGATGAGGTCCACATCACCGGCAGCGATAAAACCCATGACGCCCTGGTGTGGGGGCCGCCCGGCCCGGAGTCGGACGCGCGCCGCGCGCGCAATGAGCCCTTGCTGCGCAAGCCGTTCACCAGCGAGTTGGGGAACATCTCGCCGGTGGTGGTGGTGCCAGGGCCGTACACGGAAGGGGAGCTGCGCTTCCAGGCGGACAGCATCGCCGGCATGGTGTCCAACAACGCGTCCTTCAACTGCAACGCGGCCAAGCTGCTGGTGCAGCCGAAGGACTGGAGGCCGCGCGCGCACCTGGTGGATGTGGTGGAGGCCAGCCTGGGCAAGGCCACCGTGCGACGCGCGTACTACCCGGGCGCGGACCAGCGCTGGCGCCAGTTCACCGAGGGACGTCCGCGCTTGCGGCAGGTGGGCCACGCGGGCGTGGGCGAGCTGCCCTTCGCGCTGATTCCAGACGTGGACCCGAGCCACGCCGAGGACCGGGTCTTCCGTCACGAGCCCTGGTGCACGGTGCTCTCGGAGACGGGGCTGCCCGGTGGAGACGACCCGGTGGCCTTCCTTTCGAGCGCGGTGTCGTTCCTCAACGACAAGGTGTGGGGCACGTTGAACGTCACCCTCGTCATCCACCCGCGCTCGCTGAAGGACACGGCCGTGGCCGCCGCGCTGGAGAAGGCCATCCGCGAGCTGCGTTACGGCACCGTGGCGGTGAACACGTGGCCCGCGGCGGGCTATGCGCTCGTCTCGTTGCCCTGGGGTGGGCATCCGTCCTCGACGGCCCGGGACATCCAGAGTGGCCTGGGCTGGGTGCACAACAGCCTGATGCTGGAGCAGGTGGAGAAGTCCGTCCTGCGGGCGCCGCTGACGAGCCTGCCCGTCCCGCCCTGGGTCCCGGGGCACCGGAGCGTGGGTGACCTGGGGCGGCGGCTGGTCCAGTTCGAGCGGTCCCCGTCCTGGCTCAAGATGCCGGGTATCGCGGCGGCGGCGCTGCGTCGCTGAGTGTCGTGGATTCGCTCTCCCAGCAGGGGCTCGGGGGGGCCTGTCCCCGGGCTGCCGAGGCTCATGAGCCCGTGATAAACCCGGGGCATGTCATCGACGCATGCTCGGGAAGGCGGACGGTTTCTCCAGGTGGGGCAGCCGCAGGAGGCGGTGAAGAGTTTCCAGAAGGGGCTCGCCATCGACCCGGCCGACGTGGACTGTCTGCTGGGGCTGGTCCGGACGTACCTGAGCACGGGCGCCGCCGGCGACGCGGAGGCCGCGGCGTTGCGGCTCTTGAATGCGAAGCCGGACCATGCGGAGGGGCAGGCGCACCTCGCCATGCTGAGGGCGCAGGCGGGCAACGCGGATGCGCTGGAGGCGCTCAAGGCGTTGGCCGCGGCGCCCACGTCGGGCTACTTCGAGCGCTTCAACCTGGGTGGCCTGCTGCTGGACCGGGGTGACTTGAATGGCGCGAGGGCCGCGTACGAGTCCGCGCTCCAGGTGTCGCCCGACAGCGCGCACACGCACTTCGAGCTGGGGCGCATCCATCTCCAGCAGGGCACGCCGAGCGCGGCGGTGACGCACTTCCAGAAGGCGGCCGAGGGCGCGGCGCAGGAGGCGATGCCGCTGCTGATGTTGATGCGCGCGCACGCGGCGCAGGGCTCGTTGGGGCTGGGCATCCAGGCGGGTACGCAGGCGTTGGACAAGGCGCAGGGTGGCCTGCGTCGCGCGGTGCTGGAGGACCTGTTCAAGCTGTACCTGTCGGCGGGAAGTCCCGAGGGTGCGAAGCGCTCCGCGCTGGAGTTGCGGCAGGTGGAGCCGAACCACGTGAACTACGTGTACATGCACGGCCTGGCGGTGATGAGCGCGGGCAGCTTCGCGGAGGCGAAGGCGCTGTTCGAGGAGGCGCTGCGATTGGCGCCCCGGAGCTGGCAGACGTTGCATGCGCTGGCGCAGATGCATGGAGCGCTGGGTGAGCGCGCGGAGTCACGTCGGAGGCTGGAGGAGACGGTGGCGCTGGTGCCCACCGAGCTGGGGCCGGTGAATGACCTGGCGCTGCTCCTGATGCAGGACGACGAGCATGCTCGCGCGAAGCCCATCCTGGAGCTGGCGCTGGCCGCGCATCCAGAGGATGCGACGACGCACCTGAACATGTCCGTGGCCCTGTTCCTGACGGACCGCGCCGCGTGCATCCACCACGCACAGCGCGCGCAGGCGCTGGGAGAAGGCGTCGTCCGCGAGCAGGCCGAGCGGCTGTTGAAGACGCTGACCGAGGGTTGAGAGCTACACCGGTGTGAACTTCACGCCGGTGGTCTTGATGCGCTCCAGGGCCTGCTTGATTTCCTCGGAGACGATGAGGGCCAGGTCCCAGCCCGCCGTGCGGAAGACCTTGGCATCGCCGACCTTCGTGACGTCGATGCGAAGGTCGTTCACCGCGAAGTATTGGCCGACCTTCTGAGGCATCCCGTCCCCTGGTTCCCAGAACTGGACCTTGGACGCCTGTTCGTCGATGCAGTGGATGAGCCGGGTGGCGACCAGGATGAGGTATTGGTCCGGATGGCCCTTGATGCTGACGGGCACGGTCTGCACATCGTCGGGAGCCAGCTCGGAGACGAGGGTTGCCACCTTGACGTGGACGATGGGCGCGAGGCCCACGCCCGCCAGGGAGAAATCCAGCGCTTTGCCCTGCTCGTCGATGGGGATGCTCAGCGGACCTTCAACGCGGACAGTCCGCCCGCCCCTGAACATCCAAGGGTCTTCCACCTCTTGTCCGCGAGAGTCCTCGGCATCTCCCAGGTACCAGTTCCCGGCCTGGACATCCTCGGCCATCCTGAAGAAGCGACTCGGCATGGGTGTTTCCAACCGCTACCTTCCTTGCGTCACGAGCTTGTTGAGGTCCGTGCCTCGGGTGGAGACTTCCTTGGCCAGCTTCTGGAGTGCGCGTGTCAGGGCCTCACGGCATTCCTCCACCTTGCGACAGTTCGCGGTGGCACCGTTCAATTGGTCGAAGACGCGCTCGTGATACGCCTGGGGATGAGGCCCTTTGTGTCCCTCGAGGGGGACGATGTTCTCGGAGTCCTTCAGCTCCATCCCCGCCTTCCTGAAGATTTTCCTGAAGCGTGGCGTCCAGGGGCCGCCGCGTACGGTGGAGGGGCCGGAGTCGTCTTCCGTGAAAGGCTTGTGGACAAGAGAGGTCCCAGAGCCTGTATCCAGGCGGACGACCCGGCTCGTCGAACAGCCAGCACCGACGAGGAGGAGCCCCAGCCAGAGGGCCCATTGCGCGCGCATCATGCTCTCCGGTTCCCTGTGGATTTCCTGCCCGATGCCTCGGCGGTTACCGGCCGAACAGTCCCCAGCGTTTGGGCGGCTTGCCGCCCTGTGCGCGCGACAGGCGCTCTCCGAGGATGCGGCTCATCTCCAGCGCCACGCCCGGGTTGGCCATGACGACGCTGCGGAAGTCCTCGCGGCCCACCGCCGCCAGCTCGCAGGCCGTGGCAGTCACCGCCGTGGCCGTGCGCGGCTCGCCCGTCAGCAGCGCCAACTCCCCGAAGAAGCCTCCTGGCTTCACCGTGGCCACGGCCTGTCCCCCCGTGTCCTTGAGCTGCACCTCGCCCGCGAGCACCACGTAGAAGCTCTCTCCCGCGTCGCCCTGCCGGAACAGCTCCGTGCCCGCCGGACGCTGGAGGTGCTCCGCGCCGCGCGCCACCGCCTCCAGCTCCCCCGGATTCAACGGCGCCAGGAAGTCCACCTTGCGCAACGTCGCCGCCAGCGCCGCCGCGCCCGTCGTACCCACCGGCTCCGCCGTGAGGAACGTCACCGCGTCCGCGAGCTGCGCCCGCCGCGCGACGAGGATGATGGTGTGCCCCGCCTTCAGCACCGTGCTCCCATCCGGCAGCGCCGCCCGGCCCTGCGGGTCCACCATGCCGATGAAGATGCACTCGCGCGGGAAGCCCTCCATCGCCCGCACCTGCGCCACCGTCTGCCCCGCGACGCGCGCACGCAACGGCAACGCCAGCTCGAACAGCACCGTGTCGCCATCGCCCAGCGGCAACGAGCCGGCCACCTGCGGGAAGTCGATGGCCGTGGTCATCTTCGCCACCACCACCTCCGCCTCCGCCACCAGCTCCTTCACGCCCGCCAACCGGTAGGCCTCGCGGTAGCTCGTGTCGAGCATGCGCACCATGATGCGCGCGGGAGACATGCTGCGCACCAGCATGGCGAACGCCAGGTTCTCCGGGTCCCTCGCCAGCACGCCCGCCGCCACGTCCGCCGAGGCCACGCCCGCGGCTTCCAGCACTTGAGGACTCGTCGCGTCCCCGCACACCGCCACCACGCCCACCTCCTCGAAGAGGCGCGTGCAGATGCTTGAGTCCCGCTCGATGACCGTCACGCTGTGTTGCTCGGCCACCAGCCGGGACGCGAGCACACTTCCCACCCGTCCCCCTCCCGCGATGACGATTTTCACGACGCCTTCCTCCCGGGCTCCGCCACCGGCTCGTCGCCGTGCGCTCCGTGCAACACCTTCTCCAACATCAGCGTCCGTTCATCCAACTGCGCCAGCATGTGCTCCGCCGTCGTCTCGGGGATGAGCCCGCTCCTGCGCGCCACCTGCAACGCCGTGCGCTCCGCGTCGATGAGCCGCCGTCGCAGGGCGATGAGGTCCCGTGCCCCCTGCGCGAGATGATGGTCATTGAGCCGCCGCAGCTCGCGCTCCGCCCGCGCGATGCTCACCTGATACTCGCTGCGCAGGTGGTCATACGCGGCCCGAGGCACCATCCCCTGCTCGTGCAGCGACGCCAGTTCCTGGTGCGCCGCGCGACTGGCGATGAGCCGGCCGCGCTGCTCGGACATGGCCAGCGCCACCTCGTCCTGCTGGAACAGGCCCAGCCACTTCAGCGCGTGGGTGAGCACCAACCCCTGACCCACCAGCGACACCAGCGTCACGCCGAAGGCGATGGCCACCAGCTTCTCGCGACCCGGCGTCGTCTCCGGAAGACCCAGCGCGAGTCCGATGGAGAGCGCGCCCTTGATGTTGCCCACGATGAACACGTGCTGCCAGCGCGGTGGAACGGCCTCCGCCGGCCGGATGAGCCGCAGCAGCAAGAAGGGCCCGTAGATGGCCACCGCGCGCCCGCCCAGCACGCAGGCCACGGCGATGGCCGTCTCCGGCAGGTAGCCGCTGAGCGTCTCCGGCCTGGTGGTGAGCCCCACCGCCAGGAAGAGGAAGGTGTTCACCCCGAACGTGGCGTACTCCCAGAAGGAGTGGATGGCCACCCGACTCTGCGGGGACACGTCCTTGCGCAGCCCGACACCGACGGCCAGTCCCGCGACGACGGCGGAGATGGCACCCGACAGGTGAATCTGCTCGGCGACCACGAACGAGGCCAGGGCCACGGCCGTCGTCACCATGATTTCGGCCAGCGGGTCCTCGGTGCGGCGGATGACGAAGGCGCCCAGCATGCCCACCGCGAGCCCCACCACCGCGCCACCCGCCGACGCGAGCAACACCCGCGCGGCCAGCATCGGCAGGGACGGCGCCGCCGCTCCCGCCACCACGCTGGCGATGGCCGCGTAGGCCACCAGCGCCGTGCCGTCGTTGAAGAGGCTCTCGCCCTGGATGATGCCGGACAAGCGCGGCGGCACCGGGGCGCGACGGAACGCATAGAGGATGGAGACGGTGTCCGTCACGGCCAGGAGCGCGCCCAACAGCAGCGCGGGCCAGAGGGCCAGGTCCACCAGGTAGTGCAGCGCGGTGCCCGTGGCGCCAATGGCCAGCACCATCCCGAGCGTGGACAGTATGAGGATGGGCAGGGCATTGGCGCGGATGCCATTGAGGTCCGCGGTGATGCCTCCCTCGAACAGCAGCGCCGGCAGGCAGACGAGGAACACCACCTCCGGGTTGAGGGGTGGCACGCCGGGGAGCAGGTTGCCCACCGAGATGAGCAGGCCTCCCACCACGAGCGCCACGTTGTAGGGCAGGTTCGCCCGCTTGGCTGCGATGGCCAGGACGATGGCCGCCACCATCAGTCCAATGACGAGAGGCATCTCCAAGTGCACGGCGCGCAGTCTTCCAGAACGGAAGAGCGAGGTCACGACCCCCTCGCGCGAACCGTCATGTCGCCCGTGGGCTCGGCTAGCGTCTCACGCGGAGGATGAGGTCCTTCTTCGGCCCGCAGTCCCCGCGCCCGTCGCAGTTGCTGGTGGTGACGTACAGGTGGCCGTCCGGACCCATGCTCACCTCGCGCAGCCGGCCGTACGTGTCGCGCAGGTACACCTCGTGGCGGGCGACGCGGGCCGGGTTGTCCGAGGCGAACTCCACGCGGTGCAGGTGGCGTGAGCCCAACGTCCCCACCAGCAGCGAGCCCTTCCACTCGGGGATGGCGGTGCCGGTGTAGAGGGCGGCGCCTCCCGGAGGCATCGCGTCCGCGAACGTGAGCGAGGGCGTCACCCAGCCCTCGTGAATCTCGCACGAGTAGATGCCGGGCCAGCCCAGGTTGCTCCCGGGGCGCGCGAGGCTCACCTCGTCGTGTCCTCGACGCATCGTCTCGCCGCTCGGGCCGTGGTCCGTGACGTACAGCGTGGTGGCATCCTTCCAGTCCCAACCCTGGAGGTTTCGGATGCCGGTGAGGAACGCGGGGGAGTGGGGGAAGGGGTTGTCCTGGGGGATTTGTCCTTCGGGGGTGAGGCGCAGGAGCTTGCCGGCGGGGTCATTGGCGTCCTGCGAGCGGTCCGGCTTCCGGGCGTCACCGGTGCCCGCGTAGAGCATGCCGTCGGGGCCGAAGCGCAGGCGTCCGCCGTCGTGGTAGGTGGCGGAGGGGATGCCGCCGAAGACGACGCGGTCGAACGTCGCGGTGGTGTGGTCCTCGGAGAGGGTCCACCGCTCCACGCGGTTCTCATCCTGGCCGTTCGCGTCGGTGGTGACGTAGACGTAGAACCAGCGGTTCGTCGCGAAGTCCGGGTGGGCGGCGATGCCGAGCAGTCCACCCTCCGCGGCGTGGGTGATGCGCACGGTGGCGACGGGCTGGGCCTGGAGGACGCCTGCCTTGAGCAGCCTCACGCGGCCGGGTCGCTCGGTGACGAGCGCGTCGCCACCGGGCAGCCAGGCGATGCCCCAGGGGACTTCAAGGCCCTCGGCGACGACGTCCACGGTGATGGGCACTGCGCCGTCCGGCCCCCAGTCGTCCGCGACGCGCACGCAGTCCTGGGGGGAGGCGGTGCCCTGGGACTGGCTCTTGCGGCAGGCGGAGGCCGACACGGCGAGCACCACGACGGCGGAGGCGAGCAGGCGAGAGGCGCGCATGGGGCGATTAATGACCGCCCATGGGGGAGCGCGCCAGCGTGACGGACGGTGGACGTGAGGGCGGGGACGCTCGGGGAGGAGTCCCTCGTCGGGAGGGTGGGCAGGCGGGCGGGCCGAGCCCCGAGGAGCGCCTTTGTCGTCAGGAGGCGCGTGGGCACCTTCAGCGCACGGGACAACCCGCCCATTCGCAACAAGGAGACGTCCTATGGCGCGCATCGCGTTCATCCTGGCAGACGACTTCGAGGATTCTGAGTTCCGCATTCCGTATGACCTCGTGAAGCAAGCGGGGCACGAGGCGGTCGTCATCGGCGTGGAGGATGGCAAGCCCGTGAAGGGCAAGAAGGGCAAGGAGGTCATCACCCCGGACAAGGCCGTGCGGAACGTGTCGTCCCGGGACTTCGATGCGCTGGTGATACCCGGGGGCTACTCGCCGGACCACCTGCGGATGGACATCGACATGGTGGGCTTCGTGCGGGACTTCTACCGTGCCGACAAGCCGCTGGCGGCCGTATGCCATGCACCGTGGATGTTGGTGGAGGCGGACGTCCTGGACGGCAGGACTGTCACGTCCTGGCCCTCCGTCCGCACGGACCTCATCAACGCGGGGGCGCGCTGGGTGGACCGCGAGGTGGTGGAGGACGGCAACCTCATCACCTCGCGCAACCCGGGGGACCTGCCGGCCTTCAGCGCCGCGCTGCTGCGGCAGGTGGACCAGGGCATCGCCCCTCGCATGGAGCCGTCGCGTGGGCGTGAGGTCGCTTCAGAGCAGCCGTCCAGCGTGCACTGACTGAGTCACAGGCCACGAGCGGACGAGGTGTGTCGGCTCGTGGCCTGTTGTTTCGGGGGCGGCACGTCCTCAGACGGGCTGCTGGTTCACGAAGGCCAGGAGGGTGGCCGCGCATTGTCCGCAGTGCTCCCGGAAGGGTGCGCTGAGTGCGGGCTCGCGTGTGAGCTTCTCCCAGTATGTCAGGGCGAGACGTGCGGCGTCGGACCAGACGTCCACGGTGCTCGCGGTGGGAGGGCGTGGCGTGAAGGTCCGCTCGACGAGGTTCGTTCCCACGGGAGCGAACACCATGGGCAGCATGTCGTAGACCGGCGCGAGTCGGAACCGCTTTGGCCCTTCTACAAAGAGAGTTCGGGCGCGCCCACCATGTATTCGAGCCAGTGTCGACCGCCCGCGAGGAGGCGGAGCACGCCGTACCGGTGGACCGCGCCTGCATCATCGATGCGGTGGACGTTCAGCCGTGTGCCGAGCGAGGGAAGCTCTCGGGTCCGCGCGTAGCGGGTCGCGGGGCCCTCGCCCATGCGACACACGCGGTCACCCGCCGCCAGCAAGAGGCGCGTCACCGAGGGGCGCGAGACCTTGAGCTGTGTCGCGAGCTCGCTCGCTCGGGTCACATCTCGACGGCCGAGGGTCGCGAGGAGCTGTTCCACCGTGGCCATGAAGTGGGGTCCGCCCTGCCTCCTGATTCAATCCATGAACAGATTCCTGATTCGATTCGTGAACTGATTCGGAAGTATGGCCGGGGGAGAGGGTCCATGCATCTGCCCGGACTCATTGGGGAAAATGAAACGGGCCGCCCCGCGTGAGAGCGGAGTCGGCCCGGTGGGCACAGCGGGATGAACAGTTACCGTCAGTGGTCGCCGTAGCGCTTCTCGCCGGCTTCCACGCGGACGGCCAGGCGGTTGCCTCGGGGCGGCAGCGGGCAGGTGGCGAAGCGCGTGAACGCGCAGGGCGGGTTGTAGGAGCGGTTGAAGTCGAGCACCACCTGCCCGTCCTTCGGCATGTCCGAGTACAGGAAGCGGCCCGCGCCATACGTCGCGTCGTGGTTCGTCTCGTCCGCGAAGATGATGAAGAGCTGGTTGGAGCCCTCCTCCTCCACCGGCGTCAGGCGGTACTCCTTGCCGGCCACCGTGAAGACGAGCGTGCCCGGCGCCTTCATCTCCTCCGTGGTGCCCAGCACGTTGGGCACCTGGAGTGTGCGCGGAGTCGCCGAGGGCTCGAAGCGCGCGGTGACCTTCCACGTGGGGCTCGCTGGATAGGTCTCGATGCCGTGGAACTCCTTGCGCGCCTGCGCCTGCGAGTCCTTCACGCGCACGCCCAGCTTGTCGCCCCGGAGGATGACCTGGAAGTTGAGGCTGCCGAGCTTCACCACATCCGGCGAGCCCTTCTCGTCCGTCTTCAGCTCGCCCCCGGTGAAGGGCTCGTTGTTGTTGCGCGTGAACTGCACGCCCGGCGCGGGCTGGAAGCTGACGGTGTTGCCCTTGCGCGTGAAGGTGCCGAGCTTCGCGGGCGTACCGGCCGGGAAGTCCAACTCACTCTCGGGCGCGGAGCCGGCGGTCTGCTCGCCTTCCTTGAGCCAGAAGAGGCCGACGAGCGTCAACCAGCCCTCCTCGGACTGGAGTCGCTGGAGGCGCTGCTCATGCCAGGCGCGAGTGGAGGCGGTGAGGTCTTCGGGCGTCGTGGGAGTGGACACGGTCTTGGCGGGGGCAGCGGGTTTCGGGGGCGGGGCCTTCTGCGGGGCCGGCGCGGCCTGGAGGGCGAGGGACAGGGCCAGGGCAAGGGGCGTCATGTCGGGTGCCTCGGTGAGAGGGGGCTTCCAGCGGTGGCCCCCTGTCTAACAGGGTGGGGTGCGCGGCGCAGGGTTGCAGGCGACCGGGCTCCGTGCGAAGCCGGACACCCGCCGTGGAACTCGACCTGAAGCCGGCACCTCCGCCGGGTGCCTTCCGCAAGCTCGCCATGGGGGCCTGGCGCTCGCCGAGTGACGCGAGCGCCTATGCGTCCCTGGAAGTGCGCATGGAGAAGGCCGTCGCGTTCCTGGAGGCGTGGCGGGCTCGCACCGGACAGCGGCTCACGGTGACGCACCTGGTGGCCAAGGCCTCCGCGGATGCGCTGCGCCTGCATCCCGAGGCCAACGTGCTCCTGCGCTGGGGCGTGCCCGCGCTGCGCGTGGACGTGGGCGTGTGCGTGCTCGTGGTGCAGCCCGAGGAATCGGGCCGGGCGGACCTGACGACGGCCACGGTGCCTCGCGCGGACACGTTGTCCCTGGGCGAGTTCGCTCGGGCGATGGAGGCCGTCGTGGCCCAGGTGCGCTCGCGCAAGGACGCGGTCATCGAGCGGGGCAAGCGGCGTTCGTATCGCATCCCCGGGATGTTCATGGGGCTGGCGCTGCGGCTTCTGTCCTTCGTCTGGTTCACCTTGAACATCGACCTGCGCTGGGTGGGGATGCCCAGGGACCCGTTCGGTTCGGTGGTGGTGACGAGCCTGGGCTCGCTCGGGTTGGAGCGAGGCTTCGTGGCGACGGTGCCGTACACGCGGGTGCCGTTGATTCTCGCGCCGGGTGCGGTGCGGGCCGTGCCGGTGGTGGAGGCGGGCGAACTGGTGCCCGGGCGGATGATGACGCTGACGTGCACGTGGGATGCGCGGGCGCTCGACGTGGAGGTGGTGGCGAAGGTGCTGCTGCACGTGGGCGCGGCGCTGGAGGCCCCGGAGGAGACGTGGGGGGCTGCGAGCAGCGGGCGGGTGGGGTAGAACGGGAGCGTCGCCACCGCTGGAGGTCCCGTCATGCCCGTGGATACCAATCGTCGCGTTGCCTCTGCCCGTCCCGTGGGGCGCGCGCTCGGAGGGCAGGACCGCTACGAGAAGGAAGCGCTCGAGGGGCCAGCGGAAGGTCCACTGGCGATGACTCGGCGCCAGCGACTGGCGGGCGGGCCCGATCGCGCGGAAGGGGAGAGCCCCTTCGCGGCGAAGATGCGAAAGCTCACGGAGAGCAAGTCGAAGGACGAGGAGCGCTGAGGTCCACGGTGGAGCGGGCACGTCGATGAAGGTCTATCTGGACGACGAGCGCCCCACGCCGGAGGGCTGGGTGGCGGTGCGGTGGCCGGAGGAGGCCATCGCGTTGCTCGAAGGTGGGCAGGTCGTCGAGCTCAGCCTGGACCATGACCTCGGGGACGATGAGCACGGCACGGGCTACGACGTGCTGCTGTGGCTCGAGGAGGCGGTGGCCACGCGAGGCTTCGTTCCTCCTCGAGTCCGGGTGCACTCGGCGAACAGCTCCGCGCGCCACAAGATGGAGCTGGCGATGGAGCGAATCGAACGGTTCGCGCGAGAGCGATGACGGCTCAGCGCGGGCGCGGACTGGGGCGTGGGCTCGGGCTCGGAGCGACCTGGATTCGGGTCGCGTCGGTGCTGCCGTCGGCGATGAGGCTGAACGCGGCCTGGACGGCGGTGCCCTGGGGCAGGCTGTCGAGGGAGATGCGCTGGCCGTCGCGGACCACCTGGGTGTTCTGTCCCACGCGCAGGTTGTAGAGGTCACCGGTCTCCGAGTCTCGGACCACGACGCGTCCCTTGGAGGTCGAGGCCACCTGCCCGCTCATGACGACGGTGGCGACCACGGTCTTCTCGGGGTTCGCCCCCGTGTCCCTTGCGGGCGCCGAGGATGCGCTCTGGCCCGAGGCAGCCTGGCCTGAGCCGCCCGTGCCCTCTGCTTGCTGATCCGGATGTCCGCCGCGCAAGGCGTTGACCTGTCGCTGGAGTCGCAGGACATCGGAGCGAAGCATCGCGACTTCACGAGTCAGTTGCCGAGGACTCAGGTCCTTTCCCGAGGAGGCTGCCTCCGCGCTGCCACCATGCGCGTCACCTGCCGAGTCGGTGGGTTCGGTGCCCTGCGGCGTGGAGGGCGCCCTGCCGCTGGGGACGTTGCTGCCCGAGCCCTGGTTCTGGGTGGGAGTGTTGTTCGTGTTGCCGGAGCCACCGGTGCCCTGAGTGCCGCTGACGTCGGAGCTGTTGTCCGTGGCGGGAGTCTGCGTCGTGCTCGTGTCGTTTGAGCCAGAGCCGCCGGTGCCCGGTGTGCCGCTGATGTCCGAGCTGTCGGGCACGAACGAGGTTCCGGCCGCGGGTGGGGTGTAGCGTGGATCGGCGCCGGAGCCGCCGGTGCCCGAGTAATCCGTGTTCGGCGTCCCGAGATTGTCTTCGGCGCCCGTGTCGCCCTGTGGGACGGGCGAGTAGTCCCCTGCCTCATACGTGCCCGGGGGCCGCATGTCGGCATCGCCCGAGACACCTCTGCCTTGCTGATTCTCGGGCAGCGGGGCCGTCCCTTGGGCGGACGTCCCACCGCTCGAACCACTGCCCGCTGTCTGCGCGAGGGCAACGGGAGTCATCAAGAAGCTGAACGTCAGTGCCGCTGAGAAGAGCGCTCGTCGCATGGTGGGGTCCTTTCCTCGTGCTCAAGGTTGAGGCTGAGGGCCCTGGCGACAAGCGAGCCTCGCGGAAGCTCGCATGCTCGCGTTTCTCATCCGTGCTGCTTGTTCGTACTGCGTACCTGCGAGCAGGGAGGGAGTTGGTTGGACGGTGAGCGCCGAGGACTCGGCCGGGCGTTGATGGAGAAAGCTGTGCATCGGGTGAGTCAGAAGCTGTACCGCGCGCCGAGCCGCATCTGTCGCGGAGGCTGATGCTCCAGGGCCACGGTGGGACCTTCACTGCTCGGTGTCATCCGGGTCGCCGCCTGGATGTTGAAGAGATTGAAGACATCAAGGTCGAAGGACACCGCCTCGCCACGGCCGAATTGATAGCCCACCCCAAGCCGCGCATCGACGACATGCACCCACGGCGTGGACGCCCGCTGTCCTGCCTCGAGCGTTCCCGATGCGGCGACATAGGCCAGCCCCAGTTGCGCCCACATGTTCGGAGTCAGCCTCTGCCATCTTCCCCCGAAGGCCTTGAGGACGTGGGTGCGTCGTGCCACGGCGGACGTTCCTCGCAGCATGTGGTTCAGCGGGTCCTCAGGACCGCCGCCAAAGCGCGACCACGTGTAGCTGGCTTGCCCCATCCACTCGCTAGCGGTCGTTCGTACCAGCTCCAACGTCACCGCGTCATGCGTCTGCTCCAGCCTGGGCAGGTCAGCGCCCAACCCCTTCCCGGGATTGACGAGCCGCCATGCATCTCCGCCGGGGTTGCCCACGAGCCCAAGTCTCGTATCCAGCTCCCTGCGGGCATAGGTCACGCTCAGGACCGTTTCGCTCAGCACCTTCATGGCGGCACCGAGCGTGGCCTCGCTGGTCGACGCGGGTGACAGACTGGGGTCCACCTCCACCTCTCGAACCTGTTCACCCGATGCATCGGGAAGGAGCAGTCCGAGCAACACGAGCCCGCGATACTTGCCGTAGTGCGCGAAGAGGCGCATCTCGCCACGCCCGAAGGGGTCCACCACCACGCCCAATCGAGGCGAGAGCGCGTGGCTGACGGTACGTACCTCCCCATGTGAGGGTACGAGCCGCTGCATGTCGTAACGAAGTCCGATGTCGACGGTCAGGATGTAGGAGTACGTCCAGGAGTCCTGGACGAAGCCTCCCACTACGTCGCGGTGCGTCCGGGTCGCGATGCTCGGGGGGACTGTCTGGAGGCCACGCGGGGTCAGGCGGCGCGCGCTGGGGACTCTCTGCTCCGCATCGTGGACCAGCCACTCCGCATCGAGCCCCACCTTGAGCTTGTGCTGCAACGCGGGGATTCCCAGGGCGCCATATTTCAGATGGTGGGCCCACCCGCGAACCTGGAATTGATTCGTCTCGTGCTCCTCGCCTCCACACCGGGTGTAGAGCGCCAATAGCGTGGAGCCGCAGGCGAGGCCCTCCGTGGTCGTTTCCGTGTCCCCCGAGGGAGTGGGGCGCTGGGAGAAGTGTTGTCGAAGCCAGCGCGCATCGATATCGAGCAACAGCGCCTTGTCGAACAACGCCCCGCTGTGCCCGAGTCCGATCAGCACGGTGTCTCGCTCCAGCGTGCGCGGTGCGAAAGCAGCCGTTCCCTCATGCAATCGCTGGGTGGCGGGCATCGTGATGAACGTCAGCGTCGTGTAGTGGTCCGAGTTGAACAGATAGGTCAGGCGGCCCAAGGCCTGGACCTCTCGTTGGTCCGAGTGGATGGTGAGGGAGTCTTCTTCGGAGATGGCTGCCCCTGAGCGAGTGCTCTCTGCTCGCTGAACCGAGGGAATCAACCCAAGGGAGAACCAGAGCTGGTCCTTCAGGATGGGGCCAGAGAGGACCGCACCCAGCTCCCCCATGTTTTCGAGCGTCTCATGGGGGCCGTCGTCTTGGAGCGCCCGACTCCCGTCGAGCAAGCCGGTGGCCCAGTGGGCGAAGACGGACCCGTGGAACTCGTTGCCACCGGATTTGCTATCCCCCGCATCGATGATGGCTCCCGTGGCTCGGCCGTATTGGGGAAGGCGTCCACGGAACCGCAACTCGCCCCAGTTGTACTCAAGCAGCTCCAGACTCAGGGGTACGGCATTGCGCCCGAACACGCCGTCCTGGGTGGAGAGGCCGTCCAGCACATATCCGTTCTCCGAGGGACTCGCGCCGAGGAGCGTGAGCCCCTGGTCCGTGTCGACTGCTTCCGAACGCAAGGACTGAAGCCTGTCGATTGATCGCATCGCGCTGCCCGGGATGGGCCGTGCGATGGGGAGAAGGTCGATGCTGAGATGGTCGAAGGGCTCGGAGACCCCCGTACTTTCGTAGTCCACGGAGGGGAGCTTGCCGCAACGGAACTCAAGCATCTCACCCAAGGGCGCGGGGAGGAGTTCGACATTCACGCGCAAGGCACGCGCTTCTCGCAGGCGGACGGAGTCCCTCGTCAACGGGAGGAACTGTTCCTTCTCGAAGCGCAGCTCGTACACGCCCGGGGAAAGAGGCTCGAACCGGTAGGTACCATCCAGTTCCGTGACGACAGTGAACTCACCCCGAAGCTCGGACGCGGTAGCGATCACCACGACATCCCCGACGGGCTGCCGACTCTGGGCATCAATCACCGTGCCGAAGATGGTGCCCGTGGGCTCCGCCCAGGCCATGGGCGCCTGGCACGTCCCCACGAGGACTCCGAGCAGCCTCGCGACGTGAAACACGGTCAGGTTCCGCATCCCCCAGAACCTTCCACGGGGCCCGAGCGTCTTTCGTCATGATTCCCTCACGAAGCAGGCAGGCACCCGTGATGATTCCGTGCTGTGCTGCGAACACCCTCGGGGTGGGTGGCTCGGAAGCGGGCCAGGCGCTATGCGTGTGGGGCGAGGGCCGGGGCAGCACTGTCACGAGGACTCACCTTGAGTGGACGCGAGAGCGCGGTGACCACGGGAAGGAAGGGCGCACGCGCGTCCGCCAGGAACACCCGCGCGCGCAGCCTCCGGCCCTGGCCCCTCACCCTCGCCACCGCCGTCTCGCTGGGCCTCCTGCTCTACGTCGCCAGCACCAGCCTGCCGTACCTCGTGTCCTCTCCGACGACGGACCCGAACTTCGGCGCCCTCAACCACTGTCTCTCCAAGGCCCACCCGGAAGGCCGGCTCGGCTGGGCCGTCTCCCCGGATGCCTCGCGCGCCGCCGTCTACGGCCCCCACTCCGTCGCCGTCTGCGGCCCCGGTGACTCCGTCATCCGCAGGGACCTCACCGGCACCCTCGCGCTCGCCTTCGACGGCGACAACCGACTGTGGCTCTCCGTCGGAGGCCGCCTGTTGCGCGAGGACGGCGCGGCCCTTCGCCCCATGGGCGACTTCGCGCCCGTGGCCCTCGCCGGCCACTCCCACGGCATGCTGGCGCTGGATGACTCCGGACAGCTCGTCTCCGTGTCCCCCGGCGGCACGGTGCTCGCGCAGACAGTCGTCTCCGGGGGCGCAAGCCGGCTCTCCGTGGGCGCGGGCGGCATCCTGGCCGCCGTGCTCTCCGAGGGCGTGCTCCGGGTCTTCGACGCTCGCACCCTCACCCCCGTCGAACTGACTTCTCCCTGCGCCGTGGAGACTGTGTGGTGGCTGGACGCACCCGAGCGGTTGTTGATCGGCTGTGCACCGTCCGGGGCGCCGTCCTTCACGGTCGACGTCCGCACGGGCGTTCAGGAGAAGGCGCCGGCCTCTCGGAGTCTGGCCCCTGCTCGCCGACTCTCCGGTCGGCCGCTCTATGTGCAGGGCTGTGACGGTTTTCCCTGCACGGCGCCGCCGCCCTGACATGTTGCACAAAGGCTCCGGGTCCCGTGGTTTCCACACGGGGCGTCCGGAATGTCCTTCCGTGAAGTCCAGTAGCCGACAAATTGCCCCGCCAGGGTGGGCTTTGAATCGACAAGCCCGCGAACTCACAGGAGATTCGAGCCCCGGCCCGTCCGTCGTGAAACACAGCTCACGGCGTTCATCCCGATCAGAAGGGTTCTCCTCGTGGACGACACCAAGGTTCCCAGCTCCACCAACGGCAAGAAGCGCGCCTCGACGCGCAAGCCTCGGAGCGAAGCGGCTTCCAGCCCGCAGCGCCCCGGCGAAAGCCTCGCCGCCAATCGCGTGGAAGCCCCGCGTACCCGAGCGAGCGAAGCGCGCCCTGGTGACACTGCGAGCAGGCAGGCAGCCGAGGCCTCGCGCGGCCGGGGGGGCGGCGCCAGGGCGCCCGGCGGCGGCGGGCGCATCCGAGGGGATGACCCGATGCAGACGCTGCTGGCCGCGCTGCGAGCCGTGCAGGGCGGAGACTTCTCCGTGCGCCTGCCGGACTTCTCCAGCCTGCCGGTGATGGATGACATCTCCCGCGTCTTCAACGCGGTGGTGTCGCTCAACTCCTCCATGACGCACGAGATGGTGCGCGTGTCTCGCGTCGTCGGCCGCGAGGGCCGCATGGGCGAGCGCGTATCACTGGGCGACGTGCGCGGCGACTGGGCGACGGGGATGAACTCCATCAACGCGCTCATCGGCGACCTGGTGCAGCCGACGACGGAAGTCGCCCGCGTGCTGGTGGCCGTGGCCGAAGGCGACCTGACGCAGAAGATGGCCCTCGAAATCGACGGCCAGCCGGTGAAGGGCGAGTTCCTTCGCATCGGCACCACCGTGAACGCGATGTTGGATCAGCTCAACTCGTTCGCCGCCGAGGTGACGCGCGTCGCGCGCGAGGTCGGCAGCGACGGCAAGCTGGGCGGTCAGGCCGAGGTGAAGGGCGTGTCCGGCGTCTGGAAGGACCTCACGGACAACGTGAACCTGATGGCCAACAACCTCACGGCCCAGGTGCGTAACATCGCCGAGGTGTCCACCGCCGTCGCCAACGGCGACCTGTCCAAGAAAATCACGGTGGATGCGCGCGGCGAGGTGCTCGAGCTCAAGAGCACCATCAACACCATGGTGGACCAGCTCAACGGCTTCGCCTCCGAAGTGACGCGCGTCGCGCGTGAAGTGGGTACGGAAGGAAAGCTGGGCGGTCAGGCCGCGGTGCCCGGCGTCTCCGGCACGTGGAAGGACCTCACCGACAACGTGAACTTCATGGCGTCCAACCTGACCACTCAGGTGCGCGGCATCGTGAAGGTGGTGACGGCCGTCGCCAACGGCGACCTCACCCAGAAGCTGATGGTGCCGTCGCAGGGCGAAATCGCCGCGCTGGGCGCGACGCTCAACAACATGACGGACACGCTCAACGTCTTCGCCCAGCAGGTGACGAGCGTGGCGCGCACGGTGGGTGTCGAGGGCAAGCTGGGCGCCCAGGCCCAGGTGCCCGGCGCCGCCGGCACGTGGAAGGACCTCACCGACAACGTCAACCTGATGGCCAACAACCTCACGGCCCAGGTGCGAAACATCGCCGACGTGACGACGGCCGTCGCCAAGGGCGACCTGTCCAAGAAAATCACGGTGGACGTGAAGGGCGAGGTGATGGAGCTGAAGGACACCATCAACACGATGGTGGACCAGCTCCGCGCCTTCGCCTCCGAAGTGACGCGCGTCGCGCGCGAGGTAGGCACTGACGGCAAGCTGGGCGGTCAGGCCGACGTGAAGGGCGTCGCCGGCGTGTGGAAGGACCTCACCGACAACGTCAACAGCATGGCCTCCAACCTCACCACCCAGGTGCGCAACATCGCCCTGGTGACGACGTCGGTGGCCAATGGTGACCTGTCCAAGAAGATCACGGTCGACGCGCGCGGCGAGATTCTGGAGCTGAAGAACACCATCAACACGATGGTGGACCAGCTCAACTCGTTCGCGTCGGAGGTGACGCGCGTCGCGCGCGAGGTCGGCACGCACGGCAAGCTGGGCGGCCAGGCCGAGGTGAAGGGCGTCTCCGGTACGTGGAAGGACCTCACGGACAACGTGAACGTGATGGCCGTCAACCTCACCACCCAGGTGCGAGGCATCGCCAAGGTGGTGACGGCGGTCGCCAACGGAGATTTGACGCAGCGGCTGAAGATGGAGGCCAAGGGCGAGGTCGCCGAGCTGGCCGACACCATCAACGCGATGACTCAGACGCTGTCCATCTTCGCGCAGCAGGTGACGGACGTCGCTCGCACGGTGGGCGTGGAAGGCAAGCTGGGCGCCCAGGCCGTGGTGCCGGGCGTCGCGGGCACGTGGAAGGACCTCACCAACAACGTGAACCTGCTCGCGAACAACCTCACCGACCAGGTCCGCAACATCGCCGAAGTCACCACGGCTGTCGCGAATGGTGACCTGTCGAAGAAAATCACCGTCGACGCCAAGGGCGAGGTGCTGGAGCTCAAGAGCACCATCAACACGATGGTGGACCAGCTCCGAGGCTTCGCATCGGAAGTGACTCGCGTCGCCAAGGAAGTCGGCACCGAGGGGAAGCTGGGAGGGCAAGCCGAAGTGCGCGGGGTGTCCGGCGTCTGGAAGGACCTCACGGACAACGTGAACTTCATGGCCTCCAACCTCACCAGCCAGGTGCGCGGCATCGTCCGCGTGGTGACGGCGGTCGCCAACGGAGACCTCACCCAGAAGCTCATCATGGACGCGAAGGGCGAAATCGCCGCCCTCGCGGAGACCATCAACGCGATGACGCAGACGCTGTCCATCTTCGCCCAGCAGGTGACGGACGTCGCCCGCACGGTGGGCGTGGAAGGCAAGCTGGGCGCCCAGGCGGAGGTGCCTGGCGTCGCGGGCACGTGGAAGGACCTCACCAACAACGTGAACCTGCTGGCCAACAACCTCACGGCCCAGGTGCGAAACATCGCCGAGGTGACGACGGCCGTCGCGAATGGCGACCTGTCGAAGAAAATCACCGTCGACGCCAAGGGCGAGGTGTTGGAGCTCAAGAGCACCATCAACACGATGGTGGACCAGCTCCGCGCGTTCGCCGCCGAAGTGACTCGCGTCGCCAAGGAAGTCGGCACCGAGGGCAAGCTGGGCGGTCAGGCTGACGTGAAGGGCGTGTCCGGCGTCTGGAAGGACCTCACCGACAACGTGAACGTCCTCGCCGGAAACCTCACGGACCAGGTGCGAAACATCGCCAAGGTGACGACGGCCGTCGCGAATGGCGACTTGTCGCAGAAAATCACCGTCTCCGTGAAGGGCGAGGTGCTGGAGCTCAAGAACACCATCAACACGATGGTGGACCAGCTCCGAGGCTTCGCGTCGGAAGTGACTCGCGTCGCCAAGGAGGTCGGCACCGAGGGCAAGCTGGGCGGTCAGGCCGCGGTGCCCGGGGTCGCGGGCGTCTGGAAGGAGCTCACCGACAACGTGAACGTCCTCGCCGGCAACCTGACGGACCAGGTGCGAAACATCGCCAAGGTCACGACGGCCGTCGCGAACGGCGACCTGTCGCAGAAAATCTCCGTCGAGGCGCGGGGCGAAATCCTGGAGCTCAAGAGCACCATCAACACGATGGTGGACCAGCTCCGCGCGTTCGCCGCCGAAGTGACTCGCGTCGCCAAGGAAGTGGGAACGGACGGCAAGCTGGGGGGGCAAGCCGCGGTGCCCGGCGTCGCCGGCACGTGGAAGGACCTCACCGACAACGTGAACAGCATGGCCTCCAACCTCACCGCGCAGGTGCGAAACATCGCGCTGGTGACGACGGCCGTCGCCAACGGTGACCTCTCCAAGAAAATCACCGTCGACGCGAAGGGCGAGATTCTGGAGCTGAAGGACACCATCAACATCATGGTGGACCAGCTCAACTCGTTCGCCTCGGAGGTGACGCGCGTCGCTCGCGAGGTCGGCACGGAAGGCAAGCTGGGTGGACAGGCGGAGGTGCGCGGGGTGTCCGGCGTCTGGAAGGACCTGACGGACAACGTGAACTTCATGGCCCGCAACCTGACGACTCAGGTGCGCGGCATCGTCAAGGTCGTGACGGCCGTCGCCAACGGCGACCTCAAGCAGAAGCTGGTGGTGGACGCGAAGGGCGAAGTGGCCGCGCTCGCGGAGACCATCAACAACATGACGGACACGCTGGGCACGTTCGCCGAGCAGGTGTCCACGGTGGCCCGCGAAGTCGGTGTCGAGGGGAAGCTGGGTGGACAGGCCCGCGTGCCCGGTGTGGCCGGCACGTGGAAGGACCTCACGGACAACGTGAACTTCATGGCCTCCAACCTCACCACCCAGGTGCGCGGAATCGTTCGCGTGGTGACGGCGGTCGCCAACGGAGACCTCACCCAGAAGCTCATCGTCGACGCGAAGGGCGAGGTCGCCGCGCTCGCGGACACCATCAACAACATGACGGACACGCTGGGCACGTTCGCCGAGCAGGTGTCCACGGTGGCCCGCGAAGTCGGTATCGAAGGAAAGCTGGGCGGTCAGGCCCGCGTGCCCGGTGCGCGCGGCACGTGGCGGCAGCTCACCGACAACGTGAACCAGCTCGCCGGCACGCTGACGAGCCAGCTGCGCGCCATCTCCGACGTGGCCACCGCGGTGACGAAGGGTGACCTCACCCGGAGCATCACCGTCGTCGCCGAGGGCGAGGTCGCCGCGCTGAAGGACAACATCAACCAGATGATCGTCAACCTGCGTGAGACCACGCAGAAGAACCAGGAGCAGGACTGGCTCAAGACGAACCTGGCGAAGTTCAGCGGCATGATGCAGGGCCAGAAGAGCCTGGACGCCGTCAGCCGCCTCATCATGAGCGAGCTGACGCCGCTGGTCTCCGCCCACCACGGCGCCTTCTTCCTGATGGACACCGACTCCGGCACGCCGGTGCTCAAGCTGACGAGCACCTACGCGTACCGGGAGCGCAAGCACATCGCCAACCGGTTCCGGCTGGGCGAGGGACTCGTCGGGCAGACGGCCCTGGAGCGGAAGACGATTCTGCTCACCCACGTGCCGCCGGACTACATCACCATCTCCTCCGGCCTGGGCGAGTCCGCCCCCCTCAACATCATCGTCCTGCCCGTGCTGTTCGAGGGTGAGGTGAAGGCCGTCATCGAGCTGGCCTCGTTCCACACCTTCAGCGCCATCCATCAAATCTTCCTGGACCAGCTCACCGAGAGCATCGGCGTGGTCCTGAACATGATCATGGCGAACATGCGCACCGAGCAGCTCCTGCAGCAGTCGCAGGGCCTGACTCAGGAGCTTCAGAGCCAGTCGCGCGAGTTGACGCAGCAGCAGGACGCGCTCAAGCGCAGCAACAGCGAGCTGGAGGACAAGGCGAAGCTGCTCGAGGAGCAGAACCGCCGCGTCGAGGAGAAGAACAACGAGGTCGAGCGCGCCCGCGTCAGCCTGGAGGAGAAGGCCGAGCAGCTCACCGTCATCTCCAAGTACAAGAGCGAGTTCCTGGCCAACATGAGCCACGAGCTGCGCACGCCGCTCAACAGCCTGCTCATCCTGGCCAAGCTGCTGTCCGACAACAAGGACGGCAACCTCAGCACCAAGCAGGTGGAGTACGCGAACACCATCTACGCCTCCGGTGGTGATTTGCTCAGCCTCATCAACGAAATCCTCGACCTGTCCAAGGTGGAGGCCGGGAAGATGCAGGTGGAGCCCAGGGACATCGTCCTGTCGGAGCTCAACCAGTTCATCGACCGGAGCTTCCGTCCCGTCGCGGACCAGAAGAACCTGGCCTTCACCGTGGAGGTGGCGCAGGGCGCCCCCCGCCACATCCGCACCGACCCGCAGCGGCTGCAGCAGGTGCTCAAGAACCTGCTCTCCAACGCCTTCAAGTTCACCGACGAAGGCAACGTGAAGATGACGGTGAAGCTGGCCGAGCCGGGCACGCGCCTGGACCACGAGGTGCTCAAGCGCTCGCGCTTCGTGCTCGCCTTCGTGGTGACGGACACGGGCATCGGCATCGCCAAGGACAAGCAGCGCCTCATCTTCGAGGCGTTCCAGCAGGCGGACGGCTCCACCGCGCGCAAGTACGGCGGCACCGGCCTGGGCCTGTCCATCAGCCGCGAAATCGCCAAGCTGCTGGGCGGCGAAATCCACGTCCAGAGCGAGCCGCGCAAGGGCAGCACCTTCACGCTGTACCTGCCGCCCGAGTACGTGGGCCCGGAAGACGACGGCATGCCGGTGATGCCGGCGCCGCTGGAGCCCCTGACTCGCGTGTCCCCGCTGTCACCGGAGGGCCTGCTTCCGTTGACCCCGCCGCCGGTGCCGGCGCCGCTGACGGCCGCGGAGAGCGCCCATGTGCTGGACGCGGCGCTGCCGCCTCCCCAGGTGGACTCGCTCTTGCCGCCGCTCGCGGTGGAGGACGACCGGGACCACATCCGCGAGGGTGACCGCGTCCTGCTCATCATCGAGGACGACCTGAAGTTCGCCCGCATCATGGTGCAACTGGCGCGGGAGAAGGGCTTCAAGGCCCTGGTCGCCACGCGCGGTGACACCGGCCTGTCCATGGCCAACGAGTTCCAGCCGCACGCGGTGACGCTCGACATCCAGTTGCCCGTGGTGGACGGCTGGAGCGTGCTCGACAGGCTCAAGCGCAACCCGCGCACGCGCCACATCCCGGTGCACATCATCAGTGTCATGGACAAGCACCTGGGCAACGCCCAGGGCGCGTTCGGCTACCTCACCAAGCCCGTCAGCAAGGAGGGCCTGGAGCGGGTGTTCAACCAACTGGCGAAGTTCCTGGAGCGCAAGGAGCGCCGCCTGCTGCTGGTGGAGGACGACGACGTCCAGCGCAACAGCCTGGTCAGCCTGCTCGCCGAGGGCGGCGACGTCGTCGTCACGGCGGTGGCTACGGGCCAGGAGGTCCTCCAGAAGCTGGAGGAGGGTGAGTACGACTGCCTCGTCATCGACCTGCTCCTGCCGGACATGGACGGCATCAAGCTGGTGGAGGAGGTGAAGACGCAGCAGCGCTTCAGGGATTTGCCCATCGTCATCTACACGGGCAAGGAGCTGACGCCGAAGGACGACGCGCGCCTGCGCCGCTACACCGGCAGCGTCATCCTCAAGAGCGGAACGAAGAGTCCCGAACAGTTGCTCAGCGACACCGCGCTGTTCTTGCACCGGCTGGACCAGAACCTGCCGGCGCGCGCGCGGGCGGCCCTGGCGCAGCGCAGCGAGCAGGAGACGGAGCTGACGGGAAAGAAGGTGCTCGTCGTCGACGACGACATGCGCAACATCTTCGCCCTCACCAGCGTGCTGGAGAACCACGGCCTGCAGGTGGTCTTCGCGGAGAACGGGCGGGCGGCCATCGAGACGCTGGAGCAGCACCGCGACGTGGATATCGTCCTGATGGACGTGATGATGCCGGAGATGGACGGGTACGAGACCATGCGGGCCATCCGCAAGGACGTGAAGTACGCCAGCCTGCCCATCATCGCCGTCACCGCGAAGGCCCTGAAGGATGACCGGGAGAAGTGCATGGCCGCGGGGGCCAGTGATTACCTGCCAAAGCCGGTGGATACGGACAAGCTCCTGGAGCTCATCCGTCTCTGGGTGTCGGCTTGAGAGGTCGAATGATGGCTAGCGCACGACTCGTTACCGCCAGGCTTGGGGACAGCGGAGGTCGCGCCTAGCCTGTCCCGCCAGTGAACGGTGGGGCATACCTTGCTCCTATTTCAATGATGCCTAGCGAACACATCTCCGAACGCCCCCAGGACGGCGGAAGCCGTCCCCGGGCGAGCATCTTGATGGTGGACGACCACCCGTCCAACCTGCTGGCGCTGGAGGCCATCCTCGAGCCGTTGGGGCAGGAGCTTGTCAAAGCGACCAGCGGCGAGGAGGCTCTGAAGTTCCTCTTGCAGCGCGACTTCGCCGTCATCCTGATGGACGTGCAGATGCCGGGCCTGGACGGTTTCCAGACGGCCACGCTCATCAAGCAGCGTGAGCGCACGCGCACCATTCCCATCATCTTCCTCACCGCGCTCAGCCGCGACGCGGCCCACATCTTCAAGGGCTACGCGCACGGCGCGGTGGACTACCTGCTCAAGCCCTTCGACCCGGAAATCCTCCGCTCGAAGGTCAGCGTCTTCGTGGATTTGTTCCTCAAGGAACAACAAATCCAGCGGCAGGCGGCGCTGTTGCGGCAGCGCGAGCGCGAGGCGGTGGAGCGGCAGGGTGAGCTGCGCTACCGGCGGCTCACGGAGTCGTTGCCGGAGGTCATGTGGGCGGCGCGGGCGGACGGCTCGTTCACGTATGCCAACAGGGCGGGGCGCGACTACACGGGCATCCACGAGGAGCAGCCGCTGTCGTTGACCACGTTCCTGGAGTTCGTGCACCCGGTGGACCGGGAGGAGATGCGCCTGGCGTGGGAGACGGCCATCCGCTCCAGCCAGCGGGTGGAGCGCGAGTTCCGGCTGCGGCGTTTCGACGGCGTGTATCGCTGGCATCTGGCGCGCGCGGTGCCGGAGCGGGACGAGTCCGGGCACGTGCAGGGCTGGATCGCGGTGGCCACGGACATCGACGACAAGCGGCGGGCGGAGGAGGCGCTGGGGCGCTTCAAGATGACGTTGGACGCGACGCTGGACTGCGTCCTGATGTTTTCGCCGGACTCGCTGACGCTCACGTACGCCAACGCGGGTGCGGCCAAGCAACTGGCGAGCAGCACGGACGAGCTGGTGGGGTTGTCGGTGTTGGAGGTGGAGAGCGCGTTCGACGAGGCGGGGTTCCGCAAGCTGCTGGCGCCGCTGGTGAGCGGGACGTTGCCCAGCCAGACGTACTCCACGACGCACCGGCGCCGGGATGGCACCGAGGTGCCGGTGGAGGTGGTGCTCCAGTTCGTGGCGGCGGCGGAGGGCCCCGGGCGGTTCATCTCCGTGGCGCGCGACATCACCGAGCGTCAGCGCGCGGAGACGGCGCTGCGGTTGGCGAGCGAGGCGAAGGACGCGTTCCTCGCGGCGGCGAGCCATGAGCTGCGGACGCCGCTGGCGGCGGCCAAGGGGCACGCGCACCTGGCGCTCTTGAAGCTGGGGGGCGAGACGGAGGCGGGGCCGGGCAAGTCGCTGAAAATCATCAACCGGCAAATCGACCGGATGGCGAAGCTGGTGGAGGACCTGCTGGACATCAGCCGGCTGCAGGCGGGGCGGCTGTCGTTGGAGCTGGAGAAGTTCGACTTGAGCCAGCTGGTGCAGGAGACGCGGGACCGCATGGCGGTGTTGTCGCAGGGGCACGAAATCCAGGTGGAGACGCCGGAGCGCCTGGAGGGGACGTGGGACCGGGGGCGGTTGGACCAGGTGCTGACGAACCTCTTGTCCAACGCCATCCGCTACTCACCGGAGGGTGGGGCGGTGCTGGTGCGGCTGGTGCGCGAGGGGACGGAAGGCGTGCACCTGTCCGTGAAGGACAGCGGCGTGGGGATTCCCAAGGAGAAGCAGGCGCTCATCTTCGAGCGCTTCGGACGCGCGCACGGCAGCAAGTACGGCGGCCTGGGGTTGGGGCTCACCATCAGCCAGGGCATCGTCGAGCAGCACGGCGGTCGCATCTGGGTGGAGTCCCAGGGCGTGCCGGGCCAGGGGTCCACGTTCAACGTGTGGCTGCCCCGTGAGACGGAGTCCCCGGGCGGCGTCGTGCACCACGAGCACGGGACGCGCACGGCGAGCTGAAGTTCGGGGGGGCGCAGGTGGTGCCGGGCTTGTCAGCGTGGCGCTGTAGGCTTGCGCGATGCATGCTGGCCTTTGGCTGCTTTGCGCCGCCCTCTTCGTCGCGGGCTGTTCTGGAGTCGAGCCCGTCACTCGCAGGGGCACGTTCCAGCAGCGCTTCGCACGATACGGTGAGGCGACGCATCATTCCCCAGGACCGCGGAGTGATGCGTTCGATGAGTTGCTTCGAGGCGCGGGGGTAGAGGACCGCGACCTACGAGCCTCATCGGGTGACTCGCTCACCCCTGCTCACGCAGCGCGACTGTTGGAAGCGCTGATGGACAGGGACGTGACACTCGGACAGTTCCCGGCCCGTGTCGCCGTGGGGTTCATGCTGCGCGAGGTGCTGGAATCTGGCGAGGTGTCGCCCGCCGAGCTGGTGCGACGTGTGGGTCGATTCACTCAGTTGGCGGTGCTCCGCCCTGATGGTTGCCTCGCGTGGGTGCGCAGCGGGCAGACCCAGCAGCGCGTGGGGCGCGTGGAGTGGAAGGACGGGACCTTCCGTGCGGGCCAGTTCGAACTGGGCGTCTTCTACTCGGGCAAGGGCGGTGTCTTCCGAGAGCTGAACGCGCTGCTGGAGGAGACAGGGGGAGGCGCCTTCGCGGACGTCCACGACGATGCGGACTACTTGAGCCGCACGCTGGACGGTGCCGAAGAGGCGTTCGTCGGGTTGGCGATGGCGGTGGGACAGGTCTTCTCCACGTCCCCGACAGACAACCTGGCGGCGTTGAAGCAGATGCCGGCTGCCGTGGCGGCACTCCTGGCCTCATCACCCGAATACATGGAGCGCTTCCGGTACATGACGCGAGGCGAGCAGGTACAGGCCGTCTCCAAGCTGGTGACGAACCTCATCGCCACCTGGGGTACGGCGTCTGCCGCGACCCGCACTCTGCAAGGCGCGACGTTCGCCACGGCCGAGGTGCCGGTGCTGTCGCTGTCCGGTCAGGGCGCGCTCGTCATGGGGCGTGTCACGGTGCCGGTGGGACGTGCGGCGGCAGTGCTGAGTGGCGGGCCTGGAGCAGCCATCATCCTTCAGCGAGCGAGCACGGGAACGAAGGGGTCTTCGCCGTCGAAGGGACCCGGACAGTGGGGACCCGCCAAAGAATCCATGTCCCCCCGTGCGCGGCGCTATCAGGAACAAATCACGGGCCATTCCGCCGACGAGGCATACTGGGTCGGAGGCGTAGGCAGGGACAGCGGAGGCGTGAAGTTCGACGGCTTCGAGAAGGGTGCGCTGCAGGAAGCAAAGGGGCCGGGTTATGCGAACAAGTTTCTCGACAACCTCAAACCGAGAATCTGGTTCGAGAATTCGGGAGCAAAGGCCCTCGTCGAACAGGCGCAGCGACAGTTGGCAAAGGCTCCATCTGGTGTGCCGATTAAATGGTTCATAGCCGAAGAGAAAACGGCCGAGGCCATCCGCGTACTGTTTCAGCGAGAAAGGGTTCTCGGGATAGAGGTGCTCTATGTTCCGCCTCTGTAGATGGGTGCGTCACTCATGACTGAGGGCAACGATGAGGCGGAGTCGTACTTTGCTGGGGCTTACTGGGGAGCACGCAAGGAGACGCCGGAGGAGTGTGCCAGGCGGCTCGAAGCGTTCTTCAGCCTTCTTGGGCGCGTCGACCCATCATTCATCCACTGGTATCGGCAAGGTAAGTCTCGCAAGGACGCTCTGAAGCATCCCATCGAGCCAACGCTCGCGGAGTTGGAGAAGCTCCTTCGCAAAGGCAAGGACCGCATTGTCGAAGAACTCGGATTCCGGTTCAGCGCATGGAACGGTGCGAGTGACGACTACGACGGCAGTGCCTTCAAGGTGACGTGCGGGGGGTATTCTCCGCGAGTGGGCAATGCTTGCGTGCTCGACCTGCCCAGCCGAGGGCCCAATGCGGATCGGGTGCTGACCACGGACGTGCTTCGTCGCCTCGTTAGAGGTTTGGCGCTGGCTTGGGCGCCAGATTTCGCGGTGGCGATTTCGTCCGCTCACCTCCAGCTGCTCAGAGGGAATGACCCCGCCGAGATATGGCCAGGCTGGGTCCTCTACCTTGCTCGGCATCCAGGCTCGGTGCCCCCCCTTCCCGCGCCCGTGCGAATCGAGCCGGTCGAGGACAAGGGCACCCTCATCATCCTCTCACCCGAGCGCTTCACGGTCAGCAGCCCGGCGCATGTGGCGTTGGCCGAGACGGTGCGCGAGCGGTTGGACCGAGCAGGGCTGTTGAAGCCTCTCTCGGTGTGAACGGCGTTACAAGTTGAAGCCCACGTTGCCCACGGAGATGCTGGGTCCGAAGATGAAGGACCAGCGGCTGGACGGAATGACGGAGCCGTCGGAGCGGCGGGTGATGTCGTCCCGGAACTCCCTCGCCACCCACGCCTGCGCTCCCACCGCCGCTCCCGGTCCAATGGGCACGCGCAAGCTGAGCCCCATCACCACCGCCAGCGTCGGTGGGAACTCGATGTCGCCGGACTGGGGAATCAACCCCATCCCCATCAATCCCATCTCGATGCCCACCAGCCGCTCCTGCCCCTCGCTGTTCAGGAGCGCCAGGCGCGTCACCACGCCGAAGTTCAAGATGAGCTGCCCGCTGGGCTCCGTCGCGCGGTAGAGACCCGCCGGAATCGTCGCCGTCGTGTACAGCCGGAAGTGCCCGCCACTCACGATGGCCGTCCACTGCGCCGAGGGCAGCCCCGAGCGCTCCGACGTGCTCAGCGCATAGCGCGACTCGTCCGCCACCAACGACACCTGCACGAGAATCCGGTCGAACTGGGACAGCAGGCCCGGCACCGGAATCGTCCGCGCCTCGCCCTGGGGCCGCAGCAGCATCCGCTGCTCCACCCGGCTCTCCCCCCGCGCCGCGCCGTCCGCCTTGGTGACGTCGATGCGCAGCACGATTTCCTGCGTGCCCTGCTCGGGCTTCAACCGCTCGCGGTGGATGATGACCCGACACGAGTTGCGCATCTCATAGGCGATGCGGTGCGGACGGCTGGGCTCCAGCACCAGGTCCTTGCCCTCCTTGTCCGCGCACACCAGCTCCACCACGCTTTCGATTCGGATGGGCACGCTGGCCTCGCGCACCGAGCGCTGCACCCGCTCGTTGACGACGAACAGGTCCGTCGTCGCCAGGTCCCCCGGCAGCGTGGACACCTGATAGCCGAAGCGCAGCGACACGAAGCCGCCCGCGGTGGGCTCGCCCTGCACAAAGGTCGTCCCGTCCCTGGAGATGATGCTGTAGGCCCCGGCCACCGGACGCGGAACGAAACGTCCCTGCTCTCCGCTGGAGGCCACAATCAGCTCCGCCGGCCGGTTGATGGGGATGAAGTCGATGGCTCCCTCGTCCGGCAACTCCAGCGACGCGCGCGGCACCGGCAACGGCTGCGTCTTCGTCGTGTCCGACGCCACCACGGAGCCCTCCACCCGCGAGGTCTGCGCGATGACCGTCACCTGCTGCTCCGACGTGCCGCCCGTGCGCAGCAGCACATAGACGCCGTCCTGCCCCTTCACCACGCGCTCCACGCGCGCCCGCTGGTCGTTCATCGACCACAAGAGCTTGCGCGGGTCGTGCTGACACGAGGTGTCCAGCCGCACCACCATCGCCGCGTTCTCCGCGTCGCGCAGCACCGTGCCCTCCACGGCCGTGAGCGGACACGCCAGCACCGGCAACGTCTCCAGCAGCACCTGCTCCAGCACTTCTCCCCGCGCGAAGTAGATGCGCGGCGCCAGGCGCAGGCGCAGCGTCACGCTCACGTCCACCCCAGGCACGTTGCGCAGCGACACCGAGCCCTCGTTCACCTCGCAGCGCACCGGCCCGCAGTCCACCGACGCCAGCGCCTCCGAATGGCTCAACGCCACCGAGCCCGGGCCTCGCGACACATCCACGCCTCCCGACTGGATGAGCGGCTGCGTCAGCACCACGCGGCCCGGACGCAGGCGGAAGGTCTCCGGAGCCACCACGTTGCCCGCCGCGTCGTACGTCGTGACGTCCGGCCCATGTCGTCCGTGGGGCGGCGTCCAGTAGAGCGCGGTGTCCGTGGGCAGCCCGCGCGCCACGGGCACCGTGCAGCTCGCGGGCCCTCGCTCCGTGGAGGGCGCCAGGCACCGGTCCTGTCCTTCGATGAGCTGGGGCTGGGACTCGCCCCGGGGCGTCCCGCTCCAGGCGATGCCCACGTGGTCCAGCCCCGTGCCGCGCAGCTCCACGCGGCCTTCGTCCGGGAAGAAGTTCGTGCCCGCCGCGTCCACCCGGGGAAAGGCTCCGGTGGCGATGACGGTGACGCGCTCCTCGGTCGTCTCGCACTGCGCCGCGGAGGCCGCGACCTTCAGCTCCTGGATGCGAGCGTCGTCCTGGTCCACCCGCTGTGGGGGCTTCAGGGTGCGGCCGTCCGTCGCCAGCGTCCAGCCCGCGCGCAGCGGCCCGCAGACGACACCCTTCGCGACGACGGGCACGCCGGCACCGCCCTCGGGCACCTGGACGATGGGGGCGGCGACGGCCAGGCCACCCACCAGCAGCCATGTGAGACAGAGCGCGCGGACGAATTCCATCCCCCCGTTAAACAGCGAGGAAGGGCACCAGCGTCAAGCACCGTGTGCCCTTGCTCGCTCGGGTTGACACGCGAGGTGCGGTCCCCCGAGCACGCAGGGTCCGCGAGCGGAAGGCCCGAGACGAACCCCGGGCGCGTTCCTCGTCGTACGTCCGCGCGGGGCCTCGTGAAGGGCTTCAGCGCTTCTTGCGTGTCAGCAGCACGACGGCGCCGAGAATCGCGGCCATGGCGACCCAGGATTGGGCGCTCATCGACTCGCCCGCGAACACAACTCCCAGCAGCACCGCCACCACCGGATTGACGTACGCGTAGCTGGTGGCCACGGAGGGGCTCGTGTGGCGCATCAGGTAGCCATACGCGGTGTAGCCCACCAGCGAGCCGAAGGTGACCAGGTACGCGAAGGCCGCGAGCGCTCGCGCATCCGGCATGGCCGTCAGTTGCTCGCCGCGCAGGAACCCGAAGGCCAGCATCAGCGCGCCCCCGCACAGCATCTGCGCCGCGGGCGCCATCATCCCCTGGGGCATGGGCATGCGGCGCGCGAGCACGGAGCCCAACGCCCAGCTCATCGGCGACATCAACAGGGCCAGCGTGGCCCACCCGCCGCCGCCCAGCTTGCCCCCGAGGTTGAGCAGGACGATGCCGCCAAACCCCACCGCCAGCCCCCAGCGCTCCAGCTTCCCGGGCCAGTGGCCGAACAGTCCTCCGAACAGCGCCGACCACATGGGCAGGCTGCCCACCACCAGCGCCGCGACACCGGAGGGCACCCACTGCTGCGCGAAGACGAGCGCCCCGTTGCCCACACCCAACAGCAGCAACCCCACCACCGCGCTCGCGCCCCATTGCCGCGCGCCAGGCACCGGCGCGCCCTTGAGCCACATCGCTCCGAAGAGCAGCGTTCCTGCCAGCAGGAAACGCGTCCCCGAGGCCAGGAACGGCGGCATGCCACCCTGGAGTACCCAGCGGATGGCCAGATAGGTGGAGCCCCAAACGAGGTACAGCGTCACCAGGCACAGCAGGATGCGACCGCGCTGGGTGCCCGCCTGGAGCGCGTCACCGACGACAGGGGATGCGACGGGGGGGAGGGCGGGAGTGGACGGCGTGGGGAGGGACGAAGCGGCGGACGATGCGGACACGGTGGCGCGGCTTGTAGCGGCCGCCCGTCCCATGGGCCATGTGCGCATTGCCGTACCCCACAGTCGACGGAACCGTCGGGCGGTACAGTGCGAGCGCACGTCAGGTGGGGGGCGGGAGTGCCTGCTCGGCCCCCTGGTGGGTGGGGGCCAGAGTGGGGACCACCCTTCGTCCGCTCGGTCTCCTGCGCACGTGGATTGAACCCCCGGACGCGCTTTCCTACACTTGGGTCTCGTGGAGCGCTCGCGGCGCGGTGGCTGGCCGCATGCTTCAGAGTGAGAGCCCCTGGATGTCCGAAGAGCTGGGTGAACGCGAGAAGGAAGTCCTCCGGGCGGTGGTGCAGGAGTACATCTCCACGGGCGGGCCGGTGGGGAGTCAGCAGCTCGCCCGCCGCCCTGGGTTCGAGGTCTCCTCGGCCACGATGCGCAACGTGCTGGCGGACCTGGAGGAGCTGGGGTTCCTGGAGAAGCCTCACACGTCGGCCGGCCGGGTTCCCACTGATGCGGGTTACCGCTTCTACGTGGACACGCTCGTCAAGCTGAAGGACCCCACGCCGAGAGACCGTGAGCTCATCCACGCGGGCCTCTTCCATGACGCGAACCTGGAGGAGGTGCTGGGAGATGCCAGTCGACTCCTCCACTCGCTGACGCGACACGCGGGCGTCGTCGTCACGCCCCGTCCCGAGTCGGCGGTGTTCCGTCGCATCGAGTTCGTCCGCCTGCGCGAGGACCGCGTGCTCGCCATCCTGGTGGGGCAGAGCGGGCAGGTGCACAACAAGGCCATCACCGTCGACTTCCCCATCACCTCGGACGAGCTGATGCGGGCGAGCAACTACCTGTCGGAGCTGTTGCATGAGGTGCCGCTGGAGGAGGCGCGTGAGCGCATCCGCTCGGAGATGGACCAGGAGCAGGCGCTCTACAACGCGATGACGGCGAAGGCGCTCAAGCTGGGCGCGGCGGCCACGGACCTGCCGACGACGGAGCGCGTGCTCATCCAGGGGACGAACTCCTTCCTGGAGCAGCCGGAGTTCGCGGACGTGGAGCGCATGCGCGCGCTCTTCAAGACGCTGGACGAGAAGCACCGGCTGTTGTCGCTGCTGGACCAGGTGCAGCGCGCCAACGAGATGCAGATCTTCATCGGCGCGGAGAGCGATTTCTCCGCCGCGGGTGACGTGTCCGTCATCGCCAGCCCCTACGGCAACCAGGAGCAGGTGCTCGGCACGGTGGGCGTCATCGGACCGACGCGCATGGACTACCGCCGCGTGATTCCGCTGGTGAACTTCACCGCGCAGGTGCTCTCGCGCGTGCTGGAGAAGGTGTAGCCCGCGTCACTCCGCGCGGAGGAGCTCGCCTCACTCCGCGCGAGTGGCCTGGAGCTCGCGCTCGCCGCCGCCGCGCCTGACCTGGAGCCGCACCGCTGTGCCGGGCGCGCCTCGGGTGCGTGCCTCCGCTTCCATCCTGTCGCGCACCACGAGGCCATCCACCGCGAGCAGCCGGTCGCCCACCGCGACACCCGCGCGCGCGGCGGGCCCGTCCGGCGTCAGCCACGCCACGGCCACCTGTCCTCGCTCCTCGCTGAAGCCCGCGCCCACCGTGCCCGGAGACGCGCGGCGCGGGGACACCGTCACGTCACCCAGGTCCGAGGCCTCCGCCTCCGTCACCTTCACGGAGTGCGTCTCCACGCGCCCCTCGGGCGGCATCAACCGCACCGTGTGCGGACCGGGCCTGACGTCGTCCAATTGGAAGCGGCCGTCCGCGCCGGTGACGGTGTCGGGCTTCGCGGACACGGCGCGGTCCAGGAACACCGCCACGCCCGCGGCGGGGCCACCCCCTCGGCTCCACACCGCGCGCCCGATGATGGAGGCCGCGCCTCCCGTCGTGAGCGACACCTCCACGGTCGCGCTGCCGCCCGGCTCCAACGCCACCCGCGCCGAGCCCGTGCGTCCGTCATGCGTCTGCACGTGCACCTTCACCACCTGCCCGGGCGCGTCCCTCATCTCGAAGGTGTCTCCACTGAAGCGCCGCGTGGACGGGGCCAGCGGTTCCCACGGCAGCTCCTCGCCGGTGTCCTCCGTCAGCCGCAACGTGAAGCCCGCGGGCACCGCGCCACCACGCGCCACCACCTTGCCGCGCAGATGGGCCGCGGGTGAGAGACGCAGGTCCACCAGGCCCTGGCCCTCGCGCACAGAGGGCAGTCGCACCACGCGCCCTCCGTTGTGGGCCACCAGTTCCTCCAATGGCGGCGCGCCCGAGGGACGCGTGGGGATGGCGAACGTCCCGTCCTCGTCCGCATGCACGCGCATGGTGAAGGGCATGCTCCCGCCCTGCACCGCCGCCACCACGGCGAAGGGACTGGGCGTGCCGGAGGGCTCGCGCACCGTGCCGGAGATGCCGCGCTCCTCCACGAGCACCAGGTCCTGCTGCACGGCGCTCCCCGCGTTCACCGTCACGCTCGGGTCGTCGTCCTGAAAGTAGATGAAGCGCGCGCGAGGCAGCACCGCGGTGAGCTGGTACACGCCCGCCGGCAGCTCGAGCTGATACAGGCCCGCCGCGTCCGTCTCCGCCCACGCCAGGTCCGACGTGCCACCCGGAGCGCCGCGTGGCACCGCGCGCACCACGGCGGGCTCGGACAGGGGCTCGCCCGAGGCCTGTGTCACGCGTCCCTGCACCATGCCGGACTCCGTCAGCGTCAGGTCCACGCGCGTGCGCACGCCGGCCTTCAACGTCTCCATGCGGCTCGTCCAACCCTGCGAGCCATCTCTGCGCGCGCGCACCGACGTCGGTCCGGGCAACAGCCCGCTCAGTGTGTACGCGCCTTGCGTGTCCGTGCGCGTGGTGCTCGCGGCGCCTCCGCCCCTTCGCGGTTGGGCGCGCACCTCCGCGCCCGCCACCGGCTGCCCACTGGGATTGAGCACGACGCCTTCGACCTCGGCCGTGGCCGGCTCCAGCTTCACATCGAGCGTCCCGGGCGCCCCCTCGGTCACCACCACTCCCTCATGCGTGGCGCTCGCGAAGCCCCGCGCCCGCACCGTCACGTCGTACTCCCCGGGCGGCAGGGCCAACTGGTAGAGGCCCTCGCCGCTGGACGTCGTGCGGCCCAGCTCGCCATCGGCGCCCGAGGGACTGACGACCACCACCGCGTCACGCACCGGCGCGCCATCGCCCGTCGACACCACCTGCCCGGTCAGCCCGCTCGCCGCGCCCAGCCTCACGGTGAGGCCGCGCAGCGTCTGGCCCGGGGCCACGAACAGCGTGCCGGGCACGCGGCCCAGGGTGTCGCCATGTCGCGCGGTCACCACCCAGTCACCTCCGCCCACCTCGAGCGCGAAGCCGCCGCCCTCGCTGGTGGCGGTGTTCACGGGCTCCCTCCCTCCCGACGCCGTCACCTGCGCGCCGGAGACGGGCTGGCCCTGCGCGTCCACCACGAAGCCCTCCAGCGTGCCCGCGCCCCACAGCCCCACCACCAGCTCTCCCTGCTGGGGCACATGGAGGAAGCGCAGCGTGCGGCGGCTGTAGCCCGGTGCCTCGGCCGTGAGGCCATAGCGGCCCGGCGCCAGTCCGGAGAACTGGAACTGGCCGCGCCCGTCGCTCGTCGCCGTCACGGCCTCCTCCGCCATCGTCGCGGGCTCCGCCCAGGCGATGGCGGCTCCGGGATACGGATGGAGCGTCACCTCCGCCAGCGGCACCGGCTCGCCGCCTTGTTCCTCCACGGTGCGGCCCTGGAGCGTCACACCCGCGCTCAGCGTCAGCTCGACGGACGTCTCCGACTCACCCGAAGGACGCGTGGCCTCGCGGCGCGCGGGCGCATGGCCCTGCGCGCGCGCGGACAACAGGTAGTCACCGGGTCGGGTCGGCAGTCGCAGCGTGCCGTCCTCGGCCGTGACGCCCTCGCTCGCGAGCCGCCAGGAGTACGGTGAAGTATCGGCGCGGTTCATCGCCTCGTTGCGCCAGGCCCGCACACTCGCGCCCGGCACCGGACCCGAGGGCCCCACCACTCGCACCACGAAGGCGCCTTCCTCGGCGGCCGCGGGCTCGTCACGAGCCGTCGTGGCCGACACGGGCTCGGCGCGGGCGACGAGGCCTCCGACGTTGGCGGTGGGACTCGCGTGGAGCCCCGAGGGCGTCGGGTGGGACGGCGCGCCGGGCCTCGGCACGCGGAACCAGAGCAGCAGCACCGCGCCAATGGCGAGCAGCGCGGCGAAGAAGAGGGGACGGTGGGACCGCAGGCGCATGTTGGCTCGTCCTCGGGAGGACGCCAGCGTAGGCCAGCCTGGGTCATTTCGGAATTATGCGGGAGCGGGGGCGTAGACGCGCAGGGCCGCGGGGGCCACCTCGAAGCGCATGGGCGTCAGGCCGACGAGCTCCCCGTCCGCGTTGACCTCCTGCGCCGGAGTCGCCTCGACGTACAGCCGCACGGCGCGCAGCGAGGTGACGGCGGGATTCTCCCCATGCTCCCCGCTGCGGACCGCCAGCGCCACCCGCGCGAGCGTGGCCAGGTCCTGGAGCTGCCCCAGGCCCGTGCCGTCACGGCCGGACGTCGTCGAGGGCGCGGAGACGGCGTAGACGTGCAGCCGCCGGTCATCCAGGCGCGCGTCGGGCGCCACCATGTTGCCGGCGCCGTGGTACAGCCCGTTGCCCACCACGAGCTGCAGCACATCCAGCTCCAGCTCCTGGTCATCCGCCTTGATGCGGATGCGGAAGGGGCGGAGGTCCTTCGCCTCGGCGGCGGCGGCCACCGGATAGGCCAGCTTGCCCGCCCGCTGCTTCAGTTGTTTCGTCAGGCGCCGCGCAATCGCCGAGGCCAGCCCCAGGCTCGCCGCGTTGAGGAACGGCCGCCCGTTGGCCAGGCCCACGTCCACGCGCGCGGTGTAGCCCCGAGCGATGACGTCACACGCGGACTCCACGTCGGGCTCAATCCCCAGCGAGCGCGCGAAGTCGTTGCCGGTGCCCAGCGGCAGCACGCCCAACGTCACGTCGCGTCCCAGCAGGTGCGCCACCACGCCGCTCAGGGTGCCGTCTCCGCCGCCGACGATGATGCGGCGGGTGCCTTTGCCCAGCACCTGCTCCAGCACGCGGCGCAGCCGTCCGCTTTTCGACAGCGCGTGGCTCTCCGCCACGATGACACCGCGCGAGGCGAGGGCGGCCCGGGCAAGCGCATAGGCCTCCCGGCCCGAGCGCGACTGCGTGTTGACCACCAGGGCCGCGGGCCCGTCGTCCGGGGCCAGCCGGCGTGGAGGCTCGATGAGCGCGGGTTCCAGGGGGACCTCCTCCTTGCTGCGTGCGGGAAAAGGTGTGCACTCGGAGTCCAAGGGGCCAGCGGGCCCCGGGGGATGACGACCGAAAGCCACCAGCCAGTCGAAGCGCCGAGGCCCGGAAGAGGGCAACCTGGGAGACGAGGGGTTCAGTCCTCCGCGTCGCGTCCCTCGATGATGCGGCGCTGGATGTCCTGGCGCAGCGCCAGGGCCTCCTCGGTGCTCAGGCGGCCGTCGCCGTTGGTGTCATACGTGGCCAGCAGCGTCGCGCGGCGCTCCTGGGCCGCCTCCACGCGGTCCGCGCGCAGCGCCACGCGCTCGCCCGCGTCGAGCACGCCGTTGTCATTCGTGTCGTACGTCACCAGCCGCTCCTGCCGCCGCGTCTCCCACCGGGCGCGCCGGGCCACCCGGGCCGCCTGCCGCTCGGACTCGTCCAGCGAGCCGTCGCCGTTGGCGTCGTGCTGCTCCAATCGCTCGGTGCGCAGGCGCTGGCAGCGCGCCTCCATCGCATCCACCATCGCGACGCGCTCCTCGCTGGACAGCACGCCGTCGCCGTTCTCGTCGAAGGCCCAGCGCACGCGCCAGAAGGCCCAGTGCCGCGCGCGGCGGCCGAGCTGCGCCAGGCGGGGACGCAAGCTGTCGCGCCGCTCACCCACGTCCGCCTTCAGCTCGCGCAGCTCCCGCACGTTCAGCTTGCCGTCGCCGTCGTCGTCGTACTTCTCCACCACCACCTGGCGGTACGCGCTGAAGTCGCACGTCTTCCCGTCGTCGGTGGGCTCCGTCTCCAGGCCTGTCACGTCCTCGTCGGCCATGGCCTCGCGCTGCGAGGCGTCCGTGTCCGCCACCGCGTCCGCGCCCAGCGCGCCGTCTTCCTCGGCGGCGGTGAGATAGGACGCGGCCTCGCCCACGTACTGCGTGGTCTCGTCCGGCGCGTCATCGCCACAAGCGGCGAGCCCGAAGGGCAGGGTGAAACACAGCGCTGCGGCGAGGATGCGACGGTGAGCGGTGATTCGGTTCATCGGAAGGGCTCCAGGTTCGAAGTGCGGCGGTGTCCGGCCTCGCTTTGCTGAAACCCGGTGCGTCAGAAGAAGTTGCGGCGGTGGACAGCGGTGGGTGTCCCGCCCCTTCCCGGCGCCAGGGGCGCTGCACACCTTTCAGGCACGGCCGGCTGCATGCCGGCGGAGCACGAAGCCTGGAGGTTGCCGCATGGCACGAGGAAGCAAGGCGAAGTACACGGCGAAACAGAAGCGGATGGCCGCGAAAATCGAGAAGGGCTACGAGAACCGGGGCACGTCGGAGAAGAAGGCCGCGGCGAGGGCCTGGGCCACGGTGAACAAGGCCACGGGCGGTGGGATGAAGGGTGGCTCCGGCAGCAGGGCGAAGGTGGCCCGACGCCGTCCCCTGGTGAAGGCCGCCGCGAAGAAGGCCGCGAGAAAGCGCACCGCCGCGCAGCGCTCCGCGTCGGCCCGCAAGGCGGCGGCCACGAGGAAGCGCAACAAGCCGGTGCGAGCCACGCGCTCCGGGAGCAAGTCCACCGTGCGTCGCGCGGCGGGTCGCCGGGTCACCGCGCGTCGCGGCTCCACGAGCACGCGCGCCAAGAGCGGCACGGCGCGAAAGAGCACGCGGAGCGTCTCCAAGCGCGGCGCCAGCAGGCGGACCTCGCGCGGCTCGCGCAAGTAGGGCGTGAGCGGCTCCGTGCCCCCTCCCCGGTGACTTTCGGGGTGGGGCGCGGACGCCCTGCTGCTTCAGCGGTTCTCTTCGTCCTTGGAGGCCGGCGGCGTGGCGCCGGGTCCATTCCACGGCCAGTCGACCGAGGAGTCCTCGGCCAGCCGCAGCAGCTCCGAGGGGTCCTTCACCAACAGACGGCAGCCCGCGGCGCGCAGGTCCTCCGGAGAGAAGCCTCCGGCCAGCATGCCCACGGTGGACAGGCCCAGCTTGCCCGCGGCGAGCGCGTCATACGGCGTGTCGCCCACCACCACCGTCACGTCCGGCGCGGGACGGCCCAGCCTGGCCAGCGCGCTCTCGAAGATGTCGGGGTGGGGCTTGCTCTTGTCCACCTCGTCCTTGCTCGCCTTCGTCTCGTACAGGCCGTCGATGCCGCACAGCCGCACGTAGTGCTGCAGCTCGTCGTCGTTGGCGCTGGAGGCCAGGGCGATGCGCCGCCCGTGCTGACGCAGGCGCTGGAACAGCTCCCTCACGCGAGGAAACGGCCGCACCTTGGGCAGGAACTCCTTCAGGAACAGCTTGGAGCGGTACTCCTCCAGCTCCTTGCCGAAGCGCTCCAGCTCGTCGTCGTTGAAGAAGACGGGAATGAGCTGATCCGCGCCCTTGCCAATCTGACTGCGTACGTGTGCGAACGGGAAATCCCTGCCGAAGTGCAGGAACGCGCGTCTCCACGCCTCGGCATGCTCGTCCACCGAGTCCACCAGCGTTCCATCCACGTCGAAGATGACGTTCTCCACCATCGCGCGCCTCCCGGGCCAAAGTGGGGACGCCCCGGGTGGCGGTCAACCGCCCGTGGGTGGGTTCTCCGCAGGCGCCTCCACCAGTGTTCGTGTCTTCACATCGTAGCCCTCGGGCGGCATGAGGGTGAAGGCATCATTGGGAGGGGGGCTGTTCAGCTCCACACGTCCCAGCACCGTCTCGCCGATCTTCCGCCCGCCCAGCCACCGGGTGAGGCGCTTGGGGACGCACAGTCCCAGGGCCGTGTCGCAGTGCTCCTCCTCCATGCGCACCTCCGCCTCGGTGCCGTCCGGCGCGCGCGAGCGCTTGTCCAGGAAGTCGAGCCCCGGCCAGCGCAGCACGTACACCAGCGCCATGCCCTCGGCCTCGCCCCCCAGCGTGGCGGTCAGCTCCACGGCCTCCTGGGCGCGGGGGTGCTTCACGCGGCGCAGGGTGGCGCCCCGGGAGAGCAGCGGCGCGCGGAAGCCCTCCGGCGTGAAGACCCCGAAGGTCTCCGTGAGGAAGCCCGCGAGCTTCGCGGGCGGCAGCTCCGACTTGAACGTGGTGAAGCGCTTCTCGCTGTCGAGCTGCTCGAAGAGGTGGGTGCCGTCCCACGAGAAGATGCGCGTGGGCGGCGTGCCCAGCGTGCCGCGCATGCGCTGGGGCGCGCGGTAGTCGTAGGTGAAGGGGACCGCTTCCTGGCCCTCGTCCTTCACCGTGCCGGCGAGGTGATAGCCGGAGAGCTTCGCGTCGCGCTCCGCCAGCCGCTGCTTCACCTGCCCGGCGAGCGCCGCGGTGTCGTCCGTCTTGCGTGAGCAGCCCGCGAGGGCGAGGAGGACACAGGGGGCGACGAGGCTGGGGCGCATGGAATGAGAAAGTGGGTCAGGAGGGGGGCTGAAACGCAAGGAGGCCCTCCTGTCGCCAGGGGGCCTCCCGAAAGGTGCCGCCGTGAGGGCCGGCCGCCTGACTACTTCACCGCCACGCCGGTGGCGGAGGAGGAGGTGATGCCGATGATGGTGCCGAACAGGGCGTAGATGCCGTGACGGGGGGTGGTGCTGGCCGACTTCAGGTCGACCTTGGACGCGCCCATCGCCTTCGCCTCGGCGATCAGGAGCTTGTTCACCACGGTGTCCAGGTCGCTCTGGACGATGTCGATGATGTGGAAGATGGCGGTCAGGCCCAGCGCGTTGGTCTGGATGACGGCCACGGCCTCACCGTTGGCCGCGATCTCGGTGCCGGAGACAACGGCGCTCTCGACGCTGGTGCAGCCGATGAGGCTCGACGCGGCAACGGCGGACAGGATGAGCTTCTTCATGGTTTTCCCCTCGTTAGGATGTTGCTTGGATGGTGGTCGAGCACTCCCAGGAAGAGAGCGCCCGTCCGTTTGATTGGGACCGCAAGCGGCGGGGTTCGTACCAGATGTCGACTCCATGTCAAGGTCCGTCCGGACACACTGTACGCCCGTCGGTAGAGCGCGCTCGCGTTGCAATGCACATCTCGCCTTGCTAGCCCAACCCCGAGGCTCCTGAATGGACATCGTCCCCGCCGCACGTCCCGCGCCCCGGTACTGGCTTCACCTGCTGCTGCTGCTGCTGACGGTGGTGACGACCTTCACCTCGTACCTGCTGTACTTCCACTTCCAGCGGCCCTACTCGCCGGACGAGGTCTCCACCGAAGCGGCGCTGCGCGCGCTGTCGTTCAGCCTGTCGCTGCTGGCGATTCTGGGCACCCACGAGATGGGCCACTACGTGCTCGCGCGCCTCCACCGCGTGGACACGTCGCTGCCGTACTTCATCCCGCTGCCGGTGCTGGGCGTGGGCACGCTGGGCGCCGTCATCCGCATCCGCGACCGCATCCCCCACCGCAATGCGCTGGTGGACATTGGCGCGGCGGGGCCGCTGGCGGGCCTGGTGGTCGCGCTGCCCATCCTCTACTGGGGGCTTTCGCACTCCACCGTGGTGGACGCGCCCCAGGTGCCTTCCCAGTTCCCCGGCGAGGCGTCGCTGTGGGTGTATGGGAAGGATTTGTTCACCTGGGTGATGGCGAAGCTGACGCACGCGCCCGCCGCGCCGGAGGAGACGTTTCATGGCGTACAGACCCTGTTTGGTGACAGCCTGTTGATGCAGGGGCTGACGTGGCTGGCGTTGGGGCCCCTGCCGGAGGGCAAGGACGTGCTGGTTCATCCAGTGGTCATCGCGGGCTGGTTCGGTCTGCTCGTCACGCTGCTCAACCTGATGCCCATGGGGCAGCTGGATGGCGGGCACCTGGCGTTCGCGCTGTTGGGCCGTCACGCGCACTGGGTGGGGCGCGCCATGGCGGCGCTGCTGTTGTTCCTCACGCTCTTCGTCACCGCGTCCTGGGGGCTGTGGCTCCTGGTGACGAGCAAGGTGGTGGGCTTCGGGCATCCGGAAGTGGTGGAGCCGCTGGAGCCGCTCAGTCCCTCGCGCAAGCTCATCTGCGCGCTGTGCCTCTTGGCCCTCATCGGCTGCGCGATGCCCGTGCCGCTGCGACAGGTGGTGACATGAAGTTCCAGTGTGAAGCCTGTGAGCGGCTCATCCCCCTGGAGTCCTTCCGGATGGAGGGGGGCGGGCTGGTGGTGCAGTGCCAGCGCTGTGGCGCGGAGAGCCGCGCGCGCGCGTCGTCGCAGGTGGTGTTGTCCAACGAGGGCTCGGGCTCGTCCCAGTCCGCGTCGTCGGAGGATGCGTCCTCGCCGTCCCTGCCCGCGCGCGCCAGTTCGCCCGCCCTGCGCGTGGTGCGGGGCGCGACGGTGCCCGTGACGCTGGACGACGAGTCGCTCTTCACGCCGCCGCCGGGACACTGTCCCAAGTGCGTGTCGTCGCGGCGGGAGGTGGACACGTCCTGCGCGCAGTGCGGGCTGGTGTACGCCAACTTCCTGGCGGAGGACCACCAGCCCTCGGAGGATTTGAGAGGGGCCTGGCGCTCGCTGGCGGAGCGTTGGGAGGAGTGGGAGGCGCACGACAGGCTGCTGACCCTGGCCATGGGACGCGGGGAGCTGGCGTCGGCGGGGCGGCTGTATCGCGTGCGGCTGGCGCGGGCGCCGGACGACGCCGTGGCGCACCGGGCCCGGGAGGAAGTGGTGCGCCGGGCCACCCTGGTGGTGCCCACGGAGGTGGAGCCCTCGGAGCTGTCGGCAGGCAAGCGGCGGCTGCGCACGGCGGCCATCGCGGTGCTCTCGCTGGTGGTGTTGATGCTCTTCGCGTTCGTCATCCAGCGCGTGCGAATGCTCCTGTCGGGCGAGCTGCCCTGACGCGGTGGGCGGCGCCTCTTTCGTGGGGCGGCCGGCCATGCGGGCGAGGGGCGTGGACAATGGACGGAAACGGGCCTGGGGCGCGACTGGCTGCTATCGTCTCGGGCTGCTCCCGCGAGGCTCGCCACTCCCGATGACGCTCCCTGTCTCTCCGTCACTCACCGTCGACAGCCTGCTCGGTCCGGGGGGCGCGCTCCAGGTGGCCCTGCCCGCGTACGAGCACCGGCCGGAGCAGCTCCAGATGGCGCGCGCCGTGGAGCGGGCCTTCGCGGAGCGCAGCTACCTGTTGGCGGAGGCGGGCACGGGCACGGGCAAGACGCTCGCCTACCTGGTGCCCGCGTTGTTGTCGGGCCGCCGCGTCGTGGTGTCCACGGCGACGAAGACGCTACAGGACCAGATCTTCTTCAAGGACCTGCCGCTGCTGCGCGAGAAGATGGGGCTCACCTTCGAGGCCGCGTACCTCAAGGGGCGCAACAACTACCTCTGCCTGCACCGCTACGGGGCCTTCGCGAAGGAGCCGCAGTTCGGCTCGCGCGACGAGGCCCGGTACTGGCCCAAGCTGAAGGCCTGGGCGGAGGACACGCAGACCGGGGACCGCAGCGAGCTGGACCTGCCGGAGTCCTTCAGCGCGTGGGCGCGGCTGTCCACCACGTCCGAGACGTGCGTGGGCACGCGCTGCCCGCTGTACGAGACGTGCTTCGTCACGCGCATGCGCAAGCGCGCGGAGAGCGCGGACCTGCTGGTGGTCAACCACCACCTCTTCTTCGCGGACCTGTCGCTGCGCAGCTCCGGCAAGCGCACCGAGGGCGTGCTGCCGTATTACGAAGCCGTCGTCTTCGACGAGGCGCATGCGCTGGAGGACGCGGCCAGCGGCCACTTCGGCGTGGGCGTTTCGAACTACCGGCTGGAGGAGCTGGCGCGCGACGCGGTGGCGTCGTTGAAGGAGGACGACTCCAGGCACGCGATGTTGCGCGCGCTGACGGCGCGGCTGCGCACCGGCGCGGATGCGTTCTTCGCGCAGGCGCCCCGGGCGCTGGGGCTGTCCGGCAACGAGGCGTCGGTGGCGTTGCAGCCGGAGACGATGGGCAAGCTGTCCACGGCGCTGGAGGGTGTGCGCGAGGGCCTGGCGGCGCTGTCCGCGTTCACCGCGGGCGAGCGCGAGCCGGAGCTGGCCGCGATTACGCGCCGCGCGGACGAGCTGGAGGAGCAGCTCTCCTTCCTGGAGAAGGCGGAGTCGTCGGACCACGTGTACTGGGCGGAGCAGCGCGGCAAGGGCCTGTTCCTGCGTGCCAGTCCGATTGACGTGGCGAAGGAGCTGCGCGAGCGGATGTACGGCGCGCTCGATACGGTGGTGTACACGTCCGCGACGCTGGCGGCGGAGAGCCGCTTCGACTTCTTCGCCCGGCGGATGGGGTTGTATGGCGAGGATGGCCAGACGGTGACGCGCGTGCGCACGCTGGCGGTGCCCAGCCCGTTCGACTATCCGCGCCAGTCCGCGCTGTACCTGCCCACGCACCTGCCGGACCCGAGCGCCCCGGGCTTCATCGAGGCGGCGGCGGAGGAAATCGTCCAGCTCTGCGAGGTGACGGGGGGCCGGGCCTTCGTGCTCTTCACCTCGCTGCGCAACATGGTGCGCGCGTATGAGCTGGCGGCGGGGCGGCTGCCGTACCAGGCGCTGCTCCAGGGGGAGCGGCCCAAGCAGCAGTTGCTGGAGGCGTTCCGCGACACGCCGAGCGTGCTCTTCGCGGCGCACAGCTTCTGGGAGGGCGTGGACGTGCCGGGAGACGCGCTCAGCCTGGTCATCATCGACCGGCTCCCGTTCGCCTCGCCGGGAGACCCGCTGGTGGCCGCGCGAATCAAGCAGCTCCAGACGCGAGGGGAGGAGCCCTTCGAGCAGTACCAGCTCCCCCAGGCGGCGCTGGCCCTGCGTCAGGGCTTCGGGCGCCTGATTCGGACCCAGTCCGACAAGGGCATCGTCGCGATGTTGGACCGGCGCATCCTCACCAAGGCGTACGGGCGTGTCTTCCTGGACAGCCTCCCCGACGCGCGGCGGCTGGACGACCTGGTGGAGCTGAGCCGCTGGTTCAACGGCCCGGTGCGCCCGGTGCGAGCCTTGCGTTCGGTGGAGTGAGCCGGGTTTTTTCGGGCGAAATTGCCCGAGAATCCGGCTCGGTTCGTATGCCATCGGCCGGGTCTGCTGCCCACGGCCGTCCTCGCACCCCAGAGCCCTGACGTGGACTGTCCGGTCCTTTCATTCCCGCGCCTCGTCCTGTTCGCCGCCGTGGCGCTGGTGTGTGCGTGTGAGCCCATCTCGCTGTCTCCCATTGCGTCGGACCCGGCGGACTCGGGCTCCGGCTCGGACGACGGGGGCGACGGTACGGGGGGGAATGACCCGGATGGAGGTGAGGAGCTCGGTGCTCCGGACGGTGGGGGTCCGATTCCGGAGGACGCGGGAGTGGACGGTGGGCCGCGAATCCCCCGTCCCCCGCTGGGCGATGGAGGGGTGGATGCGCGGATGACGGAGTGGAACACCTGCGTGTGGGGGTGGCAGTCGCGGACGGTGCTTCCGCTGGGGAACGACCGGGGTTATCCGCAATTCGCGCTGGATGCGGACGGCGAGGCGTACCTGGTCGAGTACACCGGCGAGGTCCTGCGGGTGGTGACCACGAAGCCCTGGCGCGTGTTCGCCGACATGGAGGTCGTGGGAGGGCAATGGTGGTTGGGTGGCATCCGGGTGGATGCGTCGGGTGACCTCCACCTGGCCCTCAACCCGCGGTTCGATGACCTGGTGGCGGTGGTCCCCACCGATATCCTCCACCACTCCGAGGGCCGTTGGGAGCGTGTTCGGCTGTCGAGTGGTTGGGTGCGCGCGTTCGACCTGGATGCGTCGGGGCGGTTCCATGTGCTCTCGCTGGTGGATGCCGAGAAGCATCGAATCAACTACGTGCAGGGTCGCATCGGTGATGTGACGGTCGTCGACACGGGCCTCGAGCTGGGCGTGATTTTCACCCACCTGTCGATGCGCGTGGATGCCCGGGGCAAGGTCCATGTGACGTATGAGGGTGGGGCCTCCGCTGGCCGTCCTGTCATCTATTACGCCACGAATGCCTCGGGGACCTGGGTGAAGGAGCAGGTCGCCGCCGAGGGGGCGTTGCCGGTCATCGCGGTGTCGCCAGCAGGGGTGCCGCATATCCTCTGGGCGAGTGTGGGCGTCGTGAGTCTGAGCACTCGGAGTGCCGAGGGGGAGTGGTCCACGACCGTGCTTCCCTTCGAGGGGGGCGGGGAGATGAGGATCTCCTCGTCGGGCGTGGTGCATGTGCTGCGCAATCTGGGAAGGCAGTTGGAGTATCGCAACAACGCGCAAGCGGGTTGGGTGGCGAACACGGTCGTTGCTCGGGAGGCCAGTTCCCTGAATCTGCCCTTCCATGACTGGGCCCTGGAGGTGGACGCCCGGGGCCGCGCGCATGTCATGTACTCCGAGCTGGTCGAAGACGGGGTGCGAATGCTCCGGCGCATCGGCTATTCGCGGCAGTGTCCGTGAGCGTCAAGGGGCATCGCGAAGTCGCAGGCCCACGCGCGCGAGCAGCGGCGGCCCCAGCGTGTCCACTCCCGCGCGGCCCGCCAGGTACTCGCGGTCGAAGAGGTTCTCCACCGCGGCGAACAGGTCCACCTTCCAGAAGAGGCGCCGACTGACGGCGGCGTCCACGACGAGCGCTCCACCCATGCCTCGCTCGTTGAGGTCATCCTCGAACTGAGGACCGGTGACGCGCAGTTGCACGGTGGCGGTGACGAGAGATGGGTCCTCGAACGTGAGGCTGGCGGCGCCTCGGTGTCTGGGGTCTTGCGCGAGCTGTCTGCCGACGAGCGCCGGCTGTCCGGGCGCATCCGTGACGGTGGGGTCCACGAAGGTGTACCCGAGGAGCGCGGTCCACCGGCGCGACAATCTCCAGTCGAGACTGGTCTCCACTCCGCGCACGCGGGCCTTGCCCAGGTTCTGGCGCTCACGGCCCGAGCCATCGGGGAGCGTGACGTTCGTGATGGGGTCCTCGAGCACGTTCCAGAAGCCGGTGACGCGGGCGGTGAGCGTGCGAAGGGGTTCGACTTCCACACCGGCCTCCGCGCCCCACAGGCGCTCCGCGCCGAGGTTCGCGTTGGCGGCGGTGAACACGGTGCCGACCTGGAAGGGACGATAGAGCTCGTTGAGCGTCGGTGCGCGGAAGGCCCGATACCCGGAGGCACGCAGCGTGACAGCGTCCCAGGGGCGCAAGCGCACGCCCAGCCGTGGACTGAGCTGGTTCTCGGTGCGGTCCTCGAAGGGCGTGGTGTCCACTGTGCCGCTGGCTCGTTCGACTCGCTGAAGTCCTTGGGTGTTTCGCCAGACGTCGAAGCGGAGCGCCGCGGACAACTCCAGGGCGGAGGTGATGGCGTAGAGGTCCTGGAGGAACACGCCACCGGTCCACTGCGTGCCGCCAGCATCGCGGGCGAGGACGGTGTCCGGAGTCTGCGTGGGCGGGAAGAGTTGCTCGCGGGAAGTGCCCGCCATGCGTCGGGCATCGAGACCGGCGGAGAGCTGATGGGTGCCTCCCGCGTTCCAGCTCGGAGCCGTCCACACGAGCGAGGCGCCCTGGTCATCCGCGGGGACGTCCTGGGACGCGGCGAGGGACTCGGCGGCGCGGTCCTGGGCGACGCGGGCGCGGTTCTGTTCGAAGCGCAGGGCTCGGCCGAAGAGGTCCAGGGAGAAGGTGCCCAGCGTGTCGGTCTGGAGTCGAGCACCCGCGCCGAACTGCGCCAGCTCCACGCGAGCGGTGGTGAAGCGGGTGCCGCCGTTCTGGTTCTCACGGAAGAGGTTGGCGCGAGCGGACAGCGTCAGTGCATCGGAGGCCTGGGCTTCCACGCGGCCGTTGAGGACGACGTGATTGCTGGGCGTGTCGCTGTCGATGGCACCGCGCTGGCCTGGGGTGACGATGCGGTAGCCGTTGCTCGTGAGCAGCTCGGTCTCGACGGCGGCGGCGATGGCCCCCCAACGTTGGGCTCCGCGTGCGGCGAGGAGACCGGTGTCGCGGTTGCCGTAGGAGACGTCCGCGTCGAGTGCCGGGCCGGTGATGGGCCGAGAGATGAGCTGGACGACGCCGCCGAGCGCGGAGCTGCCATAGAGGGCGGAGCCGCCACCGGGGACGACCTCGATGCGCTCCAGCCCGAGCCGAGGCAGCGAGCGCCAGAAGACCCATCCACCGAGCGGGTCGTTGACGGGAACGCCGTCCAGCAGGACGAGGGTACGAGAGACGCCGGACGGAGCAAGGCCCCGCAGGTTGAGGCCCTGGGCAGTCGGGTCGGAGACGAGGCTCGGCGTGCGGCGGAAGGTGGCGACCGAGGGCAGGGAACGGACGAGGGTGTCCTGCGTCAGCGTGGGACTGCGATCGATTTCTTCACGAGGGAGCACCACGGTGGTGGCGGGCACATCTCGCACGGGGCGCGGAAGGCGCGTGCCCGTGACGACGGTGCGTGACGATGCGCTTGTCTCGTTTGGCGGTACTGCGCTTGATGGCGCCTCAGAGGAAGCGGGCACATCGGCGACGGGACGAGAAGGCGCTTCAGGCTGCGAGGGGGCCTCGGCGAAGGCGCGGGAGGCCGCCTGCTCCATGGGCGCATCGACAGCGACACGAGGGGACGTCTCAGGCGCCGTGGGTACATTCTCGGCGGGCCGCTCCGGAACAGGCGTGGAGGGGCCGTCGGAGCTGGTGGTGCGAGTGCGCGACTCAGGAGACGAGGATGGGCCGATGACGGTGTTCCGCGCGCCGGGCTCCGTCGTCGTTGTTCCGGTGTCCGGTGTCTGGGCCCAGGCCAGTGAAGAGAGCAGAACCCAGGGAACCACGAGCCGATGAGGCGATGACGGGATGCGTGACGACCTGCGCGACATGTCTGACGGTTCCCTTTCGGTCCTGGCGCTCTCGGCGCGTCAGTATGTCCCCACCTCGTATACGGGCGACCGCTGAGCGTCATGGGGCGAATCGAGGCCGAGAGGTATCGTCCAGTTCGCAACGCGTGAGGGGGCGGTTCGGATGTGTGGTCAGGACGTGCTGGAGCGGGCTTCACACCCGCGAGGCGGAGTGATGCGGGTGCTCGCCGCGCGGAGACTCAATGACAAGGACTGCGCGGTCTCCCTCGAGGTGACCGGGTCACATTACGAACTCGTGGCCGAGCGCATCTGGGAACCCGAGGAGGGGATGGGACTGGCGTTGAGCGATTTCTCGCCACCGCGTGTCTTCGCCGACCTGCCGCTCAGCGCGCGCCAGGTTCGTGAGCTGGTTCGCGCGGCGGTCCTCACCCACCGGGGTGAAGCCCTGCCGTTCCCACTGGAGGTTCCCGAGTAGCGAGCAGGCGAGCTCTCACCCGCTCGTGTCGCGCGGTGCGAGGCCGCGCACGGTGTGCACCGCGGTGTCCACCTCCGCGAGGATGCGACGCGCGTGGAGCAGGAACACCTCTCCGGCGGGCAGCAGGCTCATTCCCTGTCGCGTGCGCTCGAAGAGCGGCGTGCCGAGCTCATCCTCGAGTGCGAGGATGTGGCGGCTCAGGGGCGGCTGGGTGAGATGGAGCCGGCGGGCGGCGCGGCCCACGTGCCGCTCCTCGGCCACCGCGACGAAGGACTGGAGGTGGGTGATGCTCACGGCCCCAGGTTAGCGCGATCGCCCCTTTCGCGCACCCCCGCCCCCGGGCGCGATACCGAAACAGCATTGGACGCTGAAGGCCCCCGGAGACACCTTGGCTCCCCATGGGAACTCCATTGTTCAAGGGCACCGAGGTGGAGCGTCTGCGTCTCGCGGGCGCGGCGGCGGCGGGCACGCTCGCCTGGGTCGCGGGGAAGCTGACGCCGGGCATCTCCACGGGGGACATCAACGAATGGGTGCGCGAGGACACTGCTCGTCGAGGCGGCACACCCAGCCAGCTCGGCTACCACGGCTTCCCCGCGACGGTGTGCACCAGCCGCAACCACGTCGTCTGTCATGGCGTCCCGAATCCGCACGAGAAGCTGGCGCTCGGGGACATCATCAACGTGGACGTCACCACGTGCCTGGACGGCTACCACGGAGACACGTCGGCCACGTTCTGCATCGGTGAAGTGTCCGATGATGCTCGGCACGTGGTGGACGTGGCGCGTCGGTGTCGTGATGTGGGCGTCTCCGTCGTGCGTCACGGTGCTCGGATGGGCGACATCGGCGCGGCCATCCAGGAACTGGCGGAGCGGGAAGGGTGCAGCATCGTTCGGGAGTTCGGCGGGCACGGCATTGGACGCTCCATGCACGCGCCGCCCCACGTGCCCCACTTCGGCACGAAGGGCACGGGCATCACCCTGCGCTCCGGCATGGTGCTCACCATCGAACCGATGGTGAACCTGGGCCGCCCCGAGATTCGAATGCTCTCGGACGGTTGGACGGTGGTGACCGATGACGGCAGCCTCTCCGCGCAGTTCGAGCACACCATCCTCGTGACGCGCGAGGGCTGCGAGGTGCTCACCCCGTACCCAGGTGCATACCCCCTGATTCCATCCGCCTCCCCTCCGTCACAACCCGAGGCCCGCTGAGTCGAGCCAGCTCACGGGCCTGTTCAGTGATGCACCCTGGATGCACTGTCGCCGTCACTCGCGCTGAATCCCCCGAGCCTCCGGCTGTTTGATGCCGACGGGAATTGAGGCTAGACGTGAGGCCTGCGAGTGGGGACCGCATGCGCGCACGAGGCGACCAGGTCGGAATCGGGAGTGTGGTGCTGGGCGTCGTCCTGCTCGCGGCGGGAATCCCCCTGCTGGTGCCTAGGCACCTGTTGCGTGAGGACTCCGCGGCCGTGAGCCAACGGGAGCCGAACCCGGTGGCTCGGCTCGAAACACCTCCTGTCCCGCGCAAGGATTCACAGGAGTCTGTTCTTCACGTCGAACAGGTCCAGGGCCCTGGTGGCCTCACGGTGGAGGTGGCGACTCCCGCTCCCGCGACGTCTCCGCTGACGCGGTTCGCGAAGGACGCGTTGGTGCCACTGACACCGGACGAGGAGGCCTTGCTGCGCGAGGAGCCCGTCGACGACCTGGCAACGCTCGTGACGCGAACGGAGCGAGCCTTCCAGGACGCGAGCCCCGAGACGCGTGCGCGCCAGGAGCGGCGCTATCTCGCCGCGCTCAACCTCGTCGCGAAGGTTTCCGCCCCACCGGCGGAAGACACGCACGCGAGGGACCAGGACGCGCGCTACCAGCAGGCGCTCGCGCGAGAGCAGGCGAAGTGGAGAGACCTCTCGCCCGAGGAGCAAGCGCGCGCGCAGGAGACCTTCAAGGAGTGGTTCTTTCAGGGGGAGCAGAAGCGATGAAGTCGTTCATGGGGGCGCTTCGCGCGGTGTTGCTGCTGGCGCCGATGATGGCGTGGGCGGGACCGCACTACGTGGCATCGCGGGACTGGGGCAGCTTCATCTGGCTGAGCACCTGGCTCGACGCGGGACAGACGTACACCTTCGAGACGCGAGACCTGGCGGGCTCCGCACCCGACACCGTGTTGCACGTGCTGCGCGACAGGAGTGGCTGGAGCCAGGTGGCCGTGAGTGACGACTGCCAGGGAAACACGCGCTCGTGTGTGACGTTCGTCGCGCCGGACTCCGGCTACTACCGTGTCTGGGTGCGCGCCTACGCGGAGGGGCGCGGAGGCACGGCGAGCCTGTATCGCAACGGGACGCTGCTCCTGTCGCAACAGCCCTTCGGCGGCGTGCCGCTCCTCTTCGCGTGGAATGCCAAGGACACCTTCAGGGCCTCGGCCACGAGCCCCGGCGGAGGAGACCATCTGCTCTTCCTGCTGCGCTCCAATACCGAGTACCTCCAGCACGATGACGACAACGGGCCGAAGTACTACCCGCTCGTCACCGCGACGAGCGCGCAGAACGTCGGCACCCAGCGCGTGGTGGTGGGGCGCTATCCGGGCAGCGCGGGCACGGCGACCTTCGTCCACGACGAGGAACTCTGGTCCACCATCTTCGATGACAACGACGGTGACGAGGACGGGCTCTCGGACTCGCTCGAGCCGCTCATTGGCCTGAGTCCGAACAACGAGGACTCGGATGGGGACTCGATAGCGGACACGCTGGAGGTGTTCGGCAACGACGGCTTCTCCTTCTCCGAGTGGAGCAGCCCCACGGCGAGAGACCTCTACGTGGAGATCGACTGGATGCAGCACCCGACGAACCCGTACCTCACTCGGCAGCCATACGCGGGACTGGCGGCGGACGCGGCGGCGGTGTTCGCCCAGGAGACGGGCGGGAGCGTGCGACTGCATGCCTTCATCGACAGCGTGCTGCCCTGGTACGAGGTGGTCTGTTACGGGAGCTGCCCTGGCGGCGTGGACTTCTACGCGCTGAAGCAGAGCGCCTTCTCGTCAGCGAATCCGGAGCGTCGGCCGTACTTCCATTACGCGATGTGGGCCAACCGGCACTCGAGCCTCACGAGTTGCTCCTCCGGCAAGGCCGAGCTGCTGGGCAATGACCTCATCATCAGCATGGGCTGCTTCAGCAGTCCGAGCATCCAGGAGCAGCGCGGCACCTTCATCCACGAACTGGGCCACAACCTGAACCTGGACCACAACGGCAATGACGTGGCGGGGCAGTACAGCGTGGTGCACGACAGCGTGATGAACTACCGCTACCAGTTCGCGGGCGTGAGCAACTCCGGGTGGCACTCGTACTCGTTTGGAGACAACGGGTGCGCGGCGTGTGGTTCGTCACCGAAGGCGGAGTGTGTCGACTGTCGCGATGGTTTCCTGGGCTGCGGCTTCCCGGGCTGCGGCTCCTGCGACTGTGACGTGGGGGAGTGGGGCTCTCTGGAGCTCGACTTCTCCGACGATGGCGACGCGGATGACGGCGCGGGCCGTGGCTCGAAGCGCTCACTGATGACCCGCTATGTTCCGGACGACAAGGGTGGCCCCGCGCGCTTCCAGCCGAGGGTTCCGCACGAGGAGTCCTCACTGGTGAGACGGCGTGACGACGTCCGCCGCAAGCGGGAGCGGCTCATGTCACGAGGCCGCGTGGAGGGCCGCGACTTCCATGTGTCGGCGGATGGAACGCTGCTGTACGCGGAGTGCCTCTGACCGCGACGGTCAGGTCACGACCGGTACCAGGGATGCGTCAGGTTCGTCGGGAGCAGGGTGCCCCAGCCCGCGTCAATCACCACCGGTCCCCGGCCCGGCTTGCCGTAGACGTCCACGGGGGCATCCGCCACCCCATGGTCGAAGGGGTACTGGAGTTGAGCGCGTGTCGTCATTCGGGTCCTTCCTCGGACGGGCGAGAGTAGGTGGGGAGCACCGTGACCGAAAGCCGCGAAGCAGACCTGCCTCCGCATCGCTGGCCTCCCCTGACCAGAAGGGCGAAAGTCGGCGGAGGCGGAGGGCACTTGCCCTGCAGAGGAGCACGTGATGCCGAAGTCGGAAGGACCACACCGGCTGGGTGCGTGGAGCTGTGCGCTGGGGTTCTTGCTGATGCACGGTGCCTGCTGGCTTCGCCCCGAGCCTCCCGCGACGGACGCGGGCTCTGCTGTCGCGGCGCGGTCCGAGCCCCCACCGTCTTCAGCCCCGGGCGGGGTTCGTGAGCCGCCCGCTGGTGGCCTCGCTCCGTCCGCCGTGGCTTCGCGTGACGCCAGGCTCGCGGTGCCCTCGTCCGCCGATGGAATCACGGTGTCGGGCATCTCCGCGGAATCGACGCCGGATGGAGGCACACGCGCTGCGGAGTCACCTGGCCTTCTCGCGTGCGCGGAAGTCTGGCGCGCGGCCCGGGTGGACGTGGCTTTCAAGGAGACGCCGGAGACGCGCTCCATCCAGCGCACGGGCCCACGGCTGGAGCGACGGTTCACCGTGGCCCGACAGCTCAGAGGTGCATACCGCCATGGGGACCAGTGGGCCTCGGTGCTGGAGTACGAGGCAGACGAGACACGCGGAGGCGTGAGCTACGGACTCACCGTTCCAGAGGTACTGGCGGACCTGACGGGACGGACCGTGGGCTGGGCCAGCCACCGCGAGCCCGCGAGCTGCGTCTCCAGCGACGGAGAGCATCCCGAACTCCTCTCGGGCGACACGCTCCGCGACGCGGACGGAGGGCTCTTGCTTCTCACGGTACCGAGCGCGCCCATCACGCCAGAAGGCGAAGTCCTGCTGCCCACGGGACTGGTGCCGGAGCTGCGAGTCCGGTGGGAACTTGCCGGCTGCGAGCGCCGAAAGGACGCACGCACCCGGGGCGCACGGCTTCGGTTCGAGGATGCCCGGAAGCGTGGCGCATCACCCGTCACTGTCTCTGTTGGAGAGACGAAGCGACTTCTGCTGGGAGGTGTCCGCTACGAGGTGCGCGTGGCGAGAGCGCAGGCGGACGCTTCGGACCGCTGTGGACAGGCGGTGTTCACAGTGTTCCGAGAGGGGCTCCGCGAGGAGTTGTAGTCTTCCCGTGCCTCGGGAGGCCGCGCGGACACGTCGATGCTCAGTCGACCCCGTACACTCGGCTCGGGGTTCCTTCATAGTCGGTGATGCGCTCGAACCGCAGCCCGAGTCGCTCCGCGACGCGGAGGGACGGTGCATTCTCCGGATGGATGATGGCGACGAGGGGCACATCGGGGAGGTGTCGCCGGGCCTGCTCCACGGCGACGCGCGCGGCTTCCGTCGCATAACCCAGCCCCTGGGTCCGAGGCGCGAAGCGATAGGCGAGGTTCAACACCGTCCGACCCTCGAACAGCTTGTGGCGCACGCCGCAGACGCCCACGACGACGCCCGGTGTCTCTCGTTGCTCCACGGCCCAATACCCCACGCCGTGTTTCGCCCAGTCACTCAACCACAGCGCCAGCAGCTCTCGCGCGGCGTCCAACGAGCGCAATGGGCCGGAGGGGTTGAAGCGAGACGTCTCCGGGTCGCCATGGAGTGTGAACACCGCGTCCAGGTCGGTCTCGCGAAACGGCCGAAGCAGCAGCCGTTCCGTCGTCGTGCTCTCGAAGCCGTGAATCATGGCCGGCATCTTGTTCCGAGGTGCCCGCGCTCGCCACGGGAGTTCTCTGGGGGCCAGCGGTGCACGCGTCCGCACGGGAGGTGGGTCAGCTTGGGCTTGGGGATGGCGGCGAGCGTAGCGGTGAGGTCACCCCCCAGGCGATGAAAGACCTGGAGAAAGAAGAGCGTCGGGAGTTGGGTAGACGCACCTGTCCGCGAATCACTCTTCCTGGACGTCTCCGGCCGGCTGTCGAAGCCGAGGTCATCCAGGAAGGAGAGCACGTCATGCACGCCAAGCAGCAGGCGAGGGGCGTTGCATCCGTGGAGGACTACATGGCGCTGGCCGTCGCGCCCCCACTTCACGCTCCATCCCGAGGCCGTCGCATGCTTGAGATAGCCGTTGAAGGACTTCTGACCGGTGGGAAGTCGCAGCAACTCGCGCAGGAGCTGCGCCAGCACACCTCGGTCGTGGATGGGCTGGCTCTTCTGAGGGCCGCGCCGGAAGTCCCGTCGCGACAGCTCCACGGTGCTCAGGAAGTGCTCCACGCCTTTCAAATGAGAAAGCGCGTGATGCCCGATGAGACCTGGAGGAAGTGCTCCTCTCACCAGCCCCAGTCGCAAGTCGCGAGGCTGCTTCAGGGTTCGTCGCTTCGCCCACCGGATGAAGGGGTTGACCTTGTCGGCCTGACGACGCCAGAACACCACCCCTCTCATGTCGGAGGAGGAATCGTCATCCAGCTCCGCGCAGTCCTCGGAGAGCTCGGGGGCTCGGATGAGCTGGGCGATCCGGGTGCTGCTCGTACGGCGGGCGCGCCGACTCACGTTCACGCGATTCTTGCGCGCCTCCCGACGGCTGGTGGAGGGCAACAGGCTGCGTGCCATCTCGAAGGCCTTGTCTTCGCCGTAGCGCATCGGGTGTCTCCCTTGAGCGTCAGCGACGCGAGGGCTTCCCACTCCTGACTGGAGGAGGGTGAGGACACCCCTACCGACAGGAGCCCGCGGATATTCTGTGCGGGCGACTACGCCTTCATCGACTCCGGCAGCACCCAGTCCGGTTTGAGGCGCTGGATGACCTTGGCCAGGTTCTCCTTGTCCTGGGCCTTCTCCAGCGCGGCGTCGGGCGTGATGATGTTGTCGCGCACCAGCCGCTCCAGGTGCATGTCGAGCGTCTGCATGCCCTGGCCCTGGCCGGCCTGCATCTTGGACGCAATCTGGAAGACCTTGCCCTCGCGAATCATCGCGGCGATGGCCGCGCCGCCCACGAGGATTTCCAGCGCCGCCACGCGGCCCTTGCCGTCCGCCGTCTTGATGAGCTGCTGCGCGACGATGCCCGCCAGGCTCTCCGCCAGCATGCCGCGCACCTGCTGCTGCTCGTCCGCCGGGAACGAGTTGATGATGCGGTCGATGGTCGCCGGCGCGCTGTTGGTGTGCACCGTGGCGAACACCAACACGCCGAAGCTCGCCAACTGGAGCGCCAGCTTCATCGTCTCGTTGGTGCGAAGCTCGCCGATGAGGATGACGTTCGGGTCCTCGCGGCCCGCCGAGCGGATGGCCGTGGCGAAGCTCGACGCGTGAGGCCCCACCTCCCGGTGCGTCACCTGCGCCCGAGCGGACTCGTGCACGAACTCCACCGGGTCTTCAATGGTGAGGATGTGCGCGGGGCGCGTCTGGTTGATGTGGTTCACCATGCCCGCGAGCGTCGTGGACTTGCCGCTGCCCGTGGGGCCCGTCACCAGCACCAGCCCGCTGCGGCGCTCGGCCAGCTTGCGGACGATTTCGGGCGTCTTCAGGTCGTCCAGCGTGAGGACCTTGCTGGGGATGGTGCGGAACACCGCCCCCAGGCCCGTCTGCTTGTAGAAGTAGTTCGCGCGGAAGCGGGCCTTCGTCCCGTAGCCATAGGCGAAGTCGAGGTCCAGCTCCTCGAGAATCTGCTGCTTCTGCGTCGGGTTGATGAGCTCGAACAGGAGCCCTTCGACTTCCGGAATCGTGAGGGGCTCCTCGCGCAGCGGCGTCAGCTCGCCACGGATGCGGCCCATGGGGGGATAGCCGGTGCTCAGGTGCAGGTCGCTGCCCTTCTGCTCCAGCAGCATGTCGAAGAGCGCGGCGATGCGCGGCGTGGTGCTCATCTCAGCCCCCCTTCCTTCCCATCAGCGAGCCCATCTTGCTGAGCAGCCGGGCGCTGTCCTGCTGCGTCTCCGGCGCCGACACGGCCGTCGTGCCCGGCCGCTTCCCCGTCACCACCGCCTCCAACTCGTCCGGGTTGTCCACGAAGCCCTTGGCCACTTCCAGCTTCACCTTCTGCGCGCGCACCAGGTCCGCCATCGAGTCCTCGAAGCGGATGATGCCCAGGCTCTTGCCGCGCTGCTGGAGCGAGGGAATCTGGTACGTCTTGTTGTCGCGGATGAGGTTGCCCAGCGCCACCGAGCCCGGCAGCACCTCCGCCGCGGCCACCATGCTCTTGCCGTCCGCGCTCGCCATCAGCCGCTGGCTGACGATGAGGCGCAGGCCGCTCGACAGCGACAGGCGCACCTGCTGCTGGTCCGCCGGCGGGAAGAGGTCGATGAGCCGGTCAATCGTCTTCGCCGCGCTCGGCGTGTTCATGGTGCTGATGAGCAGGTGGCCCGTCTCCGCGGCGGCCAGCGCCATGCGCACCGTCTCCGTGTCGCGCAGCTCGCCCACCACGATGACGTCCGGGTCCTCGCGCAAGCTGCCCTTGAGCGCGCTGGCGAACGTCCTCGTGTGCGCGCCCACTTCGCGCTGGCTGATGAGCGCCTTCTTGCGCGGGTGGACGAACTCCACCGGGTCCTCCACCGTGAGCACGTGGTGGGACGTCTCGCGGTTGATGAGGTCCACCAGCGCCGCCAGGGTGCTCGTCTTGCCGTGGCCGGACGGGCCCGTGACGACGATGAGGCCCTGGTGGTGGTGCGTCGCCTTGGCGATTTCGACAGGCAGCCCCAGCGACTCCAGCGTGGGGATGTCGCGCGCAATCACCCGGAAGGTGCCCTTGAGGCCCGTGCGGTGGCGCGAGACGTTGACGCGAAAGCGCCCCATCTCCGGTGAGTCGAGCGAGAAGTCACAACTGCCCTCGCGCACGAGCACCGGGCGCAGTCGCTCCGGCACCACCGGCATCAACATGCCCTCCACCCGCGCCGCATCCAGCGCGCCGCCCTGGGGCACCAGCTCTCCGGCGAGGCGGAAGAGCACGGGGCGCTCGGCCACGACGTGCACGTCGCTGGCGCGGCTGCCGCGCCCCTGCTCCAGCACGATGGCCAGGTCCCTGGCCCCTCCCGACATGCGCGACGTCGCCAGCGAGCGCGCGGCCTCCTGGGCACCCGTGGGCGCATACCCGGCGCTCTGCGGCGCGGCGGCGGGAGCCGAAGGCGCTGGGGCATATCCGGGCGAGGGAGCGGCGGTCGGCGCGGGCGTATACCCGGCGCCCTGGGGCGCGGCGGTGGGCGCGGGCGCATACCCCGCCGAGGGAGCGGCGGCGGGGGCGGGCGCATACCCGGCCGATGGCGCGGCATACCCCTGGGCGACGGGGGCGGCTCGTGTCGCTGGAGCCGGAGCGGCGGCGGGCGGGGCCGCCGCGGGCGCGGTGGAGGCCTCCGCCGCGCGAGACAGTCGCAGGTGCATCAAGTCCCCTCGACGCACGGCGGCAATGGACAGCGAGCCCAGGCCATTGGCGTTGACGGACCAGTTGGAGGGCGAGTCGGAGACGCTGGATGCGCGCGCGACTCCCACCATGGCCTGGAGGGCTCGGACGACGTCGTCCGTCGTCACGGCGGCGGGGTCCACCGGCTCGTAGCCGTTGCTGCCGCGAATCATGGGAGGACGCCCGGTGGCCAGGGTCAGCTCCGTCACTCCGGGCCGCGACAGATGGCGCAACAGCTCAGCAAGGGGTTTCATGCGGATTCGAACTCGAGCTGTGACAGAGCGCGGAGCGCGGGGGACCGCAGGATAGTCGACATTGGCGCAAAAGCGCCCACCCCCTGGACGTACGTCCAACGCATCGCCGCGCGCGGTGGGCTCCACACCCACCCCGTCGAGGCAGAGAGTCGACACCTGCCTGGATGTGAAATGTGAGAGGGGGACTCCGGGGCCCAAGGGCCCGCTCGGAGCGGTGGCGGCGGGAGGCGCACGGCCCCCCGCCAGCCAGGGGCGCGCGAACTACAGCTCGCGGGACATCAGAAGCCGGAGCTTGCCGGACTTCTTGGACACCACCGTGGCCACGGTGGTGAAGCCCGCCTTGCGGTAGAAGCTCACCGCGGGGGCGTTGGACGGGTCCACTCGCAGCGCAATCGTCTTGCGGTACATGTCGCGCGCGGCTCGGAGCGCCTGCTCCAGGACCACGGCGCCCAGGCCCTTCTTGCGCAGCTCCTGCTTCACCACGATGTTGCGCAGGTACGCGGCGCCGGGCACCGGGCCGTCGCGCTCCACCGTGACGTAGCCGACGATCTGCGTCTGCAGCTTCGCCACGTGGATGTAGGGCTTGAGCTGGGCCAGGGCCTTGAGGCTGTCTTCCTGCGTCTCACCCCGGCTCTTCCAGGGTTCGGAGCTGGCGCGCAGGGCCGCCACCGCCGTCATGTCCTCGTCGGTGGGCAGGGTGAACTTCACCGCCGCCGTCAGGTCATTGGGGAGGCCCACCGCCGCTTCCAGCACCGGGGCTGGGGCCATCTCCACGCCCGGGTCCACCTGCTTCATCGTCATCGCCATCTCCTCCGTCGCTCTGCGATCCTAACCGCACCCCCGCCACCGGTGCACGCGGTCATTCCGCGCACATTGTCTTCCCAAGTGAGGAGATTGCCTCCCCCGTGGATGTGAGGGCCGGATTCCGGTCAACCCGAGCATGGCCCGTCCCATTCCAAGGATGGGCATCGCTTCCACGGCTGGCACCCAGCCGGCCTTCCGCGCCGGGCGCCTTCCCACTATAAAACCGGGGTCGTCGTTCACGGAGGGCTGGCCTCCTCATCCCGACCCCGCCCGCCCGAGTCACCCTTGCAACTCAACCACGCCCAGCGAGAGCTGACGCTCAAGATCGTCTACTACGGGCCCGGACTCAGCGGGAAGACGACCAATCTGCGCCAGCTCCATGCCCGGGCGTCGCCGGAGGTGCGGGGCCGGTTGCTGACGGTGGACACGCACGACGACCGGACGCTGTTCTTCGATCTGCTGCCCGTCTTCTTCTCCACCTCGTCCGGCTTCAAGGTGAAGGTGAAGCTCTTCACCGTGCCCGGCCAGGTCATCCACAACGCGACCCGCCGTATCGTCCTCCAGGGCGCGGACGCGGTGGTGTTCATCGCGGACAGCCGGCACGGCGCGACGGCGGAGAACAACGCCTACTGGCGCAACCTGCAGGACAACATGAAGGAGAACGGGCTGGACGTGGACCAGGTGCCCGTCGTCATCCAGTTCAACAAGAGGGACCTCCCCGACGCGCGCACGGACGCGGAGCTGGAGGAGGCGCGCAAGCGTGGCGGCGAGGCCGTCGTCGGCGCGGTGGCGCTCAAGGGCGAGGGCGTGCTGGAGACCTTCCACGCCGTGGCGCAGGCGGCCTACCGGCGGCTGGATGCCCGGGCGCACCTGGCGCGCAACGTGGGGCTGACCGAGGCGGAGTTCCTCTCCCAGGTCTTCGGGCGGATGGACCTGTCGGGCACCACGCTGGCCGGCCGCTACACCGCGGTGGGGCGGGACGAGCAGTGGGGGGGCGGGCGATGAGCGGCTATCAGGGCGCCCCGCCACCGGAGGGCTCGAGCGGTTCGCGCCGCGAGTCGGTGCTCCAGCGCCGCCTGTCGCTGGGCGAGATGTTGGATTTGCCCTCCTTCTCCGAGGTGGTGAGGAGCTTCAGCGAGCTGTACCGCGTGGGCATCAAGGTGCTGGACGCGCGCGGCACCAAGCTGGCCGACGTGAAGGTGGGCCACGGCGACTTCTGCGCCTACGTCTTCTCCTTCCCGGACGGCCGCTCGCGCTGCACGGCGACGGTGGCGCGGGTGAAGGACGGCCCGGTGCTCCCGATGCAGGGCGCGCGCGTGGCGCAAGGCGACGGCGCGGAGGAGGCGGGCCTCATCGCCCTGCCGTGCTTCACCGGCCTGCGCTACCTGGTGATGCCGGTGCGCTGGGAAGGCGACTTCCTGGGCCGCGTCATCCTGGGGCCCTTCACGCCCGAGGAGCTGGGGGACTTCCCCGACACGCTCACGGATATCTCCGGCCTGGAGCTGACGCGGGCGCAGGAGCTGGTGGCCAAGGTGCGCCGCGCGCCCGAGCGCACCGCCGCGCAGGTGCTCACGCACTTCGGCCAGGTGCTCGCCGCGCTGGTGGCCAGCGGCCACCGCACGTACCTGACGACGCAGCTCCACATCGAGGCGATGCTGGAGACGCACCGGGAGCTGGAGGCGCAGAACTCGCGGCTGGCGCAGGTCAACACCCGCCTCAAGGAGCTGGACCGGCTCAAGTCCACCTTCCTGGGCACGGTGAGCCACGAACTGCGCACGCCCCTGGCCTCCATCATCGGCTACTCGGAGATGCTGGCCGAGGGGCTGGCCGGCATGCTCAACCCCGAGCAGCTGCTCTACGTGCGCACCATCGTCGAGAAGGGCGAGTCGCTGCTCAACCTCATCTCCTCCATCCTGGACCTGAGCCAGATTGAGGCCGGCAAGCTGCGGCTGTCCATGGGCCCGGTGGACCTGGCGGGCGTCATCCAGACGGCGGTGTCCACGGTGATGCCGCAGGCGCAGCGCAAGGGCGTGGAGCTGGAGGTGCGGCTGCCGCCCCTGCCCAGGCCCCGGCTGGCGGGAGACGGTGACAAGCTGCGGCAGGTGCTCATCAACCTCCTGGTCAACGCGCTGAAGTTCACCGCCTCCGGAGGCCGCGTGTCCGTGGTGATGTCGGAGCCGGGCCCGCAGGAGCCGCTGGGCCTCTCCGGCTATCGCATCAGCGTGGAAGACACCGGCGTGGGCATCCGCGAGGACCAGTTCGAGCGCATCTTCCAGAGCTTCTATCAGGTGGACGGCAGCTCCACGCGCGAGCACGGCGGCGCGGGGCTGGGCCTGGCCATCGTCAAGAGCCTGGTGGAAGGACACGGCGGCAAGGTGTTCGTGGAGAGCGAGTTCGGACGGGGCTCGCGCTTCACGGTGGTGCTGCCCATGCAGCCGCCCATTCCGGAGCACGGACTGCTGGCCGTGTCGGCGCCCCTGCCGGAGATGCCGCCGGGGCCTGACCGCTTCTGACGCGTCAGGTCGCTTCCGGACGTCACGCCGCGCGAGACGTGTCCGGGAGCGCTCGCCCGGCGCACGCAATCCCCCCAGGAAGTGGCGCGCGAGCGTATTGTCCGCGCCCATGCTCACCGGACGTCCCCCCGCCGCCTCCTATGTGCTCATCGATGCGGAGAACATCGACTGGGCCGTGTCCAACGTTGTCGGCCGCAAACCCGAGTCACAGGACCGCGTCCAGTTCGACCGGCTGGTGGCGTTCTGCGAGAGCTACTTCCCGGCGCCCGTGCGCTGCATCGTCGTGCTCAACGCGCGGGGTGAGCAGCTGCCGGACATGATGATTGGCTTCATCCGCGCGCTGAAGTCCGCGGGCTGCGAGGTGGCGCTCCTGTACGGACGGCAGGACCAGAAGGTGGTGGACCTGGGCATCCTCAAGCTCCTGGAGTCCATCCGCGTCCAGCGGCCCAAGGCGGCGGTGGGCCTGGCCAGCCACGACGGCGGAGACTTCGCCGAGGCGCTCAAGCCCATGCTGGAGGAGAAGCGGCAGGTGGCCGTGCTCGGCCTGCGCGAGTATGTCAGCCAGCGCTTCCGCGACCTGGTGCCCTCGGGCCTCAAGATTGTCGACCTGGAGCTCAACGCGAAGGTGTTCCAGCGCCCGCTGCCCCGCCTGCTGCCCGTCAACGTGGATGAGTTCGACCCGCTGATGTTCGTGTAGCGGCCCGCCGCGAGCCGCGAGGCTCCAGGCTTCGAGTGCGCGGGCACGAACAGGTGCCCGCGCGTCCCGTCCCACGGCGAGCCGCGGGGCACCCCCGTCGGTCCATCCACTCCTGGCTTGCGAATGGTTAACGACGGCGTTAAATATTGCCCGTGAAGGAAACGAAGTTCGTTCCCACGGGAGACGGGCCATGAAGAAGGTTCCAGAGGGCTGCGCGCGCATCACCCCCGGGCTGTTCTATGTGGATGCACCGGCCGCCATCGACTGGCTGGAGAAGGCCTTCGGCTTCCAGACGCGGCTGAAGGTGGAGGGCGGGCCGGGCGTCGTCGTCCACTCGGAGCTCGTCTTCGGCGAGGGCGTCATCATGGTGAACTCGCTCAGCTCGAAGTACCCGGCGCGCACGCCCACGGCGGCGGCGGGCACCAGCGCTGGGTACCTCATGCTCTACGTGGATGACGTGGACGCGCACTGCGCGCGGGCGAAGGCCGCGGGCGCGAAAATCACCCGGGAGCCGGAGACGACGAACTACGGCGACGACTACTGGACGGACCGGGGCTACGGCGCGGAGGACCTGGAAGGCCACGCGTGGTGGTTCTCCCAGCGCGTGAAGGGCTGAAGCTTCGGAGCCTTGAGCCCATGGGAGCCGCCCGACGTCTCGACGACACCTTCGCCGCCCTGGCCGACCCCACCCGCCGGGGCGTCATCGACCTGTTGCGGGAGCAGCCCCGGCGCGCCGGTGAGCTGGCCGCCGCCTTCGACATGTCGCCCCCGGCCATGAGCCGGCACCTGCGAGTCCTGCGCAAGACAGGCCTCGTCGAGGAGGACGCCGTGGAGGACGATGCCCGCGTCAAGCTGTACCGGCTGCGGCCCGAGCGCTTCTCGGAGCTGCGCGCGTGGCTCGACGAGGTGGAGGCCTTCTGGGGGGACCAGCTCCAGTCGTTCAAGGAACACGCCGAGCGCACGCGCGGCAAGAAGCGGCCCTGAGCCGCCCCGCGAGGTCCGACGACATGACGATGGAGCAGACCGCCCGCGTGACGACCTTCCTGGAGGTGGAGCCAGACGTCGCCTTCACCGTCTTCACCGAGGAGACCGACCTCTGGTGGCGCCGGGGGCCGCGCTTCCGGGGCTCCCACGCCGCCGACAGCGTGGTGCGCTTCGAGGGCGGCGCTGGAGGCCGCCTGGTGGAAGAGGACGCGGTCGGCGTGTTCGAGATTGGCCGCGTGCTGACGTGGGAGCCCGGCGCGAGGCTGCGCTTCGAGTGGCGCGGCCGGAACTTCGCTCCCGGCGAGCTCACCCAGGTGGACGTGCGCTTCGAGCCCGCCCAGGGGGGCGGCACCCGCGTCGTCCTGGAGCACCGCGGCTGGGAGGCCCTCCGTCCGGACCACCCCGTGCGCCATGGCCAGGAGGTCTCCGCCTTCCTGGCGATGATGGGCATGTGGTGGGGAGGCCTCGCCACCGCGCTCCGCTCCCAGGCCGCCAAAGCGATACCCCCCGGGCGACAGGGATGAAAACCGTCAGGCCATAGTTTTTTAGCAATACTGACTGCGAGTGCGTATGCTGTTGAGCCTCCAACGCAGGGGGCGACAGTCATGGCGGATTATCCGTGCTGGCACTGGAATCGTGTCTTTCTTTGGCTGCTGCTCCTGGGAATGGCCTGTACCCAGTCCCCGGTGGGAGGCGGCGTCGAGGCGCCTCCGGCGGAGAGCCTGAGCACCCAGGAAGCCCGCGCTGTGACGTCCTCCTACGTGGACCTGCGGCTGCGCGTGGGGCGGGGCGTGGCCGTGGGCCGCACCTGTGGCGCCGCGAACGAGGTGACGCCCGCGTGCGGCGGCGGCAGCGGCCCGGACATGAGCTTCCACTTCATCGCCCCGTATGACGGCGCCTACACCTTCGTCACGGACCCGACCGACACCACGGACTACGACACGGTGGTGCAGGTGACGGACTGGAACAGCAGCGCCTCGCTGGGCTGCAACGACAACGCCTCGTCCTCCACGCTCACGTCCTCCGCCGTCCTCAACCTGGCGCGCAACCAGGAGGTGCGCATCACCGTGGACGGCAAGAACGGCTCGTGCGGCCGCTTCATGCTCAACATCCACGTCGTGGAGTCCGCCTGCGGCCCCTGCAACACTCCACCCGGGCCCTGCCACTCCCCCTATGGCGTCTGCTCGGGGGCGACGTGTGTCTACGAGCCCCTGGCCGCCGGCGCCTCCTGCAATGACGGCAATGCCTGCACCCTCAACGACAAGTGTGGGGCGACCGGGGCTTGTACCGGGACGACGGTGGGCTGCAACAGCCCGCCCGGCACCTGCTACGCGAGCCCCGGCACCTGCAACCCCGCCACGGGCGTGTGCTCCTACGCGGCGCGTCCCGCGGGCACGTCGTGCAGTGATGGCGACTCGTGCACGAGCGGGGACACCTGCCACGGCGGGGCCTGCTACAGCGGCCCCCAGGTGTGCTGCTCCGGTGGGGGCGTGCTCTGCAATGGCATGTGCTGCTCCCAGGGGGACTACTGCATGGGGGGGACCTGTCGGCCCAGGTGCCTGGCGCTGGACGTCGTGCGCACCCCGGAGAATCAGATGATTCCCGCCTGTCCCATGGAGGTGTTCTGACAGCCCTTGCGTGCCGTTGAGACGCACCGGTGCGTACGGATTGAACGCGCTGCATTGTTTTGTCTCGCGCCCTGGCCGCGTACCGGGAGAACGCACCCCGCGTACGCCTGGGACGCCAGAGGGGAGTGCAGTCCTGACGCACCCAGGGTCAAAGGCTGTGTGTCGCGGGTACTACGTATCTGTGTACGCTTGAACTGGCTTATGTGGGTATTGTGGCTATTCCGATTATGTCTTGTAATTATTTGTTGAATCCTTCATAAGGGCGCGCGCTGCACAGAAGTGGTGAAACCAGTTGTGTCAATTCGAAGAGGGGGAGTTCATGGACAAGCGCGTGCGGCGCTCGTGTCTTGCTTTTGCATCGATTCTGGCTCTGGCGGGCTGTAGCACGCAGGAAGACTTGCTGGAGGCGCCCGAAACGCCCCAGCCCGCGCGGACCACTCCACTCCACTCCGAGCGCGCCGGTATCGGCCTGCTGCATCAGTCGGGTGACAAGTCGCAGATGACCGGCGTGTCGGTGAACACGTTCCGCTCCCTCATCGTGACGGAGACGGCCATCCTCGCCAACTTCCCCATGCGCGACGTGTTCACCCAGCTCGCGGCGCAAGCCAACGGCTCGGGCGTGACGGCGCTGTCGCTCTTCCGCCAGCTCTGGGACACGCAGAACAACAGCCCGGGCCTCAACCAGGGTCAGCACTGCAACGACCAGACGGTCAGCGGACAGACCCTGTTCAACAGCTTCCCGTACCAGTGCCGGGCCCAGGAGGGGACGCAGGCCACCCAGGACCCGTTCACCAACCCCAACCTCGCCACCGGGTACAAGGCGGTGGGGCTGTTCAACCGCTTCGACCTGGCCCCCGCGGACGGCGCCAACTGCGGTGAGTACCGCATCGTCTTCGCGCGCAAGTCGGGCGAGACGAACGTCCTGTCGCGCAACTTCATCATCTTCGAGGGCGTGCTGCCCAACCCCCATCTGGACGAGGGGCTGGACGGCTGCCTCCCGGTGGCGGAGTTCTGGTCGGGACTTTCGAATGACCCGGACGCCAACTCGCGCTCGGCGAAGCTGCGCACCTTCTACTTCCAGGGCCTGCCGGGCTTCCGTCCCGTCGTCCACATCGACAACTACGGCGCGGACCCGGCCACCATCGCGGGACAGATTCGCACCAACCAGTTCATGCAGAGCAACTGGCTCTTGCGCGAGTTCAAGCTGCAGAAGACCTGCGGCGTGGGGGGGACCTGCACCTCGCTCAAGGCCATCATCTCCACGGACAAGGTGAACCCGTTCGGTGGGCTGTTCAACCCGGCCTCCACCCACGCCCGCGCGACGGACTTCCGCTTCTTCTTCGAGAGCCAGGTGGAGGCGCTGGCGCGCAACGACATCAACCTGTTCAACATGGACGTGCAGGACCAGTTCAACGGCGGCCAGAGTGACGCCCAGGGCGGGGAGAACAACTACACCGGCCAGTTCGGCACCGGCACGTCCGCGCTGCGCTCGCTGATTCAGGCAGAATTGACCCGCATCGGCAGCACGCTGACGCCCGTCAACATCGTCGCTCGCGCCAAGGCGCTGTCCTGCGCCGGCTGCCACGAGCTGAGCAACAGCAACCCCCTGGGTGGCGGCATCACCTGGCCCAACTCGCTGGGCTTCACCCACGTCAGCGAGCTGACCGACGCCAACGGGCCGGAGGGCATCCGCTTCCGCATCTCCCCGGCGCTCACGGACGTCTTCCTGCCTCACCGCAAGGCCGTCTTCGAGGAGTTCCTCAACCGTCCGCGCCCGTGCCACCACGTGTGCAGGCCGGGCAATCCCATCCCGACGACCTGCTCGCCGTGCGCGGCGGCCGTGTGCGAGGGCGACCCGTTCTGCTGCACCGGAAGCTGGGACTCCATCTGCGTGGACCAGGCCCGGGATATCTGTGAGCTGGCCTGCAACTAGCCACGGCGGGACGCTCGCGCGTCCCCTGGGGTCCAGGTCGTGAATCGAGCAGCGGGTCAGGGCAGATGTGCCTGGTCATGAGTCTTCAAGGGCTCCCTCCTCGTCGCTGAGGAGGGGCCCCGTTTCAAGAGAAGTCGTCTCGCGCGTTGTGGTTGTCGTTGGCAAAGGCAGTCCACTGCAGCAGAGGGGGTTACACATGAAGCCGTACTCGCGTTTCTCGGTGCCTGTTTTCGCGGCCCTGCCGCTCGTCGCGTTCGCGACGTCTGCCTGGGCCGGACCGTTGCGCTCCCCGGACCGGGGGTTGGATGGCGCGACCCTGGTGGAGGATTCGCAGTACATGCATCGCGTCCTCGGGGAGAAGTCCCCGGTGATGGGTGACGGTATCGCCATCGACCTGGCCGACCCGGGCCAGTACCGCTTCGTGATGAACCGCCTGCGTGGCTCCGGGAAGACGGCCAGCAACTCGCCCAAGCTCTTCACCCGGCTGGGGTTGGCGCGCGAGAAGGCCCTGGCGCGCAAGTCCGCTGGCAAGCAGGAGCTGGGCGCGACCCTGGTGAACAACTGGGGCTGTGACCACTTCCTCAGCATCTCCCGCGGCACGAACGCCGGCATGGTGCGCACCTACGAGAGCAACCCGTGGGCCGCGTGTGTCAACGGCGCCAGCTACGTGTACACGGACATCGTCGCGTTCAACTCGAACAACGCGGAGACGCAGACCTCGGTCGTCGACTCGGCGTCCGGCGAGGAGTACGCGGCCGGCCAGAGCTTCGACGACGTCATCGTCCGCCCGGCCATCCCCATCAACATGGACCGGCAGGTCGTCCTCGACTCGATGATGATCGCCATGAACGAGGACACGGGCGAGGAGGTCGTCACCTTCGCGCGCGGCAAGTCCAGCACGACGACGGGCGGCGCGGACCTGTCCATGGACCACCCCCGGCTGTCGGTCCCCACGAGCGGGAAGATCGCCACGGAGTTGTGTCAGATGCGCGGCGGCATCGACTGTGACTACGCCGCGGTGGGCAACACGCTGGCGCCCTCGGGCGGCAGCACGCCGACGAGCATCGCGCTGCGCAACACCGCCATCACCGCGAGCTGGGTGGGAGATGCCACCAACAACTTCGCCGTGACGCCGCCCTGGGACTTCACGCACGTGTACGTGCCCACCCAGTTCACCTTCAACGGGGGCAGCAAGGCCGGCGTCGCCTGCATCATCAAGGAAATCCTGGAGGGCTCGAAGGTCCGCCTGGTGAAGCCCATCACCGGAGGTACCTGCATCACCGAGACGTCCCTGAGGAACGTGCTGCAGAGCTCCATCAACAGCCAGACGGCCAACGTCAAGCTGCTGGCGGACTTCTCGCGCGAGACGCCCACCGCGGGCCTCGTGGAGGATTGCCGGGGGCAGACCATCATCAACCAGGCGGTGGAGTACGTCATCACCGTGAGCACCAAGGTGAACTGCGGCACCCCGACGAACACCTACGCCACGGTGACGGTGCGTTCGATGAGCGACCCGCGCTACCGCTACGGCGTCATGGTGTGGAACAGCTGCATGGCCGAGGGCACGAAGGTGGTGCTGGCCGACGGCAGCGTCGTCAACGTGGAGGAGGTCAAGCGCGGCGACCGCATGGTGACCAACGACAAGGGCGAGACGCTGACCGTGCGCGACATCCAGGTCGGTGGCGAGCTGGAGCCGATGGTGAACCTGCGTGACGACAAGGGCCACGCGGTGAGCCTCACCGACAAGCACCCGGTCATCATGGCGGACGGCAAGCCCGTGGCCGCGGGCAAGCTGAAGGTCGCCGACCGCGTCAGCACCCGCGACGGCGTGGCCACGCTGACGTCCGTCACCCGCGAGAAGTACGCGGGCAAGGTCTACAACTTCAGCCTGGGCACCAAGGAGGAGCTGGCGCGCGCGGGCAAGGGCGCCAACACGCTGTTCGCCAACGGCTTCCGCGTGGGCGACAACGCGATGCAGGGCGAGCTGACGGCCCCCGTGGCCGACTCCCGCCAGGTGCTGGAGCGTCTGCCGGCCTCGTGGCACCAGGACTACAAGCACTCCGCGTCGTTCGTGGCGGGCCAGCGCTAGTCCCGCGGTTCGCGGTGAAAGAGCTTCCGGGCCTGCTCCCAGGAGAAGGCCCGGACCCGGCGCCCCACCCGCGGCTCATCGCGGGTGGGGCGTCCGTTTGTCGAGACAACAGGTCAACCCGGCGATGGCAGGAGCGCGGATGCGAAACACGGTCGTCATGAGCGTGCTGGTGGTGGGACTGGGACTTTCGGCGTGCGGAGAGAACCCTCCCCAGCCGCCGCCTCCCAACTTCTGTCCGGAGCGCCCCGCCCGCCAGGAGCCGAAGCCCGGTCAGGCGCCGCTGCTGGTGCGCGCGCGCCCCCGGCACCAGGAATGGCCGGCGCGCCGCGACCTGGCGCGCGTGACGGTGTCGGCGCTGGCCCGGCCCCAAGACGCGGGAGAGGTGGGCGTGGAGGGCAGGGCCTGGTGGGCCTCGCCCTGCTTGCTGGGCACGCCGGGCCTGGAGACGGCGACGCCCCAGGTGGCGGTGGCCGGGGATGGCCACGCGATGTCGGTCTGGACGGAGAACGACGGCGTCCACCAGGCGCTCTGGTTCAGCGAGTACGTGCCCCAGACGGGTTGGACGTCCGGCGCCGCGGTGGGGCTGTGGCGCGACTTCCCGGAGGGCGTGCTTCGGGTCAGACAGCCGCAGCTGGTCGCCGACGGGTACAGCCGCATGCTCGCGATATGGCTGCAGCAGGAGGGGCCCGGGGCGGAGCAGATGTGGTTCTCCCTGCACACGCGCGGCGAGGGGTGGAGCAAGCCGGAGCGCGTGCTGACGCGCCCGCCAGGGGACGCGACGGACCTGGAGGTGGTTCGCGACGCGGCGGGCATCGTCACGGCCGCGTGGACCCGGTTCGACGGGGATACGTTCAGCGAGAATGTCTGGGTGACGCGGGGCTCGCCCGAGACGGGGTTCGAGGACGCGCGCCGCATCGACACGCCCACGCCGGGTTTCTCCCTGGAGCCCCAGGTGTCCGTCAGCGATGACGGACACGTGGCGGTGGGGTGGACGCGGTTCGACGAGGTGGAAGGCATTGGCATGACCTGGTTCAGCCGGTGGACGCCCGCCGGGGGGTGGAGCGCCGCGGAGCGCGCCAGTGCGGACGGCGTGGAGTCCTTCTACGCGGAGCCGCTCGCGGGCCCCGGAGGCGCGGTGCTCGCGCTGTGGAGCTCGCTGGGCCCGGTGAACGTGGAGCTGTGGGCGCGGCCCTTCGTGCCCGGCACCGGTTGGGGCGCGCCCCAGCGGGTGGAGGACGCGCTGGGCACCTCCGGCATGGCCCAGGCCAGCCGGGAGCGGGGCGGCCGGGCCATGGTGGTCTGGCCCCGCGTCCGGGCCGGCTTCACCCGGCTGTCCGCCCAGCCCTATGACTTCGCCCATGGCTTCCGCGAGCGCCAGGACGTGGACGCGCAGCCGCTCACCCTGGGACAGGCCCAGGACCCGCAGGTGGTGTCCCTGAGCCGCACCCATGCGCTCGTCGTGTGGTCCCACCAGATGGCGGGCGGCCATCGCATCGCGACCAGCCGCTATACCCTCAACCAGGGATGGGGCAGGGCGTTGCTGCTCGACACGGCGCCGACCGCGCAGAGCGGCCTGCCGTGGCTCTCCGTGGGCCCCACGGGCGTGGGCGTGGCCACGTGGCTGCACCGTGGCGAGGTGCCGGGCCTGGGCGTCAGCGTGTTCCAGTAGCTGTCAGCACGCGCGCGTTGCCTCGGAGCGGCGGCTGGTCTTTCCTGCCGGGCGATGCCTGGTGAGTTCGACTTCATCCGCCGCTTCCTCCACCACTTCCCCAAGGCCCGCGTGCCGGTGGGGCCGGGGGACGACTGCGCGGTGCTCGCGCCCTCGCGCGGCGCGCTGTGCGTCACCACCGACGCGGTGGTGGAGGACGTGCACTTCACCCGCGCTGGCTTCTCCCCGGCGGACATCGGCCACAAGGCCCTGGCGGTGAACCTGTCCGACGTGGCCGCCATGGGCGCCACGCCGCGCTGGTTCGTCTGCGCGCTCGCGCTGCCTCGCGACTTCCCTGCCGCCCACCTCTCTGGAATCGCCCGGGGCATGGCCGCGCTGGCGCGCGAGCACCGCGTGGACCTGGTGGGCGGCAACTTCACCTCCGCGCGCGAGCTGTCCGTCACCATCACCGCCACCGGCGAGCTGTCCCGTCCCCCGCTCACCCGCTCGGGAGCCCGGCCCGGTGACTGGCTCTATGTGTCCGGCACATTGGGCGACGCGAGGCTGGGCCTGGCCCACTTGCAGGCCGGGTTGAGGCGCGGCGGCCCCGTGCGCCGCCAGCGCCGCCCCGTTCCGCGCGTGGCCCTGGGCCTGCTCGCGTCGCGCTTCGCGTCCGCTGCGCTGGATGTTTCCGATGGACTTGCACAAGACCTGGGTCACCTGTGCACCGCGTCCGGCGTGCGAGCGACGGTGGAACTGGCGCGGCTGCCCATGTCGGCGGTGGTGAGGCGGGAGCTGGGCGCGGCGGGGGCGCTGGCGGGAGGCGAGGACTACGAGCTGCTCCTGGCGGTGGCTCAGGGACGCGGCCGGGCATTCGAGCGGGCGTGTGCTCGGGGCGGGCACGTCGTCACGCGCGTGGGCGTGCTGTCAGAGGGCGTGGGGTGGGTGATCCACGATGAAGCGGGACGCGCGGTGCGCCGGCCGGGCGGGTTCGACCACTTCCGGTAGCATCCCGGGTGGATTGACCCTGCCCCCTGGCAAGGCTAAACCCAGGTCGCTTCCGTACCTCCCCTGAAAGCATCCCGTGCGCCGTCCCCTACGTGACGACACTGCCCCAGGACTGACTCCTCGTCGCGAGCCCATGCAGCGGCTGCTGCGCGCCGTGGACGGGCCACGTGCGACCAAAGAGGTCTCGCTCCGCCAGGTCATCTTCAACGGCTATGTGATGCTGGGGTTGATGCTCATCGGCTGGATGTTCCTGGCCGACGTGACTTTTCGCGAGCTGTGGCCGGATGCCGCGTGGTGGATGAACTACCTGGTGCGAGGGGGCGTGGCCCTCTTCCTCACCCTCACCGCGGCGTTCCTGCTGCCTTCCTGGCTGGTGCGAATCACCCGCGTGAAGGTGCTCAGCCGCTCCGCGTATGAGATTTCGCAGGGTGACTTGTCCAAGCCGGTGGCCGCCGAGGGGGGCCGCACGCGCGACGAAATCGACGAGCTGACGGGCGCCATCATCCGCATGCAGGAGAACCTGCGCGAGCTGGTGGGCAAGATTCAGGAGACGGCCAAGAGCGTGGCGGACACCGCCATCGACCTGCAGCGCTCGGCGGAGAACGTCAACGGCTCCACGGAGGAGGTGGGCTCGTCGATGAACATCATCGCCGGGGGCGCGGAGTCTCAGTCGCAGCTCGTGTCGAAGGCCTCCAAGGTCATCACGGAGATGGCCAGCAGCATCCAGCGCGCGACGGGCAGCGCCGAAGACGCGGCGCGCACCACGGCGGAGACGAGCAGCGCGGCGGAGGACGGCTCCAAGGCGGCGCGGCTGGCCGGCGAGAAGGTGAAGAAGGTCTTCAACCGCATCGAGTCCGCCAGCCAGCAGGTGTTCGCCTTCGGCGAGAAGACGCAGGAGATCTCCAAAATCGTCGACGCGATTACCCAGGTGGCGCAGCAGACGAACTTGCTGGCGCTCAACGCGACGATTGAAGCGGCGCGCGCGGGTGAGTACGGCCGCGGCTTCGCGGTGGTGGCCGACGAGGTGCGCAAGCTGGCGGAGAGCGCGGGCCGTTCCGCCGAACAGATTTCCAAGCTGGCGCGGGACATCTCCGGACAGTCCACCTCCGTGGTGAGCGCCATGAAGGAAGGCATCGCGGAGCTGGCCGAGGGCCGCGAGGACCTCACCAACATCGTGCGCAGCATGGGCGCCATCACCGACACCATCCGCAAGGGTTCGGAGAAGGTGCACCTCATCTCCGAGAGCACCCGCGAGCAGCACAAGGGCAGCGAGGAGATGGTGAAGGCCATCGAGGAGATCAAGCTGGTGGCGCGCAACAACGCCGCCTCCACGGAGGCCATCCAGTCCGTCATCCAGGAGCAGACGGCCGCCGTGTCGCGGATGACGTCGCTGGCCAGCGAGCTGACCAACCTGTCCGTCGAGCTGCAGAGCGTGGTGCGCAGCTTCCGTCTGGGGCCATGAGCAAGTCCTCCGCTTCATCGTCCGATGCCGCGCTGCGGGCGGCGGAAGTCCGCCTGCGCGACGTCATGCTGGCGCTTCCCCAGGTCACCGAGGAGTTCCCCTGGGGCCACCGCACCGCCAAGGTGAAGGGGAAGATGTTCGCCATCCTCGTCCTGGACGAGCGGGGGCTGCACGTCACCACCAAGCTGCCCCAGTCCAACGAGGCGGCGCTGATGCTCCCCTTCGCGGAGCCCACCGGCTACGGCCTGGGCAAGAGCGGCTGGGTGACGGCGCGCTTCGCCGCCGGCGAGGTGGCCCCGGTGGAGCTGTTGTCGCTGTGGATTCGGGAGAGCTTCAACGCCGTGGCGCCCAAGGCGCTGACGGATGGAGGCAAGGGCGCGAAGGCGCCGCGTTCGTCCCAGGTGAAGAAGTCCACCCCGGTGAGGAAGAAGGCCGTCCCGGTCGGGAAGAAGCCCACGTCGGTGGCGAAGAAAGTCGCGTCCGGGTCGAAGAAAACCGTGGCGAAGAAGGCGGCGCTCCGGGTGAAGACGCCCCGCACGGCGCGGCGCGGCACCAGCTCGCGACCAAAGCAAAGCTGATACAACACGACCTCTGTGCGGCACGTCATCTTCCGGGTGGAGAAGGAGCGCTACGGGCTGCCACTGTCGGCGGTGCGGGAGGTCGTCGTTCCCCCGGAGCGCTTCACCCGTGTTCCGCGCGCGCCTCCGGCGATAACGGGAGTGATGAACCTGCGGGGCCGGGTGGTGACGGTGGTGGAGCTGCGTCAGCTCCTGGGGTTGCCGGACGGTGCCACGCCACCGTCCCGCGTGGTTCTGCTGGACCGGGGCCGCAGGGATCTGGGACTGTTGGTGACGGACGTGGATGGAATCGAAGCGGTGGAGCGGGTGAGCGCGGCGCCGGGCAAGTTGACGCCGGCCATCCGTGGCGTTGCTCGGTTGGGCGGCCTGGGAGTGACCGTGTTGGATCCCGAGGGACTGGACGCCGCGGTGGTTGCCTTGTTCACCCATTCCAAGTGAGTAGCCCCCTGGAAAGCGCGGGTGATAGTGTCCGCGCTCCTCTAGGCTAGGCGATTCGGAGGCGGAGTTCTTCACATGGCTAAGAAGGTCCTGGTCGTCGACGATGCCATCTTCATGCGCAACATGATCAAGGACATCTTCGCGTCTGGAGGGTTCGAGGTCGTCGGCGAAGCGGCCAACGGTCTGGAGGCCGTGGAGAAGTACAAGGATTTGAAGCCCGACCTCACGACGATGGACATCGTGATGCCCTTCAAGAGCGGCATCGAGGCCACGCGGGAGATCATCAAGCACGACAGCAGCGCGGTGGTCATCATGTGCTCCGCGCTCGGGCAGGAGAGCCTGGTGATGGAGGCCATCGAGGCGGGTGCCTCGGACTTCATCGTCAAGCCGTTCCGCGCCGAGGACGTGCTGGCCGTGGTGAAGAAGGTCCTGGGAGAGGCGTGAGCGGCATCGCCTCCGGGCGGTCTCGCTTCGCTTCCTGACGAGGTCGGGCCATGACGATGGACATGTCCCGCTACCTGGGCCTCTTCATCTCGGAGGCCACCGAGCACCTCGAGGCGCTCGGGCGGGACCTGGTGCAGTTGGAGCGTGAGGGCTCCTCGAGCGCGGTGGACTCGATGTTCCGCCACGCCCACTCGGTGAAGGGCATGGCGTCGTCGATGGGCTTCGAGCCCATCGCCATCGTCGCGCACCGGGTGGAAGACCTGGTGGACGCCGTGCGGCAGGACCGTGGCCGGCTGGACCGGGACCTGGTGGACCTGCTGCTGAGTGCCTCGGACACGCTGCTGGCGCAGGTGCGCGCGGTGGCCGAGGGACGCCCCCCGGATGACGCGGCGGCGCTGCTCGCGCAACTGGGGGTCCGCGTCACGGCGATGACGGGCCATGCGCCCACCGCCACCCGCGTCGCCAAGGTCACCGTGAACAAGCCCGAGGACCCCGAGGGTGGAGGGGACTCCGGCTCGGGCTCGTCGGGCAGCGGTGGTGGCGCGGCTCCTGCGTCGGGTGCTGGCACGGACGGCAGTGGTGGCGGTGCGGGCTCCGGCGGAGGCACGTCGTCGGGCAGTGGTGGCGCGGGCTCTGGCGGAGGCACGTCGTCGGGCAGTGGTGGCGCGGGCTCTGGCGGAGGCGCGTCGTCGGGTACGAGCGGGTCCTCGGCTCCCGTGACGGACAGTTCCCCGGGTGGAGCGCCGGGCCCGGGAGGCGACACACCTCCGGGCAATGGCTCGCAGGGAGCCGTTTCTCCGGACGCGCCACCCCGGCTGACGGTGACGGAGAACGGCGCTGGAGGCGTGCGCGAGGTGCTGGGCATCGGCGCGCCTCCGTCCTCCGGCAATGGCCATGTCGCCACGGTGACGCCGCCGGTGCTCACCGAGGCGCAGGTGGCGGACCTGGGGACGGCGCTCAAGGCGGCCTCCACCGGCCCGCTTCCCGGAGAGGCTTCCGCCGACGGTCGCGCCACCCAGCGCTGGGCGGTGCGGCTGCGCATCTCCCCCACGTGCCAGGTTCCCGGCGTGCGCGCCTTCCTGGTGCACAAGCGGCTCACCAACCTGGGCACGCTGGTGGACCTGCGGCCCGCGCTGGAGGAGCTGAAGGCCGGGCGCATTCCAGACGGCTACATCCAACTGGAAATTGAAACGTCCGTGGGCGAGGCGGGCATCCAGGCCTCGCTCAAGAACGTGGCGGAGGTGGACGTCGTCTCGGTGAAGCCGGCCGTCGCCATCGCCCTGCCGGTGGTCGTCCCCACGGCGACGTCCGAGGGAGGCCGTGTCGCGGGTGACTCCTCGTCGCGCACGGTGCGCGTGCGCACGGAGCTGCTCGACTACTTCCTCGACACGGTGGGCGAGCTGATGCTCGCCACGGCGCGCCTGCGCGAGGTGGGCAAGGTGCTGCCGGAGACGGTGCGGCCCGTGCTGGACGAAGGCGTCTACCGGCTGCACACGCTGGTGAAGGACCTGCACGACAAGGTGATGTCGGCGCGCATGACGCCGCTGTCGCTCATCACCGACCGGTTGCCCCGCGCGGCGCGCGACATCGCCCGGCGCAAGGAGCGCGAGGTCGACCTGGTCATCACCGGCGCCGAAATCGAGCTGGACCGCGCCATCCTCGACGAGCTGTCGGACCCGCTGCTGCACCTGTTGCGCAACTGCATCGACCACGGCCTGGAGTCCCCCGAGGAGCGCATCGCCGCGAAGAAGGGCCCGCGCGGGCGCGTGCTGGTGGCCGTCAAGCGCGCCAGGGACCGGGTCATCATCGAGCTGGAGGATGACGGCCGGGGCATGAACCCCGCGAAGCTGAAGGCCGCGGCGGTGGCGCGCGGACTGCTCCCCGCCGAGGTCGCCACGCGACTGACGGACCGGGAGGCGTTCATGTTGTCGTGCCTGCCCGGCGTGTCCACGGCGAAGGACATCACGGACATCTCCGGCCGGGGCGTGGGCATGGACGCCGTCAAGCGCGTGGTGGAGAGCGTGGGCGGCACGCTCGAAATCGACAGCGAGCCGGGCCGGGGCACGCGCTTCACGCTGCGGCTGCCGCTGACGGTGGCGGTGGTGCACCTGCTGCTGGTGGAGGTGGGGGACGAGGTGTTCGGCCTGCCCATCGCCAAGGTGGTGGGCGCCACGGAGGCGGACGGCGACGCGCTCAGCCGCAGCAGGGAGACGGCGCTCTTGCCGCATGGCAACTCGCTGTTGCCCGTGCACGCACTGGACACGCTCGTCGGGGTGCCGACGCCGGGCATGCGGGGCGTCAGGCCCTTCGTGGTGATGGAGGGTGACTCTGGCCGGGTGGCGCTGGGCGTGGACCGGCTCCTGGGTCAGGAGGAAGTGGTGCTCAAGCCGCTGTCCCGGCCGTTGGATTTGTTGCCGGGTCTCTCAGGTGTGACCATCCTCGGAAGCGGCCGTCCGGTCTTCATCCTGGATGTTCCGAGGTTACTCTCCGCGTGAGCTTTCCCGTTCCCAGCGACGCGCAGCTCGATGCCCTGCGCGAGGTGGCCAACATCGGCTGCGGCCATGCAGCCAACGCCCTCTCCCGGCTGATGGGCGGGCGCCAGGTGGACCTCTCCGTCCCCCGCGTGGTGCTCACCGGCCCGTCGGACGCGGCGGGGTTGTTGGGCGGTGACTCGCCCGCGGTGGCGGCCTGGCTCTCCATCACCGGCGGGCTGCGGGGCGTGTTGATGCTGGCGATGCCGCTCGCGGACGGGACGGCGCTGGAGACGCTGCTGTTGGGCGGGCAGGAGACCGGGCAGGCCGAGCGCGACAGCGCGGTGTCGGAGGCCGCCAACATCGTCGCGAGCGCCTGCCTGTCCGCCATCGGCAAGCTGACGTCGTGGCGGCTGATGCCGTCGGTGCCCACCCTGCGTCGGGACTCGGCGCGGGCGCTGGTGGACGCGGCGGTGTCCCAGGTGGAGGGCGACGCCAGCCGGGTGGTGGTGCTGGAGGCGCGCTTCATGGCGGCGGCCAATCCCCCGGTGAGCGGGCAGCTGCTCCTGGTGCTGGAGCGGGAGAGCTCCCGGGCGCTCCTGGCGCGGCTGGGCGTGTAGCCCGTTTCAGGGTAGACGGGCCCCATGGATGAGAAGGCGCTGAAGCTGCTCCTGGGGAGCGTGAAGTCGGGCCGCGTCTCGGTGGATGCCGCCGTGGGCAAGCTCAAGGATTTGCCCTTCGCGGAGCTGGGGTACGCGACGCTCGATACCCACCGCAACCTCCGCTTCGGCTTCCCCGAAGTCGTGCTGGGCGAGCCGAAGACGGTGGAGCAGTTGTTGGGCATCGTCGGCGCGCTGGTGGAGCGCAAGCAGACGGTGCTGGTGACGCGGCTGCAGCCGGACAAGGCCGAAGTCCTGGTGTCGCGCTTCCCCAAGGGGCTGTACCACCCGGTGGCGCGCATCTTCCATCTCAAGCAGGGCAAGGTGCGCTCGGGCAAGGTGGCCATCGTCACCGCGGGCACCAGCGACATCCCCGTGGCGGAGGAGGCCGCGGTGACGGCCGAGGCCATGGGCGCGGAGGTGCGGCGCGTCTACGACGTGGGCGTGGCGGGCATCCACCGGCTGCTGCGGCGCCGGGAGGAAATCCAGGAGTGCCACGTCGCGGTGGTGGTGGCGGGCATGGAGGGGGCGCTGGCGAGCGCGCTGGGGGGCCTGGTGGGCATCCCCGTCGTCGCGGTGCCCACGTCGGTGGGCTACGGCGCCAACTTCAAGGGCCTGTCCGCGCTGTTGGCGATGGTGAACTCGTGCGCCTCCAACGTGGCGACGATGAACATCGACAACGGCTTCGGCGGAGGCTTCTACGCGGCGCTCGTCTCCCGCACCAAGGGGCGGCGGTGAGCACCATGCGACGCATCCTCTACCTGGAGCCGGTGGGCGGCATCGCCGGGGACATGTTCCTGGCGGCGGGCATCGACCTGGGGCTCAAGCCCGAGGCGATTGAAGCCGCGCTGCGCGGCCTGAGTGTCCCGGGGTGGAAGCTGGCGGTGAGTCGCGCCGTGCGCCACGCCATCAGCGGCACCCACCTGGATGTGGTGCTGGACACGCGCGAGGCGCACCCGCACCGCGCCTACGCGGACATCCGCCGCCTCATCGAGTCCGCGTCCACGCTGTCGCCTCGGGTGAAGGAGCGCGCGCTCGCGGTGTTTCGCGCCATCGGCGAGGCCGAGGCGAAGGTGCACGGCGTCTCCATCGACGACATCCACTTCCACGAGGTGGGCGCGGTGGACTCCATCGTCGACATCTGCGGCGCGGCGGTGGTGCTGGAGTTGTTGGGAGACCCGGAGGTCCACGCGGCGCCGCCCCCGCTGGGCAGCGGCTCCATCCGCGTGGCGCACGGCACCATGCCCATTCCGGTGCCGGCCACGCTGGAGCTCTTGCGCGACGTGCCCGTGCGCTTCGAGGGCGTGGGCGAGCTGACGACGCCCACCGGCGCCGCGCTGCTCAAGGTGCTCGCGCACATTGGCCACCCGCCCGACTTCATCGTGGAGAAGGTGGGCTACGGCGTGGGCACCAAGGACTTCAAGGACCGGCCCAACGTGCTGCGGGCGTCCCTGGGTCGCATGGAGGCTGCGCGCTCGGAGGGCCTGTGGGTGGTGGAGGCCAACCTGGACGACGCCACGCCGCAGTTGCTGGGGCACCTGGTGGAGCGGCTGCTCGCCGTTGACGCGCTGGATGCGTGGATTACGCCCGTGGTGATGAAGAAGAGCCGCCCCGGGCACCTGTTGAGCGCGCTGGTGGAAGGCGGCTTGCGCGACAAGGTGGTGGACACGCTGCTGCGCGAGTCCACCACGCTGGGCGTGCGCTACCACCGCGTGGAGCGACAGGCGCTGGAGCGCGACTGGGTGGAGGTGGAGACGCCGTGGGGCCGGGTGCGCGTGAAGCGCGGCCTGCGCGACGGCGCCGTGCTCAATGCCCACCCCGAGTTCGAGGACTGCCGCCGCATCGCCGAGGCCGCGGGTGTCCCCCTCAAGCAGGTGGTGGCCGCGGCCCTGGTGGCGCTCGGTTCTTCCTGAGCTGAAGCGCGCTGTCACCCGAGGCCGCGAAACCCTCGCGGCCCACTGTTCCTACGACCGAAGCCGCGTGGCCCCGAGGAGTCCAGGTCCGGGGTGCCGCCCTTCGCCAGCTCGGATGGAGCGGACACCCTGGCCCCTCATCGCCAGCGCCCGAGCCGTGTCCTCCACGGGGTGAACAGCAGGACGAGGAAGCACATCATTCCGAGGCCTATCCAGCGCGCGTCGCCTCGGCCGAAGCGCATCAGCATGAGCGCCCCCCCGACATAGGACACCATGACGAGACACCGCCCGAGCGTCGAGGGCATCAACGCCAGCAGTCCCGTGCCCAGGGTGGAGTGACGCGCGAGGATGCGCCACGCGCCGTGCTTCTGCTCCTCCTCGCGCAGCTTCTTCAGGAGGAACGCGTAGCGCTCCGCATCCTCGCGGCGCTCCTGCTCCAGTCGCTGGAGCCCGTCCTCCCGTTCGATGCCACGCTGCTTCGCGCGCTGCTCCCGATGCTCGCGCGCGAGCTGCTCCCTGTATTCAAGCTGCTCGGGCGTCCCCAGGTCGGCGCCGCACTGCTGGCAATACTTCGCGAAGCGGCCGTTGTCCGACGCGCAGACGACGCAGCGGGGAAAGTCCGGCCCGTCGTCCTCCGACGTCTCCGGCCGGTGCTCCAGCACCACGGGAGGCTGGGCCTTGAAGCGCTCCAGGTGCGCCTCCGGGACATCACCCTGGGGCAGCGCGCCGCGCTCGGCGATGTCCTCGAAGCGGCGCCCTCCGTCTTGAAGCTGGGGCGGCAGCTCCTGCTTCCCTCGCTCGCCCCGGTCCTTCTCCAGGTGGAGGAAGCGCGACAGCTTGGAGCTCATGTCGCCCTCGGGGGCGGGGTTCTCGCGGACGAGGCCGGACGCGTGCGGCCTCTCGCCCAGTCGCGCGACCGGCGAATCTCGTCGTGCATCGTCACCGACAAGGGGAAGGTGTCCCGGATGGTGCGCACCAGGTGCTGCTGCGCCAGCTCGGTGTCCTCCGCGAAGGCCTCATAGAGGCCGGCCACCACCACCTGCTCGATTTCGGCGCCGCTGAAGCCCTCGGTGAGCGTGGCCAGCTCCTCCATCGAGAAGCCCTCCGGCGCCCGCTTCCGCCGTCGCAGGTGGATGCGGAAGATCTCCTCTCGCTCGGCCTGCTCGGGCAGGTCGATGAAGAAGATTTCGTCGAAGCGCCCCTTGCGCAGGACCTCGGGCGGAAGGCCGTCGATGCGGTTGGCCGTGGCCACCACGAACACCGGCGCCGTCTTCTCCTGGAGCCACGTCAACAGCGTGCCGAAGACGCGCGCCGACACGCCGGTATCCCCCGCGCCGGAGGAAGCCACGCCGGACAGCCCCTTCTCGATTTCGTCCACCCACAACACCACCGGCGCCACGCTCTCCGCCACGCGGATGGCCTTGCGCAGGTTCTCTTCGGAGGAGCCAATCAGCCCGCTGAAGATGCGGCCCATGTCCAGCCGCAGGAGCGGCAGGTTCCAGTGCGCCGACACGGCCTTCGCGGTGAGGCTCTTGCCACAGCCCTGCACACCGAGGAGCAACAGTCCCCGGGGCTCGGGCAGGCCGAACTGGCGGGCCCGCTCTCCGAAGGCCGCGGTGCGCTGGCTGAGCCACCCCTTGAGGTTCTCCAGCCCGCCCACGTTCCCCAGCGTCTCCTCGGGCGGGTAGTACTCGAGCAACCCGCTCTTGCGAATCACCTGACGCTTCTCGTCCTGGATGCGCTTGATGTCCTCGGGGCCCAGCTTGCCGTCATGGGCAATGGCCTTGGCGAACGCGTTCTCCGCCTCGGCCATCGTCAACCCCAGCGCCGCCTTGATGAGCTGGTCGGCGTGGTCCCTCGACAGGTCGATGGTGGCTTTGTTCGTCCGCCGCACCACCGCGACAATCTCTTTCAAGAGCTGGAGCAGGTCGTTGTACCCGGGCATCGGCACATCGATGACCGAGATTTCCTTCTCCAACTCGACGGGGATGAGCAGGGTGGGCGACAGGAGGATGACGGTGGTGAAGGTGCTCTTGAGGAAGTGCGCCAGCTCGCGCAGGGCGCGCACCACGCCCCGGTCCTCCAGATAGGGATGGAAGTCCTTGAGCACCACCAGCGCGGGCTCGCCCAGCTTCTCGATGGCGGCCATCGCGTCGATGGGGTTGCGCGTGTCCTCGGGCAGGGGCGCGGTGCGCGAGGTGCCCACGCTGCGCAGGCCCCGGGTGATGGACCAGGTGAAGAGGGCCTTGCCGTGCGCGCGCGCCAGCTCCGCGAGGATGGCGTCCACGCGGTGCTCCTCCCACGACACCAGGTAGAGCAACGGGTAGCGGGCCCGCACGAGGATGTCGAGCTCCTCGAGCCACGGCTCGGCGGGGCGGGGGACGCGGGCGCTGCCGGGAGAGAAGGACGACATTCGTCCGGTACTTTAGTGGGCACCGCGTGGAAGCGAAAACGCGGGTGCCCACGCAATGGCTTGGGTCCGACAGGCCTCGACTAGGGCTGGCTCGGCGCGATGACGGTGAAGGCGGCTCCCAGGGGGTCCGTCACCACGCAGAAGCGGCCATGGGGCGAGTCGGTGGGCTTCACGTGGACCTTGCCGCCCGGCGCCACCTTGCCTGCCCCAACGGCCCGGAGCGAGGGTCCGCCGTCACGATTCGTCCCTCACTTCACCGAGGAGGAGTCCACGTGCACCCTCCGGCGCTCCTCGTGGGAGCGGAGCGCCGCCGCGATGACCTCCTGCACCATGGCGCCGTCGTCCAGGGTGGCGAGTCCGTCGCGGGGCGCGCCATGTAGCAGGCCGAGGAATCGGCGCGCGCCTTCCTCGTGGGCGAGAGCCCAGGGCTCGGGCTCTCCGGAGCGGGGTTCGACGCCGGGGGCGATGTCCTTCCAGGCGCCGTGCTCGAAGGCTCGCACCGGAGAGATGCACCAGCCTTCGCGCGATGGCACGTAGCCACCGGAGAAGCCCACCTCCCAGTCCTGGCCGAGCAGCGTCCAGCCCCCGTGGATGCCCGGCTCCGGACAGGCGACGTGCGTGAGCACCATCACGGCACCGGAGGAGAGTCCCACGTGAAGCGCGGCGGTGTGCACGGGGCGGCCGGAGAGCGTGGCCTGCACCCAGACGGGGGACTGTCCCGTCAGCCACAAGGCCGCGTCGATGACGTGGGAGAGGCCGCCCCAGTCACCGGACTCGCCCGTGCGAGGAGCGTCCGGGAGCTCGTCGGCGACGGGCATGAAGCCGTTGCGCAGCGTGAGGACCAGGTGGCGCACGGGGCGCCCTTCGAGCCAATGCTTGAGGGCGCGAAGCGGCGGCAGCATGCGATAGGGGAAGTTGACGGCGCTGGGAGTCGAGGCCTCGCGGGCGCGGCGTGCCAGGAGGCGTGCGTCCTCGACGGTGCGAGCCAGGGGCTTCTCGCACAGCACCGGGCGACCGGCGTCCAGGGCGGCGAGCACGTGTTCGGCGTGCACCGCGTCCGGGCTGGCGACGACCACCGCGTCCACGGCGGCGCACAGGTGCTTCACGTCCGTGGTGGCCAGGGGAATGTGCTCGTGCTCGGCGACGGCGCGGGTGGCCACCGGGTCGCGTCCGCACAGGGCCGCGATGTCCGCGCCCGCCGCGCGGAAGGCTCCCACGTGCATGCGCCCCCACTTCGTCCCGATGATTCCGATGCGCGTCATGGTGGTACAGCCTGCCAGAGACAGTGGGCTCGGCGTGCATCCGCGTCCGCCAGGGACATGCGATGCTATCCGCGCAGCCCGGTCTTCACGTCCGGGCGCGCCCGAGACGAGGCCCCTTGATGCAGCCCGTGGTTCCCCTGACCTCGACGCCCTCCGCCGACTTCGTCGCTCCGTACTTCGCCCCTGTGCGAGGCACGCGCGTGGAGGCGCGCACGCCGTTGATTCTCGCGGCGGTGCTGGCGCCCATCCTCATCGCCACGCTGTTCCTCAGCCCCGCGGGAAAGCTCAACTGGCTCCTGGAAGTGGGGCCCGGGCTCGTCGGCATGGCCGTGCTGGCCGCCACCTTCCGCCGCTTCCCCATGTCGCGCTGGGTCTACGTCTGCGTCTTCCTGCACGTGCTCGTGCTGACGTACGGCGGCTACTACACCTATGCGCTCACACCCCTGGGCGACTGGGCGAAAGACACCTTCCACCTGTCGCGCAACCCCTACGACAGGCTCGGCCACTTCGCGCAGGGCTTCTTCCCCGCGTTCATCATCCGCGAGGTGCTCCTGCGCGCCACCCCTCTGCGTCGCGGCGGCTGGCTGAACTTCCTCACCGGCTCCGTGGCGCTGGCCATCAGCGCCGTCTACGAACTGCTGGAGTGGTGGGCCGCGCTCGCGCTGGACCCCGCGGGCGGCGACGCGTTCCTCGGCACCCAGGGCGACATCTGGGACGCCCAGTGGGACATGTTCCTCGCCCTCTGCGGCGCCATCATCGCCATGGCCGTCTTCGGCCGCGCCCACCTGCGAAGCGTGGAGCGACTGGTGACCCGCGCGAAGCTCACATCCACTTGAGCGAGTAGCGCCGCACCGTGTTCCGGGGCGTCATCTTCGCCTCCGTCACAATCTTCCCGAAGCCCATCAGGAACCCCCGGAAGGTGCCCAGCAGCAACGGGGCCGGCAGGCGCGAGCCACTCTCCAGCTCCGCCGCCAGGGGCATGAAGGCCACCGTGCGCGTGGTGTCCGTCGCGGGCAAATCCTTCACCATCGCGCGCAGCACCGAGTCGAAGTCGCCGAACACCTTCTCCACCGAGTCGAACCCCCGCGCCCGCGCCAGCGGCAGCGTGCGCATCGCCGAGCGCTGGGCGATGGCCTCCACCGCCCGGTCTCCCAGCGCCACGTGCAGCTCCCCCGTCATGCGCACGTAGTCCTCCCACGCGTACCACGTGTCCTCACGCATGCTGTTGATGGTGCGCTGGTGCGCGGGAAAGCGCGAAGACGCCGCCGTCATCGCGCCGAGGATGGCCTTGAACCAGGCGCCCTGGATTTCGCCGGACATGAAGTACTCCCCCTGACTGGGAAGCACTCCACCCGCGTGGGCTCGCGCGAACCAGGGGGGAACCCACACGGGCGTGCACGGCACGACGCTCGCGAGCGTCGAGGACAGTCTTCCGTCTCCCGGTGGATGCTCCGCGCGTGCTGCGCAGGACACCCACCCCCGGAGCGCGCGCTACGCGGGCAGCCGCACCTGCACCCGCGTGTGTCCCGGCTCGGAGAGCACGCGCACGTCGCCGCCGTGCCGCTCGACGATGCGCCGGCTGATGTCCAACCCCAGCCCCGCCGCGTTCGGCTTCGTGCTGAAGAAGGGCTCGAAGATGCGCGGCATCAAGTCCCTGGGAATCCCAGGCCCGTCGTCCGCCACTTCCGCCACCACCTGCCCGGCCTCCGTCCAGGTGCGCAGCTTCAACGTCCCGCCGCGCTCACCCAGCGCCTCCAGCGCGTTGAGCACCAACTGCGTCCACACCTCGTCCAGCGCGGCACCCTCCGCGCGCAGCTTCGGTGCCTCCCGGTCGAACTGTCGCTCCACGGTGACGTGGCCGCCCTCCAGGCGGTGGCGCAGCGCGAGCAACGCGTTCTCCAGGCCGTCGTGCACGTCCACCTCCGTGGCCGGCCTCCGGTCGATGAAGCTGTACGCCTTCACGCCCTCGACGAGCGAGGAGACGCGGGCACTGCCGCGCTCGACCTCCGCCAGCAGCACGTCGCCGCTCACCGCGGCCACCAGCCAGGAGAGCGTGTCCCGCAGCAGCGCCTCGCCCACCCGGCGCGCCACCGAGTCCAGCCACTCCACGTCCAGCCCGGAGGCCACCAGCGCCGGCGCGACGTCCCACGCGTCCGACATGCCGCGAAGCTCCAGCCACGTACCCACTTCCTCCTCGCGCCGCGTCCGCGCGAGCGGCTCCAGCGCGGGAGTGGCCCGGCCCCGGTCGGCGGCCTCCCGAGGCAGCGCGAGCAACGCGCCGCGCTGCGCCGAGGACAGGCCGTGCTGCCCCAGCGCCATGGCCCGCGCGGACACCAGCCGCAGCGTCTCGCGCAGCCGCGTCGCGCTCCGGTTCGCCGCCGTCGCCGGATTGCCCAGCTCCGGCGCGAGTCCCGCCACCATCTGCCCCGGCGTCGCCGGACCGGGCTGCTGGGTGGACACCACCTCCTGCGGCTGGGTGCGCTGGGCGGCGACCTCCATGAGCCCCCGTCCCAACGAGGGCGCCAGGCGCAGCAGCTCCCAGAAGGCGGCGGGCTCCAACCTCAGCAAGCGCACGTCCGTCTGCGCGTGGCCGGTGGTGGGGTAGGGGGAGTTCAGGAAGAGGATCAACTCTCCGAAGATGTCGCCCGCGTCCAGCGCGCCCGTGGGGGCCACCTGGTCTCCCACGCGGCGGGACCACACCGTGCGCCCTTCGAGGATGACGGACAGGCCGTCGGCGGGGTCTCCCTGCGCGGCGACCCGAGTCCCGGCGGCGAAGTGAAGCTGGCGCCCATGACTGGCCACCCAGTGGAGCTGCTCGTCGCCCAGCCGGGAAAACAACGGTACCCGGCGCAGCGCTGTGACGATGTCCTCGCTTCCCATGTCCCTTCGGATGCTGCCTGGGTCCGAGGAAGGGTGTCCATCTCCGGATGACCCCGTGGCCCCGGAATCGACATGGACTCCGGGATGCAAGCGCTGTACGCGCCCGGCGCCTTCGGGCCCTTGGGGTGGCTTTCCGTGACAAAGGAGCAGGCGGCCACCGCCCGCCTGTCCGGCTCCCGGTCGCCGCATGTCAGGCAGGGTGGCGGACGACGGAGCGCGCGAGGAAGCGGGACTCGCCGGCGGGACGCAATGTTGGGGGAACCCTCGCACGAAGGAGCTCCGCATGGACTCGCACGCCGCTCCCCCTCCGCGCATGGAGGACCCGGCGGCCCTCTTCCTGGCGGAGCTGCGCACCGTCTCCCTCTTCACCGACGTGGACCCCGAGGAGGCCGAGCGGCTGCGCGCCGAGGCCTCGTACCTGGAGCTCCAGCCCCAGGACTGGCTGGCCCACGAGGGAGAGGCCGCCGCCTTCTTCCTCATCCTGAAGGGAGAGCTGCGCATCACCCGGACGATGGGCGGCGTGGAGATGCTCGTCTCCGTGTTCCGGGCTGGAGAGTTCTTCGGAGAGGTGCCGCTGCTGCTCGGCCAGCGCTTCCTCGCCAGCAGCCGCGCCATCTCCGAGTGTCGGCTGGTGCGGCTCAGCCACCAGGCCTTCTGGCGGATGCTCGCGGATTGCCCCACGGCGAACCGGGAGATTCTCCGGACGATGGGCGAGCGCATGAAGACGCTCCAGTCCATCTCGCTCCAGCAGGAGAAGCTGGCGTCGCTCGGCACGCTGGCGGCGGGGCTGGCCCATGAGCTGAACAACCCCGCGTCGGCGGTGATGCGCGGCGTGCGCGAGCTGGGGGAGCGGTTGGGTGAGCTGCCCTCGCTGGCGCTCTCCCTGGACTGTCGCACGCTGTCCGAGCCCCAGGTGCGGGCGCTGGAGTCTCGCGCCTCGTTGGAGCCCGTCTCCCGCAGTCCCCTGGACCGGGGCGACGCGGAGGACGCGCTGGCGCGGTGGCTGGGCGCGCGCGGCGTGGAAGACGCGTGGGTGCTGGCACCGGAGCTGGTGGAGGCGGGGCTGTCGCTGGAGCGACTGGAGCACGAGCTGGAGTCGCTCCAGGGCGACGTGTTGAAGGGCACGCTGCGCTGGGTGGCCGCGACGCGGGGAATCGCGGTGCTGCTCGACGAGGTGGGGCAGGCGGGGGGACGCATCGCCGCGCTGGTGAACGCGGCCCGGGCGTACACGTACCTGGATGAAGCGCCGCTGCAACGCGTAGACGTGCACGAGGGGCTGGAGAGCACCCTGGCCGTGCTGGGCCACCGGCTGCGCGGGGTACGGGTGGAGCGGGACTACGACCGGAGCCTGCCGACCATCACCGCGTACGGCACGGAGTTGAACCAGGTGTGGACCAGCCTCATCGAGAACGCGGCAGATGCCATCAAGCAGAACGGCGGAGGGACGCTGCTCTTGCGCACGCGCGGCGATGGGGACCACGTGGTGGTGGAGGTGGTGGACGACGGGCCCGGCATCCCCGAGGAAATCCTGCCCCGCGTCTTCGACCCGTTCTTCACCACGAAAGGCGTGGGCGAGGGCACCGGCCTGGGGCTGAGCGTCACCCACCGCGTCGTGTCCACGTTGCACCGGGGCGAAGTGGTCGTCACCTCGCGGCCGGGCGAGACGCGCTTCCGGGTCCGCCTGCCCCTTGAGCTCGACGGGGCCTTCATCCCCGAGCCCGCGCGTCCACGCGCGTCCGAGTCCACGCCACGACGGCCCACGGAGCTGGAGGCGCTGCGCGGCGCGTAGCCTCTACGCGGACGGTGGCTGCTCCAGCGGCAGCCTCACCTGGAAGGACGTGCGCCCGGGCTTCGACTCCACGCGCACGTCGCCGTGGTGCCGGTCCACGACGATGCGGCGGGTGATGTCCAGGCCGAGTCCGGTGCCATGCCCCATGGGCTTGGTGGTGAAGAAGGGCTCCCAGATGCGCGGCAGCAAATCGGGCGGGACGCCGGGCCCGTCGTCCACCACCTCCACGAGCAGGAAGCCGCCGTCCTTCGCGGTGCGCACGGTGAGGTGCCCCTTGCCGCCCATGGCGTCGATGGCGTTGTCGACGAGGTTGGTCCACACGTGGTTCAGCATGCCGGGCAGGGCCTGGACGCGCGGCAGCTCGCGGTCGTACTCGCGCTTCACCTCGACGCCGTGCTTCAGCTTGTAGTTGAGCAGGAGCAGCGTGTTCTCCAGGCCCTCGTGCACGTCCACGGGCTCGGGCTGCTCCTTGCCCGCGTGGGTGTAGGACTTCACGGCGCCGGCCAGCTCCGACAGGCGCGTGGTGCTCTGCTTCACCTCCGCGAGCAGCGCCCGCGTGCGCACCAGCGCCTCCAGCCACGCGAGCGAGTCCGGCAGCGCGTCGGCGGGGAGCGCCTGGGCAATCGCCTCCAGCTTCTCCTGGTCGATGGCCGCGTCCAGCAGCGTGGGGGCCAAATCCCACGCGTTCACCACGCCGCGCGCGTCCATCCACGTCGCCAGCGCGTCCTCCGCGTCACCGCGCGTCAGCGGGTCCATGTCCCGGGTGGCGCCCCGGCCCTGGCTCTGTCGGCAGGTGCGCAGCAGCAGCAGGCGCTGGGCCTCCGTCAGCTTCCAGCGCTCCAGCGCCAGCGACAAATCCTCCTGTGCGTCCATGGCCAGGGTGAGCTGCTCGGTGGCGCGGCGGCCCGCGGAGGCGGGGTTGTTCATCTCGTGCGCGAGTCCCGCCGCATGGCGCCCGAGCGCGGCCAGCTTCTCCTGGCGCAGCAGCGTGCCTTCCAGGCATCTCAGCCGTTCCTGAGGCTCCATCACGTCCGCGGACACGTCACACCTCACTCAGGTATTGGTGGATGAAGGAGATGGCGATGGAGCCCTCGCCCACGCCGGACGCCACGCGCTTGATGGAGGCATGGCGCACGTCGCCCGCGGCGAAGATGCCCGGCACGCTCGTCTCCAGGAGGAACGGCGGACGGTCCGGCTTCCAGCCCTTGGGGCGCTGGCCTCCGGGCATCAGGTCCGGTCCGGTGAGGACGTAGCCTCGAGTGTCCCGGGCCACCAGTCCGTCCAGCCACTCCGTCCGGGGCACGGCGCCAATCATCACGAACAGCGTGCTGGCGGGCACGGTGCGCTCGGGCTGTCCCCGCGTCGTCAGGGTGACGCGCTCCAGGTGGGTGCCGCCCTCCACGCGCGTCACCTCGGTGTCGAGCAGCACGGTGACGTTGGGCAGGGAGCGCACCTGCTCGACGAGGTAGTGGGACATGCCCCTGTCCAGCGAGTCACCGCGCACCACCAGCGTCACCTGGCGGGCGAACTGCGCGAAGTAGAGCGCGGCCTGTCCCGCCGAGTTGGCGCCGCCGATGATGAAGACGTCCTCTTCCTTGCAGGACACCGCCTCCGTGCGCGACGAGCCGTAGTAGACGCCCGCGCCGGTGAGCGCCTCCATGCCGGGCGTCTCCAGCTTCTTCCACTGCACACCCATGGCGAGCAGCAGCGCGTGACAGCTCAGCTCCGTCCCGTCCGCCAGGGTGACGATGCGGTATGGGTCCTCCACGCGCAGGCCGCTCACCTCCTGGGGCGTGAGGATTTCGACGCCGAAGCGCGCCGCCTGTGTCACCGCGCGCCGCGCCAGGTCCGCGCCGCTCAGGCCCGCGGGGAAGCCCAGGTAGTTTTCGATGCGCGAGCTGGTGCCCGCCTGTCCGCCCGGCGCGCTGCGCTCCACCATGACGGTGCTCAGTCCCTCGGAAGCGCCGTACACGGCGGCGGCGAGCCCCGCGGGGCCTCCGCCGATGATGACCAAATCGTAGAAGGGCTTGGTGGCGCGGACCTTCAGGCCGATGCGCTCGGCCACCTCCAGCGTGGACGGGCCCATCAGCCGCGTGCCATCCGGGAAGAGGACCAGGGGCAGCTTCTCCACGGCCGCGCCGCCGGCCTGGGCGAGCAGGAGCCGGCCCTCGTCGCTGCCCTCCACGTCGAGCCACTGGTAGGGCACCTGGTTGCTGCCCAGGAAGTCCCGCAGCGCGTGGGAGCGGGGGGCCCAGCGGTTGCCCAGCACGCGGATGCCCTCGAAGGTCGGCGGGTGGTGGGCCCACCACTCCTCCAGCAGGTCCGTCAGCACCGGATAGAGGCGCTCCTCGGGAGGCTCCCACGGCTTGAGCAGGTAGTGGTCCAGCCGCACCTCGTTGATGGCGTGGATGGCGGCCTGCGTGTCGGCGTAGGCGGTGAGCAGCACGCGCCGGGCCTCGTCGTAGAGCGTCTTGGCCTGCTCCAGGAACTCCACGCCGGACATGCCCGGCATGCGCTGGTCGACGAGGAAGAGCGCTATCGGGTCTCCGCGCAGCCGCAGTTGCCGCACCGTCTCCAGCGCGGACTCACCGCGGTCCGCGCTCAGCACGCGGTACTCGCGGCCGTACTGACGCCGCAAGTCGCGCTCCACCGCGCGCAGCACTTCCGTGTCGTCGTCCACCGCGAGGATGACGGGCTTGGCCATGCGGTTCGCTCCCCCTTGGGAGAGAACGCACCGGCGCGGTCAGGTTCTCCAGGCGAGGGGACGGGGCCTATGTGGACTGCTCGGAGCCCGGGCGTCAGCGAGCGCCCGTGAGGTGGACTACGGCGGGCACGCGGCCGCTTCGTCGTTGTTTTCGATGACGCGCTCGTCGAGGGCGCCCGTGTGGACGGCCTCCGCGAGCCGCCTGGCCCGACACGAGGGAAGCCACGTGTTGCCGGTGACCATGAAGCCGACGCGGACCTGGGCCAGCGAGTCGAGCCGAAGCTCCGTGAGGCTTGGATTGTCCCGGACCGTCAAGCCGTCCACCTCGCGCAGCCCCTTCAGCCCCGCCAGGGTCGGCAGGTTCGTGTTCCCATCCGCGTAGACGTAGCTGACGACGGTCAGTCGCTCCAGGCCCGACAGGTCCACCAGGGAGCGGTTGTTGGCGATGGCCAGCTCACCGCGGATGCTCTGCAGGGCGCTCAGCTCCGTGACTTGAAACAGCCTCGCGTTTCCGATGATGCGGAGGTGCGAACCCACGTCCCTCAAGGACCGCATGGGGCCGACGACCGACAGGTTGCTGTTGCCCTCGATGGTGAAGCCCCCCACCCGGGAGAGGTTGGGCAGCTCCAGGCGCTTGAGCTGAGGGTTTCCCGACACCTCGAAGTCGCTGCCGACGGTCTGCAGGTTCTCCAGCAGGGCGGAGTCCTCCAGCGCCTCGTTGCGGACGAGGGAGACGTTGGCTTGCGCGGTCCGCAGCTTGCGCAGCCCGGCCAGCGTCTGGAGCGAGGGGTTGTCGACGACGGAGAGTGACCCGACGAAGGTGACCTGCGGCAGTGGAAGGTCTCTCAGCGCCGGATTGCCCGAGATGAGCACCGTGCCCGTGATGCTCTGGACGAAGGTGAAGCTCCCCGCGCTGTCGAGGAGGGCGTTGTCCGTGATTTCAAGGCCCTGCCGAGGGGCGAGGGCGCTCGTCCCGGCCAGGGAGAACAACTGGGCGTTCCGCTCCACCTTCAGGGTCCGGCCCACCGGGACCTCGCGACTCGGAGGGAAGGCGGCGGGGCCGAACGTCAACGAGGTCAGTTGAGGGTTGCGGGCGATGAGCAGGTCATCCCGGACGAAGCGAAGCCCGGGGATGGCCACGCGCACGAGCAGCGGGTTGTCGTGGATGTCCACGGAGCCCTCCACGAACTCCAGCCCGGGAAGCACCACCTCCGTGGCCACCTGCGAGGAGATGATGAGACCTCCCCGGATGTGGGAGATGTTCTGGAGCGCGGCGACGTCCGTGGCGTCGAGCAGTTCGTAGGGGCCGTCATGGGTGGCGGCGGACCGACACACGTAATGCCGGGCCAGGACCTCCAGCTCCTCCAGCACCCCGTTCTTGTCCTCGTCTCCGCCGTAGGCCACGGCCATGCCGCCAGCGGGGCAGTTCACACCGGGCGCCTCCGCATGCTGGCGTGTCAGGATGGGCACCCGCGGGTTGCAGATGTGGCTCGCGGCGCGAAGCTCGTCGTCGTCGAGGGTGCCGTCCCGGTCCAGGTCAGGTCCCGACTCCACGGCATGGATGTCCGTGGAGCCGCACTCACTGCCTCCTCGCGTCCCGAGCAACACCACTCGCGTGAGCACCGTCTCGGGCTCCAGGCAACCGTAGACCTCGCGGGTGATTTCGTCGTCGGACAGGATGCCGTCCTGGTTCGTGTCGTTGCCCGCGTGCGTCAGTTGTCCGCCCAGTGGACACGCCGCGCCCGGAAGCACGGCCCTGGTGCGCACCAGCACGCCGGGGAAGGTCGTGGCGCAGACGTACTCGGTGGCCGTCACCTCGGCGTCGTCGAGCACGCCATCCCAATCCGAGTCGATGCCCGTCTCCACCGCGTGCCCGCCGTGCTCGCACCGCGTGCCCACCGGCTCCTCCCGCGTGCGCTGCGCGACGCGCGGGGGGCGCTTGTCGCAGAAGTACTGGATGCTGGCCGCCTCGTCGTCGGACAGGAGCCCGTCGTCATTCGCATCCGGCCCCGCGAGCAGCGCCTCACCTCCATGCTCACAGTGCTCGCCGGGCGGCTCCGGCTCCTTGCGGGTGAGCGTCGCGTGAGGCGCGAGGAAGTCGTCGATGCGAATCGCATCACAGCCTCCGAGCAGGAGCAGCGGTACGGCCCAGGTCCATCGCATCGAAGGTGCTCCTCGTCGCTTCTCATCGCGCATGCTGCTCCCGTCGCGCGGACTCATGGACAGGGAGCCTGGTCGTCGTTGCCTTCCACGAAGAGCAGGTCCGGGCGGCCCGTGTAGACCCGTCCGGCGAACGCCTGAATCTGGCAGGTGGGAAGCCGCGGGTTGTTCCGGGCGGCCAGATAGCCGGACACCTGTCGCACCGGGTCCAAGCCCAGTTGGGTCAGGTGGGCGTTGTCCTCCACCATCAGCGTGTCGATGGTGCGCAGCTTCGTCAGCTCGTTCAGCGTGGTGAGCGAGTCGCAGTCGTTGACCGAGAAGCCTCGCAGTTGCTCCAGGTTCCCCAGCCCATGCAGCGCGGTCAGCCTGGGATTGCCGTAGAGCGCGAGCCACGGCCCGTTCACGAGTGAGGTCATGGAGCCGATGGTCTCCAGCTTCGCGTTGGCGTCCACCGAGATGCCCGTCTCCACGCTCCGGAGGGTGGTCATTCCTCCCCACACCGTCATCGCGTTGTTGCGAGCGAAGAAGATGCTCCCGGCATGCCAGAGAGAGGACAGGCCGTAGGAGGTGACCATCCCCGCGTTCTCCCTCACCTGCAGCTTGCCGGAGACGACCTGGAGTGACGACAGGCCCGCGAGGTTCAGCAGCATGGGGTTGCCCTGTACCAGCAGGCCTCCGCCAATGGACTCCAGCCGCGTCCCCACGAGTGTCGCCAGGCTGGCGTTGTCCTCGATGACCACGTCTTCGTTCACTCGCGCCAGGGTGGCCAGGGGCAGCCTCTCCAGCGCGCCATTGGAGGAGATGCTCAGCGACCCTTCAAGGAACTCGATGGACTGGAGTCCCAGGCCATTGAGCGGATGGGTGAGGGCGGCGTTCCCCTTCACCTGGACATTGCGGCGAGGAACGACGGACCGCAGTCCGTCCAGGCTCTTCAGCCGGGCGTTGTTTTCGACGGTCAGGTCCCGGGACACCCACAGCCATCCGGCTCCGCCTCCGCCGACGGTCAGCGTCTCCAGCGCATCGTTGCCTCGAATCGTCAGCCCCTCGCCGACGAAGCGCAACCCGGGCGCCTCCATCCGCGTGAGGAAGGGATTGCTCTCGATGACAACGGCGCCGTCGACGACCTCCAGCGAGGGCAGCTTCGCCTGCGCCAGGGTCGGACTTCCGTTGAAGAAGAGGAGGTTGCCTCGGATGCGGCTGATGCCCTGGAGCACGGCGAGGTCCGTGTCGCGCTGGACCAGGAAGTCGCCATCGAAGGTGCGCCCGTCCTCGCAGAGGACGTTGGAGATGAGGACCTCCAGGGCGTCCAGTTGCCTGTCGGCGTTCTGGTCCATGCCCGCGAGGACGCGAGTACCTCCCACCGCGCAGCGGGCACCGGGAGGCTCCCAGTCCAGCTCCACCCGCAGCAGCGGCTCCTGGGCGCAGGTGCTGAGGGTAAGCCTCACCTCGTCATCGTCGAGGTTCTTGTCGCCGTTCTCGTCGGGTCCCGCGTCGACGAGGATGTGCGTGGTGGGCTCGGGACAGGCGACGAGGGACGGCGAGGGGACGCGCACGCGCGAGAGGATGGGCGCGTCGGTGACCTTCCAGCAGGAGTACACCTCGCGGTCAGTCTCCTCCGCGTCCAGGACGCCGTTGCCGTCCGTGTCTCGACCGGCGCGGGTGACTTGCCCGCCTCCCGGGCAGCGTGTCCCGAAGGGCACCGGCTCCATGATGACCACCAGCTCGGGCAGGGTGGAGCAGTGGACCTGGGTGCTCGTCACCTCGTCGTCGTCGAGCGCGTCGTTCGTGTTGGTGTCCATGCCCACGAACACCACCTGTCCTCCCAGGGGACAGCGCTCACCCGGAGGCTCCACGACGGTGCGCGAGAGCGGGGGGAACTGCTTCAGCAGCTCTCTCAAGCGGAGCGCTTCACAGCCCGTGACCCAGGGCAGCAGGGCCAGCAGCCAGAACACTCTCATCGAAGGCGTCCTTCAACGGGCGACGCGTCCAATCCTGTCAGCCCATCGGGAGGGGGCGCGCAGGTGGGAGTGTCGTCGTTGCCCTCGATGGTTCTCGTTATCCCGTTGAACACCCGGTTCGCGAAGAGGTTGGCCATGCAGGTGGGCAGCGCCGGGTTCCCGATGATTTCCAGCGTCTCGTTCACTCGCTGGAGGCCGTCCAATGAGAGCCGCTCGAGCGCGGGATTGGAGTCCACCTTGAGCTTCGCCAGCGTCCTGAGGTGGTTGAGCCCGTCCATGTTCCTGAGCGACGCGTTCCCCGTCACCTCGAGTTCTTCCATGCTGGAGAGACGGTCCAACCCCGACGGGTCGTTCAGCGAGTCGTTCTGCGCGAGCGTCAGTCGCGGCAGGTAGACCAGGGACGGGAACCTCCCCAGGCGCGCCAGCGCCTTGTTGCGCATCAGGTCAAATCGGCCAGGGATGGTCATCAGCCGAGGGAAGTCGCAGGCCGCCAGGACGTCGTTGTCGGCGACGTGCAGCCAGCTCACGGTGGTGAGTTCGCCCAGCCCCGCCGTGGAGACCAGGGAGTCGTTGTCCGTCACGTACAGACCCTCTTGAATCGTCCGGAGCACGGGCAGGCCCGTCAGGTCGGTCAGCGAGCCGTTCCGGTGGATGGTGACGGTGTTGCCCACCGTCTCCAGGCGAGTCAACTCCAGCCCCACGAGCGCGGGGTTCTCGTTGATGGCGATGGAGCCTCCCACGCGCAGCAGGGCCCGGAAGGGCAGCCGGGTCAGCTGCTCGTTGCCGATGACGTCGAGCGAGCCGGGCAGCTGCGTCAGGTGCCACGAGCCCGGGTCCGTGAGCGAGTCGTTGTCGAACAAGGACAGGTTGCCCCGGGGCTGCACGGATTTCATTCCGTCCAGACTCGCGAGCTTGGGGTTCTGCTGCAGTTCGAAGTCCCCCTCCACCCACAGGATGTCCTGCTCCGTCGGGCCTCCGAGCGTCAGCGTCACCAGCTCTGGATTTGTGTAGAGGCTGACGCCGCCGCCCACGAAGCTCAGCCCTTCCAGCTCCAGGCGCGTCAGGGCCGTGTTGCCCCCCACGAACAGCGGGCCCTCCACCGCGACGAGCGAGGGCAGGACGATTTCAGGCAGCGCGGTGTCCTGGATGTTCAGCGTGCCCTCGATTCGGGAGAACGCGCGCAGCACCTCCAGGTCCACCGCGTCGCGCAGGAAGTAGTCGCCGGTGAACGTGTTCGTCGAGAGGCACACGTAGGTGCGCGTGGCCACCTCGGAGTCCTCGAGCGTCCCGTTGCCGTTCGCGTCGGTGCCCACGTTGAGGCGCGTGCCGCCGGAGGCGCAGCGGGCCCCGGGGGGCTCGATTTGCAGGCGCACGCGGACGGTCGACGCGGGCGCGCAGACGGCGGTCTGTGCGCGGCGCTCCGAGTCGTCGAGCGCTCCGTCGGCATCCAGGTCGGGCCCCGCCTCCACGAGGGAGGTCCCCTCGTCACAGGCCAGGGGATACGAGTCCACGTCACTCACCCGGTACACCACCGTCGAGGACTCCCGACAGGTGATGGCGCTCTGGGAGACCTCCTCCGCCTCCAGCTCCCCGTCGCCATTCACGTCCAGGCCCGCCTCGACGAGCTCTCCGCCCAGCGGGCACGTGGTTCCCGGGAGGAGCGTCCGCGTGACGACCAGCACCTCGGGCAGCGCCCGGTTGCAGTCGTAGTCGGTGGTGCGGACCTCGGTGTCGTCCAGGACGCCGTCGCTGTTCGTGTCCAGGCCCGTGAGCACGCGACGTCCACCGTGCTCACAGATGTCACCGGGGGGCTCTGCCTCGAAGCGGGACAGGGGCTTGTGCTGGAATAGCTCCAGGTCGATGGCGTCACAGCCCGAGGCCAGCACCAGCAGCGTCATCCAGAGACATCGCATCACGAGCGCTCTTCCCCTGGTCCGGACGCCGTCAGCGCCTCAGCCCCAGCTCGATGCCGAACATCCGGTCCCACTGGTCGTCACCGTCCAGCGTGACGCGGTCCGCGGCGACCGTGGCCGCCAGTCTCAGCTTCAGTCCGAAGAGCCGCCCCGCCACGCCCGCCGCCGCGTGCGTCGTCAGCAGCGTCGGATCTCCCATGCGCCTGGCCTTCGACGTCACGCCCAGCACGCCCCAGCCGAGCCCCGCCTCCAGGAACAGCGGCGTGCGCACCCCATCCCGCAGGCCCAAGAGCCCCTGCACCGTGGCGCGGTGGGTGCGGATGCCCTCGAACGCCACCGGCATCAGCGAGTAGGAGGCGCGCGCGCCGTAGTACAGGTGAGGCCAGGTGTCGCTGCGCCAGGAGAGGCTCGGGCCGGTGGAGAACGAGCCCAGCCCCAGCGGGGCCTGGTGACCCAGGAGGCCCACCTCCCACGACGGCCAGGGGGAGGGGCTGGATATCGCGAACCGCCGGGACACGAAGTCGCCGCCCGCGGCCGGAGGAAACGCGCGGGAGAAATCCACCGGCACCAGCCCCGCGGCCGCCACGTACTGGTCATAGAAGTCCTTGTCGAGCGGCATGGCGAACAGGCCGCGACGCAGGGCTTCCTCGGCGGGACCGCGCTCCTGCAGCTCGCGCGGCTTGAGCTCCGGCAGCACGTCCTGGGACAGCTCCGCCAGCGTGACGCGGGCCTCGCTGGTGGGCGTGCGCAGCCAGTACACCTCGCGCTCCGGCAGCCGCAGCATCACGTACTGGTCCTCGGAGCGCCGCACGTCCGCCAGGCGCCGCCCGTCCGCGTCCTCCACGGAGAGGCGCGAGTGCCCGAAGCCGGTGGACAGCGCGAGGCTGGGGCCGCTGGGGGCCTGTCCGACGAGGGGACGGCGGGGCGCGCCGGTGGGCGCGAAGGCGTGGATGCTCAGCCGCGCGGGCAGGCCCTTCACGCCCTGCAGCGACGCGGAGACGAACGCGCCCAGCTCGCTGTACTCCACCTGTCCGTCGCCGTTGATGTCCGCGGCGCCCAGGAGCCCCGAGCGCGCCACGTGGCTGAAGACGCCCGCGCGGATGCGGGACCACTCGTGCGTCTCCCCGTCCTCGCTCTCCGCGAAGAGAGCGCCCACGGTGGGCCGGGTGGCCAGTTGCTCGCGCGCGAGCATGCCGCGCAGCTCCGCCAGCACCGCCGTGTCCGTCTGTCCGCCCCGGCTCCCCACGACGCCGGAGGCGCGGCAGGCGTCGACGATGAGGTGCACGTAGTCGGCGCCCAGCGGGTCCACCACGTCGGCGTAGAGGCTCGCCTTGTCCAGCCGGCCTCCGGCCAGGGTGAAGTAGGCGCGGCCGGCTTCATCCGTGTTGCCGTGGCCCACGTACACCACGAGCACGTCCGTCTCGCGGCCGGCTTCGTCGTCGGCCAGGCTGGCGGCGCGCAGGCGGGCCACCTCGCGCTTCACCTCGTCGGGCGTGGGAGGGCGCGCGCCCGCGAGCACCGGCCGCGCGCCCGCGAGCGTGGCGGCATCCGGGTCCACCAGCAGCGTCGTCTCCACGCCCAACCGCTGGAGGGTCTCCGCCCACAGCACGCCGTCATCGTCCGCGAAACGCAGCGCGGGCAACGACGGGTCGTCGCTGCCGTTGTGGGCAATCACGAGCGCTCGGCGGACCAGGGCTTCCGCCGAGGCGTCGCGAGCGGCGAAAAGCGCGGCGGCCCCGAGGAGCACTCCCAGTTTGTTCATGGTCCTTCCTCTACCCTCAGCGCCTGCTTGAGCACCACTGCCCCCCCCGTCTCCTCCCCACGCAAGGCCGCCAGGGCCGCGGACGGGCTGTCGGCGAACGCCGCGGTCACCTCCGCCTCACCCACCGTCTCCGGAAGCGGCACCGTCAACTCCAGGGGCGCTTCCTTGCCTGGCGCACCGGACAGCACGAAGGGACCGGCGGTGAGCTCCGCGCGCCGCGTGCCTCTCACCTGGACGGCGATATGCGTGTACGGCGCCTGTCCGCCCGCGGCGAAGGCCAGCATGGCGCCAGCCGGGCAGGCTTCACCCGAGTGCAGCTCCCGCAGCGGCTGGCCCGGGGTGGCGCAGAAGATGCGCAGCGCCACGCCAGGGGGTGGGGTGCCCAGGCCCCGGGCACGGAACTCGTCCGTCAGGGCGGGCGTCAGCACCATGGCGGCGACGACCGCGGTCAGCGCGCCCGCGAGCGCCACCATCGACGGCCACCGCGAGGGCACGGACAGGGGCTCCGCCGCCGCGAGCGCCGCTTCCAATCCACCTTCCGTCAGCGCGAGCCGCTCCATGGAGGAGGGCGCGTCCAGCGAGTCCTCCAGGGCGCGATGGGCCTGGGCCCAGCGTTCATAGAGCGGGCCGCACCGGTGACAGACATGGGCGTGGCGCAGCAGGCGGGCGGCCTGGGGCGCGGGCAGCTCTCCCTGGGCCCAGCGCGGCAGGCTGGCGTCGATGTGTCGCTCGTACCACCTCATGATGGGATGCTCCCTATTGCGCACAGGGCCAGGGTGGCCAGGATGACGCCCAGCTCCATGCGCCCAGGCTCGGCCGCCGTGTCCAGCCAGCCCGAGGACTTCAGGTGTTCGGTGAACTGCGTGCGCAGTCGTCGCTCGCGCACGCGAACCTCGCCTCGGGTGAGTCGGAGCTTTTCGGCGGCGGCTTCCTGGGACAGCCCGTCCACGAACCGGAGCTGCGCCAGGGCACGACCTTCCTCGGACTGCGTCTCCAGGAAGCGGCGCACCAGCGTCCGGACCTCGGTGCCGAGCGCCTCTTCCTCCGGGCTGCGCCCCTCGTTGGGCAACTGGCTCAGCTCCGGTGCTTCGTCCAGCGACACGGCTTCCCGCGACACCCGTCCCGACGCGCGCATCAGGTCGATGGCCGTGGAGCGCGCCACCGTCAGCAGGAATCCCAGGTACGGCCTCACGCCGTCATAGGCCTGCCGCATGTTGGGACGAAACGCGCGCACGAAGGTCTCCTGATGGGCCGCGTCCAAATCCAGCGCGGACAGGGACACGGTGCGCGTGGCCCCTCCGTCCGCGCCCACGGAGAAGCGCCGCGAGAGGTAGCGCAGCACCTCCGGCGAATAGACGCGGTACACCTGCGTGAGGACGGACGAGTCCCCACGGCGGAAGGACTCCAGGACGGAACGGTCATTGCCTGGCAGCACGGTCTCTCCGACCCCACGCGAACCGGCTCGGGCCCGATGCCCGGCCAGCCGTCACCCTTGAAAGGGATACGGAGCCTGCGCGCGAAATGGGTTGTGCACCTCAACGAAGAGGCGCCGAATTCCTTGCGGCGCGTCCCGGAAATAGTTGTCGGGACGCGCTTTTATGGGCCCGAACTATTTTCTACGGCTCCACCTTGGGAGTGGGGCCGGGGACACCCGGAAGCCCGCATGGTCTGCCCGGAGCAGGCTCCAGGGAACCCAGGGGTGAGGGGGGCCCCTGGTAGTCCGGGCCGTACCAGCTCTCGATGAAGCGGATGGGGCCGACGAGGTGGGCGTTGAAGTCCTCCAGCTCCTCGGCGGGCACCCACAGCTCCTGGTGCTGCCGGGCGCCCACCGTCTTGACGGGGTAGCGGGCGAGCCACGCGGCCTCCACGTCGAAGGCGGTGACGAAGCCCACGTGGCCGGAGCCCGGGTCTGGAGCGTTCCAGTCCCGGGCAATCTGCCGCGCGGAGTCCACGTTCATCACCGGGTAGAAGATGGGCTGGTCCGGCAGCCGGGGCGGGAAGCCACGACAGTCGCGGGCCAGGACGAGCTGCGCCTCCTTGAGACCCACCGGGCGATACAGCGTGAGCGTCTCCACCATGCCGTGTCTCCTTGCCGGCGGCTCAGAACGCCGAGCCGTTCACGCGGGTGCCGGGAGACGCGCCCGAGGAGGACAGCGTGTTGTGCGGCACCCAGCTCCCCGCGGCTGAGCCGTCCGGGCTGCGGTTGTGGGAGATGCCCTGGGTGGCGTCGTCGTACCTGCTCTTGTCCTGCTCGGAGCCGTCCGGACGCAGGAGGAAGGCGGTGTCGCCGGAGCTGCCGGTGTTTTTGCCCCGGTTGAAGCGCAGTCCATCGCCGCCATTGGCGTAGGCGACGTTGGGCACGCCCGAGGGCACCGCCGACGCGCCGGAGTAGACGGTGTAGACCTTGCCCGGTTGGAGCATCGTGCCCCCCGGGAAGACGTGGCGCGCGGGCTTGTCGCCCCGCCGCGACTCCTCGTCGTGGATGGAGTAGCCGCCCAGGTTCACGGCGGTGGTGCCGGTGTTTCGGACCTCCACGAACATTTTGTCGAAGTCCACCGTTTCGGTCCCCGAGACGTTGTTCGGGTGGGGCAGGTACTCGTTGATGAACAGCGTGGGCACCGGCCGGTTCACGACGAACACGCCGTCGCTCCCATCGGTGAAGGTGGCGTCCTGTGCGTCGCTGATGCGCACCCGCGCCGTGGCGGACTCCACCGAGGGCACCGTCCAGGTGTACGTGGCGGGCGTCGCGGGCACGGACGCGGCGATGTCAGTCCACGTGAGCCCGTCATCCAGGGAGTACTGCAACCGCACCGTGCTCACCCCGGCCGACGTCCAGGTGATGCCGACCGTGTCGCCCGCGCCGAACGACTCGCCGCCGTTGGGCGCGGTGAGCTTCAGGCCGCGCGCCACCACCTGACCGAAGTTGTAGCGGCTGATGATGGGGTAGTGGTCCGACGTGGTGGAGCCGTAGCTGGGGAGGGTCGGCCGAATCACGGCCGCCGAGTTGGAGACGTAGTTCGCCAGCATCTCGTTGCTGACGAGCTGGTGGTCGATGAACGTCCTGAAGCTCACCGTGGAGGCGACGCCCTGCAGCGACATGGCCTGGGTGACGAAGGTGTAGCGCTCCGTGTCGTTCACGAAGTTGCGGTAGGGCGTGTCGAACTTCTGTCCCCCCGTGCCGGGGTTCGTGGTGGTGGACTCGTCCACGTCGTCGTTCCAGTCACCCACCACCATCACCCGCTGCGTGGGCAGGTTGACGTCCAGGTACCCCTTGAGATGCTGGCCCGCCGCGAGCCGCCGCGCGTAGTCATCCGCGGTGGCGCTGGCCTTCATGTGCAGCACCAGCATGGTCAGGTCCACGCTGGAGCCGCCCCGGCTCACGCGCAGGTCCACGCGCAACGGCGGCCGGCCGGCGAAGTCGTAGTCGTACTCGCCCAGGACGATTTGAGCCTGGCGCACCTCCACCAGCCCCGTCCTGTAGAGCAGGCCCACCTTCTGCTCGTTGAACGAGTAGGAGTCGGAGCCGAACGTCACCACGGGGTCATTGGCCAGGAACCCCGAGTAGCCGGGCAACTGGGTCTTCAGCGTTTCGAACTGCGCCGTGTTGACCATCTCCCCCAGGCCCCACACGTCCACGCCCGCGTCGCTGAGCACGGTCCGCACGTTGGCCAACTGGAGCGCGTCGTCCGCCGGGTCCTCCGTGGGCGAGCCGAACCACTCGATGTTCCAGTTGCCCACCGACAGGGGGAAGCTCGTCGGAGGTCCTCCGTCCGGGATGACCGTGCTCGGCTTCACCTCCACGGAGAAGCGGCCCTCCACCCTCACGCCGCTGGCGTCCTCCACCCGCAGGGTGAAGGTCTGCGTGCCCGTCAGCTCCGCCACGCCCGTCACCTCTCCGTCCTGCGTCAGCGACAGGCCCGAGGGCAGCGAGCCCTCCACCACGGAGAACTTCAGCGGCAGCCGCCCGCCCGTCACGCCGAAGGTGTGCGTGTAGCCGTTGCCGGTGAACGCGGCGAGCGGCGCGGTGTTGGAGAGCAGCGGCGCCGGCCACACCTTCAAGCTGTACGTGTGCGAATCCTGGCTCTTCTCCACATCCCGCACGCTCACCCGGAGGGAGAACTCACCGGAGGCGCTCGCGGGGCCGGTGAGCTTCGCGTCGGCCGAATAGAAGGAGAAGCCCGGGGGCGGCTCCGTCTCCAGCGTGTAGTTCAGGGGCGCCGTCCCTCCGGTGGCCGTCAGGCGCGCCTCGTACGTGGCGCCCACCGTGGTGTCGGCCAGCTCGGTGGTGGGGAACTTGGGCCCCCCGCCGGGGTCCTCGTGATTGCTCCCCGGACAGGCGCTCAAGAAGGCCAGGACGACGAGTGCCCCGGCGGCGCGGACGAAAGACATGGGTGTGGCTCCAACAGGTCGGGCCCTCGGCCGGGCCCCGCATTTGAAACGAGACACTCTAGCCAAATCCTTGTTGCGCGACGATGACGGCCTCGAACAGGGACAGAGCCGGCGGACGTCGCGCCGCGTTGGAACGGCAATGGCCGCCAGCGTCGTCCGTGACATATTCAAGAGAGTCGCGGGAACCATGGGGGGCTCTGCCGCCGCCCGACGAGAGGACACGCTCAATGGCCGAGAAGTGGGACAAGCAGTTGATGGAGTTCCTCAAGCGCACCGGTGACGAACTCAAGCGCACGACCGACGACCTTCGCGGCGAGGCGCAGCGCCTCCTCAAGGAGGTGAAGGACCCGGACAAGCAGGCCAAGGTGAAGGAAGGCCTGGAGCAGCTGCGCACCTGGGCGGCCAGCAGCACCAAGGTGGCGGCGGAGAAGATTGAAACGGCCGTGCGCCAGGTCGAGGGCGCCGTGGAGCGCGCCTTCCACCAGGAGGGCGAGGCCACGGCCAGTCCCCCCGCCAGCAAGAAGGCCAAGGGGGCCAAGGGCGCCTCCTCCCGCGCGAGCCCCGTCGAGCCCGCTCCCACGGAAAGCCCGGCTCCGAAGGCCGAGCCCCGCGCCGCGAAGAAGGCCGCGGGCACCAAGTCCATCGGTCGCGCCAAGGCCAAGAAGGCGGGCGGGCAAGCAGCGAAGAAGGCCGCTCCGGCTTCCAAGAAGACGATGGGCCGCGCCAAGAAGCCCACCGCCTGAGCGTGAAGTTCCACTCCGCCTGAAGCGGGCCCGCACAATCGTGAGGCCCGGATTCCGTGAGTCGTTCCCGGCTGTTGGAACGGTGTGCGGCGCGTGAGATAGTGCGCGCCGTGGCCGGCTCCAGCGAAAAGGACAGCATCCAGGCGGAAATCGGGCAGGACGTCATCGACGCGGCGGTCCGCAGCGTCGAGCGTCGAATGGAGGATGACGAGGTGACCGTCATCGAGGTGGAGGCCCCCCAGGCCGCCGCCTCCGACGAGGACCTCGCCGCTTCCCCCGAGCTTTCCGTGACTTCCGATGACCTCGTGGCGACTCCGGCGACAGCCGAAGAGGTCGCCGCCCTGCGCGCGGAGGTGGAATCGCTCAAGGCGCAAGTCGAGTTCAGCCAGGCCAAGGGCCGCGAAACCATGGACCGGCTGCGCGAGGCGCACGAGCGCGCGAAGGAAGCGCAGGACCGCATGGTCCGCGCCGCCGCGGACCTGGAGAACTACCGCAAGCGCGCGCAGAAGGAGAAGGAGGAGGTCCAGCGCTTCGGCTCGGAGAAGCTGCTCAAGGACCTGCTCCCGGTGTTGGACAACCTGGACCGCGCGCTCGAGGCGGCGGCCAAGTCCACCGACATCGACAGCTTCCAGAAGGGCGTGGCCATGACGCGCAAGTCCTTCGAGGACACGCTCGGACGCCACGGCGTGAAGTCCTTCAGCGCCAAGGGACAGCCGTTCGACCCGCGCATGCACGAGGCCATCCAGCAGGTGGAGACGGCGGACGTGCCCGTGGGCCACGTGGCCTTCGAGGTGGTCCGCGGCTTCTTCCTCAACGAGCGGCTGGTGCGTCCGGCCCTCGTCGTCGTCGCGCGAGCACCCGAAGTCGCGCCCGTCGTCGAAGCCGCGTCCGCGGTGGAGACTCCATCAACCACGCCGCCCGAGGCCGTGGAGGCGCCGTCCTCGCGGGACGGTGAGCCGCGCGCCGAGGCACACGTGCCGCAGTCGGACAGCACTTCCGGGGGGAGTCAGTAAGCATCATGGGCAAGGTGATTGGAATCGACCTCGGGACGACCAACTCGTGCGTCGCCGTCATGGAAGGCGGCGAGCCGGTGGTCATTCCCAACAGCGAGGGCAGCCGCACCACGCCTTCGATGGTGGGCTTCACGGACTCCGGTGAGCGGCTGGTGGGCCAGATTGCCAAGCGGCAGGCCATCACCAACCCGGAGAACACCGTCTTCGCGGTGAAGCGGCTCATCGGCCGCAAGTTCGACTCGCCGGAGGCGAAGAAGGCCATCAGCGTCAGCTCGTTCCGGGTGGCCACCAGCCCCAACGGCGACGCGTGGGTGGAGATTCGCGGCAAGGGCCACAGCCCGCCGGAGGTCTCCGCCATCATCCTGATGAAGATGAAGCAGACGGCGGAGGACTACCTCGGCGAGCCCGTCACCGAGGCGGTCATCACCGTCCCCGCCTACTTCAACGACAGCCAGCGCCAGGCCACCAAGGACGCCGGCCGCATCGCCGGCCTCAACGTCCTGCGCATCATCAACGAGCCCACCGCGGCGGCGCTCGCCTACGGCCTGGACAAGGTGAAGGACGGCGGCACCGAGCGCGTCGCCGTCTACGACCTGGGCGGCGGCACGTTCGATATCTCCATCCTGGAGCTGACCGCCGGCGTCTTCGAGGTGAAGAGCACCAACGGCGACACGTTCCTGGGCGGCGAGGACTTCGACCAGCGGCTCATCGACTACCTGGCCAAGCGCTTCGCCGAGCAGAACAACGGGCTCGATTTGCGCAAGGACCGCATGGCGCTGCAGCGGCTCAAGGAAGCCGCCGAGCGCGCCAAGCACGAGCTGTCCAGCGCGCCGGAGACGGAGGTGAACCTGCCGTTCATCACCGCGGATGCGTCCGGCCCCAAGCACCTCACGGAGACGGTGGACCGCTCCACGTTCGAGGCGCTCGTCGCGGACCTCATCGACCGCACGATTGAACCCTGCAAGATTGCCCTGAAGGACGCGGGCCTGAGCGCGCAGCACGTCAATCAGGTGCTCCTCGTGGGCGGCATGACGCGCATGCCCCGCGTGCAGCAGAAGGTGCGCGAGTTCTTCGGCAAGGAGCCGCACAAGGGCATCAACCCGGATGAAGTCGTCGCCGTGGGCGCGGCCATCCAGGGTGGCGTGCTCAAGGGCGAGGTGAAGGACGTCCTCCTCCTGGACGTCACGCCGCTGTCCCTGGGCGTGGAGACGGCGGGCGGCGTCTTCACCAAAATCATCGACAAGAACACCACCATCCCCTGCAAGAAGAGCCAGGTGTTCTCCACCGCGGTGGACAACCAGCCGCTGGTGAGCGTGCACGTCCTCCAGGGCGAGCGCGAGATGGCGGCGGACAACAAGACGCTGGCGCGCTTCGAGCTGGTGGGCATCCCCCCGGCGCCGCGCGGTGTGCCGCAGATTGAAGTGTCCTTCGACATCGACGCGAACGGCATCGTCCACGTCAGCGCCAAGGATTTGGGCACCGGCAAGGTCCAGCAGGTGCGCGTGGTGAGCAACTCCGGTCTGTCGGAGGCGGAAATCCAGGGGATGATTTCCGACGCGCAGGCGCACGCGACCGACGACAAGAAGAAGAAGGAGCTGGCGGAGCTGCGCAACAACGCCGACGGCCTCATCTACACGACGGAGAAGAGCCTGGAGGAGTACGCCAGCCTCCTGTCGGAGAAGGACCGCGAGGAGATTCGCACGGACCTGGAGCGCCTCAAGGGCATGCTCAACACCTCCGACGCGGTGGCCCTCAAGGAGTCCTTCCAGCGCCTGGAGGGCAGCGCCTACCGCATCGCCGACGCCATCTATACCGGCCAGGCGAGCTGAACGAGCACCCCCGGATTCCGGACGGGGGGCGTGCAATCATCTCCACGCCTCTTTCGTAGCGTGAAGCACCCCCTGTCCGTTCCGAGGTCGTGAGTCATGGATCCAGTCGAAGCCGTGGTGATTACGTCGGTGGTGGCGATGACGGTCGGCATCCCCTTTCTCGGGTTGACGCTGCGCTTCTCGCTCAAGCCGGTGCTGGAGGCGTTCATCCGGCTGCGCGAGGCCCAGCTCGGCCAGCACCCGGACACGGCGATGCTGAAGGCGCGCGTGGCCCACCTGGAGCACATGCTGGAGATCCACGGCCTCATCGACGACCGCCGCGCCCTGCCGCTGTCCTCGGCCTCCTCCGAGCGGGTGTCCAGTAGCGTGTCCTTGAAGGACCGCGAGCGCGTCTAGCGGCAACCCCAGACTTTCCGGGGAAGCGCGTGCGGGTGTGTAATGGGCCCGTGGAATTCCCTTCGTTGGAGACAGAGGTCGCGTTCCTGCGCGGCCTGGTGGCGGTTCATCGAATGTCGGACGACATCCTGGAGGACTGCCTCCAGCGCGGCCTGACGCTGGACGCGGGGCTGGATGTCTTCCTCACGCAGTGCGCGCGCATGGTGCACGCGCCCGCGGGCTTCGTGTCCCTGCGAGGCACTCGCGGGCCGGTGCTGACGCGGGTGCTGGGCGATTTGGGCGCGGACGTCTTCGAAGCCGCCAACTGGCGAGGGCCGCACCGGCTGAAGAACGGGCGGATGCTGTTCTGCACCCGGCTGAAGCTCGGCAAGCTGGAGCTGGGCGGCCTGGGGCTGGCGGTGGACGGCGCCTTCGAGGATGGCGGCGGGCTGGTGATGAAGCTGGTGGAGGCCATCGGCGAGCAGCTCGACACGGCAGTGCTGGCCTTCCTGGCCCTGACGGACGGGCAGGGGCCCCTGGAGCGGCTGGACGAGCTGTCGCTGGACGACACGCCGGTGCCGCGCGGGCGCATTGGCAAGTACGAGGTGCTGACGCCCCTGGGCACGGGCGGCATGGCCCAGGTGCTGGTGGCGCGGGCGCGGGGCCCGGAGGGGCTGGGGCGGCTGGTGGCCCTCAAGCGCATCCTCCCGCACCTGACGGCGGACCCGGCCATCGTCCAGCAGTTCCTGGACGAGGCGCGCATCGGCCTGCGGCTGTCGCACCCCAACCTCGTCCACGTCTACGACTTCGGCGAGGCGCAGGGCGCGTACTTCATCGCCATGGAGCTGGTGCGTGGCGTGGACCTGGACCGGCTCCTGCGCGCGCACAAGGGGGCGCTGACGCCCGAGCAGGCGGCGGCCATCGTCGTGCAGGCGCTGCACGGATTGCACGCGGCGCACCTGCTCAAGGGCGAGGACGGCAAGCCGTTGCACCTGGTGCACCGGGACTTGTCCCCGCACAACCTGATGGTGGGCTTCGACGGTCAGGTGAAGGTGCTGGACTTCGGCGTGGCGAAGGTCCGCGCGCAGCGGACGATGACGCTGCCGGGAATCGTCAAGGGCAAGCCGCTGTACATGTCCCCGGAGCAGGCCCGGGGGCAGCGGTTGGATGCGCGTAGCGACTTGTTCGCCATGGGCCTCATCCTCTACGAGGCGCTCACCGGGCGGCGCGCGTTCGACCGGGGCGACGAGCTGGTCTCCATGCAGGCCATCTGCGACGAGCGCCTGACGCGGCCCGACACCATCTCCCGCCCGCTGTGGGAGGTGCTGGAGGTGGCGCTGGCCAAGTCTCCCGCGGCGCGCTTCGCGAGCGCGCAGGAGATGGCGGAGCGGCTCGTGGACGTCGTCACGCCCGCCAAGGACACGGAGCTGTCGCGGTTGATGGCCCGGCACTTCCCGGACCGGCTCCGGGAGCTGAACCGGCTGGACCGCACGGAGGCGGGCGGCCGGCCGTTGATGGCGGCGGCGACCTCCGGAGCGATGCCCCCGCAGGAGGACATCGACACGGAGCCTCGCCCCGCGCCCCAGAAGAAGGCGGCGCGCTGATGGGGGCGGACGCCCGGCCCCACTCCGGAAGGAGCGGAGCCCGGGCGGCCTGACCCGGGCGTCGCCTCAGGAGCGGCGCAGCGACGGGTCGTCGTCGGGGGCGTTGAGCGTGCGGGGGGCGTCGACCTCGCCCTCGGTGCGGATGTCCACGTTCTCGTGGCGCACCCGCTCGGTGATGCGGCGCTCCTCCTCGACGACGTCCTTGTGGATGACGACCTCCTCATCCAGGACCGAGCGCTTGGTGATGTCCACCTCTTCCGCATGGAGCGGGACGACGATGGTCTCCTCCTTGAACGTCGCGCCCACCGCGGGCCTCTCCGTCGTCACCGCCCGGCGCTCCACGCGGACCCGCTCGTGGCGCAGGGGGACCTTGACGACTTCCTCCTCCTCCACCACGTCCTTGTGCACGCGCAGCTCACCCGCCTGGGTGTCGCGCTTCTCCACGGACAGCTTCTCCCGATGGACGGGGATGGAGATGTCGTCGTCCCGCCGCAGCTCCTTGTCCAGGCGCGAGTCGGTCCTCTTGAGGTCGGTGTCCGCCCTCATGTTGGCCGAGTAGCTGGCGTCCGTGCCCAGGTTGGCGCTCGGCAGCGGCGTGACGGTGCCCCGGGAGATGTCCGGGTCCCCGTTGCGTACACGGGTCTCCGTCTTCGTGGTGCGCTCGGAGGCCAGGCCCATGGCCCCGGCCGCCATGCCCGCGCCGGCGGTGCCCTTGGCGCGCTCGGCGTCGGAGACCTGTTGGAGGGCGTCCTTGCCCCGGTTCAGAATCACCTCCCCGTCGCGAATCTCGCTCACCTCCGAGAACGCGACCCGGTAGTCCTTGGGGAAGAACAGACCCCTCTCGATGTGGAATGCGTCGTCGCCGATGGCGAAGACCTTGCCGAGCTTCTCGTTGTCGATGCTGCGTACGGCCATTCCTTCCCTGACATCCTTGCGCTGGAACATGGCTGGCTCTCCTCCTGCTGGCTGGATGGAGGGCGCGGTCCACCTCTCCATCAACCGGAAGGTGGGAACAGGTCCGGGGATGAACAGTGCCATGGCGACATGCGCGCGAGGGGCTCGGTCCCGTGGTTGCCCCCAACGGGGCTGCTTGCCCCCGCCCGGCGTGTGGCGGTCGCTCCGCCGCCGAAAAGCCTTCCTCGCGGGGCGCGGCTCGTGGCGCCCCCGGTGGGCGCGTCATGCGCGGTGTGGGACGGGTGTACCGGACGCCCGCTCTCCCCCTGCTCTCCCACGGTGAGTGGGGTCTTTGTGGCCCGTGACGCGCCGCACGGAGGGTACGTGAGCGGAGGGCCTGACTGGCAGCGCGCTTGACCCATGGAGAGGGCTCCCCTAGAAAACCGGGGCTTTGACTCGCAGCACCCCCTGTTGAGGAGGATTGCTCCCCATGCGACGCCTTGCCCCGATGCTGCTCGCCGCGCTCGCCGTCATGGCGGCGGCCTGCGAGAAGAAGACGCAGCCCACTCCTTCCGGCGAGGCTGGCACGCAGGCCGCGCAGGGTCAGTCCGGGAGCACGGCGACCGGGACTCCCGCCGCGGGCTCCGACACCATCCTGCTGGGCCAGGTGGGCGCGCTCACCGGTGGCCAGGCGACCTTCGGCATCTCCACGCGCAACGGCATCGAGCTGGCGCTCAAGGAGGCCAACGCCGCGGGCGGCGTGAATGGCAAGAAGCTGGCCGTCCGCGTCTACGACAATCAGAGCAAGCCGGAGGAGGCCGCGCAGGCCGCCACCCGCCTGATTACGCAGGACAAGGTGGTGCTCATCCTGGGCGACGTGGCCTCGTCCAACTCGCTGGCCATGGCGGAGAAGGCGCAGGCGGCGGGCGTGCCCATGATTACGCCCTCGTCCACCAACACCACGGTGACGCAGAAGGGCGACTACATCTTCCGCGTGTGCTTCATCGACCCGTTCCAGGGTTTCGTCATGGCGAAGTTCGCCCGCGAGGACCTGAAGCTGGGCAAGGTGGCGGTGCTCCAGGACAACAAGAGCGCCTACTCCATCGACCTGTCGGACGTCTTCACGCGCAAGTTCACGGAGATGGGCGGCAAGGTCGCCACCACGGAGAGCTACAGCCAGGGCGACACCGACTACCGCGCGCAGCTCACCGCCATCAAGAAGACGCAGCCGGACGGCATCTACGTGCCGGGCTACTACAGCGAGGTCGGCGTCATCGCGCGCCAGGCCCGCGAGGTGGGCCTCAAGGTTCCGCTGATGGGCGGCGACGGCTGGGACTCCGAGAAGCTCTTCGAGCTGGGCGGCAGCGCGATTGAAGGCAGCTACTTCTCCAACCACTACTCGCCGGACAACCCGGACCCCCGCGTGCAGAAGTTCATCGCCGACTACAAGGCGGCGTACGGCGGCGTGCCGGACGCGCTGGCGGCGCTGGGCTACGACGCGGCCCGCGTGGCGGTGGAGGCGCTCAAGCGCGCCAAGGATTTGAGTGGCCCCTCGGTGCGGGATGCCATCGCGAAGACGAAGGACTTCCCAGGCGTGGCGGGCACCGTCACCCTGGATGACAATCGCAATGCCGTGAAGTCCGCCGTCGTCCTCAAGGTCGGGGACGGCAAGACGCAGTATGTGACGACCATCTCTCCCTAAATGGCGCAGCTTCTCCAGCACCTCATCAACGGATTGGCCGCCGGAACCATCTACGCGCTCGTCGCGCTCGGCTACACGATGGTCTACGGCGTCCTCAAGCTCATCAACTTCGCCCACGGCGACGTCATGATGGTCGGCGTCTACATGGGCTACGCCACCGCCTTCGCGATTGGACGCGAGGCGCGCGGCTCGTTCCTGGGCATCGCCGCCGTCTTCGCGGTGGCCATGCTCGGGTGCGCGCTGTTCGGCTTCCTGATTGAACGCTTCGCCTACCGCCCCCTGCGCGAGAAGCCCCGACTGACGGCGCTCATCACCGCCATCGGCATCTCCTTCGCGCTCTCCTACGGCTTCCAACTGGACATCGGCTTCCTGCCGGGCGCCAGCCCCCGCGCCTTCCCGGAAATCATCGAGCCCAAGGAGTGGATCATCATCGGCGACCGGGACGTCGTCGTCTGGAACTGGCAGGTCATCAGCTTCCTCATTGCCGTAGGGCTGATGGTGGGCCTGCAGTACCTCGTCTTCGGCACGCGCTTTGGCCGGGCGATGCGCGCCGTGTCCTGGGACCACCGGGTGGCGGCGCTGATGGGCATCCCCACCGACCGCGTGATTGCCCTGACGTTCATGCTCAGCAGTGGCCTGGCCGCGGGCGCGGGGCTGCTCTACGCCATCAAGGACACGTCGGTGAGCCCGCTCATGGGTCTGTACGTGGGCCTCAAGGCCTTCGTCGCCGCGGTGATTGGCGGCATCGGCCACGTGCCGGGCGCGGTGGTGGGTGCGCTGGTGTTGGGGCTGGTGGAGGAGTTCGTGGTGGGCTACGCGGCCAGCACCTGGCGTGACGCGGTGGCCTTCGGCTTCCTCATCCTGGTGCTGCTGGTGAAGCCAGGAGGCCTGTTCGGCCGGGTCGCCGCGGAGAAGGTGTGACGATGCAATCCCCCGCGCTTCCCGTCCCCGAGGCACCGTCCCTCGTCCCTCCCGCGCTGCGCGGCATCCTCCCGCTGCTCATCGCGATTCCCACGCTCGCGCTGTTCCACTGGTCGCTCACCGGCTCCGACTTCGCCACGTATCTGTTGTCCGTCGTCGGGGTGAACATCATCCTCGCGGTGAGCCTCAACATCGTGAACGGGATGACGGGCCAGTTCTCCATCGGCCACGCGGGCTTCATGGCCGTGGGCGCGTACATCGCGGGCTACACCTCCCTGCAGCTCAAGGAGGTGGCGCTGTCGTTCCTGCCGGTGTCGGCCAGCGACCAGGTCCTCTTCATGCTGGCCTTGCTCGTCGGGGGCGTCGCCGCCGCGCTGTGCGGCTTTTTGGTGGGCCTGCCCTCGCTGCGCCTTCGCGGCGACTACCTGGCCATCGTCACGCTGGGCTTCGGCGAAATCATCCGCGTCTTCGTGCAGAACACGGACGCGTTCGGCCGCGCGCTGGGCCTGTCGGGCATCCCCCAGTACTCCAGCCCGGGCATGGTGTTCTTCTGGGTGTTCCTCGTCGTGCTGGCGGCGCGGCGGCTCGCCGGCTCCAGCCACGGCCGCAGCCTGTGGGCCATCCGCGAGGATGAAGTGGCCGCCGAGGCCATGGGCGTGGACACCACCGGCTACAAGGTCCGCTCCTTCGTCTTCTCCTCGTTCTTCGCGGGCATCGCCGGCGGCCTGTTCGCCCACTTCGTGCCCATCATCAACCCCGGCTCCTTCACCTTCGTGCGCTCGATGGAAATCGTCGTCATGGTGGTGCTGGGCGGCCTGGGCTCCACCACCGGCGCTGTCGTGGCGGCCATCTTCCTCACGCTCTTGCCCGAAGGCATGCGCTCGCTGTTCGGCGCGCTGGGCACCGAGGGCAGCCTGGCGCAGCGGGTGGACCAGATTCGCATGCCCATCTACGGCCTGCTGCTCGTCGTGCTGATGCTGTCGCGTCCCCAGGGCCTGTTCGGCACGAAGGAGATCTGGGACGTCCTGCCGCGGTGGCTGCCTCGCAAGCGCAGGGGGCTCGCGTGAGCGCGAACGCACAGCCGGTGGCCCCCGCCTCGCCAGACACGAAGTCTCCTCCCGCGCTCCTGCGGGCGGATGGGGTGAGCATCCAGTTCGGCGGCCTCAAGGCGCTGACGGACTTCCACCTCTCCATCCAGCAGGGCGACCTCCTGGGGCTCATCGGCCCCAACGGCGCGGGCAAGTCCACCGCGTTCAACGTGCTGACCGGCGTGTACCAGCCCTCCCAGGGTCAGGTGCTGGTCCGGGACACGAAGGTGAACGGACGCAAGCCGCACCAAATCAACCTGCTGGGCGTGGCGCGCACCTTCCAGAACATCCGCCTGTTTCGCGCGCTCACCGCGCTGGACAACGTGAAGGTGGCCTGCCGCGCGCAGACGGCGCTGCACCAGTCCCGGCTGGGGCTGGGCGCGAAGCTGGTGAACGCGGGCCACAACTACGCGGACTGGTGGAAGGCGCTCCTGCTCACCCCGTCCTTCCAGCGCGAGGAGCGGCGGCTGACGGCGCAGGCCGAGCACCTCCTGGAGGTCATGGGCCTGTCGCACCGCCGCGACGAGGAGGCGCGCAACCTCCCCTACGGCGAGCAGCGCCGGCTGGAAATCGCGCGTGCGCTGGGCAGCCAGCCCCGCGTGCTGCTGTTGGACGAGCCCGCCGCCGGCATGAACACGCGCGAGAAGGCGGACCTGATGGTCCTCATCCGCAAGCTGCGCGACGACTTCAAGCTGGGCGTGCTGGTGATTGAGCACGACATGAAGCTGGTGATGGGCATCTGCGAGCAAATCACCGTGCTGGACCACGGTGAGACGATTGCCCGAGGCGCTCCGGCCGAGGTGCGAAGCGACCGGAAGGTCATCGAGGCGTATCTGGGTGACAGCTACCTGGAGAGCCACGGAGGAGCGGCGTGAGCGACGCGCAGGTGAAGATTCTGGGCGAGCGCCAGGCCTTTGCTCCCCTGCTGACGGTGGAGGGCATCAAGGTCCACTACGGCGCCATCCAAGCCCTCCGGGGTGTGTCGTTGTCGGTGGGCAAGGGTGAAGTCGTCGCCCTCATCGGCGCCAACGGCGCGGGCAAGACGAGCACCCTGCGCGCGGTGAGCGGCATGCTCAAGGCGAGCGCGGGCCGCATCCACTTCGGCGGGCAGGAGACCACGTCCCTCAAGGCGCACCAGCTGGTGCCCCGGGGCATGGCGCACGCGCCGGAAGGGCGCGGCATCTTCCCCAACCTCACCGTGCTGGAGAACCTGGAGCTGGGCGCGTACCTGCGTCGGGACACCGCGGACATCCGCGCGGACATGGAGAAGAACTTCACGCTCTTCCCCGTGCTCAAGGAGCGGCGCAACCAGATGGCCGGGACGCTGTCCGGCGGAGAGCAGCAGATGCTGGCCATCGCCCGCGCGCTGCTCAGCCGTCCCCAGCTGCTGCTCCTGGACGAGCCCTCGCTGGGCCTCGCGCCCCAGGTGACGGAGACCATCTTCCGCACCCTTCGCGACGTGAACAAGGCGGGCGTCAGCGTGCTCCTCGTGGAGCAGAACGCCCACCTGGCCCTCAACTCCGCCCACTACGGCTACGTGCTGGAGACGGGCGAGGTGGTGATGGCCGGCCCTGGCAAGGCGCTCCTGGAGAGCGCGGAGGTGCGTCGCGCCTATCTGGGCGAGTAGTCTCCCGGAAGGCCGATTTTCCGCCTCCGGGCGCACTGTGTCCGTCCTGCCGCCGACGGTTCCGGGGTCCTGGTGACACCTGGAAACTGGCGGGGGATGGAATCTCGGGTAGTCAGAAGTCGAGCAGTTCGTCTAGCGTCGTCCGACGCACCGCGTTCAAACCCTCCCAAAACTCATTTCAGGAAGCGCGCCCATGCCTTCGTTGTCCCGCCTCCTTGCCTCCATTGCCACCCTCGCGCTGATTTCCCTCGCGTGCGTCAGTCAGCAGAAGACCGACAGCAGCGCCAACTCCGGTGAGGCGTCGTCCACGATTGAGGAGCTGCCCAACGAGGGTGGAGAGACGGGCGGAGACCCGGCGGCCTCCGCGGCCCCGCAGCTCACCGACGTGAGCGCCGAGGAAGGCTTCAACGTCAAGATGCCGGGCCAGCCCCAGGTCCAGCGCCAGAAGGTCAACATCCCCGCGGGCGAGGTGTCCACGGCGGCCTACTCGCTGCAGACGCCCGAGGGCGTCATCTACTCGGTCAGCATCGCGGACTACCCGGAGAAGGTCGTCGCCAGCCGGCCGCCCGAGGCGTTCCTGAACGAGGGCCGCGACGGCCTCACCAACCAGCTCAAGGGCACCGTCAGCAACGAGCAGGAGCTGACGCTCGACGGCTACCCCGGCAAGTCCTACACGGTGTCCTCGCCCAACGGCGAGGTGCGCGCGCGCAACTACCTGGTGGGCCCGCGCCTCTACACCATGCTGGTGCTCTTCAACCCGAGCATCGGCGCTCCGGCGGCGGACGGCTTCCTCGGCTCGCTCCAGCTCATCAACCCGCCTCCGGCCGTTCAGCGCGCGGGTGCCGCGGGCGCCGACGCGGGCGTGGGTGACGCGGGCGTGGGCGCGGAGGGCGCCGCGGTCGAGGCGACTGCTCCCGACGCGGGTCCGGTGGACGCGGGCGTGGCCGCTCCGGCGAAGAAGCGCCGCACGAAGTAGTCTCGCGGGCTTCGAGGGTGCACGGCCGCGCTCGCGTGAGCGTGCACCCGCTGACAGGCGCCCCGTTCACTTGAGAAGGAATGGGGCGCCCCGTGGGTGCGGGGCGGCTTCCTTCTTCGCACTGTCGCCCACATTGTCCCCCCTGGGCTTTCAGGGAGGGATTCATGACAGGGCTGGCTGGGGCCTTGCTCGCCGCGGTAGTGGCGGCGGGCGGCTCGGCGCTGGTTCCGGTGAGCGGGGGCAATGCCCTGACGCTCCCGGCGCAGCGCCACATCGTTCACGTCGACACGGGTGGAAGTCGTCCTCCCAGCCTCCTGGTGGCCATCCAGCACGGTGGCTCGGAGGGCAGGGGGCTGGTCCTGTACCGCTCCGAGGACGGGCTGCGCACCGTGCGGCGGGTGGGGGACATCCAGCCGGACTCCACGCACACGGACCGGGCGGAGCTGGTGGCGGTGGGGCGGGACGTGGCGCTCGTCTATTCGTACGAGGGCCCGCAGCTGGCGCCCTCGCGGCGGCATGACGTCTGGTTCCAGTGGTGGCGCTACCAGTCCTCGGCGGACACGTGGCAGCCGGAGCCGGCGGTGCGCGTGCTGGACGCGGCGGATGACAGCACGGGCTACTCGCGGGCGCTGTTGACGCGCGACTCGAAGGGGCGCTTCTGGGTGCAGGCCTTCCGGGTGGAGGTGGATGGCGGCTCCACCGCGGTGGTGGCGGTGTCCACCAACGGCGGGCAGGGCTTTGGGGCGCCCCAGGTGCTGGACAGGGTCAACCGGCGCGGCGGCGGTCGCTTGCTGAGCGTGGGGACGAAGCTCGTCTTCGTCTACGCCATGCATGACGGCTTCGTGCCCACGCGCATGCGCATCCGCTCCGACGCGGACCCGGTGGACACGTGGGGGCCGGTGCGCGAGGCCTTCTCCGAGGGCATCTACCATGGCGCGGCGCTGAGCGCGGTGGCGGACGGCAAGGGTGGCATGCACCTGGTCTACAAGGACGAGACGGAGCGGCTGTATTACCGGCGCTTCGACGGGACGTCCTTCGGGCCGCGCAAGCTGGTGGAGGGCACGGGCGACTGGGCGCTCCAGGCGGCCACCACCCGCGTCGGCGACACGCTGTACATCTTCTACAACCGCATGCGGGTGCTCAATCAACACACCGAGCTGCGCGTGCGCGTCCTCGGGGCGGACGGCGGCCTGGGCGACGCGGTGACGCTCGCCGGAAACGTGACGTTCAAGGGTTATCCCAACGCGGTGGACGTGCTGCCGGAGGGCAGCGCCGAGGCGCCGTGTCTGTACGGCGAGGCGGTGGACGCGAGCTCGCGAGGCACCGTGTCGCGGGTGGCGATGGCGCTGGACGAGCAGCCCTCTGGAGACCCCTTCACGCTGGAGCTGGTGCGCGCGGGCGCGAGCCACGAGCTGCTCGCGGTGGATGGCGCGGGCACGCTGTATGGACTCGCGGCCGGCGGCGACCGCTCGCGGTTGATGGCGAGCACGGATGGAGGGGTGAGCTGGGCCGCGCGCGGACAGGGTGGGGGAAATCTATGGACGCTGGCGGCGATGACGAACGGGACGCTGGTGGCGGTGGCCAGCCACGGCGGCGCGTACTCCCTCCAGCGCTCCACGGATGGCGGGCTGACGTGGAAGGACGAGGTGAGCCTGGGCAGCTACCGGGCGATGGGGCCGCGCAGCTTCGCGGAGCTGGGCGGCGCGTGGTTCTTCCTCGAGTACCAGACCTTCACCTCGGCCTCCGCGCCGGTGCGGGTGTGGGCGAGCACGAATGGCGGAGCCACCTGGTCCGTGCGCTCCACGCTCACCGCGCACCGGCATGGCTATGCGCTCGTCGCGGACCCGGTGACGGGGGCGCTGTGGGCGATGATGGGCAGCAACAAGACGCAGGCGGCGGTGCTGCGCTCCACGGATGGGGGACGGACGTGGACGACGGTGCTCCAGGGCTACGGGGCGAACGCGGTGGCGGGCGTGGCGATGGCGGATGGCTCGTTGCTGCTCGGGCAGTCCACGTTGTTCGAGCCCGAGCATCCGAAGCTGCTGCGTCTGTATGCGGATGGCCGGGTGAGTACGGTGCGGGAGTTGCCGGGGCCCGCGTACTCGCTGGTCGCCGCGCCCGGTGGTGGCTGGGTGCTGGGGACGGCCTGGTCCAGCGCGGGGGACGTGCAGGCGCCGGGTGACGTCTCCGCCCGACTCTTCACCAGCGGAGATGCGCGGACATGGCAGGAGGCGCGGCGCCACGAGCGGATGAGCGGGGCCGACCTGGCGCGCGCGGACGTGTGGGGCGTGTTGCCCTCCGGGGAGCTGGTGGTGCGGATGGAGAACGTGAGCGGCTTTGGAAGCGCGGGGAATGGTTTCCAGGTGCTGCGCATCAAGCGCTGATCGGGTGGGTGGGTTAGACCTTCCGGTGCGCGGCGCGAGCACGCCGCCGGGAGGCTGGCATGTGGGATCCGTCGCAGTACACGCGCTTCCGGGATGAGCGGAAGCGGCCCTTCTTCGAGCTGTTGTCGCGGGTGGACGCCGACGCGCCGACGCACGTCGCCGACCTGGGGTGCGGGACGGGGGATTTGACGCGCGTGCTGGCCGAGCGGTGGCCCGGCGCGACGGTGTACGGCGTGGACTCCTCGGTGGAGATGGTGGAGGAGGCGCGCCGCCGTCCCGCGCCGGGCACCGTGCGCTTCGAGGTGGGAGACCTCGCGGGGTGGACGCCTCCCGTGCCGCTGGACGTGCTGGTGTCGAACGCGGCGCTGCACTGGGTGCCGGACCATGTGGCGCTGATGGGGCGACTGGTGGAGAAGCTGGCGCCGGCCGCCGTGCTGGCCTTCCAGGTGCCGGCCAACTTCGATGCGCCCTCGCACCGGCTCGTGGACGAGGTGAAGGCGCTGCCGCGCTTCGCCCGGACGCTTGCGCCCGTGAGGAAGCGGCCCGTGGAGACGCTGGAGACGTACGAGTCGCTGCTGGCGGGGCAGGGGATGACGGTGGATGCGTGGGAGACCACGTACCTGCACCTGCTGCCGGGCGAGGACGCGGTGTTGCAGTGGCTGTTGGGGACGACGCTGCGGCCGGTGCTGGCGGCGCTCGGCACGGAGGAGGGAAAGGCGTTCCTGGACGAGCTGGGGCCGCGCTTGCGCGGTGCGTACCCCGCTCATGCGCGGGGGACTCCGTTCCTGTTCACCCGCCGGTTCGTGGTGGCACGGCGCGGCGGGTGAGGCCCTGGGTGACTACGGCCAGGCGGGCCAGCGGTAGATGCGCCCGTTGTTGCCCACGACCCAGAGGTCGTCGGGGCCCGTGCCCGTGATGTCGTTGAGCTGCGTGATGGGGTTGGTCGAGTGGATCTGCGTCCACGTCGTGCCGGTGGCTCGGTAGATGTGGCCGGCGGCGCAGGTGGCGTAGGCGGACCCGGCGCCGAAGGCGATGACCGAGGTCAGTTTGTGGGTGTTGGGGAAATCCTGTTTGACCCAGGCGTTGTCGCCGAGCTTCCTCAGGACGGTCCCTGAATCACCCACCGCGAAGGCGACCTGGTCGTTCACCACCCAGACGCCTTGGAGGGCGCGCGCACTCGAGTTGTTGGTCTCCGCGTTCTCGGAGGCCCACTCGTTGTTGCTGGGGTTGAAGCGGTAGACGCGTGCCCCGTTCGAGGGACCGCCGACCAACAGCAGGCGGTTCGGGCTGGTGCCGTGGACGTCATAAACGAAGCCGATGGTGTTGGTGGGCGCGTTGTATTCCACCGTGCCCTCGCCATTCCAACGGAAGGCCGAGCCCTCGTTGGCCGCGGAGCTGCTGGCGGCTCCGTAGAGAGTGAGGACGTTGTCGGTCCTCAGTCCCACCAGCCCATGGACCCGGTTGTTGTCATCATGGGTCTGGGTGCAGCCCGAGGCATTCAGCTCCTGGTAGGCCTTCTTGCCGCCCTCCGCGCCAAACCATCCGCGACCGTTGGTGGGGTCGGCCCAGACACTGCGCCATTCCGTGTCGTTGGCGCCACAGCCCGCGGTCACGACGGTGAAGGCGGTTGCTCCTGGGGCCATCCGCGCGCGACGGTTGTCTTCACCCCCGACCCAGACGCCGCCACGGGTCCAGGACGAGGCCGAGTACCAGTCCCTCGCGCCCCCGTTGCTCACGTCCCTGCTGGTCCAGGCGGGAGCGACTCCACCCGGGCAGACGCTCTGGGCCTCCTTCTGGCCATCGCAGTCGTTGTCCAGGTCGTCGCACAGCTCGGGCGCGCCGGGATAGGTCCGCGGGTTGCCGTCGTTGCAGTCCGTGTTGTTCGCGACGTAGGGGCCCTCGGGCTTCACGCAGGACTGCACGGCGCCAGTGGTGCTCCCGAAGCCGTCACCGTCCTCGTCCAGGGACCAGAACGTGGCCACCGAGGACGTCACGCACTCCACCGCCGTCTGGATGCCGTTGCACTGGTTCGTCCCAGGGCACTGGAACGAATCCGAGCACGACATGTTGAGCGTGGGGAAGCCCTCGTTCAGTTCCCCGTCGCAGTTGTTGTCCACGGTGTCGCAGAGGTCGGTGAGCCCCGGACGGATGTTGGGGTTCGTGTCGTTGCAGTCATCTGGAGTGCCGTTGACGTAGCCGGTGGGCGTGTTGCCGCAGACGACCAGGGGCACGGAGTCCTTCTTCCCGTGGCCGTCCGCGTCTTCGTCCCGATACACGTTCCTGCTGGGCGGGGTGTCGCAGTACTGGACGCGGTCCGTCAGGTTGCAGCGGAACACACCCACGCAGTCCACCGACGCCGTGCAGGCCTGACCCAACTGGAAGTAGTCCGTGTCGCTGACGCCATCGCAGTTGTCGTCCATGTCATTGCACAGCTCCGTCACTCCGGGATTGATGCCAGGCACATCATCCCGACAGTCGGTGCCGCCGCTGCTGACCGAGACGTAGCCATCCTGGTCCTTGTCCTCGGCCTGAAGGGACAGCGTGACGGACGGCACGGTGTCGACCGCTACCGTGACGAGTTCGCTGTCGAAGACCACCGCCTTCCCATCGCAGGACTTCTCGAAGGCGGTGGCCCGCACCTCCACGGACGCTCCCCAGTCCAGGGGCGGCACCAGCGCCACCGTCATGCTGCCACCGTCGGCGCGAGTCCCTTTCACCTCCGCGTCCACGACGTCCTTGACGCGCCGCTTGTCGCTGGCCACGTCGAGCGCCTCCACTCGGAGGCATCCCGGCAGGAAGCGGTCGTAGGTCACCGTGATTTTCACGGCGCCCTGGGTGACCTCCTTCTTGCAACCGGCGAGGAGGATGAGGGGGATGGCGAGCAGGAGTCGTCGCATGCCCCGAATTGTACCCGTGCTTCCGGGCCCGGCTCACCTTCTCCGCGTCGGGGTTGAATACACCCGTGGATATTCAAGGCCCCGGGGCGCGCTCGCTCGGGAAATCCGAGTGAAGCACCATCAACCGAGAATCACGCGCGAGGCTGGCGGGCGTTATCAGTTCCTGCTCCAGCGGAACCTGGGTGCCGTAGCGCTGTCGCATCTGCTGCTCCAGACCCGCGACGTCGAGCGAGCCCAGCGTCTCCAGGGTGCCGTATTCCACGCCGGCGCCCCGCGCGTACGCCTTGCGCACCAGCTCCGAGCAGTACATCGCCTCGTCGCCCCAGCCGAAGAGCCAGTCATACGGCTTGCCCAGGTGGGCCTTCGCGGCATCGAGCGCGCGCTGGCGTTGCTCGACAGTCAGTCCCTTGGGGCGCAGCACGAGGATGTGGCCCTTCACGCCGCGCGCCTTCCACTTCGCGAACGGGACGCGCTGCACCGGCTGCACGGCCTCCACCACGAAGATGCCTTGCTTCGTCACCTCCACCAGCCCGACGTGGGACAGCGGGCTGTGCGTGGCCGCCTGGATGGCCTTCGACTGCCGCGAGCGCGACGTGTGCAGGACGACGTCCCCCGTCATGAGATTGGCCTCCAGTCCCTCCCGAGGCGCGGCGACCGCGCCGAGTCCCCACAGCCACACCCCCCACAGCACGAGCCACCGCATGGACCCTGTCCTTTCCAGCGCTTGTCGCGCCAGCGCACGCTGAGTGCAGTCCCGATGCCAGTGTTATGCGGAACGCGTCAGCGGCACTTCGGCCACGCGGTGGTACTCCGGGCCACGGCTCTCGAAGAGGACGAGCCGGTCCACGCGTCCCTCACCGAGGTCCGTACCGGACAGCGCCTTCACGCACTGGAGCAGCGCCGGGTCTCCAGAGGACGCGGAGCTCCGGGCCAGCGTCAGGTGGGGCGCGTAGTCGCGGTACTCCGACTCGAAGCCGAGCGGCAGCAACTGCTCCGCAGTGTCCGCCTGGAGCGCCTTGAGCGCGTCGGTCTCTCCGTGCACGTCCGCCCAGAGCACGCGCGGATGCGTGGGTGTCCCGAAGGTGCCGCCTTCGCCCACCGACAGTGTGAACGGTGCATGCCGGGGACCCACCGACGCGAGCGCCTCACGGATGGCGGGCAGTCGCGAGGACTCCACTTCGCCCAGGAACACGAGCGTGAGGTGCACGCCTTCGACTCGCACGAAGCGGGCGTGGTTGGCGAGCTGTCGCAGCCGCTTCATCTCGGAGGCGACCCGGGCCTCGATGGTGGCCCCCAGCGTGACGGCGGTGAACAGGCGCATGACTCAGGACTTTCTCGCGGACCGGCGCGGCCAGAGCGCGTAGGCCCAGAAGGGGATGAAGGCGAGCAGCTCCGCGCCGACGACGTACAGGCCGCGCGACGACAGCATGCCCGCGCCGATGGGTGACACCGGCAGGGGACGCACGGGGGCGAACAGCCGCGCGTTCGAGAAGGGCCACAGCAGCGCCGCGCCCAGGCCACCATCCGTCAGCGAGTCCAACAGCCCGTGGCTCGCCACCGCGAGGAACGCGAGCCCACCCCAGCGTCCCACAGGCGCTTTCGCCCACTTCGCCACCGCGGCCACCATGAGTGCCACCGCCGCCGCGAACACGAACGAGTGTGACGCGCCCCGGTGTCCCCACGGCGCCGCATAGGGAATGCGGAACACGAAGGCCACCACGTCCGCGTCCGGGAGCAGGGCCAGCATTGAAAAGAGAGCCATGGAGGCGAGCAGTCGACGGGTCGACCCGCCGTTCGCCTCGTACCGCCCCAGGGCCATGCCCACCGCCACGTGACCGATGCTCGCCATGAATGACCTGGGGCGGAAGATACCGCAGGCGGGCCTGGAGGCTCGCATGCCGGTGCGTCCCTGGAGGGTGGTGGTGGGGTGGGCTAGCGTAGCGGGTTGATGCGGATGCTTTCCCATGTCGAGGAGACGCTCCAGCGACGCTTGGAGGGCTGGCGCGCGCAGGTGGGCGAGTGGCTCAACCGGGTCCGCGCGGCGGGCGCGGCGAGCTGGCTGGTGATGTCGTGGCTGTTCGACTGGCGCACGCCGATTGGAGTGCTCGCCGCGTACCTGGCGCTGGCGGTGCTGCTGTGGGCCGGCGCGCGGCGCTTCCCCCGGCTGGGACGGCGTCCGGCGCTCGGGCTCGTCTTCCTGGACATGCCCGCTGTCTTCGCCCTCCAGTCATTGGCCATCGGCACGGCGGGCAACGACAACGCGGTGCCCACCGCGCTCCTGACGCTGGGCGTGTACATCGTGCTCGTGGTGCTGGTGTCGCTGGTGACGCTGTCGCGAGTCATCGTCGTGCTCGCCACGGTGGTCGCCATCGGCCTGGAGAAGATGCTGGTGTTCCAGGCCCAGGTGGAGTGGCAGTCGTTCCTGCCGGGCATGGTGCTGGTGCTGACGCTGGGCGCGCTCGCGGCGGCCTTTATCAGCCGGCAGGTGCTGGGGCTGGTGACGCAGGTGGCGCAAGAGGAGGTGCGGCTGGAGCGATTGGGGCGCTACTTCTCTCCGGAGGTCGCCCGTCAGATTGCCCAGCACGGCACCGAGGCCGGACGCGGCGAGCACCGCGAGGTGACGCTGTTGTTCTCCGACATCCGAGGCTTCACCTCCATGTCCGAGCGCCTGGACAGCCCTCAAGTCGTGGCCCTGCTCAACGAGTACCTGTCGCGCATGGTGGACGTGGTGTTCCGCCATGGAGGCACGCTCGACAAGTTCATTGGCGACGGCATCCTCGCGTACTTCGGCGCGCCGTTGGATTTGCCGGGGCACCCGAAGGCCGCGGTGGCGTGTGGGCTGGCGATGCTGGAGGCGCTGGAGACGCTCAACGCGGAGCGCGTGGCGCGCGGTGAGGAGCCGCTGCGCATCGGCGTCGGCATCCACACGGGGCGCGTCGTCGTGGGGGACGTGGGCAGCTCGCAGCGGCGCGAGTACACGGTGATTGGCGACGCGGTGAACCTGGCCAGCCGGATTGAAGGGCTCACGAAGAAGGTGGGCGTGCCCATGCTGGTGTCGGAGGCCACGCGCCGCTTCTGCCAGGACGACGCGTCCCTGCGCTTCGAGCCCGCCGAACTCCTGCCCGTCGCGGGCAAGGCCGAGCCCGTGGCCACCTTCGTCCCCGGCAAGCAGGCGCTGCGCGAGGTGGGCTGAGCGGACGCGGGCCGAGCGGGGAGGCTCGATGCCCCCGTGCTCACACCTGGATGTCCCGCGCTCCCTCCGGTGACAGGAGGAGTGTCACTCATGGCTCAGGGATATTCGTTGAACATCGGTTTGAACTCGGTGGACCCGGCGCACTACGCGGGCTGGGATGGAACGCTCACCGCCTGCGAGGCGGACGCGGAGGACATGGAGTCCATCGCGAAGGAGCGGAAGTTCTCCACGGTGCGCAAGGTGCTCACCCGGGACGCGACGCGGGGCCGCATCCTGAAGGAGCTGGACGAGGCATCCCGCGTGCTCCAACCCGGGGACTTGTTCCTGCTCTCGTACTCCGGACACGGCGGGCAGCTCCCGGACCGCAACAGCGACGAGTCGGACGCGCAGGACGAGACGTGGGTGCTCTTCGACGGAGAGCTCATCGACGACGAAATCCACTTCGCGCTGTCCAAGCTGAAGCAGGGCGTGCGCGTGTTGATGTTCTCCGACAGTTGTCACAGCGGCACGGTGAGCCGGGTGGCGTACTCGGCGCTGAGGAGCAGCGGCAGCCTGGAGATGCTGGCGGACACGCTGCATGACCCGTCGCCGGGGGAGCGGCGCTTCAAGGACCTGCCCACGGCGATTGCCCTGCGCACGTACCGGGACAACAAGGCCTTCTACGACGACATCATGGCGGGCCTGCCGAAGGAGGACCCCATCGCCAGGACGAAGGCGACGGTGCTGCTCATCTCCGGGTGCCAGGACAACCAGCTCTCCAGCGACGGAGCCTTCAACGGCCTGTTCACCGCGAACCTGCTGCGCGTCTACAACAGCGGGAAGTTCCGGGGCAGCCACCGCACGTTCCACCGCCGCATCGTCCGGCGCATGCCGCCGATACAGTCGCCCAACTACTCCATCGTCGGAGTCCCCAGCCGCGAGTTCGAGCGGGAGACGCCCTTCGAGGTGTGACAGAGGGCCGAGGGGGGACTGATGGAGTCCCTCCACGGCCCTCGTCGTGAATCAGTGCTCGCGCGAAAGGCTCAGTACGCCTTGGAGAACACGATGCGGCCCGGCGAGTCCTCACCGGTGACGACGCACTTGCCCGGCTCCTGCTTGAGCGCGAAGGGGCGGTTGCGCGTGGTGAGGCCCGTCTCCTCCTTGATGCGCGCCTCCACCTTGGCGTCCAGGTTCCAGTGGGCGAGCAGGAAGCCCGCGTCCGCCTTCTCCTTCATCTCCTCGTAGGAGTTGACCTCGAAGGTGTGCTCGTCGCGGAACGTCTTGGCCTTCTGGAAGAGGTCCTTCTGCATCTGGTCCAGCATGGACTGGGCCTTGGCGGCGGCCTCGCCCAGCGGGATGAACTCCTTCACCTTCAAGTCGCGGCGCACCATGACGCAGGTGCCCTTGGCCAGGTCCTTGGGGCCAATCTCGATGCGCACGCAGGTGCCCACCAGCTCGTGCTCGAAGTACTTGAAGCCGGGGCCCTTGCTGTCGTCGTCGTCCACCACCACGCCCAGGCCGGACTTGCGCAGGTCGGCGGCGAGCGCGTGGCTCTTCTCCAGGACCTGGGCCTTCTCCGTGTCGGACGCCTTGCCGAAGATGGGGATGATGACCACGTGGGTGGCGGCGAGCTTCGGCGGGACGATGAGCCCCGAGTCATCCGAGTGGGTCATGATGAGACCGCCGATGAGGCGCGTGGAGACGCCCCAGGACGTCTGCCAGACGAAGTGCTCGCGGCCGTCGCGACCCTGGAACTTGGTGTCGAAGGCCTTGGCGAAGTTCTGGCCCAGGTTGTGGCTGGTGCCGGCCTGGAGCGCCTTCTTGTCCTGCATCATGGCTTCGATGCTGTAGGTGCGCAGGGCGCCGGCGAACCGCTCCGACTCCGACTTGCGGCCCGTCATCACGGGCATGGCCATGTAGTCCTCGGAGAACGTGCGGTAGACCTCCAGCATCTGGAGCGTCTCCTTCTCCGCGTCCTCTTCCGTCTCGTGACAGGTGTGGCCTTCCTGCCAGAGGAACTCGGTGGTGCGCAGGAACAGGCGGGTGCGCATCTCCCAGCGCATCACGTTCGCCCACTGGTTGATGAGCAGGGGGAGGTCCCGGTAGCTCTGCACCCATTTGGCGAAGCTGCGGTTGATGATGGTCTCCGACGTGGGTCGGATGACGTAGGGCTCCTCGAGCTTGGCGCCGCCCGCGTGGGTGACGACGGCGAGCTGGGGGTTGAAGCCCTCGACGTGCTCGGCTTCCTTCTTGAGGTAGCTCTCGGGGATGAGCAGCGGGAAGTAGGCGTTCTTGTGGCCCAGGTCCTTGAACATCTTGTCCAGGACGCGCTGCATGTTCTCCCACAGCGCGTAGCCGTTGGGACGGATGACCATGCAGCCCTTCACGTCCGAGTAGTCGGCGAGCTTCGCCTTCTGGACCAGGTCGACGTACCACTCGGAAAAGCCCTTCTCTCGGGGCGTGAGCTTATCGGCCATGTGCTGAGCACCTTTTCAAAGTCGTTGAAAGAGGACGGTTGCCTACGCTGGGGCCACCCGGAAATCAACGCTCCCGTCGTCCCAGGACGTCCCTCGGCTCGTCCCCGGACAGGTCGTTCACGCTGTGGGGGCCTCGCATGGGACACGAAGCAGGTGGTGGTGTGTCACGGAGACGTACGGGAGCAGGGTGCGCGCGAGGCACGGCGCGCGTCGTTCCGCCGGCTCGCGGGCCGAGGCCGCGCGGGCGGTACTGCTATGAAGGGGCCTCATGGCCCGTTTCCTTTCTCCAAGCACCAGCTGGGTGAAGTGGGGTGGTAGGTATGCCTACCTGCTCCTGCTCGGGGTGGGGATCGGGTGCGCTGCCTCTCGGCGGTACTACCTGCACTCGGAGTTACCGAAGCTGGAGAAGGACGACGCGCTGACGATTGCTCCGGGGCCCTGGCCCGAGGTGCCAGCCGTGGTGTCGGAGGTGGCCAGTGTGCCCGATGACCTCGTGCTGCCGGCGCTCCACGCGTTGATGGCCTTGCCGGGCGCGATGGGCGCCTGTGATGCGAACAGCCAGCGGCCTCGTGCGGATGCCTCGGAATATTGCCTCGCCATCTACCGGACTCCCGAGGATTGGCGCGTGTCGTGGCCCATCCGGAACACGCAGCGTTCGATGGATGCGTGCGTGCCACCCTTCGGTGGCGTGACGGATGCGGACTTCCAGGGGGAGCTGCCTGTCTTTGGTTATGCCCACAACCATCCATGTGGAACGGGCATCAGCGGCCAGGACCTGTCCGTCTGGCCTTTCGCCAAAGTGGGAGATGGCGCTTGGACCATGGTGGCCTACGGCACCACTTCGAGTGGGAAGCTGGCCCGTGATTCCAACGGACAATTGATTCCCGCGTGGGGTTGGCTCGTGACCGGATATCCGTCCGCGCCTCGATAAATGGAATCAGGTGGGCGAGGTGTACGCGTGGGATGATGCGACCCATCGCTGGCGGTTCGAGGCCACTTGTCGTCCGCGTCCTCCCAGCTCCTTCCTGCCTGGGGGAGCCTTGCCGGACTGTTCTTCGTCGCCGCGTCCGTAGAAGGTGCGCCATGCCCAATCCGCAGCTCGTCATCCTGTTCGTCTCGCTGCTGGCAGATGGTGGCGCGCTCCCTCCTCGCGCGGATGCCGGGGAGCTGGACGCGGGAGTTCGTGTCGTCGCGCCAGGACCTGCGCGGGCCGACGCGGGGACGACGGATGCCGGGTTCGGAGCCAGGTCAGCCATCCCCTGGCCCGAGGAAGAGCTTCAGCCGTTGGCCACCCTGGATGGGTCCGCGGTCCTCGCCGCGCATTCCGTGCTGACGCAGGTGCTGAAGCACTTTCCCAAGGAGGCCGGGCGCTCGTGTGCGTTCTCACCCCGCGCCTTGGAGGTGCTCGTCGCGCGCAAGGACGATTGGCACTTCGTTCGCGTCAACCGACGCGTGGACCTGTGCCCGGGATTTGGCCCCGGCGTCCAACTCGAGACCGACTGGTTCGAGCTGTACGCGGTCTCTCCTGATGGACGCGTGGAGCGGTATCCGTATCACCCGTGAGCAGGCAGGCATCACGGGTCGCCGCGGACCCTTTGTACCGGGAATCTGGAGTCGTCTCGCGGGGATGCAACGCGAGCGTCACACCCTGGGGGATGCTGGGAAGCGTTGGCGCATCGCGCTATGTAGTGCTCTCCATTTTTCCACGGGTGTTCCCACCTGGAGGCTTCATGCGGTCGATTCTTCCGTCTCTCGGAGTGGCTGGTGCGCTGACGGCGTGCCTCGTCTCCGGCTCCGCCTTCGCCTATGCCACTGGCCAGACGGGCTACAGCGGCAAGGACAGCTCGCTGACGTGCGCGAGCTCGATGTGCCACTCCATCGGTGGCGCCGTGCCCACCGTGTCCATCGAGGGCCCCGCGACCCTGGAGCCCGGCCAGACGGGCACCTACGCCTTCGTCATCACCGGCGGCCCCGCGGTTCGCGGCGGCTTCGACGTGTCCCTGGATGGCGCGGGCACCCTCAACCCCGGCACCGGCTCGAAGAAGGTCTCCGGCGAGATCACCCACACCCAGCCCAAGCCCTTCACCAGCGGCACCGTGCGCTTCGACTTCACCCTCGTCGCCCCGTCCACCGGCACCACGCTCACCCTGTTCGGCGCGGGCAACTCGACCAACGGCAACGGCGAGGACACCGGTGACGCCTCCGCCGTCACCACGCTCAAGGTGAAGGTCGGCGACGGTGGCGGTGGTGGTGAAGAGGACGACGGCGGTGGCTGCGCCGCGGCCGGTGGCGCGCCCCTGCTGGGCGCCGTGCTGATGCTGCTCGGCGCGCGTCTGCGTCGCCGCGACGCGTAAGCGGTCGGCTGCTCCTCAATCAGGCACCGAGGGGGCGGGGAGACAGGGGGCGACGGAGCGGCCTAACATCCCGCCCTCGCTCTCCATGCACCTCCGCCTCCTCTCCCTGCTGCTCGTGCTGGGGCCGTTCGCGTGTGCGACAGGCCCCGGTCTCCTGCCCCCGGAAGTCCCGCTCGCCGCCGTGCACCGCGAGCCGGGGACGCTGCGGGTGATGACCTTCAACATCCAGTCCGGTGCCCGAGGCCTGGACGGCGTGGCCCGCGTCATCCGCGCCTCCGTGCCGGACCTCGTCGCGCTCCAGGAAGTCGACGTCGGCTCCACGCGCGCCGGCGGCATCGACCAGGTGGAGGCCCTCTCGCGCCTCACGGGCCTGCCTCACCGCGCCCACTTCCGCACCACGGACCTGCACGGCGGCGCCTATGGCCTCGCCATCCTCTCGCGCTTCCCGCTGGAGACGCTCGCGCAGTACCCGCTGCCTGTGCCCTCGGGCTCGGAGCCGCGCACGCTCGCGCACGCCGTGGTCTCCGTGGATGGCCGCGAGGTGAGCGTCTACCTCACGCACCTCATCCGCCGCCCCTTCAACAACGCCACGCGCCTGCGCCAGAGCGCGTACGTGGCCCGATTGCTCGCCCAGGACTCCCGGCCACGCCTGCTCCTGGGAGACCTCAACGACGACCCGGACTCGCACTCGGTGCGCCTGCTCCGCCGTGACATGCGCGACGTCGTCGCCGCCACTGGTGGAGCGAGGGGCACCTACCCGATGCCCCTGTTCCTTCCCACGCTGCGCATCGACTACGTGCTGGCCTGCGAGGCCTTCACGCCCGTGGCCAGCCGCGTGCTGAAGGTCTCCGCGTCGGACCACTACCCCGTTGTCGCGGACCTTCGGCTGGACGTGCTGCCTCCCGCCGCCGCGGAAGGTCAGCTCACGTTGAAGCGATAGAGCACGTCCGGGTCTCCCCGGGTGTAGCCCTTGAGGACCTCGTGCTTGAGGTCCTTCGCGCCGAGCACCGTCAGGCCGCCCCACGCGAAGCCCATCACCGACAGCTCGAAGTACACGTGCGGCTTGGGCACCTTGATGATGTGCAGGTCCGTGTGGCCCTGGCCCGGCAGCACCTCCAGCTCGCCCTCGGTGAAGTAGCCCTTCCAGATGCCGGGCGTGAAGAAGAGGAAGCGGCGGAAGTCCCCGGGGCTGAACATCGCCTTGAGCTGACCCTGGCCCAGCGCGTACTCGGCGGACTTGATTCCGAACTGCCACCACGCGTTGGGGTCTCCTGAGTAGAAGCGCTGGAGCAGCTCCTCGTTGAACCGCAGGAACGCGTCCACCGGGATTCGCGTGACGGGGAGGATGGGCAGGGTGAAGACGGGCTCGCGCTTCTTGATGTCCGCGATGAAGTCCTTCCACGCCTGCTCACCGTGGGACTGCACCGCCATCTGCTGCCGAGCCAGGAACGCCACGCCTTTGACTTCCATCCGTGTCCTCCACTGCCAGACCCCGCGCGGGGCCGCGCTCGGGGGATTCCGTCCCGGCTTCCCCGGGAAGGATAGGGTGCGACAGCGTCGCTCGCAGACGACGCCCGCCTGCTATTCGAGCTGAAGACCGCAGTCGGCGCAGGCGCCCGCGACCAGGGGCGCCACGGTGCCGCAGGCGGGGCAGGGAGGTTCACCGTCCTCCGTCGCGGGCAGCACGAAGGGCGAGGCGCCGTCCGCCAGCACGCCTTCGCGCTGGATGCTGTCCATCCAACGTTGCTGGAGCAGCGTCGCCACACGCACGCCGTCCTCGGGACGCACCAGCACCTGGAACTTCGGGCTGCACCCGGGCTTCGCGCACGCCTCGCGGTGTACCAGCGCGGGGACGTCCGCCTCCAGACATGCATCGACCAGCCGCCGGGCGTCCGCCAGCGCCATCTCCGCGCACGGCACCAACTCCGCCTCGGCCAGCACCTTCGTCACTTCGTCCTGGGTCATCACCCGGGGGATTGGAGCCCACGCACGGGCTCGCCGTCCAGCGGCGCGCCATCTTCTCGGACCTGAGGGCACCTCGCGCTCGTCCTGTCGCATCCCCACCCTGCCGTCGCTTCCTCGAGTTTCCATGAGGCGGGTGGGGGCACGACGCGATGTCTCATGGCGCACGGGGCTGGGGAGCCTGCTGGGCGTGGGTGTTGCTGGCCGTGGCCTGCGAGCGGCCCGAGCAACTGGCGGCTCCGAGCCCCTCCGTGGAGGCGCCGCCCGCCGCCGCGAGTTCCTTGAAGGAGAAGCCGCTGACGGGAAGGACGCGCTGGCTGCGCTCGCTGACCGGCGCGGGACGGGAGAGCGCCGCGGGGCTCGCGCACGACTCGCGTGGCAACGTGGTGCTGGCGCTGAACTCGGAGGCGGCGGTGGCGGACCTCTTCGGGCCGCTGCTGGTGCCAGGCTCCGGTGCTCCCTCATCCCAGCGGTTCGGGGTGGCGAAGTACGGCACGGGCGGCGAGCGGATGTGGTCCACTTCCCTGCCAGGCTTCGCGGAGGCTGTCACCGTCAGCTCGCGCGGGCATGTCCTCGTCGCGGGTCGCAATCCGGAGGGCGCGGACCTGGGCGGCGGGCCGCTGCCAGCGGGGCGCTTCCTGCTCAAGCTGGGGCGGGACGGAGACTTCCTCTGGGCTCGGAGCCTGGGGGCGCTCGGCGTCTCGCCCGACTTCGTCCTCCGGCGCGTGGAGACGGACCTGCTGGGCAACGTGGTGCTGGCGGGCACGCTGCCCGACGCGAAGCTCGGCGGAGTCCCCGCGCTGGTGAAGGTGGACGCGAAGGGCGGCTACCTGTGGACGTATGCGCACGAGGAGCCGGGGGAGGCCTCGGGCGTGGCGGCGGACCCGGAGGGACACCTCTACGTCACGGGGTTGCTGCACCCGCCGCGCTCGCCGGTGGCGCTCGACTCGCAGCCGTTCCTCGTCAAACTGGACGCTCGCGGGCGGGCGCAGTGGGAGCAGCGGCTCGACACGGGGGCAGGTGGGGCCACCGGGGTGGCGGTGCATGGCAACCGCGTGCTCGTGACGGGTGCGTTCTTCGCGCCGCTCACCTTCGAGGCGCGGACGCACGCGGCGGAGCCGGGTGGCAGCGAGGCCTTCGTGGCAGCGTTCGACCGCGAGGGCACCCCGCGCTGGCTGCGGACCTTCGGCTTCGAGGGACTGGACCTCGCGACGGACGAGGACGACGGCGTCACCGTCGTGGGCCGCTACGCGCACGGTGACGATTTGGGCGCGGGCCCCGTGGTCGGTGCACCGGGCGGCGCCCTCAACCTCTTCCTGGTGAAGCTGGACCGCGTGGACGGCGCGTTGCGCTGGGCGAGGGGCTTCCCGATGGCGCCATCGGGGGATGGGGACTCCTTCGCGGAGCGCTGCTTCGTCTCGTCGTCGAGGAAGGGCGCGAGTGCGCTGCTGGGCGCGCGTCGCTCCTCGATGGACTTCGGGACGGGAGTGCTGAGCGAGCCCGAGGGCGGGGGGCAGGAGCTGTTCCTCGGAGGCTTCGAGCCCTGAGGAAAATCGGCGAACGGGGCGGCTCGCGGGTAACGTGGAGCGCGTGCCTCCAACTTCGCTGAGGGCGCGGCCGGGACGCGCGCGTCGACTCCTCGTGGTGTCCGTGGGCGTGGTGACGTGTGGCGTGTTCGGCCTCGCGTGGGCGGTGGACCGCTTCGGGCAGCGCGAGCGCGTGGAGTCCTCCGACGCCGTGGTGGTGCTGGGCGCGCGTGTGCTGGCGGGAGGTGTCCCGTCCGGAGCGTTGCGGGCACGCACGGAGAAGGCGGTAGAGCTGTACCGACGTGGCGTGGCGCCCAGGCTCGTCTTCTCCGGAGGCGTGGGCGTGCATCCACCCTCGGAGGCGCGGGCGATGCTCGCGCTCGCGATGAGGTTGGGCGTCCCCGAGGAGGCGTGCGTGCTGGAGGAGGAGAGCCACTCGACGGACGACAACGCGCGGCTGACGGCGAAGCTGCTGCGTGAGTTGGGCGCGCGGCGCGTGGTGGTGGTCTCGGACCCGTATCACCTGCTGCGCGCGCGACAGTATTTCCGGCTCAATGGCTTCGAGGTGAGCACCAGCCCCGCGCTGGAGACCGAGCGCAACCTGCACTGGGTGGACCGTTTCTACTGGACGGTGCGCGAGGCCATCGCGCTGTTGCTGCATCCGCGTGTGCTGTGGGCTCGCGCGCCTGGGGACGGAGCGGCTCCGGCTCCCTGAACGTGGGCCGCGTCCATCCGCCGCGCAACGTGGACGTCGTCACGATTCTGGTGCTGTGAGTTCGCAGCTCGCGCCGACCTCCGGCACGGTCCGCCGCGCCACGTGGACGTCGTCACGACTCTGGCGCAGTGAGTGCGCGCAGCTCGCGCCGACCTCCGGGAACTGCCACGCGCAGCAGCACGGGCTCTCCCGGCGTGGACTCCTTCAGCACGCGCGCCAGGTCCGTCGCGCGGCGCACCGGCTGACCGCCCGCCTCCACCACCACCATGCCCGGCATCAGCCCGGAGCGCTCGGCGCTGGAGCCCGGCACGACGTCCGTCACCAGCGCGCCCGCGCGAGGCAGCTCCTGCGCTCGCGAGAGCCTCGGGTCCATGTCCGACAGGCTCAAGCCCACGCGCTGATGCGGCGGCTCCGCGTGCTCCTCCGGCGGCTTGCGCGAGGCCACTCCCTCCAGGTCCGGCCGCGTGCCCAGCTTCGCCTTCAGCTCCGTCTTCTTCCCATCGCGATAGACGGTGAGCGGCAGCTCCGAGCCCGGCGCCTTGAGCGCCACCGTGCGCGTGAGCGCGCGACCCGAGGCGATGGGGCGTCCTCCCGCCGCGACGATGATGTCATCCGGCTTCAGGCCCGCGTCGGCGGCCGGCGTGCCCTCGTTCACCTCGGTGACGATGGCGCCCTCCTCGCCCTTGGCCACGCCCAGCGCTCCGCCCAGGTCCGGCGTCAAATCCTGCACGGCGACGCCCAGCCAGCCCCGCGTGACGGCGCCCTTCTTCTCCAACTGCGGCAGCAGCTCCTTCACGAGTGAGCTGGGCACGGCGAACCCGATGCCGGAGCCCTGTCCGATGATGGCGGTGTTGATGCCGACCACCTCACCGTGGAGGTTGAACAGCGGCCCGCCGGAGTTGCCCGGGTTGATGGCGGCGTCCGTCTGGAGGAAGTCGTCGAACGGCCCCACCTGGATGTCACGGGCCTTGGCGGAGAGGATGCCCACGCTGACGCTGGAGGCGAGCCCGAAGGGGTTGCCGATGGCCACCACCCAGTCGCCCACGCGCAGCGCGTCCGAGTCTCCCAGCTTCACCACCGGAAGCCCCTTCACGTCGCCCTGGAGCTGGAGCACCGCCACGTCCGTGAGCGGGTCCGTCCCCAGCACCTTCGCGTCCATCTCGCGCCCGTCGGGAAACTGGACGCGTATCTCCGTGGCATCCGCCACCACGTGGTTGTTGGTGAGCACCAACCCCCGCGCGTCGATGACGAAGCCGGAGCCCAGGCCCTGGCGCGGGCCTTCGTCACGCGGGTCCTCGAAGGGAGAGCCAAAGGGCATGCCGGGCATGCCTCCGCCGAACGGAGAGCTCCGCCCATCTCCATTCCACGGAGAGCCGGAGCGCGAGCGACGCGCGGGGGCGGCCTCGCGCACCTCCACGTTGACGACGGCCGACTTCACCGACTCCACCAGCGGCGCGATGGACGCGAGCGCCCCGCGCATGTCCGGCGGCATCGGCTGCTTCGCGGGAGCGGCGCTGTCCGGGGCCACCTCGGGCGAGGGCGTGGCGGCGGACTCCTGCTCAGCGGTTGGCGGAGGAGCGGGCTGGGCTTCGTCCTGCCCGCGGCGGCAGCCCGCGAGTGTCAGGACCAGGCCCACGGCCACCGCGCGTCTGCTTGCTTTCATCGCGTGCCTCCCCTCGCATCAACGCCGCGCTGCCATGGTGCGGAAAGTCGTCCATCGGATGCGCCGGGCCTCGCCGGGCACGGAAGGACGCCGCGTGTCACTTGAGGTGGGGCGCCTCGGGAGAGAAGGCACGAGGAAGCGGGCCTTGCTCGCCCGCTCCACGGGCTTCAGGCCGAGCGCTCGCGGGCCGTCGTCGCGGCGCTCGGAGGCCCCAGCGTGTCGATGCGGCGCAGCAGCTTCTCCAGGATGCGGAAGAGCGCCTTGCGGTCCACGCCGTCGAGGATGGAGAGCAACTGGCCCATGCCCTGGGTCATGAAGCGCTCGAGCCGCTGGTAGGTCTGCATGCCCTCGGGCGTGAGGCGACAGCGGACCACGCGACGGTCGGCCGCGCTGCGCTCGCGCTGCAGGTGGCCCTCGCGCTCCAGCCGGTCGACGAGCCCGGTGACGGTCTTCTCGGTGACGCCCAGTCGGCGAGCAAGCTCGCCCATCGTGAGCGAGCCATCCTGGCCAAGCCAGAGCAGCGCATGCACCTGCGGGGCCGTGAACTGGAGCTGCTCGCAGGTGCTGGCGATGGGGTCACGGAGCGAACGGCGCCGGCCCAGCGCGAGCAGAAGCTGCTGGAGCTTCAGCACGTCCGCCGAGATGTCCTCATCCTCTTTAGGGTGGATATTCCGTGACACGGAGTATGGCTTAGCGGGCAGGGCCCCACGGGTCAACCCGTTGTCACGGCGTGGGCAGCCGTGCGGACAATGCGCTCCCCATCGGGGGGAGCTAAAGGAGCGTCCAGGAGTGCGTACCATGTCCAGGCTGTGCGTGCTGTCCCTGATGCTCGTGGCGGGGCTCGCGAGCGCGGAAGAAGGCCTCGTCTTCGCCGCCGCGAGCACCACGGATGTGCTCCAGGAGTTGAAGCCCGCCTTCACCGCGGCCACCGGCCATTCGGTGGTGTTGGCGCCAGGCTCGTCCGGAGACCTGGCGCGTCAAGCGATTGCGGGGGCTCCCGCGGATGCCTTCCTCTCGGCGGACGTGGCGAGGATGGAGGCCGTCCAGCAAGCGGGTCTGGTGCAACCCGGGACGCGAGCCGACCTGCTGTCCAACCGGTTGGTGGTGGTGGTGCCGGTGGACTCGAAGCGGAAGCTCGCCGGGCCCGAGTCGCTGAAGGGACTGAAGCGGTTGGTGTTGGCGGACCCGGCCATCGTCCCCGCTGGGGTGTACGCGAAGGCGTGGCTGGAGAAGGTGGGGCTGTGGAAGGACCTGGAGTCCAAGGTCATCCCAGCACTGGATGTGCGGGCCGCGCTGTCGGCGGTGGAGGCGGGCCGCGTGGACGCGGGTGTGGTGTATGCGACAGACGCGGCGCAGTCGAAGAAGGTGCGAGTGGCGTTCGAGGTGCCCCAGGCGGACGCGCCCCACATCGTCTACCCGGTGGCGGCGCTGACGAAGGGCAAGGCACCCGAGGTGGGGAAGGCCTTCGTGCGCTTCCTGCAGACGGAGCCCGCGCGCGCGGCCTTCCGGCGACATGGCTTCATCGTGCTCGCGCCGGATGCGGGGAAGCCCGCGAAGTGACCGACGACACGACGGGGCTGGTGCTGTTCACGGTGAAGGTGGCGGTGGTGGCCACGCTCATCATCCTCCCGCCTGGAGTGGCCGCGGCGTACGCGCTGGCGCGCTGGCGAGGACCAGGGCGGGGCTTCGTGGACACGGTGCTCGCGCTGCCGTTGGTGCTGCCGCCGACGGCGGTGGGCCTGGTGCTGCTGGAGTTGTTGGGCCGCAATGGTCCGCTGGGGCGGATACTGGATGCGGTGGGCGTGGAGGTGGTCTTCACGCCTGGGGCGGTGGTGCTGGCCAGCGCGGTGATGGCATTTCCCTTGTTGGTGCGCTCGGCGCGTTCGGGCTTCGAGGAGGTGGACCCAAGGCTGGTGGCGGTGGCGCGTACGCTGGGGGACACGCCGGCGCGAGCGTTCTTCCGGGTGACGCTGCCCCTGGCGTGGCGCGGCGTGGCGGTGGGCGCGCTCCTGGCGTTCTCCCGCGCGCTGGGCGAGTTCGGCGCGACGGTGCTGGTGGCGGGGAACATTCCCGGACGCACGCAGACGCTGTCGCTCGCCATCTTCCAGCACACGCAGTTGGGGCAGGACGCGCGAGCGCTCCAGTTGGCGGGCATCGCGGCGTTGCTGGCCTTCGTGGCGGTGTACGCCACGGAAGGGCTGACGCGCTGGCGGGGACGGCGGGTGCGCGCTTGAGCCTGGAGGTGTCCGTGAGCTTGGGGCTGACGCGTTGGCGGGGACGGCGGGTGCGCGCTTGAGCCTGGAGGTGTCCGTGAGCTTGCCGCTGGCGCGCTTCGCGCTGGAGGTGGACGTGCGGCTGGAGGGCGCGTCGGTGGCGGTGATGGGCCGCTCGGGCTCGGGGAAGACGTCGCTGCTGGAGGTGCTCGCGGGGCTTCGACGCGGCGCGCGCGGGCGAGTCGTGGTGGGAGGGCGCGTGCTGTTGGACAGCGCGGCACGCGTGGACCTGGCGCCGGAGGCTCGGCGCATGGGGTACGTGCCGCAGGACGCGCTGCTCTTTCCCCACCTCACAGCGGAACAGAACGTGCGCTATGGCGCGCGCGCGGGCCGGCCGTCGCGCGTCGACGAAGCCGTGGCGCTGCTGGAACTGGGGCCCATGTTGCACCGCTATCCGGCCACGCTGTCGGGCGGCGAGAAGCAGCGCGTGGCGTTGGCGCGAGCGCTGGCCACGGACCCGGCACTGCTGTTGCTCGACGAGCCGCTGGCCGCGCTGGACGTGACGCTGAAGGAGCGCGTGCTGCCGTACCTCTTGCGCGTGCGGGACGAAGCACGCGTGCCGATGCTCTACGTGACGCACCAGCTTGGCGAGGCGCGGGTGCTGGCGAAGGAAGCCCTGCTGTTGGAAGACGGGCGCGTGCGCGCGGCGGGGCCCGCGTCCGAGGTGCTGGGTGCCTCCGCACGCGGACTGCTGGCCTCTGAAGCCGAGGGCGAGGAGAACATCCTCGAAGGCGCGCTGGAACGAGTGCCCGAGGGTGGCACCCGGTTGCGAGTGACAGAGGGTCTGTCGCTCTGGGTCCCCGACGCGCCGGAACTCCCGCCAGGCACGCGCGCGGCCTACGCGGTGCCGGCCGAGGACATCCTCCTGTCCATGGGACCGCTGTCGGGAGTGTCAGCGCGCAACGTGCTCGCGGGCAACGTGGTGGGTGTGGAGCGCGTGGGGGCAGGGGAGGCCGCGGCCACGGTGGACATCGCGGGAACGCGGTGGGTGGTGCGACTCACGGAGGCCTCGGTGCGTGAGCTGGGCGTGGCTCCGGGAGTCCGCGTGCACCTGGCGGTGAAGACCTCCGCGTGTCGCAGGCTGCGATGAGCCGCGAAGACAGTGCCGCTGCCCACCCCCAGGGTGACGAGACACCGGACAAGGTGTCCCATCCCCTGGAAGCGGGCAATCACATCACGTGCTCAGTGCAGGCGCTGGTAGAGGACGTCGAGGAGTGAGCCGTCGTCGCCGCTCAGCTCCCAGAACATCGCGCCGCCCAGGTTCTTGCTCAGGATGTAGTCCGACTTCGAGTGGAGCGTCTGCGGGTCGTCATACGCAATCCACACCTGGGTGGACGGGCTGTAGACGTAGGCCTGCTTTGCCTCGGGGTGGATGAACTTGGAGTACCCGGAGCCGGCGCGCTCGTAGTTGGCCTTCACGTCCTTGTAGTCGAACACGCCCGTCAGCCCGGACTGGCCATCATCCCAGGTGCCGCGCGTGGGCACGCCATTCTGGAACAGGCCGTTGTTCACGTTCGGCACGCCGCCCCAGCCACGGCCGTAGAACGGAACGCCGACGACAATCTTGTTCGGCGCGACGCCCAGCTCGAGCATCTTCGCCACCGAGCCATCCGTGTAGAAGCCCGTGCTCGCGCCCGGGTCATTCGTCACGCGGTTGAGCGCCGAGTGGAAGTTGACCGTGCTCTCGAAGGAGCCGTGATAGTCGTAGCTCATCACGTTGATCCAATCGAGGATGTTGGACAGGTTCTTCGTCTCCTGCTGGTTGGCGAGCAGGGCCGGCGAAGCGCCCGTGGCGATGGTGAGCAGGTACGGCTTGCCCGTCTGCGCCGTCACCGCGTTGAGCTGGCTGCGGAACTCCGCCATCAGCGCCGTGTAGTTCTGCTTGTCCGCCGGGTTGTTGGTGTTGCCGGGCAGGCCGCCGCCCACCGGGTACTCCCAGTCGATGTCGATGCCGTCGAAGACGCCGGTGCCATTCACCGGGTCCACGCCGGGGTACTGGCCCTTGATGAACATGTCGACGCAGGACTTCACGAACGCCGTGCGGGACGCCGCGGTGGCCGCCACCTGCGAGAAGTACTTCGACCACGTCCAGCCGCCGACGGAGATGAGGACCTTGAGGTGCGTCTGCGTCCGCTTCAGCTCCTTGAAGGCGCGGAAGTTGCCGCGCAGCTGCCCGGGGTCCCACTCGCCCGTCCAGCCGCCGCCCTTGTCGATGTCCGCGAACACGTCACCGAGGACGCACTTGCCATCCGCGGAGATGTTGGAGAACGCGTAGTTGATGTGCGTCAGCTTGGCCGCGGGGATGTTCGAGACCTGGTAGTTGCGGCCGTAGATGCCCCACTGGGTGAAGTACCCCACGATGCGCTTGCTCGTGTTGCCACCGGGAATGGCCACCGTGACAGGGACCTCGCGAGTCCCCACGTTGCCGGCCGCGTCGAAGGCCCGGAAGATGTAGTTGTAGGAGCCGTTCTGCGCGGCGCTGGAGAAGCTGCGCGTGAAGCTGTTGCCCGTGGAGACGACGGTGCCGTTCTCCAGGAGCTCCACCCGCGTCACACCCACGTTGTCCGAGGCGGTGGCCGTCAGCGTGACGGAGCCCGCGGCGGTGATGTTCGTGGCGCTGGCGGTGAGCGTGACGGTGGGCGCGGTGGTGTCACCGGGGATGGTGATGGCCACCGTGACGGGGACCTCGCGCGTGCCCACGTTGCCGGCCGCGTCGAAGGCCCGGAAGATGTAGTTGTACGTGCCGTTCTGCGCGGAGCCGGAGAAGCTGCGCGTGAAGCTGTTGCCCGTGGAGACGACGACGCCGTTCTCCAAGAGCTCCACGCGGGATACGCCCACGTTGTCGGTGGCCGTGGCCGTCAGCGTGAGCGAGCCCGGCGCGGTGATACGCGTGGTGCTGGCACTGAGCGTGACGGTGGGCGCGGTGGTGTCGCCGCCTCCCGCGGGCCCCAGGTCCAACCACAGGGACGCGACGGCAGGAGGCGTCCAGTCCGCTTGCGACGTGTGCGCCTGACGGCACTGGTAGAGCCGACCACCGTAGGTGACTTGCGTGCCCACCGAATAGGCGACGCCCACCGACCACTCCGTGGCGAGCGGGGCCTTCATCACGCTGCCAGGGCCCTCGCCCTGCGAGGAGGAAACGTCCTGCCCGCAACCGCCAGCGGACAGAGCTGTCACCATCAGTCCAATGAACCACTTGCTGCGACGCATGCTTGCTCTCCTCGGTGCGAGCCCAGGGCGCACCACGCGTCGTCCACGCGTGGTTGGCTCGGGAACCCGTTTCCAGGAAGGAGGCTTGGACCTATTATTCCGGGTTAATGCCTCGCGGCATTCCGAGGAGAAATCGGTGTGAGGCTTTGCGGTGGACGGTGTGGATGGAAGAACACGCGCTCACCGGAAGCAAGGCCTGTATGGCCTCAGTGCCACTGTTCGTTTCCACCCACCCACGTGGCCTGCACGGAGAGGTCCTCGCGCAGCAGGGTGAGGTCCGCGCGGTATCCGGCGGCGAGCCTGCCCAGTCGCCCCTCCAACCCGAGCGCCTGGGCGGGGTAGAGGGACGCCATGCGCAGGGCTTCCTCCAGCGGGAGGCCGAGCAGGCGGAGGCAGTTGCGCACCGCCGCTGACATATCGATGTCCGCGCCCGCCAGCGTTCCGTCCTCCGTCACGAGCCGGCCGTCCCGGCGCAGGATGGTGAGGCCGTACAGGGTGAAGGTGGACTCTTGGGTTCCCACGGGTGGCATCGCGTCCGTGACGAGAATCACCTTGCCGGGGGGCTTGGCCTTCAAGAGCTGGCGAAGGTTCGCGGGGTGGACGTGGTGGCCGTCGACGATGACGCTGCACCACGCCTCGTCCGCGCTGAAGCCCGCCTGGACGGGTCCGGGTTGGCGGCCCAGCACCGGAGGCATCGCGTTGAACAGGTGGGTGAAGCCGCGCACGCCGGCCGCGACGGACTCCATGGCGCGCTCGAAGCTCGCCGTGGTGTGGCCCGCGAAGAGGACCGCGCCGGCGTCACTGAGGCGTCGCAGGATGGCGTCCTCCACGCACTCCGGCGCCAGCGTCATCAGCAGTCGTCCGCCCGCGCAGGACAGCTGTGCCGCGAGCGCGGTGAGGGACTCGAGGTCGCTCGGCTCCGGCTGGCGGATGTAGCGCGGCGCGTGAACGCCGGGGCGCTCGGGGCTGATGAAGGGGCCTTCCAGGTGGATGCCGAGCACTCCGCCACCGGGACGGGCCATGGCCTCGGATGCGGCCGCGCAGGCGCGCGTGGTGAGGTCGGGTGTGTCGGTGATGAAGGTGGGGAGCAGGCCGGTGGTGCCCGTGCGCCGCATCGTCGCGGCGATGGCGAGCGCGGCGTCGACGGTGGGGGACTCGTTGAACAGGACGCCGCCCGCGCCGTTGACCTGGAGGTCGATGAAGCCAGGGGCGAGCAGGGTGTCCGAGGGCAGCGTGCGCGGGGTGATGCCCACGGGGGCGTCCTGACGCGGGACCACCGCGACGATGCGCTCGTCGTCCAGCACCACCGCGTGCCCGTCGAGAACGCCCTCCCCGGTGAATACGCGGGCGCCCAGCAGGACCTGCGTCATCTCGGGGTCTCCATCACCCCCGGGTCGAAGAGCTCGGCTTCGTGTGTGTCCACCGACATCACTCCTCCTCGGGTCGAATCCGCTGGATACCACCATGAGCCGCACAGTGCTGTCCGCATGATGGACAGAATGGTTGCTCGCCTGTCCGGTGTGGCGGAGGGCTTCACGGGGACCGTTCGATGGGAGCACGGTCGCGTGCCGACGCTTCGACGAACTGGAGCCAGGAGACACAGGCGGACCGAGGCCGGAGAACAGCGGCATCCGGAGGCCTCTCGATATCGAGGGACCGCTGAGGGGGCGGCGGGCCTGCGCGTGGCCCGCAGGCATCCGCATGTGCCTCCGTGGCCAGCATGTCTGGTGATGCTTCAGCGCTCGGCGACGCTTGGGATTGAACAACCCGCCGTGTGAACCCAGGCCTGGGGGTTGTTTCCTGGCGTGTGCCTCACAACTCCGTGGAGCGCTTTCGTTGAGCAAGCGCCTGGGCTGTGCCCCCGTGTACGGAAGAGGAGTCAGGTGATGCGGAGATTGCGGACGAAGACAGTCACGCTCGGTGTGGTCCTGCTGGGCTGGGTGGTGCTCTCGGGCTGCGGGCAACCCGAGGAGGGCGTGGCGCCCGAAACGCACGGAGACGACGTGGGCCGCCCCATGGCATCCCAGGAGGCCGTGGGTCCGCCGAGCGTGCGCGCGTGGCAGGTGCTGGACCCGGGCCTCATCTATCGCGGCAACACGCGCTCCTCGCGCATCGCACGGGACAGCGCGGGCAACGTGCTCACCCTGGCGAGCTACTGGCGAAACGGCTCCGAGCGCACGCTGGAGTTGCTCAAGCTGAACCCCTCCGGGCAGGAACTCTGGCGCAAGGTCTTCGCGTGGCCCGTGGCGCAGCTCCAGCCGGCCGAATCCGACTTCTATTCGTTCCCGGACCTGGTGGTGGATGCCTCCGACAACATCCTCCTGGCGGGCCACGCACCGGAGACGATGGACCTGGGCGATGGCGCGCTGGGCAAGCGCTCATTCGTGGCGAAGTTCTCTCCAGCGGGGACGCTGCTGTGGAAGAACGCCCTGTGTGACGAGCTGGGCATCCGCGCCGTCGCGGTCGACTCGCAGGGCGCGGTGTGGCTCGGAGGGCAGGTGGGCCTGAACTGCAACGTGGGTGGTGGTGTCCGGTGGCTGCTGGATGTCCCAGGGTGGCAGGGCTACATCGCGAAGTTCGACGCGAATGGCGACTACGTCTTCGACCGCGCGATAGGTGGCAAGGGCGACCGCGTGGAGGTCATGGACCTGAAGACCTCCTCGGACGATGGCATCGTCGTCGTGGGGTGGCGCTATGTCTTCAACCGCGGTCCGGACCGGGTGGCCTTCGTGTCCAAGTTCGCCCGGAACGGTCCGCACCGCTGGTTCCACGAGTACCCCGAGGCCACTGGCGGCTTCCACTCCGTCGCCGCGCTCGGGGACGACATCGTCGCGGTGGGCAGCTATTCGGGGACCATGCGCTTCAAGGGACAGGACTACCCGGGAGGCATCTGGGGACGTGGCAACATCGCCGTGTACTCGCTCACCGGAGAGGAGCGCTGGATGACGCTGCTCGGGGGCTGGGTGAAGGACGTCTCCACGGGCCCGCTTGGCATCGCGGTGCTGGGCGCGTGCGACGCCACCTGCCCGCCGCCCGAGGTCCAGTTCGGCGGAACGGATGGAGTCCTCGGGCTCTACTCCCCGACGGGAAGTCGACTCTGGGGCGTGGGGCTCGGGCCCTTCCACGGCGTCGCATCGGAGCTGACGTACCACCCCACGGGCGAGGTCTCCCTCACGGGGAACGTGGACGTCGATACGTCGTCGACGCCGTTCAGCGCGAAGCAATCCATCCAGCGACTGCGGCCCCAGTAGCGCGCGGCGCCTCCTCGCGTCAGAAGCGACCGCCGAGTCCGAACGAGGCCCTGTCCTGGACGACGTTCAGCGTGGGCGCGAGGCCCAGGGGAAGCGTGAGGCTCCTGGGCATCCTCGCGGCTGCGCGCGGCCGCCGGGTCCACTCCGATTCGATGGCACAGTCGTCGTCCCACTCGTCGCATGTCGGCTGCGTGTCGCCAGAGCCAAACGTCGCCAGGACCACAATCCCGGCCAGGGGGGCCAGGAGCAGCATGTATCCGCACCTGTCATGGCCATTGAGGCACAGGTAGGTGGCACCGATGAGCCCACCTCCGGCGACGACCAGTGCCAGGCCCAGGGCTACCGGAGACGTGGAGGTCTCGTCCGAGGTGTCGCTGGTGCTGGTGTCGAGTCCTCGAACGCCGTGGAACCTCAGCAGGGCGTACCGCTGGGACATGCGAGTGTCCCGCAGCCGCGCGGAACGTTCTCTCACAGGGAAGTCGAAGGGACGGGGTTTCGCGCTGACGACACCCGGTGAGAGAACCAATGCAGCGAGCACCACGAAGCCACACAGATGCCTGTTCATGAAGTCCGTACCCACACGTGGCGCCGGCCAGCCACGAGGGGCACGCAGAGCAAGCCTCATGCCCCATCAAGCCACGAGGAGCGATGATGCGGCTTCATGCGCAAGGTGTGCAGCGCGCTGCACACGGACCGCGACAGCGTGGGCGCGGTCAGGGGGACGCGCCTGCTCGGCCTGGGCCTGTCGTGCCTCCAACTCGCGGTAGTGCTCGGCGAGGACGTCGAAGGCCTGCTTGCGCTGGCCCGTCTCCGAGAGCAGCCCCTTGCGATTCCACCCCTGCTGGTAGACGGGACGTTGTCTCCGCGGCGAGCGGAAATCCTTCAGCACCCACGGCACCATGCCCCTGCGCACCGCATTCCGCGCAAGGAGTCGCATCGTCCATCGAGCGCGGCCCTCGGGCGGCGATGCACAAGCCATCGCTACCATCTCGCCAGCCTGCTTCTCCGATAGGAAATGACCAGCCGACCAGAATAGCATCCGTCGCATGCTCAAAGGACGATTGCTGCTCGCTACCCTCTTCTTGGGTCTCTCCTACCCCGCCATCGCAGAAGACGAACTCGTCGACCCCGCGTGGCAGCAAGCCGCGAACAGAGCATGTGGAAGCGGACAGACTGCCAAGCCAGACTTCAACAAGGTGGACTATGAGGTTTGCAGCAATGTTCGTTGTTCTGACGCCCAGGGAAGGATGACGAAGACGGTCACTCTCGCGGACGGCTCGCCATGTAAGTATACTTTTATCACGGCCCCTCCCTTTCCAACCTTCCCTGGCACTTGTTCTAGGGGCCAGTGTCAGGTGAAGGGGGGGCTGAATCGCTAACAATAATTGAGACTGGAGCAGTCGCCCAAGGCAGCGGGCCCATCCATCCTGATTCTTGTTCGGCTCTCATCCTATAGTCGCCGTTCGGGAGAGAGCGCAGTCGCCCTCCCCCCTGTATCAGGGAAGAAGTCGCCTCGGCTGACGACGAGGTGCGCACCTGGACTGCGCGGCACCGACACATGACGTTGTGCCTGGTGGCACACGTCTTCCTGGCTGCCGCGCGCGCCATGGCCAACCTTCCATACCAAGCCGTTGCCAGGCAGTGTCACTACCGGACCCGAGAGGCGCCGAGCGAACTACAGCTGTAGGACTGAGCTCATGGGCACTGGCCTCGGTCAAAAGCATCTCGTTTCAGCGTCAGGGCGTGGTGCGCGCCTGTTCGGCCTGGGCCTGTCGTGCCTCCAACTTGCGGTAGTGCTCGGCGAGGACGTCGAAGGCCAGCTTGCGCTGGCCCGTCTCCGAGAGCAGCCCCTTGCGATTCCACCCCTGCTGGTAGACGGGGTGTTGTCTCCGCGGCGAGCGGAAATCCTTCAGCACCCAGGGCGACAGGCCGCGCAGTGAGGGCACCTTCTCGCTCATCGCGAGCGTCTGCCGGTGGTACTCGGCCTGGAACTCCTCGGAGAACTTCCGCTTCAACCCAGGCTCATGGAATCCCGCCTGCGCGTCGGCTCCGAACTCGGAGAAGATGAGCGGCTTGCCCGTGTCGTTGCGCCAGCCGATGCCCGGAAGGTCCGCCAGCGCGTCGTCGGAGTACCAGCCGTTGTAGGTGTTCACCGCCGCGACGTCGAGGTGGCTCACCAGCGGGTCCTTCACCACCATCACCGACTGGCCCTTCTCCTGGACACGGTCGATGAGCAGCGCCGCGGTCACCAGTCGCGTGTCGTCGAGCGCCCGGGCATCCGCCGCCAGTCGCGCCAGGAAGGCATTGCGCGCGTCGCTCACCGGCGTCTCGTTGGCCACGCTCCAGAAGGCGATGGAGGCGCGGTTGCGGTCCCTCAGGATGTTCTCCGCGAGCATCCGCCGCGCCGTCTCCAACGTCTCGCCCCGGGCGAAGTTGACGCGCCAGTAGACGGGAATCTCGCTCCAGACGAGCAGCCCCATTTCATCCGCCATGCGAGTCATCACCTCCGCGTGGGGATAGTGGGCCAGCCGCACGAAGTTCCCATGGAGCCCGTGCTTCACCTCTCCGAGCAGCGCGCGCGCCGCGCCGGGAGTCATGGCCCGCGTGGGGTGCTTGCCCAGCTCTTCTTCGTGCAGGCTGATGCCGCGCAGGAACACCGGCTTGCCGTTGAGCAGGATGTCGTGGCCCTTCACCGCCAGCGTCCGGAAGCCGATGCGGTCCACCAGCCGATCCTCACCGGCCTCCACCGCCACCTCGTAGAGCGTGGGCTGCTCGGGACTCCAGCGCTTCAGCGCCGAGGGCTCCACCGCATCACCCGTCCAGCTCCCATCCGCGCCAGTGCGTCCCTTCAGCGTCAACGCGAGCGCGGGGACGTGCACCCGCACGTCGGAGCCACCGGCCTTTTCACCCTGGAGTCGCACCGTCGCGCGCAGCCGTCCGTCGTCGCCCAGCCGCACCCACGCATCATCGATGTAGGTGGCGGGTGTCAGCACCAGCCGCACGGGCCGGGTGATACCGCCATAGGTCTCCCAATCCGTGACGGTGGGCGGCACGGTGTCGTTGGAGCGGACGGAGTCGACGCCCACCGTCACCTGGTTCTCTCCCGTGCGCAAAAGCGACGTCACCTCGAACGCGAAGGGCGTGAAGCCTCCCTCGTGCGTTCCCACGGGCTTGCCATTCAAATACACGCGCGCCACGTAGTCGGCGGCGCCGAAGCGCAGGAACGCCCGCTGTCCCGGGGCCTTGGTCGCGGTGAACGTCCGCTGATACCAGACGAGGCCGTCGTAGTAGCGCATCGTCTCGTCGTGGGAGATCCACGAGCCGGGCAGGTGGACGACGGGCGAGCGCTGCATGTCGTACTCATAGAGCGCCATGGGGTTCGCGCGCGTGAGGACATCGACATCCACATCGTCATAGCGCCGGTGCCCGGGCCCGGCCTCCGCGCCATGGAAGCCCGCGAGCCCATCCCGGTACGGGTCCACGGACCAATGCCATGCACCCGACAAATCCTGTCCGGCACGGGCCTCCACGTTGACCAGCACGGGGCCGACCCGCGCGGGTGTCTGGGAAGGTGCACCCGCGAGGGCTTGCGTCGCCAGTCCGACAATCACGGTCATCCCTCCGCATCGTTGCTTGAGCCACCGTCCCAGCATTGTCATGCTCCGTGATTGCAAGCGTGTCCTCCACGCCTCGGCACGCGTCGCGAGAGGCGCAGGCTAGGCAGGGAGGGTCGCCCCTGTCGAACACAGGTGCGGGTCCGTCATCCGAGTCCCCGAGGTCGGGGCCACCCCTCATCCCGTAAGTCCTTCCCGAGGGTGGAGTCACACACGTCGGGCCCAGGCCTCAACGCCTCACGGGATGAGGGTGACGTATGTCCACGCCGGATGACGAGGCAGCGCTCCGTCCCGCGCCACCGCCGGGGGCGACAGCGCGTTCAGTCCTCACCGTCCTCTTGAGCGTGCTGGTGGCGTTTTTTCCCAAGTGCGCCATGTGCTGGGCCGCCTACTTCAGCATGTTCGGGAGCGTCTGGCTGGCGCGCACGCCCTACGTGGAGTGGCTCTTCCCCGCGCTGCTGGCGCTCTCCGGGGTCCATCTGCTGCTCCTGTGGAGGAAGGCGCCGCGCAGGGGATACGGCCCCTTCGTCCTCAGTCTCCTGGGCCTCGCCGTCATCGTGGGCGCGCGGGGCCAGCTCGAACCTGTGCGCTGGCTGTTGTTCCTCGGCATGGCGCTGATGGTCCTCGGCTCGCTGCTGAATGGCTTCTCCATCCGTCCAACGAAGGTGGCTGTCCCAGGCTTCACGGGAAGGCAGGGTGAATCATGACGACGCAGACGTTGAGGATCCGCAGGTCCATCCAGGAGCTTCAAGACGCGTACACCCAAGGGAACAAGAAGCCGCTGGAGGACCTGATGCGCGCCTGGAAGGGCGTCAAGGAGCTCCCGCCCGATGACCCGCGCTCCTTCTTCAAGCTGGGAGGCTTTCATGGAGAGCCCTTCCGTGGAGCCGGCTGGGGCAATGCCTCGTACTGGGGCGGCTACTGCAACCACGGCAACGTCCTGTTCCCCACCTGGCATCGCATGTACCTGGTGAAGCTGGAGGAGGCCCTGCGCGGAGTTCCAGGCTGCGAGGACGTCACGCTGCCCTACTGGGATGAGACGAGCGAGGAGTCCACCCAGAAGGGCATCCCCTGGGCGCTGACGGTGAAGGACTTCGAACTCGACGGAGAGTCGATTCCCAACCCCCTGCGCTCCTTCGTCTTCAACCAGGCCATCGTCGACCACATCGACCACGACAAGCCGAGCTACAGCAAGCCCAAGGGGTACGAGACGGTGCGCTATCCCTTGTCGGGCCTGGTGGGGAGCAAGGAAGACCTGGCCGCGACGCGGCTCCACAACAAGCGCTACTCCGACTACGACAAGAACGTGGAGCTGCTCAATGCCAACGTCGTCAACTGGCTGAACTCCATCATCATCGTCGACGACAAGCCCGTCTCCACCCACGTGGCGGACAAGTACAAGAGCTGCCTGGAGGCTCCCAACTACACGGTGTTCTCCAACAACAGCTCCGCGGCGCAATGGAATGGCGAGCGGCCGGGCACCGAGCCCGTGGTTCCCCTGGAGGAACCGCACGACAGCATCCACCTGGCAGTGGGCGGCTTCGATTATCCCGGCGCGACGGACTACTCCCCGATTGATGGCGCCAACGGGGACATGGGCGAGAACGACACGGCGGGGCTGGACCCCATCTTCTTCTTCCACCACTGCAACGTGGACCGCGTTTTCTGGCTCTGGCAGAAGCGGCAAGGCTTCACCGACCACTTGGATATCATCGCCGGATACCCCGGCACGAACTCCGTGGACGGCCAGGGCGCCACGCCCGGGGTGGCCCCCAATTCGTGGCTCGGCCTGGAGTCTCCGCTCGCGCCGTTCAAGCAGGTGGAGCAGGGCCGGGAGCGCGACTGCACCTCGCTGGACTGCATCAACATCGAGCGGCAGCTCGGCTTCACCTACAGCAAGGGCTCGCTGGAGGACCCGGCGGAGCTCGAACGCATGACCTTGAAAGCGGGGCGCGGCACGCAGGCGCTCCATGTCACGGGCATCAACCGCGCCCCCATCCGAGGCTCCTTCCTGGTCTCCGCCTTCGCCAACATCGGGGGAAAGCGCCACCACGTGGGCACCCGGGCCGTGCTGAGCCGCTGGAACGTGTCGGGCTGCGCCAACTGCCAGACGCACCTGGAGGTCCAGGCCTTCTTCGGGCTGCACGCGTTCCCGGAGAAGCTGCTCCAGGGCGCGACCTATGAAGTGGAGATTCGCGGCCGCGACGGCGTGCTCGCCAACCACGCGAAGCAGACAGGGCCCACGGGCAAGCGACTGTTCCACCTCGAGGTGAAGTAGGCGCGGAGCCGGTCCATGACGCACGAGGACTTCTCGTGCGTCATCGCCGTGAAAACGGACATCCCTCCGTGGCGCCCTATACTGAGGGCCACGGAGGGGTACAACTCAGCATGGGTACGCGCATCCTCGGCATGGTGCTGGCCGGAGGCCAGGGAACTCGGTTGTCTCCGCTCACTCAGCGGCGCTCGAAGCCAGCGGTGCCCTTCGGCTCGAAGTTCCGCATCATCGACTTCGCGCTCAACAACTTCATCAACTCCGGCATCTACTCCATCTACGTCCTGACGCAGTTCAAGGCGCAGTCGCTGACGGAGCACATCCAGCGCGGCTGGCGCTTCGGCTCGGTGCTGCTGTCGGACTACTTCATCACCCTCGTGCCCGCGCAGATGTACCTGTACGAGGAGCTGGGGCCCGTCTGGTACCGGGGCACCGCGGACGCCATCTACCAGAACATGCATCTGGTGGAGAACCACCGCCCCGAGCACATGGCCATCTTCTCCGGCGACCACATCTACAAGATGAACGTGGCGCACATGCTGGAGCTGCACGAGGACCAGCGCGCGGACATCACCATCGCCGCGTACCCCACGCCCCTCGCGGATGCGCACCGCTTCGGCGTCATGCAGGTGGACGAGCGCGGCCGGGTGACGGAGTTCCAGGAGAAGCCCAAGAACCCCAAGCCCATCCCCGGCCGGCCCGACACCGTGCTGGCCAGCATGGGCAACTACATCTTCCGCAGCAAGGTGCTCGCGGAGCTGCTGGAAGTGGACGCCAAGACGGAGGGCTCCCAGCACGACTTCGGCAAGGACGTGCTGCCGCGCGCGCTGCGCGACGGCTACCACATCCAGACGTACGACTTCGCCAAGAACCCCATCCCCGGGCAGACGCGTCCCAACACCTACTGGCGCGACGTGGGGACGCTGGACGCGTACCACGAGGCGTCCATGGACCTGGTGTCCATCAACCCGGAGTTCGACATCTTCAACGCCGAGTGGCCGCTGCGCACCGCCAGCGAGTACAGCCCGCCCGCCAAGTTCGTCCACGAGTCCGGTGACAGGGTGGGGCGCGCGCTCAACTCCATGGTGGCCGGTGGCTGCATCATCTCCGGTGGCGTGGTGCGCGAGAGCATCCTCTTCCGCCGCGCGCGCGTGAACAGCTACGCCAGCGTGCAGCGCTCGGTCATCTTCGACGAGGTGGACATCGGCCGCCACGCGCAGGTGAAGAACGCCATCATCGACAAGGGCGTGCGCGTGCCGCCCAACACGAAGGTGGGCTTCGACCTGGAGGCGGACAAGGCGCGCGGCTTCACCGTCACCGAGGGCGGCATCGTCGTGGTGCCCAAGGGCTACCGCTTCGAGTGACGCCTCACAGCCCGCGCCTGCCGTCCACGGCATGGAACTCCCCAGTCTTGGGGACAAGTGTTGAATCTTTAATATTGAAAATGAGAATCGTTATCAAGTAGGGTGTTGGACCTGTCGAGTGGGCAGTGGGCCCACTGAGAGGGAGACGCGAATGATGAGCCATACCGAGGAGGCGCTGCCGAAGCGCGCCGGACAGCAGGGCCTGTGGGTGCTGGTCGCCGTGGGAATGTCGCTGGCGTTGCTGGTGAGCTGTGGCGAGGACGACCCGAAGGACCCGGAGCCCGAGCCCGAGCCGGAGGTTTGCGAGGCGAGCCAGGTGACGTGCACCGAGCAGACCATCGACCGGCTGAGCCTGCTGTCCGCGGTCTCCACGGGCGAGGTCCGCGAGGAGGGGACGACGGCGGGTGAGTTCCACACGTTCATCGACACGCGCGCCGGTGGCCTGACGCCGACGATGTCCTATACGTACCTGCGCTTCACGCCGACGGGGCTGACGCAGGTGCAGATTCACGACCAGGCGGCGCTCGCGTCGACGGACTGGGACATCGCGGTGCGTCGCTACACCATGCGCGTCAACAGCGGCACGTCCGGTCCGTCCTGCGTCGCGGTGGCGAACACGCCCGAGGGCACGGCGTTCGCCTCGGTGACGTCGAAGAGCGCGGCCGCCGGTGAGTTCAAGACGGAGGCGTGGTTCGACGCGTCCTGCACGCTCATCCCCGACGACTCGGGCCTGGGTGGCCCCGCGACGCTGCTGGGCGGCTTCTGGACGTACCAGAGCTGCGTGGAGATGACGGGCCGCATCTTCATCGTCCGCCTGGCGGACGGCCGTCACGTGAAGCTGGAGGTGACGGGGTACTACGAGCCGTCCGCGCAGCAGGTCTGCAACGAGACGCACTCGGTGCCGCAGCCGAGCGGCTCGGGCTCCATCCGCATCAAGTGGGCGTTCCTGCCATGAGACTGGGGGCGTGGCTCCTGCTTCTTCCCCTGGGATGTGGCCCCGTGCAGGCGTCGCGGGAGCCGCATGAGCTTCCCGAGTCGCTCGGCGAGGCGCGAGCGGGGCAGCAGGCGGGAGCGCGCCCCACCTCACCCCAGGCGGTGCCGCCGAACTTCGGCGCGGACGAGCGGGTGGAGTCGGTGGTGTCCCCGAAGGGGCGCTTCCGGGTGCACTTCTCGCGCGTCGGGCTCAACGCGGTGTCGCCGGCGGACGCGGATGGCAATGGCGTGCCCGACGCGGCGGAGGTCGTCGGGCAGGCCTATGAGCGCGTCGCGGATTTCTACGTCGGGCTGGGGTTCCTCCTGCCGGGCAGCGACGCGGCGGTGGGCGAGGACAACGGTGGTGATGGGTTGTTCGACGTGTACCTCGTGGACTTCGCGGGCCGGGCGGATGGCGCCTTCCGGCTGGATGGCTGCGAGGAAGAGGACCGGAAGTGCGTGGGGCACATGCTCCAGGAGAACGACTTCGCGGGGTACGACTACCCTTCGTTCGAAGCCGCGGTGAGCATCCTGGCCAGCCACGAGTTCTTCCACGCGGTGCAGGCGGCCTACCGGCCGGGCCTGGGCAGCGTGGCGTCGGAGGGCTCGGCGGTGTGGGCCAGCGAGCGCTTCGATGAGACGCTCGATGACCTGGAGCAGTTCTCCTCGTCGTATCTCTCCCGGACGGACCGCGGCCTCGTGTTGGACCCGACGGGGCCGGCCGCGTCATTCAGCTATGGCGCGGGGGTGTTCTTCCAGTACCTGGGCGAGCGCTTTGGAGACCGGGTCATCCTGGCGCTGTGGCAGGAGAGCCTCGCGTCGCCGACGGCGCCCTGGTACGTCCTCTTGGACACGGTGCTGCGTCGCGAGTGGGGCGCGGACTTCGACACCGCCTTCACCGAGTTCTCTCAGTGGAACCTCTCCACGGGCGCGCGGGCGCGCGTCGACCAGGGCTATGCGCGAGGGGGCGGGTATGACGGGCTGGCGCCGTCGGCCAGGACGCTGCCCACGCAGGAGGCGGATGTCCGGGTGACGACCGCGTCGACGCGCTACTTCGAGGTGCCCGGTGGTTCGGCGGAGGTGCTGGCCACGTACACGCTCAAGGCCGGCGAGGACCCCGCGATGCTGCACCTGCTGGTGGCGGCGGTGACGGACACGCAGGTGTTGCGCGTGTCGCGCGCGGAGGGCTCCGGCACGCTGTCCGCGAAGGTGGCCGCGTCGGATGCGAGCCAGGTCATCATCGCGGTGGTGGATGGCCGCCACGAGGGCGTGGGCCGCTATGGGACGCTCTGCCTCACGGCGGATGCGACGGGCGCGCCGTGTGTCGACGTGACGCCCGGCCCCAAGGACCCCGAGGACGATGACGGGGGCTGCGGCGCGGCGCCGGGCGGCCTGGGATGGGTGGCGCTGGTGCTGGCTTTGCTGGCGCTCAGTGCACGGCCGAAGCGGGCGCGGGTGCCGGCGCGGGCGCATCCGACGGGCACTGGCGCTGGTACTCCGCCAGCGCGCTCTTGAAGCGCGCCTGTTCCTCCTGGGGCCACTCGGACGGGAGCTTCGCGATGGCCTGCTGCTGGTCGAGCAGTGAGTCCGAGCAGCGGCCACGGTGGAATGCCACCCGTGCCACCGTCTCCAGCACATAGGGATTGTCGGGCGCGGACTTCTTCGCCACGCGCGTGAGCGGCTCGGCCTCGACGTAGCGGCCGGCCTGGGCATGCAGCCATGCCAGCTCTGTCGCGGACCACCAGTACTCGGGCGACAGGCGGTTCAACTGGGCCAACGCTTGGGTGTACCCGGCGTCCTCGGGCTTGTCCCGTGCGAGCACTCGGGCCAGATGCACCCAGGCCGCCGAACTGGTTGGAAACAGCTCGGTCCGGGTCCGCGCCCAGTCCAGCTCCTCTTGTGCCGTGAGCGTCACGTCGCTGAACGTCGTGTTGAATTGGAAGACGTACTCCATCTCGACGGGGTGGCCCGCCAGCTTCGCCGGCTCGAACCGCATCGTCCGCACCGAGGCGACCATGGCCTCCGTGAGCCCATACGGCGCGGACTCCAGCACCCGGATGTTCCGGACCTGGCCATCCACGCCCAGGCGGGATGTGAGGACGACGATGGCCATGGCCCTGTTGAGCATGGCTTCCGGCGGAAACAAAGGGGCCTGGCCCGCGATACGCTTGGGCCGCTGGAACCGTGTACGCATGTAGTCGCACGCTTCATTCAGGTCCGCCCTGCATGCCGCGCCGATGTCCGCGGAGGCCTGGCGGAGCTGCTCCTGGGTGGGCGTCCCAGACAGCGCCTGGACCGCTTCCGCGAAGACGCTGGGGGCCTGCTCGGGCTCCACCTCGATGGTCGGCGAGGAGTCTCCGGGCGGGCTTCCGGTGGGGCCGGAGAGCTTGGGGCCCTCAACGGTCGGGTCCAGGTAGTGCGCCATGGCGCGGGACAGGTGCCCATGGCTCGCGGGCAGCGAGGGAACCCGGGCAGAGTGGCCACAGGCGGTGGCCCCGAGCAGCAGGGCGCAGAGAACGACATGCAGAGGACGCATCGCCGCGCACGCTAGCGGACCTCCAGGCGCCTGGAGAAGCCTTGCCCAAGGCGTGTCCAAGGTTGCGGGCCGGACGGCGCTGTCAGACGTGTGACAGGGCGTCCAGCCCCTCCTTCCCAGGGAGGAGTTCGCCGTCGACCGCGCGACAGTGCGAGGGGCGCCCGGCGTCAGGACTCGTTCAAGTCCCCGCGAGCCATATCGCGTCTGTCCCGAGTTCCAGCTAAGCGTGGGGTCCTGACCGCCGCACGGACCCCCGAGACCTTCATGCACAGCGCATCCGGCCAGGACAGCAGCGCGCCCTTCATTCGTTCGGTGGGCCGGGCGCTCCCGCCCCACTATGCCTCGCAGGAGCAGCTCATCGCGGCCTTCCGGGAGCTGTGGGCCAGGCGCCACTTCAACCTGGAGCGGCTCGAGGACCTTCATCGCAACGTCCAGGTGGGGGGCCGCTACCTGGCGATGCCCATTGAAGCGTACCCGGCGCTCGTGACGTTCCAGCAGCGCAACGACGCCTGGATTCGCGAGGCCACGGCGCTCAGTGAAGTCGTCGTGCGTCAGGCGCTGGAGCAGGCGGGGCTGGTGCCAGCGGACGTGGACCACGTCTTCTTCGTCACGGTGACGGGCATCGCCACGCCGAGCATCGAGGCGCGGCTGGCCAACCGGCTGCGCTTCCGCGAGGACCTCAAGCGCACGCCCATCTTCGGGCTCGGCTGCGTCGCGGGCGCGGCGGGCCTGGCGCGGGCGGCGGACTACCTGCGCGCCTTCCCCACGCACACCGCGCTCGTCGTCTCCGCGGAGCTGTGCTCGCTGACGCTGCAGCGCGAGGACCTGTCCATCCCCAACATCATCGCCTCCGGCCTCTTCGGTGACGGCGCGGCCTGCGCGGTGCTCAGGGGCGCCAACGCTCCCGGCGCGAAGGGGCCCCGGGTGGTGGCCTCGCGCTCGGTGTTCTATCCGGACTCCGAGCGCATCATGGGCTGGGACGTCGTGGACTCGGGCTTCAAGGTCGTGCTGTCCGCGAAGGTGCCCCAACTGGTGAAGGACCACATCCAGGGCAACGTGGACGGCTTCCTCGCGACGCAGGGATTGAAGCGCGGTGACATCCGTCACTGGGTGGCGCACACCGGCGGGCCCAAGGTGCTGGAGTCCTTCGAGGAGGCGCTGGAGCTGGACAAGGACGCGCTGGCGCGCTCCTGGGCGTCCTTGCGCGAAGTGGGGAATCTGTCCTCGGCCTCGGTGTTGTTCGTGTTGGGGGAGACGCTGGAGCAGGTGGCGGCGAAGCCCGGGGACTACGGATTGATGATGGCCATGGGGCCTGGGTTCTGCGCGGAGATGGTGCTCTTGCGATGGTGACCGGCACACAGGCCGTCTTCCTGGGCTACATGGGCCTGCTCGGGGTGGAGCGACTGGTGGAGCTGGTGCTCTCCAAGCGCAACGCCGCGTGGGCCTTCGCGCGGGGCGGGGTGGAGACGGGGCAGCCGCACTACCGCTTCATGGTGGTGTTCCACTCGCTGTTCCTCGTGGCGTGCCTGGCGGAGGTGTTCCTCCTGCACCGGCCCTTCCTGGGGGCGTGGAGCTGGGTGGCGCTGGGGGGCGCGGTGGCGGCGCAGGGGCTGCGCTACTGGGCCATCAGCACGCTGGGCCCGCGCTGGAACTCGCGCATCATCGTCGTGCCGGACCTGCCGCCGGTGATGGGCGGCCCGTACCGCTTCCTGCGCCATCCCAACTACGTCGCGGTGGTGCTGGAGCTGGCGAGTGTGCCGCTCATCCACGGCGCCTGGTGGACGGCCGTGTTCTTCTCGGTGGGGAACCTGGTGCTGCTCTCCGTGCGCATCCGCGCGGAGGAGGCGGCGCTGGGGGACGCGTACGCGCGCGCCTTCTCCCACCGTCCCCGTTTCCTCCCCGAGGTGCCCCGTGGCTGAACTCGAACTGGAAGTCGTGGCGGAGATTCGTCGCATCGCCGCCGATGAGCTGGAGTGGAAGGGCGTGGTGGAGCCCCAGCACGACCTCGTCAGGGATTTGCAGCTCGACAGCCTGGGGCTGACGGTGCTGGCGGTGGGGCTGGAGAACCGCTTCCGCATCCGCCTGTCGGAGGAGGACGCGCAGGGGGTGCGCACGGTGTCGGACCTGGCGAAGCTGGTGGTGCGCCGGGTCGCCTCGACGGCGCGCCCGCCCACGGAGGTCCGCTCGTGAGGGGGCCCACACTGCCGAAGGTGCGCTTCCCCACGGTGAACGCGATGCTCGCGGCCGCCGGGGAGACGCCCTTCAAGCTGACCTTCGTCGACGCGGCCGAGCGCGAGGAGTCACTGCCCTGGGGCGACGTGTACCGCCGCGCGCGGCGCACGGCGGCGGGACTCGTGCGGCTGGGCGTGCGCGAGGGCGAGCGGGTGGCGTTGCTCCTGCCCACCTCGCCGGGCTTCATGGATGCCTTCTTCGGGACGCTGCTCGCGGGCGCGGTGCCGGTGCCGCTGTACCCGCCCGTGCGGCTGGGGCGCCTGGAGGAGTACCACCGGGCCACCGCGCGGATGCTCCAGGTGACGGGGGCGAGCCTGGTGCTGACGGACTCGCGCGTGCGGCTGCTGTTGGGGCCCAGCGTGGAGAGGTCCCGTCCGCGCCTGGGCTGTCACACGGTGGAGGAGGCGTCGCGAGGCGACGACGAGCGCGAGGTATCGGTGGGCCCGGCGGCGCTGGGCCTCATCCAGTTCTCCTCCGGCTCCACGGTGGACCCGAAGCCGGTGGCGCTGACGCACGGGGCGCTGCTGTCGCAGGTGATGGCGCTGGAGGTGGCGATGCCGGTGTCGCCCGACACGTCGCGCGTGGGGGTGAGCTGGCTGCCGCTGTACCACGACATGGGGCTCATCGGCTGTCTGCTGTCCGCGCTGCACTATCCCGGCAGCCTGGTGCTGATTCCGCCCGAGGTCTTCCTGGTCAAGCCCGCGCTGTGGCTGCGCGCGCTGTCGCGGCACCGGGGCTTCATCTCTCCCGCGCCCAACTTCGCCTATGGCCTGTGCCTGAAGCGGGTGAAGGACGCGGAGATGGAGGGCGTGGACCTGTCCTCGTGGAAGCACGCGCTCAACGGCGCGGAGCCGGTGTCGGCGGAGACGCTGCAACGCTTCGCGGAGCGCTTCGAGCGCTGGGGCTTCTCTGCGCGAGCGCTGCGGCCGGTGTACGGGCTGTCGGAGGCGTCGCTCGCGGTGACCTTCCCGCCGGGGGGCAGGGGGCCGCGCTCGCTGGGCGTGGACCCGACGGTGCTGGCGTGCGAGGGGCGGGTGGAGGAGGGCTCGCGGATGCTGGTGAGCGTGGGCTCGCCGGTGGCGGGCTTCGAGGTGGAGGTGCGCGACGCGCAGGGCAGCGTGCTTCCGGACAACCGCGTGGGTGCTGTCTTCACGCGAGGCCCCTCGTTGATGGAGAGCTACTTCGGTGACGCGCTCGCCACGCGGCGCGCGCTGACGTTGGATGGCTGGCTGGACACGGGAGACCAGGGCTTCATCGCGGACGGTGAGCTGTACCTGACGGGCCGCGCGAAGGACGTGGTCATCATCCGGGGCGCCAACCACGCGCCGCAGTCCTTCGAGGAGCCGCTCCAGGCGGTGGAGGGCGTGCGCACGGGCTGCGCGGTGGCGCTGGGCTTCACGCCCGAGGGCGGCCAGGACGAGGCGCTGCTCATCCTCGCGGAGCGCGGCGGCGCGGAGGAGGCGTCGGACGTGGAGGAGCGCATCCGCGCGGCGGTGGTGGAGGCGACGGGTGTGAGGCCTCACACGGTGAAGCTGCTGGAGCCGGGGACGCTGCCCCGGACGTCGAGCGGCAAGTTGCGCCGGGGCGAGGCGCTGCGTCGCTACCTGTCCGGAGAGCTGACGCCGCCGAAGAAGGTGGGCATGGTGGGCATGGCGGTGGAGATGGCGCGCAGCGCGCTGGCGATGGCCCGGGCGGAGCACGAGTCATGAGACGGTGCATGGTGGAGATGGCGCGCGGCGCGCTGGCCATGGTCCAGGCGGAGCACGAGACGTGAGACGGTATGACGTGGCCGTGGTGGGCGGAGGGCCCGCGGGACTGGCGGTGGCCATCCACACCACGGTGCGCGGGCTGAACACCGTCGTCCTGGAGCGCGCGACGCTGCCCGCGGACAAGGCCTGCGGCGAGGGGCTGATGCCCTCCGGGCTCGCGGCGCTGGAGCGCCTGGGCGCCCTGGCGTACCTGGACCGCGCGGAGAGCTCGCCCTTCGTGGGCATCCGCTACGTGCAGGAGGACGGCAGCACGGCGGAGGGCCTGCTGCCGAGGCCGGGCGGGCTGGGCGTGCGGCGGGTGGCGCTCGCGTCGGCGCTGGTGGCGCGGGCCCGGGACGTGGGCGTGGAGCTGCGCGAGCGCACGCAGGTGCTGTCGCATCGGCGTGGGCATGACGGGGTGACGCTGGAGACGGCGGAGGGGCCCGTGGAGGCGCGGATGCTGGTGGCCGCGGACGGGCTGGGCTCGCCGCTGCGGCGCGCGGAGGGCCTGGAGGTGGACGCGGACGGGCCTCGGCGCTTCGGGCTGCGCAGGCACTTCCAACTGGCCCCGTGGACGCCCTATGTCGAGGTGCACTTCGCCGACGGTGTGGAGGCGTACGTGACGCCCGCCGGTGCGCGACGCGTGGGCCTGGCCTTCCTGTGGGAGGACGGCGGAGTCGAAGGGCGCGTCGGCTTCGACACGCTGCTCGCGCGCTTCCCCCGGCTCCAGGAGCGGCTGCTCGTCGCGACGCCGGACTCACAGGTGCGCGGCGCGGGGCCGCTGGCGCGAGTGGCGCGGGTGCGCGTGGCGGACCGCTTCGCGCTGGTGGGTGACGCCGCGGGCTACGTGGACGCGCTGACCGGTGAAGGACTGTCGCTGGCCTTCGCGTGCGCGGAGTCGCTGGGGACGCTGTTGCCGGACGCGTTGACGAAGGGCGCGACGAGTCAGGTGCTGCGCCCCTACGAGCGGCGCTTCCAGCAGGTGTTCCGCAAGTACGCGTGGGCCACGCGCGCGCTGCTCATGCTGGCGCGAAGGCCCGGGCTGCGGCGCCCCATCGTCCGACTGCTGGGCCGAAGCCCCTGGATGTTCGAGAAAATCCTCCACGCCGTCGTGGCGTGACGGGCGCTACTTCGCCATCACCCACCCGACGAACAGCTCCGTGGAGCGCTCCAGCAGCGGCTCGATGGAGTCGCTCCGCGACTTCTTGCGCAGCGGCCCCTCATTCCACAGCGCCGCCAGGCCGTGCACCCAGGCCCAGATGGTGAAGGCCAGCGTGTCCATGTCCACCTTGTCGCCCGTGGCCTCCTTCGCCTCCTGGGCCAGCGCCTGGAGCCGCCCGTAGGCGCGCATGCCCTCCGTGTGCAGGCTGGCGTACTTCTCCTCGTCGCTCCACTCGCGCCGGAACATGACGCGGTAGTGCGCGGGGTGCTCCACGGCGAAGCGCACGTAGCACCGGGCAAGCGCCCGCAACTGGCTGTCGGTGCGAGGTGCCCGGACGCTCGACAGCGCTTCGTCCATCCGCTGGTTGAGCGCCCGGTAGCCCTCTTCCGCCACCGCCGCCAGGAGCGCATCCTTGTCCCGGAAGTGGTGGTAGGGCGCCGCCGCCGTGACGCCGGCCCGCCGGGCGACTTCGCGCAGCGACACCGCGCCCACGTCCTCCGTCGCGATGAGCTTGAGCGTCGCGTCCACCAGGGCCTGGCGCAGGTCCCCATGGTGGTAGGACCGCCGTCGCGGCGCGGCCGGCTTCTTCACGCCCCGGGTCGTCATCGCCCCTGCTCCCTTGCCAGGCTGTCGTTCATCTTGACACCGTTAAGACCGCTTCTTATCTGAGCGGTGTTCATATCGATTGGAGGCGCGGGATGCGCGCATTCGTGACGGGAAGCACGGGCCTGTTGGGGACCAATGTGGTGCGGGCGCTGGTGGCCGGTGGGCACACGGTGCGGGCGCTGGCCCGCTCGCCGTCGAAGGCGCGCAAGGTGCTGGGGGGCCTGACGGGAGTGGAGGTGGTGGAAGGGGACATGCAGGACGTGAAGGGCTTCGCGGCCGCGCTGGAAGGGTGTGACGTGGTCATCCACACGGCGGCCTACTTCCGTGAATACTACGCGGCCGGCGACCACTGGCCGAAGCTGTATGCCATCAACGTGAAGGCCACGGTGGAGCTGGCCGAGGCGGCGCACCTGCGCGGGGTGAAGCGCTTCGTGGACATCAGCTCGTCGGGGACGGTGGGGACGAAGCCGGACGGCTCGGCCGGAGACGAGCAGACGCCGCCCGCGCCCGTGGCCTCCGCCAACCTGTACTTCAAGAGCAAGGTGGAGTCGGAGCGGGAGCTGAATGCCTTCGGCGCGCGCTCGGGCATGGAGGTGGTCTACGTCCTGCCGGGGTGGATGTTCGGGCCCTGGGACTCGGGCCCCACGGGCGCGGGCCAGTTCGTCCTGGATTTCCTCGCGGGGAAGATGCCGGCGCTGCTCGACGGAGGCGGGTCGCTGGTGGACGCGCGCGACGTGGCCCAGGCCACGGTGGTGGCGGCGGAGAAGGGCCGTGCGGGCGAGCGGTACCTGGTGGGTGGCGAGTTCGTGGACCTGGCCACCCTGTCCCAGGCGCTGGAGCGGGTGACGGGGGTGAAGGGGCCGCGCCGGACGCTGCCGCATGCGCTGGCGGTGGCCCTGGGGGCGGCGGGACAGACGTGGGCCCGGCTGACGGGAGGAGAGACGTCGCTGACGGTGGAGGGCGTGCGCACCATGCACGCGAAGCTGCGCGTGGACTCGACGAAGGCGCGGCGGGAGCTGGGGGCGTCGTTCCGTCCGTTGGAGGAGACGCTGCGGGACACGGTGGCGTGGCTGCGCGAGCACAAGCTCGGAGCGGCGCCCGTCGCCACGAAGCCCCAGGTCGCCACGTCCCCCTGAAGAGTCCTGCGCGTCGCCCCCCCTGTCGTTACGATGGGTCCCCAGCGCGCCCTGCCGGAGGGTGCGTGTGTCGCCTCGATGGAGCGTCGTTGCCATGCCTCTGGACCGCCAGTCCCCCACCTCGACGGTTCTGTTCCTGTTGCTGTGCGCGCCGCTCCTCGGTGGCTGCCTCTTCGCGGGCCCGAGTCACCAGGGGCCGCCGCTCGCGCACTTCGATGGCGAGAAGTTCCACAACATCGGGGACGCGCCGGAGCTGAAGGCGACGGCGCTGGTGGAGGCCGCGCTGAAGGAGCCTCGCGGCGCGTGGCGGGAGTACGAGGAGCTGACGCCGGGCAGGCCCCCTCCGGAGCGGGTGGGGCCGGGCAGGCTGAAGGTGACGCTCATCAACCACGCCACCGTGCTCCTCCAGGCGGACGGAGTGAATGTGCTGACGGACCCCATCTATTCGGACCGGCCCAGCCCGGTGCCCTTCGTGGGGCCCAGGCGCGTGCATCCGCCGGGCATCCGCTTCGAGGACCTTCCGCCCATCCACGTGGTGGTGGTGAGCCACAACCACTATGACCACATGGACCTGCCCACGCTGCGCCGGCTGGAGGAGGCGCACCATCCGCGCTTCATCGTCGGCCTGGGCAACAAGGCGCTGCTCGAGGGCGAGGGCTTCCGGAACGTGGAGGAGCTGGACTGGTGGCAGTCCACGGACGTGACGCCGGAGGTGAAGGTGACGGCGGTGCCCGCGCAGCACCGCTCCAACCGGGGGCTCACGGACGTGTCGGAGACGCTGTGGGCGGGCTACGTCTTCTCCACCACGGGAGGGCCGGTGCTCTTCGCGGGAGACACGGGCTTCGGTCCGCACTTCTCGATGGTGGCCGCGCGCTTCGGGCCCATGCGGCTGTCGGTGCTGCCGATTGGCGCGTTCCGTCCGCGCATCATCCACACGGTGCACATGGGGCCGCGCGAGGCCCTGGATGCGCACAAGGTGCTCAACTCCTCCACGTCCGTGGCCATGCACCACAACACCTTCCCCATGGCCTTCGACGGGCAGGACGAGGCGAAGTTCCTGCTGCTGCGGTTGCTGTCGCGGGAGGAGGTGCGCCCGCGCTTCTGGGCGCTCGGCTTCGGCGAGGGACGCTACGTGGAGCCGCTGCCCGCGACGGCCGCTGCCCTGGCGGGGCTCTGCCACCAGGACACGGCGGTCGTCGACTAGTCACGTCAGCGGTTGAACGGCGCCTCCTGGACCCAGTGGAAGCCCCGGCTGAGGAGCTGGAGCTTCGACGTGTCCACCTTGCGCGCGCGGACGTCGACGGGGGCGCCCTCGAAGGTGCCCTGGATGACCAGGTGCTCGGCGTCTGGCTGTTCCAGGGTGAGGGTCGTCTTCTTCGCGTCCGCAGCGGGGCTGTCGGCGAGCACGAGCGTCCGGTCCGCCACGCTCACTGTCACCTGGAAGCGCTGCGTGGAGTCGTCCATCTTCCGGAGCGTCAGCCGGCTGCGGCGGCCGATGGCGAAGCTGCGCCATCGTGTCGTATCGCCCATGCGCGGAGGGACCTCCGTACCCGCTCTCGTGAAGGATTCGACTTCGTAGAGTCCGTAGAGCGGAGGAATGGGTGAGCCATCGCCCCACTTCGCGTATCCCTCCATCGTCCGACTGGCGTGGGAGTGGAGCATCCAGCCGATGAAGAGGAGCTTCACGCCAAGCAGGGCCCAGGTGGTGCGAGTGGAGAAGGTGAAGGGCGTGGCGAGCGTGACGGGCTGCGTGGCGCGGTTGAGCACGAGGACGTCGGCGAGGCGTCGCAAGTCAGGCAGCAGCAGGAGGACGGCGTACAGCAGGAGTTGCGTGGAGTAGATCTTGACGGGGACGTCGTAGAAGAAGTTGAGCGCCACCACATTGGACATGACGCCAATGACGACCAGCGAGCCGAGCGTCGTGGTGCGCCGGGAGAAGAGCAGCAGCGCGCCCAGTACCTCCGCGCCTCCGGTGAAGAGGTTGTAGCCCGGGGAGTAGCCCATGAAGGTCCACAGGAGGCCCATGGGGGAGAGCTCGCCCACGGGTTGAGTCAAGCGCTCCACGGAAGGGAAGGGGAACTGTGACTTGAAGACCTTGGCGAGGCCATAGGACAGCATGGTCGTGGCCAGGAGGTAGCGGACGTAGACGCGCAGGAAATCGCGGGCCTTCACGTACCGCGTCCGATGCCGGTCGATGAATGACCACGCGGACGCGACGATGAGGGCGAGCGCAAGGAAGAGGCCCGTCTGCGCGTAGTCGAAGGCCTTGTCCCCACTGCCGGACGTGGCGGTGGACAGCTCCTGCCCGCCGACCACGTGCCTGTAGACCCAGGGCACGACGCGCTCCCAGGCGTCCGAGATGGCCGTGGACAGGGTCGTGCCGATGAAGGGCAGTGCGTCCAGTGGGAAGGCGAAGCCCTGGATGATGACGTAGGCGAAGACGAAGCGGAACGCGACGCGCGTCGCCAGACTCCAGGGTGCGGGTTCCGGGGCGGGGGTGACGGGGGCCACGGGCACTGGAGCGACGGGCCCTGGTTCGGAGGCAAGAGGGGTGGCGGTGGTCATGGCGGGCTCTGGCGCTCAATCGTAGTCAGTGAGCAGCGGATGCCTCAAACTCCGCGGGTCCGGTGACGGTGTCCGAGCGCGTGCCGTGGGACAGGGCCGCCTTATCGCGCGGTGCGGCGGGGGGCCTTCCGTCGCGGCTTGGAGGAGTGTCCACGCTGCTCGCCCTGGGTGCGCAGGGCCTCGATGATTCGGCGGGCCAGGGGGTTCTCCGGAGCGCTCGCCCTCTGCACGGCGTAGATGAGATTGACCACGGGCTGGCGGCTCGGTGCGGGGGGTATGACGACGGTGCCTTGACGCGCGGCCTGCGCGACACAGTGGTCGGGGAGGATGGACCAGCCGTGCCCGGCGGCCACCGTGCCCAGCACCTCCTCCAACTCCTCGAAGTGGTACGTGCCCCGGACGGAGCGCGGCTGTCGTCCGTAGTGGCCCTCGAACCACTTGCCGAAGACGTACTCGCACTCGTCATACGTGATGAAGGCGAGGTCCTCGAAGTCCGCGAGCTGGGGGAACGCGCGTCCTCGCGCCTGGGGCGGGCCGACGAGCACGAGCTCCTCTCTCCACACGGGGGCCGTGAGCAGTCTGCTGGAGACATGGGGCAGGTAGACGAAGCCCACGTCGCAGGCGCCATCCTCCAGGGAGGCGAAGACCTGATCCGCGGTGGGGAAGCGGAGCGAGTAGGGCGACGCGGCCAGCTCGCTCGCGAGGAGGGGATAGAGCACATGGCGGCCGAAGCCGCTCACGGAGGCGATGCGCAGCGGCGCGGGTCGGGTGTCGCCTTCCTTGAAGGAGCGCGCGAGCTGGCCGAACTCGTCGAAGAAGCGCTCGCAGAGCGCGTGAAGCTTCGAGCCCGCGTCGGTCAATGTGAGTCGTCGCGTCGTGCGGTCGAAGAGCACGGTGCCGAGCTGCTGCTCCAGTTGACGAATCTGGTAGCTCACCGCCGGCTGCGTCCGGTGCAGCACCGTGGCCGCGCGACTGAAGCCCCGCTCGCGGCTCACCGTCAGGAAGGTCTCCAGGTAGCGAGGGTCCAGGTCCATCGAATGATTCTATAGGCTTCATCCAGTCTATCCATTGGATTGATGGAGAGGCGCGCTCGCAGGATGCCCTCCACATCGCGGGATACGCGGTGTCGGAGGTGGAGTCATGACGGGTTCGTGGAGTCGGACATTCGTGTCGGTCGGCTGGCTGTGGATGGTGTTGGGCGCGGGGACGGGAGTGGCGCGGGAGGTGGAGTCGTCCTCGGGCAAGCCAGGACCGCGCGCGGTGGTTCCGGCCCGGGGGCCCACGAGGGCCGTGGTGTCATCGGTGGAGGAGGTGCGTCCGTCGCTGGTGGTGTTCCTGGTGTTCGATGGGCTGCGCTACGACGACCTGGAGCGCTGGCGTCACCGGATGGGGCCGGGAGGTTTCCGCAGATTGCTCGAGGGCGGCACCGTCTTCGACTCCGCGCGCTATCCCTATGCGACGACGAAGACGTGTCCGGGGCATGCCACGCTGGCGACCGGGGCGCTGCCCGGCGTGCATGGCATCATCTCCAACGAGTGGTACGAGCGGGAGTCCGGCGCGGAGGTGAGCTGCGTGCGCGACTCCGCGAGCCCTCCGCTGGATGACCCGAAGGGCAAGGGCGTGTCACCCCGGCGCCTCCGAGTATCGACGTTGGGGGACCGGTTGCTCGCGACGCATGGGGCTTCTTCGCGCGTGCTGTCCGTCTCGTTGAAGGACCGCGCCGCCATCATGTTGGGAGGCCACCGGGGACAGGCATACTGGTGGGGCACGAAGGGCTTCACGACGAGCCGTCACCACGCGGAGCACCTGCCGTCCTGGGTCTCCACCTGGAATGACGCCCAGGTCTCCCAGAAGGGTGGCGCGTGGGCGCGAGGCGCGGAGGTGGCGACGTACGCCGCCCTGGGGCCGGACGACGATGCCCGTGAGCGTCCACCCGAGGGACTGGGACGCACGTTCCCCCATCCGCTCACCACCGAGGATGCCTTCCTCTACACGCCGCTGGGCGCGGAGAGGTTGTTCGAGTTCGCCCTCTCGGGCGTGAGGGCCGAAGCGCTGGGCACGCGCCCCGGTGCCAGGGACTTGCTGGCCATTGGCGTGTCGAGCGTGGACGTGGTGAGCCACGGCTTTGGTCCGGAGAGCCACGAGACGGTGGACATGTTGCTGCGGCTGGACAGGGCGCTGGCGGTGTTCCTGGAGTCGTTGGAGCGAGAGGTGGGGTTGTCGAAGGTGTTGGTGGCCGTGAGCGCGGACCATGGGATGGCGCCCGCGCCGGCTCGGGCCGAGCAGCGCATGTCGGGGACGCTCGTGACGCGCGCGGTGGATGCGGCGCTGGACCAGGCGTTCGGTGCGGACGATTGGGTGGAGGCCTTCAGCGCGCCGCACCTGTATCTGCGGCAGGCGCGGTTGAAGGCGAGGAAGGTGCGGCTGGAAGAGGCGGTCGAGGTGGCGCGCAAGGCGGTCCGCGTGCTGCCGGGCATCGCCGATGTCATCTCCGCCTCGGACGTGAGCGCGGGCCGTGAGCAGGGCTTCGCGCGGAGGGTGCGCGGCGAATACGTGGCGGAGCGGTCCGGAGAGCTGGTCATCATCGCGGACCCGCATGTGCTGTTGGCTCCGGACGACGAGCATGCGAGCACCCACGGAACGCCATACGAGTACGACATCCACGTGCCGCTCATCCTCTTCGGCCAGGGGCTTTCCGCCGTGCGCCAGGGGCGACCTGTTACTCCGCTGGACCTGGCGCCCACACTGGCCACGTGGCTGGGCGTGACGTTGCCGGAGGCCTCGGGAAGCCCCCTGTGCGAGGCCCTGGCGCCGGGGACGCCCGTGCCCGCGAGCTGCGCCGCTCCGCCTCTCTGAACGGCCCTGGTGCCCAGCACTCCCTCTCACCCGCGAATTGCGCCGCTCCACCTCTCTGCGAGGCCCTGGCGCCCGGCACTCCCGCGCCCGCTGGCTGTGTCGCTTCATCTCTCTGTGCGGCTCTGGCGTTCGGGACGCCCGTGCCCACGAGCTGTGTCATTCCAACTCGTTGAGTCGCGAGGAGGCGGGTGTGCCGCTCGGCCGCCCGCTCGGGTGTTGAGGACTTGTGGGCTCTTGTTTCGCGTCCGGGTCAGACGCCCCTGGTAGATAGGGGGCCACGTGGACGACGACCGGACCGGACAGGACAGCAGGCCTCCCAGGAAGCAGAAGCGACCCCGGAAGGTGTCCGCCCGCTATCTGGAGAACGTGGCGCTCCACTACGTCAAGCGCTACGCCTCCACGGTGAGCCAGTTGAAGCGCGTGCTGGTGCGCCGGGTGGACCGCTCGGTGAAGGAGCACGGCGGAGACCGCACCGAGGCGCTCGGGTGGATTGACGCGCTCGCGCAGAAGCTCGTCCGCAACAACCTCATCAACGACGACACCTATGCGGGGATGAAGGCACAGTCGCTGCGCGCCTCCGGCCGCAGCACGCGGATGATTGCCCAGAAGCTGCGGATGAAGGGCGTGGACGCGGACCTGGTGCAGCGCAAGGTGGCGCTGGCCACCGCGGAGGTCTCCGACGAAGACGCCGCGCGCATCTGGGCCCGGAAGAAGCGACTGGGTCCCTTCCGCAAAGATTTGGCGAAGCGAGAGGAGAATCGCAAACGCGACCTCGCGGCGCTGGCTCGCGCCGGCTTCTCGTTCGGCGTCGCCAAGAAGATCATCGACGGAGCACTCGACTAGCGCTGCGACGTCCGGCCTAGCGTGAACTCCCATGCCGTGGTGCCGCGAAGCAGTTTTGCGGAAAAGAACGCAGCTATCAAGTTGTACGGGTCTCCCGTACTTCCCCTCGCGACCGGAACCCCTTCGGTCCCTCACGGGAGGCAGGAGATGAACGCGACGAGAGACCCGCGCACGGCCACGCTCGATGGCCCATTGCTGCATCACACGCTGCTGGGCGACGGACCTCCGCTCGTCCTCCTCCACGGCTTCACGGGAACGGGCGCGGACTGGGCCCACGTGTTCGATTTGGATGCGCTCGCTCGCCAGTACCGGCTTGTCATCCCGGACTTGCGAGGCCACGGCCGGAGCGGCAATCCGTCGGAGGACTTCACCACGCGCCAGTGCGCGGCGGACGTGCTCGCGCTGTTGGACTCGCTGGGCATCGAGCGCTTCCGCGCCATCGGCATGAGCCTGGGAGGCAACACGCTGCTGCACATCGCGACGCGAGCGCCGGGCCGCGTGGAGCGGATGGTGCTCGTCTCCAGCACGCCGTACTACCCCGCGCAGGCCCGCCGCATCATGGCCACCTTCACGGAGGAATCGCGCACCGAGGCGGAGTGGGCGGACATGCGCTCCAAGCACGTCCACGGAGACGCGCAGATTCGCGAGCTCTGGCGACACGGCCGAGGCTTCGCGAACAGCTTCGACGACATGACCTTTACGCCGCCGCTGCTGGGCACGGTGCGTGCGCCGACGCTGCTCGTCCAGGGAGACCAGGACCCGCTCTATCCGCTGGAGCTGTCGGTGGAGTTGTACCGCGCCATTCCCGCGTCCCGACTGTGGGTCGTCCCCGGCGGTGGCCATGGCCCCATCTATGGGGAGCAGCGCGAGGCCTTCGCGCGCACGGCGTTGGCGTTCCTCGCGGAGCCGCCGCTGCCAGCGTGAGGCGTCGGCTCAAGCGGGGCCGTGGGTAGGGAGCAGCTTGCGCGCCAGGGCGATGAACGCGCGCAGCGGTGGTGAGGCGCGGGCGCGGTGGGGGTAGTACAGGAAGATGCCTGGGACGGAGGGCGCCCAGTCCTCCAGCACCGGCACGAGGGTCCCCGCACGCAGGGCAGGGGCGACCTGCAGCTCCGCCAGATAGGTCAGCCCCACGCCCGCCACCGCCATGCGGAACATGACCTCGGCGTGGTCCGTGGCCAGTTGGCCCTTCACCTGGACGCGCAGCTCCTTGCGTCCTCGCTCCAGCTCCCAGTGATAGGGCAGGCCCGTCGTGGGCGCGCGGTAGGTGATGCAGTCATGCTTCGCCAGGTCCTCGGGGCGCAGCGGAGTGCCGTGGCGCTTCAGGTAGGCCGGGGAGGCGAGGACCATGAAGCGGAAGGCGGGCGTGAGGCGCACCTGCACCATGTCCTTCTCCACGGCTTCCACCAGCCGCAATCCCGCGTCGAGTCCTTCCTCGACGATGTCCACGAGCCTGTCCGACACGCGCACCTCCGCGTGGACGTGGGGATTCTCCCGGAGGAAGCGAGGCAGCACCGGCTCGATGACGCTGGCCAGGGCGATGCCGGGCACCGTGAGGCGCAGGGTGCCGGTGAGCTGGGTGGCGTCGGCGGACAGGTGTTCGAGCGCGTTGAGGGCCGACTCCAGTCCGGGCGCGGCGCGCTCCAGCAATCGCTGGCCGGCGTCGGTGAGCGACACGTTCCGCGTGGTCCGGAAGAACAGCGCTTGTTGGACGCGCTCCTCCAGCAGCCGCACGGACTGACTCACCGCGGAGGTGGAGACACCCAGCTCCTTCGCGGCCCGCGTGAAGCTCTTGTGCCGGGCGACGGAGACGAACACGGCCAGCTCGTTGAGTGGGGTCAGTGCCATTATGAAGCCATCCTAAACAGTGCTTTCGAATCGTGCCGCTTCTCCGAAAAGCCCTCGGGCGGCAATTTGAGGTCATTCACGGAGGCACGCATGACGACGACGAACCGCATCGGCTCGCTTTCCCGCTACCACCTGCTGGGGCGCTCGGGGTTGAGGGTGAGCCCGCTGGCCCTGGGGACCATGACGTTCGGCACGGAGTGGGGCTGGGGCAGCCCCAAGGACACGGCGCACCGCCTGCTGGCCCGCTACCTGGAGGCGGGGGGCAACTTCCTCGACACGGCGGACGGCTACACCAACGGCACGAGCGAGGAGATCATCGGGGACTACTTCGCGAAGCAGGGTGGGCGTGACGGCGCCGTCATCGCGACCAAGTTCACGGTGAACACGTCGCCTGGAGACCCGAACGCGGGAGGCAACGGCCGCAAGAACATCCACCGCGCGGTGGAGGGTTCGCTTCGCCGGCTGAAGACGGACTACCTGGACCTGTACTGGATGCACGCGTGGGACGGCATCACTCCGATGGAGGAGGTGATGAGCACGCTGACGGACCTCGTGAGGGCGGGGAAGATTCGCTACATCGGCCTGTCGGACGTGCCGGCCTGGTACTTCGCGCGGGCGCAGACGCTGGCGGAGCGTGAGGGCTGGGAGCGCATCGTCGCGTTGCAGCTGGAGTACTCGCTGGTGGAGCGCAACATCGAGCGGGAGCACATCCCGGCCGTGCTGGAGCTGGGGGCGAGCATCACCCCGTGGAGCCCGCTGGCGTCGGGGTTGTTGTCGGGCAAGTACGCGCGAGAGGGGCTGGTCGCGAAGGGCGAGGGCCGACTGCCGGCCGTCCAGGGACGTGGCAATCCTGGGATGGAGAAGCTCTTCACGGAGAAGAACTGGCGCATCGTGGACACGCTGATGGAGGTGGCGCGGGAGTTGGACAAGCCGCCCGCGCAGGTGGCGCTGGCGTGGGTGACCCGGAGGCCGGGGGTGGCGTCCACCATCATCGGGGCGACGAAGCTGGAGCAGCTCGAGGCGAACCTGCGTGCCCTGGACGTGGAGATTCCGGAGGCGCAGTCGGCGAAGCTGGCCGCCGCCGGTCGCCCGGAGCTGGTGCACCCGTACATCTTCTTCGAGAACGCGTTCTTCACCAGCGGCATGTTCACTGGCGGGACGTCCGTGCGCGCCGAGCCGACGTGGTTCCGTCCGGCGGTGCGCTGAGTGTCATGCCCGCGCTGGAGGTTGGCTCAGTCGGTGCGTTGAAGAACGCGCCAGAGCCAGCCCCAGCGCAGCTCCAGGTCCTCGAAGGGTGGGACTCGGATGAGTACGTTGTCCTCGTTGTAGATGCCCAGCTCGGCCCATTGCCCGTCACGCAGCTCGCTCACGGTGAGCGTGCGTGAGTCCAGGTCGATGAACCAAAGGTGCTTGATTCCGAGGCGTGCGTAGAACGGGCGCTTGATGCGCAGGTCATACGCACGTGTCGACGGCGACAGGATTTCGCAGACCCAGTCGGGTTCCGTGGTCCACTGCCGTTCGGGGAGTGTGGCGACGCGTTCTCGTCGCCAGCCAGCGAGGTCCGGGATGAACTCGGGGGAGCCCGAGGCCTGTACGCCGGGCTCGACCATGAGCCACCAGCCGCCGGGCCCGGAGTTTCCGAGCTGGAACGGACCATCCAGCTCACCAAAGAGTCTCAGCCCGAAATAGACATGTCCGCCACCAGGGCGGGCATGCGTGTACAGCGCTCCATCGATGATCTCGCCCACGACGCCCTCGGGCAGAGCCTCGATGTCGGCGAGGGTCGCGACACCCCCTGTCTCGCGCTTGCCGTAGGCCATGCCCCGAGTGTGGAGATAGCAGCGCGGTCTGACAAGCCGCGTGGAGGCGGCTACTCGGTGTCGGGTGTCTCCAAAAGCGGCCACAGCCTACCGAGCTTCAACTCGATGTCGTCGAACGGAGGCACGCGGACGACGTCCGCATCACCGTAGTTCCCCACTTCCGTCCAGAGTCCATCGCGCAGCTCGCTCACTGTGAGCGTGCGCGTGTCCAGGTCGATGAACCACAGATGCTGGACTCCCAGCCTCGCGTAGAACGGGCGCTTGATGCGTGTGTCGTAGCCACGCGTCGACGGTGACAGGATTTCGCAGGCCCAATCCGGAGGCAGGGACCACCAGCCCGCCGGAAACAGCGCCACCCGCTCCTTGCGCCATCCCGCGAGGTCCGGAACGAACTCAGGCGAGCACTCCAGCCGAACCCCTGGCTTCATCTGAATCCACCAGTCGCCTGGTCCACCGATGCCCTGCTGGAACGGACCACGGAGCACTACGTTCAAGGCTCCAATAAGGTCCATGTGCCCAGCACGCGGCTGGGCATGCACATACAACGTTCCTTCGATGACCTCGCCCACGACGCCCTCGGGCAGGGCCTCGATGTCGGCGAGGGTCGCGACACCCTCTGTTTCGCGTTTGCCGTAGGCCATGCCCCGAGTGTGGAGATAGCAGGGCCGTCCGACAAGCCGCGCCGCTGACGGCGTTCGTTTACAGCTAGAGCTTCAACTTCTTGAACACGGATTCCGGGATGCTCTTGATGATGAGCATGATGATGGCCCAGATGCCGGGAACGTAGACCTCGTTCTTGCGCGAATCGGCGGCGCTGAGCAGTCCGCGCGCCACCTTCTCCGGCGAGGCGAACAGCTTGTTCTTCGGCAGGTGCGCCGTCATCGGTGTGTCCACGAAACCCGGCTTCACCGTCACCACCGCCACGTTGGACTTCGCCAGGCGGTTGCGCAGGCCCTGGAGGAACACGGTCAGCGCGCCCTTCGACGTGCCGTACACGTAGTTGCTCTGCCGGCCCCGGTCTCCCGCCACCGACGAAATCACCACCAGCGTGCCGGCCTTCTGCGCCTCGAAGCGGTTGGCCAGCACCGTCAACAATGACGCCGCGCTCAGGAAGTTGGTGCGCAGCACCGCCTCCGTCGCCGTCCACGAGCGCTGCGCCTCCGCCTGGTCTCCCAACACACCGTGCGCCAGCACCACGCCGTCCAGCCCACCCAGCGCCTGGAACGCCCCGTCCACCAGCGCCTCGTGCACGGCGAAGTCGTTCAGGTCCACCGCCTTCGACTCCACCTTCGCGGCGCCCCGCGTGGCGGCGTCCTTCGCCACCGCGTCCAGGTTCTCCGCGTTGCGGCCCACGAGGTACAGCGAGGCACCGCGCGCGGCGAGCAGCCGCACCGTCGCCTGGGCAATGGCGCTGGTGGCGCCGAGAACGAGCACTTTCTTCATGGGGTCGGCAATCTCGGAGAGAGGTCAGCGAAGCGCAAGCAAGGACTTGGGATGCGGCGCTCCGGAAGCGCGCTCCGATTCCAGGGAGAAGGGCATCGTCACCGGATTCATCCGCCGCCAGAACGACGACGAGAACGCCGGGTCGATGTACCCCGCGAACTCCGAGCGGCGCGGGAAGTACGCCGCGAAGCTCTCCGGACTCATCCGCGCGTCCTTCGCCGGGTACACCGCGCCGCCCGCCTCGCGCGTCACCCGGTCCAACTCCTCCACCAGCCGGTACGTCTTCTCCCCCCGGTTGGCGAAGTCCATGGCCAGCGTCACGCCCTGACGAGGAAAGGACATCCATCCCGGCGAGGGGATGTCACCGAAGGTCTTCAGCACCGACAGGAAGCTGGGCAGCCCGCCGCGAGCGCTGCGCTCCAGGATGTCCTTCAGCGCGTCGCGCGCGGTGGAGTAGGGCACCACGCACTGGAACTGGAGGAAGCCCCGGCTGCCGTAGATGCGGTTCCACGCGTAGATGGCATCCAGCGGATAGAAGAACGGGTCGTAGTGCGTCAGCCGCTGCTTCGGCTTGCCGTTCTGCCGATGGAAGTAGAGCCAGTTGAACGCCGACACCGACAGCCGGTTGAGACAGAACGCCGGCATGTCCATCGGCACCGCGAGGCCGATGCCGTGCGACAGATGGCTCTTCGCCAAAGGAAGCCCGTCGAACTGCGGCGGCGCGAAGTTGCCCCGGTACAACAGCCCCCGTCCCACCTTCTTGCCGCGCGCCAGGCAGTCCACCCACGCCATGGTGAACTCGTGGTCGGCCTCGGACTCGCGCGCCACGACGAGAAACTCGTCCAGGTTGCCGAAGGGCACCGTCTCCTGGAGCACGTACGGGTTGCTGATGGGCTTGAGTTGCACCTCCGCCCAGGTGACGAGCCCGGTGAGCCCCAGGCCGCCAATCGTCGCGCCGTACCAGTCCGGGTTTTCGTCTGGCGCGCACAGGCGGCGGCTGCCATCCGAGCGCACCAGCTCGAAGCGGCGCACGTAGCGGCCGAACGTCCCGCCCCGGTGGTGGTTCTTCCCGTGCACGTCGTTGGCGATGGCGCCGCCCACCGTCACGTACTTGGTGCCCGGCGTCACCGGCAGGAACCAGCCGCGCGGCGCCGCCAGTCGCAACAGCGTGTCCAGCGTGACGCCCGCCTCGCAGCGCACCACGCCCGTGGCCGCGTCGAAGGCGATGAGCTTGTCCAACCCCGAGGTGAGCAGCAGCGTCCCGCCCCCGTTGAGGCAGGAGTCGCCATAGCTGCGCCCCAGCCCGTGCGGCAGCACCGAGCCGGAGATTCGCGGCAGCGCGTCCGAGCGCCACGTCAGCGACTGCGTGCGCTGCTCGACTTGGGGGTAGCGCCCCCAGGACTCCAGTGACTTCATCGCGGAAGCCCTCTCACGTGGCCGCCCACAGCACCAGGGCTGAGACGAGCCCCACCGCGTAGCTCACCTTGTCCTTGAGCGCGAAGACGAGCGGGTCCTCGTTCACCTGCCCGCGATGCGCCAGCACCCAGATGCGGCCCACCCAGTAGAGCATCACCGGGCACAACAGCCACAGCCGCTCCGGGTGGTCGTAATAGACAGTCACTTCCTTCGACGTGATGTACAGCGCCAGCACCAGCACGGACACCTGGCCCGCCGCCGCGCCCAGGCTGGCGAGCTGCTCGTAGTCCTGCGCCAGATAGCCGCGCCCGTGCGCGGTCGTCTCGTTGGACAGCCGCAGCCGGCGCACCTCGCTCAGCCGCTTCACCAGCGCGAGCGACAGGAAGAGGAACATGCTGAACATGAGCAGCCAGCTCGACGTGGGCACGCCCACCGCCAGCGAGCCGCCGAAGATGCGCACCGTGTACAGGCCCGCCAGCACCAGCACGTCCAGCATCACCACCTGCTTGAGCCGCAGCGAATACGCCAGCGTCATCGCGTAGTACGTCGCCAGCAGCGCGGAGAAGGCGGGCGGCAACAGCAGACACACCGCCGCTCCCGCGAGCAGCAGCACCGGCGCCAGGGCCACGCCCACGCTCACCGGCAGCGCGCAGGCCGCGAAGGGACGCTTCTTCTTCGTCGGGTGCCGCCGGTCCGCGTCCAAATCCAACAAGTCGTTGAGCACGTACACGCTGGAGGCGCACAGGCTGAACGCCACGAAGGCCAGCATCGCCTGGGCGAGCAGGTCCGGCGACGCGGCCTTGTGCGCGGCGAGCACCGGCACGAAGACGAGCGCGTTCTTCGCCCACTGGTGCACGCGCAGCGCCTTCACCCAGACGCGCGGGCCGACCGCGGGCTTCTCGAAGACGCGGTGCACGTGGCGCCCCAGCGCTCGCGCCTTCTCCAGCACGCCCGCGGGCGCGTGGACCACCACGATGTGCCGCGACTCGCGCCACAGCGGCAGGTCCACCGCGTCGTTGCCCGCGTAGTCGAACGTGCCCAGCGCCGCCTTCAGCTTCGCCAGCTTGCGCGCGCCGGACAGATTCACCGTGCCGTCGCTGGCGTGGACCTCCGTGAAGAGGCCCAGGTGCGCGGCGACGGCCTGCGCGATTCGCTGGTCCGCCGCCGTGGCCAGCACCAGCTTGCGGCCTCGCGCCTTCTCCTCGTGGAGGAACGCGAGCAGCTCCTCGTTGTACGGCAACTGGGTGGCATCCAGCCCCGCCCGCTTTGCCACTTCCGCCTTGAAGTACGCCTTGCCCTTCAGCACCCACAGGGGCATCAGCAGGAGCAGCCAGGGCGCGCGCTTGAAGAGCACGAGCAGGTTCTCGTGCAGCGTGTCGGTGCGCACCAGCGTCCCGTCGAGGTCGACGGCGAGCGCCACGTCTGGCGGGTCTGCGGAGAGGGGTGTCTCTGGAAGCATGGGAAGCGGAGGCGAAGGCTACCCTGTCGGACGGCTTCCGGGCGCGGGAAGGGCGCACGGCCCTCCGCCCGCCAGGGCACCGCTCAGTCGAGTCGGGCGATCAGCAGCGTCTGGAGGGGGAGGTTTCGGATGGGTCGGCTGCTCTCGATGCGGTAGCCCGCGTCGTCGAGGAAGCCCTCCACCTCCGCGGGCGTGTAGGCGTCCGCGCCCGAGGTGACGAAGTAGTGCAGGCCGATGAGGGGCGCGGAGCTGGTCGGGTCCTGGATGTCCTCGCGCAGGTACTCCAGCACGGCCAGCGTCCCCTTGGGCGCCAGCGAGGCGCGGATGCGGCGCAGGAGCGCCACGTTCTGCGCGGGCGTCAGGTGGTGCATCACCTGGAACAACAGCACCCCGTCATGGAGGCCGCCCAGCTCCGCGGTGAGGATGTCCCCGGCCTGGTGCGTGACGAGGTGGCTCAGCCCCGCGGAGGCGATGATGTCCCGCCCCACGCGCACGCTGCCTTCCAAATCCAGCACCGTGGCCTTGAGGCCCTTGTTGCGCAGGCACAGCTCCGCGGCGAACCAGCCATGGGCGCCGCCCAGATCCAACAGCTGTTTGGCGCCTCGGGGCAGGGGGATGGCGCCCGCGACTTCCGGCGCCGCCAGCCGGGCGAGCTGGTGCATGGCGTGGATGTAGTCGCGCCAGCGCGGGTCCTCGGGGGCGAAGTCGTGGATGTCCACCGCCTCGCCCGAGCGCACCACGCCCTCCAGCCCCGTCCACCAATCCCACTGCGCGTAGTTGAACTCCAGGAACGCGCCCACGTACTTGGGCGAGCGCGGGTCCAGCCACCGCTTCGAGCGCGGCGCCAGGCGGTAGCGGCCGTCGCGCTGACGCTCCACCGCCTCGCACGCTATCAGCGCCTCCAGGAGCGAGCGCGTCCCCTCCGGAGACAGCTTCAACCGCGCCGCCAGGGCCTCCGAGGTGGCCGCGCCATCCGCCAGCGCGGCGTAGATGCCCAGCCGCACGCCCGCCATCAGCGTGCGCGAGGCCATCATCCCGAAGAAGGCGTGGGCCAGGGGTTGGGGGGCCAGGTTGAACCAGTCCGCCACTCGCTCCAGCAGGTTGTCCGCCTTGAGCCCCAGCCGCATGTGCTCGCCCCCTAACGCTTCTTCCGGGGGAGGGCCAGACCGGCCAGTCCCACCATCACCAGCGCGGCCTCCGCGCCCATCAGACAGCCCACCTGCTCCGCCTTGCGCACCCCCGTGTAGCGGCAGGTGCCGTTCTCGCAAGTGAAGCGCGGCGAGCAGTCTCCGGTGCTGCGGCAGACGGTGTTCACCCGCCCCGTTCCGTCCTCTCCCTCCGGGTTGTCCCGGTCGGGCCCGCCCTCTCCCGAGGAGGCGTCCGGGAGGGGGATGATGATGCCTCCATCGCTGGACGACTGAGCGAGTGCGACGGCGGGCAGCAAGAGCGGGAGGCAGGCCAGCAGGAACAGGCCCTGGGCGCGAACGAGGTGACGAAAGGACATGACGGGGTCGTCACCCTAACCGCCCGGCCGCACAGATGCATCCACCGTGGAAACCGGAAGTCGGGGGTAGATTGTCCCACCCCTCCGCCTTCATCTGGTAGCGTACGACCCGCGATGGCCGCCCCCAGAATCCTCGTCGTCGATGACAACCCGGAGCTTCTCTCCCTCCTCACGCAGCTCTTCGAGGATGCGGGCTACGAGGTCGTCGGCGCCAGCCGCGGCAGGCAGGCGATTGAAGTGGCTCGCGCCAATCCACCGGGCGCGGCCGTCTTGGACATCCTGCTGCCGGACATGATGGGCTACCACCTGGCGGACGCGCTGCGGAAGGACAACGCCCAGCTCCCGCTGCTCTTCATCACCGGCGTCTTCAAGGGCGGCAAGCACGCGCTGGAGGCCCGCCAGAAGTACCAGTCCGCCGGCTACTTCGAGAAGCCCTTCGAGGCGCAGAAGCTGCTCGAGGCCGTCACCAAGGTCCTCGCTCCGGAGAAGAAGGCCCCGCCCGCTGGCTCCCTCCAGGACGCCTTCGAGGTGGAGCTGGACATCGACGTGGAGGAGGAGGGCCCGCAGGACGTGATGGAGTTGACGGGCCGCATCAAGGTGACGGGCGGCGGCAACATCACCGCGGAGATTCGCGGCGCCAACCTCACCGCCAGCCCCATGCAGAAGGTGCCGGCCACCCAGGTGCGTCCGCCCACGCCGGGCCGGCCGCCGGACCCTCCGCCCGCGGGCTCGGGCGCGCCGGGCAGCCGCCGGGGGGAGCTGAAGGACAACCTGCCCTCGTTGCTCACCGCCTACTACCTGTCGCGCGAGACGGGCGAGCTGGGCATCCAGCGCGGCAAGGTGAAGAAGGTCGTCTATTTCGAGAAGGGCATGCCGGTGTTCGCCCTCTCCAACCTGCTGGCGGACCGCTTCGGACAGTTCCTGGTCCGCGTGGGAAAAATCAAACCCGAGCAGCTCCAGGACGCCTCCGCCGTGGCGGGCGCGACGAACCGGCGCACCGGTGACGTGCTGGTGGAGCGCGGCCTGCTCAAGGACACCGAGCGGCTGTACTACGTGGGCCAGCAGGTGAAGGCCGTCATCTACTCGCTCTTCGCGTGGGAAGACGGCACGTACGTGATGAGCTTCCGGGAGAAGGCCAGCGCGGAGTCCATCAAGCTGGACGTGCACCCGGGCAACCTCATCGTCCGCGGCATCAAGAAGCTCTACAAGCCGGAGCGCCTGCGCCGCCTGCTGCAGCCGGAGGACCGGCTCATCCCCGCGGTGGCCCCGGCGTACCAGCTCAACGAAGTGGAGCTGGAGCGGTGGGAGGCGGAGCTGTTGCCCAAGATTGATGGCAACCGCACCGTCGCGGAGCTCCTGGCGTTCGCCAATCGCCCCGAGCACGTCGTCTACGGCTTCCTGGTGGCGATGATGTCGCTGGGCATCCTGGACAAGCGCTCGTAGCGCGGTCGGGTCGCCGGGCGGGCGCCGTCACGTGGCGCCCGGTGTCTGTGTGGGTTCAGCCGCCCGTCAGGCGGGAGCCAATCCAGAACAGGCCGAGCGCACCGGAGCCCAGGGCGACGCCGCGCTGTACCCACATGGTGATGCGGTCGTTGAGGCGGGTGATGCCCTCGGCGAAGAGCAGACCCACGGTCCCCATGCCGATGAGGATGCCCAGCGCGAAGCCGGGCAGGTACGTCCACGCGGCCAGGCTCATGCTGCCGCCGACGAGCAGCGGGGGCAGGGCGAGCAGCAACGAGCGCACGCCGCTGACGGCCATCAGCGCGCCGGCGGCGGTGCTGACGGTGTGCACGTGCTCGTGCGGCTCCTTCGAGTGGTGGGGGAGGTGGGGGTGGCCGTGGTGGAGGCTGTTGGGGAACAGCAGCGCCGTCACGGCGAGGGCCACCAGCACGGCGCCACCGAAGATTTCGGCCCAGCGCTCGAACGTCTCGGACAGGCCCACGCCGGCCAGGAGGCACAGGGAGGCGATGCCGCCCAGCATGGCCGCGTGCCCCAGCGCGAAGCGGAAGGCGGTGGCGATGGCCGCGCGCCGCCGGCCCCCATTCAGGGTTCCGAGCGTGGCCACGGCCGCGCAATGGTCCGGCCCCACGGCGTGGAGCAGGCCTTGGGATAGACCGAGCAGGAAGGCAAGGAGAATGGGCTGCACGACGCGGACCCTACCCGCGCTTCCCTCCAGAGGCCAGCAAGAGGTACCTACGCGTCATGTGGACTGCCTTCCGACCGCTGCCGACCGTGCTCTCGCTCGGGCTTTGTTGGGTCCTCTTCTCCGGGTGTGACTCGGGGAAGAAGCAATTCCAGGAAGCCAATGCGCAATACGAGGCGCTGGTGGACAAGGGCGTGCCGCCGACGGACCCGGCGTGGGACGCAGTCGTGGCGTCGCTGGAGAAGGTGCCCGCGGGCTCTCGCTCGCGTCCGGAAGCGGACAAGCGGCTCGCGGCCATCCGGGGTCTGCGGGGCAGCCTGCCTCCCCGTCCGCTGGCGACCCCTGGCGCGACGGGGCCGGGCACCAGCGAGGCGGACGTGAAGCGCGCCGCGTGCGAGGCGCTGGCGAAGAAGCTGGGACAGGCGACGGATGCCGCGGCGCGCGAGCCGTTGCGCACGGCGTTGGGGCAGTGCCACGCGGACCTCGTCAAACTGGAGGCGAAGAGCCATCCCCCCGGGGAGCAGGGCCACGAGCACGGCGGCGAGCCGCATTGACGTTGCTCACGGATGATTGAGAACGCGCCGGGTTTGTGGCTATGGAGCGCGCATGCCCATGCCCCAAGCAGGTGACGCGGCTCCCGACTTCGTGCTTCAGGACCAGGACGGCAACTCCGTGACGCTCTCGCAGCTCGCGGGGAAGAACGTCGTCCTCTATTTCTATCCGAAGGATGACACTCCCGGATGCACCGTGGAGGCGTGCGCCTTCCGCGACGAGCACTCGGTGCTGGAGGCCGCCGGCGCGGTGGTGCTCGGTGTGTCCGCGGACAGCACGGCGAGCCATCGCAAGTTCGCGACCAAGTTCAACCTTCCCTTCCCGCTGCTGGCGGACACCGAGCACCAGGTGTCGGACGCCTATGGCGTGTGGGGGGAGAAGTCGCTGTATGGACGCAAGTTCCTGGGAATCAACCGCGCCACGTTCCTGATTGGGACGGACGGCAAGGTGAAGCAGGTGTGGCCGAAGGTGAAGGTGAACGGCCACGTCGTGGAGGTGCTCGCCGCGCTGGGTGCGAAGCCGAGTGCTCCGGTGGCGGGCGGGTCCGCGTTAGAGGTGGAGCAGGCGCCGGCGCCCGAGTTGTCCGCGGCGTACGTGAGGGGCTCGGAGAGGGCCGCCGATGAGCTCACTCCGCTCTCGGGGACGCCGTTGACGGCGCCGGCGCGGGTGACGAAGTTCGAGCCCGCGAAGCGGAAGTCCGCGGCGACGAAGGCTCCGGCGAGCAAGCCCGAGTCGCGGGATGAGGCCGTGGCCACCGTGGATGCCGAGGTGAAGGCGGCGCCCGTGAAGAAGGCCGCGTCCACGACGAAGGCCGCGCCCGCGGAAGGTGCCGCGCCGGTGAAGAAGGCCGCGCCCACGAAGGCGTCCGCGAAGAAGGCCGTGCCTGCGGAAATGGCGGCGCCTGTGAAGAAGGCCGCGCCCGCGGAAAAGGCTGCTCCCGCGCAGAAGACGCCTGTGAAGAAGGCTGCTCCGGCGAAGAAGGGGGCCTCGGCGAAGAAGGCGGCGCCCGCGAAGAAGGTGTCCGCGAAGAAGGCCGCTCCGGTGAAGAAGGCATCCGCGAAGAAGGTGTCCGCGAAGAAGGCCGCTCCGGTGAAGAAGGCATCCGCGAAGAAGGCGTCCGCGAAGAAGGCGGCGCCCGTGAAGAAGGCGTCCGCGAAGAAGGGGGCCTCGGCGAAGAAGGCCGCTCCCGCGAAGAAGAAGTCCGCCGCGAAGCGGAAGTAGCGGACGGCTGCCGTGAAGTAGGCCACTGCCGAGAGGCGTGGACGCGGTGAATCCCGCCTCGTCCACGCCAGCTCCTTACGTCTCTCCAACTCGAGGTCTCCCTCCCGCGCTCCATGCGGTGAGTGCTCGAGCCCGAGCCCGGATTCCTTCGCGCAAATCGTGCACACGTCGCGCAAGGTTTGCGGCGAGACGCGGGCTTCTGTCGCGAAGAAGTCTCAGTCCACAGTGTCAGCGAAGAAGACAGTGCGCGAGCACGGCCGAGGGTTTAACTGAGCAAGCGGCCCGAGAGGCCGCCGTGTACCCGGCCCGTGGTTTGGACACCAGGCGTGTCCACTCTCTGGGGATGCGGGGAACTTGAAGACAGACAAGCCGAGGAGTGGACATGCGCGAGCGGAATTTCCGTCGGTGGGTTCAGGTGGCGGCGGTGACGGTGGGGGTCCTGGGCGCCGTGGGCTGTGGTGCTCTGCCCGAGACGGGTGGCAAGCAGCCGGACGAGAGCCGTGGTGGCCCGTTCGCCCAGCGTGGCATCCAGCCGGAGGCCCTCCTGGACATGCAGGGCAACGTGCACCCGGAGAAGTCCCCGCCGTGGCTGATGGTCGCGGACCGCGGGCACAACGGCACCATCAAGGACATCGGCTCCAGCATCGACCCGCGCACGCCCAAGCTGGAGGGAAAGCAGAACAACTCCCTCTGGGATGACAAGGGGAAGATGATGCAGGACCGGTATGGCATCGAGGGTGGCGCGACCTACGCTCCGGCATCCCAGGGCCTCGGTGGGGAGGATGGGGCGGTGGTGGGGAGCACGACGGACTACAACCACGGCTGGGGTTACCACCCGATGGGCTGGCAGGACCGGAACACCCGGCTGGTGCGCTAGGTCCGTGTCGAGCGGCAGGCCGGCTCCCCGCCGTCGCCCGTCGCCGAGGATGGGTATCCATCCCTCTGGGGCCTGAGTGGCTCGCCGGAGGGATGGAACATGAACCAGGGAAACATTCGCCGCTGGCTTCTACCCGGCGCGCTGGCCGTGGCTTCGTTGCTGGGCACGGCGTGCGAGCGCGACGAGGAGCGCATCCGTCGGGAGATACCCAGGACAGGCGGCCCATATCAGGGCATCGCCAATGACGCGCAGCCCTTGAGCAGCTTCGGCCCGGGGACGGGTGGCTCGGGCACACCCAACATCGCGCCGGTGCAGGACATCGTGGGCACGAACCTGCCTCCCACCGCGGTAGGTAACGTCCCGCCGCGAGTGGAGCCCGGCATCGCCGCTGGCTCGCCGACAGCGATTCAGCGCGAGCAGGAGCAGGAGAAGCAGCAGGCGCAGGACGAACAGTCCGCTCCCAAGCCGGGAGCTCCACCCGCGAACAAGCCACCGGACGGAGCGTCGAGCCCGAAGCCCGGTGATGCTCCGCCTCGCGAGGACTCCCAGGGACCGCACTGACCTGGTCCACGGGGCATGTGCCCCGTGGCGTGCCGCTCAGCGAGACGCGAGCATGACATCGCTCCGTACACGGGGCGCGTGCCCCGTGGTGCCGTCCTGCTCAGCGAGACGCGAGCATGACCTCGGTGGGGTCCTTGCCCGCGAAGGCGCTGTCGAGCCCCTTGGCGAGCGCGTGGTGCTCTGCACCGCCCAGCGTGGCGAGCCGGTCCTCCGCCGGGTGCGCGAAGCGCGCGGCGAGCACGTCGAGCCTGCGGTGAGCCTCGGTGATGCGCTCGCGCGGAATCCGTCCGGACTCCACCGCCTTCACCACGGCCTCGATGGCCCGGCGCTGCACGTCCGCCTGGTGACACACCAGGAACAGGTCCACGCCCGCCAGCGTGCCCTGCACCGCGGCCTCCTCCACCGTGTAGTGGTCCGCGATGGCCTTCATCTCCAGGTCGTCGCTGACGAGCACGCCGTCGAACCCCAGCTCCTCGCGCAGCACCCCGGTGAGCACGCGCTCACTCATCGTCGCGGGCACGCCCTTGTCCAGCGCGTCGAACAGGACATGCGCTGTCATCAACGAGGCCAGCCGCGCCTGCGCGAACGCTCGGAAGGGCACCAGCTCCACACGACGCAGCCGCTCCAAATCGTGCGCGAGCCTGGGCAGCGTCAGATGGCTGTCCGTGGTCGTGTCGCCATGCCCGGGGAAGTGCTTGCCGCAGGAGGCGATGCCACCGGCCTCCAGCCCGCGCGCGAGCGCCACGCCCAGCCGCGCGACCTCCTCCGCGTCCCGGCTGAAGCTCCGGTCTCCGATGACGGGGTTGGCCGGATTGGTGTCGACATCCAGCACCGGCGCGAAATCCCAGTCGAAGCCCACCGCGCGCAGCTCGTGCGCGAGCAGCCGTCCCACGCGCTCCACCAGCCGGGCATCCCCGCGCTGTCCCAGCTCGCGCATGGGGGGCAGGGCGGTGAACGGCGCCCCGCGCAGCCGCGCGACGCGGCCTCCCTCCTGGTCCACCGACAAGATGAAGGGCCGACCCGCGCGAAGCTTCAGCTCGCGGCACAGCGTCGCCGTCTCCTGCGCGGTGCCTACGTTGCGCTTGAAGAGGATGGCGCCATAGATGCCGTCATCCATCAGCGCCGACAGGTCGGCGTCGATGCGAGTCCCAGGGAAGCCCACCATGAAGAGGCGGGCGCAGTCGCGGTAGAGGGCGGAGGCAGTCACGGCGCGCAGTGTCGCAGAACCCGGCCCAAGCTGGACTCCGTTCCTTCGCGGAGCGCACCGGGCGTCGTCTGCCCGTCACCTCCCAGGGCAGTCATGTCCGCCAGGCGCCATCCGGAGGGCCGACCTCGGGCGGGTGTCGTCGAACCCCCGTATCGCTCCGTTGAAGCGCGGCGGAGGGGCCGGCGCGCCCACCCGTCCACCTGCCGGGGGAGCACGGGACGATGATTCAGACCGAGCGTGTCCATCACCACCTGGAGCGCGGGCTGCGTCCAGTCAGGCGTCATGTGTGTCGGCGCCCGACGGTGCATTGACACAGGGGCTTGTTCCGCCCCGGACGGCTGCTACAAGGGCCCCGGGATTCCGAGGCACCTTCCGCGCCTCCGTTCAATCGAGGCCCTGATGGATTTCGCCGCGCTCGAGTTGTCTCCACCCTTGCTCCAGGTCCTCGCCGAGCTGGGCTTCCAGTCGGCCACGCCCATCCAGGCGCAGAGCATCCCCGTGCTGCTCCAGGGCAAGGACCTGGTCGGCCAGGCGCGCACCGGCAGCGGCAAGACGGCGGCCTTCGCGCTGCCCATGCTGCGTCAGGTCCAGCTCCAGGACCGGAGGCTCCAGGGCCTGGTGCTCTGTCCCACGCGTGAGCTGTGCGCGCAGGTGGCGGGCGAGATTCGCAAGCTGGGGCGCCGGCTGCCGGGGCTTCAGGTCTTGGTGCTGGCGGGCGGGCAGCCCATCCGGCCGCAGTTGGAGGCGCTGGAGAAGGGCGCGCACATCGCGGTGGGGACGCCCGGTCGGGTGATTGACGTGCTGGAGCGCGAGGCGCTGGAGACGAAGCGGCTGGGCACGTTGGTGTTGGACGAGGCGGACCGGATGCTCGACATGGGCTTCCGCGACGACATGGAGCGCATCATCGGCGCGATGCCTTCACGGCGTCAGACGGTGCTCTTCTCGGCGACCTTCCCGCCGGACATCGCGGCCCTGAGCCGCGCGTTCCAGAAGGACCCCGTGCGCGTGACGGTGGAGGACACCGAGGCCACGCCCGCGATTCGTCAGGTCCGCTACGACACGAAGCCCGAGGAGAAGACCCAGCAGTTGCTGCGCGTGCTCCGGCTCTACCAGCCGTCCTCCGCCATCGTCTTCTGCAACCACAAGGCGACGGTGGTGGAGCTGACGAAGGCGCTCTCTGAAGCGGGCGTCAGCGTGGACGGGCTCCAGGGGGATTTGGAGCAGTTCGAGCGGGACCGCGTCATGGCGAAGTTCCGCAACCTCACCACGCGGGTGCTCGTCGCCACGGATGTCGCGGGGCGAGGCATCGACGTGGAGGCGCTCGACGCCGTCATCAACTTCGACATGCCCTTCCAGCCGGAGCCGTACGTGCATCGCATTGGCCGCACGGGCCGCGCGGGGCTCACGGGGCTCGCCATCGCCCTGGTGGCGCCGAACGACAAGCGCAAGGTGGAGGAGATTGAGCAGTCCCTGGGCTTGAAGCTGGAGGTGGGCGACGCGGCGGAGCTGGAGGCGGCGGCGTCGAAGCCGGGCTCGCTCGGCTCGGAGTGGGAGACGCTGTACATCTCCGCCGGGCGCAAGGACAAGATGCGGCCGGGAGACATCCTCGGCGCGCTGACGGGCGAGGCGGGAGGGTTCGCCGCCACGGACGTCGGCAAGATTGAGATTCAGGACCACATCGCCTACGTGGCCATCGCGCGCCGCGTGGCGAAGAAGGCCTTCCAGCACTTGAGCGAGGGCAAGATCAAAGGCCGCAAGCACAAGATCGAGCGCGTGAAGTAGCCCGCTGTGGATGCGTACGGTGAAGGAGCGCCACGAGGTGACACTCCCTCCCGCGAGTCACGCGGCTCAGTGCGCGCACAGGAACTTCAAGCGCCACTCCCGTTCCCAGGGCCTCGTACTGGTCGAGGAAGTCCTCACCCACCATGCTGAGCACCGGGCTTCGTGTAGCCGTCTGCCTCCGCGAGCACCCTCAACGGGTACTCCGCCGTGAATCCTCGGCGCCGCGCCTTCTCCTCCACCTCGGTCTCCTGACCCGAACCTCTTCCACCACCGGACTCATCGTTCCTGGCTGGGTCGCCCCGCACACTGAACCGCCGGGCACGGACTGTCTCACCCATGTTTACAGAGAGTGGGCCGAGGCGATCGGGTTTGTGGCGGGTGCGGGGACGTGCCTGGCCGCGTGACCGAGGCGTCCACGCTCACGCATCCCGTCGGGCATGACGGTGGCTCCACCTCGAATGCTCCTGCTCGATGAGCTGGACGGCGCGCGCGACTCCGTCCTCTGCTCGGATGCGTTCACCCATCGCCGTGGCCTGAGCCCGTACTGTCGGGGACAGTGCCGTGCGGATGGCATTCGCGAGCCGTTCGGCTGTGAGCGACTTCTGCGGTACCGGCGGAGGCCCTACGCCCGCGCGGAGAACCATGTGCCCCCAGAAGGGCTGGTCGCCAAGAAAAGAGCAGATGACGGTGGGTTTGCCCGCACGCAAGCCCGCCATCGTGGAGCCGGCCCCTCCGTGATGCACCACCGCGCTCATTCGAGGGAACAGCCAGTCATGTGGCGCGGACTCCAGCATGAAGACATCGGGTGGGAGCTCTCGCGCCTTCATGCCTCCCCAGCCCGTGGCCAGCACCGCGCGCTCGCCGGTCAACGCCACCGCCTTCAGGACGGTGGCGGCACGAGAATCAGCATGCGCCGCGCCCATGCTGCCGAAGCCCACGTAGACGGGCGGCGGCCCCGCTTCCAGGAACGCCTGCAGCGCCGCGGGAGGCGTCCATCGGACGCCCTCGTCGAGGAACCAGCAGCCCGTCACCTGCGCCTGGGGCGGCCAGTCGGTGGGACGTGGCAGCAGATGCTCGCTGTACGCGTACAGCGCCGGCACCGCGGAGCCGTCGGCCTTCTTCATCGGGTCCGCGAAGCGTGAGAGCGGCGCGAGGCCCAGTGTCTTCACCCGGAAGTCGTTGGTCGCCCCGGCCCAAACCGCGTTGGCCAAGGAAAGGACTCGGTAGCTGAGCGCATTGAGCCAACCGCCGAGTCGGAGACTCGGGACTATCGGCACCGGGAACTCGCGCGTCGGAGTCAGCGGCAGCGGCATCGCCAGCAACTCGGCGGCCCCGAGCTTCTCCGCGATGTGGTGACTACCGAGCGCCTTGGAGTGGTACACGAGCACGTCCGGCTTGAGCTCCCGCGCCGCGCGCCACTCGTCATCCAGGCCCGCGCGGATGATGGCACCGAACCCCTTGAACAGCCGCCGCTGCTCGGCACGCGTTGGGGCGCGCAGAACCGCCTCCGTCAGCTCCAGCACTGCATTGTCCATATGCGCGTATGGAATGTCGTGACGCTCCACCATGCCTCGGAAGCCGGTAGGTGTGCAGAGCGCCACGCCATGGCCATGCTCCTTCAGGGCCTTGGCGAGCGCGACGAAGGGTTGGACATCACCTCGGGTACCGTAGGTAGAAATGAGCACGCGCATGCAACCCCCACTCAGGAGCTCGTCCGCGGCAACAACCGCGGCCAGGTGGCGGCCCGACCACCGAGAATCCTGCGCGTGCCAGGAGCGCGACGCACACCCTTCGAGATGTATGGCCAGTGTCGCATGCCGTGGTGCCCCCCGCCATGGGAGCCATGCAGCCCGAGCAGAGGCCGCGCGTGCGCTGGTACAGCACCGAGCACCGCGACACGGGCAACTGGACGCGAGAGGGTCCCGTCCGCCTCGGTTCTTCTCCGAACCTCGCCCCGGCAGCGCAGGAGGTGAAGCTCATCGGCTGAGCCTTCTCACACGACACCTGCCTTGGCGCTCACCGACGTCGGTGTCCGCGCCTACTTGCGCAGCAGTGTCCCCTCGAAGAAGAACGCGACGCACGCGGCGAGAATCAACCACGTCCACAGAGGCACGGTGGGCCGGTCCTCGTCGCCGCTGGACGCCTTCACCGTCTCCTCACCGAAGTACGCGGTGAGCGTGTCCTGCGGCACGCGCGTCAAGTCGCTCTCCGCCGGGTCGAGCATCGCCGCGAAGGACAGCGCCGGCTGCATCTTCCCGTCCGCGCCCAGCACCGAGTACGCCCCCGGCTCCAGCACCGGTCCCGCCACCACGGAGCCGTCCGGCTGCTCCTTCACCGGCAGTTCGCTCCCGTCCGGTGCCTTCACCGCCGTCACCTTCTGAGCGCCCTCCGGCCGCAGCGTCACCAACTCACCCACGCGCACGCGCACCTCCTCGCGCTCCTCCAGCGAGCCGGTGAGATACGCCGCGAAGCGCTGCATCAGCGGCAGGAAGCTGGTGCGGATGGCGAAGTCACTCCAGTCGCGGTCCACCGTGCTGGTGAACATGGCCACGCGGCCCTTGCCCTTGCGCATCACCGCCACCGCGGGCGCTCCGTCCTCGTACGTGGCCAGCACCTGGCTCGCGCCGGGCGACGCCGGGTTGTCCGCCTCCAGCAGCATGTACCGGTAGAAGCGCGCGCCGATGAGCCCCTCCTCCGCCCGGCCCGTGAAGGGCGAGAAGAGCACGTGCTCCTGCTTCACCTGCGCCAGCCGCGCCGCCTTCGTCTCCGCTTCCGGGTCCGTGTCGCGCTCCGCGCTGGTGCGCACCACGCGCAGCGGCCTGGGCAGCACCGCCCCCAGTCGCTGGTTGTAGTCCTCCGTGTTCACCCGGTCGCCCATGCTGAGGAACAGGCCGCCGCCGTTCTCCACGAAGGCCTCCAGTCGCGCGGCCTCCTCCGGGTTGGGCGCGGGCACGTTCAACAGCAGCACCAGGTCATACGCGGAGAAGTCCTCGCGCAGGCCGACCTCCGAGTCCCGCACCGCGACTTCCACCGGCGAGCCCGGCGCCGTCAGCGCCGCGTCCACGAAGAACGCCTCGTCGCGATAGCGCGTCGCATGGGGCGCGCCATTCACCACCAGCGCCTTCAGCGCCTTGGGCACCGGCAGCACGAAGGCCCGTCGGTCATCTTCCACCAGCGAGTCCGACGCCAACGTCACCTGACCCACCACCGTGCCACCCTGTGGGAAGCGCACCGTCAACGCCTTCTGCGTGGTGCCACCCGCGGGCACGTCGACGAAGCCCTTGGCCAGCGTCGTCTCGCCCGTGCGCACCGCGGCCTCCAGGTCCTTGGCCGGCTCCGTCCCGAAGTTGCGCACCGTGAAGGTGAACTGGAACGAGCGCGGCCCCGCCTGGAGCGCGGGCTCCACCTTCAGGTCCACAATCGCGTGGTTGTTGAGCGCCTCGCGTCCCTCGGCCACGTCGCGCAGCACCACTTCGGGCTTCACCGGCGCGCCCGTGGGGCCCTTCACCGTGGGCGGCGGGGCCTCCAGCCGGAACGCCGAGGCCGCCATGTCGGAGACCACCACCAGCCGCTTGGCCGCCATGGGGTTCTCCTCCAGCGAACGCGACGCCATCTCCATGCACCGCGACAGGTCCGCCGCCCCGTAGGTCGGCTTCGCTTCATCCACCAGTCCCCGCAACCGCGCCCGGTCGAACCCCGGAGGCGGAGGCGTGGCGGGCGAGCTCGTGCACACCAGCACCGTCGCCGGCTCCTCGGGCAGCAGGTCCTTGAGCGCGTCGCGCGCCTCGTCCCGACCTCGTTCGAAGAGCGACGTCCCGTCCGTCCAGCGCATGGACAGCGACGCATCCAGGATGATGGCCGTGGCGGCGGGGCCCTTCACGATTTGAGCGGCCTGCGCATCGCGGCTCAGCTCCGGCCGGGCGAGGGCAAGCGGAATGGCCAGCAGGATGAGCGTGCGCAGCGCGTACAGCAGCAGGCGCTTGAGCTTGAGTCGGCTGGCGGTGCGCTTCTGGCTGCGCAGCACGAAGGCCATCGGGCCGAACGGATGGGGGCGCGGCCGACGCCGGTCGAACAGGTGCACCAGCAGGGGGATGAAGGCGCCCAGCGCGCCCAGGAGCATCCACGGATTGCCGAACGTCACTTGCGCCTCCCGCGTCGCCCCAGGTAGCGCAGCAGCACGTCATCCAGCTTCTCGTCGGTGCGCACCAGCTCGTAGTCCACGTCCGCCTCCGCGCACGCGGCCTTCACGCTGGCCAGGAAGGCGTGGAACTCCTCCAGGTAGCTCTCCTTGATTTCGCGCGGATTCACCTCGATGCGGCCCTCGCCCTCCATGTCCAGGAAGAGCGTGGGGTCATCGAAGGGGAACGTCAGCTCCGCCGGGTCCACGACGTGGAACAGCGACACGTCGTTCTTGCGCTGCCGCAGCGCCAGCACTCGCTTGAGCGCGTCCTGCTTCTCGTCGAGCAAATCCGACAGGACGATGACGGTGGAGCGCCGGGGCAGCACCTCCGCCAGGTGGTCCGCCGCGCTGCCCAGGTCCGTGCCTCCGCCCGGCGCCGTGGCGTCCAGCGTCTCCAGCAGCACGTTGAGGTGACCCGCCGATGCGCGCGGAGGCACGTCCTTCCACTTGCCACCGGTGAGCAGCGCCAGCCCCGCCGCGTCCTGCTGGCGAACGAGCAGGTAGCACAGCGCACCCGCCAGCGTGGTGGCGACCTCCAGCTTGTTCATCGCGCCGCTGCCGTAGCCCATGGAGGCGGACGCATCCACGACCATGACCGAGCGCAGGTTCGTCTCGTGCTCGAAGCGCTTCACGTAATACTTGTCGAACTTGCCGTAGGCCTTCCAGTCCAGGTGGCGCAGCTCGTCGCCGGGGGCGTATTCCTTGTGCTCGGCGAACTCCACGCTCTGCCCCTGGTGGGGGCTCTTGTGGAGGCCGGACAGCACGCCCTCCATCACCGCGCGGGCACGCAGCTTCACGCCCTTGAGGCGGGCCAGTGTCTGGGCATCGAGCAGCACGCGGCGCTAGCCCTTCACCACCGTGAGGAGCTGGTCGATGAGCTTCACGGAGGTGATGCCCTCGCTCTCCGCGGTGAAGTTGGGCAGCACGCGGTGGCGCAGCACCGGCCTCGACAGCGCCCGCACGTCCTCCACCGTGGCCACGAAGCGGCCGTGGAGGATCGCGCGCGCCTTGGCCGCGAGCACCAGGTACTGACTCGCGCGAGGCCCCGCGCCCCAGGACACGTTCTTCGCCACGAAGTCCGGCACGCCGGGCTCCTTGGGACGGGTGTTGCGCACCAGCTCCACCGCGAAGCGCACCACGTGGTCCGGCACCGGCACGCGCCGCACCAGCTCCTGAAGCGCGAGGATGCGCTCGGGCGAGAGAATCTTCTCCAGCTTCGGCTGCTCGCCGCCCGTGGTGCTCTTGACGATCTGCACCTCTTCCTCGGCCGTGGGGTAGCCCACGTCGACCAGGAACATGAAGCGGTCCAGCTGCGCTTCCGGAAGCGGGTACGTGCCTTCCTGCTCAATCGGGTTCTGGGTGGCGAACACGAGGAAGGGCAAGTCCAACGGATACGTCCGTCCGCCCGCGGTGATGCGGTACTCCTGCATGGCCTGGAGCAGCGCGGCCTGCGTCTTGGGCGGGGTGCGGTTCACTTCATCCGCGAGGATGATGTTGGCGAACAGCGGCCCCTGCACGAAGCGGAAGTTGCGCCGGCCGGTGTTGCGGTCCTCCTCCAGGATGTCCGTGCCGGTGATGTCCGACGGCATCAGGTCCGGGGTGAACTGGATGCGGTTGAAGGAGAGGTTGAGGACGTCCGCCAGGGTGGAGATGAGCAGCGTCTTGGCGAGGCCCGGCACACCGACGAAGAGACAGTGGCCTCGGCTGAAGAGCGAGATGAGCAGGTGCTCGACGACTTCCCGCTGGCCGACGACGCGCTTCTCAATCTGGCCGACGATGGCGTTTCGAGCCTCGGCGAGCTCCTCGACTGCGCGGAGGTCGTCGCTCGAGGGGTCGGGCACGGGACGTGGGGCGGGGGCGGCGCTTTCCATGGAAGGAGTCTCTTAATTCGCGGGCGGCGCCCGGACCAACGGTTTCCTCCTTCCGAGCAGCCGAGTCGTGAGGTGGCAACCGTTGGAGCGGGGGGCTATTCCGCTGTCACACACTCTGGACGAGGCCCTCCAGGGGCCCCGAGCCCTCGCGCCTGCACGCCCCCCGAGCAGGGCCAGCCCCCCGAGGGGCAGGGGGAATGCCCTCTCGCGGACACGCTGCTTACCGTCTCCGGAGGGCCGGCCTCCAACGGACGGAGGAGGGCTCCGGGGAGGTCGCATGCGGTCAAGGCGAGCGGGGCGTTGGTTCCACGGCTGGCGGGTGCTGGGGCCCGTGGCCCTCCTCTGGGGGGCCGGGCTGGCGTGTGGCTCGGAGCAGGGCGCTCCCGAGCCCTCCGAGGAGACCGCCCCACCGGGCCCTGGCGAGGTGTCGCCCTCCGGGCCGGGAGCGCCTCCCACGGAGTCGACCTCGCCGTCCGAAGGGGCGCTGCCCCAGGGCACCCTCTGGCAGACGCGGGTGGGGGGCCCTCAGGACGACACGCCCACCGATGTCGCCGTGGGCCTCGGCGGGGATGTGGTGATGGTGGTGTCCCAGACACCCCGGCAGGACTCGGACCGCGAGCCGGTGGAGGGGGAGCTGCTGGCGGTGGAATTGGCGCGGTATGGGCCGGAGGGGACGTCTCGCTGGGTGCAGGATTTCCCCCGGGAGCGGCTGTCGGACCTGCGCGTGGCGGCGTCGCCGGGCGCGGACGGCGCGGTGTTCCTCACCGGCAATGCGTTCCTCTACCCGGCGAACTTCGGGCTGGGGGCGACGCAGGACGGCTTCGTGGTGCGCTTCAACGCGGACGGGCGCGCGACGTGGCAGCAGCGCGTGGGGCAGAAGGCGCACGCGGTGGCGGCGGACCGGGCCGGAGGCGTGGTGGTGGCGGGAGAGGAGTGGGAGGGGGAGGTGCAGGACCCGGTGCTGACTCACTACGCGGCGGACGGCTCGGTGCGCTGGACGCGGCGCTTCACCGGCACGGGCGAGGGCACGGCGCTGCACGCGGTGGCGCTGGCGCCGTCGGGTCGGACGGTGCTGGCGGGGCAGCTCTCCGACACGCTGGAGGTGGATGGCGAGTCGTTCGGCGCGAAGGGCCGGCGCGGCTTCGTGGTGCTCGCGTTCGACGAGGCGGGGAAGCTGGTGTGGGGGCGCGAACTGCCTGGCGCGAAGGGACGCGTGTCGTCGGTGGCGGTGGGACCGGATGGCACGGTGACGTTGGCGGGCGACTTCGCGGGCCTGCTCGTGTGGGGCGGCACGTCGCTGGGGACGCAGGGGCCTTTCGTGCTCGGCGTGGGCGCGGAGGGCGAGGTGCGCTGGCTGAAGCAGCCAGAGTGCGGCGAGCAGGCACAGGAAGGCGTCGCGGCGGCGGTGGATGACGCGGGCGCGGTGACGGTGGCGTGTGGTGATGCGCTCACGCGCTACGCGGCGGATGGGACGCAGCAGGGCGAGCGGAAGCTGCCAGTGGAGGGCTGCGTGAGCGGACAGTGCTCGCTCGCCGTGACGGGGCTGGCGGTGGTGCCCGGGCGCGGACTGGCTGTTGCTGGATGGCAGCGTGATGGCGCCGGGGACACGTGGAACCAGGATGCATTCCTGCGGGTGGTGACGCCGGAGTGAGCCGGGCGGTCGGCTCGCACGGAGCAGGGATGTGCTGGCGGCGAGCGTACACCCGCGCCTCCTCATCAAATGGAGGGGCCCACCGAGGCGGGCGCTGGCCCGATGTTATCGTTGCTGGATGCAGGCCTTCTTCCGGTCGCTGTGCCTTTTCATCGCCCTGGGCTGGGGTTGTTCTCGTGCCCCCCAGGTCGCGCCCGAGCCCAGGCTGGGTATCGCGGTGGTGGAGCAGTTCCGAGCGGGGCTTCCTCCTGGGTTGACCCCGTGCGCTGATCGCGCCTGCCTTTATCTGCAGGAGGAAGACGGCTGTCGGCCGACGCACCTCTCCGACAAGCACCTGAGCATGGAGGGCACTCCCGTCTTTCGAGATGTCTTCGTGCTGAGTACCCGGGAAGGTTGCTCCGTCACGCAGTTCTTCGACTACAGCCTCGACTACTGGGGCGGGTGCACGGTGCTGCGGATGGATTGTCCGTCTGTCGCCGCCGCGATGAGTCGCGACGCTCAGGGCGCGGGTTGTACCAGCACGGTCCTCGCATCCTCCCATCCTTGCGAGGCCCCTTTCTGAAGCGGACCCCGAGTGCCCTGCGCACGCTCGGGGTTGCTCGGATGTTTGTGTAAAATTCGAGAGACATTGCTCGCTGTTCCGTCGTGACGGTGTGGTGTGTTGCTCGCAGTCGGACACGTGGAGTTCCTGGGATGGAGCTCAAGTGATAGCTCAGGCTGGAATTCGGTATTTCGCGGTAAAAGCTGAGTCGAAGCCGACGAGCCCTGTTTTCATCCCATCCTGGAAAGAGACACCATGAGTCCCTTGAGAGTCGTTGCATCCCTGTCGCTGCTGGGCGTGCTGTCAGCCTGTGGCGGCGGTACATCGCCCGATGAGGTATCCGAGACAGCTTCCAGCAAGGCCGCGCTGGACTGCGCCGCCCTGAGCGCGCCCGTGTATCACCGCATCCGGGCGAGCAACGGCGACAGCCTCTACACACACAACGCGAACGAGGCGGCCAACGCCGCGACGACCTACGGCTACACCGATGACCGGGGCGTGGCCTTCCGGGTCTCGACCTCCACGGGCACGGGGCTGTCCCCGGTGTATCGGATGTACAGCCCGAGCCGGCAGGAGCACTTCTGGACCATCGACGCGGCGGAGCGGCAGCAACTCGTGACGCAGGGCGGATTCACCACGGATGAGGGGACGGGCTTCTTCGCGTCGACGACGGCGGAGCCGTGCCTGGTGCCCGTCTACCGCTATGCGAATGATACGCTCCGCAAGCACCGCTTCGCGACGACGACGGCGGAGCGCTCGGCGCTGAGCGCGGCGGGGTGGGTGGACGAGGGCATCAAGTTCCACGCGGCCCCCACGACGGCGCCGCCGGTGGACACGAAGTTCACGCTGGTCATCATCCCGGACACGCAGAACGAGCTCGTCTCGCAGTCCACGCTGATTGACCACCGGATGCAGTGGCTGGCGGACAACAAGGACGCGCTCGACATCCGCTTCGTGGGCCACACGGGCGACATGGCGAACTGGGACACGGCGGACCACATCCAGTACGTCCGCGCGAGCAACGCGTTCCAGAAGCTGGACGCCGCGCAGATTCCCTATGCCATCGCCATTGGCAACCATGACACCGCGGCGACGTGCCCCGGTGGCAGCGCGTGCCCTGGCAATGTGAATGCGAACCTGCGCAACACCACCACGTTCAACACGTACTTCCCGACGACGAGGTTCCGCGCGCTGGCGGGCGTGTTCGAGGCGGGCAAGTGCGACAATGCCTATCACACCTTCACGGCGGGCGGGCTGAACTGGCTGGTCATCAACGTGGAACTCTGGGCGCGCACGAACGCGGTCAACTGGGTGAAGAGTGTCGTGGAGCAGCACCCGCGTCACAACGTCATCGTGCTGACGCACTCGCACCAGACGAGCGGGGGCGGCATCGAGCAGGGCAATGGCGGGTATGGAAACAACAGCCCGCAGTTCGTGTTCGACACCGCGTTGAAGCCGTACGCCAACGTGCGGTTCATCTTCTCCGGGCACGTGGGCTCGGCGGCGTACAGCGAAGTCACGGGTACGCAGGGGAACAAAATCTACCAGATGCTGACCACGTACCACGACGCGTCGTCGAACCCGACGCGGCTCATCGAGATTGATACCGCGGCGAACACGTTCTCCTCGCGGGTGTACCTGCCGTACACCAACGTGGAGAAGCAGGATGGGACGAAGTTCACCATCAGCAATGTGAACTGGGTGCGCTGACGAAGCGAAGGGGCCGGCGGAACAGGTCGGCCCCTTCCTCCGACGTGTGAATCAGGGGTCGTGCAGATAGGCCCAGTTCACGATCCACTGGGAACTCGCGAAGCTATTGATGACCTGGTAGTCGCTGAAGTTCACGTAGAAGAGGATGGAGCAGGAGGTGGCGGTGCAGTACTGCAGCGAGCCCGGGTCCTCCCCTGCCCAGAGGCTCCGCACGCGTCCGCCCCAGTTGCTCAACAGGGGGTAATAGACGAGCCCCAAGTCCAGCCAGGCCATGTCGTAGGCGATGGGCTTGATGAGGCAGAGCTGGTTGCCGGTGCGATTGGCGGCGCTGTAGAGCCACAAGGCCTGGCTATTCGAGCAGTCGACCTGCTGGAGCGCATCCAGGGCCTGCTCCACGTTTCGGCCGCCATTCTCCGCGAGCCGCTGGATGTGGGCCGTCCGAGCATCCGCCTGGGCCTGTTGCTCCTGCCGCGTGACGTGCCGCTCGCGCACCTCGAACGTTCCATCCTGGCGTGCGAGGACGCTCGTCTGGATGACCTGGTTGCTGCCTTCTTCGCCGGGAAGCGGGTCGGTGGACGCTTCCTCGGGGGCTTCACCGCATCCCAATGCCAACATGGACAGACAGGTCGCGAACACACCCAGGCGCGTCATGTGCATCTCCTCGACGAGAGAGCCCGGGGGAAATCCGGGCTCGTGGAGCGCTTGCTGTGCGGATACGGCCGATGTCTGTCGAGGTGTCGAAGCGTTATTCAGGCGTCGGGGCAGGATAGTCGAAGTCGGGCAGGGTGGGTAAACTGGGAGGCCCATGCCGAGGCGCTACCTGTCGCTGCTTCTCACCTGCGTGCTGCTGGGAGTCCTTCTGGGCTTCTTCGCGTTCTGCGACTCCGAGGCGGGAGTGTCGGCTCTCCCGGCCTGGAATGCCGTCATCCTCTGCCTGGGATTGGGATTCGGGGCCTTCGGCTCAAGGTCGGCTCCATGGCTGATTCGCGCGGGGCTCTGCGGTGCGTTCGTCGGTGGAGTGGTGGGCATCCGCCTCGCCGAATGGAGTTCCCGCAAGCCCTTCCTGCGAGACTTCTATTCGCTTCGGATGGGCATGACGCGCGGTGAGGTCGATGCCGTGATGGGCCGTTACCTCACGGGAACGGGGTGGCCAGCGAATCCCTACGTGAGGGCAGAAGCGCCGCGGTCGGAGGAGGGGGGGCGAACGGGAAGGCGTCCCCGGCCAGCGACAGGGGCGTGACTTGGCGCTCAAGGACAGCGTGGTCTACCGGCACACGAACGAGGGATGGGGCGACTCTGACTGGGGAGTCGTGCGCTTCGAAGAGGGCAGGGTGGCTGAGGTGACCTTCTCGCCCGACTGATGCCGCAAGGCCCACGTCGGCTGCTGGCCCTCCGCCGCCCGAGGCGTGCTCGGCGGCGGGGGCTTCCCGCACATTCCTCCACCCCGTGGGGTGGGTGAAGAGGTGGCGGCCTACTTGTGGACCAGGAGGTAGTTCGCCGAGCCGCCGTACCAGGTGCCGTCCCGGTTGCTCCACGGGCGGTACTTGTACCGGGCGACGACCTGCCACGTGTACTGGTTGATCTGCACCACGTAGCACTCAATCTTGAGGAGTGCGTTGTCGCCCTCGGAGCCGGGCTCCTCGAATCCCATGCTCTGCGGGGACACGTGGATGACCCAGTCGTTCACCGTGCCGGAGGGGACGGTGATGTAGTTGCCGTCACTCGCCGTCCCGGTCCGAGCGTTCTGCGCGAAGCTCTCACTGGAGTAGAGACAAGCGAACAGTGAGAGCATCGCCAGGATGGAGAGCGGGTTACGTTGAATCATGGGGCCTCCTCGGAGGTGGGGATTGGCGCGTCAACGCGCCCGGGGAGGCGGGAAACTAGGCACGTGACATGGGATTACAATCCTCCAGCCCTCCAGGACAAGCCAGCGTGGAGCACTGAAAAGACAGACGCCCAGGCTGGATTCGCCGGGTGCGGGGAGTGGGTGCGGGCCGCGTCAGGAATTGCTCATGGACTGGGGCGGATACCGCTCCAACGCTGTCAGCCTGCCGCCGTCGTTGTCCCCAGCTTCAAATCCTGGTGCAGTCCCTTGTCCCGACTCACCCGCCAGATTTTCTGGTCCAGGTAGTAGTGGTGCAGCGCGAAGCCCCAGATGAAGCCCGCCATGAAGTCTTTCAACGTCAGGCCCGCACCCAATGCGAGCTTCGCGTCGAACCCGCCACAGCCCGGATGCGCGCCGAAGCCACACCCCACACCCCGGTACACCAGCGTGAAGACCACGCCGCACACCGCGTAGATGACGAAGCGCTGACTCACCTTCGGCGCCCAGCCGAACGCCGCCGCGTCCACGCCCTGCGAGTGATAGCGATTGCGGTGATAGAACCAGACGACGCCGTGGTACTGCACGTTGTGGAACGCCGTCACCGCCACGGCGAACATGATGAAGTCCATCCGCGCCGACACCGACGGCCAGAACACCACCGCCGACAGTCCCACCGCCGCGCCCATCATCAACAGCTTGGGCCCGTTCACCCGCTGGCCCGCCCTTCGCCGCCACACCTGCCGCCCCGCGCTCAGCACCACCACCGCGAGCACCAGCGCGAAGCACGCCGCCGCGACGACGGGTTCCCACGTCGGCGTCCCCGTCAGCCCCAGTTGCTTGCGCGCCCCCGGATGCGTCACCGCGAACGCGACGAAGGGCGCGAGCAACCCCACGTACAACGTCACGCTGTCGAGCCTCCTGTCCCCTGGCGACGACTCGCCACCCTTGCGCTGGTACAGCGACATCAGCCCGTAGTGCTGCCTCACCACGTGCCAGTACGCCCACAGCGCGGCGAAGGTGAGGAACAACACGAAGGGAAGCTTGCTGCCCAGCACCGCCGACACCGCGAAGCACAGCGGCCCCAACGCGAACCACCCCAGGCTCCCCAACAGGAGCCCTCGCCGCGTCCTCCACTCCCTCGCGTCCAGGTACGTGCGAGACACCGTCGCGAACAGGTGCGGCCCGTCCAGCACCAACACCCACGCCCACCACAACGCCAGGCTGCTCACGCCTCCCCAGACGTGAAGCCCGACAAGAGCGAGGCTCGCGCAGGCGCCGCCCACCGTGGAAATCAGGTCGTGGCGACGGTCGACCAGCCAGCCAGGACGTGGCGCCTCGGAGGCGGTGAGAGGCAGGGTGCTCATGAGGCTCTCCTCGGAGACTCCAGAAGATACAGGAAGGTGCAGGTAGGCCGCAGGCCCACCTGCCGTCCCCCATTCGCCGGTCGACCGACCAAGGGCCCAAAACCCTCTTGAGCCGCGCGCTGTGTACCGCGATGGTGGTGCGTTATGGATCAAGGCAGGCGCACCACGGACCGGAAGGCAGTCGGTCTGTTGGTGAAGCTCAAGCATGAGAGCGTGGGGAGCTTCGCGGAGGAGTTCGCCACCAACCTGAGCCCGGGCGGGATGTTCATCCGCTCGCGCACGCCCCAGCCCGTGGGGACACCCGTCAAATTCGAGGTGCAGATCGCCGGCGGCGTGCGCGTGCTTCACGGCACCGCCGATGTCCGCTGGGTCCGCGAAGTGGGAGACCCCGCGGGTCCCCCGGGCATGGGCCTCCAGTTCCATGAGTTGGATCCGGCCAGCCGCGCCCTCGTCGACATGATGCTCCTCCAGCGCAAGCCGGAGGCCCCCGCCGCCGTCGTCTCGCCGCTGCCCGCCATCGCCCCTTCCGTCGCGCCGCTGGCTCCCGCCATCGCGCCGCTGATGCCCGCCGTGCCGCCCGTGCAGGCCCGGCCCGCACCGCCGCCCGCCGCGAAGCCCGCGCCGCGCCCGGTGGAGGGCATGGCGCTCGACTCGCTCTTCGACGACATCGAGGCGCCGCCGTCTCCCACGCTCGATGAGCCCTTCGACTTCTCGCCGCCGTCCCTGGCGGATGAGTCCTTCGACTTCTCGCCGCCCCCCGCTTCGGCGGAGAGCGACGTGGACATCCCGCTCGACGAGCTCATCGCGAGCACGCCGCCGCCTGTCTCGCTCCCCGGTGACGAGCCGCTGCCCGGGTTCGACTTCGACCTGGAGACCGGACTCGCGGACGCGCCGCTGGCGCTCGGCGAGGTGCTCGATGAACCCGTGAGCCTCGACGAAGCACCTCCCATCGAGGTCGGCATCACGGTGGAAGATGACTCGTCCGCGGGCTCCAGCGGGCCGCTCGAGTTCGACATGGATATGTCCGAGGAGGCACTGGCGCCTCCTCCTCCCGCTCCACGCGTGGCGCCGCCGCGCGCCAGTGGACCGCTGGAGTTCGACCTGGACCTCAGCGAGGCGATGGAGGAGCCCCCTCCCGCGCCCCCCGTGCGTCCCGTCACCGCTCCCGCGCGCCCCGCCGCGCCGCCTCCTCCTCCCGCCGCTGCCGCCAAGCCGAGCGGTGGCGCCTTCGAATTCGATTTGGACTTCAGTGAGGCCGTGGAGGAGACACCTTCCGCGCCTTCGGTACGCCCCGTCACCGCGCCCGCGCGTCCCGCCGCGCCGCCGCCTCCCGCCGCCAAGCCGAGCGGGGGCGCCTTCGAGTTCGATTTGGACTTCAGCGAGGCCGTGGAGGAGGTTCCTCCCGCGCCACCGCCGCGCCCTGTCGCGCCTCCGCGCCCGGCCGCGCCCCCGCCCGCCGCCTCCAAGCCGAGCGGTGGGAGCCTCGAGTTCGACCTGGATTTCAGCGAGGCCGTGGAGGAGATGCCTCCTTCGGCGCCGCCTCCGACGCGGACCTCGCCGCCGCCTCCTCCGTCCGCGACTCGACCGGCGGGTGGCAGCTTCGAGTTCGACCTGGACCTGTCGGAGATGAGCGGGGGCCCCTCTCCGGGAGTCGCCGCGCCGCGGATGCCCGCGCCGCCGCCGTCGGCCCGGCCGCCACCGCCGCCCGCCGCGTTCCAGCCTCCACCCGCGCCGCCCGCGTTCCAGCCTCCTCCGGCTCCCGTGGCACCGCCTCCTCCGGCGCAGGCGCTGCCCAACGTGCGCCGCGAGGCCCCCAAGCCTCCCGAGCCAGTGGGCACTCCCACGCTGCTCTCTCCGACGGCCGCGAAGCCCGCGACGCCGCTCGCCGCGCCTCCGCTCGATGAGCGGGGCCTGCCGAAGACAGTCTTTCTTCCGCCGCCGCCCGCGCAAATCGTGGGCACGGGCCCTGTCATCGGCATCGACCTGGGCACCACGAACTCGTGCGTGGCGCTGCTGTCCAACGGGCGTCCCACGGTCCTTCGCTCGCGCGAGGGCTACAACACGATTCCGTCGGTCATCTCGCTCAACGCGCAGAACAAGCTGCTCGTCAGCCACCGCGCGAAGAACCAGCTCGTGTTGCGCCCGCAGCACACCATCTACGGCGCGAAGCGACTGGTGGGGCGTCCCTACGACAGCGCCGTGGTGAACCAGGTCCGCGAGCGCTTCCACTACGAAATCGTCCCCGACGCCGCCGGCCGCGCCGCCGTGCGACTGGCGGACAGCGTGCTGTCGCTCGAAGAGGTGCAGGCCATCATCCTCCGCGAGTGCAAGGAGATGGCGGAGGCCCACCTCAACCAGAAGGTGGAGCGCGCGGTGGTGACGGTGCCCGCGTACTACTCCGAGCCGCAGCGCGAGGCCGTGCGCAAGTCCGGCATCCTCGCGGGCCTCAAGGTGGAGCGCATCCTCAACGAGCCCACCTCCGCGGCGCTCGCATACGGCCTCAACCGCGAGCTGAACAAGAAAGTCCTCGTCTACGACCTGGGCGGCGGTACCTTCGACGCCACCATCCTCAAAATCGAGAAGAACGTCTTCGAGGTGCTCGGCACCGGCGGAGACATCTTCCTGGGCGGTATCGACTTCGACAACCTCATCGTCGACTTCCTCCTCCAGCGCTTCCAGGAGAAGGAGGGCATGGCGTTCAACGGCGACGGCATCGCCCTGTCGCGCGTCAGCGACGCCGCCGAGCGCGCGAAGATGGCCCTCTCCGAGCGCGCCACCTTCGAGGTCCACATCCCGATGCTGATGATGGACAACGACGGGCGCCCCAGGGACTTGCGCGTCGTGATGACCCGGCAGGAGCTGGAGAAGATTTGCGACCCGCTGCTCAGCCGCACCGTGGACGTGGTGCGTGACGTGCTGCTGGACGCGAAGCTGAAGGCCAGCGAGGTGGACGACATCATCCTCGTGGGCGGCATGAGCCGCATGCCCCTGGTGCGCGAGAAGCTCAAGGGCCTGTTCGGCAAGGGCCCGCAGGCGAGCGTCAACGCGGACGAGGCCGTCGCGCTGGGCGCGGCGCTCTACTCGGGCTCGGTGGACAAGGTGAGCAGCGTGGTGCTCATCGACGTGCTGCCGATGACGGTGGGCGTGGCCATGCCCGGTGGTGCCTTCAAGCGCGTCATCGAGCGCAACAGCCCGCTGCCCGCCCAGCGCTCCTTCGCCCTCAACACGACGAAGGACAACGAGGAGTCGCTGGAGCTGTCCATCTTCCAGGGCGAGGACAACCACATCTCCGCCAACGAGTACCTGGGCACGGTGCGCATCGAGGGACTGCCTCGAGGACCGAAGGGCTCGGTGCGCGTCGCCGTCACCATCAAGCTCGATTCGGAGTGCGTGCTGCACGTCGAGGCGCGCGAGTACTCCACGCGCAAGGAAGTGAAGGCCACGCTGGCCACGCGCTACTCACCGGAGGAACTCCAGAAGCAGCTCCAGGTGAGCAAGGAGTCGGTGAAGGCCGCCGAGGAGCGCCGTGGCGCGGACCTGAAGGAGCGCGCGGGTGGTTTCTGGGGCTTCGTGAAGAAAGCGCTGGGCCGCAAGTAGCGGGCACGCCGAGGGACGAAAGGACGGTACGTCGTGAGCCAGCACACTCCTCCCCGGCGGCGCTGCTCCTTCTGTGGCACCGCCGAGCCTCAAGCGGGCCGACTGCAACAGGGCAGCGCTGGCGCCGCCATCTGCGACCCCTGTGTGGTGCGACTGTTCGCGGAGCTGGACCGGCAGGCCTTCTCCGCCGGCTCGACTCCGAAGGGGAAACCCACCACGCTCCACGGTGGCTCGGACGACGCGTGACCTCGGGGGCTCCATGTCGGTTGTCTCAGCGCCTCGGTACCTGACGCGCTTCCAGTGCCTCGCGGAGGCGTGCGAGGACACCTGCTGCGCGGGGCTCGTCGTGCCGGTGAGTGAGTCGCGCTGGAGCATCCTTCGTGGCCTGGTGGCTGGTGGCCCCGATGCGGCGCGAGTGGAGGAACTCGTGGTGAAAGACGCGGGCAGCGGCACGGGAGCCGAGGCCGCGTATGTCACCAAACGCGAGGATGGGAACTGCTCCTTCCTCGACGAGCGCAAGCTGTGCTCGCTGCATCGGAAGTATGGAGAGGTCGCGTTGCCGGATGCGTGCGCGATGTTTCCGCGCGTCGCCACGCGCAGGGCAGGGCGGCTGGAGGTGACGGGCTCGTTCGGTTGTCCGGAGGTGGTGCGCCTGTGCCTGCTCGCGGAGGATGCGCTGGAGCAGGTGGCGGTGGACACCTCGCTCGTGGCGCGGCCGGAGGTTGCGCGTGCGCTGGAGGGCGAGGATGCGTGGATGGTGCACGCCGCGCGGGTGCGTGATGTGGCGCTTGGCATCCTGGAGCGGCGCGAGTTTCCGTTCGCCTCGCGGCTGTTCATGTTGGGTGAGCTGGCGCGGCGACTGGGGTCCTTCTACTTCCGGGGCACCGAGGTGTTCCGGGAGGAGGGTGCGGAGGAGTTTCTGACCCGGACGCTCGCCACGTTCGAGGTGCCGGAGACGCTGGCCGCGCTGCATGTGGCGGTCTCCGGAGTGTCACTGCCTGGAGGTCCGTGGGCGGGCATCTGCGGCACGGTGTTACGGGCACGTCTGGGCGCGGTCGGGAGTGAGCGGTTCGCGGGATGGGCTCGCGCGGTGTTGGCGTCCTACGGCGGCCCGCAGGCCTTGCCTGAGGAGGTCTGGGCTCGCTATGGGGAGCGCAGGGCTCGGCTGGAGCCGGTGCTGGGCGAGCGCGTGGAGCAGTACTTCCGGCACCACGCGATGAACCACTGGCTGCGCCATCCGTTCACCGATGCGCCGTCGGTGCTCGACTACGTCTTCAAGCTGGCGCTGCGCGCGGCGGTGCTGCGCTGGGCGCTGTTCGGCCATCCAACGGTGGTGGCGCTGTGCGAGCGCGAAGACCTCCAGCCCACGGAGGAGGCTCGCGCCCTGCTCGACGCGGCGGCGGTGGAGTGCTTCCAGCTCAGCGCGAAGCACCTCGAACAGTCTTCCGAGCTGCACGCGCTCGCCCAGGGACTCTCGGGCGGCGCGGGGCCGGAATCACTGCCCCGGATGTTGGTGCTCCTCCAGGGGCTCTGAGCCGCGCCGAGGTCGCCGCACGCGGCTCCACGCGCGGCCGACCTTCAGCGTGATGACAGCCGCGTGAGCTTTCGCGCGCTCAGGTCGCCGAGCGAGGCTTCGCGCCCAGCCGCTCCATCGCCTGACGGAACACGGCGATGTCCTGCGCGCCCTGGATGCCGAAGCGGTCTCCCACCACGAACGTCGGCACCGCGCTGACGCCCATCTCCCGCGCCTCCCCCACCGCGTCGTCCACCACCTTCTCGAAGTGTCCGCCCTCCACGGCCTGCTGGAGCGCGTCCGGCTCCAGGCCCACCTCCGTCGCCGCGCCGCGCAGCGTCTCCCACGCCCAGAGGTCCTGTCCCTCGCTCCAGTAACGTCGCAGCAGGGCCGCGTGGTACGGCTCCAGCTTGCCCTGGGTTCGCGCGTACTCGGTCGCCTGGTGCGCCCGCCGCGTGGACGGGATGACGTCCCGGTCCACCATCGTCAGACCCTCCTGTGCCGCGCGCACCTTCAACGGGTTGTTGGGGTCCTTCATCTTCTCGCGGATGTGCGCGGGCAGGGGCAGCCCCTCCGGCGGTGTCTCCGGACGCAGGAAGAACGGACGCCAGTCCACCTGGATGTCGTACTCCCGGCTCAGCTTTTTGACTTCCTGCAGGCCGACGTAACACCAGGGACAGACGAAGTCGGACCAGACGCGGACAGTGACGGGCTCGCTCATGCCCCTCTCACTAACCGGAGTGGCGCGTCACGTCATGGCTTCCGTGCTTCCACGACGGTGGACAGCGTCCAGAGGAGCGGGCACGGTCCACCCCCGAATGCCCCCAACCCGAGCGCTCGCCTGGAGGCCAGCGCCTGGGTCCACCCCAGGAGGACACCTTGTCGCTGTCGCTTGTCGCGGCCCTGGCCATCGCCGCCTCTCCGGCGCCCGCCCGGCCCCAACCGTTCACCCACCACGACATGATTTCGATGCGCCGGCTGAGCAACCCGCGCGTCTCGCCGGACGGAAGACAGGTCGCCTACGTCCTGCGCACCACCGACCTGGAAGCCAACAAGGGCCGCAATGACTTGTGGCTCGTCAACCTGGACGGGAGCGGCTCGCGTCAGCTCACCTCCCACCCCGACTCGGACTCCGACCCCACCTGGGCCCCGGACGGCAAGAGCCTCTTCTTCCTCTCCTCGCGCGGCGGCTCCTCGCAGGTGTGGCGCCTGCCCGTCGACGGCGGCGAGCCCCTCCCGGTGACGAAGCTCCCCCTGGACGTGGGCTCCTTCCGCCTGTCCCCCGACGGCACGCGCCTCGCCGTCTCCATGGACGTGTTCCCCGACTGCGCCTCCGGCCTGGAGTGCAACACCCAGCGCGAGACGGAGCGCTCCAAGCGCAAGGCCACCGGCCGCACCTACGACAAGCTCTTCGCCCGTCACTGGGACTCGTGGAAGGACGGCAAGCGCTCACACGTGTTCGTCGTCCCCGTGGCCGGCGGCACGCCCGTGGACGTGATGAAGGGCATGGACGCGGACAGCCCCTCCAAGCCCTTCGGAGGCCCGGAGGAGTACACCTTCACCCCCGACGGCAAGAGCGTCGTCTTCACCGCGCGCGACGTGGGCCGCACCGAGTCCTGGTCCACGGACATGGACCTCTTCGTGGCTCCGGTCGACGGCAAGGCCAGGCCGCGCAAGCTCACCGACAAGAACCGCGCGACGGACACCAGCCCCGTCTTCAGCCCCGACGGCAAGACGCTCGCGTACCTCGCCATGGCCCGTCCGGGCTTCGAGGCGGACCGCTACCGCGTCATCCTGCGCACGTGGCCGGGTGGCCAGGAGCGAGTGCTCGCCGAGGACTGGGACCGCTCCGCCGGCTCGCTCGCGTGGAGCCCGGACAGCAAGACGCTGTACACGGCCGCGGGCCACATCGGTCAGGTGCCCCTGTTCGCGCTCGACGTCGCCAGCGGTCAGGCGCGCCAGCTCACCAAGGACGGCACGGACGACTCGCCCCAGCCCGCCGCTGGCGGCACGCTGGTCTACGTGCATGACGACCTGGACTCGCCCGCGGACCTGCACGTCCTCAACACGGACGGCACCTCCAAGCAAATCACCCAGGTGAACCAGGAGGCGCTCGCGCGCATCCGCTTCGGCGGCTTCGAGCAGTTCGAGTTCCCCGGCTGGAACAGCGAGACGGTGCGCGCCTACGTGGTGAAGCCGGTGGACTTCGACCCGAAGCGCCAGTACCCGCTGGCCTTCCTCATCCACGGCGGACCGCAGGGCTCCTTCGGCAATCACTTCCATTACCGGTGGAACCCGCAGGTCTACGCGGGCCGAGGCTACGTGGCCGTCATGGTCGACTTCCACGGCTCCACCGGCTACGGGCAGGCCTTCACCGACTCCATCACCGACGACTGGGGCGGCAAGCCGCTGGAGGATTTGCAGAAGGGCCTGGCCGCCGCGCTGCAGCGCTACCCCTTCATCTCCAAGGAGAAGAAGTGCGCGCTGGGCGCGAGCTACGGCGGGTACATGATCAACTGGATTGCCGGCAACTGGCCGGACGGCTTCAAGTGCCTCGTGAACCACGACGGCATCCTCGACGAGCGCATGGGCTACTTCGACACCGAGGAGCTGTGGTTCCCGGAGTGGGAGCACAAGGGCACGCCGTGGGAGAACCCGGACGGCTACGGCAAGCACAGCCCCATCAACCACGTGGCGAAGTGGAAGACGCCGATGATGGTGGTGCACGGCGGCCAGGACTTCCGCGTCGTGGAGACGCAGGGCCTGGGCACCTTCACCGCGCTCCAGCGCAAGGGCATCCCCTCCAAGCTGCTGTACTTCCCGGAGGAGAACCACTGGGTCCTGCGCCCCGCCAACAGCATCCAGTGGCACGACGAGGTCCTGGCCTGGCTGGACCAGTGGACGCGCAACTAGCGAGCTGAACAACACCCCGGGGCCCGCGTCACGCGAGCGGGCCCCGGCGGCTTCTCTTCAGGGAACGACGAAACACTCGTCGATGCAGTGCTCCAGGTACTCGGAGCAGCTCTTGTCGGCGGCGCAGTCGGCACACTCCGCCACGGCGTCCTTGCGGTCCTCGGAGTCGCGGTCATCCACCCAGTCGTTGATGGTGTCCGCGCACTTCCCCGTGTCGAGTTTGGAGTCGAAGCACTCCTTGCGATGGTCACAGATGGTGTCGGCGTTGCTGGAGCAGCCGGTGAGCACCGCGCTGAGCGCCAGGAGGGTCGTCACTGCGATGTTTCGGATGGACATGGGGCGGTGTCCTAGCGCACCCGGTCCGCTTCGGGAAATAGCCCTTCACGCTCAATGTCGAGCGGCTTGTCCCGTGGGCCGTGTGCGAACCACCCGGGCCGGACGCACCGGCGGTGGAGGCGGGCGCGGCGGAGAGGACGCACGGTGCTCGCGCTCGGGCTGCCACGGCCAGCGGCCCTCCAGCTCCACTGTCAGGGTGAAGCTGAGGAAGGTCCGGACCAGGACGATGAGGCCCAGCACCAGGACGTCACGCAGGGTGGGCTCGTTGCTCACGGTGCGCAGGATGTCCGCGGCGACGAGGAACTCGAGGCCGAGCAGGATGGCGCGGCCCAGGTTCAGTCGGAAGCGGCGGTAGGCCTCACCGGCTGACAGCTCCTGGCGTCGGAACAACAGCGCGGCGAGCGCGAGCAGGGCGCCCAGCACCATGGCACTGACACCCGCGCCTTCCATCAGCCGGGCGGACAGCGAGACGAGCGGCCGGATGTCCATGACGACGCCTCCCCGGCTGAACCTGGGCACGGAGGGCGTCAGGCTTCAGTGGCGGGCAGGGCCTCGGCTGGCGGCTTGCTGTCGGGCCTCAGCGCCCCGCGTCCGTCGGCCCCGAGGCGGGTGTCGCCGGCGTGGCGGATTTGGCTGGAGCGCCTCCCGTGGCGGGGACGTTGGTCTCCGACAGCTCGCCCTCTTCGCGCAGGAACTGCTGGGCCAGCTTGTCGACCTCCGCGGGCTCCAGGCCGGTGAGCACCGCCGTCGCCGTCTTCGCGCGAGTCGCCAGCGCCGTCTCACCGAGCGCGCCGTGGATGCGCGTCAGCGCCACGTGGATTTCGGGGTCGAACGGGTCCGACGCGAGCGCCTCCAGGTAGGCCGTCTTCGACTTCGGGTAGTCCTTGCGGTGCAGGAGGATGCGGCCCAGGTGCACGTTGGTGGCGGGCGAACCCGGGTGCACGCGCAGGCTGCCGCGCAGCACGGACTCCGCCTCGTCCAGGCGCTTGAGCTCCAGGAGCGCCAGCGCGTACTTGTTGGAGACGGACTCGTACTTGTCGCCCACCAGCTTGTGCGCCTTGGCGTACTCCTCGGCGGCCGCCTTCACGCGGTTGCGCTCGCGCAACAGCTCACCCAGGTGCGCGAACTTGCGCGCGGGCACCTCCGCCACCTCGTTGAAGTCGCCGAAGGAGATTTCACGGCCCTTCTTCTCGCCGTCCTCCTTCCCCTTGTTCTTGGCGTCCTCCTTCAGCACCACGCGGTCGTCGCGCGGCACCAGCTCCGAGGGGAAGGGCTGCTTCTTGATGTGCGCCAGCCACGTCTTCTCGAACAGGGCGAAGGGCATGCCCGTGGCAGCCTCCACTGCTTTCCTGTCCGTCTGCCCGGCCTTCAACTCGCGCACCACGGCGCGCAGCCCCGCCGAGCCCTTCGTCTGGTGCACGTAGTCGATGGCGTAGAACACCTCGGCGAAGGCGGTGGCCGCGTCCTCCGCGGTGGGCAACAGCGCGATGGACGGGTGCATCTTCTCGAACGGGATGAGCGTGTCCGCCTTCACGCGCTTGCCCAGGAGCGCCTGCGTGGACGGCGTCATCGCCAGGCCCGCCTTGCCGCGCCAGCGCGACTCCAGGAACTTGGCCATGCCCTCGTGCAGCCAGATGGGCACCGTGTTGCGGCTCATCTGACTGACGACGAGGTGGATGTACTCGTGCGCCAGCGTGTCCTGCCAGTCGTAGCCCTGCGCCACGGCCTTGGGGCTGGTCACCATCAGCTTGTTGAACTTGCAGATGGCGATGGTGCCGGTGGTGCGAATCTGCTTCTCGGTGAGCGTGCTCACCTTGGACAGCTCGCGCGCGTTGTTCACCACCTCGACGCGAATCTTCCCGCCCGGCGGCGTCCAGCCCAGGTCCTCCGCCATGGCCCGGTGGATGGCCTCCAGCGTCTCCAGCGCGTAGGGCACCAGCACCGCTTCCTTGCCCTTCGGGTAGAAGAAGATGAAGTGCTCGCTCTCCGCGCGCTCGTGGCTCTTGACGATGTCGCGAGTGTCCTTGGCCAGCCGCAGGTAGCTGCCCGGCTTGTCCTCGATGTTGGCGCCTTCGAGCAGCCCCACTGCGTCGTCGTAGCGGCCCTCCTCGAAGGCCACGCGGCCCTGGTAGTACTTCAAGGGCTCCACGTCGGAGGGGATGAGCTGCTCCACCGCGGCCAGCTCGCGCCTGGCGCCGGGCACGTCCCAGTCGTCCAGGCCCTGCTCCACCTGGCCCAGGCGCGTCTTCACCTCGTCCTTGAGGGAGGACTCCTGCTGCGCGACGGCGGGCGTTGCCACGCCCAGTCCCAGGGCCAGCGCGAGGGCCACCCAGCGATTCATCCGGCGGTCTCTCACTTCACCAGCTCCTCGTAGTAGCGCTTCACCTGCTCGCGGTACTTCTCCGGCGCGCCCTGCTTCATCGCGTCCAGCAAATCCTTGCGGAACTCCTTGGGGGCCTGGAATGCGTCCTCGTCGGGCAGCTCCACCTGGTCCTTCGGGTCTCTTCCGGAGTTGCCCTGCTTGCGCCCGCTCATGCCACCGGGCAAGGGCAGCCCGCCCTTGCGGCCCTTCTGGCCCTGCTGCATCTGCTGCTGGAACTGGCGCAGGCCCTCCAGCGCGGCCTGCTGCTCGCCGTAGCCCCGGCCCGGGTCCTTGCCCTGCATCCGCTGCGCGGCTTCACCCATGCGCTGGCCCACGCCCTCCATCTGCTGCGAGGCCTCCTCGCCGAACAGCGGCGCCGTCTGCTCCATCTCCTCCATCTGCTGACGCAGGTCCTGCGCGCGCTGCTCCAACTGCTGCTGCTGCTGGGAGAGCTGCTGGAGCTGCTGCTTCTCCTGCTGCGAGAGCTGTGAGCCGGGAGGAGGGAAGAGCGACTGGAGCTGCTTGTTCACGTCCTGCACGTTGCGCGCGTCGCGGTCCAGGCGCTGGGCCAGCTCCGAGGACTGCTGCCGCACCTCGGGCGGGTTGCCGAACATCTCGTCGAGCTGCTTCTGCTGCTCGCCCATGCCCGCGAGCTGCCGGGCCGCGTCCTCGGCGCGCGCGGCGGCCTCCGCGGCCAGGTCGAAGTCGTTCACCTTCAGCGCGTTCTCCACGTTGCGCAGCTCCGACTGGGCTTCTTCCAGGGGGCGCGCGGCGCGGCTGTTGAGGTGCTCGGGGTTGAGCTTGTCGTAGCTCTGCTGGGCCTGCTGCACCTTGCGCATCAGGTCGCTCTTGATGGACTCACCGCGCTCGGAGAGGCGCTCCTTGTTCTGCGCGCGGGCCTGGTCTCGCAGCTGGCGCGTCTGCTCGGCCACGCGCTGCTGCTCGTCCACGGTGCCCTTCAAGTCCTCCATGAACTTGCCGAACTTCTCCGCGAGCTCCGGGTACTGCTCGCCGCCGAACTCCTCGTTGGCTTCGTCCAGGCCCTTGAGCATCTCGTCCATCTGCATGCCCAGTTCCTGGAGCTTCGCGAGCGCCTCGTCCGTCTTGCCCTCGCGCATCAGCTTCTCCACGTCGTCCAGGGCGCTCTGCATGTCCTGGTCCTTCATCATCTCGGACAGGGCCTCGGCGTTGAGGTGCTCGTCGCGGATGCCCTTGCGCATCTCCGCCATGCGCTGCATCAGCTCCTGGATGCGCGCCTTGAGCTGCTGAATCTGCTCCATCACCGCCTGGCGCGCGGACTCGTCCGGGTTGGCCTTGAACTGCTCAATCAGGCGCGACAGCTCGCGGCGCTCGCCGGCCAGCTGCTTACCCATCTCCTGGAGCGCCTCCAGCTTCTGGCGGTCCAGCAGGGCCTCCAGGTAGAGGATGTCCTTCTCCAGCTCGGCGATTTCCTCCGTCACCACGCCGGACAGGCGGTTGCCGGTGCCCCAGTCCTCGCCCCGCGCGCGCTGGGTGCGCAGGTAGAGGCGGCGGAAGTCCGCGGTGCCGTTGATGTGGCTGCCCAGGGACTCGGAGATGTTGGCGAGCGCGGAGACCAGCTCGGTGGGCACGTCGCGCTCGCGCGACAGCGTCTGCGCCAGCGTGCGCATGTCGGTGATGAGCTGCTGGCCGCTGGTGTCCACGGACGCGGCGGAGGCGATGGCCTGGGCGTCCTTCTGCTTGTCCCGGTCCGGACCCTCCAGCCGGTCCGCCAGGTGGTCCACCATGCGGCCCCAGAGCTGCTCGGCCTTCTCCAGCGCGGCGCGGTGGTGCTCGGCGGCGGAGTAGATGCGCAGCACCTGGGTGCGGCTGACGCCCTTCTTGGGGCCCTCCACCGCGTCGTTGTCCTGCGCCTCCACGAAGTACGTAATCCGGTCGCCAGGGTCCACCTTGAGCGAGCCCAAATCCCACGTGTACGTGTCGCGGCTGCGCCGTCCGTCCTCGCGGCGCAGCGGCACGCGCGTGTCCTTCTGCGCGCCCGGCGTGCGGAAGACGAGCGACAGACCGGACAAGCCGTAGTCATCGGTGGCCTCGTACTTGAGCGTCACCTTCTGGCCGGGGTCGACTTCCAGCTCCGCGGCGGGCGTCATCAGCGTCACCTGGGGCGCCTTGTCCGCTTCCACGGTGAGCGGGATGTCGGGGCCCACCGCGAGCGGCTTCTCGCGCCGCGCGTAGAAGACGAAGCGGTAGTGGCCGGTCTTCTTCGCGATGAAGGTGCCTTCCAGGTCGCGGTTGCCGGTGACCTGGAGCGGCACCGTCTCGTCGTTGATGACCAGCTCCGCGCGCTCCACGGGGCGGTCCGAGCGCGTCTTGAGGACGACCTCGGTGCCGGCCGGAGCGCTGACGGCGCCGTCGGTGCCGGGCACGGTGCGCTGGGACAGGCCGGTGTACGCGGGGTAGCGGTACGTCAGTTCGATATCGCCGGTGATGGGCTCGACCTGGGCCTGGGCCACCGGAGTGCGAGCCACCTCCAGGATGCGCTTCACGCCCGCGCCCCACTTCTCACCGAACAGCCCTAGCACCAGCGCGAGCGCCAGCAGCACGCCGCATGCGGCCAGGGCGCTGCGCTGCGCGGGGCGGCCGTCGACGACGGAGCGCGCGTCCACGGTACGCACCCGCGTGTCCATCTGAGAGAGGAAGGCGTCCGCCAGTTCCGGCGAGCCGTTGGCCTGCCCGTCCTGCTCGCGCCGCAGCTCCACCGCCGCCAGCACGTCCAGCGACAGCTCCGGCCGGCGCTGGCCCACCAGGCGCGCGGTGAGCAAATCGTCGCCCACCTGTCGCCGCGCGAGCCACAGGCCGAAGCCACACGCCACCGCGGCGCCCACCGGCAAGGCCAGCCCGAGCATCGAGCCGCCGATGCGCGGGGCCACGAGTCCCAGCAGGCCGCCACCCACCCACAGGAGGCAGGCCGCCACGAAACCCAGGGCGGTTCCCTGGAGCCACAGGTACCGGCGCTGCCGGGCGCGCACGGCGGAGAGCAGGGCTTCCACGCCACGGCCTCGCGAGGACCTGCCCACCCGCGTGGGTGAGGCCGGTGGCGGAGGCGGCGGGGGCGGCAGCTCGGGGCCTGGGCTCTGCGGGGTGTCGAGGTTCACGCTGTCCTGTCCGCTCAGTGGCGAGGCAACTCCCGGCGGAGGTGCCTATTTCCCGATTCTCTAGCAACGTCCGACGGGCCGCGAGGTGCTTGGGCCCCTGGATTTCACCCAGGATGGGCGGGGCTGTCCGACGCCGGAAGGACCCAGGCGCCGGAGGGTCCGGGAGGCAACGCGGCTGGGGCCTCCCTTCGTCCCGTCGGCCCGCGCCAAGTGCCCGTCATGACTCGGGGAAGGGCCGTGGGGCCCGCCCGTGGAGCCGGTGGGCCGGCGGCGGTCGACCTCGGGCGACACGTGGCCGCGAAGCGGGGTCCCATCCGACGCCGAGATTCTGGGAGGGGTGGAGGAGAGCGTCGAGGGCCTGCGCGGAGGCGGCACCGGGTCGACGCTCGTTGGCTCAGCGACCCGCCGGGCGACCGAGCGAGGGCCCGCCAGGGGAGGGCGGGCCGGGGTGGAGCTTCTTCAGCGAAAGTCCGGCTTCTTCGCGGCCGAGTCGGCGGCCAGCTCCTCTTCTGGATGCGGCACGCCACCCAGCTCCTGCGCGAGCGCGGTGAGCACGTCCTGCGTGCAGAGGATGCGGTTGCGCGACATCCGGGAGAGGACACGCTGCACGGCGGACTCGACGGTGCCCTCGGAGGGGATGTCGAGCGCGCGCCCTGACTCCGTGAGGGCGAACAGCGCCTTGCGCCCATCCAGCGGGTCCGACTTGCGCTCCAGCAGGCCGCGCTTCTCCAGCCGCTTGAGGACGCCCGTCAGGGTGCTCGGGTGCACATGGAGAATCTGGGCGAGCGTGCCGGCGGTGATTCCGGGGAAGCGTCCCACCAGCCGGATGACCAGTCGCTGCGGGCCGGTGAGGCCCAGCGTCGACTCCATCCGCTTCGAGGTGGACTGGAGCCCGTGGTCCACGGCCCACAACAGGCGCATGAACTCGAGCACTTCGCCGAGCGGCGGGCCCTTGAGCCGCTCACCTTCCTGGGGGTCCGGCTCCCCACTGGCCGTGTCCTTCATGACTTCATCTTCCCTCACCTGCCGCCTCCCTGTCTCTGCAAGTCTTTGAGCCGCAGGGGGTCTATCTCTTCGCGCTCCCCCCGCCCTGTAACTTCGTTGTGTATCAGTCACCAGAAGACGTGGGGAGGCTTTCACCTTCCGCCAGTTCCGCCTTCCGCACTCGTGCTTCCCATGACCCGGGAGGGGGGCGCCCGTTCCTCCACCCCGTGAGGTGGGAGGCGGGGAGCGCCCCGCCTGGGTGGACCCGCTCGGTGGCGGGCCCTGGTGGCCCCTCCTGGCCTGGGGCCTGGGAGGGGGCGGGGGACTACGGCGCGGGCGCCACGGTGGGCTTGGGCGCGGGCGGCGGGGGCGTCTTCGGGCCGGGGCCGGGGGCCGCGACGGGCTTGAGCTCCTGGGGCTCGGGCGGCATCTCCAGCGTCTTGCCGCGCTCCTGGGCGATGCGCCGGTACCAGCTCTCCGGGTACTTGGGGTGGTTCACCTTGCCCTGCTCGTCGCGGACGTTGCCGTCGATGTACTTCACCAGCAGCGTCTCGCCGAGCTTCCGCCAGCGCGCGTGGACCTTCTCGCCCTGCTGCACCGAGTAGGTGGTGAGGTACTGCCGCGCCTCTTCCGGGCTGCGCTTGTAGTGCTCCAGCGCCGTCTTCTCGATGTCGGCCTGGTCCGCGAGGAACTGGCCCTCCAGCGCGCCCTGCTCCTTCCGCACGTCCACGGACATGTCGCTCCAGCGCGAATAGGCCTGGTTGGACACCCAGTTGAACACCCAGAAGGAGGAGTCCCAGGAGAACGCCCCGCGGCTGGCGACGCCCTGGGCGAAGTTCCTCGGCACCTGCCGGATGCCCGCGTACATCGGCGTGTAGACGGTCATCGACGTGTCATCCACGCCGAACCAGAGCACGCCGCCGATGGGCGCCGGCATGGAGCCGCGCATCTGCGCGACGAAGGAGAAGCCCGTCTGCTGCGTGGAGATGGCGCGCTCGTGGACGTACTTCTTGCCGTCCACCTCCCACGTCATCGGCCGCCAGCGGTAGGGCAGCGCGTAGGGCCCCGCGCCCACGTCCTTGGACATGTCGAGCGGCGTGTTGTCGAAGTGGTCGCGCATCAGCGCCATGACGTCCTGCACGGACAGCTTCTTGTCCGGCTTGACCCACAGGGGCAGCCGCTTGGCCGGCGCGGAGCCATCCGCGTACTCCGGACCGAAGTTCTTCGACGGCGCCGCGCGCCGGAAGATGCTCCACACCCGCGCCTCGGAGAAGCGCTGCCCGCCGAAGTCGAGCGGGTTGTACGTCTCCGCGAAGCTGAAGTCCTTGTCCGCGCCCTTGAACCAGCCCTTCTCGCGAGCGAAGGAGATGACGTCCGGCGAGTACAGCACGTTGTCCGAGTCGTTCAGCGGGAACTGCTCGATGCGCGACTGGTTGGCGTGAGCGGTGATGTGCCCTTCGGGCAGCTTGCGAGCCACCCACACCGCGCCCTTCTGGCCTTCGCCCTTGCCAATCATCTCCAGCAGCCACGCCTCCTTGGGGTCGGCGATGGAGAAGGACTCACCGGTGGACGCGTAGCCGTGCTCGGCCACCAGCTTGGTCATCACCGAGATTGCCTCGCGGGCCGTCTTGGAGCGCTCCAGCGCGATGTAGATGAGCGAGCCGTAGTCGACGATGCCCGCGGGCGCCTCCAGCTCCTTGCGGCCGGAGAAGGTGGACTCGCCGATGGAGAGCTGGTGCTCGTTCATGTTGCCGACGACGGAGTACGTCACCGGCGCCTCGGGGATGCGCCCCAGGTGCTTGCCGGTGTCCCACTCGATGATGTCGCGCCAGGCGCCCTCGGCGTGGCGGCGCGCGGGCGTGTAGTACAGCTCGCCGTACAGCTCGTGCGCGTCCGCGGCGTACGTCATCAGGGTGGCGCCGTCCGCCGTGGCGCCCTTGTTGACCAGCATGCTGGTACACGCGAGGACGGGCGGAGCAACCAGCGCGGCCGAGACGGGCAGCGCGGTGAGCAGTCGAGGCAGTCGTCGGTTCATGGCGGCGGATGCTCTACCAGCCGGGTTCCAGATACAAACCTCACTTGCGAGGTGCCTGGCCGCTCCCCCGGCGCGAAGCCGGGACTTCGGGCAGGGCCACCGCCCGGGCCACGATGCGGACCCGGGCGGCGACCCCGCTCCCCAGTAGTGAATGGATGCGTCGTGTCAGTTGTTCGTGGCGACCACCTCCTTTCCCTCGGGAGGCGGGGCCACCTGCTCCACCTTCAAGGTGGTGGGGCCGCTCAGCGTCAGGTGGGCCTTGAGCTTGAGGAACTTCTTGCGGCCGAAGCCCTTCACCCGCACCAGCTCCTCCACCCGCTGGAAGGGGCGCTTGCCCCGGTGCTGGATGATGCGCTGCGCCGCCGCGTCACCCACGCCGGGCAGCAAGTCGAGTTCCGCCGCCGTCGCCTCGTTGAGGTTCACCACGCCCGAGTACTGGGTGCGCAGTCGCGCCGCGTCCGCCACGCCGGGCTTCCCCACCAAGAGCACCAGCGCCAGCAGTCCCCACGCGGCCCTCACGAGTGGCCCCCCACGGGCGCCGCGTCCAGCCCCACCTCGGGCGCGTACCGCCCGCCGACTCCCGGAGTGTCCCGCTTCTCCGCCGCCTCACGCACGTGCAGCTTGCCGTCCAGCGGCAGCACATCCAGCAACACGTTCAGCGAGCCGTCCTTGTTCACGAACGCGCTGCCCGCCCGCACCCAGATGCTCCCGCCCTTGCCCTCGCGAATGGAGAACACCGCCAGTCGCTTCCCCGCCATCAGCATCTTCCGCCTCCACACTCCACACCGCGCCACCACGGCGCGACCGCCTCTCCGGCTTGACCGCCTGAGGTCGCCGGCTGCTTGAGCAGTCGCCGTGCCAGGGCCGTCTCCCTCGGAGGCGCGTCATCACCACCGTGCACGCATCCGCGAGGTGTCCCACCGCGAGGACGGGCGCCGGGACTCCAGTGGCTTCTCACGCGGCGAGATGCGTGAGGTTCACCGAGGCGCGCGAGGCGCCCACGCGCGAGAAGGGCGCTGCGCGATTCCTTGCGCTGGCGCGCCGCTTGTTCGCGGGACGGTCCGTGGCTCGCGGGAGAAGTGAGGCTCTCGGGAATGAACGAACGCCAGGTTTGCTAAGAAGCCCGCGGACGCATCCCCGTCGTCTGGAGGTCGCATGAAGGCCGTTGCCGCCGTGCTCGTCCTGCTCCCCTGCCTCGTGCTCGCGCAGGAGCGCGACTTCTCCCAGGTGGAGGTGCGCGCCACGCCCGTCGCCGGCAACATTCATCTGCTCCAGGGCGCGGGTGGCAACATGGCCGTCTCGGTGGGGCCCGACGGCGTGCTCCTGGTGGACGACGACTTCGCCCCGCTCATCGACAAGGTCCGCGCGGCGCTGAAGACCCTGAGCAAGCAGAAGCTCGTCTACGTCCTCAACACGCACGTGCACAGCGACCACACCGGAGGCAACGCGGTGCTCGGGCGCGAGGCGACCCTGGTGGCGCACGACGCCGTGCGCGCGCGCATGTCGAAGCCGAGGGTCCGCCGGGGTGAGACGCTGCCTCCCGCGCCGGAACACGCGCGTCCCATCCTCACCTTCCAGCAGGGCCTCAGCCTCTGGTTCAACGGCGAGGAGGTTCGGATGACGCACCTGCCGTCGGGCCACACCGATGGTGACAGCACCGTGCTCTTCGTGGGCAGCAACGTGTTGCACGTGGGCGACCAGTTCTTCACGGACCGCTTCCCCGTCATCGACCTGGAGGCGGGCGGCAGCGTGGAGGGCTACGTGCGCAACGTGGAGGGCGTGCTCGCGAGCCTGCCCACGGGCGTGCGCATCATCCCGGGCCACGGCGCGCTCGCGGGGCGCGAGGAGTTGGAGCGCTTCGTCGCCATGCTGCGCGAGACGACGGCGCTCGTGCGGCGCAAGAAGGTGGCGGGCAGGACGCTGGAGCAGGTGAAGGCCGAGGGGCTGCCGGAGCAGTACCGGAGCTTCGGCGAGGGCCACGTCAAGACGGAGAAGTGGCTGGAGACCGTCTACGCGGGCCTGGGCGTGGTGGGGCAGGGCAGCACGCGTCCCTGACATCCCTTCATCCCATCCAGGCTCCGTGGGAGAGTCCCCCCAAGTCCCGTCGTTCCGAGGTGTCCGCGTGAACCGCTCCGTCCTCACCGCCCTGCTCCTCCTGGGCGCGCCTTCGCTCGCCGCCGCGCCCGCCGCGTCGTCGCCCATCTCCGCGAAGGCCCGCGCCATCCACGAGTCGGCGCTCATCATCGACACGCACGTGGACACGCCCCTGCGCATGCTCAACGAGGGCTTCGACGTGGGCTCCCAGCCGCCCAATGGCCAGGGGCACCTGGACCTGACCCGCGCTCGCGCCGGCAACCTGGGCGCGGCCTTCTTCTCCATCTGGGTGGAGCCCAAGGAGTTCGCCGGCCAGTACACCCACCAGACGCTGCGCATCATCGACTCGGTGCTCAGCGCGGTGGAGAAGCACCCGGACCAGATGGTGCTCGCCCTGTCGTCGAAGGACATCGTCGCCGCGCGCGCCGGCAAGCAGAAGAAGCTCGCCACGCTCATGGGCGTCGAGGGCGGCCACTCCATCCAGAACGACTTGGGCGTGCTGCGCGACTTCTACCGGCTGGGCGTGCGCTACATGACGCTCACCTGGTCCAACACCAACGAGTGGGCGGACTCGTCGGGCGATATCCAGGACGCGGCGGTGAAGCACCATGACGGCCTCACCGACTTCGGCCGCGACGTCGTGCGAGAGATGAACCGGCTGGGCATGCTCGTGGATGTCTCCCACGTGTCCGACAAAACGTTCTTCGACACGGTGAAGGTGACGCGCGCGCCCGTCATCGCGTCGCACTCGTCCGCCCGCGCGCTCACGGACCATCCGCGCAACATGACGGACGAGATGCTCAAGGCCGTCGCGGCCAACGGCGGCGTCGTCATGGTGAACTTCTTCTCCGCCTTCGTCGACGACACCTACCGCAAGGCCTACGCCGCCATGGCCACCGAGCGGAAGGCCGCCGAGGCCGCGGTGGAGGCGAAGCACAAGAACTCGGACCCCGTCACGCGCTTCCGCGCGGACTCCGAGGTGAGCTGGGAGTGGGCCGCGAAGGTGCCGCGCCCGCCGCTGGAGGCCGTCATCAACCACATCGACCACGTCGCCAAGGTGGCCGGCGTGGACCACGTGGGCCTGGGCTCGGACTTCGACGGCATCAACTCCTCGCCCCAGGGGCTCGACTCGGTGGCGGACCTGCCGCGAATCACCGAGGCGCTGGTGGCCCGGGGCTACACCCGCGAGCAGCTCCACAAGATCCTGGGCGGCAACCTGCTGCGCGTCTTCCGCGAGGCCGAGCGCGTCAGCCGCGAGCTGCGCGCCACCCCGAGCGTCCAGCGCTGAAGCCGCTCGCGAAGGCAGCCTGGAGTCCCAGGCCCATGGCTGCCCGTCCGCCGGAGGATTGCAGGCGCAGCGCGTCTTTTCCGGTGCGCCTGCCACCCACGTCGTCGCGGTGAGGCGTGTTTGCCCCGGGGCTTCCCGCGCGCACTCACGAGACGCTAGCCTCCGCGACATGGCATCGGGCGTCGTGTTGATTCGGCTGGGGCTCGTCGCCGCCCTGTGCCTGGGCGTGGAGGTGCGCGCGGCGGACGGCGGCTCGTGGCTCGCCGTGGCGCGTGTGTCCTCGGACGAGGACGGCGCCCTGCTCGAACGCGTGCGAGGCCAGAGCAGCGACCTGCCCGTCGAGCTGCGCGCCATGCCCGGCCCGTCCCTGGAGGGCACGCCCCAGGACCAGTGGCGCTCCGTCGTCGAGCTGGCGGATGCCCAGCAGGCCCGCGCCGTCCTCTGGTTCCAGCGCTCGGGCTCCGAGCTGCGCGTCCACTTCGCCGAGCCCGGCAGTCGCCACCTCTTCGTGCGCATCGCCCGACTGGAAGGGCAGCCCGGCGCGCTCGAGTGGTCCGCGGGCGCCGAGGCCGTGGCTCTCGTCGTGCGCTCCGCCCTGCGCGCGGTGGAGGCCGGCACGCCCCTGGGAGACGTCGTCGAAGTCGCGTCCCCGCTGCCCGCGCCCGCCACCCCCGAGACGGAGCGCGAGCCCACGCCCATGCCGCCAGAGCTCTGGTCCATGCCACCGGCGGCCTCGGACTCGGTGTCGCTGCGCTGGCAGGTGATGGTGGGCGGGGTGATGACGCTGGATGGGTATGAGAGCTCGGGCCATCAGGGCCTGCTGCTCGCCTCCGGCTGGGAGTTCCGCACGCTGCGCATCCGCCTCCAGGTCCTCGCGGGTCTGGAGAAGAAGCTCCCGGATGGGCGCACGGACGTGAAGCTGGAGCAGTACGCCGGAGGCCTGTGGTTGGACACTCCGCTCATCGAAGCGGGGAACCTTCGTTGGGGCGTGGGCGCGGGACTGGGCCTGCTCATCTTCGGCCGCAGCACGGAGTCGTACTTCGGCGGAATCATCGCCGCCAAACCCCGCTTCGTCCCCGCCCTGCTGGCCGGGCCCGACACCTCGCTGCGCTGGCGCTTCTCCCAACTGGTCGCGATGGAGGCCACCGTCGCCGCCGATGCCGTCTTCGGGCGCCCCCGGCTCGGTTACTCCGAGGACGGAAACTTCGTGCCGCGCAATGAGGGCTGGGCGGTCAGGCCCCGGTTCGCCCTGGCGCTGGTGTTGCTGCCGTGAGTGGAGATGACCCGTTTTCGCCTCGACCTCCCTCCATGGGGGCGATGACGAGCACGGGACGGGAAGTGGTCGGCAAGGCACGTCCTGGAGCGGACCCCCGCATCCAGGCGGCCATCCAGGGACGCCGGGAGGCCGCCGAGTCCTTGCTGATGGAGCTGTTGCCGCGCGTTCGCAACCTCGTGCGCTACCTGGTGCATGGGGATGGAGAGGTGGAGGACATCTCGCAGGAGGCGCTCATCGCGCTGTTGCGCGGGCTCTCCACGTATCGGGGTGAGGGGCAGTTCCAGTCCTGGGTGGACCGGGTGGTGGCGCGAACGACGTTCGCCTGGCTGAAGCGCGCTCGGGGCAACGAGGCGCGGCGCGGCGATGACTCCGCGGAGTTGATGGCGGTGCCGTCCGAGGACGCGCCTCCCGACGAGTACGTGCACCGCCGTCGCATGGTGATGCTGCTGGACCGTATTCCCGACGAGCAGCGACATGCGATGGTGTTGCATCATGTGCTCGGCATGAGTGTGCCGGAGGTATCAGACGAGCTGGGAATTCCCTTCGAAACGATTCGCAGTCGGCTGCGACTGGGGCGCACGGCGCTCCGCGCGCTGGCGACCGAGGACGGCTCCGTTCCGGATGGAGGTACGGAATGAGCCGGCCCCTGGATGAGGACGGGCTGTCGGCGGGGATGCTCGCGCCGCTCGATGAGGGCTCGGGGCCCGCACGGCGACTGTCCCGGCAGAAGTCCGCGGCGCTGGTGCAGGCCGCCATGCTCGCCGCGCTGGATGCGCCTTCGCCGCCACCGCGTCCCCGTCGACGGTACGAGTGGTTGATGGGCGGCGCGCTGCTCGTGGTGAGCGCGGCGGCTGTCGCCACCTGGCACCTGTCTCGCCGGAGTGAGTCGGACGCGCCCGTCGAGCCGTCCGTCGTCGCGAGCCCCACTGGGGCCGAGCCCGCGCGTCCGGAGCAGGTCGACGTGGGGCGGCCATCGCCCGAGGTCACCGGGGTTGGTGGAGCGCGGGCTTTGCCGGATGGTACCGGCGTCAGCGGCGGGCTGACCGTGCCCGAGGGCGCCGGTGTCGATGGCTCGCGGGCCGAGTCCGAGGTGCCTGGCGTCGACGCGGCCCGGCCCGAAATCATCGCGCCGCCACCGTCCACGAAGCCCCGGGTGGAGCACCGGCTTCCGGGTGCGCCCGCGCCGGAGGATTTGTTGCGCCGGGCCAATGAGCACCGGGCCACGGGACAGTGGAAGGCCGCGGAGGCGCTCTACCTGCGTGTCATCCGGACCGACCCGAAGGACATGTCCGCGTATGTGGCACGCGTGGCCTCGGGCTCGCTGCGGCTGGAGCACCTGGGCGATGCACGCGGGGCGTTGCGGCAGTACCAGGAGGCGCAGCGGGGCTGGCCCGGGGGCATCCTGGAGGAAGAGGCGAGTCACGGTGTCGCGGAGGCCCTGCGGGCCCTGGGCGACAGGGACGGCGAGGCGCGAGCGCTGGAGGCCTTCCTCGCGCGACATCCTGATTCGCCCCATGGGGTGGCGGCTCGGACCCGACTGAGGGAGATTTCAGGTCGATGACTCGCGCCTTCGCATCGCGGTGGAAGCGTTCTCCTGGCGGCTTCGTCCTGCTGGGCTGGCTCGCGGTGGGGCCCGCGTGCTCGGTGAGGGACCCGGTGGCCTTCATCAACACCCCGCACAACGACGCGGGTCCGGTGGCCTCGTCCGATGGTGGGCCGACGGGGGAGGCCGAGCCTCCCGATGACCAGGCGGCCTTCTGTGCGTCCACCGGGCCGCTGCTGCTCGTGGGCGACAGCGTCACGGGCGAGAAGGTGTGCAGCGGCCATCTGGCGGAGCGCGCCTTCCGGTTCGCGTTGTGCTCGTGTGACAGGCTCGCGTTCAGCGCGGCGCTCACCACGGACGCGTTCCGGAGCTCCCTGGGCAAGTACGTGCCGGGAGGGCAGGGCGGCGCGGTGGCGACGAATGGCGGCGTCGCGGCCAACGACACGTTGAAGGTGGGCGGTGGGTTCAGCGCGGGCGGCGCGGATGGCATCTCGCTGGGACGAGGCCTGTCGGTGGGCGGCGGCCTGTACAGCGGAGGTCCGCTCACGGGCAACGTGTCAGCGCAGGTGACGGGCGATGCGTGGGTTCGCGGCGACGTGGGTCTGGCGTCGCTGACGGTGGAGGGCAAGCTGGCCGTGCCCGCCGGGAATCTCATGTCCGGCACGGTGACGGCCTCGGAGGTGCTGCGCGAGCCGGTGGAGTCGGTGGCGCCATGCGCGTGTGATGACGCCTCGCGGGTGGATATCCGCGGCCTCATCGCCAACCACGCCGAGCACAACCACAACGCCGCCATCGGCCTGGATGCTGCGTCGCTGGAGGGCTTTACTGGAGAGCGCACGCTGGAGCTGCCGTGCGGGCGCTTCTTCCTGACGGGCATCGAGGGACAGGGGCGGCTCAACCTCGTCGTGCGCGAGCGCACCGCGCTGTTCGTGCGCGATGCCGTCGTCATTGGCGAGCGGCTCTCCGTGGAGGTGGTGCCGCCCGGAGAGCTGGACCTGTTCATCGGCGGCGACGTGACGGTGGCGGGACAGCTGCTGCTGGGCTCGGTGGATGCGCCGGCCCGCGTCCGGGTGTACTCGGCGGGCACCGGGACGCTGGGCATCTCCGCGGGCAGTGTCATCGCGGGAAATTTCTACGCGCCCGGCGCGACGATGACGCTCAGTGGGAACGCGGAGGTGTATGGCTCGCTCTTCGTGCGCCACATCGAGGCCTCCGGCGCCCTGGGGCTGCACTACGACGCGGACGTGCTCACGCTCGGGAGCGCCTGCGGCCTCGCGAAGTGAGGTGCATGCCACTTCCTCGCGACACCGGGACGACTTCGCTCACGAGCGGGGGTGGACAGACGAGAGAGGCGTGCACAAGCTAGTGAGCGCACCTTCCTTCCGGCCTGGAGGACCCCTGTGCTCCACCGTCTGTCAGCGCTGATGGCCCAGCTCCAGGAGGACCGCGAGGCGCTGCTGCGAGGTGTCGGGTGGCCCGTGCTGGTGTGGGACTCGATGCCGCGTCTCCCTCGCGCGGTGTCCCCGGTGGAGGCTCCGACACTGATGGGCCCGTCGCCGTCGCGTGTGGTGGAGCCCGTCGTCTTCGAGCTGCGGCCGCGGCTGCCGGGAAGTGGTTCCGAGGTGACGGTCGGACGCAGCCCGGAGTGCGACATCGTCCTGCCGGAGCCCACCGTGTCGCGACAGCACGCGCGATTTCGTCCGGAGCCGCACACCGAGGTGTGGAGCGTGACGGACCTGGAGAGCCACGGCGGCACGTACCAGGAAGGCGTGTTGATAGTGCCGGGGCGCACCTCACCGCTGTTCAGCCGAGCGTCGCTGCGACTGGGTGGCGCGGAGGTGGTGTTCCTCCAAGCGAGTGCCTTCGAGCAGTACGTGCGCTCGCGTGCCGCGTCGTCCCGGGTGCGCTTGACGCGACGGAGGTGACCCCCTTAGAAGGGGTGCGCCCTTGGGTGCCCATGTCGGGCTTTCAAGAGGGAAACCGGTGAGATTCCGGTGCGGTCCCGCCACTGTGATTGGGTAGCCCGGAGGACAGGGCAGGAGCCCATCAGTCAGGAGACCTGCCCAGGGGTGCGAACGTGTCGCGCGGCGACACGCTCGGATGGCCTTCTCTCTTCGATGGAGAGAGCGGAAGGCGGAGCATGCGGCGCACCTTCCTCGTCGGGCACCTGGTGTGCCTGGCGCTCAGCCTCCCCGCCAACGCACGCGCCCAGGCGTCGGATGATGCCGATGTGGGCACGCCCCCCGAGCACGTCGAGCCCACGGCCGGCGTCGAGGCGATGCCTGTCGGCGGCGACGAAGCGAACTCCGATGCCATGCGGGACGTGGAGGCGAGTCCACCCGAAGTCGCCGTGGAGCCAGAGAGACCCGGCGCGCGCTCCACTGTCGTGCGGGGCAAGTCACCACCGCCTCCTGACTCACCCGAGCGCAGGGACCCGACGGGCGCCATCACCGTCATCGACGCCACCGCTCGCACGGGCGAGGCGCGTGACTCGGCGGAGTTGCTCGTCGGTTCGGTGGGCCTCGCGGTGCAGGACTCGGGGGGCTATGGCCAGAGCAAGAGTCTGGTCGTCCGAGGCGCCGCGTCGAACGGGGTGTTGGTGTTCCTCGATGGAATCCCGCTCAACGGCGCGGGAGGCATGGCGGACCTGTCCCAGGTCCCCGCCGCGTTGGTGGAGCGCTTCGAGGTGCTGCGCGGCGGCGCGGGTGCTCGCTATGGCTCGGGAGGCCTGGGCGGCGCGGTGAACATCGTCACGCGCGCGCCTTCCGCACAGGCGCGCGCCAGTGGCGAAGTCACGTACGGAAGCTGGAACACGGCGCTGGGGCACGTGGCCGTCACCGGCCCGCTGCTCGACGGACATGGCCTCGTGTTGCTGCACGCGGGACGCTCGGATGGGGACTTCGCCTACGAGCTCGATGAGCTGCCCGCCGTGGACGACAACCCCGTCACCGCCGAGGCCCGCGCGCGCAACGATGCCCAGGGCGGCGGCGTGCTCCTGCGCTATCGACGACGACTGCCCGGAGGCTCGCGCCTGGATGTGCTCTCCGAGCTGGCCCTGGAGGACCGCGCCATCCCCGGCACGGTGCAGAACCCCCAGTCCGCCGGGCGACAGGATTTGGACCGGCTCTCGCTCGGCGTGCGCTGGTCGGGTGCGCTCGGAGGCGCGGGAACACAGGGCAGCGCGCGCGGCTTCTTCCGGCGAGATGGCCTGGAGGTGACAGGCGGGCTCCTCGGCGCGGGTGGTCCGCAGCGGCACCTCGTGGGCGGTGTGGAGCTGGAGGGACGGCTGCCGCTGGGCGGCGCTCACACGCTGACCACCACCGTGGCGTCTTCCGGCGAGCAGGTCACCGAGGCTCGGGGCTCGCAGTCCGCGGGATGGTGGCGCGGAAGCGTCATGGCCATGGATGAGTGGGCGCTGTTCGGCGGCGTGCTGGACGTGGTGCCCTCGCTGCGGCTGGAGCGCGTGGGGCCCTACTGGCTCTTCTCTCCGAAGCTCGGCGCCGCGGTGTCGCTGGGCGGTGGCTTCGGCCTGCGCGCCAACGCGGGCCAGTCCCACCGCGCGCCCTCGTTCCTGGAGCTGTACATCCGACAGGGCACGCTCCTGCCCAACCCCGGCTTGAAGCCCGAGCGCGCGCTGTACGCGGACACCGCCCTGGTCTGGGACTCCGAGGAGACCGTCTCCGGTGCACCCCGCTGGAGCGCGACGGCGGGTGGGTTCGCCGCGCTGTACGAGAACCTCATCGCCTACGAGCTGTATCCGCCGATGATGGCGCGGCCCTACAACTTCGACGCCGCCCGCGTGTGGGGTGTGGAGCTGGAGGGCGAGGCGCGGCCCTTCTCCTGGCTGTCCGCCAGCGGCAGCTACACCTGGTTGCGCACGCAGAACCGACTGGGCGACCCGCGCTACTACAATCAGGACCTGCCCTATCGCCCTCGCCACAAGTGGGTGGGCCGCGTGCGCGCTGGCCCCGACTGGCTCAACGCGCGCACCGAGGTGCTCTACCAGGCCGCGCAGCTCGTCAACCGCACCGGCACGCGCGACCTGCCGTCCCGTACCCTCTGGAGCGTGGGTGCCTCCAGTACGTTCCTGCACGCGCCGGACGTCACCTTGTCCGTCGAGGTGAAGAACCTCCTCGACTCGCGGGCCCAGGACTTCACCGGCTTCCCGCTGCCAGGACGCGCGGCCTACGCGACGCTCGCGGTGGCGCTCGACCCGAACCCCGCTTCGCCTCCTTCCTCCGAGGACTCCCATGCCCCGCGCGCCCCGTCTCCCTGAGTCCACGCCGCTGGCGTTGCTGTCGGTCTGTCTCCTGGCGCTCGTGCTCACCGGCTGTCCGGACGAAGGCGTGGTGTGCACCGCGGGCCTCACCGTTTGCGAGGGCACCTGCGTGGACCTGCGCGGCGACACCGCTCACTGCGGCGCCTGTGGAACCACCTGCTCCACGGGCGAGGTCTGTCAGGACAGCGTCTGTGGTTGTCGCGCCGGCACCGAGTCCTGTGGTGGCGCCTGCGTGGACACCGCGACGGACGTGGCCCACTGCGGGGCGTGCGGCTCGGCCTGTGCCACGGGTCAGGTGTGTGAAGCGGGCACGTGTCGCGCGGGTTGCTCGGAGGGGCTGCTGCGCTGCGGTGGCGCGTGCGTGGATGCTCGGAGTGACGTGCTGAACTGCGGCGCGTGCGGCGTCGCGTGTCCGGACGTGCAGTCGTGCCGCACGGGCCGGTGCTCCTACGACGTGGTGACGGCGTGCTTCACGAACGGACAGCTCGTGGGCATCCAGGCGGGGACGGACCAGCTCGGGCCCCGGCGCGAGTTCGGCGCGGGCGTGCAGTCGCTCGCGTCGTGGGATGGCTACGTGCTCGCGGCGGACATGACGAACGGCAAGCTGCTCCAGGCGGCGGGGGGCAACCTGGGGGCTCTCGTCGAGGAGGACTCGCTGGGCGTGGTGTCCGGCTCACCCAACGACATCCTCGTGGACCCGCCCTACGTGTACGTCATCGATTCGGTGAACAACACGCTCCAGGTGCTCAAGCGCGAAGGCGCCGCACAGGGCAACGGTCTGGGCCTGCGCACGGTGGGCCAGGTGAACCTGGGGGCGAACACCAGTCCCCAGGCGCTCGCGCGCTTCGGCTCCACGCTCTACATCCCGCTGTTCGGCACCGCGAGCTCCAGCTTCCAGCACGGCAACGCCGTGGCTCGCGTGGACATCTCCAACCCGGAGCAGCCGCGCAAGGTGGACACGCTGTCGCTCACGGGCCTGGACCTGAAGCCCTTCGGCGGAGGCCCGGTGATGCCACTGCCGTACTCGGTGACGGCGACGCGCTCGGCTGTCTACGTGGCGCTCACCAACCTCAACCCCGCGAATGACTACCGTCCCAACGGGCCGGGCATGCTCGCGCGCATCGACCCGGCCACTGGCGCGGTGAGCGCCATCGACCTGGGCGCGGAGCGCTGCCTCAACGCGGGCTACGTCGAGGCGGTGGGAGACCAGCTCGTGGTCGCCTGCATCGGCGAGGCCATCTATGACCCGGAGAATGGCTACATCGCCACGTCCGTGCGCTCCACCGGGTTGGTGCTGGTGAAGGACGACTCCGTCGTGGCCTCCTACGCGCTCAACCCCGGCTGCCAGTCCGGTGCGCCCGGGTGTGTGCTCTCCGTGGCCAGTCGCTTCGCGGTGGCGAAGGGCGCGGTGTACCTGGCGGACACCAACGCCGGCCGAGTCTTCGTGGTGGAGGTGGGAGACGGTCGCCTCACCGAGCGCCGTGGCTACTCCACGCCCGAGGCGAAGGGCCCCGCGCTGGAGGCGTGCCCGTTGGACCCGCGTCGCCCCGTGTCCAATGCCATCGACGTGACCTCGCTCCATTGACAATGCACGCCACCCGCCATATCCCGGCCGGCGTCCTCGGTGCTGGCGTGGAAACACGGTGGCTCTAGGGAACCCGGTGTGAATCCGGGACTGCCCCGCAGCGGTGTGCAGGAACGACCGCCGTCACGAAGCACTGGTCCCTCCGTGGGGCTGGGAAGCGACGGCCATTAGGTGGGTGCCCCTGGGGCATCCGCGCCTGCGAGTCCGAAAACCTGCCAAGGACCCGTGCCCTTCGGGCACGGACATCACCGAGGCCTCCGAGGGGAGGCGGCGGAGGCGTCAGCCTTTTTTCCGTGCACGTGGGTGTGCCCGGGACCGCCTTCGACCGCGTCCTCCTGGAAGCCCACCCGCCCGTGGGGGCGGAGAGGGACCGAGGACGCTGATGAAGACCGTTGACTGGAAGCGCGTAGCCCCCTGGACGAAGTCTGCTTCGCTCGCTGTGACCACCTTCGCGGTGGCCCTGCTCGGCACCGGTTGCAATCCCGAGTGCGTCGACCAATTCGACTGCCGCGCCGACAATGGCCAGCCCCCCGCGGGCCAGCAGTGGGTCTGCGTCGACGAGAAGTGCGAGACGGAGCCGGTGGAGCAGCCTCCGACGCCCGACTCGGGTACTCCGGACGCTGGCCCCGTGGACTCGGGCACGCCGGATGCTGGCCCCGTGGATTCGGGAACGCCGGACTCGGGCCCGGGTCCCGCCGACTCGGGAACGCCGGACGCAGGCCCCGTGGATTCGGGCACTCCGGACTCTGGCCCGGTGGACCCCACGCCGGACGCGGGAACGCCGGACGCCGGCCCTGTCACCTGTGAGAACACGCCGCACGACGCGAAGCTGGGCACGCTCGCGCTCCAGCCGGGCTTCGTCGCCACCGAGACGGCCCCGCTGCCGGATGGCATCTCCGCCCTGGGCTCGTCGCCGGGCCCGACGTACGCGTTCTACGCGGTGCAGGGGGGCGGCAAGGACGCCGCGCTGTACTCGATGGGCACGTGGCCCGACCTCCAGCTCTCCACCACCAGGCTCTATGACGTCGTCACCCCGGAGGACCGCGCTGGCAGCGTCGCCGTCTACGCGGGCGGCTACCTCATCAACGACGGGCAGCGCGTCTTCACCGGCTACACCACGGGCGCTTCCGGGGCTCCGGGCTCCGTCTCGCTCTACGACATCGCCACGCCCGCCTCGTCGTCCTTCCTCTCCGCGCCGAAGAACTACTCCGCGGCGGCCTTCTCGAACGGGAACACGAGCGCGGTGCTCATCAACGGCGGCGGTCTGGGCACCCTGCCCACGGGCCTTGGCATCTACGGCCTGGTGACGTCCGAGAATCCGCTGGGCACGGTGCGCGTGGCCAACTTCCCGGAAGGCACGGTCGGCAGCGGCTTCACGGCCGTGGCGGACAACGGCGTCGCCGCGCTGGGCTACTTCAACGGCGACTTCGTCAACGTCATCTACGGCGTGGCCCCGTCCGTCGTTGCCCAGGCCATCACCAGTGGGACGCCGGTGGAGCTGGCGAGCCAGTCGCCCATCGTCGTGGGCAGCGACTTCGACAGCGCGTCCTCCTTCGGCGCGGGCGTGGTGGTCAACCGCGGCGGGTATGACGAGAACTTCAGCTTCGTGAGCACCGACGTGTCGCGCTTCGCGCTGTCCACCAGCTCCGGTGGCGACACCGTCAACGTGGGCGCGCGCGCCGCCGTGCTCGACTACGTGGACCAGTGCACCACCGTCACGATGCTGGAGCCGCTCGGCTCGGACGTGCTGGTGGGCGTCGCGGACAAGAATGGCCAGCGGCTGGTCCGCCTCCAGGTGGTCCCGTGAGTCGCCGCGCGTCCTGGCTCTACAGGGGCTCGGCGCTCGCCGTGCTCCTGAGCCTCACGGCCTGCGGAGGCGAGGACTCGCCCTCCGGAGACGCGGGGCCGAACGACTCGGGGCAGCCTGGGGACGCGAGCGTCGCCGTGCCGGCGGACCCGTACGCGGACGAAGTCGTGGAGTTCCTTCCGGGCCTCGGCGCGGGCTTCGGGCAGGACCGCTTCCCGTCCGTCGTCCTGGGGCCGCCGGTGGGCTCGGGGTTGGACAGCGGCTCGCTCGATGTCCTCTCGCTGGGCAAGTCGGGCTCCATCACCCTGCGCTTCACGGACATCGCGGTGATGGACGGGCCGGGCGTGGACCTGCTCGTCTTCGAGAACGCCTTCCTCATCGCCGGAGGCCCTCGCGCCTTCACCGAGCGGGCGAAGGTCTCCGTGAGCGACGACGGCGTGCGGTGGTTCGAGTTCCCCTGCGCCCCTTCGGACGCGGCGAACAACTACCCGGGCTGCGCGGGCGTGCGTCCCGTGACGGCCAACCCCGCTGCTGGCATCAGCGCCACGGACCCCGCCGTGGCGGGTGGCGACGGTTTTGATCTGGCCACCGTGGGCCTGCGCCGGGCGCGCTACGTGCGCATCCAGGACTCCGGCACCAACGGCTCCGCCGGCACGTCCGCCGGGTTCGATTTGGACGGCGTCGCCGTGGTGAACGGCGTGTCGCTCACCGCCGCGCCATGACGAAGAAGCTGGACCGCCGCACCGCGCTCCTCACGCTGGCCCAGGGTGGCTGTGCCCTGGCCGCGCTGGGAGTGGGGTGCGGCGGAGAGTGGCGGGAGGCTGTCGTCCTGGACCTCCCGCCCGACGGCGCCGCCTGTCCCGGGGCGCCCCTGCCGGGCACCGCCGAGGAGGGTTGGGTGGAGGTGCGGCTCGCGGACCACCCGGCGCTCCAGGCTCCCGGTGGCCACGCGGAGGTGCGCGTGCCCCAGGCCCTCCTGGACGTGGTGCTCGTGCACACGCGGCCCGGATGTTTCGTGGCGTTGTGGCGCATCTGCACTCACGGTGACTGCGCGGTGGACTGGCTCCCGTCCGAGGGCGTCATGGAGTGCCCCTGCCATGGCTCCCGCTTCGCCCTGGATGGCGCGGTGCTCCAGGGGCCCGCGCAACGGGCGCTGACGACCTTCACCGCGGTGCGCCAGAATGAGAGCGTCTTCATCTACCGGCCCCGCTGAAGTCCTGCCCGGCCGGGCACTTGCGAGTCGTCCCGCGCACTGTCAATCTTGACGCGGCGCATGGCACTCGCGCCCGTGGTCCGGGTCACTCCTGTCCCCCCTCTCGAAGCGGTGTCTCCTTCTCTCATGAGACGGGAGAGTCGTGTAATGTCGGGCATTCGATGTGGCAGATCATCATCAACGGGCCCGGCTACTTCGATACGTCCTACGATTTGCCCGAGGGCGTGACGAGCCTGGGCCGAGCGGACGAGAACGATATCGTCCTCGGTGGCGACCTCGTCTCGCGCCGACACGCGCGCCTGTACGTCGAGGCGGATATCCTCCGCATCGAGGACCTGGGCAGCCGTAACGGCAGTCGTGTGAACGGCGCGCCGCTGCAGGGCTCGCGGCAGCTGTCCACCGGGGACACCGTGGCGCTGGGCGAGAACACGCTCGCGGTCCGCCAGCCCAACACGGTGGAGAACGCGGCCACGGAGATGGTGGACCTGGGCGCGGGCGGCGTCGTGCGCTTCGGCCATGGGCAGGACGTGGGCCCCTCCGTGCTGCTCGCCAAGAGCGTGCGGGACGCGGACGTGCTGCGCCTGTTGGACAACGTGGGGCCCATGCCCTTCGAGGACTTCAGCACCGCGTCCACGCCGATTGCGTCCGCCAGTCCCCGCGTGGGCCAGGAGACGCTGGTGCTGATGTTCCGCACCGCGGAAGCGCTCTCCACCGCCACCACGCTGTCCACCTTCCTGGACACGACGATGGACCGGCTCCTGGAGCGCACGGACGCGACGACGGCGGTGGTGCTGCTCAAGCACCCCACGGGCGCGCTGGTGCCCGCGGCCGTGCGCCACCGGGGCAAGCTGGCCAAGGGCGAGGTGCCCGTGTCGGACGCCATCGTCGAGGAGGCGCTGAAGCAGGGCCGCGCGCTCGCGGTGGGCGACGTGCGCGACGACCGCCGCTTCGCCGCGCGCGAGAGCGTCATCCTCTACGCCGTGGACAGCGTGCTGTGCATCCCCATTGGCGCGGAGCCCCCGTACGCGGGCGTCCTCTACGTCAACACCACCACCAAGGGGGACGGGCTGGAGCCCATGCTGGACGCCTGCTCGGCGGTGGCCCACCTGGTGGCCACGGGCGTGCAGAAGTTCTCCCCCAAGGAGGGCGGCGCCACGCTGGAGCGCGCGCGCCGCACGCTGGAGCGCTTCCACCCGCCGGACATCGCCGAGCGCCGCGCCTCCGAGGCCCTTCGCCAGGGAGGCAGGCTGACGGGCCTGGAGGAGCGCACCCTCACCGTGCTGCACGTGGAGCTGGTGGGCTTTGGCGCCCTGGCCCTTCGCATCGGCGCGGCCAAGGCCACCCAACTGCTCAACGACTTCCACGCGCGCGCCACCGGCATCGTGTTCAGCTTCGAGGCCACGGTGGAGGGCTTCCTGGGCGACTCCATGCGGGCGCTCTTCGGCGTGCCGTACATGAAGGGCGAGGACTCCGTGCGGGCCGTGCGCGCCGCGCTGTCCCTGCGCTCCGACTGGGAGCGGGCCATGAGCCGCCGCCCCCAGGACGAGCGCTGCGAGCTGCGGCTGGCCCTGCACACCACGCGCGCGCTGGTGGGGATGATCGGCAGCGAGGTGCGCTCGGACTACACGGCCGTGGGCGAGGGCATGCCCGTCGCAGGGTGGCTGGCCGCCACGGGCAACCCCGGGCAGGTGCTGATGACGGGGAAGATGCTGGCCTCCGTGGGGGCCCGCTTCGACGTGATGCCCCTGGGAGAGCGGCTGGTCCGCGCACCCCGGGAGAAGGTGGCCGTCTTCGAGGTGCTCGACGAGGACGTCGGCACGCTCACCAACCCGGGCCTGCGGTGAAAACCCCTCGCGGCAGGTTGACGGGTTGATGCAGTGGCCCTGGACGGGGTTCAATGGAGTCCCAATGGTGGACCCCCGCCTCCATGAACGCCCATAACCCTTCCGCCCGGCTGCGTCCGTTCCGGCCTCAGCCCTTTGGCCGGTACACCCTCCTGTCCCATCTGGCGACGGGCGGCATGGGCGAGATCTACCTCGCCCGCCTGGAGGGCGCGCAGGGCTTCGAGAAGCTGTGCGTCATCAAGAAGATCCTCCCGCAGCTCGCGGAGGACACCGACTTCGTCGAGCGCTTCGTGGGCGAGGCGCGCACCCTGGTCCGGCTGAGCCACGGCTCCATCGCCCAGGTGCTGGACATGGGGCTGCACGAGGCCGAGGCCTACATGGCCCTCGAGTACGTGGACGGCAAGGACCTGCGCAAGGTGGCCGCCCGGGTGCGCGACAGGCAGGTGCCGCTGCCGCTCACCTTCATCCTCTATGTCATGGGCCGGGTGCTGGACGCGCTCGCCTATGCGCACCGCAAGAAGGATGACGACGGCGAGGACCTGAAGCTGGTCCATCGGGACATCTCTCCGCAGAACATCCTCATCTCCTACGAAGGGGAGGTGAAGGTCGTCGACTTCGGGCTGGCCAAGAGCCGGCTGTCGGCGGCGAAGACGAACCCCAGCATCATCCTGGGCAAGTTCCTCTACATGTCCCCGGAGCAGGCGCGGCACCAGCCGGTGGACCGCCGCAGTGACTTGTACGCGGTGGGCCTCACGCTCTACGAGCTCATCGCCGGGAAGAATCCCTTCGACGGCATCCACCCCGGCGAGCTGATGTCCGTCGTCGCCAACCCCAAGGTGCCGCCGCTGGACGAGGTGGAGCCGCTCACGCCGCGCTCGGTGACGGCGCTGGTGGCCAAGGCGTTGGAGGTGGACCCCGCGCAGCGCTTCCAGACGGCGGAGGAGTTCCGCGGCCGGCTGCAGACGTGCCTGATGGAGATTGACGCGAACGCGGGCCCGGAGAGCGTCAGCCGCTTCATGCGCGAGCTGTTCACCGCGGACTTCCAGTCCGAGCGGCGCCTCCTGGCCAGCCTCAAGGAGGTGCCGCGCGGTGGCGGTGCCCCGGAGCCTCGCTCGGGCGCCTCGGAGCAGGATGACGGGGGCCCCGCGCCCCGCGCGACGCTGCCGGCGGGGGCGATTCTGCCCGCGAAGACCATCCGGCTGGATGGCCCGGTGGAGGCGCTCTCCTTCCACCCCACGCCGCGCAGCCGTGAGGCCGGGGGGCCGGTGAACGACGGTGAGACGCGTCCGGGCATCCCCATGGACGAGTCCACGCGGCCCGCCTTCCCGCTGGAGGCCCTGGAGGAAGAAGCCCGCGCCCGGGCAAGCCGGCTGAATCCGGACACGTCGCCCTCGGTGGAGGTGGAGCCGGAGGCCTTCAACCGCCCTCCTCCCGCGCCGTCGCCCGCGGTCCCCGCGGTGATTCGCCCTCCCTCGCAGACGCGCGAGGTGCCGCTGGCCACGATGCCGCCAGAGGCCATTCCGCCCGCCCCCTGGACGCCGCCCGCGCCGCCGCCTTCGCGGCCGGACATGCGGCCCACGGAGCTGGAGCTGGTGCCCATGGGCTCCGTGGTCGGCCCCGCCGACGCCGGGCCGTCCCCCTGGCCGGTGGAGCCGACGGAGCCCCGCGCGGAGCCGCTGCGTGGAGCTGGGGGCGAGTTGCTGCGGCCCGGCGCGACGTCCCGGTCTCCGGCGCCCGCCTCGGGTCCCCGTCCCGGTGGGCCTCCGCCTCCAGCGCCCCTGCCGCCGCCCGCCGCGCCGGTGCCGCCCGCGACGATGCCGCAGCGTCAGGCGCTGAGCGCTCCTTCGGGGTCGCTGCCTCCCGGGGCTCCGGCGCGCTCGGGGGCGATGGTGATGCCCGCGGTCTCCGCGGCGAGCGGCCCGTTCTCCTCTCCGCCACCGGGCGCTCCGACGCGCTCGGGGGTGATGATGATGCCGGCCGTCTCCCTGCCCGCGACGCCGGGCACGCCCGCGCGCCCGGCCCCGGGCGGCGCGCCTTCGTCCCGAGGCGCTGAAGCGAGTGGGGCCGACTCCGATGCCGAGGCCTTGGCGGGCTTCGAGTCGGATGGGGCCGAGATGCCGGTGCTCACGCCCGAGCAGATGGGCCACGACGAGCAGGCGGCGCGGGTGGAGGAGATGGACACCAACCCGCGCGCGTCCCGGCCGCCGCGCGCGGAGCGCTCCGACGACACGCAGCCTCGCGGGCCTCGCGACTCGGACACGGACCCTCGGGGGCCGCGCGTGGCGGACATGCGTCCCGCGGCCGTCGCCCATGAGGACACCCAGCCTCGCGTGGTGCTCGACGAGGGCTTCCTTCGCGATGCGGAGGGCGCCGCGCGGGAGCACGAGGAGCGGCAGGGGGGCGCGCGTCCGAAGACGGGCTCGAGCCGTGTTCGGGCGTCCTCTCCCGGCATGCGGCCCGTGCAGGGCGGCCGGCGCACCGGGTCCGCCTCCGTCATCCGTCCCGCGCCAGCCCCGGCGCCCGCACCCGAGCCCGCCGAGGACGAGGAGGAGGACGCGGATGTTCGCGTGTCCATGCCCTCTCACGACGAGACGCGCCGCACGGCGGTACCCGTCCGGCCCAACGCGCAGGCCACCGCGCGCCGCGCCGGAGAGGACACCCGCAGGACCTCCATGCCCCGGCGCTCCAAGGGCAGGTCCGTGGTGATGTGGGTGGTGGTGCTGGGCGGCCTGGGCGCGTTGCTGGCGGGCGCCGCCGCGCTCGTCCTGAAGCCCGAACTACTCAAGCTCCTGGCACAGCAGTTTGGGCTCGCCCAGGTCAACGAGGGCCCTCCGGCCGCGAAGCCCATCGAGCGGACTCCGCCCCCGCCTTCCGACACCGCCATGGCTCGCGCGGAGCCCGCGCCAGACGTGCCTTCATCGGCCGCGCCGGGCGTGGAGGCCGCAGGGGACAGCCCCTCGCCCACACCCGAGAGCGCCCCGGTGCCGCCTCTGACGGCGCAGGCCGAGGACAATCAGGGCGAGGACTCGCTCCTGGCCCCGCTGTCGAACAACAACAGCGCCACGAAGCCCGCCCCTCCGAAGTCGGCCTCTCCGAAGCGCACCCCGGCCTCTCGCGTGCGAATCGTCACGGCCCCTACGAGCAAGGCCCAGGCCGAGCTGAAGAGGGAGTGGAAGGAGACGCTCAATGTGTTCAAGAAGCTGGAGGACATCAGCTCCTGCGACAACCTGGGCCTCCTGTGCTCGCAGCGGGACGACACGCGCGAGTTCGTGGCGGCTTCCGAAGGGGAGCCCGACCCGAAGCTCATTGAAAAGGTGAAGCGGCTGAAGAGGGAGGCGCAGCGGCAACTGGACCGGTTGACGCAGTGAGTCCGCCGCCTTGTTCCCGAGGCATCCAGAAGTCATGGAGTTGACCGGAAGTCCCGAGCAAGAAAGCCTTCAGGGATGAGCCTCCCCCTGATTGCCGGCGTGTTCCTGGTGGTGCTGGCCCTCGGCTATCGTTTCTACGGCGGCTTCATCGCCCGGCAGTTCCGTCTGGACGGCGAGACCGCCACGCCCGCGCACACGAAGAACGACGGCGTGGACTTCGTGCCGACGAAGCCCTTCTATCTGCTGGGCCAGCACTTCAGCGCGATTGCCGCGGCGGGCCCCATCGCCGGTCCCATCCTCGCGGCGCAGCAGTTCGGCTGGCTGCCGGCGCTGTTGTGGATTGCGGTGGGCTCGGTGTTCATCGGCGCGATGCACGACTTCGCCACGCTGGTGGCCAGCGTGCGGCACGGCGCCGTCTCCATCGCGGAAGTGGTGCGCAGCCACCTGGGACCCACGGCGGGGCTGGCGATGCTGGCCTTCATCTGGGTGGCGCTCGTCTACGTCATCGTCGCCTTCACGGATGCGACGGCCGCGACGTTCGTCAGCGGTGACGCGGAGCTGGAGGGCCTCACCTTCCGCTTCAACCTGGGAGGCGCGGTGGCCTTCGCGTCCATTGCCTACCTGGGGCTGGCGATGGTGATGGGATGGGTGGACCGCTACCTGAAGCCGCCCTTGTGGCTGCAGACGCTCATCTTCGTGCCGGCGACGCTGGGCGTGGTGTTCCTGGGCACGCGAATGTCCACGCTGTTGGTGATGGATGCGCGCGGCTGGGCGGCGCTCATCCTCGCGTACTGCTTCGTCGCGTCGCTCACGCCGGTGTGGGTGCTCTTGCAGCCGCGCGGTTACCTGGGCGGCTTCGTGCTCTACGCGGCGCTGGCGGTGGGCGTGGTGGGCATCTTCTACGGCGGGCTGACCGGGGAGCTGTCGATTGAGCAGCCGGCCTTCGCGGGCTTCGACGTGCCGGGGCCGGGAGGCGCGCTGTTCCCCTTCCTCTTCGTCACCATCGCCTGCGGGGCGTGCTCGGGCTTCCACGGGCTGGTGTGCTCGGGCACCACGTCGAAGCAGATAGACAAGGAGCCGCACTGCAAGCCGGTGGGCTACGGAGCGATGTTGCTGGAGGGCTTCGTGGCGGTCATCGCGCTGGCGACGGTGATGATTGCCACCAAGGGCGAGCTGACGGGCAAGGCACCGGGCGCGGTGTACGGCGCGGGCCTGGGACGCTTCCTCGTCACGGTGCTGGGCAAGGAGCACCTCGTCTTCGCCACGACGTTCGGCGCCATGGCCTTCTCCACCTTCGTGTTCGACACGCTGGACGTGTCCACGCGGCTGGGGCGCTACATCCTCCAGGAGCTGACGGGCAAGAAGGGGCGGGTGTCGGCGATGGTGGCCACGGCCGTGACGTGCGGGGTGCCGCTGGCCTTCGTGCTGCTGGCGGGCACGGGGGCATGGCGCTCGTTCTGGACGTTGTTCGGCACGTCGAATCAGCTGCTCGCCTCGCTGTCGCTCCTGGGTGTCTGTGTGTGGCTCAAGAGCACGAACCGGCCGTATGTCTATGCGCTGGTGCCCATGCTGTTCGTGGGGGCCGTGACGCTCACCAGCCTCGTCCTCCTGGTGCGCGAGGCGCTGCTACCGACGAGCTCCGCCGCCTCCCGGGTGAACGGGGTGGTGGCGGTGGTGTTGCTGGCGTTGGCATTGTCTCTCTTCACGATTGGGGCGCGTGCGCTGCGCTCCCGGCGTTCACCCGCGGCCCCCGCGCCCGCTGTCTGATTCCGCCTCAAGGTTCTGCATGCTCCGTTACGCCGTCGCCATCTTCACCAGTGCCTTCCTGTTGTTCGGAGTTCAGCCCCTCGCGGGGCGGTATGCGTTGCCCTGGTATGGCGGCACGCCCGGCGTCTGGACCGCGTGCATGCTGTTCTTCCAGGCGGCGCTGCTGGGCGGGTATGCGTATGCGCACGGGCTCGCGTCGCGACTGACGCCGAGGACGCAGGCGAAGGTGCATCTGGGGGTGGTGGCGGTGGCGGTGGCGGTGCTGGGGGCGAGGGCGCTGTGGGTGGGTTCGCCGGTGGCGCCAGGGCCGGAGTGGCGTCCAGTGGGCACGGAGCTGGCGGTGCCCCGGCTCCTGGCGATGCTGACGGCCACCATCGGCCTGCCGTTCTTCGTGCTGAGCACGACGGGGCCGCTCTTGCAGTCCTGGTTCGCCCGAGCCAGGCCCGGCCGCTCACCGTATGCGCTGTATGCCCTGTCCAACGTGGGCTCGCTGCTGGCGCTCCTGGGCTACCCCTTCCTGGTGGAGCCGTGGGTGGGGCGGGCCTCTCAGGCGTGGGGCTGGGGCGTGGGCTTCGTCCTCTTCGCGGTGGCCTGCGCGGTGTGCGCGGTGGACGTGCTGCGACACGAGCGGGGGACGGCGGGCTCGACAGGGGCGGAGGGAGCTGGCGTCAACGTCGTGAGCGCGTCGTCGGGCGTGGGTGTCACGGGCGAGCTGCCGGTGAGCGCCGAGGTGCTGGGGACGGGCGCAATCGGTGCCTGGCCCGCGGTGGCGACGGGCGGTGTCTCGGGCCCGCACGGTGCCGCCGCGCAGGAGGGTGAGGGCGCTTCGCGGAGGGCCGAGGCCAGCGCCCGTGCGAGCACGGAGAACGGGCTCGCCGTGGCCTCCTCCCCGACGTCACTGGAGCCCGCGTCATCGGCAAGGACGGACCCGGATGCGGTGCGTGAAGCGGCCTTCGAGGCGATGCGGCGAGAAGCGCGAGGCGCGCCCGCCCCCATCGACTCCGAGGCCCGGCCTGGAGTGGCGCGCACGCTGGCGTGGCTCGGGCTGGCCACGTGCGCGTCGGTGCTGCTGCTCGCGACGACGAACCAGCTCTCGCAGGACGTGGCCGCGGGCCCCTTCCTTTGGGTGCTGCCGCTGGCCGTCTACCTGCTCACCTTCATCATCGCCTTCTCGCGCGAGTCCTTCTATTCGCGCACCATCTACGGGGTGCTGCTCATCGGCTCGGGAGCGGCGGTGGCGCACGCGCACGCGGCGGGGGCCCACTTTCCGCTCCCCCTCCAGCTCCTCGCCTACGCCTTGTCGCTCTTCGCCGGCTGCATGGTGTGTCACGGCGAGCTGTACCGGCTGCGTCCGGCGCCGAGTCACCTGAGTGCCTTCTACCTGTGGGTGTCCGCTGGTGGCGTGCTGGGCGCGCTGTTCGTCAGCGGCGTGGCCACCGTCTTCTTCCGCGCGTACTGGGAGTACCCGCTGTCCCTGGGAGGCTGCTGCGCGGTGGCGCTCGCGGGCATGGTGCGCGGGCCGGCGGCCGAGACGTGGAGTCAGCGGGGCCGACGGGTGCTGCGCGGCGCGATGCTCGTCATGGTGACGGTGAACCTGTTCCTCTCGGTGAACCGGGAGCTGGACAAGGCGCTGTTCAGCGAGCGGAACTTCTTCGGCGTGGTGCGGGTGACGGAGCAGGGCGAGGGGGACCCCGAGAAGCACTTCTACAGTCAGCGCCACGGCGCCATCACCCACGGCATGCAGTACGTCAAGCCGGAGTACCGCTCGCGGCCCACGACGTACTACACGCGAGAGGCCGGGCTGGGGCTCGCCATCGCGGAGCAGCGTCGGCTGCGCGCGGCGGTGGGCCTGCCTCCGGGCCTGCGCATGGGCGTGCTGGGGTTGGGCGTGGGGACGAGCGCGGCGCTGCTGGAGAAGAGCGACCTGGGGCGCTTCTATGAAATCAACCCGGCGGTCATCTCCCTGGCGCGAGGCGAGGGCGGCTTCTTCAGCTACCTGAGCGACTCGCCCGCGACGATTGAGGTGGTGGAGGGGGACGCGCGCATCTCCCTGGAGCGCGAGCTGGAGCGGGGCGAGCCCGGCGGGTTCGACGTGCTGGCGTTGGATGTCTTCTCCTCGGACTCCGTCCCCGTGCACCTGCTCACCGAGGAGGCCGTGGCCCTGTACAAGCGGCACCTGGCCCCGCACGGCGTGCTGGCGTTGCACATCAGCAACGTGCACCTGGACCTGGTGCCGGTGACGCTGTCGCACGCGCGCCGTCTGGGCATGCACGCGGCCTTCGTCTTCCACGACACGCAAGGGGACGCGCTGCGCAGCAACTGGATGCTGCTCAGTCCGGACCGTGAGTTCTCCTGGGGCCCGACGTTCACCCGCGCCACGGCGCGCGTGCGGCGCCTGGGGTTGCGTGAAGAGCAGGACTTCGCCTGGACGGATGACCGCAGCAGCGTGCTGCGGGTGCTGCGGGACATCGAACCCGATGTGAATGTCGTGGATGTGGAGGCGTCCTCGGGCCCGCCGAAGGTGCCCCTGGCCCGGCCCGCCGGGCGGTGACTCAGGCGCGCGAGGCCGAGTCCGGCTGGCGTCGCGCCGCCGGGCTCAGGTCCAGGCCGATGAGCAGGAGCAGCACCGCGCACGGCAACCCCAGCGCCGCGGCCCCGTGGCGGACATAGAGCAGCGGCCCGCTGATGCACCCCAGGAGGAACGCGGCGCCCAGTCCCAGGTGCAGGCGCGTGCGCTCGAACTCGATGGCCGAGGGCAGGGCGCGCAGCCCGCGCCACACGCCGGCGACGCCCTGGCCGCGAGCCCCGTCTCGTACCCAGGCGAACATCCGCACCAACTGGATGCCGATGTCCGTGAGGATTCCGGTGACGTGTGTCGTGCGCACCACCGCGCCGGACACCCGGGTGACGAGCGCGTTCTGCAGCCCCATGGCGAAGGACAGGCCCCACATCAGCACGGGCGCGCGCGTCCCCGGCGAGGACGTGAGCGCCGTGCCGATGCCGGCCAGCGTCACCACCTCCACCATCAGCGCGGCGACGTGCCGGCCTCGCGAGCGGTGACGGGACGCATCCAGCAAGGCCGCCGCGCACACCGCGCCCAGCACGAAGGACAGGAGCAACTGCGCGGCGAGCACCGCGAGACGCGCTTCGCCGGTGGCAAGCGACTCGCCCAGCGCCGCCATGTTCCCGGACATGTGAGAGGTGTGCATGCCGAGCGCCACGAAGCCCGTCGCATTCACCGCGCCGGCGACCGCCGCGAGCAGGAGCGAGAGCACCGTATAGGCGCGGCGGTTGCTGGGAGAGGATTCCGTGGTGAAGGGCATGCGCGGCGCACCCCTGCGCTGTCAGGGAACGCTAGCACCCGCTCACCCGGCTCGCGTCCACTCCCGGCCAGAGCGCTCCGGCAGCCCGGGGCGCGGCGCGAGACGCCCGCTCAGCCTGGCGGCCAGAGGAGCGGCCGACCGGCCAGCAGGTGCAGATGGATGTGGAACACCGTCTGCCCGGCGTCGCGGTGGGTGTTCATCACCACCCGGTACCCGTTGCTGTCGTGGCTCCGCTCCTTGGCCAGCTTCGCCGCGGCCACGAAGAGGTGGCCCACCGCCGCCTCGTCCTCGGTGGAGATGTCGTTCACCGTGGCGATGTGCTTGCGGGGGATGAACAGGACGTGCGTGGGCGCCTGGGGATTGATGTCCTCGAAGGCCAGGCAGGAGTCGTCCTTGTAGACGACCTTGGCTGGAATGAGGCCGTCTCGAATCTTGCAGAAGAGGCAGTCGGACATGGGTCGGGGCTTAGCAACGCGCGAGGCGCGGGGAAATGGCCTCGGCGCTCATTGTTGAGGTCCCAAGCGATTCCCCAGGAGGGCGGCCAGGGCTTCGCTCGGGTGGGCAATCGGCGGTAGAGGTGGGGGACGACATGCCAGGTGGGCACTTCGCCTCAAAAGGTCCCACCGGTGATATTCCAGGCCCCGACGATGAAATCCATCCGCATCTCCCAGCTCATCGAGGACCACGACTACGACTTGCGCCTCACGCTCATCGCGGGCGCGAGCGGGCTGACGCGGACGGTGGACTCGTCGCGCATCCAGAAGCCGGGGCTGGCGCTGGCGGGCTTCACCGAGCACCTCCACCCCCACCGGGTCCAGGTGTTCGGCAACACCGAGATTTCCTACCTGGCCACCCTGCCGGAGCCCCGGCAGCGCGAGGCGCTCTCCAAGCTCTTCGAGGAAGAGGACCTGGCGTGCGTCGTGGTGACGAAGGAGCTGGAGATTCCGCCCGTCCTGGTGACGGCGTGCGAGGCCGGCGGGCTGGCGCTGATGAAGACGCCGCTGCTCTCCAGCGAGTTCATCACCCGGGTGCAGTCCTTCCTGGAAGAGGCGCTCACCGAGTCCAGCAGCCTGCACGGCGTGCTGATGGACGTCTTCGGCGTGGGCATCCTGCTGCTGGGCAAGAGCGGCATCGGCAAGAGCGAGATTGCCCTGGACCTGGTGATGCGGGCCCACCGGCTGGTGGCGGACGACATCGTCGACGTCACCCGGCGCAAGGGGGCCGTCTACGGCGCGGGCAACCCGGTCATCAAGCACCACATGGAGATTCGGGGCCTGGGCATCATCAACATCAAGGACCTGTTCGGCGTGGCGGCGGTGCGCGAGCAGAAGAAAATCGAGCTCGTCATCGAGCTGCAGGAATGGGACCCCCATCAGGAGTACGACCGGCTGGGCGTGGAGGACAAGCATCTGCAGATTGTGGGTGTGGACATCCCGCTGTCGGTGGTACCCGTGCGTCCAGGCCGTAACATGGCGACCATCATCGAGGTGGCCGCCCGCAACCAGTTGTTGAAGCTTCAGGGCCACCACTCGGCGAGGGAATTCGCCGAGCGGCTCAACCGAGCCATCGCCGAAGGGGCGATGCGCCGCACCCTGGGAGAAGAGGTCGAGTGACCGCGCCCGCGAAACAGTTGGTCGTCATCACCGGCATGTCCGGCTCCGGCAAGTCCACCGCCATCCGCGCGTTGGAGGATGCGGGGTTCTTCTGCATCGACAACCTGCCGGTGCTGCTGCTGCCCAAGCTCACGGAGCTCGCCGGTGGGGGCAACATCGAGCGCATGGCGCTGGTGATGGACGTGCGCGAGGGCGTGTTCCTCAAGGACGCCCCCCGCGTGCTCGACGAGGTCCGCCGCGCCGGGCACCACGTGGAGGTGCTCTTCCTCGACTCCAGCGACGACAGCCTCATCCGTCGCTTCAGCGAGACGCGCCGCCGCCATCCCCTGGCGCCCAACGGCACCGTGGCGGATGGCATCAAGGCGGAGCGCCAGGAGCTGCGTGACTTGCGCGAAATCGCCGACCAGGTCATCGACTCGTCGGTGCTGAACGTGCACGACTTGAAGCGGATGGTGCAGGCGCGCTTCAGTCCGGAGCCCGCCGCGGGGCCGAGCCTGTCGGTGATGTCGTTCGGCTACCGGTACGGGGTGCCGCCGCAGGCGGACCTGGTGCTGGACGTGCGCTTCCTGCCCAACCCGTACTTCGTCCCGGAGATGAAGGGGCTGACGGGCAAGGTGCCCAAGGTGGCCGCGTACGTGTTGGAGCGCGAGGAGACGCAGCAGTTCCTCGAGAAGGTCGTGGACCTGTGCCGCTTCCTCTTCCCTCGCTACCAGAAGGAGGGGAAGGCGTACCTCACGGTGGCGCTGGGGTGCACGGGTGGCAAGCACCGCTCCGTGGCCATCGCAGCGGAGCTGACCAGGCGGCTGACCGACGAGAACACCCGCGTTCAGCTCTGGGACCGCGACATCGAGAAAGAGTAGCCCGAGGCTCCCATGACCCTGTTCCTGCTCGCGCTCGGGGTGGCGATGGATGCCACCGCTGTCTCTGGCGGCATGGCCATTCGCGGCGCCCGTCCGCCGGATGTCCTCAAGCTGGCGTTGACCTTTGGCCTGTTCCAGTTCGGCATGTCCCTGGGCGGTGCGCTCGGGGGCAAGGCCATCCTCACGCACTTCTCCGCGGTGGACCATTGGATTGCCTTCGTGCTGCTCGCGCTGGTGGGTGGGCACATGATTTGGGAGGCGTTCTCCCATGACGAGGAGACGCGCGCCGCCACGGGCATTCCGCTGCCCATGCTGCTGACGCTCGGCGTGGCCACCAGCATCGACGCGCTCGCCGTGGGCGTGACGCTGCCCGCGCTGAACCTGAGCATCCTGCTGTCCACCGGCGTCATTGGCGTGATGACCTTCGTGCTGTCCATCCTCGGCGCCTGGGCTGGCAAGCGGCTGGGAGAGCGCTTTGGCACCAGCATCGAAATCCTCGGCGGCCTGGTGCTCATCGGCATCGGCTTCAAGACGCTCTTCGACCACATGAGCGCGTAGGCCTTCTGGCGGTGGGCTCGGTGCCCCCGCCCGAGGCTGCCTCTCGTGCGACACCTCGCTGTCCTACGTCATGGGTGAGTCAAGATTGCGAAGTGACTCATGACGCGCCATGCTGGGAGTCCGTAGCGCGGATTTCCCACTGGAGGCCAGGATGTCCCTTCCCCTGACGCGGCACTTCCACGTGGCCATCGCGGGCAGTGGGTTCGGCGGCCTGGGGATGGCCATCCGGCTCAAGCAGGAGGGGCTGGAGGACTTCGTCGTCCTGGAGCGCGCGGACGACGTGGGCGGCGTCTGGCGGGACAACGCGTATCCGGGCTGCGCGTGTGACGTGCCGTCGCACCTGTACTCGTTCTCCTTCGCGCCGAATCCACGCTGGTCTCGGGCGTACTCGCCCCAGGCGGAGATTCACGCGTACCTGCGCGACTGCGCGGAGCGGTTCGGCGTGGTGACCCACGTGCGCTTCCGTCACGCCGTGGAGGACGCGCGCTGGGACGACGAGGCGGGGCACTGGCGCCTCCAGACGTCGGAGGGGCTCTTCACGGCGGACGTCTTCATCCTCGCGGCGGGAGCCTTTGGTGAGCCGGTGCGGCCCGACATTCCGGGCCTGGAGCGCTTCCAGGGCAAGGTGATGCACTCGGCGCGGTGGGACGCTGACTACTCGCTTGCGGGGCGCAAGGTGGCGGTGGTGGGCACGGGCGCGTCCGCGATTCAGTTCGTCCCGGCCATCCAGCCGAAGGTGGCGAAGCTGGTCCTCTTCCAGCGCACGCCGCCGTGGATTCTTCCGCGCAACGATTACGCCATCTCCGGTTGGAAGCAGTGGCTGTACGCGCGCGTCCCTGGGGCGCGGTGGCTGATGCGCGCGGGCATCTATGCGGTGAAGGAGCTGTCCGCGCTGGCCTTCATGCATCCGTGGATCATCCGCCTGGCGCAGCGGGGCGCGTGGCGGCACTTGAAGGCGTCGGTTCCGGACCCGGTGCTGCGCGCGAAGCTGCTGCCCGGCTACACCCTGGGCTGCAAGCGCGTGCTGGTGTCGGACGACTATCTGCCGGCGCTGACTCGGGAGAACGTCGAGGTCGTCACGGAGGGGCTCCAGGAGGTGCGCGAGCACTCCGTCGTCACGACGTCGGGCGTGGAGCATCCGGTGGACGCGCTCATCTTCGGCACGGGGTTCCAGATAACGGAGCCGTCCTTCGCCCGGCACATCCGGGGGCGTGACGGGCGCACCCTGGCGGAGACGTGGGCGGGGAGCATGAAGGCGCACCTGGGGACGTCGGTGAGCGGGTTCCCCAACTTCTTCATGTTGCTGGGGCCGAACACGGGGCTGGGGCACACGTCCGTCATCCTGATGATTGAGAGCCAGCTGGCGCACGTGCTCAGCGCGCTGCGCTACCTGGAGGGCAGGGGGCTGGCGGCGGTGGAGCCGACGGCGGACGCGCAGGAGGCGTTCGTTCGCGAGGTCGACACGCGGATGGCCCAGACGGTGTGGATGCGGGGCGGCTGTGTGAGCTGGTACCTGGATGCGACGGGGCGCAACTCGACGCTGTGGCCGGGCTTCACGTTCGACTACCGGCGCCGTGTCTCCGCCTTCGAGCCGACGGAGTACGTGGCCATCCACCGGCGCGCGCGTGCGAGGGGTGAGGCGGGTTTTCAGAAGAAGGCGCATGGCTGACGCGGTGGCGATGGCGGCGCTCGCGATGTCGTCGCGCCGCATGCTCGATGAGGGTCTGTCGGGCCGGACGCGGAACGGAGCCAACGGATGAAATCGGTGAAGGACAAGGTCGCGGCGATTACCGGAGCGGGCTCGGGCATTGGCCGGGCGACGGCGGTGTTGCTCGCGCGTCAGGGCTGTCACGTCGCGTTGTCGGACGTAAATGTGCAGGGGCTCTCCGAGACAGAGACGCAGTGCCGCGCGCACGGCGTCCGTGTCCGGGTAGACCGGGTGGATGTCGCGAAGCGCGAGCAGGTGCACACCTGGGCGGACGAGGTGGCGCGGGAGTTCGGCGGCGTCCACATCATCATCAACAACGCGGGCGTCGCGTTGGGGGCCACCATCGAGGACACCCGGTACGAGGACTTCGAGTGGCTGATGAACATCAACTTCTGGGGCGTGGTGTATGGGACGAAGGCGTTCCTGCCGCACCTGAAGGCCGTGGACGAGGGGCACATCGTCAATGTGTCGAGCGTCTTCGGGTTGATTGGGGTGCCGACGCAGGCGGCGTACAACTCGGCGAAGTTCGCGGTGAAGGGCTTCACGGAGGCGCTGCGGCAGGAACTCGAGGTGGAGCCGGGGACCATCGGCGTCACCTGTGTGCACCCGGGGGGTATCAAGACGAACATCGCGCGCAATGCGCGGGTGACGCCTCGCGCGGGGTGGACGGACGAGCGGTCGTCGAGTGACTTCGAGAAGTCGTTCGCCACCACGCCGGAGCGGGCGGCCGAGGACATCCTCCTGGCGATTCGGAAGAACCGTCGGAGGCAACTCATTGGTGGGGATGCGGTGCTCATCGACCTGTTCCAGCGGTTGTTGCCGACCCTGTATCAGCGGGTGCTGGTGGCGGGGATGCGGCGGCGGCGGCGGAAGATGCTGAGCGCGGCGACATGAAGCGCACGCGCGTGAAGGATGCGAGGAGCGCGACGAAGGCGGCGCCTTCGAGGACGCGTCGGCCGGCTTCGCGAGAGAAGGCGCGGGGGCGGGTGACGCCGCTCTCGCAGCGGTTGGAGGTGCCCTCGCGGGCGACGCCGCAGGACCTCTTCGCCCTGGCGATGCGGTGGTGGGACGAGGGGGAGCGGTTCGATATCGGCCGGATGGCGCAGGAGCTGGGCGTGAGCCGGGCGACGGTGTTCCGCTGGGCGGGGACGCGGGAGCTGCTCTATGGGGAGGTGCTGTCCTTCCGGTTCGAGGCCGCGCTCACGGCGGCGAGGCGCGAGTTCAAGGAGGAGGGGGCGGCGCATGTGGCGGAGGTCACCCAACGCCTCATCCACCTGATTGTGGCGGATGCGCCGCTGCGGCGCTTCATCCAGCAGGACTCCGAGTATGCGATGCGGGTGCTGATGTCGAAGAGCAGCCGCGTGGAAGAGCGCTGTGCGGCGAGCATCCGGAGGGCGCTGGAGGAGGGCGTGAGAGAACGACGCCTCCGTCCGGCGATGAGCCTGGACGCGTTGTCGAACGTCATCGTGAGGGTTGGACAGTTCTTCCTGTACCGGGACGCGCTCACGGGCGACCCGCCGGACGTGCAGGCCGCCATCACCGCGACGCTCATCCTGCTCACCGCGGAAGTGGGGGATGAGCGGTGGAGCAATAGGTGACGGTCTGAAGATCACCAGTATTACGAGCCAACCGGCTTGGTGGGCTTCAAATCAATCGTGATATTATGACGGAATGCTCAACCGTGAAGACCTCTGGTTTGAGTTGGATGCTATCGACACTTACACCTGCCGGCAGGGAAGCCAGACTCTCAAGGACCTTTTTCGCATACAGGTCCACTGAGGCAAGAATCTTCAACTTGGGGCTCGTACCAGCAAGGTCATAGACCCGCGCGATTCGATAGTTCGGCGTTCTGGCTGCAAAGCGTAGTTCTGCGATGCTCATGTGCAGCGGACGCTCGAATGCACCTTGTGTTGTTTTGACATCGACGAATACCCTGGGGCTGTCCTCGATCCATCTGGCTGCAAGTACGTCGAAATCAAAGGCTGCACGCGCGTGGGTTGACGATACCCAATCGAAATCCTCTTCTCCGTGCTCGCTCTCCGACAGCCAAGTTCCAAACAACTCTTCTCCCTGCTGACCCGTTTCTTCTGCGCGGCGAAGTTGTTCACGAAGTTCCTGGGTTGTCAGTGCGACAGAGCGACCATCCGATACAATCGGCTCTGGAACGGTATTTCCGAACAAGACATCTTCTATTGTGTCCTGGCTCAGGAGCAGGGAGTCAAGAGGGTGTTCGTCAGTACCATAGGCAGTGGTGGTCTCCGCCCGCATCCTGGCGAGGCCCGTTTCTGGAAGAGCCTGCATGGTGCTCCTGCCAGGGAATTCAAGCGTATTTTCGATGACTTGGTGGAGCGCAGGGTCTCCTCTGGCTGAAACAAGCACAAGTGTTGCGGCAGTAGGTCGTTCATTGCCTTGGAATGCAATGATGGCGAAGTCGTTCTCGGCAAGGTTGTCGTAACGGCCCGGTGCCTCAGGCGGATCATGGATCACTTCGCCGTTGAGTCGCCAGTTCTTTGCACCTGGGGGCCGCAATGCTTTGCGCATCAGACGGTGTGGTTCATTTCCTGCTGGGCCTATGACTGCCAATGGCATGGGAACCGGGTCTGTGATTCCTCTGAGGCCTGGATAGAAACGATCGATGAAAATGTCGCTATTGAGGTTGATGGCCTTTTGCTTCGATAGCCTGAGGTGGGTTTTGAAGAACGACAGATCTGATGCAGTCAGGCGCTTGATCGCAACCTTGGTGTTTTCCATACCTTCCTCGGGGATTTGTTCTGCTCAACCGATCATCCGGCTGCGCTGACTTGCACCTTCGGGACGTCTTGCGTCCTGCGGGACTCATTAGCGCCAATGCCTAGTGCTGTGAGAAGCGGTTCGGCAAGCGCATGGGCCAGCAGTGGTGGGACTGCATTGCCAATCTGCCGGAACGCAGGGTTCATCGTCCCTGAAAATTTGAATCCATCTGGGAAGGACTGAAGGCGAGCAGCTTCGCGGACGGAGAGAACCCGGGCCTGTTCGTCGTCGTAATGGATGTGGCTGTAGGAGTCTTTGCCGAGGTGAGCCATCAGAGTGCGGGCAGGCTCATCAGGTGCCATCTTGCGCCACTTGTTGGGGAATTTGCCCGGGTCATAAGGGGGGACATAGTCACTTCTGAGTTCATCGTAGTCCGGGGTACCGGGGAGGAGACGACGTCCAGCTCGCTTTTCTGAGGCCAGTCGTTGGGCGAAAAGGCGCTCCGCCAGTGCATATGCCTTCGGATAGTCATCCCCCCACTTCATGGCACGGAAGAGACGGTAATCGCGGTCGCTCAGCGAGCGGATGACATGGTCCCAGAGCTGTCCGTCGCCTTCGAACCCCGGCCACGATCGCATCAGACGGGCGTAAGCCGACGGAGAAACATCCGTTCGATAAGTGACCGCTTCATTGAACCTCCGCGCCCCGCGGCGCAAAGTCCCATCAAGATGGCTGGTAATGGGAGGGAGATCCTCGATGGCTTCCTGCACAGACACAGGTGGCCGGCCCTTGCGCTTGGATTCAAGGACAGGGACATACCGAGTCTTTGGTGCGAAGAGGTCACCAAGCACCACATGCTTCAGGGCTACGTCTCGTGAGCCCTGATATCCTGATGGGAAGACGACCTTCCGTGTGGGCGCTGGGAACGAATAATATGCCCCCGCTGCTTCATGAATGCCGACCAGGATGAACCGCTCCCGCATCTGGGGCACGCCATGGTTGGCGGCGTTCACAAGCGTGTACCGGCAGCGGTATCCCAGCCCTTCAAGAATCTCACACACCTCTTCTGCTAGGTTGTGCCCACCGAAGTTGAGGATGTCCGGTACGTTCTCCATCAAGAGCGCCACGGGCATGAGTTCCTTCACATACTCAAGGTATGGAAGATAGAGCTTGGCCCTAGGGTCGTGTCGGAAGGCCTCAGGGTGTTCGTGGACCTCGCGCAGTTTTGCGCGCCCGACCCGGGTAAACGCAGGGCATGGAGGTCCACCCACCAGCAGGTCGACGGCGTCTACCGGCTTCTTGATCCCGAAGGAGGCCAACAGTTCATGGGACTTCGTGACCGTGATGTCCTTGGGGCGGGCATGGGCTTCGAGCAGTTCCGGGGACAAGTGCGGATGGAAGTTGAGGGCGTGCGAGCGGGAGGCATGCTCGTCGAACTCGACACCGCCTACGATGTCGCACCCCGCGAGCTGGAAGCCGAGGGTCAACCCGCCACACCCGGAGAACAGGTCAAGCAGGCGCGGGCGCTCTCCGCGTGCGAGGCGGTTGAGCTTGTACTCGATGGTTCGATGCATGGTGCTCTAGGTCCTATGGCCTGGCTGTACCCGGTGTTCGTCAGATGGAAGAACAGGCCCGACCGCTACGGAGGCATACCCAATCGACTCCTCGGCTGAGGCTACTGCCTGCCAGGGCGGTTCGTCCCGGGTTTATACCGCAGTGGGTCCGGCTCGCCACCCATCCTGCAAGCTACAGGCCGCTACCAGACTACCCGTGAACACGCTTCCACTTCTTCGTGCTCCTCCGGACCTGTTTGGACCGACGTGGTTCCCGCCCACGCAGGTCCTCAAGCCAGCGTTCTTCCAGGTCCTCTCCCCCTGGCAACGCGTCGACCTGCACGACCCGCCACGAACCAGCCGGACTCCAGGCGTCGTCGCGAAGTGCTGATTGCACGGTGAAGAGGACCTGGGGGAGCGATTCGAAGATCTCGTGTTCCCAGAACCGACAGACGCGCCAGCCCTCTGCTTCGAGCTGGAGCGTCTGCCTGCGGTCCCGCTCAACGTTCGTGCGGAGCTTCGGTCCCCAGAACTCCTGGCGGGTCCGCGGGCGGACGTAATGTTCCGGGCATCCATGCCAGAAACACCCGTCTATGAACACGGCCACCTTTGCGCGGACGAAGACCACGTCGGGTCGTCCATACGGCGTCCGGGATTGGAGCCGATAGCGGGCTCCTGTCCGCCACAGCGCAGACCTGAGCAGTCGCTCCGGGACGGTGTCCTTTGCGCGAATCCGGGACATCTGTTCGGAGCGGGTGCGTCCCATCAGGCCTCTCTCTTTGGCGTCCATACCACCGCAGTGGTAGTGCCGCGACGCCACAACGGTCGGCAGCGAAGGTATCATCCCGCCTATGGGCTGAGAATCAGAGTGCGGCTTGCCGCGTTGACTGATCGGATGAGGTCGACGTCATGCATGCAGTGGATGTCGAGGTCCAGTTGAACCCAGGTTCTCATCGGCTTGTGATTATGGAGTAGCATCAGGCTGCGTTTGCAAGTCGCGTGAGGGGCGCATCGCATCTGTTCGGCTCGGACCTTCTTTCAGGAGCGATCGATGTCAGAGACGAAGTGGTTCTTTCCTACGACGCAAGGGGGCGAGGAAAGCGGACTGAATGACCCGGGAATCGAGTTTTTCCGGAAGTCAGGCTCACTCGCTCGCGAGACAATCCAGAACAGTGGAGATGCCCGAGTAGATCACTCCAAACCAGTAATCGTCACGTTCGAGTTGTTCCAGTTGCCCGTAGCGTCATTTCCGGGAGTCGACCGGTTCCGTGAGGTTGTGGAGCAATGCCGCAACTACGTGCTGAAGTCATGTAAGACGGAACAGCAGAAAGACGAGAACGGCCGGAAGTGGTTCGAGAAGGCCCTGGGGCTGCTTTCGGGGACGCATCTACCGGTACTCCGCATCCGGGATGAGAATACGACAGGATTGGAAGGCGGCGAGCGCGACGAAGACAAGGCCTGGGTCCGTCTCATCAAAAAGCAGGGGAGTGCCTCAATGCATGGCGCGGGAGGCGGGACCTTCGGGATCGGTCAGCGCGCGCCATTTGCCTTCTCAGGTCTTCGTACGGTCTTCTATTCCACGATGACCCGGAATGGGGAACATGCATTTACTGGCAAGACGATCCTGAGTTCGTTCCGAGAGCAGGAGCACGTCTACAGGCCGATCGGATTCTGGGGAACGCAGTCGGAGGACCAACCCGGAGTCTTCGCGGTGCGGGAGCCAGAACTGATCGTCGAGCCGTTCAGGCGGACATCGGTGGGGACAGACCTCTATGTCATGGGGTTTGAGCCGCAGGGGTGGCGGGACGCCATTGCTGACTCCGTCGCACATAATTTTTTCGCCGCCATCCAGGGAGGAGGACTGGTCATCCGGTTGCTCGCGGATGAAGGCCCGCTAGAGTTCAATTCCACCACCATCGAACAACTGGTGGACGAGCGGTATCGAGTTCTGATGGCACGTGCTACGTCAAAGACAGCGAAGAAGGACGTGCGGGATACGCTAGGGGTCACGCGCCATTATCTCAAAGCGCTGCAGTCGCCGACTGGAGGAAAACCGTCGTTCAGTCTCCAGCATCCAGAGCTGGGACGCGTCGAATTATATGTGACGTTGGACCCCGAAGCTCCATCGAGAACCGCCTTCATGCGACGTCCGCGCATTCGAGTCTATGAGCGGACGCAGAATCTGCTCTCGGGATACGCGGCTGTGCTTCTTTGCGAGGACTCCAGGGGCAATGATCTCCTTGCTCGGATGGAAGACCCGTCTCATTCAGAATGGAGCCGGGAGCGACTGCCCGGTGGAGCAGGACGTCCGTCGGGCGACAAGCTCCTGGCGGATATCTATGATTTTGTCAGGGCTTCGCTCAAGAAGCTTGCGCAGCAGGATTCGGAAACTCCGCAAGATCTCCCTGACCTGGGCCGGTATCTTCCGGAAGACGATGCCCTGCGCCCTGGATTCAGGCAGACGGGTGTTCCTGTCCGGACGCCGCATGTTTCCGAGCAGGAGTCCGCGAGACCACAGCAGCCACAGGGACGGAAGCACGCCTTGCAACGGCCTCGTCCGCCGACAAGTCCTCAGGTATTGCATATTCCTGTCGAAACATCCGAGCAGGGAGAGCAGGGACTACTGATGGAACCGTCTGGACGTGTCCCATTGGGAAAGGAGGATTCCAGTGTCAGTCAGGTCAGCACCCAGGTTGTTCCACAGGGCAGGGCACAAGTGGGTGTCCGCATGGCTGGTGTGGGGCTGAACGGTACCGAGGGTCGCGGGCCGGACGATGGTGGACTCATGGAGCCTGGCAATGGGGTTCGCAATAATGAGGTGACGCGAACCCGAGGTGGAGAGGGACCCTTCGGACCAGAAGGAGAGGGGACCGTGGCGTGGCCTGGGCCGGCATCCACGCAGGGCGCCCCCGTCGCGGGAACAGATACCCATTCCGGACACACAGAGAGTTCATTGCTTGCTGAAGGTTCCAGTGGAACGGCGAGCAGTACCAACACGGGACTTCGCAGACTGGCGAATGCGCAGGTGACGGTGCGGGCTTGGTTCTCTGCAGAGAATCGGGCCACGCATCTACTGTTGCGAGCGACGCGTCGTGGTCGCGCTACGCTCAGGCTGACGGCTTCTGGAGAGGATTCTGACTATGAGGTGAGGGTTGCTTCGGCTGTTGATGTTCGGACTGGTGCTCTATTCGAGTGTGTGGGCGACAAGATCCTGGATGTCGACTTTGAAGCTCAGCAAGGACGGGAATTGCTACTGGAGCTCCGCCCCGCTCGTCGTGTGGCAGTTTCTGTGGAGGTGGTTCATGGCGCGTAGATCGCGGCCGACATCTTTTCCTCACCCCGTGGTTGGCATAGGTGATGACATAGCAGGGCAGTTGCTTTGCAATGCGCCTGATTTTGACTTTGGTGCCGACACGACAGTTGTGCTTGTGGATGGTCTCGTCGTGACGAACCAGACGATTGCCGGACTTGTTCGGGACCAGAAGGCTGCATTCACGGTTCGGGTAGGCTGTGGTGCTACATACTATCGAGAGACATTTCGGACTCACGAGGCTCGGTTGCGGCTGACGTTGCCGTCGGCGACGCTTGTTGGAGATGTGGAAGTCCAGGTTCGTGTGTGTGCCCTTCAGCGAATCGAGCAATATGGCCCTGTGCAGTTGCATCCAGACTATGGAGATCGAACGTTCGATGTCCAGGCAGGAGATGTGCTTGCACTTGGGGCTGATTATGCGCTTCGTGTCGAGAAGCAGTTTGATCCGCTGGCTGCCGATATCCCTTCGATCATGCGGCTTCAAAAAGGCAAGCATTTATCGGGGCCTTTTGAAGTGAATTTTGGAGGAGAGCAGATCATCCTGATTCTTTCGGCGGAGGACTATGAAAACTATGGAATCGCTAGCAGGAATGAGCCTGAGTTGGTGCATGCCGCGTTGGTGATGCCTGTGCTTTGTGAAGCCATCCGGATCATCCGTCGACGCGCTGACGAAGATGAGATGATGACGGGCTTGAACTGGTTCCGGAGACTGGCTGCGATGATGGATGCCCGGCGAATCGATGAGAATGATGAGGTGCTGACGGCGGCGCAGAAACTGCTTGATATGCCGCTGTCGAGAGCATTCAAAAGTGTTGCCAGGAAGAGTGAGGAGGCGTGAAATGCCACGTGTCTATGTTGTTCGCGAACAGACGCTCAAGGATATGGAAACACGGATTCTCGTTGGGGATGGGGTTGAGTTGTATCGAGCGCCGGGCGTGTTTGACTTTGCTGCGGAGCAGCTTCTTGCGTTTCCTCACGAGCCGCGTACCGAGCCTCCGAAGTTCTTTGTTGAAGACTCCCGGCGTGGTCGTGCATCTACCGACTTTGAGCAAGCACTTCAAATCTACGAGTGGATTGGGCCGCTGTCAGAGACGGAAGCCCGCGACAAGCGACTCTGGGCCTGGATGGCCCATGTTCCATTTGCTGATTACACGCGAGAACGGTGGCCGATTCCCGCCGATACCAAGGAAGCCAGGAATTCTATCCTGAAGCATTGGTTCGTTCGAGGAGAAGGCCGCTCGTCCTTACGTCGACACTCCGTAGCTCGCCTTTGGTGGGCGATCCATCTTACCAGGGCTCCGTGGGAGCAAGATGAATCAATGCGTGTCTTGGTGAATGTGAACGACCCGTATGTCTATGCGCGAGTGCTCCTTGGCAATCAGGAGGTATTTTTTCATACACTGGAGCGGGAGTTTGGCAGTGACCGTCGCATTCTGATCGCGCTGTTGGAGGTGTTGAGGAGATCTGCGCGCCCTCAGACGCCCTTGGTCAAGTGGCTGGCGAGAGAGGTCAATCTGGCTTGCCAGTATCGCGAACTTCATCTTCTGCCTGTCGAGGAATTGATCGCATTCATCGAATCGCTTGCGACGCTGGAGCGTGAGTCGTCTGCCCGCACTTGAGTCGGTTAGTAGTGGGGTAGCTCAAGAGTGATCCCATGTCCCTGGACTACAACTTCCGCATCGCCACCGAGCTGGAGCCTGAAAGGGTGCTTGCAGTAGTTTTCCACTCCCTTGAACTGCGCCTCGATACCGGTGCCTCGGGCGAAGAAGTTGAAGGGCGAGGATTTCTGCTCACGGCCAGCGCTGTTGCACCGAAGAGCAGGGAGATGGTCGAAGAGGCTTTGGGCTTCTCTCCTTCGGTGGACCTCCAATTCTGGCTGGATGACAGCGAGCGGCGCGTGGCCATGGCCGCTATGCTGCGAGGTGTGCTCGCGGTGCTGCATCAGGTTCCAGGTGACGCAACGCTACTGTGTGGAGGCGACACAGTCCTGCTGCTCCGTCGCGAGGGACAACTGATCCTCGACTCGGGGACAGGCGCATGGACACCAGAGCGGCTGGCATCCGTGGATGCACTCTACGAGATGCGACAGTTGCCCTCGCTGTAGCCACGGCTCGATGCAGAGTTAAGGGATGCCCGCGCTCACTTGTGCAGTGTGAGCCCCTTGGTGGCCTTGTCCACCTGCTTGCGTTCACCCCGCAGCGCCAGTCCCACGAAGTCGAAGTCCTCGGGGTTCTCCGCTCGGAACGCGGCCCGGTTGTTCACGTCGTTGCCCGTGGCGAACATGGCGGCCACGTACACAGCGGTCGTCAGTCCACGCTCCACGGCGGCCCGGTGCGCGGCTTGAAGCTGCTCTCGCGTGGCGCTGAACACGAGCATCGGCTGGCCCAGGAGCCGACTGTACTTCCTGCCCGTCGCGTCTTCATACGGCTCACCCAGCATCTCCGGAGCCGATGCGGCCATGCCCGTCGCGAGGAAGGCGGTGACGTTCAGCTTCTGCCAGACGGCGAGGTCTTCGCGGATGACGATGGCGATCTTGGTCGTGAACAGCTCGGGCATGGAGGTCTCCTCTGTCGCCGTTCATCCTCGACAGGGGCACGCTCCATGTCTGGAACGTTCGTGCACATCGCGCGGTAGGCAGCGGGCGTCAGCCCATAGGCCCGTCGGAACCATCGTCCCAGGTGACTCTGGTCCGCGAAGCCCACCGCCACCGCGACACTCGCGGGCGTCTCTCCCCGCGCCAAGCTCCCGCGTGCAGCGGCGAGGCGAAGCTGCACCAGATACGCATGAGGTGGCAGTCCATAGGCCGCGCGGAATGCTCGCGAGAGCTGGAATCGATTCGCTCCACACTCACGCGCCAGCTCCTCCAGCCCCAGGTCCTCCTCCATCCGCGCCCGCAGGAACTCCCGCGCCCGACGCGTGGACCGGTGCGCCGCTTCTCCCAGTCGCGTCACCACTGACGCCCCGAGCTGCGGGGTGAGTGCGGCCGCCAGTTCCTCCAGCGCCTCGTCCCGCGCCAGCCGCGAGCCTGTCCCACGCAGTCGCCAGAACGCCCGTTGGATATGTGCCGCCAACCGAGGCTCCTCCGTGAGAGTCGCCTGGAAGCCCGGCCCTTGTGAGACCCCGCGCCCATCCGCCACCCGCTCGCATGCCTGAGCCACCCACGATGGCTCCAGGTAGAGCATCAGGTACGTGAAGCCCGTCTCGTCCCGCGCATGTCCGTCATGTGTCTCCCCGGGCTCAATCAGGATGACCCGCCCCGGCGTGCTCTGGTGCAGGGCACGCCGACACGAGAACTCCTGAAGCCCCTGCTCCGTCACGCCCACGAGATACGCGTCGTGGAAGTGCGGGTCATACGCATGGCCCGTGAAGTGCGCCCGGATGCTCTCGATTCCCGTTGCCTCGTCACGTGCCACGTCGACCCAGTCCCGCTTGAGCCGGGACGCTGGGGAGCAGCTCGGACAGGACGGACGCGCACCGGACATCGCGCGCAATCCTAACACCGTGCCTCGACCCAGGCCCGCTCCCCAGAACCAGGGAAGCGGGCCCAAGTCTCACGGCTAGTTCGCCGTGAAGTACAGGTTGTCCAGCAGCAGCGCGTTGCCCGAAGGCCCGCCTCCCGCGATGAACACGAAGGGCGACAGCACCGCGCCCAGGCTCACTCCCGCCGAGGAGAAGTCCGACAGCGGAATGGCCAGGTGGTGCCACTGCCCGTCATTCACATACCCATACTTCGCCACGTCGAGCTGCACGCCCTCCGTGTCACTCATCCCAATCTTCACCGAGGCGAACCCCGGGTCCGACGAGTTGAGGCTCACGTGCAGCGTCTTCCACGCGTCCAGGTTGTGCCCCGTATCCCAGTGGATGCCGAAGCCCAGCCACCCCTTGCCCGCGTGGACGATGCGGTCCGCCGTCTTCCCCTCGATGCGCGTGTTCGAGGCCTCAATCGTGACGGTGCCCTCGTACAGGTAGAGGTGCGTGTCCACGTCGTTGATGACAATCTCCTCGGACCGCCCTCCCTCGTAGAAGCCGACGAACAGGCGCCGCTGGCCCGCCTCGAACGGGAACGGCCCCGGGAGCGCCTCGTCCTGGGGATTCGGCCCGGCGTCGTCCTGCGAGGACGGCTGGTGGTTCTCGTAGTCGTTGGCCCCCGGGTCCGGTCTGCACGCGGCCAACGTCAACAACAGCACTCCCACGGTTCGCTTCATGGTCGCACCGCCCTTTCACCACCGCTCGAGGTCCGCACCAGCACCCAACCGCCCGTCACCGTCCCACCCATCTCCACGATGGCCTTGTAGGACGGCGTCAACAGCTCGTAGGGAATCGTCCCAGTCGAGTCGTACGTCACCGCGTCCGGGAAGTTGTCCAACACCGACTGGTACGCGCGGATGGCCATGTCCCGCACCACCGGCAGGTCCTCCTGCCTAGCCAGTCCGTTCTGATACACGCCGAGCAGGTTGAGGCCGACGTAGTACTGCGCCTCCCCATACGGCCCTCGCGCGAGCACGGTGGCCCACGAGTAGAACGCCGCCACCGGCCCCGCGTTGGCCTGGAGCACCCACTTCGTCTCCGTCCCCGGCGTCGAGTCCGCGAACGGATTGTTCGGGTCGTCCAGGATGGTGGTGCTCGGATACACACCCATGGCCGGGTCGAAGACCTCCAGCGTCAGGTCCTCCAGCGGCTCGCCATAGACATAGCTCGCGCGGTCATAACACCCGAAGGTGCTCAAGGCCGCGAGGAGCACGAGACACGTCCTCATACGTCGTCCCTCAGAGCGAAAGGATTGCATACGCACCCACCTCGTATTCGCGGCCCTTGAGTCCCTCGGCGATGGCCATCGTGCTCATGCCCTCCGAGTACTCATCCAACATGCGCACCAACCCTCGCAGGCCGAAGCGCGTGGACACCGCGCCCAGCACCGGCCGCTTGAGCCCGTAGGACACGTCTCCGCCCAACTGCACCGGATACGTGAGGTTGAACACGCGGTGGTAGTCGTACGGACCCCAGTCGTTGAACCGCAACTGCGTGGCGAGCAGCAGCGTGTCGTACAGCACGTTGGCGTCCAGGCCGAAGCGGCGCACCTGCCGCGCGTCCTCGCCTCCGGACTGCACGCTGCCCACGAAGGCCGTGCCGTACAGCTTCAGCCGCTGTGACGGGTTGCCCACCATGCGCAGCGTCGTCTCCCACTCGTCGCGCGCCGGCGGCGCCCCGGCGAAGGCCACCGCGCTGCCGTCCGCGAGGATGGCGATGCTCGCGTCTCGCGACGTCGGCTGGCGGCGGTACACCAGGTCCAGGCCCGCGGCGAAGGGCGCGTCCTCGCGCATCTCCCGGTCCCACGCCCAGAACCACGTCCCCGGCGTCGGGTCGAAGGTGATGAGCAGCTCCGCGCCGAGCGTCTCGCGGTTGTCGAGGACGGTGAAGGCGTCCTGCAACACGTTGCGCGCGCGCACCGCCGGGAAGTACGTGCCCGAGTCCTGGTCGAACGTGTCGGGGATGTTCGGGTTCGGTCCGATGAGGGGCTTCTGGTACAGCACGTTCGGCGCCACCTCGATGGTGCCCAACTGGAACGCCGCGCCCGCCTGCGCGCCGAAGTGGTTGCCGCGTCCGCTCTCCCGCAGGCTCCAGCCCGTCAGGACGATGCTCGGCTCGGGGCCGCCGTCCGCCACCAGCCCGCGGAACGAGCCCTGGGCATACAGCCGCACGCCGCCCAGGTCATACGTGGCCCGCGCCTTCGCGCCGAGCGTGTCGAGGAACTGCACCTCGTCGCGCAGCACCTCCTGGCCCGTGCCCATATAGCTCGCGCCACCCTTCGACTCGCGCGTCCAGGTGAACTCCTCACCAATACGTTGGGGCGCCGCCAGGATGCCGCCGATGTCGAGCGCGAGCGGACCCTTGTTCCATTCGAAGGTGAGCGCGGTGCGACGCGCCACGCGCTCGCGGATGACGGAGGCCGTCTGCTGCGTGGCGCCCCGGGCGATGTCCTCCTGGTGCACCAGCGTCAGCGCCATGTCCCCGAAGCCCTTGCGGTACTTGGCGACGATGGACGGGTTGGCGCCCCAGTACAGCTCCGGACCCACCGCCAGCTTGAAGCCCTCGAAGGAGCGCTTGCCGCTGAGCACCACGCCGAAGGGCGCGTTGCCGTGGTAGATGTCGATGTTCGGCCCGTAGTTGGCCTCGCGATACAGGCCGAAGAAGTCGCCCTCCTCGCCCCAGTGGTAGTGGCCGACGCGGTAGTAGCCCTCCAGCGCGAAGTCCGCGCGGTCCAGCTTGAACTCCGCCTGGTACAGCGCGAAGCGGTCGAAGGCGGACACACCCGGCTGGGCGACGCCCGGTGTCGGCGAGCCCGTCGTCGGCGCCGTCGGCGTCGGCGTGGTGCCCCGGTTCTCGTAGAAGAGGTTGTTGAGGCGGTTGGTGGCCACGTTGCCCACCACGTTGAACGACGCGCGGCCGTACACCCCCGTCGCCGGCTGGACCGCCAGGTCGAAGAAGATGGACTCCGTGTGGTCCGCCGACGTCAGGTTGGGCCGCGTCGTGGCGATGCTCCCGCGCGACAGCGAGCTGTCCATGACCAGGCGCAGGTTGGACACGCGCACCATGCTGAGCTCCTCCGTCTTCGCCAGGGCGATGGAGGACTCGTAGCTCTTCGACATGTCGGAGGGCCGCAGCGCGGAGAAGTGCGCGTGGATGCGGTCCAGGTCCGTGTCCGCCGCGTACGGGTCCAGGCGGAAGGCCGCCTGCAACATATAGTAGGCCGTGCGCGGCTGGATGCGGGAGATGCCCGCGTCGTCCGGCTGGCCCAGGGCGCAGATGCCGAACCACTCCTCGTTCATGTTGTTCTGGCCGGGCACGAAGTCCGCCGCGTAGCCACCGTTGGGCCACGACGCCGTCGTGTCGTGAATGGAGAGGTTGGCCTCCTGGCCCATCTTCCACCAGCCGTCCACCCACTGGAACACGAAGCCGCCCAGCGCGTTGCCCACGCGGCCCTGGCCGTAGGTCTGCGTATAGATTTCCTCCCACTGCTGGCGCAGGTACTCGGCCTGGGACAGGTGGTCCTCACGGCCGTCCCGCGCGTTGAACGCATCCGCGCCGAACTCCGAGAAGAGCACCGGCTTGTCCGTCTTGCGCAGCACCTCTTCGAACAAGTCCCGGACGCTGGGGCCGCGGTAGACGTTGGCGCCGAAGATGTCGATGTCGGTGCCGTGCTTGGCGATGAGGTCGATGTACTGGAGGTCGCCGTTGGCCAGGGCCACCGGGTGGTTGACGTCGCGGGCCTTGATGGTCCGCGCCGCCTCGCCCATCAGCGTGTAGAGGTGCACCGCGCGCGCGGCGTCCTCCTGGCCCGGCAGCGCCTCGATTTCGTAGCTCGTCCAGTGCAGGCCGTAGTTGTTCTCGTTGCCGAGCAGCCACATCAGCACGCCCGGAACGCCCCGGTAGACCTCCACCTTCTTCGCCAGCTCCTCGAGCAGCGCCTTGCGGTGCGCGGCGTTGGAGTAGTCGATGTTCGGCACGAAGGCGTTGTTGACGGTGGCGCCGTAGCGGCCCATCAGCGGGTTCACCACGGTGGTGATGCCGTAGTTCTTGAAGATGAACTCCACCCAGCGCGGGGGGATGTCGTCGAACTGGCGGATGGAGTTGACGCCCATGTCGCGCAAGAGCGTCATCTCCCGCGCCAGCACCGCGCGCACGAAGTCGTCGGGCTGGTTCCAGAGCGAGTAGCGGTAGTTCTCTCCAATGGGCGTGTAGCCCCAGTTCATGCCGCGCAACAGGAAGTCGCGGCCGTCCACCTTCAACTTGAAGCCGCGCTCGTCGTGCTGAATCTTGACGACGGTGGCCTGCTCCGCGCCCGGCTTGACGTCCACGGGCTGGAGGGTGAGGGGCTGCGGGGCGGGAGACGGCGTCGGACTGGGAGGACCCGAGGGCGTCGTCGTGGTGGCGGCGGGAGGCGCGCCACCCGGGGGAGTGGCGGCGGGCGGCGTCGACTCCACCGGCGCCGTTTGCGGTTGGGCACCGCCGGGCTGGACGGGCTGCGCGTCCTGCCCGGCATGGACGGGGGCCTGGTACAGCGCCACCGCGAGGAGGGGTGCGAGGACCAGGGCGCTCACGCGGCCAGCTCCACATCCAGCCCGTTCTGGGCCACCACGGCGCGGTACAGATGCGCGCTGTCCTTGGGGATGCGCTTCTGCGTGGCGTAATCCACGTACACCATGCCGAAGCGCTTCTGATAGCCGTAGGCCCACTCGAAGTTGTCCAACAGCGACCACGCGAAGTAGCCCTTGAGCGGCACGCCCTGGTTGATGGCCTCCAGCGAGGCCTCCAGGTGCGAGCGCAGGTAGTGCACGCGCTTGGCGTCCCTCACCCGGCCATCCGGGTCCGGCGCGGTGCCGTAGGCGGCCCCGTTCTCCGTGACGTAGAGGTGGCCCGGCTTGTAGTCCTGGTGCAGCCGCACGAGCAGCTGCGTGAGGCCGTGGGGCGACACCTCCCAGTCCATCTCCGTCTTCTCGGAGCTGACGTGGACGGTGCGAGGCGCGTTCTGCGCCTCGGGGATGCGGTCGCTGCGGATGACGCCGCGGTTGTAGTAGTTGACCCCCAGGAAGTCGATGGGGACGGCGATGTCCGCCAGGTCGCCCTGCCGCACGAAGGGCAGCGTGTCCGACTTCAGTCGCCCCTCGGCGACATGGTCGTCAATCACGTCGCGCGGGTAGCCCTTGCCGTAGAGCGGGTCCAGGTACCAGCGGTTGAAGCCGCCGTCGAAGGAGCGGCACGCGTCGTGGTCCTCCTTGCTGGGCGACGCGGGCTCCGCGGGCACCAGGTTGAGGGTGATGCCGACCTCCGCCTTGGGCACGTTGGAGCGGATGACGGGCACGGCCTGCCCGTGCGACAGCAGCACGTGGTGGGCCGTGGCCAGCGCCTGGCCCCAGTCCTTGATGCCGGGCGCATGCTCGCCGTTGGCGTAGCCCAGGATGCTGATGCACCAGGGCTCGTTGTGCGTAATCCACTTCGACACGCGGTCCCCGAGCTTCTGGCTCACCACGTCCGCGTACTCGACGAACGCGCTCACCGTGTCGCGCGAGGCCCAGCCGCCCTTGTCCTGGAGCGCCTGCGGCAAATCCCAGTGGTACAGCGTGACGGCGGGCTCGATTCCCACCTCCAGCAGTCCGTCGACCAGCCGCGAGTAGAAGTCGAGTCCGGCGGTGTTCACCTTGCCGCGCCCGACGGGGAGCACGCGCGGCCAGGCGATGGAGAAGCGATACGCCTTCAACCCCATCCAGCGCATCAGCTCCACGTCCTCGCGCCAGCGGTGGTAGTGGTCGCAGGCGACGTTGCCGTTGGTTCCGTCGGCGATTTTACCGGGCGTGGCGGCGAACCTGTCCCAGATGGACTCACCGCGCCCGTCGGCGTCGGTGGCTCCTTCAATCTGGTACGAGGAGGTGGCCACACCCCACACGAAGTCATGAGGAAACTGCCGCATCGTCAGGGACTCCTTTCGAGGACTCGAGATGGCAGCGGACGTGGTGCTCCGCCGCCGGAAGGTGAAAGGGAGGAAGCGCCTCGTGGCACCGCACGTCGGCGTGAGGACAGCGGGGCGCAAAGGCACACCCCAGAGGCGGAGGCGGCGTGGTCGCCACGCGCGCGGGGAGGGGCGTGCGCAGGAAGTCCGCGCCATCCGGCACCGCGGACAACAGCAGCCGCGTGTACGGATGCCGAGGCGCCTGGAGCACGTCGCTGGTGCGGCCCGTCTCCACGACGGAGCCCGCATAGAGCACCAGCACCCGGTCCGCCAGGTGACGGGCGCTCGCCAAATCATGGGTGATGAAGAGGATGCCGATGCCGCGCTCGCGCGTCAGGCCCTTGAGCAGTTGGAGCACACCCCGGCGCGTGGACACGTCCAGCATGGAGGTGGGCTCGTCCGCGATGATGACGTCGGGCTCCACCGCCAGCGCCCGCGCCACGGCCACGCGCTGCCGCTGGCCACCGGACAGCTCGTGCGGATAGCGCTTCGCCAGTTGCTCCGCGGGCGTCAGGCCCACCGACTCCAGCAGCGCGTGCACCTTCCGCGTCAGCTCCACGCCGCGCGCGCGCCCGTGGCGCACCAGTGAGCGCTCCAGGTGATAGGCCACCGTGTGCACCGGGTTGAGCGAGGCGAACGGGTCCTGGAACACCATCTGCACGCGGCCCCGGTAGGCCAGCGACGCGGAGCCGCCCTCGCGGGCGAGCACGTTCTCTCCGCTGAGGAGGATGTCGCCCGAGTCTGGCGTGTCCAGCCGCGCCAGGAGGCGGGCCAGCGTGGACTTGCCGCTGCCGGACTCACCGACGAGCGCGAGGATTTCTCCGCGCTCCAGCGAGAAGGACACGTCCGTCAGCACCTTGCGGCGCGCGTGGGACAGGAAGCCTCCCACGGGGAAGCTCCGGTTCAGCCGCGCGGCTTCCAGCAGGGGAGGGCTCATCGACGACCTCCAGGCAGTGCGGCGAGCGGAGCCTTCAGCGCGCTGGCGGCCTGCTCCAGCACGTCGGGCGTGGGCGCCTGCGTGTCGGTGGCCCCCAGATGCGGGAAGGACGACAGCAACAGGCGCGTGTACGGGTGACGGGCGTCCGTGCGCAGCCGCTGCGCGGTGTCCACCTCCACCAGCTTGCCGGCCTGGAGGATGCCCACGCGGTCCGACAGCGCGAGCAGCAGCGGCAAGTCATGGGTGATGAAGAGGACCGCGAAGCCCAGCCGCGACTTCAACTCCAGCACGCGCTGGAGCAGCTCCTTCTGCACCACCACGTCGAGCGCGGTGGTGGGCTCGTCCATCACCACCAGCCGGGGCTCCAGCGCCAACGCCAGGGCGATGCCCACGCGCTGCCGCATGCCGCCGGAGAGCTGGTGCGGCCACGCGTCCACCAGCTCGGGCTTCAGGCCCACCATGGCCAACAGCTCGCGGCCCCGCGCATACGAGGACGCGCGCGAGCCACCCCCGTGGGCGGCGAGCGTGTCGTGGAACTGCTCACCCAGCGTGAGCACCGGATTGAGCGCGCTCATCGCGCTCTGGAACACCATGGACACACGGCTCCACCGGAAGGCGCGCAGCGCCTCCGGCGACAACGCGGTGACGTCCGTTCCCTCGAAGAGGATGCGTCCCTGGGTGATGGCTGCTGACGAGGGCAACAGGCGCAACAGCGCGTAGCCCAGCGTGGACTTGCCGCTGCCGGACTCGCCCGCCAGGCCGAACACCTCGCCCGGGGCGATGTCCAGGGACACCTGGTCCACCACGCGGGAAGGCCCTGCCTGCGTCATGTATTCGATGCTCAACTCGCGCACGCTCAACAGCGCGCCGGGCGCGGTGGCTTCCTGCGCGGGAGTGGCGACGGCATGCACCACCGCGGCCTTGGGCGCCTTCGGAGGCGCGCGCAGCGAGGGGTTGGTCAGCTCGTCGATGGCGGAGCTGAGCAGCGTGAGCGAGAAGCCCACCAGCGCGATGCAGATGCCCGTGGGGACGAAAATCCACCAGGAGCGCGTCAGCAGCGCCGCGTCGTTGCCGGCCCAGTAGAGGTTGGTGCCCCACGTCACCGCGCCCACGTCGCCCAGGCCCAGGAACTCCAGGCCCACCTGCGCGCCCACGGCGTACAGCGTGTTTCCAATGAACGAAGAGGCCACCAGCGACGCCATGTTGGGCAACAGCTCGCGGGTGATGATGCGCGCGTGGCTCTCTCCGGCGACCACGGCCGCCGCGACGAAGTCCCGGCCTCGCAGCGCCAGCGCCTCCGCGCGGAAGACGCGCGCGTTCCAGGCCCAGCCCGCGAAGGTGAGCACCACCACCATGCGGAAGGGGCCGGAGGGCAGGTAGGCGCCCAGGACGATGGCCAGGGGCAGGCCCGGGATGACCAGGAAGATGTTGGTGGTGAGCGTCAGCGCGTCATCCACGCGGCGGCCCAGGTAGCCGGCGGTGATGCCCACCAGCGCGCCCACCAGCGTGACGAGCGCGCCCACCGCGAAGCCGATGGCCAGCGTCTCTCGCGCGCCCACCACCGTCTGCGCGAGCACGTCCTGGCCCTGGCCCGTGGTGCCGAACCAGTGGGCACTCGAGGGCGGCTGGTGGGGCTGGCCCATCAGCTCCGTCGGGTCCATCACGAACCACGGGCCCACCAGCGCGACGAGGAGGAAGCCCAGGAGGAGGGTGCCTCCCACGGCCGCCTTGCGCTGGCGGAGCAGGCGTCGAAGGGTCTCACGCATGGGCGCGGGTCCTCGGGTCCAGCCAGAGGCAGAGCAGGTCCACGGCGAAGTTCGCGGCGAGCACCGCCAGCGTGATGACCAGGAAGAGCCCCTGCATCAGCGGGTAGTCCTGGTTGCGCACCGCGAGGATGAGCAGGTAGCCGGTGCCCGGATACGAGAAGACGATTTCCGTCAGCAGCGAGCCGCTCAGCACGAAGCCCAGCGCCATGCCGAAGCCCGTGACGTTGGGCAGCAGCGCGTTGCGCGCCGCATAGCGCAGCATCACCTGACGCGGCGGCAGGCCCTTGGCGTGCGCCAGCCGCAGCGTGTCCGTGCCCAGCACCGCCACCATGGTGTTGCGCATGCTCAGCATCCACCCACCGAGCGTGGCCACGACGATGGACGTCGCCGGCAGCACCGCGTGCCGTCCCACGTCGGCGATGAAGGTGAGCGTCGCCCCGGGCTCCACGTCGTGCGAGTACGCGTGCCGCAGCGGGAACCAGCCCAGCCCGAAGCCGAAGAGGTACAGGGCCAGCATGGCCAGCCAGAAGTAGGGGAAGGCCCCCAGGAAGGCGAGCGCGGGCGCGAGCGCGGAGTCCAGCCAGCCGCCCCGGTTCCACGCGGCCAGCACGCCCAGCATCGTCCCCACCGCGAAGCTGATGATGACCGCGCACCCGGCCAGCCCCAGCGTCCACAAGAGGCCCGTGCCGATGACCTCCGTCACGGGCGAGGGGTAGTACGCGTACGACAGGCCCATGTCGCCGGTCACCAGGTGCTTCAGGTACGTGAAGTACTGCACGTGCCACGGCGCGTCCGTGAAGCCGAACGCCGTCTTCAGCGCGACGAGCGCCTCGGGGGAGATGCGGCCCTCGAAGCGGGCGAACATCGCCGTGGCCGGGTCTCCCGGCGCGAGCCTCGGGATGACGAAGTTCATCGTCAGCGAGGCCCACGCGGCGAGCAGGTAGAAGCCGAGCCTGCGGAGCACGTAGCGCATGGTCAGGGCGCCTCCCTCGGGGCGAGCGCCGTCAGCACCAGCAGGCTGTCGGGCTCGGCGTGGGGCGAAAGCCGGGCGTAGGGATTCGCCTCGGTGGGAAAGCCCGTGAAGCGCTTGGAGTTGGACTCGCCCCAGGACGGGTTCGGGAACAGCGGAATGGCCGGCGCCGTCTCGGAGAAGCGCCGCTGCACCTGCGCCATCAGCGCCTGCTGCTCCTCGCGCGAGTCGGTGACTTCGAAGCGCTCCAAGAGCGCGTCCGTCTCCTTGTCGCCGTAGCGCTGCCAGTTGGCGGGTGCCACCTCGCCCACCGGGCGCACCGTCGCGGACGACAGCATCCACTTGTAGAAGGTGTACGGCGTGGGCCCGTCCAGCGACCAGGAGATGGCCATCTGGAACTCCCCCTTCTGGAGCCGCGCCTGCCACGCGCTGAACTCGTACGTGCGCAGCTGCGCCTGGAGGCCGAGCTTGCGCAAGTCACGCGCGACGACCTGGCCCGCGCGCACCCAGTCCGACCAGCCGCCCACCACCTCGATGTCCAGCGTCAGCGGGCTGCCGTCCGCCTGGCGTCGCAGCCCGTCGGGCCCCCGGGTGAGCCCCGCCTCGTCCAGGAGCCGCGCGGCCTCCTTCGCGTCGTGGCGCACCCACGCGTCGTCCGCGACGTCCGCGTCCCGCCAGCCCGTGTACGCGTCATTGAGCCCCGTGGCGTCCGCCGGCCGCGTGTAGCCATACATGGCGATTTCGACCAGCCGCTCGCGGTCCAACGCCATGCTCAGCGCCTTGCGCACGCGCACGTCGTTCAGCGGGGGCTGGGTGGTGTTGGGGTAGAGGAAGACGGTGCTGCCGAAGAGCGGGAACCAGCGCGCGTGGTGCTTCGGGTCCTTGGCGACGAAGGTGCGGTCCACCGCGGGGACGAAGTTGCCCGCCCAGTCCACCTCGCCCTCCACCAGCGCCAGGTTCGCCTGGTCATTGGTGGGGAAGGCCAGGAAGCGCAGCGCCCGGACGGCGGGCTTTCCCGGCTGCCAGTAGTACGGATTGCGGCTCAGTTCGTACACCTGATTGCGGAAGACACTGACTTGCGTGAAGGGCCCGGTGGCCACGGGGCTCGGGTTGGTGAATGTCACCGGGTCCGCGACGAGCTCCCAGATGTGGCGCGGGACGATGGGCTGCGCGGCCAAATCACCAAGGCCCGGGATGAAGGTGCGCGAGAACTGGAAGGCGACCGTGTGAGGCCCCTCGGCGCGCACATCCGACAGGAAGCGCCACACGCCACCCGCGTCCAGGGCCGCGTGCTTGCGCAGGAGCTGGAAGGTGTAGGCCACGTCCTCGGCGGTGAAGGCCTTGCCGTCGGACCAGCGCACGCCCTCGCGCAGCGTGAAGCGCAGGGTGCGGCGGTCCTCGGACCACGCGTGCCCCAGGGCCAGCCACGGCTGGTAGTCACCCTTGGACGGCGTGTACAGCTCCAGGCACTCGTAGATGCCCGCGCGCGTGGGCCATCGCGAGCCCGCGCCCGGGAAGAGCGGGTTGAAGTTGCGCACCCACGCGCTCTGCTGCTCCACGGAGACGAACAGCGTTCCGGGCGGACGCGGGCGTGGCTCGTTCGAGCACGCCGCGCACAGGAGCAGGAAGAGGGTGGAGGCGATGAGGCCCGCGGGCCTCATTCCACCCTCGTGTAGGCGCGCACGTAGTCCACCCGCATCTGCTGGGGGAACTGCGTGGTGCCGTCCACCGGACCCACGAAGCCGCCACCCACCGCGACGTTGAGGATGAGGAAGTGCGGATGGTCGAACACCCAGCGGGCGTTGCCCGGCAGGTCCCTGGGCGTCACCTCCATGAAGGCGATGTCGTCCACGAACCAGCGGATGCGGTCCGGGTCCCACTCCACCGCGAAGATGTGGAAGTCCTCGTAGAGCCTGCCGCCGGCGACGACGTGCTCCTGGCCGATGTTCTCTCCGCCGGAGTAGCCCGGACCGTGCAGCGAGCCCCGGACGATGGCGGGCAGTTGGCCCCGGTGCTCCATGATGTCGATTTCACCGCACGTGGGCCAACCCACCTGGTTGAAGTTCGCGCCCAGCATCCAGAACGCCGGCCAGATGCCCTTGCCCGTGGGGAGCTGGATGCGCGCCTCGAAGCGCCCGTACGTCCGCTCGAACTTGCCGCGCGTGGTGTAGCGCGCGGAGGTGTAGTCGTTGCCCTGGTAGCGCTCGCGCCGCGCGGTGATGACCAGCCGGCCCTCGCCGTCCAGCGACGCGTTCTCCGCCCGAGCGGTGTTGTGCTCGTACTGGCCATTGCCCCAGCCGTCTCCTCCGACGTCCGCGCCCCACCGTTCCGCGGAGGGCAGCGCTCCCGCCGGTCCGTCGAACTCGTCCTGCCACACCAGGCGCCAATCCTGACGCTCCGGTTGCTGCGTGGTGGGAGGCGGGTCGGTTCGTCCTGAGCGGGCCGGGTCACAGGCCAGGCTTCCCAGGAGCGCGAACCACGGAAGGAGTCGGCTGGGCGTCATGCGGATTTTCCGACGTGTTGGAGGGGAAACAACGTGCGGTCCCGGAGGGCCGCCTGGAGCACGAGTGTGGCCGCGCCCACCGCGATGGACTTGTCGCCCAGCGCGGAGGTGACGATGCGCGTCTCCGCCATGGACGTGGACAGCGCGCGCTTGCGCACCGACGCCCGCAACGGGTCCAACAAGAGGTCTCCCACCGAGGAGATTTCGCCGCCGAGCACGACGATGGCGGGGTTGAGCAGGTTGAGCAGGCCCGCCACGGCGACGCCCAGGTACTGGCCCAGCCCGTCGATGATCTGCCGCGCCGCCGGGTCTCCCGCGCGCGCGCCTTCGACAATCTCCCGCACCGTGGGCGCCTTGCGGCCCTTGGTGCCCATCAGCTCCCGCGCGCGCTCCACCAGCGCTCCGGAGCCGATGAGGGTGACCAGGCAGCCGCGCAGGCCGCACAGGCACGGCGGGCCCGCCGAGTCGACGGCGATGTGGCCAATCTCTCCGGCCGTGCCTCCGGCGCCGCGGTACACGTCGCCGTGGATGATGTGGCCGGAGCCGATGCCCGTGGCCAGCTTGATGTACGTCAGGTCCTCGCCACCGATGCCCGCGCCCCAGTAGCACTCCGACAGCGCGCCGAGGTTCGCGTCGTTGTCCACGAACACCGGCAAATCGAACGTCGTGCTCAAGGCCTCTCGCACGTCGTAGCCGCGCCACGCGGGCAGGATGAGCGGAGACATCTTCCCGGGCGAGGACGGGTGCACGGGGCTGGGCGCGGCCACGCCCAGGCCCACCACGGAGCGCCGGGGCACGCGCTCGGCGTCCAGGCACTCCTGCACCAATGTCCGCACCGTCTTCAGCGTGCCCTCCGGGTCATTGCGAACCTGCTGCGAGGCCGTGCGGTGGGTGCGCACGCGACCTCTCAAGTCGGTGAGCACCACGGTGACGTGGGTGGCGCCCATCTCCACGCCGATGATGCTGAAGGCGTCGTCGCGGAAGCCGATGAGGGTGGGGCGACGGCCGCCTCGGGAGACGCCGGCGCCAATGCTGCGCACCAGCCCCGAGTGCTCCAGGTCCGCGACGATGGCCGACACGGTGGACGGACTCAGCTCCGTCCTCCGGGCAATCTCCGCCCGGGAAATCTGGCGCTCGCGCCAGATCATGTTGAGCAGCAGGCTGCTGTTCTGCGCCCGCATGCCCGCCGCGTCGACCGTCAGTGCCGCCGTTCCCACTTTCATCGTCCCCTTACGCTCCATTCCGCCGCGCGGAAGGCGCGGTGGGTGTCATCTCCACTGGATGTCGTCGATGTAGAAGACGACCGGGGTCGGCTTGCCCCCCGCTACCCAGCCGAAGCCACCCACCACCTTCCCGTATCGGACGCGGCTGACGTCGATTGTGTACTCCTTTGGCTCCGCCGTGAGCGTCTGGTCTCCGGTATCGAGGCTGAAGCCGTCGACCGCGGAGCTCAGCCCCACCAGGAACTTGACGACCTCGCCGCCGGTGGCACCCCACGCATGGAAGGCCAGGACGGTCGCGCCCGCGGGCACGTCGAAGCCGGGCAGGTCACCCCAGTTGTTCTCGGGGTACTGCCACCACACGCCGCCCCAGCCGTTGCCACCCGCCGTATAGGTGAACTTGTGGCAGTTGCCCTTGCCCGTGCCCGGCCGCGTCGCGGCGCACTCGGCGACGGTGGCGATTCCGCCCGACGAGCCGTCGCCCATGTACCCGCTCGGCGCCCAGTGGGTATCCACGGCCACTGGCAGCGTCACCGGCGGGGGCCCCGCGTCCGGAATGCCCGCGTCCGGGGGCGGCTCGCCCGCGTCCGGCGTCCCCGAGTCGGGTACTCCCGCGTCCGGTACTCCAGAGTCCGGCGTGCCCGAGTCGACAGGCCCCGCATCCGGCGTGCCGGAGTCGGGCTTCGTCCCCGCGTCATCCTGAGCGGCGGGTTGCTTGTCCCCGTCGTCCTCCGGGTCACAGGCTCCAAGCAGACTCATCGCTGCGAGCAACCCCGCCGCGGCACACGTCCAGGCGAAACGCTTGTGTTGCATGGGCTTCCCCTCCCTGCTGGAAAACTTCGTTCGCACTGCGAAGAAACCAGTCGACGCAACGAGCCAGCGCTCGCGTGGTGCGATGCGTCATGAAAGGCGCTGTGCTTCAGAGGAGAGTGAGGTGACTCACGCCGTGCCCATCCGCCAACACCCCCGGGGCCCACCGTCACTCCGCCACGAACGCGTGCTTCATTCGTTCGAGTGCCGAAGAAAGTACCAGCGACGTTGGTTGGAATGCAAGCCGCCGCGTGACAGGCCCTTGACGCCAAACCAGACATGGCGCCGAGGGCGGACCCCTCCCAATGCCTGACGCAACGCGGCGTTGGCGCGGTGAGAGGGATAGGCGCGCGAGCCGGTGAAGGAGGGCTGGAGGCGGGCTGGAAACTTTGTTCGGACGGCGAACTAAGTCGGGAGCGGGGGGCGCCGGGTCATCCTGGAGGGGCGCTGGACGGGGTGCGGCTCACGTCCGGCTCCGAGCGGAATGACGACGACGGGGGCCACCATATCCTGGGGCCCCCGCCTTGGAAAGTTTCAGCTGGACCTGGCGCAACCGGAATCCGGGCACGGGTCACCTGTTGCTCGTCTTCATGAGCGTGTTGAGTCGACGTTCCGTCCTGCTGGGATTGGGGGCCTGCGCCGCGGGCGTGCAGGCCTGCACCTGCGCGGCCCCGGCCGAGGCTGTCCCGGTAGCGCCCCGCGTCAGAGCGCGGCTCTACACCTGCGAGGGCTGTGAGGCGGTCGCCGAGCGGGGTCCGGAGCGCCTGGCGCCCTTCGTCCGGTTGGCCAGCGGCGCGGAGCCGGGAGAGCGGATGACGCTGACGGGGCGCGTGTTGAGCGCCGAGTCACGCGAGCCCGTCGCGGAGGTCGTCATCTACGCGCATCACACCAACGCGGCCGGGCTGTATGCGAACGGTACGCAGGAGTCCGAGTGGAGTCGTCGCCACGGCCGGTTGCGAGGGTGGGCCAGGACAGGTGGGGACGGCGTCTATACGTTCGACACCATCAAGCCCGCGCCCTATCCGAACGACACCCTGCCAGCGCACGTGCACCTGTTCATCGGCGAGCCGGGGCGACCTCCGTACTACGTCGATGACGTCGTGTTCGACGGAGAGTTCGGCGTGACGCCGGAGTACCGCGCGCGGCAGGAGTTTCGAGGCGGCAGCGGCATCGTGAAGCTGTCGCGCACGGCCGCGGGCGTGTGGCTCGCGAGGCGGGACATCGTCCTGGAGCAGCACCCCTGACGCGAGCGGGCTGAGGCTCAGAACGGTGCCAACTGGAAGGCGTCCATCAGGAGCGGCAGGGGGCGCGCGCTCCACAGCACGGCCCACTGTCGTTCATTCACGCCGCGCATATGGACGTCGCCCACGTACAGCGCGACGGCGGCGCGGGCCTCCAGGTCGATGAGGAGCGCGCCCTCCTCACCCGCCACCGAGAAGGGCCGGTCATCCGTGGCCGTGACGAGCACCTCGCGTCCGTCGTTCTCGCTCACGGAGATGATGCGGCCTTGCCGCAGTCCTCCCCGGTAGGAGTACTTCACCACGGAGCTCCCCACGCGAGGCGCCGCCACCCGGGGCATCCAGGGCACGGGCGGGTACTCGTCCGTGCCGCGCTCCTCCGGGTCCACGGGCGCGGCGATGCAGGCGTCGAGCAGGCCCGGGGGGGTCCACCTCCATGCTCCCGTGGCCACCACCTGTGCGACCCGCGTGTCGGTGGTGACGTGGCGGAGCCAGCGTCCCTCGGCACGGCGGTCCACGACGCCGTCCTCGTGCCGCGAGTCCGGAAGGGGTTGCGGCACCGGGCCTCCCATCGGGAGCGTGCCGGGCGCCGGTGGGAGCAGGGGCGGGGGTCCCAGTCGGTGCTCCACGGTGAGCAGCACGGGGGCGCCGGACCCGCGTTGGCGGAACCAGCCCCCGAGGGAGGTTTCATAGGGGCTGCCCTCCTCGCTCAGCGGCTCGCCGGCAATCAGTCGGGGGCCTCTTCTGTCGCCGCGCGTGCTCATGGTCGCGACTTCTACAGCTCGCTCAAGCCCGGGTCGAACAGGTAGCTGAGCTTGACGAGGAACTCGCGCGAGAACACGGGCATGGGCGCGTGCCCACCGTTGTAGGGCTGGGCGATGCGGAAGTTCGTGCCGAGCAGGTTGTAGATGCCCGCGCCCACCTCCAGCCCCTTCGTGCCCACGTTCTCCGCGCGCACGTAGAGGTTGAGCAAGAGCTGCGTGGGCAACTCCTCCACCGCCGCGTTGCCCTCGTCGTCTGGCACGTCCACCGCGAAGCGCCGCCCCACGAGCACCGCCGTGGGATTCACGGACAGCCACGGCTGCACCTTCAGGCTGCCCGACAGCGAGGCCTTGTGCGTGGGCATGCCGGTGAATGTGTTGGAGTGTCCGGGCACCTGGTAGTCCGCCACGTCGTTGCGGCCCGACGGCGCGTAGAACGAGTAGCTGAGCGCCGCGCGGCCCCAGCTCCCCTTGACGTGGTAGTCCAGTTCGACGCCCCGGCTGCCCAGGCGTCCCAGGTTCCGGTACGCCTCCTCGTTCGTCACCGCGTCGTACGAGTAGATGATGGGGTCCGACACGCCCACGTCGAAGGCGTTGGCGCTCAGCGCGTGGCCGTCGCCGAAGCGCAGCGTGCCCTCCAGCTCGTACACGGTGGTGCGCTCGGGCTTCACGTCCGCGCCCAGGCTGATGTTCTCGATGCCTGGCGCGCGAAACGCACGGCTGAAGAGCGCCTTGGCGCTGAACGGGCCGAAGCCGCGCAGGAGCACCAGCCGGGGGACGAACGAGCTGCCGAAGTCGCTGTGGTTCTCATACCGCGCGCCCGCGACGACGGTGACGAAGGGGTTCTCGGAGAAGGCCTCCACGAAGCCCGCGACGTTGAGGTACGAGACGCTGATGGCGCCGTCCTCGCCGAAGGCCGTCTGGAGGCCCACATCCGCGGGGCCCTTGAGCTTGCCCTGGTCCGACGCCACGTCCACGCCGCCGGTGAGCTGCAGGAAGTCCAGCGCCGCCCAACGCGCCATCGTCCGGCCGCGCAGCCGCATCACCTGCTTCTCGTAATAGAACTCGGAGGCCTCGTCCGCGTCGCGGAACGGCTCGGAGAGCGTCAGGTTGAAGCGGGGGATGATTTCCACCCGCTCGCTGGGTCGGAAGCGGTTGCTCAGCTCCGCGTGGAACGACTCGAAGTCGGAGGACGAGGGCGCATCCAGCACCTCGTCGAAGGCGACGATGGCCGACGTCGCGAAGCGCTGGTACAGCACGCTCAGTTGGAGGTCCCGGTAGCCCACGCCCGCCTGCACCGTCGTCGGGTTGAGCTTCGTGTTGCCGCCCATGTCCGCGGTGTTGCCGAAGAAGTCCTGGAACTGGGCGTCGCTGCGCTGGCCCTGTCCCAGCGACGCGGAGGCGAAGACGCTCAGGCCCGGCGCGGACTCGAACACCTTGCGTCCCGACAGCGTCAGGCTCCGCCGTCCGTTGACCTTCTCCAACTGCCCGTAGGTGCCGGACACCATCAAGTCGGTGCTGCCCTGCACGCCCCGGGTGATGACGTTGATGACGGCCAGCTCCGCGTTGCCGCCGTAGATGACCGAGCCGGGGCCGCGCACGACTTCGATGCGCTCGATGAGCTCCACGGGCAGCTCGTTGCCCAACTGCATCGTCGAGTAGAGCTGCTCGTTGAGCTCCTTGCCGTCGACGACGAGCAGCACCTTGCCCTCGTAGCCCCACAGCCCGCGGAACCCCGGGCCGACGGCGCCCTGGGTGTCCACGCCGAAGAAGAAGCCCGGCACCTGGAGCAGCAGGTCCATCAAGTCCCGAGCTCCCGAGTTGCGAATCTCCTCCCCCGTCATCGACGTCACCACGGCCGGCGAGTCGCGCAGCCTGGTGATGGCGAACGACGCCACCTGGCTGTGCACGTCGGACTCCTCGTCGAGCGGCACGTCCTGGGCCTCGGCGGGAGGCGGCGCGGGCGAGGCCTCGGAGGCGGGGTCGGACGTCTCCGGCTCCCACTGGGCGAGGGCGGAGGGGGCGCCGCAGAGCAGCAGTGGGAGCAACAGGTGGCGGGGCCAGCGAAGGCGGAGTGACATGGAGGGCGGACCTCTGGGCAAGGAAGGGGCGAGGGCGGCCAGGGCCCGCGTCCGACAAGGATGGGGAGACAGCGGTGCGCGGCGGGGTTCAGCGCACCCGGACGGCCGTGCGACGACCCGGCTCGACCTCGACACTCATGCGACGCTTCACCTCGCCGTTGACGCGGACCTCCACGCGGGCAGGGCCGGCGGGCAGGTTCTGGGCGATCAGCGGAGGAAAGCCATAGGGACGGTTGTTGACCCAGACCTCGCCGTAGAGAGCCGGAGAGGTGATGTCCAGCTCACCCCGGCCCGTCGCGGCGGCCTTCGCCACTTCGGGCGCGGCGGCGGCCACGGGCGCGGCGACGGGCGTGGGCGCGTGGGCGGCGGGAGGCTCCACGGCGGCGGCGCCCGGCGCGGTGACGGCGGCCACGGGCGAGGTGGGCGCGGCGGGCCGCGTGACAACGGGCGTGAGCTGTCCGCTGACGTCGCGATTGATGGAGTGCACCGCGTCCTCCTCCAGCTCCACCGTCTCCTCCACCAGCTTCCGGTCTCCCTGCGCGAGCGCCACGCGGTACGTCCCCGCGCGCAGGGGCAGCCGCGCGGGAGTCATGTCCACGGCCTTCCCATCCACCTGCACGACGAGGCCCGGCGGCGTGGACGTCACCAGCAGCAGGCCGCCGCGAGGCTCCTCCAGCACGGCGGGCTCCTCCTTGGGCTGCGCCCGCGCCGCCGAGGCCGTCTTGGAGGCACGCGTCCGGGCCGCCTGTCGCGCCGGAGGCTCTCGCGTCGCCTTGGCCTGCTCCGTGCGTCCCCGGTTGCGCTCGCGCGACTGGAGGTCGGTGGCGATGCGCAAGAGCTCCACCAGGTCTCCGCCGGGCGTCTTGCGCAGGCTCAGCGCCTCGGTGAACTCGCTGACGGCCGTTTCGTAGTCGCGGTCTTCCAGCGCGGCGAGTCCGGCGGCGCGGCGCGCGCGGGCCAGTCCCTCGCTCGCGTCATCCACCGGAGCCGCGGGCGGGGGCGGAGGTGGGGTGGCTGTCGCGGCCTGCGTCGGAGGCGTGACGGGGGCGGTAGTGGTGGTGGGAATGGCGTCCGTCGCGCGGCGTTTGCGCACCACCACGTAGGCCATGGCGTTGAGGGCAAGGGTTCCGACGACGATGACGGCAATCCAGGTCTTCTGTTTCATCCGCTTCTCGGTCTCACCGCACGCGCCACATCAGCCCGGGCACGAAGGCCGTCCGCTTCAGACGACGACGAAGTACCAGAACAGGGCACTGGCGCAGGCCGCGGCTCCCGCGGTCAGCACGACGGGCCAGGGGAAGGGCGGCTCGTCCAGGTCCACGGGGATGGACTCGGGAAGCACCGCCACGGGGCTGCGCATGGTGGGCGAGGTCCGCTCCTCCACGGGGGGCGGCAGGCGCGAGACGGGGCTCGGCGTGCGCTCGAAGGGGAGGCCGCCGCCGGACATGCCGGACATGCCGCTGCCGGGCGACGAGCCGAACGCGGACAGCGCCGTGGCGTGCTGGCCCGTCGTGTCGGCGGGGAACAGCGACGTCACCAGCGAGGCCAGCTCGCGCCCGCCGGACGTCCACTGCTGCGCGGCGCGGAAGCGCTCCAGGTCCATCGCCAGCTCGCGGGCGCTCTGGTAGCGCGCGTCGGGCTCCTTCTCCAACAGGCGCAGGATGATGCGCTCCAGCTCCGGCGAGAAACCCGGTGACACCAGCGACGGAGCAGTCACCTGCACCTGGGTGGCGGCGATGATGGTCTGCTCCACCGTCTCGCGCTTGAACAGGCGGCGCCCGGTGGACGCCTCGTACAGGACGATGCCCAGGGAGTAGAGGTCCGAGCGGTGGTCCAGCTCCCGGTTGGTAATCTGCTCCGGGGACATGTACGCGTACTTGCCCTTCACCACGCCCACGCTGGTGCGCTCCACATTCACGGCGCTCTTCACGATGCCGAAGTCGGCCAGCTTGATGATGCCGTCGCGCGACACCAGCACGTTGCCCGGCGTGACGTCGCGGTGCACCAGCTTCAGCGGCGTGCCGTCCGGCAGCGTCTTCGAGTGCGCGTACGCCAGCGCGTCCGCCACCGCGATTCCCACGTCCACCGCCACCCGCTGGCCCAGGGGGAAGTGCGACTTCCACGCGTGCCGCAGCACCCGGTCCAACGCCTGCCCCTGAATCCACTCCATGGCCAGGTAGTACTGGCCATCAATCTTCCCGAAGTCGAAGACCTGCACGATGTTCGGATGCGTCAGCAGCGCGGCGACCTTCGCCTCGTCCGCGAACATCCGGCTGAACGCCTCCAGGTTGGCGTACTCCGGCAGCACCCGCTTGATGACACACGGCTTGGAGAAGCCGTCCGGTCCATCAATCGAGGCCAGGAAGATGTGCGCCATCCCGCCCGCCGCGAGCCTTTGCAGAATTCTATATTTCCCGAAATAAACGTCTTCAACGGGAACCGGCACCGGCGCGTCGAGCCTGTCCAACTGTCGCCTCAGGAATTAGCTGTAAGGCGAGAAAGATACAGTTGGTTCACCTACCCCACAAGTTCGCGACCCTCGGGTGTCAAGCCATTTGGGAATCAAACGTTGCGGGTCGGGTGGGTCATCCGCGTCTCGGTTTGCTCCGCGTCTTGCGACGGCGTTTGCGTGCGGGCGACGGAGGGGTGACTTCGGCGAAGCGGAGGCCGGAGACGCCCGCGTGCTCCAGGGCCTCCTTGATTCCCTCGGAGACGATGAGGCTGACGGGCCAGCCCCAGGTGCGCAGCACGCGAGCGCCCTGCGTCTTCGTCGCGTCGATGCGCAGGCCGCGGACGGTGCGGTAATGACCCACGCGCTCCGGTGGGCCGTCCTCGGCGGTGTAGTGGGAGACCTCCGCGCAGGCGCGTTCATCCAGGCAGGGGATGAGGCGGGTGGCGACGAGGATGAAGAAGGGCTCGGGCTCGCCTTCGACTTCCACGGGGATGAGCTGAACGTCCTCCGGGGCCAGCTCCCGGAAGATGGAGGCCACGGTGGCGTGGACGATGGGGGTGAGGCCCGCGCCCGCCAGGGAGAAGTCCAGGGGGCGGCCGGGAGGCTCGGCGGTCAGCTTCAGCCGGCCCTGGTGCGACACCGGGGCGCCAGAGGTGAAGGACCAGACGGAGCGTGGCTTCTTCCCGTCCAGGGCCACCGGGTCGCTCAGCTCGCGCCGGGCCGGGTTGCGGAAGTCGTCGTGCAGGTCGAAGTAGCGGGACGCGCGCCCTGGCTGCTGCGAGGCGCGGCGGGCGGCGGGTGCTCGGCGGGCGCTGTCCGGAGCCTCCTCGGAAGGTACCGCGCCGCCGCGTGGAGTCCCTTCGTCGGAGCTCGGACCCGGGATGCTCCGCGCGAGCAGCCGGAGCGCTTGGGTGAGCCGCCTGAACATCCGGCGATGTTACTTCGCCCGTCCCGGGTGGGAGCGAGCGGAACGTGAGGGGCCCGGTCCGCTGCCCGCTCCGCGTCCCGCCAGCCCGCGCTACCAGGACGTGTGGAGCGCGTACTGGCCGGCGCGGGTGTCCAGGCTGAGGAAGGAGAACTGGCCCTCCGAGCATGTGCCGCTGTTGAGGAACAGCCGGCTGCCGTGCTCCACCTTCATGCCCAGGTGGGTGTGGCCGGTGACGACGACGTCCGCGGCGCTGTCGCTGGCCCGCGCCAGGGCCCACTGCTGGAAGGTGCACCGCGCCGGGTCCGGCAGCGCGTGCGAGAGCCGGGCGTCCAGCGCCTTGAACATGCGGAACATCGCGCGCAGGTGCATCCGCCGCAGCCACCCGCCCGCCCACACCGAGGCCTCCGAGAACCAGCGCGCCTTGCGGATGACCCAGTCGTGGTGGTGCCCGTGGGTGAACAACATCCGGATGCCGTCGGCCTCGAGCACCAGGTGCTCCGGCGCGCCGAGCGCCGTGCCGGAGACGAGGTCATGGTTGCCGTGGACGTAGTGGTACTGGGGCTCGGCGAAGCGGCGCACCAACTCCGGGTGGGCGGCGCGCGCGGCCGCCAGCTCGGCCGCCTGGTGTCCAGGGGCCCGCGAGGTGAGCGTTTCGAAGATGTCGCCCAGGAGGACGATTCGCTCGAAGTTGCCCTCCAGCACGCGCAGGAAGCGGGCGAACGAGGAGTCCTCGTGGCCGAAGTGGTCCGCCACGTCGCGTCTGCCCAGGTGGAGGTCTGAAATCACCGCGATGTGCATGAGGCACTCCCTCCCCGTGCATTGGCAAGGTCGGGGGACCCTGTCCAGAAGGAACCAGACCAGCGCTTCCCCGCAAAGCTGCGCATGCACGTCGCATTCGTCCACGACTCGAAGGTCCCGATTTCGATTTGCAATCGTGTTCTTTTGACACTAAGACTGTGTCGACAATACACGAAGCAGCGAGGGGCGGGCGCATGGTCATCGGGTACATGAAGGCGGCACCGACGTCGTATGTGATTCAGTTCGAGGGAGGCACGGTGGTGCGGGAGGGGGCGGGGCTCTCGTTCTTCTACTGGAAGCCGTCGGCGACGTTGGTGAGCGTGCCCTTGTCGAGCGTGGACGTGCCCTTCGCCTTCAACGAAATCACCCGGGACTTCCAGGCGGTGACGCTGCAGGGGCAGCTCACGTACCGGGTGGCGGACGCGCGCAAGCTGGCGGCGCTGCTGGACTACTCGTTGGCGTCATCGGGGCGGCACCGCTCGGAGGACCCGGAGAAGCTGCCGGAGCGGCTGGTGCAGGTGGCGCAGGTGCGCGCGCGCACGGTGGTGCAGGGGATGGTGTTGCGCGAGGTGCTGGTGGGCGCGCAGACGATTGAAGCCCAGGTGCTGGCGGCGCTGTCGACGGCGGAGCCCATCCGGGCGCTGGGGGTGGAGGTGATGGCGTTCTCGCTGTTGTCCGCGAAGCCGACGCCGGAGATGGCCCGGGCGCTGGAGGCCGAGGCGCGCGAGGGGCTGCAGCGTCAGGCGGACGAGGCCGTCTACGCGCGGCGCAACGCGGCGGTGGAGCAGGAGCGGCGCATCAAGGAGAGCGAGCTGGCGACGGAGCTGGCGGTGCAGGAGCGCCAGCGGCAGCTTCGCGAGGCGAAGATGGCGGGGGACATCGCGGTGGAGGAGCAGCGCTCGGCGCTGATGGAGCGCTGGGCGCAGAACGAGAAGCAGGCCGCCGACGCGCGGGCCTACGCGCTGGAGAAGACGCTGGCGCCGGTGCGCGGGGTGGACTGGAAGACGCTGATGGCGACGTCCGTGAATGGTGGGGACCCGGCGCTGAACATCGCGCTCGCCTTCCGGGAGATGGCGGAGAACGCGCACCGCATCGGCGAGCTGAACGTGTCGCCGGACCTCTTGAACTCGCTGATGAGCGGCGCGGGCTCGAAGCCGCCGAGGGACACCGCGCGCAACACCCCACACGGGCCTCCCCGCGAGCGCTGAGCCACGACGAGGGAGGGCCGGGTCATGTACGAGAAAATCCTGCTCGTCACCCGCCGCACGCGGCTGGCGGGGCTGGTGGAGCGCTTCAACACGAAGAAGCAGGCGAAGTTCTACGTGGAGCACGCGGGGCAGGACTTCGAGGAGTTCGAGCGCGAGGACGAAGCGTACCTGCGCGCGGTGGACCGGCTCCGCGACTCGCTCAACGTAGGGCTTCCGGTGCAGCAGGTGGACCGGGGCCTGGTGCCCACCTTCCTCTTCAGCGGGAAGGAGGTTGTCGTCGTGGCGGGGCAGGACGGCCTGGTGGCGAACGTGGCCAAGTACGTGGGCGAGCAGCCGCTGGTGGGCGTGAATCCGGACCCGGAGCGCTTCGACGGAGTGCTCTTGCCCTACGAAGTCGCGGGGGCGCGTGGCGCGGTGCGCAAGGTGCTCGAGGGCAAGGCCCGGGTGCGCGGCGTCACGCTGGCGGAGGCGCGGTTGGAGGACGGGCAGCGGCTGTTGGCCTTCAACGACTTGTTCATCGGCGCGAGGACCCACGTGTCGGCGCGCTACAGGTTGAGCCATGGCGGACACGAGGAGTCGCAGTCGTCCAGTGGCGTGCTGGTGTCCACGGGCGCGGGCTCCAGCGGGTGGCTGTCCTCCGTCTTCACGCTGGCCCGGAGCCTCACCGCGCAGACGGGCGGCGTGCCCGGGGAGGCGTGGCGGCTGGCGTGGGAGGAGCCCCGGCTGGCCTTCGTGGTGCGCGAGCCCTTCGTGAGCCGTCACTCGGGCGCGGAGGTGGTGGGCGGCTTCGTGACGGCGGAGCAGGAGCTGGTGCTGGAGTCGCGGATGCCGTCGGGGGGCGTCATCTTCAGCGATGGCATGGAAGAGGACTTCCTGGTTTTCGGCGCGGGGGCGCGGGCGCACATCCGTCCGGCCCGACAGCGCGCGCGGCTGGTGGTGGGCTGAGTTTTCCGGAGGCCGTGTTCCTCGCGTTATGGTGAGGCCTCACGGACGCACGGGGCGTCCCGCGCTGGAACACGCACGAGGAGAGGCTCATGGCCAGGACACTCGCGGTGATGACGTCTGGCGGGGATTCGCCGGGGATGAACACGGCGCTGCGCGCGCTGGTGCGCGTGGCGGCGGTGCGCGGCGTGCGCGTGCTGGGCGTGGAGTTCGGCTACGAGGGGCTGATGGAGGGCCGCTTCCGCGAGCTGACCCGGCCCGACGGCGAGGGCGGTCCGCTGGTGCCGGAGCCGGAGCTGGATGCGAGCGGCCAGTTGGGTGGGACCATCCTGGGCAGCGCCCGCAGCCAGCGCTTCATGACGCCGGAGGGACGCGCGGACGCGGCCCGGCGACTGGAGGACTTGTCGGGGCTCGTCGTCATCGGCGGCAACGGCAGCCTCACCGGCGCGCACCTGCTGGCGCGTGAGTGCAAGACGCCCATTGTCGGCATCCCCGCGTCCATCGACAACGACATCGGTTGCAGCGCGTCCGCCATCGGCGTGGACACGGCGCTCAACACGATTGTCGAGGCGTGCGACCGCATCTCCGACACCGCGCGCGCCCACCGCCGCGCCTTCATCGTCGAGGTGATGGGGCGGCACTGTGGCTACCTCGCCATGGCGGCGGCCGTCTCCGCGGGCGCCGACGCGGTGCTGTTCCGGGAGCAGGGGAGGGGAGAGGCGGACATCCTCCAGGCGCTGGAGGACCTGGTGCGGCGCAACCTGGCGGAGGGGCGCACCAAGCGGCGCGTCCTGGTGCTGAAGGCGGAGGGCGTGGAGCTGCCCACGACGCTGCTCGTCTCGCGGCTCCAGGAGCGCTTGAAGGACATGAAGGGCGTGGAGGCGCGCGGCATGGTGCTGGGCCACCTGGTGCGCGGCGGCAGTCCCACCCACCATGACCGGATGATCGCGGGCCGGCTCGCCTTCGCCGCCGTGGAGGCCGCGCTGGAGGGCGCCACGGACTTGATGGTGGGCTGGCAGTCCACGGTGCCCGGCGGCCAGACGACACCGGACCCGTATGTGAAGCGCTATCCGCTGGAGCAGGTGCTGTCGGAGACGGCGGCGCTGCTGGATGGCAGCAGCCCCGTCACCCAGCGGCGTGTGCGGATGATGGAGTCCGTGCAGGGCGTGCTCGCGCTGTAGTCCGCGCGCGAGCGCCCGGTGCTCCTTCACCTCGCGCCCTACGTGACAGTCACGACGACTTCGGGGCACTTCAGCGCCGCGTCGTGGTAGTCGCCCGCGAGCGCGGGGACCTTCGCCTGCTCCGAGGTGACGTCCATCAGCGGCCCCCGGAAGGTGATGCGGTAGGTGCCCGGCTCCTGGAGCCCGTACGCGGGCGCCACGTCCACGCGGCCCTCCACCGACTCGCCCGGAGCGAGGGTGGCGTAGGAGGAAGCGTCCGGCGGCGCGCGCTTCACCATGGGTCCGCCGTAGGACAGCTCGGAGGCGGCGCCGTCGCGCGACACCTGGAAGATGTCGTTGCGGATGCCCTCCAGCGGCGTGTGCCACTTGAGCACGTACAGGGGCTCCTTCGTGGGGTTGGTGAGCTTGAACACCAGCTCCACCGGCTCGCCCGCCTTCACCTGGGCGGGGCCTGTCAGCGCGCACTCCAGCGTCTTCGCCACGGCTGCCTCCTCCTGCGTCCGCGCATCCGCTGGCGGTGCTGTCTCTTCCTTGCGCGTCGCACAGCCAGACCCGGTGATGGCCAGGGTCAAAAGCGCGATGCGGCCCACGTGTCCACGCGTCATGGATTCCTCCGAGCTCGAAGACGGCGCGGGGCCCCATGCCTCGCGCCTTCCACAAAAGAAAACGGGGGCGCCGGCCGCACCCCCGCTTCCCTTCACATCATGTCAACGGCGGGCTGTCACGGCAGCGCGGGGGTGTTCTCCGCGAAGTACTCGTGGCTGTCCGCGTTGTCGCGGGCGCGCGCGGAGTTGGAGCTGGTCAGGCTGCGGCAGGCGCTCTGGCCGTAGGCCCAGTCATCCGTGTCCGCCACCACCGTGAAGTGGCTCATCTCGTGGACCAGCGTGCCGCCCTTGGAGTCGGTGCCGGACATCGGCGCGCTCCAGAAGGCGTTGCACACGTAGATGCGGTACGGCTGGTTCTTGTAGACGTACGCGTAGGCGCTGTCCGAGCACGCGCAGTCGACGATGACCGACCGGGTGTCGAAGGCGCTCTTGATGGCCGCGTAGTGCGCCTTGATGGTGCTCAGGTTGGACGCGTTGTTCGGCCCGAACCAGGTCGTGAACCGCGAGCCGATGGTGCCGTTGAGGTAGCTGACGGAGTTGTTCGTCATCGACTGCGCGGTGGAGAACGCCGTCGACACCGTGGAGGCGGGACGCGAGCCCGTGCAGCTCGACGTGGACAGCGCCTGCGCGGAGACCGAGTCCGTGCCCCAGGCCACCGGCGCCTGGAACTCACGGCCTTCAATGAACAGCTCCACGCTGTCGGAGCGCAGCTGGGACACGCCCTCGTGGCCCACGTCCGAGTGGTGACCATCCGAGTCGTAGCGGATGCTGTAGCTGCCCGTCTTCGAGAAGTCGTAGATGGTGCCCAGGTCCACCGTGTACGAGACGCTCTCCCCGGCCGCCAGGCGCAGGAAGTCCGTCGTCACCGGCGTGGCCCACTTGTAGTGACGGCCGTTGTACTCCGCCTTCGCGCCGTCCACCGTCACCGCGAACAGGTCCTCCTTGAGGCCGTCCGTCGGCGTGTGCCACTTGAGCAGCCGCACCGTGTCCTTCGCCACGTTGGTGAGCGTCACCGTCACGCTCACGCTCTCTCGGGCCGCCAGCGACGAGCGCGGCACCGACAGCTTCACCGCCACGTCTCCGGCGACGGCATCTCGCGCCGACTCGCCCTCGGTGGGCACTTCACCCGCGCGCTCCTCCGGAGCACCACAGGCACCCAGCAGCGAGACACTGACAACTGCACCCATCCACCAATTGAGGCGACCACCTGAGCTGAAGCTCATGTCGGGGACTTCCTTTCGGGGGGATACTTTTGGGAGTGACTTCGCGGAGTACGCGGCGGTCCTCATTCAGAGAATGCGGCCCTGTCGCGATATCCACTTTATAGCCCCGCCCGAGGAATCCCGTCCAGACCCCGACAGCCGGGTGCGACTAGGGCCGGGCGTACGACACGAGCAGGGCCACCATGCACGCGGCGTAGCCGAGCACGACGGGGCCGAGCGCGAAGAGGACCGTGTCGTAGAAGCTTTCGGTTTGGGGGGTCATGGCGGTGTTCCTTGCGTCGTGCCGCGCGGTCATCGCGTGGCATCCGGACACAAGAGCAAGGCCTGGGCCATGAGCGTTGCGCGGGTGGAAACCCAGGCGCATCGCGGGGTTGGCGCGGTGGGGCGGGTCGCGCGGCCGGTTTCGCCGCGCGGCCTGTTCGCGAATGGGACGCGCGCGTGCGGCCTCGACATTGGAGGCCCGCGCACGCGCTCCGTTCGCGTCACTTCCCTGTGGCGGGCCCGCTTCCACCGGCGAGGGAGCGGACGAGCTCCAGGGAGCGCCGCACGTGTTCGCCCACTCGAACCTGGGATTCGAAGCTGTCGCGAATGACTCCGGCGCGGTCCACGACGAACGTCACGCGGCCGGGGAGCAGGCCCAGGAAGGAGGTGCCGACGCCGAAGGCCTCGCGCGCCTCGCCCTTCTCGTCGCTCAACAGCACGAAGGGCAGGCGGTGCTTGGCGGCGAAGCCCTGGTGGGAGGCGGAGGAGTCACCGCTGATGCCCACGACTTCCGCGCCCGCCGCGACGAAGTCCTCGTACTGGTCCCTCAGGCCGCACGCCTGCACGGTACAACCCGGCGAGTCGTCCCGCGGGTAGAAGTAGACGACGAGCACCCTCTGCCCGGAGAGGTCGCGCAAGCGCACCGGCTGGTTGCCCGCTCCCGTCAACGTCACGTCCGGCAGCGCATCCCCGGCTTTCAGCAGCTTCTGCTTCGCCACGCAGTCCTCCCGCATCGCCGGAGGTGGGGGCCCGGCGCGCCCCAAGTTCCGGCAGTCAACCATGCCCCGAGAGGAGGGGCGAGCTTGCGGACGAGCCCTCCTGTCAGGTGAGGCGGCTGCTCCCTCGCTGTCCGAGGGTGAGAGGAGCGTGGGCGCACTCTTGTTGGCGCCGAGCACCTTCACCCTCCACGCCGCATCTCATATTCGTGGGGGATGCGAATGGCGCTCCCCCGTCCGGCAGGCGACAGCCCTTCGCGAGGCCGGACCCGAAATTTCGGGCACGGGAGGCAACTGCGTCTTACCTTTCGAGACAAGACGTGAGAGCTTATCCAGGGTACAGGGCGGAAACTTTCGCCGGAGTTGCGCAACTTCGTGTTCAGGCGTAGGACGCGATCTCCGGGGGGTTGGTCAGGAGTGAACATGGTCGGCCTCGTCGTCGCATCGCACGGGCGTTTGGCGGAGGAGCTGGTCTCCACCGCGGAACAGATCGTGGGGAAACTCCCCGCGGTGGCAACCTGCAACATCGAGCCGGGGACTCCCGTTGAGGACATCCGCGCGAAGATGAAGCAGGCGGTGTCGCGCGTGGACACCGGTGACGGTGTCATCATCCTCGCGGACCTGTTCGGAGGTACGCCCTGTAAGGAGTCGCTGATGATGTGTCAGCGCATGAACCTGGAGGTCCTGGCGGGCGTCAACCTGCCCATGCTCCTCAAGGCGAACTCGCTCCGTTCCGAGCAGCTCACCCTCCCTGAGATGGCCAACCAGCTGGCATCCCATGGTCAACGCAACATCACCTGTGCATCCGCCCTGCTTCGCGAGGCCCAGCAGCAACCGCGAACTTGACGGACCCGCGCGGGTCGGCGATTCGAGACTGCCGTGATCACCCTGGTCCGCGTCGACAACCGCCTCATCCACGGCCAGGTCGTCGAGGCCTGGCTCCCCCACCTCAAGGTGTCCCGCGTCGTGGTCGCGGATGACGAGGCTGCCTCCAGCCCGCTCATCCGCGCCGCCATGGCGCTGGCGGTGCAAAGCGCCATCGAGGTGCAGATCCTCCCCCTCTCCCAGGTGGACTTCGCGGCCCTGTCCAAGGACGGGGTGCGCACGCTGGTGCTCCTGCGCGACGTGGCCTCGGTGCCCTTCGCGTACGCGCACGGGCTGAGCCTGGGCGAGCTGAACCTGGGCAACGTCCACTTCGGCACCGGCCGGCGGCAGGTGTCCCCGTCCGTGTTCCTGGCGGAGGCGGAGCTGCGCACGCTCCAGCAACTGGCGGAGCAGGGCGTGCGGGTGGAAGCGCGCGCGGTGCCCGCGGAGAAGCCGGTGGAGCTGCCGGACCTGTCCGAGCGGTGGGCGAAGGCCGGGTGAGCGCGTGAGCGTCGTCTGGACCCAGGTGGCGCTGGCGGGAGTGTGGGGCGGACTGGTGGCCGTGGAGCGCAAGGCGTTCCTCCAGGCCATGCTGTCCCGGCCGCTCGTCGCCGCCACCGTCATGGGGCTGCTCCTCAATGACGTGCCCTCCGGGCTGGGCGTGGGCCTGTTGCTGGAGCTGTTCTTCCTGGGCACCGCCAACCTGGGCGCGGCGCTGCCGGAGAACGACACCCTGGCGGCCACCGCCACCAGCGCCGCCGCGGCCACGATTACGCTGGCCTCCGGCGCGGGCTCCACGCCGGCCATCTGGTCGCTGGCGGTGCTGCTCTTCATCGGCATGGGAAGGGTGGGGCGGCGCGCGGACCGGCTCCTGGAGGGCTACTCGGCCCGGCTGGCGCGGGTGGCCCTGGCGTCCGCGGAGACGGGCAACCTCACGCGCGCCATGCGGCAGAACCTGTGGGGCATGTGGCCGCACTTCGTGGTGTACGGCGTGCTGACGTCGCTGTGTGCGCTCGCCGGCTTCTTCGCGGAGCCGATGCTCCAGGAGATGCCCCCCATGCTGGTGCGCGGGCTGGCGTGGGCCTGGCCCGCGATGGCCTCCGTGGCCGCCGCCATCGCCGCGCAGGGCAGCCACGCCAGGCGGGCTCCCCTCTACGCGGCGCTGGGCGCGGCGGCCGTCACTGTCACCGTGGTCTTCTTCCTGCTCCAGGAGCGCTCGTGAGCGCTCCGGACACCGCGCTGCCCTGGACGGTGCTGCTGCGCGTCTTCATGCGCTCGCTCTTCCTCCAGGCGTCATGGAACCCCAAGGGCATGCAGAACCTGGGGCTGGCCTACGCCGTCTTCCCCGCACTGGAGCGGCTGTACGCGTCAGGCACCGCGCGCGAGGAGGCCGTCCGCCGGCACCTGGTCTTCTTCAACACCCACCCGTACGTGGCCGCGGCCATCGTCGGCGGGGTGGTGTTCCACGAGGAGAGAATCGCCCGGGGCGAGGAGACGCCCGACAAGGTGGTGGCCTTCAAGGCGGCGCTGATGGGGCCGCTGGCCGCGCTGGGGGACGGCTTCTTCTGGCTGTCGCTCAAGCCCGCGGCTGGCGCGGTGGGCGCCGCGCTGGTGCCGCTGATGGGGCTGTGGGCGGTGCCGGTGTTCCTGCTGTTCTACAATCTGGTCCACATGCTCCTGCGGGTGCGGTTGTACTGGCTGGGGCTCACCCTGGGAGACCGGCTGGTGGAGGCGGTGGCGCGGGCCAACCTGCCGGCGCGAGGGGCGCGGCTCAGGACGGTGGCGGCGCTGTGCGCTGGCGGGCTCGCGGCCTGGCTGGCGGTGTCCTTCGGGGCCAACGCGGGCGGGGCCCATGCGCCCCTGCTGGCGGCCGGGTGCCTGGCCCTGGGGGTTGCATCCTACGTGCTGGTCAGCCGTCGGGTGCCCAACTACGTGGTGCTCTACCTCGCGGCGATTCTGGCTGGCGCGGCGGGTGCCTTCCTTTAGGTAAGACGAGAGGTAGGAGTCGCGATGTCAACGGTGGCCGAAGGAACATACGAGATCATCAACGAGCTGGGGCTGCATGCCCGGGCGGCGGCGCAGATGGTCAAGGTGGCCAATCGCTTCAAGAGCGACGTCTTCATCGAGGCCGAGGGTCAGAAGGCCAACGCCAAGTCCATCATGGGGGTGCTGATGCTGGCGGCCGCCCAGGGGTTCAAGGTGAAGGTGACGTGTAAGGGAGACGACGCCGAGGCATGTCTCCAGGAGTTGGCAAAGCTCATCGCCGACCGTTTTGGCGAGTCGAAGTGACGGGTGAGAATGCAAACGCGGTAGGACGCGGAGGAAAGAAAGACACGTGAGCAGCCAAGCCACTCCCACACTGAGGTTGATGGGCATCGGCGCCTCACCCGGCGTGGCGGTCGGCCACGCCTTCATCCTGGACCGCAAACGCATCCGCACGCCGAAGCTGAGGCTGGCGGAGGCGGAGGTCGAGCCCGAGCGGATGAGGATGAAGACGGCGGTGGACCTGTCCGACCGCCAGCTCGCCGAGCTCAAGGAACAAATCACGCGCACCGAGGGCTCCGACCACGCCCTCATCCTGGAAGCGCATCGGCTGATGCTCCATGACCCGATGCTGGTGGACGCGGTCAACCAGCTCATCGTCGAGGACCGCATCAACGCCGAGTGGGCCGTCCGCCGCGTGGCGCGCAAAATCAAGCACCTGTTCGACAACATCCCGGACGAGTACTTCCGCGAGCGGCGCTCCGACGTGGACTACGTCGCCGACCGCATCATCCGCAACCTGATGGGCCAGGTGGTGGACGAAGAGGTGGAGGTCCCCGCGGAGGCCATCGTCGTCGCACACGACCTGCCTCCGGCCGACGCCGCGATGATGGCGCGCAGCGGCCGGGTGGCGGGTTTCGTGACGGACCTGGGTGGCCAGACGAGTCACACGGCGATTGTGGCCCGGGCGCGCGAGACGCCCGCCGTGGTGGGCGCGGGAAGGGCCAGCGAGCAGATTTCTCCCGGGGACCTGGTGGCCATGGACGGCACCCGGGGCATCATCCTGGTCAACCCCACGGAGGAGCAGCTCCAGAGCTTCCGCGACGAGCAGCGCCGGCATCAGGAAGCCGAGCAGGTCGCGTTGGCGACGAAGGATTTGGAGGCCATCAGCACGGACAGCTTCCGCATCCGGCTCAATGGGAACATGGAGTTCCTGGAGGAGATTCCGTCGCTCCTGGCGCACGGCGCGGAGGGCATTGGCCTGTACCGCACCGAGTTCATGTTCCTGGACCGGAAGACGGCGCCGACGGAGGAGGAGCACTACCGCGCCTACCGTCAGGTGCTGGAGGCCATGGGCGGGCGCCCCGTCACCATCCGCACGCTGGACTTGGGCGGCGACAAGGTGCCGGGCAAGACGAAGCACGAGAAGGAGCCCAACCCGGCGATGGGCCTGAGGGCCATCCGCTACTGCCTGTCCAACCGCGACCTGTTCCGCACCCAGCTCCGCGCGCTCCTGCGCGCCAGCGTGCACGGCAACCTGCGGCTGATGTTCCCCCTCATCTGCGGGGTGAGCGAGCTGCGCGAGGCCCGGAGCGAGCTGGAGGCGTGCCGTACGGAGCTTGGCCGCGCGGGCGTGCCCGTGGGCAAGCGCTTCCCGGTGGGAATCATGGTGGAGACGCCGAGCGCGGCCATCATCGCGGACCGGCTGGCGCAGGAGGCCGACTTCTTCTCGGTGGGGACCAACGACCTCATCCAGTACTCGCTGGCCATCGACCGCCAGAACCGCGAAGTGGCCTACCTCTACCGGCCGCTGCACCTGTCCGTGCTGCGCATGCTGGACACCATCGTCGCCGCGGCGAAGGCCGCCAACATCCCCGTGTCCATGTGCGGGGAGATGGCGGGAGACCCGCTCTACACGCTGGTGCTGCTGGCGCTCGGCTTCGACGAGCTGTCGATGACGTCGGGGCAGATTCCGGCCGTGAAGCGCTTCATCCGCCGGGTGAGTCGGGTGGACGCGTCGGTGCTGCTGCGCGAGGCGATGGAGCTGACCACCGCCGAGGAAATCGAGCGCTTCATGCGCACGGAGATGGACCGGCGCTTCGTCGACACGGTGGAGCGTACCGAACCCGTGCACGCCAGCACCGCGCCGTCCGGGCGCACCACGGGCTGAAGCACCGCGTCCTCCGCCGGGGCGCGGTGCGGGGGCCTGTTCCCCTGCCTGCCCGGCGGGAGGCCCGTGCCGAGGCGCGTGGGCCATGCCCAGCTTTCAGGTCGAGCAGGTCAACACCTGACCTGGGAGGCGGGCGTGTTCAATCCAGCGGACATCCAGCAGGGCATGACGGCGCGGGACAGGGATGGGGAGAACCTGGGCCTCGTCGTCTCGGTCGACGCGGCGGGCTTCGTCATCGAGAAGGGCGGTTTCTTCCACCGCGACTGCCGGGTGGCCTTCTCGGACGTGTCGGACATCGACCGGGATGACGTGTACCTGCGCGAGGACCTGGCGAGCCTTCCAGGCGTCAGACCGGACGTGCTGGAGGCGCGCGGAGAGACGGCCCGTCACGCGGCCCTGTACCACGACGTGACGGGAGCGCTTGTGGGTGTCGCCCCCGTCGACAGGGTGCGGTCCCGCGCGGACGGAGGAGCGGTGGCCCTGGCGGCCGGGGACGATGACGTGCCGCAAGGGGTGCTGGTGGGCCGGCCCGCGGAGCATGCCGAGGAGCGCCGGCTCGAGCCCGAGGACAATCCTTCCGGGCGCCACGCGGGCCCTCCGTCCGAGGGAGACTCGCACACGCGTCGTTGAGTTTCTCCCGCGAGCGTCCACGAGGGTGGGGCTTGGCGACGGATCCCCTCGCCAGCGCGCCGGCTGCGGGTGATTCAGCCCGGTCGCGAGCGTCCACGAGGACGGAACTGGCGACGGGTCCTCTCGCCAGCGCATCGGCCACGGGGGATTCAGTTCCGTGCGTCCACGAGGGCGGGGCCTGGCGACGGGTTCCCTCGCCAACTCGCCGGCCGGAGGTGATTCAGTCCCATGCGTCCTCGTCGTCGGAGGCCGAGGGGATGGAGCCCTCCACCTTCAGGCCCCGCTTGATGCGATGGCGTCGGATGGCGCGCTCCACGGGGCGCAGGCCCGCGAGGGCCAGCAGGGCGATGACCACCGTGGTGCCGGCCGCCCAGTGGAAGCCCATGCCGGTGGCCAGGCCCACCGAGGCGGTGAGCCACAGGTTCGCCGCCGTCGTCAGTCCCTTGACGTGTCCCCTGTCACGGATGATGGCGCCCGCGCCCAGGAAGCCGATGCCCACCACCACCTGACTGGCGATGCGGCTGATGTCCGCGTTCGAGCCCTTCGGGGAGTCGCTGCCCAGCGTCCACTCGACGAAGACGCTGGCCAGCGTGAAGAGACACGCGCCCAGGGACACGAGGATGTGCGTGCGCAGCCCGGCGGCCTGTCCGCGCAGCTCCCGCTCCAGGCCGAGCACGGCGCCGAGCAGCGCCGCGACACCGAGCCGCAGGGCGATGAGTGTCTCGTCCACGAGGGACGAGCCTACTCACCCAGCTCGATTTTCTCGTCCTTGTCCGCTTCCGTCAGTTCGGGATTGGGCAGCGTCTCCAGCGTGGCCGCCAGCAGCTTCGTGGTGGGCACGACGTAGGGCGCCACCTCCTCGCCCAACTCCTGGCTGAACTTCGTCACGCGCGCCGCGTAGTCCTCGTCGCTCGAGCTCCAGCTCCCCGCCGCCTCCGCCGCCCAGACCTCCTGGCCGTCGGTGCACCGCAACAGCTGCGCCTTCACCTCGGCCTCCGCGCCGTCGCCCTTGAGGCTGATGCTCGGGTCCAACCAGAGCACGCCCTCCACGCCCTCCACGCACAGCCCCTTGAACGTGGTGTCCGCGGGCCGGCCCGGCAGCGCGACGTTGTCCTTCACGATGAAGTCGCGGTTCTGGTTCACCCACTGGCGGGCGATGAGCGTCCACAGCTCACCCACCGCGGGCTTCTCGTCGGGCAGCGGCTGCGCCACCACCACCAGCCGCTTCGTCGCCTTGCGGTCCACCTGGGCATAGTCGCCGCGCACGCGGTGCGTCTTCACCGCGGAGCAACCCGCCAACAGCCCCAGCCCGAGCAGGGGCGCCCATCGCATCATCCTCATGATGTCCCTCTCCCGGCCCCCTTCATGGAAGGGGGCCTCGTGTTACCGCACCGTGTACCGCGTGCCTCAGGCCGCTCGCGTGGAGCTGTCCTCACCGCCGCCGGACTGGGGCGTGTTTCCTCCCCGGGACGCCTCGCGCTGACGCCGGTCGTGCATCAGCTGCATCACCGCGGCCAGCACCGTGAAGGACACCACCAGCGTGGTGATGAGGCCGATGCAGGCCACCATGCCCATGGAGCGCAGGCCGTTGTGCTTGGCGGCCAGCAGCGCGGCGAAGCCCGCCACCGCCGTCAGCGTGGAGGACGCCACCGCCGCGCCCACGCTCCTCAGCGCGACGAGCGGCGAAGTGCCTTCCAGGAAGCGATGCAGGAGGTACAGGCCGTGACTCACCCCGAAGCCCAGGAGGATGGGCAGGATGATGATGTTCATGAAGTTCAGCCGCAGGCCCGTCAGCGACATGATGCCGAGCATCATCGCCACGCCCACGCCCAGCGGAATCACCGACGCCAGCGCCAGCTTCGCGTTGCGGAAGTCCAGGAAGTGCATGGCGAGAATCCACAGCGCCGTGAGCACCACCGTCACCTTGCCGTCCCAGAGGACGATGCGCGCCAGCTTCGCGTACAGCTGCGTGGCGCCCGCGGCCCGGAACTCCTTCTGCGCGGTGGGGCCCGGCGGGTCGAAGTCGTCCTTGTCGAAGCGGCCCGGGTTGTACGTGACGGGGATGCCGCGCGTCTCGTCCGCGAACTGCATCATCTTCTGGCCGTCGAACAGGTCCACGCTCGAGTAGATGAACGTGAGGTAGCCCTTGTTCTGCGCGGTGGGCAGGTTCTTGAACTGGGCCTTGTAGTTGTCCGGCACGCCGTGCACGTCGAAGGGCTTCGCATCCAGCACCTTCATGAAGAACGTGGCCTTGTCCTGCATGTCCGGCGGGAGCGCGGAGATGGAGAAGCCGCGCGCCTCCAGATTCGCCATGTCCTGCTTCCACTCCTGGAGCACCTTCTCGTTGGCCTTCGCCGTCGCCTCGGGCGGAACGAAGGTGAAGATGCTCACCACCTGGTCGATGGACGGGTACTTGTGCGCGTTCTGCGTCAGCTCCCGGTACACGCCCTCGGCCTCGTCCAGGTCCTTGGTGTAGACGGCCATCGGGTCGCTGGAGATGTTGAAGCGGACGTTGATTTCGTCCTGCAGCAGCACCGACGACATGCCGTCCGGGATGAGCGCGCGGGTGTTGTAGTTGAAGCCCACGCCGTGCTTCACGCGGTCGAAGAAGCCGAGCGCGCCCTCGGGAGGCTCGCCCGTGCCCGCCCAGGGAACGGCGGCGGCGCAGATGAGCGCGACGATGGCGGTGCTCACGCCCAGCACCAGGCCGGGACGGGGGATGCGCAGCTCCTGGCCGCTGATGGCGGAGTTGACCGGCGGCGGCTTCATCTCGCCGATGAGCTTCTTGGGCCACTCCGGGTTGATGCGGCCGACCAGCGCCAGCAGCGACGCGCTCCACACGAAGAGCGTCAGGCCCAGGATGAGCGTGCCGCAGCCGGCCAGGAAGCCGAACTGGGAGAAGCCGCGGAACTCGCTGACCATCAACACGAAGAAGGAGCCACCCGTGACGACGGCGGCCACCGCCGCGGGGCGCCCCGCGTTGACGAAGGCGTCGATGATGGCCACGTCGTACGGCTTGCCCGCGCCCAGCTCCAACCGCGTGCGGAAGGTGAAGTGGATGCCGTAGTCGATGCCGAACCCCATCAGGATGCCGCCCAGGATGGAGGTGATCATGTTGAGCTCACCAATCGTCGCGTAGGTGAAGCCCAGCGTATAAATCGTCCCAATCACCGTGCCGCTGACGACGATGAACGTCGGCGCCAGCTTGCGGAAGAAGAGGATGGTGATGGCGAAGATGGTCACCAGCGCGATGACGGTGACGGGCTGCAGCGACTCCTCAATCGCGAAGGAGTCGTCCACCGTCGTCTTGTACGAGCCGGTGTAGCCGTAGGCGATGGTCTGCGAGTCGCCCATCAACTTGTAGTCCTCGACCAGCTTCACCTTGCCGGCCTGCGTGGAGTACGCGGCCAGGTCCTTGTTGAGCTTGTCGAGGTAGTCCTTCGTCTTGCCAATCTCCGTGGTGTCCCACATCGGCTTGACGAGGATGAGCACCATCTTCTTGTCGCTGGAGATGTTGTAGTCGTCGCGGATGCTCTTCTTTCCGACGGACGAGTACTTGTCGACCAGGTCCTGCATGTCCAGCTCCACCGGCTTGGTGGCGCCCATGTCGATGTAGAAGGGGTTGCTGCGGCGCAGCTTGTCCTCGAGGAAGGCCATGATGCGGCGCTTGCCCTCGACCAGGTCCTCCGTCTTCACGAAGAGGACCATGTTCTGCTGGATGAACTCGACGGGCAGCTTGTAGGAGACGGTGCGGACGTTCTCCTTGTCGGCCTCGAGCATCCCGGCGATGTCGTCCGCGGTCCGCTTCATCGCGGCCTCGTCCGTCGAGCGCAGGGCGACCATCAGGAAGCCGCTGCCCCCCACCATGTCGATGACCTGCTTGACGTCCTTCACCTCCGGCAAATCCTGGGAGATGAGGTCGAGCTGGTTGGAGTTGATGCGCAGCTTCAGCGTGGCCCACGTGGACACGGCGAGCAGGGTCAGCAGTACGGCCAGGATGGTGCCTGGACGACGGACCAGCAGCTCGGCGAAGGCGTAGGCGAAGCGAGAATGCGAGTTCGGGTTTCGAGGAGCGCCACTCATTCGCGGGCGACCCTACCGACAAACGCGCTGCCCCGGAAGCACGGCCCACCTGCCCGCCCGGCTTCCGGGCCCCGGGGAAACCCCGGAAGCGGCCCCGGGAATAATTGACAGGGGGCCAGGCGAGCCCTCAGTGCCCCCCCTCCACGGGGAGTACGGCTGGCAGCGGCTCGGGCGGGGCCCGGGGGGGCAGGAAGAACGAGCGGGGGTCGGCGAGGAAGCGGGCCCCCACCGCCTTCAGGAAGGGCAGGGCCTCTCCCACGGGCACGTCGCGGGCTCGCACGGCCACGCCCAGGGCCAGCGAGAACGACACGGTGAAGTTGATGACTCCGATGAGCCCCACGCCCACCAGGGCCATGAGGAAGTCGGGCTGGAGCACCGCCTGGGGGCCGAGCGCGCCGCCGGCCATGGCCATCGAGCCGAGCGCGAAGGTGACGTGGCGGATGTCCAGGGGCAGCCCGAAGAAGCGCCCGAGCACGTTCATCAGCGCCAGGAGGAAGCCCAGCGTCACGCTGGCGCCCACGCCCGAGGCCATGTGCACCAGCCCGTCCGCGAGCCGCTGCGCGCCGCCCACGCCCAGCACGCGCCGCAGCACGCGGTGGTGGGCCAGGGCCTCCGGCAGCCGCCGGTACACCACGAAGTTCTCCAGCCACCCACCCGCCACGCTGGACAGCCACAGCAGCACCCCGGTGAGGGCCGCGTACGGGAGCGAGCCGCTCTTCCACGGGTGCATGGAGTCCACCGTGGCCTGGGCCTTGGCGGGGGAGAGGAAGGGCGTGCCCCGCGCGGCCTGCCACGCCAGGGCCAGGGCCACCGCGGCGGGCAGCACGCAGCCCAGGTTGCCGGTGAAGGCGGCCAGCTGCGAGCGGGTGATGCGCGGGATGATGTCCACCAGGCTCGACAGCCGGTCTCCCCGGGCACCCTCGCCCACCGCGCCCGCCAGCGTGGCCGCCGTGACGGAGGGCTGCTTGGTGGCCAGCGTGAAGCCCAGCACCTGGATGAGCAGGAAGGCCACCGCGTAGTTGAGGCCCACCGCCAGCCACGAGAAGAACGGCGCGAGGGCCAGCGCGGTGAGGGCGAACTTGCTGGCCACCGCGACGGCCGTCACCAGCCCGCCGCCCGCCGCCGAGTGCACCATGGCGTGGAACTCGGCGCGCGTGCTGGTGATGTAGTGCTCGCCGGAGTGGCCCGCGCGCTCGATGATTTTGCGCGCCAGCATCCGCGCGTTGCGGCGCACCAGCTCTCCCACGGAGCGGTCCGCGTGCGCGCGCCGCAAGAGGTCCGACAGGAGGCCCAGCGCCTCGCGCCAGCGCGGCTCACCCCGGGGCGCGCCCAGCACCCGGGCGATGGCCTCCATGCGCTCCAGGCTCCGGCGGATGCGCTCCAGCCGGTACACCAGGTCCACGCTGACGCCCGAGGCCTCCAGGTGTCGCGACACGCTGACCACGACGAGGCGGCAGTCGTCCACGCACGTGGCCAGGTCTCTCAGCGTGTCGGAGGCCGCGTCGCGCGCGAGCACCGCGTCGCACACCATCCGCAGCCGCAGGAAGGGCGAGGCGCGAAAGGACGTCTCCGGGGCGCGGTCCCTCACGTCCTCCATGGTCCCCAGCGCCGCCGTCTGCACCGCCAGCAGCATCAACGCGTCCATCAGGTCGGAGCGCACGCGGGCGGCGGGCACCGGAGCCGGGGGCAGGGGCTCGCCCACCAGCGTCGCCAGCTTCGTCAGCAGCGCGGGCGACAGCAGCGCCAGCCACACCGCGTCCTCCGGCACCGGGAACAGGCGCAAGAGCAGCTCCGACAGCTTGCCGGGCTCCGGCGGGGAGGGGAGCAGCGTGCGGGCCAGCCGGTCGGAGACCTCCGACAGGAAGCCCTGGCCCGCGGGCAGGCCCACCTGCGCGAAGAGCTTCAGCCCCCGACTGCCATCGCACACGGCGGACACCAGCCGCGTCACCGCGGCGCGCATCGCGGGCTCGCCCTCCATGATGCGAATCATCAGCGTCAGGCGGGTGTCGGCGGGGGGCGCTTCGGGTTCGGCGGCGTCCACCAGCGCGTGGGCGGAGATGCGCTCGCGCAACCACGCCATCCAGCGCTCCACCCAGTCGAGCCTCGACTCCAGGCCGTCCTCGGGCACGTCGCGCAACAGCCGGTACAAGTCCCGCACCGCGGGGTTGCCCGGCGCGCGCGGCGCGTACTGCACGCAGAACGCGTCCACCTCCCGTTCGGAGGGAGCGTGGGAGGTGCGGCTCGGAGTGAGCGGAGCGGAGGGGGGGAGGGTCATCGACCAGGCAGGAGGGGGAGGGCGAGACTACGCCAGGCGTCGCCCCCTCGGAACCCCTCCGACGGCCGGGGGCCTGGTGGCCTGGCCGTCGGGAGTGGGAGCGGCGGCTACTTCTTCGCCAGCTCCTGCCGCATGCGCTCCAGCAGCTTGTCCCAGCCACCCTGGGCCAGCAGCGGCTGCACCTGCGTGTCGCGGATGTCCTGGAGCATGGAGGAGCCCAGCACCGTCACGTCCACGACCTTCCACGCGGAGGCGTCCTTCACCAGCCGGTACTTCAGCTTCATCTCCTGCGTCTTCAGCGGGTGCTTGATGAAGACGACGGAGTCCACCGTGGCCTCGTTGCCCGTCACCTCGGCGGGGGAGTAGACGATGTCCTCCAGCGACTTGAAGTTCTCCCGGACGCGCGGGAAGGCGATCTTCGCGAACAGGCCGTGGAAGAGGGTGACGAACTCCTTGCGCTGCGCATCGGTGCCCTTGGCCCACGAGTCGCCGAGCAGGAACTTCCCCTGCTCCTCACCGCCGAAGAGCTTGAGGGCCGCCGCGTCGCGCTCGTAGCGCACGGACGTCACCACCGTCTTCACCGGCTTGACGACCGGGTCGTCCTTCTTCGGCGCCGCGGCCAGTGCGGGCACGGACAGGGTGAAGGCGACCAGGAGGGAGAGGGTACGGAAGCGGGCGTTCATGTCGGGCGAGTCCTCCACAGCGAATGCTCGGCGTTCTGTTAGCCCAGGAGAACGCCGGGCGCCTCGCGAAATTCAACCCCGGATGCTCGGCGGCCGGGCTCCAAGCCCGCTCGCCCCACATGGCGGACACTCGAATGAAGCGGGCTTGCTGGCCGTTTGACTCCCTTGGGACCACACTTTAGTGTCCGCCCGCGCGCGCGGTATGCGCCCCCCTTGCACTGAGACGACATGCCTACCGACTACCTGTTCACGTCTGAATCCGTCACCGAGGGCCACCCGGACAAGATCGCGGATCAGATCTCCGACGGCGTCCTGGACGCCATCATCGCCAAGGACCCGCAGGCTCGCGTCGCCGTGGAGACGCTGGTCAAGACGGGCCTCGCGATTGTCGCCGGCGAGGTGACGACGAACACCTACGTGGACATCCCCAAGATTGTCCGCAGCACCATCTGCCGGATTGGCTACACCGACAGCTCCATGGGCTACGACGGCAACACCTGCGGCGTCATGGTGGCCATCGAAGGCCAGAGCCAGGACATCGCGCGCGGCGTGGACAACAAGAAGGAGCAGGGCGCCGGTGACCAGGGCATGATGTTCGGCTTCGCGTGCGACGAGACGCCGGAGCTGATGCCCGCCCCGCTGCACTACGCCCACGCGCTGACCCGCAAGCTGGCGGACGTGCGCCGCAAGCAGCACGACTGGCTTCGTCCCGACGGCAAGAGCCAGGTGACGGTGGAGTACCGCGAGGGCCGCCCGGTGCGCATCGACGCGGTGGTGGTGTCCACCCAGCACTCGGACGACGTCTCCAACAAGAAGATCCAGGAGGCCATCCGCGAGGACGTCATCGCGAAGGCGCTCCCCAAGAAGCTCATCGACAACAAGACCAAGTTCTACATCAACCCCACGGGCCGCTTCGTGGTGGGTGGCCCCATGGGCGACTCGGGCCTCACCGGCCGGAAGATCATCGTCGACACCTACGGCGGCATGGGCCGTCACGGTGGCGGCGCCTTCAGCGGCAAGGACCCGTCCAAGGTGGACCGCTCCGCCGCGTACATGGGGCGTCACATCGCCAAGACGGTGGTGGCCGCGGGTCTGGCGACCCGCTGCGAGGTGCAGGTCTCCTACGCCATCGGCGTGGCCGAGCCCGTCAGCGTCATGGTGGAGACCTTCGGCACCGCCACGGTTCCCGAGGAGCGCATCGCCAAGGCCATCCGTCAGACGTTCGGCCTGAAGCCGCGCGAAATCACGGAGCACCTGGACCTGCTGCGGCCCATCTACCAGAAGACCGCCGCGTACGGGCACTTCGGCCGCACGGAGAAGGAGTTCACCTGGGAGCGCACGGACAAGAAGGACGCGCTCAAGGATGCGGCGAACAGCACCTCCACGGGCCGTCGCCTCAAGGTGGTCTGAGTTCCTCTCGCGAACGCCCCGACGTCCGGGGCTGACGCGAAAGCCGAGATGGGCCGCCTCCCGAGTGGGAAGCGGCCCATCGTCGTTTCAGAGCAGGCCTTGCGCCTTGAGTGCGTCGATGGCGCTGGAGAGTGCTGGCGAGCGCGCCGGGGACTTGCCCGGGGGAGAGCGCACGGCGCTGACGAAGACGTGGCGGCCCTTGGGAGAGGCGATGTGGCCCACCAGCCAGGTGACGTCACCCTCCGCCTTGTTCGGGTACCAGCCCGTCTTGGCGCTCAGCACCGCGCCCTCCTTCCAGGGACCGCCCAGGTTGATGCCGTCGCGGACGCTGGCCACGGTGTCCGGTCCGTGAGTCATCGTGCCCTTCACCTTCTCCAGAACCTGGGGGCTGACGGGGAGCTCGCCCCGGAACATGCGCGCGAGGAAGTCGAGCTGCTCGTCGGGGGAGATGCGCAGGGGACCGCCCAGCCAGAAGAGGGTGATGTCGCCGGAGGCGTCCTGCGTGCCGTAGTGGAAGCGCTTGAGCCAGTCCTCCATGCGCTCGCGGCCAAGCTGCTTCGCCGTGCCCTGGAAGAACCACAGCGCGGAGCGGCGCATGGCCGTGTCCAGCGTCTGGTCCTGGTTCCACATCGCGATGGCGTGCTTCGTGCCGTCCCACTTGCGCACCTCGTCCACGCTCGACACGACACCTGTCTCCAGGGCGATGAGCGCGTGGGGCACCTTGAAGGTGGAGGCGGGCGGCAGCCGCGTGGCGCACTTCTCCTTGTCGTTGCGACTCACCTTGCCTGTCTCCAGGTCCATCAGCAGGAAACAGCCCGGATGGGCCGGTAGGGCCTTGGGCGCGGCGGCGAGCGCGCTGGAGGTGGCGAGGGTGAAGAGGGCGAGCAGGGTCGAGGGGATGCGGAACATGGGGCTCCGGTTCTGCGCGACGGGGGTCGAGCTTCGCGCGTTGGGGCCGGAGCGGGAGCAAGGCTTGCGCCAGGGCTCGTGGCCGGGGGGCGTGCGGGAGAACCCGTAGGGTGCGTGGTCCTCCGGACGCGGAGCCGTGGCGCCTAGTCCACGGGCGCGTGGCACGGAGCCCACGTCGTGTGTCTCTGGTGGGGCGTGCTCCCTTGCGCGTCGTGCTCGGCCCGTTCTCCTCGCACCCGGGTCGAGGCTATTGGCTCGTGCCCCCGGGTGCAGGTGTCGGGGCCCTGCGGTGAAGCCCCCGCCCGTCAACTTCGGCCGCTCATGGGGAGGTCCACATCCCGGCGGCATCGCGATGACGAAAGAAGCGGCGTAGCGTCCGGCGGGAAGATTCTGGAGCCCTGCCGTTGGGTGGGCATGGGCTTCCAGGGCACATACGCGGGGAGTACGGCGGTGGATGACGGGTCCTGGTCCTCGATTCCGCGGCCGAGGTGGGCCGCGCTCATGGTGGTGGTGGGCATCGCGGGAGCCGCCGCTGTCGCGGCGGGTTTGCGCTCGCGGTGGAGTCCCACGCCCGTATCGCCGGAGCTGTTCCTGACCGGCGCTCCGGTGCGCACTCTGGAGGCGCGGGTGAGCTATCCCGGCGCGGACGTGCACCGTCCCTATGGACCGCTGCGCTCGGGAGATGCGGGCGGTCCGCCTCCGGCGCCGCTGAGCGAGTTGGCGCGGCTGGAGGCCGAGGGCGACATGCATGGGCTCGCGGCGGCCTATCTGGTGCGCCGCAACGCGGAGCTGGCCGCTCCCTATCTGGCGAAGGCGGGGACGTCTCCGGATGTGGCCAGCGACAAGGCCATCATGGCGTTGGACCAGGGGGACTCCGCCACGGCGCTGGCGCTGTTGGAGGGGGTGCTGAGCGCTCAGCCGAAGCATGCTCAGGCGCTGTGGAACCGGAGCCTGGTGCTGCGGGACTTGGAGCTGTGGGCGCTCGCCGCGCGCTCCTTCGACGCCGTGGCCGCGCTGGGGGAGCCAGGCTGGGCGGGGGAGGCGAAGACTCGCGCGGACGCGGCGCGCGCCCGACTGATGGGCACGGAGGACCGGCGCGAGATTTCGGCGCGGGGGCATGCGCTCGTGACGCAGGGCGAGCCCGTGTCCGCCGAGGTCCTCCGTGCCTACCCCGGCATGTTCCGCATGTACCTGTACGAGGCCATTCGCGCGGCGCCCTCGGTGGAGCGGCTGCGCGCGCTGGAGCCGGTGGCCGCGGTCCTGGATGCGCGCGATGGTGGCACGGCGCTGGGAGATGCCATCCACAGGGCGAGCGGACGCGACTTCCGGGTCCGCGCGCCCCTGGCCCGTCGCTACCTGGAGCTGTACCGCACGCACGAAGTCGCCGGTGGACTCGCCGCGTTCCTGGAGGAACTGCGGGACGCTGGCGAGGTGGACCTGTACCTGGGCGCGCTGGTGCGCGAGGAGAAGGTGGGGGAACGGCTGGAGGAACTCACGCCGCTCATCACTCGACTCGGAGACCCGTGGTTCACGCTCCTCTTGGAGCACGAGCGAGCCAGCGTGGCCATCTCCCGAGGAGAGCTGCTCCAGGCGGAGCAATACCTCCTGAGCGCCGCCTCGCTCTGCCAGCAGCATCCCTTCGGCTACCGCTGCATCCCGATTGAAGCGGACCTGGGTGATTTGTATCGCCAGCTCCACCGACTGGCGGAGTCCCACCGTCACCTCCAGGCCGCGCGCGCCCTGTACCGCGTGGACCCGAGGTGGGGCGAGACACAGCTCCTCCTCCAACTCGGGCAGCTCGCCCGCTACCAGGGTGACGCCGCTCAGGCGCGGGCCTACCTGGAGGAGGCGCTCGCGCAGCGTCCCGAGGACTGCACCATCCGCCACTTCGTCCGCTCGAACGACGCGCTGGCCTTGCTGGGCACCTTCTCCGTGGAGCCGGCCCGGGAGCGCATGCGCGAGGCGCTGTCCTGCAAGACGCCCTTGCTGCTCTCGGGAGCGAAGACGCTCTCGGACCTGGCGCGGCTGATGCCGGACCCGGAGCAGGACGCGCGGCTGGTGGCGGGCATGTCGGAGCGGCGCCAGCAGCACACGCTCACCCAGGGCGAGGCCGCGCTGCTCACGCACATCGAGGGGCGCTTCCTGGTGGAGAAAGACAGGGTGCGCGGCGAGGCGTTGCTCCGCCAGTCCATCGACGAAGCGCGACGCCTTCCGTCCACCAGCGTCGATGCGCGCAAGGCCCGCGCCTACAGCTACACGTCGCTGCTCTTCGCGGCGGCCCGGGCGGGAGAGTCGGAGAAGGCGTTCCAGCTCTTCGGCGAGGAGCTGGGCGGCGCGCTTCCTGGACAGTGCGTCCTCGCCGTCACCGTGGATGTCGAGCGGACGTTGGTGCTGGCGCGAGGCCCGGATGGACGGCTGGTGGAGCACCACGACGCGAGCCGCCGCACCCCGCTGGATGAGGAGCTTCAAGGGCTGGTTCCCGAGTCGGTGACGGCGATGCTGCGGGCGTGCCCGAGGGTGGAGGTGGTGGCGCGTCCTCCGCTGCATGGTCGCGCGGGGCTCCTGCCCGAGGACCTGGCGTGGGCCTACCACGTGGTGAGGCCACAGCCGTCCGTGCCGGCGACCAGCATGGGGCGTCGGCTGGTGGTGGCGGAGGTGCAGGCGCCCGCGTCGCTGGGGCTGCCCGCGCTCGGTGGATGGGCGGGGCTGCCTGGGGATGACGCCACGATGTTGTTGGGGCGGCAGGCCACGCCTTCACGGGTGCTGGAGGCGATGGCGGACGCCTCGCAAATCGAGGTCCACGCCCACGGCTTGATGAACCCGGATGTGTCCGAGGCGTCGCTCCTGGTGTTGTCCCCCGAGGCGGGTGGCCGCTACGCGCTCACCGCGGGCGAGGTGCGCGCGACGAAGCTGCGAGGCCAGCCCCTGGTCATCCTGGCCGCGTGCCGGGCCGCGCATGGCACCACCTGGACGTATGAGCGCTTCAGCCTGCCCGTGGCGTTCCTGGACGCGGGGGCACGCACGGTGCTCGCGGCGACGGTGGATGTACCCGATGCCGAAGCGGGACCTTTCTTCAATGCGGTGCGTGAGCGGATTCAGCGCGGAGAGCGCGCGGCGAATGCACTGCGAGACGTGCGGATGACGTGGATGCGGCGGGACCCGCGCAGTTGGGTTCGCTCCGTCCTGGTTTTTGAATGAGGGCGGGATGGGCCCGCCTGGTTCGAGTGGAGGGGGAAGACGATGAAGAACATGAACAAGTGGATGATGTGCCTGGTGCTCGTGGGTGCGGTGACGGGATGCCGCACGCTGGGCACGCGACCGGTGACGCCGAGCCCGTCGTGCCCCGAGCCCGGTCCGATGCCGAAGACTCCCAAGGTCCAACGCCTGCCGCCCAACGCGCGGTTGCCCGAGGGCGCCACGCAGATGGTCATCGGGCTGTGCCCCAGCACGGGCAGGTTCCTCGCGCTGGGCGTCAACCCCGGCCAGAAGACCTTCGCCTACGCCGTATCGGGTGACCGCGTCTCCAGCGAGGCGTTCCTCGCGCAGGTCCACCGCAAGGGCATCCCCACGACGACGTTCACCGCGCCGGTGAGGGCTCGGGGCGAAGGCTCCGTGGGGACCGACGCCGTCGACGCGGGCTCCAACCCGCGGCAGGGCAATCAGGGGGGAAACGAGGAGCAGAGCGCGCCACCGCCGTATGACCCCTGCACCAACCAGTCGGATGAGATTGGGGACAAGCCGCCGCCGGACCCGGAGGACGAGGGAGGTGCGGTGCCGGATGGCTTCGCGGCACTCGCCTGGAGGACCGCCAACGCCGTCGATGACACCAGTGACGCGGCTCCCGCTGCCAAGCCGTCGCCGTCCGGAACGACGGTGCCTCGCTAAGCGTGGGTGAAGTGACGAGGCCCGGAGACGTCACGCCGGGCCTCGTCGCGGTTCCTCGCGAGCGCTTCAGGTCTCGAGCGTGCCGCCGAGCGCTTTGACGCGTCGCTCGACTTCAGCCTTCACGTCCGAGCGCAGCCGATGGGCCATGGTGAGCTTCGAGCGCTCCAACCGCGCAATCTGTTCGAGTCCGGCGAGGAGGTCGTCGCGCACGAGCTGCTCGTAGGGCTCGTTCATCGTCGTGGTGAAGAGGTGGACCGCGTGCTTGCCACTTGGCTCGCGCACGAAACGGAAACCGCAGCTCCAATCCTTGGTGTCGTTGCGCACCAGTCGGAAGGTGATTTCCGGAACCTTCAGCGTCGGTACGAGCGAAAGGAACTCCAGCTCCGTCGAGGAGACCTGGGCGCCCACGTAGATGCGGATTTGGAGTCGCTCCAGCCTCGACACGAGCGGTGTCGCCAGGAAGTCGGAGACCCACCCGAGGAAGAGGAAGATGTCCAGGTGGCGCAGCGCGGGGAACGCGCTGGGGTCCTGGCCCAGCTCCGTCCATTGGTCCAAGGCGCCACGCATCGCGAGGGACTCGAGCCAGGGCATCTTCGCCAGCGTCTGCGTCATCACTTCGCTGTTCGCGAGCGAGCGCAGCGACTTCATCACCGGGTGCGTGGTGATGTCGTAGTCCCCGCGACCTTCCAGATGCTCCACCGTGGCCCACAGGGGATGGCCCGCCGTCTTCTGGATGGCGCTCCGGATGGCGCGCGCGCTGCCTTGCTTCAGCGCGGCGTGGGACAAGAAGCCCCGCGTGAAGACACAGTCGGGCTTGAGCACCTCGTCGAGCGGGCCGAGCAGCTCCTTTCGGGCGCTCTTGAGCAGCTCCCGCTCGCGCTTTCGCTCGGTGGCGGTGAGGGTCCGCCGGGTGGCTTCGAGCTGGAGCGCGATGAGCTCACCGCGAGGGTGGCCCTGCTCCAGCAGCACGTCGGCCAGCACCGCGCGGGCCTCTTCATCCTCGGGCTTCGCGAGCACCTGGGCCAGCAAGGTCTCCGCGTCCGCGGCGCTCCGGGGCTTCGGTGGCGCTGCTTCCTGGAGGGCCGTGTCGAGTTCAGCGAGGACCTTCACGTCGTCGGCTTGAAGCTCGGCGTCCTTGGCGTCCTCGAGCTGGGCGCGAATCCTGTTGATGTGGCCGGTGAGGAGCGTCCCGAAGGACGCCCGCGCGTCATAGTCCGAGCGCGCCTTCAGCATCGCGCTCGCGGCCTGGGCGTCCCGGACGCGGTGCGCCAGGGGCGCCAGCCGCGTCCAGAACGGGCTGGCCGAGGAACTGGTGAATGGCGGATCCACGAACCGGCTCGCGACCCAGCGGTCGATGCGCGGGTCCTCGGGCCAATCCGCGAGCGTCTCCAGCCGGCCGCGTCCCTTCACCGAGCCCTTGTCGAGCAGCGCGGCCAGCAGCGTCGTGAGCTTCGCCGCCTCGGGCTTCTTCGCGAGCGCATCCCAGTCCTTGGGCGGAGGGATGTCGCCGGAGAGCTTCTGTCCCACGGTGACGATGCGGTCGGCCAGCGCTGTGTGGGGCGCGGCGCGCCAGGCTACGAGCAGCCCATCGAGGACGGCCTTCCAGTTGCCTCGGTTCGCGGGCTCCAGCAGGGAGTCCAGCTTCAGTGAGGAGGAAGGCATCTGGCGCCTCGGTCGACGTGTGGGGGCCCGGACCCGGATTCACTTCGGGAAGTTCGCGAGCGTGAGGGATTCCGGAGGGACGGTCAGCTCACCGAGCATGAGCGTGTCACCGGAGAGGTAGCGCCAGCCGGTGCCGTCGTGGCGGAAGTCGGACCGCTCCACGAAGGAGCGCTCCTTGCCCTTCTCGAACACCTTCGCGAAGAAGAGCACCTGCGCGGTGCCCTGGGCGTCGGGCGCCTGACGGTCCATCACCACCAGCTTGGGGAACTGGTGGGCCTGGGCGAAGGCACGCAGCTCGCGCACCACCACGTCTTCGGGTCTCGCCCGGTCCGGGTGGCTGGGGTGAAGTGTCTTCCACAGGTACGTCGGCTCGCGCTGGGCGAAGGCGGCGTAGCGGCTGCGCATCAGTCGCTCGGCGTCCGGCGGTTCGGCTTCGCCCCGGTGGAAGGGGGCGCAGCACTCGCGGTAGCGCAGTCCGGAGCAGCAGGGGCACGGAGGGGCAGGGGGCATGGCGCGCCCTTCAGCCTACCTGGACGGGGCGCCCAGGGGGACGCCGCGTGCTCGCCTCGCCACAGACGCGGAGGTTCGCCCTTGCTGGCGGCGGTGTCCGGGCATACATCCCGGGACCGCGCCTATGAGCCTCCTTGAAGCCATCGTCCTGGGACTGGTCCAGGGTCTCACCGAGTTCTTGCCCATCAGCTCCACCGCCCACCTGCGCATCGCGCCGGAGCTGTTCGGGTGGAAGGACCCGGGGGCCGCGTACTCGGCGGTCATCCAACTGGGCACGGTCGCCGCGGTGCTCATCTACTTCCGCAAGGACATCGTCTCGCTGGTGACGGCCTTCTTCCGCGGGCTGGCGAAGCGCGAGCCCTTCGGCACCGTGGAGTCCCGGCTGGCGTGGTTCGTGTTGGTGGGCACGCTGCCCATCGGCATCTGCGGGCTGGCCTTCAAGAAGGCCATCGAGACGCAGTTCCGCTCGCTCTATGTCATCTCCGGCAGCCTCATCGTCCTGGCCATCATCCTCTTCGTGGTGGAGAAGCGCGCCTCGCACAAGCGGACGCTGGCCGACATGACGTGGCGGGACGGCATCCTCATCGGCCTGTGGCAGGCGCTGGCGCTCATCCCCGGCTCGTCGCGCTCGGGCACGACGCTCACGGGCGGTCTGTCGCTGGGGCTCAAGCGCGAGGACGCGGCGCGCTACTCGTTCCTGTTGTCCATCCCCGCCACCTCGCTGGCGGGCATCTTCGAGCTGAAGCACCTGCTGCAAGCCACCGAGCGACCCAGCGCCGTGTCGCTCTGGGTCGGCACCCTGGTGGCGTTCGCCTCGGGCATGGCGGCCATCGCGTGGTTGTTGAACTACCTGCGCTCGCGCACGACGCTGGTGTTCGTGGTGTACCGCGTGGCGCTCGGCCTGCTGCTGCTGGGCCTGCTCCAGGCGGGCAAGCTCAAGCCGCTGTCCGGCGTGGAGAACCTGGACGTGCCTCGCGAGCCGGGGAAGCAGCAAATCGAGAAGCAGATCACCGACTAGTGGGGAGGCGGGCGTCGTGAGCGTGGAGGCGTTGTTCCAGGGGGTGGAGGCACGGCTGTCGGCGCGTCCCGCTCGCAATGTGGACCTGCCGGGGCTCGTGCTGCGCGAGGCCTCCGTGCTGGTGCCGTTGTTCGAGCGCGACGGCGTGCCGCACGTGGTCTTCACCCGACGCCCGGCCACCCTGCGCACGCACGCCAACCAGTACAGCTTCCCGGGCGGAGGCCGCGACGCGGAGGACCTCACGCCGCTGCACACCGCGCTGCGCGAGACGGAAGAGGAGCTGGGCATCGACCGGCGCGGCGTGCGCGTGCTGGGCATGCTGGACGAGGTGCCCACCATCTCCCAGTACCGCGTGCGGCCCTTCGTCGGCGTGATTCCAGGGGACGGCAAGTACCAGCCCAGCCCTGAAGAGGTGGCCTTCATCCTGGAGGTGCCACTCGTCAGCCTGATGGACCCGGCCATCCTCCGCGTCGAGCGCAAGGAGGTCTTCGGCGCCGAGCGCGACTTGTACTTCTACACGTACGACACCCACGTCATCTGGGGCGCCACCGCGCGCATCCTCCGCGACTTCCTGGGGCAGCTCGCGCAGGTGCCCGGCCTGGAGTCGGTGCTCACCGCGCCCGGACGGCGTCAGAACTGAAGGTACACGTACGGCCGCGTCTCCACGGCCGACAGGTGGCGGATGCCCAGGCCCAGCACGACGAGGGCCACGGCGCGCACCGGCACCGGCATCCGGACGAACACCTCCGACGCCACCGTGTAGAGCTTCATCGGCACCACGTGGAAGAACACCGCCGCCGCCAACATGCCCCACACCAGCGGGCTGACGTTGGCGATGCCCGGCACGCCCTCCATCATCCGTGCGTAGAACTCCCCCGCGTGCGTCATCGTCTTCGCGCGGAACACCACGCGCGTCAGCACGACGATGGTGAACGTGGCCAGCATCCCCATCGCGATGCGAGGGACACCCGGCTTCTCCGGCTTGCCCACCCACCACTCCCAGCACCGTGACAGGCCCAGCACCGCGCCGTGCACGCCACCCCAGACGGCGAAGCGCCAGTCCGCGCCGTGCCACAGGCCACCCAGCACCATCACCGTCATCAGGTTGAACAACACCCGAGGCTTCGACACCCGGTTGCCGCCCAGTGGCCGGTACAGGTAGTCCCGCAGCCAGGTGGACAGGCTCATGTGCCACCGGTTCCAGAACTCGCCCAGGTTCTTCGCCAGGTACGGCCGGTTGAAGTTCTCCGGGAACTTGAAGCCGAACAGCGCCGCCACACCCAGCGCGATGTCCGAGTAGCCCGAGAAGTCGTAGTAGAGCTCGAAGGTGTAGGCGATGGCCGCGACGATGCACTCAGCGGAGGCGTACTTGTCCGGCGAGGCGAACACCGGGTCGACAATGCCGCTGCCCAGCACGTCCGCGATGACCAGCTTCTTCACCAGACCCACGGCGATGCGGAACATCGCCTGTCCGCCTTCTTCCGGCGTCAGCGTGGGCACGTCCTTGAAACGCGCCATCAGCTCCGACGCGCGGACGATGGGCCCGCTCACCACGCGCGGGAAGAAGAGCATGTACAGCAGGTGCTCGATGAACGAGTGCTCGGAGCTGGCCTTCCCCCGGTACACGTCCACCGTGTAGCTGATGGCCTGGAAGACGAAGAACGACAGGCCCAGCGGCAGAATCAAATCGAACGGAGTCTCGCGAACATGGATGCCCCAGGATGCGGGCACCAATTCCAGCGCCGTCTTGCGCAAGAGCTCCAGGTACTTGAAGCCCGCGAGCAACCCCAGGTTCGACACCACGGACAGCGTGACGAACAGCTTGCGCACGCCCTGCGACGTCGCGCGTCCCATCCCCTTGACGAGCAGGTGGTCCACCGTGACGCCGATGAGGAAGATGATGAGCGGGAAGGGCGTGAAGGCCGCGTAGAAGTAGACGCTGGCCACCAGCAGCACCAACAGGCGCGGCCAGTAGTGACGGTGCACCGCCCAGTACAGCGCGAACACCGCGATGACGAAGACCAGGTACTGGAGGCTGTGCGACAGCACGTCAGTTCCCCTCCATGCGCGCGGTCGGCTCGGTCTTCTTGCGCAGCTCGTACGCGGCCAGGAAGTCCCGCGCGAAGCTCGCCGCCAGTCGCTCGTAGCCCTCCGGCGTCAGGTGCACGCCATCCGCGTGGCCCAGCACCGGACGGGAACGCTGCCAGCGCAGCATCGCCCGCTCACCGCCCATGGCCGCGCGCGGAGACCAGTAGGCGCAGCCCGCGTCCCGAGCCACCCGAGGCAGCGTGTCCAGCACCGACGCCAGCGCGGGCGCCTCCGTCCAGCGGCCATTCGAGTCCTGCGCCAGCCGGTCCGTGGGGCCCATCAACAGGCACTCGGCGTTGCCGGTGGCCTTGCGCAGCCGGGCGATGAGCGCGGGGTAGTCGTTCGCCACCGCCGCCGCGTCCAGGTCCGACTTGCCGGCCTCGTTGGTGCCGTACCAGAAGACGAGCAGGTCCGGCCGACGCGAGGCGAGCTGCGCGTCCACCGCCGCCGCATCCATGCCTCCAAGCGTGGAGGCCATGGCTCCGGGCAACCCCAGCGCGTCCAGCACCACGCCCGGCGTGTCGTACTCCAGCGCGGCGCCCAGCACGGTGACGCCGCTGCCTTCCGGTGCCATGACTTCCACCTCGTGCGAGGGGCCGGTGACGGGGAAGGAGCGGATGCGCACCATCGGCGCGGTCAGCGGCTCCGGCAACGGCGCATCAGGAGGCATGTCCTCGCCATCCACGCGAATGTCCGGCGCCTTCGCGTCCGGCACGTCGAGCGCGTACAAGTCGAGCCGCCCCGTCGTCGAGGCCTTCGCGTTCGGGCAGTCCTTGCAGAACTGGATGCGCAGCTTCGCGCCCGGCGAGCCCACGGCGCGGATGCCGGTGAGGCCCCACAGTCCGCCCGGCTCGGCCTCCATCGCGTCCTCCACCTTCCAGTCGCCCACCAGCTCCCGCGCCACGCGCGCGTTCTCCAGGCGAGGGGACGCCTTGCCCGCGGCGATGAAGCCCCGGCCCGCGTCCCCGAAGCGCTTGGTCAGCACCCCGCGCACCGCGTCCGTGAAGTAGTGCGAGGCGGTATGCGACGCGCCGAGCTGGGCGATGCCCACGCGCAGGGCCTCGCCGGACTCGCGGCGGCGCAGCCGGTCGAACGTCTTCGTCAGCGCGGTGTCCGCGTCCTGCAACCCCGGCGCATCCGCCACCGGCACCAGCGGCGCGTGCACCTTCGCGAAGCTTCGCTGGAGCGCCAAATCAAAGAGATGACCGAGCAGGTCCGAGCCCTTCGCGCGCGGGTGCACCAGGTCCTCCAGCATCAGCCCGGCCTCCAGCCACCGGAGGGCCGCGCCCTCGCCACCCATGGCGGTGTACGCGTCCCAGAAGGCACAGCCACCCAGGCGCGCCTCCTCGCGGAAGATGTCGGAGACCTCCTTGGAGCCTCGACGCGGCACCAGCTCGCCGCCCATGGTCCGCACGCCCGCGTCGATGGGCGACATGACGAGGCACGCCGCGTCCGGCACGTTGGCGCGCACGCGCGACACCAGCTCCTTCATCTGCGCGCGCACTTCCTCCAACGTGGTGCGGTCGCGTGAGAAGAAGAACGCCTCGTTGCCGCCGACCATCAGCACCACCATGGCCGGCTTGCGCTGACGGAGCTGCGCGCGGAAGGCCGCGGGCTGGGCTCGCAGGTACACCTCCGCCATGCCGCCCAACAGGCCCACCGTGTCGTAGATGACGCCCGGCGTGCCCGTCTCCAGCGTCACGCCGTGCAGCTCCACCTTGCCGGACGTGGTGAGTGACAGCGTCTTGGCGCCCTCGGGCAGATTCACTCGCGCGAAGGCCGCCTCTGACTTCGTCTTGGAGAAGCCGCGCGTCTGGATGCGCTGCAGCGGCCGGCCATCCACGGAGAGCTGCACGGAGCCGCTGGACGGTTGGGCGAGGAAGAACAGCTCCGCCACCCGCGAGCCCTCCACGTCGTACTTCGTGCTCTGCGAGCCGCTCGCCGAGGTGAAGGCCACGCCCGTCCAGCCCACCCTGTCGCGGGGCCACTTGGTGTCCACCAGCCGGGCAATCTCCCAGCCGTCCGAACCCCGTCCGGAGCGCGTCCACCGGCCCGCGCTGGCGGGGCGGGTGATGAAGAGGAAGCCCTTGCCGCCCGAGCCGAAGCGCTCCTGGAGCCTGTCTCGCACCACGTCGGTGATGTAGTCCGATGCGACGAGCGAGTCCCCCAGGTGCACCACGCGCACCGGTGTGCGTCGCGTGTCCGCGCGCAGCTCCGTCAGCGCCCGGTGGAAGGGGGCGAGCCCGTCCTCCTCACAGGTGCCGTCCGCGCGCGCCTTGCGGCAGTTGGGCTCGATGTCGACGTGCTGGGCGCTCATCCGCTCGCGCAGCGCCTCCAGCTCCACGGCGCGCGCCAGCGACGGCGCGCTCAGCTCCTCCAGGCCGATGCCCGGCACCGTGGGCACCGCGGGCGTGGGCACCGCGTCCACCACCTCCGTCCCCGCATCGTCCGCCGGGTCCTCTTCCGGCACCGCGTCCTGCTTGGGCGTGTCCGACGCCACCGCCTCGATTTCAGGGGGCGGGGCGGGACGGCCTCCGGTGAAGGACGCGGGCAGCGCCAGCGCCACCAGCTTCGAGCCCAGGGGGCCTCGCTGGAGACTGGGCAGGGGGCGCCACGACTCTGGAATCGGGGCGAGCGAAAGCCCCAGCGCCAGCGCGACGGTGAGAACGAGCGTCAGCCCGGTGGTTCTGGCCTTGAAGAAGTCCAACAGCGCGGCATGAGACTGGCTTTTCGGGGGCGGGTCAAAACTCTCGCCACTCAGAGCCGCTTCATCGTCCGGAGGGCGGACAGGCGGGCTCGGGGGCTCTGAAGGTGGGAGGCGCAACGGCCTGGGCGGGGGCTTCATGGGAAGCGGCTCCCCTCTTTCCCGGAAAGGCCGAAACGCTATGGTGCGCCGCCATCCACGCTGGGGGAAGACCCTGGCGCCTCCCGCTGGCGACGAGCCGGCACTCGCAGGAGTCGTACCCCGCATGGCCCTCTATCCCGTCATCATGGCCGGTGGCTCCGGCACTCGCTTCTGGCCCCTGTCCCGTCAGGCGCGGCCCAAGCAGTTCCTGCCCCTGGCCTCCAAGCTGCCGCTCATCACCGACACCGCGGGCCGCCTCAAGGGCCTGTCGACGGTGAAGAACACCTTCATCGTGTGCGGCCCCCTGCACGCGAAGGCCGCGGCGAAGCTGGTGAAGGGCCTGCCCAAGGCGAACATCCTCGTGGAGCCGGTGGCTCGGAACACCGCGCCCGCCATTGCCCTGGCAGCCGTGCACGTGGCCGCGAGGGACCCGAAGGGCATCATGGTGGTGCTGCCCTCGGACCACCACGTCGCGGACGTGGCCGGCTTCAAGCGCACGCTGGAGGAGGCGGCCCGCATCGCGGAAGGCGGGCACATCGTCACCCTGGGCATCCAGCCCAACCGACCTGAGACGGGCTACGGCTACATCCAGGTGGGTGACGCGCTCACGGGCGGTGGCCGGGGCGTGAAGGCGTTCAAGGAGAAGCCCGACGTCGCGACGGCGAAGGCCTATGTCTCCTCGGGCGAGTACCTGTGGAACGGCGGCATCTTCGTCTTCCGCGCGGACGTCATCCTGGCCGCCTTCGAGCAGCACATGCCGGAGATGAAGAAGGGCCTGTCCGCGCTGAGCAAGGTGGCGGGCAAGCGCACGTTCGGTTCGGTGCTGAAGAAGGTCTTCCCGAAGCTGCCCTCCATCTCCATCGATTACGGCGTCATGGAGAAGGCCTCCAACATCGCGGTGCTGCCCGGGGACTTCGGCTGGTCCGACGTGGGCTCCTTCGCGGCGATTCCGGAGGTCCGCCCGGCGGACGAGAACGGCAACGTCATCTCCGGCGCCTCGGCGGTGGTGGTGGACTGCAAGGGCTGCGTGGTGCTCGCGGACAAGCGCCCCCTGGCCGTCGTCGGCCTCACGGATGTCGTGGTGGTGGACTCCGGTGACGCGGTGCTGGTGGTCCCCCGCGAGAAGAGCCAGGACGTGCGCAAGGTCGTGGAGGCGCTCAAGGCCCGCAAGCTTCAGAAGTATCTGTAGGCGCAGGCGCCCAGTGTGCGCTGGAGAAACTTCCGACCCGGGGGCTGAAAGAACTTCCGCTTCGTGGGTAACGGGTTTCCCCGGGTTCTCGTCCCGTCGGGAGGTTGTCCTGTCCGGTGGGTGACGAAGCCGGGGGTGCACGGGGGTTGCAGTGTCGTCGCCGCCCGCCCCATTCCGGGGCGGCAGGGGCGGTGGGCGAACATGGCATGCAGGCACTGCGCGGTGGAGCATCCGGTGGGCACGGGCTGTCCCCGGGCGCCTTCGCTGGAGGGGCAGCGTCACGGTCCGCTCGTGCTGCGCCAGTCGCTGGGAGCCGGAGCGCTCGGCACGGTGTACCTGGCCGAGCACCAGCCCACGGGCCACCGCTTCGCGGTGAAGGTGCTGCACCCGCACCTGGCCGCCCAGCCCATCGTTCGCGCGCGCTTCCAGGCGGAAGGCCGGGCGCTGCGCACGCTGAAGCACCGCCACGTGGCCCGCGTGCTCGACGTGCGCCGGGGGCCCGGTGGCCTGCCCTGCATGTTGATGGAGTACGCGGAGGGCGAGCCCTTCTCGCGACTGCCCATGCCGCTGGCCTCGGCGGAGGTGGTGCTGCTGCTGGCCCAGGCGCTGTGCGCGCTGGAGACCGCGCACTCGCGAGGGCTGGTGCACGGTGACTTGTCCGCGGACAGCCTCATCCTGACGTGGGACTCGCGCGGTGAGCGGCAGGTGAAGGTGCTCGACTTCGGCACGCAGGCGGTGCTCTCCGCCAGCCTCTCTCCGGAGGAGCGCGCGTGCGGCATGGTGGTGGGCTCGCCCGCCTTTCTCGCGCCCGAGCAGTGGGCGGGGGACGCGGTGGATGGGCGCACGGACCTGTATGCCCTGGGCGTGGTGGGCTACCTGCTGGCCACTGGAAGGCTGCCCTTCGGCTTCGGCCGCGTGGGCGGGATTTCTCCCACGGAGCCGCACGTGCTCAATCCGCGCGTGCCTCCCGCGCTCTCCACGGTGTTGCTGCGCGCGCTGGCCCAGCGTCCCGGAGAGCGCTTCCCGGACGCGCGCTCCTTCCGCGAGGCGCTGCTGGAGAGCCAGGGCATCGGTCGGCTGGAGCCCTCTTTTCCGTCGCGCACGCGCACGTCGAAGGGCGGCGTCTCCATCTTCGGGCACATCCTCCCCGAGGATGGCGCCACGCCGCTGCATGTGGCGCTGCGCGACGCGGCCCATGGCAACGCCGCGCCGACGGAGGTGAAGCCGCCGAGCATGGAGTCGCCGCGAGGGCTGGGCGTGCGGCTGGGGTTGGCGACGGACACGGAGCTGGTGTCCGTGCGCGTGGGCGACGTGACGGTGGACGGTTTCTTCGCGACGTGGTCGGGGCCGCTGCCGGAGCTGGCCTCGCAGCTCCCGGTGGAGCTGTCACTGGGAGGCCGCAAGGTGGCGTGCGACTGCGACGTGGTCCGCCACGTGACGCGCGACGAGGCGCGGGCGTGGGGCGGGGCGTCGGGCCTCTATGTCCAGTTCGCGGGCGAGGCGGCGCGGGAGCTCCTGGGCCGCGCGCTGGGCGTGGGCGTGACGCGGGGGGCGCTGGACGCGGAGCCCGTGCCGGACGCGGAGCTGGCGCGGCTCCTGTCTCGCGCGGCCGCCGTGGCGAAGGACCCGTATGCCCTGCTGGGCGCGCTGCCGCACGAGGACTTCGAGCAGGTGCGCCGCCGCGCGAGCGCCGCGCTGCGCCGGCTGAACCTGTTCCGTCAGCGCGCGCTGCCGCTGGGCCAGCGTCAGGCGCTGGAGTCGCTCCTGCGCCGCGTGGAGGCGGCCGGACGCGTGCTGGGCGAGCCCGTGTCGCGCGCCGGCTTCGATGCCACGCGAGGCAACCTCGCGGGGGTGGCGCGCTGCCTGGACGCGGGCCTGACGGAGACGCAGGCGGAGGTGCTGCGCCGGGCCTTCCTCGCCGCGCGTCCCCTGGCCGAGTCGCGGGCCCGGGCCCTCTTCACTCAAGGGCACGCGCTGGAGGCCCGAGGCTCGCTGGACGCCGCGCTGGAGCGCTACATGGAGGCCCTGTCGTTGGATCCGCTCAACGCCTCCTGGCTGCGCCACTCCCAGGAGCTGCGCGGGCGGGTGCGCCAGGGCGCCGTCACCCGGAGCCTCGAGTCCCGGGGCCTGGAGGCTGTCACCACGCACTGAGTGACTCCCCCGTGACACCCTCCGCGTCCCGGGAGGGCTGGGGGCCCTGGAGCACGGACCGCCGCCTGCCCGACAGTCGGGCATGGCCGGGGGTTGATTGGCACCCCAGGGACTTGTGAAGGGTCCCCGAAGGGCCTCAGTTCAGCAGGTTGCGCGCCTGTGTCGGCGGGTGCCGGGAATCCTGGCGCTCGTGTAGAGTCCGCCGCCCTCTGTCATGCCCTCCGGTTTCGCGAGGGCGGGGACACCTTCATGAACGCGCATATCTTCCGCGAGTACGACATCCGAGGTCTGGTCGATAAGGACCTCACCGCCGAAGTGGTGGAGCTCTTGGGCAAGGGCCTGGGCACCATCATCCGGCGCAAGGGCGGCCGCTTCATCGCCGTGGGCCGCGACTGCCGCGAGTCCTCCACCCGCTTCCGCGACTCGCTCTGCGCGGGCCTCACGTCCACCGGCCTCAACGTCTTCGACGTGGGCGTCGTCCCCACGCCGCTGGTCTACTTCGCCGCCAACACCCTGCCGGTGGATGGCCTGGCCATGATTACCGGCAGCCACAACCCGCCGGAGTACAACGGCTTCAAGGTGGGCGCGGGGAAGACGACCTTCCACAGCCACGAAATCCAGGCGCTGCGAAAGCTCATCGAGGCCGCTGACTTCGAAGTCTCCGCCACGCCCGGCACCGTCACCCCGTTCGACATCATCACCCCGTACAACCACTTCGTGAAGCAGACGGTGAAGGTGGGCCGCAAGGGGATGAAGATCGTCATCGACGCGGGCAACGGCACCGGTGGCGCCATCGCCGTGCCGCTGTTCGAGAGCATGGGCTTCGAAGTCGTGCCCCTGTTCTGTGAGATGGACGCGACGTTCCCCAACCACCACCCGGACCCGACGGTGGTGGAGAACCTCCAGGACCTCATCGCCGCGGTGAAGCGCGAGAAGGCGGAGGTGGGCATCGCCTACGACGGCGACAGCGACCGCATCGGCGTCATCGACGACCAGGGCAACATCCTCTGGGGTGACCAGATCATGGTCCTCTTCAGCCGCTACGTGCTGAAGGACAGCCCGGGCGCGGCCATCGTCGGCGAGGTGAAGTGCAGCTACACGCTGTACGACGATATCGCGAAGCGCGGCGGCAGGCCCATCATGTGGAAGGCGGGCCACTCCCTCATCAAGGCGAAGATGAAGGAGGAGCACGCGGAGCTGGCCGGAGAGATGAGCGGCCACATCTTCTTCAAGAACCGATACTTCGGCTTCGACGACGCGGTGTACTCGTCCGCGCGCCTGCTGGAGATTCTCACCCACGAGAAGCAGAAGCTGTCCGAGCTGCTCTCCGACGTGCCCAAGACGTTCGCCAGCCCCGAGCTGCGCTTCGACACGAAGGAAGAGAAGAAGTTCGAGATGGTCAAGCGCGCCACGGAGACGCTGCGCGCGGCGGGCCACGACATCATCGACGTGGACGGCGTGCGCGTGACGTTCCCCGACGGCTGGGGCCTCATCCGCGCCTCCAACACGCAGCCCATCCTCGTCCTCCGCTTCGAGGCCAACACGCAAGAGCGCCTCAAGGAGATCCAGGAGCTCATCGAGGGCACCGTGGCCCGCGTGCAGAAGGAAGTGGGTGGGTGAGCATGTCGTCGCCTCGCATCCTCGCCATCAGTGGAAGTCTCCGTAACGGTGGGTTCAACCAGCTGCTCCTGGCGGTGGGCGTCGAGAAGGCCCGCGCGCTGGGGGCCGAGGTCGATGTCGTGGACCTCAAGTCGCTCGGCATCCCCCTCTATGACGGTGACGTGGAGGCCCAGGGGCTTCCCGCGCCCGTCGTCGCGCTGCGCGAGCGGGTGGGCAAGGCCCAGGGCTTCCTCTTCTCGAGCCCCGAGTACAACTCGTCCATTCCCGGTGGCCTGAAGAACGCCATCGACTGGGCGTCGCGCGCGCCGGGCCGGCTGTTCCAGGGCAAGTGGGCGGCCATCATGGGCGCGAGCCCCGGCAACTTTGGCACGTCGCGCATGCAGCCTCACCTGCGTCAGGTGATGTCGTCGGTGGGCGCGCTGGTGCTGCCCAACCAGGTGCACCTGGCGAAGGCGGCGGAGGCCTTCACGCCCGAGGGCACGCTGAAGGACGAGGCGAAGAAGAAGGAAGTCGAAGCGCTGGTCACCGAGCTGTTCGGCCGCGTGAAGGGCTGAGAAAGGACACCGCCATGGCGACGCTTGGAATCGACCTGGGTGGAACGTTTGCCCGCGCCGCGGTGGTGGACGCGGCGGGGAAGGTGCTCGCATCGGCCAAGGTGGCTCTGGAGGAGCGCAGCCCGTCCGGAGTGGTGGAGACGATTGCCCGAGCGGCGTCCGAGGCGGTGAAGTCCGCGGGCGTCGTGGTGGGCGGCTGTGGAGTCGGCGCGGCGGCGCAGATTCACAAGGACTCCGGCGTGCTGTCGGTCGCCCCCAACCTGGGCTGGCGCAACGTGCCGCTGGGCCAACTGCTCACGGACCGGCTGGGGCAGAAGGTGAAGGTGGTGAATGATTTGTCCGCCGCCGCCTGGGGTGAGCTGCACGCGGGCGCGGGGCGTGGCGCCCAGGATTTGCTGGTGGTCTTCGTGGGCTCGGGCGTGGGCAGTGCCATCATCGCCGGTGGACACCTGCTGGATGGCGCGGGCGGCGTGGCGGGAGAGCTGGGCCACATCAAGGTGGTGCCGGGCGGCCGGCGCTGCGGCTGTGGCGAGCAGGGGTGCCTGGAGGCGTATACCGGCGGGCACAACCTCATCGCGCAGTCGCGCGAGCTGCTGGCGGCCGGGAGCTCGCCCGCACTGGCGGAGCTGGTGGGGAATGACGCCTCGAAGCTGACGCCGGTGACGCTGGAGCAGGCGGCGGAAGCAGGCGACGTGGCGGCTCGGGAGGTGTATGAGCGGGCCGCGCAGTTCCTGGCGCTGGCGGTGGCCAACCAGGTGACGGTGTTGAACCCGGCGCGACTCATCCTGGGAGGTGGGGTGTTGAACCACTGCCCCGGCATGCGGCGCCGGGTGCTGGAGGGTGTGCGGGCGTGGGCGTCCCAGACGTCCCGCGAGGGGTTGCTCATCGCCGACGCGGAGCTCGGTGACGACAGCGGCCTCATTGGTGCGGCGTTGCTGGCCGCGTGATGAGAGGAGCGCGGATTCATGGCCGAGTTCAAGTACCAGGTCACCTACCGGGGACAGCCGGTGACGCTGGAGGGGGATGGACAGGTGCAGGTGGGCGACGTCGCGCCTGACTTCACCGTGTTCAAGGGGTTCTTCGAGTCCCACCAGCTGTCGGAGCTGAAGGGGCAGGTGGTGGTGTTGAGCGTGGCGCCCAGCGTGGACACCAAGGTCTGCGCCATCCAGCTGCGCATGTTCAACAAGCAGGCGACGGACATGGGGCCGGACGTGAAGGTCTGGTACCTGAGCCTCGATTTGCCCTTCGCCCTCAACCGCTTCAGCGCGGCCGAGGGCATCAACAACGTCGCGGTGCTGTCGGACTACAAGAACCGCGAGTTCGCCCGGAAGTACGGCCTGTTCATGAAGGAGCTGGGCCTCTTGGCGCGCAGCACCTTCGTGGTGGGGCGGGACGGCCGCGTCGTCTTCCGGGAAATCGTCCCGGAGATGATGCACGAGCCGGACTACGACGCCGCGCTGGAAGCGGTCCGCAAGGCGCTCTGAGTCGTCGAGCGCCGCGCCGCTTCCAGGCGCGGGTGTTGTGTGAAGCGCTTCAGGCGGGCACCACGCGGGCCTGCTTGACGGCCATCAGTTCGAGGCAGGTGAAGCCCGCCACGGCGATGGCCTGCACCAGGGTGAAGGCCTGCCCCCAAATGGTGGGCTGCACCCAGCCCGAGGCGAGCAGGACGAAGCTGTCCACCGTCCACAGCACGTTGGCGACGATGACGGCCCAGACGAGCGCCCGGTGGACGAGCGGGCGCATGGCCAGGAAGACGAGCAGCGCGGCGAAGGGCAGCAGGCTGAGGCCCGCCGAGCGCAGCAGCGTGACGTGCAGGCCCAGGAAGTCACTCAAGGGCCCCGCGGCGAAGAACATCAGGGCCCCGGTGGCGCCGCTGATGAGACCGTCGGCGAGCAGGACGTGGCCCAGCAGGGTGCGGGAAGCGGGAATGGCGCTCATGGAGGTGTCCTTGGGAGAGCGGCGCCGGAGAATCCGGCCGCCGTGTGAGACACAAATTGCGCGCCGGGGGATTTGAAGTCGATTACGTGCGAGGTAATTGGAGCGCTTCCCCCGCGTTCCTAGTGTCAGGGGCATGATGATGCCGAGCCGTCCGGTGGGAGAGTTGCTGCGGGAGTGGCGTCAGCGCCGCAGCTTGAGTCAGCTCGATTTGGCATGCCGCGCGGACGTGTCGGCGAGGCACGTGAGCTTCCTGGAGACGGGGCGCTCCACTCCGAGCCGGGACATGCTGCTGCATCTGGCCGAGGAGCTGGACGTGCCGCTGCGCGAGCGCAACGCGTTGCTGGTGGCCGCGGGCTTCGCACCGGTCTATTCGGAGAACGAGCTGGATGGGCCGAGGATGGGCGCGGCGCGCGAGGCGGTGGAGCTGGTGCTCTCCGGACACGAGCCCTATCCCGCGCTCGCGGTGGACCGGCACTGGCAGCTCGTCACGGCCAACCGCGCGGTGGGCGTGTTGTTGGAGGGTGTGCCCGTGGAGCTGCTCCAGCCTCCCATCAACGTGCTGCGGCTGAGCCTGCATCCAGAGGGCTTAGGCCGGCGCATCCTCAACCTGGAGCAGTGGCGCGCGCACGTGCTGACGCGGCTGCAGCGACAGGTGTCGAGCACGGCGGACGTGACGCTGATGGCGCTGCTCGACGAGCTGCGCGCGATGGGGGCTCCGAGCAGTTCGGCGGAGCCGGACTACGCGGGCGTGGTGGTGCCTCTGCGAATCCAGACACCGAGAGGTGTCCTGTCCTTCATCGGCACGACGACAGTGTTCGGCACGCCGGTGGACATCACCCTGGCGGAGTTGGCGATTGAGTCGTTCTTCCCGGCGGACGCGGCGACGGGGGAGCTGTTGCGCAAGGCCGCGGCCGAGGCAGCGCGTCACTCCGACGCGTGATTCCTGCTCGACCCGGCGAGGAGTGGCAGTGCCAGATCAGCCCCGGTACCGCTCTGCCTCACGGAAGAACTGGGTGAGCGAGTAGTCGAGTAGCGACTGGCGGGACTGCATGTGCCGGCGGGCGCGGAGGAACGGCAGCCAGACGCGCTTGCCCACCCGCACCTGGGACTCCTCCCTCTTCTTGCGCAGCACCCACGTCCCGCCCAACCGTCGCACCAACACGTCTCCCAGGTAGGCCCCTAACGCCGGAGCGGTGTGACTGTCGATGAGTTCGCGCGTGTACCGCTCTGGGAAGTTCTCCCTCCAGAAGTAGAAGTCCAGGTCCGTGAGGGACTCAGGCGTTTCATCCATGATGGAGGGCAGCTTGGTGTGCAGCGCTGCCACGAGGCCCTCGGACAGGTCTCCATAGGAAGTGAGGACGCGCTCCGGATTCTCCACGTCCGATGGAAGGGCGGCAGGGAGCCACTCCTCCGGCTCGGGTGGCCGGAAGGCGTTGAGTTCGGCGATCTTCTGTTGCCGCTCGCTGATACCGAACTCGTCCGGAAGCCGATTCAAGAGCGGCGCCACGTCAGGGTGGAAGCGCGGCTCGACGGGGACGAGTGCGGCGCTGCGCTCCCTCAGCGTGCGCAGCACTGTGTCGAAGTCGAGGTCCGGCCTCAGGTGGACATGGGCGCGGGCCTGCGCGACACGCGCCTCGTCACTATCGAAGTCAGCGGCAGTGGGGCGCAGCACCAACAGGACGGCGCCATTGGGGAGTTCCTCCACGAGGTGCGCAGGCGTCGAGAGCATCCGCTCACGACCTACGCTTTCTACGAGCTTGGGGCCGAAGACGTTCAGCCAGCACAGCTCATAAATCTTGTCGAACCCGTCCCGCCGCCGTGTCGCATCGTCACGACCGAAGGAAGGAGCGCCCGCGAGGCTCAGGTCGGCAAGGCTGTGTGCTGCGGCATAATCCGAAGGATACAGGGAGGTCCAAGCACGGGCCGCTGCCACAAAACCACGACAGGTCTCCACGTCAGCGAAGACTGAGAGTGGCTGCACACTGATGCTGACCCACAACATGGCCTGTTCGTCCTCCGGCCCGAGATTGAGCACCAGCGACACGCTGGGATTCTCCGAACGGACAAGCCCGATGATCGTTCCGTATTCAGTGCGGCGCTCCTCCATCGCTCGCCACACCGCATCTCGGGAGTATTTCCGAGTGCGACTCGACTTGACGAAAGTCGGCATCCACCCGTTGGCGCTCTCTTCAAGAGCATCAAGGAAGGGAGCCACTTCGCGCTTCAACCCGTTCCTCGGGTCGTAGGCTCCAGCAAAGGAGAAGTGCAGACTATCCACCCTGCTCAGGTCACGCAGCGTCAGCACTTTCATTGAAACAGCACCTCCACGCCCTTGATATTGCGCTGCGCCGCATCTGCCGCGTTGTCCAACGCGAATCGTCCTTCAGGCAGAAGATCCTTACCCTCATAGACGAGGCGTACCCTTCGAACATCCGCCTGCTGTCTCATGCCAGCCCGAAGAATCTTCAACGTTCCTCCGTAGAACGCCATTGCGTTACTGGCGTCCGTATTCAACTGCACCGCCAGCGCATTGCGGTCCAGAGCGGCGAGGTTACGACTCTTGAAGCTGAACGTCTCCACCCGAGGTGGCTGACCCGGTGAGGGGCGCTCCTCGATGACGAGGACGTCGACGTAGCGAAAGTCCACCTTCGACACGCCCACGTGCGTCTCGATGCGAGGCTGTTCGAAGTCCCCAAGCCAGCGCCGCTGTGCGCGGGGCAACGCGGCGTCCGCCTCCAGGATGGCGACCATGGCATTCTCGAAGGCCATGCCCCGAGCATAGTAGGCGCGCATCCCTTCGTAGCCCTCCCACTTGAGGGGGCCCTTGACGGCTTCACCATCTCGAATCTCCTTCAGCCGTCTCTTGCGGTAGGCCACGTACTCCCGCCAGAGCGCGGCTCCCGTCTCGACTCCTGGCGGCGGTTCATTCAGCTGGGACGCCAGCTTCTTCAGCAGCTTCACATCCTTCGGGAGCCGTGGACCCGAGGACTCCAGCTCCGCCTGGAACAGCTTGGCCTTCGCTGCCTCCGTGGCGGACACCTCTGCGTTGCGCGCGAAGAGGTCCGAGCCGCCAGCCCGCTTCTCCGCCGCGCCCTTCGTGGCCGCGGGACGGGCGGACTCGCGACTGGCAACACCTCTCGTCGATGCCGCGCTGGGGGACTCGCGGCTGGCCTCCGCCAGCATCGCCTGCGCCTTCGCGGGGTTTCCGCGCGCCTCGTACAACGCCAGCAGCCCCGCCTCGCCCCACTCGGCGGCCACCAGCGCGCCCTCGCGGCTCGCCTGGAGGTAGCGCAGCAGCTCGCGCGCGGCGTTGATGCCCAGTTGCTCTTCCAGGCGCGCCATCAGCGCCTTCATCCCGCCCACGTCGAGCGCCGGCATCTGGAGCCGCCGTGGCCCTCCGCGCGCCTCTACCAGGGCCCGTGCGCCCTTGCCCCCGGCGTACACCGCCACTGCCAGCGCGGCCGGCGCCAGTTCGCGCGTGGCCTGTTCGTACCTGCCCTGCGCCAGCGAGGACGCCCCGTGCCCCGTCCCCACCACCAGGTGGTAGAAGCCCACCGGCACGCCGAAGGTGAGGTGGTCGAAGACCCCCGCCGAGACGCTTCCCGGCGAGTAGTGCCGCTCCATCAACGCCTTGTGCACTTCGTCGAGGGCGGCCTGGTAGGGCGGTGGCAGTTGCCCACGCAGCGCCATGAGCTCCGTGTACCGGGCCTCACCGCTCACCAAGGTGCTGGAGAGCATGTCCCGGCCCGCGCGTCCCAGCCCGCGCAGCACGTCGCGGCCCTGCTCTCCCCGCTCCGGGAAACCTTCCAGCACCAGGCCCCGCCGCTTCAGCTCCTCGCGAACGGCGGCCATGGCGCCCAGCGTCTCCGCCACCTGCTTGTCGCGCGCCAGTAGTTGCACCAACTCACGCAGTTCATCGTCGAAGGCGGAGTGAAGGACGAAGAGCGCGAGCACCTCGGCGTGCGGCACGCCGTACTTCTCAGTGGCCGTGACAAGGAAGGCCGCGCGCTTGCGCCCGAGGACTTCCGAGGCTCGTGCATCCAGCGGACCGAGGGCGCCCAGGCGGACGGAGTCCCAGTCCGTGAGGGACTCCACCAGTGCGGCCATGTCCACGCCGTGTTGCATGGCCACGAACTCCGCGGGCGAGGCACACGCCAGGAATGGCGCCAGCACCTCACGGCTGGAGTCCAGGTGGGGCCAGCCCGAGGGCAAGGCCTTGCCTCCACAAGCGACATGCCCACGCCCCCCTGACACTCTCGGGCTCTGCCCTTCCCCATGCTCGCCGTCATCGGCGACGGGCTCTCGTCGACGGAGCAGCGGCTCCTCATCTCCCTCTGCCTCGGAAGCGGAGCCTGTCTCTCCCGCCACACCGCCCACCGCGCTCCTCACCCCCTGGGCGGAAGCAGCGAAGGGCCTGAAGGCCAACGTGCCCCCATGGCCAGGACGAGTGGGAGATGAGGCACAGCCCGCGCTGACCACCACCGCCAGCAGCAGGCTCAGGCGCGCACGCACCAGACGCTCAGCGCACATTGTCCATCCCCAGGCCCACGGCGACGAAGGCGCCAGGCCGAAGCGTCCCCTCCGCCGTCGGGAGCAGCAACGTGCCGCCTTGCCCGACCGCGTACAGCTTCCCTCCGAGGAAGCGCCAACGTGCCTCTCCCGAAACGAGGTAGCGCCCCCTCGGCTCGCCGATGCCCACCGCCAGCCCAGCGACTGCCACCGTGACGTCTCGGTGGAAGACCTGCACCTCCAGCCGGCCGTCCACGTCCACGCGGCCCCAGTTGAAGACCTCCGCGCCCATCGTCAGGCGCAGGTGGCGATTGCCCAGGGTGCGCAGGCGCTCCGCGTCCCAACTCAGAATCACCTCGCCATAGGCCGAGTACCCTTTCGGGAAGGGCACGTCCGCCAGCGGCACGGAGACCGGGCCCGCCACCTGAAAGCGTGCGAGCTCGTAGTCCGGTCCAAAGGTGCCCTGGCGAAAGCCTCCGCGCTGCATGCGCCCCTCCAGGCGAGCTCGCAGGTCCATCGTCGACGACACGGACTCAACGCCCACGCCAGCCACCGCCCCCCACGCACCCCCCTCACCTGGACGCCCACCCCAACCGCCCACCCCATGCAACTCGAAGTCGCGGTCCTCCCGCCTGCTCCTCACGAGGATGGCGGTGCCGTCCAGGTGCGCCAGCGTCAGGGGTTCCGAGGCGCCACCTGCCCGCCCCCAGTCGTGCACCGCCGACAGCGCCAGCGTGTAACGCGAGGACTGACGAGGCCGACCGAAGAGGACGTGTTGCACATCCAGGGACACCTCCGCGCCCGCCAGCCGCGCGCCCCGCACATCCGAGGCGAAGGCTTCCGCGTACACCGGTCCCAACCTGCCCGTCGCCACCGCACCGGCGGGGTGGTAGTCCGGGTTGCCACGGTTGTTGTACCGGCGCACCAGGTGTCCGGACAGCAACGTGTAGGACTCCAGGGCGCCCACCCACAAGAAGTTCGGCGCGTCGCCGCCCACGGTGAGGAGGCGCACCACCTGCCCCCAGTCAGACAGCGTGTCCCAGTCTTCCTTCCTCACCGGGCCGGCGTCTTCTCCGCCGCCCCACAGCCGCAGCCGCACCGGTGCCCCCAGGTTGAGGCGGAACGTCCCGCGCTTCGCCATTCGCACGGTGGGCTCCAGTTGCACGAAGCCCTCGTCCTCCCGCGCGCCGCGTCGTGGCAGGAGCGTCAGCGACGTCGCTTCCATGCGCAGCAACCGCGTCCACCGCGAGCCCACCTCGGTGATATCTGCTGCTGAAGGGTCCTCCTTGGGGGCAATCTCACCATCCTCGGAGGCCGGTTCGAGCGGTGCTTCCTCAGCCCGCTCGATGGAGGGGGCGTCTCCTTCCGGCACGGCCTGGGGCGCGCCGATTTCCTCCGCCCACGCCACTCTGGGTAGGAGCAGCAGCAACACCACGGCCCAGCTTCGACGCATGAACATCGATGCCCCTTGTGCCTGCCCCAGCAGGGGACGGGAAAGACAGAGGTTCCCTGGCCGGTCCGACACGACGTCGGGCGGCGGACGGATGCACGAAATGGAGAGAGCCGCTGACCGCCTGACCGGGTCAGGTCGCCCTTGTGCGATTCGAGCGCCGTGACGGACCGGGGTCATTGAATCGCAGGCGGAACCCGACTGCGCGGGCGTGGTTGCCGCTGCGAATCCAGACACCGAGAGGTGTCCTGTCCTTCATCGGCACGCCGACGGTGTTCGGCACGCCGGTGGACATCACCCTGGCGGAGCTGGCGATTGAGTCGTTCTTCCCGGCGGACGCGGCGACGGGGGAGCTTTTGCGCGAGGCCGCGGCCGACGCGGCTCGACACACCGACGCCTGAAAAGAGGGACGCCCCGTTCCGGCCATAGGGTAACCGGAGCGGGGCGCGGGGTGTGGCGACCGCGACTACAGCGTGGGGGTACCCACGCGATTGCTGCAGTACGCATTGGTGCCGCACGTGGTGCCGACGCTGGTGTACCAGGCGGTCATGCGGGTGCCGTACTGACGGTTGTCCGCGTGCACGTGCGCGCCGGTGCTGTTGCCCGTGGAGCCCACGAGGCCGAGCGCGCAGCGGTCACACGTCTTGGAGCCGGAGGACACGTTGGAGTTCAGGTGGAGCTGACGGAAGTCCCAGCCGGTGGCGCCGGTGACGACGTAGTAGTTGCCCGCGCCGCCGTTACACGTGGTGCCTCCGCTGCAGTTGTTCGCACAGCCGCCGTAGTAGGCGTAGTACCGGCTGACGTTGATCATCCCCCGGTGGTTCCACTCGCCGCACGTGCCGTTGCTCATGTCGAGCGCGTTGTGGCTGCTGCCCGAGCACGAGTAGTACGTCGTGGAGCCCACGCGAGCGGCCGTGTCACAGATGGCGCCCACCGCCGTCGCGGACAGCGCGCTGGTGGTCCATCCCGCCACGGTGAGGGCCACCGTGGCCAACATCCACTTCATTGCCTTCATGAAAAACCTCCTCTGGGTTGTGTCGCTGCGGCACTGCGGTGATGCAGGGGTCACCTCCGCAGCCGCTGCTTCTCGCGCAGCAGCAGGTGCCACTCCTGGAGGTTGAGCTTCAGCGCGGACAGCCACGCGTCGATTTCCAAGTCCATGCTCGCGTCCACGCCGCGCAGCGACTCCAAGAGCGGCCGCGCGGAGGCCTGACCCAGCCGGGCGATTCCCTCCAGCGCCGCCTTGCGCACCGCCGGATTCGCGTCACGTCGGAAGGCCTCCTCCAGCGAGCGCCGCGCCCCCGCCGATTCGGCTCCCGGCACGCCGCCCAGCGCCGTGGCCGCCGCCGCGCGCAGGCTCGGGTCCTCTGATTTCAGATGCCCGGTGACGCGCTCCACCGCCTCGTGGCCCACGGCCTCCATGGAAATCTCGCCCAGGAGCTTCGCCGCCACCGCCGGGTCCTCCGTCGAGGTGGCCACCGACACGGCCGTCTCCGACACCGCGCGGTCATGGCCCGAGTACACCTGCGCGCTCTCTTCAATCAGGTTGTCGGCCACGGCCCGGCGCACCTCGGGGGACGCGTCCCGCGCGAGCTGCTCGTACGTCACCACGCCGCCGTTCTTCGCCATGAACTCCACGGAGGGCGTGGCCCTCAAGGCGCGCACCGCCGCCGCGCGCGCGGCCGGGTCCGCGTCTCCAGCGGCTCGCGCGAGCAGGGGCTGCACCAGCGTGGGTGACTCGGCGTGGCTCGCCTTGGTGGCCAGCGCCGCGCCCAGGGCCTCCAGGACCTCCGGCTCGCGCTCCCGTTCCAGCGCGGCCTGCAGCTCCGCGACGGGCAGGGCCAGCGCCGCCTCGCGCAGCCGCACCTTCACGTAGCGCCGCAGCGCGGGCGAGCCGTCCTTCAGCGCCGCGCGCACGTCCACCAGCATCGTCTCCACCGTGCACGTGGACGGCGTCAGCAGGGGCGGGGCCGCGCTCGCGGACAGCGCGCCGGACATCAGGGCCGACACCAGCAGCGCGCGCGCCAGGTGCCTCCTCACGAGGGCGTCCATCAGTGCGGCGCTCCTTCCTCGACGAGGCACGCGTGGTGCTCGCCCTTGCCCAGCCAGATGCGGGCGAAGTCCACCGTGCCCGAGGCGTAGAGCTGCTCGAACTCCGCGTAGTCGCGCTGGAAGCGCGGGTCCTTCGCGGCGAACCTCGCCAGCAGCGGCAGCGCCTGCTCACCGGCGGCGCGCACGGCGAAGCGGAAGATGGCCCAGCGCACGCAGACGTCGTGCTCCTTATCGAAGGCCGCCTCGTAGATTTTCAGGGCCTCCTCCGGCTCGCGGGTGACGCCGAGTCGGAAGGCGGCCATCTCCCGCACGTCGCGCTCGCGGTCCGTGGTGAGGATGCGCTTCAACTCATCGAACGACTCCGAGCCGATGAGCGGATTGGAATACGACGGCATCTCCAGCGCGAGCAGCCGCACCGCCATGTCATCCGACTGTCCGGCGATGGAGAGCAGCTCCTTCCAGTACGGGGCATGGGTGCCGGTGCGCTCGAAGTCCTCCTTCATCACCCGGCCCAGGGTGCGCGTGGCCACCCACGCCGTGGAGTCCACCGTCTCGTCCAGCGCCACGGCCTTCAGTCGCGCGAGGTCGCCGGGGGACAGCCGACGCTGCGTCTCCAGTGCGTCCAGCGCCGCCGAGCGGTTCTGCAGCGGCATGCTCTTGTCCTCGCCCAGCTTCAGCAGCGCCTCCGACACCTTGGCGTCATGCACGGCCGGCGCGGCCTTGAGGGCATCCATGTAGAGCCCCAGCTGCGGAGGACTGGCTTGCTTCGCCCACTCGATGACTTGGAGCGCGCGGCCCGCGTCCTGGCCCACCAGCTCCGTCAGGCGCTCCTGGAGATACGCCGCCAGCAGGTTGTCCCGATTGCCCACCGCCACGGCCAGCGCCTCGCGCAGCGAGTCCAGCGTGGCCGTCTTGTCGAGCTGGCGCAGCCCATCCCAGCACCCCGGTATCGGGAGCTGCTCAATCGCGGGGGTCGGTTCAGTGGGAGGCGACGCGCCCGAAGGCGCGCCGACGAGGACACCGCTCGAGGTGGGTTGCCTCGCGGCACTCACGGAGTCGGTGCTGTCCGGGGAGGAAGGAGGTGTCCCGCGGAAGAGCAGCAGCGCGATGGCCGAGGCCACCAGCACCGCGCCCACCAGGGCCCAACCAGGCTTTCTGAAGGTCATCAGGAGAAAGTCGATAGGTGGTTAAAGTCGTTAATTCTTGATTACTTGGAAAGTGCGCGAAGGGCAACGCCTTTGTCACGGGTGCGTGCCGATGCCTGCTCCCCCCGAGAGCGGGCGCGGCGCGCGTTGAGGGGGCGGACATAGCTTTCCCGGGTGAGGTGGAGGTGAAGCCTCCCGTCACCGCCGAGGTCTGTCAGGGGGAGTCCCATGCACGAGCCGCCACCCGCCGCGACTGGAGAGGACGGCCGTGCGTCCTCACGCGGAGCCGTGCCCTGGCATGCCCTGCCGCCCGAGCGGGTATTCGAGCAACTGGAGAGCGGCGCGCAGGGGCTGACAGACGAGCAGGCGCGAGAGCGGTTGCTGCGCCACGGGCCCAACGTGCTGGAGCGCCAGAAGGGAGAAGGGCCGCTGCGGCTGCTCTGGCGTCAGGTGAACAGCCCGTTCATCTGGGTGCTCATCGTCTCCGCGGTGCTCGCGGTGGTGATGGGGAAGGTGACGGACGGGCTGGTGGTGGCGGCGGTGGTGGTGCTCAACACCGTCATCGGCTTCGTGCAGGAGTTCCGTGCGGGCAAGGCCATCGAGGCGCTGAGCCGGATGGTGCCGGAGAACGCCACGGTGGTGCGTCACGGAGACAAGCGCGCGGTGCCGGCCGCGGAGCTGGTGCCGGGTGACGTGGTGGAGCTCGCCTCGGGCGACAAGGTGCCCGCGGACATGCGGCTGGTGTCCTCCCGCAACCTCCAAATCGAGGAGGCCGCGCTCACGGGCGAGTCGGTGCCCGCGGCGAAGCAGCCCTCGGCCGTCGAGGAGGACGCGGAGCTGGGCGACAGGACGAGCGTCGTCTTCGGAGGCACGCTGGTGACGTCCGGCGCGGCCACGGCGGTGGTGGTGGCCACGGGCGGTGCCACGGAGCTGGGCCGAATCTCCGAGATGCTCCGCGAGGCGACGGACCTCCAGACGCCGTTGACGAAGGCGCTCGCGAGCATCGCCAAGGTCATCACCGTGGCCATCCTCGTCGTGTCCGTCCTGCTGCTCGGCGTGGGGTTGTGGCGCGGCTATGACCTCAGTGAGGCCGTGGTGGTGGCGATTACGCTCGCGGTGGCGGCGATTCCGGAGGGCCTGCCCGCCATCGTCACCATCGCCCTGGCCATCGGCGTGCAGCGCATGGCGGCCCGGCGCGCCGTCATCCGCAAGCTGCCGGCGGTGGAGACGCTGGGCAGCACCACGGTCATCTGCTCGGACAAGACGGGCACGCTGACGCGCAATGAGATGACGGTGCAGGCGCTGTGGACGCCGACGGGGCGCTACACCGTCACCGGGGTGGGCTACGCGCCTCGGGGCGAGCTGCGCCGGGATGGGCCTCCGCTCAGCGCATTGCTGGTGCCCGAGGACGTGCGGGAGCTGTTGCTCGCGGGAGCGCTGTGCAACGACGCCGCGCTGCATGGTCAGGATGGCGACTGGCGGATGACGGGAGACCCCACCGAGGGCGCACTGGTGGTGGCGGCCCGGAAGGCGGGGCTCGGCGTGGACGCGGCTCGCGCGCGCTTCCACCGCTTGGACGCCATCCCCTTCGAGTCCGAGCACCAGTTCATGGCCACCCTGCATGACGACGGACGGGGCGGCCGCGTGCTGCTCCTCAAGGGAGCGCCCGAGGTCGTCCTGGCGCGGTGCTCACCGGGCGGCGCCGCGTCGCACGAGGAGGTCCTCGCGGAGGTGGAGCGGCTGGCGCGGCGGGGGATGCGCGTGCTGGCCGTGGCCTCGCGCGAGCTGCCGGAGGCGCGGGACCGTGTGACGCCGGAGGACGTGGAGGGAGGCCTGGAGTTGCTGGGGCTGGAGGGGATGATGGACCCGCCGCGCGAGGAGGCCATCGACGCGGTGCGCGCGTGTCACGAGGCGGGCATCGTCGTGAAGATGATTACGGGCGACCATCTGGCGACGGCGGAGGCCATTGGCGCGCGGCTGGGGTTGCACGAGCCGGGGACGCCCGGTGTCGCGGGCGCGAGGCTGGGCGCGCTGGACGATGAAGAACTGGCGGACGTGGCCGAACGCACGAATGTCTTCGCGCGCGTGGCACCGGAGCACAAGCTGCGGCTGGTGCGCGCGCTCCAGCAGCGACGGCACGTGGTGGCGATGACGGGGGACGGCGTCAACGACGCGCCCGCGCTCAAGCAGGCGAACATCGGCGTGGCGATGGGCATCACCGGTACGGCGGTGTCCAAGGAGGCGGCGGACATCGTCCTCACGGACGACAACTTCGCCTCCATCGCCGCGGCGGTGGAGGAGGGGCGGCGCGTCTACGACAACCTCATCAAGTCGCTGGCCTTCGTGCTGCCCACGAACCTGGGCCTGGCGCTCATCCTCCTGTGCGGCGTGGCCTTCTTCCCCATCCAGGACTTCGGCGGGGGGCCGGTGCCGCTGATGGCGATGCTGCCCACGCAGTTGCTCTGGATAAACCTGGTGGCCACGGTGTCGCTCGCGCTGCCGCTCGCGTTCGAGGCGCGCGAGTCGGACATCATGCGACGCAGGCCCCGGAGTCCGGACGCGCCGGTGCTCAGCCACTTCATCGTGATGCGCACGGGGCTCGTGGCCCTGTTGATGGCGGCGGGCGCCATTGGTTTGTTCCTCTGGGAGTACTCGCACGAGGTGCCGGAGGTGGGGCACGCGCGGGCGCTGGCCGAGGCGCAGACGATGGCGGTGAACACCGTCATCAGCTTCCAGATTTTCTACATGGTGATGTGCCGCACGTTGACGGGCTCGCTGCGCAAGGTGGGGCTGTTCAGCAACCCCTCCGTGTTCATGGGGATAGGGACGCTGGTGCTCCTGCAGCTCGCCTTCATGTACGTGCCCTTCATGCGGCGCATCTTCGGTACGGCGCCGCTGTCGCTGGAGGCCATTGGCCTGTCCGTGTTGGTGGGCGCGGTGGTGGTGCCGGTGGTGGGGCTGGAGAAGTGGCTGCGCGGGCGCAACAACGGGGGGCCGGCCGAGCACTCGCGCGCGCACGAGGACGACAACGAAGAGCACACGCCACCGCCAGGGCCTCGTCAGCGCCTGCCGGCGTGAAGGACTTCAGCGCGCCGTGCGAGAGGGCCGCGCGGCGGCGTCCGGGAGCGCGGTGTCTTCCGGCTCGAAGACGATGTGGCAGCGGTCCAGCTTGGGGCCGCAGGCGTGGTCCAGGTCGGCGCGGGTGTCGCAGCCGGGGCGTTCCTCGCAGGTGTCGGGCAGGAAGGCCCAGACGAACTGGAGCACGTTGCCCCGGCGGCCCTCGGGCAGGGCGGCGAGGAAGTCCTCGCGGTAGGTGTCGAACAGCCGCGCCAGGTGCACGGTGTCCCGGTCCAGACGCACGTGACGCTTGTCACCCACGAAGCGGCGGCTGGCCTCGTTGAGCTGCGCGTCGAGATACTCGGGCTGGAAGTGGGAGCTGTCCATGCGCGGGCCGCCCCGGGTGGCGTGGAAGAGCGCGAGGTGGACGCGCGGGTCGGCGAACTCCCCGGACAGGATGCGATGGCGCAGCGACCACAGCGTCATCCGCCGGCCGCCCACCGGCCATGAGCGGGCCCAGAAGAAGCGTCCCGGCCACGGCTGCTCGACGCTCTCCAGATAAGGATACCCATCCACCACCTGCTGGAGCACGAGCGCGTGGTAGGTGTTGAGCCAGAACGCGAGCGCGTCCTCCGACGTGGGAAAGACATCCGGCCGGTTGTGCGGAGAGAAGGCGGCGAGCGACGCGACGAAGCGGTCCAGCTCCGAGCGCTCCAGCCCCATGGAGGAGAAGTCCACGTCGCCGTCCGGCCGGACATGCCGGAGCACCTTCTCGAAGCCCTGGTAGTGGAAGGGCTCATCGGCGGAAGGCACGGAGGCGGGGAGCAGGCCCTGCACGTACAGCGTCGCCAGTGCCGCCAGCATGCTCACGCTGGCGAAGAGCACGGCGGCCACCAGGTAGCGTCGTCGGGAGGGCAGGGGAGCGTCCACGCGGCGCGCAGCATAAACCACCGCGCTCCCGCGACGTGGCCCCACCTGGCTCCCGCTCGGTGACCTCACGCAAGTGTGCCCGCATCCCGTCCAGCAAGCCCCCGTCGAGCGTGGCCAGCGATGTGAGGGGCCTTGCCGGGGTCATGCAACCAGGGGGCTGCCGGGACGTGGACGACGGAGCTTCATCGGGCGTGCCCGTCCCACGCGGGCCTTTGGTCCAAGGCACCCCCGCCTGCGCCCCCTCCCGCGAGTGACGCGACCCGTCCGCCTGTACTGTTTAATTAGGGATTGTTGCTTTCTCGCGTCTTGAGACAGAGTGCCTCCCCGAATCACGGGAGGGAGTCAGCTTTGTCCATACGTGTAGGTCTTGCTCGCGGGCTGTGTCTCGCGGTCCTGCTCATTGGCGCGGGGGCATTCGCGCAGGGCGTCTCGGTCATCACCGGCACCATCACCAGCGCGGATGACAAGCGCACGCTCGCGGACGCTGTCGTGACGGCGACGTCGCCGAAGCTGCAGGGTGAGCGCGTGGTCGTCTCGGACACGAGCGGCCTGTACCGGCTCGCCCAGCTTCCGCCGGGCACGTACACGCTGCGCGTGGAGCGCGAGGGCTTCGAGCCCTTCGTGCGCAGCGACATCGTCCTGCGGTTGGACCGCACCATCCGGGTCAACATCCAGCTGCTGCCCTCGTCCTTCGGCGAGGAGATTTCGGTCAGCGCGGCGCCCACGGTGGACGTCGGCTCCAGCACGACGGGCCTGAACGTGGACGCGGACTTCCTGCGCACCATGGCCGTCATCCGCCCCGGCACGAAGGGCTCCGCGTCGCGCTCCTTCGAGTCGCTGGCCGAACTGGCCCCGGGCGCCACGGAGGACCGCTACGGCGTGAGCGTCAGTGGCAGCAGCTCGCCGGAGAGCCAGTACGTGGTGGATGGCCTGTCCGTGAATGACCCGAGCGTGGGAACGCTGGGCACGCCCCTGTCCGTCGAGTTCGTCCAGGAGGTCAACGTCATCACCGGTGGCTACATGCCGGAGTACGGCCGCTCCACGGGTGGCGTGCTCAACGTCGTCACCAAGTCCGGCTCCAACGAGTTCCACGGCTCGGTGTTCGCGAACATGGCGCCCGGTGCGTTGCAGCGCAACGGCACGGTGGTCCGTCAGGAAGGCACCGTCATCTCCGCGCAGGGACAGCCGTGGAACCAGGGGGACTTCGGCTTTGATCTGGGCGGTCCCATCCTCAAGGACAAGCTCTGGTTCTACGTGGGCGTGGCGCCCTCGTTCAATCGCATCCGCGTGGACCGCCAGCTGAGCACGCTGGACTTCTGCACGGAGGTGGACCCGGCGGCTGGCTGCGCCGCGGTGGGCCAGCGCCGCAGGGACCCGGAGACGGGCTTCGGACAGGTGACGCCGATTGAAGGCTCGCAGACGACCCGCTTCGCCGACGAGCGGAGCATCCAGTACATGAGCAAGCTGACGTACCTCTTCAACCCGGACCACAACCTGTCGGTCTCCGTCTTCGGCACGCCGCGCTCCTCCGGCGGCGACGGCAAGTATGCCTTCAGCGACGACGGTGACCCGGAGGTCTGCGTGGGCCTGTCCTGCACCGGCTTCGTGCAGGGCTCCTACGACTCCATCGCCACCCGCCGCTCCAACGGTGTCATGGACATCGTCGCCAAGCAGTCCTCGTCGTTCTTCGACAAGAAGTTCCTCGTGGACGCGACGCTCGGCTGGCACCACCAGTCGGACAGCACGCTGCCGTCGGATGGCTCCGGGCTGGTGTCGGACACGGGCCTGGCCTCCCGGCCCAACATCGCCTGGCGTCGCACCCGCAACCCCGGCCCCCACACCATCACCGAGTTCGAGTCCCTGGTGGACCCGTCCGTCTGTGGCGCCACCGACGCCGAGCAGCGCCGCAACTGTCCCGTCACCGCCTACTCCACCGGCGGCCCCGGCACCATCAGCGAGCAGGAGCTGGACCGGGTCCAGGGCAAGGTGATGGGCACGTACCTGTTCCAGGCGTTGGGCCACCACATCGTCAAGGCGGGCTTCGACGCGGAGCGGATGAGCTTCTACAACAACCGCGCGCGCACCGGCGGCACGCCCTGGCAGGAGTGCACCGGCGGCGACTGCTTCTACACCCTCAACCAGTACGGCTACCTGGAGGGACCGGACTCGCCGGTGTTCCTGGCCAGCAAGGAAGGCACGTCCACGTCGATGACGGTGGGCGGCTTCGTGCAGGACAGCTGGTCCATCATGGACACCGTCACGGTCAACGCGGGCCTGCGCTACGACGTGCAGACGCTGTGGGGCCTGGACGACAAGGTGGGCCTGCACCTGCCCAACCAGTGGTCGCCGCGCGTGGGCGCCGTCTACGACTTCACCCAGCAGGGCCGCTCCAAGCTGTTCGTCAACTTCGCGCGCTTCTTCGAGAACGTGCCGCTGGACATGGCGGACCTGTCCTTCCCGCAGCAGCAGTTGCTGTCGGCCACGTACGACTCGCCGCCGTGCAACCCCAATGACCGCAACTCGCTGGTGACGGACTGCGTGGCCAGCCGCAACCGCCAGCTCATCGGCAACCGCGAGAGCCCCAACCAGGCCTGGGACGCGCAGGGTGGAGACCGCGTGCCGGTGGACCCGAACATCCGCGCCCAGTCCGCGGACGAAATCATGGTGGGCGGCGAGTACGAGGTGCTGCTCGGCCGCTTCGGCCTGCAGTACACCCGCCGTCAGCTCAACGACGTCATCGAGGACATGAGCCGCGACGACGGCAACACCTTCTTCCTGGGCAACCCCGGCAAGGGGTACTCGGCCGACTTCCCGGAGGCGGTGCGCAAGTACGACGCGGTGAACCTGTACTACCAGAAGGGGTTCTCCAACGGCTGGCTGGCCCAGGCCAGCTACACGTGGTCCCAACTGCGCGGCAACTACTCCGGCCTGTTCCGCGCGGACACCGGCCAGCTGTCGCCCAACCTCACGCGCGACTTCGACCTGCTGTCGCTCACCACCAACCGCGACGGCCCGCTGCCTGGAGATCGCACGCACTCCATCAAGGTGTTCGGCGCGCGCGAGTTCCAGTTGACGAAGGGGACGAGCGTCAACATCGGCGGTGGCTACCGCAGCCGCTCCGGCACGCCGCTCAACTACCTGGGCGCGCACCCCCGGCGCAGCGGCTCGGAGACGTTCATCCTTCCGCGCGGCAGCGCCGGCCGGCTGCCCTGGGTCCACAACATCGACACCCACGTGGGCGTCAACCAGAAGCTGTCCCAGGACTACACGCTGAGCATGTCGCTGGATGCGTTCAACCTCTTCAACTTCCAGCAGTACACCGCGGTGGACCAGACGCTGACCTTCACCCGCGTCTATGCGATTGAGCAGGGGGGAAAGCCGGCGGATTTGACGGCGTGCCTCACGGCCAACAACCCGGGCTGCAAGGTCATCTCCACGGCGACGAACCTGCCCATCACCACCTCCGACATCAACCCCAACTTCAAGCGCCCCACCGCCTACCAGGCGCCGCGCTCCATCCGTCTGGGCGCGAAGCTCAGCTTCTAGGCCCCCACCATGAAAGGACAATCACCCATGAAGACTCGTTGGATGGGATGGGGGCCAGGCGTCGCCGCGCTGGTTCTGCTCGCGGGCTGTGGCGTGGAGGACCCGGAGCCTCAGTGTGTCGTGGCGCGCGCGGTGAGCGATGGCTCCATCGGTTCGTTCGCCGCCGTGTACACGCTGTTGCCCGGACAGAATCCGGACCAGCAGTGCGCACAGCTCAAGCCAGAGTCGCTGGGCCTGCAGAAGTACTACAGCCAGGACCCCAACGCGCGGGACACCGTCGCCGTGCGCAGCGCGCGCCTGGGCAGGCTGCTGGAGGACTTCGACGAGCGGCCGGACCTGGACGCCTCGCACACGCCCTACTCGGTGGGCGCGTTCTCCAGCGAGGGCCCTGGCGAGGACCACTTCTGTGACGTGCCCACGCTGAGCCCCACGCGGCTGGAGGTGCCCGCCACGGAGACGCTGCCCGCGCAGAGCTTCCGCTACGAGTGGTCCAACCTGCGCATCTACAACACGCCTGGCATTCCGGGCACGCAGTTCAAGGCGGACCTGAGCTACACGGAGAACGGGTGCACGGCGACGTACCAGGCCAAGGGCATCTGGCCGGTGGTGGGTTGTGCGACCGGGGGCAAGCCGGACGAGGCGAAGTGCGACCCGTACGCGGACTACTCCGTGGGCCGCCTGCGCGGCTCCGGCATCAACCCGCTGTTCCCCGTGAAGTGCGACCCGGACGCGCTCATCTGCGTGCTCACGGGTGACGTGCCGTCCGACGAGACGCCCTGAGCCGTGGTGTGGAGCGGGCCCCTTCCGCTTTCTCGAGCGGAGGGGTGCCCGGGGCTCACTGGAGCGGGGTGGACTTCAGGTCCACGCCGGAGACCGCGCGCCAGCGTCCCAGGTCCTGCGTCTCCTCGGGGTCGACCTTGAAGGTCCCCTCGGTGGCGTACCGGTTCCGGTCCATCTTCAGGCCGGGCCGGTGCTTGCCCAGACGCACCAGGTTGCGGCCCTGGATGACGTTGCCACGCACCGTGAGGTCCTCGCTGGGCGCGCCGTTGGAGCCCAGGCCGAGCATCATCCCGTAGCCCTCCGCGTTGGCGATGGTGTTGTCCACCACCTCCACGCCGCGCGAGTTCTCCACGCGGATGCCCGCGCCGTCGCTCCCGCCGCTCTGGGTGATGTTCCGGATGTCATTGCCGCGCACCACCACATTCACGGGGCTGGGCTGGTTGCCCTCGCGCGAGCCGCCCACGGAGATGCCTCGCCCCGCGTCGGAGATGCGGTTGTCCTCCACGCGCACGTCGCGCGCGGAGAAGTGGATGACGACGGCCTCGCCCGCGGAGGTGGGCGACTTGCGGAAGCCGTACATCGTGTTGTCACGGATGACGACGCCCTGACACGTCTTGATGTCCACGGCGTTCTCGTCGTTGTCGTGGAGTTGGTTGCCTTCGATGAGCACGTCGCGCGCGACGGCCTGGCCCTTGTGCTCGGGCAGCAGGCACTGCACGGAGTCGCCGGAGTTGCCGTGGATGTCATTGCCGCGCACGGTGATGTTTCGCGACGTGGCCTGGATGACGACGCCGTGCGAGTCGCCCTTGGGGCGCCTGCGGAAGTCGTGGATGTGGTTGTTGTCGATGAGGACGTCCCGGGCGCCGCCGTGGGTGCTGACGCCGCCGCCCAGCGTGCCGTGGTGGATGTCGCAGCCGGTGAGCCGCGCGCCGGTGGTGTTGCCCTCGAAGATGACGGCGAAGCGGGGCTGACCGCGCACGTCGATTTCGAAGCCCTCCACAATCCAGTGGGGCTTGCGCACCTGCACCAGCGTGCCGCCGCGCGCGGCCGGGACGATGCGAGGCTTGCCCTCGCCCAGCAGGGTGATGGGCGCGTTCGCCCGGCCTTCCTTCACGGCGGCGCCGTCGATGAGCACGCCTTCCGCGTACTCGCCGGCCTGGACACGGATGACCTCGCCGGGGCCCGCGCTCCGCACCGCGCGGCCGATGGTGCGCAGCGGCGCCGCCTTCGTCCCCGGCGCGGAGTCCGAGCCCGACGGACTCACGTACCACTCGCGCGTGAAGTGCCTGGGGCGGCTCGGGGTGTGCTGCCGTGAGGCAGGGGTACTCGCCTGGTTGCCCTGTGTCCGGGCGGGCACGAGCGGGCCAGACGCCCATGCGGGGCCCGACGCCCACAGCGCACAGGCAAGTCCCCATCCCAGTGTCAGCTGGCTGACCCTCATCCCCATCCCCTCCCCGCGAGACGAACCCCGCTCCCCAAGGTGCGCACGATGGCGCGCCTGGGAAGCGGGGGGAGGGGCCCTTCATCGTCCTCCGAGGTTCAGGGAGGCGCGGGCGTCTTGAACTCGGGGATGAGCTCGCCGGTGAGGCGGATGCTCTTGAGGACGGCCTCGTGCGAGAGGGCGCCCACCTGGTGGAAGGACATCAGCGCGTCGATGCCCAGCGACTCGTAGCGCTTGAGGCCCTGCCGCACCTGGTCCTTCGTGCCGACGATGAGCGAGTCCTGCGCGCTCAAGACTTCCCAGACCTGCTCGTGCGGTACCTCCTCGCCGGACATGATGCGGCCGAGGATGCGCTGGGCCTGGGACACGGGCGCGTTCGGGTCCTTGCCGCGCAGGTACTGGCCGGTCAGGCCACCGCCCGCGGGGTCCTTGGCGAGCGCCTCCAGCTCCGCGGCCGTCCTGACGAAGAGCTCCTTGGCCTCGAAGAAGGTGAAGGAGCCGTTGGTGTACCAGGCCGCGGCCTGGGCGGCGCCGTTCTCCATGGCCTCGCGCTCCGAGTCCGCGCAGTGCACGAAGGTGAAGAAGGCCACCTGGTCGTTCACGAACTCGCCCACGGGCTCACAGCGCGTCTTCAGCGCCTCTCGGTAGATGTGGATCATCTCGCCGACCTGCTCGGGAGATGCCCACAGCGTCACGCCGAGCGCGCCCACGCCGTTGCGTCCGGCCTGCTCGAAGGACGCGGGGCTGGAGCACGCCTGCCACAGGGGAGGGTGAGGCTTGCGGTAGGGCTTGGGGATGACGTTGATGTCCTTGATGCGGAAGTCCGGCGTGTCCCAGGAGAACTTCTCCTGTGTCCACATCTTCGGAACCATCTCGAAGGACTGCTGCATCTGCGAGCGGGTGGAGTCCGCGTCGATGTTGAAGACGCGCCACTCGGGGATGGTGCTGCGGGCCATGCCGAGCTGGAACCGGCCGCCGCTCAGATGGTCGATGAACGCGGAGCGCTCGGCGATGCGGATGGGGTGGTTGAAGCGCGGGAGCGCGAGCGCGGCCGAGTGGCCCACGTGGATGTTCTTCGTGCCCATCGCGATGGCGGTGAGCATGATTTCCGGCGCGGAGCTGTAGCTGAACTCCACCGCGGTGTGGTGCTCCACCTGCCACCAGACGCCGTAGCCCATCTCATCCGCCAGCCGCGCCTGCTCCAGCGTTTCACGGATGAGCCGGTGCTCATGGTCCGGCTGGGTCCAGTGTTCCTTCGGGTGCTGCATCTCCGAGAAAATATCGAGTCGCATGTCGGGTCCTTCCCCCTGTAGACCTTGGGTCGCTGCGACTGTAGCACCAGGACCGGGGCTGTCTTGTCCCATGGGTCAATCCTTGCCATGCGAGGGTCGGGGCTGACATCCATTGTTTGTGTTGCATGAGTTCGCCCGCAGTGCCGAGGGAATGCTCTACTCCGCCGGCCCGCACCTGCCTCCCTCGGGGTGGTGCGGGCTCACCAACGGCCTGTCTCCCTTTCCTCACCTCGCGCCCCAACTCGTCGGGGAGCCCGGCCGATTCCTGCTCACGCTGGGAAAAGGAAGCTCGAATGCAAATGCAAGGCAAGACGCGCTGGGGCTGGGTCTGTCTCATCATTGGAATGCTGGGGGCCTCCCTGGGCTGTGGCGCGTCGGGAGAGGCGCAGTCGCTGGGCGCGGTGGAGTTCGTGGGGGCGGTTTCGGAGGCGCTCGCGGGAGAGGACGTCACGCGCGTCACCGTCACGCTGACGGCCACGGGTGTCCCTGCGTCCACGGTGGCGCTGGTCCAGGACGCTGGGGCGTGGCGGGGGACGTTCCACCAGATTCCCGCTGGCACCGCGCGGACGTTCACCGCGGAGGCGTTCGATTCACAGGGCGCGCTGCGTTATCGCGGCGTGGCGGAGGGCGTCACGGTTGTGGCGGGTGAGACGGCGGTGGTGGCCATCACGCTGCAATCCCTCTCCACGGGGACGCCGTTCGACAACACGGTGCCTTGCATCGACTCGCTGGTGGCTTCGTCGAGTGTGGTGTTGCCGGGTGGCAGCATCGTGCTGCGGGCCACGGCGCACGACAAGGATGTGACTGACACGTTCTCCTATGCGTGGAGCGCCACGGGTGGGACGTTCACCACCACGGGCACGTCGACCACGACGTGGACGGCGCCGCAGGTCTCCGGGGAGTTCGCGCTGACGCTGACTGTCACGGACTCGCGCGGCGCGGCGACGAGTCTTCGCATTGATGTCCGCACGATGTCGACGGATGGCGGACCGAACTCGGGCGGGGCGACTGTCAGCGTGGCGTTCAACATGGCGCCGACGGTGCGGGGAATCACGGTGACTCGTTCGCCGGTGCCGGTGGGACAGAGCACCACCGTTACGGTGGATGCGGTGGACGCGGATGGGGATGTGTTGACCTACCAGTGGTCCACCGTGTGCGCTGGGGCTTGGACGCAGGCGACGTCGTTGTCCGCGTCGTTCACGCCGAGCGCCGTGCCGTCGGGAGACCCGTGTGGCAACTGCGCGCTCAACGTGACGGTGTCGGATGCGAAGGGTGGGCGAGGGCAGGGCACGCTGCGCGTCTGTGTGGGACCGGGCACGGGCCCGAGTGTGCCTCCTCGCATCGTCCTGGCGAACCAGTCCGCGAGCACGGTGGCGGGTGGTGAGGCTGTCACGCTGCGCGTACTGGCCGAGGACGGGGATGGTGCGGCGCTCACGTTCGGCTGGGCGTCCAGTGTCGGCACGGTGGGCACTGCGACGAACAGCTTCACGTCCAGCGAGGTCCGTTGGACGGCGCCGGCCTGCGTGGCCCAGGGCAGCGCGCCGACTGTCACGGCGACGGTGACCAACGCGCGAGGCTTCTCCGTGGCGCACACGTTCAGCGTGAGCGTGGTCAACGGGCCTGACTGTGGCAGCGGCACGGTGGCGCGGTGGGATGCCACGGGCAGCATGCTCACGGCGCGAGTCCGATATGGCGCCGTCCTGCTTGCTTCGGGCAAGGTGCTGGTGGCGGGGGGGTTCAATGCCCCGGGTACCCCCTTTGCCTCGGCGGAGCTCTACTCCCCAGACACAGGCGCGTGGAGTGCCGCGGGCAGCATGAGCAGGGGGCGCTTCAACCCCACGATGACGGTGCTTCCGTCAGGCAAGGTCCTGGTGGTGGGGGGGTTCCACAACACGAGCAGCTCGGGCGGAACGCGTGATGCGGACATCTATGACCCCCAGTCGAATGTCTGGACGGTCGCGGCCCCGATGACCTTCGAGCGGAGTTCGCACACCGCGACGCTGCTGCCCTCGGGCAAGGTGCTCGTCGTCGGTGGCGCTGCTGACTCCACGGGAGGGGGCAGAATCCCGGAACTCTATGACCCCGAGACGAACTCCTGGGTTCCTGTCGCGAGCGCGAGTGTGACCGGTCGGGCGAACCACTTCGCGCTCCTGTTGCCCTCGGGCAAGGTGTTGGTGGCTGGAGGCAACTCCACCGCCGAACTCTATGACGTGGCCACGAACTCCTGGGCCGCCGCGACGGGGCTCACGGGGGGCTGGACGCAGGCGTTCCTGTTGCCCTCGGGGAAGGTCCTGATGCACGTCAGCACCTCGTTGTGGGAGTACGACCCAGCGCTCAACGTCCAGCGGAGTGTGGGGACGTGGATTCACAATCGGACCTCGGGGTACGTGGTCATGTTGCCCTCCGGTCGGCTGATGTTGACGGGAGGCACGGAAGGCGTGGGGCTCACCACGGAGGTGTTCGACCCCACGACGGGAGTCACCGCCTACTCAGTGAGCCTGCCGAGCCCTCGGGCCGGATTCCGATCCATCGTGCTTCCCTCCGGCAAGGTGCTCGTCGCGGGAGGTGTGGTGAACGACTCGACCATCATCGTCAACACCGCGGTGCTTTACACACCGTAAGCCTCATGAGGCCGCCGCCCTCGTGTGACACGACGCGAGGGTGATGTCCTCCACCCGGGCACCCGTCCTCCTCCCAGGCCGGGTGCCCGCGAGTGCTCACGTCGGGAACACGTGCCCAGCCCCGACGATCAGCGGCAAACACAGCTGTGTTCCACGACATCTTGGCATCCCCGAAAGGACGGACGTGGCCTTGCGTCTTCGCGCTTGTCTCGCACTCCTTCTCCTCCTTCTCTCGGCCTGCGCTACATCCACGCCGAGTCCAATCGCCCCCGAGGCCCGGAGCCAGAGGCTCGCCAATCTCCAGAAGGCGGCGACGCTGCCCTGGAGCGATGAGGGGCGGTGCGCCGTTCAAGAGGCTTCTCATCCGTGGCCCGTGGTCGCGGAGCGGTGCTTTCACGCGCTCGACCACGAGAGAATCAGGTTTCGAGACCCGACAGGAAGGTGTGCCGTCGCCTCCGCGGGTGCGGCTGCAATGGGAATCGGAATCTGCATCCTGGCTGCACCGGAAATCGTTGTCGGCGCGGTGGTCATCACCGGTGCAGTGGTGGTGGCGGTCGTCATCAAGGAAGCGCTGGATGCCTATGATCTGCGACGAGGTCATTCGGAGGAAGCGAAGCCCGTGTCCCAAGCGGTGCCCTTGCCGAGGGAACCCGTGGCGGAGCGAAGACAGAAACCCGAGTCCTCAGGACAGGACGAGCCTCCCACGACGCCACCTGTTTCTCTGGAGCAGGAGCGCCGCCCGGATTGCACTCCTCGGCCCGTGCGACATCTGGGCGGAGATGCCTTGCACAACAGGTGCGCCGACAGGGTTCCCCAGAATGGATTCCCCGGCTCGGATGTGCTCGTCAACGGGAAGCGTTTCGACGCGCTTCAACCCCGCGCACGCGTGCTGTGGGAGGTGAAGACCGACAACTTCGATACGTTCTCGGTCTATCTCCAGAGGACTGTGCCTGGAAAACAGGTGGCGGAGCTGCGGCGAGAGCGGGCCCTCGCGCTGGCCTGCGGATTCGACTTCCGGGTCGGCGTGCGCAGCGCCGAGCACAAAGACGCGCTGGAGGTCGAGGCACCGGAGCTTGAGGGCATCATCGTCATCATGGAATGGTGCTGAGCGAGATGGCCGCCACGCGACGCAACGACCTTGGCATCATCGTCTACGCCCCAGCGCTGGTGCGCGATGATGACCGCCCCCTGGCCATCGTCCGTGCCATGGAGCGCGGGTGTCCTGGTCTGCGCCTGGAGTGGACGATCTCCGACGAGGGGCAACCCGTCCCACTGCCAGAGCGCGATGCATGGGTCGCCCAGGAGCGCCCGGACTCGCCAGGCTTTCCGCTCGTATGCAACGGTGGCGAAGAGAGCGACCTCGTGACGCTCTATGGGCTGGAGTTGCCGGCGGACTTCGGACCGAGAGGTCAGCCGCTGTTCGAGGTCCATGCGGCGCTGCCACTCAATGACGCCAGCCTCGCGGTCGCAGCGGAGGTGTTGGCCGATGTCGCGGAGAGCGCTCGCGCGTTCTGGGGGCAGATGACGCCGTTCCGCGCGGGGGTGGACATCGCGCGCCAGACGAAGAACTGGGCGGCCAGTCCGCAGCCACCACCACGCGGGCTCCCTGCCCTCATGCTCCCAAAGGACCTCGGCTCACCAGAGATTCCGCATCGACTGGGGTGGCTGAACTACTGGTCGGACGCCGCCGCACGGGCCATCGGATTCCCAGACCCGACGCGCCACGCGGAGCTGCTTTCACGGGCGCGCCGTACCGCGACGGGGGGATGGGTGGTCGGACTCACGGACGCGCCGCTCGACCTCGACAACCCAGTTCACCTCAAGACGCTCCTGCACGCCTACGAGCACCTCCCGGAACTCGGCGGGCGCCCAAGAAGGTGACGACCTCCACCCGGGCACCCGTCCGCCTCCCAGGCCGGGTGCCCGCGCGGGCTCACATCAGGAACACGTGCCCCGAGCGCACGAACCACGTATGCAGGAGCGCATGAGCCGCGCTGACTCCCGTGGAATCCTCTTCGACCTCGACGGCACGCTGGTGGACTCGCTGCCGGACATCATCGACACCTTCCTGCAAGCGTTTCCCCTGAATGGCCTCACCGCCCCCACCTACGCCCAGGTGCGAGCCCTCATCGGCCATCCGCTCGACCTCATGTATGCGGAGTTCGCGCCCCAGCACGTGCCCGCGCTGTGCGCCACCTACCGCGAACACTACCCACTCAATTACATGAACCGCTCGCGCCCCTATCCCGGTGTGCTGGAGGCCCTCGGCACCCTGCGCGAGCGCGGTTATCTGCTGGCCGTGGCCACCACCAAGAAGAGCCCCATGGCCCGCCGCTTCGTGGATGCCATGGGTCTGGGCTCCGTGCTCCACCATGTGCAAGGCACGGATGACTTTCCGCACAAGCCCGCACCCGACGTGCTCCACCGCGCCCTCGCCGAACTGAAGACAGGCGGCTTGTGGATGGTGGGAGACACCACGCTGGACTTGAGGGCAGGCAAGGCGGCCGGACTTCGCACCTACGGTGTCACCTGGGGCACTCACCCCGTGGAAGAACTGGCTGCTGAGTCACCAGACGAACTCCAGCCGGACCTGCGGCGGCTGCTGGAGCGTCTTCCTCCCCTGTCCTGAGTCCCTCGCTATACTTGGAAAGTATGGAGCCACTGCCTGATGTCCTCCGTCATTTCCATCCCGTGCTCCCCGCCGCGTCGCTCCGAAAGAAACCCGTCCGAGTCGAGGTAGCCGGTCGCGCCTACGCCCTCTTCCGGGACGCGGAGGGGCGCCCCGCGGCGCTCGCCGACAAGTGCCCCCACCGCTTCGCGCCGCTCTCCAAGGGCCGCGTGCGTCCAGATGGACGGCTCCAGTGCCCGTACCACGGCTGGCGCTTCGACTCGCAGGGGCAGGGCGCCAATCCCAGCCAGCCGGAGCTGCGTCACTGCACCGTGAGCAGCTTCCAGGTGGCGGAGCACCGAGGCTATCTGTGGCTCGCCCACAAAGACACGCCGCTGTCCGCGCTGCCGGAGCTGCCCGCCACCGACGGCTACATCTTCGGCGGCAGCTTCTCCGTCCTCTTCGAGGCGCCGCTGCACGTCGCGCTCGACAACTTCAGCGAGGACGAGCACACGCCCTACGTCCACACCCGCCTGGGCTGGGATGACCCTCACGCGGACCAGGTGCAGTTCGAGGCGCACAACCGCGAGGACCACACGGAGGTGCGCTACCTCGCCCCGCAGCGGCCCGCGGCCCTGATGAAGCTTCTGGGTGTGCGCGACGGCGACTTGTTCCGCAACGAGTGGGTGACGCGCTTCGACCCGGTGCACAGCCAGTACACCGTGAGCTGGGAATCCCCCACCGGCAAGCAGCGTCCCTTCATCACCCGCGCCAACATCTTCTTCGTGCCGGAGACGGAGAAGACGACGCGCCTGCATGTCTTCTCCTTCCTGCGCTGCGTGCAGCCGCTGCTCACGCCCTTCCTTCCGGTGGCGGCCCGCGTGGCCATGGAACTCACCCGCTGGGAGGTCGTCGACGACGCGCGCTTCATCCCCACCGTCGCGGGCACCCCCTACAGCCACAAGGGCATGCGCCTGGACCGCTTCGACAAGCCGCTCGTGCACCAGCGTCGGCTGATGGAGCGCATCTACTTCCACCAGCCGCGCGCCACCCCGGAGGACGAAGCGCCCGTGGCGCTCGCCCGCGAGGCCGTGGGCTGAGGACCGCATGAGCCTGGACGCGCGCGTCGTGGAGACCCTGGTCGCCCAGAGGCGCCGTTTCCTCGCGTTCCTCGCGCCGCGCGTGGGCAGCCCCGAGGAGGCCGAGGAGGTCCTCCAGCTCGCCCTGGTCAAGGGGCTGGAGAAGGGCGAGGGCTTGCGCGACGAGGAGAGCGCGGTGGCCTGGTTCTACCGACTGCTGCGCAATGTCCTGCTGGACCGCCACCGCCGCGCCCGCCGTGAGGAGCGCGCCCTGGCCGCCGAGGACGCGCAGGCCCCCCGCTCCACGGAGGACACCGAGGACCTGGAGTCCTCCGTGTGCGCGTGCGTGGCGGGGCTCACGGACACGCTCAAGCCCGAGTACTCGGCCGCCATCCGCCGCGTGGACCTGGAGGGCACCAGCGTGACGACGTTCGCCCGCGAGGAAGGCCTCACCGCGAACAACGCCGCCGTCCGCCTGCACCGCGCCCGGCAGGCCCTGGGCCGTCGCCTCATCGAGCTGTGCGGCACCTGCTGCACCCACGGCTGCGTGGACTGCGCCTGCGAACCGGGCCGCCCCCGCGTCACCGAAAGTCCCTGACGAATGCCGGTGTAATGCCGCGCGTGGGCCGAGCGTCAGCCGGGGCATCAGGGGCGGGCGGGTGCTCGCCCTTTCGTCGAGGACACCCATGGACACCGAATCCCTTCACCGCCTCGCGCTGCCCGCCAGCGCCGTCGCCTTCCTGCTCTTAGCCCTGGTGCTGCCCACCGCGCGGCTGCGCCGCCGCACGGGGAGCGCCGCCTTCGTGCTGCACCGCCGCGCCAATCCCTTTCAGCGCGTCATCGGCGTGTGCATGGGCCTGTTCATCCTCGGGCTGACGGCCTGGAGCGCGCTGTACGCGGCGCTGGGCCCGGGGCGGCTCGGCGTGTGGCCCGTGCCCGACGCCGTCCGGTGGTTGGGCTGGGCCATGATTGCCGCGGGGCTCGTCCTCGTGCTGGTGGCCCAGGTGCAGATGGGCGCCTCGTGGCGCATCGGCATCGACCGGGAGCCCACGGCGCTGGTGACGGACGGCCTGTTCTCCGTCGTCCGCAATCCCATCTTCGCGGGCATGTCGTGGGTGGTGGTGGGGATGGCCTGCGTGACGCCGAGCGCGTGGACGTGGATGGCGTGCGCCGACTCCGTGCTGCTCGTGTCTCTTCAAGTCAGGCTGGAGGAGGAGCACCTCGCGCGACTGCACGGCCCGGCGTATCGCGAGTACGCGGCGCGGGTGGGGCGCTTCCTGCCTGGGGTGGGGCGGTTGGAGTCGAGGGAAGTCGCGGCCTGACGGGCCGTCATGCTTCGTGGAGTCTCGTGCTCCACGAAGTCTCGACGGGAACCCAGGGCCGGTGTCAGTGCGCCGGCTGGACGGGTTCCTGCTGCTGCGGGAGTCCGACGCCGGTGCGGGCCTCGAACGCGTTGCAGCCGCTGGCGCCAGAGACCTTCAGGTCGTACGCGCTCAGGTCCGCCTGCATGCAGCGTTGTGTCTCGTTGTCACTGGGATTGGCGTTGCCGCTGGCGAAGTAGCGACAACTCTTGCAGTTGCCCCACGGTCCTTCCGCCATGATGACCTCCTCGGAAAAAGGGGTGCTGCTGTCTTCCTTCCGAGGGTGGGGTCGGTGGACGTGCCTCACAAGCGGGGCTCGCCACCGCCCCGGGAGGCGGTCGGTCCGGCGCCTGGGTTTCAGGCGCCGGACGGTGATGCCTTACGGCTGCTGCGCGGGCTGCTTCTGCTGCTCGAGCTGCGCGTCCGGCGGCACCTGCATCCCCGCCGGGTTCTCTCCCGTCGCGCCGGGCAGGGGCTGCACCGTGGGCGGCACCGCCGTCTCGTCCTTCAAGTCGGAGTCGAGCGGGCGGGCTTCGAAGGCACCCACCGAGCGCAGGAGGCGCAGCGCGGCGACCGAGGCCTGGAGGCGCTCGCTCACCAGGCCGATTTCGGCGTTGGTCAGCGCGGTGTTCGCGTCCGCCACTTCCAGGTACGTGGCCACGCCGGCCTTGAAGGAGACGTCGGTGAGGCGCTGGGACTCGCGCGCCAGCTCCACCGACTGCTCCGCCTTGAGGCGGTTGGCCAGGGCGCTCTCCAAATCCAGCTGCGAGCGCTTCACTTCCTCGCGCGCCGTCAGCTCCGCCTTGCGGGCGTTGGCCTGGGCCTCGACAATCTTGGCCGAGGACTCCGTGAGGTTGGCCTCGCGCAGACCGCCATCCCACAGCGTCCAGTTGGCGCCCAGGGTGACGAGCCACACGTCCGCCCGGCCCGCGAAGCCCGCGGCGTTGGCGATGCGCCAGGTGCCGGTGAGGCCCACGGTGGGCAGGTAGCTGAACAACACGCCGCGCTTGTTGATGCGCGCCAGCTCCGTCGTCTCACGGGTCGCCGCCACGTCCGCGCGCTGCTCCAGCGCGCGCTGCACCAGCACGTCCGAATCCGTCTTCACCGGCACCTGCGGCTCCGGCGGCGGGGCCACCTCGAAGTCCGGGCTGTCCAACGCCAGCAGCGTGGTCAGCACCAGCTTCGCGGACGCCAGCGCGTTGCGGGCGCGGATGAGGTCCTGCTCCGCGCGGGACAGGTCCTGCTCCGCGCGCAAGAGCGCCACGCGCGTCACCGTGCCCGCGTCGAAGCGGACCTTGGTGTCCTTCGAGCGCGCGCCGTTGAGCTCCACCAGCCGCTCCTGCACCGTCACGGCCTGGGCCTGCGCGGCGGCGCCGTAGTAGGCCTGCGCCACGCCGAAGAGGATTTCGCGGCGCGCCTGCTCCACGTTGAGCGCGGCGACCGTCTCGCTCTTGTAGGCCGCCTGGATGCCCGCCCACAGCTGGGGCGCGATGATGGCCTGGCGCAGCTCCGCCTGGAACTGCCGCTGCACCAGGGGCTGGATGACCACGGGCTCGGGACCCAGGGGACCCGGAGGAATGACGGCCGCGTTGGAGTTGCGGATGATGGCCGCGCCCACGGCGATGGTGGGCAGATAGCCGGCCCACGCCTTGCGGGACGCGGTGTCCGCCTGACGCAGGCGCGCCTGCGCCGCCTTCAGGTCCAGGTTCTCTTTGCGCGCCTGGATGAGTGCGTCTTCAAGGGTCAACACGGGGGGCGGTGCCGCGGCCAGGGTGGCCGCCAGGGTCAACGCCAGAAGTGAGCTCATAACCGCCTCTGCCTCCTCGTGGGGTCCGCGCCGGCGCGAGCCCCATGGGTCCTAGGTGGACTTGCTACGGGTTGTGTCTTGGGTCCGCGTCCCGGGCTTCTTGCCCGAGCGCGTCATGAACGTCAGGAATTCAGCGCGAAGGGCCGCACCGGCTCTTATGAAGGTCATCCGCCGGCGCATGGCTTCTTCCACGGTCCTGTTTCGAGTCGGCCCCACATAGGCCATGTCGTTCGATTTTGGAAGCTCCGGAATGTAGTAACCCTCAATAGTTGATGAAGTCAATTGTTTAGGTGCCGGGGGTGAATTACCATGAGCGACATGAGTGGAAGCAGCGAAAATCTGGAGCGACGGGGCAAGTCACCGCACTCCGGGCCGGAGGCCCGGGGGGACGAGCCGGGGGACCTGCCCAAGCAGGCGTGGACGCTGCTGTTCGAGCTGATGCACGCCCACATGAGGAACTTCCCCGCGCTGGCGGCGGAGTTCGAGCTGTCCCCGGTGCAGGCGCACGTGGTGCGTCAGCTCGGCGAGGGCCCGCTGGCGATGAGCACGCTGGCCAACTACCTGTCGTGTGACGCGTCCAACGTCACCGGCCTGGTGGACCGCATGGAGGCGCGGGGCCTGGTGGAGCGGCGCAGCAGCGAGCAGGACCGGCGCGTGAAGATGCTGGTGCTGACGGAGCAGGGTGTGGCGCTGCGAGAGCGGCTCCTGGAGCGGCTGGCGGAGCCGCCGGAGCTCATCGCCTCGCTGTCGGACGATGACCTGCGCGCGCTGCGCGACATCATGCGCCGGGCGCTGCGTCCGCAGTGACCTGCGCGCGGGCCCGCCCCTCCATGAGGGGGAGGCGGGGCCCGGGGCGCCTCAGTCCAGGAGGAACGTGTACGAGTACTTCATCTCCGTGGAGACGGCCTCGCCCTTCTTGATGGCGGGCTTGAAGCGGAAGCGTTTGATGGCGTCGCGCGCCGCTTCATTGAGGCCGTAGCCGGGGCCGGAGAGCACCTTGGCGGCGACGACGCGGCCCTCGTTGTCGATGGTGATGGACAGCGTCACCGTGCCTTCGATGCCGGCGCGGCGGGCCTCTTCCGGGTAGGGGACCTTCACCTCGGAGGCCACGGTGGGCTCGGAGTCCACCTGGTAGATGGGCGTGTACTTGGGCGCGGAGTAGCCCTTCACGTCCTTGGGGTCCTTCGCGGTGCCCTCCGCCTTGCCGTAGGCCGTGTTGCCCACGGGCGCGGCGAACGAGCCCGCGCTGGTGGTGGAGGACATCGTCATGCCCACCACCAGCGGCGGCGGCTTGGCCTGCGGCGTGGGCGGCGGCTCGTTGGGAGGAGGCGGCAGTTGCTCTGGCGGAGGCGTCTGGGGCTTGGGAACTTCCGCCACCTTGATGGGCGGCGGCTTCACCGCCTTGGGCTTGGGCGGAGGCGGCTTGGGCTCCTCCTTCTTCTCCTCGGGAGGAGGCGGCGGAGGCGGCTTCTGGACCTCCACCATGACCAGCTCCACCGGGCGCTGGACGACGGGGCGCGGGCGCTCGGCCATGAGGTTCAGGTACCAGAACCCCACGCCGTGCAGCACCAGCGACACGAAGAGGAAGATGCCCACCACCATGAGCGAGCGCTCACGGCGGGGGAACACGGGGGGAGAAGTGTCGACGGCCGCCTGGCTCATGCGCTGGGCCTTGCGTCAGGGTGTGGCGGGCGCGGCCGCGGGGGCCACGTCCTTCTCGATGTTGAGCGCGAACTTGGCGATGCCCTGGCCCTTCACCGTGTCGATGAGCCGCATCACCTGCCCGTAAGCAATGCTCTGGTCGGCGCTGATGATGGCGCGGGTGTCCTTGTCCTTGGCGATGGCCTCGGCGACCTTCGCCCGGAGGTCCGTCTCACTGACGGCGGCTCCGTCGAAGTAGAGCTTGCCCTCCTTGTCGAGCACCACGTTGACGAGCCCCTGCACCGTCTCGCCGCCGTTGGCCGCGCGGGGCAGGTCCACCTCCACCGTCTCGCGGACGATGAAGTTGGCCGTCACCATGAAGATGATGAGCAGCACCAGCACGATGTCCACCAGCGGGGTGACGTTGATGCCGGTGATTTCCTCGTCGTCCTGCTGTGCGCCTCCGGCCATGGGCTAGCGGCCCTCCGCCGTGCGAGCCGCCGCGTCGGGCGTGCGGCCCTCGGCGCGCATGCTGCCCACCAGCGCGTAGCCCAGGGCGTTGGCGCGGCTGGTGAGCGTCTTGAGCTGACGGTTGAAGATGTTGAAGGCGACGACGGCGGGAATCGCCACGGCCAGGCCCACCGCGGTGGCGACGAGCGCCTCCGAGATGCCGGCCATCACCGTCTGCTGAATCGCCGCGCCCTTCACTCCCGCGGAACCCAAATCATGGAACGCCTTGATGATGCCGAGCACCGTGCCGAACAGGCCGATGAACGGGGCGTTGTTGCCCAGCGTGCCGAGGAAGGACAGGAAGCGCTCGTACTGGGGACGCTCGCGGGACATGGTGGACGCAATCACCTGCTCCACGGTGTCCGCGCCCTGCGAGGCGGAGGCGAGCGCCTCGCGGATGATGGCGGCCTCCATGCCCGTGCGGCCCTGCACGGCCTTGCGCGCCGCCTCGAAGTCACCGCGCGCGAGCTGCACCGCGAGCGCCTCCGAGTTGGGGAGGCGGTTGCGGGCGAAGTACACCGTGCGCTCCAGCATGATGGCGATGGAGAGCACGGAGAGGACGACCAGAATCCAGAGGACCCACTCGGCGGAGGTGAGCGTGACGCCGAGCAGCTTGCTGCTGAGCCAGCCGAGCTCGGGTTGCCCTGTCTGGGCCAGGAGGAGGGAAAGCATCATGAAGGGAAGCCTGGGGGGAAGTGGGTGACGGGTGTCGGTAACCCGGTTGCCAACTCGCGCGCCCATCTCTTGTTCCGTCCGACCCTAAAGTCAAATGGATCGGCCGGTTTGTCCGCTTCCCGGGTCATTGGGCTCCGACTGGAAACACATTTGTCGCCTGGCCGTCGCCTCCAGTTCCGGTGGGCTTCCCGCGAGGGTTCAGGCCCTGGCTCAGAAGGGAGCGCCGGCCCGAGGGGTCATCTTGAGCAGCCGGCCGTTCGGCGCGTCGGTGAGCAGGTAGAGCGCGCCCTCGGGACCTTGGACGACGTCGCGGACCCGGGCGTTCCCCGCGGGCTTCAAGCGCTCCTCGCCGATGACCCGGTCGTTCTTCAGCACGAGCCGGACAAGGGCGTGGCTGGACAGACCGCCAATGAAGAAGTTGCCCTTCCATTCAGGAAAGAGGTTCCCCGAGTAGATGGTCAGCCCAGACGGGGAAATCACGGGGTCCCAGTAGTAGACGGGCTGCTCCATCCCTGGGCCCTGGGAGCTCTGGTGGATGGGCGCGCCGGAGTACTCCTTGCCGTAGCCGATGGTGGGCCAGCCGTAGTCCTTGCCCGGCTCGACGAGGTTCAACTCATCGCCGCCCAGCGGCCCCATCTCCACTTCCCAGAGCCGGCCCTGGCCGTCGAGCGCGGCGGCGAGCACGTTGCGGTGGCCTCGCGAGTAGATTTCGGGCCGGGCCCCGGCGGTGTTCACGAAGGGGTTGTTGGCGGGCACGGTGCCGTCGGTGTGGATGCGGACGACCTTGCCGAAGTGGCTGTTGAGCTGTCGGGCCTGGACGCGGCCGGTGAGGATGGAGCGCTCGCCCAGGGTGACGAAGAGGGTGCCGTCGTTGGCGAACACGAGCCGGCCTCCCGCGTGCCACAGCGAGTCCAGCGTGGGCTTCATGCGGAAGATGATTCGGAGCGCTTCGATTTTCGGCTGCGGGCCGTCCTTGAGCTTCCCGCGTCCCACCGCGAGCCCGTTGCCGCCTTCGCGCGGCTCGTAATAGGTCCAGTAGATGAGGCCGTTGGTGGCGAAGTCGGGGTCCACCTCCACGTCGAGCAGGCCGCCCTGCTCGCGGCCGTCCACGGGAGGCAGCCCCGCGACGGGCGCGGACTTCACGCCCTGGGGCGTGACGATGAAGAGGTTCCCGGTGGGCTTCTCCGTCACCAGCATGCGCCGGTCCGGCAGGAACGCGACGGCCCAGGGGTAGTTGAAGTCGCCGGCGATTTCGGTGACCTGGTACTGCGTCTGGGACTGCACCGCGGGCGCGCGCGTCTGGCCGGGGAAGGCCGGGTCGAACGCGGGCGCGGCGTCCTGGGCTCGCGCGGCTCCGGCGACGGACAGGACGACGGTGGTGCAGGCCAGGGTCATCCACAAGACACGCATGGGCATGGGGCTCCTCACGGGGCGGGTGAGAGGGTGGAACCCGACGGGTATCGGCCCTGGAGCGCGTGCTGCCCATTGGACTCGCGGAACGGTGTGCGCGGTCCAACACGGCATGCGTGGAGGAGTCAGCAGTAGAGGGGCTGGAGGCCGCGCGAACCGAGGACGCGGGCGGGGAGCGTCACTCCGGATAGGAGGTCTTCGCCCGCTCCTTGCGTTCCTTCTCCACGCGGTCCCGTTCGCGGGCCTGTTCGTCCAGGTGGCGGTCCATCCTGTTCGCGTTGTCGCGCTGTTCGCGGAGCTTCTCGGGATATTGCGCGGCGATGAGCGGAGCGAAGTGCTCCAGTGCTTCCTTGAGGTCGGGGAAGGGCACGTCGTTCTTCTCGACCATGATTTCCCAGGGCTCCGAGCTGGAGCTTCGGAGCATCTCGAAGCCGACGCCCCGGGCCGCCCAGGTCGCGGGGACGGGGATGGTGACGGAGATGTATTCGCCCAACGTGCAGGTCCGGATGAAGACCGTGGTCGGGTACTTGCGCTGGCCCCGCCGGTCCCGCTCCTGGTAGGTGAGCGAGCATGCCTCGAGCGGCCTCAGTTGCTCCTGGATGCGGGCCAGCTCGGGGAGCCCGCCTACGTCCGAGGTCGTCAAGAAGCCACCCTTCTTGAGCCCCGTGTTCAGCATGCCCAGGCCCAGTCCGACGGCAATCGTGCCCGTGATGACGAGGTACACCTTCATGTTGGAGTGCTTGTTGACGGGCTGGCCGTTGCCGGCACCGGACACGGTCGCTCCTGGCGCGCGGGCGAGGTCCCCCGGGGGCTGTGGTGTGGAGGCGCCCCTGGGCATGGCCCCGCCGGTGTAGCCAATCATGAAGGCCGCGAACAGGGAGACTCCTCGCAGCAGCCCCAGCGAGGGCTGGATGGGCAGCGCTCCAAGCGACTGGAGCCACGCGAGCGTCTTCGGAGCCGCCATGCCGCTGCATGCCATCATCACTCCCGCCCAGGCGATGATGAGGAGGATGTTCACCACCGTGGTGGCGCCCGAGTTCGCCGTCCTGCCGAGGAGCCTGGAGCGTGCCATCAGCTGGGGGTGCACGTGCTTCCTGAGCCACGTCCCGACGAACACGCCCAGCAGCAGGGGAACCCACAGCAGCAGCATCCAGAAGACCATGTCGGACTCTTGCCGATTCATGGACCGACCTTGCTCCAATCCCGGGTGAATCCCAAGGGTCGGTTTGTCTCACGGAGACATCAGGAACTTGAGAACGTGAGAGTCGGAGTACCCTGCGGCCCCATGGCCCGATACACCGTTCGACTCGACACCGTCCCCACAGGTCACTCGCTCCCCCCGCTGCTGGCGGACTTCGGGAAGTGGCTTGGTACGAAGACCTACGGGAGCCTTGGCTACTTCGAGCTCAGCGCGACCGAGGTCCCCCGGGAGTGGAATCCGGAGGTCGCCGAGCGGCTCCAGCGGGACGCGGTCTGTTTCCTGAACCTGCCGGATGGCTCGTTGCTGGCGCTGCTCCGGTTCGACGCGGAGGCGCCTCCGGCGGTGGTGCTGCTCGGCTCGGAGGGCGAGGCGCGCACCGTCTCCTCCAGTCTGGAGGGGCTGCTGCACGCCATCGCCGGAGGGAACACGGACCTCTCCGATATCGACGAGGACGGTGACGGGCGCCAGGCGTTGTCGGACTGGCTGGATGAGACAGGCGTGGATGTTCCCGACGTGGCCGACGCGCCTGACTTCAACGTGTATCTCGCGGACGGCGCGTGAGAGCGATGAATCGAAGAGCGCGGACCTTCGCGTCCGCGCCCTCCGACGTCAGGGTGGTGTCACTCAGCAGGACATGACGCAGACGTTGTAACAACCCCTGACGGTGTTGAAGCAGGCCGTCTCGCAGGCCGCGGTTTCACAGCCGGCCACGCACCTGTCGACCCTGGCATCACAAAACGAGCAGCACGGCGCCAGCGATTCTTCCGCGGCCGCGACCTCCGTCACTGAAGCCATGGACGCACTGACACCCATGACGACGCCCAGGAATCCCATCAGCAAGGTCTTCTTCATGTCTCCCCCTCTGCGCGTGATTGTGATTGCGTCCAGGGCGCCCCACGCGGGCGCGCCTTGGGAGGGATTAGTCCATGTCTTGGGTTGGCGCTTTCAACCCGGTCCCCTCTCGAATGTCGAAGAGGGGACAGAGGTGTCTGTCGCGCGACCGCCGTGCTTCAAATCTTCCGGTCGGGCGCGTCGGTGAGGGCGGGGTTGCGCTCGACGACGGGGCCGAGCACCTCGTCGATGCGGCGCATCAACTCCGCCTCCAGCTTCACGCCGGCGGCCTTCGCGGTGTCGTGGACCTGCTCCGGCCGGGAGGCGCCGATGATGGCGGAGGAGACGCCCTTGTTCTGGAGCACCCAGGCGACGGCGAGCTGCGCCATGGTGAGTCCCGCCTGCTCGGCCAGCGGGCGCAACTGCTGCACGCGCGTGAGGACGTCGTCCTTCATGAAGCGGGCGATGAAGCGCGAGCCGGTGGGGTCCGTGGCGCGGCTTCCCGACGGAGGCGGCTGGCCGGGGAGGTACTTGCCGGTGAGCACGCCCATGGCCATGGGGGACCAGACAATCTGCCCCAGTCCCTCATCGAGCGACGCGGGGATGACCTTCTCCTCGATGACGCGCCAGAGCATGGAGTACTGGGGCTGGCTGGAGACGAAGGGGATTCGCAGCTCGCGGGCGAGCGCGGCGCCCTGACGAATCTGGTCGGCGGTCCACTCGGAGACGCCGATGTAGTGCGCCTTGCCCTGACGGACGATGTCCGCGAAGGCGACCATCGTCTCCTCCAGCGGCGTCGCCGTGTCGAAGCGGTGGGCCTGGTACAGGTCCACGTAGTCCGTCTGGAGGCGGCTCAAGGAGCCGTGGATGGACTCCATGATGTGCTTGCGCGACAGGCCCCAGTCGTTCTTCCCCGGGCCGGTGTTCCAGAACACCTTGGTGAACAGCTCATAGCCGGCGCGGCGCTGGCCCTTGAGGGCTCGGCCGAGCACGGACTCCGCGCGGGTGCCGGCGTAGACGTCCGCCGTGTCGAAGGTGGTGATGCCGACGTCCTGCGCTGCCTTCACGCAGGCCACCGCGGCATCCTCTTCCACCTGGGAGCCGTGCGTGAGCCAGTTGCCGAAGGAAATCTCACTGACGGCCAGACCACTGCGACCAAGATGACGGAAGTGCATGGGGCCCAATCCTACCAGCGATTCCTCGACAGGATGACCGCGCTGTAGGCCCCGAGCGAGAGCGCCCCGCGCGCGGGCAATCCATCCCGTCCACCCCATTCCCCCCAGACGTCATGCACGGCGGTGTCTCCGAAGTCCGGCGAGTAGCCCCGCCAGTCCCCGTTGAAGCGCACCCGCCACAGCCCGTCCGAGGGCAGGCCCAGCTCGTACCCCGTGAAGGCGCGGTGCCCCAGGTTCACGATGACGACCACGTCGTCTCCAGGCCCGCCGTGCTCCCAGCGATGGAACGCCATCACCTTGTCCACGTGGTTCAGGTGGAAGACGTTGACGTGTTCGCCACGCAGGCCCGCGGTGGTGTCGTGCCAGTTGCGGCGCAGGCGGATGAGGTCCCGGTGCGCCTGGAGGACGCCGCCGAACCAGCCCGCCTTGTTCCAGTCGAGCGGGTCTCCGTCGTCGAAGTGGCCGTCCTCCAGGAACTCCTGCCCCATGAAGAGCATGGGGATGCCCGGCGCCGTCAGCGTCAGCACCGCGCCCAGGAGCGTCTTCTTCTTCGCGAGCAAATCGCCCGGGTTGTAGGGCGAGACCTCCGTGGGCAGCCGGCTGCGGCCGTTGGCCACCTCGTCGTGGCTCTCCGTGAAGATGACCCGCTGGGTGGCCGCGCCGTTGTAGCGGAAGTACAGCGCGTCACGGACGGCGTTCAAGTCACGCCACTCGTCGAAGGGGGTGACGAGCGCGGCGCGGACCGGGTGCACGAAGGCCGCGTCCCACTGCGCGTCGAAGCCCGCGCCCTGGGGATGGGTGACGGCGGGGTCGGCCGCCATGTCCTCCGCGATGAGCAGCTTCCAGGGGAACTCGCGCTTCACCGCCTCGGAGATGGCGCGCAACAGCTCCCAGCCCGCCGGGTTGTCCACGCCGCTGGCGGTGCGAATCTCCTTCGTCGCATCCAGTCGCAGGCCATCCATGTGGTACTCGCGCAGCCACATCAGCGCGTTGTCGCGCAGGTAGTCGCGCACCTCGGCGCGGCCGTAGTCCGGGCGCGTGTCTCCCCACGGCGTGCTCGCGCGCCAGTCCGCGTAGAAGTACACGCCGCCCCGGCCGAACGTCTCTCCGTCGAAGTCCCAGTGCGGCAGGTCGCTGGGCCCCAGGTGGTTGTAGACGACGTCCATGATGACGCCGATGCCACGCCGGTGCGCCTCGTCCACGAAGCGCTTCAAGTCATTGGGCGAGCCGTAGGAACTCTCCGGCGCGAAGGGGAAGGTGGAGTTGTAGCCCCAGGAGAAGTCCCCCGCGAACTCGGCCGAGGGCATCAACTCCACCACGTTGACGCCCAGCTCGCGCAGGTAGTCGAGCTTGTCGATGGCGCTCAGCCAGTGGCCGGGCCCCCAACCGGGCGCGTCGTTGAACGTGCCGATGTGCAGCTCGTAGAGGACGGCCTCGCGGAAGTCCGGCATCCGGAACAGGCCGTCGTAGCGCCAGTGGAAGTCGCGGTGGTCCAGGATGACGCTGTTGCCCGTGGAGTTCGTCACGTCGGCCGCGCGCGGGTCATTGCGCCAGCGCCAGTCGCCGTAGCGCCCCTGGATGATGAACTGGTACTGCTGGCCGTTGCCCGCGCCGGGGATGTCGCGGGAGAAGTTGCCGGAGGGCTCGCGCGCCAGCTCCACCGCGTGCCAGTGGCTGAAGTCGCCCACCACCTGCACGCGCTGCGCATGGGGCGCCCAGACACGGAACGTCGCGCCGCCGTCGAAGGGGATGGCGCCCATGCCCGGCCGCCACGACGGCTCCGGCTGGGGCTCCAGCGGCACGAAGGCCGTGAGGAAGCCGGGCGCCTGGAGCTGGTCCGCGGGCCCGAACAGCTCCGGCGCGGAGCGTGAGCGCGTGGTGCGCTGCAACACCTGGTTGCCGCGCTGCTTGCACGCGGCCTCGCTGAAGTCCTTGCGCGACCCGCGTGACTCGTCTGGTTTCGTTTCTCGGTTCGACATGCTTCCCCCGCTCCGTGGACGCCGCGCGATGCGCCGCATTCCGACAGCGGGAGGGTCCCAGGGTAAATCCTCCCCAGGGGGCCGGCCCTCGTTCAATTCAAGGCACTGAGTGGGTTCGTTCGCACCTGCTCAATTCCTATCGTCCCAAGATGCAAGGATTGGTCTGGAGTGGTGAAATTGGTAAATCGAAAAATCTACGAAAATCGTATGAAGGGCGTTGCGCGACGTGATGCAACTCCTCGCAGCACAAAGGAAGCGTATGAACCTGCTTCAGAAAAGTCTGTTGTCAGCGTCCCTGATGTTCCTGGGGGGCAGTGGTTGTGGTGTCGCCGAGATGCCGGAGGCCGAGACGGCGGCCACCATGGCCCAGGAGCTGGCGACCGCGGACGCCGTGCCCCTGCCGCTCCCGGTGGGATGCCTGCTCTCCTCGCTGGACACGGACAAGGACGGCATCTGCGACATCGTCGAGATGCTTCTGGGCACCAATCCCAACAGCACCGACACGGACGGGGACCGGCTGAGCGACTACGCGGAGTCGTTCGGCTTCGGCGGGATTGACCTGGCCACCCTCGGGGCGAACGCGCGCAAGAAGGACATCTTCGTGGAGATGGACTACTACCCCGGCCTCCGCCCCACCCAGGCCACGTTGAACCGTGTCATCACGGCGTTCGCCAACGCGCCGGTCAGCAACCCGGACGGTACGACGGGCGTCACGTTGCACCTGGTGGTGGACCAGCAGATCGCCGCGGCGGACGCGGACGCGGACCTGAACCCCGTCTGGACGGACTTCGACAAGATCAAGTCCAAGTACTTCGCGGCGAGCCGGGGGCCGTTCTTCCACTACATGCTGATTGCGACCCGCTACGACGGCGGCAACTCCAGTGGCATCTCTCGCGGCATCCCCGCCCATGACCTCGTGATGACCCTGGGCTTCGCCGGAGGCGGCACGTCGCTGGACCAGGCCGGCACCATCATGCACGAGCTGGGGCACAACATCGGCCTGCGTCACGGCGGCACCGACCACGCCAACTTCAAGCCCAACTACCTGAGCATCATGAACTACGAGTACCAGTTCTATGGGTTCAGCATCGGCGGGGTGGCCAATGTGCTCGACTACTCGCGCGTGCAGGTCGCCGCCTTCAACGAGCTGGCTGTCAACGAGGGCTCCGGCTTCGCGCCCGTTGCTCCCACCACCGAGGCGGACCTCGCCCGCATCAGCGGGCTTCGCTTCAACGGCGTGTCGGTCGTCGGCAACGCGAGCACGAACACCGACTTCAATGGCAACGGTGTCCTCGACGCCGCGACCTACAGCCGGGACTTCAATCGCAGCGGCTTCGCGGACGTGTTCCCCGCGACGCAGAACGACTGGACGGCCCTGCTCTATGACGGAGGCGGGCAGATTGGTGACCCCGGCCTGGGCCTCCTCCGGAGCCTGAGCCGCGCGGAGCGGTTCCTCACCACCCCGGAAGAGATGGAGCCCTGCCAGCCCCTGGAAGTGAGCCGCATGCCGTAGTCCCTCACCCCAAGGGAAGCCTCACATCCCAAGGCCGGGTCCTCCTTCGTGGGGGGCCCGGCCTGTTGTCTTTTTTGCCCGAGGCGGAAGTCTGGCAATAGGACGGAAGTGCGCTGTCCGATTTCGGACGGTGACGGATTTGTCAGTGTTGTCCGGCCTTTGGATTGCCTTGGATGTGACAGGGATTGCGCGCCGCAACGGAATGCGCTGCCCGATGTGAGTCAAATCCTCGCTGTACAAAGGAAGTGTATGAGCCAGCTTCAGAAGACGCTGCTGACAGCCTCTCTGATGTTCCTTGGGTTGAACGGCTGTGGCGACGCGGAGGTCCAGCAAGAGCCGACGGCGAGCGCCCGTCAGGACGTGGCCCTGGCCCCGCCGCTGCCGCCCGGGTGTCTGGCCACGGACCGGGACGCGGACCAGGACGGAATCTGTGACGTCGTGGAGGCGACGCTGGGCACCAACCCCAACAGCTCCGACACGGACGGTGACCGGCTGAGCGACTACGCGGAGGTGTACGGGCTCGACGGAGTGAACCTGCCCGCCTTCGGAGCGAATCCGCGCAGGAAGGACATCTTCGTGGAGGCGGACTACTACCCCGGCCTCTTCCCCGCGCAGACCACGCGGGACCGCGTCACCTCGGCGTTCGCCCTCGCGCCGGTCAGCAACCCGGATGGCTCCACGGGAATCACCCTGCACCTGGTGGTGGACCAGCAGATCGCCGCGGCGGACGCGGACCAGGATTTGAACCCCGTCTGGACGGACTTCGACATCATCAAGGCGAAGTACTTCGCGGCGAACCGGGCGCCGTTCTTCCACTACATGCTGTTCGCGAACCGCTACAGCGGCGGCAACTCCAGCGGCATCTCCCGAGGCATCCCCGCCCATGACTACGTCGTGACGCTGGGCTTCATCGGCGGTGGCTCGGCGGCGCAGCTGGCCGGCACCATCATGCACGAGCTGGGGCACAACATCGGCTTGCGCCACGGCGGCACGGACCACGCCAACTACAAGCCCAACTACCTGAGCATCATGAACTACGAGTACCAGTTCTACGGCTTCACCATCGGCGGCGTGGCCAACGTGTTCGACTACTCGCGCTTGCAGATTGCGTCCTTCAACGAGGCGACCATCAACGAGGTCGCCGCCTTCACGCCGGTGGCTCCGACCACCGAGGCGGACCTCGCCCGCTTCGGCGGGCTTCGCTTCAACGACATCCAGGTCGCCGGCAACGCGAGCGCCAACCTCGACTTCAATGCCAATGGCGTCATCCAGGCGGCGAGCTACGCCCGGGACCTCGACCGCAATGGCGCGACGAACAGCGTGTTCCCCGCGTCGCAGAACGACTGGCTGGCCCTGGTCTATGACGGGGCCGGTACGATTGGCGACTCCCAGTTGGGGGCCCTCCGGAGCCTGAGCCGCGAGGAGCCGTTCCTCGTCGCCCCGGACAAGATGGAGCCCTGCCTCACCGTGGAACCGGGCCGCACGCCGTAATCCGTGCGGTCGAATCCCGCCGCCAGGTCCCGCTGTCCTGGGGACCTGGCGCGCGGTTACCGCTTCGCGTGGCTTGTAGGGGCCGTCCGAGTGTCCGACACTGGCTCTCCCTCATGGCCGCCAGCGAAGAACGTCGCCTCCAGGCTCTCGTGCTCGCCCCGGTGCGACGCGTGCAACGGCGTCTCAACGCCGTGGCCTGGGCCCAGGCGAGCCTCGTTCCCCTGTGGGCCACCGTCACGGCCTGTGTGCTCGCCCGGCTGCTCTTGCGTGACGCGTGTGTCTGGCTCCTGCCGCCGTTCGTCCTCGCGGGGCTGACGTGGGGGTGGCTCCGGGCGCGTGCGCGCGGCGTCTCGCTGGAGCAGGCGGCCGTGCTCGCGGACCGCTCGGCCAACGCGGGAGGGCTGCTCCTGACGCGGCTGGAGCGACCCGTGGGGGAGTGGGAGCTGACCGTCAATCAGCTCGTCCGCGACGTGAAGCCGCCCGTGGTGGAGTGGCGCCGCCCCGTGGGCGCCGTGCTGGGCGCGCTCCTGTTCCTGCTCGTCGGCTTCCTGCTTCCGTTGCCCGCACCCCGGGGGCCACGCGCTCCCCACGCCGCCGCCGCCGCGAAGGTGGAGGCGGTGCAGGCACAGGCGGAGGCGCTGGCTCGGGAGGAGCCGTTGGGCGAGGCGGTGGAGGACGAGCTGCGCCGGCTGGCCGAGGAGGTCGCCGCCGGTCGCTTCGACTCCGGTGACTGGGAGGCCGCTGACTCCCTGGAGCGACGACTCGCCGAGCGCGCCGCCGAGGCCGCCGCCGAGCTGGCCCAGGCCTCCGAGGCCGCGCGAGATTTGGAGGAAGCCCTGGGCGCGGCGGGGAGCGCCGAGTCCGCGTCTCGCGAGCGCGAGGCGCTGGAGCGCGCGCTCATGGGACTGGAGTCCTCGGAGGCTTCGAGCGGCGAATCCCAGCCGGAGGGCGAGGACTCCCAGGCACAGGCTTCGGCCCGCTCGGGTGAAGGGCAACAAGGACAGCAGGGGCAGGACCCGAACGGGACGCAGGGCACCTCTCCGTCGGAGCAGCAGGGCACGGCGGGCTCGAAGGAGCAGCAGGCCCAGGCCCAGGCCCGCGCACAGGCAGCGGGCTCCCCGGACCAGATTTCGGAACTGCGCCAGTCGCTGGAGCGTCGACAGCAGTCACTCGCGCAGCGCTTCGAGCCGCGCGAGGGCCAGGGACAGCAGGCGAGCTCGCGACGTTCGGGCCCGCGTCAACGGCAGGGCGCGGGCGAGCGCGGTGAAGGTGCGTCCCGACCCGGGCAGCAGGACGGCGAGCAACGGGGCGAGGGCGAGGGACAGGGGCAAGGTGAGGGGCAGGGCGAAGGCGCCGGACAGGGGCAAGGCGAGGGGCAGGGGAACACGGGCCATGCGAGTCGGGGGACGCGCAGTGGCACGGGGACGGAGGGCGGCGGGCCCAGCCCGCTGGTGTTTGGAGGTGAGGCGGAGATGGACCCTGGCCGCCTCGCGTTCGAGCCGCTTCCGGAGGGACAGGGGGGCGAGGCCGGAGAGCTCTGGGGGCTCGAGGCGGCGGACCCTCGGCGGAACACGGGGGCGGCGGGAGGGGCGGGCTCGCGGGGAACGAGCGCGCGCGGTGAGGCGACAGCGGGGCCGGGAGCGCAGCCGTTGTTGCCGCGCAATCGCGACCTCGTGAAGCGGTACTTTGGTGGCAAGTAGCCTGGAAGGGGAGACACACGTGGCAGCGGAGCTTCTCAGTCCCGCCGAGGCACAGGGGGCGGCGGAGGTGGCGGCCCGGCTCAGGGACAGCCTGAACACGGTGCTGTTGGACCAGGAGTCCGTCGTCGAGCAAGTCGTCGTCGCGGTGCTCGCGCGCGGGCACGTGCTGCTGGAGGGCCTGCCCGGCCTGGGGAAGACGGAGCTGTGCAAGTCGCTGGCGAAGCTGCTCGCGCTGCCCTTCCGTCGCATCCAGTTCACCCCGGACCTGTTGCCCGGCGACATCACCGGCACCTACGTGCTGGAGGGAGAAGGGCGCCGCGAGTTCGTCTTCCGCGAGGGGCCGCTGTTCGCGAGCCTGGTGCTGGCGGACGAAATCAACCGCTCCAGTCCCAAGACGCAGTCCGCGCTCCTGGAGGCCATGCAGGAGCGCCGGGTGACGGTGCTCGGCCACACGCGGACGCTGCCGGACCCGTTCTTCGTGCTGGCCACGCAGAACCCCATCGAGCTGGAGGGCACCTACCCGCTGCCCGAGGCGCAGTTGGACCGCTTCCTCTTCCGCATCCAGGTGCCGCCCGTGGGCGCCAAGACGCTGCGCGCGCTGCTCACCACGCGCGTGCGCGGCGCGCCGCCGGAGCTGTCTCCCGTGCTGGATGGCGAGGGCCTCGCGCGCCTGTTCGCCGCCGCCGACCGCGTGCACCTGCCCGGGCCCGTGGCGGACTTCATCGGCCGGCTGGTGGAGGCCAGCGACCCGCGTCAGGCCTCCGCGCCCGATGCCGTGCGCCGCTTCGTGCGCTATGGCGCCAGCCCCCGTGCCGCGCTCGCGCTCGCCGCCGCCGGACGCGCGCGTGCGCTCTTGAACGGCCGGCCCAACGTGGGCTTCGACGACGTGGTGGCCGCCGCGCCCGCCGCGCTCAATCACCGGCTGGTGCTCGCCTACGAGGCCTCCCTGGAGAAGGTGTCATCGCCGGACGTGGTCCGCGCGCTGCTCCAGGCCGTGCCCGAGGTGTCGCGTGACTAGCGTCGCGATGCTCTCGCTGTGGCTCTTGCTGGGCACGTCACCACCCCCCATCAAGAGCGCACCCGTCGCCGTCGAAATCGCCGAGGCCGCGGAGGCCGCCAAGGCGCCCTACGGCTATCGCGATGCGAGCGGCAGCGCGGACTCCAACACCACGGGCCCCCTGCGCGTCACGCTGCACGGCGGCGCGCTGAAGCCCCAGCGCGGGTACTGGGCGACGCAGGTGGTGCTGAACAACAGCGGGCCCCAGCCGCTCCCGGTGCGCCTGTCCTTCAGCCCCGCCTACGGCGATGTCACGCGCTCCGCGGTGCGCGAGGTGGAGGTGGGGCCCCGGCAGCGCGTCGTCGCGTGGGTGCCGCTGCCCGTGGCGTGGCACTCGGTCGTCGTGCGGATTGTCGCCCCCGGGGTGGCGCCCATCAACGAGTCGCTCTATGCCGACTCCGACCGCTTCGAGCCGGTGATGGTGGTGGGGACCGCGGCGGACTTCGAGGCCGCCACCACGCTGACGAAGACGGGGGAGCAGGACGAGCCGTACTTCTCCGCCCGCTTCCTCGAAGCGCGGGACGCACCGCGCGAGCTGGCCGCCTACGTGGGCTTCGAGATGGTGGTCGTCACGGACGAGGCCACGGCGGTGCCGGTGGATGTGTGGGCCGTGCTGGAGGCCTACGCCGTGTCGGGAGGAACGCTGGTCATCACACGTCCCTCCAGGGACTTGCGTGAGCGCCTGCCGCTGCTTCCAGAGACGCTGGCCACGCAGATGCCCTATGGCTTCGGAAAGGTGTGGACGTGTGACGGCGTCGCGCTCGAGTGCCAGGCGAGGATTCGCGGGGGCGTCAGCAGCGTCGAGCCGACGGCGCGTGGCGCGGTGACTCCCCTGGGCGCGCAGCAGCGCTGGGTGGGGGCGCTGACGGGAGAGCGGCGCGAGGCGCAGCCCTTGCTGTCCAATGCCCGCACGCCGGTGGGACGCTTCCTGCTGGTCATCTCCGCCTTCGCGTTGGCGGTGGGCCCGGGGGCCTGGTGGCTGGCCAGGCGCCGGGGGCCGGTGGCGGTCCTCATCGCGGTGCCGGCCATCTCCGTGGTGACGTGTCTGGCGCTCATCTTCTGGTCGGTGCTGGTGGATGGCTTCGCCGTGCACACCGCGCGCTACAGCCTGACGTGGCTGGACGGAGCGCGCTCTCGCGCGGTGACGGTGGGCTTGAGCGCCTGGTACGCCAACCTGTCTCCGGACGCGGTGCGTCTGCCCTCCGCCAGCGTGCTCCTGCCACCCCCTGATGATGAGGATGCGCTGGCGGACATGGATTGGACGGGAGGACTCACGGTGGGCGACGGCTTCCTTCCGACGAGGACGTATCGCGAGTGGGGTGAGGTGGCCGTCCTCCCCTCGCGAGCGCGGCTGGTGGTGAAACGCGCCGGGGAGACGCCGCGCATCCAGAACGCCCTGGGGTCGCGGCTGGAGGAAGGGTTCCTGCGGCTGGATGGGAAGCTGTGGCGCCTGCCCGTCTTGTCGGAGGGTGAGGAGGGTGCGCTCACCGCCATCGAGCCGGAAGACGTGAAGGACTTCTCGGTGAGCCAGGGCCTGGAGGGTGGCGCGCTCCGGCTGACGAATGCCCTGGGGCCCTTTGGCGCGAACACTCCCGAGAATGGCTTCATCGCGCGGTTGAGCGGGCCGGGGCTGATGGCGACCAGCGGCTTTCCCGCCGAGGTGGATGCCGGGGTGCATTTCATCCGGGGAGAGGTGAAGCCATGAGCCCGCTGCTGGAAGTGAAGGGGCTGCGGCGCGACTACGGCCCGCTCAGGGCGGTGGACGACGTGTCCTTCCAACTGGAGCCGGGCAGCATCCTGGGCTTCATCGGTCCCAACGGCGCGGGCAAGAGCACCACGCTGCGCATCCTCGCGACGCTGGATGCGCCCACGTCGGGCGAGGTGCTGCTGGGCGGCCACTCGCTGGTGGACACGCCGGACCGGGTGCGTCCGCTCATCGGCTACATGCCGGACCGGTATGGCACCTACGACGACGTCACCGTCTTCGAGTTCCTGGACTTCTTCGCGCGCGCATATGGGCTGACGGGCGCGAAGCGGCGCCAGCGCGTGGAGTCGGTGATGGGCTTCACGGGGCTGGTGCCGTTGGCGGACAGGCTCACCACGGCGCTGTCCAAGGGCATGCGGCAGCGCGTGGCGCTCGGGCGCACGCTGCTTCACGACCCGAGCCTGTTGCTGTTGGACGAACCGGCGGACGGCCTGGACCCGCGGGCCCGCATCGAGCTGCGCGAGCTGCTGCGCGCGCTGGCGGACCAGGGCAAGGCGGTCATCATCTCCAGCCACATCCTCACGGAGCTGGCGGAAATCTGTGACACGTGCGCCATCATCGAGCAGGGGCGCCTGCTGGCCACGGGCAAGGTGGAGGACATCCTCCGGCAGGGCACGGGCGTCGCCGCCGTGGAGCTCACGGTGCGACTGGCGGCGGGCGCGGGCCTGGAAGCGGCGTGGGCGCGGGCGGAGCGACTGCTCTTGGAGCAGCCGCGCGTTTCGCGTGTCTCGCGCGAGGGTGACTCCTTGAGGGTGGAGCTGGAGTTGGAGGCCGGTGGTGGCGCGGGGCAGGTGGACGCCGCTGCCGCGGCGCTGCTGGCGGTCCTGGTGACGGCGGGCTTGCCGGTGTGCTTCTTCGGCACGCGGGAGCGCAACCTCGAGGACGCCTTCATGACGGTGACGAAGGGGAGGCTCGCTTGAGCGCGCCGGTGGAGTCGAGCGTGGGGACCGTGTCCCTCCAGGAGCGGTGGGGAGACCGCCTCAACCCGTTGGTGGTGAAGGAGGTCCGTCAGGGCCTGCGCACGCGCATCTTCTGGGCGAGCTTCGGGTTGAACCTGATTGCCTGCGTGGTGCTGGCGCTCGTGGCATTCGTCCAGACGCGGGAGCTGTCGTTCTCCCATCATGGCCAGGGCTACTTCTTCGCGTTCTTCATCTGCCTGGCGGTGGCGCACTACTTCGTCATTCCGTACGGCGCGTACCGCTCCCTGGCGCGCGAGCGCGAGGACGACACGTGGGTGCTGTTGGTGCTCACGGGGCTCGGGCCTCGCAGGATTCTGCGGGGCAAGGTGGCCTCGGCGCTGGTGCAGGCGGGGCTGTATGCCTCGGCGGTGGGGCCCTTCCTGCTCTTCAGCTACTACCTCAATGGCATCTCATTGCCGTCCATCCTCACGGTGTTGGGGTTGGGTGGGACGTGGCTCGTCTTCCTCACCGTGGTGGCGGTGTGCGCGGCGACGCTGGCGGAAAGTCGGATGGGGCGCGCCTTCATGCACTTCGTGGTGCTGGGGGCGCTGGGCATGGCCTTCAGCACGGCGCTGGGCGTCGGGGGTGCGTTGAGCGACTCGGGCAGCCGGCTGTTGAGCAAGTACGGGGTGCAGTTGGCGATGGGCGTGGGGCTGGGGGTGATGGTCCTGGATGGCTGGTTGCTGTTCGAGGTGGCCGCGTCGCGGCTGTCGCTCTCCACGGAGGACTACACGAAGGGGCCTCGGCGGGCGGTGGTGGCGCAGATGCTGGTGGCCCTGTTGGTGGGGCTTGGTTTCTGGTGGTACGAGGACCGCAAGCACGTGGTGACGGAGATCTTCTCCATCTGCGGCACGGTGCACCTGGCCTTCGTCGGGCTCTTCCTGGTCTCGGACGTGGATGGGCAGGCCCGCGCGCTGCGTGCTGGCACGGGGCCGTTGTCCCTGTTCCGTCCGGGGGCGCTGCGAGGCTTCCGGCTGACGGTGCTCCTGTTCGTGGCCTGGGCGGCGGTGTGGGGGGCGTTGGCGCTCGTGTCGGACGACCTGAACACCAACAGCGAGGCCATGCGGATGTTGATGATGGTGATGCCGGCCTACGCGGTGCTCTATCTGTCCCTGGCGTTGGTGTTGGGGAGGATGCCGCGCTCGGACCGGTTCTCGTCGCCCGCGTCGGTGCGGTTGCTCTTCGTGGCGGCGGTCGGAGTGGCGGCGGGCCTGCCTCCGTTGCTGGCGGAGCTGGCGGGGTTCGACATGGGGGACCCGCTGCTGAACCTCCTGAATCCGGTGGTGGGCATCGCGAACTTCGGGACGCATGACTACTCCACGAGCGAGCCGGAGATGACGTGGCCGCTGGCCACCTTCGTGGTGGGCGTGGCGTTGCTGCTCGCATTCCTGGCGGACCGGGCGCTCGTCGAGCGTGAGAAGCGGGCCCATCCGCCGTGAGCGAGCGTCTGGACGAAGCGGCGGTGGGACGGCTGGCGCCGGGGTTGGCGCTGGCGTTGCCGCGAGGGCCTCACCGGGGCCGCGTGGGTGAGGTGCGCGCGGCGTCCACCGGCAGCTCGCTGGAGCTGCATGACTTCCGGGCGTATCAGCCGGGCGACGACTTGAGGCAGCTCGACTGGAACGCGGTGGCGCGCACCGATGAGCTCATCCTTCGGGTGCGGCAGGACGAGGTGTCTCCGCGCGTGGAGGTGGTGCTGGATGGCTCGCGCTCCATGGCGCTGTCTCCGCGAAAGGCGGCGTGCGCGCGGGAGCTGGCGTTGCTCGCGTGTGAGGTGGGCGCGCGCCAGGGCTTGAGTCCCACGTTGCTCGCGACGGGGGTGAGGTCGGAGCGGGTGCAGGGGTCGGCGTGTCGGGCTGCGCTGCGGACGCTGGAGTTCGATGCGGGGGATGACCTGGTGACGGCGCTCGGGCGACTGCCTCCGCCGAGGGCCTGTGGGTTGCGGGTGGTGGTGAGCGACTTCCTGTTCGAGGCGGACCTGGCGGCGATGGTGGCGCGGCTGTCTCGGGGCGCGTCGGGGTTCTTCCTCGTGCAGGTGCTGGACGCGGAGGACCTGTCGCCGTCGGGAGGCGAGGGCGCGCGACTGGTGGATTCGGAGAGCGGCGCGGCGCTGGAGGAGTTGCTGACGGAGGACGTGCTGGCCGCGTATGCGCGGCGCTTCGAGGAGCATCAGCGCCTGTTGAGGGCGGCGGCCCTGCGCTCGCGGGGAGCGCTCCTGACGGCGCCCGCCACGGAGTCACTGGATGCCCTGGTGCGGGGCGCTCTGCGGCCCCTGTTCGTCGCGGGGGGGCACGCGTGAGCGTCCGCTGCCTATGGGCATCGCTGAAGTATGGCCCGCTGAGTTCCCGTGTCGTTGCGGGAGGTGAGGCGTGAGCTTCGGCTTCCCGTGGGGCTTGCTGACCCTGGGCGCGTTGGTGCCGCTGGTGGCGGCGTACTTCCTGCGGCGTCGGCAGAAGCCCGTCGTGGTGAGCGCGCTGTTCCTGTGGCGCACGCCACGCCCTCGCGCGGAGGCGGGGCCTCGCTGGGAGCGCTTCACGCGGGAGGCCTCGCTGCTGCTGGAGGCGCTGGCCGTCATCGCGGCGGCGCTGTACCTCGCAGACGTGCGCCTGGGCGAGACGGCGCGCACGAAGCACCTCGTGCTGGTGGTGGATGGAAGTCTGTCCATGTCCTCGCGTGGCCCCGACGGGGTGACGGTGCTGGAGCAGGCCCGCCGCGAGGCCGCGAAGCGCGTCGAAGACGAAGGCGCCACGCGCGTGACGGTGCTGGCCACCGGGCTGGCTCCACGTGTCGTCGCGGGCCCGGAGGCCGAGCCCTCTCGCGCCCTGGCGGCGCTGGAGTCGTTCGAGGCGCGAGGCGCGGACCACGACCCCATGCCCACGCTCCTGTGGGCTCAAGAGCTGGCGGGCACGGGCAAGCACGTGGCCTTCTTCACCGACGTGGCCCCGGTGGAGGGGCTGGTCATTCCCTCCCCCGTGCGATGGACGGCGCTGGGAACGGCGCGCGACAACGTGGCGCTCATCTCCGCGCAGCGCAGGGACGAGGGTGGCACGGCGACGGTGACGCTGCGAGTGGCCCGCTTCGGCCCAGGCCCCGAGTCCGTGGCCGTGCGGCTGCGTGCGCTCCCCGGCCCCGACGCGAAGCAGGGCACGGAGCGCGTGGAGAAGGTGTCGCTCCAGGAAGAGGGCTCCGCCACGCTGCGCCTCACGTTCCAGAACGCGGGCGACATCGAGGTCTCCCTCCCGGACGATGCGCTGCCGGAAGACGGGCACGCACGGCTCGCCGTTTCGCCCACGAGGCCCCTCGCGGTGAGTCTGGCCCAGGGCATGGGTTCGCTCGAACGGGACGCGCTGGAGCGCTTCCTCGGAGCATCTCCTGAGGTGGCTCGAGATGGCGCATCGGGCGACGTGTTGCTCATCGGTCCACGGGGCACGGATGCGAAGGTGACGGTGGGCGCTTCGGGCAAGTCGCGGACCTTCGTGGGGCCGTTCTTCTCCGAGAAGGGGCACCCGCTGCTGGACGACGTGCAGCTCGCGGGAGTGCGGTGGTCCGCGGGTGAGAATCCTCCCGGACGGCCGCTCGTCACGGCGGGAGACGCGGTGCTGGTGTCCGAGGAGGACGATGGCCGCGTGCACCTCAACGTGGACCTGTCCCGCTCCAATGTTCAACGCGTGTCCGCCTGGCCCGTGTTGCTCGGCAACGTGGTCCGAGAAGCGCGTCGTGCACGCGAGGGCTTCGTCCGCCGGCAACTCACGCTGGGCGAGCCGCTCCAACTGGTGACGTTGCCGGGGAAGCGCTACACGCTGGTGGGCCCGGGTGGAAGCAAGCCGGTGTTCGGTGCCGGTGCGGTGAGTCTTTCTCCCCCCGCGGCGCCAGGGCGCTACGTGCTGGAGCGCGATGACTCGGACGCGGTGGACTCGGCGGAGGTCCTCGCGCTGGATGCACGGGAGTCGGACCTGCGTGGGCGCGCGAGCGCTGACGTGCCCGCGAAGGACTCGGGTGAAGACGAGGCGCGCGCGAATGCCTCGGACCGGGCGCGCTGGCCGCTGGTGTTATTGCTGCTCGCGCTGGTGGGCGACTTCTACGTCACGAGGCGGGCGTCATGACCTTCTCCCTCCCCCAGGCGTGGGTGCTGTTGCTGCCGCTGGGCCTCTTCCTCTGGAAGTTCGGCCGGCGACCCGGCCCGCCCATGTGGCTGCGCGCCGCGCTGCTGGTGCTGACGGTGGGAGCGCTCTCCGGCCCGGAGCTGCGACGAGCCGATGCGGGCAGCGACGTGGTCGTCGTCGTGGACCGCTCCGCCTCGATGCCTCGAGACATCGACCGCACCGCGCAGGAGCTGGTCTCCCATCTGGAGTCACAACGGCGTCCGGGTGACAGGGTGGGCGTCATCGCCTTCGGCCGCGAGCCGCGCGTGGAGCAGCCCCTGTCCACGGGTGGCGCCTTCGGTGGCTTCTCGCGCCCGGTGGACGCGGAGTCGTCGGACCTGTCCGCCGCGCTCGATGCCGCCAACGCCCTCATTCCCCAGGAGCGCACCGGTCGGGTGCTCGTCCTCTCCGATGGACGGGCCACGGGCACGGACGCGCGAGGCTCCGCGCGAAGGCTCGCGGCCCGCGGAATCGCCGTGGACTGGCGTCAGCTCGCGCGGCCCGAGCCTCCGCTCGATGTCGCAGTCGTCTCGGTGGATGTGCCCACCGCCGTGGCCGTGCGCGAGCCCTTCCAGTTCTCCGCGAGCGTGCACGCCTCGGCGGCGGTGACGGGCACGGTGCGCCTGGAGCGCAATGGCCGCCTGCTGGTGAAGGGCCCCTTCGACTTCCAGCCCGGCCCCAACGTGTTGCCCCTGAGAGACCTCATCGAGGAGCCCGGCCTCGCGCGCTACCAGCTCACCGTCGAAGTCCCGGGCGACGGCGTGGTGGAGAACGACAAGGGCCTCGCGGTGCTGCGAGTCGAAGGTCCCCGGCGTGTGCTGCTGGTGACGAACCAGCCCAAGGGCACGCTCGCGAAGGCGCTCGAAGCGACGGGGCTGCTCCTGGAGGTCCGCGCGCCGTTCCGTCTCACCCTGGATGACCTGGATGGCGTGGGCGCCGTCGTCCTGGAGAACGTCGACGCGAACACGCTGGGCGAGCCGGGCCTCAACGCGCTCGCGTCCTATGTGGAGCAGGCGGGCGGTGGCCTCGTGATGACGGGAGGGCGCGAAAGCTTCGGTGAAGGAGGCTATCGCCGCTCCCCCGTGGAGCCGCTGTTGCCCGTGTCGCTGGAGATGCGAGAGGAGCAGCGTCGCGCGGCCATCGCCATGAGCATCCTGATGGACTGCTCCTGCTCCATGGGCGCCACCGTGCCCGACGGCCGCACGAAGATGGAGGTCGCCGCCGAGGGCGTCGTCGGTGCGCTCACCCTGCTCAACCCGCAGGACGAGGCCTCCGTGCACATGGTGGACACGGAGACGCATGAAATCTTCCCGCTCCGCTCCGTGGAGGCGGGCCTCCCCTTCGACAAGGTGGCGCGAGGCTTCAGCGGTGGCGGAGGCATCTACGTGGGTGAGGCGCTGCGCACGGGCCGCAAGCAAATCCTGCGGAGCGACAAGGCCACCCGCCATGTCCTGCTCTTCTCCGACGCGGCTGACTCCGAAGAGCCGGATGACTACCGCCGCACCTTGTCGGAGCTGCAGGGCAAGGGCGTGACGGTGTCCGTCATCGGCCTGGGCACGCCCAAGGACTCGGACGCGGCGCTGCTGAAGGAAGTGGCCCAGCGGGGCGGTGGACGCGTCTACTTCGCGGAGGACGCGATGAGCCTCCCGCGCATCTTCAGCCAGGAGACGCTCGCCGTCGCCCGCGCCACCTTCATCGACGAGCCCGTGTCGATGGAGGCCGCGCCGGACCTGCCGCTCCTCGGGAATCTGCCCGTCGAGGGCCTGCCCCAGGTGGGCGGCTACAACCTCACCTATCTCCGGCCCCGGGCCAGCGTGGCGCTGCGCACGCTCGATACCCACGCGGCGCCCGTGCTCGCGATGTGGCCGCGCGGCGCGGGACGCACGGTGGCCTTCACCGCGGAGGTGGATGGTCCGTTCACCGGCGGCGAGCTGCGCCAGTGGGGCTCGCTGCGCGCGGCGTTGGAGGCGATGGTGCGCTGGACGTTGGCGGGCACCGCGCCGCTGGGCGAAGCGGTGGTGCGCTCCGAGCGGCGAGGGCACCTGCTGCGCGTGACGTTGGACCTGCCCCCGGACGAGCCGCTCCCCGCGACGCTGCCCACGCTGATGCTGCTGTCGGGGGACGGAAAATCCGCGCCCACCGAACACCCCATGCGCTGGGAGGACGACGACCGGCTGGTGGCGGAGCTGCCGCTGGAGGGAAGCGGAACGTGGCACCCCGTGGTGCGCGTGGGGACGCGCGCCCTGCGTGCCCCGCCCATCGCGCTGCCGTATGCCCCGGAGTTCGAGCCCGGAAGTCCGAAGGAAGGCCTCGCGCTGCTGCGAGCCGTCGCCGCCGTGGGAGGAGGCGTGGAGCGTCTGTCCATGACGGGCCTCTTCGAGGAGGCCCCCGAGTCCGAGGGCCACCTGGCCCTGGCGCCCTGGTTGGTGGCGCTGGCCGTGGCCGTGCTGCTGTCGGAGGTGGCCGTGCGCCGCTTCCTCTCCGCGCCGCGCGTGCGAAGGCCCGTCATGGCGACAGCTTCGTCGTCGAGCGCGCCGGCGACGCGGCAGGCGGTGGCGCCCGCGAGGACCTCGAAGGCTTCCGCGCGAGGCCCGTCGACGGAGCCCGCCGAGACTCCGGCGGAGACGAGCGTGGCGGAGGCGAAGCCTGCTGGAGCGGAGCCGAAGACCGGGGAGGGCGGCGTGGACTCCGCGCTGGATGCCGCGCGCGCCCGTTCCCGCCGACGACTGGACCGGTGAGCGGCCTGTGACGGGCCGCCCACCGGAGGTGCCTCAGTTGTACGGGATGGTACTCACGGGGGTGCCCAGTTCGCCTTGAAGCTGAGTGCGAATGCTGCTGCTCACCGGCCACCTCCACTTGTACTGGAACAGGTCTGCCAGGTTGGCGCCCGCGGCCCGGCTCGCGGCGAGGAGGAAGTTGTCCGCGGATTCGTACGGGGTCGTCACGTTGCCCAGCGCCTCGACCTGGCGCCACAGCACGAGGGCGAAGCTCCATCCGTGGACCCGCTTGAGGCGCAGCACGAAAGAGGCGAACAGGTCCGTGGTGCCAAGCCCGCTGATGCCTTGGTTCGCCAGCAGCGTGTTCGTCCAGTCATGCTTGAAGCAGTAGGCGCTTCCCGGGGAGATCTGCGTGCTGGTGGCTCCGGCCGTGCCGCAGAGGACGTTGGCGTCGCGGTACGTGTCCACCAGCGCCTTCGTGTTGGCGTACTGGGTATCATGCGCCGTGGTGACCGGCAGGCCGTAGTACTCCATGGCCAGGTAGCGCATCAGCACCGCGTAGCCCGTCACCATGGCGTCCCCGTAATTGGCGTTGGTGGACTTCAGCTCACCATCGTAGAACCAGAAGTTGCGGCCCAGTTCGTAGAAGCCCACCTGGTTGTGTTTGCCCAAAGCGGCCTCGGGGCAGATGTAGTTCTGGAAGGTGTCGAACTTGATTTCGATGCCTGTCTGTCCCACGTAGCCACAGGCCGGGGATGACGCCGCGCAGCCCGTCACCGCGCCCGAAGGCAGGGCGGTGATGCTGTCCCGGCCCAGGTAGTGCCGGCTCGGATAGGACGCGTTCAAGGTGGGCGTCTTGCCAGTCGCGTACTGGTAGAACGCGTAGCCCTTGTCGAGCCCATCGATGACGAGCGACAGCTGCGTCACGTTGCAGGTCGTCAGGTCGGGCGTCCTCAGCGCCACGTACTGTCCCTTCCACACGTAGAGCGTGTAGTTGGACGAGTTCATGGACGTGTAGCTCTTCCGGAGGACGCAGTACCAGGAATAGGGGTCGTTGAAGTCCTTGTAGGCGGCTTGATAGCCATCCGTGTGCTGGGTGCTGCAAGCCAGGTTGAGGTTCATCCCCTTGTACTGGCCGTTATGGAGGCAAGACCAACCATACGCATTGTTCTGGGTGAGCGTCGCGGTGGCCCCAGAGCCATACAACTGGACGCAGTGGGCCGTCAGGTTCATGCCCGGCAGGTCGATGGCGGCCAGTGCGCTCCCCGGCGCGGCCACTGCCAAGACCCACAGCACGGCACCTACGGCGTTACGACATGAGCGAGCAATCGCGGAGCGCTCAGCGCTCCACGGGTGGTTCTTCAACATGTAGGACTTCCCCCTCTACGGATGTGGCACGGGCCGCCCCCGACCTGGAGGTGTCATCACGATGAGGGGGGCGGCCCGCTCCCTATGAAGTTCACAGGGTAAAGACGAGATACACGGAAAGAATGGGCACCACAACTGGGTCAAAAAAATTCCCCCCTACCAGAATCTGGGAACGGGGCTTTCGAGGTATGAGGCGCCCATGACGTACGCACGTTGGGGGCGCCTGGGCCTCGCGCTGGCGCTCCTCGCACTGGCCCTCCAGGCCGCGCGCCTGGCGATGCACAAGGGCTTCAGCATCGACGAGTTCCAGTACGCGCACGCGGCCTGGCTCGTGTCGAAAGGGCAGGTGCCCTACCGGGACTTCTTCGAGGTCCACTTCCCGCTGCTCTACCAGGGGCTGGCCCCGCTGTTCTGGCTGATGGGGGATGCGCCTCGGGATGTGCTTGCCTTGCGTCTGGCCATGCTCGTCCCGCTGGCGGGGACGTGTGTCTCGGTCGCGGTGCTCAATCGCCGCGAGGGCCGTGTGTCGATGTGGCTGGCTCCGGTGCTGCTCCTGGCGCTGACGCCATTCACACGGTTCGCCACGGAGATTCGTCCGGACGCGCTGGCCTGTGCATTGTTCCTGGGAGGGCTCGCCGCGGTGTCGGTGCGGCCCGGTACGCGGACGCTCGGCTTCGTGGCGGGGTTGTTGTTCGCCGCCGCGCTGTGGTCGTCGCAGAAGGTCTTGTTCTACGGCGGGCTGGTGGGGGTGGTGCTCGCGGTGGATATCGTCTGGCGACGGGGCAGGGGGGCAGCGCTGGTGGCGTGGCCGGGTGCATTCCTCGCGGGCGCGGGCGTGGGGCTCGCGGCGGTGGCGGCATCTCTCACGGTGACGGGCGCACCACACTCGTGAGGACGGACGCGGTGATGATGCGGTCCGCGTTCTTGCTGCGACCGAGCGAGGGCAACGACAGCACGCACGCATTGGAATTTCC
>NZ_JAAIXY010000039.1 GCF_010894455.1 Myxococcus eversor | reverse complement strand
AAGCAGCGGCGGCGGAAGCCGGAGCTCCGGTGGAAGCTGGGGCAGCGGTGGCGGCAGCAGCGGCTCGAAGAGCTCGGGTGGCGGCTCCTCCGCGCCGAGTGGTCGTGGCAGCTCGGGCGGCTCCCGTGACAACAAGGGCGGCTGGCGCTGAGCCTCCGGGCGAATCCGCCCACCCCCGTTGATGGATTTCCGACACCGGACCGCGTCCCTTGTCCCTCACGGGCGAGTGGCCGGCCCGGTGTCTGTCTTTGAGCGTCGGACAGGGGACGGAGCGTTCGCGGGTGGATTGCCGCGCGGAGGGGGCATGGAAATGTTGCCGAGCGATGAAGCGCCCATTCCTGCTGGCATCCTGTGTACTTCTCGGGCTCGCGTCGTCCGGCTGCGGCTCCGGCGGCCCTGCTCCGGACCCCGGCTTCCAGACCGAGGACGCCGAGTCGGTGGACCTGGACAACCTGCGCATCCGCGTCAGCGGACAGGCACAGGTGCTGCCCGAGGCCGCGCGACTTTTCACCGCGCTGGGCCAGCCGGTGCCCTCGCTCGGCGGCATGCCCATCCTCGTCGAGGAGCCGCTGCGGGTGGCGGTCAATGACGTCAACGCCACCTTCGGCACGGGCGTGCTCCAGGAGGACGGAGCCTTCGCGGTGACGGAGGTCCCCGTGCGCGAGGTGCACCAGGGGCTGGCCGTGGGACTGGGCGGACCCGGCTTCGTGCGGACCGTCACCGTCGTCTACGACAGCGTCTTCACCGGAGCGCGGCCTCGCACGGATGTCATCGAGTCGAGCGCCTGGGCGCTGCCGGAGTCGTTCCACGACGCGCTGGGCACGGCCATGGGCGAGCCGCTCTTGCGAGGCCACACGGAGGACCGGGCCCACACGCTTCGCGACGCGGGCTTCGCGCTGGGGCGCGTCGTCGACGAGAACGGCCAGCCTCGCGCCGGCGTGCGCGTGGTGCCGGACCGGAGCGAGTTGACGGAGCGCATCTACTATCCGACGGCGGACCTGAACGGCGTCAACCAGGTGGGCACGTCCGCGGACGGCCTCTTCCTCTACGTGCACACCGCCGGGGACGCGGAGACGTTCCGGCTGGGCGTGGAGGGCGAGGAGGCCTACGTGGCGCGCAATGTGGCCGTCGCGCCCGGCTGGGGGCTGGTGCTCACCCTCTATCCGGGGCTCCATCCGCCTGCATCCCGATGAGCGGCGGTCAGGCAGGCACCCTGCCCCGCCGTGCGACGCCGGACGCGGCGCGCGTGCGCATCCATGTCCCTGACAGGTGCGTGAGGAGCGAGGCAGCGGGCCGTCACGTGTGACGCGGCCACCCGCCCTCGACGGAAGCACCCGTGCGTTCCGGGGGGACGCCGATGAATCGGACCTGGAGGGCCCAGCCCCAGAGCCAGGCCGTTGCCCGCGCGCTCGCCTGGGTCGCGGCGGCGGGCGCTCCACTGATGGGGCTGGTCTCCCTGGCGAGCTGGGCCTTCGCGGCGCACTCCGCGTGGCCCGAGGTCTCCGGCATGCCCATGACGGCGCCTCGCACGGGGGTCGCCCTGGTGCTCGGAGGCGTGGCGCTCGGACTGAGGCTGCCCGCCCGCCCCTCCCCCATGAGCCGCCTGCTGTCCGCCCTCTGCGCGGCGGGCATGTGCCTCATCGGCCTCGTCGGCCTGCTGCAGGTCTTGGCCGGTCTGCCGCCGGCGCTGGAGGCGTTCCTCGCGAGGACGTTCGGCGTCCTCAGCGCGATGATTCGCCCCTCGCCCCTCACGCCCCTGTGCGTGCTCTTCCTGGGCCTCGCCCTGCTGGTACCGGGGCGCGCGGGGAAGCGACAGTCGTGGCGGGACGCGCTCGTCGTGGGCGCGCTGCTGGTGGCGCTGCTGGGCTTCAATGGCCTGCTGTTCGGTCCCCTCATCGCGCTGGACGGGGGGTTCTTTCCTCCGCGACGCGGCATGGGCCTGTACACGGCGCTGGCGGTGCTGCTCCTGGGCGTGGGCCTGCTCTGCCTGCGGCCGGAGCGGGGCCTCACGGGGAGAATCACTCGGGACACCCTGGGCGGCTTCCTGGCGCGGCGGCTCGTTCCCGTGGCGCTGCTGGGGCCATCGCTCCTGGGCGCGGCACTGGCCCTGCTCAGCGTGGAGGGACTGCTCGGGCGTGAGGCGAAGCTCCCACTCTTCGCCACCTTGCTGAGCGCGGGCGGCGCGGTGCTGGTGCTGCTCTCCGCTCGGGCCCTGGACACACTGGAGGCGGGACGGCGGCGCGCCACCGCGGCGCTGGAGGCCTCCGAGGCGCGCTACCGAAGCCTGCTGGAGACGACGCCGGAGCCGCTGCTCATCGTCGACTCGGATGGGCTGCTGCGCTTCGTCAACGCGGAGGCGGAGCGCGTGTTCGGCCACCCGCGCGAGGCGCTGCTGGGCCGCGAGGTGGAGCGGCTGGTGCCGGAGGGGCTCTTCGGCGGACACCGCCTGGGGGGCACGGAGGATGGACGAGCCCTGCATGGCCTGCGCGCAGACGGCACCCGGGTGGCCCTGGAAGCCCGCCTGCGCCAGGTGTCAGGCCCCGAGGGATACAGCCTGCTCGCGGTGCTCCGCGACGTCACCGAGCGCGAGCAGGCCATCGCCCGGCTGCAGGCCGCCCGCGAGGAGGCGGAGGTGCAACGGGGTCTGCTCCAGGCCGTGCTGAACCACGCGCCGGTGGGGGTGCTGTTCATCGACCCGGAGCTGGGCACGCTGGTGACGAACCCCTTCGCGGAGACGTTGCTCGGGCCCGTCCCCGAGAATACGAAGCGCGGCGCCTACCTCAGTCGACTGCGCCATGCGGATGGACGGCTTCTGACGAGGGAGGAGCTGCCGTCGACCCGGGCGTTGAAGACGGGCAAGGTGGTGGGCCCGGTCGAAATCATCATCGCGCGGCCGGATGGTGGGACGACGCCCGTGCTCATCACCGCCGCGCCCGTGTTCGGGCCGCAAGGCGAGCAGCGCGGCGTGGTCATCACCGGCCATGACCTCACGGCGCACCGGGAGCTGGAGCGGCTGCGCGAGGAGTACGTGAGCCTCATCTCGCATGACCTGCGCAACCCGCTCCAGGGCATCACCCTGCGCGCGAGCATGCTGCTGCGCGAGCTGAAGGAGCGACGGCTCTCGCGCGAGGAGGCGCTCACGGACGCCATCCTCCGCAACGTGGAGTGGATGAGCTCCATGATTGAAGAGCTGCTGGAGGGCTCGCGCCTGGAGTCCCGCCGCATCGAGCTGCGCCGCGAGCCGACGGACGTGGCGCGCTTCCTCGAGGACGTGCTGGAGCGGGACGTCCCTCCGGACCTGCGCGAGCGCTTCCGTTTGGAGGTGGCCACGCCGCTCCCCCTGACGTGGGTGGACGCGCGCCGCCTGGAGCGGGTGCTGTCCAACCTGCTGGGCAACGCCGCCAAGTACAGCCCGCCCGACAAGCCCGTGCTGGTGCGCGCATGCCTCCGTGAGGGCCTCGTCGTGGTGTCGGTGAGGGACGAAGGTCCGGGCCTCGCGCGAGAGGACACCGAGCACGTCTTCGACAAGTACTACCGGACGCGACAGGGCAGCGCGTCCGACAAACAAGGGTTGGGGCTGGGGCTCTACATCTGTCGGCTCATCATCGAGGCGCACGGCGGCCTCATCTGGGTGGAGAGCGAGCCGGGCCACGGCGCCACCTTCTGCTTCAGCGTGCCCACGGCCCTTCCGAGCCCGGAGCCCCTCCGTCGTCCAGAGGGGCCCGGTTCGAAGGGCCTCGCATGAGACCTGGCTAGCGGCGCGCCACCCAGCGAGGCAGCCAGTCCGGCGCCTTGTCGGTGGTGAGCCGCGTCTGGCCGCTGCCATCGGCGCGCATGAGGTACACGTCCGTGTTGCCCTCGCGCTCCGAGGTGAAGGCCAGGTACTTCCCGTCCGGGCTCCACGCCGGCATGTCGTCGCGGTGCTTGCCGTCCGTCAACGCCACCGGCACCCCGCCCTCCACGGGCACCGCCCAGAGGCGACTGAGGCCCTCCGGCAGACGGCTCACGTACACCAGGCGCTGGCCATCCGGGCTGAAGGCCGGCTCGCGCTCGTCGCCAGCGAAGCCGCTCCCCGACACCGCGCGCAGCTCCGAGCCATCCGGGCGCACCAGGTACAGCCGCTCCTTGTCCTCCCGGTCGCTGACGAAGAGGAGCCATTTGCCCTCCGGGCTCCACAGCGGCGCGCGGTCCTCGCGGTGGAAGGCGGTGAGCCGCCGCTCCTCGGTGCCGTCCGCCTTCGTCACGTAGATTTCGGGGTCGCCCTCGCGGCTGCACACGAAGGCCACTTCCTTGCCGTCCGGTGAGACGGCGGGCTCGAAGCAGCCCTCCTTCACCTGTGTCAGCCGCACCTCCGGCGCGCCCTCGCGCGGCTCCAGGCGCACCAAATCACTGAAGCCCTGGGCATCCGACTCCGCCACCAGCCACGAGCCATCCGGCGCCCAGCTCGCGTTGCGCGCCCGGGCCCTGGGGGCATGCAGCGGCACCGCGTCTCCCCCCGCGAGGGGCTGCACGCGGAGCTGCTGGAACTGAATTCCACCCTGCTCGCGCACGGCCACCACCAGCAGCGACTTCCCATCCGGGGACACCGGGCCGGGGTAGTCGTCCTCGGGGCCTCGGGTGATTTGCGTCTCCGTCCCGTCGGGACTCACCTGCCACACGTCCTTCTGTCCCGCCCGCTCCGACAGGAAGACCACGACGCCCGGAATGGCGCGTGCCTCCTCCTTCGACAGCGGCCCGACGCCCGACGCTCCGCCACACCGGCCGGAGCATCCGACGCCGAGCACGGCGAGCGCGGTGAGACTCCACCGCGCTCGCCACGGCCAGGAACGCGGCATCCGTTCTCGGCCTTGCTTCCTCACGTCATCGCACCCGGATGGCGTCCGCCATGACGACGTAGCCTTCAGTGGTCCAGCGGCTGAGCTGCACCTTGTTCCAGCCCGCGGCGAAGTTGTACGTGCCCAGGGCCACCCAGGCGCCGCCGTTGGCCTGCTGATTCACCGTCACCGTGCTGTTGCCACCCGTGTGGCTGATGATGAACGGCGCCGCCGGAGCGCGGTTGGTGCCGGCCACCCACCAGGCGTCGATGGTCTTCGAGCCCGCGGACGCCATGTAGAAGTTGAACACCACCGGCTCGGAGATGGGCTGCGTGGAGGCGTAGTAGTAGCCGCTGCCGTAGTAGCCCGCGCTGGTGCCCGCCGCCCACGACGCCGGCACGTCCGTGCGCGCCTTCGTCGAGTCGTTGTTCGCGTTGTGGCTGTCCACGATGATGGTGCCCGTGGGCGTGCCGCCGTCACCGCAGTAGCTCTTGATCTTCGAGATGTAGCTGCTCCACGGCCAGTTCGGGCCCGGGTCCGTGCGCGAGGACGGCTGGAGCCGGCCGTGCGCGACGATGTGATAGCTGTCGCGGGTGATGACCTGCCCCTTGGAGATGTCGCAGGACAGCTTCGCCGACGCGTCAATCTGGCCCGCGGGGAAGGACGTCTGGCTGGCGAAACCGCCGTGCTCGATGCCCACCGAGAAGTGGTTCACCGACACGCCGTTGAGGCCACAGTCCACGCTGCCGTTCAGGCTACAAGTATAGCTGGCGCCCACGTGCCAACCGCGGTCCGACTCGCGCACGAGCTGCGAAACCTCGCTGCCGCTCTCGTTGACCACGTAGTGCGCGCTCACGCCCGACGCGGAGTTGACCAGCCAGCCCCAGCACCCGGCGTAGCCACCCTCACACGTGTGGATGACAATCATCGACACGTTGGTGCCCGACGGACGGGCGTTGTAGTTGGGCGACGGCCGCCAGATGGAGGCGCCGTAGTCCGGGCCCGCCGCCAGCGCCTGCATCCTCGGCAGGGCGAACTTCGCCTCCACCCGCGCGGCGTCCAGCGACACCGCCACCTTGCCCTCGGGGGTGAACGCGCCCGCGCCCTCGCGCAGCGCCGCGTACAGCTCGTTGTGGACGTAGTGCGCCTGCACGTCCGCGTCGGTGATGTCCGTCAACTGAACGGCCACGGGCGCCCACGCGCCCAAATCCTCGCGGTCGATGCCCGCCTCGGCGGCGTACTTCGACAGCAGCGCCGCGCCAGCGCGCAGGTTGGCCAGCCGGTCGTCACGCACGGCCTCGGCGGAGACACCCGCCAGCGCCGCGCCGTCCGTCACCTTGGCGCCGCGCAGGGCCAGCAGACCGAACGCCGCGGGACGGCCCTCGAACTCCTCTTCACCCTTCACGTGCTCCCAGCGCGTCTCCGTATAGGAGATGGCCTTGAGCAGGCTCACCGGAACGTCGAACTCCTTCGCCGCCTGCGCGAACAGCGCGTCCAGCTCCGTCGGCGTACGACGGGCCGCATCCGCGACCGCGCGGGCCGCGTCATCCGCCGCACCCGAGGGGACTTCCGTCGAAGCCGGGGGGGTCTCTTGCGGCGGCGCCTCTGGCTGCGGTCCGCAGGCAGACAGGGCCAGGGCCGCGGCAGAGGCCGCGAACGTCTTCCACAACACGTGCATGGGGAGCTCCTTCGAGGGGGTCAGCAGCTCTTCGGTCCGCCCCCGTCCACGGGAGCGGCGCAGCGCGGGCCCTTGAGCAGCATGCATGCCAGCCACGCCATCCCCGCTTTCCACCCCCACGCGCCCCCCAAGGTGGAGCATCCATGCTCCACCTCCGCGCCTCTCTTCTCGCTCCTCGAAATCCGAGTGAACATTTCAACCCGCTGAAATGACGGGCACGCCCACATCAGGCCTACTTCCACCCACCCCCGGAATGGCCGCCCGTGTCGCAGTGGCGCATTTCGAGACAGTCCCGGCGTAAACTGATTTTACGACATTTCTCGTATTTCTCGTCTTTTATCCCCTGGCCGGATTGAGGACGGCGTGCGGGGTTTCTGGGGGAAGCAGGCGAGGGCCTGGGGCGCGTGGAGTTCTGGGGCCTGGAGGGCGAATCATCCGGTATGAGGGGGCGCATGCGGCTCTTTGGTATCGGCGACACGCATCTGCCCTCCACGCGACAGAAGGACATGCATCGCTTCGGGTGGACGGACCACCCGCTTCCGCTCCAGCGCGCGTGGGACGAGATGGTGCGGCCGGACGACGTGGTCATCGTCGCGGGCGACATCTCCTGGGCGACGCGGGCGCACGAGGTGATGGACGACCTGGCGTGGCTGGACGCGCGGCCGGGGCGCAAGCTGCTGGTGCGCGGCAACCATGACTACTGGTGGGGCGACTCGGCGTCGAAGCTGCGCAAGCTCCTGGAGCCATTCCGCACGCTGGAGGCGTTCCTTCACAACAGCGCGGCGGTGATGGGGCCGTGGGTGATTGCCGGCACGCGGCTGTGGACCGCGCCCGAGGCGCCTCCCATGCCCGGCGGGGAGATGGGGGACGAGCCCGTCAACGACGGCTATGTGGAGCGGGAGACGCGGCGGCTGGCGACGTCCATCGAGGACGCGAAGAAGAAGGAGGCGGCCAGTCGCACGCCGCTGGTGCGCGTGGCCGCGGTGCACTTCCCTCCGCTGTACGCGAACGAGAAGCCCACGGCGTTCAGCGAGCCGATTGAGGCGTTCAAGCCGAAGGTCTGCGTGTACGGCCACCTGCACTCGACGGGAATCCCGGCGGGCTTCACCGGGGAGCGCGCGGGCGTGCGCTACGTGCTGGCGTCGTGCGATGCGGCCGGCTTCAAGCCGATGCTGCTCGACGAGGTGTGAAGTGGGGTTAAGCTGAACGTGCTTCCGTCATCGGAGCACGGGCCGGAGCAGGAGCTCAAAGACATGCCGTCCAACAAAGCCGAGCTCGCCGAGCGCCTCGCGGCCACCCAGCCCGGCGACGCGGTACGCGGTCTGTTCTTCAAGGCGGTGTTCAGCATGGTCCAGCAGCGGGCGGGCCTGGCCGCGCTGGAGAAGCTGCGCGTGGGTGACTTGTCGAAGGACTACTCGGACCTGCGCACCTATCCGGTGCAGGAGTTCCTCCACCTGCTCTATGTCGCGGCGGACGCGCTCGAGCCGGAGATGGGGCCTGAGAACGCCGTGTACCACGCGTGCGGCGAGTCCAATGTCACACGCTATTCCACCGGCCCGGGGATGCTCATCTTCGGCATCATCTCCCGAGGAGACCCGCAGAAGCTCTTCTCTGGAGCGCAGATGGGCTACAGCGCGGCCGTGACGTACGGCACCCGCGAGTATGTGACGACGGGACCCAAGTCAGGGACGCTTCGCGTACGTCGAGACATGCTGCCTCCCGCGTATCACGAGGGCATTCTCACCGGCGCTTTGAAAGTGTTGGGATTGACTGGCACGGCGAAGGCCCATCCACAGGGCATCGACCGCGTGGACTACGACATCACCTGGGAGTGATTACTCCACGCGCTCGAAGGTGACGTCGAGCTCGGCGACGACGCGCTCACCCACGGACGCCTGGCAGGTGAAGACGTGGTCGGCGCCGTCGTGCGAGCGGCGCGCCGCGCCGAACACCACCGTCTGGCCGGCGTACGCGAGGCTGTCCGCCTTGAGGTTCACGTTCTTGGCGAGCACGCGGGCCCACGGCGCGCCTTCCAGCTTGCGCAGGAGCGTCGTCGCGACGCGCGTCATGCCGCTGGCGACAATGGCCACGGGCATCACCGGGTGCAGGGCGAAGTGGCCCTTGCACATCTCCGCCGTCACGGGGCCCAGGGACGCGGTGAGGCTCTCACCGTCCGGGCGCCAGTCGCGCAGGGCCAGCGACTTGCCATACGGGTTCTGCCGCATGCGCGCCCACTCCTCCGGGGTGCGCTGCACGCCGTCGTCGCGACGGGGCTCGCTGCGCATCTCCACGCGGGCCTCGCCGAACAGGCGGGTGAAGGCGGCGGCGGACAGCACGTTGTAGTCCACCTCCAGGCGGAACACCGGGGTGCCGTCCGGCGCGGACAGGAGCGTGCGCGCCGTGGCGGTGCGCTTGCCCGTGAAGCTCGCCTGCGCCAGGCCCCAGAGCAGGTCCGTGGAGCGCGCCATCGGCTCGCGGCGCAGCCACTCACCGCGCGCGCCGCACGCCAGGTAGAAGTGCTGCCCGTCCTTGGGCGTCACCAGCGCCGAGGCGCAGGAACCGAGGATCGCCAGGTGCCGCCCCGCCTCCGCGATACCGATGAGGCCCGCTTCCGCGTCCGGGTCCTGCTGCACGGGGATTCGCGCCACCACCTCGCCCTGCCCCATCACCGTCACGTCCTTCAGCGCGAAGTACGGGTCTCGCACGCAGATCCGCGGATACAGCTCCTGCGCGCTCAGCACCGTGTGCGGGGCCAGGTTCGACCAGTCGCGCAGGGGCTGCTCAGTCCAAGGCGTCGCCGAAGGCGCGGAGGAGGAGAGACCGGAGGAGAGGATCGAGGAGGCGACGTCGAGCATGGGGGATGACCTCAGTTCGGACACGGGGTTGTGCGCGACACCTGAAAGCACTGTAAGCGAGCAGGCTTTCATCCGTACAGGATTATTTCTGTACGGTGGAAATATCATCGCACAACCAGGCCTGGAGTTGCCAGTGGGGAGGTAATTTTATGTTCAGGGAGGATAAAATCACCACTCCGTGTCACCTGGAGTGTGTCAAAGGACACCCCAAACCCACACTCAACGCATGGCGTCAGGACGCCGAGTGGGTTGAACTCACCCCATTATCGCCCGCGCCGCAGCCGTGTTTCCGCAGAGTTACAATGTCACTGGGTCCTCAGACACAGCGCGTCTTTCCGGACACCGTAGGCAAAGTGATGGTGGACCGGCAGGATTCCAGTCCGACCACCCATTCCAGGCCGGTGGACGCCTTTTCCAGCGGAGCGGGTTTTCCGCTGGGGGAATTTCCGGAGGATTTTCCAGCCGGCCCTCACCTGTCGGGAGGTGGCCTGGGCGGAAGACGCGCTCCGGCGTGTTGCGCGTTCCTCGGAGGACGCGAAGCCCGGCCCCTGGAAGACGGGGCCGGGACGCCAAGGCCTGCTACAGCTCCACCTGACTGCCCAGCTCCACCACCCGGTTGGGGGGAATCCGGAAGTAGGCGGTGGCGCTGCGGGCGTTGCGGCTCATCCAGGCGAAGAGCGCCTCGCGCCAGACGGCCATGCCGGGGCGCTTGGTGGGAATCAGCGTCTCCCGGCCCAGGAAGAAGCTGGTGCCCATGAGCTGGAACTGGAGGCCCTTCTCGCGGCAGCGCTTGAGCACGTCCGGGATGCTGGGGTTCTCCATGAAGCCGTAGGTGGCGACGACGCGGACGAAGCCCTGCTCCAGGGGCTCCACCTCCACGCGCTCGGCCGCGGGGATGTGGGGCACGTCCTCGGACTGAATGGTCAGCAGCACCACCTGCTCGTGCAGCACCTTGTTGTGCTTCAGGTTGTGCAGGAGCGCGGGCGGCGTGCCCTCCGCGTTGCCCGTCATGAAGATGGCGGTGCCCGGCACGCGCACGGGCGGGTGGTCGCCGAAGCTGCCCAACAGCTCCTTCAGGGGGATGCTGGAGGCGCGCAGCTTGGCCGCGAGGATGTCGCGTCCGCGCTTCCACGTCGTCATCAGCGTGAAGACGGCGACGGCGAGCAGCAGCGGGAACCAACCGCCGTCCGCCAGCTTCATCGCGTTGGCGCTGAAGAAGGCCAGCTCCACCGTGAGGATGAGGCCCGCCACCGGCATCGCCACCTTGCGGCTGACGCCCCAGCGCTCACGCGCGACGATGTAGGCCATGACCGAGGTGATGACCATCGTCGTGGACACGGCGATGCCGTACGCGGACGCCAGCGCGCTGGAGGAACGGAACGTCAGCACCAGCGTGAAGACGCCCGCCATCAGCGCCCAGTTGATGCCCGGCAGGTAAATCTGGCCCATCTCCTCCGCCGAGGTGTGCACCACCTCCATGCGCGGGCTGTAGCCCAGTTGCATCGCCTGACGCGTCAGCGAGAAGGCTCCGGAGATGAGCGCCTGCGAGGCGATGACGCCCGCCACCGCGGACAGCGCCACCAGCGGGTACAGGAGCCACGACGGGGCCAGGAGGAAGAAGGGGTTGCGCGCGGCGCTCGCGTCACGGAGCAGGAGCGCGCCCTGGCCCAGGTAGTTGAGCATCAGCGCCGGCAGCACCACCCAGAACCAGGCGCGCTTGATGGGCTTCCACCCGAAGTGGCCCATGTCCGCGTAGAGCGCCTCGCAGCCCGTGACGACGAGGAACACGCCGCCCAGCACCAGGAAGCCGTGCCAGCCGTTGTGCACGAAGAGCATCACCCCGTGCGTGGGGGACAGCGCGCCCAGCACCGCGGGGTTGTGCACCAGCTCCTTCACACCCAGCGCCGCCAGCGTGAAGAACCACACGCACATCACCGGGCCGAACACCGCGCCGATGCCCGCCGTGCCGTGCCGCTGCACCAGGAAGAGCACCACGAGGATGGCCAGGGTGATGGGGACGATGAACGGCTCCACCAGGGGCGTGGCCACGCTGAGGCCCTCCACCGCGCTGAGCACCGTGATGGCCGGGGTGATGAGGCCATCGCCGTAGAGGAGCGCCGCGCCGAAGATGCCCAGGGTGATGAGCACGGGGCGGGCCGTGTGCGCCTGCTGTCCCTTCTGCCGCTGCATCACCAGCGCCATCAGCGCCAGGATTCCGCCCTCGCCCCGGTTGTCCGCCCGCATCACGAAGATGAGGTACTTCACCGAGACGATGACGAGCAGGGACCAGAAGATGAGCGACAACACCCCCAGCACGTTCTCCGGCGTGGGGTGGATGCCGTGCGGGCCGGTGAAACACTCGCGCAGCGCGTAGAGGGGGCTCGTCCCGATGTCGCCGTAGACGATGCCCAGGGCCCCGAGGGCCAGGAGTGCCGTGCGCTTGAAGGAGTCGGGGCCTTCCCGAGCCTCTTCGCCGCCCGATACCCCGGTGGTGGTGGCTTTCACGGTCCCCCCTTTAACCGAACGCCTGGGGGTAGCAATGGACGCGGAGCGACGCTCCGTGGATTCCAACGCCCGTGTAGGCCAATGTATGACCGGGTGGACCCCGCTGCCTCCGCCTGTCGGTGTGCGACGGAGCGTGCGTCCCCTACGAACAGTCCTGAGTGGACGTATGTTGGTTAGCCATGACGGAGGGCCGGGGGGCGCCTTCAGGGGAATCCCCTTCCCGCCCTCCCGTGCTCCCATGCCGCGCGAGCGGGGGCGCAATCGAACATGGCAGCAGCCCGGTACGGAGACGCGCGGCACTTCGGGGTCCACGCCCCGGAGGTGGAGGAGCGGCTGGCCCTGCTGGCGGAGGCGTCGCGGGTGCTCGCCGACGCCAGCCTGGAGCCTCCCGCCGTCATGGAGCGGCTGTGCGCGCTGGTGGTGCCGCTGCTCGGCGCCGCCTGCACGCTGCGGCTGTTGTCCGAGGACGGGCTCTGGCTGCGCACCGTGGCCTCGGCCGCCTCCACCCCGGAGGCCCGGCTGCTGTTCCAGACACTCAGTCCTCCCGCCGTGCGCGCGGACGAAGGCCCGTCCCATGAGGTGCTGCGCACCGGCGAGGCCCTGTGGCTGTCGGAGTCCGACCCGGAGGCGCTGCGCCGCCTGGTGCCTCCGCAGCAGCACGGGCTCCTGGAGGACTTCCCCTTCACCCGGCTGATGGTGCTGCCGCTGCGCGCGCGGGGCCGGAGCCTGGGCACCCTCACCGTGTGGAAGGACCCGGCGGCGGAGCGCCCCGGCGAGGCGGGGGAGCAGTTGCTCCTCCAGGAGCTGGCGGACCGCGCCGCGCTGGCGCTGGACGTGGCGCGCGCGTACGCGGCGGAGAAGGAGGCCCGACAGGCGGCGGAGGTCTCCGCGGGGCGCCTGTCGCGACTCCAGCGGGTGACGGCGGAGCTGTCCCAGGTGCTGTCGGCGGAGCGCGTGGCGGAGGTCATCGTCGAGCAGGGCGTGGAGGCGGTGGGCGCGGCGCGCGGCGCGCTGTGGCGGCTGGACGCCGGGCACGCGCGGCTCCTGAGGTGCACGGGCTACGAGGACCCCCGGCCCTTCATGGAGGCCTTCGGCGTGCTGCCCCTGGACGGACGGGGGCCCATGACGGAGGCGCTGCTGGAGGCGCGGCCAGTGTGGCTGGAGACGCCGGAGGAGCTGGCGGAGCGCTACCCGGAGATGGATGAGACGCGCCACCGGGTGGTGCGCAAGCCCGCGCCGGCCTCGGTGTGTCTGCCCTTGCTGGTGGAGGGCCGCGCGCTGGGGGTGCTGCTGTTCGCCTTCTCCGAGGCGCGCGTCTTCGACGCGGACGAGCGCGCCTTCCTGGAGCTGCTCGCCCACCATGGCGCGCAGGCGGTGGCGCGGGCCCGGCTCCTGGAGCAGGAGCAGCGCGCCCGCGCGGAGCTGGCCGAGGCCAACGAGCGACTGGCGGCCATCATCCAGGCCTCCCCCGCCTCCATCATCCTGGTGGACATCCACGGCACGGTGCGGATGTGGAACCCGGCGGCGGAGCGCATCTTCGGGTGGACGGCGGAGGAGGTGCTCGGCACCGTGCTGCCGGTGGTGCCCGAGGGCAAGCACGACGAGTTCCGCCGCAATCTGGAGAAGGCCGGCCGTGGCGAGTCGCTGGGCGGCGCGGTGATGCAGCGGCGGCGCAAGGACGGCACGCCGCTGCAGGTGGCGCTGTGGACCGCGCTGGTGCAGCCCTCCGCTGGCGGCGCGGAGCAGGTGTTGAGCATGGCGGTGGACGTCACCGAGCGACACCGCAGCGAGGCGGCGCAGCGCTTCCTGGCCGAGGCGGGCGGCGTGCTGGCCACGAGCCTGGAGCAGGAGGAGACGCTGGAGCGCGTGGCGCACCTGGCGGTGCCGTCCTACGCGGAGTGCTGCGGCGTGTTCCTGGCGGACGAGGACGGCGAGGTGAAGTGCGTGGCCTCGGCGCACGCGAGCGAGGAGTACCGCGCGTTGGACGGCCAGCCCTCGCCGGGCCTGCTCGTCGTCGCGCGCGTGGTGGCCTCCGGCGAGGCGGAGCTGCGCACGGGCATGAGCGAGGACGCCCCGGAGTGCGTGCGCCCCCCCGGCGCGGGCGGCTGCTTCTCCTGGCTGTGCGTGCCGCTCCAGGTGCGCGGGCAGACGCTGGGCGCGCTGAGCTTCGTCACCTCACGGCGGGACTACGACGCGCAGGACCTGGCGCTCGCGCAGGAGCTGGCGCGGCGCTCGGCGCTGGCCATCGACAACGCGCGCCTGTACCGCGAGGCGCGGCAGGCCATCCGGCTGCGCGAGGAGTTCCTCTCCATCGCCAGCCACGAGCTGAAGACGCCCATCAGCGCGCTGCAACTCCAGGTGCAGAGCCTGCTCGCGGGCCTGGCGCGCGCTCCCGCGGGGGTGACGCCGGAGCGGCTGGAGCGCGCCCTGAAAGTCGTCGACCGCCAGGTGAAGCGGCAGACGCAGCTCATCCACGACCTCCTGGACGTGTCCCGCATCAGCGCCGGACGCCTGGAGCTGAGCCCGGAGCCGCTGGATTTAGTGGCGCTGGTGCGCGAGGTGGTGGAGCGCTTCGAGCCGGAGGCGGAGCGCACCGGCACGCGGCTGGAGCTTCAACTGGCGCCCCAGGCCCCGGGACTCTGGGACAAGCTGCGAGTCGACCAGGTGCTGACGAATCTGGTGTCCAACGCGGTGAAGTACGGGCGCGGCAACCCGGTGCACGTGGTGCTGCTGGAGGACGAGGCCAGGGTGCGCGTGGAGGTGCGCGACGGCGGCATCGGCATTGGCGAGGAGCACCTGTCGCGGCTGTTCCACCGCTTCGAGCGCGCCGTGTCCGAGCGCAACTACGGCGGCTTCGGCCTGGGCCTGTGGATTTCCCGTCAGATAGTCGAGGCCATGGGCGGCCACATCGCCGTGCGCAGCGTGCTGGGCGTGGGCTCCACCTTCACCGTGGAGCTGCCACGCACGCGCGGCTGAGAGCGCCGCCGCCCTTCGACTCACAGCGCCAGCAGCAGCAGGGCCACCTTCTCCTCGGGGCTGGCGGCCAGGAACTCGTCCGGCAGCCAGATTTCCGACTCGGGCACCAGCGACGTGTCGCAACTGCGCTTGCCCGCGTAGGAGCGGCCCGGCTCGCGCGCCTTCAGCCGGTACGTGCAGTCACGGATGTAGATTTTCAGCTCATCCTTGCTGAGCTTCACGGTCGCCGGACGCCCACCGAAGCCGCCCTCCGCCTCCACCGTGTCGCCGTCCCGCTTCACCTTGAGGTTGACGAGGGCGCTGCCCAGCGAGCCCTTCACCTCGCCCTCCTTGAACTTCACGTCGACGACGCCCAGGTAGGTCTGCCCCCGCAGCCCGTTGGCGGTCCGCGCCAGTTGGAAGTCCTGGCCCGTCACGTTCTCGGAGGTCATCACCAGGTTGTACTGCTGCCGGGCGATTCGCAGGTTGATGGCGTCGTCCTTCGGCGCAGAGACAGCGACTCCCGCCCCCAATACGATTGCCACCGCCAGCACACCCCGCCGCAGCGGGCTCAGAAAGCGCTTCATCGGGAAAGCTCCTCGTCCTGGATTGACATTCCCATGAACGTCAGTCTGCGCATCTCATACCGCGACGTCATGCCTCGCGTCGCAACCCCGCGGATTTGTGTTGGACCTGGGAGGCCCGCCCACCCGCGCTCGCCCCCCCCAGGAGGAGGCCTGCTCGCTCCTCCTCCAGGGGTACCAGCGTGTCGGCTCGCGGCTACTTCGCGGCCTCGGGGTTCCGGGGCGCGCCCAGGTGCTTCTCGAAGAACATCATCGTTGTCATCTGCGCGGAGTCGCGGTTGGCCTTCTTCTGGAAGCCGTGGCCCTCGTCGGTGGCCAGCATGTACCAGACGTCCGGCGCACGCTGACGCACCGCCTGGACAATCTGCTCCGCCTCCGACTGCGGCACGCGCGGGTCATTGGCGCCCTGCTGCACGTAGAGCGCCGCGCGAATCCTCGACACCGAGCCCAAGGGAGAGATGCGCTCCTGCACCTTGCGCACCTCGGGGATTCGCTCGTCGCCGTACTCCGCGCGCCGCAAGTCGCGGCGGTATGCCTGCGTGTTCTCCAGGAAGCTGGGCAGCGAGGAGATGCCCACCACGTCCACCGCGGCCTTGAAGCGCTCCGGATAGAAGGCCACCGAGGCCAGCGTCATGTAGCCGCCGTACGAGCCGCCGGAGACGCCCACGCGCGAGGCATCCAGCTCCTTGCGCGAGGCGATGAAGTCCAGCGTGGCGCCGATGTCCGCGAGGCTCTGCTCGCGCTTCACGCCGTCATCCATGGCCCGGTACACCTTGCCGTAGCCATCCGAGCCGCGCACGTTGGGCACCAGCACCGCCATGCCCAGCTCCGCCGTGGCGAACTGCGCGAAGGTGCTGAACGTGGGCAGGCTCTGCGCCTCCGGGCCGCCGTGGAAGCTGACGATGACGGGCACCTTCCCCTTCGCGTCCTTGGGCAGGTAGAGGAACGCCGGCACCTGGACGCCATCCGTGGACGGGTAGCGCACCAGCGTCGGCTCCACGAAGGTATTCGTGTCCAGCCCGCCCACCTCCGAGCGCGTCCACCGCGTCGGCTTGCGCGACTTCAAGTCCACCGTCCACACGTCCATGGGGCTCTTCGCATCCCCCAACGTCAGCGCCAGCAGGTCGGAGCGCTTGAGCGGGAAGCCCATGCCGAACGCCACCCCCTTGGGCAGCGAGTCCAGCGGCGACAGGGCCTTGGTGCGCGTGTCCAGCAGCGACACCTTCGTGAAGCCATCCTCGTTGAAGGAGACCGCCAGCTTGCGGCCATCCGGCGACAGGGCCAGCCCCGTCACGTTCCACTTCACCGACTTCGTCAGGGACTCCGGCGCGGCGGTGGGCGGCGCCTTGTCCAGCGCCACCTGGTACAGCTCCGCGAAGTCGCTGTAGCGGTCCGTCGCCAGGTACACGCTCTTGCCGTCGTGCGCGAAGACGACGGAGGTGACTCCGCCCTTGCCCTCCTGGGGCGTGATTCGCTGACGCGCGCCGGAGGCCACGTCCACCACGTACAGGTCCACGTCGTCGATGGCGCGCGCCTGCGCCACCAGCAGCTTCGTGCCGTCGTTGGAGAACGCCATCGGCTCCCAGGAGCCCTCCTGCTCCGTGACGCGACGGGCCTGCTTCGGCTGCGCGGTGGGCGCCACGTACACGTCCGTGTCCTTGCCGTTGCGCCCCGTGCCGCCGTACGTCAGCCACCGGCCATCCGGAGAGACGCTCACCGACGAGTGCCGGCTCTTCCCATCCGTCAGCAACTCCGAGCGCCCCGTGCGCCTGTCCAGGCGGAACACCTGGAAGAACTCCCCGCCGCCCTTGTCCTGCAGGAAGTAGATGACGTTCGAATCGCCGGGCTGGAAGGCCGCCCTGTTGATGGGCTCCTTCGCGAAGGTGAGCTGCGTGCGCGCGCCCATGGGCATCTCCACCACGTGGAGCTGATTCGTGTCGGCGAAGCGCGTGGTGATGAGCAACTGCTTGCCGTCATCACTGATGTCCACGAGCGACGCGGAGCGGGCCTCCAGGTACTGCTCCATCCGCTGACGGAACGCGTCCGGCACCGGCGGCACGTTGCTCACCCACAGGTTGGGCTGGCCGGGCAGCGGCGCGATTCCCGGCACCTGCGAGGGCTTGCTGGCGGAGGCCTGGGGCTTGGGGGCCTGGGCCGCCGGAGCGGGCGCGGGGGCCTGCGCGGCGAGCAGGGACACGACGAGAGGAAGCAGTCCAGGGTTCATGGTGCGCGCACGCTACCAGCAGCGTTCCGGCTGTCCTGCCCGCACCGCGTCATTCCACCCCGAGCCCGGTGATTGCTCGAGGGTGGACAATCCTTCGCCGCGCCAAATCAGACAGCGGGACCAACCAGGTTTCACGGCTCGTTCCGTAAGGGGCTCCCGAAAACGCGGTCGCGCTCCCTCGGGCGACGGCCGCACACCCCTGGAGTGCGACATGCCGAAGAGCCCTTGGAGTCATCGCTGCCTCACCGCGGCGCTCGCCGCCACGCTGTCCACCCTCGCCGGCTGCGGAGACGACGAGACGCCGCCCGACCAGACGCCGTCCACGCAGGCGAAGCTGCGCATCATCCACGCGTCCTCGGACGCCCCCGCCGTGGACATCTACGCGGAAGGGCAGTCCACGCCCCTCTTCACCAACGTGAAGTACGGCGACGCCACCGCCTACGCCACCGTGCCCACGGGTACGTACAACGTCCAGGTGCGCGCGGCGGGTGCGCTCGCCTCCTCCGCGCCCGTCTACTCCACCGGCCCGCTCGTGCTGGGCTCGGGCCACACCGTGAGCGCGGTGGCCGCGGGGCTGCTGGCCTCCAGCGACGCGACGCGCGCCTTCCGCGTGCTGCCGCTCACCGAGGGCTTCAATCCTCCCGCCGATGGCAGGACGCGGGTGCGCATCGTCCACGCGGGCGCGGACGCGCCCACCGTCTCCATCGACGTGGGGGATGACGGCTCCTCGGAAATCACCGGCCTGCAGCGCTTCCAGGACACGGGCGCCACGGGCGTGGAGCTGCCCTCCGGCCAGTCGCTCCAGGTGGGCATCCGCACCGCCACCAACGCGAAGGTGACGTCCTTCACCGTGCCCGCCCTGCCCTCGCGCGGGGAGGTGTTCGTCATCGCCACCGGACAGCTCTCCCAGAAGCCGAGCGCTCCCGCGGGCTTCGGCCTGCTGGCCGCGGGTGTCGGACTGGTTCGCCAGAATCCCGTCGTCTATGCGCTGCACGCTTCGCCGGATGCGCCCTCGGTGGACCTCTTCGTGGGCACCACGGAGCTGGTGGATGACCTCACCTTCGGCGAGCTGTCCACTCCCATCCAGGTGCCCCCGGGCAGCTACACGCTGGACTTCTTCGCCAACGCCGCTGGCGGCACGCGTCCGTCGGGTGCACCCGCCGCTTCCAGGGCCACGCCCGCGCTGGTGGCCGGTGAGCGCTACCTGGCGCTGGCCGGGGGCTTCCTCAGCCCGTCCAGGGACGACCCGGCGGACTCGACGTTCGAACTGCTCGCGTTCTCCGAGGGCTTCGCGTCGGATGCGAACAACCTGCGGCTTCGCGTGGTGCACGCCTCGCCCGACGCGCCGATGGTGGACGTGGGCCCGCTGGAGGGTGGCGTCGTCCCGACGAACGCGGCCTTCAATGACGTGCCCTATCGCCGCGCCTCGGCGGCGGAGGGTGCGGCGATTCCCTCGCTCACGGCGGTGGTGGTGGGGGTGTCCGCCTCGGCGGCTTCCGAGCGCTCCCCGGTGGCCCGCTTCCAATTGGACACGTCCGCCTTCGTGGGTCGGGGCGTCTTCGCGGTGGCCGCGGGCGCGCTCGCTCCCACGCCTGGAGAAAACGAGGCGGGCTTCCGGCTGGTGCTGGTGGACACGAGCACTTCGCCGTGGAGCGCAATCAACGTGCATCCGCTCCCGTAACGTTTTCCCAGCACATTCGTCCCGGAAATACCCAGACGCCAGGGCGGGCATCGCGGAGCCACTTCCTCCGCGGCGCCCGCTTGTCTCTTTCCCCGAGAACCGAGTCCCATGAAGCGACGCTTCGGCCTCCTCGTGCTGCTCCTCGCGTCGACCAGCGCGTGTCTGGACCCCATCCGGAGCACCACGGCCGAAGACTGCGACGAGGATGGCGCTTCGTGCCCGGCCCCGGACAGCGGGCAGCGTGGCCTGGCCCGGAAGGTGTCGGTGGGCAGTCAGCACGCGTGCGCGCTCCTGGAGACGGGCGGCGTGCGGTGCTGGGGCGGAGTCGGGCTGGTGGGGGATGGGACGCGCGCGCTTCGCGCCTCGGCGGTGGACGTGCGGGGACTGGGCTCGGGCGTGCTCGCGATTGCCGCCGGAGGGCAGCACACCTGCGCGGTGGTGGAGGGTGGCACCGTGCGGTGCTGGGGGGACAACTCCCTGGGGCAGCTCGGCAACGGCAACACGATGGCCTCGCTGGAGCCGGTGGACGTGCCGGGCGCGGGCACCAACGTGGTGACCGTGACGTCGGGTCTGGCGCACTCCTGTTCGCTGCACGCGGGGGGACAGGTGATGTGCTGGGGCGCGAACGACTTCTTCCAGCTCGGCGGGGAGTTCACGGGGAAGACGCCCAGGCCCGTGCCGGTGCTGGGGCTTCCCGCGAACCTCACGGTGCTCGCGGCGGGTGCCAACCACACCTGCGCCGCCACCACCGATGGCGAGGCGTGGTGCTGGGGGGCCAATGCCTATGGCGAGCTGGGCAATGGCCTCGCCAGTCCGACGCCCGAGCCGGGAGCGGTGCGGGTGAGAGGACTGTCCGGGCCGGTGCGCGCGCTGACGGCGGGCCTGGGCCACACCTGCGCGCGCGTGGGCGTGGGCGACCTGGAGTGCTGGGGGCGGAACGTCTCGGGCGCGCTGGGGGATGACACCGCGTTGGACAGCGCCACGCCGGTGCGACCGGTGGGGCTGCCGTCGACCATGCGTCAGGTGCGCGCGGGCAATGAGTTCACCTGCGCGCTGGGCCCGGAGGGAGGCGCGCGGTGCTGGGGACTCAATGGCGACGGACAACTGGGCGATGGAACGCGCATCCACCGCGCGGCGCCCGTGGACGTCACGGCCCTGGGCAATGAAGTCGTGGACCTGTCCGCCGGAGTGACGAGCACCTGCGCGGTGATGCGCGACGGACAGGTGCGGTGCTGGGGCGGCAACGCCACCGGCCAGTTGGGTGATGGGACGCAGTCGGACCGCGTGGCGCCGGCCGTGGTCCAGGGGCTTGGGGCCCCCTGAGAAGGAGGACGGCATGTCGCTGCTGAAGGAAGACCCGCTGTTGCTGGAGGCCTTTCGCCGGGGAGAGCCGGGAGCGCTGACCCGCGTGTACCGGGCGTACTCCGGACATGTGGCGCGGTTCCTGTCGCGCACGTACGTGTCGCGAGGACCTGGAGGTCTGGCGCGCGTGGGACCGTTGGATTTGGAGGCCGCGCACCAGGAGACCTTCGTGCGCGCGTTCCGCGAGCAGGCCCGGCACACGTATGACGGCGTGCGGCCATACTCCCTCTGGCTCAATGCGCTGGCGCGGCAGGCGGCGGTGGATGTGTTGAGGGCGGCGGGGCGCATCGCTCGCGAGGCGGTGGCGCTGGATGACACGCCGACGGCGGAGCGGCTGGCGAGCAACTCGCCCTCACCCGAGGACCGCGCGCTGGAGGCGGAGACGCGCGAGCTGGTGCAACGTTTTCTCTCCGGCCTCGACGAGGCGACGCGTCGGCTCGCGGACCTGCGCTTCGTGCAGGGCCTGTCCCAGGAGCGCGCGGGCCTGGTGCTCGGGTGGTCCCGACAGGAGCTGCGCACGCGCGAGACGAAGCTGCGCCGCGCGATGACCGACTTCCTCGTCGAGGAGGGCTGGCTCACCGCTGACGCGCCCGATGCCCTGCCCTCCGCCGCCGCCACGGCCGCGGTGATGGCCCTGCTCTTCCCCCACTTCGTGCCCTGACCCGAGTGAGTCTCCCCATGGCCTTGTTCACCCCACACGTGGACCGACAGCTCGTCCACCTCGCCAACGAGGGTGTCCTGCCTCCGCGCCAGTGGAGCCGCGTGCTGAGTCATGCCCGAGGCTGTGCCCGGTGCGGCGCGCGCTACGAGCGGGTGATGAACCTGCGCCGCATGTTCGCCCGCGACACCATCACCGAGCCCACGCCGGGGGAGCTGGAGTCGCTCGAGTCGCGCGGACTGAGCGCTGTCCTCGCCGCCGTGGAGGAGGAGGCGTCTCGCGAGTCCTCTGGACAGGCCGCGCGCGTGGACCGGTTGCACAAGGAGGACCTGGGCGGTGCGTGGAGTCTGGGGCGACGGGTGTGGGCGTGGGTGCTTGGGGTCTGGAATGCGCCGTCGTTGGGACATGTGGGCGGCGCATGGGTGGCCAGCTTGATGGCGGCGGCGGGGTTGCTGTGGCTGAGCCTGCCGAGCGACACGACGGAGTGGGGCACGCGTGGCGAGGGACAGGGTGCCGCCACGGTGATGCGGCTGTTCTGCGTCCCCGAGGAGGCGGAGCTTCGGGAGGTTCGAGGACAGGGTGACTGTCCGGCGGGTGCGGCGCTCGCCTTCGCCGCGGGAGTCCGCGCGCCCTATACACATGTCGTGGTGACGGTGCGCACCGACAAGGGATTGCGAGTGGAAGGGCCGTTCGAGGTGAAGGCGCCTCCAGGCTCGGAGGCGGCGCTGGACCTCACGCCGAAGCTGCCCGACACGGGCGAGGTGGAGCTGACCGCCGTGTTCGCGAGCAGCGCATCCGAGGCGCTCGCCGCCGCGCGCGGTGAGTCGGTCAAGGATGTCGTGCGCGTGCAGCATCGCGTCCGCATCGCGGGGAAGCCATGAGCCTGCTTCCTGCTTCGAGCCATGGCTGTGCGGGCGCGGAGGGCACCATGAGCCCCATCGCGGCTCCGGCGTCTGGTGATGTCCGTGCCTGTTCGTTGCTCGTGAGTCCACCGTTCGCCGCACGGGACGCGGCCGTGTCCGTGGAAGGAACAGCATGAGACTCCTCGCGGTTCCGGTGCCTGGCGGTGTCCTCGTCCTGTTGCTCGCGTGCTGGGCGACGGTGTCTTTCGCGGAGACGGGCGCCACGTCCTCGGAGCCACCTCCCGTTCGACGGGCCCTGGTCGTCGCATACAACGGGAGCGATTCCCCGGGCATGCCGCCCCTGCGCTACGCGGACGATGACGGCGTGCGCTGGATGGAGACCTTTCAGCGACTCGGCGTGGACGTGGTGCTGCTCACCGTCGCCGACGCCGACACCGCCGAAGCGGAACGTGAGCGACTGACGGGCGCGCGTGTGCCCACGCTCGCCGCGCTTGATGAAGCCGTGGCGTCGCTGGCCCAGCGCAACGCGGCGGACCGCGCGGCCGGCCGCACCGTGGACTTCCTCTTCGTCTACGTGGGCCATGGCCGCACCGGTGAGTCCGCGCGCGCCTACCTCACGCTCGCTGACGGACGACTGGACCAGGAGGCGCTGTACTCGCGCGTCGTGGAGCGGGCCGAGGCGGACTACGTGCACCTGCTCGTGGACGCCTGCCACGCGGCCGGCGTCGTGGGCAGCCGGGGCGCGGACCCGCTGGTGCTCCGGAGGTTGCGACGCGCGCTGGAGCAGGAGCAGCTCGCGGGTCACCCCAGCGTCGGCGCCATCTTCGCGGAGAGCAACGAGGGCGAGACGCACGAATGGTCTCGCATCCGCGCGGGTGTCTTCAGCCATGCGGCGCGCTCCGCGCTGATGGGTGGCGCGGACGTCAACGGCGACGGTCGAGTCGAGTACAGCGAACTGGACGCCTTCGTCGCCGCCGCCATCCGGGGCGTGAAGTCTCCGCAGGCCCGGCTCGCGCTGCGCACCTTCCCGCCGACATTGAGCCCCTCGCGCGCGCTCATCGGCCCCGTGCCCGACGGTCCCCGCATCGACCTGCCAGCGACGCCTCGGGGCGCGCGCATCTCCGTGGAGGACACCTCGGGCGTGCGACTCGCGGATGCGCATCAGGCTGCTGGAGAGGCGCTGGCCCTCGCGTTGCCGAAGCGCGATGCGTACTGGCTGCGCACTCCCGGGGGAGAGGCCCGCGTGCGGCTCGAGGACCTGAAGGAGGGACGGCTTCCCCGCCCCTCGCCTCCCGAGGTGGCCCAGCGCGGCGCGGCCGAGGAGAGCCTGCTCCAGGGGCTCTTCGCCCTGCCCTTCGGACGCGACTTCTACGAGGGCTATGTCACGTCGGCGGGTGGGCCCGCTGTGGACTTCTCGCGGGCCGTAACGCCCGGAGACCCGTCGAGCCTGCCGCGCTCGCTGGGCCTGGAGGTGGGCCTCACGCTCGGCGCGCCGCCGCTGGGTGGACGAGGCGTCGCACGCGGGCTGTCCTTGTCCTGGCGGGTACCGGGCCCCGGCATCATCCGGTGGGGCGCGCGGGCCAGCTACTCGCTCGCGCCGGATGCCTGGGTGGACAGCGCCACGCTTCAGCGAGTGTCGGTGCTGGCCATGGGCGGCCTGAGTGGCCGAGGCACGCTGGCGCCATTCGCGGAGCTGGGCGCGGGCTGGTTGATGACGGTGGTGGACAGACCCGGCCGCAGGGAAGGTGACTCGCTTGGCCTGACAGCGCGCGGTGCCGCGGGCCTGCGCTGGAGGGCGGGCGACTTCGCGGTGCGCGGCGCCTTCGGGCTCGACTTCGATGGAGTCCGCGTGGACGGGCATCGTCGTGGACGCTGGATTCCAGGCGTGGAGCTGGGACTGGAGCGCTGAGCGCCACCACTGACACCGTGCGGAACCAATCACCGTCCACACCGTGCGCGGCGCGCTGTGAACGGCGTTGACAGCAGCGCCCTCGCACCCGCTCAAGTCCCTGGAATCAGGCCCGTGTCTTCCTGGCAGGATGCTTGCGTTGGACCCGCTCCGAAAGGGGCGGTGCATGAGCACGGACATCACGAGGTGGGGCGAGGCACGGTGGGACGCGGGCAAGGTGCTCCGATGGACCCTTCTCCATGTGGGCGCACTCGTCGGCGGGACGCTGTACTTCTCGTGGAGCGCGGTGGCGGTCTTCGCCGTGTTGACCGTGGCGACGATGTGCCTCGGTCTCTCGGTGGGCATCCACCGCGGCCTCATCCACCGCGCCTTCCGCGCGCCGCGCGCGGTGGAGCGGGCACTCGGCTTCCTCGGCACGCTGGCGGGCCTGGGCAGCGTCCTCGGCATGAGCCGCATGCACCACCTGCGCGACTTCCACCAGAACCAGCCGGAGGCCGACTGCCCCGAGTACTTCGGCTACCGCGACGGCTTCCTCAGCGCGATGACGCACGCCCTCTTCCGCACGTGGCATGCACGCGACGCGAGCGTCTATCCCCCCGTGGAACCCGACCTCGAGAATGACGCGTTCTTCCTCGCGCTGGAGCGCGCCAACCTCTGGCTCCAGGTGCCGCTCGCGCTCGCGCTGTACGCGGTGGGCGGCCCCGCGTGGGTGTTCTGGGGTGTCTTCGTGCGACTGGCGCTCACGCAGGACGGCTTCTGGTTCATCCACTACGTGAGCCACGTCGAAGGAGAGCAGCCTTACGAGATGCAGGGGTGCGCGGAGCAGGGCCGCAACGCGGGCTGGCTCGCCCTCGTGAGCATGGGCGAGTCGTGGCACAACAACCACCACGCCTACCCCAGCTCGGCGCGCATGGGCTTCGGCTGGCGACAGCCGGACCCGGGCTGGTGGGCGGTGAAGGCACTGGCCACGCTGGGCCTCGTGCACGACGTGAAGACGATGAACCACCTGCCACTGCGGCCCGGAGCGCACCGACGCCAAGGCCCCCGAAAGCACCCGCGCGGCCCGCGTGGATGCCTCCGCCGACACCTGCCGGTGTAGCACCGCGCCACGGCTCAGAAGGCCCAGCCCAGCGACAACATCATGCGCTCATCGAGCCCCCATCTGCTGTCCTCCTCCTCGGTCTCCTGCACGACCTCACCGTCTGGATAGCTGATGCCTCGCAGCGTGCTGTGGCTCGACTCACGCCAGACCCCGGCGCCCACACCTGCTTGCACCGCGAGCCCCCGCCCCAGGATGACCGTGTACCCCAGCAACCCCGTCATGCCGAGGTGCCACGTGCGGGTTCGACTCCCCGTGACATTCCCTGCCCATTCCTGTTCGTAGCGCGACCACATCCGAGTGACTTCGACCTGGGGAGAAACCCACAGCCCTTCTGGCGCGTCCCCCACCAGGAAGAACCGCGCCCGGGGCACGACACCCAGGAGGAAGGTCGAGTTTATCGTCTCGGGTTCCTCGCCATTCACCAAGAGGCCAGAATCCCCTTCGCGGCGGCTCAAGCCCGTGCGCAGCCCCAGCCCCAATGACACGCGAGGACTCACCACGCGCTCCCCTTCCAAGGTCACCACACTCCACTCATTGGGCGTGATGGCGACCCCCAGCACCGTCTTGCGACCCTCCGAAACGGACGGCGCGACGCTCATCTCCTGGGCGTGAGCGACAGCGGACGACAGCAACGTCAGACACAGCATGTGAATGGGCTTCATGTTCGGACTTCCCCCGATGACGTCCCTGGAGCACTCGTCCAGCGACCCACTCCCCGTGTGCAATGAGCGTGCACAACCTCACTCCAGAGGGAGCTCCACCTCACGAGCCTTCCACCCCGCGACATCGTGTCAACGAGGGCCCGCGAGACGCGTGACACGCTGACAGCGCGCGGACCGAGCCCCCCGCTCCACACGCCGTGACACACCGGGCACTGTCCGCCAGCACGCGAAGGGCGTCAGGAGCGGGGGCCTCCACTCACATCACGTTGCGCGCTGCGCCGGGCATCCAGATACTCCCGCCCGAGCCTTCTCACACGAAGGCACTCATCTGGGGATGGAGGGAGTCCAAGTGATGCGCATGCGAATGCTGCTGGCGTCCGCGCTGCTGGTGCTCGGCGGCTGTGGTGACGACGACGCGGAGGGGGGCGGGGGCGAGGACAACACGACGGACCATCGGTCCAACGTCACCGGGGCCTACGACAGCACGGGCACCCTGAGTGCCACCCTCAACGGACAGACCCAGAACGGAGAGCTGGAGGACACGGTGCGAATCTCGGCGGCCTCCGGCTCCAAGACGGCCCTGACCATCCGCTCCGAGTCCCTCACCTGCGACCAGGACCTGCGGGCGACGATGACCGGAGAGAACACCTTCTCCACCAGCGAAGGCTCGTGCGAGGTCTTCGTCGAGGAGAGCAACTGCACGGCGACCCTGAGCGTCACCTCGGGGCGAGGAAGCCGGGCGACGAATGGCCCCCTCCAGCTCACCCTGGAGGGAAAGTTCACGGTGGGGGACTGCTTCCCCCTGCCCGTCGTCGGGGACTTCACCCTGGTGCTCACCGGCACGCGCACGGGCGCCGAGTCCCTGCCCGGCGTCGAGACGCGCTTCCTCCACGTCACGCAACCCTGAGCCGTCCGGCGACCGCGCTCCGAGAACACCGCCGGAGCGCGGCCATCGGCTCACAGCGGCACCACCGCCTGCTCGCGACGAAGCTGGAGCACGCGCACATCGGGGTCCACCACCCAGCGCTCGGGCGGGAAGTCCGCGCGCACCGTGACGTCGGCCTTCTCGCCCGCGCCCAGCACCACGCGCGCACGCGCATCTCGGTAATCCGGTGACTGCACGTCCGGAGTCTTCGCGTCCCTGCGTTCCGTGAAGCGCTCGCCCTTCACCGCGGCGACCTCCACGGGCATGCGGCCGTCGCCCACGTTCTCCACCGTCACCGTGGTCACCCACTGTCCGCCCTCCTGCTTCACCTGGGCGTTGGACAGGCGGTACCGCGGGACATGCACCTCGTGGAACCACTGCTGGACGAAGGCGTCGTAGGCGGCCGCGTCCGGCGCGAAGGGTCGCATCGCCGCGGTGAAGTCCTGCAGCACGGGGTGGTCCTCGTGGCCCACGTACTTCTGGAGGAACGCCTGGAGTCCCGCGTGCATCGCCGGGCGGCCCATCAGGTCCTCCATCATCCAGAACACCCAGCCGCCCTTGTCATAGAGCACGGTGGTGTCGCCCTCGCGCGACTCGTCGAGCTTCACCAGCGCCCGCTCCGCGTCCACGTGCCGCTCCTTCGCGTAGTGCTCCTCCAGTCGCTTCGCGATTTCCATCCGCGTCCGGGGCCCCTCCAACTGCTCCATCAGCTTCATCGCCGAGTAGTGGGACGTGCCCTCGGACAGCACCGCGCCGCCCGGCCCCTTGCCAGGGATGAGCATGTTGCCCCACCACTGGTGCGCCGCCTCGTGCGCGGTAATCAGCAGCACGGCGTTCGCCTCGGGCGTGCTCCGAGCGAGAAAGCCGATGCTCTCCGAGAAGGTGATGTTGGTGGCGAAGCCCTGCGCGTAGGTGGCGAGGCCGGGGAACTCGGACAGCTTCAGCTCCTTCCACGGGAAGGGGTGGAACCATTCCGAGTAGTACCGGCGTGACGCCTCCAGGCCGCGCCGCATCTCCTCCACGTTGTAGACATGCGCGGGGTGATGGAAGACGGCGGTGCCCTCGCCGCGCAGCACCGTCCAGCGGCCTGCGACGATGTTGAACATGCTGACCGGCGCGTCGCTGCGCCACACGCTGACGCGGCGCCCGTCCTTCACCTCGTCGCTCTCCAGCACGCCCACCGAGTTGAGCGTGTACTCCGCCGGCCCCGTCACGCGGATGCGCGTGGTGAAGGGCGTGCCCATGCCGTAGGCGGCCTCCGTGACGCCCTCGTAGAAGTCGTCCGGGTAGACGCGCGGCTCGTACTTGTTCTCGTCCTTGTCCACGCCGATGTCGTCGCGGAAGCCCACCACCGGGGCGAAGCTTGGCTCGAAGCTGGTGAGCACCACGCCGGAGGGCAGGATGAACTCCGACACCTTGCCCCCGTTCTTCGTCATGCCCTTGGGGAACTCGCCATGGAACTCGAAGCCCACGCGCACCACCGCGCCGGGGGCCAGGGGCGCCTCGGGCTTGAAGACATACAGCCGCGAGCGGTCCTCCGGCGTGACGTCCTTCCCATCCAACGTCCAGCGCACGTCCTCCCAGTGGTCTCCTCCCGTGAAGGCAAAGGACGCCAGCGCCTTCGCGTGCCGGTTGACCAGCGTGTACGTGCCCCGCGTGCGAAGGGTGCGCCCCTCGGGTTCCAACTCCACGTCCAGGTCCACGTCCTGAATCGACGGCTGCGGCGCGTCCAGCCACGTGGCCAGGTTCTTCTGCCAGTACTCCTTCGCGCGCTTCTTCGCGGCGTCACCCTGCCAGCCCTGTCCCACTTGCACGGCGGCCGCCAGCAGGGCCACCGCGGGCACCACCGCCCACGGAGACAGTCGCCACGCGCCGCGCAGCAATCCCCCGGGCCGGAGGCGCTCCAGCAGGCTCACCGAGTCCGCCGCGCGCCGCCCATCCAACCGCACCGCCAGCGCCGTGAAGAAGGCGGCGAGCCCCAGCGTGCCCAGGCGATTCAAGAGGAGCGCGGACCTGTCCACCTCGAAGGGCCCCATATCGGACCACAACACCGCGCCCCACAGCGGCCAGTTCGTCGCCCAGTGGAGGTTGCCGCGCACCGCCGCGTAGCCGGTCAGGCACAGCGCGGCGAGCGCCAGGCCATACGCGCCGAAGCGCCCTCCCGCCACCGCGCGCGCCGCCAGCACGAAGCACGTCCACGCGAAGAACGTGGGCAGCATCAACCCCCACGTCAGGACATACGGCCACAACGAGAGCGCCACCTGTCCTTGAGAGAGCTGGACGAGGCTGCCCGCGAGCCCCGCCGCCACCAGCAGCGACACGCCGACGAGGCTGTTGGCGAGCGCCTTGCCCAGCAGCACCGACACCGTCCGCACCGGAGAGGCGTCATGGATGGGCGCGAAGTGGGACGCGCGCTCCCGCTCCAGCGACTCCACCGTGTAGAACATGAGCAGCAGACACGCGAGCGTGGATGCCACACCCATCGTGCCCACCGCGAAGAAGCCCGAGGACGTCAAAAGCCGCGTGTCGAACGGGCCCACCTTGTTCAACGCCTGCGACACCGTCTGCAGCAGGATGATGGGCATGAACAGGTAGAGGCCTGGCTGCGACAAGAGCCCTCGCACCTCCGCGCGAGCCACCACCCACAGGCCCGACAGCGCGCCGGGAGGTCGGGCGCGCATGCCCAGCGTCGACAGCGGTGTCTGCTCGCGTGTGACTCCCTCCGGCGTCGCCAGCGGGATGTCCGCCAGCGTCTTGCCGCGCACGTCGCGCACCGGCGCACCGCGAAGGCCCAGGGCCACGTGCCGCGCGCTCCAGGCCACGCCACCGAGGCCCACCGCGATGAAGCCCAGTCGACTGAGGACGAACAGCGCATCCAGTCCCACGCGCTCCACGTTGTAGAAGGCGACGCCCCGGTCGACCTTCACCCACGTCTCGCTCAGCCACCGCATGCCCGCGGGGTCCAGCGCCTGGAGCACCCGGTTCACCCGAGGGTCCAGCCACCCGGGAGACCAGTCCCACAGGAAGAAGGCGCAGACGAACAGCGTCGTCACCGGCAGGAAGTACACGAGCACCGGGCGCCGGGTGCCCTCGCCCAGCGCGAAGGCGGTGCCCGCGAAGAACACCAGCATCGGCACGCCGAAGAAGAGCGCGGGCCGCACGTAGTTGAGCCACGACAGCGGGCCTCGAAACTCCGCGCTCTCTCCAGCGGGCACCACGTGGTGGAAGAAGACGAGGAAGAGCACCAGCGCCACGAGCGCCACTCCGTAAGCGCTCAGCACCGCGAGGAACTTGCCCCACACGTACTCGCGCGGCGTCAGCGGCGTGGTGTGGAGGATGGGGCCTACCCGCGCCTCCTCGTCCGCGATGACGCCCATGCCCGCGCCCACGGAGATGAAGAAGGTGTACAGCAGGAACATGAGCAGCAGGAGCGTCTGCGAGACGGCGAACTCGCTCGTCACCCAGGCCTTCTGTCCGCCCACCTGACTGGCGCCGGACTCGATGGTGACGTTGCCCGAGGACAGGCCCCACACCGACAGGAAGGTGATGAACAGCAGGATGACGAACAGCGGGCGACGAAGCTGGTGCGACAACTCCGTGCGCACCACCGTGCCCAGCCGGGCCACGTTCATCGCGCCACCTCGCGAGCGGCTTCCACGCCCGGCGTCGGCTGCGACGTCGCGGGGGCCTCGCGCGTGTCCTTCATCAGGAGCAGGTAGGCGTCCTCCAGCGTGGGCGTGACGCGCTCGAAGCCCGGGGGCACGTCGCTTCCCGTCGAGTGGATGCGCACGCGATTGCGGCCCTCGAAGAGCACGGCTTGCGTGACGCGGCGGGTGCGCTGGAGCTCGGTCAGCTCGGCGTTGGAGGCGGTGCCCTCGAAGATGGTGCCCTGGATGGCGGCCTTCGCCTCGGTGGGGGACGTAATCGCCACCACGCGGCCCTGTCGGATGACGGCGAAGCGCGGACACAGCATCGCCACGTCCTCGACGATGTGCGTGGAGAGGAGGACGGTGCGCTCGTTCGCCACCTCCGCGAGCAGCCGGTAGAAGCGCAGGCGCTCCTCGGGGTCCAGGCCCGCGGTGGGCTCGTCCACGATGATGAGCTTCGGGTCGCCCGCGAGCGCCTGGGCGATGCCCAACCGCTGCCGCATGCCGCCCGAGTACTCCTTCACCTTGCGCTTCGCGGCGAAGGTGAGGTTCACCCGCTCCAGCAGCTCCGCGCACAGCGCCTTCAGTCCCCGTGGCGCGGTGACGCCCTTGAGCTTGAGCAGGTACAGCAGCATGGCCTCGCCCGTGAGGTACGGGTAGAAGCCGAACTCCTGTGGCAGGTAGCCCAGCTGGGGTCGGAGCGACTCCGGGTGGCGGACGATGTCCAATCCGTCCAGCGTCACCTCACCGGAGGTGGGCTCCAGCAGGCCCGCCAGAATCTTCATCAGCGTGGACTTGCCGGCGCCATTCGGCCCCAGCAGCCCGAACATCCCGCGAGGTATCTCCAAATCTACGCCCCGCAGGGCGGACACCGGGCCCGGATACACCTTCACCAGATTGCGGAGGGAGAGCATGCCCCCCTCTACGTCTGGAGACGGGCACTCATTTCCCAGGACGCGCGCGGACGACGCTCACTGTGGCTGGGCGCAGATGTGGGCTGGAGCACCGTGACGCCACGGTGCCCACCCACCCGGGGACTCAGCCGGGGATTCGATGGAGTGGAGCGCAGTGCGGCGCCTCACGCTGGAGCACCTCGCGCATCGCCTCGGCGCGCGCCGTGTCGCCCGCCCGCGTGTACGCCACCCGGAGGCCCCAGGCGCTCGGCAGTCGGGCCACGGCCAGTCGGGTCTTCTGGTGATGCTGCTCCAGCACCTGAAGCGAAGCAGGGGTGGCCGTGCCGGTGAGCACCTCGCCAATGCTCACGAGAATCTCGTAGTAGGCGCGCGCCTTGTTCGCACCGACCACCGAGGGAACGTCCACCATGGAGAGCGCCTCCTTCGCGAGCAGGAGCCCCTGCTCGGGCGCGTCCTCGCACAGCAGGAGGATGGTCGCCTCACCCACTCGCTCCATCGCGCGGATGACGGGGGGACGCCCTGCCCAGTTGATGCTCGCCAGCTCCCGGCGCGCGGAGGCCGCGTCGCCGTAGAAGGCATGGGCCAAGGCACGAGAGCTCACACGGACGGAGTCGATATCCGGAAACCGGCTGTTCGCCGCGAGCATCCGGTCGTAGACGGCGAGCAGGGCACTCGCGTCGGGATGCAGGAAGGCCGCCTTGATTTCGCGGCGCGTCGACTGTCCCTTCCAGAAGACGAAGCCCAGGGCGCCCACGAAGACCACGACTCCGATGAGGAGCTGCGAGCCGACCCGGCTCAGGTCCGCGAAGGACGGCGGCCCCGGCAGCTTGCCGCCGCTGAACATGAAGTACATGACCGCGTACGCGACGAGCAGGAACGGCCACAGCTTCATCCAACGCTTGAAGGGCGCGAGAGCACCGCGCTGGCGAATCGATTCGAGGTAGCGGGCATTCTCTTCACGGGACATGCGCGCACTTATAGCCAATCCCTCTCACGACACCATGCACGCGGGGCCTGTCCCAGCAACACCGCCCTCGCACCACCAGCGGGCCCGCGTCACCTCACGAGTGCCGCACCAGCCGCAGCGGCGCGCGCGACGCCGTGTGGGCCGACGCCGCGGCCGATGCCGACGCGAGCAACCCCACGTCCGCCCACGCCGTCTCAGGCTTGCCCTCCGCGAGGAAGCCCACCGCCTGCGACACCACCTCCGGCGCATACAGGATGCGGTTGTGTCCCAGCCCCTGCGTCCGCGTCAGCCGCGCGCCCGGCCACGCGCTCGCCACCGACTCGCCCGCGACGAGCGGCACCTCCCGGTCCCCCACGTCGTGGAACACGTGCAGCGGTACACGCCCCAACAGCGGCACGAAGTTGGGCAGCGCCAAATCCCGCAGCCGCAGACTGAAGCGCGCTTCGATGCGCTGCTCCATCCGCATCCACACCCCATCCGTGAGCCCCATCGCCCGAGCGAAGGCCTGGATGCCACCGCGAGGGTCCGCCGGCGGCGACACGAACACCGCCCTCCCCACCTTCAGCCCGTCGCGCATCGCCACCGCCGTCGCCGCCGCGCCCAGTGAGTGCGCAATCACCGCGTACGGCCCGCCCGTCGCCCGCGCCACGTCCGCCACCAGCTCCGCCATCTCCGGCAACGAGCTGGTCCTCCCCGTCGACTGCCCATGCCCCGGCGCGTCGTACGTCACGACGGAGAAGCCCGCCTCCACCAGCGGCTCCACGAAGGCCGTCAGCTGCCCGCCATACCCGCTCCACCCGTGCACCAGCAGCACGCGCGGGCCCACGCCCCAGCTCCACACCGCCACCTCCTCGCCCCCCAGCGTCAGCATCCGAGGCTGCCCCCGCGCCAGCACCGCCTCCGCCGTCTTCGAGCGATGCGGCCGTCGCGGCGTCCGGAACATCCGCTCCGCCCACGCCGCCGTCAGCCCCGGAGCCACCGCCCCCACGCTCAACGCCGCCGCCCGCACACCCCACATCGACAATTTCGCCCGAACGTTCGTGCTATTTTTCGCCATGACGAGGTCCTCCTCGGAACGACACACCGCCAAAGAAATCTCAGGAGCCCTGGGGACGGGCGGCGCGCAGGAGCGCGTCGAAGGCGCGCCGGGCCCACGTCTCCGCGCGCGGCTCCTTCAAGAGGCGCGCGGAGTGGTGGAAGCCCAGGAGGAGCGCGTTCTCATCGTGGGCGAACTGCTCCACGTCCACGTCCTTGTGGAAGTGCCCCTCGGCGACGGCGATGCGCGCGGCCTGGGCCAGGCAGTCCAGCCAGTCCCGCTGCGTCTGCACCAGCCTGTCGCGCGCGGGCCCGGGCGCGTCATCCAGCTCCGTGGCCGCCGCCACGAAGATGCACCCGCCCTCCGGCACCAGCTCCCGCTCCCACGTCAGCCAGTTCTCGAAGAGGGCCCGCACCCGAGGCTCACCCCGGGGCTGCGTGAGCGCCGGGCGGATGACCCGCTCGGTGAACAGCGCCGTCGCCGCCTCCAGGATTTCCACCTGGAGCGACGTCTTGGAACGGAAGTGCGCGAACAGGCCGCTCTTGGAGAGCTGCAGCTCCTCCGCCAGCCCGCCAATGCTCAACCCCTGCAAGCCCACCCGGCTGGCGAGCTGGATGGCCCGCTCGAGAATCGCCTGATGGGTGAGCTCGCCCTTGCGCATGGGCTCTTTCTAAACGCTCGTGCTTTTTTCCGCAAGTCGATGAACGGGAGACCGCTCAGCCCTCGGAGTTGCGCAGGAAATCCGCCACCTGGGCGAAGCGGTCATCCAGGAAGCGGCGCAGCCCACCCGTGACACCCCGCGCGTCCAGGGCCTTGCCCATGGCGCGCAGCCACGCGTCGCGCATGGACAGATCCACGGGCACATGGCCATGGCGCATCCGCAGGCGCGGGTGGCCATGCCGCTCCGCGTAACGCTGCGGCCCGCCAAGCCACCCGATGAGGAAGAGGCCGAAGCGCTCGCGCGTCCCGCCGTTCACCCGCCCCTGCTCGTCCAACTCGTGCAGCTTCGCCAGCACCGGCTCGTGCGCGTCCATCGCGTCATAGAAGGCCCCCGCCAGCGCCATCACCGCATCCGCGCCACCGATGCGCTGGTACGGCGTGTCATCCAACGTGGGCACCCAATCATCCGAGGGGGCAACTTTGAGCTCAACGGGCATGACATCCTTCAACATCGGTGCGGGCGCGGGTCTTCCCTCGGTGGAACGAGCGCTCGGTGCGCCGTCGTGAGGGCTGTCGAGAGGGCGACAGGTTGGCAGGGCCCTCGCGGGTTGCCCATCGAAGATTTGACCGGGGTGAGACTCGGTTGCTAGAGCCTGCGCCACCCGTGCCCCCATCCACCCTTCCTCCGCGGACCCGCGCGATGCCTCCTCCTCGCGTCTGGGTGCTCGACGACAGCTCCGTCGAGACCGAGGCCATCCGCCGAGCGCTCACGCCCGCCTGTCAGGTGGAGACGTTCATCGACGGCGCCGCCCTGCTGGAGAAGCTGGGGCAGGAGCACGGGCTGTTGCCCGAGGTGCTGGTGCTGGACTGGTACCTGCCGGGCATGTCGGGCCTGGAGGTGTGTCGCTTCGTGCGCTCCGGGCCCGCCACCTCGCTGATTCCCGTGCTGCTGCTCACCGTCAACACGCGCGCGGACGACGTGGTGGAGGCGCTCGCCGCGGGCGCCAACGACTACGTCTTCAAGCCCTTCCGTCCGGTGGAGCTGGAGGCGCGCGTGCTCGCCCTGGCCCGCCTGGAGCGCCAGCGCCGCCAGTTGCTGGAGGACGAGCGCGCGCGGCGCATGCTGGCCGAAGGCACGCTGACGGAGGTGCAGGCCGCGGAGGAGCGCGCGTGGCGCAGCGAGCTGCGCTTCCGGCTGGCCGCCCGGGCCACGCGCGACGCGGTGTGGGAGTGGGACCCGCGCACGGACGCGGTGGACTGGACCAGCGGCCTGCACGAGCTGTTCGGCCATGTGTCCGGGAACATCCGCGACACGCGCGCCTGGTGGGCGGAGCGCCTGCACCCGGAGGACCGCGAGCGCGTGGTGCGTGGCCTGCGGCAGGCCGTCTCCAGCGAGAGCCACGAGTGGCAGGACACCTACCGCTTCCAGCGCGGCGACGGCACCTGGGCCCACGTGGTGGACCGGTGCCACATCGTCCGCGACTCGGACAACCAGGCGGTGCAGGTGGTGGGGGCGATGCAGGACGTCACCGAGTGGCAGCAGACGGAGGCCGAGCGCCTGCGTCTCTTGTCGGAGGTGCACGCGCAGGCGGACTTCGAGCGGCAGCTCATCGGCATCGTCAGCCATGACTTGCGCAACCCCCTGGGCGCGATAACGCTGGCGGCGTCCCTCCTGGCGCAGCGTCCGGACGCGGATGACCGGCAGCAGCGCAACGTGCAGCGAATCCTGCGCGCGGCGGAGCGGGCGACGCGGATGATTCGCGACCTGCTCGACTTCACCCGGGCCCGGCAGGGCCGGGGGCTGCCCATCTACCCGCGCCCCATGGACCTGCACGAGGTGGTGCACGCGGCGCTGGACGAACTCCAGGCGGCCTGGCCGGAGCGCCGCATCGTCTCCGAGTACGAGGGCACCGGCGCCGGCTCGTGGGACCCGGACCGCATCGTGCAAGTGCTCGGCAACCTGGTGGGCAACGCGATGCAGTACAGCCCGCCGGACACGGTGGTGCGCGTCATGGCGCGGGGCGAGGACTCGGGCATCGTGCTGGAGGTCCACAACAAGGGCCTGCCGATTCCCGGCGACATCCAGTCGCGCATCTTCGAGCCGCTGGAGCGCGGCGTGGAGCGTCCCGAGGACCGGGGCATGCGCAGCATCGGCCTGGGGCTCTACATCGTGCGCAGCATCGTCCTGGCGCACGGCGGCACCGTGGAGGCGCACTCCACCCAGGAGCAGGGCACCACCTTCACCGTGCACCTCCCCCGTCAGCCGCCCGTCGCGCTCGCCACCAAGGCGGCCGAGGATGACGGCCAGGCCGCGGGGTAGCGGCCTTCACTCCACCCAGCGCTTCGGCCTGCGCTTCAGCGTGGTGACACCCAGTTTGTCGCAGAAGGACTCGAACGTCGCCCGGGGCACGCCCCGCCACGCCAGGTCCTCCAGCGTCTTCGTGCCGGGCAGCGGCGCGTCCGTCACCAGCGTGGCGAGCCGCCGGTACAGGAGCGCATCTGCGCGGTGCTCGCGCAGCGTCGCGGCGAGCTTGTCCGCGCCGCGCGGGCGCACCGTCCACGTGCTCGCGTCGTCCGGAATCGACTCCAGCTTCCCGTAGGCCGTCAGCAGCGACGCCGCGCCCTTCTCCCCGAAGCCCTTCAGCCCGGGGATGCCGTCCGCGACATCGCCCATCAACGCGAGCCAGTCCGGCACGCTCGCGGGGGACACCCCCAACTTCGCGCGCACCGCGTCCTCGTCCAGCACCTTCTCCTGCCGCCGGTCTACCTGCACCACGCGCTGGCCGCGCACGCACTGGCCCAAATCCTTGTCCGGCGTGCAGATGCGCACCTGCTCCACCTGGTCCGCCCACTTCGCCGCGGCGGTGGCCAGCGCGTCGTCCGCCTCGTGCTCCTTCATGGACCACACGCGCACGCCCAGCGCCGCGACGGCCTCCTCGGCCAGGTTGAATTGCGCGTGCAGCTCCGGCGGGACGCCCTCGTCGCTCTTGTACTCGGCGAACAGCGCGTTGCGGAACGAGCGGATGGGGTTGTCGAACGCCACCGCCACGTGCGTGACGGCCTCGTCCGTGTCGTGCAACAGCATCAGCAGCGAGGACATCAGTCCCACCGACGCCTTCACGTCCCGCCCGTCCGGCGCGGCGTGTCCCGGCCGGGGCGAGAAGTGGGCGCGGTACAGCTCGTAGGTGCCATCCACCAGATGCAGGCGCATGCCTCCTCCTACCGCTCCTGGCGCCTTCCAGCCAGCTTCCGCCGACGTCACGACGCCGCGAGCGCGCAAGGATGGCTTGCGATATCGCGTGGCCGCCCGCTCCCTCTCCGGGCGGCTTGTCCCGGTGTGGATTGCCGGGTTGTCGGCCCGAGCACACTTCAGGACCTGGGGCGCGACACCCGCGCTCCGTGGACTGACGGCTGGAGGTAGACCGTGCGCCCGAAGCTGCTTGCCGCGATGCTGTGCGCCACCCTGTTCGGGTGCGCCGGCCAGAGCGTGAAACACGTCTCGAACAGCAAACGAACGGAGGCCATCGCCTCCATGCGCGCAGCCGAAGGAGCCGGCGCCGCGCGCATCCCCGAAGCCGCGCGACATCTGGAGTTTGCCCGCCAGCAGGTCAACAACGGCGAGCAGCTTCTGGTGGATGAGGACACGCCAGGCGCGGAGCTGAGCTTCATGCAGGCGGACGCGGACGCGGACCTCGCGTTGGCGCTCGCACGTGCGTTGCCCCTGGAGCGGCAGGCACAGCAAACCACCCAGCAGGCCCAGGCGCTGCAACGCGGCCTGCAGTGAGCCCACTCCCGGAGGAAACCGTCATGGTGCGAACCAAGCGTGGATGGAAGGCCCTCGTCGGAGCGACGACGCTCCTCGCGGCGGGGAGCGCGAGTGCCGCTCCGCCCAAGGAGCTCGTGGAGGCGCGGTCGGCCTACCAGCAGTTGATTGCCAGTCCCCAGGGGCGTGAGCGTCCCCGGGAGGTGACCGAGGCGCGCGATGCCCTGCGCGAGGCGGAGCAGGCGTACCAGAACGAAGACCACTCCACCCGCGCCCGGGTGCTGGCGTACGTGGCCCTGCGCAAGACGGAGACCGCCAACGCCTGGGGCAGCGCGGAAATCGCCGCCAGGCAGCAGGCCCAGGCCGAGCGGGCCCTGAGCCAGGCCCAGGCCCGACATGAGCAGCAGCGGCTGTCGCAGACCCAGGCGGCCCAGCAGCAGCAAGTCAATGACCAGCGGCTGTCGGAGGAGTCCTCCCGACGCCAGCAACTGGAGACCGAGGCCCAGCGCCTGGCCCAGCAGAACCAGGAGCTGCAACGCCAGACGGCGGAGCTGCAGGCGCAGCAGCAGGCGCGAAGCCAGGCGGACCAGCAGACCGCCCAGCAACTCGAGGCCGAGCGACAGGCGCGCCTGGAGGCCGAGCGCAAGGCCAGCGCGGCGCTGACGCAACTGGACCGGGCCAACAAGGACCTCAAGGTGAAGGAGGAGGCGCGTGGCACGGTGCTGACGCTGTCGGGCAGCGTCCTCTTCGCCTCCGGTGCGTCGGACCTGCTGCCGGTGGCCCGGGACAGGCTGGCGGACGTGGCCCAGGTGCTGAAGGAGGGCGACAAGCCGCTGCTCATCGAGGGACACACGGACTCGCAGGGCTCGGACGCGCTCAACGAGCGGCTGTCCTATGCGCGCGCCGAGCGCGTGAAGGAGTTCCTCATCGACCAGGGCGTGCCCGCCAATCGCATCGAGGCGCGCGGCATGGGTGAGTTCCAGCCCGTGGCCACCAACGCCACGGCCGAGGGTCGCGCGAACAACCGCCGCGTGGAAATCGTCATCGAGCGGGGCGGCCAGCGCGCCGTCGGTGGCAGCGGCCAGGGCGAGGGCACCGGTGGCGCGGGCTCCGAGCAGAAGAAGCAGGCTCCGGAGTCGGGCTCCTCCAATGACACCCTGCCGCCCCAGGAGAACACGAGCGGCGCGGTGCCCTCGGGCCAGCAGGGCCCTGCCTCGGACCACGAGGACTTCCACGGCGGCACGGGGGGCGGCGGCAACATCCCCGCGTCGGAGAGCCAGGGGCAGCAGGGCACGTCGGCCGACCATGAGGACTTCCATGGCGCGGGCGGCTCCAACCCGGACGGGAAGCAGTAGTCACGCCGACGCCCGCCCGGCCTCGCGCCGGGTGGGCCTGGCATGAAGCGCCTCGGTGATGTGCGTGAAGACTCCTCGCTCCGGACTTGCTGGTGGCCCCTGGGCCCCGGGAGGCCCGGAGCGTGGTGCTTCGGCCACCCCGCCGAGCCCCTGTTCCCTGGAGCAGGCCCATCACCTCGGGCCTTCCGGTTCAGGCGCGCGCGGCGAGAGGACACGCTAGCCTGCGGGCCGCTTTCGCCATGGCCTCCGACAAACACACCGTCCTGCTCACCACCGAGCGCCTGAGGGTGACGCAGTTGCCCCCCGACGGGGCGGCGCGCGTCGTGGCCTATTACGAGGCCAACCGCGACCACCTGGGCCCGGTGTCTCCCACGCGGCCCACCCACTTCTACACGCTGACGTACTGGCGCACGCGGCTGGCGCAGGACTTGGAAGACGCGCGCTTCGACATGTCGCTGCGCCTGGTGGTCCTCCCGCGCGCGGAGCCGCTGTCGTCCGCGCCCGTCATCGGCAATATCTCCCTCACGAACATCGTCAGGGGTCCGCTCCAGGCGGTGACGCTGGGCTATGGCCTGGACCACCGCCACGAGGGACAGGGCTTGATGACGGAGGCCCTGCGCGCCGTCTGCGCCCACGCCTTCACCACCATGGGCCTGCACCGCATCCAGGCCAACCACCTGCCGGAGAACCTCCGCAGCGCCGCGGTGCTGCGACGGCTGGGCTTCACCGTGGAGGGCTACGCGCGCGACTTCCTGCGCATCGACGGCCGCTGGAGGGACCACATCCTCACCGCCCTCGTCGCCCCCGAGGGCAGCCCCACCGCCGCCGAATAGTCTGGAGGCCGCACCGTGGCGTATCTGTTCCTGCTGGGGGCCATCGCCTGCGAAGTGGTGGCGACGAGCCTGCTGAAATCCACCCAGGGCTTCACCCGCCTGTGGCCCACCGTGGGCTGCCTCACGGGCTACGCGGTGGCGTTCGCGCTCCTGTCGCAGGCGGTGAAGCAGGTGCCGGTGGGAGTCGCCTATGCGATGTGGTCCGGCCTGGGCACGGCCGCCATCGTCGCCATCGGCGTCGTCTTCCTGGACGAGCCCATGAGCGCCACGAAGCTCCTCGGCGTGGCGCTCATCATCTCGGGCGTCGTGCTGCTCAACCTGCGCGGCGCGCACTGAGCGCCCGCGCGGGGCGACTCAGCGCGGAGACGCGACGGCCCGGGGCGCGCCATTCGCTCCCGCGGGCAGGTGCGTGTCCAGCCACTCCACCGTGCGCCGCATCCGGTCCACCACGTGCTCCGGCTTGCGCAGGGTGTGGCCCTCGTCCGCGTAGACGATGAACTGGGTCTTCACCCCCAGCTCCTTCAGCGCGTGGTGGAACTCGTAGCCCTGCGTGACGGGCACCTCCACGTCCCGCTCGCCGTGCAGCACCAGCGTGGGCGTGCGCGCCAGCTTCACGTAGTTGATGGGCGAGCTGCGCGTGTACACCTCCGGCTCCTCGTACACGGACGCGCCGAAGTACGGCCGCATCCACGCGTCGATGCGGTTGGTGCCGTAGTAGCTCTGCCAGTTGGCGATGCCCGCGCCCGCCACCGCCGCGCGGAAGCGCTGCGTCTGCGTCACCGCCCACATCGTCATGAAGCCGCCGTAGCTCCACCCCATGACGCCGATGCGCGAGGGGTCCACCGGCGCGCGCGCCAGCACCGCGTCCACGCCCGATACGATATCGCGCAAGTCCCCGCGTCCGAAGTCGCGCCGGTTGGCCTGCGTGAAGTCCGCGCCCTGGCCGAAGCTGCCCCGGAAGTTGGGGAGGAAGACATAGTAGCCCCGGGCCGTGAAGAGCAGCACGTCCGGCCGGAACGAGGGCACCACGCCCGATGCCGGCCCGCCGTGAATCATCGTCACCATGGGCGCCCGAGCACCCGACGTGGGCGCCATCGACGGGGCGGGCGCCACCAGCCAGCCCTGCACCTCCACGCCGTCGCTCTTCCACGACAGGTCCTTCGTCTCGCCCACCAGCGCGCGCAGGTCCTCCTCGCGACGCGTGAGGCGCTCCCAGTCCCCCACCGGCCCCACCCACACATTCTGTGCCTGGGCGAAGGACTCGCGCACCACCGCGCTGCGCTTGCCGTCCCGCGACAGCGACAGCCCCACGGAGCCGCCCGCGCTCACCCGCTCCGGCCCCTTCCACAGCACCGTCACCCCACCCTGCCCCGTCGGGTCCACCGAGGCCACCGCCGACTCGCCCCTCACCTGCGCGCCGAACATCAGCCTGCGGGGCGCCACCCACTCCAGCGTCGTCGCCGTCGCCTTCATCCCCTCCGTGAGGTTGCGCGCCTTGCCGCCATCCAGCGGCACCAGCATCACATCCCCTCCGTTGACGCCCTGGTCGCTCATCAACCCCTCGATGACGGCCACGTGCTTCCCATCCGGGCTCCACACCGGCTCGGCGAGCTGCCACCGGGGCGCGTACACCACGCGCGCGCGGCCGTTGGCCGTCTCCAGCACGTACAGCTTCGCCAGCCACCAGCTCGCGTCTCCGGGAGGCGGCGCCGCGATGAAGGCCAGCCGCGTGCCGTCCGGACTCCATGCGTACTCGTAGACGAAGAGCTGCTCGGGGGACACCGCGCGGTGGGCGCCGTCCGCCACGGACACCAGCGCCACGCGCCGCACCGGACTGGACTCGCGCACCACGCCCGTCTCGCGCGCGGCGGGACCCGAGGGGCCCTTGGCCTCTGCGGCCCCCTCGCCCTCCATCACCAGCACCGCCAGGGACGCGCCATCCGGCGACCACCGCGGCGAGGCCAGAGGCCCCGTGAAGGACGTCACCTTCCGCGCCGGCACCTGCCCCAGCTCCGCGACGTACACCTGGGGCTGACCCCGCTGGAGCGCGTCGGAGAGGAACGCCAGCCGCTTGCCGTCCGGACTCCAGGCGATGGACGACTCGTCACACGCGCGCGCCTCGGGACAGGCGCTGATGCGCACCGCCTTGGGCTCGCTCACGTCCAACTCCACCGCGTGGATGAGCGAACCGCCCGTCGACGCCGCCTCCACCCACGCCACCCACGTCCCCTCCGGAGACAGCGCCACCTGGCGGAAGCGCGTGGTGCGCCCCACCGCGCCCAGGATGGACTCCACCGACAGCTTGCCCGTCTTCGTCGCGGCCCCACGGACGACGACGGTCTCACGGTCCAACGCGGAGGGCGCGGGCGCCGACTCCCCCACCTGCGCGAACGCAGGAGGCACCGCGCACCACAGCGCCATCCCCAGGCCGACGACTCTCGCCACCATCCGAATCAACACATCCCCCCACGGGTCTGGAAGAGAGCACCAGACTACATGAGTGGGACGGCCTCGCATCCGGACACTTGCTCCGCGCACCCTTCGCACGGCGCCCAGGCCAGGCATGTCGTTCGTTGGACCTCGGAAGTTTTGGCGTGCGAGGAGTGACTCAGCGCGTCCATCGCCCGACAGACGCCACACTTCGAGGGAGCCATGCGCCAGGGCCGGTGAAGACTGCCGGGCCATGGCACGAACCGAGCGCGAGAAGATGCTTGCGGGGGAGCTGTACAACGGCTGGGACGCGGAGCTGACGGCGGCCAGGGCCCGGGCGCGCCGGCTCTTGCGCCTCTACAACGACACGCTGATGGAGGACGAGGAGGCCCGTGCGAGGCTGCTGGACCAGCTCATCGGGAAGCGGGGCGAGGGCTGCTACCTGGAGCCGCCCTTCCACTGCGACTACGGCACCTTCATCACCCTGGGCGAACGCGTCTACATGAACTTCCAGTGCGTCATCCTGGATTGCAACCAGATTACCATTGGTGACGACGTGTCATTTGGCCCCAACGTGCACATCTACGCGGCCACGCACCCGCTGGACGCGGACGCGCGAATCAAGGGCCCGGAGCTGGCGAGGCCCGTCACCATCGGCGCGAAGACGTGGGTGGGCGGCGGCGCCATCATCGTCGCGGGCGTCACCATCGGCGAGGGCGTCACCATCGGCGCCGGCAGCGTGGTGACGAAGGACGTCCCGCCGCACGTGCTGGCGGCGGGAAATCCCTGTCGCGTCATCCGCTCGCTGCGCTGAGGGCTTCAGCGCTTCGTCATGTCGAACAGCGCGCGCGCCTGCGGGCCCAGGAACCCGTCGAAGGCCGGCGAGCGCTCGGCAATCTCGAAGTACGCATAGGGCCACGGCCGACGGCCGCCCTCGCGCAGCGTCACCGACAGCGGCGCGGCCTGGGTGGCCGTCTGCCGCAGCGACGTGCCCGGCGCGCCTTCGATGTCCGCCTTCATGGGCACGCCCGCGTCGCGCATGCGCTGCTGCCACGCCTCCACGTCGTCCACCGAGCCGGTGAAGTGGTTCACCTTGCGGCCGAAGGCCAGGAGCCAGGCGCCGTACTGCGACTCCTTCTCCAGCTCCAGCAGCGCGGCCTCCGACGGGGGCGGCGGCGAACAGAACCACGCCGCCAGCGCGTCCACGTCCTCCGGCGGCGGCGGGTCGTCCGGCAGCGTGCCGAGCAGCTCCCGGGCGCGCGGCGACAGCTCCTCCGACTTCAGCTCGGAGAGGAAGACGCGCGGCAGCCCCTCCGGGTGCGACAGGTAGATGGCGGAGAGGTGCGCGTCGGGGAAGGTGTACGCCCCCGCGGGCTTCCAGCCCAGCCGCTCGAACGGACGCGAGAAGAGGGCGATGCCGCCGCCGGGCCGAGCCAGCGAGCGCAGCGCGACGTGGTCATTGCGAAAGCTGCCCCCGGAGAGCTGCACGAAGGTGCGCGCATAGGGCACCTCGGAGGCGTAGCGCTCCCAGAGCAAGTCCAACAGCCGGGTGGCCTGAGAAGTCGTCATGGCGGCGCACTCTAATCCGCCCAGAAAAGTGCGGCGGCGCGCGACTCCGAGCCCTTGGAGGGGACTTCGTTCGGAGACGCGCGCCGCGCGCTAGAGACTCGCCTTGGAGTTTCGAGTCTCTGTACCCTTCTTGGTATGCATTGACTTCCGTTCCGGCCCGCTCGGCGCCACCCGAAGTCGTGCGGCGAAATAGGGTGCGTCGTTGGAAAACGCCAGTGCCGCGCAAGAGTGAGCATCAAAGCCGCGTTGCGCCACCCTGTAGCCCCACTAATTGACACGATTGTGAATAGAAAGTTGCGCCGTTGCTGTGTCGCACACGTCACGTCGCCGTCAACGCGCCCGACTCAGGCGAGGGCGGAGACGAGCCCCCAGGCCCACCTCCACCCTCTTCCACCACGAAACCCCACACCGGGCTCGCGCTGGACGACCCCCGAGCACCGCCGGATGCGCACGCGTCACCTCTCCACTGGGGCGGAGAAGCACGCGCGGATGAGCTTCCGCGAAACGGCGGACCCGGTCGGCACGCTGATGAACGCGGGCCCCGGAGAATCTTCCCTCCGCCCTCTCGATTTCTCGTCCTGTGACTCGCGCCTCATCAGCGCCCGAGAATGACGCACCGCTCCATGGTGGACGCGCGTCAGTGGAGGTGTTCGGGGAACATGGGCAGGCCGTGGAAGAAGCGGCGTCCGCTCTCGAAGCGGCGGTGGAAGCAGACGCGGTCCTCCACGTACATCCGGGCCATGTCCTCCTCACCGTAGGCGCGGAAGAAGGCGGCGCGGGCCTCGTCACAGGCGTTCTCGTATTCGGCGAGCAGGGCCTCCCAGTCCTCCGGCGGCGGCTCCTCGTCGTCGTGCCAGATGCCGTCCTCCATGCCGTACTCGCGCTCCATCAGGTCCAGCTCCAGCGCCAGGCGCTGGACGCGCGGTACCTCCGTCAGCGCCTCGTCCGCCATGGCGGTGAGGATGTGGGCCACCAGGAAGAAGCCCGCGTCCGGCGGCACCACGCCCTCCTCGCGCGCGGCGCGGAAGGCGACGAGCAGCTGCGCATCCATCGCATCGTCCCCCAGCTCCAGCAGGCGCGTGGCGAGCCCTCGCCACCGGTCCTCCGTCTCGCGGGCCTCCTGGAGGGCCAGGGTCAACTCAGGGTCTCGCGTCTTCTTCATCTCGTGCTCCTGTCGGGATTGCCCCGCAAGCTCTCATCCGGGTCTGACGTGTGGACCTCGAATCCACGGACGTCGGTGTTCGCGGTTGCTTCACTCGTGCGTCGGGTGGCGGACGGGGTCCGCGCGCGGTGTCGGGAGGTGGACGGGTGCGGGCCCGCGCGGCCATGCTTCGCGGCACCGTGCCCCTGGCTTCGCGTCCCATCTCCCCCTCCGACAGCGACTTCCTCTTCGCCCTGTACGCCAGCACGCGGGAGGGCGAGCTGTCGGCGTGGGGTTGGACACCCGCGCAGGCGGAGGTGTTCCTGCGCATGCAGTGGCAGGCGCGGGGGCGTGACTGGTCCGCGCGGTATCCGACAGCGGAGGACCGGGTGGTGTTGGTGGACGGTCAGCCGGCGGGCAGGTTGCTGGTGGCGCGCGGCGAGAAGGAGTGGCGGCTGGTGGACATCGCCCTGTTGCCCACGCGCCGGGGCGGGGGCCTGGGGGCACGGCTGTTGCGCGAGCTGCTGGAGGCCGCGGGCGAGGCGCGCGTGTGCGTGCGCCTGCACGTCCTCCGCGACAGTCCCGCGCGAAAGCTGTACTCGCGACTGGGCTTCCAGGAGGAGTCCGGCGCTCCGCCCACGCCGGAGGATTCTCCGTACGTGGCCATGGAGTGGACGCCCGCGTCACATGCGGGCTGAGGGCGACAAGGCCCGGCTTGGGGGAAGCGCGCCATGCCCCTGGAACACGAACGGGCCGCGCGCCGATTGCGCGCACCGTGACGCCGCCGGGGAAATGCGAAGAAGCGCGCGGAGGCCCTGAAGACAGACAACGGGAGGACACTTCCGCGCGCTTGCTCCGGGGTCGCTCGCACGACCCGGGTGATGAAGCCATGGGCTGGCACGGGGCCGCTCGCGCCACGTCCATGGCCTGGATGCCAGCGGTGTCCCCCCGACTCGGATGCGAGCCGCCCCGTCCAGCGATTCAGCACATGCGCCCGGCCCCTCCGCCGTCGGGCCGCGAGGGCCGGACGACACGAAGCACCGGGTGGGCCCGTGAGGGCCGAGGTGGGTCGCCCGTGGCGACCCGGCCTCCACATCACGACTCCCGCCGTCAGTCCCGAAGACAGACGGCGGGGGATACCTGGGTGCCCCACGAAGAAGGCCGAGGTGAGCCGCTCCAGCGACTCAGCCTCCACATCACGACTCCCGCCGTCAGGTCTCGAGGACGAGACGGCGGGCGCCTTCCCCCGCTTAGAGGAAGATGTTCTCCGGCGCGGGAACCACGGTCTGGAAGGTGAAGCCCGCCGCGCCAGCGCCGGAGGTGATGCCCGTCGCGCCGCCGTCGCCGCCGTCACCACCCATCGCGCCGCCGCCGCC
>NZ_JAAIXY010000038.1 GCF_010894455.1 Myxococcus eversor | reverse complement strand
GTGGGGGCCGCCGCTCGCCGTGATGCCGGAAGGCGTTGAGCACAGCCAGCTGCATAGCGAATGTTGATTCGGGCCGGCCCCGCCGCTCGCCGTGATGCCGGAAGGCGTTGAGCACAGTTTGGACTTGCCCAGCACCACCTTCACCGCCTCCCGCCGCTCGCCGTGATGCCGGAAGGCGTTGAGCACGCGTACACGTTGCTGTCGTCGTCTCGGAACAGGTGCTGCCGCTCGCCGTGATGCCGGAAGGCGTTGCGCACGACAGCCTCCGGTTCCCTGCCCCACGAGGCCTCACCGCCGCTCGCCGTGATGCCGGAAGGCGTTGAGCACTTCCCGAGGTAGTTGTTGTAGGTGCATGCTTCCGCGACATGTGGAACGTCTCTTCCCTATGTCGAAGTGCGCTGGCCCTCTGGCTCTGCTTGGTGTTGTCGTGTTCCTCGGGCCCAAGGTCGGGCGCGGCCTCCACGACGGTGGTGCGTGTCGCGGCGCGTGAACTCTCGGATGGGCGCTGGGCGCTCTCGTTTCCGCCACTCCCTCCGGTAGCGAATGCGCGAGAGCTTTCTGTCGAGGAGGCCCGAGCGCTGCTCGCCGTGTTCCAGCAGGACTTCCCTCTCGCGGAGAATGCCCGGGGACGGCGGCTCTGGGCGTCCTCGCGGCAGGTGGCCTCGATGGACTCCAGTCCCTCGGATTGGGAACCGCGGCTTCGTCAGGAGTACTTGACGCGTTTTGGCCCGTCCCGGCTGCCGCTGCCTGCTTCACTGGAGGACAGCCCGGTCCTCCTCGCGCTGCGGCTCTCACCTGGCTACATGGCCCCCGGGCTCCGGGATGCGGCGCTGGAGATGTTCCGTTCCCCGGCCTTCCTCGTGAGTGTCACCCTCGCGATGTTGGTCTATGTGGCCGCGTGGGCACTGCCAGAACCGGTGTTTTCCAAGGCCTTCGCCACGGCGGTGACCGTGAGACTTGCGCTCGCCGTGGGCGTGCATGAGCTGATTCAGCTCGGACGCATCTGCGTACGTCTCTACGAAGAGTCCATGGCCGCTCGGACCGCGGAAGAACTGGAGGCGGTGGCCGAGCGTTTCGGTGGTGCCGTGGGAGCCAGCGCGCTGCGGGTGCTGGCGCTGGTGGCCAGCTTCGGAGTCGCCAAGGTGCTGCCCCCCGTTTCCGCCGGGGGACTGGGGCCGCCGATGTGGGGGCCTTCGCGCTACGTCCTCGCCGAGGGAATGTCGCTGAATTCCGGTGCCGTGGCCCATGTCGTGGCGGATGGAACGGTCGTGGTGGCCGGAGCCCTGGTTGGGACGATGGTGGCCCCGGTGTGTGGTGGTACCGTTGTCTGCTCGATGCAGGACGAGGTCGGCTCGCCTGCGAGTGAGACCGGGCTGTCGACGCGCTATGGCGGTGCACACACCCGACGAAATCCGCCTCACAACGAGACCATCGAAAAGGAACTGGCCCGACGAGAGTCCGCGGGGCACGGTGACTTGCGCAAGAATCAGTCACAGGTCACCGCGCAGGGGCGACCGGTCCAGGATCCAAGCCCTGTAGGAGGCATCCGCTTCCGGAGACCGGACGCGTCCTCGGTACGCCCCGATGGCGTCCGTCACAACACCAACTACGTCTCCAACCCCAAGGACCTGGCACGCGAGATTGAGGCCTTCGAGTCCATGGTCCGCGCGGACCGGAAGGCCATTCAGGAGTTGTACTCGCTCGACGGAACGTTGGTCCGGCGGTACGTCCCTTCGGGAGTGAGCTTCCCTTGAGTGCTTGGGACGAGGACGGGGCTTCCATGGCATCGCGTGGCGATACAGAGATGGCAGCGGACGAGTTGATCGAAGCCTTCCATCAAGGCGACGAGTCGCGCGCGCGCGAAGCGGTCTCCCGACTGGGCTCCGACGCGGAGTCGTGGTTGGCGCGCTCGTTGGAGTCTCCGGACGCGCGGCTGCGACGTGCCGCAGTCTTCGGATTTGGCGTGCTGGGAGGTGACTCCAATCTTCGTCGTTTGGAGCGGCAGCTCGTCATCGAAGAGGCTCGCGCCGACTTGGATGGCAAGTCCGTCGCGGAGGTGGTGACGCAGGCCCTCGGCGAACTCCATGAAGCCGAGGCTCGCGGAAGCCTGACGCGTCGGCTGGAGCGGCTGACACGTGGTGCACCAGGGGCGTCGGAGCTGTACACGCTTGCGCATGCGCTCTGGAAGCGGAGGCATCCTGAACTGCTCCCGGTCGTGGAGCAGGCCTTGCGAAAGCTCACTCCCTCCGTCTCGGGCCCTCTTCAGGGGCTGCACGTCCTCTTGTCGAAGTCGCCGGAGTCGCTGCGCGAGTGGGCGGGTGACGCGTCCGTTGCGCTGGCCGACAAGACGCAAGTCCTCGCGATACTCGAAGCGGACCTGCCAGAAGCCTGGCTGCCTTCCCTCTCCGCGTTCATCCCGTCCTCGCCTTCGGATTCGAGTGCGAGTGAGCGCGAATATGCGGAGTGCCTCCTCGCTGTACTGCTGGCCCACCGGGAGCGGCTTCTCCCCAACCTGCCCGACAATGCCCGGACGAGGCTGCGCGTCCTCTCGCTAGGGCTACTCGGCTCGCAAGACCCCGACCTCTCCCTGCGCTCCGCCATCCTCCTGCAATCCGTCGGACGCCCGGAGGACGTGGCGGCCATCGAGGCACACCGTCCCCAGGACTCCGTCGGCGCCAGGGTCTTCGACGATGCCGCGCATGCGCTGCACTCCTCGAAGCCCACCCCCCACTGACATGCCAGGCACGAAAAAGCCCGGGCACCTCAAAGAGGCAACCCGGGCTCAAGTGACGGAGTGTCCCGTCGAACCGACTACAGCGCCGCGATGAGCGCGTCCGTGAACTCGCGCGTCGTCGCGCTGCCACCGAGGTCGCCGGTGCGGATCTTCCCCTCGCCGTAGACCTTGTGGAGGGCGTTCTCCATGCGCCGGGCCTCTTCGCCCATGTCGAGGTAGTCCAGCATCATCACCGCCGACATCATCAGCGCGGTGGGGTTCGCGATGCCCTTGCCCGCGATGTCCGGCGCCGTGCCGTGGACCGCCTCGAAGACCGCCGTGCGCTCGCCGATGTTCGCGCCCGGCACCATGCCCAGGCCGCCCACCAGACCCGCGCACAAGTCACTGACGATATCGCCGTAGAGGTTCTCCAACACCATCACGTCGAAACGCGTCGGGTCCCTCACCAGCTGCATGCAGAGGTTGTCGACGATGACTTCCTCGTACTGGATCTCCGGATACTCACGGCCCACCTTGCGGCAGCAGTCCAGGAACAGACCGTCCGACAGCTTCATGATGTTCGCCTTGTGCACGCCGGTCACCTTCTTGCGACCGTGCTTCTTGGCGTACTCGAAGCCGAACCGGGCAATGCGCGTGGACGCCTTCTCGGTGATGATCTTCAGCGACTCCACCACGCCCGGGACGATGATGTGCTCCAGGCCGGCGTAGAGGCTCTCCGTGTTCTCGCGAACCACGATGAGGTCCACGTCCTCGTAGCGCGTCTTCACGTTCTTCACGCTCTTCACGGGCCGCAGCGACGAATACAAATCCAGCCGCTTGCGCAGACCCACGTTCGCGGAGGGCAGACCGCCGCCCACCACCGTGCCCGTGGGGCCCTTCAACGCGACGCCGCTGCGCAGCACCGCCTCCACCGTCTCGTGGGGCAGGTTGGTGCCGTACTTGGCCACCACTTCCGCGCCCGCGTCCTTGTGCTCGAACTCGAGCGGAACCTTGAGCGCCTCGAGGACGCGGATGGTGGCCGCCATCACCTCGGGGCCGATGCCGTCTCCATTGATGACCGTGACAGTGCGCGTGTTCGCCATGGGTGCGGATTCACAGCACAAATCCCCCGGACTCGAAAGGACGAAAACGGCCGGAGTACAGGGCCAGGCATGGGGTCCATGAGCCAGGGGCCAGTTGGAGGGCTCCCAGGAGCGCCCCGGGTGAAACAGGCCCTCAGTGCTCGGACGCCGAGTCTGGCCGCCGAGCGGGCCGCCGGGTGGGCCGGTGCCTCCTGCGGATGGCGTAGGGCCGGTAGAACGACTCCCACAGCGCGGCGCGGCGCCCCCGGGGCCGGGTCCGCAGCTCCCCCAAGGGGGCCCGGATGAAGAACGAGGAGATGAACAGGTACGTCGCCGCGATGGTGATGAACACCAGGATCAACATGACGATGGGCCCTGGAATCCACGCCACATGGGCCCGGGTGACGAACTCCAGGAAGTCCACCGGGGGCTTCGGGTGGCTGTAGACCTTGAAGAACCACGTCACCAACAGGACCATCAGGATGGGCCCATAGGTGCGGTTGAGCCGCGTGGAGATGGCGGACAGCAACGAGAGCTGAATCTGCGGGCGGGACATCTCCACCGCCAATTCGCGCAGGGCGTCCGGGTCCACCGGCTCGCGGCGCAGCATGGGCGCCCACCAGCCGTCCTCCAGGAGGCGCACGCGGCGGTTCCACAAGTCGTAGTAGCGGTAGCGCCGCGCCTCGACGAGCAGGAACGACACCACCATCCAGATGCCGACGAGGAAGGTGACGTGCGAGCTCTGCGGCGTCGCGAAGCCGAAGGAGATGACCGCCGCCGTCGTGGTCAGCGCCCAGTTCGTCGTCGTGTCCAGGCGCGTGCGCCAGGTGTCGGAGCGGCTCAGCTCGCCCCGGAAGAGCTGCGCCATGGCCTGCTGCGACAGCCACGGCGACTCCAGCAGGTCGTTCTTGGTGGGCTCGTTGAGGGGCATCCGTTCCCGGAAGGTGGGCCGGGGGGCGTGTCGATGCAACGGCTCGCCCGCCTGAGCGCTCCCGGCATGCGTGCCCGGTTGGATGCCCCGCCTCCCTGGTGAGCGTCCAGGCGGCCTCGGTCCAACGGGGTTCACGTGGTGGCATCGTGCCTCGGGAGCGGGCGGCCAGGCGGGGGCACGGGTGGCCATGGCGGGCGGGCGTGCCCACCTTGGCGACTTGAACGTGGCTCGACTCAATCCCATCGAAGCCCTGTCGGAGCTGCTCCAGGGAGAGCAGGAGCGCGTGGCGCGCCTGTGGGCCAAGCGCCTGCGCGCGGAAGTCTACGAAGTGGAGATTCCGGGCCGGGACTTGCGTGCCCCGCTGAGGCGACTGGTGGGCGAGATGGCGCGCCTGCTCAAGGACAGGGGCGAGGACGCGGTGCGGCTGTGGCCGGAAGTCGCCCGCTCCCACGGCGCGGACCGGTACACGCAGAACTTCGAGCCCGAGGACCTGACGCGCGAGTTCAAGTCCCTGGAGTCGGTGCTGCTGCACGTCTACGCGCGCCACCACGGTGGACTGATTGAGCCGGAGGTCGCCGGCCTCATCTCGGAGCTGGTGTGGGAAGGGGACGCGGCCGCGCAGGCGTCCTACGCGCGCATCCTGAAGACGGAGGAGGTGCGCTTCCGCGAGGCGGCGGTGATGGAGTCGGTGCTCAACCACGTGGACGTGGGCATCCTCCTGGCCGAAGTGGACGGCACCGTGTCCTTCGCCACGCCGCCGGTGAGCCGGCTGATGGGCGTGCCCATGCGCGCGGTGGTGGGCGGGCGCGCGGTGAACACCGTGTCCCCGGTGCTCACGCAGGTGAACGCCCGGCACCTGACGGGAGAGCCCTTCAAGGTCGCCGACATGCCCTTCGTCCGCGCGCTCAAGGAGCAGGGCCCGGTGCGCGGGGTGATGATGGTGGTGGAGCGCCCCGGCGGCGGCGAGGTGACGCTGGAGATGAGCGCCACGCCCGTCTGGGAGGAGGAGGGCGAGCTGGCCGGCGCCATCCAGACCTTCACCGACCGCACCGAGTCCGCGAACAAGACCAAGGCCCTGGAGAGCGCCTATGGCGAATTGCGCCGGCTCCAGGGGCGGCTGCTCCAGCGCACCCGACAGCAGGCGCTGGGGCAACTGGCGGGCGGCGCGGCGCACGCGCTCAACAACTTCCTCAACGTGCTGCGCCTGCGCATCACCCTGCTCCAGCGCGAGTACAAGCCCGAGCACCTGGAGGCGCTCGACAAGACGGTGCAGCAGATTGGCGAGCTGGTGGCGCGACTTCAGGAATTCAACGTCCAGCGCACCGAGGAGCGGCCCATCGACGTGAAGGTGGACCAGACGGTGCGCGAGTCGCTCGAGTTGGCGCGCGGCGAGCTGGAGCAGCGCGAGCACCCCGTCTACGTGGAGCTGGAGCTGCACGACCCGGGCGCGGTGCGCGCGGACGCGGCCTTCTTCCGCGAACTGGTGGTGAACCTGCTCCTGGCGGCGCGCGACAGGATGGACGAGGGCGGCCACCTCAAGCTGGAGACGCGCAGGGAGAACCAGGAGTGGCTCACCCTGCGCATCCAGGACGAGGGCCCGACGTACGCGACCGAGGAACTCAGTCACCTGTTCGACCCGCTGCGCAGGGACCCGGGCGCGCCGCAGCTCTCGCTGTACCTCGCGGTGGCGCGCGCGCAGGTGCAGCGCTGGGGCGGCGAGCTGACGGCGGAGAACGCGACGACGGGGAAGGGCGCGGCCTTCGTGGTGCGGCTGCCGCGCGTCCATGAGCAGTCGTCGACGTACGAGCCCACGCGCACTCCGCCGGCCGGGACGAAGGCCGTGGCTCCGGCGGCGCCTCGGCGCTTCCAGCAGACGCGCCGCGTGCTGGTGGTGGACGACGACCTGGACAACGCGCGGATGATGGCCGAGGTGCTGGGGGAAGAAGGCTACGAGGTGCAGGTGGCCCATGACCCCCGCGTGGCGCTGGACATGTGGGACCGGCGCCGCTTCGACGCGGCCCTGCTGGACGCGGTGATGCCGGAGATGAGCGGCTGGGAGCTGGCGCGCGCGCTGCGCGAGAAGTCGCCTCAGGCGCTGCTCGCCATCGTCACCGGCATGGACGTGCGCGGGCAGAACCGCGCCAACCTGGCGCTGGTGGACGCGGTGTTCCGCAAGCCCATCGACGTGGGCGCGTTGGATGACTTCCTCGCGCAGACGGAGGGCGGCTCGGGCGGTGAGGCCGCGCAAGCCGCCGGGGAAGCTCCCAAGCCCCTCAGCGACAGTCCCGACACACAAAGACACTGAGGCCGCCCGGGCCCTGGCGCACAGACCTGGAAGGCATCATGTGGGTCCAAAAGGTGGAGGGGCAACGGGGGCCGCCGTCGCCTGGAGACCCTCACCGGCCGCCTCGCGGGCGGTAGCGGCGTCACCTGAGCCGCGCGCATGTCGGGCACGGACGACTCAGGTCGGGTCAGGACGTGCTCCACCGCGACTTTCATCGCGGCCTTCATTTCGTCCTGGCGGTGAGTCACCTCACCATGTGGAACGCCGAGGGACTTCGCCACGTCCACGAAGCTGAACTCGGGATTGCTCGGGGTGCGGCACCTGTCTGCGAAGCAGGCGAATCCTGCCTGCCGGGTTTTGTGCAAGCCATCCACCCCTGGGGTATGTGAGTGTTCTCTTTCGTCGTGTTTGTGTATGGAATTGCCCTGGTGCGTCCGGGTGGATTGGAATGCTTGTCTGGCAATGGAACGCGGGAGCGGTGCGGGGTGGGTTCGTGAAATGAGGCGGGGCGTCTAGAGTCGCGGGGGTGAACGGCTTGCTGGAAGTGGAGCGCATCCGCCGCAAGGTGGAGGCGGGTGAGGTCCTGAGTGACGCGGAGCTGGAAGGGCTGCGCGCGCGGGCACAGGGCAGCGAAGGGCCGACGATGCGGCTGGCGGTGGCGCATGCGCTCATCAACGCGGGAGCGGACCGCGAGGCGCTGCCGTTGCTGGAGGCGCTGCGGCGCGACTTCCCTCGGGACGTGCCGGTGATACTGGGGCTCGCCCGGGCGCTGCTCGGGCTGGAGCGCCACGGGGACGCGGAGGCGCTGCTGCGGCAGGCCCGCGCGCAGGAGCCCGGGGACCCGGAGGTCCTCAAGGTGCTCGCGGTGCTGGCGCTGCGTCGGGGCGAGGTGGAGCGGGCGCAGGTGTACGTCAAGGATGCGCTCGCCAGAGACCCGTTCGACGCGGAGACGCGGCTGTTGAAGGAGGAGCTCGAATCGGCGGAGCTTCCGCCCCCGGCCGCGCCGGAGGAGCAGGTGCTCCGGCCGGAGTTCACCGCCGCGCTGGCGGGAGCGCTGGGACGGGCGAGAGTGGCCTTCCGGCGACAGGGGAAGGACCTGCTGGTGAAGCTGGCCTCGGGCGGGGTGGGGCGCGTGGACCTGGGCTCGCTGTATGCGGCCTATCGCGAGGCCCCTGGCTCAGCGGGGCTGAGTCCCTACGTGGAGGCCCTGGCCGCGCGCCTGGGCGGGTTGGACTCGGGGCTGAGCGCGGAGGGGGCTTCGCTGGAGGCCCGGCTGCGCCCGGTGCTGCGTCCGTCGGACTTCGCGGCGAAGGCGGTGGGAGCGCTGCACAGGCCCGGGCCGGCGCGACTGGAGGTCTTCTACGTGCTGGAGGACGCGGACTTCGTGCGCTACCTGCCCGAGTCCGCCCTGCGTGCTTCCGGGCTGACGGAGGAGGGGGTGGACGCGGCGGCGTGGCGAAATCTAGAGGCGCATCCCGCGCCCGTGCGGCCCGTGGTCATCGACCAGGGCGAGGTCCGGCTCGCGGAGACCTTCTCGGGCCTGTGGGCGGTGGCGGGAGGAGATGGGCTCGACGGCGCGCGGCTGCTCACCGCGTCCCAGCGGCGACTGCTGGCGGAGCAGGCGGGAGACGAGCCCCTCTACGGCTCCCTGGTGCGACGCGAGCTGGCGCTCGTGGCCCGGGTGTCCGACGCGTCGGCCCGGGAGCTCCTGGCTGACCTGGAGCCGACCTCGGAGGGAATCGAAGGCCTGTACTTCCTGTCGGACGCGGGGCTCACCCGGGATTGGGCTGCTGGGGACTGAGGGGCTTCAGCCCGCCGTGCTGGTGGGCAGCCGGTCCACGAACAGCACCTCGCGGTAGCCCAGCGTGAGCAGCAGCGCGCGCAGGGCCCGCTCGGCGGAGTCACGGGCGCGCTGCTGGAGTCGTGCATCGGCGCGCACGTCCTTCTCGAAGGCGAGCCGCGCCTTCTCCAGGAGCTGCGCCGTCTGCGCGCTGTCCAGGTTGGAGTCGATGACTTCCATCTCCCCGGGCCGCAGCGCCACGCGCACGTCCAGGGGCGGCAGCACGACATGCACCTTCGTCCCGGCGACGTGGAGGCTGGAGGCGTCCAGTCGCTGGAAGTCGAACCCCAGGTGCGCATCCGCGAAGACGATGGCCCGGCCGCGCGGATTCTGGAGCGTGTACGCCGCCCAGTTCACCACGTCCTTCCACAGCGCATCCGTGGCCTGCGGCTCGGGAGAGAAGGTCACCTTCTTGTAGAGGGCGACCTCCAACGTCTCCAGCCGCGCCACCTCGCGCATCTGCTGCACCACGGAGGCGGTGTCGGGCAGGACGGGGGACGCGGGTCGCAAGAGCAGGCCCGCGCCCAGCGCTCCGGCGGCGATACCCAGGAGGACCGTGAGGATTCGCGAGAGGTGCGCCATGGGCCCCAGTGTATCCCCTTCCTCGCGGCACGCGTCTGGGGCACGGTGCGCGCGTGTGGGCGGCACGTTGCTGGAAGGAGCACGTGTGGAGCTGACCGATGTGGAAGTGACGGAGCTGGGAGCGCGTGGCTATTTCACGCGCCCTGTCTTCCTCGGGGATGTGGCCGCCCTCGCCGCGCGGGCTGATGCGCTGGCGAGGGCTGAATCCGGAGTGCTCCATGCCGCGGGCATCCGCCGGGGCGCCGAGCGGACCCTGGACTCCCGCGTGCGAGGAGACCTCATCGGCTGGATAGAGCCGGAGCCCGGGACTGGGCTCGGCGTCCTGCGGGAACACTTCTCCCAACTGGGACACGCGCTCTCGTCAGCGGCCTACCTCGGCCTGGGACGCTTCGACCTCCAGCTCGCCTGCTACCCCGGCGGCGGAGCGCGCTACGCGCGTCACTTCGACGCCTTCCCAGGCCAATCCAACCGCCGCGCCACCGCCATCTGGTACGCCAACCCGGGCTGGGTGCCCGAGCACGGAGGCGTCCTGCGGCTGTATCCGGAGGACTCCGCACCCGTGGACGTGGCCCCCGTGCTCGACACGCTCGTCGTCTTCCTGAGCGAGCGAATCGAGCACGAGGTGCTGCCCGCCCACGCCTCTCGCCTGGCCCTCACCGCCTGGTACTACGGCCGCGACGCGGGCTGAGCCTTCACCTCACAGCGGGGGCGCGAGCAGGACGACGGAGTAGCCGACCGCCGTGCGCGTCCCCGGGTTCTCGTACGAGTGCTTCTGGTCCCCCCGGAAGACGACGACGTCTCCGGGCTTGAGGACGAAGCGCTCACCGCTGGCGACCAGCGCCATCTCCCCGGACTCACAGGCCAGGTACTCGCGGGTGCCGGGGGTGTGGGGCACGCCGGTGATGCGCACCCCGGAGGGCAGCTCCACCCGGTCGAACTCCATGCCCGGCAGCGGGTCCGGCAGCAGCTTGCGCAACTGCCCCGCACCTCGGATGCGCGTCGTCAGGCTGTCGCGCGGGTAGTGCCGCGCACTGGCGCGAGGCCTCGCCACCAGCTCCTCCAGTGACACCTGGAGCGCCGCCGCCACGCGGTGCAGCACCGACAGCGTGGGGTTCGCGGTGCCCGACTCCAGATTGGCCCACGTCGCCCGGGGCACCCCCGCGAGCTTGGAGAGCTGGGCCTGCGTGGCGCCCCGCGTCTCCCGCAGGGTCCGGATGTTGCGCGCCAGCCTGCTCGGCAGGTCCTCTTCGTCGATGGCCATGGTTTGACAATCTGCCAAAGGATTGTCCGCGACGCCATTCCATCAACGCGGCGGGCGTATCCCTATCCACCAAGGAGGACTTTCCACATGAAGCTGACCGGAAAAGCGGTCCTGGTGACGGGAGCGAGTCGAGGCCTGGGCCGCGCGCTCATGGCGCACTTCGCGCGAAGAGGGGCCCGGGTGGTGGGCGTGGCCCGCCATGCCCCGGAGATGGAGGCCGCCGCCGAGGCCCTGCGCGCGGAAGGGCTGGAGGCGCACGGCGTGGCCTATGACGTCGGTGACAAGGAGTCCATCTACCGGCTGGTGGGCGTGGCCACGTCGCTGGTGGGCCCGCTGGACGTGTTGGTGCACAACGCCAGCATCCTCGGACCCACGCCGCTGCCCCTGCTGCTCGACACCGCGTGCGAGGACCTCCAGCACGTGCTGGAGGTCAACGTGGTGGGCCCCTTCCGGCTCACCAAGGCGGTGGTGGGCAACATGGTGGTGCGAGGGGGCGGGCTGGTACTGAACATCAGCTCGGACGCGGCCCTCTCCGCGTATCCGCGCTGGGGCTCCTACAGCGTGTCCAAGGGTGCGCTGGAGCACCTGGGCCGCCTCTGGGCCACGGAGCTGGAGGGCACGGGCGTGCGCTTCCTCAACGTGGACCCGGGGGAGATGGACACGCGGATGCACTCGGACGCCATGCCGGAGGCGGACCGCTCCACGCTGGCTCGGCCCGAGGACGTGGCGGCGCGCATCGTCGCGATGGTGGAGCGTCGCTCGGAGTCGCTGCCGTCGGGTTCCCGCCTGGAGGCGGCGAGTCTGGAGGCCGCATGAAGCCCGCGCGCTGGCCCGTGGACCATCCCGAGGAGGGGCGGCTCCTGCACATCGAACCTCACGGACGTCGCTTCTCCGATGCCCGCGTGGCGGACCTTCCGTCACTCCTGCGGGACGGAGACCTGCTGGTGGTGAACGACGCCGCCACGTTCCCCGCCTCGCTCCTGGGGCGCACGGCGGCGGGAGAGCGAATCGAGCTGCGACTGCTGGCGCGCGAGCAGGACGGCACCTGGACCGCCGTCCTCTTCGGCGCGGGCGACTGGCGCAAGCGCACCGAGGACCGGCCGCTCCCGCCCGCGCTGCCGGTGGGCTCGCGCTTCACCGTCGTCGGCTTGCCCGTCCAGGTCGTCGAGGTGCTGCCGCCCTCGCCCCGCCTGGTGCGCGTGGCCTTCGACGAGGACGGCGCCGCGCTCTGGTCCGCGCTGTACCAGGGCGGCAGGCCCGTGCAGTACGCGCACACCGTGGCCCCGCTGTCGCTGTGGCACGTGCAGACGGGGTATGGCGCGCGGCCCTGGGCCACGGAGGCGCCGTCGGCGGGACTGCCCCTCACCTGGAACCTGCTGCTGGCGCTGCGTCGTCGAGGCGTGCGGCTGGCGTCGCTCACCCACGCGGCGGGGCTGTCCTCCACCGGGGACGCCGTGCTGGACGCGGCGCTGCCGAGGCCCGAGCGCTCGGACATCCCCGCGGCCACGGTGGCACAGGTGGAGGCCACTCGCGCGGCGGGAGGTCGGGTTGTCGCGGTGGGCACCACGGTGGTGCGCGCGCTGGAGGGCCGTGCGGAGATGAACGGCGGGCGACTGGTGGCGGGCGAGGCGGTGACGGACCTGCTCCTGGGGCCCGGCTTCGTGCCTCGCGTGGTGCACGGGCTGCTCACGGGCATGCACGAGCCTGGAAGCAGCCACCATGCGCTGCTCCAGGCCTTCGCGCCGTCACCGCTCTTGAAGGAGGCGACCGCGCACGCGGAGGCGCGCGGCTACCTGGGGCACGAGTTCGGGGACTCGTGCCTGGTGCTGGACGCGTGAGGGCTCACTGGAGCTGATTGGGCTCCAGCTCCACCTTCACCCAGCCAGGCTTGCGCAGGTCGAAGTTGCGGTAGGCGTCCAGTGCGCTGCTCATGGGCTCCACGTGCGAGAGGATGGCGGTGGGGTCCACCTCGCCCGTGCGCACCAGCTCCAGCAGCCGGGGGATGTACTTGCGGTGGTTGCAGTTGCCCATCTTCATCGTGAGGTTCTTGTTCATCGCCATGCCGATGGGGAACGTGCGCACCTGCTGCGGGTAGACGCCGATGATGGACAGCGTGCCCGCCTTGGCCAGGGACTCCACCGCCCAGGACAGCACCTGTGTGGGCGCGTCACCGGGCACCCAGTTGTCGCCATCCGGCTTCGTCTTCGGCGCGGTCTCCTTCGCCTCGCGCTTGAGCTCCGCCTTCTGCGCGCTGGCCTGCTTCGCCGCGGGTCCCGCGTGCGCGTGCACGGCGTCCACGCCCACCGCGTCGATGGCCCGGTCCACGCCGATGCCGTTGGTGAGGCGCTGAATCGTCTTCACCGGGTCTTCCCGGTCGAAGTTGATGATTTCAGCGCCCTGGGTGCGCGCCAGCTCCAGCCGGTCCTCGTGGCAGTCGATGGCGAAGACGCGGCCCGCCCCGAGCAGCTTCGCGCTGACGATGGCGAACAGCCCCACTGGCCCGCAGCCGAACACCGCCACGGTGTCACCGGGTTTGATTTCCGCCAGCTCCGCGCCGAAGTAGCCGGTGGGGAAGATGTCGGAGATGAGGATGGCCTGCTCGTCCGTCACGCCGTCCGGAATCTTCACCAGCCCCGCGTGCGCGAAGGGAACGCGCACCTTCTCCGCCTGCATGCCGTGGAAGGGGCCCGTCTGCTCCGGCCCGCCGAAGAAGGCCGTGCCCGCGGAAGGCCCGTTGGGGTTCGCGTCGTTGCACTGCGAATGGTAGCCGTCGCGGCAGTAGACACAGTTGCCGCAGGCGATGGTGGAGGGGATGACCACGCGGTCGCCCACGTTGAAGTTGCGCACGTCGTCGCCGAGCGCCTCGATGTAGCCCACGCCCTCGTGACCCAGAATCGTGCCCGGCTTCATCCCCGGCATCGTCCCGCGAATCATGTGCAGGTCCGTGCCACAGATGGCGCTCGCCGACAGCTTGACGATGGCATCCGTCGGCTTCTCGATGCGCGGCTCCGCCACATCGTCGAGCCGGATGTCCCCAATCCCATGGAATACGATGGCCTTCATCTCGTGCTCCTTCCCCGTCCGGGGTGCCAGGCGTTCAAAGTCGAGCAGGGCCCGTCTTGCGACGACGGACCCGTGCGACTTGGAGCGTGGGCATCCACGCGACCGCGGGCAGGGCGCGGCGGCTCCTCTTCCGGTCAGCGGCCGGGAGGACGAGCGACTAACGGCCGCCGGTGTGGACGTGGAAGGTGAGCTTCTTGCCGAAGACGCGGCGGAAGAGCGCCACCTCGTGCTCCGCGTTCCACAGCTCCAGGTCCACCGGCTGGCGCGCGCGCAGGTGCAGGGCGACGCCGTCGCGGCCGTTGGTGGCCTTGAAGTCCTTGATGGGCTGGTGGTGGCTGTGGTCCAGCGAGTTGGCCACGCGCAGCAGGGTGGCGAGCTTGCGCACGGTGCGGGCCTCGGTGGGAGTCAGCCCCGTCATGCCCGAGTGAGCCAGCTCCGGCGGGCTGCGCCGGTGGTAGCGGGCGACTCGGGCCACCAGCTCGCGCTCACGGTCCGCGAGGCCGGGGAGGTCCGCGTGCCGGATGAGGTAGTACGTGTGCTTGTGGTGGCGCTCGTAGTTCACCGCGTGGCCGATGTCGTGCAGCAGCGCGGCGACCTCCAGATAGGGGCGCACCGACAGCGGGAGCTGGTGCAGGGCGGCCAGGTCGTCGAAGAGCGTCAGCGCCATGCGGGCCACCTGACGCGCGTGCTTCTCGTCGAAGAAGAAGCGCTGCCCCATGACGACGGCGGCGTCCGCCAGGCTGTGGTCGTCGTCCTGGTGGTGGGCGTCCTGCCGGTAGAGCAGGTCCACGAGGATGCCGTCGCGCAGGCCCCGGTTGACGACGCTGACGGATTCGATTCCCAGGTACTTCGCCACGCCCTCCAGGATGACGGCGCCGGCGACGATGATGTCGGCGCGCTTGGGGTCGAAGCGCTTGCGCCGCCGGTCCACGGGCATCTGCGCCAGTGTCTCCACCGTCTGGGTGAGCTGGCGCACGGTGGCGTTGCCGCTGCTCTCGCTGGAGGCGAAGGACACCACGGCGTTGATGGTGCCGGACGAGCCGAGCGCCATCCGAGGCAACAGCGGCAGCTTCTCCGGCAGCGTCTTGCCCAGCACCTCCTGGACGAACCCTCGCATGATGCGCAGCTGCTTCGGTGTCACCATGCGTGACGCCTCGAAGACCTCGGTGAGGCGCACCGAGCCCAGCCCCAGGCTCCAGAGGTTGTCGGGCTTCTCGCCCACGGCGGTGGCCACCTCGGTGCTGCCGCCGCCAATGTCGATGAGCAGCGAGCGGGTGCCCGGGGGCTTGCGGTGCAGCACGCCCAGGCAGATGAGGCGCGCCTCCTCCTTGCCGCTGACGACCTCCAGGTTGAGGCCGGCCTCCTCGCGCACGCGTCGGACGATGTCCGGGCTGTTGCGGGCCTCGCGCAGGGCGCTGGTGGCCACCGCGCGCACCTGGGCCTTGTGGCGGCGGCAGAGCGCGGAGTAGCGCCGCAGCGTGGACAGGAGTCGCTCGGCGGTGGCCTCCGGCATGGTGCCGGTGGCGAAGACGCCCTCACCCGGGCGGATGGGGTCTCTCTCCTGATGGAGCGTCTCGAGCGCCCCGTCGGCGTCCGGCCGGGCGAGCTCCAGTCGCACGGCGTTGGTCCCCACATCGATGGCTGCGAGTACGGGCGGGAGGGCGGGGCGGCGAATGGGCATGGTTGGACGTGCGACAGTGTAGAGCGCCCTGGCGGCCCGCGCAGCACGTCATGAGGGGGCTGCGGCCGGGCAGGGGCTTTTTCAGGCCCTCGCGTGACGCGAGCGTGACGGCCTCACCGCTTGCGCCGCCGCCCGATGAAGCTGGCGAAGTGCTCCGCGAAGCGCGCCACGGCCAGTCCCACGACGTCCAACAGCCACCGCTGGAGGCCGGAGCGGCCGCACTGCTCGGGCAGGACGTGCCTCGACAGGGCCACGTGTTTGTCCAGCCACAGGGCCGCTTGCGCCGCCACGGCGGGCTCCTCCGCCTCCACCAGCGTCTCCAGATTCACGAGCGACAGCGGGTCCAGGTTGAAGCTGCCCACCAGCAGCGTCCTGCCGTCCACCACCGCGGCCTTGGCGTGCAGCGTGGAGGCCGTCCACTCGTGGATGCTCACCCCGGCGCGCAGGAAGGTGGCGTACAGCCGCATCGTCGCGGCGCGGGCGAAGATGACGTCGCTGCGTCCGGCGAGCAGCAGCGACACCTTCACGCCCCGGCGCGCCGCGCGCGTCAGCGCCTTCACGAAGCTGTTGTCGGGGAGGAAGTATGCGTGCGCGAGGATGACCTCGTGCTTCGCCCCGTCGATGGCGGACAGGTAGCGCTTGCGCAGCCGGTGCCCCCCGCCGATGCCGGACAGGAACAGCCTCACCGCGCCCGCGGACAGCGCCGCCGCGCCCGCCGTCAGCTTCTCCCCGAGCTGCCGGCAGATGTCACCCCGCAGCTCCACCGCCAGGTCCGCCCAGCCGGGCACGTCGCCCTTGGCCGCGTAGGCGTCGCCGATGTTGATGCCACCCAGGAACGCCACCGTGTCGTCGACGAGGAGAATCTTGCGGTGGTTGCGCCACGAGCGGCCCAGGCACAGCGACGTGAGCGGGTTGTACACGCGCACCTTCGCGCCCGCGGCGAGCAGCGTCTGGGTGAGGTGCTTGCTGGCGCCGATGCTCCCCCAGCCGTCCACCACCACCTTTACCAACACGCCCCGCTTCGCCGCCGCCACCAGAGCGTCCAGGAAGAGCGCGCCCACGCCCTCGCGCTCGAAGGTGTAGACCTCCAGGTGGATGCGGTGCCGGGCGAAGGAGATGGCCTCCAGCATCCGGGGAAACGCCTCCGTCCCTCCATCCAGCAGCGTGCAGTGCTCGCTCGCGTGCTCCCGGGCCAGTGACGGCTGGGACAGCGGGAGCGCGGGCTGCGGGACGACGGAGGCTTCGGTGCGCATGAGCGCATCCACCCTACAACTCTCCCGGGCGGAGCGGGACACGCCCCGGGTGACAGGGAGCGCTTGCCCGGGTGTCCGTCCTGGCTGTCCTCCTTGGACTTCTTCGGCTCGGGCGGATGTGAGTCGTGGACGGGGGTGGCCACGTGAGACATCGACGGTGCGCGTCCAGTTCTGTACCCTTCGCCCGTGCCTGCCGCTGAAAAAGCAGTCCGTCATCGCAAGATTGGCGCGTATCGAGTGCTCGGAGAGCTGGGCCGAGGTGGGATGGCCGTCGTGTATCGCGGCCTCCACGAGATGATTCAGCGCGAGGTCGCCATCAAGGAATTGCTGCCCGAGGGCAAGCGAGACCGGGAGACCTTGTCCCGCTTCCGCCGGGAGTCGCTCGCGCTGGCCGCCTTCCGCCACCAGAACATCGTCACGCTCTACGACCTGGTGGAGAAGAACGACAGCATGTTCATGGTGATGGAGCTGGTGGACGGCCCCACCCTCCACACGCTCATCAAGGAAGGGCCGCTGCCCCCGGACGTCACGGGCGTCATCGCCGCGCGCATCGCCAGCGCGCTGGACCACGCGCACTTCCGCCACATCATCCACCGTGACTTGAAGCCCGCCAACGTCATGCTCACCAAGTCCGGTGACGTGAAGCTGATGGACTTCGGCATCGCCAAGGACGTGGGGCTGGAGGCGCTCACGCAGGCGGGCATGGCGGTGGGTACGCCCTCGTACATGTCCCCGGAGCAGGTGACGGGCGCGCCGCTGGATGGCCGCACCGACATCTTCTCGCTCGGCGTGCTGCTCTACGAGGCCCTCTCCGGTGCCCGGCCCTTCCACGGCAAGACGGCGGGCGAGGTGTTCGCGAAGATTCGCGACGGCAAGTACACGCCGCTCAACAAGGTGGCGCCCAACGTACCCTCGCCCCTGGTGCGCATCATCCAGCGCGCCATGGAGGTGAAGCCGGAGGACCGCTTCCCGGACGCCGCCGCCATGCGCCGTGAGCTGGATGTCTTCCTGGCCCAGGAAGTCCAGGTGTCGCATGCGGGGCTGCTGGTCGCCTTCCTGCGCCACCGCCAGAAGCTGACGGAGACGGAGGCGCAGCAGCTCTTGCGGCCCCAGGAGCTGGACGCGGCGGTGGAGGTCTTCGACACCTCGCGCTCTCGCTCCGGCGGTGGACTCAAGTGGGCGCTCGTCGCGCTCGTCCTCGCGTCGCTGGCCGGAACCGGCCTCTACTTCACCCAGGCGCAGTGGGCGCCACTGGTGCAACAGCTCACCCGCTGAGGCGGGAGGAGGCAGTCCATGGGACGCATGGTCACTTTCATCCTGGGCATCGTCGTGCTGGTCGCGGCGGCGCGGTATGTCCTCAACCGCCCGGCCAAGACGGACCCGGAGGCGGCCGCCGCTCGCAGGCTGCAGAACGTGCACAAGGCCGCTGACCGCATCGAGACGGACCTGAACAAGAACGCCGACGCCATCTTCAACAAGGCGGAGTGAGGCGCGAGCGCCCTCGAGACGGCGCTCGCTGCTCCCGCTGTTGCTACACGATTACTTCTTCTCGTGCGTGACGGTGACGATGGTCCCGATTCCGCCGCGCACGAACCAGTCACCCACCAGCGTCAGCTTGCGCGGCTGGATGGCCTTGATGATGTCGTCGGCGATGGTGTTGGTGACCTTCTCGTGGAAGGCCCCCTCGTTCCGGTAGGCCCACATGTAGAGCTTCAGGCTCTTCAGCTCGATGCAGAGCTGGTCCGGGACGTACGTAATCTTGAACCGGGCGAAGTCCGGCTGCCCGGTGAGCGGGCACAGACACGTGAACTCCGGGCAGTCGAACGCGATTTCGTAGTCGCGCTCGGGCGCCGGGTTGGGGAAGGTCTGGAGTTCCTTGGTCGGCTGCGAAGGCATGGCGCTGTCGTCTACCACACCATCGCTACGTGTCATCCACGACGTGGCTCCCAGCCCCCCTGGCTGCCCCTGAAGGGTTCTGTCACCCCCTCAACGCGGCGGTCGTCCACCAGCGTGGAATGCGGGGGGCGGGCGGGTTGCGCACTCGGGGCGGGGTTCATAATCCCGAAGGCCCCCCGCCACCTTCCCGAGCACATGACGCTTCCCCCTGACGTCGAAGAAGCCTTCTCGTGCCTCCCCCAAGCCCTGGTGCGCGTCGGACCCGACTTGTGCGTCCAGTGGTGTGAGGAAGGGTTCGCCCGCAAGACGGGTATGACGTTGCCCCTGGGCACCAACCTGCTGGAGGCGTTGGAGCGCGGACGGAGCCTGGAGGCGATGGAGCTGGCGGTGCGCGAGGGCCGTCCGCACACCGGCCACGTCATCACCCGGGAGCTGCACCAGGTGCGCGTGCAGGTGAAGCCGGGACGCGAGGAGGAGTCTCCCGGCTCCTGGCTGGTGGTGGAGCCCTCCGGCGTGGATGACGACGGCGCCTTCTCCATGGCGGTGCGCGAGATTGCCCGGGCCGTGGGCGAGACGCTGGAGGTGGACAGCGTGTGCGCCGCGGCCGTCGTCGCGCTGGTGAGATGCGCGCAGGTGCGGCGCGCGGAGGTGTACCTCTGCGAGGAGGATGGCGCGGAGCTGCGTCGCTCGGCGGTGTCGGACCTGGCCGGGAGCGAGTCTCCCGAGGACTCGTTCGACCCGGAGGAGGACCCGTTCCGGCAGGCGCTGGCCTTGCGGCAGGCGCAGCTCGGAATCCAGCGGGGGTATGGGGATTCGATGGGCTCCATCTTCGCCGCGGTGCCGCTGTGCGCGCCGCGCCGGACGGTGGGGTTGCTGCTGCTCTACAAGGAACAGGGCACGTCCTTCTCCGCCCGGGAGCTGGAGCTGTGGACGGCGGCGGCCAACCAGCTCGCGGTGGCGGTGGAGAACGCGCGCCTCCTGCGTGAGGCGAAGGCGGCGCTCCAGGTGCGCGAGGAGTTCATGTCCATCGCGAGCCACGAGCTGAAGACGCCGCTCACCCCGCTGAAGCTGGGCCTGTTCACCATGGAGCGTAAGCTCACGGCGGGGCAGCCGCTGGAGCTGGCCACGGTGCTGAAGTCCAAGCGGCAGGTGGACCGGCTGGCGGGGCTGGTGGATGACCTGCTGGATGCCTCGCGGCTGGACGCCGGGAGGCTGGCGTTGGATTTGTCGCCGCTGGAGGTGGGGCAACTGGTGGCGGAGGTGGTGGACCACTTCCGCGCGGCCTTCGACCGGCCCTTCGCGGTGGACGTGCCGCGCGAGCGCGTGTGGGTGCGGGGAGACAGGGACAGGCTGGAGCAGGTGCTCGTGAATCTGCTGGAGAACGCGCACAAGTACAGCCCGCCGGGCGAGCCCATCACCGTGTGCGTGGAGCGGCTCGCGGGCGAGGCGCGCATCCACGTCCAGGACCATGGCATCGGCATCCCCGGCGCGGACCAGTCCCAGGTGTTCCAACGCTTCTACAAGGCGCGCAACGTATCGCACCGCAACTTCGGGGGACTGGGGCTGGGGTTGTATATCAGCCACTCCATCGCGAGGCTGCACGGGGGCGCGCTGTCGCTGGCGAGCTCGGAGGGCCAGGGCAGCACCTTCACGGTGAGCCTGCCGCGGATGCCGTCGCACGAGGTGAAGCGGCTGCCCCGGCGGGTGCTGCTGCTCGACGAGGACTCCGCGCAGGAGGCCCTGGCCGAGCGCGTGTTGTGCGCCGAGGGGTTCGAGGTGCTCACCACGCGGAACGGAGCGGAGGCGCTGCGCCAGGCCACGCACCTGCCGGTGGACCTCATCGTGCTGTCCACCTCCGTCACCCATGGCAAGGCGGGCCTGTTCCTGGAGACGTTCGCCACGCTGCCACGCGCGCGGCCGGTGCCCATCCTCCTGGCCGGGGATGCGCGGCCGTGGTGGGCCCAGGAGGAGACGTCCCTGTGCACGCGGCCCTACGTCGCCGATGAGCTGGTGGCGCGCGTGCGCAACGTGCTCATGCAGGAGCGGCGGCGGCCGTCTGGAGTCTCGCCCGCGGTGGGGGACCTGCCCCCGCACGTGGGCATGGCCCCTCGAATCTGAGGGGCACGCGCGGAGGCTGGCTCGTCAGGGGCTTGCTCCCACGCAAGGCAGGCACCCATGGCGCGAGCCGCGGACGGGCCGACGACTTCAGCTCGCGGACGTGAGGACGCGGTAGTCCACGGGGGTGATGCCCAGTCGGGACAGCGTCTCGCGGGCCTTCGGGTTCTTGAAGGTGGCCAGCTCCACCTCGCGCTGCGCGCCGTAGCCGCTCTTCACCGTCTCGGGGCGATAGCCCGGGTGGCACATCAGCTCGATGATGCCCTCGGAGGGCAGCGACACCAGCTCCGCCTCCAGTCGCTCCAGCGTCCAGTACGCGTCCGAGCCCGTGTCGCCCAGGAAGTGCGTGTTGGTGGGGATGCCCTGCGTCTTGAGCGCGTGGCGCATGATGGAGTCGATGGAGCGCACCGGCAGCTTCATCTCCCGGGCGACGCGGGACAGGCCCTCCAGCACCAGGGGCTGCAGGTGCAGGTGCATGTGCACGTCCACATGCGTGGGCGGACGCCCCGTCAGCGCGGTGAAGCGCTCCAGCTGCGCGCGCGTCTCCGCCTCCACCACCTCGGCGGTCATGCTCGCGGCGCGCGACTCCAGGAAGTTCCCGTTGGCGCCGAGCATCTCGCGCGGGAAGTCGCTCGACACCGGCGTGCCCCGGGCCAGGTTCAGGTGCAGCCCCAGAGAGAGGCCCTCGGCCTCGTGGGCGGAGGCCTCGGCGAACGGGGTGTTCACCATCAGGGTGGCGGACGAGACGACGCCGTCGCGCATGGCCTGGAGGATGCCTCGGGTGACGGCCGGGTCATACCCCAGGTCGTCGGCGTTGATGATGAGGGCGCGTGTGCTCACGAAGAACTCTCCTGCGCATCAGGGACGAGGCCGGGTTTGGAAGAAGCGCCAGGCCTCGAGCGTGGCGTTCAGGTCCTGCGTGGGGTTGCCCGCGCTGACCGGACTGCCAGGCCAGGTGTGTCCGCCGCCCTGCACGGTGCAGAGCGACGCGGTGGCCGTCTCCGGCGAACAGCCGGTGAAGGCGCTACAAGTGCTGTCCCCCTGGCGGTACGTCTCCACCACCGGGCCGCCGCAGCCATCGCGCTCCGCCCAGCTCCGGACGGAGTCCTCGGCGGAAGGGTAGGCACGGCCGAAGGGGATGTTGTTGCCTCCCGCGTAGAGGATGACGGTGTCCGCGGTGCCATGGATGTGCAGCACCGGCACCGGACGGGACGGGCTGCAGCCGCTCTGGGGCGACATGCCGGAGACGGGCGCCACGGCGGCGAAGCGCCCCGCGCGCTCACAGGCCAGCCGGTACGAGAAGAAGCCGCCGTTGGAGAAGCCGGTGGCGAAGGTGCGGCGCGGGTCCACGCACACGCGGGTGTCCAGGTCCGTCAGCAGCGCGTCCACGAAGCCCACGTCGTCGCTGTTGGACACCTGGGCCGACCCACAGCACGCGCCCGCGTTCCAGCCCCGGGTGTTGTCCCGGGGGGGCGAGGTGCCCCCGTTGAGCTCCGCGGCGCTCAGTCCGCGCGGGTACACGACGAGGAAGCCCTCGGTGTCCGCGAGCGTCGACAGGCCCGTCTGGACTTCAAACTGCTCGGGGTTCGAGCCGAAACCGTGGAACGCGAGCACCGTGGGCATGGGCTTGGTGGCGTCGTAGCCGGGAGGCACGTGGACGCGGTAGGTCCGCGCCCGTCCATCGTGCGTCACTGTCCATTCATGGGTGCCCGGGCCCTCGGACAGTCCGGTGCAGGACGTGCGCTCCGGCACGGAGGGCTCCTCGGGCCCGGGGCCGCCGGTGTCACCGGGGACTTCCGGACGCGAAGCCGTCGAGGACGAACAGCCGAGTGCCCCCAGGACGAGGGCGAGAATCACGAGATGAGGGCCGCGAGGCATGGACGGGAAGCTAATTCCCCGTCTTGCACTCCGCCGCGAGGACGTTCGCCCGTTCGGGGAATCGTTCCTCCAGCGTACGCTTCACCTCGGCGACGGCCGTCGCATTGCCACCATGGGCATGGAGCTGGCATCGCGCGGCCAGGGCCCGAGGGTCCTCCGGGGCCAGCTTGTCCGCCTCCCGATATGCGCGCTCGGCGCCCGTGCTGTCGCCCTGACGGAAGAGGACGGCCCCCAGGTAGTAGTGCGCCACGGCCAGCCGGCCATCCTTGCGCACCGCGCGCTTGAGCAGCGTGGCGGCCTCGTCCACGCGCTCCTGCCGGAAGCGCACGAAGCCCAGCTCCGCCAGGCTGGCCGCGTCGTCGTGCTCACGAGTCCAGGCCGACAGCACCGTGGCGGCCTCGTCCAAACGGCCACTCTGCGACAGCATCCGCCCGTAGCGAGGCGCCACCCGCGCGGTGCCCGGCTTCTGGGCGTAGGCCTTCGCCAGCGCCGCCACCGCGCCGGACAGGTCTCCCTGGCGCTCGCGCAGGTCCGCAAGCATCAGCGAGGGGCGCAAGTCCTTCGGCGCCAGCGTGAGGGCCTCGTCCAGCGCGCGCTCCGCCCTCTTGCCCCGGTTCAGCTCCGTCGCCGCCTGGGCCGCGAGCAGGTGCGCCTCCACGTCCTTCGGAAAGCGCGCGACATACGCCTCCGCCAGCTCCAACGCCTGGGGGTGGGCGCGAGCCGTCAGGAGCGTCGTCCCCGCCTGGGCCAGCTCCTCGGCGGTGGCGCGAGGGTCCGCGCCCAGTCCGGACAACAGCGACACCTTCGCGGCCGGCGTCTCGGCGGCCTGGGCCTTCGCCAGCCGCTCCGTGGGCGACGACTCCTTGCGCGTCAGGTACCACGTCCCTCCGGCACCGAGCGCCGCGAGCCCGAGCACCCCGGCAACGGCGAGTCCCAGCCGCGAGCGGCGTCGAGGGCCGCCCTGGGTGATGCCGGAGTCGTTGCGCGTGGGAGGCGACGAGTCCGTCGGGTTGCGAGTGGGCGGCGACGAGTCCGTCGCGGCGCCAGGTCGAGGTTGCTGCACCACCCCCGGAGAGCTGGCGCGGAAGCCCGCGACGGTGGCGGCCTCGGTGGAGCCCGGCGTCGTGGGCGTAGTCGGGCGCACGGAGTCCGGGGGCTCGCCGCCGTGGAGGGTGGCGCCCACGTCGGGCAGGAAGACCTGGGCCCACGCGGCCGGCACCGTCATGGCGTTGTGGGGCGCGGCGTTGGGGTCGAAGGCGCGCGGAATGGGCGGCGTGCCGCCGTGGGACGGGTCGGCCATCCGCGCGCGGCGCAGGGCCTGGCGCTTCGGGTCCCGGTCCGGTGGGAAGAGGGTGTCCACGTACGCGGCCACCTGTTCACCGGTGGCGACCTCGGCCTGGCCGCCGATGGCCTCGATGGCGTCGATGAAGGACTCGAGGCTGTCGAAGCGCGCGGCCGGGTCTCTCTGGAGCGCGGTGAGGCACACCAGCTCCAGCGCGGCGGGGACGGACGGGTCGAACGCGGTGGGGGGGCGCGCGCGTCCCTCGGCGATGCGGCCCAGCACCTCCTCGGCCGTCATGCCGGTGAAGGGCCTGCGGCCACAGAGCTGCTCGTACAGCATGACGCCCGCGGCGAAGAGGTCCGCGCGGTGGTCCACCGGCTTGCCGGCGATCATCTCCGGCGACATGTAGAAGAACTTGCCCTTGAGGACGCCGGGCTCGGTGCCCGACCCGAGCGCATCCGCCTTGGCGATGCCGAAGTCGATGACCTTCACCGCGCCGTTCACACCCACATGGATGTTGTCGGGGGTGAAGTCGCGGTGGACGATGCGCAGCGGGCGCCCCGCCTCGTCGACGGCGCGGTGGGCCGCGTCCAAACCTCGGCAGGCCTCCACCAGCACGCGCAGGGTGATGCCCAACGGCACGCGCTGGCCCCGCTCGGCGGCCTCCTGCCGCAGCTCCGCGAAGGAGCGGCCCTCCAACAGCTCCATCGCGATGAAGGGCTCGGTGCCCTCCATCCCCAGCTCCAGGATGGCGACGACGTTGGGGTGGCGCACCTGCGCGGTGATTCGCGCCTCGTTGAGGAACATCTGCACCACGCGCCGGTCCGAGGCCAGGTGCGGCATCAGCCGCTTCACCGCCACCGCGGGCCCGCGCGCGCCGTCATCCTCGAAGCGGCGCCCCAGGTACACCTCGGCCATGCCGCCCGTCGCGATGCGCGCGGACAGCCGGTAGCGACCGACCCAATAGGTGTTCGGACCCGACTCCAAGATGGCGCCAGTCTATGTGGAGAGCCTCCCCGCGTCCCCCCTCAGAAGTTCGAGGGGGATGCCTGCCCGGCTCCGTCCCGAACCCTGTCGCCCGGCGCCTTGAGTCCCCGTGACGCGCGGGCCCAAGCCTGGGTGTGGGTTTCCACGTGTCCGGGAAGGTCGGAAGCCCGCATGGCGCCCGGCGCGGCGCTCGTGGGCCTTACGCGGGGTGTGGGCGCTCCATCTGCCCGCTCGCATGAGGGGGTGGGTGGAGTGCTAACCTCGCGACCCGCTGACCCGCCACGCGCGTCGTTCTTCGTTCGGAGGGATGTTGGGCACCGTCCTCAAGGGTGGTTTCGTCGTCGAGCTGGAGCCCGCGGTGGTGGAGCGCGTGGACTTGCGCGTCGAAGGGGAGCGAATCGTCGCGCGGGGGCCGGACCTGACGCCCCATCCCGACGACGAGGTGGTGGCCCTCTCCGGCAAGCTCGTCTTCCCGGGCCTGGTCAGCGCGCACCACCGGCTGCACGCCGTCCTGGGTCGGGGCATGCCGAACACCGCGATGGAGACCTACCAGGACATCCTGGAGAAGGTGCTCTGGCCCTACGAGGACGCGCTGGACCTGGACGCGGTCCAGGTGGCGGGCTGTGCGGGCGGCCTGGAGGCGCTCCAGTGCGGCACGACGACGGTGTGCAACCTGCACTCGTCGCCCAAGGCGGTGTCGGGCTCGCTGGTGCGGCTGGCGCGCGGGCTCCACGAGGTGGGCGTGCGCGGCGTGCTCGCCTACGCGGTGTCGGACCGCGGCGGGGCGGTGGGGCGCGAGGAGGGGCTGGAGGAGACGGTGGGCTTCGCGCAGAAGGCGAAGGGGAGATTCCGGGGCCAGGTGGGCGCGGCCCCCTGCTTCACGCTGGGGCCCGACGCGCTCCAGGGCCTCGCCGAGGCGTTGAAGGCGGCGAACACCGGCCTGCACATCCCGCTCGCGGAGGACCCGCTGGATGAGCGGCTGTCCAATGAGCGGCACGGCGCCTCGCAGGTGCCCCGACTGTTGGACGCGGGGCTGTTGTCGCCTCGCAGCCAGCTGGCGCACGTGGGACATCTGGCGTGGGCGGACCTGGCGCAGGTGATTGCGACGGGGGCGTGGATTGTCCACACGCCGCGCGCCAACCAGGGGCTGGAGGTGGGCTATGCGCCGGCGCTGAAGTTCGGCGCGCGCGCGACGCTGGGGGCGGACGGCGTGTCGGCGGACCTGTTCGCGGAGGCGCAGGCGGCGTACCTGCGCTCGCGCGAGGCGGGGCAGCCCATCGACGTGCTGCGCTACCTGGCCAACGGGCACCGGCTGGTGTCCCAGCACTTCGGTGCGCCGGTGGGGCCGATGCGCGAGGGCGCGCTGGCGGACCTGCTGGTGCTCGACTACCTGCCGGCCACGCCGCTGACGGCGGAGAACCTGGCGTGGCACGTGGTGTTCGGCCTGGGCAGCCGGCACGTGGAGGCGGTGATGGTGGACGGGGTGTGGCGCATGTGGGCGCGCCGGCCGCTGTCCGTGAATCCCTCCGTCGTGGCCGAGCAGGCGCGCGAGGCGGCCGCGGCCGTGTGGGCGCGCATGGCCGAGGCGAAGTAGCGGGCCCGCGTCGCTTGCCTGGGAGGAGCGGGCCCGCTCAAATGCCCGGCATGCTCCTCGCTCCCGTACTGCTCGCAGGCCTGCTGGTTGGCGCCGTTCCCAACGTGGGCGACACCGCCCCTGACTTCACCGTGAAGGACACGGACGGCAAGGTCTACATCCTGTCGGAGATGGTGAAGCAGGGGCCCGTCATCGTCGCCTTCTTCCCCAAGGCCTTCACGGGCGGGTGCACCAAGGAGCTCAAGGCGTATACGGCCCGGCACTCGGAAATCGAAAAGCTGCAGGGGCGCGTGCTGGCCTTCAGCACGGACGACGCGGCGACGCTCAAGCGCTTCAAGGACGAGCTGAAGGCGCCGTTCCCCTTCATCCCGGACCCGGAGGGCAAGGTGGTGGAGGCGTACGACGTGAAGATGCCGGTGATGACGGTGTCCAAGCGCTACACCTTCGTCGTCGGCGAGGGGCGCAAGGTCCTCAAGGTGGACTCGGGCGGTGACGCCATCGACCCGTCGGGCGCCATCACCTCGTGCACCCAGGGCAAGCCCGCCGCCGCTCCCGAGCCCGGCGCGACGCCAGCGCCCGCCGCGAAGCAGCCCGCTCCCGAGGCGAAGCCGAAGCCGTAGCCTACCGGTCCTTGAGCGGTTTGAGTCGCAGGGGAGGCAGTCCCCGGTTGTCGAAGAGCTGGGCCGGGGAGTCCTCCACGTAGCTGTCCTCGAACTGGCCGCCGGTGTACTCGCGGATGACCTTCCTCCAGAAGGAGGTGGCCGCGTGGTTGGCGGGGAGCTGGGACACCTCCCACAGCCCCCGGAAGCGGTCGAACACGGCCATGGCCGCGCGCCGGCCCAGTCCGTAGCCCCGCTCGCCGCGCAGGATGAAGAACTCACTCATCCGGAAGTCGCGCCCGGGCGTCATGTACGGGAAGGGCGCCTGCGCCACGAAGGCGAAGCCCACCGTGCGGCCCTCCCAGCGCAACAGCAGCGGGTGGACCTCGTTGGAGTCCGCCAGCCACGTGGGCAGGAAGTTCGGCACCCACTGGCCCTGCGCGTCCAGGCGGTACTCCACGCCGAACTCGCTCAAGTCGTGCAGGTAGAGCGGGTACAGGTTTCGCAGCAGCGGGTGCTCGGCTGGACTCGCACGGAGTAGCTCCACGGACGCCTCCGGGCGCCCAGCATGTCCCATCCTTCGCGCCACGAACAGGACGAGCCTTCCTCGTAGAAGGGGGGTGGCCCGGACCCCAGGTCGTCAGTGCGAGGTCTCCGAGGCGCTGACGGGGCTGTCTCCGCTCGCGTGAGCCCGGGCGTGCTGGGCGAAGAGGAAGCGCCTCACCGCGGCGCGGGTCAGCAGGCCCCGGGTGGCGATGCCCTCGGGCGCGGCGACGGGCAGGGCGTCCACGTCCTCCTGGTCCATGAGGAGCAGCGCGTGGGCCAGGTCGGTTTCGGGGGCCAGGGCTGGCAGCTTGCGCGCCAAATCACTGGCCACCAGCAGCGGGTACATGGCCTCGTCGCGCCACACCTCGCGCAGTTGCTCCACCTGGACGATGCCGTAGACCTCGCCGTGGGTGTCGAGCACCACCAGCGCGCCTGTCTCAGAGGTGAGCAGCAGGTCCGCCAGGGGGCGCATCGGCAGGCCCGCGGGCACGGGCGCCATGTGCTCCATCAGCTCCTTCACGGGCGTGCTCTCCAGGAGGTCCGTGTCGCTGGGCGCCTTGGGCGCGTTGCGCTCGATGAGGTAGTGGCACAGCGCGGAGGCGATGGTGCATGTCACCATCAGCGGGAGGATGATGTCGTGGTTCCCGCTCAGCTCGTACATCATCATCATCCCGGTGAGCGGACCGCGGTTGAGCGCCGCCACCGCGCCGCCCATGCCCACCAGCGCGTACGCCCCGCTGGGGCCGGTGCTGGCCGGGAAGAAGTAGTGCACCAGCGTGCCGAACGCGCCGCCCGCCATGGCGCCGATGACGGCCGCGGGGAAGAACGTCCCGCCCGAGCCCCCCGAGCCGATGGTGATGGCCGTCGCCACCAGCTTCAGCACGCAGGCGGTGACGAGGAAGAAGAAGGACAGCTTTCCCACCGCCGCCAGGTTGATGAAGTCGTGCCCGCTGCCCCACACGGTGGGGCTGACGAAGGCCATGGTGCCCGCGCACAGCCCGCCCACGCCCGCGCGGAACGGCAGCGACTTGCGGCCCAGCCACGGCGACAGCTTGCCACCCATGCGCCCCTGGAAGAAGTGCTCCACCCCGTGCAGCATCCGCACGAAGGTGAAGGCCAACAGGCCGCAGCCGATGCCCAGCGCCGCGTAGGCCAGGACTTCCGAGCCGCTCACCAGTTCGTACGGCACGCTGCGCAGGATGGGCGCCTCGCCCAGCACGCCCTGGCTCACCAGGGTGCCCGCCACGCTGGCCAGGATGATGGGCGAGAAGACGCGCAGCTCGAACTCGCGGAGGATGATTTCCATCGCGAACACCGCGCCGGCGATGGGGGCGTTGAAGGACGCGGAGATGCCCGCGCCCGCGCCGCACGCCAGGAGGATGGACAGCTCCCTGCGGCTGAAGCCCAGCACCCGGCCCACCGTGGAGGCGAACGCCGCGCCGCCATAGACGATGGGGCCCTCGCGGCCCGCCGACCCGCCGCTGCCAATGGTGATGGCGGACGCCACCAGCTTCAACAAGCCCCGGTCCGCGGGCACCACGTTGGCGCCGCTCTTCACCGCCCGGACGACCTCCGGGACGCCGTGGCCATGCGTCTCCGGCCTGTCGCGCAGCAGCCGTCCCACCGCCACTCCGCCCAGCGTCGGCGCCAGCAGCATCAGCCACCAGGGCAGTTGGGGAATCGCCTCCGCCAGGAAATGCGGGTGGCCGAAGACGCTGTTGAGCGCGGCCAGCGCCACCAGGGGGTAGTAGAGCGACAGCGCGCCCAGCGTCAGCAGCGCCAGGAGGCGCAGCCGTCGCTTCACCTCGTCCCGAGGGCCCCCGGGCTCGATGACCCGCGCCAGCAGCAGCGCGCCGAACGCCAGCGGCGCCCCGACGATGGCGTACTCCAGATGCCACCGCGCCGAGCCGAACGCGTCCACCAGCGTCAGCAACTGGCTGCGGCGCAGCGTGTGCGCCAGCTCCGCCGCGCCGAACGTCAGGCCGCTGAAGAGGCCAATCAGGTTGGAGAAGATGCCGGCGACGAGGCCGCTGTAGAGCCCCACCACCGCGCCCGCCACCGGCAGCACGGACGGGCCGGGCAGTCGCAGGCGGTTGGAGGCTTGGAGCGCCGTGTGGGTGAAACGGCTCAGCAGTTCTCGGGCTCGGAGGAGCCACGCCGCGCGCTGGGTCACCACTCCAGGCGGAGGTTCATCGACATTCATTGGTCCTCCCACTAACCCATCCCGAACGTGGAAGCTGCAACGTTCTGGAGTGACTTGTCGGGCCGGTGGCACTCCTCTCGGAGGTACAGCGGGAGGGAGCGAGGGGAGGGGCGCCCGCCCTCAGGGCGCGTGGCTGCTCGTGGGCAGGCGCGAGCGCAGCAGCACGGCGATGCCCCCGAGCCCCAGCCAGGGGACGACATGGCCCCAGAGCAGGTGTGACGCCGTCCCGTCGGGGCAGTGGAGGTGGAGGACGAGCAGGCTGGCCGCGCCCGCGGACAGGCCGGCGGCCAGGGCGCGCGCGGGGTGGAAGGCGGAGCGGCTCAAGAGCACCAGCGTGACGGCCAGGGGCACCACCGTCACCGCCAGCTCCGTGCCCATGCAGCCGACGAGGCCCGCGAGGAAGGATTTGCCCTGTTGGCCGGAGCCCGTGAGCACCACGGTGAGCCCCAGGGCTCCCGAGGTGGCGAGGACCGCCACCCAGGGCACGACGCGGCGCTGGGGCGACAGCGCGACATAGGTCCCAGCGGCCAGCAGCGCGAGGATGAGGACCCCCACGCCCACGACGAGGCTGGAGTGGGCCGCGTTGCGCACCCAGAAGTCGCGGCTCAAGAGCACAAGCCCCACGCCCACCGTCGCCGCGTGGACGCCCACCAACAGCGCCAGTCCATGCCACCAGGGGCGCGCCTTCGGCTGCTTCGCCAGGGCCTCCAGGGCGAAGCGCCGCGCGTCGAGCTGACCGGGCAGGGTGTCCTCGTCGTCCTCATCGTCAGAGGAGGCCGCGGACGCCAGCGCGGCCGGAGCGAGGCTCGGTCCAGCGAGGCTCGGTCCACTGATGAACTCGAAGCCGCCCGTCACCACCTGGCACTCCTGGCATCGGGCCACGTGCGCGGCCAGGTCCGGGGGCAGGGTCTCGCCCAGGCAGTCCATCACCCGTGAACACTCGGGAGTCATTCCAGGGTCTCCGTTCGGAGCGCGGCGAGCAGCTCGCGCAGGCGCAGGTAGCCGCGATGGGCCCGGACCTTCACCGCGCTCTCGGTGAGGCCCAGGGTGTCGGCGATTTCGGCGAAGCCCATGCCCTCGAAGCGGTGCAGGAGGATGGGGATGCGCTGGCTCTCCGGCAGCGCGTCGAGCGCCTGGCGCACCGCGCGCTCCAATCCCACGTCGCGGGGGCCGGGGCTCTCGTCGGCGATGCCCGTGGGCAGCTCTCCCTCGGGGGTCAGCTCCTCGGGGCGGCGGCCCCGGCGCTGGAAGTCCCGCGCCGCGTTGGTGGCGATGGCGTACAGCCAGGGCTTGAAGCGGGAGCCCGGAAGGAAGCGCCCGCGCGCGCGGACCAGGGACATGAAGGTGAGCTGCACCAGGTCCTCGGCCGTGGACGCGCTGCCCGTCAGCCGCGTGAGGTAGCCGCGCACCTGTCGCGAGTGGCGCTGGAAGAGCGCGTCGAACGCCGGAGCCTGCCCCTCACAGAACCGCGCCATCAGCACCTCGTCGGACTCGAGGGCGACGGAGGCGCGCCCCGAGTCGTCTCCGGTACGCACGGGCGCGGAGGCGGGTTTCATCGGCGGAGGCGAAGTCACGCGCGAGCCACTCTAGCCGGTTGGCCGGGACTCGGGTGGGTGCGCCTCCGCCCCGCCCTCACGGAGGCGGCTACTGCTTGAGCATCGGCTGCGGTGTGGGTGCCGAGGAGGGCAGGTGGTCCGCGGCGGCGGCCAGCGCTTCGCGAACCTTGCCCTCGGCGGCGCTCTTCGCGGCGACCAGTTGAGCGCGCGCGCCACCCGCGCCGAAGAAGCGGGCGGGCACGGCCAGCGCGGCGCGGTCCTCCGCCGAGTACTTCCTGTATGCGTACCTCACCGAGTCGGAGGGCAGCCGCAGGCCCTCCACCACCTTGAGCCAGGAGAGCACCTTCAGCGAGTAGAAGCTGAAGTCCACCTCCCACCAGAACCAGCCCTGGTTGGCGGTGTTCTGGTGGTAGTGGTGGTTGTTGTGCCAGCCCTCGCCCAGGGTGATGAGGGCCAGGAGCCAGTTGTTCCGGCTGGTGTCCGTCGTCTTGTAGCGGCGCTTTCCGAAGATGTGGCTCAGGGAGTTGATGGTGAACGTCCCGTGCCACAAGAGGGTGGTGCTCACGAAGAAGCCCCACACCAGCATGGAGAAGCCGCCGATGAAGTAGAGCGCCACGGCCAGCAGGACGGGCGGCACCAGGTGGAAGCGGTTGAGCCACACCAGCTCCGGGAAGCGCGCGAAGTCCTTGATGCCCTCCATGCGCGTGGCCCCGTACTTGTCACACAGAATCCAGCCCACGTGGCTGAACCAGAAGCCCTTCTGCACGGGAGAGTGGATGTCGTCCGCCTGGTCCGACGTCCGGTGGTGGTGGCGATGGTTGGCCGCCCACCACAGCACGCCCTTCTGCGTGGACAGGGTGCCCACCAGCGCGAGGATGAACTGGAAGACACGGCCCGTCTTGAAGGCCCGGTGGGAGAAGTAGCGGTGGAAGCCCACCGTGATTCCCCACATGCGCAGGATGTACAGCCCCACACAGACCGCGACGTCCACTGGCTTCGCCCCGACAGAGAGGACGAAGAGGCACATGATGTGGACGGCGAAGAAGGGGATGGACGACAGCCAGTTCAGGCGCTCGTTGTCCGAGGACAGGGCGGGAGCAGGAGAGGAAGTCTGCAAGGAAGCCTCGTGAGCTGGAGCAGGAGCGCACCCGAAAGTGCGCAGCCTCTCCCCGCATCAACACCCCCTGCTGTCATCGCTCTGTCAGGAGGCGGCGGATTGCCTCAGCTCCGTCAACCACTCCTCGAAAGCGGGGTGGCCATGCAGGGGCGCCAGGTCCGCGTCCGAGGCGGCATACGCCCCATCCTTGAACCCCAGCTCGCTCGCCCTCCGCAGCAGGCGCACCGCGTCGGGCACGTTGCGCGCCTTGGCATGAGCGCACGCCGCGTCGTAGGCGATGCTGGCGCTCGGCACATACTCCAGCGCGGCCTCGCCCATGGCCGCTGCCTCTGAATAGACGCCCCGGATGAAGAGCACCCGCTCCGCGCAGCTGAAGGCGGCGGCGGGCTCCACGCCGGGCAGCTTCAGGGCCTCCGGCGCGCGGCCCAGGCGGATCAACGTCCCGGCGTACTCGTGCATCACCGTGCGGTCCGAAGACGTCTGCCAGGCCTGCTTCCACCAATCCAGCGCGCGCGCGTCATCCCCCACGAGGGAGAAGGACGCGGCCACCGCGTGAGGCTCCACCTTCTGTCCCTGCACCTGGGAGAAGTGGTCCAGCGCCTGACGGCCCTGGCCTTCCTTCAGCGCCACCCAGCCGAGCAGGTGGTGGGCGTGGCTGGCCAGCTCGGGGGTGAGGCCCTCGCCCCCCTCCAGCACCGCGCCACCCAGGCGACGCGCGTCATCCAGCCGCCCCGCGTCCAGCGCGATTTTCGCCTCGCGGAGCTTCGCCGCCAGCGGATGGTCCATTGAACCAGCGCTGATGCCCGACGAGGCGCCGCCGCCGGAGCTCAGGAGCTCGGCCAGGGAGCGGAACGCCTGGAAGCCGTACATGGCGAAGAAGATGGCGGGGAACAGCCACCCGATGTTCACGCTGTAGACGACCACGCCCACGCACACCAGCAGCGCCAGGCCCTGGGAGGCGATCATCCCCCGTTTGGGGCCGAGCACCCGGGTGGCCAGCGTGGAGACCAGTCGCCCACCATCCAGCGGCAGCACCGGCAGCAGGTTGAAGATGGCCCAGATGAAGTTGGCCCCGGCGAAGGTGCGCAGGAAGAAGTCCAGCGCGGGGGAGTGCCCGTTGAAGACGAGGTAGCCCACCAGGCTCACCACGCCGAGCAGCAACCCGAACAGCGGGCCCGCCGCGGTGATGACCAAGTCCCTCTTCCAGGGAAGGGGGCCGGGCATGTCGGTGGGCAGGGTATGCCCGCCCAGCCAGACGAGGGCGATGCTGGGTTGGTAGCCGAAGAGGCGGCTGGCCAGTGCATGGCCCAGCTCGTGGACCAGCACGGACACGAAGACGATGAGCATCCACGACAGGACGAACACCACCATGGCGCTGGCCTGGCCCAGGGCGGGCGCCTCGGACACCTGGCGGAAGGGCCAGCCGTCCTGCGCGGCGCGGACCGAGCTGTAGGCGAGCACGGCGGAGACCAGCAGGTGGCTGGGGTGGACGTCGACGGGAATGCTCCCGAGTCGAAAGCGGAACATGGGCACGGACCTTAACCGTTGAGGCGCGGATGCGCAGTCCGTAGCGCACATCCCGCAACCGCTTCCTCTTCATTTCGGTAGGTTCTCCGCGCCCCATGCCGCGACTCGGTCCTTATTCCCTCCCGAATCCTTTTGTCCTCGCCCCCATGGCCGGGGTGTCGGAGATGCCCTTCCGGGTGCTCGCCTTCCGCATGGGCGCCGCCCTGTGCCCCACCGAGCTCGTCAGCTCCCAGGGGTTGATGCGGGCCAACCAGCGCACCCTCATGTACCTGCGCTTCGACGCGGAGGTGGAGAGGCCCTACTCGCTCCAGCTCTATGGAGGAGACCCGGAGGCCATGGGCCTCGCGGCCGCGGTCGGCAAGTCCCATGGCGCCCAGCTCCTGGACATCAACATGGGCTGTCCCGTGAAGAAGGTGACGAAGAACGGGGCGGGCAGCGCGCTGTTGAGCGACCCGGAGCGCGCCGCCGCCATCGTCCGGGCGATGCGCGAGGCCTCGGGCCTGCCCATCACCTGCAAGATTCGCTCGGGCTGGGACGCGAAGAGCCGCAACTACCTCCAGATGGCCGCGGCCCTCCAGGAGGCGGGGTGCGCGGGGCTCGCCATCCACCCGCGCACCCGGGAGCAGGGCTACTCGGGCCAGGCGGACTGGAGCGTCATCACCGACCTGAAGCGCCACTTCCCGGAGCTGCCCCTGTTCGGCAACGGGGACGTGCGCACCCCCGAGGACGCGCGGCGGATGCTGGACACCACCGGCTGCGACTACGTGATGATTGGCCGCGCCGCGCTGGGCAACCCGTGGATTTTTCGCGAGCTGGCCGGAGGGGACGCGCCTGCTCCCGAGGAGCGGTGCGCCCTGGTGCTGGAGCACTTCCACGCGCACCTGGCCTTCGTGGGGGACCCCCTCAACGCGGTGCGCTCCTTCCGCCGGCACCTGGGCTGGTACGCCCACGGCCTCGCCGGCGCCGCCGCCTTCCGTGCGCGCGCCAACGTCCTGGATGCCCCGGAGGCCGTGGCGGACGCGGTGCGCGCCTTCTTCTCCGCCGCGGACTCGGACCGCTCCGGGGCCTCCTCGGAGGAGCAGGACGTCGACTACCGCGCCGCGCTCGGCTGAGCCGCTGAAGCTGACGCGGCGCGGAAGCTCCTACGGGGCCGAGCCCGGCGGCGGCACGAGCACGCGGCCGGTGGCGACAGCGCGGAAGTAGTCGCAGGCGGGGGTGGGGCTGCGCGCGAGCGTGTCGAAGTCGACGTGGTAGAGGCCGAAGCGCGGCCCCCAGCCCTCCAGCCACTCGAAGTTGTCGAGCAGGCTCCAATAGAGGTACCCGCGCACGTCCACGCCCTGGGCCCGGGCGGCCAGCACCTGGTCGAGGTGGGAGTGCAGGTAGTGGGGCCTCCGGGCGCCCGCGCGGTCATCGATGCCGTTCTCCGTAATCCACACCGGCTTGCCGTAGCGCTTCACGTCGCGCAGCGTCTGGAGGAAGCCCTCGGGCCAGTCCTCCCAGCCGATGTCGGTGAGGCCCCTCCCTCGGGTGTCGCGGTACTTGAACTCGATGAAGGGCGGGCGCGGCACGAAGCGCAGGTGCGCGCGGCTGTAGTAGTTCACCCCGATGAACTCCACCGAGTCCCGGGCCTCGGGGATGTCGGCGCGGGTGGTCGCCACCCCAGGCATGTTCACCCGGAGCTTCCCGGTGGAGAGCGCCTCGTGGAAGGCGTGGTTGTAGGCGGGGGAGGCCAGCCGCACGAGCGCGCGGTCCAGCGGGTTCCACCAGCGGTCCGGCGAGAAGGCCAGCATGTTCTGGGAGATGCCCAGCTCCACCCGGCCCAGCCGCTCCAAGAGCTCCCGCCGCGCCGCCGCGTGGGCGCGGACCATGTTCTCCATCGCCCTCATGGTGAGCGCCCCGTCCGCGATTCCGGGGGGGATGGCGCCCTGGAGGTAGCCGCCCAAGAGCAGCACCATCGGTTCGTTGAAGGAGATGACGAGCGCGTCCAGGCCCTCCAGCAGCGATGCGCACCGGCGGGAATAGCGGCGGAAGACCTCCACGCTGTCGGCCGAGTGCCACGGCGTCTCCCGGTGGAACCATGTCGGATGGGTGAAGTGGTGGAGCGTCACCACCGGCCGCAGGCCCTGGGCCTTCATCTTCAGGAGCCGCTCCCGGTACGCCTCCAGCGCGGCCTCGTCGAAGCGGCCGCGCTCGGGCTCGATTCGCGCCCACTCGAGGGAGATTCGGAAGGCGGTGGCGCCCACGGCGCGGGCCAGCGCGTAGTCCTCCTCGTAGCGGTGCCAGTGGTCCACCGCCTGCCCGCAGCGGGCGTGGGGCTCCTTCAACTTTCCCGCGCGCTCCCACTCGGCCCAGTCGTTCTCGATGCCGCCCTCCACCTGGTACGCGGAGGTCGCGACGCCGAAGGTGAAGTCGGCGGGGAAGGTCTTCTCGGAGGTCCTCATCGTGGCCGCGCACCGTAGACGCGGGCCTCCTTCGCGAAAAGTTCGGAGTGCCGCACAGGCCAGTGCGCGGCATCCGACAGTGCGCCTCCGAGGCGCGCGGCACGAACGGCTCCGTCGCGTCCGGAGCCTAGAATTCGGCCTCGCGCGCGTTTTCGTTCGTCGCTTCGGAAGTGTCCGCGAAGCGCCTTTCGCGACCTCCAGCACCGCCCGATGCCGAAAAATCGGCCTCGCCGCGCGATGCAATACATCACCATGCGTTGACACACTGGTGTGTCGCCCGTACCATTCACTTCAAGCACTCACTCCATCAAAAGAAGAGTGCAGGCCCTCGGTTGACTGGGGCCAATTACATGGAGGGTTCTGATGGCCGCTAAGAAGAAGACCGCCGCGAAGAGCGCGAAGAAGAAGACCGCCGCGAAGAAGACGACCACCCGCAAGACGGCTGGCAAGACCGCGAAGAAGGCGGCGGCGAAGAAGACGACTGCTCGTAAGCCTGCCAAGAAGGCCCCTGCCCGCAAGCGCGCGAGCAAGGCGAAGACGGTGGCGGCCCCGGCGACCCCGGAGTCCTGAGCAGCACGTCGTCATTCGCGGACGGTATTTGACGTCCGGTGAACGGCTCGGCGAATCCCGCCGGGCCGTTTTTCTTTTGTGCGGACAGGGAGTTGGCTCATGTCACTGCGTCCTTCGGAGCTGGAGCAGGTGGTGGCGGAGGTGGGTGCGAAGCTGACGGGAGCGGTGGCCCAGAAGGCCTGGTGCCCGCTGCCGAGGCTGGCCTACCTGGAGCTGAGAGTCCCCGGACGCTCCTTCCTCTTGTGCCTGTGCGCCGAGGGAGACCTGTCGCGAGTGGCCGTCGCCGAGACGCGCTTCCCCACACCGGGAGAGCCCGCGCCCTTTCAACGGTGGCTGCGGCACGAGCTGACCGGCGCGAAGCTCGTGGCGGCGCGCTTTCGCGACGCGGAGCGGGTGGTGGAGCTGGACTTCGAGCGCGAGGAGGTGCGCCGACGCCTGGTGATGGAGCTGGGCTCCCCGGGCGGACTGCTCCTCTTGAGTGAGCAGGGGCGGGTGCTGATGCTGTCCGGCGAGGGCTTCGGTCCCCGGCGCAATCTCTACCCGGGCGCTGCGTGGACGCCTCCGGAGCCGCTGCCCCCGGACGCCCTGGCGAAAGCACGGCTCGCGCCCTCGCGACTGGTGCCCGCCGAGGGGGATTCGCTCCCTTATTCCCACGCGGCGGAGGGGCTGCTCGGAGCCAAGGACCAGGCGAGCCGCGCGGAGTCCATCCGCCGCCGACTGGCGCAGCCGTACCGGGCGCGCCTCAAGCGCTCCTCGCGCACCTTGGAGAAGGTGAGGGCGGAGGCCGCGCGCGGGCCGGACGCGGAGAAGCACCGTCGGACGGGGGAGCTGCTCGCGCAGAACCTCTTCCGCCTCAAGCGGGGCGCCACCGAAGTGACGCTCACCGAGTACACCGAGGCCGGCGCGGAGGAGGTCCAGGTGAAGCTGGACCCGAAGCGCACGCCCAAGGAGGAGGCGGACTGGAACTTCCACCAGTACCGCCGGCTCTTGAGGGGCGTGGAGCAGGCGCGTCACCGCGAGGCGGAGCTGGCGCGAGAGGTCGCCCACGCCCAGCTCTCACTGGAGCAGGTGGAGCGGATGGACGAGGCGATGCTGCTCGCGCAGGCGCAGGTGCTGCATGTGCCGGTGGGAGGCGAGGCCACGCCGGAGGGCAAGCCCTTCAAGGAGTACGTGGGCCACGCGGGCTCGCGCATCTGGGTGGGGCGGGGCTCGGAGGACAACGACACGCTCACCTTCAAGGTGGCCCGGCCCTGGTACCTGTGGTTCCACGCGCGCGGAGTGCCGGGCAGTCACGTGGTGCTTCCCCTAGAGAAGGGGCAGGAGCCGACGCAGGAGGTGCTGCTGGACGCGGCGCACCTGGCGCTGCACCACTCCGGGGCGAAGGGCGAGCCGCGCGGCGAGGTGAGCTACGTGCAGGTGAAGTTCGTGCGCAAGGTGAAGGGAGGGGCGCAGGGGCAGGTGACGTACACGCGCGAGAAGACCTTCGTGGTGCGCATGGAGGCGGAGCGGCTGGAGCGACTGCTCAAGTCCCGTCATACGGAGGTGCCCGCTCCGTGACGAAACCTCGCCGTGGAGTGTGAACCCCCGCGCGAAGGGGTGGGGCGCGGTTGACGGGCTGACGGAGGGCAGGCGGGCAATGGCCGGCGGCCTTGAGTCCGGGAGGTTGCCGGGTACGATGCGCCCCGAGTGACCTCCGAGTTTTTCCGTCAGATGTCCCTGTTTCCACGCGGCCTCTCCGCGGCCAGTCGGGCCACGGCGGCGGTCGCGGAGCCTCGTGCCCTGGAAGAGGAGGTTGTTCCGCAGCTCGTGCCGGTGCCCGTGCCTCAGCACCGGCCGCCTCCGCCCCGGCATCGGGTGCCCGAGGAAGCGCCGCGCATGCTCAATGTCCCGTCTCCCCGCGAGGAGATGTGGACCCGGGCGGAGTCGTTGGCCTGGAGGCTGAGCGCGGAGCTGGGGATGCCGGTGAAGCTGGCGGTGACGGACAACCGCTCCACCATGGTGTCCTTCCGTCGAGGGGGCAACGCGCTGCAGCTGCGGCTGCACCACATGTTCCTGGACGCGCCGGAGACCATCGTCCGCGCGGTGGCGGACTACGCGGGGCGGGGGCACCGCACCGCGGGCGTGATGTTGGACGAGTACATCCGGGGACAGCAGCCCCGAATCCGCCAGGTGCGTCGCGAATCGGACGCGGACCTGAACCCGTTGGGGCGCTGTTTCGACCTGACGGCGCTTTACAACAGCGTCAACGCCACTTTTTTCGAGAACGTCATCCAGGCGCGAATCGGCTGGGGACGGATGCCTCCGAGGCGCCGGCGCAAGTCCATCCGCCTGGGCGTGTACGACCACCAGACGCGGGAGATTCGCATCCACCCCGCGCTGGACAGGCCCGAGGTGCCGGCCTTCTTCGTGGAGTTCATCGTCTACCACGAGATGCTGCATCAGCTCTTCCCGAGCACGGGGCGAGGCGGGCGTCGCGTCCACCACCCGCGGGCCTTCCGGGAGCGCGAGCGCACGTATCCTCACTACGCGGCGGCGCTGCGGTGGGAGCGAGAGAATCTGGGTGTGCTGTTGCGCGGTTGATGGCTCCGTTGCTCGGTGGCTCATTTACCGTTTTACCGAGCGAAGCGACGCGTGGTGCGTGCTTGACGCGTTCGTGAGGGCCACCCATCCTCCCGAGCCATATGCGACGAGCGAAGATTGTCTGCACCCTCGGGCCCGCGAGTCAGAGCCAGGAGATGTTGGAGGCGCTGCTGGAGAACGGCATGGACGTCGCGAGATTGAACTTCTCGCACGGCAGCCACGAGCAGCACGCGGAGAACATCGCCAAGCTGCGCGCGGCCTCGCTGAAGGTGCGCAAGGCGGTGGGCATCCTCGGTGACTTGCAGGGCCCGAAGATTCGCACGGGCCGCTTCACCAAGGGCAGCACGGACTTGAAGGAAGGCGGCATCTTCCACATCACCACGGACGAGACGGTGCCGGGCACGGACGAAATCGTGTCCACCACGTACCCGTTCCTGGCGGCGGACGTGAATCCGGGCGACCGCATCCTCCTGGACGACGGCTTGCTGGAGCTGAAGGTCCTCCACACGGACAAGCAGAAGCTCATCAAGACGCAGGTCATCCACGGCGGTGCGCTGAAGAACAACAAGGGCATCAACCTGCCGGGTGTCGCGGTGCGCGCGGATGCGCTGACGCCGAAGGACCGGGAGGACCTCGTCTTCGGAATCAAGGCGGGCGTGGACTTCATCGCGCTGTCCTTCGTCCGGCAGCCGTCGGACCTGGACGCGGCGAGGCAGGCGATGGCGGAGGTGGGCCGGACGGTGCCCATCATCGCGAAGCTGGAGAAGCCGGAGGCGATTGCCCGGCTGGACGCCATCCTGGACAAGACAGACGGCGTCATGGTGGCGCGTGGCGACTTGGGCGTGGAGATTCCGCCCGAGGAAGTCCCGGCCGTGCAGAAGGACATCATCCGGCGTTCGAACCTGCGAGGCCTGCCGGTCATCGTGGCGACGCAGATGTTGAACTCGATGATCGACAACCCGCGGCCCACGCGCGCCGAGGCGAGCGACGTGGCCAACGCGGTGTTCGACGGCGCGGACGCGGTGATGCTCTCGGGCGAGACGGCGAGCGGCAAGTTCCCCATCGAGTCCGTGCAGATGATGGAGCGCATCATCCTGGCGGCGGAGTCGTCGCAGCGGGTGCAGCCGGTGTTGCGCAACATCGACGCGCCGCTGGGTTTGCCCGCGCACTTCCCGGATGTGATTGCGCGCGTGGCGTGCGAGGCGGCGAAGGCGAGTGGCGCGTCGCTGATTGCGGCCTTCACGCTGTCGGGCGTGACGGCGCGGTTGTTGTCGCACTACCGGCCGTCGGTACCGATTGTGGCCTTCAGCCCGAACCAGGAGGTCCGTCGTCGGCTGGCGCTCCTGTGGGGCGTGGTGCCGCGAGTGCTGGAGCCCATCCAGGACACCGAGGCGATGGTGCGCCGCGTGGGTGAGGAACTGGTGGCGCGGGGCCTGGGTCGCAAGGGCGACCGCATCGTCATCGTGTACGGCGCGCCGGTGGGACAGCCCGGGAAGATCAACAGCCTGCGGCTGCACACCATCGAAGGCTGAGCCGGAGTCGAATCGCGGCACCGCGAGGGGAGGCCCGTGGTCGGGGCTTCCCCTTCGTGCTTCATGGGTCTGCTACTTCGGCGGGTGGGCCAGCGCGCGGCGGGGAATCTCCGCGTCGACGAAGATGTGGAACAGCTCCTTGTCGAGCTGCCCGTTGTCGGCCTCGCGCTTGAGGATGTCGAGCGCGAGGGTGTGGGGCACGGCCTTCTTGTAGGGCCGGTCGCTGGCGGTGAGCGCGTCGTAGATGTCGGAGATGGACATCATCCGCGACTGCACGGGGATGGTGCGCTCGGGGATGGCGCGCGGGTAGCCGGTGCCGTCGAGCTTCTCGTGATGCGCGTAGGCGATTTCGGGCACGCGGCGCAGGGCGCGCGTCCACGGAATCTGGGTGAGGAAGCGGTAGGTGTGCTCGACGTGGCTCTCGATTTCGCGGCGCTCCTCGGAGGAGAGGGTGCCGCGGGTGATGGAGAGCGACTGGATTTCACGAGGCAGGAGCAACGGCTGCGAGGCCCCGTCGGCATCCTCGAACTGGAGGTGCCCCAGCTCGTGCAGGCGCTCGAAGCCACCCTGGGCGAGCACCGTGGGCCGGTTGCAGGTGAGCACGAAGTCGAACACCTCGTGCAGGTGCTTCAGCTCGGTGCCGAGCCGCTCGGTCTCCTCGGCCTCGATTTCCGCCAGGTGCTTGTCGCCCCGGTGCTTCACGGCCTCGAAGCGGCGGCGGTAGCTCTGGAGCTGGAGGTCCTTGCGAGCGAGCTGGAAGCGGGCGCGAAGTCCGTCGAGCTCATAGGGGTAGAGCTTCTCCGCCTTGACGAGCACGTTCTCCCGAACGCCCACCTTGCCGAAGTCATGGAGCAGCGAGGCGTAGCGAATCTCCTGAATCTCCGTGGAGGAGAAGTGCGTCCGGGCATAGGGGCCGGTGGACAGGTGCTCCAGGGCCTGCGCCAGGGACACGGTGAGGTCCGCGACGCGGCCGGAATGTCCCGCCGTCGTGGGGTCGCGAGCTTCGATGGCGACGACCGAGGCGGAGACGAAGCCTTCGAAGAGGCGGTTGATCTCCTCGTGCAGCAGGGCGTTCTCAATCGCGCCGGCGGCCTGGGCCCCCAGGGCGAGCAGCAGCTCCTCGTCCTCGGAGTTGAAGCCCTGGCCATCGAGCTTGTTGAGGGCCTGGATGACGCCCGTCACTTCGCCATTCGCGTCACGCATGGGGACGCAGAGGATGGTCTTCGTCTGGTAGCCGCTGGAGACGTCGAACGAGCGGTTGAAGCGGGTGTCCGCGTAGGCGTCTGGGATGTTGATGATGGCGCCGGTGTGGGCGACCTGTCCCGCGATGCCGCTGCCCACGGGGAGGCGGATTTCGCTCTTCGAGCCCTGGGCCACCTTGCTCCACAGCTCGTTCGTCTCGCGGTCCAGGATGAAGAGCGAGCAGCGGTCCGCCTCCACCACTTTGGTGGCCTCGAAGAGGATGAGCGGGAGCAGCAGGTCCAGGTCCCGCTCGGCGCTCATGGCCTTGGCGACGTCCAGGATGGACGTGAGCTTCGCCAGTCGGCGATTGAGGTCGGGGAGTGGCTGCGGAACGGCGGGAGAGCGTGAGAGCACCGGGCGGCTCCGGGCGACATGGCCTGCGGCCGTGCAGGACGTCGGGGTTGTAACATGCCCAGCCAGGTGACTGCCTTCAGCCCCGACCTGCTCGGTTTCCTGCTTTCGAGTGGACGTCCGGGAATTCAGCCCGTGCCGGAGAGGGTGGGAAGCGGGTAAGTAGCGCCCCCATGAGCCGCCGCCCTGTTCGGATTTCCCCCTCGCTGCTGTCCTCTGACTTCGGTCGTCTGGCCGAGGAGGTCCGCGACATTGAAGCCGCGGGGGCGGACTTGATTCACGTGGATGTGATGGATGGGCGGTTCGTGCCGAACATCACGATAGGGCCGGTGGTGGTCGAGGCCATCAAGCGAGCGGCCACGAAGCCGTTGGACGTGCACCTGATGATTGTGGAGCCGGAGAAGTACGTGGAGTCCTTCGTGAAGGCGGGGGCGGACGTGCTGACGGTGCACGTGGAGGCGAGCCCCCATCTGCACCGGACCCTGCAACAGATTCGTCACGCGGGGGCGAAGGCGTCGGTGGTGTTGAACCCGAGCACGCCGCTGTCCTCCATCGAAGAGGTGCTGGGGGACGTGGACATGGTGTTGCTGATGAGCGTGAACCCGGGGTTTGGCGGGCAGGGCTTCATCGAGGCGACGGTGGACAAGGTGCGCCGGCTGCGAGCGATGTTCGACGCGCGCGGGCTGGACACGGATATCGAGGTGGACGGGGGCATCAACGCCGACACGGCGAAGCGCGTGGTGGTGGCGGGGGCGACGGTGCTGGTGGCGGGTAGCTACGTCTTCGGGGCGAAGGACAGGGCCGCGGCCATCCGTTCGCTGCGGCCGTGACTCAGGCGCGGGTGCGAGCGACGGTGGTGGCGAGCCGGGCGACGCGGGTCATGAAGGTGGGGTCGAAGGGCTTCACCTCGTAGTCGTCGGCGCCGAGCTCGAAGCAGACGTGACGGGTGAACTGGTCCTCGACGCCGCTGAGGATGATGACCTTGCACTCGCGCGTGGCGGGGTCCTGCTTGAGCTGGGCGAGCAAGTCCCGGCCGTCCTGGTGCTGGTTGATGTCCAGGATGATGACGGCGGGGCGGTGGAGGCGGGCCAGCTCCAGCACGCGCTCCGACGTCGTGTCCGAGATGCACGTCAAGCCGGACCGCTTCGCCTCCCGGGCGAGGGCCGACACGATGAGCGGTTCATCATCGGAGATGAGGACGACGGGTGACATTTTCGTATCGGCCTGCACGGCCCACTGCCTTTTTCGGCCCGGAGAATCAGTGAATATATCCGGAAGTACCGGAATGTCGGGGAGTTTTAAAGGGGGGTGGGTAGGAGAAAGGGCGATTGAGGGTCTTCAGGGACTCGTGGAGGGGGCAGGCGAGGGAGCTGGGAACGAAAAGGTGATCCGAGGACGTTGACTCAGCCGAGGGGCACGGGTATTACCGCCCGCACTTTTCGCCGGTCCCGAAGAAGACCCACCGGCGGACGGACATATCGGGGAGTGGCTCAGCCTGGTAGAGCACTTGGTTCGGGACCAAGGGGTCGCAGGTTCAAATCCTGTCTCCCCGACCATGATTCATTGACGGGCTGGAGATCCTCACGGATTTCCAGCCCGTTTCCGTTTTGGGCGTCCTGCTTCGTCCCCTCCAGCATCCGGATGGCTGCTGACTTGGCCGCAGGGCTCAGGTGCATGTAGCGCTGGGTGGTGGAGAGGTTCTGGTGCCCGGCCAGCTCCTGGATGGCCTTCGCCGGAGCGCCTGCCATCGCCAGCCGGGAGCAGAAGGTGTGGCGGAGGATGTGGATGCCTCCCGTCACCTTCAGCCCGGCCAGCCGCTGGATGCGGCTCATCCACTTGTTCAGCAGCACCTGGGTCACCTTCGGGTGGCCGTCGGCCCGCCAAAGGGGGCAGCAGGGGCGTGAGCTTCTGGAGCAGGGCGACTGCTGGAGTTTCAACACCACGCCAACCCGCGGTGGGTCCTGTGCTGGGGCCCGCTTCGCAGGCCCAGAGGGCAGTCCCAGGTGCACCAGAATGGCGCTCACCCCACGGGGAGCTGTCAGGTACGCCAGCACCCGAGGCCTGCCGCCACACCTCACGCAGGCCCACACGTCCAGCGCGAACGTCCTGCGTAGCAGCCCCGCCCAGTCCAATCGTGGCGTGCACTCCTTCTTCGGCTCCTCCACCGTCGCGGCAAACGACGAGCTCTTCTCCTCCGGCTCCGCCTTCTCTTGGGTGAGCGGAGGGCCTCACGAGCAAGCGCACGGTGTGGCCCATCCTCGTGGGCTACGTGACGGGCGTCCGCGTGCTCATCGCCTGGTGTGAGCTGCGGCGCGACTTCCGCTACTTCAGGACCGAGCGCCTGCTCAGCGTGGGCTTTCTCGACACGCCCTACCCCGAGCGCCGCGCCGCCTTGCGCAGACGCTGGGAAGCCCAGCTGAAGCTCGCGAAGTAGCACGAACCATCCGACCGCCATCTTCACCCGGTGAGGAACACCGCTATGGGCCGCGGGTCCGTGACTTCGACGGGACTTGCAGGGCATGGCCCGCAGGGGCGTGCGGACTTCCGCCTCCGCCGAGCGCCGCCCCCGGAACGGCGCGCTGTGTATCGCGCGCGCCGAGGCATCCATGCCGCCGCACCGTGAACGGAGCCACGGCGCGGCGACATCGGGTGACTCAGCAGTAGGTCACGCAGAGGTGTGAGTTGCAGACGTGCGAATTGCAGAGGTGCGAGACGCAGAACCCACCGGGGCAGTTGGCATTCGTGCTGCAGCTCAGACCCGAGAAGGTTCCCCCGGAGCACGTCTTGCCACAGTTGGCGTCCATGCTGCAGCTCTGGCCCGCGGAGGGCCCTCCGGAGCACGACCTGCCACAGTTGGCGTCGGTGTTACAGCCCTGACCCGCGAAGGTGCCACCCGAGCACGTCTTCCCGCAGCTGGCGTCGATGATACAGGATTGACCCGCGAAGGTGCCCCCGGAGCAAAGCTTGACACAGGCCTGCGCCGACACGGTGCCGTCTGCCTCTGACTGATCGCACGCACCCTCCGCGAGCACGACCTCCTCGTGGGTGGACGGTGACTGGGTATCCTCGGACTGCACGGGCTCCGGCGAACCACACCCAATCAAAGAGAGCGTCAGGACCACGGCGGAAACGAATCTCATGCGTATCTCCAAAATGTCAGCCTTCACTCCGAGTGACCCTATTGGACGATGTAGTACCCTTTCAAGGTGCTTTTCGGTCGGCCAGTCCGTGGGAGCAATACACCCTCATCATTGGGATGGCTCGGTTTGGACTCAGGGCTTCGCCTCAGTGACACAAGGACGGCGCGGCCCTTCGGCCTGTCTGATTTGACAGGGCGGCAGCGCATCCAGACAGGAGGGGTCGACGCGACGTGGTGGCTGGGCGCCCGAGCCGCGCTCATTTCTTCATCTTCAGCCGCGTCTCGTGCACGGCGTCGCCCACGGCGCCGGGCTTGCCCTGCTCGGCGGCGCGCAGCAGGCGGAGGATGCCGGGGCCGAGGACATCAATCTCGGTGGACGCGTACGTCTCCGTCCCGAAGCGCCGGATGGACTCCGTCTGCGTCTTCAGGATGCGCACGTCTTGGTTGAAGATGTGGAGCGCCACCGGCATGGCCACGGGCAGCACGGCGCGCAGGAGCCAGCGCGGCAGCGGCAGCCGGAACGTCACCACCGCGTACACCATCGTGTCCCACTCCGACACGGGCGTCATCGCCGAGGTCACGATGATGTGGCTCCCCTCGCCGATGCGGTACGACTCGCATCGAGCGCGACGTGGTGGAGACGCTGTACCGGCGCATCCTGGATGGGGCCTCGGGGCTGTTTCAGCGCTTCTCCACGAGCGACATCCTCAACCGCTTCATGGAGGTGAGCCTCATCCGAGGCTTCATCGTGGACAACGCCATCGCCATCACCATCGACGTGGCGCTGGTGTTGAGCACGGCGGGAGTCTTGACGCTGTACTCGCCCACGCTGGCCTTGCTCTCGCTGGCGTTGATGCCGCTGCACCTGCTGGTGTCGGCGGTGGCCGGCCGGTGGGTGAGGAACCACACAGTGGCGTACTTGTCGCAGCACGACCTGTACCAGACGCACCTGATGGACTCGTTCAAGGGCTTCGAGTCCCTGAAGGCGCACGCGCTGGAGCTGCCCTTCCTGCGCACCATGCAGCGACTGCTGGCGCCATCGCTGCAACATGGTTTCAAGGCGTCGAGGCACGGTGCGATTGGCGCGAGCATCTCGCAGACCTTGGACTTGGTGGGCAGCGCGCTGGTGTTGTGGGTGGCTCGCGAGCGGTGCTGCGGGGGGAGCTGACAGTGGGGGCCCTCATCGCGGCGACGCTGTTTGCCCGGCAGATGAGCGGGCCGGTGGTGCGGCTGGCGACGCAGTGGCGGGACTACCAGCGGGTGCAGGCGCACCTGGACCGGGTGGGGGCGGTGCAGGACGTGGC
>NZ_JAAIXY010000037.1 GCF_010894455.1 Myxococcus eversor | reverse complement strand
CCTCACCCAGCGTGGCGTGCCAGCATCCGGCTCGCTGCTGGACTCCGCGCGGCCTGCAACATTCCTTCCCGGCAACCAGCGCGCTCGTCGCGACCGCGCTCTCCATCAACCACTTCGCTCAGCAACACTATTGTCTCCGCGAATGATTCGGAGGCTGCCGCCGCTCTGTTCGCCGTAATGGGCTGTCAGTGTCAGTGAGCCGAAGCCCTGCACAAGCGCCTGCTGCGACCACGTCTTGGCTCCCGCGAAGCTGCTGGAGACGCCGTTTGCCCCAGGGGTAGTGAGTCCCGTGACGACGAGCCCCTGGTCTGTCTTGTTGAGCTTCGCGCCACCCACGGCGCAACTGCTGATACCACTGAAGGGCAAGAAGCACTCCGATGCCATCCCCGCTGATTGGGCACCCGGGTCCATCTCGACGGAGTCACCCTGGCAACCCGTCAGTCCAAAGAAAGCAGTCGCAACCAGTCCCACTGTCCAATTCCGGTGCATTCAAATCCTCGCATTGGGGGTGACGTTGGTCTTCCTTCCCGGGAAGGATTCAATGTTGGTGCACCAGGCATGCCGCTCGCTCTGGGATGGATTTGATTGCCTTTGTCGCTGTGAGCAGGGAATGGCTTGCGGAATGCCTGTAGCCATTCATGTCACGAGTTGAGGCCGCCTGTGACCTGGTTGGCCACCGGCCAGGAAAACGGAGGCAGTCATCAACGCCTCCGAGTCACAGGAGCAACAGCACTGCACCCAAGTGAGTCTATTTACTCTGCGTGAGTGGGTGGTTTCACGGACTGTGGCGCGCTATCGAGCCTGGGCTGCTAGCCGACTGACGTGGCCGGCGCCCGCGCGGAGATCCACCAGCAGGCCGCGGTGAAGCGGACCTCTTCTCCTTGCACGAAGGTCTCGAAGGCCGCGCGCACCGCGCCGAGAACCCGCGTGCGAGTCTGCTCATCCGCCCCTTGAAGAAACGAGCCCACGGGGCCGAGCCGACTCAGGTAGCGGACCAGCTCCTTCTCGGGGAAGGCGCAATTCACATCGATGGGCCGCAGCTCGACGTCAGCCCAACCGCTCTGCTCCAGGAGGGCCTGGACGCGGCTCGGGTCCGCGAACGCGAACTGCCCTGGCCCGTCCGATTTCCGAACGGGAAGCTCTGGCAGCAGTGGCGCAGCCGCGCGCTCGGCCGTGGTCATGAACGGATTCTCCGAGCCACTCCGCCAGGCGATGAACCTGACCTCGCCACCCTCCCTCACGGCCCCTCTCAGATTCGTGAAGGCCCGGACCGGGTCGTCGAAGAACATCACCCCGAAGCGCGAGATGAGCACATCGAAGCTCGCGGGCTCTAACCCATGGCTCTGCGGGTCGCCGTGGACGAAGCGCGCCGGCGTACCGTCCTGCTCGGCCCGTGCCCGTGCGACGGCGAGCATCGGCTCCGAGATATCGATGCCGACACAGCGCCCCTTGGCTCCCAGCTTCCGAGCGACAGCGAGTGTGGTCGCGCCCGTGCCACAGCCGATGTCGAGCACCCGTCCTCCGGAGTCCGGGGACACCGCCGCGACGAGCAGGTCCTCGAACGGCTGGAACATCCCATCCAGCACCTCCCGCAGGTCGACCCAGGCGTTCCCGGAGGTGCCGTTCCACATCTTCGACTGCTCGTTCTCGGGTGCGTTCGTGGCACTCATGCGTGTCTCCTTCGACTTGCCTTCAGGCAGCGGAAGCTCAACTGTGCCAGTTCAAGTCGACTTGAGGTCAAGCGGGTGAGAGACCTGGACATCACGGAGGTGGCGCGGCGGTCCGGCGTTCCCGCCTCGACACTCCGGTTCTACGAGGCCAGGGGACTGTTGTCCTCCACCGGCCGGCGCGGTCTGCGCCGACTGTTCGCTCCTGACGTACTGGAGCGCCTGTCGCTCATCGCCATGGGCCGCGCCGCTGGCTTCTCGCTGGAGGACATCGCGCGCATGTTCGCGCCGGACGGACGCCTGCGCCTGGACCGGAAGCTGCTCTCGGCCCGGGCGGACGAGCTGGACAGGACGATTCGAGAGCTCAGCGCCATGCGCGATGGCCTGCGCCACGCCGCCGTCTGTCCCGCGCCCAGCCACCTGGAGTGCCCCACCTTCCGCCGCATCCTGCGCTCCACCGCGCCGGCCGCGCGAAGCAAGCGAACACCCCCGAAACCACGGCGTTAGTCCGCACCCTCCGCCCGCTCCCTCGAACGCCCGCGCCACCGGGACGATGCCGAAGCGCTCGCGCCCTTTCACCTTCAGGCGGTGCCTGGGAGGCCCGCATGAGCAAGGACAAGCGCAAGAAGCAGGGCGCCAACGGTGGCGGCGGGGGCGTGAAAGCGGACACGCCGATGAAGACCTATCGGGAGGGAGAGCGCTTCCCGGGCCGCATTGGTCGCACGTACGAGGAATCCGAGCCGGCCTTCCCGATGCCGCCCAAGGCACCGAAGGACGCGCCCAACATCCTCTACGTCATCCTGGACGACGTCGGCTTCGGCTGGTGTGAGCCCTTCGGCGGCATGATTCGCACGCCCACGCTGATGAAGCTGGCCAGGCAGGGCCTGCGCTACACGCACTTCACCACCACGGCGCTGTGCTCGCCCACGCGCTCCTGTCTCGTCACCGGCCGCAACCACCACTCCGTGGGCATGGCCAACATCACCGAACTGGCCACGGGCTTCCCCGGCTACAACGGCCGTCAGCCGCAAGACAAGGCGGGAGTGCCCGCCATGCTCCATCAACACGGATACACCAGCTACTGCATCGGCAAGTGGCACAACACGCCGTCTGAAGAGACGACCATCGCCGGGCCCTATGACCGCTGGCCCACGGGCTCCGTCTTCGGCTTCGACCGCTTCTATGGCTTCCTCGGGGGCGACTGCGACCAGTGGGAGCCGAAGCTCTTCCTGGACCGCGAGGCCGTCGACCCGCCGGCTACGCCCGAGGAGGGCTACCACCTGTCCGCGGACCTGGTGGACCGGGCCATGAGCTGGATTTCGCAGCACCACTCGGCGGACCCGGAGAAGCCGTGGCTGACGTGGCTCGCGCTGGGGTGCGCGCACGCGCCCCACCATGTCGCGCCCGAGTGGGCCGACAAGTACAAGGGCCAGTTCGACATGGGCTGGGACGCCTACCGCGAGAAGGTGCTGGCCCAGCAGAAGAAGCTGGGCATCATCCCCGAACACTCGAAGCTCGCGCCCATGCTGGAGGGCGTGCAGAAGTGGGACTCGCTCTCCGCCGACGAGAAACGCCTCTTCGCGCGCATGGCGGAGCTGTACGCGGGCTTCATCGAACACGCCGACGCACAGCTCGGCCGGCTGATGGAGTTCCTGGAGCGCACCGGCCAGCTCGACAACACGCTGGTGTTCGTCTTCATCGGGGACAACGGCTCCTCCGGTGAGGGCACGCTGACGGGCCTGTTCAACGAGCAGTCCGTGGCGAACAACGCGCAGGAGACGGTGGCGCAGAATATCGCGCGCATCGACCAGTTCGGCCAGCCCGGCTCGTACAATCACTACCCGGTGGGCTGGGCCATGGCGGGCAACACGCCGTTCCAGCTCTGCAAGCAGTACACGCACTTCGGCGGCGTGCGAAACCCGCTCATCGTCCACTGGCCGCGTGGCATCGAAGCCAAGGGCGAGCTGCGCACGCAGTACCACCACTGCATCGACATCGTCCCGACGATTCTGGAGGCGATTGGCGTGGAGGAGCCCCGCTTCATCAACACGGTGCAGCAGGCGCCCGTCGAGGGCTTCCCGATGAACTACTCGTTCAACGACGCGGAGGCGCCGACCAACCACTCCACCCAGTACTTCGAGATGCTCGGCAACCGGGGCCTGTACCACGACGGCTGGAAGGTCGTGACGTACCACGGGCGCAAGCCGTGGGAGAACAAGGCGCGGTGGAGCTTCGACGAGGACCACTGGGAGCTCTACAACGTGGTGGACGACCCCACCGAGTCCAACGATTTGATGAAGGGCCGCGACAGGGCCAACCTGAGCGACCCGATGGTGAAGAAGCTCATCGAGATGGTGGGCATGTGGTGGGCGGAGGCGGGGCGCTACCAGGTGCTGCCGCTGGATGACCGTTTCCAGATGCGCGCGCTGGGCCGCGCGGGGCTCTACGCGGAGCGCGAGCGCATGACGTATTACGAGGGCGCCGTGCGCATCCAGGAGTTCGCCGGACCGGACACGAAGAACCGCTCCTGGGAGATGACGGCGGAGGTGGAGGTGCCCGCGGGCGATGCGAATGGCCCCATCGTCGCGCTCGGTGGAAGCTCCGCGGGCTTCACGCTGTACCTCAAGAAGGGCGTGCCGGTGTTCTGCTACAACTTCCCCGGACCCGAGCTCACATACATCCGTGGCAAGGAGGCGCTGAAGCCCGGCAAGCACCTGCTGCGCTACGAGTTCGAGAAGACCGGACCGGAGCCCTTCGGCGCGGGCGGCACGGGGCGGCTCTACGTCGACGGGAAGAAGGTGGCGCAAGCTCCGATTCCCCGGACGGTGCCGGTGGGCTACTCGATGGATGAGACCTTCGATGTGGGCTGGGACAAGGGCACGGCGGTGAGCCCCGAGTACCCGTCCAACTCCCGCTTCACCGGCCGCGTGCTGCGCGTGGACTTCGACCTCAAGCCGGACTTCCACCCGGACCACGCGGACCCGGCGAAGAAGGCCGAGGCCCGCTTCAAGCACGAGATGATGCGGCAGTAGCGCGAAGGAACAAGCAACGCTCCCGACCCGCCGCGCCGGGAGCGTCACGCTTCGCGTCACTTCAGACAGACGGCCTCGATGTTGTTGCCGTCGGGGTCCTTCAGGAACGCGGCGTAGTACGTGGGGCTGTAGTCGGCGCGCACGCCGGGCTTCCCGTTGTCCTTGCCGCCAGCCTCCAGTCCGCTGGCGTGGAAGCGGTCCACGGCGGCGTGCTGCGAGGCGCGGAACGCCAGGTGGCTGCCGGGCCCCGCCGTGCCTTGCGTGGGGTAGAGCCACAGCGCGGGCTCACCCGGAGGGCCGAAGCCCGCGCTCGAGTCGTCCCGCGAGCACAATCCAAACCCCAGGGGCGCGAGCGCGGCGGTGTAGAAGCGCACGCTGGCGTCCAGGTCCTTCACCTTCAATCCGATGTGGTCGAACACGATGACCTCTGTGTGAGAGAGGCCGTCACCGTACGGGGCGGGGGGCGAGTCGCTCTTGGAGGAAATTGCGCTCGCCGCGGGCCGCCTGACGGAAGCGTCCGGGAGACACACCCGCCGCGCGGTGGAAGGTGCGCACGAAGTTGGAGAGGTCGCCGAAGCCCACGTCGAAGGCCACGTCGGTGATGGAGCGCGAGTCATCCGCGAGCAGCCGCGCCGCATGGCGCAGCCGGGAGCGCAGCACGTACTGGTGTGGCGTCACGCCAACGACTTTCGAGAAGAGCCGCAGGAAGTGGAACGCGCTGAGCCCCGCCTCCCTCGCCGCGCCCTCCAGGTCGATGTCCTCGCGCGAGTGCGCATCCAGCCACAGCGCCGTCTCCACCACGCGCCGCCGGTCCACGGGCCGCGCCGAGGGTGCCTTGTCCTCGCGTCCGGTGACGACCTCGGCGAAGCGGGCCGCGAACACCAGCCCCACCTCGTCCATCCCCAAATCACTCGAGCCCTCGGCGGTGGCCTGGGCCAGCTCCCCGAGCACCATCAACTCCGGCAGGGGAGGCACTCCGCCGCTGCGCCAATCCTCGGGCGCAAGTCCCATCGACTCCAGCAGCGCCGGGGCCAGCTTGAATGACAGGCACTCATCGCCGCGGAGGTGCTCGTGCGAGCACATGTACTCATCCCCGGGGTGGCCAATCAGCAGCGAGCCCGCGACGAGCTCGAAGGCCTCGCCGCGCGTGCGGTAGCAGAAGGTGCCCTTGCGCACATAGGCCACGGAGAAGGCGCGGTGCTGCTCGACGAAGGGCGCGTCCTCGGGGCCGGCATCGCACCGGAAGTCCGTCACCTGAATCGACTCACGCTCCAGGATGGTCGAGGCCCGCATCGCCGGCCCAAGCTAATGGCGGGGCCGTACCCGGGCAATGGAAAGCCACGGACGGGGCTACTCGTCCTCCTGCTGGCCGAAGAGCAGCCGCAGCAGGGCCAGGTCCTCGGTGTGGCCAATGACATACACGTGGTCCCCCTGCTGGAACACGGTGTCGCCCTTGGGTGCGACGAGCTCCTGGCCTCGCACCAGGAGCATCGCGGAGGAGCCCGGGGGGAAGGGCAGGTCCGCCAGCCGCTCACCCGCCACGGCCGAGGCCTGGTGGATGTAGAACGAGCTGACCTCGCCCTTGAGGAGCTGGGTGGAGGCGATTTCGAGCACGGCCTGGGGCGGCTCGGGCACGTTGGCGGCAAGTCCCAGCTTGCGCGTCACCCACGGCACCGTGGCGCCGGGCACCAGCCCGTTCACCACCACGATGAAGAACACGATGTTGAAGATGTCGCGCGCCCCCTCCGTGCCGGACAGCACCGGGAAGGTGGCCAGGATGATGGGCACCGCGCCGCGCAGCCCCACCCACCCCGTGAAGACGATTTCCCCCAGGGGGAACTTGAAGGGCAGCAGGCACAAGAGCGCCGCCAGCGGCCTCGCCACGAAGGCGAGGATGAGGCCCAGGACCAGGCCCACCCAGGCCACGTCGATGAGGTTGCGCGGATACACCAGCAACCCGAGCACCAGGAACATCAACACCTGGGACAGCCACGCCAGCGCGTCATGCACGCGCAACAGTCCGGTGCGGTAGCGGATGGTCTCGTTGCCCAGCGCGATTCCGACGATGTACACGGCCAAGAAGCCGCTGCCGTGCAACAGCGTGGGCAGGCCGAAGGACAGGAACGCCAGCGCCAGCGTCATCACCGGATACAACCCCGCCACGCGCAGGCGCAGGCGCTTGAGGACCAGCCGCGCGCCCCAGCCCATGGCCAGGCCCAGGCCGGCGCCCACCACCATCTCCACCAGCGCCGCTCCCACCAGCTCCCAGCCGGGAGCCTTCCCGCTCGCCAGGCTCTGCGTCAGGCCGATGGTGAGGATGACGGCCATGGGGTCGTTGAGCCCCGACTCCAGCTCCAGCGTGGTGCCCACCCGCCGCTTCAGGTGCAGCCCGCTGCCTCGCAGCACGGAGAAGACAGCCGCCGCGTCCGTGGAGGAGACGATGGCGCCCAGCAACAGCGCCTGCGTCCACCCGAAGCCGAACAGGTAGTGCGTCGCCGCGCCCATCAGCGCGGCCGTGGCCACCACGCCCACCGTGGCCAGCGCCGCCGCCGGGCGCAGCGCTGAGTGGATGGCCGCCAGCGGCGTGTTGAGGCCACCGTCGAAGAGGATGAGGACCAGCGCCACCGTGCCCAGGCGGAAGGCGAAGCTGTAGTTGTCGAACGCGATGCCGCCGGGCCCATCCGAGCCCGCCAACATGCCCACGCCCAGGAACAGCAGCGCCACGGGGATGCCGAAGCGTCCGGACGCGCGACTGAACAGCACGCTGAGCGCGAGCAACGCGCCGCAGACGGCGAGCAGGAATGCGGTGGGAAGCGGCTCGGTGGTGAGCATGTCCGGGGAGGACTCTACTCGCCCCCGGAGAAACTCAGGCGTCCACGCGCGATGACGTGCGGGTGGAGTGGGTCGCGGAGGACAGGGGCAGCGTGAAGGAGAAGGTGCTGCCCTCGCCCGGCGTGCTCCGGGCGTGGATGCTTCCGCCGTGGGCTTCGACGAGCCCCTTGGCGATGGCGAGCCCCAGGCCCGTGCCCCGGCTGGCCGCGTCGCGCGCCTGCCAGTACCGGTCGAAGATGTGCGGCAGCGCCTCGGCGTCGATGCCCGCGCCCGTGTCCCTCACGTGGAAGCACACCTCGCCGTTGCGCACGACGGCCCCCACGTCCAAGTCCCCTCCCGCCGGGGTGAACTTCACCGCGTTGCCCAGGAGGTTGCCCATCACCTGGAGCACGCGAGTCCGGTCGCACCGGGTGCGCACGTCCTCGGGCGGGGGTTGGGGGTGCAGGTGCAGTCCCTTGACCTCCGCGAGAGGCCGGATGGACTCCATCGCCTCCGCGACGAGCCCCGCCACCGAGTGCTCACCCAGCTCCAGCGGCAGCCCGCCCGCCTCCAGCCGGCCCCAGTCCAGCAGGTCCGAGATGAGGCGCGACATCCGGTCCGTCGCGTCCTGGATGCGCGTGGCCTGCTTGGTGACGATTTCTCCACCCGGCCGCGCGCCCGGCCCGCGCAGGAGCAGCGCCGCGCCCAACTGCACCACGCCCAGCGGGTTCTTCAAGTCGTGCGAGACGACGGCCAGCAGGTCCTCGCGCGCCCGAGCGGCCCGGCGCGATTCGCCCACCAGCCGCGCGTTGTCGATGGCCAGGCTTGCGCGCAGGCACAGGTCCTCCGCCAGCGCCAGGTCATCCGGTCCATACCGCCGCCCGGAGCCCGAGGAGACGAACGTCACCGCGCCCAGCGTGTTCCCGCGCGCGCGCAGCGGGATGATCATGTACGAGCGCGCCTGGAGCGTGCGCAGCAGGGTGGGGTGCGCGGGCTCCGCCGCCGCCGCGCGCAACAGCGAGTCCGTCACCGCGGGCACCAGCTCCGGCTCCCCGGTGCGCAGCACGCGCAGCAAGCCCACCGGCGCGTCGTCGCGCTTCTCGATTCGCTGGGGCAGCGCGCTCGCGCGCTCCTGCTGCGTCGGGTCCAGGCACGCCACCGCCACGCGGGACACGAAGGGGCCCTGCTCCAGCGCGTCCACCAGACACCAGTCCGCCAGGTCCGGCACCGCCAGGTGCGCCAGCAGCGTGTACATGCCGTGCGGATCAGGCGGATGGGTGAACAGCGTCGTCATCGCCTGGTACAGGAACGAGCGGCGGCGCTCGGCCTGTTCGACCTCGGCCCGCGCGGCCTGCTCCAGCTCCAGCGCGCGCGAGTACACGGCCTCCGCTTCCGTGAGCGGCCTCGCCGTCACCAGCACGGTGCGGGCGCCACCCTCGGAGGGCAGCGGCGTGAGCACCAGGGCGTGGCGGCGCAGCCCCGCGTCCACCGGCCACGGCAGCTCCACCGTGACGGCGTCGCCGCGAGTCGAGGCCTGCACCCGCGCCGCATCCAACCGCGCGGCATCCTCCAGGGGGACGCCCAGCTCGCCCCAGTGCCGGCCCACCAGCCCCTCCGGCCCCTGGCCGAACGCCCGCGCTCCCGATGTGCTGCACGCCAGGATGCGGCCCGTGGCATCGAGCACGTAGGCCGGGTCGGGAAGCGCCGTGAAGGCGCCGAGGAAGGAAGGCAGGTGGGTACTCATCGAGGTGCGGGGGGCTGACGGGATATTGACATCGCTCGGCCCCAAGGCCATTCCGGACCCGTCAGGCCCCTCTCAAGGATTCAGTACTGGATAATGTGTCTCACCCCGGCTGCGTGTCTGCCCGGACGGCGAGCAACACCCGGGAAGGCAGGGCGGACAGGGAGACGACCTCGTCGGCCAGTCCCGCGTTCACCACGACGCCAGGCATGCCGAAGACGACGGAGGACTCCTCGTCCTGGGCCAGCACCCGGCCTCCGGCCTCTCTCAGCTCCCGCGCCCCCTCCAGGCCGTCCTGTCCCATGCCGGTGAGGACGACGGCCAGCCCCTCCGAGCCGTGCGCGCGCGCCACCGAGCGGAACAGCCACGTCGCGGACGGGCGGAAGCCGTTGACGGGCGCCGCCTTGGACACCTGCGCCCGGCCGTCCTGGACGCCCAGGTGCCGGTCATCCGGCGCCAGGTAGACGTGCCCTGGCAACAGCAGCTCGCCCTCCTCCGCCACCCGCACGGGCAGCGGGCCGGCCGTGGCCAGCCAGGACGCCAGGCCCTGCCCGAAGCCGAGCGCGATGTGTTGCACCACCAGCAGCGGCGCGGGGAAGTCCGCGGGCAGCTCCGACAGGAGCCGGAACAGCGCGGCCGGCCCCCCCGTGGACGCGGCCAGGGCCACCACCGCCGTCCGCGACGTCTGCGCGCGGGGCGCGGGCTTGGGCGCGGGCGTGGCATGCGGGGTGCTCCGGTCCGGCCAGCGGCGGACGACCTTCACCTCGGCCATGGCCTTGAGGGTGTCGCGCAGGCGGCGGCTGTCCGCGTCGAAGTCCGGAGTCTCCGGGCCCAGGGGCTTCTGGAGCACCGCGAGCGCGCCGGCCCGCAACGCGGCCATGGACGTCTGGATGTCGCGCTCCACCAGCGTGGAGACGACGACGACGGGCGTGGGCACCTCCGTCATGATGCGACGGGTGGCCTCCAGGCCATCCATGCGCGGCATCTGGATGTCCATCGTCACCAGATGGGGCCGCAGGCGCTGGGTGAGCTCCACCGCCTCCACGCCGTCCCTGGCTTCTCCCACCACGCTCAGCGCCGGGTCGGCGCGGAGGATTTCCACCAGCAGCCTGCGGGCGGTGGGCGAGTCCTCGGCCACCACGATGCGCAACGGTTCGGTCCTCATAGCAGTCGTCTCAAGGTCTCCAGCAGGCTCGTGGGGTCGAAGGCGCTTTTCACAAGATAGGCACTGGCGCCAGCTTGCAGCCCGCGCGCCTTGTCCTCCGGGCGGCCCCGGGCGGTGACGAGGACGACTGGCAGCCGCGCGAAGCGCGGGGAGGCACGCACGGCCTCGGTGAGGGCGATGCCGTCCATGCGCGGCATCTCCACGTCCAGCACCAGCGCGTCGGCGCCGCCCGCCTGCAGGCGCTCCCAGGCCTCGGCTCCGTCGGCGCAGGGCACCACGTCGTAGCCCGCGCCCTCCAGGATGCTCTGCTCCAGCGCGCGCGTCGTGGGCGAGTCGTCCGCCAGCACCACGCGCCGGCGCGCCCGCTGGGTGGCCGGGGCGGGGAACAGCGCCGTGGAAGGACGCCCTCCCGCGGCCCGCACCAGCGACACGGGGTTGAGCAGGAGCGACAGCCGCCCGTCCGGCAGCACCGCCGCCGCGGACACATGGCGGGCGCGGCGCACCCGGGGGCCGAGCGCCCGGACGAGCGCCTCCTGCTCCTCCAGGACTTCATCCACCACCAGCGCGGCCCGCGCGGTGCCGGCCGCGAGCACCACCGCGCTCCGGCGCTGACGCGGAGGACCCGGAGTCAGCCCCAGCACGTCCGCCAGCGAGGCCAGGGGCACCAGCGCGTCCGGGGCCACCCACGTCGGGCGGCCCTCCACGTCGCGCACCTCCTCGGGCGCCAGCCGCACCAGCCGTGCCACTCCCTCCTGGGCCAGCGCGAGCGTCTGTCCTCCCGCGGACACCAGCAGGACGCGCAAGGTGCTCAGCGTGAGGGGCACGTCCAGCGTGAAGCGCGCGCCCTTCCCGGGCCAGGTGGTCACCTCCACCGTGCCGCGCATCGCCTCCACTTCCGTGCGCACCACGTCCAGGCCCACGCCCCGGCCCGCGACCTCGGTGACGCGAGTGGAGGTGGACAGGCCGGAGTGGAAGGCGAGGCGCGCGGCGTCCTCGTCGTCCTCGGGCACGTCGAGTCCCCGGGCCTGTGCGCGGGCGCGCAGCGCTCCCACGTCCAACCCGCGCCCGTCGTCCTCCACCGTCACCTCCACGCGACTGCCGCGCAGGCGGGCCGACAGCGCGACGCGGCCCTCCTCGGGCTTGCCCGCGCGGACCCGCTCCTCGGGGGACTCCATTCCGTGGGCCACCGCGTTGCGCACCAGGTGGAGCATGGGTTCGCGCAGGGACTGGAGCAGCGAGCGGTCCAGCTCCAGCGCGCCGCCGTTCACCTCCAGCCGCGCCTTCTTGCCCTCGGAGCGGGCCACGTCGCGCGCGGCGCGCACCAGGCCCTCGCAGCCCTCCAGGAAGGGCAGGGTGCGCGCGCGGCGGACCTCGTCGTCCATGCCGGTGGCCACGCCACTCAAGGTCCGCTGGTCCGCGGCCAGCTCGCGAGTCACGCGCGCCAGCTCCTTCTCGGCCTTGCGCAGCGAGCCCTCGGCCTCGGTGCCCTGCACCGCCTCGCGCATGCGCGCCAGCTCCTCGCGCACGCCCTCCAGCGTCTCCGTGCGTCCCTCGAGTCGCAGCGAGGCGACCCGAAGCTCGCCACTGCGCGACAGCAGCGCGTCCAGCTTCTGCGCGGACACCCGCACCGGCAGCGTCGTCTCCACCGCGGGGCCCACGGGCGCGTGCTCCGGCGCGGAGGGCTCGGCCGCACGCGAGGGCTCGGCCGCGCGCGAGGGCTCGGCCGCGCGCGCGGGCTCCGATGTCGAGGTCCTCGCCGCGCGAGTGTCCTCCGTCGTCCGGGTCCTCCCGGTGCGCGCCGTGTCGGAGGACGCGGACGGACGCGTCGTCGCCTCGGACGGGCCCGCCGCGCGCTCCAGGTCCGGCAGCAGCTTCTCCAGCGGAGAGCCGGTCAGCTCCTGCTTCGTGGCGAGCCGCCGTCCCGCGTCGTCCAGCGCGTCCACGGTGGAGAAGCACAGCTCGTACAGCTCCGGCGCCGCGGTGCGCCCGTCGCGCAGCGGCTCCAGCACCTCCTCCAGCCGGTGACACGCCGTCTCCACCAGCATGGCGCTGGCCGCGCGCGCGGCGCCCTTCACGCTGTGCAGCGTGCGCAGCAGCGAGGCCACGCGCTCGGCGGCGCGCGACGTGCCCTGCTCCCGCTCCAGCGCGAGCAGGTCCCGGTTGAGCGAGGCCACGTGCCCCTCGAGCTCCTCGAGGAACGTGGCCAGCAGTGCCTGGGCGAGCCTGTCGCGGTCCATCAGCGCCCGTACTCTTCGAGCAGGTTCTTGAGCTTCTGGCCCATGGAGTTGATGTCCTGCATGGCCCGCTCCGTCTGGCGCGAGGACATCAGGCCCTGCTGGGTGGCCTGGTTGACGTCATGCATCGCCTGGCGAATCTGGGCGATGCCGGTGGCCTGCTGGTTGGCGGAGGCCGCGATTTGCGCGGCGGTGAGCGACGCCTGGGCGAGCAGATCAGACAGCGTCTGGATGGTGGAGCCCGCCTCGGCGACGATGCGCGTGGTCGTCGCCACGCTCTTGGTGCCTTCCTCGGTGGTCATCACCGCGCCGTGCGTGGCCTTCTGAATCTGTCCCAGAATCTGGCGCACCTGCCCGGTGGCCTTCTTGGACTGGTCCGCGAGCGCCTTCACCTCGGCGGCGACCACGGCGAAGCCCCGGCCGTTCTCCCCGGCGCGGCTGGCCTCGATGGAGGCATTGAGCGCGAGCATGTGCGTCTGCTCGGAGATGTCATTGACGGTGGTGATGATGTCGCCAATGGCCTGCGCCTGCTCGGCGAGGGCGAGGATGCGCGAGGCGATGGACTCCACCTGCTCGCGCACGGTGCCCATGGAGGAGACGGCCTCCTCCACGGAGCGCCGCCCGCTGCGGCCCACCTCCTCGGCGTGACGGGCGGACTCGCTGACGTTGCGCGCGCGGCCGGCGGCCTCCTCGGACGTCTTGGTGATTTCCTCGATGGTGCTCACCGTCTCCGTCACCGCGCTGCCCTGCTCCTGCGCTCCGGCCACCTGCTCCGTGGTGCTGGCCAGGATTTCGGAGCTGGCGCCCGCGAGCTGATTGACGAACTCCGCCACGGTGCGCAGCGTGTGCTCGCGCTGCTCGGACTGTTTGGCGATTTGCGCCTCGGACTGCTGGCGGCGCTCGGCCATGGTGTTGAAGGCGCGCGCCAGCTCCGCCGTCTCGTCGCTGCCCCGGATGTCGATGCGATGGGTGAGGGTGCCCGCGCCGAGCTTCTCGGTGCCCTCCATGAGCTTGCGCAGCGGGACGGTGATGCTGCGGGTGACCACGTAGCTGCCGGCCGAGACGATGAGCAGACCCAGGACGGTGCAGATGCCAAGCACCCACATGATTTGTCGCGCGGAGGACTCGGCGGCCTCGGAGTGCTCCGTCCACCGCTCCTGCTCCTCCGCGAGCATCTCGTTGATGAGATCTCGAATCTGGTCCATCAACTGCCTGCCCCGGTTGTTGCGGACGATGACCAGCGAGCCCTCCAGGCCCTTCTCGCGGCGCTGGCGGATGCCCTCCTCGAGCAGGGCCAGGCGGCCCGTCACCAGCGGCTCCAGGCGCACCATGCGGTTGCGTTGCTCGGGGAAGGGGGCCATGGCGTCGCGCAGCATGTTGATGTCTTGCTGGAGCGAGGCGAGGGCCGACTGGTAGGGCTCCAGGTACGGGTCTTCGCCCGTGAGCAGGAAGCCGCGTTGGCCCGTCTCCGCGTCGATGAGCAGGGCGCGCACCTCGCGGACCAGGCGGAAGTTCTCGTGGGCCTTGAGCAGCCCTTCAGTGGTCTCATTCAGTTGACGTGCGCCCTGGAAGGCGACGGCCGCCAGGACGAGCAACACCATCAACGACAGTCCGAAGCCGATCGTGATGCGGTTCCCGATGTTCATACGACTCCTTCGTCGGACAAATCGAACACGAGGCGACTGTCACCCAGCAGTGCCTCGCCCTCCAGCATGAGTGTTCCCGTCCTGTCCGCCGCGAACACCAGCTCGCCGGCGGGGCCCGCGGGGGCGGGCAGCAGGTCCTGACTCGACACCTGGGTGACCTCGTGGACTTCCTCGGTGCGCACGCCCAGCTCGGGCCGGTTCGTTCCCAGCACCAGCAGGGGCCCCGGGCTGTCCATCGGGGGGCGGCCGAACAGCGGTGCCAGCTCCACCACGGGGAGGACCTCGCCGTGGAGCAGGGTGAGCCCGCGCAAGGCCGGAGGCGCGCCGGGCAGCGGCACCACGTCCACGCTGCGGACGACCTCCAGCACGAAGCGGGACTCCAGGGCGTACGTCTGGCCGGCGGCGCGAAAGCGCACCACCTCTCGCAGGGTGCCCGGGGCGACGTCGGGCGCGGGAGGGCGGCTCAGCGCGCGGGCGCGCTCGTCGAGCAGCGCGGCCTCCTCCTCGGGGGTGAGGGCGCCTTCCGCCTCACGGGAGGACTCGAGCTCGGCGAGTCGCGCGCGGATGTGCTCCCAGTTCATTCCTTGGGGTCCGGCCATCAGGAGGTCTTGCCTTCAGTCAGGGGAAGCTCCATGCGGAGGCGCTCGTCGCGTGCGGCGCGAGCAAGGTCCCGGGCGAGTTCCCCCTCCGCGAGCGGGAGGGGGGCTTCGGGAGGAAGGGCATTACAGAGGGCTTCTGCTTCGCGCAGGGCCTTGAGGGCGCCCTCGGTGTCGCCGAGTCGACGCAGCACGCGTCCCAGGACGAGCCATGCCACGGCGAGGGTGGGCTCCAGGTAGAGGGCCTGACGGACGGAGCGCTCGGCGTCGGGCAGGCGTCCCTGGCCCAGCAGGAGCAGGGCCTCCAGGTAGCGCAGGCCGGGGACGAGCGGATGGCGGGAGGCGGCCTCGGCGCTCGCGTAGATGGCGGCCTGTGCGTCCAGGTTCGCGATGGAGCGCACGGCGGCGGTGGCCGTGTCGGGGTCGGCATCCAGCGCGCCCATGCGAAGCGCGGCCTCGCGCCAGTCTCCCCTGTCCAGGGCGCGGCGGGCCGCGGCGAGCTCGGAGGGGCTGGGGCCGGAAGCCGCGCCCGTCGTGCCCGAGCGAGGAGCGAAGCCCGGCGCACCCGAGCCACCGCCTGAAGCCGCGCCCGAGCCAGGCGTGAAGCCCGGCGTACTCGTGCCAGCGCCCGAAGCGGTGCCCGAACCTGGAGCGAAGCCAGGCCTGCTCGTGCCACCACCAGCAGCCGAACCTGAGCCGGGCGCGTTCGCGCCAGCGCCCGAAGCAGTGCCCGAGCCAGGAGCAAAGCCGGGTGTGCCCGAGCCGAGCCCGGACGCCGAGCCCGGCGCGCCTCCCACGGTTGTTCCCGAGCCGAAGCGCGCGTGGCCAGCAGCGCCGCTCTCCGTCGCGGTGCGTGCACCGATTCCGTGTGTGGCACCCATCTCCTCGGAGGCCGTGCCGCCGGGAGGCGCCGTCATCCGTCCCCGGTCACCGAACAGCGACGCATCGGGGACGGCCACGGTGGTGCCGGGCGGGAGGCGTCGGTAGAACACGCCCCATTCGGTGAGGATGGGCTCCAGCGGAGCGAGTCCCCCGAGCGGCGGGTCCGAGGGCCCGGTGAAGAGCACCCCTCCTTCACCCAGCGACGCATGGAGGCGGCGAGCCACGGCCTCGATGGTGGAGCCGTTGAAGTAGATGAGGACGTTGCGGCAGAAGACGACGTCCAGCTTCCAGATGCCCGACTCGGGCGAAGGCCACGTATCGAGCGCGAGGTTCAGGTAGTTGAACCGCACGCGCTGCTTCACCTCGGGAGACAGGACGTACTGTCGACCCTCGGGCCGCAGGTGGACCCGCATCCGCTCGGCCCACGGGCCCCGAAGGGACCATTCGCCGTAGTGCGCGCGGCGAGCCCGAGCGAGCGCGGTGCGAGACACATCAGTGGCATACACCGCCATGTGTTCGCCCCAGCCCTCGTTCATCAGCAGGGCCGCCATCGAGTACGGCTCCTCGCCGGAGGAGCAGGCCGCGCTCCACATCTTCACGGTGTAGTCCGGGCCATGCCGTTCACGGAGCTCGGGCAGCACGACGCGGCGGAGGAACTCGAAGTGCTCGGGGGTGCGGAAGAAGTACGTCTCGCCGATGGTGAGCTCGGTGAGGAGGTCATCCATCGCGGCGGAGTCGGAGGTGATGCGCGCGCGGTACTCGTCGAAGTCACTCAGGCCGGCGCGGGCCATGGCGCGGGAGATGCCTTCCTCGGCGGAGGCGGGGCAGCTCGGCGGCGCCAGGCCCGCGCGCTCCTCGACGAGGGCGAGCACGGCGGGGAAGCCCTCATGGCTCCACGGCCCTTGTCTCACGCGCGCTCCGGCGGAGCGGCGAGCGCCGCGTCCAGCTCCAGCGCTTCGGCTTCGGAGAGAAAGCCGCGCAGGTCATGGACCAGCACCAGTCCGTCCTCCAGCTTCGCGGCGCCCGCCACATAGCCCACGCCGGGCAGCTCGCCCGGCGTCTCGTCCCACTCGCCCGGTGCGAGCACTCGCAGGCCCTCGGCGCGGTCCACGCGCAGGGCGACCTGCCGCGAGCCCGCCTGGGCGATGATGATGTGGTCGAACGCGGACAGGGGGCGGGCGGTGTGCCGGAAGCGGCGGCGCAGGTCCAGCACGGGGAGCAACTGGCCGTGCAGGTTGAGCAGTCCCTCCACGACATCGGGGGCGCGGGGCAGCGGAGTCAATCGCACGGCGCGAATCAGCTCTCGCACGTCCTCCATGGGGAGGCCGTAGCGCTGACCTTCCAGGGTGAACAGCAGGACTTCTCGCGGAGCGGGAGCCATGTAGGAGGGACATAGACGCTGTCCTGCGGGCTGTCGAACCCGGCGTGGTCCCCGCATGGCGTCTGTCCACCAGTCCCCACTGGCGCGGGGAGTCCCCTGTCGCGATACATGTTTTTCGGCTTGCGGAAAGCCGCGGGAGTCGGCCGTTCCCCAGCGCCCTGGGTCCGCTCGGCTCCGGGGAGACCTGGCTTGGGAGGCACCTGCTCGAGCCGTGACACGCCGCACGCGGGGAGCCGGACCTGATAGATGCCGGCCCAGGTATCACCGTGAGCGAGGCGCGTTACTCACAGACTCCGCTGTCCTTCGACGCACCGCCGCTCCCCGGCGAGGTGCCGGCGCGTCTCCCGAGCCCGTTCGATTCAGGCCCTCCGGTGCGACTGGCCAGGATGGCCGCGGAGTCGCTGCAACAGCGTCTGCGGCGCGAGCATGCGCGGTGGGAGGAGCTGTGGAGCCCGGGTGGCGGCAAGATGTTCGGGGTGCTGGTCGTCGCGACACCGGGGGGACGGCTGGGGTACCTGTGCGCGTTCTCCGGGATGTTGGGGGGCGCCTGGGAGGTGGAGGGCTTCGTGCCACCGTTGTTCGACCCCGTGGCACGCGCCGCGTTCTGGCCTGCGGGAGAGGCCGAGCTGGCGGAGCTGGGGCGGCGATACGAGGCGCTGAAGGAACAGGCCGCCTGGGTCGCCCGACAACCCAAGGGTCGGGAAGCGGAGCTGAGAGCGCTCGAAGCACTCAGGCGTGAGGTCGCGCACGAGCGGGCCGAGCGTTCCCGTTCCCTGTGGCGACAACTGTCCGTGGGCTTCGAGGTCCCCAACGCGAGAGGCGGGCACCGCTCGATGTCCGCGTTGTTCGCGCCGCGTCCTCCGCCGGGAGGCGCCGGAGACTGCGCGGCGCCCAAGCTGCTCGCGTGCGCCTATCGTCACGGGTGGAAGCCCCTGGCGCTCGCGGAGTTTTGGTGGGGCGCCGAGCCGCTCGGAGGAGGCCGTCAGTCAGGCGCGTACTACCCGGCCTGTGACAACAAATGCGGAACGGTGCTGCCGTTCATGCTGGAGGGAATGGAGGTGGACCCCGCGCCGGTGGTGCCCTCCACTCCCGGCGACGAGGACACCGTCCGCGTGCTGCACGAGGACGCTGCGCTGCTCATCGTCGACAAGCCCCACGGCCTGCCGTCTGTGCCAGGGCGTCATTCCCCCACGCGGGACTCGGTGCTTGTCCTGCTCCAGTCGCGCTTCCCGGACCTGACCGCCGCGCGCTTCGTCCACGAACTCGAGACGGAAGTGTCGGGGCTCCAGGTGATTGCCAGGGACACCGCCACCCAGTCCGCGCTCCAGCGACAGCTCGCGCGAGGCGAAGCCGAGCACCGGCACGTGGCCTGGGTCGAAGGACTCCTCTCCGCCGAGCAGGGCCGCATCGACGTGCCCCTGCGAGGCACTACCTCAGGAACCCTCGAAACGCTCGCGGGCCTGAATCACCACAAGCAGGCCCTGACGGAGTGGCGAGTCGTGGAGCGGAGCGACGCGCGCACCCGCGTGTTGCTGTGGCCCCGGACGCGCCACACGATGCAGCTTCGCATCCATGCAGCGCATCCGTTGGGGCTGGGCCTTCCCCTCGTCGGTGACGCGCGCTTCGGAATCGAAGACACGCGATTGATGCTTCACGCCGAGAGCATGGGCTTCATCCATCCCGCTTCCGGAGAACGGCTGGACTTCTCCTCGCCCGCGCCGTTCTGACGAACAGCGACGCGCGTCCTACTGCGCCTCCATCCGGAACTGCTGGCAGTCGTTGGATGCCCAGACCCATTGTTGGAGCAGCGCGCCGTCGCCGGCCGTCCAGCAGTTGCTCACGTCGAGCACCTTGCCGCTGTGGCGCGCCTCGAAGCGGTGGAAGCCGCCGCTGGTGGCCACGGCCCTGAACTGCTGATTCCAGCCCGGCGCCACGCTCCACTGCTGGACGCGTGCGCCGTCCGTGGTGCTCGCATCGGCGATGTCCACGGCCTTGCCGCTGTAGCGCGATACCAACCGTGAGTAGCCACCGTCGGTGGCCTGGAGGGCCCACTGCTGGCTCGTCCCTCCGTGGCACGCCCACTGGTGCAGCCCGGTGCCGTCCGTCGCCGACGGGCCGATGATATCCAGACACTTGCCGGTGGCCTTGTTGACGAGCCGGTACCACGGGCCACCCGAGCTACCTCCCCAAGAGAACGACACCACCGAGCGCGGCGGCAGCGTGTAGTCGAAGGCCTGTCCCGCCCAGCGGACCTTGAAGGTGAGCGTGCTCCCGTCATTGGAGTTCAGGGCGATGAGCGCGTGCGAGCCATCCGGATTGCGGAAGGCCAGCGTCTCGATGCTGTTGTTGCCGAGTGACGTGGCGCCGATGCGCACCGCCCCCGCGCGCACGACTTTCGCCAGGTGTGCCCACGCGTAGTACTCCTCGTTGCGGGTGTACGTGCCGTTGGCGTTGTTCACCGTGAACATGCCCCGGCAGTCCGCGCAGCCGCCCACGCGCGGGCCGTGGTTGGGGTCCAGCGCCAGGTTCCAGTACACGGAGCTGCGCGCCCAGTGGCGCAGCGGCCCGAAGAGGTTGTTCTGGAGCGCCCACTCCAGGTTGGCCGCGGCGTTCGTCGCCCACGCGCCGCCGGTGCACTCGGTGAAGTGGACCTCCTTGGACGGGTAGGCGTCGTGGAAGGCGGACTGCACCGTGTAGCTGCCCTCGGGGCTCTCGTAGCAGTGATAGGCCACCCCGGCGACGGAGGACTGGGCCTGTCCGTTGTTGTAGGCCATGACCTCATGTGGGAAGCCGGCGGGGCCCGCGCCGTCGTGCCAGTTGTGGTCCCACGCGAGCAGCTTCACTCCATTGAAGCCCGCCGCGTTGAGGGCAGGGCGCAGGTGCTGCGAGGCGAACACCGCCTGGTCATTCGACTCCATCTGCATGGTGGCGTAGCTGCCGTTCGCGTTGTGCGGCTCGTTCTGGAGACTGAACGCATGCAGTGGCACGCCTTGCGCGGCGTAGGCCTGCGCGAACTTCACGAAGTACTGCGCATAGGTGCCGTAGAGGTCATTGCGCAGGTAGCCGCCGCCCAGCAGCGAGTTGTTGAACTTCATCCACGCCGGGGCGCTCCACGGCACGGCGAGCACCTTCACCTCGGGATTGATGGCGCGGGCCTGCTGGAGCAGCGGAAGGATGTAGGCCGCGTCGTGTCCCACCGAGAAGTCATTCAAGTCGCAGCAGGTGTCGTCGTACGTGTAGTGATTGCGCGCGAAGTCCGACGAGCCCATGGGCAGACGGATGAGGTTGTAGCCCGCGCCCGCGCTCACGCTGAACAAGTCACTCATGATGGCCGCGCGGTGCGGCGAGCCATGGATGAGCCACGCGGAGGAGTCCGTGAGCGCTCCGCCGAACCCGTCGAGCGTCTGGTACGTCACGCCGTCATTCACGTCGATGACCAGGGCCGTGTTGCTCTCCGGGCCGAACGTCCTGCTCGCCTCCAGGCTCAGCTTCTTGGCCAGGGTGCTGCCGGACGTCGTCGTGAGATGGACCTGGACGGACTCGCCCGCCGCGAGCGCATGGGGAGCGGCGAGCACCGACGCGACGAGCACGGCGGCCGGAAGCGACGACAAAGACGGCAGGGACATGCGGAGGACTCCGACAGCGAGGGGTCCGCAGTCTCTTGAAGCCACTTGCCGTCTTCAATGTAATTCGAGATTTGTCTGAAATTCAAAGTCGCGGCTGGGAGGAAGAACCCAGCCCGTGTTGAAGCGATGGAGGGCAGCCGGGAAGGCACACCCTTCATGGCCCCCACGCCGCTGCGTGCCGGTGGGGCGGAGGGTCCCCAGCCTTATCCGGACTTTGCACGCGGCGCGGCGCGCGGCCGGGCCGCAATGGAGGAGTCCGCTCATGCCCAGCAATCGCGGCGTCGTCTATCTCGGTCCCGGCAAGGTGGAGGTGCGCACCATCGAGTATCCCAAGATGGTGAATCCGGAGGGGAAGTCCATCGAGCATGGGGTCATCCTCAAGGTGGTCTCCACCAACATCTGCGGCTCGGACCAGCACATGGTGCGCGGGCGCACCACGGCGCCGAAGGGCCTGGTGCTCGGCCATGAAATCACCGGAGAAATCGTCGAGAAGGGCAAGGACGTCGAGTACCTGAGCGTCGGCGACCTGGTCACCGTGCCCTTCAACGTCGCCTGTGGTCGTTGCCGCACGTGTCGTGAGCAGCAGACGGGTGTGTGCCTCAACGTGAACAAGGGCCGCGCGGGTGGCGCCTACGGCTACGTGGACATGGGCGGCTGGGTGGGCGGCCAGGCCGAGTACGTCATGGTCCCCTACGCGGACTTCAACCTCATCCGCTTCCCCGACAAGGCGCAGGCGCTGGAGAAGATTCTCGACCTGACGATGTTGTCGGACATCCTCCCCACGGGCTTCCACGGCGCCGTGACGGCGGGCGTCGGCGTGGGCTCCACGGTGTATGTCGCGGGCGCCGGTCCGGTGGGGCTCGCGGCGGCGGCCTCCGCGCACGTGTTGGGCGCGGCGGTGGTGATGGTGGGCGACATGAATCCGGAGCGCCTGAAGCACGCGAAGGCCTCGGGCTTCGAGCCCATCGACCTCACCAAGAGCGACAAACTGGAGGAGCTGATTGAAGCCGTCATCGGCGTACCGGAGGTGGATGCCTCCGTGGACGCGGTGGGCTTCGAGGCGCGCGGCCATGGCGCCCAGTCCTCCACGGAGGCGCCGGCCACGGTGCTCAATTCGTTGATGACGATTACCCGCGCGGCGGGCGGCATCGGCATTCCTGGCCTCTACGTCACCGAGGACCCGGGCGCCAAGGACGAGGCCGCGAAGCAGGGCAACCTGCGCATGCGCTTCGGTCTGGGCTGGGCCAAGTCGCACCGCCTCTACACGGGCCAGACGCCGGTGCTGCGCTACAACCGCCAGCTCATGCAGGCCATCCTCCACGGACGGCTGCCCATCGCGAAGGTCGTCAATGCCACCGTCATCTCGCTCGACGATGCGCCGCGCGGCTACCACGAGTTCGACACGGGCGTGGCGCGCAAGTTCGTCATCGACCCGCACGGGATGCTGAAGAAGAAGTAAGTCCGACTGAGTCCGGTGAGGAGGACTCGGGTGGACTCCTCGTGTCTTCCGCCCGTGCTGTCGCCATCCCGCGCGGGCGGGGGCACAAGGCGCGGCGCTCCTCGGGTGACTCATGCCTGGGAACGCCGCGCGCTGGAGGCGAGATGCCCCGCGCGGGGCGGCCGTGTGTGTCGCGGCCCTTGGCGGGTGGGGTCGTGAGGAGCCGCGCTCCCAAGTCAGTCGCCAGATGTTCCTGAACGAATCCGGGGCAGGGCGGAAGCAGGCAAGGCGCCTGCACTCGTCTCGGAACTTGTGGCTACCTGCTTAGTCTCGCTGACGCTCCGCCAGGTCGACCGGCGCGTAGTAGTGCCGGTCGCCCAGCGCGTCGACCCGCCGCCAGAAAGCCTCGCCCACTGCCAGTCCGCTCGCGTTCTTCTCGGCCGTCTGTCGCCAGAGCGCCCAGGACGCTGGGTGCAGCCGGGTCGCCTCGGCGAACTCGGCCGCGGCCTCATCGGCCTGCCCGTCGCGCAGCAGTGCCTGGCCCAGGCGGAAGCGCGCGTGGGCTTCTGCGATGGCCGCGTCGGGAACGGTCAGCCGCGCCATGACACCCTCCGCATCGAGGGCGTACGGGCTCGCAGTGCCACGGACGGACCAGTCGCGCACGGCGTCGAGATATGCCGCCTTCGCTCGGTCACGCGCCTCTCTCGCCGCCTCCGGCATGGAGAGACTCTTCCGCTCCATCGCGCGGAAGCCATCCGTCATGCCCGCGGCCTCGGGTGGCCGCACCAGATGTCCGGCTTCGTCAATCCAGACGGCCTGCGGCACGTTGACGAGGTTGTAGAGCTCGGCGGTGAGGTGGTCGCGGTCAATCAGGCACGGGTAGCTGGGGGATGCCGCCTCAATCCAAGGCCGGGCCGCGTCGGGCTGGTCCAGCGCGATTGCCAGCACCGTGAATCCATGGGCCTTGGCGGTTTCGTGGAGCGACTGCCAGACGGGCAAATCTCCTCGGCAGCCACACCACGAGGCCCAGGTGACGAGGAAGACCTTGCGGCCCCGGTAGTCGGACAGCCGATGCAGCCGCCCGTCGAGGTCGGGCAACGCGAAGTCGGGCGCATCCAGGGAGGTCAACGCGGCGGCACGGCGCGATGCGCCCTCTCCGAGCACCCAGAGCGTCCCCGAGCGACTCTGTACGACGGGCCAGCCCGCATGCCGCCACACGCCCGCCGCATCGATGCGGTCTCCGTCGACCAGTTTCGGGCCGCCACGCGGAATGGGCATACAGGTGTCGTCTCGACACAGGCCCACGGCCTTCCACTGCCAGCCGGTGGCACGCTCGAAGTCCTCCTTGTCCAGCCAGAGGCTGTCGCCGTCGACCGTCACGCCCACGAGGCGCGTGTCCCGCGCTTCATGAATCACTCGAATCTCGCTCGTCATCGATACTCGCCTTGGTTTGAGTCGTGACGACCCTACGCAGCGGAGCGAATCGAGGCCTGCCCGATGCTCGCGCACCCTTGCCTGATTCTCTCCAGGTGAGCAGGATGGGTTCGAATGCCTGTCGACCTGCCCAAGCGAGCGAACGACGAGGGGGCTCATGAGGGTCTGCGGAGGCTGACCGAGGAGGCCCTGCGACTCATTCCACCCTCGACGGCCCGTACAGCACAGCTCGTCACCCCACGGCAGGGTTTGTACCTGCTGCGGCAGCATCAGCGCACGGCCTTCGAGGCCGCCATCTACACCCCGATGCTTTGTCTGATTCTCCAGGGGTGCAAGGAGATGACCTTCGGCGAGCACCACTTTCGGCTGCGCGCCGGCGAGTGCGCGCTGGTGAGCCATGACCTGCCGGTGGTCTCCCGGGTCCGTGACGCACCCTATCTGGTGTTGCTGCTCAACATCGAAGTCGAGGTGCTTCGGAGCCTCTACGACGACCTTGGCGAACTGGTGACGGCGGGGACGGAAGCGCGAGCGCTCGAGGTGCATCGGGCCGACTCGCGCCTGCTCGACGCCATCACCCGCTATCTCGCGCTCGCGGAGTCGGAGGCGGACGCACGGGTGCTCGGCCCGATGTTGCTCAAGGAAATCCACTACCGCCTGATGATGGCGCCCCTCGGTCACATGCTGCGGAGCCTGATTCGGCACGACAGCCACGCGAGTTCGATTGCCCGCGCCATCGCGCTCCTTCGGCAGGACTTCCGCTCGCCGATGGTGGTGGAGGAGCTGGCGCGCGAGGTGGGGATGAGCGTCTCGTCCTTTCACAAGCACTTCAAGGCCGTCACCTCGTCTTCACCGCTGCAGTACCAGAAAGGACTGCGGCTGCTCGAGGCGCGGCGGACGCTCGTGGCGGGCACGGCCTCGGTGACCACCGTCGCGTTCGAGGTGGGCTACGAGAGTCCCAGCCAGTTCAGTCGGGAGTACACGCGCAAGTTCGGACGGCCGCCGAGCCAGGACGTGGCGTCCCGGGTGCTCAGTGCCCCTTCACGCGGTACTTGAGCCGCGAGTGGAGTTGCTTCGGGCCGGAGCAGGGGAGCACGCGACCCATCGCCTGTCCGACCTCTCTCGGGACACGGCGGCGAGCCTCGTGCACGGCTCCTGTTCAATTTACTCCTGAAGACAGCCCAGCCTGAAGGAGGCCATCCATACCCAGGTTCCAGCGCACCACCCCGTTCCTGTAGTTTCCCGACCCGGCGCGGACGGAGGCCGCAGGCCAGCCGTTGTCGCGGGGTTTCCACGGAAACGTCACGGCATCCAGTCGCGAGCTGGGGGACGGTGCGGCGTTCGCACGAAGCGCGAGGGTAATGACATGCGTGGATGGAATCGGCCTCTCACCGGTGTGCTCGTCGCCTGCTCCTGGCTCGTGGGGGGCTGTGGAGAAGTGGAACCCACGTTGAGGGACACGGAGCTGGAGGACTCGCTCCCGTTCTCCCAGCCCCTGGCCGGCGCCCAGAGCACGTCGTTCCAGGATGGCGTCGCCCCGACGACGGGCTACGCGGGCACCCGGGACGCGATGATTGAAGAAGAGGACTCCAACGCCAACCACGGGAGCGCCTCCAGTGTCTCCGCGAGCGGCGACACGCCCGCTGGCAGCGGCAACGAGAACTACATCCTGCTCGCGTGGGACGTGTCCTCCATTCCCGCCAACGCGGTGGTCCGCTCCGCCTCGCTCACCGTCACGGTCTCCGACAAGGCGGACCAGGACTATCAACTGTATGCCCTGACGCGCGGCTGGACGGAGAGCCAGGTCACCTGGGAACAGGCGGACAACAGCCACGACTGGGCTTCCAATGGCGCGGACGGGACTGGAGACCGGGACACCACCGTGCTGGGTGCGCTGCGCGCGCCCGCGACGGGCACCTACACCGTGGCGTTGAACGCGAGCGGAGTGGCGGCGGTGCAGCGGTGGGTGAGCACGCCCGCGAACAACCAGGGCCTCATCCTGGCCAACAAGGACAATGACAATCGCCTGGAGCTGCGCTCGAGCGAGTACTCGACGAAGGCCTCGCGTCCCAAGCTCACCGTGACGTGGGACACGCAGGGGACCCCCAGCGAGGAGGTGCCCGCCTCGGGGACGTTCAAGGGCACCTGTGACGGCTCCGGTGGCGCCTGGGTGGACGGGACGCACTTCCTGAACGTGAATGACGAATCGCAGACGGTGCGCGTCTTCGCCCGGAGCCAGAGCGCCAGCGCGGTGAAGAGCCAGGACGTGAGCTCGGCCATCGGCATCTCCTCGTCGGACGAGGCGGACCTGGAGGACGTGGCCCGGGTAGGCAATCGCCTCTACGTGACGGGCTCTCACGCGCGCAACAAGGACGGAGAGCTGCAGTCCTCGCGCTACAAGTTCTTCGCCATCGACGTCACGGGCACGGCGCCCGCCGTCACCCTCCAGGTGGCGGGGACGTCCTCGACGCTGCTGAGGGACTTGCTGAACGGCGCCAACTGGGACGCGCCGGACGCGGCGGTCATCACGTTGCTCAACGAGCGCTCCCGGTTGTCGGAGCCCACGGTGGCCGCGTTGGCGCCGAAGGTGAATGGCACCAACGTGGAGGGGCTCGCGGCGCTGCCCTCCGGTGAGCTGGCCATTGGTTTCCGCAACCCGCGCGTGGGCACCAGCGCCATCGTGGTGACGCTGACGAATCCGGGCGCTGTCCTGACGGGCGCCACGGCGCGGTTCGGCCGGGCCATCCTCTTGAATCTGGGAGGCCAGGGGCTGCGCGGCATGGCGTGGTCGGAGGCCCACCAGGCGGTGCTGCTCCTCAGTGGTCCGCATGACGAGAGCAGTGGCCCGTTCGCCCTCTGGAAGTGGTCGGGTGACGCGAGCAGCGCGCCGGTGAAGGTGGCGGACCTGACCGCCCCGGCGAACTCCGCGCCGGAGGCCGTCATCCCCTATCCCGGCTCGCTGGACGTGCAGGTGCTCTTCGACATGGGCTCGCGGTTGATTGGTGGGACGGAGTGCAAGGACGTCTCGTCTTCCAGCCAGAGCTTCAGCGACGTGTTCATCCACGTCGACTGAGGTCGAGCGCTCACTTCACCAATCGCAGCACCGCTCGCACCGCGCGCTCCGTTCCGTCCACGCCCTCCAGCGAGGCGGCGAGCGCGCGGGCCCGGGCCGTGACGGCGGGCTCCAGGAGTCGGGAGAGGGCGCTGGCGACCGAGGTGGCCTGGAGCGCCGATGGAAGCACCGCGACGCCCACGCCAAGTCGCTCCACGCGGCGCGCATTCGCGAGCTGGTCTCCGCCAAAGGGAATCACCACCATGGGGCGGCCCGCGGCGAGCGCTTCCTGCACGGTGTTGTTCCCACCATGTGTCACCACGAAGTCCACGCGCCGGAGCAGCGGCACCTGGGGCACGTGGCGGAACACGAGCGTGCGAGGGCCCGCGCGCCGCTCCATCCGTCCGAAGCTGGCGCCAGCGCTGACGATGGTGTGCACGTCATGTCGTGCCAGTCCGTCGAGGATGGCGTCGAACACGCGGGGCTGGCCGTTGAACACGGTGCCCAGCGACACGTACACGTGGCGGCGTCCGGGCTTGATGGAGCGCAGGGCGGCGTCTTCCTGGTCCGCGTCGCGAGCACGGGGAAGGCAGGGGCCGGTCATCTCCACGGGCCCCGTCAGCGGCTTCAGTCCGGGCTCCAGCTCGGGAATCGTCGCCAGCAGGTTGAGGTCGTCGGAGATGGGCGCGGAGAGCAGCCCTCCGGTGCGCAGGCGCACGCCCAGCGCGCCCGCGTCCCGTGCGACGCGCTCATCGAACCAGCGACCGAGGGCCTGCGTGGTCTCCTCCGCGCGCGCCCAGGTCTCATCGCGGGGCGCATCATCAGGCAGGCCGCTGCCGAAGGGAGACGCGCCCTCCACGGGGAAGGGCAGCGCCGAGTGATAGAACGCCGCATAGGGCCGCTTCGTCAGTCGGGCCGCGAGCAGCGCGGCGGGCATGAGGTAGTCGCCGAGCACCACGTCGATGCCGGACGCCTCGATTTCGCGGGCGAGGTGGCGGGCCTGGGATGTCATCCCGGCGGTGAACAGCCGGAGCGCCAGGGCCAGCTCGTCGACCCCCCGGGCGTGGGGGATGCGGGCGCCGTACCAGAGCATGGCGGGTGAGGGCTGGAGCCGGATGAGCCGCAGGCCGTCGCGCTGGACTGCGTGGGGCAGCGTCGTGGCCACGCGCAGGGGTTCGGGCCAGAGGTTGGAGAAGGGAAGGGGTGGCGCGGCCAGGGCCATCGCGACGTCGTGGCCCAGCTCGCGCAGCCTCACGCCCATCGCGCGCAGGGCATTGGTGTGGCCCGCCGTCGGATGGGCCGCCATGAGAATCCTCGCCATGGGGGACGCTTAGCACGGCCCGGCGTGCCGCCTGGCGCACGGTGGCTTGCCCGGGTGTCACAACGGGAGGACCGGTGCTCCACGAGAGAGGAAGCCACGGTGGCTTCCCTTCGTGCCGAGAGGTGGGGACCATGTCGAAGGAAAAGCAGTCCTTCCTGACGGTGCTGCTGTCGCTCGTGCTGGTGCCGGGAGTCCTGCTCCTCGTCAGCGCGGTGACGGGTGGCGCCTTTCCGGCGGGTGTCGCGCTGTTGCTGGGACTTCCCCTGGGGCTCGGGTACGGCCTCCAGACGGGGCTCCTGCGCAGCTATCCATTGGCCTCCGCGCAGGGGTGGGTGGAGCTCCTCGTCGACCTGACGTGGAGTCTGCCCAACACGCTGTTCGGCTTCGTCTTCGGCAACCTCGTCTACATGTTCTTCGGCAGGCCCTCCCGCGCTGATTCGGAGAATCAGGGCTGGGTCGTCTACCGGCCGAATCCGGGAGGCTCGTTCGGACACAACGTGCTCCAGACGGTGGGCACGGTGAATCTGGGAGGCGCGGGACAGCACGAGAAGATGCACCTGCTTCAAGCGCGCATCTTCGGACCGTTCTATCTGCCCTTCGTCGCCGCCTCGTATGTCATCACGTCCTTGTTGCAATTGCTGTGGACGTGCACGGTGGGCGGCTTGCTGAAGCTGTTCGGCATGCGGGACAAGGCCTACCTTCGTCCGCCCGCGCACTCCGCGGTGGGAGGGTTCTTCGGGTGGATTTATTACGCGACACCCATCGAACTGTGGGCCTACGCGACTGGCAATCCTTGAGGCAGGGTGTTTCAACGCACCCGGGCCAGGCTTGGACAGCGTCACTCATGGCAACACGTCAATGCTCGAACGTTGCGCCCCTGTTCTCTTCTCGTCCTCGCCGGTGACGTCCACCGCGACGATATCCGACTCCTTCAGCTCACGTTCCAACCGCTCCAGGACACGCTCGCTCACCACGGCGACGGAGGCACAGCTCCTCGCGAAATCGACGGTCGGCACTTCGTCCAGGTGCAGTTGGCCGAAGGGTGGCAGCACAAAGCCCGTGCGCCCGCAGGTACTGCAGGGCTTGTGGGTAGCGGCTCCCAAAATGCTCCCGCCAGGCCGCACCTCCAACTCGACCAGGCCAGTCATCCCAGGACGTGCCTTGAAGCGCGTCGGGACTGGGATGGCGCCAGTAAGCCCCTCGAGTTTTGCCACCAAGGCGGGCTCCACGAGGAGCATCCACGGCACGTGGATGACGACAGGAGCGAATTTCCCTTTGGCTCTGCCGGTCAACGCGCCAAACCCTGTGCCTGGCCCAACAACGGCTCCTGGCGGCACCAGCGGCATGACGCGCTTCCGCAGGCTCACGAATTGGTTCCAGGGCACGCATCGCGGCTGCTCGAAGTCCTGCCTCCCCGGCAGCTCAGAGAGGTCGACCGTCGGGTAGTCGTACCCGCCGCCCCCCCAAACGGCCTTGCAGGTCGGGCACTCCACCCCGGGAAGTACCCACTCCCGTCCCAGGTCGTAGGCACCGGTCCATCTGGACCGTTCGATGCGTGCCTGGGTCAGCGTGTAGTACCGCATTCACTCTCCCGCGGCGGCGGACAGTGCCAGCCGCTGCCAGTACGTCATGGGGACACCGATGAGACCATAACGCTCGACCATGTATCCGCCATGCTGGAAGTGGGCCGCGCGCGTCGCGCTCAGTTGGTTTGCTCGTATCCAGTCGAACCAGTCTTGATTCCAGGGGCCACCATCTCTTCCAGCATGTACCCGCCGGTGTTCCACGACGTCGACGAGCAGCGTGTACTGGTGGATGTCGATGCCGACGCCCTTGAAGTACGCCTCGAAAGCGCGTGGGAAGATGTGGTGCCGCTCCTTCTCGCGGCGACGCCAATCAGCGATTGCCTTCCTCGCTGCCGCGACGCTCGGCAGGCTTTCTCGCCGGTACCACGGGATGATGAACACCGCCTGCCGCCCTGGGAGGGGGACAGCTCCGCCCCAGTATCTCTGGATGCGAGCTGTCGCGCCTCCTGCCGCCTGGGCCGGTGGAAATCTCAGCGCATACGGTGGCGAGGCGAGGTCCTCGCAGCGGTAGAGGCCACACTCTTCCTCGCCACAGGACGGGGCATAGCAGCCTGCCTCGGAGGCGCCCGCCGACTGCGCGCAGCCCTCCGCCGAGTCCGCCACGCTCACATCGAGCAAATCGGCGCTGCCGACGTGTTCCGGCGCTCCGGCACAGCCAGCGGCGAACAGGAGCAGAGTGGCCCACCACTTGAGCATCGTCATCGATATCCCCCGGACACGCGCTGCATCGCGGGAATGCAGGTGCGCCGCGCATGCGTGTCACCGCAGTCTGCGCGCGCCTTCCGGCATTCACCATTGCCTCAACGGTAGCGAAATTCTCCGCCGCCACGGTGCGGCGCAGGGCCTCTGGCTTTCAACCCTGACGTCTTCAACAGACTGCCAGAACGTGTCGAAGTAGCATTGCGCGCGCTGTCCCCACGCTCACGGAGTGCGGTGCCAGAGGAGACTGGTGCTAGGGTTTACCCCACCGGGCCCCCAATCGCCCGGTGGAGGATTCACACATGCGAAGCAGCAACATCCTGGGTGGAGTGTTGGCGGCAGGGCTGCTGATGGTGGGCTGTGGTGGTGTGGAGCCGGCGATGGAGGAAGAGCAGTCTTCACTCGACACGCGCGCGGACGCGCTGCCCTTCTGCGGCAATCAGTCCTACTGGATTGACTACTACTCCGACGCGACGCTCACGAAGTGGGTCGGGTACAAGTCCTGCGAGTGCTACCAGACCGCGTGGATTTCCGGGCGCCAGACCAGCTTCGCGGTGACGGACTTCTCGTCCACCTGCGGCTGACAGGGACTCCTCGAACTCCCTTCCCGGTGCTCCCTCGGGCACCGGGCCTTCCTTGAAGTGAACGTGAGTTGTTGTTGAAAGGCCTCTCTTCACGATGCGGTGAATTGAGCCTTCTCGACACATCGGGGGGCCTTTGGTACGCGTGGTTCGGTGCGTTCCGCGACTCCCTCCACTTCCCGACTGCACCACCCCTGGTGGTCCTTGGTGCTCGTCGCGGCGGGGGCATGGGTGCTGCGCATCGCGGGCTTCTTCCATCGGGGCGGTGCCCTCGGGCATCCCGTGGACTACGACGAGGGCGTCTACTTCAGCGCCGCGGCGCTCCTCTCCCACGGCCTGTTGCCCTACCGCGACTACTTCTTCGTCCACCCGCCCGGAATCGCAGTGTTGCTGGCGCCCGTGGCCGCGCTCGCACGCGGCTTCGACGCGGCCCTGACCTTCACGGTGGTCCGCTGGCTTGTCCCCGGGTTCGGGGCGCTGAGCGCGCTCCTGAGCGGACGCATTGCCCAGGAGCAGTGGGGTGTCCGAGCAGGCGTCGTGGCCGCGCTCGCCTATGCCGTCTTTCCGGAGGCCGCCGCCACCGAGCGCGGGCCCTTCCTGGAGGCGCTGCTCAACCTGACCTGCCTTGCCATGGCCTGGGTCTGGCTCCGGCCTGGGTCTGATGTCTCTTCATGGCGAAGGGACCTGCTGGCTGGAGCCCTCCTCGCCACCGCGTGCGCCATCAAGCTGACAGCCGGCGCCTGGGTCATCGCCATGGTGTGGGCCCTGAGCCTGGCGGGGCAGGGAAGGCGCGCCCTGCGAGTCGTGCTCGTCGCCGCCGTCGTGGGCCTGCTCTGGCTGGGGCCCTTCTTCGCGCTCGCTCCGGCCGCGATGTTCGATGGCCTTCTGCGCTTCCAACTGCTCCGCCCTCCCGATGGTGAGTTGGATGTCTGGCACCGACTCCTCGCGATTCTGGGCGAGGGCCGCACGGGGCTTTCCATCCTCTGTGTCTGGGGCCTGGTCGTGGCCCTGGCACGGACCCGTCGAAGAGAGGCCGTCGCCGAGCGACTCTTCTCGGCCGCCTGGCTCCTGACGGTCGCGACCTTCTTGTCGTCGAAGAGCTATTGGACTCAATACAACGCGCACCTGGCGCCCACCATGGCAGTCCTCGCGGGGCTGGGGGCCTCCGTGCTGCTGCGGTGGGCGGACACTCGCTCGCGCAAGCAAGCCGCGCTCGTCACCGCCACGGTAATGCTCATCGCGCTCTCACCGCTGCCCGCGGCCATCCGCTCGGCGAATCAGCGGGACCGCTTCCTGCTCACGCTCGGGCACACGCTCCGGGTCGCCGTCCCCGGTGACTCGGCGCTCTGCACCTTCGAGCCTGCCTGGGCCATCGCCGCCGGGCGGCTTCCTGGAATCCCGAAGGGCACCCCCGTCCTAGTGGACCCCTATGGCCTCATGCTGAATGACGCACTGGGAACTCCGGGACGCTTCGCCCACGCGGGAGCGGCTTTCGAGGATGAGCGCTCGCAGAGGACCATGCTCCCCCTGCTCGCACGCTGTGACTACCTGGTCCTGGAGGGACGCGGCGAATGGCAGCTGTCCTCCGCCAGCGAGCGGTGGGTCCAGGAACACTTCGTGCGGGAGGGTACCTTCTGGCGGCGCGCCACGAAATGAAGCCGCGTGGAACGCCTGTGCCGGTGCTGAACGGACATCGGACAGACGCCAGTGGACCCGAGTTGCTGTTGAACATGAATTGCGTCTAGCGTCGCGGCATGACCAACCTGAATCGCATGTCGTGGCGCTGGGTGGTGGCGGGCCTCTTCCTCGCGCTGAGCGCCTGTGGCGGCACGGCGGAGGTGGAGGACGTCCTGGGAACGTCGGAGTCCGCGCTGACGTGCACCTGTGGCGCCGAGACGTTCACCGTCGTGAGGCGGGCGACGTCGGTCAACTGCGCGCGAGCCTATGACCAGGCGAACAGCCTCGCGGACGAGGCCATCGCCGCCGCGTGTCCAGCGGGTGGCTGCAACCTCACCCGCTCCCTTCAGTCATGCGCCCCGGTGGGCCCCAATGGCAGCCAGGGCTTCAGCATGGGCGTGCTGGTGACCTACTCCTGCAACGAGCCCGACAACTGCGTCGAGTGACGCCGCGCGCGCCGACGCTCAGGGGCAGATGTTGTAACAGGAGCCCGCGCCGCGAGCCCGGCACTCCGCGGTGCTGGAGCAGCCCGAGCAATCAAAGGAACAGTAGCCCAGCAGGCCCACCGGCTCGTCCGAGAAGAGGGCCGGCGTGGCGTCTGCCGGAAGGCCGCCGCGGGCCCTCGACATGAGGAGCTTCTGCTTGTCCGCCTCACAGGCGCTGGAGGTGGGGGCGGCGGACTCGGCCGCGAGGGGCTCATCCCGTGGGAAGGTGGTGACCACCATTCCCACAGCGACGGTCAACGCCAGCACGAATCCCAAGGCAGGCTTCAGCATCATCCGGAGCTCCTGGAAAGGGGAACTCCTGGATGATGCCCAGGAGCGCTGACTTGCCCGCACCCGTTTTCGGTGGGGGCTGTGCGCCGCTGAACACCGGGGCCCGCGCGCTCAAGGGGCTGTCTTGGCGGCGCGGCGAGCCCCCTGGCGTTGCTGGATGCCCCGGCGCAGCTTGGCGATGAGCACCTCGGGGCTCGCGGAGCGGACCAGGACGTCATCGGCCCCCGCATCGAGGCTGGCGGTGAAGACGGTGGGGTCTTCCTTGTCGACGATGAGGTAGATGGGCAGGTCCTCGGTGGCCGGGTTCTTCCGGAGCGCTTGCAAGAGCGAGCTCAAATCTCCATCCGGCAGCGGGTTGGCGAGGATGGCCGCCTGCGCGCCGCCGTTCACCGCCTTCTCCACGTCGACGCGGTTCTTCGCGCGCACGGTTCTGAAGCCCTCCGCCATGAGTCGGATTTGCAACGTCATCGCGTTGGCGCTGTCCGTCTCGGCCACCACCACCTTGGGGGTGGTCTGGTCAGCGCGGGTGTTCCCCTCCCACTCGAGGGTGAGCGCCTCCAGCACGGGGACGGGCAACCGCGCATCCTGGCGCAGGGTCTGGAGCGCCTGGGCCGCCTTGGCCGGAGTGGGCTGCGCGCTCTGGACCTCCTGGACGAAGCGCGCCGCGCCCAGCAGGGCCCCCGCCGCGCGTCCCACGGGCGGGGTGCGCTCCTCTCCTTCGGGCAGGACCGACACGAGCAGCTCGGTCACCTCGGGCATGGCGTTGCCCGCGAGCACCAGGGCGCGAGCGCGCGAGGGCAGCTTGAAGCGGCGTGGCTCCTCCAGTCGCGCGGCCAGGGCCAGCGCGCAGGCCGCCGCGCCGAGGAGGACTTCCTCCACGCGCCCCGCGCCCAGCCGCACCGCGATTCGTCGCGCCAGCTTCGTCATGAGGGGCGCCAGCGTCGCGCTGCCGCCGAGCATGGACAGCATTCCATCCAGCAGCCGGGCCTGGGTCTCCGCGAGCCGCGCCAGCGGTCCGCCCTCGCCCATCAGCGCCGCGCTGTAGGACAGCAGCAGGCGCACCTCCACCAGCGGGTGCGCGGCGCGCAGCTTCTGCGCGAGGACAGCGGGCTCCTTCACCGAGTCCTCGAGCACGAGCACCAGGTCATAACCCCCGAGCGAGAGCGCGCGCTCGGCGTCGGCGGCCGGGCTGGTCGCCGCCGCCAGCCCTTGCATCAGCAGCAGCCGCACCACGGCCTCGCGAGGCTCGGAGGGCTCCGCCACCAGCAGCACCATGCGCGCGCGCACGTCGCTCCGGGCCGGCGTCGCCCGGCTCACGGGCTCCAGCGACGCGGGCGTCTTGACCTCCTGGGGTTCGGCCGGCGCGAAGGTCCCGCCGTCGAGCACCGCGCGCCCGGTGAACTGCTCCGCGAACTGGAGCACGCGCGCGCGTCCACCCGGGTCGGGCTCGTCGTCCAGGGGGATGGGCTCATGGGAGCGATGCGCGGGCTGGGGCTGCTCCTCCTCGTCGTAGAAGCGGCGGATGGCCTTGCGGATGGCCTCTTCCGTGGCGAACAGCCCCTGGACGGCGACGGCGCGCGTGGAGAACTTGAGCGCGTCGGTGACCTGCACATCCCGAGGGTCCACCACCGCGCAGAACAGCTCGCGACCGCGCAGGCCGATGGGGACGGCGCACAGCCGCTCGCACAGCTCGCGGGGGATCCGTTGCACGAGCTCCTTCGGCACCGGCAGGGCCTGGAGCTTCTCGTCGGTGATGTGCGGCAGGCCGGCCTGCTCGGACAGCGCGCGCATCAGGTGCTCGGGCTCCAGCCACTTCTCGTGCACGAGCAGCTGACCCAGCCTGCCGCCCTTGCGCCGCTGGAGCGCCAGCGCTTCGTTCAGGACGTGCGGTGTGAGCAGGCCGCGCGTCAGGAGGATGGCGCCCAGTTGCTGGCGCGAGCGGATGGCGCGGGGCGCGGGCGGGCCCACCGTGGTGGCCAGCCTGGTGGGAGGCTCGAGGCCTGGCTGGGGAGGGGTCGCGAAGAAGGAGGGGCGCCCCACCGCGGTGACTCCCGCGCCGCCAGGAGGGGGCGTCACGGGCTTCAACGTGGGCGGTGGCCCTGGCGGCGGCGGGCGCCGTGCATCCCGGTTCGGAGATGAACGCGCGCGCTGGAAGTCCTCGCCCTCCAGGCGAATCTCCTCGCCAGGGCTGCTGGCCAGGTCCACCAGGGGAGAGCGCCATTCGGGAAGCGCGCGGCTGAAGAGGCTGGCGATGTCGGAGGCGCCCACGCGCAAGCGGTGGTCGAAGAGGAAGTTCTGGATGGACTCGGAGAACTCGCGGGCCAGCGGGCAGCGGGCGGCGGGGTTGGCGGCCAGCGCGCGCACCAGCAGGGCCCACAGCGGCGCGGGGACGCCGGGCAGCGGCTCCAGGGTGCGCTCGTCGAAGCTGCCCAGGGCGTGGATGATTTGAGGCGTGGTGCCTTCGAAGAGGCGCCGTCCGGCGAGCATCTCGAAGAGCAGCAGGCCCAGGAGGAAGATGTCGCTGCGCTGGTCCACGGGGCGGCCGTGGACCTGCTCGGGAGACAGGTAGTTGATCTTCCCCTTGAGGACGCCGACCTGCGTCTCCTGGTGTCCCTCGTCGGCGGCCTTGGCGATGCCGAAGTCGGCCAGCTTCACGCCTCCGTTGCTGGAGACCATGACGTTGGAGGGATTGACGTCGCGGTGGATGATGTTGAGCGGCGCGCCCCCGGAGTCCGTGCAGCCATGGGCATACGCGAGGCCGTCCGCGACCTGCTGCGCGATGAAGCAGATTTCGCGAATCCCCAGGGGCACCTGGCGCTTGCGGGCCGCCTTGAGCAGCGCGCTCAGGTTCTCCCCGTCCACGAACTCCATCACCATGTAGTACTGGCCGGCGCTGGAGCCCAGGTCCAGCACCTGCAAGACATTGCCGTGCTGAAGGGAGACGGAGAGCTTCGCCTCGCGCAGGAAGAGGTCCACGAAGGCCGCGTCCTGCACGAAGGAAGGGAGGATTCGCTTCACCGCGACAGGCTTTTCAAAGCCTTCCGCGCCCACCACCTTGCCCAGATAGACCTCGGCCATGCCGCCCGCGGCCAGCTTCTTCACGATGCGGTATGTCCCCACGCTGTCTCCGAAGCCGCAATGGCATTGCAGACGTACGAAGGGAGAGGAAAGGTCACAATCAGGCGTTCAGGGCCGCGGGGGCGGCGAAAAGCAGCCAGATTGTCTCTCGCTCAACGCTTGTCGGCCTGGGAGTGTCGGGTCTTGGACGCCGCGGACAGATGGCGGATGCCGGTGGTGAGGTATGCATTGAAGAGGCCGACCTGGGGACCGGCGCCCAGGAGGGCGGCGACCTTCTCTTCCAGGGCTTGTTGGAGGGAAGGCCACGTGTCGCCCAATGCCTTGCGCGCCAGGACGACGGGGGCGCTGGAGCGCATCAATGCGTCCACCATGGCGACGGTGGTGGGGTATTCCACGCGGGCCGTGACCTCGTGCACGTCGACCTCATCGAACCCAGACGCGGTCATCTCCCGCCGACAGGTCTCCTTGTCTGACAGGGGCATCATGCCGTCGCGGGGTCCGCCGCTTCCTCCGCCCATCAGCTCCGCGAGGGATTGATAGACGGTGTTCATCGTGGGCGAGTGTTCGAAGGGCAGCCAGCTCGACACGACGGCACGGCCGCCCGGGACGAGGACGCGGTGCAGTTCGCGGAAGCCGCGCGGGCGGTCCGGGAAGAACATCAGGCCGAAGAGGGAGAAGGCGGCGTCGAACTTCTGGTCCGGCAGTGGAAGGGCCATGCCGTCGCCCGTGAGCGCTTCGATGTCGAGCCCTTCCGACGTCGCGCGCTCCCGGAGGGTGGCGAGCATCCGGGGGGAGAAGTCCACCGCCGTCACGCGGGCACCCTGTCGTGCCGCGAGCAGGGACAGTGTTCCGGGACCCGCCGCCACGTCCACCACGCGTGAGCCCGTGCTGGTGCCGGTGCGGGCGAGGGCGTCCCTGGCGAAGGTCTCGAACATGGGGAGCAGCTCGCGCACGTAGTCAGGCGCGACGAGGTCCCAGGGTTCCGGCACGGCGAGGGGTGAAGCGGTCGACGACATGAGGGTGGGCTCCAACAGGGTGGGACGCGGATTCCACCTGGAACGGGCGGCGAGCGCTTGGAAGAAATGCACCACCCTTGACTCATATGGCCGGTCCCCGGAGGCTGTGAGGCGATGCGAATTCGATGGGTGGCCTGGGCAGCGATGATGGCGCTGCACTTCCTGGCGATTGCGTTTCTCCCGAAGGACCTGGCTCCCGCGCTGGCCGGTTCCATCTACCTGCCGCTGATGCCCCTGCGTGCCCTGGGGCTCCCTGTCCTTTCGACGGCGCCGTCGGGCGGCTGGGCGGGGCCGTCGGTGCTCGGCTGGGTCGCGGTCGTCCTGGTCTGGGGGCTCATCTGGTGGGGCGTGGCGGCGCTGCTCTCCCGCTTCACGCGGCCCCGTCGCGTGCCTCACGCGGCTTGATTCGGGGCGCGAGCCTCAGTCCGCCTCGGGCTCATGCCAGCCGAGGCCAAGGCAGGTTCCGCACGTCACGGAGTGGGCGAGAGACCCGGTTCCCGTGCAGGTCGCGCAGTCGAGCGCGCTCGCGGTACGTGGAGGCAACAGCTCTCTCAACTCGGGATGCTTCCGGCACCCGTTGGTGAGTGCCACCACCGTCCACCTCTCGTCGGTCACCTCGGACCTGGAGGTCTCCCACTCGTACGTCAACACCGTGCCGTCGGGGTGGATGGCGATGAGGCCCCCCAGGTCGCCATACAGTGGCAGCGCGCCGGACTCGCGGGCGAGCTGTCGCTGGTCAGCAGACTCCGAGGGGTTGAGGAGGAATTGCTCCAACCACTGTTGGAGGTAGCGCCGCAGACGCTCGGAAGGGCGGCGGCTCATGCTTCCTCGGAACGGGAGGGGACGGGGCGTCATGCTCCGTGAGCCTAGCGTCGTCGGGGAAGCGGCGCCTCAAGGAGTCGTTGCGCTCTTTCCGAAGTCCACGCCGCGAAGCTTCAGGACGCAGTCCAACGGCAACGGCCCCTTGGGGTCGCGGAGGAAGGCCAGGGTGACCTCTCCACCGCAGCGGTTGAACGACGCGCCGTGGCTGTAGCCCCGCATCTCGACGTAGCGGGCCTGGGGCATGGACTCCAGCAACTGCCGCCCCCAGTCCGGAGGCGTGTCCGGGTCGAACTCCCCCGCGAAGATGAGCGTCGGCACGTCGCTCTTCACTGGCGTGTTCTCCTCGGCGGGTACCGGCGCCACATTCCACACGCGGCACGTCTCCACGGAGGCCGTGCCTTCGTCGACACCGCCCAGGCCCATCGCCGGCGAGCGCTGCGCGGCGATGCGCTTCGGGTCCTCGAACGGAATCTCCTCCGAGCACCAGACCGACAGCCGCAGTCCCCAGCTCATCGTCGACGCCCCCTGGCTGCGCTCCACCCACGGCGTCAGCTCCGAGTAGTCGCCCGCCGCCGCCCGGCTGATGATGCGCGGGAGGAAGGGAATCGCGTCCGGGTCGTGCAACGCCGTGTAGAGGGCCTCGACGACCTGAGCGCCGCGCACCTCCACCGGACGTCCCTCCGTCACGGACTCCTTCAGCACCAGGGGCAGCGGCTTGCGCTCCGCGGTGGCGATGAGCTGCGCGAAGCGCTTGCGCAGGTCCGGATGCGCGGCGGAGCACTCGCGGTCGATGGCGCACCCGTCGAACACCAGGTCGAGCGAGCGCAGCAGGTTCACCGCGCCGACCTCGTCGAAGTTCACCTCGGGCGGCAGCACCGAATCCAGGATGACCGAGCGCACCCCCGCCGGATGCCGGCGCAGCACGGTGAGCATCAGCCGCGTGCTGTAGGAGAGCCCCTGGAGGTTCCACGTCCCGTAACCCAGGGCCTTGCGCAGGTCCTCGAGGTCATCCGCCGTGGCCGTCGTCGTGTATCCGTCCAGGTCCACCCCGGCGGCCGTCAGCGTCGCGCGGCAGCGACCCGCCGCCTTCGTCAGCGCGTCCTGCGCCTTGGCACCACGCAGCCGGCCCGCCGCGATGTCGCCCTTGAGGGCGTTGATGTCGGGACACTCCAGCGCGGGCTGGGCCATCTTTCCGCCGCGCGGCTCCATGGCGATGAAGTCGCGCTCGTCGAGCAGGGGGTTCTTCCTCCCGGAGCGCAGCCGGGCCAAGGCGCTGACTCCGGGGCCGCCGGGCATGAAGAGCAGCGGGTCCTTCGCCGGCTTCGCCGCGCGGCTGCGCAGGCGCATCACCGGCAGCTTGATGGAGCGGCTGTCTGCCTTCTGTCGGTTCTCCGGGACGACCAGGAACCCACATTCGATGTTCTCCCCGGCCTCCACGGTGGCGGGGCAGGGGGCGGGCTCGAAGCGGGGCACGGCGGTGGGTGGGGATTCCGTGGCGGAGGCCGAGATGGCGAGTGACAGTGTGGCCAGGAAGCCCATGATGCTCGAGGACATGGGCTCCGTTAGAAGTCAGCGACCCGTCGCGCGTCCAATACCGAAATCCGGGCCTGTGATAGCGAAGTGATCTCACCCACGCTCGATACCCGTCGCCTCACGTGCTTCATCGCGGTCGCGGAGACGCTGCACTTCCGCAAGGCCGCGGAGCAACTGCGCCTGGCACAGCCCGCCCTCAGCCAGCAGATTCGCAAGTTGGAGGAGGAGCTCGGCTGCCAGTTGCTGAAGCGGGACAGACGGCGCGTCGAGCTGACCCCGGCGGGACAGGCGCTCCTGGAAGCGGGGAGGCGTGCGCTCGTCCACCTGTCCCACGCGGCGGAGGCCGCCCAGCGCACCGCCCGGGAGCAGCAGTCGTTGCTACGCGTCGGCTTCGTCAACCCCGCCGCGTTCGCCCTGGTGCCGGAGGTCCTGCGCGGCCTGCGAGCCGAGCACCCGGAGGTGCACCTGATGCTGCGCGAGGCGGGCAGCGCGACGCTCCTGGAGGAGGTGCGGCTGGGACAGCTCGACGTGGCCTTCGCGCGGGGGCCCGTCATCGCGCCAGGGGTGCTCATCGACACGCTGCGCCGGGAGCCGCTCGTGCTCGTGTTGCCGTCAGGCCATCGGCTGGCGCGAAAGACACGGGTGCCGCTGGAGCAACTCGCGGACGAGCCCTTCATCGGCTTCGCGCGGGACACGGCTCCGTCGCTGCATGACGCGATGATGGGCATGTGCCTGGAGGCGGGCTTCTCGCCCACGTTCGTCGCGGAGGCGGTGGAGTGGTTCACCATGGTGAGCCTGGTGGCGGCCGGGCTCGGGTGCGCCATCCTCCCGGAGTCGGTCCGCACCTTCTCGCGCGAGGGCGCCGTCTATCGCGCCGTCGCGGGCACTCCCCGGCACGTGGACCTGGTGATTGCCCGGGCCCCCACGCCCCCGGGCCCCGCCCTGCGGGCCTGTCTGCGCATCGTGTCGCGGATGACGTCGGTGGCGCTGCGCTGAGTTCGTGACACGACGGCGCTCCGATGCGGTCCGTGTTCGGACTCGACTCGTGCGGCGCGAGCCGTCACTGTGGCGCGCTCGAACGGCGGCGGGCCGGGCCGTTCCCCAGTGCGCAGCGTCCTTCCATCCGGCCGCGAGGGAGTCGACATGAAGTACACGAACCTGGGGCGCTCGGGTCTCTCCGTCAGCCGGCTGTGCCTCGGCACGATGAACTTCGGCTGGACCACCGAGGAGCCCGACGCCCACGCCATCATGGACTCCGCGCTGGAGCGCGGAATCAACTTCTTCGACACGGCCAACGTCTACGGTTGGGGCGAGAACAAGGGCCGCACCGAGCAGATCATCGGCAACTGGTTCGCGCAGGGCGGCCGCCGGCGCGAGCGCACCGTCATCGCCACCAAGCTCTACGGCCCCATGGGGGAGTGGCCCAACGAGGGCAAGCTGTCCGCGCTCAACATCCGCCGCGCGCTGGACGCCAGCTTGAAGCGGCTGCGCACCGACTACATCGACCTGTACCAGTTCCACCACGTGGACCGTGCCACGCCGTGGGAGGAAATCTGGCAGGCGATGGAGGTCGCCGTCGCCCAGGGCAAGGTGCTCTATGTGGGAAGCAGCAACTTCGCCGGCTGGCACATCGCCCAGGCGCAGGCCGCCGCCGCGCGCCGCGACTTCATGGGGCTGGTCAGCGAGCAGTCCCTCTACAACCTGATGGCGCGCACCGTGGAGCTGGAGGTGCTGCCCGCCGCCCAGCACTACGGCGTGGGAATCCTCCCGTGGTCTCCGCTCCAGGGCGGCCTGCTCGGCGGCGTGCTGAAGAAGGAGCGCGAGGGCAAGCGCCGGCTGGAGGGCCGCGCTCAGGAGGCCCTCCAGAAGAATCGCGAGAAAATCGAGCGCTACGAGAACCTCGCCGCCGAGCTGGGGCACGAGCCGGGTGACGTCTCGCTGGCGTGGCTGCTCCATCAGCCCGCCGTCACCGCGCCCATCATCGGGCCGCGCACCGCGGGCCAGCTTGACGCGGCGCTCCGTGCGCTCGACGTGAAGCTCGACGAGAAGACCCTGGCCACGCTGAATGAAATCTTCCCGGGCCACCGCCCCGCGCCCGAGGACTACGCCTGGTAATGACGCCTGGGCGTGCTCAGTGCAGCGGCGGTCCAGGAGGCTCCGGCGGCCGGGGTGGATTCTCGGCCCCGGCGTCAGGCCCCGCGCGTGGCAGCACGACGATGAAGGTGGTGCCCGCGCCGGGGTGGCTCTCCAGGAAGATGTGGCCGCCATGGGCCTCCACGAGCTGGCGGGTGATGAACAGGCCCAGGCCCAGGCCTCCGTAGTGACGGCTGGACACCGCGCGCTCGAAGCGGTCGAAGACGCGCTCCGCGTCCTCGGGGGCGATGCCGATGCCCCTGTCACGCACCTCCAGGCGGGCCTCGTGCTCGTCGCCCCGCACGTGCACGTCCACCGGCGCGCCATGTCCATACTTGAGCGCGTTGGACAGCAGGTTGGTGATGACCTGCTCCAACCGCAGCCGGTCCCACCGGCCCGTCATGGGCGTGGGCGCGTTGACCTCCAGGCGCACGTTCACCGTCTGCGCCTCCATCTCGAAGCGGCGCGCCAGCTCGCGCACCAGCTCTCCCAGCTCCAGTGACTCCAACTGCAGCTCCATCCTCCCGCTCGACAGGCGCGACACGTCCAGCAGGTTGTCCACCAGCTTGGTGAGCCGGGTCATCTGGCGCTCGCAGGTCTCCACGCCGCGCTCCAGGCGGCCCAGGTCCAGGGGCTCTTTCTGGTGGAGCTGCCGGAAGAGGAGCTGGAGCTGGAGCTTCAAGGACGTGAGCGGCGTGCGCAGCTCGTGCGCGGCGACGCTGAGGAACTCGTCGCGGATGCGCACCGCCGACTGGGCCTCGCTCGCCAGCCGTTGCTGCTCGGCGCTGGCGCGCTCCGCGGAGGCCCTCGCGCTGACCTGGGCGCGCGTGACGAGGAACAGCAGCAGGGACATCAGCAGCCCGCCGACCGCCACGGTGGTCGGGTGGCTGGAGCTCGTCCCCTCGAAGAAGGCGGGCCGGGTGGTGAACACCAGTGTCCACGGCGTTCCGGCCACCGACAGGCTGACTTGCGAGCGCAGCGGGGTGTTGTGCTCGACTGCGGGATGCTCGACGCGCGAGCTGTAGAGCAGGTCATGTTCGTGGGCTTCCGTCCCATCGTAGATGGCCAGGTCGATGGTGGACTGGAAGCCGGGGAAGCGCAGGCCCTCCACCAGGTCCTTCATGCGGAAGGCCCCGAACACGAAGCCCAGGAGCCGCGCGTGGCGCTCCTCGGACGTGGTGGGCTCCGGCTTCTCGAAGAGCGGCACGTAGAGCACGAAGCCCGTCCGGAGGTCCGGGTCCTCATCCTCATCCTCCGACAACAGCCGCACCATGCCGGTCGCCGCGGGCAGCCCCGTCTCCAGCGCGCGCTGGAGGGCCGCGTGCCGCACGGGCTCCGCCAGCGCGTCGAAGCCGAGCGCGCGGGCGTTGTGCACGTCGAAGGGCTCCACCATCACGATGACGGCATGGTGAGGCCGCTCCAGCCGGGGCTGGACGTGGTACTGGGTGAAGCCCTCGGCGCGCATCAGGGCCTCGTGCTCCGCGAGCGCTTCTTGCTGAAGCCACTGCGCGAAGCCGATGCTCTGGATGCCGGGGAAGCGCTGCCTCACCTCCAGGCTCTCGGTGTACGCGCGGAACTCCCGGCGCTCCACCTCCTGGCTGCCGCTGAAGACGCCGCGCGTGCCCAGCAGCATGGCCTGGTACATGTCCATGCGCAGTTGGAGGGCCACGGTGCCGTCGGCGACGGCGTCCTCGAAGAGCTGCTCGCGCCGCAGGTCCACGCCGCGCTGGACGTAGGACGTGGCCCCCGTGGTGACGAGCAGCCCCAGCAGCAGGGCGCAGTACGCGGCCGCGTCGCGGCGCAGGTGGGTGAGCAGGGGTGTCGACACGGCTGCGTGGAGGCAGGACCGCAGGAAGGTTGCCGGGAAAGGGGCCGGGAGGACGACGAGGCGAGCTTCGAGTGCGCGGCGGCCCCCTTCAAGCCGTCCCCGCTCCCACGTGTCTTCCAGGAGAAACGCCCGGGGGCGAAACACAATGCCCGCCCGCCCGTTCGTACCTGGGACACTGCAACGGGTGCTCGCTCAGGGCATTCTAGGAGCCATGGTGCGTCACGTCATCGTCGTGGGAGCTGGCCCCGGGGGCCTGTCCGCCGCCATCAACCTGGCCGGACAGGGCTTTCGAGTCACCGTGGTGGAGAAGGACCTGGTGCCGGGAGGCCGGATGAAGGGCCTGACGCTCGGACCCCAGGGCGAGTATTCGCTCGATACTGGTCCTTCCATCCTCCAGCTCCCCGGGGTGCTGGAGCGCATCTTCGAGCGGGCGGGGCGGCGACTGGCGGACTACGTGAAGCTGGTCCCCCTGGACGTCAACACGCGGGTGCACTTCTGGGACGGCACCCACCTGGACACCAGCCGTCACCCGGAGCGCATGGAGTCGGAGCTCGCCCGCTTCGGACCCACCCAGGTGGAGGCGATGCGCCGGTGGCTTTCGGACGGACGGGAGAAGTACGGCGTCGCGTACGAGAAGTTCATCTGCACGCATGCGGGCAGCCTGGGCTACTACGCGCCCTGGCGCCTGGCGCCCACGCTGCGCTTCAAGCCGTGGCAGACGCTGTACCGGCACCTGGACTCCTTCTTCCATGACGACCGGCTGACGTACGCGCTGGCGTACCCGTCGAAGTACCTGGGCCTGCACCCGACGACGTGCTCGTCGGTGTTCAGCGTCATTCCCTTCCTGGAGCTGGCCTTCGGCGTGTGGCACGTGGACGGCGGCTTCCGCGAACTGGCGCGAGGGATGATGCGCTGCGCGCAAGACTTGGGCGCGACGTTCCGCATGGGCGCGCCGGTGGAGCGCGTGCGCGTGGAGGCGGGGCGCGTGGCGGGCGTGAAGCTGGTGGGTGGCGAGGTGCTGGACGCGGACGCGGTGGTGATGAACGCGGACCTGCCCTACGCGGCGACGAAGCTGGTTCCCGCCGAGGCGCGCGAGGGCTCGCGGCTGACGGACGCGGCGCTGGAGAAGGCGAAGTACTCGTGCAGCACCTTCATGGCGTACTACGGGCTGGACACGCGCTACGACGACTTGCCGCACCACCTCATCTATCTCTCGGAGGCCGCGCGGCGCACGGACCGCGACGCGCTGGAGGACCGTGAAGTAGACGTGGACGACCCGCCCTTCTACGTGTGCAACCCGTGCGTGACGGACCCGTCCGGCGCGCCGAAGGGACACTCCACGCTCTACGTGCTCGTGCCCACGCCCAACACCGCGCGCCCGGTGGACTGGGTGAAGACTCAGGCCACGCTGCGCGAGCGCATCCCCGACATGCTCGCGAAGGTGGGCCTGAAGGGCGTGCGAGAGCACATCCGTGAAGAGCGCTACTTCACCGCGGAGACGTGGCGGGACGACTTCAACGTGTTCCGGGGCGCCGTCTTCAATCTCTCTCACACGTGGCTGCAATTGGGTCCGCTGCGGCCCCGCGTGAAGAGCCCGGACGTGGAGGGCCTGTTCTGGGTGGGCGGTGGCACGCATCCAGGCAGCGGGCTGCTCACCATCATGGAGAGCGCCAACATCGCCGCGGACTACCTCAACCGCGAGGCGGGCCAGGGGCCGCTGCCGGGCTGGCCGTATGTGCCGCCGCTCGAGGACGCGACACGAAATGCCTCGGGCCCGCCAATGCAGGCGCCCCGGGCGCGCGCTGGCTGAGCCTCCCTCCTCTCCGTGCGAACGGCGGGCCCGGCTCGCGCGGCGGCGTGGCGGGTGCGAAGCTGTCATGACTGTTCCTGGAGGTCGCGAGAGCATGCCCTTATTCATCCCGTTCGCGGTGGGTGGCCTGGTGCTGACGGCGCTGGGGCTCGGCGTGAAGCGGGCCTTCGATGAGGGCCTGATGGGGCCTCCGGACCCACCGGAGGTCCGCGCGGCGAAGGAGCGGCACGCGGTGGCGCTGGGGGCGCTCAAGTCCGCCCGGCTGCGGGTGCGGGACACCATGGCCTCGCTCGGCGAGCGGCAGGCGAAGGCGAAGGCGCAAGTCGTGGAGCCGCTGCGCGGACTGCTGGCGCGGTTGGAGCGGTGGGAGCACGCGCGGCGCGAGGACGTCCTTCCGGCCGAGGCCCTGTCCGCGCTGGAGGCGCTGCCTCCGGAGCCCGTGTCCCGTGGGACGCGGCGCGCGTGGCCGCTCTTCGGCGCGGGGGCGACGGCGCCTTCGGAGCTGGTGCCGGTGCTGGAGTGGCTGGAGCGGGGCTGGCTCCTGGAGGACGCGGTGCCGGTGGTGTTGGATGGGATGTCGTTGTTCGACGCCGCGGCGCCCTGGGCCGCCTCGCCCGCGCCGGACACGGTGGAGGCGCGCGTGCGAGGCCTGGATGACCGCGCGGCGATGCTGGTGCGGGCCACGGCCTTCCTGGAGGAGATGCTCTCGCGCCTGGCCACGCTCGACGCGCGCGTGGGGGTGCTCCATGGGCGCGCGGAGGTCCAGTTGAACTACCTGGACGCGGCCAGCTTCGAGGAGGGTGGCCCGGAGCCTCGCGAGCGACTGTCACGCCTGGGCGTGCTCGCGGGGCACCTGGTGGTGCTGCTGTGCGCGCCGGTGCTGTCGTCGGAAGGGAGGCTCGTTCCCGAGCCCCCGGTGTCACCGGAAGAAGCGCTGCTGGCTCAGACGTAGCGCTGCGCGAGCTGGGACACCTGGCCCGTCGCGTGGGTGACGGCGACGGCGGCCTGCTGCGTGGTGTCCAGGTGTCGCAGCGTGTCCGTCGTCAGCTCGTCCAGCTCGCGCACGGCGGCGAAGAGCTGGTCCACGCCCTGGTGCTGCTGGGCCACGGCCTCGGCGATTTGACGCACGGCGGACGCGGACTCGCGCGACAGCGTGGCCAGTTCGCGCAGCCGCTCTCCGCTGTTGCGCAGCGGCGTCAGCGCCGTCTCCACGCCCGCGGCGCCCTTGTTCGTCATCTCCGTGGCCTCGGTGGCGGCGGAGGCCATCGTCTCCAGCAGGCCGCGCACCTGGTTGGTGGCCTGGACGGACTGGTCCGCCAGTTCGCGCATCTGCCGCGCCACCACGCCAAAGCCCTTGCCATGCTCGCCCGCGCGCGTCGCTTCAATGGCGGCGTTGATGGCCAGCATGTGCGACTGGTCCGCGAGCGCCTTCACCACCTCCGACACACGGCCCACCTCGCGGGCGCGCTGCTCCAAATCCATCATCTGCTCGTGCAGCCCGTCCGCGATATCGCGGATGGAGGCGAGCCCCTTCTCCGTGCCGAGCAGGGACTCCTCGCCCAGCCGGCCCACGGCCGCGGCGCGCTCGGCGACCTGGAGGATGCTGGTGGCCCGCGAGGCCGCGACGTGTGACGCCTGCTGGATTTCCTGCGCGGTGGCGCGCGCCTGATGCAGCGCCGCGGCCTGGCGCGACAGCGTCTGGTTCTGCTGGCTGCTGGCCTCCGACAGCCGCGTGCCAGCCTGGGCCAGGTCACCCGCCGAGGAGCGCAGCGAGCGCGGCAGCTCCTGGAGCCGCTGGTAGAGCTGCCACGTCGTCGCGGCCAGGTCTCCCAGCTCGTCCGTGGACACCCAGCGCGGCGGCGCGGCGCGGCCCTCCACCAGCGCCTCCAGCGACGCCCCCACCGCCCGCGAGCCCTTGGCGAGCCTTCGCGCGGCCCACGCCGCGGTGAGGATGGAGCCCAGCGCCGCGTAGCCACCGAACATGATGACCGGCAGCACCAAGTCCCGCTGCAGCGGCGCCACCGTGGCGCGCACGCGGTCCGCCGACGAGGCCTGGCCTCGCGACTCGATGTCCGTCGCCAGCTCGCCCAGCTCCCGCTCGATTCGCAGGTGCAGCGTGACGATGCTCGTCAGACACGTGACGAGCAGCGCGGACACGACGGTGGCGGGCAGGAGCCACAACTGTCGGGGCGCGAAGCCGTCGCCCGCGGGCCGGCTGCTGGGCGCCTTCTGGTACGCGTCCAGCACGGTGGGCATCAGCACCTGCTCATAGAGCATGTACAGGAGCGGGCTGCTGAACAGGCCCGCGCTCATCGACACCGCCACGCCCACCGGCACCACCGACAGGGGCCGGTCCAAGAGGAGCGCCACGCCGCCGTTGAAGAGCACCCCGCCGATGAACCACGACACCATCGATTCGCCGAACGCCAGCGTGGAGGGGATGCCAATCAACCGCTCCACCCGCTGCTTCCCCTGCGAGCCCATGGCGCGCTTCAAGAGCCACGGCAGCACGAGCACCGGCTGCGCCACCGCGCACAACCCCAGCACCAGCGGGGTGATGACTCCCAGCAGGATGCGCGTCGCGCGCGGTCCCTCCAGTGAGAGCAATTGCATGTCCACGTACAGGGCCGGACAGAAGGCCACCGTCGTGATGAGGGACCGCAACATGTACATCCGCCAGAACAGCGCGCCAGGGGTCGGAAGCGGAGGAGTAGACATCGGGAAGCAGTGACTCCGGGGTGGCAGTGACCTGAGCGTGCGGGCCGGCGCGCCCTGCGTCAACGTCCCGTTTCAGCCTGAGAGGAGGATTCCAACCAGATAGCGTGTCTGCCTGGTCGTCAGGACCGCTTCGGAACCCTACCCGCAGTCTGTCTGCATGTCAGGCAATTCCAGGAAAATTATGGGATTACCACCCGGTGAGAGAGGAACGCCTGACACCGGCACCTACACGCCTTTGCGCCGCTTCCAGGGCAGGCGAGCGTCTCGCCCGTGCCTGCACGCTCGTGAAGGGGTGTTCACACTCACACCACAACGGCTCTCAGGAGCTCACAGCCAAAGGAGACGCGTCATGGGTGAGTTGATCGACAAGGCCAAGGGCAAGATCAAGGAGACCGTGGGCGCCGCGACGGGCGACCGTTCGCTGGAGGCCGAAGGCAAGGTCGACACGGCGAAGGGCCACGCGAAGGAGAAGCTCGAGGACGCCAAGCGCGCGGTCCGGGACGCGGTGGACGACAACAAGCCTCGCCGCGATGAACCCTAGTCCGCTGTCACGAAGTTGAAGCCGACGGTCGGGTCGCGGGGCATGTCGCCCTCGCGGCCCGTCGCCGTCGTCGTCGCCCTAACGCTTCACCGCGGGCGGACACGCCACTTCAAGAAACGTCGTGGTCTTCCCACTGAGCATCACCCACAAGCAGCGCAGCACACAGCCCGCGCCGAACTCTCGGTAGATGAGACCCAGATTGGTGACCACCTCTCTGCCGGTGATGACCCCGCGCATTGGCCCTCCCCCTTCTGCTGCATCCCGTCCGTCCCGCCACCCCACCGCGCTGCCGCCGCACCCCTTCTGCAAAGCCCTGGCCGTTCTTCGCGCGGCCCGCAGGCGTCGCTCTGTTGCTCTGCGGACGTGCCAAGCGGGCCAATCCTCAGATCGAGCCGCGGGCCCCTCGCGCCTCACGTGAGATACGGACACCCGCCCCCTGGAGTTTTTTCAGGGAGGCCGTCCACCGTGCGACGCACCTCTCCTTCCCGCGCGCAGCGGGGGCTCGCACCCTCGCCACCCCTCGCGACGTCACGTCCTCACTGAACGCGGTGTCGTGCTCCACCCTCACCCAGGTCTGAGTCGGGCCGTCGCGACTGTCAGCGCACGGGACGCCGGGGCATGCGCCGGGCGCACGACGTCCGGCTCGGAGGGCGTGACGGACGCGCGAGGACAGGAGGGCTCCGTCGTCCGCTCGGGCACGCGGCGTCCCCGGGGACCGGGTGGCATTTGAGCGCGTCGGCCTGAATCTTCGCTTCGAGGGCTGGGATGTCGCCGCGACGCGGCAGCGGCGGACCGAACGAGCAACGGCTCGCCCAGGTCGTGTCGGGTGCATGGGATGGCGTGTCACCGCCCCACGGCGCCGACACTAAAGAAGTGAGGACAGACGAAAGGAGGGTCTCGCGATGAGGCAGCACGAGCTGACCCGAATGGCCATTCCCTTGGCGTCGTCACAGGGGCCCTTCCGGGGACCGAGGGGCATGACACGCCTGGTGGTGGCGACGGACTTTTCACTGCGCTCCGAGCTGGCGCTGGCCCGTGCGCTGCGGCTGCCGCTGGGGCAGGGCGCTTCCTTCACGTTGTTGCACGCGGGGCCTCTGTTGGAGGGCACCCCCGCGGGAGGCGTCGTCGCGGGAGAGCGCTGTCTGCGCAAGGCGGTGAGCGCGGTGTGTCGTCGGCTGCGGCAGCGGCCGGACGTGACGGTGCACGAGGAGCTGCGGCGGGGAGACGCGGTGGACGCGGCGGTGGCGGTGGCGCGCGAGCAGGGCGCGGAGCTGGTGGTCCTGGGCGGCACGCACGTGACGACGCCCGGGAAGGAGCTGGGAGAGCGCTCGACGGTGAGGCGCATGGTGCGGCGGCTGGACACGTCGGTGCTGACGGTGCTGCCGCATCCGGCGCGGCCTTATGCGAACCCGCTGGTGGCGGTGGACTTCTCGCGCGAGTCCCGGCGGGCGCTGGAGCTGACGTTGCGGCTGTGCCCCCTGACGCCCGTGGAGGTGCTGCACGTGGTGGACACCCGAGCGGAAGAAGCGGCGCTGCGAGCGCGCGGGGTGTCACCGGAGCGCTTCTTGATATTGCAGCGGGAGCGGGAGGACGCCGCGAGGGTGGCGCTCGCCCGCTTCCTGGCTCCCTACCGGGAGACGGGGCGCGAGCTGGAAGCCCGGCTGCGTGGAGGAGAGCCGGGGGAGAGCATCCTCGCGCACGCGGCGGAGCTGGGCACGGACCTGCTGGCGCTGGCGGGCTCGGGCCCGTCCGAGGGGTGCGGCGTCTCGCTGGCGGAGCGGGTGCTGGCGAGGTCCTCGTGCGACGTGCTGGTGTCCCGTCACGAAGGACGCGCGATGTCGTGAGGGGCCGAGCGCGCGGACGCCGGGCGCGTTATGTACGCGCCCTGTGTCTTCTCGTCCTCTTGATTCCACGCCCCCCGCGAAGCCCTCCCTCAAGGAACGCCTGAAGGGGGCCGGAAGCCTGTTCCGGCAGCTCCCTGGCACGTTCCACCTCTTCTGGCGCGCGAGCCCCCAGGGCGCGGTGTTGCTGGGCGCGCTGACGCTGGTGGCGGCGGTGCTGCCGGCGGCCATCGCCTGGGTGGGCAAGCTGATTGTGGACGCGGTGGTGGCGTCCGCGCAGGGCTCGGCGGAGGCGCACTCGCGCGTCTACGGCCTGGTGGGGTTGGAGTTCGGGTTGATGCTCGGCGCGGGGGTGGTGGAGCGGGGGCTGACGCTGACGCGGGAGTTGTTGCGCGCCAACCTGGGCAACCTGCTCAACGAGCAGATTCTCCAGAAGGCGTTGGCGCTGGAGCTCCGGCACTTCGAGGACTCGGACACCTACGACAAGATGCAGAACGCGCGGCGCGAGGCGAGCAGCCGGCCGCTGTCGCTGGTGATGCAGGCGTTCTCCATCGTCCGCAACGCGATTACGTTGTCGACCTTCGCGGCGCTGTTGATTGCGCTGTCGCCGTGGAGCGTCGTGGTGCTGGTGGCGGCGTCGATTCCGGCGTTCATCGCGGAGGCGCGGCTGGCGATGGCGGGCTTCCGGCTCTACTCGTGGCGTGCGCCGGAGGGGCGCAAGCTGAACTACCTGGAGTGGATTCTCACGCGCGACAGCCACGTGAAGGAGGTGAAGCTCTTCGGGTTGGGGGAGCTGGTGCTGGGGCGCTACCGGGAGTTGTTCCGGAAGTTCTTCGCGGAGGACCGGGCGCTGGCCTTCAAGCGGATGGCGTGGGGGTTGGGGTTGGGCCTGCTGTCGCTGGCTGCCTTCTATGGCTGCTATCTGTTTGTCGCGGGGAAGGCGGCGGACGGGGCCATCAGCGTGGGCGACATGGTGTTGTACCTGGGCGTGTTCCGGCAGGGGCAGGCGGCGTTCCAGGGCATCCTGACGAGCGTGGGCTCCATGTTCGAGGACGCGCTCTTCATGAGCAATCTCTTCACGTACCTGGAGATTCCGACGGGCGCCGAGACGTCCCGGGTGTTGCCGGCGAAGTCACCGCCGCGCGGGCCGACCAATCACATCGAGCTGCGCGACGTGTCCTTCCGCTATCCGGGGAAGGAGGCGTGGGCGCTCAGGCACGTGTCGTTGACGCTGCGGCCGGGACAGAAGCTGGCGCTGGTGGGGGAGAACGGGGCGGGGAAGAGCACGTTGTTGAAGCTGCTGTTGCGGCTGTACGAGCCGACGGAGGGGGCCATCCTCTACGGGGGCGTGGACATCCGGGACATGGACGTGGGGGATTTGCGCAGCCGCTTCGGAGCGGTGTTCCAGGACTTCGTGCGCTACCAGTTCAACGTGGCGGAGAACATCGGGTTGGGGCATGTGCCGGCGCTGGAGGACCGGGGCCGCATCGTGAAGGCGGCGGAGCAGGGTGGAGCGAGCGGGGTGATTGAGACGCTGCCCAGCCAGTACGACACGATGCTGGGCGGGTGGTTCGAGAAGGGGCAGGAGCTGTCGGCGGGGCAGTGGCAGAAGCTGGCGGTGGCGCGAGCGTTCATGCGCGACGACGCGGAGGTGCTGATTCTGGACGAGCCCACGGCGAGCATCGACGCGGAGGCGGAGCACGCGTTGTTCGAGCGCTTCCAGGCGTTGGCGGCGGACCGGATGGCGATTGTGATTTCGCACCGCTTCTCCACGGTGCGGATGGCGGACCAGATTGCGGTGCTGCACAACGGCGGCGTGGACGAACTGGGCAGCCACGACGCGTTGATGGCGAAGGACGGGCGCTACGCGCACCTGTTCCGCCTGCAGGCGCGCGGCTACCAGACCTGAGGCAGGGCGCTCAGCCTCGCTCGCCGCGCAGCCGCTCCAGCTCGGCGAGGGCCTCGGCCAGGCGACGCTCGGCGTCCTCGCGGCGCTGGGTCTCCTCCGCGCGCAGGCGAGACTCCTCCGCGCGCAAGCGCATCTCCTCGGTGAGCTGGTGCTCCAGGTCCGTGTGGCTCGCCTCGACGCGCTCCATCATGTGCTCGAGTCGCGAAATCATCTCCTGGGCTTCGGGAAGCGCCGCGCCGCCGACGTAGAAGCGAAGCCGCTCGTCGTCCACCTGGAGCTCCAGGCCGAGCACGTCCGAGCGGTAGAACCCATGTTGGGGAAGGATGGGGCGGTAGGCACGGCGTCCCTCCTCGAGCCTCCAGCCGCTGAGCCGCAGCCGGCCTCGGTCAAAGACGAAGTACTCGCGGATTCCGAGGCGGGCGAAGCGCTCCACGTTGCGCTCCAGGTCCTTGCGTCGCTCCCCCGCGACGATGACTTCCAGGGCCAGGTCCGGGCCCTTTCCTTCAGCGCTCACCATCCAGCGCATGCGGGAACGGGACTCCACGTCCAACACGGCGATGACGTCCGGAGCGAACATCGACTCGCCCGGGTAGTACACGGGCAGTTCGCAAGCCAGGTACACCTTGCGGCCAATGCGAGAGAAGAAGCTCCCGAGCACCTCCCTCGTCCGCGACTTGGCCTCGTAGTGAGGGTCCCCCTCGGGAGGGTGCGTCTGTGACACGGGAAACTCGGAGGGAAGGCTGTCGATGACCTGGGCCTGCTCCTCGGGTGTCAGCTGCTCCCACAACTCCTGGGGAGGAGCGCGCGGGTCGTCCGGATTGACGCGGTAGGGGTTGGAAGCCATGGGACTGCTTCCGAGAGTAGGTCGCCCGGAATGCAGGGCCAAGGGCCGCTGGCGCGTTTCGTTCGTTGGGGCGCTGTAGGCCCCCGGGCGTTGCCCGGAAAAGCAGGAGTCGAGGTGGGCGACGTCCACTCCGAGGTCCGACTTCAGGGCGAGGGCGGCTGGTCAGGTCCCCCGGTGTGGCGCTGGCGCTTCTTGCGTGCCTTGTCCAGAAGGAGGAGCACGCACCCCAGGGCGAAGAACACCGCGGCGAACGAGGCGCCCCCGCCGATGAAGCCACCGACGAAGCCACCGAGCCCACGCACGGCGCCGCCGACGAAGCCGTCGAGTCCCCAGATGGGGGCCGAGGTGATGCCCCACACGGCGCCAGCGATGCCGCTGAGGGTGGCGGCCGCGAGGAGGACGGGCTCGATGAGGGTCATGGTCTGCCTCGTGATGCAGCGAGAGGGCCCGCGTTCCCTCCATTGAAGCACACGGGCTCGGAAGCCGCCTGGGGACGCTGTCCGCGCGAGGGCTCAGGCGGGCTGGTGCTCGCGCCCGAACTCCGTGACGAACTCGGACAGGGACTTCGTGGCCTCGGGATGCAGGGCGCCGAGCACTTCCGAGGCGAAGCTCGTGGGCGCCGAGCCGGACGCGGTGACAATCCGTCCGCCACGCACCGCGCGCGCCCCCGGTCGATAGTGCGCGGCGCCGCGGTAGGCGGGGACATGTTGCTGGAGGAAGTCGAGGGCGTTGCTGGTGTGAGCGCAATCATCGAGCAGGCCGGCCCGGGCCAGCGCGAGCGTCGCGCCGCAGATGCCAGCGACGACGAGGCCCGCGTCCGCCGCGCGCCGCAGCAAGGGCGTGAGGTCGGGGCTCGCGGCCGTCATCCAGAGCGGGGACCCAATCAGGACGAGCGCCTCGGCCTGGTCGGTGGAGAAGTCCTCGAGCGCGCCGTGGACCTGGATGGTCATTCCGCCAATCGAAGGAACCGGCCGTCCCCCCGGAGACCACCACGACACCTGGTCGCCAAAGTCCTCGCGAGCCACCGCCGCCAGCAGCGCGGGTTCCCAGTCGGCGAACGGCTCCACCACGACGAATGCGATACGGGCCAACAGCGTGCTCCTCGCTGAATGAGCCCCAAGGATAGGGAAAGTGGCCGCGACTCTCCAGCCGAGAGAAGTCCCCGCCGCCAAGGCAAAGCAGCGGCGGGGCCCTCTCGCCCTGGGGTCAAAGTCATCCAGCTTCAGTCAGGCCGAAGTCGTCCTGCTCAGGGTAAGGGACGGCGGTTCGCGTCCGCCATGGGCGCACGACGAGCGACGTGGATGTGAGTGGTTGACTCCGTCAATTGACTCGCGGTGTGCTGTCCGCCGCACGAATGGACGGGTTCGTGCGATTCGCCAGTGCGTCAGTTCGTCCAGCGGATGTGCCACGGACCGCCGCGCCAGGCGCAGACTTCATACGCGAGTGGCTCACATGCGCCACAGGCCGTGTTCGGGGCCTGGATGAGCGTTCCATCGCAGCAGCGGATGCCGCAGGTCCGCAGGTTGGGCTGACATGCCTCCTTGACGGTCAGTGAGCAGAGCTGAGCCTCGACTTCACCGCCCTCGGTCACCTCCTCCATGGTGACCTCCTCGCCCGGCGTGGCCTCGGTGGGCGCCTGCTCCTCCGGGAGCGGACCTCCGCACGCGGTCAATGCCACGACTCCAGCCAACAGCGCACAACGACGCAGTCCCGTCATGAACATAGGTGTCTCCGTTTCCTTGGCGTCTGGGTTCTGATTGGCCCATCAGACGCAAAGACAGTAAGCCACGGAGGGACCGGAAAGGCAATATGACGGCGTGTAAGTGGTTGCCGAAGTCAATGAATTGTCCGGTGGGCGTCTGCCCATGGTGCTTGGGGCGTGAGCAGGGATTCCCCTCATGCCGCACCGCGCCCGATGCGGACGCACCGCCCGTCGGAAGCTCCGTGGCTCCTTCCGACGGGTGGCGACCTGCTCAGGGGACGTGCGTCGACGAGGGGGAGGGCGCTTCCAGGAGCCCGGTCTCGGAGAGGGCCCGAGTGGGCAAGAGGACTCTCACCGAGTACTGGTCCAGATAGGATGAGGCCAGGGCGTTGAGCCACCGGGCGTGGTCTCCCTCCCAGAGCAGGTTGGTGATGGTGAAGACACCCCCGGTGCCTACGTAGCGGTTGCGGTCCATCCCCATGCCCGGCCGGGAGGACGGCTGCCCCAGGCGTACGAACAACCTCATGTCGCGCAGGACGTTGTCGTAGACGATGAGGCCCAACACCGTGTTGGGCTCGTCCGCGGCGAGCCGCATCCCCGCGTCGGCGGTCCGCTCGATGTAGTTGCCGACGATGTGCACGCCTTGCGCCTTCACGATGCGGATGCCCTGACCGTTGTTGCGGTTGGCATAGTCATAGATGTCGTGGATGTAGTTGTTGTCGATCTGCACGTTGGCGGGCCGGTCGACGGGGTTGTTCCCGCCGACGGAGACGCCTCGGCCCGCCCGGTGGATTTCGTTGCCCAGAATCTGGACGTTCGTCGCGTCCTCGTGAATGAGCACGCCTTCCGCCGCGGAGGTGTTGGCCTGCCAGGGATAGCTCGCGATGTTCGGGAAGTCGGAGATGGTGTTCTGGTGGATGAGGATGTCATCGCAGGCCTTGATGTCGACCCCGTTCTCCCCGGCCGCATGCAGCTTGTTCTTCTCGATGAGGACGATGGCGGGTCGGCCGCCGTTCGGCTGGCACTGCACCCCGTCGCCCGAGACATCGTGGATGTCGTTCTCCACGATGAAGATGTTGCGGGACACGCCTCGCACCGCCACGCCGTGTGAGTCCGTATTCGCCCTGGAGAAGTCGTAGATCTCGTTGTTGTCGATGAGGACGAAGTCCGCGTAGCTGGCGACGACGCCACCGCCAGCCCGGCCTCCGTGCAGCACCGAGTCGGTGAGCTGGGAGCACGTGGTGCTCGTCTCGAAGAGGGCGGCGAACGACGGCCTGCCCTGGACGTCCACCTCGAAGCCCTGCACCACCCAGTACGGCTGGCTCACCGCGACCAGGCTGCCGACGTTGGTGGCCGAGGGGAGGATGCGGGGACGCCCGGCCTGCTCACCTCTCAGGACGATGGGCGCATCGACGGTGCCGGGTCGTGCCCCCTTCGGGGCGGTAATGGAGACCTGCTCGTTGTAGTCGCCTGCTCGCACCTGGATGATGTTCCCCGGCCTCGCGACCTTCACCGCCGCCATGATGGTGGAGTAGGGGTTCTGGTTGGACCCCAATGGCTTTCTGGAATCCCGTGGGCCATTCTTCGACACGTAGAGTGTGGGGCCATTGGCCTGCTCCGCCTTGGGACAGCGGTCGTAGAAGATGTCCTCTGTGAAGGCGGGTCCCTGCCTCGCGGTCTGAGTCCCCACCTCATCTGACGAAGAGCCTTCGCCAAGTGCGTCCTCCGGGCTCGCGCCACAGCCTGACGCGCCACTCCCCATCCACGCGATGAAAGCCAGACGCGTGAGCGTTTGCCCCAACCGGTGCTTCTTCATGACCGTTTCCCCCATGGCCCGCCACCGAGAGCTTCCATGGTTGTAACGGACCCTCGCCGCATCAACCTCGTAGCCCTGCGGGGCGGACTGGGCGTGATCCGGTTCGGTGGACAGGTTGACTACGCCGCTGCTCTTTCGAACTCAGCCGGCGCAGCGTAGCCGATTGCCGAGTGCATGCGTTGCTGGTTGTAGAAGACCTCGATGTAGTCGAACAG
>NZ_JAAIXY010000036.1 GCF_010894455.1 Myxococcus eversor | reverse complement strand
CTCTCGGGTCGGGCGTGGCCACGTCCCTGTATTTCTAATCCGTCCTCGGTCCACGTCGAGCGGGGTGAGGCCCACCGTTCGCAGCCCAACTGGCCCCTCAGGCGTGCACCACCCCGTGAACGCTTACTCGCTGACGAGTAGCCGATGATGACTGCTTCGAGGGTACGCAACTGCAGTTCCCGCTCCTTCTCCGAGTCGATGAGAAAGGCCTGGGGGTATTTCTCGACGAGTCGCAGCATGTCGAAGATGGAGGCCATGAAGTTCCCGGAAGCCAATGGCGAGGGTGCGCGTGTTACGTCTGCCTGTCATGCGATGTCGCGGGGGCAGTGAGCATACCAACGAGAGTCCTGCCGGCGGTGTTGGGCGGCGCAATGTTTCCGCTGTCCCGATGGGCTGGTTGATGGTGCTGTCCATCCTGCTCGTGGTGGCGGGCTGTGCGACGACCTCCGAAGGTTCGGGTGGCAATGTCTGGCTGGGGCGAGGCGCGGTCCCGACTCAGGATGAGTCCGAAATGTTGCGGGCCGCCGAGGCAGAGGTCGTCCGGGTCGTCGAGCAAATAGGCGCGACTGTTCGCGACATCGACTCGGTAGGGGCGCACCTGACGCTGACGTTCTGGTCGGAGCGAGGTGCGCTGACCTGGACTGGCTACGAGGCTCGGGAGCGTGTGGGGCATCGAGGAGGTCCGGTCGGAGCAGCGGATATTCGGGACGCGCTGCGAGAGGTGCTCGCTGGCTACGGTCTGGAGCGCACGGGGCAGGTGGTCTTGTCGCTGCGCCGGGAAGAGAGGCAGTGGTCGGTGGACTATTCGTTCCATCGCCAAGCGGAGCGCCCACCCGAGGCCAGGACGCTGCCAGTGCAGTGGGCTGATGACACTGGGCCCGACGAGGTTCCATCGGGGCTGGCGCGTCTCCTGGCAGGGATAGGTGTCCCCAACGGGGGAGAGGCCTGGCTGGAGGCCGATGCGGTGCAGGAGGACGGTCGCGTGGTCGGGTGGGAGCTGCACCACTTCCAGGTGACTCGGAGCGGAGCAGGTGGTTCTCCGCAGGCCCCGGCGTCACGAGTCGGTCGGGAGGTGGTTCGGCTTACACGCTCCTTCCAGGATGGTATCGGGCCGCGCACGGTGCGGTTCGGAATCCGGCTGACCCACAGTCGGGGTGAAGGTGACGGTTGGGTGGAGTCCGCGCGAGTCGTCGGCTTCGCGCCACCGACGGGACTCGAGCCGGAAGTCGCCGCTGAGTACCGGGCGATGCACGAGGACATCGTGCGGCGCTGGCGAGAAGGTGTCGCGGAGGGCTTCACCTGGCTGGCTCAGCGAGGCGTGCAGGAACTGGCGCTCTGGTACGTGGGCGCTGTCGCGATCAAGGGCGCGGGCTTCCTCGCGGTTCGCGGTGGCTGCATCGTTCGGAAGGCGCTGCGTCAGGGCAAAGAGGCTGCGAGCGGTTGGTTGCGGACCATGCTGTCTCGGGTGCCGCAGAGCGAGGGCCGCGCTTTCGAGCGACTGTGGACGAAGGTTCAGCTCGAAGGGGAGCGAGCGCTCACCACCAGTGAACGGGGCGAGCTGCGTGCGCTCATGGCTCGCATCGAGAAGTTGGCCTCGATGCCGCTCGAACTGGGGGAGAAGCACGGACTGCGGAAGGCCGCGCGAATCTCTTACAAGAGAGCCCGTCCGGACTTGGCCCCCGCCATGGACGCATTTTCAGATCGCTATCCGGTCCACCACCGACGTCCCCTGGAATATGCGCACTTGTTTCCGGAGGAGGACATCAATGCTTCGAGCCGACTCGCCGTGGTCCAAGACTTCATCCATGAGCGAGTGAGTCGCCTCTGGACGAAGTTCCGAACCGCCCAGCGAACCGCGACGCGTGACGAAGTCGAGGCCGCGACGAGGATCATCGACTCGCATTTCGAGTCCTGGTACCACCGTGTCGAAGTTCCACGAGGCGAGCAGGTTTTCATCGAGCGGGCCGAGCAGGCGGCGCTTGAGGCGTTGAAGTCGCGTTTCCCGAAGGTGAACTGAGCAGGAGTTCGACGATGGAGCAGCCGATACTGCCTGGGTTCGACCGATTGGTTTCCGTTTGCAAGCGGGAGTCCCTGGAGATGCGCCTGACCGCTCCCGCCCAGCGTCCTCTCAGGGGAGGGGAGGGCGTGGGTGGGCATCCCCTGGACCCGATGTTGGCGGCCTTCTATTCGAGGTCGGGCAGCGCGAGGTTCGCGGATGACGCCTATCTCCTCCGCGTCAATGACGACGAGAACCAGCTCGACGAGAAGAACCAGTGGTGGCGCGAGAGTTGGCAGAAGCGCTTGGACTTGACGGTCTGCGTTTTCGGTGGAGAAGCCAACCTTGCCTATTACTTCGCCACGGTTCCCGGCCTGGCGGACGCGCGAGGATGTCAGCCCGTCGTTGAAGTGGACACCTACGAACTCGACGGGCCGGTCGTCATGCCGCTCGCCTCGAACGTGGACCGCTTCTTCGACCTGTACGCGAGCTACCTGGAAGCGCTCGTTGCTCACGAGGACTACGCGGAGCGTGGTTCAGCGGCGCTCAGCTTTCCCTGGAAGGTTCCACACCTGGTCGCGCGCGACGAGCGCCTCGTCCAGCTCATCGAGGAAGGTCGCTTCGACTTCCCCCAGGCTGGCCCTGAGGCCCGTACCTGGGCACTCCAAGTCCTCGAAGCCCGCCGACGCATCATGTGACGTAGGCCGCGCCCTCTGTCCGTGACGCATGCACGCGCTGAAGGAAGCGCCGCATGAGGAACGCGTTTTCATCCAGGTGCGTCTCCAGAGCCCAGTGCCCCGCGTCGAGCAGATGGAGCTCCGCATCCGGCAAGTACGCCCGCGCCGACTCCTCGGGCATGTACCCGTCGTGCGGTCCCCACACAATCAACGTCGGCGGCTGGCACTCACGCAGATACGCCTGGAACCGAGGCATCCACGCCAGCGTTGTGCGCTGATCCGCGAGCAGGTCGACCCAGTGCTCCTTGCGTATGCTCGGACCTCCCGAACTGGACGAGTCCCGACGCCACCCGCGAGACCAGCTCGGAGACAAGCCCGTGTCTCCGTCGGAACCTGGTCATCCCCAGGGCCTCGTGAGCACACGCTCCGCTCGTCCGCTCCCCATCCAGACAGGCCAGCGCGTCCCCCAGAAACACCACGGGGCCGCCGAGTCCCCAAGAGGACTCCAGCGGCCCCGCGGGCCCCACCACTCAACTCGCCGTCACTCCGCGTCGGGCGATTGAACGATGAGCTTCTCCTTGCCACACACGTCACAGCGCAGGTGGATGAACAAATCCCCGTCGCTCTCCTCGGGCACCGAACCCTCGGGAACGCCGAGCTCCGCCTTCGCCAGCGCCGCCACCTTCGTGGGAATCTCCTCCGCCTTCAGCGACTGGACGTAGGTCATCTCCCGCTCGTGGCACTCGCGCGTCTCCGGCCCGTGCAGCCACGCCGGCTCCATCCCCTCCGGCAGCCGGCTGACCAGCTCCAGGTTGGACACCGACTCCGCCAGGTACGCCAGCCGGCGCAACCGCGCCTCCTCGGGCAGCGCCGAGAAGACCTGGAAGCCCTCGAACAGCGCGTCGCGGTTGTCGCCCGTGGCCAGGTGCGCCAGCTCCAGCGCCGCCTCGCTCGACTCCAGCGCCTCGTCCCAGTTGTTGTCCGGGTTGAAGCCCGCCTCCAACAGCGACGTGTACAGCTGCGTCGCCGCCAGCCGCCGCCGAGCCTCCTGCAGGTGCTCCACCACCTCGTGCGTCAGCCGCAACTCCAACAGCGCGCCCGTCGTCCGAGGGTCGATGGACCCCGTCAGGTCATCCACGTCCACTTCTTCCCGCAGCGCGGCCTTCAACACCTGCGCCGCGGAGAAGCGGAACAGCGGCAACACACCCACTTCGCGCAGGTACATGGCCGACACGGCCGCGTCCTTGGCACCCATCCGCAGCGCCTTCTGCGCCTTCTCCACCACGCCGGGGTCCGCAGACGGCTTCTTGTTCTCCAACCGCGTCTTCACCGCCTCGCGGTAGAGCGTCTCCAGCGAGCTGCCCGGAGGCATCCGCTGCGGCACCAGCGGCCTCAAGCCCGGCACGTCCAACACCCACAACGGCGGCATCGCCATCCGCTTCAGGCCCCGGAAGAAGAGCGAGCCGGGCGGGTCCTGCGGCTTGAACGGCGGCAGCTCCTCGGACGGCTCTCCCATCATGAGCGCCGCGGCCTGCACGCCCAGCGCCTTCTCCCGCTGTTCGCGGGTGAACGCGGTGATGCCCTGGGCCGGAGGCGGAGGCGGAGGAGGTGCTTCCTCTCCGTCCAGACCCACCACCCGGTCCATGTCCACATCGTCCATCTCCACGTCGTCCAGACCCTTGGCGCCCGTGAAGTCACAGCGGAGCAGCTTCAGCTTCTCGAAGGTGGCCCCTTCGAGGTTGGCCCCCCGGAAGTCACAGTCCTGGAGCCGCCCGCCGTGGAAATAGGCGTTCGACAGGTCCGTGTCCCGGAAGTTGATTTTCGACAGATCGCACCGCTCCCACTCGGAGCCGACGAGCCCGAGGCCCGACAAGTCCGCGTTGGCGGAGAAAAGTTGCGTGAAGGTGGCTCCAGTGTGCTCGGACGGGACCTGACCGGCCTTGCGCAGTCGGTTCCACTCGGCCGACCCGTTCTGGAGGAGCTTCTCGATACTGAGGGCTTTCGGCATGGACCGGGGATTATTCGTATGGTCTGGTCCGCGCGCCAGCACAAATGATCGAGTACCGAATCGAGACCGACACCGCCGGGATGCGCCTGGACAAGCTCCTGCGCAAACGGCTCCCCACTGTCCCCGTGAGTCACCTGTTCAAGATGATTCGCACCAAGAAGGTGCGGGTGAACGGGAAACGTGCCCAGCCCGAGCAGTTGCTCGCGGACGGAGACGTGCTCACCATCCGTGGAGACGAGCAGACGCTCAGGGGAGAGGACCGTCCGAAAGTGGACCGTCCACCCCCGCCGGTGGACCCCAGCCGGCTGGTCATTCTGAGAGAGGACGACTGGTTGATGGCCGTGGACAAGCCCAGCGGGATGGCCGTCCATACCGGAAGCGGCATCACCGGCGGCACGCTGGTGGACTATGTGCGCGCCTATCTGGGACCCAAGGCCGTCCGGAACGACTTCACGGCGTCACCCGCCCACCGCCTGGACCGGGAGACCTCCGGCGTCATCCTGGTCGCCAAACGGCGCCCGGCGATGGTGCACTTCACGGAGGTCTTCACCCACGGGCTCTCCAAGAAGCGCTACGTCACCCTGGTGAAGGGGAAGATGCCCAAGGAGTCCGGGGTCATCGACCTGCCCCTGTCCGAGCACCAGCAGACGGCCGAATCCAAGGCCCGGCGCGGGGTCAACATGCAGGAGGCCCTCACCCGCTGGAAGGTCGTCAAGCAGTCGGGCGAGGTGGCGCTCCTGTCCTGCTCCATCGAGACCGGGCGCACCCATCAGATAAGAAGGCACCTGGCCTCCATTGGCCACCCGGTGGTCGGGGACAAGAAATACGGTGACTTCGCCTTCAACCGCGACGTGCAGGCGCGCTGGGGGCTCAAGAGGTTGTTCCTGCACGCCGAGCGCATCGAATTTCCACACCCTGAAGGCGGGGCGAAGGTGGCCGTGGAAGCCCCCATCCCCCCCGAGCTCCGAGACGTGCTCAAGCGGGCCGCATTGCTGCCCTGAGGCCGTGACGCCCGCGAGGTTCCGATACACGTATGTCCGACTCCAAGACGACTGACCGAAGCCGCTCGAAGCTGGTGCTGAAGGGGGTTCCCCCCGGGCGCTGGTGGAAGGTGCTGCTGAAGCTGGGTGGGTGGCTGGCCCTCACGGGTGCCACGGCGGGCGCGGTGGGCCTGGTGGCCATCTACTACGTGTACTCGAACGGGCTGCCGGCCATCCCCAAGGTGGACGAGTACTGGCCGCCCATCGTCACCGAGGTCTACACCGACGACGCGGTGCTCGCGGGCGAGTTCTACAACGAGCGGCGCAAGGTGGTGCCCTACGAGCGGATTCCGAAGCGGCTGGTGCAGGCGTTCATCGCCAGCGAGGACTCCAGCTTCTTCGACCACTTCGGCGTGGACATCCTGGGCACCTCGCGCGCGGCCTTCAAGACGATTGGCTCGAAGCTGGGCCTGCGCTCCGGCGGCATCCAGGGTGGTTCCACCCTGACGCAGCAGACGGCGAAGGCGGTGCTCATCTCCGCGGAGGGCTACAAGTCCGCCACCGCGAAGACGCTCACCCGCAAGATTCGCGAGGCCATCCTCGCCCTGCGGTTGGAGCAGTCGCTCACCAAGGAGGAGATTCTCTACCTCTACCTGAACAACGTCTTCCTCGGGCACCACAGCTACGGCGTGCAGAGCGCGGCGGAGAACTACTACCGCAAGGACGTGCGGGATTTGACGCTCGGGGAGATGACGCTCATCGCCGGCCTTCCGCAGGCGCCCAGCCGCTACTCGCCCTTCCTGCGTCCGGAGGCCGCCCGCAAGCGCCGCTCCTACGTGCTGCGCCGCATGCTGGTGGAAGGGATGATTTCGCAGGCCGAGCACGACACGGCCAACGCGGAAGTGGTGAACGTGTTCCCCGTGGAGGACGTCTTCCACGAGTTCGCCCCGTACTTCGTGGAGCAGGTGCGCAAGGACGTGGTGGACCGGTACGGCAACCCCGTGCTGCTCAAGGACGGCCTCAAGATTTTCACCACCATGGACAGCGAGCGCCAGCGCGCCGCGCAGGACGCGGTGATGGATGGGCTGCTCTCCGTGGACAAGCGCCAGGGCTGGCGTGGGCCGGTGCAGCAGCTCACGCCGGAGGCGATGAAGACCTTCATCGACCGCGCGAAGAAGTCCATGGGCAAGGACGCGCTCGCCGAAAACCGGCTCTACGTGGCCGCCGTCACGCAGATTGACTCGGACGGCAAGGGCGCGGACGTCCAGGTGGGACCGCATGCGGGGCGGCTGCCGCTGCTCGGCATGCGCTGGGCGCGCAAGGTGAACCCGGAGGGCTACTACCCGGCGATGATGATTTCGTCGGTGAAGAAGGCCATCGCCGTGGGCGACCTCGTCGTTGTCCGTCACGTGACGAAGAAGGACCTCACGGACGACAAGGAGCAGTGGGACAAGAAGTTGGCGGAGGACATCCCCGAGGAGGGCGTGAAGCTCTTCCGGCTGGAGCAGACGCCCGAGGCGCAGAGCGCGCTCGTCTCCGTGGACCCCCACCGCCAGTACCTCACGGCCATGGTGGGCGGGTACGACTTCGACGACAACGAGTTCAACCGCGCCTTCCAGGCGTGCCGTCAGCCGGGCAGCTCGTTCAAGCCCTTCGTGTACTCGGCGGCGCTGGAGCAGCTGAACTGGACGGAGGCGACCGTCATCGTCGACTCGCCCATTGTGGAGCACGACCCGGACAACAAGGTGTCGTGGAAGCCGGCGAACTACAGCGAGGAGTTCGTGGGGGACGTGCTCTTGCGCACCGCGCTCGTCAACTCGATGAACATCCCCGCGGTGAAGACGTTCGGCGCGGTGGGCGTGAAGAACATGGCGGCGTGGAGCACGAAGCTGGGCATCACCACGCCCATGAACATGGACTTCTCCGCGGCGCTCGGCTCCTCGTGCGTGTACCCGCTGGACCTGGCGAACGCCTACGCGACGTTCAACCGCTACGGCCGCAAGAAGCCCACGTACTTCGTGCGCAAGGTGGAGGACCGCTTCGGCCGCACGCTGGAGGACCACACCGCGTTCGATGACGCGTGGGCGCCGCTGCAGGACCGCGTGGCCGCCGGCTACGCGCGCCTCTTCGAGCCCGGTGAGCAGGTGATGAGCGCGGAGGTCGGCTTCATCCTCACGCACCTGTTGCGCGGCGTGGTGCTCCAGGGCACGGGGGGGCCTGCCACGCGCCTGGGCAAGCCCGCCGCCGGCAAGACGGGCACGACGAACGACTCCTTTGATGCGTGGTTCGCGGCGTACACGAGAGATCTCGTGACGGTGGCGTGGGTGGGCTACGACTTGAACCCGCATCCGCTCGGCCGGTACGAGACGGGTGGCCGCGCGGCGCTGCCCATCTGGCTCAACTACATGAAGCGCGCGCTGGAGGGTCGGCCGCAGTCGGAGTTCTACCCGTGGCAGTCGATGGACCTGGTGCGGCTCCACATCGACAAGAAGACGGGCAAGATTGCCAGCCCCGGCGCGAAGGGCTCGGAGTTGATGTTCTTCAAGAAGGGCACCGAGCCGAAGGACGCCGTGCCCGACAAGAACCAGGTCGACGTGGACCAGTTCATGATGGGCGCGCAGTAGCGCTCACCGACGTGGACTTCCGGGCCCCGTGCGCCTCCTTCGGGAGGACGCGGGGCCCGAGTCGTTTCAGGCGCCCGTGCGGAAGCGGCGCGCGGGCTCCACGTGACGCTGGATGGCCGCGCGGAGTGACGCCACATCCGGCCCTGCTTCGAGCACGGAGCGCGTCGCGGTGGGGATGATTTGCGCCTCGCGCCCGGCGAACAGGCGCTTGAGGTCGTCGAAGCCCGCGCCCTGCGCGCCGATTCCAGGCGTCAGCATCAGCGCGCCGCCCAGCCGCTCCACGACGCCCCGGTCCGACGCGGGGAGGGTGGCCCCCATCACCGCGCCCGCGGGCAGCACACCCGGTCCCGCCTTCTCGTTCAGCTCGCGCAGCCCGTCCGCGAGGACCTCCGCCACGGTACGTCCATCGCCGCCAGTGGACGTCTGGAGCGACGTGCCCTCCGGGTTGGAGGAACGCACGACGAGGAAGGCACAGGCGCCCGACGCCCGCGCCCGCTCAATCGTCTTCACCAGCGCGCCCAGGCCCAGGTACGCGGAGAAGGTGGCCGCGTCCGCTTCGTAGGCGCTACCCACGCCGAAGACGGTCTCCGCGTAGGCGTCCATGGTGGAGCCGATATCCCCACGCTTCACGTCGAGCAGCGCGAGCGTGCCCGCCGCCTTGAAGCGCTTCATCAGCGCCTGGAGCGTCTGGAGTCCCGCGGGGCCGTGGCGTTCGAAGAACGCGCTCTGCGGTTTCACCACCGCGACGCTGTCACCCGCCGCGTCCGCGATGCGCTCACAGAAGTCCGAGAGGCCCTGCGCCGTGTCGGGCAGTCCCCAGCGCGCGAGCAAATCCTTCGACGGGTCGACGCCGAGGCAGAACGGAGAGCGCTCGTCGGCGAGCCGGGCGAAGCGCTGGGCGAAGGATGGAGGGGTCGTCACCGTTCCAGCTCCTGTGCGGGGTCAGCGCAGCCGGCGGGCGGCCGCGTCGAAGAGAGGGTTGGGCAGCACCTTCGCCAGCCGCGAGGGCAGGGCGAGTTGCCACGGGAAGGACAGCTCCGTCTCACCGCGCAGGATGGCCGTGCCCATCAGCTCCACCGCCGCGTCCGTCTCCATCAGGAAGGGCATGGGGAAGTGGTTGTCCGCGGTCATCTCGCTCTTCACGAAGCCCGGGTAGATGGTGGTGACGCGCACGCCGGTGCTGCTCAGGTCCACGCGCAGGCTCTCCATGAACGTGGCGAGGAACGCCTTCGAGGCCGAGTACGCCGCATGTCCCGCCAACCCCCGATGGGCCGCGAGGCTGGAGATGCCCACCACATGTCCCCGGCGGCGCTCCACCATTTGCGGCAGCACGGCCGTCAGCGTGGCGGCGGCGCCGGTGACGTTGGTGTCGATGATGGCCCGCACCTTGTCCCATTCCAGGCGCTTGCCATGCGTCACACCGCCGACGCCCGCGTTGGCCACGACGAGGTCCAGGCCACCGCACTCCGAGTCGAGCTCGCGCAGGCGCTCCAGGTGGGCCTCCGTGCGCGTGACATCCAGCTCCAGCGGCTCCACCGTCGCGCCCGCGGCCTGGGCCTCGTCGGCGAGGGCCTGGAGCTGCGGCATCCTGCGCCCGGCGGCGAAGACGCGCAGGCCGCGCTTGGCCAGCCACAGCGCCAACCCTCGTCCCAGGCCGCTCGAGGCGCCCGTCACCAGCGCCGTCCGGTAGCTCATCTCCGCCATGGTGTCTCCTCCTGGCTGCGTCGCTGCTTCTCGCACGGTTGGCGGCGGAATTGGGACACAAAACCATGCGGGGCCTCGTCCGTCCGTCCGCGTCCGGAGCGCCAGGGTGTTGACGAGCATGCACGCGCCGGCCCTTCCGTGCGTGCTTCGCTCGGCGGCCGGCCGATGGCACAGGGCCTGTTCGTCCGCACCTTGTCTCCACGAGGAGGGACGCGCACATGACGCCCTCGAACTGCGTGCTCGCCATCGACGACGACCCCGACATCCTCCTGGCATTCAAGGACGTGTTGGAGCTGGAGGGGCACAGCGTGTTGCTGGCGCACAGCGGGCGTGAGGCGCTGGAGCTGCTGCGCGGGGGCGCACGTCCCTCCGTGATTCTGTTGGACTTGATGATGCCGGACGTCAACGGCTGGGAGTTCCGCGACAGACAGCGCGAGGACGCCTTGCTGGCGCCCATCCCCGTGGTGGTCATCTCCGGGCAGGGCGTGAGCGCTCGCGAGGTCGCCGCGCTCGGCGTGGACGACTACCTGCGCAAGCCCGTGGACGTGGAGCAGCTGCTCGGCGCTGTCTCCCGCTACGTGCTCGACGCGGAGAAGCAGCCCCAGCCCGTGTGAGGCGGAGGCCCGCGCCGCTGGAAGGACGCGGGCCCCACCCACTCAGGCGCTCAGTGCATGCCCGAGGGCGCGCTCTCCAGCTTGGCGACCACCTGGTCCACCGAGAAGCTCGACGGACGCTGGCGCGGCGGGAACTCGCGGAAGCTCGAGAGGAACCGGGCCACGGCCTGCTGCGCCGGCACGAAGTAGAAGGCGTGGTCGATGAGCCAGGTCTGGTAGCCGACGGCGTCCTGCGAGCGCTCCAGCGGGTCGGCGCGCAGGTCGAACGCGAGCGGGGCGCGGCGGATGGTGAAGGGCTCGCCCCAGGCCTCGATGCCCTTGGCGTTCTGTTCCGCGAAGACGAGCTTCATGCGCCCGTGGCGCACGGCGACCAGCTCCCCGTCGTCGCCGAAGTAGAAGAACTCCGTGCGCGCCGAGGGCCCCTTGCTGGACAACAGCTCCGTCTGGTCGTAGCCATCCAGGTGGACCTTGAAGGTCTTGTCGTTGGCCTCGTGGCCGCTCTTGAGCTTGTCCACGATGTCCGGGTCGCCCGCCGCCGCGAGGAACGTGGGCAGCCAGTCCTCGGACGAGAACAGCTCGTTGATTTGCGTGCCGGGCTGAATCACGCCGGGCCAGCGCACGACGCATGGCGCGCGGAATGCGCCCTCCCAGTTGGTGTCCTTCTCGCCGCGGAAGGGCGTCATGCCGCCGTCGGGCCACATGCACGTCATCGCCCCGTTGTCCGTGGTGTAGACGACGATGGTGTCCTCCGACAGCCCCAGCGAGTCGAGCTTGTCGAGGAGCTCCCCGACCATGCCGTCATGCTCCACCATGCCGTCCGGGTAGAGGCCGAGCCCCGTCTTGCCCCGCGACTCCGGCTTCAGGTGCGTGTGCACGTGCATGCGCGTGGTGTTGAACCACATGAAGAACGGCTGGGAGGACTTCTTCGCGTCCTCCAGATAGTCCATGGCGGAGGAGAGGAACTCCTCGTCCACCGTCTCCATCCGCTTCTTCGTCAGCGGGCCGGTGTCCTCCACCTTCTGTCCGCCCTTGCCGTCCGACTTGCAGCGCAGCACGCCGCGCGGACCGAAGCGCTTCCTGAAGGCCGGGTCCTTGGGGTAGTCCGGGTTCTCGGGCTCCTCCTCCGCGTTGAGGTGGTAGAGGTTGCCGAAGAACTCGTCGAAGCCGTGGACGGTGGGCAGGTACTCGTCGCGGTCTCCCAGGTGGTTCTTGCCGAACTGCGCGGTCCGGTAGCCCTGGGCCTTGAGGAGGTCCGCGATGGTCGGGTCCTCGGGCTGGAGGCCGACCTTGGCGCCCGGCATGCCGACCTTGGTGAGGCCGGTGCGGAACGGACACTGGCCGGTGATGAAGGCCGCGCGCCCCGCCGTGCAGCTCTGCTGCGCGTAGTAGTCGGTGAGCAGCGCGCCTTCCTTCGCCAGCCGGTCGATGTTCGGCGTGCGATAGCCCATCACCCCGAGGTTGTAGGCACTGACGTTCCAGTAGCCGATGTCGTCACCGAAGATGACGATGATGTTGGGTTGCTTCTTCGCTTCCTTCTTCTTCTGGGTCGCCATCGAGTCCCCCGACGTGAATGTGGAATAGGAGTGAGCGTGACGCCCTCGGGGGACAAGGCGGGGCGGACGGGTGGACAGGCCGACGGTGCAGCGGCTCGGTCCGACTTCGTGCGCGGCGGACACCGGGCTCCATTCACGGGGCAATGGTGTGGGGGATGGCCCGTGGCCACCTTGCGGCGTTCCGCGAGTCTCGGGTGGATGGATGCCAGGAGTCAGGCCGTGGGGACTGTTGCTGCTGCTCCTGGTGTCGCCCCTGGCCCGGGCGCAGGACGCGCACTACTGGACGCGGCAGTTCGGCAACCGTGCGTGGCTGCTTGGCGGCGCGTTCATCTCCAATCCAGGGGACATCAGCGCCGTCTATTACAACCCGGGCGCGCTCGCGCTCCTGCGCACGCCGGAGCTGGAGCTGACGGGGACCGTGTTCGAGTCCACGAGCGTCACCGTGCAGAACGGCCAGGGGAACGGGCAGGGCCTCACCGAGTCGAGACTCGATGTGCTGCCGTCGCTCATCGCGGGCTCGTTGCGCTGGGGCTTCCTGGGCAAGTCGCGGCTCGCCTATTCACTGCTGACGCGGCAGGGGTTCACCGCCTCGCTGGAGTCTCACGAGCAGGGCACGGGGATGAACCTGGGCGGGGTGCCGGGGATGGACCAGCTCGCGGCGGACGTGCGGTTGGACCAGGACGTGGGGGAGTACTGGGCGGGGCTGACGTGGTCCTTCCCCTTGGGGAAGCACGTGGGCGTGGGCGTGAGTCCCTTCGCGGCGGTGAGGGACCAGGAGACGAACATCCAGGTGCTCGCGCAGGGCTCGGGCTCCGGAGGCAGCGCGCTGCTGTCCACGCTGGGGCGGGACTTCCACCTGCGACACGTGCGGCTGCTCGCGAAGCTGGGCGTGAGCTACCAGCGCGAGCACCTGTCCGCGGGCCTCACGGTGACGACTCCGAGCGTGGCGCTGTGGGGAGAGGGCGAGTCGAACTTCGAGCGAGCGATTCTGGAGCGGGGCTTCGGGCTGTCGTCGCTGCCCGCGTCGGCCTTCGACTTCCAGGATGGACTGGAGGCGAGGTTTCACTCGAGCTGGGCGGTGGCGCTCGGCGTGGGTGGGACGCTGGGGAGCTCCTCCGTGTATCTCGCGGCGGAGGGCTTCGCCCGGGTGAAGCCCTTCACGCTGGTCGATGCCAGCCCGTTCTCCCCTCGTGACTCCCAGGAGGTCATCGACCCGGACGTCGACTTCGCGCTCGCGCCGCTGGTCAACGTGGCGCTGGGCGTGGAGCAGCGGCTGGGTTCCCGCCTGCGCGCGTACCTGAGCGCCCACACCGACTTCAGCGGCGAGACGGAGACGTCGAACATGAACGCGCTGCTGTCGGGCTGGGACCTCTACCATGTCGCCACCGGCCTGCACTTCACCGTGGGCCGCTCGCGTTTCACGTTGGGCGGCAACGTGGCCTTCGGGCAGCAGACCACCGAGCGGCTCGCCGACGCGGTGGAGCGCGCGGGCCTCCAGCCGCTGTCCGCGAGCCAGAAGATCCGTTTCCTCCAGCTCAGCCTCATCATCGGCGCCAGCTTCGCGCTGGTGGAGAAGGACCAGACTGCCGACGAGGACACCGCCGACGAGGCGCCCGAGATGCGGTGACGCTGCTCGGTGCGGGGAACACGGCGTCGCCCCGGAGGGCTGGTTTCCGCGCGCGCGACGGGTCCCCACCTCCAGGTTCGGGCGGTCCGCGTCCGTCGCGTGGAGACGGACTCCGTCGGAAGGGCAGGTCGCCAGGAGGGCGGCGCGCATGAGCGAGGCAACGGAGCCCGGGGCGCTGCTCGACGAGGACGCGACAGTGGCCCTGCTGCTCGACCTGGCGAGGGCGCTGCACCTGTCGTACGTGCCGTCCTTTGGCGTGGAGAACCGCGTGAGGAAGGCGGCCCGGGCCTGGGGGTTGGAGGTGGACGTGTTCACCCTCCAGACGCTGGCGGTGACGGAGGTGCGCTCGGGCGCGGCGCGCCGGGTCGACTTCCACCGGCTGCCCTTCAATCCACATTGGAACCTGACGCGCGCCGCCTCGCTGCTCCTGCTGTCGGAGTCGATTTCGCGGGGGAAGCGCACGGTGGCCGAGGCCCGCGCCGAGCTGGACGGCATCATGGCGCCGCATCGGCTGCATCCCGAGTGGCTCGTCTACCTCGCGTATGGCGTGTATGGCGCCGCGGTCGCCGCGCGCGTCGGTGGGGGCTGGTGGGAGCTGGTGGCGGCGCTCGCGGTGGGGGTGCTCGCGGGAGGCATTCACTTCGGCACGCTCAAGTCCGAACGGGTGGACCTGCAGAAGAGCTTCCTCGCGGCGTTCCTGGGGACGTTGCTCGCCTTCGGACTGACCTTCGTCCTTCCGTCGTTCGATGCGGCGCGAGCCCTCTTCGGAGGCATCACGCTGCTCGTGCCGGCGATGGTGGTGACGCTGGGCTCGGCGGAGCTGGTGGGCGAGTCGGTGGAGGCGGGGTTGTCGCGGCTCACCTATGGACTGCTGCGCTTCCTCATGCTGGGCGTGGGCATCGCCGCCGCGGGCACGCTCTGGGGCTTGTTCGGGCCGCTCCCGCTTCAGACCCATGCGAACGCGCTGCCGCATGCGGTGGTGGTGGTCATCATCGCCGTGGGTGGGCTGGCGTTGACGGTGTGCATGTCCGCGAGGCGCCGAGATACGCCGTGGATCGTGGGCGCCGTGTTGCTGGCGTGGGGTGTCCAGGAGCTCACCAAGGGGGTGCTCGGCGACAAGGGCAGCCCGCTCATCTCCGCCTTCGTCCTGGGCGTGGCGGGACAGCTCTACAGCCGGCTGCCGGGGCGGCTCCCGTCGACGCTCATCATGCCCGGACTGCTCCAGCTCGCGCCGGGCTTCGTCGGCACGAGGGCCATCCTGGCGCTGCTCGGTGTCCAGGGGCAGGGCGACGACGCGCGTGTGTTCGAGCTGCTGCTCGTGGCGTTGCAGCTCGTGATGGGATTGTTGTTCGCCTTCATGCTCGGGCTGTCGCATGACGCCCGGGAGAGCACCCGGGAGCGCACGGAAGACTCCCAGCGCGCGAAGTTGGCGAAGCCGTCCCGCAACGAGTGACCGCGTCCCGCCGGAGCGGGCGTCAGGCCCTGCCTCGCGCGCCTCAGCGAGCTGGCGCCGAGAGGCGCTCCTCGTACCAGCGCCGTGCGTGCTTGAGCCGCACGTGGGTGCCACCGGGCTTGACTTCGATGGCACCACTGAGGACGCCCACCTTCGCGTAGATGAGCGCGTGCGTGGTTCCTCGTGCCGTCTCCATGCGGCCCTCCAGCTCGAGCCCGTCCGCCTTCGCATGCAGCTCGCGGACCTGTAATCCCGCGTCGCTCATCCGCGCCTGCCCGGTGACGCTCAAGTCCCTGGCCTCCAGCAACGGCGAGAGGAACCCGGGCAGCTTCTTCTCGGCCGTGAGCATCGCGACGAACGGGTCCGCGTTGGAGAAGCGCGCGGAGAAGTGTGCCTCCAGCTCCGCGGGGTCGATGGTCAACCGCGCATGGGGCAGGTCGAAGCGCCCACTCCATCCGCGAATCGTGGTGTGTGGCGGATCCGCCGAGACGTGGTTCAGATGAAGCGCCGAGCCATCCAGGCCCAGGCTCTTGCCATGCAAGCTCAGGCGCCGCGCGTCGACCTCGACGGACGCCTTGCCGAGCACGAGGGTCTCCGCCCACCGCCCTTCCACCAGGTCCGTCTGGAGGTCCAGTCGCAACCGCCGCGGCGTCTTCTGCCCGGCGGAGCTGTCTGACGCCTCCAGCGTGGCGTGACCCGACTCCACGCGGAAGGTCTTCCCCATCCACGCGTTGAGCACCCGCAGGTCCACGGGCCGACTCCGCGCCACGTGCAGTTCGTGCGTCACCTGCGTCCCCGTGTCGGGGTCATGCATCTTCGCATTCAGCGTGAGAGAGACCTCCGGAACCTCCAGCACACGCCCGGCCTTGCCCTCCACGTGGACGGGCGCGAAGCGCACCCGCAGCACGCCGCGCGTCCCGGAGTCCCCGTCCTCCGTCACCTCGCCATGAACACTCCAGGGGGCACGCACACGCGCGGGGCCCACTCGCAGCTCCAGCGGAGCCCCGCTCGCATCCACGCGACTGCCCGCGGCCAGCTGTCCTCCTCGAATGAACACCTCCGCGTCGAGCTGACCGGCGCCTTCACCCAACAAGTCAGGGTGCTCCCGGGACACCAGCGCCCCGAGCCACGCGAGGTCGAGCACCTCCATCTTCACGCCCAGCCGCCCGTCGAACTTCTCCACCCGGCGCTTCTCCTCCCCCTCGGGCCGGACGGCATCGAGGGCCAGTTCGTGGGAGACCTCACGCACGCGCGCCACCGCCCGCCCTTCCAACTCCAGTGTTCCATCGGAGAGGCGGAGCGACTCCAGCGTCACGGTGAGCCGCTGTCCCGCGACCACGCGCACCGAGCCCTTCACCTGTCCCGGGCCCACATAACGCACCGGCTTCAACATCAGCTCGCGCAGGTCTTCCAACGTGACGTCGCGCAGCTCGATGTCCCACGGGTGCGCGCGTGGGTGTCTGGCCGGCGACTGTTCCAACGCGGGCATGCGCTCCGCCCGCACGCTCACACCTCGGGCTCGAACTCCCTCCGCGCGCACCCGACGGGACAGGAGCGCGAAGAGGGATGTGTCGGCGTCCACGTGCTCCGCGTCGATGCGCCACGCCGCGCGCGCATCCCGCTGCCGCACGAAGAAGCCTCGAAGGTGCACGGGTCCAGGCCACAGCCACCAGCCGCTGTGCCAGTCCACCTGCGTCCTCGGCGTGGCCCTGGCGAGCAGCGTGGGCACCAGGCCGACATTGAGCGCCAGGTTCAGCAGCGCTTCGAAGGCCAGCACCACCACGAGTCCCCACTTGAGGACCCGACGCCATCCGCCACGCCGCGCGCGGAACCAAGGAGGCGCGCGCGACGCCTGGGGCGCTTCGACGGACATGAAGCCCTCCCGGGCACGGCGGGTCCGTCAGGAGGTAGCCACGCGCGGGCTTCCAGGCATCGCACCCGGGGGCAGCGTCATGTCGACACCTTCGGATTACGCGCGTGGCATTTGCACCGTCACGGCGGGTCGAGCACTTCGCGCCATGACCCGCCGCGCCACCGAACCGAGCACCAGCCGACCCACGCCACCACGGCCATGCGTCCCCAGGCAGAGCAGATCCACGTCATGCCGCTCGGCGGCCTGGGCGATGACTTCCGCCACGTCATCCCCGGTCAGCACGGACGGTTCGACCTTGTGCTTTCCGTCCTGTTCCGCGCGGGGCACGCGAAGCTCCAACTGGCGCCGCGCCGCCTGGAGCTCCCGGGGTGTCGCTCCATCGGGTTCGACATGCAGCAGGTGGACCGTACCCCCGGGTGGGGTCAGCGCGAAGGCACTGGCACGCTCACCACCGACATCGCCGCCAGCCGCCGGGTGTCATGCGACACACTCCACAGTCGCGCGAGTGGCTTGCGGTGACGAGCGCCGACCACCAGCAGATCGACCTGTTCCTCGGCGGCCAGGGCGACCAGGGTGTCCGTGGCTCGGCCCGCGCCTGGTTCCAGCCGCACGCGTACCGTCAGACTCTCCGAGCGCAATGGCTCCAGGAGCGCGGACACCTCTCGCTCCAAGGCCTCGCGCGGGTCGGCGGACACGTCCCTGTAATCGTAGGGCCGCACCAGGTTCAACCCCCGCCGCTCGGTGTCGGAGGAAACCCAGAAGATGTGGCCGCCAACCACGTCCAGGGGGCCGACCTTCGCCAGGGCCCTCACCCAGTCGCGCGCGACCTCGAAGGACCGTGAGCGGTCCACGCCCAGCATCACGCGCAGGGGGCGCTGGCCGCGCGCCCACGCCTCCAGCCCCGCGCCTCCCGCGCGGCATCCCAGATGCCCTGCCCGAGGGTCCGCGTCATGTTGCTGGACAGGACGTGGACGAGACACAGCGAGGCGTTCATCCGCGAGGCGAGGAGGGCCGCTGTCTCGCAGGCTCGTCGCGAGGCATCCGAGCAGTCCGTGGTGCACGCAATGGCCATGGGGCCTCCCTGCGACAGCTCCTTGAGGCCAGTGACGGTCGTCGGCGCCATGCCATGGGTGAGAGAGGCGCTCGGCGTGCGTCGGTCCGCCTGCCCGGCACGGACGGACTCGCTCCAGCGGGGGCCCGGTCTGGCTTGAAGGAGATTGGGCGGCTCCCCGAGACAACCTCCTCGGGGGGACTATGTTTCGTGGAGGGGGAAGGGACGGCGCGGACGAGTGGTGACGCTTCGCATGCGGTTCTCCTGGCTCAAGAGCGCGGGGTTGCTGGCGGTATCCGCGGCGGGACTGGTGGTGGGAGGCCTTGCCTGGCTTCTTGGCGCCCCTCACGTCGCGGACGTCTCCTGGGCCGCGGGCACCGCGCCCGTGATGCTCGTCGTGGCGGCGTCCATCATCCAGTCCCTGCGCCGCGGCGCGATGGGGGTGGATATCGTCGCCCTGCTCGCGATGGCGGGCGCCCTGGGGCTCGGTCAGTACCTCGCGGGCGTCATCATCGCCCTCATGTACGCGAGCGGTGGTGCCCTGGAGGACTCCGCGCGCGCCCGTGCGAAGCGCGAGCTGTCCTCGCTGCTTGGACGGGCTCCCAAGGTCGCCACCCGATATGCGGAGGGCGGGCTCGTCCAGGTACCCGTGGAGGCGCTGAGGCCCGGCGACCTGTTGCTCATCAAGGGAGGCGAGGTGGTCCCCGTGGATGGCCTCGTGGTCTCCGCCGAGGCGGTGCTGGACGAGTCAGCACTCACGGGCGAGTCGCTCCCTGTCTCGCACCCCACGGGGCAGCGGGTGCGAAGCGGCCCCCTCAACGCGGGGCCGCCCTTCGAATTACGGGCCCTCTCCACGGCCGACGACAGTACCTATGCGGGCGTGGTGCGCCTGGTGCGGTCCGCGCAGGCCTCCAAGGCGCCCTTCGTTCGAATCGCCGACCGCTATGCGCTGCTCTTCGTCCCGCTCACCCTGGCCCTGGCTGGCGCGGCGTGGCTGTTGTCAGGCGACCCGGTGCGGGCGCTCGCCGTGCTCGTGGTGGCGACTCCCTGCCCCCTCATCATCGCCGCGCCGGTGGCCATCGTGTCTGGAATCTCGCGCGCGGCCCGCCGCGGGGTGCTCATCAAGGATGGCGCGGCCCTGGAGGCGCTTGCCCGGGCGCATACCTTGCTGTTCGACAAGACAGGCACCCTGACGTCGGGACAGGCGCGGCTCACCGCCATCGAGACCGATGGCCTCCAAGACCCCGAGGAGCTGCTGCGGCTGAGCGCTTCGCTGGAGCAGGCGTCCCAGCATGTCGTCGCCAGTTCCATCGTCACCTCCGCGCGTGAGCGGGGGCTGTCCCTCACCCTTCCCACCGGGGTGGAGGAGCAGCCCGGGGCGGGGATGCGCGGCGAGGTGGAGGGGCATCTGTTGAGGCTCGGCTCACCCGCCTGGGCTGGGGGCTCGGAAGTGCTCACGCCCTGGGCGCGTGCGGTGCTGCGGCGCATGGGGGATGAGGGCACTTCGGGTGTATTCGTCTCCGTGGACGGGCGGCTGGCTGGCGCCCTGCTTCTGGCGGACGAGATTCGCCTGGAGGCACCGAGGGCGCTGCGCCTGTTGAGACGGGCCGGCGTGAAGCGCTTCGTCATGGTGACCGGAGATAGAGCGGAGGTGGCGGAGGCGATTGGCGCCGCGCTGGGCGTGGACGCCGTGTTCTGTGAGCAGAGCCCCGAGGAGAAGGTGCGGACAGTCCTTTCCGAACGCGCCTCGGGCATCACCCTCATGGTGGGGGATGGCATCAACGATGCGCCCGCGCTGGCGGCCGCGGACGTGGGCGTTTCGATGGGGGCGCGCGGCTCGGGCGCGGCCGCCGAGGCCGCGGACGTGGTGCTGCTGGTGGACAGGCTGGACCGTCTCGTGGAGGCGATGCTCGTGGCACGCCGCGCTCGCTCCATCGCGTTGCAGAGCGTCGTGGTCGGGATGGGCTTGTCCCTGGTGGCCATGGGATTCGCGGCGGCCGGCATGCTGGGGCCGGTCGCGGGAGCGTTGCTTCAGGAGGGAATCGACGTCGCCGTCATTCTCAATGCCCTGCGGGCCTTGGGAGGCAAGGGCCTGTCCGCCGTGCGCCACGGCCTGTCGGAGCAAGAGGTGGGGCACCTGAGGCGTGAACACGTGGAGCTGCGTCCCGTGCTCGAGCGGGTCCAATCGCTGGCGGACCGGCTGGACGCGCTGGGCGCTCCCCAACAGAAGTCCGAACTGCTGGAACTGGATGGTCTGCTGCGAGAGCGGCTGTTGCCTCATGAGCGCAGAGATGACACCGAGCTTTATCCCCCGCTGGCGCGACTGCTGGGGGGCGAGGACCCGTTGGGCCCGATGAGTCGCACCCACCGGGAAATCACTCACCTGGGCCGCCTCTATCATCGCCGCGTGGAGGGACTGGGCGACCAGGGGCTGGATGCCCTGGAGCAGCGCGAGTTGCGCGGGCTCCTCTACGGTTTGGGCGCCATCCTCCAACTCCACTTCGCTCAAGAGGAGGAGCTCTTCGACGCGGTCTCCTGAGGACCTCGCGCTCCTTGGGTGGGCCCTGTCCCTCACGGGCGGATGGCGACCTTGATGACGCCGTCCGCGCGCTGGCCGAAGAGCTCGTACGCGTCGTGGATGTCCTTCAGCGCGAAGCGGTGCGTGAGCAGAGGCGTGAGGTCCACCCGCCCCGCCTGGATGATGGCCATCAACCGCCGCATGCGCTCCTTGCCTCCCGGGCAGAGCGTGGTGACGATGCGGTGGTCTCCGAGCCCCGCGGCGAAGGCGTCGTAGGGCAGTTGAAGCTTGCCGGAGTACACGCCCAGGCTGGAGAGCGTGCCGCCCGGACGCAGTGCGCGCAGGGCCGTCTCGAATGTCTGCGGGGTCCCCAGGGCTTCGATGGCCACGTCAGCCCCGCCGCCGGTCAACCGCCTCACTTCGGCCACCACGTCCTGGTTTCGATGGTCGAGCACCACGTCCACGCCCAGCTTGCGGGCGAAGGCCAGCCGGGACTCATCCCCATCGACGCCGATGACCAGCGCGGCGCCCATCAACCGGGCCCCCAGAGAGGCGCACAACCCGATGGGCCCCTGGGCGAGGACGACCACCGCGTCGCCGATTCGCACCCCGCCCGACTCGGCGCCGCTGAATCCCGTGGAGGCGATGTCCGCCAGCAGCAGCACCTGCTCGTCCGAAAGCCCCGCGGGCACCGGCGCGAGGTTGGCCTGCGCGAAGGGAATCCTGACGTACTCGGCCTGCGCGCCGGGCAGGGTATTGCCCAGACGCCAGCCTCCCATCGCCTCGTACCCCGAGCCGTGTCCGCATTGGGACAGGTGACCCGACAGGCATGCATGGCACTGGCCGCACGGCGTGATTGCGCCCACGAGGACGCGGTCCCCTGGCTGGTAGCCCTCGACGCCCGGGCCCAGTTCGTCGATGACACCCACCAGTTCGTGGCCGATGGTGAGGCCCGGCTTCACCGGGTACTCACCCCGGATGATGTGCAGGTCGGTTCCACAAATCGTCGTCAGGGTGACCCTGACGATGGCTTCTCCGACGCCCGCGCGTGGCTTCTCCACCTCTTCCAGCCCGAACCGCTGGCTCCCTCGAAAGACGGTTGCCTGCATCTCCCCTCCGTGGCCACGCATCTGGAATGCGCTTCCCAGCCAACTTCGGGACCCCGTCCTTCTCCTGCAAACGCGCCTGCCGGGATGTTCCCTGGCATGACTGACGGAGCGGCGGCTGCATGCTCCAAGGCGTGGAGGGATGTCCTCGGGGGAGCCGGGACTACGACACCGCGCTCCAGTAAGGCTTCATCGCCCGCCGGCTCGCGGCCAGCGCCTCCTTCGCGTCCGTGTGGACGTCGCCGGTGGGGAAGCTGTCGGAGCGTCCGGCGAGCACCTCGATGCAGGCATGCACGGACTGGGACAGGCCCTCCAGCGAGTAGCCCCCTTCGAGCAGCAGCACCAGCTTGCCGTCACAGACGCGCTCGGCGAGCGCGCGCATCGCGGAGCACATCGCGGCGAAGCCCCGCTCCGTGACGTCCATGCCGCCGATGGGGTCGTGCTGATGCGGGTCGAAGCCCGCGGACACCAGCACCAACTGGGGACGGTATGCCTCGGCCACCGGCAGGAGCAGCTCCTCGAAGAGCATCCCGTAGTCCGCGTCCGAGTTGCCGCCCGGAAGGCCCACGTTCACCGTGTAGCCCTCGCCCGCGCCCAGGCCCACCTCGGGCGTGGCGCCGGTGCCCGGGTAGTAGGGGAACTGGTGCACCGACTGGTACATCACGTCGCGGCGCCCCCAGAAGGCAGCCTGGGTGCCGTTGCCGTGGTGCACGTCCCAGTCGAGGACGAGGACGCGCTCAGCGCCGAGCCGACGTCCCGCCTCCGCCGCGATGGCCGCGTTGTTGAGGAGGCAGAAGCCCATGGCGCGGTCCGGCTCCGCATGGTGTCCGGGAGGACGCACCAGCGCGAAGGCGTTGCGAGCCTGTCCCGCCATGACGGCCTCCACGGCCTGCACCGAGGCGCCCGCGGCCAGCCTCGCCGCGTCCACGCTGTCCGCGGAGACGTGGGTGTCCGCGTCAATCTGGGCCCGCTGCCCGCTGAGTTCGCGCAGGCGCGCGAGCAGCTCCGGGGTGTGCACCGCCGCCAGCTCCGCGTCCGTCGCCGAGCGGGGAGACGCCATCACCGTGCCCCGCACCGGCGCGCGCGCCAGCACCCCGAGGATTCGCCGCAGGCGCTCGGGGGATTCGGGGTGGCCCTCTCCCGGGTCGTGCTGGAGGAAGAGGGGGTCGGTCAAGAGCAGGGTGGGCTTCATCGGGTATGACCTTACGCATCCTGACGTGGGGAAGTCAGGCTCCCGCCAGGCGGAGAGGCGGACGAGGGCTCCACGCCGGTCCTTGCCCTGTCGGTGTTTCCATTCCTACAGTGCCCCGCCTTGGCTCCGCGCTTCAAGAAACCCGGACTGCGCAGCATCCTGCTCGGCTCCTTCGCCGTGGTGCTGGCCCTCATCCTGGGGACGCTCTTCTTCGTCGTCCCCGCCCGGGTGGAGGACTTCCTGGAGACGCGCCTGACGAAGCACGGCGACGACAGGGCGGTCCAGGCCGCGCGCGACCTGGCGAACCAGTCCGTCTCCATGCTCCCGCCGCTCTTGGAGACGCTGCACGGCGGCGACGACGACTTCGCGCTCATCGCCGTGCTCGGCGCGGATGGCCGGATGCAGGCCGTCCACCCGCCTGGCGCGGAGACGTGGCTGCAGAAGAACCTCCGGGAGAAGCTGGAGGGGAGTCCTGGCGCGCCGCTGGATGGCGTCATCTTCGACAATGGCAACCGGGCGATTGTCCGCCCCGTGGTGCTTCGCGAGGGCCCGGGTCAGGTGCTGGTGGCGGTGAACTTCTCGTCCCTGGACGAGGTCGTCACCTCGCTGCGCCACGTCGTGCTGCTGGCGTTCGGCATCGGCCTGGCGCTGTTCCTCGTGGTGGCCTTCTTCATCTCCCGCGCGTTCATCCTCGTCCCGCTGGACGCGATGATGACCATGGCGCGGAGGCTCGCGGAGGCGGACCTCACCGGCCGCGTGGACGTGGGCTCGCGCGACGAGCTGGGCCTCTTGGCGGAGGCGCTCAACCGCATCGCCCAGAGCTGGCGCGACACGCTGGGCCGGGTGCGCGGCGTGTCGGACGTCGTCGCGGGCGTCATCGAGCAGATCCACCGCACGGGCACCACCGTGTCGTCCGGCGCCAGCACCGTCCAGGCCCGCGTGGAGGAGACGTCCTCCTCCATGGTGGAGATGATGGCCTCGCTGCGCGGAATCGCGGAGAACGTGGAGGTCCTCTACCAGAGCGCGGAGGAGAGCAGCTCCTCCATCATGGAGATGGCCGCCACCAACGACGAGGTGGCGGAGAACGTCACCGCGATGGCCGCCAGCGTGGAGGAGACCACCAGCGCGATTGAGGAGATGACCTTCTCCATCAAGGAGGTCGCCAAGAACATCCAGGAGCTGTCCGCCTCCACGGAGGAGACGTCCTCGGCCATCAGCCAGATGGATGCGGCCATCGGTCAGGTGGAGGCGAACGCGAAGGAGACGGCGCGCCTGTCCGAGCAGGTCTTCGACGACGCCCAGACGGGCGTGGAGGCGCTGCGCAAGACGCTCACCGGCATCGACCGCATCAAGGACACCAGCCGCGCGACGGCGGACGTCATCGACAGCCTGGGCCGGCGCATCTCCGAGATTGGCAACATCCTCAACGTCATCGACGACGTGGCCGAGCAGACCAACCTGCTCGCCCTCAACGCCGCCATCATCGCCGCGCAGGCCGGAGACCACGGCAAGGGCTTCGCCGTCGTGGCCGAGGAGATCAAAGACCTGGCCGAGCGCACCGGCGCGTCCACCAAGGAAATCGCGGAGCTCATCCGCAGCATCCAGGAGGAGAGCCGCAACGCCGTGGTGGTGATGAACCAGGGCGCGCGCAACGTGGACGAGGGCGTGCAACTGGGTCGAGAGGCGGAAGGGGCGCTGCGCAAAATCAACGACAGCACCCAGAAGTCCACGCAGATGGTGAAGGCCATTGCCCGCGCCACCGTGGAGCAGGCGCGGGGCAGCAAGCAGGTGACCGCCTCGATTCACCGCATCAGCGAGACGGTGCAGCAGATTTCCAAGGCCTCCAACGAGCAGGCCAAGGGCGGCGAGCAGATCATGAAGAGCGCGGAGAAGATGAAGGCGCTCACCGCCCACGTGCAGCGCAGCAGCCAGGAGCAGGCGCACGGCAGCAAGCAGATCACCCGCTCGATTGAGAGCATCAACGAGATGGTGACCCACCTGAACCGCGCCCAGAAGGAGCAGACCAAGGGCAGCGAGCAGGTCCTCAAGGCCGTGGAGACCATCAAGGGCGTGTCCGAGCACCAGACACGCTCCGTCAAGCAGCTCGAGGAGGCCATCGACAACCTCCAGCGGCAGGCGGAAATCCTTCGGGGCGAAGTGCGGCGCTTCCGCGTGTAGTTGTCGTGCGCGCCGCCCGCGAATGGCTTAGGACAGGGTCGGCATGCCGACAGAGCGACAGGTGTCCGAGCGCTGGGTGGTCTTCCTGATTGGCGCGGTCCAGTTCGTCAACATCCTGGACTTCGTGATGGTGATGCCGCTGGGCCCGGACTTCGGGAAGGGCCTGGGCATCGCCTCCTCCCATATCGGCACCATTGGCGGGGCCTACACCGCGGCGGCCAGCGTGGCGGGGCTCGCGGGTGGGTACTTCCTGGACCGGTTCGACCGGCGCAAGGCGCTGGCGGTGTCCATGCTGGGCCTGGTCATCGCCACGGCGGCGGGAGGACTCGCCACGGGGTTGTCCACGCTGCTCCTGGCGCGCGTCGTCGCGGGCATCTTCGGTGGGCCCGCCACGTCGCTGTCGCTGTCCATCATCGCGGACCTGATTCCGGTGGAGCGGCGGGGCAGGGCGCTGGGCGCGGTGATGGGGGCCTTCTCCGTCGCCTCGGTGGCGGGCGTGCCCATGGCGTTGAAGCTGGCCGAGCACGGCGGCTGGCGGCTGCCCTTCTTCGTGGTGGCGGGCCTGGGCCTGCTGGTGGCGCTGGGCGCCATCTTCTTCCTGCCGCCGGTGCGAGCGCACCTGATGGGCGGCCGCGGTCCGGTGCACACGGTGGGCGTGCTGGAGCTGCTGGGCCGCCGCGAGGTGCAGCTGTCGTACCTCATGACGGCGGTGGTGATGATGGCGGGCTTCGTCCTCATCCCCAACATCTCCGCCTACCTCCAGCAGAACCTGGGCTACCCCCGGGAATTGCTGTGGCTGCCGTACTTCGTCGGCGGCATCGTGAGCTTCGTCACCTTGAGGCTGTCGGGTCCGCTGGTGGACAGGCTCGGGGCCTTCAAAGTGGGAACGGCGGGCTCGGTGCTGCTCCTGTTCGCCACCTACGTGGGCTTCGTGCACTACCCGCACTGGCTGCCGATTCCGCTGCTCTTCGTGTTGTTCATGACGGCCATGGGCGTGCGCAACGTGTCCTACAACACGCTGACTTCGCGCGTGCCGGACAACCCGGTGCGCGCGCGCTTCATGTCGTTGCAGTCCGCCATCCAGCACATGGCCTCCGCCCTGGGGGCCTTCCTGAGCGCGCAGCTCCTGACGGACCTGCCGGACGGCACGCTGGGGGGAATGGGGCGGGTGGCCGCCGTGTCCATGGGCCTGTCGCTGCTGCTGCCGCCGGTGCTGTGGGTGGTGGAGCGCCAGGTCCGCTCCAAGGAGCAGGCCCGGGCGCTGGCGGTGCCTGCCAGTCAGGGCCTGGCCGTCCCCCTGTCGCCCCAGGCACACCCACACCAGTAGTGTATGGGTCCGCCAGGGGGCCCGGTTGCCCCCCGCCCGCGGTGACGGGCGGATGTCAGGATGTGTCGAGCGGTTGCGCCAGGGGGCCCGGGGCGCGATAAACCGGGCTGCTTCGGGAGCCCGTCAGGACATGTTCAACATCGGCGCAGGCGAAATGGTGCTCATCGCGGTGGCCGCGCTGCTCATCCTCGGGCCGCAGCGGTTGCCCGAGCTGGCGCGAGCCATCGGCAAGTTCATGCGGGAGTTCCGTCGCCAGACGGACGAGGTCCGCAACGTGGTGGAGCGTGAGTTCTACACCATGGACCACGAGCTGAACCGGGAGCCCACCCCTCCGGTGCGCCCGGGGACGGCCTTCGCGAACTCGCCCGCCCCCCAGGCCCTGCCGCCCGACGCCTCGGACGCGCTGCCCCCCGCCGCCGTCTCCGAGTCCACCGAGCCCACGCCGGAGGCCCAGCACCCGCGCGCCCCGCTGGGCATGGACGCGCCGGAGCCCGCGCCCTCCGCCGAGCCTGACGCGGTGGCCTCTGCTCCGTCCGAGCTCCCCGAACCCGCAGCGCCTGAAGCGCCCGCGGAGCCGCCTTCCTCCACCTCGTCATCCACCGCCGCCGAGGGTGTGGGCGCGGATGGCCTGCCCCGACTCGCGCCGCTGCCTGGAACGGTGGCGCGTAACGCGCCGAAACGGAGCTGACCCCTGAGTTCCCAGACTGCCGCTGACTCCGACCTGCGGATGAGCTTGATGGAGCACCTGTCGGAGCTCCGCGGTCGACTCTTCAAGTGCACCCTGGCCGTCCTCATCCTGGGGACGGTGTCGCTGCTGTTCGCCAAGCCCATCTTCGGCGTGCTGATGCGGCCGGTGCTGGACGCGCTCCCGGAGGGCAACCGCGCCCTCATCTACACGTCCGGCATCGAGGAGCTGAACGTCCTGATGAAGGTGGGCGTGTACTGCGGCATCTTCCTCACCACGCCCGTCATCCTCTGGCAGATCTGGGGCTTCGTCTCGCCCGGCCTGTTCCCGGAGGAGCGGCGCTACGCGGCGCCCTTCGTCATCTTCGGCTCGCTCGCCTTCATCGCGGGCGCGTGCTTCTGCTACTTCGCGGTGCTGCCCTCCATGTTCAAGTTCCTCCTCAACGAGGAGGAGACGCTCGCGCTGGAGCAGCGGCTGGACACGGCCCGGCTGCGCGCGGATGACGCCCTGCGCTTCTTGCGCGTGGGCGACGCGGAGCGGGCGGGGGCGCTGGCGAAGGAGACGAGCGCCTCGCTGCGCGCGGATGGTGAAGGCCAGTCGCCGGAGCCCGCGCGGGCGCCCTCTCAGTCCGTGGAGCTGAAGTCCCGGCTGGACGGGCTGGGCAAGCTGGTGGACGCGGCGGCGGACGGCTTTGGTGTCCAGTCGCGCGGCGTGTTGCGGCAGGCGGTGGAGAAGAAGGTGGCGGCGGTGACGGCCTACGCGAAGCAGGACTACGCGGCGGCGTCGGTGGCCATGGACGAGGCGGCGAGCCTGCTGGCGGGCGTGGCCCCCACGCGCACCGAGGAGCTGTCCGGCCTGTGGAAGCTGGAGAAGGAGCTGGCCGCGGGCGAGGCGCGGCACGAGGCGGAGCGGTGGACGCGGCCCATGCTGACGATGCACGAGCAGCTCTCGCTGGTGCTGCTGCTCATCCTGGCCTTCGGCATCATCTTCGAGCTGCCACTGGTGATGGCGCTGCTCGGCGTGGTGGGCGTGGTGCGGTCGAGTTGGCTGTTCAAGTACCAGCGCCACGCCTTCGTGGTGTGCCTCATCGCGGCGGCCATCATCACCCCGACGGGGGACGTGGTGAACCTGTCGCTGATGGCGGGGCCCATGTTGCTCTGCTACGAGCTGGGCGTGCTGCTGGTGTGGCTGGTGGAGCGGCGTCGGGCCCGGAACGCGGCCGAGACGGGCATCACCCCGGTGTCGTAGTAGGGTCAGCGACCATGGTGGGTTCCCGCCGGCACTTCCGGGCCAACGTCCGATATCTGCGCGCGCTGCTGCGCCGCTTCCGCACGACGATGGTGCTGGCCGTGGCGCTGTTCGTGGTGGGGCCGATGATGTTCCATTGGCGCTACCGGGGAGCGGACGGGGACCCGATTTCGTTCGGCGAGGCCCTGCACCACGTCTACTTCCTGCTCTATGGCCAGCCGTCGCTGCCGTACGTGCACGACTGGCTCATCGAGCTGCTGAACGTGGTGATTCCCCCGGTGGGAATCGCCCTGGTGGCGGACGGCGTCGTGCGCTTCGCGTACCTCTTCTTCGCCCGGCACAAGAACGACAAGGAGTGGATTGAAGTGGTCACCGAGACGATGAAGGGCCACGTCGTGGTGTGCGGGGCGGGGCGGGTGGGCTACCGCGTGGTGGCGCAGCTGAGGGAGATGGAGAAGGACGTGGTGGTGGTGGAGAAGCGCGAGGACGCCGCCTTCGTCTCCGCGCTGCGGGACGAGAATGTGCCGCTGCTGATCGACGACACGCGCAGCCCGCTGTGCCTGCCGCGCACCAACGTGAAGGAGGCGTCCGCCATCGTCTGTGCGACGGATGATGACCTGGCCAACCTCAACATCGCGCTGGATGCGCGGAGGATGAACCCGAACATCCGCGTCGTCATCCGGCTGTTCGACGAGGACCTGAGCGGCAAGGTGCGCGACACCTTCAAGGCGGAGGCGCTCTCCAGCTCGTCGCTCGCCGCGCCCGCCATGGCGTTGGCGGCCTTGGACCCGCGCATCATCCACTCGTTCCACCTGGGCAAGCACCTGATGGTGGTGTCCAACTTCGAGGCGCGCGAGGGGCTGCCCGGGCTGACCATCTCCGACATCCGGGACAGGTTCGGCGGGCTGGCGCTGTCGCTCCTGCGTGGCAGTCATGAGCGGTTGCACCCGGTGGGCGAGGAGGTCATCCGCCCCGGTGACATCCTGGCCATCCAGGCGTCGTATCCGGAGTACCGGCGTCTGCGCGCCTTCGCGTGCGAGGCGGAGCCGCCCATCTGGTCGCACCAGGACCCGCCGCCGCTGCCCGGGCAGCGCAAGGTGGGCTGAGTCCCGGCGTCACACCGTCCTTGGGCGGGTGGCGCTGGTGGAGGCGAGCGCGGAGCCTCGGGGCTCCAGCGCCGAGGGCAGCATGGCGAGATGGGCTGAGGCCCATCGTCACACCGTCCTCGCGGAAATGGTGCGTGCGGCACTGGTGGCTGCGAGCGCAGGGTCGCCGGGCTCCAGCGCCGAGCAAGATGGGCTGCATCCCTGCCTCACACCGGCCGCGCGGAAGCGGGGCGGGTGGCGCTGGTAGACGCAAGCGCGGGGCCTCCCGGCTCCAGAGCGGAGGGCAGCGCGAGGGCTCGTGTGAGCAGGGCCGCGAGTGGCTCCCACTCAACGAGGAAGCCGTCGTGCCCGTACAGGCTGGACAGCTCCGCGTGCTCCGCATGGCGTCCGAGCGTGCGCAGGCGCTGGGCAATGGCCGCCATGTGCTCGGGGAAGAAGAGCTGATCCCTGTCGATGCCCACGCACAGCGCGCTCGCGCGGATTCGCTCCAGTCCGCCATGAGGCGCGCGCGAGAGGTCGTGGTGGTCCATGGCTCCGAGCTGCACGAGGTACGCGCGCGCATCGAAGCGGGCCTCCAGCTTGCGCCCCTGATGCTCCAGGTAGCTCTGCACGGGGTAGAGCGCGCGGGAGGACCACGTCGGCGGCCGCTGCTGACTGGCTTCGAGTCCAGGCTCGGCGCGGTACGTGAGCATCGCGAGCTGTCGCGCGAGCTCGAGTCCGCGATGCGGTGCCTCGGGAAAGCCTGGGTCGAGGAGCAGTGCCTGCCGTGCGACGTGGTTGAGTCCCACCACCCACGACGACGCGGCCTCGGCCGTGGCGATGGGGGCCATGCGCGCGAAGCGCTCCGGAGCGAGCGCGGCGAGGCAGAGGACAATCATTCCGCCCAGCGAGCCGCCGGTGACGAGGTCCACCTCCTGGATGCCCAACGCGTCGAGCGCGAGGAGGATGCTTCGAGCCTGGTCCCACGGGGTGACGGTGGCGGGAAGGTGCTGCTCATCCTGGCGGAGGTCGCCCTTGGCGAGCGTGGGCGGAGGCCCGAAGCGCGTGTCGTCCGTGCGACGGGGAAATCCTTCATCGGCGGGGCCCGAGGTGCCGTAGCAGGAGCCGAGGTTGTTGAAGCACAAGAGCCGCACGCGAGTCGGGTCCAGCGCGCGCCCCGGGCCGATGACGGGCTCCCACCAGCCGCCTTCACCTCCAGCGCGCATGTCTCCGGTGAGCGCGTGCACGAGCAGCACGGTGGGCACGCGCGAGGAGGGGCGGGTGTCGCTTCGACGGCGGGTGCGCTCGACGGCGTGGTGTTGCTCGGCGAGGGTGCGACGGACGACGCGCGGCGTGGTGCCCCGGGCTTCTTCATCCGGGAGGAGCCGGGCGCGAGCGTGGAGCCACGGCAGGTCGTCCTCGGGGCCCCACCACCAGCCGCGCACGAGGTGGGGAGCGATGCGCGCACCTGCTTCCAGCGTCAGGTCCGGCGGTGTCACTTCGAAGAGGCGCGGCGTGGGCGCGCAGGTGAGGGAGGCCAAGGGGAGACTCCGGGCAAGCGGGTGGCGTCGCGGGCGCATGGGGGCGTCCGGGTGGGAACCAGGTTCAGCTCGGGCGGAACGGTTTCGCTGCGCTCCTGTGGGAGTGCGCGAGGGCGCTGAAGGAGGGCCAGAAACGACGAAGCCCACCGACCCTCGCGGGGTGGGTGGGCTCGGTGGCTCGCCAGGGTCGGATGGACGTCAGCCGACGCGGGCGGGCGGGAGCCCACCTGTCATCGACATTCGACGCATGGCGAGAAGGGACGTCATCGGCGCTAGGGATAAACGCTCGCCCCACGTGAGTCAAGCTGACCCGCGGTGCCAGGGCGCGGCGTGAGGGGCTTGTGACACTCGCAGCGGCCCCGCGTCACGGGATTCCGCGAGGGCGCGGGAATCCCTCTCACGGGTTCGTCACGTGGGCGTTCGCGGTGTACGGCGCGAGCGCGCCGATGTGGCCGGGACGGGCCTTCACGCGCGCGAGCCAGGCGGACACCGCGGGGAAGTCACCCAGGTCCAGGCCCACGTCGGGAGCGAGGTGGACATAGGCGTACAGGCCGATGTCGGCGACGGTGGGGCGCTCGCCCACGAGGAACGCGTGGTGCTGGAGGTGGCGCTCCAGGGACTTGAGGGCGTTGCGGCCCGCTTCGATGCGCAGGAGGAAGGTCTCCGGGTGGCGAGGGGCGCGGCCGGTGAGCTTCCAGAAGCGGGCGGTGCCGATGTTGGGCTCCACGGCGTTCTGTTCGAAGAAGAGCCACTGGTGGACCTGGGCGCGCTCGAAGGCATCCTGGGGAAGCAGTGGGGTGCCCTCGGCGAGGAAGAGGAGGATGGCGTTGGATTCGGCGAGGAAGCGGCCCGGCTCGGGTTCCAGCACGGGGATGCGGCCATCGGGATTCTTGTGGCGGAGGAAGTCCTCCGTCCGGCTCTCGCCCGCGAAGATGTCCACGGGGACCAGCTCGTAGGGCCGGTCGAGCCAGGAGAGCAGGAGGCGCAGCTTGTAGCCGTTGGCGGAAGGCGCGTAGTCGTAGAGGCGCATGGGGGCTCCGGGGAGGTGGGGTCAGCGTAGGCGCCTGTCTCCAGGCGAGCGACCCGGTCCTTGCGGTCTTGTCGTCACCGGGAAGGGGCGCAAGAACCGGGTTGAAGGGGCGGGACCTCGGGGCCATACCGAGGGGTGGACATACCCTTGAGTCAGGAGCCGGGAATGGCGACCAGCGATTACGCCCGAATCGAGCAGGCGATTCTCTATCTCGATGCGCACGCGCGCGAGCAGCCGTCCCTGGACGACGTCGCGGCGCACGTGGGGCTGAGCCCCTTCCACTTCCAGCGTCTCTTCACCCGCTGGGCGGGCATCAGCCCGAAGCGATTCCTCCAGGTGCACACGCTCAGCTCGGCGCGTCGACTGCTGGCCGAGCGGCGAAGCGTGCTCGACACGTCGTTCGCCGTGGGCCTGTCGGGAGGCGGGCGGTTGCACGAGCTCTTCGTCACGCTGACGGCGATGACACCGGGAGAGTTCAAGCTCGGGGGCGAGGGGCTCACGGTGCACCACGGTGTGCATGTGACGCCCTTCGGTGAGTGCCTGATTGCCGTGTGTGAGCGGGGCATCTGCGGGCTGCACTTCCTCACGGGGGAGTTGGAAGCGGAGGCGCTGGCGGAGCTGAAGGCGCAGTGGCCGAAGGCCACGTTCGTGGAGTCCGCGCAGGAGACCGCGCCCTGGGTGGAGCGCATCTTCCCCGAGGCGCCGCCGAGTGAGCGCACGCCGTTGTCGGTGCTGGTGAAGGGGACGCCGTTCCAGGTGCAGGTGTGGCAGGCGCTGCTGCGCGTGGCGCCGGGAGAGGTGGCGACGTACGAGGACCTGGCGAGGGCCATCGGCAAGCCGAAGGCGGTGCGCGCGGTGGGCACGGCGGTGGGAGGCAACTCCGTGGCATTGCTGATTCCCTGCCACCGCGTGCTGCGGAAGACGGGCGTCTTCGGGGACTACCGCTGGGGGCCCGCGCGCAAGCAGGTGATGCTCGCGTGGGAGTCCCTGCGATACGGGGCGGAGAACGAGGATGGCGACGTGAGAGATGCCCAGGTGGGGCTGGGTTGAGTCGGCTGCGTCGCTACGAGCGACTCATGCCGCGAGGGGCCCGTTTCGGTCCACGGACCAGGATGGCGGAGACCTTCCCCGAATCCGCAATCCCGCAGACCAGGGCGCGCTCGTGGGTGGAGTCCGGGGACATCAATCCGTGGATCGCCAGCCCTGTCCCCACGACGCCATTGGCGGCTCCCACCTCGCCAATCGACTCGCTCGGTGCCAGGACGCTGCTTGCGTCGAAGTCGAGCTGCTGCCCGAGCAGGACCTGGGCGTTGCCCCAGACGTGCGCCTTCCACTCCTCGCCATTGAGGTCGAGCACCAGCTCTCCCCGAAACGGGAGCCCTGTGTCATCGGCGGCGAGGGCCTCTTGAATGGCCTCCGCTAGCAATCGTCCGCGCTTCGCCAGGCTGGAGACGTCGCTGGCAGGTGGCGACTTCACGACGACGGAGGCGATGTGACAGCCATCGCCTGTGTCGCGCGGGTGCGCCGCTTCCACCATGAGGCAGGCCCCGGCCTGCCCAGGCAGGAGCCCCGTGGGGGCCTCGGCACTCTTCAATCGGCGGTGCCGGGCCAGCCATTGGAGGGTGAGCCCATCCAGATACGAATCGGCTCCCGCGAGCACCACCCGACCCACCTCCCGGTGGGAGCCCAGGAGCGTCGCCGCGCGCTGGAGCCCTTCCGCGAAGCCGGAGTGGCCTGACGCAAGCGCTTCCGTGTGTGCGAATGGGAGCGAGCTTGTCATCAATTGTTGGAGGGGCCTGACGAAGTACTGGCCCAACGCATCAGGCTTCTCGTGGATGGCCCACCGGAACCGCTCGGGGTCCAGCATGGGCGTCAGGGCCATCAGCGCGGTTCCTCGCCAGCGCTCGGGAGCCATGGGTGTTGGGGTCCCTTCATGGAGCAGGTCCTCCAGTGCTCCCGCGGCGAGTCGCACCCATGCTCCGGCCTGGAAGAACCCCTCGGCGAACCCGGAGACCGGGTGGCCTCGGGCCGGGGTGACGTCGCCGTCTCCACTGGACACGAGGAGCCCTGGAAGCTCGCATGCGCGCGTCAGCCCGGCGCGGATGGCCGAGCAGCTCCCGGTGCGGCCATAGCCCACCGAGGTCACCATCCCGAGTCCCGTCACGGCCAGTCGCATGGTGTCTCTAGCCAAGGTCGACGAACGAGGGGATGTGCCGCCAGGCATCGGGAGAGGGAAGTGGGGTCGACTCCACTCGGCGAGCCAGGGAGGGCGCGAATGGGTAGTCACGGGCCACCTTCAGCTTCGCCCGCTCCGCGAACCGCAACACTGCCAACAGCTCCACCCACAGGTGGAACACAGTGGCCACGTCGTTCGGAGAGGTCTGCTCCTGCTCGAGCTTCTTCTCGTTCTCGCGGCGATGGTCGCCAATCCATCGCTCCAGGGCCTCATCGAAGATCTGCTGGTCCGAGTGGAGCAGGGCCCGGCACAGCTCCAGGCGGAAATCCGCGCCACCTGCGAGTACCTGTTCGTAACGCTTCAACAGTGCGTCCAGGTGACTGCGTTCCCGCTCAAGGACGAAGCCATCCATCAGCAAGCGCATGTAGAGGAAGTCTTCCTCATACTCTTCGTCGGGATTCCAGGTCGCACGCGAAGCTTGAGCAATGGCTTGAGCCGCCTTCACATCGGCGCAAGCGACGGCGTCGAAGAAGGGCTCGCAGCGGCTGGTGACCTTGTTCTCGACGGGAAGGCCTTCCAGGTAGAAGACGAAGGCATGAGCGCTTCGTGAGAGGTGGTTGACGAACCCCACGACCTGGCCGGACATGAAGAACTCCACGATTCCCAATCGCCTGTAGTAGCCGCAGAAGAAGAGCATCTGTCGCGGCGTCACGTCGCGCGCGAGGACAAAGGGAAGCCCCTGTCCCAGCGAGATGCCCAGGTCCTTGCGCACCAGCCACAGGGGAACGCTCATGCGCTCGAACCGCTCGCTGACTTCGTGGTGGGCACCTGGGGCAGGCTGAAGAGATAGATGTTCGTGGGGTTCACGGCCTTCAGGGCGTCCGCCAGTTGATGGCTGATGACGATCAGCTCGCGCTCATGCTTGAGCCGGAAGATGGCCGGGGTGTCCTGGAGCTTCTCCGGGTCAAGGACGGCTTTCTCAAGCTTGACGACTTCATCACCCTCCCACTCGATTTCACTCGCTTCCAGATTGAGGCAGTCGCGGTTCCCCAGTGGATTGACGATGAAATAGTCGCGGCTTGCCTCTCTGCCCTTGTGATTGAGCATCACGAAGGGGAGGCATTCCATGCTGACGCCGGTGGCCTCGATGATGTCCTTCAGCTTCCGCTCGACCACGAGGATGCTGTCGGTATTGCATACGAGAGATGGCAGCTTGATGCCGCCGTACTCGTCGCTCATTTGCCACGCGGTATTCGCGGGGTAGTCGGCGCCCATTGCAATCCCGCGCGACATTTTATAGCTCTTGCCGCGAATGCTGTCAGGCAGGTCGCCCATCGTGCAATAGGACAGGTCGGTCAGCGGAGCCAGATTCAAGGAGAAGTAGTTCATGAGAGTTTCAGCCCGGGCAAGTCGACAAGCGGTTCTCCAGGGTTGCTCGATCCAAAGTCCGTAATGGCCTTGTAACAATCATTGGAGAGCGTGTGGAGCTTCCTCTTGGAGAGTGGAGTCATCTTCTTGATGTCGCAGTCCTGATTTTCTCCTTTGATTTCCGCAGCTCTCTCTTTGTAGTCGCTCATGATGGCCTTGAGCCGGGTCGCGACCTTGTGGTTGTAGGGAATGTGGTCGAACTTGGGTTTCTGGTCAAACGCGGTCGACCCATCATCCAGTGAGAGATGTCTTGGGAGGTTGAGGATCTTGCCCACCTCGGTGTCCATGGGCAGGAGGATCATGTTGACGTAGTGGTTGACGTTGTAGGGAGCCTTGAGAAGTCCCGCTCGAATGAGATTCACGATCCGCGGATCAGTATCCGCATTCGCGATCGCCGTGTTCAGGGTGCCCTTGGGAATCATGTGGTGGGCATTGTTCCAATAGGGCCAGAACGAGGTGGTGAAGTTCATCCCCGGGCCAATCGGCTTCCCTGCGGCATCCACGGCGCCCACGCGTGTGGGTCCATTGATATCCCAATCGCCCGGCTGTGGCACGGTGAGGTGGTCGCCATAGTCACCGTCCCAGGGATATCGGCCGGAGGGGTTCTCCGGACTGGAGCCGCGCCGGGTGAGGTATCGCGAGGTCGGAATGGGTCCCCCGCCATGGGCTTGAGCGATGCGCGCGTGGCCGTCGGCGGAAACCTTGTAGATGTCACCGCGTCCCTTGTTGCTACGGGAATGCTCGACGGCCTGATAGCGATAAGAGCAGCTGTTCTTCTTGTGGTAGTCCGACTCGTGTCCTGAGAGGCAGGCCCCGCCCTCCAGGGCGTTCCCGATGGGCTTGTGAAGACCCGTGTCCTCGTCCGTCAGGTGATTGTTTTCAGCCATGAGGTCCTCGGCTCACGTCGGTGGAGACATTCGCGGCTACGCCGGCTCGTCACAGCACAGGCAGGGCGGAGCCTCTTCCTTTTTGCCCATGGCGACCACGGGCGGCTGGATGAGAGGGACGGGCGGGGTGTTCTTGTCGTTGTGGAGCATGAGGTCGAGTGCGCGCGCCACGTTCTTGCCTTCGACCTTCACGTCGAAGGAGTAGTTGACGAACTCCGCCTTGCCCTTCGTCTTGCTGGAGGCCACTCCCCCGCCCGCCGTGCCCGCCTCGTCGCCGGTGCTCGTGCTGAAGTTGGAGTCCTTCAGGCAGATGGGATTGCCCTCCACGGAGACGCTCTTGCTTCCCTTCGCGGTGTCGGAGGACTGCGCGACGTTGGGGTAGGGGATGGGAACGGGGCCCGCGGGGCTCGGGGTCTTACAGACGTCGGGCATCGCGATGGTGGTTCCACCCGTGTCCTTGTGGACGACCGAGAGCTTGTTGACGCCGACACTCGTACCCATGTGACACCTCGTGTGCTCAGTGGCTCATCTGCGTCAGGAAGGGACCGGTCCAGAGGGCCCGGCTTCCCAGGGAGCGAAGCTCCGTCAATCGATGCGTCTGGAGGTGCGAGAAATCGAGCACCTCCACCGCGTGTCGTCCCTGGGTCCGGATGGCCAGCTCCAGCGCCAGGGGCGCACGTCGTCGCGTCACGGCGCTGCTCAAGGAATCCACCAGGGCTTCCGCCGTGAACGGGCGTCCCGCGAGGTACCGTGCATCCTTCCCGAATCGAGGACGCTTCTCGGCCCACCAGGTCTCGATGGCTTCAGGGCGTGGCAGCTCCAAGTGGGCATCCCGGGGCTCTTTGTCCGAGGCGTCCTCCTCCTCGTCCGGCTCCTCCCGCTCCTTGCGGAAATGCTCCGTGAGGACCAGCCCGGTGATGGCGCAGAAGGACTCGGCCGCGACGCCCGCGTGTTTCGCGTCCCTCAACCAGGGGAGGCAGGCCTCCACCGCCGCGACCTTGCCGCTGAAGCCCACGGCCCACAGCGCCTCACGGCGAAGCGTCGAGACATCGAGCAACCGCAGCATTCGTGTCAGATGCGCGGGTTCGCCTCCCATCGACATCGCCAGGCGTGCGAGGTCTCCACCCTCGTCCCTCGCGTCGCTCCAATCGAGACACGCCAGGAACGCCTCGCGGCTGTTGCGGACCAGTCCCCAGCGCAGGCCCGCGGCGCGGACAGCGGCGCTGGGCGAGCCGAGTGCCTTTCGAAGGAGCCTCGGGTCTTCCGGAAGGTTCACCGCACAAGCCGCGCGGAGCGCAGCCGCTTGAACCCTGGGCACTTCGTGCTGGCACAGCCGGAGGAGGGGCTCGGGAGGAAGTCCCCGCCGGAAGGAGAGCACTTCGAGCAACGTGGCCTGCAAGTCCGGGTCATCCATCGCGAGCAGCGGCAGGAGCTGCTTCGACAACCCGGGGCGCTCGCTGAGCGACAGGGCGCGTGCCATGGCGCCGCGCAGTTCATCCGGTGCTTCCTGGAACGTCCGCATCACGAGGTCGGCGTATCCGTCCATGGCGAGGAGCGTGTGGCTCGCGACGCGAAGCTTCTCGGAGTCCTCTTCTCCCAGCGCGGGAATCAGGAGTCGCTCGGCTACACGTGGGCCACCGAGCACGAGGGCCCGAAGGTGCGCCCGCAGTCGGAGTTCATTGCCTCCCGCGACGTCCGCCAGCGTATGGCGCGAGGAAGACAGGTTGCCTTCCCACTGCGTCCACAAGAAGCAGGCTTCTTCGAAGTGGGTTTCGAGTACGTCCCAGCGGAGCTGTTCATCCGGGCGATCCCACATGTCTGGCCACGATAGGGGCACAGCGCTCCCGGCGGCCACCCACGACTGTGATTCAGGGCGCCAGGTGGCGCATGTGGTTGCTTGCCGTCTACGGGATTTCCGAGGGGCGTGCATGCCCCTCCCTGCGAGATGCGGACCTGAAGCCTCCGCTCAGGAGATCCGCGCGACGAGCTTGAGCGGCAGGTTGCGCAGGAAGAACCCCACCACGGTCCACGGCCAGCCGGGGACGTAGGCGCTTACCGGCTCGCGCTCAATCGCCTTCACCAGCGCACGTGAGCCCGTCGCCGAGTCCACGGCGAACGGCAGGTTCTTCGCCCCCGCGTTCAGCTCCGTGTGGATGTAGCCGGGGTAAATCGTCGACACCTTGATGGGCGTGTTCATCAGCTCCGCGCGGATGCCCTCCGTCAGCGTCGCGAGGCCCGCCTTCGTCGCCGCGTACACCGTGAGATGGCGAGGCAACCCCCGCATCGCGCTCATGGATGAAATGGTGACGAGGTGTCCCTGGCCCTGCTTGCGAAGGATGCCCACGGCCGCCTCGCACTGCGCCACAGCGGCCACGAAGTTCGTCTGCGCCGTCTTCGCGTTGGTGGCGAAGTTGCCGGTGCCAATCCGTTTCCCCACGCCGATGCCCGCGTTGATGATGATGCGGTCCAGGCTGCCGAGGTCCTTGGCGAACGCCTCGAAGACCTCGAACACCTGCTCGTGCTCATTCACGTCCAGCGCGCGCACGAAGATGTGCAGGTCCGGATGCTTCGCCAGCAACTCCGAACGCAGCGACTCCAGCCGGTCCGTGCGCCGGGCGCACAGCGCGAGGTTCCGCCCCCTCGCCGCGAACTCACGAGCCATGCCCTCACCCAGTCCGGAGCTCGCGCCGGTAATCAGGATGTTCTTGCGCATGGCCGTGTTCCTCAGCGGTAGGTGATGAGAGCGCTCTGAGCGCCCTCGAAGTGGGCGTGCTCGTTGAGCGTGGACATGTAGCGGCCCCGGTCACTGTAGATGACCTTCGTGACGCCACAGTTGGCGAGCGTCCAGTTCAACCGGAACGCGTGCTCGTCTGGAATCTGGAGCAGGTGCTGGCAGATGGCCGTGACAGGGCCGCCCGAAGTGAACACCAGCGCCGTCTTCGACGGCCCCAGGCCTTGGATGAGCGCGTCCAGCGCTCGCACACAGCGCTCCCGGAACACCGGCCAGGGCTCCGTGTACTCCGCGTCGTGTTTCCCGGCGACCCAGCGCGCCACGGCCTGGGTGAACAACTCCTGGAACGCACGGCGCGGGTCCTTCGCGCCCATCAGGTCTTCCGCCAAGGCCGCGTGATTCGCATAGCGCGGCGTGTGCCGGGTCACGAGCTCGTCATGGTCGAACTCGTTGAAGCCCGGTGTGCGAGCAGGCAGCAGGCTCGTGCCCATCGCGGTGAGGCACGTCTCCGCCGTCTGCTGGTGACGCGTGAGCGTGCCGGCGACGACCGCGTCCAGGGTGGGCAACCGCGTCTTGAGCGCCTCGCCGAGCACCCGGGCCTGGATGAAGCCCGTCTCGGAGAGCTGGTCATAGTTCCGCGCGCCGAAGGACGCCTGTCCATGGCGGATGAGATACACCACGCCCATCAGCGACCGCCCTTCCGGATGAGGCGCCTGCAGCGCCAGTCGAAGTACGTCACCAGCGACCAGAAGTTCTTGAACGCCGGGTTGCGCGTCTGCTTGTGGTGATAGCGGTAGTAGATCTGCTGGATGATGCCGGCCAGCCGGAAGATTCCGAAGACCTCGTAGAAGGTCCAGTTGGCGGGCTTCAGGCCGGAGCGCTGGAGGTAGTAGTCGACGACCTCCTGGCGGCGCAGCATGCCGGGCACGTGTGTGGGCTGACGCCGCGTGGCTCGCATGAAGAAGTCGTCATCGGCCTGGACCCAGTAGGCCAGCGCGCTGCCCAGGTCCATCAGCGGGTCGCCCAGCGTGGCCATCTCCCAGTCGAGCACGCCGATGACATGGGTGGGGTCACCCGGGTCCAACACCACGTTGTCGAAGCGCCAGTCATTGTGGATGACGCAGGTGGCGACATCGTCGGGGATGTGGTCCTTGAGCCAGGCGCGCACGTACTTGAAGCTCGGCACGTTCCACGTCCGGGCCTTCTCATAGCGGTCCGACCAGCCTTCCACCTGGCGCCTCGGGTAGCCGGCTCCCTTGCCGAGCGACGACAGCCCCGCGGCCTGGGCGTCCACGGCATGCAGCTCCAGCAGCCGGTCCACGACATTGAGGCAGAGCTTGCGAGTCTCCGCGGGGCCGAGGTTCATGCCCCGGGGCATGTTGGCGCGCGGGATGATGCCCTCGATGCGCTCCATGACGTAGAAGTCCGCGCCGATGACGGCGGGGTCCTGGCACAGCCCCACCATCTCCGGCACCCAGGGGTAGGCGGGCTTGAGGGCCTTCTGCACGCGGTACTCGCGTGACATGTCGTGCGCGGACTTCGCCTTCGTTCCGGACGGCGGCCGGCGAAGGATGAGGTCGCGGTTCGGATACTTGAGGCGGTAGGTCCAGTTGGACGCGCCGCCCGAGAACTGCGTCACCGTGGGTGAGCCCTCGAGCGTCGAAATCTGGTGTTTGAGCCAGGCATCGACGGCGGCGACGTTCAACTCCTCACCGGCTCGGATGGAGCCGGGCGTGTCGAGCGAAGTGGAAGGCGTGGCGTTCGTGGCCATGGTGGGTCACTTCCTGGAGAAGCCGCGCTTGGCCAGCTCGATGCGGGCGATGACGCCCTTGTGCACCTCGTCCGGGCCGTCCGCGAGCCGCAGCGTGCGCGCCTGTCCGAAGAAGCCCGCGAGCGCCGTGTCGTTGGAGACGCCCGCGCCGCCGTGAAGCTGGATGGCGTCGTCGACGATGCGCTGGAGCATGCTCGGGGCGACGACCTTGATGGCGGAAATCTCGGTCATCGCGCCGATGGGGCCCACCTGGTCCATCTTCCACGCCGCGTAGAGCGTGAGCAGGCGGGCCTGGTCGATGGCGATGCGGGCCTCGGCCACGCGCTCGCGGTTGCCGCCCAGGTTCATGATGGGCTTGCCGAAGGCCGTGCGGTTCATTCCCCGGTCAATCATCAGCTCCAGCGCCCGCTCCGCCGCGCCCACGCAGCGCATGCAGTGGTGGATGCGGCCGGGGCCCAGTCGGCCCTGGGCAATCTCGAAGCCCATGCCCGGGCCACCGATGATGTTGGAGACGGGCACTCGCACGTTGTCGAAGTGGACCTCGCCGTGGCCGTGGGGCGCGTCGTACTCGCCGAAGACGGGCAGCATGCGCTTGATGGTGATGCCCGGCGCGTCCAGGGGCGCGAGCACCATGGAGTGCTGGTGATGACGGTCGCCCCCGGTGTCGGGCGTGCGCGCCATGAAGATGGTGACCTTGGCCTTGGGGTGTCCCAAGCCGGTGGACCACCACTTGGTGCCGTTGAGGATGACCTCGTCGCCCTCGACGACGGCGGTGGCCTCCATGTTGGTGGCGTCCGACGAGGCCACGCCCGGCTCCGTCATGCAGAACACCGAGCGGATGTCACCCGCGAGCAGCGGCTTGAGCCAGCGCTCCTGCTGGGCGGGGGTGCCGTACTTCCACAGCACCTCCATGTTGCCGGTGTCGGGGGCGTTGCAGTTGAAGACCTCGGGGGCCATCAGGCTGCGCCCGGTCTCCTCGGCGATGGGCGCGTATTCGAGCGTGGAGAGGCCCGGGGCGAGCTTCTCGTCCGGGAGGAAGAGGTTCCACAGCCCCTGCTCCTTGGCGCGGGCCTTGAGGTCCTCCATGACGGAGGACACCGGCCACGTCTTCCAGTCGCCGCCTCGGGAGGCTTCCATGACCTCCTGGTAGTAGCGCTCCTCGGAGGGCTCGATGTGCTCGCGCATGAACCGCTTCACGCGCTCCAGGTAGTCCTTGGCTCTGGCGCTGGGCTCGAAGTCCACGGTGATGCCTCCTCCACGAGAGGCGTCCATCCTTGGCACCCGGCTCTTGTTGAATCCACTGAATGTTGGTCATGTGTCGTCATGAGCCTGGTTCATGACTCTGCCCGGCGGCCCGGGGCTCCCGACCTCAACCTCTTCAGGGTGTTCGACGTCGTCTACCGGGAGCGCAACCTGACGCGCGCGGCCGAAGTCCTTTTCCTCAGTCAGTCGGCGGTGAGCCATGCGCTGACCCGTCTGCGAGAGCAACTGGGTGCCCCGCTGTTCGTCCGGGAGGGGCGCGGGGTGGCGCCCACGCCGCTGGCTGAACGACTGGCGCCGGAGATTCGCGAGGCGCTCGCCCTGTTGCAGCAGGCCGTGCACCACACCCGCGGTTTCGAGCCCGTGCGGGATGTGGGCACCTTCACGCTGGCGATGAGCGACATGCTGGAGCCGTCCATCGTTCCTCGGCTCGTGGCTCGGCTTCGGGAGCGAAGTCCGGAGGCGCGCATCAGCAGCGTGCGACTGGAGCGGACGCGACTGGAGCGGGACCTCGCGTCGGGACGGTTGGATCTGGCCATCGACGTGGAGCAACCCACCAGCGCGGAGCTGCGGCACACGGCCTTCACTCATGACGCGTTCTGTGTGGTGAGTCGTAAGCGCAGGCGGCTGGACGTGGCGGCGTACATGGGAGCGCGCCATGTCACGGTATCGTCGCGGCGCACGGGGCTGGCGGTGGAGGACCTGGTGCTCAGTCGTCTGGGATATCAGCGCGAGGTGACGGTGCGTTGCCGGCACTACGAGACGGCCTGCCGCATCGTGTCTGGTTCAGACTTGATGCTGACGATGCCCCGGCGCCGCGCGGAGGAGATCAACGCGGAGTTGGACAACCACCTGTTGCCCATGCCGCTCGCGCTGCCCCGGCTTGAGCTGCACCTGTACTGGCATCGCTCCGAGGACAGCGAGCCGCGCAGTCAGTGGTTGCGCTCGGAGCTGCAGTTCCTGGCGAAGGGACTGATGGGCGCCTCGCGAAGATAGTGCTTCCGGGTGTCTGAACTCCCGCGCGTTGGTCTAGGTTCAGTCCATGCACGACGCGGCCTTCACGACAGAGTTCTTCACCCCGTCGGGGGTGCGTCTTCGCCAGAGGAACTCTCGCCCAGGCGCCTTCAACTGGCTGCTGCTCCCCGGCGGGCCTGGGATTGGCTCGGAGAGCCTGCTCGGGCTCGCGGACGTCCTGGATGTTCCCGGCACGTGCTGGATGGTGGACCTGCCGGGAGATGGGTCGAACGTCTCGCCCCCGGGCTCCCCCGAGGTCCCCTTCGACGTGTGGCCCCGCGTTCTCGTCGAGGCCGCCCGCGCGCTCCCGAACTGCGTCTACCTGGGACACTCCACCGGAGGCATGTATCTGCTGTCCGTGCCGGAACTGGAGACGTTGCTCGTGGGAATGGTGCTCGTGAGCACGGCACCCGACGCGGGCTGGCGTGCGCCGTTCTTCGCGATGACCCAACGGCATCCCCTTCCCGAAGTCGACGCCGCGAGCCAGCGCTATGACGCCGAGCGCACGAACGAGCGGCTCCGCGACATCGCGGTGGCATCAGCGGAGTGGAACTTCACGGCAGAGGGCCTCGACACGGGACGCGAGCTGCTGCGGCGGATGCCCTACAACCGCGCGGCCGTCGACTGGTCCGACCGCGCCTTCGATGAGACGTACGTCCACACGTGGTGGCCGCGCTCCCTGCCCACGCTCATCATCAGCGGCGCCGAGGACCGCATCGTCCAGCAGACGCCGTGGTCGCAGCCCGCCTTCCAGGGGCCGCACATCCTCCACAGGACGGTGGAGGGCGCGGCGCATTTCCCCTGGGTGGAGCGCCCGGAGGCCGTGGCCTCCGCCATGCGCGAGTTCGCCTCCCGGCTGACGCCACGTCCGTGAGCACTCAACGTCGGGCCTGCTTCACGCCTCGATGTCGAACGCGAGTGACGCCCGCTCACCGGGCTCCACATGCAGCAGTCCCTCGCCAGTAGCCAACGCCCCAGCAGCGGCCGTCCACGGCTCCACGCAGACGAAGTCCTTGCCGCGCAGGGTCCACACCACCAGCACCTTGAACTCCGGGCTCCACGACAGGTGCACCGGCCGCAGACCCGGTCCGCGTCCCAGCACCGTCCCAGGGCCGGAGTGGTCTCTCAGGTGCAAGTCCACCTCGTCCTGCGTCAGGTCGAGCCCCGTGAAGGGCACCTCGCGCTTGTTCCGGTTGTCCCACGCGTGCGTCGCGTCCGTCTCCACCGTGGCCACGGCCTTCGCCGCGTCGGGCACCCGGAAGTACGGATGGAAGCCCAGGTGCAGGGGCAGGGGGCGCGTGTCGCGATTCTCCACGTCGAAGTCCAACGTGAGCCGCGTGCCCACCAGCGAGAAGGTGAGCTGCGCGTCGAATTGCCACGGGAACTGGCGCAGCGTCTCCTCGGTGGAGGACAGCCCCACCACCAGCAGCGAGTCCTCCGCCTGGCGCACGGTCCACGGCAGCCGCCGCGCGAAGCCGTGCTGCGACATCGTGAAGGACTTGCGGTCCGCCGGGTACGTGTCACCCGGAAGGGGCCCGGCGATGGGGAACAGCACGGGGATGCCACCGCGCACGTTCTTCGCCGGGTCCGCCACGGTGGCCTCGTCGAGGTACAGCACCTCGTCGCCGTCCACCGTCATCCTCGAGACGAGGGCCCCGCGTGAAGGAATCACCTCCACGCGGCACCCACCGTCCACCAACGCGTACGTCTCCAACCCTGCGATACCGGGGAACGCTCGGCTCATACGAGCCTAGATACCCCCATCGTGGGGGTCGCTGTCCATGAACGGATACGGCACCTTCGCGGGCGAGACAAAGGTCTCCTTCACCGTGCGAGGGCTGGTCCACCGGATGAGGTTGAGCAGCGAGCCCGCCTTGTCGTTGGTGCCCGACGCCCGCGAGCCGCCGAAGGGCTGCTGGCCCACCACCGCGCCCGTGGGCTTGTCGTTGATGTAGATGTTTCCCGCCGCGTGACGCAGCTCGCTCATCGCCGTGTCGATGGCCTTCCTGTCACGGCCGAAGATGGCGCCCGTCAGCGCGTACGTCGCGCTCTGGTCCACCTCGCGCAGCGTCTCCACGTACTTCGCGTCGGGATACACGTACACGCCCACCAGCGGCGCGAAGACCTCCTCGCGCATGATGCGGTGACGCGGGTTGGTGAGCTGCACCAGCGTGGGCTTCACGAACCAGCCTTCCTTCCGGTCCGCCTCTCCGCCCGCGACGATGCTGGCCTCGCCGTCCTGCTTCGCCAGGTCGATGTACGAGGAGACCTTCTTGAAGGACTTCTCGTCGATGACCGCGCCCATGAAGTTGCGGAAGTCCGTCACGTCGCCCATCCGGATGTCACCGATGAGCGCCTGGAGGCGGGACTTCAGCTTGGGCCACATGGACTCGGGGACGTAGACGCGGCTGGCCGCCGAACACTTCTGGCCCTGGTACTCGAAGCCGCCGCGGACGATGGCCACCGCGAGCGCCTCCACGTCGTCCGCAGCCGACGCGTGCGCCACGATGAAGTCCTTGCCGCCCGTCTCACCCACCAGCCGGGGGTACTGCTTGTACCGGCCGATGTTCTCTCCCACCGTCTTCCACATGGAGTTGAACGTCGGCGTGGAGCCGGTGAAGTGGATGCCGCCCAGGTGGGGGCTGGCCAGCGTCGGGTTGCCAATGGTGGGCCCGTCGCCGTTGAGCATGTTGATGACGCCGTCGGGCAGGCCCGCCTCACGGAGCAGCTCCATGAAGTACCAGGCGCTCAGCGCCGCCGTGGAGGACGGCTTGAACAGCACCACGTTGCCCATGATGGCCGGCGCGGTGCAGAGGTTCATCGCGATGGACGTGAAGTTGAACGGCGCCACCGCGAACACGAAGCCGTCCAGCGGGCGGTAGTCCAACATGTTCCACGTCTGCGGCGAGGACTCCGGCTGGATGGCCAGGATCTGCTCGGCGAAGTGGACGTTGTAGCGCAGGAAGTCGATGGCCTCGCACGCCGCGTCGATTTCCGCCTGGTGGGCCGTCTTGGACTGACCCAGCATGGTGGACGCGTTGATGAGCGGGCGGTAGCGCGTGGCGAGCAGCTCCGCGGCGCGCAGGAAGATGGCGGCGCGCGAGGCGAACGGCGTCCGCGCCCAGTCCTCCTTCACGGCCAGGGCGGCCTGGATGGCCTGCTCGACATGGCTGGCGTCCGCCTCGTGCAGCGTGGCCAGCACGTGCGAGTGCCGGTGCGGCATGCGGACGGTGTCCGTCTTGCCGCTGCGCACCTGCTTGCCGCCGATGATGAGCGGGATGTCGATCTGCTCACCAGCCATGCGCTTGAGCGCGGCCTGGAGCTCGCGGCGCTCGGGAGCACCGGGCGCGTAGGGCAGGATGGGCTCGTTTCGGGGAGCCGGGACGCGGGGGATGGCGTTGATCACGCGGTGGACCTCGGGACAGGGCGAAAAGGGCGGGGAGCATGAACCAACCGACTCCACCGGGGAAGCGTGGAAGCAGGCCGTCGTCTGCACCCGGACACCCGCTGTCAACCCCCAGCCTGGCCGGGTATTTCCCACCACCCCGCCCGGAGGCTCATACCGTGCGAGGGGGGCACATTGACCGGGCGACACAGCGCGCGGTTACGATGGGGCATGCGCATCCCGCCCCCGAGCCCCGCGATGCCGCCCGTCCCTGGCCTCACCGCCCTGGAAGAGGCGCTCCGGAAGGACCTCGAGCGGCTGGAGTATCCCCGCCGCTCCTGGGTGCTCCCCCGCCGCACCCGCGCCGGCGAGCCCGTGCTGGATGTCCTCATCATCGGCGGAGGACAGAGCGGCCTCACCGCCGCCTTCGGGCTGATGCGCGAGAAGGTGACGAACCTGCTCGTCGTCGATGACGGAGAGCAGGACCTCGCGGGGCCCTGGAAGACCTTCGCGCGCATGCACACGCTGCGCACGCCCAAGCACCTCACCGGCCCCGACCACAACCTGCCCAACCTCTGCTTCCAGTCCTGGTTCGAGGCCCAGTATGGCGAGGCCGCCTGGACGTCCCTGGAGCGCATCCCCAAGGAGCTGTGGGCGGACTTCCTCGGCTGGTACCGGCGCACGCTGGGCATCCCCGTGCGCTGCCGCTCGCGCGCGGGCGCGCTGACCTGGAGCGCGGAGGACGACTGCTTCCAGGTGCCGCTGGAGGACGTGCGCACGGGACAGAGCGAGGTCCTCCACGCCCGCAAAATCGTGCTCGCTACGGGCATCGACGGCTCGGGACGCTGGGAAGTCCCAGCGGTGGTGGCGGGGCTGCCTCGCGAGCTGTACGCGCAGACGCGCGAGGACATCGACTTCGAGGCGCTGCGGGGGCGCAGCATCGGCGTGCTCGGCGCGGGGGCCTCCGCGTTCGACAACGCCTCCGTCGCGCTGGAGCACGGCGCGGGCGAGGTGCGTCTCTTCTACCGGCGCAAGACGCTGCCCACCGTCAACCCGTACCGCTGGGCGGAGTTCGTCGGCTTCCTCAAGCACCACGCGGACCTGCCGGACGCGGACAAGTGGCGCTTCATCCACCGCATCTTCGAGATGGGGCAGTTGCCTCCCGCCGACACGTACCGCCGTGCACGCGCGTATCCGCAGTTCCACCTGCACGCGGAGAGCCCGTGGGTGGGCGCCGAGGCCGTGGACGGACGGGTCCGCATCACCACGCCGCAGGGGCACTACACCTTCGACAAGCTCATCGTCGGCAGCGGCACGGTGACGGACCTCTCGCTGCGTCCAGAGCTGGCGAACCTGCATCAGGACATCGCACTCTGGAAGGACCGCTTCACGCCGCCCTCGGGCCAGTCGCACACGGACCTGCTGCGCCATCCGTACCTGGGGCCCGGCTTCGAGTTGCAGGAGAAGCACCCGGGCCGCGCGCCGCATCTGTCGTCCATCTTCAACTACACCTTCGGGTGCCTGCTCTCGCTGGGCTTCGGTGGCGCGAGCATCTCTGGCATGAAGTACAGCCTGCCTCGACTGACGGCGGGCGTGACGCGGCAGCTCTACGTGGATGACCGGGACGCATTCTTCAGCGCCCTGGAGTGCTTCGACGAGAAGGAATTCGAGCCATGAGCAGTGGTGAGTTCGGGCTGCGCAGCCGTCGCGTCCTCGCGGCGGGTGGTTTGCGCGAGGCCGTGGTGGTGGTGAAGGACGGGCGGGTGGTGAAGGTGGCGGGGCCCAGTGAGGCGCTCGGGGCCCTGACGGTGACGGACGTGGGCAACCACGTGGTGATGCCTGGCGTGGTGGACTGCCACGCGCACATCAACGAGCCCGGCCGCACGGAGTGGGAGGGCTTCGAGACGGCCACGCGCGCGGCGGCGGCCGGCGGCATCACCACCGTCGTGGACATGCCGCTCAACTCGCTGCCGCCCACCACCACGTTGGAGGCGCTGAAGCTCAAGGCGAGCGCCGCCAGCGAGTCCAGTCAGGTGGACCACGGCTTCTGGGGCGGGGTGATTCCGGGCAACGCGGACGAGTTGGAAGCGCTCATCGACGCGGGTGTCGCGGGCTTCAAGTGCTTCTTGTGCCCCTCGGGCGTGGACGAGTTTCCCCCGGCGGACCGCGCGGTGCTCGACGTGGCGATGCCGATTCTCGCGCGGCGGGGCATTCCGCTCATTGTCCACGCGGAGCTGGAGTCTCCGCTGGAGGCCGCGGACGCGGGCGGCCCGCGCACGTACCGCGCCTATCTGGAGTCCCGGCCTCGCCGCTGGGAGCAGGACGCCATCCGGATGATGATGGAGCTGGCGCGTCAGCACCGCTGCCGGGTCCACATCGTCCATCTGTCGTCGGCGGATGCGCTGCCGTTGCTGGCAGACGCGCGCCGGGAGGGACTGGATGTCTCGGTGGAGACGTGTCCGCACTACCTCAGCTTCACCGCCGAGGAAATCGAGGATGGGGCCACCCACTTCAAGTGCGCGCCCCCCATCCGCGAGGCTGAGAATCGCGAGCGGCTCTGGGCCGGGCTGGCGCGGGGCGACATCGAGTTGGTCGTGTCGGACCACTCGCCCTGCACGCCGGCGCTGAAGCTCCTGGAGCGCGGTGACTTCGGCGCGGCGTGGGGCGGCATCGCGTCGCTCCAGCTCAGCCTGTCTGCCGTGTGGACCGAGGCGGCCAGGCGTGGCCACGGTCTGGAGACGCTGGTCCGCTGGATGTGTGAAGCCCCGGCTCGGCTGGTGGGACTGCACGGCACCAAGGGGACGCTGTCACCCGGCGCTGACGCGGACCTGGTGGTGTTCGACCCCGAGGCCACATTCACCGTGGAGCCCAAGCGGCTCCAGCACCGTCACCCGCTGACGCCGTACGCGGGCCGCACGCTCTCGGGCGTGGTGGAGACGACGTTCCTTCGCGGGACGAAAATCTACGAGCGCGGGCAGCCCTTCCCGCGTCCGAGTGGAACCTGGGTGCGCCGCCCGTCCTCGGCGCGCATCGCCGTTTGAAGCCTTTGGAGATTACACACCATGCATGCACCGGAAGAGGGGAAGCTGCGCGTCGGCTTCACCGAGCTCATCGACCTGGCCGCGGAGAAGGTCGGCGGCAAGGCCCTGCTGGCCAGTGACGAGTTCTTCGCCGGCAAGGAGAACCTGCTCAAGCCCGGCCGAGGCGTCTTCATCCCCGACAAGTACACCGAGCAGGGCAAGTGGATGGACGGCTGGGAGTCGCGCCGCAAGCGCGTTCCCGGTCACGACTGGTGCATCCTCCAGCTCGGGCTGCCCGGCGTGTTGCGCGGCGTGGATGTCGACACCAACCACTTCGTGGGCAACTTCCCCGAGTACGCCTCGGTGGACGCGCTGGAGGTAGAAGGCTCGCCCTCCGCCGAGTCGCTGGTGGACGCGAAGTGGACGCGCATCCTCCCGCAGCTGCGGCTGCAGGGCGGTTCGCGCAACCTCTTCCCCATCCTCAGTGAGCAGCGCTGGACGCACCTGCGCCTCAACATCTACCCGGACGGTGGCGTGGCGCGCTTCCGCGTCCACGGCGAGGTGAGGCCGGACCTGTCGCGGCTGACGCATGCGAATGGCTCGGTGGACCTGGCGGCGGCGGAGAATGGCGGCACGGTGTCCGCGTGCAACGACGCCTTCTTCGGCCCGAAGGACAACCTCATCCTCCCGGGCCGTGCCGCCAACATGGGCGAGGGATGGGAGACGCGCCGCAAGCGCCTGCTGCCGGGCTTCGACTGGATTGTGGTGAAGCTGGCCGTCCCCGGCTCCGTGGAGCGCGTGGAGGTGGACACCGCGCACTACAAGGGCAACTTCCCGGAGAGCGCGTCCCTGGAGGGAATCTCCCTGCGTGAGCCGGTGGTGGACTTCGCCAACGCGCATGACCTCGCGTGGACGGAGCTCTTGCCGCGCACGAAGCTCCAGGCGGACCATCGCCACTACTTCGAGTCCGAGCTGAAGGCGAAGGGCCCCTTCACCCACGTGCGGCTGAAAATCTTCCCCGACGGTGGTGTCAGCCGGTTGCGCGTCCACGGGCGGCCGGCATGAGCGCGCTGACTCGGCTCAACACGCTGGCTCCCGAGGCGGCCAAGGAGGAGCTCTTGCGCTGCTGTGGCTCCGCGCGCTGGGTGGAGGCCATGGTGCGCGCGCGGCCCTACCGGGACGTGGAGCACGTGTTGGCGGAGGCCGGGTGGCTCTGGGAGCAGACGGGGCCGGATGACTGGCACGAGGCCTTCAAGCACCACCCGCGCATCGGCGGCGTGGACGCGCTGCGCGCGAAGTTCGCGTCCACCGCCACCTGGTCCTCGCAGGAGCAGGGCGGGGTGAGCGGCGCCGCCGAGGCGGTGCTCCAGGGTCTGGCCGACGGCAACAAGGCCTACGAGGAGCGCTTCGGCTTCATCTTCCTCGTCTGCGCCACGGGCAAGAGCGCGGATGAGATGTTGGGGCTGCTGCGCGCGCGCCTGGGCAACGCACCGGACGACGAGCTGCGCATCGCCGCTGGCGAGCAGGCGAAAATCACCCGCATCCGATTGGAGAAGCTGCTGGCGTCATGAGCACTCTTTCCACCCACGTTCTCGATACGAACCGCGGCCGTCCGGCCTCCGGTGTTCCCATTGCATTGGAGGTCCAGGTGGCCGCGGGCGAGTGGAAGGAGCTGGCTCGCGGCGTCACCAACGACGATGGCCGCGTGCGCGACTTCCTGCCGGCCGGCGCTCGCGTCGAGCCCGGCGTGTACCGGATGTCCTTCGACACCGGGACGTACTTCCGGGGGCTCGGCGTGAAGGGCTTCTACCCGTCGGTGTCGGTGGTGTTCGAGCTGGCCGCGCCCGACGAGCACTACCACGTGCCCCTGCTGCTCAGCCCCTTCGGCTACTCGACGTACCGGGGGAGCTGAACCCCGGGCCTCAGGCCTTGTTGGTGGGCCGCGGGGAGGGCGCCGCCGGGGGAGGGGGGCTGCTTCCGCGCTGGAGCAGGGCGTGGATTTCGGCGATGAGCTGGGGCGGCTTCACGGGCTTGACGAGATACGCGTCGGGCACGGGCAGGCTCGGGTCGCTGTCCGAGCGGGGCGCGTAGCCACTGACGAAGACGACGGGGATGTGCTGGAGCGTGGGCTCCTGGCGGCAGCGACGGCACAGCTCGTAGCCGTCCATGCCCTCCATGTTCACGTCCGAGAGGAGCAGATCCGGCGGCTGGCTCAGGGCCTGGGCCAGCCCCGCCTCGCCGTTCGCCGCCACGGTGCAGTCGAAGTCCCCGGACAGCAGGAGGCGGAGTGTCTCGCGCATCGTCCAGGAGTTTTCGACGATGAGGACCTTGGGCTTCACGATGCTCGGGCGCCTCCGGTGAAGGTGAAGCCCGACGGGATGCGGCCTCACCCTGGAGCATCCCCGCTCGACGCCCGCCGTAGCAAGGGGTCCGCCCCCACCCCTAGACCGAGGTACAGGAGAGGAGCCGCCTCTCCGAGCGCCTGGAGCGGCGCGTCGGGGCAACCTGCTCGGGCGTGCATGCCTCACCCCGCTTCACGCGCGCACGCCGTGAGAGGGTGTCCCGCATGGGGTGGGGATTGGATGAGTGCCCACCATGCTTCATGCCCGCGCGTCGTGTGGGTGTCGCCTGCCCGACGAGACCTGGGGTTCCCTCCCTTCCAACGGAGTGTGTCCGATACATGGAAACGTGATATTCCATCGACTTCTGGATTCTGCCGACCTTCTGGTCCCACCTTCGTGAGCGACGAAGAGAAGACAACCGTTCTAGATGAGCGCAGCCGTCCTCCGAGTTCATGGGGGGACCGCATCCGCACGCCCGTCACCCTGCCCGGTGACGCCGCTGGAGTGCGCCGCTCGCTGGAAGTGGGGATGGTGGTGACGGGGCGCTACCGGGTGGAGGGCCTGCTGGGCGAGGGCGGCATGGGCCGCATCTGGCTGGCGGAGGACCTGCACGAGAAGCGGCGTGTGGCGCTCAAGGAGATGCAGGTCCCCGCGGGGCTGACGGCGGGGAAGACGGAGGAGCTGGTGCTGATGTTCCGGCACGAGTTCTTCGCGATGAAGAAGCTCCAGCACCCGGGCACGCTGAAGGTGTTCGACTGGGGCATGACGGAGGCCGGCAACCGCTTCATCACGATGGAGGTGGTGGACGGTCAGGACCTGAGCACGCTGGCTCGGGAGGCGCCGCTGGACACGCGCACGCTGTATCGCGTGCTGCTGCAGATGGCGCAGGTGCTCGCGTTCATCCACTCGCGCCTGTATGTGCACTGCGACATCAAGGCGAGCAACGTTCGCATCACCAGCTCCGGCGCAGTGAAGCTGATGGACTTCGGGGTGATGCATCAGTTGGGCACCCCGAGCCCCGGCAAGCTCAAGGGCACGCTGGAGTACCTGGCCCCCGAGTGGCAGCGCGGCGCGAGCATCGACGGGCGCGCGGACCTCTACTCGCTGGGTGTCATGGCGTACTACCTGGTGACGCGCCGGCTGCCCTTCAAACGCAACACGCCGGCGGCGCTGCTGGCGGACCACCTGACGCGTCCGCCGCCCCGACCCTCCACGCTGGGGCCGGTGGACCCCCAGTTGGAGGAGATCATCCTGCTGCTGCTCGCCAAGGACCCGCGCGAGCGCTTCCAGGACGCGAGCGAGCTGATGGAGGCGCTCTGCCACGCCAGTGGGGAGCCGATGCCAGAGGAGCCGCTGTCGGCGCGCTCCAGCTACCTGCACGTGCCGGAGGTCGTCGGGCGCGCGGCGGAGCTGGAGGCGCTGATGAACGGGCTGGCCGAGGCGGACTGGGGCCAGTCTCGCGCGGTGCTCCTGGGTGCTCCCGCCGGCGTGGGCAAGACGCGGCTGCTCCAGGAGTTCGAGCTGCAGGCGAAGCTCGCGGAGCTGCCCTTTGGCCGTGGGCAGTGCCGGGCGGAGGGACAGGCGCCACTGACTCCGATTGCGCAGGCGCTGCGCGCGCTGATGCCGCACACGCCCACGGAGGTGATGGAGCGGCTGTCCCCGCGGCTGTCGCGGCTGCTGCCCTCGCTGTCGGCGGAGTCCGAGGGCGTGGCGCAGGTTCCCGGCGAGGAGAAGCTGGGGTTCTTCGGGGCGCTGGCGGAGTGGGTCCAGTCGCTCGGCAAGCGGATGACGTTCGTGCTGTGCTTCGAGGACCTCCACTGGGCGGACACCGCCTCGCTGGAGGTGCTCAACGTGCTGATTCGCGCGCTGCAGGGCACGCGCGGCATGGTGGTGGGCACGTTCCGTTCGGGTGAGCTGAGCCGGCTGAGCCTCGCGTTCCAGACGGTGGACGAGAAGCTCACCTGGCGCATGGACCTGGAGCCGCTGGCCGCCGAGCACGTGGGCACGCTGGTGGGACTGGCGCTGCCGGGCCTGGAGGTCCCCGAGGGCTTCGTCGCGCGCCTTCATGCGACGACGGGCGGCAATGCCTTCTTCGCCACCGAGTGTCTGCGCGCGCTGGTGGAGGAGGGCGCGCTGACGCGCGTGGGCGGCCGGTGGACGGCGGAGGAGGGATTGGACACGCGGGCCTTGCCCGTGAGCATCCATGCGGCGGTGCTCGAGCGCCTGTCGTCCGCGCCGGTGGAGCAGGTGTCGCTCCTGCGCAGGCTGGCTCCGGCGGGGCGAAGCCTGGAGCTGCCCATGGTGCGGGCGCTGGCGGAGCTGCCGGAGTCGGAGCTGTTCGCCGTGCTGGACGGCATCGTCGAGCGGCAGTTCCTCCAGGAGGAGGAGGGCCGGTACGTCTTCACGCACGACACCGTGCACCAGGCCATCTACGACAGCACGCAGGACGATGAGCGGCGGGCGGCGCATGGGCGCGTGGCGCTGGCGCTCCAGACGCTCTACTACCAGCGGCCGGACCTGTCGCGCACGGTGGGCTGGCACTACCTGCGCTCGTCGGAGCCGGAGCTGGCCATTGGCCCGTTGCTGGACGCGGGCCGCGCGGCCATGGAGGCGCAGGCGCTGCTGGAGGCGACGCTGCTCTTGAAGGAGGCGTCGACGCTGCTGGAGGCCGCGCCGGACTTCCCTGGCCGCGACAGGCTGCTCTTGCGCATCTGGGTGACGCTGGTGGAGGTGGGCTACGCGAGCGACCCACCCAGCTCGCTGGCCTTCGCGGAAAAGCTCTTCGCACACTGGGCGGCCACCGTGGACCTGGCCGAGGGCCGCAGGCTCGCGCTGGCGCAACTGGACGCGGCGTGCGCGGCGCCGGAGGAGGAGAGGCCCGCGCGGCTGCGGGAGCTGTTCCGCGAGCGCGCGGCGGATGCGCAGTCGTCGCCCGAGGACATCTTCTGGAAGCAGGCGGAGCTGCGCATCCTCCAGGCCATGGCGCTGGCGATTGTGGGGCGCACGAAGGACCTGGACGTGTTGCTGGAGCGCGTGCGGGAGGAGCAGCCAGAGGTGTCGCCGTTCCGGGCGGGCGCGCTGCTGGCTCCGGCGGTGCTCAGCGCGTACACGGGCCGCTCGGCGGGCGTGGTGGAGGCGCAGTTCGAGCAGCTCTCCCGGCTGCGCGGGATGCGCGAGGTGATGGGCCGACTGCCGCGACGCCTGGCCTGGGCGTTGGGCATGGGCGGCTACATGATGAACATGAACCTGGCGCTGCGCGGCGAGCCGTTGGATGCGCAGGCGACGCGGGACGGCTATGCGGTGGCGGAGGCCCACGGCTTCACCGACGTGCGCGCGTTCCACCTGTTCTCGGTGGTGACTCGCGCGGCGTTCACGGGGGACGGCGCGGCCTTCGTCCCGGCCTTCACCGAGAAGACGGACCTGGTGCGCAGGTTGGGCAACCCTCGGCTGATGGAGCGCAACCTGGCCATCTTCACGCCGCCCTACTACCTGGAGCGCGGCGAGCACGAGCATGTGGCCGCCGTGGTGGCGCGCGCGGAGGCGCTGGCGCGGGTGCTCCCGGAGGACCGGTGGCTGCAGTGCCACGTGCAGACGTATCAGGCGTGCCGGGACGTGTTGTTCGAGGACGCGGAGGCGGCGCGGGAATCGCTGCCCCGGGCCCTGGCGGCGGCGCGCGAGGGCGGCATCCGGATGGAGACGCTGCTGTGCGTGTACCAGTCTCGCTTCGAGCGGGAGCAGGGGCACCTGGAGGCCGCGCACGAGGCGGCGCAACTGGCGCTCACGCGCGCGGTGGACCCGGTGCTGGCGAATCCCTGGGATGAGGTGCTGGCGCGTCGTGCGCTGGCCGCGCTGCTGCCGGGCGAAGCGGGGCTCGTGCACCTTCGTCGCGCGCTCGCGCTGGCGGAGCTGACGGGCAACGTGCTGCAGGCGGGACTGGTGCATCTGGCGCTCGCGGAGCGGTCGTCCTCGGCCGACGCGGCCGTCGTGGAGCTGGGGGCGGCGGAGGCGGCCTTCACCGAGGCGCGTGCGTCGAATCTCCTGGCGCAGGCGACGTCGCTGCGGGGCGCGCTTCAGCGCAGCGCGGAGTCCCTGCAGAGCGCCTGAGAGAGGTCCTCTGTGTCGAGCGGCGCACGTGGAGCCGTTCCACCGGAGCGCGGTATGCGGAGACCCGGTGGCTTTCCAGGGGGCGCGTCGTCCGCGAGGCTCCCCCGCGAACGCGGCGCTTGAGGGCGCTAGAGTTCCACCCATGGCCCTTGCTCCCCTGCGCTTCTGTTTCGACTACCTCTCCCCCTACGCCTATCTCGCGTGGACGCGCATGCCCGCGCTCGCCGCCCGCCATGGCCGCGTGGTGGAGCCCGTGCCGGTGTTGCTCGCGGGCGTGCTCAACGCCACCGGAAACATCGGCCCCGCCGAGGTCCCCGCGAAGCGTGGCTACATCTTCAAGCACACCTTCCGCATCGCCCATGAGCTGGGCGTGCCCTTCGGTCCTCCCCCCGCGCACCCCTTCGTCCCGCTGCTCCCCCTGCGCGTGACGGCCGCCGTGGACGACCTGGAGGCGCGGAGCCGGCTGGTGTCCGCCCTCTACGCGGAGGTCTGGGGAGGCGGGAAGGGCGCCGAGACGCCCGAGCAGGTGACCGTGGCCATCCAGGCCGCCGGGCTGGATGCGCCCGCGCTGCTCGCCGCGGCCCAACGGCAGGACATCAAGGACCGCCTGCGCCGCAACACGGAAGAGGCCATCGCCGCGGGCGCGTTCGGCGTGCCCACCGTCTTCGCGGACGGGGAGCTGTTCTTCGGCGTGGACTCACTGGGCCACCTGGAGCGCTTCCTCCGGGGCGAGGACCCGTTGGCCTCCGTGGACCTGGCCCGGTGGAGGGACTTGCCGGCCACCGCATCCCGGCGCTGAAGGGGGCCCTGGGAGCGCCGGTTTCCGCTAGGGTGCCCCGGGTGGATGGGCCGCCGGTCGCCCGCCACGTTCCCAGGTGCTCACCGCATGAACGTTCTCGCCGAGCTGGGCATCGTCGTCGCTGGCCTCGTGCTCGCCATCGTCCTCCTGGCGCTCAACTTCTGGCGCGCCATCCTCTTCCTGTTCCCCCACAGCGTCCGAGTCGAGCCGGAGGCCCCGGCGGACCAGATGGACATCCCCCTGGAACTGGCCCAACTGGCCATCGAACTCCAGGGGTTGGGTTTCGTGGCGCTCGGCAGTCACGAGGAGAAGCCGCGCCTCCAGCGCGCCACGCTCTCCTACGACTGGGCCCACCCCGTCGAGCGCGTCTTCGCCACCATCTACCAGGCGGCGGACGGCGAGCCCCGGCTCTACTTCCTCACCCCCCTGACGCCGGAAGGCTTCGTCATCACCGCCGGTTATCGCCGCCCCGCCCTGGACGTCCCCGGGGTGTACCGCAGCGGTTCACTGGCGGACGCTTCGCCCGAACGCCTGCTGCGCGCCCACCTGCGCCGCATGGAAGGCGTCACCCCGGCCGGGGACTTCTCCTGGGAAGGTCGGGTGGAGGCCGGGCGTTCCTGGTATCGCGGGCTCGGCCGGAAGGAGATACGCCGGCAGAACCTGCAAGGGCTGTTGTGGACGGTGATGGCGCTTGCCATCGTCGCCAGCGCCTTCCTGGGGCGGCGCGCGTCCTGAATCCCCGCCACCCCGTCACTGCGCGCGTGCACCGCGCGCCCCTTGAGAGTAGGTAGACGAGCACCATGAAGAGCGTGTCCAAGACCGAGGAAATCTTCTTTCTTTCCGGCAAGCGCACCCCGTTCGGCACCTACGGCGGCAGCCTGAAGGACCTCAGCGCCACCGACCTCGCCGTGGAATCGGCGAAGGCCGCCTTCGCCCAGGCGAAGGTGTCCCCGGAGCTGGTGCAGCACGTCGTGTACGGCAACGTGGTGCAGACGAGCGCGGATGCCATCTACCTGCCCCGCCACGTGGGCCTGCGCACGGGCGTCCCCATCTCCGTGCCCGCCCTGGGCGTCAACCGGCTGTGTGGCTCTGGCTTCCAGGCCTTCACCACCGCCGCGGAGCTGATGCTCACCGAGCAGGCGAGCTGCGTGCTCGCCGGCGGCACCGAGTCCATGAGCCAGGCGCCCCACGTCATCCGGGGCGCGCGCTGGGGCCTGCCCCTGGGCAAGGGCAACCTGGAGGACATGCTCTGGACGGCGCTGACGGACAGCTACACCGGCCAGCCCATGGCCATGACGGCCGAGCAGCTCGCGATGGACTACTCGCTCACGCAGGAGCAGGTGGACGAGTACGCGGTGCTCACCCAGAAGCGCTTCGCCGCGGCCCAGGAGGCGGGCCGCTTCCAGGACGAAATCGCGCCCGTCACGCTCAAGGGCAAGAAGGGCGACACCGTCTTCGCCAAGGACGAGCACAACCGTCCAGAGACGACGGTGGAGGGGCTGCGCAAGCTGCCCAAGGTCTTCAAGAAGGACGGCGTGGTGCATGCGGGCGCCGCCAGCGGCATCTGCGACGGCGCGGGCAGCATGGTGATGGCCACGCGGAGCTTCGTGGAGAAGCACGGCCTGAAGCCCATCGCCCGGCTGGTGAACTGGGGCGTGTCCGGGTGCGACCCGAAAATCATGGGCATCGGCCCCGCGCCCGCCATCCGCCAGTTGCTGGAGCGCGCGCAGGCGAAGCTCGCCGACGTGGACCTGTTCGAGGTGAACGAGGCCTTCGCGCCGCAGTACCTGGCGGTGGAGAAGGAGCTGGGCCTGCCGCGCGAGCAGACCAACGTCAACGGCGGCGCCATCGCCGTGGGTCACCCCCTGGGCGCTTCCGGCGCGCGCATCACCACCACGCTCGTCTATGAGCTCAAGCGGCGCGGTGGACGCTATGGTATCGGCTCCGCCTGCATCGGCGGCGGCCAGGGCATCGCGGTGCTGGTCGAGGCGCTCTGATGCCTGCACACGACTTCCAACCGGGACGCGAGATGAGCAACGAGGTGGACGCGAAGACGGCCCGCGAGCGGGCCAAGGCCATCGCCGAGCAGCGCCGCGCGGAGCGTCGCAACCGCAAGCGCAAGTGCGTGGTGTGCGGCGTGGAGGAGAGCGACAAGACGCCGCTCACCGCCCACCCGGAAGGCATTGGACCGGCCTGCAAGGACGAGGTGTCCTGTCAGAGCCGCAGGGCCGCCGCCGGGCGGTGAACTTCCTGGGCCTCGCGTCAGTGGACGCGCGAGGCTCCTGGCCCGCGGAGCGCGGATGTCGGCTGCGCAACTGTGGGAGATGTGCCCCTGGACGTGGGGCCGGGCCTGGGTGGCCCGGATTCGCCCGAGGCCGGTAAATCGGGCCCGTTTCTTGATAGCGGAATCGTCTCGGGGTAAACGTCCAGAATCTCAGCTTAAGATTTGAGACGAGGGTCGGAATGGGCGTTACGAGCTTCACGGGAGTCAAGGTGTTCTCCACCACGCTCGCGCGTGATCGCGAGAACATGGGTGAGAACATCACCAAGTGGCTCAAGGAGAATTTGAACAACGTCGACGTGGTGGACAAGGTGGTGACCCAGTCCTCGGACAAGGAGTTCCACTGTCTGACCATCACGATTTTCTACCGCGCGAAGGCCGCCTGATTCGTCGGCCAGCAACGCGCGGAGTCGATGTTCGAGGGCGCTCTCCCGGGACCGGGTGGGGCGCCCTTCGTCGTTTGGGGTTGCGAAGCGGCGGGGGTTCCACCACCTTTGGTCGGCTGTTGAGCCCGTAGTGGAGGATTGAATGCGACCGACGCGCAGCTTCGGCGGCAGAGGTGGCGGAGGCTGGGGCCTGCCCGGTCTGGAGTCCATGTCGTCCAAGCTGGCTGTGGGGCTGGTCGCGGGGTCCGTCCTGTACCTGCTGCTGCGCTACCAGGGCGCGGCCAACAGCGTGTTGCTGCTGCTGTCGCCCAACACCGTCTTCGGCAACTTCTTTCTCTGGCAGCCCTTCACCTACGCCTTCATCGAGAGCGAGCCCATCAGCATCCTCTTCGGAGCGCTGCTGTTGTGGAGCATCGGCGGCTCGCTGGAGAGTTCCTGGGGCTCGAAGCGGCTGCTCATGGTGGCGGTGGGGTGCACGGCGCTCGCGGGCTTCGTGCTCGGCGTGGTGGGCCTCTTCATGCCGCTGCCCATGGGTTACCAGGGCGGCTGGGTGATGGGCACGGTGCTCTGGGTCGCCTACGGCCTTTCGATGGGGCGCGGGCAGACGAACTTCTGGGGCATCCCCCTGTCGGGCAACGCGTTCGCCGGCATTGGCGCGGGCTTCGTGGTGCTGCGCATCCTCACCGCGGGCCTGGCCAGCCAGTTGCCGCACGTCATCGCGATGGTGCTGGTGTTCGCCTACGTGCGCGGCGCCAGCCCCAAGCGGTTGATGCTGCACCTGCAGCACTGGCGCTTGCAGCGTCAGCTGAGGGGCAGGTCCAAGCACCTGAACGTGGTGCCCAAGAACAAGGACCGGCCGGACCGAGATCAGTTCCTCAACTGAGGCGGGAGCACGACTTCAGTGGGCCGCCTCCGGGTGGCCGTACTGCTTCAGCTTCCGGTAGAGCGTGGCCACGCCGATGTCGAGCTGCTCGGCGGTGCGCGCGCGGTTGCCCGAGTTCTGCGCCAGCACCGCGAGGATGTAGTCCTTCTCCATGTCCTCCAGCCGGCGCGGGTTGCCGGAGGGGACGAGGCTGGGCGGCGCGGCGCGGACCTCCTCGGGCAGGTCATCCCGCTCCACGCGGCTGCCCTCGCACAGGGCCACCGCGCGCTCCAGTGCGTTGCCCAGCTCGCGCACGTTGCCCGGCCAGTCGTAGCGCAGGAGCTGGTCCGCCGCGTCGGGCGCGAGGCCGGACACCTTGCGACCCAGGCGCTCCGCGGCCTCGGCGAGCAGCAGCCGGGCCAGGGGGAGGATGTCCTCGCGGCGCTCTCGCAGCGGGGGGATGCGCAGCTCGATGACGCGCAGGCGGTAGTAGAGGTCCTGGCGGAAGCGGCCCGCGCGCACCTCCTCGCTCAACTCGCGGTTGGTGGCGGCCACCACGCGCACGTCCACCTTGCGGCTGGTGTTCTCGCCCACGCGCCGGACCTCCTTCTCCTGGAGCGCGCGCAGGAGCTTCGCCTGCATGGAGGCCGGCACCTCGCCGACTTCGTCGAGGAAGAGGGTGCCGCCGTGCGCGGCCTCGAAGAGTCCGGGCCTGTCGTGCGTCGCGCCGGTGAAGGCGCCGCGCGCGTGGCCGAACAGCTCGCTCTCCAGCAGGCTCTCCGTGACGGCCGCGCAGTTGACGGCGATGAAGGCCTTGTGCGCGCGCGTGGACTCGTCGTGGATGAGGCGGGCGATGCGCTCCTTGCCCACGCCGCTCTCGCCGGTGACGAGCACCGTGGAGTCGACCTTCGCCGCGCGGCGCCCCAGGTTGATGACGCGCAGCATGGCCTCCGCGCGCGCCACCATGCCCGCGGGGTCCTCCGTCACGCCCACGCGCGCCAGCGACTGTCGCTTCGCGCGCAGCTTGCGCTCCGCCTGCTTGAGCGCGTCCGTCACCTGGCCGAGCACGCCCTCCATGCACTGCGTCTCGTAGAAGCGCAGCACCTCCTTGCACTCGGTGCTCCACTCCTCGGAGGGACGGCCGACGATGTGGCACGCCGCGTCCCCCTGGCCCACGCAGCGCATCTCCGTGCAGTAGATTTCCCGCCCGTTGACGTAGCTCATGTAGCCGGACGCGAAGCCGGTGAGGCTCCAGCACACCGGATGGTCCGCGCGGCCCAGATGCAGCAGGTGCTGCTCGGCCTCATACGAGTCGCGCCACTGCGCCTCGGCGAAGGGCTCCGGGCCCTCCTCGGGCTTGCGCTCCACGCGCTCCACCCGCACCTGGCCCTGCAGCGTGTGAAGCCGTCCGCCCGCGCGACGCCACAGCGACTCATCCTTCCACGGCACCGCGCCCTTCATCGCCTCCGCCGTGCGCCAGCCGTGCGCGTAGCCCAGCCGCGTGAAGATGCCGCGCGCGGCTGTCACCCCCATCAGACTCACCAGCTCCTTGCGCAACAGCCCCAGCGCCACCGGGTCCATGAGCAGCACCCGCTGCCCCGCGAAGTGGATGAGTCCGCCCCCCGGCTCGAAGGACAGCAGCTCCCCCAATTCCAACCCGTCGAATGGCCCCGGCACGGTGTCCTGCTCCCTTCCAAAGTGATGTCTCTCTCTATCGTTTTGAGAGGCCCCGTGCACGTCAGGATGTTGGAAGTTCGTCATTTCAATGGGTTGGAATGAGCTGAGCCCTGGTCCTGGGGTTGCAGTAGAAGGCGCCCATCATGGGAGACGGACTGGACAGGCGGGAGGTCTTGCAGGGCGCGGCGGCGGCCGGCGTGGCGGGCGTCCTGAATGCTGGCACGAAGGGCGGGCGGGCTCCGGCGCTCTTCGTGTCACACGGCTCGCCCATGGTGGCGCTGGACGCGGACGCATATCCGCGCGCGCTGAAGACCTTTGGCGAGAGCGCGGCGACGGTGAAGGCCCTGGTGGTGGTGTCCGCGCACTGGGAGACGCCCGGCGAGGTGCGCGTCACCGCGAGCGCGAAGCCTCCGCTCGTCTACGACTTCTACGGCTTTCCTGAAGCGATGTACCGGCTGCGGTACGCGGCGCCAGGCGCGCCGGACGTGGCCTCCGACGTGGTGGCCAAGCTGGGCGCGGCGGGGCTGAAGGCCGTCGCGGATACCGAGCGCGGCCTCGACCACGGTGCGTGGGTACCGCTGCTTCATACGTTTCCACAGGCAACGTTGCCGGTGGTGCAGGTGTCGATGCCGCTGGGCGCGAGCGCGGCGGACGTGGCGAAGATGGGCGAGGCGTTGCGTCCCTTGCGCGCGGAAGGCGTGCTGTTGATGGGAAGTGGTGGCATCGTCCACAACCTGCGCCGCGTGAATTTTCATGAAAAGGATGCGTCCCCGGAGCCGTGGGCGCGGGCCTTCGACACCTGGGTGGCGCGGAAGCTGGAGGCGCGGGATTTCGTGGGCCTCCAGTCATGGTTGGATGCACCGAATGCGCAGCTCGCGCATCCGAGAGCCGAGCATTTGTTGCCGCTGTACTTCGTCCTCGGAGCCGCCCTCCCCGAAGACCGTCTCACTTCAGTTTTCGAGGGCTTCCATCACGGAACCTTGTCCATGCGCAGCTTCGCGCTGCGCGCCTGAACCCGTAGTTCATCGAGGAGCACACCCCTATGAAGACGACCCTGAAGAGCGCGATTGCCCTGCTGGTGGCCCTGCCGTCCCTCGCGATGGCTTCCACGTGGGATATTGACTCGGCCCACTCCGGCGCCGATTTCTCCGTGAAGCACATGATGGTGACGAACGTGAAGGGCGCCTTCAGCAACGTGAAGGGCACCATCAACCTGGACGACAAGGACGTCACCAAGTCCACCGTCGACGCGACCATCGACGCGACGACCATCAACACGGGCGTCGCCAAGCGTGACGAGCACCTGAAGGCGCCGGACTTCTTCGACACGGCCAAGTACCCGACCATCACCTTCAAGTCGACGAAGGTAGAGGCGGCGGGCGAGGGCAAGCTGAAGGTCACCGGCAACCTGACCATGCACGGCGTCACCAAGCCCGTGGTCCTGGACGTCACGGGCCCGGCGAAGGAGGCCAAGGACCCCTGGGGCAACATCCGCACGGGCGTGTCGGCCACGACGAAGCTGAACCGCAAGGACTTCGGCCTCTCGTACAACCAGGCGCTGGAGACGGGCGGCGTGGCGGTCGGTGAGGAAGTCACCGTCAACCTGGACCTGTCCCTGACGAAGAAGGCCGACGCCGCGGCTCCGGCCCCGGCGAAGAAGTAGTCGTCGCTTCGGTCATCGACGCTGAATGAAAGAGGGGCTCCCACGGTGATGTGGGAGCCCCTCTGTCGTTTCAGGGTGTGCCGCGTGCCCTTGGGTCGCTCAGCCTTCGGCGACGGCCTGCACGCTGGAGCGGTAGATGAAGATGCGGGCGGTGTTGGTGCGCTGGTCCGCGGGGACGACGAAGAAGCCGGGCGTCGTGCCCTTGAAGTCCTGCGAGAAGCCAGCGACCTGGCGTCCGTCGTTGAAGGTGACGCGAATCTTCTGGCCCTCGGCCTGCGGCTGACGTGCGCCGGCGGCGAGCATGAAGAAGATGGCCTTCACACGCTTGCCGGGAATCTGCTCCGGCGCGTAGCCGCTCTGCTGTTCCAGGGAGATGACCTCGTCGAGCAGGTCCGCGTCGCGGATGGTGCCGCGCTTCACCTGGCCTTCGACGGTGTGGATGATGACGCGATGCTCACCCTCGATGAACGAGGTGATGGAGTCGGTGTGCATCGGAGGGACGACCGCGAAGAGCGGCTCCCGTGAGGCGGCGAGCGACTGCGGGCGCTCGGCCACGGGGGGCGTTGCCAGCGGGGCGCGCGCGGAGGGGAGCGCGGTGGCCGCGTGGGAACTCGGGCGGGCCGCTGGATCGGGGAGCCTGAGCGCGGCGCTCATCACGGCGGCGGCCATGGCGGTGGCGGCGAGTAGAGGATTGACCTCCGGAGGCTCGACGGCCTCTTCCACCAGCTCGATTTCGGCCAGCTCCTGTTCCTGCTCGAGCTCGGCGGGCACTTCCTCCGTCTCGAGCGGCGCGAGCGACGTATCGAACTCGGGCTCGGCGGTGGAGAAGTCGGTCACCGGGGCGCCGAACGGCTGACTGTCCTGGGCCTGCCAGGGGGCGCTCGGCGGGGCGGGGGACTCCTCGGACCAGGACACGTCCTCGGCCTGGACGGGCTCGGCCTCGACCATGGGCTCCACGTCGACGGGGGCTTCGCTCCACTCGGACTGCTGGGGCGGGGTCTCCGTGGGCTCGCTGTCCCAGGTGGCCGTGGCGGAGTCGGATGACGCGCTCCACTCGGTCTGGGGGGCGGGCTGCTGCTCGGACCACTCGGCGGTGGGCTCGGGTTCCGCGGATACCCACTCGGGTTGCAGCTCGACGGGCGCGGCCTCGGCCGTGTTCCAGGCAGACTCGGCCTGCGGAGCGGGCGCGCCCCACTCGGGAGTGGCGGGCTGCTCGGTCGTGGAGGACCACTCGGCCTGGACGGCGTCGGCGGGGAGCTCCTCGGTGGTGGCGGACCATTCCGGCTGCGCGATGGCCGCGCTCTCCGGGGAGGAGGACCACTCAGCCTGCGCGGCTTCGGGAGCGAGCGCTTCCGTTGTCGCCCATTCGGGCTGTGCGGTGGCGGCTTCGCCCGTCGACCACTCGGTCTGGACGGCGTCGGCGGGGAGTTCCTCGCGGGTGGCGGA
>NZ_JAAIXY010000035.1 GCF_010894455.1 Myxococcus eversor | reverse complement strand
GCCCCCAGGTGCCACGCCAGCTGATTCGCTCGCTTCTCCAGCTGCGCGTACGTCAGTCGCTCCCCCTCGAACACCACCGCCACCGCCTCTGGCGTCCTCGCCGCCTGCGCCTCCACCCACTCGTGCGCGCAGACCTCGATTCGCGATTCGACGGACGTCGCGTTCCAGCTGTCCAGCACGAGCCGCCGGTCCAGTTCCGTCACGAGGGACAACTCCGACAGGCGCAGCTGGGGTGCAATCACCGCCCGCTCCAGCACGCGCTCCAGATGTGTCACCAGTCGCTCGGCGGACGCGGACTCGTAGAGGTCCGTGCGGTACTCCAGCGTCCCGGAAAGTCCCGTCGACGTCTCGCGCAAGGTCAGCGTGAAGTCGAACTTCGACGTGCCGCTGTCCACGTCCAGCGGACGGAAGCGCAGTCCCGGGCTCTCCAACGCCGCCATGGGGGTGTTGACCAGGACCAGCGCCACCTCGAAGAACGGCGTGCGCTTGGGCTGGCGCTCCGGCTGGAGCACCTCCACCAGCTTCTCGAACGGCACGTCCTGGTGTGAGTACGCGCCCAGCGTCGTCTCGCGCACGCGTCCCAGCAGCTCGCGGAACGTCGGGTCTCCGTCCAGCTTCGTGCGCAACACCAGCGTGTTCACGAAGAAGCCGATCAACCCTTCCGTCTCCGGAAGGGTACGTCCCGCGACAGGGGCGCCCACGCAGATGTCGTCCTGCCCCGAGTACCGCGACAACAACACCTGGAGCCCCGCGAGAAGTCCCATGAACAACGTGGCCCCCTCCTGGCGACAGAAGCCACGCAGCATGCGGACCAGCCCCACCGGCAGCTCCACCTTGAGCACCGCCCCCGAGTTCGATGCCCCGGCGACACGAGGCTGGTCCGTCGGAAGCTCCAGCGCGGGCGGGGCCCCCTCCAACTGCTGCCGCCACCACGTGAGCTGTCGCTCCAACGCCTCGCCCCGCAGCCGCTCGCGCTGTCTCACCGCATGGTCCACGTACTGGAGGGAGAGCTCCGGAAGTGGCGACGGCCTGCCCGCGATGAACGCCTCGTAGAGCGCCACCACCTCCCGGATGAGCACGGAGATGGACCACGCATCCGAGATGATGTGGTGCATCGTGACGACCGCCATGTGCTCGCGCTCCGACAGGCGCAGGAGCCGCGCGCGCAGGAGCGGCCCCCGGACCAGGTCGAACGGGCGCCGCGCCTCCTCGCGCACGGCGCGCAGGGCGATGGCCTCGCGCTCCACTTCGGGCAGGTAGCGCAGGTCCTCCACCTCCAGGGCCATGGGCGCGTTGCCCGCATGAGCCACCACCTGGAGCGGCCGGCCATCTCGCGCGGGAAACACCGTGCGCAAGGATTGGTGTCGACACACCAGCTCCGTGAACGCGCGCTCCAGCGCCGCCACGTCGAGCGTGCCTTCCAGCCGCAACGCCGCCGGCAGGTTGTAGAGCGGACTGCCCGGTGCGTACTGGTCCAGGAACCACAGCCGCTGCTGCGCGAAGGACAACTCCGCCTGCCGCTCGCACGGCACCAGCGATGACGGCCGCTCCCCGCGCGATGCGTGAAGCGGCTCCAGCTCCTCGCCGGGCTGCAACGCCACCAGCGCGTCGATACGTCCCGCCAGCGCCGATACCGTCACCAGGTCGAACATCTCCTGCAGCGACAGCTCCACCCGAAGCGACGTCCGGATGCGCGAGAGCACCTGTGTCGCCAACAGCGAGTGGCCACCCAGCTCGAAGAAACTGTCGAGCGCGCCCACCTGCGAGATGTTCAACACCTCACTCCAGATGTGCGCGACGGCACGCTCTGTGTCGGTGCGGGGTTCCACCGCACGGGTGACGCTTCGCTCTACGAGGAGGTCCTGGGAGCGTGGCTGGGTCATGGGAGGGCCCTGGAGAGGGGAGTCCAGGTAAAACAAGTCTTACTGATAAAACCTGGGTAAATGCACGCACCCCCCTACCAAGGGTGACCGGTTCACACTTGGGCGCGTGGTGTGCGACTGACCCGGGGATGCATCGTTCAGGGCCCGGCATCCGGAAAATTGTTCCAAGCCTGGATGCCCAGCGCACTGCGCCAAAGCAGACTGTCCTATAGTGCGCGATTCAAACCGACCATGAAGACAACGCTCTCACTCATGACGCTCCTCGCCGCAGGCGCCAGCCAGGCCGCGGGGTTTCAGATCGACACGCAGAGCGCTCGCGCCACGGGCCTCGGCAACGCGGCCACGGCGTGGATTGAAGACTCGTCCGCCATCTACTCCAACGCGGCCAACATCCTCGGCGTGAAGACGTTGGATATCACCGTGGGAGACACCGGCATCCTCCCCAACCTGAAGTTCACGCCGACGGGCGGCTCCACGCAGGGCCAGAAGCTGACGCTGTCACCGCCGCCGCATGTCTTCGCGGTGTTTCGTCCCTTCGAGAAGCTCGCGTTCGGCGTGGGGGCCTACGCGCCCTATGGCGCGCGCAGCAACTGGGAGGACGACTTCGTGGGACGCTTCCGCGGGCAGCAGTCGAACCTCGCCGCGTACTACATCAACCCCACCGTCGCGTATCAGCTCCATGACGCCATCCGCGTGGGCGCGGGCGTGGACGTCGTGCGCTCCACGGTGGAGATCCGCCGGGCGCTGAACTTCCTGGACAGCGAGGGAGCCGTCCACCTGGGCGGCGGCGCGTGGGGAGTGGGCTTCAACGCGGGGCTCCAGGCGGAGCTGCTGCCCGGTGAGCTGACGCTGGGCGTGCACTACCGCAGCTCCGTCGCAGTCACGTTCGAGGGGCAGGCCGACTTCCAGAACATCCCGGTGGAGTTCCAGCAGCGCATGGTGGACCAGCGCGTGAGCGCGGACGTCACCTTCCCCGCCACGCTCGCCATCGGCCTGTCCATCTATCCGGTGGAGCGGCTGACCGTGGCGCTGGACGCCCAGGTCACCTACTGGTCCAGCTTCGAGGCGCTGGCCATCGAGTTCCCCGACACGCCCGCGCTCAACAACCCCATCGCCAAGACGTGGTCGACGAAGGTGAAGTATCACCTGGGCGCCGAGTACTCCGTCACGCCCCAGCTCCAGGCGCGCGCGGGCCTGGTCGCGGACCTGTCCCCCAGCCCCTCCGACACGCTGACGCCGGACCTGCCGGACGCGGACCGCTACAAGGTGGCCATCGGCGCGGGCTACACCATGACCTCCGGCCTGCGCGCGGACGTGGGCTACCAGTTCGTGTTCCTCGCGGACACGGAGAGCACCGCTCCGGGAATGGAAGGCAACTACTCCGGCTCCGCGCACGTGCTCGGCGTGACGCTCGGCTACGCGCTGTAGGCCCTCAATCCGCGGGCTGGGTGATGACCTCCATCGTCCGGTGCATGCGCTGCATCCCCAGCCTCACGAGCGCGCGGCGCATCTCCGCCTGCCCCCAGAAGTGCTTGCGGAACACCTCCCGGTCCAACCGCAGCAGCGTGCAGGGCGTCAGCGTCTTCACCGTCGCGGTGGCGCGGCGCCCTCGCAGCAGGGAGACCTCACCGAAGAGGTCTCCCTCCACCATGTCCGGATACGACGTGGTGCGTCCGTCCGCGTGCGTGTGGAAGACACCGCAGCGGCCTCGCAGCAGGATGAAGAGCGCCTCGCCCGGACTTCCATAGGTGAGCAGCTGCGCTCCGGCCTCCACCGAGCAGGGCTCCAGCGCGCTCCCCAGATGGGTCCACAGCTCTGGTGACAGCTCGTTCAACAGCGCGCTGCCGCTCAGCGCGTCCGCGAGCAGCCGCTCCCGACCCCGCATGGCCACCACCGGCGCCACCAGCCCGTGGCGCGCGCCCATCAGCGACAGGCCCGTCCGCGACAGCTCCCGCAGCACCGTTCGCTCCAGCGTGACGACGCTCGCCGTCCGCGGGCAGTTCGTCAGCAGCGACAGCTCCCCGAAGAAGCCTCCGCTCGTCAGGTGCCCCACCATGCGCGCCTCGCGAGCTCCTCCCTCGCGGTACACCCCCACCTTGCCTTCCAGGATGACGAACAGGGACGAGCCCGGGTCGCCTTCGCGCACCACCACGCGCCCGGCGGGCAGGAACCGCGTCCACACGGGGAGTGGAGCGGCGCCGACCGGGGACGCCTCCGGCGCGGAAATGGTCGCCCCGACGCGCGGAGATGATTCCGCGAATTCCCCAGACGCGTCTGGGGAGGTCCGAGGGGTCGAAAACGGGTGTGGAAAAGCCAGTCGCGCCATGCGGCCCCCTCTGTGGAGATGCATGACAAACGTACGTGGGCTCAATCCGTGTCGCAGTGAATGCGTTCAAAAGGCGAATGCCCCCAGGTGCTAAGGGGTTTCCCGCCCCAGCCTGTCGGGATGGACCAGGCGACACACTCGCCCCCGGGTCTCACCACTCTTGACACGACGGGTCGCGCATGGCACTAGTCGCCCAATAATGAGAATCATTCTCATTATTCCTCTTTCCCTGTGGACCCCCGGGTTCCAGAAAGCGAAGGGCTGGATGGGAGACACACCGCGAGTGGCACTGGTGACGGGTGCCGCGCAAGGCATCGGCGCCGAAGTCGCTCGGGTGTTGGCTCCCGAGGCCATCATCGCCGCGCTCGACACGAACGCGGAGGGGCTGCTGTCGCTGGTGGCGGAGCTGCGCGGCAAGGGCCAGAAGGCCACGGCGTGGCCGGTCAGCGTGAGCGACGCGGCCGCGGTGGAGACCGTCGTCGAGCGAATCGAGGGGGAGCTGGGCCCCATCCACACGCTGGTCAACGTGGCGGGCGTGCTGCGGATGGCTCCGGTGGTGGACTTGAGCGACGAGGACTGGGCGACGACCTTCGGCGTGAACACGAACGGCGTGTTCCATGTTTCACGCGCGGTGGCCCGGCGCATGGTGCCGCGCCGCTCGGGCGTCATCGTCACCGTTGGCTCCAATGCCGCGGGGACGCCCCGGATGCAGATGGCCGCGTATGCCGCGTCCAAGGCAGCCTCCACCATGTTCACCAAGTGCCTGGGCCTGGAGCTGGCCCAGTACGGCATCCGCTGCAACGTGGTGTCTCCGGGCTCCACCGACACGGCCATGCAGCGGGGAATGTGGAAGGACGAGCACGGCGCGGACGCGGTCATCGCCGGAGCCTCGGAGACCTTTCGCGTGGGCATCCCCCTGCGGCGCATCGCCAGCCCCCGAGACATCGCGGAGGCCGTGCAGTTCCTCGCTTCCGACCGCGCCCGCCACATCACCATGCACGACCTCTGTGTCGACGGCGGCGCCACGCTGGGCGTCTGACTCAGCATCCCCCTCCCCCGCCCGCATCCAGGTGGGTTCGTGCGGGCCTAATTTGAGAATGATTATCAGGATCGGTATCAAGTTCAAAGTTCGCTCCGAGGCGATGCCCGCACCGTGGGACTGGCGCTCGGAACAGGAGGTTGGCCGTGAAGACGACCGAACGCGCAGTGGCACCCCAGAAGCTGGCCGCGCAGTTGCTCGAGAACTACGAAGCGGGCTCCTCCTTCTTCTTCGCCTCGCCTCGCCGCACCTTGCTGGCGCAGGGGACGTTCGCCACCGTGCCGCACGTGGGCGGGGCCAGCTCATTGGAGCGGCTGCCCGAGCGCGTGGCGGCGGTGCTCAGCGAGGCGCGCCAGGCGGACCATGACATCCCGGTGGCGGTGGGCGCGGTGCCCTTCGACGGGAGCGTCCCCGCGCAGCTCGTGGTGCCGATGACCATCCAGCGCGCGGGCCCGCTGGTGTTCGACGACGTGGCGATGCCGTATCAGGGCGTGCCCACGCGCTACACCGTGCAGCCCGTGCCGGAGCCGGCCGCGTACCTGGACGGCGTGGCGCAGGCGCTGAAGCTGATGGAGAGCGGCCCCTTGCGCAAGGTCGTGCTGTCGCGCTCGCTCCACTTGAGCGCCACGACGCCCATCGACCTGCAGCGGCTTCTGCACAACCTGGCCCGGCGCAACCCGTCTGGTTACACCTTCGCGGCGGACCTGCCCACGCGTCCGGGGATGATGCCCGGCGAGGGCCGGCGCACGCTGATTGGCGCGAGCCCGGAGCTCCTGGTGTCGCGCTCGGGGATGCAGGTGCTGGCCAACCCGCTGGCGGGCTCGATTCCGCGAAGCCCGGACCCGGTGGAGGACCAGGCCCGCGCGGCGGGACTGCTCCAGTCCCCCAAGGATTTGCACGAGCACGCGGTGGTCATCGACGCGGTGGCGGAGGCGATGCGGCCGTTCTGCGAGACGCTGGACGTGCCCGCGAAGCCGTCGCTCGTCAGCACGCAGACGATGTGGCACCTGTCCAGCCGCATCGTCGGTGAGCTGGCGGACCCGTCGATTACGTCGCTGACGCTCGCCGTCGCGCTCCACCCCACCCCGGCCGTCTGTGGCTACCCGACCCAGCTGGCGCACGCGACCATCGGCCACATCGAGCCCTTCGAGCGCGGCTACTACACGGGCACCGTGGGTTGGTGCGACGTGAATGGTGACGGCCAGTGGGCGGTGACCATCCGCTGCGCGGAGGCCGACGAGAACTCGCTGCGGCTGTTCGCGGGCGCGGGCATCGTCGCGGGCTCCAAGCCGGAGTCGGAGCTGGCGGAGACCGAGGCGAAGTTCCGGACGATGCTGGTCGCGATGGGGCTGGGCCAGGGCGTCGAGGTGAAGCCGTGAGCCAGGGCGACTCCCGGCTGCCGGGCTGCCCCACGTGGCCGCAGGACCAGGCGGAGCGCTACCGCCGCGCGGGCTACTGGAAGGGTGAGACCTTCGGTCGGATGCTGCGCGAGCGCGCCGAGCGTCATGGCGAACGCACCGCGCTGGTGTCGGGCAAGGAGCGCTGGACGTACCGCGAGCTGGACGCGCGCGTGGACCGGCTGGCCTCGGGCCTCAAGAGCCTGGGCATCAAGTCGCGGGATCGCGTGGTGGTGCAGCTGCCCAACATCGGCGCGTTCCACGAGGTGTGCTTCGCCCTCTTCCGCCTGGGGGCCCTGCCCGTCTTCGCGCTGCCCGCGCACCGCGCCTCCGAGATTGGCTACTTCTGCGAGTTCACCGAGGCGGTCGCCTATGTCATCGCCGACCGTCACGGCGGCTTCGACTACCGCACCCTCGCGGCCAGCGTGAAGGCGAAGACGCCGTCGCTCCAGCACGTCATCGTCGTGGGCGACGCGGGGCCCTTCGCCTCGCTGGAGAGCCTGTACGCCGCGGAGCCGGTGGCGCTGACGGAGCCGCGTCCGGACGACGTGGCCTTCTTCCAGCTCTCCGGTGGCAGCACGGGCGTGCCCAAGCTGATTCCCCGCACGCACGACGACTACCTGTACAGCCTGCGCGCCAGCGCGGAGATCTGCCAGCTCGACACGTCGAGCGTGTACCTCTGCGCGCTGCCGGCGGCGCACAACTTCCCCATGAGCTCGCCGGGCGTGTTCGGCACATTCTACGCGGGCGGCACCTCCGTGCTGGCCCTGCACCCGAGCCCCGACGTGGCCTTCCCGCTCATCGAGCAGGAGAAGGTCACCATCACCGCGCTGGTGCCTCCCCTGGCCATGGTGTGGCTGGACGCGGCCAAGGCGCGCCGGCATGACCTGTCCAGCCTGCGCGTGCTCCAGGTGGGCGGCGCCAGGTTCAGCGCGGAGGCCGCCGCGCGCGTGAAGCCCACGCTGGGCTGCACCGTGCAGCAGGTCTTCGGCATGGCCGAGGGCCTGGTCAACTACACGCGCCTGGACGACTCCGAGGAGCGCATCGTCAACACCCAGGGCCGGCCCATCTGCGTCGACGACGAGGTCCGCATCGTCGACGAGGACGGCCACGACGTGCCGACGGGCGAGACGGGCCAGTTGCTCACGCGCGGGCCGTACACCATCCGCGGCTACTACAAGGCGGAGACGCACAACGCGCGGGCCTTCACCTCCGATGGCTTCTACTGCACCGGAGACCTGGTGCGGATGACCGCGGACGGCTACCTCGTGGTGGAGGGCCGGGCGAAGGACCAGATCAACCGGGGCGGCGACAAGGTGGCCGCGGAGGAGGTGGAGAACCACCTGCTGGCCCACCCGGAGGTCCACGACGCGGCCGTCGTCTCCATGCCGGACGCCTTCCTGGGCGAGCGCACCTGCGCGTTCGTCATCCCCCGGGGCACGCCTCCCGCCGCCACGTCGCTGACCTCGTTCCTGCGGGAGCGGGGACTGGCGGCCTTCAAGATTCCGGACCGGGTCGAGTTCGTCGAGACGTTCCCCAAGACGGGCGTCGGCAAGGTCAGCAAGAAGGCGCTCCGCGAGACGCTGAGCCGCCCCACCGCTCCCCGCTGAAACACCTCCTCCCCCTCTCCTTCGCTCCAGAAAAGGACCCCTCATGGCGCTCCCCGCCATCACCCCCTACGCGATGCCCGGTGCCGCCGACCTGCCGAAGAACAAGGTCGCGTGGACGCCCGACCCCAAGCGGGCCGTGATGCTCATCCACGACATGCAGCGCTACTTCGTGGAGGCGTTCACCCCTGGCCAGTCCCCCGTGAAGGAGCTGGTCCCCAACATCCAGCGCCTGCGCGCGCACTGCCTCTCGTTGGGAATCCCCGTCGTCTACTCCGCGCAGCCGGGCGGCCAGACATCGGAGCAGCGCGGCCTGCTGCTCGACTTCTGGGGGGGCGGCATCAACGGCGGTCCGCTCCAGAAGCAGATCATCGACGCGCTCACGCCCGGCGAAGGTGACCTCCAGCTCACCAAGTGGACCTACAGCGCGTTCCGTCGCACGGACCTGATGGAGGTCATGCGCGCGCGGGGCAAGGACCAGCTCATCATCTGCGGCATCTACGCGCACATCGGCTGCCTCCAGACGGCCAGCGATGGCTTCATGAGCAACATCCAGCCCTTCCTCGTCGCGGATGCGCTGGGCGACTTCTCCCTGGCGCATCACCAGCTCGCGCTCAGCTACGCGTCGCAGCTGTGCGCCGTCACCACCACCACGCAGCAGGTCATCGACTCGTTGGGCGTGCCCGCCGTCAAGGGCGCTCCCGGCCTGAGTCAGCACCAGGTGCGCGCGGATGTCGCGGAGCTGATGCAGCAGTCCGTGCTGGAGCTGAACGAGGACGCGAACCTGCTCGAGCTCGGCCTCGACTCCATCCGGCTGATGAGCCTGGTGGAGCGCTGGCGGAGCGCGGGCGCAGAGGTCACCTTCGTGGAGCTGGCGGAGAGGCCGACCCTCACGGAGTGGTACGCGCTCCTGCGCGCCATGCCCCTTCCTCCGCCGGACGCCAGCAGCGTCCACGCGGCCCTCCAGCGCTGAGCGCTGCCCTCGGAGCGAGGCGCCCCCACCCCGCTCCGGTTCGATGCCCCCTCACGAAGGACCTGCGATGCCCGAATCATACGACGCACGCTGGCCGCTCTCCGCGGCGCAGCACGGAATCTGGGTCGGTCAACAGCTCGACCTCGCGAGCGCGATCTACAACGCCGGTGAGTGCATCGAGCTTCGTGGCGCCATCGTCCCCGAGCACTTCGAGGCCGCCGTCCGTCAGACGGTCGACGAGGCGGAGGCCCTCCACGCGCGCTTCGAGTCCACGCCGGAAGGCCCCTCGCAGCAGGTCAGCCCCTGCGTGGAGTGGGCGCTCCAGCACGTGGACCTCTCCACCGCCACGGACCCGTGGGTGGCTGCCCAGGCGTGGATGAAGGAAGACCTGAAGCGCACGGTGGACCTCACGCGAGGCCCGCTCTTCGCGCAGGTGCTCTTCAAGGCCGGAGCCGAGCGGTACTTCTGGTTCCAGCGCGTGCACCACATCGCCATGGACGGGTACGGGTTCTCGCTGCTCACCCGGCGCGTGGCGGACCTCTACACCTCCCGCGTGACGGGCAAGGCCGCGCCCGCGGGCTTCGCGCCGCTGCGCCCCGTGCTGGACGAGGACGCGGCCTATCGCGCGGGCCCCCAGTTCGAGAAGGACCGTGACTTCTGGGTGGGCCGCCTCACCGACGCGCCGCTGCCCGTGACGCTGGCGCCGCCCGCGCCCATGTCCGCGTCGTTCGTCCGCTCCACCCGGATGCTCGCGGGCACGGACGTGGAGCGGATGCAGGCCGTGGCGAAGCAGGTCGGCGTGACGTGGCCGGACCTGGTGCTCGCGGCGGCGGCGGCGTGGCTCCACCTGCGCACGGACGCGCCGGAGGTCGTGCTCGGCCTGCCGGTGATGACGCGCCTGGGCTCGGCGGCGCTGCGCGTGCCGTGCATGGCCATGAACATCGTGCCGCTGCGCGTGCCTGTCTCGCCCGGGGCCACCCTGGCCTCGCTGGCCAGGCACGTCTCCGCGGAGATGCGCGCCTCCAGGCCGCACCTGCGCTACCGCTACGAGCAGCTCCGCCGCGACCTTCGCCGCGTGGGCGGGCAGCGCAAGCTGTTCGGCCCCGTGGTCAACATCATGCCGTTCGACTACGGCGTGCGCTTCGCGGGGCTGCCCGGCATCGCGCACAACATCTCCGCGGGTCCCGTCGAGGACCTCTCCATCGGCATGTACGCGCGCTCGGACGGCGGCGGTCTGCGCGTCGACTTCGACGCGAACCCCGTCTGCTACGACGAGCGTGCCGTGGACTCCCATCAGCGCGAGTTCCTCCAGCACCTGGACACATGGTTCGGCGCGCCCGAGCAGCCCGTGCGTGAGCAGCCCGGTGCCTCCGGTGACATGGCCTCCCTGCTGGACGGCGGTCCGCTTCCCGCGCCCGCCTCGCCCGTCCTGGAGCTGATTGAACGCCAGGTTCGCGAGCAGCCGGACCTCATCGCCGTGGAGCATGGCGATCACCGCCTGTCGTACGGCGAGCTGTGGCGCTCCGCCGGGGTGCTCGCGGAGCGACTCGTCGCGGAAGGCGTCCGGGTCGACACGCCCGTGGCGGTGAAGGTGCCGCGTGGGCTCGACGCCATCGTCGCATCGCTGGGCATCCTGCGCGCGGGCGCGGGCTATCTCCCGCTGGACCCCAATGGCCCGGCCTCCCGCACGGCCGCCATCCTGGAGGACTCGGCGCCCGCGCTGATGGTCCTCCCGTCGGAGTTCCTCTCCACCACGGACGCCTCACCCCGCGCCGCCGGCCAGTTGACGGTCCTGAAGCGCGACGTCGCGGCGACCGAGGCCGGTGCGCTCCGCCCCGAGGGCGCTCGGCTCGCGTATGTCATCTACACGTCCGGTTCGACGGGCCAGCCCAACGGCGTCCAGATTCCGCACGAGTCGCTGGCGCACTTCGTCGCGGGTGCGACGCACCGCTACGCCATCACCCGCGAGGACCGCATCCTCCAGTTCGCGCCGCTGCACTTCGACGCGAGCGTGGAGGAGGTCTTCCTGGCGCTGACGTCCGGCGCGCGGCTGGTGCTGCGCACCGACGAAATGCTCCAGTCCGTGCCCCGGCTGCTCGAGTCCTGCGCGGCCCTGGGCATCACCCTCCTCGACCTGCCCACCGCGTTCTGGCACGAGCTGGCCTACGCCGTGTCCACGGGCGCGGCGCGGCTGCCGTCCTCCGTTCGCACCGTCATCATCGGCGGCGAGGCGGCGCTGCCGGAGCGCGTCGCACGCTGGCGCGCCACCGTCGGGCCGAGCGTACAGCTGCTCAACACCTATGGCCCCACGGAGGCCACGGTGGTGGCGACCGTGGCGTCACTCGGAGACACCGGCGGTCCGGAGTCCGAGCGTGACGAGGTCCCCATCGGCGTTCCGCTGCCGGGCGTCCGCGCGGTGCTCGTCGATGCGCAGGGGCGGCTCGTGGCGCGAGGCTCCGAGGGCGAGCTGTGCCTGCTGGGCGGCGCGCTCGCGCGGGGCTATCTGGGCCGTCCGGAGCTGGACAAGGCTCGCTTCATCACCCTGGCCGCGCTGCCCGGCCAGCCCCGCGCCTACCGCACCGGCGACAAGGTCCGGTTGCGAGAGGACGGCCAGCTCGTGTTCGTCGGTCGCGTGGACGACGAGTTGAAGATCAGCGGACACCGCATCGACCCGGCCGAGGTGGAGACGGTGCTGCTCGGCCATCCCGGCGTGCGTGAGGCCGCGGTGGTGGGACAGGTGCTCCCCGGAGGCGCCCGCCGGCTCTGCGCGCACATCGTCGCGGAGGCCCCCGCGCCTTCCGCCGCCGACCTGCGCAAGCACCTGTTGGCGAGCCTGCCCGCGCCCATGGTGCCGGGCGCCATCCTGTTCGCCGAACGGCTGCCTCGCACCAGCACGGGGAAGATCGACCGCGCGGAGCTGCGCAAGGCCACCTCCACCGAGACATCCTCCACCGTGGCGCAGGCCACCACGGAGCTGGAGCGCGTGGTGCTCGGCATCTGGGAGGAGGTCCTCGGCGCCACGGGCCTCACCGCGCAGGACGACTTCTTCGACCGCGGAGGCCAGTCCCTCCAGAGCATCCAGGTGGCCAACCGCCTCGGCATCGCCCTGGGTCGGGAGGTCCCCGTCGCCACGGTGTTCCGCTACCCGACGGCCGCCGCGCTGGCCCAGGCGCTGGAGCACGGTGAGACGACCGGCTCCGAAGCCAGCGGCCCGAGCACCACGATGCTCGCCGACGCGGAGCTGTCCGAGGACATCGTTCCCCGGCCGAGCACCGCCGCGCCCCAGGGCGAGGGCGGCAGCTTCGAGACGCGCTTCCCCGAAGCCCGCCAGGTGCTGCTCACGGGCGCCACCGGCTTCGTCGGCGCGCACCTGCTGCACCAGCTCCTGCGCCAGACGCGCGCCCGCGTGGTCTGCCTCGTGCGCGCCAGCGACGAGTCCCAGGCGATGGAGCGCATCCGCGCCGCGCTGACGTCCCAGCAGCTGCCGACCTCGGGCCTCTCCGAGCGGGTGCTCGCGCTTCCGTCGGACCTCACCCAGCCGATGCTCGGGCTGGACAGCGCGCGCTTCCACGGCCTCGCCGCGGAGTGCGACGTCATCCTGCACAACGCCGCCGTGGTGAGCGTGGTGCGCGAGTACGGCAGCGTCCAGGCCGTCAACGTCAAGGGCACGCGCGAGCTCTTGCGCCTGGCCGCCGCCGTGCGCCTCAAGCCCTTCCACTACGTGTCCACACTGGCCGTGGCACCCCAGGCCAACGTGAGCCCGGAGGTGCCCGAGGACTTCGTGCCGGCCCACGCCGGACTGCGCGACGGCTACCAGCAGAGCAAGTGGGTCGCGGAGCGGCTGGTGCAACAAGCCTCCGAGCGCGGCCTGCCTGTCGCCGTCTACCGTCTGGGCCGCGTCGTCGGCGCGACGGACACCGCCATCGTCAATCCTCAAGACCTGGTCTGGCGCATCCTGCTCGCGGGCATTCCCTCTGGCTCGCTCCCGCTGCTCGACGTGGGAGAGACCTGGACCCCCGTGGACTACGTGGCGAGCGCCATCGTCAAGCTGTCCCGCGTCGCCACGCCCGGCACGGTGTTCAACGTGACGCCCGTGCCCGACGTGCGACTGCCGGATTTGTTCCGCTGGGTGGGCGAGTACGGCTACCCCGTGGACCTGCTCCCCGTCCCCGCCTGGCGCGCCCGAGTCGCGGAGCGCGCCGGCACCGCGGACAACACCACCACCCTGGCCTTCTTCGACCTGCGCTCCGGTGACTCGGCGCCCTCGTTCGGCCTGGGCCCCATTCGCTGTCAGCGGTTGCATGAAGCCCTGGAGGGCACCGGCATCACCTGCCCCCAGGCGGATCGCGACCTCTTCTTCCGCTACCTCGCCTGGTGCGTCACGCGCGGCCTGCTGCCCGCGGCACCTGGCTCCCCCAAGGAAACGGCCCTCTCGTGATGAACCGACCCTGGAACCCCCGCACCTGGCGGGAGAAGCCCGTGAAGTACATCCCGGATGACTATCCGGACATGCGCGCCCTTCACCGCGTGGAGGAGGAGCTGTCCCGGCTGCCTCCGCTGGTCCACGCCTCGGAGACGCGGCGGCTCACCGCCTCGCTCGCGCAGGTGGCGCAGGGCAAGGCCATCCTGCTGCAGGGAGGTGACTGCGCGGAGAGCTTCAAGGAGTTCACCACCGACAACATCCGCGACACCTTCCGGCTCATCCTCCAGATGGCCGTGGTGCTCACCTTCGCGGGCGGACGTCCCGTGGTGAAGGTCGGTCGCATCGCCGGCCAGTTCGCCAAGCCGCGCTCCAGCCCCGTGGAGACGCTCGACGGCGTCACCCTCCCCGCGTACCGGGGCGACATCATCAACGGGATGGACTTCGAGGCCTCCGAGCGCGTGCCGGACCCCAAGCGTCTGCTCAAGGCCTATCACCAGTCCTCCGCCACGCTGAACCTGCTGCGCGCCTACTCGCAGAGCGGCTACGCGGACCTGTGCAACCTGCACCGGTGGACGCTCGACGGCGTCGCTGGTTCGCCGCAGGGAGACCAGTACCGCAAGCTCGCGGACACCATCTTCGAGTCCCTCTGCTTCATGAGCGCCCTGGCGCTGCCCCCGGAGCACACGGCCGCGCCCACGCCCACGCCCGTGGACCTCTTCACCAGCCACGAGGCCCTGCTCCTCAACTTCGAGGAGTCGATGACCCGCCTGGATACCAGCTCCGGCCACTGGTTCGACGCCTCCGCGCACATGTTGTGGATTGGCGAGCGCACGCGCCAGCTCGACGGCGGCCACGTGGAGTTCATGCGCGGCATCCGTAACCCCATTGGCGTCAAGTGCGGGCCCACCCTGGAGCCCGACGACCTCTTGCGGTTGATGGACATCCTCGACCCGGAGGCCATCCCCGGCCGCCTCACGCTCATCGGCCGCTTCGGCTCCGACAAGGTCGCGGAGTGCCTTCCGCGCCTGATGGCCGCCACCCGCCGCGACGGCCGCCCCGTCATCTGGTCCATCGACCCGATGCACGGCAACACCCACAAGGCCAGCAATGGCTACAAGACGCGCTCCTTCGACCGCATCCTCTCCGAGGTGAAGTCCTTCCTGGAGGTCGCCGCCGCCGAGGGCGTCCACCCCGGCGGCATCCATCTGGAGATGACCGGGCAGAACGTCACCGAGTGCCTGGGCGGCCCGCTGGCTGTCACCGAGGACGACCTCCACAGCCGCTACCACACGCACTGCGACCCGCGCCTGAACGCGGACCAGGCACTCCAGCTCTCCTTCATGGTCGCGGAAAAGCTCCAGGCCCTGAAGGTTCCGCACGCCAAGGCAGCCTGAGTCATCCCTCAACTCTTGACAGCGTTTGTGTTCAGGAATACACGGCCCCTGAAAATGAAAATGAGAACCATTTTCATAATTCGTTCCCCACGCGAACGACACGTCGCAGGTCGGATGCGCTGGGTCGTGGTGGCGGCGGCGTGGCTGGTGTTCGCGCTTCCGGCGCGGGCCCAGGTGGCGGGCCACGCGCAGGTGGCCGTGGAGGCCGCGGCGGCTCCGAGCGCTCCGGCGCCCGTGCCGGCGGTGCCAGCTCCGAGCACTGCGGCGCCCATGCCGGCGGTGCCAGCTCCGAGCACTGCGGCGCCCGTGCCGGCGGTCGTCCCACCGAAGCTGCTGACGTTCGTGGACGCGCCCTACCCGGCCGAGGCGGAGCAGGCCCGGCTGGAAGCCACGGTGCGACTGAAGCTGACGCTGGATGACCAGGGCCTCGTCACGGCGGCGGAGATTCTGGAGCCGCAAGGACACGGGTTCGACGAGGCGGCGCGGCAGGCCGCGCTGGGCTTCCGCTTCGAGCCCGCCCGGCGTGACGGCGTCGCCGTGGCCTCACGCATCGCCTACAGCTACGAGTTCCGCCTCCCCGTGGAGGCCGTGCCCGTCGTCCCCGCCCCCGTGGCCCAGACGCCGGCTCCCGCCCCGGAGCCCGTGGCCGAAGCCCCAGCCCAGCCACCAGCGCCCGTCGTCACCACGGCGCAGGTCGACGTGAGCCAGGAGGCCATCGACGTCACCGTCGAGGGCGAGTCCGTGGCCAACCGCAAGCGTCGCTCCGCCGAGGCGGTGAAGGTCATCGAGACGGAGAACCTCCAGCGCGAGGCCGTGGACATGGGCCAGGCGCTGGCGCGCACCGAGGGCGTAGGCGTGCGCCGCGCGGGAGGCCTGGGCAGCCGGGCGCGCTTCTCCCTGGCCGGACTCGCGGATGACCAGGTCCGCTTCTTCATCGACGGCGTGCCGCTGGAGCTGGCCGGTTACGGCCCGGACTTCGCGAACGTCCCCGTCAACCTCGTGCAGCGCATGGAGGTGTATCAGGGCGTGGTGCCGGTGCGCTTCGGCGCGGACGCGCTGGGCGGCGCGGTGCAGATCGTCACCACCGAGAACCTCCTGGGCAGCCGCGCCTCCGCGTCCTACGAGATTGGCTCGTTCGAGACCCACCGCATCGCCGCGAGCGCGCAGCATGTCGCCAGCGCCTCTGGCCTGTTCGCCCGCGCCAGCGGCTTCTTCGACTCCAGCCCCAATGACTACCGCGTCGACGTCCGGGTGGAGAACAGTTCGGGCCAGCTCAGCGACGCGCGGCTGCCGCGCTTCAACGATGCGTTCCGCGCGGGCGGCGGCGGTGTGGAGGTCGGCTTCCTGGACAAGCCCTGGGCCCGCCGCCTCGTCCTCCGTGGCTTCGCCTCGGCGTCCACCCAGGAGATTCAACACGACACGACGATGAAGGTGCCCTACGGCGAGGTCGACTCGGGCAACCGGTCCGGCGGCGCCACGCTCCGCTTCGAGCACACCTATGGCAACGGCCTCATCGCCGATGCCGTCGGCGGCTATGTCTTCCGACAGGCGCGGCTGAGCGACCTGGGCCGCTGCGCCTACGACTGGTTCGGCCGGTGCATCACCGAGCTGCCGCAGGCCGGAGAGATGGAGAGCCGCGCCGTCGACCTTCACGTGGGGCAGCACACGGGCTTCGCGCGCATCAACCTGGGCTGGAGCCTCACCCCCAACCAGATGCTGCGGCTCGCGGTGTCGCCGACCTGGGTGAGGCGCACGGGCGAGGACCGCGCCCTCCGGAGCACGGGAGGCGTGGACCCGCTCAGCGCCCGCCGTGGCCTCTACACCCAGGTGACCGGGTTGGAGCACGAGCTGGATGCGCTCGACGAGCGGCTGGAGAACATCGCCTTCGTGAAGAGCTACGTGCAGCTCGCCCGCGCGGAGCGGCTGCTGCCCGACAACAGCTTCATGGCCGTGGACCGGGACACCTTCACCTTCGGCATCGGTGACGCGCTCCGCTACCGGCTGTCGTCCCTGTTCACCGCCAAGGCCTCGTACGAGTGGGCCACGCGCCTGCCCCGTCCCGACGAGCTGTTCGGCGACGGCATCCTCATCGACGCGAACCTCGAGCTGGAGCCGGAGACCAGCCACAACGTCAACCTGGAGCTGGCGTTCGACTCGCGGGAGACGCGGCACGGCGCGTTCCGCGGCGGCGTCATGGGCTTCGCGCGACTGGCGGACCAGCTCATCATCCCCCAGGGGCGGGAGGGCTACTTCACGTACCAGAACGTCTTCGCGGCGCGCAGCCTGGGCGCCACCGGCGCGGCCGGGTGGACGTCTCCGGCCCAGTACCTCTCGCTGGACGGCAACCTCACCTGGCAGGACGTCCGCAATGTCTCCAGCGAGGGCGCCTTCGGACTCTTCGAGGGGCAGCGCCTCCCCAACCGGCCTCACCTGCTGGCCAACGGCAGCGCCCGGTTCCAGTTGAGCGGCGTGGCCTCGTCTCGCGACGAGCTGTCGCTGACCTGGCACACCCGGTACATCCACGCGTTCTACCGGGGCTGGGAGAAGCTGGGCAGCCAGGCCTCGAAGCAGGACATCGACGCGCAGCTCCTGCACTCGCTGGCCCTCACCTACGTCACCCGGACCGCGCGCGCGACCTTCAGCTGGACGGTCGACGTGCAGAACCTGACCGACGCCACCGCCATGGACTTCATGGGCGTGCAGCGTCCCGGCCGAAGTGTCTCCGCCAAGGTGGTCGCGGAGCTCTGAGTCATCAACACGCAGTCGCAGTCATCTTTCTCCGAAAGGCATTCACCCATGAAGATTCGCTCGTTCTTCCCCCTGTCGCGCATCACCGCCGCGGCGCTCGCGCTGTCGCTGTTCGCGGGCTGCAACGATGACGACGACGACAAGGATCCGGATCCGACGCCCGGCACCGGCCCCATCTACGCCGCCATCACCCAGGTGAGCGCCGACAACGAGTCGCTGAGCTATGTCGTCCTGACCGACAAGGTCGACGCCACCACGCCCCTGTCGCTCGAGAACGCCATCGAGGTCCCGGGCCGCGCGCTGGGCTCGGGCATCGCGAAGAATGGCCTGCTGTACGTGAGCAGCAGCGAGGGCGCCGTCGTCACGCGCTACACGCTGACGGCGAACGGCACGCTGGAGAAGGACAAGGACTCGCAGGGCCGCGACGCCGAGGTCAGCTTCCAGGGAAGCGGCGTCAGCTCCATCGGTGAGTACCAGCACCAGTTCCAGTACGTGTCGGAGACGAAGGCGTATTACGTCGACGGCCGCTCGGGGAAGGTCATCGTCTGGAACCCCACCGCGATGACGGTCACCAAGGCCATCACCCTGGAAGGCCTGGCCGTCGAGGGCGCGCTGAGCACCTTCGCGTCGGCGCCGGTGCGCGTGGGCGGCAAGATCATCATCCCCATCGGCTGGCGCCCGAGCGCGAGCATCGGCATCACCAAGCAGGCCGGCGTCATCGTGGTGGACACGGCGGCGGACACGGCGAAGATCGTGACGGACGACCGCTGCGGCTATGTGCGTGACGGCGTCGTCGGTCCGGATGGCCTCGTCTACCTGGCCACCGAGGCGTACGGCGCGGCCGTGTATCGCACGGCGGGCCCGGAGACCACGCCGGTGCCCTGCCTGCTGCGCTTCAACACGCAGACCGAGACCTATGACACGGACTTCTTCCGCGAGCTGGGCGACCTGACCAACGGCAACGCCACGGGCTCCCTGCTGCGCGGCCCCAACGGCACCGCGTACCTGCGCGTCCTGGACGAGACGTCCTACACCGTCGTCCCGGGCACGCACCCCCGCGCCGTGGCCAGCGCGTCCGCGTGGCGCTTCTGGCAGCTGAACCTCAGCACCTTCGTGGCCACGCAGATCACCACCATCCCCGCGTCCACGGGCAGCACGTTCCTGTATGACGTGACGGACAGCCGCACGCTCTTCACGGAGTTCACCAACAACTCCTCCGTGACGAACTTCCGCGACCTGACCAGCCAGAACGGCGCGGTCGCCTTCAGCACGCAGGGCCTGGTCTTCTCCTTCCTGCAGCTGCGCTAGTCCCCTTCATTCTTCCGTGGCGCCGGGTGCGGAGGTCGCATCCGGCGTCATGGAAGCTGGCTTCAACGCAACCCCATGACACCCGACGCTGCGATGACGAGTGGTCATCCCGACGACGCCTGAGAGACCGACCATGCACATCGTGGAAATCGTCAAGGATGTCTTCGTGCAGTGGGGTGCCAACTGGGTGCTCTGGCTGCTGTTCGCCCTGTCGCTGGTGAGCATTGGCATCATCATCGAGCGGTGGATTGTCTTCCGCAGCAAGCAGGACCTGGTGCGCGAGCTGTCCGGCGCACTGGAGGAGACGCTGGCGAGCGGCGACTTCCCCTCCGCCATCTCCAAGCTGGAGAAGCGCACGTCCGTGGGCGCCACGGTGGCCCGCGCGGGACTCCGGCTGGCGCCGCAGGGAATGACGGCGGCGGAGAAGGGCATGCAGAGCGCGCTCGCGATTGAGCGCTCCACGCTGGAGAACCGGCTGGCCTTCCTGGGAACGCTGGGCAACAACGCGCCCTTCATCGGGCTGTTCGGCACCGTCATCGGCGTGCTCCTGGCCTTCGAGGCGCTGAGCGAGACGACGGCCGGCGCGGTGGTGGGCAAGACGAGCCAGGTCGCCTCCAACGCGGTGATGGGCAGCATCGCCGAGGCGCTGGTCGCCACGGCCGTGGGCATCGGCGTGGCCCTGCCCGCGGTGGCCGCCTACAACTACTTCCAGCGGCGCATCGCGAGCATCCTGTCGGACGCCGAGGCCCTCACCAACCTGGTGCTGGCCTATGTCTCCGCCCGTGAGCGGGCGATGGCGCGCTCCTCCACCGGGGGCGCCTGAACATGGCGGGCGGAACACAGCCCCGCGGCGGCCTGATTGAAGGCATCAACGTCACGCCGCTCGTGGACATCATGCTGGTGCTGCTCATCATCTTCATGGTGACCGCCCGGCTGGTGGACAGCCCCGCCGTGCCCCTGGATCTGCCCAAGGCCTCGCAGAGCGAGGACGTGCAGACGGTGTTCGCCGTCTCCATCACCGCCACGGGCCAGCTCCTGGTCAACGGCGAGGGAATCACGGAGGCCGCGCTGCGAGACAGCGCGAGGCGCGCGCTGGCGAAGGACCCCGAGCTGCGCGCGGTCATCCAGGCGGATGGCGCCGTGCCGCACCGGCAGGTCATCGCCGTGTTGGACCAGCTCAAGGAAGCCGGGCTCACGAAGGTGGCCTTCGGCACCGTGCGTCCCGCCGAGCCGGCGACGCCCGAGACTCCCGCGACGACGGAGGACGGGCGTGTCATCCCCTGACCCCACGTCGCGCCCCGACGCGAGCATCGCGAGCATCATCCTGGGCCCGCCGCCTCCCCGGCGGCGCACCGGGTTGCTCTGGGCCATGGTGGCCACCGCGTCGTTGCACGGCGTCGCGGGCGTGCTCGCGTACCAGGCCTGGCGCAAGGGCGAGTCCCCGGCGCCCAAGGTCGCCCAGAAGAAGCAGACGCTTCAAATCGACCACGTGGTGGACCTGAAGCCTCCCCCGCTCCCGCCCGAGCCCCCGCCTCCTCCACCCCAGCGCATCACCAGGGCGGACCCTCCGCCGCGAGTGAAGACGCCGGGCCCCGCGCCCCGCGAATCGTCACGTCCCGCGCAGGCCGAGCCCGCGCAGGCGGGAGCCGTGGTGGCCGCGAAGGAGCCGGCGGCCCCGCTCGACTTCACGGACTTCGAGATGACGAGCGGGGACGCGCCTCGCTATGCGGGAGGCGTGACGGCGTCCACCGGCCGCTCGGCGACGGCGGTCGACACCGTGCCCGCGGGTGACACTCGGGGCCAGGGCACCGGTGGAAGCCGGGCGCGCTCCATCCAGCTCGCGGCGCGAAGCTGGAGCTGCCCGTGGCCGAAGGAAGCCGACGCCCTGCGCATCGATGACCAGCTCGTCGTGCTGCGCGTCGCCGTGGACGCCGACGGTGAAGTGACGTCGACCGAGCTGCTGTCGGACCCGGGGCATGGCTTCGGCCAGGCGGCCCTGGCCTGTGCGCGCAAGGCGCGCTTCGACACCGCGCTGGACCGCGATGGCCGGCCCTACGCGGCGACCTCCCCTCCCATTCGGGTCCGGTTCGTCCGCCCTTGAGCCTCGCGGCCCCCGCCGCGCGCGACACCTGGAGTCCTTCGTGAACGCCGCATCTCCGCCTCGACAGGCCCGGCAGGAAAGAGCGCTGACCCTGCTGCTCGCCGGGGTTCAGTTCAGCCACCTCCTGGACTTCATGATCATCATGCCGCTGGGGCCGGAGTTCATCCGGCGCTTCGGCCTGACGACAGCGCAATTCGGAGCGATGGTCTCCTCGTACACCCTGGCCTCCGCGGCCATGGGCGTGCTGGGCCTGTTCTGGTTGGACCGGTTCGACCGCAAGCGCACGCTGCTCGCCATCTACGCGGGCTTCATCCTCTCCACGTTGGCGTGCGGCGCGGCCACCGGCTACGTGTCGATGCTGGTGGCGCGCTCGCTCGCGGGCGCGTGCGCGGGGCTGATGGGCGCGGTCATCATGGCCATCATCGCGGACGTCGTTCCTCCCGAGCGACGGGGCCGCGCCATCGGCACGGTGATGTCCACCATCGGCCTGTCCGCCGTCGCGGGTGTTCCGCTGGGACTCGCCCTGGCGAATCTGTTGGGCTGGCGCGCTCCGTTCTGGGCCATCTGCGCGCTGGCCGCGGTGCTGTGGCTGGGGCTGTTGAAGGTATTGCCGCGCCTGGACCAGCACCTCTCCCGGAGCGCCGAGGAGACCCGCCAGAATCCCCTGTCGACGCTGGCCGCGCCGGGCCTCGCGCTGGGCTGGCTGCTCACCTTCAGCGTGGCGTTCGCCAGCTTCCTGCTCATCCCCTACCTGGGCACATACATGGTCGGGAACCTGGGCCTCGCGCAGACGGACCTGCCGTGGGTGTATCTGGCGGGCGGCGCGGGGACGCTCGTGTCGGCGAAGCTGGTGGGCCGGTTCACGGACCGGCTCGGCCCGGGCCGGATGCTCGCGTTGCTCCTGGTGGGCACCGTGGGCCCGCACCTGCTCTTCACCCACCTGTCGCCCTCGCCGCTGCCCGTCGTCATGGGCGCGTTCGTGATGTTCATGGCGCTCACGTCCACGCGGGCCATTCCCACCATCGCGCTGGTGACGGCGCGCGTGCCGCCCGCGCTGCGTGGCCGGTTCCTCGCGGTGAACATGGCCGCGAGCGACGGCGCCTCCGGCCTCTCCGCCTGGGTGAGCGGGCTGCTCATCGCGACGTCGCCGGAGGGCGCGCTCATCGGCTTCGGGCAGGTGGGCTGGATTGCCGTGGCGGTGACGACGCTCTCGCTGTGCCTGCTCTGGACGTTGGGCCGTAGCGCCATGGCGCTGAAGGCCGCGACGACCTGAGCCCCTGCCTCCTCCCTGAAACCTGAACCGCGGTACGCGACCCCCGAATCAAGCAAAGGAAGCCTCATGGACATGCCCGTCAGGAAGCACCCCTCCCTCCCTCGCCCCATCCTGGGTGAGCTGAAGCTGGAGCGCTCGAACCAGCTGCTCGCCGAGGCGCGCAAGACGGTCCCCGGCGTCACCCAGTCGATGATGAAGAAGCCGGAGTTCTTCGCGCCCGGCTCCTTCCCCGTGTTCCTCGCCAAGGGCCAGGGCGCCCTGGTGGAGGACGTGGACGGACAGGAGTACATCGACTTCATCAGCGGCCTCGGCGCCAACATGCTGGGCCACAACCACCCCGCGGTGGTGGACACCATCCGCAAGCACCTGGAGGAAGGCGTCCTCCACTCGCTGCCCACGCCCGTGGAAGTGACTTCCATCCAGGCGCTGCTGGAGCTGGTCCCCGGCGCCGAGCAGGCCCGGTTCTTCAAGACGGGCGCGGACGCGACGTCGGCGGCGGTGCGCCTGTCGCGCTACGTCACCGGCAAGGAGCGCATCATCACGGTCGGCTACAACGGCTGGCACGACCACTTCATGTTCGACACACCGGGCGTGCCGGCCGCGCACGCGGGCCTGACGACGCGCCTGCCGCTCTTCACGCCTCCGGACGAGGCGGTGCTGCTGTCCACCATCGAGAAGCAGGCCAGCCAGTTGGCGGCGGTGATTCTCTCCATCCCCTACAACCGCGTGCTCACGTCCGCGTTCATGCAGCAGGTGCGCGCGACGTGTACGGCGAATGGCGTCCTGCTGGTCATGGACGAGGTCGTCACCGGCTTCCGTCTGGCGATGGGCGGCGCGCAGGAGTTCTTCGGCGTGCAGGCCGATATCGTCTGCATGTCCAAGGGCATCGCCGCGGGCATGCCGCTGTCGGCCATCTCCGGCCCCGCGAAGTACCTGAGCAAGCTGGCCGACCTCCAGGTGTCCACCACCTTCGGCGGTGAGCTGCTGACGCTGGCCGTGACCGAGGCCGTCCTGAAGTTCTACAAGAACGGCAACCACATCCAGCACGTGGCGAAGCTGGGCCGCAAGCTGCGCGAGGGCATCAACGCCCACGCGGAGGCGGTGGGCTCGCCGCTGCGCGTGCTCGGCTACGACTCGATTCCCTTCTTCCGTTACTCCACGGACATGGTGGAGCACGCGAAGCTGATGACGCCGTTCCAGGGCGGAATGGCGCGCCGGGGAGTCCTCCTGCGCCGTGATGTGAACTTCCCCGGGGCCGCGCACACCGAGGAGCAGATCGACTACACGGTGGAGATGGCGGGCGAAGTGCTGCGCTCGCTCGCGAAGCCCGCGTAGCCTTCGTCGCGAGTCCCGGGGAGGTCGAGGTGATTCAACCTCCCCGGGGCGACGACTCAGTTCTGCGAGTCGTGGTGGTGGTCCGACAGGCCGCGCTTCCAGTAGCCGGTGACGCGGACCCAGCTCTTCTTCGTGCCCCGCTCATTGAGCAGGTGGTCGCGGATGGGGCGCATGGAGAGCGACTCACCCGACACCCAGGCGAAGTAGTCGCCGGGCGGGAAGTCGAGCCCGCGAATCGCCTGGTTCAGCAAGTCCGTCGTCCCGGCCTCCGCGCCATCGCGGTGCAGCCAGGTGAGCGTCACGTTCGCCTTGGTGTCGAACTTCTGCTCCTCGCTGGCGTCCGACACCTCGATGAAGACGATGGCGCGCGCCCCCGCGGGCAACTCCTCCAGCCGGCGGCCGATGGCGGGGATGGCCGTCTCGTCGCCCGCGAGCAGGTACCAGTCGAAATCGTTGGAGACGAACAGCGAGCCCTTGGGCCCGCCCACGCCGAGGAAGTCTCCCGGCTTCGCCTTCGCCGCCCAGGACGACGCGGGCCCGGAGCCGTGGAGGACGAAGTCGATGTCCAGTTCGCCCGCCACCGCGTCATGGCGCCGGGGCGTGTAGTCACGCGAGTCCGGCTTCTTCTCACCCGGCTGCAGCACCGGACCGGTGGGCCCCATGGTGGGGATGACCGGCTTGAGCTTCCCCTCCTCCGGGAACAGCAGCTTCACGTGGTCGTCGGCACCCTCGCTGTTGAAGCCCTGGATGTCCTCGCCCCCAAAGGTGATGCGCACCACATGCGGAGTGATGCGAGCGACGCGCAGCACCTCCAGCAGTCGGAACTTCACGGGGAAGGGTCCCCGACGGAACACCTTCTCGCTCACGCTCGTCGTCACGCCGCGCTCCTCTTCTCTTCACGCTGCCTTCAGGCCCGCCCCGAGGAACGGTCCGACAGCCAAGACTACGATATTGACTCGCAATTTCATTACCACAAGAGCGCGGGTTCGTCTCCAGCGTTGAGGGCCTGATGGGCGGGAAGCTGGAGCCTGGCTGGGGGGCAACAGGCGAGCAGGCACGCGCCCGCGGTCTCCCGCCGCTCCTTGTGTCCAGCCCTACCCTCCTTGCACGAGGGGTGCGGTGCGGGTCCGCGAGCGTGCTTCCCCGGGGGGATTCACATGGAGCGCCTACTTGATCGCGCCGCGCCGCAACCGTTGGCACGGGGTGTCTGGCGTGGGAGTCGGACCGCGTCCCGGTGGCTCCACTACACGCTGCCGGGGGCTTGGGCGGCGCTCGCGTTCGCGTGTCTCTCCTTCACCCCGTCCCTGCTGCCACGAAGCGGTCCCTTCCAAGGACTGGTCAGTGGCATCAGCGCGGTCATCGGCTATGGGCTGGGAGTCCTCGGCGCGTGGCTCTGGCGCGAGTTCGCCAACCGTCCCGCGCGTGTCGCGAGTCTCCGTGCCTGGCGTGGCTTCTTCATGGTGGGAAGCGTGGCCCTGGTCGCCGCGCTGGCGATGGGCTGGCATTGGCAGGCGGGCATCCGCGAGCGCATGGGGATGCCCCACCCTGGCCGGGCCGGCTACCTGTTCGCGCCCTTCGTCGCGGCGCTCCTCTTCTTCCTGCTCGTCGCGGCGGGACGGGGCCTGCGCGCCCTCTATCGTCGCCTCGACGCTCGGCTCGCGCGACACATCGGCCCGCGTGCGGCGCGCGCGACGAGTGGCCTGGTGGTGGCGGCGCTCACCGTCCTCTTCGCCAGCGGCGTGTTGTGGGACGGACTCATCTCGCTGGCGGACCGCACGCTGGCCGTGCAGGACAAGACGACCGCGGAGGGCGTGCATCCCCCGCGCAGCGCGCTGCGCTCCGGTGGCCCCGGCTCGCGCGTGGGCTGGGAGACACTGGGCCGCGAGGGACGGAACTTCGTGGGCCGGGGCCCCTCCGTGGAGGAGCTGTCGGCGCTCACCGGCACCACCGCGAAGGAGCCCATCCGCGTGTATGCCGGCTACGCGTCCGCGCCGGATGCGGAGGCGCGCGCGGAGTTGGCGGTCGAGGACCTGGAGCGCGCCGGCGGATTTCAGCGCGAGTACCTGCTCGTGGTGACGACGACGGGCAGCGGCTGGGTGGTACCGGAGTCCGTGGACGCCTTCGAGTATCTGACGGGCGGCGACTCCGCCATCGTCTCCATGCAGTACTCACATCTGTGGTCGTGGCTCTCCGTCCTGGTGGACCAGCAGCGGGCCCGCGAGGCAGGAAGGGCCCTCTTCGACGCCGTCTACGAACGGTGGTCGCGACTGCCCGAGGGTCAGCGCCCGAAGTTGCTCGTGTTCGGGGAGAGCCTGGGCTCGTACGGCGGCGAGACGGCGTTCAGTGGTGAGCGGGACCTGGCCAACCGGACGGACGGCGCGCTCTTCGTCGGTCCGCCCAATTTCAACACGCTGTATCGCGAGTTCACCGACCAACGCGATGCGGGCAGCCCCGAGGTGGAGCCCATCTACCGCGACGGGCGCATCGTGCGCTTCAGCCGTCGCCCGGGTGAGGAGATTCCTCCGGCGTCCGCGCCGTGGGGCGACTCCCGGGTGCTATATCTCCTCCATCCGTCGGACCCGATTACGTGGTGGAGCCCCGGGCTCCTGCTGCGGCGTCCGGACTGGTTGCGGGAGCCACGTGGCGACGATGTCTCGAGCGCGATGGTGTGGCTGCCCTTCGTGACGTTCTGGCAGGTGACAGCCGACCTGCCGCTCGGGATGGAGGTCCCTCAGGGCTACGGGCACGTCTACACGGGCGAGCACGTGGACGGCTGGCTCGCGCTGCTGCGACCCGAGGGCTGGACGAACGAGAAGACCGCGCGACTGAGGGAGCATTTGCGGCCCGAGCCATGACCAGTTGGCTGCCCTCGCGTTCCATTGCGTGCCCCGTCACCCATGCCGAGTGTTTGCCGGAACATGAATCCGCTCCTCCTCCTGCTCTCTGTCCTGGCACAGACTCCCACGCCGTCGTCCGACGCGGCGGTGGAGGACACGCCGGCACGACAATGCACCGAGGACGAAGAGGAGGACATTCCTCCCTGGACCGGCTCCTTCGGCGTCGGCTTCTCATTCCTCTCGGGCAACAGCCGCTCCTACACGCTGACGGCGAACGCGCTGGCCGAGTACGAGTCGCCCAAGTGGGCGCTCACGCTGGAAGCCGATGGGGCCTACGGGAAGGCCGCCTCGGCGGATGAGGAAGAGCGGGAGCTCATCGCGGAGGCGCTCGGAGCGTGGGTGCGCGGAGAGTATCGGGCCACGCCCCTGCTCAGCGCGTATGCGTACCTGGGAGCGGAGACCGACCACCTGTCGAGCCTCGAACTGCGCGCGGAAGCCGAGCTGGGGATCGGCTTCACCTTGCTGGAGCGTGAGAAGCGCAAGTCGGACGAACTGTTCCTGCGGGCCTACCTCGGCGCGCACTACGCCCATGACCGCAGGTTCCAGTACGTGCCCACGCGGAAAGACCTCCCCGGGGTGGACCTGTGGTCGCCCTCGCTCGCGGTGATGTTCCGCTATGACATCAACGAGCGGGTGGAGCTTCGCGAGTACGCCATGCTCCTCCCGGACGTCTTCGGCGACACGCGCGTGCTGCTGACCTCCACCACGAAGCTCTCCGTGAACCTGACCGGGCGCTTCGCGCTCACCACGTTCTTCGACGTACGGCATGACAGCTCGCCCGCGGAGGGAAAAGCCTCCACGGACACCGCGCTCACCGTGGGTGGAGAGCTGACGCTTTGACGCAGGGGGCTCGCGCATCGTCGCGGGAATGAGCGGCAGCGTGTCCCCGGAAGGAAAGGATCGGGACGACCATGAAGGCAGCTCATTTCAACGATTCGATGCCGGACCGACAGTCGGAGACACCGCCCAAGAAGAAGGGACTGGAGCGGATCCTCGACACCGTCGAGCGGGTGGGAAACAAGGTCCCCCACCCCGCCGTGATTTTCGTCGCGCTGATTGGCATCGTCATCCTGCTCTCCCATGTCTTCTACATGATGGGATTCAGCGTCACCTACCAGACCATCAATCCGGAGACCCACGTCCCGGAGCAGACGACCGCCGCGGCGAAGAGCCTGCTGACGGGCGACGGCCTTCGCTTCATGTTCGAGGGCGTCGTCCAGAACTTCATGAACTTCAACGCCGTGGGCGTCATCATCGTCGCCATGCTCGGCGTCGGTGTCGCTGACGCGGCGGGCCTGGTGGCGGCACTGATTCGCAAGCTGGTGGCCGTCGCGCCTCGCAAGGCGCTGACGTACATCCTCGTCTTCGTCGGCATCCTGTCGAGCATCGCGGCCGATGCCGGGTATCTGGTCCTGATTCCCCTCGCGGCAGCGGCCTTCCTCACCGTGGGGCGTCATCCCCTGGCGGGTCTGGCGGCGTCCTTCGCGGGCGTGGCGGCGGTGTTCACCGTCAACATCCTCATCAAACCGCTCGACGGCATCCTGACGGAGATCACCAACGACGCCATCCACATCCTCAATCCCGAGCGCTCCATCGACCTGACGGCGAACTTCTGGTTCTCCGTCGCGTCGGTCATCATGTTGACCTTCATCGTCTCGTTCATCACCGACAGGGTCATCTCTCCCCGACTGGGTGAGTACAAGGGCGAGAAGCCGGACGCGGCGGGTGCGACGATGAGCGCGGACGAGTCGCGCGGGCTCAAGTTCGCGGGGCTGGGGGTGCTGGCGGTCTTGGTGTTCTTCGGGCTGCTGACGCTGCCGCCGGGGGCGCCGCTGCGCAATCCGGAGACGGGCGCCATCGTGGGCGACTCGCCGTTCATGAACGGCCTGATTGTCGCAATCACCCTGCTGTTCCTCGTGGCGGGCGCGGCCTACGGCATCGGCGCGAAGACCATCAAGAGCAGCGTCGACGTCATCAAGGCGATGGAGAAGGCGGTGTCGGGGCTGGGCTCGCTCATCTTCCTGCTCTTCATCATCAGCCAGTTCATCGCCCTGTTCACGTACACCAACATGGCGACGCTCGCGGCCGTGAAGATGGGTGACTTCCTGGAGGACGCGGGGCTCGGGGCGCTGCCGTTGCTCGTCGGGTTCGTCGGCGTCGTCGCCGTGCTGGACCTCATCATGACGGGCGCCATTCCGAAGTGGGCCATCTTCGCCCCCGTCTTCGTGCCGCTGCTGATGCGGCTGAATGTCGACCCGGAGGCCGTGCTGGCCGCGTACCGCGTGGGTGACGGTCCGTTCAACGCCATCTCACCGCTGAACGCCTACTTCGCGTTGATCGTCACCTTCGCCCAGAAGTACCAGAAGGAAGCAGGCGTGGGCACCATCGTGGCGCTGATGTTGCCCTACGTCGTCGTCGTCTTCATCGCGTGGATCCTCCTCCTGGTGGCGTGGCAGGTGCTGGGGCTGCCATGGGGCCTCGGGTGAGGACTCAGTGAGCGTCGTCCCATCGCGGTGGGTCCAGCGCATATGACGCGCGGACCCGCCGCGCTTCCGTGAGCAGGCGGTGGAGGCGCTCGCGCGCTGGAGGCTCCTGCGTGGCGGCCTCCGAGAGCACGCGAGTCACCAGCGCCTGGGCCGCGCCACGGTCCTCCTCGTCCTCGGCGGTCAGCCCCACCGCGAGGGCGATCTGCAGCACCTCCTCGAGGACCTCGGGATTGCCCATGGCGTGGTGGAGGGGACCATCGACCGCGAGGAAGAGATAGTCGCGCAGGCGCATCCCCGCGACGGACGCCCGCACCTGGCCGTCGGAGTCGACCACGTTCCAGTCCCCCAGCGGCAGGTGCCCCAGTCGACGCAGCACCGAGCGGACCTGCTGCAGCGCCTGTCGCGCCGTATAGGCATCGTTCGCGGAGGAAGAGAGCGCCCGGTTGGCGACATCGACCAGGATGCGAATCCCGAGCGCGGGGTCGCAGTCGGGCTCGCGCGCCGGGGTGAGGATGAGGGCGCTCCCCAGGCCATGCATCGCGCGAGGGTCCATGTGCCCTGGAGCTTCCGGCACCACCCAGCCGACGACCGAACCCGCGTCGAGATAGTCCCCTACCAGGGCGTCGATGCGGGTCCGCACGCTCCACTTTCGTGCAAGTCGCGTGAGCCGTCGGAGGTCGACCTCGGTGAGGTAGCCCGAGGATGGCACCATGAGCGCGATGGACTCGGGAGGCAGCGTCAGCGTCGCGGTGGGGTCCAGCGGGAGTCGGCTCAGTCTCGCGCGGATGCGTCGCTCCGCCGCGGAGACCACCAGGTCCTGGACGAGGCCGAGGACCCGCTCCACGCGCATGTAGCGGAACGTGCGAATCATGCAGAGGCTCAGGGCCACGAGCGCGCAGAGGACCAGGATGAAGGCCCCCGAGAGGACGGGGCGTGGCCGAACCGCTTCATCCGCGATCAGCCCCAGCTCGCGCACGGACACGAGGATGAACCCACTGGAGAGGCAGAACAGGGGGATGGCCCGGCGCAACGGCGCGCTCTTCAAGTAGAGCGGGACCAGCCGGGGCGAGTACTGGTTCGCCGCGGATTGGATGACGGGGGCATTCAAGGAGAGGACGACCGTGAGGACGGTGATCTGCAGTCCGAACAGCGCCGTGAGCACGGAGCGCGTCTCACTGGGGTCGCCTCGCCATGCCTGCCCGAAGAAGGGCGAGGCGCTGTCCGACTGGATGCGCGACAGCTCCAGGCCCAGCATGCCGCCGATGACGAGCGCGGCGAGGAGCAGCAACCAATACGGGTCCCGGATGAGCCTGCGGAGACGGCGGGCGACCATGCGAACTCCCTCTCGCTCAAAAGGGAAAGATGGTCCTGCCCGACACGGCACGCAGCAGACGCACGGCCGGGCCACGGCCCGTGCTCTCGGGCGCCCTACCCCGCGTCCGCTTCGAGCAGCGCCGCGAGGAACAGCGAGTAGGTCAACTCCGCCACCGGCCGCTTCTCGCGGCGCGCCTGGGTGCGCAGCGCCTTGGGCAACGAGCACGGCTTGCCGCGCTCTCCATCTCGAAGCTGGACGTAGCCTCTCTCGGAGTAGCCGAGCACCTGCCAGCCGCGCTGACACATCGCCTGGGCCAGGTCGTCGGTGAGCTGGTGGTGGATGGCCTTCGCCAACGGATGCTGGCCGAAGATTTCACTCGACCACTGGCCCTCGTCTTCACGCCAGCCGCGCGCCCGCAGGTAGTTGGCCTTCCGCGCGAGGGAGAGCCCTCCGACATGGCGCTCGAGTTTCATGGCGTCGGCGTGGAGGATGACTCAAACCCCGCTCCGCGTAAGCAACTGCTTTACTTGCGCACAGCGACAGAGTGCAATTGCGTGAATTTCTTGGAGTGGAGCTTTCGAGATGTCCATGAAGCCGGAGTCGGTCCCCAGCTCGATGTTCTCCGAGGAGACGCGCGCGCTGCACGGTGAGCTGTCCGCGGCGGCGGTGGCGTTCCTGAAGTTCGCGGAGCGGACTCCGGAGGCCTTCGAGAAGCACCGGTTCGGCAAGTTCGAAGAGTCACCGCTCATGTATTACGAGCTGCACCGCTGGCCCATCCTCATCGACGCGCGCCGCAACCGGGAGCTGGAAGATGTCTCGGTGAAGCTCAGCCGGCTCGTCAAGCGCGGGCCGCGCCTGCTGCTCGGCGGCGACCCCGCCCTCGTGTCCGACTACTTCGGCCTCCCGCTGGAGCGGGCCCGCGTGGCTGTCGAAGCCCTGGCCCTCACGGAGGACGCGCGCGGTGTGCTCAGCCGGGGAGACTTCATCGACTCGGCGGACGGGCTGAAGTGCCTCGAGGTCAACATGATGGCGGGCCTGGGTGGCTGGGAGACGGCGCTCAAGGCCCAGGTGGTGATGGACCAGCCGGTGCTCCAGCGCTTCACCCAGGAGCAGGGCCTGCGCATCCAGCTCCAGGACACGCTGCGCGCCTTCCTCGCCCACGTCCTCGACGACGTGCGCCGCACCGTCACCTGGGAGGGCGAGTGCAACCTGGCCGTGCTCTTCCCGGACAACGAGCTGCCGGACCCGGTGGGTGTCGAGATGGCGACCCTGTTGCTCAACACCACGTTCGGCGAGCTGCTCGAAGCGGAAGGCGCGAAGGGCGAGGTGCTCATCGGCACCTATGGCGAGGTCCAGGACGCGGAGGGCCACTGTTTCACCATGCGCGGCCGGCGCGTGCACGCCATGCAGGAGCACGACGCGCGGGACAGGCTCGAAGTGGTGGGACTGCCGTTCGATGCGCGCGTCCGCGCGGCGCTCTCCGCGCGCACCCTCTGCCTCTACAACGGCCCCGCGCAGGAGCTGCTCGACGACAAGCTCAACATCGCGCTGCTGTCGGAGAACGAGGACGCGCCCACGCTCTCCGCCGAGGAGCGCGACCTCATCCGCCAGCACATCCCCTGGACGCGGCGGCTCCTTCGCACCCACAGCCTTCGCGGGGGGGAGCGCGTGTGGTTGCCCGACCAGGTCACCGCCGACAAGCGCGAGGGGCTCGTGTTGAAGGCGGGCCGCGCCTACGGCGGCAAGTCGGTGCTCATCGGTCGCTCGATGACGGCCGAGGCCTGGGACGCGGCCGTCCTGGAGGCGCTGGCCAGCGGAGGGTGGATCATCCAGGAGCGCGTCGAGCCCCGCCCCTACCACTTCATGCGGGACGACGGCTCCGTGGGCCCCCACATCCTCATCTGGGGCTCCTTCGTCTTCGGCGAGCGCTACGGCGGGACGATGGTGCGGATGAACCCGATGGGCCGTGGCAAGGACGTGGTCAACGCGACGCAGGGCGCGCTGATGTGCGCGCTCGTCGTCGTCGAGTAGCGGCTCCGAGGCCCCGTCTCACGCCGAGGTCGGCGTCGGCTGGGGCCCCACGCTCGCGGGCGGCTCGCGCAGGACATCCGGCAGCTCCAGCTCCACGTTCCTGACGCGGGGAGACAGCCACGCCACCAGCACGTTCACCGCGCACAACACACCCAGCACCAGGTAGAGCAGCGCGATGCCCCGCCCCGGGCCTACGCCGAGCATGGGGCCCAGCCGCCCCGACAGCGCGCCGCCTTGAGCCATCCAGGGCTCGAAGAGGCCGTCCGCCAGCGGCCCGGACACCAGCGCCGCCACCGGAGGCGTGGACAGGGCAATCATCCGACGCACCGCGAAGACCCGCCCCTGCAGGTCCGAGGGCACCTTGCTCTGCCAGATGGACTGAGAGCACCCCATGACCCCTGGGGCGGTGAACATGAAGACGAACGCCGCGCCGGCCACCACCGTGGCGGAGGCAGGCAGCGCCGCCGCGAACAGGGCCAGCCCAGCCAGCAGCTCGAAGCCAAGCACCCCGAGGATGCGTCGCCGCGGCCCGCCCCATACGCTCATCAAGAGCGCCCCCATCAACACGCCCATGCCTGAACACGAGGCAATCCAGCCCAGGGTCGATGCGTCAGCAAAGCTCAAGACCAGGGGTGTGATGAGCACCGTCACCAGGCTCACGAACAGGTTGGCCACGGCGATACATGTGAGCAGCCCCAGCAAGCCGGGTCTCTTCTGGATGAAATCCCACCCCACCGCCACCTGCTCCAGCAGGGATGCCCGGACCGCGTGCGCGGCGCCGCGCTCGGGCTGGGGGAACCCCACGCACAACAGCACCAGCGCCGAGAGGAAGAAGGACCCCAGGTTGATGAGCAACACCCCCTGCAGCCCGATTCGCACCACCAGGAGCCCCGCCAGCGCGGGCCCCCCGAGCTGACCGATTCCCAGGGCCAGCTCAATCAGCCCGTTGGCCCGCCCCAGGTGCTGCTTGGGCACCAGCAGCACCGTGGAGGCCGAGTAGGCCAGGGCCCGGAACGTCCCCGCCGCCGAGCACACCGCGATGGGCAGGTACAGGTGCCAGCTTCGCAGGGCCCAGAGCCCCGCCCCGTCCGCCATCAGCATGAGCCACATCAGGAGCATGGTGAGCCCCGCCCCCACGTCCGCCAGCATCATGATGCGGCGCCGGTCCCACCGGTCCACGACGGCTCCCGCCACGGGGGATATCAACACCATCGGCAGGAACGAGAAGAACGACGCGAGCGAGTACTCGGTGATGGAGTCGCTGCTCCGATACACGTGGACCATCACCGAGAAGCCAGCCAGCGCCGAGCCCAGGGACGAGACCAACTGCGCGAACCAGGTGAGCCCGAAGACCGCGGGCGGGTGCGTGATGACGCGTTGGTACATGGGAGGGCGCTGATAACAGGTCGCGACGCGGGTGATGAAGGAACCCGCGAGTCCACGAGTCCTCCAGGTTGTCACATTTTCTCGGACTTCAATCAAAATCAGCCAAGCCATATTTATCTTGGCTGACAGTGCTATTATAGTGCCCACCCCCAACGAAACGCGGTCAACCCGACCCCTCGGCCCGTGGAGTCAGCGGCCTCCGAGGCGGTGGTTTGCCCGGGGAGAAATGCTCGCCGTGAAGCTCAGTGTTCTTGATCATTCCATCGTCGCCCGAGGCAGCACGACACATGAGGCTTTCCGGAACACGGTAGAGCTGGCCCGGACGGCGGAGCAGCTCGGGTATCACCGCTTCTGGGTGGCTGAGCACCACGGCTCCGGACACTTCGCCGGGGTGGCGCCTGAAATCATGGTGGCGCACGTGGCCGCGGCGACGTCGCGCATCCGCGTGGGCACCGGCGGCGTGCTGTTGACGAACTACAGCCCCTTCAAGGTCGCCGAGGTCTTCCGGCTGCTGGAGGCGCTGCACCCGGGCCGCATCGACCTGGGCATCGGCCGGACCTCCGGCAGCGCGGACCTGGTGGCCAAGGCGCTGGCCTACGGCGTGCCCGCGAGCAACGAGAGCTTCCCGACGAAGCTCGAGGACCTGATTGCGTTCCTCTCCGGGAGCGCGCCCGCGACGGCGGACTTCCAGGCGCTGAGCTTGAAGACGATGGCGCCGGGGATGCCGCAGCTGTGGGCGCTGGGCTCGGGAGAGCAGAGCTCCGTGCTCGCGGCGCGGCTGGGAATCTCCTTCTGCTTCGCCCACTTCTTCAACCCCATCCACGGCGGTCCCGTGACGCGGGGCTACCGCGCGAAGTTCCAGCCGTCGCACGTGCAATCGGCGCCGCGCTCCTCCGTCAGTGTGTACGTCATCTGTGCCCCGACAGAGCAGGAAGCCCGGCGCATCGCACGAAGCAGCGACCTGCTGACCATCAACACGCGCAAGGGGCGCAACGAGGAGCCCATTCCTTCCGTCGAGGAGGCGGAGGCGTATGCCTACACACCCGAGGACCAGGCCACGCTCGAGTTCGACCGCAAGCGCGTCGTCTGCGGGAGCCCGGCTCAGGTGAAGGAGACCCTGCTGAGCATGGCCGCGGACTTCCAGGCGGACGAGCTGATCATCACGACCATCTGCCACGACCACCAGGCCCGGCTGCGCTCCTACGAGCTGCTCGCCGACGCGTTCTCCCTCACGAACCCCCGTGAGGAAGCCCCAACCCCCGTCCGAACGGGGACGTGAGTCGCGCCCGGGGGTGACGACCCCGGAAGAGTTCTCGTCGGTGAAGGCCACCGCGCTTTCGCCGGGAGCACCCCACGCTTGAAACCGTCAACCGGCGTCTTCCGTATATTTCCGTATATTGCGAGGCCCCCTTGACTCCGGGTTCGGCGCGCAAGCCCCAGCTCAACGACTCTTCCTCGATGTGAGTTCTCCGACTGACATGAGCGATGCCAACCTGAATGAGGGCGATGCCCTGGCCATTGCCATCGTCGGCATGGCGGGCCGCTTCCCGGGCTCCCCCGACGTGGCGACGTACTGGCGCAACCTCTGCGACGGCGTGGAGGGCATCCGCTTCTTCACGGACGACGAGCTGCGCGCGCGGGGCGTCCCCGAGGAGCGGTTGAAGCAGCCAGGCTTCGTCCGGGCCGGGGCGGTGTTGGACAACGTGGACGCCTTCGACGCGGGCTTCTTCGGCTACTCGCCTCGCGAGGCGGCGCTGATGGACCCGCAGCACCGCATCTTCCTGGAGTGCGCCTGGGAGGCGATGGAGCACGCGGCTCACGGACTCGACACGGAGACGCGCTCGGTGGGCGTGTTCGCCGGCATGAGCCTGAGCACGTACCTGCTCTTCAACCTGCACACCCACCCGGAGCTGCTCGAATCGGGCGACAGCTTCCAGGTGATGATTGGCAACGACAAGGACTTCCTGGCGACGCGGCTCGCGTACCACCTGGACCTCAAGGGCCCGAGCCTGGACGTGCAGACGGGATGTTCCACGTCGCTGGTCGCCACGCACCTGGCCTGTCAGGCGCTGCTCGGCTTCCAGTGTGACGTGGCCCTCGCGGGGGGCGTGTCCGTGGACATGCCCCAGCGGACCGGTTACGTGCACCAGCCCGGCGGCATCGCATCACCGGACGGGCACTGTCGCCCCTTCGACGCGGAGGCCCAGGGCACCCTCTTCGGCAGCGGCGTGGGCGTGGTGGTGCTCAAGCGGCTGGAGGACGCGCTCGCGGACGGCAGCCACATCCACGCCGTCATCCGCGCCACCGCCATCAACAACGACGGCGCCTCGAAGCTCGGCTTCACGGCCCCCAGCGCCGAGGGGCAGGCGGAGGTCATCGCCCGGACGCACGCCCTGGCGGGTGTGACGCCGGACACGGTGGGCTTCGTGGAGACGCACGGCACCGGCACGTTGCTGGGAGACCCCGTGGAGGTCTCCGCGCTCACGAGCGCGTTCCGCGCGGGCACCGAGGCCAAGAGCTTCTGCGCGCTCGGCTCCGTGAAGTCGAACATCGGCCACCTGGACGCGGCGGCGGGCGTGGCCGGCCTCATCAAGGCGGCGCTGACGGTGGAGCACGGGCAAATCCCTCCCACCCTGCACTGCCGCACGCCCAACCCCAACATCGACTGGGCTCAGAGCCCCTTCTATGTGAACGCGACCCTGAAGGACTGGCAGCCGAAGGGCCACCGGCGCCACGCGGGCGTGAGCTCCTTCGGCATCGGCGGCACCAACGCGCACGCGCTGCTGGAGGCGCCGCCTCCGCCGCCTCCGTCCGGCCCCTCGCGGTCCTGGAAGCTGGTGGCGCTCTCCGCGAAGAAGCCGGGCACGCTGGACACGCTCGGGCAGAACCTGGCCACGCACCTGGGCGCGCATCCCGAGCAGGACCTGGCGGACGTGGCCTACACGCTCCAGCTCGGCCGCAAGGCGTTCGCGCATCGGCGCGTCATGGTCTGCGAGAACGGCCAGGACGCGGCCACGGTGCTGACGGATGGCGCTCCCGAGCGGGTCTTCACCGGCATGGCGAAGGATGGCGGGCGTCCCGTCGTGTTCCTCTTCCCCGGCGGCGGTGCCCAGCACATGCGCATGGGGCAGGAGCTGTACGAGAAGGAGCCCGCCTTCCGCGAGGCCTTCGACGCGTGCGCCGCCCTGCACCAGCGACGAGGGGGGCCGTCGCTGCGCGCGGTGCTCTATCCGCCGGGTGAGTCGGACGCCTCGGCGCCCCTGCCCCGCCCGTCCGTGGGCCTGCCCGCGCTCTTCACGGTGGAGTACGCGCTGGCGAAGCTGTGGGAGTCCTGGGGCGTCCAGCCCGAGGCGATGATTGGCCACAGCATGGGCGAGTACGTCGCCGCGTGTCTCGCGGGCGTCTTCTCGCTGGAGGACGCGCTGGCGCTGGTGACGGAGCGCGGTCGCCTCTTCGAGCAGCTCCCCTCGGGCGCGATGGTGAGCGTGGCCCTGTCCGAGCAGGAGCTGCTGCCCCTCTTGAACGAGCGCCTGTCCGTGGCCGCCGTCAACGGCCCCACGCAGTGCGTGGTGGCGGGCGACACCGCCTCGGTCGACGCGCTCTCGACGGAGCTGGCGGCGCGGGGTATCGAACACCGGCGCGTCCACATCGACGTGGCGGCGCACTCGCATCTCATCGACTCCATCCTTCCGGCGTTCTCCTCGTTCGTCGGTCGCCTGAAGCTGCTGCCTCCGAAGCTGCCCTTCGTGTCCGGCGTGACGGGGACGTGGGTGACCGAGGAGGAGGCGACGAATCCGAGCTACTGGGTGCGGCACCTCCGCCAGACGGTGCGCTTTGGCCCCGGCCTGCGCTGCTTGATGGAGGACCCCTCGCGCGTGCTGCTGGAGGTGGGCCCTGGACGGACGCTGGGCTCGCTCGCGCGCCTGCAACTGGAGCGCGATCAACAAGCGGTGGTGCTCACGTCGATGCGCGCGCCTCGCGAGCCCGGCTCGGACCTGCGCTTCGTGCTCACCACGCTGGGCCGCCTCTGGGTGGCGGGGGTGCCGGTGGACTGGAATCGGCTGCATGCCGGCGAGAAGCGTCGGCGCGTGGTGCTCCCCACCTACCCCTTCGAGCGCAAGCGGCACTGGCTGGAGCCGAAGCCGAGGAGCGCCATGGTGAGCGCGGAGGCCTCGCTCGCGCGTCACAAGGACGCCTCCGACTGGTTCTACCTGCCGTCGTGGAAGCGGACGCTGGCCCCGCGCCCGCCCGCCGCCACGCTGGGACACTGGCTGCTCTTCGTCGACGAGCGAGGCCTGGGCGACGCGCTGGCCGCGCGGCTCATGGAGACCGGTGGCCGCGTCACCCGCGTGAAGCAGGGCCCCGACTTCCGCCGCCTGGAGGACGGAGACTACGAAGTGAACCCGGGCCGCGCGGACTCCTACGCGGCGCTGATGGCCGCGCTCGCCGAGGACGGGACGAAGCCCGAGCGCATCATCCACCTGTGGAGCACGGAGGCCGCCGTCACGGGACTGGCCGGCATCGAGCGCGCCCAGGACACCGGATTCCTCAGCCTGCTCTTCCTCGCGCAGGCGCTGGGCGGACAGGGCACTCCCGGACAGGTGCACCTCACCGTGGTCTCCACGGGGGTGCAGGCCGTCAGCGGGCACGAGTCGCTCGCGCCCTCCAAGGCCACGCTGCTGGGCGCATGTCGCGTGCTGCCCCACGAGGTCCCGGGCCTCACGTGTCGAAGCATCGACGTGGAGCTGCCCGAGGGACCGAAGGAACTCCAGACGCTGGCGGCACGGCTGGCGGGCGAGGTGTGCGCGGCCTCCTCCAACGGCGCTTTGGCGCTGCGAGGGGCCCAGCGCTGGGAGCAGGCGCTCGAGTCCGCGCGCCTCACGCCTCACGAGCCTGGGACTCCGACGCGGCTGCGCTCGGGCGGCACGTACCTCATCACCGGTGGCCTGGGTGGCATCGGCCTGGTGCTGGCGGAGTCCCTCGCGCGCAAGGTGCAAGCGAAGCTGGTGCTGGTGGGCCACCGCGCGCTGCCGGAGCGCGCTGCCTGGGATGCGTGGCTTGCCACGCACGACGCACAGGACACGGTGAGCCAGCGCATCCGCCGGGTCCTCGTGTTGGAGGCGCTCGGGTCCGAGGTCCTGGTGCTCCAGGCGGACGTGGGAGACCTCGGGCAGATGGCGGAGGTGCTGCGCCGCACGCGAGAGACCTTTGGCACCCTCCACGGCGTCATCCACGCGGCGGGTGTTCCCGCGGGCGGACTGGCGCAGCTTCGCGGCCGGAAGGCGGTGGAGGACGTCCTGCGCCCCAAGCTCCAGGGCACGTGGGTGCTGAACGAGCTGTTGAGCGGCATGCCGCTCGACTTCCTCATGTTGTGCTCGTCCCGCACCGCGTTCACCGCCGAGCCCGGGCAGATTGACCACTGCGCGGCGTGTGCCTTCCAGGACGCCTTCGCCCACCACGCCTCGGCGACGGGAGGCCTGCCGGTGGTCTCCCTGGGCTGGGACACCTGGCGCGAGGTGGGCCAGGCCGTCACCACGCAGCTCCCCGACGGGGCCAGCGCGCTGCGCGAGGCGATGCTCGCCCACGCCCTGTCCCCCGCGGAGGGCGTGGACGTGTTCGAGCGCGTCCTCGCGCAGATGCCCACGCACGTGGTGGTGTCCACGCAGGACCTGCGGGCGGCGATGGCTCGCAGCGCCTCGTTCCTCCAGGACCTGATGGGCCCGGCCCAGACGGATGACTCGGCCCCGGTGGAGCGCGCGGTGCTCGCCACCATGGACGAGGCGGAGCGCGAGCTGGCGGACATCTGGCGGCGCTTCCTGGGCGTGGAGAGCGTGTCGCTGCACGAGAACTTCTTCGAGCTGGGTGGCAACTCGCTGATTGGCCTCAAGGTCATCAACGAGGTGAAGCGCCGCTTCGGCACGGACGTCCCCGTCGTCGCGCTCTTCGAGAATCCGACGTTGAGCGCCATGGCACGGCTGCTGACCCGAGGGCAGGAGCAGGCCCCGACGACGAACACCAGCGACCGGAGGAGCCGTGGGGCGCGGCGCCGGGAGCAGATGCAGCGCCGCCAGTCCGGTCATTGAGGGGGAGGATTCAGCGTGTCGGAAGGCAACACGGGCATGGAGATCGCAATCACCGGCATGGCCGGACGCTTCCCGGGCGCGCGCAGCCTCGAGGAGCTGTGGCGCAACCTGTGCGACGGCGTGGAGGCCATCGAGCCGCTCTCGGATGAAGCCGTCTTGAAGGCCGGCCTGCCCCCGGAGGTGCTCAAGGATCCGCACTTCATCAAGGTCGCCTCGCGACTCGAGGACGTGACGGGCTTCGACGCGGCCTTCTTCGGCTACACGCCGCGCGAGGCGGAGGTGATGGACCCGCAGCAGCGCCTCTTCCTGGAGTGCGCGCTGGAGGCGTTGGAAGACGCGGGCCAGGGAGCGCCGTCCCAGGACGTCCTGGTGGGCGTCTTCGGCGGACAGGCGCTGAGCACCTATCTGCTGCTCAACCTGATGGGGAACTCGGAGCTGCTGCGCACCTCGGACCCGCTCCAGCTCAACCTGGGCAACGCGGGCAGCTTCCTCACCACGCGGGTCTCCTACAAGCTGGACCTGCGAGGCCCCAGCTTCAACGTGGAGAGCGCGTGCTCCACGTCGCTCGTCGCCGTCCACGTCGCCTGCCAGAGCCTGCTCAACCATGAGTGCGACGTGGCGCTCGCGGGAGGCGTGTCCATCAACCTCCAGCTCCAGGGCGGCTACCGCTTCATGGAAGGTGGAATCCTCTCGCCGGATGGTCGATGTCGCACCTTCGACGCGCAGGCGAAGGGCATCGTCTTCGGCAGCGGCGCGGGCGTGGTGGCGCTGCGACGGCTGGAGGACGCGCTGGCGGACGGCAGCCCCATCTACGCCGTCATCAAGGGCTCCGCGGTGAACAATGACGGCGCCGCGCGTGTGGGCTACACCGCGCCGGGCGTCGAGGGACAGGCCGCCGTCATCTCCGAGGCCCTGGGCACCGCGGGCGTGTCCGCCGCGAGCATCGGCTACGTGGAGGCGCACGGCACCGGCACCGCGCTGGGCGACCCGATTGAAGTGCAGGCCCTCACCCGGGCCTTCGGCGACGAAGCGGCGGGACCGCGCACGTGCGCCATCGGCTCGCTGAAGCCGAACGTGGGCCACCTGGACGCGGCCGCGGGCGTGGCGGGCCTCATCAAGACGGCGCTGTCGCTCAAGCACCGCAAGCTGACTCCCAGCCTCAACTTCGAGGCGCCCAACCCCAACATCCCCTGGGGCGAGAGTCCCTTCTACGTCAACACCGCGCTGCGCGAGTGGAAGGCCTCGGCCCACGGGCCCCGGCGCGCCGGCGTGAGCAGCTTCGGCATGGGCGGCACCAACGCCCACGTCATCCTGGAGGAGCCGCCGGCTCGCGCGCCTGTCCGGGCCACCCGCGCACACCAGCTCCTGCTGCTCTCCGCGCGCAGCTCCACCGCGCTCAACACGCAGGCGCAGCGGCTGGCGGAGCACCTCCGCGCGAACCCGGGCCTGGAGCCCGCGGACGCGGCGTACACCCTCCAGGTGGGCAGGCGTCGCCACACGCAGCGCCGCGCCATCGTCTGTCAGGGACGAGAGGACGCGCTCGCGGCCCTGCTCGACCCCACGCGGCACCTGTCCGTCACCGAGGAGCGCACGAGCCGCTCCACCGTGTTCATGTTCCCCGGCCAGGGCGCGCAGTACGCGGGAATGGCCCAGGGCCTCTACGAGAGCGAGCGCGCCTTCCGCGCGGTGGTGGATGACTGCGCGACCCGGCTCGCCCCCGAGCTGGGCCTGAACCTGCGCGACGTCCTCTTCCCTTCCCCCGAGCGCGCCGAGGAGGCGCAGCGCCAGTTGCAGCAGACGCGGCTGGCCCAGCCCGCCCTCTTCACCATCGAGTACGCGCTGGCGAAGCTGTGGATGAGCTGGGGCGTGAAGCCCGAGGCGATGATTGGCCACAGCATCGGCGAGTACGTGGCCGCGTGCCTCGCGGGGGTCTTCAGCCTGCCGGATGCGCTGGCGCTGGTGGCCGCGCGCGGGAAGCTCATGCAGGAGCTTCCTCCGGGGACCATGCTCTCCGTCGTGCTCTCGCAGGAGGCGTTGGCGCCCCTGCTGGATGCGCGGGTGTCCGTGGCCGCGGTGAACGCGCCGTCGCTCACGGTGGTCGCTGGCCCCGAGGACGCGGTGGCCGCGGTGAAGACCCGCCTCGAGGAGCGCGGCATCCAGTGCCGCAAGCTGCACACCTCGCACGCGTTCCACTCGGCGATGATGGACCCCATCCTCGCGCCGTTCACCGGGCGCGTGCGCAAGGTCAAGCTGTCCGCGCCCCAGGTGCCCTACATCTCCAACGTCACCGGCACCTGGGTGACGGCCGCCGAGGCGACGGACCCGGGCTACTGGGCCCGTCACCTGCGCCAGCCCGTGCGCTTCGCCGCGGGGCTCGGGCTGCTGCGGCCCGCGCAGGTGTTGCTGGAGGTCGGTCCCGGTCGCGCGCTGTCCACCTTCGCGGCGCAGCCCGGCGCGCTCGCGCAGGTCCCCACCACCATCACCTCGCTGCGCCACCCCGACACGCGGCAGCCCGACGCGGCCGTGTTGCTGGGCGCGCTGGGACAGGTGTGGATGGCGGGCGTGGACGTGGACTGGGACGCCTTCCACGGAGGAGAGCGGCGCCTTCGCGTGCCGCTGCCCGCCTACCCCTTCGAGCGCAAGCGCTACTGGGTGTCGCCGGACGGACACCGCGCGCTGGGCGCATCCCTGGCACCGGAGCGAGCACCCGAGGCCCGGGAGCATGAAGAGGCGGCGTCCGCGGGCTACACGCGCCCCGCGCTGGCCACGCCGTACGTGTCGCCCGACACCGAGGATGCACGCACGGTGGCGCGCATCTGGGAGGACGTGCTGGGCGTGCGACCGGTGGGCCTCAACGACGACTTCTTCGCGCTGGGCGGACACTCGCTGCTGGCCACCACGGTGGTGGGCCGGCTGCGAGACACCTTCGGCTTCACCGTGCCCCTGCAGTCCCTGTTCGAGGCACCGACAGTCGCCCGCCTCGCGTCACTGGTGGCCGAGCAGCGCCAGCGCCCCGGACACGATGACCCGGAAGTCGAAGCCCTGCTGAGGATGCTGACGGAGCTCACCCCCGAAGAGGTCGCGGTCAGTCGCTAGTCGCGCTCCACACCCCTTTCGAGAAACAGCCGATGGCACTCCCCAACTCCACCCCCCTGAAGGTCCTCATCCTGGCCATGGAGTACACGCCGAACGTGGCCGGCGGCGTGGGCACCTACGTCTACGAACTGGCCCGAGGGCTGGCGCGTGGCGGCTGCAAGGTCACCGTCGTGGCGTACACCCCGGGCGAGCCGGCCGTGCTGCGCGAGCCGCAGCTCACCGTGCACATGGTCCCCCCGAGCCGGGGCAGCCTCTCGCAGGCGGCGCAACTGTCGCTCGTGGGCGGCATCCGCCTCTTCAACGAGGACCTGCTCCACCATGGCCGTGAGCGCATCCGCGAGGAGCAGCCGGACCTCATCCACTTCCACCAGTGGCACACGCACCGCGCCGCGCGGGAGCTGGGCCGCGAGGCCGGCGTGCCCGTGCTGGGCACCAGCCACTACATCTCCGAGCCCGCCGAGCGCTGGTGGGGCCAGACGCCCGACCCGGAGATCCTCGAGGAGGAGCGCAGCTTCTACGACGGGACGACGCCGGTCATCTCGGTGAGCGAGTCCATGAGCGAGCTCATCCGGGAGACCTACGGCCTGTCGGCGTCGCTGCTGCACACCATCCACTGCGGCATGGACGCGGGGCCGTTCCTCCAGCCCTCGCACACGCCCGAGCAGTACGCCCGGCTGCGCGCCACGGTGGCCACGCCCAAGGACCCGGTCGTCCTCTACACGGGCCGGCTGCATCCGCAGAAGGGCATCACCGCCATCTTCGCCGCCGCCGAGCGCGTGCTCGCGAAGCGTCCCGAGGTGCGCTTCCTCCTGGCGGGTGGCACCGACTCGCGCGAGTCCACGCAGATGGTCCAGGGGTTGAGCCAGCGCTACGCGCACCTGCGCCATCGCATCAAACTGCTGGGCAAGCTGCCGCGCCGTCAGCTCGGCCTGCTGCACCGCATCTCCGACCTGGCGCTGGTGCCTTCGCTGTACGAGCCCTTCGGCTACACGGCCATCGAGGCCATGGCGTCCGGCCTTCCCCTCGTGGCGACGCGCTCCGGTGGCCCCGCGGAGATTGTCGAGCACGAGAAGACGGGGATGCTCGTCCCGGTGCTTCCCGGCGAGCCCGGCGGTCCGCGCGAGGTGGACATCGAGGCGCTCGCCGACGCGCAGCTCGCCCTGCTGGAGGACCGTGAGCGCGCGAAGCGCATGGGCCAGGCCGGTCAGCAGCGCGTGGTGGAGCTCTTCGGCCTGCCGCGCATGGTGGCCGCCAACCGCGTCGTGTACCAGAAGCTCATCGACCTTCCCGCCCATCAGCGGATTGAAGCCCCCGTCGCACGGCGCGAGGTGCACTCATGACGTCGCAAGTGTCATCGACCTCGGCGCTGGCCGCGGTGGAGTGGCTCGCCTTCCACGTCCCGCAGCCGACCGCCTGGGCGCGGCTGTTCTGCCTGCCCCACGCGGGCGGCAGCGCCTCGCTGTTCCGCACCTGGCAGGCGGAGCTGGGTCAGGACATCGAGGTCTGCCCGGTGCAGCTCCCTGGCCGGGAGAACCGGCTGCGTGAGCCGCCCCTGCGCGAGCTGCCCGCGGTCGTCGACTTCCTGGTGGAGGTGGTGGCGCGGCATGCGGACAAGCCCTTCGCCCTCTTCGGCCACAGCATGGGCGCGCTGCTCGCCTACGAGCTGACGCGAGCCCTGCGCGAGCGGGGACTCCCCACGCCGCTGCACCTCTTCGTCGCCAGCTACCGCGCGCCCCAGACGCTGCGGGCCCACCCGCCCACGGCGATCACCCACGACATCGACGCGTCCGAGGCGCGGCGCATGGGCGAGGCCATCTCCGTGTCGGGTGACATGGCCGAAGAGCTGCTGAAGCTGATTCGCACCACCCTGCTGGCGGACACCGCCGTGTGCGAGGGCTACACGTGGAAGCCGGGCCCCGCCCTGGTCTGCCCGCTGTCCGCCTTCCGAGGCTTCGACGACTACGTCCCCGAGGACGCGACGGAGGCGTGGCGTCAGCTCACCTCGGGCGCGTTCTCCACCCAGACGTTCCTGGGGGACCACTTCTTCCTGCGGCAGACGCCTCGCGGCCTGTTGCAGAACATCCGCCGGAGCCTCGCGAAGTCGCGGCCCGCGCAATCTCGCTGACCCTTCTCAAGGAGCTGCCCAGATGAAGTACCTCATCTACGTCAAGGACCGTACGTCGGGCCCCGTGCCCCCCGACCCCATCGCCCTCAACCGCGCCGTCCGCGACTGGGTGGGCGCCCGCCTCCAGGACGGCACCATCGACTGTGCCTATTACGTCCTGCCGAAGATGGGGCTGTGTATCGTCAACGCCGACTCGCACGAATCGCTGCTGACGCTGCTGCGCGCGTGGCCGTCGTTCGCGTTCCAGGAGTTCGAGATCCACATGCTGGCGGACGTGCGCCACGGCATCGACAACAACTTCGAGCGCCTGAAGCGAGACGGCCCTCCGGCCAAGGCCGAAGACACCGCGGCGTGACGCGCCACCCAGGAGAGCAGTCATGAGCACCGCCACCGCACCACGGGATGTCGTCACGCCCCTCGTCCCCGAGCGCATGCCGCTCGACAACCGCCGGGCCTTCTACGAGGGCCTGGAAGCCAACAACAAGCCCATCATCTTCACCGATGCCATGACGGGCTGGCCCGCCGCGGAGCGGTGGTCCTTCGACTGGTTCACCCAGCAGTACGGCGACGTGAGCGTCCCCGTGGAGTGGCTGCGCTACAACGCCCGCCCCGCTGGCGACGTGGAGCGCGTGGGCCGCGTGCGGAAGATGACGATGAAGGACTACGTCGCGTCCCTGAAGGTGAAGGGGAAGGAGGGCGAGGAGACGCCGGGCTACCTCATCGGCAACGACTTGTTCCGCACCCTCCCCGCCCTGCACCGCGACGTGCGCTTCGACGAGTACGCCGTGCAGCGGCGTCTCACCGAGCAGCTCTTCTTCATGGGGCCGAAGGGGACGTTCACCCAGCTCCACTTCGACCGCGCGCACAACCTGCACGCCGTCATGGTGGGCCGCAAGCAGTGGCAGTTGTACGCGCCGTCACGAGACGTGGAGCTGAAGCCGGCGAAGCTCAGCCACCCCTGGTCGGTGATGAGCTCGCATGACCTGACGCCGCATGGTGGCCAGCCGGACCAGCTCCCCGCGGGCAAGCTTCCGGACTACGACTTCGTCCTGGAGGCCGGAGAGATTCTCTACCTGCCCTATGGCTGGTGGCACCGCGTGTACACGGTGGAGGACGCCATCGCCACCAACTACTGGTGGTGGACGTGGTCCATGCTGGCCCGCATCGGCCCCAGGCTCATCCCCTCCATCGCGGTGAGCGCGGTGAAGAAGATGCGCAAGCAGCAGACGCTCGGTCGCGAGTTCCGCGAGCAGTGACGCGGAGGCCGGCGGCTCACTCCACCTCGATGAGGGCGGCGAACATCGCGCCCTGCGAGACATTGACGACGCCGGTGCCCTTCCCCATGGGGCACACGCGCAGCGAGTGGCCGCCGTAGGTCTCACCGAGGACGAAGAGGCCCCAGATGACGCTGTGGGGCGTCACCACGCCGTCGGGTCCCGAGTACTGGAAGGGAGCGGACCGCACCCGCTCCTGCACCACCCAGCCGCCATCATCGAGCGCCTTGCGCGCGGCCTCGTCCCACTCCGGCGCGGGCGTCGACTCACCGAGCAACACCGAGGCGCCACCAAAGTCCCGCCCCGCCTTGAGCACCAGCTCCTCGCGCCGGGAGGACAGGAGGTCCGGCAGGAAGACGCGCTCGCCTCCGCGCTCGACGTGGGCCCGTTCGACGCGGCGAGACCAGGGAACGTGGTGGCGCACCAGCGCCTGCTCCTCGGGAGACAGCAGGGACGACGTCACATGCTCCGACAGGAGCGCGAGGTTGCGCTTGTCGTCGAGCACGTCCTGCGCCGGGCCGTTGAAGAGGCTGATGGCGCGGGCGGAGATGGCGGCCTGGGCGTTCGCGATGAACTCCGGGCCCGCCATCAGGAGGCGATCCCTGGCTTCATATTCGACCACGGCGTGCAGCCGCTTGCCCTGGGTGGTGAGGCGGTGTCCCTCGGCGCTCTTCACCGCGCCGTAGGTCGTCATCAAGACCTCGCCCCGTGCACCCTCCGGCCGAAGGAGCTCCATGAGCTGGCCGGTGAAGAGCCCGCACGCCTGCTCCGCGAGCGCCGGCGCTGGAAGGCCGCTCGGAGGGAAGAGGATGCCGATGTTGCACTCGCCCTCCCACTCGGTGTCGCGGCGCACGCAGGTCACGATGTTGGCGAAGAAGTCGCGCAGTGTGCGGGGTTGACGGATGCGCAGCCCCTGCTCGGTGGCGAAGCGGTGCATCGCGGGCTGCGACATGACCTGCTGGACCAGGAAGGCCGTCTCCCAGCCACCGACGCCCGCCGTCAGGTTGAACTCCAGGCACTTCAGGGCCGTGCCATCGTGGATGAAGTCCCCCCGGCTGATGGCGCCCCGCGCGTCGTCCGTGCGCGCGAGGGAGTCCAGCGCCACGCTGGCGCGCTCCTGGGAGAGCCCATACCAGGCCGCAGCGCGAGCCGCGTCCCCGAGCAGTCGCCGAGGTGCGCGTTTGATGAGTCGGCATAAGCCCGTGGCCATCTCCCGCATCGTCGATACCGCCGCGCCGTCGATGAAGAGGGGCCAGGCGTGAAGCGGATAAGGGAAGAGCGGCGACGCCTCGCTCGGCGTGAAATGGTGCCGCGCGAAGGTCTCTGGAACGCGCTCGGCGAAGTCCAGGAACTCCGCGGCCGCGGAGGACAATCCCCCGTGCAACGCCTTGATGTCGGGAGGGAACGTTCCGCCGGGAATCCGCTCGGGCGCGCGCATGCCGTACTGCTCCTTCATGTGTAGAAGTGAAACACGTTGACCGCGTGGGAGTGGCTCAAGACAGCTCGCAGACCACGCGAAGCTCGCTCGTGTACCTGTGCTTCGCCGCATCCGTGAGCCAGAGGTGGTCCGGGTCCGGCACCATCTCCGAGAAGCTGACCCGTGAAGCGGGAGCTTCTTCCACCGCCCGCCGCACGAGCTTGGCCAGCATCTCGACCAGGAGCGGGCTGTCGAAGTCCACGAAGCAGGGCTTGCGCTCGTTCTCCACCTTGAAGAACGCGAAGCGTGGGATGCCGAGTCCGCGCTGCCAGCGCCGGGCCTCCAGCCACTGCTCCAGCGCCTCCGTGATACCCGCGAAGCCCAGGCTGGCCGCCGGCACGCTCCACCGCTCGCGGGCGACGATGACCCCGTCCACCGTCAGTCGCGGCGAGTAGTCCTCGCCCAGCGCCAGGTCGAAGGCGCTCGCGCAGCGGTGCTCCAGGTAGACGGCCAGGAAGTCCATCAGCCCGAAGCGACGCCCGCTCACGCGGTCGACCACCTCCAGCGCCCCGTCACGCCGCTCCACCACCAGGTCGCCCACGCGCAGCGCCCGCGCGCCCGGATTGGGCGACGGCTCCTGTCCGGAGAGGTAGTGGAGGCTGCCGCGAGGAAAGAGGCACGGCAACGTCCGCTGGCTCCACTCGGACTTGGGGAACACGGGGACGATGTCCGCCTCGGAGGCGCAGCGCTCCGCGAGCGCGAACAGCTCCGCGGGCGCGGGGTGCTGCTCCACGAAGAGAGAGGAGAGGCTGTTGCACAGGTGCAGCTCGCCCAGCACCAACTGGTAGTCACCAGCGCGGACCGCCTCGGCGCTCGCCGCGTCGATCATCACGTCTGGTGACGCATGCCACCGGGGCTTCCACCCTGCCCCACGCGTGACGAAGGCCTCGCGCACGAGAGGACGCAGCGACTCCACGGTGCGCGTCTGCCGGCGCACGCCCGGTTCGAGCGCGAAGAGCTCACGCCAGCGCCGACGGTGCTCGGCGACAATCTCGTGGATGGGCATCAGCGCTCCCGAGGACGCCGGGTCCTGGATGCCCTGGACGAAGGCGAGCTGGAGCGTGGTGAGCTCCACGGGCGAGCCCCCCTGAGACAGCTTGTCGAACAGCACCTCCAACCCCACGCCGGTGCGCCGGGTCACCTCGCCCACCAACCAGCGAGCTCCTGTCAGCAGCAGCTCCAGCACGGGACCGAGCCGCGCGAGCAGCGGAGCTCCCAGCTCCAGCGAGCCATCTCGCACACAGTCCTCGTAGATGAGCGTCCGCGAGGCGTACGTCTTGCCCGCCGCGCGCGTCGGAAGCGCGCCCGTCACGTCCTTGAACACGCCCTCCAGCTCCGCGAGCGCCGCATCCAGCGCCTCGGGAGAACCCGCCGCGGCCTCGACACCGGCGCGCGCGCGCTCCAGCCGCTCCAGCGGGGCCAGCGCGCGAGCCCGCGCCTCCGCATCGGGAATCGCCATCAGCGCGCCGCGCAGCACCGCCTCGGGTCGCACCAGCAGCGGCACGTCCCAACCCCAGGCGAGGACACCCATGCCGCTCGCCTGGTCCAGCGCGTCGTAGACATCGTCCACGTTCGCGAAGGCGGGCGCGTCGCCACGCGTGAGCGCCTCCGAGATGGCCACGGCGCTGACCGAGCCATCACACCGCGCGAGCACCGCGGCCTGCGACGGCAACAGCTCCACGGGCTCGGGCATGGGGCCGTGGAGCACGTGGCCCTCCAGTCGGAAGTACGGCAACAGTCGGGGCTGAGCCCAGCGGCGCAAGGACGCGTCCTGGGCCAGCGCGGCGCCGAGCGTGTCCATGCACCACGCCTCGAAGTAGACCGCGCGCCGCGAGACGAGCTGCTGTCCGGGGAGAAGACTCAGGGCGTCGCTCGACTGCGTCAGCCGCGCCCAACCCACCGGGCCGAAGAAGCCGATGGTGTCGTTCTTCGTGCTGTATCGCTGGACGTAGGAGGCCACCAGGCGCTCGCGCTGCCGGGCCTTGCTGTTGCGAGCCGTGGCGGGGAGCGCCGCGAGCGGCTCGACTCCCGTCTTGTAGGCATGGCGGTTCTGCCAGAGGAGGGCCTCGCGCAGTCGTGTTTCACCCGCCAGTGAGCGCAGCGCTCCGCTGATGTTCAGCAGGTCCGCGTCGAACGCGGCACGCAGCGCGTCACCGGGTGTATCAGACCCCGTCTCGAGCCAGGCCTCGGCGGCGGCCGCGGCCGTGGGCGCCGCGAGCCGGAGCACATCCTCCGCGGGGAAACCGGCGCCGCGCAGCGCGGCCCAGGGCCACAGCGCCATGCCTGGAGCAAGCGGGACAAGCGAGGGTGAAACGGACATCGTGAATTCCAGAGGCTCGGGTACAGCGGTCAAGGAAGTCTGCCCCTTCCGGATTGTCCGCCTACTCTAGTATACAGCCCGTCCCTCTCAACGGCGTTCCCTGTATGAGCGATCAATCATCATTGCCGCGTCTTTCGTATTTCACGGGCCGAGGTGTCGCGGAGAAGATCCGCCTGGCGCTGGCCGAGTCCGCAACCGAGTACGAGGACATCGACCTGGGCAAGTACGACGTGCAGGCGAAGGAGAAGACGCCTCCGTTCGAGGAGCTGAAGCGCGCTGGAAAGCTGGCCTTCGACAAGGTGCCCTTGTGGGAGGAGCCGGACGGGTTCCGCGTCGTCCAGAGCCTGGCCATCCTGCGCCACGTCGCGCGCACCCGGGGCCTCTACGGCTCAAACCCGCGTGAGAGCGCCGCTTGCGACATGATCATCGAAGGCGTCGAGGAGGTCACCGCGCGCGCGCGCAGCCTGACGTCCCTCAGCCCGGACCAGTTGGGCGAGCAGCTCCCCATCATCCTGGGCGAGGAGCTGCCCCAGTGGCTCGCCCACTTCGAGCGGGTGCTCACGAACAACGGCAGCGGCGACGGCTTCTTCGTCGGCACCGCGGTGAGCGTGGCGGACACCAGCGTCTTCGGCTTCCTGGAGCTGCTCGTCGACAACGGGCTGATGGAGGTGCTGGAGAACAACTACCCGCGCCTGCGCTCGTTCTTCGAGCGGATGGGCCAGCGCCCCAACCTCGCGCGATACATCGCCTCCCCGAAGCGCAACCCGCCCGTCCAGCTCCTCAACGGCTGAGCGGAACCCTTGCATCCGAAGCCCTCCGGCCATGACGCTCACCCTGAAGTTCCATGACTCCGTCAGCCATCTGAGTGACGCGGCGCTGGATGTCCTCACGTCCGAGTCGAGTGTGTTCTTCGGCCGGCGCTGGCTCCGGATGCTGGACGCGGTCGACCTCCCCTTCATGGTCCGGGGGGAGCTGTCGCTTCGGTATGCCATTGTCAGCCAGGGTGATATCCCCGTCGCGCTGGCGCCGTGTTTCATCACCCGCAGCAAGAACATCTACACCCCCTACGCCCTGGAGAGTTTCTTCTTCAGCAGTTGGAAGAAAGGCTTTGCCAACGCGGGGGGCCTGAGCCGGGTGGCCGTCTCGGTGGCGGACCTCTACCACTCGCTGGCGCGGCTCACGGGGGCTGGCATTGACGGAGGTGTCTTCGTCACCAGTCCGCTCAGCATGCGCAGCGGCATCATCTGCTCACCCCAGACACCGGACCTGGCGCGCCAGGCTCGGGAGCTCATCCTCCGGGGCCTGCGTGAGCTGGCCACGAGCGAGCGGCTCCCCGTCTACTTCTACGGAGTGGATGGAGACGACGCGGCGCTGCGAGAGGCGCTCACCACGGCGTCGTTCCAAGAGGTCTTCATCTACGACGACAACGTCATCGACGTGCCGCCGGGAGAGAGCCTCGACGCGTACCTGGGCCAGTTCAAGAGCGATGCCCGGAGGTTCATCAAGAAGGAGATGGCGAACGTCCGGGACGCGGGCGTGAGCTTCGAGCGCGTCTCGCGAATGGGCGAGCTGAGCGAGCTGCTGGAGCGGTTCTACGAGGTGACCTACTCGAAGTACGGCAGCGAGCACCTCCGCCACCCGCCCGCGTTCTGGTCCGCGCTGGAGCAGCACGTCACCCCCGAGGCCGAGGTCGTGGTGGGCTATCAGGGCGGAGCGCCCATCGGGTTCTCCCTGCTGCTGCAGAAGCACGACGAGGTGTGGTTCTACCGCGTCGGTCGCGCCGAGGCCGGTGCCTCGGAGACGCCGCTGTACTTCAACCTCGGCTTCTACGAGCCGCTGCGTCGGGCCTACGAGCTGGGCGCGCGGAAGCTCTGGCTCGGCCCCAGCGCGTACGAGACGAAGCGACGCCGGGGCGCGCGACGACATCCGCTCTACAGCTACCTGTGGATTCCGGGACGCTGGCCTCGCGCGGTCCTTCAGCCCTACGTGTCTGCCTATTCGCGCGTGAGCAAGGCCATGGCGACGGGAAGCCCCCAGAAGAACCGGATGCGCAAGACTCCCTGACCCGGAGGGAGGCAGTCTGGCTCAGCTGTCGAGCTGCTCCGGCGTGACGCAGGCCGCGCCGAGGTCCAGGTCCTCCAGCGGGATGCGTTGGATGTGCTCGCGAGGCTCGTACTTGGAATTGAGGCCGTCGCGATACTTGTGCGAGCCGCTCTCGTACGTCACCCACAGCTCGCCATCGATGACGTTCACGCCCTGGGCATACGGGTCGATCAACCCGTTGCCGATGTCCACGCGGTTGTCGATGTTCGCCGTGAAGGAGTCCTCGCTGGCCTCGAACGGCTGGTAGATGAGCTTCTGGTCGCCCGTGGTGAAGATGATCGCGCCGTCGACCACCGTCATGCCCTGCGCGCGGTCCGGCGCACGGATGGGACCCTGCCGCGAGTCCTGGATGAGCTCACCTGTCTTCTCGTCGAGCTTGTAACGCCAGACAGCGCCCGCCTTGCCATCGCCATCCTTGCTGTAGCTGCCGATGTACGCGTAGCCGTCCTTCACGGTCATGTAGCTGCCAGCGGAGACCAGGTCCATGCCGGTGGCGGGGTCCTTCACGCCCTCGGGGAACGGAACCTCCATCACCTGGGAGGCCTGTGCCACGGTCCCCGTCTTCGCCGCCCGCTCCAACTCCTCGCGCGTATAGACGTAGATGCCCCGGGTGTCGGAGACGTAGACGAACTCACCGTCCGTCGAGACACCACCGCCATGTGTGGGCTTGCCCTCCTCGGGGTGCTTGGGGTCGGTCCCACCGAGCTGCACCTGGAGCGACTCACTGCCCGAGTCCTTGTCCTGCACCGACAGCAACACATCGTGGTCGTCGGAGTAATACGTCGTGAGCACTTCACCGCGCTTCGCGTCGTACCCTTGCCCCTGGGGCGTCCAGCCCGCGTCCAGATGCAGCAGCTCCGGACCGACGGGCGCCGAGCCACTCGTGGAAGTCGCGGCAGTCGCCACTCGCGCGGAATCCGCGACCGCGGCCTGGGGCCCGATGCCCGTGAGATTCACGGGGCTGGGCCTGGCGGCGTCCAGGCCATCCTTGAAAAAGGGCGCGGGGGCTGGAGGCGTCACGGGAGCCTCGGCCGCCGGCGCCTTCTTGGCGTCCGTCTGGGTCGTGGGGGTGGCGACGCGGCGAGGAATCGAGGGGATCAAGAGCAGGCCTCCGGGTATTCGATTCTCTCAGAATGAGGACCGGGAGTTGCGTCCTCACGGACCCTGCCCTGGTGGGCTTGGGCCAGCGGACCCGGATTTTGCTATGGGAGGGCCCCATGTCCTCCGCACTCCAAACCCGTTCCCCCAGCACGCTGGCCCCCGGCCGCTTTGGCCAGACGCGCTACATGATTCGCCGGCAGTTCTTCAAGCTGTTCGGTGGCGCCTTCCACATCTACGACGAGGCGGGCAACCTCGCGTTCTACTCCAAGATGAAGGCCTTCAAGCTGAAGGAGGACCTGCGCATCTACGGCGATGAGGACATGCGCGAGGAGCTGCTCACCATCAAGGCCCGAGGCATCCTCGACTTCGGGATGACCTACGACGTGACGGACGCCGTCTCGGGAGAGCGCGTGGGCGCGCTGCGCCGCAAGGGCCTGCGCTCCCTCCTCCGAGACCAGTGGCTCGTCCTGGACACGAACGACCAGGAGGTGGGGAAGATTGAAGAGGACAGCATCATGCTGGCGCTCGTGCGCCGCCTGCTCACCAACCTGGTGCCCCAGTCCTTCTCCGGCACGCTGGGCACCACGCAGGTCCTCGCCTTCCACCAGCGCTTCAACCCGTTCATCCAGAAGATCGATTTGGACTTCTCGATGGACGACCGGCACGCGCTGGACCGGCGGCTCGGCATCGCCGCGGCGGTCCTGATGTGCGCCATCGAAGGCCGTCAGCAGTAACCCTCGGGAGGGGGACCGGGAGGAACATCCCGGCCCCCTTCTTCAGGAGCGGAGGGGCAGTCGGAGGGTGAAGGTGGAGCCCTCGCCCATCTGCGAGCGGGCGGCCAGCGAGCCACCGTGAAGCCGCGCGAGCGACGAGGCGATGAACAGGCCCAGTCCATGGCCTCGCCCCTGTTGACTGTCCGCCCTGCGGAAGCGGTCGAAGACGTGGGGCAGCGAAGCGGCCGGGATTCCCACGCCCTTGTCCCGCACATGGATGAGGACCGCGCCCGGGTCCAACGCCGTCCGGATGTCCACCTCGCGAGAGTTGCCGCGATACTTCACCGCATTGGACAGCAGGTTGTTGAGGATCTGCCGCGTCCGCTCCGCGTCGAAGGACACCTGCTCCGGAGGCTCTTGCGCCTCCAGCCGGAAGGTCACCTCCGGCTGGGCCTCGGACCAGTCCTGGACGACCTCCTGGAGGAAGGGAACCAGGGGCGCGGGCACGCGCTGGAGCTCCAGCTTTCCATCCGCCAGCCGTGAGGCGTCCAGGATGGAGGTCACCAACCCATTCATCTGGTCGAGCTGGCGCATCACCGACTCCGCGGAGCGCTGCTCGTCCTCGGAGGCGCCGCGCTTGAGCAGCCTGCGCAGCAGGAGCTGGACGTTGAGCCGCGCGGAGCTCAGCGGTGTCTTCAGCTCGTGTGCGACCCAGTTGAGCATCTCCTCGCGCGCCGCGCCCAAGGAGGAGGCGGACTCGCGCGAAGGCGGAGGGGTGTCCGGCAGGGTCCGGTCGTGACGGGCCAGCGCGGCGGTGACGGTTCTCTCGAAGGTGGCCAGGTCCACCGGCTTGGCCAGGAACGTCTCCGCCTCTTCGCGACCGGGTGGTCGCGCCGCGCTGAGCAGCACGAACGGCACGTGCGCCAGGGCGGGCTCCGAGCGCATCGCATAGAACAACTGCATCCCCGTGCGCCGGGGCATCATGTGGTCGCTGATGACCAGGTCCGGAGGCTCCGTGCGCGCGAGCATCAGGGCCTCCTCGCCATTGCTCGCGCGCACGACGCGGTGGCCCAGGTCCTCCAGCACCTCGGAGAACACTTCCAGGAGCGCCTCTTCGTCCTCGGCGATGAGGATCAGGCTCATGTCGTGCTCCCCCCGATGGTGGTTCCCACCGGACGGGCCTGCCCCGTCAACAATCCCTGGGAGGAACGCATGGGGGCGAGCACTCGCAGGCCCGTGTCGGCCACCTCGAACTCGCGCACGGTGCTGTCGTACTTGCTGTCGCGCATCTTCAGGATGGAGATGATTCTGTGCAGGCGGCCGTGCAGCTCCACGAAGCGCAGCAGCAGCACGTTCTCCGCCAGCATGGCCACGGGCGAGTCGCTGAAATCCAGCTCGGTGCCCACGATCTTGGACACCTCGCGGGTGAACAACGACGTCACCCCCAGTTGTCGCAGGCGCAGCGCGAGGGTCGCCAGGAAGGGGCGGCGTCGCTCGCCCTCCATGATGGACTGCTCCAGTTCCGCCAGCCCATCCAGGACGACGCGCTTCACGCCCCGCTCCTCGATGCGCTGGAGGACGCGGCGGACGAGGACGTCGGCCTCGACCTCCACGGGCAGCTCATTGATGATTTCCAGCATCCCTGACTCGTATGCGGGCCGCATGTCCAGCCCCACCCGCAGCGCTCGGGCGAGCACGCGCTCGGGTGAGTCGAAGAACGAGACGAAGAGCGACTTCTCCCCACGGCGAGCGCCGTCCAGCGCGAAGTACGACGCCAGCAGCGTCTTGCCGATGCCCATGCTCCCGGCGATCAACGTGGCGCTGTTGGACGGAAAGCCGGCGTACATCAAGGCGTCCAGCTCCGGGAGCCCGAAGCCCCTGCGCTCGTGGTCCAGAGGCGCTTCCGGCAAGGCTGGCAGCGTCGCCTCCAGTCGAGGCACGAAGTCCACGCCCTGCGTGGTGATGCGCATGACGTGCTCACCCAGCAGGTGCGGACGACCGCGCAGCTTCACCACCTCCACCCGGCGCATGCGGAGCGCGCCCTGGCTCCGGACGGACACCGCCACGATGCCATCCATGGTGGTGGCTTCCGGCAGCTCCATCAGTCGCTGGAGCGGATACTCCGTGGTGAAGATGCCGATGCAGTTGAGCGCCGCCAGGCCGAGCCCCAGCTCGTAGAGGAACTCGCGCAGCCGCGCCTCGTCCTGCCACAGGTCGCGGATGGAGCGCAGGCCGTCGATGAAGAGCAGGCGGGCGCCTCGCTCGCGCACCGTCTGGAGGAGCAGGTCTCTTGCTTCCTTGGCGCCCCGTTTCAGCGCCGAGTAGGCGCTGATGAGGAACAGGTTTTCGCCCAATACCTCGGGCTTGTGGAAGGCGAAGCCGGACAGCGCTTCCACCAGCTTGTCATGAGGCTCGGAAGTGACGGTGACCGCCACGACGGGGATGCCCCGCGTCGCGGCCGCGAAGGCCACCTGGCTGCACAGCACCGTCTTGCCGCTGCCGGGCGTGCCGGTGACGATGATGGACTGGCGATGAGGCAGCCCACCCGCCAGGAGCACGTTGAGGCTGGGGATTCCGGTGTCGAAGTTCTGCGGCGGACTCATTGGGGAATTCCGGGGAACGTGAGGACCCAGGTGTGGGGGGCCCGGGTCAAGAGGTGTGCGCGCGCGAGCACACAGGGCCCAACCTGCGGTTGACTCGGGCCACTTGCCAGCCCGAACAACCGTTCGACGTCCCCGGATTGTTCAGCAGTCGGCAATCTTCAGCCCCGCCGGGCTGGGTGCTGGACCAGCGAAAGGCTGGACGCCTGCCACATGCCGTCCAGCCCCGTGCGCCGGACCTAGCGCGCGGTCCCCTGGCACCAGCCGGATGAACTGCACGTGCGACGACCATCACACTGGCAGGCGTTGGAGCAGCGGTTCGAGCCCCCCGAGTTCCAGGCCTCGTTCCAGTGGTACTGGGGACTGGTGCAGCTCACGGAAGGACGCGCCGCGCCCTGGCACCACCCCCACTGGCTGCAGGTGCGCATGCCGTCACACTGACAACTGTTGTTGCACCGGTAGGCCCCGCCCGGGTTCCGGGTCTCATCCCGATAGTAATTGTAGAAGTCGCACGGCCCGGCGAGCTCCTGTGACTGCGTTTCGACAGAGGCCTCATCCATCAGGACAGGCTCCGTCACTTCATCGACAGACTCAGGAGCCCCGCCACCACACGCCGAAGAGAACGCCAGGACCAGGGACACCACGGACAACACCACACCGCGCGACACATGACGCTGAGAAACCACGACAACCTCCAGGAAAACCCGCTTCTCGGAACGGACCGGTAAAACGGGCCGCACATAAATCAATCGAGAAAGCGAGACGCAACCCAACCTCCACGCGCGACGGATTGTGGATGTTATTGGCGTTGACTGGAGCGCATCAGGGTGCCCGGAAGAGCCCCGCAGCCTTGTCTGACCATGCCCGCACACCTGGAGGGCATGGCCAGACATCGTCAGGGCGGAGACCGCTGGCTCAATCGTTGAGCCCGAGCTCGCGGTTCTCCAGGGACGTCAACCGGGCGGCGTCGTAGAGGCTGCGGAGAATGGGATTGGAGATCTGCTCCCCGAAGAGGCGGTGGAAGGGAATGGCGTCCTTCGGGTCGTCCGCGTGCTCCTTCAGCGCATTCACGACCCACTTCTCGATCTGGTCGATGGTGAGGTCCTGGAGCTTCCCGGCGCCGGGGAGTTTCGAGCTGGGGAGCAGCCCCTTGAGCTTGAAGAGCAGGCCCACCAGTCCCTCGACGGCCTCGTTGCGCTTGTCCAGCTCCTCGACGGCCAGAAGGAAGCCACCCTCAATCGCTCCCACGAGACTGCCCATGGTCCGGGCCAGGCGCTGGGTCTCCTCCGACGGAGAGCGGGCCTGGGCCTGCGTCTCCAGCGCCTGCTGCATCTCGCTCAGCTTCCCCGTGACGAACTCATGGAACGCCTCCTGTCCTTCGTAGGCGGGCTCCGTGAAGAGCGTGCGGGTAAAGAACTCGGAGAGCTTTCCGGCACCGTGGCTGCCAATGGACCCGGAGGCGTCCTCGAGCGCGGAGAGAATCGCGTCCGCGTTGCGTTGGAAGAACCGGGCCGCCGCCGCGCGGGAGTCGGAGTTCTCCCCCAAGTGGCTGATGCTGTCCATGAACACCTGGAGGGACTGCTCGGTGGGAGGCTGGATGGCGCTGGCCGCGTCCAGGAGCTTGCCGAGCGCGGAGCCGCCGCCGATGACGATGGGGTCCTCGAGGTTCTTGAGCAGGAGCGGAACGATGTCCGGGTGGCGCTCCAGGAACTTCTGGAGCTCGGCCGGGGGAAGCCCCGCGAGGGCCGTGGCGATGGCGACGGAGCGCGCCGGGTCCTCGGCGTTGCTGGCCGTCATGATCTCCAGCTCGCGCTCCACATAGGCGTTGATGAGCTCGGGGTTCCCCGTTCCGGCGATGATGTTCGCCAGCGTCTCGTGCGTCTCACCCCCCCAGGAGCCGTTGCCGTGGGAGCCGACCGCCTCCGTCAATTCGTCGAGGGTGAGCGCGCCCGAGCGGTAGGCCGCGTCAACGGCCTTGGAGAGGAGCTTCTGGTCCTCGGGGCTCAGCTTCCCCGCCTTGTCGAGGAGGTTGCCGGCCGGCGCGCCGTATTCGAAGAGCATGTCCATGAAGGCCGCTTGCTGCGCGGGGTCTGGATGGGCCTTCAGCCACTCGGTGATGTAGGAGGGGTCCTCGCGGTTCGTCGCGTTTTCGAGGGCCTTCCTCGCCGCGGCCTCCTCCTCACGACTCAGGACCGGAGCGGGTGTCGCGGCGATCTGGTTCGCCGTCGCCGTCGGATTGCCCAGGCTGGCCAGCGCCCGCTGGGTCAGTGGTGCCCCCTGAAAGGCATCCACGGTGGCGCCGTTCAGGCGAGAGCGCTCCGCGACGCTGTTCCCGGCAGTGCTCTTGGCCGCGGTGGACGCGGGCTCCTGCTTCTGCGTCGCCCCCACGTTCGTGCGAGGGTTTCGGTCGATGCGGGTGGACATGGCCAGCTCTCTCCCAGTGGCGAATGAAATGCACTGCCACCGGAGTTGTCGGCCCTGGGCGCGGACTTGTTTCCTCGGGCCTCATTCCCGGCGGGACGGGCCTCCAATGACGCACCCGGCAGAGGACGAACTTCCAGACGTGCTTCCCAAAAAGGTGAAGGGCTCGCACGAGACATCCCTGGAACACCCGTAGCGCATCATGCGTGGCTGGAGTAGTTCACGGGGCGCCGCCATCCATCCCGGACGCGGATGACACCGGAGAGCTGCATGCGTATGGAATACCGCAGGCTGGGACAAAGCGGGTTGAGAGTGTCGACGCTGTGCTTCGGGACCATGGCGCTCGGCGAGCCATTGGAGGGCTCGGCCAGCCAGGGCTTTGGTACGGACGAGAAGACCTCCCTTGCCATCCTGGATCGGGCCCTGGAGGTGGGCATCAACTTCCTGGACACGGCCAACGTGTACGGGATGGGGGTCTCGGAGACCCTGATTGGGAAGTGGTTCGGGCAAGGCAACGAGCGGAGGGACCAGATGGTGCTGGCCTCCAAGTTCCGTCTGCGCTTGATGCCGGGGCCGAACAACGCGGGGGGCTCGCGACTCAGCCTGCGCACCTCGGTGGAGGACAGCCTGCGGCGGCTGAAAACGGACCGCATCGACCTGTATCAGGTGCACATGCAGGACGTGGACACGCCCGTGGAGGAGACGCTCCGTGCCATGGAAGACCTCGTGCGCCAGGGCAAGGTGCTCTACATCGGCGCCAGCAACTATGCCGCCTACCGGATGGTGGACGCCCTGTGGACGAGCCGCCACCTGGGGCTGTCCCGGTTCGTGTCGCTCCAGGCGCAATACAGCCTGGTGGTGCGCGATGCCGAGCGTGAGTACCTGCCGCTCTGTGAGCATTTGGGCGTAGGCCTCCTCGCCTGGGCACCGCTCGCCTCGGGCTTCCTGTCCGGCAAATATCGCCAGGGACAGGAGCCGCCAGAGGCCACTCGACTGGCGGTGGAGAGCGAGCGCAGGGCGGAGTTCGACACCCCTCGCAACTGGCGTGTCCTGGCCGAAGTGGAGGCCGTGGCGAAGGAGCTGGACGCCACTCCCGCCCAGGTGTCACTCGCCTGGTTGCTACACAAGAAGGCCGTCACGTCCGTCGTGTTCGGGGCGCGCAGCGTGAGCCAGTTCGACGAGAACCTGAAGGCGGCGGCCTTGAAGCTGGACGCCTCGCAGATGAAGCGGCTGGATGCGGCGGGCGTGCTGGACCCCGGCACCCCCTATGCCTTCATCCGGCACATGCAGGGCCGCTGGTAGCCCGCGCTCTTGATTCCGGTGACCGCAGTCTCTCCCCTGCATCCCAAGGAAGCAACTCCCAGGGCTATTCCCAGTTTTTCGGCTCTTTTGCTAGGATTGTCCGGGAACCGCATGACTGAACCATGCGGCCCCTTCAGCACAGTCACGACACCTCGCGAAAAGGCACAGGGCAGAACCGATGGAGAAAATCGTCAAGGCAGAAGTGATGTGGCCGACCACCACCTTGGCGATCCACTTCAAGGATTCCAAAGAGTTGAACGAAGGGCTCGCGCGAATCATCCGGGAGAAGGAGCAGGAGATTCTCGCGAAGCACAAGCCGACGCTGGTGGCGGGCATCAAGCAGGGCCTGACGGCGTACTGGCTGGAGTTCAACGTCCTCAACTGGGAGTACCCTGAGATCGCCGAGTTCCGTAAGCACGTGCTGGAAGGAATCCGCGAGACATTCAAGTTGCAGGGCGAGAATCCGGACGACCCCGGCATGCAGATTGTCGGCATCTCCTGCTGGGCGAACGTGTTGCGGTACGGGGAGTTCCTCGAGGTCCACCACCACGACCCCTCGTACATCAGCGGCCATTACCAGGTGCAGACGGGTTACGGCCCGGGTGAGGCGCCGGACGAGTCCGAGGGCGGTCAGACGGTGTACTTCCGTCCCGGCTTCCTGGACCGCAGCCACGGAGGGAAGGCCGCGGGGCAGACCAGCCCGTGGGACAACGACTGGCGAGTGAGTGTCACCCCCGTCGAGGGCAAGCTCTTCTTCTTCCCCAGCTACGTCCGACACGAGGTGCGGCCCTACCTGGGCAAGCACGAGCGCATCTCCATCGCGATGGATATCTTCGTGAAGAAGCAGGAAGCGCTGATGTATTTCGGCGGGCCTCGCTGGTTCATCCCGGGCAAGGCCCCCGCTCCCGCGCGGCGCGCGATGCCCGTCGGAAAGTAGGCCGCCTCCGGGTGGAAGGCCGCTCCCCGCCAGGTGCGAGCGGCCCTTCCGCTGGAGCGTATTCCATCCCCCACCGCGCGGGAGCCCTGCTCCCTCTCGCAAAGCCACCCGCACGGAGGCGGCACGGGTTCGATCCGCGCCCGTGCCCCTGACGCGCTCCGCTGGAGACACCACGATGACCACCGGGAAAGACCTCTTGACCCTCCCACCCGGGCCCAAGGGAAAGCCGTTGTTCGGCAGCATGCTGGAGGCGCAGGCCGACCCGCTTGGCTTCTTCGGACGAACCTTCCAGCAATATGGGGATGCGGTCCGCATCCGGGTCGGTCCACGACAGACCGTCTTCCTGTTGAGCCACCCGGACTACGTGAAACATGTCCTGGTCGACAACGCGCAGAACTACCCCAAGCCGCACAACCCGCCGGGCAAGCTGCTCGGAAAGGGGCTGTTCCCCAGCGAGGGCGAATTCTGGCGCCAGCAGCGGCGATTCATCCAGCCGGCCTTCCACCCCGAGCGGATGGCGGCGCTGGTCCCCACCATGGTGGACAGCGTGCGGAAGATGTTGGACCGGTGGGAGGCCCGGACGCGCACGGGAGAGGTCTTCGACATCGCCAACGACATGACCCGGCTGTCGCTCTCCATCGTCGGCCGCGGCGTCTTCACCGACGACATGGTGGAAGAGCAGCCGGAGATCCTGGAGGCGTGCCAGGAAATCGTCCGGATGCAGAACATGCGGCGCAAGTGGTGGATGGTGTACCTCATCACCGCGCTGAAGCTCCGCACGCAGCGCCGCAAGCGCTTCCGCGCGGGAATCGCCACCCTGGACGCCGCCGTGTACGCGGCCATCGCCAGCCGCCGCCAGAACCCCACGGCCCATCCCGACATGCTCGGCCAGATGATGGCGGCTCGGGACCCGAAGACGGGCGACGGCATGAGCGACGAGCAGCTTCGCGACGAGTGCGTCAACCTCTTCTTCGCGGGCCATGAGACCACGGCCGTGGCGCTGGCGTGGACCTGGCTGCTGCTCAGCCAGCACCCCGAGGTGGAGCAGCGGATGCGCGACGAGATCGTCTCCACCCTCGGCGACAGGCCCCCGCAGCTCCAGGACCTGCCGAAGCTTCGCTACATCACCGCGGTGTTCGAGGAGGTGCTGCGACTGTACCCCCCCGCGTGGGTGATGGCCCGACAGGCCAAGGAGCAGGACAAGCTGGGCGCCTACGACGTGCCGGCGGGCACCGTCATGATGATGATGCAGCCCATCGTCCACAAGCACCCGGCGTTCTGGGAAGAGCCGGAGAAGTTCATGCCGGAGCGCTTCATGCCGGAGAGCGCCGGGAAGCGGCCGCGCTTCGCGTACTTCCCCTTCGGCGCGGGCCAGCGGCTGTGCATTGGCAGCAACATGGCCCTGATGCAGTCCACCGTGGCGCTGACGATGATGCTTCAGCGCTTCAAGGTGAATGTCGTGCCGGGACAGACGGTGATTCCAGACCCCGTCGTCACGCTCCGTTCACGCCATGGGCTCCAGGTGTCCGTGAGCCCTGCTCCCGCCGCCTCCGGCCCGCTGCGGGCCTCGTCGGCCCGCTGAACCCAACTCTTCCGGAAAGTCACATGCGGGAGCGGATGCTCGCGGCCCCGGATGGCACGGACGCTGCGCCTGGAGTGAAGTCAGATGAGCAGTGACATTCTCAAGCGTCTCGCCTCCCTCCCCGCGGACAAGCGGGAACAGCTCATGCGGCAGCTGCGCGAGAAGTCGACTCGCGCCCAGCAGCCGGCCATCCCCGTCCAACCCCGCGGCGCGGATGCCTACCCGCTGTCCTTCTCACAGCAGCGGTTGTGGTTCTTCGACCGGATGGACCCGGGGAGCGCGGCGTACAACATCCCCGCGGCCGTCCGGATGGAGGGCGTCCTGGACGTGGCGGCGCTGGAGCGCAGCGCGTCCGAGGTCGTCCGCCGCCACGAGTCGCTGCGCACCACCTTCCGGCCCGGCCCGGAGAGCGCGGTCCAGGTCATCGCACCCGCGGCGTCCGTCACCCTCCCGGTCGTCGACCTGGGCCACCTGCCCGAGGACGCACGTGAGCCAGAGGCGCTCCGCCTGGCGCGCGAGGAGGCCCTGCGCCCCTTCGACCTCGTCCAGGGTCCGCTGATCCGCGGCACCCTGCTCCGGCTCGCCCCCCAGGACCACATCCTCCTGCTGACGATGCACCACATCGTCTCGGATGGCTGGTCCATGGGCGTCTTCATCCGCGAGTTCGCGGCGCTCTACGACGCCTTCCTCTCGGGCCGTCCCTCTCCCCTGCCCGAGCCCGGCCTCCAGTACGTGGACTACGCGGTGTGGCAGCGCGGCTGGCTCCAGGGCGAGGTGCTGGAGACGCAGCTCGGCTACTGGCGCCAGCAGCTCTCCGGGGCGCCGCAGGTGCTGGAGCTGCCCACGGACCACCCCCGTCCGGCGGTGCAGTCCTTCCGCGGCGCCACCGTGCCGGTGCGCCTTTCCAGGCAGGCCTCCGACGAGCTGAAGGCCCTGTGCCAGAAGGAGGGTGCCACGCCCTTCATGGCGCTGCTGGCCGCGTGGCAGGTGCTGCTCTCCCGCTACTCCGGGCAGGACGACATCTCCGTCGCCACCCCCATCGCTGGCCGCAACCGCCCGGGACTGGGTGGACTCATCGGCATCCTCATCAACACCCTGGTGCTGCGCTCCCAGGTGGAATGGACGCGGAGCTTCCGCCAGCTTCTGGTCCAGGTGCGGGAGATGACGCTGGGCGCCTTCGCCCATCAGGAGTTCCCTTTCGAGAAGCTGGTGGACGCGCTCCAGCCCCAGCGAAACCTCAGCCATACGCCGCTGGCGCAGGTGATGTTCGCGCTGCAGAACGCGCCGATGGCGCCCCTCTCGCTGCCCGGCGTGGTGCTGCGCCCGGTGGAGTCGGAAGGCACCGCCGCCAAGTTCGACCTGACGCTGACGCTGGTGGAATCAGAAGAGGGCTTCCACGGCGTGGTGGAGTACGCCACCGACCTGTTCGACGCCGCCACCGCCGGCCGCATCGCCGCCCACGCCCAGGGCCTGTTCGAGGCGCTCGCCGCGCGGCCGGACGCTCCGCTCTCCGTCCACGGCCTGCTCACCGGCGCCGAGCGGCACCAGGCGCTGGAGGCGTGCAACGCCACCGCGTACGACTACCCGCGCGACGCCTGCATCCACGAGGTCTTCGCCCAGCAGGTGGCCCTGCGCCCCGACGCCATCGCCCTGGAGGACGCCTCCCATCAACTGACGTACCGTCAGTTGGACGCCCAGGCCAACTCGCTCGCCTGGCTGCTGCAACGCCAGGGCGTGGGCCCCGACTCTCGCGTCGCCCTCTGCCTGGAGCGCTCCGTCGAGCTCGTCGTCTCCCTGCTGGCCATCCTCAAGGCCGGTGGCTGCTACGTCCCCCTCGACGCCTCCTACCCCCGCCAGCGCCTCACCCAGATGCTGGAGGACTCCCAGCCCCAGGTCCTCATCACCTCCCGCGCCCTGGCCTCCCAGCTCCCCTGCGAAGGCATGGCGTGCCTCTTCATCGAGGAGCTCACCGAGGAGCTGGCAGGGCTTCCCGCGTCGCCTCCGCCCTGCGCCACCACCTCGCGCAACCTGGCCTATATCGACTTCACCTCCGGCTCCACCGGCAGGCCCAAGGGCGTCTGCATCGAGCACCGCTCCGTCATGCGCCTGCTGCTGGGCCGCGTCGACTACATGGACCTGGGGCCCGAGCACTCCTTCCTCCTCATCGCCCCCATCTCCTTCGACGCCTCCACGCTCGAGGTCTGGGGACCGCTGCTCCACGGCGGCCGGCTGGTCCTCTTCCCACCCCACGCGCCCAATGACGTGCGCGAGCTGCAGCTCGTCCTGGAGCGCCACCGCGTCTCCACGCTCCACCTCACCGCGGGCCTCTTCACGCAGATGGTGGATGCCCACCTGGAGGGCCTGGGCTCCGTCAAGCAACTGCTCACTGGCGGCGACGTCGTCTCCGCGCCCCACGTGCGCCGCGTGCTGGAGCGGCTGCGCATCCCGGTGACGGCCTGCTACGGCCCCACCGAGTCCACGCTGTTCGCCTCCTGCTTCCGCATGACGGAGCCCTCCCAGCCGGGCTCCTCGGTGCCCATTGGCACCCCCATTGGCAACACGCGGATGTACGTGCTGGACAAGCACCTGCACCCACTGCCCTTCGGCGTGCCCGGTGAGCTCTTCATCTCCGGCGATGGCCTGGCCCGGGGCTACCTGCGGCAGCCGGACCTCACCGCCGAGCGCTTCCTGCCCGACCCCTTCCACCCGCAGCCCGGCGCGCGCATGTACCGCACCGGAGACCTGGTGCGCCGCCGCGCCGACGGCGTGCTGGAGTTCCTGGGCCGCGCGGATACGCAGGTGAAGATCCGCGGCTTCCGCATCGAGCTGCCCGAGGTGGAGGCGGCGCTGCTGGCCCACCCGGCGGTCACCAAGGCCGTCGTCGTCGCGCGCGAGGACAAGGGCCTCAAGCGTCTGGTGGCCTACTTCGAGGGCCAGGCCCCCATCACCGAGCTGCGCGCCTTCCTCAAGCAGCGGCTGCCCGAGTACATGGTGCCCGCCGCCTTCATGCGCCTGGAAGCGCTGCCGCTGACGGACAACGGCAAGGTGGACCGCAAGGCGCTCCCCGCCGTGGACGGCGCGCAGGCGGAGCTGTCCTCCCAATACCTGCCGCCGCGCAACGCCGCGGAGAAGACACTGGCCGAGGTCTGGGCCCAGGTTCTGAACCTTCCCCAGGTCGGCATCCGCGACAACTTCTTCGAGCTGGGCGGCGACTCCATCATCACCCTGCAGGTGGTGGCGCGGGCGAGGCAGGCCGGACTGCAGCTGACTCCGCGCCAGCTCTTCCAGCACCAGACGGTGGAAGCGCTGGCCACGGTGGTGAAGGTGGCCCAGGCGTCGTCGGCCGAGCAGGGCCTGGTGCAAGGCCCGGTGCCCCTCACGCCCGTGCAGCACGGCTACTTCGAGCAGGCCCCTCGCCAGCCCCACCACTTCAACCAGGCCCTGCTGTTGGAGGTGCGCCGGCCCCTGGAGCCGGCCCTGCTGGAGCAGGCCCTGGGCAAGCTGGTGGAGCACCACGACTCCCTGCGCCTGCGCTTCACCCGCCAGCCCGACGGCGCCTGGCACCAGGAGTCCCCGGGCCCGCAGGCCCCGCCGCGCCTGCGCCGGGAGGACCTCTCCGGCGTCGCTCCGGAGGACCTCGCCTCCGCCATCCAGGTCGTGGCCAATGACGTGCAGCGGAGCCTCGTCCTGGACGAGGGGCTGCTGCTGCGCGCCACCCTCATGGACCCTGGCGCGGGACAGCCGTCCCGCCTGCTGCTCGTGGCCCATCACCTCGTGGTGGATGCCGTCTCCTGGCGAGTCCTCATGGAGGACCTGGAGGCCGTCTACCAGCAGCTCGCCCAGCGCCAGCAGCCCGCCCTCCCTCCGAAGACGACGTCCTTCAAGGCCTGGGCGGAGAAGCTCCAGCGGCACGCCCGCTCCGAGTCCGTTCAACAGGAGCTGACCTACTGGCTGAGCGGCGCGCGCGCGGAGGTCCAGCCGCTGCCGGTCGACAAGGCGTCCGCGCCCGAGACCAACACCTTCGGCTCCAGCCAGTCCGTGGACTTCTCGCTGGAGGTGGAGGAGACGCGACTGTTGCTTCAGGACGTGGCCACCGCGTACCGGGCCCGCCTGGAGGACGTGCTCCTCACGGCGCTCGCCCACGCCCTGTCGCGCTGGACGGGCCGGCACCACGTGCTGGTGGAGCTGGAAGGCCACGGCCGCGAGGACCTCTTCGAGGGCGTGGACCTGTCTCGCACCGTCGGCTGGTTCACCGCCACCTACCCCGTCTTCTTCCAACTGCCTCCTTCGGGCTCGCCAGGGGACATGCTGCGCGCGGTGCGCGACGAACTGCGCCAACTGCCCAACAAGGGTTTGGGCTACGGGCTGCTGCGCCACATGGGCGAGGAGGACGCGGCGTCGCGCCTGCGCGCGCTGCCCCAGCCCCAGGTCTCCTTCAACTACCTCGGCCAGCTCGACGCGTCGACCTCGGCCTCCACCGCCTTCGCCTTCGCCAGGGAGTCCTCCGGCGCGTCACGCGACGCTGGCGACCCGCGCTCGCACCTGCTGGAGGTCGGCGGACGCGTCAGCGACGGGAAGCTCCACCTCTCCATCACCTACGGCGAGCACCTGCACGAGCGCACCACCATCGAGGGGTTGGCCCGCGACATGCTCGCCTCCCTGCGCGCGTTGATTGACGGCCGCGCGACCGGGGACGCGCTCCGATTCACGCCCGCGGACTTCCCCCTGGCGCGCCTGTCTCAGGCGGCGCTGGACCACGTGCTGCCCGCTGGCACGCCCGTGGAGGACCTCTACCCGCTGTCGCCCCTGCAGCACGGCATGCTGTTCGAGTCCCTGATGGCGCCCGGCTCCGGCGTCTACGTCACGCAGTGCGCGTGGACGTTCGGCGCGGGCGTCGACATGGCCGCCTTCCGTCTCGCCTGGAAGGCGGTGGTGGAGCGGCACGCCATCCTGCGGACCTCGTTCGCCTGGGACGGACTCGAGCAGCCCCTTCAGCGGGTGAGCCCGAACGCGGTGCTGCCGTGGGAGGAGCTCGACTGGAGCGAGCTGCCCACGTCCGAGCAGCAGGCCCGCTTCGACGCGCTGTTGGCCGCGGACCGCGAGCGCGGCTTCGACCTGGGCCAGCCGCCGCTGATGCGGCTGACCGTGATACGGCTGGTGGACGGCGCGTACCGCGTGCTCTGGAGCTCTCACCACCTGCTGCTGGACGGGTGGAGCCTCGGCATCCTCTTCAAGGAGCTGTTCACCGCCTACGACGCCGCCGTCGGTGGCCGCCAGCCCTCGCTGGAGCAGGCGTCGGCCTTCCGCGGCTTCATCGCCTGGCTGCGGCAGCAGTCCGAGGAGCGCACCCGGGAATACTGGCGCAAGGTCCTGAGCGGCTTCTCCTCGCCCACCCCGCTGCCGGGCGCGCTGCCTCCCCGACAGGACAGGGCCAGGCCTCGCAAGGGCAGTCAGGCCGTCTACCTGAGCGAGGAGAGCACCCGCGCGCTCCAGGCCTTCGTCCGGCAGCGCCAGCTCACGGCCAACACGGTGCTGCAAGGCGCCTGGGCCCTGGTGCTCTCCCGCCACGCCGGAGAGCCCGACGTCCTCTTCGGCGCCACCGTCTCCGGACGCGGCGCCGAGCTGCCCGGCATCGAGCACATGGTGGGCATGTTCATCAACACCCTGCCCGTGCGCATCCAGGTCGAGCCCCAGGTGCAGGTGCGGCAGTGGCTGGCGGACCTCCACGCGCGCATGCTCGAGCTGCGCCAGTACGAGCACACGCCGCTGGCCCTCGCCCAGACCTGGAGCGACGTGCCGCGCGGCTCGCGCCTGTTCGAGAGCCTCTACGTCTTCGAGAACTACCCCGTGGACGAGGCCGTCCGCTCCAGCGGGGGCCAGTACGACATCCGCGACTTCACCACCACCGAGCAGCCGGACCTGCCGCTCGTGGCGCTCGTGTCGCCCGGCTCGCGGCTGGAGCTGCGCCTCACGTTCGATGAGACCCGCTTCCCGCCCGGCACCGTGGACCGGCTGCTGCGGCACTGGCTGACGGCCCTGGAGGCGATGCTGGAGCGGCCCGAGGCCCTCCTGACCTCCGTGTCCCTGCTGTCGGAGCAGGAGCGCCAGCAGGTGCTGGTGGAGTGGAATGACACCCGCGTGGAGTACGCGCGCGACGTGTGCATCCACCAGCTCTTCGAGGACCAGGCCGCCCTCACCCCCGACGCCATCGCCCTGGACTTCGAGGGCCAACGGCTCACCTACGCCCAGCTCGACGCTCGCGCCAACCAGCTCGCGCACCACCTGCGCACGCTGGGCGTGGGCCCCGAGTCCCTCGTCGGCGTCTGCGTGGAGCGCTCGCTGGAGATGGTGGTCGCCCTGTTCGGCGTCCTCAAGGCCGGCGCCGCCTACGTCCCCATGGATCCCGCCTACCCGCGTGAGCGGCTGGCGTGGATGCTCGAGGACACCGCCGCGCCCGTCATCCTCCTCCAGGAGCACCTGAAGGACGTGCTGCCGCCGCACTCCGCCCACCTGCTCCGCCTGGATTCCGAGTGGGACATCGTGGCGCGCCAGCCGGAGTCCCGCCCGGCCCCGCTGGCCGGCCCCGAGGCCCTGGCCTACGTCATCTTCACCTCTGGCAGCACCGGCCGCCCCAAGGGGGCCATGAATGCGCACGCGGGTGTCGTCAACCGTCTGCTGTGGATGCAGCAGCGCTACGGCATCACCGCCGCGGACACGGTGCTCCAGAAGACGCCGTTCAGCTTCGATGTCTCCGTCTGGGAGTTCTTCTGGCCCCTGATGGCGGGCGCGAGGCTGTTGTTGGCCCGCCCGGGTGGGCACCAGGACCCGGCCTACCTGGTGCGCGTGATGGAGCAGGAGCGCGTCACCACGGTGCACTTCGTGCCCTCGATGCTCCGTGCCTTCGTGGAGGAGCCAGGGCTTGAGGGGCTGACCGGGCTGCGCCGCGTGGTGTGCAGCGGCGAGGCCCTGCCCTCGGACCTGGTGCGCAAGGCGCACGCGCGCCTGCCGGTGGCGGAGGTGCACAACCTCTATGGCCCCACCGAGGCCGCGGTGGAGGTCACCGCCTGGGATTGCCCCAGGGGCGATGAGCGCCGGAGCGTGCCCATTGGCCGCCCGGTTCCCAACACCCGCATCCACCTGCTGGACCGCCATGGCCAGCCCGTGCCCCCCGGTGTGCCCGGGGAGCTCTTCATCGGCGGCGTGCAGGTGGGTCGTGGCTACTGGCGCCGGCCCCAGCTGACCGCCGAGCGCTTCATCCCGGACCCGTTCAGCGCCACGCCGGGCGCGCGGATGTACCAGACGGGCGACCTGGCGAAGTGGCTGCCGGATGGCACGGTGGAGTACCTGGGCCGCGCCGACTTCCAGGTGAAGCTGCGCGGCTTCCGCATCGAGCTGGGTGAAGTCGAGGCCGCGCTGCTCGCGTGGCCCGGCATGCGCGACACGGTGGCGGTGGTGCGCCAGGACGCGGCGGGAGATCAGCGCCTGGTGGCCTACGTCGTCGCGGACGGCGGGACGCTGGACGAGGCGGCGCTGCGGGACGCACTGCTGAAGCAACTGCCCGCGTACATGTTGCCTTCCACCTTCGTGCGGTTGGAGGCGCTGCCGCTGACGCCGAGTGGCAAGGTGGACCGCAAGGCCCTGCCCGCCCCGGAGGCCCCGGCGGCCGGTCGCACCCAATACGTGGCGCCGTCCACGCCCACCGAGTCCGCGCTCGCGGAGATCTTCGTTCAGGTGCTGGGCGTCGAGCGCGTGGGTGTGAACGACAGCTTCTTCGAGCTGGGCGGCCACTCGCTGCTGGCCACCCAACTGGTTTCCCGCATCCGCGCCAGCTTCGGCGCCGAGCTGCCCCTGCGAAAGCTGTTCGAGGCGCCCACCGTCCTCGGCCTGGCCCGGGAGGTGGACGTCGCCCGACTGGCCCGCCAGGGCCTGGCCCTCCCCGCGCTCACCCCGGTGCCCCGCACGGGCGAGCTGCCGCTGTCCTTCGCGCAGCAGCGCCTGTGGTTCATCGACCAGCTCGAGCCGGGGACGGCCCTCTACAACATCCCCACGGCGGTGCGGCTGGCGGGAGCGCTGGACGTGGAGGCCATGGAGCGGGCCCTCACGGACGTGGTCGCCCGGCACGAGGCGCTGCGCACCACCTTCACCTCGCGCGACGGCGAGCCCCTGCAGCGCATCCACCCGCCCGCGCGCATGCCGCTGCCCGTGGTGGACCTGCGGGACCTGCCCGCATCCGAGCAGCAGGACTCCGCCCGGAGACTGGCCCACGAGGAGGCCGTGAGGCCCTTCGACCTGGCCAACGGCCCGCTCCTGCGCGCCGGCCTGCTGCGGCTGGACGCGCATGAGCACGTGTTGCTGGTGACGATGCACCACATCGTCTCCGACGGCTGGTCCATGGGCGTGCTGGTGCGCGAGCTGGGCGCGCTGTACACGGCGCATGCCTCCGGCACCGAGGCACGCCTGCCCCCGTTGCCGGTGCAGTACGGTGACTTCGCGGCGTGGCAGCGCGGCTGGCTGCGCGACGAGGCCCTGGCGAAGCGGCTGGACTACTGGAAGCGCGAGCTCGGCGGCGCTCCCGCGCTGCTGGAGCTGGCCACCGACAGGCCCCGCCCCGCCGTGCAGTCCCACCGCGGCGCCCACGTGCCGGTGCGCCTGTCCGCGGAGCTGACCGGGGGCCTCCAGTCGCTGGGCCAGCGCGAGGGCGCCACTCCCTTCATGGTGTTGCTGGCCGCCTTCCAGGTGCTCCTGTCGCGCTACTCCGGCCAGGACGACCTCTGCGTTGGCTCGCCCATCGCGGGCCGGACCCAGGGACAGACCGAGGGCCTCATCGGCTTCTTCGTCAACACGCTGGTACTGCGCGCCCGCGTGCGGCCCGAGGCCACCTTCCGCGAGCTGCTCGCCCAGGTGCGCTCCACCACGGTGGGGGCCTACGAGCACCAGGACGTGCCCTTCGAGAAGCTGGTGGAAGAGCTGCAGCCCCAGCGCAGCCTCAGCCACTCGCCGCTGTTCCAGGTCATGCTGTCGCTGCAGACCACGCCCACGGCGTCCGCGAAGCTGGTGGGCCCCCCGGGCAGTGACCCGCTAGAGCTGCACCCCGTGGACACGGGACATCAGGCCGCGAAGTTCGACCTGACGCTGTTCCTGGGACACACGCCGGAAGGAATCGGCGGCACGCTGAACTACCGGACGGACCTCTTCGACGCGTCCACCGCCGCCCGGATGGTGGCGCACCTGACCACCCTGCTGGAGGCCGTGGCCGCCGCGCCGGACACCCGCGTGGGTGAGCTCTCCCTGTTGCCGGCCTCCGAGCGGTACCAGGTTCTGGAGTCCTTCAACGCCTCGCCAGCCCCCTTCTCCGCCGGGGGAGTCCTGCACGCCCTCATCGAGGAGCAGGCCGCGCTCAACCCCGGCAAGCCGGCGGTGCGCTGCGAGGAGCAGGTCCTCACCCATGGCGAGCTGGACGCTCGCGCCAACCAGCTCGCGTGGCACCTGCGCTCCCTGGGCGTGGGCCCCGAGCGGTGCGTGGCCCTGTGCCTGGAGCGCTCGGTGGACATGGTGGTGGCGCTGCTGGGCGTCTGGAAGGCCGGCGGCGCCTATGTGCCGTTGGATCCTTCCCAGCCTGCCCCGCGCCTGCGCTCGCTGGTGGACGAGGTCCGCGCACCGGTGGTGGTGACGGAGTCGCGGTACGCCGCGGCGTTCGGTGAGTCCCTCGCGCACCGGGTATTGGTGGACGTGGACGCCGCGACGCTGGCGGCGCAGCGCACGGATGCGCCGCCGCGCGAGTCCTCCGCGGACCACGTGGCCTACGTGCTGTTCACCTCGGGCAGCACCGGCCGGCCCAAGGGCGTCGCCGTGACGCACGCGCAGCTCGTCCAGTACGTGCGCGCGGCCACCGAGCGGCTGGGCCTGACGGAGTGCGCCAGCTTCGCCCTGGTGTCCACCTTCGTGGCCGACCTGGGCAACACGGTGCTGTTCCCCGCCCTCTGCACCGGCGGACTGCTGCACGTGCTCACCCAGGAGCGCGCCAGCAGCCCCGCCGGCGTGGCCGAGTACTTCGAGCGCCACCCCGTGGACTGCGTGAAGATCGTCCCCTCGCACCTGGCGGCGCTCATGACGGCGGCCGAGCCCCGGCACGTCCTGCCCCGCAAGAAGCTGGTGCTGGGCGGCGAGACCTCCACGTGGGCCCTGCTGGACCAGGTGCGCGCGCTGGCTCCCGACTGCGAGGTGTTCAACCACTACGGCCCCACCGAGACGACGGTCGGCGTGCTCGCGGGCCGCGTGGAGCAGCCCGCTCCGGGCATGGCTCCCACCACCGTGCCCCTGGGACGGCCGCTGGACCACACACGCCTGTATGTTTTGGATGGGCGCCTGCAACCGGTGCCCGTGGGCGTGCCCGGTGAGCTGTTCATCGGCGGCGCCCAGGTGACGCGCGGCTATCAGGGCCAGCCGGAGCTGACGGCCGAGCGGTACGTGCCGGACCCCTACAGCCCGGTGCCGGGCGCGCGCATGTACCGCAGCGGCGACAAGGTCCGCTGGCTGCTGGACGGCCGCATGGAGTTCATCGGCCGCGCCGACTTCCAGGTGAAGGTGCGTGGCTTCCGCGTGGAGCCCGGCGAGGTGGCCACTGCCCTGCGCGAGCACCCCGCCGTGTTCGAGGCACTGGTCGTGGCACGCGAGGACGTGCCCGGCGACAAGCGGCTCGTCGCCTACGTCGTCCCGTCCGAGCCCGTGCCCACCGAGTCACTCCGGGCCTTCCTGCAGGAGCGGCTGCCGGCCTACATGGTGCCCTCCGCCTTCGTCGCACTGGAGGCCCTTCCGCTGACGGCCAACGGCAAGGTGGATCGCAAGGCCCTGCCCGCTCCGGAGGCGCCCTCCAGCGAGGCCTCCTACGTCGCCCCGCGCACGCCCACCGAGGAGGAGATCGCCTCCATCTGGGCGGGGTTGCTGCGCGTGGAGAAGGTCGGCGTGCGCGAGGACTTCTTCGCACTGGGAGGCCATTCGCTGCTGGCCACGCAGGTGGTGTCGCGGCTGCGGCAGTCCTTCCAGGTGGAGCTGCCCGTCCGTGCCCTCTTCGAGGCCCCCAACGTGGCCGCGCTCGCCGAGCGCGTCGACTCCGCCCGGCGATCCGCCAGCGCGGGCCTGGCGCCCGCCATCGTCCCCGTGCCCCGAGGGGGCCCGCTGCCCGTGTCGTTCGCCCAGCAGCGCTTGTGGTTCCTCGACCAGTACCAGCCCGGCAGCGCCGTCTACAACATGCCCGCCGCGCTGCGCTTGGAGGGCTCGCTGGAGGTCGACACGCTGGAGCACGGCTTCGACCTGCTGGTCCGCCGCCATGAGTCCCTGCGCACCACCTTCACGGTACTGGACGGCGAGCCCATCCAGGTCATCCCCCCGGCCACGGACTTCTCGCTGCCGGTGGTGGACCTGAGCGCACTGGCTTCCGAGCAGCGAGAGGCCGAGGCACAGCGACTGATCGGCGTGGAGGTCATGCGGCCCTTCGACCTCGCCCAGGGCCCGCTCTTCCGAGCGCTGCTGTTCCGGCTCTCGGAGGAGCAGCACCTGCTGCTCGTGTGCATGCACCACATCGTGTCCGATGCCTGGTCCTCTGGCGTGCTCGTGCGCGAACTGGCGGAGCTCTACGCCGCGCGGACTTCTGGCACCCAGCCCCAGCTTCCACCGCTGCCGGTGCAGTACGCCGACTTCGCGGCCTGGCAGCGCAGCTGGCTGCAGGGGGACGTGCTTCAGCGTCAGTTGGACTACTGGCGTCACCAGCTCTCCGGTGCACCTGCCCTGCTGGAGTTGCCCACCGACAAGCCCCGCCCCTCCGTCCAGTCCCACCGCGGCGCTTCCGTCCCTGTCTCCTTCTCCCACTCCCTCTCCGAGGAGCTGCTCGCCTTCTGCCAGCGCCAGGGCACCACTCCCTTCATGACGCTGCTGGCCGCCTTCCAGCTTCTCCTCTCCCGCTACTCCGGCCAGGACGACGTCGTCGTCGGCGCTCC
>NZ_JAAIXY010000034.1 GCF_010894455.1 Myxococcus eversor | reverse complement strand
CCTCACGCAGCGTGGCGCGCCAGAATCCGGCTCGCTGCTGGACTCCGCGCGACCTGCAACATCCCTTCCCGGCAACCAGCGCGCTCGTCGCGACCGCGATCTCCATCAACCACTTCGCTCAGCAACACCAGCACCACCGAAAAGCCCACCGCACCTCGCCGAGTTCCATCTGGTGCGGCGGGAGCGTTCGTGGAAGGGCGGAGCCGTCGCGTGTGCTTCCGCGCGCAAAGTAACTTAGCCATTGGCCTGCTGGAGAAGTTCCCAGTGACTAATGTCACGCAAACATCGGCGAAGGGGTCGGTTCGTTTGTGAGAAGAATGAGAGTCCGGTCGTGCGGGGGCTCGGCCCTATCAACTTCAAGGTCTTCTGGGAGCGATTGCTCCTTGATGCTGAAGCGTGTCGTCTCTTAGGAGCGCGGCTGGTGGCAGATAATGTCCCGCCCTCCCTGCACATCGACCTCAGTGTAGTGCAGTGGCCGCCCGCGAAGGGTGGGCGTGAAGTTCCTGGGAGGTCGGCTTCCTGTGGCCTGAAGGGCTGCTGGGCATGGAGTAGAAACAGGTCGCCCGTTACCTCTGGGTGGAAGGAAAGGTCTCTGTGTGGGTGAGCCCGATGGTCCGTAGCGTGGACGAGCACCACACGTGTATTGAAGTGCTCTTCAATGCCGACCGGCTCACCAACGACGACACACACCTGATGTGCCAGCAGGGAGGCTGCCCACCGTTCACCACGCGGGGACCGTCAGGGGCTACGCTCGAAAGAAAGGTGTCGCTTCCGCCACGTCAACTCATCAAGAGGAACACCGATGATTGAACTCGTCGAAGGCGATCTCCTCCAAGCGGATGTCGAGGCGCTCATCAACGCCGCCAACACGGAAGGCGTGATGGGCAAGGGTATCGCGCTTCAGTTCAAGCGAGCCTTCCCCGCGATGTTCAAGGAGTACAAACGCGAGGCGAAGGCGGGCCGCCTCGAGATGGGCCGCGTCCACGTCTTTGACGTGGGTTCATCGAAGGGCCCGCGGTGGGTCATCAACTTCCCGACGAAGCGGAGCTGGCGCCAGCCTTCGCTCCTGGAGTGGATTCGCACCGGCCTGGCGTCCCTCGTCGAGGAGGTTCAACGTCGAGGGATTCAGTCGCTGGCCGTTCCCGCCCTGGGCTGCGGAAATGGTGGCTTGGCGTGGGAGGAGGTCTTCCCCTTCATCGAAGAGTCCTTCGCGCGAATCCCGTCCGTTCGAGTGCTCGTCTACCCTCCGCCCGACGCACCCATTTCCTGAGTCGCGGCCCTGCTCAGTTCTTCGCCCCGCCCCCACGCGCCTCATTCAGCGCGCTCAAGTCCACCAGCCCGCTGATGTCCGAGGTAGGGATGAAGCCCAGTTCCTGCGCATGCTTCGCGGCGGTGCTCAGCGCGCCAGGCACCGGGTCCAGGCTTGGCTCCAGTCGTGAGAACGCACCCTGCAGAATCGCCGGCTGCAACGGCTTCTGCGTCAGCTTCCCGAACGCCGAGTTCACCGCCGCGGTGAAGCCCGCCGGGTCCTTCTCCCACCGCTCCGTCAGCTTCACGTGCGCGCGCAGCAACGCGACGATTCGCGGCCGCTGCGTCTCCAACACCTTGCGAGTCGTCACGATGACCGTGGTGGGAAACCTCCCCTCCGGCCACAGCGTCTTCTCGTCCACGAGAATCTGCCCGCCACCCTCCGGCTCCAGCAGCATCCGCGTGCCCCACGGCTCCGGCACCCACGCGCCCTCGATTCCCCCGCGCAGGTACTGCACCAGGATGTCCGAGTTCGTCAGCGGCACAATCTGCACGTCGCCCTGCCCATCCAGGTTCGTGCTCAACCCCTGCTGCTTCAGCCAGTAGCGCAGCGCGATGTCCTGCGTGTTGCCAAGCTGGGGCGTGGCAACCTTCTTCCCCTTCAGCTCCGCCGCCGACTTCGCCGTGCGAGTCACCAGCACCGCCCCGCCGTTCACCGCGCCCGCGATGATGCGCAAGTCGCGCCCCGCCTTGAGGTACGTGTTGATGGCGGGCCCCGTGCCCACGTACGACACGTCCAACGAGCCGCCCACCAGCGCCTCCATGGCCGCGGGCCCCGCGTTGAACTGCTTCACCTCCAGCTTGCCCACGCCAGGCTCCGCCCCGAACGTCCCTTCCCCGTTGCCCACCAGCGCCTGCGCATGCGTGATGTTGGGGAAGAACCCCAGCCTCAACGGAGCGTCGGCACCACCAGACGCGTCACGCTTGCAACCCACGCCCAGCCCCGCGAGGCCGGCGAGTACGAGGACAGCCAGGAACCGAAAGGCGCGCATAGGCACCCAGAAGAGGGACGGCGGGTCAGGTTGGCAACGGGTGTCGACACCCAAGCGTCGGGCGCTTCACGTCCCCGCCCGTCACATCGCGCCTTCCAGCCCCCACCGACGCCGCAGCCGGCCCTCCACCGTCTGGAAGAGGACACGGTCCACGGTGATTCCGATGATGATGATGGCCACCATCACCGCCATCACTTGCGGCACGTCCATCAGCTCGCGCCCCACCGTGAGCAACTGTCCCAAGCCTCCCGAGACGAACAGCAGCTCTCCAGCCAGCAGCGCGCGCCACGCGAAGCTCCACCCGAGCTTGAGCCCCGTGACGATGCCCGGCAGCGCCGCCGGCAGCAGCACGCCGAACTGGAAGCGCAGGCCGCGCACCCCCAATGTGCTGGCCACTCGCAACAACTGCGGGTCCACGCCCTGCACGCTGTCCTCGGTGGCGATGGCGATGCCCAGCACGCTGCCCATCACCACGACGAAGAGGATGGAGGTATCCGTCAGCCCGAACCACAGCAACGCCAAGGGCAGCCAGCAGATGGACGGCAGCGCTTGCAGTCCCATCACCACCGGCTTCACCGCGTTGCGGAAGAAGGCCAGCCGCGCCATCAACAGGCCCAGGGGCACACCGATGGCCACCGACACCACGTAGGCACGGCCCAGTCGCCCCAGCGAGCGCAGCGTGGCATCCAACAGGCGCCCGTCGGATGCCATGCTCCAGAGGCTCTTGGACACCGTCACCGGGCCGGGGAAGAGGTACGGAGACCAGATGCCCAGGCGGGACAGGCCCTCCCAGAGGCCCAGCAGCACCACCACCAGGCCCAGCTTCTGCGCGTAGTTCTTCAAGGGGGCGTCGCGCTTCATGGCTCACCTCGCGGGCCGGGGCAGTCCCGACGCGGGCAGCGGGGGGCTCGACGCGGCGGGCGCCGTGGCTCGCGGCGGCGTGGCTTCCGGCAGCGTGTTGCGCTCCACCTCGCGCAAGAGGCCCTGGACGTGGCGCACCATCTCCGTGAGCGCCGCGTCCTCCGGGTGGCGCGGCATGGGCAGGTGGACCTCCAAATCCCTCACGATGCGCCCCGGACGCGGCGCCATCAGGACGACGCGGGTGCCCAGCATCAGCGCCTCGTGCACGTCGTGCGTGACGAACACAATCGTCTTGTGGGTGCGCATCCAGATGGATTGAAGGAGCTCCTGCATGTGGATGCGCGTCTGCGCGTCCAGCGAGCCGAAGGGCTCGTCCATGAGCAGCACCGTCGGGTCCACCGCGAGCGCCCTCGCCAGGCTGGCGCGCATCTTCATGCCGCCGGAGAGCTGGTGCGGCAGCGTCTCCTCGAAGCCCTGGAGCTGCACGCGGCGGATGTACTGGTCCGCGCGCTCCTTGCGCTCGGAGCGAGGCACGCCTCGGGCCGCGAGGGCGAAGGTGATGTTTCCGCGCACCGTCAGCCACGGGAAGAGGGCGGCCTCCTGGAACATCAGGAGCCGGTCCGGCCCGGGTCCGGAGATGCGCTGTCCATCAATGGACACCGTGCCGCCGGTGGGCTGCACGTGGCCCGCCAGCGCGTAGAGGAGCGTGGACTTGCCACAGCCCGATGGGCCCAACAGACAGACGAGCTCTCCGGAGCGGACGTTCAGGTCCACGTCCTGGAGCGCCACGACCTTGTTGCCGTAGCGGTGGCCCAACTGGGTGACGGAGATTTTCGCGTGGTCGGCCTCCACGTGCGCTGGCCGGAGCAGGCGCAGCGAGCTTCGCCATCGGCCAAGGAGGGCACGCAGCATCGGCCACAAGCTAGGCATATGTGGGCAGAGTGGAAGGGGTGGCGGGCTCACAGCGAGAGCGCACGCCGTCCTGCTTCCTCGCCCGGCGAGCGGGGAGGCCCCGCCCTTGGACGGGGGTACAAGCACTTCGTGACCTTGGCCTCTGAAACGTAGGGACTCCGGAGGCGCTTGCTTCCGGTGCTCGCCCGTCCGTCCCGGACTGGAGGGCAGGCTCCGGGGTTCCCTTGGACACAGAGGTGAGGGAACCTCCCGGGCAATGCAATTGGGGAAATATCAGCTCGTCCGCAAGCTGGCGACGGGTGGCATGGCGGAGGTGTTCCTGGCGAAGGCGGCCGGGCCGGGGGGCTTCGAGAAGACGCTGGTGCTCAAGCGCATCCTCCCGCACCTCGCGGAGGACCCGTCCTTCGTGGAGATGTTCCTCGGTGAAGCGCGGCTCGTCGCCGGGCTCAACCATCCCCACATCGTCCAGATTTTCGACTTCGGTGAGGCGGAGGGCAGCTACTTCCTCGCGATGGAGCTCATCGACGGCCCCAACCTGCGGCGCTGGCAGCGACAGGCCGCGTCGAAGGGACAGCCCTTGGCGCCCAACATCTGCGCGAAGGTGGTGGCGCAGGCGGCGGAGGGCCTGGCCTTCGCGCATGACTTCGCGGACCCGACGACGGGGCAGCCGCTCGGGTTGATTCACCGTGACGTGAGCCCGGACAACATCCTCGTGTCCCGGCAGGGCGCGGTGAAGGTGGTGGACTTCGGCATCGCCAAGGTGGCGGGACAGAAGCACCGCACCCAGACGGGCATCGTGAAGGGCAAGGTCGCGTACATGCCGCCCGAGCAGGTGCGGGCGGACCCGTTGGACCGGCGCGTGGATGTGTATGCGTTGGGCGTGGTGCTGTACGAACTGCTCACGGGAAAGCTGCCCATCGATGGGGCATCGGAGTTGGTGTTGATGCAGGCCATCGTCTCGCGCGAGCCGATGCCGGTGAGCCGCTATCGTCAGGATGTCCCCGCCGCGCTCCAGGACATCATCACCCGAGCGCTGCGGAAGGACCGCGAGGACCGCTACCCGGACTGTCGCGCGCTGCAGGTGGACCTGGAGCGCTTCGTGCTGTCGGTGGGCGAGCCGGTGGGCGCGTACCAGGTGGCCCAGGCCGTGGAGCAGGTGGTGGAGGAGCGAATCGTTCCGACGCCCGCGCCGATGCTTTCGCGGCCCGAGGCCCGGGAGGCTCGAGAGGAGACACCCGAGCGCACCGTGCCCTCGGGGCCTTCGCGCAAGCCGCTCGCGCGGACGGGAGAACGTGCCGAGGCGCCGGCCGTGTTCGAGCAGGAGACCGAGACGCGTCCCCGCGTGGACCCGAGGAACGCGAAGCGGAAGATGCTCGTGCCGGCGGCAATCACGGGCGCGGTGTTGCTCGTGGCGGGTGGGGGTTATGCGTTGCTCGGCCGAGGAACTTCGGCCCCCGTGCCCGAGACTCCGACAGGTGCGTCCACGAACGTGGCCGGTGCTCCCGAGGCTCCGATGGGCGCGCCTGCGCAGGTGGCGGGTTCGCCCGAGGTTCCGATAGGAACGTCCGCAACGGTGGCGGGTTCACCCGAGACTCAGACGGGCACCGCCACCGCGGCGCAAGGAGCCACGAAGACTCCTCCTCCCGCACAGGACGCCGAGGACCCGCAAGGCGAAGCCGCGCTGGAGGCGCAGCTCGCTGCGAAGCGGGCGCAGGGAGAGTTGGTCGTCGGGGCGGATGAGGACAGCGGCCTGCTCAGCTACGTGGCCTCACCCGCCAGTGACACACAGGCCCCGAGCGCGGAGCCGAAGAAGCCCGCGTCACGAGCGGTGAAGGGCGCGCTGGGCTCGGTGGCGTTCCGGATTCGCCCCTACGCCGTCGTGTATCTCGATGGCAAGAAGCTGGGCGAGACACCGCTCGCCACCATCGACGTCCCCGAGGGCATCTATGCCGTGACGGCCGTCAACACGCGCTTGGGGAAGAAGGTGACGCGCAGCTTCGAGGTGAAGGCCGGTACCGCCAACGTCTTCAAGCTCAACCTGTCGCAGGACTGAACCCGGCCCTCACGGCTTCTCGTTCGCGGCGTCGGATGCTGGCGGAGTCGCGGGCTTGTTTTTCGGGCCGATGACCGTGTCCAGCGCGGAGCCCAGCGCCGAGCCGACATTCTTCCCCAGCGACGAACCCGCTTCACTCAGTCGCGAGCGCAAGCCCGGCTTCGTCTCGGACTGTGGCGCGGGAGTCGCCTCCGCCTGCTTCTCCTCGGGCGCGGGCACGAGGGCCTTCGGCTCCTCGACGACGGGAACAGGCGTCTCCACGGGCGCGGCCTTCGCGGACGCGGTGCCTTGCTTGAGCTGCACCTGCTTGCGCACCGACTCGAAGTCCCGCTCCACCTTGGGGGCCGCGGCGACGGGCAGCTTCGCCTCGGGCCGCAGCGTCAGGCCGGTGCGGAACTCCTCCAGCGCCTGCTTCCTGCGGCCCAGGTCGGCGAGCACCAGCCCTCGGTAGAGCGCCACCTCCGACTGCTCGTCGATGGTGGACGCCACCTGCTTCGCCTGGGTCAGCCAATTGAGGGACTTCTCGTACTCCAGCGCCTCGTACAGCGTCCCCGCGCGCTCGATGCGATGGCGGAAGAGCCCCGCCGACTCCTCGGAGTCGGGCGTGTTCGCCAGGGCCAGTCCCGGAGCCAGGCAGGCCCACAGCACGACCAGCCAGACCCCCCAGCCTCTCGGGTTGATAGAAGCTTCCATGCTTCGCGAAGCTAGCATGGAGCCCCGGGACAGGAATCCACCCCCCGGGTGCGGGCCAGAGGCCCGCTGTCCCGGGTGCGGAGTGACTGTCAGGCCCCTGAAGCGGAGCGTTCGGCGCGGCGATGGGACCTGGTGCGCCACGCCAGCCACACGCTGAAGAGGAGCAGCGCCACGCCCACGCCGGTGTACGCGCCGCCCACGCGCAGGGACGCGCGCCGGTCATCCCGAATCACCTCCAGCGGCCCCGTGCCTGGCGAGGCGAGGTAGCGCTCCACCTGCTCCTTCACGGCGGTGGCCTCGCTCTCCTCGGTGGCCCACTGCGCGAAGAGGGGCAGCTTGCCCTGCGTCGTCTCGAGCCGCGGTCGGTAGATGGGCACGGACGTGCGGCGGGCGCTGCGGCTGTGCTCCACCGTGACGGCCTGAATCGCGTCCAGCGGCAGCGTGGCCACCGGCTCGCGCGTGAGCCACCCGGAGCGAGTCAGTGTGCACGGCCCTCCCGGCTCGCAACGGAAGTCCATCCGCGACTTTCCGTCCAGCAGCCACAGGCCGAGCACCAGGAAGGGCAGGGCGAGGAGGAGGCAGGCCACGGTGCCGATGGCGGTGGAGCGACTGGCGCGGGGCGTGTCGTCGGTGGGGGCGGCGGGGAGGGGTTCGCTCACGGGCTCCACTCATAGACCGGTCGCCTCCGGCTGGCAGCGGTTTCGTGCACTCGTCGACATCCGCCGCTGGTCAGCGGGCGACCGGGCGCTGTGTACCCCCCAACCCTTGACCCTGGTGTCCCGCCCTCACGGTGAACACCTCAACCAGGATTCGGCACTCGCAAGGGCAGGAGCCGCGCATGAAGGCCGTCGCCGTCTTTCCCGTGAAGAGAGAGGTGCGCGTCATCGACGCACCCGAGCCATGGCTCCAGTCCCCCACGCAGGTGAAGGTGCGCACCCTCGAAACAGGCGTGTGCGGCACGGACAAGGACATCGTCTCGTTCTCCTACGGCACGCCGCCGCCCGGCTCGGACTTCCTCATCCTCGGCCACGAGTGTCTGGGCGAGGTGGTGGAGGTGGGCTCGGCGGTGAAGGGACTCCAGGTCGGAGACCTCGTGGTGCCGCGCGTGCGCAGGCCGTGTCCCCATGCCACGTGCCCCGCGTGTCGCGGCGGCCATCCGGACTTCTGCATCACCGGGGACTACACCGAGCGAGGCATCAAGGAGGCCCATGGCTTCTGCTCGGAGCGCTTCGTGGAGGACGTGGCGTACGTGCACCGAGTCCCCAGGGAGCTGCGCGAGGTCGCCGTGCTCACCGAGCCGCTGACCATCGCCGAGAAGGGCCTGCGCGAGTGGGAGCGAATCCAGGAGCGGCTGCCATGGCGTCCCGCGCCGGGGCGCGCGGTGGTGCTGGGCGCGGGGCCGGTGGGACAGCTCGCGGTGCTGACGCTGCTGCGGCGGGGCTTCGCCACGACCGTGTATTCGCACAGCAGCAAGCCCAACCCGAAGGCCGAGGCGGCGGAGGCCGCGGGCGCGCCCTACCTCTCCACGAAGGACGTGTCCCCGGACGAACTGGTGCGCAGCGTGGGGGAGCCGGACCTCATCTATGAGGCCACTGGCGTGGTGAAGGCGGCGTTCGATGCGCTCAAGACGCTGGCGAACAACGGCGTCTTCATCTTCACGGGGGTGCCGTCGGACCAGCAGCCGCTGTCGCTCGCGGGCGAGGAGTTCCTCAAGCAGGTGGTGCTGCGCAACCAGGTGCTGCTGGGCACGGTGAACGCGGCGGCCACGGACTTCGACGCGGCGCTGGAGGACCTGGCGCGCTTCAGGGCCCGCTGGCCGGGCGGGCTGGAGCGGCTCATCACCTCGCGCCATCCGCCGGAGGACTTCCTCGACGTGGTGACGGGCAAGGCGGGCAAGGGAATCAAGCAGGTCATCACCTTCAGCTAGGGCGAGGTGCGTATGCGGGACGGCAGACAGACGACGGCGGGGGGCTCGGTGCCCATCGAGGACCACGGCGTCATTGGCGACCTGCGCACGGTGGCGTTGATTGGCAACGAGGGCACCATCGACTGGATGTGCTACCCGCACTTCGACAGCCCCAGCGTGTTCGCCGCGCTGCTGGACCCCCAGAAGGGGGGCCACTGGCGCATCCACCCCAAGCCGGACGGGGTGCTGTGCAAGCAATTCTACTGGCCTGACACCAACGTGCTGGTGACGCGCTTCTACACGCCGGACGGCGTGGGGGAGCTCATCGACTTCATGCCCATGGGGCGGGAGGACGAGGATGACGTGCGCGAGGTGCTCCGGCGCGTGCGCGTGGTGCGCGGGGAGATGGCGTTCGAGCTGGAGTGCTTCCCGGCCTTCAACTACGCCCGGGACACTCACACCACGCACCTCATCTCCGGTGGGGCCGCCTTCGAGTCGGAGAAGCTCCAGCTCACCCTGGCGAGCTCCGTGCCCATGCAGCGCACGGAGCGCGGTGTCACGGCGAGCTTCGTGCTGAAGGAGAACCAGTCCGCCGTCTTCTCGCTCAGGGATGGGATGCGGGTGTCGTGCGAGGAGCTGGTGCACAGCCATGAGTCGGCGGAGGCGCTCTTTCGCGGCACGGTGGAGTACTGGCGCCACTGGCTGTCGGGCTGTCAGTACACGGGGCGGTGGCGGGAGACGGTGCAGCGCTCGGCGCTGGCGTTGAAGCTGATGACGTTCGCTCCGACGGGCGCGATTGTCGCGGCGCCCACGTGCAGCCTGCCCGAGTCACCCGGTGGCACTCGCAACTGGGACTACCGTTACTGCTGGCTGCGGGACGCGGCCTTCACCGTCTACGCGTTCCTGCGCATCGGCTTCAAGAAGGAGGCGGCGGCCTTCATGCGGTGGGTGGAGGCGCGGTGCGCGGAGCAGGGGGACGGGCCGCTGCCGCTGATGTTCTCGTTGGACGGCAGCCGGGTGCCGGACGAGGTGGAGCTGACGCACCTGGAGGGCTACGGCGGCGCGAAGCCGGTGCGCATCGGCAACGGGGCGGCGGACCAGCTCCAGCTCGACATCTATGGCGAGCTGATGGACTCGGTGTACCTGTTCAACAAGCACGCGGCGCCCATCTCCTACGACTTCTGGCGGCACCTGCGGCGGCTGGTGGATTGGGTGTGCGAGCACTGGAACCAGCCGGACGAGGGCATCTGGGAGGTGCGCGGGGGACGGCGGCACTTCGTGTACTCGAAGCTGATGTGCTGGGTGGCGGTGGACCGGGCCATCCGCCTGGCGGACAAGCGCAGCTTCCCGGCGGACCGGCCGAAGTGGCTCGCGACGCGCGATGCCATCTTCGAGGACATCATGGCCCGGGGCTGGAGCGAGGAGCGCGGCTCCTTCATCCAGGCGTACGGGAAGGACACGCTGGACGCGGCGAATCTGCTGATGCCGCTGGTGTTCTTCCTGTCGCCGGTGGACCCGCGGATGATTTCGACGCTGGACCGCATGCGAAAGCCGCCGTCGCAGGGCGGCCTGACGTCGGACGGGCTGGTGTTCCGCTACGACGTGGCGGCCACGCTGGATGGCATCGCCGGGAGCGAAGGCACCTTCAACCTGTGCAGCTTCTGGCTGGTGGAGGCGATGACGCGGGCGAACCCGGTGCGGCCGGACTTGTTGGAGGAGGCGCGGCTCACCTTCGAGCGCATGCTGGGCTACGCCAACCACGTGGGGCTGTACGCGGAGCAGACGGGCATGTCGGGCGAGTCGCTCGGCAACTTCCCGCAGGCGCTCACCCACCTGTCGCTCATCAGCGCCGCGTACAACCTGGACCGGACGCTGGGGCGAAAGGACTGACCCCAGCAGGCCATCGACAGGCGCTACGCCCCGAAGAACTCCTTCCACGCCCCGGGCGTCACCACGCCGATGAGCTGGACACCCAGCTCGCCCTTGTGGCGTATCACCACGTCCAGTCCGGTGAGCAGGCGTGGGTCGTCCGCGAAGTCACGCTGCTTCTTGCGCGCCACCAGCAGCTCGAAGTCCTTCTCCATCAACTCGCCATCCTCGCGAGGCATGCGCCGCAAGGTGGCGCGAGCCCGCTCCACCCAGCCCTTCTCCGGCTCCCACTTGTCCTGCACGACGGCGTTCCACGCGCTGAGCGCCAGGGCGAGGACGGTGAACAGCTCTTCTTGGGGACTCTCCGAACTCTCGATGTCCTCGAGGAGGGGCCGCGCGAAGTCGAGCAGCGTCTCGGAGACCTTGCGCTGGGGCACCTTGCGCGTGGCCTTGCCCGAGGACTTGGGCGGCTGGAGCGGGATGCTCGCCAGGTCCACCTTGCCCACGTAGAAGCCCGTGAGCAGGGGCAGGGGCACCTCCAGCTTCACGCGCAGGTGGAAGTCCCCCAGGCGCAGCTCTGTTTCTGTTGTCGCGTCCTCGGGTCTCGCCTCCGCCAGCGCGAGCGCTATCGCCGTCGCGACCCGCATGTCCTCGACGTCGCCGGGAAGCAGCTTGTTCCTCTGGACCCGGAGCAGGTCGGGGACGAAGGGGACGCCGGTGTGCTGCTGAATCGCCTTGCTCGCCCAGGCGGGGGTGTCATCGAGCGTCAGTCCCAGGGCGTCCGGGATGAGCATGTCCACTCCCGGCACGGCGGGACTGGAGCGGGCCACCCGGTCCGCCGACCCCATCCGGTCGAAGAGCGAGAAGCCGAACTCCGCCTCGCCATTGCCCATCACGGACAGCTCACGCGTCCCCTTCACACGTCCCTCCAGGGTGACGGTGAACAGCTCCCCGTTGGTCCACAGCTCCCACGGGGCCGCGCGGATGAGGGCCGTGGTGGCCAGGAGAAAGGCCTCCATGTCATCCGGAGGCACCCTCGGCGCCTTGCGTGGCATCCAGTACGACTGCACGGCGAGGTGCGCACGGAGCGAGACGATGGAGAGCGGCGCGGGCCGCGAGACGAACCCGAAGGCCGCGCCCGCTCGAGCCAGCCGGCTCTCGCAGTAGACCTTCCGGCCCTTCAGGACTCTGGCCAGGGCCGCCAGTCCGTCCACGTCCCGCGCGACACACTCGGGAGGGAGCACGTAGCCGCCGGCCTCCACCGCCATGTAGAAGGACACCGGCCCGTCCTGGCCCGTGTCGATGGGGCCTAGCTTGAAGACATACGCCGAGCCCTCCTCGAGCTCGCCCTTCGACGCGGACTTCCTCTTGCGAGGCCGCTGTCCAGCGAAGTCCTGGAACGCACGGCGGCGGGGAGGAAGCAGCGACTCAGCGAAGGCCATGGCCTCTTCCTCGTCGAAGGAGGGCGCCTCCTCGGAGATCAGCTCCATCACGCGTCGGAACAGGAACGGCGCCCGGCGACGCACCTGGCGTCGTCGCCCCGCGAGGTCGTCCAGGGGCGGCAAGGTGCCCAGCTCACGGCGCACGGAGTCGAGGAGGAGCGGGTGCTGGGATGCGGCGACGACCACCGTGCCGCCCGTCAGCTCCAGGTGGTCTCCCGCGGGCATGGCCCAGGTCACGAAGACATCGCCCGGCACCACCTGAAAGGTCAGGCTCTGCTCGCGAAACTCCAGCACCTCGTCGAAGAGCAAGTCCCTCAGTCGGAGGCTCTTGCCCAACTGGACGTCCTGGACCTCGAATATCGAGCACCACGAAGCAGCCAGGGCCTGGAGGATGGAGCGCTCCGCGCGTGACAGGCGCGCGCCCGCTGTCAGCAACTGACGGTCCGCCGCGGTGCGGCCCTCCGCGTCCTCCCGGCCATGAAGCGTCCAGGCGAGCAGCGAGGTGTCCATCCAGGGGAAGCGGATGGGGTCCCAGTGCGCTGGAAAGTCGGCGCGGGCCAGACGGGTGTTTTCCGGCTCGGCCTGAGCGAATTGCCTCAGCGCGGCCAGTCCCCGCGCGAAGGCATGGGCGGTCCAGGTCGTCATGGGAGGACACTACCCACGAAGCCACTGCCAGGCCATGTCACTCGACAGGGGTGTTCAGGCCTCGGCGCTCCTCTGCTCCACCGAGCGACGTCACGGTGAAGCGGGCCGCAGAACCACTCGTCGGCGGCCTCCGTATTGAGGGAGAGTGAGGCCCCACCGCGTCAGGTGGGCTCACCTCCCCGGTTCCCTTCATGGCCGCTCCGCTTCCATCCCTCCCCGAGTCCTCTCCCGCCCCGGGCGCACGCGCCCTCCGGGTCTTCAAGGGTGTCCTCGCCGTCGTGGGGTTGCTGGTGCTCGCGACGGTGGGCGTGCGCCTGCGCTACGGCGGAGGCGAGCCGTACCCGGACGTCACGGGCATGCCCCTGCTCCCGGACAGCGCGCTGGAAGAGGTGGTGCGCAGCGCGGAGCCCATCGGCAACGTGGCGGTGTCGTCGACGGGGCGCCTGTTCTACACGCTCCACCCGGAGAGCCGCCCCGAGGGCGCGAAAATGTGGGAGTGGGTGGACGGCAAGGCCGTGCCGTTCCCCGCGGAGGCGCTCCAGAAGAAGCTCTTCGACACCGTGCTCGGCATCACCGTCGACCGGCGCGACTGGCTGTGGACCATCGACCATGGCAACCACGGCCTCGGCGTGCCGCGCCTCTTGGCCTTCGACCTGGCCAACGGACACCTCGCGCACGAGTTCGACTTCCCGCCGCAAATCGCCCCCCCGGGCTCCTTCCTCCAGGACCTGCGTGTGGATGCGAAGGGCGGGACGGTGTTCATCGCGGACGTGGGCTTCTGGCGCCGCTCGCCCGCGCTCGTCGTCTACGACGTGGCCGCGAAGCAGGCTCGCCGCGTGCTGGAGAAACACGCGTCCGTGTTCCCTCGCGACTTCGTCATCCGCAATCCCATCAAGGACATGGTGTTCTTCGGCGGAATCGCCGCGCTGAAGTGCGGGGTCGACGGCATCGCCCTGGACCCGAGCGACGAGTGGCTGTGGTTCGCCGCGATGAACCACGACACCATGTACCGCGTGCGCACCCAGGACCTGCGCGACGCCAGCCTGGATGACGAGGCGCTCGCCCAACGCCTCCAGGCCGTGGGCCGCAAGCCGCTCAACGACGGGCTGAGCGCGGACGCGGAAGGCAACGTGCTGATGACCGACGTGGAGCACGGCGCGGTGCTGCGCATGAGTCCGGACGGACGGCTGGAGACGCTGGTGAAGTCCCCTCGAATCCGTTGGGCGGACGCGCTCAACCACGGGCCGGACGGCTGGCTCTACGTGGCCGACAGCGCCATTCCCCACCACATGCTCCAGTCCAAGGCGCACATCGCCGCGAACGGGCCCTACTTCATCTGGCGCTTCAAGCCCGGCATCGGCGGCATCGCGGGCATGTGAGGAGCGCGCGAGGTCCGTGAAGCCCTCGCGCGCGCCCCGTCACGTCACTGCACGTTGAAGTGGTAGTTGTTGCCGAAGTTGGAGTCCCACGCCTGGCAGCCCCAGCGGCTGGTGTTCTCGAACCAGATGGCCAGGTCGCCCCGCGTGTTGAGCGGAATGGACGGCGCGGGCGGGTTGGGCGTGGAGGAGAAGCCCGCCACCCAGAAGCTCTGCACCGGCCCGTTGTTGAACTGGTAGTGGCCGGTAATCGTCCACCCCGGCGTGTTGGCGTTGATGTTGCCCCGGCACTGCGTCAGCCGTGAGGCGTCGAACACGATGCTCGCGGCGGCGCCGAAGGGCAGCGGGTTGGAGGAGGCGAAGACATTCCAGCCCTGGGACGGGGACTGGAAGGTGATGCTCGGTGCCGTCTGTGACACGGCCACCGAGGCGACGAGCAGCGAGACAGCGGCCAGCAACCAGCGGAAGTGACGCGGCATGGCGGGACTCCTTGTCGTGAGGGAGAAGAGAGTGCGGCTCTCGGGATACGAAACCCGAAGGCTTCACCGGCCGCGAAGACTTCCTCGCGGCTTTGCCCCGCGAGCCGCCCCGGAGTCTTCTACAGTCGGGCTCCCCCACTCCTTACGCTCCGCGCCATGGCCGACCCAAGACTCGCCTTCTACCGACTCGCCGTCCGCGTCGACGCCCGCTATGACGCGATGAGCCGGAGCCTGCGTCGCTCGCTGGGCATCGCCCCGCCGCTGCGCATCCTCCCCTACCGAGGCCATGGCACCTCCGAGCGCGCCGTCATCAAGGCCCGCGTCCTGGAGGACCGGCACATCCGCCCGCAGAAGCAGCGCCACACGCTGTGGAGCAGCGCCGTGGCCTCCTACAAGCGCTACATGACGCGCGAAATCGCGGGCGCCCACGTGGCGGTGCGCTGGGGCGACAAGCGCTGGGAGGGGACCACCGACGAGGAGGGCTTCCTCGAACTGTGGGTGGCTCCGCCGGAGGGCGTGCGCTCCGGGTGGCACATGGTGGAGCTGGAGCTGCTGTCGCCGGAGGCGGCGGGCGTGCCCCGCGTGGCGGCCCCGGTGCGAGTGGCCGGAGCGAGCGCGGGCTATGGCGTCATCAGCGACATCGACGACACCGTCATCGTCACCGGCGTGACGGACCCGCTCAAGCGCGCCTGGGCCCTGTTCCTCACCGAGCACCGCGTGCGCCTGCCCTTCCCGGGCGTGGATGCCTTCTACGCCGCGCTCCAGGCGGGCCCGGAGGGGACGGGGGACAACCCCATCTTCTACGTCTCCAGCAGCCCGTGGAACCTGTACGAGCACCTGGACGAGTTCCTCGCGCTGCACCACATCCCCACCGGCCCGCTGCTCTTGCGCGACTGGGGCCTGTCCAGCCAGGGCTTCGCGCCCGGCGGCGGCCACGGCCACAAGCTCGACAAGATGCGCGGGCTGTTCGCGGACCTGGCGCACCTGCCCTTCATCCTCATCGGAGACAGCGGCCAGGAGGACGCGGAGCACTACCGCACCATCGCCCGCGAGTTCCCCGGCCGAGTCCTCTGCGTCTACATCCGCAACGTGCCCGGCCACCCCCGCCGCGCGCGCGAGCTGGAGCTCATCGCCGCCGACATCCGCGACGCCGGCAGCCAGCTCGTCGTCGTGGATGACACGACGACGGCCGCCCGCCACGCCGCCCGCTCCGGGTGGATTCAGTGGAAGGAGGTCCTCGAGGTGGAGGCCCATCGCCGCGAGGAGGTCTCCAGGGACCTTGGAGGCTGACTTACGAAATTACAGCATCATCGCCATTTTATAGGTAATGCTTGAATTCCGACCTTCAGTTGTGGCACAGGCGCGCCTGATTATCCGGTCTGTCCTCTGTTTCCACACCCCTGAAGGAAGCGAGTCATGCGTGGCCACCTGGTGCATTCGTTTCGCTGGACGCTCTCCGCGCTGGGCGCAAGCGCGAGGCGTATGGCGCGGTCCGTCATCGTCCAATCAGGTCTGCGAGCCCAGGGCGCGCCCGCGTCCTCCGCTTCGCACCCCGCGCCGTAAGGCGAAGTGCTCGTGGTGGACGACGCGTCGGCCCTCGTCGGCGCGTTGAGGAGGGTGGGGCCCCAGGGGTTCGGGGCCCTCCTTCAAGGCAGGGGGCGGCCGCCCTGGAACTGGGCCAGGCGGGTGGCGCGCTCCATGACTTCGCCCTGGGCCCAGCGCTTGTCCGCGCCCGCGGGAGGCGTCAGGCGGCGCCAGTTGCCATCGGGTTGCAGCTCCCACGCGTGGGTGTTGTCCACGAGGCTGCGCTCCAGCGAGTCCTTCACCTGCGCGGCCAGCGTCGGGTCCTCCACCGGCGCGAGGATTTCCACGCGGTGGTCCAGGTTGCGAGGCATCAGGTCCGCGGAGCCGATGTAGCAGCGCAGCTCCGTGCCGCGCTCGAAGATGTAGACGCGCGCGTGCTCCAGGAAGCGGCCCAGCGTGGACACCACGCGGATGTTCTCGGACATGCCGGGCACGCCGGGACGCAGGCAGCAGATGCCGCGCACGTTGAGCTCCACCTTCACTCCGGCGCGCGACGCGTCGTAGAGGGCGCGGATGATGCCCGGGTCCACCAGCGCGTTCATCTTCATCTGGATGCGCGAGGGGCGCTCCAGCGTGTGCGCGACGACGGTGCGCTTGATGTGCTCCAGCAGGCCCTCGCGCATGGTGAGGGGCGCCACCAGCAGCTTGCGGAAGCTCTTGGGCCGGCCGAAGCCGGTGAGGTAGTTGAACAGGTCCGCCACGTCCGCGCCGATGTCCGGGTCCGTGGTGAACAGGCCCATGTCCGTGTAGAGGCGCGCCGTCTTCGGATTGTAATTGCCGGTGCCGATGTGCACGTAGTGCCGCACCCGCTCGCCTTCGCGCCGGACGATGAGGATGGCCTTCGCGTGTGTCTTGAGGGAGGGGATGCCGTAGACGACGTGCACGCCCGCCTCTTCCAGCGCGTTGGCCCACTTGATGTTGGTGCGCTCGTCGAAGCGGGCCTTCAGCTCCACCATGCACACGGCCTGCTTGCCGTTCTCCGTGGCCGTAATCAGCGCGGGCACCAGCGGTGAGCTGTCGGAGGTGCGATAGACGGTCTGTTTGATGGCGAGGACATCCGGGTCCGCCACCGCCTCCGTGACGAAGCGCTCCACCGACGTGGCGAACGAGTCATAGGGATGGTGGACGAGCAAATCCCCCCGCCGCATCGCCGCCATCACCGTGACGCCCTCGGGCGTGTCCGTGTCCGGGCGCAGCCGGGGCTGGGTGACGGATACCCACGGCGCGTCCTTCAGCTCCGGGAAGCCGGGGGCGAAGGCGATGGCCTGCACGTCGCCCAGACCCAACAGGCCCTGCTCCTCGTACACCTGGCGGGACTCCAGCCCGAGCGCCTCCACCAGCGGCTCCAGCAGCTTGGGGCTCATGCCCGCCTGCACCTCCAGGCGGATGACGTCTCCGAACCGGCGCTGCCGCAGCTCCGTCTCCACCGCCTTGAGCAAATCCTCCGCGTCCTCGGACACGGTGAAGTCCGCGTCGCGGGTGACTCGGAACAGGCTCCAGCTCAGCACCTCCATGCCGGGGAACAAGTCCCCCAGGTGCTGGGCGATGACCTCCTCCAGCGGCACGAAGACGTTGTTCTTCAGGGGCAGGAAGCGGGGCAGCAGCTCCTTGGGCACCTTCACCCGGGCCACGCTCTCCTCGCCCGCCTCCGGGTCCCTCAGCAGCACCGCGAGGCTGAGCGACAGGTTGGAGATGTACGGGAAGTGCCGCCCCAGGCCGATGGCCAGCGGGGTGAGCACCGGGAAGATCTGCTCGCGGAAGCGCTGGTCCACCTGGGCGCGCTGGTCGGCGTCCAGCTCCTTCGCGGTGAGGATGCGCAGGCCCTTCTCCGCGAGCGCGGGCCGCAGGAGCTTCTCGAAGATGGCGCTGTGGCGCTTGCTCTGCTCGAAGATGCCCTCGTGCAGCTTGTCGAGCGTGGCGCCCGGGGACGCGCCGTCCGGCACCAGCCGCGCCACGTTGGCGCGCACCTGCTCGTGCAGGCGCGCGACGCGAATCATGAAGAACTCATCCAGGTTGCGCGCGTAGATGGCCACGAACTTGAGGCGCTCCAGGAGCGGCTCGTCCGCGGACTCGGCGAGCTGGAGGACCCTGTCGTTGAAGGCCAGCCAGGACAGCTCCCGGTTGAAGAACATCCCCTCGTCCGGCTCCGCCCCCGCGGGCAGGGCATCGCGCTCCAGGGGCTTCTGGGGGGTGACGCTGCGTCCGGCGGCGCCTCGCTTCGCCATCTTTTGGAATCTCCCGGTTCCCACCTTGGCGGGGGATGTAGCAGGCTGGGCTCTCACCGATTGTGAACTCCGTTGTCACGAAAGGAAGCCCTCCAGCGCCAGGCACCGGCTCGGGAAGTTGCCGGGCGGGCGTTACCGGGGGTGCGGCGTGGAGTTTCTTGCATCCGCGCTGTTGGAACGGCATGTCAGTCGACGTGAGCCCGACAGAGAACCTCCCGCACGCCTCCCTGGCCGCCGAGCAGACGGACGCTGGCAACCTCTTCTCGGCCTATGACAAGGAAGACCAGAAGGCCTCCCGGGGGCGTTGGGCGCTGGCGCTCCTGGCCGCCCTGGTGCCGGTGGTGCTCGCGGGGGTGTTCTGGACCTTCGTGCGCGAGCAGCGTCCCACATTCCAGGTCATCACCGACCACGGCTTCAAGTCCATGCATGGGGGGATGACGACGGACCAGGTGATGGCGCTGCTCGGCCGCCCCATGGCGCGTGAGAAGGATGCGACGGGCGCGGACTGCTACCGCCACGGCGCGCCGTCGGTGGAGAAGGAGTTCTTCCTCGTCTATTCGGTCTGTTACGAGGACGGGAAGCTGCGGGACGTGACGCAGCGGAAGTTCTCCGCCTGGGCCGTGGAGCCTGAGACGGGCACCTTCCAGGCCCCGGCCGGAGATTCGGCGCCGGTGCCCGCGGGTGCTCCGGAAGCGGCGGCCCCGTCGTCCACGGCGGGCTCGCGCTAGCCGCTTCAGCCTTGTCCCGAGGAGTGCCCGGCACCTGACGCCAAGCCGTCCCATGGGCGGGGGTGTGGGTGCATGGCCAGCGGGGCCACCTTCTGGGCTGTGCCAGGCGTCGGGCAGGAGGCCGGGTCCTGGTGCGCAAGGGGGGTGGCGTGGGGCGGCCGTGGACGTACTCCCAGCGTGTCGGCGCTGGCTTCATCGCGTCCCTGGTGGTGGCGCTGGCGCTGGCGGTGACGTCGGCGGTGTCGCTGTTGTCGGTGCGCTCCACCCACAAGGCGAGCCTGCTCGAGCTGTCCATGGACCTGCTGGAGGTGGAGCGCCTGCGCCGGGCCTTCAGCGACAAGGTGTCCAGCGAGCGGGGCTATGCGCTGTCGGGCGACGCGCTCTTCGCCGAGGAGATGGTGGCGTCGCGCGAGCGCTTCATCGCCATCCATGAGCGGCTGAAGTCCCGGCTGGACACGGAGCCCGCGGAGTCGCTCCTGGAGTCCGCGATGCGCGCGGAGCAGGAGCACGAGCAGGCCGTGCGGGAGATGGTGGTGGCGCATTCCAACCGCGTTCCCCGCGAGCGACTGGAGGTGCTCTTCGAGGAGCGGGTGGGGGACACGCGCCTGCGTGCCTATGAAGCGCTCCAGCAGCTGTGCGCGAGCGTGGAGGAGCGGCTCGCGCTGGGCATCCAGTCGGCGGTGGAGGTGGACGAGCGCGTCCTGGTGCTCACGTTGATCGCGGCGAGCCTGGGGCTGGCGCTGGCCGGGGTGCTGGCGTGGGTGTTGTTGCGGCGGCTGGGCCCCTTGCGCGAGGAGGCCGAGGCCAGCACGAAGCGCTTCCAGTTGCTCGTCGAGGGCGTGCAGGACTACGCGCTCCTGCTCCTGGACGAGCGGGGCCGGGTGGCGAGCTGGAACCCGGGGGCCACGCGCATCACCGGCTATCAAGCGGCGGAAGTGGTGGGCGAGCCGGTGGACCGCTTCTACCCGCCGGAGGCGGTGGAGCTGGGGTTGCCGGAGAAGGAACTGGCGCGCGCGCGGCGGGACGGGCGGCTGCGCACGGAGGGGTGGCGCACGCGCAAGGACGGCACGCACTTCTTCGCGGAGGCGCTCATCAACACGCTGCTGGATGACGACGGCGAGGTGCGGGGCTACGCGGCGGTGACGCGCGACATCACCGAGCGGCAGCGCGCCGAGCGCACGCAGCGGTTGTTCGCGGAGGCGGGCCGGATGTTCCAGCAGTACCTGGACCCGGACGAGATGGTGGCGGAGCTGGCGCGGATGATGGTGCCGGAGGTGGCGGATGGGTGCCTCCTGTACATGCTCACGCCGTCCGGGCAGTTGAGGCCCCGGGCGGTGAAGCACGCGGAGGCACGGAAGGAGGCGTGGCTGTGGGAGTCGGTGCGGCGCTACACGCCCCCGACGGACGCGCCCCAGGGGCTCTGGCAGGTGATGCGCACGGGGCGCTCCCAGTGGGTGGAGGACGTGTCGCCGGAGATGCTGGCGCAGGCGGCGGCGGACGCGGAGCACTTGCGGCTGATGGAGCAGGTGGGGGTGCGCTCGTCCTTGTCGGTGCCGCTGCGCGCGGGGGGGCGGACGCAGGGGGTGCTGGTGCTGCTGATGTCGCTGCCGGAGCGGCGGCTGACGCTCGCGGACCAGGTCTTCATGGAGGAGCTGGCGGGGCGCGCGGCGCTGGCGCTGGACAACGCGCGGCTCTTGCGCGAGGCGCGCGAGGCGGTGGAGCTCATCGGCGTGGCGGCGCATGACCTGGGCAATCCGCTCAACACGCTCCAGTTGCTGCTGCGCAAGCTCTTGCGCACGGACCTCTCGGTGGAGCGGGAGAAGGTGCGGGACGGGCTGGGCACGGCGCTGAAGCAGACGCAGCGGTTGGGGCAGTTGCTGCTCAACCTGCTGGATTTGTCACGGCTGTCCGCGGGGCGCCTGGTGCTGGACGTGGCGCCGGTGGACCTGGCGGACCTGGCGCACGAGGTGGTGGAGCGCTTCGCCGCGCACGCGACGGAGGTGGGCAGCAAGCTCGTCTTCGACGCGGAGCTGGGGCTGGTGGGGCAGTGGGACCGGCTGCGGTTGGACCGGGTGGTGACGAACCTGGTGTCCAACGCGCTGAAGTTCGGCGCGGGCCGGCCGGTGATTGTGCGGGTGGAGCGCGCGGGCCTGGCGCGGGCGCGGCTGGTGGTGCGGGACTTCGGCGAGGGCATTGCTCCGGAGGCGCAGCGGCTCATCTTCGACCGCTTCGCGCGGGTGCCCTCGGCGGGCCGGCATGCGGGCTTCGGGCTGGGGCTCTACATCGTCCGCCAGCTGGTGGACGCGCACGCGGGCTCCGTCCGAGTGGACAGCACGCCGGGCGAAGGCTCCACCTTCACGGTGGAGCTGCCCTTGATGGAGCTGGGCGCGGAGCGGGAGGACGACACGGGCGAGCCGGCGCCTGCCCCTGCTGACGGGGGCTAGAGTTTCTCCATCGTATCGGCCGTGCGCTCTTCGCGGACGTTGCCGGTGTTGAGGGTGGCGGCTGGCTCGAAGAGGAGGACATGGACCTCCTCCTCCGCGACGGGCCGGTGCTCCACGCCTCGGGGGATGATGATGAACTCCCCGGGCTCCACGTCCACGGTGCGCTCGCGCATCTCCATGCGCAGCCGGCCGTGCAGGACGAGGAACATCTCGTCCTCGTTCTCGTGGTGGTGCCAGGTGAAGGGGCCCAGGAGCTTCGCCAGCCGGACGTGCTGGCCGTTCAGCTCACCCACGACTTTCGGAGACCAGTGCTCGGAGAACAGGGCCAGCTTCTGGGCCAGGTTGACCTTGTCCACGGAGGGCGGCGCCACGTCGGTGCTCACCTCGTTGGTGGAGGCCTCTCCGGTGGGGGAATCGTCGCGGCGGCCGGAGTCCCAGCGGGGAGGACGGGCACTGCTGGCGGTGGGGCTTCGGGTGGGCGCACTCATACCGTGGAGTTCTCCTGTGGGGACGCGAAGTCCGCGAGCCACCATGCCCGAGCCCCGGTCCGGATGTCTGTCTTTTTGAGTCCGCCAACGCCGCTCATGGACAACCGGGCGCGAGGTTGGGTCGACTACCCGACGAAGCGCGTCAGGCTTCAGTCTGGATAGAACATGGGGTCTCTCGTGGTGACGAACGAGGAGATGACGGAGGCCACCTCATGCGGCAGTCCGGTGAACTGCACGCCCACGCCTGGCATCAGGTCCGGCATGCGGGGATTGGACTCGCGCACCCAGCGCACCACGCCCGTCACCTTGATGGGCCGGCCGCCCGGCAGCGTGAAGTCCAGCTCCACCTGCGTGCCGCGTGGCACCGCGTCCACCGTGGCGATGAAGACGCCGCCCTCGCTGATGTCCATCGAGAAGCCGGTGAAGAAGTTGGAGTCGCTGCGCATGTCGATGGACGTGTGCATCCGCACCCGCCCGTTGCGCCGGGCCTCCGCGCTGTCCGAGGCGCGCGAGGGGGCCTCGTGCGGCTGTCCCTGCGTCTTCACCGTGGCGGCGGCCTGCGCCAGCTCCGCCTGACGCGCGCGAGCGGCGGCTTCCTGGCGGGCCCGCGTCCTGGCCGCGGAGGACTCCACCTGCTGCTTCAGCGCGGCCTCCGCGTCCGCCACCGCGCGAGCCACCTGCGCCGTCTGTTCCTGCTGGATGCGCAGCGCGGCCTGCACCTCCGTCCCCATCCGCTTGCGTGCTTCCAACGCCTTCTCGCGTGCCTCCAGCGCCTTCTCGCGCGCGGCCTCCACGTCCAACGAGGGCACGCGAGCGGCCTGGAGCCTGGATGCCTGCTCACCCACCTGCGGGTCGGCGTCGGGTTCCTGGTGGGCCCGGGCCAGCGCGGCGCGCACGCCATCCAGCCGGGAGGCGAGGGCGGCGGTGTCGGCGAGGGCGCGCGTCACCTGCTCCGCGAGGCGGGACTCCTGGGCGGACAGCTCGCTCTCGGCGCGAGCCAGCTCGGCCTCACGGGGGCCCGACGGGGGGACGCGGGCGGCAGGGGGCGGCGAGGTCATTCTTGGGACTCCAGAGGGGCGCCACTGTAGCAGGCTCCCCGGGAAGTCCACGTCCCACTCGCGTGTGGGTCAATCCGCGCCCTTGATGCAGGCCACGGGCTTGAGGCGCTTGGCGATGCGGGCGAGCCCCGCCATCTCCACCGTCTCCAGCACGTCATCCAGGTTCTTGTAGCAGGGGCCGGACTCGTCGAGCGGCGTCTGCCGGGTGTTGAGGATGATGCCGGACTCCGCCATCCGCGCGTCGGTGGCGCCCTGGTTCAGCACGCGCCGGGCCTCGCCTCGGGACAGGCGCCGGCCGGAGCCGTGGTTCACCGAGTAGATGGACTTGGACGCGCCCTCCTCGGCGAACAGGATGGCGCTGCCGGTCTCCATGGAGCCCGGAATCAGGATGGGGTGACCGGTGCCCTCCCACGTGGTGCGCTTGAGCGCGGGGTGGCCCGCGGGGAACGCGCGCGTGGCGCCCTTGCGGGCGACGAACTTCCCGGCCTCCTTCTGGATGAGGTTGTGGGAAATCTCGTAATAGACGCTCGCGGTGCCGCCGAAGACGTCCTCCAGCGCGGCGCACACGGCCTCACCGATGATGAGCCGGTTGGCCACGGCGAAGTTGGCCGCCATGTTGTGCAGGTTCCAGTACTCGCGGCCCATCGGGCTGTCGGCGTCGAGCCAGACGAAGTCCTCGCTGCGGCTCTTGAGTCCCAACTGGGCGGCGCCCTTGACGAAGAACGTCTTGGCGATGTTCCACCCGAAGCCCCGGCTGCCGGTGTGGAGCATCACCCAGACGCGGCCCTCTTCATCCACCTGCATCTCGGTGAAGTGGTTGCCGCCGCCCAGGCTGCCCAACTGGCCGCGCTTCTCATAGGCCCGCTCGGGGATGTCCACCCGGTCGTCCTCCACGGGGATGAAGTCGCGCTCGGTGACGGCGGAGCCGCGGCCCAGGGCCTTGGCGCCGTGGCGGACGACTTCCGCGAAAGCGCGGTCGGACACCTTGCGCTGCGCCTGCACGCGACTGGCGCCCACGCCCACGGCGATGCGGCGAGTCACTTGCTCAATCCACTGGCGACGCTTCGCGGGGTCCGCCACGTCCTCGGCGTTGAGGGACGTCTGCAACTGCACCATGCCGCAGCCGATGTCGTAGCCGGCGGCGGTGGGGAGGAGGATGCCGTCGGTCTCCACCACGGTGCCGATGGGGACGCCGTAGCCCACGTGACAGTCCGGGGTGACGGCGACGCGGGTGACGCCGGGGAAGGACGCGGCGTTGACCACCTGATCGAAAACGGCGTCCTCCAGGCCGGGCATCTCGGGGCCCTCGCCCCACAGGAGCTTGTCGGACAGGAAGAGGTCCGCGTCGACCTTCATGCTCTTGGTCTTCGGAAGGACGTAGTGACCTTCGGCCGTCTTCTCCAACCGCTGCTTCCAGCTCATGGCATTGCCTCCCCTGACGCCCCTGGACAGGGGTGAACACGCGCGAGGGACGGGAGCGTCCGAAAGAAGCTGACCGTCGCGCCCGGGTTCGCCCGAGGCTCCGAGGATGCTGGGAGAGCGGGCGGGAAAGCGAGCGAATTCCCGAGGTTTTCCCTCGGAGAACGGGCGTTTGCGCAAGGGCGCGACGCGGTGCGTGGGTGGCGGCCGCCCCGGACCTGGGGACGAGGGTGGAGGGTGGGTGCTGTTGCCGTCCCGACGTCGGCAACGCATTCTCGTGGGGGCCCCGAGGCCTGGCGCGCACACCCGGACGGTCGACCGAAAGTCGGCTCGCGTGCGAAGCGCGGGAATTGGATCTGCGAAGGACTTGCCGCATTCCGGCTCCAGGCCCATCCATCTCCTATCCAGGCAGGGGGTGGGCGATGGGTTTCCTCGGTGGGATGTTCCTGGCGGTGGCGTTGCAGGCGGTGCCGGCGGATTCGTTGGCGGGGCCGGTGTTCAATCCGTCGATCTGCGCGAAGAAGCGCGTCGACGCGTGCGGTTGTCACCACGTGTATGGGATTCGGCACTGCCATCCCAACCGCAAGGGTGGGCACTGCGAGGCGCCGGTGAAGGCGCAGATGCCGGAGGAGAAGGTGGAGGCCCCGGTGCTGGAGAGCCGCGAGCCGGAGCCGGCGAAGACGGCGGAGCAGGAGAAGGCCGCACAGCCTCCGGCGACGCACGAGAAGAAGCGCTTCGACCCGAAGAAGTCCGTGCCGATGTAGTCCGCGCGCGGCGCGAGTCCTGGAGTGAAGACTGAAGGCTGGAGGCGCCTCCGTGTCGTGGAGGCGCTCCGCCAGGCGGTACGTGTCAGCGACGGTGGGCGAGGATGCGCGGGCCCATGGGTTGGAGCGCGTTCTCTTTCACCCGGCGTTGTTCGACGGTGAGCAGAGGTGCTCGGCCACACGCTCACCGGAGACGGTGTCGTCGTGGGACTCGGTGACGCCTCACGCCAGATACCGGAACAGAGTGGGCCTCGAGTCACCTCGGAGACCTCGAAGCCGCCGTGAGAGACGCGGACGCATGGCCCGCGCCCCGGAGGATGGAGGCGCGTGTTCCTCAGTGCGCGATGAGGGGTGGGCTGTCCTCGATGGCGGCGACGGGCGCTGGTGAGGGCACGTCGCGAGCGGGCACGGGCAGTGACTCCATGCGGCTCAAGGACAAGGGCCCGTCCGCGCGGATGATGACCCAGTGAGACTGGGGCGAGGCCCTCAGGGCCACGGTGTTGGGGTTCAGCCACCGAAGCTCGGGCCGATAGTTCGTCACCGGCGTCACCGTCACGGCAGCCCCCGTGGTCCAGAGACTCGCGCTCACCTCCACCTTGGGCAGCTCGCGAGGCGCGGGTGCGGTCGTGCTCGCCGTGGCATGGAGTGCCTGGGCCGGAGACAAGGTCGCGGTCGTGCGCGGTGCCTGAGAAGGAGCCACGGACACACTCGGACGTGGAGCCGCGGGGGTCTGCTCCAGAACCAGCGTCCCCTTCACCACGGGAAGGGCCACTTCACGCGGCGCTTCCACCTGGCGTGGCGCGACAGCACCGCGAGGCGGGAACGAGCTCGGCATCGACGGTGAGTCGGGCACGGGCGCCCGGGTCACGGGCCCCGGTGGCTTCACCTTCACCGGAGCAATGGCCGGCGCCGAGGGCAATGGCCCCGGTGCACGCGTCTCTTCCGCGGCACGCAGCACGAACGGTGGAGGCGGCGGAGGCGGCGTCTTCACGCGAGCTTCCGTGCGCGGAGCCACCACCACCGGAGCCTCGCTCACCGTGACGTGACTGTAGAGCCGCTCGTCCTCCAACGCGGTCGACGGTGGCCGCGCCGCCTGCCCCATGCGAGTGAAGTCCGAGATGAGCACCGGGTCCCTCGGGTCCAACTCCAGCGCCGCACTCAAGGAAGCGCGGGCCCGAGCCTCACAGCCCTGCGCGAGCAGCAGCTCCGCCGCCGTGCGATACGACGCGATGGCGGCCTGTCGGTCCCCCGCGCGACGACAGATTTCCGCGTGACGCACTCGCGCGTTCGGGTCCTTGGGCACCATGCGGAGGATGCGCGAATGGACCTCCGCGCATTCGGCGTATCGCCCCTGGGAGAACAGCAACTGCGCGGCTTCCTTCAACGCTCTCAACTGGGCCTGGGCGCGCTCGCTCATCGTCCTGTCCTCCGGAACGGATGCCCTGCGGGGGAAAGCAGGGGACATGCCGAGGCGCGCGCATCCGTGTGAACAGTCCACCGTCCACCGGGGACACTGGCCCATGGCGCGAAAGCGCGTCTTCGGGCGAGCATCCACCGCGCACTCCAGGGTGAAGCGAGCCGCGCACCCAGACTCGCGACGTAAGGGAGACCCTGTAGAAAAGGAGCCCCGCGCTGTAACAATGAAAGCCTTCCGTGCACCGGCGGGGAGGCGATTGAGGGGTGCGCGTGCGACATGGGGTGGCGCCGGGTGTCACTGAAGTGAGGCGTAGCGAACACGCGCCTCGACTCACCCAAGGAAGGGACACACCGCATGCGGAACGGACTGGTGGGACTCTCGCTGATGGCGCTGGCGTTGGTGGGCACGAGCGCGGCGGCGGAGGAGCGCATCGAACTCAAGGCGGGCGAGCAGCGCGTGCTCGACATGGAGGGCCTGTCGCGGCTGGCGCTGGGAGACCCCGAGACAGCGGAAGTGAAGACCCTGGGCAAGGGGAAGATTGAAGTCACCGGCAAGGTGGCGGGCACCACGACGATGCTGGTGTGGAAGCGCAACGGCGAGCGACTCGCGTACACCGTCGTGGTGACGGAAGGCGCGGCGAAGAAGAAGTAGACCGCGCTCACGCAAGAAAGCCCGCATGTCCTCGGTGGACATGCGGGCTTCACCGTCACCACGGCCTCGCGACTACGCGGGCCAGGGAGACAGCTTCTCCGTCTCGTACTTCCCGAGCAGGGCGTGCGTCTCGCGCGCGGCGGTTTCGACCTCGTCGTGGGTCAGTCCCTTGGGCAGCGTGGAGATGACCGTGGGGAACGCCCCGTCGAACACGAGCAGGTTCTCCAGCTCCAGTGCGTCGTTCTGGAGGTCGTAGAGCTCCCACTGGTCGGCGTACTCGCCCGACGGGTCCCACGTCCTCGACAGCTTCCAGCGCGGCGTGCGCACGCACCGGACATGGTTCGGCTGGCACACCGCGCCGGGCCTGAGCTCCGGCACCTTCCCCGCCTTCGTGGTGCCTTCGCGCAGGGCGTCGACGGCGCGCGAGAACACGTTGAACAGCGCATCGTCGTGCGCCTGGTGCGGGTCGCCGGTGTGAGGCAGCGTCTCCGTAATCTCGTCGTCGGTGATGAAGAGCACTCCGGCGCGGGGTGTGCCGTCCGGCTCCGTCACGGTGGTGGTCTCTCCGCGCGCCAGCGGGCTCAAGTCCGCGCCGACGAAAGGAGGTACCGGGCGGTGCAGCCGCAAGTCCGTGCGAATCGCGTCGAGCTCCACGCCCTTGATGTCCGCGAGTCCCAGGAGCGTGGGCAGCACGTCCACGTGGCTGCTGAGCGCTTCAATCTGCCGAGTCGTCGGCGCGACGTCCTTCTTCGGAGGGAACTGGACGACGAGCGGCACGTGCAGCGCCTCCTGATAGGCGGTGTGCCACTTCTCCATCAGGTAGCCATGCGCGCCGGCGTACTCACCGTGGTCGGAGAGGAACATCACGAGGGTGCTCTCGCGCAGGCCGCTCTCGTCCAGCGTCTTCAGCACCTGGGCGATGTGCGCGTCCACCACGTGGATGAGCCACGTGTAGTACTGCACGAAGCGCAGCGTGGACACATCCGGGGCCGCCGTGAGCTGGAAGGGGATGCCCGAGTTGAGGGTGACGGAGACGGCGTCGATGTTCTCGTTCGCCTGATGCAGGACGAGCCCCGTCTTGGCCGCGAGCGCCAGGCCCATCTTGTACGCGTAGTCGCGCTGGCAGCTCGGCTTGTTGACGAGCGAGTCGTGCACGTTGGGAGGCAGGTGCGCGTTCTCCTGCGGAAAGTCCTGGGGGTTGAGGAGGATGGAGAGGCTGCCCGCGACGGGAGTCACGGAGCGCGCTGTCTGTGACGGCACGTGCAGCGGACCCAGCGGGCGGGATTCGGAGTCCATCTGCCGGGGCAGGATGGGATACGTCGCGATGTCGTGGGGGTTGGTGAAGGACGCGACGGCGAGCCACGGCTGCGGCGTGGTGGAGGGCCCAGCGGCGAGCGGCGCCGAATAGGACTGCTGGGCGAGCGCGCGGTTGTAGGGCTGACCCAGCGCCATCCTGCGCAGGAAGGTACAGGCCAGGTCCGCGAAGCCCATGTCGCGGAACGTCCCCAGGTTGTTGACGGAGGAGCCGTGCGGCTCCGGATAGGACAGCTCCCAGTCATCGAAGCCGTACTCCTTCAGCGAGTGGTCCGGTGGATTGCTGACGTGCCACTTGCCGAAGTAGTGCGTGTGGTAGCCGGCCTTCTGGAACCAGTGGCCGATGGTGGGAATCCCGTCGGGCTCCAGCCAGGGGAACGCCGCGGCGTCGCCGCTCTTGAACAGGCCATCCGTCTGCGTGACGCCGGTGCGCGTGCCGTATTGGCCCGTGTAGATGGCGGCGCGGCTGGGGATGCAGGCCGAGGTGGCGATGGTGTGGTTGCGGAAGATGGCGGCGTTCTTCCGCAGCGCGGTGAAGCCGGGGAAGAACTTCTGGTAGGGGTTGTCGTCCCCGCCCTCGTCGATGAAGCCGAGGATGTCCTTGATGCCCGGCAGGAACCCTCCCTCGGGGCCGTAGGCGAACCGGGGGAACATGAGTTGATCCACCGTCAGCAGGAGGATGTTGGGACGCGACGTTTCGGACATGGGGCCAGGGCTCCGGAATGAAACGGGGAGAGGGGCCGGAGTTTGCACTCGCCATGCCCACAATCCCCATCCACCCGATGTCCCGCGTCTCTCGGTACATCCCCGATGTCCCGCGTAGCAGGGGAACGCGGGTGCGTTCACCCCGGACGCGCTTTGGGAGCTCAGCGACCGCCGCGCGGAGCCTGTCGAGCCTGTCGAGGCGTCTCCTGGCCCAGCAGCCGATACGCGCTCAGCCGGTGCTGCTGGAGCTGGGGCAGGAGGTTGTCGAGCATCGCCTTCAGCGCGGTGTTGTCGGCGAACTGCTGTTGCCCGGCCATCACCTTGGCGATGTCCACGTCATGGTCGCCCACCATGGCGGCCAGATAGGCGCGGTCGAACGCGGGGCCCTGGAGCGCCTGCAGCTTCTCCATCGTCGCGCTCTCCGCGCTCTGCATCGTCTTGGCGAGTGACGAGTCCGCCTTCGGCTCACCGAGCTGGAGCTTCTTCGTCTTCGCGTACGCGAGCAGGTTCTCATCCGCCTTGCCGTGCTCGCGCTCCATGCGGGCGCCGAAGTCCTTCACGGCCTGGGAGGTGCCGTTCTTCTGCGCCAGCTTCCCCATCTGCACCTCCATCTGGTTGGCGTGGTGCAGCTCCTCCAGGAAGGCCTTCTCCTCGGTAGGGATGGGCATCAGGCCCTCGCGCATCCACTTCGCGGCCTGCGCGTCGGGCTGGCCCGCGCCGCCGGTGCCGGGCCAGGCGCTCGGGTCCTTCTGGATGTCCTCGGCGTGGTCGATGGCATCTCCCTCGCCCATGCGAATCATGCCCTGACTGTCGCCGGTGCCGTCGCTCTGTGTCGTCGGCGTGTTGGAGTTCTTCGCGCCCTGGTTGTCCTGCGCTCCCGCGGCGCCGCCCAGCACGAGCGCGCCCACCAGCATCCAACCGTTCCATCGCATCATCGCCAGCCTCCTGGATGTGGACATCCCGGTGGCAAGGTGGCGATGACGAAGCACCGGTGGCCAGGGAGCACCAGGGGAGCGGACAGGGGCTCCGTCCCCGGTGGGTCCCTCCCCGCCGTCGGTGTCAGGGCTCCGCGAGCAGGAACAGGGCGTGCGCGCTGGCGATGGGACGGGTGCGGTCGTCCTGCCAGGCCTCGACGCGGACGTTGGCCACGCGACGTCCCTGGCGGGTGATGAAGGCGCGCGCGAAGGTGTCCTGCGCCTTGCCCGAGCGCAGGAAGTCCACGGTGACGGAGATGACCTTGGGCACGCGCGGCGTCTCCGTCTGGAGCAGCAGCTCGAAGATGGCGGAGGACTCCAGCAGCGCGCCCAGCGTGCCACCGTGCAGCGCGGGGATGAAGCTGTTGCCGATGAGCTTGGGCGTGTAGCGCATCCGGCAGAGCATCTCCCCGGCCAGGTTCTCCACGCCGATGCCCATGAAGCGCGTGTAGGGGATGGCGTCGGTGAGCCGGCCGTAGTCGCGCGTCTTGCGCACCTGGTGCACCAACTCGGCGAGGACGGAGGGGGACTTGGCGTCGCTCATGTCATTCCTCCAGCCGCATGAAGGTGCCCTGCGCGGAGGCCACCGGGTTGCTCTTGTCACCCTGGTGCACGAGCGCGCGGACGAAGGCGACCTGACGCGTGCTGCGGTAGCACTCGGCCACGGCGATGAGGGGGACGTGGGGGCGGGCGGGGCGCAGGTAGTCGATGCGCAAGTCCAGCGTGACGAGCGGCTGGATGCGGCCCAGCTTGAGGATGACGGCGGAGCCGCAGGCCGCGTCGATGAGCGTCGTCACGGCGCCGCCGGCGATGACGCCCGTCTCCGGGTTGCCGACGAGGAAGTCCGCGTAGGGCAGCTCGACGGTGGCTTCGGCGGGGCCGATGTCCAGGAGCTTCAGGCCCAGGGCGTGATTGTGGGGGACGATGTCCGAGTAGAACAGGGCGCAGCGTTCCAGCCGCCCGGCCTTGTCTTCGGGAAGGGTGAAGTCCGACATGGGAAGCGGATAACAGAATCACGTCCGGATGGCGCGTGACGTTTCGCGTCGAGCCTTTGTCGGCCGCTCAGGAAGAGGCCTGCCCGCTCCCCTGTTCACGCGCGCCGAGCCTGTCGTCCCCGGGCCGGGTAGTGTCGCCCCGCCCCGCACGGCCGTATCTCGCGCAGTCCCCCATCACGAGGACCTCCGGTGAAACGACTGACTTCAGCCCTCTGCGTCGCCCTGCTGGTACCGGGCACGCTCTTCGCCGCGCAGCCCGCGGCGACTCCTCCCTCCGCTCGGCAGGACCCGCTGCCTGCTCCCCAGAAGAAGGACGAGGCCGCGCGCGAAGCCGGCCGCGCCGTGGAGGTGGACCCCAACGCCCCGTCCGCCGAAGCGGGCGCCAAGGAGGACAAGGAGAAGGACGCCTGGAAGGTGGACGCTCCAGGGTTCCCCGCGAAGCAGGTGGACATCGACGTCACCGAGGGGACGTGGATGAACGTGGATGTGAGCCCGAGCGGGGACGAGCTCGTCTTCGACCTGTTGGGCGACATCTACGTGTTGCCGCTGGCGGGAGGCGAGGCGCGCGCGCTGACCTCCGGTGTCGCATGGGACATGCAACCGCGCTTCAGTCCGGACGGCAGGTCCATCGCCTTCACCAGTGACAGGGGTGGCGGCGACAACATCTGGGTGATGAAGCGGGATGGCTCGGACGCGAAGGCGGTGACGCAGGAGAAGTTCCGCCTGCTCAACAGCCCCGCGTGGAGTCCGGACGGACAGTTCCTGCTCGCACGCAAGCACTTCACCTCGCGGCGCTCGCTGGGCGCGGGTGAGGTGTGGATGTATCACCGCTCCGGCGGCGAGGGCGTGCAGCTCACCGAGCGCGCCAACGAGCAGAAGGATTTGGGCGAGCCGGTCTTCTCTCCCGACGGCCGTTACATCTACTTCAGCCAGGACGTCACGCCGGGCAAGACGTTCGAATACAACAAGGACCCCAACGGAGAGATTTACGCCATCCAGCGGTTGGATGTGGAGACGAAGGAGATCGACCCCTTCGTCACCGGGCCGGGTGGCTCCATCCGCCCTACGCCGTCGCGGGACGGCAAGCAGCTGGCGTTCATCCGCCGGGTGCGGACGAAGTCGGTGCTCTACGTCACGGACGTGGCCTCTGGCGCGGAGCGCCCGCTGTATGACGGGCTGGACAGGGACATGCAGGAGACGTGGGCCATCCACGGCGTGTACCCGACGCTGGCGTGGACCCGGGACGACAAGGCGATTGTCTTCTGGGCGGGCGGCAAGCTCCAGCGCATCGACGTGGCGACGAAGCAGGTGACGCCCATCCCCTTCCACGTGAAGGGCACGCGGACGATTGCCGAGGCGGTGCGCTCGCCGCAGGTGGTGGCGCCGGAGCGCTTCGCCACGAAGATGCTGCGCTGGGTGCAGGTGTCGCCGAAGGGCGACCGCGTGGTGTACCAGTCGCTGGGCAAGCTCTACGTGAAGGAGCTGCCGGGTGGCGCGCCGAAGCGGCTGACGAAGCAGGAGGACCACCTGGAGTTCTACCCGTCGTTCTCGCGGGACGGGCGCTCCATCGTCTACACGACGTGGGATGACGAGAAGCTGGGCGCCATCCGCGCGGTGTCCGCGACGGGCGGCGAGGGCAAGGTGCTGACGTCGAAGCCGGGCTACTACGTGGAGCCCGCGCTGAGTCCGGATGGGAAGTCGCTGGTGTACCGCGCGACGGGGGATGGCTACCTGATGCCGGGGCAGTGGAGTCGGGAGACGGGCCTCTTCGTGCAGCCCGCGTCGGGAGGCACGCCGCGCAGGCTGGCGCGCGACGGTGAGCAGCCGCACTTCGGGGCGCGCTCGGACCGCGTGTACTTCCTGCATGTGGAGCACAAGGAGAAGGAGGACGTGCGCTCGCTGAAGAGCGTGGGTCTGGATGGGGGCGAGGAGCGCTCGCACCTGTCGAGCGCGGAGGCGACGGAGCTGCGCGTGTCACCGGACGAGCGGTGGGTGGCGTTCCGCGAGAACTTCAACGCCTTCATCACGCCGTTCCCGAAGGGCGCGAAGGCGGCGACGGTGGGCCCCGAGGCGAAGGCGCTGCCGGTGGCGAAGGTGAGCCGCGACGCGGGCGAATACCTGCACTGGGCTGGAGACAGCAAGAGCCTGCACTGGGCGCTGGGGCCCGAGCTCTTCACTCGGGCGCTGAACCAGTCCTTCGCCTTCGTGGAGGGTGCGCCGGAGAAGCTGCCGGCGGTGCCGGAGAAGGGCGTGGACCTGTCGTTCCAGGTGAAGGCGGACGTGCCGGAGGGCACGGTGGCGCTGGTGGGCGGGCGGGTCATCACGATGAAGGGTGACGAAGTCCTGGAGCAGGGCGTGGTGGTGGTGCGGGGCAATCGCATCGTCGCGGTGGGGCCGGTGGGCAAGGTGCAGGTGCCCGCGGGAGCGAAGGTCATCGACGTGAAGGGCAAGACGCTGATGCCGGGCCTGGTGGATGTGCACTGGCACGGGGCCATGGGCGTGGAAGGGCTGATGCCGGAGCAGAGCTGGGTGCAGGCGGCGTCGCTGGCGTTCGGAGTGACGACGCTGCATGACCCGTCGAACTCGTCGGAAGAGGTGTTCGCGGCGAGCGAGCTGGGCAAGTCAGGCGCGCTGTTGTCTCCGCGCATCTTCTCCACGGGGACGATTCTGTATGGCGCGGCGGGCGTGGGATATCGGACGCCGATTGAGACGCTGGACGATGCGCGCTCGCACCTGCGGCGGATGAAGGCGATGGGGGCCTTCAGCGTGAAGAGCTACAACCAGCCTCGCAGGGACCAGCGGCAGAAGGTGCTCCAGGCGGCGCGAGAGCTGAACATGCTGGTGGTGCCGGAGGGCGGCTCGCTGCTCCAGCACAACCTGTCGATGGTGGTGGACGGGCACACGGGCGTGGAGCACGCGATTCCGGTGGCGCGCATCTACGCGGACGTGAAGCAGCTCTGGGGCAAGAGCGGCACGGGCTACACGCCGACGCTGGGCGTGGCGTACGGCGGCAACTGGGGCGAGAACTACTGGTACCAGAAGACGAACGTCTGGCAGGACGAGCGGCTGTTGTCCTTCGTGCCTCGGCGGGTGGTGGACTCGCGCAGCCGTCGGCGGACGATGGTGCCGGACGACGAGCTGAACCACCTGGACGCGGCGAGGACGGCGCGCGAGCTGAACGACGCGGGCGTCAACGTGCAGCTCGGCGCGCATGGACAGCGCGAGGGCCTGGCGGCGCACTGGGAGCTGTCGATGTTCGGTCAGGGCGGGATGAAGCCGCTGCAGGCGCTGCGCGCGGGGACGCTGGGCGGAGCGCGCTACCTGGGCATGGATGGAGAGATTGGCTCGCTGGAGGAGGGGAAGCTGGCGGACCTCATCGTGCTGGACAAGAACCCGCTGGAGGACCTGATGAACAGCCGCGGGGTGCGCTTCACCATGGTGAACGGGCGGCTGTTCGACGCGGCCACGCTCAACGAGGTGGGGACGCGGCAGCGCCAGCGCGCGAAGTTCTTCTTCGAGAAGGACGGCAACGAGGGCTGGAGTCCCAAGGCGACCGCGCACACGCATACGCACGAGTGCGATTGAGCGTCAGGTGACGTGACGCGGGCTCCGGGGGCGTGCTTCCCGGAGCCCGTGGCCGCTCCCATTGGAAAAGGCCACCTCGAAGCCGTCCCGCATTTTCCGCTTATTCATTGATTGTCTGCTTTGTCTTGAATGTAGGTGTAGTCCCTCCTAAACTGCCTGGGCGCCGTGGGCAGCAGCGGGAGGCCGAGGAAGATGTCGGTGAAAGTTCAAGGGCTTGGGAAGGCCCTGGCCTGTGCGCTGCTGGTGGGCGGTTGCTCATCGCCCCAGGTCGCGGACCCCGACATCGTGCGTCCCGCGCCGGGTGCGCCGTTCCTGGACAAGCTTCCGGGGCCGATGCTGGGGCCATTCAGCTCGCCCTCGAGCGCCCTGCTCGCGGCGTGTCGGAAGATCCTCACCAAGCCGAACTCGAGCGCGGGTGGGCGGGACCACCAGGACTTCGATGTCCGGTGGCGTGTCTCCAGTGAGTACTGCGCCTGGATGTATTACACGCCGGACCAGCAGTACGTCGTGAGCAAGCTGACGGACCAGTCGCGAGTCGACCCGTTGCAGCGGAGCAAGAGCTGTCTGCTCCCCTCCTGGGTGGATGACCCGCGCTATCCGCCCGACGCCATCCGATACATCTACGCCCTGCACAACCATCCCTATGGCAGCAGCCTGACGGAGAACGACATCCGGTTCATTGTCTCGGAGGGGCTCGCGCATGGCTTCGAGAGCGAGACGAAGGATGGGCGCTTGAGGCTCTCCGTCGTCGCCTTCTTCTCTCGAAGCGCGTCGGAGCCGTCGTGTGACGGCTTCCACCAGTACATCCCGCTGACCGGGCAGTTGTTGAAGTGGACGCGCGGTGGGGCGAATTGGCAGTGCGAGCAGACGGGCTCGGTGCGCTGGTCGGATGCTGATACACGAAAGTTCACCGTCCAGAAGGGAAGCTCGCCGTGCGAGGGGAGCAAGACGCCATGAAACATCTGCTCCTTCCACTGCTGCTGCTCGTGTCGAGCTGTGTCCGGCACGCGGGCGCCCGCACCGCGACTCTTCCGGAGGACCCGTCCATCCAGTTCCCGGAGGCACTGGGGCAGGAGGCCCTCTCCCTGGCCGCGGAGGGACGAGCGTATGTCCTGGATGGCGCGATGCTCGGCGCGCTCTCGATTGCCGCCAATGACTTCCTGCCGTTGGAGTCGCGCGAGCGCTCGTGCTGGAACCGGCAGGAGTCGTACCTGTATCGCGTGCTCCGACAGGGGGCCGTGTTCTTCGTGAGCATCTCCGCGAACCCCACTGCGTGTGGAGCCGAACCACGCATGTTGGATGGTGGCGGCGCGTACGCCATCGGGATGGATGGGCGCATCCTCCGGCGTCGCTTCGATGGAGAGCCGGAGGCGTTGGTGCCGGAAGGGGCCGCGCCGGATGCGGGCACGGAGCTCGACTCGGGGACGTCCCCGGACGCGGGCATCCCCGTCGGGGATACGACGTGGGGCAAGCCGCTCCAGCCGGTGCCCTCCTGGTGGACGGATGGCGGTACGGATGCGGGAGCGGCGCCCCACTGAAGTCAGGCGCGAGTCACGTGTCGTCGACGGCTCCAGGGACACATGGGGCCCCTGGCGCCGCTTCGCTGACACGATTCAGATGCCGGTCAGCACCAGTGTCTGGAGGGCCGTGTACTGAGGAAGCCCCTCGGGGGAGGCGCAGGCATTCTCCAGGTCGGCGGTGACGAAGGTCAGGGTGCGCACGGCGGTGGCTCCCGCGTACTTCCCGGAGACGACCGTGCCAATCTGGGCCGTCTCCTTGACGGAAGAACCTCCGCTGATGATGACCTGGGTGAGCGAGAGCTGAGACGTCTCCCCGGTGTTCCAGGTGATGTTCACCGTGGCCCCACGGATGCCGACCAGCTCATCGCAGGTGAGTGCGGGGCGAAGCACGGTCGGGAAGCCCGTGGTGCCGGACGTCACCGGAGGGGCCAGCAGCGCCGTGCAGTTGGTGAGGCTGCCGGCACCCGAGGTGTACGTGTCCTGGGGTGTATTGGTGAGGGGCGGCGAGAAGGAGATGGTCGTCGTCCCGAGCGGACACACCACCGTCCCGAGTCCCAGCGGCGCCTCGCTGGACTGAAACGAGGACTCGGGTGGAGGTGTGCCCTCGGTGCCACAAGCGAAGAGGGTGCTGGAGGCCAGGAAGAACGTCGTGAGCCACAGCCAGGGTCGTCGGGTGTGCATGTCCGCCTCGGGGTTGGAGGTGGAGACACCGTAACGATGCCTCGCACGGCGGGCGCACGCGGCGCGGGGACCTTATCGGCTGTGAGTCATTGCCTTTGTACCCGAGTCCAATGCGGGTGGCCCGCGGTCTTCCCCGCAGCGTGTTCTACGCGGTGGCGCGAGCGGAGAGCTTCCGCGACAGCAGCGCATCGAGCGAGAAGCGCCCGGGCCCCGCGGTGAGCAGCAGCACGGAGACGGCGATGTACAGCGTCGCCAGCTCAGAGGAGCCGGAGCCACCCGCGCTGCGTCCTCCCGCGCGGACGAGCCAGGTGGGCAGACCACCAAACGACTCTCCGGGACCGGAGGTGACGCCCATCACGCTGAGCCGGATGAACGGGTCACCCAGTGGGATGTGCGCGATGGCGATTCCCACGAGCATCGTCACGGCGACGCCGAGCGCGGCCAGTGGTGTCGCGACTCCCACCATCCACGCGAGCCCTCCGAAGAACTCGGCGGCGGCGCCGAGGAACTGGAGCACGCCGGGCACGGGAGAGCTTTCTCCCATCCAGGTGAAGGGCATCACCATCTTCCCCGCGCCATGCAGGGCCATCAGTCCACCGGTGAGGACCCGCAGCACGAGCAGTCCCGTGGACAGCGAGCGATTGGCGGGGCGAGGGTCGACGAGGAAGGGGGACAGTTGAAGCGTCATCGGGCTTTCTCCGGGGCGTCGTTCTCCAACAGCGACAGGGCGAAGCGCAGGGAGGAGCGGACGAGCGCGGAGTCTGGCTCCGTCTTGCCCACCACGCTCATGCCCTGCACGAGCACGACGAGGTGCGCGGCCAGCTCGTGCGCGTCGTGTCGTCGGCTGAGGAGTCCCTGCTCCTGGGCCTCCACGATTGCGGGCTCCAGGGCGGCGGCGAGCTTCGCGAAGGATTGTCCGACCACGGCACGCACCTCGGGGTCATGCGGCGCGACCTCCGCCGCGGTGTTGGCGAGCAGGCAGCCCCGCGTCCGTCCCGGCCCCGTGCAGCCCTTGCCGCGCACGCGCAGGTAGTGCTCCAGGCCAGCGCGGGGATTGGCGCCATGGGACAACAGCTCTCGAATCTGCACGGCGCTCTGGTCCGCGTAGCGGCGCAGCGAGGCGAGGAACAGCGCGCGCTTGTCACCGAAGGCGGCATACAGGCTGCCCTTCAGGACGCCCGTTCCCGTCTCCAAATCCCGGACCGACACGGCGTGGTAGCCGGTCGTCCAGAATTGCTCGATGGCGCGGTCCAGCACCGCGTCCTCATCGAAAGTCTTCGGTCGCCCCATGCGCACTCCTCGCGAGACCCCTGGGGGCGCGCGTTCTTGGACGCTCGTTCAAATAACGATTGTTGGACGATTGGTCAAGTTCGAGTGAAGGGAACGGCCTCACGGGCAGGGGTGTCGAAGGAACCCACGCTGGATGTGGGCATGGCCGACAGGAGGCGACACATGTGGGTGGGACCGGGCCGGCGCTGGGGGCTGATATCCCTGGTGATGGGAGTGGCCCTGTCGATGGACTCCGACATGGAGCGCCCTGTCTTTGGAGACCCGCTGCTGGAGACGTTTCCGGGGCCGGGGATTGGTCCCTACAAGGACTACGTGGATGCGTTGGTCGAGTCCTGCCAGTACGTGCAGGCGAGGCCCGCTGAGCGCGAGGGTCCGTCGTGTCTCTGGCTGTACTACAGCATGGAGCAGCCGTACTTCATTGGCAGGCTGTCGAAGCCATTGAGGGTGGACCCGGAGCGGGACAGCACGAGCTGCCTGCTGCCGTGGAGGATGGATGACCCGCGCTATCCGCCAGGGTCATCCAGGAGCACGACGGTCCTGTACAGCGGTGTCCATGGAAGTGAGCTGTCGGACGACGAGCTCTACTTCATGGTGTTGGAAGGGGAGCGCCACAGCATCGAGAACGAGCCAGGTCGTGCGCGTGCTTGGGTCTCCATCGCGCTCACCATCGCGAATGCCAGGACGCCCCCGTGTGATGGGTTCCACGAATACATCCCCATCACCGGGCAGTTTTTCAGGCGGATGCGCTCGGACGAGGGCTGGCGGTGCGAGGTGACCGGGGAGGTGAGTTGGGTGGATTCAAAGCTCACCGTGAAGCGCATTCGGCGTCCCTGTCAGACGCCATGAATCATGGGGCGGAGTGCTTCGTACAGCTCAGTCATGCGCTGTAACTGCTCGATGCGTTCCGTCGGAGTGAGCTCAAGATTCTGTAGAAGAAGGGACACGTCCACGCCCGCCTCGATGGCGACGTCCCAGTGAGGGCCATCGCTGGGAAAAGACTGCCGGAGCAGGTCCCTCATATCCATGGCCCTACTCCAGGTCGGGAGCGCCTTGTCCGCAGCACTCCTCGACAAATTGCCGACCACGTGACAGGCGCACTTGGCGGCTTTTGCAGCAGGTGGCCTCTTCACTCCTCGCCGTCCAAGGCACGTCAGGACTTGTCGTCGCCCGCCAGGATGCGAGGCGCCGCCGCGCGGTGGAAGCCCTCGTAGGGCTTGGACGCGGAGGTCTCCTCCAGGGGGAAGATCTTGGTGTTGCACGACGCGCCACCGTCAATCTTGATGACCTCGCCGGTGATGAACGCCGCCACGTCCGTGAGCAGGAACACGATGGCGCCGCTCACCTCCGCCTCCGTGGCCAGCCGCTGCAACGGCACTTCCTTCTTCAACAGGGGGATGAGCGCCTTGACGCCCTCGTCCTGGTAGCTGTCCATGCCGCTCGACGCCACCCAGCCCGGCGCCACCGCGTTGACGCGCACGCCCGTCGCCGCCCACTCCACCGCCGCCGTCTGCGTCAGGTTGAGCATGCCCATGCGCGCCGCGCCCGAGTGCCCCATTCCCGGCATCCCGCCCCACGCGTCCGCGAGCATGTTGACGATGGACCCGCCGTGGTTGCTCATCGACTGGAGGTAGACTTCACGCGCCATCAGGAAGCCGCCCGTGAGGTTGGTGGCCACCACCGCCTCGAAGCCCTTCTTGGAGATGGCCGCGAGCGGTGACGGGAACTGTCCACCCGCGTTGTTCACCAGGCCGTGGATGCGCCCGCGCGCCGCGACGATGCGCGCCACCGTGGCCTTCACGCCTTCTTCATCGCGGATGTCCACCGTCTCCAGCGAGCACTCGCCGCCGTCCTCGCGCAGCTCCGCGGCGACCTTCTCCAGCTTGTCCAGCTTGCGGCCCACCAGGACGACGTGCGCGCCGAGCGCCGCCAGCTCGTGCGCGGTACAGCGCCCGATTCCGCTGCCGCCTCCCGTCACGACGATGTTCTGTCCCTTGAAACAACCCGGTGCGAATACAGAGCGGTAACCCATGTCGTCTCCCGAAGTGGCCCCGTGCGTGGCGCGAGGGCCCGTGATGTCCGTGGTCGCCTCGCGGCGTCAGTCTCCCGCTTTCCGGCCGCGCCGGGAACGCAGCGCGTCCTCGAGCGTGAGCGACCAACGGTGGAGAATCTTCTTCCTGCGCGCGCTGTCGTCCCGCAGCAGGTTGGCGAGCCCCAGGCCCCGGATGAGGTCCAGCGTCGCCTGTATCAGCTCACGCGTCTCCGGCTCGCGGTCGTCCACGTCGAGCAGCGCCACCGTGAGCCGGTGCACCTCCCGCCCCACCTTCGCCTCCACTGGCAGGAGTTGCGCGCGCAGCTCCGCGTCCGCGCTCGCCGCCACCCAGAGCTGCGCCACCGCCGCGAAGAGGGGCTGCGTGTAGAAGCCCGCCAGCATGTGCAGGATGCTCTCCGTCCGCCGCGCTTCGGCTGGCTGCCGGGCCGCTCTCCGACTGAGCTCCTCCACCTGCTGGTGCCCCACGTACTCCACCGCCGCCGCGACCAGGTCGCCTCGCGTGGGGAAGTGGTGCTGGCACGCGCCGCGAGACACGCCCGCTCGCTCGGCGATGACCGTCATCGTGGAGCCTGCCCACCCCAGCTCGGACAGGGCGCCGATGGCGGCCTCCATCAAGCGCTGCCGGGTCACCCGGCTGCGCTCCTGTTCCTGTCTGCCCGGGGGCGGTGATTCGCTCACGAAGCCAGCTTGAAAGGCACCCTCGAAAAAAGCAAGCGCGCTTGCTTTTTTAAGGACGCCCTCCCACACTGCCCGCATTCAGGCTGGACGTGGAGAGCGCATGAGCGAGTCCCCCCTCCGTATCGGCAATGCCTCGGGCTTCTATGGAGACCGCTTCTCGGCCGTCCGGGAGATGCTCGAAGGCGGCCAGTTGGACGTCCTCACGGGCGACTACCTGGCGGAGCTGACGATGTTGATTCTCGGCCGCGACAGGATGAAGGACCCGTCCACCGGCTACGCCAAGACGTTCCTCCGGCAGATGGAGCAGTGCCTGGGGCTCGCGCTGGACAAGAAGGTGAAGGTCGTCGTGAACGCGGGCGGGTTGAATCCGTCCGGCCTCGCCACGGCGCTGCGCGAGCTGAATGACAAGCTGGGCCTCAAGGCGCGCATCGCGCACGTGGAGGGGGATGACCTCTCCGGCAGCGCGGACGAGCTGGGCCTCGGCTCGCCCATCACCGCGAATGCGTACCTGGGCGGCTGGGGCATCGCCGAGAGCCTGCGCGCGGGCGCGGACGTCGTCGTCACCGGTCGCGTGACGGATGCCTCGCTGGTGGTGGGCCCCGCCGCCGCGCACTTCGGCTGGAAGCGCGACGACTGGGACAAGCTCGCGGGCGCCATGGTGGCCGGCCACGTCCTGGAGTGCGGCACGCAGGCGACGGGTGGCAACTACTCCTTCTTCAAGGAGCTGGATGTCCGCCGGCCCGGCTTCCCCCTGGCGGAGCTGCACGCGGATGGCTCGTCCGTCATCTCCAAGCACGCGGGCACGGGTGGCGCGGTGACGGTGGACACGGTGCTCGCGCAGCTCCTCTACGAGATCACCGGGGCCCGGTACGCGGGGCCCGACGCGACGGCGCGGTTCGACTCCATCTCCCTGGCGGATGACGGCAAGGACCGTGTGCGCATCTCCGGGGTGAAGGGCGAGCCGCCTCCGCCCACCGTGAAGGTGTGTCTCAACCACCTGGGTGGCTACAAGAACGAGGCGACGTTCATCCTCGTGGGGCTCGACATCGAGGAGAAGGCGGCGCTCATCCGAGGGCAGATGGAGGCGGCGCTCACGCGCAAGCCCAAGGAGTCCCACTGGACGCTGGTGCGCACGGACCGCGAGGACGCCGCCACGGAGGAGCAGGCCGCGGCCTTCCTGCGGGTCGTGGTGAAGGACGCGGACCAGAAGCTCGTGGGTCGCTCCTTCAGTGGTGCCGCCGTCGAGCTGGCGCTGGGGACCTACCCCGGCTTCACCATGACGGCGCCGCCGTCGGATGGCGCACCGTATGGCGTCTACACGCCGGCCTATGTCGACGCGAAGCGTGTGGAGCACGTCGCAGTGCTGCCGGATGGCGCGCGCACCCTCATCCCGCCCACGGAGCAATCCCTGAAGCTTGGGCCCGTGGAGACGCCCGCGTTGCCGGAGGCGCCGCCTTCGGGCCCCACGCGGCGAGCACCGCTGGGGCGAATCATCGCGGCGCGCAGTGGTGACAAGGGCGGTACGGCGAACATCGGCGTGTGGGCGCGGACGGACGCGGCCTGGCGCTGGCTTGCGCACTTCCTCACGGCGGAGAAGCTGCGCGAGCTGCTGCCGGAGACGGCGGCCTATCCGATTGAACGGCACGACTTCCCCCGGCTCCGAGGGGTGAACTTCGTGGTCGACGGGATTCTGGGCGAGGGTGTGTCGTCATCGACGCGCTTCGACCCGCAGGGCAAGGCGCTGGGGGAGTGGCTCCGCTCGCGCCATGTGGACATCCCCGAGTCGCTGCTTCGTGAAGGAGAGGGTTGAGCCGATGCCAAGAATCACATCGCGGGTGAACACGGGCTCGGAGTCGTTCCAGGCACAGCGCGCGGACATGCTGGCGCGCCTCGCGGAGCTGCGGGGCGTGGAGGCGAAGGTCCGCGCCACCGAGAACAAGGCGACCGAGAAGTTCCACAAGCGCGGCCAGTTGCTGCCCCGCGAGCGGCTGATGATGCTGTTGGACAGGGGCTCGCCCTTCCTGGAGCTGTCCACGCTGTGCGGGTACGGCTACCACGACGACAGTGACGGCTCGCTGGCGGGCGGCAACAGCATCGCTGGCATCGGCTACGTGTCGGGCGTCCGGTGCTTCGTCTTCGTCAACAACTCCGCCATCAAGGGCGGCACAGCGTCGCCCTGGGGCGTGCAGAAGGCGCTGCGCGGACAGGCCATCGCGCTGCAGAACAAGCTGCCCATGGTGTCGCTGGTGGAGAGCGGCGGCGCCAATCTCATGTACCAGCAGGAGATTTTCATCCCGGGCGGGGAGACCTTCTACAACCAGGCGCGGATGTCCGCTGCGGGCATCCCGCAAATCACCGTGGTCCACGGCTCCAGCACCGCGGGTGGCGCGTACCTGCCCGGCCTGTCCGACTACGTGGTGATGGTGAAGAAAAAGGCGAAGGTGTTCCTCGCCGGCCCGCCGCTGCTCAAGGCCGCGACGGGCGAGGTCGCCACCGACGAGGACCTGGGCGGCGCGGAGATGCACGCCACCGTCGCGGGCACCGCGGACTACCTGGCCGAGGACGACGCCGACGCCATCCGCATGGCGCGCGAAATCGTGTCCAAGCTTGGCTGGAACGAGCGACTGGCGGCCGCTCCCCCCACGCTCTACGAGGAGCCGCGCTACTCGCCTGACGAGCTGTGCGGCGCCATTCCGGCGGACTACCGCAAGCCCTACGACTGTCGCGAAATCATCGCGCGCTTCGTGGACGGCTCCGACTTCACGGGCTTCAAGGACGCCTACGACACGCACACCGTCTGCGGGTGGGCGAACCTCTTCGGCGCGTCCATCGGCATCATCGGCAACAACGGCCCCATCAGTCCGAAGGGCGCGACGAAGGCGGCGCAGTTCATCCAGCTCTGCTGCCAGTCGGGAACGCCCATCGTCTACCTCCAGAACACCACGGGGTACCTGGTGGGGACGCAGCCGGAGCAGGGCGGCATCGTCAAGCACGGCTCGAAGATGATTCAGGCGGTGGCGAACGCCACGGTGCCGCAGGTGACGCTGCTGGTGGGTGGCTCGTTCGGCGCGGGCAACTATGGAATGTGCGGCAGGCCGTTCCATCCGCGCTTCATCTTCGCGTGGCCCAACGCGCGCACGGCCGTCATGGGCGGCGAGCAGGCGGCGAAGGTGATGTCGATTGTCTTCGGCGAGAAGCTCGCGCGCGGCGGCGAGGTGGTGGACGAGGAGGCCATCCGCGCCTTCACGCAGCCCATCGTCGACCAGTTCGACAAGGAGTCGCATCCCTTCAACGCCTCGGCGCGGTTGTTCGACGACGGCATCATCGACCCGCGCGACACGCGGCGGGTGCTCGGCTTCGTCCTGTCCATCTGCCGCGAGGCGGGTCGACGCGAGGTCAATCCCAACAGCTTCGGAGTCGCACGCCTGTGAGAGGAGCGAACGGGATGGAGCGTTTCAGCAAGGTCCTCATCGCGAACCGGGGTGAGATTGCCGTGCGGGTGATTCGCACGTGCAGGCGGTTGGGCTATCGGACGGTGGCGGTGTTCTCCGAGGCGGACCAGGGCGCGCCACACGTGCTCGCGGCGGACGAGGCGGTGCCGATTGGAGCGTCGCCCGCGAGGGAGTCGTACCTGGTCATCGACAAGCTCATCGGCGCGGCGAAGGCGTCGGGAGCCCAGGCGATTCATCCGGGCTACGGCTTCCTCTCCGAGAACGCGGCCTTCTCGCGCGCGTGCAAGGAGGCGGGGCTCATCTTCATCGGCCCCGACGCCGAGGCCATCACCCTGATGGGCAACAAGCGTCAGGCGAAGCTGCGGATGATTGCGGCGGGTGTCCCGTGCATTCCCGGCTACGAGGCCTCGGACGCGGACGATGAAGCGCTGGCGGTGGAGGGCGAGCGCATCGGCTTCCCGCTGATGGTGAAGGCGGCGGCCGGTGGTGGTGGACGCGGCATGCGACTGGTGCACGAGGCGTCACAGCTCCGCGCCGCGCTGCGTGGAGCGCGCTCGGAGTCCACCAATGCCTTTGGCAGCGGCGAGCTCATCCTGGAGCGGGCGGTCATCGACGCGCGGCACGTGGAGATTCAGGTCTTCGCGGACGAGCACGGCAACGTCGTGCACCTGGGGGAGCGCGACTGCTCGGTCCAGCGGCGTCACCAGAAGATTGTCGAGGAGAGCCCGTCTCCCGCCGTCAGCGCGGAGCTGCGCGAGCGGATGGGACAGGTAGCGGTCACCGCGGCCAGGGCGATTGCCTACAAGGGCGCGGGCACCATCGAGTTCCTTCTGGCGCCGAGCGGCGAGTTCTACTTCATGGAGATGAACACCCGTCTCCAGGTGGAGCACCCCGTCACGGAGGAGATTACCGGCCTGGACCTGGTGGAGTGGCAGCTGCGCGTGGCCTCGGGCGAGGTGCTGCCGCGCGCGCAGAAAGACATCACCTGGACGGGGCACGCCATCGAGGTGCGCCTGTGCGCGGAGGACCCGGCGAAGCAGTACGCACCTCAGGCGGGGCGGCTCTTGACGTGGCGGCTGCCCTCGCGTGAGGGCGTGCGAGTCGACCATGGCGTGCGTGAGGGGCAGGACATCCCGCCCTTCTACGACTCCATGCAGGCGAAGGTGATTGCGTACGGCTCGGACCGGGAGCAGGCGCGGCGCCGGCTGGTGGAGGCCCTGCACGAGCTCACCGTCTTCGGCGTCACCACGAACAAGGCGCTGCTGCTCCATGTGCTGGAGGACGGCACGTTCCGCTCCGGCGTCTACGACACGGGCTTCATCGGCAAGCACGCGGATAGCGCGACGCTGACGCGGCTGTACGAGACGACTCCACGTGAGCGGGCGCTGGCGGCGACGGCGCTCTTCCACGACGAGGCGCAGGTGCTCGCGAGGAGGAGCGGGCTGGACGGCTCGCTGGTGAACTGGAACACGGCGTACACGCATCCAGTGGCGATAACGCTGGAGGACCGGAACGGTCAGTCGAAGGTCACCGTGCGGCCGGTGTCTCCCACGCTGTACGAGGTGAGCGCTGACGGCGAGTCGCTCGAGGTCGGCGTGCTGGGCCTGGCGGACAGCGTGTTCGACTACTCCATCGCCGGGGCGCGAGGCCGTGCGCGCTATCTCCGGAGCGGGGACTCGCTCTGGTTGGATTCGGGAGTCGGGGCACGCCGCCTCACGGATGTGACGTTCCGTCCGCCGAAGTCGACGGAAGGGGCGGGCACGGGCCGTCTGCTCGCGCCGATGGACGGGCGCATCCTGCGCGTGGATGCGAAGCCGGGTGACAAGGTGAAGCCGGGTGACGTCCTCCTCGTGCTGGAGGCGATGAAGATGGAGTTCCAGCTCGCGGCGGACATTTCTGGTGTCGTCGAGGCGGTGAATGCCTCGGTGGGTGGCCAGGTGTCAGCGAAGCAGTTGCTCGTGGTGCTCACGCCGGAGTCGAAGCCGAAGGAGCCGCCGGCCTGAGTCGAGCGAGGGGGGGGCGGGCAAACCGGGCTCCGGATGTCCGTTGCCCATCCCCTCGATTCAGTGGTGGTGGACCTGTCTGTCGTCGCCGGGCTGAGCGCGCTGTCGGCTCAGTCCGAGCACGGCGAGACCGGTGAGGCACAGGGCGGCGCCGGAGGCACAGACACCCGCCCAGCCGAAGTGGGTCCACAGGGTGGTTCCCAGCCAGGAGCCACCCGCGCCGCCCGCGAAGTACGTCACCATGTAGAGGGTGTTGAGGCGGCTGCGCGCCTCCGGACGCAGGGCGTAGACGCGCGTCTGGTTGGAGATGTGGTTGCCCTGGGCGCCCAGGTCGAGCAGCACGACGCCGAGGGCGATGCCCCACAGCCAGCGGCCCAGTGGCCACATCAACACGAAGGACAGGAGCAGCACGCCGATGGCCAGCATGTTGATGCGCCGGCCGCCGTGTGAGTCCGCATAGCGGCCCACGAGTGGGGCAATCATCGCGCCCACGACGCCGACGACACCGAAGAGGCCGGCGGTCTGGGGGCCGTAGTGCTGGGGGAGGCTCTGGAGGTACAGGGCGAGCGTGGACCAGAAGACGCTGAAGGCGCCGAAGGTGAGCGCGCCGAGCACGGAGTGCAGACGCAGGATGGGCTCGGTGCGCGCCAGGTGGATGAGTGAGCGCATCAGCTCCGGGTAGGGCATGGCGGCCACGGCCGGCTGCGAGGGCAGGGTGAAGCGCAGCACCAGTGCGAGCAGGAGCATCAACCCGGCGGCCATCCAGAACATGGAGCGCCAGCCCAGGTGCGTGCCCACGAAGCCGGCGGCGGTGCGCGACAGGAGGATGCCGATGAGCAGGCCGCTCATGACGGTTCCGACGACGCGTCCGCGCTGGGCGGCGGGGGCCAGGTGCGCGGCGAAGGGCACGAGGAGCTGGGGGACGATGGTGGTGGCGCCCACGATGAAGCTGGCGAGGACGAGCCACGGAAGGGTGGGCGCGAGCGCGACGCCGACGAGGGCCAGGCTCACCAGCGCGGACATGGTGACGATGACGCGCCGTCGCTCCAGGCTGTCGCCGAGCGGGACGATGAGCAGCATGCCCGCCGCGTAGCCGACCTGGGTCAGCGTGGGCACGAGGCCGAGCGAGCTGCCCGAGGCGTTCAGCTCCCGGCCGATGTCTCCGAGCAGGGGCTGGTTGTAATAGAGGTTCGCGGCGGTGGCGCCGGAGGCGGCGGCCATGAGCCCCACCAGCCCGGTGCTGAGCGTGGAGTGAGACGGTTCCGAGGGGGCGGGTGTCGACATGGGAGGCGCGGCGCACTCTCTGCCTGGAGTGCGCCCGGGTCCAGTGGCTCGTGGGTCGCGTCACGCCTGCTTGCTGGTGGGCACGGGGTGAGTGGGAGTACCCGAGCGTGTGGTGGGGTCCGTGAGTTCGCCCAGGTCCAATGACACGCGAGGTGTGTCGCGCCTGCTGGTGGGTGAGCACGGGGTGAGCGGGGCCCACGAGCGTGGTGGTCGGGTGCGAGGGGAGTAACGCCGACCCTGAGAGTGCGCAGGACTACTCGTTAGAGGCGGGCCTGCGTGTGAGGTCGGGCGCCCCGCGTGCGGCTCGGTGTAGGCTTCCTGGCATGGCTGGAGTCACCACCGCGCCGGAGCGCCTGCCCGTCATCGACATGTCCCCGCTGTTCGACGCGTCTCCTTCCGAGGCTCGGAAGCAGGTGGCGCGTGAAATCGAGCAGGCGTGTCGCGACACGGGCTTCTTCTATGTCTCCGGGCATGGGGTTTCGGACGCGGTGCTCGCGCGGATGGAGGAGGAGAGTCACCGCTTCTTCGCGTTGCCGCGTGAGGCGAAGGAGGCCATCGCCATGGCGCACGGTGGGCCCGCGTGGCGTGGCTGGTTCCCGCTGGGGGGCGAGCTGACGTCGGGGAAGCCGGACCGCAAGGAGGGGCTCTATCTGGGCACGGAGCTGGGGCCCGAGCATCCGCGAGTGAAGGCGGGCTGGCCGCTGCACGGGGCGAACCTGTGGCCGCCGGAGGTGCCGGGGCTGCGCGCGGTGGTGCTCGACTACATGGCCGGGGTGACTCGCGCGGCGCATGCGTTGATGGAAGGTGTGGCGGAGAGTCTGGGGTTGGAGCGGGACTATTTCCACCGGACGTATACGGCGGACCCCACGGTGTTGTTCCGCGTCTTCCACTACCCCGCGGAGCCCGAGCCCGCGGATGGCGAGGAGCACTGGGGCGTGGGGGAGCACACGGACTACGGGCTGCTGACGCTGCTCGCGCAGGACTCGAATGGTGGGCTGCAGGTGAAGTCGCGACGCGGGTGGGTGGACGCGCCGCCGCTGCGGGGGACGCTGGTGTGCAACATCGGCGACATGCTCGACCGGCTGACGGGCGGTTGGTATCGCTCCACGCCGCATCGGGTGAAGAACGTGAGTGGGAGGGACAGGCTCTCGTTCCCGCTCTTCTTCGACCCGGATTTCGCGGCGGAAGTCTTACCGCTGCCGGATGTGGCTTCGGCGGATGTGGATGAGGACCGTGCTCGCCGGTGGGACGGGGCGAGCGTCCACGCGTTCGAGGGCACCTACGGGGACTATCTGCTGGGGAAGGTGTCGAAGGTGTTCCCGCAGCTCGTGCGGCGGGTGCTGTAGTTCACGCGGGTCTTCGCACGATGGGCTCCATGAGGCCGGCCTTCACCAGCAGCTCGTGGACGCGCCGAGCGAGGGCGACGTGCTCGGCGTTTTCGTAGGTGAAACGCTCGGGGGTGAGGATGATGAGGGTGCCCTGGTCCCCGACGTGCTCGATGCGGACGGGCGCGGGGAGTGGAGGCACGGTGCCTCGGTGCCTGGCGAAGTAGGATATCCAGCCGGGTCTGTCGTTGGCTTGACCGTCGCGCTCATCCTCCGTAGCTCGATACGCGTGTGACATGGCGATGGCCCAATCGGGTTCCCATGCCAGTGCCATGCAGCGCACCACACTCGTGAGGACGGACGCGGTGATGATGCGGTCCGCGTTCTTGCTGCGACCGAGCGAGGGCAACGACAGCACGCACGCATTGGAATTTCCCTCCCCGTAGCTTCCGGAATGGATGCGGAGGCCTGCTCTGTCGTAATTGCCCCCTCCATTTCCGAACCAGAAGCTGAAGCCCAGCTCTTCAATGACGGGCCCTTTTCCTTCCCGATTGACGCCCTTGCGAAAGAGCTCGGTGAGGGTGGGGAGATCGGGCGGCATCAATGGGTATTTGTTGCGCGCCTCCTTGCGCGATCGAGTGGGTTTGTACCAATGGGCCAGGAACGGGTCGCATGGTGCCAGGTGGTTGAGAAAGGTCGCAGTGCGGTGAGCGCACTGCTCCGGTGACTCGCGGCGCGGTCCCCAATAGGCGCCTGCGTAATAGGTCTCCGGGTATGAGTAAGGCTCGAATTCTGGTTGGAGGGGCACGGAGTTGTTTCCTTAGCGCACCGGAGTGTGGAACACCCTGATATCTTTGACACCATTGGCACGGAGCAGCTTCTCAATGGCCTTTGCCGACTTCATCTCTGCGACGTGCCATTCAATGGGAATGCCCAGACCGCGAACCGACCGTTCTTGTCGTTGGGCTTGATCGATGATCTTTTGAGCCCCCGTGGGCTCGAACCAGTCTTCGGGGTCGAACTGGTCCGTGAACTTGTTGTCGTAGTTGGGGCCCTTGGCCTCCAAGAGTTTCTCGTCCTTGTATCCGTCGAACTTCACGTCGCCCACCCAGTAGGCGTCGTCGGCGGTGTGTCCCGAGATTTGCTCCTGGTATCGGCGAGCCGCTGGTTTCATGGACTCGTTCGCGGGCTTCCACTGTCCAGGCCCTCGGGAGGGGGCTGGGCTCTGCCCTGCTGATTTTGCACGCTGGAGGATGATGGCCGCGCCGGGTCCACCGCCCAGCACCGCCGCCGCGCGCCCCACTGGCACCGAGACTCGCTCCATGACGAGCGCACCACTCGCGGAGAGCGACAGCACTGGAACCTCCGCCGTCGCGAACGCCGTGCCTCCCATCGTCTTCGCGACGCCACTCGCCGTTCCCCACGCCGTGATGAGGCCCGTCACCAGCTTGGAGACCACTTGAATCTGCTCTCCCCGGGGCAGGTACTGGAAGTGCTCCAGGTACTCCGGCGATGACGCCAGCAAGGCCGACAGCGTGGCGGGCATGTGCTGAAGCGCGGCGAGATGGTTGGCGGGAGAAGTCGAGAAGAACTGCCCCACGGCCAGAGCAAGCTCGACGAAGGACTCCTCCGCTCCGTCCAGGACCCGGCTCACCGTGTCGGCGTCGTCGTGGACGTCGGTGAACGCACCGCCTCGCAGCTCCTCCAGTCGTGAACCCAATGGACGGAAGACGCCCCCCTTGCCCGTGTAGAAGCGCCCCAGCTCGAACAGCCCCGCTCGGAAGTTGGCGTCCTTCCACTCGACCTGACCCACGCGCTGCTGCGTCTGTCCGCTGCGCACCCAGGCGAGGCATCCATCGGGCCTCAACACCGCCACCTGCTCGAAGCGCTCCGTCCGGCGGACCAGCTCGGCGCGTGACGCCTCTCCCGAAGCCATCACCTCTCGCAGCATGAAGCCCACGGCGACTCGCGCCGGAAACTGTCCCAGCGTCACGGCCTTGTCGGGCAGTCTCGCCAACAGCCGTGCCGCTTGAGTGGGCGTGAGGGACTGACCGGACAACGGGCGCTCATCCCGTTCATCCAGCCCCGCCACCGCGAGCAACCGCTCCCAGGCATCTACACCGACGACGGCTGAATCCACCGACCGCGCACTGGATGCGAGGAGGCGCGTGTCGCGTCGACGGTGGCTTCGAGAATCCGCGCTCGACAGTGCATCCGAGCGCAGCGCTCCGCCAGGAGGAGGCGGAAGTGATGCGCAGCCCGTGCTCAACAGCACCACGCTCAACAACACGACCTTCATGTCCATGGACTGGTTCCCCAGAAACTCCGAGGCGGAAGACCCGTGATGCAAGCTCACGGTGAACCTCGACGCACCCGCGTGGGCCACGGTGTCGAGGCGAAAGCCTTTCGCCTCACGTTCACCGCGCGCCGCGACGAGCGGGCCCTCGGGCCCGCCGCGCGTCCGTATCGCTCAGCTCCCGCTCGTCGCCGGTGTTTCCGTGCGCGGCAACAGGCGCCCACCCAGCATGGTGATGCGCCGTGCCGCCAGTCGCTCACGCGCCTCGGGCTGGATGTCCTGCGGCGTCCACTTCAGGTCGTGGTCGAACTCCACGTGCACGGACTCGACGCCCTCCTGGCCCGTGAGACGCTGCTCGATTTCCCGCATGAAGTACGCGGCCATCATGCACATGGGAGACGTGATGTGCAGGCGCACCGTCACCTTCCCATCCTCGTGCTTCACGCTCTGGATGAGCCCCATCTCCCCAATCCCCAACGGCACGCCCGTCGCCAGGCTGCACGGGTCCGGAATCGACTGGATGCGCTCTCGCAGCGCCGCTTCCGTCGTCACGGCCGCGCCTCCGGCTTGTAGCTGTAGGGCTTGATGTCGCCCTTGGCGCGCTTGCGCGAGAACTCGTCGTTCTCGATGCGCTTCTTCACCGCCTCCACGTCCACCCCGGCGTAGCGCGCGTAGTTGTCGCAGAGAATCATCCGCTTCACCTCCGGCGTTACCTGCATGCCCGCCATCTGCACCAGCTCCTCGGGCAGTTGGAAGTCGTGCCAGAACTTGTGCAGCGCCGGCTGCGGATGGCTGAACACCGTGCCGGAGCCCCACATGATTTTCGCCGGGCCCGCCCACTTGAGCAGCGCCGCCAGCGACTCCGCGAACCAGCGCTCCCGCTTCACCAGCAACGCCCCCGTCACCTCCAGGTTGACGTACACGTTGGGGAACAGCGACAGCTGCATGCCCGTCTCGTCCAGGAACGCCATGCCCCCATGGACGATTTCGAAGTTCAGGTCCGGGAACGCATCCGCCGCGCCGCCGATGTCGTCGACCTTGTACGGCTCCAGAGGCACCGCCCCCATCGGCAGGCCCTTGTGCACCGCGATGTTCTTGATGCCCAGCTTGCGCGCCCGCTCGAACAGCGGAAACGCGATGCTCGGGTCATCCATCCGCCAGCCGGTGTGCTTGAACGAGTCCCCCAGCCACGCGGCTGGATAGAGCTTCAACCCCGTGGGCTTGAGGTCCTCCGCCTGGCGCTCCAAATCCTCCAGCGCCGCCGTGCCCCGCAGCGGGTCCACGCCCGCGTAGACGAGGAAGCGGTCCGGGAAGCGCCGCTTGATATCCACCGTCTTCTCGTACGAGCACAGCCCGTCCGTGTAGAGCGTCTGGAGCGGCAGCACGTGGTGCACCGCCAGGTCGATGTCGCTCTCCACGAAGAGGATGTGGGCCAGCTCGTCCACGGACCAGTCCTTCATGAACTGGTCTGCCTGCGGGACGCGGTGCGAGTCGTTGGACAACCCGCTGTGCAGTCCGAAGATGAGCTGTGCCAGGGACTCGGCGTACTTCCCCGCGCGCCAGTTGGACGGGTGCAGGTTGTACGCATGCGTTACCGCATCGATGACGAAGCCGCCGCCAATCACCAGGAACTCCCTTCGGTTGCGCGCCGGGAAATCCGGCACGGTGAAGTCTCACTCATTCGTGGCAAGCGCGGCGACGTCAGGAGAGTCGACCGCCAGCACTTCTCCGACGATTTGTTGAATCATCTGCGCATCGAAGGGCTTCTCGATGCGTGGATTCGGAATGCGCTCCAGGAACTGGCGCGCCCGGGTGGTGTACGAGCCACCGGTGATGAAGATGAAGCGCAGGCTCAGCCCGGGCTCACGCTCCCTCACCCGCTCGTACACGTCCATGCCGGTGATGCCCGGCATCATCAAGTCACAGAAGATGGCGTCGAACGGGCCTCCGGAGGACAGCTTCGTCAGCGCCTCCTCGCCACTGCCCACCACCGTCACCTGGTGCCGCTTGCCGATGATGCGCGCCAGCGAGCGTCCCACCGCGGGCTCGTCGTCAATCACCAGCAGCCGACCGCTGCGCTCCGACGAGGGCGCGGGCAACGCGGGCACCTCGCGCGGCGTCGCGTCCGCGGGCGCGGGCGGCAACTGCACGGTGAAGGTGGTGCCCCGCCCCGGCTCGCTGCGCACGGTGATTTCCCCACCCAGCCCCCGGATGATGCCGTGGCAGATGGACAGCCCCAGCCCCGTGCCCGAGCCCACCGCCTTCGTCGTGAAGAACGGGTCGAAGATGCGCGCGAGCACGCTGGGCGGCATGCCAGAGCCGGTGTCGCTCACGTCCACCGCCACGCCGCCATGCACGCCCGGACGCACCCAGATGGTCACCTGCTGGTTCGCCGGGTCTCCCTCCGGAATGGCCTGCGCCGCGTTCACCACCAGATTGAGGAACACCTGCCCCAGCCGGGACGCGTCCGCGTGCACGGGCGGCACGTCCTCGTAGCGTTTGACGACCTGGGCCCGGGGACGCAGCTCGCTGGAGGCCAGCTTGAGGGAGAACTCGAGCGACTCGCGCACGTCGAGCAGCTCCCGGCGCTCCTCGTCCTGACGGGAGATGTACTTCAAGTCCCGGACGATGTTGCGCACGCGGGTGGCGCCCTCGAGCGCCTCCTTGAGCAGCTCCCCGGTGTCCTTCAGGGACCCGGACCAGCCCGGCGCGAGCGCCCCATCCGGGAGCATCCGCCCCAGCTCCCCGCCCAACCGCTGCATGGACTCCATGGCCGACTCCAGATTCGCCATGACGTAGGTGAGCGGGTTGTTGATTTCGTGGCCCACGCCCGCCGCGAGCGTGCCGGCGAGCACCATCCGGTCCGACTGGAGGAGCTGGGCCTGCATGTTCTTGCGCTCGGTGATGTCGCGCGCCATGACGACCACCGCGCCCACGCCGTCGAAGTCGACGGGCAGGCCCGCGCTCTCCGCGTCGAACCAGGTGCCGTCGCGGCGCAGGTAGCGAATCTCGCGCAGCGGGGCCAGCTCGCCCCGCGCCACCACCGCATGCACGCGCTGGCGCACCACATCCAGGTCGTCCGGGTGGACGATGGTCCAGATGGGACGGCCCAACAGCTCGCTGGCGTGCTCGTACCTCAGCGCGCGCAGCAGCGTCGGGTTGACGTAGACGAAGCGCTGGTCCCGGTGGACGAAGATGGCCTCGGGTGCCGTCTCGATGAGCTTGCGGAAGCTCTGCTCGGAGCGGTGCAGCGCTTCCTCCGTGCGCTTGCGCTCGGTGACGTCCTCGAAGGCGAACAGCCGGTAGCGGGACTCGTCACCGCTGGCGCCCATGGGCGTGGAGAGCCGGCGCAAGGTCCGCCCGTTGGAGAGCACCGCCTCGTCCCCGTGCAGCGGCGGGGGCGCGTCCGTCTCCGTGGTGGCGGGATTCAAGCGCAGGAAGGCGGCGGCCTCACCGGCGCGCAGGCAGTGGCCCAGCACGTCCTCGTGAGAGACCTGACCCTTGCGCATGGCGGCCTCGAGCGACTCGATGCCCCACAGCTGGCAGAAGCGACGGTTGGCGTAGAGGACGGTGCCGGAGCGAACCTCCACCACGTACAGGCCCAGGGGCAGGCTGTCGCTCATCGCCCACGGCGGCACCGGACCACTCGAATCGGCGACGGGGCTGCGGTGCTTGTCCAGCGCGGGAGGTGACTCCAGCCTCCGCACCGTGCAGTACAGCGGCCCCCCCGCCGCGGAGCACGCCGCGCTCCACACGAGCCAGGCCCACGTCCCATCGCGACAGCGCCACCGACAAGAAAAGCGCATGGTGCCCGTCGTGCGCGCCAGCGACTCCAGCCGCGCATCCACGGCGGAGACGTCCTCCGGGTGGACGAAGCCCCGGTAACCTTCCAGCCGCAGCTCCGTGGGAGACCAACCCACCGTCACCGTCCATGCGGGATTGGCCTCCAGAATCCGGCCCTGCGCACCCAGCACGACGAACAGCTCGGTGGAGAGCTCGAAGAAGCGGTGAGCCCACTGCTCCATCAACATTGCGTTCCTTCAACGCCCAGGGGCGCGAGACGCCACGGCCCTGGGGGGAGGGGGCCGCACGTCGCTTGGTGCATGACGGGGTGAAACGAGTCTTCGCGGACATAGACACCATTTCAGGAAAAAATGCATGTCCGTAATTCATTGGGGCAGGCGCGCGGGTGTGTGCCCGGATGCAGGGCAACCACAGGGGCGAGCGTCGACGGCTCAAGCCAATTCCTGTCGCATTCCTGAGGAGTCGCGTCGAGGTGGGTAGGAATCCACCGCGATGGGTGCGCGTGGCTCCGGTCCACACCCCGCGTCTGTCTTCGGACGACCGAAACCCTTATCCATTCCGTCAGGGATGAGCGGAGGCTTGGGCAGACGTCATGGGGTAGCGTGGCTGTCCGCGAGTCCGCCGTGCGCTCGGCATGAGACAGCCCCATGCCTTGGGTCGCCGCGGCGGCATGGCAGGCTTTGGATCTCCACGGGAGGTTCAAACCACACTTGCGCACCTTGATTTGGTGGTGTGGCTGTAAAATTGAACCCCTTTCCGGGAAATAACGTCCGCTTGTACGCTGAGTGAGGCACCGGGCTTGACGTCGTTGCGAATGATCTTCAACATGCCCGGCACGTTTCCTCCCAAAGAGTGAGACGCAGCGGCGGTAATCGCCTCCCCCAAAAGCGATATCGCCGTATGAAGTCCCAGTTGAGCCCCGCGCGCCGCGTTCCCCCTCTCGGCGCGCGGTGGCCCCTGGGATTCCCCACGAAGTCCTGAAGAATCCCTTCGGTCCCCACCAGGCAGGCATCCGGCGCTCGCACCGGGCGTGGAGAGCATCTCGCTTGCGAGGCCCGGAGGCCGGGCGGAGAGTGGGCGCCTCTTCCGGAGGTCCTCTTGCCCGTCTCCACGTTCATCCTGTCGTCATCCCTCGCGCTCCAGCTCGTCTCGGGTGCCGCGCCGGCCGCCACGAAGTCCACGCCCGCGGCGAAGGCCTACGCGCCGCCCCTGGCTGTCGCGGAGAAGCTGGTGGGGCCCGCGCTGACGGAGGGCCATTCGTATGCGCGGCTCGCGGAGCTGACGGATGGGATTGGCCCGCGCTTGTCGGGCTCGGAGGGCGCGGCGGCGGCGGTGCAGTGGGCGCTGCGCAGCTTCAAGGCGGACGGGGTGAAGGCGTGGACGGAGCCCGTGAAGGTGCCGCGCTGGGTGCGCGGCGAGGAGCGCGGCGAGGTGCTCGCGTCCGAGCGCACGCGCGGCCATCCGCTGTTCCTGCTCGCGCTGGGTGGCAGTCCTCCCACGGCGCCGGAGGGGCTCACGGCGGAGGTGGTGGAGGTGACGTCGCTGGAGGGGCTCACCGCGCTGGGTGACTCGGTGAAGGGGAAGATTGTCTTCTTCAACCACACCATGACGGTGGCCGCGGACTACGGGCGCTTCGCCGGACTGCGCGGCCGAGGCCCCGCGATGGCGGCGAAGGCGGGCGCGGTGGGGGCGCTGGTGCGCTCGCTGGCGACGGCGTCCCTGCGCACGCCGCACACCGGCTCCACGCGCTTCGAGGACGAAGGCCCGCGCATCCCCGCGGCGTCCGTCACGACGGAGGACGCGGACCTGCTGCATCGCCAGCTCGGGTTGGGGCCGGTGCGGGTGAAGCTGGTGCTGGGGTGCTCGGAGCTGCCGGACGCGGACTCGCACAACGTCGTCGCGGAGATTCGCGGCCGGGAGAAGCCGCAGGAAATCGTGCTCATCAGCGCGCACCTGGACTCGTGGGACGTGGGCACGGGCGCGCATGACGACGGCGCGGGCGTGGTGATGGTGATGGAGGCGGCGCGACTCATCGCGAAGCTGCCGCAGGCGCCTCGGCGCACGGTGCGCGTGGTGCTCTACATGAATGAGGAGAACGGTCTGCGCGGTGGCCGTGCGTACGCGGAGACGCATGCGGCGGAGCTGTCCCGGCACGTGGCGGCCATGGAGATGGACGCGGGCGGTGGGCGTCCAGTGTCCGTGAGCCTGCGCGCGGGCGCGGGTGGGCAGGAGCTCATCAAGCCCTGGCTGACGCCGCTGGTGGCGCTGGGCGCGGCCAACTTCTCCGCGCGCGAGGCGGGGGGCGCGGACATCAGTCCCCTGGTGCCGGCGCGGGTTCCGTTCTTCGGCGTGGAGGTGGACTCCAGCCGCTACTTCGATGTGCACCACACGCACGCGGACACGTTGGACAAGGTGGATCCGCAGGACCTGGCGCGCAGCACCGCCGCCACCGCGTGGGTGACGTACGCCATCGCCGAGTCCCCGGACACGCTCGTCCGCCCGGAGGCGCCCACCTCGCCGCAGCCCGGCTCGGCGCCCGTGGCGACTCCCCCGAAGGCCAGCGCGGGGCACTGAGCGGGGGCCCCCGCGGTTCGCTGCGGGTGGAGGCACTCAATTTTGTCGATATCGGGCGGTTTGCTTTCAATCCGCCGCCGGATTGCTGTCAGAGCCGCCGATATCGACAAAATTGGATGAAGCCTGAGCGCCCGCATCTCAGGGAAGAGCTCTGGGAGCATCCGCCCGCGTCTCCATAAGGCGTGGCGCTGATGCGCAAGGAGGCATTGGTCGTTCAAGATCGTCAAGGAACCCTCGTCCCTCCACGCCGAGGGGCATCTCTTCGCGACGACCGCGTTCGACGTGTGGCTCGAGTCGAGGCCTCTCCCTCCTTGCGTCCGGGATGGGGCGAGGCCGGGCACCTGCCCGTGCACATCTACACGCTCGAAGCCTGGTCCACCGCGCGCACCTTCGCGTGAGCCCCGCTCACTCCGAGGGCGCCGGCTTGCGTCCGCGCTGCAGCGGCTGCTCCGGCAGTCGCAGCGTCACCAGGAACGCGAGCAGCGCGACCAGGATGGCGCAGCGGTACACATCCGACACCGCGCGAGTGAAGGACTCCTTCAGCGCCCGGCTCGTCCGGTCCACGGCCTCCAGCGCGCTCTGCTCCTGTGCATCCACCTGCGCCACCGCGGAGTCGGACGCCTTCACGCGCTGACGCTCGGCCTCCAGCTCCGCGCGCACGCGCTGCTTCACCTCCTCCGCCTGGAAGACGGTGCGCGCCGAGCCCCCTTCACCTCCCGCGCCGGGTGTGGCGGAGGCCAGCTCGGCGCGAAGATGCGGAGGAAGTCCCTCGGTGGCCTGGGCCACGCGGGTCCCCATCTCATGGGACAGCGTCGTCGCGAACACCGCGCCCATCAGCGCCACCCCGAGCGTCATCCCGAGCTGCCGGAAGAACGTCGCCGCCGACGTGGCCACGCCAATGTGCTGCGGTGACACCGTGTTCTGGATGGCCAGCGTGTAGAGCGGAATGGTCGGCCCCAGGCCCACGCCGACGAGGACCATCTTCACGGTGACTTCCGCCTGCGTGGAGTCCGGCGTCAGCGTGAAGCCCATCACCGTGAAGCCCACCATCAGCAGCACGAGCGCGCCGAGCATCAACACCTTGTAGTGGCCCAGCCTCGAGACGAGCTGCCCGCTGAGCACGTTGCCCGCCACCACGCCCAACGTCAGCGGCGTCAGCGTCAGCCCCGAGTGCGTCGCCGACAGCCCCACCACGTTCACCATGAACAGCGGCAGGAACACGACGCCCGACAGGAACACCGCGCCGATGATGAACACCGCCAGGTTGCCCAGGGCGAAGGTCTTCTGTCGGAACAACGTCAGGTCCAGGAGGGGCTCGTGCGCGCGTCGCTCCTCGCGGATGAAGAGCGCCGTGCCCACCGCCGCCAGCGCGAACATCCCCAGCACCTGCCAGGAACTCCACGCCCAGCCGCCCCCGTGCGCCACCTGCTCCGCGCCGCGTCCCAGACTGAGCGCCATGAGCAGCGGCACCACCGCCAACGCCAGCAGCACCGCGCCCACCAGGTCGAGCTTCCCCCGAGGGATGCCCTCCGGCCGCAGACGGGGCATGCGCAGCAACACCAGCGCGAGCGCCACCGTGCCCACGGGGAGGTTGATGAAGAACACCCAGTGCCAGCCGAGCCTGTCGGTGATGAAGCCACCGGCGAGCGGACCCACCACGCTCGACAGGCCGAACACCGCGCCGAACAGGCCCTGGTACTTGCCTCGCTCGCGGGGCGAGAAGAGGTCGGCGACGACCGACAGTGCGCCGGTGAACAGCGCCGCGCTGCCCAGCCCCTGCACCGCGCGGAACAGGATGAGCGCCACCGTGGAGCGCGACACGCCACACAAGAAGCTGCCGAGCAGGAAGATGACGATGCCCGCGGCCAGCACCGCGCGGCGGCCGAGCAGGTCCGACAGCTTCCCCCACACGGGCACCATCATCGTCGACGCGACGAGGTACGCGGTGGTGAGCCACGGGTAGAGCGCCGGAGAGATTCCCAGGTCCGCCTGGATGGACGGGCCCGCGGTGGCGACAATCGTCTGGTCCAGCGCCGCGAGCAGCAGCCCGAGCAGCGCGCCCAACAAGCTGAAGACCTTCTGTGAGCGCGTGAACGCGGGGAACGCGGCGGGCGCTGCCTCGAAGGACGTGGGCGCGGCGGACGGAGCCATGTTCGCGAGCAGGACTTCCAGCGCGGAAGCCTTCGCGCGAAGGTGAGCCCTGTCCGGTGGATGCGCCACCGCCCTCGCACGACAGGTTGCTCGGCGAACATCCGACGTGCGCGCCGCTCGAGTCCGCCACGTCGCGCCCGCGTGTCGCGCGGATACGTGTCAGGCCCTGCCCACACCTCGGGGAGCGCTCCTCCAGGGTGCGAAGACAAACACTCTGGACGACTCGGAGTAGATGCTTGTCACGTGACAAGCATTTGTCCGCGTCGCGGGTCCTTGGGAATAGCCTCCGGTCCCCTTCATCCCGGGCCGGGGGTTCGTGCGCTTCGGCGCATGACAAGGAGTGGCATCGATGCGTCTGTCCGCTGTCCTGTCCCTGTCCACGCTGATGGTCGTCTTGTGTGGCTGCCCCGACGACCCGGACCCCGCACCCGACTCGGGGACTCCCGATGCAGGTGCACCCGACTCGGGGACCCCCGACGCCGGTGCACCTGATGCGGGCGAGCCTGATGCCGGTGCTCCCGATGCAGGGACGCCCGATGCGGGCAACGAGCTCTCCGAGGTGCCCCTGTGGCGGGTGGACCATGACGCCACCTACGCGGCGGGGTGCTTCGGCCGCACCATCGCGATGGGAGACCTGGATGGTGACGGTCAGAAGGACCTCGTCGTCGGTGCCCCGCCCTGCATGGGCCAGACGCGTGAGCCCGGCCGCGTGTACCTCTTCCCCGGACAGGCCCCGTACTTCGCGAAGCAGGGGCCCTCGTGGACCATGGACTGGCGCAACAGCAACTCGCGCACCACCGGTAACGGCATGACGGTCTCCGTGGGCAACATCGACGGAGACGCCTACGCGGACCTGCTCATCTCCGGTCTGTATGGCGCGCTCGTCTTCAAGGGGCGCCCCGTCCTGTCGGAGCTGCTCTCCGAGGTCGCCTTCCAGGTGCCGGGCGGTGGCTTGTACGGCAACACGCTGCTGACGGATGTCACCGGCGACGGCCTGGATGACCTGGTCAGCTCGAAGGGCGGCATCGTGTCCGTCTATCGGGCGCAAGCAGGGCAGGTGCCCTTCGTCCTGGTGTCCCGGACGGCCTCTCTCTTCGGGACGAGCTTGCGTCGCGTGGGAGACACCAACGGCGACGGCGTGCAGGACGTGGTGGCCTACAGCGCGGAGACCTTCCGCCTCTACCTGGGCTGCAAGCAGGACAGCGCGCTCACGTGTGACGGCGCGCTGACGGCCGAGCCCGTGTGGTCCCTGAAGGCCTGGGCCATGGGCCTGTTCCCCGACCTCAATGGAGACGGACAGCCCGAGCGCTTCACGGGACTCGGCGGTGGCACCTGGCAGCTCTACCTGTCGGACGCGCAGTCAACGGGTGGCTATGGGCCGATGCCCACGTGGCAGTTGGTGGAGGACCCGCTGTTCTCGCTGCTCGGCTCACCGCAGCCGGTGGGGGACCTGGACGGAGACGGACAGGCGCACGACTTCATCGCGAGCTCGATGGGCCGGCTGTACTTCTTCTCTCCCGGCGCGGCCATCTCCTCGGACTTGAAGCCCTCCTTCGCGTGGCCTCGCGCGGACGCGCTGCCCTCCAACTTCGAGGGCTTCATGAGCCACGCGGTGCTGGCGCCCGGAGACCTGGACGGCAATGGCTTCCGTGACCTCGTGGTGGGCATCGCTCCGCCGACGGGGCTGGTGGATGGGCCCGCGGGCCGCGTCGTCATCCTCGGGGGCGGGCACGTCCCCGCGCCGCCCGCGCCGCGTCCGCACCTGCCGGAGTCGAAGAGCTGCGGACTGGTGGTGGACCCGGTGAATGGCAAGCCGGACCTCACCGTGGATGGAGACGTGCTCGCGCGCTCGCTGTACGTGGAGCGGAAGACCTTCAAGGCGGACGCCTGCGAGGTGCTGGAGGGCTGCGTGCCGGCCGCGGGGCAGCGGCGCCTGCTGCGCTTCAGCACCTCCATCCTGAACCTGGGCAACGCGGTGGCGGACGTGCCCACGTCCGAGGAGCGGCCCGACCTCTACGTCTACGACGAGTGTCACGGACACGAGCACCTGACGGACTTCGCCGGCTACGCGCTGCGCGACGCCCAGGGCAACGACGTCGTCACCGGCCGCAAGCAGGGCTTCTACCTGGTGGACTACCACCGGCAATGCTCGGACGCCGCGCCGATTACCATCGGTGAGCGCATGAGCATCTCCGCCGGCTGGTCGGACATCTACGTCGCGGATATCCCCTGCCAGTGGATTGACATCACCGACCTCACCGACGGCACGTACACCCTGCGCGTCGGCGTGGACGAGAAGGACATCATCGAAGAGGCGAACGCGATTCCCAACGAAGTGAAGCTGGATGTCCGCATCGACGGAGACACCGTGACGGTGGTGCGCTGACCCCGTCCGCCGAGGCGGCAGGGCCGGGCGCGCTGAGTCCTCGCGCGCCCGGCTCGTGACACGAGGTGTTTTCCCCGCGGTACCCCAGAAGAGGAGTCGCTCATGCGTGTGCCCTCGAGGTCGCTGGTCGTCGTGTGTCTGCTGTCGGCGCTGGTGGGCTGCAAGGATGACGACCCGCCTCCCGCGCCGAAGCCCACGCTCTCCGAGACGCCGCTGTGGCAGGTGAAGGCGGACCCGAGCTTCCCCAACGAGTGCTTTGGCGGCGCCGTGGCGCTCGCGGACTTCAACGGGGACGGGCGCAAGGACCTGGTGGTGGGCTCTCAGGCCTGTCAGTTGCTGCTCACCAGCACGCTCAACCCCGGGCGCGTGTCCATCTTCGTGGGACAGGAGAAGTTCTTCTCCACCCAGGCCGTGTCCGCGCCGATGACCTGGCAGAACACGCACCCGAGAACCTCCGGGCAGGTGCTCCGGGTGGCGGCGGGCGACGTGAATGGAGACGCCTACGCGGACCTGCTGGTGCATGGCCGCTACGGCTCCTCCGTCTTCCTGGGCCAGGCGGACCTGGCGGCGATGCTGGCCGCGCCGACCTTCCGTGTGCCGGGAAACGGCATCTTCTTGAGCTCCCTCTTCGTGGACTTGAATGGAGATGGCCGGGATGACCTCATCGCCACCCGCGGCACCGAGCAGCTCTTCTACCTGTCCACGCCTGGGGCCCGGGAAGAGGGGCTCTTCACGCTGGCGCGCACTCGCACGGGCTACTTCTCCGCTTCGGCCGCGGGGGACCTGAATGGGGATGACGCGGGGGATGTGGCGCTCTCCCTGGAGGATGGCCGGCGGGGCTACTTCCTCGGCTGCAAGCCTGGCAGTGCCTTCGCGTGCGATGGCCCCATCTCCACGGAGCCGTCGCGAATCGAGACCCTCCTCGGGCCCATCGACCTCCTGCCGGACTTGAACGGAGACGGGCATCCAGAGGCCTTCCTGTTGGCGGACTCGGGCCCGTTCCAGTTCCACTTCTCCCAGCCGGACGGCGCGTTCTCCTCCACGCCGGCGTGGTCCACCCTGGGGGACCCCTCCTTCCCCTTCTTCGGCGCGTTCTCCGGCGCGAGCCTCGTGGGCGACATGGATGGCGACGGCCAGCGCAACGACTTCGTGGTGGGCTCCGCGGGGAGGCTCTACTTCTTCTCACCGAAGGACGGCATCTCCCAGGCGCTGCAGCCCGCCTGGTCCTGGCCCCGGGGTGACGTCGTCCCCAACGGCTATCGGACGTACCGGCGCTATTCCGTGGTCGCGCCAGGAGACCTGGACGGCGACGGGTTCGAAGACCTGGTGGTGGCCTCCACCGAATTCGGCGACGTCCTCGACAAGCCCATGGGCGACGTGTCTGTCTTCGGAGGAGGTCAGGTGCCGACGACGCCCACCGCGCCTCCCTACCTGCTCGCGCCGAGGATTTGCGGCCTGGGGATAGACGAGGTGAACGGCAAGCCGGACCTCACCGTGGACCAGGACGTGCTCGAGCGCACGGTGCACGTGGTGTGGAAGGACTTCCCCGCCGACTCCTGCGAGGTGAAGGAGGAGTGCGTGCTCGCGCCGGGTCGTCGCAAGCTGCTGCGCTTCAGCACCTCCATCCAGAACCTGGGCAGCAAGTCCGCGGTCCTCCCACCCATCGAGGAGAACCCGGACCTGTATGTCTATGACGCGTGCCATGGGCACGACCACCTCACCAACTTCGCGGCCTACGAGCTGAGGGACTCCGGCGGCAACGCGGTGATGAGGGGGCGCAAGCAGGGCTACTTCCTGGTGGACCTCCAGAGCTACTGCGCGGAGTCGCCGGTGTGGACCGTCCACGAGCCCATGGGCATCTCCCCGGGCTGGTCGGACATCTACACGCTCGACACCCCGTGCCAGTGGGTGGACATCACCGACGTGGCGGACGGCACCTACACGTTCCAGGTCAGCGTGGACACGCGCGATATCGTCGAGGAGGGAACGGTCCACCCCAACACCGTGGGCTTCCCGGTGCGCTTGGAGGGAGACACCGTCACGGTGCTGCCGTAATCCTGCGGGGCCATGAGCCCCGAGCGCCCGCTGTACCTGGACCACAACGCCACCACCCCCGTGGACCCGGAGGTGGTGGACGCCATGCTGCCGTACCTCCGCGAGCACTTTGGCAACCCGTCCAGCGGCCACCCCTACGGACGCCGCGCCCACCAGGCGCTGGAGGCGGCCCGCGCGCAGGTCGCCGCGCTCATCGGCGCGAAGCCCTCTGAAATCCTCTTCACCTCCGGCGGCACGGAGGCCAACAACCTGGCCATCCGTGGCACCGCCGAGGCCCGCGCGGAGCGGCGCCACCTGCTCACCTCCACGATTGAGCACCCCGCCACGAAGCTGCCCTGCGACGCGCTGGAGTGGCGGGGCTGGCGCGTGACGTGGCTGCCCGTGGACACAGAGGGCCGCGTGCGTGTGGAGGATGCCGAGCGCGCGCTGGACGCGGAGGGAGATGAAACCGCACTCGTGTCACTGATGCATTCCAATAACGAAACGGGCGTGTTGCAACCCGTGGCGGACATCGCCGCGCGGGCCCACCGTCACGGCGCCACCGTGCACACGGACGCGGCGCAGTCGGTGGGCAAGGTGCCGGTGGACGTGAAGGCGCTCGGCGTGGACCTGCTCACGCTGGTGGGCCACAAGCTGCGGGCACCCAAGGGCGTGGGCGCGCTGTACGTGCGTGAAGGCACTGCGCTGCGCGCGGTGACGTTGGGCGGAGGCCAGGAGCGCGGGCTGCGGCCGGGGACGGAGAACGTGCCCTACGCGGTGGGGCTGGGCGTCGCGTGTGAGCTGGCGGGCCAGCGGCTCGCGCGGGGTGGAGACGCGGCGCTGGTGGCCCTGCGGGAGCGACTGTGGGCGCGACTCTCCGAGGCGGTGCCGGGCGTGGCCTTGAGCGGGCAGGGGGCCCAGCGGCTGCCCAACACGCTCAATGTCCGCTTTCCGGGCGTCCGGGGCGGCGCGGTGCTGGCGGCGACGCCGGAGGTGGCCGCGTCCACGGGGTCCGCGTGTCACGACGGGGGCGAGTCCGCCTCCCTGGTGCTGCGGGCCATGGGAATCCCGGAAGCGGACGCCCTGGGGGCGGTGCGACTGTCCCTGGGGCCGGACACCACCCAGGAAGAAGTAGATCGGGCGGTGGTTGTGCTGGCGCGCGGGTGGCGGCAGGTGGCGGGCTGAATTCTCCGTGCAATCATCGCCCCGCTTCCGGCGTAGGGCGTGGTACCGGAGCGTGCCGCCGGTGCGGCGCCACCGCCGACGCGAGAGGGTGTTTCACGTGAGCATCAGGGTCGACGTGTGGGAGGGCGGGCGCATCGCGCTGTTTTCGCTGCGAGCCAACCGCCTGCGGACGGTGCTGACGACGGTGGGGATTGGCGTGGGCGTGTGCACGCTCCTGGCCATCGTCGGCATCATCCAGGGCATCAACCAGTCCTTCGCGGACCAGCTCGCGCAAATCGGCGCCAACACCATCCAGGTGTCCAAGTTCCCCTGGGCCATGGGCGGCGACTGGTGGGAGTACCGCAACCGGAAGAACCTGTCCGTGGACCTGATACCCGCCATCCTCCAGTCCTCGGAGCACGTGGTGGCGGCGGCGCCCGTCTTCTTCGACCGGGCGGAGGCGCGCTTCCTGGACCGGCGCATGGCGGGCGTGACGGCGATAGGGACGACGGCGGACTACTCCCTCATCTCCTCCTACACCGTGGACAAGGGCCGCTTCCTCACCGACGCGGACGTGAACACGCGCTCGCCGGTGGTCGTCATCGGCGCGGAGTTGACGCGCACGCTGTTCCCCGGATTGGACCCGGTGGGCCACCGCATCCTGCTCGCGGGCAGGCCCTACCGCGTGGTGGGCACGCTGGAGCCCAAGGGCACCGTGCTCGGGGAGAATCAGGACACGGCGGTGCTGATTCCCTACCGCACCTTCCAGGAGCACTTCGGCAAGCGCAACTCGCCCAACATCATGGTGTCGGTGGACTCGCCCGACCACACGCTCGACGTGGTGGACCATCTGACCTCGGCGCTGCGCCGCGCGCGCGGGACGCAGCCCGGGGTGAAGGACGACTTCGCCATCAACCGGCCCGAGCAGCTCGCCAACATCTACGCCAAGCTCACCGGCGCGCTGTACGGCGCGGCGACGGGCGTGGGGCTCATCACCCTGCTGGTGGGTGGCATCGGCATCATGAACATCATGCTGGTGTCGGTGCGCGAGCGGACGCGGGAGATTGGCGTGCGGCGCGCGCTGGGCGCGAAGAAGCGCACCATCATCATCCAGTTCCTCCTGGAGGCCTCCAGTGTGTCCGCGGTGGGCGGCACTCTCGGGACGCTGGTGGGGCTGGGCCTGGCGAAGACGGTGTCGTTCATCACGCCGCTGGCGGCGGCGGTGGAGCCGCTGACGGTGGTGGCGGGCGTGGGTTTCGCGGCGACGGTGGGCCTGCTGTTCGGCATCTGGCCCGCGGCGCGCGCGGCGAACCTGGACCCCGTGGAAGCGCTTCGCCATGACTGAGGAGACGCCGCGATGATGGCCTTGCTGGACACCTTGCGGCTGGCGTTCGGGACGTTCGTCTCCAACCCGCTGCGCTCCTTCCTGACGCTGTTGGGCATCGTCATCGGCGCCACCACGGTGGTGGCGATGATGGGGCTCATCGAGGGCCTGCGGAACCAGGTGAACGAGAACCTGTCCGAGCTGGGCGCCAACTGCTTCCAGGTGCAGCGGCTGCCCTTCGGCGCGGGCAACCTGTCCCTGGCGGAGCTGTCGCGCCGGCCGCGCTTCACCTTCGAGGACCTGGACGCCATCCGGGAGATGCCCTCCGTGCTGACGGCGGCGGGCGAGGACTCCAAGGGTGGACAGAAGCTGTCCACGCAGCACCGCGAGACGCGCGCCAACATCGGCGTGTGGTCCGGGACGCCGGAGTACTTCCAGACGAACTCGGTGGTGGTGGCCTCGGGCCGCGCCTTCACGGACACCGAGTACCTGGATGGCCGGCGCGTCGCGGTGATTGGACCGGACCTGGCGGACACGCTGTGGCCGGGGATGGAGCCCCTGGGGCAGACGTTCCGCCTGCTGGGCCGCAACTTCACGGTGGTGGGGACGACGAAGCGCAAGGGCAGCTTCCTGGGCGGTGGCGGCCAGGACAACACGGTGATGATGCCGCTGACGGCGTTCCGTCCGCTGTTCGGCTTGAGCAATTTCCGGGTGAGCGTGCAGGCGCACTCGGCGGAGGTGCTGAAGCGGGCGCAGGACGAGGTGACGGTGCTGATGCGGCGGCGTCACGGACTGAAGCCGATGGATGCGGACGACTTCTTCGTGTTCTCCAACGAGAGCTCCACGGAGATGTTCAACAACATCTCCCAGGTGATTTCCGTGGCCAGCTTCGGCGTGTGCCTGCTGTCGCTCCTGGTGGGCGGCATCGGCATCCTGAACATCATGCTGGTGGCGGTGACGGAGCGGACCCGGGAGATTGGAATCCGCAAGGCGCTGGGCGCGAAGAAGCGGCGCATCCTCGCGCAGTTCGCCACGGAGGCGGTGGTGCTGTCCTTGACTGGCGGGGTGCTGGGGGTGCTCCTGGGGATAGGGCTGGCGCACCTGGCGCGCTGGGTGCTCGGCCTGCCCACCGAGGTGCCGGCCTGGGCGGTGGGCCTGTCCCTGGCGATGAGCTGCGGGGTGGGGCTGGGGTTCGGAATCTATCCGGCCGCTCGCGCCGCGAAGCTGGACCCCGTGGAGGCGATGCGCACGGAATAAATGCGCCACCTGTCAGCGCTGTGTGTCCCATGAAAAGGGGCCCCGCCCGCGTACAGCGGACCGGGCCCCTTTCTCGCGTCTAGGCCGCGAGGATTACGGGCAGGGCGCGGTGCAGATGAGCTGGCCGGTGATGGGGTGCTTGTAACAGAACGGGGCGCACTCGGACTTGGGGGCCTCGGTGGTGAAACCCGTGGTCACACCAAAGACAGCGGCGAGGGCAACGGCAATGCGGAGAGTCTTGAGGGCCGACATGGGGTGTGTCTCCAGACTGCGTGTCTGTGCTGCCCGGCAAGGATGGTATTGATTGTAATTGATGACAACTAATAAATGGCGAGCAGTGCGGTGCGTGTGGTTTTGACGGAAAGACTCGCACGGAGCGCGCCAGTGAGACATCACGGCTCGCCGGCGGGGTGTGGCGCGCCTGTAACTATCGAGTGTGTTGGTTGGAGCGTGGGCCGCCGCCGGCCCATTGGTAGCCGAGCGTCGCGCCGGTGCCGATGAGGGCGAGGCCGATGAGGGAGCGGGCGTACTTGAGGCGGATGCTGGGCTCGGCCAGCTTGGTGAGCAGGCCGTCGACGGCGGCGGCGAGCAGGGTGCCGGTGGCCGCGCCAGCGAGGGCTCCGAGGTACGCGTCGCCCTGGTTCTGGCTGCGTCCGAAGGCGACTTCCCCCATGCCCCAGGTTCCGAGCGCCGCGAGCGGCGGGGTGAGCAGGAGTCCCCCGGTGAATGCGGCGACCTCCAGGTCCATCCAGCGCGCGGAGCCCGGCGTGATGGGTCGCAAGAAGAGCAGGCGCGAGGGCCCGTAGCCCGCGAGCATTCCGGCGGCCGTCTCAGCGGCGGTGGCGCCCAGGCGTGTGTCACCGCCGACGCGTGTCGCGCCCCACACTCCGCCGAGCGGGAGCAGGGCCAGTCCTCCGTGCGCCACCCAGGCACCCGTGGACAGCGGGAGGTCTTCCCGCTCGGCGAGGACGGGGACATCACTCATGTCGCCGGGCAGACGTGTGCCGTCGGGGGGCGCTGTGTCGGCGCGGAGGGTGAGGCTCGCGCGGTCGGAGCGTCGTGCCGAGGTGATAGTGGCGGCGCGGAGCGCTCGGCGCGTGCCGTCGGAGCTCGCGGTGTCGGCGCGGAGAGCGCGGCTCGTGCGGTCGGGCTGCGCCGAAGTGATGGCGTCGCGGAAGGTGACCGTTTGTCCCGAGCCGACCTGGTGGAGTGCTCGTGGAGGTGCGTCCGCGCTCGGAGATTCGGCACTCGGCACGCCGGCATTCGACGGGAGTGTCCGCCGGAGCGGTGCATCAGCAGCCAGGCGACGCGGTGGTTCAGCGTGCGCGGAGGTGGTTTCGAGCAGGAGCCCGAGAAACCAAAAGCGCAGGAGGATGCGTGCACTCGGAGGAGGTCGTGACATGGGGCTCGCGGGGGGAGGGTGCTCACGCGCCGGCCCTGGCTCCACCGGGCACCTGGCCCGAGTGCCCTGCGTCGCACATTGTGCGGGTCCCCAGGTGTTGGCGGATGGACGCCCTGGAGTGTCCGACGGCAGGTGCCGACCTGAGGGAGAGCCACTAGCTTCGTGCGGTGAAGCTGGCCTGCTCCGTGCTCGTCGCGTTGCTCGTCGCCGGGTGCCCTGCTCCGAATCATCGGCATGACCTCCGGCTGCGCACGCTGCCCACCGGGGAGGGCGAGACGCGCTCGCTCGCGTTCTTCCAGTCGCTCGGGGTGCCGCTGTCTCCCGGGCACGGCGTGGAGCTGGTGGAGAACGGCCGCGTCTTCGACGTGCTCGAAGCGGAGATTCGCGCCGCGCGCTCCAGCATCCACATCGCCAGCTACATCTGGCGTCCGGGAGAGCCGTCGGAGCAGTTGGTGCGCGCGATTCGCGAGCGGCATCCCGGGGTGGCGTGTCGCGTGCTGGTGGACCCCCTGGGCAGCATCAACTTCGAGCCGGTGGGGCTGGCGCTGTCCAACGCCGGCTGCGAGGTGCGCATCTTCCGGCCGATGCAGGGGGCGTTTCCATCACTCGACGCGGCACGCATCAAGACGCGCATGCACCGCAAGCTGGTGGTGCGTGACGGCGAAGTGGGAGTCACCGGAGGCTTCGGCATCTGGAAGAGCTGGCTCGGCGATGCGCAAGGGGAGGACTCCTGGCGCGACATGAGCGTGCGCGTCGAGGGCCCCGTCGTGCGGGACATGCAGGTGGCCTTCGCGCAGAACTGGCAGGAGGCGGGCGGTGACTTCCTGCCGGGGGAGGCGTTCCCGGAGCTGTCCGTCCGCGGTGGAGCGCGCGCGGGCTTCGTCGCGAGCACGCAGAACCGGTTCCTCTCCGACGCGCGGCGGATGACGCTGCTCACCATCGCGGCGGCGCGGCGGCGACTCTGGATATCCAACTCGTACTTCATCCCCTCCGACGCCATCAGCGACATGTTGCTGGAGAAGGTGAAGCAGGGCGTGGACGTGCGGGTGGTGGTGCCCGGCCGTCATCACGACATCGCGCCCGTGCACGCGGCGCAGCGCGCGACGTATGCGCGACTGCTGGAGGGCGGCGTGCGCATCTGGGAGTACGAGCTGTCGATGATGCACTCGAAGACGATGCTCGTGGACGAGGACCTGTCCGTGGTGGGCTCGACGAACCTGGACCCGCTGGCGCTGAGTACGTCGGACGAGTGCTCGCTGGTGGTGGAGGACGAGGCGCTCGCGGCCCAGCTCGCCGCCGCGTTCGAGAAGGACCTGCGCCACTCGCGGGAGATTCACTGGGATGGCTGGCGCAGGCGCGGCCTGTTGCAGCGCCTGGGCGAACAGCTCCCCGGGTTCATCAGCGACTATCTCTGACGGTGCCCGCGTGGGGCGCGCTCCGGTCAGAAGCGGAAGGTGGCCCCCATCTGGACGAGCGGCTCCACCGCCTTCTCGTGCTCGACCTTGTCCAGGATGTCACTGCCCGAGCAGAAGCCGAAGAGGCAGAGGGTGGGCGGGCGTACGGTCTCCGTCCGGGTATGGGTGGACTGCGCTCCCGCGCCCAATGTCACGAGCCACCTGTTCCCCAGTGGGTGGGCATAACCCACGAGCCCGGCCAGGGACTTGCGGGTCGCGTCCGTGTTGCTGTCCACCTCGAAGGCGGTGTAGCTCGCCTGGGCCGACATGAAGAAGCCGTGGAAGGTCTGCTCGCTGCTGAGGAAGAAGCGGCTGCCGACCTGGAAGCCGATGGCGTTGAAGTCGAGGCCGGCATGCGGGCCGCCGTACACCGTGAAGTGCGGCAGCAACTGCTGCTCCATGTTCACCGTGAGGGCGGGTGTCTTCGCGAGGCCCTCGTCCACTCCGAGCGAGTGACCCCGAATCCCGATGTTGAGCGCGGCGAGCCACGACGCGGGACCGGATTGCGTGCCCTGGCGGTGATGCGTCCGACTCGATGTGTCGTCCTGGGCGAGCGCCACGAGCGGAGTGGCGAGGAGTCCCGCGAGGAGGCCGAGTCGATGGGGGTGGCATTTCATGGGAGCGCCCCAAGGCAAGCGGTGTGCCGTATGCAAACACGCGAGATGACGACACCTGGCGCGTCCGGATTGTGCAGCGCCCTGCACAAGTGCGAAGGCCGCCTCGCCTCGCCGCCACGGTCCGGTGGCGGGCATGGCCCCTGACGAGCCTTCGCTCCGCGTGAAACACAGCGTCGTTGGGCTCGCCCCCCCGCCCAGGTGCGTCCCACCCCTCCTTCAGGGGAAGCCCGGAGCGGAAAGCGAGACGGAAGCGCGTCACGCGCCCGCGTGTTATTGGCTGCCCGCATGAGCATCCGTGACTTGGTGGGTAGGGCTGTCATCCGCGAGATACGGCCCGAGGATGACGCGGCGGTGGGGGAGCTCCTGGTCGAGGCCTTCACCACGCAGTACGCGAAGAAGCTCCCCGACGTCGTCTACACCGACGAGCGCAAGCGGGAGCTGCGGGACGTGGCCGCTCGCCGCAAAATCGCTTCGCTGCTGGTGGCGGAGCTGGATGGCGAAGTCGTGGGCACCGTGGCCCTCTTTCCCCCGGGGGCTCCTGGCTCCGAGGCCTGGCTGCCTCGCGCCGCGGACCTGCGCGGCCTGGCCACCGCCGTGAAACTCCATGGCTCCGGGCTGGCGCAGCCCCTGCTCGACGCCGCGGAGGCGATGGCTCGACGCTGGGAGGTCGACGCCGTGTGCCTGCATGTCCGTCGCGGGGCGACCGGTGTGGCGCGCATGTACATGGCCCGTGGCTACCAGCGCGAGCCCGGGGGCGACCTGGACCTGCCCTCCGTGTACCTGGAGGCGTACGTCCTGTCCCTGAATCACACCACGCACTAGCGAGCGCACCGCCGAGTTCGGGCTCGGAGCCGCTCCGCGCCCTGATGACGGCGGTCATCAGCTCCCCGACGTCTGTCATCAGGCCCGCCCCCGTTTCGGGCCTGGCCTCACGTGTTTCCTCCGTGGTTCCAGGGACTTGGCGCACGGCCTCCCGCGTGGAGACCCTGGCACACCATGTGCTCAAGGGTCCTGCATCGGCCGACCCCATCGGTCCCTTCGCCCCCAGCCCCGAGGAACATCGTCATGGCGCTCTCCCCCATCTCCCGCCCCGTTGGTTCCTTCTCCGCCCCCTCGGTCTCCCCCCGCCCGGAGCTGTCGTCGCAGGCGATTCCCCCTCTCCCGAAGGCATCCTCGGCCCCGTCCCTCTTCCAGAAGGACGGCTTCGAGTCCGCCGGGGGCCTCAAGAGCGCCGAGGGTCTCCAGCAGCTCGTGAAGATGCTCGCCTCGCAGGTGCAGGTCCTCGGTGAGCTGGCGCAGGCGCTCGGGGCCGACAAGGCCGGCGGCCCGGGCAAGCTCGGTGAGGCGGGCATCCAGCCTCGCGTGGGCGGAGTGCGGAGCCCCGGCGTGCAGGGTGAGGGTGCGCCGAGCCTGGGGGGCCTCGACGGCGCTCAGCAGGCCGGGCTCTCGTCGTTCGAGGGCGGAGTGTCGGACCTGGGCGCGGAGGGCTCGGAGTTCGGCGGAGTCCCGGACCTGGGCTCATCGTTCGACCCCGGACTCTCGGAGCTGGGCCCGGAGGCGATGGGCGTTCCCGACCTGGGCGCCGAGTCGAGCATCCCGGACAGCATGCTCCCCCCGATGCCGGGCGCGTCCACCGCGCAGCCCAATGGCGTCAAGAAGGACGGCAACACCCTCACGCTCAACAACGACGGCAACAAGCCGATGACGGTGAACTTCACCCCCAACGCGGGCGAGAAGGCTGTCGACTCCATCACCCTCCAGCCCGGTGAGAATCGCACCGTGAAGTTCCCCGAGGGCTGGTCCGGCAACTTCCGCACCGACACCGGCGACGGCAAGAACGCCACCCTGGGGGAGGTGAAGTTCAACGGCGGGCACGGTCAGACGTACTACGACGTCAGCTACATCGAGGGCCACAACACCGCCATGACGATGGCGCCGGAGAGCGGTGGCCGGAAGTCCGGGACGCTCGACAACCTGCTTGCTTCCGCCCCCGACGCCGTGAAGGCCAAGGGCCCGGACGGCTCCGCGTACGGCATCAAGAAGACCACCACCTCGGATGTGCAGGACCCGTCGGTGGTAGACTTCTTCCGGAAGCACGTCGGCGCGGACCAGGGCTACGTCATCCCCAAGGACGACGCGAGCACGCTGGGAAGCGGCGACAGCAACATCGTCGTCCACTTGAAGAACCTCACCTGAGCCGCCTCGACGCACCGGCGTCGACCCCCTCGCACCCATGAGCGTCCGCTGGCCCCAGAATGGTCCCCGTCCCGGGGTCCCCCCCAGGCAGGCCAGGGAGGAAGCAGCTCGCGAGCAGGCGAAGCCCGCTGACTCCAAGTCCTCGAGCAAGCCCGCGGCGAAGGGCCCCACCACCGGGAAGCCGGCGACGGGAGGACGCGCCGGTGCCCGCCCCGCGGAGGGCGACAAGGACAGCGCCCAGGGAGGAGTCCATCGCGACGGGATGGAGTCCGGCACCCAGCGCGGCTCCGCGGAGGGCCTGGCCGGCGGCTCCGCTCGCGGTACCCCGGAAGGGCTCGCACCCGGCACCACCCGGGAGACGGCCCCCACCGCTCGCAACGCTCAGTCCACCCCGAACCCCGGGCAGGCGCCGCAGCTCCAGGACCCGAGGCTCGCGCGTCAGGCGCCCACCGTCTCCACCGAATCCGCGCGTGAGCGTGACGTCGCGGAGGAGGGCTCCAGCGAGGATGCCCGGGCCGCGCTCGAAGGCCGCGCCAAGCTGCGCGCCGCCGTGGTGGAGCGGCTCGTCCGAGGGCTCACCGAAGTCGAGCAGAAGCTGGCCGCGTTTCTGGAGAACCCCGGTCGCCAGGGCGTCGTCACCCTCCCGGTGGTCCTCAGCGAGAGCTCCGTCACGTACGAGTTCTGGAAGCTCGTCAGCGTCGAGGCCGATGACCGGAACTTCCTCTGCCACGCGCTCGGCCTGCCCGTCAGCACGGACGACGCGCCGCTGCTGATGACGCTCCGTGATGAGGTCCACGCGGCCTTCGGCGAGTTCCATCATTCACCTGAAGGCAAGCAGGCCCGCGCGGGCTACGAGGCGGTGCTGGCCCGCTACGAGACGGCGCGAATCCAGCCCGTCATCTCCGGCCATGACGTCGGCCCGGTCGCCGCCGAGTGCGCCCGTCTCCAACTGCCCTGTGGGCTGGAGTTCACCCGTTCGCTGCTGCTGTCCCCGCTGCAGCTCGCCGTCGCCCTGTCTCCGGAGGAGGGCACGGCGAAGCAGGTCATGGTCGCCGGCTTGACGCTGCCGCAGCTCGGCTCGCTGGTGGGCCACCTGCGCCGCCTCAACCCGATGCTCAACAACTCGCAGGTGCGGCAGTTCCTGCTGCTCGCCGCCACGGACATCAAGAACGCGCTTCGCAAGCCGCTGGGTGACGCGGAAGTGGAGCGCGTTCAGGAGCTGGCGAAGCAGCTCCTGCGCCTGCAGGCCATGGCGATGCTCCACGTCTGAAGTCGGCGCCTGGGTTCAGCCCACTCCATCAACAGACCCGCTGGCGATGCGACGCGCGGCGGGCATTGATGGAGGTGCTGGGGTTCAGCTCAGCTCAGGAGGACTCACGGGCGAAGTTCGCCTTGGACCGGGAGCCGCCACCCTCGGTGTTGCCGAGCGCCGCGGCCTTCTGGCCACCCTGCTCCGCGCGCTGCGCCTCGGTGGTGCCCTCGGCCTTCTCGACGACGAGCATTCCGCCGCTCTGGTGCTCGCGCCAACTGGTGCCGACCGCATCCTCCAGCTCGCCGGCCTCCAAAGAGACTGTCTTGCCGGTGCCAGGGTCCTTCACCTTGTACTTGCCCTGGTCGTCCTTGCCATCGACGGTGACCCAGTGCGCGCGGCCCTTGCCCGCGTCCTTCGCCGTCGGGTCCACCTTGTTCGAGTCCACCAGCACGGCGGCCTTGCCGTCGCGCTTCAGGGCCTCGTCCATCATGCCCCGGTCGAACGAGGTGGCGCTCTGGGTCACCTGCGCGCCCTCGTGCGCAATCATGTTGGACAGCTCGTGCGCCGTCGTCCCGCCGCCATCCGTGAAGCGCGACTCCAGCGCGTCCATCGCCGCTTCCTTCGTGGTGGCGCCTTGCGTCTCGGTGCCGTGCGACTTGCCCAGCATCATCGCCACCGCGGACCCGCAGTTGGAGTCCTTGGTCTGCTCGAGCACGGACGCGTCCTTGTCCCAGCCGCCAATCTCCGGCGCGGCCTGCGTCTTGGACAGGTCACTCACGCAGCCGACGGGGTTGGCCGTGGCGGGAGCGGACTCGCCCGAGGCCGCGGTGGCGGCGGAGAAGAGGTTCGTCAACGCGCGCCGGACCGCCTCCTGCGCGGCGAACGTGTCCGAGGGCGCCTCCACCGGCGTCGCGGCGGAGGGGGTCTGCTTCTGGAGCTCTTCGGCCTGCCCCGCGACGGGCACGCGCGGAACACCCGAGCGCGATTGCTCGACGACGGTGGACCGCACCAGGTTGGGGGGCAGGGAGATGCTCACGGGGGGCTCCGAGGCAGAGGGAGAGCGTGGGAGCCCAACCTACCTCAAAACCGGCCCGGCGTTAAGTCTCCCGCCCCGCGTCCAGCTCGTGCTTGCGCAGGAGTTTCTTCAAGTAGACACGGTCGATGTCCGCTTCTCGGGAGGCCCGGGAGATGTTGCCCTCGCAACGCTCCAGGAGGTTCTTGAGGTAGTCGCGCTCGAACCCCTCGATGAGCCGCTCCTTGGCCTCCTTGAAGGGGAGGTCCAGTTCGACCTTGGCGCCCCCCTCTCCGGAGGACTCCAGGTCCGGCAGGGCCTCCTCGCCCAGGCTCATCACCTGCTCCACCACGTTGCGCAGCTCGCGCACGTTGCCGGGCCAGGGGTACTGGGCGAGCAGCGCGCGCGTCTGGTCCGACAGCGCGCTGGGCGGACGGCCCGTGTTCTGGAGCATGTGGTCGATGAGCACCGGGATGTCCTCCGGGCGCTCGCGCAGGGCCGGCAGACTCACACGCAGCACGGCGAGCCGGTGGAACAAGTCCCGGCGGAACTTCCCCTGCGTCACCGCCTGCTCCAGATTCACGTGCGTGGCGGCGACCACGCGCATGTTCACCGTCTGGTAGTCGTTGCCGCCCACGCGCTTCACCTGCCGGCGCTCCAGCACGCGCAAGAGGCGGGGCTGGAGCTCCAGGGGCAGCTCGCCCACTTCATCCAGGAAGACGGTGCCGTTCTGGGCGCGCTCGAAGGCGCCCGCGCGGTCTCCCTGCGCGCTGGTGAAGGCGCCCTTCACGTGGCCGAACAGCTCGCTCTCGATGAGCGTGGGGGGCACGCCCGCCAGGTCCACGATGACGAAGGGGCCCTTCTTGCGCGGGCTCTGCTGATGGATGGCCTCCGCGCACAGGTCCTTGCCGGTGCCCGTCTCGCCCTGGATGAGCACGTCCGCGCCGCCGGGGGCCAGCCGCTCCAGCAGGGTGAAGGCCTCGCGCATCTTCCGGCTGTTGCCCACCAGCGCGCCGAAGCGGTCCTTGGAGGACAGGAGCACCGAGCGCTCGCGGGTGTCCTCCGCCATCAGCTTCAGTTCGGTGGTGCCCAGCGTAATCACGATGCCGGGGCGCAGCTCCAGGGACGTGAAGCGCAGCCGCTCGCAGAAGGAGCCGTTGTGCGAGTCCAGGTCCGTGGCCAGCACGTGCTCGTCATGCACCTCCAGGCGGAGGTGCTGGCGCGACACGGCCTTGTCATCCAGGACGATGTCGCACGTGGGGGCCTTGCCCAGCGTGTAGATGCCCTGCTTGAGCGGGTGCACCTTGCCGGAGTCAGGGCCCGAGAGGACCTTGAGCACCATCTTCACCTGACCGGCACGGCCCCGCGTCAGCGTGGCCGTGGCATCCAGGTTCATCTCGTCGTCATCCGGCGGCGCTGACACGGCGTGGACGGTAGCACTTCCGGGGAAGGCCGCCACCCGTCAGTCGCGGCTCTCACCTCCTCCGAGGGCGAGCAGGCGCGCGGATGGGCTTCAGGGGTGCGGGCGCGGGCAGGGCCGCGAGGAAGGTGTCCACCTCTCCCACGCGCTCGTCCATCCCCGCCTCCGTGAACCAGCCCCGTGCGCGCGTGGCCTCACCCCGCGCCTCCGGTGACTGGCCCGACTTGACGAGCGCCTTCGCCAACGCGAAGCCGGACTCCGCCAGCGCATCCGGCGGCGCGGAGGCGAACGTCACCGCCAGGCGCAGGGGCTCCACCGACTCGCCCACGCGGCCCAGGCCGAGCAGCGCCTGTCCCACCCCGTCGTAGGACGGCTGGAGCTTCTCGTCGTCCGCGGGCAGCGCCTTGCGCTTGAGCGCGAGTGCCCGCTCGTAGGTCTTCAGCGCGTCCTCGAAGCGGCCCAGGCCGAGCTGGCACATGCCCACCTCGTCCAGCGTCTCCGCGAACTTGGGGCTGTCAGCGCCGTAGATGGCCTGGGTGATGTCCGCCACCGCTTGTGCATGAGGCAGCGCCTTGTCGTCCTGCTTCAGCTCGCGCAGCGTCATGGACAGCAGGCCATGGCGTCGGGCCACGTCCGGGTGCTGTGGCCCCATGGCGGCGGTGGTCTTCTGGAGCGCGTCCTCCATCAGCGCCAGCGCGCGCGGGGAGTCGCCGAGCTCATGCACCACGTGCGCGAGCAGGTACGTCGTCCGCGCGCGCTTGGGGTGTTGCGCGGGCAGGGACTTCTCATAGAGGGCGCTGGCCTCCTCCAAGCGCGCCTTCGCTTCTTCGTACTGGTCTTGCGAGATGGCGAGGTTGCCCTGGTTGACGCGCACGTCGCCCAGCAGCACCGGGTCTCCACCCAGTCGCTCCAGCGTGGCCTCCGCGAGCGCGCCCCAGCGGGCCGCGGGCTCGTAGTGCTTCAGCCCGTCCTCCACGAAGAGCAGCTTGTTGAGGGCCGTGACTTTCAACCGGTCCGCGTGGCCGGCCTCCGCGTCGAACACCGCGCTCGACAGGAGCTTCGCGGCCTCGGGCGACTCGCCCACCTGCTCCAGCAACCAGCCATTCAGGAAGCGCGTCTCCGCGCGCAGCGGCAGATAGCCCGTGGCCTCCACCGGCGCGACGAGCGCCTTCACCGCCTCCAGCGCCTGCGGGTGCTTGCCGGCATCCATCCGCGCGCGGACGTGGGAGAGCTTCTCCTCCAGCGTCTCGATTTCCGCGCGGCGCACCGGGTCCGTGGGCAGGCGCTGCCGCTCCGCCAGGGCCTCCGTGTCCTCGCACTCCGCCAACGAGGGCAGCGCGAGCGCGGCGTCCAGGGACTTCTCCACCAGGGCCGCGTCCGCGCTCGACAGCAACTCCACCGTGGCGTGGAAGTCCTTGCGGCGGCGCTCCAGGCACACGAGCTGCCGGTCCAACTGCTCCTCGGGTTTGACGCCCTGCACGCGCGTGGCCTCACAGGCCTGTACGCGCTGGAGCTTCCACGTGTCGGCGTATTCACCGAGCGCCGTGGACACGCTCTGGGCCATGCCTTCGGCGAAGGGCCTGCCCGTGGCCTGGAACGCGGTGGTCAGCTTTTCGCGCGCGGTGGGAGACCACTCGCCGTCCATCTGCGCGCCGGCATCCACGCACACGCGCGACTGCTGCCACGCGGCGCCGCCCGTCAGCGCGAGCGTCGCCGTCAAGGCACTGGCGGCCGTCACCCACCTGCGGCGCAGCGTGCGGCGATGCTCCTGCGACAGGGCCTCCAGCAGCGCGGCCATGGACGGGTAGCGCGCGTCCGTCTCCAGCGCCAGGCCACGCAGCACGACGTCTCGCACCCAGCCGGGCACCTGGGTGTCGCGCGGCGGCTCGCGCACGGCGGGTACCGGTATCGTCGAGGCCGAGGTCGAGGGCATGGCGCCAGGTCGCTGCGAGCCCAGCGACTCGGTGCGCTCGGACTCGACGCTGACGGCGGTGCTGGAGAAGGCATAGGCCCGCAGGCTGCCGGGCTCGAAGGGCCGTGCGCCGAAGAGGGCGCCGTAGAGCGCGGCGCAGAAGCTGAACTGGTCCGTGCGCCCGTCCAACGTCGCGCCCCGGAATTGCTCAGGGGACATGTAGTTGGGCGTGCCCACCATCAACCCGCGCTCGGTGAGCGTCGTGTCCAGCATGCGCCGCCCGGACGAGGAGGCCAGGGCCTCGCGCGCCGCCTCGGGCAGGGGCTCCTCGTCCTCGGGAGGCAAGTCGCCCATGGTGCGCGCGAGGCCGAAGTCCGTGACGTAGACGCGGCCCGCGCGGCTCACCAGCACGTTGGCGGGCTTGAAGTCGCGGTGCACCAGGCCCGCCGCGTGCGCGGCCTCCAGGCCCCGGCCCGCTTCCACATAGCGCGTCACGATTTCGCGCCAGGAGCGCGGCGAGGCCTTCAGCCACGAGGCCAGCGTGCCGCCGTCCACCAGCTCCATGGCCACGAAGACCTGGTCGCCCCACATGCCCACGTCGAAGACGGGGATGACGTTGGGGTGGGAGACGCGCGCCATGGCCTGCGCCTCTCGCAAGAGCCGGGCGCGGGCCTCCTCCGAGTTGTCATGCCGGCCATCCGGATGCAGCAGCTTGAGCGCCACCTTGCGGTCCAGGTCCGGGTCATAGGCGGCGTACACCACGCCCATGCCGCCCTGGCCCAGCCGCCTCAGGAGCAGATAGCGGCCAATCTGGGAGAAGGGCGGCACGGCGCGGCGAGCCTCGTCGGGCCCCGTCCCGGAGAGGTCCTCCCTCGGGCCGGTGCCCTGGGGGCCAGTGCCCACGGGGCCGGCGCCCAGGTCTTGCGTGCCGGTGTCCTCCTGACCCGTGCCCGCGTCCCGCCCGCCTGTGTCTCTTCTCGTCATGTCTGGCGCACCTCGGGGGCGGAGTGTAGCCAAGCTCTCGCGACAACCCGAGTTCTCCGCCGCCGTGCGTCAGTGCCTGCTTGCCTGAGGACCCGAAGTCCCCCGGCTCCAGGGACGCGTCATGAGGCGGGGGGCTCGAGCTCATCCCTCGGAATCGGGAGGTTCGACCCTGGCGCGGCCCCACCCATGGCGACCTCGATGCGCGCCTCCCTCACGAGCTGGGAGGCGCGCATCGGGGATTCAGTACACCACCACCGAGGCGTAGACGCTGGTGCCGTTCGTGTAGGCCACCAGGGCTCCGCCGTTCGACGGGAGCGCGGCGACTCCTGGCGAGGCGCCTGGCCCCACGGTCCTGGCATCCACGGTCAGAATCGTGGCGGCCCCGACGAGCATCCGGTCCAACTGGATGTTTCCCGTCCCTCGTTGGGAGGCGATGTAGCCGTTGCCGAGCGCATCCGCGTCAATCGACCGGAAGGGACCGGGAGCGACGTCCGTGGGGAGGCCGGGCACCTGGGTGCTCGTCCCCGGCGCGGACATGGGGATGACGTCCACGTTGTCGTCCCCGAAGGAGCCCGTGGTGTAGATGAAGCCGTTGGAGCCCGTCCAGTCCGAGAAGAAGGCCTGCCCCGGCGGGGAGCTCAGCGGGCCGAAGGTGGTCCCCTGGTCGCTGCTGCGACGGATGCGGAAGGCGGGGTCGTCGCTCACCGAGAAGACGTCTCCGCTGATCTTGTCCACGATGACGTCGAAGAAGGCATTGCTCTGGTCCACGTCTGTCGCGATGAAGTCGTTCGCGCCTCGCGCGAAGTTCCGGAGGACGCGGACCCCGACGCCGCCTCGCGAGACGGAGATGTAGAGGGCGTCGCCCCTGGAATCCAGACTGAGGGTGGGGTTGGCCGCCGGGCTGAGGGTTCGCGGCGCTTCCCAGCTCGCTCCCGCGTCGACGGTCCGGGTGAATATCAGCACGCCCGGGTTCGCCGTCGCCGCGACGTAGGCGACTCCCGTGGGGCCACCTTCAATCGCGACCTCCGCCGCGTTGGTGATTCCCAGGGGCGTGGGCCCCACCCAGGTGAGGCCACGGTCCACGCTCACGCTGACATGGACCGCGCCACCGCACGTCATGACGGCGTAGAAGCGCCCCAGCGCATCCACCGCCACCTTGCGCCCCGTGTTCGAGTTGGCGGTGGTGCAGTTCAGCGTCCCGCTGATGAGCGTGGGGGGCACATTCGAGAAGGCATCCAACTGGCACGTGGCGTCGCAGCCATCCCCGGGAGTCGTGTTGCCATCGTCGCACTGCTCTCCCGTGAGGCTGTCGACCAGGCCGTCACCGCACACCTCCACGCCCTGGCAGTCCGCTCGGCAGCCATCCCCCGCGACGCGGTTGCCGTCGTCACACACCTCGCCCGAATCGAGGAAGCCGTCGCCACAGACAGGCGGCCCCCTGACAGTGAGGGTGATGGTGGCGGTATTGGAGGTCAGCGCGCCGTCGCTGGCCGTGAAGGTGAACGAGTCCGCCCCCTGGAAGTCCGCGTTTGGCGTGTAGAGCAACAGGGCGCCCGTCCCGGACAGGGTTCCGTTGGCGGGAGGAGTCGTCACGGTGTACGTGAGCGTGTCCCCTTCCACGTCCGTGGCCACCAACGTGATGGGCGTCGACGTGTTGTAGTTCACCGTCACCGAGGCGGAGGCGGCCACGGGTGCGTCGTTGACCGGCGTCACCGTGACGAAGAGGGTGGCCGTTGCCTGCTTCGCTCCGTCGGAGACAGTGACTTGGAAGGAGTCCGCTCCGGCGAAGTTCGCGTCCGGGGTGTACGTCACCGAGGCCCCCGTGCCCGTGAGCGTGCCGTGGCTCGGCGTGGTGTAGGAGAAGGTTAGCGCGTCGCCATCCGGGTCCACCGCGGGGATGGTGATGTTCACCGCGGTGTCCTCGGGGGTGGTCGCGTGGACGTCCTCGACCGTGGGCGCTGAGTTGTTGTCGCAGACGCTCGGCTGTCCCGTGCAGGTGTAGCCCGGCTCCACCTCGCAGACACTGTCACAGCCGTCTCCGGAGAGTTGGTTGCCGTCGTCACAGACTTCGGCCCCGGCAATCACCCCGTCACCACAGATGGGCCGGATGGACGTCTCCACCGCGTCCACCTGGTAGGGCCCGAACAACGCGCCCCGCAGGCGCACGTAGCGATAGGGATAGTTCCCGGGGTACCTCGCCACCGCGACATGGGTCCCCAGGCCCAGGTGCAGCAGGCTGGAGCCGACGGAGGTCCCATCCGCTTTCAGGAAGTCCACCTGGGCCACCAGCAGCACCGACAGGCCCCGGTAATAGACGCGCAGGTCTCCAGTGCCCTCCTCGCCCTGCCCCAGGTCCAGCACCAGCGCCGAGAGCAGGCCCGGTATCGTCGCCCGCTGCTCGTCCGGTGCGCCCAGCGCCCTGTTCGGATGGAGCACCGCCAGCGTGGTGCCCGGCGCCACCGCGTCCGCATACAAATCCCACGGCGGCGCGAGCTCCTGGCTCACTTGCGTCAATGCCTCATCGCCTTCCGCCGCCGCCCCTTCGTCGACGGGCTCCACCCCGCACGCAGCCAGCAACAACACCAGCGTCGCCCGCAGCCCCCACGACAGCGAGGCATGTGTAAGGCTTCTCATTGGATGGCTCCCCCCAAGGAGCAGGATGAAACCCAGAATGGGCCGTTCCCCTCATGGAATGAATCACATCCCTTGTCACAGTCGGTTTGTTCGCGCGCAATACGCGGAGGGCCAACGTCGTCCGGCAGCCAGTCGACAAGCACTCGGGGGCCAGGGATTCAAGAGTCCCTGACATTCATCCGCCTGTTTCAGCGTCTTCTTGAAGACAGACGCCGTGCCCGCGGACGTCTGTCTCAATGCCTGTCGGTATGGCGCCTCGATTTCGTCAGGCGCGCAGCGGCAGGGTGAAGGCGAGCTGGAAGCGGGTGCCGGCGTGCTCGGGCCGGACGGTGGCGGTGACGTGGACGCCGTGGCCGTTGCCGGTGGGGACGACCTCGCCCTTGAGCTGGCCGTCCTCGGTGGCGCCCCGGAAGAGGAACACCTCCGCGGCCTGCGAGAAGATGGAGGCGACCTCCGCGTTGCCGGAGCCGGGCGGCAGTTGGTCCCTCACCCACGTCGCGAAGCGGACGATGCGGCCGGTGAGCACCTGGGCCGGAAGCGGCACCGCGTAGCCGCCGCCGTACACCGTGGGCGCCCCCGCCAGCAGCACCGCGTCCGCGTTGCGCCCGCTGCCCAGGCCCAGCACGCCGTTCTCCTCCAGCTTCGCCTGCGCGCGGATGGGCAGGAAGACCTCGGTGGGGATGGACAGGCCCTTCTCGCGGCCGGAGGGAATCTCCCACGTCGTCGGGGCGCGCACGCCTCCGGCCTGGCCGAAGATGCGCGCGAAGGCGCTGGTGTCGCGGAAGCTGGACGCGAGCATCGCCGCCACCGCGAGCGCGGGGCTGGTGAAGGCCGCGCGCTTCGCCCGGGCCTCGCTGGCCACGACGACGCGGTTGACGACGGCGCACAGCCACCGCGAGGACTCATCCTGGCGCAGCTCCGTCCACGACTCCGACACGTGCTCCCGGCCCTCCTCCAGGCCCAGGGACAGCTCGTCCGGGGACAGGCCCAGGAGCGACGGGGCCACGGCGGCGATGATGGGGAGCTGCGCGAGCTCGCCCATCGCGGCCAGGCGCGCCAGCACCGCGACGTCATCGTTCGTGTCCATCACGAAGACGGCGTCGGGCCGGTCGAACGGCTCGCCGGAGAGCGCGGCGTCGAGCGCGCCGAGCAAATCCCCCCGGCTCACGTCGAGCACCTCCACCGCCATGCCCGCGGACGCGGGGCACTGGTCCACCAGCCACTTGAGGCCGCGCCACGCTGACTCCAGCCGGGCCACGGGCTCCGCGATGAGCACGTCGTTCGCGCAGCGCAGCACCGTCTCGTCCAGCAGGTCCCTCACGGACTTGCGCGCGGCCGTGGCGGGCGCGGACGTCGATGAGCCCGAGGCCGGCGCGCGCGGGTTGAGGGCCTTCACGAACGCATCCACGGCGCGGGCCGCGGTGGCGGGCGAGGGGGGCTCGGCCTGGTTGAGCAGCGCCTCCACCAGGGCCGCGTCATTGGACGACACGGCGGGCGCGGGAGTCGGTGCGGGCCGCGGCGGAGGCGCCGCGTCACGCAGGGCCGCGGCCACCGCTTCGGGCAGGCGGCCCGGGCCGGTGATGGCCTCCACGCGCCTCGCCGCCTCCTCGGGCGACAGGGCGGGGGTGAGCTGGTCTCGCAGCGCGTGCAAGTCGCGCAGCGCGGGGATGCGGGTGAGCACGTCGGCGACGCCGAAGTCGCGCAGCCGCTCGAAGGACAGCTCCAGGGCGCGGGTGTCGTCGGCGCCCAGCCGGTCCGGGACGATGAAGCGCACGTGGCTGGCGGCCTTGGCGAGCTCGCTGGCGAAGGTGTCGGAGCTCACATGAAAGCGACGGCCCGAGGGTGTGGAGGAGAACGCTCCCGCCACCAACCACCGCACGCGAGCACCCTCGGCACTGCTTCCGCTCTGACTCATGCACCGCCCCATCCGTGAGTAAGGCGCGGCACGTTAGCCCGAGGGAGGTGTTCTCCGCGAAGGCATGGCGGTTTCCCACACCTTTCCAAACCCCTTGCATCGCTCCCACCCAGGCCCCAGCCTCCACCCGCCATGTCCATCCGCAAGGACTACATCGAGCGCCTCGTCGAGCAGTTCGCCGAAGCCCTGTCCCGGCTCCTCAAGGCCCGCCAGGAGAAGCGCTTCGCCGAGGCGGCCGGGCTCATCCGCTCCACCGCGCTGGACACGCTGGGCATGGAGTACGACGCCCTGCTGATGGTGGACGCGGCCTCCACCTCGCGGATGCTCGGGGACCCCTTGCGGGTGAAAATCCTCGCCCGGCTCGTGGCCGAGGACGGAGAGCTGCACCTGGAGCAGGGCGACACGCGGACCGCCACCGCGCGCTTCCACTCCGCGCTCGCGCTGTATGCCGAGTCCCGCGCCCTGGGCCGCCCCCATGACGACGAGGACACCGCCGTCCTCACCCGCCTGCGCGCGTGGCTGGGGCCCGCCGCCTCCGCTTGAAAGACAGCACTCCCACCTGAGTCCACTCCCACCCCTGTTCCTTTCGATGACGCGTCGCGGCCTTCGTGACGCCATGCATTAAAGGAAGATGAGGCTTCGCGAGAGCAGGTCCTCTTTCCGACAGGGAAGTGCTCGGTTGCCGGACACTCGGCGGCCGCGCTGACAGGCTTTCTGGGGGGTGGGTTGCCGATCTGTCTGCATTCCCGGATACGATGAGGTGCACGTCCTCACCCGAATTTTATGGGGGTGCGCTTGTCGTTCGTTGAGCTTCCGCAGAGCGTTGTTCCGTGTCGAAACCTGGTGGGCGGCGAGTGGCGGGTGCCTCAAGGCGCGCAACTGCTGGACGTACGCAGTCCGTACACCGGCACCGTCATTGGCCGAGTTCCACTCACCTCCGCGGCGGGTGTAGCCGAAGTGGTGGAGGCCGCGCGGGCCGCGGCGCCCCAGTGGGCCGCCACGTCGCTGCGTGAGCGCACCCAGTTGCTCTTCCGCTTCCGATATCTCTTGGAGCAGCACCTCTCGCGGCTGTCGAACCTGGCGGCGAGCGAGGCGGGCAAGACGGTGGCGGAGGCGCGCGCCGGACTGCTCAAGGGCATCGAGGTGTGCGAGTTCGCGCTGTCGCTGCAGAACCTGGACAGCGGCGCGCACATGGAGGTCAGCCGGGGCGTCACGTGTGAGCTGCGCCGCGAGCCGTTGGGCGTCGTCGCGGGAGTCACGCCCTTCAACTTCCCGGCGATGGTGCCCATGTGGATGTTCCCCATCGCGGTGACGCTGGGCAACGTCTTCATCCACAAGCCTTCGGAGAAGGTGCCCCTCACCGCGTGCGCGCTCGGCGAGCTGATGCTGGAGGCGGGCTATCCGCCCGGCGTCTTCTCCATCGTCCACGGTGGCAAGGAGGCGGTGGACGCGCTGGTGGCGCACGAGGACGTGAAGGCGCTGGCCTTCGTCGGCTCGTCCGCGGTGGCGCGGCACCTGTATGCGGAGGGCAGCAAGCGCGGCAAGCGGGTGCTGGCGCTGGGTGGCGCGAAGAACCACCTCATCGTCGCGCCGGACGCGGACCCTGAACTGACGGCGCAGGCCGTGGTGGACTCGTTCACCGGCTGCGCGGGGCAGCGCTGCATGGCCGGCAGCGTGGTGCTCGCGGTGGGCAACGTGGAGTCGCTGCTGGCGGATATCGTCCGCCGCGCGGGGAGCATCGAGGTGGGTCCGGGCATGGGCGCCATCATCGACAAGGGCGCGGTGGACAGGCTGGAGACGGCCATCGACAAGGCCGCGTCGGAGGGCGCCAGGCTGGCGCTCGACGGGCGGGGTCGCCGTCCCAAGGGAGACACGTGGGCCGGTGGCAACTGGCTGGGCCCGTCCATCCTGGACCAGGTGCGGCCGGACATGGAGGCCGCGCGGCGTGAGCTGTTCGGCCCGGTGCTGTCCATCATCCGGGTGCCCACGCTGTCCGCGGCGCTCGCGGTGGAGAACGCGTCGCCCTACGGCAACGCGGCGTCCATCTTCACCACCAGCGGCATGGTGGCGCAGACGGTGGTGGAGGGCGTGCGCGCGGGCATGGTGGGCGTCAACGTGGGCGTCCCCGTCCCGCGTGAGCCCTTTTCTTTCGGCGGCACCGGCGAGTCGCGCTTCGGCCACGGGGATATCACCGGGCCGTCCGGACTCGACTTCTGGACGCAGCTCAAGAAGGTCACCCGCAAGTGGTCGGCGCGCACCGACGGCTCCTGGATGAGCTGAGTCGCGCGCCCTCACGTCCACTTCGCCCGAGCTCCAAAAACGCGCCCGCAAGGAGGGCGCTCCCATGGCAGACAAGAAGCCCGTCAATTCCATCCGCCTCACCTCGCATCCAGATGGGGACGCCGTCTCCATCCGTTGGGGAGAGGCGGACCCGACGCGCCGAGGCCCCGTGGTGGCCACGCTCACCGAGCCCGCGCACCGCAACGTCATCGGTACGCACGCCGGCTCCTACGCCGTCTATCGCGCGCTCGCCGTGGCCGCCGGCATGCTGCCGCAGGACCACCGCGCCGACCTGAAGGACACCTCGCCCGCGGCGCGGATTGGCCCGCACCCGTCCTGGAGCAACCCGGACCGGATTGTGTCGTTGGACCCGTGGGGCGCCGTCGCGCCGCAGGCGTTCAGCGCGCAGTCCGAGCAGGGCATCGACTTCCGTCCCACCATCGCCGTCACCCGCGCGCACATCAACCTGCCGGAGCTGCGCGACGCGGTGGTGGCGGGCCGCCTCAAGCCCGACGGTGACCTGCTCACCGCCAACGGCGACATCAAGGTGGTGAAGGCCGCGGTGGACCCGGTGTGGCACCTGCCGGGCATCGCCAAGCGCTTCGGCATGACGGAGAACGCGCTGCGCCGGGGCCTCTTCGAGCAGACCGGCGGCATGTTCCCGGAGCTGATTACCCGCCCGGACCTGCACGTCTTCCTGCCGCCCATCGGCGGGCTCACGCTGTACGCCTTTGGAGACATCAACTCGGTGTCCAACAAGGACATCCCGTTGGCGGTGCGCGTGCATGACGAGTGCAACGGCTCCGACGTGTTCGGCAGCGACATCTGCACCTGTCGTCCCTACCTGGCCCACGGAATCGAGGAGTGTGTCCGCACGGCGCAGGCGGGCGGCGCGGGCGTCATCGTCTACTTGCGCAAGGAGGGCCGCGCGCTGGGCGAGGTGACGAAGTTCCTCGTGTACAACGCGCGCAAGCGGCAGGAGGGCGGCGACTCCGCGGCCACCTACTTCCAGCGCACCGAGTGCGTGGCGGGCGTGCAGGACATGCGCTTCCAGGAGCTGATGCCGGACGTGCTGCACTGGCTGGGCATCACCCGCATCCACCGCTTCGTGTCGATGAGCGACATGAAGCACGACGCGATTGTTCGCTCGGGCATCGAAATCCTGGAGCGCGTGCCGATTCCGGAGGAGCTCGTCCCCGCGGACGCGAAGGTGGAGATGGAGGCGAAGAAGGCGGCGGGCTACTTCACCAAGGGGCCCGTGGCGGACGCGACGGCGCTGACCCAGGTGAAGGGGCGTGGCCTCGATGTCTGAGCAGCCGCTGGCGAGGGCGGACGTGTCCCCGGCGGTGGCGTGGCTGCGCACGCCGGCCGCCATCCGCGAGCGCTGCCACCAGCTCCTCGACCTGGGCCTGGCCGGCAAGCTGTCGCACTTCCGGGTCGAGCCCTCGCGGCTGCCGGTGGTCGTCGACACCGTGCTGAGCGTGACGCGAGAGGCGTACCCCACGCTGGACATCCCCGTGCACAGCCGCTGGCGCCACTTCGACGCGGGCGGCGTGCAGCGCGTGGCGGAGCTGGAGGCGCGGCTGAAGGACGCCACGCCGCAGGAGCGCGCGCGGGCGAAGCTGGACCTCGCGGTGGTGAGCGTGCTCCTGGACGCGGGCAGCGGCCCGAAGTGGAGCTACCGCGAGCAGGGCGGCGCGACGTGGGCGCGCTCGGAGGGGCTGGCGGTGGCCAGCTTCCGCATGTTCATGGACGGCCTCTTCTCCTCGGACCCGGACCGGCCGCTGCGCGCGGACGCGGAGGCGCTGGGGCGCTTGTCGCGCGAGGCGCTGGCGCGCGGGCTCCAGGTCTCCGACACGAATCCGCTGGATGGCTTGGACGGACGGCTGCACCTGATGCACGGCCTGTCGCGCGTGCTGCCCCGGCCCGGCACGCTGCACGACATCGTCGCCGCGCAGGGGCGGAGCGTGAGGGGCTCGGAGCTGCTCGGCGTGGTGCTGGAGACGCTGGGCCCCATCTGGCCCGGCCGCGTCATGGTGGACGCGGTGAACCTGGGCGACGTGTGGCCGCACTCGGCGCTGGGCGCGGTGGAGAGCGTGGACGCGCTGGTGCCCTTCCACAAGCTGTCACAGTGGCTGACGTACTCGCTGGTGGAGCCGCTGGCGGAGGCGGGCGTGCGGGTGGTGGAGCTGGACGGCCTCACCGGCCTGCCCGAGTACCGCAACGGCGGCCTCTTCGTGGACCTGGGCGTGCTGGTGCCCAGGGACGAGCGGCTCACCCAGGAGGCGCTGCACCCGAGCGAGGAGCCCATCGTCGAGTGGCGCGCGCTGACGGTGGCGCTGTTGGACCGCGTGGGGGCGCTGGTGCGAGGCCGGCTGGGGATGACCGCGGAGGAGCTGCCGCTGGCGAAGGTGCTGCAAGGCGGGACGTGGACGGCGGGGCGCAAGGTCGCCGCCGAGCGACGCCCCGGAGGCGTGCCGCCGATTCGCGTCGAGAGCGACGGAACGGTGTTCTGACAACCGCTGACCGAAAGGGAGGACGCAATGGAGTTCCCCAACTGCACCGTGGTGGACCATCCGCTGGTGAAGCACAAGCTGACGTTGATGCGCCGCGCGGAGACGAGCACCGCCTCCTTCCGGGCGCTGCTGCAGGAAATCTCCCTGCTGCTGGCCTACGAGGCCTTGCGGGACTTGAAGGTCCGCGACGAGGAGATTCAGACGCCCATGGCGCCCATGAAGGCGCCGGTGCTGGAGGGCAAGAAGCTGGTGCTGGTGGCCATCATGCGCGCGGGCCAGGGCATCCTCGACGGAATGCTCCAGCTCGTGCCCTCCGCGCGCGTGGGCCACATCGGCCTGTATCGGGACCCGGAGACGCTCACTCCGGTGGAGTACTACTACCGGGTGCCGGGCCAACTGGCGGACCGCGACGTGGTGGTGTGTGACCCGATGCTCGCCACGGGCAACTCCGCGGTGGCGGCGCTCCAGCGGGTGAAGAAGAGCAAGCCCGGCTCGCTGCGCTTCGTCTGTCTGCTGGCGTGTCCGGAGGGCCTGGCCAACCTGCGCGAGCACCACCCGGACGTGCACGTGTACACGGGCGCGGTGGACGAGCGCCTCAACGAGCACGGCTACATCCTCCCGGGCCTGGGCGACGCGGGAGACCGGCTCTTCGGCACCAAGTAGCCGCACCCAGGCAGTTGCCTCCGGCAACGATGTTTTGGCTGTACCCGCTGGCGCGCGACAGGATGCGCGCCGCGGGGGCCAGCACGTCGAGACGGAGGTACGCGGGATGCGAGCGAGGACTTTCTGGCCCCGGAATGGGGCCGCATGGCTTGGGTGGCTGCTGCTGACAGGGCTGGGTGGCGCGCTGGCGGCCCACGCGGAGAGCGACCCGTGTGACTGCGTCACCGACCGTCAGAGCGTGGTGTCAGAGATGCCATGCCTCATCATCGCCGCCTATTCGAGCTGTGGCGCGAGCACGGTGCGCAATGCCTGCGACACGCCGGTGACGTTGGTGAGCTGGCCGCTCGTCGGTTGCGCGGATGGGCTGTGTGATTTGGAACTCCAGCCGAACGAGCAGGCCTCCTTTCACTTCGCGGACGGGCGGGGGCGGTCCTCGTCCATGAAGTGGGGCGTGGAAGAGCGCTTCGAGGAGGAGACCTTCACCGTCTCCGTCGATGGCGAGGAGCGCGACCTCGTCGTCTCCGCGAGCGTGTCGTGTGTGACGGGGAAGGAGTCACCGAGTGGCTGCGCGTCCTCGCCGGGAGGGATTGCGCTCGCGGGCGTGCTGGCGCTGCTCGGCGGCTGGCGTCGCGCCCGTAATCGCTGACGGGGGGGGCGGACAAAGACAGGCACGGAACCTGGGTTCTGTCCGAGACGGAGCCGGGCTACACCTGCGACGGGCACCGACCGAGCGTATCGACGAGGGCTCCCTGACCACCGACACATGCGGGCTGGATTCGCGGTGTGTCAATACGCCCGGAAGCTTCGAGGCAGATGGGTCAACTCCCTGTCTCGCGGGGGATGCGGCTGCTGGATGGCTGACGTCCCCGCCGGAAGACTCGCATGTATCAAGCCTGACGCTGGCTTCCGCGCGGGTGTCGGCTGGTGCGCGCCTCCACGATACATGACGCATGGGCTGTCGGCTGGGACACGAGCAGGTCCGTGGAGAAGAGGCGCCCGCTCGCCGGAACAATCCTTCATGCGTTTCATGTCGCGACGGCGAGCCCTCGGTGATGTTTCACCCGAGGGCTTCCTCCGGTCCGTCGAGCGAATGGAGCGAAACATGAAGGTCGGTCATGATGTCTCGGCGTCGCGCGGATTGCGCGCGGCCCTGATGGTCCTTGCTGTCGGTGCGTTCAGTGCATGCGGCGTCGGTCCCGAGGAGGAAGCGCTCCTCGAGGCGGAGTCTTCGAGCGAGGTGTCCGCGTTGGCGTGGGACGCGTATGCGGACGCGGTGGCGTCTGGCACCACGGCCGCGGTGCTCAACCCGAACAGGGCGCTGGGCGCACCGGACGGGCAGGTGGCGACGATGCTGGGCCTGCTCAACTCGGCGCTGGTGCTGGATTTGGGCGCGGGCGAGGAGGGCACTGGCGACCTGCGCGTCCATTACCGGGGTCTGAACGTGGCGCTGGTGGCCCAGGTGGACTTCCTGAAGGCGGATGGGAGGACCACCATCAGCTCCAGCCCGCTGCGCCTGGTGGAGCTGGGCCTGGGGACCCATGTGGCGGTGGTGAGGTACTCGGGCAACGAGCCCTACCGCTACGTGCGCCTGCGGGGCGTGCTGCTCGCGCTCTACCTGGTGGACGCGGTGGAGACGTCCATCCGGCCCTTCTGTGGTGACGGCGTGCTGGATGGGGACGAGGCCTGTGACGACGACAACCAGGCCTCCGGAGACGGCTGTAACAGCGTCTGTCAGGTGGAGCCCGGCTACACCTGCGCGGGAGCGCCGAGCGTCTGCACCGACATCGACGAGTGTGCCCTGGGTACGGACACGTGCGCGCCGGGCGAGGTCTGTGTCAACACGCCCGGAGGCTTCGAGTGCCAGGCGCGAGCCTGTGTTCCGCCGCGCATCGTCTGCGGCGGGTTTTGCGTGGACCCGAACACCGACAACAACAACTGTGGCGCCTGCGGCAACGTCTGTGGCGAGGGGAAGACCTGCTCCTCGGGCGTGTGCCTGGGCACGGGCACCCTCCAGTTCACCGCGACCTGGAGCCGCAATGGTGACGCGGACCTCATCGTGGCGACGCCCAGGGGCAAGCGCATCTTCTATGGGAACAGGGGACCCAACGAAGGGACGGACTTCGGCGAACTGGATGTGGATGACACAGCGGGTGACGGGCCAGAGAACATCTTCTGGGCGCCGGACCGGACGCCGCCTGCCGGCAACTACAACTTCTGTCTCCGGGTGGGCAACTTCAACCCGGCGCCGAGCCCCACCAACCCCGTGGAGTACAACATCCGCGTGCGGCGTCCTGGCCAGCCGGACTTCTCGTTCGTCGGCTCGGCCACCCAGAACAGGCCGCTCGGGATGTGCGTGCCCGGCGAGCCCGCATACGTCGGGTCCATTCCCTATCCTTGAGACCCGGTAAATGACAGACACCGGTCCGCGAGGGGAGGGGGCCCCCGCGCGGGCCGGTGATGGGTCGGTTGGGAACCCTGTCTCGGAGTGCCAGGGGATGCAGGAGAATGGCTTGCTCCAGTCCCTGGGGCGCTAAGGACACCCACGTAGCACGTGTCATGCTTTTGGCGGGAACGGTGTCGACTGGCTCGCTCCACGTCGACCTTCAGCGTCTGGCTTGTCGGCTGGAACACGGGTAAAGCAGGCAATTGAGGGCCGGACCTCACGGAAAAAACCCTCCATGCGTTCCATGCGCAAGGCGGGTGCTCGAGGTGGATGGCTTCACCGGAGCGCTTCGTCTCGTCAGCCGAATGGAATGGAGCGAAACATGAAGGTCAGTCGCGGTGTGTCTGTGACGCGCTGGTTGAGCGCGGCCCTGGCGTTCGTCGTTGTCGGAGCGCTCGGCGCGTGTGGCGCCAGTTCCGAGGAAGAAGTGCTCTTCGATGCTGAGACTTCGAGCGAGGTGTCCGCGTTCGCGGGTGACCCGTATGCCAATGCGGTGGTGCAGGATGGCCTGCTCGGTGTGAACAACCCCCAGAACGCGGTGGGTGCTCCGAATGGGACCACGGCCAGCTTCCTGGGGCTGTTGGGGGCGTCGCTCACGCTGGACATGGGCGCGGGTGAAGAGGGGACCGGGCCGCTGCGCATCTATTACCGGGGGCTGAACCTGGCGGTGATAGCGCAGGTGGAGTTCCTGCGGGCGGACAGGAGCGTCATCTCCACGGGACAGGCGCAGTTGCTGGACCTGGGGCTGGGGACGCACACGACGGTTGTGTCCTTCAGCAATCCCACGCCCTACCGCTTCGTGAGGCTGCGCGCCGGGCTGCTCGCCATCTTCCAGGTGGACGCGGTGGAGGCGACGAGCATGGTGGGCACGGTCGTCTGTGGTGATGGCATGGTGGGCATGGGCGAGGGATGTGACGACGGCAACCGGATGGCGGGGGACGGCTGTAGCGCCCAGTGCGCGGTGGAGCCGGGGTACACCTGCCAGGGCCAGCCGAGCGTCTGCCATGACGTGAACGAGTGCACCAACGGCACGGCGCAGTGCTCGCCGAACGCCTACTGCACGAACACGCCGGGCAGCTACACCTGCACGTGCAAGCCGGGCTACATGGGGGATGGCTGGACGTGCAATGACATCAATGAGTGCACGAACGGCACGGCCCACTGCCAGCCGGGCGAGACGTGTGTGAATACGCCGGGCAGCTTCGAGTGCCGGCCGGGGACCTGCGCGCCGCCGCGAGTCCAGTGCGGCACGCAGTGCGTGGACGTGTCGTCGGACGAGCACAACTGCGGCTACTGCGGCAACGTCTGCGCGACGGGGAAGACGTGCACGGCGGGGGTGTGCACGGGCGGTGGCGGGGGCATCGCGCTGCAGGTCACCGCGATGTGGGGCCGTGACGGGGATGCGGACCTGGTGGTGCGGACGCCCACGGGGAAAATCATCTACTACGACAACCGCGGGCCGGGGACGAGCACGGATGGGGGCGAGCTGGACCAGGACGCGTCGGGTGGGCGGGGGCCGGAGAACATCGTCTGGAACCCGGGCTTCACGCCGCCGAACGGCACGTATGACATCTGCCTCAAGGCCGCGGGCTTCTCGCCGCTGCCGTCGTCCGAGAACCCGGTGCCCTACTCGGTGACGGTGAAGCGCGCGGGGCAGGCGGACCAGGTCTTCACGGGCGTTGCCACCAGCTCCGACGTGGGGTCCGCGTGCTACCCGTGCCACCCGTCGTACATCGGCTCCATCATGTACCCGTCCGGTGTCAGTGGCGGCGGCGGGACGCACTGCCCGCTGTGAGTTGACGGTGGTTCCCCGGTGGGCGCGCGAGCCAGGTGCTTCGCGCCCACCGGGGGTCAGTCGTACTCAAAGCCTTCGTAGTCGAACGCGCGCTCGATGGCTTTCAGGTCGGCCTCGGTGCCTCCACACTCCTTCACGACGTCGCGCCAGCGGGCGGACACGGTGGCTTTCATCTTGTCGATGAGGCGGGAGGCGTCCTCGCGGGACATGCGGAACCGGCCGCATTCCCCACCTCCATGGCCAGGTCCCGCTCGGTGCTGGCCTGTGGCATGGGTGTGAGGTCATAGGCGGGAGACAGGCTCCATTCCGAGCCCGTGGCAATCAGCGCATGGTTGCGGGGATGGTCATCCACGTTCGAGATGAGCGCGTTGAAGACCATCCGCGAGAACAGCTCGCGCAAGTCTTCATCGGGATTGCCCACCCAGCGCGTCAGCTCATCGGCCAGCCGGATGTATGACCATTTCGAGCGGTCCAGTGGGTTCTCGTCGGCGCGGAGGACGGTCAGCGCGCTGACCATGCGGTGCCGCAGGTAGCCCTGCTCGACACGTCTCCGGTCGAACCGGCGCACGAGCAGGACATCGCGACCCGCGACCGAAGTGACCTGGCCGAAGGCGGCTCGCAGGCCACACTCGGCGGCGAGCCGCAACATGCCTCCCTCGACCGCGGCGTTGTTCCAGCGGTCATTGCGCGCGGGGAACTTGGCCACCCACAGCCCTTCATCATCTTCGACGACGTTCTTGGGTCGAGCGCCACCCAGCGAGCTGCCCGGGTTCACCAACTCGTCCACCTGAGGCGTTGATGGCGGAAGGCCCTGCTCGATTCGGGCTGCTTCCTCGAGCAGGCGGCCCAACTGGAGCACCTTGTTGAATTGATGAACGGGGGCGGGAGGTGTGGGGCTTACGCCAAAGGACAGCGCACCCGCGCGGTCCTCGGGGGAGTGGAGCAGGAAGTCGACTTCGGTCAGTGCCGTGCGTCCGAGCTGACGTTCGATGACCGTGCGTCCCCATGCGTCGGGCGAGGCATCTCGCAGGGCGCCGAAGATGCCGCCGAGCCTGGCCGTTTCGAATGTGCCCGAGCGCAGGGCGAGCTCGAACTTCTCCAGTTCGACCGCACGCGGATTGGCGAGGTAGCTGTTTCCGTAGACGAAGCGGCCGACGTTGTCCTGCTGGACGAACAGGCCGCAGGTGACGACGTCCAGGGTGCCTGGAAGTTGGAGATAGACATAGCAGCGGGCCTCCTCAGAAGTCGGCATCGAGCCCTCCCGAAGTGCGGACCCGCTTCGGCTGGCGCGCCAGCTCCAGCGTCTTTCCCACCTCGTCCTTGTCGGGAGCGCCGAGGTTCTCGAACTCACGCTCGAGCCCCAGGGCCCACAAGGCCGCGAAGTAGGCGCTGATCGCCGTGGTGGGGTTGCCCGCTTCAATGCGCTGGAGTGTCCCGAGCGCGAGCCCCGTCTTCTTCGCGAGGTCCGCCTGTCTCAGGCCCCGCCGGATGCGAGCTCGCATGATGTTCTGCCCCAGGCGACGGACCGCGCGGACCACATCCAGGGGCGTTGTTTCGGGAGTGAGGTTCTGTCGGGGCATGGTTCAATCAATTGGGTATATGTCGTGGTCAGATACAGTCTATGGATCTGAACCCTGAATAGCAATCGATCTATTAGGTTTTGTCCGCACGGCTTGGGCATGAAGGGATGAGCCTGCATGACTGCATGGGAGGCAGACGGGCTCGGGGTGCGATGAGCGTCGAAGAGTGCTCGCGGTCGCTCCGCATTGAGTGGCCCCCCATGTGCTCACGCCCCTCGCGGACATGCGGGGCAGCGGGACTTGGACCTTCGGACCACGACAGCATCCAGGGGGTAACGGCCTGGGGCGTTGGCGCGTGTTTCATCAGACGATGACTCAGGGCTGGTGGGCAAGAAGCCGCGGCTGCTCCGTAGGCTTTTCGTGACGGCAGTGAAGGAGCGATGGGAATTGCTCCGAAGGCTTCCGTCACGAGCCTCACGTCCGTGAGGCTTCGTCACCTCGCTAGGAGCCGTTGTCATGACGTCCACCGTCCTCTTCAAGTCCTTGTCTGGGTTGTTCCTGGTGTTGTCCCTGTTTGTATCAGTGGAGGCGCGAGCAGAGACCGTCCTCCTCACGTGTGTCGGGGCGGAAGTCGCTGAGTTCGAGCCGGGCCTCACCAACGACGCCAGGCCGACCCATGTCTCCGCCATTGGCACCCACGGGTGTGCGGGATTGCCGCTGAATCTGCCCTCCGCGATTGTCACCACGGAGGCGAATGGCATCATTGGCTGTGGGATTGGGCAGGCGACCTCCACGATTCAAATCAAGTGGAGTGATGACACCGTGAGCGTCGTGTCGGGCACCACCGTGGTGAACTTGAAGCCGGCAGGGGAGAACGTCATCGTGCTCACTGGGACGGTGGTGAGCGGCCGGTTCCAGGGCGCGACGGTCCTGCGCACGCTGACGCTGCTCAACACGGACCCATTGGGATGTTTCACGGCGCAGGGAGTCACCGACGTCGCGGGCCCCGTCACGCTGGTGGTGACGAAGCTGTTGTGAGTCCCTCTGTTCTGGCGGTCTGAGCCGAGCGTCCAGGACTCGTTGAAGTGGTCGCGGAGGGCCGCCGCGTCGTTCCACGGCGGCTCCAACGCGCGAGCTGGACGTTCTCGACTCGTGCGCGCTCCAGGGTCACCTGGATATCCTCCGAGCGGCCACCATCCTCCTGCGCCAGTACCTCGCCTCGGCGCGCGGTCCTGACGTATCCTCGCGACCGGTCGAAAAACGGCGGACCGGTTCGGTGAGCCCCGGTCACTCCCACGGTGGGAGCGCTTGTTCCTCCTTCACGGATGAGAACCCCCGGCCTTGAGGGCATCGCCATGCCCCGAGGGTCTCACCATGAAGCTGAACCACATCGACCTGCAGGTCCCCGACGTCCAGCTCACCGCGGCGTTCTTCGAGCGCCTCTTCGACTTCGAGCACACGAGCAACCGCGCCTCCCCGGCCATCGCCATCCTCACGGACCGCGAGGGCCTGGTGCTCGTGCTCCAGCGCCTCAAGGTCCCCACGGAGAAGTACCCGGAGGGCTTCCACATCGGCTTCCTCGTCGACGATGAGGCCACCGTGCTCGACTTCCAGGCACGAGCACGCGCCGAGGGACTCGAGGTCAGCGACGTCATCCGCAACAACCGGGGGACGATGGTCTACTGCCAGGCCCCCGGAGCGCTGCTCGTCGAGGTGAGTGTCCGCCCACGCGCGCGCTGACCGGAGCACCGGCGCCGTGAGCCAAGGCGCGTCGCGTCGATGAAGCGGCGAATCCTGTCGAGGAGCGCGGCGCGTCCCAGTCCGACGTGCCCGAGACGCGGCGCGTCTCTTCGGTGAGTCGATGACGGGACTGCACGGCACGAGCATGAGGCGGGGCGGCGCTCACCCAGGGGACCCACGGCCAGGGATTCTGTGTCCGTGGAGGGGCTGGACTAAGGTGACAGGCGTGCCTTCGCCCGCGCTGTTGCTCATGCCATTGCTGTTCGCCGCCGCGCCCGCCTCGCAGGTGGAGCTCGTGTTCGGCGGGGATGTGATTCCGCACGGCGAGGTGAAGCTGGTGGCGAAGCTGCACGCGCGCACCGGAGCGGTTCCACCCGAAGGAGGGGTGGCGCCGTCGCTCAACAACGAGGGGTGGGACCATGTCTTCGGTCCCATCGCGGACGTGCTGCGCACCGCGGACGTGGGCGTGCTGAATCTGGAGACGCCCGTCACGGACAACAAGAAGGCGGTGACGCGGGAGCTGCTCTTCAACGCGCCGTCGGCCATGGCGCGAGCGCTCGCCGCCGCTGGCGTGAAGGTCGTCTCCACCGGCAACAACCACGCGAGGGACCAGCTCCCCACGGGGCTGGTGGAGACACTGCGCCACCTGGATGCGACAGGTGTGCGCCATACGGGCACGGGCGCGACGAGGGACGCGGCGTGGGAGCCCGTCTTCGTGGACGTGCGAGGGATGAAGGTGGGCTTCCTGTCCTTCACGCGGTTGCTGAACGGCTTCAGCAATCCGAAGGATGCGCAGGCGCCGCACGTGGCCTACGTGCCGTACCCCGCGTTCCGTCTTCACCGGGGGCTCACCACCGATGAAGCGGTGGAGAAGGTCCGTTCTGTCGCCGCGCGCTGTGACGCGCTCGTCGTCCTGGTGCACTGGGGGACCGAGTACGCCGACTCGCCGAACGCCGAGGACCGCGAGCTGGGCCGCGAGTTGCTGGACGCTGGGGCGCTCGCGGTCATCGGCCACCATCCGCACGTGCTCCAGCCGCTGGAGGGCTACACGACGGCGGACGGGCGCAAGGGCCTCATCGCCTTCTCCCTGGGCAACCTGGTGGCGAACCAGGACCGCTTCTACCTCCACGCGCCGAAGAAGAAGGGCGTGGCGGGGGACAAGCGAGACTCCATGCTGCTGCGAGTCTCCCTGGCCCGCTCCGCGCCCGGTGCGCCGGTGGTGCTGGGGGAAGTGGCGGTGCTGCCGGTGTGGATTGAGAACAACGCGGTGGGGCGCAAGGGCAAGGAGCGGCGCAACATCCAGCCGGTGCTCATCGACCGGGAGCTGGAGGCGGTGACGGAGCGGCTCGCGGCGCTAGCGGCCCGTCCCGCGCCGTTGGACAAGGCGACGCTCGCGGAGAAGGCACTCCTGGAGAAGCGACTGGTGGGCTCCCAGCACCGGCGCACGCGCATCCTCCGCATGCTGCCCGAGGGTTTCGCCGTGGCCTCCTCCGAGCTGCGCCAGCGCACGGCCTTCGTGCCGCCCGCGCCCGAGGCTCGGAGCGTGGCGACGCAGACGGCGCCGTAGCGGTGCGGCACCGTTGCGTCTGTCACGGAATGGCGTCGGCCGGCTTGAACTTGGGGTGTCGGGTGGCGCTAAGTGGGGGATTCCACTTGCAGGGAGTCCCCCATGTCCCTTTCGCGTCGTCTTCGATGGTGTTCCACCTGGGTTCTGGCCATGGCGTTGTCGTGCGTGCCGGTGGAGGAGGAGGAGGGCCAGGCGCCCGCCGAGCCCCTGGACACGGAGGAGCAGGCGCTGGGCGTGCCGGGCTTCGCGGAGCTGCACCACCACATGTTCGCGGAGGAGGCGTTTGGCGGGGGCTGGTTCCACGGCACCGTGACGGACGCGCTCACGCGGTGTGACGGCGGGTGGCCGGAGAGCGACCACGCTCGGGTGCGGATGGACCTGAGCCACCTGCTCAACCTGTGTCCGAACTCGAGCAACATCGACCTGCGCGGGGTGCCGGTGCTGTCGCAGTTGTTCGGCGTGGCAGGGGCGGTGGGCTCGGAGTTCCTGGGGAAGATTGAAGGCACGGAGGGGGACACGGGCCTGCACGACGGGCGGCGCAATCCGAACACGGAGTGGCCGCGCTGGGACACGATTGCGCACCAGCAGTCGTGGGAGGGGTGGCTGCGGCAGGCGCACCAGGGCGGCATGTCGCTGGTGGTGGTGTCGGCGGTGAGCAACGGCTTCTTGTGCGAGGCGCTGCCGCCGCAGAACCGCACGCGGCCGTGTGACGAGATGATGGACGTGGAGGTGCAGTTGCAGAAGGCGCGCGAGTTCGCGGCGACTCGGGACTGGGTGGACCTGGCGCTGACGCCGGCGGATGCGCGGCGCATCATCTCCGAGGGCAAGCTGGCGATGGTGCTCTCCATCGAGACGAGCAAGCTCTTCGGCGCGAAGGACTGGCGCGCGGAGCTGGAGCGCTTCCACGGGTTGGGCGTGCGCACGTTGCAGCCGGTGCACCAGTTGGACAACCGGTTTGGAGGCGCGGCGCCGCACAACGCCATCTTCCAGGCGGCGCAGTTCATCGAGAACTGTCACATCGACACGGACTGTGGGCTGACGGTGGGAGGGATGACGCTTGGCTTCGATGTGGATGGGAGCTGCCGCAACGTGAAGGGGCTGACGGGGGAGGGGCAGTCGCTGATGCAGGCGATGATGGACAAGGGGATGCTCATCGACCTGGCGCACCTGTCGGAGAAGGGCGTGCGGGATGCGTACTCGGTGGCGGAGCGCAACAAGTACTACCCGCTCTATGTGAGCCACGGGCATTTCCGCGAGGTGATGAACGGGAAGCTGGCGGAGAACGAGAAGACGACGCCGGCGTGGGTGGTGCAGATGTTGCGGCGCACGGGTGGCATGTTCGGTCTGCGCACGGCGCATGACGAGACTCGGACGTATACGAAGTCCGGCGTGGCGAACAACTGTCAGGGGTCGACGCGCTCGTTCGCGCAGGCGTACGAGTTCGGTCGTCAGGGCTTGAAAGTGCCGATGGCGTTTGGCGCGGACTTCAACGGGTTCATCCAGCAGACGCGGCCGCGGTTCGGAGACGACGGGGCGTGTTCGGCGGGGTTCCAGGCGGAGGCGGACGCGCAGGCGCGGCAACAAGTGTTGCAGGGGCCTGGGCGATTGGGGACGCCGTTCGACGAGCAGGGCCTGGCGCACGTGGGCCTGTTGCCGGACATGGTGAAGGACTTGAGGAACCTGGGGGTGAACACGGCGGGGCTGACGGGCTCGGCGGAGACGTTCATCCGGATGTGGGAGCGCACGTCGGTGGTGCGCACGGGGATGGCGGACGCGGCGCTGGATATCGACACGTCGGGAGTGGCGGCGTGGGTGAAGCCGGAGGACCGCGAGGGGGCGTATCCGACGGTGTGTGGGAAGCCCTATTCGCCGGACAGCAAGGAGTTGAATCAGGAGTGCAGGTTCGACGACGAGTGCTTGAGCGAGCAGTGCACGTCGGTGTTGTGCAGCACGTTCGATGGGCGGTGCGTGTGCAACGGGGACGAGGATTGTGGAGGGGTGGGGTACTGCCAGAAGGACACGCCGGGGAATCCGGCGGACAACGACTGCGTGCCGAAGAAGACGGACTGGACGTCGTGCAGTCGGGATGGGCAGTGCTTGTCGGGGGAGTGTGGTGGGTGCGCGGACACGGTGGGGTGGTGCTACACGCCGCGGTCGAAGGCGTACGGGCAGACGTGCAAGTCGGATAACGAGTGCACGACGGACCGGTGCAGCGCGGACTGTTATCTGAATCCGACGGGGAGTTGCCTGTGTGACAGCGACTCGCACTGTGGTGCGAGCCAGTACTGTGGCTGGGGGCTGAACTCGGGCAAGTGCCAGAACAAGAAGGGCCGAGGGGCGGCGTGCGGCTCCGGGCGCGAGTGCCAGTCGGGGGAGTGCCGGTGGTCCTTCACGTGTAAGTAGGCGTCAGCCTTGGGGATGCTGGGGGCGAGGAGCCCCTGGCGTCCCTGGGCGCGGGTGGGGGTGCTCGGAATCTTGGATGGTGGGAGAAGGGGACGGGGGGCCTGTGTGCCTGGACGGCCGGGCGGGAGTTTTGTGGGAGGGGTGACGGCGAGGGGGCAGGGTGCAAGAGGGGCGCGCGAGCGGGACTGAGGGTGCGGTAGAGTGCGCCCCATGCGTCGTCTTGCCTTGCTCCTACTCCCTCTGCTGGTCCTCGCGTGCTCCAAGTCGAAGGAGCAGGCGGGGCAGCAAGTCATCATCAAGTACACCAAGGGGTTCCACAAAGGCTGCTTCCGGGTCGTGGCTCAGGACCTCGTGAACACCAGTCTGCCGCCGCTGACCTCCTCGGTCGAGCCACGAGCGGACCGGGATGACGTCGAAGGTGGACCCTTCGTGGCGGTGGGAGTGCTCCAGAAGGAGGGGTGGAGCAACCGCATCAATGTGAAGGTCACAGTGCACGAGGAGCCGTGTGCCGAGAACGGCAAGGAAGTGGCTACGCAGAACAGAGATCTCACGTTGCCTGGTGAGGGAGTCTCGAAAGATGCGTTCACGATGCAGTTCGACACGCCGGACGCGGATGACGACGGCTTCCTGCCCGAGGACAAGGGCGGCACGGACTGCGGAGACAACGACCGGGAGCGGAACATCAAGTTCGCCGAGGTCTGCGACAACAAGGACAACAACTGCAAGGAAGGCGTCGACGAGGGGTTCGACAAGAGCTGGTATCTGGATGATGACGGTGACGGCGTGCCCCGGGGGCCCGACTTCGTTTCGTCATGCCTCCCGCCCAACAATAAATACAAACATTACGCTGCGTCAGGCCCGTTCGACTGCAGGGACTCGGGCGCGGATGCGGCGAAGATGTTCCCTGGGAACATAGAGAAGTGCGACAACCTCGACAATGATTGTGACAACGTCGTCGATAATAACTTCCCAGCTAGGGGAGTGACTTGCAATTCCGAGTGCGGAGGCGAGACGGTGTGCTCGGGGGATGGCAACGCCGTGGTGTGTAGTCGCGACCCGGGGAGATACTACTACCGCGACGCGGATGGTGACGGGGACGGTGACTCTTCTGCGACCGCTGTCCTGAAGTGCCAGGACCAGCCGCTCGACCCGGGGTATGTGCTGAACAACCATGGGGACTGTGATGATTTTGACCCTGCCGCGAGGTCCTCATTCGCGGAGGTGTGTGACGCTATCGACAACAATTGTGATGGTACCGTGGACAACAACACGGCGGTGGCGTGTGGTGGCACGCTGAAGGACGTGGTCAATCATCACGTGGGAGGGGCTAACCACGACTGGAGGACGGTGTCGACGGGGCCGAGTGGCTATCCGGTGTGGATTGCTGGTCGCGGAGGCAAATTGGCGGTGCGTAGGACGGCCAATAGCAAATTCGAGAGTTTCAGCTTTGGGGATGGGACTGGTACGCCGCCAGATGAGAGCCTGCCGGCCAACAGCAACACCTGTGGCAATACGAATTGGACGGTCTCCTGGGTGAACTCCAATGGAACTGTGTTCCTGGGCGGCGAGGGCGGATTGCTGGCCATCCATACAGGGGATACTGCTGCCGCGTGCGGCACAGGCGCCTTGACGGTTGATAGTGACAACCTCACGGGAATGGTGGGCTTCGAGGTTGGCGGGGTGACCACCATCTATCTTACCGACAGCTCAGGTCGATTGATCAAATGGGTGGTGGGTGGCAATCCGCAGCATGTCCTGGTGCACGACAGCATGAACTTCAACGCCTACGGCGTCCACGGCCTAAGTGAGAGCTTCCTGCTGGTGTCAGGAGGAAGCTCAGGAGGGGACGTTGGCCAAGCATTCTTGTCCTATACCAATAGCAATCCCTCCTTGTTGCATTCGACCCATCCAAACAATGGGGATGGCAACGCGAACGCGGTGTGGATGGGGAGGGCTGACAAGGCGTGTGCGGTGGGTGATGGAGGATTGGCGTGGCGCTGGGATGGCTCGACGACGTGGAATCAGGCTGAATCCTCGGGGACGACGGTCGATTTCAGCAGCGTAGTGATGCGGTACGATGCGCAGAACTTGGCGAATCCACTAAACGACCAGTGCTACATCGTGGACAAGGGTTCGAACGGCAAGCTACGCCGGCTGACACCGTTTGGCTGGGCCAAGCCGTTGGATCTGCTGCCGTCGAACAGGGCGAATGTCCCCTTGCGTGACATCGCCATTACCGCGACTGGAAACCTATGGATCGTCGGTGACGACGGCCGGGTGTTCCACTACCCGGAGCCGTAGCCGTCGCTCGTGGCCTCCACCACGCTTCGGGCCAGGAGGGCTGGAGCGTGGTGTCTTGGACAGGACAATCCCGTCTGGATTTTCCGTGGTTCTGTAGTCGGACTTAGAGTCCAGGCATGTCCAAGTCATGCCTGTGGGGGGAATGCCTTGCGGTCTTCGTCTGCGTGTCGGTGGCGATGCCGCTGCGCGCACAGGGAGCCGAAGGTGAGGTCCAACGCCAAATCACGGAGGCCATCGGTCTCTACGAGGACCTCGAATACGAGCGTGCGCTGGAGCGACTGAAGCACGCCAGTCGCCTGCCGCACGGCCCTGACGAGGCGGTCTCCCTGTCCCTGCTGCGCGGCATCATCCAAGCGGACATGGGAAGGTGGGAGGCTGCGCGCAAGGACTTCCGCGAGGCGCTCCTACGCCAACTTGACGCGACGCTTCCTTTGCACGTCTCGCCCAAGGTGAGTGGCGAGTTCGAGGCGCAGCGCACGAAGGTGCGTGAGGCCACGGCCGGTCGACGCAAGGCTGCTCCTCCGGTGCCCACGCCGCAATTGGTGGAGGCCTCGCCCGTGGACGAGAAGCCACTTGCCAAGGAGCCAGAGGTTGTCCGGCCGGACCTGACTCCTCCCATCAGGGAAGACAAAGCCCCGCCGGAGTGGGCAACAAATGCCGTGGAGGGCGACGTGGAGCGCGCGTCCCAGGGCGTGCGCATCGCGGGACGCCGGGTTCCGGTGGTGAGTTGGGCGCTGCTGGGCGCGGGAGTCGCGGCGGGTGGAGTGGGGACGGTGTTCGGCCTGGCATCGCAGAGCCAGGTTGACGATGCGCGGGCAGGACAGTTCGAGGACCTGGAAGCCAACCATTCACGGGCACAGGGAAGTGCCAGGACGGCGAACATCCTCTTTGGTACGGCGACGGTTGCTGCTGTGGGCGCGCTGGCGACGTGGCTCTTCATGGGCTCCACTGACGAGACCGTGGCCCAGGAGGGTGCGCGATGAGCCGCGTGGGAATCCTGGCCGTCACGAGCCTGATGGTGCTGGGCGGCTGCTCCGTGCCGAGCCTCGAGGAACTCGAAGCCGAACGAGGCGTCCCCATCACGGTCAATTACACGTCGACCTTCAAGACTGGCTGCATCGTGATGCGAACCCAGGATGAAGCGAACGCGGCGAATTTCACGGCGCAGACGGTTGATGGCTCCGCTCTCGCGACCAATGCCCCTCCCTTGAGGCTCAGGGCGCTCCGCGGGGGTGACTGGGGCACCAAGCTGCGGGTGACCATCGTCGCGCACGAGCGGACCTGCACGGGCAAGGAGGTCGACAGGGCGGAGTTGTCCGTCGACTCATCGGGAGAGAGAGGCAAGGAGCCTCTCGCGGTGACGCTCAACACGCCGGACGAGGATGGTGATGGATGGGTCGCCACGCTGGGGAACGGAAAGGGAGGCACGGACTGCGACGACAGCGACGCCGTGAGGAGCCCATCGACGCAGGAGATTTGCGACGACAAGGACAACAACTGCGTGGACGGGACTGATGAGAACCTCCCCATGGTGTCCATGTTCCGTGATGTGGATGGAGATGGCGTTGGTGGGGAGGCCATTCAGCACTGCATGCCAGCGACTGGTGTCAGTGGATACACAGCCATTGGTGGGGACTGTGACGACAGGAACTCGAATAACACGCCTGGGAAGACAGAGACTTGCGACAACGCAGACAACAACTGCAACAATGTCGTGGACGAGGGCCACGACAGGAACTGGTACCTGGACAATGACGCGGATGGGGTTCCGCAGGGGCCGACCGTCATCGTCCAATGTGGCTCGCCAGGGCCGAAGTACATGAAGTATCCCTCGGGGCCTCCGTTCGACTGTGATGACACGAACGATAGACGTGCCCCGAACAGGCCCGAGCTGTGCGACGAAATCGATAACAACTGCGCGAGCAACAACGGCGTCGAGATTGATGAGAACTTCCCCACGAAGGGGAGTTCCTGTGCACAGGGCTGCGGAACTCTACAGTGCTCACAGGACGGTGCCAGCCTGCAGTGCAGTGCATCCGAGCCTGGTATCTACTATCTGGACAGGGACGGTGATGGGGATGGACTTGCTACGGAGATTCCAGGCTTGAATCCCTTGGCTGTCTGTCAGGGACGTCAATCACCGTCAGGATATGTCCTGAATCAGGGCTCGGATTGCGATGACGCGGACCCCGCAGCGAGTTCGCTGCGCGCGGAGGTGTGTGACGCCATCGACAACAACTGCAATGGTATCGTGGATGGTGGGCTGTCGTGTGGTGGCACGCTGAAAGATGTGGCCGACTATCACCTGAGTTCGGCCGACCAGGATTGGAGGACGGTGTCGGTGGGCCCCGGGGGATATCCTGTCTGGGTTGCAGGCATGGGGGGGAAGTTGGCGGTGCGCAGGACAGCTGGTGCGAAGTTCGAGAGCTTCAGCTTTGGAGACCCCACAACTCCGCCCGCTGATGGGAGCCTCCCGGTTCACCCGAACAACTGTGGCAGCGGCGATTGGTTGGTCTCTTGGGTGAACTCCACCGGTATTGTGTTTCTGGGCGGTGCGTCCGGGGGGCTGGCCATCCATACCGGGGCGACCGATTACTCGTGCGCCCCAGGCGGCGTGCCAAGCAGTAACAATCTTACGGGAATGGTGGGCTTCGAGTCTGGGGGGATGACTACCATCTACCTCACTGATACCTCGGGGCGTTTGTACAGGTGGAACGTGGGTGGTACGCCAGCGTTCACCGAGTTGAACGACAACAACCTCAACTATTACGGCATCCACGGTCTGGAGGAGAACTTCCTGCTGGTGTCAGGAGGGCGGACAGGGCCGTCCGAGCAGCGATTCGCGTCCTACACTGGGGTCTCGTCTGGGACGACCGCGTCTCCAACGGCGCACACGGCGAACCCGAACAACGTAGCGGGAGCGGCCAATGCGGTGTGGATGGGGACTGCGAGCAATGCATGCGCAGTGGGAGATGGCGGGGCTGCGTGGCGTTGGGATGGCGCGACGACGTGGAACAAAGTGGATGTCCCCGCCGGAGTGTCAGTCGACTTCAGCAGTGTGGTGATGCGGTACGACCCGCAGAACACGACGAACCCGCTGAACAGGCAGTTCTACATGGTGGACAAGAGCGCGAACGGCAAGTTGCGCCGCCTGACACCGTTCGGCTGGGCGAAGGGGCCGGATTTACCTCTGCCTAGAGCGGACAGGCCACTGCGCGACATCGCCATGACTCAAACAACAGGAGAGTTCTGGATCGTCGGTGACGACGGCCGTGTGTTCCACTACCCGGAGCCGTGACCTCCCGGTCCTGAATCCCCGGGCCCACGAGGCCCGGGGGCCTCCAGCTCACGCAGGGGCACCCACCGCTCCAGCAGCGGCCCGCCGTGCTTGCTCCGTCCAATCCGCTGCGACGGATAAATCCCCCGGTGGCCCGTCAGCAGATACGCCACCGTCGCCACAATCATCACGTGCGGCAGCACCCCCGCGCCCACCAACTCCACCGACATGATGGACAACGCCAGCGGTGTATTCGCCGCCGCCGCGAACAGCGCCGCCATCCCCACCGCGGCCCCCAAATCCACCGGCAATCCCAACACCCGCGCCAACACGTTCCCCAGGCTCGCGCCAATGAAGAACAGCGGAGTCACCTCTCCGCCCAGGAACCCCGAGGCCAGCGTCACCACCGTGAACGCCAGCTTCCAGGCAAACGCCGACACAGGCAGCGCCGGGTCCTCGAACGCCCTCACAATCCCCGGCACCCCCAACCCCAGATACGCATCCGTCCCCACCCACAACCAAAGCAACACCACCGCCGTCCCACCCATCGCCATCCGCAAAGGCAACCACCGCAACCGCTTCTCCAACAAAGCCTTCAGCCGGTGCAGCCCATCCACGCACACCACC
>NZ_JAAIXY010000033.1 GCF_010894455.1 Myxococcus eversor | reverse complement strand
GGGTGGAGGTGCCGGAGCGGGAGTCAGCGCCCGGGATGCTCGGGGAAAAACCCCAAGTATCCCGGGCACGTTCCTCTGCGCGCGATACAGGATTCGAACCTGTGGCCTTTGGCTCCGGAGGCCAACGCTCTATCCAGCTGAGCTAATCGCGCAGAACCGCTGTAGCGAGGCGACAAGTAGCCGAACTCCCCGGCCGACGCAAGCCCGCATTCCACCCAGGGCTGACGGGAGAACACCCCGCACGGGGCTCCCCCGCCCGCCCAGGGGCCTCAGCTCACCCGACGACGCCGGCCCAGCCGCAGGGCCAGCCCCCCCAGGGCCAGGAGGACGAGCGACACGCCCCCTCCCCCGCCCGCCGAGGCACAGCTCAAGCCTCCGCCTCGGGCGTCGATCTCCAACGACGGGTCCAGCACGAAGTTGACCACGGAGGACCGCTCCGACTCGTTCCCAGCCTTGTCCTTCGAGACCAGCGTCACCGTATGGCTGCCGTAGTCCAGTTCGTTGCGCGGAACGAAGCGCCAATCACCGCTCGCGTCCGTTTGCACCGTGCCGATCTCCACCTCATCCACCAGGATGGAGACCGTCGACTCCGCCTCCGCATCCCCCTGGAAGGTGGGCGTCCGCACCGACAGGATGTCGTTCGCCCGGGGAACGGATAGCGAGGGCACCCCAGGCCGCTTCAGGTCCACCGTCCAGCGGAAGATGTCGGGAGTCGGGTCCTCGTTGCGCGCCCGATCCACTGTCTTGACCTGCAGGACGTACTCCTGCGCCTCCACGTCCCGCCGACCCAGATCCGTCAGTCGGTACTCGGTCGGATTGCAGCTCACGAACTCCGCCGCACCCAGCTTGCAGAAGTACTCCACGTCGTCTTCCGAGGAGGTGAACGTGAACACGGCCTCCGTTGAATTGGAGAGTTCTTTCGGCTTCGTCGCGATGGTGCTGTTCGGCGCCAGCGTGTCGACGACCCAGGTGTGCGACGCATACACAAGCTGTTCCGTGAAATTGCCAGCGAGGTCCTTTCCTCGGACCGTGAGCTTGTGCTCACCCTCACCTGTCGCTGCGCGGGAGTACGGATTCGGACAGGGCGTGAACACTGGCGTGTCGAGCGCGCATTCGTAGCTCTCCAGCTCCTCCGCCGGCAAGAAGCTGAAGGTGAAGCTGAAGCTGGACACGTTGGTCAACACGGGAGGGCTCGACACAATCGTCACCACGGGAGGCTCCACATCCACGATGAGCGTGTAGGTCACGGAGGCAGGCCCGACGTTCTTCGCCAGGTCGGTGAGCGTGGCTGTGATCTGGTATTGACCGCTGCCCAGGTCGCTTGGCGGATTGAAGATCCATGCGCCGCCCGTAGCGACCGTGTTTCCCCAGAACGCACCATCTCTGTAGAGGGTGATGGTCCCCGGCTCGGGCGTCTCTCCCTGGATGCTCGGGCGACGCTGATTCGTGGGATGGTTCGCGCGGGGAGCGGTGATGCGCGGAGCCATTGTTGGAGCCGTGCCATCGACCTCCCAAGTCCACGACACGGGGAGGGGATCTGGCGCCCCCGCGAAGACGGCGCGAACCACGAGCGTGTACGTATTGTCTGGCAGGTTCTCGTACCGCGCGATGTCATAGGCGTCCGTTGGATTCCTCGGACAGGGACTGAAGTTCAGACCCGGGACAGGATTGACGAGCCTCTCAAGCTTGCACTCGAAGTCCACCACTCCCTTGTTCGAGTACAACAAGAAGTCAGCGTTCCTCTGGCTGATGGGCGCATCCGGTCCACCGGGGCCGGTGACGATTTCGGTGGAGATCGCGCCCGTGCTGATGCTCCAGGTATAGACCGCAGGCGAGTCATCCCGATTGCCTGCCTCATCCACCGCCCTGACCATCAGCGTGTTCGACCCGTCCACCAGATTGGCGAGCTGGATGTAGCTCGCATCAATCCCTGGCCCTGGGGGAGCCGGAGGGCATGGGGTGAACGTACTGGCCATGACTCCCCCCGTGCTCCGTCGGCACTCGTAGGTCAGGGGCTCCGGCCGTGCGAGGCGGAAGAGCACCGTGGTGGCACCGTCACGAACCGGCGGAGAGAGGAGGATGGTCGTCTCCGGCTTCGTGACATCCACGATGAACGAGACCGAGGCTGAATCCGTGACGCGCTCCGCTACGTCCGTCGAGCGGACGAACACCGCCGTGTATGGACCTTCGTTCAGCGGAGTGGTGCGCAGATAGGTCCACCGACCGTCAGGGCCCACGCTCACCGTGACGGGGTCGGGCGACGGTCCGAAATAGACCTGCAACGAGGTCCCTACTTCCGCGGTGCCACTCAAGAGCGGATAGAGCGTGGTGAGGAAGGGACCCGGGTTGTTGATGATGGGCACCACCGGAGGACTCAAATCGACATGGAAGGTGCTCGTTTCGGAGAACGAGCTGACGTTGCCTGCCGCATCCCTCGTCATGGCCCGGACCCAGTGGAAACCATCCTGCAGCGGCGACGGAGTGAACGACACGCTCCACCCACCCTGGGCATCCACCGGGGTGGGGCCGAGCGTCACGGAGTCATCCACATAGACAGTGACCGTGGTGTTGGGTGCGAGCCCCACCGCCGACTCCAGCGTGCCGCTCAGGCTGATGGGCATCGTCGTGAAGTACCTGCCCTGGATGCTGGCCGCGAGCACGGGCCGCGAAGGCGGCAGCGTGTCCACGGTGATGCTCACAGACGAGGACTGTCGCGAGTTCCCCGCCGCATCGGTCGCCTCGGCGCTCAGCGTGTAGCTCCCATCCACGAGCACGGCGGGAATCACACTCCAGGACCCGGAGGGCCCCGCAACCGCGTTCAAGGTCTGGGCCGTGCCCGGACCCGACGGCGTCACGGTGACGACCACCCGGGCTCCGGCTTCCGTCGTTCCACCAATCGTGGGGCGGGACTCTTTTCCCAGCCCCGCGCCGGGGGTGTTGATGATGATGGTCGCGGGAGCATCCAGGTCCACGAGCCACGTATGACTGACGGGCGAAGGGTCGATGTTCCCCGCAGGATCCACGGCGCGAACATGGAACTGCTGGGAGGTCCCGGAGATCAACCCGCTGAAGGTGCGAGTGCCAGACCCCGTTCCAGCGCACGCCGTGAACGTGACGCCGTTGGTGGAGCACTCGAACTTCGCCGTGGCGTCTGGACTTCGGTACTCGAGGGTCACACTGGACGCATTGCTCGGTGACACGGGCGGGTTGAAGAACGACGTGTCGGGCGCCACGGTGTCGATGACCCACGCGCGTGTCGCGGGAGTCGGGTCAGCGACACCCGACTCGCTATAGGCAGTGACGGACAGCGTGTGCGGACCCTCTCCCAGGTTCGCCTCCGTGTACGTCTGACTCGGACCACAAGCCACGGCTGGGAGGACTCCGTCCAGCGAACACTGGTACGTGACACCTCCGGAGAAGGTGAATTGAGCCACCCTCGAGTTCGTGGGATTGCCGGGGGGACTCGCCACGGGGCCACCCGTGATGAGCGTATCCGGCTGGGTGAGGTCCACCCTCCACGTGTAGCTCTTCGGAGACGGGTCCCTGTTACCAGCCCGATCAATCGCGACCGCCGTGACTCGGTAATCGCCTGTCGTGAGGCTGTTGAAGGTCTTCGAGGCACCACACGACTCCAGGATGCCATCACCCACGACCGCGAGATTGTCCAAGGCGCATTCGAAGGTGCCGCCAGACTCCGTCGAGGTCAGGTTGAACGTGGCGCTCGCGAATCTGGACACCAAGGGCACACTGACGGGAGTGAGCGTCGTCACCGGTGGCACGTTGTCGAAGGTGAACTTCAGCTCGGGACCTATGTCGCTGTAGGCCCCCAGATATCCGGCTTGCGCGGCCAGACGAAAGGGCGCGCCATTGCTGCTCGGGGGCGCATACGGAAAGACAAAGGCCTTGAGACTGTCCGAGGTGGTCCGGTCCAGAAGCGCATACGTGAAGGGAGTCGCCGTCCCGCTCACCGTGTAGAAGAGGACCTCCGACAGCCCCTGCTGCGTGGTTCCCCGCAACAGCGGGTTGTTTGTCCATGCATCAGTCGCGGGAGGACTCACGAAGGTCGGCGGCTGAATCCCATCGATGAAAGCCAGGTCCAGGACCGTGACGGAGCCCCTGTAGTTCATCACCGTGCTGGAGGTGGGCATGGCGCCGTGATGGATGACACCGGCCTGCAGTCCCGCCACGCCAGCGGCTGCGAGGGGGGAACAGGCCACGGGTCCCTGTGCCTGGAAGAACACGCGACCACCACCACCGCCACCGCCGGGCCCCGAGTTCGCGGCGCTGTCCTCCCCCGTACCGCCTCCCGCATTCACCTTGTCCGCGCCGCACGTGGCGCTTCCCGTGAAGCGCAGGTGCAGGGTTCCTCCGGCTCCGCCACCATGCCCCACGTCTACTCCCGAGGTCGGAACCCCATTCTCACCGTTCGCCAGGATGGTCCCAATTCCCAAAAGTGAGGCGGCGCGGATGAAGATGATGCCGCCTCCCTTGCCACCGGCGCCTCCCGTTGTTGCGGGGGCGGCGCTGCGGGTATGACCACTGCCACCGCCTCCGCCGAACGTCAGCCAACTCAAGACCGAACCACTGAGCGCGACGCCGCCCTTGCCCCCCGCGAGAGTAGTGCCCGCCAGTCCACCGATACCTCCAGGTCCGCCGTTGCCCCCGCCACCACCACCACCCGAGTTGCAGGAGCCTCCACCTCCGCCATTGGTGGAGTTGTCCACGGACTGAGCTTGTGCCGGAGCGACATCCTCACCGCTGACCCCCAGCTTGCCCGCCGCTGCGCCGGAACAATCCGTCGTCGGATCTCGGGTGAACGTGCCCCCGCGAAACCCCAGCTTCGACGCGTCGATGATCCCATCGTTGGTGAGGGTCCCACTGGCAAGGAACGCCAGGACACCACCCGAGCTCCCATCCCAAGGGGCCGCCGTGACGGTGGCGCCCGCCTGGACGGTGACGTTCCGGTAACGAGGCACGGTGAGCATCTGCGCGCCAGGCGACTTGTAGCTGTTCGCCAGCGGCCTCGTGAGGGTGACCGAGTTCGAGTTGAAGGACTGGATCTCCGCCAGTTCCCACTGGCCCACGGTGGGCGTCCCAGCACCCGACAGGTCGATGGGTGTTGTCGTTCCCCGCGCGGGCGCGGGGCTCAGGCCCGTGGACTGGATGATCATCAGGAGGCCGTTGTTGGCGAGCCCCGTGAAGGTCCCCGTGAACCGAAGGACGGTCGTCCCCTGTGCAGCATCCTGGGTGAGCGCCTTGTGGCTGTTGGGCAGGTGCTGTGCTGATGGTGTGGTCCCGAAGTTCTTGTCGTTGGCCATACCAGTGGCCCCACCCAACCCGAACCTGTCCAGCTCCGCGCTCGCCGTGCCACACATCAACAGCACGCCCCACAGCAGCACTCGCGTCAGCAGCGTTCTCATGGCCGCACCTCCCCTGGCTTCACGGCTCCGTCCGCAGGAGCCGCTCCTCGCGACTCCTGCGGGTCGACGAACTTGAACTCGATGCGGCGGTTCTCTTCGCGGTCCTGATACGTGTTCTCCGGGGTCACCTTCGGCTTGGTCTTCCCGAAGCCCACCGCCATCAACCGGTCCGCCGGAGCCCCCTTGCTGATGAGGTACTGGCGCACCGCGTCCGCGCGGGCCTGCGACAAGCGCCGGCTGGCATCCAGCGGCGAGCGCAGATCCGTATGCGCGCCCACCACGACCATGGGCAACTCCGGGTGCTCCTTGACGATGCGCGCCACCCAGTTGAGCTGCTCCAGCGAGCGGCTCTGGATGACCACCCCCGAGGCCTCGAAGTAGATCTTCTCCATCAGCTCCAGGTGGCCCGCCTTGATCTCCACCAGCGGCGGCACGTTCGCCGGGCAGCCCAGGTTGTTCGCCGCGCCCACGTCCTTCACGCAGCTGTCCAGCCGGTTGGGCACGCCGTCCTTGTCCGAGTCCATCTCCGGGCAGCCCTTGCGCTCCGCCGGGCCCGGCTCGTTGGGACACTCGTCGCTGTCGTTCTCGATGCCGTCCTTGTCGAAGTCACGCACCGGGCAGCCGCGGTTGTCCTCCGGTCCCGGGTCATCCGGGCAGCTGTCCTTGCTGTCCTCGACCTCGTCCTTGTCCCGGTCCTCGACAGGGCAGCCATTGCGCGCGGGCGGGCCATTCTTGTCCGGGCACTCGTCGAGCATGTCCTCGATGCCGTCCCCATCCGTGTCCTGCGCCGAGCAGCCACCGCGCGCCGCGTCTCCGGGCACCAGCGGACAGCGGTCCACGCTGTTGATGATGCCGTCCCCGTCCTCATCGGAGTCGGGGCACTCCTGGATGGGGTCCTTCAGCGTCCGCACCAACCCCGGCTCACACCGCACCGACGACTCACCGGGCCCGCGCGTCGGCACCACCTTGCCGAACGAGCCACCCACCATCAGCCGGAACAACGGCGTCCCCGGGGCCGAGCCCACACCCATGCCCGCCAGGGCGAACAACTCCAGCGACGGACTCGCCAGGTAACGCGCGCCCGGCAACAACTCCACCGCGCCGGGCTGATTCGTCAGCGGCAGCATCGCGCGCACGTTCAGCTCCCAGCGCAGCCGCCGCCCCGTCGTGGACAGCGCCGCGCCCAGGCGCATCTCCTGCCCCACCTCGTCCTCCAGGTCCCCCGTGCGCTCGGTCAGCAGCATCTTGTCCCGCTGGACGTAGCCGACCTCCAGGCCCGCGCGGATGCGGCCGAAGTGCCGCCCCACCATCAGCCTCGGCGACAGCCGCACCGAGCCGTCATCCCTCGAGAAGCCCTCCGCGCTGCCCAGGGGCACGCCCACCCCCAGCTCCGCCGCGAGGTCCAGGATGCCCGACGCCTCCTGCGTCAAGAGCCCCACCCGGGCGCTCAACGACGGCGTGGAGAGCGTCTGCGCGCGCGGCTCCGGAATGCCCGCACCCGCCAACCCGGTGCTGTTGCCACCCTGAAACGCCACCAGTGGGACCTGCAACCCCACCTGCAACCAGCTCAACGGCGCATAGGCCGCGGCCAGGTGCGCCGTCGCGCGGCTGCCCACGACGGCGAGCTTCTTTCCGGTGTTCATGTAGACCAGCGGCTCGTGGGCGTACTGCATCGCCACCGTCGCCCGGAAGTCACCCATCGGGAGCAGCTCACCCAGACCCACGAGCAGCGAGCCTTCCGCGCCAGGATTCAGCTCCAGCCGCTCCAGGTCGAAGCCTCTCAGGGGCGACTCAGTGGGAGCGGGGGGCGCGTCGTCCTGGGCCCCGGCGCTCGCGGACGTCAGCACGAACGCGAACGCGAGGACGCCTCGCAGCAGCCTGCTTCGTCTCATGATTCTCCCGGATGAATGGGCGTGTGGGTACCCCGGAGCCGTCCCACGATTCAAGCCGGCCCCCCGCGTCCACTCTACACCAGATGTCCCCGCGCTCTCTCCAGCCCGCACCCATCGGGTCCTCCGGCGCGAGAGCCCCGTGACAACGCTGCCACTGAAATCTCGGGCCAGGGATTCACGCCCGGTCAATTCGTGGCATGCTGGCGCATCACTCACCTCCCCGCGGCTCGCGCGGGGTCTGGCGCCGGGGGCACTCTGATGATCGCGAACGCCGCGTTGCTCGCGAACCAGGCCGAGTTCGAGTTCGAGGCAGGTTCCTTCACGGCCGCGGAGCTGGCGGTGCTCGGCTTCGAGGCCGAGGAGACGCTCTCCCAGCCCTACACCGTCGAGGTCGCCCTCGCCGTCCGGCCCGACCTCGAGGTGGAGGAGAAGCTGCTGCTCGGCAAGGACGCGCGCCTGACGGTGATGCTCGGTGACGGCACCGCCCGCTTCTTCCAGGGCGTCGTCTCGCGGATGACCCGCTGGGATGAAGGCAGCGGCCCCGAGCGCCGCCGCTACCGCGTCACCGTCGTCCCGCGCCTGTGGACGCTGCGCCACCGCCGCAAGAGCCGCATCTTCCAGGAGATGACCGTCCCGCAGATCGTCCACAAGGTCCTGGACGAGTCCAAGGTGGAGCACCGCCTGGCCCTCACCGGCTCCTACCCCGTGCGCGACTACTGCGTGCAGTACCGCGAGTCGGACCTGGATTTCGTCTCGCGGCTGCTCGAGGAGGAAGGCATCTTCTACTTCTTCGAGCACGCCGAAAGCTCACACATGATGGTGCTGGGCGATGGCTCGTCGGCCAATCCGCCCATGCAGGGCGAGTCCAAGCTCGTCTTCCGCGAGCGCTCGCACATGATTGCCTCGCAGGAGTACGTGCACGAGCTGGTGGCCCGCACGGAGGTCCAGCCCGGCGTCGTCGCATTGCGTGACTACAACTTCCTGCGCCCCGCCCAGATGCTGGGCGCGGAGGCGGAGTCCGACGACGGCGAGACGGCGCTGGAGATCTACGACTACCCTGGCCGCTACGAGGAGCCGGGCCCTGGCCGCAACCTGGCCCAGGTGCGCCTGGAGGAGTTGCGCGCGCGCACCCAGACGGTGACGGGCGCCAGCTACTCCCGACGCGTCTGCCCCGGTCACGTCTTCGAGCTGGCCGAGCACCCCGACACGGCCGTCAATCGCAAGTACCTGCCCATCTCCGTGCGACACACCGGCCATCAGTCGGAGGCGGTGAGCATCGACCAGTCCACGCTGCGCTCGCGCGAGGGCTACCGCAACGAGTTCCTCTGCCAGCCCGCGGACATCCCCTACCGGCCCGCGCGCGTGACGCCCCGCCCCGTCATCCCCGGCGCGCAGACGGCGCGCGTCGTCGGGCCCGCGGGCGAGGAGATCCACACCGACGAGCATGGCCGCATCAAGGTCCAGTTCCACTGGGACCGCGAGGGCAAGGCCAACGACAAGAGCTCCTGCTGGATTCGCGTCAGCCAGGCCTGGGCCGGCCCGGGTTGGGGCGCGCTGTACCTGCCGCGCATCGGTCATGAAGTGGTGGTGGAGTTCCTGGAGGGAGACCCGGACCGCCCCCTCGTCACCGGCAGCGTCTACAACGGCCAGAATCCGCCGCCCATCGACCTGCCCGGCAGCAAGACGCAGAGCACCCTGCGCTCCAGCTCCAGCCCCGGCGGCGACGGCTCCAACGAGCTGCGCTTCGAGGACGCGGCTGGCTCGGAGCTCGTCTATCTGCACGCGCAGAAGGACTTCAACGTCGTCGTGGAGAACGACAAGACGCAGGAGGTCCGAGGCAACGAGACGTTGCTGGTGAAGAAGGACCGCGCGCGCGTCATCGAGGGCAACCAGTCCCTCCAGGTGAAGAAGGACGACGACAGCACCATCAGCGGCAACCAGTCGCTGGCCGTCACCGGCAACCGCTCCACCACCGTGGCCGGCAACCACACCGAGTCCATCAAGGGCGACCAGTCCATCGGCGTCAGCGGCAGCCAGAGCCTGGCGGTCAGCATGGCGTCGGCGGAGACGGTGGGCCTGGGGAAGATGCTCACCGTGGGCGGAGCGCTCGCCATCAGCGTGGGCGCCGCCTTCAACGAGCTGGTGGGCGGCGTCAAATCCGAGCAGGTGGGCGGCGCCAAGGTGGAGGTCGTCGGCGCCAAGAAGTCCGAGTCCGTCAAGGGCGCCCGCTCCACGCAGGTGGGCGGAGACCTGTCGGAAGAGATTGGCAAGTCGCGGATGTTGAAGGTGGACAAGGACCTCATCGTCAGCGTCGGTGGCAAATCCAACCACGCCACCAAGGACGCCTACGTCCTGCAGGCCAAGGAGATCTCCCTGGTCGCCGAGGAGCAGTTCACCCTCAAGGTCGGCTCCGCCACGTTGCAGGTGAAGAAGAACGGGGACGTCGTCATCAAGGGCGCCAAGATTGAAGTCACCGGCAGCGGCGACGTCATCATCAAGGGCTCCAAAATCTCCGAAAACTAAATCGTTTCAGGCGGACCCAGGGGGGTGGCTTGAAACCGGTCCACTGTGTCTGGCACTTTACGCTTCGCACGGAACCGAAGACGGTGCCGGGCCCTCAAAAGGAATGTGGAATTTGGCGCTAGGACACACTGGCGCCGGTGCGGCGGGGGTGGCCGGCCGGTGCCTTCGGTGGGGTGTGGTCGCCGCGCAGGCGCTGGCCTTGAGCGTGGGAGCGGGCTGCGCGAAACGCGTGCCCTTCGCCTGCGAGACACCGCCTCCGTTCCAGGTGGTGGTGGACGCGGCCGAGCAACTCAATCCGGATTCCAAAGGGCGCTCGTTGCCCACCGTGGTCCAGATTGTCCAGCTCAAGGACAGCGTGAAGCTGGAGCGCGCGGGCTTCCGTGACTTGTGGGGCAAGCCCGAGGCGCTGCTGAAGGAGGACCTGCTGCAGGTGGCCGAAGTCGTCGTGGCGCCCGGCAAGCAGGAGAAGCGCTGGATTCAGAGGGACCCGAAGGCGCGCTTCGTGCTCGCCATGGGCCTGTTCCGACAGCCACTGGGTTACTCCTGGCGCGCGGTGGCGACATTGCCCGTGGTGCCGGAGTCGCGCTGCGTGGAGCGTCCCGCCGGAGACCAGGGGCCGCCGAAGGAGGACGACGAGGTCTTCCGCTACCGGCTCCAGGGTTATCAAATCGACTTGATGTTCCGGCCCCTCAGCGTGGCGCCGGAGCAACACAACAACCCCGAATCCGGCGACCGAGAGTCGCCCCGGAGAGGCGCATGAAGTCCGCGCAGCGCGTCGTGTGGTCCGAGGGCATGTTCATGAGCCCGCACCACCTCCAGCAACAGGACCTGTATCACGAGCAGCTCCTGGAGAACCGGCTGGGGGCCCTGGAGCCCTATCCCTGGGGCGTGGTGGCCATGGAGCTGGATTTGGAGGGCCTGCGCGCCGGCCAGGTGCAGCTGTCGAACTTCGTCGGGGTGCTGCCGGACGGGCTGACGGTGTCCTTCGAGTCCGGAGACGCCGAGGCCCCCTCCGCGCGTCCCGCCGAGGGCTACTTCCCTCCCGCGCAGCGCACCCTGGACGTGTACCTGGGCGTGCCGCGCGAGCGCAGCGGCGTGGAGAGCTACGGCAGCGGGGAGCGCATTGGCGGCAGTCCGCGTTACACGCCCGTCACGCGGCCCATCAGCGACCTGACGGCGTCCACGTCCATCTCCCAGGTGGGCTTCGGCCAGCGCAACGTGCGGCTGCTCTTCGGCACCGAGCCGCGTGACGACTTCGAGGCCATCAAGCTGTTCGAGCTGACGCGCGACAAGTCCGGCAGCCTGGCCGTGGTCGACGCCTACGTCCCGCCCTCCTTGCGCATCGACGCGTCGCCGTTCGTCATGGGCGAGTTGCGCACGCTCCTGCGGCTGATGGTCTCCAAGCAGCGCCAGCTCGCCTCGCGCCGCCGCCACCGGGACGCGTCCGCGCTGGAGTTCACCGCGGGCGACGTGACGCTCTTCCTGGAGCTCAACGCCCTCAACGGCACCATCCCCTTCCTGCAGCACGCGCTGGACGCGGGCAACCTGCGGCCCCGGGATATGTATCTGACGCTGGTGCAGTGCGCGGGCCAGCTCTGCACCTTCTCCTCCAGCGCGGACCCCACCACGCTGCCGTCCTTCCAGTTCACGAACCTGCGCGCGACGTTCGAGGAGCTGTTCCGCCGCCTGTCGGAGCTGATGCGCGCGGTGGCGCTGGAGCAGTGCCTCACGGTGGACCTCTCCGCGGGCACGGACGGAATGTTCCGCGGCAAGCTGGAGGACGAGCGGCTGGAGCGCTGCGGCGCCTTCCTCCTGGCGGTGAGGAGCGATTTGCCCGAGCGCGTCGTCGCCGAGCAGTTCCCCAAGCTCACCAAGGTGGCCTGCTGGGACGACATCCCTGGCCTCGTCCGAGCCGCCGCGCCGGGCGTGCCGCTGGCCGTCACGTACCGCCCGCCGCCGGAGGTCCCGGTGCAGCCGGGCACCGTGTACTTCAGCCTCTCGATGAATGACGGCTATTGGAAGAACGTGATGCGAGACCACAACCTCGCGCTCTATCTGCCGCAGCCGTTCGACGCGGCCCGAACGACCGTGGAGCTGCTCGCGGTCCCCACCGCCAATCGCTGACGCGCAGGGATTTCCATGGACCGAGTGACGGAAGCCACGAAGGACTGTTTCGACGCCGCCATCCACCTGCGCGGCTCGGAGGCGGCGGCCATTCCTCCGCCGGAGACGCTCTATCACCGCCTGCGCGGGGTGGTGGACGAACTCTTGCGGCGCGCCGCGGTGCTCGGCTTCAGTCACCAGGACGCCCAGGACATGGCCTACGCCATGGTGGCGCTCATCGACGAGGTCGTCCTCAGCCGGCCGGAGGAGTACCGGCAGTTCTGGATGACCAACCCGCTGCAGCTCCACTACTTCAACGAGAACATCGCGGGCGACGGCTTCTTCGCCAGGTTGGACCTGGTGCGCAAGGACCCGCACCGCGCCGAGGTCCTCCAGGTCTATTACCTGTGCATGCTCTTCGGCTTCCAGGGGCGCTACCGCATCCGCGGCGGCGAGTTGGAGTTGATGACGCTCATCGACACGGTGAAGAAGGACCTGGAGCGCGCGCGCCCCTTCGACTTCGACGTGCTGTCGCCGCACGGTGAGCGCCCCACCGACTCGCTGCTCTCCAAGCGAAGGAAGACGCCCGTGCTGGCCCTGTCCGCGGGCTCGCTGGCGGTGGCGGTGCTCTTCTACGGCGTGCTGCAGTTCTTCCTGAAGGACAAGGTGGACGAGCTGTCGAGCCGCATCGAGCTTCACGCCGCCAAGAACGTCGCCGGCACGCTGGCTCCGCCGCAAACGGGCGCCACCGCCAACCCGGGAGGCACGCAATGATGGCCTACCTGCTACCGCTGCTGGGCATCGGCGCGCCCATGTTCGCGCTGATGAGCTACCTGGGCCTCACTCCTCCCCAGGCCGCCATCGTCGCCGCGCTCGCGGGCCTCTTGGCCATGGGCGTGGTGTGGGTGGTCAAGCGCATCCGCGCGCGGCGCGCCGCCAAGAAGCTGGAAGGCGCGCTCGCGGCTCAAGGCGAAGAGCAGGCCGCCACGGTGCGGCCGGACCTGCAGCCCGAAATCAAGGCGATGCAGGACGAGTTCACCAAGGCGGTGGGCGCGCTCAAGGCGTCCAAGCTGGCGCGCGGCGGCAAGGACGCGCTGGCGGTGCTGCCCTGGTACCTCATCGTCGGCCCTCCGGGCGCGGGCAAGAGCACCGCGCTTCGCAACTCCGGCCTGAAGTTCCCCTACCTCTCCGCGCGCGGTGGCGTGCGCGGCGTGGGTGGCACGCGCAACTGCGACTGGTGGCTCACCAACGAGGCCGTCATCCTCGACACGGCGGGCCGCTATACCAGCGCGGAGGAGGACCGCCCCGAGTGGATGGCCTTCCTGGACACGGTGGTGAAGCACCGCCCCAGCCGCCCCATCAACGGCCTCATCGTCGCCATCAGCGTCAGCGAGCTGATGACGGCGGACCCGCAGGCGGTGGGCGAGATGGGTCAGACCATCCGCGAGCGCCTGGACGAAATCACCGGCCGGCTGAAGATGCTGGTGCCCGTCTACGTGATGGTCACCAAGTGCGACCTGCTGCCGGGCTTCGTGGAGATGTTCTCCGATTTGTCCCGCGTGGAGCGCGGGCAGGTCTGGGGCTTCACCGTGCCGCTGGAGCACCAGAAGGACGCCAGCACGGACCTGTTCCGCGAGCGCTTCGACGAGATGCTCTCCGTGCTGGAGCAGCGCTCGCTGCGGCGGCTGGGCCAGGAGCGCCGGCTGGAGACGCGCGAGAACATCTACGGCTTCCCGCAGCGCTTCGACGCGCTCCGGAAGAACCTGGCCGAGTTCCTCCAGCCGCTCTTCCTGGAGAACGTGTTCCAGGACACGCCCGTCTTCCGCGGCCTGTACTTCAACAGCGGCACGCAGGACGTGCGCGCGGTGGACAAGGTGTCCCCGTCCGCGGGTGAGCTGTTCGGCACCAGCAACGGCCGGCCACAGATAGACGGCGCGTCCACCGAGGGGCGCAGCTACTTCCTCTGGGACGTCTTCACGAAGGTGATGTTCCAGGACCAGCAGGTGGCGGTGCGCAGCTCGCTGGAGGAAGCGCGGGTGCGCCGGCAGAGCATGGTGCTGGCGGGCGCGGCGTTGGCGGCCACGGCGCTGCTGCTGTCCATGCCCACCCTCTCCTATTTCCAGAACCGCTTCCTGGCGGAGGCCGTCACCAAGGCCATCACCGATGTGAACCTGGACCCGCGCGACGACGTGCGCCGCGTGGAGGACCTGCTGCCGCTCAGCAAGCGCCTGGAGGAGCTGACCCGGCACGAGGAGGAAGGCGCACCGGTGTGGATGCGCTTCGGCCTCTACCAGGGCCACAAGCTGCTTCCGCAGGCGCGCCAGTTCTACAACACCGCCTTGCGCCGCGTGCTGCTGGGCAAGCAGTTCGAGCTCATCCAGCAACGGCTGGAGGGCTTCGCGCGCAGCCCGGACATGCTGGCGCTCAGGGACCCGAGGGAGCACGCGCGCCGCTCCGCCGAGTTCAAGCAGTACGTCGATGACCTGAAGATGTACCTGCTGGTGACGACGCCCAGGGACCCGAAGGAGCCGGAGCTGGACGAGACGCAGCGCCGGTGGCTGGTGCGCCAGATTGTCGACCACTGGGCGGGCGTGCGTGGCAGCGCGCTGGACGAAGGGACGGTCGCCACCCACGCCACCACGTTCATCAAGATGCTGGGGGCCGAGCAGGCCCTGCCGGATGACCAGAAGCCCGCGAGCGCGGAGCGCATCGCCTTCCCCCGGGAGCGCGCCATCATCGTGGGCGCGCGCCGCGCGCTCATCCGGGTGCCCCTGGAGAAGCTGGAGCTGGCGCGCATCGTGGAGACCACTCGCACGCAGTACGGAGACGTCACGCTGGAGCAGTTGATGGGCTCGGTGCCGCAGTTCAGCTCCAACATGGCGGTGCGCGGCGCCTTCACCCGCAACGCCTACGAGAACGAAGTGAAGCAGCAGCTCGACTCGGCGTTCTCGGACCAGGACGCGTGGGTGTTGGACCGGGACGTCAACATGGACGTGGAGGCGTCGCGGCGGGCACTGCGCTCGCTCTACTTCTCCAGCTACATCCAGGAGTGGAAGGACTTCCTCAACGCCATCAAGGTGTCCGAGCCCAAGGACAACGTCCAGTTGGAGGACCTGCTCACCAACCTGACGCGCGGCACACCCAAGCCCTACAGCCGGCTGTTCAACTCCATCGTCAACAACGTCCAGTTGGAGCGACGCGTCCCCAAGGTCGAAGCCACGAGCACGAACAAGCTGACGGCGTCCGTACAGAAGATCTTCGGCTCCGGTGACGACGCCGTCATCGAGAAGAACCGGGAGAAGCTCAACCCGCTCGCCCCCTCCGGCGAAGAGGAGATCCTGGCCCGGGACGTGGCACGTGAGTTCGCCTCCATCATCCGGTTCGCCACGGAGCGCTACAAGACGGACGACGGCGAGGAGACGCTGACGGCGCTCGTTGAATACGAGGAGCAGCTCGTCACCGTGCACACCGCGATGCTCGCGTCGAAGGACAAGCCGGGAGAGGGCGCGGAGCTGACCAAGAAGAGCAACGCCGCGCGCAGCTACGTGGAGATGCTCATCCGCAAGCAGACGGACAACATCGCCATCTTCGAGCGCCTGCTGTTGCCGCCCTTCAAGGACACCATCGTCGTCATCGCCCAGGGCCAGGCTCAGGACAAGAGCAAGCTGTGGTGCGAGCAGGTGGCCCTCCCCTTCAACCGGGCCTTCAAGGACATGTACCCGTTCACCCCCGGCTCACAGAAGGACGCGCCGCTACTCGAGGTCGCGGAGTTCCTGCGACCCGACACCGGGGTGCTGCGCAAGTTCATCAAGGAGCAGCTCAGCGAGCAGCTCGTCGCCACGGGCCGCAAGTGGGACTTCACCTCCGCCGCCAGCACGCACTATCGGCCGGAGCTGCTCTCCTTCCTGGAGAAGACGCAGGCCCTCGCGGCCACCCTGTTCCCGGGCGGTGAATCGGCGGGCATGGTGGACCCGCTGGTGCGCTTCCAGGTGCGCATCCGCCCCGGCGTCTCCCCTGACGGCGCCGCGTCGCGCATCTCCTCCATCATCTTCACGCTCGACGGCACCGACGAGGTGTACCGCAACGGTCCCGACACGCTGTGGAAGCCGATGATCTGGCCCGGCCAGGCCGGCAAGCTCGGCGCACGCCTCGTCGTGCAGAGCGTGGATGGGGCCACCGAATCGGTGCAGGACGAGGAGGGTGACTGGGGCCTGTTCCGGCTGCTCGAGCGCGTGAAGAAGATCGAACCCAGCCCGGATGGGCGCTACTTCACGGCGACGTGGGACATCGATGAAATCGATGGCGCGCAGGTCTCCATCGACTTCCGGCCGGAGCGCACCACCAACCCCTTCTTCGGGCTGGCGGGCAACACGTCCAAGCTGATGGGCATCTTCCGGGACTCCGGCATGAAGGTGCCCATGGGCATCTCGCTCACTGGCAAGGGCTGTGCGCCGGAGGCCGTGGCCGCGGGCGGAGCCCCCTGATGGCGGTGCAGCAACCTCCTCGCATCGGCTTGTTGGGAAAGACGCCACGCCAGGCGGAGTTCGTCCGGTTCAACGCCTCCACGCCACTCGCCCTCCACCTCTACGCGTGGATGGAGGCCGGCGTGGAGCGCGCGCGCAAGGCACGGATGGACCTGCCCTCGGATCCCGCTCACTTCGTCTTCACCGCGCCCGGCCAGAAGCAGGCGCTGGTGGGGCTGATGGCGCCCAGCGTGGACAGCGTGGGCCGCGCGTTTCCGCTGGCCGTCTTCACTGAAGTCCCTTCGGCCAGCACCGCGCCCCGCTTCGCGCTGACGCCCGAGGCCTATCAGCCCTTCCTTCGCGCGGCCGGAGCCCTGGCCCGCGCGGCGGCGGAGCTGGACGTGCCGCAGCTCACCGAGCGCACCACGGCGCTGCCCGTCCCGGGCCCGGGCGACTTCAGCGTGGCCGAGCGGCTGCGCGACAGCGTCCTCGCCGAGCACCACCTCGCCGACCTCCTGGGCCCCGTGACGGAGGGCTCGCCCACCGGGGGGCAGTACTACGCGCTGCACACCTTCCTCACCGCCTGCATCGGTGAGCGCGGACGCGAGCAGTCCGCCGCGGGCGTGGTGCTGGACTGTCCGTTGACGGCGCGCGTGGGCCCGGTGGCGTGGCTGGAGCTGTCCTCGCGCCTCCTGCGCTGGCCCCACCAGCCGCCGTCCTTCTTCTGGTCCGAGGGAGACAAGCCCCGGCTGCTCTTGAGCCTGGGCTCCGCGTCGCCCTCCGTCTTCCTCGCGCTCGCCCAGCCCGGCCGCCCCGGCGCCCAGGTGTGGCCGCTGCGCACCGAGCGCCCCGCCGCCATCGACAACGCGCGCAAGGGCCTGACGGCCTCCGCGCGTCAGGTCATCGACTCCCCCTCCACCACCCTCGACCAGCTCCTGCGCGCGCTGTCGCGCTGAAAGCACCCGAAGCCCCGCACCATGCCTCCCACCCTCGAAGAGCTCCGTGAGCGCGCCCGTCCCTGGCTGGAGCCCGTGCCCGGCACCGCGCCCGCCGGCATGCAGGCGAAGCATGAGCCGGCCTACGAGGCCATCACCGCCGAGGTGGCGAAGCTGGAGTCCCCCGCCAGCAACGCCGTGCGCTGGGACGAAGTCGTGCGCGGCGCCGACGAGCTGCTCAAGGGCACCACCAAGGACCTCTGGCTCGCCTCGTATCTGGCCTACGGCCTCTACGTCACCCGGGGCATGGACGGCGCCGCCACCGGCGCGGCCCTGCTCGCGGAGGTGACGGAGCGCTTCTGGCCCGACCTCTTTCCAGAGATGAAGCGGCTGCGCGCGCGCGCCAACGCCGTGGGCTGGTTCGTGGAGCGACTGGGCAAGCTCTTGCCCTCCCTCGACCAGGCCAGCGTGAGCGCCGAGTCGCTCGACGCGCTGGCCTTCGCCATCAAGCGCCTGTCCACCCTGTCGCGTGAGCGCTTCGCGGACCAGGCACCCGCCTTCGGCCCGATTCAGGACGCCATCGCGCGGCTGCGCGCCGGCCTGCCCGAGCCCCTCCCCGCGGCGCCTCCGCAAGACTCCGCCCTTGCCGAGACCGTGAACGACGCGACGGGCGCGACGAGCCTGGAGCCGGCCTCGAACCCCGCCTCCACTCCCGCGAACGCCGAAGCCTCGTCACCGGTGAACACTCACACGGCCCCGAGGAACGAGGCGCCCACGAGCGAGCGGCACGCATCCCCGAAGGCCGCTCAGCCGCCGCGCCCCACGTCCTCCCAGAACGGTGCTCAGCCTTCGGTGGCGCCACGTGGCGCGACGACCCCGCAGGGCCCGTCCGCTTCAAACAACATCGTCGTGCCGCCGCTGCCCACCCTTCCCGTGCAGCCGGACCTCTCCAGCACCGAGGCCGTCACCGACTTCCTGCGCAACGTCGGCGCCGCGCTCCTGAGCGCCGCAGGCGCGCTGCGACACGCGAGCCACGCGGACCCCGTCTCCTACCGGCTCTTGCGGACCGGTGTCTGGCTGCACCTGGCGCGTCCTCCCGTCCCGGGCGCCAACGGCCGCACGACGCTCCAGCCGCTACCGGACTCGCTGCGCACCAAGCTGGAGACGCTGGAGGCCAACCAGCGCTGGAGCGAGCTGCTCGACGAGGCCGAGGCCGCCGTCGTCCAGCACCGCTTCTCATTGAGCCCGCACCGCTTCAGTGCCGCCGCGCTCAAGGGACTGGGCGAAACCCACACCGCCGCCCACGCCGCGCTGGTGCGGGAGCTGCGCGTGCAACTGCGCCGCATGCCGGGCGTGGAGGAGTTGCTCGCGGCCGACGGCTCGCCCCTCACCGACGAGGCCACCCGCGCCTGGTTGCGCGCGGAGGTCCTTCAAGCCGCCCCCCGCGCCACCGCGGCGTCCCCGGCCCGCCCCCAGACGACAGCCATCTCCCTGCCCCCGCTGTCACCCGACGCGGACTCTCCCCACGCCCAGCCGCTCGGCGAAGAGGAGACCCAGGCGCTCTTGGCCGAGGGCCGCGTGCAGGAGCTGGTCGCCGGACTCCAGGCGGATGTGGCCGCCGCCGGCACGGGCCGCGCGCGTTTCGTCGCCCGCCTCACCCTGGCGCGCTTGTGTGCGCAAGCCGGACAACTGCCGCTGGCGCGCGCGCTTTTTGACGCGCTCGACGACGAGGTTTCAGCTCATGCGTTGGACGTGTGGGAGCCTTCGTTGGCGGCGGCCTGTCTCGAGGGTTGGCTCGCCACCCGCACCGTCGAGGAAAAGGAGGGGGGACGGTTGGCAGCAAAAGTTCGAAACCGCTATCGTCGTCTCGCTCGGTTGGATTCTTCCGCCGCGCTCCGCGTCGTCGGCCCCTGACGTCACCAGGTTGTTCCGCGGCGAAGCCTCCCCCCATGCGACGCCCGCGCATTTCTACGTAGGTCTCAAGGAGAGAGCCGCAGATGAGCAAAGAGAGTTCCGTCGCCCCTACCGAGCGCGTCAACATCGTCTACAAGCCCGCCACCGGAAATGCCCAGGAGCAGGTGGAGCTGCCGCTGAAGGTCCTGATGATGGGGGACTTCACGGGCCAGGCGGATGACCGGCCTCTGGAGCAGCGCGCGCCCATCAACGTGGACAAGGGCAACTTCAACGAGGTGATGGCCCAGCAGAATCTCAAGGTCACCCTCACCGCCGCGGACAAGCTGTCCAACGAGGCGGGCGCGAGCATGAGTGTCTCGCTCCAGTTCAAGAACCTGTCGGACTTCACGCCCGAGAGCGTCGTCAATCAGGTTCCCGAGCTGAAGAAGCTCCTGGAGCTGCGCAGCGCGCTCAACGCCCTCAAGGGGCCCCTGGGCAACCTTCCCGCGTTCCGCAAGAAGCTTCAGGCACTCCTGGCCGACGAAGAGGGCCGCAAGGCGCTCATCAAGGAACTGGGGCTCGAGGAAAAGTCCAAGTAACCGTTTACGGGGAACAGAAGACACCATGCCTACCGAGACCCTGACCCAGAAGTCGCCGGTTGCCGGCGCCGATGCCTCGCTGTCCCTGCTCGACGAAATCCTCTCCGAGGCGAAGCTCAAGCCCAAGGACGAGGGCTACGACGTCGCCAAGCGCGGCGTGCAGGCCTTCATCACGGAGATGCTCGCGCCCAACCGCTCCGAGGAGCGCGTGGACAAGGCGCTCGTCGACGCGATGATCGCCGAAATCGACAAGCGCCTGTCGTCGCAGGTGAACGAAATCCTCCACGCCTCCGAGTTCCAGAAGCTGGAGTCGTCCTGGCGTTCGCTGAAGTTCCTCGTCGACCGCGTGGACTTCCGCGAGAACACCCGCGTGGAGATGCTCAACGTCTCCAAGGAAGACCTGCAGAAGGACTTCGAGGACGCGCCCGAAGTCGTCAAGAGCGGCCTGTACAAGCTGGTGTACTCCAACGAGTACGGCGTCTTCGGCGGCAAGCCCTACGGCATCATCTCCGCCAACTACGACTTCGGCGTGGGCCCGGGCGACATGGAGCTCTTGCGCAAGTGCGCGTCGGTGGCCGCCATGGCCCACGCGCCCTTCATCGCGAATGCCGCGCCGGAGACCTTCGGTGAGCCCAGCTTCCTGAAGCTGCCGGACCTCAAGGACCTCAAGTCCCTGTTCGAGGGTCCGCAGTACGCGCGCTGGCACTCGTTCCGCGAGAGCGAGGACGCGCGCTACGTGGGCCTGGCGCTGCCGCGCTTCCTGTTGCGTCTGCCTTATGGCGAGAAGACGGTGCCGGTGAAGGCTTTCAACTTCACCGAGGACGTCGTCGGCAGCCACGAGAAGTACCTGTGGGGCCATGCCTCCGTCGCGCTGACGTCGCGCGTGGCGGACTCCTTCGCCAAGTTCCGCTGGAGCCCGAACATCATCGGACCCCAGTCCGGCGGCGCGGTGGAGAACCTGCCCCTGCACCAGTACGAGGCCATGGGGGAGATCCAGACCAAGGTTCCCACCGAGGTCATGCTCACCGAGCGGCGTGAGTACGAGTTGTCCGAGGAGGGCTTCATCGGCCTCGTCTTCCGCAAGGACTCCGACAACGCGGCGTTCTTCAGCGCCAACTCCACCCAGAAGCCCAAGTTCTTCGGCAACACCCCGGAGGGCAAGGCGGCGGAGACCAACTACCGTCTGGGTACGCAGCTCCCGTACATGTTCATCATGACGCGCCTCGCGCACTACATCAAAGTGCTGCAGCGCGAACAGATTGGCAGCTGGAAGGAGAAGGCCGACCTGGAGCGTGAGCTGAATCACTGGCTCAGCCAGTACATCTCCGACATGGATGACCCGGCGCCCGCGGTGCGCTCGCGCCGTCCGCTGAAGGCCGCGCGCGTCGTGGTGGAGGACGTGGAAGGTCAGCCGGGCTGGTACCGCTGCGGCCTGCAGGTGCGTCCCCACTTCAAGTACATGGGTGCGTCGTTCACCCTGTCCTTGGTGGGTAAGTTGGACAAGGAGTGATGGACCCGCTTCACCCAGTGTCGTTGAGATCAGCTATTCTGAGGGCTCCACTCCCAGGCTTGAAGCGAGCCTGGGTCACCCGCGCGCCTCCGCGCGCACAGCAAAGAGGTTCGTTCCATGGCTGAATCAGTTTTTGTGTACCTGAAGGCGAACGGGCAGGACATCCAGGGTGAGAGCACCCAGACGAGCCTCGGCCGCGAGGGCGCCATCGAGGCCGTCTACTACGAGCAGAAGGTGTTCACCGCGCGCGAGTCGGGCTCCGGCCTGGCCGTGGGCCGCCGCCAGTACGAGGGCATCACCCTGCGCAAGCGCATCGACAAGGCCTCGCCGCTGCTCATGAAGGCGCTGTGCGAGAACACCGTCATCGAGGCGACGTTCAAGTTCTTCCGCCCCAACCCCACGGGCGACGGCACCACCGAGCAGTTCTACACGACGTCCATCAAGAAGGCGCGCATCAACAGCATCAAGCAGTTCGTCCCCGACGCGTTCATCCCGTCCGGTTCGAACAGCCCGCCGATGGAGGAGATCAACTTCGTCTTCCACACCATCAACTGGACGTACACCAACGGCGGCCAGACGCACGAGGACACCTGGGACACCCAGCGCTGATGCGTCCTCCTCCACCGGTCGTCCGTGGCGCAGTCGACGCGGGCGGCCGGGGGTGGCCTCGATAAAAGACACGCATGGGCTCCCGAGGTTTGTTGTCACGCATCGCCGAAGGCAACGGCGCGCTCGCCCCACCGGGCGAAGTGGTGGAGTCCATCGCGGAGCACCTTCGCGCGTTGCTCAACACGCGCAAGGGTGAGTCCGTGGCGGCGCCGGCCTTTGGCATCCTGGACTTGAACGACATCGTCCACACGTATTCGTCGGCGGTGCCGCGAATGGCGCAGTCCATCCGCACGGCCATCCAGGACTTCGAGCCGAGGCTGAAGAGCGTGGTGGTGACGCACACGCCGGACCCGGATGATCCGACGGCGCTGCGCTTCGACATCACCGCGCAGCTCGCGACACGCACGCGAAAAGGCACGGTGCGCTTCCACACGCAGGTAAAGCCGGGCGGGCGCGTGGACCTGTGGTGAACCGCGAGGTGTTGGGCGGAGGGCGAGGATGTTCAGCAAGTACTACCTGAGCGAGCTGACGTACCTGCGGGAGATGGGGAGGGCCTTCGGGCTGGCCAACCCGTCGCTGGCGGGCCTGCTGGTGGAGCGCGGCGCGGACCCGGACGTGGAGCGGCTCCTGGAGGGCTTCGCCTTCCTGACGGCGCGCATCCGCGAGCGTGTGGACGACGACGTGCCGGAGCTGGTGCATGGGCTGACGGAGCTCCTGCTGCCGCACTACCTGCGCCCCCTGCCCGCCGCGTCCATCGTCGAGTTCTCCCCGCACCTGCGCGCGCTGCGCGGCCGCTCCAGGCTGCCCGCCGGGGCGGAGGTCGCCTCGCAGCCCATCGACGGCACCCGCTGCGTGTTCCGCACCACGACGGACGTGGACCTGCTGCCGGTGCAGCTCACCGACGCGCTGTTGGACCGCTCGTCGATTACGTCTCCGGTGCTGCGGCTGTCCTTCCAGACGACGGAGCAGGGCCGCGCCGAGGTGTTTCGTCAGCAGGGCCTGCGCTTGTTCATCCACGGGGAACACTCCGCCTCCGCCGTGGTGCTGCTGTGCCTGCTCCGCTACTGCGGACAGGTGCGCGTGCGCGGCGCGTCCTCGCAGGGCGACGGAATCAAACTGCCCGCGGGCGCCATCCAGGCGGTGGGCTTCCAGCGCGACTTCCGGCTCCTGCCGTGGCCGCGCGCGAGCGAGGGCTACCGGCTGTTGCAGGAGTACCTGACGCTGCCGGAGAAGTTCCTGTTCTTCGACGTGAAGAACCTGGACGCGGCGGCGACGCACGTGCGCGAGGACCGGTTCGAGATTGCCTTCCACCTGGAGCGGCCGCCGCCCCTGGACGCGCGCATCCACCGGGAGATGTTCCGGCTGCACTGCGCGCCGGTCGTCAACCTCTTCCCCGCCACCGCCAACCCCGTCCTGCACAACGCCCTGGACCGAGAGCACCTGCTGCGCGCGGCGGACCTGCCGGCGAACCACGCGGAGGTGTACTCGGTGGACTCGGTGACGGGCCTCCAGGCGGGCCGCAACGAGCGGCGCGGCTACCGGCCCTTCTTCGAGTTCAGCCACACGGCGGGCGGCGACGCGGAGCAGTCCTTCTACCGGCTGCGGCGCACGCACTCGCCGCTGGACGAAGGCATCGACATGTACATCACCCTGGAGACCCCGCGCGACGTGGCGCCGGTGCTCGGGGCCGAGGAGGCGCTCTCCATCGACCTGACGTGCACCAACCGCATGTTGCCGTCGCGGCTCCAGGTGGGTGACTTGACGGAGTCCACGTCCGCCAGCCCCACGCAGGCGAAGTTCAAGAACATCTCCCCGGTGAGCCGGCCGGCGCGCGCGCCGCTGGGCACGGAGCTGCACTGGCGGCTCCTGTCGCATCTGGCCATCAACCAGCACTCGCTGGCGGACGCGGCGGCGCTGCGGCGGCTGATGGACCTGTACAACTTCCATTCGCTCACGGACAACCTGGCCGCGCGCGCCAGCCGCCTGCGCATCAACTCCATCCGCGCGGTGGAGACCAAACCCGTCACGCGCTTCCTGGAGGGCGCGCCGCTGCGAGGCCACCGCACCCGGGTGGACCTGGACGAGGAGAACTTCATGGGCGTGGGGGACTCGTTCCTCTTCGGCTGCGTGCTGGAGGAGCTGCTCGCGTCCCACGTCACCATCAACTCCTTCAACGAGCTGAGCATCCGCCTCCACCCCTCGCAGACGGAGTACATGTGGCTTCCGAGGAACGGCTCCCAGACGCTCTTGTAGAAGCGGCCCGGAAGCTGGCCGAGGCGGCGCCCCGGGTGGGCTTCTTCCCGCTGGTGGCCTTCCTGGAGCGGCTCACCAAGGACGCGGTGCGCGTGGGCGGGTCCGGCCCCGTCAACGAGGAGATGATCCGCTTCCGGCATGACCCGTCGCTGGGGTTTCCTTCCGGCGACGTCAGCGAGGTGACGCTGCGGCAGGTGCCGGTGCGGCCGGAGGACCCGTACTCGAGCCGTCCGCTGTTCGAGGTGGTGACGCGCTTTCTGGGCCTGACGGGCGCGGTGAGCCCCCTTCCCCACTACATCGCCGAGGAAGTCGCGCAGGAGGACCCGGACGCGCCCGTGCGGCGCGAGTTCCTGGACCTGTTCCACCACCGGCTCCTGTCGCTGCTGTATCGAATCGAGTCGAAGTACCGCATCACCAGCGAGACGGACACGTCCTTTACGGACCAGTGGTCCCGCCGGCTGCTCGCGCTGGGCGGCTTCGACACGTACGAGCAACCCCGCAAGGGCGGCCTGCCGACCTGGCGCCTCCTGCGCATCGCCCCGCTGCTCGCCAGCCGCTCTCGCACCGCGGAGCAACTGGAGGTGGCGCTCCAGGACGTGCTCAACGAGGACCTGGAGGGCGCGCGGGTGTCGGTGCGGCAGTTCGTGGGCCGCTGGGTGGACATCGACGCCCGGGTGCAGTTGGGGCGGGCCAACCACCAGCTCGGCCGCAACATGCTGCTGGGGGGCAAGGCGTTCGACCGGACGGGGAAGATTCAGCTGCACATCAGCCCGCTGCCGCCGCGCGCGTACAAGCGGCTGATGCCGGATGGAGACCTGCTCCCCCTCGTGCGGGAGGTGGTGTCGCTCTTCGTCAGGGACCCGCTGGAATACGATTTGGAGCTCGGTCTCACCGAGGGCGTCCGCCAGCAGTTCCGGCTTTCGCGCAAGGAGCCGAGCCAGCTCGGCCGCGACACCTGGCTGGGCTCCAGCCAGCAGACACACCTGAGTGTTCCTGTCGTGAGATGAGACAGTCACAAGATGGGCGGCCCCGGGGTGCGGGGATTTACGGCGTGAGAGCCGCCCGGTATACCCTTCGACCACCGTCGTCACAGCTTGGGGGCTCCCATTCGCGTCGATCCGAAAGCGCTTGTCCGTCGCCTGACGCCCACCTCCACCCGCCTGTTGGAAGCGGCGGTGGCGCGCGCGAGTGCGGGACGTTTCTACGAAATCGTCCCCGAGCACATGCTGGCGCAGATGCTGGAGCCGGAGGACTCGGACGTGGCGCGCCTGCTCCACCACTTCGGCGTGGACAAGCGGCACCTGACCACCAGCATGGAGCGCGCGCTGCAGGGCCTGCGCGCCGGCAACGCCGGGCGGCCCGTCTTCTCCGAGACGCTCTTCCAGTGGTTCGAGGAGGCATGGCTCCTGGCCTCCGTGGAGCACGGCGCGACGCGGCTGCGCTCGGGCCACCTGTTCGTCCAGTTCATCACCCGGCGCTCGCGCTACACCGCTGAAATCTTCCCGGAGCTGGATGCCATCTCCCGCGACGAGCTGCTCGGCTCGCTGGACGTGCTGCTCCAGCCCTCGCCGGAGAACGTGGAGGTCGTCACCTCCGACGGCGCGGCGAGCGGCTCCAGCGGCGGCTCGGCGAGCGCTTCTGGAAGCCGTGGTGACGAGGCGCTCAAGCGCTTCGCCACGTCCTTCACCGGTCGCGTGCGCGAGGGGAAGATCGACCCCATCTTCGGCCGTCACCGCGAAATCCGGCAGATGGTCGACATCCTCTCCCGGCGCCGGAAGAACAATCCCATCCTCGTGGGCGAGCCGGGCGTGGGCAAGACGGCGCTCGTGGAGGGCATGGCCTGGGCGATTGTGCGAGGCGAGGTGCCGGAGGCGCTGCGCAACGTGGACCTGCTCGGCCTGGACCTGGGCCTCTTGCAAGCGGGCGCGGGCGTGCGCGGTGAGTTCGAGAATCGGCTCAAGGCCGTCATCGCCGAGGTGAAGGCGTCCCCCACGCCCATCATCCTGTTCATCGACGAGGCGCACACCATCATCGGCGCCGGTGGCTCACAGGGCGGCAGCGACGCGGCCAACCTGCTCAAGCCCGCGCTGGCGCGGGGCGAGCTGCGCACCATCGCCGCGACGACGTGGGCCGAGTACAAGAAGTACTTCGAGAAGGACGCGGCGCTGGAGCGGCGCTTCCAGCCGGTGAAGGTGGATGAGCCCAGCGAGGCGGACGCGGAGCTGATGCTGCGCGGCCTGCGGCCCACGTACGAGGCGTCCCACGGCGTCACCATCCGCGACGAGGCCGTCACCGCGGCGGTGCGGCTGTCCAGCCGGTACATCTCCGGCCGGCAGCTCCCGGACAAGGCGGTGGACCTGCTCGACACCTCGGCTGCCCGCGTGAAGATTGAACTGTCCACGCGACCCGAGGAGCTGGTGGCGCTGGAGCAGGAGATCTCCGGCCTGGAGCGCGAGCGCGACGCGCTCAAGCGGGATCTGGCCGACGGTGAAGGTGGCGAGGACGCGCGGGAGGCACTGGCTGAAGCGGAGGCGAAGCTGCGCGCCACCCAGGACTCGCGGGCCTCGCTTCACGCGAGATGGGAGACGGAGCGCGCTGCCGTCGTCGCGCTGATGGACGCTCGCAAGGCGCTGAGAGAACCAGCCCCGGGCGCCGAGCCCGCGGCGCTCAAGGAAGCGGTGGACGCGGCGGCGAAGTCGCTCGCGGCGGCGCGCGGCGAGTTTCCGCTGGTGCACTCGGACGTGGACGCGGACATCGTCGCGCGCGTCGTCGCGGGTTGGACGGGCGTGCCGGTGGGGAAGATGCGCGGTGACATGCTGGAGGCCGTGCTGAACCTGGAGGACCGGCTGCGCACCCGCGTGCGTGGACAGGAGGCGGCGCTCAAGAAGGTGGGCGAAATCATCCGCATCTCCCAGGCGGGCATCCGCAATCCGGACGCACCGATTGGCGTGATGCTCTTCGTGGGGCCCAGCGGCGTGGGCAAGACGGAGACGGCGCTGGCGCTGGCCGAGTCGCTCTACGGCGGCGAGCGCTTCATGACGACGCTCAACATGAGCGAGTTCCAGGAGAAGCACACGGTGAGCCGGCTCATCGGCTCGCCTCCGGGCTACGTGGGCTATGGCGAGGGCGGCCTGCTCACGGAGGCCGTGCGGCAGCGGCCCTACTCCGTCGTGCTGCTGGACGAGTGCGAGAAGGCCGACCTGGAGGTGATGAACCTCTTCTACCAGGTGTTCGACAAGGGGATGCTGACGGACGGCGAGGGCCGCGCGGTGGACTTCAAGAACACCGTCATCATCCTCACCAGCAACCTGGGCTCGGACCGGGTGATGAAGATGTTCGAGGACGGCCTGGAGCCCTCCTCTGAGCAGGTGATGACGGCCATCCGCCCCACCCTCAGCCAGCACTTCAAGCCCGCCCTGCTGGCGCGCATGACGGTGGTGCCCTTCGGCCCCGTGCAGCGCGACGTCATGCGGCAGATCGCGGAGATGAAGTTGAACAAGCTGGTGGGCCGGCTGCGCGAGGCCCACGACGTGGAGACGACGCTGGCGCCGGAGCTGCTGGACGAGCTGGCGCGCCGGTGCACGGAGTCGGAGATGGGAGCGCGCAACATGGAGCAGATCCTCCAGGGCTCGCTGATGCCCGTGCTCTCCCGCGAGCTGTTGCAGCACCTGGTGGGTGGCGCGGTGCCCCCCAAGCTGCACGTGGCCCTCACCCCGGAAGGCGACTGGGACCTCCGGTTCGCCGAGGCCTGAGAACCCATGAAACGAACGCTTCAGGTCTGCGGTGTCGCCCTGTCCCTGCTGGCCGGCTGCGCCAGCGCGCCCAAGCCGGCGATGTGCTTCGCCGAGGCGGGCCCCAACGCGCGCTCCTTCCCCACGCCGGACATCTGGTTCGCCCTGCTGCTGCACGGCTATGACAAGGACACCAGCGCGGCGCCCCAACCCGCGGTGGACTGCGCGGGCGCGCCCGTGTGGTGGCAGGACCCCACCGCCGACGACTGCGTGGAGGCCGGCCCGGACGCCCTGCCCCTGCCCCCGGCGGCGAAGCTCACCGAAGAGGACCTGGTGCTGGAGACGCTCAAGGCCGGCCAGCGGCTGGCGTGGGTGATTACGCGGCGCTTCACCAACGGCGAGGCCCTCGGGCCGGTGGCGCTGGTGGAGACGACGGAGCAGGGCTTCCGCGTGGAGGCGCTGGGCTCGCTGCGCTCCATGCCGAAGAACGCGAAGCTGCGCCTGGAGCGCGTGGGCGGCGCGGACATCCTCGTCGCGGAGGGCGACGCGTGCACCACGGATGGCACCGACGTGTGCCGCCGGTACGCGCGCATCATGCCGCTGCGGCGCAACCGCTTCTTCACGGAGTCGGTGTCCAGCCCGGAGCGCATGTGCCTGGGCGCCGCGTGGTTCCCGCTGGCGCGCGAGGCGACCTTCAAGCTGCCCAACCAGCTCATCCGCAAGTTCGAGCTGACGTCCACGCTGTCCTTCAGCGAGGCGGGCGTCGGCGTGCAGGAGCAGGTGCAGGTGAGCGACTCGGACCCCGCGCAGCCGGACGTGGGGCCGCGCATCTACCGCCGGGCCCAGGACACCCGCACGCTGGTGCTCGAGTCCAACGCGCTGGTCAGCACCAAGGCCTCGCTCTGGTCCCGCATGGTGGAGCAGCAGGTGCGCATCGGCGCGAAGATGGACCCGGAGAAGCCGCTGGTGCCCATGCCGCCGAAGAACAAGCCCGCGACGGCCGTGGCCGCGCCCGCGACGCCCGAGGCCGGGGAGGCGAGCAAGCCGGTGGCTCCGCCCGCGAAGACGCCTCCAGCCGCGGCGAAGAGCGGCGGACCGTAAAGGCCCAACAGCCCCGGGTCCCTCCTCATTCCGCCCTGGAACCCTTCGTTTTTTCGAAGGGGTTCCGGGGCTTTTCCTATTGGCGCCGAAACTCCCGCGCCTGCACATAGGAGACAGGCCCATGGTGGGCCAGAAGGAGCCGAGGATGCGAATCGAAATCCGAGCCCGACACTTCACCCTCACCGACACCCTGCGTCACCACGTGGAGCGCCGCGCGCGCTTCGCGATGGGGAGACTGTCCGACAGGGTTCGTGAGGTCATGGTGCGCTTGGAGGACATCAACGGCCCACGCGGTGGCGTGGACAAGGTGGCCAAGGTGACTGTCCAGCTCGAGCAGGGCGGCCAGCTCGCGGCGGAGGCCGTGGACGCGAGCTTCGCCGGGGCGGTGGACCGGGCCCTGGAGCGCGCGGGCCACGCGGTGAGCAAGGCCCTGGGACGCGCGCACCGCGGCGACGGGGAGAGCGTGAGGACCACGCCCTGGGAGCCCGATGAGCAGCACAGTCCCTCCTGACGTGAGGTGAGCCGCGTCAGGGCCCCTCCACCCCGGAAGGGCCCTGACGGTGGCAGGATGATTTCCGTGCCGCGAGGGCCCTGGCGCCCGCGCGGCACGGTGTGGAGGACGTGGATGCAAGGCGGAGCGCTGGGAAACGTACGGGCCGCCTGGGCGCGAGCGCGCCAGCGCTGGTGGGTGCGGTGGGGCGTCGACCTGGTGCTCCTCGCGCTCGTCTTCACGGCGGTGGCGACCTGGCAGACGCGCAACCTTCCAGGCTCGGGTGCGCCAGCGCCGGACTTCACGCTGCGCACCCTGGACGGAGAGACGGTGTCGCTGGCGTCACTGCGCGGCAAGCCCGTGGTGCTCGCCTTCTGGGCGCCCTGGTGCGGCGTGTGCGGCGCGGAGTCCTCCAACCTCTCCCAGCTGCGTCGGCTCGCGGGAGACTCCGCGCATGTCGTCTCCGTCGCGCTGGCCTACGAGGACGAGGAGGCCGTGCGGCGTTTCACGCGCGAGCACGCGGTGGACTACCCGGTGCTCATGGGTGACGACTCACTTCAGCAGGCGTGGCGGGTGAACATGTTTCCCACGGTGTTCTTCCTGTCGCCCGAGGGGCGCATCGAGCGCTCCGTGGTGGGCTACACCACGCTCGCCGGACTGTCGTGGCGGTGGATGCTGTAGCGCGTTCCAGCGCGGCATGATGTGACATTGCCGCGCGGTGCGGGCCTCGCGTCGTCTATTCGCCAACCAACAGACACCGGTCCGCGCCTTTGTCTGTTCCGACGGGAATGGCTTATCAACTTCACGGCTCACTCCCCAGGAGCACCGATGAAGACCCGCTTCACTGAACGCTTCCAGTTGAAGTATCCCATTGCGTGCGCGCCCATGGCGCTGGTGGCCGGTGGCGCCCTCGCGGGCGCGGTCAGCCGCGCGGGAGGTCTGGGCCTGCTGGGCGGTGGCTATGGCGACATGGCCTGGATGGCCCAACAGCAATCGCTCGTCGGCGGCGCCACCATCGGCGGAGGCCTCATCACCTGGTCGCTCGACCAGACACCCGAGCTCCTCGACGCGGCGCTGGCCTACAAGCCCATCGCCTTCATGTTGTCCTTCGGTGACCCGCGCCCCTACGCCGCGAAAATCAAGGCCTCGGGCGCGGCACTGATTTGCCAGATTCAGCGACTGTCCCAGCTCGACGAGGCGCTCGAGGCGGGCGCGGATGTCATCGTCGCCCAGAGCAGCGAGGCGGGAGGCCATGGGATGACCAACCGCGCGACGATTACGTTGGTCCCGGAGGTCGCCGACATCCTGGCCAGGCGCGCGCCCGACACACTCCTGCTCGCGGCGGGAGGCATCGGCGACGGGCGCGGGCTGGCGGCGGTCCTCGCGCTGGGCGCCGACGGCGCGCTGGTGGGCTCCCGGTTGTGGGCCAGCCAGGAGGCCCTCGTGAACGAGAACTCCCAGGCGAGGGCCATCGAATTGACCGGAGATGACACCGACCGCTCCAACGTCTTCGACATCCTGCGCGACATCACCTGGCCGCCCGGGTACACCTTCCGGGCCCTCACGAACACGATGACCGAGCGCTGGTCCGGCAATGAAGACGAGCTCCTGCTCGTGGCCGATGAAGAACGCGAGAAATACAACGCCGCCATGGCCGCCAATGACTACACCATTGGCCACAGCCCATGCGGGCAAGTGGCGGGACTGATTCGCGACATCCCCCGCGCGGCGGACATCCTCGAGGCGATGGACACGCAAGCCACCGAGATTCTCTTGCGTCTGGGAAAACGGCTCCAACTTCCGCGCGTGAGGGAGCTCTCTCCCCTGGACCTGCCAGGAGTCGCTGGCCCACAACGCGGCCTCCGTGGCGAGGGCGGTTCGTCTGATGGGTGACGAGACGGACCGCTCCACCGTGTTCAACATCCCACGTGGGTTGAACTGACCGCCGGGCGACACCATCCGTGCCCTCCAGCAGCAACTGGAGGAGCGCGCGTCCCGCCGCGAGGACGACCCGCTGGCCGCCGCCACCGAGGAGCGAATGAAGTTTCATGGCGCCCTGACCGTGTGTGTGGCGACAGCGTCGGACACGGCCCCGTCGGACGAGCCACGGGCTTGATTCGCGACATCCCCACCGCGGCGGAGATGCTTGCCCGGATGGGCAGACAGGCCGCCGACGACTTCTGCGGCTGAGACCAGGGACCTAGCTTCCGCGCGCGCATGGCCGGACTCGTGACGAGTCCGGGCGCGCACGGAGGCTTCATGAATCGCGCGGCGAAGTGGGCGATCGGTCTGGGTATCGCGGGGGGCGCGGCCCTCGCGTTGGCTGTTCGACGAGACCGTCCCGCGAGCGAAGTCGAGACACGGCGTGCACGCTCGCCATCGCGGTTCATCGACGTCGATGGCCTGCGGACACACTACCGGGACCAGGGCAAAGGCCCCCTCCTCGTGCTGCTCCACGGCTCCAACGCGTCGCTGCACACCTGGGAAGGCTGGATGGACTCGCTGACGCGCGAGTACCGGGTCATCACCGTGGACCTGCCCGGGCAGGGCCTCACCGGACCGGACCCGAAGAACCGCTACACGCCCCTGGCGGAGGTCTCCTGGCTGGACGCCTTCGTCAGCGCGCTGGGGCTCGAGCGCTTCACGCTGGGCGGCAACTCCATGGGCGGCGGTCTGGCCTGGCGCTACACCGTGGTCCACCCCGAACGCGTGGAGCGACTCATCCTGGTGGACGCCTTCGGCCTGCGGCGCGAAGAGCCGATTCCGTTCTCCCTCCGGCTCTACGAGACGCCCGTGCTGAGCCGCGTGGTGCGCTGGACGACTCCGCGCTTCATGGTGAAGCGCACCGTGAAGAGCACCTATGGCGACCCGAGGAAGGTGACGCCGGAGACGGTGGACCTCTACGTGGACGTCCTCCTGCGCGAGGGCAATCGGGAGGCCACCCGCCGGCGCTTCGCCCAGAAGGACTCAGACCCGTCGCTCGAGGAGCGGCTGTCTGAAATCAAGGTCCCCACGCTCATCCTCTGGGGCAGTCGCGATGAGTGGATCCTCCCCAAGTACGCGCGGCGGTTCCACGCGCGCATCCCCCAGTCCCGCCTGGTGATGATGGAAGGACTGGGGCATGTGCCCATGGAAGAAGACCCGCACAAGACGGTGGCCGTGGTCCGGGACTTCCTCCACCAGACGGAAGCCCGGGTGAGCGCCCACCCCGCCGCGGGGCTTCAGTCCGCGCGGCAGGTGTAGTCCCCTACGAGGGCCGCGCTAGCGTCCCAGGGGCCCCGCGATGAACTTCGCGATGGCCCGCACCTGCTTGCGATTGCGCTTGCTGTCAATCGTCCGGGTGAGGTCGCGCGGCACCTTGCTCAAGGTCTTCAGGGAGTCGCTCATCGCCTTGCCGGAGTTCTTCATCAAGTCCCGCAGGGCGCCGTCCTTCTTCCGCTCCGCCGAGGCCTTCTGCTCCCGGCGGTAGGTCTTCAACCCATCCGAGACGGACGCGGACAGGTTCTCCATCGCACGACTCACGTTGTCGTGCGCCTTGTCCAGGTTCTTCAGCCCCTTGCTCGTCTTGCGCTTCCTCTTGCCCACCGAGAGGTCGCGCTCGATGACCACTTCCGTGGCCATCACCTGCCCGCTGTGGCCATCCACCCGGACTTGCGTCTCGGTGGTCACATCCTTGCCTTGAATGCTCATCGTCTCGTCTCCTCGAGTCCACTGCGGGGGTTTCACGGCATGAAGGGCGGGACGAATGGCAGCGACAGCCCGCCGCGCCGCTTCTTCTTGGGCTGCCGCTGGTAGATGAGGACCACCGGCACGAGATGCTTGCCGAGGACCTCCTCCCCCAGCCTCTCCCGGACCTCGTTCAAGGCTTCGCCCACCTCGAGCATCAGCGCGCCCTGGCCTCGCTTGAGGGCCTTGAGCTTCTTGCGCCGCTGCTTGCCCATGTCGATGACGACGGGAATGGAGCTGATGCTGTTCAGGGTTTCGATTGTCATTCCGTGTTCTCCTTTCAAAGCGCGGTGCGTGAGCCCGCTTCGCGGTCCTTGTCCGACAGTCGGAAGCTGATGCCCCGCAGTGTCACCGCCACCGCGACCAGCACGGCCCCCAGGAACAGCGGGCTGAGCAGCAGCTGGCTCCAGGCATGACCTGAGAGCACCTCCGTGGTGAAGGCCTCGCCCGCACGCTCCCCTCGCCTGACGACCGCCACCACCGCCGCGCCCACGCGAACCGCCAACGCTCCCAACAACAACCAGCTCCCCGCGCGCAATGCCTGGGACACAGCGAAAGAGAAGGTCCGCTCCGTCACCGCGAACCGATAGGTCGAGGAGTCGAGGAAGCGTTGGAGACGGTAGAAGCCAGCCACAGCTGCGTCGTAGACCTGTTCGTAGCGGATGAACGAGCGGTCCTCGGACAGACTGTCCAGTTTCCGGTTCAATCGCTGTCGCATCCGGCGCCCGAGCTGGACCTCGTACCGGCGGTACTCCCGGTAATGGTCTATGCGGGGTTCCAGCCGGGCCGCCAGACTGTCGGAGAGCATGGTGGAGCGAATCATCCGCAAGGTGTTGAGGTTCATCGGGACCCTGTACTCCTGGGCCAGCTTGAAGAACCCAATCCAGAGGTTGGCGGAGGTGCGCTCCCACCAGCGCGAGGTGCGGCTCTTGTTCGCGTAGAGGTCCTGCCAGAAGATGCTCTCCAGCTTGCGGGAGAACTCCTCCACGTCCACCGCGGGCAGCGGCTCGAGCAGCGCGAGCACGGCAGACACCATCCGCCCCACGTCCTCGTTCGCCTGGGCGTCCGCGATTTCTCGCCACACGCGGCGCTCGCGCGCGGTGAAGGCACCACAGGAGCCGAAGTCGATGAGCACCAGCCGGCTGTCCGGTTGGACCATGACATTGGCCGGGTGGAGGTCCGCGTGGAAGAAGAGCCCCTCCTGCGCACAGAGGCGGGCAATCTTGAGCAGCCTGCGGGCCACCTTGCGGGGCACGATTCCCAGCGTGGCCAGCGACGCCAGGCCCGACTCGTCCTTGCGCTCGGCCGTGGAGATGAGGTCCTTGAGCCAGACGCCGGAGACGAACTCGGTGACGAGGACCTCGTGGTTGGACAGGTCTCCGTACACGCGGGGCGAGCGGACGAAGCGCTGGCCCAGCTTGTCCATCCGGTCCTGGAACAGCTCCGTGTAGCGAGCCTCCCGGACGAAATCGAGCTCCTCATAGAGCATGGTGCTGAGCTCGTGGAGCAGCTGGCGCGAGTAGCCAGGAGGAACGAACCACAGCTCCGCCAGGCCGAGAATCCACCCCAGCGCGCGCATGTCCGCGGCGAAGAGCGAGCCGACCCCGGGCCGGCGGACCTTCACGGCGACCTCCTCACCGCCACGCAGCACCCCTCGATAGACACAGGCGACGGAGCCCGAGCCCACGGGCTCCGCGCCCAGTTCGGAGAACACCTCCGCTATCGGCCGCTGGAGGGAGCGCTCCACGAGCTGCCGCACCTCGGAGAAGGGAATCGGCGGCGCGGCGTCGAGCATCTTCTCCAGCTCCTGCGCCACCGGATACGGGAGCAGGTCCACGCGGATGGCCATCTGCTGGCCCAGTTTGATCCACGTCCCGCCCGCTCGCTCAATCAGCCGCCGCAGGTGCTGGCCCCGGGACTGGATGGAGTCCCGGCGGCGGAGTACGTCCGCGGCGATTCGCACCAGCAACCACAGGGCACCGGAAATCCAGACGCCCAGCTGGAGCAGCGTCCGGCCGACGCTGGCGCGGTGCTCCTCCGCCTCGCGTTGGTGAGGCGTGGGCGGGGTCTCCCACGAACGAGCGCGGAGTTCCTTGCCCAGCGCCTTGGCCGCCTGGATTCTCGCGTCCAGCTCCTCGCGCTTGCGCCAGCGCTGGACGGCGGCGGAGACCCGCTGCTCGCGCGCCACGGCCGGGCGCGCCGGTGAGGAGGGGGCCGCCTCCTTCACCGGCGGCACCGGGTCCACCTTCTCCGGGACGGCGCGGAGCGAACTCACCGCGCGGCGCCGCGCAGTCGATGGACGATGGTCTCCAGGCTCGCGGGAGAGTGGAATGTCTCCGCGGTGAGGAGCGCGTCCGGGAAGGAAATCTCGAAGGCTCCTTCGAGCGCGAGCATCAGGTTGATGGCGTTCATCGAGTCGAGCCCCATCTCGTTGCAGGGGCGCGCCATCTCCACCGGCTCGTCCGGAGCCACGCGGGGAAGGAACTCGCGAATCACCTCGATGAGTCTGGTCCTCACCTCGTCCGTATTCATCGTGTCTCCTCCGACGAAAGCGACCCCTGGATGGGCAGACGCGTGTGGAGCTCGTGCCCCCAGCGCAGCCGGTGCACCGCGATGACCTCGCCGTCCCGATGGACCAGCTCCAGCGGCGGCGGTCGGCTCAAGAACCCCGTGAGGCTCGCCGTGGCGCCATAGGCCCCGACGTTGGGCACGAAGACCCGGTCGCCCACCCGAAGCGGCGGGAGCCTGACGTTGCGAGCGAAGCAGTCCAGCGGCGTGCACAACGGCCCCACCACGTTGACCTCCTCGAGCACCCCAGACCCGGCCTCCGCTCCGGCCTGGACGACGCCGATGCCGACCAGCGGAACCCGCCCCAGGCCCGACATGCCCCCCAGGTGGTGGATGCCGCTGTCGAGGACGACGTACTGCTTGCCCTTCGAGCGCTTCACATCCATCACCGTGGACCACAGCGTGCCCGAGGAGCCGCAGAGCCTGCGGCCCGACTCGAACCACAGCGCGGCCGACGCGGTCCTCTTCCGCTCCGAGGCCAGCCGGGCGAGCGGCTCGCGCAGGGACTCCAGTTCGGGCCCCACGCCGGACGTGGCGAAGGGCCAGGGGAAACCTCCGCCCAGGTCCAACACCTGGAAGGGAAGCTCGAACGCATGGGAGAGCGACTCTCCCACCTCGAGCGCCACCCGCAGCGCGGAGAGCAGCGCCGGCACGTCCGCGAGCTGAGTTCCCTGGTAGACGTGCACGCCCAGCAGCTCGACGCCGCCGAGCGCCGCCACACGCGCGCGACCCTCGCGCCACTCCGCCTCGTCGAGCCCGAACTGGCTGCTCACGCCACTCATCGCCAGCCGCGCCACGGGAGGCGCCTCCGGGTTGACGCGCAGGAGGACCCGGGCGCGAAGCCGAGCGGCGCGCGCGGCCCGGTCGATGCGCTCCAGGTCCGTCCACGACTCGGCGGAGAAGCGCGTCACGCCAGCGCTGAGCGCCCCGCGCACCTCCTCGGTGCTCTTGCCCGGGCCGGAGTAGAGCACCCGCTCCGGTGGAAAGCCGGCGGCCATCGCCACCGCCAGCTCTCCGGGCGAAGACACCTCCGCGTCGCAGCCGAGCCGGCAGAGCGCCTCCGCCATCACCGGAAGCGGATTGGCCTTGAGCGAGAACAACAACCGGCTGCCCTCGGGCAGGACGGACAAGAGCTCGCGCGTGCGCCGCTCCACGTCCCCCAAATCATAGACATAGAGCGGCGAGCCGTAGGCCTCCAACCAGGCCGCGGCCCGGGCCAGCAGCGGAGGACTCATCGGCGCGCTCATGACTGTCCTCCCGCCACAATCCAGCTCGCGAGGGCTGCCCGGTCCAGCTTGCCGTTGGCCGTCCTCGGCAGCTCCGGCACCCAGTGCACCTGGTCCGGGACTTTGTAGGACTCCAGTCGACTGGAGAGCGCGTCGAGCAGCCCGGCCTCGCGCGGTGGCGGCGCGCCAGGAGTGGACGTGACGAACAGGTGCAGCCGGTCGGCCTGGGCCTCCTGCACCACGCCCGCCTCGGCGACACCGGGCAGCCCGCAGGCCACCTCCTCGATTTCCAGCGGGTGCATCCGGAAGCCGCGGCGCTTGAGGAGGAAGTCCCGGCGCCCCACGAACTGGAGGAAGCCCTCCGCGTCCATCCGGAAGAGGTCACCTGAGTACAGCACGCGGCCCAGTCCACGCGGGTGCGTGCGATAGCGCAGCGCGGTCTCCTCCGGCGCCCGCCAGTACCCGAGCGCGACGTGGCGCCCCTGGATGACCAGCTCTCCCACTTCTCCTGGCGGCAGCACCTGGCCCCGCTCGTCCAGAATCATCGCCTCCGTGCCGGGCAACGCGCGTCCCACCGAGCCCGGGTGCGCCTCCAGCTCCTCGGGCAGCAGGATGGAGACGCGCTTGCACTCGGTCAGCCCATACATGGGGAACACCGAGACCCCGGGCAGCTGACGCCGGAGCTGCTCCACGTGGCTGGCCGGCAGATGCGCCCCCGTGTTGGTGAGCGCCCTCAAGCGGAGCGCGCCCGCCCCACTCCGACCGAGCAGCTTGAGCAACGCGGCGAACAACGTGGGCACACCGGGCAGCACCGTGACTCGCTGTCGCTCCAGCGTGGTGACCAGCGCCGGCCCGGCCAGCTCCGCGCTCCCGACGAACACGCCCGCCCCCACCTGCGCGGCGAGGAACACCTGATACAGGCCGTAGTCGAAGGAGAGCGGCAGGAAGACGCCCACCACGTCCTCGGTGCGGTACTGGAGCCGCGCCTGGATGGCGTCCACCACGAAGAGGATGTTGTCGTGGCTGAGCGTCACGCCTCGCGGCGCTCCCGTGGAGCCGGACGTGTAGATGAGGCAGACTGGATCCACGTCCACACCCGCGAAGGGCGGACACTCCACCGGCTCGCTGTCCACGATTCGCGACAACCGAGGTGCCGAGACGGGCCCCGAGCCCTCTCCCACCCAGACGATGGGCACGTCGGCGAAGGCTGGCGCGAGGTGCGCGGTGGACTCATCCAGGAAGGCCACCGCGGGCGTCACCTGCTCCAGGATCCTCCGCAAGCCCGGCTCGCGAATCGCACCATGCAGCACCGCGAAGATGCCTCCCAGCCGCGCCGTCGCGAACGCGGCCAGGGCCACCTCCGCGCGGTTGCGGGTGAGGATGACGGCCCTGTCTCCACGCCGGAAGCCCTGGCGCGAAAGCCAGCCACCCAGGCGCCGGGTGGCCGTGCCGAGCTGCGCATAGGTGAAGGAGACCCGTTCGTCGGACAAGAACAGGCGGTCGCCATGATGGCGCTCGGCTTCTTCCAGCAAACCGCAGAGGTGACGGGGCGTCATGCGTGTCTCTCCCAGACAGGTCAGGACAGACGGTCGTCGGTGAAGATCTCCTTCTTCACCATGAACCTCGTGGTCTTCGAGAGGATGCGCTCGTTGAAGGCCACGCGCTCGGGATGGGCCAAAAGCTCGTTGCGAACCTTCAGCGGCTCGGGCAGGCCCACGTCCTTGTAGATGTCCGGATTGTAGAGCTTCTGCATCGACGTGAGCATGAAGCGCTTGAGCGCGCGCTCCACGTCCCGAAGCCGCTCGACCCCATGCTTCGCCCGCAGCCCCTGGTGGAGCCGCTCGATGTTCAACCGCCCGTAGCTGATGTGGCGTGTCTCATCCGAGTGGTGCAGCCGGTTGATTTCACGCACGAAGGGAGGCAGACGCGCGTCCTTCGCCATGTGGCTGTTGTAGCCGTCGACAATCTCCTCGAACACCAGCACCGTGGCGAAGGCCAGGAACTCCTTGATGTCCGTCTCGGGGAAGGTGTCGTAACGGATGCGGCGGTCCTTGTATATCTTTCCGCCGTACGTCAGGCAGAACCGCGAGAAGTACCACATGTGCTCATTCTCCTCGAGCACCAGGTGGTGGAGGTATTCGGAGGACACCTCGTAGCCCGGGGTGTGGATCCGGCTGATCATCTCCGTGAGCAGCTCGCGGATGCCCGTCACGTTCAGGCTGAAGAAGTTGATGCACTCCCATTTGCTGAGCCGCAGGAGCTGTTCGGGCGTCAGCTTCTCGGCCCAGGGCGTGCCATGGACGGAGAGCAGCTCCGGACTCATCCAGGGCTGGTCCTCGGGCAGCGACTTCTCCCAGACCAGCTCCCGAAAGGGATTGGAGGTGTCCGCATTGGAGAGGTGGATGAGCCGCTCCAGGGTGCGCGCGAAACCATCCTCGGCGGGCTGCACGGGAAGCGCCGCGGAGGGCGCGTGCTGGGCGAAGTCCTCAATCATGGCGGCGATCCCTTCGTCATAGAAATGGGAGAAGTGGTCCGCGTCCGGCTGGAGCACCGTCCTCGCGCCGACGAGCCGGGAGGCCAGGAGCGCCACCTGGTCCGGGTGCGAGATGGCATCCGCGCCACCTCCAAAGACGAGCACGGGCTGCTTCACGGAGGACGTCCAGGCGTCCTCCCGCTCGCGGAAGAGCGCGCAGACCATGTTCGCGTACCGGAACAGACTGGACGGCGTGCGGAACGGCACGCTGGTCATGTAGAGCAGGTGGGGGTCCGTGGAGGTGAGGACGCTGGCCACCACCTTCCGGTCCTCGCTGTGCGGTGCCTCGGCTCCGGGGGCGCCTCCGAAAATCAGCTTGCAGTAGCGCTCCGCCACCCGAGGGTTGACGGCAATCTGGGGGAAGAGCTGGCGGAGGTTCTTCTCGAAGGACGTCATCGGGTGGTCCGGAGTCGCCGGAAGCGACACCGTCCCGTTGAGCAGCACGCCGCTCGCGAAGCGCTCGGGGTGCTCGGCCAGCGCGCGGAGCGCCACCTGCGCGCCACTGCTCCAGCCCACCACCGTCTCCACCCGGGAGATTCCCAGCCTGTCCAGCACGGCGACCAGGTCCGCCACATGGACGCTGGAGTCACAGCGGGAGGGATTGAAGTCCGGCGTCGGAGTGGGCAGCCAGCGGGTGTTCCACGTCACCACCCGCCATTTCTCGGCCAGCCGCTGTGCGAGCGGCGCCAGGAACTCCTCGGGCATCGCATAGGCGTTGCAGAGGACCAGCACGGGGTGCGTGGGGTCGCCTCGCGTGAAGGCACACACCTCCGCCCCATCCGGCGCACGCACCTGCACCGGTGTGAACACCTGCCCCTCTCTCTCCCGCGCCAGCTCCGCGAGGTAGCTCGACAGGTAGACATCCAGGTCGGCGAGGGTGAGCGGCGGATGTGGAGGAAGGGCGCGGGCGAACCGCTTCGGGTTCAGCCCGTAGCTGGCGTAGAAGGCCCCACGCAAATCGAAGAGCTGCTCAATGGGCGATGCCTCCGTCTCACGGTGGGTGGTGAAGCTGAGGATGGAAAGCCGGAGCGCATGGGACATCCGGTCGACCATTCCCACCGCCGGAAGCTCCACCGGGCCCACCAGGTGATGCACCGGCCCGCCCTCGAACCCGGTGGCGCTCAGCCGGAGCATGTCCAGCACCACATGGTCCACGGGCACCATGTTGACGCCCGCGCCCTCATGCCCCAGCAGCCGCAACGGGTCCGTGACTTGCGCCAGCTCCCGGCGCAGCCGGTAAAGCTCCCGCACGAAACCATAGATTCCGAACCGCGTCCCCCCGCTGCGTCGGCTCGCGCTGGGGCCGATGATGACCGAGGGGCGGACGATGCTGTAGGCGCGACCGGCGGCCTCACAGGCACGAGACACCTCGCGCTCCGCCTGCGCCTTGCTCTCCTCGTAGTAGTTGTTGAAATCCGAGGCACCACCCGTGGGTTCCGGATGCAGTTGCTCGGGAATCACTCCACGCCGGGTGCCCGCGGTGTAGGCGGTGGAGACATAGACAAACCTCCCGGCCCCTACCTTCCGCGCGACCTCCAGGATGTTTCTGGTCCCAATGCAATTGTGTGCATGGATTTTGTCGCGGTGGCGGTTCTCATACGCGAGGCTGGCCGCGGAATGCCACACCTCCTCCAGTCGCGCCTCCTCCAGCCGCTCCAGGTCCTCGGGAGAGAGGCCACACAGCGGGAGGGTGATGTCACCGACCAGGCAGATGACATTCTTTTCGACGGCCTCGAGCGGAACGGGGACGTCATACGAAGCCGCGGCCTCTGAAAGTGACTCCAGGAGTCGTTCGCGCGCGTGCTCCGGCGACGTGCCACGAACCAGTACGAAGAGCCGCCCGCCTGTCCTCAACCGCCAGAGGAGGAAGTGGCTTCCCAGGAAGCCCGTTCCCCCGGTGAGGAGGAGCCGCGTGGGGCGAAGCTCTCGTCCGTCCAACTCCAGGGGATTCGCATATGTCGCACCCATGGGCCGCTCCACTGGGTAGGGCTGCAATTGCAGCCAACCTTATGCGGGGCATATCGCGACATGTCAACACCATCATGCCTCTGTCGTGTATGACATTGATTGCATCGCAAGGCGATTGAACCATACGATTCCCGACAGATGGCCGGGAGCGCACGGCGCCCCCGGCCACCTTCATCACGACGGCATCACCAGACGTTCACGGGCAAGCTCCGGTACGACACCGCTCCAGTGCCCAGTTGTCCGTCGGCGTCGCTCCCCCAGCCCCAGAGCTGGCGGTCCTCCAGCACCACCAGGGAGTGGCGGTCTCCCGCAATCACTGACACCGCCGGAGTGAGTCCTTGCACGACCTCCGGCCAGCGCCGCGAGACATTCGTCCCATCACCCACCTGCCCCGCATCATTGCCACCCCAGGCCAGCACGGAACCCGTCACGCTCAGGGCGAGGACATGGCGAGCCCCCGCCGCCATGGCGATGGAGCCTCTTGTCCAGGACACCGAGGAGGGAAGCGGGTCATCCCCCCCGGTATCTCCCAGTTGCCCCTCATCGTTCCTTCCCCACGCCCACACCACGCCATTCATGGTCCTGGCCAGCGAGAAGTCATCTCCGGTGTCGATGGCAATCACATCCGTCAGGCCGGCCACCTGCACGGGAGTCCGGCGGTTCGTGGTCGTGCCATCTCCCAACTGTCCGTGGGAATTGACGCCCCAACTCCAGACGGTGCCGTCCGCCTCGAGCGCCAGGGCATGGTTCTTCCGGGCGGAGATGGCCACGACGTCGGAGAGGTTGGCCACCAACACGGGCGAGTGCCGCACGTTCAAGGACGTCCCATCGCCAAGCCATCCGTTCGTGTTGTCCCCCCATGCCCAGACAGTGCCATCCACCTTCAATGCGAAGGAGTGGGCCTCCCCCGCGGCGACAGCCACCACGCCCGCCAGCCCAGGAATCGCGACGGGTGTGAGGTGCACGGGCGCACCACCCGGCCCCTGCCCCAGTTGTCCCGAACCGTTGTTGCCCCAAGCCCAGACGGTGCCACCCGCGCGGAGCGCCAGCGAGTGCTGGAGCCCCACATCCAGGCTCAGCACATTCGAAAGTCCGCTGACGGCGACAGGCCACACGCTCGAAACCGTCGTGCCATCTCCCAGGAGTCCAGAGGGCGTATTGGCGCCCCAACTCCACACCTTGCCGTCGCCGCTCATCGCCAGCGAGTGCCGCCGGCTCGCGATGGCGACCTTCGTCGGACCGAACACCGTTCGCGTGGGCGTCGGATGCATGGCGGAGACGCCGTCGCCCACCTGCCCCGAGGAGGCCGAACCCCAGGCCCACAAGGTGTTGTCGTCCCTGACCGCGAGGAAGTGAGCCTCTCCCGAGGCGAGTGACGTGACGTTCGACAGGCCCACGACGAGCCCGGGCACCAGACGTTGCGTCGTCGAGCCATTCCCGAGCTGGCCGGCGACATTGGAGCCCCACGTCCAGACGGTGCCGTCCACCTGTGTCGCGGCGGACTGCGCGACGCCCGCGCTGATGGCGACCACATCCGAGAGACCCGTGACGCGCGTGGGCACCAGGCGAGAGGTGGTGGTGCCATCTCCGAGTTGCCCCACCTCGTTCGAGCCCCAGGCCCAGACGGTGCCATCCATCCGCAGGGCCAGCGAGTGCATGGATTTGGAGGAGAGGGAGACCACCCCCGTCAGTCCCTGCACGGCCACGGGGAGCAGGCGCTGCGTCGTCGTGCCATCGCCGAGCTGTCCCTGCGTGTTGCTCCCCCATGCCCACACGGTGCCGTCCCGCTTGAGCGCCAGGGAATGGGCCTTGCCACCGGACACCGCGACGACACCGGTGAGCCCTGGGACCTGGACAGGCTCAAAGCGAGAAGTCGTGCCGCCATCGCCCAGTTGCCCGGACGCATTGGAGCCCCAGGACCACACCGTCCCATCCGCCTTCACCACGAGCGCATGCGAGTCACCCGCTGAGATGCTCACGACGTCCCACAGCCCCATCACCTCTTGAGGATAGACTTGCGGGGAGCTCCGCCCATTCGCCGCTTGCCCGTGGGCGTTGTCGCCCCAGGCAAAGACACCGCCCCAGAGACTCAAGCAGAGGGAGAAATCCCCTCCCGCCGCGACCGACTGAACCCCGCCATGCACATACACCTGGACCGGTGCGGCCTGGGCGGTCAGCGTGTCGTCACCCAGTTGCCCCAAGGCATTGGCGCCCCAGACCCACAGGGTGCCATCCGGCTTCAGCGCCAACGAGTGACTCCTCCCCGCTGCGAGCTCCACGCGAGTGACCATTCCAGCCGTCCAGGCGGGCGCCGTGCTGAGGATTCGTGAGCCATCCCCCAACTGACCATCGATGTTGTTGCCCCAGGTGCTGACAGTGCCATCGACCAGCATCGCCACGGAGTGCTGCCCTCCTCCGGCGGCAACGCCGAGCACACCCGTCAGCGAATGCACCCGCACTGGCGACAGCCGCTGCGTCATCGACAAATCCCCCACCTGCCCCCGGCCATTGCCGCCCCAACCCCACGCCGTGCCGTCGGCCTTCAACACCAGCGAGTGCTGTCCGCCGCCCGCCACCGCCGTCACGTTCGTGAGACTGGGGACGCGCACGGGCAAGGAGCGCCGTGTCGTGCTCCCATCGCCGAGCTGGCCGAAGGTGTTCTGCCCCCAGGCCCACACCGTCCCATCGACCTTCAGCGCCAGTGAATGCGAGCCCCCGCCCACGACGGCCACCACCGACGCCAGGGAGGAGACGAGGCCGGGAACAAGCCGCTGGGCGGAGCCACCATCGCCCAGTTGCCCGTCCGAGTTCGCGCCCCAGGTCCAGGCCGTCCCGTTCGCCTTGAGTGCCAGTGAGTGCGAGTTGCCCGCGCCAATCTCGGACACCCCGAGCAGTCCCGACACGGGCACGGGCAGCAACCGCTGCGTGGTGGTGCCGTCACCGAGCTGTCCCGTCGCGTTGTTGCCCCAGGCCCACACGGTGCCGTCCGCCTTCAGCGCGAGCGAGTGGGAGAAGCCCGCGACAATCCGGACCACGTCCGTGAGCCCCGGCACGCGCACGGGAGCCCGTCGCGCCACGGTGTCACCGAGCCCCAACTGCCCCCGCTCGTTGTTTCCCCACGCCCACACCGTGCCGTCCGCCTTCAGCGCGAGCGAATGCAGGTCTCCCGCCGAGACGATGCTCACCGAGGACAATCCCCAGACGCGCGCGGGCACGGCTCGGGTCCGCAGGGTGCCGTCACCAAGCTGTCCGAAGGTATTCGAGCCCCAGCTCCACGCCGTTCCATCCGGCCGCAGCACCAGCGAATGGAGACGTCCCGCGGAGACGGTTTGATTCCGGGGAAGCCCCTCCGCGGCCTTCACCGTGCCCACCCCGGGCACGGTGACCTCTCGCGAAAGAGGCTCCTTACAGCCCAGGACCCACAACCCGCACATCAGGACCGCGAACACGCATGCCCTCGGGCCGCCCGGCATCGTCTCTTCACGCCTCATGTTTCCCTTCCGAAAGCGGACTCGAAAATGCTCGGTCCCGGAAACACCCTCGGTGGTGGAGCCAGACTCGCGCTCCACCACCGGGGGCCCGTTCCGCTAGAGGCGCACCAGCTCCACGTCATCCATGTGGATGAAGTTGGCGCCGTTGCCCGTGGTCGCCCGGGTGTGGAAGCCCAGCTCCAGGTAGCCCCCCGTGACGTTGATGGCGGGCGTCTCCACCAGCGTCCACGCGCCATACGTGCCCAGGTCCGTGAAGACCGGTCCGCAGGAGGCGCACGTCTTCGCCTGGATGCGCGCCAGGTCGAACCCACCGGCCTTCCTCACCCACGCGCGGACCTTGTAGTTGCCCGACGCGAGCCCCGACACGGACTGGTACGTCCACACCTCGAAGGGCGTCGCGTTGGTCCAGTGCGTCAGGTGGTAGCTGCCCGTGCGGCCACCGTTGTGCGTCTCGCTGAAGTCCGCGGCCTCGGTGCCGTTGGGGCTCCAGGTCGACCAGCCGCTCATGTTCGCCTCGAAGCTGGGATTGGCCAGCGAGGGGCCACTGGAGCCGCCCGCCTGGTACCAGCGCACCCACTCCACCTCCATCGTCTTGCGCTGCCCGGAGGGCAGGTCGATGGAAGCCGGCGAGGTGTTGCCATACCAGTTCCCGCCCAGCGCCAGGTTCAGCAGGACGTAGTGGTTCTGCTGGAACGCCGGGTCGTTGTGGAAGAAGTCCGCGTTCGCACGGACCTGGTTGTCCAGACGGAAGATCATCCGGTCCGCCGTCCACTCCACCTCGTAGACGTGGAAGGCGTCCGCGACGCTGTAGCCCCGGTTCGCTCCGGAGCCCCAGTGCTGCACCCCGTTGGACGAGTGCGTGGCCACCTTCATCCACGACGGCTCGTTGGAGTGCCACTCCAGGATGTCGATTTCACCGCTCGCCGGCCAACCGACGTTGGAGATGTTCGCGCCCAGCGTCCAGAACGCCGGCCACATGCCGTACCCGGACGGCACCTTGATGCTCGCGACGAGCTTGCCGTAGCGCCGCTCCACCTTGCCCTTGGTGTGGATGCGCCCCGAGTAGAACGAGCGCGGCCCGTAGCCCGCGCAGCGCGAATCATACGGCCCATCCGACGTCCGCTCCGCGGTGAGGATGAGCTTGCCCCCGCTCACCGTGACGTTCTGCGCGCGCGGGAACTCCAGCTCTCCCGTGCCGAAGTTGCAGTTGTTCGTGACGGGGTCGTGGTTGCTCGTCAGCACGTTCCAGTTGGCCGCGTTCAGGCCCGTGCCGCCGAAGTCGTCCTGCCACGCCAGGCTCCAACCCGGCCCCGGGTCGTACGCCTGCTCCTTCTGCGCCTGACTCTCCAGCGGTACCGCCTCGGGCTCCACCGCCACCTCGCTGCCACAGCCCGCCAGCACCAGCCCCGCAACCACCCACCACGCCTCGGTCCGTCCTGCCATGCATTCCTCCTGGAATGGGTTGAGACCTCTATTTCACGAAATCCTAGCATTTCCGCATTGTCTCGATGGATTCGCCATGGCCTGCTGGCGCCCTCCTGTCCGGCCGTTGCTCGGTGGTGGGCGCGCGGGCGGTGCCTAGCTTCTGACACGTCCATCCAGTGGCGCCCCGAGGGGCGCCGAAGCGGGAGGCGTCATGCGCGGCACGGCGGCGATGTTCCGGGAAATCACCACGCCCTGGGGGCACCGGAGCTGGCGGTTCAAGCTGGCCAAGGCCGCGCGCGGCTATCTGCGCAGGCCCCGGCTGCGCATTCCCTCCGGAGCCACCGACGCGGCGTCAGCGACGCAACGGGTGCTGCTGTACTTCATGCTTCCCGCGTGGCTGGTGCCAGGCGTGGTGGACTGGGTGTGGCACAAGCGCACGGACATCGAGCACACCAGCGGCGCGGGCGAGTCGCTCATCCACTGCCTGATGATGACCGAGGTGGGCGTGCCGGTGATGATGGGGCTGTTGATGGAGATCAACCCGCTCACCCTCTCCGTCATGCTGGGGCACTCGCTGGTGCACGAGGCGACGGCCTTCGCGGACGTGGCCTACGCCATCAACCACCAGCGGGACGTGGAGCCGCGCGAGCAGCACACGCACAGCTTCCTGGAGGTGCTGCCCTTCATGGCCGTGTCCTCCATCGTCTGCCTGCACTGGGACCAGTTCCTGGCCATCTGGGGCATCGGCGGACGCAAGGGGCGGTGGCGCTTCGCGCTGAAGAAACAGCGACTGCCGGCGGGCTACCTGCGCAACATCCTGCTCGGCATCGGCGCCACCATCGTCCTGCCCTACGCCAACGAGCTGTGGCGCTGCATCCGCGCCCAGCGCCGGGGCGAGGCGCGGCCTCCGTGGAAGGTGGGCCCCCGCGAGCCCGTGGTGATTCCGGAGGGGCTCGCCGCGCACAGCCCCTACGCGCGACCTGTCATCGAGGCCCACTGAGGCAAGGCCTCCTTGTTCAGATGGCGTAGTCCCCCACGAACACGGAGGCGGTGAGCACATCGGCGCGCACCGCGTCCCCTTCCACGACGCCGAGCGCGTCGAACTCCGAGCGAGGCACCTGCACGGTGACCTCGTCCCCGGAGGGCATGCGCAGGAGCACCTTCACGAAGCCGCCCACGGGCTTGAAGCGCTGCACCCTGCCCGTGAAGGGCGTGACGCCCTCCGTGGAGACGGAGCGGGCCAGCTTGATGTCGTGGGGCCGGACGAAGGCGTGCACCGCCTCCCCTTCACGCGCGGCGGCGGGCACGGTCAGCGCCAGCGAGCCCAGCGATGCCCTGCCCTCCAGGACGCGACCGCGCAGGACGCTCGCCCCGCCGATGAACGACGCGACGAAGGGTGACGCGGGCCGGTCATAGATGTCCTCCGGCGAGCCCGCCTGCGCCACGCGCCCATCACTCATCACCACCACGTGCTGCGAAATCTCCAAGGCCTCCTGCTGGTCATGCGTCACCAGCAGCGTCGTCAGACCGGTGCGCGTATGGAGTTGATGGAGCCACTCGCGCAGCTCCTCGCGTACCCGCGTGTCGAGCGCGCCGAAGGGCTCGTCCAGCAGCAACACCCGGGGGCGGATGGCCAGCGCGCGCGCGAAGGCCACCCGCTGGCGCTGACCGCCGGAGAGCTGCCCTGGATGGCGCTCGCCGAGCGCCTCCAACTGGACCAGGCGCAGCATCTCGTCCACGCGCGCCTCCACCTCCGCGCGAGGAAGCTTCCGCACGTTGAGTCCGAAGGCGATGTTCTCGCGCACCGTCATGTGCCGGAACAGGGCGTAGCTCTGGAAGACGACACCGACGTTGCGCTGCTGCACGGGCAGCGACGTACAGTCCACGCCGTCGATGAGGACGCGACCGACGTCCGGGATTTCCAGCCCGCAGATGAGGCGCAGGAGCGTGGACTTGCCGGCGCCGGACGGCCCCAGCAGGGAAGTGATTGCGCCCGCGGGCGCGTGGAACGAGACGTCCGAGACGGCGGGACTGCCGCCCGGGGAGAACCGCCGGGTGAGCTGCTCGACGATGATGCTCATGACGCCTCACTCCTCCACTCCACGTACTTCTTCAGCACCAGCGTCACGAGCGCGAGCAGCGTGAGCAACGACGCCACGGCGAACGCTCCCGCGAAGTCGTACTCGTTGTAGAGAATCTCCGCGTGCAGCGGCAGCGTGGTGGTGACGCCGCGCACGTGCCCGGACACCACCGACACGGCTCCGAACTCCCCCATCGCCCGCGCGTTGCAGAGGATGACGCCGTAGAGCACACCCCACTTCACCTTCGGCAGCGTGACGCGAAGGAAGGTGCGCCAGCCGCTCGCCCCCAGCGTGAGCGCCGCCTCCTCCTCGTCGCTGCCCTGCGTCTGCATCACCGGCAGCACCTCCCGCACGACGAAGGGCAAGGTGATGAACACCGTGGCCAGCACGATTCCCGGCACGGCGAAGATGACGTGCAAGTCATGCTCGGACAGGAACGGGCCCAGCCAGCCCTGTCGTCCGAAGAGCAGCACGAAGATGAGCCCGGCGATGACGGGGGACACACTGAACGGCAGGTCGATGAGCGTCAGCAGCAACGCGCGCCCCCGGAAGCGGAACCGCGCCAGGAGCCACGCCGCCGCCAGGCCGAAGACGAGGTTGAGCGGCACCGCGATGGCCGCCGCCGTCAACGTCAGGACGATGGCGGAGCGCGCCTCCGGCTCGGTGATGGCGGCCAGGTACGCCTCCCATCCCTTCTGGAACGCGAAGGTGAAGACGGCGACCAGGGGAACGACGAGGAAGACGGCCAGGAAGCCCAGCGCCACGGTGATGAGCGTCCACCGGACCCACGGTGAGCCCTCCAGCGTCCGCGTCTTGCGTCGGGGCAGATGTATCGTCGGAGCGAACATGTCCGTCACGCCCCCGCCCTGGCTTCCAGCCGGCGATGACTCCAGCGCTGGAGCACGTTGACGACGAGCAGCAGGAGGAACGACGCCATCAGCATGACGACGGCGATGGCCGTGGCGCCCGCGTAGTCGTACTGCTCCAGCTTGGTGACGATGAGCAACGGAACAATCTCCGTGCGCAGCGGCATGTTGCCGGAGATGAACACGACGGAGCCGTACTCCCCCAGCGCCCGCGCGAAGGCCAGCGTGAAGCCGCTGAGCAGCGCGGGGAAGATGGCCGGGAACAACACCCGCGCGAAGGTCTGCCACGGCGTCGCGCCCAGGGTGGCCGCCGCCTCCTCCACATCCACGTCGATGTCCTCCAGCACGGGTTGCACCGTGCGCACCACGAAGGGCAGGCCGATGAAGGTCAGCGCCACGGCCACGCCCACGGAGGTGTAGGCCACCTTGAAGCCCCACGCCTCCAGGTACTGGCCGTACCAGCCCTTCGCGGAGAACAGCGTGGTGAGCGTCAGCCCCGCCACCGCGGTGGGCAGCGCGAAGGGAAGGTCCACCAGCGACTCCACCAGCGAGCGGCCCGGGAAGCGGTAGCGCACGAGCACCCAGGCCACCAGGAGCCCGAAGACGACGTTCGCCAGCGCCGCCGACAGCGACGCGCCGAAGCTGAGCCGGTATGCGGCGAGCGCCCGGGGCGCCGTCACCGTCTCCCAGAACTGGAGCCACGTCAGCGAGAAGGTCTTGAGGAACAGGCTGGACAGCGGAATGAGGACGAGCAGCCCGACATAGGCCCAGGTGAAGCCCAGCGACAGCTTGAAGCCGGGCAGGACATGGCGGCGAGTGAGCGAGCCCATGGCTCAATGCGCCTGGGGGACGTAGATGCGGTCGAACACGCCCCCGTCATCGAAGTGGGCCGCCTGCGCCTTGCGCCAGCCACCGAAGACCTCGTCGATGGTGAAGAGCGTCACCTTGGGGAACCGCGCCCCCTGCTTCAACGCCACCTCCTCCGAGCGGGGACGGTAGTGGTGCTTCGCCGCGAGCCGCTGCCCCTCTTCCGAGTAGAGGAACTGGAGATACGCCTCCGCCACCGCGCGGGTGCCGCGCTTGTCCACGTTGCGGTCGACCACCGCCACGGGAGGCTCGGCGAGGATGCTCGTCGACGGGACGATGATTTCGAAGCGCTCCTTGCCCACCTCGTCCGTCAGCAGGAAGGCCTCGTTCTCCCAGGCGATGAGCACGTCGCCCAGTCCACGCTCCGCGAAGGTCGTGGTGGCGCCCCGGGCTCCCGAGTCCAACACGGGCACGTTGCGGAACAGCGCGGCCACGAAGGCCCGCGCGGACTCCTCGGTGCCACCGGGCTTGCGCAGGGCATGGCCCCACGCGGCCAGGTAGTTCCAGCGCGCGCCGCCGGACGTCTTCGGATTGGGGGTGATGACGGCGACGCCCTCTCGGACCAGGTCGTCCCAGTCCTTGATGCCCTTGGGGTTTCCCTTGCGCACCACGAAGACGATGGTGGACGTGTACGGCGCGCTGTTGTTCGCCAGCCGCGTCTGCCAGCCCTCCGGGATGAGCGACGCCTTGTCGTGGAGCATGTCCACGTCGTAGGCCAGCGCCAGCGTGACGACGTCCGCGTCGAGCCCGTCGATGACGGCCCGCGCCTGCTTGCCGGAGCCGCCATGGGATTGCTTGATGGAGACCTTCTGTCCGTGAGTCGTCTCCCAATGCTTCGCGAAGGCGGCGTTGACGTCCGCGTACAGCTCCCGCGTCGGGTCATACGAGACGTTGAGCAGCGTGACGGTGCTCGGGGCAGCGGACTCGCTCCCGGACTTCGAACAACCACCCAGGGCGAACAGGACGAGCAGGGACAGCCGGAGAGGGAAGCGCATTGCGGGGCCTTTCACCAGCTCACCTGGAAGCGGGACATGACGACATCCTCGGGGATGCGGTCGCCGTCCACGGCGCCGCCATCGAAGCTCGTGTGGTCGAAGGACGTGGCCACACGGACGTTGCTGTTGAGGTACCAGTTGGCGACCGCGCCCCACCCTCGCGCGTTGCGGGCCGAGCGCGTGGGGTCCGCGTAGATGGAGAAGGCATCCGGGTCCACATGGAGCGAGGCGTAGCGCGCGCCCAACTCCACCGCGCCCCAGCCGCCCGCCTCCGCGCCCAGCGGGTCCGTGGGCTTGACGCCGTCATAGGACGCCTTGCCCCCGAAGAGGACGTATGACGCGCTGGCCTGCCACGACTCGAAGCGCAGCCGCGCGTGCCGCGCTCCCAGGTTCACCTCCTGCGTGGACGACACGTACTCGGCCATCGCGCCGACGGGGCCCAGGTAGAGATACCCCTGGGGCGACAGCCGCACGTGTTCACCGTGCGCAATCACCGTCTCCCCCGCTCCCGTGCCCGTCCGGAAGATGAAGAACGTCTGCTGCCCCATGGTGCGCAGCGGCGCCTCGCCCGTGGTGGACGCCGAGCCGAACTGCTGTCCGCGCGACGCGGCGATGCCCAGCCCCAAGCCGGAGAGCTGCTTGAGCTTCGTGGCCCGGAACGGATGCGCGAACAGGCGCGCGGCCAGGTCGAAGCTGTCGTCCAGGTTGGTGTCCGCGCTGGCGCCATCCGCCGTGCCGTTGAAGGCCCCCAGCGCGTAGCTCAGAGTGCCGTCATACAGGTCGCCGTGAACCATCACCCCCACGTCCCGGTTGGGCACCAGGTCCGTGGGCAGCGCGCGCTCGACGAAGAGCGTGTTGATGCCGGACTGGTTGCGCTCCAGCCCCACCGGAGGACGGAACTTGCCCACCCGCACGCGCACCGCCTTGCTGGGGCGGTACTCCAGGTACGCATCCCAGAGCAGCGGCGCGTTGGCCGCGAAGTCCGCCAGCAGCCGGAAGTCGAACAGGTTGAAGAGCGTCCCCTCCAGAAGTGGACGCGCGCGCCGGATGAGCAGCGTGGTGGAGCCCGGCCGGTCCGCCTTGCTCTCGAAGAAGCGGCCATCCATCTGGATGTAGCCCCGCAGCTTCAGCAGGAACGCCTTGTCGGCGGACGAGACGGAGATGCCCTCGGGGGTGGCCTTGACGGCGACGCCCCCCGGCGTCGGTGACGGCGCGGCGGGAGGCGCTTCGGGTGCCGGCGTCTGTGCCACCGCGTGCGGCGCGAGCAGCCAGGCCAGGCCCGCGGCGAGGATGGAGAGTCGGTGTGGTGTGAAAACTGCCATGCGTGACCTCGACTGCGAGAGGAACGCGATGGACGGTGGACTCGGGAGCCAGAAAGCCGAAAGCCCACCTCCTCGCGGATGGTGGGCTCTTCGAACCAGCTCAACCCAGGGTTATCAGGCCAAGGGTCGACAGGCGCCCACCGCAGGTGCGTGACAGCAGCAACAAGCGTGGGTGAGCAGCCGGGCCATGAAGTCTCACCACGATGCCCGGCACCATCGACCTTGTCAACGCACCCCCGCCTGACCAACCCACCGACTCCCTCCCCTTCCAGCGGTGTCGGCGACGTCCTCCGTCCACGGAAATGCCGCGCACGCAGCCACCCTGGTGCAATCCATATCCCACCCAGTAATTCAAGTATAGTCAGAACTCCATGCCAGGAGGCCCTCATGTCCACTCGACGCAATTCGACGCGGGTTCCACGACTCGCGCCGCTGCTCGCCGCGCTGCTGATTGCACCGGAGGCCCTCGCAGCTGAGCGCCCCTCCCTGGTGAACACGCGAATCTCCACGCCCTTCGGTGCGAACGGGCATTCCTCCACCATCGACGGGCGCATCTTCGTGGGCAACATCCGGGAGGACCACGCCACGACGACGACGACCTGGCTGGCGCGAGTGTTCCGACCGGAGGCGGTGACGTACGACGCTCAAGGCAAGCCGAGCTTCTCCGCGGCCTTCTCTGCTGGACGCAGCACCCAGGTGACGAACGGAGAGAACGCGCTGGCGTTCTGCTTCACCAACCCGGCCCAGCCCTATGTCCTGTCGGGAGGGCTGACGGTGTACCAGCCCTTCCTCTTCGACTCGCAGATGTTCAACGGGCCCAACCGCTTCCGCCGGCGTCCGGTGGACATCCGGGTGTCGCAGCCCTTCACGCCGCAGGCGGACATCTCCTCGTTCACCACCGGCAACCTGGAATATCTGACCACCGTCACCGGCGCGAGCATCCGGGGCATCGAGCCGACGATGACCTCCGACGGCCGGCTGCTCATCTATCAGGGCAGCCCCGCCAACGACGGCGGCATCGACCACCTGATGTACTCGTACAACGCCACGCCCTGCGCGGCCACGGGGTGGAGCAATCCGCGCCCGCTCTCCATGATGTACAGCGACACCACCGCGGGCGTGAAGCGCTACCCGCTCTCGTGGCAGAAGCTGAAGGCCTCCACCGGCGAGCTCTTCGGTGAGACGACGTCCGGGCCGCTCATCCGAGCCGCCTACGCCTGGGTGGACCACGAGGGGCGCAACGTCACATACACCGGCGTCATCTACACGGACGGAGCGCGACGAGAGGCCGTCAGCCTCATCGGCGCGGAGACGGGTTGGACGGCGTACCACATCGATGGCGCCATCAACACGGACCGCAGCGACATCGCCCACCTCTTCTATTCGGGCCCCATGTGGAACCTGGAGCAGGAGCGCGCGCCGGAGCAGAACTTCCCGCCGGGCTCCAGCAATGAGAGCCACTACCTGCCCGTCACCAAGACACATGACGTGCTCGCGCTCTTCGGCAGCAACACGGGGGACTACAACGAGGTGGACATCGGCGAGTTGGTGGACCCCTTCCACGTGCTCTCCCTGCCGATGAACGAGTTGGTGACACGCGCGGGCGCGTATGACCTGACGCGCACCCCGGACCTGTCCGGGAACTTCCACACGGGCACGCTGGTGGGCACCGCCTCCATCTCCGCGGGCAACGCGGTGACGCAGCCGACGTCCGGCTCGCTGTGGGAACCGCACGGCAAGGGCAAGGCGCTCGTCGTCCCTGGCGGCGGGGCGCTCACGGTGAACCTGACGGACGCCTCTGGCACCCGGCCCGGCGTGGGAGGCTTCGCGCGGGGCTTCACCGTGCAGCTCGCGGTCCGCCCGGACACGGGCATCCACACCGGCTGCACCACGGGGAACCCCTACCGGTACCTGCTCCAGAAGGGCAACGCGCTGGACCTCATCTACGAGTCCGACAACACGGTGCAGATGTCCTTCGTCATCAACGGCACGCGCGTGCGCCTGGGCCGGAGCCCCGCGCTGCCCCTCGGCGCGTGGACCCATCTGGCCTACACCTGGGACGGCGTCACCGGCGTCTTCGGTGAGTACGTCAACGGCGTGCCCACCGGGCGCGCGCTGCCCGTCGCCACGGGCACGTTCAGGCTGGCCACCGGCGCGCTCGCCATTGGCGCGGGCAACGTGCTGAACACGCAGGCCTGCCCCACCAATGGCGAGGGCTCCTTCCGAGGTGCCATCGACGAAGTGCGCTTCTTCTCCCATGCGCGCTCCGCCCGCTCCGTCTGCATGTCCTCACACGGCGCGGACTGTCGCGACGAGGCCATCCAGGAGACTCCCTCCGCGGGCCAGTTCGGGATGAGCCAGCAGCAGCCCGCCTGCAACACCCACGCGGCCCTGGGCACGCTGGCATGTTCGTCCGCCATGCACCGCGTCTGCGCGCAACGTGGCGCCCACGACGCGCTGGCCACCACCACCAACACCTACCAGACGATTCAGCAGCTCATCGGAAACCGTCCGCCCATCTCCCTGCTGGGCGCGCTGGCCGGCGCCACGACGACGGACGTGACGGTGGCGTGTGCCCCCATCCAGCATGAGAGCCTGGGCGTCACCTTCGAGGAGCTGGCGCGCAAGCACGCCGGCTGCGTGGACGAGCGCGTCGCGCAGAGCTTCGACTGCTCCGCCGCCGTGCACCGCTGGTGCAACAGCCTGGGGTGGAGCACGGGGCAGATATTCGAGGTGACGTCGCGCCCCTGGGTGGGCTGCTTCAACTCCGGGCTCATCCAGGACGTGGGCAAGGACCTGCTCGGCCCCGCGTCGGGCGCGGGCAACTTCAGCTCCACCGACTCCAAGCTGGAGGTCAGCCGGTGGTGCCAGACGCAAGGGTATGGCGCGGGCGTGGTGCAGGAACTGGGCGCGGGCAGCCAGGCCAACGTGCACTGCTTCCAGCCCGCCGTGACGGTGCCCTGGAAGCTCAACCCCTGAGGTGACTCATGGGGCCCCCTGGAGTCGGAAGGGGGCCTCTGACGTCGTGCCGGCGTGCTCGCGCTGGAGCACCTCCAGCACCTCGGAGGGCAGCGGGAACCAGCGAAGGCGCTCCGCCTCTGGTGTGAGCGGAGCGTCCTCCACCGTCCTGTCGCCCACCTCGTGGAGCGCCTGCTCGACGACGCGATGGGCCCGCGCGAGGTAGTCCTCCAGCTCCCGCTCCGGCGCGGAGGGCCCCGGAGACGGGAAGGCGCACTCGCCGCTCGCGTAGGTGACGTCGCTCAGCCGTCCCAGTCTCCGCGCGTGGTCGCGGTGGCGCCACTGTCCGGTGGAGGGCTCGAGCACGTAGTGCGGCAGGAGCTTCCAGCCCTCCTGGGCGACGAAGTCCACGGCATCCAGCAGGAAGCCGAAGGTCGTCTCGGAGAGGAAGTAGTTGAAGCCCAGCCTCACCCAGCCGGGCTTCACGCCATCCGTGCCTCGCAGGATGACGTCCTGGAAGCGGTGGCTGGTGACGGAGTCGATGCCCAGCAACCGGTGGCCATAGGGCCCCGCGCAGGAGCATCCTCCGCGCGCCTGGATGCCGAACAAGTCGTTGAGCAGGGCCACCACGAAGTTGTGGTGGAGGTACGCGTCCCCGTATCGAACCAGGAAGCTGAAGATGGGCAGACGCCGGAGCAGCGGGTTGCCGAGAATGCGCAGGTTGGGATTGGCGCCCCAGCGCGCGAGGGCCCGCTGGGAGAAGTCCTGCTCCCGCGCGTCGATGGCCTCCACGCCCACCGCCTCGCGGAGCTGGAAGACCAGGCCCGCGCGAATCGATTCGACGATGGCGGGCGTGCCCCCTTCCTCGCGATGCACGGGGTCGAGCTGATACACGTGCGCGCGGCCACTCACGTACGACACGGTGCCTCCGCCGGGCACGGTCGGGATGCGATTGCCCAGCAGCCACCGCTTGACGACGAGCACCCCCGTCGTGCCCGGCCCGCCGATGAACTTGTGTGGCGACAGGAACGCGGCGTCCTTGCGCACGCACGCCCTCGCGGGGCCCTCCTCCCGCCCGTTCATGTCGACGTGGACATACGGCCCCGCCGCCGCGAAGTCCCAGAAGCAGAGCGCTCCATGCCGACGCAGGAGCGCGCCGATCTCCTCCTGGTCGCTGAGGATGCCCGTCACGTTGCTCGCCGCCGAGAAGCTGCCGATGCGCAGCGGCCGGTCCTGATAGCGCACCAGCTCGCGCTCCAGGTGGGCCGGGTCGATGCGCCCGTCAGCGTCCTCGTCGATGGTGATGACCTCCGCGATGGACTCGCGCCAGGGCAGGTCATTGCTGTGGTGCTCGTAGGGGCCCACGAAGACGACGGGGCGCTGCTCGAGCGGAATGCGCGAGCTCAAGTCGAACCTCGCATCCAGGTCCGCGGGGATGCGCAGGTTGAGGATGTCGATGAGCTTGCAGATGGCGGCCGTCGCACCGGAGCCGCAGAAGAGGACGACGTCGTCGGGCCCGCCTCCCACCGCGCGGTGGATGAGCTCCCGCGCGTCCTCGCGATAGCGCGTCGTCTGGGCGCCCGTGCCCGACGTCTCCGTATGCGTGTTGGCGTAGAGCGGGAGGACGTGCTCGCGGATGAAGTCCTCGATGAAGCCCAGCGAGCGCCCGGAGGCGGCATGGTCCGCGTAGGTGAGCCGGCGCGGCCCGTAGGGCCCCTGGAGCAGCCGCCCGTCCCCGAGGATGGCGTTCCTGACGGATTCGACCAACCTCGAACAGGCGTCTTCCATCTCGCACCTCTCGATGGAGTGAGGATCCCGCCGAACCTCCCCGACTGTCCAGCGCGTGGGGAACAATGCACGCGACGGAGCGCGTCAGCCACGCTCGGCACTCGTCGTCCCTGCGCCGCCCCATGTTAGCCTGAGCACACTCCATGAACTTTCGCTTCCAGTGCTGGGTGCAGCGTCACGCCAGCGGTCGAGTGACGCTCACACCCCTGTCCCTGCCTCATCTCGCGGTGCACGCGGACACCTTGGAGAAGGCCACCGAGGAGTTGACGCTCGCGCTGGATGACCAGCTCACCCGCATCCATCCGCGTCGCGTACCTGAGTTCATCGCCGCGACGGGAGGCACGCTGCACACGCTGGAGCTGGACGCGATTCCCGTCTGGGGCACCGAAGAGAACACCCTCGCGCCCCTCACCTTCGCCTCCGCCGTCGCGCCCACGCACCAGTCCTATCTCGGACTGCATGCGCCCCGGCTGGAGACGCACCTGTGGTTCCAGGGCAAGAAGGTGCCCGAGGATGCCGCCGAGCGACTGCGCGAACAGTTGGAAGGACTCCCCGATGCGCGGCTCCTCTCCCTGCGCGCGGACGGTGGCGAGGCCCTGATTGACCTGGAGGTGGAGGCCACGCCGACGCGACTGTCGGCCCTCACCCCTCGCCAGCTCCACCTGGATATCCGCCCGCCTCCCCGCCCACCGGACGCGGCGCCCGAAGAGCCGCCCCCCACCTCGGGCCTCTCGATAAGCATCGATGAGGAAGACGAGGACGCGCTCGACGAAGACACGTGGGAGCCCCGAAAGCGCTCCCGCCGTCGCGAGCCAGGGGCGAAGCCGGAGAAGCCGCCGCCCACGCCCACGCTGGACCGCATCGCGGTGCCCTGGCATCGGCTGGCGACCGAGGGACAGCTCGACCCCGCCTATGAGCAGGATGCCCTGGTGACGCTGCTGCGAGCCCGGCTGGCCGCGAAGGACGCGGAGGCCGTGGTGCTGGTGGGCCCCTCGGGCGTGGGCAAGTCCGCGGTCCTCCATGCGCTCGCGGAGGCGCTCCAGGCCTCCACCGCCACTCCCGCCGAGAAGGCCCGTCCCTTCTTCTTCGTCGACGGCAGTCGCCTCATCGCCGGCGAGGGCATGTGGGGCGACTGGCAGCAGCAGGTGCTGAAGTCCTTCCGCGAGGCGAATGAGTCCCGCGCCATCCTCTCGCTGGGCCACGCCATCGACCTGCTCGACGCGGGCAAGAGCGCGCACAGCGACCAGAACGTGGCCCAGCTCCTCCTGCCGCTGCTCGTCACCCGCGAGGTGTCCGTGGTGGCCGAGGCCACTCCCGAGGCCTGGGCCCAGGTGGAGCGCCGCAACGCCAGCTTCGCCCGCTTGTTCTCCGTCGTCCGCGTGGAGGAGCCGACACCGGAGGCGCTCGCCCGCATCCTGACGCGCGTGGCCCAGGACACTCCGAGCACCACGCCCCTGGAGGTGCTGCCCGAGGCGCTGGAGGAGTGCCGCTTCCTGTGTCGTCGCTTCCTGCCCTATGGCGCGCAGGTGGGAAACGCGGTGGCCTTCCTCCGCAGGCTGATTGCGACGTGCGCCCACGCGGCCCAGCCCCGGGTCATCCGGCTGGACGCCGTGCGCCAGTTCGCGTCCGAGTCCGGCATCCCCGAGGCGCTGCTGCGCGACGACATGCCACTGGAGCCGGCCCAGGTCCGTGCGTTCCTCACCACGCGCGTGCTGGGACAGCAGGCCGCGGTGGAGCGCGTCTCCTCCGTGGTGTCCGTCCTCAAGGCGGGGCTCGCCGACACGCGCAGGCCGCTGGGTGTGCTGCTCTTCGTGGGCCCCACCGGCGTGGGCAAGACGGAGCTGTCCAAGGCCCTGGCGGAGCTGCTCTTCGGCTCGCGCGAGCGCATGGTGCGCCTGGACATGGGCGAGTACGCGGGGCCGGACGCGCTGCTGCGCCTCTTGGGCGACGGCGCGACGCCGGGCTACCTCTCCGCGGCCGTGCGCCGCCAGCCCTTCTGCGTGGTGCTGCTGGACGAAATCGAGAAGGCCCACCCCGCCGTGCACGACGCGCTCCTGGGCGTGCTCGGCGAGGGGCGCCTCACCGACGCGTCCGGCCGCTTCACCGACTTCCGCAACGCCGTGCTCGTGCTCACCAGCAACCTGGGCGCGGACACGTGGCGCGCGCGCGTGGGCTTCGACTCGCTGGGCGGCGTGCCCGACGTCGCCGCGCTGCGCACGCACTACCTGGCGGAGGTGCAGAGATTCTTCCGTCCGGAGCTGTTCAATCGCCTCGACGACACCGTCGTCTTCTCGCCGCTCTCCGAGGAGCTGCTGCGCAAGCTGGTGGTGCGCGAGGTGGACGCCATCCGGAAGCGAGCCGGGCTGTCTCGCCATGACGCCAGCCTCGTCGTCTCCGAGTCCGCGCTGGACTGGCTGTCGGCGCGCGGCTTCGACCCGCGCTACGGCGCGCGGCCCCTGAAGCGCGCGCTGGAGAGGGAGCTGGTGGTGCCGGTGGCGGCATGGCTCGCGGCACATCCAAAGACGGGGCCCGTCGTGCTGCACGCGGAGGCTGGAGACGGCGGGCTTGCGTTGCGCGCGGAGGCGGTGGGCGGCGCGGCGGAGGGCGTGGGACGGCAGGCCATCGAACAGGTCCTGGAGGACGCCGCCACGCTGCGCGCGGAGGTGCAGCGCTGGAGCCGCTCGCCTCCCATGATTGCGTTGCGGCGGGAGCTGGCGGTCTTCGACAAGGTGTCCCGACAGGCCTCGTACTGGGAGGAGCGCTCGCTGGCGAAGGAGGCCGCGAGGAAGGCCGGAGACGCCCGCGAGCTGGACAAGGCCTTCCGTGAGTGCTCGCAGCAGACGGAGGCCATCGAAGACCTGCTCTTCGAGGCCCACCTGTCACGCGCGGTGGGTCAGGCGGAGTCGCTCGCGCGCGACGTGGCCACGCTGCGTTCCACGTTCCAGCCCTTGAGGGAGCGGCTCTACTCCAGCCTCTACCACTACTCGCGAGGCGCCACCCTGATACTGGTGCCTGGCCGTGGCGCGTGGCCGCAGCTCTGTTTCCTGGCGAAAATCTATGAGCGCTGGTGCAACCGCTACTCGCTCGCCTTCCAGCGCGCCCTGCTCTGGACGCCCAAGCCCGCGGACGGAGCGAAGGCGCCACGCATTCCCCCTCCGCCGGATTGGGTCTACCCGAGGGTGGATGAGCTGCTGGACCTCCAGCCCACGCCCTTGGCATATGCCATTCAGATCTCCGGCGAGACGCGCCCGTTGCTGCTCTCCGCCGAGCACGGCGTACACCGCTTCGTGGAGGGCAGTCAGGCGGCGCTGGTGCGCGCGCTCTTCACCGCCAATCCTCGCAGCCGGGACGTGCTGCCCGAGTGGGAGAAGCTGGAGGCGCAGCTGCCGAAGACCGAGGTCCGGCGAATCCGTCCGGGCTCGACGGACACCGCGGGCGGCTCGGTGGAGGACATGCGCACCGGAACCCGCGTGCGCTACGGCGGCGGAGGCCTGGAGTTGGATTCCTTGTTGGAGCCCTGGATGAACTGGCGTGTGTTCGGCGAGACGGAGGAGGACTGACCATGGAACTCAAACTCCCCCTGGTCGTCGCGCCCCTGGGCGGCCGTCTCGTCGAGGCGTGGGTCCCCGCCTTCTGGCCTCGAATCCACCGCGTGGGTCCCAGCCTGTCCTCATTGAGGGACGACCTGGCGCTCGCCGTCATGGAGCGCTTCGAGAAGGAGCACCCGTCGCGCGTGGCCAGCTACCAGCTGCCGCCCCACCTGGCGCTCAAGCACGTGAAGGTAGACATCGACGTGAGAGACCGCGAGAAGGGCCTGCGCGTCGTGCTCAAGGGCCGCATGGCCGTGCTGCTGGAGAAGTGGCCTCGGGATGACTTCTGGGTGGTGACGCCCACGCGGCTCGCGGAGGCCCGCTTCGCGATTCCCGACACGGAGGCCCTGCCCCTCGCGCTCGGGCGCAGGCTGGGAGCGTGGTGCCTGGAGCACGGGCTGACGAACCTGGAGGGCTTCTGGGCGCAGGGCCGCGAGCGACTGGAGCTGCTGGAGGTGGATGCCTATCCGCCCTCCATCCTCCCCCGGACGCCGCCCAAGCCGCCCAAGCCACCCAGGCGCCGCCGCACCACGGGGAAGGAGACGAAGAGCCCCCCGCCGGAGACGCCGGAGCAGCGCGAGGCCCGCCGCAACCGCCGACGCCTCACGCTCACCGAGCTGCGGGAGGTGGCGCGCAACCTGAGCCACGCCGCGCGAGATGACGGACTGGAGCACTGCTACGGCCGCGAGGCGCTGGTGCGCGAGGTGGTGGACGCACTGGAAGGCCGCGAGGGCGCGGCCATCGTCCTGGTGGGCCCTCCCGGCTCCGGCAAGACGGCGCTGGTGCACGAGGTGGTGCGCCGGCTCACCGCGCGCCAGGACGCCGCGGGACAGCGCCGGGACGTGTGGCGCGTGGACGGCAATCAGTTCATCGCGGGGATGATGTACGTGGGCCAGTGGGAGGCTCGCGCGCGGGGCGTGGTGAAGGAGCTGGTGGAGGTGGGCGACCTGCTCTACGTGGACGACCTGGCCTCGCTCGTCTACGCGGGCCGCACCTCCAGCGAGCGCACCAACGTCGCGCAGTTCCTGGAGCCCCACATGGCGCGCGGCGAGCTGACCGTGCTGGCCGAGTCCACGCCCGAGCGCTTCGAGCGGGTGCGCGAGGAGGCGCCCACGCTCGCCTCGCTGTTCCGCGTGGTGCACGTACCCGCGCTGGAGCCGCGCACGACGCTGCCGGCCCTGCTGGGGACGCTGCGGGAGCTGGAGGGCTCGGGCGAAGGCGGGCCCGCGGTGCGCCTGTCCCCCCTGGCGCTGGAGACCCTGCTGGACCTTCAGGAGCGCTTCGTCGCGCACGAGTCCTTCCCGGGCAAGGCGGTGCGGCTCTTGCGCCGGGTGCTCGCGAGGCCGGGCACGGTGGACCAGAACGTGCGCCGCTTCACGGAGGAGGACGTCACCGCCGCGATGCGCGCGCAGACGGGCCTGCCGGACTTCGTGCTGGGCAGCGCGCCGCCGAAGCCCCGGGAGGTGCTGGAGCGCGAGCTGACCGCGCAGGTGGCCGGACAGCCGGAGGCCGTCGCCGCCGTGGTGGACGCCATCCTCACGCTCCAGCGCTCGCTGCAGCCTCCGGACAAACCGCTGGCCACCTACCTCTTCGTGGGGCCCACCGGCGTGGGCAAGACGGAGACGGCCAAGGCGCTGGCGCGCACCCTCTTCGGCAGCGAGGAGCGGATGGTCCGCTTCGACATGTCGGAGTTCGTCTCCGCCTCCAGCATCACCCGCCTCTTGGGTCTGCCCGGCGCGCCGGATGGCGAGCTGACGACGGCGCTGCGCACCCAGCCGTTCTGCGTGGTGCTGTTCGACGAGGTGGAGAAGGCGCACCCGCGCATCTTCGACGCGCTCCTCCAGTTCCTCGGCGAGGGGCGACTGACGGACGGCGCGGGCCGCACCGTGGACGCGCGGCAGGCGGTGGTGGTGCTCACGTCCAACCTGGGCGTGCGCGAGGCCGCCGCCCGCACGGGCTTCCACCGCGCTCCCGAAGGCGCGGAGGCGCACTACCTCTCCTCGGTGCGGGCCTTCTTCCGTCCGGAGTTCTTCAACCGCCTGGACCGCGTGGTGCCCTTCCGCTCGCTCACGCCCGCCGCGCTGCGCGTCGTCGTGGAGCACGCCCTGGAGTCGCTCCTGTCGCGGCGGGGCATCCGCCGGGGCAACGTGCTGGTGGAGGTGGAGTCCGCGTTGCTCGACCTGCTGGTGGAGCAGGCGTACGACCCGCGCTACGGCGCACGTCCCCTGAAGCGCGCGCTGGAGCGACGCCTCACCGTGCCCCTGGCCCATCACCTGGTGCGGCGCGGCGGCGAGGACCTGGCCCGCGTGGAGCTGTTCCGCCGGGGCGAGGACATGGGGCTGTCGGTGGAGCTGCTCATGCGAGAGCCCGCGTGGACGCGTGAACAGGACCCCACCGCGTGGACACTCCCCGGCGTGGCTCGGATGCTGGAGGAGGTGACCGCGCGGCTGGAGGCACTGGCGGCGGCCGAGCCGCGCCCCTCCGAAGGCGAGACTCCGCGCGGTGGCCCCGAGGCGGTGGAGCTTCGCGAGCGATTGGAGCGCCTGGCGGCGGAGGCCCTGGACATCCGCGAGAACGAGCTGGCGGACCGCGACTTCATGGAGACGGAGGAGCCCGCGGGCAAGGAGGAGCGCGTCGGGTACCAGGACAACTGGAGGCGCAACCGGGGACGGGGCGGACTGCGCCCCCGGACCGTCTATGGCTCGGCGCCGTTGCCGGTGTCCCCCGAGGAACGACTGCGTCGCTGTCGTCCCAAGGTGGTGAGCCTGCGCGACGAGGTGGAGTGGCTCGCGCATCAGCTCGCCACCCGGGACCGCGGGATGGAGGTGCGCGCGCTGCTGGTGGAAGGGCTCGCGGACTCGCCTGTCGCCGCATTGGAGGCCGTGGTGAAGGCGATTCCCCAGGGACTGGGACGCGTGGCCATCCACGAGGAGCGCGTGGAGCCGGACGGCGGCATCGCGTGGGCCGCGCCGGGCACGACGCGCCCCGCGGGAGTGCGGGTGCGACGACAGGTGGTGAGCCTCTCGGCGTTCGGCTTGTCGGAGGTGCTCGCGCGGCTGGAGGGCTACGCGCTGGTGCACCTGGACACGCGGCCCGCGTTGGTCCGCGTGGAGTTGCTCGCGGAGGCACCGGACTTGATGACGGACGTGTCCCGCACGGTGGCGACGCGCGACGCGGTGAAGCTGGCGGAGCGGGAGGCGCGTCGCGCGGGCCAGGCGCCCGAGTCGCCCCAGGGCCACGTCGTCGTGGAGGGCGGGCTGGAGAACATCCTTCATCTGGCGAGCGGGAGGCCCCCTTCCGAGTCCGTGGCCTGGGCGGCGCGGGTGCTGCGCGAACCGGCGCGAGGAGGGAACTGACATGGACAAGAACTTCCATCTGTTCGTGCGGAACTACCCTGGCGTGGGAGTGGCCGCGCACGTGTTGACCCACCCGCATCTGGCCTCGTTCGCCAAGGACCTGACGACCGCGCGACTGGACGTGGCGGAGGTCCTGGGACGGCTGCTCAAGCGAGGAGAGCTGAAGGATGCACAGACGCACTGGCCGGACCTGCGCACGAAGAAGATGAACCTCACCGTGCGCGCGGTGCAGCACGGGCGGCTGTTGCCCGTGCCCCTCAAGCTCACCGTGGTGACGCGCGGGGGACGTGGGAAGACGGAGCGGACCAGCAAGAAGGGCGCGGCGAAGGGGCCCGTGCACGTCTGGATTCCTCGCGTGGACGTGGAGGGCTCGCTGCAGGACCTCACGGACCTGGAGGCCTACGTGGAGGAACTGGTCCGCCACGAGCTCTACATGGCGCCGCTGGAGCGCCTGCACTCGCTGGCCTACCTGGGCGAGGAGACCGTCGAGACCCTCTCCGTGACGATGAAGTCCCGTGAGGCGACCCGCGCGCGTGTCATCGAGGAGCCCCGAGGGCCGGTGCGCCGCCCTCCCCCTCCTCCCGGTCTCGCCGAGGCGAGTCGCTGCCTCAACGAAGAGGCCCGTGCGGGACTCTTGGAGCGTGCATGGGAGCGTGACGCGGAGGTCGGCCTGCTGGCGGAGGCCGTCACGGCGCGGGCGCGCGCGAGCGTGCTGCTCGTGGGTCCGCCCTCCGTGGGCAAGACGTCTCTGGTGCACGAGCTGGTGCACCGGGCGGAGTCCTCCGCGTCGGGGAGTTCGCTCCAGGGGCTGGAGGTCTTCAGCACCTCGGGCGGCCGCATCATGGCCGGCATGCGCTATCTGGGGCAGTGGCAGAAGCGCGTGCAGTTGATGGTGAACGAGCTGCGGGTGCGGCGCGCGGTGCTCCACCTGGACAGCCTCTCCGAGCTGCTCTCCCTGGGCGGCGGCGACACGGGCCTGGACGTCGCGCGGCACCTGCTGCCCGCGCTGGAAGGGGGCGAAGTCGCGCTGGTGCTGGAGGCCACGCCAGAGGACGTCGCTCGCGCGGAGCGAACCCATGGCGCCTTCCTCCAGGCACTGCGGCATGTCGTCGTGGAGCCGCTGGTGCCCGAGAAGGCGCGGTCCGCGGTGCAGCAGGCCTCCCAGCGCGTCGCGAAGGCTCGCAAGGTGCGCTTCACCCCCGCCTCCCTGGAGCGCGCGGCGGAGCTGACGGAGCGCTTCGGTGAAGGCCCTCCTCCGGGTGGCGCGGTGTCGCTGCTCCGCGCCGCGACGGCGCAGGCCGAGACGGGGACGGAAGTGGACGCGGGCGCGGTGACCTCCGCGTTCTGCACGCGCACCGGCTACCCGAGGGAGCTGGTGGACTCCTCGATTCGCCTGGACCCGGACGCGCTGCTGCGCCGCTTCCGGGAGCGCATCGTCGGCCAGGACGAGGCCACGCTGCTCTTGCGCAACCTCGTCGTCACCCTGAAGACGGGACTCGCGGACCCTTCACGGCCACTGGGGGCATTCCTGCTCCTGGGGCCCACGGGCGTGGGCAAGACGGAGTCGGCGCTCGCGCTGGCGGAGTACCTCTTCGGCGACGTCGCCCGTCTGGCCCGCTTCGACATGGCGGAGTACGCCGCGCCCGGCAGCGCTGGGCGGCTGGTGGGCGAAGGAGGTGGTCAGCAGGGTGGGCTCGCGCGACGCGTGCGGGAGCAGCCCTTCGGCGTGGTGCTGCTGGACGAGGTGGAGAAGGCGGACGCGGGCGTGCATGACCTGCTGCTCCAGGTCCTCGGTGAAGGACGGCTGACGGACGGCACGGGCCGCACCGTCAGCTTCCGGAACACGGTGGTGCTGCTCACCAGCAACCTGGGCGCGGAGTCCGCGTCACGCTCGCTGGGCTTTGGCGGGGACACGCCTCGGGACATGGAAGCGCACTACCTGGGCGCGGCCACGGCCTTCTTCCGGCCGGAGCTGCTCAACCGGCTGGACCAGGTGGTGCCCTACCGCGCCCTCGCGCCGGACGTCATCAGGACGCTCGCGCGACGCACCCTGGAAGCGGCGCTGGGCCGCGAGGGGCTCTCACGGCGCGGGGTGAAGGTGAGCTTCGGCGAGGACGTGGTGGACTTCCTCGCGAAGGCCGGCTTCGACGCGCGCTACGGTGCGCGCCCGCTGAAGCGCGCGGTGGAGCAGCACGCCATCGTCCCGCTGGCGCAGTGGCTCGCGACGCATGCGGGGACTCCGCACCGCCAGGTGATGTTGCGCGTGGGCACACAGGGGCAGCTGGAGCTGGAGGCCCGGACGTGATTCACGCACCAAGCAGTCTCACGGGACGGCCCTGGCTCCACGCCAGGATGTCCTCCACCGCGTCGCGGTAATAGACGGTTTGGTTCTCCCGCGTGACGTAACCGAGATGCGGCGTGAGCACCGTGTTGGGGAGGGACCTCAACGGGTGCTCGCGCGGCAGCGGCTCGACGGAGAAGACATCCAACCCCGCGCCGGCGATGCGTCGCTCGCGGAGGGCGGAGACCAGGACCTCCTCGTCCAGGAGCCCGCCGCGCGAGGTGTTGACGAGGTAGGCCGAGCGCTTCATCGCCCCCAGCTCCGACGCGCCCACCACGCCCTGTGTCCGCTCTCCCAACACGAGGTGCAGTGTGACGACATCCGACGAGGCGAAGAGCGTGGCCTTGTCGACGAGGTGTACTCCGGCGGCCTCGGCACGCTCGGCGGTCAGGCGAGGACTCCAGGCCACCACATCCATGCCGAAGGCGAGTCCCACCTTCGCCACCTGCGTCCCCAGCTTGCCGAGCCCCACGACGCCCAGGCGCTTGCCGGACACCGTCTCCGTCAGCCCCGTCTGCCAGCCCCCGGAGCGCAGCGACTGGTCCTCGGCGGGGATGCGCTTGAGCAGCGCGAGAATCAACGCCCACGTCAGCTCGGCGGCGGGGGCACCCACCGCACCCGTGCCACACACGATGATGCCCTGGCGTCGGCAGGCGTCCAGGTCGATGGCCGCGTTGCGCATGCCCGTCGTCACCAGCAGGCGCAGTCGAGGCAGCCGCACGAGGAGCGACGCGGGGAAGGCCGTGCGCTCGCGCATCGCGACGATGACCTCGAACTCCTGGAGCGACTGCGCAACGGCGTCCTCTCCGGCGAGCAGCGCCTGGAAGAAGCGCGGCTCGAAGCTGGAGGGAAGAAGCGACCAATCCGCGGAGATTCTCGCGACGTCCAGGTAGTCATCCAGGATGGCGACTCGCATGGGGAACCCTCCCGCCGATGACGCTGCCATGACGGGACAGCGAACGCACGCGTCGGCTCGCCAATTCGTCGAAGGGAGGAGGCGGATCCGCGACCGGCGCTCGGAAGCAGTACGGCTGCTCACGTCGTGGAGCCCGTGCCCGCCTGCCCGTTCGCCCTCCGCGATGGGCCGCGCCGCGCTGTCACCGGGAGGTGACGAGGCTCCAGCGTGACACGCATCTCCTGTCGCCCGGAGACACTCTGCTATCGTCGCCGACGCCCACTCCCCACCTGGTGCCGGACCCCTCCCCTTCATGCGCTGCGTCGACGAGACCGTCTTCATGAAGCTGCTGTTGGGCGAGCTGTCGCCCGAGGAGACCGCCGAGGTCGACTCCCACCTCGACACGTGCGCCGCCTGTCGCACGCTCGTCGCCGAGGGACTGCGCGCGCAGTCTCCGGACATCACCAGCACCGCGACGCCCACCGAGCCCCAGCCGCCGGCCACCCTCCGCCGTGACGACTCGGCGTTGGAGAAGGGCACGGCGGTGGGGCGCTATCTCGTCCTGGAGCTGCTGGGCGCCGGGGCGATGGGCGTCGTGTACGGCGCCTATGACCCGGAGCTGGACCGCCGCGTCGCGCTCAAGCTGCTGCGCACCGGCGCCCTGGGCCTGGACGTGGAGAAGGAGCGCGCCCACCTGCTGCGCGAGGCGCAGGCCATGGCCCGTGTCTCCCACCCGAACGTGGTGGCCGTCTATGACGTGGGCACCTTCGGCCAGCACGTGTTCCTCGCCATGGAGCGGGTGGAGGCCCAGACGCTGGGCGAGTGGCTCCAGGCCGCGCCCCGCCCCTGGCGCCAGGTGTTGGACCTCTTCCTGGACGCGGGCCGAGGCCTCGCGGCCGCACACGCCGCGGGCGTGGTGCACGGCGACTTCAAGCCCGCCAACCTCCTCATCGGCGGCGACGACAACGTCCACGTCACCGACTTCGGACTCGCGCGCCTGGGCACCTCCACCACGCGCGAGAGCTCGCTGCCCGCGCGCACGGACACCCAGGTGGTGGAGCGCTCACTGACGGGCGGCACGCCGGCCTACATGGCACCGGAGCAGTTGCTCGGAGAGACTCGCGCCGGCGCCTCCGGAGACCAGTTCTCCTTCTGCGTGGCCCTCCACGAAGCCCTCTATGGCGCGCGCCCCTTCGAGGGCACCACCCTGGCGGAGCTGGCCGCGCAGGTGTCCTCGGGACAGATGCGTCCTCCACCCGCCGGCACGCGTGTTCCTCCGTGGCTGCGCCGCGTGCTGCTGCGCGGACTCTCCCGGCGCGCGGAGGACCGCTTCCCCCACCTCTTGGCCCTGCTCGACGCGCTCCAGAAGGACCCGGCCGCGCGATGGAAGCGAGGGCTCCAGCTCACCGGCGCGGTGGCGGTGCTGGCCGCCGCGGTGGGAGTCACCCACGCGGTGCACACCAGCGGCGCCCGCGCCTGCGCGAGCGCACCGCACGAGATGACCACCGTCTGGGGCGCCGAGCAGGCCGCCGCCATCCAGGCCGCGTTCACCGCCACCGGCCGCCCCTATGCCTCCGCCGCCTGGGAGCGCGTGCGCCGGGAGCTGGACGCGTACACCGCCGCCTGGACGACGACGCGCACCACCGCCTGCGAGGCCACCCGCGTCCGGGGCGAGCAGCCCGAAGAGGTGATGGCGTGGCGCATGCGCTGCCTCGACAACCGGCTGGCGGATGTCTCCGCCCTCACGCGCCTGCTGTCCCAGGCGGACGCCAGGACGGTGGACGAGTCGCATCGCGCGGTGAAGGGCCTGCCACCATTGTCCGGCTGCTCGGAGGCGCTGGCTCCCGGCGGGGCCACGCTGCCCGAGGGCCCTGAAGCACGCGAGCGCCACGCGGCGCTGCGCGCGACGCTCGCACGAGGCCGAGCGCTCCTGGCCACCGGGCGCTACGCGGAAGGTGTCGCGCTGGTGGAGCCGACGGCGCTCGCGGCGAAGCGGGCGGCGAACCGTCACGACAGCGCTGAAATCTCCCTGCTGCTCGGTGAGCTGCGCGAAGGGGCCGGAGACTGGCGGGGCGCGGAGGCGTCGCTCTTCGAGGCGCTGAACGCGGCGGAGGCCACGCGCCAGGACGCCGTGGCCGCGCGCGCCTGGACGCTGCTGGTCCGCGTGTCCTGCATCGGTCTGGACGAGTACGAGCTGGCCTCACGCTGGAAGGACCGCGCCGCCGCCGCCATCGAACGACTGGGCGGTGGCAACGAGCTGACCCGCGTCAACCTCCTCACCTACTCCGGAACCGTCCTGCGCAAGCAGCGACGCTTCGAGGAGGCGGTGGCGTTGCAGGAGCAGGCCCTGCTCATCGCGGAGAGCACCTTCGGTCCGGACAGCCTGGAGGTGGCGGATGTGCTCCTGGAGCTGGGGGCCACGCAGTGGGTCCACCCCCGACTCGCCGAGGCCCGGGCCCACCTGGAGCGCGCCGCCACCATCACCCGGCAGGCCCTGGGCGACGAGCACCCCGAGGTCGCCCGGGTGCGACTGGCCGTGGTCCCCGTGCTCCGAGATCAGGATGACCTGAAGCTGGCGGAGTTGATTGCCCGCGAGGCCCTCGGCGTCTTCGAGCGCACGCTCGGCCCGGACCACCCTCGCGTCTACGACGCGCTCAACGACCTGGCCTCCACGTTCGTCGTCCAATCGCGCATGGACGAGGCCCTCCCCCTCTACGAGCGCGCCTTGAGCATCGTCGCGAAGACGGACGGGGCGGAGAGCTATGGCGCGTCCGTCATCCACGCCAACCTGGGCGTCCTCTACTTCCACAAGAGCCTCTTCGACCCGTCCCTGGAGCACTTCCTGCGGACCATCGCCCTTCGCGACAAGTCGCGCGGCCCGATGGACCCGTCGCTGGTGAGCCCGCTGCGCCTCGTCGGGAAGATCATGCTCCTCAAGGAGCGCTACGCGGACATGGCGCACTATTGCCAGCGGGCCGTGGACATCATGCTCCTGCAACCGGATGACAGCTCCGGGCAGTGGACCCTCAGCCTGCGGGACCTGGGCACCGCCTTCCTCAAGCTGGACCGGCCCGCGGAGGCGCTCGTGCCCCTGGAGCGGGTCGTCGCCGGCTGGGACAAGGCGACGCCGGGGCCCGGCCAGCGCACCGAGGTGAAGTTCCTGCTCGCCCAGGCGCTGTGGGAGTCCGGCAAGGACCGCGCTCGCGCCCTGAAGCTCGTCGCCGAGGCGCGGAACATGGCCATGAAGGACGACCCCTCGGAGAAGACGCTCCCCCTCATCAACGATTGGCTCGCGAAGCACAAGCTCCGCTGAGCCTGTCGTCCACGCTCAGCGCGGCGTGGGGGACACCTGACGCTCGGCGGGGCGGCCGCGGGTTCCCGCCGCCCACTCGTCCCAGACGTTGAAGGACTTCATCTGCTCGGTCAGGTCGGTGGCCTTCATGAGCGCCTCCACCTCCGCTCGGCCCTGTCGCGCCAGTCGCTCGTCCATGTTGGCGAAGCCCCATGCCAGCGCGCCCACCACCGCGGCATTGGCGCGCAGCGTGCGCGTGTCGCACTGGGCGAACTCGTCCGAGCGCGCGTGGTAGTTGGGCCCGTAAGTGGCGGACTCCTGGTTGGCGATGAGGTTGGCCACGCCGCTCAGCATGAAGTCCAGGTTGTCGGTGCCCACCACCGGCACGTCCACCTGCGTGAAGGGCCCCAGGCCCGCCACCGGGACGAGCGCGCGCTCCACCAGTGGCACCAGCGGCGGCCGGCCATTGGTGAAGAAGCCGTTGATGCGACCACAGCCGATGTCCACGGACAGCGCCATGGCATGCCCATCCAGCTCCGCCACGTGCGAGCGCACGTAACCCGCCGAGCCGTACATGCCCTGCTCCTCGCCATTCCACAGGGCGAAGCGGAGGGTGCGCGCGGGCTTGAGCCCCAGCCGCTTCATCTGCCGCGCCAGGTCGATGAGCATCGCCACGTTGGCCCCGTTGTCGAGCGCGCCGCCGCCCAAATCCCAACTGTCCAGGTGCGCACCCAGCACGACGACCTCCTCCGGCCGCGTGGTGCCGCGCAGCTCCCCGATGACGTTCTGCGCCTCGTAGGGCCCGCCTGTCTTCAGCTCCAGCGCGGCCTTCAGCGTGAGCGCGGTGCCCGCTCGCAACAGTCGCTGCGCGCGACTGGCGCCATCGCGCTCCATCACCAGCATGGGCCGGGTGTTCTTCGGCCCCGTCGACACGTTGTGACGGTAGAGCTGATTGCCCGGGCGACTGCCCATGTAGACGACGCCCACCGCGCCAGCGCTCGCCGCGCGCGCCTCGACTCCCACCGCCTCCGCGTACTCGCGGAAGAGGCCGTCCACGTCCCGCAGCTCCTCCGTCTCCACCAGGACGAACGCGCCCTTCGCCTTCGAGCCCACGCGCGTGAAGTCCGCCTCGGTGCCCCGGCCGACATCCAGCAGCGGCGCGGTGAGGCCGCCCTTCGGCGTCGCGGCGGAGAAGGGCATCGCCGCCACGCGGGGCGCGAAGCCCACGCCCTGTCCCTGCACCGTCGCGCTCGCGGACTGCTCCAACCACAGCGCGGGCATCCGGAAGGACTCCGCCGTCGCGGGCACACCCGCCGCGCGGAAACGCTCCAGCGCCCACTTCACCGCGCGACGGTTGGACTCCGAGCCCGTCGCGCGCCCACCCACCTCGTCCACCAGCGAGCGCAGGTCCTCCACCATCGGCGTGGGCCCCAGCACGGCCCCCGTCAACACCATCGCCTCGCGCTCGCGCACCCCGGGCTCCGGGGCCTCCCCTCGCGCGGGTGACACGAGGACCAGCGACAGCAATGCGGCGCTCCAACTCCACGACCTGGGGAATGGCGTCATGCCCCCAGCTTTCCCAGCCTCACGGGTTTCATTCAAGGCGCGGAGTGCCAAGGCTTTCTCGGCACATCCGACTACCAGCACAAACTTCGTTTCACTTTGATTGCTTGAGTTTCAGTTTCAAGGGTGGCAGACGGGCGCGAACACCCAGGGCGGTCGCCGGAAGAGCGAAGCAACCCGCGCCTCCGTCCTCACTGACACGGGGCCGAGACGATGCGCCGAAACCTGAAGCAAGCCTGGCTGTGGATGTTGCCGGTGGCTTTCCTGAGCGCCTGTGGTGGCGCGCCCGAGGCCATGCTCGAAGACGGGACGCTGGAGGAAGGCGCCCAGGCGCTCATCTCCGCGCCGCCGATTCCTCCCAGCGGCAACATCGCGGACAGCACCACGCTCAAGGGACCGCTGACCATTGGCGGCGCGGTGGCGGGCTATCCGACCACCTTCCCGGGATACTTCGGCTACACGCTCCAGGCGAACGCGGGCGCGCAGCTGGCGTTGGAGGTGACGCACCTGGGCAGCTCCATGTACCTGGACACCGGGCTGTTCCTCTACGGCCCGAAGGACGCCAACGGCAGCTACGGCTCCACCCTGCACGCGCAGGATGACGACGCCGGCTACGGCACGCTGAGCAAGCTGGGCCTGGTGACGATTCCGAAGACGGGCGAGTACCTGGTGGTGGTGGGCTTCGTGAACGCGGTGGACAAGCAGTTCCGGCTCCAGGCGACGTGCATCGGCGGCACCTGCCTGCCCAACCCGCAGCCGGCGCCCGCGGGCGCCACGCTCACGTACGTGGAGCAGCCGCTCACCGAGCGGCTCCAGTACGCGCTCGACACGGCCAACACCGTGCGCGAGGACATGGTGTCGTACGTGCGTCGGCTCGACTACCAGTGGCCGTACGCGGGTGAGGCCACGCTCAACCAGGCCGCCGCGGCGGTGCTCGCCCAGAGCCGCTACAGCGGCTACCGCGGCGACCCGGCGCCGGTGGTGTTGACGCTGACGGAGATGAGCAACGCCATGTTCCTGCAGTTCAAGCCGCTGCTGCCCGTCATGCTGGAGACGTACAGCAACGGCACGGAGACGGTGCAGGTGAAGCGCTACTACCGCACGTTCTCCACGGGCCCCAACGGAGACAACTGGCGCTGGCTGTACGTCGTCCTCCTGCCCCAGTCGTACAAGGTGCTCGTGTACGAGCAGACGGCCCACGAAATCTGAAGCGCCCGGGCTGGCGGCCCGTCGAGCGCCAGCCCTTCGCTTCCGCCTCGCTTTCGGGGCGGGGCCAGCCTTCCGCCTGCTCGATTCCTGGCGGACGCGCGGCTCCCCTGGCGTCCCGTGGATGCACAGCCTCATGTGTGGATGCCGTGCTCCCGGAACAGCGAGCAGGCACCCCCACCCTGTCGGCTCGTCGAGGGTGAGAACGGCCGGGGGCACCGTGCGGGGACCAGGCGCCAGCGAGACGGAGAGAGAATCCATCGAGGGCATCTCCCCGGAGCAGTCGCGCTTCTTCCTGGAGACGATGGTCGCGGGGGCGCCCGTGGGCCTGGCCTTCGTGGACCTGGAGCTGCGCTTCATCCACATCAACGACGCGCTCGCGGAGATGAACGGCCTGCCACGCGAGGCCCACCTGGGCCGCAAGGTCCGCGACGTCGTGCCGGACCTGTGGCCCATCATCGAGCCGCACTACCGACAGGTCATCGACCGCGGGCAGCCGGTGCGCAACCTGGAGATTGTCGGCACCACCGCCAAGCAGGCCGGCGTCCTGCGCGACTTCCTCATCAATTACTACCCCGTGCGGGATGCGGGCGGCGCGCTGCAGGGCGTGGGCATCACGGTGGTGGAGACGACGGACCAGAAGCGCGCGAACCAGGCCATCCGGCTGAACGAGCAGCGCTACCGCTCGCTCGTGGAGGCCACCGCGCAGACGGTGTGGACCACCGATGCGCGGGGCGGAATCACCGAGCCCGCGTCCCGCTGGATGACCTTCACGGGCCAGTCGCTCGGAGCCCACCTGGGCCTGGGCTGGCTGGATGCCATCCACCCCACGGACCGGGGACGCTTCTTGAAGGAGTGGGCCTCCGCGCTGGAGACGCGGGAGCCGTACCGGGGGGAGCTTCGGTTGCAGTTCCACGACGGCACCTGGCGCGACGTCATCGTGCGCGGCGTGCCGGTGTTCGAGGAGGACGGACTGGTGCGCGAGTGGATGTCCACCGCGGAGGACGTCAGCGAGCGCAAGCAGGCGGAGCAGGAGCTGCGCCACACGACGAGGGCACTCGCCGCGAGCGACGAGCGCTACCGGACCTTCGTCGCCCAGAGCACGGAGGGCATCTGGCGTCTGGAGATGGACCCACCGCTCGACCTGCGCGCGACGGAGGACGAAATCGTCCAGGCCATGGCCGACACGGGGCACATCGCGGAGGCCAATGACGTCATGGCCCGGATGAGCGGCTTCGAGTCCGCCCGCCACATGGTGGGGTGCACCCTGCGCCAGCTCGTCACGCGAATCGGCGACATCGACGGGACTTCCATCCGAGGCTTCGTCAGGGCCGGCTTCCGAGTGCAGGATTTGGAGACGCGGCTGGTGGACCCTGACGGCGCCGCGAGGGTGCGGCTGGCCAACCTCTTTGGCGTGGTGGAGGACGGTTGGCTCCTTCGAGTCTGGGGGACGCAGCGGGACGTGACGGAGCAGGCGCAGGCGCAGGAGGCCCTGGAGCAGAGCCGGGAGCAGGCGCGTCAGCAGGAGCACCAGTTGCGCACCATCACCGACGCACTCCCCGCGCTGGTGGCCTACCTGGACCCGGAGGAGCGCTATCTCTTCTGCAACCGCGCCTTCGAGACCTGGTTCGGCCAGCGCCCGAGTGACGTGGTGGGCCGGACCGTCCGGGAGGTCGGCGGGGAGATGCTCTATCCGCTCTTCAAGGACTGGGTGCGCAAGGCGCTGGCGGGAGAGCGCGTCAGCTATGAGACGGCGCTCGCCCTGAATGACGGCCGCCGGCTCCATGTCCAGTCCACCTATGTCCCGAGCACGGACGCCCAGGGCCGCATCCAGGGATGTGTCGTGCTGGTCAATGACATCACGGACAGGAAGCGGACGGAGGCGGAGGTGGAGGCGCAGCGGGCGCGGCTCTACGACATCCTGATGAATGCCCCGGCCTCCATCGCCATCCTGTCCGGGCCCGAGCAGGTCTTCAGCATCGTCAATCCCGTCTACAAGCGGATGTCCCACGACAGGGATTTGGTGGGTCTGTCACTGCGCGCGCTCTCGGTGGGGAACGAGAAGGGGCGGGTCTATTCCGAGGCGCTCGACGAGGTCTATCAGACAGGCAAGCCTCGGCGGCTCACGGAGATGCCGCTGCTCCTGGGCATCCAGGGTGAGCCCCTGGAGCAGCGCTATTTCAACATCATCTACCAACCCCTGCGCGACGCGCGTGGGCAGGTGGACTCGGTGATGTCCTTCGCGCTGGATGTGACACAGCAGGTCCTGGCCCGGCACCAGGCGGAGGAGCTGGCCGCGCACCTGGGAAGCCAGCAGAAGTGGTTGGAGTCGGTGCTGGACTTGAGCCCCATCGCCCTGATGTTGATGGAGCCGCACAGTGGCAAGGTGCTCTTCGCCAACCAGGCGTCGCAGCAGCTCTTCGGCGGGCAATTCCCGCTGGGAGTCCCGGTGGAGCGATACGACAGCTTCTTCCACGTCATCGACCCTCAAGGGGTCGCGATTCCCAACGAGGAGACTCCGGGGGCACGAGCCGCGCGGGGAGAGACGTTGCGGCGGACGCCGCTGACGTTGCGGATGGACCCGGGGGTGGTGCGCGAGTTCCTGGTGGACTCGGAGCAACTGCCCGCGATGCATGGACATCCGGCCACCGTGGTGCTGGCGCTCCAGGACGTGACGCAGTTGAAGGATATCGAAGTGCGGCTCCAGGAGGCGGTGCGGCTGCGCGACGAGTTCCTCACGGTGGCGTCGCATGAGCTGAAGACGCCGCTCACGCCGCTCCAAATCAAGCTCCAGGGACTCGCGAGAGAGGCCGCGGCGCCCACGTCGGACGAGCACCTGCGGGAGAGCGTGCTGCGTGCTTCGGAGAGCACGTCGCTGCAGGTGCGCAAGCTCGCCGCGCTCATCAATGACCTGCTGGACGTCACGCAGCTCACGGGCGCGCCCCTGCCCCTCCAGTTGGGGCGGGTGGACCTGGCGGCCGTGGCTCGCGAGGTGGCGGACCAGCTTCGCTCGCAGGCGGCGCAGGCGGACTGTGTGCTGGAGGTCCAGGCCTCGGTGCCGGTGATGGGCTGGTGGGATGCGCGAAGGCTGGAGCAGGTGGTGAGGGGGTTGGTGTCCAATGCCATCAAGTATGGACCTGGGAAGCCCGTGCGCATCCGGGTGGAGGAGCGGGACGGCCGCGGGCGGCTGACCGTGCGGGACGAGGGCATCGGCATCGCCCACGAGGACCTGGGCCGCATCTTCGAGAAGTTCGGCCGGGCGGTGTCCTCGCGAAACTATGGAGGGCTGGGATTGGGCCTCTTCATCAGTCGCAGGGTCGTCGAGGCCCACCAGGGCACCATCCGCGCGGAGAGCCAGCGCGGGCACGGCGCCACGTTCGTCGTCGAATTGCCTCTCACGGGGCCAGAGCCGGTGACGCCGCCGTCCATTCACTGACGAGCGGACGGGCGCGGGAGTCGAGCAGGCGGCTGCACACCGTGCATCCCGTGGCGCACAAAAAGAGACCTCGCGGCGTCCCCGCCCGTGGCCCCTCATCCACGGTACGTGTCAGCACGGTGATTGCATTCGAGACACGTCGGCCGGCACGGCGTCTCCGCGTTGCTCCATGAAGAGCGAACCGGTGCCCGTGAGTTCAACACCGATGGTTGTCCTCGAGAATCCAGCATGCGTGGAACCGTGATGATGCGCGGAGGGTTGTGCGCGGTGATGTTCGCGGTAGCGGGGTGTGATCCCGGAACAGAAGGGCCCCCGGCGGAACAGGGTGACCCGGCGGATATCGACAGGTGTGGCGATTTGTACTTCGTGGATGCGGCGGGGGCCGTGGCCTTCCCTGTCTGCGCGCCGTACATCGTCGATTCGCAAGGGAATACATGGAGGTTCAACCTGGAGACGGGCAAGCCCACCCACGAACTCTCCCACCCGGGGGTATTCACCACGCGTACCGACCTGACGAGCAGTGTCTATTTCGAGACGGCGGATTGCACGGGAGCGCCGTTCATGGCGCTCCCCATCATCCCGCGCATTCCATTTCTCGTGCTGGGCAAGTACCGGGTCCGCTCGGATGATGCGCCGTGGGCCAGGCACGAGTTCCGCTCCGCCTGGCAGGAGGATGGCTCATGCAATGGGTTCCAGGGCTTCCCTCCGGTCCGAGAATCCGGAGCCTTCCCTCTCGCGCTCGAGCAGGAGTTGACTCCGCCTGCGTCCTTCCAGGGCCCCCTGCACATCGAACACCGACCCTAGCGAAGCCGGCTCACCACCCCGGTGGAGCCAGCGCGCCGGGAGGGAGTGGCGACAGGAAGGCACTCTGGTCCAGGTCGAGCTGACTTCCCGAGTGGCCGCAGTACTGGTCTCGGCCTGAGTCGAGCACCACCGCTCCCGAATAGATATCCCAGCCCGGATCCGACGTTCCGGGCCTCGCCGCGTACATCAAATCTCTCGCCGAGCGACAGAGGGCCCCAGTCGTGTCGAGCGCACGGTCCACGCCATCCGAGGGCACCACGTAGAGAATCTTCACCTTGTAGTCCGTGGTCCCATCCACACGGTCACTGGTGGTGCGCACGGTGGGACACGAGAACGGCGCGGGTGCCAGCGTGGAATCGACGAAGGTCGACTCAGCGGCCTCCGCGCGATGCCAGCCCACGCCCCCCAGGGCGACAACCACCATCCCCGCCCCCAACATGGACAGCGTCAGTCTGCTTGTCTTCTTCATGGACTCTCAGTTCCTCGTCCTGCGCGGAGAGACAGACTTCAAAGCGTGAACGCCACTTCGATGCCTATCAAACCACACGCACCGTGAAGACACTCGGCTCGGACGGCACCTTCACGGAGGGGCCAGCATCCCCACCCCAAGTCCACGCATTGACGCGGCCAGCCGCGCGCCCAAACCCATAGCGCGGCCAGCATCACCCCAACTCTACACAGGCACCGTCCGGATGATGGGCAGCTCGCGGACCCGAATCCCCGTGAGCGCGAAGATGGCATTGACGATGGCGGGCGCCACGGGCGGCACACCAGGCTCCCCTACTCCACCGGGCGCCTCTTCGCTGCGCACGATGTCGACATGGATGGCCCGAGGCGCATCGGCGATGCGCACCAGCCGGTAGTCCCGGAAGTTCGACTGCTCCGTCGCGCCTTCCTTCATCGTGATGGAGCCATACATCGCCAGGCTCATCCCGAAGATGACCGAGCCCTCCATCTGCGAGCGGACCCGGTCCGGATTGACGACGAGCCCCGCATCCACCACCACCCATGCCTCGTCCACCCGCGCCTTGCCCACCGCGTCCTTCGTCATCGACACCACCACTCCCACGTAACTGAGGAAGCTGCGGTGCGCCGCCAGGCCCAGCGTGCGCCCGTTCTTCGCACGCTCGTTCCAGCCCGACATCTCCGTGACACGCTCGATGACCCGGCGCAGCCGCCCCGCATCCACCGGGTGCGCCTCCACCGGCGCGCCATAGTTCGGCAGCGTCGTGACCCCCAGCTCCGCCACGGACACCTTCCGCGCGGGGCCAATCACTTCCAACAGGTTGTCACGCGGGTCCACTCCACGCGCATGCGCCAGCTCGTCCATGAACGAGCCCACCGCGTACGCATGGAAGATGTTGTTCACGGACCGCAGCCAGCCGATGCGCACCTTCGCGAGCGCCTCACCCATCTCCGCCCGGACATTGGGGATGTCGAGCGCCAGGTCCAGCACGCCTTGATTCAAATCTCTCGCCACCGGCCCCGTCACGTCCTCGGAGAACGTGGACCGGATGGCGGGAAAGGACGTGCGGTGCAGCCACGCCGTCGGCTTGCCTTGCGCATCCAGCCCCGCGCTGAGCTTCTGCGCACTGGCCGAATGGTAGTAGTCGTGACGGATGTCGTCCTCGCGCGTCCACTGCACGCGCACCGGCACCCCCGCCGTCTTCGCGAGGAACACCGCCTCCGCGACGAAGTCCGCCTTCGACTTGCGCCCGAAGCCACCACCGAGGAGCGTGACATTCACTGTCACCTTGTCCTCCGGAAGCCCCGCCGTCTTCGCCGCCTCCGTGCGCGCCGCCTGCGGGTGCTGCGTGGCCGCCCACACCTCACACACGCCCCCCGCCACGCGCGCCAGGGCCACGGGAGGCTCCATGGGCGCATGGGACAGGTGCGGCGCGTAGTACTCCGCCTCCACCACGCGCGCCGCGCTCGCCAGCGCCTTGTCCACGTCACCCACGGACCGGGCCGGCTTGCCCGGCGCTCGCACTGACTCCAACAGCGCCACGCGGTACTTCTCCGAGTCGTAGGACTCGTTGGGCCCGTTCTCCCAGGTGATGTCCAGCGCCTGGCGCCCACGCATCGCCGCCCAGGTGTTCTCCGCCAGCACCGCCACGCCACCCCAGCCCTGGAACAGGTAGGGACGATGGGGCGGGGGCAGCTCCAGCACCTGCTTCACTCCCGGAATCGCGAGCGCGCGCGTCGCATCGAAGCGCGCCACCTTCCCGCCGACCACGGGCGGACGCGCCACCACGGCGATGAGCATCCCCGGCAGCTTCACGTCCGCGCCGAACACGGCCTTGCCCGTGACGTACGCCGGCCCATCCAACAGCGGCAGCTCCGAGCCCACGCGCCGAAGCTCCGAGAGCGGCCGGAGCTGGACGGCCTCCGCCTTGGGAACGGGCAGCTTCACCGCGTCCGCCACCAGCTCACCGAAGCCGAGCGAGCGCTGCCCGTCCCGGAGGTACACGGCGTGCTCACGCGCTTCGCACGCCTCTGGCTTCACCTTCCAGCGCTTCGCCGCCGCGGCCACCAGCATGGTGCGCGCCGTGGCGCCCGTGCGGCGCAGGTCCTGGAAGACGCCTCGGATGCTGCTGGAGCCGTCGGTGTTCTGGTCCCCGTAGACGGCGTCTCCCACCGCCTGGACGACCTTCACGCGCGCCATGTCCGCGCCCAGCTCATCAGCGACGACCACGGGCATGGAGCTGCGGATGCCCTGCCCCATCTCCGAGCGGTGACAGACGATGGTGACAAGCCCATCCGCCGCCACGTGCACGAAGACGTTGGGCCGCAGCTCCGGCGCCGACTTCACGCCCGGCGCCGCGGCCTCGGCCGACACCGTGGGCACCAGCCCCAGGGCCAGGCCGCCCACGGAGAGGTTGAGCCCTTCGAGAAAGGAACGCCGGGTGAACACCACGGGCTGCTGGCTCATCGCATCCTCGCTACTTCGAGTCAGGCACGCCCGCGGCCTTCTTCACGGCCGCGCGGATGCGCGTGTACGTCCCACAACGGCAGAGGTTGCCCGCGAGCGACTGGTCGATGTCCGCGTCCGTGGGCTGTGGCTTCTTCGCCAGCAGCGCCGCCGCGCACATGAGCTGCCCGGACTGGCAGAACCCACACTGCGGCACGCCCAGCTCCACCCAGGCGCGCTGGAGCGGATGGCCCCCATCGGGCGACAGCCCCTCGATGGTGGTGACCTCGCGCCCGTCCGCGCGACGGATGGGCGTCACGCACGCGCGCACCACCTGCCCATCCAGGTGCACGCTGCACGCGCCGCACAGCGCCTGACCGCAGCCGTACTTCGTCCCGGTGAGGCCGAGCACGTCTCGCAGCGCCCACAACAACGGCATCTCGGGGTCGACGTCCAGCTCCTGCTCGACGCCGTTGACTCGCACTCGGATGCTCATGGCCGCGCCTCCTCGCTGGGACACTGCGCACCCGTGGCGACCCAGGCCGCGACGAGCGCTCCGAACTGCGCCTGCGTCCCCGGCGCCGGCTGCCTGCCCGAACCCGGCGCCCAGCCCCACGCCACCAGCTCGTCATGCGCGTTGTGCTCGACCAGTTGCTCCAACGTCTTGCCTCCGTTCCGCTTGGAGTCCTTGAGCTGCTCGCACAGCTCCCGGGGGCTCTTGCCCACCCACGACATGGAGCGCGGGGCCACGTGCCAGTTGGGCGCTCCCGGTACCCGCGCCAGCTCCAGGTTCTTCTCCTGGTGACACCCCGCGCACTCCATGCCCACGACGCCCTTGTCCTCGGGGCCTCGCGTCACCGGAGGGTTGTGGAGCGTCTCGCCCGAGTCCTGATAGGGGCTGTCGCCGTCCGGGTGACAGTTCGAGCAGCGCGGATGGAGATAGACGCGACTGGTCTCCAGGAACAGCGCGCGTGAGCGCTGCGCCGGGTCCTCGATGCGCTGGAACACGTCGAGCGGACGCAAGTCCCGCGCGTCCACCGGAGGTAACGACTCCCATCGCGTCGCATCGGAGTCGGGCTGGCGCCGACACCCTCCGGCACCCGCGAGCAAGACGACGGACGCCATGACCGGAAGAGCACGCATCATCGCGGCGAGGTTCCGGCATGTCGGCCATCACCACAAGCTGAATGTTCCAGGGCCGCGCACCACCGGACGGAAGGTGGGAGTCACGCCCCTGTTTCGCGCTTCACCGAGGAGCGGAGTCTCGCGGGCGCCGAGCGGGCACTCGCATGCGCCGCGAGCGACGCACGGGAGGCGCGGGCGGCTCGCGACGCGGGCCCTGCCGGGGCACTTCCGACAGAGGGGGCACGGGAGTCCTCGCCGCGCGCGGCTTGCTGGAGGCGGTGGGAACCATCATCAGCAGCCAGAGGAAGTCGTACATGGACGCGGACCTCAGAAGCCTCGGAACAGGGGACGGCCGTGGGACAGTCCGGCCCAGGGAATCGCGAAGGAGACGAGCAGCGTCGCGAGCAGCAGGCCCAGGGCCCACAGGCGGTGACGGGCCACGGGCGCCTCCGCGCGCTGACTCAGCGCGGACGACACGTGCACGGCGGTGAGCGCCAGCAGCATCAACGTCGGATGCTCGACACTGAAGAAGCGCAGCGCGGGGACGCCCAGGCTCGCGCGCAGGCCGCCCTCCAGCGCGGGAGGCGTGAAGGGACTCAGGCCGAAGTAGAGAATCAGCCCCAGCAACATCTGGGAGTCGAAGGCGGAGACCACGAGCACCTGGAGCCGACGGTCCGCGGGAGTCCAGCCCCTTCCACCGAGCCAGCCGCGAAGCGCCCTTCCCAGCGCGAGCAGGACGAGCACCACCACCGCCCAGCGCAGCCACGAATGGAGGAAGAGCACCACCGGATACGCCATCGCACTCACCTCTCCAGCGCTTCGGACGTCTGTCACCCTAATGGACCGCGAGCGCCGCCTCGTGCGTCTTGGTGACGCACCCCACGTCAATCACTGCCGCACGGGGTGCTTGGACAGCTTTCGCTGGAGGCTCCTGCGTTGGATTCGCAGCAGGCGGGCGGCCTGGGAGATGTTGCCGCCGCAGTCCGCGAGGACGCGCTGGATGTGCTCCCACTCCGCGCGCGCCAGGGATGGCACCTGATGCTCCAGCGCCACGGCCTCGCCCGCCGGCAGCGTGGCGCCCGCGAAGGCCAGCAGGATGTCGTCCACGTCCACCGGCTTGGCGAGGTAGTGCGTGGCGCCCCGGCGCACGGCCTCCACCGCGGTGGCGATGCTTCCGTAACCGGTGAGGACCACCATCGTCGTGCGCGAATCCAACGCCTTCAGCTCGCGGACCAGGTCCAACCCCGAGCCGTCCGGCAGGCGCAGGTCGATGACCGCATACCCCGGGCGCAACACCCGCGCGCGCTCCAGCGCCTCCTTCGCGCTGCCCGCGCCATGCGCCGCGAAGCCCTTGCGGCCGAAGGCCTTCACCAGTCGCTCGCGATAGGGCTCGTCGTCGTCGATGACGAGCACCACCGGCGACACCTCAGGCGGCGACATGGATGGGCTCCCTCCGACACGGCAGCTCCAGCGTGGCGCGCGTGCCCCTGCCTTCTTCCGACGACAGCTCCAGTCGCCCGCCGCACAGCTCGGCGAAGGTCTGCCCCAGGAACAAGCCCAGCCCCATCCCCTGCCCTGGGGGCTTGGTGGTGAAGAACGGCTCCCCCAGGCGCTCCAGCACCTCGCGAGGGATGCCCGTGCCCTGGTCCTCCACCACGAAGGTCGTCCGCCCCGCGTCGCCACTCACTCGCACCGTGACGGGAGCCTGGGACGCGTCGCTCGCATGCAGGCCGTTGCGCACCAGGTTCGCCAGCACCTGGACCAACCCACGCATGGGGAAGCAGAGCGACAGGTCCGGGCTCTCCTCGAAGCGCAGGCGCGCCAGCTCCCCCGTCGACAACTGCTCGCGAAGCCGCTCCAGCACCACCCCCGTCGTCGTCTGCTCCGGCACCTCGCCGTAGGTCTGCCCCGCCCGCGCGCTCATCCGCTCCAGGATGTCCCGACACCGCTCCACCTGGTCCCGGATGAGGCGCGCATCCTCGAGCGCCTCGTGCGGCTCCTCCAGGATGAGGGCCTCCAATTCATTGGCTGCAATCGCGATGGTCCCCAGCGGCGTTCCCAGCTCGTGCGCCGCGCCCGCAGCCAGCGTGCTCAACGACGCCAGCTTCTCAGCGCGCGCCGCGAGCAACTGGGCGCGCACCAGGGCCTCCTGCCTGTCCCTCAGCGCCGCGGACACCCGCGCCACCATCAGCGCGATGAGCATCACCGTCAGCATGAAGGCCACCCACATGCCCAGCACATGTCGCGAGCCACTCGGCGCCGAGCCCGACACGTGCGCCAGCTCCCGCAGCGGGACATGGACGTGGAGCAGGAGCGCGGGCCCCAGGATGGACAGCAGCGACAGGCCCACCGTCCAGCGAGGCCCCAGCACCAGCGCCGCCAGCGTCACGTGCACCAGGTACAGCATCGCGAACGGGTTGTCGGGCCCTCCGGACAGCGCGAGCAGCGCCGTCAGCAGCATCGTGTCGAACGCGAGCACCCCGCCCAGGTGATGGGCCTTCACCACCGGCGCGCGGCGGAGCCACAGGGTGAGGAGCAGGTTGGACACCCCTGTCGTCGCCACCACCGCGAGCAACGGCAATACGGGGAGGTCGAACCCCAGCCCGCGCACGGCGACGAATACCGTCAGCGCCGAGCCCCCGACGGCGTGCCAGCGCAGGCGCACCAGCCAGCCGAGGGCAATCGCGCTGGACGACAAGAGGTCCACCACGTCCTGGGTGGAGCGATGGAAGGCGGAGCGCTGGCCGCGCGGGGCCGCCTGCGAGTCGGTGAGCGGGCGGAACACGCCTCTTCTTACCCCGGGAGTCCCCTCGTCGCGAGCGCGTCAAGTTGACGCAGGGCCTTCGAGTCACCGAGCCAGGGAGGCGGGACACAGGGCCCCTGCCTCCCTGGCCGGTGCGGGCCGACGACGCCTGCTCAAGCAGCGTGACGCCAGCCCGTGGGCCGTCAGATGTAGCCCATCAGCTCGGCACGGTCCAAGGCCTCGCCCTTCGAGGTGTAGGACGAGTACCAGGACGTGTTCTTCGTCCCGTACTGGTCCTTCTGGAAGTGGGAGTGGGGACCGGTGGCGTTGCCCGTGCCACCCAGGTTGCCGACCTGGCAGCGATTGCACGTGCGGTCATACGAATCGCTGGTCTTGATCCAATGCCACTGACGGAAGGACCAGCCGCTGCCGAGGTCGAGCTTCGCCTCGTTCTGGTTGCCGCTGCCATTGCCGTTGCAGACGACGCCGGAGGTGCGGACCGTCACGTTCCAACGGACGCTGGCGGAGACGCCCGTCTCGGCGCCCCAGTAGTTGCAGCGCGAGTTCGCGACGTCCACGGCGCCGTGGTACGTGCCGCTGGAGTAGTAGGTGGTGGCCGTCACGGTGCTGGGGTACGGCGCGACGGCGGTGTACGCGAGCGCCGCGGTGGGGAGTGCTACCAGGGCCGTCAGCGCCGCGAGGCGCGACTTGGAGCTACGCATCGTTGTTCCTTTCGGGCCGACTGTGCGGCCCCCAGAAGGACTGCTGCTCATCGAGCCTGCTGCAACCGCTGCTTCTCCCTCAGGATCAGGCTCCACTCCTGAAGACCTGTACTCAATGCCCGAACCCACGCGTCGACCTCCGGCGCGAGGCGCGGGTCGACATTCCTCAAGGCCGTCAGCTCCGGCACCGCGCTGGCGAAGCCCAGCCGCGCGAGGCTCTGGAGGATGGCCGTGCGCACGCCCACGTCCGACTCGCCGCGATACAGCGCCACCAGCGTCTGCCGCGCGCGGGACATCTCCGGCGCGGGCACGCCGCCCAGCGCCTTCGCCGCCGCCGCGCGCACCTGGGCATCATCTCCGCCCAGGAGCGTGTGGAGCTGCTCCGCCGACTCCTTGCTGATGGCCGCCGTGGAGATGTTGTCCAGGATTCGCGCCGTCACCTTCGAATCACTCGACGCCACGGCCGCCGCCACCGCCATGTCCGACACGGGCCCGTGCAGTCCGGCGTAGACGAACTGGTTGTCCTCGATGAGGTTGGTGGCTGCCTCCATCCGCACCTCGGGTGAGGCGTCGCGCACCAGCCGCGAGTACAAATCGCCCGTGTGCTCCTCCGCGCTCGTGCGGCGCAGAGCCCGCGTCGAGGCCGCGCGCACGGCCGGGTCCGCGTCCGTGGAGGCACGCTTCCCCACGAGCTGGAGCGTGGCCGGGCTCTCACCCCGCTCCGTCTTCGCGACCAGCGCCGCCGCCAGGTGCTCCACCATGACGGGCTCCGTCTCGCGCTCGAAGGCCGCGCGGAGCTGCTCCTCCGGCAGCGTGACAGCGGACTCCTTCAACAGCTCTCGCAGATAGCGGCGGTAGGCCGGAGACTTCGACTGGAGCCCGCGCCGGATGGAGTCCATCAAGCCCTCGACGGAGCACGTCTCGGGTTGGAGCGCGGGGGGAGGCGGCGGCGTCTCCGTCGCGTGCGCGAGAGATGACAACGTCAGCAGGCACAGGGCCCGGGCCAGCAGGAAGGTGCGCGTCATGGAGAGCTCAGTCGCGGTGGAGGCAGCCGTAGGGGTCCTGGTCCGCGAGCGCGAGCCACACACGCTCGAAGTCCAGGACACCACTGGCGTAGATGCGCTCGAAGTCCTGGTACGTCGGTTGGAAGCGCGGGTCGACGAGCGCCATGTTCGCCATGACAGGCAGCGCGTCCTTGCCCGCGGCGCGCGCGGAGAAGCGGAACAGCGACCAGCGCACGCACACGTCCTGCTCCGGCTCGAAGGCGCGCGCGAAGGTCTCCAGCACCTTCGCCCGGTCCGCGGACAGCGACAGGTTGTGCGCGGCGGCGCCGCGTCCGTCGGGGCTGCCCTCGGTGGTGAGGACCTTCGCGAAGCCGTCGGTGGCACTCGCGTCCAACACGGGCGCGGTCTCCATGGGCGTCGACAGCGCCATGTACCGCACGTGCTCGTCGAGCGACTGCGTGCCGATGCTCAAGAGCTTGTCCAGGTAGGGCGCCGCGTTCGCCGACCGCTCATGGTCGTTCTTCATCACCCGGGCGATGGTTCGCGCCGCGGCCCAGCCCGCTTCACCCGAGGCCGGGTCCTTGGCGAAGTCCGCCAGCTTCCCGAGCGCGTCGGGCGACAACTGCTTCTGGGTGTCCAGTGAGGACAGCACCCCGGCGCGCCGCTCCGGCTCCAGCGCCACGTCCATCCCCAGCTCCAGCATCTTCCGGGAGACCTCTGGCAGGTGGACGGCCTCCGAGTCCTTCAGCGCCATCGCGAAGACCTTGAACTCCTTCGGCCCCGCGTCGCGCGTCCACTCCAGCACCTGGCTCGCCCGGCCCGCGTCGTTGCCGATGAGCTCCGTCAGCCGCTCCTTCAAATACATGCGGACCAGCGGGTCCCTGGAAGCCAGCAGCGGCGCGGCCCACTCACGGAACGTGTCGATACTCACGCCCTCGTTGAAGCGCTCCAGGTCGCGCCAACACGTGGTGGCGTCGTACCGGGGCGCCCCCGCCACGGCCTCCCCTGCTTCAGCGGCCGGAGCAGCGCCGGCCCGTCCCTGCGCGCGAGCGGAAGCGGAACCACCGGAGGCGGAACGAGGCTCCCCCGGCGCGACGTGGGCACCCCCGTCGCCCCCTCGAGAGGCCACCAGCCCCACCACGGTCAGCAACAGGAGCCCACCGCCCAGCAGGGCGATGGCTCGACGACGGTTGAAGCGCGAGGGCCCGTCCGGGGGTGTAGGACGCGAAGACGATTCGGGACTCATGCCGCGCCGACCCTACTACGCGGACTCCGAGTCTTCCTCTTGATATCTTAAAAAGCGGTAATTACCGACCAACAACACAAACCAGGAGTCCAGTCGACAACTCCCGGAGTGTGTTTCAGCGGCTGGAGACGGCTCACGGAGCGCTCGGCGGCACCAGGGAGCTGGTCGCCATCAGCAGGTTGCCGGAGGCGTCCTTGGCCAGCGCATACAGCTTGATGGGGCCCTTCACCGTGGCGGGAACCTTCACGCGCCACGAGTCCGGCGTCGCGCCGGGACTGGCGCGCAGACGGATGACCTCGCCGCGCTCATACCGGGTGGCCGCGCCCCGGAAGTTGTAGGCGAAGGAGACCTCCAGCGGCGCGTCGTCGGCCTTCTTCACGTCCAGACGCACGTCGGCCCAGGTCCCCGTGGGCTCTTTCTTCACGGCGTCCACGGTGAGGCCCTTCAGCTCGGGCAGGGGCGTCGCCGGCTTCTGGCCCGTGTACGCCTCACGCACCGCGTGCCACGCGGGCCGCGTCGACTTGCCCGACATCATGCCGAGCCAGAGGCTGGTGTGGTCGAACGTCGCGCTGTAGTTGAAGACGAACAGGCCCAGGCAGTTGCCCGCCTTCACGTGGGGCGCCAGCGCGTTGTTCCACGCGTCGACGATGACGGCGTACTTCTCCTGGTCATCCGGCTCCCGGGCGATGCCGTTCGCGTCCTTGGGCGCCTCCCACTCGCCCTGCGCGCCGAACTCGGTGATGAGCCAGGGCTTGGTGCCGCCCTCCTTCTTCAGCGCGTCCGGCAGCACGTGCACGCCCCGGCCATAGACATTGAGGCCATACCCGTCGAGCGACGGGACGAACTTCTCCCACCACTTCACCGCGAGCACCCAAGCGTCCACGGAGATGACCGGGTGATTTGCATCCGCCTTCTTGATGTCCTGGACCACGCTCTCCAGGAAGCGCGCGTAGGCCTCCTTCGCCGCGTCATTGGGGCTGTTGAGGATGACCTCGTTGCCCAGGCCCCAGGCCAGCACCGCCGGGTGGTCCTTGAGGCGCTTCACGCTCTCCAGCGTGTCCGCGCGCTGCTTCTTCATGCCCGCCACGTCCGTGAGGTAGTCGAACGAGTCGTCATCCTCCGCGCCGGGTTGGCCATGCCGCATCCACAGCCCGACGAGCACCTTGAGGCCATGCTTGTGCGCGGCGTCCAGGAGCAGCGTCGTCTCCGCGCCCACGCCCCACGTGCGCAGCGTGTTGACACCCAGGGCCGCCAGCCGCGCGCAGTCCTGCTCATACGCCGCCGAGCCGCCACTGCCGCTGAAGGTCACGCCCTTGGCGACATAGGGGCGCCCCTCCACCTGGAGCTGCCATTGCCCGTCCACCCTCGAGAGGGCGGTCCGGGCCTCGGCGGCCAGGGCCGGGAACAGCACGAACGCACACAACAACAGCAGGACGCCGCGAGTGGGGCGAAGGCGAGGGGCCATGGGGCGGGGATGGTAACTCGTTTCAGCTCCCATTTCCGGCGTCCCATGAATTCCCAGAGAAGGAATCCGGGGGTCGCCGTTCACCTCGCCAGCAAAGGAGCAACCACGATGAACTTCTTGGGAAGCATCCGCCAAAGCCGGCGGCGAGTCTGGGGAATGGCCTGTGCGCTGGTGTTGAGTGCCTGTGGAGACAATCTGCCGCCAGGAGAGGACGGGCCTCCGGCGGAGGAGCTGGAGACGGGCACCACCTCGCAGCCGCTGGCGTTCTCCTCGCCCATGGAGTTCTCGGAGCTGCGCGGCCTGCCCGCGGGCCCGGCGACGATGGACACCACGGTGGGCGAATTGCTCGCGGTGCTCCCCAGCCCCCGCTTCGACGACTTGCGGGGCGTGCTCACCGGCCGCCACCAGCCCACCGAGAAGGTGCGCGTGCTGACGTCGTATGCCCGCGACTATCCGGTGTTCCTCAAGGGCAACCAGGCCCTGCTGCCCAACGCGGACGGCGTCCAAGCCCTGCAGAACCCGGTCGTCACCTGGCAGACACTGCCTGGCAACGCGTGCAGCTTCAGCCACGCCTGCGCCAACCTGTATGAGGTCTCCGAGCAGGACCCGACGCAGCGCAAGTACGCGGCCATCGTCATCGTCGCCCCCAGCGTGGAGCTGGCGGGCCCGGTGGACACGGGCGGCGCGACGCTCGTCATCGCCTCCGGTTCGTACACGTCCCGAGGCTTCCCCCTGCGCACCGTCCCCGGCGTGCGCACCGCCCAGGCCGACCCGAATCCGGACGACGCGGTGTTGCCGCCCGGGCGCGGCGGACAGAACGGCGGCAGCTTCGTGCTCTACACCAACGAGCTCAACGGCGTGCGCGTCAACACCACGGCCGAGCGCGGCGAGGACGGCTGGCTGGGCGCGGATGGCACGTCGACCGCCATCAACCACACCATCACCGGCAACAACGGCCCCGACCCCAAGCTCAACTGCACCGGCACCGTCATCAAGGCGCCCCAGAATGGCAGCAACGGCGGCAACGGTGGACGCTCGGGCGACGTCGTCATCCGCTACACGTCCCTGCGCGGTCCCGGCCTGGTCAACGAACCGAACAAGGCCTCGCCCGTGACGCCCGAGCAGTGCTTCATGGACGAGGACCTGCAATGCCAGAGTCTGCGCTGCCGGTGGAACCCCGCCATCGCCCTGTGCGACCTGCTGACGGAGGCGGACAACGCCCAGTGCAGCGACGGCATCGACAACGACAACAACGGCTACGCCGACTGCCAGGACTACGCCTGCTCGAAGAACCCCCACGTCACCGTGTGCTCGGACGCGACGTGGAGCCCCATCCAGAAGGAGTCCTCCGCCGAGGCGTGCAGCGACGCCAAGGACAACGACGGGGATGGCGCGGTGGACTGTGCCGACACCAAGTGCCGCCTGCGCGGCTTCTGTCAGCAGTCGCGCCCGTCCAACAGCGAGTTCTCCGAGGACGCCTGCGACGATGACAAGGACAACGACGGCGACGGGTACACCGACTGCGCCGACTTCTCCTGCCAGAACTACTCGACGACGTGCGGGGAGGCGGGTGAAGGCGGCGACGAGGAGTGTCGGGACCTCATCGACAACGACAATGACGGCCTGGGCGACTGCTCGGACCCGGGCTGCTTCGGCAACCCATACTGCAACCTGGGCCCGGCGCTGGTCCTCACCAACGGCCTGGAGGAGGCGAGCGACGCGGCCTGCGCGGACGGCATCGACAACGATTTGGACGGCCACAAGGACTGCGACGACTACGAGTGCCGCTTCAACCCTCGCGTGCTCTCCGCGTGTGGCACCGAGCGCACCCCGCAGGCCTGCTCGGACGGCATCGACAACGATGGCGATGGCAAGACGGACTGCCAGGACTCCAACTGCGCGAACAACCCGTACGTGAAGGTGTGCGAGCCCGACGACTATCCCTTCCTCCAGGAAGCCACCGCGGCCACGTGCAGCGACGGCCTGGACAATGACAGCGACGGGTTCAAGGACTGCGCTGACTTCCAGTGCGGCAACAGCCCCCTGACGGGGAATGTCTGCGGCGCGCAGGAGAACACCTATGCGCAGTGCACGGACGGCCTGGACAACGACAACGACGGGTTCAAGGACTGCGCCGACACCACCTGCCGCAACAGCCCCTTCATCGGCGACCTGGCGTGCAGGAACAAGGTGCAGACGTGGCATTCCGTGTCCCTGTCCGAGTCCTACAACGGACGCTACGTGGACACGCGCGCGGAGCTCGTCACCGCGGCCCCCGTGGGCGGCAAGAAGGGCCTGGGCGGCAACCGCGCATCCAAGACGGTGACGGTGACGGTGCTGGAGTCCCCTCCTGGCACGTGTGAGCACTGGGAGACCTACCTCTGCACCCCCCGGGAGGAGCAGCGCACCTGCTTCATCGGCACCAAGTCCACCGCCGGCACGGCTGGCGCCACCGGTACCGCTGGCACGCAGCGCATCCTCCGCTCGGCGCGCCGGGACGTGGACATGCTCCGCGCGCTGCTCGCGCCCCAGTCATGGCGCGTGGCCCAGGCGAACGGCAACACGTACTTCAAGCGCGGTGAGCTGCGGAAGGCCGCCTTCATCTACATGCAGAACGTCATGGAGATGGGTGGCATCCTCGCCCAGGCGGGCCTGGTGTGTGACGAGCCGCTCGGCGCGCAGGCGCCCTTCTCCTCCGCGTACCTGTACGGCGCGCTGTGCCCGCTGATGGCCCACGACGTCACCCGCCTGAGCTACATCCAGGGCCAGCGCAACTTCTACGGCCTGGCCAGGGAGACCCCCTTCAACTCGCACCTGCGCTACGAGCAGCTCCGCGCGGAGTTCGACTCGCTCTACGACGTGCTGGACAGCTCGGTGAACCAGTGGCTCGCGCTCTCCAATGGCATGCAGCTGTCCGCCTGGATGACGCAGAACCAGGCCGCGATGAACGCCGACGTCGTCGCGCTGGAGGCAGAGGAGGCCGTGGCCAACCAGCGCATCACCGCGGCGAACGCGGCGCTGACCGCCCTGCAGACGTCCATGAACAACCGCAAGGCCGCCATCACCCAGCTCACCGAGAGCATCCAGGCGACGGACACCCGCATCACCAACCACTACAACTCCAACAACAAGAACTTCGGAGACTTCGTCCTGGACCTCATCGGCAAGGTGGCCGCCGCGTACGGGGGGCAGTTCGCCACCGCCCTGGCGGGGAAGAGCGCGGAGAGCCTGTGGAGTGAGGTGAAGAAGAGCTTCAAGTCGGAGACCAGCGCCACGCCCGTGCCCGGCGCCGGGCCGACGAGCAGCGCGAGCACGTCCGTGCAATCCCTGGTGTGGGAGGCGCTGAAGACCAGCGCCACCGAGGCGGCGAAGACGAAGCCCTTCAAGGACACGCTGACGACGGGTGGCACGCAGCTCTGGGACGTCGTCTCCGGCAGCCAGAAGAGCCCGGCGCGCAGTGTCATCTCGGACGAGGTGAAGAAGGAGATTCTGGCCCAGTCCCAGGTGGAGATCACCCTGGACCTGCTGGACCTCCAGGCCCAGCTCGTCAAGGCCCAGGCGGACTACAAGCTGGCGCTGATGGAGCGCGACACGGTGCTCCTGCGCCAGCGCAACGCGGTGGCGGCGCGCGACGCGCTCAACGACATCCTCAACTTCGGCAGCGGCACGGAGCTGCGGAAGTTCGACCAGCTCCTCATCGGCCAGCAGGTGTACGCACGGGCGCTGCGCACGTTGGACCAGCTCACGATGCGCTACTGGGAGCTCATCCGCGTGGCGGAGTACCAGTACCTGCCCTTCGACCCGAGCACCGGTGGCAGCGCCATTCCCGCCTCGTTCCGCGACAACATCGACTTCCACCTGGGCAACTACCCGGACATGAAGACGCGGCTGGTGGAGGGCCTGGACAGCCTGGCCTCGCACACCGTGCAGAGCCCGGCGCAGTACTACCGACGCCTGCCCGCGAGCGACTTCCATGCGCTGTCGGCCAACGAGTTGGAGCGACTCAAGCCCCTGGGCGAGCTGGTCAACGGGGCGACGACGTACCGGGGCGCGCGCTTCCAGGTGACGGCGACGGACCTGGCGGCCTCACCGCTCCTGGCCCTGCGCAAGGGCCACCGCGTGCGCAACGTGCGCGTCAACGTGGTGACGACCAGCGGCACGACGGCCACCGTGCCGGCCGTGCTGGTGCGCGACACGATGGATGGCTTCAAGCTCGGCAACCACTTCGCCGAGTTCGAGCTGCTCAGCAGGGACAACTACACCTCTGGAGGGACCCGGCAGGTGCTCCACTACGTGTCCTTCTCCGCCTGCGGGTCCGGCCTGCCGGCGTGCGACGTCGCCAACGCGGCCTGCGCCACGCCCTTCCAGGCGGCCTCGTTCGTGGACGCGTGCAGCATCGCCCTGGGTGGCTCCACGCCAGCCACCAACTCCTTCCATGACCGGAGCCTGTTGGGCGAGTGGACGCTGCTCATCGACACGGCGAGCTTCACCGGCCTGGGACAGGTGCGCGCGGCGGAGGTCGTCTTCCTGACGCTGGGCAGCGCCATCTGACGTCGGGGTGACTCCGGGTGCGGGCTCGCGACGAGGCGGGCCCGCCCCCGGAATTTGGGGTGGCTCCCACGCTCCGGGTGCCGCAGCATGCGGCCCATGGAGACTCCCAAGCCCGTGCCGACGGCGCTCACCATCGCCGGCTCCGACAGCGGTGGTGGCGCCGGCATCCAGGCGGACCTGAACACCTTCTCTTTCCACCGCGTGCACGGCACCACCGCGCTCACGGCCATCACCGCGCAGAACACCCGGGGCGTCACCCGCGTGGACGTCCTCCCCGCCGCCGCCGTGGCCGCGCAGTTGGACGCCGTCGCCGAGGACCTGGGCGTGGGCGCGGTGAAGACGGGCATGCTCGTCAACGCCGACATCATCTCCGTCGTCGCGTGGCGGCTGAAGGCCCTGAAGCTGGGCCCGCTGGTGGTGGACCCCGTCATGGTGTCCCGCGCCGGAGCGCGCCTCATCGACGACTCGGCCGTCGGGGCCCTGAAGGAACACCTGCTCCCGCTCGCCGACGTCGTCACTCCCAACCGGCACGAAGCGGAGCTGCTCGCGGGGATGGAGCTGAACACGCTGGAGGACATGGAGGAGGCCGCGCGGCGCATCCATCAACTCGGCCCGCGCGCGGTGCTCGTCAAGGGCGGGGGCATGGCCGGCGAGCTTCGCGGGCTGGACGTCTGGTTCGACGGCGAGCGGCTGGAGACGCTGTTCCTGCGCGCGGTGAAGACGCACAACACCCACGGCACCGGCTGCACGCTGTCCGCCGCCATCGCCGCCTGGCTCGCCCTGGGACAGAGCCCCTGGGAGGCCACCCGGCGCGCCAAGGCCCACGTCACCTCCGCCCTGGAGCACCCGCTCGCCCTGGGGCGCGGCCATGGCCCCTTCAGCCACTTCTCCCCCTTGGGGACGCCCTCCTGACGCGGTCCGGAAAATCCTCCCGAAAACCGCTGTCGATTTCCCGAATCCCCAATCGACTCCTCGGCGGGAGACTGCGCTCCCCCATATCGAGAGGACCCACCCCATGAAGTACCTGCTGATGATCTACGAGAACGAGAAGGCCTGGGAGACGATGCCCAAGGCGGAGACCGAGCAGCTCATGGGTGAGTACTCCGCCTACACGGACTCCATCCAGAAGAGCGGCAACTTCGTCTCGGGTGAGGCGCTGCAGCCGACGCAGACGGCGACGACGGTGCGCGTGCGCGATGGCAAGCGGCTGACGACGGACGGCCCCTTCGCGGAGACGCGGGAGCAACTCGGAGGCTTCTTCCTGGTGGAGGCCAAGGACCTCGACGAAGCCATCGCGCTGGCCTCGCGCATTCCGAGCGTGCGGCTGGGCTGCGTGGAAATCCGCCCGGTGGTGGATTTCTCCGGCACCATGGGCTGAGGCCCGAAGCCCGGGCCCCGGGCGTGGAGGTCGGGGCCTGGGTGGAGCCTTCATGACGGACCTGCCGTCCCTGCTCGAGCGGACCTGGCGCGACGACTATGGCCGCATCGTCGCCACGGTCATCCGCGTCATGGGCGGAGACTTCGGCTCGGCCGAGGAGGTGGTGCAGGAGGCCTTCGAGGCGGCGCTCCTCCAGTGGCCGCGCGAGGGTGTTCCGACGGAGCCGCGCGCGTGGCTGTTGCGCGCGGCGAAGAACAAGGCGGTGGACCGGGTGCGCAGAAGCGCCCGGCTCGGCGCACGCGTGGACGCGCTGGAGGTCATCGCGAGGGTGGAGCAGGAGCTCGCCCCGACGCTCGACGGCAGGGACTGGCAGGCGCATCCGGATGACTCACTCCGGCTGCTCTTCACCTGCTGTCACCCGGCGCTGGCGGAGGACATCCAGGTGGCCCTGGCACTGCGCACGCTGTGCGGCCTGACGACGGAGGAGGTGGCGCGCGCGTTCCTGGTGCCCGCCGCGACGATGGCGCAGCGGTTGGTGCGGGCGCAGCGCAAGATTCGCGACGCGCGCATCCCCTACGTCATCCCGGAGCCGGACGCGCTGGCCGAGCGCACCCGGGGCGTGCTGCACGCCATCTACCTGCTCTTCTCGGAGGGCCATTCCGCGACGGAGGGCATGGAGCTCTTGCGCATGGATTTGTGCGCGGAGGCACTGCGGCTGGCGAGGCTGACGCGCTCGCTGCTGCCGCGCCATCCCGAGGTGGCCTCGTTGCTGGCGTTGCTGCTGCTTCACCACTCACGTCGCCGCGCGCGCGTGGCCGACGACGGGGGGCTGGTGTTGTTGGACCGGCAGGACCGGAGCTTGTGGGATGCCTCGGAGATGAAGGAGGGCCTGGAGCAGTTCGACGCGGCGCTGGCGCTGGGCGCGCACGGGCCCTACACCGTCCAGGCGGCCATCGCGGCGCTCCATGCCCAGGCGAAGCACGCGGCGGAGACCGACTGGGAGCAGATCGCCGCCCTCTATGGACGGCTCACCGAGCTGGCCCCGGGCCCGGTGGTGGAGCTCAATCGCGCGGCGGCGGTGGCGATGGCGCGCGGCCCGGAGCAGGGACTCGCGCTGGTCGACGACCTGGAGTCCTCTGGCAGGCTGACCGCGTATCACCTGCTGCCGGCGGCCCGCGCGGAGCTGCTTCGCCGCCTGGGGCGCTGGCGCGAAGCAGAGGCGGCGTACCGCAGGGCCCTCGCGCTGGTGCGCACCGAGCCCGAGCGGCGCTTCCTGGAGGAGCGCCTTCGCGAGGTGCTCGCGAGCACCCCGCCCACGTCCTGACGCGAATGACTCCCGGCTCAGTTCCAGAGCTCGCGCGAGAGCGTGTCCACCATCGCCATGGCGACCTCCGGCGTGGGAAGACCGAGCTCGCGGATGAGCGCGGCATCAGTCGGCTCGGCCACCTCCGCGCGCAGGGTCTCCACGGCCCGCAGCCGGGCCTCGCGCACCGCCGTCCGCTCGCTCTCGGCAAGCCGCGCGCTCGCCCAGCGGTCGACGGCCCACGACAGGTCCGCGTGCCGCGTCTCGTCCTCGGCGATGCGCGCCATCACCTCGCGCACCTCTGAGTCCTCCGCGTGCAGGGACTGGTGGTGGGCCACCAGCGCGCCATACGTCTCGCGCACGCACCCCTCCACGGCGTTGTCCAACACCACCTCCGCGAGCGGCCGGGGCGGAAGCGAAGCCACCTGGGGCCGCTCCGGCGTCGCGCCGTACTTCCGGGCCAGACGCCCGGACACCTCCGTGTGCATCACCTCGTCCATCGCGCCGCGCAGCGCCGCATCCTGGAGCTCGACGTCAGCGCCATGAAGCGCCAGCTCCGCGCGCAGCCGAAGGAACGCCTGGATGGAGACCGCCTCCAGGTGGGCGACGAGCGCCAGGTGCCGCCCCACGGTATCCGCGCACTCGACGACGCCATCCGACTGGAGTCCCGCCGGCCGACGCCCCACGGAGCAGCCCTTGTCGCCGCGCTTCAGGACCTCACTGTCCTTCTCGACCACCTCGCCCGTAGCCGACACCTGGAAGAGGTATTGCGTCTCCTTCGTCCCCTCTCCGCAGGCGAAGCCCTTGCTCGCGACGACGTTGAAGGTGCCGTCCCCGTTCGCCTTCACCGCGCCGCGCTCCAACTGGGAGCAGCTCACGGTGTAGCCGTCCGCGAAGACCCGCAGCAGGGCCTCCTGGGGCGTGTCGATGGCACCCAGGAAGCTCAGGAGTGCCTCCAGCGAGGCCTTCGCCGCCACGGTGTCGCCCTCCGTGGTCGCCAGGTAATACGACTCGCAGAACAAGTCACAGGAGGAACGAAAGCCGCCCTCGGGGGCCAGGGCGTCGAGCTCCGCCTGACACGTCGCGGGCTGGGACGCCGTCGCGCAAGCCGTGCCCGAAGACGACAGCACCTCATGGAAGCGCGGGTCGCGCTGGTCCCCGGTGTCCTGGCTCCGACGGAGCTGCACCAGGTCCGGCTGCGTCGCGGGGGACAGGCCGCTCATCGCGAGCTTCCAACCATCCTCACACACGGGAGGCGAGTAGCCCTTCAGGTCCAGGCCACCGCAGCCGGCCAACAACAATGGAGAGGCCAGCGACGCTCGCAGGGCCTTCGCGAAGAGCTGCCGCAGTTGATTCGAGTCCATGAAAGGCTCCCATCGAGTGAACCCGGTGCCAAAAGCAATGCAGGGGCCAGGAGCGCGTCACTCGGAGAGACGTCTGAAACGCTGACAAGCGCACGCCGTTTTCTCCCCACCTGCTCAGAAATCTGAGGTGGCGAAGACGCCTCCCGGTGCCCGGGACGTCAGTGGGGCCGCGGCGTCCCCGCGCCTTCGTCGAGCATGCGCACCACCACGATGCGACAGGCCGAACACACCACGCCCGCACGTTCCCAGTGGACCTGGTCTTCCAACTCGCTGGCGTCCTCTGGCCCATCCTCCAACCGCTGGACCAGCTCCGCGAGTGCGTCCCTGTCCCCGTCTTCAGCCTCGTCACCGGAGTCGAGCACGTCCTGCTCGCCCTCCAGCACCAGGTTGAAGCGGTAGTAGACCTCGCGGGGGTTCAGGGCACGCCCACACGTCGCACAGTGCCGGGGTCTTGGCTCCGTCATCGCAAGTCCCACCCTCGCTCGAGTGAGCAGCCGCCATGGCAATCCGCCATCCCCAGCGTGGCACACTGCCACGCCCTCCCGACACTACTCCATGAATTCAGGGAGATAGTTTGAGGCACGAGTATTGCTGTTGGACCCGTGGTTCTTGTCACCCCCCAGGTCCCCAGCAGCGTGCCCCCCACATGACTCCGTCGTCAGCTCCCGAAGTTCCGGGGCGCCAGGTCCTGGCGCGCCCGCGCGGCCACGGCTCGCCAGGGAGGCTGACGCTTCCCGGGGCGCTCGCCCTGCTCCTGCTGTCGTTGGGAGCGTGTCGGGACACTCCGAGTGAGGACGCCGGCGAGCGGGTGGAGCAGAAGCCCGATGCGGACCTCACCATCGACGCCATGGACAATGAGCAACACGTCCTGCGTGGTGGCTTCCGGGTCGATGCGGGCATCGTCCGGGTGGTTGTCTATGAGGGCACGGTGCTCATCGGCGAGGCGGTGCTGGAGCCCGATGGGCGGTGGAGCATTCCCTGGCAGCCGACTCACGAGAGCCAGGCCCTGGAAATCATCGCCTATCACGACACCGGGACGGAGAATCGCACCCGGCTCGACTTCCAGCGGTTGAGCTTCGCGGCGCCGGAGGGACTGTATGCCTCCGAGGCGCTCCTCACGCTGCCCACGTCGCCTGAGACGACGACGCGCTACACCCTGGACGGCTCGACTCCGGGCCCCTCCTCTCCTGTCTACACCGCGCCGCTGGCGCTGTTGAACCGGGCCGGACAGCCGGCCCCGCTGAGCCTCATCCGGACCAATCCGGAGGACGCGCCCGAGTCCTGGCGTTGGCAGCCTCCCACGTCTCCCGTGACACTCGGCACGGTGGTGCGCGTCCAGCGGTTCGAGGGTGAGCTGCCCGTGGGGGCGGGACAGGCGCGGACGTATCTCATTGGCCAGCGGCCCTACACCCTGCCCGTGCTGTCCCTGGTGACGGACGCGGCGAACTTCTTCGACTCCGTCCAGGGCATCTATGTGCCGGGCCGCGTCCATGAAGAGACTCCGGACTGGTCGGAGGGCTATGGGACGGGCAATTACATGCAGGATGGCAAGGATTGGGAGCGCCCGGTCCATGTCGAGTGGTTCGAGACATCCGGCGCGCCCGTGCTTGCGCAGAACGCGGGGGTGCGCATCCACGGCTCGGGGAGCGCGGCGCTGCCGCAGAAGAGTCTGCGATTGTATGCGAAGGAAGATTATGGCCCGGAGCTGTTCCAGGCCGACCTCTTCCCGGGCCATTCGTTGCGCGAGTTCAAGCGCCTGCTGGTGCGCACCTCGGGACAGGACCAGCAGGTCTCCAAGTTGAGGGACTGCGTCCTCCAGGGACTCTTGCGCGACACGTCGCTGGCGCTCCAGGCCTGTCGGCCCGCGGTGGTGTTCCTCAATGGCGAGTACTGGGGATTGCACGAACTGCGCGAGCGGTACGACGAGTACTACCTGGCGGCCCACCACGGGCTGAAGCGCAAGGACATCGTCATCCTGGAGAATGCCGGCGGCCTCGACACGGGGGAGTTGGAGGACATCCTGCCGTACGAGGAGCTGCTGACGTATGTGCGGGAGCACGACCTGTCCGTGCCCGAGCATTACGCGCACGTGCTGGAGCGGATGGATGTGGAGGACTTCATCGACTACCACATCGCGCAGCTCTACTTCGACAACGAGGACTGGCCGAACAACAACATCAAGTTCTGGCGCAACCGCACGGGCGACGGCACACCGGGCCCGGGTGATGGGCGTTGGCGCTGGTTGCTGTATGACCTGGACGCGACCTTCATGAAGGGGCCCGACGTCAACTCACTGGGCAGGCTCCTGCGTGGCGACGGCATCGGTGAGCCCCTCGAGGTGTTGCTGCGAAGCCTGTTGAAGTCCCCGGACTTCAAGGGTCTGTTCATCGCCCGCTTCCACTGGCACCTGGAGAACACCTTCGCACCGGAGCGCGTCGTGGCGTGGCTCGACGCGGCGGAGGCGCGGCTCGCGCCCGAGATGCCCGAGCACATCGGCCGGTGGCGCAACCCGTCCTCGATGGAGCGCTGGAGGGAGGCCATCCAGGCCATGCGAGACACCGCGATGCGGCGGCCTGCCGCGCTGCGAGCGCACCTGGAGCAGGAGCTGGGCGCGCCGTGACGGGCCGAGGGCGCCCGCCCTCCGCGCCCGGACGCCCCACGTCTTCATGCCACGCCGACCCGAGCTGGATGCCCTGCGGGGGTTGCTCCTCGTCTTGATGACGCTGACGCACCTGCCCACCCGGCTGCACGCGTACAGCAGCCAGCCGTTCGGGTTCGTCTCGGCGGCCGAGGGCTTCGTGTTCCTGTCGGCGTTCCTGGTGGGCGTCTCGCATGGGAAGACGTGGGAAACGCCATTGAGCCTGTGGGCGAGCCTGCGAAGGCGGGCGCTGAAGGTCTACGCGCACCATGTCGGGCTGTTGCTCTTCGCCTTCACGGTCATCGGCACGGTGGGCTGGCTGGCGAACCGGCCCGCCATCCGCAACCTGCTCGACTTCTACCATCAGGAGCCGCTCACCGCGCTGTTGAGCAGCCTCTTGCTGCTGTACTGCCCGCCGTTGCTCGACATCCTGCCGCTGTATGTCGTGCTGTTGTTCCTGACACCGTTCGTCCTGCTCGCGGCGAGGACGGCGGGCTGGACGAAGGTGTTGTGCCTGAGTGGACTGGTGTGGTTCTGGGCGCAGCTCGGATTGAAGAGAGCCCTGTACACGTGGTTGGGAGACCTCACCTGGCTGCCGGTCAGAATCGACCAGTCCGGTGCGTTCGACTTGTTCGCCTGGCAGTTCCTCTGGGTACTGGGTGTGTGGACTGGGAGTCAGCGGACCCGTGTGAAGCTGCCCGAGGAGCGCGCGTCCTCCGTGATACTGGGGAGCGCGTGGGTGTTGGGCGTGCTGTTCCTCCTGGCGCGGTATGAGGTGGAGCCCTTCGTGTGGCTCGCGAGCGAGCCGGTGCTCCTGGACAAGTGGACGTTGGCGCCGCTGCGGCTGGTGAACTTCCTGGCGCTGGCGGTGCTCGCGGACCGGGGCTCACCGCACATCTATCACTGGCTGAAGCCGAGGATGCTGGTGCTCCTGGGGAGCGCGTCACTGCCGGTCTTCAGCGTCCACCTGGTGCTGTGCCTGTTGAGTCTGGCGCTCATCAACGAGAACGAGGCTCCGCTCGACAGCCTGGAGGAACTCGCCGTGCTGGTGGTGACGTTCGCCAGCATGGTCATCGTGGCCCTGCGTCACCGACGGCGCGCGGCGCTCACGGGGTGACGGAGGTCAGGGCGACGGCGCGGGGCACGCGTAGACCGTGATGACGACCTCCGCGTTGATGCTCGCCGCCAGTGCGAGTGCCGCCACGGGGAGCCGGTAGCACACCTGATGCGGCGTGGCACCGGATTGGATGCCGATGTCCAGCGTCCGCTCCGAGCACCGGTCCCACTCCTCGCGCGCATCCATGGGGAGGCGGGTGATGAGTGTCGCCAGACGCGTCACCGCCTCCTCGGGCGACTCGGGTTGCTCGTCGAGTTCCAGGCACGCGAACCCGTCCTCTGCGTGAAGCGGGGCAACCGAGTCGCCCAACGCGCTCAGCAACTTGGACATGCCGAACGAACTCTTGAGGTCCAGGTCGACATTCAGGAACGTGGTCTCTTCAGGCCGTGGCATGGAGGTCCTTACTGGCTCACGCTGCTGAGGTTCGGAATCACTTCAGTGTGCCCCAGCTCGGAGAACGAGGCGCTGGTGAGCGCCTCGACGAAGGCCACCAGGTCGGCATGATCTCGAGGGGTGAACGGAGTCCGCCGGCTCACGCGGGAGTTCAGTTCGTGCGCCACGGCTTCGCTCAATGTGGGGACACTGCCATCGTGCATGTAGGGCGCCGTGAGGGCCGCATTGCGCAGGCTGGGAGTGCGGAAGCGCCCGATGTCCTCCGGACGCAGGCTCACGACGAAGCGCCCCAGCGCGGCCACCTCCTCTCGTGAGGCCACGGCGGAGAAGCGCTCGGCCTCGGACAGCTTCGCCACCTCGCGGGCCACGGTGGGCAACCTGGAGCGGAGCTTTTTCGGCAACACACCCGCGTGGAATGCCCCATCCGTGAAGGGGGCCGCCTTGGGCCCCGCGGTGTGACAGCGAGCGCAGCCGGCGCGGCCAATGAAGAGCGTGTGTCCCCGGCGCTGGGCCTCGTCGAGCGCGGTGGAGTCCTTGCCGAAATGGAAGCGAGCAAACGCAGACTCGCCGGACTTGAGCGTCCGCACATAGGCGGCGATGGATCCGGTGATGGTCCGCGCGGAGACCTCTTCGTCGGGAAAGGCCAGCGCATGGGCCGCCGCATGGCGATTGCGCACGCGAACCACCAGCTCCTCGGCGGACGGCAGCGCGTGCTCCTGGGGATGCAGGAGCGGGTCGAGGATGAGCGCCTCCAGGGAGGTGCGCCGACCGTCCCAGAACAACGTCCGAGCCTCGGCCACGTCGAGCAGGCTGGGCGCATTCCGGGTGCCCACGCGGAGATGCGCGCCCAGTGAGCGAGCATCCCTGTCGGAGAAGACGCGCTCCGGCAGGTGGCAGGTCATGCAGCCGACCCGACCATCGGCGCTCAAGGACAAGTCGAAGAACAGCGCGCGACCAAGGGCCTCCCGCCGAGCCGTGGCGGCGACAGCCTCCAGGCGCGGAGGATTGGGTCCGGACGCCGATGCCGTCAGCGTCAGGCAAAGACCCGCCATCGCGGCCCAGCGCATGCTCAGAACACCTGACGGAGGCCGAAGCGACCGCGGGCACGAGCGGAGTCACCGTCCACGGCGACCACGGGAGCGTACTGTCCCAGGTCCGGGTCATAGGCGTGCACCGAGCCGTCCTCGAGCTGGTACACCCACGCGTAGAGGTTGAGCTTGCGGCGTGCGAGCCCCTCCGCGACGACGGGAAGCGAGCGCAGGTGCTCGACCTGCACGAGGACGTTCTCCATCACCGCGGCGTCCTGGAGCGCGGGGCCCGTCAGGTGGCCGTAGCTCTCCTGGACGATGCGGCGGGTGTTCTCCGCGTGGCGAAGCCAGTCGCGCATCTCCGGGAGGCGGGACAGCTGCTCGGGATGGAGGAGGCCCTGCATGGCGCCGCAGCGGGTGTGGCCGCAGACGATGATGTGGCGCACTTCCAGCGCAGCCACGGCGTATTCGATGGTGGCCCCCTCGCCGTTGTTGGGGGTGCCGTGTGGAGGGACGATGTTGCCGGCGTTGCGGATGATGAACAGCTCGCCGGGCCCCGCGCTGGTCAGCTCGTTGGGGAGGACGCGCGAATCCGAGCAGGTGATGAAGAGCACCTCGGGGCTCTGCGCCTCCGCGAGTCGGGAGTAGAGCTCCTGCTTGGAGCGAAAAACCTCCGTCTGGAAGTGATGCAGGCCGGGGATGAGTTTCTCCATGGAGAGGAGACTTCCCCAAGAGCGGGGGCGCCGACAACCCCGATGTCGAGAAGAGTGTCGTCCTCCGTGCCACATCGAAGCGGCCCGCGTTGCCCACACCTGGGCCCCGCGATGCAACTTCAGAGTCCTGATTGCCGCCAGAAGCGACGCGACGGCGCCTCCCTTCATCGCAGCCGATGGACCTTGGGGAAATGGAGATACTGGCTTCGTGAGCGAGAACGATGGAGCCGGAGCCGAGGGAACGCAGCGCCTGCTGCGAGAGGCGTACTTCGAGAACGAGACCTTCACGAGCCTCGACCTCCAGAACGCCGACCTGGCCGACAAGGAGTTCTATCGCTGCACCTTCGAGAACTGTCAGCTCCAAGAGAGCCGCTGGAAGGACACCATCCTGGAGGCATGCATCGTCCGTGGCAGCAACATCACCCGAGCGCAGCTCGGCCGGGTCGCGCTGCGGGACGTGCGATTCGAGAGTTGCAAGTTGATTGGCATCGACTGGAGCAACATCGGGTCGAACCCGGAGTTCTCCTTCGCGGACTCAGGGCTGTCCTACTGCTCGTTCGTCGGACTCAGCTTGAGGAAGATGGAGTTCCTGCGCTGCGTGGCGCGCGAGGTGAACTTCTTCGACCTGGACCTGACCGACTCGGACTTCACCGGAACGGAACTGACTGGAAGCACCTTCCGGGGCTGCACGCTCACGCGGACGGACTTCTCGGGGACGCAGGGAGCGTTCCTGGACCCGGCGCACAACCGGATGAAGGACACCCGGGTGCCGTTGGATTCCGTGGTCCATCTGGCCAAGACGCTCGGCATGCTCGTCGCGGGGTATCACGACGAGGTGGCACCCCGAGGGAAGAAGAAGGCCCGGTAGCGCAGAGCCTCATCCCGCGATGGTGAGCGGACTACGCTTCATCATCGCTGCTATCGGTCATGTCACCGCCGAGGTCCTCGAACCCGTGAGGCAGCTCCGGGCGATTTCGGAGATTCTTGTTCTCGAGGTTGACGACGCGGCGCATGTAGTCGGCTTTATCGGCCATGGGGAAGCCGGGTCGTTCCTTCCCGAAGGCCTGGTCCAGCGTCATCGAGCCATCCATCACCGCATGGAGTGCGCCGCGCGCCACCTTGTCGGCCCCGTTGAACCGCTGAGGCTCGGAGATGTGGGTGATGGCCAGGAGCTTGGCCGCGGCATTCGTCGGTGCGCCCTCGGAGATGGCCCGCCTTCCTGGCGGAGGAAGGGCGCTGCCCTCGATACCGTCCAGAAGCTCCTTGGCGATGGCCGCGTCGCTGGCCTTGCTCTCACGCAGCGCATGGACCAGGTCCGTGTACTTGTCCCCCACCGGGACCTTGTTGAAGTTCTCGGCGCGCGTGGAGACCTTGAATCCCCGGTCATTGTTCGGAAATGGCGTCAACGTCACCGGGCCAAACGGCGTGTCCGCGACGAGCGACTTCTTGTCGGGACCGAGACACTGGGGTTGATGGGAGGGGAATTGCTGGGTTTCGGGGCAGAGGTGAAGCTGTCGGTCCGGGCCTGGGGTCAGGCTTCGTGGAGGTGGTGGGCTTCGGCCTGGTATCCGTGGTGAGGGGCCTGGTGGATGGCGGCCTGGACGTCGGGGCGAATGCTTCCAGGCGCGCGTTGGGGGCGGGCTTGTTTTGCCCGGGCGGTGGGCCCACGTTCGTCTTGAGGTGCTTCAGGTCAGGCGGCTTCAACAAGGGCTTCATCCCTTGTCCAAGTCTGCTCAGGCTGTTTCCGAGATTCGGTCTGAATGGCATCGACGCCTCCCAATGAGGCGGCTGTATCTCAAGGCGTCTGCCCCAGTCGCAACGAGTCAGCGAGAGGCCGGAGTGTGAATGATACACGTCAGACCTACACATCTGCGCCACCACGACTTCAAGACAGACCCACATGACTGCTGGGAGGTGGGTTTCACAACGGGGTCCGGCTGAGCCGCCCCTGGGTGATGACCACCCCAAGTGGGTCATTCATTTCCACGACACACCATTCGAACGCCAGAAGCCACAACTCCCAACCCCGGAGTCCACAATGGCAAACGCGGTCCGCTTCGCATTCACCCAGCCAGGCTCGCCTGTAGCTGAGTTCATCATCGAGCTGACGGATGACAAGACGAACACCCATGCACGGCGGATTCTCTCTGGCGAGGAGACGAACGAAATCCACGTGCATGGGCGAATCATCAAGAGGACGCAGCCGTACAATCCGAAGTTCTCGTTCCATCTGGACCCGTCCACCATCGCGTTCTTCACGATGGCCATCGAGGTCTGTGACGCGAACATGCTGTACGCGGAGGACCACCTGGATGAAGCGGGAGGCGCGTTCCTGCCGGGCAGCCACTGGTGCCCGTGGGACTCCAGGCTCACGCGTGAAGTGACGTAGCGCGCACCACGGCACTCGCGCGTTTCTTCGCCCTTCTGTGGCGGACCTGGCGGGACGGGCAGCAGCACCTACAGCGGCTCCCGTCCACCTCGTTCATCCAAGGCAAACGCGCTGGCGCATGCGGCGGACGAGGCCGCGCTGGACCCGCGCGGACATGACACGGCTGACGGTGCGAACGCCTGCTGTCCGGGTCGGGCAGTCATTGCTCCTTCGCGCGGAAGGCCCCAGCTTCGTCAAGGGAGGTTTCGTCCTGGCGGCATCCAGAGGATGGAGCACTCACTCGTCCGCCGTGACAACCCGCGGGAGCTGGCGCCCGAGGGGTGAAGCACAGGCAGGACCGCCGGCCCAAGGGGGAAGGACACATGGCGGGCGTTCGAGCGCTGACCCGAGCGGAGGCACGACCTGGCGGGGGCAGACGGACGGGCCCGCGTGAGGAGCCGGCCATCCGCTGGTGGATGCGCCATCAACTGTGGATTCCACCCGTCTCGGCGGCGGTGGCAGGCGCCTGCCTGGGCGTCTTCCTCGTGGATGCGCCGCACACCGTGGTCAGGGGCCTGAGTGGCGCGGCCTGGCAGGCGACGGCCGGCGAGGCACGGGGCATGCTCTCGGCCACGCTGGGTATCGCGCTGACCTCCTTGAGCATCGTTCTGTCGCTGACCATGCTCGTGGTGCAGAGCGCCGCGAGCCAGTATTCGCCGCGCCTGCTGCGGCTGTATCTGCATAGCGCGGGCATCCGCGTGGTCATCCCGGTCTTCGTCGCCACGAGCGTCTTCTGTCTGGTGGCGACACATGAGTTTGGGTTTGTCTCCGGCTCCGAGAGCCTACCGCGCCCGGCGCTCGCACTGGCCATGCTTTTGCTCATCGCCTGCGAGGGCGCGCTCGTCTTCCAGGTGCTCAATACGCTTCAGCTCATGCGCGTGGAGAACCTGGTGAGGCGAGTACGTCATGACACGCTGGGCGTCGCGCGAATGCTCGAAAGATTCCGCTCGGAAGACATGGAGGCGCCGCCGCCAGCGCGTGCTCGCCTGGCGGAAGCGTGGCCGATCCTCGTCCGGAGTGATGGCTTCATCGCCACCATCGATGCGAGGGCGCTCCTGTCCGTGGCGACGGAGAAGCGACTCGCCATCCACCTGGAGAGAGCCATTGGCGAGCCGGTGCTTCAGGGAGAAGAGGTGGGCTGGGCCGAGCCGGAAGCTTCTGGACCATCCGCTCAGCGCGAGGCCGCCGAGGAGCTCATTCTCCGCGCCATCCGCATGGACCGTTGGCGGGACGAGGACCGGGACATTGCCCTGGGCGTGCGTCAGTTGGTGGATGTGGCCATCAAGGCGCTGTCGCCGGGAATCAATGACCCGTACACGGCCGTCGAGGCCGTGGACCAGCTGACCTTCATGCTGTGCGGGCTGAGCACGATGAGACTGGGTCCTCGCGTCCTGGCGGATGACGCGGGAACTCCGCGCGTGTTCCTGCGAGGGGCCTCGCTGGGCGACTACCTCACGCTGGCGACAGACCAGATCCTCCGCTATGGCGCCACCGAGCCCGCCGTGGTGCTCCGGCTCCTGCGAATGACAGCAGCCGTGGGACAGCGCGCGACAGCCGCGGAGGACCGGCGCGTGGCTCGCGAGCTGCTGCACTCCATCCGGACAGTCTCGGAGCAGACCCAGCCAGGCACGGCATCAGCTTCAGCCCTTCGCGAGCACACGGAAGCCCTGGAGCGGGCGCTCGCGGGCGGGCCCTGGCCGCCGCTCCCGGCCATCGGTTTCTGAGCGGAATGCTCCTGGCGAGCACTCCGCGGGAGAGACCCTCCTGGGCGTGCGCTCGCGGAGAAGGAGCCTGACATGGCAGCGGAGCTTGGAAATGGAGAGCTGCTCATCCGACTGCTCGTGGCGGGAGGCGCGGGCATCATCCTGGGCCTGCCCTACCGCAAGCGACCGGGCGGGGTTCGGGCCCACTACCTGGTGACGCTCGGCGCCGCGCTCTTCTGTACCTCCGGGGCGAACCTGGTGGGGGCGGAGCCCGCCGAGACGCTGCGCATCATCCAGGGCGTGGCGTCGGGTATCGGGTTCGTGGGAGCGGCGAGTGTCCTCAAGAAGGGAAGCTCCATCTTTGGAATCACGACGGCCGCATCCATCTGGATTGCCGCGGCGGTGGGCTGTGAGGCCGCGCTGGGCAGCCCCCGGCTCGCCGCCCTCGTCGCGCCATCCATCGCCCTCTCGAGTTGGTTGATAGGTCTGCTGGAGCTCAAGGTCTTCCATCGCAGACGCGTCATGCATGAGCTTCGAGAGCTGCGTGAGAAGCAGAAGGAAGGCGGGCGGTCCTGACCCAGGGTTCGTGACGTGATGCGTGTCCTCGAGCCTGGAGGCCACCTTCGTGTGGGCGCTCTCGCGCACACCTGCTGGGGGCTGGCTGCCTCACAGCGGTGAGCAGTCGCACGGAACCGCATATCCGCAATGGATGGCATGTCTTTCGACACACCTTCATTGAGCTGACGAAGCGATACGCGCACTCATGGTATGGCCTACCGCCAGCCTGGGTTTCGGCCCACTCGGAAACGATCTGCTTCACCTCGTCAGGGAATTTGGGTAGCAAGCGGTCTTGGACGCCTTCACTCGGGTGCAAAGAGGAGAGGCGTGCGGTAAAGTGCTGGAATTGCTGGCGCACGAGTGGCGGAACAGGCAGACGCAGCGGACTTAAAATCCGCTGACCCGCAAGGGTCGTCCGGGTTCGATTCCCGGCTCGTGCACTTCTTTGCTCAGTCTTTACAGGTGGTTACCGAGGACATCCCCCTGTGTTGCAGGTATGTCGCACGCCAGCGCAATGGGCCGGTCCAGCAGATTGACCGCATCTCTCCTGGCATCGGGGCTCAGGTGGGCAAGCGCATCGTCATTTCGATGGTCGCGTGCCCCATCAGCTCCTGACTCGCCTTCAGCGGCACCCCTCTCATGGCGAGGTGGCTGCCGTAGGTATGGCGTAGGTCGTGCCATCCGATTTGGCCCACTTCTCGGGTGATGCCTGCTGCTCGAAGGTAACCGACCGACGACCGGCGTGTAGCGTGGGGACCTATCCGTTCGCGCAGCGAGGTAGCCGCGCATCGGAGTGGCTGGTCACCGAGGCTTGGGTGGATTCAGGAGGAGTCGAGTGCGGAGGCGGAGGCCGGTCGCCAGCGGTGAGGTAACAGTTCGTCCAGACGAGCCGCGGGGTGACTGCCAAGCCGCATCAGCACGTCGGCGAGGTACGCCTCGGGATTGACGCCGTTGGCCTCGCAGGTCGCCACCAGCGAGGCGAGCCCCGCGAGCGTCTGACCGGCCTTGTCATTGCCGACGAAGAGATAGTTCTTCCTGCCCAGGGCCATGACCCGCAGAGCCCGCTCGGCGGCGTTGTTGTCGAGGGGCAGCGAGGGGTCCTCCAGAAAGCGAGTCAGTGCACTCCATTGTCCCTTCGTGTAGCGAAGGGCCACGCCGAGGGGGCTCTTGGGAGGATGGAGCGGAAGCTGCTCATCGACCCATGTCGCCAGTTGCACGAGGACACGTGCGCTGGTGGTACGGCGAGCGTGGAGGTGTTCCGGAGAGCCGAGCGTCCCGGAGTCTCGGGCCGTATGCTCGACGTGGTACAGCGCGAGTGTTGCTGAGCGAAGTGGTTGATGGAGATCGCGGTCGCGACGAGCGCGCTGGTTGCCGGGAAGGGATGTTGCAGGTCGCGCGGAGTCCAGCAGCGAGCCGGATTCTGGCGCGCCACGCTGCGTGAGG
>NZ_JAAIXY010000032.1:103238-114581 GCF_010894455.1 Myxococcus eversor | reverse complement strand
CCTTCGACCTGGCCCGTGGTCCTGTCGTCCGCACTTCACTGCTCCGCTTGGATGAGACGCAGCACCAGCTCCTCGTCACCGTCCACCACATCGCGTCCGACGGTTGGTCCATCGCCGTCATGGTCCGCGAACTCGCCGCCTTCTACCGCCAGTTCTCCGGCGGCGAGGCCGCCCAGCTCGCACCCCTGCCCATCCAGTACGCCGACTTCTCCGTCTGGCAGCGCCAGTGGCTCCACGGCGACGTCCTCTCCTCGGAAATCGGCTGGTGGCGCAACCAGCTCTCCGGCGCTCCTCCTTCCATCGAGCTGCCCACCGACAGGCCTCGGCCCCCCGTCCAGACCTTCCGTGGTGCTCTGATTCCCTTCGAGCTGTCTCCGGAGCTGACCCTCGCCGTAAAGGCGCTCGCCCAGCGTGAGGGCGCCACGCCCTTCATGGTCCTGCTCGCCGCCTGGCAGCTCCTGCTCTCCCGCTACTCTCGTCAGGACGACATCAGCGTTGGTTCTCCCATCGCCAACCGCAACCGTGCCGAGACCGAAGGCCTCATCGGCTTCTTCGTCAACACCCTCGTCCTGCGCGCTCGCATCAATGGCAGCCAGTCCTTCCGCGAGCTGCTCTCCCAGGTGCGCCTGTCCACCCTCGCCGCCTACGAGCACCAGGACGTCCCCTTCGAGAAGCTCGTCGAGGAGCTCCAGCCTCAGCGCGACCTGAGCCGTTCTCCGCTGTTCCAGGTCTCCTTCGTCTTCCAGAACGCTCCTGACGAAGCGCTCCGCCTCCCGGGCCTCTCCCTCGACTTCCTCACCTCCGAGCTTCACTCCGCCAAGTTCGACCTCTCTCTCGGCATGAGTGAGAGCCAGGGTCGACTGCTCGGCACTCTCGACTTCAACTCCGACCTCTTCGACGCCGCCACCCCGCGTCGCATGGCTCGCCACTTCGAGAATCTGCTCGCCGACGCCACCTCTCGCGTCGACGTGCCCCTGCGTCACCTCGGCCTCCTCGCCGACGACGAGAAGTCCCAGCTGCTCTCCGACTTCCAGGGCGCGCAGGTGCAGTACCCGAGCGAGGCCACACTCCACTCGCTCATCGAAGCCCAGGCGCTGCGCACTCCCGAGGCCGAGGCTGTTCGCTTCGAGGACAGCGTCCTCACCTACGCCCAGCTCGACTCGCGCTCCAACCAGCTCGCACACCACCTGCGCTCGCTCGGCGCTCGGCCCGGCGTCCTCGTCGGTGTCTGCCTCGAGCGCTCGCTCGACCTCGTCGTCGCGCTTGTCGCCGTCCTCAAGGCTGGCGCCGCCTACGTCCCCCTGGACCCCGCGTATCCGCGTGAGCGCCTCGCCGGCATGCTCGAGGACGCCAATGCTCCCGTCCTCCTCACGCATGAGCGCTTGAAGGACGTCCTCCCTCCGCACGCCGCTCGCGTGCTGTGCCTCGACTCCGAGTGGGACGCCGTCTCGCGCCAGCCGTCCTCGGCCCCCGCGCGGCTCGCCGGCCCGGATTCGCTCGCCTACGTCATCTTCACGTCCGGCTCCACGGGCCGCCCCAAGGGCGCCATGAATGCCCACTCAGGCGTCATCAACCGCCTGCTGTGGATGCAGCAGCAGTTCCCACTGGCGGCATCCGACTCCGTCCTCCAGAAGACGCCCTTCTCCTTCGACGTCTCCGTCTGGGAGTTCTTCGCCCCTCTCATCTCTGGCGCTCGCCTCGTCCTCGCGAAGCCCGGTGGACACCAGGACCCCGCCTACCTCGTGCGCCTCATCGCCGAGCAGCGCATCTCCATCGTCCACTTCGTCCCGTCGATGCTCCGCGCCTTCCTGGAGGAGCCGGGACTCGAAGCGCTGTCTCACGTCCGTCGTCTGGCATGCAGTGGTGAAGCCCTCCCCGCCGAGATGGTGCGCCGCGCCCACTCGCGACTGCCTCACGCGGAGGTCTTCAACCTCTACGGCCCCACCGAGGCCGCCGTCGAAGTCTCCTTCTTCCAATGCCTCCCGGGGGACGCTCGACACTTCGTCCCCATGGGCAAGCCCGTCGCGAACACGCGGCTCCTCGTCCTCGACGAGTCCGGCCAGCCTTCTCCCGTGGGTGTCCCCGGTGATCTCCTCATCGGCGGCGTCCAGGTCGGCCTCGGCTACTGGCGCAGGCCCGACCTCACCGCTGAGCGCTTCATCCCCGACGCCTTCAGTGCAACCCCTGGCGCGCGCCTCTACCGCACTGGCGACGTCGCTCGCTGGTTGCCAGATGGGACGCTCGAGTACCTCGGCCGCTCCGACTTCCAGGTCAAGCTGCGCGGCTTCCGCATCGAGCTGGGTGAAGTCGAGGCCGTCCTCCGCACCCTTCCCTCTGTCTCGGATACCGTCGTCGTCGTCCGCGATGAGGCCCACCTCGTCGCCTACGTCGTCCCCTCGCCCTCCACGACTCCCGACTCCCAGGCCCTTCGCTCGGCGCTCTCGCTCCAGTTGCCCGAGTACATGGTGCCGTCGGTCTTCATCCTCCTCGACGCACTCCCGCTCAATCCCAGCGGCAAGGTGGACAGGAAGGCCCTTCCCACACCGGACTTCGTCGCCGCCGCGCGCGAATACGTCGCGCCCCGCACTCCGGCCGAGGAACTGCTCGCGTCCCTCTTCTCGCTCGTCCTCGGCGTTGAACGAGTCGGTGTCACCGACAACTTCTTCGAGCTCGGCGGCCACTCCCTGCTCGCCACCCAACTCATCTCCCGAGTCCGCAAGGCCTTCGGCGTCGAGCTGCCCGTTCGCGCGCTCTTCGAGGCCGCCACCGTCGCGCAGCTCGCGCCTCGCATCGAGGCTTCACGTCTGGCCCAGGATGGCCTCCAGCTCCCGCCCTTGGCGCCCGTGGCTCGCTCCGGAGACCTGCCCCTCTCCTTCGCCCAGCAGCGCCTGTGGTTCCTCGACCGGCTCCAGCCCGACAGCCCCTTCTACAACATCTCCACCGCCCTCCAGGTCAACGGGGAGCTGCACACCGACGCCCTCACCCGCGCCCTCCACGAGCTGGTCCGTCGCCACGAGTCCTTGCGCACCAGCTTCGTCACCCGCGCCGATGGCGAGCCCGCTCAGCGCATCCTCACCGACGTCGAGTTCTCCCTTGCCCACGTCGACCTCGGGCACCTCGAGGAATCCGCTCGCGACGCCGAGGCCCAGCGCCTCGCCACCGCGGAGGCGCAGAAGCCCTTCAAGCTGACTCACGCGCCGCTGCTCCGCGCCACCCTCGTGCGTCTCTCCGAGCAGCGCCACGTGCTGCTCATCACCGTCCACCACATCGTCTCCGACGGTTGGTCCGCGGGTGTCTTCGGGCGCGAAGTCATTGAGCTCTACTCCGCCTTCAGCCAGGGCCTGCCTTCTCCTCTGGCTCCGCTCACGCTCCAGTACGCCGACTACGCCGCCTGGCAGCGCGGCTGGCTGCGCGACGAAGCCCTGGCCCAGCAAGTCTCCTGGTGGCGACAGCACCTCGCCGGCGCTCCTCAGGCCCTGGAGCTGCCCACCGACAGGCCCCGTCCTCCTGTCCAGTCCGCTCACGGCGCCAACCTCCCCGTGCGCCTCGGCGCGGACCTCACCACCGCGCTTCGCACCCTCTGCGGCCGCGAGGGTGTGACTCCCTTCATGGTGTTGCTGTCCGCCTTCAACGTCCTCCTCGCCCGCTACTCCGGACAGGACGACATCGTCGTCGGCTCTCCCATCGCCAACCGTCGTCAGGCCGAGCTCGAAGGCATCATCGGCTTCTTCGTCAACACCCTCGCGCTTCGCACCCAGCTCCGACTGGACATGTCCTTCCGCGAGTTGCTCGCCCAGGTGCGCGAGTCCACCCTCGGCGCCTACTCGCATCAGGACGTCCCCTTCGAGAAGCTCGTCGAGGAGCTCCAGCCTCAGCGTGACCTCAGTCGCTCGCCTCTCTTCCAGGCCATGCTCGCATTGCAGACGGCGGCTCCCTCCACGCCCCGTTCCGGCGCTGACGAGTCGACGGTCCTTCGCGCCCTCGACGTGGACAGCGGCACCGCCAAGTTCGACCTCTCGCTGCTCCTCGTCGACTCCGGCGACGACATCCACGGCCTGCTCGAGTTCAACACCGACCTCTTCGACAGGAGCACCGCCCAGCGTCTCGGTGAGCACCTCTCACGCCTGCTCCAGTCCGCCGTCTCTGACCCGAGCCAGTCCCTCGCTCACCTGCCGCTGCTGAGCGCGGAAGAGAAGCACCAGTTGCTCACCGCGTGGAACGACACGTCGGGCATCCCCCACGTCGCGTCGCTCATCCACCGTCCCGTCGAAGCCCAGGTCGCGCGCAAGCCTCACGCCATCGCCGTCTCCGACGGTGTCTCGTCGCTCACCTATGCTCAGCTCGACACGCGCGCCAACCAACTCGCGCACCTGCTTCGCCAGCACGGCGTCACTCCGGGAAGCTCCGTCGGCATCTGCCTCGACAAGTCCCTCGACATGGCTGTCGCCGTCCTCGCTTCTCTCAAGGCCGGCGCCTCCTATCTCCCGCTGGACCCCAACTACCCCTCCGAGCGCCTCGCCTTCATGCTCGAGGACTCTTCAGCGCCCGTCGTCCTCTCGCACTCCAGCCTCCGCGCTTCGCTGCCCGCGGAGTCCACGGCGCGGCTCGTCCTCGTCGACACGGAGGCGGATGCCCTCTCCGCTCAGCCTCCTCACGCGCCTCAGCTGGCGCTGTCGCCCGAGTCTCCCGCCTACGTCATCTACACCTCCGGCTCCACCGGCAGGCCCAAGGGCGTCGCCCTTCCTCACCGCGCGCTGAGCCACCTGCTCTCCTGGCAGTTGCGTCAGTCCGCGAAGCCTTCGGCCACCACCCTCCAGTTCGCCTCGCTCAGCTTCGACGTCTCCTGCCAGGAGCTCTTCTCCACCTGGTGGGCCGGCGGCACCCTCGTGCTGCCCACGGGTGGACTGCGCCAGGACATTCCGGCGCTGCTCGACTTCATGCACCAGCAGCGCGTCGAGCGGCTCTTCCTGCCCTTCGTCGCTCTCCAGGCGCTCGCGGATGCCGTCTCTCACGGCGCCACCGTTCCGACGACGCTGCGCGAAGTCGTGACGGCGGGTGAGCAGCTCCAGGTCACTCCCGCGCTCGTCTCTCTCTTCGAGAAGCTTCCGGGCTGCGTCCTGGAGAATCAGTACGGCCCCTCCGAGACTCACGTCGTCTCCGCGTTCCGCATGCAGGGCCCGCCGGCCTCCTGGCCGCGTCTGCCCTCCATCGGCTCTCCGCTTCCCCACACCCAGCTCTTCGTCCTCGACTCTCTCGGCCTGCCCTCCCCCATCGGCGTTCCCGGGGAGCTCTTCATCGGCGGCGCTCACCTCGCCCTCGGCTACCCTGGCCGCCCCGAGCTGACGGCGGAGAAGTTCGTCCCCCACCCCTTCGCTTCAACTCCTGGCGCACGCCTCTATCGCACCGGCGACTCCGCTCGCTGGACGGCCGACGGCACCGTCGAGTTCCTCGGTCGTCTTGACGGTCAGGTGAAGCTGCGCGGATTCCGCGTGGAGCTCGGTGAAGTCGAAGCCGCGCTGCGCTCCCTCTCCGGCATCCGAGACGCCGCCGCGCTCGTCCGCGAGGACGTGCCCGGCGCCAAGCGCCTCGTCGGCTACTTCGTCCCCGTCTCCGGGGCGGACGCAGTCACGCCCGAAGCCCTCCGCTCCGCCCTGCTCAAGCGGCTGCCCGAGTACATGGTGCCCTCCGTCTTCGTCCCACTGGAGGCCCTGCCCCTCACGCCCAGCGGAAAGATCGCCAGGAGGCTGCTGCCCGCTCCCGACGCGGCCAGCCTCACGGACGAGGCCACCTTCGTCGCGCCTCGCACTCCCACCGAAGAGAAGCTCGCCGAGCTCTTCAGCGCTGTCCTCAACCTGCCGCGTGTCAGCGTCACCGACAGCTTCTTCGCACTCGGTGGCCACTCCCTCCTCGCCACGCAGGTCGTCTCCCGCATCCGCTCCACCTTCAACATCGAGCTCCCCCTCCGCGAGCTCTTCGAAGCGCCCTCCGTCGCACAGCTCGCCGAGCGACTGGAGCAATACTCCGTCGACTCGAAGGTCCCCGCACTCGTCCCCGTCGACCGTGCTCGGCCGCTGCCGCTCTCCTTCGCGCAGCAGCGTCTGTGGTTCCTGGATCAGCTCCAGCCCGGCGGCTCCGCATACAACATCCCGTGGGCGCTCAAGCTCACCGGCACCCTGGATTCAAACGCGCTGCTCCTGTCCCTCCGCGCGCTGGTGCAGCGCCACGAGGTGCTGCGCACTCACTTCGCCATTCACGAGGGTCAGCCCGTCCAGCGCATCCAGCAGGACGTCGTGCTGGAGATGCCGCTCGTCGACCTCCGCGCGCTGCCTCAGCAGGAGCGAGACGCGGAAGCCCAGCGCCTGATGCGCGAGGAGGCGCTGCATTCATTCGACCTGTCTCGGGGTCTGCTGGTCCACATGACCCTGGTGCGCTTGAGTGATGACGAGCACCTCCTGCTCGCCACCGCACACCACATCGTCTCCGACGGATGGTCTGTCGCCATCATCGTCCGCGAGCTCGCCGCCTTCTACCGGCAGTTCGCCGGGGGAGAATCCGCCCAGCTCGCCCCCCTGCCCATCCAGTACGCCGACTTCTCCGTCTGGCAGCGCCAGTGGCTCCAGGGTGACGTCCTCGCGTCCGAGATCGATTGGTGGCGTAACCAGCTCGCCGGTGCCTCGACCTCTCTCGAGCTGCCCACCGACAGGCCTCGTCCCGCCGTTCAGACCTACGGGGGCGCCATCGTCCCCGTGGTCCTCTCCAGACAGTCGAGCGACTGGGTGAAGGCGCTCGCCCAGCGAGAAGGCGCCACGCCCTTCATGGTGCTGCTGGCTTCCTTCCAGCTCCTGCTCTCCCGCTACTCGGGTCAGGAAGACGTTTCGGTGGGCTCGCCTCTCGCCAACCGCAACCGCTCCGAGACCGAGGGGCTCATCGGCTTCTTCGTCAACACCCTCGTCTTCCACGCTCGCCTCGATCCGAAGCAGTCGTTCCGTCAATTGCTCTCAAAGGTGCGCCTGTCCACGCTGGCCGCCTACGAGCACCAGGACGTCCCGTTCGAGAAACTCGTCGAGGAGCTTCAGCCGCAGCGTGACCTGAGCCGCAGCCCGCTGTTCCAGGTCACCCTCACTCTTCAGAACGCTCCTGAAGAGGAGCTCGAGCTCCCCGGCATCACGCTAGGCGCACTGCAGCCGAGCGTCGAGTCCTCGAAGTACGACATCAGCCTCTTGATCGAAGAACGCAGCGACGGCTTCACTGGTGTCTTCAACTACAACACCGACCTCTTTGACGCGGCGACCATGGAGCGCCTCTCGCGTCACTACGCGGTACTGATTGAAGCGCTGCGTTCCGCCCCTGATGCGCAGCTCCGTCTGATTCCGCTGCTCACGGCGGAAGAGAAGCAGCAGGTACTCACGGGCTGGAATGGGGCTGTTAGCGATTACCCGCGCGACGCGTCCATCCATGGACTCTTCGCTCAGCAGGCCGTGCGCACGCCCGACGCTGTTGCTGTCGTCTCCGGCGAGGAGTCGGTCTCCTACGCCCAGCTCGACTCGCGCGCCAACCAGCTCGCTCATTACCTGCGCTCGTTGGGTGTGCTCCCGGGCTCTCGCGTCGCCGTCCGCCTCGACCGCTCCGCCGACCTCATCGTCTCCCTCCTCGCCATCCTCAAGGCGGGGGCCGCCTACGTCCCTCTCGACAAGGCCTGGCCCTCCGAGCGTCTCGCTTTCGTTCTCCGTGAGTCCGCTGCGGGCGTCGTCCTCTCTCACTCTGACGTCGTCGACGACTTGCCGGCCTTCGGCGCCGTCCTCCTCGTCATCGATGAGGAGGCTTCTCGCATCGCGCGGCTGCCCTCTTCTCCTCTCGCAAGTGCCGTGACGGGGGATGACCTCGCCTACGTCATGTTCACCTCCGGCTCCACGGGCGAGCCCAAGGGTGTCTGCGTCCCTCACCGCGGCGTCACTCGCCTCGTCTCTTCCTCCTTCATCTCCTTCTCTTCCTCCGACGTCTGGCTCCACGCCGCTCCCGTCGCCTTCGACGCCTCCACCCTCGAAATCTGGGGCGCCCTCCTCCACGGCTCCAAGCTCGTCCTCGCTCCTCCTCACTCCCTTTCACTCGAGGAGTTGGGCTGTCTGCTCGTCCGCGAGGGCATCACCTCGCTCTGGCTGACGGCCGCTCTCTTTGAGCAGATGGTTGCCACCCAGCCCGTTGCGCTGGCCCGTGTCCGCCAGGTCCTCGCCGGTGGTGACGTCCTTCCGCCGTCCCGCGTCCGCGAGCACCTCGCTCGCCTGCCCCCGGGCCACGTCCTCGTCAACGGCTACGGCCCCACCGAGAACACCACCTTCTCCGCCACTCACTCGCTGCGCCACGGCGACTCCGTCTCTCGCTCCGTCCCCATCGGCGCGCCTCTCTCCAACTCCTCCGCCTTCGTCCTCGACGCCTCCTTCCTGCCGACTCCTCCCGGCGTCCCGGGAGAGCTCTTCGTCGGTGGTGACGGCCTCGCCTGGGGCTACCTCAACCGCGCTGACCTCACCGCTGAGCGCTTCGTCCCGCACCCCTTCTCTTCTTCACCGGGTGCTCGCCTCTACCGCACCGGCGACCGCGTCCGCTGGCTGGCCGACGGCTCTCTCGAGTTCCTCGGCCGCTCCGACTTCCAGGTGAAGGTGCGCGGCTTCCGCATTGAGCTGGGCGAAGTCGAGGCCGCCGTCCGCCTCTTCTCCGGCATCCAGGAGGCCGTCGTCCTCGCTCGTGAGGATGTCCCCGGCGACAAGCGCCTCGTCGCCTACTTCACCTCCGCCGAATCCTCTGTCGACACCTCGGCTCTGCGCGCCTTCCTGCTCCAGCGCCTGCCCGAGTACATGGTGCCGGCCGCTCTCGTCTCTCTCCCGTCCTTCCCTCTCTCGGCTAACGGCAAGCTCGACAGGAAGGCCCTCCCTCCTCCCGACTTCGCCGCCGCCACTTCTGGCGACGACTTCGCTCCGCCCTCCACCCCCACTCAGACGCGTCTTGCCTCCATCTTCGCCGACGTCCTTGGCCTGGAGCGCGTCAGCGTCCACGGCGACTTCTTCGAGTTGGGCGGCCACTCCCTCCTCGCCACCCAGGTCGTCTCCCGCATCCGCTCTACCTTCGACGTTGAGTTGCCCCTCGGTGAGCTCTTCTCCTCTCCCACCGTCGCGCTTCTCTCCGAGCGGCTGGAGCTGCTCCACGGCTCCTCGTCCCGCCAGCCGGCACTCGTCCCCGTCGACCGCTCACAGCCGCTGCCCCTCTCCTTCGCCCAGCAGCGTCTCTGGTTCCTCGACCAGCTCGATCCTGGCGCTTCCACCTTCAACATCCCCTGGGCTCTCAAGCTCACCGGCAATCTCCACACGGAGGCCCTGCGCCAGTCCTTCAACGCGCTGATTGAGCGGCACGAGGTGCTTCGCACCCACTTCGCCATGCACGAAGGGCAGCCCGTCCAGCGCATCCAGTCCGATGTCCGACTGGCGCTGCCCGTCGTCGACCTGCGCGCCCTGGACTCCTCCTCTCGCGACGCCGAAGCCCAGCGGCTCATGCGCGAGGAAGCGATTCACTCCTTCGACATGTCTCGTGGCCCGCTGGTGCACGCCACCCTCGTGCGCCTCGCCGATGACGAGTACCTGCTGCTCGTCACCAATCACCACATCGTCTCGGATGGGTGGTCTGTCAGCGTCATCGTCCGCGAGCTGGCGGCCTTCTACCGACAGTTCTCTGGCGGCGAGGCCGCGCAACTCTCACCGCTGCCCATCCAGTACGCCGACTTCTCCGTCTGGCAGCGCCAGTGGCTCCAGGGCGAGGCGCTCGACGCCCAGCTCGACTGGTGGCGCGCGAATCTGTCCGGAGCGTCGCTGCAACTGGAGCTCCCCTCGGACTTTCCGCGTCCGCTGGTGCAGGGCTTCCAGGGCGCACGGGTCGAACGGATGCTCCCGCGTGAGCTGGTCGACTCGCTCAACGCAATGTGCCGCCAGGAGGGCACCACGCTCTTCATGGCGTTGGTCGCCGGATTCCAGGTCGTCCTGTCCCGCTACTCGGGACAACAGGACTTCGTCATCGGCACCGACATCGCCAACCGCAACCGCGCGGAGACCGAAGGCCTCATCGGCTTCTTCATCAACCAGCTCGCCCTGCGGGCGCGACTGGGCGGCAACCCATCCTTCCGTGAGCTGCTGGAGCGCGTGAAGGCGGACACGCTGGGCGCCTATGCGCACCAGGATCTGCCGTTCGAGGAGTTGGTCAAGGCCATCAACCCCGAGCGCGGTCTCGGCTTCGCGCCGCTCTTCCAGGTCAAGCTGGTGCTCCAGAACCAGCCGGACGAGGAGCTGAAGGTCCAGGGTCTCACGTTCCGCCCGCTGAGCAGCGAGACGGGAACAGCACGGCTCGACATCACCCTCGCCCTCCAGGAGACAGCACGGGGCCTGGGTTGCAGCGTCGAGTACCGCACCGACCTCTTCACCTCGGACACCATCAACGGACTGCTGAGCCACCTGAGCACGGTCCTCGAAGCGGCGGCGGCCCAGCCCCAGGCGCCCGTCTCCACGCTGCCGCTGATGCAGCGGGACGAGCAGCAACGGGTGCTCGTCGAGTGGAACAACACGGCGCGGGACTTCCCCCGCGAGTCCACCGCGCACGCGTTGTTCGAGGCCCAGGCCGCGCGCACGCCAGACGCCACCGCCCTGCGCTTCGAGGGCGAGTCGCTCACCTACGCGCAGCTCGACGCTCGCGCCAACCGCCTCGCGAACCACCTGCGCTCGCTCGGAATCAGGGCCGAGGTCCCCGTCGCGCTCTGCCTTGAGCGCTCGCTGGACCTCGTCGTCTCCATCCTCGCCATCCTCAAGGCTGGCGGAGCCTGGGTCCCGCTCGATCCTTCGTACCCCGTCGAGCGTCTCTCCTTCATGCTCCGTGACTGCGCCGCTCCCGTGCTCGTCACGACGGAGGACATCGCCGACGAGCTGCCCACCAGCGCGCAACAACTCGTGTTGCTCGACGTCGACGCGAGCTTCATCGCGACGCAGCCCGAGTCCGCTCCGGTCTCCGGCACCTCCGCCGACAACCTCGCCTACGTCATCTACACCTCCGGCTCCACCGGCACTCCCAAGGGCACCCTCCTCCAGCACCGCGGCCTCTCCAACACCGCCCTCACCGCCGGACGCGCCCACGGCTTCACCCCCACCTCCCGCGTCCTCCAGTACGCCGCCTTCGGCTTCGACGCCTCCGTCGCCGAAATCTTCGGCGCTCTCCTCGCCGGCTCCACCCTCGTCCTCGCTCCTCGCGAGCGCCTCCTCCCGGGCGCTCCTCTGCGCGACTTGCTCCGCGACGAGTCCATCTCCGCCGTCACCC
>NZ_JAAIXY010000032.1:0-103138 GCF_010894455.1 Myxococcus eversor | reverse complement strand
TCCGTCGCCGAAATCTTCGGCGCTCTCCTCGCCGGCTCCACCCTCGTCCTCGCTCCTCGCGAGCGCCTCCTCCCGGGCGCTCCTCTGCGCGACTTGCTCCGCGACGAGTCCATCTCCGCCGTCACCCTCACTCCCTCCGTCCTCGCCCAGATGCGCCCCGAGGACCTCCCCTCTCTCCAAACCCTCATCTCCGCCGGTGAGGCCTGCTCTCCCGAGCTCATCCAGCGCTGGGGCTCCCGCCTCCGTCTCCTCAACGCCTACGGCCCCACCGAAGTCACCGTCTGCGCCTCCATCTCCGAGCCCCTCCTCCCAGGCCAGACTCCCTCCATCGGCAAGCCCTGGGACAACGTCCGCGTCTACGTCCTCGACTCCAATCTGCGCCCGCTGCCCGTCGGCATCCCCGGCCAGCTCTGCGTCGACAGCGTGGGCCTTGCTCGCGGCTACCTCTCCCAGCCCGCCCTCACCGCGGAGCGCTTCGTCCCCAACCCCTTCAGCTCCACTCCCGGCGCCCGCCTCTACCTCACCGGTGACAAGGCTCGCTGGCTGCCCAACGGCACCCTCGAATTCCTCGGTCGCATCGACGACCAGGTGAAGCTGCGTGGCTTCCGCATCGAGCTCGGTGAAGTCGAAGCCGCCCTCCTCCTCAACCCCTCCGTCCATCAGGCCGTCGCCACCGTCCGCACGGAGGCCATGGGCGACAAGCGCCTCGTCGCCTACGTCGTCGCCGACTCCGGCGACACCATCGACGTCCTCGCCCTGCGCGAGTCGCTGAAGCTGCGCCTGCCCGAGCACATGGTGCCGTCCGTCATCGCCGTGCTCGATGCGCTCCCCCTCACGCCCAACGGCAAGGTGGACCGCAACGCGCTGCCTTCGCCCGACGCGTCCCTCTCCACTCCAGTCCGCGAGTACATCGCGCCCAGGACCCGCGCCGAGGTCCAGATCGCCGCCCTCTGGGCCGAGCTGCTCCATGTCGAGCGCGTGGGTATCGACGACGACTTCTTCGAGCTGGGTGGCCACTCCCTGCTCGCCACGCAGTCGGTGTCTCGCCTCCAGGCCGCCTTCGGCGTGGACGTGCCGCTGAGGGAGTTGTTCGAGGCCCCCACGGTGGCGAAGCTGGCCGCGCGGCTCGAAGCGCTCGCTCAGGCGGGCGTGGGTGTGGCACGGGCGCCGGAGCTGGTGCCGGTGCCCCGCACGGGCGAGCTGCCGCTGTCCTTCGCGCAGCGGCGGCTGTGGTTCCTGGATCAGCTCGAGCCGGGCACCGCGCTCTACAACCTGCCCGCCGCCCTCCGGCTGGAAGGCCCGGTGGATGTCTCGGCCCTGGAGCAGTCCCTCGGTGCGCTGATGCGGCGTCACGAGGCCCTCCGGACCACGTTCCCCGCGAACGCCCACGGCAGCCCGAGGCAGGCCATCGCCGACGCGGTGGAGCTGAAGCTCGCGTGGGTGGACCTGTCCTCCCTGCCCAAGGAGCAGCGTGAGGACGAGGCGCGCCGGCTGTCGCTCGTGGAGGCGCAGCGACCCTTCGATCTGGCCCGAGGCCCGCTGCTGCGCGTGACGCTGCTCCATCTGGACGAGCGGCAGCATGTGCTGCTCTTGACGATGCACCACATCGTCTCCGACGGCTGGTCCACCGGGGTATTGGTGCGCGAGGCCGCGGAGCTGTACGCCGCCCTCCGCGAGGGACGTCCCGCGTCCCTGCCGGAGCTGCGCGTGCAGTACGCCGACTTCTCCGTCTGGCAGCATCAGTGGCTGGAGGCCGGTGAGCTGGAGCGTCAGCTCACGTACTGGAAGACCCAGCTCGCGGGCTCGAACCATGTGCTCGCGCTGCCGACGGACCGCCCTGTTCCGGCGATGCAGACCCAGGCCGGTTCGACGTACCCCGTGCGCCTGTCCCCGGCGGTGTCGTCCGCGGTGACGACCTTCGGTCAGCGCATGGGCGCCACGCCGTTCATGGTGCTGCTCGCCGCGTTCGAGGCGCTGATGTACCGCGCCACGGGTCAGGACGACGTGCTCGTCGGCTCGCCGGTGGCCGGTCGCACCCATCCGGAGACCGAGGGCCTCATCGGCGTGTTCATCAACACGCTCGTCCTCCGTGGACGCATGTCCGGGGACATGACGTTCCGCGCGCTCGTCGAGCAGGCGCGTGAGACGGCGCTCGGCGCGCTCACGAACCAGGACGTCTCGTTCGATCAACTGGTGGAGGAGCTGCAGCCCGCACGCAGCCTGAGCCACTCGCCGCTGTTCCAGGTGATGTTCGCGCTGCAGAACACGCCCGTGCCCTCGCTGTCGGTGTCGGAGCTGAGCTTCGCTTCGGCGGACGTGGACGCGGGCATCGCGAAGTACTCCCTGTCCCTCGTCCTCCAGGAGACTCCGGACGGGATCATGGGCGGATTCGAGTACAACACCGACCTGTTCGACCTGGAGACCATCCAGGCCATGACGGGTCACTTCACGCGCCTGCTCGAAGCGGCGGTGACCACGCCGGACCTCACACTCGCCGCGCTGCCCCTGCTCTCCTCCGAGGAGCGGCACCGGCTGGTGGTGGAGTGGAACGACACCCGCTCCGACCCTCCGCGCGACACGTCTGTCTTCGCGTGGTTCCAGTCGCGCGCGGCCCTGGCCCCCGAGGCCGTCGCCCTGGAGTGGAGCGACGGACAGCTCACGTATCGCGAGCTGGAGCGGAAGGCGCTCGCGCTGGCGGAGGTGCTGCGTCAGCGAGGCGTCGGGCCCGAGGTGCGCGTGGGACTGTTCGCGCGCCGCTCACCGGAGCTGGTCGCTGGCGTCCTCGGCATCCTCGCGTCGGGCGGCGTCTGGGTCCCGCTCGATCCTTCCTCGCCGTCCGAGCGACTGGCGATGATGCTCGACGACACCGCTCCCGCCGTCGTGCTGACGCAGCGCTCGCTGAGCGAGGCACTGCCCACGGGGACGACAGGGGTCCTGGTGCTCGAAGAGGTGTTGGCGTCCGAGCCGGTGGCGAGCAGCGCCTTCACTGCGCCGGTCGTGTCCTCCGAGAGCGCGGCGTACATCCTCTTCACGTCCGGCTCGACGGGACGCCCCAAGGGCGTGCTGGTACCGCACCGCGCCCTGGCCCGACACACGGCCTGGTTCAGCACGAACCTGGGCCTGGGCCCGAGTGATTCCGTGCTCCAGAAGACGGCCCCGGGCTTCGACGCCGTGGTGCCGGAGCTCATCTCCACGCTGGTCAGCGGTGCGCGGCTGGTGCTGCCGCCCGCGGCGGCGGACCTGGACATGGACGCGCTGCTGACGGTGCTCGCGCACCGGCGGGTGACGGTGCTCCAGCTCGTCCCCTCGCAGCTCAGCCTCTTCATCGAGGCCGAGCGGCTGGAGCGCGCCTCCGGTCTGCGCGTGCTGGTGTCCGGTGGTGAAGCGCTGTCGGCGGAGCTGGCGCGGCGCCTGCGCGCGCAGTGGCCGGCGACGCGGCTGGCCAACTGCTACGGACCCACGGAGACGGCGGTCGACGCCACGTCCTGGACGGTGAGCGGCCCCATCCACGGAGCCACCGCGCCCATCGGCGGACCGATTGGCGACACGCAGGTGTACGTGCTGGATGCGCATGGGCAGGTGGTGCCCGTGGGTGTCACCGGTGAGCTGTTCATCGGCGGCGAGGGCGTGGCACGCGGCTACGTCGGCCAGCCGGCGATGACGGCCGAGCGCTTCGTCCCGGATGCCTTCTCCTCCGTGCCAGGCGCCCGGCTCTATCGCACGGGTGACCAGGCCCGCTGGCGTCACGACGGCGTGCTGGAGTTCCTCGGCCGCGCGGACGACCAGGTGAAGGTGCGCGGCTACCGCATCGAGCTGGCCGAAATCGAGTCCGCCCTGCTCGCGCACCCCGAGGTGCGTGAGGCCGTGGTGCTCGTCCGCGAGGACCGCCCTGGCGACAAGCGCCTGGTGGGCTACGTCGTGGGTGCGGCTTCGCTGGAGGCCCCCGCGCTGCGAGCGTTCATCGCCCAGCGTCTGCCCGAGTACATGGTCCCGTCCGCGCTGCGGATGATGGACGCGCTGCCCCTCACCGCGAACGGCAAGGTGGACCGCAGGGCCCTGCCCATGCCGGAGCAGTCGTGGCTCACGGATGACGCGTCCCAGGCCACGCCGGGCACGCCCACCGAGGAGCTGCTCGCCGGGCTGTTCGCCCAGGTGCTCGGAGTTCCGAGTGTCAGCACCACCGTCAGCTTCTTCGAGCTGGGCGGACATTCGCTGCTCGCCACGCAGCTCGTCTCGCGCGTGCGGTCGGCGTTCCAGGTCGAGCTGCCGCTGCGCGAGCTGTTCGAGTCGCCGACGGTCCACCTGCTGGCCCAGCGCATCGACGCCGCCCTGAGCGCGGGTGCGAAGCTCCAGAGGCCGCCGCTCATCGCCCTGCCGCGCGAGGGTGATGCGCCCCAGGCGTTCGTGCAGTCCTTCGCGCAGCAGCGACTGTGGTTCCTGGACCAGTTGGAGCCGGGCAGCCCTTCGTACAACATGCCCATCGCGCTGCGGTTGGAAGGCGTGGTGGACACGAGCGCGCTGGAGCGAGCCTTCACCGAAGTGGTCCGTCGCCATGAGGTGCTGCGCACCACGTTCCGCGCGGGACCCAAGCAGCTCGTCCACGCGCCGATGCCCGTGTCGGTGCCCGTGGTGGAGCTGTCCGGACTCGACGAAGCGGAGCTCCAGCGGCGCGTGGATGAAGAGGCGCGTCGGCCCTTCAACCTCGCGCACGGCCCTCTGCTGCGCGTCACCCTGCTGCGGCTGGGTGAGCAGCGGCACGTGTTGCTGCTGACGATGCACCACATCATCTCGGACGGTTGGTCCATCGATGTGCTCGTGCGTGAGACGGCCGCGCTCTACGCGGCGTTCTCCGCGGGCCAGCCGTCGCCGCTGCCCGAGCTGCCCATCCAGTACGCGGACTACGCCACCTGGCAGCGGACCTGGCTCCAGGGCGAAGCGCTCGACACGCAGATCTCCTGGTGGAGGGAGCACCTCGCTGGCGTGGCTCCGCTGCTGGAGTTGCCCACCGACTTCCCGCGTCCGGCGGTGCAGGGATTCCGAGGCGCGAGCGTCTCGCGCATGTTGTCGCGTCAGCTCGTCGACTCACTCCACGCGCTGTGCCGTCGTGAGGGAACCACCCTGTTCATGGCCCTGATGGCGGGCCTCCAGGCCGTCCTGTCCCGCTACTCGGGCCAGGAGGACTTCGTCATCGGCACCGGTATCGCCAACCGGAACCAGGCGGAGACCGAGGGCCTCATCGGCTTCTTCATCAACCAGCTCGCCCTGCGCGCGCGGTTGGGCGGCAACCCGTCCTTCCGCGAGCTGCTCGGACGCGTGAGGAAGGACACGTTGGGCGCCTACGCGCACCAGGACCTGCCGTTCGAGGAGCTGGTCAAGGCGGTCAACCCCGAGCGAAGCCTCGCTCACGCGCCGCTCTTCCAGGTGGCGATGGTGTTCCAGAACCAGCCCGAGGCCGAGCTGAAGGTTCCGGGCCTCACGTTCCACCTCCAGCCGTCCAACACGGGCACGGCGCGGCTCGACCTCACCCTCGGCCTCCAGGAGACGGCGCAGGGCCTGGGTTGCAGCATCGAGTACCGCACCGACCTCTTCACGGCCGAGACTGTCGACAGGCTGCTGCTCCACCTCGGCGCGCTGCTCGAAAACGCGGCGGCTCGGCCCGAGGCTCCGCTCTCCACGCTGTCCCTGCTCTCGGAGGCCGAAGAGCGACAGGTCCTCGTGGAGTGGAACGACACGGCGCGGGACTTCCCTCGCGAGTCCACCGCGCACGCGCTCTTCGAAGCCCAGGCCGCGCGCACTCCGGACGCCACCGCACTGCGCTTCGAGGGCGACTCGCTGACCTACGCGCAGCTCGATGCTCGCGCCAACCGCCTCGCGAACCACCTGCGCTCGCTCGGCGTCAAGGCCGAGGTCCCCGTCGCGCTCTGCCTCGAACGCTCGTTGGACCTCGTCGTCTCCATCCTCGCCATCCTCAAGGCCGGTGGAGCCTGGGTCCCGCTCGATTCGTCGTACCCCGTCGAGCGCCTCTCCTTCATGCTCCGTGACTCCGCCGCTCCCGTGCTCGTCACGACGGCGAAGCTGGTGGAGACGCTGGGCCTGAAGGTCGCCAGCGTGGTCCGGTTGGATTCCGACGCGAGCCTCATCGCGGCGCAGCCCGAGTCCGCTCCGCTCTCCGGCACCTCCGCCGACAACCTCGCCTACGTCATCTACACCTCCGGCTCCACCGGCACTCCCAAGGGCACCCTCCTCCAGCACCGCGGCCTCTCCAACACCGCCCTCACCGCCGGCCGCGCCCACGGCTTCACGCCCTCGTCCCGCGTCCTCCAGTACGCCGCCTTCGGCTTCGACGCTTCCGTCGCCGAAATCTTCGGCGCTCTCCTCGCCGGCTCCACCCTCGTCCTCGCTCCTCGCGAGCGCCTCCTCCCGGGCGCTCCTCTGCGCGACTTGCTCCGCGACGAGTCCATCTCCGCCGTCACCCTCACTCCCTCCGTCCTCGCCCAGATGCGCCCCGAGGACCTCCCCTCTCTCCAAACCCTCATCTCCGCCGGTGAGGCCTGCTCTCCCGAGCTCATCCAGCGCTGGGGCTCCCGCCTCCGTCTCCTCAACGCCTACGGCCCCACCGAAGTCACCGTCTGCGCCTCCATCTCCGAGCCCCTCCTCCCAGGCCAGACTCCCTCCATCGGCAAGCCCTGGGACAACGTCCGCGTCTACGTCCTCGACTCCAATCTGCGCCCGCTGCCCGTCGGCATCCCCGGCCAGCTCTGCGTCGACAGCGTGGGCCTTGCTCGCGGCTACCTCTCCCAGCCCGCCCTCACCGCGGAGCGCTTCGTCCCCAACCCCTTCAGCTCCACTCCTGGCGCCCGCCTCTACCTCACCGGTGACAAGGCTCGCTGGCTGCCCAACGGCACCCTCGAGTTCCTCGGCCGCATCGACGACCAGGTGAAGCTGCGCGGATTCCGCATCGAGTTGGGCGAAGTCGAAGCAGCTCTCCTGCTCAACTCCGCCGTCCGCGAAGCGGTCGCTTCCGTCCGCACCGAGTCCTCTGGTGACAAGCGCCTCGTCGCCTACGTCGTCGCCGACGGGCTCGACGTCGTCGCCCTCCGCGAGTCGCTGAAGCTGCGCCTGCCCGAGCACATGGTGCCGTCCGCCATCGCCGTGCTCGATGCGCTCCCCCTCACACCCAACGGCAAGGTGGACCGCAACGCCCTGCCTTCGCCCGACGCGTCCCTCTCCGCGCCGGCCCGCGAGTACGTCGCGCCCAGGACCCACGTCGAAGTCCAGCTCGCCACCCTCTGGGCCGAGCTGCTCCATGTCGAGCGCATCGGCATGCACGATGACTTCTTCGAGCTGGGTGGCCACTCCCTGCTCGCCACGCAGGTCGTGTCGCGTGTCCGCGCGGCCTTCGGCGTGGAGCTCGCGCTGAGAGACTTGTTCGTGAAGCCCACGGTCGAAGCGCTCGCACAGCGCATCGACGCGGCCATCCTCGCGGGCGAAAGCGTCCAGCTCCCGCCGCTGCTCCCCGTGCCTCGCGACAGCGGCGCGATGCCGTTGTCCTTCGCGCAGCAGCGCCTCTGGTTCCTCGATCGCTTCCAGCCGGACAGCGCCTTCTACAACATCCCCTCCGCGCTCCGGCTCGACACCGCCGTGGATGTCGATGCGCTCACGCGGGCGCTCCAGGAGCTGGTGCGTCGCCACGAGGCGCTGCGCACCAGCTTCCACACCCGCGAGGACGGCGAGCCTTTCCAGCTCATCCACGCGCGAGTGGAGCTGTCCGTCCCCGTGGTGGACCTGAGTCACCTCCCGGAGTCCGAGCGCGAGGCCAAGGCCCTGGAGCTCGCCTCCGCCGAGGCGCAGAAGCCGTTCGACCTGACCCACGTCCCCCTGCTGCGCACCACGCTGCTCCGGCTCTCCGCGGAGCAGCACGTGTTGCTCGTCACGGTGCACCACATCGTCTCGGACGGCTGGTCCAGCGGCATCCTCACCCGCGAAGTCGGCGCGCTTTACACCGCCTTCCGCCAGGGCCTGCCCTCGCCGCTGACGCCGCTGACCCTCCAGTACGCGGACTACGCCGCCTGGCAGCGAGGCTGGCTGCGTGACGACGCGCTCGCCGCGCAGGTGAGCTGGTGGCGCAAGCACCTCGACGGCGTGCCTCACGCGCTGGAGTTGCCCACGGACCGGCCCCGGCCTCCCGTGCAGACCTCGCACGGCGCCAGCCTGCCGGTGAAGCTCGGCACCGAGCTGACGGCGGCGCTCCATGCGCTGTGCAAGCAGGAGGGTGTCACGCCCTTCATGGCCTTGCTGTCCGCCCTCCACATCCTCATGGCCCGCTACTCCGGCCAGGACGACATCGTGGTCGGCTCGCCCATCGCCAACCGCCGACAGTCCGAGCTGGAGAACATCGTCGGCTTCTTCGTCAACACGCTGGCCCTGCGCGCACGCCTCACGCCGGGGCTGACGTTCCGCACGCTGCTCGCCCAGGTGAAGGAGAACACGCTCGGCGCCTACGCCCACCAGGACGTGCCCTTCGAGAAGCTGGTGGAGGAGATGAAGCTGGAGCGCGACCTGAGCCGGTCGCCGCTGTTCCAGGTCATGCTCGCCCTCCAGAACACGCCGCGCCAGGACACGGCCCGGAGCGCTCGCGACGCCAACGCGCTGCACTCGATGGACGTCGACAGCGGAACCTCCAAGTACGACCTGTCCCTGCTGCTGGGGGATGGCGGAGACGAAATCGAGGGCCTGCTCGAGTTCAACACCGACCTGTTCGACACGAGCACGGCGCGGAGGATGGGCGCGCACTGGGTGCGGCTGCTCCAGTCCGCCGTCGCCAACCCGGACCAGTCGCCCTGGAAGCTGTCGCTCCTGAGCCCCGAGGAGGAGCGCCAGCTCCTCGTCGAGTGGAACGACACGTCCCGCAACGCGCACTCGGCCACGACGATGCACGGCCCCGTGGAGGCGCAGGTCTCCCGCACGCCCGACGCCATCGCCATCACCGACGGCCAGCGCGCGCTCACCTACGCGGAGCTGGACGGCCGCGCCAACCAGCTCGCGCACCACCTGGTCGAGCACGGCGTGCCCGCGGGAAGCGCCGTGGGCATCTGCGTGGACAAGAGCCTGGACATGGCCATCGCCGTCCTGGCGACGCTCAAGGTCGGCGCCTTCTACGTGGCGTTGGACCCCACGTATCCAGCGGACCGCCTCGCGTTCATGCTGGAGGACACCGCCGCTCCGGTCATCCTCACGCAGTCACACCTGAGCGGAAGCCTGCCCGCGGACAGCCGCGCGCGTCGCATCCAACTGGACACCGAGGCCGCCGCCGTGGCCCGGCAGCCCACGCGCTCCCTGGGACGCGACGTGTCGCCCGAGGCGAACGCGTACGTCATCTACACGTCCGGCAGCACGGGCATCCCCAAGGGCATCGTCATGCCCCACCGGGCCCTGAGCTTCATGCTGGCGTGGCAGATTCGTCAGTCGCCCCGCCCGCTCGCCACGACGCTCCAGTTCGCCTCGCTCAACTTCGACGTCTCCATCCAGGAGCTGTTCGCTTCGTGGTGGGTCGGCGCGAAGGTGGTGCTGCCCACGGACACGCTGCGGCGCGACATCCCCGCGCTGCTCGACTTCATGGACCGGCACGGCGTGGAGCGGTTGTTCCTGCCCTTCGTCGCGCTCCAGGCCATGGCGGACTCCGTCTCGCACGGCGCCACGCTGCCGCGCGCGCTGAACGAGGTCATCACCGCCGGTGAGCAACTCCAGGTGAACGCCACGCTGGTGTCGTTCTTCGAGAGGCTGCCGGGCTGCACGCTGGAGAACCAGTACGGTCCCTCCGAGGCCCACGTCGTCTCCGCGTACCGCATGCGCGGCGCCCCGACCTCGTGGCCGCGCCTGCCTCCCGTCGGCAGCCCGCTGGGCCACACGCAGCTCTTCGTGCTCGACGCGCTCGGCCAGCCCGTCCCCATCGGCGTGGCCGGCGAGGTCTTCGTCGGCGGCAGCCATCTGGCCCACGGCTACCTGGCCCGTCCCGCGCTCACCGCCGCCGCGTTCGTGCCGAACCCGTTCAGCGGCATTCCGGGTGACCGCCTCTACCGCACCGGCGACTCCGCGCGCTGGACGGCGGACGGCAACCTGGAGTTCCTCGGCCGCATCGACTTCCAGGTGAAGCTGCGAGGCTTCCGCATCGAGCTGGGCGAGGTCGAGTCCGTCCTCCGCGCGGCCCCGGGCGTGAGAGATGCCGCCGCCGCCGTGCGCGAGGATGTCCCGGGCGACAAGCGCCTGGTCGCCTACGTCGTCCCCGCCTCTCCGGACGAGGCTCCCGCTTCCGCCACGACGGCGGAGACGCTCCGCGCCTTCATGCTCAAGCGCGTGCCCGAGTACATGGTGCCCTCGGCGTTCCTCACGCTGGAGGCGCTGCCCCTGACGCCCAGTGGCAAGCTGGCCCGCAAGCTCCTGCCCGCGCCCGACGCGGAGAGCCTGCGCGGCGACACCGCGTTCACCGCGCCTCGCACGCCCGTGGAGGAGAAGCTGGCGGAGCTGTTCTCGACGGTGCTGAAGCTCGGCCGCGTCAGCGTCACCGACAACTTCTTCGAGATGGGCGGCCACTCGCTGCTGGCCACGCAGGTGACGTCGCGCATCCGCTCCAGCTTCTCGGTGGAGCTGCCGGTGAGAGACCTCTTCGAGGCCCCCACCGTCGCCGCGCTGGCCCAGCGGATTGAAACCGCCCTGCGCACCGGCGCGACGACGGCCGCTCCGCCCATCGAGCGCGCGCCGCGCGACGGCAAGCTGCCCCTGTCGTTCTCGCAGCAGCGCGTGTGGTTCCTGGACCAGCTCGAGCCCGGAAGCCCCGCGTTCAACATCCCGTCCTCGATGGTGCTCTCCGGCGAGCTGGACGTGGCGGTGCTGCGTCGCACGCTGGAGGCCGTCGTGCACCGTCACGAGGCCCTGCGCACCACGTTCCGTGCCGAGGCCGACGGCCCCGTGCAGGTCATCCACCCGCCTTCCCCGCTCGAGATGCCCGTCACGGACCTGCGGCACCTCGCGCCCGAGCAGCGGGAGCTGGAAGCCCGACGTCGCGCGGGCGAGCACTCGATGCGCTCGTTCGACCTGAGCACCGGGCCGCTGCTGCGCGCCGAGGTGCTGGTGCTGGAGGACCGGGAGCACCTGCTGCTCATCAACGTCCACCACATCGTCTCCGACGGCTGGTCCATCAGCGTGGTCGTCCGCGAGATGGCGCTCCTGTACGGCGACTTCCGGGCCGGCCGCGCGCCGAGCCTCCCCGAGCTGCCGCTCCAGTACGCGGACTTCTCATCCTGGCAGCGCAAGTGGCTGGATGGCGCGGAGCTGGACCGCCAGCTCGCCTGGTGGCAGCGCCAGTTGGATGGGGCTCCTCAGGACCTGGAGCTGCCCACCGACAGACCGCGCACGCACCTGTCACGGCCTCGCGGCGGCATGGTGCCCCTCGTCATTCCGACCGAGCTGGCGCAGGCCATCGAGACCTTCTGCAACCGTGAAGGCATCACCCCGTTCATGTTCTTCCTGGCGGCGTTCCAGCTCGTGCTGTCGCGCTACTCCGGTCAGGACGACATCTCCGTCGGCTCGCCGGTGGCCGGACGCAACCGCGCGGAGCTGGAGGGCCTGGTCGGCTTCTTCCTCAACACACTGGTCCTCCGCACGCGCCTGGATGGCGACCCGACGGTGCGCGAGCTGATGGCCCGCGTGCGGGAGACCTCGCTCGGCGCCTACTCGCACCAGCACCTGCCCTTCGAGCAGCTCCAGCCCCTGCGGGACCTCCAGCAGTCGCCGCTGTTCCGCGTGATGTTCATCCTCCAGAACACGCCGGAGGCGGCGGCCTCGCTGCCGGGCCTGACGATGCGTCAGGGCCCCGACGAGGGCCACGTCGCCAAGTTCGACATCACGCTCTCCATGGGCCGCACCTCCGCCGGCTTCATGGGTGAGTTCGACTACCAGGCGGACCTCTACGACGCGTCCACCATCGAGCGGATGACCCGGCACTTCCGGGCGCTCGTGGAGCTGCTCGTCGCCGCGCCCGAGCGTCGCCTCTCCTCGCTCACGCTGATGTCCGGCGAGGAGCGGCAGCGGCAGCTCGTGACGTGGAACGACACCCGCGCGGACTTCCCCGAGGCCTGCGTGCACACGCTCTTCGAGGCCCAGGTCCGCCGCGCCCCCGACGCGCTGGCGGCCTCCTTCGAGGGCACCCAGCTCACCTACGCCCAGTTGGACGCGCGGGCCAACCAGCTCGCCCACGTGCTGCGCCGTCACGGCGTCGGACCCGAGGTCCGCGTCGCGCTCAGCGTGGAGCGCTCACTGGATGTCGTGGTGGGCCTGCTCGGCATCCTCAAGGCGGGTGGCGCCTGGGTGCCCGTGGATCCGCTGCTGCCGCGCGAGCGTCTGGCCTTCCTGCTCGACGACAGCGGCGCCGCGCTGCTGCTCACGCAGTCCCCGCTCGTGGACCGGTTCCCCGAGCCGCACCGCGCCCGAGCCCTGTGCCTCGACACCGCGCACGAGGCCCTGTCGAGCGAGAGCACCGAGGCGCCCGTCACTGGCGTCACGCCTGGAAACCTCGCCTACCTGCTCTACACCTCCGGCAGCACGGGGCAGCCCAAGGGCACGGCCGTCGAGCACCGGAGCGTGGCCAACCTCGTCACCCACGAGGCCCCGGCCTACGGCATCGGTCCTGGCGAGCGCGTGCTCCAGTTCGCCAACCTCTCCTTCGACCTGTCGGTGGAGGAGATCTTCACCACGCTGACCTCGGGCGCCACGCTGGTGCTCGCGCCGCTGGAGAAGGTGATGCCGGGCGCGCCGCTGCACACGCTGCTGCGCGAGCAGGCGCTCACCGTCATCAGCCTCACGCCCGCGGCCCTGGCCGCCACGCCCGCCGAGGAGCTGCCCGCGCTGAAGACGGTCATCTCCGGCGGCGAGGCGCTGCCCTCGGATGTCGTCGCGCGGTGGGCCCCGGGTCGCCGGTTCCTCAACACCTACGGCCCCACGGAGGCCACCGTCGTGGCCACGCTCGCGCGGGTCGTCGCCGACGACACCCGGCTGCCCTCCATCGGCCGGCCCCTGGCGAACGTGCGCGCCTACGTGCTCGACGCGCGCGGCGAGCCGGTGCCCGTGGGCGTCAAGGGCGAGCTGTACCTGGGCGGCGTCGGCGTGGCCCGAGGCTACGCGGGCAGGCCCGCGCTCACCGCCGAGCGCTTCCTCCCGGACATGTACTCGGGAGTGCCCGGCGCACGGCTGTACCGCACGGGTGACGTGGTGCGCTTCCGCGACGACGGCACGCTGGAGTTCGTCGGCCGCGTGGACGCACAGGTGAAGGTGCGTGGCTTCCGCATCGAGCTGGGCGAAGTCGAGGCCGCGCTGGCCCGACACCCGGCGGTGCGCGAGGCCGTCGTGGTGGCCCGAGAGGATGGCCCTGGCGGCAAGCGCCTCATCGCCTACGCCGTGGCGCGTGAGGGTGTGCCCACCGATGGCGCCACGTTGCGCGGGGCGCTGAAGGACGCGCTGCCCGAGTACATGGTGCCCACGGTGGTGATGATGCTGGAGGCACTGCCACTGACCTCGAACGGCAAGGTGGACCGCAAGGCCCTGCCCGCGCCGGACATGAGCAACGTCAGCGGGCGGCCCGACTTCGTGGGGCCTCGCACGCCCACGGAGGCGCGGCTGGCGACCATCTGGTGCGCGGTGCTCGAAGTGGAGCGCGTGGGCATCCACGACAACTTCTTCGAGCTGGGCGGACACTCGCTGATGGCGACGCAGGCCATCAGCCGGATGCGCGCGGTGTTCGGCGTGGAGCTGCCGCTTCGCGACTTGTTCGACACGCCAGACCTGGCGGCGCTGGCGCAGCGCGTGGACCTGGCGGTGCAGCAGGGCCAGGGCCTGGAGATTCCGCCGCTCGTCCCCGTGCCGCGCACGGGCGAGCAGCCGGTGTCCTTCGCTCAGCAGCGCCTGTGGTTCCTCGACCAGCTCGAGCCGAACAGCGCCTTCTACAACATCCCCGCCACCGTGCGGCTGGAGGGCGCGCTGAACGTGGATGCGATGGGCCGGGCCGTCAACGAGCTGCTCCGTCGGCACGAGTCCCTGCGCACGTCCATCCTGAGCAACAACGGCCAGCCCATCCAGGTCATCCATCCGCACGAGCCGGCGCCCATCAACATGCTGGACTTGAGCGCGCTGGAGCCCGAGGCCCGCGAGGCCGAGGCCCTCCGCGCCGCCACCGAGGAGACACAGCGCCCGTTCAACCTGACGGACCGCTCGCTGTTGCGCGTCCGCCTGCTGAAGCTCGGCGCCGAGGACCATGTGCTGCTGATGTCCATGCACCACATCGTGTCGGACGGCTGGTCCATGGGCCTGCTCATCAACGAGCTGGCCTCCGCATACACGGCCTTCTCCAAGGGACTCCCGCTCACGCTGCCGGAGCTGCCGCTCCAGTACGCGGACTACTCCGCCTGGCAGCGCAGCTGGCTCAAGGGCGACGTGCTCGACAGGCAGGTGGCCTGGTGGCGCAAGCACCTGCAGGGCGCGCCCCCAGCACTGGAGCTGCCCACGGACTTCGCCCGTCCGGCCGTCAGCAGCTTCAAGGGCGACATGGTGGGCTTCACCATGCCGCGCGCGCTCCAGGACGCGGTCCAGACACTGGCGCGCCGCGAAGGCGCCACGACGTTCATGGTGCTGCTCGCCGCCTTCCAGACGATGCTGTCGCGCTACTCCGGTCAGGACGACATCAGCATCGGCTCGCCCATCGCCGGCCGTCGCCACTCCGACTTGGAGAAGCTCATCGGCTTCTTCGCCAACACGCTCGTGCTGCGCACGCAGCTGTCCGAGCACCAGACGTTCCGCGAGCTGCTCGGGCGCGTGCGTGAGGCGACGCTGGATGCGTACGCGCACCAGGACGTGCCGTTCGAGAAGCTGGTGGAGGAGCTGCAGCCCGAGCGCAGCCTGAACCGCACGCCGCTGTTCCAGGTCCTGTTCGTCCTCCAGAACGTCTACAAGGAGACCTACGAGACGTCGGACCTGCGCATGTCGCCGGTGGAGGCCACCAGCGGCACGGCCAAGTTCGACCTGACGCTCTCCGTGTTCGAGTCGTCGCACGGCCTCACCGGCTACCTGGAGTACGCCTCCGACCTCTTCTCCCGCCAGACGGCGGAGCGGATGGTGGGTGCGCTCCAGCGCCTGCTGGAAGGCGCCGTCGCCCAGCCGGACCAGACGTTGGGCCGGCTGCCGCTGCTGTCCGACGGCGAGCGTCAGCAGGTCGTCGAAGGCTTCAACTCCGCGGTGGACCCGACCTACGTGCCGGGGTTGATGCACCGCTGGGTCGAGGCCCAGGTCGCCCTCACGCCGGACCGCGTGGCGGTGACGGACGGAATCCAGTCCCTCACGTACGCGCAGCTCGACGCTCGCGCCAACCAGCTCGCGCATCACCTCTTGGCGCTCGGCGTGCCCGTGAATGGCACGGTGGGCCTGTGCCTGGAGCGCGCGAGCCTGGACATGCCCGTCGCCGTCCTGGCCACGCTCAAGGTCGGCGCCGCGTTCCTCCCGTTGGACCCGAGCTACCCGGCGGACCGCCTGGCGCTGATGCTGGAGGACACGGGTGCGCCCGTCGTCCTCGCGCACTCGGCGCTGGTCTCCGCGCTGCCCCCCGGTCTGACGGCGCGGGTCATCCGGCTGGAGGAGGAGACGGCCGTCGCCTCGCGGCCCACGCACTCGCCCGACGTGGACATGTCGCCGGAGACGAACTGCTACTTCGTCTACACCTCCGGCAGCACGGGCCGCCCCAAGGGCATCGTCATGTCCCACCGCGCGGTGGGCAACATGCTCTGGTGGCTGATGAAGCGCGCGGTGAAGCCGGACGCGACGACGCTCCAGTTCGCCTCGCTCAACTTCGACGTGTCCTTCCAGGAGCTCTTCGGCACCTGGTGCCTGGGCGGCAAGGTGCTGCTCATCAACGGCTCGCTGCGGCAGGACCCGCCCGCCATGCTGCGCTACATGCGCGAGCACCGCGTGGAGCGGCTGTTCCTGCCCTTCGTCGCCCTCCAGGCCATGTGCGACGCGGCGCTCACGGAGAAGGAGCTCCCGCCGCTGGGTGAAATCGTCACCGCCGGCGAGCAGCTCCAGGTGACGCCCGCGCTGCTGGCGCTCTTCGACCGGCTGCCGGAATGCACGCTGGAGAACCAGTACGGCCCGTCGGAGGCCCACGTCGTCACGGCGTGGCGCGCCCCCGCGGACCGCAAGCGCTGGCCGGCGCTGCCCCCCGTGGGCTCGCCGCTGGCCAACATGCAAATCTACGTGTTGGACCCGCACGGCGAGCCCTGCCCCATCGGCGTCGCGGGCGAGGTCTACGTGGGCGGCGCCAACGTGGCCCACGGCTACCATGGCCGCCCGGACCTCACGTCGGACCGGTTCCTGCCGAACTTCATGGGCGGCGCGGCCGGCTCACGGCTGTACCGCACGGGCGACAAGGCCCGGTGGCTCGTGGACGGCAACCTGGAGTTCCTCGGCCGCCTGGACAGCCAGGTGAAGCTGCGGGGCTTCCGCATCGAACTGGGCGAAGTGGAGGTGGCCCTGCGCGCGCTGCCCCAGGTGCGCGACGCGGTGGCCATCGTCCGCGAGGACGTCGCGGGAGACCGCCGCCTCGTCGGCTACGTGGTGCTGCCGGCCGACGCGCCGTGGAGCACCGAGGAGGCCCGCCAGGTCCTCCGCGAGAAGGTGCCCGAGTACATGGTGCCGTCCATCTTCGTGCGGCTGGAGGCGCTGCCGCTGATGCCCACCGGCAAGGTGGCGCGCGGCGCGCTGCCCGCTCCGGACGAGGAGAGCCTGCGTGGCACCGCGCCGTTCTCCGCGCCTCGCACGCCGCTGGAGGAGCTGCTGGCCGGTGCCTTCGCGGAGGTGCTGCGCACGCCTCGGGTGAGCATCACCGACAACTTCTTCTCGCTCGGTGGCCACTCGCTGCTGGCCACGCAGGTCGTCTCCCGCGTCCGGGTCGCCCTGGGCGTGGAGCTGCCGCTGCGCGCCCTCTTCGAGGCCCCCACCGTCGAGTCGCTCGCCCTGCTGCTCCAGCGCGCCCAGGAGGCGATGAAGGCCCAGGACGCCCGCCCCAAGGCGGCCCGTCCCGCCACGCCCACCTGGTCGCCGCTCGTCACGCTGCGCCCGGGCACCGATGCCGGCCGCGTGCTTCACGTCATCCATGGCATGGATGGACGGGTGGACGACTACGCCGAGCTGGCGACCCACGCCCCCGAGGGCTGGGGCATCGTCGGCATCCAGGCCCGTGGCCTGGAGGAAGGCCGCGCCCCGCTGGAGTCCGTGGAGGCCATGGCGACGCTCTACGTGGAGGCCTTGCGTGCCTCCGCGCCGAAGGGGCCGTACCGGCTGGCGGGCCCGGGCATGGGCGCGCTGGTGGCCTGGGAGATGGCGCAGCAGCTCCAGCGCGAGGGCCACGAGGCAGAGCTGCTCCTCATCGAGCCGCTCCCCGCGGAGCCGGATGCCAGCACGGCCGCCACCACGGCGGGTGCCCAGGGCGCGCTGTTCGCCAGGCACCTGGCGGCCCAGGCGGGAGTCGCGGCGCCAGCGCTGCCCTCGGCGCTCACCTCCAGCAAGGACGCGGAGCCGCTGCTCGCGCACCTGCACGCCGATGGCGCGAAGACGGGCCTGTTGCCGGAGGCGATGTCGCTGGCGGAGCTGAGGGTGCGCTTCAAGGTCTTCGCCAGCCACCTGCGCGCCGCGCGGCGCTACCTGCCAGAGCCCACCGAGGGCGCCGTGCGGCTGCTGCTCGCGACGGACGCTCCGGAGCGCGACGAGGACGCGCGCGACGGGGGCTGGGGCGAGCTGGCCGAGGGCGGCCTGGAGGTCCATGAGACCCCCGGAGACGCCGTCTCCGTGCTGCGCGCACCGCACGTCGCGGGGTGGTTGAAGCGGTTGCTCGACCTGGAAGGTCGGGAATGATGACGGGCCACCTTCACGACGGGGCTGGTGGCCCCTCGCGCACCAATACGCACGGTCGCGGGACAGTCGGCCTGTCGGAGCAGTGTCCCAGCGAAGGGGCCAGTAGGCATCCGCCTACTTTTGGCGGTATTGACCCCTTTTCCTGGGATGTGAACAAGATGCGGTCAATTTCAGGAGTCACTCACATGGCGGACGAGCGCGAGGACACGACGATCTACAAGGTCGTCGTCAACCACGAGGAGCAGTATTCCATCTGGCCGGCGGACCGGGAGAATGCGCCGGGCTGGAAGGATGCGGGCAAGCAGGGCCTGAAGGCCGAGTGCCTCGAGCACATCAAGCAGGTGTGGACGGACATGCGTCCGCTCAGCCTGCGCAAGAAGATGGAAGAGCAGGCGCTGAAGAACTGATGTGACGAGCGCCCCGCCCGACGGACCCTGGGGAATTCACTTAGGGTCCGAGGGCGGGGTCAGACGTCGTCATCAGAGGTCCGGCGGCGGACGAACCCCCAGATGGCAGGCGCGCAACGCCAGCTGGGTGCGGTTCTCGGCCCCAAGCTTCCGGTAGAGCTGGGTGACGTGCGACTTGACGGTGCGCTCGGCGATCTGCAGGTGCGCGGCGATCTTCAAGTTGTCCGCGCCACCCGCGACATATGCCAGCACCTCGCGCTCCCGCTGCGTGAGCGCCAGGAGCACGCTCGCGGTGGGCGACGTGACAGGCGGATGCTCGAAGTCATTGCGCAACAGCTGCACCGGGAAGAGCCGCTCACCTCGCACCAGCGAGTTGATGGCCGAGGACACGGCGGACGTGCCGAGCCCCTTCCGGAAGAGGTAGCCCGAGGCCCCCTCGTCGAAGCACTGGGAGATGACCTCCGGCGCACTCACGGCGGAGAGGAGCAACATGCGCACCTCCAGCCGACGCTTGCGTGCCTCGCGCAACAGGTTGATGCCTTCGGTCACCGAGCAGCCCACGGCCGCTTCGCTGTCTCCTTCCACATCCATCACCGCCACTTGAGGCGGATCGGTTCCCAGCCCATCGAGAAAGAGTCGCACGTCCCTGGTCACCGAGGTGACCGCGACACCCTCGCCGCGAAGACCATCGGCGAGGCTTTCCCACGCCGCCCATGGTCCTTCGAGAATGGATACACGAATCGCTGATTGATTAGTTGCCATGCGAAGGCCCCCCAGCCGCCATGGCGAAACAACTTGGACTGCAGTGTTGACTGCTTCCGACCTCCGGACAGCTCAGGCCAGCGGGAAGAGGCTTCCAGGTCGTGCGTGCACGTCCGCTGAACCACTCCGGGGTCGGTCCATCGATGTAAGACCCGACTCCAGGACTGCTTTCAAATACCTACGACTCGCGGCGTCCTTCCGGGCTCCACCTCCGCTGGAGCCAGCTCCAGGTTCAACGCCACGAATACCCTAACACCGGGAAAGCGCAGAGGCGAAGGCGCCCTTGGCGAGAGTGTCAAGTGTGCGCGAATCCGATTGGATTCAGCCACCGCGTCCGTTGGTTCGTCATCGCTGTCGCGTCCATGACAGCCATTTCCGTCCAGCACCCGATACCCGCCGTCCCCCCTCGCGGGTCCGGCTGTCCACCAAGCGACACCCGCTGGGACCTGATTAGCCAGACAATCCGGCCCCAACAGGTAGGAGATGGTACGGCGGGCGGCGTGTATGCTGGGTGGCGGACATGAGTACCGCATCGAGCCCGCACCTCGCAGTGGCCACGCCGGAGCGCGTGGCGCTCTCCCTCCCCGTGGCTGGCATCGGCTACCGGTGTCTGGCGTGGCTGGTGGACGCTGGCCTGCTCTTCTTCTTCTGGGTGGTGGCGTACTTCGTCTTCACGCTGCTGGTGTCGGACGTGCTGGGCGTCTTCCAGGGGCTGTCGGGCCTGGGCCAGACGCTGCTGGTGGTGGGCATCTTCGCCACGCAGTGGCTGTACTGGACGCTGGGCGAGGTCTTCTTCCATGGGCAGACACCGGGCAAGCGCGCGCTGCGCATCCGCGTGGTGCGCTTGGATGGCTCACCGGTGGGCCTCTACGAGAGCGCGGTGCGCAACCTGTGCCGCGCGGTGGACTTCCTGCCGGGGGTGTACGCCGCCGGCTGCATCAGCATGCTGCTGACGTCCAGGCACCAGCGTCTGGGAGACCTGCTGGCGGGGACGGTGCTGGTGCGCGAGGAGCGCATCGACCTGGACAAGTACACCGCGCGGACACCCGAGTCGGGTGTGCTCGGGCCGAAGGCCACGCGGGCGCTGACGCCGGACGAGGTGGAGCTGGTGCTGGCCTTCCTCTCGCGCGCGCCGGGCCTGGAGGCGGACATCCGACGGAAGATGGGGACGCGGCTGGTGGACAAGCTGGGCGGGCTGACGGACGAGGAGCGGACCCACGTCCTCGCGTCGGCCGAGTCCGCCGAGGCGTTCCTGCGGGCCCACGTCCAGGTGGAGCGCTGAGATGGCCGTCGCCCTGCCGGCCTTCGTCGCCAGTCACCGCGCGAACTGGGACTCCCTGGAGGCGCTGCTCACGCGTCAGCGCGAGGGCACCCTGTCGCTCGCGGAGCTGCGCGCGCTGGACACGCTGTACCGCCGCGCCGCCTCGGACCTGGCGCATGCCCAGACGTTCTATCCGGGCACCGACGCGCACCGCTTCCTCAACCAGCTCTGCGCGCGAGCCTACGCCGCCATCTACCAGCCCCCGCGCGAGCGCTGGGCCTCGGTGAAGGCCTTCTTCCGCCGCGAATTCCCCCAGACGCTGCGCCGGGAGCTGCGCTACGTGGGAGCCAGCGCCGCGCTGTTCATCCTGGGCCTGCTCCTGGGCGCGCTGGTGGTGCTGTGGGAGCCCCGGGGCGCGGAGCTGCTCGTGCCCGCCGGCGTCCGCCAGTACGTCTCCCAGGGCCGCATGTGGACGGATGACATCCTGTCGGTGGCCCCGCCCAACTCGGTGTCGTCGGGCATCGCCACCAACAACCTCACCGTCACCATCCTCACCTTCGCCATGGGCCTGTTCTACGGGCTGGGCACGGTGTTCATCCTGGTGAACAACGGGGTGCAGATTGGCGCCATCGCCGCGCTGTGCGCTCGCGAAGGGATGCTGGGGGGCCTGCTGGACTTCATCTCCGCGCACGGGCCGGTGGAGCTGTCCGTCATCGTCATCGCCGGTGGGGCCGGGCTGATGGTGGGACAGTCGCTCATCGACCCGGGGGAGCTGCCCCGGGGACAGGCGCTGGCCCTGCGCGGGCGGGAGGCGGTGAAGCTGGTGCTGGGGTGCGCGCCCTTCCTCGCCCTCATCGGCGTGGTGGAGGGCTACGTGTCCCCGGGCGACTTGTTCCCCACCTGGGCCAAGGCCGCGCTGGGCCTGGCCCTGGGGGGCCTGTTCTGGGGCTACCTGCTGCGGGCAGGCAGCGCGGTGGCGGAGACGGCGCCGGAGGTCAGCGCCTCCTGACGCTTGCGCTGCTGGTGCCGGAGGATGCGCTCGTAGGCCACGTTCAGCTCGCGCATCTGCTCCGCGGAGCCGCCCCGGTCCGGGTGCCGCTCCAGCGCCAGCGTGTGGTAGCGCGCGCGGACCTTCTCCGGAGAGTCCAGCGGCGACACGCCCAGGAGCTGGTACGGGTCCTGGTCCTCGATGGCGGACAGCCAGCGCTCCAGCCGGTCCTTCACCTCGATGTGGCGCTCATCCTGGGCACCGGTGTCCTTCACCGGGTGGGTGCGCACCTTCGCGTCCGCCTTGAGCACGTCCGTGTAGGTGCTGGAGACCCAACGGTGGCAGCCGGAACACCGGTAGTAGCGAACCCGGTTCCCCATCTGAAGGGTCATCCGGATGCCGCAGTGGGTGCACTCCACCTCTACGTTTTCCAGAGTCTGCCAGCTCGAAACCGCCGCGTTCATCAGCCCTTGCTCCCGTCAGCAACACGCCTGTAGCAGCGGCAAACTCCCATGTCGGGAGATCGCGTCAAGAAAATCTCCGCCAGCCCGGGCCCGGCTGCGCCAGACGCCCGGCTTTCGGGGTAGAACGCGGCCCATGAGCCCCCTGCTCGTCGCCGGACTGCTGCTCGTCGCCGCCGCCCCGGCCCGGACGCCCGCCGCCAGCCGCCCCGCCCCCACGGCCACCAAGGCCGCCCCGGAGCCGTCCCCCGCGGCCCCCGCGCCGGTGGCCTCGGCGGACGACACCGCGCTCCTGCGCGCCCTCCTGTGGGCCGCCCGCCCCGCGCCCGAGGAGGTCCGCGCCATCGCCGTGGAGGACCTGGCCCTCCTGGGAGACCCGCGCGCGCTGGACTCGCTGGCCACCCACCTGTGGGACCCCAATCCCCGCACCCAGCAGGCCGTGCTGCGCGCGGTGTCCCTCTTCCAGCACCCGCGCGCGGAGGAGATCCTGGGCAACGTGGTGCGCCACCCCCGCATGCCGGACGCGCTGAAGATCCAGGCCCTCAACGGCCTCGTCTTCCAGCGGACCTCCTCCGCCCGGCGCACCGTGCAGGACGCCGCCACCGACTCGCGCCTCACCTCGGTGGTGCAGAACGCCGCCCGCGCCGTCGCCGCGCAGTGGGACGCGCCGCCCGCGTCCCGCTGAAGTCCTCGCGCGCTGTCCCCCAAGCAGGCGGGCAGGCGAAGGCGCCCTCCAGGGTGAAGCCATCCTCCGGGCCGATTCCTGGAGAACGCGCCGCCCTGCGCTAGACTGGCGCGCATGAAGATCACTCCGCTCGACATCCGGCAGAAGCGGTTCGACACGGCGCTGCGAGGTTTCTCGCGTCGCGAAGTCGAAGCCTATCTCGAGCTGATCGCCGGTGAGTTCGAGGAAGTGGTGAAGGAGAACATCGCGCTCAAGGAGGAGCTGAAGCGCACGCAGCTCAAGCTCGAGCAGCACCAGGAGCGCGAGCGCACCCTCCAGGAGACGATGGTCACCGCCCAGCGCATCAGCGAGGACCTCCAGTCCGCCGCCAAGAAGGAGGCGGAGATCATCATCGCGGACGCCGAGCATCAGGCCGAGAAGATCGTCCACGGCGCGCACCAGCGACTGGTGCAGGTGGTGGAGGACATCAACGAGCTGAAGCGCCAGCGCACCCAGTTCGAGTCGCAGGTGCGCTCGGTGCTGGACGCGCACCAGAAGCTGCTGGAGACCTTCAAGGCCCCCACCTTCGCGGACCGCGACTACGCGCGCGTCGAGGACAACGTGGCCTACCTGTCCCAGAAGAAGGCCAACGGCAACGAGTAGCCCATGGCCGCGCCCTGGCTGAAGTCCCTGCCGGACGGCGTGGAGCTGGCCCTGCTCATCCAGCCCCGCGCCTCGCGCACCCGCGTCGTCGGCGAACACGACGGTCTGTTGAAAATCCAGCTCGCCGCGCCTCCCGTGGATGGGGAGGCCAACGCCGCCCTCCTCGAGTTTCTCGGCAAGCAGCTCGGAGTGCCCCGACGACAGGTGACGCTCGTCGCCGGTGACGCATCGCGACGAAAACGCGTTCACGTGGTGGGGGTTGATGCGGCGCGGGCCGAGGCTGTTATGTCTGGGGGATAGCGAGGCCCCCGCATGCGCCACCTGCTCGTCCTGCTCCTGTTGCTGCTGGCCATGCCTCGGGCGTGGGCCCAGGGTTTGGGTGAAGGCTCTGGTTCCCATCCCCACGGCGGTGAAGCCCTGGTGGACGACGTGGTGCTCGTCCCCCACTCGCGGCCCGCCATCGCCGCTGGAGAGGTGGCGACGAAGCGCTTCCGAATCCTCCACACGGCGGCGGCCACCGTGGCGGCGAAGGAGCTCGCGGGGCAGATTGAGTCCGTCCGGGACGGCTTCGGCAACATCCTGGGGCGCGACTGGCCCGGGGTGACGGAGATTCGCCTGGGCGTGGGCCGCGAGGAGTTCGAGGCCCTGGCGCTTCCCGGAGGCCGGCCTCCGGGCTGGGCCGTGGCGCTGGCCTACCCCTCGCATCAAATCATCCTGCTGGACGCGCTCAGCCTGCACGCGCCGGATGGTCAACAGACGCTGCGGCATGAGCTGGCACACGTGGCGCTCGGCCAGCTCGCCCGAGGCTGGCCCCGCTGGTTCCAGGAGGGCGTCGCGCAGAACGTGACGGGAGAGCGCTTCTCCATCACCCACTACTCCGCCCTCTTCCGCGCGGTGACGCAGGAGCGCGTCTTCCACTTCGAGGACCTGTCCTCGGACTGGCCGGACCTGCCCGCCGACGTGGAGATCGCCTACGCCCAGAGCGCCGCCTTCGTCGCGCACCTGTCCACCCGCTACGGCCCCCAGGCCATGGGCCTGCTCATCGACGGCGTGCGCGCTGGAGAGCCCTTCGAGACGGCGTTCGGCAAGGCCTTCCACACCTCGCTGGACGTGGAGGAGGCCGGCTGGCGCGACGGACTGGCGGCGCGCTACGGCTGGCTGCCGCTCACCACCAGCTCCGCCCTGCTGTGGCTGACGGCCTCCATCTTGTGCGTGGCCGCGTACGCGCGCCGTCGCCAGCAGAAGGCCGCGCGACTGGCGGAGATGACGGCCCAGGAGGCCGCGGACGAGGCCGCCCTGCGGCTGATGATGGTGGCCCAGCAGCAGGCGGCCGAGTCCGTCACGCCCATGGCGGGCCCGGCGCCGCACCAGGAACTGTACTGGCCCGGCCCCGCCCCTTCCGAGCCGGAGCCCGAGCACCCCGAGGCGCCGCCCCACGCGGAGTCGGCGTCGGGTGAGTTCTCCGTGGGTCCCGAGCACGAGAGCGAGCAGCCGCCCAGCGCCGACGACGACGCGCTGAAAGCCCGCACCGCCAAGCCCACGCTGCACTGAGACTCGGGCCGGCCCCGGAGTCCTGGGGGCCCCTGTCTGGACCTTCGGACAGGTCTACAAGCCGAACCCCGAAGTTTTTACCTTCCCCCGCCACGGCGCGCGCGAGTGCGTCCTCCAAGTGGCTGATTTCCCAGGGGACCCGGTTCCTCAGCCGCTGGCAGCAGCCTTGCTATAGCCCCCGATGCGATGCGGAAGGCACCGGAAATGACTGAGCGAGGACGTAAGGCAGCTGGGCTGGCGCGGTTCTTCCGCCAGCAGCCGGACCGTATCGCGGCGCTGTGGCGCCGGATGCGGATGACGGCTCACGACGCGGCGGACGGCGCCCAGACTCCCTTGAGTCAGTTGGACGGGCTGGTGGAGCCCTTCGTCAAGGAGCTGGGCGTGACGCTGGAGGGGGACGACACGAGCCCCTGGAGCCGTACGAAAGCGGTGCTGCGCCTGTCGCCGGAGCGTGGCGCGCGAGCCCTGCACGAAGAGTTCTCGGCGCTGCGGCGCTGCCTGGTGGACGCCGCGGAGGTGCTCGGCGGTGGGGATTGGGAGAAGGAGCAGATCAACCGCGCCGTGGACGAGGCAGTGGACTCGGCGGTGGCGCTGCTTCAACGACTGAGGGATTCGAGAGTCGAGGGGCCGCGAGTGCCCTTCGGAGGTTTGGTGGTCGAGTACTTCGAGCGCCCGTCACGCGTCACACACGTGCCGCCGGGCTCGAGGGATGGACGTACCGCGATGCATTGAGGGTGGTCGGTTTTGCCGACCCGTTCGGCTTGACGCTCCAATTCCTGGGGGCGTCCGAGGCCGGCGGGAGGGAGCGTGCCAGGGGTGGGGACCTCATGGCGCGCCTTTGGGGTGGCGTGCTCCCACTGGGGAGTGGTGAGCGCTCATCGCGAGCTGCTGGCAAGACGCGTGGATGGGGGTCCGCGCGACTCGCCGGTCGGACGGGTCGGCATTGTTTGTGGGGGTGGCAGCGAAAAACGAGCGGGTCCGCGGGGGGAGCGTCTACGGGGGTGGGCGCTCCTCCCGCGTTGTTTTTCAATGGGCGTCAGACCAGCTTCGCCCCGCGCCGACATCCACCTTGAGCGGCACCTTCAGCGTGGCCACGCCCGCCATGCCGCGCGACACCAACGCCTTCACCTGATCCACTTCCGCGTCCGGCGCCTCCAGCAGGAGTTCGTCGTGGACCTGAAGCAGCATCACCGTGCGCAGGCCCTGGGCACGCAGGTCCGCGTCCACCACCAGCATGGCCTTCTTGATGAGGTCGGCGGCGGTGCCTTGAATCGGCATGTTGATGGCGGCGCGCTCGGCGGCCTGTGCCACGCCCCGGTTCTTCGAGTTCAAGTCCGCCATGTACCGCCGGCGGCCATAGAGCGTCTCCACGTAGCCCGTCTTGCGCGCCGTGTTGACGGTCTCATCCAGGTAGCGGCGGATGCCGGCGTAGCGGATGAAGTAGCGCTCGATGATGTCGCGCGCCGTCTCCTGCGGAATGCCCAGCCGCGTGGCCAGGCCGTGCGGTGACAGGCCATAGGCGATGCCGAAGTTCACCATCTTCGCCACCCGGCGCTGCTCGCGGTCCACCTGGTCCGGCGCCACGCCAAAGACTTCGGCCGCGGTGCGGCTGTGGACGTCCTCGTCATTGCGGAACGCCTCCACGAGCACCGGGTCGTCCGCGATATGGGCCAGGAGGCGCAGCTCCACCTGGCTGTAGTCGGCGCTGACCAGTTGGTGGCCCGGGGCGGCCACGAAGGCGCGGCGAATCTCCCGGCCCAGCTCCGTGCGCACGGGGATGTTCTGGAGGTTGGGGTCGGTGGACGACAGGCGTCCGGTGGCCGTGGCCGCCTGGTGGTACGTGGTGTGGATGCGCCCGTCGGGGGCCACCAGCGTGGGCAGCGTGTCCAGGTAGGTGCTCTTGAGCTTGGACAGGCTGCGGTACTCGATGATGGCGCCCGGCAGCGGGTGGTCCTCGGCCAGCTTCTCCAGCACCTCCTGGTCCGCGGACGGGCCCGTCTTGCCACGCTTGATGATGGGCAGGTTCAGCTCGGTGAAGAGCACCTGGACGAGCTGCGGGTTGGAGCCGATGTTGAACTCGTGGCCCGCGTGCTTGTAGACCTCCTTCACCTGCGCCTCGACGGCCGCGTCCACCTTCACGGAGATGCGCGCCAGCTCCACCGTGTCCAGGCTCACGCCCTTCTGCTCCATCCGCGCGAGGATGGGCAGCAGCGGCAGCTCCAGCTCCTTCGCGAGCTGCGCCAGCTTCGCTTCGTCCAGCTCCTTCCACAGCTCCGGCGCCAGCCTGCGCGCCGCCTCCGCGCGCACCGCGAAGCCCGAGGCCACCTCCTCCGGCGAGTGGTCCGCCAGCGCCCTGTCCTTCTTGCCCCGCTTGCCCTCGGCCGCCGCGGGGAGCGCGGGCAGCTCCGTGGCCAGCCGCTCGCGCGCCAGGTCCGCCAGCGCGTGCTCGCGGCGTGACGGGTTGAGCAGGTAGCTCAACAGCTCCACGTCGTCGTGCGCGCCAGCCAGGGTGAGGCCCTCGTTGGCCAGCACCAGCGTGAGGGCCTTGAGGTCATGCCCGCCCTTCTTCACCGCCGGGTCCTCCAGCACGCCCTTGAACGCGGCGGTGAAGGCCTCGGGCTTCACCTGCGTGGCGCCCAGCACCGCGTGGCGCAGCGGCACGTAGCGGGTGCTCGCGTCCGGCAGCGCCACGCCCAGGCCCACCAGCTTCGACGCGAAGGGCATGCCCTCGTACGCCGGAATCAGGCTGACCGAGCCCGCCGCGCGCACCGCCTCCGCCAGCGCCAGCAGCTCCGCGTCGGTGCCCACCAGCGTGGTGGTGATGGCCAGGGGCGCGGGCCGCTCCTTCGCGGGCTCGGAGGAAGAGGACTCGGTCGGGCCCTGCTGGGGCAGGTCCTTGAGCAGCGCGTAGAACTCCAGCTCCGTGAAGAGCTCGCGCGCCTTCGCGGAGTCCACGTCCTTGCGCGTCAGCTCCGCCACTCGCACGTCGAGCGGCAGCTCCGTGTTGAACGTCACCAGCCGCCGGGCGAGCAGCAGGCTCTCCCGGTGCGAGGCGATGTTCTCCCGAATCTTGGGCTTCTTCACCTCGTCCAGCCGGGACAGGAGCGTGTCCACGTCACCGAACTGCTGGATGAGCTCCGTGGCCGTCTTGGGGCCGATGCCCGGCACCTTGGCCACGTTGTCCACCGCGTCGCCGATGAGCGCCAGGTAGTCGCGCATCTGCCGGGGCTCGATTCCCAGCCGCTCCTTCACGTCCTCGGGCCGGGTGTGCACGTCCTTCATCGGGTCGAAGAGGCGCACGTCCTCGTCGACAATCTGGATGAAGTCCTTGTCCCCGGTGACGACCTGGACGCAGAAGCCCTCGGCCTTCGCCTTGTGGGCCAGCGTGCCGATGACGTCGTCTGCCTCCCAGCCCGCGAACTCCAGCACCGGCAGGTTGAGCGCCTCCACCACGCGGCGGATGAGCGCGAACTGCGGCACCAGGTCCTCGGGCGGACCCTCGCGGTGGGCCTTGTAGTTGGGGTCTATCTTCTGGCGCTCCGTGCGGCTCTCCTTGTCGAAGGCGAGCGCCACGTGCGTGGGCTTCAAGTCCCGCAGGGCCTTGAGCACCATGCGCGTGAAGCCGAGCACGGCGTTGGTGGGAACGCCCTTGCTCGACGTGAGCGGCGGAATGGCGTGGTACGCGCGGAAGATGAAGCCGGACGCGTCGATGAGGACCAGGGTGGGCGCGGTGCGCGGGGGGCTGGTGTCGGCCATGCCCCCGTGCCTAGCGCGCCCGTCCCGCCCTGTCCAACTCGCTTGCTACGGGCAGCTCCACTCCTTCTTCTTCGCGATGACGAGTTCCTCCACGCCGTCACCCTTGACGGCGAAGTCCAGCACCGCCGCCATGTCCGGGCAGCCGCCCGCCTGACGGAACGTGGAGAGCGCCGTGGCGGAGCAGAAGCCCGCCGCCTTGTTCAGGTCCGGGTTGCCCGCGTAGAAGCCGAAGCCCAGCTTCCACATCCGGCACGCGCGGCGCTTGTCGTCGCGGTCCGCCCAGTGCTTGCCGCGCTGGTACGACTTGTCCGCCATGTCCGCGAGGATGGCGCGCCGGTAGAACGACGGCTTGGACTCCGCCAGGTCCAGCATCAGCGACTTGTCCACCTCCAGCGCCTCGCGCAGCGGCTCGGCGGCCTTCTCCGGGTCATCCGCGGCCAAGTAGCTCTGTCCACCCTTGAAGAGCTGATCCACCGTGGACATCGTCTTGAGCATCTCGTCCGCCGCGGCGTGGAACTGCGCGGACTCGTAGTTGGCGCGCAGCTTCTGCAACGTGGCCAGCGCCTCGCTGCCACGGCCGGCCCAGTAGTCCATCATCGCCGCCTGCATCAGCTTGTTCGAATAGCGGCCCTTCACCGCCTCGAACACCACCGTCTTCGGGTCCGTGGGCAGGTTGTCGCGGTTGAGGACCTCCGCTACCGGGCACGTCCAGGGAATCGCGTTCGGGTCCAGCTTGAGGCGCGAGATGAGGAACTTCACGAACAGCGGGTCCTTCGGCCGCCACTCGTTCTTCTTCAAGCGCCCTTCCAGCCTCACGTCGAAGCCGAGCGGCGGCTGCAGGTCGTCACGCGGCTGGTTCTGGCACCACACCGCCATGTACGTCTGGCACCGGGGCACGGCCGCGCTCCACTGCGAGTCGCGCAGGTAGCGCCTGCAGTCGTCCAGCGCGCGCTTCGTCACCTGCTCGGCGGCCTCGGCCGCCTTGGCGCGGGCGCGGCGGAAGTACTCGCTCTCCCTCGGAATCTTGCGGAAGGAGTCCAGCGCCTCCTCGGGCTTCAGGCGCTGCTGCAGCTTCTCACCCTGGGAGAAGTGCTCGAAGGCGTCCTTCTCCAGCTTGATGCGGCGGATGAGCGTGTTGGCGTCGGTGTTGATGGGGTCCAGGTCCAACACCTGCGAGCAGATCTGCTCGGCCTTGACCCAGTTGGGCGGGCCCAGCTCGCTGGAGGCGAAGGAGCGACACTCGCTGAGCAGCTCCGACACCTGCTGCGCGGGGTCCACGGGCACTCCCTGGCCCATGGGGCCTCCGGAGTCCACGGCCTGCGCGGGCATCAGCGCCTTGACCATCACCGCCAGCAGCAACACGCCCACCAGACCGCCGCCGGCGATGAACAGCTTCTTGCGCCGGGCCTCCGGGTCCGCGCCGCCGCCACCCTGCGCGACGCCCCCCCGCCGCGACGGAGGCCCCGAAGCCGCGCCCGCGCCCCGACGGGCCAGCGCGTCGGACTGGGACGCCTCGAAGGTCATCTCCACCACGCCGAACTGGAGCTGGTCCCCGGGCTGCAGGTCCACCGACTCCGGGCCCAGCGGGTCGCCGTTGAGCAACGTGCCGTTGGCGCTGCCCAGGTCGCGCACCGACACCACGCCACCGGCGGACTCCAGCTCCGCGTGCTTCCGGCTGACCGAGTCGTCTTCCAGGATGATGCCCGCGGGAGGCAGGCGCCCCACGAGCACCTTGCCCTTGAGCGGATAGGTCTTCCCCGCCCACGGCCCCACGGTGCCGCGCAAGAGCGGCCCGCCGCCACCTCCAGCGGGAGGACCGCCCGGGGCCTTGGGTCGCCTCGCCGGCGCCGCGCCCGCGGGGCCACTGCCTCCAGCGGGCTTCGCCTTGATGCTGGGCAGGGCCCGGGTGGCGCGAGCACCGCCGCCCTCCGCGCCCACGGGCATGGCGGATTCAGGGCCCGCCGGCTTGGCCGCCCGCCGCGAGCCGGTGGCCTTGCCAGCCGACGCCTTCAGGCTCAGCGTGTAGTCGCCGAGGATGACCTCGGACTGGGGCGTGAGCGCGGTGGGCTCGGCGATGCGCTCGCCGTCCACGAAGGTGCCGTTGGCGCTGCCGAGGTCCTCGATGAAGACCCCTCCCGCCTCGGTGAAGACGCGCGCGTGTGTCCGCGAGACGCCTCCCTCGGTGAGCAGGACTTCACAGCCCTGCTGGCGACCCAGCTTCAGCTCGCCAGCGACCTCGTGTTCGTTCTCCGTGCCATCAGGCAGACGGACGACCAGTGTAGGCATGGCGCGTCAGTCCTCCCGGAAGATGCTCATGTTGACGGGGATGCCCTTGCGCTGAAGCTCGTCGTAGAACTTCGGCACGAAGCCGGACGCCACGAAGCGACCCCGCACCTTGTGGTCCTCCGTGAAGCCGTCCTGCTTGTAATAGAAGATGTCCTGGAGCGTGACGATGTCGACCTCCATGCCGGACACCTCGGTGACGAAGCAGATCTTCCGGGTCCCGTCGGAGAAGCGCGTCTGCTGCACGATCATGTGAACCGCGCTGGCGATCTGCTCTCGGATGGCCTTCACCGGCAGGTCCATGCCGGACATCAGCACCATCGTCTCCAGCCGGGCGATGGCGTCACGCGGCGTGTTGGCGTGCAGCGTGGTGAGCGAGCCGTCGTGGCCCGTGTTCATGGCCTGGAGCATGTCCAGCGTCTCACCCGAGCGGCACTCACCCACGACGATGCGGTCCGGCCGCATGCGCAGGCAGTTCTTCACCAAATCCCGGATGGTGATGGCGCCCTTGCCTTCGAGGTTGGGCGGCCGGCTCTCCAACTGCACCCAGTGGTCCTGGGGGAGCTGCAGCTCCGCGGCGTCCTCCACCGTGACGATGCGCTCATTGTCCGGGATGAACGCGCTGATGATGTTGAGCGTCGTCGTCTTGCCGGAGCCCGTGCCGCCGGAGATGACGATGTTGCGCTTGGCCTTGACGCACATCTCCAGGAACTCGGCCATCTGCGCGGTGAGCGTCTTGTACTTCACCAGGTCCGAGATCTTCAGCGAGTCCTTCTTGAACTTGCGGATGGTGATGCAAGGACCCTTCAGCGCCAGCGGAGGGATGATGGCGTTGACGCGGCTGCCGTCCTTCAAGCGCGCATCCACCAGCGGGCTGGACTCGTCGATGCGCCGGCCGATGGGCGCCACGATTCGCTCGATGACGCCGAGCACCGCCTGGTTCGAGGAGAAGGTCTTCTCCGACAGCGTCAGTTGACCCTTGCGCTCGATGTAGATCTGGTTGGCGTGGTTCACCATGATCTCGCTGATCTCATCCGACGCGAGGAACGCCTCGAGGGGCCCCAGGCCCAGCGCCTCGTTGATGACGTCGGTGAGCAGCTCCTCGCGGTCCACGTCCTCCGGAAGCTCTCCGTCCGCTTCCATCTGGTCGATGATGTCGCGGATGGCCTTCTCGGTGCGGCGCCACAGCTCGTCATCGCCGAGCCGGTCCATGTCCATGCGACGCAGGTCGAGGTACTCGATGAGCCGGTCGTGGATCTCCTTCTGGAGGCGCGTGTAGCGCTCCATCCGGGGGTCCACCTTCTTCTTGTTCTTCGCCAGGGCGGAGGCCATGGACGCGGGCATGCGTCCAGCGACGGGAGCCTTCGCCGCGGGAGCCGGAGGTGGCGGCTCCTCCTCGTACGGCTCCTCCTCTTCGTACTGCTCCTCCTCCTCGTACGGCTCCTCCTCGCCACCGTCCTCGTAGGCCTCCTCGGCCTGGCCGGCGCGGGTCATCTGCGGACCCGCATCCTCCAGCGGCTCCACGTTGATGATGTAGTCACCGATGTAGATCTGGTCGGTGGGCTTGAGCACCTGTGGCGCGGCGATCTTCTTGCCGTTCACGAAGGTGCCGTTCGTGGACTTCATGTCCACGATGATGCACTTGCCATCCTTGGCGACGATGCGGGAGTGGTACTTCGAGACATTGCCCTTCGCGAGCATGATGTCATTGCCGGGCAGCCGACCGATGGTGATTTCCGGCTTGGTGTACTCACGCTGCTCGGTCCCGCCGCCCTTTTCCGCGAGGGTGATCAAAAACATGGGACGGATGCTAGCAAGCACCCCTTCCACCTCAAAGCGCCAGCCGCATCCGACGTGCCCGCCCGCAAGGCGACGGGCCGGCTCCCACCCCGGAAAAAGGGAGGAAACCGGCCCGTCCAGGGCCCTGGGGCCCGGCTCCAGGCGCCTTCAAGGCGCCCCGAGCGTCAGTCGAAGATGTTGAAGTTCACCTCGGACCGGGCCTGCTTGTAGCGGCTCTTCACGTCCTCGATGATGGTGCGGACCTTGTCCGAGTCCGGGTTGACGATGCGCGGAGTCACGAAGATGACCAGTTCGCGCTTGGTGGAGTCGAACCCGCGGCTCTTGAAGAGCTCACCGATGATGGGGATGTGACCCAGGCCGGGAATCTTCGAGATGGACTTCTGCTCGTCGTGGCTGAACACGCCGGACAGGACGATGGTCTCTCCGTGGCGCACGGTGACGTTCGTCTTCACCTTGCGGGTGCGGAAGCCGGGCACCGTGGAGGAACCACCGATGGACACGGCGACGGAGGTGTCGATTTCAGAGGCCTCGGCCTCGATCTCCGTCTGGATGTTGCCGTTGCGGTCCGCGGTGGGGCGCAGGTTCAGGATGACGCCGTACTTCTTGTACTCGATGGAGAACTGGTTGTTGGTGATGAGGGGGATGGGCACCTCGCCACCGGCCAGGAACTCCGCCTTCTCACCGCTGGCGCACACCAGCTTGGGCTGCGCGAGCAGGCGGCCGTAGCCGTCGTTACCCTGGAAGCCGATGGAGAAGTCCGCGCCCGCCGTCAGACCCAGGTTGGAGCCGCCCTGCCCGAAGGTTCCGGGGAACAGCTCCTGCGTCACCGTGGCCGCGGCCGTCGCCGAGCCCGTGATATCCAACGGGTAGCGGATGCCGTAGCGGTCTCGGCTGTTGCGGCGGATTTCGACGAACTGGACCTCGGAGAGGATCATCCGCTTGATGCCGACGACGAGCAGGTTCTCCACCTTCTCGCCAATGGCCTTCGTAATCAGCTCCGCCTTCTGGAGGTCCTGCTGGCTCTCCACGGAGCCCTCCAGGAAGATGGTCGCGCCGACGACGTTGGCCTGCACGTTCTTCAGGCCCGCCTTCTGGAACGCCGCGTTCAGGTTCTGCGCCACCAGCTTCTTGGCGTTGGGGGCGATCTTCACGAACGACTTCACGTTCGGATACAGGCCCACCACCTGGTCGATGCGGTCCGCGTCCTGCGTGGTGTACGCCTGACCGTCCAGGTAGATGCGGTCACCCACCATGCGCACGGAGACGCCTTCGATTTCGCCCAGGAGGCGCTTGATCTCGGAGATGACCTCGTTGGGGTCCTGCTTCCGGACGTTCACGAGGTAGCTGACGCGCTGCCCCGTGGACTTCCAGATGAGCAGGGTCGTCTTGCCCTCGGCCTGGCCGGTGATGAGGAGCTGACCGGAGCCGAGCGTCTTCACCTCGGCGATGGACGGATCGCCGAGGGCCACCTTGCTGAGGCCTGGAATGCTGAGAACCTTCTGGGCGCCTACCCCGAGGCTGACGCTGGTGCCATCCTGAGCCAGGGCGGAGCCACTGGCCACCATGGCAACGAGTGCGCCAAGCGCGGCGGCATGCGTGAAGCGTGTGAACATCGTGCGTGTCCCCTCTTCCAAGTCTCTGCGCTAACCCAAGCTTTCGTGCTGCCACCACAGCGCCCAGAAGGTTCCGAGCGCGATGGCCACCCCGTAGGGGATATGACGCCGCGCGGCAGGCTGCGCGTCCGAGCGCGCCAGGTGCAGTCGCACCGCCCATCGCCGCAACGCCGCCGACACCGTGTCCCAGACCGCCCCTTGCCACAGGAGCGAAACCACCGCCTGGGCCGCGCCCGCCAGGGAGATGAATGCGGCGGCCGCCATCGACGCCGGAAATCCCAGGACAGCGCCCACCCCACCCATCAACTTCACGTCACCCCACCCCATCTGCCCGCGCGCCGCCGCCGGCACCAGCAGCAGTGCCATGCCCACGCCCGACACCAGGCCGCTGAGCAGCCCGTCTCCCAACCCTCCCACCCCCTCGGTGGCGAGGCGCACTCCCAGCCCCACCGCCATCAGCGGGTAGGTGACCACGTCGAGGATCTCCCGGCGCATGACGTCCGTCACCACCGAGATCACCAGGGCCACTCCAAGGATCGTCCACAGCGCGATGTGTCCAGGCGTCATCCGTCGCCTGTCCCATTCGCGTCCAGGCGTCCGGTATCAAACCAGGGACGCCTGGAGGCCGTCAATTGGCGAACAGCGAGTCGCCCCGGAAGACGGGGTCGGCTCACCGGACCACGAGGCGGATCTTCTCGCTGCAGATGAAGTACTCGTCCCCGTCTTCGATCTTCCGGCGCTTGATTCGCTGCTTGTTGAACCAGGTGCCGTTGGAGGAGCCCAGGTCCTCGATGATCCAATCGTGGCCTTCCTGGGAGATGACGGCGTGCTCGCGGGACACCTTCCCGGAGTTGATGACGAAGTCGCAGTGCTTGCCGCGGCCGATGACGAAGCGCTCCTTGATGATGCGCTCCTGGTCTCCCGACTCGGTGACGAGGAACAGCGCGGAGCCCTCGTCCTCGTCGGGGAGCTCGTCGACCTGCTCCTCCTCCTCGGGCTCGGCCTGCTCGTCCTCGAGCCCCGGGTCGTCCTGATCGGGCAGGGGCTCCTCATCCTCCTCGACCATGTCGTCGTTGGGAGGGGGCGGCTCGTTGTTCTTGCCCTTGATGAGGCGCTCCAGCTCCGCGGCCGTCTCCAGGACGCGCTCGGCCACCTCGCGGCGCACCGGGTCATTGTCCAGGCCGTTGGCGGAAGCCCGCTCCTCCGCGGCGGCCGACGAACGGCCACCGGGGCGAGGCGGGGGAGGAGGCTCCGCCTTCGGAGCGGGCGCGGGCGCCAGCACCGGAGGAGCGGAGGCACGGGGAGCGGGAGCCGCGGAGACGGGGGCCGGACGCGCGGGCGCGGCCACGGCGGCGGGCGCGGCGTGCGCCTCCGCTCGGGAGCGTGCCTCGATGAAGCCGTTCAGACGCGCGAACATGAAGAGCGCCTGGTTGATCAGCGCATCGCGGTCCGAGCCCATCTGCTGGGCCATCTCTTCGTACGTGTCCCACAAGTGGTCGGCGATTCCGACCTTGCGGGCGGGGCGTGAGTTCTGATCGATCATCGGTCTTGACTCGGACGGTACAGGATGACCCGGACTCTATCAGACACCCCAGGCCACGCCCAATTAGTCGAGCCTCACCAGGGCCTGGGCGTTGAGGGCGTTGGGGAAGAGCAGCTCCAGGTTCACCTGTAGAATTCCATCAGCGGAGGGGTAGGCGATGTAGGCCAGCCCCGCGCCGCCCGCCTGGGAGGCCGCCACGGGCCCCGGCAGCGTGTAGAACTGCAGCGCCGCTCCTGAGTTGTTGGAGGTGTCCACTCCGGCGACGTAGGTGGCCACGCCCGAGCCCACCGTCACCACGTAGCGGTCGCCTCGGACGAGGCTCTGGACGGCTTCCGCGCGCAGGCGCAGGGGAGGCGGCGTCGTCGGATAGAGGGGCACCGTCAGCGCTCCGGAGTCGCAGCCCGAAAGCGACGTCGTCGCCAGGAAGTCCGCCGGGTGGAAGGTGTAGGCCGTCGGAATCTCATACCCGGGGACGGTCGCGCTCGTCCCGGTCACGTCTCGGGACAACAGGGTGCCGTTCTGGTCCACCAGCAGGAAGGATTGAGTTCCCGACGCACGCACCGTGAAGAGCGGGAGCTGCGAGCAGCTCTCTGGAATGGAGGTGAGCGTCTCCAACCGCACCCTCCCCGCTTCCGTCGCGGGCCGCACCGACGACACGATCAGATCCGTCGTGCAGATGATGTCCAGGCTGGCCAGGACAACGACGTCCCCTTCCCTCACCTGCTGGCTGGCCACGGCGGACTGGGGGACCTCGAAGGTCGTCGGCGTCGACAGGTCCCGCTGCAGGTCGATCATTCCTGGGAACGCACCCTGGTAGACGAAGCGGAAGATGCCGTCTGGCACCGAGCCCTCGAAGAGGCCCGTCTGGTCGGCGGTTCTCTGCCCGGTGGGGTTCGCCGGGTCACAGGGGTAGTTCAGGCTCTGCGACACGTTGACGAGCGTGTTCACGTTGGCGCCGATTTCGATCGCCTCTTCCGACGCGTTGCGGGCCACCGCGGTGAAAAACGCCTTGCGCGAATCCAGGTCGAAGTGACGCCTGTCGCCCGCGGAGAACGCGGTGATGGTGCCGTTGGACGAGGGCATCAGGCCGAGCAGCGGCACCGAGCCGACGTCATTCGTCACCACCGAGCCTCCCTCGCCGATGACGATGAACTGCAAGAGCGCGCTCGGCACGAGCGCCAGGCCCGTGGGCAGACCATCCGGGGGACGGATGGGGAACATGGGCGCGCCGCTCAGGTCCGTGGCGCGCAGGCCCGTGGTCGTGTCCACCGCGAGCACGCCGGTGCACTCCGGCGCCCCGCCGCAGGCGACCTCGTCCTTGATGCCATAGACGAACTGACCCGCGGGCATCTCGGAGAACTCGTTCACCGTCGGCGTCGACGGGTCGTCCTGCCGCAGCGTGACGCGGGGATGGGAGACCACGAAGCGCACGGGCGTGTTGTCGAAGCCCGCGGACAAATCCCGCGTCGCGGCGGAGGGCGTGAGGCAGTCCGCGCTCGCCGTCGGCCCCGTGTCGGTCACCACCAGCGTGCGCCCGGCCTGCCCGGACGCCTGCCGCGTGGCCACCACGAGCTGGTTGCCGGGCAGCACCGTCATCGCCTGGACGGACTCGCCCACCTGGAGGCAGAACAACGTCACCGAGGGCGGAGCGACCTCTCCGGCCTCGAGCGCCTCCGGACCGGGCACCAGCTGGCGCTCGATGCGCGCCCCGCCGGTGTCCATGTCCAGGAGCGCGTCGGGGTCCTGGATGGCGTAGTAGAGCACGCTCGGCGCGGGCGGCTCGCCCTCGGGGCGCACGTCCGGCGAGCGGGCCGCGAAGGCCGTCACCAGACTGCGCCCGGTGAATCGCTGCATCTGCACCAGCCGCGCACGGGCGGCGGCCACCACGGAGATCTGCGAGGCCCCGGCGCTGCGCGCGTAGACATACGGCCCCGGAAGCTCCGAGCCGTCCGCCTTGAAGCCCACGTCGTGCGTGAGCGAGTCCGGCCGGTCGAGCACTGGGATGGCCAGCGTCTGGAGCGGGTTGGGCGCGGAGATGAACTGCTTGGGGTTGGCCGCCAGGTCCAGCACCTGGAGCTCGTCGCGATCCGAGGACGTGACGAAGACCAGGTCGCCGACGAGGGTCAGGTCATAGGTGCCGGACAGTCCGGCGAAGCCCGTCGTGGCCTGGGTGTCGGAGCAACCGACGGTCAGCCCGGCGCACGCGGCGAGGACGGTGAGGGTTGCGCGCTTCACGGGGAGGACTCCTGGCACACACTGGTGCCCTGACGCGTGTCGCGGAGCTGCTGCACGCCGAGCAGGGCGACCCGCCGCGCGTCCTGCGGCCGGTCGAGGTTGGGAATGTCGATGACGGCGACACGGCCGTCGCCAAAGGTCGTCGCGAACAGGCGCGCCGCGTTGTTTCGCACGTCCACCGTCAGCCCGAAGGGCTGGCTGGGCTGCGCCGGGTCCTGGTCTCCCACGAGCACCTGCGCGACGAGCTGCCCCACCTCCTCGTCGTAGATGGAGACGGCCTCGTCGCCGCTGCCCGTCACCGCCACCAGGCTGCCCCGGCCCGGACCGCGCACGATGATCTCCAGCTCGCTGGCACCCTCCGGCAGCGACTGCGCGGACACCACCCGCAGCGTGGGGAGGTCCGACAGCGCGTTCTCGATGTCGAGCACGAGCAGCGTGTCGGGGCCGCGCGCCAGCAGGTAGACGCGCTCGCGGTTGGGGTCCACCTGCGTGGGGTTGTCGCGCATCATCAGCGGGGCCACCGCGATGCCGCGCGCCTCGCGGATGGAGTAGATGGCCCGCAGGTCCGACTCGAGCACCCGCTCGGTCGCCGTGCGGTCCACCAGCCTCAACACGTAGGTGGCGGCGAGCGCCCCCAACTGGTTCGTGGAGGAGTTGCGCCCGGAGGCATAGAGGTACCGGCCGCCGATGGCCACCGAGTGCGCCGCACCCGCCAGCAGGCCGTTGACACCCAGCGGGACGAAGCTGGACGTGCTCAGCTCCGCGCGGTCGGGCGCCGAGGCGGGAAGGTCGACCAGGTACGACTGGAGCTCGGTCTGGGACTGGGCGGCGGGCGGCCCCACCAGCTCCGTGTGCGTCACCCACACCCGGGAGTCCGGGTTGGAGCGCTCCACGGCGACACCCATGGGAGACGGGGCGCCGGGCACGCCGTCCTTCGACGACCCCGGGACTCCCACCAGCGACAGGGCATTCACCCGACAGTCGCGTCCGCCACCGCCCTGCTCGCAACTCAGGTTCGCGCCGTCAGCCGACACGTCGATGACCTGGAGGAAGCTGGCCTCGTCTCGCGTCGGGACGAACAGCCGGGGCGGGCGGCCGGGCGGACTCCACAGCGCCATCTCACCCGCGAAGCTGTCGATGAAGACGAAGGCCGGCTCCGTCACGTGCAGGTCGGTGATGCGCGCGGGGAAGGCGGCCACCTCCGCGGTGTCGGTGAAGTCCTTGCCGAAGGGCCGCAGGCCCAGGGCGTCGAGGTCCAGCGCCGTCACCGCGCCGGAGCCGTAGCACTTGTCGAAGTTCGCCCCCGCCACGTACAAAAATCCATTCGTGGAAGTGGTGGCCTCGGGGCGCCAGAAGGCGACACCGCTCGGATAGACGAGGCGAGTGGACGGCGGAGGCTTCGGCTCGGAGTCGACGGAACACGACACGAGCAGCAGCACGGAGGTGACGAGGTAGGCGCGCATCAGAGGGGGGCGGAGTGTAGGAAGGGGCCTCCCCCCGGGCAACCGGAAAGGGGCCCCTCCATTCCCGGGAGCCCGCAAACCGACGAACCAGCGCCCCCGGGGACATGCTTCATCCCCCGGGGGGCAGGCAGCCTCAAGACGGCCGTCAGGCTGCCGCTTCGGCCTGGATCTTCGAGAAGTCGGCCACCTGGTTGAACAGGGCGCCAATCTCCACGAGGAGCCGGATGCGGTTCTCCCGCAGCTCCTTGTCCTCGGCCATCACCATCACCTTGTCGAAGAAGGTGTCCACGGCGGGCTTCAAGCCGGTGATCTCCTTCAGGGCGCCGGAGAAGTCGTCCGACTGGACGAACCCCGCCACGGAGTTTCGGGCCTGGGTGAAGGCGGAGTGGAGTTGCCGCTCGGCGTCGTCCACCAGCTTCTGGGCCTGCGTCTGCCCGCCCGCCACGTCACGGCCCTGCTTCTCCACGATGTTGACCACGCGCTTGAAGGCCACGGCCAGGGGCTGGAAGTCCGCGCGCCCGACGAGGAGGCTCAGCGCCTCCAGGCGCTTGTGCGCGGCGACGAGGTCGTCGAACCCGGCCGCCAGCACCGCCTCCACCACGTCCGTGCGGTGCTGCTCGCCCCACAGGGACTTGAGGCGCCCCCGGAAGAACTCCAGCACCTGCTCACGGGGCGCGGCGTCACCGGCCTTGCGCTTGACGTTGGCCAGCTTGGGCGCGAGCAGCCGAAGCGCCTCGTCCACCGCCCCCGCCAGGCTGAAGCGGTAGCCCCGCCCCAGCACCAGCCGGATGATGGCGATGCACGCCCGGCGCAACCCGAACGGGTCCGCCGCGCCGCTGGGCGCCTTGCCGATGGCGAAGATGCCACACAGCGAGTCCAGCCGGTCCGCGATGCCGATGAGCGCGCCCGCGTCCTGCGTGGGCAGCGCGTCCTCGGCGCCGCGAGGAAGGTAGTGCTCGAAGATGGCCTGGGCCACCGCCTCCGGCTCGCCACTGGCGCGCGCGTACTCGCGGCCCATGACGCCCTGGAGCTCCGGGAACTCGCCCACCATGCCGGTGACGAGGTCCGCCTTGGCCAGCGTGGCGGCGCGCTCGATGGTCGCGCTCTCCCCCGCCCGCTTCGTCTGGACCGCCAGCCACACGCCCAGCGTGCGGAAGCGCTCCACCTTCTCCAGATACGTGCCCAGCTGCCCCTGCCACACCACGCGGCCCAGCTTCTCCACGCGGTCCATCAGCGGCGTCTTGCGGTCCTCGTCGTAGAAGAACCGGCCGTCCGCCAGACGCGCGCGCAGCACGCGCTGGTAGCCGCGCAGGCTCAGCTGCTCGTCACGCACGGGCGTGTTGGACACGGCGATGAACTTGGGCAGGAGCTTCCCCGCCCCGTCCACCAGCGAGAAGTAGCGCTGGTGGCTCTTCATCTCCTGCACCAGCACCTCCGGAGGAAGGTCCAGGTGCCGCTCCTCGAACGTCCCGACAACGGGGCTGGGCAGCTCCACCAGGTTCGTCACCTGGTCGACGAGTCCCTCGTCCTCCAGCAGCTTGCCGCCGGCCGCCTTCGCCGCCACCGCCAGCTTCTCCACCAGTTGCGCGCGACGCTTCGCGATGTCCGCGACGACGTTCGCCTTCGCCAGCGAGGCCTCGTAGTCCGCGGGCGCCTTCAGCTCGATGGCGCCGGGCGAGAGGAACCGGTGACCGTGGGTGGTACGGCCGCTCTTCACGTCGCCGAAGACGACGGGAATCACGTCCCCGCCCAGCAGCGCCACCAGCCACTGCACCGGGCGCGCGAAGGACGACTCCACGTCACCCCAGCGCATGGACTTGCGGAAGTTGATGGAGTGCACCGCGACGTGCAGCGCGTCCTTCAACGTGTCCGCCGCCGGGCGCCCCTTCTCCTCCACGCGCGCCGACAGGTACTCGCCCTTGGCCGTCTGCGAGCGCCCCAGGGCGTCCACCGACAGCTTGAGGCTCTCGGCGAACTTCTCGGCCGCCTTGGTGGGCTTGCCCTGCGCGTCGAACGCGGCCTTGGCGCTGGGCCCCAGCACCTCCTTCACCACGTCCTCGCCCGCGTCCGCCACGTCCCGCACCAGCACCGCCAGCCGCCGGGGCGTGCCGTAGACGCTCACCTCACCGTGCTTCAGGCGCGCCTCCGCCATGCGCTCCGTCAACACGCGACGCATGTCCTCCAGCGCGGGGCCGATGAACGACGCGGGAATCTCCTCCGCGCCGATTTCCAGCAGCAGATCACGCGCCACGAGTCACCTCCGCCTTCTCCTTCTTCTCCACCGGCTTGTTGAGCTGCACCGTCTTCCAGTACTCGCTGGCGGGCTTGCCCTCGAGGATGGCCGGCTGCTCTCCCACCGTCCACGGTGTCTTCAGGAGCGGGTAGCCCAGGCGCTCGCGCATCTGGAGGTAGCCCTCCGCGCACAGCCGCGCGTTGTCGCGCACGCGCTTGATGAACGCCGCGCGCTCCGTGACGGAGATGGCGCCGCGCGCATCCAACAGGTTGAACGTGTGCGAGCACTTCAGCGCGAAGTCATACGCCGGCAACGGCAACTGCCGCTCGATGAGGCGCTTGCACTCCTTCTCGTACGCGTCGAACAGCGCGAAGAGCATGGCCGCGTCCGACTCCTGGAGCGCGTACCGGCTCATCTCCACCTCGTTCGGGTGGAACACCTCGCGGTACTTCACGCCCTTGACCCACTCAATGTCGAAGACGTTCTCCACGTTCTGCAGGTACATGCAGATGCGCTCCAACCCGTAGGTCAGCTCCGCGGAGACAGGCTTGCAGTCGAAGCCGCCGCACTGCTGGAAGTAGGTGAACTGCGTCACCTCCATCCCGTCGCACCACACCTCCCAGCCCAGGCCCCAGGCGCCGAGCGTGGGAGACTCCCAGTCGTCCTCGACGAACCGGATGTCGTGCTCCAGGGGGTCGATGCGAATCTTCCGCAGTGACTCCAGATACAGCTCCTGCACGTTCTTCGGCGCGGGCTTGAGGATGACCTGGAACTGGTGGTGCTGGAACAGACGGTTCGGATTCTCACCGAAGCGTCCGTCCGCGGGGCGACGCGAGGGCTGCACGTAGGCCACGTTCCAGGGCTCCGGACCGAGGGCGCGAAGAAACGTGTACGGGGCCATGGTGCCGGCGCCGACCTCGAGGTCGTACGGCTGCGTGTTGATGCAGCCCTGGTCGGCCCAGTGCTTCTGGAGCGTGAAGATCAGATCCTGAAAATACATAGCTTTGGGTGTCCTTCTCGCGGTGCGTCGAAGGAGGAACCCGCGGACCCTAGTGAGGGGGTCCGGGAGCGTCAAGGATGGCGCTCACTCCTTGTACAGGGGGAGGTCCTCCAGTCGAATCTGCAGCTTCGTCACCTCACCGGGGCGGACGGGTGCAGACAACCGACGGCTCACCCCGTCCGCGTTCGTGGGGTCGACCAGCCGCAAGCTGTAGGTCCCCACCGGCAGCGGGAACTTCTGCAGCGGAGAGGTGCCCAACTGGGTGGCACCGTCGAACACGGCCGCCCGAGGCACCGTGTAGAGGGTGATCCACCCCATGCCCGCCTTCGCCGCGCCCTTGGGGGTGCTGGTGTCCATCACCTCCGCGACGTCCTCTTCCTGCGTCACGGTGGTGACCGGCTCGGGCACGTCCTTGGCCTTGCTATCGCCTCGCTTCGGGGTCGGCTTGCTGGAGGCCTCCGCCCCACCCTTCCCGGTCGTCGGTGACGTCGCGGCGTCCTTCCCCTTGCGCGGAGACGTGGCGGACGCGGTGCGCACGACGGGCGTACCGGACGGCTCCGGGGGTTGCTTCTCGACGGGCTCCGGCGCCTCGGGAGCGGGCTCGGTCGGCGCGGGCTCGGGTGCGGCGGCCTGCGCGCCCGGGCGCGGATCCGCCGGAGGCGTCGTGCCCGGGAAACCCGGCGGAGGACCCGGCTTCTGCTGCGGCGGCCAGGCCGCTGCCTCCGAGGGGTCCTTCGTGGCCTGCGGATCCATCTCCGCCTTCACCCAGGCCTTCGCGGAGTCGAGCGCGGGCGCGAACTGCGCTCGGACGGCGGGCAGCGTCGCCGCATAACCCAGGCCCCCCAGCACCAGGAGGAGCACCAGGCGCCCCATCCAGCGCGAGGGAGGCTTCGCCACGGGCGTCTGCCGGGGCGTGTCGGAGCGCTCGGCCCCATTGCGCGCGGCGCCTCGGGCCCCGCTCCGGGCCCCCGCCTGGGCCGCTCCGGGACGCGGAGGACGCGAGCGGAACTGCTGCGTCGACAGCTCACTCGGCTCGTCGAGCGACTCCGAATCCTCCACCGCCTCCTCGGGCTCCGAGGGACGGGGCCTGGGCGTGCGCGAGAGGCCCGACTCCAGGGCAAGCCGGGGCTTGCGCGGCGTCGCCGAGGCACCCTCCGAGGCGCTCCTGCGCTGCGGCACGGCCTTGGGCCCACTGCCAGCACCCACGCGCGTCGGAAGCTCCGCGTCCGTCGCCGTGGTCGGACGCCGCTGCGGCACGGGCTTGGGCGCGCTGCCAACTCCCACGCGCGTGGACACCTCCGCGTCCGAGGGCGCGGCCGGACGCCGCTGCGGCACGGGCTTGGGCGCGCTGCTCACATCCGTGCGGGACTGCACCGCCGTCGACGGAGCGGCCCTGGCGCGCGGCGTGGGGACCCGCGTCGCGGCCCCGGGCTCGGCCACTTCATCCTGTTGGAGCGCGCCGGCCGCCTCACTGACCCGGGCGTCCTCGGCGCTGCTGGCCAGCTCCAGGAGCGTGCGCGTCTTCTGGCGCTTCTCCTTGAACAGCTCGCCCATCACCTCGGTGATGCCGTCCTCGTCGAACAGCTCCGAGCCCAGCGCCGCCTCGATGGCGCGCGCCATCTCCCGGCCACTCGCGAAGCGCTGCGCCACGTCGCGCGACAGCGCGCGCATCACCACCGCGTCCATCGCCTCCGGGATGTCCGGGTTGCCCGCGCGGGGCGAGACGACGTTCGCCTCGACAATCTGCAACATCACCGCGGCCTCGTGCGGACCGTTGAACAGCCGCTGGCCGGTGAGCATCTCGTGCAGCATCACCCCCACGGAGAACAAGTCGCTGCGGCCGTCCATCCCCTGGCCGCGCACCTGCTCCGGGGACATGTACCCGCTGGTCCCCTTCACCGTGCCTACCTGGGTGCGCCCCAGCCGACCGCGCGCCTTGGCGATGCCGAAGTCGATCACCTTGACGACGCCGTCATAGGTGAGCATCACGTTCTTCGGAGACACGTCGCGGTGCACCACCGAGACGGGACGCCCGGAGGGGTCCGTGAAGTGGTGCGCGTAGTGCAGCCCCAGGCACGTATCGCGAATCACCCGGCCGATGAAGCCGAGCGGCAGCGCGTACTGCTGGCGCGCGGCGGCCTTGACCACCTGCTCCAGGTTCTGGCCGGGCAGGAACTCCATGGCCAGGTACAGCTCGCCGCCGTCCTCGCCCAGGTCGAACACCTGCCCGATGTTCGCGTGCGAGAACGCCGCCGTGATTCGCGCCTCATCCAGGAACATCTGGACGAACTGCTCGTCCTTCTTGATGTCCGGGAGGATCTGCTTGACGGCCACGAACTTGCGAAATCCGCCCGGCCCCGAGGTGAAGGCGAGGAACAGCTCCGCCATTCCTCCCATCGAGAGGCGGGTGAGGATTTCGTATTTTCCAATGCGCCGCCCCCGGTCGGGATCTTCGCTGGCGCCATCCTGCCTGGCCATGAGCGCCGGCATGTTATCCGCGCGAGCCACCTCCGTCGATGACAGTCGCGCGAAAAGGACCCACCCCCTTGGGTGGGGCAGGCCGCCGAGCACGCCTCCACCCCCACGCCCGGAAGGAGTCCTCTACACTGACCTGTTCAAACCACGGCGGGGCCACCGCGCTCCGCGCCGAAAGGACGGCAGATGCTTCGCCACGCGCAACGGCTGGGACTCGTCATGGGACTGGTGACGGCGGTGATGCTCGCCTGTGCTCCTCCCGCCAGTGCGGAGGGCCCCTCCTCCAACGACAAGACACAAAACAAGAAAACCCAGGCGAAACCCGCCGCGACACCGAGCGACGCGGAGGACGGAACGGCGAAGCAGCCGCCCGGGAAGGACGACGCGGCGAAGGCCGAGGACGACACGGCGCCGAGCGGAGGCGCGGGCAAGTGCACCGGCAAGGCGACCTTCTGCGGTGTGTACTCGAGCGTCTTCTGCAACAGCCAGCCGGGGTGTTCCTACTCGTATGCATCGAAGATGTGCATGGGCATCGCCATGGACTGCCAGAAGGCCACGAACGCGACCTTCTGCGGGAAGATCAAGGGCTGCGCCTGGAAGTGACGCCGGGATACTCCGGCGTCACGCGCTCAAGGCCCGCACCCGCTCCGCGAGGTTCTGGGTGAAGAGCCGGTAGATTCGCAGCGCCGCCGCCTCGTGGGTGTCCAGGTAGTGCTCGAAGGCGGCACGGCTGATGCGCAGCGCGCGCACGGCCGTGCGGGCCCGCACGTGGGCGGACACCGGCCCGTCCTGAACCAGGGAGATCTCCCCCAGATACGCGCCCGGCCCCAGCGAGTTGAGCTGGCGCGCATCCGCATCCGGCCCGCTGAACACGTCCACCGTCCCCTCCAGGAGCACGAGCAGTCCGACGCCGGGCTCGCCCTTCTCCAGCACCACGGCGCCCTGCGCGAGCACCACCTGCCGCGCCTGCCGGTAGAGGTCCTTCATGTCCTCCAGGCCCAGCTCGCTGAAGATGGGGATGGCCTTGAGGAAGCGATATCCGTTGGCCACCGGCGTGGCGATGGCCGCGTTGCGCCGCCCGAGCACCGCCTCCGCCTCCGCGTTCATCCCCATGCGCCGCAAGAGGCGCGCGCGCTCGGTCACCATCGCGGGCTCCGCGCGAGCCACCTCGGAGCTGGCCAGCGCGTCCACCAGCACGGCGAGCGCCCGGTGCGTGAATCCCTCCACGTCCAGCAGCCGGCACATCCGCAGCACGGCCTCGATGTAGCGAGGGTCCTCGGGCGTCACTCCGCCCAGCGCCTCGACCTCCGCGTGCGGCTGGCCCAGCTCCCGGTAGAGGTCCGCCGCGTCGAAGAGCCGCTTGAGCCGGACCAGGCACTGCGCCATGGACTCGCGCGCGCCCAGGCCGCGATAGACCTCCAGCGCTCGCTCCAGGGCTCCGCCGCGCTCGAAGGCCGCCGCCGCGCGCTCGGAGTCTCCCGCGCGCAGCCATGCCTCCGCCGCTTCCATGTACTGGCCGCTCTGGCCGTAGAGGTCCGCGGCCGCCGCGTCGTCGCCGCTGCCATCCATCAGTCGGGCGGCGCCCAGGAAATCCCGCGCGCGGCGCAGCACCTCCACCAGTCCGCGCCGCTCCTTCACCGGCCCTTGGGCCGCCTGCTTTCGAAGCCGCTCTCGTTGCGAGGCGCCCAGTTCCTCGTAGAGCTGTGCCGCCTCGTCCGTCTCGTCCAGCTCCACGAGCGACCGCACCGCGCGCAACGCGCCCTCTGCATCCGTCCCCATGCGTGCGCCCCCCACGCTCTGACCGCCTGTGGCTCCTGGCATGTCACATCCCTCCGGCCCGGTAGGCCGCCAGAAAAGGCCCGGTTCAGCGCTTTTACCGCGCCCCCCCGACTGTCACGACGCCCCTTACCTCGTGAAGCACCCTAAACGTGAGATAGAAAGCATCAAGGTCGAAACACCATGCCACACGCGCGCCCCGCCACCATCGTCGCCTGGCGCCCGCTCTCGGTTCCCGAAATGCAGGTGGTCCGAGTGGAGAATGACACCCGCCTGTGGACAGGCCACTCCACCAGCTACGGCCTCACCGTGACGTATGGAGGCGCGTTCGACTTCTGGTACCGCAAGCGCACCTGGACCCATGGGCCCGGCCGGAGGATCAAACTCAAGGAGCCGGGCGAGGTGCACCGCGACGAGCGGATCCACGCGCCCGTCACCGCGCAGTCCGTCACCTTCTCGCCAGTCCTTGTCGAGCGAGCGGCACACCTGCTCGGTCTCTCGCGGACACCCCACCTGAGCACCGCGCTGTCCCACGGACAGGGACGCCTGGAGCTCGCGGCCCTCGCGCTCCATGACGCGCTGGCCCTTCGGACACCGGACTCCCTGGAGTGTGAATCGCGGGTCGCGGAGACGCTCGAGGCCCTGCTCACCGAGTACGGCGAGACGCGCCGCGACGGACACCCCAGCGCCGGCCGCACCCACTGCTCGAGCGAATGCGGCGCCCGAGCCCTCCAGTGGCCTGCGCGTGACGTGGCTCGGTCACGCCGCGTTCGAGGTCATCTCTCCTGGAGGAACGCGCCTGCTCATCGACCCGTGGCTGACGGACAACCCGAGCACGCCCACCGCGTGGAAGTCCCTCGCGCGCTTCGCCGAGGAGAAACCCACCGCCATCCTCGTGACGCACGCCCATGGAGACCACGCGGGTGACGCCCCGGAGCTGGCCCGCGTGACGGGGGCGCTCATCGTCACCACGGGCGAGCACCTGCGGGCCATGAAGATTCCCGAAGCGCAGCAGCACAGCGTCAACGTGGGAGGTGGCTTCACGCTCGGCGACGTCCAGGTGCATGCCGTGCCCGCGATGCACTCGACGGAGCCGGGAGGAAGACCGCTGGGCTACGTGCGCACCTTCGCGGATGGACGCTCGCTCTACCACACGGGCGACACCTGGCTCTTCGGCGACACGTCGCTCATCCAGGAGCTGTTCCATCCGGACATCGTCCTGCTCGCCACGGGAGGTGGACGCTGGGCGATGGGGCCCGACACCGCGGCGCTGGCCATCCGGAAGTACTTCCGCCCATCCCTCATCGTCCCCATGCACTACGGCACCTTCGAGCCCCTCTCCACCGAGCCCCAGGTGCGCGCCGCGTTTCGAGGGGACCGCCGGGTGAGGTTCCTCACGCCAGGACAGCGGACCGCGCTAGCCAGCACGAGTCAGCGAGGCGTGCGACGAGACACCCGACGACGGCGCGCGGGAGGCGTGCCCCTGCGCGCCTGAGTCCGGGTGCTTTTGCGCGCCGGCTTTCCGCCCCCCGGCCCCTCCACGCTCGACAACACCAGGTGCTTCAAGAGCGCGTAGATGGGCGATGGGTCGAACTTCGAATCCAGCATCGCCTGGAGCGCGAGCCCGTCGAAGCACGCCTTGATGATGACCGCGTAGTGCAGGTCCAGGGGCTCAGGCTTCGCCGCGTCTCCACCCCGGTAGCGGGCCACCGTCCGCGCCACCTCCAGGTCCCCCTGGGCCTGAAGCTCGGCGACGGCGGACGTCAGCTCCGGATTGCGCAGCCCCAACGCGAACAGCTCATAGCGCAGGCGGAACTGCTCGGGTGACGCGCGCAGGTGACGCTCGCCCCACGCGAAGCTCGTGTCCGCCAGTTGCTCCAGCGGCGTCTCCTCGCGCAGCCGGCGCAGCTCCTCCGAGTACTGCTGACTGTGCTCGCGCGTGACGGCCAGCAGCAGCGCGTCCTTGCTGCCGAAGTAGTAGTGCACCAGGCCCTGGTTCACCCCGGCCACGCGCGCCACCTCCTTCACCGTCGTCGCGTCGTAGCCACGCTCCGCGAGCACGCGCGAGCTGGCGGCGATGAGGCGCTCGCGGGCATCCGGCTCGCCCGAAGCGGACGGCTCCGGAGGAGGACTCGACGGTGTCTTGCCGCTGCGTGGACGGGCCATCTGTCCCCCATAGGACGCCAGACACCCACCCGCAAGCGCGCCCCACCCCGGCTGCCCGGTCGCCTTGACATCACTCAGGCCCCGCCTTAGTTAGTCGTGTAACTAAATTAGTCGAACGACTAAATGGAGAGCACGATGCGAGTCCAGTCACGAGGAGCCCTGAAGGTGGTCCTGGCGTTGGTGGCATTGCTGGGGGCGCCGGCCCTGGCGGATGACGCCGGGGAGACGATTCCGCCGCGAGAGCGGGAGCGGCGAGGAGCGGTGCTGTTGGAGATTCAGCCGCCCGCGCTGGATGCGTCCATGTACGGCGTCCGCCTGGATATCTCTCCGTCGTTCGACGGGCCCTTCTCCTTCGGCCTGATGACGCGCGCGGGACAGTGGGGCAACACCGTGGGCGTGAGGACGCGCTTCGATGGGGCGGAGCTGGGCGAGGTGAAGCTCAACTACGCGGTGGGCGCCGACGCGCGCTACACGGTGGTGAAGCTCGCGAATGGAACGCTGCGGCCCTTCGTCGGGCTGACGGCGGGCTTCGAGGAGTTCGTCGCGCGCTCCGGCAAGGGCCCGTCTCAAGGCGCCAGCACCACGGCGTTCCTGGAGCCTGCGGTGGGCGTCATGTGGCGGCCGGGGTCCGGGCGACTGGGACTGACGGCGCGCGGTGGACCGGGGTTCACCTTCACGGACACCCGCGAGCTGCGCGTCACCGGAGGCGAGCTGACGCTGCGGCAGGTCTACCCGACGGCCTCGCTGGGACTGCTCGTCGTCCTCTGAGCATCCCCTTCGATTTCCCTGTCGAGCGCGTGACACGCGACGCCCGCCACACCGTGCCCACACCCGAGTCGTCTCTTCACCGTGGTGAGGTCTCCCACGGGATGGCCCCAATCCTCCGGGGCTGTCCTTCACGCAACACGCTTGCCGAATCGCAGGAGCCCGCGCCATGAGGACGTCGTTCCAGGCCTTCACTCTCATGGGGTGGGCCCTGCTCGGGCTCGCGTGCGGACAGAGTACCCCTCCCGCCGCGCCGCCCACCGCCGTGCGCATCGCCACCGTGGGCCGCTCCGGGACGACCGCTGACGCGCGCTTCTCCGCCGAGATTCAGCCCGCGACCCGCGTTGACCTGGCCTTCAAGGTCGGCGGCTACGTGGAGTCCATCGCCAAGGTGCGGGATGTCGACGGCCGCCCCCGCATCCTCCAGGAGGGCGACAACGTCCGCGAGGGCATGGAGCTGGCGGCGCTGCGCAAGACGGACTACTCGCAGAAGCTCACCGAGGCCCGCGCGGCGCTCGCCCAGGCCCGCGCCGCCGAGGAGCAGGCGCAGATCAACTTCGACCGCACGACGAAGCTCGTCACCGCCGAGGTCCAGACTCCCGCGCAGCTCGATGCCGCGCGCACGCAGCGGGACAGCGCCGCCGGAGCCGCCGCCGTTGCCCGGGCGCGCGTGGAGGAGGCCCGCACCGCGCTCGATGACACGCAATTGCGCTCGCCATTGACGGGCGTGGTGCTCAAGCGCGCGGTGGAGGTCGGCGCCCTCGCCGCGCCCGGCACCGTCGCATTCTCCGTCGCGGAGACTCAGAGCGTGCGCGTGGTGTTCGGCGTACCTGACACGCTGCTGCCCAGCGTCCGACTCGGCGCTCCTCAGGCCGTCATCACCCAGGCCTTTCCCGGTCAGCAGTTCGAGGGACGCATCTCCCGCATCGCTCCGTCCGCGGACCCGAAGAGTCGCGTCTTCGCCGTGGAGGTCTCCATCCCCAACGCTGACCAGCGGCTCAAGCCCGGCATGGTGGCCGCGCTGTCACTGCGCGACGGAGGCTCCGCGCGGCTCCAGCCCGAGCTGCTCGTGCCCCTGTCCGCCATCGTCCGCGCCCCCGGCAAACCCGACGGCTTCGCCGTGTTCATCCTCCAGGACCAGGACGGCAAGGCGTTGGTGCATGCCCGCGAGGTGACGCTCGGCGAATACCTGGGCAACGTCATCCCCGTGAAGCAGGGGCTCCAGGCCGGTGAGCGCATCGTCGTCACCGGAGCCAGCCTCCTGTCCGACGGCGAAGCGGTCGAGGTGATTCCTTGAGCGCTCCCACTGACGAGTCCGGCCCGCCTCCGAATCCCGAGCAGGCGGAGCGGGCGCGCGACGAAGCCCTGGTGCGCCACAAGCACAACACCGCGCGCTACTTCACGGAGAAGCGCCAGGTGGCGTGGGTCTTCCTCGCCTTCACCCTCGCGTGGGGCGTCTACGGATACTTCAAGATGCCCAAGGCGAAGGACCCCGTCATCGCCGTGCGTGTCGCCGTGGCCACCTGCCTGTGGCCCGGGGCCGAGGCGGAGAAGATCGAACAGCTCGTCACCCGCCGCATCGAACAGAAGATCTCCGAGAACGCCAGCGTCGAGAAGATTGAATCCATCAGTCGCACCAGCCTGTCCGTCGTCTACGTCACGCTGAAGGAGGACGTGACGGACCGGGCCAAGGAGTTCGACGACATCCAGGGGCGGCTCGACACCATTCGAGACCTGCCCTCGGGCGCAGGCCCCGTGCAGTTCCTGAAGGACTTCGGAGACACCGCCACGCTGATGCTCACGGTGGCCAGTCCGCAGGCGAACGACGTGGAGCTGGAGCTGCGCGCTCGCGCCATCGCCCGCGCCATCGAGGACGTCCGCGCCTCCGCGAAGTCCCATCACTCCCGCGCGACGGTGGTCGTGAGCTTCCCCCCCGCCATCAACGCGACATCCATGCAGCGGCTGGGAGACCAGGCGCGCCAGTTCTTCGACACCCTGGCCGAGACGGACGACGCCCGGCTCATCCAGAGCCCCGGCTTCATCGGCGTGGACATGGCCACGTCACTGGACGACGCCGAGCTGCTGGCACACCTGCGCGCGTTCGCCCAGGACCACCTGAGCCTCTCCGAGCTGCATCCCGACGTGTGGCGGCCCATCGTCGTGCGCTCGCCCAAGGATGCGCTGGCGCGCCTGACGGAGAACGCCGGGGACCGCTACAGCCACCGGCAGCTCGACGACTTCACCGACACCCTCCAGCGGCACCTCCAGCGCCTGCCCGTCGTCTCCAAGGTGACCCGCACCGGAGTCCTGCCGGAGAAGATCTATCTCGAGTACTCCCAGGAGCGCCTCGCCTCCTACGGCGTCAACCAGTCGGGGCTGGCCAACCTCATCTCCGCGCGCAACATCACCGCGCCCGGCGGAATCCTGGAGATTGGCGGCAAGAGCATCACCATCGACCCGTCCGGCGAGCTCACCAGCGAGACGCAACTGGGTGACATCCTCGCCACGCCCAGCGGTGGCACGCCGGTGTACCTGCGAGACCTGGTGGACGTGCGCCGCGACTACCAGAGTCCGCCCCGCTTCCTGAACTACCTGGATGCACGCAACGCCCAGGGCCACTTCGTCCGCAACCGCGCCATCACCCTGGCCGTCAACATGCGGCCCGGAGAGCAGATCGACTCCTTCGGAAAGGCGGTCGACGCGGAGCTGGCCCACGTCAAGCGGCTGCTCCCCGAGGACCTCGTCATCCGCCGCACGTCGGACCAGCCGCTCCAGGTGAAGGAGAACGTCGACCTGTTCATGTCGTCGCTCTACGAGGCCATCATCCTCGTCGTCCTCGTCGCGCTCATCGGCTTCTGGGAGTGGCGCACCGCCCTGCTCCTGGCCCTGTCGATTCCCATCACCCTGGCGATGACCTTCGGGTTGATGCACGTGTTCGGCGTGGACCTCCAGCAGATCTCCATCGCGTCGCTCATCATCGCGCTGGGCCTGCTGGTGGACGACCCTGTCGTCGCGAGCGACGCCATCAAACGCTCGCTGGCCATGGGCTGGAAGCCGCGCATCGCCGCGTGGCTCGGGCCGACGAAGCTGGCCACCGCCATCCTCTTCGCCACCCTCACCAACATCGCCGCCTACCTGCCCTTCCTCTCGCTGCCCGGGGACACCGGCCGGTTCATCCGCACGCTGCCCATCGTCCTCACCCTGTCCCTGGTGGCCTCCCGCATCGTCTCCATGACGTTCATCCCGCTGTTGGGCTCCACCATCCTCCGCGCGCCCGAGCACGCGGAGGTGCCCATTGAACAGCAGAGCCCGCGGAGCTTCGCCCGGCGCTACCAACAGGTCGTCGGCTGGGCCATCGACCACCGGATCCTCGTCGTCGGCGTCTCGCTGGTCATCCTCGTCGCGGGGGCGCTGGTGGGCACCCGCGTCAGATCCGCCTTCTTCCCCAAGGACTTGTCCTATCTGTCCTATGTGGACGTCTGGCTGCCCGAGGACGCCACCCTCACCGCGACGCGAGACACGGCCCGCGAAGCCACGCGCATCCTCCAGGAGGTGGCGGCGGACTACGGCGAGGTGCACGCGAAGGACGGCGGCAGGCCCCACGAGATTCTCGAATCGGTGACGGAGTTCATTGGAGGAGGCGGCCCGCGCTTCTGGTTCTCCGTGGCGCCGGAGCTCCAGCAATTCAACTACGCGCAGCTCGTTGTCCAGGTTCGCAACAAGGAAGACACCCGCCTGCTGGTGCCGCGCTTCCAGGAGGCCTTGTCCCGGCGAATCGCGGGGGCGCGCATCGACGTGCGCGAGCTGGAGACGGGCAAGCCGGTGGGCATCCCCGTGTCCATCCGCATCTCCGGCGAGGACATCTCCCAGCTCCGAGCCATCGCCGAGCGCGCCAAGGCCATCTTCCGCGCGGTCCCCGGGACGGCGCGCACGCGGGATGACTGGGGCAGCGACACGTTCTCCGTGAAGCTGGAGGTGGACCCGGACCGCGCCAACCTCGCTGGCGTCACCAACCTGGACGTCGCCACGTCCTCCGCCGTCGCCATGAATGGCATGACGGTGGGCCAGCTTCGCGAGGGAATCCATCAAATCGACATCGTGGCCCGGCTCCGCGCGGAGGAGCGCGCCCGGCTCGGCGACATCGAGAACCTCTACGTCAGCTCTCGCACCGGGCCCCAGAAGGTACCGCTGCGACAGGTGTCCCGCGTCACCTACTCGCTCCAGACGGAGAAGATCCGACGCCGCAACCAGTTCCGCACCATCACCGTCGCGACCTTCCCCCAGCCGGGGGTCCTCCCGTCGGAGGTGATGAAGGAGGCGCGCCCCGGACTCGACGCGCTCCAGAAGAGCCTGCCCATCGGCTACACGCTGGAGATTGGCGGCGAGGCCGAGGAGCAGAAGAAGAGCTTCGCCAGCATGGTCGTCGTGCTGGGCATGCTCATCGTCGCCATCTACGTAATGCTCGTCATCCAGTTCAAGAACGCCGTCAAGCCGCTGGTCGTCTTCGCGGCCCTGCCCTTCGGCGCGGCGGCGGCGCTCGTCTCGCTGGTCATCATGGGCGCGCCGTTCAGCTTCATGGCCTTCCTGGGCATCATCAGCCTGATGGGCGTCATCGTCAGTCACATCATCGTCCTCTTCGACTACATCGAAGAGGCGCACGAGCGCGGCGAGTCCCTGCGCGAGTCGCTGCTCGATGCCGGCGTGCACCGGCTGCGGCCCGTGTTGGTGACGGTGGCAGCCACCGTGCTGGGGCTCATCCCGCTCGCACTGCATGGCGGGCCGCTGTGGCAACCCCTGTGCTACGCGCAGATTGGCGGACTCACCGTGGCCACGGTGTTGACGCTGCTGCTCGTCCCGGTGCTCTACACCCTCTTCGTGAGGGACCTGCGCTGGATTCGCTGGGACGCTCACCCCCAGGAGAAGCCTCCCGAGGCGAGCACTCGGTGAGACAGGCGGTGGATTGAACGGGGACGTGCCCCTGGCCCTCATCGGAGGGGGTCTCCAGTTTCCTGGATGGAAGCCCCCATGACGGCCGCACGCTCCAGTGCCACCCTGCGCCCACTCGAAAAGGTGCTCGACTGGCTGGTTCCCGCCGTGTGTCTGCTGGCCGTCCTGGTGACGACCGCCGCACTCGTTGGCTGGGCGCTCGGCAGCGTGCGGCTCACCCGCGTGCTCGACCTACCGGGTGCCGGGCCGATGATGCCCATCACCGCGATGGGCCTGCTCGCCACGAGCGTGTCGCTCTGGCTCTTGCACAAACAGCCGATGAGCCCACGCAGGCGGCTGGCCGGACAAGCCCTGGCGCTGCTCGTCCTCCTCGTCGGTGGACTGATTCTCTTCGAGTACCTGGCGCGCGAGGACCTGGGCCTCGACCTGCTCTTCTTCGAACGGACAGTGCTCAGGATGGCGCCGGACCTGCCAGGCCGTCCGTCTCCCCTGACGGCGTTGAGCCTGTGCTTCCTGGGGCTGGCCTTGCTGCTGCTTCACATCAGGACACCCAGGGGAGGACACCCCGCCCGGCTCCTCGCGCTGTTCGTCTCCGTCATCGCCGCGCAGGCGCTCATCGGCTACGCGTACCTGGAAGAAGCCCCCCGCGCACCTCCGCCAGGGCTCGCGACGTTCGGGCCCTATCAGCCCATGGCCCTGCACACGGCGCTGGTGTGCCTGGTGCTGTCGCTCGGCGTGCTCTGCGTCCATCCCAGGCGCGGACTGGTGGGCGTGCTGCTGCGGAACGATGCGGGTGGGCTCATGGCGCGCAGGTTGCTGCCGGCGACCATCCTCATCCCGCTGGTCGTCTGGGGGCTTCGTTTGCTCAGCGAGCGGCTGGGGTTTCGCGACGCTCCCTTCGGGACCTCCGTGTTCGCGCTCGTCACGGTGGTCGCGTTCCTGGCCATCCTGGCGCGCAACGCCCATGCCCTGTCACGGCTGGACGCGAGCCAACGCGAGGTGGAGCGCTCCCTGCGCGACTCGGAGGCCCGCTTCTCCGGCATCGTCAACAACGCGGCCGACGCCATCATCACCATCGACGCGCGCCAGCACATCACCCTCTTCAACACCGGCGCGGAGCAGATCTTCGGCTACGCCTCGGACGAAGCCCTGGGGCAGCCCATGAGCCTTCTCCTGAAGGAGCCGCTGGGCACGAGCATGGGCACCCGCGAGGAGCACCGTCGGCTGCTCGGGCTTCGCAAGGGGGGTGAGGTGTTCTCGGCGGAGGCCACCCTCGCCGACGTCTGGGTGGAGGGGACCTGGCAGCGCGTGGTCATCCTCCGGGACATCAGTGCTCGCGAGCGCGAGGAGGAGGCCCGGCGGAATCGCGAGGAACTGTTCCGCACCGCCTTCGAGCACGCGCCCATCGGCATGGCCCTGGTGGGGCTGGAGGGGCAGTTCTTGAACGTGAATGGAGCGCTGTGCCACATGCTCGGATATTCGCGCGAGGCCTTGGGAGGGCTGTCGTTCCAGGACCTCACCCATCCCGAGGATTTGGAGAAGGACCTGCTCGAGGTGAAGCGGTTGCTCGACGGGGAACAGGCGACCTACCAGTTGGAGAAGCGCTACATCCACAAGCAGGGCTCCCTGGTCGACGTCCTGCTGACGGCCTCGCTCGTCCACGACTCGTGGGGCAGGCCAATCCATTTCATCTCGCAGATTCAAGACATCTCCGAGCGCAAGCGGCTGGAGAGCGACTGGTTGTTGCTCGCGGAGGCCGGCCCCCGGCTGGCCAGCTCGCTGGACCCGCGGACGACGCTCTCCACGGTGTCGCGGCTCATCGTTCCGGCGCTCGGGGACCTCTGCCTCATCGCCATGCTCGACGAGAGCGGGCGCGTCCTGCGCAGGGAGTGCCTGGCGGCCTCGCCGGAGAAGTCGAGGCTCCTGGAGGCGCTGTTCGACATGTATCCCCAGGCGGCCTTCCGGCGCGGGAACGGCCTCGCGGAGGTCTTCCAGACGGGTCAGTCCCTCCTGTTGGAAGAGGTGCCATTGAGCTTGCTGGAGACCACGGCGGAGGAGCCACGGCACCTGGACATGTTGACGCGGCTGGCGCCGCAGTCGTGCATCGTCGTCCCGCTGAGCGCGCGGGGGCACATGCTCGGCGTCGTCGCGCTGGCCACGTCCGAGTCGGGGCGTCACTACGGGCCCAGGGACCTGGCGCTGGTGGAGGAGGTGGCGCGCCGTGCCGCGCTCGCCATCGACAACGCCAGCCTGCATGCCCAGTCCGAGGAGGCCACGCATCTGCGGGACGAGGTGCTGCGAATCGTGGCGCATGACCTCCGCTCGCCGCTGAACGTCATCGCGTTGAGCGCGGGGACGTTGATGAAGCGCTCGCCCGCGGAGCGGGCCTCGGACTCCCGGCCACTGAACTCCATCCAGAAGGCGGTCATCCGTGCCACCACGCTCATCGAGGACCTGCTGGACGTGGCGCGGATGCAGGGTGGCGGGCTCAGGGTGGACCGACGGCCGGAGTCGACGGAGACCTTGTTCCAGGAGGCGTTGGATCAGCACCGCGCGCTCGCGGACGCGCGTTCCGTCCACCTCCAGGTTGAACTCGCGCCCGACGTTCCGCCCATGTTCGTCGACCGTGATCGGGTGCTGCAGCTCTTCTCGAACCTGATTGGCAATGCACTCAAGTTCACCCCCATGGGTGGGATTGTCACGCTGTGCGCGGAGCCGTGGGGGGACATGGTGCGGTGCTCGGTGAAGGACACCGGCTCGGGAATCCCGGCCGAGGACCTGCCCCACCTCTTCGAGCCCTTCTGGCAGGCGGGGAGCCGGCACAAGGACGGCGCGGGACTGGGGCTCACCATCGTGAGGGGAATCACCGAGGCCCATGGGGGCCACGTCTGGGTGGAGAGCCACCCGGGCCTCGGCACGACGTTCTACTTCTCGCTCCCCGCCGTGAAACGAGCGGACACCTCGCTCACACGGCACGCCTGAGCCAGCGGCTCAGTGCGGCGCGGGCACGGTCCGCTTCACGAGCCACTTTTCGGCTGTGACTTCGGCGGAGGCGAGGCTCGACAGCACGGCCAGCAGTTTGTCCTCAATCTCAGTGATGGAGGAGCGCATCTTGTCGGGCACGAGGTCGGCGACGTCCTCGAGTTCGGTCGCCAGGTGGATGGCGTGGCGGAGCTCCGGATGGACACCGGGAGTCTCCAGCCGGGCCAGGAGCGCGGGGCCGAAGAGCTGACGACATGCATAGGCCGCGGTGACCGCACCCGAATTCAACGCGCGACACATACCCAGGGCCGAAATCGCCACCAGTCGCTGCGCATCATCGCCGCCTTCCGCGCGCAGCGACACGTCAAGTTCGCTCAGATTACTCATCGCAGGATATCCGGCAGTTCGTAGAGGAGATTCATGGCTTCAGGCCAACCCGCACGCGAGAAGACATCGAGAACCTCCACCAGCCGATTGCGGCGAGCCGAACCTTCGAAGATGGCTCGATGATCCGCGAGGTTTCGCCTCACGAGGCTGACGAGCACGTCAGACGCCATACGCTCAAGATGATAGCCCTCTCGGATAGCCGGACCGACCAAGATGTCAGCAAGCCGGTCGAACACCTCTCCAGGCGAGGCATCAGAGAGATAGTCGTACAGCTCAACAAGGTAATGAAGCGTGCGGGGCGTTCCGGCCTGACCGATCCTTTTTAGCGTCGGCCCGAAATCACGTAGAAAGAGACGCATTGCCTTAGCGTTCGTCAGTCCGGGCTGCTCCTCCTGCCCCTCCGTTCTAACTGCGCCAGAACCGAAGTAGAGTTGACTACATGCGTGTTCAAGAATACGCGCGCCTGCGCGACAACACTGCTCATGAGCCGCCTTCTCATTCCCAGCAACGTCGTCAGATTGCAACTCGCGCCTAGCCAACTCAATGACCTCTACCGCCGTCGCGGCCACACTCTCCAGGACGCCTTTTGCCCTCTCAAAAAGCACGTTTCCGTCGGGTGTTAGGCTAGGCTGGTAGCTGAGAAACAAGGCACTTCGCAGCGACGAAAGCATGGACAGAAGATAACTCTCTCCTGCCACAAGGTTGGCCATCCAGCCAAAAACCCAAGCTTGAGCACGCTCACGACCACGGGCAACATACAACCACGTAACTAGACGACCAACAGCTTTTTTCAGACCATCGCTTCGCGTACCGCGACCCTCGGCTGCGTGCAGCTCAACGCGTCGCTGAACAGAGGCCAGCATGTCCTCGCAACGGCCAGGATCAACCGTAGCCAATTGATTAAGCGACCCAGCGACGTAGAAGCCAAGCAAAGGAAGGTTAGGTTCCTCGTTGGCAACGCGAGCCACCATGGCCCACATAGGTTCGCGGGCGACGTCCCATAGGACGTTGAGCTGCCGAGCAACTTGGAGTCGTACAGTCGCGCGTGGATCGCCTAGAAATGTGTGCAAAGCACCAAGGATGGACGGGCGTTGAGGCACAACGAGCGGTGCGAGCGCCATGAAACTTGATGCCGCGTAAACACGAACATCCCAATTACCCCACCCTATATCATCGTCACGTTCGTCACCCTCGCCGCGCGACTCAGGGTAAGGACTAGCAGCAAGACGAGAGGCCAGTTCAAGAACGGCGTCGAGCCCCGGCTGGCCATACTCGGTGGGGTTGAAATGCTCGCTTTGAACAATGCGATCAAGCGCATTGCTGATCGTTCCCCAGCTTGAGTGCAAAGTCTCCTTGTGAGGCAGCGGATCAACGGAAGCGTCAACAGCAACAACCGCTGCCATGACGGCAGACCAGATACTCTGAATCTCGGAGTTATCCGGCTCTTTGGCCGACGCTTCAAGCATCCGGCCGAGAGACTGACTTGCCGCGAATATCTCTCGATCTGGCGAACGGCCAAGCTCAACACCCATATTTGCAAGCAGTTCCTCGGCGATATCATCTGATCCACTAAATCGCATTTCGAAGGACGCCGAGGGCTGGTTGCCGGTAAGTTGTCCTTCACGCTCGAATTCCGCTCTCAACTCCCCCATCGACTCGGTTACTAGCGCGTCGGGCAACACGACAGATAGAAAGCGTCTCAGCAATCTGCGCCACGAGTTGCGCTCATTCTCGACTTTAAAGTGGTCCGCAGTTAGCGCAACGGTTTCAAACACGCGCCGATCGCCCTCAGATTTTGATGGGTAGACCGCAGACAAGTAGTTGACAGCACCAGGGGCGATGGCTGCGATGCAAACGAGTGCCGGAGTCGTAACAATAGGCCAGAGGAGATCGTCAGCGACTCCGATGCGCTCCACTGCACATTCGAAGATTTGCGCCCAAACTGCCGAACTGGTCGGGCATTCGAGAACTGCGCCTACCGCATCACGAAATGCTTCGGGCGTGCAGTTTCGTAGGAATCCAGCAAAGACAGCAAGCAGTTCATTTGCGGGATCCCCTGGCCGCCGCCAGTCCCCGGGTGAGAACGGATCATGGAGGATGGTAACCTCCATCTCTCCTGCATATTCCGTAACACGCACAAGCTGATTGGCACGGTAGGACATCTGCTCGGCGAGCCCATTCGCAGCGCCAATGAGTGCCCTCGTTCCTGAACCAGGGACTGCAGCAAGAAATCGTGGGAGTGATTGAGTTAGCTGCCACCTAGCGTGTTCATAATCCTGCTTGCGGGTCGACGTAACCGGGAGAATGCGGCTTACCCCTGCTCCCATTACGGTTGTCCCGTCCTGCGGAACAGGTCGACTGAAGAGCGTGACATAAATCCGAACTGCGAAGGCAGGGTCAACAGGCGCAATATGCAGAATACCCTCCGCGAGCTCAAAAGCCTCTTCATGCACGTGTTGCGAAAAGCGAGGCTCCTGTATTATCTGTTCAAGAAGGCGAACGGATGCCGCCGGATCGGCAGCAAAGGCTCTAGCAGCGAAGCGGATTGCATTCGTTGCCAAGTTCGGCCTCAATGGATCCGCCGCCCATGCAAAAGCAAGAAGGTCGCGAGCGGCACCACCGAATACATGCATATAGCCACTGACGCCAAAGTCTCCCCGCTCAAGCAGCGTCCAGAGCAGAATGTTCACACCGTCGGTGAATTCTCTCTTGCCTGTTCTAATCGCACGTTGAGCAAGGGTGGCCCAAGCGATCGCGATACTGGCATTGTCCGGTTCCCTTCCGGAAAAACTCATGCCAAAGAAGCGCACAAGCCGCGACAGCATTGTCCCTAATGTTGCATGATCTGCCTGCTGATTTTCAAGAAGAACGGCAAGTGCCTCAACATCTGCCGTGTGCTCCACGCGGCCAGAAACGGTACGTAGCGCGACGCTTGCGACCACTGGGTCTAGGTTGTCTATTTTCGCAAGCTCCGCGATAAATCGCCACGACCGAGGTCGGCCATTTTCGTCATCACGCCACATGCGTTCCATAGCAAAACGCAAGGACGGGCCAAGAATGAAACCAACGGCAGGCGTGTCCCTAATTCGCGCCCACAGGCGGTCGGGCTCATCCCATTCCAGAAAGTACCGACCAGCAATGTGATCAAAGAGAACGTGATGGGCAAACTCAAGCCTGTCTCCGGTTCTCACCAAGACCCCTGACGCGAGGACTTCGTCCATGGCCTCGTGCTGTATATCCAGCCATCGCACTGACAGTCGGCGTCGTTCGACCATGACTGTAATCGTGTTTGTTACGGCAGCGAGCATGCGTCTGTTCGGTAGGCGCTCGTCTTCGTAACGTTCAAGCAAGTCCGACTGAGTGGTTATGCGCCGGATACTCGCCGCAGGGATACCGCCCGCGATGAGATTGACTGCAATCGAAAGACTAAAAAGATTGCCGAGAAGATCGCTGAGCCCCCGGGGCGAATTTCCCAGGAGTGCAGCCAGTTCGTCATTCGCCCGTGCAACGGTGGACAGTTCACTTGCAGAGAGACGAGGGACTTTGAAGTGCCGGACTTGCTCAAGACCTGCCTCGGAATACGCACGGTCGGGAGGAGTGCCGCGCATAGCCTCGCGGAAGCGACGGCCACTCTTGAGGTCGAACGTTCGGACTGATGCCACAACTGACCACCGCTCACCAAGGCGCACTACTGCTTCCTCAATTAGCGAGGAAAATACGGCCTCTGCTGGGCCTCCACGGGATGCATCGAGAGCATCGATGACGAGCAGGCCTGCATTTCGTCCGGGCCAATGAGCAAGGACCTCAAGTAAATCGTTCTCCAACCCGAATTCAGAACGGAGAGCATGGCGCGTTGCTATTCCGGACAGTCGATCAACAGAGATGACGACTACAGGGGCATTACTGCAACTCCAATTGCTCGCCAAAGCTACAAGGAGTCCAGTTTTCCCTGCCCCTGGCTCGCCGCAAAGGAGGATGCTTCCCTCTTTTACTGCCGCGTCGAGCGGCGTGAGACACTCACGTGAAATGAGGACGCCGCCTCCTATTTCTAGGCGTTGGTGGCGTTCGAGCCGTTGCAACTCGTGACGCGTGCTCTCTCTTATACGATCGATGTCCTCTTCGTAGCGGGGAGCTCGAGTGTCCTCGTGGCCAGCAGTACGCAATGCTCGCAGAAGGCCACGCTGATCTGCAGGAGCCCCGCTCTGAACAAGTCCTCGGACAGTGCCGAGTAGGCTAGAAAGAGGCGTGTCACCTGCACCTTCGCGCTCGAATAGGCTTGAACCAAGCACGCGAGAAGCGTCTCGCCAATCAGCCGAACCTGAATCAATGTCGAAGCGCTCAATCCGAAAGAGACGCGCCAATTCGACCAGATCTGCGCATGTAGGACCTGAGTTTGTCTCTGTCTGCCAAGCTGATCGAACGTGCTGCTCGAACAACTCCATCGCTACTCGTCGCTGCGCGTTGAGCTGAGCTAGAATTGTCGGCCAGTCTCCGCCGAAGTCGAAGGCGCGACAGGACGCGTGAAGATGATCCAGCGTACGTGGAGCATCTGCAGCGACCGCGAGAACAGCTGAGCACTGCGTCGAATCCTGAACCGTCCACGTTCCACGGCTCACTCCCGATCTCAGAGCAAGCAGCAAGCGGACAAGTTGATGCAGTGTCGTCCCGAGGTCCGAAGCGGGATCGGCAGAAAGAGATAGTCCAGTCTTGCACTGGACAAAGATAGCGTTGCCGTCAGACAACTTCAGAAGTATGTCGTCGAGGCCTATACCCGTTTCAAACTGAAGCTCGATCGGACGAACTGCATCTGAAAGCCCGAACCGCCGACCGATCGACCTATCACTGACGATGTAGGCGGCGAACCACAGTCCGACACCAGCCTGGAACGACATGCCAGCTTCGGTCGCGCGGCCTGCAGCGGGGATCGTTCGGGGGGAGCTAGGCATGATGAAACGAATCCTAGCATGGTGATCAGGGAGGCTGAGCTAGGCGGCCGCAGCAGGTGGACCAAGCGCCTACGTCCTATGTCTGCACGGCAGGGAATGCTTCCCGCCTTGCTTCAATGATAGAACGTGTGTTGGTACGCCGATGGCCAGCAGGAGCATCCTTACCTTCAGCAGCACGACTCCTCTGGGGTTGAGGTCGGAACTATGGGGCGGCAGGAACGGCAGGAGGATCTTGCGACTGCGAACGAGCGTCTCGACTGAGGGCCGCTATAGAGAACTGCGATTGACGAAGACGACGAAGTCGTCGTTCCTGAGTCGGGAAGGCGCCCCTCGCAGAGACAGGGCTCGAAACATTCGCCAATGGTGGCCCCCTCGGAGATCAGCCGAGAGGAGTGGAGCGACGAAGTGCGTTACCAGCGACCGACGAGCCTGACAACCGTCGCGCCCTACCTGAAGCCGCGCTGCGAGTTCCTCCCGAACTTCCTCGTGCGCCAGGAACATATCGAGGGTTCGTTACACGAAGATGAAGCTCCCTCCGCGAGGAAGGAGCTCACTCGGGGCCGCGCGACGTTGGTGCCAGCAACTCAGTGCGGCGCAGGCACGGGGCCGTTGCTCGCCGGCCGCTGTCCACGCGTCCTCGGCTCTGGCACCTCACGCGAGCCCTGGCTCGCCGCGCGCTCCAGCGTCGACTCCGTGAAGATGCTCAAGCCCAGCTCCGGCCTGTAGCCGTGCACCTCCTTCACGTCGAGCTTCCTCATGAACTCCACGATGCCGGGACTCACCTCCTGCCCCGGCACCAGGATGGGGAACCCTGGCGGATACGGCACCACGAAACGCGTGGACACCAGCGGACGCCCTGACTCCAGCGCCTTGCCTGCTTCCGCCAACGTCACGTACTCGCAGTTCTCCTCGCGGTAGGCCATGAAGAACGCGCTCCGGATATCACCCTCCCCCACTCCCCCCGACGGCTGGAACGCGGGATGGAAGCCACTGAAGTCCGGCAGCGGCGGCAGCTCCTCGGTGATGGCCCGCACCTTCCCATCGAACAGCCGCCGCTCCGCCTCCGTCGCCTGCGACAGCATCGACTCCAGCCGCTCCACCTCGTGCCGCAGCCCATCCAACAGGAACGACAGCGAACCCCACGTGACGCCAATCGTCGCGTTCATCAACACCGTGTTGATGGACGTGTGGTTCACCTGGATGCCCAGACGCTCCATCAGCACCTTGCTCCGGAACTCGAAGCCGTTGCGCCCCGTCAGCGCCGTGAAGAGCGTCAGACGCGTCGGGTCCAGCACGAACTCGTCCTGGCTCCACGCCCGCGTCATGTCGTCCACCCCCGCCGAGCCCGGCCCCACGTAGCGATTCAGCCCCGATTTGCGGAAGACCTCCGGAACCATCTGCTCCGCGTCCAGGATTCGCAAATAACGGTGCAGCAACGGGTCTTCCCGCACGCGCTCCCGCATCCGCATCGCGAGTTGGTACGCCTCCTTCACCATCGCGAAGCCCTCCAGGTCCACCTGCCGCCGCGCCAGGTCCAACGACGCCACGATTTGATGGTTCGGAGACGTGGTGAGGTGCGTGAAGTACGCCTCCGTGAGCGGCGCCGCCGCGCGCCGCTCGAAATCCTCGTCCCAGACATGCAACATGGACCCCTGCCGGAACGCCGACAGCGACTTGTGCGTGGACTGCGTCGAATACACCCGCACCCGCACCTTGTCCGGGTCCGCCATCAACCGGTCCTCGAGCGCTCGCCCTCCCGACGCCGGGTCCGCATCCCCCCGGCGCGCCCGCCACGCGCGGTACTCCTCGCGGTATTCCCGGCTGCGCAGCCGCTCCGCCAGTCGCTTCGCCGCGGTCATCGCCGTGCGCTGCCGAGCCAACGGCATGAACGTGGCGTAAGCGAACCACGCCTCATCCCAGAGGAACGACAGGTCCGGCTTGATGGCCAGCAGTTCCTCCATCACCCGCTCCGGGTGATACACGAGCCCGTCGAACGTGCAGTTGGTCAGCACCACCAGCTTCACCTTGTCCAACCGCCCCGACGACTTCAGCTCCAGCAGCTTCGCCTTCAGCGTGCTGAGCGCCACGCCGCCGTACATCGCGTACTCGCGCACCGGATACGCATCCAGGTACACCGGATGCGCCCCCGCCAGTACCAGCCCGTAGTGGTGGGACTTGTGGCAGTTGCGGTCGATGAGCACCACGTCGCCCGGCTCGAGCAACGTCTGGTGGACGATCTTGTTCGCCGTCGACGTGCCGTTGGTGATGAAGAAGGTGCGCTGCGCGCCGAACGTCCGCGCCGCCTTCTCCTGCGCTTCCTTGATGGAGCCCGTCGGCTCCAGCAGCGAGTCCAGCCCACCCGCCGTGGAAGACGACTCCGCCATGAAGAGGTTGGGGCCGTAGAACTCCCCCATGTCCCGCAGCCAGCGCGAGTTGAAGACGGAGTGGCCCCGCGCAATCGGCAGCGCGTGGAAGTTGCCGATGGGCCGCGAGGCATAGTGTTTGAGCGCATCGAAGAACGGCGTCCGGTACCGCTCACGCACGCCATCCACCACGGTGACGTTCAGCTCGTGCGCGGACTCGTACCGGTAGAAGACGCGGTCGAAGAGGCGATCGGTTTGCAACTCCCGCCCCACCAGCGACTCGTCCGTGACGAGATAGAGATTGAGATGCGGGCGCAGCCTCCGCACCCAGCGCGCCACCACGACGCTCGCCGCCTCGCCCCGCTGCTCCGCCTCCGCGAGCATGGGCTCCAACGTGGAGCGCAGCTGCTTCACCGGCGAGCGCGAGCGCAGCGGCAGGTCCTGCCGCACCACGCAGACCTGCACGTCGTCATTGACGAGCACCGCCACCAGCGCGTCCTCCACCGAGCGGACCTGGAGCAGCTCGTAGATGAACTGCTTCTCCCCGCGCTGCGCCTCCACCATCCCTTGATGGACCCGCGCGAAGTCCTCCGGCGCCATGTCATCCACCACCAGCGTGGTGAAGTAGTGCGAGCCCTCCGGCCCCACCTCCCCCATCGCCCCAGAGCGCACGCCATCCACTTCCGGCAGCAGACAGGCGCGGTCCCTGTGCAGACTCAACAGCCCCGCCAGGCGGCGCACCTCGTCGGCCAGCGCCTCCACGTCGTGCCGGCGAGCCATCTCCGCCAGGCGCAGCAGCCGCGCCTCGCCCGGAAATACGAAGAGCCGTTCAATGGGGTGCACCTCCGCGAAGAGCGACAGCAACTGCTCCACGTGCTCGGGCGCGACCTTCCCCTCCGCATGACGCGCCTCCAGCCGGCTCATCTCCTCCCGCAGCCGGTTCCACACGTCCAGACGGACCTGCTCCGGATTCAAGACCGCGGACAGCAGATGTGCTTGGACACTGGACTCCAGCGAGGTCATGGGCTCCGCCATGGCTCTCCACCCTTTCGTCGACGAGCACTGGCGGAGCGCCGTGCGACACGACGTCGGACAAGGTAGCCGTCACACTTCCACGGCCAAGCCTGCACGGCGGGGAGGGGCCGCATCCCCATGCATGGCTTCATGGGCGCGGGGGCTCTCCTGCTCGGGCGCCCTCGTCATTGCAACGGAGCCTCCGAGTCCTCACTCCTCAACCACCGAAGCCGGGCGCCTTGTGTCCGCTCGTGAGCGCCCTCGTCCTTGGGAGGAGATGACATGAAGCTCGCACGCCATGGTCGCAGAAGCTGGTTGCTCTCCACGTGGCTCCTGGCACTCGCTGGCCCCGGCCTCGCATTCGGCGCGAGCCCCAAGACGGCCACGAAGCCGTCGACCGCCGCGACCTCGGCCGCTCGCCCCTCCCCGGGAGACGAGGCCATGCCCACGGAGACGGAGATTCAACAGGCGCTCCAGAAAGCCCACCAGGCATTCCGAGGCACCAAGGAAGGCAAGAACGCGGACTACATCCCGTACCTCGCCACGGTGAACCCCAACCTCTTCGGGCTCGCGCTCGTCACGGTGGAGGGGAAGGTCTACACGGTGGGCGACGCCACCTCCACCTTCCCCATCGAATCCCTCTCCAAGCCCTTCACCCTGGCGCGGCTGATGGAAGAGGTGGGCGCCAAGCGGGTCGAGGACAAGATTGGCGTGGATGCCACCGGGCAACCCTTCAACTCCATCGTCGCGATTGAGATGAACAAGGACCACCGCGCCGGCAATCCGCTGGTCAACGCGGGCGCCATCACCTCGGTGAGCATGATTCCGGCGGCTTCGTCCGAGGACCGCTGGAAGAAGATCAGCGACAACTTCAACGACTTCGCGGGCGCGGACCTCCCGGTGAATGAAGAGGTCTACAAGTCGGAGACGGCGACCAACACGCGCAACCAGTCCATCTCCGCGCTGCTGGACTCCTACAAGGTGCTGGGCTCCCCCCGGGAACAGGCGCTCGACCTCTACACGCGCCAGTGCTCGGTCAGCGTCACGGCCACGCAGCTGGCCACCATGGGCGCCACGCTGGCCAACGGCGGCGTCAATCCCATCACCGGCAAGAAGGTCATCAGCCCGGATACGGCGCGCCGCACGCTCGCGCTGATGGCGACCAACGGCCTCTACGAGAACACGGGCGAGTGGCTTTATCAGGCGGGCGTCCCCGCCAAGAGCGGCGTGGGCGGTGGCATCGTCGCCGTCGTGCCCGGTCGCTATGCCATCGCCGCCTTCTCTCCGCCGCTCGACAAGGCGGGCAACAGCGTGCGCTCGCAGCGCGCCATCAGCCAGGTCGTCAACTCGCTGGGAGACAATCTCTACGCCGCCACTCCTGGCACGGGCAGCCAGCAGGGCACCGGCGGCGCGGGGCGCGACATGAAGCAGAAGAATCCCCCGTCGCCGTAGACAGGTACCTCGGCCGCTCCACACCAAGGGCCCCTCCACCCCGGTTCGGAGGGGCCCGCGACCAGGCTCCAAAGCAAGGCTTCAGCCCCCCGCGGATTCACGGCCTCCCTCCCGCGAGAACGAGGCCGCTGTCCGTCAATCATCGCCGACGTGTCCCACGCGTCCGCTCCGAGATAGCCCGCGAGCCGGGAGGCTGGCACCCCACTTCAGCATGCCCAGAGTGCCGCACGGGTCCGTGTGCGAGCACACGCGGGCAGCGCTCGTTCGGGGGAGCAGGGTATGCGTTGGATGCGAGTGGCGGCGGTCATCGCCGCGATGGGCAGCGGACTTCTCATGCCGGCCGTGGGCCACGCGCAGGACGACGACAAGGACGACAAGGACGACGACAAGGGCGACAAGGACGACGACAAGAAGCCCACGCTCACGGGCGGCTTCGACGAGAAGAACGGCTTCCATCTCCAGTCGGAGGATGGGAACTACCTGCTCGGCATCGGGCTGCAGGCCGGCTACAAGTTCGAGCCTGTCTTCCTGGATGGCGAGGCGGAGTCGCGCACGGCCTTCTCGTTCCTCCGGCCCATCCTCCGCGGAAACATCTACCGGCCGTGGATCCGCTTCTGGACGTCGCTGGAGCTGGCGGACCCACCGCTGTACCTGCTCGACTCGCTGGTGGAGATCCAACCCATCGACGCGGTGGGCATCCGCGCGGGTCAGCAGTACACACCCTTGAGCCGGCACGAGTCCTGGGGACCGCAGCAGATCCTCTTCCCCGAGTTCGCCACCGTCGCCAACTACTACTGGACCGGCCGTGACAAGGGCGCGACGATTTTCGGGACGATGGAGCACCTGGAGTACTACGCGGGCATCTACGGCGGCTCGCCGCTGCGCTCCATCCGCTCCGAGCCCGGCAAGTTCCAGTTCAACGCGCGGGCGACGTTCTCCCCCATGGGCAAGCCCGGCTACGGCGAGCTGCCCTACATCATGTCGGGGGACAAGGAGCCGCCTCCGCTCAACGTCTCGTTCACCTTGCAGGGCGCGGGGGGCGACGTGATGCAGGTGAAGGAGAACTTCAACCCGGAGGCCGGCGTCTTCCAAATCCTGAGGACCGGCGAACGGCGCTTCATCACCGGCGGCGTGGACCTCTTCATCCAGGCGCGCAGGTTCAGCTTCTTCGGCGAGGCGTACCTCAGCCGGATGGACCCGCGGGACTCCCCCGCGCGCAACTTCTCCAGCTTCGGCGCGTGGGTTCAGGCCGACTATGTCTTCTACAAGAAGGTTCTCGATGCGGGCGTGCGTCTGAGCTACCTCAACCCGAGCTTCGACCTGGATGATGACCTGCTCTACATCGCGGAGGCGCAGCTCGCCTGGTTCGTCAACGCGCCGCACCTGGCCTTCAAGCTGCGCTACCAGATTGCCCACCAGCAGACCGCCGCGGGCGCGGAGGCCGCCTCCGTCGTCATCGCCAAGGACGCGGGCACCTCGCAGCTCATCACCCTGCAGCTCAACCTGGCGTTCTAGCGCCTCCCACGCTGGGCATGGACACCTGCTTTGCGTTATCCCTGCGACTGGCAAGGAGACGCGAAGCCATGCAGCCCATCGACCACGCGCAGCTCTCGCGGCTGGACCTGAATCTACTGGTGGCGTTCGACGCCCTCATGCGCGAGCGCCATGTCACCCGGGCCGCCCACCGCATCGGCCTGGGCCAGCCCGCGATGAGCCACCACCTGGCCCGGCTGCGCGAGTTGCTCGGCGATGAGCTCTTCACGCGCGCCCCCACGGGAATCACCCCCACGCCTCACGCCCAGGCGCTCGCGGAGCCCGTGCGCACCGCGCTCGCGTGTCTCCAAGGCGTGCTCACCCAGCGCCCCTTCAACCCCGCCACGCAGGAGCGCCACTTCCGCGTGAGCCTGTCGGACGGGCTGGAGTCCGCGCTGATGCCGCCATTCCTCGCGCTCATCGCCGAGGAGGCGCCCGGCGTCACCCTCTCCCTCTCGCCGCTCCAGGAAGCCCAGGGCCTGGCGATGCTGGATGACGGCTCGCTCGACTTGCTGGTGGGCCCGCCCCTGGAGCAGGCCCCGCATCACAAGCTGCGGCTGTTCTGCGCCGGGGGATACCTCGTGGTGTTCGACCCGAGCGCCGTGCGAGTGGATACGCCGCTGTCCCTGGAGGATTTCCTCTCCATTCCCCATGTCCGCGTGTCGCGACGCGCGGATTCCAGCGACGCGGTGGATGACGCGCTCGCGCGGCTTCGTCTGCGCCGCCGCGTGGCCGTGCAGACGACCCATGCGCTCAGCGTGCCGCACCTCTTGCGCGGCGCTCGGCTGCTCGGCCTGCTTCCCCGGCGCTCGGCCCTGGCGAGCGCGAAGGCCTTTGGCTTGAGCGTGAGTCCTCCGCCCCTGGCCTTGAGCGCGGACAGCATCGCGATGCGCTGGCATGCCTCGCGAGACTCCGACCCGGGCCACATCTGGCTGCGCGAGGCGATGTTCCAGGCGGCGGCGTCGAGCGGCGAGGACGGAGCATTCACCCGCGTGGCGGCGAGGACGCCCCCGCCGCCCAAGCGCTCCCGTCAGAAGGTCGCGATGGGGTTGACGGGCGAGCCCGTCCCGCCCTCGACGGCCAGGGGCGCGATGCTCAGGAGGAAGTCGTAGCGTCCACGGGCCGTGGCCACCTTCGCCAGGGCCTCCAGGTCCGCGTTGTCGATGACGTGGACGCCCAGCGTGTTGATGAGCAGCAGGTGCACGGGAATCAGGAGGCCCTCCACGCCCGAGGGCAACACGTCCAGCCCGACATCCGTCGCGACGACGGCGACACCGCGCGCGGCGAGCCACTCCACGCTGGACACATGCAGCCCCGGTGAGTGCGAGGACACGTCCCACGCGCCCACCGCCGCGCGGCGGGCCCAACGCCCCGTGCGGACGATGACGGCATCTCCGCTCGTCACCTTCACCTTCGTCTTGCGCTCCCACGCCTCCAGGTCCGCCGCGTGGATGGGCGCCCCCGGCTCCAGGTAGGGCACGCCCTTGAACGCCGCCATGTCGATGAGCACCCCGCGCGTGGTGAGCCCGTCGCGCACCGTGTTCACCGACAGCACCGAGCAGCCCTTCGCGTCGACCTTCGACTGCGCGTAGCCGTTGTACGTCCGGCCCTCGTCGAAGACGTGGCAGAGCGCGTCCAGGTGCGTGTGGGACCAGCCGTGGAAGCCGAGGGCCAGCCGGTCCGCGCTGTACGTGGACTCGGGCGCCTCTCCATGGAAGAGCATCTGGTGCTCCAGCGGTGACGGGACGTCCGCGGCCTGTCGCGTCTCCAGCGTGTGCGCCAGTGAGACGGACACGCCCTCGCGCACCAGCCTCGCGGCCTCCTTGCGCTTGGCCGGAGTGATGAGGTTCGCGGTGCCGAGCTGATCCTCCGGGCCCCAGCGTCCCCAGTTGCGATGTTGCGTCTTCCACGTCTGGATGGCCTCGGGGCTCGACAGTCCCCGCGAGACGGGCGTGCTCGGCGGCGGCGTGGCGACCGCGACACCGGTCCACCCCACGCTCGCGAGGAGGACCAGGACCTGGATGGATTTCTGGAACATGACGCTCTCCGTTGCGGGCCTCCCCGAGGGCGGGAAGGCAGCCTCGCCCTCCTCGCGGTGCGGGAGCGGCGGCGCCACGTACGTAGCGACGGGGGGCGCGAGGGCCCAATCGAGCCCGTCGATGACGGTCATCGACGCACGTGCCGGGCGGGCTGTAACCCTCCGCGCTACAGGCCGACGGGATTTGTAGCCTTCCAGACCACGCCTTGTGTCCGTGGGCGGTGATGACCCTGGGACCGGGTGTGGCGGCACACCCACTGCATTGTGAGAAATCGCCACACGGCCGGGAGCAACCCACCACGACCGTGCGCTCCGTTGAGCGGGGGGGCCCGGGGGGGACGGAGTGGGGGGACGCGGGGCCCGGCCGGTCAACTTCCAGGCCGGGCCTCCGCGGCGGCTTTTCCCGCATGCCTGGCGGGCAGGCGGAGATGGATGAGCGGAACGTCGTGTCGCGCGGCCATGGTATCTTGAGGCTCATGTCTGCTTCCGACCGGGCCCGCAACACCACCCCCTTGCCTCCAGACGTGCAGAACGATTCGCTCTGGAAGGTCGACGCCCGGGACTCAGGAGACGAAGCGCTGCACGTGACGCTGCCCTATGAGCAGGGCCGCCGCGCGTATGACGCCTCCACCGTGCGCCGCTTCCGCCTGACGGTGGTGGAGGGCACCAACTCCGGCAGCACGTGGGAGTCCACGGCGGACACCTGCTCGGTGGGCTCGCATCCGCTCAACGACTTCGCGGTGGATGACTCCACCGTGTCCCGCTTCCACTGCGAGATTCGAATCGGCGCCAAGGGACCTCAGGTGAGGGACTTGGACAGCCTCAACGGCGTCATCCTGGATGGAGTCCAGGTGATGGAGGGCGTGCTGCGCAGCGGCTCGCTCTTGCGGTTGGGCCGCGTGGTGCTGCGCTTCGACTTCAGCGCGGAGAACAACCGGCTGCCCGTGTCGGAGAGCACGCGCTTCGGCACGCTGGTGGGTGCCTCGGTGGCCATGCGCGTGTGCTTCGCGATGATGGAGCGCGCGGCCTCTCGCGACGTCACCGTGCTGCTGGAGGGCGAGACGGGCACGGGCAAGAGCCAGGCGGCGCAGGCCATCCACGACGCGGGCCGCCGCAAGGACGGGCCCTTCCTCGTCGTGGACTGCGGCGCCATCCCCGCGCACCTGTTGGAGAGCGAGCTGTTCGGCCACGAGAAGGGCGCCTTCACCGGCGCCGTCCAGCGTCGCGCCGGCGTCTTCGAGGAGGCCATTGGCGGCACCGTCTTCCTCGACGAGATTGGCGAGCTGCCCGCGGAGCTGCAGCCCAAGCTCTTGCGCGTGCTGGAGAACCGCGAGATTCGCCGCGTCGGCAGCAACACGTACCAGCCGGTGGACGTGCGGCTGATGGCGGCCACGCACCGTGACTTGCGCGCGGAGGTCAACGCGGGGCGATTCCGCTCGGACCTCTTCTTCCGGCTCGCGGTGCTGCGCATTCCCCTGCCCCCGCTGCGCCAGCGTCCGGAGGACCTGCCCCTGTTGGTGGAGGGCATCCTCGGCTCGCTGGGCGCGGAGCGGGAGCGCACCGCGTCCTTGCGCACGCCGGACTTCCTGGCGCGCCTGCGCTACGCGGCGTGGCCGGGCAACGTGCGCGAGCTGCGCAACTACCTGGAGCGGTGCCTCGTCTTCGAGGAGGCCGTGGAGCTGACCGAGGACGAGTCTCGCTCGGGCAACCCCATGGAGGTGGACCCCAGCCTCCCCTACGCGGACCAGCGCCGCCGCGCGGTGGACGACTTCGAGCGGCGCTACCTGCGCGCGCTGCTGGAGAAGCACCAGGGCAAGGTGGCCCAGGCCGCCGTCACCGCGGGCATGGACCGCGTCCACCTCTACCGACTGCTGCGCCGCCACGGCATCAAGCCGTGAAGGTCAGCGTCGACCGGTGACGCGGGACCAGATGGCTCCGCCGCCCGGCAACGGCGCGGCGTGAAAGCCCGACTCCAAACCCCTCAGCGCGGCCGCGGTGGCCACCAGCCCCGTGTCCAGGGAGTCCGCCACCCAGCCGGGAAGGTGCAGCAGGCTGCCCCCGGCGCTCGCCCGTCCCTCGGAGGCGGGCAGCCGGTCCACGTGCACGGTGATGGCCAGCTCCACGGGCCCATCCGCCGCGTCACGAGCGCCCTCCAGCAGTGACAGCGCCGCGGCCAGCACCCGCTCGCGCACCGCGCGCTCGGAGACGGCGTCGTCGGGAAGGAGCGCCAGCGCCATGAGGCAGCCGCTCCCCTCCAGCCGCACCTCCAGCCCCGCCTCCCGAGCCACCGCGCCGGTCCGCTCCAGCAGGCCATCCATGCGCTCCAGGAGCGACGCATCGGCGGCACCCGACAGCCGCGCCTCCGCGTAGAGCGCCACCGCGTGGCCCTGGGCCTCGCGCGGCTTCACGCCCCCCACCGCGCGACGAAGGTCCTCCAGCAGCACGACGACGTCCGGGTAGCGGTCCTCGCGATTCTTGGCGAGGCAGCGCAGCACCACGTCATCCAGCGCCGCGGGCACGGGGGCTCGCTCACCGGGCCGGGGCGGCGGCGCGTGCAGGTGCTGCTCTTCTACTTCGTGCCGCGTGGCGCCCTGGAAGGGAGGCTGTCCGGTGACGAGCTGGAACAGCAGCACACCCAGCGCGTACAGGTCGGTGCGGGCATCGGGCGCCTCGCCTCGAATCTGCTCCGGCGCCATGGACAGTGGAGTGCCCAGCGCGACGCCGGTATGGGTGAGTGACGAGGCGCCCGGCGAGTCCGGCGTCAGTCCCTTCGCCACGCCGAAGTCCACCAGCTTCACCAGGAGGGCCTCGCTGCTCCCGGACAGCTTCATCACGTTCTGCGCCTTCAAGTCCCGGTGCACCACGCCCGCGGCATGGGCCACCCGCAGCGCGGCGCCCACCTGCTCCAGCACCTCCAGCGCCTCGCGTGAGGACAGCGGGCCCCGCGCCACCAGCTCCGCCGCCAGGTCCCTGCCCTCCAGCCACTCCATGGCGATGAAGGGCCTGCCATCCGGAAGCTCGCCGTAGTCGTGCACGCCGACGATGTGTGGATGACTCAGCCGCTGGAGCGTGGCCGCCTCACGTCGGAAGCGGCGCAGCGCGGTGTCCGTCGTCAACGCCGACGACTGGAGGACCTTCAGCGCGGAGGCGCCTCCGCCTCCGACGTCACGAGCACGGTAGAGGGTGGAGACGGGGCCGCGGTAGTGGACACGCTCCACCACCCAACGGCCCACCAGGGCTCCTGGCCGCAGCTCCTCGCCATAGAGCGACTCCACGCCTCCCGTCGTCATCGACTAGCGCTCCTTGCCCGGTCGAATCGTGCGAGTGCACAGCCCGTCCGGGCTCTGCGCGGCCATCCCGTCCTTCTTGGCCCGGGTCCGCGAGCTCACCGGACCGCAGGGGTCATGCAGGAACGTCGTCACGGGCTCCGTCCAGAGCAGGCCATGGATGTCCTCGCACTCCTCGTAGTCACCATCGCCGCGCACCATGGGGCCGTCGTCCACGGCGCACTTGCCCGCCTCGTTCGCGGTGTCCCAGCACGGCCCCGCCACGGTGGCCGCGCAGTTGGCGCCGGAGCCAGGCAGCGCGCAGACGCGGTACGTGGAGTAGGCCGAGCCGTTGCCCCAGGACGGGTCATAACAGGAGTACATCTTCCGGTAGATGGCGCCCTTGATGACGGCGTCGTCGCCCTTCACGACGAAGCGAGAGGGCTCACCATTTCCCCCGCGGATCTCCTCCACGTACACCTTGGTGGCCAGCGCCTCCGGTTCGAAGATGTTGCCGTAGAAGGCGCCCTCGCGAACCGCGAAGACCTGCTTCTCCGACAGCGCGTACCTCGACCTCAAGGTGTCCAACACCGCCACGGTCGCCACCCCGACCTCGTCGGAGTCCCACGCCGCGGTCATCACGCTGTAGTAGCCCCCTGCCGGGCACGTGAAGGAGACGATGGGGTCCGAGCCAGAGCAGCTTCCGTCACCCTCGCCCAGGTTGGTGGAACCGCTCGAATCGCAGCCGACGACGCCCGAGCAGACGCGCAGCACCATCTGCGCACCCGAGCTGGACCCCACCGAGGGTCCGGGGCATGAAGCGGCGCCGCCCGCCCCCACCGACACCGGAGTGCCGGGAACACAGGTGCCGATGCCGTCGGCCGTCCATCCACAGTCGCGCTGCGCGCCGGTGGTCTGCTCGGAACAGGGGCCGAAGCTGACGAGCTTGCTGGCCGTGCTCGGCTCGTACTCGGCGGGCTTCGTCACGGGCTCCAGGTAGAAGATGCTCGCGTCGCCCGGCACCTCACCGCGGATGGACAGCTCCACGCGACGGCCCAGCGCGTTGTTGCGCGACAGGAGACACCCCGAGACGCGGTTGAGGCACGCCTCCGAGGGCGCCGAGTTGAGCCAGCTCGTGCACAGTCCCGCCTTGCCACCCCAGACTCGGGGGCCGGGAGTAGGACCTCGCGGGTTGTAGTACCAGAGCACCTGGTTGGGCCCCAGCGCACAGCTCACCAGGTACTCCATGAACTTCTGCGCGTCGGGGTCATGCAGTTGCTTGAGGATGCGCGGGTCTCCACCCGCCGCGCTGAAGAGGGCCGTCAGCCTCGACGTCGCCAACAACCCGTTCGCCACGGGGTTGGTGCCAATGGCGTTGAGGACGAGCGCGTCCGTGGACAGGGAGTTGGCGATGCGAATCTCCGCCTGGCTCTCGCCCACCTCGGCCTCCGGAAGGCTGGAGGGCACACCTTCGCCCCCAACACAGCCGGCCAGGACCACGAACAGCACGGACACGATTCCCGACGGGGGGCGACGGACAGTGACACCCATGGACGCTCCTCCAGTGAACAACACGCAATCAGCGAAATACCCCCTCACAGAAGCACGCCCCAGGCCAGCCCGCCGCCGGTCACCTTGCCGCCCTGAGAGCCCGCCCTGACGGGTCGTCCGCTGTGGCGGGGAGAGTCACACGGCGGAGCGTTTTTGTAGCGCCACGCGCTACACCCGCCGCGCCACGTCCTGGAGGACCGTCAGGCGGGGGCGCCACAGGGGAGCGGCCGACACGGCGCTCTCCGCCTGGGCCAGCCAGGCGAGCCCCTCGGCCAACCTGCGGGCGGCGAAGGCCGAGTGCGCGGCCTGGAGCAGCAGCTCCGCCTTCTCGTCGGGGGAGGCCAGCTCCCGCGCCTCGGCTTCCAGGGCGTGCCAGGCCTTGGCCTCGTGCTCGCCCGCACCGGCCTTGGCCTCGCGCACCTGGAGCTCCACGAGCCGGCGCATGACGGCGGTGGGAGGCAGGGAGGCCGGGGGGCAGTGGGACTCAATCCAGCGAAGCTGCCGGGACGCTTCGTCCAAATCTCCGAGCGCGGCGCCGATGCGCGCGAGCAGCAAGGCATCCAGGGGCACCGGATGATCCAGGAAGAAGCGCACTCCCAGCTCGTGCGCGCGACGCGCCAGGGGCAGCGCCTCTTCCAGCCGCCCCTGCATGTAGAGCACCTCCGCGAGGTTGAAGGTGGACCAGCGCTCCACCTGGGCATGGCCCAGCTCGCGCCCCAGTCCCATGGCGCGACGCAGGTCTTCCTCCATCCGCGCCACGTCCCCCTGCCCCAGCCACAGCAGCACGCGATTGATGAGGGTGGCGGCCAGGTGCAGCGAGTCGCCAGCGGCCTCGCAGCGACTCACGGCCTCCTCGAAGCGAGCGGAGGCCTCCTCCGTGCGCTGAAGGAAGGTCAACGCGGAGCCCAGCATCGCCAGGGCCACCACCAGCGTCTCGTGCTCGCGAGCCCCTTCAGCGCCCTCGACGACGGAGGCGAGGATGCGCGCCGCCGAGCCCCACTCTCCCTGGCGCACGTGCAGCCGCCCCCGAGCCAGCGAGCAGCGCAGCGACAGGCGCGGGTCGTCAAGCCGCTCGATTCGCTCCAGCGCCTCGCGCGCGCACGCCGTCGAGCCGTCCACGTCCTCCATCCAATCGCGCGCGGTGGCCTCCTCCAGCAGCAGGTCCACGGGCAGGGACTTGTCGCCACGGCCTTCGGCCAGGGCGCGCGCGGCGGTCAGGTCTCCAATGCCTTCATGGAAGCGCTGGAGCCGGTGCCGCACGCGTCCGCGGCCCGCCAGCGCGAGCGCCCGTCGCGCGCTGTCCTCCTCCGGCAGCAGCGAGAGCGCGCGGGTGTAGTGCTGCTCCGCTTCCACGGATTGATGGGCGCGGCGTGCCTCCTCGGCCAGCACGAAGAAGGCGATGGCGGCCTCCTCGTGCGCGCCACAAGCGGCGGCATGGTGGGCGCGACGGCGGCGCTCGGCGGGTGACGTGCCTGGAGTGGCCAGACGCGCGGCGGCATGCAGCGTGCGGCGCGTCGCGGGAGGGAGGAGCGCCTCGAGCGCCTCGCGCAGCAACGGATGGCGGAAGGCGAAGCGGCCCAGGCCCATGGGGCGCAGCAGGCCCGCGCGCACCAGTCGCTGCAGCCCGGCGCCCGCGTCCAGCGCGGTGGCCACGCCGACCAACTCCTCGCGAGGCTCCAGGTGTCGCAGGGCCGCGTCCACGCGAGCGACATCCAGCTCGGAGCCCAGCACCGCGCACAGGCGCGCCAGCACGCCGTGGGCATCGGGCAGTCCCGCGAGCACGCGCGTGGCGAGCCGCTGGAAGAGAGGCGTCACCGAGACGTCCAGCAGCGCATCCGGGGCGATGTACCAACCTCCGCCGGGCGAGGCGCGCAGCGCGCCGGCGGTCCGCAGCGCCACGGCCAGTTCCACCAGCGACAGGGGCACGCCCTGGGCCAGTTGCTCCAGACGCGCCAACACGGGCTCGGGGATGTGCTCGGCGGGACGAAGCAGGTGCTGAAGCAGCGCGCGGCTCGCGTCGGGAGGCAGTGGAGGAAGGACGTGTCGCGACGCGTGTTCGCTGCGCTCGCCCAGGTGGGGACGCAAGCCCAAGAGCGCGGGACGCGCCACCACGCAGACCCATAGCGGAGCGCCCGCGCCCGCCAGCGTGGCCACCTCCAGCGCGTCCAGGCTGGTGGGGTCGGCCAGGTGGGCGTCATCCAGCAACAGCACGCGAGGCGTCTCCCGCGCGCGATGTCGGAGCGCCTCCGCGAGCCACCGCGCGGCGGCGTGGCGCGCGTCGGCGAGGGGAATGGGCCCGGAGCGCGGAATCTCGGGGAGCGGCGACGCGCCCTCGCCGACGGAGGCTCGCAGCGCGTCCAGCAGGGCCTCCGGCGCGGAGACATCCGGAGCCGCCGCGCGCAGGCGGAAGACCTGGGCACGCCCCGCGGCCTCCAGTCGCATCGCGAGCGCCTCGATGACTCGCGACTTGCCCTGACCCACGTCACCGGTGAGGACCGAGAAGCCGGGCACGCCCTGCGCGAGACAGCGCGTGGCCTCGTGCTCCAGCAGGTCGACCAGCGACTCGCGCCCCACCAGCGGAGGCGGCTCCGACACGGAGCTGGACATGCCCCGGTCCAACAGCCGGAGTCGTCCACCCGTGGACAGTGAAGCGACGGGCGGCGCGGGGGCACTCACGGCCTCGGTGGCACCGGGCTCCAGTCGCGCCGCCGCGGAGGCGGTGACCCGCGTCTCGCCTGGCACCCACTCCACGGGCCACCAGTCGCCCGGCGCATCGAGAGCGGGGCCCGCGAGGCGCAGCGTGGACGTCCCCGCGAAGACATGCAGCTCCGCGAGGTGGAGGACGGCCGAGGACTCCCCCGCTTCCACCAGTCGGCGCGCGGAGAGCGCACCCGCGCGAACGTTCGCCTCGGCGGTGAGCGACTCGGCGAAGGCGAGGACATAGCCGCCGCGCCTCACGCGCGCGACGACGCCTCCTTGGGGCTCGATGGCGGCCAGCACCGCGTCGACGGACAGCGAGGACTCGAGCCCCAGCAGGGCCACGTGTCGCGGACCCGAGCTCGTGAGAGGAGTCGCCGCGACGCTGGGGACGTCGACGGGCGGGACGATGCTCGTGGAGACGGCGACGTGGCACGCGGCATCGAAGGCGGCGAGCACGTCGGGTGCGCGGGCGAAGCGCTCCGTGGGGGCCTTGGCCAGACAGGTGCGGAGCACCTCATCGAGCGCGGGCGGCACCGCGAAACGCTCGGAGACCCGGGGCGGCCGCAGGCTGACGTGGCCGTGGCGGATCTGCTCGGGACTCCCGACGAAGGGCGGCGCGCCGGTGAGCAACTCGAAGAGGAGGACGCCGAGCGAGTAGATGTCGGCCGACGTGCTGGCGAGCCGGGCGTCGAGACATTGCTCCGGAGACATGTAGAGCGGCGTGCCCAACCGCTGCCCCGCGGGCGTCACGCCTGGAGGCAGGTCGTCCTCTGCGTCATCCCCCTCGACGTCATAGAAACGCGCGAGGCCCAGGTCGAGGAGGCTGAGCGTGCCTCCCTCGCGCAAGAAGACATTCTCCGGCTTGAGGTCGCGATGCGCGACGCCCACCGAATGCGTCCGCTCCAGCGCCGCGCACAGGCCTCGGAGCATCTCCCGGACGTGGGGCAGCGACGCCGCGCCCGCGCCAGGCAGCGCCGCCATCCACGCGGCGAGCGTCTGCCCGTGCAGGTGCTCCATCACCAGGAAGGGACGTCCGCGCACCACGCCATGCTCGAGCAGCTCCGGCACGGTGGGAGGCCCCACGCGGCGAAGCGCGGTGGCCTCGCGCGCGAAGCGCTCTTGATGCGGCCCATGTCCCAGCTTCAGGGCCACCTCGCGCCCGTCCGAGTCCCGATACGCGGTGAAGACCTGCGAGAAGCCTCCGCTGCCCAGCGGCGCGGCGACGCGCACGCCAGGAATGTCCGCGAGTGACAGGCCTTCGCTGGAAGGACCGCCAGGGGCTCGCGAACCGTGCACGGGACAGGCCGCGCCCGGCGAAAGGCGGCGGTGGCAGTTCGGACAGCGCATCGGTGGAACGTGACGCTACCAGAGCGCCTGAACCAGGACGATGCCGACGCCCACCAGCCCTTCGCCCGCGATGACTCCCGCGGCCAACGTCACCATGCGGCCCTCCGCTGTCGTGGATTTCACGTATCCCACCAGCGCGGCGACAAGCCCGCCGAGAAACAGACTCAGCGAGGAGGAGGGTGCGAGCAGGCACGCCAGCCCCATGCCCAGCGGCGAGGGAACCCACCGTCGCGCACGAGGAGGGAGCAGCCGCTCCGCGAGGACGAGGACCACGGCTGCGAGCGCGGCCCAACCCACGGCGGCGCGAGTCGCGGGTGCCAGCGTGCCCAGCCCCGACGACAAGACACGCGCGACGCTCGCGGTGACGAAGGCGGCGGGCGCGGGGAGGCGCTCGCCCCCCAGTGCCTCGCGGTCCGGCACGAGCAGGAAGAACAGCGGCACCACCGCGAGCGCGCCCACCCCCGAGCCGATCAACTGCGCGAGGAACAGCCGGCGGGGATTCGCACCCAGCAGGTGTCCCGTCTTCAGGTCGGTGAGCAGGTCCGCCGACGACGAGGCCGAGTTGACGGTGATGCCCGCGGTGGCGAGGTTGGCATTCACCTGGTGGGGCAGCAGGACGCCATAGGTGATTTGCGTCACCTGGCTGAGCGCGCCCACGGGAGTGGCATCCGTCTCGCCCGTGACACGACACGAGATGAGACACAGGACGAAGGACATCGCGATGGCGAGCGCCGCGTGCGCGAGGGGAACCCCAAAGCCGCGATTCGCGACGACCAGGGTCGCAGGCACCACCACGACGAGGCCCGCGAGGAGCCAGGTGCGCGGCACCTGCAAGGCATCCACGGGATGCGGCGGCGAGGCGCGACGGGAGAACATCCCCCACCAGGCGCGTCGCAGGATGCGAGCTTCGAGCAGGAACTGGAGCAACGACGCCGTGACGAGCATGGCCGCGCCAGGCCACAGGCACCACTCGAAGAAGTCCCCCTTCTCCACGGAGACAAGGCCGGAGCCGAACACGCGAGGAGCCACGAGCCCGTGGATGATGAGCGCTCCCAGCATCAGCGACGTCGTGATGCGCGGCCCGAGCAGCGCCCCCGCGCCCACGGACAACAGGCTCATGTCCAGGCCGAAGCCCAGCCGCTCCAGGGGTACGCCCCCCCACGAGCCCGGGAAGGGAATCGATGCGGGAAGCCGTCCCCACCCGTCACGGGCCGCGGTGATGAGCCCGGACAACAGGGTTCCCAATCCCAGCAGCCGGACCCGAGGCGCGGCTTCAGCCCCCGTCGAGTGCAGCGTGCGAATGGTGGTGGCGGCGGCGGCGCCGGAGGCGAAGGGAAGCTGCTCGCGGTCCACGAGCTGTCGCTTGAAGGGAACCGCGAAGAGGACTCCGAGCGCGGAGAGGAAGAAGGTCCATGCGAGGAGCATCGGCCCGGAGGGATGCTGGCCGGTGACAATCAGCCAGGCGCCTTGCACGGAGACGAGCGCGCCGCCCGTGGCATAGCCCGCGGCAGAGGCGACTGCCTGTGCATTGCAGGTCTCCAGTGGAGACAGGGGCGCGCCGGCGAGTCCTGGAGTGAGCCGACGCAGGAGTCCATGCGAGGTATGGGCGAGCAACGCGGCGGTGACGGCGACGCCGAAGGCGAGCCCCGTCTTGAGGCCCATGTAGAGATTGGTGGCGCAGGTGATGACGCCGATGCCCGCGCCCAGCAGCACCGAGCGGAGGGTGAACTGCGGGAGTCGGTCCCCCTGGTAGACGTGGGTCAGCCAATAGGTATCCGTGGCCTCGGGTGTGTCTCCCGGAATGCTCAGCAGCGACAGGGACGCAGCGGATGGCGCCAGCGGCGGCGCCTCCTCGGCGGGCAAGTCATGCGGTGAGGGAAAGGCCATGGGCCACCCCATCTTTTCATCCCGCCCCCTCCAGCACGAGCCCCTCACCCCGCCTCCGACACGAGGGCCGGGTACGCCTTGCATCACGCGGATCGGCCTTCCTAGCCTGTCCGCATGAACTCGATATTCAGACTTTCATCCTCCCTGTGGCTCTCGGTCCTGGTGGCGGCCTGTGGCGTCAGCACCGAGGCGGAGGTGGCGACGGCGGCGGAGTCGAGCGAGCGACCTCGGGCGCTGGAGTCCCCGAGTCGTGACTGGACCTCGACGTACGGCGGGGTCGACGGGTTTGGAGACCTGGCGGTTCAACCGGACGGACACACCGCGATTGTCGGCACCTCGCGCTCGGACATCGTCGTGGCGAGGTTCGACCCACGAGGACAGGTGCTCTGGAGCCGGCGCTACGGAGACGAGAGCTACCAACAGGCGACGGGCATCGCCGTCGACAGCGTGGGCAACGTGGTCATCACGGGCGACTATTGGGGCCTGCTCGACTTTGGCGGAGGGCCCCTGCCCTGCCGTGGCGAGCCCGGTTTTCCGCGCGCCTTCGTGGCGAAGCTCGACGCCTCGGGTGGACATGTCTGGAGCCGCTGCTTCGGCGATGGAGGACAGCAACAGACGGGCACGCTCGCCGTCGCGTCCGATGGAGACGTGCTCGTGAGCGGCTACTTCGATGGAGCCATCGACTACGGCGACGGGCCGATTCCAACGAAGGGCCCGTTGAATCAGTTCGTCGTGCGGCTGGCGGGACGTACGGGCGCACGCGTGTGGAACCTCCACTACGAGGCGGGTCCCGAGAGCACCCTCGCCTCGCTGGCGGTGGACTCGGACGACAACCTGTTCATCAGCAGCGGCTACATGAACACGCTGTCGTTCGACGGCGAGCCCTGGCTCTCCGAGCCTGGCTTCAACGTGTACGTGCTGAAGCTGGATGCCCATGGCAAGCCCCTCTGGGCGCGGGGCTTCGGCGCGCTGCGGACGCAGACCTTCTGGCGACTGGCGGCGGACCCGTCTGGCAACGTCGTGGCGACGGGCGCGTTCATCGGCACGGTGGACCATGGCGGCGGTCCCCTCTCGAGCGGCGATGGCGACGTGTTCGTCACCTCGCTGGATGGCGCGGGGCAGCACCGCTGGAGCCGGAGCTTCGGTGGCCCGGGCTTCGACTGGGGCTACGACGTGGACGTCGACTTCGAGGGGAACGCGGTGGTGACGGGCGCGTTCAGTACGTCCATCGACTTCGGAGAAGGCCGACTGACGAGCGCGGGCGGTGATGACATCTTCGTGGCGAAGCTGGGCGGCGACGGCGTGACGCGCTGGGGACGTGCCTTCGGTGACGTCGGCAACCAGTCCGCGCTGCGCGTCGCGAGCGCGGGCCTGCGCGATGTCGTCCTCTGGGGACGGCTCGTCGGTACCCTCGACTTCGGCTCGGGTCCGGTGACGGGGATGTCTTCGACGGACAGCTTCGTGACGCGAATCACGCCCCAGTAGGCCGCGAGACTCCGCCGCGGCGGTACGTCAACGCGCGGCGGGGCGCGTGGGCCAGACCTCGGAGAGCTCTTCCGCGCGAGGCAGCCCCTCCACCGCGCCTGGCTTCTCGACGACGCGAGCGGCGACCGCGCAAGCGAAGGTCGTCAGCGCCACCAGCTCTTCGCGCGTGGCGGACTCCAGGGCATGCGCGCCGCCGTACCACCGCACGAGGCCATGGAGCAGCGCCGCGACGAAACCGTCCCCTGCTCCCGTCGTGTCCACCACGTGGGCCCGTGGCGCCGGGACATGGATTCGCTCTCCTCGCCACAGGAACAGCGCGCCCCGCTCGCCCAGCGTCACCACGGGCAGCCGCACGCCGAGCGCCGACAGCCGCAGCAGGGCCTGCTCGGGAGACTCCGTGCCGGTGACGAAGCCAATCTCCTCCTCGGACAGCTTCACCACGGTGCACAAGGGCAGCATCCGCGTGAGCAGTCCCTTGAGCTGCTCCGGGTCCTCCCACGCATGCAGGCGCAGGTTGGGGTCACAACTCACGATGCGGCCCGCGTCGCGCGCCAGCCCGAGCATCCGCACGGTGGCCGCGCGGGCCTCGTCGCGTTGCAGGGAGTTGGAGCCGCAGTGCACGGCCTTCGCCTGGAGCAGGAAGTCCGCGTCCACGTCGGCCTCGCCCAGGAGGAACTCCGCGGAGCGCGTCCGGAAGAAGGTGAAGCTGCGCTCCCCCTTCGCATCCAGGGAGATGAACACCAGCCCGGTGCGAGCGTCCGGCGTCTGGCGCAGGTGGCTGACATTCACGCCCTCCTGGGCCAGTCGCTCGCGCAGGAAGTGACCGAACTCGTCAGCGCCCACGACGCCGAGCATGGCCGGCCGCAGCCCCAGTCGAGCCACGCCCACCGCGACGTTGGCCGGCGAGCCTCCGGGACAGGGATGCCATGCGGCGACTTCGCGCACGCGCTTGCCCTGTTGCGAGGGAAGGAAGTCCACCAGCGTCTCACCGAAGCACACCACGTCCAGCGGCGACTCCTGTCCCTCGCTCATGGTTCCTCCCCCGCGGCGCGGACCGCGCGCCCTTTTTTCCGTCAGTCCAGGCCCACCTGGGCCATGAAGTCCACGCTCTTGAGACGTCGCCCCAGGTGGTGGGCGATGAAGATGTTGAGCAGACTCCGAGCCCGGGCGCGCAGGTCCGCGGGGAGTGGCGTGCGCTCGCCCTCCTGGAGCGCGCGCAGTCCGGAGAGCAGCTCCACGGGAATGGGGACGGCCTCGCGGACGCGCAGGCTGCAGGCCTCGCAGACAGCGCCTCCGTGGGCCTGGTCGAACCGGGGACGCTCACCCGGCTCCTTCCCGCACAGCGAGCACGCGTCGAAGCGAGGCATCAGGCCCGCGTGGGCCAGGGCCGACAGCTCGAAGGCCAGGAGCGACGTGGGGCCCGCCTCCTTCGCGTCCAGGCGGCGCAGGTAGGCCTCGAGCAGGAAGAAGAGCTCCGGCTGCGGCTCGTGGTCTCGAGTCAGCTCCCGGCACAGCTCCACGGCGTAGAGCGCGCGGGCGATGAGCGACAGGTCCTCTCGCGCGGCGTAGTAGCCGGCGACGATGTCCGTGGAGTCCAGCCGCACGGTGGAGCCGCGTGTCTCGACGATGTGGACGCGCAGCCGCATGAACGGCTCCAGCGCGCCAGCGAAGCGTCGCTTGCTCTTGCGAGCCCCCGAGGCGAAGGCCGTCAGCTTCCCGTGCTCGCGCGTCAGCAGCGTGACGAGGCGATCCGCCTCGCCGTAGTCCATGGTGGACAGCACGAGCGCATCGTCGTCGTAGCGCTCCATGACGTCATTCAACGCGCGAGCGGAGAAGGAAGCTTCCCGCTCAGCACGAGGAACAGGTAGACGCCCAACGCCAGGGCCACCAGGAGGACGGACAGTCCCACGTAGGCGCGCTTGCGTCGTTCCTTCTCCAGTTGGGCGGGAGACGGAGATGGCACCGAGCGGTCCACCTCTTCGTAGCGCAGCACGGCCTCTTCCGGGGCCAGGCCGATGACCTGCGCGTACGCCTTGATGTAGTTCACCACGAAGATGCGCGAGGGCAGCCGCTCCACCTGGCCCGCTTCCAGGGCGGCGATGAGCGTCGGGGGAATCTTGGTCTCCCGCGCGACATCCTCCAGGGACATGCCCCGGAGGTCGCGCTGCTGGCTCAGGTACTTGCCGAAGTCGACGTGGTCCACGATACGCCCAGATAGCAGACTAGAGCTTTTCGAGCAGCCTTCGGCAGTCGTCCTTCATCTCCTGCTCGCCCGCCTTGGCCTTGGCCTCGCAGAACTGGAAGGCCTGCTTGGCGGCATCCGCCTGCCCCAGCTTCGCCAGGCAGACGCCTTCGCGCATGTGCGCTTCGGCCGCTTCCGGACAGTTCTCGCGGAAGCGGGAGAACTGGCGGCACGACTCATCCAGCTTGCCCGTCTCGTCGTAGATGATGCCCAGGTTGCGGTAGCCCAGGCAGAAGCCGGGGTTGGTCGTCACGGAGGCCTTGAGGCTGCTCACCCCGCGCGTCGTGTCGCCCTTCTTGTAGAGTGCCCAGCCCATGTTCGCCTGGGCGATGTAGGGCGTCAGGTAGAGCATGTCGTTGAGGACCTGCTCATAGAGCTTGATGGCCTCTGCGTAGCGGGACTGGTCCAGGTGCACGTTGGCCAGGTTGGTGCGCGCCTCGGAGAAGCCCGGCCGCACCTTCAGCGCGTGCTCGTAGTGCTTCACCGCCTCGGCCGGCCGGCTGAAGACCATGTGCAGCAGGATGCCGATGGCGTTGTGGGCCTCCGGGTAGTCCGGGTCATTCTCCAGGGACACCTGCAGCTCGCGCAGCGCGTCCTGGAGGTGTCCCTGCTGCTGGGCCTGGAGCGCCAGGTCGTAGTGGATCTCCGCGCTGCGGCGCTCCTTCTCCGTGGGGGTATGGACGCAGCCGGAGAGCGCGAGCACGAGCGCGAGGGAGCAGGTTGCTGGGACGAGGCGGAGCATGGGGGCGGTTCTCGACGACGGAAAGGGAGTGGGGGGCAGGGAGTCAGAAGGCCGCGAGGAACCGGCCCAGGGTGGTGGTGACGTTCTTCTTCTCCTCCGCGCGCGCCTTCACCGCCGGCACGAGCGTGGGGTCCTTGAAGAAGACCGGCAGCGTCTTGAGCATCTCGTCCTGCAACTCCGCGGGCTGCGCGCGCCAGTTGGCGTCATCCATCATGAAGCCGAGCGACTCGACGAAGGCCAGCGCCTCCCCCTCGTCGTCGCGGTACTCGTCCGCCGTCATGTTGCGGCGGCCGGACAGGTACACGGCGCAGTCCCCCGCCTCGGCGAGGTAGAGGTAGACGAAGACGGCCGCCCCCTGCCCTCCCCGGAGGCCCACGACGAACGCCTGGGCCGGCCCGGCCTGCTTGCCGGGGATGGCCACATGTGGCGTGTTGAGCGAGGTGTGCAGCGCGAGGATCTGCTCACGCGTCGCGGGAAGCCCGCGGTAGCGCTCATCCAGGTTGAACACGACGTGTCTCTCCGTGAACCCTCCCCCGTCAGCGCGTGGTGAGGGTGAACTCCTGTGTGACGTCCTTCGACTCCGCCGCCGTCGTCTGGAAGCGGATGAGGGGGTTGTCGATCATCACGTTCCCACCGCCCTCGTTGCCTTCCCCGATGATGACCCGGAACACGTGCTTGGGCGAATCGCTGCGCCGCGAGCCCGTGCCGACCTTCTTCGCCATCAACATCACCTGGTTGGTGCCCGGCTGCAGGTGCCTGGTGACGTCGACGACGACCTGGTCCTCGTTGCCGCGCAGCTTCCGCAGCCACCGCGAGTTGACGTACACGTCGATGTCGTACTCGGTCATCCCCGGCACCGTCTGCTCCGTCACCAGCCAGTAGCGCTGGGTGACACGCCCCGGCGTCGTGGCCACGGCGGGGGCGGCGACAGCAGCGGGAGCGCCCTGTCCGGAGGCCGGCACGGCCATGGCCTGGGGGGTAGCGGCCTGGGCCACGGCGGGAGTCGCCCCGGAGGGCGCCGCGGGCGTCGCCGCCCCGGGCGCCATGGCGGCCTGCGCTGGAACCGTCGGCGGAGGCGCCACCGTCGTCGTCGACGCGCGGTAGCCCGGTGCATCGATGTGGATGTTGCCGGCCTCGTCGATGCGGACGGTGGCCTTCTCGAACTTCGTGTTGGTGACGCCGTCGATCAACACACCGTTGAGGTAGACGGAGCCGGCGAGGGCACCCAGCGGCGACAGCACCACCAGGGCGGCGGTGAGCGCCGCGCTCGAAAACGGGCGATTCATGTAGTCACTCCTCGGAAACTCCAACAGTCCCGGGCACTTGCAACGCTTAGCGCACCCTGGGGAACGGGACAAGGCGCACATGCACGTGCTTGGAGCGGCCGGGCGGCCGGGAGATTCACGGACGCGTCAGGGCGTCGGCTCGGGGCTGGGGGCCTCGCGCTGGGCCAGGGCCCAGTCTCCGCCCAGGCCATGGCCCTCGCGGAAGCGGCGGAAGTCGCGCCTCACCGCCCGTGGATAGCGCCGGAAGCGCTCCAGCTCGCCCTGCTTGATGGCGTTGCGGATGCGGGTGGGACCGGCGTTGTAGGCCATCAGCGCCAGCTCCAAATCTCCCCCGAAGCGGTCCTGGAGCGAGCGCAGGTAGCGGATGCCCAGCCGGACGCAGAGGGCGGTGTCGGCCGTCACCTCTTCCCGGGACAGCCGCAGGCCTTCCTTCTCCGCCAGGAAGTGGAGGGTGCTGGGCTTTATCTGCATCAGCCCGCGCGCGCCCTTCTCGGAGATGGCCTCCTCCGCGAAGTCGGACTCCACGTCGATGAGGGCCAGCACGAGCAGCGGATCATACCCCGCCGTCCGAGCCTCCTCCGCGATGGCCTGCCCCAGCTGCCGCCGCAGGGTGAGCCCCAGGTCCGGCGCGCGACGGGACAGCACCGCGTCGATGAGGGTGGCTTCCGGAGAAGCACTCTCCGCGCCCACCCGCTCGGGGACGACGGGCTGCACGGGACGCTCCTCCAGCAGCGGCACCACCCGCGCGGACATGACGAGCATCACCCCCGCCAGCAGGGGGACTCGGGAGCAGCCTGAACTGAGGGCGTGGAGAGATTCGAAGAACCGCGTACCGAAAGACCTCCCGCCCGTAGGGGCGGGGGCCTTCACTTACGTTGCTCCAGGGCCTGGATGCGCTCGGCCAGGCGCTCCAGACGGGTGCCGAAAGCCTGGAGCTCCTCGCGACGCGGCAGCTTCATCCGGGTCACGGCGGTGCGGACCTTGTCTTCCACGTTGTGCTCCAGGTCCTTGCGGTGCCCCGCCAGTCGGTCCGAGAAGGCCTGGGCCTGACGCTTCACCTCGTCCTGGCTCCAGCCGGCCACGGCCGCCACCCGCTGTACGGCTCGGGAGGCTTCCTCTTCGGCGGTGTTCACCGCCAGCAGCGCCTGACTCCAGATGCGCTCAAAGGTTTCCGCGACGGGGTTCTTCTCTCGGGCGGCCTCGGGCTTGTTGTCCAATGGGTCTCTCCGGGAGGGGGTGTACCAGGCAGGCAAGCCCGGAACAGTCGAACGGACCTGCCACGTAATCACACCCCCAGGGTGAAGGAAACGAGAACGAGCCCCCTGCCCTGCGCCATGTCCACTCGTGGGACAGGAAGGGGGCACCAACCGTCAACCACGCGGCGCTCTCAGGCGCGCGGCGTGGTCTCCGAACCCTTCGCCGCGCCGTTGCGGCGGATGGGCTTGAGCAGCGCGTCCACCTTGCGCGACAGCTTGGACAGCTCCTTGTTGATTTCCTGAAGCTGGGACTGGCTGGCCACGCCCACCGTCTCCACCACCCGGGCCTGCAGCCCGTCCAGGCGCTTGCGCAGCTCCGAGCCGGCCGCGTTCACCTTCGTCCCCAGCTCCTTCACGCGAGGGTCCGTCAGCAGCTCACCCGCCTGGAACTTCGTCCACAGCGACTGCGCCTCCTTGGTGGCCTCCACGCGGCGGGCGTCCAGCGCCTTCACCACCTTGCCGGCCTCGCCCTCCAGCTCCTCGATGCGCTTTTGCGCATGCGCGAGCTGCGCCTTCAGGAATACTTCCACGTTCGACAGACTGCTCTTCACCGCCTCGGCGCTCGCCTCGGTCGTGGTCGCCGTCGCCTCGTGCTTCGTCGCCGCCTGCTTCGTCGTGGCCATGTCGTCCTCCCCTTTTTGTCCCGGCGTCGCCGGGGACTAACCCAGTGTGTCAATACTCAACGCGCGAAACTTAACGCAGCGCGCCATGGGCGTCAAGGCCAGGTTCCAGCAAATCCGGATTTCCGGGCCACAAAAATGAAACCGCCGCCCCGATGCGAGCACCGGGGCGGCGGAGGGAAGCAAGCCGGCACGCCAGACAGGCGGCCGGAGGAGGCTAGGCGGCGCCCGTCGTCTGGGTGCCTTCCGGACGCTGGGACGGCGAGCCCAGCGGGCCACCGTCGCCATGAGCGCCGGCGAGCGCGGCCTCCATCTCGTTGACCTCGTCGGTCGGGCTCTCCACCTCGATGTCGAGGTGCTTGTAGTTCGGCAGGCCCGTGCCGGCGGGGATGAGCCGGCCCATGATGACGTTCTCCTTGAGGCCGCGCAGGTAGTCCACCTTGCCGTTGATGGCGGCCTCGGTGAGCACCTTGGTGGTCTCCTGGAAGGAGGACGCCGAGATGAACGACTCGGTGGAGAGCGAGGCCTTGGTGATGCCGAGCAGCAGCGGCTCACCCACGGCCGGGCGCTTGCCCTCGGCCATGATCTTCTCGTTCTCCTCCTCGAACACCCACTTCTCGACCTGCTCGTCGACGAGGAAGTTGGTGTCGCCCACGTCGGTGACGCGCACGCGGCGGAGCATCTGCCGCACGATCGTCTCGATGTGCTTGTCGTTGATCTTCACGCCCTGGAGTCGGTAGACCTCCTGCACTTCGTCCACCAGGTAGCGCGCGAGTTCCTTCTCGCCCAGCACCTTGAGGATGTCGTGCGGGTTGGCCGCGCCGTCCATCATCGCCTCGCCGGCCTTCACGCGGTCGCCGGAGTGGACGCTGATGTTCTTGCCCTTGGAGATCAAATACTCCTTGGCCAGGTCCGTGCGCTGCTCGCCATTCACCTCGGGGGTGATGATGAGCTTGCGCTTGCCCTTGGTGTCCTTGCCGAACGACACCACGCCGTCGATCTCCGCGATGGCCGCGGCGTCCTTCGGCTTGCGCGCCTCGAAGAGCTCGGCCACGCGGGGCAGACCGCCCGTGATGTCCTTGGTCTTCGTCGTCTCGCGGGGCACCTTGGCGAGCACTTCGCCCGGGTGGATCTCATCGCCGTCGTTGACGGTGATGATGGAGCCCTGCGGCAGGAAGTAGCTCGCCGGGTTGCGGGACGAGGGCAGGTCCTTCGTGTTGCCCTGGGCGTCGCGGATGGAGACGCGCGGACGGGCCTCCGGGTCCTTGGACTCGATGATGGTCTTCCGGGACAGACCGGTGACCTCGTCGAGCGTCTCGGACATCGTCACGCCTTCGATGATGTCCTCGTACCGGACGGTGCCGCCGACCTCGGTGAGCAGCGGAATCGCGAACGGGTCCCACTCGGCCACGAGCGTGCCCGGCTCGATGCGCTGCCCTTCCTTGATGAGGATGCGGGCGCCGTAGATGATCTGGTAGCGCTCGCGCTCACGGCCCGAGTCGTCGATGACGACGAGCTCGCCGTTGCGGTTCATCGCGACCAGGGTGCCATCCACCTTCTGCACCGTGGTGAGACCCGCGAACTTCACCTTGCCGGCGTAGCGGTTCTCCAGGCTGGACTGTTCCGCGCGCCGCGTCGCCGCGCCACCGATGTGGAAGGTGCGCATCGTCAACTGCGTACCCGGCTCACCGATGGACTGCGCCGCGATGACGCCGACGGCCTCACCGACGGACACCTTCCGGCCGCGGGCCAGGTCACGGCCGTAGCACTCCACGCAGATGCCGCGCTTGGCCTGGCACGTGAGCACCGAGCGGATCTTCACCTTGTCCAGACCGCTGTTCTCGATGCGGCGGACGCGCTCCTCGTCGATCTCCTCGTTGGCGCGCACCAGCACCTCGCCCGTGACGGGGTCGAGGATGTCATCGAGGGCCACGCGGCCCAGGATGCGCTCGCCGAGCGGCTCGATGATCTCTCCGCCTTCGACCAGGGCGCCGATGAACAGACCGTCCATGGTGCCGCAGTCGTACTCGTTGATGATGGCGTCCTGCGCCACGTCGACGAGACGGCGGGTGAGGTAACCGGAGTTGGCCGTCTTGAGCGCCGTGTCCGCCAGGCCCTTGCGAGCGCCGTGCGTGGAGATGAAGTACTGCAGCACGGAGAGACCCTCGCGGAAGTTCGCGGTGATGGGCGTCTCGATGATTTCGCCGGAGGGCTTCGCCATCAGGCCGCGCATACCGGCGAGCTGACGGATCTGCTGGGCGCTACCACGCGCGCCCGAGTCGGCCATGATGTAGATGGGGTTGAACGAGGGCTGCTTGCGCGACTCGCGCTTGCCGTCCTTGTCCCCGGAGGCCTCCTCCTGGGAGATCTGCTGCATCATCTCCTGGGCCACCTTCTCGGTGACCTCGGCCCAGATATCGATGACCTTGTTGTAGCGCTCACCGTCGGTGATGAGGCCCTCGAGGTACTGGTTCTCGATCTCCGCCACTTCCTTGCGCGCGTAGTCCAGGAACTCCTGCTTCTTCGCAGGGATGATCATGTCCTTGAGCGCGATGGAGATGCCGGCGCGGGTCGCGTTGTAGTAGCCGAGGCTGCGGATGCGGTCCGCGAGCAGCACCGTCTCCTTCTCGCCGGTGAGGCGGTAGCAGAGGTCGATGAGGCCGCCGAGCGACTTCTTGTCGAGCACCTTGTTGATGGCGTCGAAGCCCACGCGGCGCGGAACGACTTCCCACAGGAGGACGCGGCCGACGGTGGTCTCCTTGCGGACGCCGTCGATGCGGCAGACCACCTTCGCCTGCAGGTGCACCTCGCCGTGGTCGTGCGCGGCGCGCACCTCGTCGGGCGAGCTGAACACGCGACCCTCGCCGTTGGCGAACTCGCGGGCGCGGGTCATGTAGTAGATGCCGAGCACCATGTCCTGCGTCGGGACGATGATGGGCTTGCCGTTCGCGGGGCTGAGGATGTTGTTGGTCGACATCATCAGCACGCGGGCCTCCATCTGAGCTTCGATGGAGAGCGGCACGTGCACGGCCATCTGGTCACCGTCGAAGTCGGCGTTGAACGCCGCGCAGACGAGCGGGTGCAGCTGGATGGCCTTGCCCTCGATGAGGACGGGCTCGAAGGCCTGCATGCCCAGGCGGTGCAGCGTGGGGGCGCGGTTGAGGAGCACCGGGTGCTCGCGGATGACGTCCTCGAGGATGTCCCAGACCTCGGGACGCTCCTTCTCCACCATCTTCTTCGCCGACTTGATGGTGGTGACGTAGCCCTTCTCTTCCAGCTTGTTGTAGATGAACGGCTTGAACAGCTCGAGCGCCATGATCTTCGGCAGGCCGCACTGGTGCAGGCGCAGCTCGGGACCGACGACGATGACGGAGCGGCCCGAGTAGTCCACGCGCTTGCCGAGCAGGTTCTGACGGAACCGGCCCTGCTTGCCCTTGAGCATGTCGGACAGCGACTTGAGCGGCCGCTTGTTCGGGCCGGTGATGGTCTTGCCGCGGCGACCGTTGTCGAACAGCGCGTCCACCGCCTCCTGCAGCATCCGCTTCTCGTTGCGGATGATGATGTCGGGAGCGTTGAGCTCCTGGAGGCGCTTGAGGCGGTTGTTGCGGTTGATGACGCGACGGTACAGGTCGTTCAGGTCGGAGGTCGCGAAGCGGCCACCGTCGAGGGGAACGAGCGGGCGCAGGTCCGGCGGAATCACCGGAATCACGTCCAGCATCATCCACTCGGGCTTGTTGCCGGAGACGCGGAACGCCTCGGCCACCTTCAGGCGCTTGGCGTACTTCTTCCGCTTCGCCTCGCTGGTGGTCTCGCGCATGTCCTTGCGCAGGTCCTCGGACAGCCGCTCCACGTCCAGCGCCTTGAGCATCTCGCGGACGGCCTCGCCGCCCATGCCCGTGGTGAAGGAGTCCTCACCGTGCTCCTGGTAGAGCCGGTGCATCTTCTCTTCGCTGATGAGCTCGCCCTTGGTCAGCGGCGTCGACTTGGGGTCGAGGACGATGTAGCTCTCGCAGTAGAGGACCTTCTCCAGCTCCTTGAGCGTGATGTCGAGCAGGTTGCCGATGCGGCTCGGCAGCGACTTGAGGAACCAGATGTGGGCCACCGGCGTGGCCAGGGTGATGTGACCCAGGCGCTCGCGGCGGACCTTCGACTGGATGACCTCCACGCCACACTTCTCACACACGACACCGCGGTGCTTCATGCGCTTGTACTTGCCGCAGTTGCACTCGTAGTCCTTCACCGGCCCGAAGATGCGGGCGCAGAACAGGCCGTCACGCTCCGGCTTGAACGTGCGGTAGTTGATGGTCTCCGGCTTCTTCACCTCGCCATGGGACCACTGGCGGATCTTGTCGGGCGACGCCAGCGCGATGCGGATGGCGTTGAACGACAGCGGGTCCTTCGGCTTCTCGAAGAAGTTGAAAATGTCCTTCACGTTGCCTCCGAAATCTCGTGAGGCGTCCCCCGTGGGGAACGCCAGCTGATTCGGGCCCCCGCCCCGGACCCGGCCGCGCCCACCCTTTTCAGGGTGGCGGGCGGCCGGTCAGGCGGGCGCTCCGGCTCTCTCAGGCGTCGGTACCGGTCTTCCGGTCTTCGCCGTCACCACCACCACCCAGGAAGTCACCGCCGAAGCTGCGCTGCCGCTCCGGGGGGGCGTGCTCCAGCAGCTCGACGTCGAGCGCGAGTGACTGGAGCTCCTTGAGAAGCACGTTGAACGACTCGGGCAGGCCGCTCTCCAGGACGTTGTCGCCCTTGACGATGGCCTCGTACATGCGCGTGCGGCCCACCACGTCGTCCGACTTGACGGTGAGGAACTCCTGCAGCGTGTACGCCGCGCCGTAGGCCTCCATCGCCCAGACTTCCATCTCTCCCAGTCGCTGACCGCCGAACTGGGCCTTGCCGCCCAGCGGCTGCTGGGTGACGAGGGAGTAGGGACCAATGGACCGGGCGTGGATCTTCTCGTCCACCAGGTGGTGCAGCTTCAGCATGTACATGACGCCGACGGTGACGTTCTGGTCGAACGGCTCACCCGTGCGCCCGTCGAAGAGCACCATCTGGCCGGTGCGAGGCAGCTTCCCCTCGTCCAGCAGTTGGTGGATCTCCAGTTCGTGCGCGCCGTCGAACACCGGCGTGGCCACGTGGATACCCCGCCTGGAGCGACGGCAGAGCTGCTTGATCTCCTCCTCGTCCAGCTTGTCGAGGAACTCGCCGAACGCGGTCTCCTCGCCGTAGATGGCCTTGAGGCGGACCTTGATGGCGTCCGCGCTCCAGTTGTCCTCCACGTAGCGCTGCAGCGCCTCGCCGGTGCCCTTGGCGGCCCAGCCCAGGTGCGTCTCGAGGATCTGCCCGATGTTCATGCGGCTGGGAACGCCGAGCGGGTTGAGGACGATGTCCACCGGACGGCCATCCTCCAGGTACGGCATGTCCTCCTCGGGGAGGATGCGGGACACGACGCCCTTGTTTCCGTGGCGGCCGGCCATCTTGTCGCCCACGGCCAGCTTGCGCTTGATGGCGACGTACACCTTCACCATCTTGATGACGCCGGGGGGCAGCTCGTCGCCCTTCTTGATGCGGGCGATCTTCTCGCCGAAGGCCAGCTTCACGGCCTCCTTCGTCTCCTCCAGGTTGCGGAGGATGTCGCGCACGCGGGAGTCGAGCGGGTCGCCGACGGAGATCTCGCCCCAGTACTTGTAGGGCACGGTGGCCAGCAGCGCGTCGTCGAGGATGTCCCCCTTCTTCAGGAGGATCTTCCCCTTGTCGTCCACGAGCTTGCCCTGGACCTCCTTGCCACGCACCAGCGCGCGGATGCGGCCGATGGCGCTGTCCTGGAGGACCTTGATCTCGTCGTTCTGGTCCTTGAGGAGCTTCGCCTCCTCCATGGACTCGATCTGCTTGGCGCGCTCGTCCTTCTCCACGCCCTTGCGGCTGAACACCTTGGCGTTGATGACGGTGCCCACCACGCCCGGAGGCACGCGCAGGGAGCTGTCGCGCACGTCGCCGGCCTTCTCGCCGAAGATGGCGCGCAGCAGCTTCTCTTCGGGAGACAGCTGCGTCTCGCCCTTCGGGGTGATCTTGCCCACCAGCACGTCGCCGGGCTTCACCTCGGCGCCGATGCGGATGATGCCGCTCTCGTCGAGGTCCTTGAGGGCCTCCTCACCCACGTTCGGGATGTCGCGGGTGATCTCTTCCTTGCCCAGCTTGGTGTCTCGCGCGATGCACTCGAACTCTTCGATGTGGATCGACGTGAAGACGTCATCCTTCTGGATGCGCTCGCTGATGAGGATGGAGTCCTCGAAGTTGTAGCCCTGCCACGGCATGAACGCGACGACCACGTTCTGCCCCAGCGCCAGCTCACCCGTCTCGGTGGCCGGGCCGTCGGCGATGACGTCACCCTTCCGCACCTTGTCGCCCTTGCTGATGATGGGCTTCTGGTTGAGGCAGGTGTTCTGGTTGGAGCGCTGGTACTTGAGCAGGTTGTAGATGTCGACCTCGCTCGAGACGTCGCTGAGCGAAGCCGGCACGTCCGCCTTCACCACAATGCGGCCCGCGTCCACGCTCTCCACCGTGCCGTCGCGCTTGGCCACGCACGTCACGCCGGAGTCGCGCGCGACGATGGCCTCGATGCCCGTGCCCACCAGCGGAGCGCTGGTGCGAAGCAGGGGAACCGCCTGGCGCTGCATGTTGGAGCCCATGAGGGCGCGGTTGGCGTCGTCGTTCTCCAGGAACGGGATGAGCGACGCGGCCACCGACACCAGCTGGTTCGGAGACACGTCCATCAGGTCCACGTCCTCCGCGCGAGCCTGGACGAACTCACCGCCGCGGCGGCTGGACACGAGCGCGTTGACGAACTTGCCCTTCTTGTCCGTCTCCGCGTTCGCCTGACCGATGGTGTGCTTCTCCTCCTCGAGCGCCGAGTAGAAGGCCACGTCCGTCGTCACGATGCCCGCTTCGACCTTCCGGTACGGCGTCTCCACGAAGCCGAACTCGTTGACGCGCGCATACGTCGACAGCGACGCGATGAGGCCGATGTTCGGACCTTCCGGCGTCTCGATGGGGCAGATGCGGCCGTAGTGCGTCGGGTGCACGTCGCGCACCTCGAAGCCGGCGCGCTCGCGGGTCAGACCGCCGGGCCCGAGCGCGGACAGACGACGCTTGTGCGTCACCTCGGACAGGGGGTTCGTCTGGTCCATGAACTGCGACAGCTGGCTGGACCCGAAGAACTCCTTGATGACCGCCGTGACGGGCTTGGCGTTGATGAGATCGTGCGGCATGAGCGTCTCGATCTCCTGGAGGCTCATGCGCTCCTTGATCGCCCGCTCCATGCGAACCAGACCGATGCGGTACTGGTTCTCCAGCAGCTCACCCACCGCGCGCACCCGGCGGTTGCCGAGGTGGTCGATGTCGTCGATGGTGCCCTTGCCGTTCTTCAGATCGATCAGGTAGCGGATCACCTCGAGGATGTCGCGCTTGGTGAGGATCTGCCCGTCGAGAGGCTCCTCGAGGCCGAACTTGAAGTTCAACTTGAGGCGACCCACCTTGGACAGGTCGTAGCGCTCGGGGTTGAAGAACAGGTTGGTGAACAGGTTGATCGCCGTCTCCGGCGTCGGCGGATCGCCAGGGCGCAGGCGGCGGTAGATCTCCATAATGGACTGCTCGGGCGTCTCGAGCTTGTCCAGCATCAACGTCTCACGCAGGTACGGACCCACGTTGAGGTTGTCGATGAAGAGGACCTTGAACTCCTTGATGTTGCGCTTGAGGAGCTCGTCGACCTTGTCCTGCGAGACTTCCTCGTTGCACTCGAGGATGACCTCACCGGGGTTCTCGTCCACCACGTCGTAGGCGGACACCTTCGTGAAGAGCTCGTCCGCGTCGATGGGCAGCGTCTTCATCTTCGCCGCTTCGAGCTTCTTGATGGCGGCGCGGGTGAACTTGCGGTTCTTCTTGACGATGAGCTCGCCCGTCTTCGTCTTGATATCGCGGGTGGCTCGCTGGCCCGGGAGCAGCTCCAGCTCGACGCTCTTCTCGAAGTCCGTCGCGCTCTGGAGGTAGATGGTCTCCGTGGCGTAGTAGTAGTTGAGGATCTCCTCGGTGGAGCCCTTGAACTCCAGCGGGTTCTTCTTCGCGGTGTCGCTGACGGCGCCCAGGGCGCGGATGAGCACCGTCGCGGGCAGCTTGCGCCGGCGGTCGATGCGCACGTACAGCAGGTCCTTGTGGTCGAACTCGAAGTCGATCCACGAACCGCGGTAGGGGATGATGCGGGCGTTGTAGAGCAGCTTGCCAGACGAGTGGCTCTTGCCCTTGTCGTGGTCGAAGAAGGCACCCGGGCTGCGGTGCAGCTGGCTGACCACCACGCGCTCGGTTCCGTTGATGATGAAGGTGCCGTTCTGGGTCATCAGCGGGATTTCCCCGAAGTAGACCTCCTGCTCCTTCACGTCACGGATGGACTGGGCGCCAGTCTCCTCATCCTTGTCCCACACCACCAGGCGGACCACGACCTTGATGGGGGCGGAATAGGTCATCCCGCGCTGGTGGCACTCATCGACATCGTACTTCGGCTTCTCCAGGTGGTAGCTGACGAACTCCAGCGACGACGTCTCGTTGAAATCCCGAATCGGGAAAACCGAGTTGAAGACACCCTGAAGTCCGACGTCCTCACGCTTCTCCGGCGCGATATCGGCCTGGAGGAACTTCTCGTAGGACTGCTTCTGGATGTTGATAAGATTGGGAATGTCGATGATCTTCGCGATCTTCGCGAAGGTCTTCCGCACGCGGAAATTGTTCTGGATCTGCGTCGGCATTCTGGCTCCGGGGACGGCTGCTCGGGCGGGGCAAACATCGATAACGCGCGGCGGCGCCGGGAAATTTGCAACTGTCAAATGGGCAAAGCCGGCAGCTCCCCTCACTGGGAGCGCCGGCCTGCTCATTCGGTCAGGAAGCTGCTTGGGAATTCCCGGAAACCAAGCAGCTCCTGTTCGACCTACTTGACGTCGACGGTGGCGCCAGCAGCGACGAGCTGGTCCTTGAACTTCTTGGCGTCGTCCTTGTTGATGCCTTCCTTGACGTTCTTGGGCGCGCCCTCGACCAGGTCCTTGGCCTCCTTCAGGCCCAGGCCGGTGATGGCGCGGATCTCCTTGATGACGTTGATCTTGTTGGCGCCGGCGTTCGTCAGCACCACCGTGAACTCCGTCTGCTCCTCCTTGGGAGCGGCGGCGGCCGCCGCGGGGCCGGCAACGACGGCGGCGGCGGCGGCGGAGACGCCCCACTTCTCCTCGAGGGCCTTCACCAGGTTGGCGGCCTCGATGATGGTCAGGGAGGAAAGCGAATCAACGATTGCGTTCAGGTCAGCCATGGAACTGTGTCCTTCTTGGATTGACTAACGGCCTTACTCCCAAAGGGAGGAACGGCCGAAAAGGTGGGTGTAGAAAAACTTCTCGGATAGATGAGGGGAACTACCCCTCCGCCTTGTCCGCGTGGGCCTGAATGACCCGCGCGAGCTGCGTCCCTGGGGCGGCGATCGTCCGAACCAGCTTGGTCGCCGGCTGGGTGATCATCCCGAGCAACTGCGCTCGGAGCTCGTTGAGACCCGGCAGCTTCGCCAACTGCTTGACGCCGGCGACGTCGACCTTGCGGCCGTCGACCACGCCACTGCGGATCTTGATCTTGTCCTCGAGGTCCTTCGTGAACTCGGTCAGGATCTTCGCCGGGGCCACCACATCGCCGTAGCTGAGACACAGAGCCACGGGACCCGTGAAGTCATCAGCGATGACCGCCACGTCCGTGCCCTGCGCCGCACGACGCGCCAGCGTGTTCTTGATGACCTTGTACTCGACGCCGCCCTCGCGGAACTTCTTGCGCAGCTTCGTCACCGTCTCCACATCCACCTTGGAGAACTCAGCGACAACGGCTGACTTGGTCCGCGAGAACTTCTCGTGGAGTTCCTTGATCATCTCCTCCTTCTCGCTCTTCAGCACTTTGACTCACCTCCTTACTGGCCCGTCTTCCGACGGGCGTGATGCCTGGGCCAAAGTGGCAGAGCGAGAGGAGTCTCCGAGAGACACCACAACGCACCTCCAGTCTCGGCAGGGCTGGCCTTGCGGCCGTTTGAACCCGACAGGGGAAGCCATGACCCGACCGGTTGTTGTCCGGTTCCCAACGGGGCACTTCTCCTCTGACCGGGTCCCTGCTGTCATGAACCAGGTCGGAACACCCGTCTCACGACGTGGCGCTCCAATTGCAAAAGCCGGGGGCCTATACCCCCGGCTTCAGCAAAGATCCAGAACTTTCGAACCTGAGACGTCAGGCAAGCGGCACCTCTGACACCCCCTGTGCGGGGATGGGGGCGCCGCCCTGCCTGCTGTCCGCCTAGCGGTGGCGGGCCAGAATCTCCTGGGTATCGATCTTGATGCCCGGGCCCATCGTCGTGGAGATGGCGATGCCCTTCAGGTACACGCCCTTGGCGGTGGCCGGCTTGAGCTTCATCACCAGGTCCACCAGCGCGTTGAAGTTGCCCTCGAGCTTGTCCACCGAGAAGGAGGCCTTGCCCATCTTCGCATGGACGATGCCGGCCTTCTCCGCGCGGAAGTCGACCTTACCGCCCTTGGCATCGCGGATGGCCTTGGCGACATCCATCGTCACCGTGCCGACCTTCGGGTTCGGCATGAGGCCACGAGGACCGAGCACCTTACCGAGGCGACCGACGATACCCATCATGTCGGGCGTCGCGATGACGGTGTCGAAGTCGAGGAAGCCCTCCTCGATGCGCTTCTGGAGATCCTCCGCGCCGACGATGTCCGCACCCGCGTTGCCGGCCTCGGTGGCGCGCTCGCCCTTCGCGAACACGGCCACGCGCACGGTGGCACCCGTGCCGTTGGGCAGAACCACGGCGCCACGGACCATCTGGTCCGCGTGCTTGGGGTCCACACCCAGGTTGATGGCGACATCGACCGTCTGGTCGTACTTCGACGCCCGCGCATCCACCGTCTTCTTCAGGAGCTGAAAGCCCTCGGCGATGCTGTAGCGCTTCTCGCGGTCCACCAGCGTGGAGGCCGCGCGGAACTTCTTCCCATTCTGAGCCATGACAGAAATCCTCGTCCGTGAGTGGGGCGGCGGCTTAGCCGACGACGTCGATGCCCATGGAGCGCGCGGTGCCAGCAATGGTGTTCATGCAGGCCTCAAGCGACGCGGCGGTGGTGTCCTGAATCTTCTTCGTGGCGATCTCCTCGAGCTGCTTCCGGGTGATCTGCCCCACCTTCTCCTTGCCAGGCTTCTTCGCTCCCGACCCCTTCTTCTTGTCGGTGTGCAGGCCCGCCGCCTTCTTGATGAGGACGGCCGCCGGAGGCGTCTTGAGGATGAAGGTGAAGGAGCGGTCCTGATAGACGGTGATGATCACCGGGATGATCAGTCCCTCCTTGGCCTCCGCCTGCGTCTTCGCGTTGAACTGCTTGCAGAACTCCATGATGTTCACGCCCTGCTGACCGAGCGCGGGGCCGATCGGCGGAGCGGGGTTCGCCTTGCCGGCGGGAATCTGCAGCTTGACCTGACCTGTGACCTTCTTCATCGGCTGACGACTGCCTTTCGAGGGGGTGGTCCTGACGGGCCTCCAGACGGGGAGGTCCTCCCACCCATGGAACCGCGCCCCGGAGGGCGCGGAAGGTGTGCGAAGCGCGCTCTATCCGAGCCACCCGCGGAAAACTAGCCGGTGGTCTTCTCCACCTGCATGAAGTCCAGCTCCACGGGCGTGGCGCGGCCGAAGATGCTCACGAGCACCTTCACGCGACCCTTCTCCGCGTTGACCTCTTCCACCGTGCCGTTGAAGTTGGCGAAGGGCCCGTCAATGACGCGCACCGTGTCACCATCGTCGAACTGCACCTTGGGCTTGGGCTTGAGCGTGCCCTCGGAGATCTGCGACGTGAGCCGCGCGACCTCCTGGTCCGAGATGGGCAGGGGGTTCTGGTTCTGCACCGTCCCGGGGAAGCCGGTGATCTTCGGCGTGTTCTTCACCAGGTGGAGCGTCCGGTCGTTCAGCTCCATCTGCACGAAGATGTAGCCCGGGAAGAACTTGCGGCGAGACGTCTTCTTCTCGCCCTTCACCATCTCCACGACCTGCTCCATGGGGATGAGGATTTCACCGAACTGGTCCTGCAACCCCTCGAGACGCACCTTCTCCTCCAGGCTCTTCTTGGCCTGGTTTTCGAAGTTCGAGTAGGTGTGGACCACGTACCATTTCATGGCCATTACAGCTTCCCCCACAGGACCGGGAGCCACTCCACCATCAAGTTGTACGCGACGGTGTCGATGCAGAAGAGCAGCACCGCGGCGACAAGCGAGGCGACGACCACGGCCATGGTCGACGTCCGGGTCTCCGACCAGGTAGGCCAGGAGACCTTCATCAACTCGCTTGCCACTTCCATGGAGAGCGTATGGGTCTTTGGATGGAAGAATCCCACCAGCGCGACCCCCACGGCCACCAGGTAGCCCACGAGGGTGGAGACCTTCCAGTCCAACCCCTCGATGAGAACCGCGTCAGGCCATCCGAAGCTGGCCCACAGCGCTCCGAAGAGGCGCTCCAGGAACAGCGCCAGGATGATGCCGGCGAGGAGGTAGAAGATGACCACGAGCCGCTTCGGATCCATCGCCGAGCGGTTAGCCTGCTGGCTGGCCTCTGATGCCGTCGCCATGGTGCCTCACGAGGTACTGCGAATGCGAAATTTCAAGAACCGTGGAAACACAGGAACCCCCGGTACCTCCAGGTACCGGGGGCCCCGCTCCCACTGAGACTTGGCAGGCCAGGAGGGATTCGAACCCCCAACACGCGGATTTGGAGACCGCTGCTCTACCGTTGGAGCTACTGGCCTAGAATCTCTCAGGAACTACCGACCTAGACCTTACCTTCCTTGTGGTCCGTATGCTTGCGGCACTTCGAGCAGAACTTGCTCAACTCGAGCTTGTCCTGGCTCTTCCGCTTGTTCTTCGTGGTCGTGTAGTTCCGCTCTTTGCACACCGTGCACTCGAGCGAAATAATGGAACGATTGCCCTTCGGCATGACCTACCTCATCAGACACGAGAGGGGAAGGCTACCAGAAGGTGCCCTCCCCTCTAAATCCGGAAAGTGGAGCCAGGAAGCCCTGCGGCCTCCCGGGCGTATTACTCGATGACCTCGGCCACGACGCCGGCGCCCACCGTGCGGCCACCCTCGCGAACAGCGAAGCGCAGCTCCTTGTCCATCGCCACCGGGGTGATGAGCTCCACCTCGATCGCGATGTTGTCGCCCGGCATCACCATTTCCA
>NZ_JAAIXY010000031.1 GCF_010894455.1 Myxococcus eversor | reverse complement strand
GGCGGTGGCGGCGGGCTTCGCGGCGGGAGGCCGGGCGGCGGGTGCGTCCCCCAGGGCCTGGCCGCAGAGCACGCAGGAGGCCGAGCGCGGCGGATTGAACCCGTCACAGGTCGGGCAAACCACGGAGAGAGACGACAACAAGAGCTGTGACATGGGCGGAGGCGAATCTACGGGCGCGTAAAACGTCGGGTCAACGAAAGCGAACGCGATGGGTGGGACAAGCCTGGAAGAGAAATACGACAGGTTCCGTGGGGCAACGTTGCCCCCCCTCCGGCACGAAGTTACGATTCCCCCTGCTTCGATGATCCGCCTGAACGACATCCTCCAACGGGTTTCCTCGTACCACCCGGACCCCGACCTGGACATCATCAAGAAGGCCTACGTCTACTCGGCCAAGGTGCATCAAGGCCAACTGAGGAAGTCAGGCGAGCCCTATCTCGTCCACCCGCTGGAGGTGGCCGGCATCCTCGCGGACCTCAAGCTCGACGAGGCCTCCATCGTCACCGGTCTGCTCCACGATACCATCGAGGACACGCTCGCCACCGCGGAGGAGCTCACGGAGCTGTTCGGCGCGGAGGTGGCCCAGCTGGTGGACGGCGTCACCAAGCTGTCCAAGTTCTCCGCGTCCGCCACGCTCTCCCAGGAGGAGAAGCAGGCGGAGAACTTCCGGAAGATGATCATCGCGATGGCGCAGGACATCCGCGTCATCCTCGTGAAGCTGGCGGACCGCACGCACAACATGCGGACGCTGGACCACATGAACGAGGAGAAGCAGGCGCGCATCGCCCAGGAGACGCTGGACATCTACGCGCCCCTGGCGAACCGGCTCGGCATCTCCTGGATAAAGACGGAGCTGGAGGACCTGAGCTTCCGCTACGTGAAGCCGCAGGAGTTCTTCGGCCTCCAGGAGAAGCTCAACAAGCGCAAGAAGGAGCGGGAGAAGTACATCGAGGACACCTGCGACCTCATCCGCTCCAAGCTCGCCGAGCGCGGCCTGAAGGGCGAGGTCTCCGGCCGCTTCAAGCACGTCTACAGCATCTACAAGAAGATCAAGTCGCAGGGCATCGACTTCGACCAGATTCACGACATCATCGCCTTCCGCATCATCTCCCCCGCCGCGCCCGCCTGTTACGAGGCGCTGGGCCTGGTGCACGAGATGTGGAAGCCGGTGCCGGGTCGCTTCAAGGACTTCATCGCGATTCCGAAGCCCAACATGTACCAGTCGCTGCACACCACGGTGATTGGCCCGCTGAGCGAGCGCGTGGAGGTGCAGATCCGCACGGCGGAGATGCACAAGATCGCCGAGGAAGGCATCGCCGCCCACTGGAAGTACAAGGAGGGCAAGGCCGTCATCTCCAAGGATGACGAGAAGTTCGCCTGGCTGCGCCAGCTCATGGAGTGGCAGCAGGACCTGAAGGACCCCAAGGAGTTCCTCGAGACGGTGAAGGTGGACCTCTTCACCGACGAGGTCTTCGTCTTCACGCCCAAGGGCGACGTGCGCTCGCTGCCGCGCGGCGCGACGCCGGTGGACTTCGCGTACGCCATCCACTCGGACGTGGGCAACCGGTGCGTGGGCGCGAAGGTGAACGGGAAGATTGTTCCCCTGCGCTACAAGCTGAAGAACGGCGACACGGTGGAGGTGCTCACCAGCCCGCAGCAGCACCCGTCCAAGGACTGGCTCACCTTCGTCAAGACGAGCCGCGCGCAGCAGCGCATCCGTGGCTTCATCAAGCAGCAGCAGCGCGAGAAGAGCCTGCAACTGGGCCGCGAGCTGACGGACCGCGAGTTCAAGCGCTTCCAGCTCAACTTCAACAAGCTGCTCAAGTCCGGCGAGGTGAAGAAGGTCGCCGAGGAGCTGGGCTTCCGCATCGAGGACGACCTGCTGGTGGCCATCGGCTACGGCAAGGTGACGCCGCAGCAACTGGTGCATCGCCTGGTCCCCGAGGAGAAGCGCCACGAGGCGGAGTCCGCGCCCCGAGGTGATGCTTCCGGCAACGGCGCGCCCGCGGGTGGCTCGTCCATGCTCCCCGGCCTGTCCCGCGTGACGGACCTGGCCAAGCGCCTGGTGGGCCGCAGCAACCGCAGCGGCGTGCAGATTGGCGGCGTGGACGACGTGCTCGTGCGCTTCGGACGGTGTTGCAACCCCGTCCCTGGCGACCCCATCGCCGGCTTCATCACCCGGGGACGGGGCGTGACGGTGCACACGGTGGGCTGCGAAAAGGCGCTCGCGACGGACCCCGAGCGGCGCGTGGACGTGAGCTGGGATGTGAAGGGGGACTTCAAGCGCCCCGTCACCCTGCGCGTGCTGACGGCGGACCGCACGGGCCTGTTGGCCGACATCTCCAACATCTTCTCGAAGAAGGGCGTCAACATCTCCCAGGCCAACTGTCGGGCCACGGGGGATGACCGGGCGGTGAACACCTTCGAGGTCATCATCTCGGACTTGAAGCAGCTCACGGACCTGATGCGCACCATCGAGCGCTTGAGCGGCGTCTACTCCGTGGAGCGAATCTAATCCGCCGCCTTTCGTGCTAGAGCGCCCGGGAAATCCGGTGGCCCTTCTGTCGGGGCCACCCGAACCCTCGAGGTGCCTTCATGGCTCGGAAGACTCTTCACTCGGACCAGGCTCCCAAGGCCATTGGCCCGTACTCGCAGGCGGTGCAGGTGGACGCCGGGAAGCTGACCTTCCTGTCCGGGCAGATTCCCCTGGACCCCGCCACCATGGAGATGGTGACGGGAGACGTCGTCGCCCAGGCGGAGCGGGTGATGCTCAACCTGCAGGCCGTGCTCGCCGCGGGCGGGCTGGACTTCAGCCACGTGGTGCGCTGCACCATCTTCCTCACGGACCTGGGTGACTTCGCCAAGGTGAATGAGGTGTACGGCCGCTACTTCACCGGCGCGCCCCCGGCCCGAGCCACCGTGCAGGTGTCCGCGCTGCCTCGCGGCTCCAAGGTGGAGATCGACGCCATCGCCGTCTCCTGAAGCGTCCCTTCACCGCCGTGCAAAGCAAGAGGCCGCCGGACCTTGTCGGTCCGACGGCCTCTGGTGCTTCAGGGCTTCGGAAACAGCAGCCGGCGTGGAGCGGATTACTTCCCGTCCGCAGCGACGGCGCCGGCCTTCTTCAGCTCCTCATCGATGACGCGCTTGAAGGCGTCCAGCGGCTGGGCGCCCACGAGCGTCCGGCCGTTGATGAAGAACGTCGGGGTGCCGCTGGCGCCCAGGCGGGAGCCCTCGGCGGCGTCCGCGTCGATCTGCGCCGCGAACTTGTTCTCGTCCAGGGCGGCCTTGAACTTGGCGACGTTCAGGTTCAGCTCCTGCGCGTACTTGTCCAGGGACGCGCGATCCAACGCGCGCTGGTTGGCGAAGAGCTTGTCGTGCATCTCCCAGAACTTGCCCTGCTCGTGAGCGGCCAGCGCGGCGGCCGCGGCGGCCTTGGCGTTGGCGTGCATGGGCAGCGGCTGGTTCTTGAAGGCGACCTTCACCTTGCCGCCGTACTGGTCCTCAATCTGCTTGAGCGTCGGGACGACGCGGCTGCAGAAGGGGCACTCGAAGTCGGAGAAGGCGACGATGGTGACGGGCGCGTTCTTCGGGCCCTTCACCGGGGCGTTGCCCACGTCCACCTTCTGCACGGGCGGCTCGGAGGGAGCGGCGCCCGGGGGAGGCGCGGCCGGGGCCTCGGCGACGTTCTGCGCGTTCAGCTTCGCGTACAGCTCCTCGGCCTTGGTGCCGGAGGCCAGCAGCTTGTCGGCCTTGGCGATCTCCTCGTCGATGAGGCGCTTGAAGGAGTCGAAGGGCTGCGCGCCCACCAGCTCACGGCCGTTGACGAAGAAAGTCGGGGTGCCACTGGCGCCCACGGCGCTGCCGGCGGCGCTGTCCGCCTCGACCTTCGCCTTGAACTTGCCGCTGTCCAGCGCGGCCTTGAACTTGGCGGTGTTCAGACCCAGCTCCTGCGCGTACTTCTCCAGGGAGGCCCGGTCCAACGCCTTCTGGTTGGCGAAGAGCTTGTCGTGGAACTCCCAGAAGCGGCCCTGCTCGTGCGCGGCCTCGGAGGCCTCGGCGGCCAGCTTCGCGTTGGCGTGGAAGGGCAGCGGCTGGTGACGGAACACCACGCGCACGTCCTTCGGGTAGTCCTTCTTGATCTGCGCCAGCGTGGGGCCGGCGCGGCTGCAGAAGGGGCACTCGAAGTCGGACCACTCGACGATGGTCACCTTGGCGGTGGCGGGGCCGAAGGCGGCCGCATCGGCCGGCACGTCGATCTTCTTCACGGACGGGGCCTGCTGCTGCGGGGCGGCCTTGGGCGCGGCGCGCTCGGCGCCCTTCTCGATGATCTTCGCGTAGACCTGGCTGGCGGGGACGCCACCCTTCACCAGGGCCTCCGCCTTGCCCATCTCCTCGTCGATGAGGGCCTTGAAGTTGTCGATGGGCTGCGCGCCGGAGAGGAAGCGGCCGTTGATGAAGAAGGCCGGGGTGCCGCTGGCGCCGAGCTGGCTGGCCAGGGCCTGGTCCTGCTGGATGGCGTCCGCCAGCTTGGGGCTGGTCAGGTCGGCCTTCCATTTGTCCAGATCCAGACCAATCTCCTGCGCGAACTGCTGCAGGGAGGCGTCATCGAGCTTCTTCTGGTTGGCGAAGAGCTTGCCGTGCATCTCCCAATACTTGCCCTGCTCACCGGCCGCGAGGGCGGCGAGGGCCGCCGGCTTGGCGCGGGGGTGGAAGGACAGCGGGTTCTGGCGCATCACCACGCGCAGCTTCTTGCCGTAGTCCTCTTCCAGCTTCTCCACCGTCACGTTGGCGCGGCTGCAGAAGGGGCACTCGTAATCCGAGAACTCCACAATCGTGACAAGGGCATCGGCGCTACCCCGGGTGGGGGAGCCTTCGATGGGAACCTTGAACACGGTGGGGTCCACCGGGCGGCGCGCGGCGGGGTTGGCCTGACCAGCAGCTTGCGCGGCGGGCTTGGCATCAGTCTTCGAGGACGGGCCGCTGTACACACGGCCGCCAACGAAACCAAGCACCAGGCCGACCAGCAGGGCCACGATGATATTGGGCTTCATGGGTGGGTTCTGCTCCTTCGCCATAGGTCCGACTCCGGCCCCGAGCGTGGATGTACGAGAAAGATTGAGAGGGCCGGGGTACTTAACAGAGGGATTTCCAGACACGCAAGCCGAGTGGAGGCACGCTCCGCTCGTCAAACAGTCCCCTCAGCGGCCCGGAAACTGGGCGGTTCTCGGAAAAATTCCGCATGCTCGGATCTGCGTGGTGCAGGAGAGAACAAACCCGATGGAGAACGCAGTGCGAGTGGACACCTCTGGGGCGTATTGCCCCATGCCCATCCTGGAGATCGCCAAGGTGATGCGACGCCTGCCCGCGGGGGCCCTGGTGGAGCTCATCTCCACGGACCGGGGATTGGAGGCGGATCTGCCCGCATGGTGTGAGGCCACCGGCCATGAACTCGTCCGCCTGGAGCGCCGGGGGACGAGCTACGTGGGCTGGGTGCGCAAGGCGGGCTGAGAGGCCCGCGCTAGAGCAACTGGAGGACGCGGTCCTCGAGACGACGGCCCCGACTCACGCCGAGGATGAGCACGCCGCTCTGGAGCAGGTGCGCCACCACGCGGCTGATGACCTGCTCCGGCTTCGCCTGACCGCCGAAGCGCACCACGAGGATGCTCTCGCCTTCCATGCGCGCGTCGGTGACGTCGGGCAGGGTGGTCAGCTCCGGGGGGATGACCGTGCCGCTGGCGATCTGCACGCGGAACTCCGCGCCCTGGCCCGTGAGCTCGGACATGGAGCCCGCCTGCGCCAGCGTGCCCTTGTCGAGGATGGCCGCCGCGTCGCACAGCTCTTCCAATTCCTGGAGGTTGTGGCTGGAGACCACCACCGTCTGTCTGCCCTTCATGTCCTTGATGACCTGACGCACCTGCGCGGCGATGCGCGGGTCCAGGCCCGCGGTGGGCTCGTCCAGCAGCACGAGGGGAGGGCGACCCATCAGCGCCTGCGCCATGGCCGTGCGCTTGGCCATGCCGTGGCTGAGCGCCTGCGTCTGGACCTTCCAGGCGTCCAGCAGACCGACCTGGTCCAGCGCTTCGCGGGCCTCGTTCTCGGGAGTGGCGAGGCCCGACAGCTTCGCCCAGTACGTCAGGAGCGCGCCCACCTCCCAGCCCGGGGGCAGCACCGCGTCCTGCGGCAGCGCGCCCACCCGGCCCTTGAGGGCGCCAGGCGTGGAGGGGTCCACGTCCATGACCGTGAGCGTGCCCTCGGAGGGATAGAGATAGCCACACATCATGGAGAAGGTGGTGGTCTTGCCGGCGCCGTTGGGGCCGATGAGGCCATACACCGCGCCGCGTGGCACCGAGAAGCTGACGCCGTTGACGGCGACCTTGGGGCCGAAGCGCTTGGTGATGCCGAACAGTTCAATCGCCAGGTCGCTCACAGGTCCCTCGCGCGCAGGGCGCCGTAGGCACCGAGGAGAAAGAGGGTCGCGAAGGCCGCGTAGGCCGCGCCGCTGACGCCGAACTCGGTGATGTTCGGGTGCAGCAGATCCCCCGCGTAGTTGGAGGGAGACAGGTAGCGCAGGAAGCGCAGCGCGCCCGTCTCTCCCGAGGCCCGGCCCACGGTGTCCATCAGCCAGAAGACGAACAGGAGGATGAAGTTGAAGACCAGGCTCACCCCGGGCGTGCGGAAGACGCTGGAGCACAGCGTCGTGAGGGCCACGTACGCCAGCGAGAAGACGATGGCGGCCAGCCAGAACTTGAGCAGGTTGAGGCTCATCGCCGCGAAGCCGAAGTCCGGGTTGGCGATGCGCGCGTAGACGAAGATGGCCAGGTCGATGACGAGCACCAGCCCCACCAAGAGCGCCGCCTGCGTCAGGAACTTGCCCAGCAACACCGAGGAGCGCCGCGCCCGCACCGTCAGGTAGCGCATGGAGCGGGGGGCGACCTCGCCGCTGATTTGATCGAACCCCATCAGCGCGACGTAGGCGGGCAGGAAGAAGAGGGTGACCTTGAAGACGAGGAGCACCTCGATGGGGACCTGCGCGAGCGCCTCCATCATCGAGGTGTCGTTGCTGGTGAGGAAGCCCAGCACGCCCTTCCGCGTCTCCTCCATCATCCTCGCGGTCGACTCCGCGTCGGCGCCGGCACCGGCCAGTCGCTCGTTCATCGTCGCGCGCAGGTCGCTGGTCAGCTTGCCAATCACCAGCAGCACCAGCGCGGAGAACATGCTGTAGAGCCCGAGCAGCACCACCGCGCGACCACTGCGCACGGCCCGGCGGAACTCGGCGCCGAAGATGACCAGGGTTTCTTTCAGTCCGTCCAAAGTGTGGGTGACCCTATCGGACTTGCACACTCCGTCGCCAAGTTTCTGACAGGAGCGGCAACCAGGCGGACGGGGAAGCGTCCATGGACAGCGAGCCTCCAGTCGGTAGGATTCGCGTGCAGCCCTTGCCCCCTCAGCCCCCCTCGCGCCGCACATGACGATTCGCCGCCGCCTCCTGTCCGCCGCAGCGCTGCTTCCCCTCGCCCTGCTGTTGGGGGCCCAAGAACCGGTGCCAGGTGGTGCCACTCCCGAGGTACCGGCCGCGAGTGATTCCGGCGCTGTCGCTCCCGAGTCGGCGCTCCCGGCGAAGGACTCCCTCGTGGTCGCCTCCGGAGCCGAAGGGGTCGCCGACGGGGTCGGGGATGCGGGCCATGCGCCGGGGGCTCATGCCGGTGGTGGAGGCACCCTGGCATCCCCAGCTTCCATGGGTGGGGCGGATGGGGGGACGAGCCCGGAGGCCGACGCGGTGGCGGCCGCGGCGGTGCAGGGCGGGACGGATGCGGGGTTGGTGACGCTGGTGACGGTGCCGGGGCTGGTGCCTCCCGCGCCGGTGCCCTCGCGACTGACGGCTCCTCCCATGGCGAAGCTCCAGACGATGCCTCGCGCGGCGGACCTGCTGGCCCGGGCGAAGCTGCAGGGCGAGCGGTTGGTGGTGAAGGAGAAGGACGGCCACACGCGTGCGCTCACCGTGGACCCGGTGCTCCAGGCCTCGTTGACGAAGATCCTGCGGGACTACGAGGTGCCGTATGGCGCCGCCGTGGTGCTGGAGCCCTCGACGGGGCGGGTGCTGGCGCTCGCGGAGCACTCGCAGGCGCAGCCGGAGCTGCGCGGACTGCCCTATCGCGCGGTGTTCCCCGCCGCGAGCATCTTCAAGATCGTCACCGGCAGCGCGCTGCTGGAGGCCGGTGTCACCCCGACGATGGAGGAGTGCTTCCACGGCGGCAAGCGGCGGCTCACCGAGAAGCACCTGGAGGACAGTGAGCGCGATGGTGCCTGCTATTCGCTGGCGCTCGCGATGGGCAAGAGCGCGAACGTCATCTTCGCCAAGCTGACGCAGAAGCACCTCACCGCGGATGTGCTGCGTCGCATGGCCGCGCGCTTCCACTTCAACCGCGAGATTGATTTCGTGGTGCCCACGGACGTGTCGCTCGCCGCCGTGCCGGAGGATGGCTTCGCGCTGGCCAACACCGGTGCGGGCTTCGGAGATGTCTATATGTCGCCGCTCCACGGCGCGCTGGTGGCCGCGGTGGCCGCCAATGACGGGCGGTGGGTGGACCCCGTGCTGGTGGAGCCGGAGCAGGGTTCGCTCTTGCCTCCCGAGGGCGAGCGCGTGCTGACGTCCGAAGCGGCCAAGGCATTGACGGACATGCTGGAGGCGACCGTCACGCACGGCACCGCGCGCGGCATCTTCCGGGAGCGCAACTTCCGCGTGGACAACGCGGTGGGCAAGACGGGCACGCTCGCGGACCGCAATCCCTTTCGGGACTACTCGTGGTTCGTGGGCTTCGCGCCCCGGGACAACCCTCGCGTCGCGGTGGCCGCGCTCATCGTCAACGACCCGAAGTGGCGCATCCGTGGCACGTGGCTGGGCCGCGAGGCGCTTCGGCTCGGACTGGAGCGCGTGCCCGCGCCCGTGGAGCTGACCGCGCCGGCCTCGGCTGCGGGCAAGCACTGAGCTGACGCGAGGACCGAAGTGCGAAGCGCTTCACCGGCGCCAGGAGCCAGTCGGTGCTGGCCCACCGCACCACCAGGGACGACCCCTCGACGCGCCGCTACCTCGCGGTGAGCTTCACCAGTCCCATGTCCACGAAGCCGTGGAAGAACTTCAGCGCGTCCAGCTCCTGCAACGGCGACACGTTGACGATGGCGGCGATGTCGCGGCGCCCGTCGACGCGTGAGAGCAGGTAGCGCTCGGGCGCGGTGAGCTGGAGCGTCTTCAGGTGCGACGGCGCCACCTGGAGCGCTGGCACCTTCGAGGCATCCATCAGCTCCCGCCGCAGCTCCTTCAGCAGCTTCTCCTGCGCGGTCTTCAACAGCGCCGCCGAGCGGGGCGACGGAGACATCTCGTGCGCCTGTCGCGCCAGGGCCTCGCCGTCGCGCACGTTGCCCGCATCGATGAAGAGCTGCGCCGCCTGGAGCACCTCGTCCGACGACGACTCCGAGCCGATGACGCCCGCGTCCTCCGGCTTCTCCTCCTCAATCACCGCGGACGTCACGGGCACCGGCGCCTCGTCCGACACCTTCACCGCGTCCAGTCGGTAGAGCGCGTACAGGCGCTGGTAGAGGAAGAAGTCCGTGGCGTGAAGCGCCCGGGCCAACCCATCGATGCTCAGCCCGTCCTGGATGAGCTGGACGATTCGCTCGTCCATGCTGCCGGGCTTGCGCTCGGGCAGCTTGCGTTCATCCACGGACAGCCGCACCCCGCCGGAAGGGAACACCGCGCGGATGGCCTCCCACGCCGTCTCCCGGAACTCGCCCTCGCGGTGGATGTCCATCAGGTCCACCTCGACGTCGAGGCCGGCGATCTCCGGCGCCGTGTCCGATGCCTCGAAGGTGAACTCGCCTTCCCGCCAATGGAAGGCATCCAACATCATCTCCCGGAACTTGTGGCTCAGCGTCGAACGCGCCGTCGCCTCCTGCACCACCCCCATCGTCACCAGCACCTTGCCCAGGAAGACTCGCGTCTGGGCCTGCGTGCCGAACGCCTTCTCGAGCTGGGCCTCCGTCACATGCCCCATGGTGATGAGGAATTGACCGAAGTACTCCCGCGGCTGATTGGAGCTGGCGCAAATCACCTGGCCATCGCGGAGGACCCATTGCTTGCGGACCTCCCCACGCTCCACCTTCAGCGAGCCGGTGGCTCGACGGTTCCCGAGGTAGACGACGAGGTCCTTGAGGGGCATCGTCGGAAAGTCACCAGTCAGACCGCGCATCGACCGTCCATCCTGCCCGCCATGAGAGTCGAGATCTACTCGAAACCCAAATGCTCCCTCTGCGACAAGGCCGCCGACGTCGTGGACGCCGTCCGCGCTCGCATCCCCTTCGAGCTGAGGCTCATCTCCATCCTGGAGGACCCGGCACTCTTCGAGCGCTGGCGCTACGACATCCCCGTGATCGTCATCAACGACGTGCCCGCTTTCAAACACCACGTCACGGAGGCCGAACTGGAGGCCCGGTTGCGTGAGGTCCAAGGTGGCATGTCCATTGCTAAAACCGGTGCCCAAGATGGGTAGCCGAGTGCCCTTCCCTTGGAATTCCGGGGGGATGAAGAGAGCGGGGAAGGGCTTGGGACTGTAATTCCGGGCACGTGCCGGGGGAGTGGTGGAGAAAATTCTGGTGGGGAGGCTGACGTGGTGGGCGTGAGACGCAAGCGGGTGGGGAAGGCGGCGCAGCCGCCCACCGTGCTGCTCATCGAGCCGCGGGCGGACGACCTGGAGCGGAACCGGATGCTCCTCGGGGAGGCCGGCTTCCGGGTGGTTCCGGTGACGCGCTTCGACGCGGCGGTGCCGCTGTTCGAGGTCATCCGTCCGGACGCGGTGCTGCTGGCGGTGCAGGCGCCGGATTATGGCGCCGTGCAGGTGGCGAGGAGGCTGCGGCAGATCAGCCGGGGCACCGTGCCGTTGCTCTACATGGTGGACCCGCACGACGTGGGGGCCTACCAACACTGTCTGGAGAAGGGGCAATGCGTGGACGTGGTGCCACGCTCGGGCAGCGGCTCGGAGCTGGCGGTGAAGCTGCACGCGCAGCTGCGGCTGAAGGCGGCCGTCCTGCGGGCGGCGTCAGGTGAGGAAGAGGACACGGCGCTGGCGCTGCATGACCCGGTGACGGGCCTGTACAACAAACCCTTCCTGCTCTCGTTGCTCGGGCTGGAGGTCCGCCGGTGCGAGCGGTATGGCGGGTCCTTCTCCGTGATCTCCGCGGAGGTCGGTGGCTGGAGCTCGATGCGCAAGGAGTACGGGCGCGGCATGGCGGAGCGTCTGCTGGTGTACAGCGCGGTGGTGCTGGGGCAGACGGTGCGGGAAGCGGACGCGGTGGCCCGGGTGGACGAATGCCAGTTCGCGTTGATGTTGCCGGGGACTCCGGCGGAGGCGGTGCCGGTGATGCTGTCGCGGGTGGCCGCGCGCTTCGAGTCGGCGCGTTTCCAGGTGGACGGTCGGGTGGTGCGCACCACGCTGGAGCTGGGGGCGGTGAGCTTCCCGGACACGGTGGGGACGCCTCAGCAGCTTTTGAACGCGGCGCAGCAGGACATGCGGCGCACGCGTGAGTTTCGTCGGATGACCGGGTCCATGGCCCGGCTCTCGGTGTGAGGATGGGCGGAGGTTCGATGCAGAGGGCGAGCGGAGGCGAGGGGATGGATCGGATCGCGGTGCTGGTGGTGGATGACGAGGAGTCGGTTCGCACCTTCATGTCCGAGTTGCTCGGCAGCGCGGGTTATCAAGTGCGCTCGGCGGGGAGTGGCGCGCAGGCGCTGGAGATGCTCGCGGGGGGCTCGTTCGACGCGGTGTTGCTCGACGTCGTGATGCCGGAAATGAGTGGCCTGGAGGTGCTTCGTCGCTACCGGGCCCAGGGGGGTAATGCCCCCGTCGTCGTCCTCAGCGGCCTGACGGGCGCGGATGACGCCGTGCGCGCCATGAAGATGGGCGCCACCGACTATCTGTCGAAGCCCCTGGGCAACGACGAGCTGCAGGATGCCCTGGCCCGTGCGCTCGGCACGCGCGTGCCGGACCGTCAGGTGGTGCCTCCACCCCTGGCTCCGCGTCCGGCGGCGGACCCCGCGGGGGATGCCCGGGTGCTCATCTCCTCGTCTCCGTCCATGCGACGGGCACGGGCGCTGGTGGAGCGCATCGCGAACGAGAACGTCCCGGTGCTGCTCCTGGGCGAGTCCGGCACGGGCAAGGAGGTCATCGCGCGGGAGATTCACGCACGCAGCCAGCGTCGCGGTCGGCCGTTCATCAAGGTGAACTGCGCGGCGCTTCCCGGCGAGCTGCTGGAGAGCGAGCTGTTCGGCCACGAGCGCGGCGCCTTCACGGGGGCCACGGCGGAGAAGCCCGGCAAGTTCGAGCTGGCGGACCAGGGCACCATCTTCCTGGATGAGATTGGCGAGATGGCCATCCGCCTCCAGGCCAAGCTGCTCCAGGTGCTCCAGGACGAGGAGTTCTTCCGCGTCGGTGGCAAGAAGAGCGTCCGTGTGGACAGCCGCGTGGTGGTGGCGACCAACCGCGACCTCGAGAAGGAGATCGCGCTCGGCAACTTCCGCGAGGACCTCTACTACCGCCTCAACGTGGTGGCCATCCGCCTGCCGCCCCTGCGCGAGCGTCGCGAGGACGTGGTGCCGCTGACGGACCACTTCCTCAAGAAGTACGGCCGCCAGTACATCTCTGGCATCGCGGAGCTGCCCACCGAGGTGCTCCAGGCCTTCGCGGACTACGACTGGCCGGGCAACGTGCGCGAGCTGGAGAACATGGTGCGCCGGCTGTGCGTGCTGAAGGACCCGACGCTGGTGCTCGACGAGCTCAACGCGGCGGGCCGCTCTCCGGCGAGCGCGCCGTCCCTGCCCACGTCGTACGCAGGTGACGACAGCGGCTACAACCACCGCGCGGTGGAGGAGCACGTCCGCGCGCCCGCGTCCTCGTCCGTGCAGGTGCTGGAGATGCCCTCTCGTGGCGTGTCTCCCACGACGGCGGCGGCGCACACCCAGGCCCATGCGGGCGCGGTGATGGAGCCGTTGAACTCCGTGATTCCGGCGCCGCGCTACATCAATCCGTTCGATGTGCCGCAGCCTCCGCCTCCTCCGCCTCCGGCCGGGGAGCCTTCGCTGAAGGACATCGGCAAGCGCGCGGCGATGCTGGCCGAGCGCGAGGCCATCCTCGCCATGCTCCAGCGCACCGCGTGGAACAAGCGCCGCGCGGCCGGCAAGCTGCGCATCAGCTACAAGGCGCTGCTCTACAAAATCAAGGAGTGTGGAATCATCGACCCGCGCTCCAGCGCGGAGCTGTAGCCCGACGTCACTGCTTGCCATCGCCCCCCGGCTTTCGCTATCGCGGGGGGCATGACAACGCCCCTTGTCCTTCTGGGCTCTGGTTACACGCTGACGCGGCTCGCGGTGGCGCAGGCGCAGGCGGGACGAGAGGTCCTCGCCTCCACGCGCGACACCGCCCGCCGCGAGGAGCTGACACGCGCGGGCGCCCGCGTCGTCTCGCTGGAGGACGCACTCCTCCAGACGCAGGGCGCGCACGTGGTCGTCTCCGTTCCACCCGAGGCGGGGCTGGATGGCGCCATCGCCAGCGCGCTCGTGGCCCGGCCTCCCGCGCGGCTCATCTACCTGTCCTCCACCGGCGTCTACGGCATTGCCCGCGGCGAGGTGGACGAGGACACGCCGGTGGATGTCACCTGGCCTTCGTCACTCCCTCGGCTGGAAGCGGAGTCGCGCTACCTGCCGCTCGGCGCCATGGTGCTGCGCATCGCGGGCATCTACGGCCCCGGGCGCGGTGCCCACTCGCGGCTGCTGTCCGGCAACCTTCGCCTTCCCGAGAAGGGAGGACGCATCTCCCGCGTGCACGTGGACGACCTGGGCGCGGCCATCCTCGCCGCGCTGGAGCAGGGCTCGCCTGGCGCGCTGTACTGCGTGGCGGATGACCGGGCCGCTCCGCTGGAGGAGACCGTCACGTGGCTGGCGCATCGGCTGGCCATGTCGGTCCCCCCGCGGGTGCCCCTGGAGACGCTGCACGAGTCCCTGCGAGGAGACCGCGCCATCTCCAACGCGCGGCTCAAGGAGCTGGGCTGGGTGCCTCGCTACCCGGATTTCACCGTGGGCTTCGCCGCGGTGCTGAAGGAAGAAGGCCGCACGAGCGGGGAGGGCGACATCGTCATCCGCCCCGTGTTTCCCGACGAGATGGAGGCCTTCCGGGCGATGCGGCTGCGCTCGCTGACGGAGCACCCGGAGGCCTTCGGGTCCTCGTTCGAGGAGGAGTCTCAATTCGGGCTGGAGGTGTTTCGCGGGCGGCTGGAGGCGACGGATTCGCAGCGGGTTCTGGGCGCCTACGACGGGACGCGGCTGGTGGCCGTGGTGGGCGTGCGGCGGGAGCCTCGTCTCAAGTCCGCGCACAAGGCCTTCGTCTGGGGCATGTACGTGGCCGAGGAGGCGCGCTCGCGCGGTGTCGGCCGACGACTGCTCGTCGCCATCCTGGCAGAGGGCCGAAAGCTCCCCGGCGTCGAGCAGCTCCTGCTGGCCGTCGTCTCCGGCAACGCAGCCGCCCACACCCTGTACCGGTCCGTCGGCTTCCAGACATATGGCGTGGAGCCTCGGGCCCTGAAGATCGGCGGGGCCTACGTCGACGAGGAGCTGATGGTCCTCACGCTCTGAGCTGGCCCCGGACGCACACCGTCGCACCCGGGCCTGGCGCTTCGTATCGGGCCCGCGACGTCCGGTTTGTTTGCGCCACTTGGGATGGGTGGGTGACAGATCCACGACGCCCGGGTGTTCCAGGCAGCGGAGGACGCGTCGCTGGCCTGGGTGGCCGTGCCGACCGCGCTGGAGGCTTCGTGAGCATGGCCCTGTGCACCCCTGACTGGCTGCTGGAGCGAATCGCCCTGGGCGAGCTGCCCTCGGACGCGTTCACCGCCGCCCGCGCCAAGCTGGAGCAGGAACCGCACGGGCTCGCGCGGCTGGCCCGGCTGGAGACGGACTCGGTCGAGACGCTGGCCCGCCACCCTCCCGAAGCGGTGGCCCGGGAAGTGGCCCGTCGGCTGCGGACCTCCGCGCACATCGAAGCCCACTTGGCGCGGCAGCCGGAGCGCCAGGGCTGGCACGGGCTGTCGATGGGCATGCCGGTGGCCGCGTGCCTCGTGCTGCTGTTCCTGTCCACCCAGCAGGAGCTGGCCGTGGAGCCGCCCTCGCTGGTGCCCGTGCGTGTCGAGCTGCTGGAGACGGTGGGCATCAAGGGCGATGCGCGGCTCATGGTGTACCGCCAGGACGAAGGCGAGGCGGAGCTGCTGTCGGACCACTCGCCCGCACGGCGTGGAGACCTGCTCCAGCTCAGCTATATCTCTGGAGGCCGCCGCCACGGCGTGGTGGTCTCCGTGGACGGACGAGGCGCTGTGACGCTGCATCACCCCACCACGTTGGTGGGACCCACGAAGCTTCAGTCGGGAGACGCGGTGTCCTTGACGCATTCCTATGAGTTGGACGACGCCCCGGGTTTCGAGCGCTTCTTCCTCGTCACCGCGGATTCACCGCTGGATGTGAGCACCGTGCTGGAGGCAGCGCGCCTGCTGGCTCGTCACCCCACCGAGGCAAGCACCCGGCCGCTCCCGCTTCCGGGTACCGTGGCCCAGACCTCCTTTACGTTGGAGAAAGTGCCGTGATGCCGCGGTCGCTCCTGTTCCTGTCCCTGCTTCTTCCCTCGCTCGTCCTGGCGGCTCCCGCCACGCCCGCGCCCGTCGCCGTCCGCCGCTTCGCGCTGCTGGTGGGCGTCAACGATGGTGGCCCTGGCCGCGCGCGGCTTCGCTACGCCGTCACCGACGCGAGCTCCTTTGGCAACGTGCTGGAGGAGCTGGGCGGGGTGTTGCCGCAAGACCGGCTGATGATGCTGGAGGGAGACCGCGCGGCGCTGGAGCAGGCGCTGGCGCGCTTCAAGGCCATGGTCGCCGCGGCGAAGTCGCCCGGCTCGCGCACCGAGGCGCTCATCTACTACTCGGGCCACTCGGACGAAGAGGGCCTGCTGCTGCACAAGGACCGCTTCGGCTACCGCGAGCTGCGCCAGGCGCTGGAGCAGCTCCCCGCCGACGTGCGCATCGCCATCCTCGACTCCTGCGCCTCCGGCACGCTGGCGCGGCAGAAGGGCGGCGTGCGCCGTCCCGCCTTCCTCGTCGATACGTCCTCCGCCGTGCGCGGCCACGCCATCCTCACGTCCTCCTCCGAGGACGAGGTGTCGCAGGAGTCCGACCGCATCGGCGGCTCGTTCTTCACGCACAACCTGGTGTCGGGCCTGCGCGGCGCCGCCGACTCCACGGGCGACGGGCGCGTCACGCTCCACGAGGCGTACCAGTTCGCCTTCCACGAGACGCTCGCGCGCACCGAGCGCACGCGCGCCGGCGCGCAGCACCCCGCCTATGACATCGAGCTGGCCGGCACGGGCGAGCTGGTGATGACGGACCTGCGCACCACATCCGCCGTGCTGGTGGTGGGCGAGGGCGTCGAGGGACGCCTCTACGTTCGCGACGAGCCCGGGCGCCTCGTCGTGGAGCTGAACAAGCTGGCCGGCCGCGCCACGGAGCTGGGCCTGCAGCCGGGCCGCTACACGGTGATGCGCGAGTCGCGCGGCGCCTCCTCCCAGGCGGTGCTGATGGTGGGCGACGGCGCGCGCACGGTACTGGCCGATGCCGCCTTCGTGCCGGTGATGGGCGAGCTGACCGCGATGCGCGGCGGCGCTCCTCTCGCGGGCGCGGGTTCGCAGCCGATGGTGATGCCGATGGACGGCTCGGGGCGCCCCTATCGCTTCCTGAACCTGGGGCTCATTCCGAAGCTGCAGACCAACGACCTCTTCGGCCCGAATGGCGAAGTGGACAACGCCCTCTCCGTGTCGCTGGGCGTGGCGAGCCTCGGGCGGCTGAATGGCTTCGCGGTGGCGCTGGGCGCGAACTGGAACTCGGCCTCCATCCGCGGCGTGCAGATGGCCATCGGCGGCAACGTGGTGCGCGGCGAGGTGAGCGGCATGCAGCTCGCCGTGGGTGGCAACTGGGCCAGCGGACGGGTGGGCGGCGTGCAGGCCGCGGTGGGCGTCAACGTCGCGCGACAGGGCGGAACGGTGGGGCAGCTCGCCGTGGGCGCCAACGTGTCCAGCACGTCCATGTCCGGCCTGCAGATGGCGGTGGGCTCCAGCTGGGTGGATGGCGACTTCGACGGCTACCAGGCCGCGGTGGGCCTCAGCATGGTGCGTGGCAACATGTCCGGCGTGCAGATGTCGGCGGGCATGAACTGGGCCGACTCCGCGCGCGGCGCGCAGCTCTCGCTCATCAACATGGGCGGTGACGTGGAGGGCATGCAGTTGGGCCTCATCAACATCGCCGGGAAGATGAACGGCGTGCAGTTGGGCCTCATCAACGTGGCGCGGAATCTGGAGTCCGGCGTCCCGGTGGGCCTCTTGAACATCGTGCAGAACGGCCAGTTCCACGTCGAGGCATACGGCAGCGACGTCAACTTCGCCAACCTCGCGCTCAAGGTCGGCAGCCGCTACCTGTACACCACGCTCGTCGCGGGCGTGGGCTCGGTGACCAACTCGCGCGGCCCCAGCCACTGGACGATGGGCGTGGGCATCGGCGGGCATGTGCCGCTGACCGAGCGCTTCTTCTTCGACGTGGACGTGGTGACGAACAGCATCCACGAGTGGGGCGGCTCGTTCGAGGACAACCGGCTCTTGCACCAGGCCCGGTTGATGGCCGGCTTCCAGCTCGCTTCCCGCTTCGCCATCATCGCGGGCCCTACCTTCAACGTCATGCACACCACGGACGGTGAACCCGTCACCGCGCTGAGCCAGTTCTCCAAGACGACCGACCGGGACATCCTGTTCTGGCCCGGTGTCCAGGTGGGCCTGCGCCTCTGACGGGCCGTCCGGAGTGGAGCGGATGGCTCCCATCAGCCGGACGAACTCGAAGAACCCCAGAACGCCTTTCCACCGGGTGCTTCCCGGTGAGAGGCTGGCCGAACGGCCGTTGGCATGGCCGGGCAACCCTTGCCCTGGGGGCACGATGTCCAAGTTGCTGTTCGCGGCATTCAACGAGGGCGCCAAGCTCTCGATGACCGGACAACATGACGCCGCGATCTCCGCCTTCGACAAGGTCCTCGCCGTGGACCCGAAGCACTTCCCGGCCCTCACCGCCAAGGGCTCGTCGCTCGCCCTCCTGGGCCGCACCGAAGAGGCCCTGCGCTGCTTCGAGCGCGCCATCGAGGTGGACCCCTCCGCCGCGGACCCGCATCGCGACGCCGCCCTCTGTCAGCTGGAGCTGGGCGAGCCCGAGGCCGCCGCGGAGTTGATGGAGCGCGCCGTCCAGCTCAACGCGGACCCCGGCTATCGCGAGGCCTCCGCCATCGAAGTCTACGAGCGGGGCAATGCGCTGCTCACCCGGGGCCCCCGCCGCCCCGACAAGGCCCGTTACCGGCAGGCTCGCCACACCTTCGAGCTGGCGCTGGAGCTGTCCCCCGCCTACGTCGAGGCAGCCAAGGCCCTGGCCGACGTCTGGGAGCACCTGGGCGACACCGCCCAGAGAGACCACTACGCCCAGCTCGCCCTCCGGCTGCGGCCCGTGACGGGCTGAGCAGACGGCGGGACGGGGGGACGCGCCCTCCGACGCGGCGACTCGCTCGCCTTCGCGAGGAGGATGCCCCTTCGCGGACGCATCGCCGCGTTTGCGCTGTTACCCCTCCGCGCGGACGTTCCGCGCTATAATTCAAGATTAGTCCGACAACACTGCCCGGAGAACCCAGAAGATGATTGTCATGCTCGAGCCGGACTCCCCCGAGTCCGTGGTGTCCGCCGTCCTCCAAGTCGCCTCCCAGTACAAGGGCGTGACGCCCCGTCCCCACGTCATGGCGGGGGCTGAGTACACCGTGACGGAGGTCTATCTGCTGGGCCCCACGGCGCAGGTTCCGACGGAGGTCTTCGAGCAGATTCCAGGCGTGCGGCAGGTGGTGCGCGTGTCGCAGAAGTACCGCGTCATCGGCCGGCACAAGGGCCAGCGCGCGTCGACGGGCTTCGACTACAACGGCGTGACGTTCGACGAGAAGAGCGTGCAGTTGTTCGCCGGCCTGTGCGCGGTGGACACGAAGGAGAACGTGGAGTCGATGATGGCGGCGCTCGCGCGCTGCGACATCCGCACCACGCGCATGGGGGCGTACAAGCCGCGCACCAACCCGTACGAGTTCCAGGGCCTGGGCGCCGCGTGCCTTCCGTGGGTGTTCGAGTCCGCGGGCAAGCACGGCATCAAGGTGGTCGCCATGGAGGTGACGCACCCCCGGCACATCGACGAGATTCGCGACGCGCTGGAGCGCTCGGGCAACGCCACGGGCGTCATGCTCCAGGTGGGCACGCGCAACGCGCAGAACTTCGAGCTGCTCAAGTCCATTGGCCAGCAGCGCATCTTCCCCGTGCTCTTCAAGCGCGGCATGGGAATCACCCTGGAGGAGTCCCTCAACGCGTGCGAGTACATCGCGAGCGAGGGCAACCCGAAGATTGTCTTCTGCCTTCGCGGCGTGAAGACGCACCTGGGTGACCCGCACCGCAACATGGTGGACTTCGCCCACGTGCCGGTGGTGCGCCGGCTCACCCGCATGCCCGTGTGCGTGGACCCGTCACACGCCATCGGCCGCGCGGATGCTCCGCCGGACGGCCTGCCGGACATCTTCCACTCCATTGGCCAGGGCCTCATCGCGGGCGCGTCCATGGTGCTGGTGGACTTCCACCCGCACCCGGAAGCGGCGCTGTGCGACGGCCCGCAGGCGCTGCGGCTGGAGCAACTGGCGTCGCTCCAGCGCTACACGCAGATTGTCCGCGAGGCGTACCTGTCCGTCGTGAAGAACGGCGACGGCAGCCAGCCCACGACGGCGTAGCCGCTTCAGGCCACGCCGTAGCTGCCGAGGACTCGCAGGGTGATGCAGGCCGCCTGGGCGGCTTCCACCGCCTCGCGCACCCGCGGGTCCTCCAGCGCGCCGTCCACGTCCAGGCACCACACGTACTCCCACGCGCGGCGCTGGGGGCGGGACTCCAGGCGGGACACCTCCAGCCCCCGTCCTGAGAAGGCCCCCAGCACGCGGTACAGCGCGCCGGGCTCGTTCTGGACGGTGAAGGCCAGCGCCGTCTTGCGCCGCTTCCACGCGCGCGGCGGCGCGGTGCCCACGGTGATGAAGCGCGTGTGGTTGTCCGGCGAGTCCTCCACGCCTTCCTCCAGCACCGTCAGCCCATACAGCTCCGCGGAGACGCGGCTGGCGATGGCGGCCGTGCGCGGCGGGGCCTCCTTGGCGACCTTGCGCGCGGCGATGGCCGTGTTGGCCTCCGCCACCGGTTGGATTCCGCGCCGCCGCAGATAGCCCGCGCACTGCGCCAGCGCCTGGGGATGCGACAGGACCCGCTCTACGTCCTCCAACGCGAGGCCCGGCGGCGCCACGAGGCAGTGGTGGATGCGCAGCGACAGCTCGCTGGAGACCTCCAGGTCGTGCTCCAGGAGCAGGTCCACGTTCTCCACCACCGGTCCGCCCAGTGAGCTCTCCACGGGGAGCACGCCCGCTTCGACGCGGCCCTCGGCCACCGCCTCGAAGACGGCGCGGAAGGTGGGGTAGGGGACGGCTTCCACGTCCGGGCCGTAGAGCGCGCGCAGCGCCTCCTCGCCGTAGGCGCCGTGTTCTCCCTGGAACGCGACGCGGCGCCGCTGGGACGACGACGGCTCAGCCATGGCTCCCCTCGGCGCGGCCATACGTGCCCAGCACGCGCAGGAAGGACGTCAGCGGACGGATGTCCTCCAGCGCGGCCGTCAGCGGCGCGGAGGCGGCGTGGCCCTCCACGTCCACGTAGAAGCGGTACTGCCAGGGGCTGCCCGGAATGGGGCGCGACTCCAGCTTGCTCAGGTTGACGCCGCGCAGGGTGAGGCGCTGGAGCATCTCCCCCAGCGTGCCGGGCTTGTGCTCCAGCACCATCAGCAGGGACGTCTTGCACGGCACGCCCGGGGCCAGCGGCGTGGCCTCGCGGCCCACCTCCACGAAGCGCGTGTAGTCGAACTCCGGCTGCAGCTCTCGCGCGAGCACCTCCAGGCCGAAGCGCTGCGCGGCCGTCTCGCTGGCGATGGCGGCGACGGTGAAGTCATTGCGCTCACGCACCTTCTGCGCCGCGCCGCCCGTGTCGGCGTCCGGCACCGCGCGCGCCCACGGCAGCTTCTCGCGCAGGAAGGCCTCGCACTGGGCCAGGGCCTGCGGATGCGAGAGCACCTCGCGCAGCGTCTCCAGCTTCGCGCCCGGCAGACCCAGCAGCCGGTGGTCCACCTGACTCACCAGCTCCGCGGTGATGACCACGCCGCCCTCGGCGAGCAGGTCATATGTCTCGTTCATGCTGCCGGCGGTGGTGTTCTCAATGGGCAACAGGGCCAGGTCCATCTCCCCGCGACGCAGCGCCTCCACCAGCTCTCGCGAGTGGTCGAACCCGGTGAGCAGCACGCCCCCGGCGCGGCCCGAGTAGCGGCGGCGCGCGGCCAGGTGGCTGTAGGAGCCCTCGACGCCCGGGTAGCCCACGCGCAGCGGCGTCGTGTCCAGCCGCGTGACGAGCGCCTGCTGCCGCGCGACGGACATGTCGATGACCAGCCGCCAGAAGCGCTCCACTTCATGCGGGTCCAGACCGTGCTCGGCCGCGCGGGTGCGGATGCGGCGCAAGAGGAGGTCCTCGCGGCGTTGGTCCCTGAACGGCGCGGCCGTGGCCAGCTTGGAGCGGGCCACGTCATCCGCCAGGTCCATGCGGCGGCGGAGCGCATCGAGGATCTCCTCGTCGATGTTCTCGATGGCCGTCCGCAGCGCGTCCAGGTCCAACGGTGAGCTCATCGCGCGGTCTCCGCGAGCTCCCGGGACATGAGGTGATGCGCGCCGATTCCCGGCAGCTCGAACGGCTCCCCATGCGGGACGAAGCCCAGCGAGCGGTAGAAGCCCGAGGCCGTCGACCGCGCGTTGCACCACAGCTGCGTGCCCTTCTGTGTCACGGCGTGCTCCATGCAGGCCTTCAGCAGGGCCGCGCCCAGGCCCTGACCCTGTCGTCCCTGCTCCACGGCCATGCCCCGCAGGCGCCACGCGGTGATGGCCTTCAGCGCGTAAGGTGGCGGCTCCCGGTACAGCGAGGCCACTCCAAGCAGGCGGCCTTCCGCATACAGGCCCAGGTGGAGGGTGTCCTTGTCGTCATCCCCTGGATAGACGACGGCCTCGGGCGGCTGGTGGGGGCGAAGCACGGCGCGGCGCAGCCCGCGCGTCTCCGTGGCCGGAATCCGGCGGATTTCTGATGAGCTCACGAATTCGAGTATGCCGGTTTCCGACCTCGTGCGTCCTCATTCCGTGGAAGCCGTCGAGGAGGCCTTTGCACCGTGAAGGGTACCGTCATCCTGGAGGAGCCTGGAAATCCAGCGCGCGCCGCGGCCGCGTGGGATTTCGACGCGCTCCTGGAGGCGGAGCAGGCCGTGCTGCTGCGGCTGGCGCGAAGGCTGGTGTGGGACGGGGAGGAGGCGAGGGACCTGGTGCAGGCCTCCCTGGCTGATGCCTATGAGAAGCGTCATTCGCTGAAGGACGCGAAGGCGGGACCCGCATGGCTGCGGCGCATCCTGGTGTCCCGCGCGATGGGCCACCTGAGACGGCGGCGCGTGTGGAACGTGCTGCGCGAGGCGCTGGATTGGGGCACGCCGCTGGCGCTCTCCCCCGAGGAACAGTTCGTCGGCGCGGAGAAATGGCGCGCCCTGGGCCACGCGGTGCGGGCGCTCCCCGCGCAGCAATCCACGGCCTTCACGCTGCGCTACCTGGAGGGTCTGGAGTTGGATTCCATCGCGGAGGCCATGGGCATCGGGCGCGGCACCGTCCGCATCCACCTGTATCGCGCGCTCAAGAAGCTCAAGGCCGAACAGGCCCTGGAAGGAGACTCGCCATGAGATGCCACGACGTGGCCACCGTCCTCCTGGAGTCCTCGCCGCCGTGGGCTCCGGAGATTCGGGTCCACCTGGAAGGCTGCGAGGATTGTCGCGCGCTGGCCCGGGGACATGCCTCGGCGTCCGGGCTGCGTCTGCCCCAGCCTCCGCCGCTGGCCCCGGTGCCTCGCGAGGCCGTGCTGCGCGAGGTGCGCCGTCGCAAGGTGCGCCGCCGTATCGCCGCGGGCGCCGTCGCCTCCTGCTGTGTCGGATTGCTGACGTGGCTGTCGGGCCCGGGCGCTCCTTCGCCGGAGCCTCATGACTTTCAGGAAGAGCACGCCGAGGTGTTCGAGCCCGGCACCGTGCCGCATCCCGAGCTGGGGCTGCGGCGCGCCGAGGGGGCGGATGATGTCGACCTCGACTCCCTGGCGCGGCTCGTTCGCGAAGAGCGTGGCTCGCTGTCGTGGCTCGTCACGGAGGTGCGCGGCTACTCGCGCCGGGACGTGGTGGCCCGCGACGACACCTACAAACCTTTCGGGACGATGGCCGCCTGGCTGCGTCCCCCTGATTCCCGCGCGCTGGAAACCCCGCCGTTCCGAACGGCGGTCCTCTCATTCGATTCACAGGAGTCGTTGCCATGAAGAAGACACGCATCACCGCGCTGCTCACGGCCGCGCTGGCCCCGCTGCTGCTGTCGCCCACGTCCGCCCTGGCCCAGCCGGACGATGACTTCGTCCTCCACCGCGCGGCGCCCGGCGCCACCGTGATTCACGACGGGCCCGGCGGCGGCGCGCTGCCTCCCGGACAGTTCCCCGCCGCCGCTCACGGCATCCCCCCGCACCTGGTGGAGAAGCTCGGCGTGCCCCGCGAGGTGGCGAAGCAGGTGCAGGAACTCACGTTCGACGCCAACGAGGCCATCATCCCGCTGGAGGCGGACCTGAAGCGGGCGCAGCTCCAACTCGAGCGACTGCTGAGCGCTGACTCCACCGACGAGAGCGCCGTGCTCAAGCAGGTGGAGGAGGTGGGCCGCGCGGAGACGGCGGTGCGCCGCAACCGTCTGGGATTGATGGTCCGCATCAAGCGGCTGCTTGGACCCGAGCTGTGGCGCAAGCTGGAGGCGGAGATGGGTTCGGTGCGGATTCACAAGCGCATCGAGATTCGCAAGGGTCCTCCGGGAGACGATGGGCCCGGCAGCCCGCCGCCGCCCCCGCCGCCGCGCAAGCCGTAGCGTTCCGGACAGACGCGGGCCCATTCGACCTACCTCTCCAAGGTGTCGCGGATGGGCCCGCGTATCCTGGGCGCCATGGCCAACCCGCCGGACCATGAGCGTCAGCTGGAGGAGGATGCCGCCCAGCTTCAACGACTGGGATACGCGCAGCAGCTCTTGCGTGGCATGGGCGGCTTCTCCAACTTCGCCGTCTCCTTCTCCATCATCTCCATCCTCACCGGAGCGGTGACGCTCTACGGCCACGGGCTGCGCTTCGGCGGCCCGCTGGTCATGGGCGTGGGCTGGCCGCTCGTCGCTGTCATGACATTGGCGGTGGCGGCGAGCCTCGCGCAGCTCGCGTCGTCCTTCCCCACCGCGGGCGCGCTCTACCACTGGGCCGCGATGCTCGGCGGCCCCCGGGTGGGCTTCTTCACCGCGTGGCTGAACACCCTGGGCCAGTTCGCCATCACCGCCGGCATCGACTACGGCCTCGCCGAGTTCCTCGCGGACATGCTCGGCTGGCCTCGTGAGCGCATGTCGGTGCTGCCTCTCTACGCCGCCATCCTCCTGTCCCACGCGGTGCTCAACCACGTGGGCGTGCGAGTCGTCGCGTGGCTCAATGACTTCTCCGCCTGGTACCACGTCGCGGGCGTGGCGGTGCTCATCGGCGCGCTCGCGCTGTTCGCTCCGAAGCAGGACGCGGGCTTCCTGCTCACGCGCTTCAGCTCGGAGACGCCTTGGTATGCCTATGGTTTCCTCATCGGCCTGTTGCAGGCGCAGTGGACCTTCACCGGCTACGACGCCAGCGCGCACATTTCAGAGGAGACCCGAGACCCCACGCGCAACGCCCCCTGGGGCATCTTCCTGTCCGTGGCCGTCAGCGCCGTGGCGGGCTACCTGCTCCTGGGCGCGGTGACGCTGGCCATCCAGGACCTGCCGACGACGGCCGCCGCGGCCAATCCGTTCCTGTACGTGCTGACGCAGGCCCTGGGGCCCGCGCTCGGTGGCGCGCTGGTATGGGTGGCCATTGGGGCCATGTGGTTCTGCGGCCTGTCCTCGGTGACGTCCAACTCGCGCATGCTGTTCGCCTTCGCTCGGGACAACGGACTGCCCGCGTCGAAGTGGCTGGCCCGGGTGTCACCGCGCTTCCGGAGCCCCGCGGTGGCGGTCTGGGTGTCCGTGGCGGGCTCGGGCGTCGTCGCGCTGTGGGCGGAGGCGTACGCGGCCATGGTGGCCCTGAGCACCCTGGCGCTCTATGCGTCATATGCCTTGCCCGTCTGGGTGGGCTTCCGCGCCCGCCGAACTGGGACGTGGTCCCACCGGGGGCCCTGGGACTTGGGCCGCGCGTCGCCGTGGATCAACGGCGTGGCGCTGGCGTGGAGCGCGGTGGTGATGGTGCTCTTCGTCCTGCCACCCAACCAGCTCGCCGGCTACACCTTCGCGGGCGCGCTGGTGCTGCTGGGGCTGTACTGGGCGCTCGTCCAACGCCACACCTTCACGGGGCCGCAGGTGACACTGCTGCGGCCTCCAGCGGCCACGGCTACTTCGGCAGCGCCGTCTTCCCCATCTTCAGGATGAGCTTGAAGTGCGCGGCGGTGACGGGCGCCACGCTGAGCCTGCTGCGGGTGACGAGCGGGAAGTCCTTCAGCGTGGCGGTGGCCTTCACGGTGGCCAGGTCCACGGCCTGCTTGAAGGGGATGACGGCCGCCACCTTCACGGAGGCCCAGTCCTCCTCGGGGGCCGTGGAGTCGGGCGTCGCCGAGGTGAGGACCTTCGCCACCCCCACCACGGCCTTGTCTTCATTGGAGTGGTAGTAGAGGCAGAGGTCGCCGGGCTTCATCGCCCGCAGGTTGTTGCGCGCCTCGAAGCTGCGGATGCCCGTCCACTCCGTCTGCTGGTCCTTTTCGAGCTGCGCGTACGCGTAGACCGACGGCTCGCTCTTGATGAGCCAGTACTGGGGGTTCGCCATGGCGGCGCACCATAGAGCAGGAGCGGGTGGGGTGGGGCACCGGAGAATCGTGCGGAAGCTTCCAGCCTGCGTTACCAAGAAACGCCTATTTCGAGAGGGAACGGATGGACCTGGATTTGAAGAACAAGGTTGCGCTGGTGAGCGGCTCCACGGCGGGCATCGGCCTGGCCATCGTCGAGGCCCTGGCCCGCGAGGGCGCCGAGGTCATCGTCAACGGACGCACGAAGGAGCGCGTGGACGCGGCCGTCGCGGAGGTCCGCCGCAAGCTGCCCGACGCGAAGCTGCGCGGAGTCCCGGGGGACCTGGGCACGAGCGAGGGCGCCGCCCAGATGGTCAAAGCCGTTCCCCATGTGGACATCCTGGTCAACAACCTGGGTGTCTTCGAACCCAAGCCCTTCGAGGACATCTCCGACGAGGACTGGCTGAAGACCTTCGACGTCAACGTCATGAGCGGCGTGCGGCTGTCCCGGCACTACCTCAAGGGCATGCGCGAGAAGAACTGGGGTCGCATCGTCTTCATCTCCAGTGAGTCGGGCGTGCAGATTCCGGTGGAGATGGTCCACTACGGCGTCACCAAGACGGCGCAGATCGCCGTGGCGCGCGGCATCGCCGAGGGGTTGTCGGGGACGAACATCACCTCGAACTCCATCCTCCCCGGCCCCACGCGCTCGGAGGGCGTGGAGGAGTTCCTCAAGAGCCTGTCGAAGCAGCAGGGCGTGGACGTGGCCACGGTGGAGCGCGAGTTCTTCAAGAGCGCGCGGCCGTCGTCGCTGCTCCAGCGCTTCGCGCGCGTGGACGAGGTCGCCTCGCTGGTGGCCTTCGTGTGCAGCCCCCAGGCGTCGGGCATCAACGGCTCCGCGCTGCGCGTGGACGGCGGAGTGGTGCGCGCCATTCCTTGAGGTCGTCCCCTCGCCAGGGTTGACGTCCGGAAGACAAAAGGCCCGATGTCCTCGCGGGCATCGGGCCTTCTACTGACATCTCGAGTCGAAACGTCAGGTCTGGTTCGCCATGCCCCGCGTCGTTTCCTCGGCCGTCTTGCCGCTCATCAGCGCGCTGCTCGCGTAGAGGGCCAGCCCCACCACCCCCAGCGCCGCCGCTTCCGTCTGGGTCGCGAAGGCGACGCCCATCCACGTCATCACTCCGGTTCCCATCGCGAACGCCGCCGCCACCGCCCCCGCTGCCTTCCTCATCCGCTCGCTCCCTGTCTGCCGGGCCAGGGGCCCGTTGTGGAACCAAAACTCCTCTCCCTCAACAGTCTTCAATTCGCGTGCCGCGCACACACCGTGCGGAAAGGGAAGCCACGTGCCCCGCATTGGGAAAATGTCTTCCATCAACGGGTGGAACCCTGTCGAAAACACCAGCCCACCCCCCCGTCCGATGCCAGTAATTCTTCCCGGAGCGGGCGAGCTTGATCCGCTGGGCATTTCGTAACCCACGGAGAACCATGGGTTTTCCCTCCCAGGGTTGGATGGCACACCCGCTGCTATGGCAACCGCGCCGAGTAGGACGTGAACGGGCCCCGCGGGTGCGGGACTCCGAAAGACATCCGCAGCGACGAGGGAGAGGACGATGGGCAAGACGAGCGCGGGGTTCTGGACGGTGTTGGGAGTGATGCTCCTGGGCGGGTGTGCGCACCAGCCGGCGGTGAAGGTGGACAACTCCGAGCAGCCCTACCGCATTGGACGGGAGGATGTGCTGGACGTGGCGGTGTGGCGCGACGCGGAGCTGTCTCGCACGCTGCCGGTTCGCCCGGATGGCTACATCTCCATGCCGATGGTGGGAGAAGTGCTGGCGGCGGGCAAGACGCCGACGGAGCTGGCCGAGGCATTGAAGAGCAGCTTCCAGCCGTATGTGCAGGAGCCTCGCGTGACGGTGATTGTCCGCGAGGTCAACAGCAGCCGCGTGTTCGTCACCGGCGAAGTCACGCACCCCGGCGCCTATCCGCTGCGCGGCCGCGTGTCGCTCATCCAGGCCATCGCCCTGGCGGGCGGCTTCACCGACTTCGCCAACTCCGACGGCATCGTGGTGATTCGCAGCGACGGCAACGGCGGGCAGATTCCGGTGCGCTACAGCGACCTCATCTCTCCCGACGGTGGTCAGGACGTCATCCTGCGGCCCGGTGACACCATCGTCGTGCCGTGAAGCAGCGACTGAGGCTGGGTGAAGAGTCCATGGACGGTGGGTGGCGTAGGCGAGGGAGGACGACGGTGAAGGGCACCTGGAAGAAGTGGCTGCTGACGGGCCTCATGCTCACCGCGCCGGCCGTATCGGCGGCGACCGTGTGGGAGCCTCGGCTTCGCATCTCCGCCGAGGAACGTTACGACGATGACCTGCGCCTGGGCGCGGGCGCCACGGGCGGCCAGCTGATGACGAAGCTGTCGCCGCGCCTGGGAGTGGAAGGGCAGGACGAGCGGCTCAACCTCAACAGCTACTACGCCGCGGACGTGCTGATGCGGCACGGCTCCGGCAAGGTGACGCTGGACCACCGAGGCGGACTGGAGCTGCGGCACCTCTTGTCGCGGCGGCTCCGGGTGGACACGAACGTGCGCGTCTTCCGCGTCACGGACCCCACCTCGCTGCCTCGAGACGGCCTGGCCCGCTCGACTTCGCCCACGTTCTTCACGCAGGCCCGGCTGGGGCTCACGGCCCGGGCGTCGGAGCGGGTGGACGTGCGCGTGGCCTATGGAATGGAAGTGGTGCGCATCCTCGAGAACGGTCAGGAGCCGGGCTATGCCCACACGCCGTCGCTGGAGGTGATGTTCCGCACCACGCGCCGGCTGACCCTGGGGATGGAGTACCGCTACCAGGGCTTCTTCTACGACAACTCGCTGGCCCAGGCGCATGGCGCGGCGGCCACGCTGCGCTACCGCCTGACGCGGCCCACCACGTTCATCGCTCGCGGTGGACCGGTGCGCTACCTGGCCCCGGATGGCCAGGAGGGCGGGTGGGTGCCTCGCGTGAATCTGGAGCTGGCGCGCGAGGGTGAGTGGTTCGACCTGGGCGTGGCGGTGGGGCACGACCTGGTGGGCGCCAGCGGCTTCGCCACGGCGCTGTGGGCGGACTACGCGTCGCTGATGCTGGCGCGCAGGTTCGACCACCAGTTCTCGGCGTTTGGCGCGGCCAGCTTCTTCCGCAACGGGCGAGCGCCCTCGCGGGACTGGACGACGTTTGGCAGCACCCCCCTGGTCTCCCAGGGGTACGCGGTAGGTGCAGGGGTGGAGTACCGCTTCAACCGCCAGGTGGCGGCTCAGGGAGCGGTGGACAGGATTGCCCAGGTGGGCGTGGCGGAGTCGGCGGGCGCTGCGGGAGATCTGACGCGCAACGTTTTTGCTGTCCGCCTCATCGTGACGGCGTGGTGACAACACGTGAGTGGGTTGGTGGAGGAGCGGATCATGGAGCGTGGGATGACGGCGGACCAGCTGTTGGCCTCTCTCTGGCGCCGCAAGGCGTTGGTGGGAGCCATCACAGCAGCGGTATTCGCGGTGGGAGCGGCCATCGTGATGACGCGGCCGAGCATGTACGAAGCGTCGGCGGTGGTCCGCGTGGAGCCGCAGCGGCCAGGGGAAGACATGGTGCAGCGAACGGTGAGCGAGCTCATCGAACAGCGACTGCTCACGGTGCGCCAGGAACTCATGGCACGCCCCGTGCTCCAGAAGGCCATCGAGGAAATGAACCTCTATCCGGACATCGTGTCCGAGAAGGGCATGGAGTCGGCAGTCGCGCAGATGCGCAAGGATTTGCAAGTGCGCGTGGAGGGTGAGACGGCGTTCGAAATCACCTACGCCAACCGCGACCCGCAGGTGGCCGCGCAGGTGGCCAACCGGTTGCCCACCATCTTCTCCGAGGAGACGCTGAAGCTGCGTCAGGCGCAGGCGGCGCGCGCCACGGACCTCTTCAACGAGGAGATGGGCAACATGGGCAAGGCGGTCTCCAACTGGGAGCGGAAGATTGCCCAGTTCAAGGTGGACCACCTGGGTGAGCTGCCCGAGCAGATGGAGATGAACATGCGTGGGCTCGAGCGCGTGTCGCACGAGCTGCAGACGAAGTCGGAGGAGCTGCGCGTGGCGGAAGCGCGTCGCTCGGACCTGGCTCGGGCTCGCAACGCGGTGGACAGCGAGGCCGGTCGGCTGGAGTCCGCGGAGAGCGGGCTGACGCGGGCCCTGGTGAATGCCAAGACGCAGTGGACGGATGACCACCCGGAGGTCAAGCGCATGCAGTCCGAGCTGGAAGGCATGACGACGCGTCGCAAGGAGGCCGAAGGCCGCCTGTGGGCGGAGCGCGCCGAGCGCGGCCGGGTGGCGGGGCTCATCGAGGCCATCCAGAAGGACATCGTCGACCTGCAGGGCAAGGCGGAGGCGTACCAGTCCCGGCTGAACAACACGCCGAAGTGGGCGCACGAGCTGGGTGTCATGAACCGCGACTACGAAATCACGCGCACCAAGTACCAGAGCGTGGTGAGCCGCAAGGTGGAGGCGGAGATTGCCCAGGAGCTGGAGGCCAAGAGCTCCAAGAGCCTGTTCAACGTCATCTCCCCCGCGGGTGTGCCGGTGACGGCGGCGCGGCCGGACCGGATGTCGGGGCTCGCGATTGCACTGCTGGTGGCGCTGGGTCTGGGCGTCCTCACCGGTGCGATGCTGGAGATGCGTGACGACAGCCTGCGCGATGGCACGGAGGTTCGTCAGCGCCTGACGCTGCCGGTGCTGGCGGTGGTGCCGGACATGCAGGGCAAGACGGAGCGGCGCGTGCTGATGCCCTCCCAGGGCGGGCGCAACAGCGTGTCTTCCCCCAACTCACTGAACTGACACCCACAGGAAAGGACGGAAACCGAACATGGACCAGACGATGGAGCGGGCGGGCAACTTCCTCCCCCGCGTGGATGAGAACGCGACGAACCCGAACGCGGTGGACCGGCGGGTGGTGACGCTCACCGCGCCGGCCTCGGCGGCGGCGGAGCAGTACCGCAGCCTGTATTACCGGCTGGAGCGGATGCGGGAGCTGCGGCCCATGAAGGTCGTGGCGCTGACGTCGGCGATGCCCGGTGAGGGCAAGACGGTGACGAGCGTCAACCTGGCGATGGCGGCGGCCCGGGCGAATCCGGACCGGCGCATCCTCCTGGTGGACGCGGACCTGCGGCGCGGCGGAGTGGCGGCCACGCTGGGGGTGCGCAACAAGACGGGCCTGGCGGAGCTGTTGTCGGGCGAAGTCGAGGTGCGGGACGTGGTGCGTCGCTTCGCGGCCACGCGCCTGGCCCTCATCCCCGCGGGCGCCACGCCGGAGGATCCCTCGCAGGTGCTGGCGAGCCCTCGGATGAAGCAGTTCCTCAAGGCCGTGCGCGAGGGCTTCGACGAGGTGTACATCGACCTGCCGCCGACGCTGCCGTTCGCGGACGCGGCCATCCTGGGCCACCAGGTGGACGGGGTGCTGATGGTCATCCGCGCCAACGTCACGCCGGGCAAGACGGTGCACCAGGCGGTGGAGCAGCTCGCCGGCGCGCCCGTGCTGGGGTGCGTGCTCAATGGCGCGGAGGTGCACGCGACGCCGTACCTGAAGAACTACGAGAAGCAGAAGTAGCCAGAGGGCGGTGACCTCCGCCCCTCCTCTCCGGAAACGGGAGTGGGGCGGAGGTGAGGATTCCAGGGGGCGGTCGTGAGTCGGGCGGGTGGGTTGGAGGGGCATGTGCTCCGGGTTTTTCACCATTATTTTTCTGCCAAGAAGCTGACGTTCTTCCTCGCCGAGAGCTCGGCGATCGCACTGGCCTGCGTGATGGGCGCGGCGGCCTGTGCGGCACTCTTCGCGCCTGCTGGGACGCGGCCGCCGCTGGTGGCGCTGTGGCCCACGCTGCTGGGGCTGGGCGCGGCCTTCGTCGTCACGTTCCAGTTCACGTTGTACCTGTTGGACCTGTATGACTTGCGCGTCGCCGCGGAGGACCGGGCGCGGGGCTACCGCTTCCTGAAGGCCGCGGGTGTCACGGCGATGGTGACGGGCGGGGTGATGCTGGTGGCCCCGCTGGTGTTGCCCGTCGCGCTGCCTCCGGGCGCGCTGCTCGGTGGCGCCATGGGCGCGCTGGCTGGCACCCTCGTCGTCCGGGTGTCGATTCGCGCGCTGGTGGGGGCGCCGCACGCGGTCCTCATCGTCGGCGACGGCCTCAAGGCCCGCGCGGTGGCGACCGCCATCGAAGCGGGCGGCGAGGGCAGCTACCGCGTCGTCGCGCTGGTGGACCCTCGCAAGACGGAGGAGCCCCTGGAGCACATGGCGGCCCGGATGGGCGCGGCATATGTCGTGCAAGCTGCTGACGACATGCGCGGGGCCAACTGGGTGGACTCACTGCTGAGCTGTCGGCTGCAAGGCCGCCGCGTGTATGACGCGACGGGCTTCTGCGAGCGGGTGCTGCGGCGGATTCCGGTGCAGTTCCTCCGCGCGAGCGACTTCGCCTTCGCGGACGAGCTGACGGTGTCTCCCTTGCGGCGGGCGTTCAAGCGGGCCTTCGACCTGGCGGTGGCGTCGCTGCTGCTCGCGCTGTCGGCACCGTTCCTGCTTCTGGTGGCGGTGGCAATCAAGCTGGACTCGAAGGGGCCCGTCTTCTACCAGCAGGAGCGCACGGGCCTGGGCGGAGTGACGTACTACTTGTGGAAGTTCCGCAGCATGCGGACGGACGCGGAGAAGAACGGCGCGGTGTGGGCTCGTGCGAACGATGACCGTGTCACGCGGGTGGGCAAGTTCATCCGCCGCACGCGAATCGACGAGATTCCCCAGGTGTTCAACGTGTTGATGGGGGAGATGAGCTTCGTGGGCCCGCGTCCGGAGCGGCCCGTGTTTGTCGAGCAGTTGAAGCAGCAGATTCCCTTCTACGGGTTGCGTGAGGCGGTGAAGCCGGGCCTGACGGGCTGGGCCCAGATTCGCTACCCCTACGGAGCCTCCGTGGAGGATGCGCGCAACAAGCTGGAGTTCGACCTGTACTACGTGAAGAACGGCTCGCTGTTCCTGGACGTGGGCATCATTTTCCACACCGTGAGGCATGTTTTGCTCGGGCGTGGAGCTCGGTAGGCACACCTCCCGTCGGCCTTCCCTCGAGGAAGGGAAGGCCGGGCGGGGACTCGCCAGGGGTGGCGGGTTTGGGCGTCGTGGATGGGGGTTGGGTCATGGTGGGCATGGACATGGATTCGCCGCTCCCGGAGTCTTGGGACGAAGCACGCGCCCGTCGGGAGCGTGAGCAGGAACGGGAGAGGGACCGCAACGAGCTGTTGCAGCCGCACCTGGAGCGACCCACGCGCATCGTCGCCATCGGCGGCGGCACGGGGCTCCCCATGGTGTTGCGAGGGCTGGCGAAGCGCGCGCAGCCCAAGCCGGGCGACCCGGGCGTGGACATCACCGCGGTGGTGGCGATGAGCGACGACGGGGGCAGCTCCGGCCGCCTGCGTCGCCTGCACGGCGCGCTGCCTCCGGGCGACATCCGCAACTGCCTGGTCGCGCTGGCCGGCGGGCGCAGCGCCCTGAAGGAAGTTTTTCAGTTCCGCTTCGGTGGAGCCCGGGGCCTGGCCGGCCACGCGGTGGGCAACCTGCTCATCGCCGCGCTGGCGGAGCTGAAGGGCGACTTCATGGAGGCGGTGCGCATGTCCGGCGAGCTGCTGGGCGCGCGCGGCACGGTGCTGCCGTCCACGCTGGCCTCCGTGCAGTTGGTGGCGCAGATGCACGACGACACCGAAGTCGTGGGCGAGCGCAACATCTGCAAGGCGCAGGGACGCGTGCGCAAGGTGTCGCTGAGTCCTCGTTCTCCGCCGCCGGTGGAGGGCCTGCTGGAGGCCATCTACACCGCGGACCTGGTGGCGATTGGCCCGGGCTCGCTGTACTCGAGCCTGTTGCCCAACCTGCTGGTGGACGGCGTGGCCCAGGCGCTGAAGGAGACGCGCGCGCTCAAGGTCATGGTGTCCAACCTCATGACGCAGCCGGGTGAGACGGACGGCATGTCGTGCCTGGACCACGTGCAGGCGGTCAGAGACCACGTGGGCCCGGTGCTGGATGCGGTGCTGGTGAACGGCACGCTGCCGACGCCGGATGCGATGCGGCGGTACGGCCGACGGGGCTCGTTCCCCGTGGACGTGGACACGCGCGAGCTGATCGCCGCGGGTGTGGTGCCGGTGCGGGCCGACCTCCTCAAGGAGGGGTCCAGGATCCGACACGACAGCCGCAAGGTCGCCGCCTGCCTGTTGAAGATGGCTCGCAGCGGCTTGTAGCCACGCCACCCCGTCACCACCTTGGGCGCCCGAACATGGAAGCAACCCTGATCAGCCCCGGGCCGCAGGTCGTCGAAGTCGGCGACCGCGCGGCCTTCATGGCCCTGGAGTCGGAGTGGAACGCGCTGGTGGAGGCCACCTCCCACGAGGTGTTCTACCGGCACGAGTTCCTTCGCATCTGGCTGGACAACTTCGCCCCCGGCTCGCGCCTGCGCGTGCTGACGCTGCGGGACGAGGACGGCCAACTGAGCGCGGCGCTGCCGCTGTGGGAGGAGCGCACCACGCTGTACGGCGTGCCGGTGCGTCAGCTCTCCGGCGCGGCCAACGCGCACTCCTGTCGTTTCGATGTGCTGGCCCGTGAGCCGGACGTGGCCGCGGCCCTGTTCCTGGCGCACCTGCGCGCGCGGGGCGGGTGGGATGTGCTGCGGCTGACGGACGTGCCGGACGGCGGCGCGGCGTGGCGGCTGCACGGGGCCGCGCACAGCGCGGACATGCCCGTGGGGGCCTGGGAGTCGCTCCAGTCGCCGTACATCCCGCTGCCCGCGACGCGGGAGAAGTACCAGGCGTCGCTCCAGGCGAAGTTCAAGGCGAACTGCCGGCGTCGGCGTCGCAAGCTGGAGGAGAAGGGCCGCGTCACCTTCGAGCGGGTGGACGGCGGGCTCGACCTGGAAGGCGCGCTGGAGGAGGGCTTCCTGCTGGAGCAGAGCGGCTGGAAGGGTGAGCGCGGCACGGCCATGGCCCAGGACTCGGCGACGCGAGGCTTCTACACGGAGCTGGCGCGCGACGCGGCCTACCGCAAGAAACTGGCGCTGTACTTCCTGCGGCTCGACGGCAGGGCGGTGGCCTTCCACTTCGGGCTGGAGGATGACGGGCGCTACTTCCTCCTGAAGCCCGGCTACGACGAGCAGCTTCGCGAGTGCAGCCCGGGCCAGCTCCTCATGGAGGAAGTGGTGGGGGCTTGCATCGACCGGGGTCTGCGCGAGTTCGATTTCCTGGGGCCAGACATGGTGTGGAAGCGCGACTGGACGGAGCAGGTCCGGCGCCACACGTGGCTCTACATCTTCAATGACTCCGCCTTCGGCCGGGCGCTGTGCGCGGCCAAGTTCCGGTGGAGCCCGGCGGTGAAAGAGGTGGTGGCGAAATGGAAGCGATGACTCCCCCGGGCAAGATGTTCGTGCCGTCCCTGCCCACGCTGTGGCCGAGCATGTTGCTGTCCAAGCCTCGGCCCGGAGCACTGCCGCCTTTCTCCTCGCCCAACGTCCGCTACTTCTACTTCGCCCGCAACGCCGTGTGGCTCACGGTGAAGATGCTGGGGTTGGACAAGGGCGAAGTCCTGATGCCGTCGTACCACCACGGCGTGGAGGTGGAGGCGCTGGTGGACGCGGGCGCCACGCCGCGCTTCTACCGGGTGGGCAGCCGCTGGGATGTGGACCTGGAGGACGTGGCGCGGCGCATCGGTCCGAAGACGAAGGCGCTGTACCTGACGCACTACGCGGGCTTCCCGGGCCCGGTGGAGGAGATGCGCAAGCTGGCGGACCAGCACGGGCTGGTGCTGATAGAGGACTGCGCGCTGTCGCTCTTGTCTTCGGACGGCTCGGTGCCGCTGGGGACGACGGGCGACGTGGGCATCTTCTGCCTCTACAAGACGCTGCCCGTGCCGAATGGCGGCGCGCTGGTGGTGAACGGGCCCCGCTCCTACAGCCTGCCGGAGCCGCCTTCGCCGCCGTCCGCGTCGACCTTCAGCCACACGGTGTCCGCGCTGCTGCAGAACCTGGAGCTGCGCGGCGGGGTGGCGGGGCGCACGCTGCGCGGCCTGGTCCGCACGCTGGGGCATGGCACGGTGAAGGCGGCGAGCATCGAGCGCGTGGCGACGGGCACGCAGCACTTCGACCGCAAGCACGTGGACCTGGGCATGAGCCCGCTGACCAGGCGGATTGCGCTGGCGCAGGACTTGGAGTCCATCGTCGAGAAGCGGCGTCGCAACTACTTCTACCTGCTGGGCCGGCTGCGGGACGTGGTGCCGCCGCTGTTCAACCAGCTTCCGCCGGGGGCGTGTCCGCTCTTCTTCCCGATGGTGGTGCAGGAGAAGGCGGAGGTGCTGGCGCGGCTGAGGGCGAAGGGCATTGACGCCATCGACTTCTGGAAGCGCTTCCATCCGGCGTGTGACGCGGGGGCGTTCCCCGAGGTGGCGCAGTTGCGGCGCAGCATCGTCGAGATTCCGTGTCACCAGGACCTGACGCCGGAGGTGATGGCGGACGTGGCGCTGGTGGTGCGCGACGCGGTGCGCGCGGAGAAGCGGACGAAGAAGCGCGCGGGATGAGTGGGACGGCGGCGGTGGGAGGGGCGACGTTCCCCTCCGAGGAGGTGGGACGGTGATTCGCGAAGACGAGCTGAGGCAGGGGCCGCGTGCCGCGCAGCGGCTGGACGTGAGCGCCGTGGGCAGTCTGTCCGCGCTGGCGGGGATGCGCGCGGAGTGGAACTCGCTGATGGACTCGAGCCACGCGGGGCCCTTCAATTCATGGGAGTGGCTGTACCCGTGGTGCCGGCGGATCGAGCCGGGCCGCAGGCCCCTGGTCCTCACCGCGCGCGACGCGGCGGGGACGCTGGTGGGGCTGTTGCCGCTGGGGTTGGAGACGCGGCGGGTGACGGGCATGCCGGTGCGGCGCCTGGGCTTCCTGGGCGAGACGCACGTGGGCAGCGACTACCTGGACGTCGTGGCCCGACGGGGCATGGAGCGCGAAGTGGCGGGGGCCTTCGCGCGGATGCTGGTGGCGCTGCGCGAGGAATGGGATGTGTTGGACCTGACGGACCTGCGCGAGGACTCCGTCACGGTGGACGTGCTGCGCGAGGTCTTCTCCGGACAGGACGTGCGGCTGTCGGAGCGGTACGTGTGTCCGTATGACGTGTTGGACCCTCGCGAGCCGTTCGATGCGTTCCTCAAGCGCACGGGCCGGCGCGACAACTACCTGCGGCGGCGCAAGTGGCTGGAGAAGCAGGAGGGCTACCGCATCGAGCGCACGGAGGCGCCGGGCGAGCTGGCCGGGCCGATGACGGACTTCTTCCGACTGCACTCCGCGCGGTGGGCGGAGGACGGTGGCTCGCAGGGCATCAAGGGCACGGGGGTGGAGTCGTTCCACCGGGACGCGACGCAGTTGCTCGCGGAGCGGGGACGGCTGCGCCTGTACACGATGAAGGTGGGCGGAAAGGCCGTGGCCTCGGTGTACGGCATCGTCCACGGCGACCGCTTCGTGTACTTCCAGTCGGGCTATGACCCGGAGTGGCGCAACCGCAGCGTGGGCCTGGTGCTGGTGGGCGAGACGTTCAAGGACGCGATGGAGGCCGGGCTCACCGAGTACGACTTCCTGCGCGGCACCGAGACGTACAAGTCCGACTGGGTGTCGAAGCAGCGGCGCACGGTGTCCGTGCGCGTGCACAGCGGGACTCGCGCGGGGGACTGGTTCACCCGAGCGGAGGAGCTGGCGCGCAAGGGGCGCAACGCGGCGAAGCAGCTGATGCCGGGCACGTGGGTGGAGAAGGTGCGTCGGTTCCGTCGTCGCCGCGCCGCGGTGAACTGAGTCTTTGTTCTCGAAGGGGGAGGGCCTTGGGACGTCGCCCGGACGGGTTCTGGACGACCACCGTGGGCCCTCCACCCGGGAGCCTCAGGGCGCGGGAGGCGGAGTCCAGTCGGGAGGCTTCGCGGCGACGTACGTGAAGCCGCTCTGGTCTCCAGGGCTGTTCCATGCCGTCTTGAAGTCGTCCCAGGAGTAGACCTCCTCGCGATTCTGATAGGGATTGTAGACGCGGACATACGTCTCGCCGTTCACCCCTTCCGCCACGTCGACCACGTTCACCCAATGGGTGATCTGGTCTCCCGAGGTCGCCTCCGATTTCAGCATGCCGTTGCTTGAGCCATCGATGTTGACGAGCACGAGCAGCGCGCCGCCGTTGGCGATCATGCGCTCCACGGCCTCGGGCGTGGGCTCGTTCCGGGCGTGGACGTTGAAGTAGGGCTCGGCGGCGTTGAAGACACCGTCGAGGTTCTCCATGCCCGTCTGGCCCGTGGAGGCTTCATCCTGGCCGGCGATGAGCCAGCCCTGGTTGTCGAGGAAGGCCACCAGGTCATTGGCGGTCGTCAGCAGTTGGTCGTTCGCGAGGATGCTCGCGAAGGCGGTGCTCTGCGCGCCGAAGGCCTTCAGCCCCTCTTCGATGCCGAACCCCAGGACGGACAGGGCCGCAAGCTCTCCGCACAGGTTGTGGTGGGTGGAGTCCTTGCCCTCGCCATTGATGATGAGTCCGACGTTCAGGTACTGGGCGACGTCGGGCTGGCCTTCGACGTGGAACTTCGACCATTCGCCCGCGCTGCCGGCGCCCCAGGGCCAGCCCTGCTCGGTGGCGATGAGGGGCTCGGTCGCCTGGGTCCCTCCGGCGGGCGCGCCTTCGAAGTAGAGGGACATCTCCTGTTGGACGAGGGTGTTCCAGGACTGCTCGGCCGTGGTGCGTTGCTGGGCGGGTGTCAGCTCGCTCCAGTTCTCCGTCATGGGCGGAGGTGACAGGGAGGGGTCTCGAATCCACGCGGGAGCCATGTCCTCGACGTGCTGGCTCCACTGCGCGCGGATTCCGTTCAGGACGCTCGCCTGGGTCGTCGCGTCCAGGTGGTGCCAGGCGCCTTGCATCCACGGTGGAGGGCCCCCCTGTTCGAGCCACGTGGGAACTGGGAGCGAGGCGCTCGTATCCGCCACCACCATGTTCGCGATGTCCGGCGGGAGGTTCGCTCGCGCGAGCGCGGCCTGTCGCTCCGGACCCGGTGGCGCGGAGAGAATCGTGTTCACCGTGCTCCCCGGCACGGAGCCCGCGACGGAGTACTCGGGGTGTTGCTTCAGGTAGTTCTCCGAGGCGGTCCACTCACGCGTCGTCGGGTCGTAGATGTTGTTGCCCTGGCGGATGACGACGTGGCCGGTGGTGCCCTCGGCGCCGGGGCGGCTGTCCTTCAGGAAGAGGACCTCCGAGCGCGCGCGGATGACAGCGGGCGCGAGGGACAGGAAGTCCGCGACGGCGTCCAGGCAGTTCACCCGGCCGTCCTTCGCGTTCTCGTTCGCGAGCGAGGTTCCGGGCGCGGAGGTTCCGTCCGTCGCGAGGTCCGGGCCGCGCGTCTGGGGTCGGGCGGTCTTGAAGGTATCGGGCTTCTGGATGTCCAGGCTCGCGGCCTGGGTGGCGAGCCGTGCCAGCTCTTCCAACATGCGCCGGGCTGCTTCTTCCGCCGCGCGTCTCGCGGCTTCCTCCGTGGCACGGCGGGCATGCTCCGCCGAGGCATTCGCGATGGGCGATGCATCCTTTGAGATACGAGTCGACATGTCTCCCCCTCTTCAGTCCCGGCGCTGCAATGCGGTCGCGATGTAACACTGTGACAGGACGCGAAATCAACCGCGTCCCGGTGCCAATCACTTCCATGCACGCGCCAGGGGTCTGACGCCATGTCGGACCGAGCTGGGACTCTCTTGCCCCTCTCCATCCCCAATCGGGGCCTTCACAGGAGGCGTCGATGTTCGCGCGTCGGAGCTGGGCCGTCGTGTTGTCGCTGCTGTTCTCCGGGACGGGATGGGCGGAGGAGAACGCCGCCGCTCATCGCTGGGAGGAGATGGAAGCCGCCATTCGCGAGCTGGAAGCGGCCGTGACGCCTGAGTCCGCCAGCGAGGACGCGGAGGCGCGACCCGATGAGGAGGCTTTGCTACCTGCCACGTCCGAATCGACGTCACCGTGGCCGAACGTGTTGAGCATGGAGGCCACGACCTGGACGCTGCTCCCTCGAAGGGGCGCGGGCGGCGCCGAAGGCTTCATGCAGGTGGAGCCCATGGTGGCCTGGGACAAGGGCGAGTGGCTTCGCCTCAACCTTGGAGCGCCTGTGCGGCTGCGGTTGTGGGGTGGCGGCGAAGGGGCCGGCTTCGTGAGGAAGGAGGACTGGGACACGCTGTCCGATTGGGGCCAGTTGGTGCGCCTCTTCACGATGGGGGGTGACGCGTCCGATTCGGTGTGGGTGGGGATGATGGACGGCTACTCCCTGCTGTCCGGGCACCTGGTGCGGCGCTACAGCAACCGAGCCAACCCCGACTACCACCCGGCCGGAGTGGTGGGGACGGGGACGCTGGGGCCGGTATACGCGGAGGGTTTCGTCTCGGACCTGCTGGGCGCTCGCCTGATGGGTGCGGAAGTCGCCCTGGATGTGCAGCATGCCCTCTTCGGCCGCCCTCCGGTTTCTGGCCGTTACACGCTGGCGCTGTCGGCGGTGCATGACTGGGGGAAGGCGGGAGGTCCTTCGACGCCCATGACGCTGGCGCACCTGGACGGTACCGCCGTGGTGCTGCGGCGTTGGAGCAAGGACAAGGGCCTCGAGCTGCATGTGCTGGGGGGGTGGGGCGGACGACCTGGTGAGGGTGGTGCGTGGGGCGCGGTGGCGGGTTTGGGAGTGGAGGCCGTGTCGCCGACGTTGGAGGTGCGAGCGCGCCTGGAGGGCCGCCTGCAACGCGGAGGATTCCGGCAGGGCGCCTTCGGTCCGGACTACGAGCTGTCGCGCTTCCAGGTGGCTGGCCCGTCCGCGGTGCCGCTGGCGGAGGCGTCTTTTCCGGAGGGAGCCTCGGCTTACGGCGAGGTGATTCTCGGTTGGGACGCGGTGCTCCTGAATGGCATGCGGCGGCGACACCTCTTCCTCTCCTTGGGCGTGGAGACCTTCACCTGGGGCCGGGTCGACGTGGATGGGCGCGTGGAGGCGCGATTCCTCCGTCAGGACTTGAGTCTGGGACTGAGGGGACAGGCGACAGGCATGGGCCAGGCGGGAGCGCGCTACCTCGTCTCGGGTGAGGCGCGGTGGCGATTCCTCGGAGGGCGGCTGTACGCGATGGGGCAGGGCGGCACGCTGTTGTTTCCCACGATGGAAGGGTCGCTGCGGCCGGGGGCGTTCGCGGCCGTGGGAATGGGGGTGGACAATGCGCGCTGATCGGCTGCCGTGGAGCGGAGTCGGCCTGTCGTTGGTTATGGCGCTCCTCACCGTGGGGTGTGCATCGAGGCCCGCTCGGAATGGGCCGGGGGCAACGCTCTCGTCCCTCTCGTCCCGGACGCCCATGTCGGCGCTGGGGAACAGCGCCGTCGCGAGCCTTCCAAGAGATGACGCGCCCGAGGACGTCTCCAACGTGGAGGCCGAAGTCGGGCCGTTGCTGCACCGCCGTCGAGCCCCGTCAGTTGCTCCGGGAGTGGTTCGCAGTGGAGGTGAGACGTCGGCCTTGCCCGTCGTCGACGTCAGGTCTGTCGCCTGTGGAGAGGTGCCCTCTGGATGGCCGCTCCTGTCCACGGACGAGGAGGTGCTGGCGCCCTTCCTGGGGTGCACCACGCCCGCGGCCTTCCTGGCCTTGCAGCGCACGGTGGACATGCCCCAACTGGTGGCGTCCCTCTCGGATTGGAACGCCGTCCGGCTGGGCGCGCTGGGCCCGTTGGAAGGCGAAGCCGCCAGTGTTCTCCTCAAGAAGCGTGTCGTCTTCCTCGCCACCGCCGCCGAGAAGTACGGCCTGGGCCAGGCGGAGGTCCTCGCCCTCTTCGTCCTCCACACGGCCTTCGACGACGAGGTGCGGGACGTGCTGCGCCTGCTGGCCGAGGACAAGCTGCTGAAGCGCGCCCTGGGAGGCATGGAGGGCGTCCACGCGGAGCTGCAGTGGAGGGGCCTGCGCTTGGAGGACTTCTCGGAGAGGGACTTCCGCGCCAGCGATATCGCACGGGGACTGGGGAAGGCAGCGGATGACGTCGCCTCGTCCATTCCCCTTGTCGGTGGAAGTCGAAGCGTGGAGGCCTCCTCGTTGCCTCGGCAGCTACCGCCGCCGTACCGCGAGGCGTACTGGGCGGTGGAGAAGGCGCAGTACCTGGGGGCCTTCGCGCCAGGCAACGTGGCCCTGGCGTCGTTCGACCACCTCACCTTCGGCGTGCCGCTGGGCTTCTACGCGTTGGCGGCCGGCACGGCGCAAGGCGGGGCTTCACTCGCGAAGGGAGAGTACGAGGCAGCCACGCGGCAGTTGGCGCCCGCGGCCCTCATGGTGGGCCTGTACGCGGGAGGAACGGGCGCGCGCGCCTTCCGTGAAGCTGGCTTCGCGAGGAGGGAGGGGGTGCGGCTCCAGGCGACAGTGTCTCGCGCGGAAGCGCTGAAGACCGTGCTCGACAGGTTGGAGGCGCAGGCGGGCGGGAGCGCGGTGAGCGAATTGGCCCGTCACGTCCAGCAAAGCCGGGAGGCGGCGCTCCTGGTGGCGGAGTGGGGCGAGGCCGGGGCGCTGGCCCTCCATGAGGCACGAGGCAACCCAGCTCAAGCGCAGGCCACGTTGGCGGTGCGGTATGGCGGGCCTTCGAGGGGCACGTCAAACAGGGGCGGAGCCGGGACGAGAAGCGGCAGGCCCTCGCTGCCGCCCGAGTCGGTCGGCATCCCCGCCGAGGTGGCGGAGGCGAAGTTCCGGCAGGTGGAGTCCGAGGCTGGAGGGGCACGCCTGTCGATGGACGTGGCTGCCCTGAAGAAACATCGCGAGGCGCTCCTGAAAACCGCGCCTCCTGGTGCCGAGGTGCATCCACACTGGTCGGACTACCTGTTCTATCTGGAGAAGAGGGCCGCCGAAATCGAGCAGGGCATGGCGTCCAAGGGACCGCTGCAGTGGGCCGGCTACCAGTTCGTGCGCGATCTGTTTGTGCGGGGCCTGGCCTTCGAGCGGGACATGGTCGTCCTCCTGGAGGCAGATGCGGCGTTGCCGCGGGCGCAGCGGCGCTGGCTCAAGGACTTCGAGAAGCCCCGCATCGAAACGCACGTGGGGGTGGCGAAGGCGGACCTGCGCTTCGCGGACGTGCTCGTCATCGAGGCGCGACCTCCTCCTGGTCAGTCACCTCGTGTGGAGACCTTCAGCTTCAAGAGCCGAGACCTGAGTTCGCTGGCTCCGAACGCGCTGGCTTCGCTGATGACCGCGGACGCGCGTAATGCTTGGAGGTACTACGGCGAGAAGCTGGACATCCGCAGGCCAGGGCTTGAGCGGATGGTAGAAGTGCAGAGGGTTCGATTGGTCTACGAGGGTGGTAGGCTCAAACCCGCAGACGTTCGTGAATTGAGGACTGCCTTGGATGCCGTCAAGGGCGAAGTAGAGGGAGTGGAGGTTCTGTTTCGATGAAATCGCTGACCCTGAAAGACTTGGACGCACAAGACAGCCTGCGACTTTCTTTCGAGGGAACCTTCGACCATCAGGCCCCGTTTGAACATGAGCTTGCACTCATGTTTCAGGCACTTGAAGAGTATGCGGGCGATTGGATGCCGGATGTCGTCGCAGGGAAGCGAAAGCGTAAGTACTCGCGTGATTCAATATGGGAGGCGCTAGCCGAAGAGCGACGAGACAAGAGTACCTCCATCGAACTGTACCGCTCGTCTTTTCCGGCTGTATCCATGACGCTATACGTCGGGTTCGCTACCCGACGGCCACGTTTGAACATCAGTCTATATGTTCAACCCACTTCGTTTTTCGCCGGCTCTGAGCGGTGCAGCATGTTCGTGGAACTGGTTCGCTCGTGGGCTGCGCGCTACCCGACTTCATATACGTTGGCGCACAGCATGGCCGACGATCAGTTGTCGGGCGCGCCCAATTTCGGCCGTGACGATGAGACCGAACAGCGCGACGGATTCGACAAGATCTACGAGCTGTATTGGCTCAACGTCTTCGGCCCGAAGCTGGTGGAGACGGTAGGCCGCGAGAGGATGCTTTCGACTCCCGCGCACCTCGTGGAAGAACTTCCGAACGGCTCCGTCCTCTTGGTGCTGTGGCCCACTGCCGCCGACTTCGCCAGTGACGAGGCCCGCGGGGTCCAGGCCCGCGCGCATGTCCACCTCCGACCGGACCTCGACTTCGACACGGTGCTGCGCACCCTGAAAGAGCGCAGCGCCGCGCTTGCTCCGGTGGAACCTCGCTTCCACGCGGACCTGGCCCCGCTCCTGTCACGGCTGCCAGATGAGGTCGCCATCAGCGAGCGGCAGCGGAAGATTGCTGAGCTCAACGCCTTCCGGCCGCCCGTGCCAGACGAGTGGCTCCCAGCCGTGCTTCCAGCGGACGTGGAAGGCCCGGAGCGCGTCCGAGACGAGTACGGCGACCTGTCTGAAAGCCTCGTGGCGGCGTTGCATACCAAGGTGCCAAGCATCTTCGAAGCAACGCCCGAGTCTCTCACGGACCTCGACTTCTACTTCTGGAGAGAGAACTTCCCGGAGCGCTACACGCGAGAGCTCATCGACGAGCACACCGTGCCGGCCTTGGGCGCCTATCTGGGCGGCATCCTGGTCCGACGGCTGGGCGGAACGTGGGTTCCGCGCCAGAAGCTGGAGGAGTCCCAGGTCAGCGTCGGCACGCGTGTCTGGTTGCCCTTCCTCCGGGCTCGTCGATACATGCAGTCACACAAGTCGCTGCTGGACTACTCGCTCACCCAGTTCTTCCGGGAGGCGGAAAGACACCGGGACTGAACGAGCGCTTCTCTTCGCCCGGCCCACGGAACAGGATGCGGGAGGATGTCTGTCCCTGTCTTCCGCCGGCCCCGTTGTGACCGCTGCAACCTCTCGCAGCACCTGTGCCTCTGCGCCGAGATTCCCCGGGTGGAGACGCGCACCCGCATCGTCCTGCTCCAGCACGTCGTGGAGACATGGAAGAAGAGCAACACCGGGCGTGTCGCCGCGCTGGCCCTGTCGAACGCGAAGCTGCTCACCTACGGCGCACCGGACGAGTCTTTCGACACGGCCGTCCTCTCCGAGCCGGGCACGTGGATGCTCTTCCCGGATGGTCCTCCGGCACCGCCGGATGCTCCCGCGCCCCGACAGCTCGTCGTGCTGGATGGGAGCTGGTCCCAGGCCCGGCGGATGTCTCAGCGCATCCCCGTGCTCCGGACGCTGCCCAGACTCGTCCTCCCCGCGCCCGAGTCCGGGATGCTCATGCTCCGCGAGCCCACGCACCCGTCCGGGATGTCCACCCTGGACGCGATTGCCCGCGCGGTGGCGATGCTGGAAGGACCCGAAGCGGCGGCGGAGCTGGAGCGTCTTGCCGCGCTGCGGGTGCAGCGCATCGCCGAGTGCGGCACGCTCAACTGACGTGCGTCGCATCGAGCCCGTCCACTCACGGGCCCGAATCAACAGCGACTTCAACCCCAGGGGCTTCCCGTGAGGAAGCCCAGGTCCCTCACGGAATCGCGGAGATCTCCGAGCGGAGCTGCGCGATGGCGGCCCCGAGCTGCGGAGGCTGCATGTTGCGCGGCACCTCGACGGAGAAGCGCTCGAAGTGCTCCAGCGCCTTGGGCTTGTCGTCGCGGCGCAGCGCCAGACTTCCCAGGAAGATGAGCGCCTCCTGCGCGTCGGGCCACGTGTTGACCAACTCGGTCAGCTCGGCCTCGGCGCCCTCCAGGTCTCCCCGGGTGGCGCGCAGCACGCCACGGTGCACCCGCAGCTCGACGTGGAACGGGTCCACCGCCAGGCCCTTGGCCGTCACCGTCGCGGCCTCGTCGAACGCCTGGCGACGGATCAACTCGTGGCTGAGCATGGACGCGGCGTCCAGGTCGAACGGGTTCGTCTCCAGCCGAGCGCGGGCCTCGGTCATCTCCGCGCCTTCCTGCTGCGAACCCATCATGCCGCCCTGCTGGCCCTGCGCCTGCGCGGGAGCACCCGGAGGCATGCGGCCCGTGGCCTCCTGACCATCCGTGCGCGCCTGCTGCTCGGAGACGAGCAGGTAGCCCAGCCCGCCGAAGAACAGGACGATTCCGGCGCCCCACAGCGCGCCCGACAACTGCGGATTGCGCGCCGACCAACCCGTGGGCGCGGGCGCCTGGTGCGTCCGGGCCCGAGGCTCACCACCACTGGCCGCCTTGCGCTTGAGGTGCTCGTCCTTGGCGCGGAAGGCCGCGGCGGCCTCGTGCTCCAGGCGGGACTTCTCCGTGGCGTACTGCTCGGCGGCCAGGTTGTGCTTGTCGGCCTCCAGCGTGCGGAGCTGGTCGATGAGCGACTGCGCGCGCTGGCTCAAGTCATCGAGGACGCCATCCTTGGGCTCGGGCGTGGAGAGCGCGCCCTTGCGGCGCATGAAGAGCAGCCACGCGGCGGCGGCGGCGAAGGCCACGGCGAGGACGATGATACCGGGCAACCAGTTGGTCGGCTGTTGCTGCATGGCTTAGCGCTCCAGCTCCCGGCGCACGGCCTGGAGGTAGGGGTCGGCGTCATCCGCCGCGGTAGAAGTGCCCGGCGTGGGGGCGGAAGGCGTGGCCGTGTTGGCCGCCGCGGCGGGCACCTGCGCGGGCGGCCCTTGTTGGACCTGTCTCCAGATGACGAACCCACCCACCATCAGGAGCGCGACGGGGCCCAGCCAGACGAACCAGTTGAAGCCCTCGGCCTTGGGCTCCAGGAGCACCCACTCGCCGTAGCGGGACACGAAGAAGTCGATGACCTCCTGGTCGCTCTTCCCCTCGGAGACCAGCTCGCGGACCATGTCGAGCTGGGCGCGCGCCATGGAGGAGGGGCTGTCGGAGACGGAGAGGCCCTGGCAGACCGCGCAGCGCAACGTCTTGCCGAGCTTCTGGACGCGGACCTCGAGTTCGGGCGCGAGGGGTTCGCTCGCCCCCTGCTGGGGCGCGAACTGGCCGGTGATGAGGCCGAATGCAAGGGTCAGGGACAGCAGGGCGGCGGTCATCGGAACTCCCGGGAGCCGTCTCTACCTAGCGCTACCGGGCCTGTGTTGGACAGCGAAACCTGAGCGCCGGACGCCCGCCCCGCCGCCTGGGCTGTAGGTGGGCATCCGTCACGGCGTCAGCGCAGCTGCTCGAACGCCGCTCCCAGCACCGGGTCCACCGTGAGCACATACGTGTCCCGGGCGGGGTACAGCTCGAGCGGCAGGGCCACCGGATGCCGGGGCGTCATCAGGCGCTCCTGCTTCGGGCTGGAGGGGCTCAGCAGGCGTCCATCCTCCAGCAGGATGGCCCAGAACAGCGCCCCCTGGCGGAGGTCCTCCGGGTGGAACCGGGCGATGGCCGCGCGAGCAGGCGCGGGGAGCTCCGCCACGGCCTTCACCCGAGGAGGCGCCTCCAGTCTTCCATCCGGCCGGTAGCGCACCTGCGCGAGCATGGCCCTGCGCGGGTGCTTCAAGGACAGGGCGATCAGCGCGACGTTCAGCCGCCCCGCCGGGTCGATCCACAATCCCGGCTCCGAGCCAGGCAGCGCGCTCAACCCGGGCAGGCGCGTGCTGGCCACGCGGGTGAGCCCTCCACCAGGTCGGGTGCGCACGAGGTGCAGGTCCAACCCCTCGGAGGTGTCATCGACGAGCACCACGCTGATGGCGTCACCCATCGAGTCGGGCTGGATGGTGGCACGCGAGGCGACAGGCCGTGCCGGAAGGCGCACGCGTCCGACCTCGCGCCCGGGCGTGACTTCCGTCGCATCCACCGTGGAGTGGAAGCGCAGCATGCGAAGCTCGCGCCCGCCCGCGGCGATGACGGGGATGAAGAGCGCTCCAGAGGCCGTCTGGAGCGGTGGGCGCACCAGGTGCTCGGGAGGCGCTTCCAGGTCGATGCGGAACGGATGCTCGGTGGTGGCGGGCGAGGCCAGCGCCATGACCGAGGCGCCGTTGCGCCAGACCACCCAGTCGACACACGGCGCGCCCTGCGTGTTGTTGGACCACGGTGCCAGGGCATCGCTGGAGCCGGGCTCGACGGGGCCTAGTATCGTCGCGGGTCGCCACCGCACGCCCCACTCGCTGTCGTCCGTCGCGTCCGCGTAGACGCCGGCCACGAGCATCGGCCGACCTTCGATGTCCTGGATCCACGTGGCCATGACGCTGCTGTGATATCCGGCGGCCACGTCGCAGCCCAGGGACGCGGGGCCCGGCGTGGACGCGACGATGTCGAACTCGACGGGCGTGGACTTCACCGTGAGGGACGGCTGCTCCAGCCGCGCCTCCAGGCGATAGCGGCCGGGCTGGGTGACGGGGAGCCACTCGTGCAGCTCCAGCACGGACTCGAGCGCTTGTCCCGCGCCGAGTCGCACGCGCGGGGCGGCCTCGGGCCCGACGGCGTTGTCTGGATTGCGCAGGGTGACTTCGCGTCCGTTGGCGCTGCGGCCCTGGGGATACTCGGGGCCCGTCAGCGTGTACGTGAGCGTGGCATCGGAGTTGCGGAACGGGTCCGCCAGCTCCACCGGCGCGGTGCCTTCGTTGCGCAGGGTGAGGCGCAGGCTGCGGTCCTCGATGGCGGTGAAGCGCTCCTTGGACAGCTTGAACTGGATGCGCACGGAGGAACCTCCAGCAGGAGTGCTCGGTGTGCCCGCGGTGGGGCGGGGCGGTGTGCTCGCGAGCGTGAGCGACACGAGGACCACGTGGCAGGAAAGGAGAATCGGGCTCATGGCCGGGCGTTCCGACTTCCGATGCTGCTCAGCGCTTGTTTGTTCCAGCCCCGCAGTCGTAGCAGGCACATGCCACAGAACCTTCGCTCCACCGAAAAGTCGTAGCCCATCAGACAGTCAGTCCCGTCCTGGTCATGTTGCTCAACCACGGCTCCCGTGGGCACGCGGTGGATGGGGAAGGGGGCATGCGGCAGGAAGAGTTGATGGCCGACCTCGTGGGCAATGGTCTGCACGAGCGAGTTGGCCCCGCCGCTGTAGTTCCTCGCGGTTCCGCATTGCACGACGGCGCAGCGAGCGCGGTCCTGCGAGGGAAACTCCTGGGAGAATCCATTGACTCGACTGCCCCCGGGTTCTGTCTCCAGGTTGTAGAGGCCGTCGAACTGCAAGAGCACGATGCCTGGCGTGTCACCGGTGGGCTCGTCGAAGGCCATGACCAGGATGCTCTTCGCCCAGTCCTTACAGAGACGATGGTACGCGTGTTCCTTGTTGTCCGTGCTCGCGATTGCGCCGGGCAGAAGCCAACGAGACACAAGCGTGCGACTTCCGCCGCGCCGCCGCTTCACTTCGTCGAGAAAGTTCGGGTAGGTGCGAAATGTGAGGGCATGCGGGCCCGCGGCGTATTGGTCCACGAAGGGGTCGATGGCGGCGCGGACCTCCGGCGGCATGGCGGCGACGGCACGGGCGATGCGTGCGTTGTAGGTGAGGGCGTCCATCGCGGTGACGCCGCCGCTGCGGTCTTCCAGTCGGAGGAAGGCCCGGGCGAAGCGTTGCTGGACGTCCGCCAGACTGACGCCGACGACACTCGGATGTTTCCGAAGGACCCGGGCGATGTGGACCTCGCGCCAGGACTCGAAGATGCCGGTGCGGGCTCTCACGGCGGCGGGAAGGGGCGCGTCGTCCTCCACGTCCAGGACGACACCGCCATCCTTCCGCTTGTCATAGGCAAGCTGCACCGTCACGCGCCACGCATCTCCGGCGATGCGCGAGGGCTGGAACAACACGCCCGTGCGTCCCGCGAAGGCGCCGCTCGTCCACGGCAGGCTGTACGCCGCCCACTTGCGCTTCGTGCAGGGGACGACGCGGAAGGGGAACTCACCGTCCTGGGGCTCGGCCCGGGGTGTGTAACCGGTCTGCCTTGGGAACACCGTGGCGCTGGGCTGGCCCCGCTTGCCGCCCACGTCGCGGTGCGCGTTGTCGCCCTTGGGGCGCGATGTCTGGCATTGGCGCGCCAGCGCGTGCTCCAGATAGGCGCGGGCCAGCGGCGAGTGAGAGGTGAGGTCCTCGGCTTCGTCCTCCCAGTCCCAGAGGAAGCGCACCTTGCCGAGCGCGCGAGGTGCATCGACGCGCCGGTTCCGTGAGTCCTTGAGCCACGCGCGGGCGAAGATGGGGACGTCGGGGCCCATGCCCCAGGCGCGACGGTATTGCTGGAAGTCGGTGTCGTCTCCCATCTCCGCGCTGCGCGTCTTGAAGAGGTTGCTGACGAGGCGTATCTCGGCGCGCTCCGCTTCGGAGGGAAGCCGTCCGAGCGCGGTGGCCACGTCGCGGTCCCTCTGGCGCGAGAGCACGCGGGAGTCGCCGAGCTCCAGCTCAATCCCATCCACCAGGACATGGAAGTACGTCCAGGCCACGGGGCACTCCGCGAGGCCCGAGCCCTGGAGCGTCAGCTTGAGCTTGTAGGGCGAGTGCTCCACGGTGACGACGCCGTCGGGAAAGGCCTCGCACGCGGTGACGGTGCCGTCCCAGGGCAGGCGGTGCTCGCCGCCCGTGAGCTCCTCGGCGGACAGGTCTCGCGTCCACAGGGGCTTCTTCGCGTGGCGGGTGAACAGCTCCAGGCGCCCGACGCGCACGAGGTTGGCGTCATTGGAGAGCTGGTACGTCAGCTCCGCGGGCTCCACTTCGGGCACGAAGTGGAAGTCATCTTCGGGCGCCTCGGGAGTATTTGAAGGAAGTCCCGGACGGTGGAAGCGCGACGTCGCGCCACCGGGGATGGACAGTCGGAAGTCCGTGACGCCGAAGCTGGCGAGACGGAGCCGGTTGCGATTGCGTCCACTGGGAGGAGTGAGCGCGACATGGGCCGAGAGTGCGAGGCGTGCCATGGCGGGAGGCTCAGGTGTCGTGGCGGCGAATCAGCTCGCGTTGCACGTCGGCGAGCTGCCCTGTCTCTGTCAGTCCATGGTGGCGCTGGAAGGCGCGCACCGCGGCACGAGTGCGGGGGCCGGGTGCGCCGCGCTCGCCTTCAATGAGGAAGCCCAGGTTGTGCAATCGCTCCTGGGCCGCCGTCATCGCGTCCGCGTCGAACGTCGCGGGAGATTCCAGGTGCAGTGCCCAGCTCAGCAGGTCGGGCGGGGACTCCGCAGGGGCGCGCGTGTCCATGAAGTCACCCGCGCAAATGGACGGGGGATAGCGAGGGGGCTGGCCGGGCCGGGTCGCCGCTGGGGGCGGTGGCTCATCGGGGCCAGGGTCTGGCGGAGGCAGGTGCAACAGCAACTCGCCGGTGGCGAGGCCGGGGACCTCGTGCGAGAGCGAGCCGTCGGACGCGGTCGTGCCGCAGTGCTCGGTGCGTCCCACCCGGAGGACGTATTCACGTCCCGCGTAGGGCCTCTCCCTCGGGTCCAACAGGATGATGTGCAGGCGCCGTTGCTTCAGCGTGAAGGTGCTCGTGTTGCCTGTCCGGATCGGTGCCGTCCTCGGACTGACCATGCCGCGTCCCCCGTGCTTCGACTCGCCCAGGTGCCGTCACCGTGATGCCGTTGTTGCCAAAATAAGCGCAGTGCACCTGAACCCGGAATCACGTGACAGTGAGGAATCCACAATTCTGTCGGTTGGGTGAAACCCGCCGAACCTGCCAGGTCATGGAGGTGACGTGCCCATGGCCTGGTGGGTAGGGCGAGTGATCGCTGCTCGACGCGGTGTGTGCCTGGAGGAGGACGTGCCCGAGCAGGTGGGGTCAGCTCGCCGCTGCTTCGTGGGGGGCGGAAGGCGCCTCGCCGGGTGACGGAAACGCTTCCTCCCGAGGCCGAGGGGGCTGTTGCCGTCCGGCTCCGAACACGGCGTAGAGGACGGGGAGGACGACGAGGGTGAGGAGGGTGGAGGAGAGGATGCCGCCGATGACGACGGTGGCGAGGGGGCGTTGGACTTCGGCGCCCACGCCCGTGTTGAGCGCCATGGGCAGGAACCCGATGGCGGCCACGGCGGCTGTCATCAGCACGGGGCGCAGGCGGGAGAGGGCTGCTTCTCGGAGGGCGTCCGCCAGCGCGTGGCCTTCCGCGAGCAATGCCCGCACGCGCGAGACGAGCACCATGTCCCCGAGCACCGAGACACCGGACAGGGCGATGTAGCCCACGGCGGCGGAGATGGAGAAGGGCATGCCCCGCAGCAGGAGCGCGAGCACGCCTCCCACCATCGCGAAGGGCACGCCCGCGAAGATGCGCACCGCGTCCAGGACGCGCCGATACGTGAGGTAGAGCAGGATGAAGATGAGGGCCAGCGCCAGGGGCACGACGATGAGCAGACGTGCCTGGGCGCGCTCCAGGTGCTCGAACTGTCCGCCGAAGCGCACGTAGTAGCCGGAGGGGAGCTCCAGCTTTTCATCCAGGGTTCGGCGCAGCTCCTCGACGAAGCCGCCGAGGTCCCTGTCGCGCACGTTGGCCTGGACGACGATGCGACGCTTGCCCCACTCGCGCTGGAGCGTGGTGGGACCGGACACCTCGCGGATTCGGGCAAGCCGGCCCAGCGGCACGCGTGCTCCCCCGGGCGCTGTCACCGGTATCGTGGCCAGCATCGCCGGGTCGCTCCGAAACTCCTCGGAGAGGCGCACGGCCAGGTCGAAGCGCCGCTCGCCCTCGCGCACCTCTCCCACGGTGCGGGTGCCCACCGCCTCCACCACGTCGAGCACCGCGCGGGTGGAGATGCCGTGTCGAGCCACCGCCTCCCGGTCCACCGTCACCTCGAGCACGGGCTGTCCGGTGAGCTGCTCCACGGTGACTTCCGTGGCGCCAGGGAGCGCCTTGACCAGGCCCTCCAGCTCACGGGCCTTGGCCTTCAAGATGTCCAGGTCGTCCCCGAAGAGCTTGATGCCCACGTCGCCGCGCACGCCGGCGATCATCTCGTTGACGCGCATTTCAATGGGCTGGAGGAAGGCCATGCGCATGCCGGGCAGGTCCGCCAGCTCCGCGCGCATCTCGGCCACCAACTCGTCCTGTGTCGTGGCGCGCTTCCAGGTCTCCCGTGGCGTCAGGGTGATGAAGACGTCGGACAGCTCGATGCCCATCGGGTCGGTGGCCACCTCCGCCGTGCCGGTGCGCGTCCACACGCGGCGCACCTCGTCGGGGAAGCGGGTGAGGAGCACCTTCTCGATTTGCGTGCCATAGCGGACGGACTCGGTGAGGGACACCTCGGCCAGCCGCACGGTGTTGATGACGAGCGCGCCTTCGGACAGCCGTGGAACGAACTCGCCGCCAAGCCGCGTGGCCGCGGCGAGCGAGCCCACGATGAGCACGCCGGCGCCGATGAGGACCGTGCGTGGATGCGCCAGGGCCTGGTCCAGGACGGGCCGGTAGCAGCGCTTGAGGAGGGAGACGAGGCGCGGCTCGCGGGAGTGCCCTCCACCTTGCTTCAGCGCGAAGGACGCCAGCACCGGCATCAGCGTCATGGAGAGCACCGCGCTGCCCAGGAGCGCGAAGATGACGGTGAGCGCCATGGGGCGGAACAGCTTGCCCTCGACGCCCTCCAGCGCGAGCAGGGGCAGGTACACCACCAGGATGATGAGCTCACCGAAGAGGGTGGGGCCGCGCACCTCGACGGCCGCGTCGCGCACCACTTCGAGGAGGGAGCGGCTCCCCTTGGCCTCGGCGAGCCTCCGCTCCGCGTTCTCCACGAGGATGACGGACGAGTCGACGACGAGCCCGAAGTCGATGGCGCCCAGGGACATGAGGGTGCCGGCGATGCCGAAGCGCAGCATCGCGTTGAAGGCGAACAGCATGGACAGCGGAATGGCCGCCGCGACGATGAGCCCCGCGCGCCAGTTGCCCAGGAAGAAGAAGAGCACGGCGATGACGAGCAACGCGCCTTCCATGAGGTTCGTGCGCACCGTGCCCAGCACGTGGTCCACCAGCTCGGTGCGCTCGTAGACGGGCTCCACGGAGACGTCCTGGGGCAGGGTGCGCTTCACCTCTTCGAGCCGCCGGGCCAACGCCCGCGTCACCGTGTGCGAGTTCTCACCGACGAGCATGAAGCCCAGGCCCAGGACGGCCTCGCCTTCACCATCGGCGGTGGTGGCGCCCCGACGGATTTCATGGCCCACCTCCACGCGGGCGACATCCCGGATGCGCACCGGCACGCCCTCGTGCGCCGCGACGACGACGTCCTCCACGGCCTTGCCGCTCTCCAGGATTCCGACGCCGAGGACGAGGCTCGCCGCGCCCCCGCGCTCCACCACGCCGCCCCCCACGTTCGCGTTGTTCTCCTCCAGCGCCCGGTAGACGTCCTGGAGGGATACGTTGAACTGTTGCAGGCGGCGCGGCTCCACCACGACGTGCCACTGCTTCTCCTCGCCGCCCCAGGCGTTCACCTCGGCGACGCCGGGAACGCCGCGCAGCCGTGGCGCGATGACCGAGTCATGCAGCGTGCGCAGCTCCTCCAGGCTCTTCGTGCGGCTCTTGACCAGATAGTGGAAGACCTCGCCCAGGCCCGTGGCCACGGGGCCCAGCGTGGGGCGCTCGATGCCCTTGGGAACCTCCACCCGGCCGAGCCGCTCGGCGACCTGCTGTCGCGCGAACCACAAGTCGGCGCCGTCATTGAACTGGAGCGTCACCTGGGACAGGCCGAACTTGGAGATGGAGCGCAGCTCCCCGAGGCGCGGCAGCCCCGCCAGGGATTGTTCGATGGGGATGGTGAGCTGCCGCTCCACCTCGATGGGCGTGAGCGCCGGCGCCACGGTGTTCACCTGCACCTGGGTGGGCGTGGTGTCTGGGATGGCGTCGATGGGCAGCGCGCGGAAGGACAAGAGCCCCGAGACGACGAGGACTCCGGTGCCGACGAGGACGGCCCCGCGGTGCGCCAGTGACCAGTCGATGACTCGCGTCAGCATGGCGGCTACTGGCCCTCCGACGTCTCGCAGCAGCCCGCGCCGATGGACCCCTTGAGGATCTCCGTCTTGAGGAGGAAGGCGCCCGTGGTGACGATCTCCTGGCCCTCGGAGAGTCCCTTCACCACCTCCACCATCTCACGCGTCCTGGCGCCCAGCTCCACTGCGACGGGCTCGTAGAGGCCCGCGCCCTTCTTCACGAAGACGAGCGTGCGGCCCTCCGCGCGCTGGATGGCCTCGCGAGGCACGAGCAACGCCGGGTGCTCGGCGGCCACCTGCACCCGGGCTTGGAGGAAGAGGCCCGCCTTGAGGGCGCCCCCGGGATTGGGCAGCTCCACGCGGGCGCGCACCGTGCGCGTGGCCGGGTCCACGGAGGCGCCCACGCGGGTGAGGGTGGCCTGGCGTGTCTGTCCTGGCATGCTCTCGAAGGAGAGGGTGACGGGCTGGCCCGCGCGCACCTGGCTGGCGTCCGCCTCGGGCACCTCCAGCAAGGCCCACAGGGTGCTCAGGTCGGCGACCTCGAGGAGCGTCTGGCCCGCGCCCACCAGTCGCCCAGGGACGGCATCGCGGCTCACCACGGTGCCGGCGAACGGCGCGTTCAGCACGTGGATGCCTTCCTGCCCACGGGGGGAGGCTCCTGAAGCGACGAGAGAGACGGCGGCCGCGGCGCTTTCGGTCTCGGCGGCGACAAGGTCCGCCCGGGCCTGCTCCAGGTGCTTGCGCGCACTGATGCCGTCTGTGACGAGCGCCTGCTGGCGCATGAGCGCGGCCCTCGCGGCCTGGATCCGTGCTTGGGCGGAGACGAGCCGCCCCTGGTTCTCGGCCACCTCGCCTGACGTCACCACCACGAGCGGCTGCCCGGCCTCCACCTCGTCGCCGACGTCCGCTCGGACTTCGGCGATGCGTGCGTCGCCGCGAGTCGAGAGCTGGGCCCGTCGGTTGTTGTTGAAGTCGAGCTTTCCGACGACCTCCAGCGTGGGCGCGAAGGGCCGCTTCTCCACGCGACGGGTCTGGATGCCCGCCTCTCGCGCGGTCTCGTCCGAGGCGAGGCGAACGCGCGTGCCCGGCTCGGGAAAGACGGGAGGCGCCGCGCCCGCGGCCTTCACCAGGTCCGGGTGGCAATACGGACAGACGGACTCAGGGAAGCCGTGCTCCCGGCAGTAGTCACCGGCCTCGATGAACTTCGTGACGAGGGTGGGATTGCACTTCGTGCACTTCGACTCGGGAACCGCGTGCTCCTTGCACCAGTCCTTCGGCGCGGTGGCCAGCGTGGTGAAGTTGATGTTCGGGTTGCATTGGAAGCACTGTGACTCGGGCACTCCGTGTGCCGCGCACCAATCGTCTTGCGACTTGAAGACGTCGATGAGGTCCGGGTTGCATCGGGTGCACAGCTCGGCCGGCACCTTGTGTTCACATAGGGAGACGGGCTTGGAAGCTCCTCCCGCGACGGTCCGCGCCGTGGAGGGCTTCTCCGCCACCGCGGGCTTTGACTCCTTCGCGCAGCTCGCCGCACCCGCGAAGAGCAGGGCGCACAGCATCATCGGACCGGCGCGGGAGGCGGACATCTACTTCACGCCCTTCTTGGCGAGGTCGGGGTGGCAGAGGGAGCACTGGGACTCGGGGCGCTCGTGCTCCGCGCACCAATCGCCCTTGGCCTTGAAGACGGCGGCGAGCTTCGGGTTGCAGCGCGTACACAGGGACTTCTGCACGCCGTGCTCACACCTGGGCTTCTCTGCTTCGGCGGACTGGGACTTCTCCGCGGCCTTCGGTGCGTCTTCGGCCAGGGCAGGGGAGACGGTGAGCAGCGCGACGAGCACGAACAGGGGATGCAGTGAACGCATGAGGTGGCTCCAGCCGGGGCGGGTTGCCCACGGCGAGGTGAACCCGCGCGACAGGCGCGGGGAATGTGGACGGGCAGGGCTTGCAGATGACGAGCGCGTGCGTGCGTCCGCGCGCCCTGGAGGCATGCGGCGGACACACGTCTCCCGTGAAGGGAGTCGTCAGGCTCTAGGCGGCTGGAAGATGTCGGCGGCCAGTCCAGAGAGGACCGGCTCGGCCACGCGGCCAGGAACAGGGGGCGGAGCGGCCGCGGCGGCGAGGTCCTGCATGAAGGGAACTGGCGCCGGAGTGGCTCTCAGCGGACAGCAGGGACACAGGACGCAGTTGGGAGCGCAGTCGGTGCACTCATCGTCTTCGTCCTCCGCGCAGTCGGCGTGCGTGTCCGAGGCGAAGGCCAGCGTCTGAAAGACACCGCCCGTCATCAAGACGAGGAGCACGGCCAGGAATCGCAGGAGGAACCGCATCCACCCGCTGGCTTAGCCAGGACGGAGGGGCTGAGTCAATTCGCCGCGCCGGAGACCCGCCCCTCGACGGGGACGCTCAACTTCTCCAGGAGGCGCCGCATGGCCCGGGAGTCCCAGTCACGAGGGCCTGGGAAGCGGGCGACCAGTCGGCCCTCGACGACGAGGAGGCTGGTGGGGAGCAGCTCCACCCCGAAGGCATGGGCGACCTGCTTGCCGGGGTCCAGCCGCACGCGCAGCTCGGGAGGAGGAGGGCCCTCGAAGTACGCCTCCACGGTGGCGAGGTCGGTGTCGTGGCTGAAGACGACGACCTGGAGTCCCTCGGGAGGTGCTTCGGCCAGGGCTTGGAGCTGCGGTGTCTCCCTGCGACAGGGGGGGCACCAGGACGCCCAGAAAACCACCAGCAGCGCTCGTGCGTCCGGTGCATCCTCGATGACCGGCGCGGCGCCTTCGACGCGGACGTAGCTGGGGGGAGGCTCGCTCCGGCAGGCCCAGGTCATCATGGCGAGCACACAGAACGCCAGTGCTTGCCTGGGGGGATGGTTGCGCATCACGACTGAAGGTAGCGCGGGCCTGGGGCCCATGCCACGTCAGCACGCAATTGAAGTCGTCCCTGTTCGTGCCTGGAGGGGGATGTGGGTCTGGGCCGACCAATCCGGTCGATGCCGGCGGTTCGATGTTTCGAGGGAGCTCTGCATGAAGCGCGGATGGATGGATGTTGGAGTCGTCGCGGGAATGGCGCTGTTGCTCGCGGTGTCGTCGGCGAGCGCGGCGAGTCGGAAGGACTCGATTGACCGCCTGGCCGCGAAGTACCTGGAGCTGAAGCAGTTCAACGGAGCGCTGCTGGTCGCCGACGAGAAGGGCATCATCCTCAAGAAGGGGTATGGCCAGGCGAACTTCGAGTGGCAGCTTCCGGTGACGCCGGACACGAAGTTCCGCATCGGCTCCGTCACCAAGCAGTTCACCGCCGTGCTCATCCTGAAGCTCGTGGAAGAGGGCAAGGTGGGGCTCGAGGACCCCATCACGAAGCACCTGCCGGACTACCGCAAGGACACGGGCTCGCGCATCACCGTGACGCACCTGCTGAACCACACGTCGGGCATCCCCAGCTATACGGGGCGGCCGGACTTCGGTGAGAAGATCTCCCGCAATCCGTACACGGTGGCGGAGTTCGTGAAGCAGTTCGCCAGCGGCGACCTGGAGTTCGAGCCGGGGTCGAAGTACGCGTACAACAACTCGGGCTACTTCATCCTGGGCGCCATCATCGAGAAGGTGACGGGAAAGTCCTACGCGCAGGTGCTGCGCGAGCGGATCTTCGAGCCGTTGGGGATGAAGAACACGGGCTTCGACGTGTCGGCGACGGTGCTGGCCAAGCGCGCGAGCGGCTATGAGCGCAACCCGGATGGGTTCGTGAACGCGGCGTATATCGACATGGGCCTGCCGTACGCGGCCGGGTCGATGTACTCGACGGTGGAGGACCTCTATCTGTGGGACCGCGCGCTCTACGGAGACAAGGTGCTGTCGGCGGAGCTGAAGCAGAAGATGTTCACCCCGGGGCTGGCGGGGTACGGCTTCGGCTGGGACGTGTCGCCCATCAAGCTGGATGACGGGAAGACGGAGGTCGCGTCCACGAGCCACGGTGGTGGCATCAACGGCTTCAGCTCGTATCTGGTGCGCGTGCCGGAGAAGAAGGAGGTCATCATCGTCCTGAGCAACGTGGGGCGCGGGGTGAGGGCGCGCAGCATGGCGGTGGGAGCCCTGAGCGTCCTTCACGGCGTCACGCCCCAGACGCCGTTGAAGCCGATTGGCGAAGTGGTGTGGGAGTCGCTTGCCAAGGGACCCGCCACGGACGCCATCACCCAGTACAAGGCGGTCAAGGCGAAGAAGCCCGCTGAGTACTTCTTCGGGGTGGGAGAGCTCAATACCGTCGGCTATCGGTTGATGCAGGGGGGCCGCTTGCCGGAGGCCATTGAGATCTTCAAGTTCAACGTGGAGCTGTTCCCGCAGGATGGGAACGTCCATGACAGCCTGGGCGAGGCGTATCTGGCCCACGGTGACAAGGCCCAGGCCGTGACGAGCTACCGCCGCTCGCTGGAGCTGGATCCCACGAACACGAACGCGGAGAAGGTGCTCAAGGAAATCGGGCAGCCCGTGGCGAAGTAGCTCTGCCGCAGAGACTCCCGCGGGGGCTGGGCTCCGCGGGAGTAGGCTTCGCGTCCATGAGCGACTCGGTGCTGTACCGGCCCTTCGACATCGTCCGACGTCTTGGGGCCAACGTGGCAGTCGTCTACCGTTGTGTCGAAGTGCTTCCCGGACGCGGCTTCGTGGTCCAGAGCGCTGACTGGGTCAGGTTGCCCGTGGAGCGAGAGCTTCTCCGCCGCCACGAGCAGCAGTTCTGGGAGTTGCTTTGTGAAGAGGCGCCGGAAGTGAGGAGCAGCCTGTTCGCGACGGTTGAACAGGCCATCGCTTCGTTCGACGCCGACTTCGGTAATGACTGAGCCGGTGCTGAATCGTTGTCGGCCGGCACGTGCCGTGCGGGTTCAGCGATTCGGGAGACGCTCGGCGACTGCCACCAGTGGTGAGCGCAGCAGTCGACGCAGTCGTCCTGCTGCTGTCTCCCCTTGGTATGTGGGCGCCTGTTTCCCCACGGCAGTGAGGGACATCGTCTCGATGATGCGGATGGCCTTGGGCATCGCCGCGCGCTCGGCGATTTCTCCCGCGACGAACGACAGGAGTTCCTCGGGTGTCGATCGCGCTCCCTCCTTGCGCTGGACATATGCGACGGGGAGCTCGCCCGCCCTCGCATCGGAACGACCGATGGCCGCCGCGAGCTGCACCGCCGGATGCTTGTAGAGCGCTGCTTCGATATCGGCCGGGTCGATGTTGTGCCCACCGCGAATGATGAGCTCCTTCTTCTTCCCCGTGAGCCAGAAGAACCCGTCGGCGTCCCGGCGTCCCAGGTCTCCCGTGTCCAGCCAGCGTCGTCCGTCACCCAGGTCGGGGAAGAGCTTCGTGTTCTGCTCCGGTGACAGGTAGCCGTCGAACACGTTCGGACCGCTGACCACCAGGACGCCCACTTCGTCGTCCACGCAGTCCCGGACGTACTGCCCCTCTGAATCCATCACCACGGCCTTCATCGGTTGAGCCGGCATGCGCAGGCCAATCGAGCCGGGTCGTCGTTCTCCCGAGGATGGACCTGCTTCGTGCCTTCGAAGCAGGCCAGTGCCGCATGTCCGGCGGCTCCCTGGTCGCGGGAGCCTGCTCGAACGACAAGCTCACCGCCTGCGCGGCTTCACGTCCTCCATCTCGTCGTCCGGGCCCATGTCGTCCGGGTCCGGCTCCGGCTCATCGTCCGGGCGCGTGGCGTAAGCGCCCGGCTCGTCATCCGGACCCATGTCGTCCGGATCCGGCTCGTCGTCCAGGCGCTCCGTCTCGTCCATGCCGTCGTCATACGCGGGCACCGGGGCCGCGTACGCCTGCAACTGCGCCTCACGCAGTTGCCGGAACGCCTGCACACCCACCGCGCCCAGGCCGATGACGAAGATGATGGGCCCCGGCGAGATGCGAATGTGCAACAGCGCCCAGAGCAGGCCCACCCCCACGACGCCAGCCGGCGCGAAGCGCGTCCACGCGGGCCGCGACACTTCCGGCCTCAGCGCGAGCAATCCCAAGAGCGACAGCAACAGCAACTCCACCACCACGGCGCCGGACAAATCCCACCCGGACAGCGTGGTGATGCCCGCCCCCGCCGTATAGAGCACGTCGTCCGCGGCACGCTGCGAGGGGATGACGTGCAGCTCCGGAGGGCCCGCGGGCACCGGCGCATTCGCCACCTCGGGCATCGTGCTCACCGTCGCCCACGGAGCGAAGAGCGTCAGCACGCACAGCGCCACGCCCCCCAGCGCCACCACCTCTGGAACGACGAGCAACTGCCTCCCGTCGAAGTAGCGCGCCAGCACGCCTTCCGGACCCGCGATCACCTTGCGGTACTGGTCATGGACGACGAGGCCCGCGCCCAGCAGCCACAGCACCGGCGTGAAGCCCAGCCCCAACATCCGCACCGCCAGCGCCGTCAGCAGCGCCGCGTACGCCGCTGGCACCTCGGGGCGATAGAGCACCGCGGGCAGGAGCTTCGTCACGCTCGAGGCCTCGCCCGCCAGGCGCAGCTCGCGCGCCACCAGCAGCACCCCGCCCACCAGGGCCAGCAACGTGCCCACCACGCCCACGCCGTCGAAGGCGGGGAGGATGGAGAGCGCCAGCGCGAAGGCCAGCACCGCCAGCCCCACCACGCTCTGGGAGTGCGCCGGCACGCTCGCCAGCCACCGGGGACCGTCGTACTTGGGCCCCGTCTGTCCCGGGTCCGTGTCCTCGGCCGTGTCAGCCGTCGCCGTCGCTATCACCTTCGACTTCGACTTCGCCGCGGGTGCCGGCGGCACATAGTCGACGCCCTGGCGGTGGGCCTCCGCCTCGTCGATGATATCCGCCGCGTAGGACGGCTCCTCCATCGACCGCCTGGCCCGGAGCGTGGGACGCGAGCCCGTGACGCCCGGGGGGGGCTCCGGCATCTTCGCGCCGCAGTTCTCGCAATACCTCAGCCGACTGTTCGAGGCTTCGCCGCACTCCGGGCACCGCATGAACCCACCTTGCTGTGCGGAGGGCGGGGGGAAGCCCTCTCGGTCCAGCGCAAGCCGGCCGATGATACGTCGATTCCACCGGAAGCGAGAGGCCTCCGGTGAGGCGCTACGGCCGGGCCGCCTCGGCGGAGGAAGGAGCCTCCGCGGTGGCCGTCAGCTCGCGGATGCGCCGGGTCAGCGTCTCCGGGTCGATGGGCCCCACGTGCTTGCCTTGGATGGTGCCCGCCGGGTTGATGAAGTAGGTCTCCGGCACACCCGCAACGCCATAGCTCACCGCCATGCGCGAGCGAGGGTCCACGAGCTGCGGGAAGCTGTACCCCTGGCGTCGCAGGAACGCGCGCGCGTTGTCCTCGGAGTCCTCGAAGACGACGCCCAGGAACACCGCCTGCGAGCCGAACTCCCGCTGCCCCCACTCCAGCACCGGGTGCTCGTACTGGCAGGGCCCACACCACGACGCCCAGAAGTTGATGACCACCGGGCGGCCCTTCAGGTCCGCCAGGCTCACCTTCTCACCGGTGTCCAGCGAGCGCAGCACGAAGTCCGGTGCCGGCTTGCCCGCGAGCATGAAGGGCACCTCGTGCGGATTGCGCCCGAAGCCCTTGGCCAGCACCACCAGCAGGCCCACGCAGACGATGACGAAGCCGATGGTATAGCGGTACCGACGCATCAGGCCGCCCCCCGCTCCGCGTCACCACCCGCCAGGGGCGAAGCGCCTGCTTCCGCGCTGGCCGTCGCCACCGCCGCCCGCCGACGCGGCCACAGCGCGATGAGCGTGCCCAGCACCAGGAGCGGGATGCTCCACCAGATCCACCCCACCATCGGGAAGACCCAGACGTTGAAGCTCGCGTTGCCGGCCTGCTCGGAGAAGGCCATCAGGGAGATGTACAGGTCCTCGCCGGCCGTCTCTCGCACCGCGGGCGTGCCGATGGGGTCCGTGCTCCGCTCGTAGTAGTTCAGGCGGGGCTTCACCTCTTCCACCTTGCCGCCCGGCGTCGTCACCTCCACGCGCGCCGCGACGAAGGTGCGGTGCGGCTCCTCGCCGCTCATCAGCCCCTGGTACTTGAGCTGATAGCCGTCCAACGTCATCGTCTGGCCCTTCTTCAACGTGCCCGACGTGTGCTTCACGTACGAGGACGACGCGGACACCGCGACGATGATGAGGACGATTCCCAGGTGCACCACGTAGCCGCCGAAGCGGCGCTGCGCCTTGGTGGCGCTCGTGAACACCGCGGTGAGGAAGCTCTCCTTGCGCTCCGTCATGCGGACCCGGATGGGCGACACCAGCTCGCGCAGCGTGACGACGGTGACGAAGCCCGCCAGCCCGAAGGTGAGCAGCGGGTACACGCCGCGCAGCCCCACCCCGAAGCAGATGGCCGCGACGACCAGGCCCACCCCCGCGGGGATGAGGAACTGCCGCCGGAGCGTCTCCTTGTCCGGCTTGCCCCACGGCAGCACCGGGCCCACGCCCATCAGGAACAGCACGGCGATTCCACCCGGCACCGCCATCTTGTTGAAGTACGGCTCACCCACGCTGACGCGCACGCCACGCACCGCCTCGGACACCAGCGGGTACAGCGTGCCCAGGAGCACCGTGAACGTGATCGCCACGAATACCAGGTTGTTCATCAGGATGCTGGCCTCGCGTGACGCGAGCGAGCTCAGCCGCCCCTCGGGCACCAGCAGCGGACCGCGCACCGCCAGGAGGGCGATGCACACCACCAGCAGCACGCCCAGGAACACCAGGAACGTGGGGCCGATGTCCGACTGGGTGAAGGAGTGGACCGAGTTGAAGATGCCCGAGCGCGTCATGAACGTGCCCAGGATCGTCAGCACGAAGGACGCGAGCGCGAGCGACAGCGTCCACAGCTTCAGCATCCGCTTGCGCTCCTGCACCATCGTCGAGTGCATGAACGCCGTCGCCGTCAACCACGGCAGGAAGCTGGCGTTCTCCACCGGATCCCACGCCCAGTAGCCGCCCCAGCCGAGCACGGCATAGGCCCACCAGGCGCCGAGGATGATGCCAATCGACAGGAACAACCACGCCACCAGCGTCCAGCGCCGCAGGGGCGCCATCCACGCTTCGCCAATCTCGCCGCGCAGCAGGCCCGCCACCGCGACGCCGAACGGCACCGTCATGCCCACGTAGCCCAGGTACAGGAAGGGCGGGTGGATGATCATCAGGACGTGGTTCTGGAGCAGGGGATTGGGGCCGGGGCCGTCCGCCGGAACGGGCGACACGGCGCCCCAGGGGTTGGCGGGGCCCGCGATGAGGAACGCGAAGAACACGCCCACCGCCAGCATGGTGCCCAGCGCCAACTGCATGTAGCGCGCGTGCTCGCGGCGGTGCACCCATGCGAAGGCCGCGATGTACACGCCCATGATGAGGCCCCAGAAGAGGATGGACCCCTCCAGCGCGCTCCACAGCGATACCACCGTGTACAACAACGGCGTGTCCAGGCTGCCCACCTGCGCCACGTACTTCACGCTGAAGTCATGCGTGACGAGCGCGTAGACCATCATCAGGTTCGCGGCCACCATGCAGCCGGCGAAGCCCCACACCGCGCGCATCACCCAGGGGAAGCCCGCTTCACTGCGGCGCAACCCCGTGACAAGCCCCACCAGCGCGCCGAAGGTCGCGAACGCGAGCCCTCCGAGCACCAGCCCGTATCCAATCGACCCGTTCACCGCGCCTCCGCGCCCGTCCCCGTGCTGGCCGTCGTCGTGCCCTCGGAGAGCGTCTCACGCCACTTGTTCGGGTCCTCGCCCTCCTTGGGCGCGCGGTACTCGTTCGAGTGGTTCACCATCAGCCGGTTGGAGCTGAACACTCCGGACGCGTCGTAGGTGCCCTCCACCACGACGCCAATCTTGTCGCGGAACATCTGCGGCGGCGTCTCCGTGGAGCGCACCAGCACGCTGGCGGTGCCCTCGTGGGCGTCGTTGGCCACCCGGAAGTGCAGGGTGGTGTGCTCCGCGTTCCACTGGATGCTGCCCGGCTGCACCACGCCACCCAGGCGGATGGTGGCCGAGTACGCCTTCTCCCCCTGGGCCAGCATCTCCGAGGGGCTCCAGTAGTAGACGAGGTTCTCTCCGATGTTGCCGAAGGCCACGAACCCCAGTCCGGCGCCAGCGACGAGCAGCGCTCCCAGGGCGAACAGTCGATTGCGAGCGACAGGCGTCATGACGGGCTCACTCCTTCGCGGCCTGGGGCCGGCGCAGCCAGAGAGACAGCGAGTAAAGCACGAGCGCCACCACGGTGATGCCGTAGCAGGCCCAGACATAGCCCCAACCACCCTGGATGCGGCCACTTCCCACCTGGCCCGCGGCCTGGGCGAGGACTCCCAGCGTCGTCAAAGTCGTCATGTTCAGGCCACCTTCGGGGTGTCGCGGACGGACGCCGCGGGGCTGTTGCCGGGCAGCGCTTCCGGGAGGGCGACTTCCGCCTGTCGCTCGGCCATGGCGATGCGGTAGCGGTGCATCAGCAGGGCGATGGTCAGCAGCAACAGGCCGATGGCCGACACTCGCAGGCACAGCACCATCTGCGGATCCACCGTCTTGGGGCTCGACTGCACTTGGTGAAGGCTGCGCCACCAGCGCACCGAGAACCAGACGATGGGCAGGTTGATGGCGCCGAGAATCGCGACCACCGCGCTCCACGTCGCGCGCTTGTCCGGATCCTCCACGAAGCGCCGCAGCACCAGGTAGCCGGTGTAGGTCACCAGCATGATGGCCTCCGACGTCAGGCGCGGATCCCACGACCAGTAGACGCCCCAGGTGGGACGGCCCCAGATGGCCCCCGTCACCATGCCCAGCGCGCCGAGCACCAGTCCGACCTCGGCCGCCGACTCCGCCGTCGAGTCCAGCTTCCAGCTGGCGTTGGAGCGCACCAGGTACGCCACCGCCGCCACGAAGTTCAGGAACATGGCCAGCATGGCCATCCACTGGAGTGGCACGTGCACGTACATGATGCGCTGTACGTCACCCATCTCCCGGTCCGGCGGTGCCCACGCCAGTCCCAGCCACCATCCGGCGGCGAGCACGCCCAGACCCACCACCGGCAGGCCCCACTTGATGAGCTTGTTCATCCGTCAGTCCTCGATGATGCGCGGGAACAGCACGAAGCCTACGCCCCAGTAAATCAGATTGAAGCCCAGCAAAAGCCCCAGCCATGAGCCCAACTGATTCATGGGGTCGCCCTGGAGAACGAGCGAGGTCGCCTTGGCCAGGGAGAGCAGGGCGGGGATGACCAGCGGGAACAATAGCAGAGGGAGGAGGACATCCCGCGCTCGGGCGTTGCTGGAAATGGCGGCGTACACCGTCCCCGGTGCGCTGAGGGCCAGGCTGCCGAGTAGCAGAACTGTTCCCAGGTCCACGAAGCCGGTGACGACCTTGACCCCGTAGAGGGCCACCATGACGGGGAGCAGCACGATGCCCAGGGCGATCAGCAGGAGGGCGTTGCCCAGGGCCTTGGACAGGTAGATGGCGCGCGGGTCCGCGGGGGCCAGTCGGATGCCGTCCAGGCAGGCGTTCTCGGACTCGACGCGGAAGGACTCGCCCATGGCCAGCACGCTGGCGAAGAGGATGGCGAGCCAGAAGTAGCCCCCCGCGTTCTTCTCCAGCAGGCGCGTGTCCGGCCCCAGCGCGAAGGAGAACATCAGGAGCGTGGCCAGCGCGAAGAAGACGATGGCGTTGAGGCGCGCGCGGGTTCGCCACTCGATGAGCAGGTCCTTGCGCAACAGCGCCAGCGTGGCGCCGATGAGGCCGATGGGCCGGGGACGGGACGTGCTCACGCGTCCACCGCCCGGCCGTCCTGGAGGTGCAGGCGCTCTTCGCACAGCGACATGCCCTGCTCCACCAGGTGCGTGGCCAGCACCACCGTGACGCCAGCCGCCTTCAGCTCCGCGATGAAGCCCTCCATGTCGCGGATGCCGGCGGGATCCAACTCACCGAAGGGCTCGTCCAGGAGCGCGAGGTCGGGGGCCTTGAGCAGGAGCCGGGCGATGGCCAGGCGCTTGCGCATGCCCGCGCTGAAGCCACGAACGGGGTTGTCCGAACGCTTCTCCAGGCCCACGCGCGAGAGCAGCGCGCTGGCGCCGTCCTTGGGCGAGGGGTGCCCCAACAGGCGCGCCAGCACGGTGAGGTTCTGGTGCGCGGTGAGGTCCTCATAGAGGAAGCTCGCGTGGGACAGGAGCGCCACGTCGCGTCGCACCGAGTCCCGGTCCGCCACGGCGTCGCGTCCCAGCACCTCCACCCGTCCGGCGGTGGGGCTCAGCGCGGTGGCCAACAGGCGCAGCAGGGTCGTCTTGCCGGAGCCGTTGTGGCCGGTGAGCAGCAGCGAGCGTCCAGGAGGGAGCGCGTAGGTCAGACGCGCCAGCGCCCAGCGGCGCCCGTAACGCTTGCTGACGTCGTGCAACGCGAGCGCGGGGAGGGAAGGCATCGGGAAGCCGGTTCGTAGCCGGAATCCCGACTGTCATCCAGTGAAACCCGGGTGGCTGGCCGGGCAGGGACGGAGCGGGCCTGAAGACAGGAAAGTTTTTCCAATGGGTGGGGCATCGTGTGCCCGTGGGGGCCGTCGATTTTCCACCGTGCGTCGTGTCCACCGGTGGCCATGTGTCCCGTACCGCCGGGATCCCCCTCTGAAGAGAGGGTTTCGTCCAGGATTCAGGTGTGGCATCCCGCCTGCAATACCCCCCGCGCGAGTTGGGGAGTTCCCGTTGAGGAACATGGGCCAGAGGAAGCTTTTCCGCGGAGGGGCGTGATGGCGACGGCGAGGGTCTTGCGGAGGGCGGTCAAGGCGGCGGCCGCTGGCGTGCTGCACTACAGTGGAATGCGCAGGGCGATGGCGGCTTATCGGAGGGTGCAGTCGGGAGGCCGGCGCATCCTCATCGTGAGCTATCACCGCGTGGTGAGCGACTTCACGGGGGAGCTGCAGCGCTCCATTCCCGGGTTGCTCATCAGCCAGGAGACGTTCCGGCGGCATCTCGAGGAGGCCTCGGCGGCCGGCTTCGAGCTGGCGTCGATTGGCGACGCGGTGGATGTGATGTCGGGGCGGAGGGTGACGAAGAAGGACCTGTGCGTCATCACCTTCGACGATGGCTACCGGGACGTGTACCGGTACGCGTACCCCATCCTGAAGCAGATGGGAGTGCCGGCCATCACCTACCTGCCGACGGCGTTCATCGGCACGAAGCGGCGGTTCAATCATGACCGCCTGTTCCACCTGCTGCGCCGGGCGCAGGAGCGGCATTACCACCCGGTGTACGCGGCGCTGCCGGAGGCGTCGATGGAGCTGCTCGGCCCCATCCTCTCCGGCCAGAAGACGGTGTCGGCCGCGCTCGACGACTTCATCGGAGAGCACCCCACGCGGGTGCTGACGTCCATCATCGACGCGCTGGAGCAGCAGCTCGGCGGTGGGCAGGACCTGGTGCCGGAGCAGGGCGACGTCATGAACTGGGACGAGGTGCGCCGCATGGCGCGCGACGGCTTCGAGTTCGGCGCGCACACGCTGGGGCACACGGTGCTGACGCTGGAGCCGCAGGCGGTGGTGGAGCAGGAGATCCTCGAGTCCAAGCGGACCATCGAAGCGGAGGTCGGCATCCAGGTGCGCGACTTCGCGTACTGCAACGGGTGGTACTCGGACGAGGTCATCCGCGTGCTGGCGTCGCACGGCTTCCGCTCGGGTGTCACGACGGAGGACCTGCCCAACCGGATTGGCGGAGACCCGTTCACCCTCAAGCGCAAGGTGCTCTGGGAGAACTTCAGCCTGGGCATGTTGGGGGACTACTCGTCGCCGCTCACCGGGTGCCAGTTGGATGATTGCTTCGGGCTGCTCGGCATGAGCCATCCGGTGCCAGGCAGGAGGACGCACTCTTTTCGTGAGGGCCTGCTGGGCAACGTGCTGGCGACGCCAACGGGGGCGCCCTTGAAGGAGGCTCCGTGAGCGGAGGTGCCTCGTCGGCCGCGTCCGGGAGCTCGTTCCTCGGACGCGCCGGCCCCCTGGTGTTGGCCCGGCTGTTCACCGCCGGGCTGACGCTGTCCATTCCACTCGTGCTTGCCCGGGTGCTGCACCTGGACGAGTACGGTACTTATTACCAGCTCTTCCTCATCGCCACGACGCTGTATTACGTGCTGCCTTTTGGCGTGGTGCAGAGCCTGTATTACTTCCTGCCCCGCACCAGCGAGAAGCGGCCGTACCTGGGACAGACGCTGTTGTTCATGTCCGGGGCGGGCCTGGTCGGCGCGTTGCTTGTCTATGTCCTGCTGGGGCCGGTGGCGGCGTGGTTCTCCAACCCGGCGCTGCTCGAGTACCGGTTGTCGCTCGCGGCGTACACCGCGTTCCTGTTGGGCAGCTTCCCGCTGGAGGTGTCGCTCACGGCGCAGGGGCGCACGCGCGCGTCGGCGGGGGTGTATCTGATTTCGGACGCGGTGCGCGCGGCGGTGATGGTGGTGCCGCCGCTGTTGGGCGCCTCGCTGCATGGGATGATGGTGGCGGTGGCGGTCTTCGCGGCGCTGCGGTTCGTGGCGACGTGGGTCGTCTCTCTGCGCGGTGTCACCGGGCCGCTGGCGTCCGGGCCGCTCTTCCGTGCGCAGCTCGCCTACGCGGCGCCGTTCGGCGCGGCCATGCTGCTGGCCATTCCTCAACAGAACGCTCACCTGTACGCGGTGGCGGGCGCGGTGGCTCCGGCCCTGTATGCGTTGTACCGGGTGGGCTGCTTCCAGCTTCCGGTGGTGGATCTGCTCTACACGCCCACCAGCGAGGTGCTGATGGTGCGCCTGGGTGAGCTGGAGCGCGAGGGCCGCCTGGAGGAGGGCGTGGAGGCGTTCCGCGAGGCGGCCGGGAAGCTGGCGTATGTCTTTCTTCCGTTCGCGGCGTTCCTCTTCGCGGCGGCGCCGGAGTTCATCGGGGCGATGTTCGGCGAGAAGTTCCTTCCGGCGGTGCCGGTCTTCCGCGTCAGCGTGTTGGGCGTGGTGCTCTCCATCCTCCCCATGGACGGGACGCTCAGGGCTCGCGGGCTGACCCGGGCCATCTTCGTCTCCTATGCGGTGAAGGCGGCGGTGACGGTGCCGCTGGTCATCCTCGGGGTGAAGCACCTGGGGTTGATGGGCGGCATTGGCTCCTGGGCGGTGGCGGAGGTGGTGGGCAAGGCGATGTTGCTCGTGCGCGTGCCCGCGGCGCTGTCCACTCCGCGACGTCAGCTCCGGCTGGTGGACATCATTCCCTGGCAGGCGCTGGGGCGCTCCTCGGTGGCCGCGGTGGCGGCGGGCCTGGCGGTGTTCCTCTTGAGGGCGGGCGCGCAGGGCGCCTGGATGCAATTGCCCACGGGCTTCTTCTGGCGGGTGTTGCCGCTGGCGGTGGCCGGGGTGCTGTTCGTCGTGGGCTACGTGGGGGTGCTGTACGCCGCGGGCGTCCGGCCGCTCACGGTGCTCGCGGGGCTGCGGCCCCGCAGGACTGTCTGAAGAAAACAGGGGGGCGCCCGAGGGCCTACTTCCCACTTGGGAAGGCGGTACCTAGGTTCCTCCCCGTCGCGCGGTTGGGTCAGGGAGGCGTGGATGGGTGTCGATGCGATGACGTTGTACCGGGTGGCTCGCGGCCTGCGGTTGAAGGGAGTTCCCTTGCTCCCTGCCTTGCTACGGAAAGCCATCTACTACCTCCACAGCTCGTACGTTCCGGACGAGGCCGACATCGGCGAGGGGACGCAGTTGGGGTACGGCGGCATCGGCGTCGTCATCCACAAGGCGGCGAAGATTGGCCGGCACTGCCTCATCTCCCAGCAGGTGACGATTGGCGGGCGCTCGGGACTCGAGGGTGCTCCCATGATTGGTGACTACGTGCGGGTCGGCGCGGGCGCCAAGATTCTCGGCAACATCCAGATTGGCGACTTCGCCGTCATCGGGGCCAATGCCGTGGTGCTGAAGGACGTGGCGCCGGGCACCGTCGTGGCTGGCATTCCGGCGCGGGTCATCCGGCAGGATCCTGATCCGCTCACCACGTATCAGCGGGAGATGGGGCTGTTGCCCCGGCGCTCCTCGCTGACGGCGGTGCCTCCCTCGGCGTCCGTACCGCGATAGGGCTCTTCAATGCGCGTGCTTCTGGTTGGCGACCATCCGCCGCCTTTCGGTGGCGTGGCGATTCACGTTCAACAACTTCACCGCTTCCTGCGCAGCCGTGGGGTCGAAGCGAAGGTGCTGGATATCGGAAAGGGCGGCCGGCCGGTTCCGGACGTCCTTCCGATGCGAAGCCCCGCGCACTTCGGCCTCAGGCTGACCGGGTTTCTCGTCTCGGGGTGGACGGTGCATGTCCACACCAGCGGGAACAACCCCAAGGCCTGGCTGCTCGCGGCGGCGGTGGGCAGTCTGCCGGGGGCGCGTGCCCCCCGCTTCATCACCCTGCACTCCGGGCTGTTGCCGGACTACCTCGCGGCGGCGCCGAGTCGGCGGGCCTTCGCGCGGGTGGCGCTGGCGGGCTACTCGCGCATCATCGCGGTGTCCGCGGCGGTGCGCGACGCGCTCGTGTCGTGCGGTATCTCCGAGGAGAGAGTCCTCGTCCACCCGGCCTTCTGCGCCTCGCAGGTGCAGGCGGGCCCGGTGCCCGTGCGAGTCGAGGCCGCGCGTGCTCGCCGCCGTCCGTTGGTGGTGATGGCACACCATCCGTCACCGGTGTACGGGCGCAAGCTCGCGTTCCGGGCGGTGCGTCAGTTGTTGGAGTCGCGTCCCGGCGTGGGCCTGGCGTTGTTCGGTCCGGGCACGGACTCCGAGGACTTCATCCGCGACGCGCGGGAGCTGGGTGTGGCGGGTTCGCTGGAGCCGCTGGGCGAACTGGAACATCCGGCCGCGCTGGGGCTCATCGCCCGGAGCGACGTCTTCCTTCGTCCTACGACGCATGACGGAGACTCCATCTCCGTGCGCGAGGCGCTGGCCCTGGGCGTGCCCTGCGTGGCCAGCGACGTGTGTGAGCGGCCGGAGGGGACTCGGCTGTTCCACGCGGGAGACGCGGCGTCGCTCGCCGCGGGCATTCGCGACGCGGTGGAGGCGGGGCCCGCGCGCGTGGCCTCTCCGGATGTGGGGCCCGTGCTGATGGACCTCTACGCGGCCTTGTCACCCCGTCGGCCATCGCCGGCCCAGCCGGTGCCGGCGACGTGAGCTTCGTTCCAAACCTTGCTCGCGGGGACACCGCGAGGTTGTTCGACACAGGAGAGAAGAGAGATGCGGCGCAGTGAAGACTTGGATTTGACGCGCCGGGCCCTCCGGGGGCGCGACCTGGTGGTGTTCTCCAACGACTGGGATGGGGACCCGCTGTCGAAGGTCCACATCATGCGGATCCTCTCCCGGGACAACCGCATCCTCTGGGTGAACAGCATCGGCAACCGTGCGCCGAAGGCGAACGCGCACGACGTGAAGCGCATCTTCGGAAAGCTGGAGCGCTTCACGAAGGGCCTGCGCGAGGTGGAGCCCAACCTCCACGTCCTGTCGCCGCTGGCGATTCCCTTCTACGGCAATGAGATGGTGCGCGGGGCGAACCGCGAGCTGCTGCGGCTTCAGGTTCGCCGGGCGATGAAGCAACTGGGCTTCCAGCGCCCCATCTCCTGGAGCTTCCTGCCCGCGTCCGCGCCCGTGTCGGGCACGCTGGGCGAGGAGTTCGTCGTCTACCACTGCGTGGACGAGTTCTCCGCCTTCGCGGACACCAACGGCCGTCACATCGCGGAGCTGGAGGACCGGCTGCTGCGTCGCGCGGACATCTGCATCACCTCCGCGGAGCGCCTGCGGGAGAACAAGTCCCGCGTCAACCCGCGCACGGTGCTGGTGCGTCACGGCACGGACTTCCGCCACTTCGTGAAGGCGTGCGACACCACCACGCGCATCCCCGAGGACATCGCGAGCCTGCCCAAGCCCGTCATCGGCTTCTTCGGCCTGGTGGCGGACTGGGTGGACCAGGAAGCCATCATCGCCACCGCGCGAGCCCATCCGGAAGGCTCGGTGGTCGTCATCGGCAAGACGACGCCGGACTGCGACGATTCGAAGCTGCGGGCCGAGCCCAACATCCACATGCTGGGCCGCAAGTCCTACGCGGACCTGCCGGGCTACAGCCGGGCCTTCGATGTGGCGCTGATGCCGTTCAAGATCAGCGAGCTGACGTTGAACGCCAACCCGCTCAAGGTGCGCGAGTACCTGGCCTCCGGGCTGCCGGTGGTGTCCACGGACCTGCCGGAGGTTCGCAAGGTGGGGCTGTGCAAGATCGCCACCTCGACGGAGGACTTCGTGAAGAAGGTCGACGAGTGCCTCGCGGAAGGCCCCGGGCCCAACCGCGAGCGCGCCGAGAAGATCTTCAACGAGAGCTGGGATGCGCGGGTGGAGGAGATTCGCCACCACGTGGGCTCGGCGATGCTGGCCGCGGGCAAGACGCTCTAGGTCGAACGATTCGAAGCACGCGGCGGTGAGGGGCTCGGCTGTGGAGCCCGTCATCGCCGCGCGTGCGCTCACGTCCGGATGACGGACTCCCGGCCTGTCACGGCGCGCTCCAGGTGCGCGTAGAGACGGGCCACGCGCGCGTAGTCCGCTGGCCGGATGGTGGGCTGTGCCACCAGTCGCGTCAGCTCCGCCTTCGCCTCCAGGTAGCGCGACGCGGGGATTCCGCCGCTCTCCTCGAGCAGTCGCGCGGCTTCCGCGTCGTCCAGGGTCGGGGAGATTCCCAGGCGCTCCTGCAACCGCTGACGAAGCGCTCTGTCCAGCTCTGGAAGCAGGTCCTTCTCCACCTTCGAGCGACGCATGAGCCAGCCCATGCTGCGCACGTACTCGAGGGCGGAGCGGTGTCTCTCCACCAGCACCGGCCTGGGCGCGCCAAAGCGCGTGCCACGCGAGAGGACGTAGACACCTCCCACGGCGAGCACCTGCGCGACGAAGACCCAGATGCCTCGGGACAGAGGAGGAGGGGGCGCGAGTTGATGGTGGTACTCGTCGATGACGAGCGGACCGCGCGCGGCGAGGGCGTTCCAAAGGCGCGCGTTGTCCAGCAGCTCCAGGCGACGATTCTCCAGCAGGTCCGCGCCGGCGAGGACGTAGACCTCGCCCTTGCCGAGCGCGCGCCGCCACACGGCCACCGCGCCGCCGAGTCCCGCGAGGGGCACCGCCTCCGGGTGGTCCATGAGCAGTCCCCGGTCCTGGGACGCGCGCAGGGCCGTCAGTCCCCGGAAGGGGCCCGCGCCCAACCAGATGTCCAGCGTGGTTCCGCCCGCGTCAGCGAGGTCCGTGGCCAGTCCGCGCTCACTCGCGGGCAGCAGCGGCCCTTCCTCGAGCCGAAGCCACGTCTCCAGCGCGGCCTGGTGCATGCCCAGCTCGCGCGTGGACAGGTACACCAGGGTGCCGCCCTCCTGGACGAAGCGCTCCACGGCGTCCACTTCCTCCTGAGTCACGGGCCGGCCCGTGGGGGCCGCGAGCACCAGCGTGCGCGTCCCGGAGGCGAGCGACTCCAGCGAGGTGAGCTGCGTGCTCACTGCGCGGCCGCCCTCGCGAAGGAACAGGTAGAGCGCGCGTGCGCCCTGGGGGCCCGGGTTGTCCACGGAGGGGACGGGCGAGTCGGGGGCCTCCTGGCGGGTGGACAGCCCCATCGCGAGCGCGAGCGCGATGAGCAGGCCGAAGACGGCGACGGTTCGCGCGTTCTTCATGAGGAGAGTTCCCTCGTCGCGAGAGTGCCGGCCGTGACACCGTGAGGCAACGCGTGCCTCATGCAGTGCTCTCTGTGCCCAACGTCTCGTGGATGCGTTCTCGTGGAGGCGTTTCCCATGACGCCACGAGGCCGTACGCGCCTCATGCCGCGACCTCCGTGCCCAGCGTCCCGTGGAGTCGCTCCACCGCCTCGACGAACCGCGTGGCCTCCGCCTCCGGAACCGGTGTCAGCGAATAGAAGGCGCGGTCGTACCAGGACATCAGTCGCTCGACTTCGCGAGTGACGGAAGCGGGAGCTCCGCGCGAAGGCAGTTCCGCCGCCAGCTCGCGGTTGGTCTTCACCCGGTCTGGTCGAGCCAGCCGGCGCTCCTCCAGCGAGGACAGGAGGCCCAGCAAGGCCTCGCGAATCGCCTCGCGCGCGTCCGAGGCAAGCGCCGTGCGAGCGCGCTTCAGGTGCTCTGGCGGAGCGTCCAGCACCAGCGGCGCGCCAGCGTCGGAGGCCCCCGGAGTTACGTTGCTTCCGCGCAGGCGCAGGGAGCGCAGCTTCAGCGCGCCCCACAGCACCAGTGCTATCGCGAACCCGAGCATCACCGCGCGCGTCGCCACCGCGAAGCCCTGCGCCTCACGCGACTCGAACAGGCCCTCCAGCCACGCCTCCAGCTTGCGAAGCAGTTGCTTCACGACGTCGCCGTGGCGCTGTCGGGCGCGGGAGAACTCAGGCCTGTCGAGCACTGCCGTGAGGCGCTCGCGCTCCTCTCCAGACAGGTCCTCCACGTCCTCCTTCGACGCGGCCTCCTGTTGCTCCAGCGCGCAGGCCTGCTCCAGGAAGTCCGCCACCTGTCGGGCCCGCTCGGGCGGTTTGGCGTCCTTCTTCGAGGGGGGCAGGGGCATGCCGCCCAGGCGCCGCCCCAGCTCCGCCACGGCCGGGGCCAGCTCCGAGGGGCGGGCCTGGGCCGTCTCTTCCAGGGCGCGAGTGGTGGCCTCACGCTCGTCGCAAGGCAGGGAGGCCAGCAGCAGCAACAGGGGCAGGCTTGTCACGGAAGAACTCGACGTCAGGCCGCGAGAGGCGACGACGGCTCCGCGCCCAGCCGCTGCTCCAAGTCCAAGGCCTCCCGCCGCACGCGCAGGTCCAGGTAGAAGAACGAGCAGACGACGAAGTTGACCGGGGAGAAGAAGGCCTGCGCGGCCACCTGGAGGATCTCCACGGGCACCAGCAGGAGCTGCGGCGTGCGCGCCATGGTGTCCGCCGCGAAGGGGTTTCCATAGGGCATCATCACCAGCCACGAGGGGATGCCGAAGAGCAGGTGCACCGAGAAGAGGATGAGGCTCACCACGGTGAAGAGAATCATCCCTCGCACCATCACCCGTCCCAGGAAGCCCGGCTCCACGCGCCCCGACAGCATCGCGCCCGAGCGCTTGAACGCGCCCCACGCCCCCAGGTCCTCCATGGCGAGCGCGGGAGGAAGCAGCAGGAAGCGAAGGAAGTACCAGAGGATGGCCCCGAGCAACCCCAGGGCCAGCAGCAGTCCGCCCACCACCAGCAGCACGATGCCCAGCACCTTCGAGTCCATGGCCGTGGCGACACCACCCGCCACCATCAGCACGGTGCCGGGGATGCTCGCCACCAGCGTCACCAGCGTCGACCACCCGAGCGACAGGAGGAAGGCCCCCGTCACCGCGCCCACCTTGGACAGGCTCCGGCGCAGGCTGTCCGCCGGGCTCACGGGCGTGCCGAGCAGCGCGGACAGCACGTAGCGGGCGCTCGCCACCATGGCCAGCCAGTAGCTCCAGATGAGGAACGTGAACAGCCCGCACCAGAGCACCAGTGACAGGCTCGCCTGTCCCATCATCTCCAGCGGCGCTTCCTTGGCGACGGCGTCCTTGTCCGTCACGTAGAGCATGGGCGTCAGCCAGCGCGTCAACTGGAGCGTCGCCTTGGTCGCGATGTAGTTGACCAGGGCGTAGCCGAGGCTCAGCACGAAGAGGGGCTTGAGGTGGCCGCGCCAGAAGGTGACGGAGCGGTCAATCAGCTCGCCCAGGGCAAGGGGGCGCAGCTCGGGGACGGAGGGAGTCGGAGTCACGGGACGCGCAGCATAGCCCGGGGCGCGCATGCGGCCAGCAGTGCTCGCGTCGCCCGGGCCGGGTCCTCCGCCTCCAGCACGGCGGAGATGACGGCGAAGCCCGCCGCGCCGGTGAGCCTGCTCGCCCTCTCCGCGGTGATTCCTCCGAGCGCGAGTGCGGGGCAGGGCAGGTGCGCGGCCAGCGCGGCGAAGCCCTCTGGGCCGAGCGTCGTCCGGGTGTCCCCGGGCTTGGAGCCGGGAGCGAACACAGGGCTCACCAAAGCCAGGTCCGCGCCGAGCGCCGCCCGGGCCTCGCGCGTGTCATGGACGGCCACGCTGACGAGCCGTCCGGCGGGCAGGTGAGGGCGGACGTCCTCGGCCGTAGGGCCGTCCGAGGGCAGATGCAGATGCGCGCCCACGAGGAGGGCGACGTCCAGCCGGCCGTTGACGAACAGCGGATTGCCTCGGGACTGGCAGAGCGCGGCGAGGACCCGCGCGTCCTCGAGGAATCGGCGCCCGGTGGCCGCTGGATGGCGGTGCTGGACGGCGACGTCGGGCCCCGCCTCGAGCGCGCGGGAGAGCGCGCCGAGGAGTTGCTCGCGGGGCAGGCGCCAGTCGGTGATGACGACGAGCCGGGGGAGGGCGGGCGTCACCGGAAGGGGCATGGTGCTACTGGACGATGCCTTCGAGCGGGCTGGACGCGGAGCCGTAGGCCTTCCTGGGGATGCGGCCGGCGAGGTACGCGTCCCGGCCCGCCTCCACGGCCTTCTTCATGGCGACGGCCATGCGCACCGGGTCCTGTGCGCCGGCGATGGCGGTGTTCATCAACACGGCGTCCACGCCCAGTTCCATGGCGATGGCCGCGTCGGACGCGGTGCCGACTCCGGCGTCGACGATGACGGGCACCTTCACCGTCTCCAGGATGAGCCGGAGGTTGTGAGGGTTGCGGATGCCCAGACCGCTGCCGATGGGGGCGCCCAGCGGCATCACCGCCGCGCAGCCCGCGTCCTCCAGCTTGCGCGCGGTGATGGGGTCATCGCTGGTGTAGGGCAGCACGGTGAAGCCCTCCTTCACCAGGATGCGGGCCGCCTTCACCGTCTCCTCGACGTCCGGGTAGAGCGTCTTCTCGTCGCCGAGGACCTCCAGCTTGACCCACTTGCTCATGCCCAGCTCCTCCGCGAGCCGGCAGGTGCGCACCGCGTCGTCGGCCGTGTAGCAGAGGGCGGTGTTGGGCAAGAGGCGCAGCTTTTCGCGGTCGATCCAGCGCATGAGCGAGGCCTCGCCCGTGGCCTTCAAGTCCAGCCGGCGCACGGCCACGGTGACCATCTCCGTGCCGGAGGACTCGTGGCAGCGCTTCATCACTTCGTGGCTGGGGTACTTCCCCGTCCCGAGGATGAGGCGGGAGGTGAAGGTCACCCCCGCGATGGTGAAGGGCTTGTCCTGGATGCTCATGGCCATCTCCTCGCTACCCGCCGCCGACGAAGGTGACGATCTCCACTCGGTCCCCGGGCTGGAGGTGATGCTCGGGGTGGCGGGCGCGGCGCACCACCTCGGCGTTCACTTCCACTGCCACGCCCGGACCGCCGACTCGCAGCGATTCCAGCAGCGCCGAGAGGGTGATGGCCTCCGGCACCTCGCGCGTTTCTCCGTTGACCCAGACCTGCACGGCGTCACGGCTCCTTGCGATGGGGACCCGGGGACGCACTACAGGGGGCCCTACCGTGCTGTCAACGCACACTCCGCCAGTACGTTCGCCATCGTCACCGGTATACTCGACGCCATGCTCATGGCTCCCAGCAGGCTTGTCTCCATCGCGCTCGTCGTCGCGCTCGGGCTGCCCCTCACCGCGCTGGCGGACGAACCGGTCGCCACGCTGGACGCTCCCGTCCGAGCGCCGACGCCCGTGCTCCACGGCCATCGTTATGCCTTCGTCGCCGGCGGCGTGCTCGCCCTGGGCGGACTGGGGTTGGGCTTCTTCGCGCAGGGCGAGGCCAAGCGCGCGCAGAGCCTGTCGTCGGCGCGCGATGCCAGCGAGACGTTGGACCGGGCCCGCTCGGCCTCCACCGCCGCGAACTTGATGTACGCCGCCGCGGGAGCCGCGGTGCTGTACGGTCTGGTGTTGGAGCTGCTGCCCGACGAGGCCGCCGAAAAGGCGAGCCTCACCTACCACTTCTGAACGAGCCCCCCGTGGCCCTCCGCTCTCCTGTCCCCCTCCTGGCCTGCGGCGCCGTACTCGCCGCCGTGGCCTGCTCCCTCAACGTGGATGACCTCGCCGGCAAGGTCTGCACGGACAACTCCGAGTGTCCCGCCGCCTATGCCTGCACCGCGCTGGGCGCCGATGGTGAGCGCACGTGCGAGGTCATCTACCCGCCGCACTACACGCAGGCCGACGGCGGCGGCGTGGATGCGGGGCCGGTGCCCACGTACTGCAAGGACATCCAGCCCATCCTCGCCGCCACGTGCGTGAGCTCCTGCCATGGCGAGGACACCAGTGGGAGCAGTCAGCCGTCGTTCCGGTTGGACTACTACGAGCCGACGGGCAACGGCCTCCCCGGCGCGCGAGCCAAGGCGCTGCGCATCCGGGTGCGCGCGTCGGACCTGAAGGACATGCCTCCCGCCGGCAGCCCGGCTCCCTCCGCGGAAGAGCGCGCGCTGATTGCACGCTGGGTCACCGGGGGCGCTCCGCTTTGCGACGCTCCGGCCGACGCCGGGCCCTGAAGTCTCCGTCGTACCCCCTCGCTTTCAGGTTCCAGGTTCCAGGACGAGCCCCATCATGAAGAAACTCCTCGCGAGCGCGGCCGGCGTCGTTGCGTTCACCGTGGCCTGCACCATCGACGTGGCGGACTTCACCGGCAAGACGTGCGAGACGGCCAGCGACTGTCCCGACACGCACACCTGCGTCGCGGTGCGACAGGGACAGGGCCGGACGTGCGAGGTGCTGGGGCTGCCCGGCATTCCCGACGCGGGGGATGTCGACGCGGGGCCGGTGCCCACGTACTGCGACGACGTGCAGCCCATCCTCGCCGCCAGTTGTGTGAGCAAGTGCCACGGCGCCGATACCAGCGACAGCGCGCAGACCTCGTTCCGGCTGGACTACTACGCCCCCGCGGATGGTGGAGCGGACGGCGGGGGACTGCCGGGCGCTTTCGCGAAGGCTTCGCGAATTCGCGTGCGCACGTCCGTGTTGCAGGACATGCCGCCCGAGGTCAGCGTCGTCCCGCAACCCACCGCCGCTCAGCGCGCCATCATCGCGCGATGGGTGGAGGGTGGAGCGCCCTTCTGCGGCGACGCGGGCAGCGACGCGTCGGATGGTGGCACCGCTGACGGTGGCCGCGGGGATGGTGGAGCCGACGCCGGGCCGTGATCGCGCGAGGTGGGAATGAAGCGTGCCTGCCTGGGCACCTTCGTTCCCCGCGCGGGCTAGTACCGGGGATTGTTCCCACGGAGAGCGGCCGGGCGACCGGGGCCCTCGTGCGTAGATCGACGCCCCTGTGTCTTCCAAACGCTTCGCGCAAGCCCTGTGCAAGTGCGAGAGGAGCGCTCACTTTCTGCCCAACACCGGGAGACATGCTCTCCCGCAAGCCTACCGAAAGGGGCGGAACAAAATGCGCAAGCTCATGATGGCGGTCGGTGCGGTTGCGGCTCTGGCGATGGTTTCCGGTTGCAGCAAGCGGGACAACGTCGCGGAGCAGCAGCAGGACGTCGCGGAGGCGCAGACGGAGGCTCGCCAGGAGACGGCGCAGGCCCGTCAGGAGGAGCAGCGGGACATCGCTGACACGCAGCGCAACGCGCAGGAAGACATCGCGGAGACGCATCGCGAGGCGAACAAGGAGATCGCCAGCGCCCAGGAGGACGTCCGCGATGAGCAGAACGACCTGGCCGAGGCGCAGCGCGACTTGAACGAGGACCTGGCCACGGGCGGCTCCGGCGCGGCGGGGGCCACCATGGCCGCCACCAGCGTCCAGGGCCGCGTGCTCTCCACCAGCGGTGACTCGCTGACCCTGGTGGACACCACCAACAACCGTCAGCTCAAGCTGAAGACCAACGACCAGAGCCGCATCCTCCAGGACAACCGCGCCGTGAAGGTGAAGGACATCAAGGAGGGTGACCAGGTCCGCGCCTCGTACGTGCTGGACGGCAAGGACATGGTGGTCCGCGAGCTGAGCGTCACCAAGGTCGTGACGCCCACCAACCAGTAGTCCGCCGCTGTTGGCGGTTCGTCTCCCGTAACGGATGGACCCGGGGCGGCTCCCACTTCGGTGGGGGCCGTTCCCTTTTTTCCCTGAATCCATTCCAAGAGGTTGGAAGGGCGTGTCGGACCTGGGTGGTAGGAAGGATGCGTGGGGTTTCCTCACGCCTTCCCAACCTTGGGGAGGACCTTCATACCCTGGAGCAGTCATTCGAAATGGGCACCCACCACCCTGCACAACCCCCTGCCAGACCTTTCATCCTCTTCACCACCGGCGCCACGGCGTACGAACTCATCCGGTACCTGGGCGCGCGCGGCTCGGGAGAGCTGCTCATCGCGCGCAGGCACTACCTGGACACGCCAGGAGACCTGGTGCTCATCAAGCGCCTGCAAGACGCGGGCGACGAATTGGGACGGGCGCGGCTTCGCGAGGAGGTCAAACTGTTGATGCGGCTGTCCCATCCGGCCATCGCCCAGGTGTTCCTGGTGCGGGTGCATGAGGGGCTGCCCCACCTCGTCATGGAGTACGTGGAGGGGCAGAGCCTGGAGACGCTGGTCAGCTTCGCGGCGCTGCGGCGGCGGCCGCTCTCGGAGGCGTTCGCCGCCTATGTGGGCGCGGAGGTGGCGGACGCGCTCCACCACGCGCACACGCTGGAGGATGATCGCGGCCGGCCGCTGGGACTCGTCCACCGCGACGTCAGTCCGCGCACGCTGCGGCTGGATGTGAGAGGCCACGTGAAGCTGGCGGACTTCGCCCTGGCCTGGGCCCGGCTACCGGGGCGTGTGGCCACCGAGGCCCACGTCATCCGGGGAGACCTGGCGTACGCCTCTCCGGAGGCGCTGCTGCGTCAGCCGCTGGATGGACGCTCGGACCTGTTCTCGCTGGGCGTGGTGCTGCTGGAGCTGCTCACGGGGTTGCATCTGCTGGACCTGGAGGCGGTGGAGCGCGCGGCGCTGGCGGCCGGTCCGGCTCCGGACGCGGAAACACTCCTGGCGGAGAGCCCGAGCTGGCTGTCAGCGCCCCAGATGGCGGCGCGCATGGCGTGCTTCGCTCCGGAGCACGTGGACCACGCCACGCGCGCCGTGTCCTCGCCCCTGCGGGCCATCCTCGCGCGCCTTCTGCGCCGCGAGCCGGAGGAGCGATTCCAGACGGCGCTGGAGCTGCGGGACTCGCTGCGCGCGGTGCTGGTCGGACGGGGCTACGCATACGGGCCTTCAGAGGCCGCCCGTGAGGCGAATCAGGTGCGTCTGGACGCGCGCTCCCGGAGGCGCTCCGCGGACGTGTTGTCCTCGGACGAGGGGCTCCCCACCGCGTCGGGGCTGGGTGGCGCGTCCATGGCCGGGTCGTGAGCGGGGTGTTGGCGGAGAGCGGGGCGTGGGAAGGGTGCTTGTCTGGCGCGCGCGGACAGGCAGACTGATGCGCCTATGGGCGACGTGAACGAACTTCACCAGCGCTGGTGCATCGCGGACGGGCACGCGGACTCCCTCATGTGGAACCGGGACTTGTGCGCGCGCTCGGACGAAGGGCACGTGGACTTTCCCCGGCTGCGGGAGGCGGGGGTGAAGCTTCAATGCTTCACCATCGTCACCCGGGGCTTTCCGTTCATCGGTGGCTTCCCGGTGTTCGCCGCGTGGCGCGGCTGGCCCCGGGAGGCACGCGCGAGCGAGTGGACTCGCGCCCTCTGGCAGATTGAGCGCATGGAGGAGTTCTGCCGTCGTTCCGAGGACGCGGCGCGCATCACCACGACGGCGTCCCTCCTGGAGGACAACCTCGCCCGGGGGCGGCTGTCCGCGGTGCTGGGCGTGGAGGGCGGGCATGCGATTGAAGGACAGGTGGAGCGGCTGGCGGAGCTGCACCGCCGGGGCGTGCGCTTCATGGGGCTCACGCACCTGTCGAACAATGACCTGGGAGGCTCCTCCTTCCCGATGATGGGCAACCGGGGCCTGACGTCCCTGGGGCATCAGGTGATGGAGGAGATGGCCCGGCTGGGGCTGAGCGTGGACGTGGCGCACGCCTCCGAGCGCACGTTGGAGAATCTCTTCACCCACCCCACGGTGCGGTTCTTCTGTTCGCACACGGGCGTGCGCGCCGCGGGGGGAGGGTGGCGCAACTTGAGCGACGCCTCGCTGCGCTTCATCGCGGACCGGGGCGGGGTGGTGGGCATCATCTTCGCCCCCGTTTATCTAGGGGGTGACGCGGTGGATGACGTGGTCCGCCACATCGAACACGCGGTGGACGTCATGGGCGAGGAGGGCGTGGGCCTGGGTTCGGATTACGACGGAATGGTGCCGCTGCCACGGGGGATGAAGGACGTCACCGACTTGCACCTGCTCACCACGGCACTGCTGCGCCGACATCCAGAGTCCTGGGTGGAACGAGTCATGGGAGGAAATTTCCGGCGTTTCTTCCAGTCGACACTGGGTGGTTGACCGGCGGCGGTCCGCTCGAAATATTGGCCGCAAGCTCATGAACCGCTCTCTCTTCGTCCTTGTGTCCGTCGTTGGCTCCCTCCTCCTCTCCGGCTGCGGTGGCGCCAGCGCGGGAGACAGTTGTGATGAGGCGGGCACCTTTGTCTGTCAGGAGAATGTCCTCGCCCTGGAGTGCCGCTCCGGGACGTGGCGGGAGGTCCCCTGTCGCGGGCCGCTCGGTTGCCGCGAGTCCGACGAGGCCGTGCGGTGCGACACCTCCGGCAACGCCGCGGGGGATGCCTGCTCCTCCAGCTCCGAGGGCCGGGGGCTGTGCCGCCAGGATGGCAAGGCCGTGCTGGAGTGCCGCCAGGGGACCCTGGTGGAGACGGCGACGTGTGCCTCTTGCGAGGTCGACAACTCCGAGGTGACGTGCCAGCCGTGAGGCGCTGAGGGCGGGCGTCAGGACTCTTCGGGACAGGACGTGTGGTAGCGTCGGAGCCGCCGCTCGCGGGACTCCGATGCGACTTCCGATTCAAGCCTTTGGAGCCTGACACGCTGGTCGTTTCACTTCTCCCCGAGCGGCGCTCCTCTCTCCTGTCTGGAGGCAGTGCGCGCGATGGCCGTGGCCGCCGAAGTCCGCATCGAACAGGTCGCCCGCGAGGACCTGGTGATGTTCGTCAACGCGTGTTTCTCCTGCACGGGTCAGCGGGAGTTCTACGGTGACGCACGCGGGCAGTCGGTCTCCATCGAGTTCCTGCACCAGTACATCCTCGGCAACTACCGGCGGCTGTACCGGCGCACGCTCGCCGCGGGCATCAACCACTTCAACCAGGCGCAGATCATCCTCAACCTGCTCGCCGTCGGCAGTCCGGCGGACCCGGTGGAGCGCCAGGAGGAAGGCTCGCTCATCGCCGCCGCGCTGCGCGGTCTGCCGACGCAGCGGGCCTTCCGGGTGCTGGAGTCCTTGCGCTCGCGGCACATCAACAACCGCCGCGCCCGAGCCATTGCCCGCGAGTACCTGGCGGGGCGCTCGAATCTCCCCTTCGATGCGGTGAAGTACCGCGCCAAGCTGCGCGCGGCGGTGGTGCATGGCCACCTGAAGCTGGACGGTGAGCTGGGCCCGTTCCTCTTCCATGGCTGGAAGAAGCGCGTCTACACGCAGCCGTTGCTGGAGACGTTCCGCAAGGCCCACTTCGCCCAGGAGGCGCTCTACGAGCTGCCCTACACCGTGGCGGAGGGGTTGGCGCAAAAGCACGGCGTCCCCCGGGACGTGTTCCTCCAGCGAATCGAGCCCCGGCTCACCCAGGCGGAGCGGCTGCGCCTCCAGGAATCCGCCGCGCGCCACGGCGCCGTGGAGCCTCAGGTGGACCTGTCGCGCGCGCCGCTGACGAAGCTGGCCCTCTATGTCCTGTCGATGAAGGACGAGGTCCGCGAGGCGCGTCGGGACGAGCTGCACACCGCGCTGGAGCGTGCGTCCGCGCGGGTGCTGGCGCGGGCACCGGCCTCTCTCGGGCGTGTGGCGGCGGTGCTGGACAACAGCTACTCCTCGTCGGGCTCGCTGCAGAAGCGGCGGCGTCCACTGGGCGTGGCCCTGGCGTCGCACTATTTGCTGTCCGCCTCCGCGCGCGAGTACCGCGCCTTCTGGACGTGCCCCGTGGAGGAGCCGTTGCTTGTCACCGCGCGCGGGCAGACGGACCTCGCCACGCCGCTCCTGGACGCACTGGCGTGGGGCGCGGAGCTGGTGGTCATCGTCTCCGACGGCTACGACAATGACCCGCCCAAGGCCGTGGCGGAGCTGACGCGGGTGTTCCGCGAGCGGTTGGACCCGGGGCGCCGCACGGCGCTGGTGCACGTCAACCCCGTCTTCGACGCGGAGGAGTACTCGCCGCGCTCGTTTGGTGGCGCGGTGGCCACGGTGGGCGTGAGGGATGCGGAGGACGTGCCCACGGTGCTGGGCTTCGCGCGCTTCGCGGAGGGCACCGCGTCGCTGGCGGAGCTGGAGCGCTACCTCTCCGCGAGGGTGGTGTCCTGGCTGGAGCGGGACGCACACAGGATCGCCAGCGCGGCACCGGGAGTGTCCGTGAGTGTGGAGGAGGGCGAGGCATGACGGACACGCGACTCATTCAACGCCTGGAGCCGAAGGGCCTGCGGCTGGCGCCCTCGCAAGTCTTCGGCCGCATCCGCCTGGTGCCGGTGCTGCGGGACGAGGTGAAGGGAGACCTTCGCTTCGCGCGGAGGGACTACTCGGACGCGCCGCTGTCGGTGGTGGCCCTGGAGGGCGCGCCGACGAGCCGAGGGCTCAAGTACGTCTCCTATATTCCGCACGGCATGGTGGTGAGCTGGGGCAACCGACAGGCGGAGGCCGTCTACGGCACGCGCCTGCAGGCGCCCGAGGGCAAGAAGGTGAAGGTGGGCCCGTTCTCCGTGCGGCTGCTGCACAGGATGGTGCACCGAGAAGACCGCAACCAGTTGCGCATGCTGCCGCTGCACCTCGCCATGGAGGGCTTCCTGGCGCTGCATTTCGGCGGGCCGGATATCGCCTGGGCGGAGTATTCGCGGGAGGCCCTGTCCCACGGGCTGAGTCCGCGAGTCGAGGGCGTCGTACCCGGGTGGGCCAGCTCCGCGCTGGACGGCGCGCTGCGCACCTTCGAGGTCCACGAGCAGCAAGTGGGGTTGCTGTTGTTCAACGCGGATGAGCTGCTCTCCGCATTCGTCGTCGCGCATCCGGACGACTACCGGCTGCTGCACCGCACGCTGCTCGAAGACTTCTACGGGGACCTGCTGCTCCAGTACGGATATCTGCTGGAGGCCCCGGAGCTGGGCCTGCCCCTGGACGCGAAGCGCGTGTCCAGCGTGGAGGACCTTCGCACGGAGGTGGCGCGCATGCGCGCGGACTGGGCTGCCTTCCACGGCTTCATGGCGGGCGGGCTGTTCGGCGTGGAGGTGACGTCGCGCAAGGTCTACGAGGCCGGGCCCTTCCTGCTCCAGCACTTCCACACCAGCCTGGTTCCCTCGGAGGAGAACCACCTGGGCGAGGCCATCGTCGGCCCCGATGGCACCCTGGAGTACCTCAAGACCTACCGCCTCTCGGCCGCGCAGACGCGCAGGGCATATCTGCTGCAACAGCTCGCGGCGTCCTCGTGGAACATGGAGGACACCGCGGAGAAGCTCGGCTCCACCCGACAGGAACTGCTCCTCCGACTCCACAACGCGGGCTTCGGCTACCTGCTCAAGGACCATGTCCTGGAGGAGGCCCGGCGCTCGAAGGCGCGAGGCTCCTGAGCTTCAGCGCAGCGACGAGAGGAACGTGTCGAGCGCCGCGTTGACCTTCTCCGGCCGCTCCTGGTTGGACAGGTGCGCGGCGCCGGGGATGACCTCCAGCTTCGCTCCGGAGACGAGGTCCACCATCTGCTTCGCCTTCTCCAGCGGGGTGATGGCGTCGTGCTCGCCCACCACCACCAGCGCGGGTCCGGCATAGCGCGCCAGGATGTCCTTGCTGTCCGGGCGCAGCGCCATGCCTCGCTGAGCCGCGGCGATGCCCTCGCGAGAGGCCGTGCGAATCTGCGCCTCCACCACGCGCCCCACCGGCGAGTCCGGAGGCGAGGAGATGAGCTTGGGCATCAGCGCCTGGATGACGGCGTCGTGTCCCTTCTCCAGGGCCTCTTTCGCGGAGGCCTCCCGCTTCGCCTTGCCCGCGTCGTCATCGGCGGTGCACTGCGTGTCCATCAGCACGAGGCCCGCCACCCGGCCCGCGTCCTCGCGCAACAGGGCCATGGCCGCGTAGCCACCCATGGACACGCCGCCCACCACGGCCCGGTCGATGTTCAGCGCATCGAGCAGCCCCAGCGCGTCGCTCGCGATGCGGGACATCTCGGTGGGGCCTTCACCAATCTTGCTCTGACCGAAGCCCCGGATGTCCGGGACGATGAAGCGGTAGCGCCCGGACAGGGCCTTCACCTGGGCGTCGAACGCGTCGCCGTTGAGAGGGAAGGCGTGTAGCAACAGCACGGCCAGACCCTGGCCCACGTCGCGGTAGTGCAGCGGGATTCCATCCACGGTGACGGTCAGCATGCGTCCTCCAAGCGGGGCTCAGAGCCACTGCTTGTGCTTGAACCAGAAGAACAGGCCCACGGGCAGGGCGATGATCATCACCCACATGGCGATGTATGCCCCCCGACTCGACAGCGCATCGAAGTTCTGCCCGAAGAATCCGACGATGAACGACAGCGGCAGGAAGATGGTGGCGAAGATGGTGAGCTGCTTGGTGATGTCGTTCGTCTTGTTGGCCACCATGGACAGGTAGCCGTCCATGACGTTGCCCAGGATGTCGCGCCCGGCATCAATCTGCTCGTACAGGCGCACCAGGTGGTCATACACGTCGCGGAAGTAGAGGGTGGTGCGCTCGTCGACGTAGGGGATGCCCCGCCGCGCCATCAGCCCCACCACGTCCCGCTGCGGTGACAGCACCCGCCGTAGCTGCACCAGCATCCGCTTCATCTCGAAGATGCGCTGCAGGTGGGACTTCTCCGCCCGCTCGAAGATGGACACCTCCAGGTCCTCCAACTCGTCGCTGAAGGTGTCGAGGATGGGGAACTGCGCATCCACCAGTCCATCCGCCAGCAGGTAGAGGACGAAGTCCGTGCCGCGCCCGAGCGTCGAGTTCGGGTCCGAGCGGATGCGCTGCTGGACGGCCTCCAGTCCCGCGAAGGGCAGCTCGTGCACGGTGATGATCCACTCCTTCGCGAGGAAGAAGTGGTGCTCATGCAGCGTCAGCTCGCACACGTCCTTCCCGGCGGTGAACCCCTGGAGGACGATGAAGACATGGTTCGGGTACTCCTCCAGCTTGGGCCGCTGGTCCAGGTGGAGGCAGTCCTCGACGGCCAGCTTGTGGAGGCCGAAGCGCTCGGCCAGTCGTCCCATCACCGCCTCGTCGGGGTGGAGGACGTCAATCCACTTCCGGCCCTCCTCGGCGAGCAGTTCCTCACCCCCGGTGAAGAGGGTTCCGTCCTTCAGCAGACAGACCTGGATCATCCCGTAGCGCTCCCGGGCCTTGCGGCGCGGCCCCGGTCCGAGTGCTAGAACTCCCCCGCGCGGAAGTCGAGCGCTAGAGTGTGCCCCCCGTGTCCGCTGACGCCGATAACCCGCAGACCTCCCTGACCCCAAGGCTCGAGGAAATCCTTCAGGCCCACCCCGACCGCGTCTTCGCGGGCCGGCTGCGCAAGGTGTACGCCGCCGCCGCCCAGGCCATTGGCCGGCTGAGTGACATGGACCTGGTGAAGTACGAGACGCCGGTGGTGGACTCCAGCCCGGACCTCTCGCTCTGGGAGGAGATGGCGCCCGTCATCCGAGACACGGTGATGGACGTCAACGCCCTGTTGAACGTCATCCGCGAGCAGTTCCCCGCGCAGTCCTCGGAGGGGCTCGCGGACCTGATGCGGGAGATGGACGGCGCGCCTTCCAAGGACCCATCCGCGCTGCTCCGGGAGGCGATGTCGCAGCTTGCCCAGGGCGTGACCCAGCTCGGCGAGGCGATGCGCAACCCCTCCGTGGTGAGCGACAGGTGGACGCTGCTGGCGGAAATCCAGCGCTTCCGGGCGCGCTTCCGCGAGGAGGTCAGCAACCTCGTCTTCGAGACGGCGAGCACCTTCGGAGAAGTGACGCGGGCGCAGGTGGTGCCTGGGCACGAGGCGGAGGTGAAGGCGGCGGTGACGGTGCGCGCCATCACCGCGGACCTGGGCCGCATCCTCACGGCGCGGCACAACAAGGTTCGCGAGGCGGAGCCCGAGGACGTGCAGTGGAACGCTCAGCAGCTCCAGACGGAGATGGACGCCTTCGGCCGCACGGCCGCGTACCGGAACCTGCGCGCGCAGGACAAGCGCCACATCGTGGAGATGCGCGCGGAGGTAGGGCGGCTGGCGATCCTGCCCAACCCCGCCCGTGAGGACCTCATCAAGGTGGTGAGCGAGCTGGACGCGTTCGTCCGGGGCCTGTCCGCCGTGAATCAGCGCCAGGTGCTCATCATCCATGACCGCGAGGTGTGGGCCTCCTGCGGCGTGAAGCTGGAGCGGGCCTCGTCGCTGGTGGACTCGGACGCGCCCGTCTCCGCCCGTCTCCTGGCCGAGGCCGCCGCGAGCGCCCAGTCCCTCTACGGGCGGGCCTCCGACCTGGACGCGTTCCTGCGCAAGGTCCGCAAGCAGCCCCTGGCCCAGCTCACGGGCCCGGAGCTCGACGCCACCATCTCGGTCTTCCAGGGACTGTTGGCCCAGTTGGACGTGATGTGATGGCGGCGTCCAGCAAGGTGGAACCGCGCCCGCTGCGCGAGGCGGACCTGTCCCGTGTCGAGGGCGTCTTCACGGACGTGGATGGCACCCTCACCACCGGCCACAAGCTGCGCTCGGACACCGTGCGGGCCCTGGAGCGGTTGTCCGCGGCCGGGCTGCGCGTGGTGCTGGTGAGCGGCAGGCCGGCGGGGTGGGGCGAGGCGTGGGCGCGGCAGCTCCCGGTGGATGGCGTCATCGTGGAGAACGGCGGCCTGTTCTTCCTGCGAGGCAAGCGAGGGCTGCGCAAGGTGTACCTGGAGGCGCCGGCCGAGCGTGTGGCGAACCGGCGTCGGCTCGAGAAGGAAGTCGGGCGGGTGCTGAAACAGGTCCCCGGGGCGCGGCTGTCGGTGGACAGCGCGTACACGGAAGTGGACCTGGCCGTGGACTACAACGAGGAGGCCCGCCTGGGTGAGGCGGGGGCGGCGCGCATCGAGGCGCTGCTGCAGGCGCGCGGGGTGACGGCGGTGCGCTCGTCCGTGCACGTCAACTGCTGGCTCGGTCGCTTCGACAAGCTGACGGCGACGCGGCGCTTCGCGCGGGTGGCGTGGGGCGAGCGGCTGGAGCCTCGGGATGGCCGTTACGTGTATGTAGGGGATTCTTTCAACGACGCCCCGATGTTCCAGGCTTTCGAACTGGGCGTGGGCGTGGCCAACGTGCGCGCGGTGTTGGACCGCATCGACGCGCCGCCGGCTTTCATTACAAGGGCAGCCGAGGGGAAGGGTTTCGAGGAGCTGGCTCGGGCCCTCCTCGCTCGGCGGGGCCGTGGGGCTCGTGAGGAGTGACACCGTGAATGTCGTGAAGCTGGAGCTGGCGCGGGGACTGGGGCGCCACCTGCGCGCGGGACACCCGTGGGTGTTTCGCAAGGCGCTGGAGCACATCCCGAGGATCCCCGCCGGCAGCGTGGTGGACCTGACGGAGAACGGGAAGTTCGTCGCGCGGGGGTACTACGACCCTCACTCCGCCATCGCGGTGCGGGTGCTGACGCGTGACTCGCGGGACACGGTGGACTCGGGCTTCATCACCCGACGCGTGCGGCGCGCGCTGGCCGAGCGCCAGTCCCTCATCGACCTGACGGACACGGACAGCTACCGCCTGATTCACGGCGAGGGCGACGGGCTGCCGGGCGTGGTGGTGGACCTCTACGCGGGCTGGGCCGTGATGAAGCTGTATTCGGCGGGCCTGACGCCGTATCGCCCGCTCATCGTCGAGGCGCTCAAGGCCGGCATCCCTGGCCTCAAGGGCATCGTCGGTCGCGATGAAGTGGCGCGGGACGACGTGGAGGAGGACGAGGGCCGAGGCTCGGGGCGCATGCTGTACGGGCCCGACGCGCCGGAGCAGATCGCCATCCGCGAGCGCGGCGTCACCTTCATGGTGGACGTGTGGCGCGGCCAGAAGACGGGATTCTTCCTGGACCAGCGGGAGAACCGTCACCTCATCCGTCGACTGGCCAAGGGCCGGGACGTGCTCAACTGCTTCAGCTTCAGCGGCGGCTTCTCCGTCAACGCGGCGTTGGGCGGGGCGAACACGGTGTTCTCCGTGGACATCGACCCGGAGGCCATCGCCCTGGCGCGCGAGAACTTCACCCGCAACGGGCTGCCCGCGGAGAAGCATGACTTCCTCGCGGCGGACGTGTTCACGGTCATCCAGTCCTTCAAGGACGAGGGCCGCACGTTCGACCTCATCATCCTGGACCCGCCGGCCTTCGCGAAGAGCCAGCGCGCGGTGCAGGCGGCCCTGGATGGGTACGCGTCCCTGAATCGGCAGGCGCTGAACCTCCTGCGGCCCGGAGGCCTGTTGGCCACGGCGTCGTGCTCGGCGCGTGTGACTCCCGAGGACTTCATCGGCGCGGTGCGCGAGGCGGGCTTCAAGGCCGGCGTCGACCTGGCACTCGTCGAGGAGCGCTACCAGCCTCCGGACCACCCGGTGCGGTTGCAGTTCCCCGAGGGCAAGTACCTCAAGTTCTACGTGCTTCAGGCGGTGTAGCGCCGCCGCTCTCGTGGGCCCGGGATTCCGCCCGGGCCCGCGTGCGAGGGCAGGCGCTTGTCAGGTCCCGAAGACGCGCGAGGCCACGCGGTCCAACACCGTGGTACCCCAGTCGAGGCTGGCCTTCATGAGCCGCTCCATCTCCTTCGTGAACTCGGCGCCCGAGGGCATCTGGGCGTAGTTCCGGCTCAGGAAGAGGCTCTTGTTCTCCGTCTCGAAGTCCACCGTGCCGCCGCCCGCGTCGGCGCCTTCCTGGGCTTCCTTCTGGAAGCCGTCGATGACACCCGGCTTGGGGTCTTCACGGAAGCGGTAGACGAGCGCGCTGCACTCCAGCACCTGCGTGTCCGCGTGGTGCTCGAAGTAGAGCTGCGCGCTGCCCACCATGGTGCCTCCCAGGCCGTTCTCGTTGAGGCCCTCGCTCATCCCGGCGCCCTGCGTCTGCAGGTACCAGCGGACCAGCGCTCGCGCGGCCTCGCGAGTCATGGGGCCGCCCGGAGGCGGCGGGGGCTTGGCGAGGCCGATGGTGGCCAGCAGCCACTGGAGATGGCGGGAGAACGCGAGGGCCATGTCAGGGGGACGGAGTCGGGATGACCTTCGAGGCGACGCGCTCGAACACGGTGTCACCCCAGAGGAGGCTCGCCGCCATCAGCTTGCTCAGCTCGGAGGCGAACACCAGGTCAATGGGGCGCGTCGTGTACGTGCGACTGAGAAAGAGGCTCTTGCTCTCCGACTCGAAGTCGACCGTGCCGCCGCCCGTGTCCGTGCCGGCCTTCTGCTCGTCGCGGAAGCCGTCGAGGACGCCGGGGCGGGGCGCGTCGCGGAAGCGGTAGATGAGGGCGCTGCACTTCAGCTCGCCCGAATCGGTCGAGTGCTCGAAGTACACCTGCGCCTCGCCGACCACGGCTCCGCCGAGCCCCTTCTGATTGAGACCGGGGCTCAGGGGAGCGCCCTGAGCCGTCAGGTACGACTGCACCAGTTGAGTTGCCTCGTCACGCGTCATGGCTGTCTATCTACCACGACTGACGGGAGGCTCTCAGAACTGGCCGGCCCGGGCCTGCTCGAAGGGCACGCGGTGGTTGAGGTACGTGTCGGTCAGCGAGTGGGCACCGGAGAAGACGGTGTCCTCGGAGAAGTAGTGCACCTGCGCGCCCTTGCCCGCATGGCGGAGCAGGTCACCAGGCGTCCACCCCTTGCTGCCCAGACCGAAGAGGGTGGGGACCGCGTCGCGGTTGTTGACGTAGTGCACGTAGTTGGGGCCGTCCGGGTAGGTGCCGGCCGCCGCGCCGAACGTCTCGACGTTCAGCTTGCTCATCGTCTGCTGGACCTGCGCCGGGGACATCCCATCTTCGATGCGCAGCCGGCGCGCCACGTCGGACAGCGCGCGCGAGGTGATGAGGCCGCCCTGGCTGTAGCCCACCAGGTGCACGTCCCGGCCCGCCTTCAGCTCGCCGTAGATGGTGTCAGCCAGGGTGTCCACGGCGGGGTTGGTGCCCTTGTCCATCTTGTCCTTCACGCACTGAAGGATGTCGGAGATGGTGCCCTCGGTGGCGTTGTGGATGCCGATGGCGCGCATGCCCGTCCGGTCCGCCAGCGCCTGCAGCTCCCCGCCCTGCTTGTCCTTATCGGTGCGGATGCCGTTGGTGTAGATGACCGTGGCCGTCGCGTTCGGGTTGTTGCGAGGCGTGACGGCGGGGATGTCCTTGAGCGGCGTGCCGGGCTCGAACGTCTGGCCATTCGCGCCCACCAGCTTGCCGTCGTAGACCTTGTCCTTCGAGCCGGCCGGAGCGGTGAACACCTTCGCGACGGAGGCGGTGTTCGCCGCCTTGCTGTCGAAGCCGTCAACGACCGCGTTCGTGCGCTGCGCCGTCGGCTGCACCGCGGGCGTCGCCGCCGTGTTCGTTTCAGCCGTGCGCGCGACGTTCGTCCGAGGGGTGGTGCCGACGAGGGTACGGCCGCGCTCGATGGTGCTCATGGGGGGAGGCTCCAGCGGTCAAAAATGGGGGATGGAAGAAAAGTCCTTGCCCCATTGTCCCAGGAACCCGTCTGAAGTTGCGCACAAACGCGGTAATTCGCTTCAAACGCTGAATTCCGACGCGCCGTGTCAAAGCTCTCCGGAGAGGTATCGGCTCGGCGAGAGCCCTCCTAAGGTGTGGGTGACATGGTCCAGAAAGGTCAGTTCCTGGAGCGCTCCACCCTGGTTCCGGTGGGCTCGGTGGTGATGGAGGGCACGGCGCATCGCGGCAAGCGCGCGCCCCCGTTGCTCATCATCCCGCCGAGACCGGACGAGGGTGGGGGGATGGATCACGTCATCGCGGCGGAGCTGGCCTGGGCGGCGGCGAGCGCGGGCTTCCCCACGCTGCGGTTCAACCACCGGGGTGTGGGCGCGAGTCAGGGGCCTCGGGGCAAGGACCTGGCGCTGCTCGAGGACGCCGAGGCGGCCATGCGGGTGCTGCTGGAGACCGCGGGGACGAGTGCCCTGGCGGTGGCGGCACTCCACGGAGGAGCCCAGGTGGCCCTGGCGCTCCAGGCGAGGTTCCCGGCCGTGGGCGGGCTGTGCCTCGTGGCGCCGGCGGACGTGGATGCCTCGGTGCTGGGGCGGGTGACCTGCCCGTTGTTGGTGGTCCAAGGGGAAGAGGACCAGCGGATGCCCCGGGCGGCGGTGTCGGCGGCGGTGGCGCGGGCCGGAGGGGACTTCGAGGTCATCGACGAAGCGGGTGCGACGTTCCAGCGCAACCTGCCGCAGGTGGGACGGGCGGTGTCCACATGGCTCCAGCGGCTCTCCGGCGGATGACCGATGCGCTGCAACCCAGCGGACTTCTTCACATTTCTTCAGCCTCCCGCACTTGCACGCCGGGAGAGCGGACGTACAGACTGTCTGTGCAGACCCAATCGTTTCGCCGTTCGTTCGTAGGGTCTTCCGGAAGCGTGCCTCGTTCCTCAAGGAGTAGCCCGATGCGGATGGTGCGATGGACCCTGGGTGGCGCCGCGCTGGCCCTGGCCGTGACGGTAGCCCCTGCGTGCAAGTCCGCGGAGAGCGACGCCGAGCGTCCGCCCGCGCCTCCCGCCTCGCTCGACAACCTGGCTGACGACGTGGACGTCGTTCCCCACGCCATCCTCGTGGACTTCAAGGACGGCACCACGAAGGCCGAGTTCGACGCCTGGGAGGCTGACTGGGGCGTGGACCTGGAGCTCAACTCCGTGGAGAGCGCCGATGAGGCCCTCACCCTGGCCGTGGGCGTGGACGACGTGCAGGGCGTGCTGGAGCGCATCCGCCAGCACCCGAGCGTCGAGGCCGCCGAGCCGCTGATGGAGGTCCGCGCCAGCTACACTCCGAATGATCCGGAGTACACGCGGCAGTGGAACCTGAAGATGATCGACATGCCCAAGGCGTGGGAGCGCAGCCGGGGCAAGGGCGTGGTGGTGGCGGTGCTCGACACCGGCATCGCCTACGAGGACCACGACGACTTCAAGCAGGTGCCGGACCTGAAGGGCGTGAAGTTCGTTCCCGGCTACGACTTCGTGAACGACGACGAGCACGCCAACGACGACCACGGGCACGGCACGCACGTGGCGGGCACCATCGCCCAGGCCACCAACAACGGTGAAGGTGTCGCGGGCGTGGCCTTCGAGGCGACGCTGATGCCAGTGAAGGTGCTCAACCACTTCGGTGGTGGCACCACGGCGGACATCGCGGACGCCATCCGCTTCGCGGCGGACAAGGGCGCCAACGTCATCAACATGTCGCTGGGCGGTGGCGGCTATTCGCAGGTGATGGCCAACGCGGTGGAGTACGCGCGCAAGAAGGGCGTCACCGTGGTGGCCGCGGCCGGCAACGGCGGTCGCGCGCGCGTGGAGTTCCCCGCGGCCTATCCCGGTGCGGTGGCGGTGTCGGCGGTGGGGCCGGATGGCTCGCTCGCGCCGTACTCCTCTTACGGCAAGGAGCTGGATATCGCGGCGCCCGGTGGTGACAAGCGAAAGGGCGACGAGGGCGGCATCCTCCAGAACACCATCGACCCGAGAGATCCGTCGCGCTCCGTCTACGCCTCGTACCAGGGCACCAGCATGGCCACGCCGCACGTGGCCGCGGTGGCCGCGATGCTGTACGCGGCGGGCGCGAAGACTCCGGACGCGGTGGAGAAGGCGCTGTATGCCGGCGCGGCGAAGGTCGCGGACCAGGCGTGGACCGAGCAGTACGGCCACGGTCTGCTCAACGCGGAGGCGTCGCTCGCGTCGCTGGGCGGCGGGATGTCGCGTTGGCCGCCGCTGTACTGGGCGCTGGGCCTCTTGGCCTTCGTGTTGTTGACCCTGCGCGGCCGTGAGCGCCCGGGCTACCTCAACGCGCTGCTGCGTCCGGCCTTCTTGGTGCCGCTGCTCCTGTCCACCGTGGGCGTGTACTTCGTGCGCACGTGGTTCGTGAGCTCCTCGGACGTGGCGGGGAACGTGGTGGAGATGGCGTCGCTGCCCATCCCCGACTGGGAGCGCATCATCTTCGGCCGGGGGCGCACGGTGAGCCCGCTGTTCTACAGCGCGCTCATCCCGGTGCTGCTGTCGCTGCCGGCCATCGGCTGGAAGGGCCTGCGTCCCGCGGTGGGCGGACTCGCGCTGGGCTTCGCGGGCTTCCTGGCGTACTCGGCCTGGGCCGGCGCGCCCGCGCTGTCGTGGATGCCCTTCACCTTCCTGGCGAAGCCGTGGCTGGGCTTCAACACCGTCCTCTGCATCGTCGTCGCCCGGGCCATGCTGAAGAAGGAGGACGCGCCTTGAAGCTCTCCGGGCGCGTGGTCTTCCGGGACGTGGAGACAGGCGTCTGGGTGCTGGAAGGTGATGACGGCACCACCTACCAGCTCGCCGGTGGCGACCGGAAGATCAAGAAGGACGGCCAGCGCATCGAGGCCGAGGGCGACGTGGACCGCGACGTGCTTACCAGCTCCATGGTGGGCCCCGTGTTCAACGTCAGCTCGTATCGCTTCGTCTGAGGCTGGAAGGGGAGCGGCCCCACGCGCCCGTCAGGGCTGCTTGGGGCCCCCCGCCGCCTTGTGGGCGCTGACCTGACGCAGCCGCTCCTCGTGGTACGCCTCCATGGGGGCCGTGCCTCGACGCGCGGCGGCCCGCAGCTCCTCCAGCGCCTCCCGCTCCGCTTGCAGCCCGGGCTCCGCGTCCTTCTTGAGCGGAGTCAGCGGATTGGCCACGTCGAAGAGGTTGAGGGAGATGCCTCGCCTGTCCACGACGCCCAGGATGACAAGGGACACCGTGGCCGCCGTCACCCAGGGCAACAGCAGCTTGGGCAGGGACGGAACAGGTCGCGTCTCCCGCGCGCTCTCGTCGCTGTGGGGCACACCCGCGCCCCACACGGAGGCATGGTGGCGCGCGAAGGTCATCAACCCGAGCAACCCCATCCAGCCCAGTCCCGCCAGCGAGAGCACGGCGAGGGGCGAGGTGTCCGTGTCCGTCGCCTCCTGGTCCATCGCCTTGGCCGCGAGGAACAGCACCGAGGACACCAGGTTGTTGGCCGCGTGCGCGCCGATGCCGGGCCACAGCGAGCCGGTGCGCAGGTAGAGCCAGCCGAACAGCAGGCCCAGCTCCACGCGCGCCACGAAGCCCACCGGGTCCAGGTGGAACGCGCTGAACACGACGGCGGAAATCACCAGGGCCTTCACGGGTGACGCCGGAGGGCGCGGCGTCATGCCCCGCTGGAAGACGCCTCGGAAGAACAGCTCTTCACAGAAGGGCGCGGCCACCGTCACGCCCGCGAGGATGACGGCCAGCTCCACTGGCGTCTGCTGGTCGAAGAGGCGCGAGCCGTCGAACATCTCCGTCAGCCACTCGGGCGCGAGCTTTTGCGCGACGAACTGGATGGGCACCACCAGCGCGAAGAAGTTGGCCACGCCCAGGAGGAAGCCGAAGAGGGTGGGCAGGCCTGGCAGGGGCGTCAGCCCGGTGTAGAGCGCGGGCTTCCACCCGCTCAGGCGCGGCAGCAGCCAGCCCAGGGCCAGGAAGATGAACAGCTCGGTGAACCAGATGCCGAAGGCCGCGTTGAGGAACTGGACCGAGCCCCCCACCAGGATGAACAGCACCAGCGCCAACGCCGCCCCCGCCAGCGCGAGCCTCCGCGGACTCCCCGGCTCAGGGGGCCCTGGAGGAGGCGGCTCGGAGGGCCCCGTCGGCTCATGAGGCCGGGCGTCGCTGGGAGCGGAATCTTCCAATTTGACGTCTCCTTGGAGCGAAAAGCTGAACTGTCCGTACTTCAACTTCTCTATACTGGTTGCACCTTGACGTCCTTCATCCTGGCTCGAACGGCGCAGCGGACGTGGTGGAAGCTCGCACAACCCCTGGGTGTGCTGTGTGCCCTGGGCGTGGGGCTGGGAGCGGCGGCGTCGCACGCGTCGGCGTTCCTGGTGGAAGCGCGAACCGAGGCGCAGGCGTACCAGATTCGTGCGTGGCGTGGCAGCACACCGGATGACCCGGTGCTGCTTCCCCGGCGGCGAATCGTCCAATACCTGGGACTCAACGCCTTCGAGCTCGCCACCGGGCAGGACCTGGGCTTCGAGTCCAACCTGCGCATCTGGGCGGACTTCGGATTGCCCAAGGGCGAGGCCGAGCGCGTCGACGGCCTGAAGTCCGAAGACGCAGAGCTGTTGCATGCGTACGTGCGCTACGCGAAGGGCGGCTTCGAGGGGCGCCTGGGCCGGCAGCTCTACACGGACGTCTCGGACATCCTCGCGTTCGACGGCGTGCGCGCGCGCTACATGACCCGCCTGGGGTTGGGCGCGGAGGTGTACGGCGGGCTGTGGGTGAAGGGCACCAGCTTCCTGGGCTCGTCCGTGTACCAGTTGGAGGGGACGCGGGAGAGCGATGAGCGGCGCCTGAGGGAGGGCGTGGTGGGCGCGGACCCGACGCTCGATGCCATTGAGCCCCTCATCGGCGCGAAGCTGTTGATGGAGGACGTGAAGGGCTTCAACGCGGCGGTGGGCTACCGCAAGGCGTTGTCGGACGGGAAGACGAACCTGGAGCGCGCCACGGTGGAGGCGCGCTACGGCCGAGGCCTGGGACTGAACGCGCTGGCGGGCGTGGACTACGACGTGCTGCAGGGCAAGGTGGCCCAGGTGCGCACGCAACTGCGCTGGGATGACACGCGCTTCTCGGCGACGGCCGAGCTGATGCGGCTGTCGCCCGTGCTGTCCGCGGACTCCATCTGGTACTACTTCGCGTGGGCGCCCCGGGACGAGGCGCGGCTGCGAGTGGACCTGTTCACCCCTGGCGCGCTGCGCTTCTACGTGCAGGGCCTGGGCAGCAAGTACAACGAGAACGTCAACCCGGACCTCGCGATTGCCGCCTTCGTGGACGGCGAGGGCGCTCCCGAGTCCACCAGCGTGGGTGGCTCCGCGGGCGCGGCGTATCGCTCGGGGGCCTTCCGCTCCGCGCTGGATGTGACGTACCGCACGGGCTTCGGTGGAGATCAACTCTGGGGGGACCTCACGGGCGGCTACTCGTTCGACCGGGACCGGTTCACCCTGGACGCACGGGTGTCCTTCGCTCGCATCTTCGACAGCTTCAACGCGCGCCTGGGGGGCAACTTCTATGGCGCCCAGGTGTGGGCCAGTCGGGCGCTGACGCGCGCGACGCGGCTCTCGCTGGTGGTGGAGCAGAACTTCAACCCGTTTACCGACTCGGACACGAAGGGCTTCCTGCTCTTCGACCTGAAGGCGAGCCTGTAGATGCTGCCGCACCGCCAGAACCGAAACGCGCTGCTCGCCCTGGCCGCGCTCGCCACCATGGTGGGCGCCGGCGTCGCCTGGGCCGCCACGGCTCGCGAGCGCAGCCTCGCCGTGTATCCCGCGCAGCACGTGCCCCTGCGCTTCGACCACGCGCAGCACCTGGAGGCCGGGGCCGAGTGCGCCACGTGCCACGACGCGGCCCGCGCCAGCCAGTCTCCCAAGGACGTCAACCTCCCCGGGCACGAGGAGTGCGAGACGTGCCACGACATCGAGGCGGGGCGGAAGGGCAAGCCCACGGACCCGAAGTCGAGCTGCAACACCTGTCACCCGGGCTTCGACGCCACGGTGCGCAAGGAGCCCGCGAAGCTGTCCATGCCCGCGGCGAATCTCCACTTCAGCCACCAGCAGCACGTGGACAAGAAGGTGGAGTGCTCGGTGTGCCACGGCGAGATGACGGACGTGAAGCTCGCCACGCGCAACCAGCTCCCGAAGATGGCCACGTGCTTCAAGTGCCACGACGGCAACGTGGCCTCCAACACCTGCGCCACGTGTCACCCCACGGAGCCCACGGGGCGGCTGAAGCTCGTGTTCGACTCGGGCCTGCTGCGCCCCATGCAGGGCAACCCGTTGGGCCTGGACCACGGGCCGCGCTACGAGTTCAACCACGGCGCTCGCGCGCAGTCGGACCGGATGACGTGCATGCAGTGCCACAGCGAGAGCTACTGCCAGACGTGCCACGACGGCATGCAGAAGCCGCTGTCCATCCACCCGAACGACTACATCACGCTGCACCCGGTGCAGGCGCGCGCGGGCTCTCCCCGCTGCGAGAGCTGTCACCGGGCGCAGTCCTTCTGCGCCGCGTGCCACGAGCGGGTGGGCGTGGGCATGGACGCGGACAAGTCGCTGCGTCCGCGCAACCAGAAGGTGCATCCGGACTACGCGGCGTGGGTGGAGCTGCCCGGTCCCCAGCACCACGGAATCGCCGCATCAAGGGATTTGACGAGCTGCATCTCCTGCCACCGCGAGGAGTCCTGCACGAGCTGCCACTCCGAGCTGTCGACCCGGCGGCAGATCAACCCGCACCCGGCGGGCTTCGCGCAGTCGTGCAAGAAGCTGGCGTCCGCGAATGACCGGGCCTGCCTCAAGTGCCACTCGTCGGAGAGCCTGGCGCAGAAGGGGTGCCGGTGATGCGCGCACGACAGTCTTTCGTGAAGGGCACGCTGCTGGCGGCCCTGGCCGTGACGACGTCCTTGTCGGGATGTCTGGAGCCAGGGGAGGCCATCTACGAGCGACGCGACACGGTGCCGCCCAGGGTCATCTCCACGGACCCGGGTGGTGGCGGAGTGCTGGCGACGGGCGGGACGCTGCGCATCACCTTCTCCGAGTCGATGGACGTGCGCAGCCTTCGCCCGGGCATCGCCGTGTTCGCCGGGCGCGACGAAGTCCCGCTCACCATCCTCGCTCCGGAGGTGCCGGAGCTGGACCAGAACGTGGGGCGGGGCGACATCGAGTACACCGTGGAGGCCATGGCCGCCGAGGGCTCCACGCTGTCTCCGAACACGCAGTACACGCTGGTGCTGCGTGACGTCCTCACCGACTTCGAGGGCAACCCGCTGGCCACCGAGGTGCGGGTGGTCTTCCGCACCGCGCCGTGAGCCGGGAGCACCTGGCTACAGCCGCGTGAAGTCGAAGTCCTGCGACACGGCCTTGCCGTTCTCGTCGCCTTCGATGCGCGCGGTGAGGCGGTCCGCGGAGGGGCGCTGGTAGAAGATGCGCTTGGGGTGGTCGTGCTGGGGGTTCTCGAAGAGCACGCCGGTGCTGTTGCAGCGCACCAGCTTGAAGTCCGTGCCCGGGCGGCCCATGGGCTGGGCCACGAAATAGAGCCCGTCGGCGCGCGCTTCGATGCGCATGTACTCGAAGAACACCGTCTTGTTGCGGACGATGGCGCGGCTCACGCCGAAGAGCGTGCCGCCGTCCGCATGCGTCCAGTGCTCCTCCAGCGCGCTGCCGGGCTTGTCCTGACGCCAGCCTCCGGACATCCAGGCGAGGTCGTGGATGGAGGTTCCGCAGGTGCGCGAGGGCGTGTCGCGCTCGGGAGGGGACGACTTGCAGCCGAGGCCGAGGAGCGGAGCGCCACAGAGCGCGAGGACGAGGAGGGAAGGGCGGACGAGCATGCCCTCCATCCTCACACGCCTCGCTGACAGGCCGCACCGTCGATGGCGACAGTGCGGCCCGTGGGCGCGGCGTTTCAGCGCTTGAGGTACTCGCGGATGTCGTCGGCGAGCTGCCGGCGAGCCTCCGCGTCCGTGGCCTGCGGCCCCAGCTTGAGCTTCTTGTCCTCTTCGACGAGGAGCTTCTGGTCCTGCAGGTAGGTCACCGCGTTCTCCAGCGTCACCTTGGCCAGGGACTCGGCGGCGGTGATGCGGCCGGCGTGGTACTCCGCGCGGCCCGTCTCCAGGGCGAGGCGGATGAAGGCCTTGCGGTCCTCCGCGACGCCGGTGGCCACATCGTTGAGCGTCATCGCGGCCAGGAGGTATGCCTCCAGGTAGTCGCGCAGCAGGTCGGCCAGGAACTCCAGCTCCGGCCGGGCATGGGGCTCCGGGGCCACGCGCAGGGACTCGCCCTCGTTGATGACCAGGCCCATGCGGACCAGGCGCTCCACCGTCTCCGCGAAGATGGTGTCGAACGTCGTGTTCACCCGGTAGATGAACTCGACCTTGAAGAGGCGCGACAGGAAGAGGGCGCGAGCCTTCACCGCGTCGTAGGGCGCGGGCGAGCCGGCGGCCAGGATGGCGTTGGCCACGAGGCTCCGCGCCGAGACGAGGTTCATCAGCGTGTTCTTGTAGAAGGACATCTCCGGGCGGCGGTTGTCCTCCACCTGGTAGATGACGTCGCCCTTCGCCTCCTGCGTGCGCACCATCTCGTCGTCGATGAAGGTGCGCATCGCGTCCTGGATGGGGCCCATCGTCTCCGGGTTGCTGGGGGCATTGCCCAGCTCGCGAGACTGGGGCGCGCCATCTTCCTGTGCGATGCGGCGCAGGATGCTGATGCGGTCCGCCAGCTCCCGCTGCGTCAGGCCCCGGCGCCGGTGGGCCAGCAGGGACGTGCTCACCAGGGCATGCGGCGTCACGGTGGACACCTTGCTGATGCCGTACATGACGCGGTTGCCGAGCGCGCGGACCAGGCCCTTCTTCTGCTCGTCCGTCACCGGCTCGTCGGGGTTGAGGCCGCGCTCCTTCATGAACTCCATGAGGGAGATGGGCTCATCGAAGCCCAGGTGGATTCGGCCGTAGCGCGCCGCGAGCACCTTGGGCGTGCTCAACAGGGCCTTGAGGTCCTCGGGCTTCTTCTCTCCACCCGCCAGCTCCTTCGAATAGCTCCCCGACTCGACGACCTTCTCGTAGTCGATGGCCACCGGCACGAAGAGCAAGTCGTTGCGCGCGCCCTCGAGCACCGACTCCACCTGCCACGTGAACATGCCCAGCTTGGGTGACAGCAGCTTGCCGGTGCGCGAGCGACCACCCTCGGGGAAGAACTCCTGGTGGATGCCGTCGTGCACCAGCTTGCGCACGTACGCCTTGAAGGCCGCGGCGTAGACCTTGTCGCCCTTGAACGACCTGCGCAGGAAGAAGGCGCCGCAGCGGCGGAAGATGCTGCCCAGGGGCCAGAAGGACAGGTTGGCGCCCGCGGCGACCAGGGGCACCGCGTAGCCACGGTTCCAGAGCACCCAGCTCATCACCAGGTAGTCCACGTGGCTCTTGTGACTGGGGCACAGGACGATGGGCGCGCGCGTCGCGGCCTTGAGCGCGCGATGCAGGCCCGCTTCGTCGACGTGCATGCCGTCGTAGATGCGGTTGAACACCCACTCCAGCACGGGCGCCACGAAGGCCAGCGTCGTGGGGCTGGGCTTCGCGGCGATGGCCTCCAGGTTGCGGCGGGCCTCGCGCAGTACGCTCTCCTGCTTGCGACCGGACTCGGCGGCCTGCTCGTCCACCACCTTGCGAAGCTGCCTGTCGCGCAGCGTCTCATCGATGACGCGCTCGGCGGGCTTGGCCGGAGGGCCGAACACCGCGCGAGTCTCCCGCGCCAGGTGCACATGCAGCGTGCTGCGCACCTTGCGGGCGAGGACCTCGACGGAGTCCTTCGGGTTCTGCTCGGCGAAGGCCCGCAGGTCGATGGGCTCTCCCACGCGGAACTGGGCGCGCTTGTAGTTGCGGAAGAACGCCAGCATCGAGTGCAGGAAGCCCGGCGCCTCGGGGCTGCCGAACACCATGTCCACCCAGTTGGGCTTGAGCCGGGCGCTGCGCTTCTCCCAGACGAACAGCTCCGGCACCAGGTACACCGGCCGGTCCGACTTGCGCGCCAGCTCCACCAGCGCGGGGAAGGGGTCCTCGTGGGTCTCCTTCCCTGACGCGTGCATGAGCGCGGTGCGGCGCAGGAAGACCAGTCCGCTGCCCCCGTTCTGCTGCGCGTACTCGAAGCGCTCGTGGAACGCGCCGGACTGCTTCGTCTGGCGCCACGGCTTGGTGAACCACGGGCGCAGGTTGGACACCGCGCGGATGGGCGGCAGCGTCCTGCGCACCATGGCCCAGGTCAGATAGAGGAAGTTCACCCAGGCCGTGGAGCGCATGACGTGCACCACGAAACCCTTGGCGTGCAGGTTGCGCAGCTCGTCCTCGGCCTCGGGCGGGAAGTGCACGCTCTCCAGGTAGCGCGCACCCAATGCCCGGCCCATCGGGCCGAACTCGGCCTTCAGCAAGGACTCTCCCTGATTCGCAGACGGCGACAGCGCGGTTTCCAAGGCAGCCCCCGGGGCTACATGTTCTCGGGCGTTGGAATGCCCAGAAGTGTCAGACCCGCCGCGAGAGTAACCCGGGCCGCGTCCGTGAGGGCGAGTCGTGCTGAACGCAGCGCGTCATCGTTCTCGACGAGGATGCGCTTGTCCCGCTCCTGATTGCCCAGCGTGTAGTAGCGACTGAGGGCCGCGGCCACGTCGAGCAGCAGGCGCGCCACGAGGCTCGGCTCATACTGCTCGGCCGCGTCCTTGACGACCTCGGGCAGCCGCATGATTTCGCGCACCAGGGCCTGCTCCTCGGGGAGCGTCAGCAGGCTCGCGTCGTAGCTGGCCGGAGCGCCGCCGCCCTTGCGCAGGACGTTGACGACGCGCGCGTGGGCGTACTGGAGGTACGGGCCCGTGTGGCCCTCGAAGCTGAGCACCTCGTCCCAGTCGAAGGTGTAGTCGCTGGCGCGCTTGTGCTTGAGGTCGCCGAAGGCGATGGCGCCCAGGCCGATCTGCTCGGCGAGCTGGTCCGGGTCATTCGACTGGAGCCTGCCGGCCTCCTGGTTCTCCTTCACCTTGACGGAGGCGCGCTCCTTGGCCTCGTCGAGCACGTCGTTGAGCTGCACCACCTGGCCCTTGCGTGTGCTCATGCCGTGGATGCGGCCGAAGGCCACGTGCACGCAGCGGTCCGCCCACGGCTGGCCCATCTCGCTCAGCGTGCGGAATATCTGGCGGAAGTGCAGCGCCTGGTCCTGCGCGACGACGTAGAGCGACTTGTCGAAGTGGAACCGCTCGTAGCGGTCCTCGGCGGCGGCCAGGTCTCGCGTGGCGTAGAGCGTGCTGCCATCGTTCTTCTTGAGGAGGATGGGCGGCTCGTTCTCCGCATAGGGCAGGTCGACGATGAGCGCGCCCTGCGACTCCTTCACGCCGGGCTTTTTCGCGATCTGCTCGATGACCGCGTCCATCTTCCCCTGGTAGCGGCTCTCGCCCTCGATGTGCTCGAACTCGATGCCCATCCGCGCGTAGATGGTCTTGAAGCCGCGGATGCTCGTCTCGCGGAACTGGCTCCACACCTTGAGGGCCTCGGCGTCACCGGCCTCCATGCGACGGAAGAAGTCGCGGGCCTTCGCGTCGAACTCGGGCTCGGCTTCGGCGCGCTTGTTCGCCTTGACGTAGACCTCCACCAGGTGGCCCATGTCGTCGATGCGCGCGGGGTCTCCGTACTCCTGGAAGCCCACGGCCACGAGGCCGAACTGCTTGCCCCAGTCGCCCAGGTAGTTGATGCCCTCCACCCGCCAGCCGAGCGCCCGGTAGATGTTGGCGATGCAGTGGCCCAGGAACGTGGTGCGGATGTGGTGGAAGGCAATCGGCTTGGCGATGTTCGGCGACGAGTAGTCGATGGTCACCGTCTTGCCGCGTCCCGCATCCGCGTCACCGCCGTAGGCCAGGCCCGCTGAGCGCGCGCTGTCGAGCACCTCCGCGGTGAAGGGCATGAGGGTGAAGCGGGCATTCACGTAGGGGCCCACCGCCTTGATTTCGAGCCCCGGCACGCTGAGCGTCTGGGCGAGTCCGGCGGCGATGGCGGGAGGCGCCTTCTTCTGGGCCTTGGCGAGAGGGAAGGTGGCGAAGCTCAAGTCACCATGCGCGGCTTCCGCGGGCTTGACCTGGGGTTCGATGTCGGCAGCCGGCATGCCCAGGGCGTTGGCGAGGGCCTGGGCGAATGCGGCGCGGTGGCGGGAATAGACGGAGGAGCTCATGGGACGGCGCGGATACTAGCCAAGCAGAGGTGGCTTACGGCCACCTCTTGTTCGTTCCGCGGTCCATTCTTCCCGCTAGGGGACTGCTGGAGCCCGGCGGCTGGGCCGCACCACCGCCGCCACCGTGTCCAGGAGCTTGGGCAACTGGAGCGGCTTCTCGAAGAAGCCGTCAATGCGCTCCAGGCCCTGTCCCGACGTGAGGGAGGCCACCTCGCTGGCACCTGAGATGATGTACACGACGATGTCCGCCAGCGACTCGTTGCCACGGATGAAGCGGAGCACCGACTGCCCGTCTTCTTCGCTCAGCCGCAGGTCCAGCAGCACCATGGCTGGTCGGATGTGCGAGAGGATGGAGCGCGCCTCGGAGGCTCCCGAGGTGGCCATCACCCGGTAGCCCTCCTGCTCCAGCACCTGCTGCAGCACCTCGCGGCAGTCCGCATCGTCCTCCACGAGCAGGATGCCGCCCGCCTTGGGGGCCGCCTGGTTCAGGTCAGGCGAGTTCACCGCCCCGGCGAACATGGGCAGCACCATCTCGAAGGTGCTTCCTTCACCCAGCACGCTCTTGGCCTCCACCCGGCCGCCGTGCAGCGCGACAATCTTTCCCACCAGGGGGATTCCGAGCCCCGCGCCCGGAGGCCGAGGTACGCCCGGCTGCGCCCGATAGAAGGCATCGAAGACGTGCTCCAGCGCCTCGGCGGACATGCCCGGCCCGCTGTCCTTCACCGTGAGGGTGGCGAGTCCATCCTCGGTGGAGACGCTGACCTCGACGCTGTCGTCGGCCTCGCTGTGGTGGATGCCGTTCTCCACGAGGTTGTGGATGGCCTCGGCGATGCGCTCGCGGTCTCCTCGGACGAAGACCTCGGGGCAGGGCGGAATGGTGACCTGGACCTTGCCGTGCTCGGCGAGGACGCCCAGCGAGCGGACCACTTCCTCGGCCACGGCCTTGAGGCCGAAGGGGCGCTGGTTGAGCTGCATCTTCCCGGACTGGAGGCGGGACATGAGCAGCAGGTCATTCACCATGCGCAGCATGCGGTCGGAGTTGCGGTCACAGATCTGCACCGCGCGGCGCTGGGAGTCGGTGAGGGGCCCCAGTTTCTCGCGTCCCATCATCGCCAGATAGGACTTGATGGTGGTGAGCGGGTTCTTCAGGTCATGCGAGACGTTGCCGAGCAGCTCCTCGCGGTTCTGCTCCAGGCTCTTGAGGCCGGCGATGGCCGTCTGGAGGTCCTTGTTCCTGCGGGCGCTGTCGTCGCGGAGGCGGGCCACCTCGTACGCGGCGGCGAGCTGCGCGGCCAGGGACTGAATCACGGTGTCGGAGACGGTGCGGCGAGCGCCCAGGACGACGAGGACGCCGGTGACGCCGTGGGGGCTCTCGAGTGGCACGGCGAGCGTGTCCGCCTCGTGCAGCAGCTTCTTCTCGGAGAAGGCGCGTCCCACCACGCCCTCGCCCGGGACGGCGGCGACGACGCGGCTGTCGTAGCGCCCGCGCACGTGCTCGACGTGGAGCTGCTCCCGGGAAGGGAAGTAGCGGGCCACGTAACAGACCTTGGGTTTGAGCAGCGCGTGGAGCGTCTGGAGGTGGGACCGCAGCGCCTCGGTGGGGCCGGCGTTGTCGGTGAGGTGCCGCGCCATCTCCAGGAGGGCGCGTGCGGTGGCGTCGGAGTCCGCGGGAGGAGGCGGCTTCACGGCGCGACGGGTGGACTTCTTCGAGGTGTTGGGGCGCAGCGGCACGACTTCTGCCAGGGCCCCTTTCTTCTTCGAGCGCACGGGAGAATCCTGCTTCAAGTTCCGAGCGCCTGGGAACGGCCCTGGTGTGCAGGGCCATCCGGAGGACAGTGGCCGTGTCGGCTGCCCGACAGGACAGCCCGGCTCAGGTCTTGCGCTGGATGCGGCCGTCCTTGTCCACGACGAACGGTTCCACCAGCAGGGGCTCCACCTGGGTCCGGTGGCTCGCCACGCTGAAGCCCGCGTCCGCCAGGGCGGCAATCGCGGAGGTCTGCACCCGGCGGGCCGTCTCGTCGGCGGTCAGCAGCTTGAGCATGGGCTCGCGCGCCGGCTCGTACTTGAAGGAGGCGAGCGCCTTGAGGGCGGCGATCTTCACGTCGTCCGACATGTCCTCGAGGAAGGGGAGCACGGCGGGAGGCACGCGCGCGTCCTCGCGGCCGGTGATGTGGTGGAGGAGGACGACCTTCTTCTCCGGGTTCTTCGTGTACGTGGTGGACAGGTGCTGGAGCGCGTTGACGCAGGCTCCAGTGACGTCCTCCTCGCTGAGCAGCTCGCCCAGCAGTCGCAGGGCCCAGGACGTGGCCTGCTCCGTCTTGCTGAGGAACTCGACGATGGGCGGGACGGCGGCGTCCTTGCCGAAGGCCTTCACCAGCTCGAAGGTGTGCTCCTTCTCGTCCGCGTCCGTGGTGAGCGGGTCCACGGTGATGGTGAAGCGTGCGAGCAGGACGGAGACGGCCTCGGGGAACTTCATCTCCCCCAGCTCCTGGATGGCCTTCTGCCGTGTGGCCGGGTCACCGTACTTCTGGGTGACCTTGGGCTTGAGCTTGAGGGCTTTCTCGGGCCCCGAACCGCCCGTGAAGATGTCGAAGAGGCCCATGTGCGCGTGTGCTCCGTTTCCTGCGGCGACGTGTGAAGAAGGTAGAGGGGCCGTCTATGACGGGGCGGCGCCCAGGACAAGAGCCAACGCCATCACAGCGTCAGCTCGCGACGTACATCCTCGCGGTAGGCCTTGGACAGGGCCTCCGCGGCGGCCCGCGTCTCCGGGGTGTCGGCATCCGGCACCTTGACCTGGAGGTGGAGGTACAGGTCCCCGGCGGCTCCGCCCTTGAGGGACGGTACTCCGCGCCCCTTGAGGCGCATCTGCCGGGCGGTCTGTGAGCCTGGAGGAACCTTGACGGTGACCTCGCCCTGGAAGGTGGGGACGCGCACCTCCGCGCCGAACATCGCCTCGGAGACCGTCACGGGAAGGTCCAGGTGCAGGTCATCCCCCTCTCGACGGACCAGGGGGTGCTCCATCACCTCGGTCTCGATGAAGAGGTCGCCGGGAGGGCCGCCACGCAGGCCGGGAGCCCCCTGGCCCGCCAGCCGCACCTTGGAGCCCGTCTGCACGCCGGCGGGAATCTTCACCGTCAGGCGGCTCGTCTCGTCCGGGCCCGTGCCACCGCGATTCGGCCGCGTCACCGACAGGGCGCGCTCGGCGCCGGTGACGGCCTCTCCCAGCGTGACGCGGACCTGGGTGGACAAGTCGTTGCCCCGCTCGGGGCCCATGGGCGGGCGGCGACGGCCCCGGCCGCCGAACACCTCGTTCGGGTCGAAGCCTCCCGGGCCCGCCCCGGCGCCCGCGCCTCCCCGGCGTCCTCCGAAGAGGTCGTTGAAGAGGTCGCCCAGGTCGAAGTCCTCGCCCCCGTAGGGGATGCCGCCTGCTCCGCCCCTGGAGGCGGCGGCGCGGTACTGGCGATAGGCCTCCGCCTTCTTCTCGTCGAAGCCGATCTTCTCCGCGTCCTCGCCGAACTCGTCGTAGAGCTTGCGCTTCTTCGGGTCCGACAGCACTTCGAAGGCATTGCCGAGCTGCTTGAACTTCTCCTCGGAGGCCTTGTTGTTGGGGTTGACGTCGGGGTGGTACTTGCGCGCGAGCTTCCGGTACGACTTCTTGATGGCCTCCTCCGAGGCCGTCCGATCAACGCCGAGGATCTGGTAGTAGTCGTCCGCCATTTGTTCCCGCCGGGGTGTACGCAACTGAAAGTAACCAGTCGGTGGGAGTGCGCCAGCGAGGACTGTTCGGCTGGTCTGCGATGTATAAAGTCGCCGAAAGATGAGGGAGGCCATGGCAGCGCCGCGCCGAGCGGGAACCTTGTGGTTGGCGGGCTGGCTCCTGGTGCTGCCGGTGTCCCAGTCGTGGGCCCAGGGCGCCCCCACGGAGGCCTCCAGGCGGGTGGTCGACCGGGTCGTCGCCATCATTGAAGGCCGGGTCCTGTCGTTGAGCGAGCTGGAGTTCGAGGCCCGGGTGGCCCTCGTCCAGCGGGGCGGCATCCAGGCGCTCGGGGCCCCTCTTGACGAGGAGACCCTCCGAGGAGCCCTGGAGCTGGTCATCAACCAGCGGGTCCAGGTCCTCAATGCCGACCGGCTCCAGGCCTTCCCCGCGGAGCCCTCGGAGGTGGAGGCGAGGGTGGAGGCGTTCCGTTCCCGAATTGGCGGCCCCGCCCCCCTGGAGCGGTTCCTGGCGCGCAACGACGTGACGCTGGAGGGGCTCAAGGCCATCCTGGCGCGCGGGCTTCGGGCCGAGCGCGTCCTGGACAGCCGCATCCGGCTGCGGGCGCAGGTGGGCGAGACGGAGATCCGCCGCTTCTACGAGCAGCACGCGGCGGACTACCCCACGGACTACGAGACGGTGCGAGACGTCATCCGCGACAAGCTCTTCCGTGAGCGCTATGCGGCGCTGGCGGTGGAGGAGCTGGCGCAGGTGCGGGCCTCGGCGCAGGTGCGGCGGGTGGCGCCTTTCACGCGGGAGGCGAAGCGATGAGGCGGCTGAGGGAGGATGGAGAGCCGCGCGCGCCCCATGGCTTCCTGATCCGCCAGATGACGGTGGACGACCTGGCCGCGGTGATGATCCTGGAGCAGTCCGCCTTCAAGAATCCGTGGTCGCAGGAGCTGCTCAAGCGCGAGCTCCAGCACGAGTGGTCCACCATCCTGCTGGTGGAGGAGTCCCAGGATGCCGGGCCACCGTTGCTCCTGGGGCTGGCCATCTTCTGGATCGTCCACGACGAGGTGCACGTCCTCAACGTGGCCACCGCCCCCCAGCATCGTCGGCGGGGCGTGGCGCGGGCGGTGATGGAGGAGGTGCTGGAGCGGGGGAGGGGGCGGCGGTGCAGCCTGGCCACGCTGGAGGTCCGCAAGAGCAACGAGGCGGCCATCCAGCTCTACCGCGACTTCGGCTTCCGTCCGGTGGGCATCCGGCCGAACTACTACGCGGACGAGGGCGAGGACGCCGTGGTGATGGTCCTCGACTTCTGAGTGCACGCGGAGTAGAGGAGCGACCTGTTACACCCTGGGTTGTCGAGTCACTGGGAATGACCTCGCTGGCGCTGACCTGTTCGGGTCTGCGTCATGCCGTGCTTGACACGGTGGGGTCGGTCCCTATACTCGCGGCCCTTTTCAGTAGTCTGTAGGTAGATATGCGCCGCCCCGTGTCGTTGGGGGGAGGCCAACCCGAGGAAGAGGTATCAGTGCCGACCATTAGCCAGCTGGTCCGCAAGGGCCGCGAGAAGCTGAACATCAAGGGCAAGAGCCCCGCGCTCAAGGAGTGCCCCCAGAAGCGCGGAGTTTGCACCCGCGTGTACACCACGACTCCGAAGAAGCCGAACTCGGCCCTCCGCAAGGTGGCGCGTGTTCGTCTGACCAACGGAATCGAAGTGACGTCCTACATCCCCGGCGTGGGCCATAACCTCCAGGAGCACTCGGTGGTGATGATCCGCGGTGGTCGTGTGAAGGACCTCCCGGGTGTGCGCTACCACATCGTTCGTGGAACGCTCGACTCCGTGGGCGTGGCGGGCCGCAAGCAGAGCCGCTCCAAGTACGGCGCGAAGCGCCCGAGCTGAGAGCAGACCACCTTCGTTGTTCAAGAGTTTGGACGTTGTGCCCCGCACCCTGGGGAGCGTCCTGGTTGTTTTCCTTCAGCAGTTCAAGAAGCCCCGGTTTCATCGGCTCTCCAAGGAGAGTGGGGCGTAAGGGAAGAGAGAAGAGATGCCTCGCCGTCGCGTAGTCGCCAAGCGCAAGATTCTTCCGGACCCGAAGTTCCAGGACCGGCTCGTCACCAAGTTCGTCAACGACCTGATGCGGAAGGGCAAGAAGTCCATCGCGGAAGGCGTTTGCTACGGAGCCTTCGCCCTCATCGAAGAGCGCGCGAAGGAGGACCCCCTCAAGACGTTCAAGAAGGCCCTCGACAACGTCAAGCCGGTGCTGGAGGTCAAGAGCCGCCGCGTCGGTGGCGCCACCTACCAGGTGCCTGTCGAGGTCCGTCAGGACCGTCGCGTCGCCCTCGGAATGCGTTGGATCATCACGTACTCCAAGGCGCGTGGCGAGAAGACCATGCAGGAGAAGTTGGCCGGCGAGATCATGGACGCCGCCAACAACCGCGGCAACGCGGTGAAGAAGCGTGAGGACACGCACAAGATGGCGGAGGCCAACAAGGCCTTCGCGCACTACCGCTGGTAGGTCTTTCGGCCTCGCGGTATCCCGCCCGGATGCAGAGTCTGCATCCGGGCGGTTTCTTTAGGTGAAGCAGGTTCTCTGAAATCGTCCGGGTGGGTACGTGAGACGGGGCCCTGTGCCCTCCCGCCCTCATGGAGAGGTACCGACGCAATGGCTCGCGAGCATCCCCTGGAGCGCTACCGCAACATCGGCATCATGGCGCACATCGATGCCGGCAAGACGACCACCACCGAGCGGATCCTCTTCTACACCGGCGCCATCCACAGGATGGGCGAGGTGCACGAGGGGAACACCACCACGGACTGGATGGTCCAGGAGCGCGAGCGCGGCATCACGATCACGTCGGCCGCCATCACCGCCTTCTGGAGTCGCGGTGAGCATCGCTACCGCGTGAACATCATCGACACCCCGGGGCACGTGGACTTCACCATCGAGGTGGAGCGCTCGCTGCGCGTGTTGGACGGGGCCATCACCGTGTTCGACGCGGTGAACGGCGTGGAGCCGCAGTCGGAGACGGTCTGGCGCCAGGCGGACAAGTACAAGGTCCCCCGCATCTGCTTCATCAACAAGATGGACCGCGTGGGCGCGGACTTCGAGATGTCGGTGGGCACCATCCGCGAGAAGCTCGGCGCGCGAGCGGTGCGGATGCAGCTGCCGCTGGGCGCCGAGGACAAGCACCGCGGCGTCATCGACCTGCTGACGATGAAGGCCCTGGTGTTCGTCGACTCGGAGCAGGGCAGCCGCTACGAAATCGAGGAGATTCCGGAGGACTACCGCGAGCAGGCCGAGGCGGCGCGCGCGGAGCTGCTCGAGGCCGCGGCGGAGCAGGACGACGCGCTGACGGAGAAGTTCCTGGAGGGCCATGAGCTGACCGAGCAGGAGGTCCGCTCGGCCATCCGCAAGGGCTGTGTGGCGCTGAAGCTGTTCCCGGTGTTCTGCGGCTCGGCGTTCCGCCACAAGGGCGTGCAGCCGCTGCTGGACGCCGTCATCGACTACCTGCCCAGCCCGCTGGACATCCCCCCGGTGCACGGCAAGACGCCCAAGGGCGAGGACGCCATCCGCGAGACGCGGGACGACGCGCCGTTCAGCGCGCTCGCGTTCAAGATCATGAACGACCCGGCGTTCCAGTCGCAGACGCTGACCTTCCTTCGCGTGTACTCCGGGAAGCTGGAGGCGGGGACGGCGGTGTGGAACTCGGTGAAGGGCAAGCGCGAGCGCGTCAGCCGCCTGGTGCAGATGCGCGCCGACAAGAAGGACGAGCTGACCGAGTGCTACGCCGGTGACATCTGCGCGGTGGTGGGCCTGAAGCTGGCGAGCACGGGCGACACGCTCTGCGACGACAAGCAGCCCATCATCCTGGAGCGGATGGAGTTCCCCGAGCCGGTCATCGACATCGCGATTGAACCGAAGTCCACGGCGGACCAGGACAAGATCATCCAGTCACTCCAGCGCCTGGCGATGGAGGACCCGTCGTTCCGCGTGAAGTCGAACGAGGAGACGGGGCAGACCATCATCGCCGGCATGGGCGAGCTGCACCTGGAGATCATCGTCGACCGGCTCCTGCGCGAGTTCAAGGTCGACGCGAACATCGGCAAGCCGCAGGTGGCGTACCGGGAGACCATCACCACCCAGACGGAGTCCGAGGGGAAGTTCATCCGTCAGACGGGCGGTCGGGGCCAGTACGGCCACATCTGGCTGCGGGTGATGCCCAATGAGCCCGGCAAGGGCTTCGCCTTCGAGAACAAGGTGACGGGCGGCGCGGTGACCAAGGAGTTCGTGGACGCGGTCCGCGACGGCGTCGCCGAGGCCCTGCAGAACGGCCCGGTGGCGGGCTACCCCATGGTGGACGTGAAGGTGGAGGCCTACGACGGCTCCATGCACGACGTGGACTCCAGCGAGATGGCGTTCAAGATCGCCGGCTCCCTGGCGTTCAAGGACGCGGTGCGCGCGGCCAACCCGGTGCTGCTCGAGCCCATCATGAGCTGTGAAATCGTCACGCCCGACGACTTCATGGGCGACGTGATTGGCGACCTCAACGGCCGGCGCGGCAAGGTGATGGGCATGACGCCTCGTCCAGGTCGGCTGCAGGCCATCCAGGCGCAGGTCCCCCTGGCCGCCATGTTCGGGTACTCAACGGACCTGCGCAGCCGCAGCCAGGGAAGGGCGACGTACACGATGCAGTTCAGTCACTACGCGCCGGCGCCCAAGACGGCGCTGAACCGGTACTGACGGCCGCCGGACGGCTCTGCGGGCGATTTCAGTTGACGTTGTGGCGGGTTTGGAGCAGGACGCAGCACCTTCGCAGTGAGTTTTGCGGGATTCGAGACGCGCCGGGTGGTTGACCGGCTCAGCCCCGGTTGAGGAGTTGTCATGGCCAAGGAAAAGTTCGAGCGTAACAAGCCCCACGTGAACATCGGCACGATCGGACACGTGGACCACGGCAAAACGTCGCTGACGGCGGCCATCACGAAGGTGCTGGCCAAGACCGGCGGCGCCACGTTCCTGGCGTACGACCAGATCGACAAGGCGCCGGAAGAGCGTGAGCGCGGCATCACCATCTCCACGGCGCACGTGGAGTACCAGACGAAGAACCGCCACTACGCTCACGTGGATTGCCCGGGTCACGCCGACTACGTGAAGAACATGATCACGGGCGCGGCGCAGATGGACGGCGCGATTCTCGTCGTCTCGGCCGCGGACGGCCCGATGCCCCAGACGCGTGAGCACATCCTGCTGGCGCGCCAGGTCGGTGTCCCGTATATCGTGGTCTTCCTGAACAAGGTCGACCTGCTGGACGACCCCGAGCTGCGCGAGCTCGTGGAGATGGAAGTCCGGGACCTGCTGAAGAAGTACGACTTCCCGGGCGATTCGATTCCCATCGTCCCTGGCTCCGCGATGAAGGCGCTCGAGGGTGACACGAGCGAGGTCGGCGAGGGCGCCATCCTGAAGCTGATGGAGGCGGTGGACAGCTACATCCCGACGCCGCAGCGCGCGACGGACAAGCCGTTCCTGATGCCGGTGGAAGACGTGTTCTCCATCGCCGGCCGTGGAACGGTGGCGACGGGTCGCGTCGAGCGTGGCATCATCAAGGTGGGTGAAGAAGTCGAAGTCGTCGGTCTGCGTGACACGCAGAAGACCGTCGTCACGGGCGTGGAGATGTTCCGCAAGCTGCTGGACGAGGGCCGGGCGGGAGACAACATCGGCGCGCTGGTGCGTGGTCTGAAGCGCGAGGACATGGAGCGCGGGCAGG
>NZ_JAAIXY010000030.1 GCF_010894455.1 Myxococcus eversor | reverse complement strand
GTCGGGAAGCCCGCCGATGATTCGCGCGACGGCTTCCTCCACGGGGGCCCGCACCGCGGCCTCCACCGTGATCTTCACCCGGAAGTCCTTCTCCGGGTCGAACTCCGGATACGAGCCGATGGCCACGTGCGGCATGCTCAGCGCCACGCTGTCCAACACGGCGGCGATGTCGCTCTCGCCCAGGCGCAGGTAGAGGTTGCTCAGCACCACGGGCGTGCCGCTCAGCCGAGCCAGCACCGTCTCCAACTGCATCCGGAAGAGCTGCGGCACGCCGGGCAGGAGGAACACGTCCCCCACCGTCAGCACCGGGTACCAGGTGCCCGCTTGCGGCAGCAGCACCGCGCCCTCCGGGGCATCCGCCAGCCGCATGCCCTCCGGCGTCACCTTGCCCTCGGGCGCTCGCGCCTTGATGAGCGACACCATCTCCGGCAGTCGCACCACGGGCTTGCCCAGGGCCAGCGCCACGGCCCGCACCGTGACGTCGTCGTGCGTGGGGCCAATGCCGCCACTGGTGAACACATAGCGGGCCCGTTGGCGCGCCCGACTCATCGCGTCGACGATGGCGTCCACGTCGTCGAGGATGGTCTCCACCGAGCGCAGGACGATGCCCACCTCGCGCAGCCTCTTGATGAGGTGCGGGCCATTCTGGTCCTGGACCTTCGCCGTCAGGACCTCATTGCCGATGATGATTGCCGCCGCGCCGGTGCGCTCCATAGGAAGGGCGGACTGTAGCGCAACGGCCGGGGACTCCGCCGGGCGAGATTTCACCAACCGTCCGTCAGTGCTTGCGGGCCAAGAGCTTGCGAATCTCCACCAGCGACGCCGCCGTCACCGCTTCAATCCCCTGCTCACCGTCGATGTGGACGATGCGCTCCTTCTTCGCGCGGCGGCGGATGGCGGCCAGGTACTGCTTGGCGATGCGCCTTTGGGCCTCGTCCGCCTCGAACAGCTCCGCGGCCCCACCGCGAGCCGCCCGGCGCTTCGCGGCCACCTCGGGCGCGACGCCGACGAACAGCGTCAGGTCCGGGGACACCGCGTACCCGTTCACCGCCTCCACCCAGGCCATGGGTAGCGACGCCCCCTGGTAGGCCAGCGAGGACAGGACGTACCTGTCGCAGAGCACCAGCTTCCCCTCCGCCAGCGCGGGCAGCACCCGCGCCGCGAGGTGGTCCGTCCGGTCCGCCGCGAAGAGCAGCGCCAGCGTCTCCGGCGCCAGCGGGCCCGCGCCATTCGGCAGGCCCAACCGGCCGGTGAGGGCCTGGCGAATCAGGGTTCCCACCGGGCCATCCGAGGGCTCACGCGTGGTGAGCACCGCGTGCCCCTCCGCGCGCAAGGCGGAGGCCAGCCGCTCCGCCTGCGTGGTGGTGCCGGCTCCGTCGAGCCCCTCCAGGACGATGAACCGCCCGCGTCGGGCGGACTTGCGGGCCGCGCTCACCGGGGCAGCAGCGCCGCGGGGTCGTCGAGCCGGAGCTGGCTGCGCAGCTCCAGGAGCGTCTGGAAGCGCGTCAACTCGTCCGCCAGCACGCGCCGTCCCACCAGGTAGCGGCGGAGCGCGTAGCCCAGCAGCCCCAGCGCCAGCAGCGTCACGCCCCACGCCAACAACGGGGTGCGCAGGGAGTCATAGAACAGCTTGCCAGCCGCCCCCGCGAACATGAGGGCCGCCAGGGTGGCGACCCCCGTGTGGGCGAAGTGCGTGGTGCTCTGCCGGATGGACAAGCTCTCCTGCAACTGGTCGAGCTGCGTCCTCAAGTCCTGGGTATCAGCGCTCATCACGGAGCCGGGCACCCTACAGCAGCCCGTCCCACGCGTCGAGTCAATCGCCCCTGGCGAGTCCAACCTTCTGGGTTCCAACCAATTCCAGCGACACGGCAACGGGCAGGCAAGAGAGCCCTCGTGATTGGCTCATCCACCCCATCACCCGAGCGCACGGCGTCGGGCAGGTTGGCTTGCCAGCCTCTGACGCAGACGCTACATGCGCCAGCACATGCAGACTCGCGAGCGGACCGAATCCTCCATGAGCCCTGACGACCTCCCGTTGTCCTCCATCGAGGACGCCATCCGCGACATCCGCGAAGGCAAGTTCGTCATCGTCGCGGATGACGAGGACCGGGAGAACGAGGGCGACCTCATCATGGCGGCGGAGAAAGTCACTCCGGAGCACCTGGCCTTCATGGTGCGCCACACCAGCGGCATCGTCTGCATGCCCATGCTGGCGGACAGGCTGGACGCCCTGCGGCTGCCGCAGATGGTGGCGGACAACAACGAGTCCCACCGCACCGCCTTCACCGTCTCCGTCGACTACCGGCACGGCACCTCGACGGGTGTCTCCGCGGCGGACCGCGCCAAGACCATCCTCGCGCTGGCGGACCCGGAGAGCCAGGCGAACGACTTCCTGCGCCCCGGCCACATCTTCCCGCTGCGCTACCGCGACGGCGGCGTGCTGCGCCGCGCGGGCCACACCGAGGCCACCGTGGACCTGTCGCGGCTGGCGGGACTGGGCTCCTCCGGCATCCTCTGCGAGCTGGTGAAGGACGACGGCACCATGATGCGGATGCCGGACCTCAAGGCCTTCGCCATCCAGCACAAGCTGTCCGTCATCACCATCGCGGACCTCATCGAGTACCGCCGCCGCAAGGACCGGCTGGTGCGCCGCGAGCCCGGCCAGCAGACCGTCACCACCCGCTACGGCGACTTCACCGCGCTCACGTACACGTGGCTGCCCGACGGCGCCAAGTCGCTGGTGCTGGTGAAGGGAGACCCCTCCGCCCGCCCGAGCGCGCTGGTGCGACTGCACGCCGCCTGCACCCTGGGCGACGTGTTCGGCTCGCCCACCTGCAACTGCAACGTGCTGTTGGATCAGTCGCTCGCGCGCATCGCCCGTGAGGGCACCGGCGTGCTGGTGTACCTGCCCGGCATGCACGGCGGCGACTTCGGCATCAATCACAAGCGCAACACGGACGGCAGCGCCGACCTGCGCACCGGCCCGCACGAGACGCGGGACTTGGGCATGGGCTGCCAGATTCTCAATGACCTGGGCGTGCGCTCGCTCCAGGTGATGACCAACACGGACGTCACCTACCGCGGGCTCGCCGGCTTCGGTCTCACCATCGACAAGCGCGTCCCGCTGCTGGCGGACTGACGCGCGCTCGAAGCACCGGGGCTCCCCTGAACGGGAGCCCCACCTCGAGGCCGCGGGCTCAGGCCAGGTCCGACAGGGCCTCGCGAACGGCATCCAGGTTCGCGGGGAGCTTCACGGGTGGATTCGCGTGGCGGCTGGTGACGTCCGCGAGCGTGCCCCGGTGGTAGCCCACCTTGAAGTCCGCGAACTTCAGCCCGTGCGCGGTGGACACCACCGCCACGCGTGAGCCCTTCGCGATGACGCCCTGGGCCACCAGCTTCTCCAGCGCCGCGAGCGCCACGCCCGTCTGGGGACAGGTGAAGGTGCCCTCCTTGTCCGCGCGCGCGGCGGCGTTGGACAGCTCGGACTCGGTGGCTTCCTCCACCACGCCGTCGAACGCCTTGAGGATTCGCACCGCGCGGCGGAAGGACACCGGGTTGCCAATCTGGATGGCGGACGCCAGCGTGCTCCGAGCCTGCATGGGCACCAGCTCCTGGAACCCACCCCGGAAGGAGCGGGCCAGCGGGTTGGCGCGCTCGGCCTGCCCCACGGCGATGCGCGGGCGACGGGTGATGAGCCCCAGCTCCAGCATCAGCTCGAAGCCCTTGCCCAGCGCGCTGGCGTTGCCCAGGTTGCCGCCCGGAATCACCACCCAGTCCGGCGGCTCCCAGCCCAGGTCCTGGCACAGCTCCACGGCGACCATCTTCTGCCCCTCGATGCGCAGCGAGTTCATCGAGTTGGCCAGGTACAGCCCCGTGTCCCCCGTCACCGCCTGCACCAGCCGCATGCAGCCGTCGAAGTCCGTGTCGAGCGACAACACGCGCGCGCCGTTGGCGATGGGCTGCACGAGCTGCGCGAGGGAGACCTTGTCCGTGGGCAGGAACACCACCGCCGGAATCCCCGCCGCCGCGCAGTAGGCGGACAGCGCCGCGGAGGTGTCACCGGTGGACGCGCACGCCACGGCCCTCAGCGGCACGCCCTTGGCCCGCATGTGCTTCACGGCGGAGACCAGGACCGTCATTCCCCAGTCCTTGAAGCTGCCCGTGGGCGACACGCCGCATTCCTTCAAGTCCAGTGCGGCCAGCCCCAGCTCGGACGCCATGCGCGGCAGGGGCTTGAGCGGCACGCGGCCTTCGCCCAAAGAGACGATGTCCTCCACGGGAAGCTGGGGGTAGGCCCACTCGCGCTTGCCCCACACCCCCGAGCCATCCGGGAGTCGAGCCGAGCCGAAGCGCGACTCGAAGCGCCGCTTCCACTCCGTCGCGGACACGGCGCGCAGGGCCTCCACGTCGTGACGCACCTCCAGCAGGCCCTCGCAACGCGGACACCGGTAGACGACGTCCAGGAGCGAGGCGCGGAAGTCACAGCCCTCGCTGCATGCGTACTCCGCCCGGAAGCCGGGCTCCCTGGTGCTCATGCCTGCTCCTGGAGCCGGGTGCCGCACTCGGAGCAGGCGCGTCCGCGTCGACCACGGGTATGGCACGAGGGACAGGCCATCCACTCGTCGTCGTCCTGCTGCCCCTTCGCCGCCACGGCGGTCGCCGCCAGCCGCGCGCGCGGCAGCCGCATGCCACAGTTGTCGCAGAGCAGCCCCACCGCCTGCACGTTGCGGCAGTAGCGGCAGACGACGGCGCCCACCGGGGCCGCGGTCCTCACGCCGTCATCCTGCGCGCGCCCGGTGTCCAGCTCCTGGAGCATCGCCACGGGCATCTCCCCCGTCGGCGCCGAGCGGGTCAGCTCCAGGTCTTGCACCACCTGCGCCGGCAGGTCCGGGCCGCTGCGCAAGCGCGTCCCATCCAGCTCCGGCAGCAGGGGCGCGTCCACCGCGTCGCGTCCGCCCGTGTGAGGCGTCAGCTCCAGCTCCGGCAGCCGCGCCACGGGAGGCGTCGCCGCGAGGGCGGCGGCGGGGAACCGCTTTCCGCAGACGTCACACTCGGTCCCTTCGGGCTGAACGTGGTCGCAGACCGGGCAGATGATCATTGCGCGACGTTAGCGGGCGGCCCTGCTCGGGAGCAACGCGCCTTCACCGCTCCTGACAGCATCCAGGCATTCGGGCGGCCCCGCCCTTTCCACGCGCCACGTCAAGGTCGCCCTCCAGGATCCACTCGAAAAGCGCCTCCCGTCATGGGGACGAAGCGGACGGGCAGCAGGGACTCCACCTGGGGGAGGACTCCTGGCTTCCGGGCCCGTTGGATGAGCAACAGCTCCTGGGTGCCTCCCGTGGGCCCCACGGGGATGACCATCCGCCCCCCGCGCCGGAGCTGACCGAGCAACGTGCTGGGGACCTCGTCCGGCGCGGCGGTGACGAGGATGGCGTCGAAGGGCGCCTGCTCCGGCCACCCCTCGGTGCCATCGCCCCGGCGGAAGTAGATGTTGTCGAAGCCCAGACGCCGCAGCCGCGAGCGAGCCGAGCGGGCGAGTTCGGGGACGATCTCCACCGTGCACACCTCGCGGCAGAGCAGCGACAGGAGCGCCGTCTGGTAACCGGAGCCGGTGCCAATCTCCAGCACGCGCTCATGGCCCTTGATGCCCAGCGCCTCTGTCATCAGCGCCACGACGAAAGGCTGGCTGATGGTCTGTCCATGGCCGATGGCCAGCGGGGTATCGGCCTCGGCCTTCTCGCGCGTGTCCTCCGACACGAAGTCCTCGCGCGACAGGCGCGCGATTCCCTCCAGCACTCGCCGGTCGCGGATGCCTTGACTCGACAGGTACTGGGCTCGACTTCGGTCTCCCATGCTCCAAGCCTAACCGCCCGAGCGTCCCAAGAAAGGCTTACGCTGCGCGCATGGCCGAGCCGGCGTTCATCTTGGGGAGACCCGACACTTCAGCCAGGTCCTGGCATCCTCGACGTGGCTGCCCTGCTACCAGGGTGACGGGCGCCGAACGCCCTACCCCACCCGAGCCAGCGCGAGCCGCCCTTCCCAGCGTTCCTCGAGCGCCTTGACCAGACCCTGGTGCTCGGGGGACTGCATCTCCGGGTCCCTGGCGAGGATGCGCCGGGCCTCCACCTGCGCCATCGACAGCAGGTCTCCATCCCGCGCGAGGTTCGCCACGGCCAGCTCTGGAAGACCGCTCTGCCGCGTGCCCATGAACTCGCCGGGCCCTCGAATCTCCAAATCCCGCTCCGCGATGACGAAGCCGTCGCTGCTCTGCTCCATCACCGACAGGCGCTCGACGGCTTCCATGGAGCGTGCGCTGTTGGCCACCAGGTAGCAGAAACTGGCCGCCGCGCCACGGCCCACGCGGCCCCGGAGCTGGTGGAGCTGTGACAGGCCGAAGCGCTCCGCCGCCTCCACCACCATCACCGAGGCGTTGGGTACGTCCACGCCCACCTCCACCACCGTGGTGCACACGAGGACCTGCAGCCGCTTCTCGCGGAACTCCTCCATCACCGCGTCCTTCTCCTCGGCCTTCATCCGCCCGTGCAGCAGGCCGACGCTCGCCTGGGGGAACGCCAGCCGCAGCTTCTCCACGCCGCGCGTCGCGTCCTCCAGGTCCAGCTTCTCCGACTCCTCCACCAGCGGATACACGACGTAGGCCTGGTGGCCCTTGGTCAGCTCCGTGGCGATGGCCTCGTAGACGCGGGCGCGCTGCTTGTCGTTGAAGACGCGCGTGTTGATGGGCGTTCGTCCCGGCGGGAGCTGGTCGATGATGGACAGGTCCAGGTCGCCGTACAGCGTCATGGCGAGCGTGCGGGGAATGGGCGTGGCCGTCATCACCAGCACGTCCGGCTTCGGGCCCTTGCTCATCAGCGAGTGACGCTGGAGCACGCCGAAGCGGTGCTGCTCGTCGATGACCGCGAGCCCCAGCCGAGCGAAGGCGATGTCCTGCTGGATGAGGGCGTGCGTGCCCACGGCCAGGTGGACGTCACCTCGGGCCACGGCGTCGCGCACCTGCCGCTTCGATTTGGCCGTCCCCGCCGCGCTGAGCAGCCCCACCTGGAAGCCCAGCGGCTCGAGCACCTTGCGGAAGGTGCGCTCGTGCTGCTCGGCCAGGATTTCCGTCGGGGCCATCACCGCGACTTGATAGCCGTCCTGGAGCGCGACGAGCGCGGCGACCATCGCCACCGCCGTCTTGCCGCTGCCCACGTCGCCCTGCACCAGCCGGTTCATCGGCTCCGAGCGCGCCATGTCCCGGCTCAGCTCCTCCACCACGCGCGCCTGGGCGCCGGTGAGCTGGAACGGCAGCGCGGCGCGAGCCTTCTCCAATCGGGGCGCTGACACGTCGAAGGAGATGCCCTCTTCCGCCTTGATGCCCTGGCGCTTGAGGGCCATGCCCAATTGGAGGAAAAACAGCTCGTCGAACGCGAGCCGGCGATGGGCCGGACTCTGGTGAGAGTCGAGCGCCTCCAGGTCCGCCGCGTCCGGTGGGAAGTGGATGAAGCGCAGCGCCTCCGGGAGGCCCATCAACTCCAGTCGACGGCGCAGGTCCGCGGGCAGCGGGTCTTCCAACTCGTGCGCGTACTGCTCGCCGACACGCGCGGCCAGCTCACGGAACGAGCGCTGCTCGCCTCGCTCGAAGCCTGGGTACACGGGGACGATGCGGTTGAAGTGGACCGAGGTGGCGGACTCCAAATCCTCCGCCGGCTCAATCTCCGGATGCGCCATCTCGCGGCCGTTCATCGTCGCGCGCACCTCGCCGGAGAGGACGATGCGCTTGCCCACGGTGAAGCGACTCTTGAGCCACGGTCCCGCGTGGAAGTACGTCGCGGCGATGCTGCCGGAGCGGTCCCCCACCACGGCGCGGAACATCCGCCGTCCCTGCTTGCCCGGGACGAAGTCCGCGACCTTCACCATGCCCACGGTGACACCGCGCTCGCCGGGCTCCAGCTCGGCGATGGTGCGCAACTGTCGGCGGTCCTCGTAGCAGCGCGGCAGCAGGAAGAGGATGTCGCCCATCCGGCGCAGGCCCTTCTTGTCGAGCGCGGAGATGAGCCGAGGCCCCAGGCGCTTGCCGAGCGTCTTCAACGGCGAGGACAAAGGGCCGGAGCGAGGCGCGATGGACAGGAGCTTCGCCTCGGAGCGAGAGGCCTCCGCCGCCACGGCGCGCTTCTTCTTGCGTTGCTCCTTCTTCGCCTTGGCGGGAGGGGCACCGGCCTCCGCGCCCGTGTCGAGCGAGGCCTGTTGGACGCCGCGTCGTCCCGGGCGCATCTCTCCCACGGCGGGCTGCGCGTTGCCGGGGCGTGCGAGGCCCATCTCCCTTCCGTAGGACCGGGGGTTCGCCGTCGGTGGCGCGACACCGGTGGCCGAGCGGGACGCGGGGGCCGTCGCACGGGCCGTGGACGGCAATGGTTCGTTCGACTTCCACGGGGGAATCTGCACGTAACCAGGTGGCGGCGCGACAGGTCCGCTCTCCGCAATCACGCGCGTGCGGCCACGAGCGGCGGGCTCCAGCAGGCCCTCCTGTCCGTGCACACGTGAGGCATCGCCGATGCGCCCTGGCTCACGCGCGGGCGTCCCGTCCTGTCCTCGCACGCGCGAGGTTTCGGTGCGCGCGGGCGTCCCCTCCTGTCCGCGCGCGGTATCGCCGCTTCGCCCTGACGACGTCGTCGCAACGGGCTCGCGCTTGCCCCCAGTGAGGTCGGAACGAGGCACGTCGTCCCGCCGATGCTTCACCACGTTCCCGGACTCAGCGGCCCCAGTCCCCTCGGCTCTCGGCGCGGCCTCCGCGACCCCATCCAGCTCTGGCGGCAGCGCGACCCCACTCCGCTTCAGCGCGCGCACCACGCGTCGGAGCGCGGCCTTGCGGCGCTCGGGCGTGGGGTGGTCCACATAGGGCAGCGCCGCTCGCAGGTCCTGGAGCGCCTCGGCGTCCACGCCACTGGCTCCCGCCAACGCACGCTCCATGACGGACGTCAGGTCCTTCAGCGTCGCGAGCATGGCGAAGTCGCGCTGGCACGCGTACCGAAGGGGTCCCACAAGACTGGCGAGCGGATGGTTCACGCGGAAGTCACGACCATCCATCCTACGGAACGGGGGTGACGTCTCCCAGAAAACGCAACCGGGGAAGCGAGCTCAGGCCCGCTCCCCCGTCGGCTCTCTCTCGAGAATGGAACCGCTGACGTTCAGCCCTCGCTGGGCGGGGCGTCGTCCTCGGGGTCTTCGAAGCGAATCTCCTGGACCTCCAGCTCGCGCGTCCCACCCGGACTCCGCACCGTGGCGATGTCTCCCTTGCGCTTGCCGATGAGCGCACTGGCCACGGGTGACGTGACGGCGAGCCACCGCTTCTTGAGGTCGGCCTCCAGCTCACCGACGAGGCGGTAGGTGACGGGCTTGTCCGTCTCCGTGTCCAGCAGGTCCACGGTCGCCCCGAAGACGACCTTGTCGCCGCCCAGTTTGCTGGTGTCGATGACCTCGGCTCGAGCAATCCAGTCGCCGAGGTTCAGGATGCGGCCCTCGATGTGCGACTGCTTCTCCTTCGCCGCGTGGTACTCGGCGTTCTCGCGCAGGTCCCCATGGGCCCGGGCGACCTCGATCTCCCGTGAAATTTTCCCCCGCTCCACGGACTGCAGGTGCTTGAGCTCCGCCTTGAGCTTGCGCAGTCCTGAGGGGGTCATCGGGATGTTGTCGCTCCCGCTCGCCATCGACACAGCTCCTTCCACCACTCCCTGGTTCACTAAAGATTGAGGGCCGGCGCTCCTCCCGGAGCCCGGCCCCCACCATGAGCGGCTCAATGTAGGGAACCCGCGACATGCAGGTCAACGAAACCCGTACATCGCACCTCCCGAGCCGCTGTCCGCACGCGGATTGACCCGCTAGGCTGCCCCGCGTGCTGTCCGTCCAGGAACTCCGCTCGCTCGCCGCGTCATTGCCCGCCAAGGACTTCGAGCGGCAGCTCGGGCCCTTCGCCCTCATCCAGCGCCCTCCCTCGGAGGCCACGACGGCGGTGCTCGCGCCCACCCGCATGGCGGACCCCGAGGACATCAGCCTCGGGATGATGACGCTCCTGTTCGAATTCGAACACCTGCGAGTCGTCACGCTCCCACCCCTCCACGCGACGGACCACCTGACCATCGGCCGGCGCATGGACTGCGACTTCGTCATTGACGACGCGTCCGTTTCCAAGATGCACGCCGAGCTGCGCTGGAGCGACGCCGAGCACCGCTGCACCGTGCATGACCTGGGCTCCACCAACGGAACCTTCCTCAACGCCGGCACGCTGGGGACTCGCGAGGCCACGCTGCGCGACGGCGACATCCTCAGCTTCGGCAACGTGCAGTTCTGGTACCTGGAGTCCCGCACGCTGCATGAGCGCTTGCGAGCGGGCGAGGCCACGGGCCTGGGCTCGCGCAGCGGTTGACACTCGCGCCACCCCGACGTGGATGGGTAGCTTGAAGCCAGGAGCCTGAACGTCATGACGCAGAACCCGCCGCGCGACGAGCGCGACTTCTACGAGCGCATCTACATGCTCGTCGAGCAGGTGCCGTGGGGCAAGGTGGCCACCTACGGCGATATCGCGACCCTCCTCGGCGTGGAGGGCTGCGACGCCCGGACCGTCGGCCATGCGCTCGGCGCGATGGGTGCTCGCTCCGCCACCATTCCCTGGCAGCGCATCATCAACCGCACCGGTGGCATCAGCCTGACGGGCCACGGCCAACGAGAGCGGCTGGAGGCCGAGGGCGTCACCTTCGACGAGAAGGGCCACGCGAAGATGGACGCGCACCACTGGAGCGGGCCGAGCGAGGAGTGGGCCCGCGAGCATGGTTTCCAGACGCTCCCGCGTCCCGCGGACAAGCCGGCCGCCGCCCAGCTCACCCTGTTCTGAGCAGCGGAAGCCTGGCCGAGGGCCTGGTTTCCCGCCTGCTTGAATGCGGGAATAGACGCGCGAGAGTCGGGTCCGTCCCCCGGTCCGGATTCCGCCATGTCGCTCGCGCTTCTCCGCTGGAGTCTTCTCCTCGCGTGTCTCTTCACGACCGTCGCTCTCGCCGGTGAGTCCCGTCCCCGGCGCCAGAAGGCGAAGGCGGCGAAGCTCGTGCGGGTCGAAGGCGGACACCGTCTTCATCGCGACGCCGCGACCGCGCTCCATCGAATGGCCACCGACGCGATGAAGGATGACGTGGCGCTGAGAGTCACCAGCGGCTACCGCTCCCTGCGAGAACAACGCTGGCTCTACGAGCAGTACCGCCGGGGCCGTGGCAACAAGGCGGCGCGGCCCGGGCGCTCCAGCCACCAGCGCGGGCTCGCGGTGGATCTCGTCATCGGCCGGCGCACCTCGAAGCGCTACCTCTGGCTCGAAGCCAATGCGTGTCGCTTCGGCTTCCGCCGCACGGTGCCCTCCGAGCCGTGGCATTGGGAGTACCGCCCCAGCAGCACCTTCCCTCCCGTCGCCGGCTTCGACTGCCTGGGCAACTCCACGGCTCCACCCGAGCCCCCGACCCCTGTCGCGCGCACGGACGCAAGCTGACAGACTCGTGGGTGACACCGGGACGTCACGAAGACGTCACGGGACGTGACTGTTGCCGGCATCTCCGTGCGTTTCATAGGGGGGTGAACCAGCATGGAGGCCGCCGCGATGAATCCCCTGGATATGTCGGGCCCGCAGTTCCTTGAGCTGTTCGTCACCCTCGCCGTCCTCGCGTTCCTGATGGGGCACGCGCTGCGCCTGTATCTGCGCCAGCCTGGAGGCGGCCCCGGCGCGCTGCCCCGACACCTGGACCCCTACGAAGTCGCCATGCTGGCCGGACCGAGCGCCGTTGTTCACGCGGCCCTGGCCAGGCTGCTCCACGCGGGCTCGATCCAGATGAACGGGACGAAGCTCGAGGCCACCGGCCACCGCCAGGCGGATGCCCCCTCCATCGAGCGGGTCGTCTACCGCGCCGTCGCGGATGGGGCCGTGACGCCATCCGAGCTGCTCGAGCGCGCCGAGCCGGCCATCCAGAAGCTCAAGCCCGCGCTCATCCAGCGGGGCTGGCTGGTCGACGACACCTCGGCCACACGCGCCCGCTGGGTCCCGACGCTCCCCTGCATCATGGTGCTCCTGCTGGGACTGGCGAAGATCGCCGTGGGTTTGGAGCGCGAGAAGCCCGTGGGCTTCCTGGTGCTGTTCTGCTGCGTCACCGGGCTGGGCATCTACTTCCTCGGCAAGCAGGTCTGGAGCAGCCGCCGGGGCGCCTCGGTGCTCGCGAAGCTGCGGAGGCAGGAGCAGCCCCTGCGAGTCGCCGCGGGCAGTGCATCATCTCCTGAAGTGCTGAACAGCCACGACGTCGGCATCGCGGTGGCCCTCTTCGGGTTGGGCTCGGTGGCCCTGACGGACTTCGAGCTGATGCGCCGACAGGTGGCGCCTTCGAGCTCCTTCGGTGGCGGCGACTCTTCCAGCAGCGGTTGCAGTGGAGGAGATGGAGGCAGCGGTTGCGGCGGTGGTGGTGGCGGAGGGGGTTGCGGCGGCTGCGGTGGAGGTGGCGATTGACGAGCCTCGCGCTGCACGGAGTCGGCATCGGCTGGCGCAGGGAGCTGGCGCTGTTCATCGACCGGCTGCCGTCACCCGGCTTCGTGGAGGTCCTCGCCGAGCACCTGCCTCCCTCGGGCGACGTGCCGGAGCCCCTGTCGCGACTGCGCGAGCGCGGCGTCCCCGTGGTGCTGCATGCCGTCTCGCTGGGACTGGGTTCAGCGGAACCGCCCGACCCCCGGCGCCTCGACTGGCTGGCGCGACAGGCGGAGCGCGTGGGCGCAATCTGCATCAGCGAACACCTCGCGTTCGTCCGCGCGGGAGGGCTCGAGTCCGGCCACTTGCTTCCCCTGCCCCGCTCCGAGGACGCGCTGGACGTGCTCGCGGAGAACGTGCTGCGCGCCCAGGCGGCGCTGCCGGTGCCGCTGGCGCTGGAGAACGTGGCCTCGCTGTTCGAGTGGCCCGACGCCGCGTTCTCTGAAGCGGAGCTGCTCGCGGGCGTGCTCGCGCGCACCGGCGCCTCGCTGCTGCTGGACGTGGCCAACCTCCACGCGCACGTGCTCAACCACGGCACGGATGCGGACGCGGTGCTGGCCTGCGTGCCTCGCGAACGACTGGCCTATGTCCACGTGGCGGGCGGCGTGCAGCGCGGCGGCCTGTACCACGACACCCATGCGCATCCGCTGCACGCGGGTCCACTGGAGTTGCTGGAGCGACTGGCGGAGCGACTCGGGCCGGTGCCGGTGATGCTCGAGCGCGATGACCGCTTCCCCGCCGAGGCGGAACTGGCCTCGGAGCTGTCCGCGGTGTCGACCGCCCTGGACCGAGGCGCCTCGGGATGGCGCGCGGGGGCCCGACCATGAGCTCCCGCGAGCGACTGGCCCAGGCGGAGGGTCCGACGATGAGCGCCCGCGAACGACTGGCCCTGGCCCAGGCGGAGCTGGTCCAGGCCCTGGGCGTGGGCGCACCGGTGCCCGCCGGCTTCGACGCGGCCCGTGTGCTCGCGGCGGCTCAATCCCTGATTCACAAGCGCAGGCGCGGTGTCGAGCGCGCGTGGCCTCTGCTCGCGTCGGCGCTGGGCGCGGACTTCGCGCTCAGCTTCGAGCACTGGGCACGCACCCATCCCATGGCCGTGGAGCCGGATGCGCTCGCGGAGGGCCGGCGCTTCGCGGCCTCGCTTCAGGACGAGGGACGACTTCCCTCCGAGGTCTCCGGGGTCCTGCTGGACTTCGATGCGCGCTGGCGTTTGATACCGGAGGGTGAGCGTGTGCCGCGTCGGGGCGTCTGGCTGGTGGTCCGACGCGACGACACGACGCGGCGAATCCAGGTGGCCCTGCGACTGCCCGGAGGGCGCGTGTGGCGGTGGGTCCCGGAGGTCCGCGCCCGGTGACTCCAGCCCCTTCCGTGAGAACGACACCGCGGGGGCATGATTCTGGAGCCCATCTCGACTAGCCTTGCCGCTTCTTCCCGAGCCGAGGGGGCGCATGCTCGTCGTGCCATCCATCCTGGACGCGGTCACCGTTCACGCTGAAGGGGCGCTGTGTACTCGCATCGCCACCTTGCAGCTCGTGGAGGACCGCGTTCCCACCGAAATCCAGCTCAACGGTCTCCCACTGTCGCTGCGCCCCGGCACGCTCCGGGCCGCCATACGACAGGGGCCCCCCGGGCTCGTCGTCCGCGCCATCCGGCCCACCTTCGACGTCCAGCTCCCGCCCGAGGTCGATGTCCCTGGCGAGCACCGGGCCCTCGAGGAAGCCCTCGCGCGCGTCGCTGATGTGGCTGCACGGATGGAGGGGGTTCAACGCGAGCTCCAGTCCATCAGCAAGCTCAAGCCCACCTTCCCTCCTCAGAAGAAGGACAGCTACGTGCCTCACGAGGCCCCGCTGTCCGCATTGCTGGCGCTGGCGTCCTTCGTGGACACGGAGCTGGGCGCCCTGCACGCGCGGCGGCTGGAGCTGGAGCAGGAGCACCGCGACGCGGAGGCCGACGTCCGGCTGCGGCGACAGCGCCTGCACGAGGCCTCGTCATCCGTGCGAGGCGAGCGGGCCCGCGTCTATCGCGCCGCCGTGCTCACGCTGTCCGGCAACCCGTGGCCCCGCGAGACTCCGGCCCTCATCACGCTGGAGTACGCCGTCCCGGGCGCGCGCTGGGTGCCGACCTATGACCTGCGCCTGCCCCGGACACTGGAGGAAGGCACGCTGCGGATGCGCGCCTCCATCATCCAGCGCACGGGAGAGGACTGGACGGGCGTGAAGCTCGCGGTGTCCACCGCCGCGCTGGACCGCAAGGCGGAGATCCCCGAGCTGAAGGCGCTGCGCATCGGCCGCCGGCAACCCCCGCCGCCCCGCTCCGGCTGGCGCGAGCCGCCTCCGGGGCTCGACGAGCTCTTCGCCGGTTACGACACCCTTCGCCAGCCCCTCAGCCCCCCGTCCCCGCCTGCACAGGCGCATGGTTCCGCCTACCTCCATGAGTCGCCAGACATGGACCTGATGGCGGAGCCGATGGAGAAGGAGCGGAACAAGGAGGCCGCCCCCAAGGGGGGACGCGCGCTCGCCAAGCCCATGCCTCAGAAGAAGCGCTCCGTGGGCAGCGCGGCTTCCGCGGCCTCCGCGCCGCCTCCTCCTCCAGCGGCCGCGCCCCGACCCTCGGGGCCCCCTCGAGGGGGCGCTTCCTCGACCGGGGAGTATGAGGCGCTGAGCCGCTCGCGCGGCTCGGTGGCCCCTCCCGCGATGGCGATGGATGACGAGTCCGAAGCGATGGCGCCGCAAGAGGAGGAAGGAGGCTACGGCGGCGTGTACGCCGACATGGACGGGAGCCTGGGTGGAGGGGGAGCCGCTCCGCAGGACCGCCCGAGCGCGCCGCCCCGGATGGAGCCCTCGGATTCGCTGCTCGACTATGACCGACTGGCGCTGACGCCCGCGGATGACCTGGACGGACGCGGCCGGCTGCGCCCTCGCCCCTCGCATGTCACGCGCGAGATTCTCGCGCTGTCGGCCGTGCAGATTCACGTCAACGTCCTCTCGTTCGTCGCCGTGAGCGAGCAGGAGGTCAACAGCCTCTGGCGCGTCCCGACGCCCACGTGGACGGTGCCTCCGCGTGAGTCCGCGATGCACTTCGATGCGCGCTTCGACCTGGAGACGCGCGCGGACGTGCCCTCGGATGCCGCATGGCACACGCTGCCGGTGCTGGCCGTGCCGGTGGGACTGTCCGCCGAGTACGTCATCGTGCCCTCGGTGGAGACGCGCGCGTTCCGCACGGTGCGGGTGGAGAACCGGACGCCCTATCCGCTGCTCGCGGGCCCGGTGGACGTCACGCTGGGCGATGAGTTCCTGATGACGTCGCCCCTGCCCACCATGCCCCCGGGCTCCACCCAGCGACTGGGCCTGGGCGTGGAGGAGTCCATCAAGATCGCGCGCAACACGCGCTTCGACGAAGCCACCGGCGGCATCTTCGGTGGATCGACGATGCTGACCCACCACGTCTCGGTGGAGCTGGCCAACCGGATGTCCAACCGGATTCTCGTCGAGGTGTGCGAGCGCGTGCCCGCCGTCCCCTCGGGGTTCGAGAAGGACATCAAGGTGGAGGAGACGGAGGTCGCGCCGGTCTGGCAGAAACGCACGCCTTTGCCAGGAGAAGTCCCGGTCGAGGGCGAGCGCGCGTGGCGCGTGGTGCTCCAGCCGGGTGAAGCGCAGACGCTCAAGGCGACGTGGACCGTGAAGATTCCCGCCAGCAAGATGCTCGGCGGGGGAAACCGGAGGACCTGATGAGCACGCCCCTCACCCTGCCGGTCGTCAAAGTCACGGTCCTGGAAGATCGCGCGCTCGTCGAGCGCCGAGGTGAAGTCCCGCTGGTGCCCGGAGCCCAGCGCCTGGTCATCGCGGGGCTGTCCCCGCTGGCGGTGGACCGCTCGCTCCAGGCGAAGCTGGCCGGCGGCACTGTGTCCCAGGCGCGCGTCCGGCGCGCGAAGAAGCCCCAGCCTCCCGAAACCCGGCGCGAGCACGCCACCGATTTGGGGCGGCGCGTGGCAAAGCTGGAGACACAGGAGCGGCAGGCTCGCGCGGACCGCGAGCGGCAGAGCACGCGGCACGGACTGCTCACCACCGCGCACGCGGACGTGTACCGCGCCATCTCCGAGCAGGCCGGTGGCGGCAACACCCGGGCCGAGGAATGGAAGCAGCAGCTCGACACCGTGCGCCGGGAGCTGGACGCCTCCGAAGAGGCCCTGCGCCTCGCGCTGCGGGACGAGCAGCGCCTGCACCAACAACTCGAGGAGGCCCGGCGCGCGCTGTCCGGGACGCAGCAGGCGGAGGCGAAGCTCGACGTCCATGCCGAGCTGGAGGTGGGCCACCCCGCGGGCGGCACGGCGCTGTTGTCCATCACCTACCTGGTGCCCTGCGCGGCCTGGCGCCCGGCCTACCGGGCGACGCTGGAGTCGTCCACCACCGGCACGGCGCCGACGGTGCAGTTGGAGTGCGAGGCCGTGGTGTGGCAGCGCACGGAGGAGGACTGGAAGGACGTGGAGCTGGCGTTCTCCACCGCGCGCCCCACGCTGGGGGCCACGCCGCCCCGGCTGGAGACGGACTGGCTCTTCCTGCGGGACAAGACGGAGCGCGAGAAGCAGGTCGTGGAGGTGGCCATCCGCGAGGAGGTCATCCAGACGACGGGCGAAGGCGCGGCGGCGAAGCGTGATGACGGTCTGCCGGGCATGGACGACGGCGGCGAGGCGTTGACGCTCGCGGCGGCCCATCGCACCACGGTGCCCTCGGACGGGGAGCCGCACCGCGTGCCCATGTTCCACTTCACCGCGCCCGCGGCGTCCGAGCTGCTGGTGTGCCCGGAGCTGTCACCGCTGGCGCATCGCGTGGCCCGGTTCGACAACGTGGGCCCGGCGGTGCTGCTCGCGGGTCCCGTGGACCTGGTGCGGGCGAGTGGCTATGTGGGCCGCTCGCAGCTGCGCTTCACGGGCAAGGGCGAGCGCGTGCGGCTGGGTTTCGGCAGCGAGGACTCGCTCCGGGTGGCTCGGCAGACGGACCTCCAGGAGGAGACGGGCCGCCTGACGGGACGCAAGGTGAAGACGCACCACGTGAAGATGTTCCTCTCCAACATGAGTGCCCACCCCGCGGCGGTGGCGCTGGAGGAGCGGATTCCCGTGTCCGAGGTGGAGTCGGTGGAGGTGACGCTCCTGAAGGACTCCACAAAGCCCGCGCCCACGCGCGTCAGTTCAGAAGGCATCGCCCGCTTCGAGCTGACGGCGCCGCCGCGTTCCCAGCAGGAGCTGACCCTGGTCTATACGGTGAGCAGCGCCTCGAAGGTCGCGGGGCTGTAGAGGAGGCTCGTCATGCGCACGCTGTTCGGCATCGGAATGTTGCTCACCCTGGGCCCGGCCTTCGTGGCCGGGGCCTCCGTTCCGCCGGAGCCCGAGTCAGGCATGGCGGGGCGGCCTCCACAGCTCTCGGTGGAGTTCGGGGGCTCGTGGGGGCGGATGCAGCACCCGACGGCCTACATGCTCGACTGGCGGAACGAGACGAGCACGCTGGGGACTCGTGCCAGCGCGACGCGGCTGTCAGGCGGGCTGCACTTCAACATGGTGCGGAGTTCGGGCCGGAGCGACTGGTGGTGGACCAACGGCGTGGACTGGCACCTGACGGGGGATGACCTGCAGATCCTCTCGGTGAGGCCGGGGTTCGAGAAGCGCTTCGCGCTGACGGGCAAGTTGCTGCTGGGCCTCAACCTCTTCGGCGCCGCGTCCGAGGTCAGCCTCGCGTCTGGACGGATGTTCGCGACGGTGCCCCCCGACGGTGCGACGAATCCGGACCCTGGCTCGGCGTTCTTTCAGCGGCGCGTCCGGAAATGGCTCTTCGGCGGAGGCGGCTCGGCGGCGCTCCACTACCAGCTCAGCCGCTGGGTCCACACCCGAGTCAACGTGGGCTACACGCAGTACGTGAAGCAGGCGCAGAGCTTCGGCATGGTGGAGGACTCAGCCCCCGACACGTTCTCCGTGTCCCTCAGTGGCCCCTGGGCCGCCGCGTACGTGGGCGTCGACCTCTGAGTCAGTGCTGCACGACGGCGACGTAGTTGCCGTAGCGCGTCTGGATTTCGGAGACGTACTTCACGGGCTCGGAGCCCCGGCAATAACCGTGTCGCGCGCGGCGGTAGTGCTGGGGCTTCTCCAAGAGGAGCATCGCCTTCTCCACGTTGCCGAACCAGCGGTTGGGGTCCAGCCCCTGCTCCTGCGCCAGCCGCCGAGCGTCCAGCACGTGCCCGAGCCCCGCGTTGTAGGAGGCCAGCGCGAAGCGCAGTCGTTGCTTGAAGGGAATCTCCGGGGCGATGCGGCCAATGAGCTGGTGCATGTACTTCACCCCCGCGTGGATGCCCTGCTCCGGGTCCTCCAGCTTGCGAAAGCCCAGCTCCTTGCCCGTGCCGGGCATCACCTGGAAGAGGCCCTGCGCGCCGACCCAGCTCTGTGCCCGTGGGTCGAACCGGCTCTCCTGGAACATCTGCGCCACCATCAGCCGCCAGTCCAGGCCGTAGCGCTGCGAGTAGGATTGTACCAGCACGTCATAGGGCGAGATGGCACCGGTGAGCGCCGCCGCTTCCGTCGTCGCGGGCGCCTCGCTCCGGTGGCCCTCGAAGTAGCGACGGCGGGCCAGGTTGTACTCGGTGCCCCGGTAGGTCTTCTTCACGAAGCCGTCGAGGAAGGCTAGCAACTTCACGTTCCGCGGGCGCACGGCGAAGGCGATGCCGTACTGGCCCTCTGGTCCCGCGCGAGGGCCCTCCCCTGGCAGCGTCAACGCGGCCTCCACGTCATCGCGGTACACGCGCTCGGCGGCGAGGATGTGGCTGTCCGTCACGGTGTAGGGAATCTCTCCGCGCGCCACCTGGTCGATGAGGGTCTCCGCGTCCTGGTCCTCGGGCGCCTCCACGACGGTGAAGCCGTGCACCGTCGACGCGGCCGTGAGCGTGGCGAAGTGGCTGGACGAGCGCCGGACATGGACCACAGCGCCCTTCAAGTCCGTCACGGAGGCGGGCTTCGGTGCGCCCACGCGCTGCACGATGACTTCATCCACGAAGAGATAGGGGCGACTGAAGGCCACCTCGCGCTGCCGCTCCGCCGTGACGGTGAACGCGGCGGCAATCACATCGCCCCTGCCCTCCTTCAGCCAGGTGAGGAGCTCGTCGTATGAAGGAGGCACCACCACCTCCAGCCGCACCTTGAGTGCCTCGGCGGCGAGCTTGGCCATCGCGTAGTCGAAGCCGGCCTGTTCGCCTCGGTGCAGGTAGTAGGTGACGGGACTGTTGCGCGTCAGGACACGCAGCACGCCTCGCTTGCGGATGGCGTCGAGGTCCCCCGTGAACAGTTGCTCCCGGTGGTCGGTGAGTGCGCGCTCCACGAGGAAGGCATCCAGGGCGCCACGCAGCGCGGGGTTCTCGGGTCGCACGGCCCAGGCGAGGGCGCGCTTCTCCGCGATGGGGAAGAGCGCCTCCACGTCCGGGTTGTAGGTCTGGATTGCGGCGAGCAGGTGACTGTCCACGACGGTGAGCGGGACTTCTCCTCGGGACACCTTCCACGCCAGCTCCTCGGAGTCGATGCTCTCGGGCACGGGCTCGATGGTGAGGCCGGGGGCCTTCTCCTTCGCGAGCGCGGCGAGAGATGTGGCGAAGGTGGAGCTGGCGCGCACGTGCACGGTACGCGCCGCGAGTTCCTCCGGCTTGCGTGGCAGCCCTGCCGAGCCCCGCTTGCCCACGACGACTTCGCTCACCAGGGCCAGGGGACGGGTGAAGGCCAGCTCGGTGGAGCGCTCGGGTGTCACCGTCAGGTCCGCGGCGATGACGTCTCCGTGCCCTTCTCGCAGTGCGGGGATGAGCTGGTCGAAGCGCTCCACGGCGACGAACTCGGCGGTCAGCGAGTGCTGCGCGGCGAAGCGCTCCAGCATCGCGCGGTCCTGCGAGCGGGGCGTGCCCTGACGCGGCAGGAAGTCTTCATCGGTGCCTTCCACGAGGATGCGGAGGACGCCGCGCTTGCGCAGCGCGGGGAGGTCTCCGGTGAAGGGAGGCTCGGGAGGCTTCGTGGGCTCGGCGGCGACCTGAGCCACCTCGGCGGGGAGCGGCAAGGCCTGCTCGGGGAAGGGAGGGTCCTCTGGCTCCACGGCGGCGACAGGTGGGGGCGGCGCTGGCGGCGGAGTGGGCAGCTCCTGCTTGCACGCGAGGACACTCACGAACAGCGCGGCGACGAGCACACCTCGCGACACACCTTGGGACTGACGAGCCGAAGACTTCATGGGTGCTTCCCCCTCCTCCGGACCGTGCCCGACGTCGCGGACCTGGCCCCTCGCCCTCCGTCTAGCCGAGGTGAGGGGTGAAATCACGCGCCCCTCCGAAATGCGCACCGGGAGGCACCGCGGCCCCACCTGGAGTACGGGAGTCCGAGGGGCGCCTGGGTGTAGCGTGAAGGGAAGCATGAAGACGAAGAGCTCGCCGCCCATCGCCCTGCTCGGAGGGCGCAAGACGCTCCCGCTCATCGAGACGTACTTCGAGCTGAACCACCTGAAGCAGCTCTTCCGCCAGGGGTGGCTGCGGGTGGGGATTGCACAGGAGCGGTGTGAGAGCGTGGCCGAGCACTCGCTGTTCGTCGCGCTGCTCTCGCTGTTCATCGTGGACAGTCACTTCCCGGAAGCGGACGCGGGACGGGCGATGCGCATCGCGCTGCTGCATGACCTGGGCGAGGCGTACGTGGGCGACCTCACGCCGCATGACGGAGTGGGACGCGAGGACAAGCACGCGATGGAGCGCCGCGCGATGGAGCAGCTCGTGGGCAAGCTGCCACGTGGCGCGGAGTACCTGGCGCTGTGGGACGAGTACGAGCAGGGAAGTTCGTTCGAGGGACGGCTGGTGCGCCAGGTGGACCGCTTGGAGATGGGCCTCCAGGCGTGTGTCTACGAGTACCAGGGTGCTGGAGATCTCTCTGAGTTCTTCGCGTCGGTGGCGAAGGCGCTGGATGCCCCGGAGCTGCGCGCGGTGCTCGCGGAGTTGGAGGCGCTGAGGCCCGACTGAGTCGGTGGCGAGAGGTTCAGCCGAACCAGCGACCGGACTCGGGGGCGAAGACGTGGACGCGCTCGGCGAGCGTGGATGGGAGGCGCTCGCGAATCAGGGCATGCACTTCCTGCGGGCCGAGGGACTGGCTGAAGTGCATGAGGACGAGGGCTTCGTTGTGGAAGCGGTCGGCCTGCGCGATGAGCTCGTCGAGGTGGAGATGGGCGCGGTCTCTGGCGTCCTGCACGGGGCGCTTCGGGTCGACGAAGGTGGCCTCGATGATGAGGACGCGTGAGTCGAACAGGGACGGCTCGGTCTCCAGCACGCGAGCGAGTGTGTCGGTGGCATAGGCCAGCTCCAGGTGGTCGACCTCGGTGAGGAGGTTCTCGCCGGCCCTGCGGCGCTGGGCGATCTCCTGGGGCGGCAGACCGAGGAACTCGGGGCGCAGCTTGGAGACGCGGCGGATGAACTGGTAGCCGAGCGAAGGGACGGGATGGTGCGTGCGGAAGGCGCGAACGTGAAGGCCTTGCCCGAGCGGCTGGATATCCCCGGGGAGCATGGGGACGGTCCGCACATCCATGTCCGTGTGATGGAGGCGGGTGAGCACGCCGAGGGCCTCGTGGACGGGGGCCTCGATTTCCGCTGGGAGGTAGACGGTGGGAGCGCCCTTCCCCAGGAGGCGACGGATGCCGAGCAATGAGCCGAGGCCGCTGGCGTGGTCGGGATGGGCGTGACTGAGGAAGATGCGGTCGGAGCCCGCGAACGAGCGGATGGGGATACCCGCGTCGAGCACCACGTCCAATTCGGGGACCTGGAGGGAGGTGTAGACGCCGCCGACGGAGATGCCTCGGACGGTATAGGGGCCTGCCTGGACCTCGGTGAGCATCGCCGTGTTTATGGCGTGACTGGGGCCCTGGTCGCAACCCACCGTGGGGTACGAGTGCCAGCTGCATGCATGATGCGCGTGGAACGAGGACTCCGGATGGAACGAGACTGGCGGCGCCTGTGGGTGACGGGATGGGCGATGTTCCTCGCTGCCTGCGCGGGGACACCGGAGCGCGCATCGACGGGGCGCTACGCGTTCGATTCGGCGTCCAATAGTTGCCGACACAGGCCGGAGCTGTGCGTACGCGCCGCAGGGGAGGAAGCCGTCATCCCTCCTGTCCGGCCGATTCAAGCCATGGTGTCCGCTACTCGGACCGCAGTTGCTGCGCTTCGGGTTCTGGACTCCGCCACCCAGGCGATCATCGAGGAGCGCCTCAAGGAGTGCGCCGACCAGGCTCGCTCCTCCGTGCTGATCGACAAATGGGCTGGTCGAAGCCCCACGCCTGTGGAATGCAGCGCTATCGTGACGGATGCCAGCTCAGGGCGCCGACTCACACTCGCCATGCACCTCGGATGTCTCATACACCGAGCAGCCCTGGTCTGTACCCACGAAGCCCTTGAAGAACTCAGACCCGGGCGATTCAGCCTGGAGCAACGCTTTCGGTTCGATGGCGATACGGGCATCCTCCAGCAGATCAGTGAAGGGGATGCACGACTCCTCCTGCGCCTTGGCTGTGGGGAGGAACTGAAGGGTACGCTGGTCCCTGATGTGATCATCCATGAGGGAGATCCGCTGGTGGCCTCGGCCGTCTACGACTTCAAGTTTCCGTGCGTCAACACCGACCGCGCTCCTTCATGGAGGCGGTACGAGGAAGGGCCTCATCAAGGACTCGATCAACAGTTGCTCTATGAACGCGCCCTGGGCACTCGCGTGGTCCGGCGCGTCGTCCCGCGAATTGGAGTCGTCCGGTGACTGAGCACTACCCACGGATTCGCCAGCAGGCCGCGAACGGTGCGCTACTGCTCCGCGAGAGCCTGAGCGTCTGCCTCTACATTCCAGGTGGGCACTTGGACCTCCGTCAGCGGGTGCTTCTTGCAATGAAGCACTTCGTCGAGGCTGTCGGTCCCGAGGCACTCGGGCTGTACGCATCTTCAGAGGGTGAATGGTGCCCTCTCGATTCCGCCGGGTGGGACCATGTCCGAGCGGGGCTTCTGCAAGCCAGTTGCCCCATGATTCAACTGAGGAGCCAATCGCCCGAGGACGGTTACGGTTTCGACTTCCTCGGCAAGCCTGAGGCGCCGACACCTTTCACGCGTTCGCAGGACGCCATGAGCGCGATTCGGTTCTTGCTACCGACTGAATTCCTCGATGCGCATGGGCCCGAGTCAATGCGAAAGCTCGCTTTGGACCTGGCGACAAACCTGCCCTTCTCTTCCGGACACGCAGGACTCGCTTTCGATGGTGAGTTCGACGTCGTGGGTGTCGCTCCCGAGGTCCGGGCCCTCTGCTTTCGCTATCCAGGCCTGGACCTGCTCTCACTGAATCATGTCTCCTGGGATATCGGCCTCCGCGTGCGAGGACCCGCATGGCTCACCTTCCTCGGACAGCCGGCACTCGCGGGGCTCGGCGGCGTATCAGCACTCCGAGAACAACTCCGTGCCCCAGGCACCACCGCCGAGGCCTTGCCCGGAGATCGCGCCGTCATCACCCTGGGCCCTTGGCCCGAAGCCGGTGACACCCTCCTAGGCGACGCCCTCCCATCCTACCGCGAGCTGGCCCGCGTCCTGGAACCGTGGCTCTTTCGCGAGCAACACCCCTATATCGAGGTCCTCTCCGAGGACGAACTGCTTCGCTGGGAGCGCCGCTTCCTCGATTGAGGCACGAAGGGTGACCATTTCACTCGACACGCAAACTCCAATATTTGAGACCCAGAGTGGGACCTGGATTCCATCCGCGACACCATGGCGAGAAGAACGAGGGTCGAGGATGGAGCGAATCTGGCGTCGGCTGTGGGTGACGGGATGGACGGTGTTCCTCGCGGCCTGCGCGGGGACACCGGAGCGTGCGTCGACGGGGCGCTATGCGTTCGACTCGGCGTCCAATAGTTGCCGACACAGGCCGGAGCTGTGCGTACGCGCCGCAGGGGAGGAAGCCGTCGTCCCCACGGTCCGGCCGATTCAAGCCATGGCGTCCGCTACTCGGACCGCAGTTGCTGCGCTTCGGGTTCTGGACTCCGCCACCCAGGCGATCATCGAGGAGCGCCTCAAGGAGTGCGCCGACCAGGCTCGCTCCTCCGTGCTGATCGAACACCTGGGTGGACGGGTACCGACCCGTGGAGAGTGCAATGAGTCGCGCATCGATGACGCGTCCAACCGCAGGATGACCCTGGCGATGCAGCTCGGGTGCCTCATGCATCGCGTGGCACTCGACTGTAGTGAAGCGGCCCTTGAGAAAATCATCCCTGGGGGCTTCAGCCGCGAGCAGCGCTACCGTTGCGACAGTTCGCGAGGAACTCTCTCAATGGTCAGCGAGGAAGAGACCCGAGGCCTCCTCAAGTCGGGCTGTGGCGAGGAGCTGAAAGGAACACTGGTTCCCGATCTCGTCATCCACAATGGAAATCCGCTTGACGCCCACGTCATCTACGACTTCAAGTTTCCATGCATCGCAACGGACGTGACACCATGGCGCAAGTACCCGGCGGGCCATGCCTACGGAGGCATGACCCAGAAGGCGATCTATCGGGAAGCGCTTGGTGCTCCTGCGTTACGAGTCCTTCCACGATGGGGAGTCCTGCCATGAGCGATCACTACCCTCGGATTCGCCTCACGTATGGCGAGCTCCTTCTGGTGCGCGAAGGGTTGAGCTTCGTATTCTTCATGGACCGCCCTCACCAGGAAGTCGCTCAAGCGGTCGTCACGGCAATGGAGACGTATCTGCACGCAGTCGGTCCTGGCGCCATCGGAAGGTATGCCAGCGAGGATGGCGAATGGATCGACCTGACAGAACAGGAGCGGTCGGGCATCCGCGCGGAGCTTCTCGAACAAAAATCGCCGCTACTCCTGCTGCACGATGCTGAAGACTCTCGCTATCAGTATCGGTTTGAGTATTTCGGCAAAGCGCACGATGCAGCGATATCCCCCAAACGACGAGACCCTGTCTGCGCGGTGCGCTGCTGGCTTCCGACAGAATACCTGGAGCAGCACGGCCCCACCGAGGTGCGTGAACTGGCACTCAAGATCGCGAGCCTCCTGCCATTCTGCTCGGGGCACGTAGGCCTCGCCTTCAATGGCGAACTGGACGTCGTCGGGATGATGGCCGAGGTCCGCAAGGTGTGCTTTCGCTACCCAGGGTTGGACCTCCTCGAACTGGAGCACGTCTCCTGGGAGATTGGCACCCGCGTGCGAGGACCCGCATGGCTCACCTTCCTCGGACAGCCGGCACTCGCGGGCCTCGGCGGTGTGTCAGCACTCCGAGAGAAGCTCCACTCTCCAGGCACCACCGTCGAGGCCCTTCCTGGAGACAGCGCCGTCATCACCCTGGGCTCCTGGCCCGAGGCCGGTGACACCGTGAGCGGCAACACCCTGCCCTCCTACCGCGAGCTGGCCCGCGTCCTGGAGCCCGTGCTCTTTCGCGAACAGCATGCCTACAGCCTCGGACTCTCCGAGGAGGAATTGCTTCGCTGGGAGCGTCGCTTCCTCGATTGAGGCACGCCGAACTCACGTGTCGAAACGGAAGGTCGTCTCCATGGCGGAGGCTCGCGTCTCGAACTTCTGGCAGAACGCGTTGAGCTCCTCGTAGGAGGTCATCGGCAGGACCTCCCGGAACTCCAAGTGCCTCACGAGGCAGAAGAGCGTGACCTCCAGGAAGCTCAGGTCCCGATTCGACGGAAGCGTGGCGAGCACCGTCGTCGCGTTCTGCTCCAGCCACGACATCATGTTGGTCAGCGCCGTTCGCATCTTCGACTGATGGGCACTCTCTCCCGTGCCCCCCAGCTTGGACATGATCAACGTCACCTCCGTCGACATGGCCTGAAGGACGAGTTCCTGCGCATTCGCGAGCACCGGCGCCTCCAGGTCCTCGGGCCAGACCACGTGGGGCGAGAGGCTCGACATCCGGCGGAGCTCACGACAAACATTGAGCACCCCGAACCAGACACCTTTGGGCGTCTGCAAGACTGGAATCCGCAGCGCGGGGTTGCCACCGTAGTCCTCTGGGTTCGAGGACAGGAGGTCTCGCAGGACGCGGAAGGAGTAGTCGACGCGCAGCTCCGCGGCGAAGATCCGCGCGATGCGGGTGAAGTGAGAACTCGAGCGACCCACGATGACAGGCGTGGTGACGTCTTCGCGTGCGACAGACATTGCGTGTTCCTCCGTTCAGGTCGACGACGTGCCACGCACCGGCAACCCGAGGACAGCCCGCACCTCGGCGGTGGTACGCCCCGCCCAATACCGACGGTGGTTCTCCGCCGTCGCGAAGCTGCGCGTCTCCATCCGGTCCACGTAGAGCGTCCCGTCCAGGTGGTCCAGCTCATGCTGGAGAATGCGCGCGTACCACCCCGTCGCCCGAATCGTCACCGGATTGCCCTGCTCGTCCAGGGCGTCCACCCGCACACCGCGCGCCCGGGCCACGAGCGCCGCGAAGCCCGTGACACTCAAGCAGCCCTCATGGAACTCGGCGGGCGTCGCGTCCTCCACCGTCAGCTTCGGATTGATGAGCACGTGGAACGGAACCGGCGTCCGCTCTCTCGCCGACAAGTCCTCGGGCGACACCCCTGCCTGGTATTCGGCCCGGTCCTCGATGACCACCAACCGCAGGCCCACTCCCACCTGTGGCGCAGCGAGCCCCACACCCGGCGCGTCCCGCATCGTGTCGCGCATCAACACAATGAGCCGCTGAATCTCGGGACCGCCAATCTCCTCCGGCGTCAGGTCTCGCGCCTTCTGCCGAAGCACGGGTTCTCCTGCCTGGACGATCTTGAGCACCATGCCGCAAGCGTATCAGGGCCCCTCGCGCCAACGCCGCGCGAAAGAGCAACCTGTCGCCCATCAACCCACCGCATTCCCAGGCACCCAAGGCGCCCCGCGTCACGCATCGAAGCGTTCTGCACCGCACGCCTTTCGCCAGACTTGGAGGAAGGAGGGGGCAATCCCGCGGCCTCCCTTTCGTAGGGGCTCACGACCTCGGGTTGGAAGACAGGTAGACTTTCGAGGCCAGAGGGCCGGCTCTGGAGTCATCCACCGCGGCATGGGTGGGCCTTCCACGCGTTCGTGGAGTCGCAATGCGGCGGTTTCGACGCTTCGGGTGGGCCGCGCTGGCCTCACTCGCCATCCATGCGGCCCTTCTCGTCCTGCTCTGGGACGGGACGCCGGCGGTGCGTCCGCGACCTGCGCTCCCTCGACCCGCCCCCTTGTTCGTGGAGGTCGTCACTTCGCCACGGTCCGAACCTTCCTCGGCCCCACGGCCCACGACACAGCCACCACCTCCCACACCACCGCAGCGGCCCTCCGTTCCGCTGGCGAGGCCGCCTCCTCCTCGACGAACCGAACCAGCCCCGCGAGTGCCGGCGGCCCAGCCCCCTACGGAACCCGCGACCCCGCCCGCGCCAGACGCCGTGGCCTCGACTGCACCCACGGAGCCCGACCCGCGACACGCGGACACTCCCATGGGCCTGCTCGCGGGGGAGGCCACGCCACTCGGGCCTCGCCAACCGCGAGACCACCTCTTCCCCCTGCCCTCCGCGCTCACTCCCCGAGGAGACTCCCGGCCTTCTGGCCTCCCCATCCAGAGCGGACGCACGCTGCGCCCAGGAGACGTGGGCCCATCCCGGGAAGCCCTCATGGCCGAGGAGCGCGGTCGCGTCGGGGAACGCGTGCAAGGCGTCATCGACGACCAGAAGGCCAGCCTGCGCGTGGCCAATGGGTTGATCGACCCGTACTTCAGCCGGCTGCGCGAGGCGCTCGAGAAGGGCCTCGAGGACGCGCCGGTGTTCCCAGGCACGAGCCTGCTCAATCAGGTCAAGACGTCCTGGGCCGCGCAGTCGAAGAACTACGGCGCCACGGGCAGCCCGGGAGGCCCCATCCCCAATGCGCCCACCGGCTCCGAGCAACTCCAAGCCCTCCAGAACCGCTCGGGCGACGGCTCCGGCGACTACTCCATGAATCAGTTGAGGGGTCGCGTCCAGGCGGGCGACGAGTTGCAGAAGCTCGCGGGCGGTGGAGGGGCGAAGCTCATCGTCACCTTGGAGTTGCACCAGGACACGGATGGCACGCTGCGCGACGCGAAGCTCGTGACGTTGAGCGGCAATCCAGCATACGACGCCTTTGTGCTGAACGCCGTGCCGTCCTCGCTCGCGAAGCTCGGCGCACCCCCTGATGGGGCGCGAGGCGTGCAGGCCACGGGCATCCACACGCTCTGGTCCGTGGAGGGGCGCGTCGTCTACTTCCGCAAGCTCAAGGAGCTCAAGGGGCAGGACAGCCTCTACGTCGCGACGGCGGTGGCCGCGGGAATGCTCGCGGGCCGCTTCGAGGAGACCACGGGCGAAATCGAGGTCGTCGACTTCCGCAACCCGCGCTTCGTCTGTCAGCCCAGGCTCCTGAGGGTCTACTGACCCACCGGCCCCCCATTGGCTCGGCTCGGGTTGGGGGGCTAGGCTGGCCGCCATGGCTCGCCGCAAGAAGGCCGATGAGATGGCCGCTCGCGTCCGCAATCTGATTGCAATGGACGCCGCCGGCATCATGCGCCGGCTGGAAGCTCGACGTGACGAGATGTTCGCCCTCTTCTCGCGCCTGCGCAGTCGAGAGCCGTTGCTCGACACCATCGCCTCGCGCTACGCCGACGGCGCGTTCGAGAACCTCATCCACCTGCCGGAGCAGGAACAGGCCGTGGTGGACCGGTACTACAGCAACCTGGACGAGCTGCGCTGGTACTTCACCTACACCGAGGACATGCCCGGCACCGCGCAGGTGAACTTCATCAAGCTGCACAAGCGGCTGGAGGAGGCCTACCGGGTGCTCGTGGTGACGCTCGGCCCGCCCGCTTCCGCCGATGGCGCCCGGGTGGTGGACGTCGAGGTCCTCAGCCGTGAGGACAAGGAGAGCGTGCCGGAGAAGACCCTGGTGCGCCGCACGCTGCCCAGGCAGCGCCGCGCGTCACCTGGCTGAAAGCTCCACGCCTGGGGCCCATCCGGCGGCAAGCGCCGTTACGTAGTCCCGCGCCCAAAGCAGGGGGGCATCCATCGTAGCGACACCCGTCCACCCAACGCAGGACCGGGTCTCCACGAAATAGAACCAAGCGAACTGGCCGTCCCGAGTTGGCGGATTCCCCTTCACCAGACAAGCCCGTACGATGCCGGGCAGGTCTGAGAAGGAAGGCCGCATGGCAAAGGTGGGGGAGCCAGGACCGCAGCCACGGCGTACCTCGGGTTGGCAACTGGCGCTGGTCGCGCTGGCTCTTGCCATCTTCGCGACCAACGTCCTCGTGCCCGGCGCCATCGTTGGCATTGGATTCACGGGCCTCATGGGGCTCACGGGCGCAGCCACGGTCCTGCAACGGATGGGTGCGCTCACCTCAGGCGTGTTCGAAGGCGCGGCCCAGTTGTCCGTCATCTTCCTCTCGATGGCCTTGATTGCATTCACGGCCGTCACCGCCTGGAATGGATACCAGCGGATGACGGGGCAAGCCGGTCGTCCTCGCTTGCTGCTCCGGTGGCCCTGGCTCCTGCTGGGACTGCTTCTGTTCCTCGCGTGCCAGTGGACCCTTCCAGACGGAAACGAACGCAGCGCCCTGCCCGTGCTGCCTGGCGCGTTGGTCATCGCATTCTCCGTCTGGGCTGTCCTCTCCATCAGCGTGCTGCTCATTCGGATGAGCGTGGGAGTCCTTCGTCTCTCCTGGCGCCTCGCGAAGGCCTCGCCATTCGGCGCCGGAGTGCTGACCCTGGGGGCGCTCGCGGCGACGGCCTTGGTGCTGGTCGTGGTTCCTCTCGCCAAAGCCCTCGCGTCCAGTTCCCGAACCATCGCGAACGCCCAGCCCGCGCCCTGCGACTCGGCCTCCTGGGAATGCTCGAGACAGGCGCTCCTGGGCGCGGGAGCCCGCAGGACCGGCGCGCTCCCAGCCACCTACAACAGCCCAGGCGAAGTATCCGTTGCCCACCTGGGGGCCCTGGGGGCCGCGCCCTCGAGCAACATGCACGCCTGTCTGGAAACGCAATTCCAGCAACAGGAGATGATGGCCAAGGCCCATCGAATCGCGCGGAGCATCGTCACGAACAGCGCCGACGCGGAGGACCTCGTCCAGGCCATCCTCTTGAACATCTGCATGAGGAGGGAGCCGCCCCTGGATTTCGAGCCCTACTTCCTCCGCGCGGTCGACTACGGGGCGCGGAGACGGTTCAGCCAGGTGAGCAAGGCCTGCGCACTGGAGTCACTGCCCGAGCCCGCCTGCAACATCCGACCGGACGACCAGTATGTGGAGTTGGAGTCACATCACGCGCTGCGGGCGGCACTGTGTGCCCTCCCGGGGGAACAGCAGGAGGTCCTCCGCATGCGCTACTTCGAAGGAATGGACGAGGCCGAGCTGGGTCGCAAACTGGAAATCCAGCCCGCGGCGGCGCGCAAACGCGTCCAGCGCGCCCGGGACCAATTAAGGACCGAATTTCTCCAGAGATGTCAGTAGTTTACGATTTTGGGTCACACTTAATTCGGTGAAGGAAGTGGAGCACCAGATGACCCGCCCAACGCGGGCGGCATCTGGAGGCTTCATGGACCCGCAGACTTCCGCAACACAGTCCCTCGCGCTGACGGCCGCCCCCAAGGCGATGCCGCCGACCGTCAACTTCCACCTGTGGCAGCCGTGCAACATGCGTTGCAGGTTCTGCTTCGCCACCTTCGAGGACGTCCGCAGGGACGTGGTTCCCAAGGGACATCTCCCAGAGGACGCCGCGCTGCGAGTGGTGGAGTTGTTGGCCAGCCGCTTCGAGAAGATCACCTTCGCGGGAGGCGAGCCGTTGCTCTGCCGCTGGTTGCCAGAGCTCGCGGCCACCGCCAAGGCACGAGGCGCGACCACGAATCTGGTGACGAACGGCAGCAAATTGGACGCCGCCACCGTTGAACGCCTGCGGGGTGTCGTCGACTGGGTGACGCTGAGCATCGACAGCGTGTCGCCCGACACTCATGCAGCCATGGGGCGCGCCGTCGATAGGAAGGCGCTGACGCCCGCAGAGTACCAGTTGATCGCCGAACGAGTCCGTGGCGCGGGAATGCGCCTCAAGGTCAACACGGTCGTCACGAACCTGAACGCGGGCGAAGACCAGGTGGCCTTCCTCCGAAAGCTGAAGCCCGAGCGCTGGAAGCTGTTGCGTGTGCTCAGCGTCGCGGGACAGAACTCGGGCAAGGTGGAGGAACTTCGCTGCGACCTCGAGGACTTCAACGCCTTCGTCGACCGTCACCGCTCACTGGAGCACGACGGCATCTTCCTGGTCCCGGAAGACAACGAGGACATGCGTGGCAGCTACGCGATGGTCGACCCCGCGGGTCGCTTCTTCGACAACGTCGACGGCGGACATCACTACAGCGAGCCCATCCTCCATCGAGGACTCGACGCCGCATGGGCTCAGGTTCGCTTCTACCCAGAGCGCTTCGAGGGCCGGAACGGCGCCTATGACTTCCGAGGTGAGTCATGAGCACGCCTCCCAGCCTCATCTGCCTCTCGGGTGTCTCCGGATCGGGCAAGGACACATTGGGTGGTTTTCTCGCGACGAAGCATGGCTACGAGCGAGTGGCCCTCGCGGACCCGATCAAGTGGACGTTGATGGGCCTGCTCCAGCTCGACCCCGCACAGCTTTGGGGTGAGCGGCGCAATGAAGTCGACCCTCGGTTCGGGAGGATGCCTCGGGAGCTGTATCAACGATTCGGACAGGCCTGCGTGGAGCTGGACTCCGAAGTCTGGCTGCGCCCCTTCCGGCTTCGAGTCGAAGCCATCCTGCGTTCAGGAGGACGTGTCGTCTGCACCGACTTGCGGACCCAGGCGGAATGGCGGATGGCACGAGAGCTGGGCGCCTCCATCTGGCTCATCGAGCGCCCAGGGGCTGGAGCTCCTGGGGCGTTGGCTCGACACAGCACCGAGATGGAACTCAAGGAGCGAGATCGATCCTCGTTCGACGTTGTCCTGAGGAACGACTCCTCCCCCGGGGCTCTGTACGACACCGTGCTCCACATCCTCGAGGGCGCCAGCCGTCCCTGAGCTGAAGCCAGGAAGGCCAGGGCGTCGAATCCCACGGGAGTCGACGCCCCTCACGAGCAACAGCCCGTTCAAGCCACGTGGGCCTGGAGCTCCGCCTCGGCGGCCACGGGCGCTTCCGAGCGCTCACGGGGCGCGAGCTTCCGCATGGACCGCTTCCCCACCACCACGTCGACCATCTTCCGCACGCGCGTCCAGACGCTCTCCTGCACGTAGGGGACGCCGTACTTCTCGCACAGGGCGCGGACCTTCGGCTGGACCTCGCGGTACTTGAGCATCGGCAGGTCGGGCCAGATGTGGTGTTCAATCTGATAGTTCAGCCAGAGGTGCGCGAAGTCGTTCAGGTCTCCACCCGTCCGGTAGTTCGCGCTGCCAATGACCTGCTGGATGTAACGCTCGCCCTTGTTCGCGGGCTTGTCGTCGAAGCGGTACAGGTCCTCGCCCGTGTGGTTGGGACCCACGACGAGGAAGGTGTGGACGCTCGTGAGCACGTCCGCCATCAACGAGTTGCAGAACGCGCTGAACGCCGCCCACGGGCCGATGACGAGGAACAGCGCGGGGAAGAGCACGAACTGCACGGCGGCGTACGGCAGGTAGCATTGGAGGAGCAGCTCCTTCCACTCGGCCCCCGTGAGGGCTCCACCGTCACGGCGGCCCTTGCGGCGCACGGCGCTCAGCGTCTCGGGCGCGTAGTACGAGGCGCGCCAGGTGAGCGCCAGCAGCGTGAGCTGGAGGTAGCGCAGCGCGAGCGGCCGGGACGGGTTGCGCAGCGTGCCTTCCGCGTTGCGCTCCAGGAGGTCCGGGTCCGCGTCTTCGCCGGTGTGCGAGTGGTGCAGGACGTTGTGCTCGAAGACCCACGCCTCGGGCAGCATCCAGTCGAGCCAGTCGAGGTAGCGCCGGCCGCCCTTGGCGAAGCCCTTGCCCGTCCGTGACGCGGGAAGGCCCGGGACACGGTCATAGCCCCGGTGTCCCACATGATGCATCAGGAGCCAGCGCGTCGAGCGGCCCAGGCTGAGCGCGGCGGCGCTGAACGGGTTGGGGGCCAGCCAGCAGGTGGCGATGCCCAGCAGCGTGCCTACACGGCCCCAGCGCTCGATTTTACGGAGGTGCTTCGCGTCCGCTTCCCCCAGGTTCGCGTCGATCTCCTGCCGCAACGCCTTCAGCTCTCGATGGAAACCCTCCACGTCCACGGACGCGGGGTTGAAGGCGGGGGGCAAGGACGACGACATGCGGCGGGCTCCTCGGACGAGGCGTCGGACGGGGGACGGAGCAACGCGTCAACGGTAGCCGCCAGAGGGTACATCGGGAAGCGTTTCCGACCACGCCGCTGAGGCCTGTACCTACCGTGTGGGGCCCGGCCCCACGGCCAGAAGGCTGGAGTCCTCGGGTCCCAGCGCAATCCCTTGCCCTGGAGAATCAAGCCACGATGCAGTGCCAATGCCGACCTTGACGCCAGACATTGTAGAGGCCTGGCGTTTGGGAATCAGGGGTGCGCCCCGTTAGCGTCCGCGTTCCGTACCACTCCGCTTATTCCTCTCACGGGTCGCGAATCTCGACTTCCAGCCTAGACTGGAAGTTCAACAACCAGGCAGGGGACAACGTGAAGCTCATATCGAACAGCGCGATCGTAACCGGAGCCGCACAGGGCATTGGCCGAGGCATCGCCGAGCGCTTGATGCGAGATGGAGCCAATGTGCTCCTCTTTGGTCGGACTGGCGCGAAGGTGGAGGAAACCGCCAGGGAGCTCAATCGCATTCTCGAGGGCCGTGCGCGAGCCGTGCCCTTCGAGGGTGACGTGAGCCGGGCGGAGGATGTCGCCCGGGGAATCGACGTCGCCACGCGCGAGTTGGGCTTGCCGGGGATTCTGGTGAACAACGCCGGGACTGCGACGCTGGCTCCATTGCTCGAGCTCCCTGACGAAGACTTCGACCAGGTGATTGCCACCAACCTGAGGGGGCCCTTCCTCTTCATGAAGGCTTTCGGGCGGGCGCTCGTCCAGGCTCAGAAGCCCGGGGTGATGGTCAACATCTCCTCCCTGAACCAGATCGCGGTAACGGATGGCCTGGCGCACTACTGCGCCTCCAAGGCCGGACTCGCCAACCTCTCGAAGGTCGCCGCGTCGGAGCTCGGGCGTCATGGAATCCGGGTGAACGTGGTGGCGCCTGGAGTCATTCGCACGCCACTGGCGGAAAGCGTGGGGCTCATCGAGGTCATGGGACAGGAGTTCCTCGCCCGGACACCGTTGGGCAAGGCCTGCGGCATGCCGGCGGACGTCGCGGGCGTCGTCTCCTTCCTGTGCGGCGAGGATGCCGCCTGGATTACCGGGGAGACCATCTGCGTCGATGGTGGCAATCACATCCGTGGCCTGCACAGCTATTGGGACATGATGAACCGCGCCGCGAAGTAGCGTTGACCACCGCGTGTCCTCGTCAAGCTGACACGGGCCCAAACGCAAACGGCCCCGCTCCCACCCAGGGAACGGGGCCGTTCGGAACATCCCGAAGCGCGTCCTACCGCCGGGGCTTGCCCGGCACCGTGCTGGTGATGCCCAGGTACTCCTGCAGCGGCTTCACCTCCAGGTCCGTGCGCTTGAGCGCCTCCAGCGCGCCCACCGCCATGCGCGCCGCCTGCACCGTCGTGTAGTACGGCACCGAGTGCATCAACGCCTCACGACGGATGGAGAAGCTGTCGGAGATCTCCTGCTTGCCGAAGGTCGTGTTGATGACCAACACAATCTCCCCATCGACAATCTTGTCGACGATGTTCGGCCGGCCCTCCTTCACCTTCTGCACCACCTGCGCGTCGATTCCCTTCGTCGCCAGGTACTTGTGCGTCCCCGCCGTCACGATGAGCGAGAACCCCATGGACCTCAGCCGCCGCGCCAGGTCCACCACCGCCGGCTTGTCGTCATCCTTCACCGAGATGAAGACCTTGCCGCTCTTCGGCAGCTTCACCCCCGCCGCCAGCTGGCTCTTGGCGAAGGCCGACGCGTAGTCCTGCGCCAGGCCCATCACCTCGCCCGTCGACTTCATCTCCGGCCCGAGAATCACGTCCACGCCCGCGAAGCGCGCGAAGGGGAACACGCTCTCCTTCACCGCGACGTGCTTCATCTCCGGCTCCGACGTCGCGTTGAGCTCCTTCAGCGTCTTGCCCACCATGCACAGCGCGGCGATCTTCGCCATCGCCACACCCGTGGCCTTCGAGATGAACGGCACCGTGCGGCTCGCACGCGGGTTCACTTCCAGGATGTAGATGGTCTTCCCCTGGATGGCGAACTGCACATTCATCAGGCCCACCACGCCCAACTCCCGCGCGAGCGCAATCGCCTGGTCCTTCATCCGCTCCACCAGGTCCGGCGGCAGCGAGTGCGGCGGCAGCGTCGCCGCGGCATCACCCGAGTGCACACCCGCCTCCTGGATGTGCTCCAGCACCCCACCAATCATCACCGCGCCCGTCCGGTCCGCGACCAGGTCCAGGTCCACCTCAATCGCGTCCTTCAGGAAGCGATCGATCAACACCGGGTGCTCAGGCGACGCGCTCACCGCCTCGCGCATGTACCGCTCCAGGCTGGACGCGTCGTACACCGTCTCCATCGCGCGCCCACCCAGCACGTACGAGGGACGCACCATCACCGGATAGCCGATGCGCTCGGCCACCTTGAACGCCTCCGCGTGGCTGCGCGCCACCCCGTTCTCCGGCTGCGTCAGCCCCAGCTTTTCAATCAGCTTGCTGAACCGCTCGCGGTCCTCCGCCCGGTCGATGGCGTCCGGCGACGTGCCCAGAATCGGCAGGCCCGCCTTCTCCAGCGGCACCGAGATTCGCAGCGGCGTCTGGCCGCCGAACTGGACAATCGCGCCCACCGGCTTCTCGCGCTGAGACACCTCCAGCACGTCTTCAATCGTCAGCGGCTCGAAGTAGAGCCGGTCCGACGTGTCGTAGTCCGTGGACACCGTCTCCGGGTTGCAGTTGACCATCACCGTCTCGTACCCGGCCTCGCGCAGCGCGAAGGCCGCGTGCACGCACGCGTAGTCGAACTCGATGCCCTGGCCGATTCGGATGGGCCCGCTGCCCAGGATGAGCACCTTCTGGCGGTCCGTCGGCGGCGCCTCGTCCTCTTCCTCGTAGGTCGAGTACAGGTACGGCGTGAAGGCCTCGAACTCCGCGGCGCACGTGTCCACCCGCTTGAACACGGGACGGATGTTGCGCGCGTGCCGGTGCGCCCGCACCTCCTCCTCCGGATACCCGAGCAGCTTGCCCAGGTAGCTGTCGGAGAAGCCGTGCGCCTTCGCCTGCCGGAGCACCTCGTCCGGAAGCTGGTCCAACCGGCCGTACTCCTGGATGGACTGGCCCTCGCGCACCAACATCTCGATGTAGCGCAGGAACCACGGGTCGATGTGCGACAGCGCGTGCACGTCGTCCACCGTCAGGCCCTCGCGGAACGCCTGGGCCACGAACCAGGGCCGCTCGGGGCGCGGAATCCGCAGCGCCTCGCGCAGCACCTTCTCGCGCTCCTCCTTCTCCGCGGGCAGCTCGGGCGGCTCCAGCCCCACACGCCCCAACTCCATGGAGCGCAGCGCCTTCATGTACGCCTCGGGGAAGGTGCGGCCAATGGCCATCACCTCGCCCACCGAGCGCATGCTCGTGGTCAGCGTCCGGTCCGCGTGCGGGAACTTCTCGAAGTTGAAGCGCGGAATCTTCACCACCACGTAGTCCAGCGTCGGCTCGAACGAGGCCGGCGTGTCACGGGTGATGTCGTTGCGCAGTTCGTCCAGCGTGTAGCCCAGCGCCAGCTTCGCGGCGATCTTCGCGATGGGATACCCCGTCGCCTTCGACGCCAGCGCGCTGGAGCGCGACACGCGCGGGTTCATCTCGATGACCACCATGCGGCCATCTTTCGGGTGGATGCCGAACTGGATGTTCGAGCCACCCGTGTCGACGCCAATCTCCCGGATGATGGCCAGCGACGCCTGCCGCATCCGCTGGTACTCGCGGTCCGTCAGCGTCTGCGCCGGCGCCACCGTGATCGAGTCACCCGTGTGAACCCCCATGGGGTCCAGGTTCTCAATCGAGCAGACGATGATGACGTTGTCCGCCGTGTCGCGGACCACCTCCAGCTCGTACTCCTTCCAGCCGAGCACGCTCTCCTCCACGAGGATGGTGGAGTTGGGGCTCGCCTTCAGGCCCGAGCGGCAGATGCTCTCGAACTCGTCGCGGTTGTACGCGATGCCACCGCCGGTGCCGCCGAGCGTGAACGAGGGGCGGATGATGGACGGGAAGCCAATCTCCTCCACCAGCGCCATCGCCTCCGCCAGCGTCGTCGCGTAGCCGCTCTTCGGCAGCGCCACGCCAATCTTCTGCATGGCCGCCTTGAAGAGCTTCCGGTCCTCGGCCTTGTTGATGGCCTCCAGCGAGGCACCAATCAAGCGCACCCCGTACTTCTCCAGGATGCCCTGCTCGGCCAGGGCCTTGGCCAGGTTCAGCGCCGTCTGCCCTCCCATCGTCGGCAGTAGCGAGTCCGGCCGCTCGGCGGCGATGATTCGCTCCGCCGCGTCCACGGTGATGGGCTCGATGTAGGTGCGAAAGGCGAATTCTGGGTCCGTCATCACCGTGGCGGGGTTGCTGTTGAGCAGCACCACCTCCACGCCTTCATCCCGGAGAGCCTTGATGGCTTGAGTACCGGAGTAGTCGAACTCGACGGCCTGGCCGATGACAATCGGGCCCGAGCCAATCACCAGAACCTTGCGGATATCGGTACGCTTAGGCATCGGGGCGCCCCAATACCAACGTCTGACTCCGCATGCACGGATGTTATGTGGCACGTGACGTCCGGACGCCCGGACGCCCGGTTCTCCCAGCCGACTCCCAGACGCCCGGTGCCCAGGCTCTGCTACGCTCCGCCCGTCCTCGGAGGTCGCATGCGTCGCTGGTCCCTGGCCCTCATCCTCTCCCTCTCCGCCCCCGCGCTCGCCCAGGCGCCGGAGACGCCCGAGCCCGCCGCCGCGCCCTCGCCCGCTCCTGAGCCCGCCGCCCAGGCCCCCGCCGCCCAGGCGCCCGTGAAGGCCGACCCGCTTCCCGCGCCCAAGCCCACCGAGAGCGCCCCCGCCCAGGCCAGGCCCGCCGAGGCGCCTCCGGCCCCCAAGCCCGCCACCGCCGAGACTCCGGCGCCCACGCCGAAGCCCACCGCCGAGAAGGCCCCCGCGCCGGCCAAGCCCGCCGAGACGCCGCCTTCCGCGCCCAAGCCCGCCGCGCCCACGACGGCCGCGGCTCCGACGGCCGCGCCCACGACGGCCGCGCCCACGACAGCCACGGCGCCGACACCCGCTCCGCCCCCGGCAATCAAGCCCGCCGACATGGTGGTGCCCCCGCCCGTCATCTCGGACGCGCCGCCGATGTCGGCGACGGAGGTGAAGCTGAGCGACATCAAGACGAGCGCGCGCTTCCTCTTCCAGTGCCTCTTGACGGGTGATGTGCGCAGCACCGCCAACGAGCTGTTCTACCCGTTCCAGCTCGAGGAGAAGCGCTTCGCCACGCCCGAGGAGCTGGTGGCCGCGTGGGTGAAGCAGCTGCGCCTCAAGCGAACGGACCTGGTCAACCTCTACGACGTGGAAGTGATGACGCTGGAGGAGATGGAGAAGAAGTACGGCAAGGCCCCCGCCCGGCTCGGGTTGGACCTGCGCAACATGAAGGACATCTGGGTCGCCGTGGGCAACCTCTCCGGCCGCGCCGGTGTCTTCCTCTACAAGCCGTACGGCGGCGAGTACCGCGCCTTCGCCTACACGGACTGAGCCCCACCCCGGCGACACCCTCTCGGGCCCGCCGGGGAGAAACGGGCCGGGGCTTCAGCGCAGCGCCTGGACCAGTTCGCCCAGCCGCGCGAGCCCCTTGCCGAGCACCTCGCGCGACGTGGCGAAGCTCATGCGGATGTACCCCTCCGCGCCGAACGGGTCTCCCGGCACGGCGGCGACGCGGAAGTCGTCGAGGAGGATCTCCGACAACTGAATGGAGCCCGTCACCGCCTTGCCCTTGTAGGGCCGACCGTAGAGCCCCCGGACATCCGCGAGCGCGTAGAAGGCCCCCTCCGGCATCCGGCAGCGCACGCCGTCCAGCGCGTTGAGGCCGCCCACGAAGTAGTCCCTTCGCGCGCGGTACTCCGTCACCATGGCGGCAATCGTGTCCGGCGGTCCCTGGAGCGCCGCCAACGCGGCCTTCTGGCCGATGGATGACGCGTTGGAGGTGGACTGGTCCTGCACCAACTGCATCGCGGACAGCACCGGCCGAGGCCCCGCCGCATAGCCCATGCGCCAGCCCGTCATGGAGTACGCCTTGCTCATGCCGTTGACGACGACGAGCCGGGGCACCAGGTCCGGCGCCACGTCGCTGATGCCCAGCCGCTCGCCCGTGTAGAGGAGCTTCTCGTAGATGTCGTCCGTGACGATGAGGCAGTCATGGCCGCGCACGGCGTCGGCGATGCCCTCCAGCGCGGCGCGCGAGTACACCGCGCCCGTCGGGTTGCCCGGGCTGTTGATGAAGACGGCGCGCGTGCGCGGGGTGAGGGCCCGGCGGATGGCGTCCGGGTCCGGCGCGAAGCCGTCCTCCTCACGCGTGGCGACGATGACGGGCGTGGCCCCCGCGAGCCGCACCATGTCCGGGTAGCTGACCCAGTACGGAGAGAAGATGAGGACCTCGTCCCCCTCGTCCAGCACCGCCTGGCAGAAGTTGTAGAGCGCCTGCTTGCCACCGGACGTGACGAGCACCTGCTCCGGCGTGAAGCGCAGCCCGTTGTCGCGCTCCAGCTTGCGGCAGATGGCCTCGCGCAGCTCGGGGATTCCCGCCGTGGCCGTGTACTTGGTGAAGCCGGCCTTCAGCGCGTCGATGGCCGCCTGCTTGATGTAGTCCGGCGTGTCGAAGTCCGGCTCGCCGGCCGCCAGGGCCACCACGTCCACGCCTTGGGCCGCGAGCGCCTTGGCGCGGGAGTTGAGAGCGAGCGTGGGAGACGGCTTGATGGCCTGGAGCCGACGGGCGAGTTTCATGCGCGAATGCGTAGCGCGGCGGCGCCGGCCCGACAAGTGCCTCGAAGCGGGCTACGTCTTCCGCGCGAACTTCGCCTTGAGCGCGTCGTGCACGTTGGGCGGCACCAGCCCCGTGACGTCGCCGTTGAACGAAGCGACCTCCCGAACGAGCTGAGAGGAGATGTAGAAGTAGTCCTCCCCCGTCATCATGAAGACGGTCTCCACCGTGGGCGCCAGCTTGCGGTTCATGTTGGCGAGCTGGAACTCGTATTCGAAGTCCGACACCGCCCGGAGCCCGCGGACGATGACGCTCACCCCTCGGCGCTTGACGTAGTCCACCAGCAGACCGTGGAAGGCGTCGACCTCCACCCTCGGGTCCTTCACGGCGTCGCGAATCAAGTCGCGCCGCTCGTCCTCGGTGAAGAGCGGCGTCTTCTTCGGGTTCACCGCGATGGCGACGATGACTTTGTCGAACATCTTCAGGCTGCGCTGAATGAGGCTCAGGTGCCCGTTGGTGAGCGGATCGAACGAACCTGGGTAGATGGCGACCGGCATGTGCCAGGGAGTCTCGAACGGCCCCGGATGCCGGTCAAGCAATGGTCAGGGCGCCCGGTAGAAGCTCACCAGGGTGTCGCCGAACCGGCGCTGGTCCTCCAGCGTCAGCCCCGCATGGGCATCCGGAGCGCTCTCCCTCTTGTCGTGCTCCACCACCAGCATCCCGCTCGGCGCCAGCAGCGTCGCCCCCGTCACCCCCTCCAGCACCGTCTCCACGACGCGCGCGGCATAGGGCGGGTCCGCGAAGATGAGCTCGAAGCGCTCGTTGCGGCGGCGCAGGGACTCGAGCGCTCGGACGACGGGCTGGGCGAGCAGCTCCACCTGGCTGGCGAAGCCCAGCGCGTCCGTGTTCTGCCGGCACAGGGCCTGGGCCTCCCGGTCCTGGTCCACCAGCACCACGCTCCCCGCGCCTCGGGACAGGGCCTCCAGGCCCAGCGCGCCGGTGCCCGCGTACAAGTCGAGGACCTTCTGGCCGTCCAGGAACTGGCCCAGCACGTTGAAGATGGTCTCCCGGACGCGGTCCGCCGTGGGGCGGATGTGGAGCGACGTGGACTTGGGACCGGCGATGGCCCTGCCCTTCGCGGAGCCTGAGACGATTCGCATAGGCGGCCCTTCTACACCGCGCGGCGGCTACTCGCCCCGGTTCTCCGCGAGGAAGCGCATCACCGAGCCGCCCGTGCCCACCGCGCCCAGCGCGGCGAAGACCTCCGAGGCCTCCGCGAACGACAGCGCCTCCAGCCGCTCCCGCGCCTTGGGCTCCAGGGGTGGCAGGCTGTCCTCCAGCACGCTCAAGAGTTCCCCCGCCGCCACACCAGAGGCGGCCGCCTTCTCCTCCACGCTCGCGCGGAGGTCCGCGGACCAGGAGCCCAGCGCGAGCCGCTCGAAGGGGCCGATGCAGTCCACCTTGCGAGCGCCCGCCGCGACGTAGGTGGGCAGCGTCCGGGGAAAGCCCTCGCGCACGTCGCCCACGCACACCACCGCGCCGTATTCGGCGGCCAGGTCCACCACGGAGCGCAGCATGCCCACGTCCGGCTCGCCGCCGCCCAGGTCCCGCTCCGAGACGCGCACGAAGCGCACCGGCACCTTCCACTGCTTGAGGCCCTCCAGGAGCGAGCGGTACGCGTCCAGCAGGCCGCCGTGGCCCGGCGCCGGGGCGCTCAGCTCCAGGGACAGCTCCCGCTCCGTCACGGGGCCCGCCAGCGCGTTGACGGCCTCCACCGCGGCGTAGGAGTCCAGCCGCGACAGGTCCAACGACACCAGCGAGAAGCCCGCGTCCACCACGCGGAAGATGCCCTCGCGCAGTGGACCGAGCGAGTCCTCGTCCGCCTTCACTACGCGCACGGGCCCGGCCTGGAGGAACAGCGGCCGGGAGTGCTCGGCCTCCACGGCGGCCTCGTGCACCGCCGCGACGAAGCGCTCCGCCGCGCCCCGGTCCGCGGTGGGGTGCGGACACGCCAGGCCCAGGACGGTGTCCTCGGAGCGCGCCGCGCGCAGCAGCCCGGGCAGCGCGCCCTTGGCCTGGACGGGCAGGCAGGGCAGCGCCACCGGGACGCGCTCCAGCGCGCGCAGCGGCTCACGGGGGTTGAGCAGCGGAATGCGCGAGCCCGGACCCACTCGGGCCACCGTGTTGCCGGGTCGCAATGACAGCACCTTGTCCAGCACGCTCATGGGGCGCGGAGAATCGTCCGCGCACGCGTCCCAGTGCAAGGTGAAGCTTGAGGGAGCGTCCGTTGCGCTACGCGGCCCCCACCCGCGAGGGCAGGTCGGCCAGGCGCCCGCTCAGTGGACCTCGCCCAGGTGGGCGTAGGTCTCGCTCTCGATCTGGATGGTGGTGTGGTCGATGCCGAACCGGTCGAACAGGTCATGCTTCACCGCCGAGAGAATCTCGTCGTTGTTGCAGACCATGGGGTCCAGCACCACCAGGTGCGCGGAGAGCGCGTACACGCCGCTGGAGATGGTCCACACGTGCAGGTCATGCACCGCCGTCACCCCGGGCACGCGCAGCATCAGCTCCTTCACCTGCGGCATGTCCACGTGCGAGGGCACCGCCTCCATCAGCACGTCCACCGCGTCGCGCACCAGCCGCACCGCGCCCACGACGATGACCACCGAGATGACCGCGGAGATGATGGCGTCCACCACGAACCAGCCGGTCAGCGCCATGATGCCCGCGCCAATCAGCACGCCCACCGAGGACAGCGTGTCCCCGAGCACATGCAGGAACGCGCCCCGGACGTTCATCGAGTGCGTGCTGTGCAGGAAGCCCAGCGCGCCCAGGTTGGCGACCAGGCCCACCGTGGCGACGATGGCCATGGGCCCCAGCTTCACCGGCATGGGCGTATGGAAGCGCTCCCAGGCCTCGTAGAGGATGAAGCCGGTGATGCCCAGCAGCAGCACCCCGTTGAGCAGCGCGCTCAAAATCTCCATCCGGTAGTAGCCGTACGTCTTCTTCACGTCCGCCGGCTTGCCCGCGAACCACAGGGCGACCAGGCTCAGGCCCAGCGCCGACACGTCCGTCAGCATGTGGCCCGCGTCGGACATCAGGGCCAGCGACTGTGTCAGCCAACCTCCCACAGCCTCCGCCAGGGCGATGGTCGCTGTCAGAACGAGCGCGAAAATGAGCCGACTGCGGTCTTTCCGTCGCTCCTCCGCCAACCCGCCCTTCCGAGGACCATGCCCATGCCCGTGCCCGTGATGATGGTGGCCGTGGTCATGCCCGTGGTCGTGGTCATGCCCATGTCCTGCCCCGCGAGTGTGAGTGGAGGTAGTCACGGGAGAGAGGAGTGCGGATACAGGCCGTTCCTGAGGTATGAGAAGCGTGAAACACGATTCCGACGGCCCGGTTCCCTCCCCGGTGCGCGGGCCGGACGGAGGTAGGGATGGACTTCGAAAAGCACCAGAGCCTGCACACCATCATCATGCTGAGAGATGTCATCCGCAAGTGGTGGCAGATGGAGCTCTTCTTCGCGGACCGACACGGCGTGGTGCACGAGTGGCAGCGTGGGGACATTGCCCCGCCCCCCAATCCGTTCTGCCGCATCTCGCTCTTCTCGAAGGAAGGACTGCGGCGCTGCAGCCAGTCGGTCCGCGTGCTGCACGAGAAGTTCCGCGGGAACAAGAAGATGCGCCGCTCGCTCTTCCACGACTGCCACCTCAACTTCAGCATCGTGGGCGCGCCGCTCTACGTGGACAACGAGTACGCGGGCTGTCTCTTCGTCGAGGGCTTCGCCCGCCAGTTGCTCAACGCGCGCGACGTGGAGGTGCTGCGCTCGCGGCTGCTCCAGTTCGCCCCGCCCTTCTCGGATTTGGACCGCGCCGACGAGCGCGTGCCCGTGCTGGACGGCGCGGAGCTGGCGAAGCTGTCCGACCTGCTGGAGTTCGCGGCGCAGGAGATCGCCACCCACGAGTCGGAGATGGCGCGGCGCGATGAGCTGCCTCCACCCCCGTCCCAGGAGGCGCTGGAGCGCTACCGCTTCGAGAAGATCATCGGCCGCTCCGGGCCGATGATGGAGATCTTCCGGCTGATGGAGAAGGTGGCCAACTCCGACTCCACCGTGCTCATCAACGGCGAGTCGGGCACGGGCAAGGAGCTGGTGGCGCGCGCCATCCATCACAACGGGCCGCGCAAGGACCAGCCCTTCGTGGTTCAGAACTGCTCCGCCTTCAACGACAACCTGCTGGAGAGCGCCCTCTTCGGCCACACGCGCGGGTCCTTCACCGGCGCGCTGCGCGACAAGAAAGGCCTGTTCGAGGTGGCCGACGGCGGCACCTTCTTCCTGGACGAGGTGGGCGACATGTCCCCCGCCCTCCAGGTGAAGCTGCTCCGCGTGCTCCAGGAGGGAACCTTCCTGCCCGTGGGCGGCACGCACCACAAGGAGGTCAACGTCCGCGTGGTCGCCGCCACGCACAAGGACCTGGGGGAGATGGTGAAGCGGGGCGAGTTCCGCGAGGACCTCTTCTACCGCATCAACGTCATCCGCCTGCAGCTCCCTCCGCTGCGTGAGCGCCGGGATGATTTGCCCGTCCTCATCGACCACTTCCTGCGCAAGCACCACCGCGAGGGCCAGCGCACGCGGGGCCTGGCCTCCGAGGCCCTGGCCATCCTCGGCGCCTACGCGTGGCCGGGGAACATCCGCGAGCTGGAGAACGAAATCGAGCGGCTGCTGGTGCTCGGTGGTGAGTTGGAGATGTTGCCCGCGGAGCTCTTGTCCAGCCGCATCCGCGACGCGGTCATCCCCGGCGGCGGCCCGTTCATCCCTCCGCGCGCGCACGGCCGGCTGCACGAGGCGGTGGAGGCGCTGGAGCGGGAGATGATCCACCAGGGCCTCGTGCGCACGCGCAACAACAAGAGCCGGCTGGCGCGGGAGCTGGGCATCAGCCGCTCCAACCTCATCCTCAAGATCGCCCGCTACGGGCTGGACCGGGGCCTGCCCGAGGACGAAGAGGCGGAGGCCGAGGCATGAAGGCGGAGGCCGTCTACTTCCACCAGGACTACCTGCACGTCCCGGACGGCGCGGAGCTGTACTACCAGGTCACCGGCGACGGCGAGCCGGGCGTGGTGCTGTGCGACGGCCTGGGCTGCGACGGCTTCGCGTGGAAGTACCTGGCGCCCTACCTCTCCCGGCACCACCGCGTGCTGCGCTGGCACTACCGGGGCCATGGCCGCTCCGGCATCCCCGAGGACCGCGAGCGAATCGGGATGCTGTATACCTGCGATGACCTTCAGCGGGTGATGGACGCGGCGGGCATGGAGCGCGCGGTCCTCTTCGGCCACTCCATGGGCGTGCAGGTGGCGCTGGAGTTCCACCGCCGCTACGCCAGCCGCGTGCAGGGCCTGGTGCTGCTGTGTGGCAGCTACGGCAACCCACTGGACACCTTCCACGACTCCACCGTGCTCAAGAAGATGTTCCCCACCCTCCGCAGGGTGGTGGAGCGCTTTCCCGAGCAGTCCGCCCGGCTCATCCACGCGGCGCTGCGCACGGAGCTGGCGGTGCAGCTCGCCATCACCCTGGAGATGAACCGCGAGCGCATTGCCCGCAATGATTTAGCGCCCTACTTCGAGCACCTGGCCCGCATGGACCCCGTCGTATTCGTGCGGACACTCGACTCGCTGTCCGAGCACTCCGCCTGGGACCACCTGCTCCACGTGGACGTCCCGTCGCTCGTGGTCGCCGGTGAGCGCGACAAGTTCACCCCGGGCTGGCTGTCCCGGAAGATGGCCTCCCGGATTCCCGACGCGGAGCTGGTCCTCATCCCCGACGGCACCCACACCGCCCCCCTGGAGGCCCCGGGACTCATCGAGGTCCGGGTCGAACGCTTCCTCCGCGAGCGGCTGGGCATGCCCTCCACCGCCAGCTCTGGGGACTCACGGGCACGGAATTCCTCCACGGCCCGTTCCTGAGAGTGACACCGGGGTGACGAGATGCCCCGGATACCCGGCCTTTAGCCCGTCGGGAGGGATGTACCCCCTGACTGAACGTCCGGGGAGCGTCCGCGCTCATTGCAGGAGCCGCACTCACGGCATATAAGCCCCCGCCTTCCGGGTTCCGGTGGGGATCGGGAGACCTGTCCACAACGCGGCTTCCCCCCCGCCATTCACCTCAGTTTGGTTCGTATGATTCCTCGCGAAAACATCCGTAACGTCGCCATCGTCGCCCACGTCGACCATGGCAAGACCACGCTCGTCGATCACCTGCTGCGGCAGGCGGGCACTTTCCGTAGCAACGAGCACGTCGCCGAACGGGTGATGGACTCCAACGACCTCGAGCGCGAGAAGGGCATCACCATCCTCGCGAAGAACACCGCGGTCAGCTACAAGGGCATGCAGATCAACATCATCGACACCCCGGGCCACGCCGACTTCGGTGGTGAGGTGGAGCGCGGTCTGCGCCTCGTCGATGGCGTCATCCTGCTGGTGGACGCCGCTGAAGGTCCCCTGCCCCAGACGCGCTTCGTGCTCACCAAGGCGCTCGCCATGGGCCTGAAGACGGTGCTGGTCATCAACAAGATCGACCGTCAGGACGCGCGCGCTCCCGAAGTGCTGGATCTGGTCTACTCCCTCTACATCGACCTGGGCGCGGACGATAAGCAGCTGGAGATGCCCGTCCTGTACACCGTGGCCCGTCAGGGTCAGGCGTCGACGTCGCTCGACGTGCCCGGCAAGACGCTGGAGCCGCTGTACGACGCCATCATCAAGCACATCCCGCCCCCGGCCGCGTCGGAGGAGAAGACGCCGCAGTTGCTGGTGGCGAACCTGGACTACGACGACTACGTCGGCCGTCTCGCGGTGGGTCGCGTGCAGGCCGGTCGCTTCACGCCGAACATGCCCGTCGCCGTCGTGCGCGAGGGTGGCAAGGTCGAGCAGGGGAAGATCGTCAAGCTGTTCGGCTTCTCCGGCCTGAAGCGCGTCGAAATCCAGGACGCGGGCCCCGGAGAAATCGTCTCCATCGCCGGCATCGAGGACGTGTCCATCGGCGACACGTTCGGCGACCCGGAGAAGCCCGTGGCGCTGCCGCGCATCACCGTGGATGAGCCCACGATGATGATGATCTTCAAGGTCAACGACGGGCCGCTGGCGGGCAAGGAAGGCAAGTTCGTCACCTCCCGCAACCTGCGTGAGCGCCTGTACCGCGAGGCCTACCGCAACGTGGCCGTGCGCGTGGAGGACACCGAAACGCCTGACGCGTTCCGCGTCGTCGGCCGTGGCGAGCTCGCGCTGGCCGTCATCATCGAGAACATGCGCCGCGAGGGCTACGAGCTGACCGCCTCCAACCCGGAGCCGATCACCAAGCACATCGACGGCGTGCTGCACGAGCCCATGGAGCTGGTGTTCTGCGACGTGCCGGAAACCAGCGTCGGCGTCGTGACGGAGCGCATGGGGCCTCGCAAGGGCCGCATGTCGGACATGGCGCCGCTGGGCTCGGGGCGTACCCGCCTCCAGTTCCGCATCCCCGCTCGTGGCCTCATCGGGTTCCGCTCGGAGTTCCTCACGATTACGCGCGGTGAGGGCATCATGAGCAGCCAGTTCGACGGCTTCGAGCCGTGGTTCGGCTACATCCCGAAGCGGCAGAACGGCGCCATCGTGTCGGACCGCCTGGGCGACACCGTGCCCTACGCGCTGTTCAGCATCCAGGAGCGCGGCTACCTGTTCGTCCCCGCCGGCATCACCGTGTACGAGGGGATGATCATCGGCGAGCACGCTCACCCGTCCGAGCTGAACGTCAACTGCTGCCGCGAGAAGAAGCTCACCAACATCCGCGCCGCCGGCCGCGACGAGAACGTCATCCTCGTCCCGCCCCGCGAGATGGGGCTGGAGAAGGCCCTGGAGTGGATCGCCGACGACGAGCTCGTCGAGGTGACGCCCAAGTCCGTGCGCATGCGCAAGAAGGCGCTGGCCGTGGGCGAGCGCTACCGCGCCGAGCGCGACCGCAAGCGTGAAGAGCGCGCTGCCGACGCCGAGTAGTCCCGACGCCGGCTTCAGGCCGGTGTAGAAAACACCGAGGGCCCGTTCCCCTTCATCTGGGAGCGGGCCCTTCGTGCGTCCGGGCTCAAGGGGACGGGCGGGTCCGAGTCACTCGCGGCCTGCGGGCTCCTGCCTCGGGGTGCTTCTCAGAACGTGTACTTCACCTTCGGGAAGATGGCGAAGGAGGTGATGTTGGGGCCGATGACGTAGCGGGCCAGCAGGTCCGCGCCCACGGAGAAGTGGTCCATGCCCGTGGCGTACTCCAGCCCCACGCCCACGCCCGCGTTGGGCGAGCTGACGGCGCGGCCCGGGTCGCCCTCGTCCGGGTCCACCGGCGCCGGGTCCATCCGCGTGTAGCCCGCGACGAGCTTGGGCGTCAGGTACAGCCGGTCCATCAGCCGCACGTGGTACGCGGCCGTGACGTCCAGGAACTGCATGGTGAAGTTGTCGGAGAGCGCGCACGTCTCCGTGCCGGGCAGGTAGCCCGCGAAGCAGTTCTGCGCGGACGAGCCCATGCCGAAGTGCGCGCCCAACGAGATGCGCTCCGTCAAGTCGTAGCCCACCCCGAGCTGCAGGTAGGTCTGCGCGTTCGAGTAGGCGTTCTCCCCGCCCACGGTGAAGAACACGCCGATGTTCGTGTCCGTGTAGAAGCCGCGGCGCGGCTGAAAGTCCACCCCTTCCGGGGGCGTGGCCGCGAGGGCCGGAGACGACAGCAACACAAGCGCGGCAACCAGCTGGGACTTCTTCACGGGTCCTCCCCACGCGGCGCCCTCCCGGTCCAACCGGAAGTGGCGAACGACGTTAATGACGCCCCCCTCACTTCGGCAATCCGGGGCTGAAATGAAAGTGGCGTGGACCGTTCCGTCCACGCCACTTGAGAGACAGTCAGGCACTCTCTACAGCGCTCGCGTCCGCTACCCCTCGCCCTCGGAACCCGCCGGCGAGAACATCCACGGATACGTCACCGCCACGACACCGCCACCCTTGGGCTCCGGGAACTTCCAGCGGCGGATGCGGGAAATCATGCACTGCTCCGCCTTGGAGTTGCCCAGCGTCGACTCGGAGATGGTGGCGTCGGAGACCGCCCCCGCCGGGTCGATGGTGAAGGCCACCGCGACCTTGCCCGCCAGACTCGGCTCCTTGTTCAGCTCCGACTCGTAGCAGTACTTGATTTCATTCTGGTGGCGCCGGATGACCTTGGCGATGACGTCCTTGTCCAGGCCGCCCACCACCGTCGTCTTGCCAGGAATCACCTTGGTGATGGACTTGCCGCGGCCACCCAGGTCGATGCCACCCGAGCCGCCCGCGCCGCGTCCGTCACCCTTGGTGCCCAGGCCGCCGATGCCCATGGCCGTGCCACCACCGCCGGTGCCGGCGCCACGCGAGCCCAGGCCACCCACGCCCTGAGCATCACCCATGGCCGCGCCACCCTTGAGGCCACCCAGCGCGTTGTTCAGGCCGGTGCCGAAGCCGCCGGGACCGAACACGTCCGAGGCGCCACCCTTCATGCCCTTGAACGCGCCCAGCAGGCCGACCTTGCCCACCACCTGGCGGTCCTTCTCCTTCTTCGACTTGTCGACGACGGGCGTGCCGGGCTTGGACGGAGCCGCCTCCGCCTGCTTCGCGTCCTCCTTGCCGAACTTGCCCTCCTCGTCCTTCGCCTTCGCGCCCTCCTCCACGCCCTGGAGCTGGAGCTTCTTCGCCTCGAGCTTCTTCTCCGGGGTGACGAGGAACTTCGCGACGCGCTGCTGGGACTCGAAGATGTCGTCGTGCGGCGCCCGCTCCGCGCGCGGCGTCAACGCCATGGCCAGCACCACCGCCACGGCCGCCATCAGGCAGATGGTGGTGATCTTGAAGAACGTGTAGTCCGCCTCCACCAGCGCGTTGGCTGCGATGGCCGGCGACGGCTTCACGTACCGCGCGACGAAGGCCACCGTACCGAACGACACCTCGACGCGGTCATGCAGGCCCAGCTTGAAGACCTGCTCCTTGTCCTCCGCCGTCCCGGTGAGCTGCCCCGCCGCGCGCAGCGCGTCCTTCGACTTCACGTTCCCACGCTCGGTGACGATGGCGCCCGAGCCCGCCGGCACGTGCACTTCCAGCACGTCCCCACGGCTCACCGCCAGCTCGTACCGCTTGCCCACCGAGGGCGCATAGACGTGGAAGAAGTTCTTCTTCCCCTCGCCGATGGTGACGGGGACGCCGTCCTTGAAGTGCTGCACCGACAACAGCGTGTCGCCCCACAGCATCGACACCTGGAGCACCTTCTCCCGAGCCGTGGGCATCGCCTCCGGCGGGAGCTGCTCCTGCAGGTGAGGAAGCACCGCGCGCCGGGGCGCCACGGTGACGGGCGGCGCGTGCGGCACCGGAGCAGGACGTTCCACGCGAGCCGCCGGAGGCGGAGGTGGAGGCCCCACGCGATTCACCGCGGGCGGTGTCACGCGCTCGGTGCGCAGTCCGCCCACGGCCTGGGCCGGGTTCGGACGAGGGCTCGTGAAGACGAACCCTCCTTGCGTGGTGCCGCCTCCCGCCGAGGGAGGTGTCACCACCTGAGGCACCGCCATGGGCACCGGTGTCGGCGCCCGCTGGGTGACCGAGCCCTGGAAGCGCGGTCCCGATACCTTGGCCCCCGCGGGAGCCTGGCGCTCGGGTGGGTCGCCTCCAAAGAGGACCTCCACCCGCGTGCCGCCCACGCGAAGCACGTCCCCGGGTTTGAGTGGCGTGGGGATGACCAGCTTCTGGCCGCTCACCTCCGTGCCACCCTCGCTCCCGAGGTCGATGGCCGTTACCGAGCCATCCTTGTCTACCTTGAGCATCACATGGAGATTGGAGACCCGCGGATCCTGAATCTTCACCGCCGCTTGGGCGCCCGACCCCACGATAACGCTCTCCGCCTCCGAAACGGTTTCCACCGTGGAGCCATCAGGCCCCGTGATTCGAAGGGTCAAGCCGTTTTTCTTCGCCGCCGCCATGAGGATTCTTCCTTCTTCCCTTCCGCTCCCGAAAACGCCTGACCGCCGCCGCTAGAGGTTGTCGACTGACTTCTGAAGCTCCGGGTCGAAGTTCTCCCGGACCTTGATGAGGCTCTGGAAGTCCGTCTTCTTGCGGTGGAGCACGTATGAGCCTTCAGGCTTCGTCAGCTCGCCCTCCACCGCGACATCGGTGAAATCAATCACAGTCTTCTTCCGGAAGACCGTGCGGTCCTCCTCCTGGATGACTTTCACCGTGTCCTTCGATGGGCCCTCGTCCTGCGCCACCGCAGCCGGCGCAATGAACAAGAGCCCCACCACCGTCACCGTCGATGCCAGACGCCTCATACCCAACCTCCTGTTGCTTCCTCGGGTGTGACAGCGGGTTCTCGAAGAGGTTCCCGCGAGTCCTTGCACGGGGCGATCCAAATCCAAGTCCCTGAATCCTATGGAACTTGCTCGCCGCCTTCCACGTGGGGGCCTGGAGGATGGAAAAAACTTCCCCCCTGCCCTGTCATCCCTGCCGTCCTACTTCGTGGGCGCGGGAGCCGTGCCCTGCCGCGCCGGAGCGCTCGCCCCCTGGGGAGCAGGCACCGGCGCCGGAGCAGGCGCACCCGTGCCCTCACCGCCCGGCTGCGCGGCCTCCGCGGGCACGGTGCCAGCGGGTGCGGCGGGCTCGGTGCCCGCGGGCTCGGCCGGCGTGCCCTCGGCGGACTCGGAGCCCTCCTCCACGGGCGCGCCTTCGTTGGGGGCGGCCTCCTGCGGCGCGTTCGCGTCCTGCGGGAGTTGGTTCAGCATGGAGCCCGCACCGCCGGTGGCTTCGTCCTTCTTCTCGCCTTCCGCGCCCGCGGTGGCGGCCTCGGGAGGTGGGGCCTTGAGCATGTTCTGCAGGCCCGTGACCTTGGCGGTGATCATCTGCCGCTCTTGTTCAGTGGTGGACTCCAACGTCTTGCAGCGGTCCAGGAAGGCCACGGCGCGCTCCCAGCCCGCGCGATCCGCGGCGAAGGCCCAGCCCGCGCCACACACGGCCTCGGGCAGCTCCGCGCGTTTGGCCAGCACCTTCTCGAAGGCCTCGCCGGCCGCGATGCCCTTCTTGGAGTCGCGCCCCTTCTGTCCGTCCAGCGCCCAGGCCAGCGACAGGTGCGCCTCGGTGGAGTCCGGCTCCAGTTCGAGCGCGCGGGCGAAGGCCTTCTCGGCACCGGCATAATCGCGGTAGCTGAGCGCCAGCGCGCCGAGGTTGAGGTAGCCCGGCGCGTACTTCTCGTCGAGCGACACGGCCTTCTGGAACTGCGCGAGCGCGCGCGGCCGCTCATCGAGCTTCAGGTAGACCATGCCCAGCAGGTTGTAGAGGGACGGGTCCTTCTCCGAGTGCTTGCGCGCGGTGCCCACCAGCAGCTCCGCCTGACGGTACTTCTCGCGCGCGTAGGCCACGTAGGCCAGGTTCTTGTACGCGCCGGGGTTGTCCTTGTTGCGCTCCAGCACCTTGCGCGCGGTGGCCTCGGACTCGTCCAGCTTGCCCAACTGCCGGTACGTCGCGGACAGGCCATTGAGCAGCGCGGCGTCATGCGCGCGGCCCGGCGTCTTCAGCGCCTTCTCGAAGAGGGCAATCGCGTCATCGCCCCGCTCCTGCGCGCGGTAGACGTTGGCCAGGTTCACCACCGAGGGCGTATGCGCCGGCTCCAGCAGCAGCACCTTCTCGTAGGCGCCGCGCGCGTCGTCCACGCGGCCCTGGCGCTCGGCGATGACACCCAGGTTGAACTGCGAGTTGAGGCTCTGCGGCGACTTCGCCAGCACCTTCTCGAAGCCCTGACGAGCGGTGTCCAGGTCTCCAGCTTCATACGCCTGGATGGCCTGCGCGAACGTGTCAGTGGCGTTGGTCTCCGTCGGCGCGGGCTTGGAGGGCGTCGCCGAGGCCGCGGACGCGGAGGGCGCCTGCGTCTCCGGCATCGCGGAGGGTTTCTGCTGAGGACCCGTCGCGCAGCCGGCGGTGAAGGCCAGCGAGCCGACGACGAACGAACGGAACCATTTCATCGGCATCTTTCCCGTGGAGATCTTCGAAGTGTCGCGAGTCATGGCCGCACCTCCAGCACCGCGGCCGTGGGTGCCTGCGTTCTGTCGTCCGAGGCGGGCGGCTTCGGAGCGCCGTCCTGGGGCTCGGCGGGCGCGGCGGGCTGCTCCGGGTTCGGCGCCGGCGTAGCGGTGGCGCCCCCGGGACCTCCCGGTTCCTTGGCGAGTTCAGCCGCCACGAGCGAGTCGCCGCCGCGGTAGCCCACCTGCTTCACCTGCGCGTAGGCGCCCGGGTGGAAGCGGTTCACCTGGTCCTGCGCGGCCAGTGTCCACGGGCCGTAGAGCCCCAGCTCGTAGGACTTCTCCAGCGCCTTCTCCAGCGCCTCGTTGGCCTTGTCCTCCAGCGGCAGCGCCAGGTTCTCCAGCTCCGAGCGGTACATGCCGAGCTGGTCCTCGTCGAGCCCCGTCGGGTCCGGCGAGTCCATGATGTTGCGAGCGAAGTCCGCGTACGCCAGGCCGATGCGCGTCAGTGCGGCGATGCCCCACTCACCCGAGCCGGTGGACAGCACCGCGAGGTACTCCTTCTCGATGCGCTGGATTTCGCGCTGCTTGGCCGTCAAATCCCGGCGGATGGTGCTCACCCGCGTGAAGCGGATGTCCGAGTAGCGCTTCCACGAGGGCTCCAGCGCCAGGAAGCGCGCGTGGGCGTACGCGTTGAGCGTCGCGTCCTCCTTGCGCACCGCCTCGGGCAACCGACCATACGCACGCACCAGCTCCGCCTGCACGCGCTCCTGCTCCCGCGCGTTCTTGAGCTGCTGCCACGCGAGCAGCTCGTGGTAGCGCGCCAGGTAGAGCTGCGCGGGCGTCGCACGCGAGTCCCGTCCGTAGCCGTCCGCGAAGGTGCCGAACGCACGGGCCGCCTCGCTCCACTTGCGCTCCTTCTCCCAGACGAGCGCGGCCGAGTAGGCCACCTGCGCCACGTCCTTGCGCTCCTTGAAGCGGGCCACGTAGGCGTTGTAGGCGGCAACGGCCTTCTGCGCCTCGCCAGCGCCCTCCCACCACACGCCCGCGTTGAACTGGGCATCCGCCACCCAGGCCCCCGCTTCGGCCACCAACGCCTTGCGCTCGGCGGCCTTCTGCGAGCGACGCGAGTCAGCGTCCTCCTCGCCTCCCGGAGTGTCGCTCTTCTTCGCCGTCGTCTTCGCGCGCGCGTCCTTCGCCTTCTTGCCCTCGGCCTCGCCAGCCTTGAGCGCGGCGTCGTACTGGGCGACGAAGGACTCGGCCAGCGTCGCGGCCTTGCGGTAGTCGGCGACCTTCTCGTAGAGGCCCGCCAGCGTGTAGCGCGCCTTCAGCTCGAAGGGGCTGCGCGGGTACTCGGCCAGGACGCGCTCACCCGCCTCGATGCCGCGGTCCAGCTCGCCCGCCTCCTGGGCGATGGACATGGCGTAGACGAGCGCGCGGTCGGCGTTCTCCGACTTGGGGAACTCCTTCACGAACTTGAGGAACTCCTCGGCGGCCTTCTTCGGGTTCTTCTCCTGCTTGTAGACGACCTCGTCCACCCACTTGTAGTGGCTGCCCTCGACGACGCGGCCCACGCGAATCGCGAAGTCGGAGCCGGGCTTGGACAGCTTCTTGTTGTCGAGGAACTTGCGCGACAGCGTGGCCAGCTCCAGCCACTCCTGGCGGCTCTCCAGCACGTACATGGTGAGGTCCGCGGCGTCACGCGAGCGCCGCTCCTCGGGGAACTTCTCGATGATTTCGCCGAAGCGGCGCGCCGCGTCCACGAAGTGGCTGCGGTCGTAGAGGATGACGGCCGCCTGGTAGCGCAGGTCGATTTCGTCCTGCGTGTCCGGATAAAGCTTCACGTACGTGTCGCACGCGGCGACCAGCCGCTCCTCGAACTTCGTGAGCGACTCCTCTTCCTTCTCCTTCGCGTCGCGCTTGACGATCTTCTGCCGCGCGACGTCGCCCTTGTCCTTCTTCTCGTCGACCTTCTGGCCGTCCTTGAGGTCGCTCTTCGCGAGCTGACCGCGCTCGATCTTCACCAGCTTGTCGTAGGCGAGGATGGCGTTGAACGAAGCGCTCTTGCGGTAGCTCTCGCTGGAGACCTCGCGCGCGGAGTCGCGGTCCGGAATCTTGAACGCCACCACCGCGTCGTACTCGGCGGCGGCGGCCTGCCACTCCTCGAGCGCCCAGAGAATCTCCGCGTAGAAGAAGCGGAGGTTGAAGGCGGAGTCCGCCACGAACTCCGGGTTGGAGCTGGAGGCGAACGCGTCCACGTACTGCTTGTAGATGTCGCGCGCGAGCCGGTACGTCTCCACCTGGCGCGTCCTCTGCGCCTCCTGGTGGTACTCCGTCACCATCACCCGCATCGCCTCTTCCGTGACGTTGAAGGCGTTGCGCAGCACGGGGGCCTTGCCCTCGTTGGCCTTCCACCACTCGCCACCCGGGCTGTAGAGGTCCACCATCCGCTTCATCTCCTTGCGGACCTGCTGCCGCTGGCGGAGACCCTCGAAGGCGCGGACGACGGCCTGCTGGTACTCGGGCGCGCTGACGCCCATGGGCTCGTCGTCGACGAGCGTGCGATAGAGCAGGATCGCGCTGTCGAAGTGACCCGCGTCCACCAGGCCCGCCGCCGTCTTCGCGATGAGGCGGCCCTGGCGCTTCGCCGGCGCCTTCTCGCGGAAGTAGGAGATGGCCTGCTTGGGCTGATCCAACTGGACGTAGAAGACCGTCAAGTCGTTGAGCGCCTCGGTGCGCAGGTCGCCGAGCTCCGGCTGCTTCGCGGCGTAGTCCACCACCTCGTGCAGCTTCTTCAGGCCCGCGTCGTAGTCACCGGTGTTGTAGTCGCACCAGGACAGCTTGTAGACGGCGTAGCCGTAGATCTTGGGCACCCCGGAGTCGCGGGCCTTCTCGTAGTTGACCTTGGCGGGGATGAGCTTGTTCGACTCGAAGTAGTGGTTGCCGAGCTGGATGTACGCGTCCGGCACGAACTGCGAGCGGGGGAAGTCCTTGATGAGCTCCTCGTAGCGGGCCACGGCGTCGTCGCGCCGGCCCAGCTCATAGAGGTTGTAGCCCATGGAGAAGAGGACCTCGTCGCGCTGCGGGTACTGCGGATAGCCGCGGAGGATGTCCTCGTAGATGCCCATCGTCTCCGTGCGGTAGCGCTCGCTCTCGCGATGGTCCTGCTTGGGGGCCTCGCCCTTCTCGCCCCGCGCCTGCGCCGCGTCGAACTTCTTCTCCTCCGCGAGGAAGCGGTCCATCTCCAGTTGGTAGAGGTACTTGGACTTCTCCCAGTACAACTCCGACAGGCGGTAGAGCATCTCCGCCTTCTGCGGGTTGCCGTCCTGGAGCTTGGGGATGAGGCGCTTGAAGGCCTCAATCGCCTCGTCGCGCTTCTTGTCCGCCAGCGCATTCTTCCGCGAATCCGCGATGCGGGGGATGTCGGCGAACTTCGCCGTGGCGGGCTTCACGCGCGCCGGCCCGCGCCGCACGTCCTCCGGCGCGACGCCGGGCGGCGGGGCCTCCTTCGCCGCCTCCGCCTTCTTCGCCTGGGCGCCCTTCTTGCCCTTGTCCGCCGCACCAGAGGTCTTCGACGCCGACGTCGCCGCGGGCTTCTTCACCGCCTTGCGCGCTGGCGCTTCCGCCGCCTCTCCCACCCCGCCGCCAGTAGCGAGCGCAACGCCCACCGCCAGCGCACCGAAACGAAGCACCACCTTCATGCGAGCTCCCGACTGTGAAGCCGCCCCGACCACCGAGCAGCCGTTCGCCCGGGCACGAGGGACGAACGAAAGTAGACGCGCACTCCACGAATGAGAAGTGGTGTGGAACGCCTCTTGCGACAGGGTTCACGCTCCCGACAACGACGAAGGGGACCACCTCGGCACCTGATGTGCGCCAAGGAGGTCCCCTCGTGGACGATGTCTGGGCAGCCGTGGCCCATGGCGTCACGGCGTTTGTTGCTCGGCTGTCTTCGCCGGGCAGCCGCGCTTCAGCGTGTACTGGTAGTAACCAATCTCGTCGATCCAGAACTCGCCCTGGAACTTCCAGTAGTTCCACGCCGCGCCCGGCATCTTCGGCCGGTAGAGCGACTGGCGCGTGAGCAGCGCCTTCTGGTCCACGCCCGCCTGGAGCAGGTCCTTCTCGTCCAGCGCCGTCTGCACGCGGATGATTTCGGCCTGGTCGGAGAAGGTCCGCAGGTTGTCCGCCGCCTCGCGGATGCGGCTGCGCGCCAGCGTGCCGCCCACCTGGAGCAGCGTGCCGCGCACGTCCTCGAGCGAGGCCACCGTCTGTTTCGCCAGGGGCGTTCCGCGCCAGGCGCCGCCGCTCAACTCCTTCTTCTCCTCGTCCAGCTTCGCCAGCACGCGCATCACCTCGCGGATGCGCTCGTTGTTGCGCAGCCACAGGTAGACGGGGCGCGGCAGCCGGCGGTTCTCCGCGGCCACCAGGTTGTAGGCCTGCACCAGGTCGCTGTCCTCGGCGGTGAAGGGCTCCAGCTGCTTGGCCATGGGGCCATACAGCTCGTCGAAGGCCGCCAGCGTCGTCTTCACCTCGTCGTAGAGGCACGAGTAGTAATAGACGGTCGACTTGAGGATCCACGACTCGGGCTGGAAGGCTCCGGCGAACTGCGGCGCGTGCAGCGCCTGGAGACTGCCGAGCGATCCACCGAAGTCCTCGTTCTGGAAGCGCGCGAAGCCGTTCTCGAAGAGGGCCTGGTCCCAGTAGCGCGTATACCGAGGCACCTTCTCGTAGGCGACGGTGGCCTCCGCGTACTCGCCGCGGCGGTAGTGCAGCCGGCCCAGGCCGATGAGGGCCAGGTGCTGCGTCGCCTTCAGCTCCACCTGCGGCTCGTTCGCCGACAGCGACGCGTTGAAAGCGGCCAGCGCCTCCTTGTCCAGCGTCTCGCCCTCGCCGGGACGCCCCGGGAAGCGCGGGTCCGCGAGCACCACGCCCAGCAGGTAGCGCGCCTTCGCGTAAACGCGGCTGTCCTTGGGCACCGCCTCCAGCAGCGAGCGCGCCTCCTCGAAGCGCATGCGGCGCTGGCTCACCGTGCCCACCAGGTAGTTGATGCGGGCGAGGACTTCCTTGGGCAGCGTCACCCACTTGTCCCGCACCTCCTCCGAGTACGCCTGGTTGAGGATGCTGGGGATGAGGTTCTGCTCATCCAGTTGCTGCTGCATGTCCACCAGCCCCTCCACCGCCTTGAGGTACGAGGGGTGCGAGGGCCCGGCGTTGACGATGGCCGCGTAGGAGATGAACGCGGAGACGGGCAGGCCCTTCTTCGCAAGGGACTGCGCGAGGTAGAACTCCGCCTTGCCCTGCGTGTCCGCGTCACCGCCGGACTCCGAGGCCTGGAAGAAGAGCGGCGCGGCGGTGTCGTAGTCCCCCGCGTTGAAGGCCGCCAGCGCGCGGTTGTAGCCACCCGAGTCCTGCTGGGCGGCCACCGCGAACGGCGCCAGGACGACGAGGATGTGGAGCAGTCGTTTCATGGCGAGTCGTGCCTTCATGGGCGCAATCAGAAGAGGAACGAGAAGCCTGCGTAGAAGCTGATGTTGTTGAGGACGTCGGAGGACGGCTCGGCCACCAAATCCCGGCCGAGGATGATGTCCTCGCGGTAGTTCTTCTTCGTCTTCGGGTCCACGCCGTCGAACTTCTCGTATTTGCAACTGCTACTGAGTGGCAGCGAGCCGAACTCCTGGCCGCTGGCGCGCGCGGCCTCCAGTTGCTCGAAGTCCGCCAGGTTGCAGCCGTCCACCTTGTCCACGCGCGCCGTGTAGATGAGGTCCCTCACCTCCAGGCGCAGCGCGTACGACTCGCCGAACTGGAGGCGGAACCCGCCGCCCACCGAGCCCAGGAACTTGTTGCCGGTGCCACCGAAGCGCGCCGGGACGTTGTAACGCTGCCCGTCGACTTCGTTGGCCACTTCGGGACGGATGAGGTGCCTCGTGGAGCCCACGCCCGCGCCGCCGCTCAGCACCAGGCTGAACTGCGCCAGCTTGTCGTCGAGGAACGCGAACTTCCCGTACAGCGGCGTCACCTCCACGCCCGCCTGCGCGCCCCAGACGAGCAGCAGCGACGAGGCCGCCTGCGCCTGCTCGCGCACCTTGTCGATGAGCTCCAGGTTGAAGTCGCTCTCGTTGGTGTGCCAGTTGTACTGGCCCGTCACCTGGACCGCGAAGTTCTCCTGCAGGTGATAGCTGTAGTGCAGCGCCGTGCCCGCGTGGTTGGTGTACTTGCCGTTCACCTGGACGACGGCCGGGTACAGCGCCAACTCGTGCTTGCTCTCGTCCGCGAAGCGCTTCTTCTGGACGATGTGCAGCGACACGTTCGGGTTGTAGAGCGGCGCGCCATTCACCAATCGCTGCTCCTGCACGTCCGTGGTGCGCGGCGCCTCGTCCGAGGAGGCCAGCACCGGCGCGTCGTCCGGCGTCACTGGCGCGTCCACGTCGCGCTCGGGCACGGGCTCGGACACCACGGGCTGCTCGTCCTGCGCGTCATCCATGGGCGCGAGCGCGGGCTCCACCCTCGGCGCCTTGGCGGCCTCAGTGGGGACGGTGGGCTCCGGACGCGACGTCGGCGCGCGAGGCACCTCCGGCTTCGGCTCCGGGGGCCGCGCGGGCGGCGGAGGCACGGACGTCTCCGCGCCCGGCCCGGGCACGGACGGAGCCTCTTCCGCCTGGGCGAGCACGACGGCGGACGGCGGGAAGCGCGGTGGGGCGGCCTGGGCCGCCGCCGCGACGAGGAGCGCGAGGGACAGAATCGGTCGCATGGTTTTCAGGAGTCCCTAGAAGGAGAAGGTGTAGCCGAGGTCGAACTGCACCAGGTGCGTGAGGCCGGGACTGGAGGCGACGTCACCCGTCACCCGCCCCGCCTCCCAGTCGTCGCGCACCAGATTCACGCGGTAGTTGTCGCGGAACACCCAGTCGCGCAGCTCCAGCCGCACGCCGTGCTTGTCGAGGATGAAGAAGCGGAAGCCCACCGCCGCGGACACCACCGGCGCCACGCGCGTCTCGCGCACCCAGTAGTTCTCCGACGCGGAGCCGCGGTCCTCCAGCGAGGTGCGGTTGTCACAGACGCCCAGCTCCCGGTCCACCACCTGCGAGCACTGGATGACGGAGTTGCGCTGGAAGCTGCCCACGCCACCTCCCGCCCAGACGTACGCCTGGAAGTGCGCCGGCAGGTCGGACACCAGGCTCAGCTTTCCGTAGATGGGCGCCCAGCGGATGCCCGCGACGCCGTGGAGGTTCATCTCCCAGAGGTCCTCGAGCTCGTCGGTGACGCGCTTGTCCTCGCGCGCCAGGAAGCTCTCGGAGATGGAGCGCGCCAGGCCCGTGTGGCGGCTGGCCGCATAGCCCGCGCGCGCCTCCACGGCGAAGGTGTTGAAGAGGTTGTAGGCGACGCCCGCGGTGAAGAAGTAGTGCGCCGTCAGGTTCGACTGGACGGGCAACCCCACCCCCAACGACACCTCCAGGTGGCCACCGGGCTCGTACAGCCGATTGCGGACGACGACGTTGTCGAGGACGGCCTCGTCATCCTGCGCGGCGGCCCCAGTGGCCGCCAGCCAGACCAGCAGTGCAGCGAAGACGCGAAGCGTGCGTGCGTTCATGGTTCCTGCCCGGCCCAAGGGGATGGGCCGCCGTGTGCGGGAGTCCAAAGCCTCCCCCATCCAGGGCGCCTGCGTCACCCGACGCCAGGTCCCTTCGTGGCGCATCCATGTGCGCACGGCTTCCACTCACGACAAGGCATTCGGGCCACGAGGCGGAATTATTTTCACCCCTGGGCAGCCGCGCCGCCCACCGGTCAACGTTTCAGGGCGCCCAAACGCCCACGCCCGGGCACGACACGGGCCACGGCTTCCCACCGGGGGCACACCCGTGCCCACCCCGGCTCCAGCGAAACCCGCAAAAGAAAACGCCCCGCCCGGATGCCCGACGAGTCGGGCCCGGAAGCGGGGCGTCAGGAGCGCTTCAGGAGAAGACGCTCAGCAGCGGATCAACCGCGGCGCGCGGCCTTGTGCTGCTCGCGCATCGCCACCTTGATGCTGGGGCGCAGGAAGACGATGGCGTTGTTGTGGCCGGGGACGGCGCCCTTGACCAGCACGAGGCCCTTCTCCAGGTCCACTTCGACGACGGTCAGGTTCTGCGTGGTGACCTGCTCCACGCCGTAGTGACCCGGCATCTTCTTGTTGGGGTAGACGCGGCCCGGCGTCTTGCGCTGTCCGATGGCGCCCGGGTGACGCTGATACTCGTGCGTACCGTGCGTCTTGGTCTGCGAACCCTTGAAGCTCCAGCGGCGCATGACGCCGGAGAAGCCACGACCCTTGGTCACGCCCGTGACGTCCACGAGCTGGCCCTTGGAGAAGAGGTCCGCCTTGACGGCGTCGCCGACGTTGAAGGAGGTGGACTCCTCCACCGTGACGCGGAACTCCTTCACGTGGCGGCGATACGGGACGTTGGCCTTCTTGAAGAAGCCCCGCTCGCACTTGTTCAGAATCTTCTCGCGAATCTCACCAAAGCCCAGGGTGACCGCGGAGTACTGATCCTTCTCCGGGGTACGCTTGCCCACGACCTGGCAGGTGCTCACGTCGATGACCGTCACGGGAACGAGGTTGCCCTCGTCATTGAACACCTGGGTCATCCCGATTTTCTTGCCAATCAGACCCTTCACGTCGTCCTCACACTGCCAGCGCGCGTAGGCGCGGAAAAACCCAATAAAATCAATGATCTGGCCCGCAAACTACACTGCGGTCCCCGAGAAGCGGCGCAATGTAGCAGACATACCCCCCACGTCAAGCACTACGGGCGGGGGAGCGCCTCACTGAGCGCGATCAAGCCTTGGGTAGAAGGCGGCGAGCTGCGCGTCAGCGATTCGCTGAGCGTACACGTCCTCGCCCAACAGGAACAGCGCTTGATCCAGATAATCCTCGGCGGCCTTCACCTGTTCCTCCAACGTGGCGATGGATTGATCCACTTCCGCCATGCGCCGGTCGTGCTCGGCCAGCCGGACCTCGGCCTCGTCCTCCATCTCCAGCAGGCGCTTGTGGGCCAGGATGCCGGCAGAGCCGGGCTGCCCGGGCTCCGGGGTGAGGGCGGTGGACAGCCGCTCGTCCAGATCCTCGACCTCCCGGCCGAGCCGCATCTGCGTCAGTCGGTTCTTCTTGAGGTTGGTGCGAGCGACGTCGATGCGGGAGACGTCCTGCCGCGTCAGCTCCATGTCGGAGATCTTCGCCTCCAGCTTGAGGAGGCCATCGGCGGCGTAGCGCAGCTCCGCGCGCTTGGTGGCGAGCGTCTTGCGCAGGTCCTTCACCTTGCCGTCGATGGCATCCACCGCCTTCTTCCACTTGCGGACGGAGGCCTGGAGGCCGACCTTCTCCGCTTCCTGCTCGTCGAGGAACGCCTGATAGGTGGCGTCCTCGTCGTTCATCTCCTGCTCGAACGCCGCCAGTTCGTCACGGCGCGCCACCACCGCCTCCTCCGCCTTGTAGACGCGGTCCATGGAGCGGGGGCAGTTCGGCTTGCCCGGGAGTCTGTCCCGGGCGAGGTCGCCGAGCTGAAAGATGAGATCGTCGTAGCTCTCCTTCGCCATGGGCGGATTTCTACGCCCAAAAAGCCGGGACTGTCACCGGGAGAGCGAGCGCCCGACGCTCGTTTTCAGGAGTCGGCGGGCGCGGCGGCGGCGGTGGAGCTGGCCATGGTGGTCGCGGCCAGGGGTCCTTCGGCCAGGGCGAGCAGCTCCCGGGCGCGATCCTGCTCCTCGGTGCGGTTGAGCTCGCAGACCCACGCGGAGGACAGGTCCGCCTGCTGCCGGGCCAGCTCCGCGGTCGTCTCGTAGCGCGCGGCGGAGGCTCGGGCGAAGGCGCCCTCCCGCCGCAGCTCCTTGAGCGTGTCCGCGTCCAGTTCAATCTCCTCTGGGGGCACCGGCAGGGGCCCCCGTCCCAGCGCCGCCAGTCGCGCGAGCAACCGCGAGGCGTGCGCTCGGCAGAAGGCGGCGAGCACCATCAGCCTCGCGCGGACCCTCGCATCCATGATCCGCTCGGCGAGCATCGTCATCCGCCGGGCGGAGACGACCTCCGCCTCCCACGCGGCCGCCAGTGCCGCGGCCAGCCGGGTATGCCTCGCACCCATCTACGTCCCCCGATCCCTACCCACTTCGAGCCCAACGTAGGGATGGGTGTCTCCGGATTCAACCGAGTGCGCGCTCGACCATCCAGTAACCACCAGCCGCGAGGATGCACACGGACAACACTCGCACCGCCCCCCGGTGCAGCCCGGGCCTGCGCTGGAGCATGCGCAGCGGCGGCAGCAACACCACCACGACAATCGCCTGCCCCAGCTCCACGCCCAGGTTGAAGCCGAGCAGCCCCTTCACCACCGAGTCTCCCAGGCCATAGCCCGCCAGCACGCTCGCGAAGCCGAAGCCGTGCACCAGCCCGAAGAGGAAGGTGATGAGCGCGCGGTGGCGGTGCTCCTTCAGCACCAGGTTCTCCGCCGCCACGTAGATGATGGACGCGGCGATGGCGGCCTCCACCCAGCGCACCCGGCCCTCGTCGAGGACTATCCAGCCAAGCGCGGTGGCCCCCAGCGTGAGCGAGTGCGCCACCGTGAAGGACGTCACCAGGAGCAGCACCCGCTTGAGCCCGCCCCCCACCAACAGCACCGCCAGCAGGAAGGCGAGATGATCCACGCCCTCGAAGATGTGGCGCAGGCCCAGCCCCACCCAGCCGACGAAGCCGCTCACGGCCGACGACGTCCCCTCCCCCGCTCCGGGAATGGCGAGCGAGGGCTGCGTGGCGTCCGCGAAGAGCGCCCCGGGCAGCTCCCCGTCCACCGCGCTGCCCAGGATGACGCGATAGCCGGCGGGCAGCACCGACAGCACGGTGTAGCGCTGCTGGAGCGCCCCCTTCGGACAGGTGAAGGTGGCGGACAGCTCCACGAACGTCTGGCGGAGCAACGCGGTGTGGGAGGTGCGTGTGCAGGGCTGGCCGCCAGCGGTGAGCGGCATCGCGTCCCACACGCCGACCTCGAGCGCGGGACGGCGGGCGTCGAGATCCGCCTGGGACACCGTCCCATCCCCGTCCGCGTCCGCGGGGACGAGCAGGCCCAGCGTGCTGGCGGTGAGCGTGACGACCTGGCGCACCTCGGCCTCGGCGGGCCCGGCGCGGCGCACCTGCGTGTAGAGGATGTCGGCGTCGTGGGCGGAGGCGGCGCTCGACAGCAGCCACAGGCCCGCGAGCAGTCCTCTCCAGGGGAACTTCGTCATGGCGCGCGAGCCTGCCGTCCCGGGCGGCTCGCGTCCACAGCCCCCCAGGGCTATTCCGGGATGACCTCCAGTTGGATCTGCTGCCGACCGCTCAAGCCCCCATGCCGGGCGCCACAGCGGGAACAGAAGATGAGCTGATCCCACTCCCAGAGCAGCTTCACGTCCTCACCGCAGCACAGCATGGGAATCACGCGCAGCAGCTCGTCCGGCTCCGGCTCCATGGGCCCCGGCAGCGACTCCGGCGCCACCGCGACGAAGGTCGGCCGGGGGTTGAGCGACAGCGTGCGCGAGACGTGCGCGAGCTGCTCGTAGCGGACGTGGTTCGCCCACGCGCGCGCCACCGCCTCCAGATGCGTCTGCTGCGCGGGGGTGAGGAAGCCGTCCGCCTCCGCGCGATGGCCGCAGTAGGGGCAGCGCCACACGGGCAGCCCCTCCTCGCCTTCGTGCGCGTTCTCCAGCGCGAAGAAGGCCTGGAGCTTGTGCAACAGCGCGCGGGCGTCATGCGGGCCTGGCCGCGTCTTGAAGGGGCGCATGCAACTGGGACACTCGCGGCGCGTGAAGCCCGCGGTGTCCCGAGGCAGCTCCACGCCCTCCGCCTCCAGGCCCGAGCCACTCATGACAGCGCCGTCCGCCGGCCCCGCGACACCACGCCCATCACGAAGGCGAACAGCGCGAAGACCATGAACAGGTGCACCCAGTACCCCTCGGTGGAACCCGCCGTCAGGCCCAGCCCCCACAGCACCATCAGGATCATCCCTATCGTCCAGTACACGCGACACCTCCCCTCGTCCCCTAGCCGGACTGGCGCAAGCTAGGAACGCGAAAGCCCCCAGGCAACCCATGTGCTTTTCACAGGAAGCAAAGTTCCCTCTCCGGGCATTTTTTCCGACCCGTGAGAAGCCGCGCGGCCCATGAGTCAGTCGGAGTTCCAAGAGATCTAAAGGAGATAGAGGCCTGCAACCCCCGCCGAGGGCGCTGGCACGGCGCCTGCTTGGGTGTCTCCCCGTCGGAGTCGAACGAACTGGGGAGGGTGGGATGAGGGGTTGGACGGTGGCGGTGACGACGGCTGCGATGTTGGTGGGTGCGGGTGCTCAGGCGTTTCCGGTGCAGGTGCCCTCGGGTCCCCAGGGTGAGCCGGCGGAGGTGACGCAGCTGCGCACCCGGCTGGAGCAGCGGGAGCTGGAGCTGCGGGCGGCGCTGGCGAAGCTCCAGGCGTACGAGGACGAGGCGCTGCACGCGGAGGCGGAGCGGCTGGGCGTGGTGGAGCTGGTGAAGGCATCGGGCCTGCCGGTGCACCAGCAGCGCCGGCTGTCGGTGGCCATCGTCCGCGAGGCCCAGCGCAACAACGTGGACCCGCTGCTGGTGGTGGCGGTCATCAAGTGCGAGAGCTCCTTCAACAACTACGCGGTGTCCCACGTGGGCGCCATGGGGCTGATGCAGGTGATGCCGGACACGGGGACGTGGCTGGCGGACAAGGCCGGCTACCGGCTGGGCCGCAGCACCAACCTGTTCGACGCGGAGACGAACGTGGCGCTGGGCACCGCGTACCTGGCGGACCTCATCGAGCGCTTCGGCTCCGTGGAGAAGGCCCTGGTCGCCTACAACGCGGGTCCCGGACTGGCCCGGCGAATCCTCGCGAAGAAGGAGTCGCGCACGAAGTTCATGGCGGGCTACCCCACCAAGGTGGTGAAGGAGTTCCGCAAGCTGAAGGCCTACCAGGAGCGTCAGCTCACCCTGGTCGACCAACAGAAGACGATTGATCGCCAGGGTTGATCGCCAGACGACACCCAGGGCGCCCGGCACAGGACAGTCGCGTCAAAGTTACGAATCCGGGGCTGAAATTCCTGCCCCACCCGAGGCAGTGTTCGCGCCGGGCAGTGCACCCCATGGATTTTCCATGGGTTTTCCGGGTGTGACAGTGGCCCGGAATGTGCTCCTGCCGCCGTGCCCAAGACTTTGGCACGGCGCGCACACACCATCCACGGGAGAGCACAGCAATGGCGGGTTTGCAGATCCACCGCGAGGACGTCGCAGGTCACATCACCCTGCGTTTGGAAGGGGTTCTGGACGGGAAGACGGCCCACGAGGTCCAGCTGTCGCTGGACGCCTTGAAGGGCTGTGAGGTGGTGCTGGACTTCACCCATCTGCGCGAGTTCAAGGACAGCGCGGTGGGCGTATTGACGCGGAACATGGCGAACTCGGTGAAGCTGCAGGGGCTGGCCACGCATCACGAGCGGATGTTCCGCTACTTCGGGGTGGGCGCCAGCGTCGTCGCCCACCGCCCCTACTACACGCCCGAGGACGTGCTCTCCCTCTGAGGTGACGAGGGAGCGGGCGCCTCGGCGGGGTGCCCTGGAGTCTGGCGTGCTGGCCCCCGGGGGAGTCGGCTAGAGTGGCGGGCAGATGAACCAGCCCGCCCGCGTTCTCTCCACCGCCGCACCTTCCCCCGCAACCGCGCGCACGGCGATGGAGCGCATCGCCGCCGAGCTCGGCCGCGCCGTCCAGGGCAAGGAAGCCCAGGCCCGCCTGGTCGCGACGTGCCTGGTCGCCGGTGGACACCTGTTGCTGGAGGACGTGCCAGGTGTCGGCAAGACGACGCTGGCGGAGGCCCTGGCCCGGGCGTGCGGGCTGAGCTTCGCGCGGGTCCAGTTCACCGCGGACCTGATGCCGGCCGACATCCTCGGCGCCCAGATATTCCACGCCCAGACGGCCACCTTCCAGTTCCGTCCCGGGCCCCTCTTCCGCCAGTTGGTGCTCGCGGACGAGCTGAACCGCGCCCCGCCCCGCACGCAGTCCGCGCTGCTGGAGGCCATGGCGCAGGGCCAGGTGTCGCTGGACGGGAGCACGCACGCGCTGCCCTCGCCCTTCACCGTGGTGGCCACCCAGAACCCGGTGGACTTCTCCGGCACCTATCCCCTGCCGGACTCCCAGCTGGACCGCTTCATGCTGCGCCTGTCCCTGGGGCACCCCGCTCCAGACGTGGAGGCGAAGCTCTTGGCCACCCGGGGACGCGCGCCGCCCCTGGATGCCGTGCAGACGGTGTCCAGCCCCGAGGAGGTGGACACGCTGCGGACGCTCGCCGCGGAGCTGCGGCTGGACGGCACGGTGGCCGACTACGTGGTGCGGCTGGCTCGGGCGACGCGAGAGCACGGCGATATCGAGCGAGGCGCCTCCACGCGCGCGGTGCTGGCGCTGGGCGCGGCGGCCCGGACGCAGGCCTTGTGGGAGGCGCGTGACTTCGTGACGCCCGGGGACGTGCGGGCGGTGCTGGTGCCGTGCTGGGCGCACCGCGTGCTTCTGCGCAGCGCCGTGCAGGGCGTGGCCGCGCGCGACGAGGCGGCGCACCTCCTGGAGGAGTTGACCCGAAAGGTGCCGGCGCCGCGGTGAAGCCCCGCCTGAAGCAACGCTGGGCGCGCCTTCGCGCCTGGCTGCGGCCGCCGCGCACCCTCAAGGTGACGCGCATTGGCCGCACGTATCTGGTGGTGACGTTTGGCGTGGGCCTGGGCGCGCTCAACACCGGCAACAACCTGCTGTACCTGCTGCTGGGCCTGCTCTTGAGCATGGTGGTGGTGTCCGGCGTGCTGTCGGAGCGGTGCATCCGGGACATCTCCGTGCGGCGCGTGGGCACGGACGCGGCCTTCGCCGGGGAGCCCTTCGCCTTCCGCTGGGCCGTGTCCCGCAAGCAGGGCCATGCCTTCGCCCTCACCTTCTCGGAGGCGGACTCTCCTCTGACGGGCGGGGGCGGCGTGGGCTACCTGCCGGCGAACGTGGAGCACGTGGTGCGGGCCAACCTCATCGCGCCGCGCCGGGGCCCCCTGCGGCTGACAGGCGTGAGTGTCACCACGACGTGGCCCCTGGGCCTGTTCGCCAAGACGCGCGTGCTTCCACTGGAGGGACTGCTGCTCATCTATCCCAAGCGCACCTATGCGTGTCAGGAACCCGGGGACGCGGAGCGCGGGCCCGTGGGTGACTCGGGCAACCCCCGCCGCAACGACGGCAGCGGCGACGTGACGGGCCTCCGGGAGCTGGCCGAGGGTGAGGACGCGCGCCGCATCCACTGGCTCAAGAGCGCGTCGACGGGGAAGCTCCTGCGCGTGGAGCGTGAGCGCGAGGAGCGCCGCACGTGGGTGCTCACCGTGGAGGCGGGGCTCGCGGACGAAGCGTTGGAGCGGCGATGCGAGGAAGTGGCCGCGCTGGCGCACCGGCTGCTCGACGAGGGCCATGAGGTGGGGCTCAACACCTCCGACCGACGGCTTCGCTCGGGGGCGGGCTCCGCGCAGGAGAAGCGCATCCTCCGAGCCCTGGCGTGGCTGGGCTTCGAGGGCGCTCGCGAGGAAGAAGAGGAGGCGGCATGACGAAGGGCGCGCGGCTGCGACTGGTGCTGCGGGACGTGGCCTCCGGCTGCGCCTTCGCGTCGATGGCCGTGTCCGGTCAGCTCCCGCTGTGGACGCTGGGCCTCTATGGCGTCGCGCTGGTGGCGGCGCTCGCGGGCAAGCGCCTGTTCGCCAGGCGCGCGAAGCTCACGGCGCTGCTGCTGCTGGGCGTGGCGGCGGTGCTGGCGGTGAATGTCACCTCCGGCGCCCTCAACCTCGTGGTCGCCGCGTGTGCCTTCGCGGGCCTCATCTCCGCGCACCGGCTCCTGTCAGCGCCGGACGCCGCCACGGATGGACAGGTGCACCTGTCCGGCCTGTTGATGGTGGCGGGTGGCGCGGCCCTGTCGGGCGAGCTCGTCTACGGCCTGTTCCTGGTGGCCTTCGGCGTGCTGGCCAGCGTTGCCATGGCGCTGGGCGTGGTGGAGGCCGCCGTGCCGGAGGGCGAGCCCGTACCGGTGCGCGCGGTGCTCCGTCCCCTGGCGACGGGCGTCACCTTCGCGGTGGCCGGGGCCATGGCCTTCTTCATCCTCTTCCCCCGGCTGAATTGGAACATGACGGGCCCGCGCGCCGCGCCGGGACTGGGCCCCGCGACGACGGGCTTCTCCAACACCGTGCGGCTGGGCGGCGCGGGGACCATCAAGGACAACCCTCGCATCGTCCTGCGCGCGACGTTGAGCCCGGACCCCGGGGTGGACGCACTCAACTCCTACTGGGTGGGCCGCACCTACGACATCTTCGACGGACTTGAGTGGACGAACGCGGGCGGCGTGCGCCGCGAGCGCGAGCCGCTCCTCACGCTGCGCCCGGGCGGCGACAACCTCATCCATCAGCGTGTGGAGCTGTTGCCCGCCTATGGCGGCCGCACGCTCATCGCCCTGGAGACGCCGTCGCGGCTGGGCAACGCGGTGGCCAACGGCAGCACCGGCAGCCGGCGCACCTTCCTCCAGGAACTGGCCGGCGGCGAGGCGCGCTTTCTCGAAGCAGGCCTCTCCTATGCCTACGAGGCCTACAGCCTCCCGCCGGGCGGCAGCGGCGACACCTTCCGGCGCCTGCCCTCGGTGGAGCAGGACGCGCTGCTCGCGCTGCCAGAGGCGTTGGACCCCCGCGTCTCCCAGACGGCGGCGCGCGTGCTCAACGGCGAGCGCGAGCCCCTGGCCGCGGCGCAGAAGCTGGCCGCGTGGCTCCAGCGCGAGCACGCGTACACGCTGGAGCTGAGTGGCGAACGCGAGGACCCGCTGGCGGACTTCCTCTTCGAGCGGAAGGCCGGCCACTGCGAGCACTTCGCCACCGCGCTCACGCTGATGCTGCGCACCCAGGGCATCCGCGCCCGGCTGGCCACGGGCTTCTTCGGCGGCGAGCGCGTCAATGAAGGCTACATCCTGCGGGCTGGCGACGCGCACGCGTGGACGCACGTGCTGGTGCCCGAGCGGGGCTTCGTCACCGTGGACGCCACACCTCCTGCCCACCGCACCAGCCAGGGCTCGCGGCTGCTCCAGCGGCTGCTGGGTCTGTACGAAGCGTTGGAGTCGCGGTGGCGCAACTCCGTCGTCGACTACTCCTTCCGCGACCAGGTGGACGTGGCGCGCGCCCTGGTGCGGCCACCGAAGGGCTCCGAGAACACGGAGCGAAGCCGCCTGCCTCCGCCGCGCGCCTGGGGCGCCGCCCTGCTCGCGGGCATGGTCGTCTACGCCGCGTGGCGGCTGGTGACGCGGCTGGCGGGGCGCCCCCGCCCGCATGAGGCCACGCGCTTCGTCGACCTGGTGGAAGCGATACTCCTCCCCGCGCGATTGTTCCGAGCCGAGGGCGAGACGCTCGAGGACCTGGACGCGCGGCTGGCGCGCGAGGGACATCCCCTGGCACCCGCGCTGGCTCCCGTCACCCGGCGTTATCTGGAGGCCCGCTTCGGTGGGCGTCCCCTGCGCCAGGGCGAAGCGGAGCAGTTGATTCGCGCGCTCCAGCGCGCCGTCACGGCGCACGTGCGGCTCGAGGCCCAGCGGGCGCGCGCCGCGGCGTCGGAGCCCCGGGCTCGCGCGTCCTGAAGCTCGCGTGCCCGGATGCCCCCCGGGCGTCCCTGCGCGCGCGGAAAATGCCCCCGGACAGCATCCCGCGCCGTCGTTAGCCGTTCTCCACGGGAAGACGACAGCGGCCCACGCGGCCTTGTCGCCAGGGGCTCCCTTGCCTGGTTGCCGGGGGCCCCATGCTCGCTCCGCGTCCCGGGTGAAGAACCCGGACGCTCCTCGCGGGAGGCATGTCGTGCACAGAGGGGCACATTCTACAGCCGTGAAGTCGCGGCGAGTTCCCAGGTCGGCCGTAACCGTTACAGCCCTCCTTCTTTGTACATGAGCGCCGCGTCCGCCAACCCCCCGCAGACATTGGGGAAGGTGTGGGACCTCGCGCTGGCACCGGGGTTGCTCTGACAGCCTTCGTTCAGTCGTCAAGCGGTCCGAAAACCTAGCGGCCTCGTCAGCGGGGCCCCACGTCGGGAGAAACCATCCATGCAGGCGTCCACCGAGCAGTCGTCCAACTCCGGCTCCCTGGCGATGTACCTCTCGGAGATCAACCACTACAACCTCCTCACCGTGGAGGAGGAGCAGGCACTCGCGCGCAGCTTCATCCGCGGTGAGCTGGCAGCGGGCCACCGGTTGGTCACCTCCAACCTGCGCTTCGTGGTGAAGGTCGCCTACGAGTACCGCTCCTACGGCATCAAGATGTCGGACCTCATCCAGGAGGGGAACATCGGCCTGATGAAGGCCGTGCAGAAGTTCGACCCGGACAAGGGCATCCGCCTCATCTCCTACGCGGTCTGGTGGATTCGCGCGTACATCCAGAACTACATCCTCAAGAGCTGGTCGCTGGTGAAGCTCGGCACCACGCAGGCGCAGCGGAAGCTGTTCTTCAGCCTGGCGCGCACGCGCCGCGAGCTGGAGAAGTTTGGCAACGGCGAGGCCGTGGTGAACGTGGAGGAGATTGCCCGCCGCCTGCACGTGAAGCCGGGCGAGGTCCGGGAGATGGAGCAGCGCATGGGCGGCCGGGACTTGTCCCTGGACGCGCCCATGGGCGAGGACGGTGGCAACAGCCACGTGGACTTCGTGGTCAGCGCCGCCGCGCCGCAGGATGACGAGTTCGCCGACAAGGAAGAGGCGGGCCTCATCAACGCCCGCGTCCGCACCGCGCTGATGCGGCTGGACCCCCGCGAGCGCTTCATCATCGAACAGCGCGTGATGAACGAGCGCCCGATGACGCTCAAGGAGCTGGGCGAGCACTTCGGCTTCTCCCGCGAGCGCGCCCGTCAGCTGGAGATCCGCGCCAAGGACAAGCTGAAGACCGAGCTGGCGGCGCTGATGGCCGAGGTGGATCCGGACGCGGCGGCGATGCAGCAGTAGCCCCTGCCTGACGCGACAGGTCGGGCCCGCCGGAGCGCGGGCCCGAAAGGCGCCTCCACCCACTCGGGGTGGGGGCGCTTGCCATTTGCGGGGCATCCTTCGCGTCGCGGGCGGGGCCCTGCTAGAAGGGGCCCGATTCCCTCGTAAGGAGCCTTTCGCTTGGCCCACGGTACCCCGCCGGTCGTCGACGAGCGCGTCCCGATCGCTCAGATGCAGTCGCTCCACCAGCACACGCCCTACGTCCCACCGGACCAGTCGCCCACGGAGATGACGATTCGAGCCCTGTTGCTCGGCTCGTTCCTGGGCATCGTGTTCGCCGCCTCGTCCGTGTACCTGGCCATCAAGGTCGGCCTCACGGTGTCCGCGTCGATTCCGGTGGCCGTGCTCTCCATCGCCATCTTCCGGGCGGTGGGCAAGTCGAACATCCTGGAGAACACCATCGTCCAGACGACGGGCTCGGCGGGTGAATCGCTGGCCTTCGGCGTCGCCGCGGCGCTGCCCGCGCTGCTCCTCCTGGGCTACGACATCAGCCTGACGCACGCCTTCCTCGTGGCGGCGCTGGGCGGTGTGCTCGGCGTGCTGATGATGATTCCGCTGCGCCAGGGCCTCATCGTCCAGGAGCACGGCAAGCTGCCCTACCCCGAGGGGACGGCCAGCGCGGACGTGCTCATCGTCGGTGAGCAGGGCGGCACCAACGCGCGCACGGTCATCATCGGCTTCCTGGTGGGCGGCATCTACAAGTTCGCCTACTCCGGCATGAAGCTGTTCCGCGAGGTGCTCAGCACGCCCCTCAAGGGCCTCAAGAGCGCCACGCTGTCCACCGAGGTCAGCCCGGAGCTGCTCGGCGTGGGCTACATCATCGGCCCGCGCGTGGCGGCCATCACCTTCGCCGGTGGCGTGCTGAGCTACCTCATCCTCATCCCCGCCATCTCCTTCTTCGGCGCGGGGTTGGAGCAGCCGCTCCTGGTGCACAACGGGCAGCTCATCCGGGACATGTCCCCGGACCAGATTCGCAACGCCTACGTGCTCTACATCGGCGCGGGCGCCGTCGCGACGGGCGGCCTCATCAGCCTCATCCGCTCGCTGCCCACCATCATCGGCGCGTTCAAGCGCGGCGTGGAGTCGCTCAAGGCCTCGCGCAGCCACGGTGGCGGGCCGCAGCTGCTTCGCACGGACCAGGACCTCCCCATCACCGTGGTGCTGGTGGGCAGCGCGGCCCTGGTGCTCGCCATCTGGCTGGCGCCGCCGCTGGAGGTGAACTTCATCTCCGCCGTCCTCATCATCATCTTCGGCTTCTTCTTCGTGACGGTGAGCGCGCGAATCACGGGTGAGATTGGCAGCTCCTCCAACCCCATCTCCGGCATGGTGGTGGCCACGCTGCTCGTCACCTGCCTCGTCTATCTGCTGGCGGGGTGGACCAGCTCGCAGGACCGCTTCATGGCCCTCACCACGGCGGCCATCGTCGGCATCGCGGCTTCCAACGGCGGCACCACCGCGCAGGACTTGAAGACAGCCTTCCTCGTCGGCGGCACGCCCAAGAAGCAGCAGATCGCCCTCTTCGTCGGCGTGCTCACCAGCGCGATGTTCATCGGCCTGGTGCTGGTGACGCTGAACAAGGGCGCCACCGTGACGATTCCGGAGCCGCACCCCGGCGTGCAGGTCACCGAGATGACCCAGGAGACGCGCACCCAGTACACCTTCCCGTGGGCCGTGTCCGCGCAGGCGATGACGTCGCGCGGACTGGACGAGGCCGCGCTGCGCAAGGCGGCCTGGGCGCAGGGCTATGACCTGGCCTCCAAGGATGGCGCGCTGGCGCTGCACAGCTGGCGGCAGGTGAGCGCGCAGGACGTGAGCGGCGTGACGCTGAGCCCCACGGGCGGCTCGCAGGTGAAGGTGTCCGAGCTGGGCGCCATCACCGAGGGCCCCCAGCGCACCTTCAAGGAAGGCTACGTGCGCGGCGCGGACACCCCGGTGCCCGCGGGCAAGTACCTGGTCGATGACAGCGGCAGCATCCAGTACGTGGTGGACCCGGGCATCGGCGGCCGCATCACCACCTACGAGGGGCAGGCCCTCACCCGCTACGCCGCGCCCAAGGCGCAGCTCTTCGCGCTCATCATCGACGGCATCCTCACGCAGCGGCTGCCGTGGGACCTGGTGCTGCTGGGCGTCTTCATCGCGCTGATGCTGGAGTTGTGCGGCGTGTCCTCGCTGCCCTTCGCGGTGGGCGTGTACCTGCCCATCAGCAGCAGCGCGCCGCTCTTCATCGGCGGCATGGTGCGCTACCTGGTGGACCGCCTGCGCGGTGGCAGCGAGTCCGACTTCTCGCCGGGTACCCTGCTCTCCTCCGGCTACATCGCCGGTGGCTCGATTGCCGGCGTGCTCATCGCCTTCCTCGAAATCGCCACGGACGGCGCGGGCTCGCGCGCCATCAACCTGCCGGCCGTGTTCGGCCACGAGGGCGCCTTCGGTGGCTTCCTCAACGCAGTGGGCGAGAGCGAGCTGGCGCACCCCCTCTGGTCCAACCTGTGGGGCCTGCTCTTCTTCGGCGGCCTGACGTTGTTCCTGCTGCGCTCCGCCCTCAAGGGCCCCAGCGCCGCGGTGTCACCGCCGCCCAGCGGGAAGTAGCCCCATGAGGTGACGGCGCTCCCCTGCTGGGAGCGCCGTCCCTCCGGTCACCGTTGAAATCCGAAGCGGCTCGCGACCTTAGAAGTTCGTGCTCTGCGAGCTGTTGACGAGCCTGAGGTAGTCGCAGGTGCCGCTCGCGTCCCAGCTCACCCGGAAGAAGCCCCGGTTGCTCAGGGCCTGCTCCCAGAGCGCGGAGACGGCGGCGTTGGGGATGCAGGTGTAGACAACCGGGCTGGTGCCGCCCGGCGGGGTGGACCACGAGTCGAAGCTGCGCGTGCCGGTCATCAGGTCTTCACGGAAGGACGCGGACGAGGTCGACGTCGCGTCCTCACGGAAGGCGACGAAGTTGCCGTAGCAGAGCCCCGAACCATCCGTGTTCTTCTGGCAGAAGACTGTCTGTGATTGGAGTCCTCCCCACGCGACGGGAGCGAGCCCCAGGACAGCGAGCGCGACCCCAGGGAACAGGACCCCGCGGAGAAGGGGCCTGGAAAAAGTGAGTTGTTTCATGTCGTGACTCCTGAGCCGTGCGACGTTCGACTGCTCAAAGGGAAGCGAGACCTACGGCAAGCCATCGAAACCCGGCGCGGGGATGAGCCGGTCCTGATTGATGGCGACGACAAGTTGCTTGCGGAGCGCGTCCGCCTCGGGGCGACCTCGGAGGTGGACGAGTTCACGTCGAATCTCGAGAACGTCCTCGGCTGTCATGCGCCCGCTTGAGACCACCCGGTCCACCATCGTGCCCGCACGCGCCACGGCCTCGCGCTGCTCCGAGGACGGCTCTGGCGCGGTGGGAACGGGAGCCTCCGGCTCGTAGGAGCCCACGACGGGCCCTCCCGACTCCTTGAGCAAGGTGGCCACTCGCAAGGCCATGGCCTCCTGGTCCTCGACGGAGAGACGACCCTCCCGCGGAGCCAGGAGGGTGGCGGTGCCCACCGGGCTCGCGCCAGTCGCGCGGGAGCTGGACTCCAACGCCCGGCGCAGCGAACCCACTTCGTCGGTGAGCTGCTCCATTCGCCGCGCCTGGGATTGCTGCGCCTGGCTCACCGCGAGCCAGCAGCCCACGGCGCACCCCACGGCTGTGGTCAGGCTTGGAAGCCAGCCACGCAACACCTGGGTTGTCATGGAGTGGATCAGAAATGCGAGTACTGGCTGCCGTTGATCAGGAACAGCGAATAGCACTCACCCGCGGCCGACCAGTAGATGGAGAAGAAGCCCCCGTGGTTCATGGCCTTGCTCCACTGCGCCGCCGTCGCCGTACCGGCCGTGCAGTTGAAGTACGTCGTCGTCGCGCCCGAGGTGAGGGCCGCGGAGAAGTACGGCGCGGCGTTGCTCACCCGGTTGAAGGACGCATGGGTGTTGGCGCCAGCGTGATTGCGAAAGCCCAGGAGACTGCCATGGCACCGCCCGGAGCCATCCGCGTTCTTGTAGCAGTTCGCGGACTCGGTCTGGTAACCAGCGAAGGCAGCGGGTGCGGCCAACAGCGTCGCGACACAGAAAGCCGAGGCTCCGTGCTTCAAGACATCATGCATGTGAAGTCCTTGCTCAAGGGAGGCCAGGTGTTCCTGGCCCCTTGAAAAGAACTCTACGAAGCGCCTCTGACACACCGCTTCAAAGCGGCGCGATGGAGTCCGGCACCTGCTCCCGCTCGGGCGCCGCCTGCGTGGACGGAGCGCCCTCCGCGCAGACGTACTCCGTGCGCAGCGGCGTGACGAAGCCCACCGTGCCCACGTAGACGAGCGCGCCCCACCAGGGCCAATACACGTCCACGCGCGACACCCCGTGGCGACACTCCGCCGCCGACACGTTGGCCGTCGACAGCCCGTACACCAGGCTCACCCCCGTGCGCGCCTCCGGGAGCCCGTCTCGCGGCGCGCCCGTCCGCACGCTCATCCGGAAGCACCCCGTCAGCCCCAACAGGCACACCCCACAGGCCATGACTCGCAGCATGCGCTCGACACTCCTCACGGTACGGCGGCGGGCGCACGATACCCGGGAATTCCCGTCCGACGGCGTCGAGGTAGACCCATGTCATCCAAGCCCGCGAACTTCCAACCGCCGCCGGCTGGGGCCCCAGAGGATTTCGCGGTAGGCTGGTGCTACCGCCCGAGCGGAGAGTTGCAAACGCATGGCCCATCCCCAAAAGACCCAGGAAGCGAGCACGGAGCCCGAGCAGACTCCGGAGATCCGCGAGAAGGTGGAGCTGGCGCGCACGTTCGCGTTCCACCTGCTCAAGGGCATCAAGCAGATTGGCATGTACCGCCACAATGATGCGCGCTTCCCGGAGTTCCTCTCCAAGGCCCTGGAGTCCATCACCCAGTACACGGAGAAGTACGGGCCGCTGTCGCTCAAGGTCGAGCAGCAGAACCTGACGCTGCACAACGACTCGCTCTTCACCGAGGACACGCCGCTTCCGTACAAGTTCTTCCGCGACGGCATCCGGCAGCTCATCTTCCGTCCCGGGCTGGCGGTGGAGGAGCTGGTCACCTTCACGATGATTGCCCTGTCGGAGCCGGAGCGCGGCGCCGAGGACGTGCTGGCCCAGCTGTGGCGCGCGGGCATGGAGCACGTGGAGTACGTCGTGGTGGAAGGCTTCTCCATGGAGAACGCCAGCGAGGAGGAGGTGCAGGTCGAAGTCGACAAGGTGGTGGGCTACCTCTACGCGCGCCTCCAGACGAACTCGGACGACTACCTGCGCTTCGCCCGCGTGTCCGCGGAGGACCTGGACGCGAAGCTGGACGGCGTGGAGCAGATTCGCGGCCTCGTCATCGGCGGCCGGCACGCGTCGGATGACCTGAAGGCGAAGCTCCAGCGCGAAGTCTCGGAAGAGGAAGGCGCGCGGCTGTTCCCCAAGCTGGTGAGCGCCGTGTTCCAGGTGGTGGAAGGCGGTGTCGAGGACGGCGCGCTGCTCGAGGAGATCTTCGTGCAGCTCCTGGACATGCTGCTGCTCCAGGACGACTTCGGCACCATCAATCAAATCGTCCTCAAGCTGCGCGCGCTGTCGCAGAAGGAAGGCGGCGCGCCGCTCGAGAAGCTGCTCGAGTCCTTCCTGCACAAGATGGGCGAGGAGCAGCGGTTGATGCGCCTGGGCGAGTCGCTCAAGGGCTCGCGTCCCAAGCACCCCGCGGACGTGACGCGCTACCTCCAGGCGCTGGGCCGCGACTCCGTCATCCCCCTGCTCACCGTGCTGGAGACGCTGGAGATTCAAGAGAACCGCGCGCTGTTGTGCGACGCGCTGGCCGTCGTCGCCCGGGAGCTGCCGGAGCCCTTCGTGGCCCGGCTGATTTCAGACCGTCCTCAGACGGTGCGCGACATGGTGTACGTGCTGGAGAAGAGCAACCACCCGGACCGCATCAAGATGTTCGGCCAGGTGCTCAAGAGCCCCAACCTGGTGGTGAAGCTGGAGGTGCTCAACATCATCGGGCGCGGCCGCACCGGCGAGGCACGCCGCCTCATCTTCGAGGCGCTCGCGGACCCCGTCTCCCAGGTGCGCATGGTGGCGGCCCGGATGCTGCCGGAGTTCGACCGGGACAAGGCGTTCTCCGACTTGATGCGCCTGATTCGCGAGCCCGCGTTCGACAAGAAGACGCCCGACGAGCGCACCGCCTTCTACATGGCCGTCGGTGCCACGGGCACGCCGGGAGCGCTCTCGCACATGCAGCAGTTGCTCACGGTGAAGGCCTCGTTGCTCAACAAGAAGCGCGTGCTGGAAGACAAGATGCTGGCCATCGCCGGCCTCCAGGGCGCCTGCTCCATCCAGAGCTACAAGATGTTGCAGGCCCTCGTCGAGGACCGCACCCAGGCGGTGGAGCTGCTCACCGCGGCGCGCAAGGCGATGTACCAGACCCGCAAGACGCTGTTCGGTGACTCGGCGCTCCCAGAGGAGGCATAGGCCCATGGCTGAGAACCTCAAAATCACCCAGAACCAGGACGAGAGCACCAACGAGTTCGGCCGCGAGCACAACGAGAAGCTCCAGGCCCTCTCTCGCTCCATGGTCGCCGGCCTCTACATGCTGGTGCGCTCGGTGAAGATGTATGACCCGGAGAACGGCGTCTTCCAGAAGCCGCTGCATCAACTCCAGGACATCATCAATCAAATCATCGGCAAGGAAGGCCGGCTGGAGCTGGCGGGCGTCAAGGACTCCTTCTACCTGAACAGCATGCTGGTGAAGGTGGACCTGAACTCCATCGAGAACCAGCGCTACCTCTTGACGGAGATGCGCGCCAAGGACGTGGGCGGCTTCACGCTCACCAAGCCGGTGACGGTGCCGGAGCTGAAGAACTTCATCTGGATCTTCAGCAAGGAGCAGTCGAGCACCTCCGAGGAGGACGGACTCGCGGGCCGCAAGCTGCTCAACATGCGCGTGGCCAAGTTCTCCAAGCTCAAGGAGAAGCTCGACAAGGACATGAACAACGTGGGCGACCAGAAGGTCGATCGCAAGAAGTACGCGATGACCGTCTATGCCCGCTCGGTGTTCTTCCTCAGCAAGTACCTGGAGTCGGTGCGCGCGGGCAAACCCCTCAACGCCTCCAAGGCGCTGCGGCTCGTCCAGGACTTCGTCGACATCAGCTACGAGCAGAAGACGCACTTCCTGGGCATGACGACGATGCGGCGCGAGGACGACTACCTCGTGTACCACCAGGTCAACGTGTGCCTGAGCTGCATCGTCTTCGGCGCGGAGCTGGGGCTCACCAAGCCGCAGCTGCGCGACTTGGGCTACATCGCCCTCTTCCACGACGCGGGCATGACGACGCTGCCGGAGGAGCTGGCCACCAAGCGCGGTGCGCTCACTCCGGAGGAGCGCGTGGCGGTGCAGCGCGCGCCGCTCATCTCCGTGCGCAACATCCTGATGGAGAAGGGCTTCAGCCGCTCCACCCTGCTGCGCGTGGTGACGACCTTCGAGCACAAGACGGACTTCGGTACCGCGGTGCGCGACTCACGCGGCAACATCCAGATGATCATCCCGAAGACGAACCTCGGGGCCTACGCGAAGATCATCGCCATCTGCGACGCATACGACGCGCTCACCTCCAAGCGCCCCTACCGCGACGCTTACGGCCCGGAAGTCGCGCTGATGCTGATGTGGACGGAGATGCGCAACAAGTTCGACCCGGAGCTGCTCGAGGTCTTCATGCGCGTCATGGCCATCCAGCCCGTGAAGGTGCTGTCCAAGCGCCAGCAGTCGCTCAGCGTTTCCGGCTTGTAGTCGCCGCGGCGCTCTTCTTGGGCGCCGCCTTCTTCCGTGCCGGAGCCTTCTTCCGTGCCGGGGCCCTCTTCGCCTTCGACGCGGGCTTGGGCTCGGGAGCCTGGGGGCCCCGCAGCAGCGTGAGCGCGGCGGTGAAATCCTCGGGGAGCGCCGCTTCCAGTGAGAGCGCCTTGCCCGTGCGCGGGTGCGCGAAGGCCAGCTTCCACGCGTGGAGGGCCTGACGTCCCATCTGCTCCTGCGCCGCACCGGCCTCGCCCTTCGGCTTGCGCCCGGCGCCGTACAGCGTGTCTCCGAGCAACGGGTGGCCCAGCTCCGTCAGGTGCACGCGAATCTGGTGCGTGCGCCCGGTGAGCAGATCCACCTCCACCAGCGCGGCGCTGTCGAAGGCCTCGAGCACGCGGTACACGGTGATGGCGGGCTTGCCCTCTCGCACCTTGCCGGTGAAGCGCTGACGATTGACGGGGTGACGGCCGTAGAGCGTCTCGATGCGCCCTTCCGCGGGCGGCACGCCGTGCACCAGCGCCAGGTACGTCTTGGTGACTTCGCGCCCCTTGAAGGACTTCTGGAGCGCGACGAGCGCCCGCTCGTTCTTCGCGACGACGAGGCAGCCCGTGGTGTCCTTGTCCAGGCGGTGGACGATGCCGGGGCGCAGCTCGCCACCGACGCCGGCCAGGTCCTTCACGCGGTGGAGCAGCGCGTTGACCAGGGTTCCCGTCGCGTGTCCCGCGCCCGGGTGCACCACCATGCCCGCCGCCTTGTCCACGACGACCAGGTCCTTGTCCTCGTGGAGCACGGTGAGCGGGAGCTCCTCGGCCTGAGGGGACGCGGCGACGGGGGCGGGAACGTGGAGGCTGAGCAGCTCGCCACCGCGCAGGCGCATCGCCGCCTTCACGGACCTGCCGTCGACGAGCACATGCCCATCGTCGATGAGGCCCCGGATGCGGGAGCGCGTCAGGCCGGTGAAGACGGTGGCGAGATACTGGTCGATGCGCTCTCCGCGTGCCTGGGGCGGGGAGCGATGCTCTCGGGTGTCTGGCGGTGCCACGAGGAGCGGACTACCAGATCTTCGACTTCACGTGCGCCTTGGAGCGCAACACGATGTCGTTGATGGCGCGCTCGAAGAAGTTCGCGTTCGTGTAGACATCCTGGCTGACGCGGCTCTTGTAGAGCTCACGTCCCTCTTCCAGTTCCTCCCTGAGGACCTCGAAGAGGTTGTCCTGCTCGATACCCTTGATGATCTTCTGCTCGTTGTAGAGCGAGATATCCGAGGCAATCGCACGGGCGAGCCGCATCGCCTTGATCTTTTCCTCGTCCGTCATCGTCCTCCCTACATAGGCACCGCTCGGAGGGGAGTCAACTTTCCTTGTGGTTCGAGCGCCAGTTGGCCGCTCCACGGCGAGGCATCACTTCTTGCCCGACTTCTCAGAAGCCAATCCCAGATAGCTCCTGGACACCTGGAGCGGATCCAACCCCAGCTCGCGAGCGAGGTTCATGAGGATTCCTCTCAGGTATACGGGCGGGGGCAGCAAGGTGTAGCGGTCCGCCTCCACGTTCTCCAGATGACGCGAGGAGATGCGGGTGCGGTCCGCGACCTGCTGGAGCGTGAAGCCCCGGGTCTCCCGGACCCTGCGCAGCAGTTCGCCGTTGAACTCGGCGTCGGCGGCGATCTCCGGGAGGCGCGGACGGGCCTCGCGCACGCGGGCGGAGACCTGGGCCATGGCGGCCTCCGCCGTGGCGATGGCCGCGTCCTGGGCGAGCACCTGCGCGTCGCCCAGTTGGCGCCCCGGGCCCCGGGTCTGCGCGGACGCCCCCGTCGGGGACGTCGTGGGACGGGACGTGCCCGTCGACCGGCTCGGCGGTGGGGCAACGACGATGGACGTGGACGGCGGCGCGGGTGTGGGGGGCTGCGGCTCGGCGACGGGCGGCTGGGCGGCCACCGATGGAACGGGAACGTCCTCGACGGGGCTCGGAGCGGGCGGCACCTGCGCGACGACGGGCGCCTCGGGGACCGACGGCTCCGGCTCCGGCTCCGGCTCGGTGGCGGCGGGACTCGCGGGAGCCTGGGCGCCCTGTGCCTCCGCGCTCGCGTCCGCCGCGCTGGAACCGGCCGTATCCGAGGGCGACGAGGCCGCAACGGGACTCTCGCCGCTGGAGGCCGCGGGGCTCGAGGCCTCCGGCTGGACCGTCGTCGCCACAACGGCAACCACGGGGCTCTCGCCGCTCGGAGCAGCGGAGCTCGATGCCACCGGGGCCGCAACGGGGCTCGGAGCTTCGGCGACGACACTGGCAGGAGCAGCGACCGACACAGCCGCGGTCGCCTCCGTGCCCGTATCCACCGTCTTCGGGGAGACCTGGGCCACGGGAGCCGCGCTCGAACCCGACTCGACAGTGCTCGCGGCCCCCCCGTCCATCCTGCCCGCCGCCGGCATGCCCATGAACCCACCGCCGAACGGCGCGGTCTGCAGGGAGCTCGTCACGTATGACAGCGAATATCCGCTGACGAAGCTGGCCCGGAACGCCGCCGGACCGCTCAGCTCGGGCTCCGGCTCCTCCATCCCCTTCCCCGCCACCTCAGGAGTCGCGACAGGCGAGGTCGCGGCCGACGCCCCCACCGCGCTCGCGAGCGCCTCCGCCGCGCGCTGCGTGGGGCCCACCTCGGCCACGGGCGGCGGCGCCGTCACGGCCTCCGCCACCTTCCTCGCGGGCAGGCCCAGGTCCTTGTCGTACTCGACGCGCAGGTCCGCGTCCGTGAGGATCTCCATCGCCTCGGTCATCCGGGCGCGGAGCACGTCCACCTGGTCCGCGTCCACGAGCGCGTACACCGCGATGGAGTCCGGCGCATAGAGTTCCATCAACCGCGAATAGGCGACGTGGATCTCCTCCATCTGCGCGGTGACGGGGACCTCCAGGAGCTCGTAATAGGTCTGCTGCGCGAAGGGCTTCATGGCGTGGCGGGAATGGGGGTTCCGTCGATTGCGAGCAAGCGCGCGGCGATGCGTTGAATGGCCAGAGCCGCCGGGGAATCCGGCCGCTCGATGAGAACGGGGCGCCGCTTTCGCACCGCGCGCCACGCCTCATCGTCATACCGGATGGCCCCCAGGTCATCCATGTCGATCCCAAAGAACTTCTTCCACGCCGAGGCCACGGCTGTTCCCACGTTCAGGTCCGCGTCCGTCCGCGCCTGGTTCACCACCAGCCGGATGCGGAAGGCCGCCAGCTCCCGCTCCAGTCGCTCCGCACCCACCGGATCCTTCCGCCTCACCTGCTCGAGCACGTCATGCAGGGTGCGCAGCGAGCCCTCCCGCGTCGTGAGCGCGCTGTCCACCAGGTCCTGGATGCCGTACTGCGCCTCCATCTGCTGCAGCCTCCGGAAGAACGCCGCCTTCGCGAAGCGGTACGCGTTCTCCACCGACGTGGGCTCCGGCAGCACCACCAGCAGCCCATGGTCCGCCATGATGAAGAAGTCGATGGTGTTGAAGCTCGTGCCCGCGCCCAGGTCCAGGATGAGGTAGTCCGCCTGCGCCCCCAGGAGCGTCTTCAACAGCTTCTGCTTCTGCGCGTACTTGAGGTTGGCCGCATCCAGCGCGTCCTGCGCGCCGGCGATCAGCGACAGCCGGGGCACGCCCGTGGGGACGATGACGTCCTCCAGCCGGGCCTTGTTGCGCCGCAGGAAGTCGGACAGCGTCGCCTCCGGCTGCCCTACCCCCAGGCACGTGTGCAGGTTCGCCCCGCCCAGGTCCGCGTCCACCAGCAGCACGTTGAGCCCGGACTGCGCCAGCGCCACGCCCAGGTTGGCGGACACCATCGACTTGCCGATGCCGCCCTTGCCGCCACCCACCGCGATGATGCGACGAGGCCGCTCGCGACGTCCCAATCCCGGCGGTCCCGCATGCACCGGTTCGGGGGTCGGGGACCCCAGGGCACGGGCATCGGCCTGGGGTGCTCGCGAAGGTTTGGACATGGGCAGTCGCATCAAAGCCCGTCCTACCGCCCGAGTCGACTCCCCGCCAATCCCTGGCCATTTCCTGAATCAGCCCCCACGTCCTTCAGAGGAGACGACCCAAGAATTACAGGGCTCGCAAGGCTGACCAGTGAACAACCGGGCGAGCGAGCCGCCCTACTCGTCCAGCAGCTCCACGTTCCAGTACGAAGCGTCCGCGAGGTGCAGGAAGGGCAGCCACTCCTGATACGTCACCTTGCGCGAAGCACCGCGGAACAGGGGCGTCCAGCGCGGGCGCACCGGCTTCTTGAGCAGTCTCATGTCGGCCTGCTCCGGCGTGCGGCCCCCCTTCTTCAGGTTGCACGGCACGCATGAGCACACGACGTTCTCCCACGTCGTCTTGCCCCCCTGCGTGCGGGGCATGACGTGGTCCAGGTTCAGCTCGCTGCGAGGGAGGTTCTTTCCGCAGTACTGACAGGTGTCCGCGTCGCGCGCGTAGATGTTGAGCCGGGAGAAGCGCACCCTCCCGCGCGGGAGGTGGTCATACGCGCTGAGCACCAGCACCCGGGGAACGCGGATGGTCCGGTTGATGGTGGTGATGCAATCGTTGGTGGCGCTCAATGCCGCCCAATCGGCGAACTCGTAGAGTCGGTACTGCTGGTCGATGGCCTTGGCGACGCCCTGATACAGCAGCGAGAACGCCCGCTTCACCGACGTGACGTGCACCGGTTGGTAGTACCGGTTGAGTACGAGGACGGCGCTGTTGATCATGGTGGTTTCCCGGGACTTGCGGTCGCCACGCTTTCAGCGACCGATTCGAGTTCCTCCTTCGCGAGGCAGCGGACGTCGAGGACCACCTCGCCATCCGCCATCCTGCCAATAACCGGCACTCCGCCGCCGCGCAGGCGTTCGAGGAATGATTCCGGCGCACCTACGGTGAGCCTGCACGCGAAGGAAGGCAAGCGGGCCAGCGGCATGGCGCCCCCGCCCACTTGTCCCACCACCTCGTCCACCCGAACACTCACACCTCGCTCGGCCAGCAAGGCCTGGAGCCGCAGCGCTCGGGCGCGCAGCTCATCGGCCGGCTGGGCAAGCAGCCTGTACGTGGGGACGGCCTCCGGCCTGCCATCCCGGTACAACTCCAACGTGGCCTCCAGCGCGGCCACCGTCAGCTTGTCCACACGCAAGGCCCGCGTGAGCGGATGCGCCTTGATGCGCGACACCAACGCAGAGCGTCCCACCACCACGCCCGCCTGCGGCCCGCCCAGCAGCTTGTCTCCGGAGAAGGCCACCACGTCCGCCCCCGCCGCCACGACTTCGGGCACCGTGGGCTCCTGGCTCAGTCCCTCTCCCGCCATGCGCACCAGCGCGCCGGAGCCCAGGTCCTGGAACACGGGCACGCCGCGCTCCCGACCGAGCCCGGCCAGCTCCGCCACGCTCGCCTCCTCCGTGAAGCCCACCACCGCGAAGTTGGAGCGGTGCACCTTCAACAACAGCCCCGTCTCCGCGCCCACCACGCTCGCGTAGTCCGCCAGGCGCGTGCGGTTGGTGGTGCCCACCTCCACCAGCTTCGCTCCGGACTGGCGCATGACGTCCGGCACGCGGAAGCCGCCGCCAATCTCCACCAGCTCCCCGCGCGACACGACACACTCGCGGCCACCCGCCAGCGCGGCCAGCACCAGCAGCACCGCTCCCGCGCAGTTGTTGACGACGAGCGCATCCTCCGCGCCGGTGAGCTGACGCAACAGCCCCACCACGGGCGCATACCGGCTGCCGCGCTCGCCTTCGTCCAGGTCGTATTCGAGGTTCGAGTACCCCCGCGCCACCTCCGCCACCCGCGCCACCGCCTCCGGCGCCAACGGCGCGCGCCCCAGGTTGGTGTGCAGCACCACCCCCGTCGCGTTCAGCACGGGACGCAGGCCCGGCGTGGCCAACGTGCTCAGCGCCTCGCCCACGTCCGCGTCCTCGAAAGCGCGCGGCTCGCCCTGGAGCAGTCGGGCTCGGACCCGCTCCACCGCGAGCCTCAGCGCGGACACGGCCCGGGCCCTGGGAACACCCGCAAGCAGTGGCTCCAGCGAGGGCCGCCGCAGGAGCTGCTCGATGGAGGGGAGTGCGCGCAACAGCGCGTTCTTCCCGCCGTCTACGCTGTTCGACGGGGGTCCCACGCCTCCGAGTCTAGGAGACGTGGCACCCAATCTCCAAACGACGGGGAGGTGTCATGCAGGTGACGGCCTGCTCGCGCCGGAGTGCGGCGCGGCGCTCTCCGCTCGACTCAGGCAGGCGTCAGGTACAGGCTGATTTCCTCGGAAGCTCCCGGCAGCCGGAAGTACTTCTCGAACCGCAGCCCCATTCGCTCCAGCACCTTGATGGAGCTGGCGTTGTCCTTCGAGACGATGGCCGCGATGCGCTTCAAACCGAGGTCCTTCTGCGCGTAAGCGAGCGTGGCGGAGACCGCCTCCTGGGCATAGCCCTGCCCCCAGTACGCGGGCAGCAGCGCGTAGCCGATGTCCACGTACTCCAGCGAGTCGCGCTTGAGCAGGCCACACATCCCCAGCGGCGCGCCGTCCGACTTGCGCTCCACCAGGTACAGGCCGAAGCCATGGCGCTCGTAGCTCGCGTGGGGGCCGTTGGTGATGTAGCCCCACGCGTCCTCGAGCGTCTTCACACCCCGGTCGCCAATGAAGCGCAGCCACGCCGGCTCATTCACCAACACCAGGATGAAGGGCGCATCCTCCCGCGTCACCCGACGCAAGACGAGCCGCTCTGTCTCCAGGACTTTCATGCGAAATTCTCCCGGCAAAGCCCGAGGCAACCCTGGACGGAAGTGTCCGGACACGTCAGCCTGCGAGCCCCCTTGGAGGATGTACCACGGATGTCCACCCCCTCGAGCCCCGACTCCCGGTTCCAGATTGAAGTCCTCAAGCTGCTCCTCCAGGTCGCCAGTGGCGACGATGGCGTGAGCCGCGAGGAAATCGACCACATCATGGGCGCCGCGCGAGGCATGAGCGTGCCGCTGCCGGAACTGGCCGAGCTGGCGAAGTGCCTCCAGAACGGCGTCCCGCTGCCGGCGCCCAACCTGGGCGTCCTGCGCTCCAATCCCCAGGCGGTCATCGAGGCGACCCACGCCCTCATCTCCAGCGACGGCCACATCCACCCGAGTGAAATCGAGATGCTGCGGCAGATTCGCGAGATGCTGGGTGTCACCAGCTGAAGCGGATTGAACGGGGACACAGGGCCGGGAGGAGCGCTCCCGGCACCGTGTCCGCCCGGCGCGACTACGCGTCGACCTCGTCGACTTCCAGCTCGCTGCCCGCGCCGCTGAGCAGCTCCAGCAGCTCCGCCACGCCGCCCTCGCTGTTCTTCAGCGAGGTGAGCTTGCCGCCGCCGAGGAACTGCATGATGAACTGCTTGCGCATCTCACAGCGTCCGCCCTGGATTTCACCCAGGACGGTCAGCGTGTTCGGCTCGCCCTCGCCGACAATCTGGTCGACGATTTCGCAATTGCCCAGCACGAGCACCGTGGAGTGCAGCTCCGCCGAGCCGACCTTCAGGTCTCCGAGGACGAGCAGCCCACCGGGGCCCTTCACCACCAACTTCTCCACGTCCATGTCACCGATGACGACGACGCAGTCGCGCGACTCCAGCGTGCGCGACTGGTCCGTCAACTCGTCATGCAGCTCGATGCCGGTTCGCAGCATCGCGGAGATATCGACGGGGGCCGCGAGCAGCGCGTCCTCGTCCAGCGCGGTCAGCCTCTCGTCGGCGGCCGCGAGTGCATCGGCGTGGTCCTGGAGCTTCTTTGGGAGCTGAGTCATGTCTATTGCCGTGAATACCCCAGATCCGGCCCCGGGGAAGCCACCATCGACCGCGAGTGTGGCCCCCGGTACGAATCCCGCCCCCTGAGCGTGCGGCCCGCCTCCTAGGGCCGGAGCTTGAGGTGCAACAGGTCCGAGCGGCGCAGGCGAGGGGTGTACCAGGTCCCATCCAGCTCGAAGGGCCCGGCCAGGTCCCCCGTCACGACGACGCCGTCCCCCACGGGCGCCAGGAGGAGGCCCGACGCGAGCGGGTCCAGCCCCCGGACCCACCGCGTCCCCAGGTCGGGAGCGAAGCTCGACACCGTGGGACGGCCCGGAGCCACGTCCTCGGGCGGACCGACGGCGCCGAGCCCCAACAGGCGCCCCCACCCGGACTGAGCCGTGGTGATGCTCCCCGAGGCGTCGACGACGAGCGAGCCCAGGCCCAGGCTGCGCCCCAGGTCATCCTGGAACCGCCTCAGCGCCACCTCCGCTCCGGTGGCGCTCAGCCGCCCCAACAGGGCATCCCGCTGACCGTCATAGGAGTCATCCGGTTCCAGGCTCGCGTAGGACGTGCCCGCCAAGGTGAAGCATCCGTCGAAGGTCCCCGTGAAGGCCACGCTCCCGTCCGGAAGGACACCCACGTCGTAAACATCCGCGTAGTGGCCGGAGGGCGTGGGCAGCAACCACGACCCGAGGGGCGCACCACTCATGCTCCACCGCGCCACGAACGGGCCTCGGTAAGTGATGGCGCCCGCGCCGAAGTCGGTGCCCGGGGCCGCCCAGCCGCCGACGGTGACATTCTCCCGCGCGTCCACGGCCACGCTCAGCGCCTGGGTGCCACGCAGCGCCTGCCCGGCCGGCACCCCCGAGCCCGCTGGTAGGCGCCGTCCCGCTGGACCTTCAGAGGGTGACGACGTCCGTCCGCTCGGCCGACGGAGGACTGGACTGAGGCTGCTCCACCCTGCTGATGACGACGAAGCCACCGTCGGGCGCTGGGGCCGTGTGAGTCGAGAGCTCCGCCGCCGGGTCATTCGACTGCGTCACCCAGGCCGTCGAGCCCGACGGAGGCGTGCCCTGGTAGGAACAGAACGGCTCGCTGTCGGTGATGACGACGAGTCGCGGCGCGACGGAGAGCAGCCCTCTCTCCTCCATCTCGGACGAAGCGAAGCGCATCCCATCCGCGGCCCCTTCGAGCAACGCGAAGGCGTGACGCCCCGACGTCGTCACCACGTCCGTCACGTCCAACTCCACCCACTGGTCCTGCTTCAGCGCACCCAGGTCCCCCACCACGCCCCCCATGATGGTCGGCTTGTTGTGCCAGCCCGTCGTTGCTTCATCGAACGGCTCGGCCTTGAACAGCCGGGGCCCATTCCCCGAGGCATCCAGCGCATACAGGCGAAGCAACACGCGGCGCACCGGCGCCGTCCCGAGCTGGACGTCGAACTCCAGATAGCTCTCCGCGCGCGGTGACGCATCCACTCGCAGCGAGGCCTCCCGGTAATGTTGCGGCGCGGGGCTCTCCGGCGTGACGAAGGTGTCCTGCGACGCGAGGACAGTCGTGGCGAGGACCTCCTGGCGCGTCAGGCACTCATCCGTCGGAGAAGTCCGAGGCGTGCCCGTCCAGACGAGCAACTGGGGCTCGAGTGAAGACGCCTCGCGCGAGTGGAATGACACCTCATCGCTGGAATTGGCATACAGGCCGAAGGTGACGTCTCCATTGCCTCGCACCTGGTCCGTCACGTCGTAGTCCGCGAAGCCAGACGCCGCGAGGAACGGCGCGCGGTCCAATGTGTCGCCCAGCTTCGACGGGCGGGTGTTCCAGGTGACGCTCGACTCGCTCCAGGCGCCTTGCGTCGAGAAGACCGAGGGCCCGCCCTCCGTGCCATCCTCCGTCACTCGCAGGCGCAGCACCGCGCGCTGCACCGTCTCCGTCAGCCCCTGCACGGAGAAGCGCAGGTGGGCCTCCCGCTCGGGCGTGCTTCCGATGCGGAGCGACTCCGACACGCCACCATCCGAGGAAGCCGGCGCATCGGCGGAGACGAACGTGTCGGCGCTCGGCGCGAAGGCCACGGGCGCCCCCGACACGGGGATGGGCTCGGGGCGCGGTGGCGGATGGTCCTTCACGGACTCGACGGTGAGGACGAGTTGGGGGCGCAGCGTGGGGTCCGGATGCTCGCTGGACGCGAGCGTCACGCCATCCTCGCTGTCACCGCCCATGAAGATGTCGAGATAGCTGTTCTGGGAGACGTTCAAGTCACTGACGTCCAGCTCCATCCACGTCCCACTGGCGACGGGGCCCGCGCTGACGAGCGCCCAGTACCCACCCCACTGAGGACGGGTGTCCCACATCGTCTGCTCGTTCCAGGTCCGGACTCCCGGCGGGTCGTAGACGGTGGGCCCGTCCGCCGTGCCCTCCAGCACGTACAGACGAAGCCTCGCGGCCGTCATCGTCCCCTCGAAGGGCTGGATGAGGAACTTGAGGTACGCCTCGGCGTCGGGCGAGCGGCCGAGCACCAGCGTCTCCGATGAACCGAAGCCCATCGTCGGAGACGTGGCCACGACGTGCGTGTCCGCCGCCGCGACGAACGTCACCGAGCGCGTGGTGAGGTTCTCGTTCCGCGCCTCTGGAGGGGCGACCACCTCCGGAGTGGAACGGGATGCCACACCCTGGGAAGCCCCGCACCCACTCAGGAGCGCGAGCACCACACCCCAGCCCCACCACCCCGCCCCGACCGTCGTCCGACTCACGTCACCACTCCCTTGTGACCAGAGAGGGCGATGGATGAGCAACAGTCACGCCATCCCGGTCGGCGCGCTCCCCCTGCCGGACAGGGGGCGAGGGAGCGAGCACCGCGCCCGGGAGCGTTCGTCAGTACACGTTGTACTTCTTGCGCAGCGCCTCGTGCTCCTCCGCGTTGCGGGAGGGGCGCAGCGTCTTCTGCGCGTCGTGCAGGTAGTACCAGAACTCGCTCTGCGTCGGCGCCATGGCGGCCTGGAGCGACTCCACCGTGGGCGCGCCGATGGGGCCCGGAGGCAGGCCCTTGCGGTGACGCGTGTTGTACGGGTCCTCGGGGTCCCTGAGCCGCTGGAGGAAGGCCTTGCGGTCATTCCACTGCGCCAGCACGTACCGCGACGTCGCGTCCACGCCGAGCGGGTAACCCTTGTCCACGCGCTTCCAGAGGATGCCCGCCACCAACGGGCGCTGGGCCGGCACGGGCTCCTCGCGCTCCAGCATGGAGGCCATCACCACCACCTCGTGGAGCGTCCGCCCGCTCTTGGCGATGACCTCCCGGTTGGGCGTGAAGAAGCGCTCCGCGAAGGCATTCAACTGGCGCTGGATGAAGTCCTCGACGTCGAACTTCCCCGGAATCACGCCGTAGGACTCCGGATACAGGTAGCCCTCCAACGTGGTGGTGGGCAGGGGGAACGGCGCGGTGAAGCGACTGGGATTGCTGGCCGCGGTGATGTACGCGCCCGCGGTGATGTAGCCCGCCGCGGTGAGCGCCGCGTCGGTGTCTCGCAGACGCCAGCCCTCGACCACGAGGAACGGGATGTCATCGGGGAGCGGATTGCCCTCCAGCGCCATGGCCAGCTCCGCCACCGTCATGGACGCGCTCACCGGGTGCCGTCCCGCCTTGGGCGAGAACGAGCCGCGACGGAATAGGTGCCAGCGCCAGATTCGCGCATCCGTGATGAGGCCCTGGTTGGCGAGCAACACGCCCAGGCCTCTTCCGGAGGTGCCCTTGGGAACGGTGAACTCGACGGGGGCGGCACCGGGGGCCGCGACGGCTTGATGCGCCGCCTGCTCCACCCACCAGAACGCGCCCGCACCCGCGACCGCCAACAGCACGAAGACGACTGCCAGACCCACGAGGAGTTTCTTCATCGCGGCGCAGGGTAGCACCGTCGCCACGCCGTGCATCCATTCGAGTCACCGGATGTCCGCTCCCGAGCGCTGGCCCGGCCGCCAACCGGGCGACACGGGCACACGAGGCACATATTCGCAACCGTTGCACCCCACCCTGACCCCGAGGACGACCCCGTATGGCCACTCAAGCCAGCAAGCTCCAGGGCAGCTACCTCACGACTCGTGACGGAACGCAGATCTACTTCAAGGACTGGGGGCCCAAGGACGGACAGCCCATCGTCTTCTCCCATGGCTGGCCCCTCTCGGCCGACGCCTGGGAAGACCAGATGATGTTCCTGTCCGAGCGGGGCTTCCGCACCATCGCGCATGACCGTCGCGGCAACGGACGCTCATCGCAGCCCTGGGAAGGGCACAACATGGACACCTTCGCGGATGACCTCGCGGAGCTGACCGCCGCGCTCGAATTGCGAAAGGCCGTGCACGTCGGCCACTCCACGGGCGGCGGCGAGGTGACGCGATACATCGGACGCCACGGGACTTCGCGCGTCGGCAAGGCCGTGCTCATCAGCGCCGTGCCTCCCATCATGCTCAAGACGGACTGGCACCCGAACGGCCTGCCGATGAAGGCCTTCGACGAGATCCGCTCCGGCGTGCGCTCCGACCGCTCGACCTTCTACAAGGACCTGAGCATGGCGTTCTACGGCTTCAACCGGCCGGGAGCGAAGGTCTCCGAGGGACTGAGGGAGAGCTTCCGCATCCAGGGCCTGCAGGGCTCCATCAAGTCCGAGTACGACACCGTCAAGGCCTTCTCGGAGACGGACTTCCGCGCGGACCTGGCGAAGTTCGACGTGCCCACGCTGGTGATGCACGGCGATGATGACCAGATCGTCCCCTTCGAGGGCGGAGGGAAGATCACCGCCACGCTGGTGAAGGGCGCGCAGCTGAAGGTCTACAAGGGCTTCCCGCACGGCATGTGCTCGACCCACAAGGACGTCATCAACGAGGACCTGCTGCTCTTCATCAAGGGCTAGCTCGACGTACCGACAGCGCGGGCGGGCTCACTCGAGCGCCCGCGCAGGTCGCCTTCATCTGGAAGGATCAGCCGCCCACCATCTTCAGGAAGCGCCGCTGCAGTTCCTCGGGAGACACCTCTTCGATGCGCTTGGAGAGCGCCCAGCGGTGGCCGAACGGGTCCTGGATGTGGGCCACGCGGTCTCCGTAGAACTCGTCGGTGATGGGGCGCTCCAACACGGCTCCCGCGGCGATGGCGCGCTGGGCCACCCCATCCACGTCGTCGACAGAGAGGTGGAGCATGCTCGTCGCCCCTCCCCGGCTCTGCGGCCCGACGATTCCGTACTCCGGATGCTCGTCCGCGAGAGACAGCGCGACTCCGCCCAGGAGCATCTCCGCATGGCCCAATCGGCCCGAGGGCTCCACCAGCCGCATCCGCTCCTCCGCGCCGAAGACCTGCGAATAGAACGTGAGCGCCGCGGTCGCGTTCTTCATCACGAGCTGGATGCCCAGCCGAGGCTGGGGGGACACGTCCTGCTTCATGCCTGCCGTGGTGTCTGTCTTCATCACGAACCTCCTGGTTCAAGGGTGGATGCCCCGAGTCTGCCTATCGCGCGCGCCCAGGGATTGGAAGAAATGCACCAGGCGCCCCCTCTTACAAAGTCTGACGAGCAGGTTTCTCGAGGCGATGTGACACCGATTTGATGTGACACCTGTTTTCCGAAGGCCGTCATGAACCGCCCACAGCAGGGCATGCGAGCCTGATCCGCCCCACTCCCAGGATGGGTGACGCCCTCTGCTCCCCTCCGCGCCCATCCCTATTCATTCACTACCACCGACCTGGACTTCTCCGGGCGAGACACAGGAGGAAGGCACCATGCAGACTGGAACCGTGAAGTTCTACAATGAGACCAAGGGGTTCGGCTTCATCACGCCGGATGAAGGAGGCACGGATGTGTTCGTGCACGTCACCGACCTCGACCCGTCCACGAAGGGAACACTCCGCGAGAGCGACAAGGTCGAGTTCGAGGTGAAGACGGAGCGGAAGGGAAAGATGGCGGCGAACGTCAAGCCCATCTAGCGGTGTCGTCCTTCCAGAAGCAGTCTCGCGGCCGAGGGAAACCCCACCCTCTGCCCCTCGGAGGCCGTCGTGCTCCGCCCCATGCAGGGCATGCGGTCCTGCGAACGCTCCGCTCCAGGCCCGGATGGCTCTATCCCAACCGTTCCTAGATTCACTACCACCGACCTGGAAGTCCCCAGGCGTGGTCACAAGGACAGCAGCATGAAGACTGGAATCGTGAAGTGGTTCAACGACGCCAAGGGCTTTGGTTTCATCACCCCGGATGACGGAGGCGAGGATGTCTTCGCCCATCACTCCGCCATCAACGCGGACGGCTTCAGGTCGCTCGCCGAGAATCAGCGGGTCGAATTCGAAGTGACGAAGGGACCGAAGGGCCTCAACGCGCAGAACATCAGGCCGATTTAGGGACCCCAAGGAACGAAGCAGCCGCGGGTGGGAACAACAGTCCTGCCCTCGGCTGCTCGAACGCGGCCCCGCGCAGGGGGACGTCCTAGCGCGCGGCGCTCTTGATGACGGGCAGCTTGGGCGCCCGGCCGTAGAGCAACTGGTAGGTGTTGTACGAGCGCAGGACGCGTTTGATGTAGCCGCGCGTCTCGGAGATGGGAATCTCCTCCACCCACGCGTCCAGCGGCAGGTCCGGCTTGTCCGCGCGCCAGCGATTCACCGCGCCGGGGCCCGCGTTGTAGCTGCCCACCGCGTACGGCGTGTGCCCGCCGAACTTCTTCAAGAGCCCACCCAGGTAGTGCGCGCCGAAGCGGATGTTCAGGTCCGGCTGGAGCAGTTGGTCCACCGTGAAGCGCTTGAGCTTCAGCTCCCTCGCGACGCCCTTCGCGGTGGAGGGCATCAACTGCGTGAGGCCCAACGCTCCGGCCCAGGACAGCGCCTTCGGGTCCAACGCGCTCTCCTCGCGCATCAGCGCCTGGAGCAGGTCCGCCTCCACGCCCGACACGGCGGTGTGCTTCTCGATGAGGTCTCGGAACGCGTTGGGATAGGCCACCTCCCACACCACGCGCGTCTCGCGGGTGATGCGGCCACTCAAGTCCTTGCGCAGCACCAGCCGGGCCACGGCGTGGGCGGCGCGCTCGTCACCGGCCTCGTGCAGCACCAGCACCAGCAGGCGGACGGCCTCCGCGGGCTGGTTCGTCCGGTTCACCGCGAGCAGCTCCGACGACACCGCCTCCGGGAAGCCGAGCCGCAACAGCTCGATGCCCGCGCGGAAGTGCGGGTCGTCGCCCACAGGCCCCGCGAACAGCGGCCACGGGCTTGCGGCGTCGGGCACCGCGAAGATCTCCGGGGAGATGCGCTCCAGCCGCGCCGGATCCACCGTCGTCAACTGCGAGCGCGCCATCAGCCCGTAGTACGTCGCGGGGTGCTCGACGGCGACCTTCTCGAACAGCTCCGCCGCGCCCTGGATGTTGCCCTGCTCCTGGAACGTCCGCGCCCGCCAGTACCGCGCGCGCTCCACGTCGTAGCTCTCGTCCGCCTGCGCGAAGCGCTGTTCGATGCGGTCCAGGAAGGACAGGCCCGCGTCCTCCGCCTTGCTCGTGCGCGCAATCCAGTACGCCTTGAAGAGCGCCTCGCCCAGGAAGTCGCCCTGCGGGTACAGCTTCGACAGCTCGTCCAGCCGCGCCATCGCCTCCTTGGGGCGGCCCGTCTTCACGTACAGGTCCGCCGCGTAGAACAGCGCGTCGTCCGCGAAGCTGTGGTCCGGGAACTCGCGCGCCAGCCGCTCGTACGTATCCGTCCCGCGCGCCGAGTCGACAATCGAGCGCGATGAGCCCAGCACATACAGCGCCCGCGCGAGCAGGTCGCGGTCCGAGCACTTCTCCACCACCTGCGAGAGAATCTGGATGGCGCGCGTGTGCTCGCGCTCCTTGCGCAGGCCCTTGCCGTAGGCGAAGTGCGCGCGGCACGCGAGCGGCTCCGGCAGCTTCAACTGCGCCAGCATCGGCTCCAGCTGCGTCAGGCCCTGCTTGTTGCGGTGCAGCTCCACCAGCGCCTCGCCGCGAGCGACCTTCGCCTCCTGCGGCGCCGCCTGGCCCTTGAGGCGCTTCTCCGCCTGCGTCGCGAGCGCGGACAGCGGATGCGCGCCCCACAGGCGCCACAGCGCGGCGCGCTCGGCGGCCTTGTCCTTCTTCTCGGCGGCGATGTCCGCGATGGCCATCAGCGCCTCGGCGCCCACGTTGCGGCCCCAGCTCGGAGCGGCGCGCGACGTGAGCGGCTCCAGCGCGGCCATGGCACCAGCGGCGTCCTTCTTCTTGCGCAGCACCCTCGACAGCGCCAGCCGCGCGTCCACGTACAGCCGGGACTCGGGCGACACCTGGGCCAGCAGCACGGCGGCCTCGTCGAAGCGACGCAGCCCCTCCAGCGCCACGCCCGCGTGCGTCAGACACCTGTCCTGCAGCGCGGGGTAGTCCGGCGCCAGCGCGGCCAGCTCCTTCGCGGCTGTCTCGTCATCTCCGGAGCGCACCGCGGAAAGCGCGCGAAGGTAGCGCACCGGCGGGCTGTCGCCCTCGTCCTTCAGCAGCTCGCGGGCCCGGCTGTACTGGCCCTTGTCGAAGGCCGCCCGGGCCTCCTTCTTCTTGCCCTCGCCGAAGTACGGCGCCAGGTCCTCCAGCGCGTAGCGACGGCCCCGGTGGACGACGGGCGCGGGGGGCGCGGGGTTGGGGAAAGCCGGGTTGAGGACCTCCACGAAGCCCTCGGGCACCTGCGTCTTCTCCGCGTCCGGACGCGGCGAGAGCTGGGCCTCGGAAGGGGCGTTCTCCGTATGGGACGCGGGGGCCTCCGTCACGGCGGGCGTCTCCGTCACGGCGGGGGCCTCCGTCGCGGCGGGCGGGGAGACCTGGGGTGCGGGAGCCTGCGCGGACAACAGGAGCGCGGAGGCGACGACGGCGAGCTTGGGCAGGAAGGGCTTCATACGCGGGGCTGGGGACCCTGGGAGGTGGGCGCGGGCTCGCCCCATGACAACCGGGAGTGCATGGAAAATTTCCGGAGGTGGACACAGGTTAGACTGTCCGCAAGCCCATGGACATCCGGACTCAGAGCGCTCTGCTGGCATCCATCATCGGCCTGGCCCTGGGCGTGTCCATGTTGTTGCGCCCGGCCCGGCCGAAGGTCCTCACCCTGTACTCCGTCTTCGCCCTGACGGTGGCTGGGTACTACCTCTCGTTCTTCTTCCACAGCCTCTTTCCCGCGGCGACCTACCCCTGGGCGGCGCGCATCACCCTGGGCATCACCGTGCTCGTCGCCTCGCTCGTACCGGGCGCGGCCGTGGGCTTCTTCCTCGAGTTCTTGGATGTCAGCAAGGGAACACACCAGGTCGGCCGCCGGCTCGCCCTCCTGTCGGTCTTCCTGGGCCTGGCCGTGGCCGTCACCCCCCTCGCCGACAAGGTGTGGGCTCGCGTGGCCATGGGCGTCTGGGTGCTCGGCTCCTTGCTCGCTTCGGTGTCGTTGCTGCTCCACCGGGTCAGGACGAACGAGTCCCGCATCGAGCAACTGAGGCTGATGTATCTGGCCATCGGCGCGGGCGCGGGCATCCTCTTCTCCGCGCTCGACTTCCTGGGCACCGTCATCCCGCTGCCGACGCTGGGGCCCGTCTTCACCACGCTGTACCTGTTCTTCCTCGCGCAGACGCTCTTGCGGCTGCGGCTGATGGACCTGCACGAGCTCCTGGGGAAGATCGCCTCCCAGACGGTGCTCGCGGTCATCCTCGCGGCGGTCTTCACCGTGCTGACGGCGTGGGTGGACGAGGACACGGGGCTGTTCGTCTTCAACACGGTGGTGGCGGCCTTCGTCATCCTCATCCTGTTGGACCCGCTGCGCACGAAGGTGGAGGAGATGGTGGTGCGCATCTTCTTCCGCGAGCGCTTCGCGTTGCTCGACGCGCTGGGGATGCTGCGCGCGAGGATGGCGAACGTCATCGACATCTCGGAGCTGGCGCGGCTGGTGTTGGAGACGCTCCACGAGACGGGCCGCGTGACGCATGCATCGGTGTATCTGCTCGCGGAGGACCGGCCGGGGTATCGGCTGCTGGACTCGCGGGGGCCGTTGCCGGTGTCGTTCCTGGACACGGCGGCGGCGCGCGGTCTGTTGTTCGCGGTGGCCAGCGGGCAGAAAGCGGTGCTGCTGGAGAACGTGGAGCGGCGCGGCGCGACGATGCGACTCCAGACGGTGGAGGGACGGCGCTACCGCGACGAACTGAAGCGACTGAACGACACGCGCGCGGCGCTGGTGCAGATGAAGGCCGGCATCACCGTGCCGCTGGTGGGCAATGATCGGGTCATCGGCTTCCTGAACCTCTGGGACGAGCGGGTGCCGGAGGCGTACGCGTCCGACGAAATCGCGCTCATCCTGGAGGTGGCGGAGAAGCTGGCGACGGTGCTGGAGAACTCGAAGCTGTACGAGAAGATTCGAGAGAGAGATCGACTGGCCGCGCTGGGTGAGATGGCGGCGGGCCTCGCGCACGAGATTCGCAATCCGCTGGGGGCCATCAAGGGCGCGGCGCAGTGCCTGGACCCGATGCGGCTGCCGGGCGAGGACGGCGAGTTCCTGGAGGTCATCGTCGAGGAGGTCAACCGCCTCAACGGCGTGGTGACGGCGTTCCTCGACTACGCGCGGCCGATGAAGCAGAGCTTCGGGCCCACGGACCTGAACGAGGTGGTGACGCGGACCATGCGGCTCATCCAGAACGACGTGCCCTCCAACGTCCAGCTCGCGGTGGAGTTGGACCTGCTGCTGCCGCGCGCGGATGGAGACGCCGAGCAGCTCAAGCAGGTGCTCATCAACCTGGTGCAGAACGCGGTGCAGGCGCTGGACACGCGCGAGGGTCGAATCACGGTGCGCACGGAGAAGCCGGAGCGCTTCGGTGAGTTCCGCAACGCGGGGGGCGAGGTGCTGGAGGTGCGCGTGTCCGACACCGGGCCGGGCATTCCGACGGACCAGCAGCCGCACATCTTCGTGCCGTTCTTCACGACGAAGCAGAAGGGCACGGGGCTGGGCCTCGCCATCTGTCAGCGCATCGTGAAGAACCACGGCGGCAGCATCTCCGTGCAGAGCAAGGCGAGCGAGGGCACCACGTTCATCATCCGCCTGCCCGCGCTGCCGGCGGAGAAGCCCGCGGAGGGGCTCGTCGCGGAGGGCACGGGCACGCCGCCGCCCGCGACGCGCATCTCCCAGTCGTTCCCCGTTCCGGAGGAACTGCGCGAGCCCCCTGCCCCATCGGCTCCGGAGCCTCGGCCCAAGCGCGAGCGGCGGCGACGAGCAAGTTGAGTGGGATTGGCGCTAGGCTGTCTGCCCATGAGCGCCTGCCCCTTCTGCCACAACACGATGCGGCCCACCTTCATGGGAGGGCTGCCCCGCGAGGAGTGTGGCCACTGCGGCTCCGTCTGGTTCGAGGGCGAGGCGCTGGCGAACGTCATGGGCGGCTCCATCTCCGACGCGCTGGTGCGCCGCGCGAAGGGACACGCGGGCATGTGCAAGGGCTGTCAGGCGAAGCTCCAGTACGTCCCGGAGTGTCCGAGCTGTGGAACCCCGGCGCCGAGCTGTCCCCGGTGCGGGCACGCCCCGCTGCCCGTCGTGCAGGTGCTGGGGGTCACGGTGGAGGTGTGCTCGGACTGCGCGGGCGTGGCGTTGGACCCGGGCGAGCTGCAACAGCTCCAGCAGGCGGCGACGACGCATCGCAACGCGCCCCTGGACGTGCGACCCACGCTCAAGATGGGGCGAACGACGTCATGCGTGGAGTGCAAGCGCGAGGTGAAGCCCCGCTATGGCTTCGTCTATGAAGAGGCGCTGTACTGCGGAAGCTGCGCACCGGAGGGCTCCGTGCCCTTCTCGGAGGAGCTGACGAAGGCGGCTCCCTCCTCCGAGCTGGATACCCCGCATGCCTCTGGCTACACCGGGGCGATGACGGCGCAATACACGGGCGACGCCACCGGCTCCGCGCTGATGTGGCTGTTCACCCGCGTGTTCGGACAGTGAGCTGAAGCGAGCCGAGAGGCCGACTGTCGCCGTGCCTCAGTTCAGGGTCGCGGTCGCCTGCGCCAGCTTCTCCTGCGCGGCTTCCCACCGGGCATAGAGGTCTTCCAGCGTGTCCTTGCCGTCGCGGTGCGCGTCCATCAGCGGCTTGGCCCGAGCGAAGTCGTTGTAGAGGACCGGGTCGGCGAGCTGCGTCTCGCGCTCCTTCTGCGCGGCCTCCACCTTGGCGATCTGCTCCTCCAACTTGGAGATCTCCTTCTTGAGCGGACCCTCCACCACGCTGCGCCGCTGACGCGCCTCGGCCTCCTGCCGCTTGCGGTCCTTCTCCGTCATCGTCACGGAGGACGCGGTGTCACTTCGAGCCGCGCCACCGGCCTCCGCCTTCAGCCGCTGCTGCTGCTCCTGGTGGTACAGGTAGTCGTCCAGGTTGCCCGGGTGCGGCGTCAGCTTCCCGTCGGCCACCTCCCACACCTGGGTGCACAGCCCGTTGATGAAGCTGCGGCTGTGGCTGACGAACAGCAGCGTGCCGCCGTACAGCTTCAGCGCCTCAATCAACATCTCCGCCGAGTCCAGGTCCAGGTGGTTGGTGGGCTCGTCCATCAGCAGGAAGTTGGAGGGCACCAGCAGCAGCTTCGCCAGCGCCACGCGCGCACGCTCACCACCGCTGAGCACGCCGATGGGCTTCTCCACGTCATCGCCGCTGAACAGGAAGGCGCCGAGCACGCCGCGCACGTAGCTCTCCGGCTTGTCCGCCGCGAGCGGGCGCACCTCCTCGATGATGGTGTTCTGCTTGTCCAGTTTGTCCGCGTGGTGCTGCGCGTAATAGCCCACCACCACGTTGTGGCCGATCGTGACAGTGCCCGAGTCCGGCACCAGCTCCCCGGCCACCATTCGCAGGAGTGTCGTCTTGCCCGCGCCGTTGGCGCCCACCACGGCGATGCGCTGGCCGCGCTCCACCCGGCCCGACAGGCCGTCGTACACCGTCTGCGCGCCATAGCGCTTGGTGATGCGCTCCAGCGACACCACGTCGCGCCCGCTCCGCTCCACTTCAGGGAAGCGGAACTTCATCGTGGAGCGCTCCTCCAGGACCTGCACCTTCTCCAGCTTCTCCAACATCTTCGCGCGGCTCTGCGCCTGCTTGGCCTTGGTGGCCTTCGCGCCGAAGCGGTCGATGAAGCCCTGCAGCTCCGCGCGCCGGTTCTCCACCTTCTCCGCCCGGGCCTGGAGGAGCACCTTCTCCTCGGCGCGCAGGCGCTTGTAGTCGTCGTAGTTGCCGGCGTACTCGCGCACGCCCTCCAGTTCCAGCGACACCACGCGGTTGATCTGCCGGTTGAGGAAGTCCCTGTCGTGCGAGATGAGCACCAGCGCCTTGTTGGAGCGGCGCAGGAAGCCGTCGAACCACGCCAAAGTGGGGACGTCCAGGTGGTTGGTCGGCTCATCGAGGAGCAACAGGTCCGGGTCCTGGAGCAACAGGCCCGCCAGCGCCGCGCGCATCCGCCAGCCGCCCGAGAGGGCCGAGGTGGGCTTGACCAGATCGTTGTCCTTGAAGCCCAGGCCCTTGAGGATGCGCTCGGCGTGGTGCCGGCCGAAGCGGTTCTCGAAGTCGTCCAGCTCCGCGTGCAGGTCCGCCAGGGACTGGGCCAGCTCGAGCAGGTCCTCCTCGTCGGTGGCCGCCGCCAGGGCCTCCTCGGTCTCCTTCAGCCGGGACTCCAGGGTGTCGCGCCCCGGGACGGTGCTCATCACCGCCTCCACCACGGTGCCCTCCGGCAGCCCGGCGATTTCCTGGGGCAGGTACCCCCACCGGGCGCGCCGCCGGTACGTCAAGGTCCCCGAGTCCGGCTGGGCGACACCGGCCAGGATCTTCATCAGGGTGCTCTTCCCCGTCCCGTTGGCCCCGACGAGGCCTACACGGTCCTTGGGGCCGAGGGTGAAGCTGTCGCTGTCGAAGAGGACCTTCTTTCCATAGGAGAGGCTGAGGTCCTGGGCGATGACGAGGCTCATGGCGGCCGGGGATGTAACAGCCCTGGGGCCCTCGGGAAATGGCTCAGATGCCTGCCCGGAGACCTTGGGAGCCAACGTCCCCTTTCCGGACCCGGCCGGGGCCTGCCTATACTCCGGCCCCACATGGCTGCCCCCTGTCCCCATTGCGGAAGCACCGACGGCGTCGACCACCTCTGCTCAGGCCAGAGCCTCCAGCTCATCGGCCAGGTGCTCGATGGTCGCTACAAGATTGAGAGCGTGCTCGGCCAGGGCGGCATGGGCATGGTGTTCCGCGCCACGCAGACCTCGGTGCAGCGCCCCGTCGCGGTGAAGACGCTCAACCCGTCGCTCGCCGCCGCTCCCCAGTTCTTCGAGCGCTTCCGCCGCGAGGCGGAGATCGCCAGCCGCCTGCGCCATCCGAACGTCATCACCATCTTCGACTTCGGCCGCGCGCCCGACGGCACCTGCTACTACGTGATGGAGCTGCTCCAGGGCGAAAGCCTCAAGGAAGTGGTCAAGCGCGAGGGGCCCATGTCCCTGCGCCGCGCCACCAGCCTCATCGAGCAGGCCACGCAAGGGCTCGCCCACGCGCACCAGGAGGGCTGCGTCCACCGCGACCTCAAGCCGCACAACATCATGGTGATGGACCTGGGCGGCCGGGACTTCGTCAAGGTGCTGGACTTCGGTCTCGTCAAGGCGCTCGAGGCCGAGGAGGAGGAGCAGCTCACCTCCACCGGCCAGGTGCTCGGCACGCCGCAGTACATGCCTCCGGAGCAGGCCGGCGGCGAGGCGGTGGACCAGCGCTCCGACCTGTATTCCATGGCGGGCGTGCTCTACTTCTGTCTCACGGGCAGCTCGCCCTTTGGCGCGAACACCGTGCGCAAGGCGCTCACCGCGTCGCTCACGCAGCAGGTTCCGGCCGTCAACACCAAGCGCCAGGGCGCCCCGGTCCCCACCGCGCTGGACGCCTTCTTCCGCAAGGCGCTGTCCCCGGAGAAGGAGGACCGCCACCAGAGCGCCCAGGAGTTCATGGACGCGATGTTGGACTCGGTGGCGGACGTCAGCCCCGAGCAGCTCGATGCGATGCCCAGCGGCGGCTCCAGCTCGGGTGTCAGCGACCGTGGAAGTGGCAGCCGCGCGGGCAGTCGCGCGGGGCGTCCGGGAGCAGGCAGCGGCAGTGGTGTTCGCTCCCCGCGTGCCGGCTCGGCCCCGGGCCGTGGCTCCACGCCGTCCAACGTCGTCATCGCACGCAGCCAGGCGGGAGCACCGGGTGGCAGTGGCTCGTCGCCCAGCCGCGTCCGTCCGCCCCCTGGCCGGGCCGCGCCCACCCCGCCGCCTCCCCCTCCCGAGCCGGAGGGCATGTCCACGGGCAAGAAGGTCGCGTTCGTCGCGGTGCCGCTGGTGCTGCTCGGCATCGGCGCGGCGGTGGTGCTGGGAGGGGGCCAGGGCGGTTCCAAGCAGCCTTCGACCCAGGTCGTCGAGGTCCCTCGGGACAGGCCGGCGAATCCCTCGGGGACCACGGCGCCCTCGAATCCGACGGAGGCCGCGCCGCAGGAGCTTCGGGTGAAGTTCAACTCGACGCCGTCCGGGGCCGCCATCTACGAGGGCGACGAGCAGATCGGCACCACGCCAATCGAGCTGATGCTCCCGCGAGACAAGTCCCACCAGCTCAGCTTCCGGCTCGCGAACCACAAGTCCGAGGAGCGCTCGCTCAACTTCAGCCGCGTCGCCGGGGACAGCCAGACGGTGGACGTGACGCTGGAGCCCATCCGCGTCGCGGGTCCGCCGAAGCCGAAGCCGCCCCGGCCCACCAACTCCGGCCAGGATATCAGCGTCTTCGAGTAGGCGACTGGCGGCTCCCGTTCCCCAGGGAGCCGCCCTTCCCCGCCCTGAGACGAGTCGCCCCAGCCTCGGGAGCACCTCGTCGCTCCCCGCCCTCGGACGAGTCGCCCCAGCTTCGGGAGCACCTCACCGCGCCCCGCCCTCGGACGAGTCGCCCCGGCTTCGGGAGCACCTCACCGCTCCCCGCCCTCAGACAAGCCGCCCCAGCTTCGGCAGCACCTCACCGCTCCCCGCCCTCAGACGAGTCGCCCCAGCTTCGGCAGCACCTCGCCGCTCTTGCCCTGCACGGAGTGCTGGAAGCGCCGCGAGTTCTCCGCCGGGTCCAGGTTGACGAGCCACGTCTCCCCGCCCGCACCGCGCACCTGGTCGACCATGCCGGCCGCCGGGTAGACGGCGCCGGAGGTCCCCGCCGCCAGGAAGACGAAGCGCCCGCCGGAGCTGGCCGCGCGCAGCGAGAAGTCCTGGATGCGCTCCAGGTCCGCGGGGTCCAGGTACTCGCCGAACCAGACGATGTGCGGGCGAAGCAGGCTGCCGCAGTCCTTGCACCCGGGCACGGTGCCCGCCGCGTACACGGTGGTGTCCTCGAAGGGCGCGCGCTTGCACTCGTCATTGCTACAACGCGTCTTGAAGAGGTTGCCGTGCATCTCCACCACGCGCTGGCTTCCCGCACGTGAGTGCAGGCCGTCCACGTTCTGCGTGGCCAGGAGGAAGCGGTCGCCCAGGTGTCGCTCCCAGGCCACCAGCGCGTCATGGCCGGGGTTGGGCGAGACGCCGGCGGCACCTGCCCGCCGCTGGGAGTAGAAGCGCCACACCCGCAGCGGATCCTTCACGAAGCCCTCGGGCGAGGCCACCTGCTCCACGGGCTGGTCCTCCCAGAGCCCGTTCATTCCTCGGAAGGTCGGGACTCCGCTCTCGGCGGAGACACCCGCACCGGTGAGGACGAGCAGCCAGGTATTCGAATCGAGAAGGAGCGTTTCCACGGTGCCTCCTGTGCGGCGTGGGATTCAGGATATGAAGCGTGGGACGACGATGACCGCGCCGGGCCCTGACGGGCGGGTGCGGAGACCTGACTCGAGGACCCCATCATGGCGGAAATCACCCTGGACCTGCGCGCGGCCCCCAAGGCGCAGGCCTACGAGGAACTCCAGCAGCACGTGCAGGCGGCGCTCGCCGGCATCGACGACCCCATCGCCGGCATGGCGACGATGAGCTGCCTCATCCACCACGCCTTCGGCCACCTGTGGACGGGCTTCTACCGGGTGGTGACGCCGGGGAAGCTGCTCCGAGTGGGCCCCTACCAGGGCACGCTGGGGTGCCTGGAGATCAAGTTCGGCCAGGGCGTCTGCGGAACCGCCGCCTCGAAGGGTGAGACGCAGGTGGTGGCGGACGTGCATGCCTTCCCCGGCCACATCGCCTGTGACGCGCGCTCCGCGTCCGAAATCGTGGTGCCGGTGTACGGGAAGAACCGCGAGCTGCTCGCGGTGCTGGACATCGACTCCGCGAGCAAGAGCGCCTTCGACGAGCTGGACCGCCAGCAGCTCGAATCGATGATGCGCTGGTTCCAACAGTAACGCGGTGTCGAAATGTCCCGAGGGCGCGGGAGACAAGGCCCGCGCCCCAGGGAAGGCTTTTCGTCAGTCGCCGCGCGCGTAGGCCACGGCGAGTTGTCCGGCGAAGCGGGCATTGTTCACGAGGAGCGCGAGGTTCGCCTTGAGCGTCTTGCCGCCCGTGCGCTGCCCCAGCTCCCGCAACAGGAAGGGCGTGACGTCCTTGCCCTTGATGCCCTGTCGCTCCGCTTCGGCGAGGGCCGAGGCGATCTGAAGCTCCACCTCATGGCGAGGCAGCGCGGTCTCCTCCGGCGGCGGCACGGTGTAGAGCACACCGCCCTGCCCCAGCGTCTCGAAGCGAGCGCGAGCGATGCGCGCGGCGGTGGCCACGTCGTTGACGCTGTGCTCCAGGGTGATGCCGGAGTCACGGCTGTGGAAGGACGGCAGCTCACGAGTGCCCACGCCAATGACGGGCACGCCCGCGGTCTCCAGGAGCTCCATCGTCTTGGGCAAATCGAGCACGGACTTCGCGCCCGCGCAGACGACGGCCACGGGGAAGCGGGCGAGCGCGGTGATGTCCTGGGAGATGTCCCAGTGCTCCGATGCGCCCCGGTGCACGCCACCGATGCCCCCCGTGGAGAAGACACGGATGCCGGCCGCGGCGGCCAGCTCGCACGTGGCGCTGACAGTGGTGCCTCCGGAGGCACGGGTGGCGACGGCGATGGCCAGGTCGCGAGAGCCGAGCTTCAGCAAGGGCTCCTTGCCCTCCGCGAGCCGGCGCAGCTCCGAGTCCTCCAGGCCGATGCACACGACACCGTCCACCACTGCGGTGGCGGCGGGTACGGCGCCTGCGCGGCGGATGGCCTCCTCGCAGGCGCGAGCGGCGGCGAGGTTGTCCGGGTAGGGAAGTCCCTGGGCCACCACACTCGTCTCCAGGGCGACGACGGGCTGGCGCGAGTCGAGGGCGCGACGCACCTCGTCCGAAAAGCGTAGGTCCATGCCGCGCGTTTAAGCCACGGCGCGGCATGGGGACAAGCCGAGCGGCGGGGAAACGTCGGCTTGCACGAAGAGTCGCTGGGCCTTATCCCTCGCGCGCCGTGTCCACGAACGCCGCCAGTGTCCCTGCCGCGCCACCGCGCGCCTTCTCTGCGTCCGACCTGGCCATCCTCGGTGTCGTCGTTGTCTGGGGCACCAACTACACGGTGGTGAAGGAAGCCCTGGGGACGATTCCGCCCCTGGCCTTCATGTCGGTGCGTTTCGCGGTGGCCTCGGTGGCCATGGCGGGGTTGCTGCTGGCGGTGGAGGGCTGGAAGCCGCTGCCGAGGCCGGTGTTCCTCAAGCTCGCGGTGCTCGGGCTGGTGGGCAATACGGCGTACCAGCTCAGCTTCATCCTGGGGCTGGCGAACACGACGGCGGCCAACAGCGGGATGTTGGTGGCGGTGACGCCGGTGCTGGTGGCGGCCCTGGGCGCGGCGTTGGGAGTCGAGCGGCTCAACCGGCCGCTGGTGATGGGCATGTCGCTGGCGGTGGTGGGCATGCTGCTGGTGGTGGCGGCGCGAGGCCCGTCGCTGGGCACGGACACGAGGTTGGGAGACGGGCTCATCCTGGTGGCCTGTGTCTGCTGGGCCCTCTACACCGTGGGCATCCGCTCGCTGGGCAACGAGGTGTCGGCGCTGCGCATCACCGCCATCACCATGCTGACGGGAGCGCCGGGGGTGGTGCTGGCGGGAGTGCCCGCGGTGCTCGCGATGGACGTGGGCAGCATCGGCGTGGGTGCGTGGGCGGGCGTGGTGTACTCGGCGCTGATTCCGCTGGTGCTCAGCTACTTCATCTGGGGACGGACGGTGCAGCAGGTGGGCAGCGCGCGGGCGTCGCTCTACAACACGGGAGTGCCTGTCGTGGCGGCGCTCACCGCCTGGGGTGTTCGTGGAGAGAAGCCCACGCTGCTCCAGGCCTTCGGCGCGGCGCTCATCCTCGCGGGCGTACTGCTCAGTCGCAGGAAGTGACGCCGAGCCACGCCGCGAGGAATCAGCGCCCGTCTTCCCCGCGTCGCCCCCGCTCCACCGCGAGGCCATACTCCTCGATCTTCTTGTCCAGCGTGGGGCGGCTGATGCCCAGCAGTGCGGCGGCCCGGACCTTCTTCCCACCAGCCTCTCGCAGCGCCTCCGCGATGGCGTCGCGCTCCAGCCGTCCCACGCGGGACTGGAGCGTCTGGGTGTCACTGGCCGGGCCGCCTTGCTGGACCTCCGGAGGAAGCTGCAGCGCCCCCACCCGGCCTCCGGCGTAGAGCAACCCCAGCCGCTCCCCCACCAGCTCCAGCTCCCGGACGTTATGCGGCCACGGGTAGTCCGCCAGCAGGCGCCGGGCATCCGCGCCCAGCACGGGAGGCTCCTTCCGCACCCGACGCGCCGCACGCGACAGGAAACCATCGAACAGCGTGAGCACGTCCGCCCGGCGCTCTCGCAGTGGAGGCACCTCCAGTTCGAAGCCCATCAGCGTCCGAGCGAGCGCGGCATCCACCTCGCCCCGAGTCCCCAGCAGCGCCACCGGAACAGAGGCCGTGACGAGCAACCGCACGTCCACGGGCTCCTCACCGCCCTGCCGGGCCGGAGCCACGCGCCGGGCCAGCAATCGAGCCAACCGCTCGGCCAGGTTCCGAGGAAGCGCATCCACGTGCTGAAGCAGCAGTGAGCCCCGGTCCGCGCGCAGCAACGCGGAGGCCCCAGGCGGCTGCCCGGGCGCGCTCGCGCGGCCAAAGAGGACCTCGTCGACGGCCTCCGCGGGCTGCCGGCAGTCCACCACCACCAGCGGCTCCAGCGCCCGGGGAGAGCGCGTATGGACGATGCGGGCCAGCAGCGTCTTGCCCGTCCCCGGCTCGCCATACAGCACCACGGGCGCGGCGCTGTTCGCCGCCCTGCGAGCCCCGTCCACCAACGCGCGCAGCGGCCTGGACGTCCCGAGGAGCGCGGGCGCGGGAGACTCCGCCTCCATCCGCGAGCGCACCGCCGTATACGCCTCGCCCCCCAGCCGCCCGAGCGCCGCGAGGAGCTGTCCCTCGCCGCCGGTGAACGCCGAATCCGCGCGCGTCGCGTAGAGCACGCCGAAGGGCATGCCCCCGGAAGCCACGAGCGGCGCGCACATCTCCGTCTCCGCCTGGACCAGCTCCTTGCGCTCCATCGCCACCTGCGCCAGCGAGCGGGGCACGGACATGGACTCCGCGCCCGACACCGCCGCGGTGAGCAGCCCGGTGTTGCTCCCCAGGAGCGCGGCGGCGCGGTCCGCGCTCAGGGCCCGAGCGACCTCGTCCGCCAGGCGCCGCAGCACCATGGCCTCGCTGGTGGCCCCCAGCAGCGCCGTGCCCGCCGAGTACATCGCCGCCGCCGCGCCCACGTGCGGCAGCACCTCTTCAATCGGCACATGGCCCGGCGACGTGGGGCCACCCTCCACCAGCGTCACCGGCGGAGGCTCGAAGACGGCCATCGTCAGGCCCACGCGGACGCGGTCTCCGGGCTGCAGCACCACCTCGCCGCTGATGCGCATGCCGTTGAGCAGCGTCCCGTTGCGCGAGCCCAGGTCCGTCAACCGGACCTCTCCCTCGTGGACCGTCAGCTGCGCGTGCTTGCGAGAGACCTGGTCATCCCGCAGGGGGATTTCACACGAGGGGCTGCGGCCAATGGCCATGTCCGAGAGCACCTCGTATCGGCGCCCCGCGGACGGGCCAGTGAGCAGCAGGAGTGCGGGCATGGGCCGCGGAGCCTAGCGTCCCGGAGGACACGGGCAAGCGCCGCCCGTCGCCCTACATGGGCCGTTCTGCGTTGAGGAGGGCCCGGATTTCCCCTTCATCCAGGGCTCTCCCTTCACGGCTGAGCGCGAGCGCGTTGACCTGGGTCTCCTCGACCTCGACGTGGGCGCCCTTGCGCCACTCGGTGGTGTGCACCGCGCCATCCACCAGCTTGCCCACGAGGGTGCCGTCGTCCCGGGCCATCAGCTCCAGCCAGAGGTTCTCCACCACCGTGTTCCCATCCGGGTGGGTGTCGAAGGGAGCCCGCACCAGGAAGGTCAGCGGCTCCATCAGCCCCCGGCGCTGGAAGCGCGCCAGGAACGAAGGCAGGAGCGACTGGGCCTCGCGGCGCATCGACTCCGTCTGCTCCTCGGGCTCCTGGGTGAAGCGCTCCCGGTACGGCGCCAGGAGCTGCGACGTGTTGTGGCGCCCCAGGGGCGACACCACCGTGAGGAACAACCCCTCGTGTCCCTCGAAGGTCTCCAGCGGCACGCCGAGCAGGTTGGCGCGAGCCTCCTCGGAAGGCAGCACCATGAACGGCTGCCCCTCGCTGGTGCCCACCTGCGAGCGCAGCGCGGGCCCCTGACCGAAGGCCAGGTCGGTGCACAGCTCGTGCAGGAAGCTCTCCGCCGGCAGCAGGTCCTGCTCCGCCAGGTGGAAGATCTCCAGGTCTCGCGCGCCGAACTTCTCCATGCCGTGCGAGTGCACCCACAGCGGCGTGTCGCCCTCCGTCACCTCCACCGCGTGCAGGTGGACGTGGTCCCGGATGTCGAAGTCCAGCTCGGTGATCTCCACCACGTCCTCGGGCTCGTGGAGCTTGAAGGCCGCCAGGTCCACCAGCACCCCGGGCACGTGCTCCAGCAGGGTGCGCACGGCCCACAGCGCCTCGAACACGGGCAACGTGGGCTGCGCGCCGCCCGGCTCCAGCGACAGGTGGTAGTAGGCCTTCGCCTTGCCCAGGCGCGCGAAGGCCTCCGGGCTGCCGCTGTACGCGGCCTTGTTGAACTTGGGCAGGCCCTCGGGCCCCACCGTCAACCGGACATGCACCTCCGAGCTGTCCGCCCGGAGCACGAAGCCCTGGCCGTCCTCGTCCGGAGTGAACTCCACCTCGTCCGTCGCGAACGAGGCACGCAGGGCATCCAGCGGCGCGGGACCTTCCTGCTCGGTCGCCAGGAGGTAGACCTCCATCACAGGTGCTTCTCGATTTGCTGAAAGAGGTCCACGCGGTCCACCAGGTCGGTCAGGTAGTCGAGCTTGTCGGTGGCCAGCACCAGGACTGGAGACAACCGGTAGGCACCGAACCATTCCTCATACAGGGCATTGAGGCGCTGGAGGTAGCGGGTGGGGATGTCCTTCTCCATGGAGCGGCCGCGCAGGGCGATGCGCTCCTTCAGCGTCTGCACGGGGCAGCGCAGGTAGATCATCAGGTCGGGCGGACGCAGCGACTCGGAGATGGTCTCGTAGAGCTCGCAGTACGTCTTCCAGTCCCGCTTGTCGATGAGCCGCTGGCGGTGGAGGTTCTTGGCGAAGATCTCCGCGTCCTCGTAGAGGGTGCGGTCTTGAAGCACGGTACCAGCCGTGCGCTCCATCTCCCGGTGGAGGCGGAACTTGTGCGTCAGGAAGAAGAGCTGTGAGCGGAAGGCCCACGTCTTCATGTCCTTGTAGAAGTCCGCGAGATAGGGGTTTTGGTCATTGGGCTCGAAGGACGGGGTCAACCCGTACTTCCGGCAAAGGAAGGACGTGAGCTCCGTCTTCCCGGCGCCGATGTTGCCCGCGATGGCGATAAACTTTTTCCTGGCCACGCCACCCCTGCTTGTAACCCCGCCAAGCTGCGCGCACCAGCAACAAGGTAAGGAAGGCTCGTGGTAGAAGAAGTGCATGCCCCCGTGCAGTCCCTCTCGCCGCGCCGCAGGGCGTCGCCACCTTCCGGGGTGCGGCCGCCTGTCCGGCCGTCCGGGACAGGACATCTCGCCGTGGGGCTGCCCTCGGGCCGAGCCTTTCCCCCGCCCGACGAACCGGCCCCGAGGAGGGGGCTGAGGGATGCGTAAGCTCTTCTGTGTCGTGACGGCGGGCGTGTGGTCCCCCATCAGCTTCGTGCTGGCCATCCTGGCGATGGTGCTGACGTTGAGGCCGGCCAACTCCGTCTGGGTGGCTCGCAGGATCTGGTCTCCGGTGTTGCTCTGGGCCGGTGGCGCGAAGCTGGAGGTCCTGGGCCAGGAGAACGTGGACCCCAACCGGGCCACCATCTACGTGGCCAACCACCAGTCCACCATCGACATCCCCGCGCACTTCATGGCCGTGCCGGTGTCCTTCCGTTACGTGGCCAAGAGCCAGCTCAAGTGGGTGCCGTTCATCGGCTGGTATCTCGCGCTCGCCGGCCATGTCTTCGTCAACCGGAGCAACCGCTCCAAGGCCATCGCCTCGCTGGACGTGGCCGCGGCGAAGATTCGCGCCGGGACGAGCATCTTCCTGTACCCCGAGGGCACCCGCTCACCGGACGGCCGCATCCTGCCCTTCAAGAAGGGCCCCTTCGCGCTCGCGCTGAAGGCCCGCGTCCCCATCTGCCCCGTCACCATCGAGGGCTCCGGCAACCTGATGCCCAAGGACAGCTGGAACATCACCCCCGGCCCCATCCGCGTGAAGATCGGCAAGCCCATCGACACCACGGGCTTCGCGGAGAATGACCGGGAGGGCCTCGCCCGCGCCGTGCGGGAGGTCATCATCGCCGACAGCCTCGCGCTGGGCGGCAAGGGTGGCGACCCCGAGGACTCCGTCGCCGCCGCGGGCCTCGAAGGCATCAGCGCCGCCCGCGCCACCTCCACGAATTGAGACGTTCTCCCGTGACGACGACTCCCGCCTTTCGCTTTCGCCCTTGGGTCCGCGCCGCAGTCCTCGGCCTGGGTCTGCTCGCCGCCGGCTGCGGCCACACCACCTCGGCCACCACGGGCGCGCCCCGCCCCACCGACGAGCGCTCCCGGGCGCGGGCGTACCTGGAGGAGAACCAGCCGCAGAAGGCGCTCGGCATCCTGAAGGAGCTGCACGCCAAGACGCCCGAGGACCTGGACGTGGCCCGGACGCTGACGGAGGCCCAGGTGAAGGCGGGCCGCACGGACGCGTGGACTGAAGAGCTCCAGGGGCGCATCGCCACCAGCGAGCGCGCGGTGGACCAGTACATGCTCGGGCTCGCCCTCTTCTCACGGGCCAAGGACGCCGGCGCGCCGGCGGTGACGGCCTTCGAGCGCGCCATCACCCTCTCCCCGGACACCGCCGAGTATCACCACCGCCTGGGCGTCGCCCGCCTGGAGTCCGAGCAGTACGCCGCCGCCGTGGAGCCCCTGCGTCGCGCGGCGGCCCTCGCCCCCGAGCGCACCGCCTGGCGCCTGCCCTTGGCCAAGGCGCTGCACCGCACCGGTGATTCCGCGGGCGCTGTCGAGGCGCTGGGAGTCGTCGTCCGAGGCCGCCCCACCCCCGCCGACGTGGCCACCGCGCGCGCGTTGATGGAGCAGGTCAGCGACCCCTTCGGCGGCATCCCCAAGGCGGCCGAGGCCAAGCTGGAAGAAGGCCTGCGCTACCTGAATGACCTGGATGCGCCCCAGCACGCCATCCTGGCCTTCGAGGAGGTGCTGCACGACTACCCGGACCTGGCGGTGCTGCACTCGCTGCTGGGGCTCGCCTATCAACGCCTGGACGACGCGGGCCGCGCGGTGGACGAGTTCAAGCAGGCCATCGAAAGCGCTCCGCGCGACGGGAAGAATCACCTCTACCTGGGCGAGCTGTACGCCTCCCGCCAGCGTCCAGACGCCGCGCGCGCGTCGTTCGAGAAGGCCGTGGCGCTGCATCCGTTGCTGGACGCGGCCTGGTTCCGGCTGGGAGATCTTCACCTCGAGCGGAGGGATTTGGTCGCGGCCCGCGAGGCCTTCACCGTGGCGGTATCCCTGTCGCCCGACTCCATCCCCGCACGGGGCAAGCTGGCGCTCGTGTACCAGCTCGAAGCGGACTATCCCGCCGCGGAGCGCGAGCTGCGCTACGTGGTCGAAAAAGACCCGGAGAACGTGGAGTTCTCGCTGCGGCTGGGGCTGCTCTTCACCGAGCAGTCGATGAAGTCCTCGCGCCCGCAGGTGAGGAAGTCGGCGGCCGAGGAAGCCGAGCGCTGGCTGTCCAAGGTGCTGGAGGCGCAGCCGGAGAACGCGGTGGCCTCGCGCGCGCTGCAATCCCTCAAGGGCCAGTAGCCACCACCGGCTCGTGCCCTCTACACTTCGCGCCCGATGAGTGATGGCCGCAAGTCTCCGCGCACGGTAACCAATCCCGGCACTCAGCCCCGGACTCCGAGCAGTCCGGGCACGCCTCGCACGCCGACGGACCCAGGCACCCTGCGGGTGATGTCGGCCGCGCGCACGGCGCCGCTCCAGAAGGGCAAGCAGGACGATGCCCTGGGCAAGCGGCTCGCGGGCGAGGCCTCCAACCAGGCCCTCAACGCGCTCTCCATCCTGAAGGAGTTCGCGGGGGACTTCCGGCAGCGGGATCGCTTCTTCAAGTACAAGGCCTCCATCATCGCCGGGTGGCTGGCGCTGACGGCGGCGAGCTTCGTCATCGCCTGCCCTGGCAGCTCCATGCAGACGGGTGACATGGACGCGCGGCTGGTGCTCAGCGACAAACTGGACCGGCCCTCCATCACCATCTGGAACGAGAGCAAGGAGGCGTGGAAGGACGTCACGCTCATCGTCAACGGCCAGTACCGCGCGGCCGTGCCCTCGGTGGGCGCCGGGGAGTTCATCACCATTACCCCCAAGCAGCTCATGGGGACCGGCGGCGCCGCGCCCGCGGACCTGCGCTTCGACACGCTGGAGATGCACAGCAGCGACGACAGCGCGAACCTCACCGAGGATCTGCGCACCGAGTGGAAGCGCCTCCTCGGCCCGAAGTAGCGAGCCCTTCGGAGCCCCGCAAACACGAAGGGCGCCCTTCCACTTGGGAAGAGCGCCCTCTGCGTTTCCACCCGCCCCTCCTCGCGAAGGGGCGTGCGGAGGACGGCCTTACTCGGCCTTGGTCTCTTCGGCGGCAGGAGCCTCGGCGGCTGCGGCCTTCTTCTCGGGCCGGTCCACCAGCTCCAGGAGGGCCATCTCCGCGGCATCACCCCGGCGGAAGCCGAGGCGGATGATGCGGGTATAGCCACCGGGACGGTTGGCGTAGCGGTCCTTGTACTCGCTGAAGACCTTCTGCAGCACGTCGCGGTCCTTCACGATCCGAGCCGCCAGACGCACGTTGGAGAGCCCACCGCGCTTGCCCAGCGTGATGATGCGCTCCGCCATCTTCCGGGCCTCCTTGGCCTTGGGAACGGTGGTGCGGATGGCCTGGTGCTCGAGCAGCGAGGTGACCATGTTGTTGAGCATCGCGAGCCGGTGGCTCGTGGTGCGGTGCAGCTTTCGTTGTCCGACCTTGTGACGCATCGTCGTGCTCCGGGTCCCCGTCAGGGGCCACCACTCCGGCCGTATCAGGTACCGGGTGGGAAGGGTGAGCCCGACACGGGGCTCACCACTGCTGGTCGGGTCCGGTCAACCGCCCTGGACCCCTTCCCTCCGCGCCGCGTACCGCCATGTCGCGGGCGCGCAAGGAAAGTACCACGAAGACTCTACGCCTTCGGCGCCGCCGGGGCCGGAGCCTGCTTCGGGGGCCAGTTCTCGAGCTTCATGCCGAGCGACAGGCCCATCTCCGCGAGGATCTCCTTGATCTCCTTCAGCGACTTGCGGCCGAAGTTCTTCGTCTTGAGCATCTCGGCCTCGGTGCGCTGCACCAGGTCGCCGATGGTCTTGATGTTCGCCTGCTGCAGGCAGTTGGCGGAACGCACCGACAGCTCCAGCTCGTCCACCGAGCGGAACAGGTTCTCGTTCAGCTTCGCCTCTTCCTTCGGCGCCTCGGCGATGACCGGCTCCTCCGTCTCGTCGAAGTTCACGAAGACGGTGAGCTGCTCCTTGATGATCTTCGCCGCGTACGCCACCGCGTCCTGCGGGGACACCGAGCCGTCCGTCCAGACCTCGAGCGACAGCTTGTCGAAGTCGGTGACCTGACCGACGCGCGCGTTGGTGACCTGGTAGTTCACCTTGCGGGTGGGCGAGAACAGCGAGTCGATGGGGATGGTGCCGATGGGCGCACCCACCACCTTGTTCGAGTTGGCCGGCACGTAGCCACGGCCGCGGCGGCACTGCAGCTCCATGCGGAGCTTGCCACCCTCGGAGATGGTGCAGATGTGGTGACCCGGGTTGAGGATCTCCACGTCGGCGTCGGTGATGAGGTCACCCGCCTTCACTTCCTTGGGCCCTTCCGCCTCGATGCGCAGCGTCTTCGGCTCGTTCGTGTGCATCCGAAGGAGGACTTCCTTCAGGTTCAGCACGACGTCCGTGACGTCCTCGGACACCTCGGGGATGGTGGTGAACTCGTGGTCCACGCCCTCGATCTTCACCGAGGTGATGGCCGCGCCCTGCAGCGACGACAGGAGCACCCGGCGCAGCGAGTTGCCCAGCGTGGTGCCGAAGCCACGCTCCAGCGGCTCCGCGATGAACTTCCCGTAGGTAGGGGTCAGGCTGTCCTGATCCACTTCCATGCGGCGCGGCTTGATGAGGTCACGCCAGTTCTTCGCAATGTACGTATCAGCCATGGTGTACGACTCCTCGAGACGTGCGCCACCACCGACCTACCCACCGGGACGGCGGGAGGATGGCCACGTAGGGGACTGCGGATAAAGCACGACGCCCCGGCCTCGTCGGCCAGGGCGTTGTTGAGTACCTCGTCCAGGCGCGAGCCGCGGCCTGGCGCGGGGACTACTTGGAGTAGAGCTCCACGATGAGCTGCTCCTGGATGGGCATCGTCAGGTCCTCGCGGTTGGGGACCGTGCGAACCGTGCCCTTGAACGACTTCTTGTCCAGGTCGATCCACTGCGGAACGCCACGGCGGTCCACGGTCTCCAGCGCCTCGGAGATGCGCAGCACCTTGCGGCTCTTCTCCACCACCTCGACGGACGTGCCGGGCTTGATGGAGAACGAGGGGATGTTGACCTTGCGGCCGTTCACCTGGAAGTGGCCGTGGCGAACCAGCTGGCGCGCCTCGTTGCGGGTATCCGCGAAGCCCATGCGGAACACCACGTTGTCCAGGCGGAGCTCCAGCTGCTGCAGGAGATTCTCACCCGTCTTGCCCTTGGCGGCGGACGCGCGGTGGTAGTAGCCGCGGAACTGGTTCTCCAGCAGGCCGTACATGCGCTTGACCTTCTGCTTCTCGCGCAGCTGCACGCCGTAACCAGAGAACTTCACGCGGCCCTGGCCGTGCTGACCGGGGGGATACGGGCGGCGCTCGATGGCACACTTGTCCGTGTAGCAGCGGTCGCCCTTCAGGTACATCTTGAGGTTTTCGCGCCGGCAGATACGGCAAGCGCTCGCGGTGTAACGGGCCACAGACTTCTCCTTAAAGGTGATCTGGAGCCGCCCCCACGCTCGCGAGCGCGAAGGGCGGCCCGGACGAAGGGGTTAGACGCGGCGGCGCTTGGCCTGACGGCACCCGTTGTGCGGGATGGGCGTCACGTCGCGGATGAGGTTGATCTTCAGACCGGCGGCGGCCAGCGCGCGCAGCGCCGACTCACGGCCCGCGCCCGGACCCTTCACGAACACAGACACGTTCTTCAGCCCGTGCTCCATCGCCTTCGCCGCGGCATCGCCGGCGGCCACCTGGGCGGCGAACGGGGTGGACTTGCGGCTTCCCTTGAAGCCACGCGCCCCGGCCGAGGACCAGGAGATCACGTTCCCGGACACGTCCGTGATCGTGATGATGGTGTTGTTGAACGTGGACTGGATGTGCACCACGCCATTGAGAATGCTCTTCTTGCCCTTGCGCTTGGCCTTCTTCGCGGCAGGGGCCTCGCCCTCGGTGCCCGTAGGCGCCGCAGCCGAAGTATTGATCTCGTCAGCCATTTGAGTTGCTGCTCCTGAGAGGAGGTGATCGACGCCGGCACCTCACGGGCCGGCGCTGCGGTTTACCGAGCCGGAGCGGCAGGCTTCGCCCGGACGATGCCACGCTTCGGACCCTTGCGGGTACGCGCGTTGGTATGGGTGCGCTGGCCACGGACAGGCAGGCCCTTGCGGTGACGGAGACCCCGGTAGCAGCCCAGATCCATCAGACGCTTGATGTTCATCGTCACTTCACGCCGGAGGTCACCCTCGACCTTGTAGCTGGCCTCGATGATCTCACGGATCTTGCGAGCCTGGTCCTCGGTGAGGTCCTTGGTCCGGGTGGTGGGATCGATGCCCGCCGCCTCGATGATGTCTTGCGCGGACTTGTTGCCGATCCCGTAGATGTACTGGAGCGAGATCACGGCGCGCTTGTTGGGCGGCAGGTCGATGCCGGCGATACGAGCCATCTTCGGTCTTCCTTCTGGAGTGGAGTTGGTCTGAAGCCAACGGCCTGTCGGCCGTTAGCCCTGGCGCTGCTTGTGCCGGGGGTTGGAAGCGCAAATCACGCGCACGATGCCCTTGCGGCGAACAACCTTGCACTTGTCGCAGATCTTCTTGACGGACGCCCGAACCTTCATGGAGCGAACTTCCTTCCTTCGAACAGATGAAAAGTCATGAGGGGCCGCCACCCCAGTCCCAGGGCGGCGCCCTTTTCTACTTCGCCCGGTACGTGATCCGCCCGCGCGTCAGGTCGTACGGAGACAGCTCGACCTTCACCTTGTCTCCCGGGAGGATGCGGATGAAGTGCATCCTCATCTTGCCCGAGATGTGCGCGAGCACCTTGTGGCCATTATCCAGCACCACGCGGAACATCGCATTGGGGAGGGGCTCCATCACCGTCCCCTCGACTTCGATGGAATCATCCTTCGGCAAGCGTCAAACCCTCTTCCCGGACCACGAACCTTCTGGAAGCGCGGCGGGATAGCACTTTGGTCCGCAAGTGGCAAGCGTCCCGCGCGGCAAAACTCGGATTCCTACCAACCCACCGTAACATCTTCGCATTTCACCCGCTGTCCCGGCTGCCTTCACGCCCCCCGGGTGAGCACTTCAGCTCCGCCATCCGTGATGAGGATGGTGTGCTCGAAATGGGCGGACAGCTTCCGGTCCGCCGTCACCGCCGTCCAGTCGTCGTCCAGGATCTCCACCTCGTGGGTGCCCTGGTTGACCATGGGCTCCACCGCGAGGACCATCCCCGCCCGGAGCTTCATTCCCGCCCCCGCCTGTCCGACGTTGGGCACGTGGGGGTGCTCGTGGAGCTTCCGGCCAATCCCATGGCCGGTGAAGTCCCGGACCACGGAGTACCCCCTGGCCTCCACGTGCCGCTGGACGGCATGCCCTATATCGCCCAGCCGGTTGCCCGGCTTCATCGCCTGGATGGCCTTCTGGAGCGATTCCCGCGTCGTGTCCAGCAACGACTGCGCCTCGGCGGACACCTTCCCCACTGGCACCGTCCTCGCCGCGTCCCCGAACCACCCCTTGTAGGACACCCCGAAGTCGAGCTTCATCAGGTCACCCTCGGCCAGCTTCCGCCGCTTGCTGGGGATGCCGTGCACCACCTCGTCGTTGATGGAGGCGCACAGCACACACGGGAAGCCGAGGTAGCCCTTGAACGCCGGCCTGGCCCCCCGCTCCGCCGTCAGATTCTCCGCCAGCGCGTCCAGCTCCCAGGTGGTGACACCCGGGACCACGGCCTTCTCCAGCGCATCCAGCACGTCGGCGACGATGCGCCCGGCCTGGCGCATGAGGGCAATCTCCTCCCTCGATTTGATTCCCACCTGACTCATGGGCGGTCCGTGCGCGCCAACCGCGCACGGAGAACGGGCGGCAAGCCTCCGCGGGCGCCGCAAGCGCCTCGCATCCGCTCGCCAGCACGTCCGCACATCAAGCCTTGCCCTTGCCCGCGGCGCTCTTGATCTCCTCGTAGATGCCATCGGGGGAGCCCACGCCGTCCACGCTCGTGAGCACGCCCTTCTTCGCGTAGAAGGCCTTCAGGGGCGCCGTCTCCGCGTCGTACTTCTGCAGGCGCTTCTCGATGACGTCCGGCATGTCGTCGGGCCGCTGCACGAGCCCCGTGCCGCACTTGTCGCAGTACCCCGCGCGCTTCGGGGGGCTCTGGTCCACGTGGTAGACGCTGCCATCCACGGGACAGACACGCCGGCCGGAGCCACGCTCCACCAGCGTCTTGTGCGGCACCTCGAGCGATACGACCGCGTCGAGCTGCTTGCCCAGCCGCCCCAGCATCCTGTCCAGCGCGTCAGCCTGGCCCGGCGTGCGCGGGAAGCCATCCAGCACGAAGCCCTGGGCCACGTCCGACTGCTTCAAGCGCTCCTCGACGATACCGATGACGACTTCGTCCGGCACGTACTGGCCCGCCGCCATCAACGGACCCGCGACCTTCCCCAGCTCCGTCCCCTCCGCCACTGCCTTGCGGAGGATGTCACCGGTGGAGATCTGCGGGATGTGGAAGTCGGCGAAGAGCTTCTTCGCCTGCGTACCCTTCCCCGCGTTCGGCGGTCCCAACAGGATCAGGTTCATGTGCTCCTCTCAGCTCCCAAGGAAGGCACGGAAGTCGTCGGCCACGAAGCTTCCAAGCGCCCCCCGTGTGCACCACCGAATACCTTGAACGACTCCATCCCGGAACGACGAGGCGCCCCTCCCCACGACGGGGAGAGGCGCCCGGGACGTGAACGTCGTGACTCAGGCCGCCACGCGCACCCGGCCGCGGATGCGCGGGCCACGCGGCCCGGCGAAGCCCTCGTAGTTGCGGCTGATGAGGTGGCCCTCGATCTGCTGCACCGTGTCCAGCGCCACGCCCACGACAATCAGCAGCGCGGTGCCGCCGAAGGTGAAGCGTACGTTGAGCAGGCCACTGATGACGGAGGGAATCACGCAGATGACCGCCAGGTACAGCGCGCCACCGAAGGTGAGCCGGTTCAGCACTCGCTCGATGAACTCCGCCGTCTGACGACCCGGGCGGATGCCCGGGATGTAGCCACCCTGCTTCTTGATGTTGTCCGCCACGTCATCCGGACGGAAGGTCAGTGCCGTGTAGAAGTAGGCGAAGAAGATGACCATCAGCACGAACAGGCCGTTGTAGATCCACAGGTTGCCTTCAATGGCGCGCTGCACGTCCTGCAGGAACGGGAACCACGTGCCCAGCGTGGCCGGGAACGACAGCACCGCGCCAGCGAAGATGGGCGGGATGACGCCCGCGGTGTTGACCTTCATCGGGAAGTACGTGGCCTGGCCCGCGAACATCCGGCGCCCCGCCATGCGCTTGGCGTACTGGATGGGGATGCGGCGCATGCCGCGCTCCACATAGACCACCGCCGCGATGATGAGGAGCATGAAGAACAGCAGCGCCAGGACCTCGGCCACCGCGATGACCTCCTGCCGCGTCAGGTCCAGCAGCGTCTTGGCGCCCGGGAGCACACCGGCGACGATGCCCGCGAAGATGATGAGGGAGATACCGTTGCCGATGCCGCGCTCGGTGATGCGCTCACCCAGCCACATGATGAAGGCCGTACCGGCCGTCAGGCTGATGACCGTCATGAAGGTGAACCAGACGCTGTCGTCCGGCACCACCACCTGGTTGAAGCCGCTCTGCCCCGCGTCCGAGCGCCCCAGGGACGCCAGCCACCGGGAGATGCCGATGCCCTGGATGACGGAGAGGACGATGGTGCCGTAGCGGGTGTACTGGTTGATCTTCTGCCGCCCCGCCGCGCCCTCCTTCTGCAGTCGCTCCAGACTGGGGATGACCACCGCCAGCAGCTGCATGATGATGGAGGCGCTGACGTAAGGCATGATGCCCAATCCGAAGATGGACATCTGCTCCAGCGCGCCGCCGGAGAAGAGGTTGAACAGCGACACCAGTCCGCCCGACTGCTTCTGGGCGTCCATGAAGGCGTTCATCGCAGCCCGGTCCACGCCTGGCGTATTGATGAAGATGCCGATGCGGTACACGGCCAGCAGGGCTAGCGTGTACGCGAGCCGGCTGCGCAGCTCCGCGATGCGGAAGACGTTGGCGAAGGCATTGAGAGCCACGGGGTAGCCATCCTCTTCGTGAGGGTTCTGCCAGGACGACAAAACGCCCCTGTTCCACGGACGGGAAAGGGGCGCAGAAGCCTACACAAGCGAAATGGCGCGCACCACCAGCAAGTGATGCGCGCCGGACATGCTCAAGCCTTGGGCTGCCGAGGGGCCTTGACGCCCTTGCCAGCATGGGCCTTCGCGGCCGCTTCGGGCTTGTGGGCCATCAGCGGAAGGACATCCACCGCGCCGCCAGCCTTCTCGACCGCCGACTTCGCGGCCTCGGAGGCCTTGTGGACCACGATGGTGACCTTCTTGGTCAGCGTGCCGTGTCCCAGCAGCTTCACGCCGTGGTAGCGACCCTTGACCAGACCGACCTTCTTCAGGGAGGCCTCATCCACCGTGGCGCCCGCGTCGAAGTGGGCATCCACGTCCGACAGGTTCACCACCGCGTACACCGTGCGGTTGGGGGAGTTGAAGCCAAACTTCGGAAGGCGGCGCTGCAGGGGGCTCTGACCGCCCTCGAAGCCCTCGAACCGCATGTTGCCGGAACGGGCCTTCTGACCCTTGCCACCACGGCCGGCCGTCTTGCCAAGGCCGGAACCCTGGCCGCGACCCACCCGCTTCTTGCGGTGCCACGAGCGCGAGGGACGCTTCAAATCGTGCAGAGTGCTCATTGTCTCAGTCCTCTCGTGCTCAGGCCTTGTTCTGCTTGGCCTGGTAGGCGCGCGCGCGATCCCGCAGGGCGATCTTGCGCGGCTTGCGGCGCTTCGGCGCCGGCGCCTCGGTGGTCACCGTCTCCAAGGAGACCAGGTGCTTCACCTTGAACGCCATCCCACGGATGGCAGGGGTGTCCTTGAGCAGGCGCTCTTGACCGAACTTCTTCAGACCCAGGCCACGGATGGTGGCCAGCATGTCCTCGGAAGCGCCCGCATAGCTCTTCGTCAGCTTCACCTTGAGCGCCATGACTAGCCCCTCTGCTCCCCGGCGAGCTTCGCCGACTCGACGTCCTTGCCACGAAGCCGCGACACCTGCGCCGCGCTCCGCAGCAGCTTCAGGCCAGCAACCGTGGCCTTCAGCACGTTGTGCGGATTCCGCGAACCCTGGCTCTTCGTCAGGATGTTGCGGATGCCCGCCGCCTCAAGAACCGCGCGCACAGCGCCACCGGCGATGACGCCCGTACCTTCGCTGGCCGGCTTCAACAGCACCCAGCCGGCGCCGAAGTGCCCGAGCACCTCGTGCGGAATCGTGTGCCCCATGAGCGGGACGCGGAAGAGGTTCTTCTTCGCGTTCTCGCCACCCTTGCGGATGGCCTCGGGGACCTCGTTGGCCTTGCCCAGGCCGACGCCCACGTGTCCCGCGCCGTCGCCCACCACCACCAGGGCGGCGAACGAGAACCGGCGGCCGCCCTTCACGACCTTGGCCACGCGGTTGATGTTCACCACGCGGTCGGTGAGGTCCAGATCGTTCGGATTGATCGGAGTTGCCACTTGGAAATCCTTTCGAAAGCTAGAACTTCAGCCCGGCCTCGCGCGCGGCGTCAGCCACGGCGGCGATGCGCCCGTGATAGGGGAAGCCGTTGCGGTCGAACACCACCGCCTCGACGTTGGCAGCCTTGCACTTCTGCGCGATCAGGGCACCGACCCGCTTCGCGTCCGCCTTCTTGTCGCCTTCGTCCTGGCCCTTCAGATCCTTGGACAGCGACGAGGCAAACGCGAGGGTCTTGCCGGTGGTGTCGTCCACCACCTGCGCGTAGATGTGCTTGAGGCTCTTGTAAACGGAAAGCCGCGGCCGCTCGGTGGTGCCCGAGAGCTTCTTGCGGATGCGGTTCTTCCTCTTGAGACGGGATTCGATCTTCGTCGGCATGGCTGCTTCCTTGTCCTTCCGGCGGCGATGCGGCCTTCCGCCGCCGGATGATGCCGTCGGACCCCACGGGCTCGACGGGATTGGGAACCCTCAGGACAGACGAAACGACTAGGTCGTTCCGGTCTTGCCCTCCTTACGGCGGATGCGCTCCTCGGAGTACTTGATTCCCTTGCCCTTGTACGGCTCGGGAGGACGCAGCGAGCGGATGTTCACCGCCGTCGCGCCAAGCGCTTCCTTGTCCGCCGAGCGGAGCGTCAGCCCCACGGTGGGCAGGCTGTCCTCGGTGCGGGCCGCCTTGTCCACTTCGGCCGTCACACCTTCCGGCAGGTTGAACACCACCGGGTGCGAGTAGCCCAACGAGAAGTGGATGGCCTTGCCCTTCACCTCGGCGCGGAAACCAACGCCGCGGATGTCCAGCTTCCGCTCGAAGCCGGTGGACACGCCCTTCGCCGCGTTCGCGAGGATGGTGCGGGTCAGGCCGTGCAGGCTGCGCGCCTCGCGAGAGTCATCCTCGCGCTGCACGTTGACCTGGCCGTCCTTGATCTCCACCTTGACCCGGGCGGGCAGCTTCACGGACAGCTTGCCCTTGGGGCCCTCGAAATTCACCTGCTGGCCGGCGACGATGGCCTTCGTCTTGTCGCCGAGCTTGATCGCCAGTTTTCCAATCCGACTCATGGTTGCCTCGGTCCTGTATGCCCGGGGCGCGCACTCTCACGAGGCGCGACCACCAGGCAGCTGGCTAGTAGACGGTGCAGAGCAGCTCGCCGCCCGCCTTCTGCTTGCGGGCCTCGGAGTCCACCAGGATGCCGCGGGACGTGGACAGGATGGAGATACCCATTCCACCCAGCACCTGCGGGATGTCACCCACGCCGCAGTAGCGGCGGAGGCCCGGCGTGGACACGCGGCGGATGCCGGTGATGGCGGGGCTGCGGTCGGGACCGTACTTGAGCTGCACGGTGATCTCGCTCTGGGGCGAGCCCTCGGGGGTCGCGACGGCGAACTCCCCGATGTAGCCCTCATCCTTGAGGACCTTGATGATCTCGAGCTTGAGCTTCGAGTGGGGAATGACGACCTTGTCGTGACGCGCGCGCGAAGCATTGCGCAGGCGGGTCAGCATGTCGCCAACAGGATCATTGACCGGCATGAGCTACCTTCCAAAGCAAGAGCCGTCATCGGGCATCTCGCGTTCGCGACCGCCGCGCCTGCCGGGCCCATCCCGGGGGTTCGCGCCGATCGCCACTGCTGAAGTTGAAAATCCATTCGAGCGAGCTCCTCTCGGAGCACGCCCAGGGTGCCGATGAGCCCTTTCGAGCCCCTCAGCACCCTGCCCTTCCGGCTACCAGGACGACTTGGTCACGCCGGTGATCTCACCGCGCAGCGCACGGTTGCGCAGGCAGATACGGCACATCTTGAACTTGCGCAGGAAGGCGCGCGGCCGACCGCACAGCGGGCAGCGGTTGTACTGGCGCACGGCGAACTTCGGCTTGCGCTTCGCCTGGGCGATCTTGGAGAGCTTGGCCATTGTCTTGAGGTCCTTGGCTCGAGGGCTTACTGACGGAACGGCAGGCCGAAGTGACGCATCAGCGCCAACCCCTGCTCGTCGTTCGCGGCGGTGGTGACGAAGCTGATGTTGAGCCCCTTCACCTTCTCGATCTGGTCGTAGTTGATCTCAGGGAAGATGATCTGCTCGCGGACGCCGAGCGTGTAATTGCCCTTCCCATCGAAAGCCTTCGGGGACACGCCCTTGAAGTCACGCACGCGCGGCAGCGCCACGGTGATGAGGCGGTCCATGAACTCATACATGCGGGTGCCACGCAGCGTCACGGCGGCACCGATGGCCTGGCCCTGGCGCAGCTTGAAGTTCGCGATGGACTTGCGAGCGCGCGTGACGATGGGCTTCTGACCCGTGATCGCCGCGAGCTGGTCCACCGCCGACTCCAGGATCTTGTTGTTGGCGAGCGCCTCGCCCAGACCCATGTTGACGACGATCTTCTGGAGACGCGGAACCTCCATCGGGTTCTTGAGGCCCAGCTCCTTCATCAGGGCGGGCACCCCTTCCTTGCGGAAGCGCTCCTTCATGCGGGCCGGCTTGCTCTCGAGGCCTTCCTCGATGTTCGCCGCGAAGCCAACCTTCTTGGCCTCTTCCTTCTTGCCCCGCTTCGCCTTCTTTTCCTTCTGGTCCGGCTTCTTCTCGTCAGCCATCGTCGTATCCTCTGCTTCGGGGCGCCGTTGTGGACCCAGCGCGTCCGATCAGTCCTTCATCTGGAAACTGAAAACACCTCGAGGGCCCCGGAACAACCCAGGCCCTCGTTGCCTGCACGCCCCCCTACCCGCCCACCAGGGCGGACAGAAGGGCGCGCATAGATGCCCCAACAGGGACTCCTAGTCAATCAGCGCGTCGCAGTTCTTGCAGAACCGCTGGAGCTTCTCGCCTTCGGTCTTGACCCCCACGCGGGTCGGCTTGTCGCACTTGGCGCACACGACCTGGACATTCGCCAGGGCGATGGTGCCGGGCTTCTCGACAATCCCACCTTCGGGGTTCTGGGGCGTCTTCTTCTGATGACGCTTGACCAGGCGCAGACCTTCCACGGTCACGCGGCCGGCCTCCCGGTCGATCTTCAGCACCTTGCCGCGCTTCGTCGCGGGATTCTTCTCGGAGGCTTCGGCCCCGGCCATGACCTGGACCGTGTCTCCCACTTTCATCTTCTGCATGGCTTCCTCGTCTCTCTGGCTGCTCGCCGTCCGGCCTGCGGTCCTCTCAGAGGACTTCGGGCGCCAGCGAGATGATCTTCATGAACTTGCGGGCGCGGAGCTCACGGGCCACCGGCCCGAAGATGCGCGTACCAATGGGCTCCATGTCCTTGTTGATGAGGACCGCGGAGTTGCCATCGAACTTGATGAAGCTGCCGTCGGCCCGACCCACCTCGCGCTTGGTGCGGACGATGACGGCCTTGGCCACGTCACCCTTCTTCACCTTCGAGTTGGGCAGCGCCTCGCGGATCGACACGACGATGACGTCGCCGATGGACGCGTACTTGCGCTTCGAACCGCCGAGCACCTTGATGCAGAACACCTTCTTCGCGCCCGAGTTGTCCGCCACGTCGAGCACGCTCGTCATCTGAATCATCTGGGAATCTCCTATCGCCGGTGACTCCACCACACCGCCTCACGGCCGCGCAGGTGGAGGTGCGTGCTAGACGTTCTTGCTCTTCTCCAGCACCTCGACCACACGCCAGCGCTTGTCCTTCGAGGCAGGCTTGGTCTCGGCGATCCGGACCCGATCACCCTCGTTGATGGTGATCTTCTTCGGATAGTCGTGGTCTTCCACGTGCGCCTTGTACTTCTCGCGCAGGCTCATGATCTTCCCGTACTTCGGGTGGGGAGCCCGGCGCTGGACGGTGACCACGACCGTCTTCTGCATCTTGTTGGAGGTGACGATACCCACGCGCGTCTTCGGACGGCCGCGGGTGGAGGTCTCTGCCGTGGGCGCTTCAGTCGTTTCAGCCATCTTCGTTCTCACTGTCTCTCATGCACCCGGGCGCTCTCGCTTCCCGGATGGCCGTACGCACCCGCGTTGAGCGAGCGCGCTTGGAGGAATCGCGACGGGGCCCTTAAGCCTTCGCCGCCTTCTTCTTCTCGCCAAGAACCGCCAGCACACGGGCCAGGTCACGCCGGTGCAGGGTCCGCTCCGCCGGGCTGTCCAGCGAGCCGGTCCGCCGCTTGAGCTGGTCCTGGAACAGCGTCTCACGCAGTTCCGTCGCCCGCCGCTGCAGGTCGTCCGCCGACAGCTCTCTCAGTTCCTTCGCAGTCGCCATTGCTATCTCCACATGCGTGCGGGAGCCCACCCGAAGGCGGCTCCCGCCGCGGTGCCTAGAGGCTCAGGTCCGTGCGCGTCACGATACGCGTGAGCACCGGCAGCTTCGCCTGCGCCAGCTTCAGCGCCCCCGTGGCCACCTCGGTCGTCATCCCCTCCATCTCGTAGAGGATGCGGCCGGGCTTCACCACCGCGACGTAGTACTCCACGCCACCCTTACCGGTACCCATTCGGGTCTCGGCGGGCTTCTTGGTGATGGGCTTGTCCGGGAAGATTCGGATCCAGATCTTGCCGCCGCGCTTCACGTGGCGGGTCATCGCGATACGAGCCGCCTCGATCTGCCGGGACGTAATCCATCCCGGCTGCAGGCTCATCAGGCCGAACTCACCGTAGGTCAAGTCGCTGCCACGGTGCGCGGCGCCAGGCGTGCGGCCCTTGTGCATCTTGCGGTACTTCGTACGTGCAGGCTGAAGCATCGTCGCTGTCCTTCACTGCCCTGCCCCGGGCGCCCTCTCTCGAGAGCGCCCAAAGCGGGAGGGCTCTTAGCGGTTGGAAGGCATGGGGGCGGCGCCGCCCTTGCCCGGGAGAACCTCGCCCTTGCAGACCCAGACCTTGCAGCCGATCTTGCCGTAGGTCGTCTTGGCCTCGGCGAAGCCATAGTCGATGTCCGCGCGGAGGGTGTGCAGGGGCACGCGGCCCTCGCGGTACCACTCGTAGCGAGCCATCTCGGCGCCACCCAGGCGGCCCGAGCAGGCCACGCGGATGCCCTTGGCTCCGAACTTCATCGCCGTCTGAAGCGCCTTCTTCATGGCGCGACGGAACGCGATGCGACGCTCGAGCTGCGTGGCGATGTTCTCCGCCACCAGCTGCGCGTCGGTCTCCGCCTTGCGGACCTCGACGATGTTGAGGAAGACCTCGTTCTTCGTGAACTGCTGGAGGTCCTTCTTCACCGTCTCGATGCCCGCGCCGCGCTTGCCGATGACGATACCCGGACGCGCGGTGTGGACGTTGACCTTCACCTTGTTGGCTGCGCGCTCGATCTCCACCTTGGACACGCCCGCGTGGTTCAGCGACTTCTTCACGAACTCGCGGATGCGGATGTCTTCATGGAGCCACTGCGCGTAGTTCTTGTGCTCGAACCACTTGGAGTCCCAGGTCTTGATGACGCCAAGCCGGAACCCGATCGGATGAACTTTCTGTCCCAACGTGAATCTCCTTGAACGTCCGGGCTGGGCCCGACGGGTCCTACTTCTTGGCCTCGGCCAGCACCACATGGACGTGGGCGGTCTTCTTCTTGATCGGGGTGGCCCGACCCATGGCGCGCGGCATGAACCGGCGCTGGGTAGGACCCTGGTCCACCGAGATGGTCTTGACGTAGAGCGTGTCCACGTCGACCTGACCCTTGGACAGGTCCGTCGCGTTGGCCACGGCGCTCTTGATGAGCTTCTCCACCGGCAAGGCCGCGGCGCGCTTGGTGAACTTCAGGATGTTGAGGGCAGCCTCGACGGGCTTGCCCCGGATGAGCGCCGCAACGAGGGACAGCTTGCGGGGGCTCATGCGCAGAAAACGCAGATGTGCAGTCGACTCCATGGTCATCTCCTCAGGCTCTCAGGCAATGCACCAGGCTACTTGCCCGGGGCCTTGGCGACCTTCTTCTCCGCCGAGTGTCCACCGAACGTACGCGTCGGGGCGAACTCGCCGAGCTTGTGGCCCACCATGTTCTCCGTGACGAACACCGGGATGAACTTCTTCCCGTTGTGCACCGCGAAGGTGTGACCCACGAACTCCGGAAGGATGGTGGAGCGGCGGGACCACGTCTTCACGACAGTCTTCTTGTTCGTCTTGATCATGTCCTCGATCTTCTTGACGAGGAAGTCGTCGACGAACGGACCCTTCTTGATCGAACGAGCCATGGCTTGCGAATCCTCTTACTGGCTGCGCGCGCCCTGGCGGCGGCCGCTCACGATGAACTTGTCGGTACGCTTGTTGGTGCGCGTGGTCAGACCCTTGGTCTTCTTGCCCCACGGCGACACCGGGTGCGGGTTACCCTGACCGGACTTACCCTCACCACCACCGTGCGGGTGATCCACGGGGTTCATCGCGAGACCACGAACCGTCGGGCGGATGCCCAGCCAGCGGCTCTTACCCGCCTTACCAACGCGGATGATCTCGTGCTCGATGTTGCCCACCTGGCCCACGGTGGCACGGCACTCGATGAGGACCATGCGGACGGTTCCGGAAGGCATACGCACCTGCGCGTAGCGGCCCTCCTTCGCCATCAGCTGTCCGGAGGTTCCCGCGGAGCGGATGACCTGGGCGCCACGGCCCGGCTTCAGCTCCACGTTGTGGATGATGGTACCCACCGGGATGTTCTGCAGCGGCAGGGAGTTGCCCGGACGGATGTCGGCGGTCTCGCCGGCGAACACCGTGTCGCCCACATTCAGACCCACCGGGGCCAGGATGTAGCGCTTCTCACCGTCCGCGTACGTCAGCAGGGCGATGTTGGCGGTGCGGTTCGGGTCGTACTCCACCGCGGTGACCTTGGCCGGCACGCCGTCCTTGTCACGACGCTTGAAGTCGATGACGCGGTAGCGGCGCTTGTGACCACCACCCTGGTGACGCCGGGTGATGTGTCCGTGCACGTTGCGGCCACCCGAGCGCTTGAGCGGCTCGGTCAGCTTCTTCTCGGGCGCGTCCTTGGTGATGTCCGCGAAATCGGACACCGTCATGTGACGACGGGCGGCGCTTGTCGGCTTGTACTTCTTGATGCCCATGGTGTGTTCCTCAGGCTGACCTCAACGCCGTAGCGTCAGGCCGCCCCTCCCTCGAAGAGTTCGATCGAGTCGCCTTCCTTGAGGGTGACGACCGCCTTCTTGAAGTTGGGCCGCTTGCCGATGCTCCGACCCACGCGCTTGATCTTGCCGCGGACGACGTTCGTGTTGACGCCCTCGACCGTGACCTTGAACAGCGTCGCCACAGCGCGAGCCACGTCGTGCTTGGTGGCCTTGCGGTCGACGATGAACGAGTACTGACGGAACTTCTCGCGGGCCTTGTCCAGCTTCTCGGTGATGAGCGGGCCCTTGATGACGTCGTTGAGATTCATGAGAGCGCCCCCTCGAGGGTCTTCGCGGCCGCGGAGGTGAGCACGAGGTGCGAGTGCTTCAGAACAGCCTCGAGGTTGAGACCCTCGGGAGGAAGCACGTCGAACTTCGCCAGGTTCCGCACGCTGCGGTGCAGGTTGGTGTTGCTCTTCTCGTCCACCACCAGGGCGTTCTGCAGCTTCAGGCGCTTGGTGAGCGCCTCGAAGGCCTGCTTGCTCTTGGGGGCGTCCAGGGAGAACCCGCTCAGGATGATGAGCGTCTTCTCCTTGGCGCGCAGGGACAGCGCCGACTTCAGCGCGCCGCGACGCACCTTGCGGGGCGGGCGGTAGAAGTAGTCGCGAGCCTTGGGGGCCATCGCCTTGCCGCCGCCCACCCAGTGGGAAGCGCGGATGGAACCCTGGCGGGCGCGGCCGGTGCCCTTCTGCTTCCAGGGCTTCTTGCCGCCGCCGCTGACCAGCGAGGTGTTCTTCACCCCCACCGTGCCGCGACGCCGGTTGATCTGCTGCATCTTCGCGACCTCGTAAAAGAGGTGCGCGTTCGGCTCAGCGCCGAAGATGTCGTCGGAGAGCTCAATCTCCGACACCTTCTTCAAATCGAGGTCGACAACGTCAAACTTCGCCATGGCACTTTCCTCGCGGGGGTCGGAGTGAAACCACTCGGACGCCCACCCGCTTCCTAGGACTTGATCTCGACGTCAACGCCGGCCGACAGATCCAGCTTCATGAGCGCATCCAGCGTCTGCTGCGTGGGCTCGAGAATATCGAGCAGGCGCTTGTGCGTGCGGATCTCGAACTGCTCGCGGCTCTTCTTGTCCACGTGCGGCGAACGCAGCACCGTGAACTTGTTGATGCGCGTAGGAAGGGGGATCGGACCGGCCACCTTCGCGCCCGTGCGCTTGGCCGTCTCGACGATCTCACCCGCGCTCTGGTCCAGGAGCTTCGAGTCGTATGCCTTCAGCCGGATGCGGATCTTCTGTGTCGCCATTCGCAAGAACCTCTTAGAACGAACTTTGTGCCAACGCCCCGGGAGGCGCTACGACCGACGTCCCCTGGTTGTCACAGAGCCGTTTCTTCAGAACGAAGGGGCGCGGTGATTACCATCCCGCCCCGGTGTATGCAACTGGATTTCCTCCGGCTCCCTGGAAATTCCCCGAGGGGATGTCCATGGGAGCCGGGAGGAGGCCTGCTACTCGATCACTTCCGCCACGACGCCGGCGCCCACCGTGCGGCCACCCTCGCGAACAGCGAAGCGCAGCTCCTTGTCCATCGCCACCGGGGTGATGAGCTCCACCTCGATCGCGATGTTGTCGCCCGGCATCACCATTTCCA
>NZ_JAAIXY010000002.1:552961-789041 GCF_010894455.1 Myxococcus eversor | reverse complement strand
GCTTCCACCACTGCTGCTGCTGCCGCTGCTGCTGCGTCCACCACCGCTGCCCCAGCCGCCGCTGCTGCTCCCGCCACTGCTGCTCCCGCCACTGCTGCTCCCGCCGCCGCTGCTCCCACCGCCGCTGCTCCCGCTGCTGTTGCCACTGCTGCCGCGTCCGCCACCGGTGCCCCAACCGCCGGTGCTCCCGCCGCTGCTGTTTCCACGGTCGCTGTCGTTGTCGCGGTTGCCTCGGCCATAGCCACCACCGGAGCTGCCACCACCGGAGCTGCCACCACCGGAGCTGCCACCACCGGAGCCACTGCCACTCGGAGGCGTACCGCCGTTGTATCCACCACCGGAGCTGCCACCGCCGGAGCTGCCGCCGCCCGAGCTGCCACCGTTGCCATATCCGCCGCCGGAGCTGCCACCACCGGAGCTTCCGCCACCCGGGGTGCCGCCACCGTTGTTGCCGTATCCGCCACCGGAGCTTCCGCCACCCGAGCTGCCCCAGCCGCCGCCGTTGTTGTTGTCGTCGTCATCGCGGTCCCGCCCCTGGCCGCGCCCGGGACGCGAGCCGCCGCGGTCATCATCCCTGTTGCCCCGGCCGTAGCCGCCGCCGTTGTTGCCACCCGAGTTGCCGCCACCGGAGTTGCCCCAGCCGCCGCCGCCGTTGTTGTCCCGGTCATACCGGGAGCCGCCGCGAGGAGGCTGCGTGCCCCAGCCGGTACCGGAAGGAGGAGGCTGGTTGGAGGGGCGGTTGTCGGTGCGAGTCACCGGGGCGCGATAGCCCGGGCGAGACGTGGCCCGGCTGTAGCCGTAGCCCGCGGAGGCCGCGTGGGTCCGGTCATACACGTAGCCGCGGTTGCGCTCCCAGCGGTATGCCCGGCCCGCGTTCGGGTAGTAGTCGTGCGAGTGACGCCCGTGCAGGCCGCAGGACGCCCCGAGCGGATCCACGTGGAAGTCCCAGTACCAGACCAGCGTCGGCCCTCGGTAGTAGTAGACGTCGTCCGTGTAGGTGTACTGCGTCTCGGACGGGCGGTAGCCGTGCGTGTGGACGTGGTCGTACGGGCACCAGCCGCCACCGTCGATGTCCGGAATGGGGTGGTCGCCCGAGAACCGGTAGTCCACCACGGCCACCACGGGGCGGCGGGCGGTGGGACCGTGATAGTGGGCGTAGCAGCCCGTCCCCATCATCAGGGCGAGAGGGATGGCGAGTGCGAGCAGTCGGCGCATGTGACGAGTCTCCCGTGCGAAGGGCACTTCCAGCCAGTGCCTCTTCGCGACCACGGGCTGATGACGGGCGTTCCTGGAGGAAATTCACGCCCGGCTCCTTCTCGCCCGCCTGCCTCCTCTTTAACCGTGCCTGTGCCCTGGTGAACACCGTGCCCGCTGGTGTAGGTGCGGAAGTGCGCGCGACCGGAGCGCCGGGGCCTTCCGGACCCGTCGTGCGAGGAGATGGCCACCCATGTCGGATTCGGATTTCGGTCGAGGGCGGGGGGCGTCGTGCCCGTTGCACCCGGATCACCTCGCGCAGCGGACCTGTACGCGCTGCGGCAACTTCATGTGCGACACGTGCAGCGAGCACGGCGCGCAGGCGCACTGTCCCACCTGTCGCGAGCGCGAGGGCCTGGGCCGCGCCTTCCCATTGGACCGTGGAAACTGGTCCATCGGCGGGTTGGTGGAGGTGTGCTGGGACCGGTTCAAGCGCGAGTGGGTGATGCTCAGCGTGGCCGCCGTCATCTTCTTCGCGGCCTCCATCATGGGCAGCTTCATCTCCCAGATGCTGTCGTTCATCGGCGGCATGGCGGGCAGCACCACCGTCATCGTGCTGACGACCATCGTGGGCACCGTGGCCTCCTATGTGATTCAGGGCATGGTCGGCCTGGGCTTCACCCGCATGTGCCTGGACGTGCTCCAGGGCCAGCGCGCGGACCTGGGACGGATGTTCTCCCAGCTCCCCAAGCTGGTGCCCTACCTGCTCACGATGCTGCTGTCTTTCGCGGTGATTCTCCCCGTCGTCATCCTCTGTGTCGGCGTCGCGCTCGCGGTGTTCGTCGGGATGTCGGGGGTGTCGCTCGCCGAACTGGACTTGGACTCCACGGAGTCGTTCACCAGGGCGGTGACGAACACGTCGCCGCAGGTGTTCCTGGCGACGTTCGCCGTGGGCATCGGGCTCTACATCTTCCCGGGCATGTGGCTCATCATGCCGCTGGTGCTCGTGCAGCCGGCGATCGCCAACGAGGAGGCTCCCGGTCCGGTGGAGACGCTCAAGCGCTGCTTCGCCGCCGCGAAGGGCCAGCGCCTGGGCATGTTCGGCACCATGGCGCTGGGGTGCGTCGGCCTCATGGTGGGCATCATCCTGTGCTGTCTGCCCGTCCTCCCCGCGCTGGGCTTCTTCCAACTGCTGCTCTGCGGCCTGTACCTGTCGCTGAGCAAGGGCGCGGAAGAAGTCTTCTGACGTCGGGTTGCTCATCGGGGCCCGCGAAGGGAAGCGGGCCCCGGTGCGGGACGTCGAGTCAGTGCACCAGTCGCTCGGAGGAACCCGAGCGGGGCGTGGCCACCCGGCCCATGCAGGCCAGGATGTGCTCGCGGTACTCGGTCAGCTCGCGCAGACCGCACAGCATCCACCGCCCGCCGATGACGAGCGTGGGCACGCCGCGCACGCCGCGAATCGCCGCGTCGCGGTGCTCATCCAGGATGAGCCGGCGCGTCTCCTCGGAACGGAACGCGGCGGAGAACTCGTTCATCGCCAGGCCCACGCGCGACGCCAGCTCGAACACCACGTCGGACCGCGACACGTTGACGCCCTGCTCCAGCGCCGCGCGCTGCATGGCTCGCGCGAGGAAGGCCCGCGCTTGCGGTCCCTGCAGTCGCGCGGCCTCCAGAGCGGCCAGTGCCGGCACGCTGCTGCGGGGCGGGTCTCCGCCCAGCCACAGGTCCGTGGACAACAGCGGCGCGGTGGCGTCCGACTCGCGTTGCGCGCGCTGCACTTCTTCCACGAGGCCGCGCTTCTCGCGCTCCGTGGGAAGCACATCGTGCACGCGAAGCGGATAAGGCCTCACGCTCCAGCGGACGGCTTCGCCCAGCTCCTGGCGCAGTACGTCCAGGCGCAGGTCGGCGAGATAGCACCAGGAGCACAGCACATCCTGGTACACGGTGATCTGCAGCGGCTTGTGCAGCGTTTTCATGGGGGGCCGCCAGATTAGAGGCCACGCCGCGCCGCTGCCAACTCCCCATGACACTCGGCCGCTGAATGCATTCCTGTGTTCCTGAGGAGCATGCGAGGTGGCTTTGGCCCAGGCTGCTCGCTTGCTTCACGGCGTGCGAGCAACCTCGAAAGCCCTTCGCGCTACTCGCCGTAGGCCTGTGAACCCCCGGACTTCGAACCGGCGTAAGCCAGCGCGTGGTCGATGATTTCGCCCGCGATGTCGCGGCCCGTGGCGCCCTCCAGTCCCTCGAAGCCGGGGCTGGAGTTGATCTCCATCAACCGGGGTCCGGCGTGCCCCTCCAGCATGTCCACGCCGGCGACCTCCAGGCCGATGATGCTCGCGGCCCGCACCGCGGCTTCCATGTACGCGGGGGGAAGCTCGATTGCCTGCCCTTCACCACCGCGGTGGATGTTGGAGCGGAACTCGCCCTTCTTCGCCTTGCGACGCATCGCGCCCACCACCCGCCTGCCCACCACGAGCGCGCGCACGTCCCGGCCCTCGCTCTCCGCGACGAACTCCTGGAGCACGATTTCCTGCCCCAGGTCCCAGAAGGTGTCGAGGATGGTCTGCACCTCCGGCAGCGTGTGAGCAATCATCACCCCCACGCCCTGCGTGCCCTTGATGAGCTTGATGATGACGGGCAGCCCGCCCACCTCCTCCACCAGCCGGCGCACGTTGCTGCGGTCATGCGCCATCAACGTGCGAGGGATGTCCAGTCCGGAACGCGACAGGAACTGGAGCGCGCGCAGCTTGTCGCGGCTGCGCGCGATGGACGACGGAGGGTTGAGTACTGGAACACCCATCATCTCGAAGTGGTTCACCACCGCCAGCCCATAGGCGGTGATGGACGCGCCGATGCGCGGCACCACGACGTCCACGCCCCGTATCTCCACACCGCGGTACGTCATGCGCGGTGCGCCTTGCGCGAGCAGCAGGCAGCAACGCAGAGTGTCCAGCACCAGCGGCCGGTGGCCCCGCTCCCGAATGGCGGACACCAGCCGGCGTGTCGAATAGAGCGAGCGCTTCCGGGACAAGATGGCCACGGTCTTCTTCACGCGTGAACGACGCGGCGCGGGGCGCTCGGGTGCCGGGGACCCTGGCGTGGCCGGGGCCTTCTTCTGCTGGATTTTTCGGGGAGACATGGGCGGAGCACACGAGCGTAGCATGTACCGCCGGACGGGGCGGGTGACGTGGTTCGCGTTTGCTATCCTCGGACGCAGATGAGCGCGACAGATCCACACCCCGACGACATCCACACCAGCCCCGGAGATGCCGCCGGGTTGGACCTCGCCCACTCCCCATTGCTGGGGGAGACGCTCGTGGTGGACCCGCGGACCACCGTGAAGCTCCACAAGTGCCGGCTCGCCGTGGCCTCCGGGCCGGACACCGGACGCTCCGTCGTCAGCGACAAGGAGCGCCTGCGTTGCGGCGCGCATCCGGGCAATGACCTGGTGCTCGTGGAGGACCGCACCGCCAGCCGCCACCACTTCGAAATCCAGTTCACCGAGCGCGGCTATCTGCTCGTGGATCTGGGCTCCACCAACGGCACGTTCCTGGACGGCCGCAGAATCGAGCGCGCCTATCTCTCACCGGGCTCCCAGATTCGCGCGGGCTCGTCCGTGCTGACCTTCGCGCCGCTGGATGAGGAAGTCACCATCGAGCCGGACCGCGACGGCGAGCTGTGCGGCATGGTCGGCCAGAGCATGAAGATGCGCCAGATATTCGGGCTCATCAAGAAGATCGCCCCGCTCGACGTCTCCGTCATCATCCAGGGCGAGACGGGCACCGGCAAGGAGCTGGTGGCGCGCGCCATCCACGAGCTGTCGGGCCGCGCCAGGTCGCCCATGGAGGTGCTCGACTGCGGCGCCATTCCGCCCAACCTCATCGAGAGCGAGCTGTTCGGCCACGAGAAGGGCGCCTTCACCGGCGCGGTGAGCGGACGCCCCGGCGCCTTCGAGCGCGCCCACGGCGGCACCATCTTCCTGGACGAGCTGGGCGAGCTGCGCCTGGACCTGCAGCCCAAGCTGTTGCGCGTGCTGGAGAACCACGAGGTGCGCCGCGTGGGCGGCAATGAGGTCATCGAGGTCAACTGCCGCGTCATCGCCGCGACGAACCGGGACTTGATGAAGGAGATCCAAGCCGGCAACTTCCGCGAGGACCTCTACTTCCGCCTGTCGGTGATAACGATTCAGCTGCCGCCCCTGCGCCAGCGCCGCGACGACATCCCGCTGATCCTCAAGGGGGCCCTCGCGGATCCGGAGGTCGTCCTCAAGCACGGCAAGAAGCGCTTCTCCCCGGAGTCCATGAGCCTGCTGATGTCCTACGCGTGGCCGGGCAACGTCCGCGAGCTGATGAACGTCCTGTCTCACGTGCTCACGTTCAGCGAGGGCGAAGAAATTCAGCCGGCCAGCCTCCCTCCCCGGGTGCGCGGACAGGCCCGCGAGGGGCCGCTGCCGTTCAACGAGCACCTCTCCTTCAAGGACGCCAAGGAGCAGCTCCTGGAGAACTTCGAGCGGGAGTACGTCACCAGCGTCCTCACCCGCTGCGAGGGAAACCTCTCCCGCGCCGCCCGGGAGAGCGGCCTGCACAGGAAGTCCATCGAGCGGCTGGTGAAGAAATATCAGCTCGACACCAAGGGCATGAAGCCCCGCTGAGCCGGCCCCTGGGGTCGCTCGGGCCCCGGGGGAACCTCGTGACACGCGTGACACACGTGACACACCCCCCGCCCAGGCTGTAGCGTCGCCCGGGCGCTGTCGGTCTCTTTGCGACGGGCAAGTTGACGTATGTCTTCTGGGGAGTAAATCCCTGGAACATGCGTCCTGCCATGAATTCCTACCCTCGAAGGAATGGTGGCCAGTCAGGACAAGCCATGGTGGAGGCGGCGATCACCCTGCCGCTGGTGGTGTTCCTGTTGCTGGGCACGTTGCAGTTGTTCCTGATGCTGCAAGCGCGCGTGCTGGCGCACTACGCCGTATTTCGCGCCACCCGGGCGGGCTCGGTGGCCCATGGCGACTGTGAGCGGATGACCCACTCGGCCATCCTGGCGCTGCTTCCTTCGTTCCACTCGTTCCTGGGCAACTCCGTCGCCACGGGCGTGGTGCAACACGGTGGCGGTAGCAGCGCCCCCGCGCGGCTGGCCGCGGCCTTCGCCGCCCGGCGCGACAACCGCTACTCCAGCGGCCTGGACGGCGTGCACGACGGCGCCATCGTGTGGATTGACCGCCACATCCAGGGCGGCGGCGTCCCGAGCCCGGAGGACCGCGACTTCGACGAGCCGGGCCACCTGCGGCAGCTCGAGGTGCGGATGGTCTACTGGTACCCGATGAAAATCCCGTTCGCCAACTGGGTGATGTCGCGGATGTTCCTCGCCCAGCTCGGCATCGAGGACTACACGGCCACCAACCCCCTGATGGCGGCAGAGCGCAACGCCAACTGGAACCGGGGCGAGTTCACGGACCCCTTCACCCTGAGCGCCGCGCTGCGAGACGAGCTCCAGCGCAGGGTGCGGTTGCAGCAGTACGTCTTCCCCATCGAGACGACCTTCACGATGCGGATGATGACCCCCCTCAAGTCTCGCTTCTTCGCCCAGCCTCACTGCCCCCGGTGAACCGATGAACATCCTCCCTTCTTCTCTCCGCCTCCCCCGGCGCGGACAGACGATGGTGCTCTTCGTCCTCGGCACGTTGCTGGTCGTGCTGATGGTCGTGCTCACGCTCTCCTTCTCCATGAAGGTGCGGGAACGAATCGAGCTGCAGACGGTCGCGGATGCCGCCGCGCACACCAACGCCGTCGCCACGGCGCGCACCTTCAACAACATCGCGGTGCTCAACCGCGTCCAGATTGGCCACGCCGTGGCCCAGGCGGGCGCGCAGAGCATCATCTCCTGGACGACGCTGTACCGCGCCCACCTCAACGCCAGCCGCAGCTCCTTCAGGGGCGCCGAGTGGCCCTACCGGCTGGCCACCATCCTGTGTGCCTGCGCGCCCTTCAATGGCGCCTGTGCGCGCGCGTGCAGGTGTGGCCGCAAGGGCGTGAGTGACTTGAGCGCGCTGCAGCGGGCCTACCAGAACGAGGACCGGCGCATCGACCCCATCTTCCAGGGGGCCGACACGCGCGCCGCGCTCCAGCTCCTGCTGCACCAGACCGCCCAGCTCGCCATCTACGCCGCGCAGCAGAAGACCTTCGGCGACCTGGTGGACAACGTGAAGGACCAGTCCTTCGCGAAGGACATCGCGGATGCCGCGGCGGCCGGGCGGGGGCGCAACGAGTGGCTCACGCCCGGCGGAGTGTCCGTCAACGCGGACGAGCTGGAGGGGGGCCTGGCCTGCTCGGGAGATGGCGCGGCCTGCTCGCTGCCGCTCTCCGTGGCCCACGCCGTCAACGCCGCCATGGGCAGCCGGGGTTTTCGCTTCGTGACGCACCGGCAGTTGGAGCACTACCCGCCGCACATCGTGCGCGTGTTGCTGCTGGCGATGATGACGCGGCAGAGCTTCGCCTTCGCCACGGGCGAGGGCACCGCGTATTTCAACAAGCCCGCCAAGACGCTCAGCATGCAGACCCTGTGGAACCTCCTGCCGCCGTATGCGGCCGCGGTCACCGCGCAGGACGAGGGAGAGGTCGACACCCTCTACATGCACATCCTCAACGGCGGCGGGCTTCCCTGTCCGCTGGTGATGCCGGGGACCACCCAGGAGGCGAAGTCGGAGGTGGTCGCCTCGGGGCTCCAGTTCCGCCACACCTGGACGGGTGGCAACGACCGCATGCCCTTCGTCCACTTCCTGGTGCCTTGCACCGGTGGGCCCTCGAGCTGCCCGGGCATCTGGCCCGCCTTCATCGACTACCACTTCACGGGCGTGACGAACGAGGGCAACAACTTCGCGCAGCCGAAGAACTTCGCGGTGGTGCAGCGGGACATGAGCCAGCGCACGGTGGCGGACCCCTGGAACATCTTCACCCGCTTCCGCTTCGAGCCCTCGGGCCCTGGCACCGAGTTCAACACCCAGGGGCTGCGGATGATGGACGGCACGCCCAACTCGCTCCAGACGGCGCTGTCCACCGGCATCGCCTACTACCACCGGGGCCGCAGCCTGGGCATCAACCACTGGGCGGAGCCGCCCAACCTCCTCAATCCGTACTGGCGCGCCACGCTGGTGGCCCCGGATATCGACCGCAAGGGGTTGGCTGACGCGCGCGAGACGCTGAACAGCGCGGGGGCGAGCGTCGCCGCGGAGACCTTCGACGCCCTGCTGGGCGCGGGCTACCGGGGGATTCAATGAGACACCTGACTCAGTCGCGTCGCCGCGCCCGGGGCTCGGCCGTCCTGGAGGCGGCCATCGGCACCACGCTGATGGTGACGGTCATCGCCTTCGGCATCCACTTCGCGGAGGTGGGCTACCTGTCGCTGAAGGTGCAGGAGTCCGCCATCTCCGCGCTGTGGAACGGCACCCACCGGCAGATGCACTCCATCCCCTTGGACTACGACAAGGCGAAGGACTCGATGCGGGACGCGGCCCGCGACGCGGAGCGCCGGTACGCGGACTTCAATGGCCTGTCCCACATCAACAACGCGCCCGGCATCACCCAGGCCTTCACGGCGGGCGCGGACCTCTCCGTGCGCTGTGACATGGGCGGCGACCCTGAGTGGGAAGGGACCATCCCCACGCAGGTGACGTATCGCGACCAGGGCGCCGCGCGCTGCGGTGCGCAGGCGACGCTGAGCGCCTTCCGCTTCCCCACGTCCTTCCTGGACCAGGGCGCGGGCGGGCTCTACCAGCAGCCCCACGCGGATACGCGCTTCTCCAGCATGCGGGTGTGCTCGGTGGGCCGCGCGGTGGGCGGAACCTGCGCCGGCAGCTTCTCCATGCTGGTGGATGACTGGGGACTGGCCGGGGGCAGCCCCATCAGCGAGGTCCTCACCTGTCAGCTCCCGTTCGGGCAGATGCCGTACGAGATGAATCCCCCCATCTACCTGCCCATCCCCTGCGCCAACCTGCCTTTCTACAGCGCGGTGTATGGCACCTACCTGCCCACCGCCATCGTCATCCCCTACATGGCGGACTCGATGCCGCTGGCCGTGCTTCAATTCCCCGCGCCCATCAACTCGCGCTACTTCTTCATGAGCGCGCCGGGTGAGGAGCTGAACATGATGCAGATTCCCACCCTGGACCAGTGGAAGGGCTCCGGGCTGTTCCCCACCACGCCGGGTGCGCTGGTGGGTGTCTCCTCCGCGACGTATGGCTATGCCTACACGCAGCGGCGGCCCCTCAATGGATGTTTCCTCGGCAAGTCCTGCAACTAGCTGTGTTTGACGACACGGATGGGTTTCTCATGAAGACGACACGCGCCTCGCTTCCCTTCCTCGTGGTGGGTCTGCTCCTCGGAGCGTTGGTGGGAAGCGCGCCCGCGCTGGCCGACCGCGCGGAATGTGAGGCCTCCTGCGCCTCCAAGGGCAGCGAGAGCCTGCAGGGCTGCATGGAGCGCTGTCCCACGCCCACGGGCAGCGTCACCGGAAACAAGGCCGGTGAGTTCCAGTCCTGCGCCACGCGCTGCACGGACAAGTACAAGAAGGCCTTCGAGGTCTGCTCCAGCCGGTGCCCGAAGGACGGCCCCAGCGGGAAGAAGAAGGCGGAGTCGGTTCCGGACCCGGACGAAGCGCAGTGAGGACGTAGGGTGGGTGAAGTCCCGCGGCGACGTGGAAGACGAGGTCGGTCATGAAGGCGCTGTTGGTGTTGCTGATGCTGGGAGCGGGAGCCGAGTCGGCCCCGCCGGCGCCGAAGGCCGGTGCTCCGTCGAAGTCGAAAGCCGCAAGCCCCAAGCCGAAGGCCGCCACGCCGCCGCCCGCGCCGTCCGCGCCACTGTCGGCCACGCCGCTGTCCGCCTATCTGCCGAGCGAGGAGGACGAGGAGGCCGCCGCGCTCCCGCAGCCGTCGCTCTCGTCGCTGCCGCCGGACATGAAGGTGCCGCCCATCTACCGTCAGCCCTTCGTCTGGGACGTGCCCCGGACGTTGGACATCGTCGAAATGCCGGGAGTGATGCTCGCGGATGGCATTCCGGTGCGGCTCAAGGCCGTGCGCAGCGCGGACAAGGCGGAGTTCCTCATCCAGCACATGGTGGACCGGTGGATTGAGTGGGGGCTCTACCTTCCCCCCCCCGAGCACCAGCCGCAGACGTTGCGCGAGGCGACGCTCACCGCCGTGGACCCCGAGCGACTCATCACCTACACCGTCATCGTCCAGCCGAATCCGGATGGCACGACGACGCTCTATCTGGGCGAGGCCAACATGTCGCGGCCGCCCCAGACCGTGTCCTCCGTGGCGCCGTTGATGGCGGGCGCAGAAGGGGTGCTGACCAGCGAGCTGGAGGTGATGCGTTCGGTCAACTACACGGTGAAGGCGAAGGAGGCGGAGGTGGAGGCCTTCTATCGCGTGGAGCTGGGCAAGCTGGGCTTCAAGCAGGCGGAGCCCCGCCGCTTCCGTTCCCAGACGGAGGAGGTGGAGCTGGTGCTGCAGACTCCCAAGACGGGGACGACGTCGGTCGCGGTGCTGCGCCGCACGCTCGGTCCAGAGGATGCCGCGAAGCCCGCGGGTGATTGAAGCGCTGCACCGAGCGTGTTACGGGCGCTGTCGACATGAGCGACACGCCCACCCAGGACAAGGACTTCAAGGACTCGGTCAACCTGCCGCGCACGGAGTTCCCGATGAAGGGGAACCTGGCGCAGCTCGAGCCGAGGATGCTCGGCTGGTGGGCGGAGCGGGGCATCTGGGGAAAGATTCTGGAGAAGAACGCCGCCGGTGAGCCCTTCGTGCTGCCGGACGGCCCGCCCTACGCCAACGGCCACCTCCACGCCGGCCACGCGCTCAACAAGGTCCTCAAGGACATCGTGGTGAAGTACCGCAACCTGGTGGGCCGCCATTGCGACTTCATCCCCGGCTGGGACACGCACGGCCTGCCGATTGAACAGGCCGTGGAGAAGCGGCTGAAGGACAAGAAGGTGGACAAGCGCACCCTGTCGCGCGACGCCTTCCTGGAGCAGTGCCGCGCGTACGCGCTGGAGTTCATCGACATCCAGAAGGCGGAGTTCCAGCGGCTGGGCGTGTTCGGCTCGTGGGACGCGCCCTACAAGACGCTCGACTTCGCCTATGAGGCGCAGGAAATCCGCGAGCTGGCCGTCTTCGCGCGCCGGGGCATGCTCTACCGCCGCAAGAAGCCCGTGTACTGGTGTCTGTATGACCAGACAGCGCTGGCGGAGGCGGAAGTCGAATACGAGGAGCACGAGTCCCCGTCCGTGTACGTGGCCTTCGCGGCCGGAGCTGAAATCGCCGAGCGGGTGCCGGCGCTGAAGGGCAAGGACGTCGCCTTCGCCATCTGGACGACGACGCCGTGGACGCTGCCGGCCAACCTGGCCATCGCCGTCAACCCGGAGCTGGAGTACGTCTTCTACCAACTGGGCTCGCGCGTCATCTGCGTGGCCAAGGACCTGTTGCCCAAGGTGCTGGCGGAGGTGAAGGCGGACGAGCTGGCGGTGAAGCACGTGGAGCTGCCGGGCGGCGAGGTGTCCGCGGCGGCGCTGGTGGACCCGTCGCGAATCCTGGCGTACGCGCAGGGGACGGAGCTGGAGCACCTGACGTATCAGCACCCGTTCTACGAGCGCCGGGGCCGCATCGTCCTGGGCGAGCACGTGACGCTGGATGCCGGTACGGGCCTGGTGCACACGGCGCCGGGGCATGGCCAGGAGGACTACGAGGTCGGCCTGCGCTACGGGCTGGACATCTACAACCCGGTGCGTCCGGACGGCCGCTACGACGACACGGTGGGCGAGGCGCTCACGGGCAAGCGCGTGTTCGAGGCGAACCCGCTCGTCATCGCCGTCCTCGTGGAGAAGGGCGCGTTGTTGAACGACGCGAAGGACACGGTGGCGCACAGCTATCCGCACTGCTGGCGTTGCCACAACCCCATCATCCTGAGCGCGACGTACCAGTGGTTCATCCCCATGGACGTGCCGTTCCACGGGGAGAAGACGTTCCGTCAGGAGGTGCTGGCGGAGGTGGACAAGGTGAAGTGGGTGCCCTCGTGGGGGCACAGCCGCATCCGGGGCATGTTGGAGACGCGGCCGGACTGGACCATCAGCCGTCAGCGCACGTGGGGCGTGCCCATCTGCATCGCGTACTGCGAGGGCTGTGACGAGTCGCTCGTGTCGCCGGAGCTGATGGAGAAGGTGGCGGCCCAGGTCGAGAAGGAAGGCGTGGGCGTGTGGTACCGCACGCCGGTGAAGGACTTCCTTCCCGAGGGCTTCAAGTGCTCGCGCTGCGGGCATGGGGAGTTCCGCCGCGAGACGGACATCCTCGACGTGTGGTTCGACTCGGCGTGCATGTTCTCCGCGGTGCTGGAGCGCAGGCAGCGGATTCCGGCGGACCTCTTCCTGGAGGGCAGCGACCAGCACCGGGGCTGGTTCCACTCGTCCATGCTGGTGGCGGTGGGGACTCGCGACATGTCGCCCTACAAGGCGTGCCTCACGCACGGCTTCGTGGTGGACGGCAAGGGCGAGAAGATGTCGAAGAGCCTGGGCAACGTGGTGGCGCCCGAGAAAATCATCCAGCAGTACGGCGCGGAGGTGCTGCGCCTGTGGGTGGCGGCGAGCGACTACCGCAACGACGTGCGCCTGTCGGACCAGATTCTCAAGGGCCTGTCGGAGGGCTACCGGAAGATTCGCAACACGGTGCGCTACGCGCTGAGCAATCTGTATGACTTCGACCCGGCGCCGCACTCGGTGCCGTACGAAGAGCTGCTGCCGTTGGACCAGTGGGCGCTGGGCCGGCTGTCGGAAGTCGTCACGCGCGTGAAGCAGGCGTACGAGGACTACGAGTTCCACCTCGTCTACGCGACGGTGGTGGACTTCTGCGCGGGTGACTTGTCGGCGGTGTACTTCGACATCCTGAAGGACCGCCTCTACACGTGGCGCACGGATGGGAAGGCGCGGCGGGGCGCGCAGACGGTGCTGCACGAGGTGGCCTCCGTGCTGCTGCGGCTCCTGTCGCCGGTGATGAGCTTCACCGCCGAGGAGGCGTGGGGCTTCCTGCCGGGCAAGGCGACGGAGAGCGTGTTCCTGGCGGGCTTCCCGGCGGCGCGCGCGAAGCTGGAGCCGGCGCTGGCGGAGCGCTACGCGAAGCTGTTCGCGCTGCGCGAGGCGGTGCAGGGCGTGCTGGAGGCGGCGCGCCGCGAGAAGCGGATTGGCGCGTCACTGGAGGCGCGGGTGCTGTTGATGGCGTCGGCTCCGGTGCGGGAGTTCCTGAAGGCGCACCTGGACGAGCTGCCGGGCCTCTTCATCACCAGCCAGGTGGAGCTGGTGGACGCGGAGGGAATCGACGCGACGTCGCTGGACGTGACGCGCGTGTTCGGCGACGGCGCGAAGGTGCTGGCCGAGGTGAAGCCGGCGCTGGGCCACAAGTGCCCGCGCTGCTGGACGTACTCGGAAGCAGTGGGGCAGGGCGGCGACGTGTGCCTCAAGTGCCGCGAGGCGCTGGCCGCGTAGTCCCCCTGTCCGGAAGTCCCACGGGCTCGCATCTCCAACGAGGTGCGAGCCCTTCGTGTCTCCGGCGCTCCGAGGCTCCGGCGGCCAAGGCTCGACATGGGCTCGGCCGCCGCATCGCCCAGGTGCTTCGTGGGGGCGAAAGAAACGGGCCCGAACTCCGTGAGGAGATTCAGGCCCGTGGGCACTTCCAGGTGTTCCAGAGGGTGAATCGGTGGGCTTCACCCGCCGGGAGGCCAGCTCAGGGAGGCGTCGTGCACTCGGGCACGGGCCGGTCCTCGGCGCGCTTGGAGTCGCAGTCCAGCAGCGACGCCAGCCCGGTGAGGGGCTCCACCATCAGCAGGCTGCGGGGGCGGCCGGATTCGGCGTTGAATGTGAGCCGCAGGTTGCCCGGGGCCGCGGCGGCGAGCGCCGCCGTGTTGTCGAGCTGGCCCTGCATACAGCCCAGGTTTCCGGGCCGCACCGCGCGGCCCATGCCGGGCAGGTAGCAGAGCCCGTGCACCGAGGACGCATTCATCGTGTCGGGGATGACGACGTCGGGCCCCGTCTCCGAGCAACAGGCCGCGTTGGCGCGGCAGGTGGCGTTGAGGCAGGCGGGCTGGGGACAGGTGTTGTTGTCCCATTCATTGCCACACGTCAGCCGCTCCCACCGGGCCACCGTCCGCCGCGAGCCGTCCGGCTGCACGATGTTGGGCTCCACGACGATTCGCACCGGCTGGTTGGTGGCGATGGCACGCTGACGTGCCCGCAGCGCGGAGGACCACAGCTCCCGCGTCGCGGCCGACTCACGCTGCCCGTCGATGGGCGTCTGGATGCCCATCAGCGCCATGGACAGCATCAGCCCCACCACGGCCAGCGCGATCATCAACTCCAACAGCGTCATTCCACGTTCGCGCATCATGCTCACGTCCCCGCCGGAGCGGGCTGCAGCCCGGCCGACACGAAGTTCCGGGGCGCCACGCGGAGGGTATAGGTCCGCCGCTTGAAGCCGTCCTGAGGGAAGCCATCCTTGTCCAGCACGTTGATGGTCGCCGGGTCCACCACGGACCGGTCCGAGCGCGGCGTCCGGATGATCAGCGTGATTTCCACCTCGCGCACCCGCTGGCGCAGCCGCGCGCGCAGGTCCGTGTCGTTGGCGACCGCGGCCTCCACTGGCGTCATCACGTCCACCGTGCAGGTCGTGGCGCCGCTGGTGGTGCACTGGTCGATGGGCGTGCCGGAGGTCAGGCTGGTGGGGAACCAGCGGTAGCCATTGTTCGGTTGGGTCAGGTCGATGACGGCGTAGCGGACCTGCATCCGCTCCACGTCCCGACTCACCACCGCCCAGTTGGTCGCGCCCGGGGCCAGGTACTCCAGCGCGGGGCTCCCGCCCGCCCAGTTCACCCGGTAGGCCGCGCCCACGGTGCGCATCATGGTCCACCCCTGCTCGGTCCACATGGTGGCCCCGGCATCCGCGCAGTCGCCGGTGGTCGTATCGGCGGTGCCATGGCCAGGCGTCGCCGTCACCCGAGCCTCGGCGGGAGGCGGGTTGTTCTGAATCGAGGTCAGCCGGAAGTGACAGGCCAGGGCACCCCGGGTCGGGTTGCCGACGATGATGGGAGTCGACGACGGACCGCCCGAGGGCAGCAGCGTCGTCGGGGCATTCCCGGGCGTGCACAACTGGCCGCCATTGCGGACGGGGTTGGTACCTCCTCCGCACGCGGTGAGCGTCAGCATGCTGCGCGGGTCCCCCCAGTAGAGCTGCAGCACATCCGAGGCCATGTCGACGTACGGCGTGCCCGCGGGCGGGAGCGAGAAGCTCAGGTCCGCCGCGAAAGGCGCCGCCCCCACCTGCATGTCCCGCCTGGTCCAGCTCATGATGGCGAAGCGCTGGTCGCCCTCCGAGAACTGGATGGGGGAGTTGCCCATGCCGATGCCGGCGCGCTGCACGTCCAGGGTGAGCAGGTCCTTCACCGCCCGCCCCGTCACCTGCGCCACCATCGTCTGTTCCTCGAAGAGGGCACGCCGCTGCATCTGCATGCCCACCACCAGGCCGATGCCGAGCACCACGACGCCAATGGCGCTGGAGATCATCACCTCCAGCAGCGTGAAGCCGCCCTGGGAACGAAGCGTCCTGCTCATGGCGCCATCCTCGTCTGGAGGACCACGACCTGGCGTCCCGTGCGTCCCGGCTCCACCCAGCTCACCGACACGCGGACATTGGCGATGTTGCCGGACGTGCCCGCCGCGCCACCCAGGTCCCTGTTCACGGGAGGGAACCCGGCGGCGCCATCCTCGATGGAGCCCACGAGCACCGGACTGTCGACGTCCACCGCCACCTCGTACTGGCGAGCCACGTCACCGGCGGGCGCGGCGGTCTTCAGCTCCCCTCCGGCCGTCTGCCACAGGGAGGTGCGCTGACCATCCAGGGGGATGAGGTTGGCGCACGGAGGCGTGGCCGAGCAGCCCATGCCGGAGATGTTCTCCAGCGTCCGCTCGGCGATGAGCTGCGCCTGCGTGGCGGTGAGGGTGCGCCGGTTGGACGCGCTGATTTGCGTCACCAGCGTCATCACCGCCGCGATGCCCACGAGCATCACGGCCATGGTGGCGAGCACCTCCAGGAGCGTGACGCCCCTGGAGGCCTTGAACCGCGGGGAAATCATCGAGGCAGCCTTCCATCCGGAATGGGGTCGTACACGAGCACGCGCGAGCGGGTCTCTCCCCCGTTGGCCGCGCCGTTGTTCCATTTGTCGTCACCCACCATCATCATCTGGCCCGTCGCGGACAGGATGAAGGCGTGCTGGTCATGCACCACCGGCGCGCTGACGCCATGGCCGCCAATCTCCACGCTCGTCTGACTCGGCTTGCCGGTGCCGGCGTCCGGCATCTGCGACGTCGTGTAGAGCCTGCCGCTCGAGTCCTCGCTCAGATTGCAGACGTCGGCGGCCGCGCCCACGGCGGTGGTCGTGAAGACCTGGTCATCGCTGAGCGACACGCCACCCCACACCGTCTGGCCAGGGTCCAGCGGGGACACCCAGAGCGGCTCCAGCAAATCACACGGCTCGGAGCCGTCGGGGTTCGGGTCTTCGAACGCCATCAGGTGGTAGCGGTAGTTCTCCTTGTTGGCGGGACCGTCGCCAATCTCGTCCGGATTGTCGCTGGTGCCGAAGTAGAAGCGGACCAGGGGCTTGGAGCCGTCACGCACCACCTTCACGGCGATGTTGGAGTGGATCTGCTGGAAGTGGGTGGTACCGGCGGGGTTGCTCGCCGCATCGCGGTGCGTGGAGGCCGCCATCGGCGCGCTGGCCACCCGGCACGTCTTGACCTGACGGCCCATGTCCCGGTTCGTCTCCACCGAGTCCAGGTTGATGCGGTACACGCTGCCGGCCGTGGTGGGCACGTACATGACGTCGTAGTTGCCGTCGCGGTTGAGGTCCACCATCGCGGTGGCGCCCGCGACTCCGGAGCCCTCATCCAGGGTGATGACGCCCGCGTAGCGACCCGCGGGGGTGGCGCCCTTCTTCAGCGGCGTGCCCGTGCTCATGTCCAGCAGGTACAGCGTGCCGGAGCGGTCGGCCGCGGGCTTGTAGTCCGTGCCCACGACGGCCGTCCATCGACCGTCCGTCTCGTCGCCCCACTTGATGCGGACCACGGAGGGCGCATGACGCGAGCCGGAGTTGTCCGGCAACAGCACGTCCGCGTCGTCATCGGCCGCGTCCGAGAACGCGTCGAAGAGGGCGGTGTTCCTCAGGTCGAACTCCCACAGCGGCGTCGGGTACGTGGCCGTGCCGGGATTGGTGATGTCGAGCGCGAAGACGGCGGGGCTCGACCTGCCGGACGCGGAGACGAGCACCGTCCGGGCGCCCTTCAGCGGACGCGCCGTCACCGTGGTGCCGGTGGCGGGCGTCCACTTGGCGGCCAGGCCACCGAAGTCCACGTTGGTGATGGTGGGCGAGGCATCCATCTGTGGCTTGGGCTTGTCGCCCGCGCCCGCGTACTTGGCGTACAGGTAGCGGTAGCGGTCCAGCAGGATGCGCGGCATGTACGCGAACTTCTCGTCACCCGAGCCGTACTGGCGCGGGGCGACAGGGTCGATACAGGCCGCGCCCGCGTGCTTGAAGTAGCCGCGCAGCTGGATGTCGTCCGTGCACTCGTCCTTGCCCTCGACGCGGAACTCGCCGGACTCGAAGCCGTGCATGAAGCCGTTCATCGTCCCCACGTAGGCGATGGAAGGACGCGCGGCCAGCGGGGTCATGAAGTTGCGGCGGTACAGGTCGCGCTCGGCGGGCAGCGCGCCCATCGCCCACGAGTCCAGGTACGGCGGCACGGCCACGGCCACCGTGGACAGGTTGATGCCACCCATGGCCCACGGGCGCTTCACGTTGGTGGCCCCCGGCAACTGGTGGTCCTCCCATCCGTAGAGCCACTCGCGGAAGACGTTCCGGTCGTTGTTGGCCGTGGTGTTCACCTTGGACGGAGGGGCGGTGATGGTGGGCGTGCCGCACTTGCCGTCGCCGTTCATGTCGTAGAGGGGCTTGCCCGCGACCTGCTCGTCACAGAGCGTGTCGGGGAAGAGGACGCTGAACCTCGACGCGGGGCCCACCATGTCGTCTTCGAGGTTGGCCCGGGTGCCGTCCGCCTTCGTCGTGTAGATCTTGCGGTTGAGCGGGTCCCCACCTCCACGGAAGCTCATGGCCATCACCTTGCCGGCATCCCAGCGCTCGACGACATTGGTGACGGTGGTGTCCTCGGGGTCATAGAGCGAGCGGAAGTACAGCCGGCCGCGCACCGAGTAGTCCTTGCGGTTGTCGTAGGTGCGCTCGGTGGCCTCGGGCATTCCTTTGCCCGGCCAGTTCTTGCCCCAGTCGCTGCCCGGCGTCTCGTTCACGCCCCAGATGATGGCGTTGCCCACCGTGGACGGCGACGAGCGCGAGTAGCTGCCGGCACGCACGGCCTGGTAGCCCACGTTGACGTTGTCGACGACGGGGACGCACCGGTCATCCGGGCTGGTGATGTCCACCTTCCAGCACAGCTGCGAGCCGGTGAAGCCCAGCTCCAGCAGGTCCAGCTCCTTCGTGTTGGCGTCGCCCGCGTCGAAGCGCACGGGAATCCAGGTGCGGTTCTCGTTCTTCTTGCGGACGTACGAGCCGTTCTCGAACACGACGGTGTGGCAGTCCACCGCCACCGAGTACTGGATGGTGGGCGCGGGCCTGCCCGGCAGCGAGCATGCTCCCGGCGTCACTTCCGTCCAGCACGGAGGGTTGCCGCACGTGCCGGAGTAGGGCGCGAAGTCGTCGTAGCGCGAGAAGCGCACCTTGGTGATGACGAAGTCCTCCGCGTCGCTCAGGTCGATTTCGCCCGTGAGGCTGCCGGAGCGGAAGGTGCCGCCGTTCTGCTTGTTGATGACGAACACCACGTCGTTGAAGTCGCGGTCGCCGCCGCCTGGAAGGTCCTCGAAGCCCAGAATCCAGCGGAACTCGTCCGTGGACGGCGCACCCACGATGACGTGTGGCATGGGGTTTCGGTTGGTGCCGGTGGGACGAGGAATACTCACCGCCTCCTTGGGCATCACCAGGTTGCCGTAGGTGGCCTGAGTCCTCAGACGCAGCAGCGTGTCGTCGGTCAGCCAGCCGCACAGCTTGCGGCTGTTGTCCGCCAGCATGCACTGGCCGGCCGCGGTGGCCGCGGGGTTCTCGGCGGCGCAGTTCTCCGCGTAGTCGCAGCCGATGTTTCGCTCGGCCACCACCGAGTTGGCCAGGGAGTTCTGGTCCATGTTCCAGGCCGACTTGGAGAAGAAGACGTTGATGGGCGTGCGCAGGTGCAGCAGGCACTTGCCGGCGTTGTCCTGCTTCAGGCAGGGATAGACGGTGCCCTCGTTCGGACCATGGTTGGAGTCGTAGTAGACGATGAGGAAGAAGACGATTTCCTTCTGGCCCTTGATGAGTCCCAGGTCGACGGTGCGGTCATTGATGTCAATGACGTTGTCAGCGCCCGCGCGCAGGATGCCCCGGTTGTCATAGGCGGTGACGTTGTAGTCGGGAATTCCGTCGTCGTATTCGTCGACATCCTTGATGGTCGACATGTCTCCCCAGGTCGCCTTTTGGTCGTCGTCATCCGCGAGCAGGAAGACCATCTGCCCGATGCCCTTGTTGCCGTTCTCGTCGTCCCGAGGCTCCAGCAGGTTGGGGATGTGCGGGAACAAGCCCTTGTCGGAGAACTGGGTGGCGCTGGCGTTGGTGTTTCCTCGCATCTGGCCCACGATATCCGTGTCGATATGGGTGGAGCCACCACCCGGGCGGGCGTCTGCGAGTCCGTTGGTCCCGGTGACGCGCACCCAGGTGGAGCCGCAGTTGCGCATGGCGATGGCCGGCTCGGTGTACGTCTCGCCGCCGGAGGTGAAGGACACCGGCGTGCACCGACGGTCTCCGGCCTTGCCCACGTAGGGGCGGGCCTTGGTGCCGGTGGTGGGAGCCAGGTTGAAGAGGTCTTCGTGCAGGTCGAAGATGCCGTTGTTGTTGGCGTCCAGCAGCTCGCCCTGCGCGGTCGTGTAGCCCGCCTTGAACGCGTCCTCCAGGTACATGTACCCGAGCGCGTGCGAGGCGCCTGCGGACTCGAACACGTAGCTGATGGTGACGCGCTGGTCGTAGGGGAACTTGATGACCTCGGAGTTCAGCATCTCCGGAGGCAGGAGCCGGAGGTTCGACGTGTCGGGCGAGTGGCGCCCGCTGCTCGTCATCTCGATGCTCGGGTTCTCCGACTCCGCCTGGCTGTCGTATTCGGCGTTGCTGAACCCGTCCTGCTTGTCCTTGGACAGGTTGTCTTCGCAGAGGTTGGCGACGTTCTGCGCGGCCGCGAGCGGGGCCGTCAGCAGGCAGAGCACTGCGAGGGCGCGGTGAAGGGTTCTCATCACTTCTTCCCCTGGGAAGGACGGGCGGATTCAAGCGCCTCGCGGCGCTGCTTCGCGCGGCGGGCGGTGAGGTCTTTCTCGAGCTGCTGACGGAGCTGCTCTTCGCGAGACAGCGGAGGCGGTCGCGAGCTGGTCTTCAGATAGGACACCAGCGCGTCCATCTCGGTGGGCTGCATCCCGCGCGTGTCGCAGCGGGTGTCCTTCCTGCTCTCGCTGGGCGCGGCAATCCAGGTGCGCAGCCCCTCGCTGGAGGTCTCCTTCACCTTGGGGCCCAGCTCCACGCGGCGCTCCTCCGGGGAGCGCACCGGCACCTTGATGCGCGGGCCGCCGTTCTTCTGGGCCGTCAGAGCACTCTTCGTGGGCTGAGGGGTGAGGGTGTGACAGCTCGCGCAGGCCTTCTGGAATGCGCTCTGTCCTTCGGCGTTCGCCGCGGCGAAGCCGGGCAGCAACAGGAGCGCGACAAGTGAAAGGCGTTTCATGGGGAGACTCGCGGGACAGCGAGGGAATCAGGGCGTGTTGGGGAGGGTCCGGATGGGCACATTCGCGGGCGCGCCTGTGTCCTGCGTATTGTTGTAGGTGTTGTCGGCGCCGCAGCCGCTCTGGGTGCAGCCGGGGCCCACGGCGATGGCGCCGGTCTGGTTGACGATGAGCGCCTGGACGATGGCCCGCGTGGGGCGTCCATCCCGGCTGAGCACCTCGCCCACGGCCGCCACCCAGATGCGACCGTTGACGTCGACCGTGGGCTGGTTGTCGTCGAGGTCGTCGCGCACGAAGACGCGGTAGCGGACGTTGTTCTGCTCGGGGTAGTCGACGTAGGGGTCACCCAGCGCACTGGCCTTCTCGGCGGCCGGCATGGAGGCCGGGGCCAGGCGCAGGTAGTTCCAGGGGTCGCCCGGAGTGGCGGGGAGCAGCTCCATCCAGGGAGGATTCGCGCCCGCCAGGCCCGGCTCCGTGACGGTGGCGCCCCCCGCGACCAGGGCGGCGAGCACGACGTTGTAGCGCTCGTCGATGGCCGGCGTGCGGATGCGCATCGCCTCGCGCCCTTCCGCCAGCCCCGCCTCCGCCGCGAAGAACGCTTCCTTCTGCCGGCGCGCGTCGGACTGGGTGTCCGCTTCGCGGCCCACCACCCGGTAGCTCAGCATCACCGCCATCGTCACGACCACGACGACGCCGAGCGCGACGAGGAGCGTGAAGCCCCGGGCGGCTCGGTTCCGGGGGAGGTTTCGGTGCGCCATCTGAGGAACTCCTGTGCGCGCCGCTCGGGGGAAAGCGACGGAAGTGTCGCCAACTCAGCAACTCACGTGCCCAAAAGGGCAGGTCGGCAACCCCCTGAAATCGTTCCTGTGCGGGCTAGACCGGAGAGGGGATGGGTCCATTGCGACCTCGCAAAAGATGCAAGGCTACGTACTTTTGCGTAGTCGAGGGGTTCACGGCGGGAGCAACCGGGCAGGCGCGACGGCCCGCGTCACCCGGGCTCCTGCTCCAATGCACGCAGCCGGTTCACCAGGGCCTGCATTCGCTCCTGGTGCGAGCCCGGCCAGAAGACCCGGCGGCAGTCGGGACATTGTTGGAACCGCGAGTACCGCTCCGCCACACCTTCGGGGACGCGGCCCGCCACCTCATGAGGTTCCGCGGGACTCAGGGAGGCGTTGCAGGCGATGCACCGGGAGAACGGCTTCATCCGGGCCGTGAGCCCATAGCGCCGCACCACCTCCACCAACTGCTCCGCGGGGTCCGTCTCACGAGGGAAGTAGCCCAGGACGACCTCACCGCGCTTGAGCACGCCGATATCGCGCGTCAGCACGACGCGCTGCTCGGTGCTGGAGATTCGCGCCAGCTCTTCATCCGCGAAGTCGTTGCGCCAGAGCGTGTCGAAGCCGAGCATCCGCAGGAAGCCCGACAGCCGTCCCAGCCCCACGTCGAGCACGAAGCGAGGCATGCCCTCCACGTGCTGGAGCGCCGGCCAGGCCTCCACCCGCGAGCCAGGCGTCACCCGGTGCGAGAGGCCCACGGGCTCGTCGTTGACGTGCACCCGGTCCATTTCGGGGTGGGGCGGTCCGAGCGACTCGATGAGGTCCTTGACCGACGGCGAGCCCAGGGGCGTCACCTGCAACGCCTCCAGCTCGCGCTTCTCTGGAGAGAGGAAGTCCTTCAGTCGGCCATGGAGTCGGACAGTCACCACTGGAGGCTCTGGGTTCCGCCGCGAAGGTGCCGAGGTCGCGACCGAGAGGGTTGGGAAGATGTCGCCCAGGTTTCACTGCTGTAAATGTTCGATTTGGCGGTAAGTAGCGGGACTGAGGCCCGGGTCGTCTTCTATACTCCCGCCCCCGTCCGCTTGCCGGTGCCGACGGTCGACACCCTTGAGTCGTCATCACGGAAGCAGGCCCGAGCGCATGAAGAAGACCCTTTCCTACCTCGCGTGTGCGGTGGCTTCGCTCACGATTCTCGCGCTGGCCTGTGGTGATTCGGATCCGCCCAAGACGCCGCTGCCGCTGGAGGATGGCGGGGTGCTGTGGGTGCAGTGTGATCCACGGCAGGACCCGGGTGTCTGTGGCGCGGACGAGGAGTGCCGCTTCGTCCCGTTCTATGACCGCTCCATCTGCGTGCGCCCGTGTGGACCGCAGGCCGCGTGTGGTCAGGCGGAGGCGCAGTGCTGCCCCACGGGCGAGGAGCGCGACGGCGGCGAGGCGACCTTCTGTCTGCCGAGCGAGGTCTGCGAGGCGACTCCGGATGCCGGCGCCGATGCGGGGGATGGGGGCGAGGAGACCGACGACGGCGGATCAACGCTGGATGGTGGCGACGTCGAGGCTGACGCGGGCCCGGTGACCGGGACCGATGCCGGCCCCGAGACTGACGCGGGCCCTGGCCCCGTCACCGACGCGGGCACTGGCCCTGAGATTGATGCGGGTCCGGGTCCTGTCACCGACGCGGGCACTGAGATTGACGCCGGCCCCGGCCCTGTCACCGACGCGGGTACGCCGATCGACGCCGGCCCCGGTCCCGAGATTGATGCGGGCCCCGGCCCTGTCACCGACGCGGGTACGCCGATTGACGCGGGTCCTGGTCCAGGAACGGACGCGGGCATCGACGCGGGCAGCCCGATTGACGCCGGTCCGGGTCCGGGAACGGACGCGGGCACCGACGCCGGCACGAGCACCGACGCCGGCACGAGCACCGACGCCGGCACGAGCACCGACGCCGGCACGAGCACGGGCTACACGAACATCCGCATCATGGCGGCGAACATCTCCAGCGGGAACGGGCAGGACTACGACCCGGGCCACGGCATCCGCTTGATGCAGGGCGTGGACCCCGACGTGGTGCTCATCCAGGAGTTCAACTACCGGACCGACTCGGTGGCGGACATCAGCACGCTGGTGAACGCGGTGGGCCCCGGCTTCTATTACTTCCGGGAGACCGGCGCGCAGATCCCCAATGGCATCATCAGCCGCTGGCCCATCATCCAGTCGGGTCAGTGGAACGACACGCAGGTCTCCAACCGCGACTTCGCGTGGGCGCGCATCGACATCCCCGGTCCCAAGGACCTCTGGGCGGTGAGCGTGCACCTGCTGACGTCGGGCTCGGGGGCTCGCAACACCGAGGCGGGCCTCATCGTCAACTACATCCGGTCTCAGGTGCCAGCGAGCGACTACCTGGTCATCGGCGGCGACCTCAACACCGACAGCCGCTCCGAGTCCGCCTTCTCCACGTTCGCGAACGTGGTCGTCACCACCTCGCCGTATCCGGCCGACAAGAACGGCAACGTCAACACCAACTTCAACCGGAACAAGCCGTATGACCACGTGCTGGCGGACGCGGACCTGAACCAGTACCGCCAGTCCACCGTCATCGGCTCCAACAGCTTCTCGGGTGGACTGGTGCTCGACAGTCGCGTCTACACGCCGCTGGCGGACATCGCGCCGGTGCAGTCCGGAGACAGTGCCGCCTCCGGCATGCAGCACATGGGCATCATCAAGGACTTCCGCGTCCCCAACTTCTGAGTCGGTGACGCTCGCGCGCGGCGGCCCACACGCGGGTCGCCGCGTGCGCTCAGAAGCTCCACTTGTGCTTGTTGCGCTCGATGAAGCGCGCCACCGGTGGGATGCGCGCGATGAGCGGCGTGAGCACGAACACCGCCGCCAGTCGCAGGGGCTTCACCACCTGCGAGGCCGCATAGGCCGCCGCCCATGAGCCCGCCTTCTCGCCGGCGCTGTCCGGCTGGAAGCCCAGCTTGATGGCGAAGTAGAAGCCCACCAGCACCAGTCCGAAGATGACGTAGTTCGTCACCAGCGCCAGCGGGCCGTACTCCAGCATCAGCGTCTTGAAGCGCGCCATCAGCGTCGGCTTCGCGGGCTTCGCCGTCTGGGTCGGGGCGGGTGGGGGCGTGTCGGAGACTGAAGGATTCACGTCGGGCTCAACAGGCGACATGTCTCCACCATGCCCCAAAGAAGCGCTGGGAGGGAGACAGAGCGGGCAGGCCACCTGGGGCCAGTCAGGCACACCGGGTTGTCAGGGCTCGGGGGGGCGGGTTAGAGGATTGGGACGCATCATGAAAGCCTCCCTCCGCCTCCTCCTCCTCGTGGCCACCACGGTGCTCGTCGCCGACCAGGTGACCAAATATCTGGCTGTGTCCCGGCTGACGGATGCCTTGGATGGGCGGGAAGGAGTGGCCCGGGTGACGGGCTACTTCACCCAGCACAACCTGGACAACAACCCTCCGCCGCAGGGTGAGCGGCGGGTGACTCGGCCCTATCGCTTCATCGAGGACTACTGGCACTTCCGCTACGTGGAGAACCCGGGCGCGGCGTGGGGGCTGTTCGCCAACCTGCCGGACGGCGTGCGGCGCTCGTTCTTCCACGTGGTGAGCGTGGCGGCGCTGGCCTTCATCTTCCTGATGTACCGCCGCACCTCGCTGGACCAGAAGCTGGTGCGAGTGGCGCTGGCGCTCATCACCGGCGGCGCGCTGGGCAACTTCGTGGACCGGCTGATTCGCGGCTACGTCATCGACTTCATCGACTGGCATTGGCGCAACCAGCCAGGCATGCGCTGGCCCACCTTCAACGTGGCGGACGCGGCCATCTGCGTGGGCGTGGCCTTCATGCTGCTGGACTCGCTGAAGGTGCGTCGCCCGGAGACCGTTCCGGCGCCCCTGACGCAGAGCCCCAATCCGTGACGGCTGGGGGGCTGGTGGTGTAAGCCCCGGGCCGTGCCTCGCAAATACGTCATCCTCATCGCCGTCGCCCTGGGCGTCATCGTCCTGGACCAGTGGACGAAGTACCTCGTCGTCCGTGAGTTGACCTCCCAGATGCAAGGGCAGGAGACGCTGGGCGGGCGCCTGGGCGCCATGTTCGGCGAGCCGCCCCCGCAGGGCTTCGACGGGCTGCACTACCGCTCGCGCCGCAGCATCGAGGTCTCCGACTCCTTCTTCCGCCTGCGCTACGCGGAGAACCCGGGCGCGGCCTGGGGCCTGTTCCGCAGCCTCCCGCCCCAGCAGCGCGCGCCGCTCTTCCACGTGGTGAGCCTGGGCGCGGTGGTCCTCATCGTCTTCTACTTCCGCAAGCTGTCTGGCTCGGACCCGGAGGAGAAGTGGGCGCTGTGGGGCCTGCCGCTCGTGCTGGGCGGCGCGCTGGGCAACTACATCGACCGGTTGGCCCGGGGCTTCGTCATCGACTTCCTGGAGGCCCACTGGTTCGACAAGGCCGCGTGGCCTTCGTTCAACATCGCCGACGCGGCCATCTGCGTGGGCGTGGGGCTGCTGCTCGTGGACGCCTTCGTCCGCAAGGAGAAGCCCGCACCGGCCCCGTCCAAGGCCGCCTGAAGCAACGCCTCCCGGGAGGGCAGCCGGGCGGACCGGCGGGCCCCTCGCCTTGTCTGGCCGCGCGACGGGAGTAGCCTTCGCGCCGCGCCGCACCCTTCGCCTTCCGGCAGGTCCCCATGCTCCCCGTCCTCTTCCGCTTCACCTTCACCAGCCTCTGGACGCAACTGCTGCTGTACGCGGTCGCCGCGGGCACGGTGGGCTACATCGCCTTCAACGGGTGGCGGGGCGCGCCGAGCGTGCTGGACCCGAAGACGGGCACCCTCGCCGAGGCGAACTCCACGGACCGGCTGCTGCGCGCGCTGGGCTTCGGTGTCGCCGGTGCGGGGCTCGCGTGGTTCGGCCTGAAGTACGCGCTGCCCGCGGACGCGTTCCCCGGTGGCAAGGGCGAGGGAATTCCCCTGCACACCTACGGCGTGCTCCTGGCGTCCGGCTTCTCCCTCGCGCTGGCGGTGGCGGGGCGGCTGGCCCAGGACGAGTGGCGCCAGGTGAAGCTCGTGGATGGCACCTGGGTGAACCTGGAGGGCATGAAGAAGCGCGAGCAGGTGCTGGACATGGCCTTCTGGGTGCTCATCGGAGGCATCGGTGGCAGCCGGCTGCTCTTCATCCTGGTCAACTGGAAGGACTACGCCAAGGACTGGACGCAGGTGTTCTCGCTGGGCGGTGGGCTCGTCTTCTACGGAGGCCTCATCGGCGCGGGGGTGGCGGCGTGGCTCTACGCGCGCTCCACGGGCATGGACTTCCTGCGGCTGGCGGACGTGTGCATCCCCACCGTGTCGCTGGGCCAGTGCCTGGGCCGGCTGGGCTGCTTCAGTGCGGGGTGCTGCTGGGGGGACGTGGCGCCCTCGCACGCGGCGGCCGCCGTGCACTTCCCGGGGCCCGGAATCGCGCAGGACCTGCTCGGACGGGTGGGCAGCTCGTCCAGCCTCGCGTACTCCTCGCAGTTGGAGGACTCGCGCTTCGTCGTGGAGGCGACAGGGCAGATTCTGCACCAGGCGGCGCCGGACGCGGTGCGCATCTCCGACTGGGTGCTCCAGCACGGGCACACCCTGGGCGTCTACCCCACCCAGCTCTTCGAGTCCGTGGGTCAGCTCGTCCTCTTCGTGGGGCTCCTGTACGCGCGCCGCTACCGCCGGTTCCACGGGCAGATTTTCGCGCTGTGGCTGATGGCCTACGCGGTGCTGCGCAGCACGGTGGAATTGTTCCGTGGGGACGTGGAGCGAGGCACCCTGCACGGGCTCCTGGAGTCAATGGGGTCCCAGGGGCTGGCGGCCGCGGTGCCGCTGGAGGCCTGGTACAACGTCTCCACCAGCCAGTTCATCTCGCTGTGCATGTTCGCTTTTGGCGCAGTGCTGCTCTACCAGAAGGGTCGGCGAGGGGCGGGTGAGGCGGCGGGCGGTCTGGGTCCCACCCCGTCCGCGGCGTGAGGTTGATCCCCGGGCGCGGGTTGGGGACACTCTGAGGAGTCATGCCTCCCTCCGACGCCCGACAGTCGTCCGCTTCGAAGTCGTCCGCTTCGAAGTCCTCCGCTGGAAAGTCCCAGGCCCCGTCGGACAGCAGCTCCAGCGAGGCCGTGCTCCAGGAGTGCGAGGCGCTGGAGGCGGAGCTGGCCATCCTCCGCAACCTCTACGAGCAGTACTTCCTGGGCAACGAGCGTCACCCGCCCACGCGGGCCCATGACGACTTCAAGAAGCGGGTGATGCGGCTCAAGACGGGCTTCATCCGCAGCACCGCCGCCAAGTTCCGCGTCGGGAGCATCCACGGCAAGTACCTCACGTACGACAGGCTCTGGGCGCGCACGCTGCAGGAAATCGAGGCGGGCACGTACAAGCGGGACTTGTTCAAGGCCCGCCGTCGCGCGGAGGTGCGCGGCCCGTCTTCCAGCAGTGACGCGAAGAAGGGCGTGGTGGAGCTGCCGGAGGACATCTCCGACATGGACTTCGAGGAGGTGGAGGAGATTCTCCGCCCTCGCCCCGCCAACGAGCCGCAGGTGCCTTCCGCCGCCGCGTCCGTCGGAACGCCCTTCCGGGGAACGCCCTCGGTGCCCTCCGTGACGCCCGCAGTGGCTCCAGTCTCCACGCCGCCTCCGTCGCGAGGGAGCGTGCCCGGGGTGGCGCCGCTGACCGCCGGTGGGATGCCTTCCGTGGCGCCAGTGACGGGAACACCTCCGCGAGGACAGCCCACGGTGGCGCCGGTGACTGGAACGCCGCCGCGAGGACAGCCCACGGTGGCGCCGGTGACGGGAGCGCCCATGCGCGGTGGACTGCCCACGGTGACGTCGCCGCTGGGGAGCGCGCCAGCGAAGGCCCCCGCGACAGTGCCTCCGGGCATGGCCGCGAAGCCGGCGGGCACGGTGAGCACCGTCCCTCCCGCGAGGACAGGCGTGCCGGGTGCGACGACGGTGCCCAGGCCGGCCACGGTGCCTCCGCCGTCTTCGGTGTCCAAGCCTCCCCCGTCGGCGGGAGGCGGCGGCATGTCGGACGACAAGCTGCGCGCGGTGTACGACGCGTATGTCACCGCGAAGCGGCGGTGCCAGGAGGACACCTCGAAAATCTCCTACGAGTCGGTGGCCGCGACGCTGCGCAAGCAGGTGCCGGAGTTGCTCAAACAGCACAACGCCAAGGCGGTGGAATTCAAGGTCGTCATCAAGGACGGCAAGGCCTCGCTCAAGGCCGTGCCGAAGTAGGCCGCTCGCGATGAACCAGAACCTGGAATCGCTCAAGGCGCGGGTGGCGCAACTGTCGGTGATGATTTTCGACATCGACGGGACGCTCACCGACGGCCGCATCTTCTGGGTGCCCAACTCCGGCTGGACGCAGATGTACAGCGTGCGGGACGGCATGGGCATCAAGCGGCTGCAGGAGGTGGGCATCGAGGTGGCCGCCATCTCCGGAGGCGACAGCCTGTCCGCGCAGATGCGGATGCAGTCGCTGGGAATCAAACACGTGCACTTCGGCAGTCAGGACAAGGTGGCGCACTTCGAGAAGCTGCTGGCGCTGCTGAATGTCTCCGCCGAGCACTGCGGCTACATGGGTGACGAGGTGGTGGACCTGCCGCTGCTCAAGGCCGTGGGCTTCTCCTCCGCGCCTCCAGAGGCCCCCGACGAGGTGCGCTCGCAGGTGCACTACGTCGCCCAGAAGCCCGCGGGCTTCGGCGCCGCGCGCGAAGTGTGTGAGTTCATCCTCCGCCACCGGACGTAGGCGCCGCTTCATTCGCCTCGGTGCTCGCATGGGCGCAAGCGCGGGGTTGCATGTGATAGGTCCGCGCGGGTGAACAAGGTCGCCCGGCCCTGGTGGTTCGTCGCTCCCCTCTTCGCGTCCTGCGTCGGCCTGTTCGCGGCGAGCGCGCACGGTGTCCGCCCCGCCGCGTTCCTTCCGAACCTCGCGGCCATCCTCGTCGGAGGCGCGGGCTTCCTGCTGCTGACCCGAGGGCCGTGGGAGTCGCACCGCCGCGCGGAGCGAGGGCTCCCCGTGCTCGCGTGTCTCGCAATCGCCGCGACGTTGGCCGCGCCGGGGCTGGAGGGCGTTCATCGCTGGTGGTCGCTGGGGCCCGTTCGAGTCAACGCCTCCGCGGCCTTCCTGCCGTGGCTGTTTCTCGGCATCGCGGCGCGTGGTGCCTGGCCTCGGTGGCTCGCGTGTGGGCTCATGGTGTTGGTGCAGGGGCTTCACCTGCTGCAGCCGGATGCCTCACAGGCCACGGCGCTCGCGCTCGCGGCGCTGCCGTTGCTGGTGGGCGGCGACTTCGCGAACAGGCGCGTGGGCATCCCCATCGCCGTGGTGTTGCTGGGGCTCGCGGTCGTCACCTGGACACGGAGCGACCCGTTGGAGCCGCTCGACCATGTGGAGCGCATCCTCATGCTCATCGTGTCGCGAGGAGCGCTCGGGGTGTTCTTGGCGGTAGCCGCCGTGGCGGGGTTGTTGCTCCCCGGACTCCTCGCGGCGTGGAGTCGGGATTCGCGGACCGCGCGACTGGGCGTCGCCTTCGTCCTGTATTTCGCCGCATTGGTGGGCTCGACGTTCTTCGGGAACTTTCCTGTTCCCGTCATCGGCGCGGGCGCGGGGCCTGTTCTCGGCTGGTGGGCGATGCTCACGGTGCTGCGCGTACATGCGACGGTTCCCCAGGAGTGAAACCGGGGCGTCGGTGCCTCCGCCAACCCGAGCCTCGGTGTTGGGAATCGTTACTTCCTGAAAAGTCTGCCGGGTCGCTTGCCCGCACGGGTTGTCGCGTCAGGGGTGCCTCCCTAGTTTGGGCTTCGCGCATGAGGCCGGCGGACGGCGCGAGACACGTGGGAGGCGATGTGGGGATGCAGAGGTGGCTCGGGCTGTCGGTGGTGGTGGTGGGCCTCTCGGTGACCACGGGGTGCTCCACGCCCTCCGAGGAGTCCCAGGAGCGGCTCGCGGTGTTGGAGGCGGAGGCCGAGCAGCTGGACGCGGTGCTGGACGACGTCGAGGAGCGGCTCCTCGGCAACCAGGCCATGCTCCAGACGTGGCAGGAGATGGGGCGTCGTCACCAGGAGGTGACGCAGCTGCATTGTCAGACGTCGGAACCGCACATGCTGGCGCGCATGAAGCACTACGAGAAGATGGAGGAGCGAGTGACTCAGATGCGGCGCCGCAGCAGCGTGGCCGCGGTGGACACGGTGCTCACCTCCGGCAAGTCGTCCAAGCACAAGCAGGGCGCGAACTGACGCGTGCCTCACAGGCTCATGCGCTCGCGGAAGCGCTGGGACTGACGGCGTGACATCTCCACCTCGGTGCCTCCGCGCAGGCGCGCGACCAGCGTGCCTCCGGTACCGGGCTCCAGGGACTCGACGAAGTCGAGGTTGATGAGGTGCTGACGGCTGGCGCGGAAGAAGCGCGCCGGGTCCAGCTTCTCTTCCAGGTAGCTCAGCGAGCGCAAGAGCAGCGGCTGATGTCCCTCCAGGTGCAGCCGGGCGTAGTTGCCCTCGGAGGTGATGAGCGGCACCTGCGCGAGCTGCACCAGCCAGCAGCGTTCACCGTCTCGCACGAAGACCCGCTCCAGGGATGCGTCCGGGGTGCGTGAAGGCGCGTGAGACGCCGGGCCGCCGCGCTGGCGCACGCGCTCCAGGGCCTCGGCGAGCCGCTCCGGTTCGATGGGTTTGAGCAGGTAGTCGAGCGCGTTGACGGAGAACGCGCGCACCGCGTGGGCGTCGTACGCGGTGGTGAAGATGACATCCGGAGGCTCGTCGAGTCGGGCCAACACGTCGAAGCCCGTGCCACCTGGCATCTGGATGTCGAGCAGGAGCAGGTCCGGCTCCAGGGCCTCCACCTGTCGGCAGGCATCGTCCACATGCGTGGCTTCACCCACCACCTCCACGTCCGGGAAGGCCGCGAGCAGTCGGCGCAGCTCGGCGCGGGCCAGTCGTTCGTCGTCGACGATGAGGACTCTCATGAGGGCAGCGGTATCCGGACGCGCGCCGTGGTGAGCGCCGCGTGGGTCTGGTCGAGCTGGAGCGAGGCGTGGGCGCCGCACAGCAGGCGCAGCCGCTCGCTCGCGTTGTGGAGGCCCACGCCGTTGGAGTGGGGCGCGGCGGGAGTGCCGAACGGCGCGGCGGTGTTGGCGACTTCCAACAGCAGCGCGCCTTCGTGCACGTGGGCGAGCAGGCTGACCTCGCCACCTTCGGGAGTCTGGGCGATGCCGTGCTTGATGGCGTTCTCCACCAGCGTCTGGACGAGCATGGCGGGCACGGGGACGTCGAGCGCAGCCGGGGCCACGTCCTCGCGCACGCGAAGGCGCTCATCGAGGCGGATGGCCTCCAGGCTCAGGTAGTCACGCACCACCTGGAGCTCCTGGGACAGGGGCACCGTCTCGGGACCGCGCGCGGCGAGGGCATGGCGGAGCAGGGAGGACAGGCGCGTCACGGCCTGCTGCGCGCGGACGGGGTCCTCGACGATGAGGGCGCGGACGCTGTTGAGACAGTTGAAGAGGAAGTGTGGCTGGAGCTGGGCCTTGAGGAAGCGCAGCTCCGCGGTCTGGGCCGCGGCCTCTTGCTGCCAGCGCTCGCGCTCCACGGTGCGGGTCCGCTCGACGAAGTGGACGGCGAACCAGGTGAGCAGCCACATCAGCATCACCACGGACCAGAACGAGACGCCGGTGATGGCGAAGGCGAAGGAGAAGTCCTCGCGCTTGTAGATGCCGAGCACGGGGTAGGCCAGGAAGAGGCCCACGGCCTGCTGGAGGGCGCCCAGCCCCACGCTCGTGAGGAGGACGCGCGGGGCCAGGCGAAGCAGCGGGAGTTGGACCCACGCGCGAAGGTTCAGCGGGGCTCGAGCGAAGTGCGTGATGACTCCGCCCGAGAGGCTCATCGCGAGAGTCCACAGCGAGCGAGGCAGCAGTTGTTCAGCGCCTCGCGACAGGGCCACCACCGTGAGGAGGCCCAGCAGGATGTTCACGAGGCCGTAGAGACCCCAGCCGCCCACCTGGCAGGCCACGTACACCTTGGCGCGTCGGGATGACATGCGTGTTCCTGCCTTCGTGAGGGCCTGACTTCACCACGCTCAGCGCTGGGACTCCATGCTCGCCGAGGCAGCGGTGGTCTTCAGGAAGGACTCCAGCGTGGCGAGGAAGCCCTGGGGGTCGTCCCACATGATGAAGTGCCGAGCCGTGTCGTGCATGGCGAGACGCACGGTGGGGAGGTTCTGGTACTGGCCGCGATAGTTGGCCTCCACCGCCTCGCGAGGGACGCGGCCCTGAAGGGCAATCCAGGAGCCGAGCACCTGGGTGGGCGCGGTGATGCGAGAGAGCTCCGGGCGCAGGTCGGTGATGCTCATCTCGTACACCGCCTGCGTCACCGTCTCCGGGTCCGAGTCGGCGCCCCAGCGCGCGGCGACCTCGCGGCGTGCTTCATCGGAGATATAGATTTGGAGTACCTGGCGCGAGGACGCGTTGCGCTGCTCCACCGTCTGCATGCGGGCCTGGACGCGGAACTGGTCGGCGAAAGGCTTCGAGCTCTCGGCGGTGGCGCCCGGATACAGCAGGGCGGGCAGGAAGGGCACGCTGTCCACGATGAAGACGCCGCCCACCAGGTCGGGTGCGTCGGCGGCGAGGCCGAGCGCCAGCACACCGCCCAGGCTGTGTCCGACGACGATGGGCTTCTTCAGGCCTTGCGAGCGGATGTACTCGGCGAGCGCGCGACGCATGGTGGGCATGAAGGGCGAGGGGACCGAGGGCTGGCCCGCGAAGCCCGCGAGGGTGAAGACGTGGCAGTCGTATTGGCTCTGGAGCTTGGCGACGGTCTCGTCCCAGACCTCGCCCGAGGAGGCGAGACCGGGGATGAACAACACGGGCTGGCCCTTGCCGGAGCGCTTCACCGCGAAGGGCGCGGGATGAGTGGTGGTGCTGCTGGCGCTGGAGGTGGTGGCGCAACCGAAGAGCAGGGGCACGGCGACGAACGCCACCAGGAGCAGGGCACGGGACATGGAGGACCTCCGCGAGAAGGACACCGCCAGGAGGGCGGCGTCTGACGGGAAGGAAGGTACGTGTGGCGCGGCCGGGAGCCCCGGATACTCCATGAGCGGTTCGGGAGCGGGATGAGTGGCGGAGGGGTGGGGCGACTGGCGTGAATGCGGGCATGTCGTGCAGGCTCGTCGGCCTGGGCAGGGAAAGGAGCCGCCGTGTCGCCGCCATCCTCCGAGCAGGCCCCTGTCGCTGAAGCGCCGATGGGAGAGATGCCCTCCGCGCCCTCGTTCGCGGAGTACCTGGCGCGGAGGTTGATGGCCGACAAGGGCTTCGAGCCCGGCACGCATCCCGAGGCAGCGGAGCTGGTCGACGTATCGGACGCGGTGCTCACGTACTCGGATGGGTACTCGTGCGTCATCGTGTGCATCGTGGACCGGGAGCGTGAGCCCTCGCGGCGTTTCACTCTGGAGACTCCGGTGCTGGAGCGCGTGGGCAAGGCGTGTCTGCACTACTCGGGGACGGTGAGTGGAACGAAGTTGCCCGTGGGCTTGCAGTTCATCGAAGTGGGACGCGGGCCCGTGACACTGGAGGACCGGGAGCGACTGGAGCGTCTGCGGCTCGGCCTGTTCAACAAGGTCCACCTGCACGCGATGCACGTGGACACGGCATCTGGCGAGGTGTGGGCGAACACGTGGCGACGCGCGATGGTGTCTCGGGGCCATGTGCGAGGGCTGGTCCAGCAACCGCGTCGGGTGGAAGAGTCAGAGGACGAGGTCGCCGAGGCACCCGAGCGCGCGCCGGTGTTGACGGTGGCGTTGCTGGTGTCGCTGGCGCTGGCCTTCGCGGCTGAGCAACTCTTCGCCGTGGGCGCGCCGGGCACGGGGCTGCTCGCGCCGGGCATCGAGACGTTGGTGGCGTTGGGAGGTCTGTCCTCGAGGTTGGTGTTGGAGCACGGCCAGTGGTGGCGGCTGTTCCTCGCGCCGCTGCTGCACGGAGACCTCATCCACCTGCTGCTCAACGGCTTCTGTCTCTGGTTTGGCGCGACGGTGTTGGAGAGCATGGTGGGCCGGACGTGGCTGGGCCTCCTGCTCGTCGTGAGTGCGCTCGGGGGCGGAGCGTTGTCGATGGCGCTCCATGGGGACTCAGTGGTGTCGGTGGGAGCGTCGGGAGCGCTGATGGGGCTTCTGGCGGCGGTGCTGGCGGTGAGCCGACGCCTGCCGACGGGGCAGGGCCGGGTGGAGGTTCAGATGATGGCGATGCAGTTGTTGGTGCCGTCGTTGATTCCCATCGCCATGTCGCGCACGGGAAACGCGGTTGATTTCGCGGCGCACGTCGGTGGAGCCCTCGCTGGGGGCGTGGTGGGGCTGTGGCTCGCGCGAGTGTGGAAGCGTGAGCACGCGACGCCTCCAGGGACGCGGTGGGCGGGCGCGTTGTCCGTGTTGGCGCTGGGGGCAGTGGTCGTCAGCGTCTTCTTCGCGGTGGGCTCTCGCGAGGGCTGGTGATGGAGCCGCGCACTCATGGAGTCAGCGGGGCTCGGAAGTGGGACCTGCCCTAACGTGCGAGCAGTTCCTGTCGAATCTCCATGAGGATGCGGCCCAGCATGTTCTTGCCGCTGCCGTCTCCACCGTCGCCCCAGTAGTCATCCTGGTCGGTGTGCTCGACGAGCTTCGCGTCGCCGGTCTCCAGCAGGAGTCGGGTGAGGTCCTCGTGTTGGGTGAACTTGGCGCGCACGGCCTCGCGCATCACGGAGACCTTGGTGGACTCCCAGTCCCGTCGAAGCTTGCGTTTGCGGTCCCTGCCAAGACGGGCCGCGAGCATCGGAGTGCGAGCCTGTCGGACGGCTTCCTCGTCCGTGGGGTCCTCGAACTTCCGGGCCTGGAAGTAGTGCTCGCTGGTGGGCCACGTCTTGCCGCCCAGTTTGATGGGGTAGGGCGCGAAGTTCGAGCACCAGCCGTATTCGTCGGTGACGCTGTAGAAGTGGATGACCTTCATCGGGCCCGGAACACTGAAGGACCTCGCTGCACCACGCCAGCCCCGAGCCAAATCCTACCACGCAGGCGCCGGGTAGTTCATGACACGCTTGTTTTTCGGGCTTCACCCCCTGTGGAGCCAGGTCGCAAGGGTTTCCACTGGGCAGGCGGGCAGGCGCACCGTTCCGTGACGGCGTGGGCGAATAAAGGTAGAACCGGCGCCGTGAGACGCACCGCGCGCGCAGTCCTCGCCGCCATCGGGGCGGGGTTGCTGGGATGCAACGACCTGGAAGTCTGCGGCTCCACGGCCCAGGACATCACCCGTGAAGACGGGAGCGTCTACCGGTGTGTCACGTCGGAGGATTGCCCACGCACCTCCCGCGTCGACGTATGCACCACCGACGTGTCGCCCATCGCCGAGTGCGTGAGCTGCGAGGATTCGCGCTGCGTCACCGTCACCCCGGAGAAGTGCTAGTGCGGGCGCTCCGGTTCGCGCTCGTGGCCCTGGCCCTGGCCAGCGCCGGGTGTCGTCGCGACAAGCCGGTGGACCACCTCCAGCGAGCCCGCGACGCCATCTACGAGAAGCGTCCCGATGAGGCCCTCGTCGAATACCGCAAGGCGTTCGACATGTTGCGCCACGACAGCACGCCGGAGGCGCTCGTGCTGCGCGCCCGCTCGCTGAAGGGCGCCGCGGACGTCTACTGGCTGGAGCAGCGCAAGGTGAAGGAGGCCGTGGGAGTCTACCGCGAGCTCATCCAGCAGTGCCCGGAGTCTCCCGAGGCGCTGGAGGCGCGCATCATCCTCGCGGAGCTGCTGCGCGTGCACTACCGCGACCTGCGCGGCGCCATCGACCAGCTCACCGCCGCGCTCCAGCGCAACCCGCCCCAGGGCGCCGAGCTGCACTACCAGGTGGCCAAGCTCTACTTCGAGCTGGGCGACTATCAGCAGTGCGAGCTGGAGACGCGTCGCCTCGTCGAGCGCTTCGCCACCAGCGTCTTCGTGGACGACACGCTGTTCCTCCAGGCCCAGGCCATCGCGATGATGGAGGGCCGTCGTCAGGAGGCCTCGCGCGCCTTCGCGGACCTGCGCACCCGCTTCCCGGACTCGGAGCTGTCGCCGCACGCCCTCTTCGAGATGGGCAAGCTGCGCTCGGACGCCGGTGAGCACGAGAAGGCCATCGAGACCTGGGTGGAGACGTTGAAGACGCACCCGGACCCGGTGCTCGTGCAGGACTACATCGCCCGGGCACGCAAGCGCATCGCCAACACCACGGCGGAGGGCGTGGGCGAGCGCGAGGTGGCCTTCGACCGGGCCCGTCCCGCGCGCTCCTCGCTCGAGGCCGTGGGCGGCAGGCCCGAAGAAGCCGCGCACGAGCACGACTGACGAAGGGGCCCGTCCAGGGCGCCTACGCCGGTACGTCCAGCACCGCTTCCAGCAAGGGCGCCGCCACCGCGGGGTCATCCGCGTCCGCCACCAACAGCAGGTGCACGCGTCCGCCCTCCACTCGCGCGTCCACGCCCTCCAGCTTCACCTTCGCGTCCACCGAGTCCAGGAACAGCGGCGTCCCATCCGGTGCCAGCAGTCCCACCGCGGAGCCCGCCACCGGCCCATCCGCGTACGCATTTCGAGTGTCCTCGGCCGTCGCGGTGAACACGAGCCGCCCGTCCGGCAGCGGTGACGCATCCGTGAAGGACAGCCTCACTCCGCCCGAGCGCCCCAGCTCCCATCGAGCAATCGTGCGCAGCACCTCCGGCCCCAGCGCGCCCACTTCGATTCCACGCAGCGCGCGCTCGCGGTCCAGGTCCACCAGCGCGTCCACGCCCGCGTCGCCATTGCCTCGCTGCAACAGCCGCAGCCGTCCGCCCACCACCGCCGCGCCCTCGATGTTGAGCGAGCCCAGCTCCCGCCCAATCTGCTGATACAGCGCCGAGCAGTCCACCGTGCGCGGCGCACCCGCGAGCGCGCCCTCCGCGTTCAAGGGCAGCACCACTCCGACCACTCGAACGGGCGAGGAACCCGATGGCAACGCCAGCAATGCCCCATGAGGCGCGCCCGCGAGCGGACCCAGCACACAGAGCACCTCCAGGTCCGGCTTGGCCGCCTTGCGCGCCTGGGGCTCCTCCGGCAGCTCACCGGCGAAGAGTCGCGACAGGCGCCCCGGAGCATCGCCGCGCACGGAGAACGTCGCCAGGTGCAGCGAGTCGTCCGCGACGACGTGCAGCCACTCGCCCACGCGCACCAGTCCACTGGCTGCGGAGACGTGCGCGGCGCGGCCCGGTGACTCCGGGGCCTCCAGGGTGAGGGTGCGCCGAAGGGTGGTGCGAATCATGACCGGGCCTCCCGCGCGGGCTGGGGCTCGCGCCTCTAGCTAGAGCAGCGTGCCGCGCAGCAGGAGGCTGGCGACGGTGAAGTAGATGACCACGCCGCTGACGTCCACCAGCGTGGCCACGAAGGGCGCGGAGGCGCTCGCGGGGTCGAACCCGAAGCGGCGCAGCACCAGGGGCAGCATGGAGCCCGCGAGCGTGCCGAACGTCACCACGCCCAGCACGGAGAGCGCCACCGCGCAGCCCAGCAGGAAGGCGTGCTCGCCATAGGCGCCGGACACCTCCTGCCACACCACGATGCGACCCAGGCCCACCGCGCCCAGCACGAAGCCCAGCACCAGGCCGGAGAGCACCTCTCGCCGCGCCACGCGCCACCAGTCCTTCAGCCGCATCTCACCCAGCGCCAGCGCGCGGATGATGAGCGTGGAGGCCTGGCTGCCGGAGTTGCCGCCGGAGGAGATGATGAGCGGCACGAAGAGGCTGAGCACCACGGCGCGCTGAATCGCGCCCTCGAAGCTGCTCATGGCCGTGGCGGTGAGCATCTGTCCGAGGAAGAGGACGAGCAGCCAGCCGATGCGCTTCTTCAACATGCCGAAGAAGCCGACGTCGAAGTAGGGGGCCTCCAGGGCCTCCATGCCGCCGACCTTCTGGATGTCCTCGGTGGCCTCTTCCTGGACGACGTCGACGATGTCGTCCACCGTGACGATGCCCTTCATCCGGTTCTGCTCGTCGAGCACGGGCAGGGCCATGAAGCCGTGCTCGGCGAAGAGCTGGCTCACCACTTCCTGGTCCGTGTTCTCCGACACGGTGATGACGTCATGGTGCATGACGTCCGCGACCTTCTTGTCGCTGGCGGCCTGGAAGAGCTGGCGCAGCGAGAGCACGCCCTGCAGGCGCTGCTCCGTGTCCAGCGCGTAGGCGTAGTAGACGGTCTCCACCTTCTCCCGCGCTTGCTTGCGCAGGTAGCCGATGGCCTCGTCGATGGTCATGTCCGGCCGCACGCGCGCGAAGCGCGGGTTCATCAGACCGCCGGCGTCGTCCTCCGCGTAGGCCAACAGCACGTTGACCTCGCGCCGGCTGGCATCGTCGAGCTGCGCGAGGATGGCGTCGGCCGCTTCCGGCTCCACCGCCTGCACCAGGTCCGCCAGGTCGTCGGGGGGCAGCAGCCGCACCCACGTGCGCCGCTCCGATGTCGGGAGGTGGAGGATGAGTTCCGCCTGCTCGCGCGCGGACAGGGCGAGGAAGAAGTCGTCCGCCACCGCGGACGGCAAGAGGCGGAAGCCCTCCAGGCGCTCGTCGATGGAGAGCACCGGCCACGCTTCATGGAGCTCCTCCATGGAGAGCGAGGCGCTGAGAGGGCTGTCCATCATGGGGCTCGCCTCCGACGGTGGGAGCGCGCGGCCAGTCGCGACGCGCCGGCCTCTCTACACCCGCACGGAGGGCACTGCGAGAGGCAGGCAACCATCTCCTCGCGCTTTTTCCGAACCTGTCACCGGTTCAGGGCGGAGGACGGTTCGTGGGAGCTCCAGGGAGTCACTTCCGGGGCTCGGCCAGGCGGGTCAGGGCGCGGCCTGCTCGTAGACGGTGGTGAATCCGACAGTCGGGCGTGAGTCGCCGCCCCAGTGGAAGCGGGGCGAGGTGGAGCGGGCGCCCTCGGCGAGCGGCATGTCGGTGGGCATCAGCTCCAGCCCCAGCGCGGACCTGCCCGGGAGGACTCTCGGCCGTGTCAGCGGCGTGTCGTTCCGGGGGACGGAGTACAGGGCGGGGATGGTGAAGCCCCCGCGGAAGGACGCGTCGGCCACGGCGATGGAGGCATCCAGGATGAGCGCGTTCTGCTCGTCGAGGTGTCCCTCGGAGATGCCCCAGCGATGCAGCATGCGTCCGGAGTTCCCCGTGGGGACGTTGGCGCCGACCTGGGTCCACAGGCTGCCGGCCTCCAGTCCCACGGGCCTGCCGCGCACGGGGGCGCAGAGCACGCCCTCCGACAGGAAGGCTCCGTCCGCGCCGAGCTTGAAGGCGCAGGCCGTGCTGTCGGTCGACCCGGACAGGCTCACCACCAGCACCCGGTCCTCCGCCGCGCGCACCAGCAGCCCCACCGTGCTGTCCAGGCCAAACGGGATGCGAGATCGCCCGGGTGCCCAGGCCGTGGGAGCGGGGGCCTCGAGCACCGCCTTGTCGGTGAAGACGAAGCGGTGCAGGGACTCGGTGTCCAGCACCACCAGTTCGTTCTCCGAGGCCAGCCGGGACTGGATGGCCTTCACGCCCGGCATCGTGCTCAGCAGCAGCGAGCCCGTCAGCTCCAATTCGGAGCCCGTATCCACGTACCGGCGCACCCGCCCATCTCCCACCACCCAGACGACGTTGCCCGACACGGCCACGTCGGGAGCCGTGGAGCCGGTGCCCAGCCGCAAGGGCCGGTCCGAGGGGCCGCGCAGGGCGACTCCGTCACACAGCCACAGACCATGGGTGGTGCGCTCGAGCTGGCCACATCGGGGCAGGGGCAGGGTGACAGGGGAGGAGGCGCCCGCCCAGCGGCTCGCCGCGTAGACGCCGAGCTGCCGGATGCCGCCCACGGGAGTGAAGGCGAGGATGACGTGGTGCCGACCCACGACGGTGGGCGTGAAGCTCAGCGTGGCCACGGTGCCCGCCGCCTGGAGGGAGACCTGGGAGGGCGTGACGCGGTTCTCCGGGTCGAAGACCTCCGCGGTGGCGGTGTCGGGGGCCTGGGCCGTCTTGCCGCTCTCGCACTGCAAGGTCCGGGTGGCGATGTCCACGCGCATCGCCGCGGGCGCTCCTACCGGGACGAGCAGCGGGTCGATGCCCGGCACTTCCTCTGTCGCTGGGAAGTTGCAGATGGACGGCGCGTCGTCCACCGCGCAGCCGATGAGAGCGAGCAGGGCGGCCAGGGCGAGGGGGAGGGGGGTCTTCATCCGAGGGGGTCTCACCCCGACGTCGGCGACCCCTCCGGCCAGGGGGGAAGCGGCGCGGGCTTCGTCCTGACTCATATCCTGAACCTGGGCCCCGGTCAGCAGCCACGGGGCGGCGAGGGTGTCGCTGAAAACACTCGCATGTCAGGGATGAAATATCCGCGCGTCATTTCTCGGTGAAAGGAGCGGTGACCATGACGACGACGAACCTGACGAGCCCGATGAACCCCGAGATTCTGAACGACACTGTCAGCGGCATCGACGCGCTCGCGCCCGTCGCCCTTGCCACCGCTCTTGCCCCAGCCCCGCTGGGTGATACCGACGGCGGTCGTCCGCCCGGAACCTGACTCTTCCGCGCCCGTTCTCGAACGTGGCACGGCAGGCAGGGCCGGGCTCCCTCAGAGGGAACCCGGCCCTTCTCATTTTCCGGGCACGCACCAGCACCAGCACACGCAGCCTTGGCCGAGAGGCGAGGCACCTGAGCGCCACTCAGGACGACGCGGGTTCAAATCCCGCAGGCTGCTTTCAAGACATTCATGGGGTCGTAGCTCAGCGGGAGAGCACTCGGTTCGCATCCGAGCGGTCCCGGGTTCGAATCCCGGCGGCTCCACTCAATTGCAGTCGTTGTCGTTGTGTCTGTCTCAAACGCCGCGGTAGCCCAACCTGGTAGAGGCGCTGCTCTCAGAATGCAGAGGTTGCGGGTTCGAATCCCGCTCGCGGCATGGTGGTTTCGGGACGTAGCTCAGCTTGGAATAGAGCGCACGCTTGGGGTGCGTGAGGTCGCTGGTTCGAATCCAGTCGTCCCGACTCGTCGCACGCAGTGGAAGTGGGTTTCCTGGATGTAGCTCAGTCTGGCCAGAGCGCACGGTTCGGATCCGTGAGGCCGCAGGTTCAAATCCTGTCATCCAGATGTGTCGTTCGTTTTTGCTCCGGGATGCGATTGGATCGCAGCACGGCCGTCTACCGTGTGAACAGGGTTCGATTCCCTGTCGGAGCGCTGGCAGCACCCCTTCAGGGATCGTGGCTTAACGGGAGAGCACTCGGCTGGCGTCCGAGCGGTCCGGGTTCGATTCCCGGCGATTCCATTCACCTCAGGCGGAGATGGGGGAGCAGATCTCCACCAGCACGCCGTTGAGGTCCTTCACGTAGGCCACCGTCTGTCCCCAGGGCTTCTGCTTGGGTGGATGGACGGGGCTCGCGCCTGACTGCACCGAGCGCTGGAAGGCGGCCGCGACGTCCGGAGTGACGAGCGCCACCTCCACCGCGGTGGCGGTCTCCTTCGGCCGATGGAAGCGCACGGTGAGGCCATTCTGGGCCGCCATCTCCTCCGACGCGAAGGCCAGGGCCGTGGTGCCCGTCTCCAGCTCACCGTACATGTTGCTCTCGTGGATGAAGCGCCGCTTCAAGCCGAACGCCATCTCATAGAAGGCGATGGTGGCGGGCACATCCGGGACGTAGAGGATGACATAGCCGAGCTGCATGGGAACGCTCCGAGGCGAAGGTGAGGGGCTGCCGGATGACGTGGGTCTCTCACGGCCTCGCCGGAGCGTCTTGAAGAATTCGGACAGGACTTATTCCAGCAGCCCGGTGGGGGACACTCCCGCCAGCTCGCGAACCTCGCGGGTGAAGTGCGCCTGGTCCGAGTAGCCGCAGTCGAGCGCCAGGGTGCTCAGGTCCTGCTGCCCCGTGCGCAGGCGGGCCACGGCCCGCTGGAAGCGGAGCACCCGGGCGAGCAGCTTGGGGGCCACCCCCGCTTCGTCCAGGATATCCCGGTGCAGGGTGCGCTCACTGATGCCCAGGGTGCGGGCGAGCGAGGACATCCGCACCTGCCCGGCGGAGGACTGGAGGCACTGGAGCGCATAGGTGGTGCGTGCCCTCGGCAGGTAGCGAGGGGTGGCGTTGCGCGTCGCCACTTCCTCTCGCAGCAGGGACATGGCGTGCTCCACGGAGCGGCAGGACGCCAGTCGCTGATGGAGGGCGCGGAACGCGGGTGCGCACTCCTCCACGGGGACATTCAGGTTGCGCAGCTCGCGAGGGCTCACCCCGAGCAACGCGAGCGCCCAGCCCGGCCGGAGTCGGATGCCGAGGTTCACCGAGCCCGGCTCCAGGTCGACGAGGGCGAAGCGCTCCATGGGGCCGACCACCATCAGGCGGGGTTCGGCGCCACGGCCGATGGCGCTGGCGTCACGGAAGTGGACGATGAGGTCCGTGCAGCCGTCGGGGAGCACCCGGTGGACGCGAGGAGGTGTGCTTCCTTGCCGGGCAGTGGGGGCGACGAAGCGCCAGAAGGCGTCTACCCGGTCCGACAGGACGCCCGAGGGAGACACCTCCGTATAGCCGCCCACCGCCTCACCCTCGTGCATCCCACTCCCTCCTCATGTGGGGAAGATAACCCCGCGGGGAGGGGCGCGCGTAGCACTCAGCTCGGCTCCCTCCTCCGTGCGCGAGGGGCTGACGCCGTCGACGATATTCCATGTGACAACGCGTGCCCCGGAGGAGCGGCCGATATGCACTCCCGCCTGGGGACGTTAGGGCGGGTGAAACACGGCTGAAACACGGCTTGTCAGGAGACAAATGAAGACGCGTCTGTCCACGGCGAAAGGAGCGGTGACCATGCCGACGGTGAATCCGATGAGCCCGATGAATCTCAAGCGCAAGAACGACACTGTCCGCGGCATCGCCGTGCTGTTCGCGAACACCGAGCAGGACACCGCTTCCGAAGAGGATGAGTTCCTGGAGGGGATTGCTTCCTTCCGAGGTGCTCCACCCGGACTCTGAGCTTCCACGCCACGTCGACCGACGCGGCATGGCTCTCCGAGGCCGGGCTCCCAGAGGGGACCCGGCCTCTTCCTTTTTCCGGGTCCCCTCACTCGCAGTACCCAGTTGCCTCGTTCGTCTATCGGCGAAGGACACCGCACTCTCACTGCGGAAAGACGGGTTCGACTCCCGTACGAGGTACTCCTTCACTTCAGTCGCGCAGCAGCCAGTCGCCTCGTTCGTCTATTGGCGGAGGACGCCGCACTTTCACTGCGGAAAGACGGGTTCGACTCCCGTACGGGGCATCACACGATTCTTCAGGTCTTGTAGCTCAGGGGATGAGAGCACTCGGTTGCGAACCGAGAGGTCGCAGGTTCGATTCCTGCCAGGACCATCCGCAGCATGCACGCCGAGCCAGCGGGTGACGGCATCGGTCTGACGTACCGACTTCGCCGGGTTCGACTCCCGGGGCGTGCACTCTCGATGCAAGCAGGGCGCGGGGAAATCCGCCTCCGCGTTGAGTCATTCATCCGGTTGTGGCAAGGAAGGGCCTGCCCGCCATGGATGAGTCCCCTTCGAACCTCGTAGATGTCTGCCTTTGCCTCGCGGCCCACCCAGGGCCGTGTCGGGCAGGGCACGTCCGTGTTGTTCCTGGGCCGTGCGCCGGAGCGGGTGAGCCATGAGCCCCGTCACGCTGCAAATCAACCTGGCGCCCACGGACCATCCGCACGCGCGGCTCATCCTGCCGCACCAGCTCCGTCAGCTCGGTCCCTCCGTGCAGGAAATCCTGCTGGTGCTGGACCTGCACCGCAGTCAGGGCAGTCGCTTCGCCGAGGCGTGGCTGGAGCGGAAGCCGAAGATGGAGGCGCTGCTCGCGGAGCTGCGCGCCGCCGACCCTCGAGTGCGCGTGGTGGAGGTGGACTACTCGCCCGCCACCACCCAGGCCCTCTCCGAACGGTTCTTCGGCGGTACTCGCCTGCCGATGAAGGATTCGCGCGGCGGCCCCTATCACTCCTATTTCTTCGGTGTGGCCCAGGCAGCGCACCGGCATGTCCTGCACCTGGACGCGGACATGCTCATCGGCGGTGGCTCGCGGACGTGGGTGACCGAGGCCGCGGAGCAGCTCGCCGCGCGTGAGGAGCTGGTGAGCTGCAGTCCGCTCTCGGGTCCTCCCAGGACGGATGGCACCATCGGCGTGGATGCCCGCTGGTATGAGCCGGATGGCGCACCGCGGGCCTTCCGCTTCCGCCGCTTCAGCAGCCGCGTCTTCCTGGTGGACCGCGACGCCATGACGCGGCGCCTGGGCCCGCTGCGCGCGAGGCTGGCACCGCCCATCCACGTCCTGCGAGCGCTGCGCGCCGGCAATCCGCCCTACCGGGAGCCGGAGAACCTCGTCACCCGGACCATGGCGAGCAAGGGACTGTGGCGGCTGGACTTCCTGGGGACCGGGCCCGGACTGTGGACGTTGCATCCCCAGTACCGCTCACCCACGTTCTACGCGCGACTGCCGGAGCTCATCGCCCGGGTGGAGTCCGGCGACATGCCCGACGCCCAGCGGGGGCAGGAGAACGTGCACGACAGCCTGGTGGACTGGTCCGACGTCCGCGCGGCGCGCAAGCGCTGGTGGCATCGCAAGTAGGAGGGCGCTCACCCGTTCGCGGCGGCACGCTCCGTGACGCGAGCCAGCGCGGGCATCGCGTCCGGCCGGTCCCACACGACGAAGTGGCTGCACCCGTCCAGCTTCACCACGTTGAGCTCGGGCATGCCGCGCTGAGCGCTCTCCAGCATGGAGGAGGACTCCAGCACCCGGTCCTTGCCCGGGACGAGCACGGTGCCTCGCCGCACGTTCCGGAACACCGACGCGTCACGCTCCCGGCTCCATGCGCCGATATCCAGCAGGTTGGCCACCATGGTCGACACCCGCTTCGGGTTGAAGGGGAAGGCCATGATGAGCTCCCGCTTGCGCGAGTCCTCCAGCGGCCCCCAGGCGCCCCGGTTGTGGCGGGCGATGGGTGCACGCCGCCACAGGGGGATGAGGAAGGGCAGCAGCCAGAGCTGTGCGCGCGACAGGCTCGTGTAGGGCCGCGCCTGCGGGAGCACGGGCGCCTCCAGCACCACCTCCACGCGCTCGAACAAGTCAGGCCGCTGCTTCGCGGCCTCCAGGACGACCGCGCCACCGCGCGAGTGCCCATGGACCCGCACCTGGTCCGTCTTCGGCAGGTGCTCCAGCGCCTGCACCAGCACCGCGGCGTCGTGGGCGATGGTGCCCTCCGGCGCCGTCGGGACTTTCGCCCAGGGGGCGGGTTGCTCACGAGGCGCGGTGATGGGCAGGTGGTAGTCGCAGCTCGTCACCAGGATGAGCTGGATGTCGGCTTCGCCGTAGTGGCGGGTGAAGTAGCGCATGTCCGCCACGAAGCCGTGCATGCCGATGACCGTGGCGCGGGGCTGCTCGCAGCGTCGCTCGGCGATGACCGCCTTGCCGACCCGGTAGACGTGCCCGTCGAAGGGCTCGCTCGGGCTGGGCGCGCCCTCCCTGCGCAGCAACCACTGCCGCAGGGCGAGCACGAAGACGGTGATACCAGCAAGGACTCCGAAGACCACGTACATGCATGCTCCCAAGGCGGGACGGTGCCGGCGCCTCGCGGGGACGGCTCAGCTCGCCTCGCGCATCATATTGCGCGCGATGACCAGTTGCTGGATTTGACTGGTGCCTTCGTAGAGCCTGAAGAGGCGCACATCGCGATAGAAGCGTTCGATGCCGTAATCCGCGATGTAGCCCGCCCCACCGAAAATCTGCACCGCGCGGTCCGCGACGCGTCCCACCATCTCGCTCGCGAACAGTTTGCAGCAGGAGGCCTCGGTGCTGATGTTCTGCCCCTGGTCCCTGCGCAGGGCCGCGTCCAGCACCATGCACCGGGCCGCGTAGGCCTCCATGCGGCTGTCGGCCAGCATCGCCTGGATGAGCTGGAACTCCGCGATGGGCTTGCCGAACTGCTCGCGCTCCATCGCGTAGCGGAGGCTCTCGCGGATGAGGCGCTCGGAGACGCCGACACAGACGGCCGCGATGTGGAGCCGGCCCCTGTCCAGCACCTTCATCGCCGTCTTGAAGCCCTGTCCCTCCACGCCGCCGAGCAGCTGCGTCGCCGGGACGCGACAGTCCTCGAACAGCACGTCGGCGGTGTGGGTGCCCTTCTGGCCCATCTTCCGGTCGGCGGGGCCGATGTGCAGCCCCGGCGTGCCCGCTTCGACGAGGAACGCGGAGATGCCACTCGCGCCCTTCTCGTCGGGGTTGGTGCGCGCCATCACCGTGAACAGCCCGGCCTCCGGCGCGTTGGTGATGAAGCGCTTGGTGCCATTGAGCACGTAGACGTCACCGTCGCGCCGGGCCGTGGTCCTCAGAGACGAGGCATCCGAGCCGGCGTTCGGCTCCGTCAGCGCGAAGGCGCCGACAATCTCGCCCGAGGCCAGCCGGGGCAGGTACTTGTTCTTCTGCTCCTCCGTGCCGTCCAGGACGATTCCCTGCGAACCGATGCCGTTGTTGGTGCCGATGAGCGAGCGGAACGCGGGCGACGTCTGACCGAGCACGAAGGCCACCCGCACCTCCTGGCTCATGTTCAGCCCGATGCCGCCGTACTCCACGGGGGTGGACAGGCCGAACAGGCCCAGCCCACGCATCTCCATGATGATGTCGGCGGGAATGGCGTCCTCGTCCGCGACGCGATGCTCGTTGGGAATCAAGCGCTCCTTCACGAAGCGCTCGAGCATGGTGAGCAGCGGGTCCAGGGTGTCGTCCTCGCGCATCATGGGCAGGGGATTCCTTGTCAGCGATTCTGGAGGGCCGCTTCGACGCTGCGGACGAGGTTCACCAGGCGGGGCCCGATATCCAGGAGCAGTCGTTGGCGCGGGAGGAGGAAGGACGGGCCGCCACAGTTGAAGGCCAGCAAGCCGCTGCCATCCGGCGCGATGAAGGGCACGCCCACGGCGTTGACGTCCTTGTCCCAGTCGCCGACGGAGAGCGTGAAGCCGTGGGTGCGGTACTCCTCGAGCGCCTTCTCGATGCTGGCCTGGAGGCGCGGCCACTTCTCCGGCTCCCGCTTCGCCATGTGGTCCATGAAGTAGCGGCGCTCGCCCTCTGGTAGCGCGACGAGCAGCGCGCGCCCCATGGCCGTGGTGGCCAGCGGAAGCCGTGAGCCGATGTCGAGCCGCAGCGTCACCGCCGCCGTGGAGCGACAGTGCTCCACGTACACGACATTCAAACGGTCTCGGCTGCCCAGGGACACGGGGACGTTGGCGTAGTCCGCCAGGTCCTGCATCAGGGGCCGCGCCACGTCGCGCACCCCCATGTTGGACAGCGCCGCGAAGCCCAATGCCAGCACACGGGTGCCGAGCTGGTACTTGCCCAGTCGCTGGGAATACGTGAGGTAGCCCAGCCGCGTCAGCGTGTGCGTGAGCCGGGAGATGGTGGGCTTGGGCAGCCCCGTGCTCGCCGCGAGCTCCTGGTTGCCGAGCATGGGGCGCTGAGGCGTGAAGGCGCGCAGGATTTCCAGCCCCCGCGCGAGCGCCGTCACGAACTGACGGTCCTTCACTTCTTCTTCGCCCACCTGCTCCAGCGACTCCACGTAGGGGGCACCAACGTCATTGGGAGGAGATGAGAGGGCTGAGAAGCGTCGCATGGCGGTCCTGAAAGTGCGGGATTGCCTTCACGATAAACAGACAGTACAAATGGGTCAAGGTTTGCGAAATTCAATTCCGCACAGCGAAATTGATGGAGACCGGCCCATGGCTCAAGTGCTCGTTGAGAAGCCCGAGGAAGGGGTCGCATTGGTGCGACTCCACCGCCCCGAGGTTCGCAATGCATTGGGATTGGAGCTGCGCCAGGAGCTGGCTGCCTGCTTCCTGGAGCTGGGAGCGGACACGGCCGTCCGCTGTATCGTCCTGACGGGCGGTCCGGAGTTCTTCGCGGCGGGCGCGGACCTGCGGGCGCTGGCGGAGGCGACGCCGGTGGAGCTCTTGCTCCGAGACACACATCGGCTCTGGCAGTCCTTGGTGGAGTGCCCCAGCCCGGTCATCGCCGCGGTGAATGGCTTTGCGCTCGGGGGTGGGTGTGAGCTGGCCATGCACGCGGACATGATTGTCGCGGGCGAGGGTGCCAGCTTTGGCCAGCCGGAGATTCGCGTCGGCATCATGCCGGGAGCGGGCGGCACGCAACGCCTGACGCGGGCGGTGGGGAAGTTCAAGGCGATGAAGCTGCTGCTCACCGGTGAGCCGATGACGGCCCGGGAAGCGGAGGCGATGGGGCTCGTCACGGAAGTGGTTCCGGACGGCGAGGTGTTGGAGCGGGCGCTGGCGCTCGCGCGCAAGGTGGCGCGCATGCCGCCCTTGGCCGTGCGGCAAATCAAGGAGGTCGTCCTCGCGGGCCAGGATGCGTCGCTGTCGGAGGCGCTCTTGCTGGAGCGCAAGGCGTTCCAGCTCCTCTTCGCGACCCGGGACCAGAAGGAAGGCATGCGGGCCTTCCTGGACAAGCGCAAGCCCGCCTTCGAGGGACGCTGACATGGTCGATGTCCAAGCCCCCTCGCTCACGCTGGGTCTGGTCGGCACGGGTGTCATGGGGCGCGGCATCGCCCAGCTCGCCGCGCAGGCCGGAATCACGGTGCGCCTGTTCGACGCGCGTCCCCAGGCCGCGGAAGAAGCCCGCACGAGCGTCGCGTCGATGTTCGACTCGCTGGTGACGAAGGGCCGTTTGTCGCCGGATGCGGCTCGAGCGGCGACGTCCCGATTGGAGCCCGTTCCCTGCGAGGCGTCGCTCGCGGGCTGTGACGTGGTCGTGGAGGCCATCGTCGAGGACCTCCGGGTGAAGCAGGAGCTGTTCACGCGCCTGGAGGGAATCGTCGGCCCCGGCTGCCTCCTGGCCACGAACACCTCGTCGTTGTCGGTGACGGCCATCGCCTCCGTCTGCGAGCGCCCGGGTCGGGTCGGAGGCTTCCACTTCTTCAACCCCGTGCCGTTGATGAAGGTGGTGGAGGTCATCGAGGGCGCGCGCACGGAGCCGTGGGTAGGCGAGGCTCTCGTGGCGCTGGCCCATCGTCTGGGGCACCGGCCAGTGCGCGCGGCGGACACGCCGGGCTTCATCGTCAATCACGCGGGACGCGGCTTCGGCACGGAGGCGCTGCGCATCCTCCAGGAAGGTGTCGCTTCTTTCGCGGACATCGACCGGGTGCTGCGCGAGGCGGCGGGGTTCCGGATGGGGCCCTTCGAGCTGCTGGATTTGACGGGGCTCGACGTCTCCCACCCGGTGATGGAGTCCGTCTACGAGCAGTTCTACCAGGAGCCGCGCTTCCGTCCGTCGTACGTCCTGAGGCAGCGACTCACGGCGGGACTGCTCGGACGCAAGAGCGGGCGGGGCTTCTACTCCCACGAAGGCGGCAAGCCCCGCGTCGAGCCGGAGCCCGCGATTCCCTCGGGCGAGCGTCGGCCGGTGTGGGTCGCCGCCGATGAGCCCGCCTGGCGGGATGCCTTGTTGTCCCTGGTGCGTGCGGCGGGTTGGTTCCCGGATGACGGTGAGCAGCCCTCTCCGGAGTCACTGTGTCTGGTGGCCCCACTGGGGAGGGATGCGACGACCACGGCGCTGGCACTGGAGGTCGACCCCGAGCGCACCGTGGCCGTGGACCTCTTGTTCGGTCCGGAGCGCCGCCGCACGGTGATGACGACGCCGGTGACACGGCGGCCGTTCCTGGACTCGGCGCTGTCGCTGCTCGCGGCGGATGGCACTCCGGTGTCGCGCATCCACGACAGCACGGGCTTCGTCTCACAGCGGGTGCTCGCCACGGTCGTCAACATCGCCTGCGACATCGCGCAGCAGCGCATCGCCAGTCCCGAGGACATCGATGCCGCGGTGACGCTGGGGCTTGGCTATCCCTTAGGCCCGCTGTCCTGGGGCGACGCGCTCGGGCCCCGCAGGCTGCTGAAGGTGTTGGAGGCCATCCACTCCGCCTCGGGTGACCCTCGCTATCGCGCAAGTCCGTGGTTGTCCCGCCGAGCCCGACTCGGCGTCTCCCTCCTCACTCCGGAGAACTGACCCTCATGAGTGCTTATATCTACGACGGGCTGCGCACGCCGTTCGGCCGCCACGCCGGAGCCCTGGCTCCCGTACGTCCCGATGACCTCCTCTCCGGAGTCATCCGGACATTGCTCACGCGCGGCCCCTTCGAGCCCGGTGCCGTCGAGGACGTCGTCATCGGCTGCGCCAATCAAGCGGGTGAGGACAGTCGCAATGTGGCGCGACATGCGGCGCTGCTCTCGGGACTGCCCATCGAAACCGGCGGCGTCACGGTGAACCGGCTGTGCGGCAGCGGTCTCGCGGCGGTGCTGGACGCGGCGCGCTCCGTGATGACGGGGCAGGGGGAGCTGTTCGTCGCGGGAGGCGTGGAGAGCATGAGCCGCGCGCCCTTCGCGATGGGCAAGGCGGAGTCGCCCTACAGCCGCGAGGCTCAGGTCTTCGACACGACGCTGGGCGCGCGGTTCCCCAACGCACGCCTCGTGGCGCGCTTCGGCGGGGACACGATGCCGGAGACGGCGGACAACATCGCGAGGGATTTGGGTATAGGTCGCGAGCCGACGGACCGCTTCGCCCTGGCGTCCCAGCAGAAGTACGCCACCGCCCAGGCCCGTGGCTTCTTCTCCGGCGAGCTGGTCCCCGTGGAGCTTCCTGGGCGACGGGGCACCGTCACCACCGTGGCGACGGATGAACACCCGCGCGCGGACACGACGCTCGACAAGTTATCCACACTGAGGCCGCTCGCGGCGGATGGGGTCGTCACCGCGGGCAACGCCTCCGGCATCAATGACGGCGCGGCGGCCCTGCTCATCGGCTCCCTCAACGTGGGTGAGGATGCGGGGTGCAAGCCGCTCGCGCGCATCGTCTCGGCCGCGATTGCCGGGGTTCCGCCTCGCACCATGGGCCTGGGCCCCGTCCCGGCCGCGCGCAAGGCGCTGGAGCGGGCACGACTGACGCTGGCCGACCTGGACGTCATCGAAATCAACGAGGCCTTCGCCGTGCAGGTGCTCGGCTGCCTCAAGCTGCTGGAGCTGAGCGAGGACGACAGTCGGGTGAATCCGAACGGCGGCGCCATCGCTGTCGGTCATCCGCTGGGAGCGTCGGGTGCGCGCCTGGCGCTGACGGCCGCGCGCCAGCTCCAGGTCTCTGGTGGTCGCTACGCGCTCGTCAGCATGTGCATCGGGGTGGGGCAGGGCATCGCCGCCGTCCTGGAGCGCGTCTGACGGCTCCGCTCTTTCCTCTGACGTTGGGAGAACCGCATGCAGGTCTACGACAAGCTCTACATCCACGGTGAGTGGGTGGCGTCCCGAGGGACGGGACACATCGATGTGCTCAGCGCCTCCACCGAGGAGGTCATGGGGCGAATCCCCGAAGGCACCGTGGAGGACGTGGACCGCGCGGTGCGCGCCGCGCGTGCCGCCTTCGACACCTGGTCTACCCATCCCGTCGAGGCGCGCGCGGCCCTGCTGCGTCGGCTCCAGGCGGGGCTGACTGCCCGACAGGATGAGCTGGCCCGGACGATTACGGGCGAGCTGGGCATGCCCATCGCGTTGTCGAAGCCCATCCAGGTGGGCACGCCCATCGCCGTGACGGGCACCTATGTGCAGCTCCTCCAGGACCTGTCCTTCGAGGAGCAGGTGGGCAACTCGCTGGTGGTGCGCGAGCCGGTGGGCGTCGTCGCCTGCATCACCCCGTGGAACTATCCGCTCCATCAGACCATCGCGAAGGTGGCCCCCGCGCTGGCGGCGGGCTGCACCATCGTTCTCAAGCCGAGCGAAGTGGCCCCGCTCAACGCCTTCATGCTCGCGGAGATTCTCCACGAGGCCGGTGTGCCACCCGGGGTCTTCAACCTCGTCTCGGGGACGGGCCCCATCGTCGGCGAGGCGCTCGTGCGTCACCCCGAGGTGGACATGGTGTCCTTCACGGGCTCGACGCGGGCGGGACGCCGGGTGTCGGAGCTGGCGTCAGCCACCGTCAAGCGCGTGTCCCTGGAGCTGGGCGGGAAGTCCGCGTCCATCATCCTCGACGACGCGAACCTCAAGACCGCCGTGAAGCGGAGCGTCGGCAACTGCTTCCTCAACAGCGGGCAGACGTGCACGGCGCACACGCGCCTGCTCGTGCCGCGCGCGCAACATGAAGAGGCCGTGAAGATCGCCGCCGAAGTCGCCGCGGGCTTCACCGTGGGCGACCCGTTCAAGGGCGAGGCGAAGCTCGGTCCGGTCATCTCCGACGCGCAGCGCACTCGTGTCCGTGAGTACATCCAACAGGGCATTCGCGAGGGCGCGAAGCTCGTCGCCGGTGGACCCGAGCAGCCCGAGGGGCTCTCGAAGGGCTACTACGTGAAGCCCACCGTCTTCGCGAACGTCACGCCGGAGATGTGCATCGCGCAGGAGGAAATCTTCGGCCCCGTGCTCGCCATCATGCCGTACGACGACGAGGACGACGCGGTCCGCATCGCGAACAGCACCATCTACGGCCTCGCCGGTGGCGTCTGGTCGGAGGATGTGGAGCGGGCGAAGCGGGTGGCTCGGCGGATGCGCACCGGTCAGGTGGACATCAACGGAGGCCGCTTCAACCCGCTGGCGCCGTTCGGTGGCTACCGACAGTCCGGACATGGCCGTGAGCTGGGCCGGTACGGACTGGAGGAGTTCCAGGAGCTCAAGGCGATGCAGCTCTGACGTTCGTCTGTCGTCCCCCCTCTCGCTGTTCCCCTCCGAATCAGGAGCCCCCATGAAGGCCGCCGTGTGTTTCGAGAAGGACGTGCTGACCATCACCGACGTGAGCTTCGAGCCGCCCAAGGCGCGCGAGCTGCTCGTCCGCATGGTCGCCTGTGGTGTCTGTCACACGGACCTGTCCGTGGTGAACGGCACCGTGAAGATGAAGCTCCCCTGTGTGCTGGGACACGAGGGCGCGGGCATCGTCGAGGAAGTAGGCGAGGACGTCACGCACGTGAAGAAGGGCGACAAGGTCGTCCTCTCGTGGGTCGCCCAATGTGGCGAGTGTTACTTCTGTCGAATCCAACGTCCGAACCTGTGTGAGCTGGGCGAGCGCATCAACGCGAGCAACCGGATGCCGGACGGCAGCTCGCGGTTGCACAAGGACTCGCGGGAGCTGAATGTCTTCTCCGCGCTCGGCGCGCTGGCGGAGTACGCGGTGGTGCCAGCGCGAGCGGCGGTGAAGCTCCCGGAGGACGCGCCGCTGGACAAGGCCGCGCTGATTGGCTGCGCGGTGACGACGGGCGTGGGCGCGGTGCTCAACACGGCGCAGATGCCGCCCGGTGGCTCGGTGGTGGTGTTCGGCACGGGCGGCGTGGGGCTGAACATCATCCAGGGCGCGGTGATTGCCGGGGCGGAGCGCATCATCGCGGTGGACGTCCACCCGAGGAAGCTGGAGTTCGCCAAGGTCTTCGGCGCGACGGATGTCATCGACGCGCGCGAGACGGACCCGGTGGCCGCCATTCGCGAGCTGACGAAGGGACGTGGCGCGGACTACGCGTACGAAGCGGTGGGCCGCAAGGAGACCATCGAGCAGGCCTACCAGTGCACGCGCAAGGCTGGCACGTGTGTCGTCGTCGGCGTGGGTAGCGTGAAGGAGCAGATCAGCCTGAACGTCTTTGTGCTGCCCCTGTTCGAGAAGCGGCTGCTCGGCTCCTGGTTCGGGACCGCGGACATCCACCGCGACATGCCCCGGCTGCTGGAGCTCTACACGCAGAAGAAGCTCAAGCTGGATGAGCTGGTGACGACGACGTACACGCTGGACCAACTCGACCGGGCCTTCACCGACATGAACAGCGGAGTGAATGCCCGGGGCGTCGTCCTCTTCTGACGCGCGGACCTCTACTTCGCGTCGTCCACGACTCGCCAGTCCGGCCCTGGGAGTACTGCTTACGTCCGCTCCCAGGGTGGCGTGCCTCGGAACTGCTCGACGAGGAAGTCGATCATCAGCCGGACCTTGGCGGAGAGGTGTCTCCGGCTGGGATAGATGGCGAGGATGTCGATGTCCGGCAGCGAATACTCCGGCAGGACTCGCACCAGTCGCCCCGCTCGCAGGTCCTCGCCAATCAGGAAGCCGGGCTGCCATATCAGTCCACGGCCCGCGAGCGCGGCTGCTCGGACGGTGTCGCCGTTGTTGCTCTGCATCACACTGCGCATGTGCACGACCTGAGTCCTGCCCTCGGAGTCCGTGAGCGGCCACTCCTCGGCCATCGACGAGTTGCTGTATGCGACGCAGACATGCTTGGAGAGGTCGTCCAACTGCCTGGGCACACCGTGTTGGGCCAGGTACTCGGGCGACGCGCAGACCAGGTTGTGCGAAGTGGAGATTCGCCGACCGATGTTGCTCCCCGCTCCACCGCGCGAGATTCGGATGGCCAGGTCATAGCCCTCCTCGACCAGGTCCACGACACGGTCGGAGAGCGACACGTCCAGCTCGACCTCCGGATGACGCGCGAGGAAGCGCGGCCACAACGGCGCCAGATGCAGGATGCCGAAGCTCAGCGGCGCATTGAGGCGCAGGCGGCCCCGTGCCTGGACGGTGCTCGCGGATGCCAGGGCCTCGGCCTCCGCCACCTCCTCCAGGATGGTGCGTGCTCGCTCGTACAGTGCCTTGCCGCTCTCCGTCAGCGACACTCGACGTGACGTGCGGTTGAGCAGGCGTGTGCCGAGGTGTCGCTCCAGCTCGTGCACATAGCGCGTGACGTTGGCCGCCGACGTGTCGAGCGCGTCCGCTGCCTGGGTGAAGCTTCCCCGCTGGACGACGGAGGCGAAGACTTCAAAAGCACGGAGACGGTCCACGGGTACGACCTCCCATTATTCATAAAAGCTGAATGAGTAGACCAGCTTCCAACCCTTACGCCCAGGAAAGCTGAGGCGTATCTCTCTTTCATCGACGCCGGCACCTCGCCGGCCGAATCGCGGGAGAGCCAGTCATGGAACGGTTGAACGGGAAGGTCGCCATCATCACCGGAGCGAGCGCGGGCATCGGACGGGCGGCGGCGAAGCTGTTCGCGGCGGAGGGCGCGAAGGTGGTGGTGGGCGCGCGCCGCAAGGAGGAGCTGGACACACTGGTCGCCGAAATCGTCGCGGCCGGTGGAAAGGCCGTCGCGCTGGCGGGGGATGTCCGCTCCGAGGAGTACGCCCGCGCGCTGGTGGCGCTCGCGGTGCAGCGCTACGACCGGTTGGACATCGCCTTCAACAACGCGGGCGTCATGGGCGAGAGCGGCCCGAGCACCGAGATCTCCGAGAAGGGCTTCAGCGACGCGCTGGCGGTGAATCTGACGGCGGCCTTCCTCGGCGCGAAGCACCAGCTCGGGCCCATGGTGAAGCAGGGCGCGGGCTCCATCATCTTCACGTCGACGTTCGTCGGCTACAGCTTCGCCTTCCCGGGCACCGCGGCGTACTCCGCGAGCAAGTCCGGACTGGTGGGGCTGACCCAGGCGCTCGCCGCCGAGTACGGCTCGAAGGGCGTCCGGGTGAACGCGCTGCTTCCGGGCGGTGTCGACACGGCGATGTATCAGACGGTGAACGCGTCGCCGGAGTCGAAGACGTTCATCACCGGGCTGCACGCCCTGAAGCGGGTGGCCACGCCCGAGGAGCTGGCGAAGGCGGCGCTGTTCCTCGCCTCCGATGACGCGTCCTTCGTGACGGGCACCGCGACGCTGGTGGACGGCGGCGCCTCCATCACCCGCACCTGAGCATGCTCGTCAACCGACGAGGAGACGGCCCGAATCCCAAGGCCGTCTCCCGTGGACTCAGTGCCTAGAAGAACACGTGCGTGAAGCGCGCGCCGATGAACTGGCTCTTCGTCACACCCTCCGAGACAGCCACGTCGGGCTGGAACTGGAGCATCAGCGTGGACGCCTTCTCCAGCCGGATGCCCATCGTCAGCCGCAGCGACTGCACCGTGGTGCGCTTCGCGATTTCCAACTCACCCGCGGGCGTATCCAGCGTGCGCTTGCCGGACGCCTCGACGATGTAGCCCGCGCCGGTGAAGAACGTGGAGGACAGGTCCATGCCGAAGTGGAAGATGCCGCCGAAGGACGGCGCCTGGCTCATCACCAGCTTCGAGCCACCCTCCGCGCTCGGCACCAGGAACTCGTCGTTGTCGCCCTGGAAGGCCATGCTCGCCATCGCCTCCACCGTGAAGATCTTCTTGAAGCGCTGACCCGCGACCAACTGCGGGCGCACCACCCAGCGGTTCGCGCCGATGTTCACCAGCTTGTTGCTGTCGTACTGGCCCACCGGCACGGTGACGTAGGGCGTGAAGGCGAACCACGTATGGGTGTTGTCCTCGGCGTTCTGCACGAGCCCATATCCAATCGTGGGAATGTACGTGACGTCACCCACGCCCGACGCGCGCAGCGCCGTCTTCGGGGCGGACGGCGTCGCGGGGTTGCCCTGGAACACCGTCACGTCCACCACCGGGAGGCTCACGTCGAACGGGACCACGACGAGGTCGCCGAACTTGAGCACGTAGGTGGCTCGGAAGGCCGCCTGGAGTTGTGAGAAGTCACGCTCGCCGGAGGCAGATACGTGACGCAGGTACATGTTGGAGATGATGCCCCGGTGCGGCACGAAGAAACCGGCCTCGTAGTCACGCAGGTCCGCCTGCTGGGCCTGGGCACCGGTGGCCGACAGCAACGATACGAACAGGACAGTGAGCAGCACGCGCTTCATGGTGATTCCCTCCCTCATTGAACGTCGACGACTTGGATTGACTCAGTAACGGAACGGCCACGACTGGAAGTACCGGCGGACCCGCAGCCACACGCCAAACAGCCCCAGCGGCTCCAGCACCAGCACGAGCACCACCACCAGCGACAGCAACACCGTCGACTGCTGCGCGGACGTGAGCTGGTTCACCAGGGGAATCGCGCCACCCACCGTCTCCGCCAGGGGACTCAGGAAGGTGAAAGCGAGCGCGCCACTCACGGCGCCGAACACCGTGCCCACCCCACCCAACACAATCATCGCGATGTATTGGATGGAGAGGTTCAGGTCGAAGGGCGGCTCGACGGTGATGTATTGCTGCTGGAACGCGAACATCGCCCCGGCGATGCCCGCCAGGAAGGAGGACACGCCGAACGCCTGGAGCTTCGCCTGCGTCGTGCCAACCCCGAGCACCTCCGCGGCGAGGTCCTGGTCCCTCACCGCCATCATCGCCCTGCCACTGTCGGAGCGCTGGAGGTTCTTCGTCAGCCACACCGTGCCCGCGGCCAGCAGCGCGAAGACGAAGTACAGCTTCCGCTCGAAGGTGAAGCCCACCCCGCCCACCAGCCACGTCTCGCTCAGTGATGCCGCCACGCCCGCGTCGTCGCGGAACCACCAGTACATGGGCACCGCCGTGCCGCTCAGCCCGTTCGTCACCTCCGGGTACGCGAGCAGCACGTGCTGCGTGAGGAAGACGAGGCCCAACGTGACGATGGCCAGATACAAACCCTTGAGCCGCAGCGCGAAGGCGCCGATGACCACGCCCACCAGCGCGGACACGCCCCCCGCCAGCGGCAGCGCCAGCCAGAATGGCCAGCCGTGCTTCGCGCCGAGCACCGCCACCGTGTACGCGCCCAGCGCGAGGAAGGCCGCGTGCCCCAGGCTCACCTGTCCCGCGAAGCCGGTGAGCACCATCAGCGACGCGGCGCCGACGATGGCCACCAGGCCCAGGTTGCCCACCGTGAGCCACCGGGTGCTCACGAGCCACGGGTACGCCAGGGCGATGCTCAACGTCAGCGCCACGCCGGCCCTCTGCCACAGGCCGGGAAAGAGCTTCAGGTCGTCCTCGTACCGAATCACCAAGGGGCGGGTTGGCATGATGTGGTCTCGCGGCGCGCCTAGACGCGGCGCACCTCGTGCTCGCCCCAGAGTCCGCGCGGACGCAGGACCAGGAAGAGAATCATCGCGGCGTAGGGGAAGACGGCGTGGAAGTTGTGGCCGAACGCGCCCAGGTGCGGATTCACATACGCCTGGGACCACACCTCCAGCAGCCCCAGCATGAACGCTGCGACCACCGCGCCCACCACCGACTCCAGTCCTCCGACGATGATGGCGGGGAAGGCGCGCAGCGCCACGTAGCCCAGGTTGGAGTCCACCGAGCGCGGGAACATCCCCAGGAAGATGCCGGCCACCGCGGCCGTCGCTCCCGCCAGGAACCACGTGAAGGCGAGCACCCGGCCCACGGGGATGCCCAGCACCAGGGCCACTTCCTGATTCTCACTGGCCGCTCGCATCGCCACGCCCATCGGGGTGCGCTGCACCAGCGCATGCATCCCGAAGAGCACGAGGCTCGTCGCTCCGAGTGAGATGAGCGAGGACAGGAGCACGGTGGAGTCGCCCACCTGCACCTCGGCCATGGTGTCCCACGGCGTCGGCATGCCGCGCGTGTCGGTGCCGAAGGCGATGACGATGCCCGCGCGCAGGAGCAGGCCCAGGAACAGCGTCAGGATGATGGTGGTGAAGACGGGCCGTCCCACCATGCGCCGCAGGACGGTGCGCTCCAGCAGCGCGGCCAGTCCTCCGGTGAGGCACGCGGAGGCGGCGAGCGCCAGCCACCACGGCATCACCTCGACGAGCGCCGTCATCAGGAACGCGCCCAGGCTGAGCAGCTCGCCGTGCGCGAAGTTGAAGAGGCGGGAGGCTCGGTAGACGACCGAGAAGCCCAGGGCGATGAGCGCGTAGCTCGCCCCGAGCGCCAGTCCCGAGATGCTGAGCTGGAGCAACTGCGTCATTCGCGTCTCCTCGCGTACATCTCTTCCACCAGCGCTGAATGCAGCTCGAGCACCGCCTTGCGGCGTACCTTGAGGGAGGCTGTCACCTCGCCCGCGTCCTGCGTCATCTCGCGGGCGAGCAGCCGGACGGCGCGCACCTGCTCCACTCGCGCGAGGCTTTCATTGGCGCGTGCGACTTCCTCGTCGATGAGCTTGCGCACCTCGGGCCGCAGCGTGAGGTCCGTGTATGAGGTGAAGGCAATCTTGCGGCGCAGCGCCCAGTCCGCCACCGTCTCCGGGTCCACCTGCACCAGCGCGGTGACGAAGGCTCGACGGTCGCCAATGGCCACCGCCTCCTTGATGTACGGACTGTTCTTCAGCGCGTTCTGGATGCGCTCGGGCGACAGGTTCTTTCCGCCGGAGGTGATGAGGATTTCGCGCTTGCGGCCGGTGATGCGCAGGTAGCCGTCCGCGTCGACCTCGCCCAAATCCCCGGTGCGCAGCCAGCCCTCCGAATCACGGACCTCGGCGGTGGCCTCCGGCTTGTTGAGGTAGCCGAGGAACACGTTGGCCCCGCGCACGAGCACCTCGCCGTCCTCCGCGAGCCGACACTCCACGCCCGGCACGGTGCGCCCGACGGTGCCCAACCGCGTTGCGCCCGGGATGTTGAGGTGGCTGGTGCCCGCGCTCTCCGTCTGGCCATAGCCCTCGTAGATGCGGACGCCGATGCTGTCGTACCAGGCGAGCAGCTCCGGAGAGATGGGCGCCGCGCCGGAGATGGGGAAGCGACAGCGCCGCAGGCCCAGGCGCTCCTGGAGCGGCCGGTAGACGAGCAGGTCTCCGATACGCCACACGAGCGAGTCCGACCAGCGGCGCTGACCGGTGCGCTCGCGCTCGCGAATCTTCGAGCCCAACCGGGTGAAGGTGTCGAAGAGGGTGCGCTTGAGCCACGAGGCGTCGCGCATCTTCACCGTCACGGCCGCGTGCATCTTCTCCCAGATGCGCGGCACGCCCAGGAACACGGTGGGGGAGACCTCGGCCACGTCGCTCTGCACCGTCTCCAGCGCCTCGCCAAAGTGGACCTTCCCTCCGACGACGAGCGGCAACAGCAGACTGAACAGCTTCTCCGCGACGTGACACAGCGGCAGGTACGAGACGACGCTGTCGTCCTGGCCCAGCCCCAACTGCGCGGTGAAGGTCGCCGAGCCCTCCAGCATGTTGCGGCTGGAGACGAGCGCGCCCTTCGGCGCCCCCGTGGTCCCCGATGTGTAGATGACCATGGCCGCCTCGTCGGGCGTGCGCCGCGCGAGCTGCTCGCGGAGCCAGCCCGGCTCGCGTTCCAGCAAGGCGCGTCCTTCCTCCAGGAAGCGCTCCCACGTGCGCAACCGGGAGTCCTCCACACCGCGCAATCCACGAGGCTCGATGACGAGCACGTGCTCGACGGAGGGCGTCTCGGCGGCGACGGTGGCGACCTTGTCGTACTGCTCCTGGTCCTCGCAGAGCACGACGCGACACCGGGCGTCGTTGAGGATGTACGCCACGTCTCCGGGCGGATTCGTCTGGTAGATGCCGACGGTGCGCGCGCCGAGCGCCTGGGTGCCCAGGTCCGCGAACAGCCACTCCGGCCGGTTGTCGCTGAGGATGGCCACTGAGTCCCCGGCGCGCACGCCCAGCTCCCACAGCATCCGCGCCGCCTGGCCGACGCGCTCCAGGTAGCCCTGGAAGGACAGCTCGTTCCAGATGCCCAGACGCTTCTCGCGGATGGCCACCGCGTGAGGATGCTGCTCCGCGCGCAGGAAGAGCTGGCCCGGCAGGCTCAGGGGAAGCGCCGCGTTCATGCCGCCACCGTCCCGCCCACGTAGGCGCTCAGCACGCGCGTGTCCTCGCGCAGAGAGGAAGGAGGCCCGTTCGCGATGACCCGGCCCCGGTCCAGCACCGTCACCTGTGTGGCCAGGTCCATCACGAAGCGCAGCTCGTGACCGATGAGCACCTGCGTCACCCCCAGCTCGTGACGGATGTCGAGCAGGTGGTTCGCCATGTCCTCCGTCTCCTCCTGGTTGAGTCCCGCCGTGGGCTCATCCAGCAGCAGCAGCTTCGGCTCCATGCACAGCGCGCGGCCCAGCTCCACGCGCTTGCGAATGCCGTAGGGCAGCACCGACACGGGCATCCACCGGTAGTGCTCCAGGTTGAGGAAATCGATGACCTCCTCGGCCTTCTCGCGGTGACGGACCTCCTCCGCGCGCGCCCCTCGCGTCCAGAACAGGTTCCTCAACAGCCCCGTCCTGTATTTCGGGTGACGACCGAGCAGCAGGTTCTCCAGCACCGTGAGGTGCTCGAAGAGGGCCAGGTTCTGGAACATCCGCGCCACACCGCGCCGGGCAATCTCAGGCGGCTCCAGGCCCGCGAGCGGCTGGCCTTCCAGCTTCACGCGGCCCTCCATGTGACGATGGATGCCGCTGATGCAGTTGAAGAGGCTGCTCTTGCCCGCGCCGTTGGGGCCAATCACGGCGTGCAACGCGCCCGCCTCGATGGCGAACGAGACGCCATCCAGGGCCCGCAGCCCGGAGAAGGAGAGGCCCACGTTGTCGAGCTCCAGCAGTGCCATTCCTCACCCTTCACGAAAGCCAGCGCCGCTTGCGCCGATACCGCTTCAGCTCGTGGTAGCCGCGCTGCCCCTCGCGTCCGAAGCCCAGGTAGAACTCCTGCACGTCGGGGTCCTCGCGCAGCTTGTCCGCGGGGCCGTCCAGCACCACCTTGCCCGTCTCCAGCACGTAGCCGTGGCTGGCCAGCGTCAGCGCGACGCGCGCGTTCTGCTCCACCAGCAGCACCGCGACTCCCTCGGCGCTGATGCGCTGAATCAGCTCCGACACTTCGCCCACTGCCTTGGGCGACAACCCCAGGAAGGGCTCGTCCAGGAGCAGCACCTTGGGCCGTCGCATCAGCCCCCGGCAGATGGCCAGCAACTGCTGCTCTCCACCGGAGAGGTAGCCGGCCTTCTGTCGCCGCCTTTCGCGCAGCACGGGGAAGCGCGTGAAGGCGGACTCGACCAATTCCTTGCGGGCCTGGGCGCCCATGCCGAAGCCGCCCGCGAGCAGGTTCTCCTCCACCGACAGCTCGCCGAGGATGCGCCGCCCTTCGAGCACCTGCACCACGCCCGCGTGCACGCGCCCGTCGGCGGGCAGGGCCAGCAGGCTCTGTCCGGACAGCTCCACCTTGCCCTGGGTGATGGCGCCGTCGTGCAAGTCCAGCAGGCCGCTGATGGCGCGCAGCGCGGTGGACTTCCCCGCGCCGTTGGGGCCGAGGAGGGCCACCACGCCCTGGTGGGGGACCTCCAGGGTGATGCCCCGGAGGGCTCGCACCGCCGAGTGGTAGACGACCTGGAGGTTCTGCACGCGCAGCAGGGCGGGACTACTTGCTGTCATCGGCGGCCTTCGCGGCGGAGGCCCCCAGCGCCTTCGGCGGCGCCAGGCCAGCGACGACACTCCAGCTCCCCTGGTCCAGCACGGGCTTGAGCACCCGCGCCGAGACGGCCGTCTCGTAGGGGAACCGGGACAGGTCCACCGGCTCCGCCGTCATGCCGCCCGCCGTGGTGCGGGTGATGCCCTTGAGCGCCTTGAGGTAGCCGGCCCGCGTGACATCCTTGGCTTCGATGGCGGCCTTGAGCGCCTCGATCTGCACGCGGCCCTGGACGTAGGAGGACAGCGTGTAGAAGTCCTTCGGCGTGTTGGGGTACTTCTCCACCAGCGCGAGGAAGTCCTTCATGCCGGGCACGTCGTCGCCCCAGAAGGTGAGCCCCGTGGCCCAGTAGAAGTGGGCGAAGACGGCGGCGGGGATGACCTTCGCGTCGAAGAAGCGGTCCACCCACGCGGGCGTCTGGCCCACCCAGGTGGGCTGATACTTGAGCTGCGCGGCCGTGCCCAGGATGGGCCCCGAGGCGCTCGGCAGCACCGTGAGCAACACGTAGTTGGCGCCGGACTGCTTGAGCGCGGTGATGATGGCGGCGAAGTCCTTCTGTCCCGGCGCGACGCTCTGCTGCGAGACGATGGTGACGCCGTGGTGCTTCGCGGCCTCGCTCCAGCCGTCCAGCCCGTCCTTCCCGTAGTCGTCACCCTGCGCGACGATGGCTGCCTTCACCTTGTCCGCGCCGCCCGCGTGCTCCACGGCCCAGTCCATGGCCCGCATCGCCTCCATCTTGTAGGAGGCGCCAATGGGCGGCGTGTACTGGTGCCGCGCCATCTCCGAGGACTGCGACGCGGGGAAGGCGACCAGGTTGTCCGCCGTCATCTTGTCGCGCAAGGGCAGCGTGTTGGGCGTGCCGAAGCTGGTGCCCAGGAACAGCACGCGGTCGTGGATGTCGCTGTATGCCTGTACGGCGTTCTGCGGGTTGTAGGCGTGGTCTCGCTCGATGAGCTCGACGCGCCAGCCGGGCGGCAACAGCCCCGAGTCACCCGCGTTCACCTGCTGCGCGAGCAGCCGCTTCCCCGCGGCGAAGGGCTTGCCGATGGCGGCGCCAGGGCCGCTCTCGTCGTTGAGCGCGCCGATGTAGACGACCTTCTTCTCCAGGTCGACGCCCTTGTCTGTCTTGATGTCTGGTGCCGCCACGGGAAGCGCCTGCGCGCCCTCCGACGGTGGTGTCGAAGCCTCTTCCTTCTTGCAAGCCATCAAACAGAAAGCTGTCGCCAGGAGTCCGACCACGAGTCGTTGCATCGCACTCTCCCCGTCAGAATCGTGACGGCACAGTAGCCACACTCTCCTGGAAGAGGAAAGACAGTCACCGGTAATTCGATGGCTGTATTTCGCAGGGCGGAACGCCCTGATGGGTTGTCTTGATTGTGTTTCGCACGGCGAAAATGTTTCGGGTGATGACACATTGCGCCAGGGACACGCGGCGCCCGCGAAGCACTTTCAGGGATGCGGGGACCCCGTAGCAGGGGATGCCCGCAAGCCTCTCTGGAACGGAATTTTTCGGCGGTGATGGCGCCGCCCGCGGACTTCAATCCAGCGCGGACTCCGAGGTGACGATGCCATCCGCGTCCGCGTAGAGGCGGTGACCCGGCTTGAAGATGACACCCGCGAAGCGCACCTCCGCGTCGCGCTGGCCTTCGTTGCGCTTGGAACTCTTGAGCGGGTGCGTGCCCAGGGCCTTCACGCCGATGGCCGTGCGACCCACCTCCTCCGAGTCGCGGATGCAGCCATTCACGATGATGCCCGCCCAGCCGTTCTGCTGTGCGAGCAGCGCGAGCTGGTCGCCCACGAGCGCGCAGCGGCGGCTGCCACCCCCATCCACCACGAGGACGCGCCCCGAGCCGGGCTCCTCCAGGGCCTTGCGGACGAGCGAGTTGTCCTCCGGCGCGCGCACGGTGCTGATGAGGCCGGAGAACGTGGTCCGCCCGCCGTAGTCGATGAAGCCGGGCTCGGCGACCTGGAAGTGGGCCGTGCCCGAGTGGGTGTCACACAGGTCCGCCGTCTTGAAGTCCATGAGTGTCTCCTCCGGTCCTCGGGTCCACCGTCACATCGCTGTATCACCGCGCCGTCCAGGTCCTTGATGCCCCGGCCCCATCCAGATGTGGGTCCTGCTGTGATTTTCCAGGGATACGTTGCCGACGTCTCAACGCGACGTGTCCATAACCGGCACTCGACAGGACGGAGAAGCGGCGAGCATGGGGGCAGGCGAGAGGAGCGGCGGGAGACGTGGCCGCGCGTGCTATGGAACGCGACATGAATCACGCTCACAGTCAGGCCCTGTTCGCCCGCGCGCAGGCGCGCATCCCGGGTGGAGTGAACTCTCCGGTGCGCGCCTTCCGCGGCGTCGGCGGGGACCCTGTCTTCTTCCGTGAGGGCTCCGGCGCCTGGCTCACCGACGTGGATGGCAACCGCTACGTCGACCTGGTGGGGAGCTGGGGGCCGCTCATCCTTGGCCATGCCTACCCGCCCATCGTGGAGGCCATCATCGACGCGGCCCGGCGCGGCTCGTCCTATGGCGCGCCCCATGCGGGCGAGGTGGAGTTCGCGGAGCTCATCTGCGGGACGATGCCGGCGGTGGAGATGGTGCGGCTCGTCTCCAGCGGCACCGAGGCCACGGTGGCCGCCATCCGCGTGGCCCGTGGCTTCACCGGTCGCGAGCACATCCTCAAGTTCGAGGGCTGCTTCCACGGCGCGGGGGACCCGTTCCTGGTGAAGGCGGGCAGCGGGGTGGAGACGCTGGGCCTGCCGGACTCGCCGGGCGTGCCGGCCGCGCTGGCGAAGCTCACTCTCACCGCGCCCTTCAACGACCTGGCGGCGGTGGAGCGCATCTTCGCGGAGAAGGGGAAGGACATCGCCTGCGCCATCATCGAGCCGGTGGTGGGCAACATGGGTGTGCTGGTGCCCAGGCCCGGCTACTTGGAAGGACTCCAGGCGCTCTGCCAGAAGCACGGCGTGCTGCTGGTGCTGGACGAGGTGATGACGGGCTTCCGGCTGGCGCGCGGTGGAGCGCAGGAGCTGTACGGGCTGAAGCCGGACCTGACGACGATGGCCAAGGTGATTGGCGGCGGCATGCCGCTGGGTGCCTATGGCGGTCGCGCGGACATCATGCGGAAGGTGGCGCCCGCCGGGCCGGTGTACCAGTCCGGCACGCTGTCGGGGAACCCGGTGGCGGTGGCGGCGGGGCTGGCGTGTCTCAAGGCGCTGGCGGCGCCGGGCACGTACTCGCGGCTGGAGCAGGTGAGCCGCATGCTGGAGGAGGGCTTCATCGCGGAGGCGAAGGCCGCGGGTGTGCCCGTCACCGTCAACCGCGTGGGCAGCATGCTGACGGTGTTCTTCACGGCCGAGCCGGTGTTCGACTACACGAGCGCGAAGACGTCGGACACGGGGCGCTTCGGACGTTTCTTCCACGCCATGTTGGACGCGGGCGTGTACCTGCCGCCGAGCCAGTACGAAGCGGCCTTCGTCTCGCTGGCGATGGGCGAGGCGGAGGTGGCGCACGTGCTTGGGGCGGCGAGAAAGGCCTTCGCCTCGCTTGGCCAGACCGGTTGAGCCGGCGCCCCTGGAGGGGCCCGTCCGCTTCGGTCCCTATACCCTGGTGCGCCGCATTGGCGCCGGGGGGATGGGGGAGGTCTTCCTCGCGCGTGAGGAGGCTCCGCGTCGCGCGTGTGTGGTGAAGAAGGTCCTCCCCCAGCTCATGGAGAGCCCGCAGTTCGTCGGGCGCTTCCGGGACGAGGCCCGGGTGGTGGTGCGGCTGACGCATCCGAACATCGCCCGCGTGTATGCGATGGGCGAGGTGGAGGGGCAGCTCTATCTCTCCATGGAGTACGTGCGCGGCAAGACGCTGAGCCGGCTCTCGTATCGCCTGCGACAACTGGGGCGGATGATGCCCTTGGGCATCATTCTTCATCTGGGCGAGCGGCTGTGTGAGGGATTGGCCTATGCGCACGATGCCACGGATGAAGAAGGGCACGCGTTGCATCTGGTGCACCGGGATTTGTCACCGGCGAATGTGTGTATCAGTTACGACGGCGAGGTGAAGATCATCGACTTCGGCGCGGCGCAGTCCACGCTGAAGGAGCAGCAGACGGCGCCCCGGGTGGTGATTGGGAATCTGACGTACATGTCGCCGGAGCAGGCGCGCAAGCGCTTCGTGGACAGGCGCGCGGACGTGTACGCGGTGGGCGTGTTGCTGTGGGAGCTGTGTGCATGGAAGCCGCTGTCGCAGCGGGGAGACCCGGTGGAGCGGTGGCGGCGCGCGGCGTATCCGACGTGGGAGAACGCGGGGAAGCATCGGCAGGGGCTGCCGTCGAGCGTGGATGCGTTCCTGATGCGGGCGCTGACGGCGGAGCCGGCGAATCGCTTTCCTGACGCGGCGGCGATGGGCGCGGAGCTGGCGCGATTGAAGGCGAAGCTCGCGCCGGGCGTGGGGGACGCGGAGCTGGCGCGGTTGCTCGCCATCGTCTTCCCTCGCGAGAAGAAGGCGGAGGAGACGCTGCTCGAGGAGTTGTTGCGCGAGGAGGCGAAGCGCACGCACACCGAGCCGGAGCTCGTCGCCACGCTCACGCCGCCGACGGCGCTCGCGTTCGAGCACAATGCCATCTACACGCCGGATGACTTCATCCCGTCCGAGCGCGCCCAGGTCGGCCCGCGCCCAGCGACGGACGATGAGCCGACGCGCGCGGGTGGTGGACGCGGCCTGGATGAGGATGTGCCGACGCGTGCGGGTCGTGGACGCGGCCTGGATGAGGATGTGCCGACGCGTGCGGGTCGTGGAAGCGGCCCGGGGGACGATGAGCCGACGCATGTGGCTGGCGCGCGAGGCCCTGGTGAGGATGAGCCGACGCATGTCGCTGGTGGTCGAGGCCCTGGCGAGGATGAGCCGACGCATGTCGCTGGTGGTCGAGGCCCTGGCGAGGATGAACCGACGCATGTCGCTGCCAGGCGCGGCCCTGGTGAGGACGAGCCAACGCATGTAGCGGGCGGTCAGGGCCCTGGTGACGATGAGCCGACTCGCGCGGGCAGTTGGGGAAGCTCCGACGAGGACGAACCCACCGCGGTGGGCGTGCCTCCAACGGTGGACCTCCCGCGTGCCGGTGTCGACGACCCGTCGGCGACGATGCCCCTCGGAGCAGAGGACATCGCTTCGAAGACAGCACAATACGGAGCCTATCTCACGGAGTCTGGCACCCGTGGTGGCACCGCGACGCGCGCCCAGAAGGCAGCACCTCCCGTCGAAGCGACCGAGGCGCTGGATGCGGCGAAGGTCCTCGTGGCCATCGAGCAGGCGGCCTCCATGCGAGCCAGCGGCAACCGCGAGCCCCTGTTCCAGCCAGGCGCCGAGGACACGGTGACGCCCGCCATGGCGAGTCGCACGCCGCGGCGCGCACCCCGTGAGACGCAGGTGGGCTTCGGTATCGACATCTCGCAGACGGTGGCGACGGAGGCTCTGGAGGCCCGTCGGCGAGAGCTGGTGCGAGCCATCACCGGTGAAGGCGAGGCCTCCATCGTGGAGCCCGAGGTCTCCTCTGGGAGATGGCTCCAGGGCCCTCGCGTCTGGCTCGCCGTCGCGCTGTTCACGGGAGCGTCCCTGCTGGGGCTCCTCGTGGCCTGGTTCACGATGTGGCGCTGACTCAGCCGTCGACGATGAGCTGGTAGCTGAAGCCCAGGCTCACCGTGGCGGTGCTGATCCAATTGCTGGTGAAGCCGTCTCCGAACTCGTCATCATTGTCGTCCGACACCCCGCGCGCCCCGCCGCCCAGGTAGCGCAGGTTGAGGAAGGCCTCCACCTGTTGGGTGATTCGAAGCCCACCGCGCAGGGACGCATCCAGCAGCGCGCCCGTGGTGTCGGAGTTGTCATCCCCGTTGATGATGGCCGTGGGCGCATAGCTCCCATCCGCCTCGAATCCCAACCACCAGCGCTCACCCAGTCCCCACTTCCCGCGCACCTTGAGCAGCGGCACGGGCCCCACGTCGCGAGTGGCCCGACGCAGGGTTCCATCCGCCGAAGTGAAGACGAAGTTCGCGTCGCGAAGTTGCAATGAAACACCCACGGACAGCTCGTGCTTCTCGGCGCCGAGCAGGTCATACAGGTAGCTGGCCCGGTAGAACGGGAAGCCGTAACGCACGTCCAGCGGCGTACCGGACGGGAAGGTGAGCGCGTCGATGCGCACGTCGCGCCGCAGGACCACCTGGGTGTCGAGCTGCAGCGGCTGGAAGAGGAAGCCCACCGTGTGGCGTCCTCCCAGCGTCAGCTCCGCCGACACCCGGTAGAAGGTGTAGAGGTTGTCCTGTCCGCCGTCCTCCGTGTACCGGAAGAGGGTGCCGTCCCGGCCCTGCCGCAGGCTGTGGGACAACACGTCGAGGAACCCCAACTCTCCCGTCAGCCGCAAGGACGTGCGCGGCTTGCGCTCCCACCACGCGTGAGCAGGAAGACTTCCAAGACAGAGCAGCACGGCGAGGACGCAGGCGTGGCGTGGCACCAGGGGTTCTCCTGTCGAGGATGGGGACGGCTCACGGAACGGCGAGCAGTGGGGGGCGCGTGGAGGCGGGCGAATTCAACGGCAGATAGAGGCGGAAGCACGTGCCGGTGCCCGGCTGCGAGTCGAGCGTGAGGTGTCCCTGATGGGATTCGATGATGCGTTTCACCACGGCGAGTCCCAGGCCGGTGCCCTTGGCCTTGGTGGTGAAGAAGGGCTCGAAGATGCGGGCGCGCACCTCGGCGGTGATGCCGGGGCCGGTGTCGCTGAACTCCACCATGACCTCGGGCGCACCCGCGGCGCGGCGCACTGCGGCCCGCAGCCGTCCTCCCTGCGGCATGGCCTGCATCGCGTTGATGGCCAGGTTGAGGAACGCCTGCCGCATCATCCGCTCGTCCACCGTCACGGGCGGGACGTCCTCCTCCAAATCCAGCTCCACGCGGACCGCGCCGGGTGACTCCGCGAGCGCCCCGCGCACCGCATCCTCCACCAGCGGCGCCAGGGGCACTGGATGAGGATGGGGCGCGGGAGGCCGCGCGAAGGTGAGCAGGTCCGCGACGATGCGGTTGAGGCGGTCCGCCTCCTCCGCGACGATATCCACCAGCGGTTCGGCGGGACTGCCCGGGCCGATGATTCTGCGGATGGAGGCCACCGAGTTGAAGATGGCGCCCAGGGGGTTTCGCACCTCGTGGGCCACCACGGCGGACAGCTCACCCAGGGCCGCCAGGCGCTCGCGCCGCACGAGCTGCTCCTGCGTCCGCGCCAGCTCCACGTAGCTGTCCTTCAAGTCCTCCACCAACCGCGCGCCCTCCAGCGCCAGCGCGAGCTGGTTGGCGATGGCGCTCGCCCGCTCGACTTCAGCGGGGGAGAAGCGTCGGGGACGGCGAGTCTCGGAGGCCACCATGACGCCGACGGGCCTGTCCCTCACCACCAGAGGCAGCACGAGGAACGCCTGCGCGGAGGAACTCTCTCTCAGCTCCTGGTCCACCCGGACGTCGGTGATGGCGTCCTCCACCATCACCAGGTCGCGCGTCAGGTACGCCAGCCCGGTGGCGGACGCATCCGGCGCGCCCGCGGGCAGGCAGCGCCCGAGCAGCTCCGGGTGGCTGCCACTCACCGCGCGCACCTCCAGCCACTCACCCGTGGAGTTCGGCATCAGGACATACGCATCCGGTATGTCGATGATGCGAGCCAGGCTGGTGACACCCGTGGCCAGCAGCTTGTCCAGCTCCAGCGTGGTGGCCAGGGCCCGGGCCACCTCGTGCAAGAGCGCCATGTCCTCGGCGCGTCCGCGCAGCTCCTGCAACAGCCGATGTGTCTCGATGGCCGCCGCGAAGTGGGTGCCCATCGCCTGCAAGGTCTCCAGCTCCAGGGGAGTCAGGTTCCGGGACTCGCGGAAGAGGATGCTGAGCGTGCCCACGCCTCGGGAGCGCACGCGCAGGGGGATGATGACCAGCGTCTGGAAGCCGCGCTGTCGCAAGTCCTCGCGCAGCCCGTCCGAGCAGTCGTCCACCGCCACCACCAGCGGCGCGCCCTCTTGCTGGGCCTGGTTGCACAGCCCGCCCGCCAGCCACAACCGCGCGAACCGGTCCGCGTCCGCGTCTTCCAGGTCCATGCCGCGCGCGTACGCCAGCTCCATCTGGCTCTCTTGAGGCAGCAGGATGGTCACCGCGTCGCAGGCCACCAGTCCGACGATTTCCTCCGTGCCCGGCCCGAAGAAGGCGCGCGGATGGGGCGCGGACGCCGCCTCCGAGGCCAGCCGGTTGAGCGCCGCCAGCGCCGTGTTCTGCGCGGACAGTCGGGAGATGGTGAGCGCCGCGTCGAGCGCCGCGGACACCTGTGCGCCGAACAGCCGCACCGGCGCCAGCTCCTCCTCGCGCAGCCACTCCCCCGCCAGCGCCAGCATCGCGCGGGGACGACTCTCCACGTCGATGCGCACGGCGATGGTGTGCGCCGCCCCGGCCCGGGTCAGCGTGCTCCGAGCCTCATCCGCCAGGGCACCATCGAGGAACTGAGCCACCTCCATCGACAAGTCATTCGAGTAGGCCGAGCCCTCCTTCCACGCGCGGAACAGCGGCGACGGCCAGCGGCCCACCACGTCCCGCACCCACCGTCCGCTCATCATCCGAGCGTCCGCGGGCACCAGCGCCACGGGGACGAAGGTCTGTCCCAGCCGCACGCCCTCGCCCTCCGGAGACAGCCACGCGAAGGCCAGCCCCAGCTCCTCGAGCCCGGAGAACACCCGCCGCAGCACCTCGCCCTCGGTGCGAAGGGCGGGCAGCCCCGCGCCCAGCTCCGCCAGCCGCTGGAGCACGCTGCGCCTCAAACCCCGGGACGTGACGTCGCGCACCAGCGCGACCCAGTCAGGCCCGCTGGGAATGATGGTCATCTCCACCTGTCGTTCTCCCGTCGTGGTGAGGAGCGCCGCCTCGTAGGTGCTGGATACCGACTCCCCGCGCAGTCGGCGCGACTGCTGCTCCATCACCTCCGTCACGCTCGACTCCGTCAGGAGGAGCGTCGCCGGTCGACCGACGATGGACTCGCGCGGGTGCCCCACCAGGAGGCCCAGCGCCTCATTCACATACACGAAGCGGCGCTCGCGGATGACGCAAACGCCTACGGACATTTCGTCGAAGGAGCCATAGGGGGCTCCGCCTCGGATGGATGGTGTCACGGCATCCGTGACTCTTTCACCGCATGCAAGGGTGGAGAAGTGGATGCCCCGACACTTCGATGACCAGACCACAGACGCCGCCAACGACTCGCGGGTTTCCCTTACATCGCGACACGCCCGTGTCAGGGTTGAGGTGCTTCACTGGATGCGGGCGATGACAGGAAATGATGCGGGCGGGCCCGAAACCCCGGGCTCCGCCCACATGTCAGGCCATGCGCTCGTCAGCAGGGCTGGCGAGCATGCCGTCTCAGGCCGACGCGTTGGGTTTCTCCTCGGAGGCCCGGTGGTGGATTTTCTCGTACAGGCCGATGAGGTCCGCCTGGCCCAGGATGTGGCCGTCCATGGCCTTCAGCAAATCCGTCCGGGTGGGCCGGCCCAGGTTCGGCAGCACCACGTCGAGCGCGTACAGCCGGAAGAAGTACCGGTGCCGGCCGATGGGAGGCATGGGGCCCCCGTACGACTGGTGGCCGAAGTCGTTGAGCCCCACCCGCGTCCCCGGGGGCAACCCGTCCACCCGGGCTCCCTCCGGCAGCCCCTGGGCGCCCGGGGGGATGTTGTAGAGGACCTGGTGGCAGAAGATGCGCTTCGGGCGCTGGGGGTCCGGGGCGTCCGGGTCCTCGACGATGAGCGCCAGGCTCTTCGTCCCAGCGGGCGGGTTCTCCCAGTGCAGGGGTGGGGCGATGTCCTCGCCCTCGCCGGTGAAGGCGATGGGGATGAGGTCCCCGTCATTGAAACGGGGGGACGTCAGCACGAGGGGCTTGGGCATGGGGTCCTCCGAGAATCGGGATAGGAGCAAGCTGGCGACGCGCGCACCCCGCTGCGGATGAGCGACATCCCGGCCGCTGGAGCGCCGGGCACCCCGGGGACGGGGCGGGCGGGCCCTCGGTGTCACTCGGGAGAAGGGCGGCTGCCGCTCTGGAGGTGATAGCTGCGCTACCCGGTGCCCCAACCCCCGCTGGCGGCGGCCCGTGCCGGGACACTGTAGCGGTTGCACGTCTCGCTCATTCGGTGTTAAGCGGCGCCCGCGTGTGAAGGGGTTGGATCTGGGTGGCATGGGAAATCCGAGGGTTTCCCAGGGTTTGGGGAGGCGTCCGAATGGTGGAGCAAGAACCCCCAAAAAAGGTCGCTTCGGACGGCAGCGAGCTGGGGTCGATGGCTCGCCACATGAGGGCGGCCGAGCCCTACGTCTCGGCGGTGTGGAAGCTGGTGGGTGGGGCGGTGGTGGGCGTGCTGGGCGGCTACTGGCTGGACAAGAAGCTGGGAACGGCGCCGTGGCTGCTCCTGGGGTTGAGCCTGCTGGGTATCTGCGTGGGCTTCTACGGATTCCTCCGGGAGATGGCCCGACTGGGGAAGCGGAAGTGACGGGGCAGGGCGAGGAGAAGGACCCCTTCGGCTCCCACGCGGGGCTGGCGGCCGGAGTGGCGGTGGTGGGCGTGGCGGTGGCCGGGCTGTTGCCGACGGTGGTGGAAGACCGGGTGTCGGCGCTGTGGGGTGTGGGTCTGGCGGTGGCGACGGGCGTGGTGGCGCTGTTGTTGAAACGGCGGGCGGTGAAGCAAGACCTGAAGGCGGCCATGAAGGTGGTGGCGGTGGTCTTCGGCCTGCGGGCGGTGGCGGTGCTGGTGGGGTTGTTGGGGATGATTTCGCGAGGTCTGCAGCCGGTGCCGTTCATCGCCGGCTTCTTTGGCGTCTACTTCGCGCTGCAATGGATTGAAGTCAGCTACGTGATGGCCGCGTCCAAGGGCGCGGCGGGCGGAGACGAGTGATGCGCAAGGCAATGGTCCTGTTCGCCTGTCTGTTCGTGGCCACGGCGTGGGCTTCGGAGTCCGGAGGCCACGGTGAGGGGAACGAGCCGAGTGTGCCGGACTACATCCTGCACCACGTCGCGGACACCAACGACTTCGAGCTCGAAGTCCCCCTGAGCCACCCCATCCACCTCGGCGCGATTCCGCCCATCCGCATCGGCAGCTGCGCGCCGGTGATGACGGACCACGGGCTGCAGGCGCCCACGGGTTGGCCCGGGCTGATGGCGGGCTGCCTGGACCTCTCCATCACCAAGCACACGGTGATGATGTGGCTGGCGGCGCTGCTGCTCATCGGCACCATCCTCATCTGGAGCAACCGCGACAAGACGAAGATGGTGCCTCGCGGCACGGGCGCCAACCTCATCGAGATGCTGGTGCTCTTCATCCGTGACGAGATGGCCATCAAGAACATCGGCAAGGAGGACGGCCCGCGCTACGTGCCGTATCTGCTGACCGCGTTCTTCTTCATCCTCTTCATGAACCTGCTGGGCCTGGTGCCCTGGATGGCCACGGCCACCGGCAACCTGGCCGTCACGGCCGGCCTGGCGCTGTGCACCTTCTTCGTGACGCAGGCGGCGGGCATCCGCTCGGCGGGCCTGGGCGGCTACCTGAAGCACCTGACGGGCGGCGTGCACTGGACGCTGTGGATCATCATGGTCCCGGTCGAAATCCTGGGCCTCATCTCCAAGCCCTTCGCCCTCACGATGCGTCTGTTCGCCAACATGCTGGCGGGCCACATCGTCCTCTTCTTCCTCATCGGCCTCATCTTCATCCTCGGCCATCCGGCGGTGGCGGCGGTGAGCGTGCCCTTCGCGTTCGCCATCTACCTGCTGGAGCTGTTCGTGGCCTTCGTGCAGGCGTACGTCTTCACGCTGCTGTCGGCGCTGTTCATCGGCATGGCGGTGGCCACGGGCCATCACCACGACGACCACGGCCACGCGGATGACCACGGCCACGGCCACTCGGAGCTGGGTCCCAGCCACGACCACGGCAAGGCGCACGCCTGAGACACGTTAGCGGGGCGCTGGCAGTAGGGGGCGCCCCGCGTAGAAGACCTGGCGGTTCGAAAGGCCGTCAGAGGTAGTCCTGAAGGGAATCACGACCCCCCCACAAGTGGGTCCTTCGCTAGAAAAGAGAAGCACCGCCATGACCAACCTCGCTCTTGCCTTCCTCGCCGCCGGCCTTGGCGCCGGCCTGTCCATCATCGGCGCCGCCCTCGGCATCGGTAAGCTCGCCGCCGCCGCCATGGACGCCACGGGCCGTCAGCCCGCCGCCGGTGGCGACATCCGCACCACGATGATCATCGCCGCGGCCCTCATCGAAGGCGCCACGCTGTTCGCGCTGGTTGTCTGCATCCTGCTGGCGACCAAGACCGCCTAGTTTCAACGCAGGTGCCTGGGAAGCGCCGGTGCTCGCGGGTCACATCGCGGGCGCCGGTGCCTCTTCCCGGGCCGTTTCAATTTGAAGCCCTCGCCGTCTCATCCCTCACGCCGGACACGCCACCATGTTCCTGCCCAACGTCCTCGCCGCCAGCAGCCTCGTGAGCGTCCAGCCGGGCCTCATCTTCTGGACCCTCGTCACCTTCATCATCGTGTTCTTCGTCCTGAAGGCGAAGGCGTGGGGACCCATCCTCCAGCTGGTCGAGGAGCGTGAGAAGCAGATTTCGGCCGCCATCGAGAGCGCCAAGCGTGAGCGCGCCGAGGCGGAGAAGCTGCTGGCCGACCAGAAGACGGCCATCTCCGAGGCCCGCCGTCAGGCCGCCGAGGAGACGCGCCGCAACCAGCAGGAGATGGAGAAGTTCCGCGAGGAGCTGATGGCGAAGAGCCGCAAGGAGGCGGAGGAGCTGAAGCTGAGCGCGCGTCGTGAAATCGACGAGCAGAAGACGAAGGCCATCGCCGAGGTCCGCGCCATGGCGGTGGACCTGGCCATGGAAGTGGCCGGCAAGCTCATGAGCGAGCGCATGGATGACAGCAAGCACCGCGCGCTGGCCGAGCAGTTCGTGAAGGGCCTTCCGTTGAGCGGCTCCGGCAATGCCGGTGTCCGCCGGTCGGCCTAGTTCGGGGAAGCGCGCCCCCCGGCGCGCGTGTTCCAGGGAATCACCATGGCGCTATCCATCGGAATCGTCGGGCTGCCCAACGTGGGCAAGTCCACCCTGTTCAACGCGCTGTCGGCCGCGGGCGCGCAGGCGGCCAACTACCCCTTCTGCACCATCGAGCCCAACGTGGGCGTGGTGCCCGTGCCGGACGAGCGGCTGGACAAGCTCTCCGAGCTCATCAAGCCGCTGAAGAAGATCCCCACGTCGCTGGAGTTCGTGGACATCGCCGGCCTGGTGCGCGGCGCCTCCAAGGGCGAAGGCCTGGGCAACCAGTTCCTGGGCAACATCCGCCAGGTGGACGCGGTGCTGCACGTGCTGCGCTGCTTCGAGGACGACAACGTCACCCACGTCGAGGGCGGGGTGAATCCGGTGAGGGACCGGGACGTGGTCGACACGGAGCTGTGCCTCAAGGACCTGGAGACGGTGGAGAAGCGCCGCGAGCGCTCCTTGAAGAACACGAAGATGGGCGGCAAGGCCGGTGACGAGGCCAAGGCCGAAGTCGCGCTGCTGGACCGCGTGAAGGCCGGGCTGGATTCCGCCATCACCGTGCGGGCGCAGAAGCTGACCGAGGACGAGAAGGCCGTCATCCACGACCTGTTCCTGCTGACGGACAAGCCGGTGCTGTATGTGGCGAACATCGGCGAGGGCGAGATTGGCAAGGAAGACGCCAACAAGCACGTCGCGGCGGTGAAGGAGATGGCCGCGAAGGAGGGCTTCGACGTGGTGGTGCTCGCGGCGGCGCTGGAGTCGGAAATCCAGCAGCTCCCCGAGGCTGAGCGTCCGGGCTTCCTGGAGAGCGCGGGGCTGACGGAGCCGGGTCTGCACAAGGTGGTGCGGGCGGGCTACACGCTGTTGGGCCTGTGGACGTACTTCACGGTGGGTGAGCAGGAGTGCCGCGCCTGGACGATTCACAAGGGCTACACGGCGCCGCAGGCGGCGGGCGTCATCCACTCGGACTTCGAGCGCGGCTTCATCAAGGCCGAGGTGATGCGCTGGGAGGACCTGGTGAAGCTGGGCAGTGAGTCCGCGGTGAAGGAGAAGGGCATGCTGCGGATGGAGGGCAAGGAGTACGTCGTGAAGGACGGCGACTGCATGCACTTCCGCTTCAACGTGTGACGGGCTGACGCGGCCCTATGGGGCCGCGGAGCTGTGATGGACCGCGCGGGCGCGTTCTGGAGGGCCTTGGGGCCTTCTGGGAGCGCCCGCGAGGCGTTTCTGGGGGGCGCGGCTAGAAGCTGATGCGGGGGCCGCGCAGGGCGGTGGCGACCCAGAGGCCGACGCCGACGAGGGCGAGCAGGGTGGTGAAGAGGGCGGCGCGGCGGATGCGGTCGCTGCCTTCAGGCTGCTGGCGGGCGTAGAGCCACATGCCGCCCACGCGGAGGAGGACGAAGAGGGCCAGGAGGATGGGGCCGACCACGAGCCAGCCGGAGGGGCGTGCGAGCACGACACCCCAGGACGCGAGGAAGGCGACGTTGCCCAAGAGGGAGGCGATGGCGAATCGAGGATAGGCGCGGCGTGGGTCCACGGGGGCAGTGTCCACGGTGCGGCCCTTGCGGCCAACCTGGGAATGCTCAGGGTGGCGGGAAGGCGACATCATTGTTCGGGATACAGGCCGTGTTGCTGCTTGGCGGTCAGGGCTTTTGTCAGGCTGACACGACTCCTGGACGCGGACGGACAGGTCGTCGGACTTCGTTGTCTGGCTTTACCGCGAGACCCCATGCACATGTCTCATGGACTGATGACCTCTCTGGCGTATTCGGTCTTGCCATCCGCATTCAAGTACCAGATGCGTTCAATCCGACCACTTGGAGAGCGGTCATCGCGCAGGATGATTCCGTCCATACCGACGATGCAATACCGAGTGCTTGGGGCAGGCCCCTCATGCGGGCCGCAGAGATAGAAGCCACGGGGGACGCCTGTGTCGGTTCGGGAAACGAATATCCAGTAGGGCCTTGAGTAGACCACGCAGGCCGCGAAGGTGATGAGCGCCACCACGATGTGCAGAGGTCTCATCTCGAGCTCTCCGCTTCAAACATCTGGGCTCGCTCATCATCACGAGTAGGGAGGGAGGTCATCCCCGAGGCGATTGCACATAGCGTGCCCTGGGGCGGAGCAGGTGGCCCTGTTCCCTCTGCTCCAGGATGTGTGCGACCCAGCCCGCCGCGCGTCCCACCGCGAAGATTGTCGCCGCTGCTCCCGGGGGCAGGCCTAGCGCTTCCGCCAGCATCACCAGTCCCAGGTCCACCGACGGCGCTGGATGCCCCGCTGCTGTCATCGCCTCCTGGACCGCTCTTGCCACTTTGACCCTCGGCGCCTCTGGCCGTACCTCCCTTGCTGCCTCCAGGATGGGCGGGGACCTCGGGTCTCCCTCGGGATAGAGCTGGTGGCCGAAGCCGGGCACGGACTCTCCACGGCGCAGTCGCTCGTACACCACGGCCGCCGCTCGTTCTGGCTTGCCCACCTCCGTCAGCAACGCCTCCACCCTGTCACAGGCTCCTCCGTGCCTTGGTCCCGACAGTGCTCCCAGCGCCGCGCACAGACACGCGTACAGGTCCGCTCCCGATGACGCCGTCACCCGCGCTGTGAAGGTCGACACGTTCAACTCATGGTCCGCGCACAACACCAGCGCGCGATTGAGCAACTCCGGCGCTCGCTTCACCTTGGAGTCCCACGCCAGCGCCAGTGACTCCGCCACTGTCTCCGCTCGCAGCGCCCTCGCCACCCGTCCCGGTGCATGCGCCACGCTCACCCATGCCGCCAACTGACGCAGCACCCGTCTCGCTCGCGCCTTCTCCTGCTCGGGCGGCGCGGAGAAGCGCACCGCGTCCCTGGCCGCCAGCAGTGGCACGAGCGCGGACAACGCAGCCACTGGTGGCGTGTCTCTCGGCAGCATCTTCGCCAGCTCCGACGGCGGAAACGGTGGCTCCACGCTCTCCCACCGTGGGTCCTGCTCCGGAAGCCTCCCCGTCCACAGCAGCTCCGCCACCGCTTCGAGACTCCGTCCCTCCATAGCCAGCGCCACCGCCGAATGTCCCCGGTACGCGAGCCCCTCCGCGCCCACCTGTGACACCGACGAGTCGATGACCGGCTCGCCCCAACGCAGCGCTCCCGAGGCCACCGCCGCGTGCCCCGCACGTGCATCGTGCCTCGTCTTCAGTCGCTCCAGGTCCGAGCGCACATAGCGGTTCTCCTTCGTCCCCGGTTCAGGCACGCAACGCACGAGCCCCCGGCTCACGTACGTGTACAGCGTCGCCCGCTTCACCCCCAGGAGCGCCGCCGCCTCCACCGCCGTGACGAGCTCCTCCTCGGGTCGATGGTCGAATCGAGATTGAGAGCGTCCACCCTTGCGTCTACTCATATCTCCGCAACCTCCTGAACACGCATTGTCGACTCGACTCGATTCCGTTGTCGATGTGAGCCCTTGGGCCCACTCGGCACTCGGGACGACGCGAGAGGAGCACCGCCATGCCTGTCGTCGACTTTGGTCGCACTTCCCAGGACTACTCGAAACACCGCCAGGGCTTCCCGGACGCCTTCTTCACCCGCCTGGTCCGAGAGAACATCCTCCGCCCCGGACTCCGCGCAGTGGACGTCGGCTCTGGCACTGGCACCGTCGCACGAGGACTCGCGCGACACGGCTGCTCAGTCATAGCGCTCGATGTGTCCGCGTCCATGCTCGCGGCCGGCCGCCGGCTCGCCTCTGAGGCAGGTCTGTCCATCGACTCTCGCGAAGCTCCCGCCGAAGCCACGGGTCTGCCTTCCAGCGCCTTCGACCTCGTGACAGCAGGACAGTGCTGGCACTGGTTCGACCGTCCCGCCGCGGCTCGCGAGGCCGCTCGGCTGCTCGTCCCTGGCGGCAAGCTCGTCATCGCGCACCTGGACTGGATATCCCTACCCGGCAACGTCGTCGCCGCCACCGAGGCCCTCATGGAGGCCTTCAATCCCAACCCACCAGACCACGCTCGCTTCGGTTGCGGCGTCGGCCTCTACCCGCAGTGGCTCCGCGACGTCAGTGACGCGGGCTTCACGCCCCTGGAGACCTTCTCCTTCGACGTGCTCCTGACCTACACCCACGAGTCCTGGCGAGGCCGCTCCCGCGCCAGCGCCATGGTCGGCGCCACCCTGCCTCCCTCTGACGTGGAGCGCTTCGACGCCGCCCACGCCCGACTCCTCGCCGAGCGCTTCCCTCACGACGCGCTCGACATCCCCCACCGCGTCTTCGCCCTCATCGCCACGCGTCCCTGAACCCGGAGCCCTCCATGGCCTCACATCTCCACCTCGTCCACGAGCCCTCGCTCCCGTGGACCGAAGTCACTCAGGGCCCTCGTGTCTCGTACCGGCGCAAGCAGCTCGGTGCCGCCGCGAAGGGACAGAAGCTCGGCTGCAGCATCATGGAACTGGCTCCCGGCAAGCACGCCTTCCCGCTCCACTTCCACCTGGCCAACGAAGAGGCGTACTTCATCCTCTCCGGCACCGGCCGACTGCGCCTCGCTGACACCACGCTGCCTGTGAAAACCGGCGACTACGTGGCCCTCCCCGTGGGCCCCACGGGCGCGCACCAGCTCGTCAACGACGGCGCCGAGACGCTCCGCTACCTCGCCTTCTCCACCATGGTGGAGCCGGACGTCATGGTGTACCCGGACTCGAAGAAGGTCTGCGTCACCGCCGGCTCCGCGCCAGGTGGCGACAAGGCCGCTCGGACGCTGTACACCGTCCTGCCTCTCTCCGCCGAGGTGGACTACTGGAGCGGCGAGGAGCGATAGGCTTGTCGCCTCATGTCCTCCCTGCTCGACATGCTCACCCGAGAGCGGCTCCTCAAGGACCGCGACGCCGCCACGGAGCTGCTCCCCCGTGGCGAGCCGCCCCACGTCTCCCTGCTGCGCCTGTGTGACGCGGGGCAACTCGTCGGTGGCCTCTCCGTCGCCTACGGCGTCCGCCCCGATGAGCTCATGGGGCCCCTCACCCTGGCCATGGGTGGCGCGGCTCGGAACCTCAAGGTCGTGGACGTCCGCGAGCGCCCCGTTCTCGAACTGCACGTCCAGGCCGGCGACGTCACCGAGCGCTGGGAGGTGGAGGACCTCTCCGCCCTCGTCCACAACCTCAATGACCTCTACCGCGACGCCGCCGACGTGCGCGCCATCGCCGAACTGGGCGAATGGGAGGACGCGCTCCAGCTCTGGTGCGTCGACAAGCGCACCCTTCCACGCCTCGTGCGTCAGCCCTTCTTCGCCCCCCGCAACGCTCGGGCCCTGACGCGTCCGGTCGACTGACGCCAGATAGGACCCCACACGCGCTCGCGGGAGTCCCAGGTTCTGGGGCAGCATAGGGGCACATGCGTTTAGCGCCTTGCCTCCCGCTCCTGCTGCTGTGGTCCTCCTCCGTCCTGGCCGAGCCGGATTCCTTCGGCCTCGGCACCAGTCGCAACGGCGCCCTCACCGTCAACACCGCGCGCACCATCATCAACACCGCGATGCGGCTGCCGACCGGAGCGCGGCGCGGTGACACCTCGCTCTCGGTGGAGACCTCCACGGCGCCTCCGACGGGCGGACTGGTGATGGTGCACCAGACGATGGGCTTCCCGGCCAGCACCCCCTCGGGCAGCACGGGCCCGGTGGACCCCGGGAATGTGGGGCGCTGGGAGCTGGCGCGCGTATCCACGGTGGTGGTCGGCAGCCCCACGGTGCTCCGGCTCACCGCGCCGCTCATGTACGCCTATACCTCGCCGGGCGCGCAGGTCGTGACGGTGCCCGAGTACGGCAACGTCACCGTGACGGCCGCCGGCTCGCTCGTGCCGGTTGCATGGGATGGGAACAGCGGAGGCATCCTGGCCTTCCTCGCCTCGGGCGCGTTGATCAACAACGGCGTCATCCAGGCCGACGGCGCGGGTTTCCGGGGCGGGGCCTTCACCAACAACACCTCCCGCACGGCCTGCGAGGGCGGTGACCTCTCCACCACCCTGGGTGGCTCCCACAAGGGCGAGGGCGTGGTGGTGGGGCGCTTCGGCCCGGCCTCCGGGCGCGGCAACCTGGTCAACGCGGGGGGCGGCGGCAACTGCAACAACGCGGGCGGCGGCGGCGGTGGGCACCGGGCCTTCGGTGGAACCGGCGGACGCTCCTCCTTCCTGGACGGCTCGCGCGATGTGGGCGGCCTGGGCGGCGCGTTGATGGAGTACTCGATTGTCGATGCCCTCCTCTTCGGCGGAGGTGGCGGCGCGGGTGAAGGTGACAACGGCGTGGGAAGCAGCGGAGGCGCGGGCGGTGGCATCGTGTTCTTCCGTGCGTCCAACGTCTCGGGGACCGGCCGCGTCACCGCCAATGGCATGCCCTCGGTGGCGGCCAGTGGCGAGGACGGCGCCGGAGGGGGAGGCGCGGGTGGCTCCGTCATCGTGAGGACCGCCGCCGCGCTGAACTGCGGCCAGGTCGAGGTGCGAGGTGGGAATGGTGGCAACGTGCTCGCCGAGTCCTTCCAGCTCGGGCCCGGCGGTGGAGGCGCGGGCGGCCATGTGTTGCTGAACGGCACGCCGGTGTCGTGCACCATGGTGTCCTCGGGAGGCGCCGCGGGGACGACGTCCGCCAGCGCCGGCACTCACGGGCCCACGCATGGCGCGGGCGTCGGTGGAGGCGGTACCGCGAGGGTGTTCACCTATGGGTACGCCACGCCCGCCACGCCGACCATCACCCTTCCGCTCGCGAATGCGGTGGATGTGTCATCGCGCCCGGTCATCGAGGGCGTGGCGGACCCGGGCCTGCGCATCATCATCACCGTCGACGGTGTCGAGATTGCCCAGGTGTCGTCGAGCACCGACGGCAGCTTCTCCGCGGAGGTCGACGAGCCGCTCCCCGCGCTGTCCTCGGGCACGCACACCGTCACCGCTGTCTCCGAGGGACTGGGTGCCTACAGCAGGCCCGGGTCCGTGAACTTCACGGTCGCCGCCGCCGCCGCGATTCCCCAGCCCATCATCGTCGTGCCCGAGGCGGGCGAGGTGTTGGGGCCCACGCCGTACATCGCGGGCGTGGCGCTCAATGCGCTGACGGTGGGCATCTACGTGGATAATCGCGACGAGGTCATCGTCCCCGTGGATGCCTTCGGTCGCTTCCGCTACCAGATTCCCGCGAACGCACCGCTCGACCCGGGCCCCCACCGCGTCAACGCGCACGGGCACGGCGAAGGCGACTTCGGACCCGACTCTCCCAACACCGTCTTCGAAGTCGCGCTGGCGGATGACGACGCGGGCACGCCGACGGTGCCGGACGCCGGTGACTCGGACGCCGGCCCGGATGCGGGCTCGGACGCCGGCTCGGACGCGGGTTCGGACGCCGGCTCGGGAGATGGCGGCACGGTGGTCACTCGCGAGATGCCCGTGCTGGTGGTGCCCGCGGAAGGCGAGCTGGTGGACCCGACGCCGTTGTTCGCGGGCGTCGCTCAGGCCAGTGCCTCCGTGTCACTCGAGGTCGATGGCACCCGCGTGGCCACGGTGGTCGCGGATTCGACGGGCACGTTCCGTTACGTCGTGCCCGCCGACAGCGCGCTCTCCTCGGGGGCGCATGCGGTGTCGGCGTACTCGCTCAACGGCGAGGCGGGCACGCCGGGGCCCCGGTCTCCGGACACCGCCTTCGAGGTGCGTGGCCCCACCGCGCTGGACGTGGGCTGCGGCGGCTGCGGCGCGTCTCCCGTGGGCGCGGCGGGCGCATGGACCCTGCTCGCGGGCCTGGCCGCGCTGCTGCGCAGGCGCAAGCGTTAGTCACGGCGAAGGGCCCGCTTCCCGCCGTGGGAAGCGAGGCCCGCCGTGGTCGCGAAAGCCTAGTCGTCGCCGCCGAGCAGCGAGCCCAGGCCGACGCCGCCCAGCACGCTTCCCTCTTCGCGCGAGCCACCTGGACGCGCGGCGGCGAGGATGCGGCCCGCGAGGCGGCTGAACGGCAGCGACTGGAGCCACACCTTGCCGGGCCCGCGCAGCGTGGCGAAGAAGAGCCCCTCGCCGCCGAAGAAGGCCGTCTTGATGCCGCTCACCATCTGGATGTCGTAGTCCACGGTGGGCTGGAACGCGACGATGCAGCCGGTGTCCACGCGCAGCAGCTCACCGGGGCCCAGCGTGCGCTCGCGCAGCGTGCCGCCCGCGTGGATGAAGGCGAGGCCGTCACCCTGGAGGCGCTGCATGATGAAGCCCTCTCCGCCGAACAGGCCGGTGCCCAGCTTTTTCTGGAAGGCGATGCCCAGCGACACGCCCTTGGCCGCCGCGAGGAAGCTGTCCTTCTGCGCAATCAACTCACCGCCCAGCTCACGCAGATTCACCGGAATGATTTTGCCGGGGTAGGGCGCCGCGAAGGCCACCTTGCGCTTGCCGCCGCCCCGGTTGAGGAAGACGGTGGTGAAGAGGGACTCGCCCGTCAGCAGCCGCTTGCCCGCGCCGAGCAGCGAGCCCAGAAAGCCGCTCTTCTTCTCCGAGCCGTCACCGAAGATGGTCTCCATCTCGATGCCGTCCTCCATGTACATGAGGGTGCCGGCCTCGGCCACCGCCGCTTCCTGAGGGTCCAGCTCCACCTCCACGAACTGCAGGTCATCGCCGTAGATGTGGAAGTCGACCTCGTGCATCTGCGCCATGGAATCGCTCCGTCGTCGTCAGTCGGAAAGGGACGGCGCACCATAGCCGCCCCGCTGCATCGCTCAACCCGCGAGCACACCGGAACACGTCCCGGCCTCCGAGCGATGCTTGAGACAGACGGAGTCACAGCGCGGCTATTGCGCCAGCAGGATGGACAGCGCGGTGACGAGCTCCTCGTCATCGTCCGCGAGCGACGAGGGGATGGTCAGCGAGACGCTCTTGTCCAGCTTGCCGCCGCAGGTGCGGTAGCCCTCGTAGCGGTCATGGCGGGTGATGAGCAGCTCGTAGCTGCACGCGCCCACGGTGCCGGTGATTTGCTGGGGGCTCACCTGGAAGCTGGTGACCTGGCCGCCGAAGGTTCCGGTGGCGTCGAGGGTGTCCTCCTTGTCCGTGACATTGAGATTCACGGGGCGCTGGCCATAGCTGCCGCGGATGGTGTCGTCCTTCACGGTGAGGTTGACGGGGCGACCGAAGGCCTGACCGCGCACGGTGTCGTCCTCCTTGAAGGAGAGCTGGACGTCCGCGCTGGAGAGCTGGTCGTCGGCGACGCGGACGGTGACGGAGCGGTCCTTCGTCCGGAAGTTGAGGGAGTCCGCTGCTGGCGCGGCCAGGGCAGGGCCACAGGCGAGCAGTCCAAGGGCAAGGAGGCGCGTGGTCTTCATGCCCCTCAAGGTAGGCAGCGAGGACACCCCGTGTGCTCAGTCCGCAGGCAGGGCGGGCGTGCTGCCTCCGGCGGGAAGCTCCACGGAATCACCGCCCTCGGGGCGCAGCACCAGTCTGCGCAGCGTCCAGAGGCCCTTCGTGTAGGCCACCTGGGTTTCGAGGACGCCCCGGCCAAGCGGGCCCTGGACGGTCAGGTCGAAGTCCACCCGTCCCTCGTCCGTCGTGGCGCCGTGGGCGCGCAGGGTGAGGAAGCTGCTCGTCAGCGGGGTGCCCAGTCGCTCGGTGGCGAGCGGGCTGGCTTCCGCCGTGTGCAGCGCGAGCCGGTGGACGTCGTTGCGGCGCAGCTCCTGCTCCATGTCGTGGAAGAGCGAGCGGGAGACCCAGGCGACCCCGCCGGCGAAGCACCCGAGCCCACCGAGCACGAGCGCGGTCGCCACCATCCAGCTCTGCCAGGGACTGTCGAGGCGGTGCGGGCGCATGTGGGTCTCCGGGTCCCCACACTAACGAGCAGCCGCGCGGGTTGCCGGGCAGGCGACGGAGGCGGCCATTATGCTCCGCGTCCCCACCGGGTGAGAGTCACCCTGTTCGGAGGTCCTGGCCGTGGCGGAGCTGTCGTCGGAAGGCGTGGAGCAAGAGTCACGGCGGGCGCCGCGCGCGGCTCCCAGGCAGGTGTTGCGCTGGCTGATGTCCCTGGGCGGCATCCTCACGGTGATAGGCGCGCTGCACGCGTACCTCGCGGTGAGGCTGTTCGTGAGCCCCGCGTGGCCTTCACCCTGGGGCGTGCTGGGCGTGGCGCTGATGGTGCTGCTGTTCGTGTCGATACCGGCCGGACTCATGGGCAGCCGTGGCGAGCCGACGCCGGCCCGGCGCGCGTTGATGTGGACGTCGTACGTGTGGCTGGGGAGCTTCGGAATCCTGCTCAGCGCCGTGGTGATGGCGGACGTCGTCGGCGCGGTGCTGGGGTGGACGGGCGTGGTGACGGATGCGCTGGCGCTGGCGCGCTGGAAGGCCGGCATCGTGGGCGCGGTGACGGTGCCGGCGGTGGTGTTCGCGTTCGTCACGGCGCGCGGCAAGGCGACGGTGGAGCGGGTGACGGTGCCGGTGAAGGGGCTTCAGCCGGGACTGGGCGGTCTGCGGGTGGTGCAGATTTCAGACGTCCACGTGGGGCCCACGTTGGATGGGCGGTGGCTGCGGCGCGTGGTGGAGCAGGTGAACGCGCTGAAGCCAGACATCATCGCCGTGACGGGAGACCTGGTCGACGGTGGGGTGGAGGAGCTGCGCGAGGAGGTACGCCCGCTGGCGGAGCTGCGCGCGTCACTCGGCGTGTTCTACGTGACGGGCAACCACGAGTACTACCACGGCGGTCCCGCGTGGGAGGCGGAGGTCGCTCGGCTGGGGCTCACGGTGCTGCGCAACACGCACCGCGTGGTGGAGAGAGATGGGGCACGGCTCGTCGTCGCGGGGGTGACGGATTTCAACGCGGGGCACATCGTGCCTTCACACGCGAGTCGCCCCGACGCGGCGCTCGCGGGGGCGCCCGAGGGCGTGCCGGTGGTGTTGCTGGCGCATCAGCCCAGGTCGGCGCTGCAGGTGGCCCAGTCGGGCGTGCGCGTGGACCTGCAGCTCTCCGGACACACGCATGGTGGGCAGGTGTTCCCGTTCATGTTCTTCATCAAGCTGCAGCAGCCCGTGGTGCGGGGGTTGGCCACCGTCTCTGGCGTGCGCGTGTACACGCACCGGGGCACCGGCTACTGGGGGCCACCGCTGCGGCTGGGGCCTTCTCCCGAAATCGCGGAGCTGACGCTGGTTCCGGCAGCACGGTGACTTGTGTCACTGGGAGTCGGCGGCGCCGTGTCATGCTCCCCGAGCTCGTTCGTTCCCTCCAGGGCTGAGTTCGCGGCCGGATGGCCTCGGCTCCTTGCGAAGAGGGGCCGCTGCTGTATCTCAAGCCGTGGCGTGCCGAGCGTCCTGTCAGGTGGGCGTGAAAGCCGGCGTCGGGTGGCGGCTTCTTTCCACACACCGTGACGAGGGGACGTACCGATGACGACCTTCGCAGTGGACTCCGTCGAAGAGGCCGTGACTCCCCTGGAGACCGTACCCCTGGGGACCCTGGTCGGTGAGGCGCTGTGGTTGGCCCCGGCCGCGGAGACCCGGGTGGTGGACCCCGAGGGGGTGCACCCGCTGCTCGCCGCCGTCCACATCGCCTTCGCCGAGCATCGCCCCCTGGTGTTGTCCCCAGACGTGGTGTGGCTCACCCTGGCCCAGGGGTTCGCCCACCACATCCGCCTCCACTCCGATGCACTGCGAGGCCGGCTCGTCCGACACGTGGGCCGCAAGACGCTGACGGTGGATGTCCCCGCGGCCCCCCGGACAGAGGAGGAGTTCCGCTCCACCCTCACGGCGTTCCGTGAGCTGCTCCGCGAGGAGCTGGGGCCGGGACTCCCCCGGCTCCTGTCGTGTGACTTCTCCACCAGCACCGACGTGGAGCGTATGGCGGGGGACGTGGTGTTGATGGACGCGATGTCCCCGTACTTCGACTTCGCCCTCTCCGTGCTGTGTGGAATCCCTCGCATCACCCTGCTCGGCACGCCGGAGGACTGGCGGGCCATCCGCCGCCGCATCGACGTCCTCGCCGAGTTCGACCTGGGCTGGTGGACCTCGTCGCTCATCCCGATTGCCGATGAGTTCGTGCGCGCCTCGGAAGGCCAACCGGACCGCGAGCTCTGGTCGGAGCTGTACAAACCGCGTCGGGCGTATGGCTGGGACCGCGCGTCAGGCTGGGTGACGCGGCTGTTCCCGTATGTGCAGAACATCGGGCGCTTCGACAAACGCAACCCCATGCTGGAGCAGTCCCACGCGGACATGATGAAGCTGGTCGACCGGGATGACGATGATTGGTTCATGGGACCCGGCCTCGCGCTGCATGAGGCGCCCTCCGGACTGTCCTGCGTTCCGCTCCAGCTCTCGGCTGTGACGTCAGACTGGCGCGAGACGTGGTCCCTGGAGGCGGGTGTGCTCGCGGTGGCGGTGGATTCGGAGGGCGCGCTGGTGCCTCGCGCGGGAGTGCTGGTGCGCAGGTCCCACGCCTCCATGTCCCAGGTCATCGAGCGCATCGTCGCCGAGCACTCCGTGACTCGCGCCACCGGGTCCTCCACGTACCAGGGCGTCGCCGAGCTGAACGCGCTCTATGACCACGTCAAATGCGCCACGCTCTTCCCGGACACGAAGCCCTGGCGCCTGCGCTCCACGGCCGAGCACACCGAGGTCCACATTCCGGTTGTCGCGGACGGAGAGCACGTCGTGCCGGTGCGGTGCCTCGTCGACCTGCCGGACGGGACGGTGCTCGCGCTGCGCTACTGCAGCGGCCGTCGTCCGCACTGCTACGTGCGCCTGCGCTCGGACGCGCTGGAGCCCCTGTCGTTGCCTCCCGGAAAGCGGCCCGAGGACGAGGTGATGCTGGAGCTCGAGCGGGTGACGCCGCCGCTTCGCTCCCGCCAGTGCGCGACGGACATCCCCGTCGTGGGCCCTTCGCTCACCGAGCTGCTCGTCCACGCGCTGGAGCACGGCGGATCCACGGACCTGCCCGCGCTGAGGCCACTCCTCGAGGAACTGGAGCCCTGGGAGAACCCGCCCCCACGCGCGCCCATGCCGCAGCGCAGGAAGTGATGTCTGGGTTGCTCATGACTCACTGAACAGGAATCCATGGCCCTCGGGTCTATACCGTGTGGCCATGGGTGGGTCATCGAGTCCACCCAGAGCGGACTACTCGGATAGTTGAAGTGTAGTTTGATATTTCCGCTATTCCTGGTTATTGTTCGATGCGTGCCCCCCGCCACCACCATTCAGCCGCGTCTGCTCCAGTCCGTCCCCGCGCCTCGTATGAGGGATGTGGATGCCGTCGAGGTGTACGAGACGCGCCGCGCCATGGCGTCCGAGGATGCCCCCGCGGTGATGGTGGTGTCCGAGTCCCCGTTGCTGCGGCTGGCCATGGGGCGGGAGCTGGCGCCGGTGGTGGGGTTGATCCACGCGACGGGCATCGCGTCGGCGACGCGGCGGTTGGAGATGGGCGTGGTGCCGGCGGCGGTGGTGTTGGTGCTGGACTCGGCGGAGCGCGACGCGGCGCACGCGTTCCTCGCGAAGCTGGTGGAGATGGACTTCGCGGGCCCGCGCATCCTGGTGTCCTCGCGTTTCTGCCCGGAGCTGGCGGAGGCGTTCAGCGGCGCCTGCCTGACGCACTTCGCGCTGGCGCGTCCGTGGCGCCCGGGGTCGATGCGTTCGATGGTGGAGTCCGCGTTGGGGCTGAGCGCTCCGCTTCGAGCCGCCGCGGGACTCTGAGGTTCATCCCATGAGGGTGGTGGTCTCCTCGCTGGCCACGCGGCTGGTGGACGCGGGCCGGGGTCTGCTCACGGGCGTGGTGAGTGCCACGGTGGGTGTCGCGCGAGGCCTGCGCGTGGTGCTCACGGGCCTCGTCGGTGGAGTGGCCCTGTATGTCCGGGGACGTCCGCGTGAAGGACGCTTCCTGCTGCGACGTGGGCTGTGGCGCGTGGCGCAGCTTCCCGTGGACGTGTTCCTGATGCTGGCGGGCCGCGTGGTGAGCGCGGTGCAGGTGTTGTTGTGGATGGAGCCCGTGGGGCGCCGGTTGTCGGGGTACGAGGTGACGTTGCTGCGCCCCATCTTTGGCGCGAGCGTGGACTACGCGGCGGTGCGGTTGAAGGAAGGGCCCCTGGGAGTCCTGGGCGTGTCGGGGCGTGCGTTCGCGCATGGCGACACCGTCTTCGTCCCGCCGCCGAGTGGCCCCACGGACCTGGGGTTGCTGGTGCACGAGCTGGTGCATGTGTGGCAGCACCAGCATGGAGGTACCGCGTACATGAGCTCCGCCATCGTCGCGCAGCTCTCGCGAGACGGTTATGACTGGCGCAAGGGCGTGGAGCGGGACTTGCGCTGGGAGGAGCTCAATCCGGAGCAACAGGCGCAGTTCATCGAAGAGGCCACGCTCGTGGGACTGATTCATCCTGACCACCGTGCGCTGTCCCCTCGCGCGCGGCTGAAGGGGTGGACGGAGAAGGCGCTGCCGTTGCTGGAGGAAGCGCTCGTCAGCGTGCGCACGGGACGCGGCGCGCCCTGAAGCCTTCGCTTTCGCGAGGCGCGTTACATCCGCGGCGGGGCAATCGGGTCGTGCTCGGAGAGCATCTTCGCCACGCGAGCCTCGTCCAGACGCGTGCCGAGCTGGTCCATCTCGTGCTGGTCTCGCACCGTCTTCGACAGGCTGAAGGTGGAGCCCACGCTGAACAGCAGGCCCATGCCCAGGAAGGACTTCACCCAGGAGTCCAGCGGCAGGTTCCAGATGCCGACCGCCGTGACGCCCACGGACAGGGCGAAGGACAGCCAGGTCTGGATGACCCAGGCGGAGCTGTGCGCGACGACGACCTTCGGGGTGGAGCGGGACATGTTTTCTCCTCGGGAACGAGCTGGGCTCGCTGACGTGGAGAAAACATGCCGCTTCCCGTCGAAAAGCACATGGAACTAATCAAAGCGTCATTGATAACCTGGAGTGCATGATTCAACTCCAACGTCTGGAGGGCTTCTACCGCGTGGCCCGCGCGGAAGGCTACGCGCGAGCGGTCAGCTCATTCCCGTATCCCATCACCCAGCCCGGCATCCATCAGCAGGTCAAACGCCTGGAGGCCGAGGTCGGCGTCCCCCTCTTCGAGCGCGTGGGCAAGGACCGCGTCGTCCTCACACCCGAGGGCCGCGCGCTGTACTCGCACGTCGCGCCGTTCCTGGAGGGACTGGACTCCGTGGTGCAATCGCTGCGCAAGGGCGAGGTGGGCGGCACGCTGCGCATCCACGCCTCCGGACATGTCCTGCGCCACCTGCTGCCCGCATGGCTGCGGCGACTCCAGGCGAAGCGCCCCGATATCGAGGTCGTCCTCTTCGAGTCCAAGGTCCCCGCCGTGGACATCCTGAGCTCTGGTGACACCGACCTGGTGGTGGACCACCTGCCCGAAGTCCCCGACGAAGTGGAGGCGCGTGAAGTGGGCAGGACGCATCCCTTCCTGGTGCTGCCCTCACACCACCCCCAGGCGAAGAGTCGCCGCGTGCGGCTGGACGCGCTCCGCGAGGATGCCTTCATCGCGTACAGCACGGACCGACACCTGAGAGAGCTTCAGCTCGGAGAGCTGGCGCGAGCGGGCGTGAAGCCGAAGCGACTGCACGCGGCGGACTCGTCGGAGACCATCCTCGGCTTCGTCGCGGCGGGGTTGGGCTACTCGTTGCTCGCCTCACTGCTGCCGGGCGGGCCTCGCGAGGCTGGTGTCGTGTCTCGCCCTCTTCCCGGTGTGCCCTCGGGGAGCGTCCACGCCGCATGGCGTAGGTCGGCGGCGAAGAGTCCGCTCATCCAGGCCGCGCTGGCGCTCGCGCCGAAGCCGTGATCCGGACGTGAAACGGGGCCTCGCTTCCGCGCGAGTGGCGGAGGCGAAGCCCCGGGGGCACTTCGGCGGAGCGCCGGCTCAGCCCTGGTATTGGTGAACCGACATGATGGGGTAGTTCATGCTGCTGAAGCTGATGCGCTGCGAGCCATCCGAGTTCACGTTGTTGGAGCCGATGAACTGGGCCTTGCCATCCTTCCAGCCCGCGAACATCACCACGTGCTGGCCGCTGCCCACCTTCATGGACACCACGTCTCCGGGCTTCGCGTCCTGCAGCGACACGCGCTTGAAGTTCGGGTCCGCGTCCAGCTTGCTCTGAAGGCCCATCACGCTGTTGTCGTGCTGGCCGTTGGAAATCTGGCCGGCCTGCTCCAGGCACGCGGAGACGAAGTTGGCGCAGTTGACGTTGTTGGGGACCCAGTCCTCCATGTCCGCGCCCACGCCGCTGCCCTCCAACTTCAAGGAGCCCGCGTTCTTGTTCAGGTGAGAGACGGCGATGTCGTACGGGCTTCCATTGGGGCCCTTCACGCCGTCACCCGAGTTCGTCGGGCCGGAGGGGCCATTCACGCCGCCCGTGAGGTTCGGACCCGTGCGGCCCGAGGGAGAGTCGAAGCCGTCCGTGGCGCCAGGGAGCTTGAGCGTGTCCCCGGCGTAGATGAGGTCCACGTTCTTGATTTGCGGATTCACCTTCTGCAGGGCGTCGACGCTGGTGCCGTAGCGCTTGGCGAGCGCGGACAGGGTGTCGCCGGACTGGATGCGGTAGCTCATGGAAGAACGGCTCCGAGGAGGTTCATGTACGACTTGCACCTATTCTCGAAGGTTGAGACCCCGAGTTGCTTGGAGGGGGTATTTCGCCGGAGCTTTCGCTGAAGTCACCGAGTCTCGCGCACTTGCGCGGAGCGCCGCCGTACCAGGAGTCGGGCTTGCTCTCTCCAGGAGTGAGAATCTTCGGGTTGCCACCTACCGGACGGACCGCTCGTGGTGGCGCCAAGGTCCTTGAACCGGGCAGGTGGGACACGCATGGTGCCGGCGTGAGCACCTCCATTCCCCATCCTGACTTCGCGGTCGAGCGGTTCTCCCGGTGTCCGGACGCGCGCTTCCAGCCGGCGCCCTCGGACGGTGTGCTGCCGGAGGGCTTCTTCACCACGACGAACCTGCCCACCTACGTGCGCATCGGCGGTGAGTGGCGGATGCCGCGCGAGCCGCGCATGGACGGCGCGCTGGTGCTGGACGAGCAGGGCGCGCTGTGGATTCGCGAGGGCCGCCGCGTCCGCGCCGGAGAGCGCGTGGTGGTGGGGCACGCGGAGGACGGCTCCGAGGGCGTCTATGTGAACACGGCGTACCTGGGCGGCGGGGGCGAGGGCGAGTTCAAGTTCATGACGAGCGAGGTGTCTCGCGAGAAGCCCATCGACTACGCGCAGATGGCGCGGCTGTTGGTGGAGGAGCGCGAGCGCGGCGGCTATCCGGTGTGGGTGACGGGGCCCGCGCTGGTGCACTCGCGGGCGCGCGCGGACATGACGTGGTTCATCGACAACGGCTTCGTGGGCGCGCTGCTGGCGGGCAACGCGGTGGCGGTGCACGACATCGAGGCGTCCATCTTCGGCACCACCCTGGGCATGAGCGGCACCGGCGAGGCCACGTCCGGAGGCCACGGCTTGCACATGCGCGCCATCAACAAGGTGCGCGCCGCGGGCTCCATCGCGAAGGCGGTGGAGGCCGGCGTGATTACCAACGGCATCATGCACGCGTGTGTCAAACGCGGCGTGCCCTTCGTCCTCACGGGCTCCATCCGCGATGACGGGCCGCTGCCGGACGTGGTGACGGACAACGTGGCCGGACAGGACGCCATGCGCCGTCACGCGGTGAAGGCCACCATGGCGGTGATGGTCGCCACCGCGCTGCACGCCATCGCCACCGGCAACATGCTGCCCGCGTTCGTCACGCAGAAGGACGGCTCGCTGCGGGAGCTGGCCACCATCTGCGTGGACTCGTCCGAGTTCGTGGTCAGCAAGCTGAAGGACCGGGGCACGCACCAGGCCTTCGGCGTGGTGACCAACGCCCAGGACTTCATGCACATCCTGCGGCTGTATGTGGAGCGCGAGCTGTCCGCCCGGGCCCAGGCCTCGAAGGGCGCCTGAGCCGCGAGCCCGTCACCCGCTCACTGGCAGAACGCGGCCTCGTGGGAGACGCAGTGGGCCTCGCAGATGCTGTTGGTGTCGCAGATGCCAGACAGCGGGCCGCACGCCTCCCCCTCGCGGACGAAGGGCAGACAGCGCATGCCGGCGTTCGTCTCGGCGCAGCCGTAGCCCCTGGAGCAGTACCGGCCTGGGATGTCGCACGCCTCACCGGGCGCCGCGTGCTTCACGCAGACGCCCCAAAGGCCCACCTCGGGGCGCGCATCCTTGCACCACAGTCCCTCCGCGCACTCGCTGTCGAGGCGACACTCCTGACGCTCCGAGCGGCGCGGACGACACAACCCCAGCTCGTCGGGAATCGCGTCGCAGAAGAGCTCCCGCTGGCACACGTCGACGAGGCGCCCGATGCTCGCGTCATAGGTCGCCGCGGTGCAAGCCGAGCCCTCCTTCGCGTAGCGGACGCACTTGTTGTCGCTGCACACCAGGGAGGGACCGCACGGGTAATAGCCCTGGTTCTCGCAGACGTCTCCCTCCGCGCCCACGCGCTTGCACGTTTGATAACCATTCGCGTCGCACCAGAGCCCCTGGGCGCACGGCAGGGAATAGGTGGTCCCTCCCCGCCGGGCGACACAGGAGACCTCTTCCTCGCGGGGGCGCTCGCACGTGCCCGACACGCCCACGAACACGAGCCCGGGTGCGCATTGCCAGGGCTGATTGACTCGGGTGCCCTCGGCACCTCGGGTTTCGCAGGCGCCCTCGCAGGTGGTCTCCGCTGTTTGGCCGCAGTACCCCTGCTCGCCGCAGTCGAGGTGGTTCCGACAGTCCTGGGGTGACTCGGGGGCCACGAGCACCCGGCAGGCCTCGTCGTATTCGATTCCGAATTGCCACGCGGCATCGGACAGCGTGGGCTGCTCACAGCGTCCTTCCCTGATGGAGTCCAGACAGCGCCGGGCGGCCCCCTCGTCGAAGCGGAGCTGGCCGGTGCGCAGCGACTCGTCGTAGCGCGTCCCCAGCCCGATATAGGCGTCGAGTCCCCGGCGGCGCATGTCCTCTTCACACGCGCTCGCGCGGGCGTACTCGCCACAGCGCTGGGCCCGCGCGCAGATTGCTTGGACGACCTCTCCGCCGAAGCCCTCCCGCTTCACCGCGTCCTCGCCGCCACACGCCCAGAGCCCCGCCAGCATCACCACCAGTGCCGCCTGCCGTCCATGCATCGCGCGTCTGCCCATCCGTGGCTCCCAGAGGGCGCTGGCCCGACCTGCCCTCCATGGGCATACGGACCCGACCTGAGCCATCGGCTGATGATGTCTCGCTTTCGCGTGGGAGCGCGAGGGCTACCGCGTCGCCAGTCGTCCCTCGGTGTCGATGAGGAACACCCCGTCCTCCGTCGCCACCCGCACGCCCCGGTGGTCCTCCTCGACGGCCAGCACCGGACCGTCGACGTTCCACACCCGGTGGGTGCCCAACTCCAGCACGCGCCCGTCCGCCGTGCCCGCATGGCGTGAGGTCAGCACCGTGTAGGTCGCATCCGAGGGCAGCGTCCGCGCCAGGGCGTCCAGCCGCTCGACGTACTCGGCCTCGCTCGCGTCCTCCGCGTCGGGCAGCGCATGCCAGCGCACGTCGAGCACCGGCTCTACCCGGAAGGAGGCATCCAGCGAGACGATGCCCAGGTCGGTCGCCGCGAAGAGCCGCTCCCCGGCGACCTCCAGCGCGAGGCAGAAGGGGCTCGGCAGCCCTTCCTCGGTGGAGATGACGCGCACGGGCTTGCCGGAGGAGGTGAGCACCTCCAGGCCGTCCTCCGTGCAGGCGACGACGTGGCCGGCGAAGCGCGCCAGCTCCAGCGGTCCTCCCGTCTCGAGAGCGGGAGAACCCAGGGCGACGGCGGCGGCGACGGTGAGGGCGGAGAGCATCACTCCCACCCTCATTGCGAACGCCGGGCCACCCTTGTCTCCCCTGTCAGGAAGAGGGGATGGCCCCTGAGGTGTCCTCCCCCGGCCACGGGTGCGGCCGGGGAACAGCACGTCTCAGTACGACTCCTCGGGGACGTCCATCAGGTCCAGCGTGCCGGCCTCCACCATGCGGGCGGCGTGCGCGAGGCCCGGGAGCACCTCCGCGCAGTACCAGCGCGCGCTGGCGAGCTTGCCCACGTAGAAGGCCTTGTCGCCGGGGTTGCTCTTCATCCGCTCCACCGCCACTCCCGCGTGACGCACCAGCAGCCAGCCGATGACCAGCTCCGCCACGCTCGCCAGCACGCGGTTGCCCTGCAGGCCCACGTGGTAGACGGACTCGCCCAGCTTGCCCATCAGCGTGCCGAGCATCGTCTCCAAATCACCCAGCGCCTTGCCCAGCGCGGCGCGCTCCGTCTGCAGCTCGCCTCCGCCCAGCTCGCCCTCCGCCGTCTCGCGCACCTGAGACAGCAGGCCCTGCAGCGTCGCTCCGCCATCCTTCGCCACCTTGCGCATGAGCAAATCGAGCGCCTGGATGTGCGTGGTGCCCTCGTAGAGCGTGTCGATCTTCTGATCTCTCAGGTACTGCTCCACCGGGTAGTCCTGCAGGTAGCCGGAGCCACCGTGTACCTGGAGCGCCAGCGCGAGCAGCTCGAACGCCTTCTCCGAGCAGTAGCCCTTCACCAGCGGCAGCAGCATGTCGTTGAGCGTGTCCAGTTCGCCCGCCTCGGTGGCGCGGTGGCCGCCCTTCAGCTCCACGCCGTCCTGCACGGCCGCGGTGTAGAGACACAGCGCGCGCATGCCCTCCGCGTGGGCCTTCTGCGCCATCAGCATGCGGCGCACGTCGGGGTGCTGGAAGATGGGCACGCGCGGCGCCAGCTTGTTGCGCGCCTGGAGCAGGTCCGCGCCCTGGAGCCGGTCCTTCGAGAACGCCAGCGCGCGCTGGTAGCCCGCGGACAGCGTGGCCATGGACTTCACGCCCACCGCCATGCGCGCCTGCTCGATGATGTAGAACATCTGCCGGATGCCGTCGTGGACCTCGCCCAGGAGCAGGCCGCGCGAGGGCTTGCCGTCGCCGAACGTCAGCTCGCACGTGACGGAGCCCTTCAGCCCCATCTTCTTCTCCAGCTTGGTGCACACGACGCCGTTGCGCTCACCCATGCTGCCGTCCTCGTTCACCCAGAACTTGGGGACGACGAAGAGCGACAGGCCCTTGGTGCCCGGAGGCGCGCCTTCCGGGCGCGCCAGCACCATGTGGATGATGTTCTCGGACATGTCCGAGTCACCGTTGGTGATGAAGCGCTTCACGCCCTCGATTTCCCACACGTCGCCGCCCACGGGACGCGCCTTGGTGCGCGCGGCGCCCACGTCGCTGCCGGCGTCGGGCTCGGTGAGCACCATGGTGCCGCCCCAGCGCTTCTCCAGCATGTGCGGCAGGAAGCGGCTCTTCTGCGAGTCCGTCCCCAGCCGGTCGATGATGCGCGCGAGCAGGTTGCCCAGCGTGTAGAAGGCCAGCGAGGAGTTGGCGCCCACCATCAGTTCGAACGCGGCCCAGCCCAGCGACGGCGGCGCGCCCATGCCGCCCAGGTGCGGCGGCTGCTCCAGCAGGTGCATCCCCGCGTCGAAGAACGCGTTCATGGACTTCTTCAGTCCAGGAGGCAGCGTCACCTCGCCGTTCTCCAGCCTGGGCGGCGTGTGCTCGGCCTCGTCGAAGGAAGGCGCCAGCTCGTTCGCGCACAGTACGGCGAACGTCTGCAGCATCTGCCGCGCGGACGTCTCGTCCAGGTCGCCAAAGGGCGCGCGCCCCAGGGAGGTACGGCCGATGTCGAGGAACTCGAAGAGATTGAACTCGATATCGCGCAGGTTGGGGACGTAGTGGTTCGCGGACGACGACATCTCGGACTCCTCACGGGAACGAAAGCCCGGAGGGTAGCCGAGATTGATTTTCGAGTCAGCCACGGCGCCCCGCACCACGGACGGTGAATGACGCGCGGTGCCGTGAACGCACGAAGGGCCCCCGGGGAACCGGCCCCAGAGGCCCTTCGCTCAGCGGTGTGTCAGGTGTGACGGAGCTTCAGCCCTTGAGCTGGAGCGAGGGCACCGCGCCCTCGCCGAGCACCAGGTGGACCTGGCCGACCTTGGCCGCGAGGTCCTTGTAGGCCTCCAGCTCCTTGAGGCGCACGAGCAGCGGGTTCTCCGCGAGCACCTTGGCCGTCTGGGCCATGGAGCGCGTGGCGGCCGTCTCCTCGCGGCGGGTGATGACGTTCGCCTCGGCCTCCTTCTGGGCCTGGATGACGCGGTTGAGCAGCTCCTTCATCTCACCCGGCAGCACGACGTCCTTGATGCCGAAGCGCAGCAGCTCCAGGCCCACCGACTCCGCGCGCTCCTTCACCTGCGCGAAGAGGTCCTCGGCCACGGCCTCACGCGAGGCGAGCAACTCGTCCAGCGTGCGCGTGGCCACGGACTCGCGGGCCGCGAGCTGCATGGCGAGGTAGAGGATGTCATCCGGCGCGCGGGCGACGACGGCGAGCCGGCGGGCATCCGCGACGCGGAAGGCGGTGGAGAGGTTGAGGCGCAGCGTGACGCGGTCCTTGGTCATCACTTCCTGGCCGGTGACGTGGAGCAGGCGCTCGCGCAGGTCGATGACGGCGAGCTGGACCTTGCGGGCGACGGTCCACGCGGCGTGGCGGCCGGCGGGCAGCACCGCGTCCAGGGTGCCGTCCACGTAGCGCAGCACGACGCTGCCCTCGGTGGCCGTGGCCTCCACGTAGTCGCTGGCGGGGACCTTGGCGCGCACGTCGTCCTGCAGGGGCGCGGTGGCCACGCCGGACGTGTCCAGGCGCTCGATGCGCACGGCGGAGGAAGCAGGCACGGAGTCGCGGCTGGGGAGGCGCTCCACCGTCCACACCTGGTGCTGACCACGGCCGAGCCACAGGGTGGGGCGGCCGCGGTGGTAGAGCATGGCGCGCTCGGTGGGGCCCAGCTCGATGACCTGGAGGTCCGACGGGGGCACGAGCGCGAGCATCTCCGTGTCCAGGTTGGTCAGCGGCATGCCGGTGGCGACGCGGACGATGCGCACGTTGCGGAAGGGGTAGGTGAGCCGGTAGCGGCCCGGCACGAGGTAGCGCGTGGGCACCTCGTCGACGAGGACGAACGCCCGCTCGTGCTGCACGACATCGACACGCTTGAAGAAGCTCATCGCGCACCTCCTTTCCCCCGTGGGGGACTTGATGAAACCCGGGAGGCGAGGTGGCGCGATGAAGCGCGCGTCCCGGGGGACTGCTGAAAAGTGGAGGCCCCACCCTTCGCGGATGGAGCGCGCTGACTGCGTGCCCTGCCTCGTCACCACATCCCGCGCTCGCGGGCCGGGCCGGGCGCGGACGACGACAGGACCTCCGCTGACGGCTCGGAAGGGGACTGTCGCCCTGGCGGACGGCGAGGCTTCGCGGTGGGGGAGGGTGGACGGGGTGGGCCAGCGCGCTCACCGGCTAGGGGTGGAGCATCCTGGCGGAGCCGATTTCAATAATCGGTTCAGAACGAAGGAGTCGAACCTTCAACCTCAAGATTACAAGTCTTGTGCTCTCCCATTGAGCTAGTTCTGAGGAGTCCCTGGAAGGGGCTGCTCAAATGGCTTTCAAGGCGGCCGGCCTGACGCAACCGATGTGAGGGAGACACTGAGGACGATGGACCCGGGAACACCCTGTCCGGTACGGGAGCGCAGAGCGCCCACGTCCAGACTCGGGAGCCCAGGGACAGACCCGTGACACCTCTAGAGATGCGTCGGGGGCGAGGGACGCCACCGTGACGCGGAGGCTGACAATCATGTCGAAGGCCGTGCTGGGCTGGGTGCTTCTTGCCTTGTTGCTGGGGTGTGCGAGTGGTCCGGAGGTAGCGCGAGGGAGGGTTCCTCCGGAGGTGCCGGATGCGGATGCCTCCTACGTCGAGCCCTCACCAGCGGAGCCGACGGAAGGGAGGGCAGGTGCTTTCCTTCCCGTGGATTGGGAGCAGCAGGTTCGAGGTGTCGCGGTGGATCCTCTCGAAGGAGCCATTGCCACCCGACCGGTGCGGCGTGCGCCTGGCGGGGGGACATTCCGACGTCCACCGCTGCTGAACCCTCGTCCCACGCCTCTTCAGGTCCAGGTCCGGGCGCGAAGAACCGTGGATGCCTCACTTGTGCTCCAGGCACGGCAGCTCTATCTCCAGCGACTCAAGGAGGCGCAGGCCACGTATCCGAACAGCGCGGGATACGAGAACCACCACCTCATCCCCATGTATCTGGGGGGAGCGAAGGACGGTCAGACGTACCGACTGCCCACCGCGTACCACAAGGCCATCACCCGGGCGTTCCGGGAGGAGTGGCAGTATGGTCAGGGGCGGAGGCCGGACCCACAGGCCCTGACGGACATCCTGGTGCGCGTCTACTCCAGGTATCCGGTTCCTCAACTCATCGGAATCTCTCCCTAGAAGATGCGCGAGACCATCGAGTTCAGGATTGCGGAAGAGCGGGCCCAGCGGTTCCTGGAGCCAGGGCTCGGGACGCTGGTGAACGAGACGTTGAGGAAGGTGGTGCTGCCGCGCGAGGACCCTCGCGTACAGGAGATTGGCGCCATCGAGCGGAAGCTCCGCGAGCAGGGCAGCCTCTTCTTCACCTACTGGAACATCGAGCGCCGCTACTCAGCCACGGAGCTCAAGTCGGCGGAGCTGCTGAACCTCATCATTCGCACGTCGTTCGAGCCGACGGGGGCCATGTGCGGCACCGGCTATGACGAGTCCGTGGCCTGCGAGTATTGCGGTGCCGGTGCGCGGCAGACGACCGCGCTCATCCTCGACACGCGACGCATCGCCAAGAGCAAGGACATCGCGCAGACGCTCGCGGGAGAGGTGGTGGTCTCCTCGAGATTCGTGGAGACATTCCAGAAGGCGGGACTTCGAGGCGCGGAGTTCCGTCCGGTGATGCATGGGGGAGGCAAGGAGCTGCGAGCCTCGGATTGGTATCAACCCGTCGTGACCTCGAAGCCGCTGCGGCTGGCTGCGAAGATGTTGGCGGGAAACAACCCCTTCGACCTCGACGAGCGTGGCGAGCACCGGTGCCCGAAGGGCCATGTCGCTGGACTCAATCAGCTCTCCGAATTGTATGTGGAGCGAGCCAGTCATGATGGCTCCGACCTCTTCATTACAGACAAGCTCTTCGGGGACAGGCGGGGCGAGCTTCGCCCTGAGCCTCGATGGCTCATCTCCCCACGACTGCGAGACGTGCTGACAGCGATGAACGCGAAGGGCCACGCTCTGGAGATGGCTCACGTCGTTTGAGGCGAGGGACCTCGCGGTGCACCCTCGCCCCGAACGTCGATGGTGGCTACTCCGCCGCGCCCGGAGGCACGGACAGCAGTGGCAGGGGCACGGAGGCCGTCTGTGATTGCGCCTGGGGCTCGACGGACGGCTCGGGCTCCGTGGGCTCGGCGGGCTGCATCGGCTGGCAGCTCGGAGGCTCGCTCTTCGTGTCCGTTCCGTTGGTCGTGGTCTGCTTCGCGGCGCTCTTGGAGGGCAGCGCGCACATGGTGCTCGTCGGCGTCGCCACGATGGGCTTCGCCACTCGAGGATTGCTCCGCTTCGCGGCATCTCCCCGGGCCCGCGAGTCGCCTCGCGAGTTGGAGTCGCTGCGCGTGTCAGCCTTGCCTTCGCTCGCGGAAGTCGACGTGGCCGTCGCCATCGCGGACGGAGTCGGCCGCTTCGCCGCTTCGCCGAGTGCGTTCGCCAGCCGCCCGTTGCTCTCGTGCATCTGGTCCCGCGCCTTGTCCAGACTGGCCTGAGCGTGCTCGCGCTGCGCGTCCATGCTGCTCTGGAGCCGCTCGCGCTCCTTCACCAGCGCCGACTGGGCCTCGTCACGCTGCGCATCCAGCTTCGTCCGGTACGACTCGCGCTCCTGCTCCTGATTCGCTCGCAGGCTGTCGCGCTCCTTGGAGACCTCACTCAGGCGCTGCTCCAACTCCTTCTTCTCCGTCGAGAGCATCTTCTCCGTGGTGACCATGCACGCCTCGAGCACCTTCTCGTCCGGCTCACGCGTCGGCAGGGGCTCACCGCGATTCCAGGCCACCATCGCGCTGCTCTGCCAGCGGTAGTCCGCGTGCATCACGCACTCCTGCACCAGCCGCGTGAGACGGTCCTCTGACCACTCCGGCTTCGGTCGGGCGCAGGGACCCACTTCTTCCTTGAAGCTGGAGGGAAAGGTGCGGACCTGCTTCACCCAGCAACCGTCCCGCTGCTCCACCTTCACTGACGCGCACCCACTGACCGCCACCGCGAGCACCACCGCAGCTACATGCTTCATGACGCCCCCGCCTTCCATCCCGCCCGCCGGCCCGTACTCGCAAGCACGGTAGGAACGATGGAAGGCCCCGCCCATGCGGCCGAGCCCCTCCGCGCATGGCGCCTGTTCTCAGCTCAACGGACATCGGCAGTCAGGCGGGCGTGTACCGACCCACCCCGTGTGCGCCGCTCAACGCTCGCACCCTCCGAGGGGAGTGGGCGGCCAGGCATGCGCTCCACCGCAACCCAGTCTCAGCGAATCAAAGCCCCCGTGTGCACCAGCAGCTCAGGTCCACCCGGAGCCCCATGTCCCGGGATGACGATGCGAGCCTCGGGGAAGCGCTCCTTCGTGCGCTCCAGGCTCGCGGGCCAGGCCGCGAGGTCCGCGTCCTCCACGTTGCCCAGGTCCTTCGCCTCACCATCCTTCACGAAGCAGCCACCGAACAGCACGCCGCTGCCCCGATGCCACACGACGATGTTGTCCGGCGCATGGCCCGCACCGGGGAAGAACAGCTCCACGGGCCCCAGCGTCCGTTCCCCCGAGAAGGTCTCCGTGGGCGCGGGCCGTCCACGCTCCGTCGAGAGCTTCACGGTGTCTTCCAACCCGTACACCGGGATGTTCCGAGCCACGAAGACAGGGATGCCCGCCGTCCGGTCGCCGTGGAAATGCGTCGCCACGGCAGCGCGCACAGGCTTGCCCAGCGTGTCTTTCGCCCACGCCACCAGGTGCTCCGCCTGTGAGGGATTCCAGCCCGTGTCGACGAGCAGCGACTCCGCGCCGTCCTCGACGACCAGCCCGTTCGCCGGATAGCTGTCGAAGTCAGGGCCCGACAGCGTCGTGTGGACCCAGACCCCCGGGGCGATGCGGCGCACGGTGACATCAGGCGCCAGCGTGTACTCACTCGGGCCCGTGTCCGAGGCGGCCGCCGTGGAGGGAGGCCGCTCGGGTGTCGAGGTGCACGCCGGAGCGAGCATCAGCATGGGGGCGAGAACGAGGGCTCGGAGGGTGTGCGAGGCCATGAAGGAGGCTCCTGAAGCAGTGCGGTAGAAGGTGCGGCTCACGAAGCCCCGTCGCCAGGAATGGCCGTGCACTGGCCCGTGACAATCTGGGGGCGCTCATCCACCCATTGCCAGACGCGGCTGTAGCGAAGCCTGGCTTCGAACGGAGTGCCGCCGTGGGTTCCCGCGACCGACGCGCTGACGATGACCACCGCGCCCGCGGAGAGGTATCGGATGATGGGCTCCGATACCTCCAGTCGCGTGAAGCGCAGGACGCCAGAGCGGTGCGCCGCCAGGTCCATCTCCTTGTTGAACACCTGTCCGGTGTGGTTGACGAAGACGAGGTCGTCGGAAATGAGCGCGTCGAGCGCGGCGACGTCACCCCGGAGCATCGCCTGCCGCAGCGACTCCTCTGCGGCGAGGAGGTCTTCTTCCGTCATCATCCGTGGTGCTCCCTTGTCTCCATGCCAGGCATGGTGGAGTCTGTAGCGTCGCGAGTCTGCCTCAGCCACCTACGCGGGGTGTGCCCCTTTCGAAGCGACGACGCTACCCCCGCTCCACGTCCCACCAGCCGAACCACATCGTCCGCTCCTCGGTGAGCTGTACCCAGCCCGGGGCATGCACGTAGTCGCGCGGCTGCATCCCCGCCTCCACGACGGCGCGAGCCGTGTCCTCGAAGGAATACAGATGCAGCGTCACCGCCGGGCCCGCCGTCTGCACCTGGCGCGTGGAGGCCTCGTGTCCCTCGAAACCGGGCCGCTGCTCCAGCACCGTGAACAACATCCGCCCACCGGGGGCCAGCGTCGCGGCGAGGTGGCTCAGCACTCGCGGCAGGTCCTCGCAGAAGTCGAGGCAGCCGATGGCCAGCACCACCTGGAAGCGCCCCCACTCCTCGGGAAAGGGGCGGTGGTAGCTGTGCACGTGCCACGCGCCCTCGGGCCGCGCCTGTCGCGCCAGCTCCAACATCTCCGGGGACAGGTCGACTCCCACCACATCGATGGACGCATCCAGGCCCCGCGTGTGGAGCCCCGGACCGCACCCCACGTCGAGCACCCGACACCCTGGCGTCACCGCTTCCGTGAGGAAGCGCTCCACGCGGCCCTCATACCGATGAAGCACGGGGAAGAGCGCCTCGTATGCCGAGGCAATCTCTCCGTACACCTGCTTCACGTCCTCTTCCTGCGCATCCCGCGACATGGCGCCGCAGCCTATGCACGAGCAGGGCCCGGATGGCGTGGAACACACGCGGACACTCCGTGTGGAGAGCGTCACGCGATGAACGCGGACCCCTCCACCGCCGCGTCATCCTGGTCTCGGCGCGCCACAGCCTGGGCAGAACTTCGCACCGTCGGCCTGTCTCCAGGGTGTGTCCGGGATGCAACAGGGCCTCGCCAGTACGACGAGGCCCTGGTCCTTCAAGCGCGACTCAGTTCTCGACCTGACGGAACACCGCCATCGCGCGGCCCACCAGCTCGAACTTCCCCTGGGGCGTGACTTTCTCCCCGCCCCGGTTGTCGTCCGCCGTGTAGAGCGCCAGCTCCCATCGGTGGCCCGTCGCGGCGGCGGGCACGGTGAAGGACACCGGCTCATGGTGCGCGTTGAGCAACACCAGCACCGCGTCGCCGATGATGCGCTGGCCCCGCTCGTCCGGCGTGGGGATGGCATCGCCTCCCAACAGGAACGCCAGCGAGCGCACGAAGGGCTTCTTCCAGTCCTCCGCGCTCATCTCCGACCCATCCGGACGGAACCACGCCAGGTCCTTGTGCTCGGAGTCCCAGAGGTGCGTGCCCTTGAAGTAGCGCCGCCGCTGCAACACCGGCTGCCGGTGCCGGAAGTGGATGAGCTTCCGGGTGAACTCCAGGAGCTTCTCGCGCCGGGCGTCCAGCTCCCAGTCCACCCACGACAGTTCGTTGTCCTGGCAGTAGGCGTTGTTGTTCCCCCGCTGCGTGCGCCCCATCTCGTCGCCCGCGACAATCATCGGGACACCCGTGGACAGGAACAGCGAGGCCAGGAGGTTGCGCTTCTGCCGCTCGCGCAGCGCGATGACACCCGCGTCCTCCGTCTCGCCCTCCACGCCGCAGTTCCACGACTGGTTGTCGTCCGCGCCGTCGCGGTTGTGCTCGCCGTTCGCCTCGTTGTGCTTGTGGCTGTACGTCACCAGGTCGTGCAGCGTGAAGCCGTCGTGCGCCGTCACGAAGTTGATGCTCGCCTGCGGCTTGCGCCGCGCCTCCGCGTACAGGTCCGAGTTCCCCGTCAGCCGGTAGCCCACCTCGCTGGCCTGGTTCTCGTCGCCCTTCCAGTAGCGGCGCAGCGCGTCCCGGTACTTGCCATTCCACTCGCGCCACGGCGCGGGGAAGCCGCCCACCTGGTAGCCGCCGAGCCCCACGTCCCACGGCTCCGCGATGAGCTTCACCCGGCTCAACACCGGGTCCTGATGGAGAATCTGGAACAGCGCCGCCCTCGGGTCGAACCCGCCTTCCCCCGTGCGTCCGAGCACCGTGGCCAGGTCGAAGCGGAACCCGTCCACATGCATCTCGTTCACCCAGTAGCGCAGGCTGTCGATGATGAGCCGCGCCGCGTTCGGGTTCGACGCGTTGACGCTGCTGCCGCACCCGGTGAAGTCCAGGTAGTAGCGCGCGTCCGGCATCAACCAGTAGTAGCTCGCGTTGTCGATGCCCTTCAGCGACAGCGTGGGCCCCAGGTGGTTGCCCTCGCACGTGTGGTTGTAGACGACGTCGAGGATGACCTCGAGCCCCGCGGCGTGCAGCGCGCGCACCATGGACTTGAACTCGGCCACCGCCGCGCCCGGCGTCTTGCGGCTGGCGTAGTACTGCTCGGGCGCGAAGAAGCCGAGCGTGTTGTAGCCCCAGAAGTTGGACAGCTTCTTGTCGTTGAGGAACGAGTCGTCCGCGAACGCGTGCACGGGCAACAGCTCCACCGACGTGACGCCCAGCTTCTGCAAGTGCTCGATGATGGGCGGCGAGGCGAGCCCCGCGTAGGTGCCGCGCAGGTGCTCGGGCACGTCGGGGTGCTTCATGGTGAGGCCGCGCACGTGGGCCTCGTAGATGACCGTCTTGCGCCAGGGAATCTCCGGCCGGCGGTCATTCCCCCAGTCGAAGTAGTCGCTCACCACCACGCTCTTGGGCACCCCCGCCGCGCTGTCCCGCTCGTCGCGCGCCAGGTCCTGCTGAGGGTTGCCGAGCGGATAGCCGAACACCGGCTGCTTCCAGTCCACGTCGCCGTGCAGGGCCTTGGCGTACGGGTCCACCAGCAGCTTGTGCGGATTGCAGCGGTGCCCCTTCGCCGGCTCGTACGGGCCGTGGACCCGCAGGCCGTACAGCGTCCCAGGCTCCAGGCCGGGCACGTAGCCGTGGTGGACGAAGTCCGTGGCCTCCGGCAGCGGGAAACGTTCGATTTCCTTCGTTGGATTCGCGGGGTCGAAGAGACAGACCTCGATGCGCGTGGCCACCTGGGAGAAGACGGCGAAGTTCACTCCCGTGCCGTCGAAGGTGGCACCACGCGGCCAGGGCTTGCCCGGCCATACTTCCCTGCTCATACGGGCTCTCGATTCCTCTTCAAGGAAATTGCCCGCTGAATGTGGGATGGCCCCCGCGTACCGGCAACCGTCAGGCAGCGACAGCGTGGTCCAGTGAGCGCCAGGTCCCCAGCGCCCAGTCCTCCTCCTCTGGATCATCGAAGCTCACCACGCACAGCGCCCGGTGCCTGCCCGAGCTGCACACCGCCGTCAGCCGGCACTCGCCCGGCTCCATGTGCAGCGAGGCGCGGCCGCTCACCCGCTCGCCCCGGTGCTCCAGCTCCATGGCCCGACGCTCCGCCGAGGTGGGGACGAGGCCGTCCTCCGTCGCGTCTTCCAGCGGGACGAAGCGCACGCTGCGCCGATGGTCCCTGGCCACCCAGGTGCCGTCCTCCAGGTGCGCCTCCGCCAGCGAGCCCGGGATTCGAATCTCCCACCCCGCCGGCAGCGCCACCTGCACCGCGCCTCGCCGGTAGCCGATGGGCGGCCCCTTCGCCGCGTGGAACGCCGCGTGCCGGTGGACCAGCTCCGCGAGCGTCCCACCCACGCCCAGATAGCCGAGCACCTCGCGCCACTCGCGCCAGGGATATGCCAGCTCCGGGTCCTCCCGCCACGCCAGCTCCAGCGCGCGCGCCACCTCGCGCATGAGCCTTCGCTCCTCCTGCAGCAGCGGCGGGCGCCACACGACTTCCGTCCACAAGCGGCACAGGGCCCGGCCCAGCCGCGCCTGCGCGCCCACGCCCTGCTTCCACCACGGAAACACATCCATGCCCACGCGAGGGTCCTCGTACACGCGCCGCATCCAGCGCTCGTCCCGGGGACCCAGCGGCGTCAGGAGCGCGCCGGGGTACTCGAAGGTGTGGCCGAAGCGCATCGACATCGCGAAGCCCGACTGACCCCGGCTGCGCAGGCGCAACACCTGCCCCACGGACTCCTGGAGCCACGCGAGCATGTGCACCTCCACCGGGCCCGCGTCGTCCGTGTGGAAGTAGCCCGTGGGGTCTCCCACCCCCATCGCCTCGTCGGGCTCCGCCCAGTGCAGGTGCAGCGCCTGCCCCATCGCCTTGAGCAAGTCACAGAGGAAGACGTGGTAGCCCGGGCCCACCGCCGTCGTCTCCGCGGAGATGACGACGCGAGCGCCGCTGGCCGCGAGGATGGAGACCTCCCCCGCCGCCGGATGCAATCGCAGGCGCAAGAGCGGCGCCCCGTGGGGACCCGCGCTCAGGTGACTGCCCTCCAGCCATTCCCTGGCGTTGTCCTGGAACCATTGCTCCACCTGTCGTAGCCAGGCGCGCGAATTGTCGGGTGACGACGTGAAGGGCACATCCCCTCCACGCCGGCCGGCCAGCAGCAACTTCACACTCATCACGCCTCTCTCGGGTTGGATTCAGGGTGCGGGGAGACCAGACACCTCTCCGGGCCTTGTCAGGAAAGCGCGTTTCGCCTTGAAGGTGCCACCGACCCCGGGTCCCTGCCGGCCCGTGCTCCACGTCGCGCGGAGGCACGAGCGAGCGGCCTTCCGCCCGTTCGCCTGTCTGCCGTTGCCGCAATGACTTTCAGTGAAGGGCGCTTCCGTGGCCCGGAGGCTTGGGGGCCACGGAAGTTGAAGAGAGGTTCAGTTCTGGGTGGTGGCGGCGGGCGCGTCCTTGCGCGCGTTGGCGGCGACCTTCTCCGCGATGCGGGCCCAGTCGGCGTGCTGGCGCACGGGGTCCAGGGACGGCTCGGCGTTCAGCGCCGCGGTGGCGGCGAAGCCCGCGTCGGCGGCGCGTCCCAGCCAGATGATGGACTCGTCCTGGCTGCCCGCGCGCGCGGCGATGACGCCCGCGTAGAAGAGGCCATCCGGGTGGCGGAAGCCGTCGTTCCACGCCTTGCGGTAGAGGAAGAGCGCGTCCTCGTAGCGGCCATCCTCCAGCAGTTTGTCGGCCTCGGCGCCCAGCCGGCGTGACTCGGTGGCGTCGGGCGGCACAGGGCGGGGGACGGGCCCGGAGGGGTTGCTCGGGTCGTTGGTGTGGGTGGTGGCGCAGGCGGTGAGGTGGAGGACGGCGAGGACCGTGAGGAGACGGCGCATGGCGGGAGTGCTCCGGGGTTGAGGTTGAGAAGGTTTCCGGCGGGGACGCTGCCAACACCTGAGCGGCCATTCAAGCAGGGGCTCGATGCCCGGAGCCTGGAGGACCCCCACGTTGCGGGGAAAGGAGGCCGTCATGAGCAAGAAGGACGTGTTGCACATTCCGCCCGATGCCCTTCCCACCATCCCCAAGCGCGAGGCGGGATTCGAGGACGAGTCCTCACCGCGTCGCGCTCCCCCGACGCTGGAACCGGGCACGGGGCCCGGAGGGACCCCAGGGGCGGATGCGGACCCACTCATCATCGAGCCGCAGTCAGACCCCGGCCGCTACCCCGGGACGAGCGTGTCCTGAGCGTCACGCCGTGAAGCGCGCGAGGCCCGCGTCCGACAAGGGCGCGGGCCTTTTGCTGTCCGGGAGGGCCATAGGGGCGCCGCGTGCCTGGAGTGGCGGGGCCCCTTGAGGTGGGGACCTGGTCCGGGTGGCTTCCGCGCACGTGTCACGGGCCGGAAACGACGATGCCCGCGCCGGTCGGGGCGCGGGCATCTCGTGCTCTCGCGTTCAGCGCGGAGCTACTGCTTGCGGCCGGACTCCGGCTCGCGGGGCGCGGTGGTGTCGGGCGCGTACGGGTCCTCGCGGTCGGTGGAGTCAGGCGACAGGTCGCCATCCCCCCGCGTGCCGGGGTCGACGGCGGTGTCATCCGCGGGGTCCAGCGTGCCCGAGCCACCCGTGCCCGGGTCCAGCGTCGGGTCCTGGCCCGTCGGCGGGCTCAGCGTCGGGTCCTGGCCCGAGGGCGGGCTCATGGACGGGTCATCCACGCCCGTGCCGCCCGTGCCCGGGTCCACGGAGGGGTCCGTGGCGGGCGGCGGGCTCATCGTCGGGTCATCCATGCCCGTGCCGCCCGTGCCCGGGTCCGGCGACGTGCCCGCGGGAGGCGTCGTCGTGTCGGTGCCCGTCGGGGTGCCCGTGTCCGTCGTCGTCGGCGCCGTGGTTTCGTCGCGCTTCGCGCTCGAGTCGGACTTGCACGCGGTGCCAAACACGAGAGCGCCGGCGGCGAGCGAACCCAGGACGAGCTTCGTCTTCAGGAACTTCTTCATGGTGGTTCTCCCACTGAAAAGTTTTGGGTTGGTGTGGCTGGCTGCTGCTGGACGAGAACCTGAGCAGCCAAATCGCGACCTGCAGGGGGCGCTCCTCTGGTCGCCTGCTCCCCGGCCAGCGGCGGGAGGGTGGACGTGCGGCCCCTTGTCAGTGCGCGACCGTGCTTCAGCCCCGCCTCGGGGCCGGGGTCCCCGCCGTCGAAGCCGGATCGGTCGGGCTCATCGCCAGCGCGAGCCCGCATGAACCCGAGGCCCGCACACCTGAAACAGTGCGGGTGATGAGATGAAATTCATTGCGGATATGTGTGGCATTGAGCCTGGGGTGGACGCATATCGTCCTCGTCTCGGCGGGACGTCTGTCTTGTCGAGCCCACGGCCAGCGAGGAGGAATGGGATGGAGACGATGGCGGATGCCTATGGTTTGTCACGCGTCGTGGGTGCGACGGGCTTCTTTCCCCAGCGCGCCGGTCGCCTCGACCCGTCGCTGCCGTGTCGCGAGTCGGAGCTCGTCGTCGAGGTCGAGAGCCTCAACATCGACGCCGCCTCATTCGAGCAGATTGCCCGGGAAGCCGGAGGCGATGACGCGCGCATCTCGGAACAGGTGGTGAGCATCGTCCGGGAGCGCGGAAAGATGCACAACCCCAAGACGGGCTCGGGCGGCATCTTCATCGGCGGGGTGAAGGAGCTGGGGCCCCGGCATCCCGCGCACGGAAAGCTGCGCGTGGGTGACAGGATTGCCTCGCTCGTCAGCCTCACGCTCACCCCGCTGGTCATCGAGGAGATTCGCGCCGTCCACCGCGACACCCACCGCGTGGACGTGCGAGGCCACGCCATCCTCTTCGCCTCGGGCAGCTACGCGACACTCCCCGAGGACTTGTCGGACGCCGTCGCCCTGGCCGCGCTCGACGTCTGTGGCGCTCCAGCGCTGGTCGAGCGCCACGTCAGGCCCGGAATGACAGTCGCCGTCCTGGGGGCGGGCAAGGGAGGTGCGTTGTGTCTCGCCCAGGCGCGGCGCGGCCTGGGGGACACCGGGAGGCTCCTCGCCATCGACCTCCACGGGGGCGCGCTCGCGGAGCTCCAGGAACACCACCTCTGCGACGTGGCCTTGAAGCTGGATGCCACCCGGGCGGTGGAGGTGCAGGAGCACGTCCTTCGGGCCACGCGAGGCAGCCTCTGCGACCTGGTGGTCAACTGCGTGTCCGTCCAGGACACGGAGATGGCGACCATCCTCTGCGCTCGTGACGGCGGCACGGCCATCTTCTTCTCCATGGCCACGAGCTTCACCTCGGCATCCCTCGGTGCCGACGGCGTGAGCCGGGACGTCACCCTGCTGATGGGCAACGGCTATGTGCCGGGGCACGCCGAGCTCACGCTCGGGCTGCTGCGCAAGGACGCGGGGCTGCGCCAGCTCTTCGAGCGCCGGTACGGCTGAGTCAGCCTTCGTGGTTCGGGCCCACCAGCCGGGGCTGGTCATCCCCGCGCGTACCCTGGGCGCGGCGTCGCAGGGACTCGCGCCACCCGGGTGCGAGCAACGGGCACTCCGCCAGCGCCGCGGCGTCCTCCCGCCGGTGTTCGTGCATGGCCCGGTTGGCGAACGCGACGGTGAACGCGGGAAAGGGGCGCTCCACCCGCTCCAGCGCGTCGCCCGTCTGGACTTCGCCCTCTTCCAGCACGCGGTAGTACCAGCCCGTGCGCCCCGTGCGCTGGAGGAGCAATGCCAGCTCCTTGTGCCTCCATCGTCGCGCGGGCTTCCAGCACGGCTGACGCGGCTGGGACACCTGCACGCGCGCGCCACCCACCCGCAGCACGTCGCCGATGCAGACGCTGTCCTCCGCGCCGCCGGAGACGACCCAGTTCTCACCGAAGGCGCCCGGCCCCACGTCCTCACGCGCGAGCTGTGCGCGCCAGAAGGCGTGGTGCGAGGCGGGGTACGCGAGCACGGCCTTCTCCACGCCCCCATGCACGCGAAGGTCCGCCTGCCCATCTCCGGCCAGGCCCGTGCGAGACAGCCACACCCGGCCCTCCACGGGCTCCTTGTGGATGGCGCTGGTCCACGGCCGCTCCAGCGGGTCCACGGCACCGGTCGTGCCGAGCTCGCGGGGAAGGCCCACGTGAAGCGAGAGGATGCGGCGAGGCTCGGTGTCCATCACCCGCGCGACAAAGCAGGCGCGGCGGGCGCTGTCCAGTGCGGGCGCCCCTCGAACGACGCGAGGCGGGAGCCGCCATGGAAGGCCGCTCCCGCCCCGTCAACCTGATGACCTGCGTGGCGTCAGTAGGTTCCGCCGTCCATCACCGCGCCGCCCGGAGGCGGCTGGACCGTGCCGGACGTGTTGTCGTCCGTGGTGCCCGGCACCACGCCCGAGCCGCCCATGCCCGCGTCACCGTCGAACGTGGGCGTGGACGTGGTCCCCGGGGCCGTCGTGGTGGTGTCCGGCGTCGTGGTGGTGCTGTCGCTCGGCACCGTGGCGCTGCCGGGGTTCTGCTCCGGCGTGGCCGGCACCGTGCCCGGGTTGGCCGGCGCCGTCTGCGCCGGGTCCTGCGTCATCGTGTCCGGAGTCGTGCTCGGACTCGTCGTGCTCCCCGAGCCGCCCGTCGCGGGCTGCTGTCCCGTGGTGCTCGTGTCCGCCTGGGCCACCACGATGGGTGCCTCCGTGGAGCTGCACGCCGTGCCCAATGCCAGGGTACCTGCCATGGCACCCGCCCACATCCACCGCCTCAAGTGCTTCGCCATTGCCTGCCTCCTTCCGTGGGTTGTGCGTTACGTCAGCTTCAAGGGGTGGCGTGCTCGGGACCTGGAGTCCCCGCCGCCGCCCGTTCCTTCATCTCCGAATCCATGCGCGCCCGGTGCCGACGCTGTCGTCGCGCGTTCAGCACCAGCAGCAGCGCGGGAAAGGCCACCAGCATGACGAGTAGATTGGTGGCGAAGCCCAGACTGGCCAGTGCCCCCACCGAGTTCAGGCCTGGATGCCTGGCCAGGAAGAGCGCGCCGAAGCCCATGGCGCTCGTCAGCAGGCCCCCGGAGATGGCCCGACCTGTCTCCGAATAGACCTCCACGAAGTCGCTGCCCGGTGACGCCAGCCGTGTCAGCAGATGCACGCCCGCGTCCACCGTCGTCCCGATGAGCACCGGGATGATGAGGATGTTCAGGTAGTTGAACTCCATCCCCAATATCGGCATCAGGCCAATCAGCGCGAGCAGCGACACCACCGTGGGCAAGAGGCACAGCACCGCCATGCGCAGCCCGCCCAGCGTCATCCACATGGCCAGCAGCACCGCCAGCGTCGTGCCGCCGAGGATGAGCGGCGCCTCGTGCGTCACCATGTCCAGCAGGTCCGCCATCACCATGGCCTCACCCGCCGCGGACACGCGCTCGCCATCGGGGGTGGCCACGCCGCGCACCTCGCGCGCCAGGGCCCGCACCGCCTGCCCGTCCGACTGATTCACCGCCGGATACACCAGCACGAAGCTGCCGGGCGTGCCCTCGCGGCCCATGAACTGCTGGCGCACGCTGGGCGGAAGGTCCTGGAGCGTGAAGGGTCGGGCCTCGCTCTGCCGGCGCAGCTCCGCCAGTTGCGCGCGCTGCTGTTGCGTCAGGCCCTCCTCCGGGACGCGCTCGAGCACGCGTTGGATGTCCTGGAGCACGGCCTGCTTGCGCGGCTGGTCTTGAGGCACGAGCGACGACAGCGAGGCCACGAAGTCGATGGTGGAGTCCGGGCCCCGCTCACGCTGACGTTGGGCCAGGGCGGACGCCATCGCGTGCTCTTCCTGGGGACCCTTGGTGAGGACGACAATCGGCGTCTGCGAGTAGCCGATGATTTTGTTCACTTGCTGGTCGAGCACGAACGAGGGCAGGTCCTGGTCCTCGAGCGTCCCGAAGTTGTAGTCGAAGCGCACCCGAGGCGCCTGCGTCAGCAGCCCCACCAGCAGCACCGCGGAGAGGGCGGTGATGAGGACGCGGTGGCGCACCAGCACCGCCCCGAAGGGAGACGCGCGCGGCGCGACGGTCGCCCGCTTGGGACGCCAGCCCCAACGCGCCGTCAGTCCGAGGAGCGCCGGCAGCACCAGCACGTACGCGGCGATGAGCACCAGCATGCCGATGCCGGCGATGACGCCGAACTCGCGGAACGCGCGCAGTTGGGACGTGCCCAGCACGAAGAAGGTGAGCGCCGCCACCAGCGCGGAGACGAGCGCCGCGCCGCCGGTGTGGGTGAAGGCCTCGCGTGTGGCCTGCTCGGAGGACTCGCCCTCCGTGCGCAGGTGCAGGTAGCGGCCCAACAGGTGGATGCCGTGCTCCACGCCGAGGCCGCCGAGGATGGCTCCCAGGAAGCCCGTCAGCAGATTCACCTGCCCATACACCAGGGCGACGAGGCCGTACGTCCACGCCAGGCCGATGCCCACCGGCGTCAGCACCAGCCCCACCGCGAGCGCGCTGCGGAAGTGGAAGAGCAGGTACAGGAGCATCAGCGCCATGGCCACGGCCGACGACACGGTGATGTCGCGGATGATCTGCTGCTGCTGGTCCAGCTTCTTCTGGAAGGTGCCGGTGATTTCCACCCGGAAGTCGGCGCCGTACTTCGACAGGTCCTGCGCGTCGAGCAGCCCGCGCACCTCGTCCACGACCTTCCGCGAGTAGGCCAGGTCCGCCGACGTCATCTCCGGCTTGACGAGCACGACGACGCGCCGGGCCTTCGCGTCCAGGTAGTAGTCGTCCGTCGCGGAGGACATCTTCTGCCCCGCGGCGCCGCCGTACTTCGCCTCCAAATCGGAGAAGTCGATGGACGGCGCGGCTTCATCCACCAACTGCACATAGAGCGGATTGGCCTGCTTCTGCTCCCACGCGAGCCGCGCGGCGAGCCGACGGTGCACCTCTCGCAGGTCCTCTTCCGACAGGAAGTACATCGCCCTGTCCCTGAAGAAGGCGCCCGTGCGTTCCTTCTCCACGAAGCGGATGCCCGGCAGCGCCTGGAGCTTGGGCGCCAGGTCATCGGCGAAGCGGCGCAGCGACTCGGCGTCGCCTCCCTCGCCCACCACCGCCACCCAGCCGAGCGCGCCGAAGCGCGTCTCCAGCTCATGGAGGTCCTGCACGCTCTCGAACGAGTGCGGCAGCAGGTCCACCAGGTTGGCGTTGAGCTTGAGGTTGCGGGCGAAGAAGCCCCCGACCGCCGCCAGGAGCAGGGCGATGCCGAGGGCGAGAATGGGCCGCCGGTGGCTGCGTGTTGCCAGGGCCCCGAGGCTCCGCTCCACGCGCCGCGTCCATCGGCGCTCACCGGGTTTCGATGTGGTCGGCTCCGATTCCATCCGTCGCGGTAGGCGGTCCGTCTTCTCCAGGCCCCGGCCTCTCCGGTGGCGTGGAAGGCGGCACGGCTTCCCCTCCCTCGGGTGTCCGCGTCAGCGGCCCCATGTGGTCGGGAACGTGGGGACTCGGCGCGGGGGATGCAGTGCCCGCCGCCTGGTCGTCTGCCCCTCAGGAGGACGGCGGACCCGCCGCTTTCGGCCCTGGCGCGCGGGCTCGCCGTGAGCAGGGCTTCACCCCCGGAATCAGCCGGGCAGACAGACGGGCGAAGGCCCTTGGGAATTGTTAGTGAAGGTCAAGTGATTCGGTGCCTTACATTCCGCCTTACGGCATAAACGCGTTGACTCCCTGGTTGGCGCATGCCCAAGGTGGGCCGGCCGTCGTTCGGCCCGCAAACAACACAGCAGGTGTCGCAACATGGGTGAGAAGCGTTGGTCGGAGCGGTTCGAGGGGGCGATGGGCCAACTCGCCGCGCGGAGCCACCGGCGTCCGTACCAGGCACTGGTGGTGGCGGTGGTGCTCACGCTGCTGGGAGCCTGGTTCGCGAGGACCCTGACGCTCAACGCGGACTTCGTGGGCCTGCTGCCCAAGGCGTTCCCCAGCGTCCAGGACATCGAGAAGCTGCGCAAGCGCTTCGGCGGTCAAGGCAACGTGGTGGTGGTGGGCATGGGCGCGGAGCCGGAGGTGCTCAAGCGCTTCGCGGACGACATGGCGCCGAAGCTCGCGGAGCTGTCGGAGCTGCGCTACGTCAACTACCAGCGGCCGAGCGAGTTCTTCGACAAGCATGCGCTGTACTACGTGGACCTGGATGACCTGAAGACCATCCAAAGCCGCATCGACGCGCGCATCGCCTGGGAGAAGGAGCAGGCCAACCCGCTGTTCGTCCGGTTGGATGATGCGCCGCCGCCGTCGGTGGACTTCGCCGACATCGAGCAGAAGTACACCGGCCGCGCCAACCAGCGGCTCTCCGGCCAGGGAGATTTGTACTACCTGGACCCGACGGAGCGCATGGTGGTGCTGATGGCGAAGCCCCGGGGCAGCGCCGCGGACCTGAACTACTCGAAGAAGGTCGTCACCCAGGTGGAGGACTTCCTGGCGAAGCAGGACCTGTCCAAGTACGGGCCGGGCTTCAAGACGGCGGTGACGGGGACGTTCAAGAAGAAGATCGACCAGCAGCGCGTCATCGTCAGTGATTTGGCGACCGCGTCCTCGCTGGCGATGGTGCTCCTGCTGGCGTACCTGGCGTTCCACTTCCGCAGCGCGCTGTCGGTGGCCTTCACCATGGTGCCGGTGCTCGCGGGCCTGGGGTGGACGTACGGCTTCGTGGGGATGGCGTACGGGCAGGTGAATCTGCTGACGGGCTTCCTGGCGGCGGTGCTCGGCGGCCTGGGCGTGGAGCACGGCATCCACCTGTTGGGGCGCTACGGGACGCTGCGCTCGGAGGGGATGACGTCCGAGGCGGCGGTGCACGAGTCCTTCCGGCACACGGGCTTCTCCGCGCTCATCGCGGCGCTGGTGGCGGCGCTGACGTTCTTGAGCCTCGCGCTGTCGGAGTTCAGGGCGTTCCGCGAGTTCGGCATCATCGCGGCGGTGGGCATGCTGGTGAGCATCTTCGCGTACGTGCTCATCCTGCCGGCGCTGCTCGGGGTGGCCTCGCGGTTCCGTTGGTCGCCGCGCGTGCACCAGGGTGGCACGGGGCCCATGGCGTTGTTGGGCCGGTGGCTGCCGCGCTCCTACCGGGGCGTGGCGGTGGTGATTGGCCTGGGCGTGGTGGCGCTCATCTCGCAGTCGTACCGCATCTCGTTCAACTACGACTCGCGCACGCTGGAGGACTACAAGCAGGCGTCGGCGGTGCTGGACCAGAAGGTGAACGACATCCTGGGCTACTCGCAGACGCCGGTCGTCGTGCTGACGGACTCGCAGGACATGGAGCGTGAAGTTGTCCGGCAGTTGGAGGCGCGCAAGGCGGCGCGGGGCAAGGACTCCACCATCGACTTCGTGGGGGCGCTGGAGGACCTGGTGCCCCGGCAGCAGCCGGAGAAGCAGGTGGTGCTGGAGGCCATCTACACGCGGCTGAACAAGCTGGACTCGGCGCGGCTGCCGGAGGACACGCGGGTGTCGCTGGCTCGCGCGTTGAACATGTCGCAGGCGAAGCCCTTCACGCTGGCGGAGCTGCCGGCGAGCGTGCGTCACCAGTTCGAGAGCCTGGATGGGAGCACGGGTGGCGTGGTGCTGGTGTACGCGGGCGGCGGGGTGAGTCTGTCGGATGGTGAGGGCACGCGGCGCTTCTCCAAGGAGGTGCGCGGGCTGCACATGCCGGACGGCAGTTCGGTGTCGGCGGCGGGCGAGGCGCTCATCCTGGCGGACATCCTGGACATGGTGTCGCGCGAGGGTCCGCGGATTCTCGCGGCGGCGGTGCTCAGCGTGCTGGCGGCGATGTGGCTGACGTTGGGGCGGCTGCGCACGGCGCTCATCTGCATGGTGCCCACGCTCCTGTCGGTGGCGGGGTTGGTGGGGTTGATGGCGCTGTTGGATTTGCAGTTCAACTACCTGAACATCATGGTGTTGCCGGTGTTGGTGGGCACCACGGTGGACGCGGGGGTGCATCTGGTGCAGCGGCTGGGTGAGCCGGGCGCGGACTTCATCTCCGTGTATGCGGAGACGGGTCGGGCGATTACGGGCGGTCTGCTGACGAGCGCCATCGGCTTCGTGGCGCTGGTGCTGGCGAAGCACCCGGGGTTGAACTCGATTGGTGACCTGGCGAACCTGGGGTTCGGGTTGAACATGGTCATCGTGCTGCTGGGCTTCCCGTCGCTGCTGCTGCTGGTGGAGCGGTGGCGGCGCAAGCACGGGGCCACGGCGGAGCAGCCCGAGCAGCCCGCGCCGGAGGCGTGAGACTTCTCCACGCCCGGCGCGTGTCGTCGTGCCGGGCGGGTGGCAGACTGCGCGGCACGGTGGCGCCGGGGTGGTGCCAGATGGAGGGCAGGGCAATGAAGCGAAGCGGGTGGCTCGCGGTGGTGACGGTGGCGGTGGCCCTGGCGGGCTGTGGCCATGGTGGGAAGAAGGAAGAGAAGAAGGGCGACACGCGGTGCGAGGAGTCGCGGAACCTCTCGTGCATCACTGGCACGGAGTGTTCCATGGACCGCGAGCGTGGCTGTGAGGTCTGTCGCTGTTCGCCCGCGGATGCACTGACGCCCACGGACAAGCGCCGGCCCACGGCGATGGAGCCGCAGCAGCGCTGGTAGGGTGAGAAGGGCTGGCTACAGCTCCGCGAGGATGCGGCCGCGAGCGTCGATGGCGTAGACGGCCCCGGCATCCATCAAGGGCGTTTCCAGTTCGATGCCGCAGCGGGAGAGCCTGGGAAGGAAGCTGACGAAGTAGAGGTCGTCGTTCTCCTTCAGGACCGAGGCGTCATAGGTGTCCCGGCGCGCGAGGCATCGCGCGAGGGGTTCATCGCGCGCATCCGGTTTGCGGTCGGGCGGAAGGAACGCATTCATGGCGACCTCGAGTGCCGCCATCGCTGGGCCATCCAAGTGGATCCCCTGTTCCATCGAGTCTGGAAACGTCACTTTCGAGGCTTCCTCGGGAGGCGCGCGCTCGGCCTTCTGGGGCTTGTGGTAGCCGAGGAGGGAGCAGCCGCTCAGGAGCGATGCGCCACAGAGGAGTGCGATGAGCGGGGTGGTCTTCATGGAAGGCTCCCGCATGATTTCACGGACAGGGGGCGGTGTGGCGTCATCGTGGTTACCAGCCCATGCCTTCGAACATACGGATGTTCCCGTTGTCGTCGTAGACGTGACCGATTTGAACCCACTGGCCCCCGCGCAGCGCTGAGACCACTCGGGTCGCATAGTTGACGCTGTACACGGAGCACGCTCCATCTCCACGCCGGTTGAACACGAAGAGTTCACGTTGGAAGACCCGTTCCGTCTTCTCAGTGACGACGCGAGCAGGATTCCACCTGCCGCTCAGATCTCCAGGTGAGAAGCGCGCATTGTGAGGATGGGTATGGTCGCCGCCGGTGATGAGGGCGTTCACTCGCGCGGGGTCATGGAGGACTTGTGGCATCGAGCAGGTCTTCATCTCCCGTGTGTCCTGCCTGTCTTTGAAATCCGATAGGTAGCTCAAGTAGAATGCGTCCTCATCGGGTGCGTAATAGTTGAGGGCGCAGTACTCGGAGCCCATGGGGCCTCCTGATGCGCCGCCCTGTGCGGTCATGAGCTCGCACCCTGCTTCCGCCAGGGCTTCCGTCGTCTTGAATGGACCCGCAAGCGGGCCATCAACCTGGAGGCGCCCGTTCTCCAAGCGGTGCACGCGAACGTTGGGGTTCGACCCACAGGCCCCGGCTCCGAGCATCAGGGCCAACAGCAGGGCACGAGCGTGGGTCGAGGACATGGAGAAGAGCGGAAACCTAGCATCTTCACCAGGAAGGGAGAGCGCGGTGAGGCCTCAGCTCCGCGCACCCGGCTCGAAGCGCAGGGGCAAATGCGTGGGGCCGTGGACATGGAGCGCCTGTCGCGGCTGCCAGGGCTCGTCGCTCGCGAGCCGGAAGTTCCGCAGCCGCTCCAGCAGGTCGGTGAGCGCCACCCGTGCCTCCATGCGAGAGAGCGCTGCCCCCAAGCAGAAGTGGATGCCGTGCCCGAAGGCGATGTGCGGATTGGGGTCCCTGCCGATGTCGAAGCGCTCCGGCTCGCGGAAGTGCTTCGGGTCCCGATTCGCCGAGCCAATCATCGGCAGCACGAACCTCCCCGCCGGAATCACCCGCCCGTGCAGCTCCACCTCGTGCTTCGTCGAACGGAACATCGACTGCGCCGGAGAGCGGAAGCGCAGCACCTCCTCGATGGCCGAGGACAACAACGCCGGCTCCGCCTTCAGTCGCGCGAGCTGGTCCGGGTACTCCATGAAGCACAGCAGCGCGTTGTTGATGAGGTTGGTCGTCGTCTCCGTCCCCGCCGCCAGCAGCAACTGGAAGAACCCCAGAATCTCCTTCCCGTCCAGCCGCTCCCCATCCACCTCCGCCTCGACGAGCCTCGTCAGCAGGTCATCCCGCGGCGTCCTCCGACGCTCATCGAGGATGTCCGCCAGATACGTGCGCATCTCGTCCCGCGCCGCCGAGTTCTCTTCCAGGGCCCGCTTCGACTCATCCCCGTCCGCGATGGTGTAGCTGAGCTTCATGATGACCTCCCCCCATCGCAGGAACCGCGCGCGGTCCTCGGGAGGAATCCCAATCATCTTCGCGATGACCATCGCCGGCAGCAGGCTGGAGTAGTCCGTCACCAGGTCCATCTCCCCACGCTCCACCGTCACATCGAGCAGCTCCCGCGACAGTTCCCGTACGTGTGGCTCCAGGTTGGCGATGGAGCGCGGCGTGAAGGCGCGCATGATGATGTTGCGCAGCTTCGTGTGCCGGGGCGGGTCCGAGAACAACAGCCAGTCCGGTGTCGTCCCCGTCTCCGTGGTGACGACGGAGCTGAACGCGTCGTGGTCATGCAGCGCCCGCTTCACGCTGTCGTAGTCGAAGAGAATCCACAGGTCCGCCTGGGGCTCGTGCAGCAGCGGCGAGGCCGCGCGCAGCTTCGCGTAGAGAGGAAAGGGGTTGCGGCGCACGTCGTCGGTGAAGAGCTCCATCATGACCAGGCGTCTCCAACCCGCGCGAGCGACCTGGAGCCGAACGATGTCCTCGTGGGCATTCAGGCACTCACGCGGGTGTCACGCGGTTCCAGCTTCGCGCGACGTCGACGCTCCACGCATCAGGGTAGGAACCCCGGGTTCCGGAGCGCAACCGTGTCGAAAGGGCCGTTCAGCCGCTGACGCTACGCCGCGCGCCCCGAACGCCGTGCCGCCCACGCGGTGACGAAGTCCGCGAGTCCACCCAACTGCCGGTCATTGAGCGTGCACTGCCACCGGGCCTTTCGCAGCGCGCGGTACGCCGCCGGAGCATCCCAGCCGCGCGCCACCATCACCGCCAGCCCCATCAGCGGGCCTCGGCCCACGCCGTGCTCGCAGTGCGCGTACAGGTGCCCGCCCCGCTCCAGCCGGGGCATCGCCCACTCGACACCTTGCAGCAACTGCTCCACCGACGGCGGATAGCGGTCCGTCACCGGCAGGTTCAGCAGCTCGATGCCCAGCGCTTCCAGCGCCTTCGCGTCGTCAACGGACTCGGCGCGCAAATCAATCACCGCGGTGATGCCTCGCGCCTTCAGCTCCGCGTAGCGCGACGGCGGTACCGAGCCACCCACGTGCAACCAGTCGCTCACCTGGGACACGTTGAGCCCGCGCCCCGGAAGCTTCGTGGTCCACTCCACGCAGCGCGCCACCGAGCGCAGCACCTGCTTGCGCACCCAGCCCCGGACTCCTGGCACATGGTGCACGTCCCGCAACAACGACACGCTCACAAATCGCCCTCGAGCGACACTTCCATCAACCCCGCCACCGGCGCCTTCCCCGCGCGCTCCAGCACCGCCCGGTGCAGGTACGTCACGGGAGAGCCCACCACGGGCTTGATGAGCCCACCCAGCATGCCCAGGTCCTCCACGGGCGCGCTGCGCTGCAACAGCGACGTGGAGCGCAGCACCATCACCTTCGCCCCATCCCCGCCAAAGACATCCACCGTCCAGGCGCTCCGCTCCTTCGAGCCCTCGCGGCTGAGCGTGAAGGACTCCAACTGGCTCGGCGTGCCACCCTCCGTCCACGAGTACACCGGACCGAACTCACCGTCCTGCCCCTCGCGCGCCAGCAACACCAGCCGCTCCCCGCCTTCGCGCAACGCCCGGAAGCGCACCCAGCGCCTGGCCAGCTTCGCCGGAGGAATGGTGGAGCGCGTGTGGTCCGCGTAGCCGCCACCCGACTGCTCCAGCTCCGCGCTCTTCGGCGGCTGCACCGTCGCCTTCAGCGGGCTGAAGGCCAACGTCATCTCGTGCCGGTAGCGCGCGTTGCCCACTTCCACTTCCGAGCCTTCCGGCGAGCGCGGCGTCACCTGCGCCGCGTACTCCAGCACCACCCGACCACCGTCCAGCGGCGCCTCCACCCGCGTCACCCCGTCCGCCGAGCGCGCCGAGCACGTGCCGACGCGCAGCGTGCTGGTGGCCGCGTCGTAACCCCACTCGCGCGAGCCCACCTTCTTCTGCGCCGTCCACGCACGCTGGCCCGGCCGCAGCACCGTCGCCCGGCAGATGCCCGTGCGCGAGCCAGGGCCGATGTTCGTCACCTGCAACTGCACCAGCACGAAGGTGCTGTCCTCCAGGTCCCCGATGAAGGTGAAGCTCTCCCCGTAGTTGTCACTCGAGGAGGCCGTGGGCTCCAACGTCGCTCCCGCCGCCACGGTGGGCAGCGCGAGCGACAAGAGGAGGCCCAGGACCTGGAGCCTCGACTCACGCCGCATGGGGGCGCTGCTCCAGGAGCGCTTCCGGCGAGTTCGTGTCGTTGAAGACGTAGTCGCGCTGCAGGGGCAGGTTCCACGCGAAGTAGACGACGCCGCGCACCAGCCACCACCCCAAGGTGTAGGCCAGCTGTGGATGCAAGGTCAGCAGCGCCACGCCACCCGCGTTGAGCAGCGCGCTCGTCCCGCTCACCACCGCGTAGCGCATCACCTGCCGTCCCACCGCCGCCGTGCTGCGGAAGGTGAACACGCGGTTGATGGAGTAGTTCACCACCGCGCCGAGCAGCGCGCCCAGCACCGTGGCCCACGCGGGCAACAGCCCCGCCAACTCCACCAGCGCCAGCACCACCGCGAAGTCCGCCAGCGTGGCCACCGCGCCCGCCACCGCGTTGAGGCCGATAATCGCCTTCTCGGAGCGCGCCTCCACCCGCTTGGGTGCCAGCGCCTTCACCAGATTCCTGAAGCGGGAGATGGCCGTCAGGTTGCTCATGATGGCGACGAAGACCAGTCCCACCACCGCCATCCAGTGCATGGGGTGCTTCTCCTGGGGCCAGAACACCGCCTCCAGAATCGGCGACAGCGCCGTGCCCGCGCCCAGGAAGAGCACCCGCTCCAGCCGCTGCATCGCGCCGTCTCGCACGTTGACGCCCAGGCCCTCGCCCTTGGCGCGGACATATGGCACCAGCGACGAACCCAACAGCGCGCCCAGCGCCGGCAACAGCACCCAGGTGTCCCGGTAGTACCAGGCCAGGCCCATCAACATCGCCGAGTCCACGTACCGGTCCAACACCGAGTCCAGCGCCGCGCCCGCGGGGTTGGCCTCCTTGCGCGTCCGGGCGATTCGCCCGTCCATCACATCCAGGATGCCCGCGCCCAGGAACAACCAGCCACCCAGCGCGAAGCGGCCCGCCGCCACCGCCACGCCGGAGGAGATGCCCAACAGGCCCGACAACATGGACAGCGCGTTGGCCGGAAGGCCCGAGCGCAGAATCACCGCCCACAGCGGCTGGATGATCCAGAAGAAGTAGTGCCGAAGGAAGTAGCCCACGAACCCCGCGTTGCCCCGCTTGAGCGTCTCCTCGTCGCGAGGCACGCCCTTGAAGGCGCAGCGGATGCAGAAGACGAGCAGGCCTCCCAGGAAGTACACACAGGCGAGGATGGCGGGACCCAACGCCGTCCAGATGCGAGCCGAGGGGGACAGGTTTCCGGTCAACCAGGCGACCACGTTCTCAAGCACGGGTGTCCCCTCCAGGAGTCAGCGGCAGCGTGACGGACATGGGTGCGCTCTTGCGCGAAAAGGCCAGCTCCACCGCCAGGAAGGCGACGAGCGCGAAGACGAGGCCCGCGAGCACATCCAGGATGTAGTGGTGCGTCAGATAGACAGCGGAGAAAGCAACCAGCAAGGCGAACACTCCCGTGCTCAGACGCCACTTCCAGCCGTCTCGCCAGACGAAGAGCATCACCATGAAGGGATAGGAGGCGTGCAACGAGGGCATGGCCCCGAACACGTTGGGATTGCGGGCGTAGAAGCCCGCGAAGTAATTGATACCCAACAGTGCGTCAAAGCGAGCGGTGCCCGCGGGGCTGGGCAGCGCGGCGAGGTTCGCCGGGCCCGGGCCGTATTGGAGGATGTACCAGGGTGGCGCGGCCGGATAGAGCAGGTAGGTGACCACGCCCAGGGCGTTCACCACCAGGAAGGCCCAGCACAGCTTCTCGAAGCGTGTGTCCTTCTTCACGTAGAAGAAGATGGCCATCAAGAAGACTTCGTAAAGGTAGGCGGCGTAGGCAAAGCCGCACAACAGGTCCAACACGGCGTGCGAGCGGGTGCTCCACCACAGGGGCCAGTTGACACCACCGGGGGCGGGGAACCATTGGCGCTCCCACTCCCACAAGTCACCTGTGTGGATGGTGCCGCGCAGGAACAGCCAGAGTCCCTGGCTGTCCAGCAGCATACCGGTCAGCCACAGTGGGAAGCCGCCGAAGAGGAAGCGACGCGTGCGGGGGCCCGCCCAGGCCACCCCCACCAGCGCCACGTCCGCGACGACGTGGTCCCACCGGAGCCGTCCGGTGGCCGTCACGAGCATCAAGTGGCCCACACCCATCAGGGTGACGAACCACGTGAAGGCCGTGGTCTTAGCGAGCGAGCGGGAGGTCATCCCCGTAGTAGTCGAGGCCAAGGTGGGTGATGGGCTCTTCGCCGGCCACGACGCGCAGGGTGTTCTTCAGCTTGGTGAGCTGGATGAACAGGTCGTGCTCGACGGGCAGGCCGGGCTGCGCCATGGGGCTCTTGAAGTAGAAGGACATCCACTCCTGGATGCCGCGCCACTCCAGGCGCTTGGCCAGGTCCAGGAACAGCGCGATGTCCAATACCAGCGGCGCCGCCAGGATGGAGTCGCGGCAGAGGAAGTTGACCTTGATCTGCATCGGATAGCCGAGCCACCCGGTGATGTCGATGTTGTCCCAACCCTCCTTCGCGTCGCCGCGGGGCGGGTAGTAGTGGATGGACACCTTGTGCGAGTACTTGCTGTACAGCTCGGGGTAGAGGTCCGGCTGCAGGATGGTGTCCAGCACGCTCGACTTGGTGACTTCCTTGGCCTTGAAGGCCGCGGGGTCGTCGAGCACCTCGCCATCGCGGTTGCCGAGGATGTTGGTGGAGAACCACCCCTCGAGGCCGAGCATGCGGGCCTTGAGCGCGGGGGCGATGACGGTCTTCATCATCGTCTGGCCGCTCTTGAGGTCACGGCCCGCGACGGGGATGCCCTCCAGCTTCGCCAGTTCCTGCAGCGCGGGCGTGTCCACGCTCGCGTTGGGCGTCGCGTTGGCGAACGGCACGCCTTCCTTGATGGCGGCGTACGTGTAGAGCGCGGTGGGGTTGATGTCCGTGCTGTTCTCGTCCAGCGCCTTCTCGAAGGCGGCCAGCGTCTTGAAGGACTCCGGCAGGGGACGGAAGGTCTCCACGCTGCTGCACACCACCATCACCGCGCGCTTGGCGTTGAGCTCCTTCTTGAAGTCGCGGATGTCCTGGCGCAGCGCTTCGATGCTCTCGCGGTGCGTCTTGGTGGCCTTGGCGTGGTTGGCCTCGATGCGGCGGACGAACTCCGCGTCGTGCACGCCCTTCTTGGGCTTGATGCCCTGGAGGAAGGGCTTCACCTGCTCCAGGTGCTTGTCGTGCAGCACGCCGGAGCGCACCGCGACCTGGTACGCGTCCTCGCTGATGATGTCCCAGGCGCCGAAGACCACGTCGTTCAGTCCCGCCAGGGGCACCAGCTCACCCAGCTTCACGGTGCGCCCATCCGTGCGCTTGCCCAGGCGCGCCGTGCCCATCTGCGTCAGGGAGCCGATGGGCGCGCCCTTGCCCTGCCGCGCCAGCTCCACACCCGCCATCAGCGTCGTGGACACCGCGCCCAGGCCGGGGATGAGCACCGCCAGCTTGCCCTCGGGCTTCGAGACCGACTTCTTGTTCTCCATCGTGGATTCCTTCGAAAGGCGGTAGAGCCGCCCTGTGGTGAGTCTTCTTCGTACCTTCCGCTGCGCACCGACATGACGCCGTGGGGTATGCGGAAAATCCCGAATGCGGATGGTTGATACTCTAAAGCGTTCGTGACTTCAACGTCATGTGGGGCGGCTGGTTAGCACGCCACGGGGCGGACTGATGGATCACCCCGACCCCAGGTACAAGGCGACGCGAACGCGCCTGTCAGAGAAACACCACGTCGTGAGAAAAGTGACACCTACCTGACCGTGCATAGGCACGACGGGTAGGTCGGGGTCCATGTAGACCCGTGGGGTGGTGTGTGGGGAAGGTGGCACGGTGAGGGTGCCTTCGAGGGGTGTGGGACGGCCGCGCAGTCATGGCGCCCGCGCGTTTCTGGCGCAACCCCAAGTCGAGGCGGAAGGACCCACCCCACCCCCCCGCCGGGCGGTGGAAGTGGGTCCTCGAGTAGAGGACGGGGCCGTCAGTGGGGGCCGGAGGGCCCGCTGCCGCCGTTCAGCTCCAGCGACTGGTGGTCGCCGGGGGCGTAGGTCTTCCCGGAGAGGACGGCCTTGAGCATGCCGGCCAATTGCACCATGCGGCTGGAGGGGGCGTCCCAGTACTCGGCGCGCTCCACGTGTACGCACAGGAGGGCCAGCTCTGGATCATCCATGCCCTGGGGGAACCAGGCCTTGAGGGCGGGGCTCCACAACTCGCGGACCTTGCGGGGGTCCTTCACCAGCTTGCAGCGCCCGCTCACGGAGACGTAGCGCTCTCGCGAGGGGTCGGCGAAGGACACGTTGACGTGGTGGTCCTTCTCCACCTCGTCGACCTTGTGGGAGTGCTCCCGGGTGAAGAACCAGAGCTCTCCGTCGAAGTCGTGGTCCTGGGTCCACATCGGTCTGCTGTGCAGGCTCCCGTCGGCCTCCACCGTGGTCATCATCGCGACCTTGATGCCGTGGATGAGGTCTCCTAGATGTTCGACGGCGTCGCGGGTGCCTTGCTCCTTTTTCTTCGTGCTCATGCGCTCCTCCTGGCTTTGGAAGGTAGGCAGGGTGATGGGGAGCGAGCATGGGACGACCGCCTGGATGGCGCCTGGGCAGGCGGGCGGTGTGGTAGGTGGGGGACGGAAAGCGAGTGCGACGACGATGCTGAAGACCGCGTGGAACGAATGGTGCCTGAAGGCGCTGCAAATCGAGACGGCCCTCCTGGCGCTGGAGGAAATCGAGCTGCCCGAGGAGATGCACGGGCTGCAGGACGCGGCGGAGGAGAAGTTGCTGGAGCTGGGGCGTGCGTGGAAGGGCCGCCAGCCGCAGAAGGACGGGCGCCGGTGGGAGCGGCAGGTGCAGGACGGTGGCGCGCCGAGCGACGCGGAGCTCCAGGAGGTCGTCGACGAGTTCCGTCAGGACGGCAAGAAGTGGACGCTGATGCGGGCCACCAGCGACAAGCAGGAGTTGGTGGAGGTGGTGGTGTCCGAGGGCCGCGCGTGCATGGTGGCCGGCGGCTCGTACTACCTGGGGCAGTGGGACGCGAAGGACGAGGTGCTGGAGGTGGGCCGCGATGACGACGCGGGCGAGCCCGGCACCGGCGTGGTGTTGTCCGCCATCGCCGAGGTCCAGTTCACGCCCGACCCGGAGCTGTAGTCGGCTTGGGCCTCGTGCCCCGTCACGGATTGAGCACGCGGGCCATGCGCTCGCGTGTCTTCGCGTCGGGCAGTCTTCCGAAGCCGGCGCGGAGGTTGTCGGCGACGTGCTCGGGGTTGCTCGTGGCGGGCAGCGGGCAGTGCACGGCGGGGTGGCCGAGGATGAACTTCAGGAAGAACTGCGCCCAGCTCGAGCAGTCGAAGTCCGCGGCCCACTCCGGCAGCGCGCGGCCCTTCACCTGACGGAAGAGCTGGCCGGTGGCGAAGGGCTGCATGACGAGCACCGCCACGCCGTGCTCGGCGGCGGCCGGGAGCAGGCGCTTCTCGGCGTCGCGCTCGGCGAGTGAGTAGGGCAGTTGGATGAAGTCGAGCGTCTGCTCCTTCAGGAGCTTCTCCAGGTCATCGAAGGCGCCGCGCGCATAGTGGGTGATGCCGACGTAGCGCACGCGGCCCTGGGCCTTCCACTCGCGCAGCACGGGCAGGTGGGTGCGCCAGTCGACGAGGTTGTGGACCTGGAGCAGGTCCATCCGTCCGCGCCCCATGTCCTTCACGGAGGTCTCCATTTGAGCGAGGCCCGCTTCACGGCCCGTCGTCCACACCTTCGTGGCGAGGAAGGGCTTGGGCACGTCGCCGAGCGAGGCGAGCACGTCTCCCACGACGCGCTCCGCCCGGCCGTACATGGGCGACGAGTCGATGAGGCGCGCGCCGGAGTCGAGGAAGCGCTGGAGCACCTGCTTCAAGGGGGCGCGCTCGTCGGCGGAGGTCCCCACGTCGAAGGTCTGCCAGGTGCCGAGGCCGATGACGGGCAGGGCCTCGCCTGACTTGGGGATGGGACGGGTGAGCATGGTGGCTTTCGCGGTGGGTGGGGGTTTCGGGGCCGCGTGCGTCAGGCCCGGGAGCAGCGCGGCGCCGAGCCCCGCGGCGAGCACGTCCCGCCGCGAGGGCGGGGAAGCGGGCCTGGGGCGCTGGGGTGTCTGGGCCATGGTGGGGAAATCCTGGCGTGGAGGTCCGGTGACAGTATTTCGCGGGCCCGGTGTTCTGTTGCGCGAGGGGAGGCGGCGACGTCTCCCGCGAAACAACCCCGGCTCCGGTGCCCGCGTCACGCGTGGGAGGAGCCCTCTCGGATATAAGCTCAGGAAGGTCCAGCGATGAAGCGCAAGGTCTCGGTGTGTGCGGGAGTCATGGCGGCGATGGTGGCGATGTCCGCCGGCGCCGAGGAGGCGAAGGGCGTGGACCCGGCACCTGGCGCCTCGGTGGGCGGTGACGCGGGTCCGGCGTCCGTGCCGACCGTCGAAGGTCCGGGCGTGGAGCGGGCGATGGTGCCGCCGCCCCTCGTCGAGGCGACGACGGTGGGCGCGGTGACGGCGACGGATGCTCCCGTGGCGGTGGCGACGGCGAAGTCCGAGGCCGCGGAGCAGGAGGTCCATGTGCCCTTCAACCTGTCGATTCTGCCGGGGCTGAGCACGTCGGGCTTCGCTCGCCAGAACCTGGTGCATGACGTGTCCATCGGGCTCATCGCCACGCATGCCCGGCGGGTGACGGCGCTGGGCCTGTCGTTGGGCGGCAACTGGGTGACGCATGGCGCGACGGGTGTGCTGGCCACGGTGGGCGCCAACGTGTCGGGCGGTCCGGTGGACGGCACGCTGCTCGCGGTGGGTGGCAACCTGGTGGGCGGGGATTCGGAGGGCGTGCTGGCCTCGGTGGGCACCAACGTGGTGCGAGGAACGATGGGCGGCGGACAGCTCACGGTGGGCGCCAACGTGACGACGGGGGAGATGGAGGGCGCGCAGCTCTCCGTGGGCGCGAACATCGCGGGCGCCAACGTGCGGGGCGCGCAGCTCACGGTGGGTGGCAACCTGGCGGCGGGGACGTTGAACGGCATCCAGATGGCGGTGGGTGGCAACGTGGCGCGCGGTGTCTCGCGCGGGGTCCAGATGGCGGCGGGAGTCAACGTCGCGTCCGACCTGACGGGCCTGCAGATGTCCTCGGGCGTCAGCTACGCGGGCAAGCTGGCCGGCGCGCAGCTCTCCCTCATCAACGTGGGCGGCGACGTGGACGGCGCGCAGGTGGGCCTGGTGAACGTGGCCGGCCATGTGGACGGCGCGCAGGTGGGCCTGGTGAACGTGGCGGGCGAGACGGAGGGCGAGTCGGTGGGCCTGCTGAGCTTCGTGGGCAACGGTCAGGCCCATGTGCAGGCGTGGGCCAGTGACGTGGCGCTGACGAACATCGGCTTGAAGCTGGGCGGACGACACCTCTACACGCTGCTCACCGTGGGGCTCTCTCCGCCGATGGACGGAGACCGCCGTCGCTACACGGTGGGCGCGGGACTGGGCGGCCACATCCCCATGGGCCGGTTCTATGTCGACGTGGACGTGCTGGGCTCCAGCCTGCACGCCAACCGCCTCTTCGACTTCGACGACGACACGAACCACGTGCTCGGGCAGCTCCGGGTGATGGCGGGCTGGCAGTTGTCGAGCCGCTTCGCCGTGTTCGGCGGGGTCAGCTCCAACACGCTCGTCACCTGGAACGGGAGTGACCCGTGGAAGGAATTGGGCATCGGGCCGGAGTGGAAGGAGGTCAGCGACAGCGGACGCACCACCGTGCGCACCTGGCCGGGCCTCCTCGCGGGCATCCAGATTTGAGGCAGGAAGCTCGGACGCGCTTCCCGCTGGAGCAGTCGCCCCCCATGTTTCCCTCGGACGGATGCGCCCGCTGAAGGGCGGACGACAGAGGGAGCGACCCCATGGAAGGCACCATGCGCGCGATGGTTCTCCACGCGCCGGGGCAGCCACTGAGAGCGGAGACGAGGCCCATCCCCCGACCGGGCCCGCAGGAGGTGCTGCTCCGCGTGCACGCCTGCGCGGTGTGCCGCACGGACCTGCACGTGGTGGACGGTGAGCTGCCGAGGCCCAAGCTGCCGCTCATCCCAGGCCATGAAATCGTGGCCACCGTCGTGGAGGCGGGCGACGAGGTGCTCGGGGTGGAGGAGGGGACGCGGGTCGGCGTGCCCTGGCTCGGCTGGACCTGCGGACAGTGCCGCTTCTGCGTGTCCGGCCGGGAGAACCTCTGCGACTTCGCGCGCTTCACCGGCTACCAGGTGGACGGCGGCTACGCGGAGTACGCCGTGGCGCACCACCGCTTCTGCTTCCCGCTGCCCGCGAACTACTCGGACGTCCACGCCGCGCCGTTGATGTGCGCGGGGCTCATCGGCTTTCGCAGCCTGCGCCTGTCGGGAGAGGGTGAACGGCTGGGATTGTATGGCTTTGGCGCCGCCGCGCACGTGCTCATCCAGGTGGCGCGTCATCGCAAGCGCCGCGTGTTTGCCTTCACGCGTCCCGGGGACGAGGAGGGGCAGCGCTTCGCCCGGGAGCTGGGCGCGGTGTGGGCGGGTGGCTCGGATGTGCTTCCTCCGGAGCCGTTGGATGCGGCCATCCTGTTCGCGCCCGTGGGAGCGCTGGTGCCCGCCGCGCTGCGCGCCGTGGACAAGGGCGGAGTGGTGGTGTGTGGCGGCATCCACATGAGCGATGTCCCTTCGTTCCCGTATTCGCTGCTCTGGGAGGAGAAGGTGGTGCGCTCGGTGGCGAACCTGACGCGCTCGGATGCGATGGACTTCCTGGTGCTCGCGCCCAGCGTGCCGGTGCGCACCGAGGTGCGCGTGTTCCCCCTGTCCGAGGCCAACGAGGCGCTCACCGCGCTGCGCGAGGGACGGGTGCGCGGCGCGGCCGTGCTCGACACGAGCAGGTAGGCGTGGGGCATTGCGCCCCGCAGGGGCTGCGCGCCGCCCCATTTCGCCGCAAAGCCCGCGCAAGCGCGCGCGGGGTGCCCAGGCATTCCAAGGGGTTGGCGCTGGCCAGGGTGATGCAATGGAGAGGGGTGCACCCTGAAGCCCCGCGAATGGCGGGGCCCGACCCGAGGCCGACGATGAAGCGAGCGTTGCAGATTACCTACCGGGGCATGGCGACCAGCGAGGCCCTGAACGAGCACATCCGCGACCACGCAGCGAAGCTGGAGCAGTTCTTCGACGGCATTGTCGGATGCCACGTCGTGGTGGATGAGCCTCACCGACACAACGCGCACAGCCACCACTTCCGGGTGCGCGTGGACCTGCACGTGCCCGGAAAGGACATCGTCGCGGGCAGGGACCCGGAGCACGACGCCGCGCACGAGGACCCCTACCAGGCCGTATCGGATGCGTTCGACGCCGCGCGCCGGCAGCTCCAGCACTACACGGATGGGCTGCACGCGCATCATCGACACTGAAGTGCATGGAGGACCTCGTGCCTCGGGGCCTCGCATCCTTCGTTCGGGTGCGGCGGGCCCCGGGGGGCCGGACGGTCTGTCGAGTCGGATGACATGCGTCACGAGAGTGCGCTAGACGACGCGGCTTCGGGGCCGTGGCCGGTGGCGCCTCGCTTCGCGACCTCATGACTCCTTCCGCCGACGATTCGAGCCCCGGACACGCACGGCGATGGCCGGGCATGCTGGCCCTGCCGCTCGTGGTCCTCGTCTGGGCGGTGCTCGTCGTCGCGCCGGTGTGGATTCAGGCCGCGCACGCCTGCTTCGCGCACTTCGACCTGGGCATCTACACGCAGGCCCTGGCGCGCATGTCGCTCGAGGACCCGAACCCCTGGCTCAGCGCGCGACAGGTCTACATCTTCAACGACCACTTCGACCCCATCCTGGTGCTGGCGCGCCCGCTGGTGGCGGTGCTGCCTCCGATGTGGGCCGCGCTGGTGGGCGAGGCGCTCTTCGTGCTGCTCGCGGTGGCGCCGCTGCTCTGGCTCCAGGCACGCGGGCTGCTGAGTCGCGCGGCCACGGGGCTGCTGGCGGCGTTCCTGCTGCTGTCTCCCAGCGCGGTGGAGGCGCTGAAGTTCCCCATCCACCCCACGACGTGGTCCGCGCTGCCGTGGGTGATGGCGGGCGTGGCGTGGCACCTGCGCCGCAACGGCTGGCTGCTCGTGTCGCTGGTGCTGCTGTTCGCCTGCAAGGAGGAGTTCGCCTTCGGGGGCATCATGCTGACCGTCGCGCTGTGGCTGCGCGGCGAGCGGCGCTTCGCGGTGGGCGTGGGCGTGCTGTCGCTGGTGTGGCTCGCGGGCGTCTATGGGTTGCGGCCGTGGTGGCTGGGGCCGTCGGAGGACTACAGCATCCGGCTCAAGCAGGGCATGGACGGCGGGCTCCTCCACTACATCTCGCTCAGGCTGGCTCCGGTCCACCTGTCGCGCGTGGGCACGCTGGTGTTGCTGCTGGTTCCGCTGGGAGTCTGGGCCTGGCGCGAGCGCGTGAAGCCGGACTGGGCGTGGCTGCTGGTGCTGTTGCCGATGCTCGGCATCCGCTTCCTCGGCATGGCCTGGCGCTTCCATTACGGCGTGCCGCTGCTGGCGGCGGCGCTGATGGGTTTCCTGCCCTTGCTGCGCGCTCGGAAGGTGCCCGCATGGGTCCTGGTGTCCACGGGGCTCATCCTCCTCTTCAGCAACGAGCTCAACCTGCGCCAGTTCACGCGCACGCTGACCTCCTCCCGGACGTACCCGCGACAGTGTCCCGGAGACCCGGCGCGGCTGGACAGCATCGCGCGCGGCGTGGAGGTGCTTGCCCAGCATCGCGAGGGCCCGGCGCTGCTCGGCAGCAACTTTGTCTCCTTGCTCGCGGACCGCGACGACATCCACGCGGTGGGTGGACCGCAGCCCCCTGACGGTCAGGTGTACGAGTGGGTGCTGGTGGAGAAGCCTCCTCATGGCGACGTCTATCCCCTCACGTACGAGCGCGTGACGGCGCTCATCGACGTCTGGCGCGCCGACGCGGGCACGGAGGTCCTCATCGACGACGCGAACGTCTTCCTGGCGAAAGGCCGCTTCACCGCCCACCAGTGAGCGGCTCAGCACGAGCGGCTCATGGCTCAGAGTGAGCAGTTCGTGAGTCAGCGCGCGAGCCAGGCCCGAGAGCCCGCAGGGGGATCCGCTCGCTCCAACCCGTGGACATGCGAGACGGTAGACAGAGGAGCAAGCGCAGGTGTCCCCGTCCGCGCGAGGCCCGCACGCGGGTGTAGGTGCCCGCCCTCTAGCGCTCGCGTACCGTGCGTCCGCCGGTGGCGAACAATCCACCGCGACTGCTCACGGTCTGGCTCGGACGACGTTATCCTCGGGAGGTCCCGCCAATGACTGCTCCGAGGCTCCAGGTTCTGCTGGTGGATGACGAGGCCGCTGTCCTCGCCACCACCTCGGCCGTGCTCTCCGAGGACTTCGAGGTCCAGACCGCGCCCGATGCGCTCACCGCGCGACGGCTGCTCGGACTGCGCCCCTTCGACGTCCTGTGCACCGACCTCCACATGCCCGGGCCCAGCGGCATCCAACTGCTGCGCGAGGCCGTGACTCAGTACCCTCACCTCGCGGGCGTGCTGGTGACGGGCTCTCGCGAGTACCTCGACTGGAGGGACCGCCTGGATGCGCAGGGCCTCTTCTATCTGGTGCTCAAGCCCTACCAGCCCTCGGACCTCATCGCGATGATCCGCCGGGCCGCCGAGTCCGCGCGCCTCAAGCGCGACATGAGCCGGCTGACCTCCGGCCTGGCCGAGCACAAGTGGGGTCCCCGATGAAGGTTCCCGCCCTGTCGCGGGGGGCGTGGCTCTTGGGAGGTCTGCTGTGGCTGGTCGCCACGGCGGCGGGCTTCGCGCTCCTGGCCCGACATGCCCTCACCCCGGGCGAGACGCGCGAGGCCCCTTCCTCCTGGCCCTCGTCCGCGCACCCTCCTCGCGCGGAGGGGCGGCCCACGCTGGTGATGCTCGCCCACCCGCGCTGCCCCTGCACTCGCGCGAGCCTGGGGGAGCTGTCCGTCCTGATGGAGCACGCCCGGGGCCAGCTCGACGCGCGCGTCCTGTTCCTCCAGCCCGAGGGCACTTCCAGCGACTGGACGCAAGGGCCCCTGTGGCGTGCCGCCGCCGCGATTCCGGGCGTCACCGTGCTCGCGGATATGGGAGGCGAGCAAGCTCGCGGGTTTGGAGTCGCTACTTCCGGACATTCCTTGTTCTATGATGCCGCCGGTCGGCTCCGCTTCAGCGGTGGACTCACCGGGGCGCGGGGACATCGAGGTGACAACCCGGGGCGGGACGCCGTGGAGGCGCTGCTGCGGGAGGCGGGTCGGGTGGGCGGGTCGTCGGAGCACGCTGTCTACGGTTGCGCACTGGAGGAACCGCCCGAGGCCCGGGCCACGAACACCCCATGAAGCCCACGGAGGATGCCAGCGGCCCGACGGTGGCACTGAAGGAACGCGCCGTTCTGCTGTTCCACGAGCACCTGACCACGGTGCGACGCCGCACGGACCGCCTGTTCGCGGGCCTCATGCTGGCCCAATGGGCCTTCGGCATCCTCGTGGCCCTCTTCGTCTCGCCCTATGGCTGGGAGGGCAAGGACCGCGCCCTCCATGCCCACGTGTATGCCGCGCTCTTCATCGGCGCGGCCCTCACCGTGTTCCCCATCGCGCTGGCGCGCTGGCGCCCCGGGGCCATCCCCACCCGCCACGGCGTGGCCCTGGCGCAGATGTTGTGGTCCTCGCTGCTCATCCACCTGACGGGTGGCCGCATCGAGACGCACTTCCACATCTTCGTCTCGCTCGCGTTCCTCTCCTTGTATCGGGACCCGTGGGTGCTCCTGACGGCCACGGTCGCCACCGTCGCGGACCACATCATCCGGGGCCTGGTGTGGCCGGAGTCGGTGTACGGCCTGCCCCACGTGGAGTGGTGGCGCTTCCTGGAGCACGCCCTCTGGGTGGGCTTCCTGAACCTGGTGCTCCTGCACGCGGGCCGGGTGATGCGGCGGGAGATGCGCGAAGTCGCCGTGCGCCGCGCGGAGCTGGAGCTGGCGCGCGAGCGCGAAGAGGACAAGTCCGCGGAGCTGGACCGCGCGCTGCGCGAGCTGAGTGGCTTCCAGGAGCACCTCATCCGCGTGGAGAAGCTGGCCGCGGTGGGTCAACTCGCCGCCAGCGTGGGTCATGAATTGCGCAACCCCCTGGCCGCTGTGCGCAACGCGCACGCCTACCTCTCCCGACGACTGAGTCGAGATGCCATCGGGGCCGCGGATGACCCACGGGTCCCCCAGTTCCTCGGGGTGATGGAGCGCGAGCTGGGCGCGTGCGCGAAAATCATCTCCGACCTGCTCGACTTCGCGCGCGAGCGGCCACCGGCGCTGCAGCCGTGTCCGTTGCGACCTCTGGTGGACGAGGCCATTGGCGTGGTTCCCTCTCGGGACGGTGTCCGCATCCTCAACGAAGTCCCCGAATCGCTCCCCGTGCCGAGCCTGGACAAGGAGCAGTTCCGTCAGGTGCTGGTGAACCTGGTGCAGAACGCGGTGGAGGCCATGCCCCAGGGCAGAGCGGGTCAGGTTTCAGTGCTGGCGGAAGGCGGCGACACGGGGCCGTGGGCCATTCGCGTGGTAGATGACGGGACGGGCATCCCTCCGGACGTGCTGCCCAAGATTTTCGAACCGCTTTTCACAACCAAGACGCGTGGCACCGGCTTGGGGCTGGCCATTGTGGCCAACATGGTGCAACGTCACGGAGGCACAATCTCTGTGCGAAGCGAAGCCGGCCGGGGTAGTGAATTCCACATTCATCTCCCGGCAACCGCGGCGGCGCAGGCCGCATGATGGAGGACGTGGCTTTGGGCCCCGCTCGCATCCTTTTGGTCGACGACGAGGAGGGGCTGCGCATCACGCTCGCGGCGAACCTTGAGTTGGAGGGCCACACCGTTCTGGAGGCCGCCAACGGAGAGGAAGCGCTGCGCCTCCTGGGTGAGCATCCGGTGGACGTGGTGCTCAGCGACATGCGCATGCCCGGGCTGCACGGAGTGGACCTGTTGCGCCGTATCAAACAGGCGCGTCCGGACATGCCCGTGGTGTTGATGACCGCCTTCACGGCGGAGGAGCTGGTGGAGGACGCGCTCGCGGAGGGCGCCTTCACCGTGCTGCCCAAGCCCTTCGACGTGGCGCACGCGCTGGACACGATTCTGCGCGCGGCCCGGGCCCCTCAGGTCCTGGTGGTGGACGACACGGAGCCGGTGGCTCGCGCCATGGTGCGCGCGCTGAGCACGGTGGGGCTGCGTGCTCGCGCGGTGTACAGCGGCGAGGAAGCGCTGAACTACCTGCGCTCGGGCGACTTCGACGTGTGCGTGTTGGATTTGGTGATGCCGGAGATGAGCGGGCCGGAGCTGGTGGCCAAGGTGAAGGCGGCGGACCTGTCCGTGGCCGTCATCGCCATGTCGGGGCACGTGGTGCCCGAATTGTTACGAAAGGTGGCGGCGCAGGGCGCGGTGGTGTGTATGACCAAGCCGGTGCCGCTGCGGGAATTGGTGCAAGCGATTGCCCGGGTGAGAGGCCAACCCCGGGCGCAGGGGCCCCAAGGGCCCCAGGGTGCGAGGAATTGACGGATGGGCGCGCGCGCAGATCTCCAAGCGCGGGAACGGGCCGCGGTGGCGGACGTCGTCGCCTCCACGCTGCGGCATGACCTCCGCAACAAGCTGGCCAGTGTCCGCAATGCTTCGTTCTACCTGATGCGGAAGATGCAGAAGACGGACGTGTGGGGCACGGATGCCCGCGTCGAGGCCTTCTTCCAGCTCATCGACCGGGAGCTGGCGGCCGCCGAGGAGGTGCTGACGCGCCGGGCTCCCGTGGCCAGCAGCGACAAGCCCCTGTGCCACGCGAGCGAGGCGATGGAGCACGGGCTGCGGGAGGCGCGGATACCGGAGCAGGTGCGCGTGGAGCGCGACTTCAAGGCCCGGGGCACGGTGCCGCTCGACTTGGAGGACCTGGCGCTCCTGGTGCGCTGTCTGGTGGACAACGCCGTGGAGGCGATGCCGCGCGGCGGAATGCTCACGGTGCGGACGTGGGACGTTGAGGAAGGTGAGGGCGGCGTGGGCATTCGCGTGGAGGACGTGGGAGAGGGTCTGGCGGCGGAGGCGTATTCGCGTGCCTTCGAGCCCTTCTATTCGACACGTCCCGGCCATGCGGGGTTGGGTTTGAACATCGTGCAGCGGTTGGTGTTGCGCAATGGGGGGAAGGTGGCACTGGACGGAGGCCCTTCAGGGGGCACGCACGTCGAGGTCCTCTTCCTGCACCGCCCGGAGGCGGGGGCCAGGATGCGGCTCGCGGGCCATGACGAGATACGGGGGAGCAAGTGATGGAGACGAGCTGGACCTTCGGGCGCTGCCTGCTGCTGGTGGAAGATGACCCGTCCAACCGGATGACGCTCGCGGCGCTGCTGGAGGAGGCGGGCTTCGCGGTCGTGACAGCGGGCTCCTACGCGGAAGCGGAGAAGTGGCTCAACCACCCGCGGCCCATCGACGCGGTGCTGCTGGACCAGAGCCTGGGTGATGGCTTCGGCACCGGGTTGATTCCGCTGGTGCGTCACCACATGCCGGGCGCGAAGGTGGTCTTCGTCACCGGCGCGGACAGTGCCATCGACATGCCGGTGGATGCCGTCTTCCGCAAGGGTGACCATTTCGAGGCGCTCCTGGCCTTCCTCTTCAAGCTGTTGCCCCAGAGACCTCTGGGGATGTCGTCGTCCGCTCCGGGTCCGCGCAGGCCCTGAGCAAAGGTCAGCTCCAGCTCTGGCCGTCCAACTCCGGGAAGGTGACCTGGCATTCGCCGGGATTGACTCCCTCCACGCGCGCGTAGCCATTGGCGTTGAGGGTGCCTTCGCGGGTGCTGCCGTCGGGCAGGGTCACCACGTAGCGGGCGTTGGGGACGGGCTTGCCCGCCTCGTCCTTCAGCTCGATGGCCAGCCAGGTCATCTCCTCCACCACGGCCTCTTCGCCCGGGTCCTCGGGCTGGGGCGTCCACGGCGCGGGCACGCTCCTGGGGCGGGCCACCTCCAGCGCGACGAGCTCTCCGCGTGAGAAGGCGTCGGAGAGGCGCTGCTTGAGGCGCTCCTCGTAGCGCGTGCGCTCCGGGCCCGTCAGGCCGAAGGGGCTGCCACCGCCGAGCGACTCGTAGATGCCATACAGCGTGCGCGCCGAGGGCGTGGACAGCCACCGCTCCAGGGCGGACGTGACGAACACCTCGGGTACGGGGTGGCGGTGGCGCTCCTTCGCCTCGGCGTCCACGGATGAGACGACGAGCCAGTCCGCGTTTCGTGCTGGCAGCGTCCACCGACGTTCACCGCGATTGAGCGGCATCCTGACCACCCCCGTAGGACACAGTGTATCACCAAAGGACACTGCATGTCCGGCGCTGCGGGATTTTTCGTCTGGCTGTGCGCCGGAGGACGGGGGCGGTGTGGGTTGGGGGGCTGGCTCGGGCTCAGTCGGGAGTGGAGGGAGGCGGTGCGGGTGCGGGGAGGCTGTGCGCGAGGACGACCCACCAGCGACCGTCGCGACGCTGGCACACGTCGGTGAAGTGGCCCACGTCCGTGACTTCGGTGCCGTCGGGGAGCCGCACGCGGGCCCGTTGGGTGCCGGTGAGGACTCCGGTGTCGCCGAAGACGTGGGCTCTCACCGTCTCTGATTCGACGGAGAGGAGGGTGCCAGGGATGGCGGCGATGTTGGCGAGGAAGGCCGTCAGGTCCGTCTCCACGTCGCCCACGCCGCGGAAGACGAGGTCCTTGGCCATCAACCCCTGGAGCGCCTGGGTGTCGCGGGCCTGGATGGCGCGGACGATGGACTCCTCGAGGGCGAGGAGGGCACGGACGTCCTCTGACGCGTCGGTGTGTGAGGTCGTCATGGTTCGCGTTTGAGCATGTTCCAGCGGGTGAAGCCAGACAGTGGCGTCCGCTGGTCGTCAGATGCGGCCGGCTGCTGTGGCGCGGGTGTCTCTCGTCGCGTTAGGCCAGCGCTCCCTCTCGTCCGCGCCTGCTCGTCGAGTCTCCATCTCCGGGCCGTGAGGCGTGTCCTCGTCGTCTTTGGGAGTCCTCCATGTCGTTGAACCACTACGTCACGCTGGGTCGTTCCGGTCTGCGGGTCAGTCCGTTTTGTCTGGGCGCGATGACCTTCGGCACCGACCTGGGTTGGGGCAGCAGCGTCGAGACGTCCAACGCCATCATGGACCGCTTCCTGGAGCGGGGCGGCAACTTCATCGACACGGCCAATGCGTACACGCGAGGGCACTCGGAGAAAATCATCGGCGACCACCTGGGCCGATATCCGAGCAAGCGCGACAGGGTGGTGATTGCGACCAAGTTCATCAGCAACCTCTTCCCCGGGGACCCGAATGGTGGAGGCGCGGGGCGCAAGTCGATGATGGCGCAGTGCGAGGAGTCGCTGCGTCGGCTCCAGACGGGCTACATCGATTTGTATTGGATGCACTGCTGGGACGAGAACACGCCCATCGAGGAGACGATGCGCGGGTTCGAGGACCTGGTCCGCTCCGGGAAGGTCCGTTACATCGGTATCTCGGATACGCCGGCCTGGAAGGTGGCGCAGGCGCAGATGATCGCGCTGTTCCGGGGCTGGGCACCGCTGGTGGCGTTGCAGGTGGAGTACTCGCTCGTGGAGCGGACGGTGGAGGGGGAGCTGGTGCCGATGGCTCGGGAGCTGGGGCTGGGGGTGACGCCGTGGTCGCCGCTGAAGAGCGGGGTGCTCAGTGGCAAGTACACGCGGGAGAACGCGGGGAAGCTGAAGGCGGACCGGGGCGCGTGGGCGGAGAATTCGCTGAACGAGAAGACATATGCGCTCCTCGACGTGCTTCAGCGCGTGGCGAAGGAGCAGGACACCACGGTGGCTCGCGTGGCGCTGGCGTGGGTGCAGGGACGGCCGGGCGTGACGTCCACCATCCTGGGGGCGCGCACGTTGGAGCAGCTCGACAACAACCTGGGCGCGCTGGACGTGGTGCTGAAGCCGGAGCAACTGAAGGCGCTGGATGAGGCGTCCAAGCCGAAGCTCGACTTCCCGGCGGAGTTCATCAAGGGCGCGCCCGTGTTCATGCACGGTGGCGTCTCCGTGAATGGTGTCTCCCCGCCCGTGTGGCCCCTGGCTCCGAAGGCGGACGAGGAGCGGTGGTAGTTGCTGTGCACTCACGTGTCGTGAGCGTCGTGGGGTGTACGTGCGCGTTCGGGGTGAGCGCGTGCGTGCACCTTGCACTCGCGTGGAGTGGGGATGCGGGTGGCCACGCGTCGTGCGGTGTCGGTGCGCAGGAGTGGCGTGGCTCCGTGTTTCAGGCGTGAGCGGTGAGGCATCGGACAGCGAACGCGTGCCACGGCGATGAAACGTCGTGCGCGAGACAGTCACGCTGGCGTGAGCGGGCCCCGTCCCTACGTTGCGAGCCCTGGCGCGGGAATGGCTGCGCGGTTGAAGGGGAGGGTGTGTGGGCGAGCTTCTGTCAGGAGGAGACGAAACACGGCGTACGCGGGGCATGAATCATCCCGAGGCGAATGGCTTCGAGCACGAGGAGTCGGATGAGTCGCTGAGTGTGATGGAGGCGCTGGATGGCGACCTCGACGCATACCTGGACCGGGAGCTCGCCCTGGAGCCGGAGGTCGATGGCGATGCGGCCTCCGCGTCGACGCGCGAAGCCGCGGAGGACATGCGCGCGTTGCTCGACCTGGCGGAAGAGGAGACGCGCTGGATTGCGGAGTCTCCTCGGCCCGCGTTCTCCGACGCGGAGTCCGACGAGACGGTGTCCGAGTCCGCGCCCGTGGTGATTCCGGAGTGGATGCGCGCGAACCCGGAGGTGCCCGTCGCCGAGGCCGTGCGCCTGCCGTGGGAGCACTCCAAGGTGGTGCCTCCGGAGGTGGCCCGTCGTGTCGCGGCCTCGCGTGCGATGTCCCAGAAGAACACCGTGAACGAGGTTCAGGGCCCGCTCAATCTCCAGCAGCAGCCCTGGGGCATTCCCATGGTTCCGCCCGCGCAGCAGTGGGGCGGGCCGATGGCGCCGGGTCAGCAGCAGGCTTGGGGCGGCCCGGTGGCTGCTTCGACGGTGCCGAATCGTCGTCGGGATGTGGTGTCTGGCGTTCTGCTGGGCGTCGCGGCGGTGGGCGCGCTGGCGGCGGGCATGCTCGTGGTCGCGAGCGTGCGCTTCTGGGAGCAAGGCGCGAGCGCTCCCTCGGTGCTCGGTGGTGTGAGTGCCTCGGGGAGCCCCGTGCAGGGTTCCACCGGACACGTCGGCGCCTCGGGCCAGCTCAGCGGCGTCAGCGCCTCAGCGCAGCTCAACGGTGCGAACAACACGGGAGCGCAGATGGGTACGAACACGTCGGGCCAGACCGGAAGCACGGTGTCTTCGGGTGCCATCGGCTACTGGGCCATTCCAGGTGTCCCCACGGGCGTGGCCGACACCCACGCGATGAACCCCACCGCGCCCCAGTACACGGGGCCCTTCGTCACGACCTCGCCCGGAAATATCAGCGACGTCGCGAACGGGCTGCATGCGCAAGGCGCGTCGACGGACCCGACGCGGGCGCTCACCTCCTTCTCGAGCCCGAGCGGCGCGGACCTGATGGCCCGTCGCGACACCCTGGCCGTGAAGTCCGGCGAGCGGCGCACGCGCACCGAGAGCGCGCCGACCCGCGCTCCCGCGAGCCCCACTCCGCCCCAGAGCGTCGCTGCGGCCTCCGCGGGCGCGGTGATGGAGATGACTTTCGAGGAGCCGGACTCCACCGAGCAGGCCACGTCCGTCCCGGTGGACACCACGGACGACCCGGACGGCGCGAACAGCACCGAGTCCGAGCTGGATGAGGAGTTCGCGCGCGAGCTGGGCTTCACGGACGAAGCGGACGAGGAGCGTGCCGCGTCCGCTCCCACCGCCACGCGGACCGTCTACGTCCCGCCCGCGCTCAACGCCAAGGAGCACCTCACGTCGGAGGACGTGAAGCAGGTCGTCGTGTCCAACCAGCCCGCCATCGCCGCGTGTCTGCGCCAGCACGCCGCTGACACGTCCACGGAGAAGAGCGGGCGCTTCGTGGTGCGCTGGTCCGTGCAGCCGAGCGGCGAGACGACGGGCGTCGCCATGGACACGGAAGCGCTGCGCGCCACGCCGCTCGCCGGTTGCATCGAGGGCGTGGTGCGCGGCTGGAAGTTCCCCGTGCACACGGTCCGCATGCAGGAGCCCATCCGCTTCCCGTTCGTCTTCTAGTCCGTGGCCCGAAGGGGCGAGGCCGCTCAGGCCTCGCCCGTCTCGTGTCCGAAGACCTCGCCCGGGTTGGGCGTGGTGGGGCCCTCGGGCGGCTTCTTGACCAGGGGGCGCCGCCACCGGCCGGAGAAGTAGTAGGCCATGCTCACCACCAGCGACACGCCGAAGCTCAGCGCCATCGCAATCCACACGCCCGTCACGCTGCCCATGCGGCGCGACAGCCAGTACGCCACCGGCACCCGCACCACCCAGAGGCTCAACAGGGAGAACGCCGTCGTCATCAACGTGCGTCCCGCGCCGTTGATGATGCCGTTGCTCACGAAGATGAGCGCGAACAGGACGTACGTTCCTCCCACGATGTGCAGGTACGTGACGCCCGGCCCGATGACCGCCGGGTCCGAGACGAAGATGCGCAGCAGCGCCTCCGGGAATGTCACCGCCACCGCCGAGATGACCAGGGTGATGCCGCCGCTGAACAGGCAGCCCCACTTGAAGATCTCCTGCACGCGGTCGTAGCGGCCCGCGCCCAGGTTCTGTCCCGCCAGCGTGGAGATGGCCATGCCGAACGTCATCGCCGGCATGAACGCAATCTGGTCGATGCGCGACGCCGCGCCGAACGCCGCCGTGGCCACCTCGCCGAAGCCGTTCACGAGCCCCGTCACGAACACCATGCCGATGGACACGAGCGACTGCTGCACCGCGGCCGGCACGCCGATGCGCAGCGTCTTCAAGGTGATGGGCCCCAGGTGGGCCAGCCGAGGCCTGCGCGGCGCCACGGGCACGTCCTTCACGCGCAGGTAGATGAGCAGCGTGATGAGCGCCAGGAGCTGCGAGATGACCGTGGCCCACGCCGTGCCGTTCAAGCCCAGCTTGGGCAATCCCAGCCACCCGAACATCAACACCGGGTCCAGCGCGGTGGTGAGCAGGACGGAGCCCGCCTGGAAATACAGCGGCGTCTTCGAGTCACCCACGCCCTGCAACAGGCTGCGCGTGAGGAACAGCCCGAAGCCCAGCGGCATCGACAAGAGGAAGATGCGCAGGTAGCTGACGGACTCCGCGTGGATCTCCTTTGGCGTGTCCATCAACGTGAGGATGCTCGGCGCCAGCCACTCGCCCAGCAGCGTGAGCACCACGCCCAGCGAGTAGATGAGCACCGTGGAGCTGTCGACCACCTTGCGCAGCTCGTCCATCTTCCGGGCGCCGTAGTTCTGCGACACCAGGATGCTCGTCGCCATGGTGAGGCCCATGCCGATGGAGAACAGGACGAAGACGACGGGGAAGCTCACCGTCACCACCGCCAGCGCCTCGGTGCCCAGGAACCGCCCCACCCAGATGGCGTTGATGAAGCTGTACGCCGTCTGCAGGAAGCTCCCCATCAACATCGGGATGGAGAAGGCCACCAGGTGACGGGGGATGCTGCCCGTCGTCAAATCCCTGCCGAAAGGCGCTTTCATGTCCCGCGCCTCGTGTTCCGGATTCCCATCTGAAAAGTCCCTCGGTACCAGCCCTCACCCGCGCATGGGCCATGGAAGGAACTCGCCAGGAACCTGATGCTCCAGGTGATTCCAGGAGGGTGACGTCGTCTTTCCGGGTGTGGGCGCCCCTCGGCACCCGCGCGGGAGCTTACGGCGCTCACGGCCCATCCGCCTTATGTTTCCAGGCGATGCGCAAGCCCCCTCCCATCGAGGCCGCTCCAGGTTCCCAGCCGACCGAGCTGCACGTGTGCCACAACTGCACGGTGCGTCTGGACCCTCGCCTTGGGGGCGTGGACCTGCCGCGCCGCATCCGGGAAGCCGTGGCGGCGCGCGGCCTGGGCCCCAGCACCCGCGTGTTCTCCTCGGGCTGTCTGGGCGAGTGCCCGCTCGACAAAGTCACCGTGCTGGTGATTCCCCCGAGCGGCACGGGCTCGGAGGTGAAGCTCATCGACGCGGAGAAGGACGGCGAGGACCTGGCCGAGCACCTCGCGCGGGCGGCCGAGCGAGCTGAGCGGCCTTGAGCAGCGCCTCCGCCATGGGCACGCAGCTCGCCTGCCCCTTGCCTGCAATCGCATAGGCGGTGCCGTGGTCCGGCGACGTGCGTGGCACCGGCAGCCCCAGCGTCACGTTGACGGTGCGCTCGAAGTCGAGCGCCTTCGCGGGGATGAGTCCCTGGTCGTGGTACATGGCCAGCACCGCGTCGTACTGCTTGCCCACTTCATCGGGCCTGGCGAAGAGGCCATCCGCCGCGATGGGCCCATGCGCATCCACCCGCGCCGCGCGCGCCTTGCGGATGGCGGGGCCAATCACCTCCACCTCCTCGCGTCCCAACAATCCCCCTTCGCCAGCGTGCGGATTCAGTCCCAGCACGGCGATGCGAGGCCTGCGTCCCACCACGGGCGTCAGGCTGCGTGAGAGGAGCTTGAGCTGCGCGGTGAGCCCGTCCACCGTGAGCAGCTTCGACAGCGCGGAGAGGGGGACGTGGTTGGTGGCCAGGGCGATGCGCACGCGCGGCCCGTCCATCATCATCATCACCTCCACACCGAAGGCCTCCGCCAGCACCTCCGTGTGGCCCATGAAGGGGATGCCCGCGCGCGAAATCTGCTCCTTCGACACCGGCGCCGTGCACAGCGCGTCCACGTGTCCCGCGCGCATGGCCTCAATCGCCGCCGTCACGTAGGCGTACTGCGCCCGGCCTCCCTCGCGCGAGGGCTTGCCCGGGACGCGGTCCTTGGCGGCGAGGTGCGTCACCTCCACCACGGTGGGGGACTCGACGCGGGAGAGCGTGGAGGGCACCACGCGCGCATGGCGACGGAAGAAGGGGAAGCGCTCCAGCGTGGGCCCGTCTCCGAAGACGACGGGGACCAGCGCGCGACGCACGGCGGGGAGCGCCAGGGCCGCGGCCGTCACCTCCGGACCGATTCCCGACACATCACCCAGGGAGATACCGACGAGGGGGAGGCTCACGGTGGCGAGCATCCCCCGCGTGGGGACGACAGGCTACATCTTCACGTCGATGCTGGCCTTCTGCTTCAACTCCGCGACGTACTGCTCCAGGAACTTGTCCGTCTTCTCCTGGAGGATCTTGTTCTCCAGCTTCGGACGCATCTCCTCGTAGGACGTCGCGGCGACGGAGCGGCGCTCCTCCACCTTCAGGATGTGCCAGCCGAAGTTGGTGCGCACCGGCTCGCTCACCTCGCCCTCCTTGAGGTTGAAGGCGACCTTCTCGAAGGCCTGCACCATGACGCCACGCTTGAACCAGCCGAGGTCGCCACCGTCCGCGGCGCTGGGGCCCTCGCTGCGGGCGCGCGCCAGGGCGGAGAAGTCCATGCCCTCGCGACGGGCCTCGGTGGCGATGCCCTCCGCCTTCTTGCGCGCGGCGGCCACCTGCTCCTCGGTGGCCTTCGGGTCGACGGCGACGAGGATGTGGCGCGCGTGGACCTCCGAGTCCTCGCCCTCCACGCGGGCGTACTGGTTGTACGCGGCCTTGAGGTCCTCCTCGGTGACCTTCACCTTGGGGCCCACCTTCATGCGCAGGAGCCGGTCCCGGAGGATGCGCTTGCGCAGCATGTCCCGGTACGTGGTCATCGTCAGGCCCTCGGCGGTGAGCACCTGCTCGAACTGCGCCGGGTCCGTGATGTTGTTCTGCTTGCGCACGTCGTTGACCAGCTCGTCCACCTCGCCCTCGGTCGCGGAGATGCCCATCTCCGTGATTTCGGCCTCCATCAGCTTCTCGCCGATGAGGGTGTCGAGCGCCGTCTTCATGAGCTGCGCGCGCTGCTCGGAGCGCTTGCTCGGGTCTGGATCATTGAGGCGCGACAGCTCCGGCGCCGCGCGCTGCTGAACCTCCGACAGCGCGATGACGTCGCGGTTCACCACCGCCGCCACCTTGTCCACCAGCTCCGCGCGCGCCGACGTGGCGCCCCCCAGGAGCGCCGCCGCAGCGACGAATGCCACCAGCTTCTTCATTCCGTGCATCCTTCCGCACCACACCGGGCCCGTCCAACTGTCCGCCAGGCCCTCGATTCCGTCATGTCACTTCGCTGCCTGCGGGAGCGCCGCGGGCTGTCCGCGGATGGCCTGCAGCGTGGCCTCGTTCACCTGGACCTGCGCCTTCTCCCGCAGTTCCTTCTCGAAGGCGTCCTGCGCCTCCGTGCGCTTCTGCTCCATCAACTTCGCTTCCACCCACTGACGCGCCTCGGCGAAGTCCCGCTTCCGCGCGGGCTTGCGCTCCAGCACCTTGAACAGGTGGTAGCCGTACTCGGTGGACACCACGTCCGAAACCTGCCCGACCCCGAGCTTGAATACCACCTCGTCGAAGGCCGGCGGCATCTGTCCTCGGGGGAAGAACCCCAGGTCGCCTCCCACCTTGGCGTCCGCGCTCAGCGAGTACCTGCGCGCCAGGTCCGAGAACTTCTTGCCCGACTTGAGCTGCGTCTGGAGCCGGCGGGCCTCGTCCAGGCCCTTCACCACGATTTGAGCGGCGTGCACCTGCTCGCTCTCGTTCAGCTCGCCCTCGTGCGCCGCGTAGTACGCGCGCAGCTCCTCCTCCGTCACCCCCACGCGCGAGTAGACGTGGCCGGCGAAGAGCTTCTCGATGGTGAGCCGGCTGGCCTCGCGCGCGCGCAGCTCCGACATGGAGAGCTGGCCCTGGGCGAGCACCTCGTTGAAGTTGCCGGCCGGATAGTCGCCCGACAGCCGCAGCACGCCCCGGTCCACCTCTTCCGGGGTGACGGTGACGTTGTTCTTCCGCGCCGCCTGGAGCAGCAGCATCCGGTGGATGTACGTGTCCAACAGCGTGCGCTTGAAGGGTTCAATCTCCTCCGGCGTGCGCTGGGAGGCCTCCGTGGAGGCCAGCTCCCGGCCCAGCTCCTGCTCGAAGTCCACGCGAGAGAGGACCTCGCCATTCACGGTGGCCACCACCGTGTCGTCGGGCGCCGATTTGACGGGCGTGTTGCACCCCTGACTCAGCGCCAGGGCGAGCACCAGGGACAGCAAGGGAGCGCGGGTGGGAGAAAGACGCATGCGCGGAGTCCTGGGGGAAGGGTGGGGGCGACTCCCAAAGGTGGGGATGGCCCCCCAAGCTGGCAAGCGGGCCCTCATGGCGCGGGCACCGTTCCCGGCAGCGGGCTCGACGGCTTGCGCATGGGGGCCTGGACGTCCACCGGCACACCGGCCAGCGCGTCCGTGTCGACCGACAACGAGAGCTGCTTCTCCACGCGCGCCAGGTACTCGCCCCACGCGCGGGTGCGCTTCTCGCCCTCCAACCGCACGCGCAGCTCCTCGCGCACGTCGTCCAGCGAGAGGTTCAGCGCCGGCTGGCGTGCGCGCAGCTTGAGCACGTGTACACCCTTGCTCGTCGTCACCGGGTTGCTCAGCTCGCCCTCGGTCTTCAGCGCGCGGGCCGCCTGGGCGACCTCCGGCCCGTACTCGCGGGCCAGGACCTCGTCGGAGAGGAAGCGCATGTCGCCATCCAGCGGCGCCGTGCGCGGCTCCTGGCTGCGCTCACGCGCGAGCCTCCCAAAGCCTTCGAAGTCGTCCATCGGCAGGGTCTTCGCCTGGGCCAGCAGCGTGTTCGCCGCCATGTCCACCGTGTGCTTGGCGGTGGCATCGATAGAGGGCTGGGGATAGGCGAGGAAGACATGGGACAGGCGCACGGCCTCCGGGCGCACGAAGTCGTCCTTGCGCGCCGCGTACGCCTCCGCCAGCTCCGCGTCGGTGACAGTCACCGACGCCTCTTCCAGCCGTGAGCGCATCAACCGGCCCACCAGCGCGCGCCGCGTGGCCTCCACCACCTCGGGGTCGTCCTGGAGTCCCTGGGCGAGCGCGTCGCGCACCAGCAAATCAAACCGGGCCAGCGACTCCACGTACTCGCGGCGGGCGCGGGGCTCCACGTAGCGCTCGCGCAAGGCGGGGCTCATCTCCAGGAAGCGCTCGGTCAACTCCTCCGCCGTCACGGCATCGCCGCTCCAGCGCGCCACCGCCCGTCCACCCGCCCGTCGCGTGTGGCGCAGGTCCATCACCGCCTGCCCGGCGGCGGGCAGCTCCGCAGGGGCCTTCCCGCACGCGGCGGGCGCCAGCAGGGCGAGGGTGAGGAGGCGGGGGGACAGACTCATGGGGAGGGGCTTCCGGGTAGCACGCCAAGGGGGCCCGGACAACCCGGAGTCCCGTCCCCTGTGTGCCGTCTCACGCCCGGGTGGCGTGCGCGGACAGGAACGCCTCCACCAGGGGGAAGATTTCGTCCGGTGCCCGGCGGCCCAGCACCAGGTCGGCGTGCCCGTAGTCCGCTCCGAAGCCGTGCCCTCGCCCGGCCACGAGGAACTTCACCGGGCCTCCCAGGGCCTCCTTCGCCCGCGCCACCGACATGGGCGGCGCCAGCAAATCCTTGCTGCCCGCCAGCAGCAGGACGGGAATCTTCACCCCCGCCAGGGACTCGCGGTAGTCGAAGCCCCCGTCATAGGTGGTGAAGCGGTTGGTGGAAATCCAGCGGGCGAACTGGCGTGCCACTCCTCCGGCGATATTGGCCGGAACGTTGGCCAGCGCGCGCCGCACCACTTCCGGCTCCATGTTCTCCGCCAGCATCATGTACCGGCTCAGCGGGCCCGGCGGCGCGCCCAACAGCGCGATGCTGGTGACTCGGCCGGTGGGGATGACCTTCAGCCGCAGCAGCGGCTCCACGCGCTGGATGAAGGTGCGCAACCCCGGTTGCACGGCGAAGGTGAACGGGCTGCCCAGAATCGCCGCGGCCCGCACCGGCGCTTGCGGATTGCGGGCCAGGTGCGCGTAGAGCATCAACCCGCCCTTGGAATGCCCCACCCAGAGCACTTCCTTGGCCCCCGTGGACACCACGGTGCGCAGCGCGGTGCGCACGTCGTGCTCCGCCTGGTCGTCGAAGTTGAAGTCCGAGCAGTCGCCCGCGAGCCCCCGCCCGCGCAGCTCCATCACCCAGGTCTCGAAGCCCGCGCGCGCCAGGTAGCGCGCCATGCTGTACTGCTCGTCGAAGTCCAGGTGGAAGCGGTTGGCGCCCAGCCCGTGGCAGAGGATGACGGGCTCCGCGTACCGCCGCTCTCCTCGGGCGTGATAGCGCCCCAGGGCAATGGCCGCGCCGTCGTCCGTGGGCACCCGGTACAGCTCGTCCGGGCGGAACGTCAGCGTCAGCAACCCCTCTTTTCCCCGGCTCATCGTCCGCGAGAAGAGGTCCGCCATCCGCCCCAGCCGCGCCACCTGTCTCCGTGTCACCCCCCCACTCTAAGCCGGTCCGCCGCCCGTTGCCGTGTCCAATGCTGAGCGGTCATCCCTGCCGGCAGGGCCGTTGCAAGGAGATGTAGGCATATCGGTCTGGAGGAAACTGGATGCGGCAAAACAGGGCAATCAAGGAAACGTTGTCGTCCTTCATCGCCACCGTTTTTCCCACAGACACCCTCCTGCGTGCCCTGAGAGAGATGGAGCGGCACCAGGTGCAGCTGCTGGGCGTGGTGGGCGAGGGGGGCGGGTTGATGGGGCTGGTGAGCGAGGCGCACATCCTGGCGGCGTGGGGAGATCCGCTGGCGCCCGTGTCGGAGGTCATGGCGCGGGTGGGGCTGCCGGGCGGAAGGAGGCGGGTCTCGCTTCGCCTGCCCCGCTTCTGCCTGAGGCGTGGAGGGCGGATGCGTCTGGCGACGTGAGGCGTCGGCCAGGGTGCGCGGGGGCGGGTACGCGGTACAGTCGCGCCCCCCGTGCCGGACGACCCTCCCCGCTGGACTGTCTACATGCTGCGTTGCCGTGACGGCTCGCTCTACACGGGCGCCACCAATGATTTGGAGCGTCGGGTGGCCACCCACGGGCGAGGGCGCGGCGCGGCGTATACCCGAGCGCGGCTGCCCGTCACGCTCGTCTGGAGTGAGCCCGCCGAGGACCGCGGCGCCGCCCTGCGACGGGAGGCCGCCATCAAGCGCCTCACCCGGGGCGACAAGCTGCTGCTCGTGTCCGCGAAAAAGCCCCCGCGACGCCGCGCGCGCTGAGCCGGTTCCCACGTCATACCGGGGTGCGGGGATGACCGTTGGTGGGAGACCCTTCGCGCCACCATGTGTCGTCATCCGGGAATCCGGGTCTTTGTTCTCGGGTCGCTCGATACCCGAGCGAGGGCTCGCGCGTTACCGTGGGACCACTCTTCACAGGGGGCAGTCCATGCTTCGGTCGCTTTCAGGAGTCTTCGCCGCGTTGATCATCACGACCTTGGGCTGTGGCCGGGTGGTCAACCATCCGCCGGATGTGCGGGCAGGCCCCATTCCGAGTCCGAAGACGGTGGGCCCCGGTGGCGTGGTGCAGCTCGTGTTCGAGGTGCAGGACCCCGACGGGGACGACATGGAGTTCTACTGGACGCAGATGCCGGCGGAGCCCGCGGGCCACTTCAGCGACATCCACTCGCGCACTCCGACGTGGACGGCGCCGGAGGACGTGGAGGGGCCCATCCACTTCCTCTTGCAGGTCAACGTCATGGACACCGAGGGCGGCGGCGTGTTGGGCACCGCGCCCTCCGTACTGGTCCGCACGCCGTAGAGTCGGGACAGCGCCCGTGGCTCAGGGCGCCGTCTCGGCCGGAGCGGCCGGGGGCGGAGTCCGGGTCTCCTGCTCGCGGGCCTTCCGGTTGGAGCGGATGGTGAAGAGGATGCCCAGCACCAGGAAGACCGTGGCGCCCACGCCCGCGCCAATGGTCTGCCAGGTGAGCAGTTCCGAGCTGACGTGACGAATCACCTGGGGCAGGTTGCACATCGTCTGGGTCGCCAGGGGCGTCTCGTTGTACCAGCCGATGAAGTGCGGACCGGCCCAGGACGCGATGAGGATGCCCAGCAGGGCTCCCCCTAGGACGAAGTTGAGCAGCGTCTTGGCGGCGTTCATGCGCAATCACCTCGGCAGGAGGACGGCGAGCCGTCCTTAGTATGTGCACGACGCCCTGGCCAGGGGTGGAACGTGTTAAGGGGAGGGAGTGCCGCTGCTCCCGCTCGCCATCCTGTCCAGTCTCGTCGCCCTGGTGTGCGCCGCCTTCCTCCTCGTCCATGCCTTCCGTCGCAGCGTGGGCACGGGAGTGATGGTGTTGCTCATCCCCTGCTACGCGCTCTTCTACGCGTTCAGCCAGTTCGAGCACCGCCACAAGGGGCTCATCGTCGCGGGCTTCGTGTCCTGCACGGTGCTCGCGGCGGTGTTCCTGGGCCTGGGCGCCCACTCGCTGACGGCGCGCGTTCCTCCGCCGGGCTTCTGAGGGCCCGCTTCGCCGTGCGCTCGCCCGACGCCAGGGTGCCCCGGTGACGGTGGAGAGCACGGCCGCCCTGTGCGCGCGCCACGCGGACGCCTCCGCGGTGGCCACCTGCGCGCGCTGCGGAAGCTTCCTGTGCGGCGAGTGCCTGGAGCTCCTGGGCGAGTCCGCCTTCTGCGCGCCGTGTGTGTCGTTGCGGCGGAGCGAGGGGCCCGCGTCGCGCGCGGCCTGGGGTGCGCTGTGGCTCGGGGTGATGGGGCTGGTGGTCCTGCCGTGCACCCTGGCGATGCCGCTGCCTCCGCTGGTGGCGGGCGTGGGCGGCGTGGTGCTGGGGATGCGGGAGGCGGGGCGCATCCGCCGGGGGGAGAGCCCCGCGAAGGGACGGGTTCCCGCGCGGGTGGCGTACGTGCTGGGCTGGCTGACCCTGGGGGTCCTGTCCGCGTGGCTGCTGTTCTGGGGCTGGCTGTACTTCGCCGCGTCCGGCGACCGAGGCTGAGGCGGCGGGCTTCAGACGCCGCGCGCGTTCGGCTCCCAGAGGTACTTGTGCATCTGGAGCTGGAAGCGGACGGGGAGCCGGTCCTCGATGGTCCACTCGGCCAGCTCGCGCGGGTGGAGCTTGTCGAACACGGTGGAGAACAAGAGCGCGAAGGGCTTCTGGGCCAGCCGGTGCTCGGTGATGAGGGCCTTGGACCAGTCGTAGTCCTCGCGTGAGCCGATGACGAACTTCAGCTCGTCGTTGGCGTTCATCGACGCGAAGTTGCGCAGGTCATTGCGCGAGGCCTCGCCCGAGGACGGCGTCTTCATGTCGACGATTTTGTGCACGGCGGCGGGCACCAGCCGCACGTCGATGGCGCCGCTGGTCTCCAGCAGCACGGTGTAGCCCTCGTCGAGCAGCGACTGCATCAGCGGGTAGACGCCGGGCTGGAGCAGGGGCTCGCCGCCGGTGATTTCCACGCGCGGGGTGCGCAGCGCCTTGATTTCCTCGAGGACGTCCGCGTTCTTCCGGCGCGCGCCGCCGTGGAAGGAGAACTCGCTGTCGCAATAGGTGCAGCGCAGGTGGCAGCCGGTGAGGCGGATGAAGGCGCACAGCAGGCCGGCGTGCGAGGACTCGCCCTGGAGAGAGAGGTAGATCTCCTTCACCACCACGGAGTCGGCGGTGGGGACGAGGCGGGGCTCGATGTGGGGGCGCGCGGCGGGCATGGCTTCTTCGTGAGGCGAAGGGAGCGGCGCTTCAACCCCAGTCAGCCCGGGAGGTCAAGCCGCCACCCCAATCCGGAGCCAACGTTTCGGGGGCGGCCGGGGATTCCCGGGTCCGCGCACCCGCCCCGGCGTGCGGCGAAGTGCGTGGAATCTGGGGGACTTGCGGCCGTCCGGGCTCAGGAACCGCCTGCCCCCTGGGCGCTGGCGGGCGCCACGTCCTCGGCTGGAGCCGGGCGGTGGTGGTGCACGGGGCACGTCTTGGGGAAGGTGCCGAGCTCTTCGACGACGTAGCCCTTCGGGTAGGTGCGCAGGTTGACGCTCTCGCGGCCGAACTTGGGGACCTCGCGTGGGGGCAGGGCGTAGCGCACGAACTTCCCGCGCAATTGGAGCGCGGAGCGGAACACCTTCCGGGTGAGCGCGGAGGGGCGCGGGTAGTGGAACGCGTCCAGCAACGCGTCCTCCATGAGGGTGCGCGCGAACAGCTTCACGAGCTTCTTGGGCGCCAGGTGGGACGGCGGGAAGGTGGTGAGCAGCTCGAGCGTGGAGTCGGCCACGGCCTGACCGCGCGCATCGAAGGCGAAGTGCTTCGCTTCATAGCCGTCCAGGTACGCGACGAAGTCCGCGTGCGTCTTGGGGATGTCCTGGATGCCCATGTGGCGGCCCATCTCACGGTAGTAGTGGGTCCACGCCTCCACTTCGTTGGAGGTGAAGGGCCGCCAGCCGAACTCGCCCACCCAGCGGATGGGGCACACCGCGAAGGTGGAGAGCACGTAGCGCATGTCATCGTTGGAGATGGCATAGGCGCCGTGCATCTGGTTCATCCGGCGGAAGGCGCTGTGTCCAACGGGGCTGGCGATGCCGTGCTCGAGGATGGCGTCGAGGACGAGCACGGTGTCGTCGTAGCGCTTCTGGGTGCGCTCGTTGAACTCCCGCGTCTCGTGCAGGAGCACGCCGATGCTCGGCACCGCGTAGGTGCGGAACAGCGCGAAGCTGAGCGCCTGGGTGATGTCCCAGGGGAACTCCTGGGTGGTGAGGATGCGAACGATGTCCTCGTACTGAGTCACGGCATCGAGGCTGTCGGTACGGTCGCGCAGCGCGAAGCGATTCATCCGGGTCCCTCCTGCGGAGAAGGCGGGAGGGACGCTAACTGATGGCGCGAAGGCCTGCTTATTGGCACCCCTGGGCCGCTGTCAGCCTTTGTGCGCCGGGCCCTTCACGCGCTCGATGAAGGCGTCGATGAGGTGCCGGGCGATGCTCAGGCGCGGCGGGACGCGGGGCAACTGGTCGGGGTGGAACCAGTGCGCCTCGGCGATCTCCTTGCCGTCCACCTGGATGTCGCCGCCCGCGTACTCGGCGGTGAAGCCCACCATGAGCGAGCGCCCGAAGGGCCACGGCTGCGAGCCGAAGTAGCGGATGTTCTTCACCTCGATGTTGACCTCTTCCTTCACCTCGCGCGCGACGCACTCCTCCAGCGACTCGCCCGCATCCACGAAGCCCGCGAGCGTGCTGAACATGGGCTCCGGCAGGGTGGAGTTGCGCGCGAGCAGCATGGTGTCGCCCTTCGTGACGAGCACAATCATCGCGGGGGAGATGCGCGGGTAGAACGGCGTGTTGTCCACCGTGCAACGACGGGCGCGCTCTCCGGCGACCAGTTGGGTGGGCTGGCCACAGCGTCCGCAGAAGCGGTGCTGGATGTCCCACTCGGCGATGGCGAGCGCGCGGCCGGCGACGGCGAAGCGCACCTCGTCCAGCCGCTTGTAGAGCGAGCGCGCGGGCACCAGCGTCATGCCCTCCGGCGCCGCGAAGTCCCGAGGCAGCGGGGCGGCGTAGCAGTCCACGCCATCCAGCGCGCCCAGGTAGTGGGCCGCCTCGGCGAGCTGGGGGAACGCGGAGCCGGTGGGCAGGTTGATTGCGCCCTCCTGCTCGGTGATGAGCAGCTCCATGCCGCGCGAGAGGAAGAGCAGGGCGCCGTCGCGCGGTCGGCCGGGGGGCTCGTGGCTGGGGAGGAACGAAGAAGGGCTGGGGCTCACCCGGCCACCTTAATGGCCCGCGACGGGCCACGCAGGCTTCGTTGTGATGAGCGCCGGGGAGGGGCGGCGCGCACCCGTGGCGCTCTCCGGCGTGGGGGCTAGCTGCCCTTTTCGATGAGCTCCACGCGGTAGCCGTCCGGGTCCTCGACGAAGGCGATGACGGTGGTGCCGTGCTTCATCGGCCCCGGCTCGCGGACCACCTTGCCACCGGCCTGCCGAATCGCATCGCACGTCGCGCGGATGTCCGGCACGCCGAGCGCCACGTGGCCGTAGGCCGTGCCCAGCTCGTACTTCTCCACGCCCCAGTTGTGCGTCAGCTCCAGCGCGGGGTGGGTGTCCTCGGGGCCGAAGCCGACGAAGGCCAGGGTGAACTTGCCGTCGGGGTAGTCGTGGCGGCGCAGCAGCTTCATTCCGATGACCCGCGTGTAGAAGTCGAGCGACTTCTCCAGGTCTCCAACGCGCAACATGGTGTGCAGGATTCGCATGCGCGCTTCATAACCCCGGGAGCGCCTCGCGTCTCGGCGCGTTGTCGGCTCCCGGACTACGGGTTCACGGAGGACTCATTCGCCCGGACGTTCCGTGGAACGGTGAACGTCCCCACGTACACGCGGCCTTCGGACACGGGCTGTCCGCTCGGCTCCAGCACGTTGACGCGGGACTGGTCGCCTCCCGCGTGCCACAGGCCCACCAGCACCTTCCACTCGCCGGGCCTCCAGCCTCGGGTGGAGAGGGAGAAGGCGTCGCGCAGCAGCGTGTCCCGGGGTGCGTCCGCGAAGAACCACGTGCCGCCCACCACCGCGTGGTCCGAGCCCATGCGCTGGCCCTCCGCCGACACCACGTGCACGAAGACGCCCACCGAGCGGGGCACTGGCGCGGACGTGCGCCAGTGGAGCACCAGGGGGAGGATTCCCTCCGCGTCCGGCTCCGCGGGAACCTCCGCGCCCACCAGCTCCACCGGGACTTCGAAGCGCGTGTCCACGGCTTTGGCCTGGGGAGGCAGCGCCGGCACCGTCAGCGGCGAGCCATCCGCATTGCGCGGCTCCGCCTTCGCCACGGGCTCGTGCCACGCCATGCCGAGCACGAGCCACGTGACGATGGGCACGGAGAACACGCTCATCGCGACGGGCCATCGGAGCGCGTGCCCACGGCGCCCGCGCCACCCGAGGAACGCGAGCCCCGCCCACGCGAGCCCGGACACCAGCGAGCCGCCGATTCCCGAGCGAGGCAGGAAGCTCAGCACCACCTGGTGGCGACCTTCCGGCACGCGCACGCCGAGCAGGCCATCCCGCGAGACGACCTCGCCCTGGGACGACTTCCAGCCCGGGTGCCAGTTCTGGTTGACGAGCAGCACGGTGGGCCGCGTCGCCTCCACGTCCACGGACACGCGGTTGGGCGTCCACTCCACGCGCTTCGCGGTGCCCGCGCTTGGCTCCTCCAGGTACTCCTCGGCGCTCAAGTCTCCACGAAGGCTGGCGGACATGGGCACGGGCCACGCCTCGCCACAGGCGATGGAGCCCCGGTTGAGCGCGAGCAGGTGTCCCTGGGACCAGCGATTGCCGCGCGCCTGGGCGAAGGGCTGCTCTCGCTCGGCGGGCATCGCCGTCATCTGCGCCCAGCGCGACAGGTTGTCGAAGGCGCGAAGCTGCAAGCCCCAGCTCGCGAAGGCCACGGCGCACGCGGCCACCGCGGCCCAGGTCCACTTCGAGGGCGAGCGCCACGTGCGCGTGAGCAACACGGCGAGCCCCAGCGCGGCCAGCTCCGCGAGGAAGAAGCTGGTGGGGACAAGGAAGCGCTCGGGGTAGCGGAACGTCTCGAAGATGGGGAGCGTGCGCAGCCCCGCGAACAGCGAAGGCTTCGCCGAGTAGCCCGCCGCCATCCACGCGCACAGGCCCGCCATGATTGCTGGGTAGAGCGCGCGGCGTCGGGCGAAGGCGAGGGCGGGCAGCGCGAGGGCGAGGGCCACGGGCGCGAAGTAGAAGTTGCCCGGGTCGCTGTAGCCGGAGCGCGCGGGGAGCTGGAGCAGCATCTTCGCCAGCGGCTCCAGGGCGTTGCCCGGCGTGCCCGCCATGACGCGCGGTGAGGAGCGCATCGTCTCGATGAGCGGCCACAGCCGGAAGGCGCACGCGGCCAGGGTGAAGCAGGCGGTGGCGCCCAGGGCCCACAGCGCCCTGTTCCGTCTGGCCATGTCGCGCGGGCCGCGCAGTCCATACAGCGCGCGGCCGGTCTCCAGCGCGACGAAGAGGGCGCCCATGGGCACGGGGTAGGTGCCGCCGAAGCTCAAGAGCAGCGCGAAGACGCCGCCCACGAGCGCCACGCCGGACAGCTTCCCTTCGATGACGCGCCGGGTGCCGACGAGCAGCCACGGCAGCAGGAGGAAGCCCGCGAAGTTGAGCCAGCCGATGGCCCAGGACAGCGCGGTGAAGCCCATCAGCCCGAAGAGGGGAGCCGCACCCAGCGCGCCCAGCGCGGAGCCCGTGCGTCGTCGGGCGTAGTGGAAGAAGCCCTCCATGCCGAGCACGAGGAAGACCCACAGCAACAGCGGCTCCGCGCGGCGTGGGCCGACGAGCGAGGACAGCACCACGGTGGGAGAGAAGACCCGCGTCTGCGGACTGCCCAGCGCGTACTGGCCACCGCAGGACCAGGGGTTCCACAGCGGGAGCTGTCCGTAGTGCGTCACGCTGCGCGTGCCCGCGTCCTCGTACGAGTCGAGCAGGTGCGAGTCGCGGAAGTCGTTCATCCCTCCAGCGAGCGACAGGGAGTGCCAGCACGCGGCGAGCGCGAGGACGCCGAAGAGGGCCAGGCGCACGCTGGTGAGCGAGGCGGCGCGGTGGGCGGCGCGGAGCAGTCCGTGGGAGGAGGTCGTCATACGGGAGGGCGCGCGCGGGGAGGCGGGAGGGTGCCGGGCATCAGTCGTAGAACGGACGGGGCTTGCACGGGCTGGCGGAGGCCTTGCGCGGCGGGAGGATGGGGGCCGAAGAGCGCAGCTCGGAGTCGATGGCGTCGAACACGTCCGTCACCGGCACGTCGCGCCTGCGCGCCTCGCTCATCACCCAGCCACGCTCCGATGCGCCGAAGTCGTCGTCCTGGGACCAGTGGTCTCCGGGGAATGAGTGCATGGAACGCCGACGCCAGTGGGGCTCCGCCTCGGCGGCGGCCCGGCCCAGCAGGACGCGCTCGTCGGCGGACAGGCGCCGCGAGGGCGTCCTCACCTCCGAAGTCACCGCCCGCGCCACCGCCACTCCGCCACACAGCGCGAGGGCCACCCAGCCCGAAACCGCCACGCGCTTCCAGCGCGCCTGTGTCGTCGTCATCGTCATGGCACCCACCTGTCCTGCCGTGGGTTCCTACTCCAACTTCCCCGAGCGCTTCACCCGATTCAGCCGGAAGGGCGGCGGGCGGAGCACCAGGGCGCCGTCCGCCGGGCACCTCGACTCAGGAGCGGTCGTTCTCGTCGGCGTCGGCTTCCAACTCGTACGGGTTCGCCAGCAGCCGATGCGCGCCCTCCATCATCTCCACCACGATTTGTCCGGCGGGCTGCACGCTCTCGATGCGCGCCATGCTGGAGCCGCTGGCGGGCAGCACCATCTCCTCCAGGTCGCCCTGCGTGTCGGGCGTGGGCACGAAGGCGCTGAAGCGCGGCATCGTGTAGAGCGCATCGCCGCCCGTCAGCCCCGGGTACAGCCGCGTGGTTCCAATGGAGTCGGTGGAGTTCGTCGGCGCGCGTGCCTCACGGCCCGCCCACTCACGCACCACGCGGTTGCGCAGCACGCGCTGACGCGGACCGGACCACTCGGGGCCGAAGAGGGTGGTGAAGTCGGAGTCGCGCGCGTCGCCGTCCACCAGGCGCTGCTTGTAGCCCGGGTGCGCGTACGCCTCCACGGAGGCCACCATGCGCGTTCCCACCCAGACGCCGTCGGCGCCGTGGAACAGCGCCCGCGCCGCGCTCAACCCGTCCGCGATGCCACCGGCGGCGAGCAGCGGCAATTCCCCCACCAGCGCGCGCAGCTCCCGCACGAGCTGCAGCGTGGGCGTGGTGCCCTTGTTGTAGCCCGCCGCCTGGCGGCCCTGCGCGATGAGCCCGTTGATGCCCAGCGCCAGCGCCTCCTTCGCGAACTCCACCGAGCTGGCCTGCACCCAGACCTTCGTCCCCGCGGCCCTCAGGTCCTTCACCCACTCCGCGGGCGGCAGGGCCCAGTGGAAGGCGACCACCGGAACACGCTCGGCGATGCACGTGTCGATGTGCTCGCGCGTGGTGAAGTCCCCCGCCCGCGCGCGGTCGAGGATGAAGTCCACGCCGAACGGGCGCTGCGTGCCGGCGCGGATGGCCTGGATGCGCGAGCGCAGGAAGGGCGCGGGCTCCGGCGCGGAGCCGAGCATGCCGATGCCTCCCGCTTCCGACACGGCGATGACCAGCGGCGGCAGCGCCACGAAGGCCATGCCCGCGCTGACGAAGGGGTAGTGCACGCCCAGGTCCCGCGTCAGCCGCGTGTGCAGCGTGTTGTCCTCGAGGACGTGGATGGGAGGACGTCGAGGCGCGCGGCTTTCGTCCGACTCGGAAGGAGAGCCCTCGTCATCCAGCTCGCTGTCCCCAGGACCCCCCGAGGGGCCGGCCCGGTGGGAAGGGGGCGCGGCGCGTCCGTCGTTCGTTCCGTTCATCATGTCTCCTCGGTGTCGCTGGCCCGCTGACCTCTCGCAAAGGTTACCAGCATCCCCTGGCCGTTGAGGTCAGGGGACGAGGTGGCGGAGGGCCCCCCGGGTGCTCGAAGACATTCGCCGGTGTCGGGTGGTGAGCACCCGGGCCGCGTCTACGTCGCGAGTGACTTCTTCATGTGTCGGTGGGGTATCCCCACTTCCGTGAACGCTTCCGCATACACGGAATAGCCCAGGCGTTCGTAGAACGGCACGACCGGCTGCCGGGCGTGGAGGTGGACGTGGGTGATGCCCCGTCGCACCAGCTCCGCCTCCAACGTTTCGACCAGACGGGCACCCAGGCGCTGCCCCTGCAGGTGGGGCGTCACCGCCATCTGGAACAGACGTCCTCCGTGCGAGTCCTCGGGGTTGAAGAGGACGCAGCCGAGCACGCTGTCACCCCGGTGGGCGACCAGGTGGAGGCTCTGTGCCTCGAATGGAAACTTCACCGCGTCCCGCGTGTGGCCCAGGGGCTCACGCAGCACGCGGAAGCGCAGCTCCAGCTCCGCCTCGTAGAGCGCGTGTCCGGGCTGGATGAAGGTGAACTCGAGCTCGGGCTCGCTCATGCGTCAGAAGGTCCCCGTGAGCTGGAGGGTGAAGGTGCGTCCGTACTGGGGCACGGGGGCGATGGAATTCTCGTCCGACACGGGAATCTGGTAGTCGGAGTCGAGCAGGTTGTGGACGCCGGCGAAGTAGCGCAGCGGGCCGTAGTCACCGGAGAGGCCGAAGCCGACGAGCAGGGCCTCGCCGCTGTCCGCGCCGCCGGCGCCGGTGGGCCGAGCGCTCTGGTAGGTGGCCTGGGTGGCCAGCCGCATGTCGCCGTTGCCCACGGGCATCAGCAGTCGCCCGGAGACCAGGTGCGCGGGTGACGCGGAGGCCACCACGTCCGCGGCGTTGCGAAGCGTCACGTATGAGTAGCTCACGTCCACCAGCAGCCAGCGTCCCGGCTGCCAGTGCACGCCCGCCTCCGCGCCCCACGCCAGCGTGGTGCCGCCGTCGTTGACGAAGCGCAGACACGGAGAGCCGCCGCAATCCGCCGAGGGGGCGTCGTCCGTGCGCAGCTGCACCAGGCTGGAGATGCGGTTGTGGTAGCCGGCCACCGACAGGCGCAGCTCGTCCGTGAGGTCGTGCGAGTGCTCCAGCTCGAAGGTGGTGATGGTCTCCGGCTCCAGGGACGCGGGCGGCGCCTGGGTGATGCCGTCCGCGTAGTAGAGTTCGTAGACGTTGGGCGCGCGGAAGGCCCGGCCGGCGACCAGCTTGGTGAGGCCCGCGTCGTAGGGCCTCGCGATGATGGCCAGTCGCGGGGTGATGGGGGTGGTGTCCAGGTCCAGGTACTTGTCCAGACGCAGGCCCGCGGAGAGGCTCAGGCGCGGGTGCACCTTCCACTCGTCGAGCAGGTACGCGGACAGGAGCGTGCGCGCCTTCGTCTCCAGGGGGATGTCGCTCGCCGTCTGGCGCACGCTGAGCTGCCCTTGCGCCTCCACGCCGAGCGTGAGGCGGTTGCCCTCGAAGATGCCCACGCGCGCGCGAAGCTCGCCGCTGACCCAGTCCGCCGCGCCGCCCTCCTTGTTGGAGCCGCCGGCGCTCTCCGGGTACACATAGAGGCCCTCGTAGCGACTGAGGTCGAACGAGGCGCGCCCGGACAGGCTGAAGCGCTCGGTGAACTCACGCTCGTAGCGCGCTTCGACGAAGGCGCGCAGGTCCTCCACGGTGTTGCCCTCCGCGCCCGGCACGGTGCCGTAGGGGGCGGTGGGCAGCTCCTTCGAGCGGACGTTGAGCTGGCCCTGGAAGGAGAAGTCTCCCAGCCGGGCGCGCACGGAGGCGGTGGCGGCCCGCTCCGCGTCCAGCCCGGTGACGAGCAGGTCGCCCAGCGCGGGGTCCGCGCGTCGCAGCAGCGTGGTGTCCGCGCCGGAGGCCGTCAGCGCCGCGGCGCTCACCAGGATGGAGCGATTGCCGTCCTCCCAGGACGCGGTGGCGTGTCCGCGCGTGGTGTTCAGCGCGCCCACCGCGCCGGTGACTTCCAGGTGGTTGTCCGGGCCGAGCGACTCGCGGGGCACCACGTTGATGACGGCGAAGAAGGCGCCGGTGCCGTACAGGGCGCTGCCCGGGCCGCGCACGACTTCGATGCGCTCGACCTCCATCAGGTCCACGTTGAGGTCGTGGGCGGCGTAGCCCTGGCCGGCCCACACGTCGTTCATGGCGTGGCCGTCCCAGAGGATGAGGACGCGGGTGTTGAGGTCTCCGGGGGGCGAGAAGCCGCGCACGCCCAGGTACGTATAGGTCCGGTCGTCGGTGAGGTAGAAGCCGCGCACGCCGGCGAGCGCCTCCGCGAGGGTGCGCCAGCCGAACGCGCGCAGTTCCTCCTGGGTGAGCACGGTGGTGGAGGCGGGAGCGTCGTCCACGGCGACCAGGCTCTTGGACGCGGCGCGCACGGGCGGGGGCGCGTAGCGCAGCTCCGCGTGAATCTTCACTTCCTGGTCGGCCACGACGGTCACCTTCTGGCGCAGCGGACGCACCTCGCGGCTCTCCACCTCCAGCGCGTGCTCGCCCTCGGGCAGGGTGACGACGGTGGGAGTGAAGCCGGCGGGCTTGCCGTCCACGCGCACGGTGGCGCCGTCGCGGTTGGCGGTGACGACGAGCCGGCCGGAGGGACGGTCCTGGACGCGCAGGGCCACGGAGAGCGGGACGCTGCCGTCGGCGGGCACGTCCACCACGTACTGGCCGGGGGAGTAGCCGGGGGCGCGCACGTAGAGGATGCGCTGACCGGGAGGGAGGCGGGCGCGGCCGGGCAGCCTGGTGATGACGGGGCCGTTGGGGGCGTCGCGCACCTCGGCTCCCTCGGGGGTGCCGGTCAGTTCGACGCCGCCGGTGATGAGGAACAGGTCGAAGGTCTGCTCCGTCTCACGGCCGCGCGCCACGGTGACGGTGGCCTCGGTGGGACGGTAGCCGTCCTTCTTCACCATGATTTTGTGACGGCCGGGTGACAGCGCGAGCGTCTGTGGCGAGCGGCCCCGGCTGCCCAGGTCCATGCGGTCCACGTAGACGTCCGCGCCCTTGGGGACGGTGGTGACCTTGACGAGCGCCACCTTGGGGCGCAGTCGGTCCAACGAGCGCGAGACTTCCGAGGCGTCCTCCGTGGGCAGGTCCTCGGTGAGCAGGTCGTTGTAGTAGCGGTACGCCTCGTTGAACTTGCCCAGCGCCTCGAAGCAGCGGGCGATGTTGAAGAGCACGTTGCGGTTGGGCACCAGCCGGTAGCTGGTGAAGTAGGAGCGCAGGGCCTCGGTGTACTGGCCCTTGGCGTAGGCGTCGTTGCCCAGCTCGAAGGCGATGTCCGCCTCGTCGGCGTTGTTGTCCGCGTACGCGGGCACGGACAGGAGCAGGAGTGACAAGACGAGAAGGCCAGAGCGAGAAGGAAGCATGGGGCGGTGACATTCTTCCTTCTATGGAATGGCAGGTCCATGGGGGCCTTTGGGTGGGCCGCCGAATGTCAGACCCTCTGGGTAGGAAGGAGTGGACACGCGGTATGGGGTGGGGTTCCACTTCGGGGAGGTGGCGGGGATGTTGGAGGGGTGGGAAGTCAGAGGGGAGAGGAGCGAGGGAATGGGTGAGGGACCGAAGCGGCCGGCGACGTACGAGGACCTGCTCGCACTGCCGGAGAACATGGTCGGGCAGATAATCGACGGGGAGCTCATCGCCATGCCCCGGCCGGCGAGCCCGCATGCGAGAGCGAATTCCCGCCTTCAGGGCGAGCTCTACGGACCCTTCGAGCGGGGCCGGGGAGGGCCTGGAGGTTGGCTGTTGCTGGTGGAGCCGGAGCTGCACTTCGGTCAGGACGTGCTGGTGCCGGACCTGGCGGGCTGGCGTCGGGAGCGGATGCCGGAGATGCCGAACGCGCCGTACTTCACCCTGGCGCCGGACTGGGTCTGCGAGGTGCTCTCTCCGTCCACGGCGTCACTGGACCGGGTGCGGAAGAAGCGCATCTACGCCCGAGAAGGCGTGCGCCATGTCTGGCTGGTGGACCCCAAGGAGCGGACGCTGGAGGTGTTTCGCCTGGAGGGCGGCCGCTGGGTGGAGCTGGGCACGTATACAGGGGACGAGCGTGTGCGTGCCGAGCCCTTCGAGGCGGTGGAGCTGGAGCTGGGCATCCTGTGGCTTCCGGAGTCGACGCCGAAGACGCCCTGAAGCTCAGTGCATGACGCGCTTGCCGGAGGTCTCCGTGGCCTGCGCCGTCGCGGGCTGGCGCATGAGGAGGTCGCCCACCGTCTGGAGCACGTGGGTGGTGGCTCCTTCCGGGTCCCTGAAGAAGTGGGGCGTCCAGAGTCGGACGAGCTTCCAGCCCTGGCCTTCGAGCACGGCGGTGCGGAAGAGGTCCCACTCCACACGGTCGGCGGCCTTGGGGTAGCGCGTGCCGTCGCAGAGCAGGCCGACGGTGACGTCGCCCGGGACGGTGGGGTGGTGCAGGGCGAGGTCCACGCAGAAGCCGTCATTGCCCCAGTTCACGTCGGAGGACACGTGGTGGCGTCGCGCGAGGTGTGACGCCAGTGCGCGGGCGAACACGGAGTCCGCCTCGGTCTCCCGCTCGCGCACGACGAGTTCGCGCGGAGTGGAGGGCTCGGAGATGGGGAGCGCGTCGTCGCGAGTGGCCTCCGCGTGGGCGTGGGCGATGCGTTCAGCGAACTGGAGGTAGGCGAAGAGGAGCCAGCCTCCGTTGGGTTGGCGGCCGGACTCCACGGGCGGCAGGGCGGTGTACGCGTCGCGAGGAATGGAGGTGACCAGGTGCACCTGCTGGCGGGCGCGGGTGACGAGCACGTTGAGGCGCCGCCCTCCGCCCGCGCTGCCGAGCGGGCCGAAGCGTCGGTAGAAACGTCCCTGTCGGTCGGGCCCGTAGGTGGTGCTGATGATGAGGTGGTCTCGCTCGTCGCCCTGGACGTTCTCGAGGTTCTTGACGAAGAGGCCCTCGAAGGAGCCGGCGCCACGGCGGGTGCGAGCGGCGGCGAGCCGGGCGGCGAAGATGGAGTCCTCCGCGGACAGTTCATCGAGGACGTCGGTGATGGCGTCGCGCTGTGAGAGGTTGAAGCAGGCGATGCCGATGGAGGGAGGCTCGGGGCGGGCGAGCAGTTCCTTCACGAGCTGGCCCACGGCGCGGGCCTCGGTGAGATTCACCCGCTTCTCGTAGGTGCCGCCCACGGGGAGCAGGCTCAGGGGCGCGTGGGGTGCGCGGTGCGAGGGATGCGCGGGGATGGCCTGGAGCCGCTTGTCGTAGAAGTGCTCGTTGCTGAAGGCGATGAGGTCCGCATCCCGCGAGCGGTAGTGGACGTCGAGGTAGCACTGGTCGATGTCCAGATTGAGCGCGGCGGAGAGCAGGTCTTCCACCTCGGACTGCTGGTCCTCGAAGAGGCCCTGCTCCGTTTCAGCTTCGGTGTCCTGGCTCTGCACCACGGCGGACTCGAAGAAGCGGGTGGGCGGGAGTTGCTTCGGGTCTCCGGCGATGACGACGCGCCTGGCGCGGGTGAGGACGGGCAGGGCCTCCTCGAGTCGGCACTGGGAGGACTCGTCGAAGATGACGACATCGAAGATGGGGCGGCGCGGGAAGATTTGCGCCACCGTCTGGGGGCTGGCCATCCACACGGGGCGGGCGTCGAAGAGCGGGTCTCCGCCTTCGAGTTCGAGGCCGGTGGCGATGACCTGCCGCACGCGCATGGCGCGCTCGCCTCGGAGCATGAGGCGGCGGCGCAGCTCCGCGCCCTGGGTGTTGAGTCGTCCTCCGGTGCTGGCGAGCAGGCGCTCGCGCTGGCGCTGCGTCCACCGGTGGAGGATGGCGTCGCGGACGAGTCCGCGCTTCTTCTCCTCGAGCACGCGGTATCGGGCCTGGGTGGCCTGGGCGCGCTCGGCGTCGACGTGCTGGAGGGCGGGGTCTTCACGCAGGCGTGAGGACGCCTCCGCGGCGAGCGTGGCCTTGAGGACGGACGTCCATCCCGTGTCCGCGTCCACGCCCTGGCGTGCCAGGGCTTCCACCGCGGTCTCCAGCGTGGGCGGCATGCCGGACAGCAACGAGCGCAGGCGCAGCATTCCCTCCACGGTGGACAGACGTGCATGGAAAGCGGAGGTGATGGGGAGCAGTTGGGCGCCAGCGCGCAGCTCGCGCGAGCGGGTGGCGAGCCACGTCGAGGAGAGGAGTCCTGTTTCGGAGAGGCGCTTCTCCAGTTTCGCCACCGCCGCGCCTCGGGCGGGAGATTGACGGAGGGCCGTGAGCAGCGCGGCGCGAGCGGAGGCGTCTCCCGTCAGGGCCCGGCGCACGGCGTCGCGGCACGAGGCGAGCAGAGGCGTGTTGTCCAGCGTGCCCAGTACGTCGAAGAGGGCGCTGTGAGTGCGCAGGTCCCGCGACAGCAGCTCATCGGGAAGGCTCGCGAAGGTGGAGAGGCCTCCGGCGGAGCTCGGAGCCTCACCGGGGTAGGTCAGGCCCACGGCCGAGCTCTGCGTCCTGGTGGAAATCGGAGCCAGCGTGGAGCGGTGGAACTCGCTCAGCAGCGCGCGGGCACGAGCGCCAGTGAGGAATCGACTGACACGGTCAGCGGCGGCGGCACCCAGCGTGAGGCCGAACTGCTGGAGCACCTTGCGAGCGCCCGCCTTCCGAGCAAAGCAGAAGAAGGCGTACCACTTGCTGGCGATGCCCAGATACGCGCCCAGCGTGGCGAGCGCCGTGGACAGCGCGCCCAGTGACTGGGGCTGCTCACGCTGAATCAACGCGAGTTCCGTATCGAGTGGCCCCTCGGAGAGCACCTTCACCTGGGGCGCGAGCCCATCGAGCTGGGCCTTCGCGGTCCGCACGGCGTCCGTGGAAGCGACGCTCCAGCGCGCGAGCGCTTCAGGGCTCGCGGTCTCCAGCAACGGAGCAAGCTGCCCGGCGAAGTGGGCGCGAGCGGTGCCCTCGGCTTCGGGCTCCGCGCCAAAGGAGGGGATGTTCGGGGATGCGAGGGAGTCGGCGTCACGGGCCGCGTCGACCGTGGTGCTCAGGCGCTCGCGCCAGGTGGCCAGCGGCGTGGCGAGGTACGTGGCCAGGTCCACGCCCAGGGCTTCGCGCCAGGGATTGTCCGGGTAGCCTTCCTTGAGCGCGCGCTCCAGGACTTCGCGTGTCTCGCGCTCGCGCGGGATGACATCACCCAGCCGCGCGGAGGCGAGGGACGACGTGGCGGGACTGAGCGCGGCGGGAGTCTCCAGGGAGAGCCACTGGCCCACCAACTCGTGGAAGGAGGGAGCGGTGCCGCCGGCGGGGCGCTCGGAGAGGGCGCGCTCGGCGGTGCTGAGCTCGTCGTGGAGGGTTTGGATCTCCTCGTCCACGCTGGACAGCTCCTTCGTCACGGCGGCGTGGGTCCGCGCTTCGGGCAGGGTGTCGAGCTGTTCGCGGATGCCCATATAGAGGTCCCGCTGATCTCTCTGTGCGTCGTGCACGACGGCGCACAGATTGCCCAGGCCCAGGTGGTCCAGCCGGTGCTTCACGACGTCGAGCGCCGTGCGTTTGTCGCAGACGAACAGCACCCGCTCACCTCGGGCGAGGTGGTCGCCGATGGCATTGGCGATGGTCTGCGACTTGCCGGTGCCAGGAGGCCCATGGATGACGAGCCCTCGACGGCTGCGCGCCAGTCGCACCGCACGGGCCTGACAAGGGTCCGCGATGGTGACGAGCCGTTCCTCGGCGGCGAGCTTGAGCCCCTCCAGGTTCCGCTCACCGCCGCCCGAGTGAGCGACCTGCCCGAGCGACACATCCACTCGCAGGAAGCTCTCCAGCGGACCGGAGATGGGCTCGCCGTCCACGAGCGCGCGCATGTCATCCACGAGGCTCTGATTCGACAACGGATACAAGCCGAGCACGGCGCTGGGGATGATGGAGGCCGTGGCGCCTTCCTCGTCCGAGCGGGGCACGGGAGCCAGGAGCGTCTCGGGCGAGAAGGTCGCTGGAGCAGGCAGCTCCAACGCCTTGGAGACGAGGGCCGCCAGTTCGTTGACCTCGCGCCAGGGGTCTACACCCTCCTCATCGGCGAACAGCTCGCCGAAGCGCTCCCCCGTCTGTTGTTCGAGCCACGCGAGCAACGCGGTGTTGGGTGCGACGCGGTCCACGCCTTCTTCGGCGCCTTCCAGCTCGACCGCCGTCGCGCGTCCCTTCTTCACGGTGATGCGCACGGGGACGAAGGCGATGGGCGCGAGGATGCGCCGGGTGCCGAAGCCGCGCTTGTCCTTGGTGCTCGGGGGCAGGTGCAGCAAGGGGAAGCCGACGTGGAGGACATGCGCGCCGGTGTCCTGCTCGAAGATGCGGGCGTCCTCGACGATGGCCGCGAGCTTGCGCAGCAGGGCCTGTTGTTCCTCCTCGGCTCGCGTCGACGTTGAGACTGTTTCATCGTCGTCGGCCTCGAGTTCCACGCGAGGCGCGCGCATGTCGTCCGCGCTGGCCCGAGTGCCTTCGAGTGACGTCGAGAGTCCGGACGAGCCCGACTTGGGGAGCGGCTTCACGGTGAGCCGGGCCGAGGCCTTGTCTCCGAGCAGCGCGGCCAGCACCGCGTGAGGTGGAGTGCCGTCCAGTCGGCTCAGCACGGAGAGGTCCAGGCGCTGGCGACTGTGGTGGGGGCGGCAGTTGAGGCTGGGTCCGGACGCGAGCGCGGCGTAGAGCCGCTCGAGCATCTTCGCGAGGACGCGGCTGCGGGACTCGGACGACACGGCGGTACCTCTCTCCAGGGGAGGGAGGTCGCTGTCTACCATGGGGCCTGGAGGGTGACCTCAGTCCGCCAGTGCGGCGGCGAGCGAGCGAGCGGCGGCCTCCAGCGCCTCCGAGGGGAGATGATCCACCGGGGCCGCGTCGAACACCGCGCGGCCCCACAGTCGCCGCGGAGTCTCCCGGAAGCGCGGCACCAGGTGCAGGTGGCAGTGGCGGAGCACGTCGCCGATGGCGAAGGCGTATGCGTGCTCGGCGCCCAGCACCTCGCGTTGGGCGCGCATCACCCGAGCGGCGAACCCACCCAGCTCCCGCGCCGTGGCGTCATCCAACTCGTACCAGGCACGTGCATGTTGCTCGCTGGAGATGACGACCCAGCCGGGAACGGGACTGGGGCCCGCGACGCCATGCAGCACCAGCCCTGGAGCCCGGGCCAGGATGCCCCCCACGGGGCGGTGCTCGCCGCGTGTGATGGCACAGCCGAGACACGGCTCATTCACATCCACCATGGGGCCACCGTAGCAGTCGTTTTTCGCCAGGGCAGGGCGCTCTGAAGACGCATCGCGCAAGGGAGGGTCTCGTCAGACCCTCTGGAAACTAAGAGAATGGGAGGGGTGTGTTGTGATCGCCCCAGGGCGTGGTGTTCGCGGTTTGGGGCGAGGGGGAGTGCGACTGTCGCCTGCTTGACGTGAAGGGGCCGGGTCGGAGAGTGTCCGCCCCACGCTCTTTCATGGTTGGGGGCGTGAGAGCTCAAGCAAATCTTTTCAAGGTGGGGATGATGAAGAAGCATCTGGTCATGGCCGTGGTGCCGTTCTTGGCGCTGGGGTGCGGTGATGATTTCAAGGACGAGAACGGTGACGGCATCGCCGACGGTATCCGTGAGCCGGACAGCGTGACGGTGGTGACGCCCGCGACGCCGAAGGGGACGGTGTCGGGCCAGGTGTTGAGCACGGACCTGAAGCCGCTCGCCGAGGCCTCGGTGGAAATCACCATCGGCAGCTCCGCGGATCCGCTCGCTGGGACGACGGATGCGAAGGGCAACTTCGAGTTCAAGGACGTCCCGGCCGGCTCCCAGGTGCTGCTGACCTTCACCAAGGCGGGCTATGCCACGCTGCGGGCCACGTCGACGATTCCGTCGTCGGCGGGCAACGTGCCCATCAACAACGCGAACGTGAGCTTCGGCCCCGTGACGCTGACGCGACTCGACGGCTCGCTGCGCTTCCTGCTGGTGACGCCGCAGGGCCGTCCCGCGGCGAACGTGCGCGCGACGCTCGAGGCCTCGCCCGCGGGCACCATCATCCTGGCGAACAACGACAGCACCACGCGCGTGGTGAGCACGGTGGTCGTCGAGGCGACGTCCGACGACCAGGGCGCGCTGGTGTTCCAGGGCATCCCGGCCGCGCAGGAACTGGCGCGCCTGAACCAGGGCCAGTACCGGCTGTGGGTGTCCGCGGTGGACTCCAACAGTGACGGCGTGCCGGAGACCAACGGCTACGTGAGCAGCTACTTCGCCAGCGACGTGGTGGCCTCTGGGACCACGCGCCTCATCAACCTGCCCAACTCGCGGCCGACGAACGCGACGCTGACCGTCGAGGGCAGCAACGTGGCGATGCTGCGGGGTGCCGCGGATCCGCATCCGCTGCGCAACATGGTGCGGCCGGGCGAGCCCATCTACCTGTACTTCAACCACCCCGTGCAGCCGAGCTCCTTGCTGGTGCGTCTGACGGACGAGTACGCCAAGGAGGCGCTGCCCGTCACCGTGGCTCTGGGCAATGGTGGCTACAGCGCCACTGTCACGCCGGGCAACGGCGTGGTGCAGACGGGCAAGGAGTACAACCTGGACCTGCGCGCTGTCTCCGCGGAGACCGGCAACCTCTACTCCCGCACCGGCTTCTTCTTCGGTGGCGAGACCGGCACCGTGACGCCGGTGACCATCGCGGAGGCGCGTTATCAGGAGACGTCGTTGACGGCGCCCACCTCGCAGCAGCTCAACACGGGTGAGCTCGTCTACATCAACTTCAGCTCCCCCCTCTTCACTCCGCCCGTGTTCGCTGACGGTTCGAAGGTGCAGGTCTTCTTCAACGTCGACATCGACAACAACGGGACCGTGGGTCGTGGGTCGTTTGGCGAAGTGGGCAACTACAGTGGTCAGGGTTTCGTGCTGAGCATCAACGAGCCCACGGCTCCCTACCAGACTCGTGTGCAGCAGCCCGAGTTGCCTGTCTTCCCCATCACCACCTCGGGGTACAGCACCCGTTACTCGTTCGTCTACTCTGGCGTGGGAATCATCCCGAGCACCACGTCGATGCAGGTCGCGTTCTCGAAGCTGGCGGAGCGTGGTGTCACCGAGACCTACCAGAGCATCTGGGGCCAGCCGCTCACCGTGGACCTGACGGTCAATAGCATCGCGACCCAGCCGGTTCCGGTGCCTGCTCCGTAACATCCGACAGGGCTTGAGCCCTTCGACATTGCTTCAATGAATCATGACCGCGCCTCCGTGAGCTTGCTCACGGAGGCGTTGGTGTTTCTGGGTCCAAATCCTGGTGCGTAGACGCGAGTCCATGTTCCGGGATACGCATTCCTGGCGCTCCACACCCAGGCGCGCACCTGCTTCCTGGCATGAGGGGCTTTCGGCGCCTGCCTTGAGCTGGAACAGGGCTTGCCACGGCTTCACACCATGTCCCTTTCCTTTCTTCGCGTCTCTTTCATCTTCCTGGGGCTCATGGCGGGAGCCTGCATCGACATTCCTGAAGTCCAACCCGTCGCTGAAGACACGGACGCAGGGCCTGTCGCGCCAGGAGATGCCTCGACGCCCGATTCAGGTGTGCCCTCTCTGCAGTTGGTGCTCGTCACGTCGAGGACCGCCACGAATGGTTCCCTCGGTGTGTCGGTTGAGTTGAATGGCCCCACTCCAGAGTTGGTGGAGCTGTTGGTCGATGGCGAGAGCGTGGCGACGCTCCTCCCCCCGTACATGAAGCAGTTGGATACCCAAGGCCTCGCGGAGGGACAACACGTGCTGCACATTCGCGCGACTCTTGGTTCCAAGGTGTTTCTTAGCGCGCCGCAACCGCTCACCGTGGACCGGTCTGCTCCGTCATGGGTTTCGCGCACTCCTTCGACAGGTGCTGCCTTGGTTCCCGTGAATCATGTGGTCCAGGCCGTCTTCTCGGAGCGGTTGGATTCGGCGACCGTCCATTCGACTTCCGTTCGGATGTTCGCGGGCGCGAACATCATCGCCGCGGACGTGTCCCTCTCCGTCGATGGAACGACGGTGACCGTGAGTCCGCTTTCACGTCCTCCACTCGATGTGCTCGTGAAGGTGATGTTCGCTGACTCGGTGACGGACGTGGCGGGCAACTCAGTGCCGGCCGGGGAGGCGTGGAGTTGGTCCCTGCCTGGCTTCTTGCCGCTCGGCGATTTCTTGTTCACGGAGTCGAGGACAGACACGTCAGCGCTCTATGAGGCGCTCCAGTTGGACACTGCTGGACGGCCGGTCGTGGCCTGGGTCGATGAGCTCCGAAACGGGGTGTACGTGCGCCGGTGGACCGGAGAGACCTGGGAGTTGTTGGGAGCCGGGTTGCGCACGGACTCTCCCTCTCAGCTTCCTACGGGCCTTGCCCTTGCATTGGATGCCAACGATGAGCCCGTCGTGGCCTGGAGCGAATTTCACGGCTCGGTGGTCTATGTGCATCGTTGGAACGGAACAGGTTGGGAAGCCATGGGTGCGCCCGTTCCAAGCCCACTCAATCCCTGGAGTGTCGCCCTGGGTAGGAGCGCGGCAGGGCAGTGGTATCTGGGCTTCGCCTCGGGGAACTTTGAGGGATCTCAGCTCTTGGTCTGGAGATGGGAGAGCGACCACTGGTCTCAGTTGGGAGCGGCGCTCAAGGTGGTCCCGACAGCGTCGATGATAGGGCCGCGCATGGACTTTCGTGGTGCGCAGGGCCCTCTCGTGAGGTGGACCGAGTGGAGCACCACGGGAGATGATTGGGGATACATGCGACGGTGGCAGGCGGGAAGCTGGCAGGCCATTCCCCTTCCTTCCCAGAATCCCGGGGGTGTATGGGGGTTGGATGCCTTGGAGCGTCCCCTCAACCTCCTGGCTTCTTCTGGGGATGAGGTCCGGCTTCGCGCATGGGATGGATTGGATTGGGTTCAGCTTGGGGCACCGATGGCGGGCCGCTTCGCGGGAGCGACGCAGGTTGCCGCCTTGGGATTGTCCTTGGACCCGGCAGGAAACCCGGTGGTCCTGTTGCGAGAGGCGGAAGTCCCGGAGCAGGCAGAGTCGTTTTATGTCCGCCGCTTGCGTGATGGGGCCTGGGAGGATTGGGGAGGGCTGCTCCGGCCCCTTCCTGAGGGAGCCCGAAGCAAGTATCCCTTGTTCGCGGTCATGCCTTCGGGCCGCGTCCTCATGGTTCGGGCCGAATCCACCGCGCCGAACGTGTGGCCCATCCGGGTCTACATCTCCAACGAGTGAGCTGATCCGCGTGCCTGTGCGGTGGTGATGTGTCCCCCACCGTTCTCCATTGAACGGTGGGCAGGGGGTTCCCGAGTCGCGGTGGGGTGGGCGCCAGGGTGGATGCGTGCATAGATTGTCCACCGCTGTTCCCCTACACACGAGGCGCCTGTTCCATGACGCGCACGGCCACCCCCACTTCCGAAGAGCTGGTGCCGGGCACAAGCCCGGACGCGTCCCAGGGGGGACGCAGGCGGGTCCTGGTCGTCGATGACTTCGACGATGCCCGCGAGATGTATGCGGAGTATCTGGAGTTCGTCGGCTTCGAGGTGGATACCGCCCGCGATGGCATGGAGGCGGTGGAGAAGGCCCAGTCGAACGAGCCGGACATCATCCTCATGGACCTGTCCCTGCCCGTCATGGACGGCTGGGAAGCCACCCGGCGCATCAAGCAGGACCTGCGTACTCGCGACATCCCAGTGATGGCCCTGACGGGACACGTCCTCGCCGGCAACGCGGAGCACGCACGTGAAGCCGGCGCCGACGAGTTCGTCGCCAAGCCGTGCCTGCCTCAGGACCTGGAAAACAAGATCCGCAACATGCTCAAGCCGAGCAAGGCGCGTAAGCGGGAAGGCCAGGAGGGCTGAGTCCGTAGCGAAGGGTGAATGCCCACCACCTGACACTTCCCAGAGCCCCTCTACCGCGCCCGGAGGTGTTCCACGCCGGGGAGGGTTGCCGTTCCCAGCGGGGATGCATACGCCCTCCTGGTGGGAATCCCTGCAGCCTCGCCGCCAGACGCGTGGGCGCCGCCCCTGGAGTTCGACGAGTACCGAATCGTGCGGCCCATCGGTCGAGGGCGGACCGGCCGCGTGTACCTGGCCCAGGACACGCTCCTCGAACGCCCGGTGGCGGTGAAGTTCATCCCCTCGCTCGGCCCCAATGCCCTGGCCCGCTTCCTCGTCGAGGCCCGTGCCGCCGCGCGCATCCAGCACCCCAATGTCGTCACGCTCTACCGGGTGGGACAGCTCGACGAGCAGCCCTACCTCGTCTCGGAGTTCATCCGGGGCGTGAGCCTGGACCGGTTGGTGAAGCCCCTGCGCTGGGAGCGCGTGCTCACCATCGGCCGGGATTTGGCTAGGGGCCTGAGCGCCGCCCACCGTCGAGGCGTGCTCCACCGCGATATCAAACCCGGCAACGCCGTGCTCACCGAGAGCGGCGCCGTGAAGCTGCTCGACTTCGGGCTCGCCAAGCTCCTGGACAGCGCCGCCGGCCCGGACGACGCCGCGCCGCCCCGGAACGCTCCCCCGCCAGAACTGCCGGCGGACCTGGACCCGGAGGCCAACCCGCACTTCTCCGCGCGCTCGCTGGACGGTGTCTTCCTGCCCTCGCTGCCGCAGGGCGCGCTGGTGGGCACGCCCTACTACATGTCCCCCGAGGCCTGGGCGGGCGAGGACCTGACGGCGCGCAGCGACGTGTACTCGCTGGGCGTCGTCCTCTACGAGCTGTGCGTCGGCCGCGGGCCCTTCCGCGACGTCGTCTGGCGCGAGCTGCCCCACGTGGTCCGCACCCAGGACGCGCTGCCCCTGGCCACCGTCGCGCCCCATGTCGACGCCACCTTCGCCGGGGTCATCGACCGGTGCCTGCGTCGCGAGCCCTCCGAGCGCTTCGGCTCCGCCGCGCTGCTGCTGGAGGCGCTCGAGGCCCTGTCGCGCGAGGACGCCCCCACGCACGTGCCCGAGGGCAATCCCTACCGGGGCCTGCGTGCCTTCGAAGCCGAGCACCGCGCCCTCTTCTTCGGCCGTCGCCGCGAGTGCCGCGCCGTCCTGGAGCGGCTGCGCTCCGAGTCCTTCCTGCTCATCACCGGTGACTCCGGCGTGGGCAAGTCCTCCCTCTGTCTGGCCGGCATCCTCCCCTCCGTGGCCGAAGGCGGACTGGAGGACGGGCGGCGCTGGCACTCCGTCCGACTGGTGCCGGGCCGCAAGCCCGTCGCCGCCCTCGCCGCGGCGCTCGCGCCTCTCCTGTCGATGGAAGAGGAGCCGCTGGCCGAGGCACTCCGCTCGGAGCCCTCGGGCCTGGTGCGCAGGCTCCGGGCCCGCCTGGGCGCGCGCGAGGGCCTGCTCGTCTACGTGGATCAACTCGAGGAACTGGCGACCCTGGCCGAGCCCCTCGAAGCTGCGCTGGCGGGACAGGCCCTGGGCGGGCTCGCGGAAGGCGCCAGTGGCGTGCGCCTGCTGGCCTCCAGTCGCAGCGACTTCCTCACCCGGCTCACCTCCGTGCCGGGCCTGGGCGCGGAAGTCCCTCGCGCGCTGTACCTGCTGCGCGCGCTCACCGCCGAGGAGACCCGGGAGGCCGTCACCGGCCCCGCGCGCGTGAAGGGCGTGCGCTTCGAGTCGGAGGCGCTGGTGGACTCGCTCGTCACGGCCGCGGCCGAGGGCGGGCTCCCGCTGCTCCAGTTCGCGCTCGCGGAGCTGTGGGAGGCTCGCGACGCGAAGGCGCAGGTGATTACCCAGGCCGCGCTGGACTCGCTGGGCGGCGTGGCGGGCGCGCTGGCGAAACACGCGGACGCCGCGGTGGAGCGGCTCCTGCCAGACCAGCGCGTCGCGGCGAGAGGCGTGCTGCTGCGGCTCGTCACCGCCGACGGCACCCGCGCGCGCAAGACGGACCGGGAGCTCGCGGGAGAGGACGTGCGCTATCGCGCCGCGCTGGAGGCACTCGTCCGGGCCCGGCTGCTGGTGGCGCGCGAGGCGCCGGAAGGAACGTCCTACGAGCTCGCCCACGAGGCGCTGCTGTCCGGTTGGAACTCCCTGGCGCGCTGGCTCGCGGAGGCCGCCGAGCGCCGGGAGGTGCAGGCCCTGCTGGAGACCGCCGCCGCGCACTGGGAGAAGCTGAACCACTCGCGCGAGCTGCTGTGGGGGCCGCGCCAGCTCGCCGAGGCGGCGGTGCTGGACTCGGGCGAGCTGACGCGCCGCGAGCAGGACTTCCTGCGCGCCTCGCGACGCACGCTCGTGCGCAGCCGGGGCGTGCGACATGCGCTGACCGTGGGCTTCATCCTGTCGCTGGGCCTGGTCTACGGCGGCCTGAAGCTGCGCGAGCGCTGGAGCCTGGAGCGTCAGGTGCGCGCCGAACTGGACGAAGCCCAGCACTCCCTGGAGACGGTGGTGGAGACGAAGGACCTGCTCCACTCCGAGCGCGCCGAGGCCTTCCGTCTCTATGGCAGCGGCCAGAAGCCCGACGCGGACCGGCTGTGGAGCAAGAGCGTGGCCCGGGCCGCGCAACTGCGGCACCGCTTCGACGGAGTCTCCGGTCGACTGGAGCGGGCCCTGGCCCTGGCGCCGGAGCGACCGGACGTTCGCGACGCGCTCGCGGACTTCCTCTTCGAGCGGGCCCTGTGGGCCGAGCAGGAAGGCGAAGTCTCGGCGCTGCCCACGCTCCTGCAACGCCTGCGGCTCTATGACTCGCGGGGCGAGCGCTGGACGCGGTGGACCGCGCCCGCGCGCCTCACCCTGGACGTCGCCGCGCACGACGTCGAGGTGGAGCTGCGTCCGTTGATGCGCGATGCGCTCGGCGACGAGCAGCCAGGTGCTCCGCTGCCGCTGGAGTCGGAGCCGTGGATGGACGTCTCCGTCCCGCCCGGGCTCTACCAGCTCACGTTGCGCGCGCCGGACCACGAGCCGGTGACGCAGCCCTTGTTGCTGAGACGCGGAGAGGCTCGGCGGCTGGAGCTTCGGCTGCCTCGCGTGGGTGCGATTCCCACGGACTACGTCTTCGTGCCGCCGGGAGAGGTGCGCTTCGGCAGCGCCGCAGATGCGAGCGTCCGCGAGTTCTTCAACGCGGTGCCGCAGCACGCGGTGCAGGTGCCCGGCTTCCTCATCGCGCGCCATGAGGTGACGTATGCCGACTGGCTCGCCTTCCTGGAGTCGATGTCTGTCGAGCCGCGCGCCTCGCACCGGCCCCACGTGGGCACGGGCGGGTACGCGGGACACCTCTCGCTCGACCAGGTGGACGGGGTCTGGCGGCTGCGCTTCCAGCCCGGCAACGTGCCATACGAGGCGCGCGCGGGAGAGCCCGTGCGCTATGCGAATCGCACGCGGCGGGGCGAGCAGGACTGGCGCCGCTTCCCGGTGAGCGGCATCTCCTTCGCGGACGCGGAGAAGTACGTGTCGTGGCTGTCGTTCAGCGACCGGGTGCCGGGCGCGAGGTTGTGCTCGGAGCTGGAGTGGGAGCGCGCGGCGCGCGGCGTGGACGGACGCGAGTTCCCTCATGGCGACCGGCTGGGCGCGGACGACGCCAACATCGACGCCACGTACGGCAAGCAGCCGGGAGGCTTCGGCCCGGACGAGGTGGGCAGTCACCCCGCGTCGCGCAGTCCCTTCGGCGTGGACGACATGGCCGGCAATGTCTGGGAGTGGACGCGCTCATGGCTGGAGCCAGGCCGTGCGGTGGCGCGCGGTGGGAGCTTCTCCTTCGCGGCGACCTCCGCGCGCGCGACGAACCGGGAGCTGCCAGAGCCCTCGCTGCGCGACGTGACGATGGGCCTGCGCGTGTGCGCGGACCTGCCCTCGCCCGCACCCTGAGGGATGCTCGCTCGCACGCAGAGGGAGCATCCCAGCTACCGGACGTTGGAACCGCCCGACTGTCCAAGCGTGCTTGCACGCTGGCTCCCCGCGGACGATGCGTGTGTCGTTCGGTCATCACTCCGGCTTGCGAGCGGGCAGGCTCCTGCGAACCTTGAGTCCAGTCGGAGTCGGGCGGGGTCGGGGAGGTACGGGGCATGGTGGCGTGGCGGATGGTGGGGGCGATGGTCATCGCCTGCGGGCTGGTGGGGTGTGGGAACTCGGTGGATGAGGGCGCACAGGACACGCTGGGAACCCAGGTGGCCGAGCTGTCCTCTCCAAACGGGCGCAACCTGAATGGACGCAATCTCAACGGGCGCAATCTCAACGGAGACGAGCTGGGGCAGATGCTGGTGGCGGTGCGCTTCGCGGGCGTCGAGCGCGCGGACCCGGGCGCTCCCTCACTGATGCGGACGTGGCTGGACGGCAGCGTGTTCCGCGCCGATGCGCAGGACGGCTCGGTGCTGTCCGGCGTGGACTTCGTGGGCGCGCGCTTCGTCGGTGAGCTGGGCAGTGGCGACACCGTCGCGCTGCGCGTGGACGACATCCAGCCGGGGAGCGACGACGTCTGGACCTACCGCGTCTCGTACTACTCGCTGGCGGACAACACGTGGAAGCCCGCGTGTCAGGCCGCGGATGGCTCCGCGCTCAACGCCATTCCGATGGTGGGGCGCTGGGACTACCGCGAGGGGGTCGCGGGCGGCGGCGCGAAAATCGAGGACACGCAGACCTTCACCTTCGCGTGCGAGGGCGCGGCCATCGCCAAGTGCGTGCGCTTCGGCTACCGCCCGTGGGCCACCACGACGACGGGACACAGCATGGCGCCGCTGCACCAGGCCTGCACCCGCATGGTGCGCGCGGACTTCTGTGGCAACGGCACCTCGTACACGGTGGATGGGAACTGGGTGAACCTGTACGACGCCTCGGGCGTGCAGCACGACTCCGAGAGCTGGGCCGTGGAGGCGGAGTGGGACGCCGAGGGCGCCCGCTGCCGTGCGCCGACGACTCGGGCGGGTGCGCGGGAAATCACGTGTGCCTCGCGCTCGTCGCTTCCGACGTGTGGCCAGCAGCAGAACTTCCTGCTCGGCACGCTGCTGATGAGCGAAGTCCCGCCGGCGGTGGCGCAAGGGCCGCTGTAGTCGAGCGCCTGGTGGGCCTGGCTGCCCATCCAGGGCGTGAGCGGGCGGCCTGCCTCTGTCTCCTGGGGCGAGGAGCAGAGGCGTGCGACTTCCGGCGGCAAGGGGCCGACACCACGTTTAGCCCGCCCGCCGGGGGCAGGGGAGGGACCGGCGGAGGACGGAGACGCGCGGTGAGACGAGCCCAACGGACGAGACGGATGGCGGCTGGCGGGACGTGGGGCCTGCTGCTGGCGGCGGCTTGCGTGGTGGCCGGGTGCAAGAAGGGCTCGGGAGAGCCGGCACCGCCCGCGGAGCCCGTGGTGAACCTGGGGCAGGAGAACGTGGCGCTCGCGGAGCCGAGCGAGCTGCGCTCCGGCCCTGGCATCTCCGGAACGCTCCAAGCCCGCACCGCGGCGGCGGTGCGCGCGCAGGTGGGCGGCACGGTCCTCGACATCAAGGCCCAGCAGGGGCAGGTGGTGAAGAAGGGGCAGGAGCTCGCGCGCATCGACGATGCGACGTTGAGGGACCAGCTCATCGCCACCCGCACGGCGGTTTCGACGGCGCGCAATGCCTTGCGGGTGGCCGAGGCCGAGCAGGAGCGCAGCGCGAAGCTGGCCAAGGCGGGGGTCATCACCCAGCGCGACTTCGAGCGGGCGCAGTTGTCGGTGGCGCAGGCGAAGGGGCAGCTCGCGGAGGCGCACTCGCGTCAGACGCTGGCGCGGGAGCAGCTCGGACGCACGCGGGTGGTGGCGCCCTTCGCGGGCGTGGTGAGCGAGCGGCAGGCGAGCGTGGGCGACGTCGTGCAACCGGGCTCCCCATTGTTCACGGTGGTGGACCCGCGCACGCTGCGCCTGGAGGCGTCGGTGCCGGCGGCGAACCTGGACCAGGTGAAGGTCCAGACGCCGGTGGAGTTCAAGGTCACCGGCTACGGAGACAACTCCTTCACCGGACAGGTGGAGCGCATCAACCCGGTGGTGGACCCGAACACGGGGCAGGTGCGCATCTACGTGGCGATTCCGAACACGGACCTCCAGCTCCTCGCGGGGTTGTTCGCCGAGGGCCGCGTGGCCGCGAAGGCCGTGCGAGCGCTGTCCATCCCGCTGGGCGCGGTGGATGACACCGAGGGCAAGCCCGGGGTGATGCGCGTGCGAGACGAGCGGGTGGAGCATGTGCCCATCACGCTGGGACTGCGAGACGACGTCGAGCAGCGCGTCGAGGTGCGCCAGGGACTCCAGCAGGGCGACGTGGTGCTCCTCGGCTCCGCGCGCGACGAAGTGACGGATGGCTCCCGTGTGAAGGTGGACGCGCCCCGTCCGGGAGAGCAGCCGACGCGCGACGAGGGGCCCGGAGTCGGCGGCGGAGGCTCCGCACCCTCCTCACGTCAGGGCCCCGAAGGCACCTCCGTGCCGGCACGTCCCGCACCTTCATCGAGCGAAGCCTCGGAGGGCGCGCCGCCGCCGGCGCCCTGAGTTCGCCCTCGTCCCTTCGACTCCTTCCGGGAGAGCCCTCGTGTTCATCTCCGACTTCGCCATCAAGCGTCCCATCGTGACCATCACCGCGATGGTGACGCTGGTCATCTTCGGCATCGTCGCCTTGTGGCAACTGGAGACCGATGAGTTCCCGGATGTCCAGGCTCCGGTCATCGCCGTCAGCATCGTCTACCCAGGCGCCGCACCGGACACCGTGGAGCGCGAAATCGTCGAGCCGATTGAAGACGCCATCTTCGCCATCAGCGGCGTGGACCCGAAGGAGACGACGGCCACCGCCACCGACGGCCTGGCCACCTTCACGGTGTTCTTCGAGTTCGAGAAGGACATCCAGGAGGCATCGCAGGACATCCGCGACGCCATCTCCAGCAAGCGCGCCGACCTGCCTCGGGAGATGGAGGAGCCCGTCCTCACGCGATTCGACCCGGCGGACGCGCCCATCGTCTCGTTGACGTTGACCTCGGAGCGGCTCGATGTCGCCGCGTTGTCCCGCGTGGCGGACCCGCTGGTCGTGGGTGAGCTCCGCTCGGTGCCCGGCGTCGCGCAGGCGGACGTCGTCGGTGGCGTGGAGCGGGAGATGACGGTGCAGCTCAAGCCGGAGGCGCTGCAGGCCGCGCGCATCTCCCTGGCGGAGGTCGTCACGGCCCTCCAGGCGCAGAACCTGGCCGCGCCGGTGGGACGCATCAACTCGAAGTTCGAGGAGGAATCCATCCGCCTCAAGGGGCGCCTGGAGAGCCCCGAGGCGTTTCGCGACATGGTGGTCACCACGCGCAACGGCCAGGTCATCCGGCTGGGGCAGGTGGCGGACGTCTTCGTGGGCTCCGAGGAGCCTCGCACGCTGGCCCTCTACGACGGTGCGCAGGCGGTGGGCATCGACGTGCTGAAGACGAAGGGCTACAGCACCACCGAGGTCGCGGACGCCGTGCGTGAGCGCGTGGCGGCGCTGCAGCAGAAGCTCCCGGCCGACGTGAAGCTGGCCATCGTCCGCGACGCGGGCGTGCGCGTGGAGAGCGCGGTGGAGAACGTGCAGTCGGCGCTGGTGGAAGGCGCGCTGCTCACCGTGCTGGTGGTGTTCATCTTCCTCAACTCGTGGCGCTCCACCGTCATCACCGGGCTCGCGTTGCCGGTGAGCGCGCTGGCGGCGTTCATCAGCGTCTGGGCCTTCGGCTTCACGCTCAACACGATGTCGTTGCTCGGCCTGACACTGGCCATCGGCATCCTCATCGACGATGCCATCGTGGTGCGCGAGAACATCGTGCGCCATATCGAGATGGGGAAGGACCACTACACGGCGTCGAAGGAAGGAACGTCGGAGATTGGCCTCGCGGTGTCGGCGACCACGTTCTCCATCGTCGCCGTCTTCGTGCCAGTGGCTTTCATGTATGGCGTTGCCGGCCAGTGGTTCAAGCCCTTCGCCCTCACCATCGCCTGCGCGGTGCTGGTGTCGCTGTTCGTATCCTTCTCGCTGGACCCGATGCTGAGCGCGTACTGGGCGGACCCGCAGGTGGAGAAGGGCGCGCGGCAGGGCTTCATCTCCCGCACCCTGTCCCGCTTCAACACGTGGTTCGACCGACAGGCGGACCGCTACAAGGGCGTCATCGCCTGGGCGTTGGACCACAGGCTCGCCATGGTGCTCGTCGCGGTAGGCTCGCTCGTGGGCGCCCTGGTGCTCCAGGGGACGGTGGGTGGCGCGGGCTTCGTGCCCGTGAGTGACCGCTCGGAGGTAGAGCTGCTGGTGGAGACGCCACCGGGCTCCAGCCTGGAGTACACGCGGCGCAAGGTGGAGGAGGTGACCCGCGTCGCCCGAGCCCACCCGGAGGTCGCCTATACGTACAGCACCATCGGCGTGCCGTTGCCGATGAGCGCGCCCGGCGTGGACCAGGCGCTGGTGTACGTGCGGCTCACGCCCAAGGCGGACCGCGACGTGAGCCAGGACGCGCTGGGCAGCAGGCTCCGCAAGGAGCTGGCGAGCGTGGGCGGCGCGAAGGTGTCTGTCTTCACGTCGGGCTTTGGCGGCGCGATGAAGCAGATTCAGCTCGAGGTGCGTGGGCCGGACCAGAAGAAGCTCACCGAGCTCGCGCAGCAGGTGCAGCGAGAGGTGGCGCAGGTGCCCGGCGCGGTGGATGTGGGGCTCTCCACGCGAGGCCAGAAGCCGGAGCTGGAGGTGGACCTGAACCGGGGGCTCGCGGGTCAGCTCGGGGTGACGGTGGGACAGGTGGCCCAGGTGCTGCGGCCGGCCTTCGCGGGCCTGGACGTGGGGGACTGGGTGGACCCGATTGGAGAGACTCGTGACGTCATGGTGCGACTGGCGCCCGAGTCGCGCGACAACGCGGACGACCTGGCGCGGATTCCCCTGCTGACGGGCGCGGCGCCAGGAGGCGCGCCTCAACTCGTGCCGCTCGGACAGGTGGCGGATATCCGTCAGGCGCTCGGCCCCGCGCAAATCACGCACCTCAACCGCGAGCGCGTCATCAACGTGCAGGCGAACGTGCAGGACCGCTCGTTGACGGAGGTGATGCGAGACATCCAGAAGCGGGTGGACGCGGTGCAGCTCCCCGCGGGCTACACGCTGACGACAGGCGGCGAGTCCGCGGACCAGGAGGAGGTGTTCTCGCGGGTGTTCCTCGCGCTGGGCGTCGCGGTGCTGCTGATGTACCTCATCCTCGTCATCCAGTTCGGCTCGTTCCTGGACCCGCTGGCCATCCTCATCTCACTGCCGCTGTCCCTCATCGGCGTGGTGCTGGCGCTGCTCGTCACCGGAGACACGCTCAACATCATGAGCCTCATCGGCGTCATCCTGCTGATGGGCATCGTCGCGAAGAACGCCATCCTGCTCATCGACTTCGCGAAGTGGTCTCACGAGAAGGGCATGCCCTTGCGCGAGGCGCTCATCGAGGCGGGCCGCATCCGCTTGCGTCCCATCATCATGACGACCTTCGCGCTGGTGGCGGGCATGATTCCCGTGGCCATCGGCGCGGGTGAGGGCGGCGACTTCCGCGCACCGCTGGGCCGCGCGGTGATTGGCGGCACGATTACGTCCACGCTGCTGACGCTGCTGGTGATTCCGACGGTGTACGAAATCCTGGTGGATGGGCGGACGTGGATGGGCCGCAAGCTGCGCAAGGTCTTCCACCTCCGCGCGCCCGGAGGAGGCGAGCCCCGGCCCGCGCCCCAGTCCCGACAGAAGTGATACCCGGCCCGCGCGGAGTGTCCGTGTCGCCACGCGGAGTGTCTTCCTCGGACGGATGTTGAACGTCGGCCCGAGAAGCGGGTTGGCGTGTCGCTCGGAGGAACCTAGGGTCGTCGCCATCCGCCATGTCCCGAGCCTCGCTGCCTGAAGACCATCGTCGACTCGTCACCCACGCCCTGGCCGCACTCGATGTCCGCAACCTCGTCCTGAGCATCCACGACCCCAGCTTCCCCAGTCTTCCGCACGAGGACACGGGACGGGGCTCGCCCTGTTCGGAAGGTGCCGCCCGCTTTCTTGAGGCCGCGCACGCGCTGGGCTTCACGGGCATCCAACTGGGCCCCCAGGGGCAGACGTCGGAGTCGAATGCCTCGCCGTATGACGGCACGCTCTTCTCTCGCAACGTGCTCAATGTGGCGCTCGCGGCGCTGGAGGACGAGGCCTGGGGCGCGCTGCTCCCGAAGGGCCGCGTGGCAGCGCTCGTGGAAGGGCGCTCGCGTTCCTCCAGTCCCGGAGAGCGCTACCGGTGGGCCTTCCGCGCGCAGCTCGCGGTGCTCGATGAAGCGTGGACGTCGTTTCGGCTCCAACGCGCGAGTCCGGAGGCTTCGGCCGCCATGCGCGAGGTGTCATCGCGTTTCAACACCTTCCGACAGCGGCACCGCGCATGGCTGCTGCGCGACGCGCTCTTCGATGTGCTGTGCGCGGAGAAGGGCGTACTGGATTGGAGGCCGTGGGCCGACTCGCTGGATGGACGGCTGTGGAGTCCTCGTCCGGGGGCCGAAGGTGTCGCCGCCGCGCGAGTGCAGGCGCTGGAGACTCAATACGCGGAGGTGCTGGAGCGCTACGCCTTCTTCCAGTTCCTGGTGCATGCGCAGCATGAGGTCCTGCGCGCTCGCACGACAGGGTTGAAGCTGAAGCTCTACGGTGATTTGCAGATTGGCTTCTCACCGCGCGATGCATGGGCGTGGCAGGGCCTGTTCCTGCGCACGTACCAGATGGGGGCGCCGCCGAGTCGCACCAATCCCGAGGGCCAGCCGTGGAACTACCCGGTGTTGGACCCGGAGCAGTACTTCATGGAGGGCGGAGAGGGGCCATCGCTGGGCTTCCGGCCCGGCGCGGTGCTGCGCTTCATGGACGCGCGCATGGACAAGATGCTCGCGGAGTACGACGGGCTGCGGCTGGACCATCCCCATGGGCTGGTGTGTCCGTGGGTGTATCGCGTGGGGCAGTGGGACGCGCTGGGGGCGGTGCAGCACGGCGCGCGGCTGTTCTCCTCGCCGGACCTGGAGGACCACCCGGAGCTGGCGCGCTACGCGCTGGTGGCCCCCGAGCAACTGGACCGCTCGTTGCCCAGGTACGCGGATGGAGAGGTGAAGTCGCTCACGCCCGAGCAGGTGCAGCGCTTCAGCGTCCTCTTCGACACGGTGGTCGCGGCGGCGCGGCGCAACGGACGGGATTTGGGTGACTTGCTGGGCGAGGTGCTGAGCACGCTGCCGTATCCACTGGGGCGAGTCATGGCGCGCTATGGATTGGGGCGCTTCCGCGTCACGCAGAAGGCGGACCTGGGCAACCCGGCGGACGTGTATCGCAGCGAGAACGTGGCGCCCGAGGACTGGATGATGGTGGGCAACCACGACACGAAGTCGCTGTGGCGACTGGTGGGCGACTGGCAGTGGCGCGGAACGCTGCGGGCGCAGGCGGAATATCTGGCGACGAGGCTGTGTCCCGAGCCCGAGCGACGCGAGGACTTCGCGCGCGAACTGGCGACGGACCCGGGGAAGCTCGCGCAGGCGAAGCTGGCGGACCTGTTCGCCAGTCGCGCGCGCAATGTCATGGTGTTCTTCACGGACCTGCTGGGGATACCGGAGACGTACAACGAGCCCGGCACGGTGGATGAGCGCAACTGGTCGCTGCGCGCGCCCACGGACTGGATGCGCGAGTATCGCGAGCGGCTCCGAGGTGACGCCGCGATGAACCTCCCCGGCGTGCTGGCGATGGCGTTGCGAGCGGGTGGCGCGCCAGCGCGGGAGAAACATCGCGAGCTGCTCGAGGGGCTGGACAGGCTCGCGGAGTCACTGAAGGAAGACCCATAGCCTCCCTCTTCGCGCCTGCCTGGTTCCGTTTCCCGCGCCGGAATGGGCATCGCACGTGTGAAACAGGAGGACCGCGAAGCGAGGCGAGTCTCCGCTCTCGCTTCAGGTCCGCCACTCCATAGCCACCATGTTGCTCAGTGCTTCACGTCCACCACGAGGCGCGTGGGCTCGCGCAGCTCCAGGACGCGGAACGGCTGGACGCTCTTGTTCCCGAGCACCCACGTCACCTCGCCCTCGAAGTCACAGGTGCGCTCCAGCTCCAGGAGGACAGGCAGCGCGGGCTTCAGCTCGCGCGTGGCCACGGTGGGCTGCCCCTGGTCGGTGTGGGCCCGCGCGGGAGTGAAGGTCACCTGGAGCTGGCCCTTGCCCGCGAGCGCCGCCGGGTCTCCCGAGCCGCACTGCACCACCGGCTCCTTCGCGTACTCCACCTTGTAGCCAGGGAGCTGCGTTCCCTCGAACTCGAACACCACGCGGTCGTAGTCCGGATGTGCCCCCGCGCGCACCGAGCTCAGCGTGGCCCTCGGCGCATCCTGGCGCTTCATGTCCACCGCGCTCGAGGTCCACTCGCGGTTCTTCGGGTCCTCGGGCGTGTACCCACCACCGTTGGACGGTGACGGAGTCTGCGCTCCCGTGCCCGTGGGCGGCTTGGACGGCGCTCCCTCTTCATCACCCGGGGGCGTGTCCGTCGGAGCGGGAAGGTCCTCGTCCTGGGCGCCAGCGACGACAGGCACGCTCGGTCCCCCCGTCACCACATGCACGGGCGGCTTCGCGGCGGCCTCGCCCTCGCGAGGGAGCGTTCCAGGGGGTGGGCCTGAAGGCTGCGCGGGCGTGTCATCGGAAGGAGGCAGCTCGGCCGCGGGGTGGGGCGGCGCTTCCTCTTTCTTCGAGCATCCGGTGGCCACGAGGCACCCGGCGAGCCACAGCGACGACAGCCAGCGTCCGGCACGCTTCATCGTTCCTCCCCTGTCGGCCCACAGGGCCGTGAGGAACTCCCTCTCTCACGACGGCGCTCGCGGTGCCAGCCTCCCGCCGAGGACATGATGACGGGAAGACGACAGACCCTCCGCCCGAGCACGGCGAAGGGCCCGCGTCACCCGAGGGACTTCAGTCGGCCGAACCCGTCGCGCGCGTCAGGGCACCCAGGTCCGCGTCACGCAGGAGGTTGACCAGCACGCCGTCAATCTTCCGCGTGCCGTTCTCCACCACGGTGGGCTTCAGGAAGAAAAGGTTGTTCCAGTTGAAGTCATACAGGGCCTGCTCGGCGGCATCGGACCAGCTCCCATCCATGCGCCCGTGGTAGTAGCCGAGCTTGCGCAGCACGCGCTTCACGTCGCGCGCCGTATCGCCATCCAGCGTCACCCGGTCCGCGGCATACACATCCGCGAGCGTGCCCTGGTAGCGGTTCAGCTCCACGCCCAGCTCCTGCAACGCCCCGGTGCTGCCGTGGACCACCGCCTCCGCGAGCACATGCGTATAGAAGGCCGTCTCGCTCGTGGTGTTCCAGACGCGGATGACGCCCGAGCGCTCGCCATTGCGGTCCCCGCCCACGCGCGCCCCGGCCTTGAGGGACGCATACAGCCGCTGCGGCAGGCTGCCCCGCGCTCGACGGAAGCCGTCCGCCATGGCTCGACACATGTCGGGCGTCGTCATGTTGTTGGCCTGCACCACGAAGGTGTCTCCCAGGACGGAGCAGGTGTGCGCGCTGTTCTCCGTGCCCGAGCGCTGGCCCACCGTCACATGCCCATCCGGGTGGAGCTTCACCGCGGCGAGCTGACGGATGGGGGCATAGGGGTCCGAGGCGAGCACTCCATCGATGGCGCTCTGGGGTGCCTCGCCCGCGTCGATGCGCGCGATGACCGCCTGCGCGTCATCCACCGAGGGCAACGCCATGGTGGCCACCGCCACGTCCGCACGCCCATACGGCACCAGCCCACTCACGCCGCTGGGGAAGGAGATGACGGCCATTCCGCACGACTGCTCCACCGCGTCGCACGCCACCACGGCGCGCGTGCCGAAGATGCTCGGGTTGAAGGGACGGTCCGCGGCGGAGGCCTGGGTGGAGCCCAGCAACAGGGATGCGGCGAGCAGCAGGCCACGCTTGAACGGCTTCATGCACGTACCTCGGGACGCAGGGCTCCGCCGGGGCCGAGCAAGCGTCGCTCGACACAGGGCAGGCCTCGCATGTCTGGGAATGGAGGGTGTGGGTTGCTGGCTCCAGGAACGCGACGCGCCTTCGAGACATATCGGGAAGGCTCGGAGGTCCTTGCGCGCCGTCAAGCACCGGATTCAGGGTGAGGACCGACGGCCCGAGGAGGGCAGGCCGGCCTGGCTGCCCCGCGCATCCCGCTTCCGGGAAAATTGTAGCCGTGGCACTCCCCCAGAAGTTTCAGACGCGCCCCACAAGGGCCCGGGTGGCGGGTATGGTCCGCGCCCGGCCGCAGCCCGCGTCCTCCCCCTCACGCGCACGAACCGGAGACAGATTCCCCATGGCTCTCGACCTCACCTCCCTCCCACGTCCCTCGCGGGACGACGCCTCCATTGGCACGATGGCGCGAGGCCTCGTTGGCAGCGAGATTCTCCGCATCGCCGCGGAAGTCCGTGAGCTCGTCGCCAAGGGGCGCAAGGTGTGCAACCTCACCGTGGGCGACTTCAGCCCGCGCGAGTTCCCCATCCCCGACGGCCTGCGCCAGGGCATCGCCACCGCGCTCCAGGCGGGCGAGACGAACTATCCGCCCTCCGACGGCGTGCTCGACCTACGCCAGGCGGTGCAGCGCTTCTACGAGCGCGCCCTGGGCCTGAAGTATCCGCTGGAGGGAATCGTCATCGCGGGCGGCGCCCGGCCCATCATCTACGGCACCTACCGCGCGGTGCTCGATGACGGCGAGACGGTCGTCTACCCGGTGCCGTCGTGGAACAACAACCACTACGTCCACATGATGAACGCCAAGGGCGTCGTCGTGACGACGGACCCGTCGCACGGCTTCATGCCCACGCTGGAGCAGCTCACGCCGCACCTGGGCACCGCGCGCCTGTTGTGCCTGTGCAGCCCGCTCAACCCCACGGGCACCATGATTTCGTCCGACGTGCTGGGCGCCATCTGCGAGCGCGTCGTCGCGGAGAACCGCGAGCGGGAGAAGCAGGGCCGCAAGCCGCTCATCCTGATGTACGACCAGATTTACTGGGTGCTGAGCTTCGGCGCGGTGAAGCACGTGACGCCGGTGGAGCTGGTGCCGGAAGTGGCGCCGTACACCGTGTTCGTGGACGGCATCTCCAAGGCCTTCGCCGCGACGGGCGTGCGCGTGGGTTGGGGCGTGGGTCCGCCGGCCATCATCGCTCGCATGCGGGACGTGCTCGGCCACGTCGGCGCGTGGGCGCCCAAGGCGGAGCAGGTCGCCGTGGCGCGCTACCTGGACGACGTGCCCGCCACCGAGTCCTTCCTGACGGAGATGCGCCAGCGCGTGGACGCGCGCCTGGAGGTGCTGCACACGGGCCTGACGCGCATGCGCGAGGCGGGGCTGCCGGTGCGACACATCGCGCCGCAGGGCGCCATCTACCTGTCCGTCCAGTTCGACCTGGTGGGCAAGGGCGGCCTGAAGACGAATGACGACATCCGCAAGCTGCTCCTGGAGAAGGCCAGCCTCGCGGTGGTGCCCTTCCAGGCGTTCGGTCTGAGCGAGGACACCGGCTGGTTCCGCCTGTCCGTGGGCGCGACGTCGGTGGCGGAAATCCAGGAGGCCCTGCCCCGCGTGGAAGCCACCCTGCGCGAGGCGCTCGCCTCGAAGTAGCCCGCGTCGGTGCCGGGCCCCGCGTGACGTCCCACTGGACGGGCGCGGGGCTCGGGAATACACGGAAAGGGCTGGAGTTCAGCCGGGTACTTCGTGCCAATGCTCAAGCGATTCGTGGATGTACGTGACGAGGAAGTTCGCGCGGTCCTCGGGTCCTTCGTCTACTTCTTCACGCTGATGTGCGGTTACGCCATCCTGCGTCCCATCCGCAACGAGATGGGGACGGCGGGCAGCGTGAAGGGCCTGCCGTGGCTCTTCACCGCGACGTTCATCGTCATGCTGCTGGCGGTGCCGGCCTTCTCCGCGCTGGTGGCGCGCTGGCCCCGGCGGGTGGTGCTGCCGCGCGTCTACCGCTTCTTCCTGGTCAGCCTGCTCGCCTTCTTCGTGCTGCTGAAGTTCGGGGTGGCGAAGGAGCCGGTGGCGCGGGTCTTCTACATCTGGCTGAGCGTCTACAACCTGTTCGTGGTCTCCATCTTCTGGAGCTTCATGGCGGACGTCTTCGCCGGCGAGCAGGGCAAGCGGCTGTTCGGCTTCATCGCCGCGGGTGGGACGACGGGCATGTTGGTGGGGCCGTTCCTGGTGGGACGCCTGGCGGAGCCGGTGGGGCCGGTGAACCTCATCCTCGTGTCCGCGGTGCTGCTGGAGGTGAGCGCGCAGTGCGTTCGCTGGCTGAGCCGCTGGGCTCGGGACGTCCAGCATCAGCCCGCGTCGGCGGAGGGGCCCGTGGGCGGCGGCGTGCTGGCGGGGCTGCGGCTCCTGGTGGCGTCGCCCATCCTGCTCGCGCTCGGGCTCCAGGTGCTGCTCTACGCGGCCACGTCCACCTTCCTGTACTTCCAGGAGGTGAAGCTGGTGGCGGAGGTGGGCAAGGACGCGGCCTCGCGCACCGCGCTGTTCGGCGACATCGACTTCTACGTGCAGTTGCTGACGCTGGCGATCCAGACGCTCGTCACGGGGCGGGTCATCTCCCGGCTGGGATTGGGCGCGGCGCTGGCGGTGGCCCCGGTGCTCACGGGGCTGGGCTTCCTGGGGCTGGCGGTGATGCCGGTGCTCGGGGTGCTGGTGGTGTTCAAGGCGCTGCGAGGGGCCAGCCACTACGCGCTGGAGCGGCCCTCGCGCGAAATCCTCTTCACCACGGTGGACCGCGAGGCGCGCTACAAGTCCAAGAGCTTCATCGACACGGTGGTGTACCGGGGCAGCGACACGGTGAGCGCGTGGTTGCAGGGGGGCCTCACGGCGCTGGGCCTGGGCATGACGGGGTTGTCATTGGCGGCGGTGCCGCTGGCGGGGCTGTGGCTCGGCGTGTCGCTGTACCTGGGGCGGGAGCAGCGGCGGATGTCCCGTGAGCCCGAGGGTGCGCTTGAGCCCGTGGCCTCCGATAATGCCGCGGCTCGTTGAAGTGGAGTCCGGAGTCTTCCTCGAAGTGTTTCCTCGTCGCCGCGGGTGGGGGGCGGGGGTTGAAACGAACGTCGCAGCAGGAGACGACACGACATGAAGCTGTCTCGCAGAGACCTGATTCAAGGCGCGGTGACGGTGGGCTCCCTCTGGGCCATGGGCTGTGCCACCTCGGGGTCTTCGGGTGGTGCGTCCGAGACGCCGAGTCCCCAGGGCCAGGGGGCCGGGGCCGCGAAGGCGGACACGCCGTTGAACATCCTCATCCTCGGCGGCACGAAGTTCCTGGGGCCGGCGCTGGTGGAGTCCGCGCAGGCGCGGGGCCACACGGTGACGCTGTTCAACCGGGGCAAGACGAACCCGGGCCTCTTTCCGAACGTGGAGAAGCTCCAGGGGGACAGAGACCCGACGAAGGCGGAGGGCCTCAAGGCGCTGGAGGGCCGCAAGTGGGACGCGGTGGTGGACACGTCGGGTTACGTGCCGCGCATCGTGAAGGCCTCGGCGGAGCTGCTCGCGCCCAACGTGGGGCACTACACCTTCGTGTCCACCATCTCCGTCTACAAGGACGCGTCGAAGCCGGGTCTGACGGAGACGGCGCCTGTCGCCACGGTGACGGACGTGACGACGGAGGATGTGGACAAGCACTACGGCGCGCTGAAGGCGCTGTGTGAGAAGGCCGCGGAGACGGCGATGCCCGGCCGCGTGTTCAACGTGCGCCCGGGGCTCATCGTCGGCCCGGATGACCCGACGGACCGCTTCACGTACTGGCCGGTGCGCGTGGCCCGGGGCGGCGAGGTGCTCGCGCCCGGCACGGGGCTGAACCAGACGCAGTTCATCGACGCGCGCGATCTGGCCGCGTTCATCATCCTGGGCGTGGAGAAGAAGCTGGCGGGGCAGTACACGGCGACGGGGCCCGAGAAGCCGCTGTTGATGCGCGACTTCCTGGAGCGCAGCAAGAAGGCGCTGAAGAGCGACGCGCACTTCATCTGGGCGCACGCCTCCTTCCTGGAGAAGCACAAGGTGGAGTCCTTCAGTGACATGCCGGTCTGGGTGTCGCCCACGGGGGAGGACGCGGGCTTGTTGCAGGTGAACATCGACAAGGCGCTGGCGGCGGGGCTCACCTTCCGCCCGCTGGAGGAGACGGTCCGCGACACGGTGGCCTGGTTCAACGCGGAGCCGCCCGAGCGGCAGGCGAAGCTGAAGTCGGGCATCAAGCCGGAGCGGGAGAAGGAAGTGCTCGCCGCGTGGCACCAGGAGCACGACAAGGGCAACGCCAACGCGGGTTGAGGCGTGCTCAGGCGCGGATGACGGTGACGCGCCGACCCGAGGGCGTCCGGGCCTGTTCGGCCCGGGTGCGCTCGGCGATGGAGGGCTGGTTCGAGCGACGGTCGAAGAGCATCAGCCAGCCTTCATCCAACCCCAGGCCCTGGAGATAGCCGTCGAGCTGTTCCAGGCCCTCGGTCAGCGGGTCTGACTCGCGGTCCCTCCAGACCTTGATTTCGATGGCGAGGGTGTCCGGCCCATGGCGCACGCACAGGTCCATGCGCCCGCGACCGATGGCGTACTCCCGCTCAATCGTGCCGCCCCCATTCACCACCCGGTGCAGGAAGGCCATGAGCACCAGATGCGGCGCGACCTCGTGATACGGCGCGGTGGCCAGGAGCGGCTCGCCATGCTGGCGCCAGAAGGCGAGGAAGGCGTCTCGCAGTTGCTCCACGTCCAGCCGCCCGTCGGGCTTCAACCAGGAGGGCTGGATGGAGGGGAGCGTGTCGCGCGTGCCTGACGCCAGCGAGCGGACGAGAATCTCGCGGTAGATGGGATTGGCCACCTCGAGCGTTCCGGATGCGCTGCGGCGCAGCAGACCCAGGTCGACGGCGAAGCGGCGGTCATCCTCGGGGACGTCACCCAGGAGCTGTCCCGCGAGCATCGGTTCAAGGATGGCGCGGATGCGAGGCTCGCGCAGCCGCGCCGCGAGGCTGTCCAGGTGGGTCTCCTGGCGGTAGATGAGGATGGCCCTGGCGCGCTCGATATCCTCGCGGCGGATGGGCTGGGACAGCTCGGGCACCAGTTCCTCGACAGCCACCTTGGCCAGGGCGTTGACGAGCCACGGCTGGCCCTGGGTGAGCTCGAAGGCGAGCGCGAGGGCGTCGGGTTCGAAGCGCTGACCTGTGTCCGTGGTGTGCTGGGAGTAGAGCTCCGTGACTTCGTCCTCGGTGAAGTCGCGCAGGGTGAGCGAGCGCACCTTGATGTTGAACGGGCTGGAGGTCGCCAGCCTGTCTCCATCGTCGGAGGACACCTTGTAGTCGCGCACGTCCCGCAGCCCGATGAGGGCCATGGCGGAGGGAAAGTGCTCGGGACGGTTTCGGTGGCCGTCGCGGAGCTGCCGGAGCACGGAGACCAGCACGCCATCGCGGAGTGCGTCGACCTCATCCAGGAACGTGACGAGGGGCTTGTCGGTGGCCTCGGACCAGGCCGCGAGCGCGGTGGCGACCCGATTGCCTGGCGGTGCTTCCGGAAACTCTGGAGGCTGTGAAGTGGGAGGCAGTTGGGCGCGCGTGGCGAGTCGCCAGCTCGAGAGGATGGCGGCCTCTGCCGCGCCGGTGTCCTGGGGGAAACCCGCCCCCGCCTCCATGCTGACGAGGGCCGCCACATAGCGGCCCTCCGACGTGAGCTCGCGGGCGAACGAGAGGAGCGCCGTTGTCTTGCCCACTTGCCGAGGCGCGTGGACGACGAAGTAGCCCTGCTGCTCGACGAGCCGCCGCACTTCGGGCAGCCGCCGCATGGCTGGCAGCATGTAATGATGGTCCGGATTGCACGGACCGGCGGTGTTGAACCAGCGGGGCATGTCCGGAAGGTACTACGCCTCCTTCGCCTGGGTAGGCATGGACTTGGAGGGGCTTCGATGACGTCCATGTCGTTCAGAAGGCACAGCGCCGTCGTTCTGCTCGCCGTGTCGCTCGCGGCCTGTGGTGGCAAGGAGGTCCGTCCGGAGGGCGACCCCGACGCGGGCCCCGGCCAGGCGCATCCCTGCGTGCCCCTGAGCCTGGAGCGCGATGTGGACCTGGAGGGCTTCCACACCGACCGCTACACGTGGCGCGACAGTGACTGCGCGCCACGCTCGGCGTTCCTCGTGCGCAACGACGCCGCGGACCCCGCCGGCTGGCACGGTGGCTATCTCCGCCGCTACGTCTACGAGACGAACGGCGTCTCGCGCACCTGCGACGGCGCCAACGACGGTGTCCCCGGCTGGGGCATGGTGACGTGTCACCTGCGCGCCGGGGCCACCTGGGGCAACTGGACGGAAGGCGTCACCGGCACCGGCCGCACCCTCTTCGAGGGACGCCACCACGCGCTGCACGAGTTCCGCTGGCCCCTTCCGCTCGGCGGCCACATCGTCAACGTCACCGTCCACTACCTCTTCGCCACCGGCAGGAACCATCCGCTCTACGCCATCACCCACGACGTCTCGGGCATTCCGCCGGACGCACTGGAGGCGGACGTGCGCTCGCCCTATGGCGACCTGCTCTTCGACGGCAACGCGAACGCCGAAATCGCGGGGCTCGGCTGGGGAGACCGTCATCGCTTCGTGACGCTGTCCTCCCCCGTGACGATGGCCAGTGGCTGGGACTACCGCGAGCCCAACGTCGTCCCCTACACCCGCATGTGGACCACCGCGCCCGACGCGGAGATGGGCGTGGTGCAGACACAGCCCTGGCTGCGGAAGCCCGCCGGTGGCTACTGGTTCTACCAACAGGGCTGGGGACAGCGCGCCGCCAATGGCCCCCTGCCCGAGGACTGGAACTGGACCTACCAGCTCAACCAGTACCAGCTCCCCACGACGACGCGCTCGCATCGCCTGGCCTGGGGCAGCAACTACGGCGCGCTCGGCTGGCGCCAGTACGCGCGCTACGGCGATGACGGCATGCTCTCCGGCCACCCCTACCAGAGCTACTCCGTCTTCATGGTGCTGGGGACGCACTCGGAGGACCCGGTGCTGAAGCGCGCCTCGGAGGTCGAGTCCTGGCAGGCCGTGCGCCTGTCCGCCACCGAGGGCACCGTGGCCACCCAAGGGCCCGGCGGCGTCGGCCGCTCGGACTCCGTGCCCTTCGCCGTGCCCGGCTACAACCCCGTGTATGCGACGTGGGAAGCGCGCGTGACAGGCAACCGCGCGGTGTTGCGCTTCGACTCTGGCCGCGGCTCCCTGGAGCACCCGGTGCTGGTGCTGCGCGGCTACACCCTGTCCACGCCGCCGTCACGCGTGCTGCTGGACGAGCAGGTGCTCGCCGCCGACGCGGACTACTTCGCCTCCGTGGACGACGCGGGCGACGCGCTGTGGCTCACCCTGAACCGCGCCCTCACCGGCACCGCGACGCTGCGCGTGGAGTGAAGCGGCGGAGCGCAAAGCCGTGGCGACCCGTGAAAAAGCAACGGGGGATGCCCCGATGAACTCGGAGCACCCCCCGGTATGACCCTTGCTCAGGTTCGCTCTCCCCCTCTGAAGAGCGTCACCCCCGGGTCCCCCATCCACGGATGGCACCGCCCCCGCGGCACCATCTTCCTACCCGCCCTGCATGTGTCAGGAGGGCCTTGGACCCCTCCCGCGAAGCTGTGATTTCACGAACGTGCGCGCCCCCCGGTGCGCATGCCGAACCGCTCTGCTTTCAGGATGTCGCGGTGCCCCAAGCACCCACACCCCGTTGAATCGTGCTCAAGGCCAGAACTCGGCGGGACGCGAGCTCGCTCGCAATCGCGCCAGGGTCTGCGCCCAGCCAAACGTCTGCGGGCGCATGGACGCCACCCGCGTTACAAGGTCCATCTCCCCCCGGAGCAGTCCCAGTGCTCTGGACTTCGTCAGCACCGCGAGCTGTCTGCGCTTCGCCCCCGCGAAGGCGGTCAGCTCGGGTACCGCGATGTCCCCCTCTGGTGCTTCCAACGCGCTCGCGCGCTCCCCTCTGCTGATGCGAGTCCCCGCCTTCCGGGCCGTGACTCCCCTTCCCCTCCCCCCACGCTTCACACCGTCTGGCCTCGCGCTTCCCCCCGGAACCCGCTGGCCCGACTCATGCGCGACGTGCGACATTCGTCTCTCCCTTCGCACCATCGTTGACTGCATCCCCCCGTGAGACCCGCGCCGTGGCGCGTGTCGACCAGGGCATACTGGCTCAGCCGGTAGAGTGAGTTTTCCGCGTTAGCGCCAAACGCTTGCGCGAACGCGCCAGCTTGCCGGGCGACCTGGCGGCGGGCTGAACGTGCCGGATTCCACCCTCGGTGCGGTGACCTGGGAGGTCGTCGGGCGCGCGGGGGATGGGGCGGGGTGGCGGAGGGCGGTCTTCCTCGGCTGGACGGGCGGCGGACGGGCGTCACGGGTAGGGACAGCGAGGGGCTGGCCATGTCAGCCTGACGCGGTAGGGAAGAGGGTCGAGACGTGGGCTCGGGGCTGGCTCCCGGGTGGTGGCGGGTGGGCGGGAGGGGACTGGTTTCATGAGGTGGGAAGCGATGGGCGAGGCGCCCGGCGAGGACAGGCGAGGCGGAATGGAGGGCCGGGGCTCGGGGCGTGCGTCCCTATTGGCGGTGCTGGCGGAGAAGCCGTCCGTGGCGCGCGACATCGCCCGGGTGCTGGGGGCGCAGGAGCGGGGTGACGGCTTCCTGCGCGGCAATGGCTATGTGGTGACGTGGGCGATTGGCCACCTGGTGGGGCTGGCGCAGCCACACGAGATTCGACCGGACTGGAAGAGGTGGAGCCGGTCGCTCCTGCCGATGCTGCCGGGGGACTGGCCGCTGGTGGTCTCCGAGCAGACGCGCTCCCAGTTCGACGTGGTGCGCCGGGTGCTGACCTCGCCGGACGTGGGCGGGGTGGTGTGCGCCACGGACGCGGGCCGCGAGGGCGAGCTCATCTTCCGCTACATCTATGAGGCGGCGGGGTGCCGCAAGCCGGTGCGGCGGCTGTGGGTGTCGTCGCTGACGGAGCGCGCCATCCGGGATGGGTTCCGGCAGCTCAAGGAGGGGCGGGAGTACGACTCGCTGGCCTCGGCGGCCATGGGCCGCAGCCGCGCGGACTGGCTGGTGGGGATGAACCTGTCGCGCCTGTACACGCTGGCGCACGGGGGGCAGGGGGAGATGCTGAGCGTGGGGCGGGTGCAGACGCCCACGCTGGCCATGGTGGTGGAGCGGGAGCTGGCCATCCGCAGCTTCGTTCCCCGGGACTATCTGGAGGTGGTGGCCACCTTCGCGCCGCAGGGGAAGGGCGTGGCGGCGGGGGCCCGGTATGACGGGACGTGGTTCCGCTCGGGGCCGGATGGCAAGCCGGTGATTCCGCCGGGCATGGAGGGCGTGCGCGAGTCGCGGAGGCTGGACGCGGACGGGGTGGATGCGCAGGCCGTCATCGACCGGGTGAAGCGCGGGCGGGCCACCATTGAGTCTCTGGACGCGGAGGAGAAGAAGATGGCTCCTCCGCTGCTCTACGACTTGACGGAGCTGCAGCGTCACGCGAACCGGCTGTATGGCTTCAGCGCGCAGCGCACGTTGGAGGTGGCGCAGGCGCTCTACGAGAAGCACAAGCTCTTGAGCTATCCGCGCACCGCGAGCCGGCACCTGTCGCAGACGGTGGCGGACACGCTGCCCGAGGTGGTGAACACCGTGCGCGGGCCGTACGAGGAGGACCTGGCGCCGGGGACGGGCGCGAGGCCCCTGGGTCGGCGCTACGTGGATGACGCGAAGGTGACGGACCACCACGCCATCATCCCGACGCCCACGTCTCCGCAGGGGCTGCGGCTGTCTCCGGACGAGCAGCGCGTCTACGACCTGGTGTGCCGGCGGTTGCTCCAGGCGTGGCACGAGGACCACGTGTGGCGGGTGACCACGGTGGTGACGGCGGTGATGTCGCCGGGGCTCGCGAGCGCGGTGCCCGTGGTGGACCGCTTCCAGAGCATGGGCACCCAGGTGGAGCGGGTGGGCTGGAAGGTGCTGGATATCGGCGGGGGCAAGAAGGCGCCGAAGCCGAAGGCCGACTCACGCAAGGGTGACGAGGACGCGGAGCCGGACGACGAGCCTCAGTCGTTGCCATCGGGGTTGGAGCGGGGGCAGCCGCAGAAGGTGGAGGACGTGAAGGCGGTGAAGAAGCGCACGCGTCCGCCTCCGCGCTTCACGGATGCGTCGCTGCTGACGGCGATGGAGACGGCGGGCCGGGCGCTGGACGAGAAGGAGCTGGCGGATGCGATGCGCGAGACGGGGCTGGGGACGCCCGCCACGCGTGCATCCATCATCGAGGTGTTGCTGGACCGGGAGTACCTCGTCCGCACGGGGAAGGCGCTGGAGGCCACGGAGAAGGGGCTGCACCTCATCCAGGTGGTGCACCCGGACGTGAAGACGCCGGCGATGACGGGCCAGTGGGAAGCCTGGCTTCAGCGCATCGAGCGCGGGGAAGGCCGGCTCGACGAGTTCATCCGGGGCATCGAGAAGTATGTCACCGAGGTGGTGGGTCGTGGGCCCGCGGGGCCGGCTCAGGCGATGCCGTACGGGGCTGGAGCCTCGACTTCGCGTAGCGCGGGGGCAGGGCGAAGGGTGGATGGGGGCGGGGAGGGGACAGTGGCGTTTCGTGAGGGGTTGGGGGCCGGGGGTGGCGGATACGCCGAGGCGAGCACGGGTGGCTCGCGTCGTATGGGCGAGGCCGCTGGTGTGGATGTGAATGGGGGGCGTGGTGCCCAGCGCGTGGATGGGCCCGTAGCGTCGGACTTGCTCGGAGGGATGGGTGCGCGGAGTGCCGCCTTCTCGGAGTCGGGCGCGGGCGGCGGTGCTCGTCGGACTGAGTCTTTTGCGTTCTCGGAGTCGGGCGCGGGCGGCGGTGCTCGTCGGACTGAGTCTTTTGCGTTCTCGGATTCGAGCGCGGGAGGTGCGCGGCGCGCGGAGCCCCAGTCGTTCTCGGATTTGAGCACGAGCGGTGGTTCGCGTCGCGAGACCCAGTCGTTCTCGGATTCCGGCGCGGGCGGTGCGCGTCGCACGGAGTCCCAGTCGTTCTCGGACTCGAGCGCAGTTGGTTCGCGTCGCGCGGAGTCGTTCTCGGACGCGGGCACGGCACCGAACTCTCGCCGAGCACAGAACGCGGCCTTTCCAGACGAAGGTGTAGCGATGACGCCCCGCCGGCCGGGGACGTTGGGGGCGAGTGCATCGCGCGGGACATCGTCCTCTCGCGGAGGGATCGCGCCACCACCGGGCCAGCGGCCCGACCGGGTGCCTCGCGCGCCCACTCCGCCGGACCGGCTCCGTCCTCTCTTGAAAGAGGCCTTCGGCTTCTCCGAGTTCCGCCCCTACCAGGAGGCCGTCTGTCGCGCGGCCACCGCGGGCGAGGACCTGCTGCTCGTCATGCCCACGGGCGCGGGCAAGTCGCTCTGCTACCAGCTCCCTGGACTGGCTCGCGCGGGGACGACCATCGTCGTCAGTCCGCTCATCGCCTTGATGGAAGACCAGGTGCTGCGGCTCCAGTCGCTCGGCTTCGCGGCGGACCGCATCCACTCCGGTCGAGACAGGGCCACCTCGCGACAGGTGTGCTTCGACTACCTGGAGGGGAAACTCGACTTCCTGTTCATCGCTCCGGAGCGGCTCGGTGTGCCGGGCTTCGTGGAGTTCCTGGCGCGACGTCCGCCCACGCTCATCGCCATTGATGAGGCGCACTGCATCTCCCAATGGGGCCATGACTTCCGCCCCGATTACCGCCTGCTCGGCTCGCGGCTCCCGCTGCTCCGCCCCGCGCCCGTGGTGGCTCTCACCGCCACCGCCACGCCCGACGTGCAACGCGACATCGTCCAGCAGCTCGGCCTCCTGGGCGAGGGAGGCCGCGCGCGCACCTTCATCCATGGCTTCCGCCGCACCAACATCGCCATCGAAGTGCGCGAGCTGAACCCCGGCGCTCGCGGCGACGCCATCCACGGGCTGCTCCAGGACGAGGAGAACCGTCCCGCCATCGTCTACGCCGCCACTCGCAAGCACGCCGAGCAGCTCGCGGAGATGCTGGCCGGAGACTTCCCCTCGGCCGCGTATCACGCGGGACTTCCGCCGGAGAACCGCGACAGGGTCCAGGCCGAGTTCCTCCGAGGCTCGCTGGAGGTCATCGTCGCCACCACCGCCTTCGGCATGGGCATCGACAAGCCAGATGTCCGCACCGTCATCCACGCCGCGCTGCCCGCGAGCCTGGAGGGCTACTACCAGGAGCTGGGGCGCGCGGGCCGTGACGGCAAACCGTCCCGCGCGGTGCTGCTGCACTCGTACATCGACCGGCGCACGCACGAGTTCTTCCACAAGCGCGACTATCCCGAGGCCTACGTGCTGGAGCGGCTGTTCCAGTCCACGTCCGGGGAGCCGGAGCCGAAGCAGGCGCTCCAGGGGCGCGTGCGCGGAGACCCGGAGGTCTTCGACAAGGCGCTGGAGCAGTTGTGGATTCACGGCGGCGTGGTGATGACGCCCGACGAGACGGTGCGACGCGGGCGGCCCAACTGGTCCGCCGCGTACAACGCGCAGCGCGAGCGCAAGCTGCTGCACCTGGAGCAGATGGGCCGCTATGCGGAGGCCCACGGCTGTCGCATGAAGCAACTGGTGGGCCACTTCGGTGACACCCAGGACTCCGGTGAGGCGTGTGGCCTGTGTGACGTGTGCTCCCCGGAGTCGTGCGCCACGCTGCGCTTCGCGGAGCCCTCGGCGGCGGAGCGGCACTGGCTGGAGCGCATCCTGGAGTCGCTCCAGGAGCGCGATGGACAGGCCACGGGTCGGCTCCACCGGGAGCTGTTCGGGGATGCGCTCCCACGTCGCGACTTCGAGCGGCTCGTCGGGGGGCTGGTGCGCGCCGGGCTGACGCGACTGGAGGTCGACTCGTTCGACAAGGACGGACAGGTCATCTCCTTCCAACGCGTGTCGCTGACGGACGAGGGTCGGCGCACCCGCGCGGTGGACCCCCAGCACGTCGTCCTTCCGCTCGCGCTGGAGAAGGCGACCAAGCGCAAACGCGGGAAGACCAAGGCGGCGAGTGGAAAGACAGCCAGGCGGTCGACCCGGGCGAGCGCCAAGGGACGGGGCACGGGTGAGGCAAGCGCCGCCAGGCAGTGGCGCGCGTCTCCTCCCTCCGAGGACTTCGACCAGCGGTCCTCCTGGAATGCGTCCCGAGGAGGCGCCACGGAGCGGGCCGACTCCGGCGCGTGGACCGCTCGCGCTCCAGCGTCGGAGAGCCCGGCGGCTCGGGGGCGCCGCGTGGCGCTGGATGACGCCGCGCCCGTGGTGACGGAAGGCCGGGGCACACGGAGCCGGAGTTCTGCTCGAGGGGCGGAGCAGGTGGAGGCGCCTCCGGGGCTGGTGGACTCGCTCAAGGCCTGGCGGCTCGCGGAGGCGCGCAAGCGCAAGGTGCCCGCGTTCCGCATCCTCACGGACCGGGTGCTGGGCGCCATCGCCGCGGCGCGACCGGAGAATGGCGCGGCGCTGATGGCCATTCACGGCGTCGGGCCAGCGCTCACCGAGCGCTACGGCTCGCAGATTCTCTCGCTCGTCGCTCGCAAGCGCTGACCGCCAGGCCCCCGCGAGCCGCTCGCAAGCGCTGACCGCCAGGCCTCTCGCGAGACGCTCGGACGCTCGCGAGGACCGGCACCGGGGCCTTCCTGGACATGGGCCCGGGACGCCACGCGCCCGGGACGGCACTCACTCGACGCAAGGGAGGGCGTGCCACGGGCTCACTCGCCCGTCTCCCCCCGCGCGAGGGCTGCCGAGCAGACCCACGGCTTCGCGCCATTGACGGGTGACTCGGGGTGCTCCGGCGGCTTCCGTCCACCCTCGCAAGTGGGGCGTTGGTGCCCTCGCGGGCCGCGTCACCGCCTCGCGTGGGCACGGGTGACGGCACACTCGCGGAAAACATCTTCTCTCGCTCACCGCTCGGAGCAACCTGCCGGGCGCGAAGTCCTTTTCCCTGCCCGCGAGGGCACTGTGTCGCCCCGAGCCCTCGCGTCACCTTTCGGCCCAGCTACCACGATGGCGAGCAACCGCAGCAGCAGCACGAGGGGGGAGCGGAAGATGGAACTCGGATTCGAGACAATCGGAAACGCCACACTCATCTGCCACGACAACGGACCCGTACTGGTCACCGACCCATGGACTCATGGCGCCGCGTACTTCGGGAGCTGGACGCTGTCCCACGAGATTCCCGAGGAGGTGCGAGACACCATCCAGCGCTGTCAGTACGTGTGGCTGTCCCATGGCCACCCGGACCACCTGAGCGCGGAGTCGCTGGAGAAGCTGCGCGAGCAGACGATTCTGGTGCCCAACCACTTCGGCGGGCGCATCCGCGATGACCTGCGCGAGCAGGGCTTCAACGTGCACGTGCTGGTGGACCGCGTGTGGACGCAGCTGTCCCCGCGCATCCGCGTCCTGTGCATCCCCGACATGAACCAGGACGCGGTGCTCCTGGTCGACGTGGACGGGCGGCTCGTCGTCAACCTCAACGACGCGGGCGACCGGGGCTGGGGCCGCTTCGTGCGAAGCATGGTGCGCCGGTATGACGAGTCATACCTCCTGGCCCTGTCCGGTTACGGCGACGCGGACATGATCAACTACTTCACCGAGGACGGGCAGCGAGTCATTCCCTACGCCGCGGCGAAGACGCCGGTGGGGCGCACCATCGCCCGGCAGGCGGAGTTCTACGGCGCGCGCTTCTTCGTGCCCTTCAGCTCCATGCACAAGTACCAGCGCGCCGACTCCATGTGGGCCTCCGAGTACACGACGACGCTCGAGGACTACGGCCGGGGCTTCGAGTCCGAGACGTGCACGCTCCTGCCCGCCTTCATCCGCTGCGACTTCTCCAAGGACGACAAGCAGCTCATCCGTCCCCCGGAGCACGCGCTCTTGCCAGTGGACCCGAAGGAGTTCGGCGACGACTGGAGCGAGATGCTGGAGGCCGACGAGGCCCGGACGCTGCGCGAGTACTTCGGAGCGATTGAGCACCTGGGCTCCGTGCTCGACTTCCTCCGCTTCCGCGTGGGCGGCCAGGACCACGTCATCGAATTCCACCGCCGTCGCTTCCGCCGGGGCATCACCTTCGAGGCCCCGCGCAACTCGCTGATGACGGCCGTGCGCTACCGCGTCTTCGATGACCTGCTCATCGGCAACTTCATGAAGACGACGCTGCACGGCGACTTCGGCGAGGGACGGCTGTACCCCGACTTCAGCCCCTACGTGGCCAAGTACGCGGACAATGGCAAGGCCCGCACGCGCAACGAGCTGAAGACGTACTTCTCCGAGTACCGCCGCAGGGACCCGGTGGGCTTCCTGCGCGGCCAGGTGGAGGCGCACTGCGTGAGGCCGCTCCAGACGCAGTCGGCGGAGCTGTTGCGCACGCTCCTCCCGTCGGACTCCACGGCGTTCCGCACCGCCAAGGAGACCTTCTGGAAGATGCGGCGCGCGCTGCTGTGAGTCGCCGCGCCCGCTAGAGGTACGGAGACAGGAGCCGGGCCAGCCCATCCCTCAACCGGATGGGCAGGGGCCGGCCATCCACCTGCTCGCGGCTGAGAGGCCGCGAGCGTGACAGCCGCTCCTCCACCACCGCGTTCAGCCGCCCCGCCAGCTCCGCGTCGTAGCACTCCACGTTCAGCTCGAAGTTGAGCCGCAGCGAGCGCGGGTCCCAGTTCGCCGAGCCGATGAGCCCCCACTCTCCGTCCACCACCATCAGCTTGGTGTGGTCGAAGGGGGGCTCGGTGAGGAACACCCGGCACCCCGCCGCCAGCACCTGCCAGAGCTGCGCGGTGCTGGCCCACTGCACCACGGGCAGGTTGCCCTTCCGGGGCAGCACCACGTCCACGCGCACTCCGCGCAGCGCCGCCACGTTGAGCGCGGTGATGAGCGCCGCGTCCGGCAGGAAGTACGGCGTGACGATGCGCACCGACGCCCGCGCGATGGACAGCGCCCCCAACAGCACCGTGCGCAGCTTCTCGAAGTCCTCGTCCGGCCCGTCCGGAATCCCCCGCGCCAGCACCGCGCCCACCGGCGCGTGCTCCGGAAACCACGCATCCCCTGTCAGCTTCTCCCGCGTGGTGAAGACCCAGTCCTCGGCGAAGGTCTCCTGGAGCTGCGCCACCACCGGACCCTCCAGGCGGAAGTGCAAGTCACGCGCGGCCTGCTCGCCCGGCCAGAAGTGCTCGCGGATGTTCATCCCGCCCGTGAAGCCCACGAGCCCGTCCACCACCAGCACCTTGCGGTGGTTGCGCAGGTTCATGAAGGGCAGCCGGTAGGGCATCAGCGAAGGCAGGAAGCGCGCGGAGTGGATGCCCTCGCGCTTGAGCCGGCCCAGAATCGTCGGCCACGTGTAGCGCGCGCCCACCGCGTCCACCAGCACCCGCGTCTGCACCCCGCGCCGCACCGCCGCGCCCAGCGCGCTCGCGAAGTGCCGGCCCGCCATGTCGTTGTCGAAGATGTAGCTGCACAGCGAGATGGACGCGCGCGCGCCTGCAATCGCCTCCAGCATGGCCGGGTACGCGTCCGTCTGGGATTCCAGCACCGTGATTCGATTGCCGGGCAAGAGCGGCCGGTGCAGCACCGCGTCCCCCAGGCGCGCCAGCGGCGCCAGGTGGGCGACCTCCGGCTTCACCCGCGACACGCCCTCCGCCACCACCGCCTCCACGCCTCGGATGGGCGGGAACAGCCCGTGCTCCCGTCGGGGCGTCAGCGAGCGGGCGCGCCGGCGGATGCGATTGATGCCCAACAACAGATAGAGCACCGCGCCCAGCACCGGCACCAGCCACACCAACCCCACCCAGCCCACCGCCGCGCGCACGTCCCTTTTGCGCAGCACCACGTGCGTGCTGGTCAGCACGCTCACCAGCACCGTCAGCACCGCCGCCACGTGCGGCCACGCCACCTCCAGCCAGGTGACCACCACGGACATGTCGAGCAGGAGAGAGGACACGGACCGCTCCGGCTATACATGGGACTCGCGTCACGGCGCAGCGCGGTGAGCCCCGCCCTGTCTGGCCGCGCCGCGTCGAGGCGGCTTGACGCATCCTGACGGCGCGTGCATGGTGGTTGACCCTTTCCGCTCCGGATGCGAGGACGAGGGGCCCCTGTCCAGGTTTCCTTCGACCCCGGGGCGGTTGACTGATTCGCGGACAGCATTGTCCGGTTCTCGAACAGTCCCGCCGGCGAGAAGAAACTCCAATCACTCCAGCAGGTTCCAGGACCCTCTGTCAGGTCCATTTACATTCTGGCTTTGGGACCTGGAGTGCGGATACTCCAGGTTAATCCTTTATAGCGGTTTTTGCCATGGTGAGACGTTCTTGGCCCGACAGTTGCTCATGGGCTGGGCGCGCCGTGCCGCGGCTGGTGGAGGAACCAGGTGGAGGGCGCATCCCCCGCAGTTGCTGGTCCAAGGAAATCCGAATGCTCAAGTTCCGCTCGATGGCGTTGCTGGCTGGTGTCGCTCTTCTGGGGACCGCGTGCGGTGGCCCCGAGGCCTCCGAGACGCAGGCGCCGAAGATGACGTGGGAGGAGTTCCGCGCGAATGCCGTGCAGGATCCGGAAGGCAAGTGGATCTTCAACATGGACCAGGCCGTGGACAGCGAGGAGGAGCTGCGCGCCTACTTCGACAACAACGTCAACACCGACACGGGCTCGAGCGAAGACGGCCTGAAGGTCTACTACCTGGGTGGCGACGTGAAGTGGAGCGCCGCGCAGAAGGGCAACCTGACCTACTGCGTCAGCAGCACCTTCGGTACGACGAACAAGGCGAAGGTCGTCACGGCGATGAACAGCGCGACGGCGGCCTGGGAGGCCACCGCCAGCGTGAACTTCGTCCACAGCACCAGCTACGACGCCAGCTGCACCGCGTCCCAGACGGGCGTGCTGTTCGACATCCGCCCGGTGAACTCCGGTGGCCAGTACCTGGCGCGCGCGTTCTTCCCGAACTCGGCTCGCTCGGGCCGCAACGTGCTCATCGACAACACGGCGTTCGGCAGCATCTCGCCCTGGACGCTGGCGGGCATCCTGCGCCACGAGCTGGGCCACACGCTCGGCTTCCGTCACGAGCACACGGTGTCTGGCAACTCCTGCTACGAGGACGCCAACTGGCGCGCGCTGACGGCGTATGACCGTTCGTCGGTCATGCACTACCCCCAGTGCAACGGCACCCAGACGGGCGACCTCGTCCTGACCAGCCTGGACAAGACGGGCGCTCGCGCGCTGTACCCGTGATTTGAGTTCGACTCACCCGGCCAAGGCTCTCCTCGTCACGTGAGTGGCGGTGGGGGCCAAGGCCCCAGGCCGGAAGGTTCCTTCTCCCGCGGAGGGGGGTGCCTTCCGGCCTTTCTGCGTGGCCGTGCCCGTCAGTCCATGTTTCGCGCGCCGGCCGTCGCGGCCTCGCCGAAGTAGATGAGCGTCTTCGTATTGTCCTCGGCGCTTTCGATGTCGAGGCACTCCAGTTCGCCGCTCTCGCTCTCGTCCGCGTAGATGTGTTCCGGCTTCTGGATGCGGTGGGTGTCTTCCCCGTCCGGGTTGTCGATGATGATGGCCACGACGCCCTTGTCGCTGCCCTTCTCCTCCAGGCTGATCTCCACGAGCGCCCCGCCCTTGACGGCCGACTGCGCTCCCAGGTCCAGCCCCTCCACCTCGATGCGAACCGGGTGCTCCTTCTCCATGTTGGAGAGCAGCGCCAGATAGTCCGCCCAGCCCTCCCGGGGAATCTCTCGCGTGTGGTCCGTGTGCGCCATGTGTCTCCCTCCGGTGTTGGCGTTCCCGAGTAGACCGTAAGGCTCGTGCGGGCCTGGACGCAGCCGGGCCCGCCCGCCCGCTCGCCGTCCGAGCCGCCGACAGGCTCCCGCTGGCTCGCGAGCTCTCGGGAGCTACTCGGTGAGGGAGCGCACCGAGTCGCCGTCCAGCACCAGGCGCACGGTGGAGGCGGCGCCCTGCCGGCCGAAGTGCTCGTAGGCCGTCTGCTCCAGCAGCGGGCCCAGGGTGGTGCGCAGGCCGCGCGCGCCCGTCTCCCGCTTGAGCGCGCGCGTCACGATGTGCTCGCGCACGGCGGGCTCCACCTGGAGGCGCAGGCCCTCCTGCTCGAACTCGCGCTCGTACGAGCGCAGCACGTTGTTCTGGAGGATGTCGCCCAGCGTGGCCGCGTCCAGCGGCGTGAAGGAGACCAGCCGGTTGAAGCGGCCGATGAGCTCCGGGATGAAGCCGTAGCGCGCGAAGGCCGTCGTCTGCTCCAACTGCTCCTGGGTGACGGCCACGGCGATGGACTCCTCGCGCGTGTGCTGGGGCTCGCGGCCGAAGCCCAGGCGCTCCGTGCGCGTCATGCCCTCCGCGGTGGAGCGCAGGCCGCTGAAGGCGCCGCAGGCGATGAACGTGACACAGGACAGCTCCATCGTGTCCGGCTGGAGCCGGCTGGTGAAGCCGAAGTCCGGAGGGAAGTCCGCGCTGGCGGCGGAGAGCAGATGCAGGAGGCTGCGCTGCACGCCGAAGCCGCTGACGTCCTTGGTGGTCTGCTGTCCGGCGAAGCGGCTGTCGGAGCGACTGGTGGCGAGCTTGTCGAACTCGTCCATGCAGATGACTCCGCACGCGGCCCAGTCCGCGTCCTTGTCGGCGACTTCATACAGGCGCGACAGGAGCGTGTTGACGTCGTCGCCCACGTAGCCCGTCTCGGAGAACTGGGTGGCGTCCGCCAGCACCGTGGGCACGGCGAGGATTTCGCGGAACAGCAGCTCCACGAGGAACGTCTTGCCGGAGCCGGTGGGCCCCAGGAACATGCAGTTCTCGCGCATGCCCGGCTCGGGTGCGAGTCCCTCCAGGTGCAGGCGGCGGATGCGGCGCAGGTGGCGGTAGGCCAGCACGGAGGCCGCGCGTCGCGCCTCCTCCTGCCCCCGGTAGCCCAGGTCCGTGAGCCGCGCGTCGATTTCGCGGGGGGAGAGGACTTCAAGGGCCGCGACACGCTCGCGGACATCCTCACCGCGAGGGACAGGCCGTGACTCCAGGCCATGGCGGGCGACAGGCATTCCAGGCGGCTCCAGGGGAGGGCGGACCGGAAGGCTTCCGGGCCGGGCCGCATCATCCAGGCGGCTCGGGGCGTCCACAAGCAGGCCGACGACCTCGCGTCCTCCGCGCCCCCGTCGTGGGCGGACGGAGGGGCGGGTCAAGAAGAGCCTTCTCGTGGGCCGGGCGGGCGGGCGCGGATGGCTGCGCGCGCCAGGACACGCTGCTTAGCGTCCGGGCATGAGCCTCACGACCCAAGTCGCACCCCCCCTCGCGCTCGCACCGGAGCACCACACGCTGCGCGAGTGGCGCTTGCTGTTCACCCGTCTGCCCACGCCCTCCCGGGAGGCGCTTCCTGGACGCTACCGGGCGGAGCTCCTGGGGCCCTCCTGGTTCCAGGGCTTCGCGCACCGGCTGTTGGGCGTGCTGGGGATGCGTGGCTGGTGGGGCAAGGACATCGCCCCCGGAGGACGCGAGGGGGCGAACCTCGTGAATCGCGTGGGTGGCATCTGGCGGGCCGTGCCGCTGGTGATTCGCGAGGGGACGTCGCGAGTGGACGGGCGCACGTCGCTCCAGGTGGAGTACACGCCGGAGGTGGGGCGGCAGTGGCGTCCCTGGGTGGACGAGCTGCGCTGGCTGGAGGGGCGCACGCTGCTGGCGATGACGCACCTGGAGCTGCCGGTGCTGCGCCACCTCACGTTCCCCTTCCTGCTGCACCGCGAGTCCTCCTCGCCCGCTTGAACGGGCGGTCGGCGCGCGGGGGGGCCTCACCGAGTGAACGCCCACCCGTGAACATCTCTGATGGGAGAGTGGGCTTCGTCCGCGCGCAAGTGCTCCCCTGAGGCGCGCGGGCGCATTACAGAACACTCAAATGGGTGCTCTGGCGGAGAAGAAGGCGGACGCGAAACAGGCGAAGGTTCCCTCGCTCGGCGCGTGGGTGGAAGCAGGCCCGAAGGTGCGGTGGCGGGTCTGGGCCCCCAGTCACGAGCGCGTGGAGGTGGTGCTCCACGATGCGCGCGGCGAGCCGGGGCGCGTGCTGCCGATGACCGCGGAGCGCGACGGCTACTTCAGCGCGGTGTTGGAGGGACAGGGCGCGGGCGTGCGCTACAAGCTGCGCGTGGATGGCGCGGGGCCCTTCCCGGACCCGTGGTCCCGCTCGCAGCCGCAGGGTGTGCACGGCCCCTCCGAAGTCGTGGTGCCGGACTTCGCGTGGACGGACGCGGGCTGGAAGGGCGTGGAGCCCCAGTCGCTCGTCCTCTACGAGGTGCACGTGGGCACCGCCACGCCCGAGGGGACTTTCGAGGCGCTCATCTCCAAGCTGCCCGAGCTCAAGGAGTTGGGCATCACCGCGCTGGAGCTGCTGCCGGTGGCCAGCTTCCCGGGCACTCGCAACTGGGGCTACGACGGCGTGGACCTCTTCGCGCCCGCGCAGGTGTACGGCGGCCCGGTGGGACTGCGCCGGTTGGTGGACGCCGCGCACGCGCAGGGCCTGGGCGTGTTGCTGGACGCCGTCTACAACCACTTCGGACCGGACGGGAACTACCTGCGCGCGTACTCGCCGCACTACTTCACCGGACGCCACCACACGCCGTGGGGCGACGCGGTGAACTACGACGGCAAGGACAGCCGGCCCGTGCGGCGGATGGTGCTCTCCAACGTGGAGATGTGGATTCGCGACTACCACCTGGACGGCCTTCGCCTGGACGCGGCGCACGCCATCGTCGACGAGACAGAGTCGCACCTGCTCACCGAAATCGCCGAGCGTGCCCGGGCCAGCGCGCCGGGACGCCGGGTCATCATCATCGCCGAGGACGAGCGCAACGAGCGCCGCCTCATGCTGCCCGCGTCCGAGGGAGGCCACGGGCTGGACGGCGTCTGGGCGGATGACTTCCACCACCAGATGCGGCGCGCCTTCGCGGGGGACAGCGAGAGCTACTTCCAGGACTACACGGGCAGCGCGGAGGACCTGGCGCGCACGCTGCGACAGGGCTGGTTCTACGAGGGCCAGGTGTCGAAGAACCAGGGGCATGCGCGGGGCACGCGCGCGGAGGGCCTTTCGCCCTCGGCCTTCGTGTACTGCCTCCAGAACCATGACCAGGTGGGCAACCGCGCGCTGGGCGAGCGACTGGGACATGACGTATCCCCCGCCGCCTTCCGCGCCATGAGCGCGTTGCTGCTGCTGTCGCCCTACACGCCGTTGCTCTTCATGGGCCAGGAGTGGAACGCGAGCACGCCGTTCCTCTACTTCACGGACCACAACGAGGAGCTGGGGCGGCTCGTCACCGAGGGCCGGCGCAAGGAGTTCGCGGGCTTCGCGCGCTTCGCTGGCGAAGAGGTGCCGGACCCGCAGTCGGAAGCCACCTTCGCGCGCTCCCGGCTGGACTGGAGCGAGGCCCAGAAGCCGGGGCACTCGGGCATCCGCGCGCTCTACCGCGAGCTGCTCCACCTGCGCGCGACGGAGCCCGCGATGAAGGACTCGCGGCGCGGCACGTACGACGCGCGAGCCGTGGGGCCGGAGGCGCTGGTGTTGGAGCGACGAGGGGGCGGGCAGGTGCTCCAGGTGTTGCTCGGCCTGCGCGGCAAGGTGGAGCACCGCGTCCCTCCCGACGCCGAAGTCGTGCTGTGGAGCGAGGCGCCGCGCTTCGGGGGCGACACCCGGACGTCCCCGCTCCAGGACGGAGTCGTGCGGCTGGAAGGTCCGTCCGCCGTCGTGTCGCGCTTCGTGAGTCAGCGGTAGTCGCCCTGGCGTCCAGACGACCGCGGGCTTGCCCGAAGGGGTGAGTGATGGGAATGACCTGTCACCCCTTCGGGTATTGGCGCCGCAGTCCGAACGTTGAGACATCAACACCGTGGGCGGCGCGTCGTGAGGAGACCTTGAGCTCCCTGGCGCGCGTCGACGGAGGAAAGCCAACGCGCCGCGGGGGGAACGCGGCGTGCCGGGGCGGTGCTGACCGTCCGGTGGGTCGTGGCTCTCGGTGGCCTCACTCGAGGTAGCAACTTGAATCCACACCACAGGACCTCATCCCGGCTGGGAGCTCGCTGGCGCATGCCGTGTCGCGCGCTCGCACTCGCGGCCTTCGCGCTCACCACGCCCGTGCTGGCCGCGGGCGGCTTCGTCGCCGTCACCGCCAGTGGGAACGACGGCAACGTGCCCGCCAATGCCATCGACGGAAACCTCACCACGCGCTGGTCCAGCGACGGCGTGGGGCAGTGGCTGCGCGGCGACCTGGGCGCCGTGAAGTCGGTGAGCGCGGTGGACATCGCCTGGTTCCGAGGCAATGAGCGCTCCAGCAAGTTCGTCGTCTCCACCTCCACGGATGGCAGCGCGTGGACGCAGGTGTCCTCGGGCAGCTCGTCCGGGAAGCGCACGGCCTTCGAGCGCGTGTCCTTCTCCCCGGTGAGCGCGCGCTACGTGCGCATCACCGTCAACGGCAGCACGATGAACACCTGGGCGAGCATCTCCGAGCTGGCGGCCATCACCACCGACGTCGGCACGCCGCCGTCCACCAGCAAGGACAAGTTCGGCGTGACGATGCTCTACCCGTCCAAGAGCGGGGGCGAGTCGTGGGCGCTGGCGGACAACGCGACGTCCGATGCGCGCTTCAATCCGCAGAAGACGATGACCCGCAACTCGGATGGCTCGTGGAAGATGAAGAACAGCGCGGTGCGGCTGCTCGTCTACACGTCCACCGGCTACGACGACCGGAAGATTCCCACGTATGACCGGGACGTGCTGGCGAGCCGGGGCTACATGCAGGCGGCCAATGACTGGCGCAACGTGGAGATGACGGGCTTCGTGAAGCTCAACGCCACGTCCGACGTGAAGGACAACTTCGACTGGTACGCACGGGGCGGCAAGCACAACGACGACCACTCGGGCTGCGAGGGCAGCAGCTACAAGGCGGGGCTGCACTATGACGGCCGCGCCCGCTGGCAGAAGGAGACGTGGCATGTCTCCTACGAGCAGGCCGCGTACAAGGCGGCCACGTCCGCGCTGAAGGGCCGCTGGGTGGGCTTCAAGGCGGTGATGCGCAACACCACCGTCAGCGGCAAGGAGGCCGTGCGGCTGGAGATGTACGTCAACGAGAACGCCGACAAGGTGACGTGGAAGAAGGTCTACGACATGGTCGACTCGGGCACCTGGGGCGGTGACGCGCAGCACTGCGGCGGCGGCACCGGGGCCATGCCCATTACCTGGGGCGGCCCCATCGCCACGTTCCGCTGGGACAACGCCACGGACGTGGACTTCAAGTGGTTGACGGTGCGCGAAATCCAGCCGTGACGCGCGGGCGCTGACGCGGTGCTTCCAGGGGGCACGGTGGTGCCTCGTGCCCCTGTCATCGAGCGGCCATGACAGGCCTTTCGATGGAGGCCATCAGGCCGGGAGCAGGGGAGGCCGGTGGGGCGGGGCTCCACCGGCTTCGCCTTGGGTTTGTCGGTGTCGACAGGGGCGGCGTCCCGTGCTCAGCATCGCGGCCATGAATGTCCAGACCGCCACCGAGTCCTCCGACCGCATCTGGGAGAAGGAAATCCTCCCGGCGCTCGAGCGCTACATCCGCATCCCCAACAAGTCGCCTGCCTTCGACCCGGACTGGGTGAAGGCCGGACACATGGAAGCCGCGGTGCAGCTCATCGCGGAGTGGTGCCGCGCGCAGGCGCCGCACCTGCCGGGCCTCACGCTGGAGGTCATCCGCCTCAAGGACGAGCAGGGCAAGGACCGCACGCCGGTCATCTACATGGAAGTGCCCGGCACGCGCGGCGACGACACCGTGTTGATGTACGGCCACCTGGACAAGCAGCCGGAGATGACGGGCTGGCGTGAGGGTCTGACGCCGTGGACCCCCGTGCGCGAGGGCGACAAGCTCTACGGCCGGGGTGGCGCGGATGATGGTTACTCCGCCTTCGCGTCGCTGACGGCGCTGCGCCTGCTGCGCGAGCAGGGCGTGGCACACGCGCGCACCGTGGTGCTCATCGAGGCGTGTGAGGAGAGCGGCAGCTACGACTTGCCGGCGTACATCGAGGCGCTGGCGCCGCGCATCGGCAAGCCGTCGCTGGTGGTGTGCCTGGACTCGGGTTGCGCGAACTACGACCAGCTCTGGATGACGACGTCGCTGCGCGGCATGGTGGCGGGCAACCTGCGCGTGGACGTGCTCACCGAGGGTGTGCACTCCGGTGACGCGAGCGGAATCGTGGCGTCGTCCTTCCGCGTGCTGCGCCAGGTGTTGTCGCGGGTGGAGGAGGAGGGCACGGGCCGCGTGACGGTGCAGGGCCTGCACGTGGAGATTCCGAAGGAGCGGCAGGAGCAGGCGCGCTCGGCGGCGAAGGTGTTGGGCGAGGAGGTCTTCGGCAAGTTCCCATGGGTGTCTGGGATGCAGCCCATGTCGGACGACGGCGCGGAGCTGGTGCTCAACCGCACGTGGCGGCCGGCGCTGTCGGTGACGGGCGTGGACGGCCTGCCGCCGCTCCAGAGCGCGGGCAATGTGTTGCGGCCCTTCACCACGGTGAAGCTGTCCATGCGCATTCCTCCGAGGTTGGAGCCGAAGGCGGCGCAGAAGGCGCTCAAGGATGCGCTGGAGAAGAACCCGCCGTACGGCGCGAAGGTGAGCTTCGAGGGTGACAAGGCGAGCGTCGGCTGGGATGCGCCGCCGCTGGCGGGCTGGCTGTCGCGCGCGGTGGAGTCCGCGTCCGGCACGTACTTCGGCCGGCCGGCGATGGCGATGGGCGAGGGCGGCACGATTCCGTTCATGGGCATGCTGGGCGAGCGCTTCCCGGAGGCGCAATTCCTCATCACCGGTCTGCTGGGTCCGGGCAGCAACGCGCACGGCCCCAACGAGTTCCTGCATGTCCCCACCGGCAAGAAGCTGACGTGCTGCGTGGCCAGCGTCATCGCGGACCACTTCAAGCGGTAGGTCGTCGCCGGTGTCTGTATTTACCGCCGCTCCCATCCTGGGGAGCGGCGGTATAGATGGCTCAGGCGACTGTACTCCTTGGGTTGCCTGTCAGTGTCGTCTGGTACTGGCTGGGGTTGCCCGCCTTGCCGCGGGCCTCTTGCCGAGGCCTGCCATGACGCTTCGGAGTGTGTTGTGCAGCCTCGCCAAAGAAGCGCAGACCCCAGGAACCAGAATCCACGGACTTTTGACTCAGGACCCTTGAGAAATCTAGGAAGTCCATCATGCCGAATCCATCTCGATACTTCAGACTCAGGCCTGACATGCGGCGCGGGAAGTGGTCTTTGGGAGAGCCGCTGAACGGGCAGGGCCAGGAGGTGGAGGACATCCGGGAGTTCACGTCGGGGCGGCCAGCTCACGTGGAGGGCCGCCTGACGCTCACCATCGACGAGCCCGGGAAGAAATTGGACTACAGCACGGCTGGCGCCGGCATGTCGCCCGTTGTCAACATCCGGGTGGCCGCCCTCTTCACGGAGTTGGTTCCCGATGATGTGCAATTGATACCCGTCGACATCAAAGGCTGCCCGGATGGGTATCAAATCCTCGTGGCCACCAAGCTTATCCGGTGCATCGATGACGAGGCCTCGGAAGAGGCACTGTATTGGCAGCCCGAGGATGAACGGCCGGACAAGCTCGGTATGTACCGCAGCGTCTACGGGATGCGGATCGACCGCACGAAAGTAGGCGGCGCGAAGGTCTTCCGCACCTGGGGGTGGTCCGTCGCCCTCATCGTCTCCGAGGACATCAAGCTCGCCCTGGAGCGCGCGAAAGTCACAGGGGCGAAGTTCGAGGAAGTCTGAGCGGCGGTGCGGGCTCCACCGGAAGTGTCACATTCAGACGACACGCGGACCCCACGGGGCACCCTCTCCGCGCTCCGGCCGACAGTCGTCAGGACCTCCAGGGAGGTGTGTCACACGGGCTCTGTTTCATAGCCCGCGCTTGTCGTGAACCTCTCGCCGCGCGGGTTGCGAGGCATTGCGCCGAAATCCTATGTCACGCACCCCACCCGGACGGTGGTCAGGCGATTCGCTCGCGTAGCTCCTCGACAGGTAGTCCTTCTCCCGGCTCCGACCGTGTGCCCACGCACGTGGACACGTCCTCACTCACCCCCCAACGGAGCCAGACCATGAATGTCATCAAGACGCCCCCGGTCACCACGAAGGAAGGCCAGCTGCTAGGCAAGGTGGAAGGGAAGGTTTCCGTCTTCAAGGGCATCCCCTACGCCAAGCCTCCCGTGGGCAACCTCCGCTGGCGCGCCCCGGAGCGCCTCCCCGCGTGGACCGGCCCCCGTGACGCGCTCGAGTTCGGTCCCTCCGCGCTCCAGTCCCGACAGGCCTGCATCGAGGGCGGCGGCGGTGACCCCGGGAAGATGGCCGAGGACTGCCTCTACCTCAACGTGTGGACCCCCAAGACGGACCCGGGCGCGAAGCTGCCCGTGCTGTTCTGGATTCACGGCGGCGCCTTCATCATCGGCTCCGGCTGCGTGCCCCCCTATGACGGCACGCAAATCGCCGCCCGTGACGTGGTGCTCGTCACCTTCAACTACCGCCTGGGACACCTGGGCTTCTTCGCCCACCCGGAGCTGGAGAAGGAGGCCCCGGGCGGCCCGGCCAACTTCGGCATCCTCGACCAGATGCTCGCGCTGGAGTGGGTGAGGAACAACATCGCCCAGTTCGGCGGAGACCCCAGCAACATCACCATCATGGGCCAGTCCGCCGGCGCCAAGAGCGTGCTGGCGTTCTTCACCTCGCCGCTCATCCGGGAGAAGAACCCCTTCCGCCGCGGCGTGGCCATGAGCTCGTACGTCATCCAGGAGAAGTCCGTGGCGGACGCGAAGCTCTCAGGCGTGGCCTTCGCCCACCACCAGGGCGTCCCCTGGCAGCAGGCCACCATGGAGAAGCTGCGCAAGCTGGACCCGGAGAAGTTCTGGACGCTCCCCTCGGACAGCGTCAACGCGCCCAGCCCCATCTACGGGGACTCGGTGCTCCCCCAGACGATTCGCGAGAGCTTCGAGATGGGCTCGCAGCTCAAGCTGCCGCTCATCCTCGGCAGCACGAGCGATGACTCCAGCGTGGTGTCCTCGTTCGGCATCGACCCGGCCACCATCATCGACAAGCTGGGGGACCTCGGTGGCCTGATTCGCCAGCTCTACCCCGACGTGAGCGACGACCGGGAGATTGGCCGGCGGATGTGCCGCGACTTCGTCTTCTCCGTGACGCCGCGCCACCTGGCGACCTTCCACTCCCACCACGGCGCCCACGCCTGGCGCTACTACTTCGAGTACCGCGCGAAGATGCTCGCGCCCCGGCAGCCCCTGGGCGTGCCCCACGGCGGAGACGTCTCCTACTTCCTGGAGACGGCCGACCACGTCCCGCCGACGGGAGACCTCTTCCAGGACGAGGACCGGAAGTTCACCAGCCACCTGGTGGAGTCCCTCGTCCAGTTCCTGCGCACCGGCACGCCCGGGCCCGTGGGCGGCGTCGCCTGGACCGAGCACACGGCGGAGAGCGACAAGCTCTTGAGGTTGGATACCACCGTCAGGATGGTGGACGACTTCGAGGGGCCCATCCTGGACCTGGCCCAGCTCGTCATGCCGCTCATCGACTCCTTCGCCAAGCCGCCGCCGCCCGCGCTGCCGAAGAAGACCTCGTCCTCGTCGACGTCGACGTCGGCCGCGAAGGGCAAGCCGAGACCGCAGGCCACTCCGTAGAGGGGCCCGCGGAGACGGGCCGACTCAGCGGCCCGTCTTGATGCCCAGGTTCCCACCCTGCTGGGAACCTCCGGGGCGCTTGGTGCTGGTGGTGCCAGGGGACTTGCCGCCCTGGCGCCGCAGCTCCAGGTGCAGCTCGCTGTCGGCGGCGGAGACCTCGCGCGTCACCGGCTCGTAGCCCGCGAGCGTCAGCGTCACCGCGACGATGGGCGCGCCCTGCTCCAGCGACAGCGTCGTGGGCGTCAAGCCGCGCGCCTCGCCAGCGACGCTCACCGACGCGCCCGCGGGCTCGGTGGTGACGAGCACCTCCGTCATCTTCACCGGCTCCGGCGCGGGCTTGTCGGGCCGAGCCGGAGGCGGCTCTCGCTCCACGTGGACCGGCTGCGTCGTCGTCGTCACCGGCTGCGTCGTCGCGTCCGCCGGTCCGCGCAGGAAGGCGACGGCCGTGCCCGCCAGCAGCAGCCCCACCCCCGCCGCGACGACGGGCAGCCACGGAATGCGGCGCGTCTTCTCGCTGGGCGCGCGGTCCATGGGCGAGGTGCCGCGCGTGCGGTCCTGCACCACGGCCCCGACGGGCGCGGCCGCCGCCTGCTGCCGCGAGCGCGTCCCCGGCGTCACGTTGCGAGGGTGCTGCCGCGACGCGGACGTGCGCCCGGCCGGGCCCCCCACGCCGCTGAGCGACGAGTTGGAGCGCGAGTCCAGGTCCGCGTCCTCGGCGAGCTGGTCCAGCTTCGCCGGGTCCGTCTCCGTGGAGATGCGGTCCGCGTACAGCTCCCGCAGGTACGCCGACAGGTGCGCGCTGCTGGAGGGCAGCCGCAGGTTGAGCGTGTAGTCCTCCAGCGCGAGCCGGAAGGCGCCGCAGTCCGGGTAGCGCTCGTCCGGCGTGGGCGCCAGCGCCTTGAGCACCACCTCGTCCAACCCCGGCGGCAGCTTGGGGTTCAACTGCGAGGGGCGCGGCACCTGGCAGTCCTTCACCAGCCGCAGCGTCATCAAGTCCGAGTCGCCCTTGAAGAGCCGCTTGCCCGTCAGCATCTCCCACATGACGACGCCCAGCGCGAACAAGTCGCTGCGCGCGTCGATGGCCAGGCCGCTGGCCTGCTCGGGGGACATGTAGGGGTATTTGCCCTTGAGGACACCCGTCGCCGTGTTGGCGCTGCTGGTGGCCGCCTTGGCGACACCGAAGTCGATGACCTTCACGCCGCCGTCGAAGCCCACCAGGATGTTCTGCGGTGACACGTCGCGGTGCACCAGCCGCATGGGCCGGCCCTGAACGTCCCGCGCCTGATGCGCGTAGTGAAGACCCGCCGCGGCATCCGCGATGACGCGCAGAATCAATCCCACCGACATCGGCTTGTTCTGCGCGCGGGAGAACTTCTCCAGTCGACGCACGTCGTCGCCCTGGACGTACTCCATCGCCAGGCAGTGCCGTCCCTCTATCTGGGACAGGTCGAGAATGGTGATGAGGTTGGGGTGGGTGAGTCGGGCCACCAGCCCGGCCTCATCCAGGAACATGGAGAGGAACTCATCATCCTCCGCGAGGTGCGGGAGGATGAGTTTGAGGACCACCAGCCGCTCGAAGCCCGTTCCATGCTCACGGGCCAGAAACACCTGTCCCATGCCTCCCGAGGCAATCTTCCGCAGCAACTCGTACTTACCGAATGGCACCGCCATGATGTGGTCGGGAGAATATCTCCCTTTCTCACCGTGCGGGAAATGAGCAGTCGGGTGTCACCCCATGGTGACATGGGGACATGAAGGTCTGGGTAGGTCTCATGCCTTCATCCTGTAGCCGGAGCGGAGCACGAAGTACACGACAAGGGTTGCCACCACGGCGACACCCGCGAGGATTCCGCCGCCGAACAGGGGCGAGTAGATGCTGCGACCGAGCATCCCGTACCGCAGCCCCTCCACCATGTAGACCATGGGGTTGAAGAGGCTGACGGTGTTCCAGGGCGAGGGCAGCTCGCGCACGGAATAGAAGACGCCGCCCAGGAAGGTGAGCGGCAGCATGACGAAGGTGGGGAAGAAGTTGATCTGCTCGAACTTCTCCGCCCACACGGCGGCAAGCATGCCCAGCATGCTGAAGACGTAGGAGGCGATGAGCAGGAAGTACAGGGCCACCCACGCGTGCTCCAGGCTGAAGCCGGCGAAGGCGCCCGCCACGGCCCACGTCAGGCCGCCGACGACGAGGCCGCGCACCATGGCGCCGCCGATGAAGCCCGCCATCAGCTCGCCGGGCCCCAGGGGCGCCACCAGCAGGTCCACCACCGTGCCCTGAATCTTGGTGATGAACAGCGAGGAGGAGCTGTTGAGGAACGCGTTGTTGGCGATGCCCAGGAACACGAGGCCCGGCACGATGAAGTGCAGGTACGGCGAGCCCTCCACCTCGTGCACGCGGCCGGAGATGCTGTAGCCGAAGACGATGAAATACAGCGTGGTGCTGATGAGCGGTGAGAGGACGGTCTGCCCCGGCACTCGCATGAAGCGCCGGACCTCCTTCACGAACAGCGTCTGCATCCCGAGGACGTTCATGGTGGTGTCTCTGCGTGGCGCGTGTCGCCTTCGCGGACCCATATGACGGGCCTCGCGATGGGGGGCGGGAGCGCGGAAAGGAGGAAGGAAGGTCAGGCGGCCTGGGGCGTGGGGCGGCCCCGGAGGACCTCGATGAGGACGTCTTCGAGGCGGGAGCGGCGCGTCTCCACGTCGGCGATGGGCTGCCCCTCCGCGTACAGCACGCGCAGCAATTCGCCCGCGGGGGCCGCGCCCTCGCGCTCCACGTAGGTGAGCGAGCGGCCGTCCTCGGACAGGCGCGGGGCGAAGCGCAGCGTGGCCTCCGACAGCGTCGTCTGGGGCTCCTGGAAGGTGACGACGACGCGCTTCTCGCCGAAGCGGCGCAGCAGCGTGGTTTTGTCCTCCACCATCAGCAGGCGGCCCTCGTTGATGATGCCCACCCGGTCCGCCAGCTCCTCGGCCTCCTCCAGATAGTGGGTGGTGAGGAGGATGGTGGTGCCCTCCGAGGCCAGCTTGCGCACGTACGTCCAGAGGTCCCGGCGCAGCTCCACGTCCACGCCCGCGGTGGGCTCGTCCAGGAAGACGAGCTTGGGCTTGTGCACCAGCGCCTTGGCGATGAGCAGCCGGCGCTTCATGCCGCCGGAGAGCGCGCGCGTGAGCGAGTCCTTCTTCGTGTACAGGTTGAGGGCCTTGAGCACCTCGTCGACGCGGGCCTCGTCCTGGCGCTGGCCGTAGAAGCCCAACTGGATGCGCAAGGACTCCGCGACGGTGAAGAACGGGTCGAAGTTGATTTCCTGCGGCACCAGGCCCAGTTGGTAGCGCGGGCCCACGGCGTCCTGGTCCAAATCCTTGCCGAAGACGCGGATGGTGCCGGCCGTCTTGCGCACCAGGCCACACACACTGCCAATCATCGTCGTCTTGCCCGCGCCGTTGGGCCCCAGCAGCGCGAAGATTTCGCCCGGCTGGATGGTGAGGTTCATCTGCTGCAACGCGGTGAAGTCACCGTAGCGCTTGGTGAGCCCCGTGAGCTCGAGGGCGGGAGTAGGCGTCGACATGGCGCGCTTCTCCTAACACCTCGGCCTTCCGCCGTCAGAACTCCCGCACCCCGCCTGGACACCGTCCCCGGCGGGTCGCGGCGACCCATACGCTCCGTGGCGGCTCGCGTCACGAAATAGTGGTTTTCCATTATGTTCAAGGTTTGACACGGTTGAGGCTCCACGCCGGCCCGGAGGCGAGGAGGCGCGGGAGTCCCCCGAGGGACGCGGCGCCTGACGCCCGGGAGTCATTCAACAGAAGCGGGGGTACTTCATGCCAGGTCTGAAGCGCGCACGTGCGCGGATGGTCTTCACTTTGAGTGTAATCGTCGTCGCGGTGGCGTGCAGTCGGGAGCCGGCCGTGCCGGGTGGCGCGGACACGACACGCGTGGTGGCGCAGGCAGCGGTGAACGACGGGGCGGAGGTGCACAACTACGTCTACACGCAGGCCTTCGGGTCGGGCTGGGCGGGGCGGGTGTATCTGCCCAACGTGGAGCTGTGGGTGCGCAACGTCGCGACGAACGTGGACAGCGTGCACGTGCTGTCGGACGTGCATGGCTTCTTCGGGGTGCCGCGTCAGCCGGCGGCGACGTACCGGTTGTGCTGGAGCGCGCCGGGCTTCGTCAGCGGGTGCCAGACGACGAACTTCAGCCTGGCGGACGAGACGTTCGTCATGCCCATCCACCTGCCGCTGGTGCCGGTGCGGCCCCTGCTGTGGGGCAACGCGCTGCTGAGAGACGGCTCGGTGCCCCTGACGCAGAGCAGCTTCCTGGGGGTGAACGTGGCGGCGCGGGTGCGGCTGGTGAACCCGGCCACCAGCGCCACGGTGTCCTCGGAGGTGCAGGTCAACGCCCTGGGCCAGTACGCGGTGGGCGACGCGCCGGCGGGAACCTGGAACGTGGTGGCGCGGGTGGAGGCCGACCAGGTCTCGTCGTCGGTGCAGATGGGGAGCGTCGCGGTGCAGCGGAATCTGACGTTCCGGAATGCGCGGCCGGTGCTGCGAGCGCCGGTGGCCTGGCGCAACACGCAGGCGCTGCGCAACGCGCTGCCGGGCGAGACGGTGCGACTGACGGCGCTGGCGAGTGACGCGGATGGGGACGCGCTGACGTGGCGCTGGGTGGCGTCCGCGGGCTCGGGCGTGGTGTCGGCGCAACAGGGCTCGGACGTGCTGTGGACGCTGCCCTCGGTCCAGGGACGCTTCAGCGTCTGGGCGGTGGTCTCCGACAACCGGGGCGGCGTGGCGACGAGCGAGGTGCGCGTGAGCACGCAGGGCCCGGTGGCGTACTTCGGCGGGCAGGTGTTGACGGCCAGCGGCCAGCCGGTGGGCGGGGCGCGGGTGACGGTGGGGAACAAGGAGGCCATCACCAACGCACGGGGCGGCTTCCAGCTCATGGTGGAGGAGTCGGCGCGGTATGTGCTCAACGTGCGCGCCACCGGCTTCCAGCTCCTGTCGCGCATCCTGCTGAACGAGGCGCCGGAGGGGCAGTACCGCCTGGTGTCCGCGCAGCGCTTCACGGTGAACCCCCAGGAGACGATGACGCTGTCGGCGCGCTCGCCGTCGGGCGACCAGCGGCCGGTGCTGCTCACGCTCCAGGCCAACTCGCTGGTGGACTCGGATGGCAACGCGGCGGACCAGCCGCTCACGGCGTGGCTGGCGCCGGTGGACCTGAAGGACCCGGAGGGCCGCATGCCCGGAGACCTGTCCGCGGTGGACCGCGAGGGCAACGTGGTGACGCTGACGAGCTTCGGCGCGCTGGAGGTCAACATCTTTGATGGCCAGGGACGCCGCTTCAACCTGCGCAAGGAGTCGCCCGCGCAGGTGTCCTTCCCCGTGGACCCCAGGCAGGCGGAGCAGCCGGCCGGCACGCCCGCGTCCATGCCGCTGTGGTTCTACGACGAGGGGAAGGGCGTGTGGAGCGAGGAGGGCACGCTGTTCCTGCAGGGAGACACCTACGTCGGCGCGGTGCCGCACTTCTCCGTGTTCAACGCGGACATCGTCTCCACGGGCGCGGACTGCATGCGCGTGCACATCGACACCGGGCGCCTGCCGGTGCCGCTGTCGGTGCGCATCACCATCCCCGCCGGCCCCACGGTGTACACCACCACCCTGGACGCGGCGCTCAACGCCATCACCCGCCTGCCCGCCAGCACCGTCATCAAAATCGAGGTGCTCGACTCCAACGGGCTGGTCATCAGCACCGCCACGCAGAACCCCTCCACGGGGCCCGGCAACCCGAGCACCAACGCCATCACCGTGCCCTATCCGTACTCCGTCTGCACGTCGGACGTGACGCTGACGCTGGGCGTGCCCGCGTCCACGAACTTCCTCAACAACTACGGCACTGGTGACGCCGTGGCGGCGGCGGCCTACTACGCGGCCATCGACCCGGGCAGCACGAAGCTGACGCTGGCGACGTGGAAGACGGCCAGCGGCTTCGGCGCGGACGACGCCGCGGCCTACTACTTCAACAACGGGGATCTGGGCTTCGGGCGCAGCATGCACATGAAGCGCTCGGGTGCGAATCGGGCCTTCTACGTGACGAACCACGCCAGCGTGGACTTCGCCACCGCCGGTGTGGCGCCCATCGCCACGGTGGCCATGGAGTACAGCCCGCACCCGACGATACTGCCGACCACGCCATACACGAAGTTCTACGTCTTCGACGCCGCGGGCAACCGCGTGGACCGCGCGGACCTGGACGGCAACGGCGACAAGTACGTGCCCCACCTGTGCAACGTCTGCCACGGCGGAGACGCGTTCTCCACGGACCCGCGCCGGGACCTCAACGCGCGCTTCATCCCGTTCGACTTGGAGAGCTATCGCTACTCCACCATCGAGTCGCCCCCGGTCAGCGGCATCTTCCCGTTCTCCCGCGCGAGCCAGGAGACGCAGTTCCGGGAGCTGAACAAGGCGGTGCTGGAGACCAACGTGACGACCACCATCCAGGAGCTGGTGCAGGGCTGGTACGGCGGTGTCACGCTGCCCGCCGCGACGCAGAACTCCACCTACGTGCAGCCCAACTGGGCCGCGTCCGGCAAGAGCAACGAGTACCTCCAGGTGCAGGCGCCGTCCTGCCGCGCCTGCCACAGCACGCGCGAGAATCAGTTGAGCTGGCGGTACTGGAGCCTGGCGGGCGTCAACAACGACTTCCAGGAGCGCACCGGCATCTACGGCGCGGTGTGCGGGCCGTCCCGCCGCATGCCCCACGCCAAGCGCACGTACCAGAACTTCTGGCTGAGCACGACGCCGCACCAGCCCAACGTCCTGGCCAACGCGGGCATCGCCGGGTGGACGCCCGCCGACCCGTGCCCGCTCTGAGTCGCGGTTGAGGTGAGCAGGTCCGACACCGCCTCCGGGGGTTACTCCCTGGAGGCGGTGCGCGGGGGTGTTCCCTGGCGGACGTCGGGCGCCGAGCGTGCGATGGGAGGCTCCGGGATTCTCTCGCCTTGAGTGCGCTGTTGCACCCTGGTATCCGCGAGCCCCCACCCGCTCCAGAGCAGGAAGCCCCCACAGATGGCCCAGAATTTCATCTTCACGATGCAGGACCTGCGCAAGGTCAAGAATGGCAAGGAGATCCTCAAGGGCATCTACCTGTCGTTCTTCCCGGGCGCGAAGATTGGCGTCATCGGTCCGAACGGCTCCGGCAAGTCGACGCTGCTGCGCATCATGGCCGGCGTGGACACGGAGTTCTTCGGCGTGGCGAAGCCGGACCCCACGGCCAAGGTCGGCTACCTGGCGCAGGAGCCGCAGCTCGACACCTCACTGGACGTGAAGGGGAACGTGGAGCTGGGGCTGAAGGAGATTCGCGCCTCGCTGGACCGCTTCAACGAGGTGAGCGCCAAGTTCGCCGAGCCCATGAGCGACGCGGAGATGGAGAAGCTGCTCGCCGAGCAGGGCCGGCTCCAGGACGCCATCGACGCGGCGAACGGCTGGGAGCTGGACCGGACGATTGAGATGGCCATGGACGCGCTGCGCCTGCCCCCGGGCGACGCGGACGTGACGAAGCTGTCCGGCGGCGAGAAGCGCCGCGTGGCGCTGTGCCGAATCCTCCTGGAGAAGCCGGACCTGCTCCTCCTGGACGAGCCCACCAACCACCTGGACGCGGAGAGCGTCGCGTGGCTGGAGGTCGCGCTCAAGGAGTACAAGGGCACCATCGTCTGCATCACCCACGACCGGTACTTCCTGGACAACGCGGCCGAGTGGATTCTGGAGCTGGACCGCGGCGAGGGCGTGCCCTGGAAGGGCAACTACTCCAGTTGGCTGGAGCAGAAGCAGAAGCGGTTGGAGCTGGAGGAGAAGTCGGAGAGCCAGCGGCAGAAGACGCTCAAGCGCGAGCTGGAGTGGGTGCGCCAGTCGCCCAAGGCCCGGCAGGCCAAGAGCAAGGCGCGCATCTCCGCGTACGAGGAGATGCTCAACCAGACGCAGGACAAGCGCGAGGCCACGGGCGAGGTCATCATCCCTCCCGGCCCCCGGCTCGGAGGCCTGGTGGTGGAGGCCAAGGGCCTGCGCAAGGCGTACGGTGACCGGCTGCTCATCGACGACCTGAACTTCAAGCTGCCGCCGGGCGGAATCGTCGGCGTCATCGGCCCCAACGGCGCGGGCAAGACGACGCTGTTCCGGATGATGACGGGCACGGAGAAGCCGGACGCGGGCGAGCTGAAGATTGGCGAGACGGTGGTGATGGCCTACGTGGACCAGAGCCGCGACGCGCTCAACGGCGACAACAGCGTGTTCCAGGAGGTCAGCGGCGGGCTGGACCACCTGGACCTGGGCCGCGCGGGACAGGTGCCCAGCCGCGCGTACCTGGCGGGCTTCGCCTTCAAGGGACAGGACCAGCAGAAGCGCGTGAAGGACCTGTCTGGCGGCGAGCGCAACCGCGTGCACCTGGCGAAGATGCTCAAGAGCGGCGGCAACCTGCTGCTGCTCGACGAACCCACCAACGATTTGGACGTGGAGACGCTGCGCAGCCTGGAGGACTCGCTCCTGAGCTTCGCGGGATGCGCGGTGGTCATCAGCCACGACCGCTGGTTCCTGGACCGCATCGCCACGCACATCCTCGCCTTCGAGGGCGACAGCAAGGCCTTCTTCTTCGAGGGCAACTTCCAGGACTACGAGGCGGACAAGAAGAAGCGCCTGGGCCCCGACGCCCTGGAGCCGCACCGCATCCGCTACCGCCCCATTTCAAAGAATTAGGCAGGCGGGAAATTCTCCGCTCTCTCCAGGAGGGAGCGGAGGCCCGGGTTTCCAGAGGTTGATGAAGCTTCACGGAGGGTTCTACCGTTGGGGGATGAACCTTCTTCGACAGAGCTGGCTGTGGAGTGGATTGCTGGGCGTGGTGCTGGGCCTGGCGGCGTGCAACGCGGGGGACATGAGCGGCGAGGAGGCCAGCTCGCTGGAGACGTCCGAGGCCGCGCTCTGCAGCGTCGAGCAGACGTGCCCGAGCGGTGCGCCGGTGACGTGCTCCTCTCCGACGACAGGCTGTACCTCGGGCGCTGACAACGGTGGCTGGGTGGAGTGCGATGGCGTGCGCACCTACTGTCCTCCGGCGTGTACCTGCGGCACGACGCGCTACACGGCGACCCGGTCTGGTGAGGGAGCCACCTGCGGCGCCGCGATGAGCCAGGCGCGCAGCCTGCTGGGCTCCGTTGTGACTGCGCGGTGCCCGGCGGGGGGCTGCAACAGCTCCGACATCATCGGTGACTGCATCGCACTGGGCCCCAACCGCACGGATGGCTTCCGCGCGAGCGTCACCCGCACGTACTCGTGCAAGGAGCCCGCGAACTGCCGGTAGCTCGTGGATATCGCAGTGTTGAATATTTTCAGTGCTGATGCCCTGCTGGCCCACGCCAGCGGGGCATTGTCGTCTTCAAGACAGTCATCCGGGTGGTCAGCCCAGACACCCTGCCCGCAATTGATTGCATCAGTTTGGCCAAAAAATAGTCGTGAGTCTGAAATCCATATGTGACGGATTGGTCACAGGCTCTCTGGATTTGCCGGGATTAACACGGTGCATTAACAGGCGGACACCCCGTGCGGGCCTGTAGCGCTCCCTCTGGGGCAATGCGAAGTTCGGTGGGTTCGCAACTTTTGGCGGCTGATCTTGAAAATCCGGTTGGCGTCTGTCGATGCCCTCTCCGGCGGCAGTGATTGGGGAGGGGTGTCTCGGACCTCATAGGGAGCCATCCACATGACTGTCAGGAACAACGTCAGCAACCGGGACCCCAGCAACTACCGCATCCGTGAGCGCGACACGCTGAGCAAGATCGCCGCCCGGAACAACACGACGGTGGATGAGCTGGCCCGGCTCAACAACATCTCCGACCCGAACAAGATTCGGGCGGGGGCAACCCTCAAGCTTCCGTCCGCCACGGACGGGTTCGACCGCACGGCGGCCACCCCGGGGCAGACCACCGCGGGCGCGCGCCAGACTCCTGGCGACACCTTCGACGCGGGCACCACCGCCGCGGCGGGCCTGACGTCGCCCAACGCGTCCGGGACGAACAACGGCTACCGCAACATCCAGGACCTGAGCGCCTTCACCCGCGGCGGCTCCAACTCCGAGGCGGCCATCGTCGTCGGCACCTCCGAGGGCAACCGCCGCCCGGACGGCACCTTCACCTCCAGCTACGGCGGCCACACGGACCCGGGCAACGCGGCCCACAACCGTGGCTCGTTCTCCTACCAGGGCACCGGCGCCAACACCCCGCAGCAGGCCGACCAGATCTGGAACCGCGAGCTGGCCAGCAAGACGCCTCGCTACGAGGCCGCCGCCCGCGCCGCGGGCCTGGACCCGAACAACGCGCTGCTGGCATCCACGTACTTCGACCTGCACACCCAGTCGCCCCGCGCCGCGCAGAACTTCATCAACCGCGAGCTGCCCAAGCTGGCGCAGGACCCGCGTGGCGTCACCCGCGAGTCGCTCATCGACGCGCGCGTGAATGCGTACCGCAATGACCAGGGCGTCCTGCGCGCCGCCGGCTTCAACCACAGCGAGTCCCGCCTGCGCGCCGACCAGACGCGCCGCGAGACGGCGCTCGTCACGGCGCTGGATGCGCGGGGCTATCGCTCCGGCACGACGCAGAACCCCGCCGTCCCCCAGGGTCAGGTGCCGGTGCCCACGCCGCGCCCCACCACGGCCGCTCCCACGCCGCGCCCGGCTTCCGAGCGCCCCACGACCGCCCCCACGCCGCGCCCGGCCTCCGAGCGCCCCACCACCACCAACGGCGCGACGCCGACGAACCTCAACGACACCGAGCGCGTCGCGGCGAGCACCGACCGCGCGGCGGTGCAGACGCGCACCCCGTGGATCAGCCAGTACGACGCCGGCCAGGTGGAGCGCGCCGGTGACAAGGCGTGCTTCCGCGCCGCCACCGCGATGGCCCGCCAGGGTGGCGCCACCGTGACGGACCCCTCCCGTCGCATCCAGGTCGCCACGAACGAGGGCCCCAACGGCATCACCGTGGACCGCCAGGCGGCGGAGCGCGGCCGCAACTACATCGACCAGCAGCTCGCCGCGGGCAAGCCGGTCGTCGTGGGCGTCAACCACCGCTCGGACCGGAACGTGGGCAACGCCGACGGCATCACCGACCACTTCGTCGTCATCACCGGTCGTGGCGTGGACCAGCAGGGCCGCGCCTACTACACGTTCAACGACCCGGCGACGCGCAACCAGAGCCGTGGCGCGGACACCAACCCGAACAACCGCTTCTACGTGGACGAGAACACCGGCGGCCTCAACCGCCCGGGGCCCCGCACGGGCAACGTCGTCGGCCGCCAGTTCGACGTGTCGATGATTCGCCCCAACGCGTAGTCGTCACCTGACTCGCTGAAGGAGAAGCCCGGCGGCCCTCATGGCCGACCGGGCTTCTTCACGTCTGGTGCCCTGAACGAAGTACCTGTCCGTGGGGCTCGACGCGAGGGATGCACCCATCCGCGCGAAGCGTGGGCGTGGGCCCGTTCGGGCGAAGCGCTTCGTGGGATGCACCTGTCCGCGCGAAGCGTGGTGCAGGGGCTCGGCTGACGCCCCCGACTCACGCCCTCGCGCGGGTGCGGCTCACGACGCCCGAGGTGTCACGCGCGCCGCCGACTCGCCCGACGCCAGCGCGCCTCGCAGCGCGCGCACCTCGGTCAGCAGCTCCTGGGCCGCCTCCAGCGTCGACGGTGCCGCCGCTCCGGACTCCGGGCGCGTGGCGAGCTCCGAGGGCTCTCCCAGGCCGGTGTCCCGGTGCCGCCGCACGCACTCCATGATGGCGTCGCGAATCGCCTCGGGGTTGCTCACGCCCCGGAAGCGGGCCTCATGCAGGTGCTCTTGCGTGTCCGTGTCCGACTCGCTGGAGCGAGAGCCGCTGCCTCCGCCCGCTGTCTCCACCTTCACGTCGGCGATGCCCAGCACCCGCTGGATGGGGTTCTGGTGGATGGAGACCTGCTGGATGTTGGCGAAGGTCATCGTCTTCTCCCGCAGCGACATGACGCCCTCGCGCACGCGCAGGCTCCGGTCCGTCAGCGCGTACCAGCGCAGCTCGTAGTCGAGCCGGACGACGAAGAAGCTCACCGGCACCACCAGCACCAGGAAGCCCAGCCACGCCACGACCTCCACCGCGTAGAGGATGCTCGTCACGAGCGCCGTGGCGGGAAGGCCGCGCAGCACGTTGGCGAAAATCCGGCCCAGGAAGACCCAGGCCATCACCGCGCCCACGATGGCGAGCACGTGCTTGAAGCCGAGCAACACCCGTCGGTAGCTCAGATACTGGGGCGCCGCGCGGAACACGCGCACCGTGCCCTCCGGAAGCTGGGGTTCGGGGTCCACCTTCAGGAACCGCAGGAGCCACGCGTGGGGCACGTCACTCATCCGCCCGCTCCTTCGCAGTGCGCGCGCCCAACTCCTGCCGGAGCGCGCGGACCTCGGCGGCGACCTCGCGCAACGCGGACGTCAGCGCCTCGGACTCGCCCGACGCCAGCGCGGAGGACTTCGCCTCGGCGGTGCCCCTGTCTCGCGTGCCCCGCATCTTGGAGTAGAGCAAGTCCCTCATCGCCTCGAAGTCCTGGATGCCCTCGATGGTGATTTCCGCCTGCGCGCTGCCGCTCGCCGTCTGAATCTGGATGCGTGCGAGCCCCAGCCACCGCTCCACGACATGGCTGGACAGGTGGATGTCCTGGATGCGCGCATAGGTGAGGGACACCTCGCGCCGGAAGAGGATGCCCCACCGCATGGTGATGCCCTCCTCGTCCAGCTCGTAGCGCAGGGTGTGGAACTTGAAGTAGCGCAGCAGCGCGAGGATGGGGAACCCCGGCCCCGCCAGCAGCGAGCCGAGCAGGTAGTTGGTGAGCAGGCTCGAGTGCGGCTGCAGCACGGTGGGCAGCTTCCACGGCGAGGCGGGGCGCGCGGGGACGAGCGCGGGCTTGGGGCCGGGCGAGGAAGTCACGGGTCCGCCGAGAGTCATGAGGGGCTCACCTGGGTATTCCTCCAAGAATCGCTCCCTGTCCCCAACGGGTGGGCGCGACACCCATTTCATACGTCGGTCCGCTCCCTCGCGTCATGTCCCCCGCCCGGGCACGGTCGCCACCCCGCCTGCCCGAGGGAGCGGTGTCCACGTCCGACAGGCCACGTGGGGCCCTCCTTCCCGGGCAGGGCCCCGTGAGGCACGGTGCCCGTCGACCCGACGACAGCCCTCCGCGCGACGAATCGGCCTGGCTCCACGGGTGCCCACTCCGCGACGTGCGGCCTGTGGAGCACGCCACGGTTCAAAGCCACCGCTGCTTCCTCAAAAACAGACGCGCTGCGTTTGCGCCGTGCAGGCCCTTTGCTCCGTTGCCGCGCACCCTACCGTGGCGCGCATGGACCTGATGCGCTGGCGGAGTCTCGAGGAGATGTTGTCGGGGATTGAAACACCGGAGGGCTGCTCCGCGGAGCAGCTCGCGCGGGAGGACCTCCCTCGGCTGACGGCCCTGCTGGAGAGCTGGTACCCGGACATCCGGGTCGGCACGGAGAGCCGTCACCTGGAGCCCTCGTTCTACGAGCGGGAGTTCTTCCTGCGAGGCGGGTCTCCGGACCGCTCGCTGTACGGCATCCTCGTGCGGGACCGCGCGAGCGGGGACATCATCGGCCTGCTGACGATGGAGCGGAACGTGCGCGGGCTGCAGCTCTCCGCGGCCCTGGGCGTCTTGGAGCCCTCGCGGCGCGGGCTGGGCATCGGCTTCCTGGGCACCGCGGCGCTGGAGGTCGTGGGCCGCAACATCGGCGCGGAGGTGGTGCTCTACTACTCCACGCTGAAGACGGCGCGCGCGCAGCGCAACGCGGAGAACCAGGGCTTCAAGCTGGTGGGCCTGGTGCCCGCCTTCGACGTGGATGCCATCGCCCCCGGCAAGGTGAAGCGCGTCTACGAGGCGCTCTACTCCAAGGTCCTCGTGGCGGAGGAGCGCATCCACCTCCCCGAATGGGAAGCGCTGACGCCCTCCACCCGCGCGCTCTACACGCACCTGTTCGGTCCACATCCGGCGCAGACCGCCGCCGTCCCCGCTCCGCCGGAGCGCCTGCATGGTTGAGGTGCGGACCTACGAGGGGGACGCGGTGGATGCGTCCCGTTTCGTCAACGGTGTCTGGGGCCAGTACTACGGAGACAAGGGGCCGCTGACGGACTTCCAGCCTCGCATGCTGGACTGGTTTCTCTTCGGCAACAGGCTCGCGACGCGGGAGTACCGCCTGGCCGCGTACTCGGGCGGGAAGCTGGCGGGGGTCCTGTTCGCGGAGCCCATCCGGCTCCGGCTGGGGACTCGCGCCGTGGAGGGCACGTACGGAAGCTGGTTCAGCGTGGACCCCGCGTTCCGTGGCATGGACGTCGGGAAGAAGCTGGCGGAGACGATGGCCTCGCGTCAGCGCGAGCGCGGGGCCGCGATGATGCTGGGCTGTCTGGCGGATGGCAGCGCGGGGGAGCGCTTCTGGAAGAAGACCGCCGGCACGCGAACCTTTGGCGCATTGGGCCTGTGGCTTCACGTCTTCGACGCGGCGGCGGTGGCGCGCTGGTCGACGACAGCGGCCGAGCGCGCGCTCTTCACGCTCGCGCGGCCGTGGCTGCGCGGCGGCGCTCCGTCCGTGGACACGGAGGAAGGTGTCCGGCCCTATCGCCCGGGGGACCTGCCGGCGTGCATGGCGCTGGTGGAGCGGATGACGGAGCCGGTGAGCCTGGGGTACGGCTACACTCCCGAGCGGCTCGCGCATCAGCTCCAGTACCGGGACGTGCCCCACACCCTCGTCCTGGAGCGGGACGGCGTGGTGCGGGGATTGGTCAACTACTACACGCTCCAGATGAATGCCCGGGGGCCGCTGACCATCGCCATGGTGGATCTGCTCGCCTTCCACGACTCGGTGCCTCGCGTGGAGCAGAAGCGCCTCTTGCGCGTGGCCATGCGGGACATGGTGGGGCAGGGCGCGAGCTGCGCGGCGATGCTCCGAGGGCCGTGTGTGTCCAGTCGGCTGATGCTCGGCACGGGGTGGGTGCCCTGGGCGGGAGGCACCCGCGCGATGTGCGTGCTGCCGGCTCCGGACGTGGAGTGGCCCACGTCCCCTCGCGTCTTCACGCACCTGCGCTGAAGGGGGGCCTCCCTCGTGGGGGTGCCCGCTCCGGGTCCAGGCTGGGGTCCGGCGGGCACCTCCTGGGGAGGGCAGGGGGCCCGTGACAAGGAACTGGGCGCGGGCGCGCATCGCGCTATGGTCCATGGGTACCGGGACTGTCGCCCCGAGGAGCCATGAACTTCGTCTTCATCTCTCCGCACTTCCCGTCCCACTTCTTCCACTTCGTCACCGCGCTGCGCGAGCGGGGTGTCACGGTGCTGGGCATCGGCGACGCGGCCTACGAGTCGCTGCGCCCCGAGCTGCGCGACAACCTGCGCGAGTACTACTTCGTCCCCAGCCTGCATGACGAAGACTCCCTCACGCGCGCGGCCGGCTACCTCACGTGGCGACATGGCCGGCTGGAGCGCATCGACTCGCTCAACGAGTCCTGGCTGGAGGTGGAGGCCCGGCTGCGCGAGGACTTCCACGTCCCTGGCCTCCAGCCGGCGGACATCCACCGCATGCGCTCGAAGTCAGGCATGGCGCAGGTCTTCCATCAGGCGGGCGTGCCCCACCCGGACCTCATCCGCGTGCGCGACGCCGCGCAGGTGAAGGAGTTCGCCAGCCGCGTGGGCTATCCGCTGGTGCTCAAGCCCGACGTGGGCGTGGGCGCGGCCAACACCTTCAAGGTCTCCAGCGACGCGGACGTGGACACCGCCCTGGCCCACCCGCTGCCCACCACGTATGTCGCGCAGCCCTTCGTGCGCGGCACCATCGTCACCTACGACGGCATCGTCGACCGGCACGGCGTCATCGTCTTCACCCTCAGCCACGAGTACAGCGACGGAGGCATGGAGACGGTGGTGGAGCGGCGGGACATCTCCTTCTGGAGTCACCTGGAGATTCCCCCCGCGCTGGATGTGCTCGGACGGCAGGTGGTGGCCGCCTTCGGGCTGCGCGAGCGCTGGTTCCACCTGGAGTTCTTCCGGCTTCCGGATGGCCGCTTCGTCGTGCTGGAGGCCAACCTGCGGCCTCCCGGAGGCTTCATCCCGGACATGATGAACTACACGTGCGACATCGACGTGTACCGGCTCTGGGCGCGGGTGATGACGGGGGACCCGGTGGCGGACTTCCGCTACACGCCGCGCTACCACGTGTGTCACAGCGCGCGCCGTCACGGGCGTCGCTACAAACACACCCACGACGAGGTCGTGAAGAAGCTCGGGGCCGCGTTCATCCTCCACCGCGAGCTGCCGCCCATCTACCACAGCCTCCTGGGCGAGGAGATGTACCTCACCCGCCACACGGACCAGGACGCGATGCGGGACGCGGTGCGCCTCATCCAGGCCACCGTCTGACCGCCGCCGTCAGCGCTCCGTCCACGTGAGCAGGTACGTGGTGTGGCCGTCCTCCACGGACAGCGTCGTCACCTGGGGGGACTCGCCGCCGCCCACGCGAATCATGTGCTCGAAGAGCGACTCCGAATAGCCGGGGCAGTCGAGCACGGAGTTCATCCGCATCTCGTACGTGGTGGGGCCCTTCTCGACGAGCTCCACCTCCGTGTAGTTGTCCGTGCCGCGCAACGTCTGCGGCATCCGCTGCACCAGCCGGCGCGGGCCGAGCAGCCGCATGACGCCATACACGGCGCGCCCGATGAGGGTGCGGCCGTAGCCCTCCACGTGCGCGGCGGCCAGGCGACGGAAGGACTCCTCCAGGGACATGCCGGGCCAGGTCTCCTCGGCGATGACGCGCAGGCACTGCTGCCACATGAGCACGGAGTAGGCGGGCAGCAGGGGTCGGTCCACGTCGAGGCCGACCTGACTCAGCCGCGTCTTGAGGCGAGGGGAGATGCGGCCCTGGAGGCCGTGCTGGATGAGGCCCTCGACGACCTGGACGTAGACCAACCGGTGTTCGAGCGGGACGTGCTTGCCGGCCGTCACGTCAGCAGCCATCGCATCGCGGTGGGCAGTCTGCGCTGCCAGTCCTTCTCGTGGTGCTCGCCCCCGGGCTCCAGCACGAGGGACACCTCGTGGTCGGCGTAGCCCAGGCCCTTGAGGTGCTCGTAGAAGGCGCGCGTGGCCTCGCCGTAGTTGAGCGGGAGGCCATCCGCGTGGATGAACTCCTGGGCGCCGGCGTCCAGGTAGATGCGCGTCCAGCGGCGGGGGTGGGTGCCCCACTCGGAGAAGAGGCGGCCGTCGCTCCACATGACGGTGGGGGACAAGGCGCCGATGCGGCCGAACACCTGGGGGTAGCGGCAGCCCAGGTACAGCGAGATGAGGCCGCCCAGGGAGGAGCCCATGGCCCCGGTCCACTCGGCGCCCTCGCGCGTGCGGTAGTTCTGGTCCACCAGCGGCTTGAGGTGCTCCACCAGGAAGCGGCCATAGGCCTCGCCGCGCGCCTTCACCTTGCCGTGGGAGTCGTCCCAGGGCGAGTACTCCTGGAGGCGCCCGGTGCCGGAGTCCACCGCGACGATGATCCACGGCTCCAGGTGGCCTTCGTCCACGCCCTGCTCGAGCGCGAGGTTGGCGCACCAGGTGTCGAAGAGCGCGGACTCGGGATGCGCGAAGACGTTCTGCCCGTCGTGCATGTAGAGCACGGGGAAGCGATGCCAGGGCATCGAGTCATACGCATCCGGCGTGTAGATGCGCACGGTGCGGGAGAAGCCCTCTTGCGGAGAGGGAAGGTCTCGGACGATGTGGACGTGGCCCATGGATGCGGGGTGGAGCATACATGGATGTCCCCCTGTGTCTCCGCTCCTGGCTGGCCGGTGGTTCTGGAGCCCACACAGTGAGGGAATGAGGGTGGGGCGCCCGTACCGGGAGCGAGCGGGCTGGCGGGAAACAGGAGGCTGTCGGTGGCTGCTGCCATACTGACGATGCAGCGGGCCGCCCCCCTCCGGAGTCCCCTCGATGGAACTGAACCGACTGCGCCTCTCCGCGTTGCTGATGTCGACCGAGGCCGACGTGCGTCGCGCGCGGGCCGCCTTGGATGGAAGCGAGGAGGCGCGCTTGAGGTATGCCGCCGCCCAGGCTCGCGCGGTGGCGGCGAGGTCCGTCACGGAGGAGCTGTTGCTGGCGGCCCCACCCTTCGTCCAGGTGTGACGCGGTTGCGTCTGGCCCGTGGACGGCCGGTCCGGGGCTCGGACGGCGTCGGGGTGGGGTGTGCCTGTAGGGAACGGTGGTCTCTGGCGTGCAGAGCCGGCGCCGCGTGCCTCGGTTCCTCGTGTGGTGTCTCCATGGGTGGTTGGGTTGCTGGCTCCTCGGCGCGTGGCCGGTGTGGGCCGCGCCCTACGAGGTGGAGCCCGAAGTCGACGGTGAGTTGGAGCTGCTCGCGCTGCTGGAGGATGGGACGCTCTCCGCCGAGACGTGGGCCGCGCTGGTGTCGCTGCGGCGAGCGGGCGTGGAGCCCGAGCAGGCGACGCGGGCCGCGCTCTATGCGCTGCCCGGACTGACCTATGCGGAGGTCGATGCCCGGTTGGAGCGCCGGAGTGCCTGGCCCGGGGTCCTCACGGACGAGGAGCGGCGTCGCCTCGCGCCCTTCCTGGTGGGCCGTGCACCAGGGACGCTGTCGGGGGATGCGAGGCTGCTGACGGCCTTCGCTCTCTCGGACTCGATGCTTCCTCCCATGGCCTTGCAGGTCCGGGCGGGTGGGCTCGCGGGGCTTCGCGTGGGCGTGCTCGCGACGTGGGCCCGTCGGAGGTTGGGAACACTTCGACGAGACACTCGCACGCGCTCGCTCGTGGTGGACGCGCCCGGCTCGGCGGTGTTGCTGCCCAAGTTCCACGCGCAATGGACAGGCGCTCGAGCCTCCGTGCTGGTGGGCACCTATCGGCTCGGCTTCGGACAACGTCTCACGCTGGACACGACGGCGCTTCCTTCACCGGAGGGCTTCCTCCCGGACGACGGCGTGAGCCCTCCCGGAACACTGGAGCGGGAGTGCCTGCTGGCGAGCGCCTCCTGTTCAGAGGCCGAGCGCGAGGCGGACGTCACCCCTGACTTCCGCTGGGACGAGGGCTTCCGTGGCGTTGCGGGCACCGTGCGAGGCACCGTGAGTCCTGGCCTGGAGTTGTCGCTCACGGGCTTCGGCTCCTATCAGAGCCGTTCCCTCCAACGGTCAGCGGTCCTGGACCGGGCGACGTGCGGGTCGTCGCGAACGGGCGCGTCGGGCTGCGAGGCTCCAGAGGTGCTCGTCCCCCTGTCGCGCGCTCGGTTGGAGCCGCTCCGGGCGCGCACGTTGCCCGGTGTCTTCCGCGAGTGGGCCGGTGGTGGCAACGCGGCGCTCACCCTGTCGCCGCGAGCGCGAATCGGTGTGACGGGTTGGGCCGCGAGGCCCGTGTGGCCGGTGAAGGGCGCCACGCTCGACTTCCAGTCTGGCGCTCGCTACCCGACGGGCGGTGGCTTCGGCGCGGTGGGACTCGATGCCGCCTGGGGGCTGGGCGCGGTGGACCTCTTCTTCGAGGGCTCGCGCAGCTTCGACTCGGCGCCTGGGGGTGGCGGAAGCTGGGCCGCCCTTCAGCGCACGGTGCTCTCCGGCACGGGGCAGGAGGTGGAGCTGGCGCTGCGCTACTACGGACGCGGGTTCGCCAATCCCTACAGCGGTGCCACCTCGGGACCGGACCTGCTCGAAGGTCAACGTGTTCGCAACGAGCTGGGTGCGCGGCTGCGCTACCTGTATCGGAACGTGGAGCGCTGGCGGTTTCGCGCGCAGGTGGATGGCTGGACGCTGCC
>NZ_JAAIXY010000002.1:0-552951 GCF_010894455.1 Myxococcus eversor | reverse complement strand
GGGCACGGCGGGGCTGACGCAGCTCCGTGCCTCCGCGCGAGTGGACTGGCTGGCCTGGCCATGGCTGCGCCCCGCGCTGCAACTGGAGGCGCGTGAGGCGGGGCTGGGGCAGGCCCTCGCCTGCTCCGACACGGAAGACAGCGCGGAGCTGGAGGAGGTGCCCGCCTGTTCCCGAGGAAGCCGTTGGGGCGTCACCGCGCGGGTCCGCTCGGAGCTCTCGGAGTTTGTCTCCGTGGCGGCGCAGTCCGGTTACGCGCGGGTGGTCGAGCCTGGGAGCCCGAGGGCCCGCGATGACGGACGGGCACTCGTGGAGCTGAAGCTGCGCCCCGTGGAGTCGTTGCGACTGGGAGCCCGCTTGCAGTGGAAGGACGAGGACCTCGCCGAGCGCACCCGGCTTCGACAGGAGGTCCGCACCACGGTGGACCTGGGCTGGACGCTCCTGTCCTCGACGACGGCGCGGGGCCGGTATGCCTGGGTGGTGGACCTGAAGGACGCGCGAGCGGCGAAGACTCCGCCGGACGCGCCGCGACACCTGTTCCACCTGGAAGTGGAGACGCGCTTCTGACGTGTGTCCGTGGAATGAAGTGAATCGAGAGGGGAGGACATCGACGTGAGGGGTTGGGGATGGAGGCTGGGGTGGATGTGTTGGTTGGGGATGGTCGCGTGTGGAGTGCCGTTGGAGGAAGGGGCGGAGGACGCGTGCGCGGAGGTATTGCCGGGGGACCTGGTCATCACCGAGTACCTGAATGACCCCGAGGGCACCGACACGGGGCGGGAGTACGTGGAGCTTCACAATCCCCTCCAGGTGCCGGTGAGCCTGGAGTCGATGACGCTCTATGCGGCGCGCTCGGATGGCTCGCAGGAGAAGGGGTTCTTCTTCGCGGAGCCGCTGTCGGTGTCACCCGGGGACTACCTGGTGCTGGGGGATGTTCGTGAAGGGCCCGTGCCCGCGCATGTGGACCTGTCCTATGGCGAGGCGCTGGGAGCGCTGGGCAACACGTCGGGACGGCTGGGCGTGCGTTGTGGCGAGCGGGTGATTGACGAAGTGCCCCTCACCGCGCCCGCGAAGAGCGGAGCCGCCCGTGGGTATGACGGGCGGCTCGTCCCGGACTCCGCTGGCAACGATGACCCGGCGCGGTGGTGTGACGGCGCGGCCTCCGTGGATGCGGGGGCGTCGCGGGGAAGCCCTGGCGCGGCGAATGCGCCCTGTGCGCCGACGGAAGGCGCGTCCGAACCGAATGGGAGCAAAGAGACCTGTGTCCCCGTGGGCTCCCAGGTTCCTCGGGACGTGAAGCGGCCCCGCGCCGGTGAGCTGGTCATCACGGAGTTGATGGCGAATCCGCTCGGGGACGACACGGTGGGCGAGTGGGTGGAGGTCCTGGCCACCGTGCCCGTGGACCTCAATGGGCTGACGCTGGGCACCGACACCACGGGCACGAAGGTGCAGGGGCCGAACTGTCTGTCGCTGCCGGCGGGAGGGTACGCGGTGCTCGCCCGACGCATGGAGGCCGTGCTCAACGGTGGGCTGCCCATGCCCGTGGCCACGTTCAACGTGGACCTGCGCAACACGGGCGGCGTCGTGCAGGTGCGGTCCGGTGACCTGCTCGTGGATGCCGTTGCTCACGGAGCCGCGGAGGAAGGCGTGGCGACCCAGGTGTCCGTGGGGAAGGCGAACGCGTCCGGCAATGACTCGGCGGAGGCGTGGTGCCGGGCCTCGGAGACGTATGGCTCGCGCGGCAACCTGGGGACGCCGGGGCGTGCGAACCGGGACTGCGCGTCTGGCGAGGGTGGAGGGCCGGAGGGTGGCGCTTCCGAAGGAGGACGCGACGCGGGTGGAGTCACTCCGGATGCCGGGCGTGGTGGTGGCACCGACGCGGGCTCCCCGGATGGAGGAACCCGTGACGCTGGAGGTCTGGACGGTGGAATTCGAGACGCGGGTGCTACGGACGGCGGAGCCCGAGACGCGGGGAGCCCGGTGCCCACGTGCATCGACCGGGTGACGGGCATCCCGCGTCCAGTCCGGTTACCGGAGGTGGGCTCGCTCGTGCTCACCGAGTTCATGGCGGACCCGAGCGCCGTGGCGGACAGCGTGGGCGAATGGGTGGAGGTCCTCGCGACGCGCGAAGTGGACCTCAATGGCGTCACGCTGATGAACGAGGGCGGAGCGAACACGCTGCTCGACGCGACGCTGTGTCTGTCCTTGAAGGCCGGGGCCCGAGGGGTGCTCGCGCGCAGCGCGGAGACGGCGCTCAACGGCGGGCTTCCCTCGGTGCTCGCCACGTTCTCCTTCAACCTGTCCAACGCCACGGGCAATCACTCGCTCCGCCTCGCATTGGGCAGCCGGATGCTGGATGTCATCACTTGGACGAGCGCCGCGACGTCCGGCGTGTCCTGGCAGGTGAGCCCCATGAGCAGCGACCCTCAGCGCAATGACGCGCCAGGGAGCTTCTGCCTCGCGCCCGCGTCGGCGCGTTATGGGCTGGGAGACAGGGGAACGCCGGGACTGGAGAACCGCGCATGCGCGCCCTGAGTCTCGCGTTCGTCCTGGTGGGGCTGCTCGGGGCCTCCTGTGGCCATGAGGCGGGGCCCGGGTGTGGACCGCACACGGGCCGCGTGGCGGAGGTCATCGATGGCGACACGTTGGTTCTCGAGGGCGGGGAGCGCATCCGCTACGTGCTCGCGGACACTCCGGAGAGCACGGCGGGACGTCACGACTGCTTCGGGCGGGAGGCCCTGGCCTTCAACCGGAGTCTCGTGGAGGGCAGGCAGGTGACGCTCGTGGACGCGGAGGCGTGCGAGGACCGCTTCGGTCGGCGGCTCGCCTACGTCGCCGTCGATGGCCATGACGTGAGCGCGCTGCTGGTGGAGCGAGGCTTTGCCTGCGTGCTCCATGTTCCACCCGCCGGCGACTCACGGCGCGCGGAGCTGGAGGCGCTGGAGCTCCAGGCTCGACGGGCGCGGCGGGGCCTGTGGGGCGCCTGCTCGCCGGTGCCCTGTTCGTGATGAGGCACTTCGAGCACGCTTCCCGGGCGAGGCGCCGCCCAGGCGGCCCGAGAGGGCGGGGAGCCTGGACGACCCGGGCGCCCTATTCCATTCCTGACGGCCATGCCTACGCGCCAATCATCCAGACCGGTCCGCTTTCAGCAGCGGCCGGCGAAGGGCGGGCCAGCGGAAGCGCGCACCCGAGTGGGCGTGCGCTGTCCGACTGGGACGTGCGTGCCATGGTCGCGCGCTTCCGAGGACGTTCACCTTTCCCGGGTGGGGAGGGCGCTCGCGTGAACCCTTGTCCCGAGCCCATCGGTCCCCTGGCGGACCTGCTGACCTCCCGCCGCGAGGAGATCGCCCGGCGCTGGGAGGAGCGGGCGGGGACGCGGCGCGGAGAGGGGCTGCTGCGGCTCCCCACGCAGGCGACGGGCTCGCTGGAGTGGGTGGACTCCGTGATGGACCTGCTGCGGCTGTTCGGTGTCTCGGCCGAGGAGGAGGTCCAGCTCCCTCCACGGGGGCCTGGTGCCGAGCGCAACCGGGCTGGCGCGGACATCGCCGCGGTGGTCCGTGAGTACGGCCTGCTCCGGGATGTGCTCGTCGAGGTGTTGGAGGAGTCGGGGTGGGCACCGGACTTCGAGGGGCTGCGCGCGCTCAACCGCGCCATCGACGCGAGCATCGCGGACGCGGTGGCCCGGCACGCGGAGGGGCATGAGCGGACCCTGCGCGCCACGGAGGCGAAGCTCCACGACATCCTGGAGCACGCGCCGGCCGTCATCTTCGCGAAGGACAAAGCGGGCCGGTATCTCTTCATCAACCGCGCCTTCGAGCGCACCGCGGACGTGAGTCGCGCCGACGTGGTGGGCCACACGGACCGCGAGCTGTTCCCAGCGGTGGTGGCGGACGAGTTCGAAGCCGCTGACCGCTGGGTCCTCGAGACGGGACAGCCCCTGGAGTCCGACGAGCACGTCCAGTGGGCGGACGGCATGCACATCTATCAGTCGCTCAAGTTTCCGCTGCCCGGCCCCGGAGGGAGCGTGGATGCCGTGTGCGGCTTCTCCACGGATGTGACGGAGACGCGGCGCGCCCAACGCGAGCGGGACCAGGCCCGTGAGCGCCTGCGCCGCGTCCTCACCGAGCTGCCCGTGGTGCTGTGGGCCACGGACCCGGAGGGCAACATCACCCTCTTCGAGGGCAAGGGCCTGCCCGCCATGGGCGTGAGCACGAGCGAGGTGGTGGGCCGGAACACCTCCGACGTGTACGCGGGCCGGCCGGAGCTGCTGGACGCCGCGCGCCGCGCGCAGGAGGGAGAGACCTTCTCCCTGGAGCTGGAGATGGGGGGCTCCTGGTTCATGGCCTACGTCTCCCCGGAGCTGGGCCCGGACGGGCGCGTGGTGGGCGTGTCGGGCGTGTCCCTGGACATCACCGAGCGCCGCCGCGCCGAGGAGGTGCTGCGCCAGTCGGAGACGCGCTACCGGCTGGCCACGCTGGCCACGCGCGACGTCATCTACGACTGGGACCTGGCCACCGGCGACATCCAGTGGAGCGAGCTGGCCGCGCGGCAGTTCCTCCTGAGCACGGAGGGGCTGGAGATGGGCATCGACTGGTGGACCCGGTCCATCCATCCAGAGGACCGGGGGCGCGTCGCCGGGAAGATGCAGCAGGTCATCGAGGAGGGCGTGGACCACTGGCGTGACGAGTACCGCTTCCAACGGGGGGACGGCTCGTGGGCCATCGTCGAGGACCGGGGACAGGTGGTCCGGGACGCCGAGGGCCGGGCCCTGCGAATGGTGGGCGCCATGCATGACGTCACCGAGCGGAGGGTCGCCGAGGAGGAGGCCCGGCGTCGCGCGGAGTTCGAGCAGTTGCTCATCGGCATCGTCGGACATGATTTGCGCAACCCCCTCTCCGCCATCACCATGGCGTCCACCACCCTGCTGCGGCGGGACACCCTGGATGAGCGGCAGCGCAAGGTCATCGACCGCATCCTCTCCAGCGCCGAGCGCGCCACGCGCATGCTGCGCGACGTGCTGGACTTCACCCAGGCTCGACTGGGCGGTGGCATCCCCATGCAGCCCCGGCCGTTGGATTTGCACGAGCTGACGCGGCAGGTGTTGGACGAGGTGCGGCTGGCCCACCCCGAGCGCATCCTGGAGCTGGAGTCCGGCGGGGACGGCGCGGGCCTGTGGGACCCGGACCGGCTGGCCCAGGTCATCACCAACCTGGTGAACAACGCCCTCAGCTACAGCCCCATCCACTGCCCGGTGCTGGTGCGCACGCATGGCGCGCGCGGCGCGGTGATGCTCTGTGTCCACAACATGGGGATGCCGATTCCCCCAGAGCTGCTCCCGCGCCTGTTCGAGCCCATGAAGCGCGCCGAGCGCCCGGAGGCGAAGGACGGACGGGGCGGCCTGGGCCTGGGCCTCTTCATCGTCAAACACATCGTGGACGCCCACGGCGGCCGACTGCGCGTGCGCTCGTCGGAGGAGGGAGGCACCCTCTTCATGGTGCGGCTGCCCCGCGTGCTCTCTTCCCCACCGCCCATGAATTCGTGACCTCGAGGGCCCGCCCCCCGCGAGCCGCTCGTGAAGAAGATGTCCAGGAGCGACCTGGCAGGCATCGGCCACTTGCTCCCGGGGGCGCACCCGGCTAGCACGGGGGGTTCAGGCTCAAATCCCTCGGAGGGGTGCATGAAGAAGGTCCTCATCGGGCTCGGTATCGGTTGTGGCGTCATCATCCTCGGCGTCATCGCCACGGTGGTCGTCGGCGGCATGTGGTTCGCGAAGAAGGCGGGCGGCAGCCTCGAGGCCGTCAAGCAGATGCAGGTGCAGCAGGAGGAGCTGGCGAAGCTGAACAAGAGCCACCCCTTCACGGCTCCGGCCGACGGTGAAGTGCTGCCCCTGAAGGAAGAGCGCCTGCTGACCTATCTCTCCGTGCGCGAGTCCGCGCTGCCCGTCTTCAAGACCTACGAGGAGAAGTCGACGGCGTTCCAGGAGAAGCACGACACGAAGAACGAGAACGCGAACCCGTCCTTCGACTCCGCGATGGAGGCCGCCAACCTCATGATGTCGATGATGGCGGACGTGCGCACCGCGTACATCGCCAGCCTGAAGGAGCACGGCATGTCGCCCAACGAGTTCCAGACCATCACCGGCACCGTCTACGCGTCGATGGTGGCGCAGGGCACGGAGGCGATGAAGGGCATGAGCGCCAAGGCCCTGGAGGCCATGGAGAAGCAGCTCAAGGTGGTGGAAGCAAAGCTGGGGAACGACAAGCTGTCCGCCGAGGAGCGCGCGGACCTCGAGGCGTCCCAGGCCGAGCTCCAGGAGCAGATTGGCGCCATGTCCGAAATCGAGGACGGCGCGGGTGACCCGCCCGCGTCCGAGGCGTCGAAGCAGGCCACCGCCGCCAACATGGTGCTGCTCAAGAAGCACGAGGAGCGCGTCAAGGTCATGGCCAACCCGGCCTTCGACGGCTTCGTGCTCGGCGGCGCCACCGACGAGCTGAGCGGCGCGGGCGCCGGCGCGGACGGAGAGCTCGCGGACTAGCGTCGCGTGGGGACTTCCGGCTCCGGCCCCTTCCCGTCGGAAGCGGTCGGACCGGGGTGTTCCCGGGCGTCCCGACGCCGGGCCTTGATGCTCGCGACGACGGAGACGCCCACCAGCGTGGCGATGATGGCCACCGACGGCAGGGGCGGGACGTGGAGCCAGGGCTCCACCACCATCTTCAGGCCCGCGAAGCCGAGCACCCCCGCCAGGCCGTAGTGCAGGTAGCGCAGCTGGCCCAGCGTGCCGGCCAGCACCAGGTACAGCGCCCGCAGCCCCAGAATCGCGAAGGCGTTGGAGCTGTAGAGGATGAAGGTGTCCTTCGTCACGGAGAAGGCGGCCGGCACCGAGTCCACCGCGAAGAGGATGTCCGTCAGCTCCAGGCCCATGAGCGCCAGGAGGAGCGGCGTGGCCACGCGGTGGCCGTCCGCGCGCCGGACGATGAACTTCTTCTCATGCACTTCCTGCGTCACCGGCAGGTGCTTGGACAGCCAGCGCACCGCCCCGTTGTCCTTCTGCTTCGCCGGGTCCTCGCGCGCCACGCGCAGCGCGGTGACGAGCAGGATGGCGCCGAAGACGTAGGACACCCAGCCCCAGCGCTCCAGCGCGGCGGCCCCCACGAAGATGAAGAGCGCGCGGAAGACGAGCGCCCCGAAGATGCCGAAGAAGAGCACCTGGTGCTGCGCTCGCAGGGGCACCGACAGGCTCTGGAAGATGACGAGGAAGACGAAGGCGTTGTCCAGGCTGAGGCTCTTCTCAATCAGCCACGCCGCCACGTACTCCTGGGCCGCGTGCCCCCCGAGCACCGCCCACACCAGCCCGCCGAAGCTCAGGCCCGCGGCAACCCACACACCGCTCCAAATCCAGGCGGCCCGGCGGGACTCGCCGTGGTGCCCCCGGTGCGACAGCAGGTCCACCACGAGCAGCGTCAGCACCGCCGCCCAGAAGACCCCCCAGAGCCATGTGGGAATCGCATGCATGTTCGTCGGCTGAACTTAGGCATCCTCCTCGCGGACGGGGGGAGTTTCCCGCACGCGTCGCGTCAGGAATGGGGTGGGCCAGACACCCCCGGGCAGGGGGATGTGGGTTGACCAACCCATACGGGCAGGCAGGGGGCTTTTCGCTCTCTTTGCGAGCTTCCCTTCACGGGATGTGTCAGCGTCCGCGCGGGGCGGCCCGTGAGGGGAAGCCCGTGACTGTCGCGTGGGGAGGGGCGCGACGAGCCGAAGGAACTGGAGGAGTGGTACCGATGAACAAGGTCATCTTCGCCTGCGTGCGCAACGCTGGCCGCTCGCAAATGGCGGCGGCGTTCTTCAACGTGCTGGCGGACCCGGAGAAGGCGCGCGCCATCTCCGCGGGGACGCAGCCCGGCGAGAGCGTGCATCCGGAGGTCCTCGAGGCGATGCGTGACGCGGGCCTGGATTTGAAGGACGCCCGGCCCCAGCAGCTCACGGAGGAGCTGGCGCGGGACGCCCACTGGCTCATCACCCTGGGCTGTGGCGAGGCGTGTCCTCACGTCACGGGGCTCCAGCGTGAGGACTGGCCGCTGGACGACCCGAAGGGCAAGTCGGAGGTGCTGGTGCACCGCATCCGCGACGAGGTGGCCGCGCGAGTGGCGGGCCTGCTGGAGCGCGAGGGCTGGATGCGCGCCGGCTGAAGCACCGGCCGGTCAGCCGGGCAGGGGAGCCGGCTGGGGTGGAGAGCCGACCGCTCGCCCGCTCCGGCCGTACGGCCCCCGGCCCCCGGCGCATCCTGCGGACGTTTCGAGCCGACGTCCGTCCGAGGTGCGCCGTCATGTCTTCGACTTTTCCGTCCACGCCCGTCATGGCCGCGCCGACCGCGCCGCCGTCCCTGCCGCTGGCCACGCCATGGCTGCCCCAGTCGCGCGCGCCGCGCCTCACGCTGGGGGCCGCCCTGGCGCTGGGGGTGCTGGCGGAGGTGCTGTTGGACAGGGCCCTGTGGGGCGTGTCCTTTCCGTTGATGGTGCTGGCGCTGGTGGCGATGCTCGTGGGCCTGGGCGGACGCGAGGGCTGGCAGCGCGCGCGGCCCAATGCGTGGCTGCTGGCGCCGCTATTGGCGGTGTCGGGCTTCGTGGCGGTGCGCGACAGCCCGTGGCTCACGGCGCTGAACGTGCTGACGGCGGGGACGCTGCTGCTCCTGCTGGCGCACTTCTGGGGCGCGGGCCGCGTGCAGCGGCTGGGGTTGTGGGGCTATCCCCGGGTGGTGCTGGGCAGTGCCTTTCGCGGCATGCTCCATCCGCCCGCGCTGGTGCGTGACTCGGTGGACCTGAGCGCGGCGAAGCGGCACGCGCCCAGCATCATCCCCTTCGCGCGGGGGGTGCTCCTCGCGCTGCCGGTGCTGGCGGTGTTCGCCTTGTTGCTGTCGTCCGCGGACGTGGCGTTCGCGTCGGCCGTGCGGCGGGTGTGGGACGTGGACCTGGGCGCGCTGCTGGGCGTGTCGGTGGCCCGGGCGGTGGGCGTCGGCTTCTCGGCGGCCGTGGCCGCGAGCGTGCTGGGCCACGCCCTGCGCCGGCGCAGGGGGCGCGAGGAGGGAGAGGAGGAGGTGCCGCCCGCGACGCCGAGGCTGGGGCTCATCGAGGCGCTGACGCTCATCCTCGCGGTGGACGCGCTGTTCCTCGCCTTCGCGGGCTTCCAGGTGGCGTACCTCTTCATCGGTGACGCGTCGTCGCCGGCGCCCGGGTACTCCTCGTATGCGGCGTATGCGCGCGAGGGCTTCTTCGAGCTGTTGGTCGTGTCCATGCTGACGCTGGGGCTGGTCATGGCGCTGGCGCGGTGGACCCGTCGCGAGTCACCGCTGGCCAGGGCTGTCTTCCAGGCGGGGGCCACGGTCATGGTGGCGCTGACGCTGGTCATCGTCGCCTCGGCGGTGAAGCGCATGACGCTCCTCGAGGAGGCATACGGCTACACGCGGCTGCGCGTCTTCACGCATGTCTTCATGGTCGCGCTGGGTGGGGTGCTCGCGTGGCGTGCGGTGACGCTGTGGTGGCGGCCGGAGCGCTTCACCGTGGGAGCCTTCGTCGCGGCGCTGGGCGCGGTGCTGGCGGTGAATGTCATCAACCCCGACGCGCTCATCGTCCGGCTCAACATCGCGCGGGTGGCGGCGGTGCCGCACGTGGATGATGACTACCTGTACACGCTCTCCGCGGATGCCATGCCGGAGCTGGCGCGGGGGTTCGCCTCGGGGCAGCTCACGGACTCGATGGGGCTGGCGCACATCGAAATGGGGGATGCGTGTGAAGCCATGCCCTGGCCCGAGTGGAACCTGTCGCGCTGGCGGGCGTGTCAGGTGCTGGAGGCGGACAGGTTCCGCGTCAGCGCAGGTGGTAGTTGAAGGGCAGCTCCACCGTGACACGCGGGCCGAGCGCGGCGGGGGGAGGAGGGAAGGGGGCCGCCGCGCGCACCGCCGCCTGGGCCGCGTCGCACAGGACGTAGTGGGGGCAGGAGCCCACGACGGACAGCTCCAGCAACTGGCCCCGGGCTCCGACGGTGATGCGCAGCGAGAAGCGCCCTTCGATTCCAGCCATGGCGGCCTGGTGCGGGTAGCGCACGTTCTCGAAGCGGTCCCTGAACATCACCTCGAAGTACTCCTCTTCCCAGGCGGTGCGCTCCTCGCGGGAGGGTGGCGTCTGCGTGACGGGGAGCAGCCCCGCGCTGCTCGCGGCGAGGACGCTGTTCACCACGCCGCCGATGACTCCTCCGGCCACGCCCCCGGAGACACCGCCTGAAGAGGCCGAAGCGCGGGCTTCGACGGTGGAGTCCGGAGCGGCTGTCTCCGTCGAAGGTGGAGCCTCGGGCGTCGGGAGCGGACGAGGCTCCTCCGAGAGCCGGCTGAAGGCCCTGGACGGGCCAGGCTTCGGGAAGGGGCGGGCGCGTCGCGCGGAGGCCCGATGCGGCACGGACGGCGCGCTGGCCGCGGGGGCGGGAGTTGGCGGCGGAGGCGCGGCGAGCAGGCGCAGGACGAGCGCGTCGTCGTCCTGCGTGGCGAGCCGGGGAGCGTGGGTGGAGCCGTGCCAGACGGCGTCCAGGCCCACGAGGGCGAGCATGTGGAAGGCCACCGCGAGGGGGGCCACCCAGAAGACGCGTGTCGTGTGCGCGGCCCCGCGTGAGCGCGCGTGGGCGACGGAGGCGAAAAGCGTTGCCTCGGCGTGGCCGTCCTTCGGACTTTCGTCCGGCATGTCCAGACCCCCTTCCCTCTCGCTTGGAACCGCAGTCTAGCGAGAGGCCCCATCCACCTGACACGGGGGTAATGCCTGTCTTCGTCGCGGTGAAGGGGACCTGCCCCGGAGCGCCGGGTGACGGTGCTGGTTTCCTGCCGGATTCATGAGCGTTCCATGAGGAACGTGTCCACCGGACCCCACTTCAGGACCCGTGGGGGTGGCCGCAGCCCTGGCATTGCATCGCATTGCCGGAAGTGGGGGCGAACTGGCGGCAGTCACAGTTCATGACGAAGCAACTGTGCTGGTTGTCATAGCGCCCGCCAAAGGGGTGCGGGGCGAGCGTCTGCACGGAGACCTTGGGGATGCTGAAGGTCGTCGACCCGGAGGTGTTCGAGTAGCCCACGAAGAGCGGGGTGGGGATGGGGTCTTTCTTCAGGGGTTTGGTGCCCTGGCTGCGAGGACCCTGCCAGAACAGGAGCTTCACCTGCACCGCGTCCGTCGTCCCCGCGTCGGGCTGGAAGTACAGCGCCCGCTTCGTCCAGTCCTCCTGGCTCTGGAAGTCCCAGAACAGCTCGTTGGGCATGCCGCGGCAGCCTCGGAGGGGCAGGCACACCTCGGTGATGAGCGCGCGAGGTGTGACTCCCGGTGTCTCACCCCGCGAAGCAAGGCATGTACCAGGGACCCGAGGCGGACGGGTCTCGACGCCAGGAGGAAGGGCCCGCGTTCGCGCGAGACGCGCCCGCGTCACGCCGAGACGCGTGGGGCTTCAGCCCTCCGCCGCGGAGTGTGGTGCCCACGCACTGACGTGGCTCTGTCCCGAGTCATCCCGGGTGACGGTGTACAGGGTGCGAGCCTGCTTGCCGGTGGCCGCGTCGAGCGCATGGTGGACGATGAGCGGAGTGATGGGGACCTCGGGCAGGGCTTCGTGGAGCTTCGCGAGGACGGCCTCGGGGCTCTGCGCCTCGAGGACGAAGACGGTGCCGTGGCCGGTGAGCGCGGAGTTGATGAGCAACTGGAGGTCCTGCGCGCCGCGAGGCTCGTCCGCCAGAATCACATCCGGGTCCTGGCGCAGGAACGAGCGGACCACCTGCGCGAGCGGCGTGGTGTCATTCACCCGCACCACGCCGAGCCGCGCATCCACGGCGCGCGGGTGCTCCAGCGCGGCGAGGACGTTGGTGAAGTCCGGGAGCGCCGCCATCGCCGCGTGGAGCGACGTGGTGCGCCCGGTGCCGCGCGCGCCCGAGAACACCACCGGCCGTCCCTGGAACAGCGTGTCGAGCCGCAGGAAGCGCTCGGTGAGGAACGCGGCCTCGCTCGCGCCCAGGTTCAGCGACGCGAAGTCCGGCTGCGCGGCGCGGAGCTGACGGTCTCTCGCGTATGCGGTGACGCTGGGGGCCAGGGGCCCGTCCTGGAACGTCACCCAGAAGAGGACGTCCGGGTCGCTGGCGTCGGGCGGATGCGCGACGGTGCCACGCGCGGGACGCTCGGCGTCGTGGCCTCGTCGGGACAGGGCGTGGATGGCCTGACTCAGTGACGCATGCAGCGCGGGCGCGAAGGGCTGACGTACCGGCAGCCTGTCCTGTCCGAGCATGCCCGGGTGCTCGGGCCCATCGGCGCGGACGATGAAGAACGAGGCTCCGGCCGTGAGCACGTCTCCGTCCTCGTCGGCCCACACGGAGAAGACGAGGGTGCGCGTCTGCGCGGCGATGGAGAACAGGGCCGCCGCGGCGTCCTCGGCCGAGGTGGGGAGGGGCGGTGGCCTGGGAACGGAGATGCCTTCGGCGGCGAACTGTTCAAGCAGCCCGGCAATCAGCTCGGAGGGGGTCGTGGCGAGTGTGCTCAGGTGGTGGTCTCCCGTGGGGCGCGGATGATGGCATGCGTCACGAGGCTTTGTGGTGACGACAATGAGGCTCGGAGCTACGAAGTGGGCATGAGCCAGGACTGGAATGCGACGAACGCGCCCACGGCGGACTTCGACCCGGGCGCGGAGCATGCGGTGTTGACCCGGTGGGTGGGAGCCTGGGAGGGGCCGACGCGCACGTGGTTCGACCCGTCTGGGGCGCCCGAGGAGTCGCGCACCCATGCGAACATCGAGTCGCTGCTTGGCGGGCGCTTCGTGCGCATCGACTACCACTCCACCGCGATGGGCAAGCCGCACGCGGGCCAGCTCATCGTCGGCTTCGACCGCACGGAGGGGCTCTACACCGTGGCCTGGGTGGACAGCTTCCACATGAGCGCGAGCATGTTGATCTCCACCGGCGCGCCGCGGGACGACGGACGCGTGTCCATGCTCGGGAGCTACACGGCCAGCATGTGCGACGAGCAGGGTGTCACGCAGAAGCAGAAGTGGGGCTGGCGCACGGTGATTCACCAGCCGGATGCGGACACCGTGGTGCTCGAGTCCTTCAACATCTCCCCCGAGGGACAGGAGGACCGCGCGGTGGAGACGCGGCTGACGCGGCGTCGTTAGGGTTGGTCGCCAGTCCATTGCCACCCCGCGTTGGACGAGCGCGTCAGCCCGCAGGGCGTGGGCGGAGGTGAGGGCGATGGACAATTGCAGGAAGAGGCGCGCCCATCGGGCGTTGCGCATGGGATAACCCTGTCGGGCGGACGGCGCGCGCGACCGGAGGGACACGCGCGCGGGGGGCCCAGGGCCCGGTGAGAGGACGTGCATGAAGCTGGATGACCTGGTGCTGGCGTTGACCGTCTCGTTGCTGCGCGTGGAGCGCGAGCGGTGGCTGGACGTCCTGACGCGGCTGGAGACGGAGCTGGGGTCGGGGTGGACGCTGCGACTCCTGGAGGTGCCAGGGACGTACTCGGTGGGCGCGCGCACACGGGAAGGGCGCGAGCTGCCGCTGGAGGCCTGGCGCGAGGTGCTGGACGAAGAGGAGCTGGTGAGCGTCCGCGCCATGGACCTGGGCGGCCTGGGGCCCGGCGAGCTGCCGGACCATGTGGCCGCGGCCTTCGTCAACTCGGAGGCCCTGGTGTTGGACGTGCGCACGAAGCAGGGCAACAACCTGTACCGGCTGGAGGTCGTCTTCAGCAGCTCCTCGCTCATCGCCCCCCGGCAGTTCGTGGGCTTCGCCAGGGCGCAGCCGAACGCGGAGCGCGTGCTGGAGGCACTCTCACGTGTCATCACGGACTCCAATACGTTGAACCAGCGTCCCGCCGTGTCGCCGTCACAGGTGGCGGACTACCTGTGCTCGCGCGAGGGGGCCTCGCTGTTCGACCTGCTCGGTGGAGACCTGCTCAAGGCGCTCCAGTCCACCGTGCTGCGCATGGGCGGCGCCATGGTGCTGTCCGAGGACTTCCGCCCCTTCTTCCAGACGCTGGACCCGGACGACTTCGAGCGCGGCCTGTTGCCGCCGGAGCGACTGGCGGAGTTCGTGCCGTCGGACGAGCGGGTGTACCTGTCGGGCGACGACTTCGGGCGGGACTTCGTGGCGCTGGTGGAGGCGCAGCCCTTCGCGGAGGAGGTCTGGGCGCGCTCGGCGGAGAACCTCAACCGGTTCATCGCGCCGGACGCGACGCCGTACACGGCCCCATCGCTGCGGGAGCTGCTCGCGACGGGGGAGCCCGCGGCGGTGCAAGGGGTTCCCGCCGGCAACCTCATGGAGGAGCTGCAGATGTGCTGCAAGGCGCACGGCGCGGAGCTCCTCGTCCCGGAGCCGCTGCGCGAGCGCGTGCGGGCGCAGGGCCACACGAAGGAGGAGCGCGCGAAGGACCCGGGACTGATTCCGGAGCGCGAGCGGCTGCGGCTGGTGCCCAATGACTCGCGCTACCAGATGTATCTGTTCAACGCGTTGAAGGTGGCGCGCTCGCCGCTCCTGTCGCCGCGCGCGACGACGGACACGCGGGCGGAGCTGCTGTCGAGCCTGAAGGACGCGGAGGAGTTCGCCAATCGCAAGGGCTCTCCCTTCGCGGAGGCCTTCGGGCTGGCGCGCCTTGTCCTGGAGAACACCGGCTTCCAGCTCCGCGACGCCTCGCCGGCGCGACTGGCGGCCGTGCGCGAGGCGCTGAAGGGCGCGGGGTTGAGCGAGCGGGCGTGGGATGCGTTCGAGCGTCGCTTCTCGCTCGTGACGCTGTTCCAGGTGTTCCCCTCGTCGGAGGAGCGGTTGCGGGGCCTGTTGGCCTGCTCGGTGGCGGACGTCTTTGGAGGCATGGGCTCGTGGAATGACGAGTTCTTCGAGTCCGACGAGGACCAGGCCTGGTACGAGCGGGTGACGCAGCGGCTGTTCCGCGCGCTGCGCGAGTTCTTCGTGACGATGGTGAACGCGCGCTGAAGGGGTGCGTCAGGCGTCGCGGTGGACGGTGCCGGGGGAGAAGGCGGGGAGGCAGATGGCGACGTACTCGGCGCCCTCGGGCTCGGGGGTGCTGTAGCGGACCCACTCGCCCGGCTCGCAGATGACGGCCTGTCCGCCGCGCACGTCGAGAAACCCGCCCTTGTGCTCGACGCGCAGGACGCCGGCGAGGACGAGGGTGATCTCCTTGAACTCGGGCTTCTGGCCCGGCTCCTCCCAGCCGCCCGGGCTGTTCATGTGGGCGACGCTGACGTCGGAGGTCTTGGAGGTGGCCCGGCCGACGAACTCATGGATGAGCTTCGGTTTGTTGCCCACGGCTGTCACGCGCATGGGAGCGGGAATCAGGGTTGGCATCGAGGGCTCGGTGAGACCGCGGGGTGGTGTGTCTGGGTCGGGCAGGTTACAGCACGCGGCCCCTGACACCCACCCCTCCCGGTGAATGGCGACTCGACTCCGCGAGGGAATCCAGTCCCGGCGCATCCGTGCAGCGAGAGCAGCGCGGTTCATGTGCTCGCGGTTGGTGTGGGTGGGTCGTGCAACCCTGCTGACCATGCGCGCTGACGTGCGGGTGTTGGGAATCGTTCTGCTGGCCATCACCACGGGATGTGCGGCGGGCACTTCCGTGTCGAGTAGGGGGAGGAATCTGAACCACTCGCAGCGAGTGGCCACCCACCGTGGGGATGGAGAGCTCACGCGCGGTGGTTCCCCGCGTGCCTCGGTGAGCGTGGCTCCTCAGGTGGATGCGTGGGAGTCGCTGCTCACGAATGCGGGATTGGAGGCACGGGACGAGCGTCCGGTGCCAGGCGGCCCGCTCACCCCAGCACTGGCGGCGCGACTGCTGAGAGGGCTGTTGGGAAAGCCCGTTACGCTGGGTCAGTTTCCCTCGCGTCTCGCGGTGGGGCACCTGCTGCGCGAGGTGCTGAAGGAGGGCGAGGTGTCGCGCGCCGAGCTGGTGCGTCGGGTGGAGCGCTTCACGTCTCTGGCGGTATTGCGTCCTGATGGCTGCCTTGCGTGGGTGCGCAGTGGGATGACGCAACAGCGAATCGCGGCTGTGCAATGGAGGGACGGCGCCTTTCGCGCGCACGGCTTCGAGTTGGGCCGTTTCTACGATGGACGCTCAGGCGTCTTCAGGTTGCTGGATGACGCGCTCCAGGAGGTGGATGGGCGTCACCTGGCGGAGGTCCATGACGACGCGGACTACGTGGGCCGCACGCTGGATGGGGCCGAGATGGCGTTCGTGAAGCTGGCGCTCTCCCTGGGCCATTTCTTCACCTACCCGTTGGACAGCATCGCCTCACTCAAGAACCTGCCCGCTGGCGTGGCCGCGCTCATCCAGGCATCACCAGAGTACTTCGAGCGCTTCCGGTACATGACGCGAGGGGAGCAGGTTCAGGCGGTGGCCGAACTGGCCACGAACCTCCTGCTCACGACGGGCACCGCCGCGGCCACGACGCGCACGGTGACAGGGGCGCTGGCGGGGGCCGAGGCCACGGTTCCGGTGTTGACCCTGTCCGCGCAGGGCGCGCTGACCCTCGAGCGGGTAGCGGTGCCAGTGGGACGAGCGGCGGCGGTGCTGGGTGGCGGTCCTGGTGCCGCCATCATCCTTCATCGCGCCAATTCGGCAGCGGGACAGCCGGCTCCCTCCGGAGGAAAGGGTCCTGGTCAGTGGGGACCCTCAGATGAAAAAGGAGCCTCCGCGCGTGCTCGGGCGTACCAGGAACAAATCTCAGGACGCTCCTACGATGATGCCTATTGGGTTGGAGGCGTTGGCAGAAAGAGTGGCGGGACGAAGTTTGATGGTTTCACGGATGGCATCCTGCTGGAGGCCAAAGGCCCCGGCTACGCCGAGTTCTTCGAGAGCGATTTTGCCCCCAAGGCCTGGTTCGAAGCATCGGGCAAGGCCGAGGACCTTATTGACCAGGCTCGGCGACAGAGCAGGCGGGCTGAAGGCAAGGGCATTCGCATCGAGTGGCATGTCGCTGAGAAACACGCGGCAGATGCCATCCGGAGGCTGCTGAAGGGCAACGATGTCACCGGGATTGTCGTCATCCACACCCCGGCACGCTCCCTGGTACCCTGAGACACACGCTTCATGACGACCCAATCCACGACGCCAATGGCCGACCCTGAGACCTACTACGCCGGTGCCTACTGGGGCCCGCGACAGGAGTCCGCTGAAGAGTGCGCCCGTCGAGCGGTGGGTTTCCTCGACCTGTTGGCTGCTTGTGACCCTCTGCTGGCTCACTGGAACAAGACTCCGAAGCCGCGAGGCAAGGGCCTCAAGTTCCCCCTCATGCCCCCTGACCTCAGCACCCTGACAGAAGCGTTTCGGCGCGGCGTCAATCGGGAGCCTGGTGGGCCTCCCATCGAGCACCTGGGCTTGACTGTCTCTGCATACAACGATGGCACTGGCCCCGACTTCGTCACTGCGAGAATGCACTGCGGGAGCCATGCCAAGGGCATGTCGAATGCTTGCGTCCTGTCCATCCCCTCCAAGGGAGCGAACGCGGAGCGAGTCCTCACGGCACCTGTTCTGACTCAAGTGGTGCGAAGCATGGCATCGGCTTGGGATGCGGACTGGGCGCTCGCGACGTCGTGGGAGCATCGCGAGATGCTCGAAGAAGAACTCAGGACCGGGACGTTCGTCGGCTGGGTCACGTACGTGTCCCTGCGACGCGGGACGGTGCCTCCGCTGCCCGCGCCGGTGCGCATCGAGAAGGTCGAAGGCATGGGCACGCTGGTGATTCTCACCCCCGAGCGCTTCACCGCGACCAACCCAGAGCATGTGGCGCTGGCGAAGCGCGTGCGCGAGTTGCTGTCGAAGGCAGGTCTCATGCGGCCCGTGACGGACGGGCCCGCCTGACTCTCTGGGCCTGGGCCTGGGCGTAAGCGTGGCTCACGCACGCCCTCACGACGGCAATCCCCACACATCGAGCGAGATATCCGGCGGAGGCCGGTAGTCCTCGAGCCGAGGCATGGGCACGGGCTCGCCCGGTCCACCGGCGATATCCGCGTACGTCAGCCAGCGTCCATCCGGCGCGGTGACGCGCGAGATGTAGTCCCACTCGCAAGAGTCGTTGAAGATGACGAAGCACCACCCGTTGGAGCAGAGAATCGGCGTGTCGCCACCGCCAGAGTCCTCCACGAGCTGGAGCTGCCGCGTCGAAATCGTCACCTCGCCCCGCTCCAGCGCGTACAGCACTTCGAGCACCTCGTCCTCCGTCAGCTTGTGCTCGCTCGGCTGCTCCTGGAACTCCAGCCGGTTCCCGAACGGGTCCTCACCGTGGAACCGCCGCACCTCCGGAACCTCGAAGCTCCACCTCACCGGATGCTTCGCTTCGAGAAACAGTGAGACCAGCGCATCCAACGTCGTCACCCGGAAGGCCGGGTGCGCCTTCTTCGCCGGCAGGAACGGCTCCTCCACGCCAAGGTGCAGCCCTCGCCCGTCCGGCAGCTCGAACCAGAGCCCGCCTCGCTTCGCGAGTTCTGGGGGTTTGGGAATCTCTCGCAGCCCGAGCAGCTCGCCATAGAAAGCACGGCCCCGGGCCTCCTCGCCTCGGGGCATCGCGAGCTGGATGTGATCAATCCCTTGAATCATGTTCGCCGCTCCCCCTGTCGTGGCGCGTGAGTCTGCCGGGACTCCTGGTGCGGCAGAAGGGCCTCGTGCTTGCCCACCAACGTGTCCGGGCGCCCGCGCCGCGAAACGCGCATGGCCGTGATTCCGCGAGGTTCCGCCCTATTGACGATTGGCAGGCGACTTGAAATGGAAGGTCGAGCGGGCGCAGTGTGCCCATCACCGACGCCTCCGTCGGACCCCTTTCCCTTAAGGACGCGCGATGCTTCCCGTCATCCTCGCCCTGCTCCTGTCGCAGACGCCGCCCGCAGCCAACCCGCGCCAGCAGGGCGTGCCCATCGGCAAGGGCAAGACGCTGCCCACCGTGCGCCTCAGTGCGCCTTCCGGCGGTTGGACGGTGGACCGGATGCTGCTCATCGAGGGCACCGTCAGCGACACCACCATCGACCCCATCGTCGTGTCCCTCAACGGCGATCGCTACCTGATGCGCACCTTCAACGGGCGCTTCAGCCGCAAGTTCCCCGCGGCCAGCGGGAAGAATGTCGTCACGGTGATGGCCACCAACCAGGCCGGCACCGCGCGCACCCAGGCCACCAGCTACGCGCAGGTGCCGCCCGTCCCGTTCAAGGTCATCCTCACCAGCGACACCGACGGCGTGTACACCGACCTGCACGTCTACGAGCCCACCGACACCAGCGAGAAGGCCGGCCAGCTCGTCATCGGCTCCATGGCCCACGTGTACTGGGCGGACACCTCCAGCCCGTCCGGCGGCACCTTCTTCCTCAACTCGCAGGGCGGTGACTTCGACCAGCCCGCGTACGGCCCGTACCTCTACATCCACCGCGCGCCGCCCAAGGGCGTGTACCTGGTGGCGACCAACTACTGGCCCAGCGGCGACAAGGCCCACACCCTGGCCACGCTCAACCTCGCGCTCTTCGAGGGTACGCCCAACGAGGTCCGCCGCATGGTGCGCATCCCCCTGGCCACGCCCGGCACCACGCGCGTGCTCGCGTGGGTGAACATCCTCGGCGACGGACAGGCGGAGGTCTACGTCCCCTCGCAGGACCCGAAGCCCACGCGCAAGGGCTGGCCCACCAACCTGGACGCCGCCCTCAAGGAGCTCCAGACGAACGGCGACGGCGGCGGCGAGGGCGACTACTGACCCGCGCCGTCTGACGCGCTCCGGTCCACCACGCCATGCTCGCCCTGTCCCTGCTGCTGTTGCTGGAGGCCACCGCGCCCGCCGCGCCAGCGCCCGAGTCGCGCGAGGTGCTGCTGCGTCGGCAGGTGGCGCAGGTCGCGCTCGCGCAGTTGAAGCAGCAGGACGCCGCCTGGCATCCGGACCAGCGCGACTGCGCGGGCCTCATCCGCTTCGCCTTCCGCACGGCCTACAAGCACGTCGCTCCCGAGCGCCTCGCCACGCCGCTGTGGCAGGACGCGCGCGGCAAGCCGTCGGACTTCGCGGACGCGGAGACGTTGCTGCACCACAGCCTGGTGTTCCTGGGCCGTGACGAGGCCACGCGCGACGCGGTGCGCACCGGCGACGTGCTCGCGTTCCGCCAGGACCAGGACTCGGGTCCCAACTTCCATCTCATGCTGGTGGTGCGCCCGGAGGACCGGGCCCATGCACCGGCGCGCGTCGTCTACCACCCGGGGGAGAAGGGCGCCGCGGTGCGCACCGGGCTCCTCCACAACCTCGCCGACGAGGCGCCACGTGAGTGGCGTCCGGTGCCTGGCAACGGCGCCTTCCTCGGCTTCTTCCGTTTCAAGGAGTGGATGCCATGACATCTCCGTCGAGCCCTCCTCCGGGCACGCCGTCACCGGTGAGCCCACCGCCCAAGCGGGGCGGTCCTCCCAAGGGCCTGTTGATTGGACTGGGCACTGTCTTTGTCGGCGCGGCGGTGGCGGGGGCCTTCGTCATTGGCCGTCGCACCGGCGGCCCCTCGTTGGGGGGTGACGACGGCAGCAGTTCGCCCTCGCTCATCAGTGAGGCGAGCGGCACCTCCGCTCCCCCCGCGCAGGTGGAAGGGCTGCCCGAGCCCACCAGCACGGAGCTGGAGGTGCCCGGTGCGAGCGCGCCCATGGCGGTGTGGCTGGACGTGCTCCATCCGCCCAAGGTGCGTGAGGCGCTGTCGCGCAATGCCTGGCTTCGCGCGCAGCTTTCGCAGCCGCTGGGGCAGGGCTTCGTCGGAGGCTGGGCCGGATTCTTCGGCTCCACCGGAGAGGACCTGAAGGCCGACTTCAAGGGCGCGGTGCTGGACCTGCTGGTGGGCCGCGCGGCCAACACGCCGTTCCGCGTGGCGTGGTTCGCCGGTGTCGCGCGCGCGAGCACGCCCGCGTTCATCCTGCCCAAGGCGACGGCGTCCGCGACGGCGGCCTACAACGCGTTGGATGCGGTGGCGAGCCGAGGCACGCTCACGGCGAAGACGTGCCCGGGTGGCACGCCCACCGCCGTCGCCGAGGGGCTGGAGTTGAAGCGCTGGCTGGTGGCGGAGCAGACGCTGTGGGCGGGCAGGACGCCGGACCGGCTCGTCGTGGCGCGGCACCCCATCGCGGTGCTCCAGGGCCTGTGCGCGGAGGTGCCGGAGCTGCGCGGCGAGGACAACGTGGACGTGGAGCTGGGTTTCCAGCCCGAGGCGTTCGGCCGCGACGCGCAGTTGTTCACGCACGTGCTGGGACTGTCGCCGGACACGCGCCTCCAGTTCGGCGTGGAGGGGGACCGTCTGGTGGGGCGGGGCATCGCTGGCGAGCTGATGGAGGGCACCGCGCGCCTGGACAAGGCGCCGCTGTCCGACGACTTGCTGAAGCTGGTGCCGGAGGAGACGCCGGTGCTGCTGGCCATGCAGCTCAAGCTGCCGGAGACGCTGACGGCCGAGTCGCTCAAGGCCTTCTGGAAGTCAGGCGGCGTGGGCGCGACGCGCACGCGGCAGGTGGCGGTGGTGTGGACGCCGCGCGGGGACTCGGGGCTGCCTCAAGAGGTGGCGTTGCTGTGGGGCCGGCCCGAGGACGGGCCCGCGCTGGAGGGCTTCTTCACGGGAGGCAGCAGCGCGTTGACCCAGGCCACGATGTGCAACCACGTGGTGCTGGCGTCGAGCGACGCGGAGCTGCAGGCGCTGCGCATGTCGTGCTCGGGCGGCAAGCCGAACATGCTCGCCGCGCCGGGGCCGGTGGTGACGGGGCTGCGCGAGCCGAGCTCGGTGGCCTTCGGGGTGAATCTGGGACGGCTGCTCAGCGGCCTCACCATGGACGGCTTCCTGTCCGAGTCCCGAGTGGGGCGCAACGCGCCGATTCCGAAGTCGGCGCCCCCTGAAATCGAAGCGGCGCGGCGCGACCTGGAGTCGCTGCCGTACCTGGGCCTGCGCGGCACCGTGCAAGGCGATTCGCTGGTTCCTGGAGGTTTCGGGTCATGAGGATGATTGCTCGACTCGCGGTACTGACGGCGGTGGCGCTGTCCGGCGTGGCGATGGCCAAGCCGCTCTACATCACCGTGCCGCGCTCCTATGGCAGCGGCGAGCCGGTGGCGGTGGACGTGGCCTTCGAGGACAAGGGGCCGGTGGAGCTTCGCGTCCTCAAGCCCGACAACGTGGATGCGTTCATCCGCGCACAGGGCGACTTGCGGCGCGCGTACCAGACGCCTCCGACGATGAACAACCCGGGCCGCGCGCTCAGCCGCGGTGTCAACGCGATGGCCCTGCCGGGCCGGTGGCTGCTCGACGCGCTCGACCAGAACTTCCGCCAGGACGCGCTGAGCGTCCTGCCGCCCGCGCCGGACGTGCCTTTCACCTACGAGCCGTTGGCCAAGGTGGCGGAGGGGCCCAAGAAGCTCGTCGGCGTGCCCCCGGGCTTCACCGTGGCGCGCAGCCAGTGGCTCAACCTGGACCTGGGCGGCGCGGAGCGTGACTTCAACGTGCCCGGCTTCAACGCGAGCGGTGGCTACGGTTTCCAGGAGCGTCGAGTGCTGTTGGCGCCGCTGCCGGCCGGCACCTACGTCCTCCAGCTCGTGCAGGGGCTCGTCGAGGGCCAGGTGGTGCTCGTCGTCAGTGATTTGACGGTGCAGCTCAAGCAGACGGATGGCGAGGTGTTGGTGCGCGTGGCCGGCAAGGACCAGAAGCCGGCCGTGGGCGCGCAGGTGCAGGTGTACCTGCCCAAGGGCAAGGGCCCGACGGGGAAGACGGACGCCAAGGGCGAGGTGCGGCTGGACGTGACGGAGCCGCGCATCATCGCCACCGCGTCGGTGGGCGGCGACACGGCGATTGTCGACACGGACTTCTACTCCACGCTGGCGGTGGCGCCGGACGTGTTCATCTACAGCGACCGGCCCATCTACAAGCCGGGCCACGAGGTGAAGTTCCGCGGCGTGCTGCGCCAGCCGGACACCTTCCTCGCGCGGCTGTTCACGCCGACGAAGAAGGACGTGAATGTGAAGCTCGTCTCGCAGGAGGGCCGTGCGCTCACCACGCGCGTGTCCGTGGACGAGTTCGGCGCCTTCCACGGCACGCTCAAGGTGCCCGACGACTTGGGCACGGGCGTGCTGCGCGTGGAGGCGGAGCTGGACGGCCAGCCGCACCAGGGCGAGGCGCGCGTGCAGGACTACGTGAAGCCGACCTTCTACCTGGAGGCGGAGCCCGAGTCGGAGACGGTGGTGCCCGGCCAGGCGCTGCGCGTGAAGGTGCGCGCGCGTCGCTACGCGGGTGGCGTGCCCGCCGGTGCGAAGTACGAGGTGTTCCTGTACCGCAGCCTGCTGGACGCGCCCGCGTGGGTGGATGACTCCGGCAAGGGCGGCCAGGGCAGCGACGTGACGTACGGCTCGCAGTCCAGCAACGAGGGCAAGCTGAGCGTGCCCGAGCGGCTGTACTCCTCCGTGGCGGAGCGCGGCGCGAGCGAGGACCCGTGGGCCAGCGCGACCGGCTTCGATGCGAGCGGCGAGGCGGCGATTGAAGTCGCGGTGCCGGAGCTGAAGGCGGGGGAGGAGCGGCTGCCGTATCGCTACTCGCTCACAGTGCGCGCGCGGGATGACCAGGAGACGTTCGCCAACTCGACGACGTCGTTCTTCCTGTCGAAGGTGGAGGTGCTGGGCACGGCGCGCTACTCGGACGCGGTGGTGGCCAAGGGTGGCGAAGCGCAGCTGTCGGTGCGCGCGACGACGCTGTCGGGCAAGGCGTATGGCGTCACGCAGGGCGAGGTGGAGTTCGTGCTGCGCAAGGCGGACGGCGCGGAGAAGAGCCTGGGCAAGCGCTCGTTCACCACGGCGGCGGACGGGACGCACCGCGAGAAGGTGCCCACGTCGGACGTGGGCGCGGTGCTGGCGCGCGTCGTCGTGAAGGACAAGCGCGGCGAGACGTGGCAGGGCGAGGAGTCGCTGCTCGTCATCGGCTCGGCGGACGAGGCCGTGGCGCAGGTGCCCAACCTCACGCTGGCGTCGCTGTCGGGCACGCTGGAGCCCGGGGACTCGGCGCGGCTGGTGGCGCTCCTGCCGGACGGTTGGGGCGCGGGTGGCCGAGACGCGGGCCCGGTGTGGGTGACGCTGGCGGGCGCCAGCCTCTATGACACGCAGGTGGTGGAGCTGACGGGCCGCACGCTGGTGCACAGCTTCAGCGTGGAGAAGCGCTTCGGCGGCGCGGTGTATGCGTCCGTGGCGTACCCCACGTCGACGGGCCGCTGGGAGGAGCGCACGGTGGCGTTCCGCGTGATTCCGCGCGAGCGCACGCTCACCGTGGAGTTGCAGCCGCGTCGCGCCGAGGCCACGCCGCTGACCGAGCAGACCATCGACGTGCGCGTCGTGGACCACGAGGGCAAGGGCGTCGTCGCGCAGTTGTCGCTGGGCGTGGTGGACAAGGCCGTCTACGCCATCCAGTCCGAGTTCCGTCCCAAGGTGCTCGACTTCTTCTACCCGCCGGCGCGCAACAACGTGTCCAACTTCTACTCCTCGGAGTTCCAGGGGTACGGGTACGGCGAGGCGCTGGCGCGGAAGATGGCGGGGCTGCCGGACCACGCCTTCGCGTCCATCAAACCGCCCAGCCGTCAGGCGAAGGATTTGGAGAAGGACACGGCGCACTGGGACCCGACGGTGGTGACGGACCGTGACGGCCGCGCCACGGTGCGCTTCACGTTGCCGTCCAACCAGACGCTGTGGGTGGTGACGGCGGTGGCGGCGGACACGTCCGGCCGTTTCGGCGAGAGCACGTCCGAGTTCGCCTCGCGCGGCGGCCTCAACCTGTATGCGGCGCTGCCGCAGTTCCTGCGCGAGGGTGACGAGGCGCTGGCGTCCATCCGGCTGTCCGCGGGGGAGAAGTCGCCGGGGAGCCAGTTGCTCCAGGTGAAGCTCGCGTCGCTGGGCGCGCTGAAGGCGGACCAGTCGCAGCACAAGGTGGAGCTGGCGAAGGGCGGCGAGCAGGTGGTGCCGCTGACGCTGCGCGCCGCCTCGACGGGTGATGCGCAGCTCATGGTGGACGTGTCGGGTGGCAAGGACCCGCTGAAGGACCGCAAGCTGTTCCAGGTGGAGTCGGCGGCGGTGGAGGACGTCGTCAAGGTGAGCGCCTGGGGTGGTGGCGCGCTGGAGGTGCCGGCGGCGAAGGAGGCGACGCTGACGCGCGTGGAGCTGGTGCTCCAGCCGTCCATCGTCGACGCGGCGCTGTCCAACGTGCGCGAACTGCTCACGTACCCGTACGGGTGCCTGGAGCAGCTCGTGTCGACGACGGTGCCCAACGTGGCGGTGTACCAGGTGCTCCAGAAGGCGGGCGCGCTGGCGAAGCTGGACACGGACACGCAGGCGCTGCTGGCGGAGGCTCGCAGCCGCTCCGTGCAGGGCACCGCGCGCATCCTCAACCTGTCGGTGAAGGGCGGCGGCTTCACCTGGTTCGGTGGCTACAGCACGCCGAGCCTGCCGCTCACCCTCATCGCGCTGGACGGCCTGGCGTACGCGGCCGAGGCGGGCCTGGTGGACCGCGCGGACCCGCGTCTGGTCGAGAGCGCGCGCTGGTTGGAGGCGCAGGAGGGGCTTCCGCCCGAGTACGAGGCCACGCGGGCCTATGTGCTGGCGCGGCTGGAGGGGCCGAAGCAGGCGGCGCGCGTGCGTGCGCTGGTGGAGGCCTCCGAGTCCGGTGAGCTGTACTCGTTGGCGCTGGCGGTGCTCGCGGCGGAGAAGGCGGGCGTCATCAAGGAGCCGGAGCTCCAGGCGCGCATCAACGCGCTGGTGAAGCGCAGCTCGGAGGGGTTCACGACGCTGGCCGCGTACAAGCCGGGCCAGGAGCTGGAGCTGTCGGAGGCGTTCTTCCGCTTCCCGCTGCGGCGCGTGGGCATGTCGGCGATTGCCGCGCACGCGGCGTCGTTCGGCACGCTGGATGTCACCCGCGCTCGCAAGCGCATCCTGGAGATGCTGTCCGAGCCGGACCTGTCCACGTTCGACCGGAGCACCGCGCTGTTGCACTCGCTGTGGCTGTTGGAGCGCGACGCGAAGGCGTTCAAGGGCATGACTCCGCCGGAGGTGAAGGGCACCCAGGGCGCGGTGAAGTTCTCTCCGCGCGGCATGGGCCTCGTCGCGACGCTGGAGCCGGGGACTCGCACGGTGGACGTGGGTGGCTTCGACGGCGTGGCGACGCTTCAGGCCACCGCGCTCACGCCGCTGTCCGCGGTGCGCGCGCAGGCGGAGGGCATGTCGCTCTCGCGTGCGTACTACGCGCTGCGCGAGGGCGGGAAGGTGAAGCTCGGCGCGGGGGACACGGTGTCACAGGGCGAAGAGGTCTACGTGGAGCTGACGATGGACGCGCGCGGGAGCAACAAGGTGCGTTCGGCGTACTACGTGGTGGAGGACGCGGTGCCCGCGGGCTTCGTGGCGCTCCAGGAGGACAAGGCGTTCCGCGGTCCTCCGCACTCGCTGCCGTTGGTGCCGGAGGCGCTGAAGCGCCGGGTGTTGAGCCCGGAGCGCGCGACGTTCTTCTTCGAGGAGCCGGCGTGGTGGAGCGACAGCCCGCGCACGGTGGGCTACGTGTTGCGCGCGCAGTTCCCCGGCACGTTCTCCGCGCCTCCCGCGAGCATCGAGGACATGTACGCCGCGAGCATCCACGGCCGCACGGCCCCGGACTCGCTGAAGGTGGTTCCGTCGAAGAAGGGCACGGGAGACCTGTAGTCGATGGGGTGGGCCTCCGTGGTGGCCGTGTTGCTGACGGCCACCCCCACCTTCGTCACGCGAGGTGACGTGACGCCCGAGTCGGACCTTCGTCGCGAGGCGGAGGCCGGCTGGGCGGCGTTGGAGGCGGTGTACGCGGCGGAGGCGGGTGGGGCGCCGGTGAAGGCCCCTGCCTCCATCATCCTCCAGCGCGGCGTGGCCCTGTCGCCCGAGCGCAACGCGCAGGGCCGGCCGGGACTCGTGGAGCTGCGGCAGAACACGCCGGGCGTGTTGGACGAGCGGTTGCGCGTGGCGCTGCGGCACGAGCTGGCCCATCAGCTCCTGTGGTGGGCTTGTCCGCAGTCGAGCGAGGACCGGCTCTTTCACGAAGCCTTCGCGGTGGCGCTGAGCGGCGAGCTGCCCGCGTGGCGCGAGGGCCCGTATCAATCCCTGTCGCGCGCGGCCTCGGAGCTGGCGGCGGCGCCAGCGGTGGACTCGTCGCGGGCGCGGCGGGCGCTGGCGCGGCTGTTGAGCGAGACGGTGGGGTTTCCCAAGGCGCTGGCGCGGCGGCTGCGCCAGTGTCACGACGGGGCGCGGTGGGTGGTGCCGCTGTCCATCGACGAGCTCGCGGACGTGGAGGTGCGCGCGGCGGGGCCGGCCACGGTGGTGGTGAGTCGTCACTCGGGCGAGGTGCTGTTGTCGGAGGGCGAGGTGCGGCGCGCGCTGCCTTATGGCTCCGTGCTGAAGCCCTTCGTGTACGCGTCGGGTAGAGGTCATCCGGTGTTGGCGCCGCGCGTGGACGTACAGGAGTGGGCGTGTGGCCCGGGGCTGCCGGCGAAGGTGGACGCGCGCACGGCGCTGCTGCGCTCGTGCAACGGGTACTTCCTGGACTGGGAGACGCAGGGCTCGGCGCCGAAGGGGTTTGGTGCGTGGGAGCCGGTGCTGTCGGTGCTGGGTCTGACGGGGACGCCGGTGGACATGGCGGACGTGGTCGGCCTGCGCTCCACGTTGGCGCTGAGTCCGTGGGGGATGGCGCAGGCCTATCGGTTGTTGGCGGAGGCTCGGCCGGACGTGGTGGGGCTGCTGGCGGACAACGCGGCGCGAGGGACGCTGGCGGAGCTGCCCGCGTCGAAGGCGCTGGTGGGCGTGGCGACGAAGACGGGCACGGTGCGCGACGCGGCGAGCCGTCCGCAGTACGGCTGGATTGCGGCGGTGGACGGGGACCTGGTGGTGGTGGCGGTGCGGCCGGGGAAGATGCCGCGCCAGTTCGCGGAGGAGATTCCGGCGGCGCTGGCGAAGGCGCGCAAGCAGGCGGGGGTGGAGGCGGCGCGGGTGCAGGTGTTGGGGTTGGTGCCCGCGCGCGAGGTGGAAGCGCGTTGCGCGGGTGCGGGCTTCACGGTGGACAACGGGCTGCCGAAGGTGGCGCCGGTGGAGTGGGCCCGGCTGGAGGGATTGACGGCGCGAGGGGCGGCGGTGTGCCTGGGTGCGCCGTGGCGGGTGCGCTTTCCGAAGGGGCCGGAGGAGGGACGGGACTACGCGGGAGTCTTCACGTGGTCGCCACCGCCCGCGTACCGGCCACCCGCGGGAGTGCCCACGTCGCCCAGCGCATTGAAGGCGCGGCGAGGCTCGGACTTCGTGTTCCGCACGACGCGGTTGCAGTACACGGCGGGCGTGGTGTCGGCGGAGGACGTGACGTTGAAGGGCGAAGCGCGGCTGGCGTTGGCGCGGGTGGTGGCGCACAACGAGCAGCACAGCCGTCACCCGGGCCGGGCCGTCTGCGACACGACACACTGTCAGGCCTTTCGAGGCACGGTGCGGGTGCCGCGAGACGATGCGAAGGCGCTGAGACTTCCGGCGCTCAAGTGGCGGGAGTGGTTGTTGTTCTCCCAGGGGGGACAAGAGCCCTGGACTCAGGAGCGGCCGCGAGTGGACGTGGAGCGGCTGCTGGGCAAGGGCCTGGTGTCGCTGCGCTTCGAGGCGGGACGCGTCCAATACCTGCTCACGGAGAAGGAGGGCGCGTCGACCTTCGAGAGCGGGCGCTCACTGCCATGTGAGTTGCTGCGCTCGGGCTTGAAGCTGCCGTCATGTCCCCGCACGGCGTCGTTCAACGGGGACGCGCTGGTGTTCGAGGGACGCGGGCGCGGGCACGGCGAGGGTCTGGACGTCGAGGCGGCGAAGTCGAGTGGACTCCGCAGTGACGCGATTCTCGAGAACGCCTACGGACAGAGCCGCCCCGAGCCTCGGGACGTGGATTAGGGCTTCGCGAGGGGAAGCACGAGCCGGGCGCGGGTTCCTCCCTCGGTGACCCCTTGGAGGGACAACGTGCCTCCGTGGGCCTCGACGATGCGGCGCACGAGCGTCAACCCGAGGCCGGTGCCTCCCGTCTCCCTCGCTCGGCTGCGGTCGGTGCGGAAGAACGGCGTGGTGAGCTTCGGCAGGTCCTCGTCGCTGATGCCGATGCCCCGGTCCTCCACTTCCAGGTGCACCGCGTCGGCTTCCACCTGGGCCCGCAGCGTCACCGGACTGCCGGGCTCCGAGTACTTGCGCGCGTTGTCGAGCAGGTTGTGCAGCGCCCGCCGCACCAGCACCGGGTCGGCCTCCAACGGCGGCAGTTGCTCGGCCAGCTCCAATTGGAGAGGGCACTCGGGCGCGCTCTTCTGGAAGCGCTCGGCGGCGTCCTTCAGGAACTCCGTCAGCCGCAGCGTCGCCCGTTGGATGCGAGGACCCGGCTGTCCCGCCTGATTCGCCTCCAGGTCGAGCCGGGCCATCTGCAACACACCATCCACGAGCTGCTGAAGTTCCCCGATGTCCCGCCGCAGCTCCGGCAATCGCATCGCCAGCTCTTCTGGTTGTCCGTCCTCCACCAGGTCCAGCGTCACGCCCAGCCGCGCCAGGGGCGTGCGCAGCTCGTGCGACACGTTGGCCAGCAACTCCTTCTGGCCTCGGATGAGCGACTCCGTCTGTGCGGCCATCGTGTCGAAGGTGTTCCCCAGCACCGCCACTTCGTTCCGGCCCTTCAGCCGCACGCGCGCGGACAGGTTCCCTCGGCCAAACTCTCCCACCGCGGTGGTCAGTTGCTCCAGCGGGGAGACAATCGCGCGCGCCAGGGGCACGGAGATTCCCGCCAGGAAGAAGAGCACGGCGGCCAGACTGACACTCAGCGCCACGTAGACCCAACGATGGGTGACGGTCCGGTAGATCAGCACGCCTGTCACGACGTCGCCGCGCCACGTGGGGGCGGCCCAGAAGTTGAGTTCGTCCCTCTCGAACCAGTTATTGGCCCTGCGAACTTGTTGCCACTCCGCTTCGTTGAGCGGTCTCAGCGGGGGGTGCGCCGAAGTCAGCTTCACGTTGCCCTGAAGGTCATACAGGGTGGCCTGGACGTTCTTCTTCGCGTTGAGGGACTCAATCATTCGCCCGAGGTCCGGGGAGTCCGAGTTGGCCAGGTCCACCAGCTCCGTGAAGTGGTTGTTGTTGGGTTGGTTGCCATGGAGCTGCAGGAGCTTGGTGATGAGGGAGAAGGACAAGACGGCGCCCCCCAGCATCAACAGGCCATACAGATAGATGCGCCAGAACATCCGACGGGGGCGGAGCCGCTCACTGAGCTTCATGACTCGTCGCCTCGCTCCAGCACATACCCCACGCCTCGTACCGTCTTGAGCATCCGGGGATTGCGAGCGTCGTCCCCCAGCTTCTGGCGCAGCCGGGACACATGCACGTCGATGGCGCGGTCCACGGGGCCGTCCGGGTCGCTGCCCTTCGCCAGCTCCAGCAACTGCTCGCGCGACAGCACCCGTCCCGCGCGCTCCGCGAGCCCGAGCAGCAGCGCGAACTCGTGTCGCGTCAGCGACAACACCTGCCCATCCAGCGACGCCCGCATGTCACCCCGGTTCAGCGTGAGCGCGCCCACACGCACCACCTCGCGCGAGGGCCCCAGCAGTCCCCGGCTGCGCCGCACCAGCGCCTGGATGCGCGCCAGCAACTCCCGTGAGGAGAAGGGCTTGGGCAGATAGTCGTCCGCGCCCAGCTCCAAGCCCATCACCCGGTCCGCCTCCTCGCCGCGCGCGGTGAGCATGAGGATGGGCACCGCCGAGCGCTCCCGCAGCTCGCGGCACACGGTGAGCCCATCCTTCCGGGGCAGCATGATGTCGATGAGGATGGCGTCGAAGGCGCGGCGCGAGGCTTCAAGCAGACCCAGCTCGCCATCCCGCGCGACGCAGGTGCGCACGCCCTGGCGCTCCAGGTACTCGGCCGTGAGGCGCGCCAGGTGCGCGTCGTCCTCGATGAGGAGCACCTCGATGCCAGGTGACGGTGTGGCGGTTCCCATCATGTCTCCCAGTCTAGTGGGACTGGCCCGCGGCGGGCTCGCCGTTGAACCACGGGAGCGCATCACCCACCAGTTGCCTCCTCCAGTGGAGCAGGAGCATGCCTGTCGCGCAGGCGCCCCCAGGCGTCATGAGCTGCCTCACCCATTCCTGGGGATTCAGCCGGCGCACCTGCCACACGCCGACATCGACGAGGAGCTGTCCGAGCTCCACCACGTCTGTCGTTCGAAGGCTGGACCTCATGTCGAGGCTCGGCGGCATCGCGGCCCGCGACGCGAAGGCGAGCAGCAACAGGACTTGGACGACGAGCGGGGCAACCGCGAAGAAATGTCGGATGGGGCGTGGGGACGACATCGAACCTCCCAGGGCCAGGACCTCGGGGTCCATTGGATGCTGCGCACTTCACCGCTGGGATGTCGCGGGAGGATGTGCGGAATGTAAACGAATGTAACGGGCCACCGATGCGGGCGAGCGCATTGGCACGTCCGCGAGAATCGGCGATGTTCGCGAGCAGAGGGGTTGTTCCAATCTGCTTTGGGGAAGATGACATGCACGTCGCATCGCGCCGGTTCGCGCTTTCTTTGCTCTTGAGTGCCTCGCTGTTGTCCGGATGCTCCGAGGACTCGCAAACGCCGCAGGACGGACCCGACACGGAAGAAGGGTGTCCCGCGGTCACCGGCGCCGTCGTGGAGCACCAGGGCACCCTCTCCACCTCGGAGACGTGGGCCGCCGGCAGTCCGCATGTCATCACCAGCAACCTCTCCATCCGAGGGCAGGTCACCGTGGCGGCCTGCGCGACGGTGCGCATCGCGGCGGGGGCCTCGCTCCAGGTGGACAGCGGCGGCGTGCTCCGCGTCGAGGGCAAGCAGGGCCAGCCCGTGCGCTTCGAGTCGCGCGAGTCGGGCAGGCCGTGGGGCCAGGTGCTCATCGGGACGGGAGGCTCGGCGCGGCTGGAGTGGACGGTGTTCTCTGGAGGCGGAGACACGGCGACGGCCCTGGCCACGGTGCGAGTAAACGCGGGCGCTGACCTGCCCGGCCTGACGCCGCTGTTCGTCAATCACGTCACCATCGAGAGCTCGCAGGGGCCCGGCATCCTCATCAATGGCACCTCGGGCTTCGCGACGGGTTCCTCGGACCTGACCATTCGCGGGTCGGGCAGCACGGCCCGGCCGCAGCCGCTCGCCGTCAATCCCAATGCCCTGGGGACGCTGCCGTCGGGCACGTACACGGGCAACCTGGAGGACACCATCTACGTGGGGCCGGCCATCGCGTCGGCCTCGGTGTACTTCCTGGGCGCCAATGCCACGCTGAAGGACCTGGGTGTGCCCTATCGCCTGGGCGGGCTCCAGGTGGGTGGGAACCGGGTGGCGGCGACGCTCACCATCGAAGCGGGCGCGACGCTGCGCTTCGAGCCGGCGACGACGCTGGACATCTACGACGAGACGAGCGCGCTCATCGCCGCCGGGACGACCGCTCGGCCCATCACCTTCACTTCGAGCGAGACGACGCCGAGGGCGGGTGACTGGACGGGCATCCGCTTCGACGGGATGAACGCGGCCAACCGGCTGGAGTCGGTGGTGGTGCGCTACGCGGGTGGGGCGTGTCAGTGCTCCAGCCATGGGTGCAACTACCTGCCGTCCTCGTTCGATGTCAGCTCGGCCATCCTCGTGTTCGACGAGCCGACGGCGCCCTTCATCGCGAACTCGCGCATCGAGGACAGCGCGGGCCACGGCATCCTGCGCGGGTGGAATGGCTCCGACCTCAGCCTCGCGGCGAGCACCACCTTCGCGCGCATCGCAGAGTGCACGGAGACGAACCCGAAGGACCGCGATGGGCGCTGCCCCTCCGAGCCGCCCGTCTGTCCTCGCAGCCCCTGAGGCACCGTGACGCCGAGGGACGCCGAGCACCCGGTCGGCGTCCCTCGAGGCTCAGGCCTCGACATTCACGAGGTTTGTGAGACCTCATCCGCGTGCGCCCACGCGCGCTGGAGGGTTTCATGTTCGCGCGTGACGCATTGGCCCGCGAGAAATCGCCAGAGCGACGCGAAGGCCGGCGAGAGCAGCACGAGCAACAACATCGTGCCCCCACGAGTCACCAACGCCACGACGAACCCGAGGATGGCGAGAACGGGCACGCTCACGAGCACGAGACCGAGCGCCCCTGACGCCGCGGGCGTCAGCGTGGTGACCGCACGGAACTCTCGTTCCGACACGGGCGTCAGCTCGGACGAGGCCTGAATCCAGAGGGACGACAGGAAGTGGTCTCCCTGCTGTTTCCGTTCAAGCCTCATGCTGTTGCTTCCCTGCGTACCCAGATAGGGACGGGCTGTCCTCCCATCACGTCCCAGGAGCGTCAGCGACTGTCGTGGGTCCACCCACTCGACGAGCTGCTCGAGCACGGCTTCCGGCCGCGCTCGGGTCGTGAATCGCGCCTCCACGTGCATCGCTGGAAACCGCCACATCGTGCCCTCCCAGGTGAGCCACGGTGCTGACTTATCACTCCACCGTGGGCTTCGGCTGGGGAGGGCCCGACACCTCCTTCACTGGCAGGTGTCGCCGGGGTCCACGTACTGGCAGCGCGCGGACCACGGATACTTGTACGCATGGCAGGGTGAGGGCCGCGGCTCCGCACTGCTCCGCACGAGCGGTCGCACGGGGCGGCCTCCACATGCCACCCAGTGGCCCATGCTCGTGTCCGTCCCGTAGGCGACCGCACGCGCCGCCGTGTCACCCGTGAAGGCGTACACCGCGAGCGCATGCACCCGCCGCCACACCGCCTCGCGGTCATGGGCGTTGAGGACGTTCTCCGGGTTGCCCGTGAGCGCCGCGCGAGACATGGGCACGGTGTGGGTGGCGTTGAGCCCGCAGCCACAGGCATCGCTCACCACGTTGTGCCACGCGCGCTCCATCCCCGAGGGCAGCCTGTTCCAGATATCCACGGCGATGGCGTGGTCATTCACGTCGTCATCCGCGTACACCTGGATGACGGCCCGGACGTCGGTGGGGAGCGTCTGGTAGTCGCGGCCCCACGTGTACCAGGGCGCCATCGAGAAGATGAACCGCCCGCGGCTTCCCCAGCCCTGCTCCACGAAGCCCCGCCGCGCCATCTCCGGCGTCGCGCCGCCGCCGTAGCTGTGGCCGAAGAAGCCCACGCGCGTGAGGTCGAAGCGGCCCTGCTGCTGGGCCACCGCCGCCTGGAAGCCCTGCCACAGACAGTCGTAGCGGGCCTCGTTGGGCCGCGTCGTGTCCGGCGTGAGCGGGTAGGGCACGAAGACGACCGCGTAGCCCTGGCTCGCCAGCATCCGGAACATCTCCACGTACAGGTCTGAGTCGGTGGCTCCGAACGCATGCGAGAAGAAGAGCACCGGCACCGAGTCCTGTCCCGTCGGCCGGTAGGTGACCACCTGCCCGCGCGCGACGGGGTGCGGGTTCGTCACCTTCTCCTCCGTCACCGAATAGGTCCCGGGCCGGCCCCAGTCGCTCACGGACGTGACGAGGGTGCCCGCCTGCGGCTCTTCACAGGGCGCGGGGAATGGCAGCGTGGAGCAGAGGCTCTCGGTGGCGCCGCCATCCGGAATCACGCCCGCGTCCGCTCCGGCATCCTGGGGACTGCCCGCGTCCGTGCCGCCGTCGCTCATGCTCCCCGCGTCCGTGCCGCTGTCGCTCCCCGCGTCGAGCGTCGTCCCCGAGTCGGGTGGCTCGGCGTCGGGTGAGTCCGGAGTCGAGGAGTCACAGGCCGTGACGATGCACACGCACAACAAACCGAGCAGACCGAGGCGGGACATGAAGAAGGCTCCAAGGTGTCTCGGCCTTCAACCCGCGACCCCTCGGATGGTTGCGGGACGGAGTGAAAACAACGACGCCGGGACCTCCTCGTGGGAGACCCCGGCGCCGAGCCGACAACAGTCCGTGCTGTCGTGAGACGTCCTAGCGGTAGGTCGCCGTCAACTGGTCCGCGCGCGCCGACTGGCCGGCGGTGAACGTGTTCATGCAGTTGTCGTCGGTGTAGTCCATGAAGTTGGTGATGGGGTCGTTGCCCGTGGACGAGCAGGTGTTGCGGCCCGTGGGGCAGCCGTACGCGGGAGAAGCCTCCGCCGGCGTGTCGCTGACCGAGTCACCCGCGCCAGTGCAGCCGCCCTGGAACGTGTGGTACAGGCCCAGCCAGTGGCCGACCTCGTGCGTGCCCGTGTCACCCTCGTTGTAGGGCGCCGCGGAGCCGCCGGGGACGCTGCTGAAGAGGATGACCACGCCGTCCTGCTTGGGCTGCGAGGTGTAGCTGGTGGGGAACGTCGCCCAGCCCAGCAGGCCGCCGCTCAGGTTGGCGGTGTAGACGTTGAGGCTCTCCGGGCCACCCTTGCGCAGGGCCTTCTTCATCGCCTTCTCGTTGGCGCTGCCGTCCTTGAGCGCGAACCACTTCGCGTTCGTCGTGCGGTCCGTGCCCTGGAGCACGAAGCGGAACGGGGTGTTGGCATAGGCCGCGTTCAGCACGTTCATCTGCGCGGTGATCTGCGAGTCCGGGATGTCGCCGTTCGCGATGCCCGTGCCCTTGTTGATGACGTGGAAGTAGGTCGGCACCGTCACCGAGCCCACCGCGCGCATCGCCGTCTTCTGCTCGGCCAGGAAGGCGTCGATGGCGGCGCGCTCCTCCACCGAGGGCTCAATCGTCGCACAGCCACGGTTCAGCGCCGTCTGCTCCACGGCGGGGGCCTCCGGGGTCTGCGCCTCCTCGCCCGTGCACGCGGCGAGGCTCAGCAGGGCACCGGCAAACACGGCCAGACGACCATTCTTCTTCGCGACGCTGCCAATCATTGTCATCTCCGGGAAAGATGGAGATTGAGTGAATAACTGAATGAAACAGCGAGAGTCAATGCCACCATGAGACATTCTGTCGACAGTCCCCGTGTGTCCGACGTCGTACTCAGGGACGGGATGAGACAGGAATGCTCCAGTTTTCGGGTCGACTGTAAAATGTCTTTCATTGTCCCGGTGACTGACGAGCACCCCACGAAAGAGTGCTGCTCGCGGCGGGGGCTGGCGAGCGGGCGGCGATTGCCGGGCCACGGGGGGTGAACCAGCTTCCGGCATTCCCTGTCCAGGAGGACGGCATGGCTCGAAGGATTCTTGGTGGTGGTGGTGGGGCGGCCCTGGCGGCGGCGCTGGTGTTCGGCTCGATGACGGGTACGGCGCTCGCGGAAGACGAGGCCAAGAAGGCCCACAAGGAAGACAAGCGCATCGGTGAGGCGGCGGCCGAGAAGGAGCTGTATGTCGGCAAGCTGGCCCTGTTCGACGCCAAGCAGATTGCCCTGGGCAACATGGCGCTGGAGAAGACGCAGGACCCGAAGGTCCGCACGTTCGCGCAGAAGCTGGTGACGGACCACAAGCAGCACCTGTCCGACCTCAAGGCGTGGGCCGACAGCAAGTCCATCGAGGTGGCGACCATCGACCTGTCCGGGCCTCCCGGGACGGGTGGCTCCGGTGCCACCCCCGGCATGCAGGAGGGCTACGACAAGAAGATGGAGGGAGTGGACGAGCGCCTGAACAAGCGCATCACTGAGGCGGAGAAGGAGCTGGACAAGCTCCGCGAGAAGAACGGCAAGGAGTTCGACAAGGACTTCCTCTCGCGCGTCGCCGATGACGGCAAGCGGGGGCAGGACCTGGCCAAGGAAGGCATGGACAAGTACGAGACCGACGCCGCCTTCAGCGCGCTCCTGAGCAAGACGCGTCGGGGCATCGCGAGCAACGAGAAGATGGCGAAGGAGCTCGAGAAGACCATCCACCGCTGAGCGCGCGGAGCCTCTCGTGAAGCGTCGGCGCGGTGACTCGGGGCGACCCGTGTCACCGCGCCGGCGTTCCAGCAGGTGTGTGGGACGCCGGGAGCGGGCGCATCTGCCAGGTTGACGTCGCGGCGGACGGATGCCTATCCCGGCACATGGCGAACGCCTGGAAGTGGATGCTGGCCTGGGGTTTCACGGTGCTGTGCGCCGCGTGCATGACGTCGGCGCCGCATGTCCCGCCCGTCGCGCCCGAAGGGGCCACACCCGCGGGCCCTTTCCTGCCGGAAGCCCGTGCGCTCTTCGAGGGATGCACGCCCGTTCCCGACAGCACCAACTCGCGCACCTATCAATGTGGTGACGCGACGGTGTGGCTCGTCGAGCGCAAGGACGTGCCCGCCGCGCGAGTGCTCACGCTCGCCCGGGCGCGCCTGGTGGAGCGGCTGGGGGAGGGCGTGGTGGTGGCGGAGGGCGCGCTGCCGCTCGCGGGGCGCTCGTGGCCGGCGGCCCGCTTCGCCGTGTGCGAGGTGGGGGACGCGGGCCTGGAGGGACCGGGCTCCTGTCGCGCGGGCGGCTATCTGGTCTCCGTGGCGGGGCTGCTGGGGCGGCAGCGGGAGCTGGGCTGTGTCGCGAAGGACAACGCGCAGCCCGCGTTGACGCGCTGTCTGGAGCTCTTCGAGTTCCTCGCGTCGCGCGGCAGTCCGGAGGGCGAGTCGCTGGACGCGGCGGCGTTGCTGCTGCCTCCGCGTCTGCCCTGGCGCACGCTCGCGGTGCCTCAAGGCTGCCAGCCGTCGTTGTCCACCAGTCGCGATGGACGCATCCGCTGTGACGACGCGTCGTTGGTGTGGAGCGTGTATCGGCCCGCGCGGGAGGAGGTGACGGTGCGCTGGAGGGACCAGAGCGTCGCCGAATTGAGAGCCGCGCTGCCGGGCGCAAGTCCGGTGGAGGAGGTCGAGTGCCTTCTGGAGGAGCGGCCCGCGCGGTGTCAGCGCTTCACCGCGCCGTCCGCGCGCGGCCCGCTCGTCGTCTGGGCTGGGGCGATGCAGTGGGGGGACCGGGCACTGTTCGCTGCGTGCAGCTTCCTCGCGTCGGCCGAGCCCGCGTTCCCCCCGGTCTGCAATGGTGCCTTCTCCGTACCCTGAACCCACTGCCTTCGAGCGAAGGGGCCGCCTCGTGTATGCCTTGCAGGATGTCTCCAAGCGCTTCGGCACCACGCAGGCGCTGCACGCACTGAACCTCACCCTGCCCACGGGGCGGACCACCGTGCTGTTGGGGCCGAGCGGCTGCGGGAAGTCCACGCTGGTGCGATTGCTCAACGGGCTGCTGCATCCGGACACGGGGCAGGTGCTCTATGGGGGCAAGCCCCTGCCCACGGACGCGAAGGCGCTGCTGTCGCTGCGTCATCGGGTGGGCTACGCGCTCCAGGGGGGCGGGCTGTTTCCGCATCTCACGGGAGAGGAGAACGTCACGCTGATGGCGCAGCACCTGCGCTGGTCTCCCGCGAAGACTCGCGAGCGGAGGGACGTGTTGGTGGAGCTGACGCGGTTTCCCGCGGAGGCGCTCGCGCGCTATCCGGCGCAGCTCTCTGGAGGACAGCGGCAGCGGGTGGCGCTGATGCGCGCGCTCATGTTGGACCCGGAGGTGTTGTTGCTCGACGAGCCGCTGGGAGCGTTGGACCCGCTGGTGCGGCACGAGCTGCAAGCGGACCTGCGCGCCATCTTCGCGCGGCTGCGCAAGACGGTGGTGCTGGTGACGCATGACCTCGCGGAGGCGGGGTTCCTCGGAGATGACATCGTGCTCATGCGTGAGGGACGCGTGGTGCAGCAGGGCAGCCTCGTGGACCTGGAGACCCGTCCCGCCGACCCGTTCGTCACGCGGTTCATCCAGGCCCAGCGACTGGCTCCGGGGAATGGGGCCTCGGCATGAGCAAGCATGGAACACGCCCGCCGATGGGCCTCGCGGTGCTCCTCCTGTTCTCGCTGGCGCTGACCGCGTGCGAGCGCGCGAGCACGACCCAGGGTGAGCCCTCCGTGCGCGTGGGCTCCAAGAAGTTCACCGAGTCCGTCATCCTCGGAGAGATGGTGTCGCAGCTCGCGCGGAGCACCGGGGCGAGCGTGCGGCACCGGCGCGAGCTCGGTGGCACCGCCGTGCTCTGGGAAGCGCTGCGCCGAGGCGAGCTGGACGTGTATCCCGAGTACACCGGCACGCTGCGCCAGGAGCTGCTCTCCGGCCGCAAGCTGCCGGACGACGCGGCCCTTCGTGTCGCCCTGGCCGAAGAGGGGCTGCGCATGAGCGCGCCGCTCGGCTTCAACAACACCTATGCGCTGGGCATGAAGGAGGCCGAGGCCGAGCGCCTGGGCATCCGGAGCATCTCCGACCTGCGCGAACATCCCGAGCTGCGCTTCGGCTTCAGCAACGAGTTCATGGAGCGCGGCGACGGCTGGCCCGCGCTCCGCGACAGCTACCGTCTCCCCCAGCGCGACGTGCGCGGCCTGGACCATGACCTCGCCTATCGCGGCATGGAGGCGGGTTCCGTCCAGGTGACGGACCTGTACTCCACGGATGCTGAAATCGCCGCCTATGGCCTGCGCGTCCTCGTGGACGACCTGCACCACTTCCCCGCCTACGACGCCGTGCTCCTCTACCGCGCGGACCTGGAGGCACGCGCCCCGGAGGCCCTCGCGGCCATCCTTCGACTCTCCGGCACGCTGTCGGAGGAGAAGATGGTGAAGCTCAACGCCCGCGCGCGACTGGAGCGCGTGCCCGAAGCCCAGGTGGCCTCCGACTTCCTCGCGCAAGCCCTGGGCGTCTCCACCGTCGTGCACGGCGACAGCCTCGTCTCCCGCGTCTGGCTGCGCACCCGGGAGCACCTGTTCCTCGTCGGCGTCTCGCTGCTCGGGGCCCTGGCGCTCGCGGTGCCGCTGGGCGTGCTCGCGTCGCGCAGTCCCCGACTCGGGCAGGGCGTGCTCGGCCTCGCCGGCGTCATCCAGACCATCCCCTCGCTGGCGCTGCTCGTGATGATGATTCCGCTGCTGGGCATCGGCTTCCGGCCGGCCATCGCCGCGCTGTTCCTCTACAGCCTCCTGCCCATCGTCCGGAACACGGCCTCGGGACTCACCGGCATCCCCCTGGAGGTGCGCGAGTCCGCGGACGCGCTGGGCCTGCCTCCACGCGCGCGGCTGTGGCGCATCGATTTGCCCATGGCCTCGCCCTCCATCCTCGCGGGCATCCAGACGGCCGCCGTCATCAACGTGGGCACCGCCACGCTCGGCGCGCTCGTGGGCGCGGGCGGCTACGGCCAGCCCATCCTCACCGGCATCCGCCTGGACGACACGCGCCTCATCCTGGAAGGCGCGGTGCCCGCCGCGGTGCTCGCCCTGCTCGTCAGCGGCGCGTTCGAGGCCCTGGGTCGCGTCCTCGTCCCCAAGGGCCTGCGGCTGCGCGCGGAGTCGGAGTCCCGCTGACGCGCTACACGGGAGACGCGTGCGTCGGCACCGTCTCCACCACCGGCTCCGCCCTCGGCGCATCGGCCGCGAGCCCCGCCGCGCACAGGCTCACCACCGCCATCCACACGAAGTCCGCCAGCAGCAGGTGCACCAACTGCAACCACACCGGCGCCAGCAGCACCACGTTGACCAGGCCCGCCACCAACTGCACCGAGTAGAGGATGGTGATGATGAGCGCCGCGCGCTTCACCTCGACCGAGGGCCTCAGCCGCGCCATCCACCGTCCCATCAACACCAGCAGCGCGCCCATGGACACCGCGAGCACCGGGTGAAGGATGCGCCGGCGGATGAAGACGTGCGCCGTGTCGGAAACGTCCTGGCGCAGCCCCTCCATCAGCGTCTCCGAGGGGAACAGCGTGTCACCGAGCGCCGCCACCGCGCCGCTCACGCCCAGCAGCAGCATCCCCGCCACGCTCGTGCCCACCAGCACGCCCACCCACCCCTGGCCCCGGAACGTCAGCGGCGCACGGCCTCGCGCGAACCAGATGACCAGCGTCTGCGCCCCCACCAACAGGAACGTGTTCACCAGGTGCACGCCCATCCACACCGCGCGGCCCAGGGACGCGTTGTCCGCCACGTACTTGAGGAGCACGATGCCGGCGCCGACGAGGGCCTCCGTCAGCATGAAGAACAGCGCCCAGCTCGCCGCCTTGCGCACCGGGTGCCCCTTCGCATGTGCTCGAAGGGCCCACACGCACAGGGCCACCGCGAGAATCATGACGAGCCCGCTCGTCAGCCGGTGGGTGTACTCGATGAGCGTCTGCACCGTGGGCTCGCGGGGCACCACCTCGCCGTTGCAGTGCGGCCAGTGGTCGCCGCAGCCCGCGCCGGAGCCCGTCGCCCGGACGAAGGCGCCCCACAGAATCACCCCCAGCGTGAAGACCAGCACTCCGACGCTGAAGGCCTGGAACCGACGTGACGAGGCGGCGTGAGTCATCGCGGTCCCCTTAACTCACTTCCACCCCACTCGCTGCCCGAGCCCCCTCATCCCGTTTCAACCGGGCCATCAGCCGCGCTGCTCGCCTCCCCGCTCGCAGTGCGTCAGGGCATATCCGGATAGGGCCAGCCGGATGTCCCACTCGGGCCATTGGATATACCTGCTCCCTTTGCCTACCCGTTCGGATGATTTCCATTGAGCAGATCCATTGGACTAAGGGCTGGCACGTATGGTGCTTAACGAATGGTCAGTGAGCGACGGACCTCTCCGGAGGCTGGCGACACACGATTTGAACAGGAGACCGCTCTCGGAGTGGTCCCGGCACCCAGGGTCGAAGCTCCCCCCCTCTTTGGCCCATGGGTGTGTTCTTTGAGAGGCATCGATTCGGAAGCAGTACTGCGCTCTGGGCCGGGGTTCCCCCCCTCCCCGGCCCGGAGCGTGACCTCTTCCTTCAGCCTCGACAGGTTCCCACAGGGGTGTGGGGAAACAGGGCGGGGCGCATCGCGGGTTGGGGATGATTCCTCGACCCTCAGCCCGCGATGCGCATCTGCTCCGCCCCCAGCACCGTCGGCAGCGGCCCGTAGGCCATGGAGCGCTCGATGACGTTGCGCAGCTCGCGCACGTTGCCGGGCCAGGAGTGCGCCATCAGCGTCGCCAGGGCATCCGGTCCCAGCACGGGCGGCTGCTGGCCCTCGGGAGTGAGCTGCCGGACGAAGTGCTTCGCCAGCGCCACCACGTCCTCGCGACGCTCGCGCAGCGGCGGCACCCGCACCGGCACGACTTGCAACCGGTAGTAGAGGTCCTCGCGGAAGCGGCCCTCGCGCACCAGTTGGCTCAAGTCCCGGTGGGTGGCCGCCACCACGCGCACATCCACTTCGACAGGCCGCGTCTCGCCCAGGGGGAACACCTCCCCGTTCTCCAGCACGCGCAAGAGCTTGGGCTGCACGTCCAGCGGCAGCTCGCCAATCTCGTCCAGGAAGAGGGTGCCGCCGTGGGCCGCGCGCAGCACGCCGGGGTGGTCCGAGGCCGCGCCGGTGAAGGAGCCGCGCCGGTAGCCGAAGAGCTGTCCCTCGAAGAGCTCCTTGGGGACGGCGGCGCAATTGAAGGCGACGTAGGGGCGCTGCGAGCGGGTGGACAGCACGTGCAGCGCTCGCGCGACGACTTCCTTTCCCGCGCCGGACTCGCCGGTGACGATGACGGTGGAGCGGCTGGCGGACAGGCGCGCCAGCTCCACGCGCATCCGCTTCATGGAGGGCGAGGCGGCGATGAAGCCCGGCAGCTCCGCGTCCCGGCCCGGCTCCTCCGGCGCGGACTCGTTCGAGCCGGGCGCCTCCACGTTCACCATCGCGAAGCCGCGCAGGGTCGCCACTTCCAGCGCGAAGCCGCCCAGCCGTGACAGCGCGGTGAGCAGCGCGCGGCCATCCGCCGGCAGCGGGCCCGCGACACCCAGCCGCAGCCGTCGTCCGCAGCCGTCGCCGAACTCCACCTCGTCCGTGCTCGGCTTCGTGTCCAGCCCCGCCAGCAGGGTGATGCGGCCCTGGGAGTCCACCTCCTCCAGGCGCGGCGCGCAGCCGGGGAACAGCCCTTCCAACACGCCCAGCAGCTCGCGCTGGATGAGGGGCGCGCCCATGCCTCGCACGGACAGCCGCTCGAAGGGCACCACCAGCGCCTCCGCGCCCAGGCGCTTCACGGAGGTGCTGTCCGTGACGGGAGCGCTCGCGCTGGGTGGAAGCACCGAGGCGGGGATGAAGTTGGGGGGCGGCGTCATCCCGCCCAGGCGGCGCAGCTCGGCCTCGCTGGCGGCCAGCAGCTCGTCGGCGGCGGGGTCGCCCTCGTGCTTCGCCAGCCACGCCAGGAGATTTCGCGTGTAGCCGGCCATGCACACGTCGCCGGAGAGGCGGAAGGTGCCCAGCGACGCCTCCAGCAGCTCGCGGGCCTCGCGCGTGCGTCCCTCCAGCACCAGCAACATGCCCTCGAAGCGGTGCAGCAGCGCCGAGTGCCACGCGGACGGCATCCGCTCCAGGAACGCGCGGGTGCGGCGCAGCACCGCGCGGCCCTCCTCGCGCTGGCCCGCGTAGCCGCGCGCGGCCGTCTCATAGAGCAGGCACTCGCGGCGCAGGTAGGGCCAGCCGCCCAGCTCCATGACGCGGGCCCCGGCGGCGGCGAAGCCCGCGGCGGCCTGTTGGGCGGGGCCGCTGGAGAGGTCCGCCATGGCCTCCACGAAGAGGGCGTAGGCGCCCGTGAGCCCGCGCTGGATGTCGCCGTCATACGCGGCCAGCTTCGCCGCGAACCGGCGCAGCTCCGTGGACTTGCTCGTCGTCAGCCACAGCCGCGAGCGCGTCACCGCGAGGTGCAGCGGCGACCAGCTCAGCTCCTCGACGACGGCGTCGGCCTCGTCCAGCACCGTCTCCGCCTCCGTGAAGCGGGCCAGGCGTATCAGCGCGTCCGCCTCCGCGCGCGCGGCGAAGATGAAGGAGAAGCCCCGCGCCATGCGTCCGCCGTACGCGGCCTCGCGCGCGCGGCGCACCAGCAGGAGCGCCTCTTCCGGCTCGCACGCTTCATCCAGGCGGCGCTGCGCGAGGAAGGCGAGGTTGCGTGCCTCCAGGAAGGCGTAGCCCAGCCGCGCCGCGCCCTGCGCCACCTCGCGGAAGCGCCGGGTGGCCTGCGTGGCCTCGCCCCGGATGGACTCCTCGTGCGCGCACACGTCCTCGGCCAGCAGGCGCAGCGCCGGGTCCGTCACCCCCGCGAGCGCCTCCGCCACGCGTCCGGCGTAGCGATTCACCCGTTCGATTTCGCCCAGGTAGAAGGCGCCCGCCATCTGCGCCATGCGCAAGAGACAGCGCGCCTCCGGGTCCGGACGCTCCGCCATCAGCGCCTCGGCGCGAGCGACGTGCGCGTCGGACTTGGGGACGTCGAGCAGCTTGCCGTCTGGTGACGCGTAGAGGTTGGCCGCCAGCGCGTGGACCTGCAGCTCCACCCACTCCGGCAAGAGGCCCGTCTCGGCTTCACCCAGGTGGGGGAGCAGCGTGGCGAAGGCGCCCCGGCTGTCCTCGCGGCCCCAGCGTTGGAGGTGGGCCAGGCCCACCGCCGCCAGCGCCCGCGCGCCCGGCGTCCTGAGCACGCCCGAGGCTCCCAGCGCCAAGAGCTCCTCCTCCGCCGCGCGCCACTCCGCCCGCTTCAGGCGCTCCAGGCAGGGCTGGAGCCGGACGCTCTCCTCGGGACGCAGGGGTTGACGGGACAGGGAGGGCAGGCGGGAGACGCCGGCGAGCCCACCGGCCCCCAGCAACTGGCGCAGCGCCTGGCCCACCCGGCCACGAGGCCTGCGAGCCTGGGGCGCCGACTCCGGCAGCTCCCAGCGGTACACGGTGAGGGGGGTGACACCGAGCATGCGGGCGAAAGCAGCGCGACTGTGCCCTCCACGCAGGGCGCGGATGGCCTCGGGTCCCAGCTCTCCCCGCTCCCCCTTGTCCTCCAATGTCTCCACGACACCGAACCCCTTGTGCCCCCCGCGGACGCAATCTCATGGGCCTTTTCCAGGGAGAATGCAAACGATTGAGCATTTTCAAAGGTGAACCGAACGTCACGTTGAGAATGACGCGCCCTTATGAAGGAGACAGTGGGCGGAAGGCTCACCCTCCCGCGTCGCGGGGGGAAGTCGTTATCGTACCGCGTGCCCCGCATTCCTGAGTCACCTCCGCCCCCTTCCACGCAGCTCCAGGACGAGCGTCTCCGTCGGTTGGAAGGCGCCCTGTCGGAGGGGCAGGCGCGGGAGGACGCGGCCGTGGAGGCGTGGGTACGGAAGACGGGCCGCCTGCCGCCTCGCAAGGTGCGTCGGGCGTGGGAGAAGCAGTGGCGTCGGGAGGCTCATCGGGAGTCGCGCAAGGCGGTGCGGACCGGCCGTCGCTCCCGCTCCAACCGCTCCAGGGACCCGGCGAAGGCGGCGGCCTTCATCGCGTCGGCGATGGCGTGCCTCTTCATCGCGATGGGGCAGCCGCGGCGGCTGTGGTGGCTCGTCTTCGTGGCGCTGGGTTTCTTCCTCGCCGCGGCGGGCTACCTCAAGCGCCCGGAAGAGGAGGCGGGGCCCAGGCTTCCAGAGAGAGAGCCGCCCCAGCCGCAAGCCACCGGCGAGCCCGAGGACCCGAGGACGGCGCGGGTGGACGCGCTGTGCACGCGGCTCCTGGCGGAGCTGGGGCAGGGGCCCGAGGTGCTGCGCGAGGTGGTGCATGCGCCCGAGCGCACGGTGGAGGCGCTGCGCCAGGGGTGTCACGCGCTGGCGCGCCGTGAGCGGGAGCTGCGCGCGCTGGTGACACCGGAGGAGACCCGCCGGCTCGAAGAGGAGCGGGAGCGCCTGTCGACGCGCGTGGTGGCGGAGAAGGACGCGGTGGTGCGAGAGCGGCTGCAAGGCGCGCTGACGGCGCTGGACGCGCAGCGGGCGCAACGCGCGGAGCTGGCCACGGCGGCGGACCGGCTCGAGGCCGAGCACACCCGGCTCTACTACACGCTGGAGGGGTTGTACGCGCAGGTGCTGCGGGTGCGCTCGGCGGACGCGGCCGGCGAGAACATCGCCGGGCTGGGTCTGCGCCAGAGCGTGGAGCAGCTCGGCGCGGAGGTGGAGGCGGTGACGCAGGCGTTGGAGGAGGTCCACCGCCCGTCGGATGGCCGGGTGCGCACGCGCTGAGGGCTACTCGCTGAGGGCGCGGCCCTTGGGCGACGACTCGGCTCCGGAGGTGCTGGCCACGCGCACCGTCTTCGCGTTGAGGAACTCGTGGATGCCCAGGTCGGCCAGCTCGCGCCCGTGGCCGGAGTGCTTCACGCCGCCGAAGGGCAGCCGCGCGTCGGAGACGACCATGTCGTTGACGAACACCATGCCCGCCTCGACGCCGTCGATGAATTGGCGCTGCTCCTCCGCGTCCTTCGTCCACACGCTGGCGCCCAGGCCGAAGGGCGTCGCGTTGGCCAGTTCAATGGCGTGCTTGACGTCCTTCGCGCGCAGCAGCGTGGCCACCGGGCCGAACAGCTCGTCATGGAAGGCGGGCGCCTTCGGGGGCGGGTCCGCCAGTACGGTGGGCGGGTAGAAGTTCCCCGGGCGCTCCAGCGGTTTGCCGCCGAGCAGCAGGCGCGCGCCGGCCTTCACGCTCTCTTCTACTTGCGCGTGCAGACCCTTGAGGATGCTCTCGGTGGCGAGCGGGCCCAGGTCCGTCTTCGGGTCCATGGGGTCGCCCACGGTGACGCGCTTCATGCGCTCCACGAAGCGGCGCTCGAAGTCGGCGGCGATGGACTCGGCGACGATGAAGCGCTTGGCGGCGATGCAGGACTGGCCGTTGTTGATGAGGCGCGCGGACGCCGCCGTCTCCACGGCCTTGTCCAGGTCCGCGCTGGGCATGACGATGAACGGGTCGCTGCCGCCCAATTCCAGCACCACCTTCTTCAGCGACTTGCCCGCGGAGGCGCCCACCGAGCGGCCCGCGGCCTCGCTGCCGGTGAGCGTCACGGCCTTGACGCGCGCATCCTCGATGACGCGATTCACGTCGGCCGTCTCGATGAGCAGCGTCTGGAAGGCGCCGGCCGGGAAGCCCGCCTGGAGGAACAGCTCCTCCAGCGCGAGCGCGCACTGGGGCACGTTGTTCGCGTGCTTGAGCAGGCCCACGTTGCCCGCCATCAGCGCGGGCGCGGCGAAGCGCACCACCTGCCAGAAGGGGAAGTTCCACGGCATGATGGCCAGCACCGGGCCCAGGGGTTGATAGCGGACGAAGGCGGTGTCGCCGCCCACTTCGATGGGCCGGTCCTTGAGCAGGCCCTCCGCCTTGGCCACGTAGTAGCGGCAGGCGGTGGAGCACTTGCGGGCCTCGGCCTTCGCGGCCTCCAGCGGCTTGCCCATCTCCTCCGTCATGATGCGGCCGTAGCGCTCCGCCTCCGCGTCCAGCAGCTCCGCGGCGCGGCGCATCCACCGGGCGCGCTCGGCGAAGGACGTCCGACGGTAGGAGTCGAAGGTATCGGCCGAGAGCTGGAGCTTCATCTCCAGCTCCGCCGGGGTGAGGGCGTTGAACGTGCGCAGCGTCTTGCCCGTCGTCGGGTCGATGGTGGCGATGGCCATGGGAAGCTCCTTCTGGGGCTCCGTGATAGCAGCCGGGCGCGTCTGGACAATGACTCGGTGGAGGGAGCGTCGTGCCGCGTACGCGCCCGCGCTCCGCATTCCTGATATGCGACAGAGTCGGTCCGCTCCCGCCATGCCCCAGCTCCTGGTCCTCCCCGACGGCCGCCGTCTCCCGCTGGACAAGCCCGTCATCTCCGTGGGCTCCGATGCCACCTGCGACGCCGTGCTCAGCGCGCCCGGCGTGAAGCCGAGCCACGCGCTGCTGTTCCGCGACGCGCGAGGCTGGAGCGTGTCCCCCGCGGGCAAGGGCTGCGACATCAAGGTCCGAGGCAAGCGCGTGGACCTGGCGCCGCTGGAGCCTGGAGACCGCTTCCGCGTGGGCACCGTGGAGCTGGAGCTCGTCGACGCGGGGGAGTCCGCTCCCCGTGACGCGGCGGAGGTGGCGCCGCGACCGGAGGGCCGGCTGGTGGCGGTGCTGGCGGAGCTGTCCTCGCGACTATTGGTGCAGCGCCCGCCCCAGGAGTTGTTGGAGGTGGCGATGCGCGGGCTCGCCGAGGTGGTGGGCGCGGACGTGGGCTTCCTCGTCACCGCGGATTCGCGCGAAGGGCCTCGGCGCGTGGTGTGCGCCACGGGAGCCAGGCCCGAGGCGGCGGTGGTGGACAGTCTGGTGGACCGGGCGCTGACGTCGGGCTCGCCGGTGCGGGTGGCGGACGTGGAAGCGGACGCGGCGCTGGCCCGGACACCGAGCCTGGAGGCCCTGCGATTGGGCTCGGCGCTGGTGGTGCCGCTGCGCGTGGAGTCGGTGCCGCTGTCGGTGGTGTACCTGGGGCGACGGCTGGGAGCCCCGGCCTTCTCGGCGGTGGAGCTGGAGGAGGCCATGGCGCTCTCCGCGCTGACGGCGCTGCTCTTGTCGACCCGGCGCGAGCTGACGGAGCTGCGCGCGACGGTGGAGGGTCTCACCCGTCGCATCGAAGCGGCGACCTTCGAGGGGCTCATCGGCGAGTCCCCATCGATGCGTGCGCTGTACCGGCAGGTGGAGCGACTGGGGCCCACGCCGCTCAACGTCCTCATCGAAGGAGAGACAGGGACGGGCAAGGAGCTGGTGGCGAGGGCGCTCCATCGGCGCAGCGGGCGTCGCGGACGACTGGTGGCCATCAACTGCGCGGCGCTGCCGGAGAGCCTCATCGAGCGCGAGTTGTTTGGCCATGCGCGCGGCGCCTTCACCGGAGCGGGCGCGGAGCGGGCGGGGCTGGTGGAGGCGGCCGACGGCGGAACCCTCTTCCTGGATGAGATTGGAGACATGCCCCTGTCGCTCCAGACGCGCCTGTTGCGCGTGGTGCAGGAGCGCGAGGTGACGAGGTTGGGTGAGCACCAGCCGCGCAAGGTGGACGTGCGCGTGGTGTCGGCGACGCACGTGGGGATGGAGGAGGCGGTGCGACGAGGCACCTTCCGCGCGGACCTCCGCTTCCGGCTGGAAGAGGTGCGCGTGGACGTGCCCCCGCTGCGGGAGCGTGGTGACGACGTGCTGCTCATCGCCCACCATGTGCTGACGCAGGAGTCGCGCAGGGCGCGAGGCTTCACGCAGAAGGCCACGGAGGCGCTGCGCGGGCATCCCTTCCCCGGTAACGTGCGGGAGCTGGCGTCGCGCGTGCGTCGCGCGGCGGTGCTGGCAACGGACGAACTCCTGGGGCCCGAGGATTTGGAGCTGGGCGGTGACGCCACGCCGATGATTCCCCTGGAGGACGCGCGGGAGGCGTTCGTCCAGCGCTACGTGCGCGAGGCGATTGCCCGCTGTGGCGGCAGCAAGAAGGACGCGGCGGCGGCGTTGGGCATCGGCCTGCGCTCGCTGTTCCGCTACCTGGGAGAGGGGGACTGACAGGCCGCCTCCCAGGGAGGCCTGTTCCGCGTGCCAGTCCTGGCACGTTTCCCCCGGCGCCGAGCTCTCGTCGGGGCTGGGGCATCACGCAACCCCGTGGAATCGGGGCGTTTCGGTGTCTCGCGAGGCCGCGGCACGCACGTTGCGATGGGGCTGCCCATCGCACGCTGGCGGAGAGCCGCCACGGTGCAACCGAACCTCGGGGAGACGCACATGAAACATGTCGTGATGGGATTGTTCCTGGCGATGGCGGTCGTGGGCTGTGGCAGCACGAAGGACGATGACGGCGGGGGGCCCGACGAGAACCCCAGCCAGCAGGACGCCGCGCTGTGCAGCGCGAGCAAGGCCTGTCCCTCCGGGCAGTTCTGCTTCAACGGCCTGTGTGCGCTCGGCTGTCAGTCGAACGCCAACTGCGCGGCGGACCAGTACTGCGACGCCGAGGACACGGGCACCCTGGCCTCCTACTGCAAGAGCAAGAACGTGCCGACGTGCACCTCGAACAGCCAGTGCCTGAGCAACCAGGTCTGCATCGAGGGCCTGTGCAGCCTGGCGCCTCCGACCAACCCGCCTTCGTGCAACCCGGAGACGAGCGACTTCAAGGACGGCTGTGACAACTACTCCGTCTGTCTGGACCCGGATGACGACGGCTCGCGGCAGCCGTACTGCGCCAGCTTCGCGCCGTGCGCCGAGGACGGCGCCTGCCCCACGGGCCTGGGCGGCGCGGTGTGCAACGACGGCTACCTGGCCAACAAGGGCCGCTTCTGCATGCAGGGGCTTTGCCGTGACAACTCGAACTGCCCCTCATCGTGGAGCTGCGTGAAGCCCGTCGTTGGCGCCGTCCTGGGGTTCTGCAGCCCGGGGGCCTTCGGCTTCCCGTGCACGGAGAACGCGCACTGCAAGAGCGGCCAGTGCTTCGCCGCTCCCGGCGTCATGGGCGCCTGCATGTAGCGGACGGAGGTGGCCCTGTGTTCCCGAGTCGGGGGACACGGGGCCCTTCTATGTAGGGGCTGCGCTTCGAGCGTCCCTCCGCATAGAGTCGACCGGGCCTTGGTGATGCGCCGCCTTCTTCCGCTCTCGTTGCTGCCCGTGCTCGTGTTGCTCGTCGCGCCGGGCTGTCCGCTCGACATCCGCATCCGCTGTGACGAGTCCCAGGAGTGTTCCCAGGGACAGGTCTGTGTGCGGGGAGGTTGCGAGCCCGTGGACGCCGAGCGGGTGGGGCAGGCCTGTGGCGCGGATTCGGAGTGTGGCGAGGGCCTCACCTGCGGCCTGGGCTTCCCAGGTGGGTATTGCCTGCGGGAGTGCTCCGAGGCGCGGGACTGTCCTCGAGGCACCGTGTGCGCGACGGGGCTGGGACAGTGCTTGCGAGCCTGTGGTGAGGACTGTGCTCGCTCGGGATACGGCTGTGGCGCGGTGCCTCAAGCGGGCGAGCCGCTGACTGCTTGTGTGCCGGTGACGACGCCCGTGGACGGGGGCTGCACGGGTGCCGCGTGCGAGGTGCCAGACGGGGGCTGCACGGGCTCGGGGTGCGGTGTACCGGATGGAGGCTGTACGGGCACGGGGTGCGGGACGCCGGACGCGGGGTGTTCGAGCACGGTGGCGGTGGGAGGCACGTGTTCGCGGGCGTGTGAGTGCGCGGACCCGGCCGCGGCCTGCGAGGACTCGAAGTGCACGCTGACGTGCGTGTCGGACTTCGCGTGTCGGGGCGGGCGACGGTGCTCGAATGATGCGTGTGTCGTGGGTCCTCGACTGGGAGAGGCGTGCACGGACTCGCTCGACTGTCCCACGTTCGCGGGGTGTCCCAGGGAGCGGATGCGGTGCGAGGAGAAGTGCAACCCGAACGCCGGTGGCGGCCTCTGCGAGCCGGGCTACCAGTGTTCCCCGGACGGGCTGTGCGTCCAGGCATGCTCGGGCACGCCGGTGTCGGTGGGGGAGGTCTGTGAGAACTCGATGGACTGCTCGCCGTGTAGCGTGTGCCTGTCGTCGGGAGCGGCCTTGCGGTGTCGGCAGCCCTGCCGGCTGGACCGGGATTGCCCTGGAGGCGCGGTGGGGGCCTGCGAGCAGGTAGGGGACACGAAGGCCTGTCGGCTGTCGCTGTAATCCGCCGGGTTGCTCGCGGGGGCGCGCTCCCGGAGAATGCGCGGGTGATGACGGGTGAGGTGCTTGCGGGCCGCTACCGACTCGAGCGGGAGTTGGGGCGTGGGGGAATGGCCACGGTCTTCCTGGCCACGGACCTGCGGCTGTCGCGCCCGGTGGCGCTGAAGCGGATGCACCCGGGAGGTGGCACGGGCCGCGCTGAGCGCTTCCGCAGGGAAGCGGAGCTGGCTGCGTCCCTCCACCATCCCAACGTCCTGGAGGTTCACGACTACGGCGAGGACGGGGCGCATGGCCCGTTTCTCGTCTGTGAGTGGGTGCGGGGCGAGGACCTGCGCGCGCTGGCGGGGAGGCTGTCGCCGGTGCCGCCCGAGGCGGTGATGGTGCTGGGTTGGGAACTCGCCCGGGCGCTGGCGGCGGCGCATGCGCGCGGCATCGTCCACCGCGACGTGAAGCCGGACAACGTGCTGGTGGCGGAGGGAGGGCCGCTGAAGCTGGCGGACTTCGGCCTCGCCGCGCTGGAGGACCAGGAGCGACTCACGAGTACAGGGGCGGTGACGGGCTCGCTGCCGTACATGGCGCCCGAGCGCATTGATACGGGCGCGTACTCGCCCGCCTCGGATGTGTATGCGGTGGGGGTCATCCTGTTCGAGCTGTGCTCGGGGACGACGCCGCACGCGGGCAAGGGCGCGGCGCATCTGGCCGCGTCGGTGATGACGAAGGAGTCGCCGTCGCTGACGGAGGTGGTGCCGGGCACGCCCGAGCCACTGGCGTCGCTGGTGGCGCGGTGTCTGGCGAAGGACGCGCGGGACAGGCCTCGTGACGGGGCCGTGCTCGCGGCGGCGCTGGAGGAGCTGCTTCAGCGCGGGGTGGGACCGCCCGCGGAGGTGGCTCGGGAGTTCTTGGGCAATCCGGTAGCGGCTGTTTCCCGATGGCGTCGGGAGCGCTTCGAGCGGTTGTTGGAGGAGGGGCGTGGACTGCTGGCGCGCGGCGAGGGCGCGCGGGCCGCGAAGGTCCTCAACGCCGCGCTGGTGCTGGAGCCGACCTCCGCCGAAGTGGTGGCGCTGTTGCGCAAGCGGCCGAGGCGCTCCGGGTGGCGGGCTGGCGCCGTGGGCACGGGGCTCGTGCTCTGCGCGGCGGTGGGGTGGGGTGGATGGACGCTGGTTCGACGGAGCGGGACTTCCGGAGTGGAAGGGGCGCGCGTCACCGAGCCTTCGAGCGAAGCCATCACCGCCGAGCGAGCGAAGTCCGCACAGCGGGCGGGTGATGGCTCTTCCGCGGTGGAGACGCCTCAGGCAATTGAACGAGGGACGCCGTCGCGTGGTGCGGAGTCTCCGTCAGCGCAGGTGTCCCCAGAGACGGTGCCCGTGGATGGCTCCTCCTCCACCTCCGTCGACGAGCGGTCTCGTGCTCCCTCGGGTGTCAGTGAGCCACCTGCTCCACGGACAGAGCGCCCCACGAAGCCCGGCGAGTCACCTGCGCCGACGGGACGTTCGGAGGAAGTGGCCCCAGCGAAGCCCGGCGGGTCCCCAGCGCCGACGAGACATTCGACGAGAGGGGAGCCCGTTGAGGCGTCCCAGTCCCCAGCGCCGATGAAGAGCCCGGACATGGGAATCACCGTCTCCGATGCCCTGGTGCCGACGACGAGCCCAAGCGCGGGAACCACTGTCCCTGCGCGTCCCGCCGTGCTGAAGGTGACGGCGCGTCCGTGGGCGGAGGTGTTCGTGAATGGCGAGAGTCGGGGCTACACGCCGCGCGTACGTGAACTCTCGCTGCCACCGGGGACCTACCAGTTGCGCTTCGTCAACCCGCTGTGTGACGAGGTCGACCAGGTGGTGACGCTCGCACCCGGAGAGACGGTGGTGCGTGACGTGGTGTTGCCGTTGCGCAAGGCGGAGGTGCTCATCCTGGCGCCCGTGGGTGCGCGGCTCTTCTTGGATGGCCGGGAGGTGGGCGTCGCGCCCCTCCCTGGCCCCGTGGCCGTCGAACATGGGCGACACACGGTGACGGCGCGCCGGGCGGGTGCGCCTCCCTTGCAGCGAGAGGTGGACGTGGTGGCTGGTCGTCGTCTCGAAGTGACGCTGGACGTGACGCCGTGATGGGCGCGGCCTTGTTGATGACTGTGCTCGCGGCCACCCCGCTCGACGGCGCGCGCGGTGCCTACCAGTCCGGCGAGCTGTCCCAGGCTCGCGCGGAGCTGGAGTCCCTGCTCTATCCACTGCGGCTCGACGGAGACGCGTTGGAGGCGGACGCGCACCTGCTGCTCGCGGCCACCTACCATGCGCAGGAGGAACTCGCCCGGGCGGAGGACGAGGTGGTGCGAGGGCTGGCCGTGCACGGTGACGCGGTGCTGGACCCGCTGCTGTATCCGCCGGACTTCCTCGCCTTCGTGGAGCGTGCGCGTGTGCAGCACCAGGCGCGCATCGCGGAGCTGAGCGCGGAGCGACGTCCTCGACTGCTCCCACCGCCGACGCCCATCGTCGACCCCGTGGGCCAGGTCGCGGTGCCCGCTTCGCCGATGCCGACGCGGGCCTGGTATCTGGCGCCGTTGGGGGTGGGGCACTTCAAGCATGGGCGCTCGGGAATGGGCGCGGTGATGGCGGTGACACAGGGGTTGGGGCTCGCGGCGGCGGGAGTCTCGTTGGGGGCCTCGCTTTCCATGCGAGGGCCGGACGGCCGCTACAGCGCGAGTGACGCGGGGACGGCGCGGACGCTCAACGTGACGTACCTGGTGGGCGCCTATGCCTTCGCGGCGGCCTATGCGTATGGTGTCCTGGATGGGATGGTGTTGACGCCCGCCCCGTCTGCTCGGCCGGTGCCCTGAGGGACGGGCGGGATTTTCGTTTCGGGGAGCCCGCTTTTAAGAGGGGAGGATTGGAGGCCGACATGACCACCGACATCATCCGCGAGCGCCGTTTCAACCCCTTGATTGCCGGGGTGTTGTCGTTCTTCTTCCCGGGCCTGGGCCAGCTCTACAAGGGGCAGTTGTTCCGAGCCATCCTGTGGTTCTGCTTCGTCGGCGCGGGCTACTGGTTCTTCATCTTCCCCGGCCTCGTGCTGCACTTCTTCTGCGTGCTCGGCGCGGCCCTGGGCAGCGCGGGACAGGACCGGCTCCGGCTTCGCAGGTAGAAGACCCCAAGAAACTACACCGGTGAGAACTTCACGCCGGTAGCCTTCGCGCGCTCCAAAGCCTTCTTGATGTCCTCGGAGACGATGAGCGCGATGTCCCAGCCTTCCGTGCGGAAGACCTTGGCATCTCCCACCTTCCCGAGGTCGATGCGCATGTCATCGACGGCGTAGTACTGGCCTACCTTCTCGGGGAGTCCATCCTCCGGCTCCCAGCGCTGCACCCTGGACGCTGCGTCATCGATGCAGCGGATGAGCTTCGTGGCCACGAGGATGAGGTACTGGTCCGGGTGCCCCTTGATGGACACGGGGATGAACTGCACGTCATCGGGGGCCAGTTCCTTGAAGATCTCCGCCACCCTGACGTGGACCACGGGCGTCACGCCCACGCCCGCCGTGGAGAAGTCCAGTGCCTTGCCTGGCTCATCAATGGGTATTTTTAGAGGGCCTTTGATTTGGACAGGCCGCCCCGCCCTGAAGCTCCATGGGTCCTCCACTTCCTGGCCTCGTTCGTCTTCGGGGTCCCCCAGGTACCAGCTCCCGGCCTGAACGTTCTCGGCAAGGTCGAAGAATCGAGTGGGCATGGCGTGGTTCTATCGCTGCTGGCGCTCAGTCAGGAGCTTGTTGATGTCCGTCCCCTTCGTGGCGTCCACGCCCGCGTCGTGACGGAACGATGACCCGACGCGGGACGTCCGCCCGCCAACGGGTCTTCGTGCGCGTGTACCACTGTGACTGTCCCTTCTACGCAAGGAGCAGTCGCGCATGGGCATGTCCAGCGGTGGTGGCCGGGGTGGAATGAAGAGTGACATCAACGTCACTCCCCTGGTCGACGTGGTGCTCGTCCTCCTCATCATCTTCATGGTGGTGACGCCCATGATGAAGCGAGGCAAGGAAGTGGAACTTCCCCAGGCGAAGCACATCGAGGAGGAGGATGGGCCCGACCCGTTGATCCTCTCGGTGACTCCGGACCGAAAGCTGTTCGTGGAATCCGAGGCCTATCCGGACGAGCGCGTCCTTCAGGCGAAGCTCAAGGCCGAGCTGACGCAAGTGCCTCGGCGGCGGTTGTTGCTCAAGGTGGACCAGTCGCTCACGTACGCGGACGTGATGAAGGTGATGCAACTGGCGAAGGACTCCGGGGCGGAGAAGGTGTCGCTCGCGGTGGTGAAGCCCGAGGGTCAGGCGAGCGCGGGCACGCCGTTCCCGTTGACGCCCTGAGGACACGTCCGTGGGTTCCGGTACCGAGTCCGGAGCCCGCGAGGCGACAGTCCGCACGTCATGCGGGCCTCCATGCGCGGGCCCAGGCATAGTGTCGGGGATATGTGGCGAGGCTTGTGGGCGAGGATGTCCCAGCAGAATGTGGCGGTGACGCGGCTCTTCGGGATGCTGCTGTTGCTGGGCGTGTGCTGTCTGGGGTTCATCGCGTTGTCGGACGAGGTGTCGGAGGGGGAGACTCAGGACTTCGACGAACGGGTGTTGCGAGCGCTGCGAAGTCCAGAGGATCCGCTGGTGCCGAGGGGGCCGTGGTGGTTGCGGCTCTCCGCAGAGGACGTGACATCACTGGGGGGCGCGCCGGTGTTGATCCTGGTGACGCTGGCGGTGAGCGGCTTCCTGTTGCTGGTGCGACGTTACCGGACGTTGCTGCTGCTGCTCGTGGCGACGGTGGGCGGGACGCTGCTGAACGGTGCGCTGAAGCAGTTCTTCTCGCGGCCCCGGCCCTCGGTGGTGCCACACCTGAAGCAGGTGATGACGACAAGCTTCCCGAGCGGACACGCGATGTTGTCGGCCATCGTGTACCTCACGCTGGGAGCGCTCCTGGCACAGCTCGCGGAGAGCAGGCGCGTGAAGGCATACATCCTCACGGTGGCGCTGCTGCTCCCGGTGCTGGTGGGACTGACGCGTGTGTACCTGGGGGTGCACTACCCCACGGACGTGCTGGGCGGCTGGGTGGCGGGGCTCGCGTGGGCGCTGCTGACGGCGCTCGTCGCGCGTGGCCTGCGACGTCGCAGCCCAGCCCTGCGTGAAGAGACGCGCCGCGAGGTGGAGTGACATCGCCCGGTGGCTCATCCTCTCCGTGCAGAAGTAGGCCAACGACTCGTCCAGCAGGGCTGCTCGGTCTCTAGGAGACCGAGAGGGCATCAGTTCCCAGCGTCGGACACGAACGCATCCCCACGCCAGGCCTCACGAAAAAGCCCCCACGCGGCGTCCTCTGGGCGAAAGTCGTGACCCCGTGCGTCGTCTCTCCCGTCCCTCCCCACCGCGACCGTTCCCCTCTCCCGTGAGGTTCGCGGAATGAGCGTGTGGAGCTGGCTGGGTCGGTGGTTCCCTTCGCTGCGCAGCGAGCACGTCCCCATCTTCTACGACGAGGACTACCGACTCCCCCTCACCGGCATCGAGTCCACCGTCGGCGTCGAACCGCGCGGCGTCGACTTCACCACCTGGTACCTGCTGGAGAAACACGTCGTCCGTCCCTCGGACGTGCACCGACCCAGGCCCGTGAGCTACGCGGAGATGTCCCGCATCCACGACGCCTCCTATCTGGAGTCACTCAGCCTTCCGGAGACCCTCGCGCGCATCTACGCCGTCGACCCGTCCGAAGTGCCCGTGGACACCCTCCTGTCCAACGTGCGCCTCGTCTGCGGAGGCACCCTCGGCGCCGCGCGCCTCGCCTTCGGCCGCAGAGGCCCCGTCGTCAACATGTCCGGCGGCTTCCACCATGCCGCTCCCGGCCGCGGCGGTGGCTTCTGCGCCGTCAATGACATCGCCGTCGCACTCGCCTCCCTCAACGCCGATGGCTACGAAGGACAGACTGTCGTCCTCGACCTCGACGCCCATCCTCCCGATGGCACCGCCGAATGTCTCGCCGGACATCCCAAGGTCTGGATTGGCTCACTCTCCGGCAGCGACTGGGGCGCACTGCCCGAAGGCGTCGACGAGACCCGCGTGCCCGAGGGCGTCACCGACGACGGCTACCTCGCGTTGCTCGAGGCCACGCTGTCGCGCATGCCCAAGCCCGACCTCGCCTTCGTCATCGCCGGCTGTGACGTGCTCGCGGGTGACCGCTTCGGACGCGTGGGCCTCACCGTGCAAGGCGCGCGGCGCAGGGACCAGCTCCTGGCGCGCGCCCTGCGCGGCGTGCCGAGCGTCTGGCTCCCCGGCGGCGGCTACCACGCCGAGTCGTGGAAGGTCTTCGCCGGCACCGTGCTCGTGCTGTCCGACATGGGTGGGCGCCGCATCAAGGACCGCTATGACCCGCTCAGCGCCCGCTATCAGCGCATCTCCCGCCTCCTCTCGCAGGAAGGTGAGCCGCTCGATGAGCCGCTGACGCTGGAGGACCTGGAGGGCTCGCTCGGCCTGGGCGGCGCGGTGCAGCCCCGCGTGCTCGGCTTCTACACGGCGCAGTCCCTGGAGTACGCCCTCTTCCGCTACGGCCTCCTCTGGCAGGTGGAGCGACTGGGCTACAGCCGACCTCGCGTGGAGGTGGGCTCCACCGGCGTCGGAGACCGCATCAAGGTGCTGGGCCGCGCGGGCGGACAAGAACACCTGCTCGTCGACGCCGTGGTGGAGCGACGCACCATCGCGGGCGAACCCTTCTTCTTCGTCAACTGGCTCAGCCTGCGTCACCCCCGAGCACGCTTCAGCGAGCGCCGCCCCCAGCTCCCGGGCCAGGACGTCCCCGGCCTCGGCCTCGCGCGCGAGGCCACGGAGATGTTCGTCCTGATGGCCAGACGCCTCGGCCTCGCGGGCGTCGCCTCACGCCCCATGTGGTACCACCTCGCCGTGGTCGCCCGGGCCCGCTTCCGCTTCGTCGACCCCGCGCGTCAGGGCCGCTTCGAGGCGATGATGAGAGACCTGGCCCACCTGCCCCTGCTCGAAGCCACGCGCGCCGTGGCCGAGGGCCGCGTGTCGCTCAACGGCGAGCCCTACCGCTGGGAGCCGGATGACCTCGTCCTGCGCCTGGAGCCCGTCCCCGTCGACACCGACGTCATCGCCGCCGAGCGCGAGCGCTGCCACTTCACCGTGGAGCCCCGGCACTGAGTGGGGCGCCAGGCGCGTCCGTCCGCTCGAGGCGCGCTTCGCGGGAGGCAGTCCGTCACCGCGCCTCGGGCAGGCGCTCGCCCTCCTGGCACCCACCACGAACCCCCAGGGCTCATGGTAGGCAGGGGCCGTGGACCTGGACGCGCTCCGCCGTGAGCAGCACAAGCTCCGGCTCTCGTGGATGCCGTGGCTCTATTTCTCCCTCAAGCCCCGCCACCGCGCGTGGGCGGACGCCTGGCAGCGCGAGGTGCAGGACCTCTTGCGTGAGCTGGAGACCGTCGAAATCGCCGAGGGCTGTTTCATCGCCCCGCAGGCCCGCATCTTCGCCGAGCCCGGCCGCGCCGTCGTCATCGGCCCCGGGTGCAGCATCGCCGCGGACGCCTTCGTCCATGGCCCCGTCGTCCTCGGGCCTCGCGTGAGCCTCAACGCCCGAGTGAGCCTGGACGGCGGCGCGGGCGGCATCCGCATCGGCGAGGGCACCCGCATCGCCACCGGCGCCACCCTCTACGCCTTCGACCATGGCCTCGCCCCGGACCGCCCCGTGAGAGAGCAGCCCGTGACTTCCCAGGGCATCACCCTGGGCGCGGATGTGTGGATAGGTGCCAACGCGGGCGTGACGGATGGCGTCACCGTGGGGGACCACGCCGTGGTGGGCATGGGCGCCGTCGTCACCCGCGATGTGCCCGCCTGGGCCGTCGTCGGAGGGGTGCCCGCCCGTGTGCTCGGCGACCGCCGGGAGCGCCACCGCTCGGGGGCCCCGGGCGGGTGGGAACCGGGCGACCAGGAGTGAACCTTCTCCGGCTTCATTGACTTCCCGACATTCGCCGGCTCTATGCTGGGAGCAGACGTCGCCACCGGGAGGGGCACAGGGTGTTGGTCAGGCTTCTGGCAGCCATGTGCGCTGCCTGGGCGCTGGACCCCCGCCGAGGGCGCAGGAGGCCGAAGTGGCAGACGAGCGGCGGGACGTGGGGCGTGTCGAGGCTCCAGGACCGGTTCCCGAGGCGACCGAGGGTGGCCATTCCCCCCGCGCATCCTCGTCCTCCGCGGACAGCGGAGCCGCGATGGCGCGGCGTCTCCAGGTGCTGGAGGGACTGCTCAGTGAAGTCGTCTTCCAGCTCGACGCCGAAGGCCGCGTCACCTACCTGGGCCCCGGCTGGGAGAAGCTGACGGGGACGCTCAGGGCGGTGTCGCAGGGCCACCCGCTGGTGGAGGCCGTGCACCCGCCGGACCGCGACGCCGCGCGGGCGCTGCTGGAGTCGGTGTCCACGCAACGCCTGCCCGACGCGCGCCAGGAGCTGCGCCTGTCCGTGGGCGACGACGCGCGCTGGGTGGTGCTCACCGCGCGAGGCGTGCCCGGACTGCCCGGTGAAGTCGTGGGCACGCTGCTGGATATCGACTCGCGCCGTCGGGCCGAGGAGGCCGTCGCCACGCGCGAGCGCTACCTGGAGACGATGGTGGAGGTGCAGCGGCGGATGATGCCGCACCAGCTCCCCATGGACCTGTATGCCTCCGTGGTGGAGCCGCTGGGCCGCGTGTCCAATGCCAGCCGCGTCTACGTCTTCGAGATGCACCGCGGTCCGCAAGGCGAGCCGCTCGCCTCGCAGCGCGCGGAGTGGTGCATGCCGGGGATTCCTCCCAACCTGGAGGACCCGAACATGCACGGCCTGCCGCTGCTGGAGGCGCTCCTCCCCGAGCAGGCCTCCGCGCTGATGCACGGCGAGCCGGTGCAGGGCTTTCCCACGAGCTTCACGCCCGTGCTGGCGCCGATGCTGGAGGCGCAGGGCGTGCGCTCGGTGCTGCTCCTGCCGCTGCATGTGCACGGGCAGCTCTTCGGCGTCATCGGCTTCGACAACTGTCGCGAGGCGCGGCCCTGGGGGCCCATCGAGGTCAACCTCCTGTCGGGCGCCGCGGGCACGCTGTCGCTCGCGCTGGAGCAGCGCACGGACAAGGCGCTGCGCGTGCGCACGGAGACGACGCTGCGGCGCACCGAGGCCGGCGTCCACCTCCTGATTGAGGCCTTCCCGGACCCCGTCATGGTGCACGTGGGGGACGGCGTGCTGCTGTCGGTGAACCCGGCGCTGGTGCAGTACCTGGGCTACCGGGACGCGGCGGAGCTGGTGGGCACGCACGTGCTGGAGCTGGTGCGCGAGGAGGACCGCGGCGCGGCCCAGCTCTATCTAGGCCAGGCGCTGGAGGGGAAGCGGTCGTCGCGCGCGGTGGAGGTGCCGCTGGTGCGCCGCGATGGCGAGACGGTGGTGGCGGACCTGGTGACGCTCGCGGTCGTCTTCGATGGAACGCCCGCGTGGGTGACGATGGCGCGCGACTTCACCGAGCGGAAGCGCTCCCAGGCGCAGCTCATCCTCGCCGACCGCATGGCCTCCATGGGCCTGCTCGCCGCCGGAATCGCGCACGAGCTGAACAACCCGCTGGCCTACGTGCTCTCCAACCTGGACTTCCTGCACGCCACGGTGGGCCCGCGCGCGCGTCCGCTGACTCCCGATGACCTGGTGGAGTGCCGCCAGGTGCTGGACGACGCGCGCGAGGGCGCCGAGCGGATGCGGCAGATTGTCCGCCAGCTCCGCGTCTTCTCCCGCGTGGAGGACAACCGCGAGGAGCCGGTGGATGTGCACCGGGTGCTGGACTCGGTGGCGCAGATGGCGGCCAGCGAGGTGCGTCCCCGCGCGCGGCTGATAAAGACCTACGGCGTGGTGCCGCTGGTGCGCGGCAACGAGGGCAAGCTGTTCCAGGTGTTCCTCAACCTGGTCATCAACGCCGCGCACGCGATTGAAGAAGGCCAGTCGGAGACGAACGAGATTCGCATCACCACGCGGCCGGACGACGGCGAGCGCGTCCTGGTGGAGGTGCGAGACACGGGCGGCGGCATCCCCCCGGAGCACCTGCGTCGCATCTTCGACCCGTTCTTCACCACCAAGTCCGCGGGCCTGGGCACGGGCCTGGGGCTGTCCATCTGCGACACCATCGTCTCCGCGCTGGGTGGCCACATCTCCGTGGAGTCGGCCGTGGGCGTGGGCACCACCTTCCGCGTGGCCCTGCACGCCGCGTCTCCGCTGGACTCCGTCGCCCGTCACGGCCTCTGAGCCCTGACGGTGAGGGAGTCCCCTCGCGCGCGCGTATCGCCCGCGAGGGGTGTGGCTCGAAGAGGCGCGTCAGCTACAGATGCCCAGCGGCTGTGAGCCCTCGATTCCCAGCAGGGTCCGTTGGTGCGTGATTCCACCCCACTGGGCGATGGTCACCCACCAGGTCTTCTTGAAGAAGAGGAGGCGGACGCGAGCAAAGGCCTTCAGGGTTCCGGAGAGCGTGTTCAGGTCCAGGTCCGTCTTCAGCTTCCAGTCGAGCGAGCAGACGGGCCAGAAGACCTCGCCCGAGGCGGGCAGGGTGGCGTTGATGAGGGCCAGACTGCCCTCCACGCCGAAGGCGACGATGATGACGTCCACGGACGCGGACGCGGCGACGTTGGACCAGCCGCCCGGAATCGCCGACAGCCGCGCCACCGTGGGGCCGACAAGTCCCTGCACCGCCAGCTTCACGCCGCCGGAGAGCGACGCCTTCACGGTGATGGGCACCGGGCCCACCATGAACGTCTTGGAGGCGTTGAAGAACGTCCGGCTCCAGTTGATGGGAGGCGGTGAGTACGTGGCGTAGAGGCTGGTGGACCAGACCTCCTGGCCCAGCACGTAGAGCGCCGCCGTGCCGCTGTTGTCGCCGCCGTTCTGCCCCACCACCTGCGCGCGCCCGCGCACCAGGTCATGCTCCGAGGAGAACACGGCGGCGAACAGCTTGCCCTCCGCCACCGCGACGACCTTCTTGTCCGCGTTGACGGTCGCCGTCTCGGCCGTGAGCACCGCGTTGAGGTGGTAGCCCGCGCCGAAGAGGCTGTTGCCGAACTTCTCCGTGCGCACGTAGGACTTGTTGAACGTCTGCGCCGGGTTGGTCCACGGCATGATTTCCGTCGCCGGAGGGACCTGGTGCTGGAACGCCTCCGGGATGACCGCCTGCTGGATGTCGATGTTGTGGGTGTAGTCGGACAGGTCGAACTGGAGCTGGCCGCCCGTCCGGTTCGCCTCGTCCTGGAGGATGGAGTACTCCTGGTTCGTCGTGTAGCTGGCGCCCGGGACGAACGGCGCCACCTGGGACTCCCACGCCACCGTGTTGTTGAGCGGTGTGCCCGGGGCGTAGACGGCGAACGGATACTTCGAGGGCTGGACGACGTAGGGACTCGGGTCGACGTAGCTCTGCGCGGCGACGAGTCCTGGAACCACGGCCAGCAGCGTCGCGACGACGCGCGACAGTGCCCTGTTCATGTGGGCCTCCCGGGGGGTAGGTGGAAGGCTGTCTATTTACTCCGGGTGAAGTCCGTGGATGTGTTTGAATCGTGAAAACACGTCACGGGGGCCGTCGGTATGTCTGACTTCTCACGGTCCGCCGCGTCAACGTCAGTGCATGGGCGTTGGTGCTGACTGAGAAGTGACAGGCGTGGTGGGGGTTTCCACGTAGGTGGTGGCCATGCGTCGGATATCGGGATGGCGCTCGTGCTGGCTTGCCCAGCGCAGCAGGGCCAGGGCGCCGGGCGTGTTGCCCCGGTGCTGGCCGAGCAGTTGGACGATGTCGGAGCGCACGCCGTCGGACACGTCCTCGCGCAGCGCCTGTCCGAGCATGGGCAGGAGCAGCGGCTCCAGGGGACGGAAGCCGCAGGCGAAGACGACGGCCCGGCGCACCTCGGAGGCGGAATCGTTCGCCAGTCGCTCCACCAGCAGGCGGTCCGCCTCCGGGCCGGGAATCCCGCGCAGCGCCACCATGGCCGCCTCGCGCACCTTCACGGAGTCGGAGCGCAGCGCGTCCATGATGGACTCGAGCGCGCCCGGCGCACGGGTGTTGCCCAGCGAGCGCAGGAGCAGGGCTCGCTGGTCCGCGTCTCGCGCGGCGCGGTAGTCGTTCTTCAGCTCCTGCACCAGCGCCTCGGAGCCGCGCCCGTCGGTGTCGTTCAACTGCATGGCCGCGTTGCCCATCGCCAGCGTCGCGGTGCCTCGCAGGCGTGGGTCCTCGCTTCGGGACAGTTGTCGCAGCGTGTCCACGCCCTCGCGAAGGGGGTTGTCCGCCATGCCCAGCGCGGAGACCGCGTCCATGCGCACGTCCGTCGTCAGCGCGGTGTCGACGGTGGCCGACGCCAGCGCGCGCAAGGACTCCGGCGTACTGGCCGCGGAGAGCGCGCCCAGCATCGCGCTGGCGGCGAGCGGGGACAGGCCCTTCTCGCGCAGCAGCGCGGGGATGCGCGCGGCCTCCTCGGGTCGGAGCAGGAACAGGGCGCGCAGCTGCTCCAGGGCCCGCGTCCTCGCGTCGTCCCGGGCCTTCTCGTCCGTGGGCAGTGCGCGCAGGTCCGCGAGGATGTCCTCGAACGTCCGCGAGCCAAGCACCTGGCGATGGTGCGCGAGCGGGTCCGTCGCCTGTCCCTGGAACGAGGCCAGCGCCGCGGTGGTCAGCAGTCCCGAGCGCGCGGCGAAGGCGCTCCGCAGCGAGGCGTCTTGTCGACGCTCCAGCAGCCGCAACGTCAGCTCCGTCGCGTTCGTCACCGTGGGCAGGCCCTCGCCCGAGTCCACCGTGAGCTGCTCACGCGTCTGGAGCGTCTGCAGCCACGCGCCCTCGCCCAGCTCGAAGGTGGAGCCGCCGCTGACGCTCATGCGCGGGGATGTGCCCAACGGCTGGAGCCCTTGAGGCGTCGCCACGGCGGTATAGGCGCGCTTGCGCTTCTCGAAGCGGCTGGAGCCCTGGCGCTGGTACGCCGCGAGGTACTGGCCGGAGGTGTCCTGCTCCTCGGTGCTCCACGACGTCCCGGGCATGCCGTTCACCACGAACTGGGACGACGCCACGACGGAGCGCAGCAGCCCTCGCGCCAACTCGTCCACGCCCTGCTCGAAGTGCGTCAGCGACACCGCGCCCGTCCTGTCCAACGTCGCGAAGAAGGGCAGCGACAACGCCGCCACCATCGCCTGGCGCTGCTCGGGCGCGAGCGCCCCTTGTCCCTCCACCTGCAGCTCGAAGCTCGTGGGCCGCAGATGGAAGCGGACGAGCACCGTGTCGCCCTCGACGGAGACGATGCCGACGTCCCACTCACCCTGGACGGCGAAGCGCATGCCGGAGCCGGTGGACGCGGCGGGCGCGTTCTGTTGGCCAAAGGACACTGTCAGCCCCAGGCTCAACGCGTGACGGTGGAGCGAGCCCGGCACCCACGCCCGTCCTCCGACCGCGTCACGCGGGGCCTCGGAGGGCGGTGGAGGCTCCGTTGCCCGCACGGATGACGCCGCGTTTCCCACCGGGGCGGAAGATGCTTCCCCCGCTTGCCTCCACCACACCGCGCCCAGCCCCAGGAGGAGGAGGAACGCTGCCAACCCGACGACGTGAAGTCGCTTGCGGCGCATCGTGTCTCCCGGGGACGCTTCCTTGACAGGGGGATGTGTCCCAACCCACGCTTGTCATTGAATGACTGGGAACGCCAGGGCTCCGAGAATATAGCGAAATCCCTTATCGTGGGGCTGACATGCTGAGTCGACGCCGCTTTCGTCATCTCATACCCGGAGTGTGCGAGTCTCGAACGGTCTCGCGTCCGGAGTCCTGGCGGTGGCTGGTGGGGTTCGCGCTGACGTTGCTGGCGGCCTGTGGCGCCCGGGAAGAAGCGCCACCGTCCACGGGGCTCGATACCCAGGCCCAGGCAGTCCAGGCGGTCCGCACGTGTCCCGTCGCCCGGGTCTCCTCGCTGGCCGACTCCTGCATGGGCTCATGCCATCTGGGGTGCGGGGACGGCTTCTGTCAGGTGGGCGCGGAGAACGAGGCGACGTGTCCGAGCGACTGCTGGTGTGGTGATGGCGTCTGCACCGCGGAGACGGTGAACACCTGCCCCGTGGACTGTGGGTGTCCCGGTGGGCTCACCGTGGACTGCCAACCCGGAGACTCCTCCTGCTCCGCATCCCTGCTGGGGGACCTGTTCGCGGTTCCTACCCTCCAGAGACAGGAAGCACCATGAGCCGCCGTCTCCACCACCTCGTGCTGGGCTGCTGCGCCGGGCTGGCATGCACGTCTTCCTCCATCTCCCCTCGGGCCTTCTCGGACGTGGAGGTCGAGTGGCTCGGCTTCTCCGAGACGCGGGCGACGCTCCAGGCGGGGGGGTCCAAGGCGCGAGGGCTGCACATCGCCGACGTGGACGACGATGGGAGGAAGGACCTGGTCCTCGTCGCCTCGCAGGAGGAGCAGGTCTGCATCCTCCAGGGCGAAGGAGGAGGGCGCTTCGCGGCGGCCCGGTGCCTGGCCGCGGGGACCACGCCCATGGACGTGGCCGTCAGCGACGTGAATGGCGACGGACGCCAGGACCTGCTCATCGTCGGCCACTTCTCCAACGCCCTCACGGTGCGCCTGGGCGGAGCGGGTGGCACGTTCCAGGAGGGCATCCCCTACTCGCTGGGCAATCACTCGCAGCAGGTGCGGGTGGCGGACCTCGACGGAGACGGGCACCTCGACGCGATAACGAAGAACGCCGGCTCGGCGGGCTTCTGGAACATCACCTCGCTCAAGGGCCGTGGCGATGGCTCCTTCGGCGAGGCGGTGCCTCACTCCGTCACCGGACTGCCTCGGGACTTGACCGTCGCGGACGTGAACGACGACGCGCTGCCCGATGTCCTCGTCCTCAACACCAACAGCTTCACCGTGGACATCCTGCTCGCGCGCAAGGACGAGAAGCTCACCGCCGCTCCTCCGCTGAAGCTCAGCGGGTCCGCGGACGACGAGCCCTTCCGCCTCGCCCCCGTGGACGTGAATGGCGACGGCAAGCTGGACCTCGTCATCACCCATGGCCTGTCGGACAGCGGCTACCTCTCCGTGCACCTCGGTGACGGCCGGGGCGGCTTCACCTCCATCGCGCCCATCCTCGCCAACGAGCCGGGAGAGGTGGTGGTGGCCGACTTCAACCAGGACGGGCGCAGCGACATCGCCCACGCGGGGATGTCCGGCGGTGTCTACCTGCTGCTCGGCACGGCGGACGGACAGCTCGGCGCGCCGGTGCGAGTGGCGTCCAGCGTGGCGCCCACGTCCCTGGTCGCCGAGGACCTGGACGCGGATGGCTTCCCCGACCTGGCGTGGACGACGCCGGACACCGTGGAGGTCCTCCTGGGCTCCACGGTTCGCCGTGAGCCCTAGGTGCGTACCCGGGAGCAACGTGGTCCTTCTCAGTCCGCATCCATCGTGGAGGTTGGCATGAAGCAGCTCTGGCTCATCGTCGGTCTGGTCATCGTGGGCTTCGCGAGCCCCTCCCAGGCGCAGCTCAGCGGCCGGTGCGGCGGTGACGACAACCTCACGCCGCAACAGGTCCAGGGACGCAACGCGTGGGCGCGCAAGTGTGGCTACATCTCCGCCGCGAAGGAGGCCATCCTCAACGCGGACAGCGAGTACCAGGTCTTCGCCAACGGCTGTTTCCAGTACCCGTGCTCCACGAACAACTGTCTGTACTTCGTGCCCGTCTCGCCCAGCGCGCCCTGTGTGACGGGGCTCGTCAACCTCGGAACGTGTATGGCGAGCACCGTGGCTCCGCCGCGCGGCTCCCTGCTGGCATACCTGGAGGACTCCGTGCCCGCGTGGCCCGCCTGGCTCCCGCGTGACGCGGCGGGCCCCACGTGAGCGCGGCGGCGACCGGCCGCCTCACCGTGGTCCTGTGGGCCTGCGTGACCTGGATGGCTTGCGGAGTCGTGGCTCCAGAGGGCTCGAGTGAAGCGCTCGGCGAGTCCTCCCAGCCGCTCCCCGCCTGCCAGTGTCCGCTGCAGTATCTCCAGGCGGGCGAGGTGGTGGACCCGCTGCGGCCCCAGTGTCCCTATTACGAGTGTGAGAGCTACTGCGGTGATGGCTACTGCGCCGCGGGTGAGGACTCGTGGAGCTGCTCGTGGGACTGCGGCTCACCCACCTGGTGCGGAAACGGCTCCTGTGATTTCGGCGAGAGCGAGGGGAGCTGTCCGTCCGACTGCTACTGCGGGGACGGCTGGTGCAATGGCGAGACGGCGTATACCTGCTCCGTGGACTGTGGCTGTCCCAACCCCTGCGGCGACGGGACGTGTGGGCCGGGCGAGTCCACCGCCACGTGTCCCGGTGACTGTGGCTCCGCGTGTGGAGACGGTGCCTGCACGGGTGGAGAGGACGTGTTCTCCTGCGCCACGGACTGCGGCTACTGCGGGGACAACTTCTGCACGGGCTCGGAGACGTGGAGCAGCTGTCTGCATGACTGCGGTTTCTGTGGGGACGGCCTCTGCACTGGCATCGAGAACCGCTTCCTCTGCAGCCAGGACTGCGGCTTCGCGGCCCCGTGCCTGAGCCCCGCCGAGTGCCCCATTCCACAGCTCACTCCCTGAGGGAGCGGTCGGGACTCCGGCTCGTACGTCGCCGGAGTCCCGACCTGGAGGCTTCAGCGCGCGGGACTACAGGCCGCCGACGTCCACGTCGTCACGCAGGGACAGGCGGTAGTCGTCCTGGGCCCACTCGTTCTGGAAGCGCACGGAGCCGGTGAGGAAGCCCTCCGCGTTCATCACGTTCTCCAGCTTCACCTTGCTCTCCGGCCGGACGTTCCAGACCTGGCCCTTGAAGTTGAAGACGGTGACGCGGTTGAGGTGCAGCTTCACGCCGTCGGCGCCCAGCAGCGTGTCACCGGCCTTCAGTGTGCGGGCCTTCACCATGGTGCCGTCCTCGAGGACCATCGGGTGCTCCGCCGTCACTTCCAGGCGGCGACCCTCCTGGGTCTCCAGGGTGAAGATGTCCTCCTGCGTGTCACCCGCGACGTAGCTGCGGATGGTCTGCTCGCCGTAGCGCAGGAAGCCCGGCTCCGAGTCAGGGCTCAGGGACGTCACGGTGGTGAGGCCGGACGCATACGCCTCCGGCACGGGCAGCATCCGCCCACCGAAGGCGACCTTCTGGCTGGGCGTGGTGCAGCCGGCGACGCAGGTGCCCAGCTTGTTCAGGCCGGAGATGCACGTGGCCGACTCCTCGGCCGGGACGAAGAACGAGCAGGTCGAACCCGCGGGCACGGCCGGGTACGCGAAGCAGCCGTTGGTGAAGACCTGGTACTCGTTCTCCGTGTTGAGGTACGCCTCGCGCGTGGCGGTGATGAGGCCGCACTTGCGGGCCCAGGCGTTGCGGCCCCGGGCGAGCTCAATCGTGGTGAGCTGGTCATCCTGGAAGCAGCGCGTGGACAACTGCGCCAGGGCGGTGCTCGAGAGACAGACAGACAAGACAGCGACAGCGATGAAGACATTCTTCATGGGTTCTCCTTGAGGTGTTTGGGGTGTGGATTGCGCTGGCGTGGCCTACGGCACGCCCGCGGCGCTCCAGGCGTCTCGCACCGCGTTGACGACGGAGGCGTCGTAGCGGTCCGCCGCGGCCTGGATGGTGTAGGCCTTGGCCTGGGACATCGTCGTGGTCGACGTGTAGTAGTTCGTCGCGGCGAAGTAGAAGGTCTGCGCCGCGCGGTTCATGCCGACGCCCGTCACGTTGACGGGTGACTTGCCGCGCGGGTGCGTGCCGCCCGTCACGAGCAGCTTGAAGACCAGGTTCTGGATGCCCGAGTTCCAGTGCACGCCGCCGTTGTCCGCGGTGCCCGTGTAGCGCTCGGGGTAGTAGTCCCTGGACGAGCCGTCTCGCGTGGGGCTGTCCATGTAGCGCAGCGCATCCCCGCCGATGTTCGGCGTCCAGATGTCCTCGCCAATCTTCCAGACGTCCGCGTCGATGGCGCCGCCGCGAGTCCAGCTCTCGCAGATGGCGGCGGCGATGTCCGACAGGCTCTCGTTGAGCGCGCCGGACTCGTTGCGGTACACGAGCCCCGACTCGTACTGCGTCACGGCGTGGGTGATTTCGTGCGACACCACGTCCAAATCCAGGCCGAGCTGGCCCGAGTTCACCCCGTCGCCGTCACCGAACACGATTTGGATGCCGTCCCAGTACGCATTCACGTACGCGGAGCCGTAGTGCACGGTGCTGGTGATGGTGGCGCCCCGGTCATCGAACGAGTCGCGACCGAAAATCGTCTCGTAGCAGGCGTACGTGGTGCCGACGTGGTCGTAGTTCACGTCGACGTGGTTGTCGCCCGTGGCCCCGCCGAGCTCGATGCGGCGCAGGGTGCCGGGCGTGGTCCACTGGTTGTTGGCCGAGTGGATGCGACGATTCATGGCGGAGTGGATGAGCGGCTGCACGTCGAGCACCCGGCCCGACGCCGCGTCCACGTAGACGCGGTCCCTGGCGGGCGCGTCCTCGCGAGTGCCCGCGCGCGTCACCTCCCAGGCGGAGGCCAGCGTGCCCTCGGCGCCCAGGAAGTAGACGAAGCGGGGCTCGCCCTCGACGACGAGCGTGTCGAGTCCCTCCAGCGCCGCGCGCTTCACGTCGTCGATGGGAAGCCGCGCGAGCGTCGCGGGCTCGCCAGCGCCTCGGGCCGAGCCATTGGCCGCGTACACCAGGCCCGCAGTGTTGACGTGCAGCACCAGCTCACCACCGATGACGCGGGTGCCCTGGCGCGTCTGGTCGTAGCGGATGTGCGTGAAGCCCAGGTCATCCACGCGGCTGGAGCGCACCGTCAGCTCCTCCGCGCGCAGCCCGAACACCGGGGCGATGGCGCGCAGCGCGGGAGCGAGCGCGTCACCGGCCCTGAGCGAGACGAGCGCGGTATCCGCCGTGCCCAGCCGCCCCCGGATGAAGCGGGGGGTGCCGTCCTTCCCCACGTCGACCACTTCCACGCGGCCCAGCGCGGCGAGGGCGTCCTGTCGCGCCTGCCGGGTGCTGTCCCGAGCCTCGGCCGGGTCCGCCGGGACGTCGCCGCACGCGACGCTCAATACGGCACAGCACGCTCCAATCAATCCCTGTTTCCAAGTCCGAGTCACGACGCGCTCCTGTCTTCTGGTGGGTGTTGCTTCACGGCTCCAGCGCGGGTGCGTCCGATGGACGGGCGAACCCTCCTCGCTGGCACTGCGGGGCGCACGAGGCCCCGTCCGCCCACGGCAGACAGGGTGCTCCTGGGCCCATCACGGCTGCGAACTAGAGGTGAGCTGTCATCCGCCGGACTTCATCGGGATTGGCCCCCGACTCCGCCAGGCCGGCGAACAGCGCCTCTCGCAGCAGGTCCTTGAGCCGGGGGTTCTCCAGCTTCGAATACGTGTCGACGGCGAGCTGCCGGTCCACCTGTGCGAGCCGGAACAGCAGGTCGTACTTCTCTCCGACGAGCCCCTTCTTCACCGAGTCCGGCAACGTGCTGTCGATGGGCGTCAGCGCCAGCGACGTCATCGCCTCGCGAGCGGTGGGCTCCTGGGGTGCCAGCTCGAAGAGCAGGTCAATCATCGCCATGCGCTCCAGCACCGGCTCGGGCTTGGTCTCCAGGAACTGGGCGCCGGGTGGAAGCTGCTGGAGCGCGGTGGGGTCCGCCAGCTCGTTCCTCAGTGCGACGATGCGCGCGCCACCTTCGCGCGTCAGCTCCTCCACGAAGACCTCCTTGCGGAAGAATGCGTTGAAGCGCCCGGCCCGGTACTCGCGAGCGGACTGACGCGCGGCCTCGCGTTGCTCCTTCGCGACGCGCGCCTCGTCCTTGGTGGGCGCGGTGCCTGCTGGCGCGGCGACGGGAGCCTCGACTCGCTTCGTCGCCAATGCGGCGGGCCGCGGCGCGGGTGCGTGCGCCTGGGGCGTCGGGGTGCCTGAGGGTGTGGTGGCGGAGGGCGCGGCGGTGGTCCTGGAGAGGAGTCCGTAGAGGCCGGTGCCTCCGAGGACGAGCAGCGCCAGCCCGGGTCCCATCATCCGCCAGCGTCTGGGAGGCTTTGGCTTGGCGCTCTCGGGAGGATGTCCGTTCATGGGGCTTGCGCTCCTTGTCGATGACGACGCGATTCGATGAGAGGTTCAGAACAGCCAGCGCGGCGGAGGCGGCTCGTCGGAGAGGCCGAGGAACCTGCGGTTGACGACGCGGTTCTCCGGGTCCACCGTCACCTGGAGCACGGGCTCGGGGAAGGGCACCGTCACCTGCGACGTGTCGGATTCGGGCTCCAGGCCATAGTCGAGCGTGACGAGCCTGCGCTGCGTGGCGCCCTCGAGCAGCACGTCCACGGAGACGGGGTAGTGCGTTCCAGAGACGGAGCGCTGGAGGGCGGTGACGGTGACCTCGCCGTCGTCCTCCTCGGTGCTCACCTCGAAGTAGGGCCAGTCCGGGTCCCCCTCGCCGTGGACCCAGGCGTCGAAGTACGGGCGCAGGTTCTTTCCAGACGCCTGCTCCAGCGCGACGCGCAGGTCCTCCACGCTCCTGTCTCCAGGCTGCGACAGGAAGCTCTTGATGCCTCGGAGCACGACGTCCTCGCCGAGCAGCGGCTCCAACTGGAGGAACAGAATCATGGGCCCGGTGCCGTAGACGTCCGACGCGAGCGAGAGGAAGACGGGCGGCGGGTCGTCCTGGGGCTGCGGGTAGTACGCGGCGGTGCGCGCCAGCCTGTCCCAGTACGCGCGCGTCTGCTCCGCCTCGCCCGAGGGGCGCGCGCTCAGCTCGTACAGGTACGTGAGGTATTCGGCGATGGCTTCCTTCCACACGAAGTCGAACGGCCGCGACAGCGTCGTGCGATTGCCCGCCCACTGGTGCACGACCTCGTGCATCAGCGTGTGCATCGTCATGTTCGCGTAGTCGCGCCGCAGGTCCGGCAGATCCTCGCGGAGGATGAGGTTGGCGGGGTGCTCCACGCCGAGCCAATCCGTGGGCGCGCCCGCCACGCGCAGCTCCGTGCCATAGGGCAGCGGCCCCAGCTCGCCGATAATCCAGTGCAGGTACGCCGTCACGTCCCCGCCGTTGAGCGAGGACGCCAGCTTGCCGCCGGGCACCTCGTAGAACACCAGCTTGAACTTGTTCGACACCTCCGTGAGCGTCTTGGAGACCCAGGCGGGGTTGGAGGCCACGGCGAAGGACGAGTACGTGGGCGCCTTGGTGAGCCCCGTCAGCGTGCACTTCGTCGTGGTGTCGTCCGGCCGCGTGCGCTGGCCTGGGCACAACACGCGCTCACCCAGCGCATGCTTCACGGTGAAGACGTATTGCGCGAGCAGGTCCGTGCGGTCGTCGCAGGGGCCGAACCTGTCACAGGCCTCCACCCAGTTGAGCAGGTAGGAGAACGTGTTGCCCGCCTTGTCCTGGCGACGGGAGAAGCCGACCTGCGTGAAGTCGTACGTCTGGAGGGGCACGGTGAAGCGCGCCTCCAGCTTCACCTGGCCCGCGAAGATTCCAGTCCCGCAGACGCGGATGCCATCCTCGACGGACTCGGTCCGCTGCGGGGTGTTCCCATTCCAGCGGACGTCGGTGAGGCCCTCGGGCGCCTTCACCACGACGCAGTCGCCGCCGGGGGGATAGACGTTCAAGAGCAGCGTGGACTTCGCCGCGCCTGTCTGCGTCGCGAACTCGTATTCGTAGCGCGTCACGTTGAGCGCGAGGTCGCCCTCGGGCATCAGCGGCTCGAAGTCGAAGGAGCTCGCCTGGGTGCCGACGAGGGCCTCCGTTTCAAGAGAGGGGTCCTCCGTCGGGCCACACTCCGTGAGCGCGAGGGCTCCCCATGCGAGTGTCACCACCGAAAGACCGCGTGCCACCTTGTCCGCAAGCCATCCTGGGATGCTTCGCATGGCGTCCTTGTCGTGAAGTGACGAGCGCGATGGGACGACGCGAGAGCCCATGTCCCCCGTGGGGCTCTCGCGTCGGCTTCGAACGGGGACCGCGTCAGAGGCCGTCGACGCTGGCTTCGTCGCGCAGCGACAGGCGGTAGTGGTCGTCCGCCCACTCGTTCTGGAAGCGCACCGAGCCCGTCAACAGGCCCTCCACGTCGAGCACGTTCTCAATCTTCTCGTGGCTGACGGGCTGCACGTTCCAGGTCTTCCCCTCGTACCGGAACACGGTGACGTCGCGAATCTCCACCTTCTCGCCCGTGGTGCCGAGCAGCAGGTCGCCCTTCTGGAGCGTCTTGGCCTTCACCATCTCTCCGGTGGCGGTGACCATGGGGTGCTCGGACGTCACCTCGACGCGGCGGCCGTCCACCGTCTCAATCGCGAACACGTCCTCCACGGTGTCTCCCGCCACGAAGGCGCGGATGGTCTGCTCTCCCGTCGTCGGCGCGACGAGCGACGCGTCCTTGGTGAGCGCCGTCACCGTGCGCACGCCCGCGGCATAGGCGTCCGAGATGGGCCAGTACTCACCCCCGAAGGACACCTTCTCCTTCGCCGTGTAGCAGCCCGTCACGCAGGTGCCGAGCTTCACGAGGCCGGGGATGCAGGCCGCGTTGACGTCCGCGGGGATGAAGAAGGTGCAGCTCGCGGAGGGCCCCGTGGTGGCGAAGGAGTAACAGCCGCCGGAGAACACCTGGTACTCGCCTTCGGAGTTCAGGAAGTCGCGCTTCGCCGCGGTGATGTAGCCGCAGTTGTGAGCCCAGTTGTTGCGACCCTGCGACAGCGCGTAGGTGGTGAGTTGATCATCCGTGAAGCAGCGCGTGGACAGTTGCGCCGACGCCGTCGTGGAAAGCACCGCGCACGCAAGGACAACCAGATACGACAGTCGCTTCATGGGCTTGCTCCTGAAGGCTGATGGAGGGGCTCTGTTTGCGGAGTCAGGGGATATACCCGGGTTCACTGACAGTAAAGTGTAAATCGACATATCGTGGGAATCCCTGACTGGAATGTTGGGTGTAATTGATTTGCTGTGAACACGGATGATTCCAGGCGTGAGTCCTGGGGTCTGGCGTGGGCGTTGGCTCGAAAACCACTGCGAACTCAGTGGGTTGGATGCGGGCCCTGTCCGGGTTCGCGATGCAGGGAGACAGCCCATCGCGTCAGGAGTTGGGGGTCCCGAGCGGGCGGCGGCCGCGTACACCGGGCTCCGGATGGGGGTTCGTGATGTCCCAGGGAGGGCGCACTCAGGGTGCTGATTGTGAACATGTAGGTGCGAGGGGAGGGGCGCGTCTTTATGAGGGGCTCACCCTGAAGCGGCGCTCCCCCCGCGCCTTGGAGGAAGGCATGCGCGCACATTGGTTCCGGTTCATCGTGGCGCTGTGCTTCGTCCTGGGGACGGGGGCGCGGGGGGCCTCGACGCCGGTGCGGGGTACGGCCGGAGAGGCCTGTGCGGGCAACGCGCGCTTCCTCATCGGCGCGGGCATGGGGGACATCACCGGCCCCGCCGCCGAGGTGGGGATGATGGGCTACGGCCAGCTCTCGCAGCAGACGGCGGGCATCCACCAGCGCCTGCGCTCGCGCGCCTTCGTCATCGTCTCGCCGTGCAACGGGCGGCGCGTCGCCTTCGTCAGCGCGGACCTGGGCATGGTGTTCCAGGCGGTGAAGACGCAGGTGGTGGAGAAGCTGCGCGCCCGCTTCGGCGCCGTTTACTCCGAGGAGAACGTCCTCATCAGCGCCACGCACACGCACTCGGGGCCGGGCGGCTTCTCGCACCACACCCTCTACAACCTGAGCACCTTCGGCTTCGTGCCGCAGAGCTTCGACGCCATCGTCTCCGGCATCGTCACCTCCATCGCCCGCGCGCACGCGCGACTGGGGGAAGGCTCGCTGCGCCTGTCCGCCGGAGAGCTGCTCGGAGCCAGCCGCAATCGCTCGCCAGAGGCCTACCGCCTCAACCCCGCCGCCGAGCGCGCCCGCTACACCCACGACGTGGACACGCGGATGACGCTGTTGCGGCTGACGCGGAAGGATGGGCGCGACGTGGGGCTCATCAACTGGTTCGCCGTCCATGCCACGTCCATGGGCAATGACAACCACCTCATCAGCGGCGACAACAAGGGCCTCGCTTCGTACCTCTTCGAGCGGGCGCATGACGCGGGGGACACGTTCGTCGCCGCGTTCGCCCAGTCCAACGAGGGGGACGTCACGCCCAACATCCTCGGCGGGACGAATGGCGGCGGCGCCGACGACTTCGAGTCCACCGAGCTGTCCGCCCGTCGCCAGTACGCCGCCGCCGCGCGCCTGTGGGGGCAGGCCACCACGCCGCTCACCGGAGGCGTGGACTTCCGACACACCTTCGTGAAGCTGGACGCGGTGGATGTGGCGCCCGCGTACACGGATGGCCGGCCGCGCCGCACGTGTCCCGCCGCCATTGGCGTGTCGATGCTCGCGGGCGCGGAGGACGGGCCCGGCTTTGGCGTGGAGGGAGCGACGTGCTCCGTCATCCATGACCTCTGGAGCCAGTTCACCTGCGCGCTCACCACCACGCCGTGTCAGGGAGAGAAGCCCATCGTCCTGGAGATGGGCAGCATGCTGCCGTATCCGTGGACGCCCAACGTGCTGCCCCTCCAGCTCGTCACCGTGGGCTCGCTCGCGCTGGTGGCCGTGCCGTTCGAGGTGACGACGATGGCCGGGCGTCGCCTTCGCCAGACGGTGCTGGAGCGGCTGGCGCCCATGGGTGTCACGGAGGTCGTCATCGCGGGGCTCGCCAACGACTACGCGGGCTATGTCGCCACGCGCGAGGAGTACGCCCGCCAGGCCTATGAAGGCGCGTCCACGCACTTCGGGCCCTGGACGCTCGCCGCGCTCCAGCAGGGCTTTGATGCGCTCGCCGTCGCGTTGAGGGATGGCCAGCCGGTGCCGCCCGGCCCGACGCCTCCGGACCTGCGCCACGCGCAGACGAGCCTCCAGCCCGGCGTGGTGTTCGATGACAAGCTGCTCTGGGTGGAGTTCGGCGAGGTGCTCAAGGACGCGCGCGCGGCCTACTCACGTGGCGACACGGTGCGCGTCACGTTCTGGGGCGCGCATCCGAAGAATGACCTGCGCCTGGAGGACACGTACCTGCGAGTGCAGCGCAAGGGCTCCATCGGCGCGTGGGTGGACGTGGCGGATGACAGCGATTGGGAGACGCGCTACCGGTGGGAGCGGGAGAACTGCCTGCCCACGCTGGGGTGCTCGCACGTCATCGTGGAGTGGCACATCCCTCGGGATGCATCACCGGGCACCTATCGCATCCTTCATGAGGGCGAGTGGAAGTCCGGCTGGGATGGCCGCGTGCGGCCGTACTACGGCGCGTCGCGGGCCTTCACCGTGAAGTGAGCAGCTCGGGGACGAGGCCGTCCTCGTGACGCGAGTGGCGTGCACGGGAGAGGAAGTCGCGCAGTTGGGGCGAGGGAGGCAGGAGTTGCACGCCGATGCCCGCTGAGACGCCCCACGTGCGGGCGTGCGCGGAGTCGACGTGCCGCACCACCTCGCCCTCGCAGGCGAACTCCTCGCCGGCCAGCCGCAGCGTCAGCTCCAACCGGGTGAAGAGGGCAGGGAAGGGCTCCGCGCAACTCAGGAAGAGGCCGCCCTTGCCCAGCTCCATGCCGTGGACGCTCACGCCCTCGGGATGGCGAATCCACACGTCCCAGGACCCGGGAGGTGCCTGTTCAGCGGACCCGCCTTCGTGCGGATGGGATTCGCCGAGCAGTGAGGTGCCGTGGCGTGCCCGGGGGACGGGCGTGCACGGCGAATCCACGGAGTGGTCCGACAGGCAGCGCGAGCAGTGCATGGTCGCCTCGAGCAGACACCAGAGGGTGCTGACTCCGCGGGGGCGGAGGGCTCACCCGTTGCTCTATAGCGCGTGCGGGAGTCCACGTGCCGACGGGCCCAGGCGCGCCACGTGGGTCCAGGCGCTTGCGATGATGGCTGGCGCACAGAGCCGGCGGGGCGGCTGGCCCGCATGGGCGCGGGGACACGGTGAGCGATTGGCGCTGGCGGGGCCACGCGGGTCGCCGCGCTCCAGCTTCACGCCTGACGGGGCCAGGCGCGGGAGGACTCAGCCCTTGGCCTTGGCCTTGAACGGGGCCGCGTCGATGCGCACGCCGATGTACGAGGGGAAGCGCGGCACGCCGTCGTTGGACAGCTCCTGGTAGCGGAAGGTGATGAGGGTGCCGATGGCGGGAGGCGCCGAGCGCTCGGCGTCCGACAGGCCGGTGCCCACGCTGAAGCGCTTGCCGTTGCGCAGCTCGACTTCCAGCGCGCCCAGCCGTCCCTTGTGCCGGCCCGCGCCCGGGACATGGCCGATGACGACCGCCTCGTCGTCCTTGAAGCTCTTCACCTTCAGCAGCGTGTGCGAGCGGCCGACCTCATAGCGCGAGCCCGGCTTGCGCAGCATCAGCCCCTCGCCGCCCAGTCCCTCCACGCGCTCCAGCTCCGAGCGCAGGTGCGGCGTCCCCTGACAGCGCTCGTGCGGATGCCACTGCGCATACGGGGGCTTCGCGTCGTCCAGCCACTTGCGACAGTGCTCCAGCCGCTGCTCGAACGCGGCGTCGAAGCCCGGCGCGTCGAACACGACGAAGAGCAGCTCCTTCCAGTCCTTGCTCTTGTCCTGCCGGCGTACCACGCTCACCGTGCGCTGGAAGCGCTTGCGCCCACCGAACAGCTCTCCGTCGAGCGGGAAGTCCGGCAGCCCCGCGGTGAACCAGTCCGGCGCGAAGAACTCGTTGCCCAGGCGCGACCAGAAGCGCTTGCCGTCCCAGTACGCGCGCACGCCGTCGAGCTTCTCGCTCATCCACCAGTCCGTGAGGTCGACGTCGTTCTCCCACGGGTGGGCCAGGAGCAGCGGCGGGGCCTTCTCATCGCCCGCCTCGCCCTCCGCGCCTTCCGAGGTGGCCTTCACGCGCGTGGCCTTGGCGGGAGGCGTGGAGGTGCCGCCGACGCGGGCATCCTCGGCGGCGTCACCGCGCACGCGGCGCAGGTGCTTGCAGGTGCGCCGTTCAATGGCGATGGACTGGTTGCGCCACGCGGGGCAGGAGCACGAGTAGACGCCTCCCGTGTTCTTGAGGATGTAGGGCTTGGAACCCGAGCCCTGGACTTCCACCTGCTCGCCGTCCGCGATTTCCGCCAAGTGCCAACCCCTCCGTGCCGCGTCCTTCGCGGCGATGAAGGGAAGAGTACCCCCGAGGTCCGACATCCCCAAGGCGCGCGGAGCCTGGGGGTGCACACGCGGATTGTGTTCCTCCCAGACGCACCCGCGTCCTGATGGGACGCGGAGCTGCGCGAGCAGCCGCATTCCCAGACAGTGGCCACTTCGCGCCGGGCAACTCCAACCGTTGGTATGTGATTTGCCTGTGGTTCCTCCCATCGCGCGTCATGGAGGATTGCCCGCATGTACTATAGCTTGAAGGTGGCGGTCCGGGGCTCGAAGTCGGACATGTGCCGGGATTCGCTCGCCAACGTCACGAGCGGCTCACACCGCTATCTGTGGGGGAATCTGATCGCGCGGGCCCGGAAGATGCTCGCCAATCACTATGCGGGAGCGCTGATGACGGAGTTCCGCCTCACGAACAGTGTGACCGCCGACCTGGTCCGGACGCTCACGTCCGCCGCGAGGATGAGCGACCTCGCCGCCCTCTACCTCTGCTCCTCGCTGCCGTTGGCGGTATGGGAGCAAGAGGCCTGGTCCCTGGTGCTTGACGTGATGACGCGCTGACGCGCTCCACCAACGGTTTGCCAGACGTCCGCGTCACGGCTCATGGAGCCCTGACGTCCAACTCCTGAAGAGGTTCGCCAGGGCCTTTCGCTGAAGGGATGTCCATGCGCGCGTCGGCACGTTCAGACGCCCCCGGCTGCGCAACGTCACCTCCAGCGCCAGCACATGGCGCCGACGCATCGGCGCGGTCAGCAAGGCCGCGCTCAGTGCCTCCATGCCGAAGGGCTCTCCGTGCAGGTATCGCCGCTCCAGGTCGAAGCGTCGCCGTTCCAGCTTCCACCATGCGAGAACCTCCGTTGTCGCTGGTCGGGGCAGGTCGTCTTCGGGTCCATGCGTGAGGTCGGCCGCGAGGTCCTCCTCCAGCGGAGGCAGCGGGTCCTCCTCGACTGGAGGCATGGCGAAGCGCTCTTCCTGGGGAAGGCCCGTGATGGAGCGGAAGGCCTCGAGTGCGAGGTGAGACACGGCCGGGTCCTCCATCCATTCAAGGCAGGTCTCGGCGGCGGACCGTCGGCCGCTGAAGCCCAGCGCCCAGAATGTCGCCGGACGGTGTCGCGGCTCATGAAGGAGCTTCCTCAGTCGTTCCACATCTCTTGCCTCCCCACCCAGAGCCAACAGCAGCGCTGGGAAGGCCAAGTCGGGAGCCGTGCTTTCGACCGCGGACTGGCAAGCGGCCCACGCGGAGCGACGTCCTTCCAGCAACCCCGTCTGGATGGCGGCATCCCGGAGCGCGGGGGCGGTTGAACCCAGACAGGATTGATAGAGGTGTCGGTCGAATGGGTGGTGAATGCGAGCCGCGACTCGGAGAGCCGCCGCGACGACCTTGGGTTCCTCGTGTCGGAGCAGTTCGGGAAGTGGCGGGCCCGGATCGACGCCGTGCGAGGCGAGCAACTCCAGTGACAGGGTGAGCCGTGTGGGCTCTTCCTGCTTCAGCAGGGCGGGAACCCATGTGCGCAGTGCGGCGGAGTCCCACAGCTCGAGTGCTCTGTAGAAGGCGGGGAGAACCTCCGGACTTGCCACTTCAAGGGCTGTGCGCACGAGGTCGGTTCCCGGGGGCTCCTGGATATTGAGCAGGGTGTAGGCGGCGGCTGCGACCTGTTCCTCCTCCATCTCCTCCAAGGCTGGAATGAGCAGCTTTTCGACCGCGGGGGGTCCAGCGACCGCGAGCCCATCCACGTGGGCCAGCAATCGCTCTTCGGTCTCGGCAACGTCGGCCAGCACGAGGTTGGGGGCGCAAAGGCCGCGCTCCCGCTGACCCCAAAGGAAGGCGGCTTCGCTCAGATGCTGCTCAAGCACGTCCGTCAGTACGTCGCGCATTCGCCGGAGCGTAGTCTAATCAGAACGCATGACGATGCCGGGGCATCCCAGTGCCTTTCGCCACGCTTGAGTGGTCAATGGCCAGGAGGTCTGCCATCCTTTGATTGGCATGAAGGACTGACGCGGAATCGAACCGCGGTGAGTCGGGAGGGCAAGATGGGGGTGCTCGTCTTCGCGGAGAACATGGGCCTCTTCCACAAGGGAAGCGGTGGTAAGGGCATTGCCCCAGCGGATGTGTGCCTCACGCCGCCGCCTCCTCCGGCGGGGCCTGTTCCGGTCCCGTATGTCAATGTCCTCTCCGCCGCTGATCTCGCGAATGGCAGCAAGACGGTAAAAGTCGAAGGACAGCCGACCGCCCTCGAGGATTCGTCCTATGTGTCCACGAGCACGGGCGACGAGGCAGGAACCCAGGGCGGCAACGTCGTGACGCATAAGACGAAGGGCAAGGGGTATTTCACGCTCTGGTCCTTCACCGTCAAGATCGAGGGCAAGGGTGTCTGCCGTCATGGCGACATGATGGGGCAGAACAGTGCATCGACCCCGCCGGGGTGCGTCGACTCCTCCGCCGTGACCGCATTCAAGGCCCTCTCCTGGGTCAACACGGTGACGCCCTGTCCCCCTGGCTCAGAGCCGATATACGTCGACCCCACCGAAGAACAACAGGATGCCTGCCGTGGCGGTCCATGCTGGCGATGCCCCAAGCCCAACTACAAGTCTGGCCATCCCGCTCGGAAATCCAAAGTGCGGTCTATCCGGGACTTCAAGAAGGACGAGAGGTTTACTCCCGACCACGAGCCTCCCCAGAAGGCGGCATGGTATATGGGGGGATGTCACGACCCTGTCCAGTTCAAGAAGTGGGCGAAAAGCACGGCGTCGGTGAAGCCCCATTGCAAGAAATGCTCAAACTCCCAAGGAGGCGCCATCCGTCATGTCCAGGAGTCCGACATTCGCGATTGGACTTAGGGGTGCATAGATGAGTCCATACGATTCCCTGTTTCTCGATTACCTCGAAGAGCTCCGTCCGGCACGCGACGAAGCGGTGCAGTGGTGGGACTCGCTCATTCAATCCGCAGGAACAGACCCGAAGAGTGCGTACACCCAGGTGCGGCTCCGTTGGCCCGCGGGTCCTGCGTCATACCCACGCATCATCGCCATCTATCGGAAATATTACCTGGCCTGTGCCGTACTCAATGAGGAACGCGAAGCCGCGCGCGGGTCGTCCAGCCGCCCGTCGGCGGGGTGGGGAGAGGACGACGAGGATGATGATGTCCCCGCATTCGTCCCCCCTGTCCGCCTCCTGATTGATGGGATTTCGCCCGTGGATCCAGAGTTGGGCGACTTCATGGAGGCCTTGGTGTTTTCGCCCATGGGGTTGGATGTCGATGAAAGGCTGTCGTAGGCACGATATGGCATTGCGGACGACTCATAATCTGCAGCGCGGCATCCATCGGCTCCTCATGGCGCCGCAGGACGTTCCCGTCAAGGACCCTGTTCCCTGGCGCGAGCCGATGTTGACCCTGGCGGCTGCTTCAGTCGGCCATCGCGCGCTCTTCAAGGAGTATGAGGAGTTCCTCGAAGCTGCGATGTTGATTGCCGTCGACCTGTGGGAGGGCAGGATTCTGGCCCACGAGGAACGGGGACTTGACCCTGATTCCGCGCTGAAGGCGGCCTACGGTACCTTTTTCGCGGGGCCCGCCGCCTGCCCGCAGCTCGTCTGGGTGTTGCGGACGTACTGGCTCAAATGTGTTGCACTCAACCAGACCGTCCCTCCTGACGAGCGTGTCCCTCCACAGGTCCTCCTGTTCGGTTGGGTCATGCAGGCGGGCCGAGACGATTGGGTGCAGGTCCTCACCGCGATGACCTACTGGCCCATGGGAATCGACGCGGATGGCCACTGGGTGTAGCCATGTCCTTCCAGACGCTGTTGAGCAACCACACTCCTTTCGCCGCGGAGAAGTTCGTCCTCGTCGGTCCCCAGGGACAGGAGTCGGTTCTCGTGGTGCTCGCCGCGACGTTCGAAGCCTCCCGCGCGCCGCTCCATCTGGCGGACGAACAGGCCGGCATCCGCCTCACGGATTCCCATGTCGGCGTCCCGGGCCAATCGAGCGTTCGATTCACGCATGAACTGGCGCTGTTCAAGCCACTTGTCGATGTCATCATCAACGGGTCCGCGTACGCACCCGGTGGCAGGCCCGCGGAGCGTGTTTCCGTCGAGGTCCGTGTGGGCGACGTCCAGAAGTCGCTCTGGGCCCTCGGTCACCGTGTCTGGGCGGCCGGCTCGCTGACGCGCCCGCTCCCGTTCACGAAGATGCCGCTGCTCTGGGAGCGCGCGATGACCAGCGCTGGCTCGAAACGAGGTGGCCACTGCTTCCAACGGACTTTGATTCGAAGCACAACCAGGTGGCGCCTGCCGACCAACAGAGCCGAACCCTCGTCGGTGGCGAGCCTGTTCGGCTCCTGAACCTGACTCCAGATGGGCTCTGGACGTTCCGCCTGCCTGTCCTCGATGTCCCCGTTCACCTCCTCTATGACCGTGGCGTGAAGCGTGCCGCGCTGAAGCTGGACACGGTCCAACTCGAACCCGATTCCCGTCGCGTCCGCCTTACGGCTCGCGTCAGCCATGAAACCGTTCGCGGGAGTGCGCGCTTGCGAGAGATTGTGCTCGGCCACATGCGCGAGGCCTGGACCCGTGCACGACACGGCGGGAAGATGTACATCGATCGTCGAAATACCCGAGGTATCGACCTGTCCAGACCGACGTACCGGGTATGACCATGAGCACGCTCTACCTGGAGAGCTGCGGTGCGGTGACCCCCGTCGGGCTCGATAGCTTCTCCACGTGTGCGGCAATCCGTGCTGGAATCAACCGGGTCTCGTATTCCATTCCCGTTCCTCCGCCCGGAGAGCCGCTCAAGGCCGCTCGCGTGAAGGCGGGACGTGCGCTCCGGCGCACCCCTCGGGAGTGGCTCCTGAATCTCGCGAGTAGAGCCCTTGAGGAGTGTGTTGGCTCGCTGCGTCCCTCCATTCGGCCCGTGGCGTTGTTCGTCTGTCCTCCTGAGCCGTTCCGGCAACATCCTGGACTCGAGGGCATCCCGCGCCAGGACTTCGTTTCAATGCTGGCGGCGCGTCATGGATTGGTACTCCATCAGGGCTCGCGTGTGTTGGACGGAGGCGCGGCCTCCATCTTCGAAGCGCTCGCCGCCGCACGCGAACTCCTTGCACGGAACGCCATTACACGCGCGTTCATTGGAGGAGTTGATTCTCTTCTCAACGACACGGATATCGAGCGACTGAGAAAGGTCCACCGGCTCCATGAGGAAGGGAACCCTCAGGGCCTGATTCCGGGAGAGGCGGCTGCATTCCTCTGGGTCTCGCGCTCGGGTCGCGAGAGCCCCTATGTTCCGCTTGCCGCGCTGCGTGGGGCCGGCTCGGCTCACGAGCCGCACACCGTGGGCGGCCAACACTACTCCGTTGGTGAGGGGCTCGGAAAAGCGGTCCGCCTGGCGATCGACGACGCTCGTATCAGCGAAGCCGAGGTTTCGTTCGTTGTCTCGAACCACAATGGAGAGCGCTATGCGGCCTGGGAGACGACGTTCTCGCATGCTCGTATCTATCGTACCCGCCGCGAGCGCTTGCCCGTGATGTATCCCGCGTCCTCGATGGGTGATGTCGGTACGGCGGCGGCAGCTTTGTCGGTCATCCTCGCGGGTGTGGCGGTCGCAAGGGGGTATGCGCCAGGAACGACCGCCATCTGCGAGTGTCGCTCCGAGGAGTCACTCCGGGGCGCCTGTGTCGTGGGGCCGTCACGGGCGTCCTCTCCATTCTCGGCGCCGGGACAGAGGCGGCTCGCCGACCAGAAGTGATTCTTGGGTGAACCGAGGAGGCGCGTCCTCGCGGTTGCGCGGCTCATGCGCTCCCACCTGTGATTGCCATGTGACATGGGCCCAAGTGGCGCCGCTGCCTGGGAGCCTGCCTGCCCGGTAAGGCAAGCGGCCTGGCGCCGCGTCGATGGACGGAGTGGGGCTGTCGCCCTCACGAGGACGTAGCGCGGTGGGCACTTGCCGGGGACGGGAGTGGCGCTCCGATGGAGGGAGTCGCAACCTGTCCAGAGGTCCACGGTTCGAGGAGGCCGCACGGGATGGTCGTCATCATCATGGGAGTGTCGGGCGCCGGGAAGACGACGGTGGGAAAGGCCCTGGCGGCGAGCCTGGGCTGGCGCTTCCTGGACGCGGACGACCTGCACCCCCGGTCCAACGTGGCGAAGATGTCGGCGGGGGTTCCGTTGACGGACGAGGACCGCTGGCCCTGGCTCGACCTGGTGCGCGGTCAGCTCCAGACGGCGTTGGAGCGAGGCGAGGACCTGGTGCTGGCCTCGTCCGCGCTCAAGCGCACCTACCGGGACCGCCTGGAGGTGGACCCGAAGCAGACGCGATGGGTGTATCTGAATGCGCCGCGCGCGGTGCTGGCCAGCAGGCTCGGCAAGCGCCACGGCCACTTCATGCCGCCGTCGTTGCTGGACAGCCAGCTCGCCACGCTGGAGGTGCCCACGCAGGCGCTGGAGGTGGATGTCTCGCCCCCACCACCGGAGGTCGTGGCGCGCATCCGCGAGGGACTCAACCTCTGAAGCGCTTGCCCCTGGATTCCGCCAGGAATGTCAGACCGTTCCTGTAAATGTTGACCCAGATGCACATGTAGATCGGGTTGCACGAATGCTGTCCCGCGTCTCGCGGGGCGCCGTGCCCGACTTTCTGGAGAGACATTTCAATGTCGAGACTTCCGGGGATGAAACACGTTTCACGTGGGTGTGTCGTCGTGGCGCACGGCCTGCTGGCCCTTGGCGCGAGTGGTTGTGGTGGTGACGCCGCTGCCCCAAGCGAGGCCATCCGACAGGAGCGAGCCTTCCCAGGTCGCACGGGAGAAGTGCATCGCGCGGACTTCCAGGTGGGCGGAGGGCTTCGCACGCTCGCCTACGAGCGCGTCGATGGTGAGCGCGTCTTCCAGGGAGACATCCTCCTGACGCCCGAGGTTCCGGCGAGACAGCTCTCCGCGCAGTCGGTGGAAGCACTGGGCGCGGTGTCCACGCGAGCGATGACGCGCTGGCCGGGTGGCGTGGTGCCCTTCACGTTGGATGCGGCGCTGCCGGACATCGGACGTGTCGCGGGGGCCATGGCGCGGTGGGAATTGCTCACGCCCATCCGTTTCGTGCCACGCACCACGCAGACGGATTACGTCACGTTCCGGCCGGGCACGGGCTGCTCGTCGCACGTCGGGCGCATCGGCGGTCAGCAGTTCGTGACGCTCGCGCCGGGCTGCACCACGGGCAGCACGCTTCATGAGGTGGGGCACGTGCTGGGGCTCTGGCACGAGCAGGCGCGCACGGACCGGGACAAGAATGTCCTCATCCACTTCGAGAACATCGAGGAGGGGTATGCCCATGCCTTCGAGACCTTCGCGCAGGAGGGCGCGGCGGGCCGCAACCTGGGGCCGTATGGTTTGGATTCCATCATGCACTACGCACCGGAGGCGTTCTCCGCGAATGACTCGCCCACCATCACCCGGTTGGATGGTTCGTACTTCACCGCGAACCGCACGGCCCCGACGAACGCGGATGCCTGCGCGGTGAAGCGCCTCCACGGCTACGGGCGCCGCTCCGACGTGAATGGAGATGGCTTCGCGGACCTTGTCGTGGGCGCACCGGATGAAGACGTGGGCACGGGCGTGGACCAGGGCGCGGTGAGCATCGTGCTAGGCTCGGCCACGGGGCTGGGAGCGACGGGCTTGTGGCTGCATCGCGACGTGTCGGGTGTGGAGGACACGGCGGGGCTCGACGACCACTTCGGCGCCGCCGTGGCCGTGGGTGACTTCAACGGAGACTGCTTCGCGGATGTGGCGGTCGGCGTGCCCGGGGACGACGTGAATGGGATTGTCGACGCGGGCTCGGTCCACATCTTCCTGGGGTCGGCGCAGGGTGTGGATTTCAGCACCGACAAGGTGTTGCACCAGAACAGCACGGGAGTGCCCGACAGCGCGGAGGCGTTCGATGGTTTCGGCACCACGGTGGCGGTGGGGGACTTCAATGGCGACGGGTATGATGACCTGGCTGTGGGGGTGCCCGCGGAGGACTATGGCTCGTCGGCGCTCGACTCCGGGTTGGTGACGGTGTTGTACGGCTCCGCCTCAGGGCTCTCCGGCACGGGCTCGCAGAGCTGGAGTCAGGCGTCGGCGCACGTGCTCGAAGTCACGGAGACGGGAGACCGCTTCGGCTCCGCGCTGGCGGCGGGCGACTTCAACGGCGATGGCTTCGACGAGCTGGCCGTGGGCGTGCCCTCCGAGGATGTGGGCACCGCCGAGGACGTGGGCGCGGTGAACGTCCTGTTCGGCTCCATCGATGGTCTGACGAGCACGGGCAACCAGCTCTGGGTTCCGGGGAGCGATGGGGTGCCAGGTGCCGTGAGCGCGGAGCTGCGCTTCGGTGCCGCGCTCGCGGCGGGGGACTTCAACGGAGATGGCCGGAGTGAGCTGGCAATCGGCGCGCCAGGACAGACGGTGGGCTTCAAGGCGCTGGCTGGCGCCGTGACGGTGCTGCGCGGCGGAACCGCGGGGCTCCAGTCCACGGGGGCTCTCTCCTGGAGTCAGGACTCGGCGGGTATCTCGGACGTGGCCGAGGAGGGAGATGGTCTGGGCTCCTCGCTGGTGGCCGAGGACTTCGATGGAGACGGCCATGCGGACCTCGCCATCGGTGTGCCCTCGGAGAGCGTGGAGGGCATCGCTGGCGCGGGCATCGTGCACGTGTTGCATGGCGCGCCGGGTGGACTGTCCGGTGCGCGCGAGCAGCGCTGGTCCCAGGTGGGCTCCACCGTGGATGAAGGCGCGGAGTACCAGGATGAGTTCGGCTTCCGGCTGACGGCGGGCGACTACGACGGGAATGGCTTCGTGGACCTGGCGGTGGGAGTGCCCTACGAGGACGTGGGGAGCGCGGTCGACTCGGGTGCGGTGCACGTGTTGTACAGCGCGGGGGACATGGGGCTGTCACGCGCGGGAGAGCAGCGCTGGTCCCAGGCTCCTTCGGGGCAGACCGACTCGGTGGAGACGGGAGACCGCTTCGGCGGAGGTCTCTAGGGCTTATCGTGCGCGGCGAAGAGGTCGCTCGCCGCGCGCGCCTTCGAGGGCGCTAGAGGGAGTCGAGCACGGGAGCAATCCGCGCGAGCACGCCCAACCGACGCATTCCCCGACGGTGCATCGGTGCGCCAGCAATGAACCCGCGTGTGGCCCGTGGCTAGCGGTGGCGCTTTCGCGTCCTCACGGTCCGTCGTTGCTCCTCGGCGGACAGTCGCTCGGGGATGCGCGCGACGAGGATGTCGATGGCCGCGCGCACCTTCGAGGGCAGGTGCTTGTTCTGGGGCCACACGGCGAAGAGTTCATTGCCGTGGTGCCCCTCGTTCTCCAGCAGCGTCACCAGCTCGCCCTTGTGCACCCGCTCGGCGATGAGCCAGCTCGGAAGCCACGCGAGCCCCGCGCCTTGGACGGCGGCATCGGCGATGGTCTCCAGGTCATCGAAGCGCAGCCGGCCCTGGACCGCGATGAGTCGCTCGCCGCCCTGTCCGTCCGGGAAGCGCCAGGAATTGCTCACGCCCGCGCGCCCGTAGTTGATGGCCTCGTGCTTCGCGAGGTCCGCGAGCGTCCTGGGTCGGCCGCGTCGGGCGACATAGCGGGGTGAGGCGCAGACGCTCATCATCTGCACGCCGAGCTTGCGCGCGGTGAGGCCCGCGTGGGCCGCCAGGGGCGCGGCGCGGATGGCCAGGTCGAAGCCTTCCTCGATGAGGTCCACCACGCGGTCGCTGAAACACAACTCCAGCTCCAGCCCCGGGTGCTGGCGCGTCAGCTCCCACAGCAGCGGCGCCGCACAGTGCCGACCGAACAACACGGACGCGGCCACACGCAGGCGGCCCGTGGGCGCGCGACGCCCGGAGTCCAGCGCCGCCTCGGCTGCTTCCAGCTCCGCGAGCGCGCGGACGCAGCGCTCATAGAAGACCTGTCCGTCCTCGGTGAGGCTCTGTCTGCGCGTGGTGCGCTGGAATAGGCGGGTGCCCAGCCGCTCCTCCAGCCGGGCGATGCTCTTGCCCACGGCGGAGCGGGACTGGCCCAGGCGCTCGGCGGCGAGCGCGAAGCCCCCGGCCTCGGCGGCCTGGACGAAGGTGTGCACTCCACTGAGTCGGTCCATCGTCATGGCGTGGCGTCCATTGGAGAAATCCTGTCACCAGTAAAGCGCCGAAGTCTCGTCACTGGCGACATATCCGCGTCGGTATATCCCCCGCGCCCCTCGGTGGCACGGCAACGGAGAGAGACGATGGATGGCGTGATGAAGCGGTGGGAGCTGCGCAAGCCCGGTCGGGCGAACCTGGAGCTGGCGAGCCTGGCGATTCCCACACCGGGCGCGGGCGAGGCCCTGGTGCGAGTCTCCGCGGTGTCGCTGAACTACCGCGAGAAGTTGTTCCTGGATGCGGCGGGCTATTCGGACGTGCCGTGGCCCTTCGTTCCCACCTCCGACATGGTGGGCGAGGTCGTGGCCACGGGCAGTGGCGTCACTCGCGTCCGGATGGGGGAGCGGGTGCTCGCCGCGTTCAACACGGATTGGGTGGAGGGGCCGGTGCCCCGCGTGAATGGCTCCGTGCGCAGCCTGGGCGGGAGCCTTCAGGGCGTGCTGTCTGAGTACGTGACGATGCCGGAGAGCTGGCTCGTCGCCGCGCCCAAGTCATTGGATGACGTGCGCGCCAGCACGCTGCCGTGCGCGGGGCTCACCGCGTGGACGGCGCTCGTGGAGTTGGGTGGGCTGCGGCCAGGACAGACGGTGGTGGCACAGGGCACTGGTGGCGTGTCGCTGTTCGCGGTGCAGCTCGCATCGGCGCTGGGCGCTCGGGTCATCGTCACGTCGGGGGATGAGGAGAAGCTCGCGCGCGCGAAGAAACTGGGCGCGACCCATGGCATCCACCGACGCCAGTCGCCGGATTGGGAGAAGGCGGTGGTGGAGCTGACGGGCGGGCGCGGCGCGGACCACATCCTGGAGATGGTGGGTGGTGACAACCTCGGGCGCTCGGTCAAGGCGCTGGCGCCCGCGGGGCGTGTCACGCTCATTGGCGTGCTGGACGGCTTCGACATGCGCTTCCCGGTGTTGCCGTTGTTCCAGACGCAGGGCACCCTCCAGGGCGTGACGGTGGGGAATCGGCGCGGGCTGGAGGACTTCGTGCGCGCGGTGGATTCACTGCGCCTGGAGCCCGTGGTCGACGCGACGTATGCGCTCCGCGAGTTCCCGAAGGCGCTCGAGCACCTGGACCGGGGACCCTTCGGCAAGGTGGTGATTCGCGTCCGCGAGTGAGCGCGTCGGCGGGGCGTCTACCGGAACGCGGGCCAGGTGAAGGTCGGTGTTCCAGCCCAGCGCTCCACCAGTTGCTCCTCCAGCGCGGCGAGGGTTTGGGAGAGGGCGGGGACCATGTTCGTGGGCTCTCGCAGGACGCGGGAGCGCGCGAGGTGGCGCAGCAGGGCGGCGCGCTCGGAGTAGCCTGGCGCCCAGTCCCTGTCCCGCTCCAGCGCCTTGGGCGACAGCCACTGGAACATGTTCACCGTGCGAGCCGTGGCGACGAGGGCGCGCGCGTGCGTATAGGTGGTGTCCGTCTGGGCCGCCTCGCAGACGGGGGCCAGGGTGATGCGGTAGGTGAGGTCCGCGCGGGTGACGAGCTCGTCTGGCAAAGGCACCACGAGCAGCCACATGAGCGCGTCGTACAGTGCGTGGCGCATGCCGCAGTATTCGAAGTCGAGCAGGCGCGGGCCGCTGGGGGTGAAGAGGGTGTTGCTCGGGGCCATGTCCCCGTGGGTGAGCGCGAGGAAGGGGCCGGGCTCGGCCAGCTCCCGCGCGAGCTGCTCCACGTCTTCCTGCGTGCCGGGGACCAGGGGCGTGCCCAGGGCCTCCGTCCAGCGCCGCAGCCGGTCCGTGTGGTCCAGCAGATAGCGGGCGTTGTCGATGCGGACGCGCAGCGGGCGTGGGTTGAGCGAGTGGCGGAGCAGGTCGAAGTCACCCTGCAGGCCCCGGGTGCGCGCGTGGAGCTGGCCGGTGAGGCGGGCCACGGCGAGCAGTCCTCCGGTGGCGGCGCTCGCGTCGTCGGCGTTGAAGAGGTCTTCCAGGCTGGGGCCGCTGCCCAAGTCCTGGAGGACGAGCAGGCGCGAGTGGATGTCTCCAGCGATGAGGCCCGGGGCGGTCGTGAGGTTGTGGCGGCCGAGCAGCTCCAGGCCGGCCCACTCGTCCAGGCCGAGCACGGGGTCTTCGTGGAAGTGCTTGAGGATGACGGTGGGCACGTCGCCACCGCGCACGCGGGCTCGCACGACGTGACAGCGGGACTGGGTGCGGAGGACCTCGGGCTCCGCGAGGAGCACGGGGCGTCCCCAGGCGGCGGAGAGCGAGCGAGCGCCGTCGGCGAGCAGTTGCTCCAGGTCCAGGGCGCTCAGGGGAGCCGCTCCACGGTGGCGCCCGCGCGTTCCAACAGCTCGCGGTACCACGCGAAGGCGCGCGCGGTGCGGTCGCCCAGGCTCTTCGCGCCCCAGAGAAGGGTGAGGGTGCGGCGCGTGTCGGCGTTCGTCTTGGTGCGCTGCGCGTCCTTCACGGCATTGGCGCAGGGGCCCTCCGCGTCGAAGAGGCACAGCAGGCCCGCCAGGTCGATGCTCTGTCCGGAGGCATTGAAGACGTACTGCGCGCCCTCGGGAGCGATGGCCACGCGGAAGGGAGACGTGGCGCGGTCCATGTCGACGACGCTGACGGGAAGTCCGCTGTGCAGGGACACCGCGTTGCACAGGTCCACCGCGGTGTTGATGGTGCCGAGCGAGCCATCGCCCGCGGCGCGCACCAGGTACTCGCTGGCGGGCTTGCCTCGGCCGGTGGGCTTGTAGCCGCCGTGGCGGAGCATGTCGCGCACCGCGCCTCGCACGGCGTCGTCGCTGGAGAGCGGCGCGGAGGCATCCGACTTCAGCAGCGCCACCAGCCACTCCGGCGAGGGCAGGGAGCCCAGCGGTGCGGGGAAGGTGGTGGTGAAGGCCAGGGTGTCCAGGGACGGATGCGGTTCGACGGTCAGCACGGTCGGGCACTCTACGCCACACGGCGCGCCCGTGCTGGCGGTGGTGCGCGCAAACGGCGGTGATGCCGCCTACGCCACATGTGGAGCCTGCCTTTGTCGGCGGTGGTGCGCGCAAACGGCGGTGATGTCGCCTCCGCCACATGCGGAGCCTGTGCTGGCGGCGGTGCTCGGGCACGGAGGCGATGCCCACGCACCCGGTGTCGCGTTGCCCATGGGAGGCAGATGGGTACGGAGCTGGTTTCGCAGTGCGAGTCGTTCCAGACCGCTCGGAGCTGAACCAGAGCTGAACCGGTGCCGTAAGAGTGTCGTCCTCGCGCCAGGGTGAAAGGCGCGCATGAGAGCAACCAGCGCCCCCGGGCGTGCGTGGTACGGTCGCGCCTTCCGAGCTTTGGCGCCCGCTCGTGCCCCACGATGCGCGGCGAGGAGGAGCAATCGATGGCAGACGCGAACCAGCGGATGATGCGGGCGGCGCGCTTCGATACGGCCGCGCGGACGTTGACGGTGACCGACGTCCCCGTCCCCCAGCCGCGTCCGGGCGAGGTGCGGGTGCGAGTGAAGGCGTGCGGCATCTGTCTCTCGGATGCGCACCTGCTCGACGGCTCGCTGCGCTCTCCGCTGCCGATGGTGACACCGGGACATGAGTCCTCGGGCGTCATCGACGAGGTGGGCGTGGGCGTGCCGCGCTGGCAGGTGGGGCAGCGTGTCGCGATGGCGGGTGGCAAGCCCTGCGGTCGCTGCGCGAAGTGCTCCAACGGTCAGCCGACGGACTGCCTCGACTTCCAAATCATGGGTTTCCACTACGACGGCGCCTGGGCCGAGTACGTCGTGGTGCCGTACTTCGTGCTCTCGTTGGTTCCCGACCACCTGCCGTTCGAACAGGCGGCCATCCTCGCGGACGCGGTGGCCACGCCGTACGCGGGCTTGCTGGACAGCGCGAAGCTGAAGCCCGCGCAGTCGGTGGGCTTGTGGGGCATCGGCGGGCTTGGCGTCCACGCGGTACAGATTGCGCGGATGATGGGAGCGACGCCCATCATCGCGTTCGACACGAACGAGGCCGCGCGCAATCGAGCGCTGGAGTTCGGCGCGGACGTGGCGTTGGACCCGCGCTCTCCGGACGTGCGTGCGCAGGTGCTCCAGCACACGCATGGCCTGGGCCTGGATGTGGCGGTGGACCTGGTGGGGGCGAACTCGGTACTGGCGCAGGCGGCGTTGTGCCTCGGGCGCTACGGGCGCGTGGTGATGGTGGGCCTGTCACCGGAGCAGATTCAATTGGGCGCCGGTGTGAACTTCGGCCTGCGCTCCCAGACGCTTCAGGGACACCTGGGCTACGAGAAGAAGCACCTGGACCAGCTCGTGGCGCTGGTGAGCACCAAGCGCCTGGACGTCTCGCGCTCCGTGACGGCGACGATGCCGCTGGAGGACGTGGCGAAGGGTGTGGAGCGGCTGGTGAAGAAGGAAGGCAATCCCATCCGCCTCGTCATCACGCCCTGAGGCTCACGGGCAGCACGGCGGGGGAGCGGGCGGCCGAGCACCCAGGAGAGTGTCCGGACCTGGTGCGGATCCGCTCCTGGCGGAATGGGCACCACCCCGGGGGCCTGATGTCGAGGGGATGCGGCCGGCCCATGTAGGTCTCCCTCCCGGCTCCGGGGCGGACGCCCCCTTGGTGGGCAGGCCTCGGGCATGGGAAGCGGAGGTCGAGGGTTCGGAACAGTCCTCCTTCGGCGTCCCCCATGGCATAAGGGCGCCGCGCCCGCCTTCCGGGCAACCCCTACGCACATGATTCGTCTCGACAACATCAGCAAGCAGCACGGCCAGCAGATTCTCTTCATCGAGGCTTCGGCCGCTCTCCACAAGGGGGAGAAGGTCGGGCTCGTCGGTCCCAACGGCGCCGGCAAGACGACGCTGTTCCGGATGATTACCGACCAGGAGCACCCCGACGAAGGCCAGGTGGCCGTCGACCGTGGTGTCACCATCGGCTACTTCAACCAGGACGTCGGCGAGATGTCCGGCCGCTCCGCCGTGGCCGAGGTCATGGACGGCGCCGGTCCAGTGAGCTCGGTCGCCGGGGAGATGAAGTCGCTCGAAGCGGACATGGCCGACCCGGACAAGGCCGACGACATGGAGAAGCTCGTCGAGCGCTACGGCCTGGTGCAGGCGCGCTTCGAGGAGCTCGGTGGCTACGCGCTGGAGGGCCGCGCGCGGGAGATTCTCGCGGGCCTGGGCTTCAGCGAGGAGATGATGGACGGCGACGTCGGCGCGCTGTCCGGCGGTTGGAAGATGCGCGTGGCGCTGGCGCGCATCCTGCTCATGCGCCCGGACGCGATGCTGCTCGACGAGCCGAGCAACCATCTGGACCTGGAGAGCCTCATCTGGCTGGAGGGCTTCCTCAAGGGGTACGAGGGCGCGCTCCTGATGACGTCGCACGACCGCGAGTTCCTCAACCGCATCGTCACCAAGATGGTGGAGATCGACGGCGGCTCGCTGACGACGTACTCGGGCAACTACGACTTCTATGAGCAGCAGCGGGCGCAGAACGAGAAGCAGCAGCAGGCGCAGTACGAGCGCCAGCAGGCCATGCTCGCCAAGGAGTTGAAGTTCATCGAGCGCTTCAAGGCCCGCGCCTCGCACGCCGCGCAGGTGCAGAGCCGCGTGAAGAAGCTGGAGAAGATTGAAAAGGTGGAGCCGCCCAAGCGCCGCACGACGGTGCTGTTCGAGTTCCAGCCTGCGCCGCGCTCGGGTGACGACGTGGTGAACCTGAAGGCCGTGCACAAGGCCTACGGCAAGCGGACCATCTACGAGGGCATGGACTTCCTCGTGCGCCGTGGCGAGCGCTGGTGCGTCATGGGCGTCAACGGCGCGGGCAAGTCCACGCTGCTGAAGCTGGTGGTGGGCTCGACGACTCCGGACACCGGCGCGGTGACGGTGGGTGGCAGCGTGAAGCTGGGGTACTTCGCCCAGCACGCCATGGACCTGCTGAATGGTGAGCGCACCGTGTTCGAGTCCCTGGAGGACGCGTTCCCCCGCGCCGGCCAGGGCTCGCTGCGCGCGCTGGCCGGGTGCTTCGGCTTCTCCGGTGACGAGGTGGAGAAGAAGTGCCGCGTGCTGTCGGGTGGTGAGAAGGCGCGTCTGGTGATGGCGAAGATGCTCTTCGACCCGCCCAACTTCCTGGTGCTGGACGAGCCCACCAACCACCTGGACATGGCGACGAAGGAGATGCTGATTACGGCGCTGGCCCGCTACGAAGGCACGATGCTCTTCGTCTCGCACGACCGTCACTTCCTGGGCGCGCTGTCCAACCGCGTGCTGGAGCTGACGCCGGAAGGCATCCACCAGTACGGCGGTGGCTACACCGAGTACGTGGCGCGCACCGGCCACGAGGCGCCGGGTCTGCGCAGCTGAGTGACGGCGAGAGGCCGCGCTCCTTCGGGATGCGCGGCTACTCGAACAGGCGGCTGGCCAGTCGCGCCAGCTTCCGCGCCTTGCCGGTGTACGGCGGGAAGAACAGGTTCGCCAGCGTCGTACGGCCCTGGCGAAGCACCGCGCGCTCGTGGCTGAACGTCCTGAAGCCCGTCTCTCCGTGGTACGCGCCCAGGCCGCTCGCGCCCACGCCGCCGAAGGGCAGGTTCGGGTTCACGTTGTGCAACACCACGGTGTTGATGCACGTGCCGCCCGCGCTCGTCTCCTGGAGCAGCCGCTCCACCACCGCGTCGTCGTGGCTGAAGACGTAGAGCGCCAACGGCTTGCCGCCCGCGCGTACGTGCGTCACCACCTCGTCGAGCGACTCGTAGCGCAGCACCGGCAGCACCGGCCCGAAAATCTCCTCCTCCATCAGCGGCGCATCCGGCGCCACGTCCGCCAGCACCGTCGGCGCGATGAAGCGCGTCTCAGCGTCCACGCCGCCGCCCACCACCACCCGCGCCCCCGCCGCCACCGTGCGGTCCATCAGCCCGCGCACCCGTGCGAAGGCGCCGTCATCCACCATGCGGCAGAGGTCCGTGCTCGCGCGCCGCGCCTCCTCGGAGCGTCCGTAGAAACGCTCCAGCGCCGCCTTCAGGGCCGCGAGGAACGCCTCCTCCTTCGATGCATGCACCCAGACGTGGTCCGGGGCGATGCATGTCTGCCCGCCATTGAGGAACTTGCCCCAGGCCACGCGCTCCGCCGCGGCCTCCAGGTCCGCCGTCGCATCGACGATGGCCGGTGACTTGCCACCCAACTCCAGCGTCACGCTGGCCAGGTGCTTCGCCGCCGCCTCCATCACCCGCCGCCCCACGCGCGGCCCACCGGTGAAGAAGAAGTGGTCGAACGGCAACCGCAAGAGCGCCTCGCCCACCTCCGCGCCGCCCTCCACCAGCGCGACTTCGTCCTCGGGGAAGGTGTCTCGCACCAGCTCCGCCAGGAAGCGCGACGTGTTCGGCGTCTTGTCGCTGGGCTTGCACAGCACGGTGTTGCCCGCCGCCACCGCGCCTATCAGCGGCAGCATCAGCAGGTTGAAGGGGTAGTTCCACGGAGCCAGCACCAGCACCACGCCGCGCGCTTCGTAGCGCACGTGGCTGGAGGTGCCCGTGAGCACCAGCGGCGTCGTCACCTTGCGCGGCTTCATCCACGCCTTGAGGTGCTTGCGCACGTGCTCCAGCTCGATGAGCACCGGGAGGATTTCCGTCGCCTCGACTTCCGCGCGGGGCTTGCGGAAGTCCGCGTGGATGGCGTCGGCGAGCGCATCCCGCCGCTCGATGATGCGCGCCTTGAGCTTCTCCAGCCTCTCCAGTCGCTCGCCGGGGCCGCGCCGCGCCACGTCCCAGCGCCGGGCCCGCAGGCGCTCGAACGCCTCCTGCAAGGCCCGGGGAATCAGCTCCTCCTCCTGCTTCACCACGCGCATCCCGGCTCCTCTGGCTGTCTGGCCTACTCCAACAGCCGGCTGGCGCGGGAGGCCCATTCCTGCGCCTTTCCGCGGTACGGCGGGAAGAACACCGCCGCCAGCGACTTCATCCATTGAACCGACACGGCGCGCTCGTGACTGAAGGTCCGGAAGCCGTAGACGCCGTGGTAGTGCCCCAGGCCACTCATTCCCACCCCGCCGAAGGGCAGGTTCGGGTTCGCCACGTGGATGAGGACGTTGTTCACCACGGCCCCTCCGGACGTCGTGTTGCGGAATACGTCCTCGACGGCCCGCTTGTCCTGGCTGAAGACGTAGAGCGCCAGCGGCTTGTCCCCACCCTGGATGTGCGCGTACACCTCGTCACGCGAGCGGTACGTCATCACCGGCAACACCGGCCCGAAGATTTCCCCCTCCATGATGGCCATGTCCGGCGTCACGCCCGTCAGCACGGTGGGTGCCAGGTAGCGCGAGGGCCCGTCCGCCACCCCGCCCACCTCGACTCGCGCCCCCGCCGCCACCGTCCTGTCCACCAGGTCCTTCACCCGCCGCCACGCCGCCGCGTCCACCAGCCGCGAGAAGTCCGCGCTCGCCTGCCGCTCCGGCTCGGTGGCCCCGTAGAAGCGGGCGATGACCGCCTTGAGCGCGTCGATGAAGGCCTGCTGCCGTGACTCGTGCACGAACACGTAGTCCGGCGCGACACAGGTCTGTCCGCCGTTGATGAACTTGCCCCACGCGAGCCGCTCCGCCGCGGCCTGCACGTCCGCCGTCTCATCGATGATGGCCGGCGACTTGCCGCCCAATTCCAGCGTCACGCTGGCCAGGTGCTTCGCCGCCGCCTCCATCACCTTGCGGCCGATGCGCGGGTTGCCGGTGAAGAAGAAGTGGTCGAAGGGCAGCTCCAAGAGCGCCTCCGCCGTCTCCGCGCCGCCCTCGAACAGCGCGACTTCGTTCTCCGGGAAGACGTCCCGCACCAGCCGCGAGAGGAAGCGCGCGGTGTGAGGCGTCTTCTCGCTGGGCTTGCAGATGACGGTGTTGCCCGCGGCGATGGCGGCGATGAGCGGCGCCATCAGGAGCTGGAAGGGGTAGTTCCACGGGGCCAGCACCAGCACCACGCCGCGCGCCTCGTAGCGCACGTGCGCGGAGGAGCCCGCGAGCAACAGCGGCGTGCCCACGCGCGTGGGCTTCATCCACGACGACAGGTGCTTCACCGTGTGGTTCAGCTCCTCCAGCGTCGGGTGGATTTCCGTCAGCTCCACCTCCAGCGCGGGCTTGCGGAAGTCCTGGTGGATGGCCTCGGCCAGCTCGTCGCGGCGAGCGATGATGGCCTCGCGCAGGCGCTTGAGCCGGGCGATGCGCTCGGCGGTGGTGGTGCGCGACATCACCCAGCGGTTGGCGCGCTGGGCCTGGAAGGCGGCCTGGATGCGCGCGAGGTCCGCGGTGGGCTTCGACTCGGTGGTGACGGGGACGAGCTCCAGCATGGTTGGCTCCTGGGGTGTGGCGGGGTGCTTCAGCGGGCCTCGAGCCCGCGCAAGAGGGTGGTGAGCGCCGCGGTCAGCTCGGCGGTGAAGTCGATTCGCAAGGGGGCCATGTGCGGCGACGCCAGGACTTCGCGCGCCACGGGCGCCACGTCCGCCATCTGCCGCAGGCCCGTCACCAGCGCGTGCAGGTGCACCAGCACTCGGGGGCCCTCGCCGGGCCGCAGGAAAGTCATTCGCGATTCCAGCAGCGCGCCGATGTGCAGCATCGCCTGCAGCAGCCGCTCCTTGAACCGCCGCGCCTGCTCCACCGTCACGTTCTGCTCCAGCACCGTCTGGAGCATCGCGAGCAGCCGCGTGAGCGACGTCTCTGGCTCCAGCGACTCGGCCACGGTGCGCGCCAGCCACGGGCCCGTCCACGTCGCGTCCGGCTGACACAGCCGCGCGTCCAGCCGCGAGAACCAGGAGAAGAGCAGGTCGTCCAGGAGCGCCAGGAACAGCGCCTCCTTGGTCGGGAAGTAGAGGAACACCGTGCCCTTGGCCAGCCCGGCCCGCTCCGCCACGTCCGCCATCTTCACCTCCGCGTAGGAGGTGGCCTCGTAGAGCGCCAGCGCTTCGTCCAGCAACTGGCGCCGCCGCGCTTCCTTGTCCTCGTCCTTGCGCGCCCGCTGGGGCGCCGCCCGTCCCGCCTTCTCGCCCACGTTGCTGACCATGGGTCATCAATAGGTGACCTTGGGTCAGTCGTCAATTGACTGGCGGTCAGCTTCGACGGTTGAACAATGGCCCCCGACTGGAGGGTAGTGGGTATGTGTGTGAGAGTGTCGCCATGCGTCCCATCCAGGCGGAACTGCTGTCCGGCAGCGAGCTGTACCGGGAGGTGGTGCTGGAGAAGCTGCTCCACGCGCGCGAGTCGGTGTGGATTGCGACGGCGAACGTGAAGGCGATGTACGTGGAGTCGAAGGGGCGCTTCGTTCCGCTGGTGGAGGTGCTGGATGGGCTGTCCGCGCGAGGGCTGTCGTTGCGGCTCTTGCACGCGGAGCTGCCGAGCCGTCCGTTCCGCGCGGCGTTCGACGAGCGGGCCCGGCTGGTGGCGGGAGGGTTGGAGTTGAAGGTGTGCCCGCGCGTGCACTTCAAGGCGGTGGTGGTGGACGGGGCGTGGGCCTACCTGGGGAGCGCGAATCTCACGGGGGCGGGCCTGGGCGCGAAGGGCGACGCGGTGCGCAACTTCGAGCTGGGGTTCGTGACGGAGGACTTCGACGTCATCGACCGGGTGACGGCGCTCTACGAGGCGGTGTGGAGCGGGGCCGAATGCCGGGGGTGCAAGCTGCGGGCGGTGTGCCCAGACCCGATAATCCCCGCACCCACCAGGTTGGGGGAGATGCGAAGCTCGCGCGACGCCGTGAGGCTGGGCAAGGCTCGCCGGCTCAAGCGACACACCTCGGAGTCTCGACGACGATGATGAAGCTCTACTTCGCCCAGAAGACGCGCGCCACGCGACCCCGCTGGTTGCTCGAGGAGCTGGGAGTCCCGTACGAGCTGGTGCCGGTGGACCTGCTCCAGCGCGAGCACAAGAGCCCCGAGTACCTGCGCGTGCACCCCATGGGCTCCATGCCCGCGCTGGAGGATGACGGGCACGCCGTCTTCGAGTCGGCCGCGATTCTCCTGCACCTCGCAGACAAGTTCCCGGAAGCGGGCTTCGCGCCGGCGCTCGGCACCGTGGAGCGCGCCGAGTACTACCAGTGGATGATGTTCTGCATGGCCACCATGGAGCCGCCCCTGTCCGCGTACTCCGCGCACAGCCGCTTCCTGCCGGAGCACGAGCGCGTGCCCGGGGAGGCGGAGCGGGGCCAGAAGCGCTTCACGGACATCGCCCGCATGCTGGAGGAGAAGCTCAAGGGGCGCTCGTTCCTGGTGGGCGAGCGCTTCACCGCGGCGGACGTGGTGATGGCGTCCATCCTCAACTGGGGTGGAGGCATGGGGCTGCTGGAGGACTTCCCCGCCCTGCGCTCCTACGTGGAGCGGCAGATGGCTCGTCCCGCCGCGCGGCGCGCCCAGCAGTAGGACGCCCTCCGTCTGGCGGCTATTCGCTCGGGGGCCCTTCGCCGCGATTCACCGCGGCGGCGATGGCGGGCTCCTCTGCCTGGGCGCTCGCCTCGGCGGACGCCTTGCCCTGCTGTCGCTCTCGCCACGAGCTGGGGGAGTCGCCCACCAGCTTGCGGAACAGGCTGCTGAAGTGCTGGAGCGACGCGCAGCCCACCTCCACCGCGACGGCGGTGAGCTTCATGTCCGTCTCCAGCAGCAGCGCCTGCGCCATACGCACCTGCACCGAGTTCAGCTCCGCCTGGAAGGACGTCCCCGCCTCCTTCAACCGGCGCTGGAGCGTGCGCTCGGACATTCCCATCTCCCGGGCCACGTCCGACAGGTTGATGTCCGGCAGCTTGCCGCGCATCGCCTGGTGCAGCTCGCGCAACAGGGGCGACTGGCCCGTGGCCTCCGCCACCAGGTCATTCAGCTTGGACAAGAGCGGCGCCGCCCGGCCCTCCGGCTGGCCCAGCCACGCGAGCGCGTTCGCGGGGTCCGTGAACACCTTGCTGGGATAGGCGCCCGTCAAGAGCGTGTAGAACCCGCCCACCACCGCGCCCGCCACGCCCTCCGGACGCACCAGGGCCTGCCGCTGCACGGACGTGCTGAACGACTTCTCGCGCGCTTGCATGTACTTCACGAGCACCGCGAATGCGGCGGGGTCCGCCGCCTCCAGCCGCCGCGCATCCACCAGCGACGCATGCGGCGCCGCGGGGGCGAGCTCCACATCGAGCACATGCACCAGCCGGCGCACGTGCGCCTCGGCCGGGCGGCCCCAGAGGATGAAGCCGCACAGGTCCGCCGAAGCGTACCAATGCAGGAAGCCTTCCCCGACTAGGTAACGGCCGTGGGGGTCCCTGAAGTAATCGTCGACGCCGTCTGCCGATCGCACGGCTCGGCAGAATAGCGCTTCGCCACCTTGGCCACCCAGAAGGGATTGATGGGGGCCAGCGAAGTGACCAACTCCGGCCGGACCTGCGCCGTGCCGGCCAGCTCCGCCGTCACCACCGGCAGCTCCCGCCAGGCCACCTGGGGCTTCACGTGGTGGGCCTGGTGGTAACCGGCATTGAAAAAGAACAGGTTGTACAGATGGGAGGTGGACGTGGTGCCCAGGGCCGCCTTCTGGGTGGAGTCCGTCTCGAAGTGGGCCGCCAGGTTGAGCCAGTGGATGCAGACCTGTCCCACCAGCAGCACCCCCCACCACGCCAGCCCCAGGGCCGGGCGCCAGAGGATGACCGCGAGGATGCCCCCGTCCACGACGAGGAAGTCGAGGATGAGCTCCAGGCGCTGGTTGCGCTTCTTGGCCCACCGCCACACGTTGGCCACCGCCTCGAACGGCCAGAACCACGGCGTCAGCGCCGAGCGCAGGCAATAACGCAGGGCGCCTTCACCCGGACGCCGCTGACCCCAGTCCCCCGGGCCGTCGTTGTACCGGTGATGGTTGAAGTGGTGGATGTAGTAGCCCCGGTAGGGGAACCCACACGCCAGGCCGAGCGTCCGGGACACGACCCAGTGCAGCACCTTGGGGCGCGCCATGGACACGTGCATGTGGTTGTGCAGGACGGCGTAGTTCCAGAACAGCACCGCCCAGCCGACGACGCACATGCCCACGCGGCCCCAGAGGCCCAGGTGGTCCCAACTCAACAGGAAGGAAGGGAACCACACCCACCACAGCGCGTGTACCGCGAGCTGCGGCAAGTCGAGAGCGGGGGCGGGGGAGGGGCGAGTCATGAAGCACGAAGGTAGGCTTGCGCTCGCCTCGCCGCTTCATTCCATACGCCAAGCGCTTGCGAAAACGCGCAACCTCGAGCGTCGTCCCCCTCAATCCGTTGCAACCCGGGTCCACCCCGCCCCGGGACTGATTCCGCCCGCGCTCGCTGTCTTCCACGGATGAGGAATGGAAGCAGCGCGTCGCGGGCGTGCTGCGGGGTTCACGTCTCGAGCGCGTTGGCGACCTGGCCCAACAGCCTGAGCCGGGGCGCATCCAGCTTGCGCACGGTGCGCAGAAGCCGGCGCACCTCGGGACGCTCGCGGTACTCCGGCGGGTCCTCGGCGAGCGTGGGCGCGCCTTCCACGCCGGACATGCCGAGCAGCACGTCCGACGAGCAGTTGAGAACCAGACACAGCTTCCTCAGCGTGCGGACGCTGGGGAGCATGTGGCCGCGCTCCAGCCGCCCGTACACCTCGGTGGCGATTCCCACGCGCTCGGCCACGTCGGCCTGGGTGAGCTCCAGCCGCTGCCGCGCCGCGCGAACTGCATTTCCAATGATGGTGGCCAATCGTTGTTCCATGGCGTGCGGAAACCTGTCGAAAGAGGGCTTCACCCCCCGCGCTTCGGCGGAGAGGTACCGGGGAGAAGTGCCTGCGGGCTCCTGACCTCGTGGAACACAGACTACGGGTGGGGTCTGACATTCAGGTGCATCCAGAAGGGCGTGCGAAAGCGCTTGAACCCGAAGGCGTTTCGGACCCTGTCGGGACACGTGTCCGAGGCCGCTCCTGGGGGGCTCCGGAAGTGGGGTTCCGGCGTCCGGGGAAGGCACCATGCGGGCGCTGGACGCGAATCTCGCCAAATGCCGCGCGAGGCCGAAAAATCGGCTCCGGGGAGATCAGCGCCTGTCGCGGGTGGATCAACGTGGCGTGCGTGCGAGTGGGGCTTCACGCGGAGCGTTTCCAGGACGCGTCGGGCTCACCGCGAACGTCGCTCCGGAGCAACGTCCGGTGCTGGACGTCACCCGCCGCGCGGCCGCACTCACGGTGCAGGTGTTCAGCGGTCCTGGCGCGACCGTCGGCGTGTGGCGGAAAGGCGGTGCTCACCTCCGAGGCCGAAAAGTCGGCCTGCGCGGCGTTGTCAATGGAGAGGCCGGGAGTTCAAGGAAAAGCCCTGGTGTTTCCGTGGTTTACGAAGGCGGGACGTCTGACGTAGGGTGGGCGCCCCCCGGTGGGTCGGGGGTGCACCGCGCTGCCTCGCGGGGAGGGCCGTTGAGGTCGTGAGCGACGAGCGTCCGGACGCGCTGCTCAAGAGCGCACTCGAGAAAATTGTCTACTTCGAGGCGCGCGCGGAGCAACTGCTCAGCGAGCTGGGTTCGACGCGCGAGGAGATGGAGCACCTCAAGCGTGAGCTGGCGGAGGCGCATCAGCGCGAGCTGGAGCTGCGCCGCGAGGTGGCGGCGCTGGAGGTTCGCGCCGGGCGGTTCCAGGCGGAGCGCGAGGAGTCCGTGCGGCTCACGCAGGCGCTGCGCGGCGAGCGCGACCAGCTGATGGACCGGTTGCTGAACGCCAGTCGGTTGCGCACGTCGACGAAGGACGGCGACGACGAGGACGACGACCTGGGGTTCGACCTGGCGTCGTTCATCTCCCAACTGCGCAGCGAGGCGCTGCTGAACGGGGAGTCGCAGCGCGTGGCCTCGCCGGTCGTCAAGGTACCGATGCGCGGGCCGGCCGTGCCGCTCGCCGAGGGGGCCGCGAAGGCGCAGGCCGCCAGTGCTTCCGCTCCGAGCACGCCGATTCGAGCCGCGTTGCTGGAGCCCCTGTTGGAGGGGCTGTCGCCGGTGGCGCGCGAGGCCCAGCGCTTCTTCCAGGCGGGGCGTCTCGGCGTCAGCCAGGCGCAGCTCGCGGAGCTGTCCGGGCAGGGTGGCGTGGGGGCTTCGACAGACGAGACGCTGTTCGGGTTCTCCGTGCGCGAGCTGTCCGCGCCGGACCCCGCCGCGCGGATTCGTGCAGCGGAGCGACTGAAGGCGCTGTCCCAGCCGGCGGCGGCTCCGGCGCTGGCGAGCGCGCTGCACGCGGAGACGGACTCGGCGGCGCAGGTGGCCCTGCTCCAGGCGTTCGCGGCGCTGTGCCGGGAAGAAGGCTCGCCGGTGGTGTCTCCGCTATTGGCGTCGCCGGTGCCCGAGGTGCGTATCGCGGCGCTCAAGGCGCTCTTGACGTTGGCGCCTCGGGACGCGGCGCCGCATCTGGCGCAGGCGATGAAGGACCCGGACCGCTCCGTGCGTCGCCGGGCGTCGCTGCTGGCGCTGGGGTTGGAGGGTGAGACGGCGCGGCGGCTGGGCGAGGAAGCCATCCACGACGCGGACTCGGAGGTCCGCTCGCTGGCGGCGCTCGCGCTGGGGGCTGGGAGCGGGGAGAACGCTCGCACGCTGTTGCTGGAGGCGCTGGGCGACCGCGAGCCGCGCGTGCGCAAGGCGGCGGCGCAGAGCCTGTCGCGGATCCTGGGACACGACGTGTCGGCGGTGGTCTCGCTGGATGACACGCACCGGCGCCGCGAGATTCGCAGGCTGGCGACGCTGCCCGTGAAGCCCGTGCGCGCACGGCTGGAGGATGCGGCGCGCCCGATGGTCGCGCGCACCCTGGTTGTTCAGGCGCAGGCGGTGGTTTCCGCGCACGTGGCCGCCTCGGGCATGGCCCATGGGACTGCCTCGATGAGTCCTACGCAGGTGATGATGTCCGCTGGCTCGGCCCACGGGACTGCCTCGATGGCTTCCGCACAGGGGGCCCATGGGGCTGCCTCGATGGGCTCCGCGCAGGCGCAGGGGATGGCCTACGTAGGTGCGACCGCCGCTGGGCCGCAGGCCGTGGTCGGCGTGGGTGCCCGGCAGGGCGCGGGTTTCGCGGCTGCGCCGCAGGCCATGGTCGCCGTGGGTGCCCGGCACGCCGCGGGTTCCGCTGCATCGCCTCAGGCCGTGGCCTCGGTAGGGGGTCGGCAAATCCCGGCTCCGGCTTTCGTGGGGCAGGGGGGCGTTCCCTCGGCGCAGGGTGCTGCCCGTGCTCCGATGCAGGCGGGCGGGTCTCCGCCCTCGACGCTTCTCCCCACCGCGCAGTCCGGCCAGCGCGCGCCAGGCCAGTCCGCGACGGGCACTCCCTCGCAGCCGACAGCGCAGGCCGCCCGGCCCGCCGCCGCTCCTCGACTCTCCCCTGTCCAGGCGGCCCTGGTGGCGATGGGTGCTCCGGCGCCCGTGCCCGCCGCCGCTCCTCCCGCTCCAGCGCGAGCCGCCGAAGCACGTCCCCCCTCGGGCCGCCCGGGTGTTTCACCCGTCGAGACGCTCTGCGGGCAGATGCTGATGGAGGTCCGCGTCGCGGTTCGTGGTCGCTCGCTCGCCGAGCTGACGACCGCCCTGGGGGCCCCCGTGGAACTCGCCCAGGAAGCACTCACCCTGCTATCAGCCCGAGGTTCCGTGGTCCGAAGGGGACACAAATACTTCGCCGCTTGAGGCAAGGTCTCCGTCCCGTACGTCTTTCGAAGGGTCGTTCATGGAAGCGCCGACATACAGCTCGAAGCAGGTGGCCGAGATGCTCGGCGTGTCTCCGAAGGCCATCCCGGAGGACGCGCGGAAGGACGTGTACACCCCGGACGACGTCTGGGATTTGCGCACCACCCTCGACCGCTTCCCGGACAAGATTGGCCACCGCCGTCAGCTCTTCCTGAACTTCAAGGGCGGCACCGGCAAGACGTCCCTGTCCACCTCGTACGCGTGGCGAATCGCGGAGCTGGGCTACTCGGTCCTCCTCATCGACCTGGACAGCCAGGGCCACGCCACCAAGTGCCTGGGCTACGAGGGCGAGGACTTCGAGAAGACGCTGCTCGACGTGCTGGTGCGCAAGACGCCCCTGGCCAAGGTCATCCAGAAGTCCTCCCTGCCCAACCTGGACTTCGTCCCGTCCAACCTCAGCATGTCCACCATGGACCTCTCGCTGATGCCCATGGCCGGCCGCGAGTTCAAGCTGCGCAACGCCCTCAAGGACGTGGAGGCCCAGTACGACGTCGTCGTCTTCGACGCGCCCCCGTCCTTCGGCCTGCTCAACCTCAACGCGCTGATGGCGGCGAACGACTTGTTCGTCCCCGTGCTCGCGGACTTCCTCTCCTTCCACGGCCTCAAGCTGCTGTTCGAAACGGTGCAGAGCCTGGAGGAGGACCTGAACCACGTGCTCGACCACGTGTTCATCGTGGTCAACTCCTTCAACGCCACCTTCAAGCTGGCGAAGGAAGCGCTGGAGGCGCTCCAGAAGCACTATCCGGAGTTCCTCCTGCCGACCATCATCCGGCAGTGCACCAAGTTCGCCCAGGCCTCCAGCGAGGGGCGCCCCGTCTTCGTCGCGGACCCCACGTCGAAGGGCGCCAGCGACATCCAGGCCATGATTGACAACGTCCTGCCGCGCCTCGTCGCCGCGGCCGCCGCCGCCCCGAAGAAGGGCACCCAGCAGGCCGGCTGAGATTCGCCATGAAGAAAGCCTTCGAACAGAACGTGTCTCGCGCCAAGCCGCGCCTCCGCTTGGGCGCGTTCACCGGCGTCGCCGACCCGGCCGAGTCCTCCCCCTCCGAGTCCTCGGAGCAGGAGCCCTCCGCCTCGGCCCCGCCCGAGCCTCCTTCCGCGGACCTGTCCGCCGAGGTCCGCGCCCGAATCGAGCGCGCCCGCGCCCCGCGTCCCACCGCCGCCGAGGCGATGGAAGTCGCGTTGGGTGCGCAGGAGCCGACGCGCGCCCGGGAGCCGGTGTTCACCTCGCAGGTCTCCGAGCCCGTCACGTACGCGTCGCCAGAGCCTGGGTCGCCGGAGTCGGCCCGCTTCGACGACGAGTACGGCGAAGCGCCCGCCACCTTCGCGGCGCCTCCCCCCACTGCGTTCCATCTGGACGGCTTCTCGGCCGGGCACTCCCAGGAGGCCCATCCCATGACGCAGGGCTCGTCACACGCTTCGCTTCCCCATGTCACCGCGATGGTCGCCGAGCCGGTGGCTCGCGTCGAAGCTCCGCCCCAGGAGGTGGAGGTACAGACGCCCGCGCCGCCGCGTGAAGAGGATGACTCCGACGCGCGCCGCGAGCGGCTGAAGGCCCGTCTCAAGGCGGTGCGCGAGAATCCGCGTCCGGAGCCCCTGCCGGCGACGGTGGCCGAGGCGGGTCAGCGCGCGGTGGAGCGCATCACCCACCTCCAGGCGGAGCTGGTGAAGGTGAAGTCCGCCAACCTCTCGCTCACGCAGGAGCTGGAAGTGGCGCGCCGTCAGGCGGAGAAGGCCACCGAGGAAGCCCGCCTGCGCATGGACGAGGCGCGTCGGCTCTCTTCCGAGATGGAAGGCCGCGTGAAGCTGCTGGCGGACCTGGAGCGGGAGCTGGCCGCGCTGGAGGGTGAGCGCGACGAGGCGCTCCTGTCCCTCCAGGAGAACCGTCAGGCGCTCCAGGCCTCCGCGAGGGAGCACGAGGTCCTCGAGGAGGCCGTGGCTCGCGGCAAGCAGGCCCTGGTGGACAGCCTCGCCGAGGAGGAGAGGCTCGCCGGTGAGCTGGAGTCCGCCAAGGACGAGTCGACCTCGCTGCACCGGGCGGTGGAAGCACTCCAGGGCGAGCGTGACGTGCTGGCCCAGCAGGTGGCGTCACTCACCGCCGAGCGCGCCGAACTGCTCGAGGCACGCAAGGCCCTGGAGGCCGTGCACCGCGCGCTGAGCCAGGCCGCGGCCCGGTAGTCCTCGTCGCGTCGGGTCGAGCCGGTGGAGGACGCAAGGCGCTGAAGACTCCCGCGCCTTGCTGAATCCGCTCCACCTGGGGCGCCCGGAAGAGGGCGCCACACGATGGCGCCTACTTCCCGTCCTTCGCCACGCCACCGCGCGAAGTGCTCTTCACGGCGGCGACGAGCTCCGGCTTGAGCGGCGGGTTGTGCAGGCCCTCCAGCGACAGCTCCGCGAACTCGCCCTGCGTGGACTTGAGCCCGTCGAGGAACGCGACGAGGCGCTTCTCACGGTCCGCCTTCTTGGGGTGCCGTGAGCCCAGGCTCGAGCCGTCCGTCGTCTTGCGCAGGAGCGTGCGGTACTCGTTCGGGTCATAGCCGGCGGAGATCATCATCCGCGCCGCGAGCTCGTCCGCCGCGTACTCCTGCTCCTTGTCGTTCCCGCTCTCCGCGAACTCGATGACCTTCTCCGTCAGGCTGCCGAGCAACGCCGAGTCGCCGTCCAGGTCCAGGTTGCCGCCGCTGTCCGTCGAGGCGATGAGCTTGCCGGAGCCTGGAATGCCGGCCTCCATCGTGACGGCCGTCTTGCAGAGGCTCACCTTGGCGGCGTTGTACTGCTTGATGGAGTGCTTGAGCACGACGTGGGCAATCTCGTGCGCGAGCACGCCCGCGAGCTGGCTCTCGTTGTCCAGCTCCGACAGCAGCTTCCGGGTGACGAAGACGTAGGCCCCGGGCGTGGACACGGCGTTGAAGTTCTTGTCGTCGTTGAGCACGCCGAACGTCCACTCCAGCGTGGGCCTCGCGGACTGCGCACCCAGGTTCTTCCCCACGACATTGATGTACTCGTGGACGTCATGCACCCCGGTGCCCTTCGCGCCGTCCGTCGGGGCCATCAACCCGCCACCTCCCTGCACCCAGTGGACGGCCATGGCACTGCCGATGGCGTACTCCTCCGTCACCGTAGGCTCCACGTTCAGCTTGTCGCAGGAGGCGCGCTCCTTCGTCGCCGCCGCCGAGCTGTTCACCACCGTCCCCGCCTTGTCGGCGAACTGAGCGAGTGTCACCCCCTTGCACGACGAGGCCATCAGCCCCAGGCCCGCCAGCGCCACCGTCTTCCAGTGCCCGCGCATCACGTGCCCCCCTTCGACTTGCCCTTGGACGCACCCGACTTCGCCGTGGCCTCCGCGCCGACGACGGGGAACAGGCCCGCCTCCTTCGCGTGCTTCGCGATGTCCGCGGTGGAGACGTCCTTGGCCTTCTTCTCCAGGCTCTGCAACTGGGCCACCGCCTGCTTGTGGTTGCCGCCCTTCTTGTTGCCGTACTCGACGGCGCCGGGGCTGAGCGCCTTCACCGCCGCGCCGCTGGCGACGAAGCCCGCGGGGTTCACCTGGCGCTTGCCCTTGTCCTCCACGACGAGCTCCATGTTGGGCGCGGTGGTGGACAGGTTCGACTGGAAGACGAAGCCCTTCTTCCCCGCCGCCGTCTTCACCTTGTGCCACTGCTTGTTCTTCGCGTCCGCGCCCTCCCACTTCACCTGTTCGCCCGGCTGGAGGACGACCACCGCGTTCGCCGTGGGCGACGGGCTCTCCATCACCCGCGTGTTCTTCGCCTTCACATACAGCGAACCCCCCACCGCCACCGCCGACGCGAGGCTCGGAAAGCCCAGTGCCAGCATCAGGGCCACCCAGGCCGCTCTGGTTCTCATCGTCATTGCTCCGACTCCTTTCCCGCTCACTTGTCCAGGCTCGCCACACCGTCGAAATCCGGCGGCGGCGCCTTCGCGTACTTGTGACAACGCTCCAGCAGGGCTTTCGTCGGACCGTCGTCCGGGTCCTCGGCCCCGAGTGTCTCCAGCATCGACGCGGCCTCGTCGAAGCGCGCCTCTCGATACACGGCCAGCGCGGCGTGATAGCGCTCCACCGTCGCCCGCTTGCGCGCATCCAGGCCGCCCTTGAGCGACAGCAGCTCGTACACGGTGACGGCCTCCGTCTTCCCCGCCACCCGCACGCGGTCCAGCTCACGCACCTCGATGTGCTCGCGCGCCAGTTCGTACGTGCGCGGGCCAATCATGATGACGGAGCCATACGCCTTGTTCGCGCCCTCCAGCCGCGCGGCCAGGTTCATCCCATCGCCGATGGCCGTGTAGCTGAAGAGCTGCTCGCTGCCGAAGTTGCCCACGAAGTTCACCGCGGAGTTGACGCCGATGCGCGTGTAGACGTCCGGCAGGCCCTTGGCGCTGAACTCCGCGCGCATCCGGTCCACCTCCGCCTTGGCCGCGAGCGCCCCCCGGCACGCGCGCACCGCATGGTCGTCCTGGCGCATGGGCGCGCCGAACAGGCACACCACCGCGTCGCCGATGTACTTGTCCAGGCACCCGCCCTCCTTCAGCAGCACGCCACTCACCCGCGTCAGGTACGTGTTGAGGATGCGCACCAGGCTGCGCGGGTCCTCCTTGAAGCGCTCGCTGAAGGTGGAGAAGCCTCGGATGTCGCTGAAGAAGGCGCTGATTTCGACGTTCTCTCCGTCGAGCCTCGGCAGCTTGCGCTCCGAAATCATCTGCTCCACGAGCTTGGGCTCCATGAAGCGACTGAAGGCGGCGCGGACGAACTCCGTCTCCCGGTTGGCCACCAGGTGGTTGAAGGCCACCGCCGTGACGCTGGCCAGCAGGCCCGCCATGGACGGCAGCGCCGTCAGCACGTGCGTGCCGGACGACATGAAGCGCCCCGTCACCAGGTACATGCCCAGAAGCAGCGCCACCGGCCACGCGATTTCCAGCGGCGTCCAGCGCGTCGTCATCAGCAGCACCACGGACACCAGCGCCACCAGCAACGTGAGCGCCAGGTCCACCGCGAGCGGTGCCCGGGTGATGAAGCGCCCGTTGCCGAGCAGCGTCTCCAGCACCGCCGCCTGCTTCATGACGCCGGGGACCTCCGCCTGGAAGGACGTGGCCTTGATGTCGCTGAGTCCCAGCGCCGTGCCGCCGATGACCACCACCTTGCCCCGGAGCGCCTCCGACGCAAGCCCCGAGGACTCGCCCTTGTCCCGGTTCACCCAGCCGTCGAGCACGTCGAGCAGGGTCACGGTGTGGAAGCGCTTGTGCAGCTCCCCGCCGCCGTAATCAATCGCCGCGCCGCCATCCGGGTCCACGGCATAGGAGCGGCTGCCCACGAGCAGCTTCCGGTCGGACAGCGTCACCTCGCTCGCGCCCAGCAGGCCCGCGGCCACGCGCACCGGCAGCGTCGGGTACGTGTTGACGCCATCCGTGTACGCGAAGTGCGTGCGCCGCATGAAGCCGTCGGGGTCCGTCTCCGTATCCACCAGCCCGAAGCCATCGACCGCGCCCACGAGCACGGGGATGGGCGGCACGGGATGGCGCAGCGTGGGCGCGGTGTGCTCGGCGGTGGACTCGGCTGTCTCACCCGCGAAGTCCCGGCCCTCCAGCGTCGGCAGGAGGAGGTCTCTCGTCCGCACCGGGTAGGCGAGGGCGTGTGCCATCTCTTCTGGCGTGACGGAGGCGACGGCGCCGTTGTCCGGTGTGTCGGCGAAGGCGTCGCCGCCCGCTTCGGGGAACGTCTCGTCGCCGCCTTCCTCCGGGAAGGTCTCCTCGCCCGCGGGCAGCGCCTCCCGGGGAAGCGACTCGCCGGTCGAGGCCACGGGGGAAGCCACGGGCGCGGAGGGGAGAGGGGCGAGCGGCGAAGGGGGTGTCTTGTCGAAGTCAGCGCGCGGCAGCGGCTGCGCGTTGGCGTTGGTGGAGACACCCAGGAAGAAGGGGATGCGCGTGTCGCGCAGCATCTGCGCGAAGGCCAGGTCCGTGGACTCATCGGACGAACGCTCGTCCATCACCGCGTCGAACACGACCGCGCGCGCGCCCTCCGCCTGGAGCTGCTCCACCACGCGGGCCCACAGGTTGCGGCTGTAGGGCCAGCTGCCGAAGTTGAGCGTGTAGCGCTCGTTGGCGCGGATGCCGTCCAGCGACGACTGGTCGATGACCACCACCGACACCGTGGGAGACTTCCCGCGCCCGTCGGTGAACGTGGTGAGCGCCTGGTCATACGCGCCGCGCTCCAGGTCGTCGAGCCAGCCGCGCCACCACGCGAGCATCGCCAGCGCGGTGGACAACACCGCCACGCCCAGCATCAGCCGCCAGTGGTTGCGCCAGCGCAGCCGGATGATTTTCCAGGTGTCTCCCGCCACGGCCCCCTCTTGCGATGTGCGTGGCTCGCCACACTAGCCCAGCACGCACTCGCGCACGGCATCTCCCCGGCCGGAAGGGTGCCGATAAAACCATGAATACACTGAAGTCACGACCGTGAGACACGCGGAGACGACGAGCCCTCGTGTACACGCTCGGCATCCGACGCGCGAGTCCGTGGGTTATTCGCGCGGAAACTCCGAGCGCGGGCCCACGCGTCGCCGCGGGGCCCCGTCGGGACAGCAGCGACGTCAGAACGCCGAGCCCGCCTCCTGGAGGAAGCGCGCCTCTTCCGGAGTCGTGGGACGGCCCAGCGCATCGTTGCGGTGTGGGAAGCGACCGAAGCGCTCGATGACGTCCAGGTGTCGCTTCGCGTAGCCGAGCGTCTCGTGGCTGCCGGAATGATGCAGCGTCAGCATCTCGAACAGCGAGACGGAGAGCCGCTGGTCGTGGAGCTCCTCGCTGTGCTCGAAGGGCAGGTACATGAACCACCGCCATACGGACGGCAGCGTGAGGTCCAGGCCCCTCGCCAGCGCGTGACGCGCCACCGAGCGCGCGTGGGCATCCGTGGCGAACGCGCGGGGCGTGCCTCGGAAGAGGTTGCGGGGTACCTGGTCCAGCAGCAGCACCAGCGCCAGGCTGGTGCGGGGTTCGTCCCGCCAGGAGCTCAACTCCCCGGCCGCTGCTCGCTCGTGCGTGTCCAGGAAGCGGTCCCTGCACTCCGCATCGAAGGCCGCGTCGCGCTGGAACCACGCGGCGCGAGGACGAATGCAGGCTGGGTTGCGAGCCGGGTCCGCCGGCAGACCGAACCAGAAGTCGAGCACTTCGTCCGCGCTCACCATGTCGTTCCTCCCCAAGGTCTCGATAGAGCGCCCACCCGTCGACAGTCAACGGGGGTGGCGGGTGATGCGGGCCATCACCACCTTGCATCGAACACTGGCGCGCGATGCGCACTGGGAGACAGTCCATGCAGACCTCGTGGGAGCCCTCGACGCGAACGGTGCCGGGTCCGGTGAAGCGCACCGCCCTCAACCCCACGCTGCGCACCGAGTCCGTCATCGCGCTGGGGGCCTTCAGCGCGCTCACGCTGGGCGCGGCGGTCCTGGGCGCGCGGCAGAGCTCGGCCGATACCCGCTGGTACCGCCACCTGCGCAAGCCTCCCTTCCAGCCGCCACCCAAGGCCTTCGCGCCCGTGTGGACCGCGCTCTATGCCCTCATCGCCATCTCCGGCTGGCGGGTGTGGACGGCGCCCGCGGGCCCCTCACGCTCCCAGGCCCTGGGGTGGTGGGGCGTGCAGTTGGGCCTGAACGCCGCCTGGTCCTGGCTCTTCTTCGGCCGCCATCAGCCCCGCCGGGCGCTGGCGGACAACGTGGCCCTGCTGGGAAGCATTGGTGCCTACATCGCCGCCACGCGAGAGGTGGATCGGCCGGCCGCGTGGCTGGTGGCGCCGTATCTGGCGTGGGTGGGCTTCGCCAACATCCTCAATGGCGAAATCGTGCGGCGCAACCCTCGAGCGGAGCACTGACGCCCACCCTCCCAAGGGGGCTCCCGGCGGGGGCTGGAAAATCCGCCGATAATTCGTTCGGGAAGATGGCGGGAGGGCGGCGTTGAGTGGAGCGACCCGCCATGGATGCTTTCGCCCTGCAACCACCTGCCTTGCTGACCCGCCGAGCACGGTCTCCGGGCTTGACGGGCACGGACGTGACGGTCCAGCCTGCGACCCCCGTGGAAAGCAGGCCCCTCTCAACGCCGACCCTCGACAGCCGTTGGTTCGCGGCCTTCATCCGGGAGCACGAGACGGCGCTGCGCGCCACGGCGCTCCGGCTGTGTGGCAACCCGACGGACGCGAGGGACCTGGTCCAGGACACCTACGAGCGCGGGCTGCTCAACCTGGCCCGCTACCGTCCCGGTACCGACGGGCGCGCGTGGCTCTTCACCATCCTCCACCACCTCTTCATCGACCGGTGCCGCTCCAAGGCGCGTGAGCGCCGCTCGGATGTGTCGGCGGAGGAGCTGGAGGAGCGCATCGCCGCGCCGGAGCCGGAGGCCGCTCCCGCGTGGGCCGCCATTGGACCGGAGCAGCTTCGCGAGGCCCTGGAGCGCATCCCCCAGGAGTTCGCCACGGTGTACCGCCTCCATGCGCTGGAGGGACGCCCCTATACGGAAATCGCGGAGCGCCTGGGCATCCCCAAGGCCACCGTGGGCACGCGCCTCATCCGCGCGCGCCGCAAGCTGAAGGAGCTGTTGATGCCCGCTGGCACCGGCAAGGGAGAGACGCCATGAGCGCTCCAGAGCCCATGGAGGTCCACGACCTGGTGCATGCCTTCGCGGACGGCGAGCTGTCCGGCGAGGAGGCCGACACGTTCCGCGAGCACCTGGGCACGTGCGAGGCGTGCCAGGCGGAGCTGGACGACATCCTCCAGCTCCAGGCGCTCGGAGGGCAGCTCGCCCACGAGGAGGCGAAGTCCGCCGTACAGGTCGTGGTGACGCCACCGGCCCGAGTGGAGACCGCGCCCGCCAGGGCCTTCCGTCCCTCGTGGAGCCGCCGTCGCAACTGGGTGGCCGCCGCCGCGCTGTCCGGCTCGCTGGCCGCCGTCTTCGCGGTGGTGGCGCTGCGCATCCGCAACCCGGGCGGTGACGAGACGCAGCTGCTCGCCCTGGCGCCCACGCGCTCGTTGGAGGCACGGCTGAGCTGGGCCGGCGCGAGCGCGCACCGGCCCTACGGCGTGCTGCGCTCCGGCGACGAGCGGCCCCGGGAGCTGGTGCCGCTGCAGACGCTGGCGAAGCTGGAGGAGGAGGGCGACCTCCAGGGCCTCGCGGTGGGACACCTGCTGCGCGGTGAGCGCGAGCAGGCCGCGGACTACCTGCAACGCGCCTCCGCGTCTCCGGACGTGGACAGCGACAGGGCGGTGGTGGCGCTGACGAAGGGCGAGCTGGAAGCGGCCCTCTCCCTGCTGGATGGCGTGCTGGAGAAGCACCCGCGACACCCGCAGGCGCTGTGGAACCGCGCGCTGGTGTTGCGCGAGCTGGGCCTGGACGCGCTGGCGGCGGAGGCCTTCGACGCGGTGGCACTGCTCGGCGAGCCGGGCTGGTCGGAGGAGGCGAAGGAGCGCGCGGCGGTGCTGCGTCGGCAGCTCGACGGACGCCAGGGCGCCTGGGACTCCGCGCAGAAGGCCGGCAAGGCGCTGGCCCTGGACGGCACTGCCTTTCCCGAGGACATCGCTCGCGCGGTGCCGGGCACGGCGCGCAACTGGTTCAACATCGCGGTGTGGTCGGCCCCGTCCGCCGAGCGCGTGCGTGCCCTCCTGCCGCTCGCGCATGTCCTCGACGCGCACTACGGCGGAGAGACGATGGCGCGCTACGCCGAGCGCGTGGCCGGGCTGGACTTCCAGCGCCGCGCGCCGCTGGCCGCCCGGTTCCGCGAGGTGCTGCAGGGGACGTTCGACCGCACGACGCTGGAGCCGCTCGCGAAGGCGCTGGCTGGCACGGAGCACCAGGACATCCTCCTGGGTGTGCTGCCGCTGGCGGGCGGACTGCCGGCGCGCCTCGACACGTATGAACAGGCGGCGAAGTCGCTCGGCGATTCGTGGCTGACGCTCAACGTGGAGCGTGAGCGCGCCCTGGCCGAGTATGCGCGGGGCGACCTGGCCGGCGCGGAGGCTCGGCTCCTGCGCGCCGTGGCGGCCTGCGGGAGCGCGAAGGCGGACTACCGCTGCGGTCAGCTGGAGCACCTGCTGGCGCACATCTACAAGGACGAGCACCGGTTGGTGGAGTCTCGCGAGCACGCCCTGGCGGGCCTGCAGTGGGCGCGGCAGTCGCAGGAGTGGAAGCTCCAGGCGGACCTGCTGCTGGTGCTGGGCGACCTGGCGCGCTTCCGCAACGCCTTCGCCCTGACGCGCGCGTACCTGGGCGAGCAGGCCCTGCGTGACAGGAGCTGCGCGGCCAGCCGGCATGTCCACGAGAGCCTCGCGTCGCTGCATGTCTTCGCGCTCCAGCCGCAAGCGGCGCGCGCGGAGCTCCAGAAGGCTCCGGCCTGCGAGGTGCCCTTCTTCCTCAACGGCGCCTTCGTGCTCGCGGACCTGGCTCGCCTGGACCCGAAGCCCGGGGACGCGGAGCAGGTGCGCGACGGTTTGAAGAAGCTGGATGCCGCCGGTTGGCTGCGTCCGGGCGAGCGGGTCATGGCCGCGCACATCGAGGGGCGCGCCGTCATCGGCTCGGACCGCGAGGCGGGCCGCGTGTTGCTTCGCCAGGCCATCACCGACGGCACGCGGCTGGGTGCTGGAGACCCGGTGGCGGCGAAGGCCCGCGCCTACAGCTACTCCTCCCTCATCCTGGATGCGGGCTCCACTGGTGACTGGGCGGGGGCGCTGGCCCTCTTCGCGGAGGAGAGCGGAGTCGCCGCGCCCACCCGCTGCGCGCTGGGCGTGGAGGTGCATGACGAGCGCACCCTGGTCGCCGCGCGCGGTCCGGGTGGCGAGCTGCTCGGTCATCAGGACGCGAGCCGACGCTCCCCCGACTTCGACATCACCGCGCTGGTGCCTCCGGCGATGTCCGCCGCGCTGAAGCCCTGCGAGCATGTGCATGTGTTCGCGCGCTACCCGGTGCATGGCCAGGCGGGTCTGCTGCCGCCGGAGCTGGCCTGGAGCTACGATACGGGCCCGAAGGCCCAGGCGCCCGCCCTGTCCGCGCCGCGTCCGCTCGTGGTCTACGACGTGGATGCGCCGGCCTCGCTGAACCTGCCCCGGCTGCGCAGTTGGGAGCTGTCCGGTGGTCCGTCTCCGCGCCGCGTGGAGCTGACGGGCGCCGCCGCCACGCCGTCGCGCCTCCTGGCCGAGCTGGCCGAGGCCACCGAGGTGGAAATCCACGCGCACGGCCTGGTGAACCTGGGCGTGTCGGACGCCTCGCTGCTGGTGATGGCGCCCGAGGTCGGTGGTCGCTACGCGCTCACCGCGGGCGAGGTGCGCAAGCAGAAGCTCAAGGGGGCGCCGGTGGTGCTCCTCGGCGCGTGCCAGGCCGCGCGCTCCGCGCCGTATCTCCACTCGCCGTGGAGCCTTCCGGTGGCCTTCGCCGAGGCGGGCGCGCGCGCCGTCATCGCCTCACCCATCGACATCCCGGACGCCGAGGCCGGGCCCTTCTTCGCGCGGGTCATGGAGCGCATCCGCGCCGGCGCCAGCGCCGCCACCGCGCTCCGAGATGAACGCCTGCGCGAGTTGTCCGCGCGGCCCGACAGCTGGGTGAAGACAGTCGTCGTCTTCGAGTAGCCCGGCCCCCCACCGCTCCACCTTCACCGCAGCCGCCGTAAAGGCGACCTCGGCTCCCCAGGGCCGTGGACGCTCGACGTGTCACTACACACCGAGGAACACACCATGAAGAACCTTCGCTCCGCGCTGCTCTGCATCCTCTCGCTGTCCACCGCCGCCGCCTGCGGTGGTGACCCTTCCGACGTGTCGACCTCCGAGGACCTGTCGTCCCAGGGCTCCTCCGAGCAGCGCGCGCTCCCCGCGCCTCCGCCGCTGTCCAACTACTGCCCGGGCCTCATCCCCGGGACGCCGTACGCGATGCCCACCGCGCCCACGCCCTTGTCGAGCATCCCCACCGGCACGCCGCTGTACCCGCACAGCCCCTACCTGCTCAGCGCGCACACCGTCATCGTCACGGACCCGACCAACTCGGGCGCCTTCTACGCGTTCGGCTTCGACGTGCGCGCCCACCGCGTCATGTTCTGGGTGTCCGGCACCAACTCGGAGATTCGCCGCTTCAACACCCAGCTCGCCACGGACATCACCGTGCAGGAGACGACCAATGGCGTGGACATGGGCTTCACGTGGGGCACCAGCGGCCAGATTGGTGGCCCCCTCATCCCCCTGCCCGGTGTCCACGATGGCGCGTGGAAGGTCGCGTACAACAACTGGTACCACCTGGACGCGTACCTGGTGATGCCGGGCGCCAGCGTCCCTCAGTGACGCAGCTTCGAGGGGGGAGGCGGCGGATTGAAGGCCAGCACGCCGGCGATGTAGCGCGCCTGGCCTTCGGTGGTGCAACGCACTTCCTGGATGCGCCCGCCCACCTTCACGCGCACGAGCCAGCCGTCATTGTCGCGAGTCCAAGCAGCCGTTTCCGTCGTCATGTGCCTGCTCCTCTCGGGTTGCTTCTCTGACTTCGGATAGAGCAGCCCGCGTGCCATCGCCTGGGACATGCGAATCCAGGTGATTGGGCCCCTTGGATGCGCGGTGGTGGACAGGCGGGCCTGTAGTTCTTTCGGAAGCGGGGTGACGGAGCTTCAGTGAACGTGCTGGTCCGGCTGGCTCACGGCCGGGTGGGCGGAGGTGCCACTGAGCAGCGGCAGGGCGATGTGGAAGGTGGACCCCTGGCCGACCTGGCTCTCCACCCAGATGCGGCCGCCGTGGCGCTCGACGATGTCGCGGCTGATGTACAGGCCCAGGCCCAGGCCGCCATACGAGCGCGAGGAGACGTTGCGCGCGCGGAAGTAGCGTTCGAAGAGCTGCGTCTGCTGGTCCACGGGGATGCCGATGCCCGGGTCCTTCACCGCCAGCAGCGCCAGCTCCCCGTGCGTCTCCAGCGTCACCTGGATGACGCCGCCGTCGGGGCTGTACTTGAACGCGTTCTCCACCAGGTTGGAGATGACCTGCTCCAGCCGGTACGGGTCCACGAACACCTGCACGGCGTCCTCGGGGTGCACGTAGCGCAGCTCGTGGCCGGCGCGCTGCGCGTCCATGGCCTGGAGGACATGCTCCACCAGACTGTCCATGCGCGTGGCCTGCGGGTGCAGCGCGAGTCGGCCCGCTTCGATGCGCGACGCATCCAGCAAGTCATTGATGAGCCCCGTCATCCGCAGCAGGTGCTGACGCGCGTGGCGCAGGGTGGTGGGGTCCACGCTCTCTCCCCGCTCCAGCTTGCGCTCCAGGGTCGCCAGCCGGAGGCTCAGCGGGGTGAGGGGTGTCTTCAGCTCATGCGAGGCGATGGACAGGAAGTCGTCGCGCACGCGGATGGCTTGCTGGGCCTCGTGGTACAGCTTCTCGCGCTCCTCCTCGGCCAGCTTGCGCCGGGTGATGTCCTCCACCAGCACGCCCACGCCCAGCATGCGCCCGTCGGGGGCACGCACCGGATAGCAGCTCCCCGCGAGCAGGCGTCGGGGGCCGGGCGAGCCGATGAGGGAGGTGTCCACTTCCTCCTCCACCACGGGCTCGCCCGTGTCGAGCACGTGTCGCAACATGAGCTCGACGGCGGGACCGCCGGGCCCCAGCACCTGGTGGGGGTCCTTGCCCAGGTGCTCCTCGGGGGATTTGCCGTTGATGTTCGCCAGTCGCTCGTTGACGCGCACGTAGCGCAGCCGCGTGTCGATGAAGCCCAGGCCCACGGGCGCGCTGTCGAAGAGCGTGGTGAGCAGGGCCATGCCCTCGTCGCGCTCCCGCTCCGCGAGCCGCCGCTGGGAGACGTCCTCGACGATGCCCACGCCTCCCTCGACGACGCCCGAGTCGTTGTAGCAGGGCGCGAAGCGTACGTGGACGGGCGTCACCTTGTGTCCGGTGACGGAGGCGTAGTTGCCCTCGTAGTCCGCGCCCCGACCCGCGAGCGACTCGCGCACGCAGCGCATCATCGCCTCGTCGCGCAAGGACAGGAGATTGAGTCCCACGATGATGCGCTTGGTGGAGCCGAGGATGGTGACCAGGCGCTCGTTGCAGGCGGTGACGACGGGCGTGGTGTCGTAGTGGAAGATGCCCAGGGGAGCGTTCTCCACCACCAGCCGGTAGAGGTCATCCCCACGGACCCGCGTCTCGACGAGGCTCGCCTCCGCCTCATGGCGAGGGTGCTCCAGCGGCTCGCGGAGGGTGTCGATGACTTCGTGCAGGCGGCGGAGGCTGATGACGATGCGCTCGTCGTCCCCCTGGCCCGACGCGCCCACGGTGAGCTCCACCAGGACTTCCGCGCCGTCGCTTCGTTGCGCGAAGACGCGGGTGGGGCGTCCCTCCAGGGCGTCCCTGCGCGACAGCAGGTAGCGCACCAGGCTCTGGCCTTCATGGTGGCTCACGCGCTCCGGGAAGAGGCGGGAGACGGGCTGGCCGTGGAGGTCCTCGCGCTTCCAGGCGAACAACTGCTCGGCCGCGCGGTTGAGGAAGTACACATGCTCGTGCGCGTCGCAGGCGACCATGGGGTCGACGGCGGCATCCAGCCAGGCGCTGAGCTCCTCGTTGGCTCTGGCCATGTGTTCCCCTGGGGCCTCGTGGGGCCCCTCCCGCTTCCGGCACGGGTTCCCACGACGTGTCTCCCGCGAGGGATTGCCTTTCCTTTCCCTACAGGTAGCCATCCGACGCGGCGGGCGCGTCCAGGACCTGCCCGGGAGTCACACGCCCGGCACGTTCGTGTGCTGGGCAGCGTGGAGGCGCGAAGGCGGTCGACGTTCGACAGCGGTCGACAGGAGACAGCGGTGGACGTGCGCGGGCCCTAGCGTCGGCGACCCCCGGCGTCAGGCTTGCCCGCCTTCTTGCGAGCCGAGGCCTGCTTGCTCGTGCGCGATGAGGCTTGCTTGCCACGGGGCGAGGCCTGCTGGCCCCGAGGGGCTGGAGCCTGCTTCTTCACGCGCCCCGTCGCCACGGAGTCCTTCATGTCAGGCGAGGGGGAGAGCACCTCCAGTCGCTCGCGCAGCGCGCGCGTCGCATCCTTCAACGCGTCCACCTCCTCGCGCAGCGCGGCCAGCTCGCGCGCTTGAGGCTCACCCTCGCGCAGCGCGCGCACCGTCTCCCGAGCGGCGCGCCGGGCCCGGGCATCGCTCAGCGGCGTTCCCTCCAGAGCAGGGACGAGGCGCCGGTCTCCGAGCGTCCTCGCGGCCTCGAAGACGCCCATCTGCACGCGGAACATCGAATCCCGCAGCAGCTCCGTGAGCAGGTCCACGGCCTCGCGCTGTCGGCCCGCGACTTCCGCCAGCTTCGCCACCGCCTGGGTGGCGGCGCGGCGCAGGAAGGCGGGCTGACCATACGCGGTGCGCGCCTCCACCAGCGTGAAGGCTGCGGGGTCCTGCGACTCGGCGAGCCCGTCCATGGCGCCCACGGCGATGACGTCCTGGAACGACGCGCGCGTGGAGGCCGTCTCCAGCACCGTCAGCGCATCCGCGGCCCGCAGCTTGCCATAGCTGCGCGCGGCCTCCGCCTCCACGAAGTAGCTGGTGTCTCCAGATTGCAAGAGCGCGCGGAGGAGCGCGATGACCTCCGCGTCGCGGCGGAACTCGCCCAGCGCGGCCACCACGGCGCGACGCACGCGGGGGTGTTCGGCGCGCAGGGCCAGGAGCAGTCGCGCGCGGGCCTCGGGCGTGCGGATGCGGCCCAGGGCCCTGGCGCTGGCTGCGCGGGTGCCCCAGAACAGGCGCGAATCCGTGAGGGCCTTGCCCAACGCCTCCACGGCGCGGAAGCCTCCGTCGCGGCCCAGCGCGTGCGCGGCCTCGGTGCGCGCGCGGGACTCGGGCGCGGCGCGCAGCTCCTCCAGCCAGAGGCCCACGGACTTGTCCACGTCCAGCGTGCCGAGCACGTCGCGGCGCGGGTCCACGCGCACCTGCGTGGGAGCGGCGGCGCACGGCAGGTGGAAGAAGTGCTCCGCGTCCGTCACCTCCATGCGGTGCACGGTGTCCTGGCCGTCGACGGTGACGCGGACGTCCAGCGGCAGGCGGAACAGGGGCGTGCCGGCGTCGGTGCGCTGCGTCTGCCTCACCTTGAGGCGCAGGCGCCGGTCCTCGGCCTCGTAGCGCACCTCCACCTTGAGCTCCGGGTGGCCAGGGGCGAAGACATACTGGTCGAAGAACGCATCCAGGTTGTGGCCGGTGGCCTGCTCGAAGGCGCGCGCCAGGTCCACCGTCTCCACCGAGCCGTGGCGGTGGCGGGAGACGTAGTGGCGCAGGCCGCGGAAGAACAGGTCGTCACCCAGGCGGCGGCGCAGCTCGTGGAGGACCAGGCCGCCCTTCTCGTAGAGGTGCCGGTCGAAGACATCCAGCGGCGCGTGGAAGCGGCGCGAGACGATGGGGCGCGCGTAGCGCTCCTTCACCTCGCCCAGGTACGCCTCCAGGTCCGAGAGGCGGTGCTGGTCGGCCTCGTCCTGGCTGTCGGCGCGCTCCTTCCAGAGCACCTCGAACCAGGTGGCGAAGCCCTCGTTGAGCCAGCCGTGCGGCCAGTCGCGGCAGGTGAGCAAATCTCCAAACCACTGGTGCGCCAGCTCGTGGGAGATGAGCGGCTCCGCGTTGTAGTCGGCGTGAGCGCGCGCGTCGTGGAGGACGGAGTCGGTGAGGCTGGTGGCGGTGGTGTTCTCCATGCCGCCGAAGATGAACTCGGTGAGGAACACCTGCGCGTAGCCGCTCCACGGGTAGGGCTCGCCGGTGGCCTCCTGGAACACACGAATCATCTCCGGAGTGCGGCGCACGCAGCGCAGCGCGTCCTCGCGCCGGCCGCGCGGGAAGAGGTAGCGCAGCGGCACCGTGCCCGACGTGTCGGTGAGCTCCTCGAAGTCACCCACGGCGAGCGTGACGAGGTAGGGCGCGTGCGGCTGCTCCATGCGGAAGTGCTGCGTGCGGCGGCCGCCCTGGGCACTGTCACTCACGAGCACGCCGTTGGACAGCGCCGTCAGTCCCTCGGGGAAGGTGGCGATGAGCTCCGAGGTGGCCTTCTGCGCGGGCGTGTCCAGGCAGGGAAACCAGCAGCGCGCGTCGGTGTCCTGGTTCTGCGTCCACGCCTGACGGGGCCGGTCCGGATAGGCCGCCTCCGGTCCCCAGAAGTAGAGGCCCCGGCGCGGGCGGGCGGCGTAGTGGACGGCCACCTCCACGGCGTGGCCCGGCTCCAGTGGCGTGGGCAGGTCCACGCGCACGTGCGTGCCGGAGTTGGAGAATCGAGCGGGTTTCCCTTCGACGAGGACGCTCGACACGTCCAGGTCCACGGCGTCGAAGGTGAGGGTGGACAGCGAGCGGACCGCGGAGACGCGGGTGGTGCAGACGCCCGCGACGGAGCCTTGCTCGAAGTCGAGCTCCAGCTCGATGCGGACGTGCTCGGCGCGGATGGGACGCTCCGCGGCATAGTGCTCGGTGGCGCCAGGGAGGCCAAAGGCGCGGGACTGGGGGAGGGCGGGCTCGGAGGAGTGACGGTGGCAGCAGCGCATAAGCAGCCCGACTCTTTCCCAAGCGCGAGCCACCGTCGAGACGGTGTTTCGTCGCACTGTTCCACCCTGCACCCTCTCGCGAGGACACCGGACGTATCGCCTGCCGGGAGGGGGCGCTTCGGACTACGTTGTCCACCGTGCAGTTCGTTCTCTTCTTCTCAGACAAGCAGGTGCGCGAGCAGCTCTTCGCCCATGTGGATGGGACGCGAGGACTGTTGCTCGTCACCGGGGTGCGTCATGGTCCGGCCATGCGCTCCCCGGAGGCGCGCGAGCCCTTCGCCACCCTGGAGTTCCTCCACGGCCGCGTCTTGACGCAGGTGCTCGTGGCCGACGAGGGCACGGCGGACGGCATGTGGAGGGACCCCCTGGGAGATTTGGGCGACCGGCTCTACCCGGAGAGTCGGGACGACGCGTACGCCGTCACCAGTGGCTATCTCCTGCTGGAGGACGGACGGCCGCGCACCGTGGTGCGCAAGCACGGCCTGCCCGCGAACGACTTGTGGTTCCTGGAGGACGCGCTCAGCCAGCTCACCTCGCGAGTCGCTCCGCCGGACCCGGCGAGGAAGCCCGGCACGAAGCGTCCGGAGCGCGCCCCCCGGTCTCCCCGACGCCCGGCGAGCACCGGAGCCCCCGTCGACTCCGACGCGTCAGGCCCCCCACCGGACGAGGGAGGCTGGCGCCAGCGCGCGGGGAGCGCAGGCAGCCGGCGCGTCAGGCCCGAGCGGACCTCCGCCTCGGAGTCGTCGAAGCCCTGGGATGATGCATCGGGTCATGACCCGCGAGAGGCGCACGCGACGGACTCGGAGGCGACGCCGCCTCGCGGCACCCGGGCCCCGCCGCCGCGCGAGCCGGCGCGGAAGGACGCCTGGGCGGTGCTGGGGCTCGCGCGGGACATGACGTTGGACGAGGCGCGCAAGGCGTTCCGCGCGCTCATCGCCGGGTACCACCCGGACAAGGTCTCCCACCTGGCGCCGGAGTTCCAGGAGCTGGCGGAACGCCGCACGCGCGAAATCCTGGCGGCGTGGGAAGAGGTGGAGGTCGAGCTGAAGTCCGACCGGTGAGCGCGCGCGTCAGCCCACGTCGGCCGCGGGCGCGCCTGGTAGGGCGAGGATGGCGGGCGCGGACTCCAGTGCGAAGCGCGCGACGATGGGCATGTGGTCCGACAGCCCGTGGAAGCGGCTCTTGAGGTCCCCGAAGGGGCTCGTCTCGTGGGTGTCCAGCCAGCGCACGCCGCCCCCTGAGAACATGTGGTCCAGGTGCATGCGCATGTGCATGAAGCCCGCGGTGGGAAAGCCCCGTGACACGGTGGGGTCAATCTGCCCGACGGCGGCCTGGGCGCAGGTGAGGCGCACGTCGCCGGTGAGGTAGCGGAACACGGGCGTGGCTGGCGGCGAGTTGAAGTCCCCGCAGACGACGAAGGGCTCGTTGGCGGAGAGGGTGCCCACGAAGTCCGCCAGCTTGCGCGCCTCGTGGAGCTGGTTGACGCCGCAGCCCATCTTGTCCTTGGTGGACCAGAACTCCCGGGCGAAGGGCGTGGGCAGGCTCAGGTGCGTGTTGAAGACGTGGAAGGGGCGGTTGTCCTCGCGTCGCAGCAGGCGCATGTGCGCGCAGATGCGGCTCTGCTTGCGGTCCTTGAGGCGCTGCACGTGGTGGTGGGTGATGGACTGGGGTGCGTCCACGTTGTGCTTGTCCACCTGGAGGGTGCGCTTGTTGACGAGCACCGCGAGCCCCGTGGTGTAGATGGACACCTCGCCCAGCTTGTAGTGGTGCGCGCGGAAGTAGAACGCCTCGTAGGGCATCTCCCGGCCCTGGGCGGTGAAGATCTCCTCCATGCGCCCCATGAAGGCCATCAACTGCGTCTCACCGGGCAGCTTGGGCCGGTGGGCGATGGTGCTGCGCAACGACGTTGTCTCCACCTCCTGGAGGCACACGACGTCCGGCAGCGGCTCCAGCGCCGCGAGCGCGGCGGCCACGCGGCGCTTGGGCCCCATGGTGCTCGCCAGGCCCCGGAGCATGTGCCCGAAATAGCGGACGTTGTACGTGACGATTCGCAACGAGGAGTCGGGCATACGCGGGTCCGTGCCCGTCCCGGGCACAGGAAGAAGGTACTCACATCCTGGCGTTCGCGCCCCCCATTCCTCGCTGGTGGGCCTCCCGTCAGACAGTCGACCTTTCGGCCCGCGCCCCGTGTGAATTCCCCGCCGCCCGAGGTCGTGCTTTCCTGTCCCCCGGAACGATGAAGGCGCCCGCCTGCCCGACAAGGTGGCGGACATCCCACGCGCGCAGGGCCGGCACGGGCGACGTGGGGCATCCCTCCAGGAGGACCATCGATGTTCAAGGCCGTGGGGACGTGGGGCTTGTCGCTGGCGCTGGTGCTGACCGGCTGCGACTCGTTCGAGCAGGAGCAGTACGACATCACGCTGGACCAGGCCCAGGCCGAGGCCGTCCCCTACGTGTGCATCGACAAGACGCTGGAGGACCCCGAGCCGGTGCCGGGCACCGGGGGACCCTCGGGGCTGGCCCTCCAGCAACGCTGGATTGTGCGCGCGGAGCGATTCGGCGCCACGAGCCTGGAGGTGCCCGACTTCGAATTCACCCTGCCGGGAGGAGACCGTGCCACCCTCGACGATGATGGCGGGCCGGATGTCCTCGGCGGGACGACCTCCGACAGCGGGCCATTCCAATACATCGACATCTTCACCCGTCCATTGGAGGGCGAGGAGGCGACGTCGGTGAACTACGTGGTGCGCTTCTACATCGCCAACGACTCGCTGGAGGACGACACCATCGAGGGCTTCATCGACGTGCGCCGCACGACCTACACGGGCGCCGGAACCGACGCGGTGGACCTGGAGGAGTGCACCTCCAAGGTCCAGTTCACCGGGCGCCGCGTGAAGTAGGCGCCCCGCGTGTGTCACGGCGCCCACCCGCCTGAAACATGTTTTCGCCAGGGGCAAGCCACTGGCGGTCTGACTCTGCTTGTAGTTGTTGGCTGAGGTCTTTCCATCCCCACGTTTCCGGAAGCGTGCTCTCGTGCGAGCCGCATCTGGTCAAAGGAGGCAGGTCGATGTCTGGAAACGCGGGTTGGTTGGGTGTGTCGTTCCTGGTGCTGGCGGTGGGCTGCGGCGGCTTCAAGGAGAGTGTCTACGACGTGGAGTTGAACGCCGAGGACGCGAGCGCCATCCCCTACTCGTGTGAGGACGGCGAGGCGGGAAGAGGCCCTCCCCAGCCCATGGAGATGCGGCAGCAATGGACCTTCCGGGCGGACGACATGCGCTCGACCCGTATCGAGGTGCCCTCCGTGCACTTTGACTTCCTGGATGGGATTTTCGGTCAGGGGGGCCTGGACTATGGCCGACACGACGAGCCCATCGTCTTCCCGGGCACGTCATCCGCGGGAGGACCGTTCCAGTTCGTGGATATCACCACACGGACCCTGCCAGCGGACGCACTCGCGAGGTACGTGCTGCGCTACTACGTGGACAATGACTCGCTGGAGGATGACGCCATCCACGGCTTCGTCGACGTCCGGGAGGAGCGCATCCCTGGCGGCGGCACGTGCACCTACGTCATGCGCTTCACCGGGCGCCGCGTGAAGTAGGCGCCCGGTCCGCGCGCGTCACGGCGCGCGCTTCACGCGCACCATGGTGTCCAGCAGGTGCTCCAGGGCCTGCTGCGGCTCCTGGCTGAGTCCCGAGTGCACCGGCCCCGTCTGGAGGATGGTGCTGCGCGGAGCCACCAGCCAGTGCCAGCGCTCCTTCTGCGGGAGCTGGCCGATGGGGCCCGCGTGTTTGCCGCCCTCGCAGACGCGGCGGAAGCTGTCCAGGTGGCAGCGCACGGTGTCCACGTCCATGTCGGGCGCGAGCGCCCTCAAGCGCGCCTCGTCCAGCTCCACGCGGGCGCCGAGGAAGCGCTGCGTGGTGCAGAAGAGGACGACGCCCACGTTGATGAACTCTCCGCGCTCCACGCGAGGAACGACGCGGATGATGGCGTAGTCAAACGAGCTGTGCGCGGGCACGCGTCGCCTCCTCGATGAAGGCCGGCAGGGCCTCGATGCGCTTGCTCAGCCAGGTGACATAGCCCGCGCGGTGCGCGTCCACGGTGGGGAAGGGGGACTCGGCGGCCTGGAGCCAGCCCTCGGGGATTCCGGCGACGATGGCCTCCATCAGCTCGCGGGTGAGGCGGGCCTTCAGGGTGGCGTGGGCCTCCGGCAGCGCGGTCGCCCACGGCAGCAGCACATGGTCCTTGATGGGGGCGAAGCGGCTCTGGCTGCGCTCCTCCCAGTCCACCCACGCGTGGTGGAAGTAGAGCGAGGCGCCGTGGTCGATGAGCCACAGCTCCCGGTGCCAGCACAGGAGGTTGGGGTTCTTCGGCGTGCGGTCCACGTTGGTGATGAACGCGTCGAACGCGACGAGCCCGGAGGCCACGGCCGGGTCCGGCGCCGGGCCCGCCACCGGGTCGAACGTCACCGAGCCCGGCAGGTAGTCCAGCGCCAGGTTCAGCCCCGCGCTCGCCTTGAGCAGCTCCCGAATCTCGCTGTCCGGCTCGTTGCGGCCCAGCGCCGGGTCCAGGTCCACCAGCACCATCTCCGGCACGCGCAGGCCCGCCGCCTTCGCCAGCTCCGCGGCAATGAACTCCGCGATGAGCGCCTTGGCGCCCTGTCCGGCACCCCGGAACTTCACGACGTACAACCCCGCGTCGTCCGCCTCGACGATGGCGGGCAGCGAGCCCCCCTCGCGCAAGGGCGTCACATAACGCGTGGCGACGATGGTCCTCGGCATCCTCCGCTCCCGTCCTCGCTCGGGCCGGCCTTCCGACCCTGGCCCAGGGGCCGCCCTCTACCACGCCCCCATGTTCCTGAAGGGTTTCACCGATAGTGGAAAAAGCAGTTCCGAGGAAACTGCATCTGACGGGGTGCGACAATGGGTGACAGGCCGTTCGATTCCGATCCCCCACGGAGCCCACCATGACCGTCACCCGCAAGCCCACGTCGCTCCCGTCGCCCATCACCCGTACCGGCGAGGCCACCCGCCCGGAGACGCCCGCGACGACCGAGTCCCGCGTGGTGGCCCGGCCCGGCAAGAACGGCACTGACGGCTTCGACTCCGGAAAGACGGCGTCTCGTCCCACCAACTTCGTGGACCGTCCCACGGGCCACCGTCCGGACCCGAGCGCCCCGGTGCTGCCGGCCACGGCCTTCGCCTTCGGCCCCGGCAAGCTCGCCCTCGCGGGCCGCGAGGCGTCCACGCCCGTCACGCTGACGGCCTCCGCCACGCCGAACGCGGCGGTGAAGGACCTCCAGGCGGTGACGTCCACGGTCAGCTTCGACCAGGACGTGGCGCTGGACTCGCTGAAGCTGAACCTGGACCTGGCGCACACGTACAAGGGCGACCTGGTGGTGAAGCTGACCAGCCCGTCCGGCAAGACGGCGACGGTGTCGGACCGCCAGGGTGGCAGCGCGGACGACGTGAAGGGCACGTTCGACCTGAGCACCGCCTTCAAGGGCGAGTCGGCCAAGGGAACGTGGACGCTGTCCGTGGAGGACAAGGCGCGCGCTGACACGGGCACGCTGAAGAACTGGGGCCTGGAGGTCGCTGGCAAGACGGCGGGCCCGGTGGAGCCCCCCAAGCCCCCGAAGCCCACGGGTGAGCCGATTGTCGCGGTGTTCGACGGCGGCGTGGACTTCAAGCACGCCGACCTGGACAGCGCCATGTGGACCAACCCGAACGAGATTGCCGGCGACGGAATCGACAACGACGGCAACGGCGTGAAGGACGACATCCACGGCTACAACGTCGGCTTCAACAGCGGCGACGTGATGAAGGGGGACGGGACGGACCACGGCACGCACGTGGCCGGCATCATCGCCGCCGAGGACAACGGCCAGGGCAACACGGGCATCGCCGCTGGCAAGGCGAAGGTGATGAGCATTGGCGGCCTGTATGACGGGGCGGACCTGCTCACCAACTTCGAGCGCGGCGTGGACTACATCGTGAACATGAAGCAGAACCACGGCGCCAACATCCGGGCCCTCAACGCCAGCTTCGGTGACGAGTACCGCGACGCGGCCTCGCAGAAGCGCTGGACGGCGGCGGTGCAGAAGCTGGCGGACGCGGACATCCTGCTCGTCGCGGCGACGGCCAACGGCAACGGCAGCAACATGAACAACGTGGCGGACATGCCCGCCAACCTGGACCTGCCCAACGTCATCACCGTGGCGTCCATGGACCGCAACAACGACAAGCTGGCGCGCTTCTCCTCGCACGGCGACAAGGTGGTGGAGCTGGCCGCCGTGGGCGAGGACGTGCTGAGCACCGTGCCCGGCGGCGACTGGGAGAAGATGAGCGGCACCTCCATGGCCACCCCGACGGTGGCGGCCACCGCGGCCCTGATGTTCGCCGCGAACCCGGACCTGACGGCCGCGCAGGTGAGGGACTTGCTGGTGAAGACGGTGGAGGTCGACCCGGACCTCAAGGGCAAGGTGAGCACCGGCGGCAAGCTGGATATCGCCGCCGCGGTGAAGGCCGCCAAGGAGTTCGTCGCCACGCCGCCCACGACGGTCGCCGAGCGCTGAGCCTCCGCGCGTCTCACTCGAGAGGGTGAGTCAAAAGTCCCCGGTCGCCGCCAGCTTCGCGGCCCGGGGACTTTTTTTGGGTTCGATTTGATTGCGCGCAATTTAATTGAGCCCTAATCATAGGACATGGCGCAGGACGCGGTGCCCGTCGGAGACGGGGTGGCCCGGTTGTTGGGGGCTGAACGGAGCGGGCCGGAAGTCGCGGCGAAGTGGCTCCCGCCGTCCCGTGTCGCCGCTATCTGAACGCGTCGTTTCCGCTTCATCGAACCCGAGCTGGCATCCCAGGAGAGAGAACCATGGCCCCCGTCACGATTTCGCCGCTGTACACCGCCCACGCCACCACCCACGGAGGCCGCAACGGCAAGGTCCAGTCGTCGGACAAGGTCATCGACCTGTCGCTGTCGATGCCCAAGGAGCTGGGGGGCGCGGGGGGCGCGGCGACCAACCCCGAGCAGCTCTTCGCGGCGGGCTACTCGGCCTGCTTCGAGAGCGCGCTGCGGCTGGTGGCGGGCAAGGGTGGCAAGAAGCTGGGGCCCGAGGTGGGCATCACCGCGAATGTCACCATCGGCAAGACGCCGGACGGCGGGTTCGGGTTGGCGGTGGAGCTCCAGGGCATCCTGCCGGGCATTCCCCGTGACGAGGCGGAGAAGCTGATGCACGCGGCGCACGAGGTGTGCCCGTACTCGCGCGCCACGCGCGGCAACATCGACGTGAAGCTGTCCGTCGCGGAGTAGTGAAGGGTCCGTGCCGCCGCGGCGCGTGGGTGGACCGTGACGCGGCGGCACGTGCGTGCGCTGTTACGCGGTGACGCGTGCGAGCGCTGTTACGCGGCGGCACGTGCGCGCGCCGTTACGCAGCGGCACGTGCGTGTTCCATCATGGTGCAGGGTGCTCCACTCTGGCGCGCGGATGCTCCAGCCTGGCGCGGCGCATGAGCGCCACCGTGTCGCGACGGCCACGATGTGCACCGTGGTACTCGCGGGGTTTCCCCTAGAACGGTCCTGATGTTCGCGTGCTGGTGACACGCGGATGCGTCACGCCTCGACGCGTCCCCTCTGCGCGGGCCACATGGCGCGCCCCGCACCGGCCCTCTGGCATGCCCCTTGAAGTCGGGGAGTGCTCGAAGGGGGGAAGTCAGCATGCGTGAGCGACAGCTCATTCCGATGGAAGTGGCAGGGGCGGCTGTGTCGGGGGCAGCGCGGATGTTGTTGGAGGAGCCCGACATCGAGGAGTTCTTCGGCTGGTTGCGACCGGAGGCGGGAGGCAATCCTCCCGGCCGGTGGAGCGCGGCGGAAGGCACGCGGTTGTTCGCGGTGGCGGAGCGGGGCTCGGGCATCATCGGGCTCGCGGCGCTCACGAACATCCGCCGGGAGGAGCGCTACGCGCGGGTGAGCTGCGCCATCGCGCCGGAGTATCGTCGGGAGGGCGTGGGGCGCTGGACGATGACGGAGCTCATCCGTCAGGGCGTGAGACTGGACGGGCTGCGCCACCTTGAGACCTGCGTGCGCGCGGGGCCCGGGACGTCTCTCCCGCTCATGGAGTCCCTCGGCTTCCGCGCGCTGGACGTGCCGGGCTTTCCGCCGATGGAGGCCCAGCCCGGGGGCTACGTGTACCTGCGTCTGGCGCTACCCGCCGAGTTCCGGGAGCAGGCGCCCCGGCCAGCTCCGCGTGCTTTGCGCGTGAGTGGCGGCGGCTCTCCGCTCATCTCCAACTAACTACTCACTCCGGAATCCGGTGCCCGAAGAAGTAGCGATGCCCTCGCTCGTACGTGTCAGCTCCGTCACGAGCGAGGAATTCCTCGACGATGGCCGCTGCGGTGAGCCGTTGCAGTTGGCCTGACTCGTCGAAGAAGGCCCCACAGTCCAGTCCCGTGGTGGTCTCGAAGAACATCCGACCCAGTTCGACTCGATCCGGGTACTCATTCGAGCGCAGGCGCGCCAGCAGGCGCCGGCAGATGTCCCGGATGCTCAGCCGCTGCCCTTCCAGGAGCGCATCTCGTGGACCCAACCTCTCGCTGGCGACCAGTCCTTGGTATACCTGCTCGACCCGGGCAAGGTACTCGGCGTCCATGAAGGCCCGCTCGGACTCCTCGAAGGGCGGCGGCAACCCATTGGACTTCAGCTCCTCTCGGGGACCTTTCCAGATGGGGCCGGGCTGCTCCTCCAACAGTTGCGAGAGATAGACCTCAAGCTGCGCCTTGACGTCTCGGTCCTCCAGCCCCCTGTAGATCTCAATCAAGAGAGGCACGCCCCCCGTGAGCGCGGAATGAGCAAGGACCTCGCAGAAGTACCGCTGGATGTGCGGACTGCGCTCGGGGCCGAGCAGCCTTCTCAATGAACCCACCCACCACTGGAGGAGGACCGAGTAGGGCGCGGCAAAGGACAACATGAGCGTGCATGCATCCCAGACCTCGGCGTCCTGGGACTCATGCATCAGGTGGACGAGCCTGGTCGCGACCTCGAATCGCCCTTGCTGGAGGTTGGCGAGCGCGCAAGGCAGGACCTGCCAGGGGTCCCGACTGGAGAGGTTGCGGAGCTCCGCCACGTGAGGCGGAGGAGGACTGGAGAAGTGCAGGCCATCTCCAATCTCGATGAAGGTGCGGCGGAGGTAGGCAGGGCGCATGGGAGTCACGCGAAGAGCGCGGCACGATCCTTGGCGTTGTCCGGGATGTTGTTTTGCAGCCGCGTCTGCAGGTCCTCAATGCCCTTGCAATCTCCCTTGAGCACCGAATCAGGGACGAGGTTGTTCATGGACACGGGACATCCGCCTGCATCCAGCGGCGTCTTGTGGTTCACCTGTTCGCTGTTCTTGATGTCGAACCCCTTCTCTTTCCACTGCTTGATGGACTGCTTGCGCACGCCATCCGTAAACCTCTTGCGGGCTTCGCTGGCCTTGCCCGCGTGCTTGACCTTGAAGTGGACGCCGCACCCCTGGTCTGGCGGCTGATGCACATTGGGGCAGTTGGGATTCTTCTCCCGGAGCTGCCGCAGACTGTCACAGTCCTCCTCGAAGGCGTCCCCCTTGGCGATGATGACGTCGCTTTTTGTCAGGCTTCGGTAGGCGGGGTTCTTGTCGTTGCTCGCGAGCTCGGTGGCCCACCCGGGCAGGGGCTTGTTGCTGGCAGCCAACTCATTCAGGAGTTTCTGCATCTCCGAGCGTCGCTTCATGTAGTGCCCGGCGATGCCCTGATAGAAATCAGCCTCTGGAATGGTGTCGTAGGGCTCGCCAGTCTCTGGGTTCTTCTGGTTCTCGTGGAGCGGGCCAGCACAACATGGGCAGGCATCGCGGGTGGCCTGACCGCCGCTGGCCGCTGAACTCTGGGAGAGGTTCGGGATGGGCACCGACTCGTTCGAGTTGCTGCCATGGTTGGACGTGGTGAGGTCGACGTGCCTGGGGACGTTCTTGCCCTCGAACTGGACATCCATCGACCAGGAGTTGAAGTAGGTCTTGCCCGTTATCGTATGCGTGATGACGCCTGCACCGAAGTTGCGCGTGGCCGCCTCGTCGCCTAAGGGCGAAGTGGCGTAGTAGGACTGGTCGCGCAACATCACGGGCTTGCCGCCGATCATCACGGACTTGCTGCCGTTCTTCATGTCCTTGGAGAAGGACGAGTTGGGGTAGGGCACCGGAATCGGTCCGGCCGGTGGCGCGGGCGGACTCAGGCAGACATCCGGAAAGGCGGCCGTCACCTTCCCGCCGCCCGCCTGAGCGGCAATCTCATGGCCATTGGCATAGACCTCCTTCATTGCCGGACCCTCACCTCTACGTCGCGTGTCCGCAGGACGGCAGCTGCCCTGTCTCCCGAATCGCTCGTGACACTGAGGAGCGCCCGCCGTCCTGGCGCATAGCCTCGACGCATCCCCACCACGGCCAAAGCCAGCGCCAAGATGGCTGACGCGGCCCCCGTTTCTCCCAGCGACTCCGCCGGCAGCCACAGTGGCAGTGACGCCTTGCGTACACGCAACAGCCGCGCCGACGCCAGCGCCACCTCCATGAATGCGTACCCCTCACCCGAGGCGTCCGCGACACGAAAGTCGACCTCGCTCAGGTCGAGTCCCGCCTCGCTCAGCGCCAGGCGGCTGGCCTGCGCTGCCCCAATACCGCGAAGGGGCTCGTCCGAATCGAGCGTCGCATGCTCCTGTGCGAACCCCAACCCGGCCAGCTCCACGGAAGGGGCTTGCCCCAAGGGTCTGCGCGTCACGAAGACGCACGCAGCGGCTTCCCCCGGAATCACTCCATCCGAGTGACCAGGCCGCTTCAAACGCCCATTCCGAGCCAGCCAGGCCAAGGCGGGTGCATTGACGAGAGAGTCGACGCTCGCCACGAGACACCCTGGGAGGTGGGCATCGCGCTCCAGCAGGGCGCGGGCCTCCGCCAAGGCTCGCAGGCCACTGGTCCCACCTGTGGGGAAGCCACGAGAATGGACGGTATCGAGGCGCAAGCCGTACTCCTCTCGGAGCCTTGCCAGCATCTGCGGCACCAACTCGGCGGATACCCCACCTGGTTGGAGACGACCCGACGAACACTTCCTTGAGCTGAGTCAGCTTCTTCCCCAGGGGAGTGGAGGCTCTCCACGTCACGGTGACGACCTGGGCATCACAGTCCAACAGCACCGTATCCATCTGGGGCTCGACATGCGCCGAGCGGTCCTGGAAGCGGAATGTCACAGGGAGCGCGATTCGCGGAAGCGTCACTCCCCAGCTCCCTGCCGCAGTCATTCCCATGCAGCGCAGCACCTCGCCGCCACGCAAGCGAGGCAGTTGCTGGTCCTCGGGCGCGGATTGGAAATAGCGCGTGTCGAAATCCCTGGGCAGGAAGGGATAGTCCTCATCGAGCCAGCGCTGGTCATACGTGCCCGCATGCGCGATGCGCGGCTGCCATCCGCGCCCGAGTGAGCCCATCCCCACCACTGGGACCGGGGCCTCGTCCCACTTGGAGAGGGACTGCTGCGGATGCTCAAGGTTCGGCAGTGGCGCACCGACGGCATCCGCCGCACGCGGGTTCTTTCGAAATCCGCACCCCACGGGATTTCGCAGGTCGGCCCCCTGGTGCTTCGGGTCCGGATGGGAGTGGTCAGCGCCGCCAAAAGCGCGCTCGTACACCAAGGGCATGCGGATGAACGGCCTGGGCGGCGAGGCGCTCAGCCCCAGCAGGCCTCGCTCCCAGCGCCGCTCCCCTGTCACCAGCAGGTCTTTTCGCCGCCCCGGAAGCTCGAGACGCACCAGCATGCGCTCTATCGGACGGCCCTTTGGCGCGACCGCATGTCCATGCACCAGCACCTCCGAGTGGGGTTTTGTGAGGGCAAAATCACACTCGTGGCGAATGCTCGTGCTCCCGGCATCGCCTTGATGCTCGTCGGCATACACCAAAGGCCGTTGCACCTCCGACAGCCTCAATTCGCCTCTCGCATCTGCGGCAAACGTGCCCTTGACCACCACCACGCAGTGAGCGCGGGCATGTTTGTCCGTGGCCACACACAATCCGGCCTGCATCTCCGTGGTGTTATGGGAGATCTGCATGGCCCCTCCGGGCGGCGCGAGCCTCTTGCAGTTGGGCTCGCTGCCTTCGGGTGAAAGCTCGAGTCTGGAGTCGCCGCCCCCCATGAGTCCTGATGGCCAGGCTGAGTGCATGGACAGGCCTGCTTCGCATGACACCCTGTTCGAGTTCCTCCAGCAGCGTCGCGGTGTTGAAAACCCGCCCACGCAGGTAGCGTGTCCCTGGAGAGAAATCCTTGCGAGCTCCCCGCCACCAGGCAGCCACCGCCGTCGCGTCTGGCACCGGCAAGGCATCTTCTGGACGAAGCGTCAGCTCTTGAGCCAGGTCCTCCTCCAGGGGCGGCAAGAAGTCTTGTTCTTCCGGCAGCAGCACATAGGGCTGCTCCAAACGGAGTCCCGTGATGGCACTGAAGGCTTCACCAGCCAGGGCCGCCAGCGGAGCGTGAGCCATCAACTCCAGGCAGACCTCCACGGCCTGCACCCGTCCGCTGAAGCCCAGCGCCAGCAGTGCGTCGGCCCGCAGCGACGCCACTCTGGAGCACTCGATGACCCGCGGCAGGTCCCCTTCCTCCCCGCTCTGAGCCAGCAGGACCAATGCCCAGCGGCCGGCATCCTTGCGCTCCTCCGCGACTGCGCGGCACTGCGCCCATGCCATGCGCGAGCCTGAGATGATGCCAGTCTCGATGGCGGCCTGACGGACCTCGGGGTGACCATCCAGAAGCAACCGAGGTAGCTCCCTGGTGGCGACATCACCCGACAGCGGACACAGCCCCCGGAGTGCCGCGGCGACGACTCGAGGGTCGGAGTGTTGGAGCAGGTCCAGCGCCAACTGTTTGGGCAGCGCGCCACGGAAGGCCTGTACGTCGAGCGCCAGTGCTTGGAGTGGCGCCTCGGTGGCTTGGGGTTGCAGCAGTGGGCACAGTGCATCGTCCACGCTGCGCTGCTCGCTCAACTCCAGGACCCGCTTTAGCGGGCCGGGCTTTTCAGGCGCGGAGGTCCTCAACAACGCCAGCACATCCGCTTCACTGAAGTTGACGTTGCCTTCGAGCAAGGCCCACAGCGCAGATGCTCCGTACAGGGGTTCCTCTGAATCCAGGGCCGGCCGCAGTACTTCATCGGCGACGGGAGCGCCTCCCAATACCAACCCATCGAGGTGCGCCAGCAGCAACTCCTCCACTCGCGCCGTTTCCTCGAGATTGTAGTCCGGGGCCGCCAGGGCACGCTCCCACTGACTCCAGCGGAAGGCTGCTTCGGCCAGGTGCTCCTCGTAGATGTCTGCCAGGAAGGGAGGCGCCATCTTGGCAAGCATTGTACTTCCCACGCTCGCGGCTCAAGGGACAGCGATGAGCCCTGGGCAGGAATTGGCAAAAGAGGACACTGCGCGCCTGGTGGCGGGGTGTCTGGAGCTACCGGCCGACGCCCGCGAGTTCACCTCGCGGGCGCCGCCCACGTCAGAACCGCTTCACCTCGGTGAGCACCTGCCGCGAATACCGCGTCACCGTCCCGAAGCGGGCCAGTGACTCCGCGCGCAGGTGCTTCGCCGCGTCGCTGACCGTGTAGCGTTGGAAGTCCGCTTCACCGGCCAGCTCGAAGTGACACACGTACCGGGCCCACCCGTCCTTCGCGGGCTCGGTATCGCGCCACTTGCGGCAGCCGAGGAACCCGGGCTCCCGCAGCACCTCGGGGACATGTGTCCCCTCATGCCACGGGTTCCACGCGTCCTCGGCCCCGGGCTCCACCTCGATGACCACCGTGTAGAGCGCCGTCACGGCTGCCAGGCACCAAAGCCCGTCAGCTTCGCGCCGCCCTGCGACTCACGCTTGCCCTTGGGCGAGACGCGATAGGTGAAGTCGGACAGCGGCTCGAAGCGCGCCTCGTGCGCCAGCCCGCCCAACGTCTTCTCCCACGGGTCCGCGGCGAACCCCTGCGTCCGCACCTGCTTCGCGTTCGCCGGTCCCTCCGTGGAGTCGACCAGGAGGGCCGACACCCGCTTGGCGCCCACCGCCAGCGTCTCGCGCACCGCGGGCGCCGCATTGGGGACGACCGGCGGCCACTGCTTGGGCTCCAGCCCCATCGAGATGAACGACAGCAGCACCTCCTCCAGCGGCTGCACGCTCGCCTGGGAGAAGTCCTGGCACGGCGCCTCATCCACCGCGGGATTCACCGGCGCCTCCGTGCGCAGCACGAAGCCAGCCTCGGCCGACTGACACGTGCGCAGCACCGTCTTCGTGCCATCCGCCTCCATCTCCCGGTCGAACCACGTACCAGGACCCAGCGGCCACTCCAGGTCCGGCGCCGTGCCCGCGCCCTCCGCCCCCTGGCGCATCGACACCAGCGTGAGTTGATGGCTGCCCGCGCCGCCGAAGCCGGACAGCGTGGTGCTCGCGTCGAGCAGTCCGTTCGTCAGGTACAGCGGCCCCGCGTCCACCGCGTACAGCCGGTTCTCCAGCGGACCATCCACGGGACGATTGTCGCGCAGGTAACGTTTCGCCTCCCACGTGCGGCCGGCGGCCGAGGGTTGCTCGGTCGTCTCCGTGCCCTCGCGCGCCACCGCCAACGGCCTGGAGGCGTCCACGCGCATGGGGAGCACCAGCCGACGCGCAAGCTTCGGCTGCGTCAGCGGGCTGCCCGCGTCATCGACGATGTCGAGCGTCAGCCACACGCGCGAGCCCTCCACCGCCGCCACCTCCAGGGTCAGCTTCCCCGCCGCCGCCGAGCCGCCCTGCGCCTCGCGGGGCGGCGTGCGAATCGCGGAGAACGAATAGACGACCCGGTCTCCCACCCGGGCGCGATGCCAGGGGGATTTCCCCTGCGTCGACGTGGGAGCTTCCGGCGCGGCCGTACCGGTGGGGGCCTCCGCCGCGCCGCCTTGCGTCACGGGCACGCCGTCAGTGGGACTCACGGCGCGCGGCTTCGTGCTCTCACAGCCGGCGCCAAACGCCAGCGCCGCGCACATCAGCGCGGAACGTGACAGGAAGGTTGCGGTGGGCTTTCGCATTCGGGCGACACCTCGTGGGGCTTGAGCGCGGCATTGCGCGACCCCTGGGCGGGCTTGATACACCGGAGCGCAGGCTGTCCCCAACTTCCTGGAGTTCCATCGCTCATGGCCACGAACCTGCCCATCCGTCGCGTCGTCCTCTACAAGCATGGCGTCGGCTACTTCGAGCGCCGAGGCGGCGTCACGGGCAGCGACACGCTGCACCTGGACTTCAAGGCGCGCGACATGAACGACGTGCTGAAGTCGCTGACGGTGTTGGACTTGTCGGGCGGCTCGGTGTCGGCGGTGAGCTACGACTCCACCAAGCCGCTGGAGCAGCTGCTCTCGGAGGCCACCATCCGCATTCCCGAGGACGGCAGCCTCACGGCGCTGCTCGGTCAAATCAAGGGCGCGCGCGTGCGGGCGCGGGTGGGCGGCGGCCAGGTGGAGGGCGCCATCATCGGCCTGGAGTCGCTCGCGGTGGCGGCCGGCGAGACGAGCGTGGTGCGGCCCTTCCTCACGCTGCTGGTGGGCGGCTCGCTGCGCACCTTCGACGTGCTCGACATCGCGGAGCTGGAGTTCCTCGACGAGGCGGTGCGCAAGGACCTGGAGTTCTACCTGGCCACGGTGCTGTCCTCGTACAAGAAGGACAGCAAGCGGATGTCCATCCTCACCTCCGGCGAGGGTGAGCGGGAGGTCTTCGTCAGCTACGTGTTGGAAGCGCCGGTGTGGAAGACCAGCTACCGCATCCTCCTGGATGAGGGCGAGTCGCCGCTGCTCCAGGGCTGGGCGCTGGTGGACAACACGGGAGACGAGGACTGGGTGGACGTGTCGCTGGCGCTCGTCGCGGGGCTGCCGGTGTCCTTCGTGCATGACCTCTACAACCCCCGCTACATGAGGCGGCCCGTGGTGGAGGTGCGCACGGAGGCCGCCGCCGCGCCGGTGATTCCGGAGGAGAGCTTCGGCGGCTCGATGGACATGATGGAGAGCGAGGCGGCCATGCCGATGGCGAGCGCCGGACCCGCCGCCGCGGCTCCGGAGCGCTCCAAGAAGATGCGCAAGGAGGCGAGCCTGGTGGGAGGTGCGGCCCGTGGCGGTGGCCCCCGGCTGCGCGAGGTGATGGAGCAGAGCAACCAGGTGACGACGCTGACGAAGGATGTGGGGGACCTCTTCGAGTACGGCGTGGACCGCCCGGTGACGGTGCACCGCAACCAGAGCGCGCTGGTGCCCATCCTCCACAAGCCCTTCGAGGGCCGCCGGGTGCTCCTCTACAACCGCACGACGCGCGAGAAGAACCCCATGGCCTGCATCGAGCTGAAGAACACCACGGGCCTGACGCTGGAGGGCGGGCCGGTGACGGTGACGGAGGACGAGCGGTACGTGGGCGAGGCGATGCTCGACACCATGAAGCCGCTGGACACGCGCTTCGTGCCGTACGCGGTGGAGCTGGGCTGCGTCGTCTCCGTGGAGGACAACACGGAGGACGGGCCGGTGTTCCGCGCGGTGGTGAGCCGGGGCTCGCTGGTGGTGGAGTACTTCCACGTGCGGCGCACGAAGTACCTGGTGCGCAACAAGGGGAAGCGGGCGCAGGTCCTCTACGTGGAGCACCCGCGCACGGGCTGGGAGCTGGAGAAGGACATGCCCGCGCCCGCGGAGACGACGGACGGCTTCTGGCGCTTCAAGCGCGAGCTGGCCCCGGGCTCGCAGGACGAGCTGGTGGTGTCCGAGCGCACGCGCGGCCACCGGCAGTACTCCGTCTCCAGCGCGGGCCCGGACGACGTGGCCTTCTTCCTGTCGCAGCGCTACGTGGACGCGAAGATGGCGGACGCGCTGCGCGAAGTCATCGCCATCCGCGAGCGCGTGGCGGCGCTGACGCGCGACGAGCAGCAGCTCACCGCCGAGCGCGCCCAGCTCTTCAAGGACCAGGAGCGCATCCGCGCCAACATCGAGTCGCTCAAGAGCGGCGTGTCCCAGCGTGAGCTGGCCGAGCGCTTCGTGGCCAAGCTCAACGAGCAGGAGGACCGGCTGGAGGCCATCACCCGCGACCTGGAGCGTCTGGCGAAGGAGCGGCAGGTGGCTCAAGAGGAGCTCAACCGCCGCGTCCAGTCGCTCAGCTCGGAGGCCGCCTTCTAGGCGGCACTCACTTCTCCGTTGCGCGGTAGACTTCGTCGCCGCCCACGACTGTCAGGCGCACCTGGGCGCCTGGCAGCTCGGCGACGGGCGCGTCCACCGGGTCCACCGACAGCACGACGAAGTCCGCGTCCATACCGGGCTGCAATCGTCCGCGCCGAGCCTCCGCGAAGGAGGCGTATGCCGCGCCCACCGTGAAGCCCTCCAGGGCCTCCTCGCCGCTCAGCCGCTGGTCCGCGTACCAGCCATTCTCGGGCGTGCCGCGCGCGTCCTGCCTCGTGCGCGCCGCGTAGAGGCCCGCGAGCACGTCCGGCCGCTCCACCGGGAAGTCGCTGCCCAACGCCAGCACCGCGCCGGAGGCCTTCAGCCGCTGCCACGCGTACGCGCCTCGAATCCGCTCGGCACCCACGCGGGCCTCCGCCCAGGGCATGTCGCTGGTGGCGTGTGTGGGCTGCACGCTGGCCAGGAAGCCGCCGCGCCCCAGCCGGTCGATGTCCTCCAATCGCATCACCTGCGCGTGCTCCACGCGGTGGCGGCCGTCCTTCGTGCCCGTGGCCTCGGCCGCGCGCGTCAGCGTGTCCAGCACCAGCGTGTTGGCGCGGTCTCCAATCGCATGCGTGCACACCTGGAAGCCCGCGGCCATGAAGGCCCTCACGCGCCGCTCGTACTCCTCCGGCGCCATCATCAACAGGCCCCGGTGCCCGGGCTCGTCGCTGTAGTCCTGGTGCAGCGCCGCGCCCCGGCTGCCCAGCGCGCCGTCCAGGCTGAGCTTCACCGCGCGCAGCGTGAGGCGTTCGCCCTGATAGGGGCCGTCGCGCAGGTACGTCTCCCGGTCCGACGTCTGTCCATCCGCCATGGCGTAGACGCGCAGGGGCAGCTTGCCCTCCTTGTCCCAGCGCTGGAGGAGGCGGAAGGTGCGCAGGTCCATGCCCGCGTCGTGCACGCCGGTGAGGCCCACGCGCGCGGCCCGGGCGAGCGCCGCGGTGAGCTGGGCGGAGAGCTGCTCCTCCGTCAGCGGAGGCAGCACCGCGTAGACGAGGCCCATGGCGTTGTCCACGAGGATGCCGGTGGGCTCGCCATTCGCGCCGCGCAGAATCCGTCCGCCATCCGGGTCCTTCGTGTCGCGCGTGACGCCCGCGCGCCGCAGGGCCTCGCTGTTGACCCACGCCGCGTGTCCATCGATGCGCGTCAGCATCACCGGTACGCCAGGGTGCTTCGCGTCCAAATCCTGCCGGGTGGGGAAGGCCTTCTCCGTCCAGTCGTTCTGGTCCCACCCCTGACCGACGAGCCACTCGCCCTGGTACGAGGTGCTCGGCGCCGCCGCGACGCGCGCCACGGCCTCCTCCTTGGAGGTCGCCCCCAAGAGGCTCACCGTCGCCTCCCACTGGCCCAGCGCGGAGAGGTGGCCGTGCGAGTCCGTCAGGCCCGGCACCACCGTGGCATCGCCCAGGTCCACCACGCGCGCGCCGGGGCCCGCGGCCGCCAGCACCTCGTCGCGTGTGCCCGTGGCCAGCACCTTGCCCTCGCGCACCGCGAGCGCCTCGACCTGGGGCCGCGCCGCGTCCAGCGTGCGGATGCGCTTCGCCACGTACACCGACGTGCCCGTGGCTTCGGCGCCCGGCGTGTTGCGCGTGCAGCCGCCAAGGGCCGAGAGAAGGAGCACCGCACCGAGGAGTCCGCCGAGTCGTCGCAGCATCGTTTCGCGCACCTGCCTGGGAGGCCGCCCCGGGGTTGGGGACGGGCGCGCGACACTCTGGCGCACCCGCCTCGCGCGGGCCAGCGTCCGGAGTCCAACGCGAGGCGGCACGAAGGTCCCCCAAGTCCAGGCTCGCGGCGCCTAACGTGCGCGCCCATGGACTCTTCCACGCTCGCCTCCCTGTCCATTCCGCTGGCCTCGCTGCGCATGCAGGCGTTGGAGGCGGGGCCGTCCGACGGGCCCCTCGTGCTGCTGCTGCACGGCTTCCCGGAGCTGTCGGAGAGCTGGCGCGAGGTGCTGCCGCTGTTGGGCACAGCGGGCTACCACGCGGTGGCGCCAGACCTGCGCGGCTATGGCGGCACGGACCGGCCTCGCAAGGGCTACGACCTGGACACGCTGGCCGACGACGTCTACCAGCTCGCCCGCCATCTCCAGCCGGGGCGGCCCGTGCACCTGGTGGGACATGACTGGGGCGGTGCCATCGCCTACCACGTGGCCGCCATGCACCCGGACGTCGTGGCCACGCTGACGGTGGTGAACTGCCCCCACCCGTCCGTGCTGGCCCGGCGCATCTGGCGGCCCGCGCAACTGCGCCGCTCCTGGTACATGTTCTACTTCCAGCTCCCCTGGCTCCCGGAGCGCGCCCTGTCCGCCGAAGGGGGCCGGCGGGTGCCCGCGCTCATGCGGCGCGGCATGGCGAAGGGTGCCCAGGTGAGTGACGCGCGCCTGGCGCCCTACGCGGAGAATCTGGCCCATCCGGACGCGGCCCGGGCCGCCGTGGACTACTACCGCGAGGCCCTGCGAGGACTCTTCACTCCGGGAGGGGCCAGGCGACTGCTCCGGACCTACCCGCGCATCCGCGCGCCCTTCCGCCTCGTCTGGGGGGAGGAGGACACCGCGCTCGGCCGCGAGCTGACGGTGGGGCTGGAGCCCTACTTCGAGCAACCTCCGGAGGTGCGATACCTGGCGGGCGTGGGCCACTTCCCGCCGCTGGAGGCGCCCGAGCGCGTGGCCTCGGAGATTCTCGAACACCTGGAGCGCCAACCATTGGCCACACCCCGAGCGAAGGCAGGCGGGGAAAAGATAGTTGCCCCACGCAAGCTTCCTGACCGGGGGACTTGACGGGGGGAGCGGGGGACTTGGCGCGAGCCGGGGCGTGAGGGATGTTGCGGCGTCTCACGTTCCCTGGAGTCGTCATGAACCTGAACCTGTCCAAGTCCCGGCTCGGGCCCACCGCGCTGCTGGTCGTCGCCGCCCTCTGTCTGACCACCGCCGCGGGTTGCGCCGGCCGCCGCCGCGAGGCCTTCCTGCACGACAAGACGCGGACCCACGTGTACCGCAAGCCCATCGCCGAGGTGTGGCCGCAGGCGCTGGCCCTCCTCAAGGAGAAGGGCTACTCGCTGCGCGTCGGTACGCAGGGCTTCGAGGCGACCTCCGAGTGGCTGATGCACGGCGCCCCCTCGTCGCTGGGCACCACGCAGGTGCGCTACCACGTCAAGGGGACCGAGCGCGGCCCCGGCCAGTGCGCCATCGAGTTCCACAAGCAACTCGCCACCGAAACCAAGAGCGCGAGCTCCGGCGGCCGTTCCCAGGAGCTGAATGAGACGAGCGTCCGGGCCGACGGCGGCAACATCAACCGCGACGCGGAGCTGGAGTGGGAGCTGCTCCAGAAGGTGGACGCCGAGTCCGCCGCCACGCTGCGCGCCGAGGCCGACAAGGTCCAGTAGCGCTTCCCCACGAGCCGCCGCTCGCGCGCGCTACTCGTCGCGCAGCGGCAGCTCCAGGGTGAGGCCGTCGTACGCCACTTCCAGCGGGCCCTTGTACTCCTCGCGCGCCTGCGTGAGCAGCTTCGCGGGGTCCGTGTCGTGGCGGCTGGACAGGTGGGTGAGAATCAGCCGCCGCGCTCCCGCCTCACGCGCCACCCATGCCGCCTCCCGGGCCGTGGAGTGGTGCGTCTCCTCCGCGCGCTCCTGCTCGTCATCGGAGAAGGTGGACTCGTGGATGAGGAGGTCCGCGTCCTTCGACGCGTTGACCACCGCGGCGCACGGCCGCGTGTCTCCGGAGATGACCACCCGGCGTCCGGGGCGCGGCGGGCCCAGCACGTCCGCAGGCGTCACCGTCCGCCCGTCCTCCAGCGTCACGGCCTCTCCCTTCTGGAGCTTGCCGAAGCTGGGGCCCGGGGGCACGCCCAGCTCGCGCGCCTTCTCCACGTGGAAGCGCCCCGGCCGGCCATCCTCCACCAGCGCGTACGCCAGCGCGTTGATGCGGTGGTCCACGCCCACCACGTGCAGCGAGTAGCCGTCGCGGCGGATGACGTCGCCGTCCTTCACCTCGTGGATTTCGATGGGGAAGGACATGGCCTCCACGCCCAGGTGCACGGCCTGGTGCAGGAGGCGCCGCGCGGGCGGCGGGCCATACAGGTGGATGGCGTGCTCGCGCCCCATCATCCCCAGGGTGCGCAGGAAGCCGATGATTCCCAGGTAGTGGTCGGCGTGGAAGTGCGTGAAGAAGACCGCGTCCACCGTGAAGCCGGTGCCAAAGCGCACCATCTGTCGCTGGCTGCCCTCGCCGCAGTCGAACAGGAGCAGGTCCGTGTCCGCCTTCACGGCGAGCCCGGACAGGTTGCGGTGCAGCGTGGGCTGGGCGGCGGACGTGCCGAGGAACGTGAGCTTGAGGAGGGACATGCCGGCACTTCCCACGCGAAGAGAGTCTCCCGCGCCACACCCACGGCGCGAGGCGCCATTTAGCAGGGTTTGGAGCCGCCCGTGTTATGAGGCCGCCGTCCCAGACACCGCCATGCCTGAATCCCTGACGTTCGCTCCCACCCCCGACCCTCGCCGCGTGCGTGCCCCGGATGGACGCGTGCTCTCCGTGCCGGAGGGCTGGGCCCTTCTGCCCCCCGGTGACGCGGGCCTCACCCGTCGCGTGAAGGCCGCCGGCCCCACCTGGACGGTGGTGGAGAAGGTGGGCCGCAAGCTGTTCTCCCGAGGCGTGTGGGCCCCCGAGCCGCACATCCACCAGGCCCGCGCCGCGCTGGAGTCCGAGCGCGCCACGCCCGCCTACGCGAAGAAGCTGGCCGCTGGCCGAGACCGCCGCGCCCGCGAGCAGGAGCAGTACGAGGTCGACTTCGCCAACGCCGTGCTGCGCTTCCTCGCCTTCTCCCCCGCGTGGTTGCCCCACGGCAAGCGGCTGGCCGTGCTCGTCGCCGCGCATGCCACGCCCGTGGGCAGCGGCACCGTGGCCCGCACGGAGCGCATCCCCGTGGAGCGCCGCGCGGAGGCCGCCGTCATCGCGTGGATGCGTCACCAGACGACGAGCTACGACAACCTGAAGATTGCCCGCGTGAAGGGCGCGCGGCGTGAGGTGCGCCGCGAGCTGGCGGAAATCTCCCGCGCCGTGCTGGACCTGCACCGCCGCGACGTGCCCCACGGGCCCACGGCGTGTCCCCTCTGCACCGCCCTGATGAATGTGGGCGCTGGTGCGCGCCAGGGTTGATTCGGACGCCTGGACTGGAATAGCGGGCGGGTTTCTGACCCGTCGGTCAGTCAAGTTGCGCCATTAATGACCGCCGGGTTAGTAACGGGTCCGCCATGCCGAGACCCGCTGACCCTCATGCCAGGGAAGCCTTGATGAACGCGGCCCGGGCGGAGTTCGCCCGCAAGGGGCTGCGTGGGGCGCGCATCGAGGACATCACCGCCGCGTGTGGGCTGTCCAAGGGCGCCTTCTATCTGCACTTCCCCTCGAAGGAGGCGCTCTTCGGGGAGGTGCTGGCCCGGTTCGAGGCGCACCTGAACGAGGTGAACGGGCGCCGGATGGCGGCCGTGGAGCGCCACTTCCTCGGGCAGGGAGTGATGGGCTCTCGCGACAGGCTGGAGCACAGCGAGCGCTACCGGCGATTCGTCGAGCTGGAGACGGCCTTCGATTTGGAGTCGCTGGAGCTGATGTGGTCCTACCGCGACGTCGTCTCGGTGCTCGTCAGCGGCAGCCAGGGCACGCCCTTCGAATCGTTGCTGTGGCGGATGACGGAGGCGCAGGTGGAGCGCGTGGCGGGGGACTTCCGGCGGATGCAGGAGGCGGGCGCGGCGGACCAGGAGATGGACGCGAAGCTGTTCGCCTCCGTCATCGTCGGCGCGTACGTGCTGCTGTCCCAGCGCATGGTGCACCTGACGGAGAAGCCAGACATGTCCGCCTGGGCATACACGCTCCAGCGCCTGTGCGAGGGCGGCACGCTGCCCCGCTTCGATGCCCCCGCGCCTGTCTCGGAGCCTGTTGTCTCCCGGGCCAAGCGCCCCACGACTTCCCAGCGCCGGCCTCCCGCCCGCGCGAAGACCCGCCACACCCCGAGGAAAAGCCCGTGAACTCCATCTGGAAACCTTCCGCCCCGCGTGCGCTCGCGGCGCTGGGTGTCGTCGTCACGGCGCTGTCGTTGTCCGCGTGTGGCAAGGCGGATGCCTCCTCCACGCCGGCCGCCGCCGCGAAGACGGACGCGGCGGTGCCCACGGTGAAGCTGGTGGCCACGCGCACGGTGCGCGCCGCGCCTCGGGAAGAGGTGACGGGCACGCTGTTCCCCGCGCAGGCGCTCCAGGTGGGCTTCGAGGTAGGGGGCCGGCTCGCCGCCGTGAAGCTGGGCAAGGGCGCGGCGGTGAAGAAGGGCGACGTGTTGGGGCAGCTCGACGTGGAGATTGTCGACGCGCAGGTGGCGCAGGCGCAGGCGGCGGTGGCGGCCGCTGAAGCCGCTTCGGTGATGGCCTCCGATGTGGCCTCGCGCAACGAGGCGCTCCAGAAGGAGGGCGGGGTGAGCGACTTGCAGAACCGCGCCAGCTCCGCGACGGCGGCGCAGGCGCGGGCGCAGTTGCTCGCGGCGCAGGCCCAGCTCGCGCAGGCGCGGGCGGCGCGTCGGCGGCATGACCTGCGAGCGCCGTTCTCGGGCACGCTCATCGACGCACCCGAGCAGACGGGCGCCACGGTGGGGCCGGGCACGCCGCTGTTCAACCTGGAGAACCTGGACACGCTGCTGCTGAGGACGACGGTGTCGGAGTCGCTGCGCTCGCGGCTGAAGCCCGGCGCCAAGGTGCGGGTGGAGTCGATTGGCGGCCCGGGCGTGTTCACCGAGGACGCGACGGTGCGCACCATCCTCCCTTCCGCGGACCCGGCCACGCGTCGGGTGCCGGTGGAGCTGGCGGTGCCCAACGCGGATGGCCGCTTCGTGGCGCACACGCTGGCGCGCGCGGTGTTGCTGTTGGGCGAGGACCAGGACGCGCGGGTGCTGCCGGGCACGGCGCTGTCGTCCTCCAACGGGGACCATGTCTTCGTGGTGGGCAGTGGCGGCGAGGTGAGCCGCGTGGACGTGCAGGTGCTGGAGCGACGTGAGCGCGAGGTGGTGGTGCTGGCCCGCTCGCCGTTCGAGTCCGTCATCGACCACCCCACGCCGGGCCTGTCACAGGGCTCGCGCGTCACCGTGAAGTAAGGGGAGCGCGTCCATGTTCCTCAGCGACGTCTCCATTCGTCGGCCGGTGTTCACGGCCATGTTGTCGCTCTGCCTCATCGTCCTCGGACTGATGGGGTTGGGGCGCCTGGGCACGGACCTGTATCCGGACGTGTCCTTCCCCGTCGTCGTCGTCACCACGGTGTACAAGGGCGCGGGTCCGGGAGAAATCGAGACCCAGGTCGTCAAGCCCGTGGAAGACGCCGTCGCGGGTATCAGCGGCGTGGACAAGATTCACTCCTGGAGCCGGGAGAACCTGAGCACGGTGGTGGTGCAGTTCACCCTGTCCACCAACGTGGACCGCGCGGTGCAGGAGGTGCGCGACAAGATTGCTGGCATCGCGAACAAGCTGCCGCAGACGGCGGATGCGCCGGTGGTGGGCCGCGTGGACCTCTCCGCGACGCCCATCCTCACGTACGCCGTGTCGGCGGACATGCCGTCGCAGTCGTTGCGCCGGCTCATCGACGACCGAATCAAGCCCGCGCTCGCGCAGCTCGAGGGCGCCGCCGAGGTGCGCATCACCGGTGGCGACACGCGTGAGATTCAAATCGACGTGGACCTGGACAAGGCGCGCTCGGCGGGGGTGTCGCCGCTGGACATCGCCCAGCGCGTGAGCGCGGAGAACCTGGACCTGCCGGCGGGACGTCTGGCGTTGGGGGCCAGTGAGCTGACGGTGCGCTCCCTGGGCCAGTTCCGCGACGTGGACGAGATTCGCGCGCTGCCCGTGGCGCGCAGCCGGACGGGCTCGCAGGTGCGGCTGAGCGAAATCGCCACGGTGACGGACGGCGTGGCGGAGCGGCGTACGGTGGCGCGGCTCAACAGCCAGGACGCGGTCATCCTGGAGGTGGTGAAGCAGCCGGGCTCCAACACGGTGGCGGTGAGCGACGCGGTGAAGCAGGTGCTCAAGGAGATGGCGCCGGAGGTCGGGCAGGGCTTCACGGCCACGCTGCTCATCGACCAGTCGGAGCTCATCCGGGAGAACGCCCACGAGGTGTGGATCGCGCTCGTCTTCGGTGGCGCGATGGCGGTGCTCATCATCCTGATGTTCCTGTTGGACGGGCGCGGCACGTTCATCTCCTCGCTGGCGCTGCCCACGTCCGTCATCGGCACGTTCTTCGTGATGTACCTGCTGGACTACACGCTGAACCAGATGACGCTGTTGGGGTTGTCCCTGGCCATCGGTCTGCTCATCGACGACGCGGTGGTGGTGCGCGAGGCGATTACGCACCGGCTGGAGAAGGGCGAAGACCCGATGAGCGCGGCGGCCAACGGCACCAACGACGTGGGGCTCGCGGTGCTCGCGACGACGCTGTCGCTGGTGGCGGTGTTCGTGCCGGTGGCCTTCATGCCCGGAATCGTCGGGCAGTTCTTCAAGCAGTTCGGCATCACCATCTCCGCGGCGGTGATTGTCTCGCTGTTCATCTCCTTCACGCTGGACCCGATGTTGTCGGCGCGACTGGCGAAGAAGCGGGTGCCGGGAGAGGTCCACAAGGAGAACGCGGTGGCGGCCGGGCTGCGGAGCTTCCTGGACGGTACGGAGCGCGTCTACGCGCGCATCCTGGGCTGGGTGCTGGCGCACAAGTGGGCGACGACGGGAATCACGGTGGTGGTGCTGGTGCTGTCCTTCGGGGCGGCGAGCCGGCTGGGCGCGGAGTTCATCTCGCCGGAGGACCGCTCGCAGTTCCTGGTGGACTTGCAGCTTCCGGACTCGTCGAGCCTGTCGGAGACGGAGGCGCGCACGGGAGAGGCGGAGGCGCTGTTGCGCAAGCTGCCGGAAATCACGGCCATCTATTCCATCGTCGGCACCAACGGCGATGTGAACAAGGCGCGCATGCGCGTGCTGACGGTGGGGAAGGGCGAACGCACCAAGGGCATCCCCGTGTTGAAGGACGAGGCGCGCGCGCTGTTGACGCCGCTGGTGGCGACGCGGGTGAACCTGAGCGACCCGCCGACGATTGAGGGCCTGGGCGACTACTACCCCATCATGGTGCGCATCACCGGGCCGGACCTGACGCGGGTGAACCAGGAGGCGGAGCGCGTCGCGGGAATCTTGCGCGGGCTGAAGGGCACGGAGGACGTGCGGGTGGAGGCGAACCCGCCGAAGCCAGAGCTCCAGATTCGCATCGACCGGGCGCGAGCGAGCGACGCGGATATCAACGCGGCGGGGCTGGCGACGCAGCTGCGGCTGGCCATCAGCGGCGACGTGGTGGCGAAGCTGCGCGAGGGGACGAACGAGACGGACATCCGCGTGCGATTGGCGGAGCGGGACAGGAGTACGCCGGAGCGGGTGGCGCAGTTGGAGGTGTATACGCCTCGTGGGCTGCGGCCGGTGTCGGACCTGGCGCAGGTGGAGCTGCGCGACGGGCCGAGCGTCATCGAGCACGAGAACCGGGAGCGGCAGATCGCGGTGTACTCGCAGCTCGCGAAGGGGGCGGCGCTGGGAGACATCGCGAATGCGTTGAAGGAGCAGGTGAAGCTGTCACCGCTGCCGCCCGGCTATGCCATCGTCTACGACGGGCAGATGAAGAGCCTGGACGAGCAGAACGAGGCCTTCACCCTGGCGTTCGGGTTGGCGTTCGTCTTCATCTACATGGTGCTGGCGAGCCAGTTCGAGTCCTTCAAGCACCCGTTCACCATCATGGCGTCGTTGCCGCTGGCGTTGGTGGGTGCGCTGCTGGGCCTGGTGGTGACGGGGTATCACCTGTCGATGGGCGCGATGATTGGCGTCATCCTGTTGATGGGATTGGTGACGAAGAACGCGATTCTGCTCATCGACGGTGCGTTGCAGCACCTGCGTGAGGGGGACTCGGTGGACGTGGCGCTGATGAAGGCGGGGCCGCGGCGGCTGCGTCCGATTCTGATGACGAGCGCGGCGATGGCGATTGGCATGGTGCCGACGGCGGTGGGCTCGGGGACGGGCTCGGAGTTCCGCGCGCCCATGGCCATCTCGGTGATTGGTGGCGTCATCACCTCGACGTTCCTGACACTGCTGGTGGTGCCGGTGGTGTTCGCGGCGATGGAGAAGGTCAGGTTCTGGAAGACGCCGAAGGTGGAGACGCCGCCCGTGCCCGAAGAAGCCCCCGTGTCATCCGGGCCCAGCCGGGCCGCGTGACGACAGCGCCGGGCCCGAGCGAGTGTCTCGGGCCCGGTGTCAGAAGGTGGCTCAGTCCTTGAGGCCCGCGAACTTGCGTGCCTCGGCGAGCGCGCTGGAGTCGGGGAACACCTTGCTGGCGATGTCGGCCGTGCGTGCGGCCCCCTCTGTCTTTCCCTGCTCTCCGAGAGCCTCCACGAGGCCGACCCAGGCTTCTTCCAGGACGCTCAACGCGCGGGTGGCGGCCTCTCGATAGAGGGCCTCTGCCTCCAACGGCGAGTCGCGGACGACGCTCTTGAAGCGGGCCATTCCGATGAGCGCTTCAGGCGTCCTGTCCGAGGCGTCGACGGCACCCAGGAGCAACTGCTCGACCTCCGCGAAGAAGGCGGCGGGGTCTGGGAGGTCCTCCTTCGCCCAGAGCAGCGCCCTGCTGGAGAGCAGCAGTCCTGGCACATGGGCGGGACAGCGGACGCGCAGGCGTTCGAGCAGCTTCAGTTGCTCCTCGCTCCCCCATTCCAGGCGCTTCGCCTCCGACAACAACTCCAGCAGTTCGTGGGGGCTCGGGTGCATGGGGGCTCACAGCTTCTGAAGCAATCGGGAGTTGTCCTTCGCTACATCTTTCAAGAGCTTCAGCGCGGTCTGAAGCTCCTTCTTCGTCGCGATGCTGAAGTTCTCCGAGTCATACATCTTCTGAAGCTCGTGGCGCGTGAAGTCCTTGAGCCGGGAGGGGAAGCTCGGGACGCGCTGGAGCCGGGCGGGTATCTCTCCCAGCTTCATGGAGAGGTCGGCAATCTGCCTGCGCAAGGCCGCTGCCGCGGACTGCTCCACCAGACCCGCCGAGGTCGATTCAGCCACGAGCGCTTCGGCCTGCGCGAAATGGCCCTCCGAAATCAGGTGGGTGATTCGCGCTTCCGCGCTGTTGCGGCCAAAGCCGCCTCCGCTCCCGTCATCGACGTGGGCGCAGGAGAGCAGGGCGCAGCCGAGGAGGACGAACGCGAGGATTCGGTGCCTGCTTCGTGCCCGCCAGGTCATGGGGCCCAGCGTATCGATGGGCCCTGGTGCGGCCCAGCGAATGCGCCAGCACCTGTCTGCCCGTGAGCGCTCGGGGCTTCATCCGCCCGCGTACACAGGCGTCATCGCGTCGATGATGGCGTGCATGAGGCTCTGTCCATCCGGAGTGTCCGGACACAGTCCGCCCCAGACGAGCGTGAGGCGGTCCGCCACCGGGCGCCAGTACATGCGTCCGCGCATGGCCACCGGCTCGTAGCTCTCCCGGCCACCCGCGAGGTAGTCCTCCTCCGGCATCCCGAACACCGCGTAGTAGCTCAGGTCCGGCGAGTCCGCGTCCTCCGTGCGGTGCAGCCCGCTGGGAATCACGCAGGCCACGTCCGCGCTGTGCCACGCGCCATGCCGGCCCGTCGTCACCTCGCGAACCTCGAAGCACATCCGCGACGCCGGACAACCCAGCTCCCCCGCCGTCAGGAAGTTGTAGTCCAGCCGCGGAATCTCCAGCATCTCCTCCACGTCCGGCCGCCCGTCACTCCGGAAACCCCACGGATTGCCGTCGCGCTTGTACGAACGCACGCCGTACGCGCCATAGAAGACGTTGTACCAAGGGGTGTGCGGATTGAAGTAGTCCGAGCACCCCGCGCCATCCGGGAAGTCCGCGATGGTGAACGCCACCAACAAGTCGAACAGCCGCTTGTTGTCGAACGCCAGGAACGGCTCGCGCGCCACCGCCCCAATCGAACCCCGGATGCGTGGCACCGGCGTCGCCACACCCAGCTCCTCCAGGAAGTTCGTCTTGCCCGGCAACGGCGTTGCATTCATGGCCATGACGGCCAGCTCTCGTTGTAAACCCATGGAATTCCGTACCCCGCTGCCACAGCTTAAAGGACCGGAGTACACTGGTGAACATGCCGGAGAAGCTCGTCTTCGAGCACACCTTCGAAGGCCTCTTCGTGCGCGGACTCGCGGGACGTGTCACGCCAGCCCTGCGAGAGCGGCTGCGCGACGTGGGCCTGGACCTGGAACGCAAGCTCCAGCCGGCCTACGTCTTCGACACATGGTGTTCCGCCGTCCGTGTCACCGCCCATGAGCTCCATTCGGATGTATCAGCCGAGGTCGCCTACTCCCTGCTCGGCGAGCGCATGGTGGACGGTTACCGCGAGACGGTGATGGGCCGAGCCCTCTTCAGCGTCATCCAGCTCCTGGGCCCTCGCCGGGGCGTGGGCCGTGCACGGCAGATGTTCCGCTCCGGCAACAACTACACCGAGGCCCGCGTCGACGACGTGTCCACCACCGAGGTCGACCTCTGGATGAACGAGGCCGGCCCCATCCGCTACTTCACCCAGGGCGCCGTGCTCGCGGGCCTGCGCGCCACCGGCGCCATCCAACCCGTCGTCACCGTGCGCGAGTTCACCCCCGCGGACGTCACCTACCGCTGCACCTGGCGCGATGGGCTCGGAGCCTGAGTCGTCCACCGGGCCCGGCCTGCTCGCGGTCGACCTGGGCCTGCGCTCGGGCCTGGCCCTCTACGGCCCTGACGGCCGCCTGCGCACGTACCGTTCCCAGAACTTCGGCAGCCAGTCCCGGTTGAAGCGCGCCGTGCCCGCCGTGCTCGCGGACACCGGGCCCCTGGCCTTCCTGGTGCTGGAGGGCGGCGGGCCCGTCGCCGATGTCTGGGAGCGCGAGGCCGCCCGCCGCGCGCTGCCCGTGCTGCGCGTCTCCGCCGAGGACTGGCGCGAGCGGCTGCTCTACGCCCGCGAGCAGCGCAGCGGTGGCCAGGCCAAGGACGCCGCGGATGGCCTCGCCCGCAAGGTCATCGCCTGGTCCCACGCGCCCAGGCCCACCTCGCTGCGCCATGACGCCGCGGAGGCCATCCTCCTCGGCCTGTGGGGCGTCATGGAGGTGGGCTGGCTCGCGCAGGTGCCCGCGGAGGTGCGGGCTCGCTAGAGGGCCTCGCGCCGCGCACCGCCGTCTCCTGCTGGGCCCGTGGGGCGTGCTGGCTTGCCAGGTGCCCGCGGAGGTGCGGGCTCGCCAGGGGGCCCCTCGCGCCGCGCGCGGCCGTCTCCTGGTATGACGGGCGGATGCCTGAGATTCGGAGCCGCCAGTGAAGCGTTGGGTGGATGCGCTCGCCCGCACGGGCTACCGGGGCGCGTACACACTGGCGCGGGTGTACTGGCTCGTGCGCCACCCCCGGACGCACGGCGTCTTCGTGGGCGTCTGGCACGCGGGCCGGGTGCTGCTCCTCCAGAACTCCTACAAGCACCAGCTCAGCATGCCGGGCGGAGGCATGGAGCGGGACGAGTCCCCCGCCGAGGCCGGCGCGCGCGAGCTCCACGAGGAAGTGGGCATACGCGTAGACCCCGCGTCGCTGCGGCCCGCCTTCGAGACGGTGGGCACCTCCGAGAACAAGGAGGACCATGTCCGCTTCCTGGAGCTGGACGTGGACTCCGAGGGCTCCGAGAGCACCGAGCCAAGACTCACCATCGATGACCGCGAGGTCACCTGGGCGGCGTTCATCGACCTGGACACCGCGCTGAGACTTCCTGTCTCCCCGCTGGTGCGGGCGTACCTGGAGCACGCGCGTCAGCGCCGGAAGTAAATCACCCCCGAGTGCGACAGGAATGGATGTCTCGAATGCAAGGCTTCGCCATCCGGCGCGGCGCCGTTCAGTCGAGACAACCTGTGAAGACAACCGCGCGCGACGCGACAAGGAGTCGAGGGGGGGGTCGCGCGCGGGAAGAAGAAAGAGACGTCAGCGAGCGTGGGCGGCGGCCGGCTCGTTCACCAGGAAGTGGCGGGTGCGGGCCTTGGTGAGCTGCCGCTCCGCCTCCTCCGGGGACACACAATCCACCGTGATGTCGTCGTTGGGCGCGGCCTCGGAAGCCACGCGCGCCGTCTGAAGCCGGGCGATTGTGGAATCCGAGAGATGCGCGCACATCAAGCAACCCCGCTGACGACCGTAAGCCACCACTTCTCCGAAAATCGTGGCGGACTCCGGCTCCAGCGCCTTCAACCCCCGCATATCCGCCAGCACCAGGTGCCGGCCTCCTGCATACGTATCCGTCGCGGCCCGATAGGCCGTGGCGAAATCCTTCATCTCATTGGGTCGGACAAAGCCCTTCAACCGAACGGTGACCGTGCGACGGTTCGTATCGTTGGAGACTTCGAACATGAGCCCCTCCCTCCTGGGGAGGATAAACAATAACAAACATCCGGCCCCGTTCGAAACACCCCCCCCTGCGACTCTGTCAGCCCTGGAATAGTCGAAAGGAATTGTGTCGGGATGGACCCGGCACGGCGGAACATTGCCGCCACCCCACAGCGGGTTCCACGCCAACGCGAATGCTCCACGCCGGATGTGAAATCGAGTCCGGGATGACTCAGGCCCGCTGACTGCTCTCGCCGGTGATGACGGCGGAGCCGATGAGGTGCGCCAGCCGCAGCGCCTCCGGGACGCGGCCCTTGTCCGTCACCAGCGCGAGCGCGTCCGCGACGAAGGAGGGCTCCGCGCCCTGCACCTGGAAGGTGAAGCCTCCCAGTTGATGGATGTCGCCCGCACCGCGCAGCCTGGCCCATCTCGCGTCCGCCCGGGGCAGGCGCCGCAGCGCGCGCTCCACCGCGTCCAAATCGGGAGGCCGCCGCATCACCGCCACGCAGGGCTTGCCCAGGCGCGCCGCCAGCTCCGGCAGGTCCACGACGTTGAAGCCCCCGAAGGCGATGCCATCCAGCAGCACCAGGTGCAGCTGCGGGAGGAACTTGCCTCCTTCCAGGAGCCGGCACACCTCGCGCGTGGAGTTCCAGCCGTCGCGCCGCACGCGCCCCCAGACGAGCCCCTCGAAGCGCGTGCCCGCGCACACCACGCCCGCGAGCTGCACGGCGGAGCCCGCGCGGCGGGCGAAGGGCGCGTCGTCGAAGCCGATGACTCGGGGGAAGCGGGGCAGACGCATGGCCTGTCCAGCCTCTCAAGCCCTCGCGTCGCCGAACAGCAAAAGGAAGAAGCCCGACCCCGCGCGCGCGGATGCCGGGCTTCAGGGACCACCGTGCCGGACCGCTTCAGCCGGCGCGCACGTTCTGCGCCTGCAAGCCCTTGGGGCCGCGGCCGACCTCGAACTCCACCTTCTGGCCTTCCTGCAGCGTCCGGAAGCCATCCATGTTGATGGCCGTGTGGTGGACGAACACGTCCTCACCACCACCGTCCTGCACGATGAACCCAAAGCCCTTCGCATCGTTGAACCACTTCACGGTACCAGTTGCCATGTATCGCGTTCTCTCGGGTGGTGCGGCGCGCCGCGGTTATCGGCCTTTGAGAAACTAGAGGCCGTAAGGCGGGACATAGTTTGCCCGGGGCGACCGTCCGAGTGGAAGCCCCCTTGGCTGCTTGCCAGCAGGCATACCTGCTTCCAGGGCATGGACAGGCGCCGCGCGCTCTGGGAGCCGCGTGCCTACCGTCATGGAAGCCCTTGGCTTCCCTTGGAAAAGGAGCGTCCCATGGTCGTGCCGAGCCTCCCGAATCCCACCCTTCCCCCGGTGTCGTCCGCCTCCCCTCGAAGGGAGCCGGGCCCCCGCCGGATGGCGCGGCACGTCGCGGACAAGAGCGCCCGGGCGGGCATCCTCTCCCGACCGCTGTTCGAGCGACTTCCCCTGCGCCGGTGGGTGCCCGCCGAGGTCCACACCCTGCTGGACTACCGAGGGGGCGTGGCGGCGCTGGTGGCCGGGCAGCTGTCCAAGGACAGGCGGGCGCGTCGGGCGGGGAGGGTGCTGGGGGCGTCGGCCATTGGCGTGTCCCTGTTCACCGACGCCCGGTTGAGTCTGGCCCGGCTCATCCCCATCGAGGCACACGAAATCTTCGACTACGTCCAGGGCACCGCGTTGGCCCTGGCGCCCTTCGTCCTGGGGTACGCCCGGAAGAGCCCCATCACCGCCACGGTGCACGTGCTGCTGGGGCTGTCGTCGCTGGCGGTGGCGCTGGTGACGGACTACCGCTGCCAGACGGGCATGCACCTGGGCGGGGAGTCGAGGACGGACCCGGAAGGCATTGGCGCGTGAAAAGCGAAGCGGCGGGGCCTTTGTGAAGGCACCCCGCCGCTTCAATCACTTCACGAACGCCATGAGTCGGCTCAGGCCGTCTTCACGGCGGCCTGGGGCTTCGCGTCGGAGGACGACGCGCCGCTGCTGCCGCCGACGCTCTGGATGCGCATCCCGTAGAAGCTGCGGTAGACGAACACCGTCGACAGGACGAAGAACACCACGGAGAAGATGCGGGTGAGGTTGCCCTGGCCCGCGGCCTCCAGCTCCACCGCCAGCTCCACCGCCAGCAGGCCGAAGAGGGTGGTGAACTTGATGACCGGGTTGAGCGCCACGGAGGACGTGTCCTTGAACGGGTCGCCGACGGTGTCGCCGACGACGCAGGCCGCGTGCAGCTCCGTGCCCTTGGCCTTCAGCTCCACTTCCACCAGCTTCTTCGCGTTGTCCCAGGCGCCACCGGCGTTGGCCATGAAGACGGCCTGGTAGAGGCCGAAGATGGCGATGGAGATGAGGTAGCCGACGAAGAAGTACGGCTCCAGGCAGGCGAACGCGAGCGTGCTGAAGAAGATGGCGAGGAAGATGTTGATCATCCCCTTCTGCGCGTACTGGGTGCAGATTTCGACCACCTTCTTGGAATCGGCCACGCTGGCCTTCTCCACACCCTCCAGCTTGATGTTGGCCTTGATGAACTCCACCGCGCGGTAGGCGCCGGTGGACACCGCCTGCATGGACGCGCCGGAGAACCAGTAGATGATGGCGCCGCCGGTGATGAGGCCCAGGAGGAACGGGGCGTGCAGCAGCGAGAGGAACTGCGTCTTCTCGGTGTTGAGCTGGCCGTTGGTGATTCCGACGAGCAGCACGATGATGGAGAAAATCATCGTGGTGGCGCCGACGACGGCCGTGCCGATGAGCACCGGCTTGGCGGTGGCCTTGAAGGTGTTGCCCGCGCCGTCGTTCTCCTCGAGGAACTGCTTGCCCTTCTCGAAGTCGAGGTCGAAGCCGAAGTCGCGCTTCACCTCCGCCTTCACGTCGGGGACGTTCTCGATGAGGGACAGCTCGTAGACGCTCTGCGCGTTGTCCGTCACCGGGCCGTAGGAGTCCACGGCGATGGTGACCGGGCCCATGCCCAGGAAGCCGAAGGCGACGAGGCCGAAGGCGAACACGGGGGCGGCGATCATCAACTGGCCCACGTCCGCGCCGGGCACGCCGGAGCCGCTGAACCAGAACGCCAGGCCCATCAGGCCGGCGATGATGAGGCCCATCCAGTACGCGGAGAAGTTGCCCGCGACCAGACCGGAGATGACGTTCAGGGACGCGCCACCCTCGCGGCTGGCCGTGACGACCTCGCGAACGTGACGGCTCTCCGTGGAGGTGAAGACCTTGATGGCCTCCGGGATGATGGCGCCCGCCAGCGTGCCGCAGCTGATGATGAGCGACAGCTTCCACCACAGCGTCGGGTCACCGTTCAGGGTGGGGATGAGCAGGTAGCTGACCAGGAAGGTCAGCGCCACGGAGATGAGCGACGTCACCCACACCAGCGCGGTGAGCGGGTGCTCGAAGTTCATGTGGTCCGCGTTCTTGTACTTGGCGGACTGGAACACGTTGTTCAGGCCGTAGGCGGCCAGCGACGCGAGCACCATCACGATGCGCATCACGAAAATCCAGACCAGCAGCTCGACGCGGAAGCCCTCGCCCACGGCCAGCAGGATGAAGGTGATGAGCGCCACGCCCGTCACGCCGTAGGTCTCGAAGCCGTCCGCGGAAGGGCCCACGCTGTCGCCAGCGTTGTCACCGGTGCAGTCCGCGATGACGCCCGGGTTGCGCGCGTCGTCTTCCTTGATTTTGAAGACAATCTTCATCAGGTCGGAGCCGATGTCGGCGATCTTCGTGAAGATGCCGCCGGCGATGCGCAGCGCGGAGGCGCCGAGCGACTCGCCAATCGCGAAGCCGATGAAGCACGAGCCCGCGAAGTCCGCCGGGATGAAGAGCAGGATGGCGAGCATCAGCAACAGCTCGGTGCTGATGAGCACCATGCCGATGGACATACCCGCCTGCAGCGGAATGGCGTACGTGGGGTAGGGCTTGCCTCGCAAGCTGGCGAAGGCGGTGCGGCTGTTGGCGAACGTGTTGACGCGGATGCCGAACCAGGCGACGCCACACGAGCCGGCGATGCCGACGAGGCTCGCCACCAGGATGATGACCACGCGGTCCGCGCCCATGTGGCGCAGGAACCCGAAGTAACCCACCATCACCACGGCGATGAGCGCCCACAGCACGGCGATGAACTTCAGCTGCGTCATCAGGTACGTCTTGCACGTCTCGTAGATGAGCTCGGAAATCTCGAGCATCGCCCGGTGCACGGGCAGGTTCTTGAGCGTGGCGTACTGCATGAAACCGAACACCAGTCCGATAACGCAGACCGCGATGCCGGAGAGCAACAGTTGGTGTCCGTTGATGCTGCCGCCAAAGAATGACTTGGAGGCGAAGTCGGGGAGAACGAGGTCCGCCTCACTGGCGTGGGCGGCGCTGGCGGCGAACACCATCAACAGCCCGAGGGCTTTGACGGCGACACCGGTGACGCCCCTACGCAGGGCGTCCATCCGTGGAACAGTGCGTGTCATGGGGGTGCAACTCCTCACAGAGGCTCGTCCAAAGCGCGGCCCACAACGCCGCGCCCCGGAGTGAACAGGGAGTGGTGTCGAGGGGTTGGCCGCCTGCGAGCGAAGTTGCCGCGCGCCGACGCTTCAGCACAGCCTCGCCCTTCAAGGTGCAACGTCACACGCCTGAAGGCGGGCTCGCGAATAGCATGGACAGGCGCTGAAAGTCGAATTGCGGGGTGTGATTGTCCGCGAATTGATCCAACTGTGAAGGGAGCTGGGAGCCCCGCAACCCGTCAGGTGGTGTGTGTATGTCAGGGCTTCAGACGGAAAAGGAAGCCATCCTGGGGATGCGGGTAAGGGGTTCCCACAGGTTGGACGCGCCGCAGCGCGACAGCGACCAGGGTATTGCCAGATCCATCCACTGACACCGAGCGGGCTGTCGGGGGGAGGGGACTGGAGAAGCCTCGCACCCAAAGGGAGTCTCCCTTTTCAGGCAGGAGGCGGGCGACATAGAGGCCGGCGGGAGAGGGCTTGGGGCCCAAATCCAGACCGCCGTCATGGGTGCCGGTGAGCGTGAGCTGCCCCGCGTCATCCGTGGCGAGCGCCGTGGCGGTGGCTGCGAAGGAGCGCGCCCAGCGCTCTTGTCCGTCCGCGTTGAAGGCCGCCACGAAGCCGTGATGGGCGCCCGCGTCATGAGGTTTGTTCTGAAAGTAGAAGCGGGTGGAGAAGGAGCCCGCCACGAAGACGCGGTCCGGGCCCACCGCCAGCGCGGAGACAGCTCCGGTGGCGCCTCGGAAGTCCCGGCTCCACGCATGCGTGCCATCCGGATGCAGTTTGAGGACGAAGGGAGTGCGTTGGCGCACGGTGAGGAACGAGCCCCCGCCGAAGCACACCGCGCCCGCGTACGCGCCTCCAATATAGATACCGCCGAAGGTGTCCACCGCCGTCGCGCGCGCCGTCACCAGGCCCTGGGGGCCGGCGGACCAGACGCGGCTCCAGCGCGTGTGGGCGTCCGGGCCCAGCCGCACCACGAAGGCGCCGCGGTCGCCGTCGGGCGGCTCGCGCACGGCGTCGCCGAAGTCGCGGGCTCCGGAGAAGTCGCCCACCACCACCACGCCCGAGTCGTCCCGGGCGACGGCGTGCACGGTGAGCGTGCCCTCTCCAGCGAAGCCCTTCACGTGTTCGACGGCGCCGTCGGCCGACAGGCGCGCGATGAAGGGCCCGTCCGGCAGGCGCATGTCGCCCCACTGGGAGCCCGACGCGGCGCCGCCCAGCCAGAGCTTGCCCTGCGTATCGATGATGAGTCCGCCCACGCGCGCGCGGGACGTGCCCCCTCCCGGAGTCAGCCCATGCGCCCAGCGCAGGGCCCCGTCCGGGGAGAAGCGCGCCACCATGAGATGTGGCTGCGTTGCATCCGCACTCCGGTTGAAAGGCAGGGGGCCGCCCCCCACGTCCAAAGGCTCTCGGTATGTCGCCGCGACGAGAACGTCCCCGTCGGGGGCCATCACCGCATGTGGCGCCTCGCTGTCCCCGCTCGCCAACGGGAAAGACCACGCCACTGCCCCCTCGCCCTCGCCACGACCTTCCGCCGCCGCCGCCCCCACCACCCTCAAGCCCGGAGCACGTGGAGCCGCCAGGGCCTGCTCCCCGCACGCCACGAGGAGAGGACCCACCAGACACACCACGCTCACCCAACGCCACCCCACCATGCCCGCCCCGACCTCTCCCCCGCCACCGCCGCCCGACGACCCCCTGCCCTTCAACCGCGAGGATGCTTCTGCAAGGCGATTGCCAGCACTGTCCAAGGAAGCCTCTTCCCTCTGGGCGCGAGAGGGACCCGGGCCTGGAGGACGAGAAAGGTGTCCGCTCTCCTGAAAAAATCCCTGTCCACCAGCTGACGCTGGAGGAAAAACGACGCGCACGGCTGGAAGGCAGACAGGCCTGTAGCGCTCCGGGCGGCGAGCAGGCGTGGCGCTTGGCCCTCATCTGTCCTGGAGATGACAGGCGCCGCGCGGTCCGGTTCCTGGCCTCGCGCGTGCACATCCGTGGGGTGGGGCGGATGGGGACATCACGATTCGATGACAAACACGAACATGCAACGAATTGGGTGTCGGTGGCGGCGTGACGTGGTCCTGTCGTGGAATTGACGAAGTTGAGTCATCGGATGTCTGTCCATTCAGGCACCTTGCGCCGCGTTGAAACCAGCACAGCAGCCAAGGAGCCGTCCATGAACAGCATGAAGTGGGTGATGTCCGCCACGGTGGTTGCCATGTCGGTCGTGGGTTGTGGAGGTCAGTCCGGCGCGGGGGCCCAGGAGGCCCAAGCGGTGGAGCAGAAGGCGTCGCTGGCCATTCCGAACTTCTATGGTTCGGACACGCTGAAGGAGGCCCTGGTCGCGGCCAGCCTGCAGTCGGGTTCCGGCCTGAGCATCGAGGGCAAGGGTTCTGGCGTGGGCGAGGCCTGCCTGCGCAACGGCGTGGGCTCCAGCGGCTTCTGCAGCTCGGCGGCGCAGACGCTGGCCCCCATGTCGCGTGACTTCGCGGCGCCGAAGACGGCGTCGGGTTCGAACTGTGCTTCCGGCACGGCGGTCGGCGCCTGCTGCCCTGGCGAGCGCAGCAACACCATCGCCCTGGACGCGGTGAGCGCGTTCGTGAAGTCCACCCGCTCCGCGTCCCTGTCGAACAACGGTCTCACCACGGAGGAGCTGCGCCGCATCTTCTTCGCCACCGACAGCTCGAACGTCGCCATCACCGGCGCGTGCCCCACCGACTGGAGCGCGTTCGGCCAGCCGTCGGCCACCATCGTCAAGTACCGCCGCGATGACCTGTCCGGCACCACGGACACGTTCAAGTCGCTGCTCAAGGGCGGCACCTTCTGCCCTGGCATCACCGTCATCGTCGACGGCTCCGTCTCCAATCCCAGCCCGTGCACGTCCTCGGACAGCGCGACCACCTGCATCGGCAAGCTGGCGGAGAACGACAACAACGCCATCGCCTACGCCGGTGACTCGGCCACCCGGGCCGGCAACGCCAAGCTCAAGCTGAAGGCCGTGGCCCCCATCACCCCGACGACCAGCATCTACGTGGCTCCCACGGTCGCCAACGTGCGCAAGCTCATCCAGGCGGGCTCCACGGATGCGTATCCGCTCTCCCGCCGCATCTTCCTGAACGAGAACGTCAGCCGCGCCCAGTCGTTCGACGAGGCCACCCTCTACGAGTGGATCTACGTCTCCAACACGACTGACTTCGAGGAGATTCTGAAGCAGCAGAACTTCATCTCCTGCAGCGACGCCGCGGCGCTCGACTGCGGCGGCGACGGCCTGGGCCGTGGCGCGGGGCTCTGCTCCGGCATCTGATGTGACGTCACGCTTCGACAGTCATTGTCACTGAATGCTTCGGGCCGGAGGGCACCTGTCTGCCTCTCCGGCCCGTCTCTCGTGGAGGGAAGACCCTCCGCGCTTCCTTGTGTCAGACGAAAGACCCACCCACCATGCGCTCCCAGCTTCGCGTCCTGTTCCGCTCCTCGCTGTTGCTGCTCTCCACCTCCTGGCTCGGTGCTCCCGCGCTGGCGTCGGACCTCCGCGTGCCGCCCTGGGTGTGCCGTGATTCCCGTGGCGCCGTGGGCGACGTCGAGGAGATTGCCCTGCCCGCCAGCGCGGGCCCGCTGAGCATCGCCCTGGGGCCCGACCTGGCGCTCTGGTACACGCAGGCGGGCTCCGGGAAGATTGGCCGTTCCACTCGCGCGGGTGTCACCTCTGAGTTCGCCCTGCCCACCCCTGGCGCGGGCGTGCAGCAGATTGCTTCCGGCTTCGATGGGAACCTCTGGTTCACCGAGCTGGCCGCCAACCAGATTGGCCGCATCACCCCGGGAGGCGTGGTGACGGAGTTCCCCCTGCCCAACCGTGGCGCCAGCCCGGCGGGCATCGCCGCGGGCCTGGACGGCAACGTCTGGTTCACGGAGGTCACCGGCAACCGCATCGGCCGCATCACCCCCTCGGGTGAAGTCACCGAGTTCCCCCTGCCCACCGCTTCCGCCCAGCCGCGCGCCATCACCCAGGGCTTCGACGGGAACCTGTGGTTCGTCGAGCAGGCGGCCAACAAGGTCGGCTCCATCTCCTTCGAGGGCGTCATCACCGAGTACGCCCTGCCCACCGAGCGCTCCTCGCCGTCCTCCATCGTCGCGGGCTTGGATGGCAACCTCTGGTTCACCCAGCAGGCGGCCCACCTGATTGGCCGCATCACCCCGGCGGGCGTGGTGACGGAGTTCCCGCTGCCCACCGCCGGAAGCCAGCCGAACGCCATCGCCCTGGGTCCGGATGGCCAGCTCTGGTTCACCCAGCTCGCCGGTAACCGCATTGGCCGCATCACCCACTCGGGCGCCATCACCGAGTTCGCCCTGCCCACGGCCGGCAGCCGCCCGTCTGGCATCGTCATCGCGCCTCCGGGCAACTGGTGCCTGGACGCGCATGTCTGGTTCACCGAGCGAGGCAGCCACAAGCTCGGGAAGCTGCGCGCCATCGCTGTTCCCTGACGTTCCGGGGCGTGACGATTCCGAGACATGCTTCCGATGTGCGGGGCGGTGTCTGATTTTGTTGCAAGGACTTGTCATTCCCTGACAGAGCCCGCGACTAGGGTGCGCCCATCCTGGCAGGTCCTCCGTGTCTGACATGACTCGGGGGCCTGGGGGCGACCACGGCGCATCCAATGGATGCGGGAGGAACATCGACATGGGGATGACTCGGATGGGGCAAGCCCCAGGCCGCGTGCTGGTGGTGTGTCTGTCGTTCTTCCTGGCATTGCTGGCATGTACGTCGGAGCCAGCGCCCGAGGGGAGTGAAGTCGTGGTGGAGCAGATTCCCTTCCGGCCCGTCTGCACCCAGGCTCGCTCCAGCGAGAAGATTCCCCTGCGACTGGCCGCCACCCGGGAGCCGGTGACGGAGAACTTCGACAACCTGCTGGCGCGCGTGGGGGCGCAGTGCGCCTCCTGCCACCTGTCTCCCAACATCCAGGGGGGCTTCCAGTACACGGCGGACCTGGAGGGGCTCAAGCGCGACGGCGCGCGGATGGCGTTGAAGGCCTCTCAAGGAGAGATGCCGCCCAGGGCGTCGCCCCAGCAGCTCAAGGAGGCGGTGGAGCTGTCCTGCGCGCTCAATGCCTGGCTTGCCCGGGGCTCACCGACAGGCACGTTTCCCGTCGTCTGCGAGGCCAGCTCGGAGGGCGGTGTCGCGGTGGCGCGGAAGGTGGGTGATTCGCTGACGGACATTGGAAACTGCATCCCCCAGGTCGCCAAGGACTATCCGCTGGGAAGCGACCCGGCGAAGGACGCCTTCTTCGCCGGACTCACCAGGCTGCCCCGCCTCCTGTCGGAGACCGACAGCGACATCATGACGTTCGACTCGGACACGCTGGCGGAGCACGGCACCGTGGCCTTCGCGCCCACCTATCCGCTCTTCTCCGACAACGCCAAGAAGCTGCGACTGGTCCATGTGCCGCAAGGACAGTCCATCCGGTACGATTCGGAGACTCAGAAGTTCCACATCCCGCCCAACACGCGCTTCTACAAGACGTTCTTCAAGGCGGTGACGGACTTCCAGGGGCAGCGGCGCTACCGGAAGATGGAGACGCGGCTCATCATCGTCCGCGAGCCCTGGAACCAATCCCTCTTCGGCACGTACATCTGGAATGAGGACGAGACGGTGGCGGAGCTGCATGACCTGCGCTACCGCGACAACGAGCCCTTCTCCGACCGCGTGCTCGTCTACAAGGCGTATGAGATTGGCGGCACCACGCGCAACTACGCGATTCCGGGCGCCCACCGGTGCATCCAGTGCCACACCGGCTCCGAGGCCCAGAACTTCATCCTGGGCTTCACCCCCCTTCAGCTCAACCGCCGCGTCCCCGGCGAGGCCGGGGTGGATGCGAAGGCGGTGATTGACGAGGACGAGTTGAACCAGATGGACCGGCTGGTGAGTTACGGCGTTGTCACCGGCGTGCCCACCTTCCGCCGGCTGGGCGAGATGCAGACCTACCTGCCCCGGCTGGAGCGCATCGCCGAGGCGGCGCAGGCGGAGGCGACCTCGCCGGAGGCCCACAAGGCCACGCTGGAGCTGCAGGGCTACTTCGTCGGCAACTGCGGCCAGTGCCACAACCCCAACGGCTTCGCGGTGAAGAGCAACCCCGCCATCGCCTCGCTGGACTTCTCCGCGAGCGGTGTCCTCTTCGGCTGGAAGCCGTGCGGCGTGAAGGAGAGCAACGGCCAGCGTGTGTATGTGGACTGCGAGGTGAAGGACTTCTCGCAGGACCTGCTGCTGCGCTCGCCCTCCAGCACGCTCTATCAGCGCGTGGCGCGGGACACGGATGCACGCGTCATCCACATGCCCACCAACGTGCCGGGCAAGGACTGCCGGGCCTCGCGGCTGGTGGCGCGCTACATCGCGGCGCTGGACTGGCCCGCCGACAAGCTCCTGGCCCCCGCTCAGCAGGCCGAGGCCCGCCAGGCGCGCCTGCGCGAGGCGGACACCGTCGTGTCGGGTGCGTGTACGGACCCCGCGGACGTGCAGTGGATCGCCGAGGACTTCACCGACAAGGTCCCCTACGAGCCGCGCAATCCCACCTGGAGGGACGCCATCGGTCAGGGGGAGTTCGAGTACCTCACCCGGTACGCCATCACCGAGCGCCACGAGCAGCTCGCCAAGAAGCTCTTCCCCACCAATTGGTGGTTGCCCAAGCGCACCTGCCGCTTCCCGCAGCGCGACAGTCCTCCGGCGGGACATGACCCCTGGAATGACTCGCGCGACAAGTGGATGGTGAATGCGCTGGGCAATCCCCGGGCACCCTGGGGCGAGCTCTACTACACGACGCCGGGCGCGACGGCCTTCCAGGGCATCTGCTCCAACTGTCACGGCCGCGTGGGAGATGGCCAGACGGGCGCGGCGAAGGTGCTGGTGGCGCTCAATGGCGGTCGGGTGGCCAACCTCGTCACGGGCCTGTTCGGCGTCACGAATGGCGTCTCCCACCTGACGCGGTTCGACAGCATCAACCCGCATGGTGGCGCGCGCTACCTGGCGTACATGGCCTCCGGTGGGACGACCGTCCAGTTCACTCCGGAGTTCATGAGCGCGTGGATCAAATACGGAGAGGTGGACATCGACTTCTCCCCGCGCACGTCGGACTGGAGCAAGTGGGGCGCGAACATGCTGGGCGCCGGGCGCGGAGCCTGTGACCTCATCCGCACGGGCAACTTCGGAACGGCGTCCGCCGAGCCTCCGAGCGGCAACCGCAACGCCATTGGCGGCGTGCGCATGTGGGAAGAGGTCTGCTCGCTCGACAACCCGCTGACGGACGCGGTCCGGGCGGGCCAGGAGCCCGCGATGGGTGAGTGGCTTCAGCACGCGCAGTTCAACGTGGGGGTGATGGCGTACTTCTACCTGCGCGATGAGCTGTCCGAGGGGCCGAGCGGCATCTACCCCCTGCGGACCGAGTGTGAGCGACAGGTGGCGCCATGAGTCAGGCCGTCCCTGTGAGTCCTTCAGCGAGTCGATTCCTCCGGAGCGTCAACGTGAAGAGAAACGTCCTGGGTTCGTGGCTGTTGATGATGGGACTCGCCCTCGCGGTGGGTGCCACCGGTTGTGGAGACGATGACGCGGGGCCTCCGGATTCGGGGAGCATCGACGCGGGCCGCTGCGACGGCGGTCGCGTCCTGGCGGATGGAGGTTGTGGCACTCTCCCTCCGACGAACACGTGCGACGGCGGGCCTGTCCTGCCGGACGGAGGTTGTGGCACTCCCCCGACGAATACGTGCGACGGCGGTCCTGTCCTGCCGGATGGGGGCTGTGGCACTCCCCCCCCGACGAATACATGTGATGGCGGCCCTGTGCTGCCGGACGGAGGCTGTGGCACTCCTCCGACGAATACATGCGACGGCGGCCCTTCCTCGCCGGATGGAGGCTGTGTCGAACCTCCGACGAACACGTGCGACGGCGGCGCTTCCTCGCCGGACGGAGGCTGTGTCGACCCTACTCCCAGCTATCGAGCACACGTGCGCTTCATCAATGCGTTCGTGGGGTCCAAGAACAACCCCACGGATGCGGTGGACCGGCCGTGGGACCCGTTCCACGTCACCCTGCGCGTGGGCGACGCAGAGCCCTTCCCGACGATGAAGGCGGGCGCCGCGTCCGTGTCGGAGTTCCGGGAGGTCATCCTGGCGGGGCCCACCCAGCGCGTGCGCGTGGTGGCTCGGGATGCGGAAGGCACGGCGGAGGCGCTGGACCTCGCGGCCCTGGCGGACGTCACCCTGGCGGACGGCGACCATGTGACGGTCGTCGGTGTCGGCTCGCTGCTCCAGGTCGGACAGGAGCGCCCGGACAAGCCCAGGCTCCTGGTGCTGAATGACGACAAGCTGGCTGTCGCCGCGCCGACGGGGGAGGTGCACGTGCGCTTCGCGTCCGCGGACCGGGTCCTCTCGGCCACGGCCAAGCGCCGCCTCGCGAACGAGGCGGGCAGCCCCTACGAGAACAACAGCGTGGATGCGTACTCTGCGGACGCCGTCGAGCAAGGCGTCCTGGTCCCCGCCGACACGAAGCGTGTGGCGGTCATTGGACTCACGCCCACCTTCGCGCCCGCCCAGAGCGGCTGGCTTTTCTACTCCCTGCCGGAGGGGACGCTGGAGGAAGGCAAGGCGTACTACTTCATCAACACCGGCGAGGACCGCCGCACCCTGGCTGACGAGGGCGCTCCCGCGCTGCTCGTCATCACCGCGAAGGAGAACAGGTTCGCGCGCTTCCTACGCGACCCGCTCCTGTACCTGTTCAACGGCCTGCTGCCAGCCACCGTTGGAGGGACGACGCCGCAGCTCCAGGCCATCCGCGGCTCGTCGAACATCGCGACCGCCATGAACTACGCCGCCGCGCCAAAAATCGCGGACCTTCCGGTGTCGACCACGGGCTTCTCGCTGCGCTTCACGGTGAATGGCCAGCCCGGGCAAGGCGTGTTGGAGGGCGCGACCACGGGTCCCCTGGAGGCGGGTCGTCGCTATCTGGGCGCGCTGTGTGGCCGTGTGGAGGCCTCGCCCACGCTCACCGTCGTGAAGGACGAGTTCTCGGTGGCGGGCGCGCAGTCTCCCTTCGTGCGCTTCATCCACTGCTCGGCCAGCTCACCCACGCCGCTCGACTTCGGCTCCTATTCGTTCCAGGCCGACGGCTCCAGCCGGGATGCCTTCACTCCGCTGCTCACGGGAGCGACCTTCGCCACGGCCACACAGCCCGTCACGGGGGTGTCGTTCACTCCTCCCGTGTCCACGTCGACTCCGGCCTACACCTGGCTCGGCGTGAAGACGGCGTCGGCGACGCCCATCGAGCGCGACATCCGGGGCCGCGTGCTCGCCACGCCGACCTTCCTCATCCTCATCGGCGAGTGGGAGAGCACCCTCACGTACCGCGCCGTCAACACCCGGGTGAATACCTGGAGCGTGTCCACGCCGAACGACCCGTTCTTCAGCCCGCTGCCGACTCCATGAGCCAGGGCGCTGGACGCTGAAAACACCGACGCCCGCTCGGGGCCACTGTGGCCACCGGCGGGCGTCGCGTGTTGCTGGAGGCCCGGTGAACGGGCCCTCCGGAGACTAGTTCACCTTGACCTGCAGCTCCTTGAGGACCTGGTCACCGCGCATCACCGTGATGCTCCAGGTGCCCGGCTTGTTCAGCCGCACGCCCGTCCACTGCCGCGCGCGCCAGCCGTCGCCCTTGAGCTTCACGTCCTTCGTCTCGCGGACCACGTTGCCCTGCTTGGTCTGCACCATGACGTCCTCGTAGGAGTCGCCCTGGGGCACCAGGTAGGCCTGCCACAGCATCACCGTGGTGTTCGCCTTGACGCCCTCGGCGCCCACCTCGGCGGTGCACTCGTACTTGTTGGGGCCGTCCTTGGCCACCTCCGTACAGAGCTTGGCCTCCACCAGCACGGGACCTTGCTTCTGGCCGTTGTAGAAATAGTTCCAGGTGTCGCGCACCGCGTCGGCGCTCGGCGCCTTCGCGGGCTCCTTGGCCGGAGCCTCAGGCGCCGCGTCCTGCGCCAAGGCCATCGACGACATCCCCAGCACCGCGCACACCATGCTCCGCGTCAGAAGCTTCTTCATGTTTCGGGGTCCCCTCGTTCGGTGAGTTCGAGCCGGCCTTCCCCGGCCAGCCTGGGCCCTGTCTAGCACGAAAAGCGAGGTCCTCGCCCAGCCCCTCACCCGAGCAGGAAGAAGGCCAGCGTCACCAGCGGCAGGTACACCAGGAAGGCCACCAGGAGGAAGCCGAGGATGTCCTTGAACTCGAGCCGCGCGACGGCCAAGAGCGGCAGCGCCCAGAAGGGCTGGATGAGGTCGGTGGCCATGTCGCCCCAGGCATAGGCGAGCACGACTTTCTCTGGCGCGACGCCCAGTCGACTGGCCGCGTCGAGGAGGTAGGGCGCCTCGATGGCCCACTTGGAGCCGCCCGAGGGGACGAAGTAGTTCACCACGCCGCTGTAGAGATAGACGATGGCGGGGAACGTCTCCTTCGTCGACAGCGACACGAACAGCTCGCCGATGCGGTCCGTCAGGCCCGTCGTCTTGAAGATGCCGTAGATGCCCGCGTACAGCGGGAACTGGAGGACGATGCCGTGCAGCACGCTCCCGGCCTCCTCCGCCGCCTTGATGAGCCGCGCGGGCGTGCCGTGCAGCAGCACCGCGAGCACCAGGAAGGTGAAGTTCACCACGTTGAGGTTGAGCGCGCGCCAGCCGCCGTTGAGCCACAGGTAGCGCCCCAGCCACAGCAGGCCCAGCACGCCGAAGATGACGTTGAGCAGCCGCGCGTGGTCCAACCAGATGGCCAGGCTCTTCTCCGTGGGGCGCTCGGGCGGGACGAAGTCCGCCAGCTTCTCCAGCACGGCGGGGTCCACGCGCACCACGTTCTCCGGCTTGGGATGCAGCGCCCACGCGAGCAGCGTGAGGCCCGCGACGACGGACACGGTGAGCGCCAGGTTGAAGGAGGAGAAGAGCGTCCGGTCGATGGGGATGAGGCCGATGCTCTTCTCCAGGAAGTGGCCCGGCGTGGCGACGAGCAGCGGCGCGGAGGCGGACAGGCCCGCGTGCCACGTCGCGCCCAGGCCGAAGTACGCGCAGGCGACGAGCAGCCGGTAGTCCACGTCCGGCCTCTTCCGCGCGACGTAGCGCACCAGCATGGCGCTGGCGACCAGGGACAGGCCCCAGTTGATGTACGCCAGCGCCATGGAGACGAAGGCCATCAGCGCCACCGCGCCGCGCGGCGTGCGCGCCAGGCCGGACGCCTTCTCCAACAGCGCGCGCACGGGTGTGGTGAGCGCCAGCAGGTAGCCGGTGAACATCACCAGCGCCATCTGCATGGAGAAGGTGAGCAACTCCCAGAAGCCGCCGCCCCACGCGTCCAGCACCTTGGGTGCCGGCGCGTCCGCCCAGCCCATGGCGAGCCCCATGGTGAGCAGGCTCAGCAGGACGGCGATGGAGAACGCGCTGGGCACGAAGCGCGCGGAGAAGCGGCCGAGGGCTTCGGCGATGCGGACGAGGGTCTCCACGCGGGCGGGCGCTCCTGGATGGTGTCCCGCCCGTTCTACGGCATCCCCGCGCGTGGCGACCACTGTTGTCCGCGCCGCGCCTGACTCACCGCGCTACGGTCCGCCGCTGCCGCCGTACGCCTGGGTCTGCGCGTCGAGCTCCTTCCACGTGGCCTGGGCCTGCTGCTGTTCGCTGAGGTTCGCGTCGACCTGGTCCTCGGCCTTCCGGGCCTCGGCGCGAGCCTTCTCGAGATTCCGCGCGAGCTCGTCGCCGTCCACCTGCTGGGCTCGGACGTCTCCCGTGCGCTGGAGGGTGAGGAAGCGAGTCTGCGCCAGCTCCGCCTCCGCGACCTTGACCTCGCTCGCTCGCGCCTTCTCTATCGACTCGCGCGTGGTGAGGGTCTTCTCGCTCAGGGTCGTCCGCGCCTTCGCCGCGGCGATCTCCATGTTGGACTGGGCCAGACCGTCCTGAGCCAGGTTGATGTCGTCGGCCTGGCCGCCCTCCTTGGCCGCCGACAGCGCGGCCTCCGCGGCCTTCTGGCGAGCCTCCGTGGCCTTCTGTTGCTCCTTCGCCACCTTCAGCTCTCGCTTGCCGTCCTCCACCGACACCTTCGCCCGGTTCTCCTTCTCCTGCGCCGTGTTCACGACGAGCTGTGCCTGGCGCACGTCGTCCATCTGGTCGGCGGGCACCCTCGCCATCCAGGAGTCCTCCACCTTCGCGGTCTCCGCCTTCTTGTGGGAGTGGCTCGAGCTACATCCGCCTCCCAGCAGGAGGGCCGCGAGGACACCTCCCAAGACTCTCGGTCTGCTCGCCTGAATCATGTCGTCCCCTCCCGGTTCACGTGGCTTCGTGCTTCACGGTAGGCACGCCCCTGAGTGATGCCAGACACCCCTCTTGCCCTGTCACGTAGCAGGGTGGCGGGCGCTTTCGAGGTCGGACGGTCCTCTGTTAGTTTTGGTGGCTCAGGCGGACAACCGGGACATCGATGAAATCTCTCCTGATTCCTCTCGCGGCATCGTGTGTGGTGGTGCTGGCTTGTCGCGAGAACAAGGCCGCTGGCGATTCCCCGAAAGCCGACTCACCCGAGGCCGAGGTCAAGATGAAGGTCCCTGCGAACGGCAAGCTCGTCCCTCACAAGTTGTATGACGACAAGTTCATGGAGATGGCGATGATGCCGCTTCCGGACAACTGGATTGTCAACAACGGCAAGGCGGCGATGAGCGGCCCGGGCAACGTGAATGTCTACATGCTGCCGCTGAAGACGTTCATGTTCTCCGGCGACCCGATGATGCAACAGGTGTACGCGCGGAGCGGCCAGGCGATGCGGCCCTTCCACTCCATCGAGCAGGTCATCCAGCAGGACCTGGTGCCGATTGCGAAGAAGGAGGGCGCGAAGCTGGTGAAGCAGTACGACGCCCCGTCCATCGCGGCCTCCGACAAGAGCTTCTCGGACATGCTCTACAAGGTCGGCCCGATGCGGCAGCTCTTCCTCGCGAAGGTGACGGAGTGGGCCGACAAGAACGGCGACCCGTACATGATGGTGACCCACCTGACGGCGACAGACATGGGCAACATGGTGAACTGGAGCTACTACAGCCATGCGCTGGATGCTCCGAAGGAGCGGTACGAGGCGAGCAAGGAGGTCGTCCTCAACGCCCTGGCGAACACCCGCTACAATCCGGAGTACGTCCAGGCGTACAACCAGGGCGAGATGGCGCGAGAGCGCGCGAGCTGGGCGGCGCACAACCAGCGCATGCAGGCGAACAAGGCGGCCTTCGAGGCGCAGCAGCGCGCCTTCCATGAGAAGAACGACGCCATCAACCAGGCGATTGCCTCGAACTACGCTGACAGCAACGCCGCCTCGGACCGGAACCACCACCGGTTCATGAACTACATCAAGGACGAGGAGACGGTCCGCAACCCCAAGGATGGCAAGCGCCACCAGGTGGAGTCGGGCGCGAATCAGTACTGGATGAATGGGAATGGCCAGTACGTGCCGTCGAAAGACCCGAACTACAACCCGAACCGAGACCCGAACCTCAACCACCAGGAGTGGACCGAGACGGAAGTCGAGGAGTAGAGCCCCGGCGTGGTGGCGGGCCGCACGAGCGCCGAGGGCCACAGACCGCTCACGCAGAGAAGCACCAGCAGGGCCAGGGTCGTCCAACGCTCACGGGGTAGAAGGTCCTCGGTGGACGGCATGCCGCGCGGGCGCGGGCCCAGGAAGGCGCGCTGGAAGGCTCGCACCAGGGTGATGGCATTGAGCGCGAGCGTCGGCAGCAGTGGCAGCGCGAGCAGGGGATGGGCTCCGAGCGTGCCGCGCAGCAGCAGGTCCTCGCTGACGAAGCCGAGCGTGCCTGGGAAGCCCAGCGCGCAGAGCCCGAGCAGCAGGAAGGTGATGGCCATGCGCGGCGCGCGGGTGATGAGCCCGTGCCGTGCTTCCAGGTCCGTGGTGCCGGTGCGAGCCTCGATGGCGCGGACGAGCAGCTCCAGACCCGTGAAGGCGATGCCCATGGAGAAACACTGGAGCCACGCGCCGGAGTGTCCAGCGGGGCCACCCAGTGCCACTCCCGCGAGCAGCAGCCCCGACTGACTCACGAGCAGGAAGGCCAGCATGCGGCGCAGGTCCGTCTGAACGAGCGCGAGCAGCGCGCCATACAGCGCCGCACCGGCCCCCAGAATTCCCAGCGCCGGAGCCACCGCGCCCCACTCCGCTGGCAAGAGCGGCTGCACGACATTCGTCAGGAGATGGAGGCTCGCGGCGAGGTTCATCCAAAGGACCCCGACGCCGAGAGGGCCTCGCGTCAGCACCACGGGCAGCCAGGAATGGAAGGGCACCACCGCCAGTCGCGCGCAGATGCCGATGAGGAACAGTGCGCAGAGCCCCACGCGCCAGCCGTGAGGCAGGAGGCTCGCGAGCTCCTCGGGTGAGAGGAAGGGGGTTCTCGGGCCCCCGTGCCAGCCCAGCATCACCAGGGTCAGCAGGACGGGCAGGGTGCCGAGGAGCAGGTACACCCGGACCGCGCGCCCGGCGGACGGCACATGTGTCCCGCGAGCAAGGGGGGCCGCCATGGCGATGAAGAAGAGGAGCCGCGGAAGCACATCGTGTGCACAGAAGAAGCCCAGCGTGGCGCTCTCGGTGAGGAGCAGCGCGGTGAGGACTTGCCGGTGGGAGTCCTGGCGAGGGCTCGCGATGAGGGTAACGAGGGTGAGCAGCGCGACGAGTGGCAGTGCTCGTGCGCTCGGCTCATCCATGCCGACGTGGAAGGTCGCGTTGAGCCACGGCACCGCGAGGCCGGTGCCGGTTGGAGTGCCTCCGGCGAAGTGTGGCGCGGCGATGGCGAGTACCCACGTGAGGGCCGCCGTGCCCGTAGCGATGACTCGAGCCAGCGTGGGTTGCCTCGACACGGTGAGCAGCACGGCGCCCACGAGGGGGAGCGACACCAGGATGCAGAGGAACAAGGTGGGACTCATGCGGCCCCCGTGGTGGGACTGCCTGGCGCGGACTCGGCGGGGCGTGGCGCGGGGGTGACCTCCGGGCGCGAGGCTCCCGAATCGAGCCCGCCCACCCAGCGACGCTCCGCTCCATCCAACCGATGACCCAGGCGCAGCACGGGTTGGACCAGCCAGCGCTCGAACAGCACGTCGACCGCGAAGCGCTCCAGCGCCAGTCGGTAGAACCGCGTCGGCAACAGCGAGTGCGCCGTGACGATGGACGGTGCGCGTGTGTTCCGGAGCGCGGCGCGTCGTGCCTGGACGTCGCGCAGGGCGGACGGTGCGCGAAGGAGCTGGAGACAGCGCAGACACGCATGCGCCACCAGATGAACGAGCGCGAGCGTGTACAGCCCCAGGCCTACCTCCACGAACATCAGGCCCACCTGTGTCAGGACCCCGTGGGCGAGCGCGCTCTTCACATCCGTCTGTACTCTCCACACGACGGTGGCGTGTATCGCCGTGAGCAGCCCCACCACCACGAGCGCACCCTTCGCCACCGGTGCCTGCTCCAACAGTGGTGCCGCGCGCAGCAGCAGGTACAGCCCCGCATGCACGGAGAGCGCTCCGTAGAACAGCGCACTGGACGGCGTGGGACCTTCCATGGCGCGAGGCAGCCAGCCACTGAAGGGGAACTGCGCGGACTTCCCCATGGCGGCCAGCAACAGACACAGGCTCAGCGCCGTGGCCGGAAGCGCGGAGAGGTGAGGGCTGAACGCGCCGCTCCACTCCGTCGTGCCTGTCAGGTGATGCAACAGCACCAGTCCCGCCAGCAGCCCCATGTCACAGAGTCGATAGGTGCCGAAGGCCCGGAGCCCCGCGTTCAGGGGCGCGGACCGCTCGTGGAAGAAGCCGATGAGCAGCGCCGACGCGAGCCCCACCCACTCCCATCCCACGAAGAGCATGTCGAGGCTGCCACCTCCCACCAGCAACAGCATTCCCGAGGAGAACATCGACAGCAGCAGGAAGAACCGCGCGAAGCCCGGCTCCCGGTGCAGGTAGCTCACCGAGAAGCGGCCGATGAGCAGGGTGAGCAGGCTCGTCAGCAGCCACATCGTCGCCGAGAGCGGGTCGAGCTGGAGCGTCACGTCGAAGCTCGAATCGCTCGAGGAGAACCATGGACACAGCCGTATGACTCGCACGGCTTCGGGTCGAGACAGCCAATGGAAGACGGTGGCCACCGCGCAACCCCATGACAGCCACAGCGCCCCCAGCACCAGGCGCGCCACCCAACGTTCGCTGGGCGCACGGTGCAGGAACATCACCGTCCCCAGGCTGAAGAAGGCGAGCAGGGGACTCAACGGCACCATCGCCGTGAGCCAGGTCCAGGCAAGCTCAGGTACAGGCATGACGATCTTCTCCCGAGCGACACGGCGCTGGCGCGCGAATGAGGGCCGGTGGCAGGAAGTCGCGGTGGCCCTGGTACCAGTGCGACGAGGAGGCCACCTCCGGCAAGCGGGTCTTCGGGGGCGTGAGTGACTGGAAGCCGTGGCGCGTGAAGCGGTGCTGTTCTCCCGTCACCGGGTCCACGCTCACGAGCTGCACCCACTCTTGACCGATGAGCTCCTGGAGCGCGGGCTGCCGCGCGAGGATGGAAGACAACACCCCGGTGCTCGCCTCGACGATGAGGAGCAGTCGCATCGGCTCGTGAATCTCAATCATCTGTCGAGGCAACCCCGTGCGCAGGTCGCTCTCCGCGCCGTCCATGACGCCGAGCAGGCCGGTGAGGTTGTGGGGCAGCTTGGTGCCGCAGCCGTGGCGCTCGTTGTCGACGCAGGAGAAGTAGTACTCCAGGCTGATGCCCGCGCCGACGGGGCCCGCCGCCAGGAGGATGCGCTCGACGATGGCGCCGCTCGCGTCCTGGCTCGGGTCGTAGGAGATGAGGAAGGCCCTCCGGTCCAGGAACAGTCCTCGGGTGAGCGCCCTGCGCCCCACGATGCAGGCGGCGTTGGTGACATGCCCCAGCTCCGGCCGAGGCTGCCCCAGGTCCTCCGCGCGCGCCTCGACATGTCGGAGCGCCGCCGGCGCGGACAGCCCGAGGGGCGCTGACTCGAAGCGTCGGCAGCGCTCCTGGGCGGACAGTGCACGGGCCTGGTCCAGGGCCGCGCGCAGCACCGCCCATTCCCCACGCGCTGACTCCGGAAGGGCCTGCGTGTCATACAGGCTCACTTCGTCGGTGGTGGTGTTGTGCAGCCCGCCGATGAACCAGGTGGAGTCAGGGATGTGGAGACCGCGCTCCCGCAGCCTCGCGCGGACCTCGGGACGGTTCGCCATCTCCGCGAAGAGGCGCGCGTTCGGTCCTCCGTGCCGGCCACCGCATGCGCCGCAGTCATAGGCCGCCTGATGGGGATTGTTGACGCTCACCGCTCCATGGCCGAGCACCACCACCAGCGGCGCGAAGTCCCGCACCAGTCCCAGGTTCTCCAGCGATGCCGCCACCCGCGCCGCCTTCTCGTCGAGGGTGAAGCCCCGCGCCTTGAGCGTCGGTGAGGCAAGGTGTGCTTCGGGTTCGCGCAGGCTCGTGAGGCGGGTGGAGGGACTGGGCAGGCACTTCTCGGCGAGGGCCCGTCTCAGCCGACCTCGTGCTCGCGGAAAGAGGAGCTGCCAGGGCAGGGCCAGCGCGGACAACAGGCCGAGCAGCGGCACGAAGAGCCAGGAGAGCTCCAGGGCGTGGGTGCCCTCCTGCAACATCTGGTCGAGGCGTGCCCACAGGCTCCGTCGTCTGGCTCGGGTCTCCGCCAGGGGTTGGTGCTCCTCGCGCGCCTGCTCCTCCACGACGTGCGCCGGGGTGACGACGATGGGGCACAGCGCGACGTGGCTCGCGTCGTCCAGCCCGCGATAGTCGAAGGCCACGCCGAAGAAGCCCGCGATGCCGAATGTCTCGTGTCGCGCGTCCAGTTCCTCGAAGTGGCGACGGAAGGACTCCTCCCGGTCATCCATGCAGCACATCACCTGGAAGCGCGGTGCCGTCACCGTGCGCTCGGCCTCCGGGCGGAGACGGTTGCGCGCGAGACCTCGGCACACCTCGCTTCGATAGTGGTGCTCGTAGGCTTCCTGCCAGACGCGACGCCGCGCGCTGTCGTCGAAGTCCTCCAGTCCCGCGAGCAGCTCATGCCGGGCTCGAAGTGGAAGTCCCGCCACGTCCATCGCGGACAGCGCCAGGAGCTGTGCCCACTGGAAGAGTCGCCAGCTCGCGGTCCGAGTGGATTCGAGGGGACGTCTCGCGAGTTGGGCCAGCCCGGACAGCGGGCCGGTGTAGTCGAGTCGTCGCCGGGCGACCGCGCGCAGGGCACGTCGTTCCAGGGTGAGCCGCAACGCGACGAAGTCCAGCAGCCGCGCGGGCGGTGCTCCCTCGGCGCGGTCCCCAGAGTGGTGCTCCAGCCGGTGCATCATCCCCGCCCAGCCCGGCAGCGCGAGGAGCACGCGGACGAGGTAGGGCTCCCAATCGGCCTCGGCCACGCCCAGTTCGTCGAGTATGCCGAGCACCGTGTGCTCCGGCTCGGCCACCAGGTCGTCTTCCAATCCATCCAGCCAGTCGGGCGCGACACCGAGCCCGTCGCGCATCATCGCCACCCAGGCCGTGTGCAGGCCGTGCTCCCGGCCCGGCAGGCTCCAATGCGCGACGCCTTCATCCAGGAATGCCGCGCAGGCACGGATGAGAACGGGGTGAAGCAAGTCATTCACATCCTCGCCCGTGGCCTGGAGCAGCAGCTCGCGATGGCTGCGCGGCTCCGTCGTTCGCGGAGGGACGCTCTGCTCGTCGGATACTGTTTTCGTCGTGCGACATGCGGCCCACAGGGCTCGCACCGCGAAGGTCTCAGGCGCGTGCTCCAGTTGCTCACGGAGCGAGCGCAGGCCGCCGTCCCCTCCGAACACCGTGGCCAGCTCGGAGGTGACTCTCGACGCCTCCGCGCTCAACCAGCCGTCCACCGTGAGCGCCGTCTGCCCGTCGAGCTGGCGCGACACGCGGTCGACGTAGGCGTTCACGCGACCGGACGGGACACCCAGCAGTCGCAGCGCCACATCCACGGGAAGGGGCCGTGGAATGTCGCTCGCCGCCGTAAGTACGGTGGACACAATGTCGGGGTCGAGCAGCGCACACGCCAGCTCTGTCATCGTCCAGTCCCGGCCCACCCGCTCCAGCCACGCGCGTACCTCCGTGGTCGAGCGTCGGAGCAGCGCATGCCGCGTGGTGGGCGGCAGGTCCGCGCGGAGCCGGTCCGCCGCGCCGCGCTCCTCCAACTTCCAGCGAAGCGAGGCCTCCGACTCCGCTTCCACCGGATGAAGCAGCGCGAGCAGCGTCAGCGCCGTCGCATCACATGTCAGCTCCTCCGGTGGCGTGACACGGGGCGCGCCCGGCTCCGCGAGCACCGCCCGCAAGTCCTGGTCGGTGATGCGGCCCTGTCGGTACAACTCCAGGAATCGCGCCTCGGAGAGATATCCCTCCGCGCCGAAGGTCCGGCTCGCGGTGGCCACCGCCTCGTGGAAGGGCAGGTGTTGAAACGCGTGCAGCGTGTTGTGGTGCACGAACACGCCGATGGGGCCCTGGGCGGGAAGGACGTGGCTGGCCCGGGCCAGCGCGGCGCGCAGCCTCGTGCCCCGGTCTTCGGAGGGCGAAGTCAGACAAGTGGCGTGGCTCATGGCTTCGCCTCAGGGCGTGAGACCCAGGTCTCCTGCCGGCGCCTTCTTCCGCGCGGACAAGGGATGCGAAGACAGCCCCCGATGTCGCTCCAGCCCGAGCACCTTCAGCTGCCGCCCCTCCCGGGCCCGCTCCACCTCCAGCTCGTGCAGCCGCTGCATCACCGTGTGGTCCACCAGCCGGGCTTCCGTCAGGTCCACCTCGATGCGTTGCGCCTGGGCGTGACGGTCCAGCAGCGTCTTGAACGCCAGGAAGTTGGTGAACACCGCCGCGCTGCGCACGCGCAACACCACCCGGTCCGCGCTCACCTGCTCGTCGATGTCGGGACGGAACATCTCCCGGGGCGAGGCCCCATTGACCAGATGCACCCCCGCCTTCAAGACGATGCCCGCGGCCACGCCCACCAGCAGGTCCGTGGCCAGCGTCACGACGAGCGTGACGCAGAAGATGAGCACCTGCTCCGCCCCCACGCGGTACGCCTTCACCAGCTCACCCGGCGACGCCAGTCGGAAGCCCGTGAAGATGAGCATGCTCGCCAGCGCGGCCAGCGGAATCCGGTGGATGAGCCCCGGCGCGAACGCCACGAACAACAACAGGAACAGGCCGTGGAAGAAGTTCGACAGCCGGCTCCTCGCGCCCTGGCTCAGGTTGGCGGAGCTGCGCACCACCTCCGAAATCATCGGCAGTCCCCCCAAAAGCCCCGCCACCAGGTTGCCCAGCCCCGTGGCGAACAAGTCCTTGTCCAGGTCCGAGCGGCGCTGCTCCGGGTCCAGCAGGTCCACCGCCTTCACCGTCAACAGCGACTCCACGCTGCCCACCAGCGCGAACATCACCACGTACTTGAGCCCCAGCACGGACAGCACGCCGGAGAAGTCCGGGAAGGTGAGCGCCGTGAGCAGGTTGCTCGGCAGGTTCACCAGGTGATTCGGCCCCACGGTGAAGACGGCGTGCGAGAAGGTGAACGTGTGCGCGTGCTCCAGGTCGAACCCCAGCCCCAGCGGCACCGCGACGGCCAGCACCAGCAGGGGCGCCGGTATCCGCCGGAGCCACGTCACCCGCCGACTGAGCGCCGCATGGCCGAACAGCAACACCAGGCCGAGCCCTCCGATGAGGGCAATCTCCGGATTCAGCCGCGCCACGCTCGCCGGCACCTCCGCCAGCAACCCCAACGGCGCCCGCGCCACGGGAGTGACTCCCAGCAGCACGTGGACCTGCCTGGCGCAGATGGTGACGCCAATGGCCGCGAGCATCCCGTGCACCACCGCTGACGGGAACAAGTCCCCCAGCCGTCCCGCGCGCAGCGCCGCGAAGAGCATCTGCAGGCACGCCGCCACCACGATGGTCCCCAGCGCCCGCCGGTAGCCGAGCACGCCATCGCCTCCCCCCAGCTCCGTCACCGCCCCCAGCGCGATGACGATGAGCCCCGCCGCGGGCCCCTTGATGGTCAGCCGCGCGCTGCCCGCCCAGGACGACAAGAGGCCCCCCACCACCGCCGTGAGGATGCCAGCCACGGGCGGAAAGCCGCTCGCCATCGCGATACCCAGACACAATGGCAACGCGAGCAGGAAGACGAGAAAACCCGAGACAAGGTCTTGCTTCCAGGGTGCCTGTCCCTGGGTCTCAGGCGAATGACTGACATTGGACTGCGTAGCTCGCATGGCGCCGCCCCCTCGACAACGAGAGATGGAACGAGCCGCGCTCCGGTTCCCGGGCTTGTATTGATTTCCTGGGCAGTCCATTGCCCGCATGGGGTGTCTTGGTTTCTCAGGGGATGGGGTCGTGTCTGGATTGAAAATGAAACAGAGTGAGTCACTCGCGGAGCCGAGCGTGCGGCGGTGCTTCGAGGCCGCCGTGGAGCCGCTGCTGCCCCGGCTCCACCGCTTCTGCCTGGCGCTGTGTCGGAGCCGACAGGAGGCGGAGGACCTGTTGCAGGACTCGCTGGTGCGCGCATTCCTGCACCGGGACTCGCGGGACTCCGACTCCTGGCTGGGGTGGCTGTGTGGAATCGCACGGCACCAGTTCCTGGAGCAGCGGCGCTCGCAGGCGCGGCGGCGCTCGTTGCTGGACTCGGTGCTGGAGGGGGCCTCTTCGGTGCTGGGCTCGCTGTTCTCGGGCGGCATCGAACAGCCGGACCCGGAGGCGCGGCTGTGCCGCGCGGAGGAGGCGGAGCGGGTGCTGGCGTGTCTTCACGCGCTGCCGGAGAAGTTCCGCCTCGTCGTCCTGCTGTGTGACGTGGAGGACCTGGACTACGAGGAGGTGGCGCGGGTGCTCGGGGTGCCGCTCGGCACGGTGAAGAGTCGACACTCCCGGGGGCGCGCGCGGCTGGGGGTGTTGTTCCTGGCGGCCTCCAACCCCCAGGCTCAGGCCTTCAGCGAAGGAGGCCGTCCATGAGCGCTCAGGATGAGGGCGGGCCACCTCCGCTCCCCGAGGAGGTCCACGCGGCCCTCCGGGCGCTTCGGGCGGAGAAGCCCTCGGCCCACTTGAGGGCCCGGCTCCAGGCCGCGCTCGTCCGGGCCGAGCAGTCCGGCGGTCCTCCCGCGACGAAGCCTCAGCCCCGCTTCTCCGTGGCGCACCACCCCGCCACCCGGGTGCTGGTGGGCGCGTTGCTGACGGGAGCGCTGGTCCTGCTGCTGCTCCCTCGACCTCCAGGTCCGGAGCTGCTGCCGGCCCGGGAGGTCGCCTTCCAGCTCCCGGGCGACGGAGCCGGCTGGCTGGAGCTGCCATGGGCGCATCGAGTCCACTCCGGAGAGCCCGCCACTGTCCGGCTGGAGACCTCGCCCCCCCTGGCGGTCCACCCCCATCCGCTCGACGCTCTCTCACGGGGGCTGGTGGACTGCGACGAGGACCGCTGCGTCCACGCCTTCACCGTGCGGACCGGCGACGCCGCCACCCTGTTACGGGTGCGAATCGACAAGCCAGGGCGCTACGAGCTCCGGGTGTCGCATGCCTCGGACGTCCGGCACATCCAGGAGCACTTCGTCGTGGTCGCCGACCCCTGAGCACTCCTGTCCCCCCTTCACGCACCCCTGTAAGCAATCCAGGGGCGCGGACGCCGGGTTTTGCGGTATGAGCCCCTTCATGTCTCCTTCCGAGCAAGCGCCGCGGCAGGACGCGCGCGTGACCACTGGCGTGCCCGGCCTCGACGGCGTGCTGGGGGGTGGCCTTGTCACCTCGGGTGTCTACATCGTCGTGGGTGAGCCCGGGGCGGGCAAGACGCTCTTCGCCAACCAGCTCTGCTACCACCAGGGACGTGGGGGGGCGCGGTGCCTCTACGTCACGCTCCTGGCCGAGTCGCACGCTCGCATGCTCGCCAACATGCGCGACATGGCCTTCTTCGACTCCGCGCTGCTGCCCGAGAGCGTCTACTACGTCAGCGGCTTCCGCACGCTGGAGGAGCAGGGCCTGCCCGGGCTCCTGGAGTTGCTGCGGCGCGAGGTGCGCAACCACAACACCAGCATCCTCGTGCTGGATGGTCTGGTCCAGGCGCAGGAGGCGGCCGGCAGCAGCCGTGACTTCAAGAAGTTCATCCACGAGCTGCAGGTGTCCGCGAGCCTGTCGCGCTTCACCGCGCTGATGCTCACCAGCTCCAACGGCCCCACCGTCCACCCGGAATACACCATGGTGGACGGCATCCTGGAGCTGCGCGAGCGCACCCTGGGCGTGCGCTCCTGGCGCGAGCTGCAGGTCCGCAAGTTCCGGGGTGGCGCCACCCTGAGCGGCGTGCACACCTTCCGCATCTCCAATGACGGGCTGGAGGTCTTCCCCCGGCTGGAGGCGCGCATGCGGCGCACCCAGCCGCCGGACCCTGGCAGTGAGCGGGTGCACTTCGGAATCCCCTCGCTGGATGCGCTCTTCCCGGGAGGGCTGGCGAAGGGCTCCACGTCGCTGATGCTCGGGCCTCCCGGCAGCGGCAAGACGCTGATGGGGAGCAGCCTGCTCGCCGAGGGACTGAGGCGGGGCGAGCAGTGCCTGTACATGGGCTTCTACGAGTCGCCCGAGCGCCTGCTCCACAAGGTGGCTGCCGCCGGCATGGACCTGGGTGAAGCAGTGAAGGAGGGGAGGATGCACATCCTCTGGCAACCCCCCGCCGAGTCCATCCTGGATATCCTGGCGGACCAACTCTTGAGCGCGGTGCGCAAGCATCAGGTGACGCGGGTGTTCGTGGATGGGTTGAGCGCGATGAGCCAGGCCGCGCCGGACAGCGCGCGGATGAGTTCCTTCTTCGCGGCGCTCACCCAGGAGCTGCGGCTGTCGTGCGCCACCACCATCTTCAGCCTGGAGACGCCCCGCCTCTTCGGGCCCGCGCTCGACGTGCCGCTGGAAGTGGGCCCCTCCGCCGTGGCGGAGAACCTCTTCTTCCTGCGGCACGTGGAGCTGGAGGGGCGCCTTCGCCGCCTGCTGACCATCTTCAAGCTGCGGGACACCGAGTACGACCCGTCCATCCGGGAGTTTCGTATCTCCCGACAAGGAATCGAGGTGCTGCCTCCCTTCGCCGTTGCCCTGGACACCCTGTTGACGGGCCTTGCCCGACATCGGAGCGGTGGACATCCCTGATTCGTGAGGAGCGAAGCCCGCCCGTATGGAGACGGTCCTGGTGGTGGATGACGAGCAGGGCATCCTGGAAGCCCTCGCGGACCTCCTGAGGGAGGAGGGCTACCGCGTCCTGACGGCCTCTCATGGCCGCGAGGCGCTGGAGCGCATGAGCGAGCTGCGCCCGGACCTGGTCCTCACCGACTGGATGATGCCGGTGCTGGACGGCCCCGCCCTCATCGACCGCATCCGCGCGGAGCCGAGCTGGGCCGGGGTGTCTCTGTTGGGCATGAGCGCGGTGGACGTGGGCCCCCTGCGGGCCCATTACCCGGGCATTCCCTTCCTCCAGAAGCCCTTCGACATCCCCGCGCTGATGAAGCAGGTTCGCAAGGCGCTGGATGGCAAGCGCGCCGCCTCCGGCTGACGACACGGAAGGTCTCCGGCAAGCCCCCATGTTCCATCTGCTCAAGCTCGGTCCCGTGCCGCTCTCCCAGGGGAGCACGCAGGTCTATCTGCGCATCACCGAAAGCGGCGAGCCGTCCCAGCCCGTCTTCGAGCAGGACGACGCGGCGGGCCTGCGGGTGCTGCTGGAGGGGCTGGAGGATTTGAGCGGGGTGCGATGTGAGCCCGCGCTCGCGGAGGCCGGGGAGGCGCTGGGCGTGGCGGTGGCGGAGCCCCCGGCGGCGGCGCTCTCCTCGCGCGCGGCCATCGCCACGTTCCTGGCCTGGGGGCAGCGGGGGTTGTCCGCGCTGGGCTCGGACAAGGCGCTGCTCTTCGTCCAGGCGGCCACCGAGTTCTGGGAAGCGCAACCCTGGACGTACTGGGACGACAGCCAGCCCTTCGAGGTGGCGGTCTCCGGACCCCTGAATCACACCTTCGAGGGGTGCGTCTTCCACATGGATGATGGGCGGGCGGGGCTGGCGCTGTACTTCAAGCCGGGCGCGCTCCAGATGCTGATGGAGATGCAGGCGCGGGGGCAGGCCGAGGCCGCGCAGGAGCTGCCCGCCATCGCCGTCACGCTGGACACGACGCCGGCCTACGCCGTGGAGGCGCTGACCTCCGCCCACCGCGTGCCCCGGCTCCCCATGCCGCTGAAGACGGGGAAGGACGGCGTGGGCGTGCCGTCCTCGGTGGAGGCGCTGCTGCTGGTGGCCGCGCTGCGCGCCGTGGCTCGGCTGTCTCCCGAGCAGCAGGAAGTGCTCAGCAGCGTGGTGGCGGGGGATGCGCGCATGGAAGTCCACGTGCGGGCCCCCACGCCCCGGCTGCGGCACTGACGCTACGGCTGCTCCGGAGCGTCCAGGCCATGGCGCTCCATCAGACGCCGCAGGTGCGTGCGGTGCATGCCCAGCGCGCGCGCGGCGGCGGCGACGTTTCCGCCGTGCGCCTGGAGGGCCTCCACCACCCGCGCGCGCTCGGAGTCCGCGAGCGGCGGGCTCCGGACGACGACGGGCCGCCGCCGCGCGGGCTTCGGAGTGGCGCCGCCGTCCCCGGGCTTGGGGGTGGGCTCGGGCTCCGGCCCGGCGGTCGCGCTGAACGCGGTCCCCGCGGTGGGGCTGAGGTGGCACGCCTCGATGCGCGTCGCGGCCCGCAGGAGCGCCTCCTGCGCGGCGCCTCGCACCTCCACGCGGAGCTCGCGGATGTTGCCCGGCCAGGGACGGAGCAGGCAGGCCTCGAAGAGCGTGACGTGCGCGGGCAGGCGGACCTCCTGCTCCAGGAGGAAGCGGGCCACCAGCAGCGGCAGCTCCTCCGGGCGCCGCCGCAGCGGGGGCAGGGTGACCTCCGGCCTGCCGAGGCGGAAGTAGAGGTCCTCCCGGAGCCGCCCGCTCGCCACCTGCGCGCGCAGGTCCTTGTTCCCCGCCGAGCACACGCGCAGGTCCACCTTCCGGGGACGCGAGCCGCCCAGGGGCAACACCTCCCGCGTCTCCAGCGCGCGCAGCAGCTTGGACTGGACGGCCAGGTCCAGCTCCGTCACCTCGTCCAGGAACAGCGTCCCGCCGTCCGCCGCCTGGAGGTAGCCGTCCGCGTCGTCCGCGCCGGAGAACGCGCCGCGCCGCGCGCCAAAGAGCAGCCGCTCGGCGAGCCCCTGGGGGATGGCCGCGCAGTTGACGGCCACGAAGGGCCCGGCCTTCTGGGGGCCGTGGTCATGGAAGGCCCGGGCCACGCCCTCCTTGCCCGTGCCGCTCTCTCCGTGGATGTGCAGGGCGAAGCCGTGCTGGGCCGCGCGTGACACCTGTTCGAGCAGCCTCCGCATCGCGGGGCCCCGGATGAAGCCCTCGTCCCTCATGACGCCCTGGCGCGACAGCGGCCCCACGTCCTTGCCGGGCACGAAGAGCGAGTCCCCCATCCGGATGACCCGCCAGGCCTCGCGCGGCGTGTGCGGCGCCAGGGGCTCGCCGTCCACGAAGGTGCCGTTCTGGCTGCCCAGGTCGGTGACGAGGAAGCGTCCGTCTTCGTAGCGCACCCGCGCGTGGCTGCGCGACATGCGCGGGTCCGGGGCCGCGCCTGGCTCCAGGGCGCCGCGTCCCAGCAGCAGCTCGTCCCCCAGCGGCAGGGCCACGGCCATCGCGGTGCCCGCTCCGAGCACCCGCATCAGCCCCGGCCGCGGCGCTTCTCCCGCGCCGTCCCCGCCGTCGGCGGCGTCGCTCTGCTGGAGGGTCGACCGGTCCTGTTCCATGCGCGCCCATCCTACGCGGGAGCCCGCGCGCTCGGGCACAGTGCCATCAGGTGTGCCACCGCTCCGGGGTGCCTCGGCACCGGGCCCGCCCCTTGGGATGTCCCGCGAAGGGCGCGCTGGCATGGCGCTCGCTATGGGGCGTGTCCATGGGCCATGTCGGGCCCGGCTTTCCACTTCGAGGAGACATCTGGATGAAGACCCTTTGCGCGTGGCTCGGCTGTCTGGTGTTGTTGCTGGGGATGGGGGCCTGTCGCCTGACGGGCCCGGGTCGCCCCTCCGACGTGGCGACGCGGCCCGAGGTGATACCGGGCGGAGGGGGAAGCTGTCCCACCGGGCAATGCGACCCGGACCCCAACGGCCTGGGCATCTACATCGCCGAGGGACACAGCTACTGCTTCTTCCACGGGAGGACCGCGACGCTGTGTCCCGAGGGCTTCATCAACACGCCCGAGGGGGTCGTCATGCGGGTGCGCTCGCTGGAGCAGCGTCGGCGGGTGCTGGACATCCCCGTCCGGCTCACGCCCTCGGCGGCTCCGTCACGGGAGGCGTCTCCGGTGCTCGAGGAGGTCCACGCGAGCCCCACGGACCTCTACGCCGTGGTCTCCGAGGGAGGGCGGGCCACGAAGGTCCGGGGTGAGGCGCTGGGGCGGCTGACGTTCCACTTCACGCTCCCCGTGGACGAGGTGGACGGCGACGTGGTGAGCCGGGGCTACGAGCTGACGCTGAGCCCGCTGAAAGGGCGCCACTTCCAGGTGCTCTACCGCGAGGCGGGCAGCGAGCCCTGGCTGCCTCAGTGCCGCTCACCGGAGAAGGCGCCCGTCGCCTCCGTCTTCCTTCCGGCGCGCCGGGTGGACGGGCTGAACGCCTTCGTGGATGAGCGGCTCGACTCCGTCACGATGGCCTGCGAGACGGGGGCCATTGGCGCCTGTCTGGCGTGGGGCTACCAGCCCTGGTCGCCTGACACCTTCCAGGTCGATGCGAGTCGCGAGCACGTCTACCGGGCCTGCCTCCAGGCGAAGCGCGCCGCGTACTTCGTCGGTCAGGGTGACTTGAGGGCCTATACGACGAACGGCACCGACTTCCTGCGGCGGGACGCGCACGGGTTCGGCTCGCGCTCCAGCAATCGGCTCGACGAGCTGGAGCACCTGGAGGCGCTCTGGGGCCCCCAGGGCGCGGTGTGTCTGAATCCGCGGAACCGTCGCCACGACTTCCCCCTCCCTCGCACCAGCGTGCTGCCCGCCTGCGCGAGCACGCCCCAGTGGAGCGCGGCGGCGACGTTCGCCACGGGAGTGCCCCGGCCGCTACCGTAGAACCGGGTGCTCCGGAGGGAGGCGGGCGAGTTCCGCCTCCACGTCCCGCAGCGGCCGCGCATACGTGCCGCGCAGCCAGGGGACGCGCTGGGTGGCGTGGGTGAGCGCGGCGTGGGACTCGTGGAGGACCTGGGTCCATCCGGGGCCGGGCTCCAGGGTCCGGGCCCGCGTCAGCAGCAGGGCTCCGCGCACGGCCTGGGCCTCCGCCCAATCCGGGGCGCTTCGCAGCGCGAGCTCCACCTGCGCGAGTCCCTCGTCGACCACGGGCGGCGCCGCCGTCCTCGTCGCCGCCTGGGCCCACCGCCAGCACGCGCGCGCCAGCGTCAGGTGGCTCTCCGGGTAGGCGTAGAGCGCCACGGCGCGCCGGGCCTCGTCGAGCGCGCCGCGCAGGGAGGCGAGGCCCGTGCGTCCCTCGCGCCGCTGCTGGTCCGCCGCCGCCAGCGCCAGCTCCGCGCCCAGGCTCCGGCAGTCCGCGCAGGAGGGGGACAGCCGGGAGGCCTCCTCCAGCGCTCGTCGCCCGGCGGCGAGCGGCTCCGTCGCGTCGCGGCCCTCGCGCAGCGCGTGGAGCGCCTGGAGCAGGTGCGCGTCGGCCTGGAGGAAGGGGGCGCGGTCGGAGCGGGCATTCAGCGCGCGTGCGCGCGCGGCTGCGCGCAGGGCTCGCTCCAGGGCCAGGCCAGGGTCTCCGCCGGTGTCGAGCAGGTGGCGCGCCCGCGTCAGCTCCGCCGAGGCGGCGTGTTCATGCGCGGAGTGGAAGCGCTCGTCGACGGCGAGGGCGCGCGCGCTGGCCTCCAGGGCCCGCTGGACGTCGGCCTCCGGCGCGAGCCCTCGTGACAGCCGGTGGGCCGCCAGCGCCGCATGCAGCTCCGCCAGGTTCGAGTGGGCGAACAGGTAGCGCGGGTCCGCGCGGGTCGCCTCCAGGAACGCGCGCGCGGCCTCCTCGTAGGCGGGCAGCGGGTCCTGGCCGTGCTCGCGCAGGTGGTTGCCCCGCCAGCGGTGGACGAGCCCCAGGTCGTTGAGCGCCCAGGGGTAGAGCGGCTGGAGTTCAATGGCCCGGGACAGCCAGCGGATGGCCGCGTCCCACGACGCCTCGGGCGCCTGCCCCGCGCGCGCCTGCCTGAGCCCCTTCATGAAGTGGCTGTACCCCAGCGAGTCCTGCGCGAGCACGTCGCGGGGGTCGAGCTCCACGGCCCTCCCCGCGGCGCCCATCCACGCCGTGAGCAGGGCCTCCGCGTCGCGCGCGTCGGGCTCCCCCTGGAAGTTCACCGCGCGGTACTGGTTCATCAGGACCTGGGCCCTCTTCGTGTGCCCGGAGGCGCGGTCCGGCGCCGCCGTCAGGCTCTTGTCCACGGCGGCCTCCGCCAGGTCGAGCGAGGCCTTGCGCGAGCGGCCCTCCCGCTTGTCCAGCTCCGACAGTTGAAGCCAGACCTCGGCGAGCGCCTCGTGGCTCCACGCGTCGCTGCGCCCCAGCTCCAGCGCCTGCTCGTAGCGCGCCCCCGCCTCACGCAGGCCGGCGCGCGCGCCGCCGTAGTCCCCCTGCTCCAAGAGGGACATGGCGCGGGCCAGGGAGACGTCCCCCGCGAGCTTGCGCGCCTCGGCCAGCCAGGGCGCCTGGGCCATGGCCTCGCGCGCGGCCTCTTCCGCCAGGACATGGTCCTCGCGGTACAAGGCGATGAGCGCCTCCAGGTAGCGCGGTGACTCCAGCTCCAGGCCCCGGCTGCGCTCCAGCGATTGGAGGGCGGGTAGCAGGTAGCGCTTCGCGAGCAGGGGCTCCTGGCTGGCCACCCACGCCTCGCCGCCGCCGCGCCGCGCGTCCTCCAGCGCCAGCCGGTAGCGCTCGCCGAGCGCGCGTCCCAGCGCGTAGTGCAGGCCCGGAGAGTCCACGCCCAGCTCCCGCGAGCGCTCCAGTGACTGGTGGGCCTGCTCGAACTCGCGCAGCGCCAGGTGGCCGCGCCCCAGCGCCTGGAGCACGAGCCCCTCCTCCGGGGGTCCCAGCCCCTGGCCCTGGGCGGCGAGCTTCTCCAGGCGCTCGTGGGCGAGCCGCAGCTCGGGTCGGGTGTCGTGCAGCGGCAGGGCCTGGAACGCGCGCACGAAGGCCTCCAGCTCCTGCACCTGCTGGCCAAGCTGCTCGGCCAGGCGCACTCGCGCGTCCGTCCGCGCCCGCAGCTCCCGCTGCGCGAGCCACGACCGCGTCCCGAGTCCGGCGAGCAGCAGCATGCCCACCAGCGACGCCGCGGAGAGCGTCACCAGGGCCCTGGGGCCGCGCGCGGCCCGTCGCAGCCGGTGCAGCGGGCCGGGGCGCCGTCCGAGGATGGGCTCGCCGTCCAGGTAGCGCCGCAGGTCCTCCGCCAGCGCCTGGGCGGACGCGTAGCGCTGGCCGGGCTCCTTGTGCAGGCACTTGAGGCAGAGCGTCTCCAGCGCGACGTCCAGCGTGGGCACTCGCGAGCGGAGGGACGGAGGGTCGTCATGGAGCACCTTCGACAGGGTCTCCATCCGCGTGGCCCCGGTGAAGGGCGGCGCTCCGGTGAGCAGCTCGTGGAGCGTGGCCCCCAGGCTGTAGACATCACTGCGGCGGTCGATGCCGCGCACGTCGCCCCGCGCCTGCTCCGGCGCCATGTACGCGGGCGTCCCCATCACCGCGCCGGTGACGGTGAGGCCGTGTCCCCGCTCCGCCTCATATGCGAGGCCGAAGTCCATGATGACGGGCGTCCACCCCGCGTCCTCCGCGCGGAGCACCATGATGTTGGAGGGCTTGAGGTCCCGGTGGATGACGCCCAGCCGGTGGGCCTCGTGGATGGCCTCGGCGACGTCCTTCATCAGCCGGACCTTCTCCCGCACGGAGAGGTGCCGGGCGGCGGCATCCAGCAGCTCGCCCTCCACGAGCTGCATGGCGATATAGGCCCGCCCGGCGACTTCACCGACTTCGAAGACCTTGCAGACGTGGGGATGGTCGATGCGTGCCTGGGCGCGCGCCTCCTGGAGCAGGCGCAGGGCGCGCTCGGGGTCCGCGCCCCGGATGAACTTGAGGGCCACCTGGCGCGAAAGTCGCCGGTCCTCCGCGCGGTAGACCTCGCCCATGCCGCCACGCCCCAGCAGCTCGAACAGCTCGTAGCGTGCCCAGTCGCGAGGGGGCGGGGCGTCCGACGTGGCGAGGGCGGAGGGTGAGGCCTCCGCGGGTGGCGTCTCCGACGTGGACACGGGCGCGGGCGTGGGCGCCACCGACGCCACGGTCGGAGCGAGGAGCGGCTCGTCTCTCCCGGAAGGCGCCATGGCCAGACGCTATCACGCGGCCCTGGAGTCGAGCCCCGAGGCCGCATGGCACAGCTCGCGTGCTGTGTCACCGCGCGCGCCTCGCCGTGCCATGAGCTGTGTCAGCCGCTCCTCGTGGGGCGCGCGCCTGCGTGCTCCCGAGTGGCGAAGATCATCGGCGAGGGAGGCACGGGCCTTGCTCAAGCGGACCGCGACGAGGTGACGCGAGCGGCACCCGCCGATGCGTGACCTCCGTCGTCAAACCCATCCCCATCAACAGGAAGACTCCATCATGTCGAAGTTGCGTCACACCGTGTTTGTCGCGCTCGCGATTCCCGTCGTGCTGTCGGGCTGTGGTCCCGAGGACCTGTCGGCCGAGCTGTCCCAGGAGGAGGCCGCGAAGCAGGTGACCGCCGCGCCGGAGCTGGACACCCAGCCCCAGGCCCTGGTCCCGAGCTCCGAGTACACCTGGTCGCAGGGCCATGTCGCGAATCCCATGGGCATCACCTCGGGCAGGTCCTGCTTCCTCACTCGCGTGGGGGGCGACTTCGAGGGGAGTGGCGAGCGGGTGGACATCTTCCAGACGGGCGGCTCCTGGTATCTGGGTGGCAACTCGTCCCAGACGAGCATCAACGGCGCCGCGCGCTGCGTTTCCGCGAGCGGGGACACCACCGAGTATCAATGGACGCAGTCGATGAACTACCCCGTGAACATGGGCACGGCGACCAACCGCATGTGCTACCTGGTGGGGGTCGCCGGCAAGTTCAACGGCGGCGGGGAGTGGGTTCACGCCTATGTCAGCGGGGGGCAGTGGTACCTGAGCGGAGACTCCGGCCAGAGTGGCGTGCGCGCGCGCGCGCGCTGCATCACCGTCAGCCCCACGACGGGCTATACCCCTGAGATTTCCTGGAGCCAGGGCCAGGGCTCGGCGTACATGGGGCCCTCGTCGGGCCTGGCTTGTGCCTTGACGTACGTGAAGGGCAAGTTCGAGGGCGGCGGCGAGTACGTCCGCATCTTCGACAGCGGTGGTTACTGGTACCTGGGCGGGGGGTCGAACCAGGTGAGCGTCGCCGCGAAGGCGCGCTGCTTCTAGGCCAGGGTCCACCAGGGCTCGGGCAAGCGCCGGAGCCCCGGCCCTGGTGGGCGCCGGATTTCACGCCGGGTCGTGTAGGTCCCGAGCCAAGTGTTGCCTGGCTCACGAAGCGGGGCCGCAGTGTCAGATGACTGTCAGCCAGCCCTCCCGAGGGGACTATCCCCGCTCCGGGGAGTCGCGGGAGAACGGAGCCCTTCCGAAAGTTTCCGTTCCCGGCAGCCGAGGGCCACTCCTCGCGGGAACGCGCTGGGGCTCTCAATGACTGTGAAGAAGGTGGTCTCCCGCCGCGCCGCCGCGAGTCCTCCGCCATCGCGCTCCGTGGTGGACGACTCGGACACCTTGGACTCGCGCCAGCTCCTGCGCGTGCTCACCGCCGTGCGCAAGGGTGACTTCTCCGTGCGCATGCCCGTGGACAAGGTGGGCAACGCCGGCAAGGTGGCCGACTCGCTCAATGAAATCATCGAGCTCAACGAGCGCATGGCGCACGAGTTCGAGCGCATTGGCAGCGTGGTGGGCAAGGAGGGCCGCATCACCCAGCGCGCCAACGTGGTGAGCGCCGTGGGCTCGTGGGCCGACTGCGTGGAGTCGGTGAACACGCTGGTGGCGGACCTGGTGCAGCCCACCACGGAGATGGGCCGCGTCATCGGCGCCGTGGCCAAGGGAGACCTGTCCCAGACGGTGGCCCTGGAGGTGGATGGCCGCCCGCTCAAGGGCGAGTTCCTGCGCACCGCCCGGCTGGTGAACGGCATGGTGGAGCAGCTCGGCGCGTTCGCCTCGGAAGTGACACGCGTGGCCCGTGAGGTGGGTACGGAAGGGAAGCTCGGAGGTCAGGCCCGGGTGAAGGGCGTGGCCGGCACGTGGAAGGACCTCACGGACAACGTGAACTCCATGGCCTCCAACCTCACGTCCCAGGTGCGAAACATCGCCGAGGTGACGACGGCGGTGGCCAAGGGAGATTTGTCCAAGAAAATCACCGTGGACGTGCGCGGCGAGATCCTGGAGCTGAAGAACACCATCAACACCATGGTGGATCAGCTCTCGTCCTTCGCCTCGGAAGTGACGCGCGTCGCGCGCGAAGTCGGCACGGAAGGAAAGCTGGGCGGACAGGCCGTGGTGAAGGGCGTGGGTGGCACGTGGAAGGACCTCACGGACAACGTGAACTCCATGGCCTCCAACCTCACCTCCCAGGTGCGCAACATCGCCGAGGTGACGACGGCGGTGGCGAACGGAGACCTCTCCAAGAAAATCACCGTCGACGTGCGCGGCGAAATCCTGGAGCTGAAGAACACCATCAACACGATGGTGGACCAGCTCAACTCGTTCGCGTCCGAGGTGACGCGCGTCGCGCGCGAAGTGGGCACCGAGGGCAAGCTGGGCGGACAGGCCGTGGTGAAGGGCGTGGCGGGCACGTGGAAGGACCTCACGGACAACGTGAACTCCATGGCCTCCAACCTGACGTCCCAGGTGCGCAACATCGCCGAGGTGACGACGGCGGTGGCCAATGGCGACCTGTCGAAGAAAATCACCGTCGACGTGCAGGGTGAAATCCTGGAGCTGAAGAACACCATCAACACGATGGTGGACCAGCTCAACTCGTTCGCGTCCGAGGTGACGCGCGTTGCTCGCGAAGTCGGCACCGAGGGCAAGCTGGGTGGACAGGCCGTGGTGCGCGGCGTCGGTGGTACGTGGAAGGACCTCACCGACAACGTGAACTCGATGGCGTCCAACCTGACGGCGCAGGTGCGCAACATCGCGGACGTGACGACGGCGGTGGCCAAGGGCGACCTGTCGAAGAAAATCACCGTGGATGCTCGCGGTGAGGTGCTGGAGTTGAAGAACACCATCAACACGATGGTGGACCAGCTCTCGTCCTTTGCCTCCGAGGTGACGCGCGTCGCGAAGGAGGTCGGCACCGAGGGCAAGCTGGGCGGACAGGCCGTGGTGCGCGGCGTCGGTGGCACGTGGAAGGACCTCACCGACAACGTGAACTCGATGGCCTCCAACCTCACGTCCCAGGTGCGCAACATCGCCGAAGTGACGATGGCGGTGGCCCGCGGAGACCTCTCCAAGAAAATCACCGTCGACGTGCGCGGCGAGATTCTGGAGCTGAAGAACACCATCAACACGATGGTGGACCAGCTCAACTCGTTCGCCTCCGAGGTGACCCGCGTCGCGCGTGAAGTCGGCACGGAAGGAAAGCTGGGCGGACAGGCCGTGGTGCGCGGCGTCGGTGGCACTTGGAAGGACCTCACCGACAACGTGAACTCGATGGCGTCCAACCTGACGGCTCAGGTGCGCAACATCGCCGAGGTGACGACGGCCGTCGCCAATGGAGACCTGTCGAAGAAAATCACCGTCGACGTGCGCGGTGAGATTCTCGAACTGAAGAACACCATCAACACGATGGTGGACCAGCTCAACTCGTTCGCGTCCGAGGTGACACGCGTCGCGCGCGAAGTCGGCACGGAAGGAAAGCTGGGCGGACAGGCCATCGTGAAGGGCGTGGCGGGCACGTGGAAGGACCTCACGGACAACGTGAACTCCATGGCCTCCAACCTGACGGCGCAGGTGCGCAACATCGCCGAGGTGACGACGGCGGTGGCTCGCGGAGACCTCTCCAAGAAAATCACGGTGGATGTGCAGGGTGAAATCGCGGAGCTGAAGAACACCATCAACACCATGGTGGATCAGCTCTCCTCCTTCGCGTCCGAAGTGACACGCGTGGCTCGCGAAGTCGGCACGGAAGGCAAGCTGGGCGGGCAGGCGGACGTGAAGGGCGTGGGTGGTACGTGGAAGGACCTCACGGACAACGTGAACTCCATGGCCTCCAACCTCACCACGCAGGTGCGCGGCATCGCCAAGGTGGTGACGGCGGTCGCCAACGGTGACTTGAAGCGCAAGCTCGTCGTGGACGCGAAGGGCGAAATCGCCGAGCTGGCGGACACCATCAACGGGATGATTGACACCCTGGCGGTGTTCGCCGACCAGGTGACGACGGTGGCCCGCGAGGTGGGCATCGAAGGGAAGCTGGGCGGACAGGCGCGCGTGCCCGGCACGGCCGGCATCTGGCGCGACCTCACCGACAACGTGAATCAGCTCGCCGCCAACCTGACGACGCAGGTGCGCGCCATCGCCGAGGTGGCCACGGCGGTGACGAAGGGTGACCTCACGCGGTTCATCACCGTGTCCGCGCAGGGCGAAGTGGCCGCCCTGAAGGACAACATCAACGAGATGATTCGCAACCTGAAGGACACCACGCGAAAGAACACGGAGCAGGACTGGCTCAAGACCAACCTGGCCAAGTTCACCCGCGTCCTCCAGGGCCAGCGGGATTTGCTCACGGTGTCCAAGGTCATCCTGTCGGAGCTGGCGCCGCTGGTGGACGCGCAGCACGGCGTCTTCTACATCTCCGAGCGCGCCGAGGCCGGGGAGCAGATTCTCAAGCTGCTGGCGTCGTACGCGTACCGCGAGCGCAAGGGGCTCTCGAACAGCTTCAGGCTGGGCGAGGGACTGGTCGGCCAGTGCGCGCTGGAGAAGGAGCCCATCCTCCTGTCGGACGTGCCGGACACATACATCCGCATCTCCTCCGGCTTGGGCGAGGAGGTGCCGCGCAACATCGTCGTGCTGCCGGTGCTCTTCGAAGGCGAAATCAAGGCCGTCATCGAGCTGGCCTCGTTCCACCGCTTCAGCGACGTGCACCTGGGCTTCCTGGAGCAGCTCACGGAGTCCATCGGCATCGTCCTCAACACCATCGCCGCGAACATGCGCACGGAGGCGCTGCTCAAGCAGTCGCAGGCGCTCACCGATGAGCTCCGCAAGCAGCAGGAGGAGCTGACGGAGACGAACAAGCGCCTGGAGCAGCAGGCCACGTCGCTCCAGCAGTCCGAGGAGCTGCTCAAGCGGCAGCAGGAGGAGCTGCGCCGCACCAACGAGGAGCTCCAGGAGAAGGCGAAGCTGCTCTCCGAGCAGAAGACGGAGGTGGAGCGGAAGAACGGCGAAGTCGAGCAGGCCAAGCGCGCGCTCGAGGAGAAGGCGGAGCAGCTCAGCCTCACCTCCAAGTACAAGAGCGAGTTCCTGGCCAACATGAGCCACGAGCTGCGCACGCCGCTCAACTCGCTGCTCATCCTCAGTCAGACGCTCAGCGACAACGTCGAGGGCAACCTCACCGGGCGGCAGGTGGAGTTCGCCCGGACGATTCACGCCTCCGGCGCGGACCTGCTGGAGCTCATCAACGACATCCTCGACCTGTCGAAGATTGAGTCCGGCACCATGACGGTGGACGTGGGCCCGCTGCGCTTCAGCGACCTGCGCGAGTTCGTGGACCGCACCTTCCGGCAGGTGGCGGACAAGAAGGGCCTCCAGTTCGACATCGACCTGGCGCGGGGCATGGCCGGCGAGGTGGAGACGGACGCCAAGCGGCTCCAGCAGGTGCTCAAGAACCTCTTGTCCAACGCCTTCAAGTTCACCGAGTCCGGCTCGGTGGCGCTCGACATCGGCATGGCCCAGGGCGGCTGGACGCCGGACCACCCGGTGCTCTCCACCGCGCCCTCGGTGGTGGCCTTCTCCGTGCGAGACACGGGCATCGGCATCCCCAAGGACAAGCACCACATCATCTTCGAGGCGTTCCAGCAGGCGGACGGCTCCACCGCGCGCAAGTACGGCGGCACCGGCCTGGGTCTGTCCATCAGCCGTGAAATCGCCAGGCTCCTCGGCGGTGAAATCCGGCTGGAGAGCGAGCCGGGCCAGGGCAGCGTCTTCACCCTGTACCTGCCCCTGGACTTCGTGGCGGACCGGCCGGGACAGCAGGACACCTCGCGGACGGTGCCCGCGGCCGCCGCCCTGGCCCACACGGCCTCGCTGGTGCCGCCGCTCCACCTGGAGGAGGTGGTGCCCGCCGTCTCGCTGGCGTCGCTGGGCATCGACGATGACCGGCTGTCCATCCAGCCCGGGGACAAGGTGCTGCTCGCGGTGACACACGTGCCGGACCACGCGGCCCGGCTGCGCGCGGCGGCGCAGGGCGCGGGCTTCAAGGTGATTGTCTCCACGGAGGTGGAGGGCGCGCTGGACGCCGTGCGCAACGCGCGGCCGGTGGCCGTGGCGGTGGACCTGGACCTGCCGGAGATGGCGGGCTGGGTGGTGCTCGACAGGCTCAAGCACGACGCGGGCACGCGCGCGTTGCCCGTGTACACGGTGTCCGACGCGGACCACCGCGAGCGCTCGCTCAACCTGGGCGCCATCGGCCACCTGCGCGCGGCGGCGGACCCGGAGGCGGCGGCGTCTGCGCTGGCCTCCCTGCGCGACTTCGTGGAGCGCGAGGGCCGGGGCCTGCTCATCGTCGAGGACGACCCCGTGCACCGGCAGACGCTGCTGGAACTCCTGGGCAGCGAGGATGTGCAGACGGTGGCGGTGGGCACGGCGGCGGACGCGTTGGCGGCGCTGGCCGAGCGACGGTTCGACTGCATGGTGCTCGATTTGGGTCTGCCGGACCTGCCTGGCACGGAGCTCATCCGCCGCGTGCGCGAGGCGCATGGCGCCAGCGGCCCGCCCATCATCGTCTACACGGGCCGCGAGCTGTCGCGCGCCCAGGAGACGGAGCTGCGCCGGGTGGCGGAGGCCATCGTCGTCAAGGACGCGCAGAGCCCCGAGCGCCTCTTGGAGGAGACCAGCCTGTTCCTGCACCGCTCGCCCGCGAACCTGTCCGAGTCCAAGCGCCGCATGCTGGAGAAGGCGCGCGAGAGAGACCCGTTGCTCGTCAACCGCAAGGTGCTGGTGGTGGACGACGACGTGCGCAACATCTTCGCCCTCAACACCGTGCTGGAGCGCTACGGCATGAAGGTGGCCTTCGCGGAGAGCGCGCGCGAGGGGCTGGCGCAGTTGGAGACAGACCCGGACATCGAGCTGGTGTTGATGGACGTGATGATGCCGGAGATGGACGGCTACCAGGCCATGCGCGCCATCCGCCGCATGGAGCGCGTGGCGCACCTGCCGATTCTCGCCCTCACCGCCAAGGCGATGAAGGGGGACCGCGAGAAGTGTCTGGAGGCGGGCGCGTCCGACTACATCACCAAGCCGGTGGATATCGAAAAGCTGCTCAGCCTGCTGCGCGTGTGGCTGCACGCGCCGCGAGGCGTCTCGGCGCGAGGCCCGCGCACGGAGATCTCCGGGTGAACGCCACGGCTTCGGCGGCGGCCCTGGAGGCGCTGGAGGCGGACCTGCTCCTGGAGGGCGTGGCCCGCCACTGGGGCTTCGACTTGCGCAGCCACTCCCGGCCGCGGCTGCTGCGGCGGCTGCGGCGCCACCTGCGCGAGGAGCGCCTGGAGTCCTTCTCCGCGCTCCAGGCCCGCGTGCTGCACGACAGCGAGGCGCTGGAGGGCCTCTTGCGCGCGCTGTCCAGCACGCCTCCGGGTCTCTTCGCGGACGCGGCCTTCTTCCGCGACTTCCGCGCGCGCGTGGTGCCGGTGCTGCGCACGTGGCCGTCCGTGCGCGTCTGGCACGCGGGCTGCGGCACGGGTGAGGACACCTATGCCCTGGCCATCCTGCTGCACGAGGAGGGCCTGTGGGGCCGCTGCCGGCTCTACGCGTCGGATGCCAGCGAGGGGCTCCTGGCGGACGCGCGCACCGGCGTGCTGCCGCTGCCCGGCGAGGACGACGCGCGCCGCCACGCGGAGTCGGGCGGGAGGGGCTCGCTGTCGGACTACTACACGCGCGACGGCAACTGGGCGCTGCTCCAGCCGAAGCTGCGCGACGGCATCTTCTTCACCCAGCACAACCTGACCATCGACGGCTCGTTCAACGAGTTCCACGTCATCCTGTGTCGGGACACGCTGCTGTCCTTCAATCGCGCCCTGCACAACCGCGTGCACGCGCGGCTGTATGAGAGCCTGGCCCGCTTCGGCTTCCTGTGCCTGGGGCGCAAGGAGTCGCTCGCGCGCACGCCGCACGCCGCCGCCTACGAAGAGCTGGAGGGCAGCGGCCACATCTTCCGGAGGGTGACATGAGCGTGGGCCTGCTGGTGGTGGGGGCGCCTCGGAGCGCGGGGGCGGACGTGGAGACGCTGCTGTCCGTGCTGCCGGCGCACCTGCCGACGCCCGTCGTCGTCGCGCTGCACCGGGGGCCGCATGACCTGCTGGCCGCGCCGCTGGGCCGTCGCTGCGCGCTGCCGGTGGTGGAGCCGGACGACAAGGACGACCTGGTGCCCGGCCGCGTGTACCTGGCGCCGTGGGGCTATCACCTGCTGGTGGACCGGGGCAGCGTGGCCCTGTCCGTGGAGCCTCCCGAGCACGGCTGCCGTCCCGCCATCGACGCCCTCTTCGAGTCCGCGGCGGACAGCTACGGCGCGGCCGCCGCCGCGCTGCTCTTCGCCGGCCATGAAGACGGCCAGGAGGGCCTGAACCTCCTCCAGGCGCGGGGCGGACGCGTGGCCGTGGTGCGAGGCGGGTCCGAGGGCGGCGAGGGGCAGGAGGGCGAGGTGGAGCGCCTGTCGCTCGCCGAGGTGGGAGGATGGCTGACGCGGCTGGCCTACGTGGCGCGCGGCCGGGTGCAACCATGAGCGCCACGCCCCCGCGGGGCCCGGCGCTCTCCGTGGAGCCCGCCTGCATCCTCCTCGTCGACGACCAGCCGGAGGGACTGCTGGCGCTGGAGGCGACGCTGGCGCCGCTGGGGCAGAAGCTCCTCACCGCGAAGAGTGGCCGCGAGGCGCTGCGCCACCTGCTCACCCAGGACTTCGCCGCCATCCTCCTGGACGTCGTCATGCCGGGCATGGACGGCTTCGAGACGGCGAGCCTCATCCGCGAGCGCGAGCGCAGCCGCAACACCCCCATCCTCTTCCTCACCGCCCTGTCGCGCGGCCAGCTCCCGGAGCTGCGCGCCTACGCGGTGGGCGCGGTGGACTACCTGCTCAAGCCCTATGAGCCGGAAATCCTCCGCTCGAAGGTCGGCGTCTTCGTGGACCTGTTCCGCAAGACGGAGCTGGTGCGGCGTCAGGCGGAGGCGCTGCGCGAGACGCAGCGGCGCGAGCACGAGAGCGAGCTGGCGGAGGCCCATCGGCGCATGGAGGTGGAGCGGGCCCGCGCGCGCGAGGAGCACCTGCGCCGGGAGATGGAGTCACACCGCAACCAGCAGCGCTGGCTGGAGGCCGTATTGACGGCGCTGCCCACGCCCCTGGCCCTGGTGGAGCCGGGCAGCGGCCACACCCTGCTGGCCAACCGGGCCGCCCAGGGACTGGCCGGTGGGTGTCTGGCGTATCGCGAGGCGCAGGGCCTCCACGAGAGCGTCATCGTCCGGGGACAGGATGGAATCGCGCTGCCGCAGGACGCGCAGCCGCTGATGCGCGCGGCCCGGGGCGAGACGCTCCAGGGCTTCCATGTGGACTGGGAGCTGGGCGAACAGCGCGGCTCGGTGCGCGCCTTCAGCACGCTCTTGCCGAAGATGTACGGGCGTCCGGAGACGGTGCTGCTGGCGCTGCTCGACGTCACGGGCCCCAGCGCCACCGAGCAGCTCGTCGAGGGCCTGCGACACCTGGTGCCTACCCCCGTGACGCCGCCGGAGCAGGGAGCCGGGCAGGGCCTCCCCACAAGGCTCCGCGACCCACCGGAGGACCTCCCCTCGCCCGAAGCTGAACACCCTCGGGCAGGAAAAGGTTGACGCACAAAATAACGGGAGCATGTTGGCTGCGTGAGCGACGCCGGACTGCCCCCGCGGGTCCAGCGCTTCATCACGACGCACATCGACTCCCTGGAGAAGCTGGAAGTGCTTCTCCTGCTCCGTGCCCATCCGGGACGGGAGTGGACCGCGTCATCGGTGAGCCTGGAGCTGCGCATCACAGAACCCTCCGCGGCCGCGAGGCTGACGGACCTCACCGCGAGCAAGCTGCTGGTGAGCGACGGCGGAGCCGTATCCGTCTATCGTTTCAGTCCCGCGAGCTCGGAAGACGCGCAGGCGGTGACGGAGCTGGCGGCGGTGTACGGTGCGCGGCGGGTGACTGTCATCTCCTTCATCTTCTCCCGGCCGTTGGACAAGGTCCGGGGTTTCGCTGAAGCCTTCGTGCTGAAGAAGGACAAGGACGGCGGCAATGGCTGAGGCGGTCTACATCCTCTGTGCGTTGACGAGCGTGGCGTGCGCGGTGCTGCTCCTGCGCGCGTGGAAGAGCAGCCAGTCCCGGCTGCTCCTGTGGAGCGGGCTGTGCTTCGTGGGCATGGCGGTCAGCAACGTGCTGCTCTTCGTGGACCTGGTGATTCTGCCCGCCACCATCGACCTGTACATGCCGCGCCTGCTGACCGGGCTGGCCAGTGTCTCCGTCCTGCTCTACGGCCTCATCTGGGATGCTTCGTGAGGTAACTCGCCCATGCTCAGGTCCATGCTCAACGGCGCGGCGGCGATGGGTTGGTTGGCCTGCGCCTTGTTCTTCCTGCGCTTCTGGAAGCAGTCGCACGAGCGCCTGTTCGCCTTCTTCTCGCTCGCGTTCGCGCTGCTGGGGGTGAACTCGGCGGTGTTGGCGCTGATGGACTCGCTGGACGAGCGCACCTACTACCTCTACGTGGCGCGGCTTGTCGCCTTCCTCATCATCCTCTACGCCATCTGGGACAAGAACCGCGCGAGTCGACGCGGGTGATGTCGCGGGCCTCACGCTCGCGCCGCGTTCAGTGGTGAGGGGCGGGGTGGGTGGTTTTCCTGCTCGCACAGGAGAACCCGCACATGCGTCTGAGTCGCCGTGGCTTTCTTCGTCTCTCCGCGCTCGGAGGTGGAGCGCTCGCCTGGGGCCCCTCGTTCTGGAAGGAGGCCTACGCGGCGCCGGCCCAACCGGGCGTGAGTCCCTACGGGGCGATGTCCGGCGGCGGGGACGTCAACGGCCTGCGGCTTCCGGCGGGCTTCACCTCGCGAATCGTGGCCCGCTCGGGACAGTCGGTGGGGAACTCCGGCTATGTGTGGCACCCCGCGCCGGACGGTGGCGCCTGCTTCGCGAGGCCCGACGGCGGCTGGGTGTACGTGTCCAACAGCGAGGGCAACCCCGGAGGTGTCGGCGCGCTGCGCTTCAACGGCGGTGGGAGCGTGGTGGCCGCGTACCGCATCCTGGCCGGCACGCGGATGAACTGCGCGGGGGGACCGACGCCCTGGGGCACGTGGCTGTCGTGCGAGGAGCACGGCGCCGGACGCGTCTGGGAGTGCAACCCGGTCAAGGCCTCGCAGGGCGTGGTGCGCGGCGCGCTCGGGACGTTCCCCCACGAGGCGGTGGCGGTGGACCCGGACGGTGGCCGGCTCTACCTGACGGAGGACCATCCGATGGGGCGGCTGTATCGCTTCACTCCGTCCGCGTGGCCGGTGCTGGCGGAGGGCACGCTGGAGGCGGCCCATGTGACGGGCAATGCGCTGACGGGGAATGCGACGGTGCGCTGGGTGCCATGCGGGGCGGACAGGTCCGCGTCGCTCCAGCCCGACGTGGCGGCGCGGACGACGGGGTTCAACGGCGGCGAGGGCTGCTGGTACGACGGCGGCGTCATCTACTTCACCACCAAGGGCGACAACCGCGTGTGGGCGCACACGCCGGCCACGGGGAAGCTGGAGCTCATCTACGCCACGTCCCTGTATCCGGGCTCGCCGCTGTCGGGCGTGGACAACGTGGTGGTGTCGCGCTCGGGTGACCTCTTCGTCGCGGAGGACGGCGGCAACCTGGAAATCTGTCTCATCACCCCGGGCCCCCAGCGCATCGTCGCCAGCTTCTTGCGAGTGCAGGGCCACGCGGGCTCGGAGCTGACGGGGCCGGCCTTCAGTCCGGATGGACGCAGGCTGTATTTCAGCTCGCAGCGCGGGACGACGAACTCGCTCAACGCGGGCGTGACGTTCGAAGTCACAGGGCCCTTCCGCTGAACCTTCGCGCGCCGCGTGCCTTGACGACGAGGGAGGGCCTCTTGCACAACCCGGGGCATGTCCGTGAGTCCACTGCCCCGCTTCACGCCCCGCCGCGCCCTGGGCCGCACCGGCTTCGTCGCCACGGCGGTGGGCATCGGTGACATCGCCGACCGCTCGGCGCCCCGCGAGGCGCTCGTCGCCACGCTGCGCCGCGCCCTGGACGCGGGGCTGAACGTCATCGACACCGCGCCCAACTACGAGGAGGGGTTGAGCGAGGAGGTGGTGGGCGAGGCGCTGCGCGGCCGGCGCGAGCACGTGTTCCTCATCGACAAGGTGGACGTGCTCGACGCGCCGGTGGCGCCGCAGGTGGAGGCCAGCTTGAAGAGGCTGGGCCACGCGACGGTGGACCTGTTCGCCTTCCATGCCGTGTCGGAGCCGTCCGCGTGGGAGCAACTGGCGGCGCCGGGCGGAGGCCTGGAGCAATTGGGCCGGTGCGTGAGCGCGGGACAGGCGCGCTTCCGGGGCATCTCCAGCCACCATCCGGACGTGCTGCGCGCGGCGGTGAACTCCGGGCTGTGCGACGTGGTGATGTTCCCGCTGGGGCCCTTCGTGGACTTGCGCTACGTGGAGGACGTGCTGCCGCTGGCGCGCTCGCGCGGCGTGGGCGTGGTGTCGTTCAAGACGTTCGGCGCGGGCAAGCTGTTGGGCGACACGGAGGGGTATGGCCGTCCGCTGGAGGCCCGCCCACGTGGCAAGGTGGGTTCCGGCGGACGCGAGGACCGGGACGCGCCGCTCCTGCCGCACCTGAGCGTGGAGGAGTGCGTGCGCTACACGCTGTCGTTGGACCCGGACGTCATGTTGATGGGGATGAGCCACCCCAACGAGCAGGACGCGGCGCTCGGCGCGGCCCACTCGGCGCGTCCCTTGTCCATGGAGGAGCGGGCCGACGTGCGCGAGCGCGCGAAGGCCGCCATGGAAGGCAAGGGCGGCGTGTGGTGGAACCCGCCGACGGCCGCCGCCGCGAGCTGAGTCCGCGTCCTCCCAGTCCCGAGTCATTCCGTACGCGTGGTGTTCGAAGCGGGCGCACGCGCGGGACTCAACGTCTCACCGGTCCGACACTGGACAGTCTCCCTGTCCTCGAAGACAGACGGCATTGTTGACGCCTCCGGGACGTCTCTAGCCTCGGGGTCTGATGTCGCGCGGCGCTTCTCTTCCAGCGTGGTCTGCCTCCATGTCCGCCGAGTCCGGTTCGTCCACTGCCACCTCCCGCGATGACGCCGGGAACCCCCGCCGCGTCGAGCCTCCCTCCGAGCTCCACGCGCAGCCGCCGATTTCCCCGGAGGACGCGCGCCTGGTCTTCCTGGCCCGCGCGGGCGAGCTGTTGGGCACGTCGCTGGAGTGGCGCACGGTGCTCCAGCGGCTGGCGGAGCTGGCGGTGCCGGTGCTGGCGGACTGGTGCGCGGTGGACGTCATCGCCGAGGACGGGCGCGTGGAGCGCGTGGCCGCGGCGCACCGGGAGCCGGAGAAGGTGGAGCTGGTGCACGAGCTGGCCCGGCTGTGGCCCGTGGACCTGGTGTCCCCGGGTGGCATCTCCGAGGCCCTGCGCACCGGACGTCCGGTGGCGCTGCCGGTGGTGACGGAGGAGCTGTTGCCGGGGCTGGTGCGCGCCACCGAGCAGCTCGACGGCGTCCGGAGCCTGGGCAGCCGGGCGGCGCTCATCCTGCCGTTGGTGGCGCGGGGACGGGTGCTCGGCGCCATGTCGCTGGTGCGAGGTGACAGGGTGGCTTCCTTCGATGCGCCGGACGTGGATGTGGCGATGGAGCTGTCCCGCCGCGCCAGCCTGTCCATGGACAACGCGCTCCTGTACGAGGAGGCGCGCGCGGCCCAGTCCTTCTCCTCGCGGCTGCAACTGGTGACGGCGGCGCTGTCCCGCGCGGCCACCGCCGAGGACGTGGCGCGGGTGCTGGTGCGCGACGGGCTGGAGGCCTCGGGCGCGGCGCGTGTCTCCTTCGTGGAGCTGACCGACGAGGGCTGCCTGCGAGCGCTCGGCGCCAGCGGCTACTCGCGGGATTGGCTGGACGCCATCGACGGGCAGCGGGTGTCGGGCCTGCCCATGCTGGCGCTCGCGATGGAGCGGCGCGAGGCACAGTGGTTCTCCCAACTGGAGGACGTGCTTCCCCTGGCGGGCATCGTGGGGCGCGACCTGGAGGCGCTGGGCGAGGGCGCGCGCGCGGTCCTCCCGCTGCTGACGGAGCGGGGGATTCTGGGCTTCGTGGGGCTGGCGTGGAACGCGCCGCGCGTGTTCGCTCCGCTGGAGCGCTCCTTCCTGGAGGCGTTGGCCCACCAGTGCTCGCAGGCGCTGGAGCGCGCGGCGCTGTACGGGACGCTGCGCGAGCGCGGCGAGCGGCTGCACCACGCGCTGCAGATGGGCAAGGAGGCCGAGGAGCGGCTCTTCTTCCTGCTGGAGGCGAGCCGCGCGCTGGCGGAGCACCTGGACGACGTGGAGTGGACGCTGGAGCACGTGGCCCGCGTGGCCGCGAGCAGCGTGGCCTCCAGTTGTCTGGTGGAGCTGGTGGGGCCGGATGGCTCCCTGCGGTGCGTGGCGTCCGCGCACCAGGAGCCTTCACGCAATGCCTCCGTGCTCTCCGTGCTGGGCGGAGAGGGCGCCCTGTCCCTGTCGCGCGAGTGCTTCCAGTCGGGAGAGCCGCGCTTCGTGCCGGACGTGGACGCGGCGCTGTGCGAGCGGCTGTCGGAGAGCTCCGTGCACCAGCGCGCGCTGCTGGAGGCCCTGAGGCCCGCGTCGCTGCTGGTGGTGCCGGTGCGCACGCGCGGACGCACGCTGGGCGTCATCACGCTGGGCACGTCGCCGCCGCAGCGGCCGCTGGCCATGTCGGACGTGTCGATGATGGAGGAGCTGGCGCGGCGGGTGGCGGTGGCGCTGGAGAACGCGTCGCTGTACCGGGACGCGCAGGCGGCGGTGCGGCTGCGCGACGAGTTCCTGTCGGTGGCGAGCCACGAGCTGAAGACGCCGCTGACGAGCCTCAAGCTCCAGCATGGGCTCATCGACCGGGCGCTCAGCGGGGATTCGCGCCACAAGGTGGCGCCCCGGCTGTCCACGGCGATGCGTCAGGTGCAGCGGCTGGCCTCGCTGGTGGACCACCTGCTGGACGTCAGCCGCGTGTCGCTGGGCCGGCTGGCGCTGGAGCCCACGGAGGTGGACCTGGGCCAGGCGGTGCGCGACGCGGTGGAGCGGATGGAGGAGGTGTTCGCGGTGGCGGGGTGCTCGGTGCGCGTGGACATCCCAGCGCCGCTCCAGGGCCGGTGGGACTCGCTCCGGTTGGACCAGGTGCTGGTGAACCTGCTCACCAACGCGGCCAAGTACGGCGCGGGCAGGCCCGTGCAGGTGACGGCCGCGGCGGCGGGCGAGGACCAGGTGCTGCTGTCGGTGCGGGACGAGGGCATCGGCATCTCCGAGACGGACCTGCCGCGCCTCTTCGGCCGCTTCGAGCGCGCGGTGTCGGAGCGGCACTACGGAGGGCTGGGCCTGGGGCTCTACATCAGCCGGCAGATTGTCGAGGCGATGGGCGGTCGCATCGAGGTGGAGAGCCGCGAGGGCGTGGGCTCCGTCTTCACCGTGCACCTGCCTCGCGCAGCAGGGTGAGGGCGCGCTCCAGCACCTCGTCGCGTCCGGCGCGCAGGCCGCGCACGGTGGGGTGGACCTCCACGTCCGGGCGCAGCCCCACGCCCTGCACCGCGCGGCCGTCGGGCGTCTCGAAGCGCTGACCGGTGAAGAGCACGCAGACGTCGCCGGGCAGGCAGACGTTGGTGGTGTCGCCCACCGCGCCCGCCGTGGCGCTGCCCACCAGGCGCGCGCCGGACGCCGCTTGAATCATCATGGCCGTGTATTCACCCTGGCTCAGCGTCCGCTCGTCCACGAGCACGACGACGCGGCCGGGGTAGCGGGGTTTGTCGCCAGCGGGCAGCGTGTCCGGGGCTCGCACCTCCCGCGCCTCTCCCGCGGATAGCAGCGGGCGGGTGATGAACGCGGACGCCGTGGCGCCCCGGGTGTTGAGTCGCGGCGCCAGCGCCCAGGCGCTGCCCTGGGGATAGCCGCGCAAGTCGAGCACGAGGGCACGCGTGTCCTTCATCGCCTCGAACATCCCGTCCACCGAGTCGGCGCGCAGCCGTCTCAAGTCCACGTAGCCCACGCCGCCGTCGAGCTGCTTCCACGGCGCGTCGTCCTGGACGGGAGGGCGGAGGAACGGGAGGAAGTCGCGCGAGCGGGGCAGCCGCGATTCCTTCATGCGTCCATCCACGCCCTGGGTCATCACCTCCACGGGTTTTCCGTCCGCGCCCGCGAGCAGCAGGCTGGCCACGCGAGCGGCGCGGGCCGCGTCGTGCGAGGCGCCGAGCAGGCCAGAGAAGCGCGCGGCGCGCGTGGCCACCGGCTCCCCGTCGATGGTCAACACCTCGTCCCCCACGCCGATGCCGGCGGCGCGCGCGGCCTCGGGCACGGGCAGCTCCGCCACCAGGAAGCGTCCCTCCACCGCGCGCAGGACGAGGGGCGCGGTGGCCTCCGCGAGCGAGCGCAGGGGCTGGCCGCTCTCCGCGACGAAGACGTGGCCGTCGGAGACTCGCGCGGACAGCGCGTAGAGCACCTGCGTGTACGCGCGCGAGTCCTGGGCCGCGCGGGCCCGGCCGAGGAACTCCGGCAGCACCGCGTCCCAATCCCGCAGGGCCTTGGGGTCCGGGTGGAAGAGGCGCATCACGTTCCAGAAGCGGATGACCGCGAGCATCCGGTAGGGCTCGGACGGGTACGTCATGGCCGCGTACGCGTCATCCGGGCCGCCGACGGGGAGCCCCGAGTCTTTCGCCGCGACACGCGCGGAGGCCTTCGGCGTGCCCGCGCGCAGCAGCCGGAGCGCGGCCTGGAACGCGGGGCCGGTGTCGCCCTCGTCCGCGTTGGCGGGCACGGTGACGTCCGCGCGCAGCCCCGATGAGCCGGAGGGGAACACCAGCTCCGAGGCGCGCACCACCGCGCGCTGGCCTCCGGGAAGAGACAGGGCGCGAGTCTTCACGGCGGAGGCCTCATCCAGCGCGCCTTGGGTGACGAGCCGCGTGCGAGGCGAGGAGAGCAGGGCGAGCAGCAGGGGAGACAGGGGCGTGCGGCCGTTGACGAGGAGGACCCGCGAGCGCTTCGGCGTCTGGGGCGCGGGCGTGAAGGTCCGCGCCAGCCGCGTCTCCACCGAGGCGCTGTAGTCCCCGGAGCTCGGCCCCACCTGCACGGGAAAGCCCGAGTACACGCGGAAGCGCTCCGCCGGAGCCGTCACCACTTCCGAGGGGAGCGAGCGCTCCAGGAAGCCCAGCGCCAGCTCCATCCAGAGGGCCTCGTCGGGACCGCTGGCGCGCAGGTCCACGACGACGCGGCGCGCGCGGGCGAGCTCCGGCCCCACCGCCGTCATCGCGGGATACAGCGCGTTGAAGTTCGTGAAGCGCCGGTCCAAATCCAGCACCAGCACGTCACCGGACCAGCGGGTGAGCGGGCCTGACGGCTCATGGGACGCGGGCGGCGCGGAGGGCTCGGGTTCGACGCGGGTGAGCGGGTCCTCCAGCCGGCGCAACAACGTGCCCACCGACGCGGCCAGCGCCTCCGGGGTGTTCGCCGCGAGCGCGCCCGGGAGTGACTCCACCAGGGCCGCGTCCCAGTCCATCGCGCGGAAGGCGAGCGCGGGGTGCACGTACTTCACCGTGCCCCAGACGCGCCCCAGGACGGCGGCGTTCTCCAGGGCCGTGTCGGGCTTCACGCGCGAGGCCGGTGGCTCCTGGGCGAACGCCCGCCCCGTGAGTCCCGGACTCAGTGCCACCGCGACGACACAACCCATCCAGACTGTCAGCTCCCAGACGCGCGCGTGTTCCACTTCCACCTCTCGAGGACGGCCCCAGCGGCGCGCCAGACACCCCCTTCTCGAGAAAGGTTCCCGCGCGGAGCGACCTGTAGCGCGGGGCCTTCCAGCGGCCCGTGCACCCTCGTCACATCTTTCGACTCAAGGAACCCGACCCCATGCGTCTCTTCGAAGGGCGGGGGGCTGACTCCGGAAAGGCGAGGAACGTCTTCCTGAAAACACGACAGTGCTACAGAGAGAAATGGATTCCCTGTAACAAGCCCGCCGAAAGCGAGGCTGGCGGTAATGTTTTCAACCGAATGGCTGTAGTTTCTGCGGAGAGAGAAGGGGACAATTTCAGCCAGACGGGAGGTGTTCTCCCGCCACTGTCCGGAACCCAAAGTCCTTCAAGGCCTTCCGCATGAAGATCCAGTGCCAGCGCGGTTGAATCCCGGGTGGCACATGGCTCGCAGATACCCGCCGCAATAGACCCCTGTCCCCGCCGTCCTCATCCCGCTCCCGTGTTCCTCCAGAACGCCACCTGCTCCTGCGTGCCTTCGCACTCCGACCCGAGTGACTGCCCGACCTGGGTGCGTCCTCATCGGCCCACGCCCGCGGAGGGCAACACGATGCTGTACGCGGGGACTCCGCCGCCGATGTTGGTGGAGCCCACGCCGGTGCCCGCCACGCCCGCCAATTCGCTGGTGGGGCAGCAACTGGGGCACTTCAAGCTCTTGAAGGAGCTGGGCCGGGGCGGCATGGGCACGGTGATGCTGGCCGAGCACGCCCTCATCCAGAAGCGCGTCGCCATCAAGGTGCTGCACTCGCACCTGGCGCAGGACCCGGACCTCGTCGCCCGCTTCCTGTCGGAGGCGCGCACGCTGACGGTGGTGCAGCACGAGAATGTCGTCGCGCTCTACGACCTGGACGTGCGCGAAGGGCGCCCCTACCTCGTCATGGAGTACCTGGAGGGGCAGAGCCTGGCGGCCTTCGCGCAGGGGCCGCTCGCTCCGGCGCTGGTGGTCAATCTGCTCTCGCAGGTGTGTGACGCGCTGGGCGCCGCGCACGCGCACGGCATCGTCCACCGCGACTTGAAGCCGGCCAACGTCTTCCTGGTGCCGGGGCTGTTGGGCCGCCAGCGCGTGAAGCTGTTGGACTTCGGCATCGCCAAGCTCTTGTCGCGTCCCGCGGGACTGCACACCACGGAAGTGGGAGTGCTCCTGGGGACGCCGGAGTTCATGGCGCCCGAGCAGTGCGGCGACGACGTGGTGGACGCGCGCACGGACATCTACGCGGTGGGCGTGCTGGGCTACTTCCTGCTCACCGGGCGCGTGCCCTTCGCGGGGCGCACGGCGGCGGAGGTGCTCATCGGTCACCTCCAGAAGCAGCCGGTGCCGCCGCACGAGGTGCAGCCCGGTGTGCCGCCCGCGCTGTCCCGCGTGCTCCTGCGCGCGCTGGCCAAGCGTCCGGCGGACCGCTTCGCCCAGGCCGCGGACCTGCGCGCGGCGCTGGCCACCGCGCTCGCGCCGGAGCCCGAGCCCCCCGTTCCCGGCTTCACCGCGCGGGTGCGCATGGCGGGCACGCCGCACTCGCAGGAGCTGCGCTGCGAGTGGGTGGGCCGCGCCGGCATCTTCCTCCACACCAGCGCGGCCCCGCCGCCGCTCCTGTCCGACGTGGGCCTCCTCTTGAGGCTGCCCGGCGGTGAGCTGGCCTGCACCGGCCAGGTGGTGCGTCACGTGACGGAGGAGCAGGCCCGGGCGTGGCGGATGACGCCGGGCTTCGGCGTGCAGCTTCGCGACAACTCGCCGGCCTTCCATGAAGCGCTGGCGCGGGTGAAGTCCGGCGTCCGGCTGGAGCCGCCCACGCCTCCGCCGTCCCCCATGCAGGAGGACGCGGTGGCGGAGCGGGTGCTCCAGGGCTTCCGGGCCCGCCTGGCGGGCGACCACTACGCGGTGCTCGAGGTGCCTCGCGACGCCACCCCGGAGACGCTGCGCGCGGGAGCGAGCCGCGCGCGCACCGCGCTGGAGCCGCTCAAGAGCCGCAACCTGTCCCTGGGCCAGCGCGCCCAGTTGGAGCGGGTGGGCGAGCGGGTGGCCACCGCGCTCCACGTGCTGGGTCATGTGGAGCGACGGGCTGAATACGACGCGAGGCTGGGCAACGTGGAGGGTGTGGAGCGCTGCCTCGCCGCGGGCCTCACCGCCACCGCGCTGGAGCACTGCCGCCGCCGCTTCCTCACCGAGTTCCCCGGCCGGGACGGCCGCGCGGCGGTGCAGCGGCTGTCCGGTGACGCGCTCTCCTCGGTGGGCAGGCTCCAGGAGGCGCTCGCCGCCTACGAGCAGGCCGTGAGGATGGATCCGCTGGATTTGGAGGGCCTCAAGCGCTGGCGCGCCATGCGGGCCCGGCTGCGCAACACGCCCACACCGCGTTAGGCGGGCGGACGGGCGTTGAAGGAAGCAGGGCGGTGTCTTGCGTCCTGGGGGTGCCTCCTCGTTAATCCAGGGGTACCCATGGCCTCTGACTCCGACGACTCGCTTCCTCCTCAAGGGCGCTTCACCCGGCTGCGCAAGCTGGCGGGCCTCTCCATGCAGGTGGGCACCGACGTGCTCAAGAGCAGCGCGAAGCGCCTGGCTGGCGGCACGCCGGAGCTGCTCAGCAAGAGCTCCGCGGAGAAGCTCGTCGCCACCCTGGGGGAGCTCAAGGGCGCGGCCATGAAGCTGGGCCAGGCCATCTCCATGGACCCGGACCTGCTCACCCCGGAGGTGCGGCAGGTGCTGGCGCGGCTGCAGAACCAGGCCCCCGCCATGTCCTACGACATGGTGACGCGCGTGGTGCGCCAGGAGCTGGGGGCTTCTCCCGAGGACGCCTTCCGCGAGTTCAGCAAGGAGCCGCTGGCCGCCGCGTCGCTGGGCCAGGTGCACCGCGCGGTGCTGGAGGACGGCCGCGTCGTCGCCGTGAAGGTCCAGTACCCGGGCATCGCCGAGTCGCTCACCCACGACATGGAGAACCTGGGCCTCGTCGTGAAGACAGTCTCGATGGCGTCGCGGCTGATGGACGGCTCCGCCTACTTCAACGAGTTCCGCGACGAGCTGCTGCTGGAGCTGGACTACCGCCGAGAGGCCTCGCTGGCGGAGGGCTTCGCGCGCGGGGTGGCGGACCTGAAGGACCTGTACGTCCCGAAGGTCATCGCCAGCCACAGCGCCGAGCGCGTGCTGACGCTGGAGCTGCTGGAGGGGCCCACCCTGAAGGATTGGGTGACGACGGTGGACTCCAACGACGAGCGCTTCCGCGTGTCGCGGCAGCTCATCCGCGCGACGTACGGGCCCTTCTTCGGCTCGGGCGAAATCCACGCGGACCCGCACCCGGGCAACTTCATGGTGATGCCGGACGGGCGGCTGGGGCTGTTGGACTTCGGCTCCATCAAGCGCTTCAGCCCGCGCTTCGTGGACGCCAACCGGCGCATGTTCCTGCAGTCCATGCGGCTGGAGCCCATGGATATCCTCCGGCTGAGCCAGGAGGTGGGCTTCACGGTGGAGCTGCCCGGCGAGGAGGCCGCGGAGTTGATCCGCGAGGTGCTGCACATCGCCGGCAGGCCCATGCGGCTGACGCCGTACGACTACATGTCCTGCGAAATCACCCGCGACATGCGCAACCACTTCACCCGCAACGCGGCGCGCTTCCTCAAAATCAAGCCGCCGGCGGAAGCGGTGATGTTCTTCCGCTCCACGGGTGGGCTGGCGCAGAACCTGCGGCTCATCGGCGCGCGGGGTGACTTCCGCGGCGTCTTCCTGGAGATGGCGGAGCTGTTGAGCTGAAGCGGGGCGGGCCCTACGGGGCCGGCGCGGACGCTCCGGTGCGGCCCTTGGCGTGGATGGCGTGGAGCTTCTTGGCCAGCTCCTCGCCCTGGGTGCTCTTGGTGATGTAGCCGTCCGCGCCCGAGGCCAGGGCCAGCGCGCGCAGCTTGGACTCGTCGGAGGCGGAGAAGAGCACGAAGCGCGTGCCGGCCGGGGCCTGTCCCCGCGCCAGCGTCAGCACCTTGTCCCCGGTGAGCGCGGGGATGTTGACGTCCAGCAGCACCAGGTCCGGCAGCGTCGTGCGCACCAGGTTGGAGACGCCCAGCGACGAGCGGTGCGTGCGAACATCGAAGCCATACGCGGACAGCGAGCGCTCCGCCAGGTCGAGCTGCTCCTGGTCATCATCCACCACCAGCACGCGGATCTTCTTCTCCGACATGACGCCTCCCCCTTGAGAGCGCGGATTGGGTGCCGCCGCCCACCGGATATCGCCACCAGGCCGGGTGGCCTACGGATTATCACCTAGGCGCGCGTCCCTGTCGCCATCCCCCTTCCTCGGGGGGCCCGACTTTCTCGTGACGGCGGCAGGACGTGACGGGTGGTCCGGGTGGGACTCCACCCGCCCGGGGCCTCCGGACTCGGGGACGGTCAGCCGGAGCGCCAGGAGGCGGGGCGCTCCCGGGCGGGGGCCTTTCGCTGCAGGGAGGGCAGGGTGATGGTGAAGATGGCGCCTCCCTCCGGGCGGTTGGCGGCGGTGAGGGTGCCATGCGCGCGCGTCACCACGTCATGGGCCATGGACAGCCCCAGCCCGGTGCCGTGCTGGCCCTTGGTGGTGAAGAAGGGCTGGAAGATGGAGAGCAGGTGCTCCTCGGGGATGCCGGTGCCCTCGTCCTCCACGGTGATGATGGCGTGGCCCAGCGCCGGGCGTCCGCGCACGCGCAGGGTGCCGCCCTGGGGCATGGCGTCGCGCGCGTTGCGCAGCAGGTTGAGGACGACGCAGCGCAAGTCGGCCGCGGAGCTCTCCACCAGCGGCAGCCGGGGCACGTCCACGTCCAGGAGCAGCGTCAGCCCCTGCCTCGAGGCCCGGGACTCCAGCTCGTCGCGGGCGATCTCCACCGAGTCGCGCACCACGTCCGCCAACTGCACGGGCTCCACCGGCGACTCCGGCCGCTGGCGCGCGAAGTCCCGCAGGCGCGACAGCCGGGTGGTGGCGTCCGCGACGATGCGCAGCAGGGTGTCCACGTGCGCGGGCGGCGCCGCGGCGGGGGCCCGCTGCTGCTTCGCGTCGCTCATCTGGAGCATCTCCAGCCGCAGCTTCATCGCCACCAGCAGACTGCTCAGGTCATGTGCGATGCCGGAGGCCTGCTCGCTCAGCATGCGCAGGTGCTCCCGCTCGGCCAGCGCGCGGCGCTCGCGCTCCAGCGTCTCCTCCACGCGAACCTGCTCGGTCACATCCTGGGCGAGCACCAGCACCACCGGCACGTCGGGGCTGACGCGGCAGACGCACACCTCCATCTGCTGGTGACCTCCCGCGTAGCTGTAGCGCGTGGTGCGGGCCGCGTCCTCCGAAGCCCCCTCGAGCGCACGGGCCTCCGCGGCGACGACGCTGCGCAACGTGAGCAGCGAGGGCCCCTCCTCCTGCCCGCTGTCCGTCAGCCGACGCCACGGGCCCCGCGCCAACGTCAGGGATTGCCAGCGCAGGTTGACCCACTGCACCACGTCACCCCGCAGCACCGCGAGCGCGCCCGCGATGCCTTCCAGGGCCCAGGAATGTCTGGCGGGGGCCAGCGGCTCGTGCTCGAAGTCAGGGCCGTGTGTCTTTCTTACCTTTTCGAGGATGGCCTTGAGCTCATTCCCAGGTGAAGACGCGGGTGACATGCCTTGAGCTGTAACCCAGGCCGATGGCGGCGACAAGAGAGGGGGACCCACCAGCGCGGACGTCTTGCCCGCACGGGTATGTCTTGTGTGGACTGTGTGTCCAATCCCCGGTGCCCGGAGTCTGGATGTCTGGAATATGGGTGAAGAAACACCCCCAGCTCCGTCCTGTGAATGGAGGTCCCCCGGAACGATGGCACTGCTCACCCTGAACGTTCCCTGCACACTCTTTGAACATCCTCTGATGAACAAGGCAGCTGGAGTGGCGCTCGCCGTGCTGAATCCCAAGAGCGCTGGTGGCATCTGGAGTGGTGATGACAACAGACATTTCCAATGAGCGAATCCGAGTGGCCCTCTTGGAAGACCAGCAGGTCTTCAGGGAGAGTCTGGTGTTGGTGCTGGAGAGCGCTGGAATGGACGTGGTGGCGCGCTGCGCACAGACACCGCCTTTCCTGGCGAGAGTGCGGGAGCAGATGCCGCACGTGGCCGTGCTGGACTTGCGGTTGGAACCCCCGGACCAGGACGGAACGGCCACGGGGATGACGGCGCTGCAGTGTCTGCACGACTTCTATCCGTCGGTGAAGGCGCTGGTGTTGTCGAGCCACCATGAGCCCGAGGTGGTGGAGCAGTGCCTCCAGGCGGGCGCCGCGGGCTACCTGTGGAAACACAACGTGGGCTGCGCGGAGGTCGTCGAAGCGGTGACTCGCGTCGCGCGCGGAGAGCGGCTGATGCCCACGGGGCTTTCCTGGGTACCCTCCGTCCCGGGCTTCGTGCAGCAGGAGGAGGTCCCCATGGGCGGCGTGGAGCTGGGGCTCCTGACGCCGCGCGAGCGGGAGGTGCTGGGCTACGTGGCCGCGGGCGCGGACAACCTGAAAATCGCCGCGTGCCTGAGCATCACCGAGCGCACGGTGAAGGCGCACATCACCAGCATCTACAAGAAGCTGGGCTCGGAGAACCGCACGCAGCTGGCGGTGCTCGGGTGCCAGCTGGGTGTTCACCGGCCAGCAGGAGTCTGAGTCCCCGGGGCCGGCACTTGCAGGCAATGGGCGCGCGAGCGCGGGCATGTCAGGGTGCGTGGACCCTGGCGCTCCTCCCCTCCCCCCAGCGCACGGGTCGTCGTGAGGAAGGTCCCCATCGGGCCAGGGCAGAGGAGACGCAGTGCCTGCCCTGGCCCGTGCTGTCTTCAGCGCTTCACGGCCGTCACCAGCTCGAAGGGCCCGCCGCGCAGCACCTCCAGCTCGTGGAAGCCCGCGTCCTGGAGCATCTGGAGGTACAGCTCCACCTCGCGCAGCCGGCTGACGCACGAGTCCACGCCGATGAGGAAGTACGTCCAGAAGAACTGCGCGGCCAGACGCTCGGGCGTGCGGAACTCCTCGCAGATGACCACGCGGCCACCGGACGGGAGCGCCGCCCACGCGGCCTTCAGCAGCGACTGCGCCGTCTGCGCGGACCAGTCGTGCAGCACGCGGACGAACGTCAGCACGTCGTAGCCCTGGGGCAGGGGCTCGGTGAGGAAGTCGCCGCCCACGAAGCCCAACTGGGACGGCGTCAGGCCGAAGCGCTCGCGCGTGCGCTCCACCAGCGCGCCCGTCGCCGGCAGGTTGTAGACGTCCGTGCGCAGGGTGGGGTGCTCGCGCGTGAGCAGCGCCGCGAGGCTGCCGTCGCCGCCTCCCACGTCCAGCACGCGCGCGTCGCCCTTCCACAGCCGCGCTGAGTGCAGGCGCAGCGACTCCAGGATGGGCGGCAGGCCCACGGCCATGCTCGTCTCGAAGCCCTCCAACTGCTCCTGGGTGCGCAGCGGCCAGTCGAAGTCGTCCGGGGAGATGGAGTGCTGTCCGCGCACGACGTCGCCCAGCCGCCCGTGCAGCGCGCGCCAGGGGAACTTCTCGCGGTCCTTCTCCCGGCCCGCCACGGCGATGGCCGCCTCGCGCAGCCCCGGCACCGCGTGGTAGCGCGCGGACGCGAGCGCGTCCGTGTCCTGCGCGCGGCTCACCAGGCCCAGGCTCTCCAGGCAGTCCAGCAGCTTGTAGAGCCGTCCTGGCACCAGGCCGTGCTTCGCCGACAGCTCCGCCAGCGACACGGGAGTGGGGCCTTCCAGCGACTCGAGCAGCCCCAGTTGGAGCGACGCCTCCACCACGTCCACCGCCCTGGCGCCGTTGTAGAGCAGGTGCAACAGCGCGCGAGGTGACTCGGCCAGCGGGCGCGGCCCCGACGTCACGATTCGCCCCGGGGAGGGAAGCCTCCCGGGTGCACCGGGCACCCGGCCGCCGCCATCGGCGCGGTGGCGTAGGCGCCCATCGCTCCCTCCATGCAGCCCTCGCGGCGGGCGCCTGGCGCATGGCCGCCCTCGCGCCGCCACCCCGCCGTCAGCTCCACGCGCACGTCCCAGAGCTGGCGGAACAGGGGAAGCGTCATCCGCCCCGCCAGCACCTGCGTGGGCAGCCCGTCCAGCGCCTTCACGGAGCGGTCCACGCCGATGGTGCGCCGCACCAGCTGGAAGTGCGCGTGCAACCAGCCCTGGAAGGCCTCGTCCACGTCCACGAACTGCTCGCACAACCGCTTCAGGTCGTCAGGACCGCCTCGGTACACGTCCAACAACGTCCGCGCTCGGCGCGCGAGGAGTCGCTCCAGGGCCTGCTCCAGTCCCTCCGCCGCCTTGCGCAGCATGTTGTAGCCGGGGGACTCCTGCCCGCTGCCATTGCCCAGGCTGCGACGGATGACCTGATAGGTGTCCGGCGTCATCGTCTCCAGCACCGCCAGCTCCGACTTCAGGCCCAGGACGATGCGCGACACCCGCTCCAGCCGCGCGGACGCCGCCCACAGCGCGTCGCGGTCCAACTCCGCCACGACTTCCACCGCCTCGCGCGAGGCCAGCTTCAGCCACAGCTCCTGCGCCTGGTGCACCACCTGGAACATCAGCTCGTCATGCGAGACGCGCTGCTCCTCGGTGGCCTGCAACGCCAGGAGCTGCGGCGTCTTGAGGTAGACCTCGTAGTCGAGCTCTCCTCGGCCTACCCATTTCTTCAACATCGGGTTGAAGAGAGGCTCATCCAGTTCCTGCCGCAACTTTTCCGCATAACTGTAACCATGTGGCGTGTGCATGGTGCCCTCCGAAGGGAGAGGTGGGCATTCAGGGTTGGGAGTGCGAAGGAGACGTGCCCGACTTGGGACAGCGGACGTGGCTCGCTACGACGGTGGGTACTTCGGGTGCCGCGCCCCGGGCCGTTGGGTGGCCCGGAGCACGGAAGGACAACGGCTCAGGTGCCCGAGGGCGGGCGCGGCTTGAGGCGGAAGGTGCGCAGCCGGTTGGCCAGCTCCTCGCCCTGGACACTCTTGGAGATGTAGCCGTCCGCGCCGGAGGCCAGCGCGAGCGAGCGCAGCTTCGACTCGTCCGAGGCCGAGTAGAGGATGAACTTCGTCTTCGCGGAGGCGTACTGGCGCGCGAGGTTGACGACCTTGTCGCCCTTGAGGGCGGGGAAGTTGACGTCGATGAGGACGAAGTCCGGCTCGGACGCGCTCACGAGGTTCGACACACCCAGCGCCGAGGTGTGGGTCAGCACCTCGAAGCCGTAGGAGCTCAGCGAGCGCTGGACGAGGTCGAGCAGGTCCGGGTCATCGTCCACCACCAGGACGCGTGCTTTTTCTTCAACCATGGCTTCTCCCTAGATGCTTGCGGATCATCTCGAGCAACAGGTCACGATCAAGGGGCTTGGTGAGGTACGCGGTGCAGCCCGCCGCGTGTGCCTTGTCCTGATATTCCCGCCCCGCATGAGCCGTCACCGCGATGACCGGCACGTTGGCCACGGAGGGTACCGCACGCAAGCGACGTGTTGCCTCCCAACCATCCAACCGCGGCAGGGAGAGGTCCATCAGGATGAGGTCCGGATTGTCGCGCGTCGCGCGCTCCAGTCCGTGCTCTCCGTCCTCCGCCTCGATGACTTCGAACAGTCCACCCAGGTAGCGCCGGACGATGTCCCGATTCTGGGCACTGTCCTCCACATACAGGATGCGCGGCAGCCTGCCGGCGCTGGCGGCGCGCTGGGACAACAGCAGGCCCTTGGCCTGGGCGATGACGTCCTCCAGCGCGTGGCCGCCCTTCTTCACGAAGCCGGCGAAGCCGTCGCGCAGGAGCGACTCCTCCTCGTGGGTGAGCGACTTGCCGGTGAGCACGACGACGGGCACCTGGAGCTTCTCCGCGCGCAGCCGGCGCAGCACCTCGAAGCCGTCCAGGTTGGGCATCATCAAGTCGAGCACGACGAGCGACGGCGGTGAGACGCGGGCCTTGAGCAGCGCGTCCTCGCCGTTTCTCGCCTCGGCGGTGGAGAAGCCGGCGCGGCGCAGGTTGCGGCTGACCAGCTCGCGCGTGGCGGAGTCGTCGTCCACCACCAGCACGTCGCCCGCGGACGCGCCGCCGGACGGCTGGCCCAGGCAGCGCTGCACCACTTCGACCAGGCGCTCGGGCTCCACCGGTTTGACGAGGTACTCGCACGCGCCCAGCGAGAAGCCCCGCGCGCGCTGCTCCTCCACCGAGATGAGGATGACGGGGATGCTGGCCAGCGACTCATCGCCCTTGAGCTGGCTGAGCACGGACCAGCCGTCCAGCTTGGGCAGGTGGATGTCCAGCAGGATGGCCTGCGGCCGGAGCTCCCGGGCGCGCTTGAGGGCGGCGATGCCGTCCTCGGCCACCACCACCTTGAAGCCCGCGGGCTCCAACTGGCCGGTGACGAGCTGCTGGATGAGCGGATCATCATCCACCACCAGCACCGTGCTGCCGGGCTGCGCCAGCGAGCTCACGTGCTGGGCGACCTCCGCCACCGGCACGCCGCGCTCGTGGACCGCCACCTGCGGCGCGTCCTCCGACCGGTCCGCCATGTTGTTGGGCAGGCGCACGGTGAAGGTGGTGCCCCGGCCCAGCGTGGACACGACGCTGACGTTGCCGCCGAGCACGCGCGACAGCTCGCGCACAATCGCCAGCCCCAGGCCCGTGCCTCCCACCTTGCGCGTGGTGGAGCCGTCCACCTGGCGGAACTTCTCGAAGATGAAGGGGAGCTGGTCCGAGGGGATGCCGACGCCGGTGTCCTCCACCGTCATCACCACCTCGTCGCCGGAGGGCACCATGCTCAGCGCCACTTCGCCCGTGTCGGTGAACTTGGCGGCGTTGCTCAGGAGGTTGAGCATGATCTGCCGCAGCTTCAGCGCATCGGTGCGCAGCATGCTCGCCTGGCCGTCGATGTGCGTCGTCAGGGCCACGTCCTTGCCCTTGAGGTACTCCTTCACCGTGGCCATGCACTCGTCGGCCAGCTCCTGCACGTCCACCGGCTCGGTGACGACATCCACCTTGCCCGCTTCAATCTTGGACAGGTCCAGGATGTCGTTGATGAGCGCGAGCAACGTCTTCGCGTTCGTCTTGACGACGTTGAGGTCGCGGCGGCCATGGGCCGTCAGGCGCGAGCCCTCCTCGCGCATCAAGAGGTCGCAGTAGCCGATGATGCCGTTGAGCGGCGTGCGGATTTCATGGCTGAAGTTGGCCAGGAACTCGCTCTTGAGGCGGACCGCGGCCTCGGCCTCGCGGGCGCGCTCCTCCTCGTTGCGCTTGGCCAGCGCCAGCTCCTGGGCCAGCCGGTCCAGGTCCTCGTTCTGCTGGCGGATGATCTCCATCTGCAGCGCGCGCTGCTGGTAGGACGCCAGCGAGCGGGCGGAGACAGCGCGCGTGCGCTTGATTTCCTCCAGGCTGGCGGCGAGCTGCTTGTTGGCCGCCTCCAGCTCCGCCTTGGACGCGCGCAGCATCTCCTCGTTCTGCTTGCGCTCGGTGATGTCCTCGGTGACGCCCAGCACGTAGCGGGCCTCGCCGCCGCCATCCAGGAGCGGCAGCTTGCGCGTGGCGAAGATGCGGTCCACGCCGCCCGCGCGCGCCACCTCCTCGAAGGAGCGCATCTTCTTGGAGGAGAGGATGTCGGAGTCGATGGCGACGAACGAGTCCGCCTGCTCCCGCGGGAAGTAGTCGTGGTCCAGCTTGCCGAGCAGCCACTCCTTGGTGACGCCGAACGCGTCAGCGAAGGTCTTGTTGGCCACGACCAGCCGGCGCGTCGCCGCGTCCTTCACGAAGAGGACGAAGGGCAGAGCGTCGATGATGTTGCCCAGAATCCAGTTGGTGCGGTGCAGCTCCTCCGCGGTGGCGTCGTGGCGGAGCCTGTCTCCGGCCAGGGGCAGCTCGCGGCGCAGCACGGGCGCCATCCGGTTGAAGCGGTCCTCGGTGACGTAGTCGCGAGCGCCCGCCCGGGTGCTGGCCTCCAGCGTGTCGTCGCTCCAGTCGCGCGACAGCACGACGAAGGGCAGCTCGCGCGAGTGCTTGCGCCACAGCGCCTGCGCCTCCGTGAAGCCCAGGCCCGGCACTTCCGAGCCACACACGACGAGCGACCAGGGACGCGCCAGCGCGGCCGTCAGGGCCTCCACGCTGGTGGCCCGCTCCGCCTGGGCGACGACGCCCGCCTGGGCGAGCGCCTCTTCCACGCGCTGGCACTCGCGCTCGCTCGCCACGAGCAGGAGGGTGGCGGTGGCCGCCGTCGGCACGGAGGAGGTGAGGGAGGTGGCCATGGCTCAGTTCGCCCCAAACACCAGCGTGGTCAACGTGGTGTTGATGTGGAACCCCGAGTAGATTTCGAAGTGCACGTTCATCCCAGCGGCGGTGGGTGCGGCCTTCAAAGTCTCCGCGAGCTGGGAAACCGTGTTGGTCGCATGCGCGTACCACATGCGCCCGCCGCAGTGGAACAGGAGAGCGGCCTGGGGGTTCTGTACCCGGCGGGGCACCTCTTCGGTGAAGAACTGCCTCGTCATCCCCGCCATGTCACCCAGCCTCATCAGCTCCAGCTCGGTGCCCTCCTCCAGCAGGTTGGCGAAGAGGATGGAGCCGTCCTCCTGGGGCCTCCACGCCGCGCGGATGAAGTACTCGCGGCCCACGCGCAGCGCCGTGGGGCGCACCGCGAAGCCCTGGGGCGTGCCGAACTCCAAGTCACGCACGTCCTCCACGCCCAGGATTTCGGCGTAGCGCTTCGCGGCCGGGCGGCCGTCGATTTCGAGCGCGCGGGTGTGACTCTCGTCCACCTTGGTGATGGTGAGCTTCTCTCCGGTGGGCACGTACCAGTGCGAGCGCAGCGCACCCCACGGCGCGCTGGTGCGGAACAGGGCCACCAGCACCGCGTCGGTGGCGACCTCTCCGTCCACGTGCACCAGCGCGGACTGCCTGGCCGGGTCCCGGCTGTCGTCGCTGGCGCCGCCGCCCACGAGCACCAGCGTCTGGCTGCGCTCCAGGATGCCCAGGAGCAGCTCTTCTTTTTTGTAGCGGAAGCCGTCGTCGATGACGAGGCCGACAAACCGGCGCGGGTCCAGGTCCTGCTGCCGCACGCCCAAATCCTCGCAGGCGCGCTTGATGGCCGCCTGTCCCGCGGAGATGGCGTCCACGGAGAGCCCGGTGCCCAGGCCCAGGCCGACCTCCAGGTCTCCCGAGAGCGCGGACAGCACCACGCTGCCCTCGTGGATGCCGGTGTTGTCCAGCTCGCCCGCCGTCGTGGCGCCCACCAGCCGGGTGCCCGGGGGCAGCCGCTCTCGCACCGCGCGGTTCAGGGCGTGCTGGTCCCTGTTGCGCGAGGCGAACATCGTCACCAGCACCGGCTTGATGGCGCCCAGTTGGCTGAGAAGGTCCTCCGCGGCTGCATCAGGCTCCTTCAACGTGGTGCGAGCCGTCTGCATCTTCACTTGTGCCATGAAGGACCTCCGGGGGGCTGGCGGCGGCTAGAGGCCGGCGCGCGGATGCTGGGTATGACAGGCGCCGGTGCACTGCTGGAAGGACTCTCTGCCTCCCCCGACGTACATGCTCTCGATGGGCCCGAACTTCGCCACGTGGTTGTCCGGGTAGCTCTTGTGGCACGACAGGCACGCGGCCTTGCTGGTGCGCTGGATGCTCTCCTTCGTCAGGTGACAGGAGGAGCACTTCTCCAGCGGCGCATCAAAGCGGTTGGAGCGCGAGTGGATGAAGTGCGTGCGCACGAAGATGGGGCCTTCCAATTCGAAGCCCAGCGGCGCATGGCACCCGTTGCAGGCGGCGCGGTTGTCGTTGGCGTGGAGGACTTCGGACAGCTCTCCGCCCTCGCTGTGGCAACTGTTGCACGGCCCCGTCGTCAGCTTCGCCTCGGTGCGCTTCTTGGAACCCACCTGGATTTCGATGGTGCGCGAGCCCGGCACGTCCTGGCCCAGGTACACGCGGCGGCCCTTCACCGTCACCAGATAGGTGCCCGGCGTGGCGTTGGCGGGAATCGTGTACTGCCAGGTGTCCGTGTTGGGACGGTCCCAGAGGCCCTCTCCGGGGAAGAACGCGCCGCGGAAGACGATGTTGGCGAAGGGCAGAATCGCGAACTGCGAGTACACGCCGTCGCGCGCCTCGGTGGCCACCACCTGCTCATCGACCTCCGGGTCCAGGAACGCGTCGATGTCGATGATGGAGCGGATGGGCTGGATGTTCTGTGCGGGCCCGATGATTTGCGTCATCAGCATCCGCTCCCGGTGCTTGCGGCGGTAGTACGTCGTCGTCGCATCGAAGAAGGCCCGATAGTACTGAATGCCCGCCGCGTTTCCGCCGATGGGGGCGACCTCATTGTAGGCCGGCAGACTGCCCGAGGGGTGCAGCCGTTTTCCTTCCCCGTCCCGCAGGGTGACCTGGAAGGTGATTTCGGACCCGGGCGCGTAGGTGCCGTCGCGGCGCGGCGGGGTGAGGGCCGCCACGTCAATGCCGAAGCCGTACGCGTAGTCCGGGTTCTTCACCTGCTCCACGGGGATGGAGTAGGGGGCGAAGGGACGCAGGCTCCAGCGCAGACGCAGCGCGGTGGTGCCGGAGGCCATGGTGATGGCGCGTTCCTTGGCGTGGTCATACGCGTTGCGGACCTCGACCAGCGCCTCCTCCTCGAAGTCCTTGGCGCCCGTGCAGTCGGTGGGCGTCTTGCAGTCCCTCGTGGTGTGGATGGCGCGCAGGCGGCGGATGAAGAAGTCGTCGCTGCGGTCGCGGCGCTGGTGCTCGGCGCCGATGTTCAGGAGCACGGGCAGGCCGGTGAGGCGGCCGCGCGAGTCCACCGGCTCCACGGTGAAGAAGCTGGGCACGTCCATCCACGCGGCGCCCCGGTAGAAGCGGCGGCGGGTGTACGCGCCGGGGTTGCCCAGCAGCACCGGCTCCTCGTCGACCGCGCGCACGCCCGTCCAGCCCAGCCCGGCGAAGTCGCTGGTGGTGCGCAGCGTCTTCAAGTCCTTGTGGTCGACGAAGGTCATGACCGCGGCGCGGATATCAATCTGGCTGATGAAGAAGGTGCCGCCCGCGCGCACGCGCACGAGCTTGCCCACGCCATTGTCCACCTCGAGCGCCAGGCCCACCGGCTCGGGGGGGCGCGGGCGGCGCGAGTCGTCCAGCCCCGACAGCGCCTGGACCTCCGACTCCAGCGAGTCCACCGCGAAAGCTTCTTCCGACGAGCCCGACTCCGGTCCTCCGCAGGCCACCAGCAACCCCGTCACCGCGGCCACCAGCAACCTCCGGCTGGCCGTGGGGTAACCGAGCGAGCGGGATACACACGCCTCGCGCTGGGACCAGGGTGCTCCAAGTCCACCCATGGGTGAATCTCCTCGTACGTGTGGTTTCGGGCACCACCATTGGCGCCCCGGCCAGCGGATCCTGTAGCCCGTCGTCGGGGGGACGATGTGGGCCGGAACTCTCCCGTTTCCGGGTTTCCCCGGTTCGAGCCTTTTTTAGCCGTACGAAGAATATCTGGAGTGAACAGATGTCTTCAACTTCTAGGAAAATAATCCGCTGTCCTCAAACCCCTGGAGGTGTCAACTGTCGGAATTTTCCCAAATCACTGGAGCAATTACAGGGGGTTAGACACTGACTTGTAAGGCGAGGCAGGACCTGCCCTGGAGGGTCCTGGGAAGTTCAATAGTGAATTCCGCGCCTTCCCCGATTCGGCTCTGGAGGTGGATGGAGCCTCCGTGGGCCTCGACGAGCTGGTGGGCGATGTAGAGGCCCAGGCCGGTGCCGGGGTGATGAGGGCCGCCGTCGCCGTGGAGGCGCTCGAAGCGGCGGAAGAGGCGCTGCTGGTCGCCCGGGGCGATGCCCAGGCCCGCGTCCTTCACGGTGACGCGCACGTGAGAGGCATCGCCGTGGACGCTCAGGTGGACGGGCTGGCCGTGGCCGAACTTGAGCGCGTTGCTCAGGAGGTTCGTCACCACGCGGTCCAGGCGCAGCCGGTCCCACTTGCCGGTGGTGTCGCCGTCCTCCTCGACGCGCACGGTGAGGGCGCAGCCGGCGGCGGTGGCCTGCTCGGCGTGGCGTTCGGCCACTTCCCGCACCAGCGCGGCCAGGTCCACGTCCTCACGGTCCAACGTCATGTGGCCGGCGGACAGGCGCGACAAGTCGAGCAGGTTGTGCAGCAGCCGGCCCATGCGGCGCGCCTCGCCCTCCACGCCCGCCAGGCCCTCGCGCATGCGGGGCTCGTGCGCGGTGACGTCCAGGAGGCGCAGCCGCCGCAGCCTCAGTTGGAGCGAGCTCAAGGGGTTGCCCAAATCGTGCGCGGCGACACCGATGAGCTCCAGCGCTCCTTGCGCCTCGGCGAGCAGGCGCGCGTTGTCCAGGGCGAGGGCGGCGCGCGCGGCCAGCTCCTCCATGAAGGCCCGGTCCACCTGTCCGTATCGCCGCGCGCCGGTGGACAGCAGGCACAGCGCGCCCAGCACGCGCGAGCCCACCGCCAGCGGAACCGTGAGCGCGGACGTCACGCCCAGCACGCGCAGGAGCTCGCCATGCGCGGTGCCCTCCAGCGCCAGGGGCAGCCGCTCTGGATTCAACTCCGGCAGGAGCTCCACGCGGCCCGTGCACACCACGTGGCTGGGGCCCACCTCGTCGCCGTGCGGGCTGCGCAAGAGCGGCTCCCACAGGCGGCTCGCGGCTTGAGCGTCCGCGCAGGCGACGGCCTGGGGACGCACCTGGCCGTCCTCGGAAGGCAGGAAGAGGATGCACGCGTCGGCGACCTCCGGCACGCACAGGCGCGTGAGGGCCTCGCCGACTTCGCGGGCTCCAGAGAGCGGCTGGAGGACGCGGCCGGCCTCGGCGAAGAGGGCCTGGGCGCGCTCCATGCGGCGGCGCTCGGTGATGTCGCGCGTCACCTCGGCGAAGCCGCGCAGCCTGCCGCGCGAGTCCCACAGCGCGGTGAGCAGCGTCTCCGCCCAGAAGCGCGTGCCGTCGCGGCGCACGCGCCAGCCCTCGGACAACAGGCGCCCCTCGCGCGCGGCGCGCTCCAGGTGGGCCCGGGGCACGCCCGCGGCGACGGCGTCCTCGGGGTGCAGGCACTCCAGCGCGCTGCCGGTGACGTCCGTCGCGGCCCAGCCGGTGAGGCGCTCCGCGCCGGCGTTCCACGCGGTGACGCGGCCGTGCCGGTCCAGGAAGCATAGCGCGTAGTCCGTCACGGCCTCCATCAAGAGGCGCAGGCGCTGCTCGCTGTGCTCGTGCCGGGCGTGCAGCGGGGCCAGCGCGTGGTGCAGCACGAAGCCCAGCGCGCCCACGCCGGCCAGGCCCACGCAGCCGGCGAGCAGCGTCTGTTGCAGCGCGACGCGCGCGGCCTCGGTGTGGTTGAGCAGTCCGTGCGCCGCGGACAGGAGTGTCGCGAGGAGCAGCAGACCGGCGAGCATGCAGGCGGACACACCCGCCCCGACTCGCTGAGCGAACGTCCAACGTCGCATCATGTGGCACTCCCCCCCGTCCCTAGCGGGAACCCGCATCAGGAAGGCGACCGCCAGCATCCCTGATACGAGGGGACGGGAACATTGCCCGGTTGGACAAAGTCGGAGTCACCCCAGGGGGCTTCGTGACTCTCCCAGGGTGGAAGTTGGACCACGCCGCGCCGGGTTTCGCGGGCCCGGGGGAGCCGGGAGCGGCAAGTGGGGGTGTTGCGTGACGGGCGGGGTGCCCCATCAACCATGGCCATCGCCGGGGCTGGGAGTTATGAGGCGGACCCCCTCTTTGCTCGGGTCGTCCCGCACCGCCTATGTCCCTCGTCGAAGGCCTGAAGGTCCGCTACCTCCCGCAGCCCGAATGGGGTGTGGGACACCTGTTGTCGCTCCACGAGGAAGGCGCCAAGGCGCTCGTCGTCTTCCCCGCGCGGGAGGACGCCCCGATTCTGGTGTCCACCAAGGGCGGTGCCCTGGTGTCGTATCCGCTGCCACCGGGTGAGCCGGTGGTGACGTACAAGGGGCGGCTGGCCCTGGTGGTGGCCGAGGAGCCGGGCGCGCGCGGCCTGCGCCGCTACGTGCTGCGCTACGCGGACACGGGCGAGGAGGACGAGCTGCCGGAGTCGGAGGTGCGTGCGCTGCCCCCTCGCTCCGACCTCTTGTCCACGCTGCGCGAGGGCCGGGTGGGTGAGGCCCGCGCCTTCACGCTGCGCAAGCAGGCGCTGGTCCTGGATGACGAGCGCCGCTGTGACGCGCTGGGCGCGCTGCTGGCCAGCCGCATCATGGTGAAGCCGCACCAGGTGGGTGTGGTGCAGCGCGTGCTGTCCGCGCGCCGTCCGCGCTTCGTGCTCGCCGACGAGGTGGGCCTGGGCAAGACGATTGAAGCGGGCATGGTGTTCAGCGCGCTGCGCCTGTCGGGGCTCGTGCGTCGGTGTCTGGTGGTGGCGCCCAGCCACCTCACCGTGCAGTGGCTGGTGGAGCTGTTCCACAAGTTCAACCAGCTCTTCACGCTGATGGACTCGGACCGCTACGCGCAGTCGCTCAAGGAGGCGCCGGACGTCTCCCCCTGGGCGCGCTTCCCCCTGGTGGTGACGAGCCTGGAGCTGCTCTCCCGCAGCGAGGAGCACCGCCAGGAGCTCGGCGCCGAGGACGCGTTCTGGGATTTGGTCATCATCGACGAGGCGCACCACCTCAAGGGTGAGCGGGCCTTCGAGGCGGCCGACGTCCTGGCGAAGAACTCCTGGGGTCTGCTGCTGCTCACCGCCACGCCCATGCAGTTGGACCCGGCGGAGTACCACGGGCTGCTCACGCTGATTGACGCGGCCACCGCGCCCAGCGTGGCGGGCTTCGAGGAGCGCCTGTCGCGCCAGGAGGAGCTGTCCGCCGCGGTGCGCGCGCTGATGGAGGGCGGCAAGGGCAAGCCCGACGCGGCGGTGAAGGCGCTGGCGAAGCGCTTCCCCGAGGATGCGCGGCTCAAGACGCTCAAGGAGCCGGAGGCCCTGCTCCAGCACCTGGCGGAGACATACAGCTTGAGCGACAGGCTGGTGCGTAACCGGCGTGCGGTGGTGGGTGGTTTCTCGAAGCGCAAGCTGCACCGCCATCCGGTGACGTTGCCCGCGGAGGAGCTCAAGATTCGCGACGCGGCGCTGGCGACGCTGGCGGCGGGGACGCTGCGGGGCGCGCCGCTGGGCAACGTGCTGCGGCGGTTGGAGTCGAGTCCGGCGGCCTTCGCGGGCGCGGTGCGCTCCAACCCGGTGCTGAAGGCGCAGTCAGAGGAGTTGAAGCTGCCCGCGCGCGACGCGAAGTTCGGCGCCTTCCTGGGCGTGCTGCGCAACGTGTGGAAGGCGGAGCCAGCGGCGAAGGTGCTCGTCTTCACGGAGAGCCGGGACACGCTGGAGATGCTCCAGGCGGAGCTGGGGCGCGAGGGCGTGGAGGCGCTGGGCTACCACGGTGACTTGCCGCTGGTGGAGCGCGACAGGCAGGTGGCGCGCTTCCGGGGGCCCGAGGGTCCGAAGGTACTGCTGTGCACGGAGGTGGGCGGCGAGGGCCGCAACTTCCAGTTCGCGCACCACCTGGTCCACTACGATTTGCCCTGGAGCCCGTCCACGGTGGAGCAGCGCATCGGCCGGTTGGACCGCATCGGCCAGACGCACCCGGTGGAGATCCACGTCTTCGACCCGGTGGGCACGCTGGCGTCGGACGTGCTGACGCTGCTGGCGGATGCCGTGGGCGTCTTCGGCGAGACGGTGGGCGGCCTGGACGCGGTGCTGGAGGAGGTGGAGGACCGGCTCGCGGAGCTGGCGCTGCTGCCGCGCGAGGCCCGTGTTTCCTATGCCGCCGAGCTGAAGGCGAAGGTCGAGGCGGCGCGCGAGCAGGTGAAGCGCGCGTATGACCCGCTTTTGGACGTGCGCAGCTTCGACCGGCCCGCGGTGGAGCGCCTGGTGAAGCGCGCGCAGGAGCGGATGGGCCTGGAGCCCGACGAGGACGAGGATGGCGAGGCGCCCGGCGTGGAGGACGGCCTGTGGAGCGTCGCGCGCGACCTGGACGAGCGGCTGGAGGAGACGGTCGCCGAGCTGGCGCGCCGGGTGGGCATCGGCGTGGACATCGACGAGCAGGTGGAGGCCTTCCAGGTGGCCTTCCAGTTCGGCCACGCGCTGAAGGTGGACGGGCTGCCGGGGCTGGACGTGATGGAGGACCACACGCGGCTGGGCACCTTCTGGCGCGACACGGCGGTGGAGGCGGAGGAGCTGGAGTACTTCGCCACCGGCCACCCGCTGGTGGAGGCCCTCTTCGGCTTCCTGCGCGACGGACCCTATGGCCGCAGCGCCTTCCGCTTCATCGAGAAGCGCGGGCCGCTGAAGGCGCGAGGGCTGGAGCTGCTCTACCACGTGCAGCTCCCGGAGCCGGAGGACACCTCCCTGGGCGCGCGCGTGCCCAGCCGCCAATTGGCGCGCTTCCTGGAGCGCACGCTGCTGCACGTGGCCGTGGTGGAGGGCGGTGCGGGTGGCCCCAAGGCGGACGACTCCCTGCTCCCCGCGCTGGAGGCCGACGGCAAGTCGCTCAAGGGCGACGAGGTGGGGCGCGCCTTCCCGGGCTTCGACGCCTTCGTGGACGCGGGGGTGCCGGTGGGCCAGCGCGCCGCGGAGGTCGCGCTGAAGAAGCTCACCACCTCCGCCCGCGAGGCCATTGAAGCCGAGCGGGACGCCGCCCTGGAGCGCCTGCGCCTGTCCCTGGACCACCAGGGCCTGTCCGACGAGGCCCTCGCGGACCAGCTGGGCGCCGAACACGCACACTACGTGCGCTTGCTCCAGGCCCTGGACGGGGCCAAGGTGACGCTCGACTCCGCCTGCGGGTTCGTCATCAACCGCTGAGAGCGCTTCTCGGCGGAAGAGAGGTCGTGACGCGGGGTGTCATCCGTTTTGGGACAGGCAGTCCCACTGTGTCGCATACGGTGGGACTGGGTACTGACTTTGGCTACGGTCCACTTGACCGATTCCTCAATCAACAAGATTCAGGGAATTGATTGATGTATGGTTCCCCCCGCCACGTTACCCACATCCAAGCAGTCCGGACAGGCGGCGGTGGAAGCGGCTTTGACGCTCCCGCTGGTGGTGTTCCTGGTGTTGGGGACGCTGCAGCTCTTCATGATGTTGCAGGCGCGAATCCTGGCGCAGGTGGCGGTGTACCGGGCGGTGCGGGCGGGCAGCCTCAACCACGCTGACTGCCTGCCGATGATGCACGCGGCGATGGTGACGATGCTGCCGTCCGTCGTCCGCACGGACACTCCCCAGCGGTTGGCGGACGCGTTCCGGATGCGGCGGGACAACGAGTACCGGGTGATGAGCTCCTACGGGAACCTCTTCAACGGGCCCATGGTGGAGATTGTCCGCGACTCGCCGGACGTGGCGTGGGTGAACGCGCTGGCGGGGGACGAGGATTTGCTCTTCGACCAGCCCACGGACAACGACGCGGCGCTCGACAACCGCACGTTGGAGATCCGCATGGTGGCCTGGTACTACATGCGCATCCCCTTCGCGAACTGGGTGATGAGCCGGATGTTCCTGGCCCACTTCGGGTTGCGAAACTACACGGCCACCAATCCGCTGATGCCGGCGCAGAAGCGCTCGGACTGGTGGAACGACGAGGCGCCGCCGCTCGGGCCGAATGACTGGCCGGGGGGCGCGCTGGACGAGCGCATGGTGACGTGGAGCAACCGGGGCCACTTCGTCTTTCCCATCCAGGTCCACGCGGCGATGCGGATGATGACGCCGGTGATGGCCGACAACTTCTCGCGAGGCGCCGAATGTCCCGTCACCGGCTTCTGAAGTCCTCGCGAGGCCAGGCCCTCGTCCTCTTCGCGCTGACGCTGCTGCTGCTCGCGTTGATGGTGTTGATGACGCTGGGCTTCGGCATGCGGGCCAAGGAGCGCGTCGAAATCCAGATGGCCGCGGACGCGGCGGCGTACAGCCAGGCGGTGGCGACGGCGCGGACGTTCAACGCGATTTCGGTGATGAACCGCGCGCAGGTGGCCCACATGGTGGCCATGGCCGGCACGCAGGCGCTCATCAGCCGCAGCAGCCAGGTGTACGCGGCGCATCTCGTCTGCACGCCGGCCTTCACGCCGGTGTTGTGGGAGGTGATGGACAAGGCCGCCGCCACGCAGGTGCAGGTGCTCCAGGGCAGCGCGGGCAACCTCTACCGGGCGGGGCTGAACATCTACAGCCACCTGCTGCGCGAGCACATCGCCGACCAGCGGCTGGCGCTGCGCATCGCCCGGGGGGCCAACCCGGAGCTGGAGGCCACGCCGGATGGCGCGGGCAAGAGCTTCAAGGAGCTCAACGGCGACGACGAGGTGCCCAACCACGGGGACCTGATGAACGCGGTGCGACGGGGTGGTGGCGGCTGTAGCGCCGGCGCGGTGTGCGCGGTGGGTGGCACCACGTCCGCGCACCTCAACGCCACCATGGGCAGCATGGGGTGGACGTGGGTGCACAACCGGGCCACGGGCAGCGCGGGGTTCGGCACGGGCGGGGCCGCCCGGTCCGCGGGCTTCCGGCGCTACGGCGCGGCCGCGGAGATGGATGCCTCGACGTACACCACGGTGTCGGGCCGCAACTCCTCCGCGCACGACCATGCGACGGCCATCATGCCCACGCGGTGCGCGAGCAACCCGCCTCCCCTCCCGGTGCCGGTGACGGATGCGTGGGTGATGTCCGACGAGCGGCAGACGCCCGAGGACCAGCACGTGTACGGCCTGCGCCTTCCGCCGGGACAGGCGCCGGAGGCGGGCGAGCCGCTGTTCGAGCGGCACACGCTGGGGATGTGCGTGTCGTGCCCGGGCATCTGGCCGTTCGCGATGAGCTACAACGTGGACCTGCTGCAGCAGGGGCCGAACAACCACTATGGCCAGCCGAAGCTGTACTCGGTGCTGCACCGCGACTACGGCAGCGATGCGCGGCGGAGGAGCCCGGACCCGTGGAACCTCTTCTTCCGCTTCCCCTTCTCCGCGGAGAACACCACGGAGTTCGACCTCGCGATTCCGCTGGGGCGCTCGCGTCCCACGGGGCGTGAGAGCGTGCAGCGCAACCAGGTCGCGCTGTCGGCGGGCATCGTCTACTACCACCGGCCTCGCGCGGCGGGGCAGGGCGGAGGCTGGCGTGAGCCGCCCAACTTCCTGAACCCCTTCTGGCGCGCCACGCTGGTGAGTCCGGAGGGCTCCACGGATGACCGGCCCGCGGCGAGCCTGGAGGCGGCGGGCTTCTCCGAGCACGGCCGGGCGCTGCGGGAGCTGGAGCAGGCGGGCTATCGCGGTGGCAGTCGGCGGGGAGGGGGGTACTGACATGCGCTCGCGAGCGGCACGAGGACAGTCCCTCGTCGAAACGTCGTTGGGGTTGATGGTGTTCATCACCATCCTCATGTTCGGCATCTACTTCGCGGAGGTGGGGGCGCTGACGTTGAAGGTGCAGGAGGCCGCGAACTTCGCGATGTGGAACGCGACGGGCCGTGTGATGCATGACCCGGAGCAGCAGGAGTGGCAGCGGGCCTCGGCCGTGACGGGAGCGCTGGCGGAGGCGAATGGCCGCTACGTGGATTACGACGGCCGCAGCCGGATGGATGGCTCGGGTGGGGTGCCGCTCCAGTTGGCGATTGCGCGCGCGCAGCCCATCCAGGTGGACTGCGAGGCGGAGCTGCCCGCCGGGGTGCCCACGCTGAGGCCGGCGGATGCGCAGGGGCCGTTGGCGTCCATGCGGGTGCTGACGGAGGGCATGCGGTGCACGGCCTCCACGCAGCTGCGCGCCGAGCGCATCGGTCGCTTCATGGAGCCGAGCTTCTTCCAGGCGTCACAGCGGCGCGCGGCGGCGACCTTCCGGGTGTGCGCGGCGGGGCGTGCGTCGGGGGGGCAGTGCCAGGGGCGGTTCGGGATGCTGCTGGATGACTGGGGCCTGTCGACGGTGGAGGAGGGACGGGCCTGCCCGTTGAGCGTGAACAGCGGGGCGGTCTGCGGCAACCGGGACTACTACCTCTGGGCGGAGCGCGTGTACCGGACGAACGGCGGAGGCGGTGGCGCGGGCTCGGCGCTCGCGGGGCTGGTGGGCTCGGAGTCGGTGAACGAGGACCAGTTCTTCATGAGCTTCCGGGGCGAGGAGGACCGCTACCAGGAGAACATCGGCGGGACGCACGCGGGCGGCCAGTCGGTCTGGGAGACGACGCCCTTCAGCGCGCCGAACCTGGGTCGCCCGTACAACACGCCCCGGCAGAACCGGTGGCTCGGTGGAGTGCGGGTGCGGTGAGGTCCGTGTTCGTCGCGCTGTGGCTGTTGAGCGCGGCCCCTGTGTCCGCTGGGGTGCCCGAGGGCGGCGCGAGCGCTGCGAAGTCGAGCCCGAAGGTCGAAGCGGGCGTGAGTCCCACCGCGAAGTCCGGCTCGGTGCCCACGCGCGGTAAGCCCGCGGCGACCGCGAAGCCCGCGCCTTCGAGCGCCACGCCGACGCCCACGGGCGCGGAGTCGCCACCCGGTGCGCCGCGCTTCGCCTGGCCCTCGATGCGCGTACTGGAGCAGATCGACGCCAACGAAGTGGTGGAGGCCGGCGGCGTACCCGTGGTCCTTCGCGCGGTGGTGGTGAAGGAGCGCGCCGAAGACCTGGTCCAACGCTTCGCGGATGCCTTCCGTGCTGGAGGCCTGCACGTTCCACCGGGCGATGAACAGCCCCAACTCGCGAGCGGCGCGGCCATGCTCACCGCCGTCGACATGTACCGGGGCATCACCTTCACCGTCATCCTCCAACCACAGGAGGGCGGAATCACCCTCGTCTACCTGGGCGAGGCCAACCACACGCTCCGCCGTGAGCCGGGCGCCGTCGGCGATATCGCGACGCTGCCCCCAGGCGCTCAACAAGTCCTGCGCGTGAATGAAGAGAGCTCGAGGACGATGTCCTTCCTCGTGCCCATGTCCGCGGGAGAGGTGGACTCCTTCTACGCCCAGGCCTTGCGTCGCGACGGATGGCGCCGCGAGGACGGCGACACGACGGTGTACACGCGCTCCGGCGAGGAGCTGCGCGTCATGCATGAGCCCGCCGAAGGCGGACTGCGCTCCGTCGTCCTCGTGCACCGGGGCCGCGTCCGCGCACCGGAAAGCCGCGTCGCGCCCTGACTCGCGCCACGGCGCTCACCCCGCCGTCAATGTGCCGTCACGTGCGCGTGAAGCGCCACCGCGTTCCCCTCGGTGTCCCGCACCACGGCGAACGAGCCCAGCACCCCAATGGACGTCTTCTCCACCAGCACCGTGCCCCCGGCCTGAGCGACGCGGCGGATGGCGCCATCCAAATCCGTGCCCGCGTCCAGGTACACCCGGCTCCCCTCCAGCGAGGGCCGCAGGTGCGCCGAGTGGACGAGCGCCCCCGTCACATCCCCCTCCTGCTTCCGGGTGAAGACGGCGAGCCGGGTGCCGTGGAAGTCCTCCACCTTCAGCGTGGTGGACAGCACCGCCTCGTAGAAGCGCGTGGCGCGCGCCAGGTCGACGACGGGAATCTCGAACCAGTTCACTCGATGGGCCATGACGTGTCTCCCGCCCGGCGCGAAGTGTCCGAGCGAAGTCAGCATGGCCCCTGTTCCTGTCAGCCTCGTGTCAGGTTTGTCGCTCGCGGCCGCGCGGCGTCCAGCACCCACCCGAGTCACCCTGTCTCAGGCGCGCAGCTTCTCGCGCAGCGCCTTGGCGCGGCCCTGCATCTCGGGGTCCATGCTGGTCAGCTCCACCGACTTCAGCCGCTGGTCCAGGCTCTGCGGCACCTTCTTCGGCAGCTTGCCCTCTTCGGCCAGCCCCTCCAGCCGGGCCAACGCCTTGTCGACGATGCGCTCGCGCGGATGGTCCAGCAGGCTGTCCAGGAAGTACGCGTCCTCGGGCAGCTCCGGGTACTTCTCCAGGTAGTCCACCACGGCCTTCACCCAGTCGGCGCGCGTCTCGGACTCGGTGACTTTCTGCATGGCCTGCTTCTGGGCCTTGCGCTTTCCCTCCGGGTCGAACGTCTTCGCCAGTCCCTCGGGAAGCTCGCCGCCGGTGAAGAGCGCGTCCGCGGCGGTCTTGTACTTCTGGTAGCTCGCGCTGCGCTCAATCTTCTGCTGCGCGGGGTCATCCTGGCGGGAGTGGTACTTGCTGCCCTTGGCGCGCCCCGCGTCGATTTCTCGCCACGTCTTGTCGCGCTTCCCGGAGAAGCCGCCGCCGTTGTCGTCCCTGTCCTTTGCCATCCTTCATCTCCCCTTGCGTGCGCCCCAGAGCGCCGCGAGTCCACTGCGGACGAGGGTGCGCACCGCCTCCAGCTCCTGTGCGGTCAGGGGCTGCTCCTCGTCCTGCTCCGCCTCGAAGAGCGCCTCGTCCGCATACGTCCGCAGGGACTGGGGCACCGGTGGAGCCGTCGTGTCCGCCACCAGCGCCGCCGAGCGCACCGAAGCGACTCCCGGCGACCACCCCAGCTCCAGCATGGCGTACAGCTCGAAGAGCAGGTGGCGGGCGACCCCGTATCCTTCGTCCGTGAGCCCCGCGGCGTCAAGCGCGCCCAGCAAGGCATCCTGCCGGTTTTCGAAGGAGTGCATCAGCCGCGTGCGCGCCTTCTCGTCGTCCTCCAGGTAACGCCAGGCCGCCTCCACGAATTCGCCCGTGGGCTCGTCCGGGTGGAAGGCCGGCGGCAGGCTGGCCTTGACCTTCTTCGGCCGGGGCGGGCGAGGGCCATCCTCCAGGCGCACCGCGCGCCCCTCCTCCACCAAATCCCAGAGGCCCAGGAGGTTCTGGTACAGCAGCCGGGCGACGTCCGGCGAGGGGAAGCGCGGCTCCTCCTCGAACAGCCCCGGGATGACGTCGCTGTGCGGGCGCCCCTTGGCGTGGGCCGCCTGCATGCGGGCGAGCACCTCCGCGGTGTCGCAAGGGCTGCCGGACACCTCCAGCAGTCCGTCGAGTGTCGGCGCGCCCTCGAACTCGCGCGTGAAGTCTGCACCTCTGTCCTTGGAGCGGCTCATGGCGGCGGGGACGCTTACCCCGGCGGACAGCCGAGCGCACGCGGCATCAGTGCTCCTCGGGCCACTCGCCCATCAGCGCGTCCTGGCGCTCCTTGGGATTGGAGGTCCATTCGAAGTCCTCGGGGACATGGCCGCCGCCGTGCTGGCGTTCGCCGTCCCAGCTCACCTGCGCGGTGAGGAAGTGTTCGTCCGGCTCACCCGTCACCTCGGCGCGGTTGCCGGGGAGCGTGAAAGGGGTGTCCAGGGGCTCGTCGGGAATGATGATGGCCATGGTGGGGCTCCGCGCGGCAGGCGCACCCGCGCCAGATGTCCGCTGGCGCACGCGCCCCCGTCTTCCTCCTCAAGCTGGGCAGGCGGACGCGGACGCGGGAGCGGGTGGGGGCGAGCGGGCGGGGGCACGGCCGCCTTCCGTTTCAGACGCCGCGCCCCTAGTCTCCGATTCCTGATGGCCGAGTCCTCACCCGAGACGTTGAAGACCGCGGTGCAAGCGCTCTCCCGCGTCCACGCGGTGGAGGGCCCTCCGGGTGAGAATGGCCTGCGCACCGTCTGGCACATGGGCATGGACGGCGCGGAGCTGATGTCGCAGGTGGACTCCGACGGCCGGGTGCGGCGGCAGGAGCTGACGCTGCTGGAGGACCACTACATGTGGGCCAGCGGCGAGGGCGTGCGCACCGGCCGCGTGGATTCCGAAGGCGCGCGCGCCAGGCCCGCGGCGGCGGAGGTGAAGGCGGATCCGCAGCTCGTTCCCCACCGGCTGGTGCGCGCCGCGCAGGCCATGGGGACGTACACCGGACAGGACCGCTACATCCTGCACATGCAGCGGGTGCTGGCGCTGGCCCGCGAGGGCCTGGAGATGGCCGGCGCGGGCATCATCGCTCGAGACGCACCGCGCCCGTCGGAGCCCACGCTGCCGTCGCTGGAGACCACGCTGCCGCTGCTGGAGACCGCGCCCATGTCCACTCCGGCGCCCGTGGAGCCGCCGCTGTACGTCTACGGCGCGCCCCACCCTCAGGAGGTGGTGCCGCCGGAGGCTCGCGGCTCCGAGGGCCTGATGATGCTCGCCGTGTTGGGCGTGGGCGTGGTGGTGGGTCTCCTGTTGCTCATCTGGCTGCTCTGAGCCGGAGCGACGTCGAGCCCCAGGAGCCGCAGCATGTCCAGCGTGGTGGGCACCGCGGCCCGGTTCCGGGGGAGGGTGATGTGCGCGCTCTCGGCCACGGAGCGCACGGGGTGCACGTCCATCACCAGCAGCGCCGTCACGGCGGCCGCGGGCACCAGCCGGGGCGCCCAGCGAGGCGTGGGACGGGAGGGCTCACGGCGGGTGGCGCCTCGCGCCAGCAGCATGATGCCCAGCACGGCCAGCAGGGACGTGCACAGCCAGCGCACCTCGCGCAGCCGCGCGGCGGCTTCCATGCCTGTCGCCACCCACTCCTCGCGCATCGACTCGGGCACCTGGCCCATGCCGGTGAGCATCTCCAGGAAGTGTCGCGCCTCCAGCGCACCCGCCGCCGCCACCGAGGCCAGCGCCGCCGTCACCGCGCTGGCGAGCAGCAGCCCCCGTCTCCTCCTGCGTCCCCCCGCGTCTTCCGCGCACGACGGGCCGAAGCACGCCAGCGCGAGCCCCACCGACAGCCCCAATAGCAGCGCGGCGCTCGTCCATGCCCCCAGGAGGCGTGGCGCCATGGCGTGGCCGGTGCTCATCGCGACGTCCAGCGCGGTGTCGTGGGTGGACAGTCGAGTCAGACCGGACATCGCCCGGCCCACCAGGACTTCAGTGCCCAAGAGGCCGACCATCCACGGCAGGGTGGCCATGCCCAGCATGACGGCGAGCGGCACACGGCGCCCCAGTCCGATGCTGGCCAGGGCGAGCGACAGCAGGGGCAACTCCACGAGTAGGGCCAACGCCACCACGGCGGCGAACGGACCCGCGGCATCCACCGTGCCCGCGAGGGCCTGTGGACCGTGCAGCAGGGGTGCGAGCGTGAAGCACCACAAGAACACCGTGACAGGCACGGACGAAGCCACGGAGAGCCCGGGCGCGAAACGGAGTCGCAGGGTAACAAGCATTCCAGGAGAGAGTAGTCTCTCCAGGTAATTCTTGGAATTCAGACTGGGGGACGACCGACCAGCCAGTACACGACGCTGGAGAGGGCTCCGACGATGGGGGACACGAGCACACCCAGCAGGTAGAGCCCGGGGCAGTCGCCCTCGGCGCAGCCGATGCGGCCGTAGGCGAGGGCGCCGCCGAGCAGGAGCGGCACGTGCATGCCGATGAGGAAGACGCCGGCGCCGCGCAGGACGAGGCCCCGGTACCAGGTGCGTGTCCACAATCGGAAGACGATGGGGACCAGGACGAGGGTGACGGTGGCCGCAGCGGCGAGCGCCAGGTGCCGCGCGGACACGGCGACACACGCCACGGCCGCGAGGGCCAGTGCGGGCGCGAGCAGCAACGCGTTGAGGGACAGGGGCTCCCGGTGACGCATCAGACGGTGGGAACGCTGGCAGAGCCCACGGGTGCAGGCAAGCGGCTCGGGTGGGTGGGTGTCTCCCGTTCAGCTTCGCGGGGCGCGGATGGTGCTCATGACGCCGGGGCCGGGAGGGCGACACTCGGCATGCTTCCGTGTCGGGCTGCTCGTACGGGGCGGCTCGACCTCGACCGTCGCGAGATGACGGCGCCTCCACTCGGACGGAGCATGGGCTCGCCTCGACTCCAGCGCCACTACGCCGCGACGGCGCCTCCACTCGGACGGAGCATGGGCTCGCCTCGACTCCAGCGCCACTACGCCGCGACGGCGCCTTCACCCAAAAGGCGCATGTAGCGGCCCCGCAGCGCGAGCAGCTCCGCGTGGGTGCCGGACTCCACCACGCGGCCCTCCTCCACCACGGCAATCACATCCGCGTCGCGCACGGTGGACAGGCGATGCGCAATCACCAGCACCGTGCGCCCGCGCATCAGCGTCTCCAGCCCCGCGCCCACCGCCGCCTCGCTCGCCGCATCCAGCGCGCTCGTGGGCTCGTCCAGCAGCAGCACCGATGGCTTGCACAGGAACGCGCGCGCCAGCGCCAGCCGCTGCCGCTGCCCACCCGACAACCGGCTCCCGCGCTCGCCCACGGACTCATCGAGTCCTCCCGGCAGCGCGCGCACGAAGTCCTCCGCGTGCGCCAGCGTGAGGGCCTCCCACAGCTCCGCGTCCGTCGCCTCCGGCCGGCCCAGCCGCAGGTTGTGCCGCACCGTCCCGGAGAACAGCACCGGCTCCTGCGGCACCCACGCCACCTGGCCGCGCACGCTCGACGGCTTGAGCGACTCCAGCGGAGCGCCGTCCCACAGCACCCGCCCTCCCGACGACGGCAGGAAGCCCAGCAGCACGGAGAACAGCGTCGTCTTCCCCGCGCCGGACGGCCCCACCAGCGCCACGCGCTTGCCCGCGGGCACCACCAGGTCCACGCCCCGCAGCGCCTCGCGCCCGTCCTGGTACGTGGCCTTCACGCCCTCCAGCACCAACGCCCGCGACAGCGGTCCCGCCGCATCCCCCGTGTCCGGCGGCGCCGGCTCGTCGGCGAGTGCGAACAGCCGCTCCGCCGCCGCCAGGCCCGTGAGCACCTGGGACAGCGTGCCGCTCAGCGATTTGACAGGCTGATACAACAGCAACGCGGCTGCGAGAAAAGACAACAGCCGTCCCGCGAGGTCCGGGTCCGCCGACACAGCGCGCGCGCCCCACGCCACCGCCATGGCCACGCCGGCGATGCCGAGCAACTCCACCGTGGGGCTCACCGCGCCACGCAGGAACAGCGAGCGGCGCATCTCGCCCAGATACTTGTCCGCCTCGACGTCGAAGGACTCGAGCGCGCGCGCCTGCCCGCCGTAGGCCTGCACCACCGGCAGGTTCTGGAGCTGCTCGGCCGTCAGCGACGTCAGCGCGCCCAGGCTCTGCAGCGAGCGGGCGGCGACCTTCTTCAGCGAGCGGGCGAAGCGATTGATGGGCAGCACGGTCACCGGCACCACGATGAACGTGAAGAGGAAAAGCTTCGCGTCGATGAGGAAGCACGTCGCCAGCAGCGCCACCGCCTGCAGCCCATCCTTCACGTACGATGACAACGCCTGCGTTATCGAGAACTCGACGAGCGGCACATCGGACGTGAAGCGCGACAAGAGCTCGCCAGAGTGTCTCCGCTCGAAGAACGCGGGCGGCTGGCCGAGCAGTCGCCCGTAGAGAAAACCGCGCAGGTCCGCCATGACACGCTGGCCCAGCCGCTGCATAAGGCCACCCTGGAGGAACTGGGCGAGGGCCTTCACCAGCGCGAGCGCCACCACCACCAGAGGCAATCGCCGCAACAACACCTCGCCAGGCAGCGACACCCCGGCCACGGTGACGGGCTGGTCCGTGAGCACCGCGCGCAAGAGCGGCCCGACGACCCACGCATACGCGGAGGTCGCCGCGGCGGCGACGAGTGACGCGCAGACACCCGCCGCGAGCAGTCGGCGGTAGGGGCGCAGGTAGCCGAGGAGCCGGCGGTAGACGTGAGGGGAGGGACGGGGAGCCACTGTTTGGCGGCGGACTCTGTCACTGAGTCGTCAGAGGTCCAAGTCTAGAGGCATGCCAGACGTCGAGCTTCGTCGGCTGCTTTCCCACCAACCGTCACCGGCAGGCAGGCCCGTTCCGTTGCCCCCCTTCGTCCCTGCGGACAGGTTCAGGGGAGCCATGGACACCAATAACGAAAAAGAGGTCCTTTTCAATCCGGGCTGCGAGCCGGTGGTTGAAGACGAGGAGCGTCGCCGGCTCCTGTGGCTCATGGCCGAGTACTTCCGCACCATCGGATACACGGACATCAAAGCCCGTCTCCCCGGATTCATGCCGCCTCCCATCCTGTCGGGGACCATCGAGGACGCACGTCCCGACTTCACCTGCCGCCAGTCCGACTCGGCGCGCACGCCCATCATCCTGGAGATTGTCACTCCAGCCATGGTGGACGAGCCGACCGCGGAGAACCGGTGGAGTCTGCTCGCCAGCGCCGCCAAGCTCTACAACGCGGAGCTGCACTTCGTGGTGCCCAAGTGGGCCTCCACCGGAGCGGTGGACCCTGCGCTCAAACGCAGGTTGGCCCGGATGGAGCTCACCGCCAACCGCGTGTGGACCGTCTAGCCCACCCGCCCTCACCTGATCCGCCTTCTTCCGCCGCCCGGTGGCCTCCATGGCCTCCGGGCGGCCTTGGTTTTGCCCCTCGGATTGCTGGCGCGTTTCGCTGCGTTATAGTGACTCAGAGTTTTACGCGGCGTTAAAAAGTCCAGCAAATTCCAGGGGTTGAAGCGAATGCCAGCAGCGGCGGCGAGTCAGAAACGCGACTACTACGAGATCCTGGGCGTCCAGAAGACCGTCTCCGCGCAGGAGTTGAAGAGCGCGTTCCGCAAGGTGGCGCTCCAGTACCACCCGGATCGCAACCCGGGGAACAACGAGGCCGAGGAGAAGTTCAAGGAAGCCTCGGAGGCCTACGAGGTGCTGAGCGACCCCGAGCGGCGGGCGAAGTACGACCGCTTCGGACACTCGGGCAACCCGTTCGAGGGCTTCGGTGGCGCCGGCGGCGGGTTCCAGGGCGTCAACATCAACGACATCTTCGGCGAGATTTTCGGCGACATCTTCGGCGGTGGCCGGGGAGGTGGGCGCCGCACCAGTTCGCGTGGCGCGGACCTGCGCTACAACCTGGAGATCACCTTCGAGGAGGCCGCGTTCGGCAGCCGTCCCAAGGTGACGATTCCCCGGCCGAAGAAGTGTGAGACGTGCACGGGCTCCGGCAGCAAGAGCGGCGCGGGCCCGCGTGCGTGCGGCACGTGCGGCGGCAGCGGTGAGCTGCGCTACACCCAGGGTTTCTTCGCGGTGTCGCGTCCCTGCGGGGACTGCGGCGGCACGGGCGCGGTGGTGCCGGACCCCTGCGCGCGCTGCAAGGGCTCCGGGAAGACGCCCTCGGAAGAGGTCATCGAGGTCGCCATCCCCGCGGGCGTGGACAACGGAACGCGGGTGCGGCTGACGGGCATGGGCGAGCCGGGAGACCGGGGCGGTCCTCCGGGAGACCTCTACGTCACCGTCATCGTCAAGGAGCACCCGCTCTTCCAGCGCGAGGAGTACGAGGTCTTCTGCGAGGTGCCCATCTCCTTCACCCACGCGGCGCTGGGCGCGAAGATCGACGTCCCCACGCTCGACGGGAAGGTGAAGATGACCATCCCCGCCGGCACCCAGTCCGGGAAGGTGTTCAGGCTCAAGAGCAAGGGCATCCCCCACCTGCACAGCCAGCAGCGGGGAGACCAACACGTGCGCGTCGTCGTGGAGACGCCCACGGAGCTGTCCTCCAAGCAGCGCGAGCTGTTGGAGAAGCTCGCGGAGCTGTCCGGCGAGGAGTCCCATCCGCAGTCCAAGAGCTTCTTCGCCAAGGTGAAGGAGCTGTTCGGCTGATCAACGCCGTGCGGCACGCATGAGTCAGGGCCGGCCGCTCGCCCCATGAGCAGGGCAGAGCGGCCGTGTCTTGTCGTGGCTTGGGGGCCGCATGGGCGTGGCCCTGGCGCCGCGCCAACGTGAGGAAGTCAACGTCCCAGGGGCGAGGACGGTCGGGCACGAGGGGTGCACAGCGGGAGGGGTTCCACGAGGAATCTTCTCCCCGCTCCGTTGTCGACGGAGGCGCATCGCCGCTGCTATGCACCCCACTGCCATGGAAGTCCTGCCCACCTTGCGCCGCTCGCTCCTCGTCGCGCTGGCCCTGCTGCTGACGGCCTGTCCTCGACCCTCACGCACCCCACCCGCCGGTGGAGACACGGGGGAGGAAGTCCCCACGGGAGACCCCTTCCCCAAGCGGCCCACCGTCGAAGCGAAGAAGGACGCGACGGCGGACGCGGCGCTCGCCCAGGCGAGGCAGACGGCCCAGGCCGCGCCCGACAAGAAGAAGGCCGCGGAGGCCTACCTGTCGGTGCGCAAGGCGTACCCCGCGACGACGGCGGGCCAGGACGCGCTCTACCAGGCCGGCGTCCTCTTCTTCGAGTCGAAGGACTACGTCAACGCGCGCAAGTCCTTCAACGAGCTGCTCTTCGAGAACCCCCTCTACAACCAGGCCGAGGACGCCAAGCGCAAGCTGGCGCTGTCCGCCATGGAGGTGGGCGCCTACCGGGACGCGTACCAGACGCTGTCCAGCCTCGCCGAGCGCGCCGAGGGCGCCGAGCGTGAGCAGCTGTTGCGCGACGCGGCCCGGGCGGCCGAGGGCGCGGGGCTGTACGGCCAGTCGCTGACGATGGCGGTGGAGCAGGCGGGACAGGCGAAGACGCAGCAGGAGCGCGACGCCGCGGTGGCCCGGGTGGAGGCGCTGGTGGAGGGCCGCGCGGACTTCGTGGACATCGCCCGCGTGGCGGAGGGACTGCCTTCGACCAACCCGGCGTGGCCCGTGCTCACCTTCAAGCTGGCGCGCGTCTACTACCACCTGCGCGAGTGGACGCGGCTGGAGGAGACGCTCAACCGCTTCCTCGCGGAGGCGCCGCAGAGCCCCTTCGCGCCCCAGGCCCGGGAGCTGCTCGCGCGGGCCACGCGGCGCGTGGAGGCGAAGCCGAAGACGGTGGGCGTGCTCCTGCCCATGACGGGCCGCTACCAGCCCATCGGCGAGGCGGTGCTGCGCGGCATCCAGTTGGGCCTGGAGGGCAGCGACATCGAGCTGGTGGTGAAGGACACGCAGGCCGACGTCAACAAGACGGGCCAGGCGATGGAGCAGCTCGCCTTCGACGACGGCGCGATTGCAGTGCTGGGGCCGCTGCTCGGTGACGACTCCAAGCGCGCGGCGCTGGTGGCCGAGGAGCTCCAGCTTCCGCTGCTCACCATGACGCGCCAGGAGGGCGTCACGGACCTGGGCCCCTACGTGTTCCGCAACATGCTGACGAACGCCGCGCAGGCGGACGCCATCGCGGACTACGCCATCAACGTGAAGGGCTACAAGAAGTTCGCCCTCCTGTACCCGAACATCCCTTACGGCGTGGAGCTGGCGGACGCGTTCTGGGACCAGGTGCTGGAGCGCGGTGGTGTCGTCCGGGGCGCGGAGCGCTACTCGCATGACCAGACGACCTTCACCACCGAGGCCAAGAAGCTGGTGGGCCGCTACTACCTGGAGGACCGCGGCGACTACGTCGAGGGCGTGCGCGACTTGCAGGGGGAGCACCTGGACGCCTTCCGTCGCCGCAAGGCGCTGGAGAAGGTGAAGAGCGGCGTGGAGCCCATCATCGACTTCGAGGCCATCTTCATGCCGGACGACTGGCGGCGGGTGAGCCTGGTCGCCCCGGCGCTGGCGGTGGAGGACATCGTCACCAACGCGTGCGAGCCGAGGGACTTGGAGCGCATCCGCAAGACGACGGGCAAGAAGGAGCTGAAGACGGTGACGCTCTTCGGCGCCAACCAGTGGAGCAGCCCCAAGGGGCGCTCGGGCCTGCCGGAGCTGATTGAGCGCGGCGGCAAGTTCGTCACCTGCTCGGTGTACGTGGACGGCTTCTTCGTGGACTCGCAGCGGCCCGCGACGCGCACCTTCGTGCGCAAGTACCGCGAGGCCTACAAGCAGGAGACGGGCAAGGACCCGGGGCTCCTGGAGGCGATTGGCTACGACTCCGGGCGCATGCTGCGGCAACTGGTGGAGAAGAAGGAGGGCGGGCCTCGCACGCGCGCACAGATGCGTGACGCGCTGTCCGGCCTGAAGGACTTCGACGGCGCCACCGGCCGCACTTCGTTCAACGAGAAGCGCGAGGCGGTGAAGCAGCTGTTCCTCCTGTCCATCGACAACAAGGGTGTCACCGAAATCAACGTGGACAAGGAGCGGGAGAAGGCGGCGTCGGGAGGCTCGGGTTCATGAGGTGGACGGTGGGGCTGCTGGCGGCGGGATTGCTGGCGGCGGGGGGCGGTGGGTGCGCGCACCACGCGGCGGGGCTGGCTCCGGAGGTGGAAGCGCGGCTGGGCCAGACGCAGGGCGCGTATCTCACCGGAGCGACGGCGGGGCTCGAGAAGGGCGCCATCCTCAACCGGACGGACTTCATCTGGGGCCTGGACTTCTCACCCCGTCAGCGCCGCGTCGCGTACACGCGGCTGGGCGCGCGCTCCTACTTCCTGTCCCTCTGGGCGCTGGAGACGCCGCCCCGCAAGCTGGGCGATCCGCTCGTCAATGCGTACGAGTTCGACGTGGAGGGCGTGGCCTTCTCGCCGGACGGAAACCTGGTCGCCACCGCGGGCCGTGACGGCGCGGTGCGCCTGTTCGACGCGGCCACGGGTGAGGCTCGCGGCGTGCGCGTCACCGAGGAGCCGCTCACCGTGGTGGCCTTCCACCCGGACGGCCGCTGGCTGGTGGCGGGCGGCGCGAAGGGCCTGCTCACCGTGCTGTCCGTGCCGGACCTGGCCCATGCCTCCGAGGAGCGCGGGCACGAGGGGCCGGTGAGCGCGGTGGCCTTCGCGCCGGACGGGACGCTGTACTCCGGTGGCTGGGACATGCACGTGCGCGCGTGGCGCTCGGGCCTGGAGTCGGTGGCTTCACAGGGGACGCGCGCGCGCTTCGAGCGACGGGGCGGCTCCGCGGTGGTGGGCGGTTCGGTGAATGGCAAGGCGCCCGTCAGCTTCGCGCTGGACGCGCGCGTGCCCGCAATCGTCGTGACCGGCGAGGCGGCCACGGCGGCGGGCATCGACGTGGCCTTCTTGAAGGAGACGGTGGACGTGCCGGGCCCGCTGGGCATCACCCAGGCGCGGCTGGCGCGCGGCCAGTCCCTGCGCTTCAAGTCGCTGGTGGTGCGCGGCGTGGACGTGGCGGTGTGTGACGCGTGCGTGCCCCAGGGCGTGCAGGGCGTGCTGGGCGCGCCCTTCTCGGAGCGGGTGGGCGTGTCCTTCGACGAGGTCAACCACGAGGCCCTTCTCACGCTGAAGTCGCCAACGCCGGAGGACGCGGCGCCCGTGGAGACGCTGGTGCTGGCGGCGCGCTCGGACTTCACCTTCCCCGCGTACGTCAGCGACGTCACCGTGGATGCGCGCGGGCAGCGGCTGGGCGTGGGCCTCTCCGAGCAGAAGCCGGAGCGGGACAGGGCCGTGTACGAGCGCGAGCGGCAGGGCGTGGAGGAGCCGCAAGGGCCCTTCAACGCGGGCGCGTTGGTGGACGCGGCCACCGGCAAGGTGCTGCACAAGTGGCCGGTGCACCGGGGCGTGGTGTCCACCGCGGCCATCTCCCCGGACGGGCGCTCGCTCGTCTCCGGAGGCTGGGACAAGAAGGTGCACCTCTTCACCGAGGGCGAGTCCACCGCGCGCGGGAGTCACGGCTTCGACTGGTCCGTGCGCCGCGTGCGCTTCAGCCCGGACGGGCGCCTGGTGGGGGTGGCCGCGTGGACGCCGCAGGTGGCCAGCCGCACCGGGGAGAGCGAGCCGTCCGCGGTGCTGCTCGACGTGCGCTACACGGAGGGCGCCTCCGTGGTGTCTCCCGGGGCGCCCGCCGCTCAGTAGTTGAAGAAGATGTGGCCCCGGGGCATGCCCCTGTCCTTCAAGGCGTCCATGACGCCCTGGGACATGCTCGACTGTCCGCAGACGAAGGCCATGGCGTCCTGCACGGTGTCCTCGCCGAGGTGGGCCTGCACGTAGCCGGTGAGGCCCTGCCAGCCGCTCGCCCCGGGCTGGCTGACGGTGCGCACCACCTGGATGCCGCCTTCCTCCCAGGAATGCAGCTCTCCCTGGTACGCGAAGGCACCGGGGGTGCGCGCGCCGAAGTAGAGCTTCACGCGGCCGAAGGCCTCCCGCTCGCGCCGCACGCTGGCGATGACGGGGCGGATGGCGGAGATGCCGGTGCCGGTGGCGAAGAGGAGCAGGTCATGCCCTCGAGCGCGCTCCAGCGGGAAGCCCTTTCCCTTGGGCGCCGACACATGCACGTGGGCGCCCGGCGACAGGCGGACGAGGGCGTCGGGCAGGGGGCTGCCGTCCTTGATGAGGAACTCCCACCGTCCGCCCTGGGGCTCGGGCGGGGAGGCGATGGCGAACAGGCTCGGCTCCATCCCAGGCAGGCAGAGGCTGACGTACTGCCCCGGGTGGGAGTGGGTGCCCACGAGCGGGGTGCCGTGGATGTCGAGCACGAGGTCGGTGAGCCCGTCGGCTGCGGGGGAGCGGGAGGTGACGATGGCCGGATGCCAGTCGGGCATGGTGAGTGCGGTTTTAACCCGTGTGCCGGGAGAGCGCTGCCCCTGGTAACCTGGGGCCGTGAAGAGTCTTCTCTGGATAGTCCTGTTCATGCTCGGCCTGGCCGGCGTGCTCATTCCGCTGACGTATCTCTATACGGCGAGCAAACTGCCCCAGTTGGAGAGCGAGTTCGACGTCGACAAGCTGCTCAAGCACAGCATCGAAGGCGAGCGGATGAGCCTCCGGGCCGGGCAGTTCGAGCGCAACCCGCGCCCCATCACCTTCAACCGTCCGGACTTCTCGCGCCTGCCCAAGGACCTGGTGGCGCTCTACATCCGGCACATGGAGTGCCCCCGCTACTTCCAGACGCCGCGCGAGGACGGGGCGAATTGGGCGTGGCGCCTCTTCCTGGGCGCGACGGTGGGGACGGCGCCTCCGGGAGAGGGCGGCTGTGAGCGCATGCTGGCCATGCGCATCGCCCAGGGCCTGGGCATCTCCGGCAACCTGCAGCTCACCGTGGCCGCGCACCGGCTGCACGCCTTCATGCAGAAGGACCAGCTCATCGCCTACGACCTGGCCATCGTCTACTTCGAGCGCGGCGTCGTGGGCGTGGAGGACGTGGCCTTCACCCTCTTCAAGAAGGAGCTCAACGAGCTGCAGCTCTCGGAGCTGGCGGAGCTCCAACTCGCGCTGCCGCCCTTCTACCGCTACTGGGACATCCGCCAGTGCAAGAACCCCACGGTGCTGCGGCAGGACCGCGACACGCTGCTGGCGGACCTGGCGGGCTGGAAGCTGGTGAGCGAGGACCGGGCCCGCAACGCGACGACGGAGCCGCTGGGCTGCCTGGAGTAGCGAGGCTTCCACCGGGGTGCTTCTTCGACGAGCCCTGCCTTCAGGGCTTCTTGATGTACGAGTTCTCCATGTAGTCGAGGGCCTCCTGGATTTTGCGCCGGGTCTCCCCGTCCTCGTTCTCGGCGAGCTCGCGCCGGTACTTCGTCAGCATGTTCAGCGCGATATCGGGGCTCTTCACCCGGCCCTGACTGATGAACTCGGGCATGGACTCCTCCAGCGAGTTGATGCGCTTGAGGAGCCTGCCGCGCGACATCGCGTCCGTGCTGGCCGAGGGCTTGGAGGTGCCCGCGGGGCGTCCCGCGCGCGGGAGCGGTGAGGCCGTCTCCGAGGGGGGAGGAGGGGGAGCCTTCGCCGAGGGAGCCGTGGCGGCCAGCGCTCGGCCCATGCCGGGAGCCGCCGGTTCCACCTTGTCCTCCGCCACCGGAGCCGCTTCGGCCGGACCGCTGCCGCCCGGCTTGCTCGGGGCCTCGCTGTCGGGCGGCGCGGGAGGCGCGGCGCGGACGTGGGCCGGAGGGAGCTCCTCGCGAGGCGCGGGCGTGAGGGACACGGCGCGGGCCGGCTCCTGGAAGACGATGGCCGCGGCGCCGGCGAGCAACGCCACGGACGCGCCGAGCGCCACCGCCACGGGCACATACTTGCGGATGGGCGAAGGGGTGGGCGAGGCCTGCTGCTCCAGCGGTGGCACGGCGACGGGCGTGGTGGGGCGCCGCGACGCCGAGTCATCCGCCGGAGGCGGCTTCTCGTGGGTGGGCGCGAGCGCGCTGGGGTTGGAGCGGGTGGAGCGCAGCGAGCGGCGCAGCTTGTGGAGCTGCTGGCGCAGCGCGTCCGCCGAGTTGGGACGCGTCTCCGGGTCCTTCGTGAGCATCTGGAGGATGAACGCGTCCAGCGCGGGCGGCAGGTCGGAGACGAACTCCGAGGGCCGCGGCGGACGGGCCTCCACGTGCTTCATCAACAGGTCCACCGGCGAGCTGCCCACGAAGGGCAGCCGGCCCGTCACCATCTCGAACGTGACGACGCCCAGGGCGTAGAGGTCGGTCATCGGACCCACCTCCTGGCCTCGCGCCTGCTCCGGCGCCATGTACTCGGGCGTGCCCACCACCATGTCCGTGCGCGTCTGCGCGGTGCGGCCGGTGGGCCCCTGGCCCCGCTTGGCGAGGCCGAAGTCCAGCACCTTCACGTAGCGTGAGCCGTCCGGCTGGCGCACGAGGAAGATGTTGCTTGGCTTGAGGTCGCGGTGCACCACGCCCGCGCCATGCGCGGAGGCCAGCGCGGCGAGCACCTCGTCGAGGATGGGCAGGGCCTCCAGCACGGGCAGCCGGTTCTTCTCCGACAGCACGGCGTCGAGCGGCTGACCGTCCAGGTACTCCATGACGATGTACTGCCGGCCGTCGGGCACCTGGCCGAAGCCGAAGATGTCGATGATGCCGCGGTGGCGGATGGCGTTCACCGCGCGGGCCTCGGCCAAGAGCCGCTCCACCTGCTCGTTCGAGTGGGCCAGCTCCGGACGGAGCACCTTCACCGCCACGCGCTTGCCGATGAGCGGTTGGATTCCTTCGTACACCAGCCCCATGCCGCCCACGCCGATGCGAGCGCGCAGCTCGTACTCGCCAAGCTTCAGGCCGATGAGCGGATCCTTCGGCACGTCCGTCAGGGCCTCCAGGGTGCTCTGCACGACGACCTTCGGCTCGTCGGCCACCGGCGATACCGGGACCGGCGGTGGGACGTGGAACGAAGCGAGTGCCACGGTGCCGTCCCGCGGGCACACACCGGTGTCGGCGGGGACGGGAAAACCACAGGTTTCGCAGTTCAACTCGGAAGCCATCTCGGGCCAGGAAGAAAAGTCAGCGTACCAAGACGGGGTGATTGACGCGATGTGGTTCGGACCTGGGTGCAGGGCGAGCGTTCAGGCATCGCACACCCCACGCTGTCGGCTTGACCGACAGCGTCAGACAGCGGACGGATGACCCTACTGGATAGGAGCGCAGCCCGTCACAGGCAGGGACTCGCCCGCCCCTCCCGCGGTGCCGTCGCTCTCGCCCCCCGCGCCGCCCGGACCCTGGGCGATGATGACTCCGCCATCCAGGGGGACCTGGGCGCGCTGGCACCAGATGCCCACCGAGGGGCCACCTCCTCCACCGCCGCCGGGGCCACCATTGCCTCCCGCGCCACCGAGGCCACCATTGCCTCCCCTGCCGCTGGTGGTGGTGACGAGCGGACCCTCCTCCGAGATGAGGGCGTCCTTGTCCGGGCCGCCGTCTCCGCCGCCTCCGCCGTCTCCACCGCTTCCGCCCGCGCCTCCCTGGCCGCCCGCGCCGCCGCCACGCGTCTCGATGCGAGCGCTGGCTTCGAGGGTCAGCTGGGAGTCGAACACGAGCAGCCCGATGGAGGCCCCGCCACCGCCGCCGCCCCGTCCCGCGAGTCCACCACAGCCGCCCGCGCCACCACCGCCACCTCCGCCGCTGGCCGCCACGGGCGTCGAGGGCCTGCTCGTGAGGTCGCAACTGCTGCCGCTGCCGCCACCGCCACCGCCACTCCCGGGCTCGCCCGGCTCACCCATGCCTCCCTGCTGTTCGGCCCCAGGCGACCAGGTGTGGGTCTGCTCGGAGAAGGTGCCCAGGCTCGCGCCGCCGGGCGAACCCGCGCTGCCCGCGTCGCCCTGGGTTCCCGGGTCACCGTGCGAGCCATTCTCTCCGGTGCACGTGCAGGCAGCACCGGGTGGACAGGTCGAATCGACCCTGCTCCCTGCCCTTCCTCCAGCGCCGCCTGGCACCGTGGCTCCGGAGGTGGGGGCCGGCTGGCCCGCGCCTCCATCCATGCCCGCGCTTCGGGACACGCCATCCGCGCCTCGGCCTCCGGAGCGTCCATCAGGTCCGGGGCACGCGGTGTTGACGCCGCCCGTGCCCCCCACTCCCAGGAACACCGGCGGGTCTCCCCCGGGGGGCTGCCCGTCCATGCCGATGGGCCCCGGCGTGCCCGTATCACCTGGAGTGCCTTCCGCGCCCGTCCCGCCGCGTCCGGCCTCCAGCACGGTGTGGCGCAGTCGCACGCCCGAGCTGTCGAGGACGCGCAGGGCCACGGAGGCCTGCCCGGGCTCCACGGCGTCGGCGGAGCGGATGCGCAGGTACTCCAGCACGATTCCCGCGTCCGTCACGCCCTGCACGGTGAGCCCCGTGGCGCCGCCGTTGTCCAGCACGGCCACCAGGCCACTGGCGCGGCCCCAGCCGCCATCGCGTCCGGAGTAGCCGCCATGCAGGGAGACGGGCACGTCCAGCACCAGCTCGCCCTCGGCGTAGGTGCCGCCCGCGAGGTAGAGCCGCGTCGGCACGCCCCCGTCCCACTGGCGCAGCCGCGCGAGCGCCTGGCCCACGGTGCGCAGCGGCGCATCGCGGGTGCCCGTGCCCGACGTGTCGTCGCCATTCTCGGGGTCGACGAAGAGGCCGGAGCTGGCGCGGCCGTCCACGCCGTCACAGTCGGAGTCCGCGAACGCGTCGTCCGGCGAGTCCTCCGAGGTGGACGTGGGGATGCAGCCCGCATCCGGAATGACTTGCTGCTCGCAGCGGCCTTCTTCGCGACAGCGCTTCTGCGCGGCGTCGAAGTCGTAGCAGCCACCGGCGGCGAGCACCGCCGCGAGCGCCGCGCCCATCGCTCCGAGCGTCCAGGTATTTCGCATGGGAATCCTCGAAGTCACGGCCACGTCCCGGACAGTCCCACCATGGCGCCACCGGAGCTCACGGCGACGGAGGGGGTGGCCTGCGCGGGCGGGTCATCGGGCCACAGGAACATCACCGCGCCGGCGATGAGGCCCGCCGCGCCCAGGCCCAGCGTCACGCGGCTCACCGTCTGCGCCTGCTTCCCTTCGGACACCAGTGCCTTCGAGTCGCGCACGGGCGCGTCCACCGTCGCCTGCTCCAGCGTGTCGTAGCGGTCCTTGGCCTTCAGGTAGAAGACGGTGCCCACTCCCGCCAGCGCCACGCCTCCCGCGGCGGGCAGCCATGCCCAGCGGCGCGCGGAGGACTTCGTGGCGACGACGGGCGCGGTCTCCACCAGCGGTGGCGCGGCGACCACCGTCGGCGGCGGCACGTCCTGCACGGAGGGGCGGGGGGCGGGCCGCGTGGGTGGGGGCACGTCGTCGATGGGCGGCGCGGGAGGCAGGCCGCGCAGCGCGCGCTGCGTGTCGGGCGCCACCACGTCCAGGGTCTGGGTGAGCGTATCCAGCAGCTTGTCCTCGGGCACGTCGGCGACGAGGTTCTTGGAGATGAGCGCGCCGTCCTTGGCGGCGTAGGCGCGCACGCCAGCGCGGTAGCCGCTCGTCCCCAGGACCAGCTCCGCAACGAGGACGACTTCCGCCTTGCTGACCGTGCCGAGCCACTGCAGGCACGGCGCCTCCGTGCGCTTGCAGCGCAGCAGCGTGCGGCGTCGCGAGACGGGGAGCTTGCGGGTGACATTCTCGATGCGGATGACGCGCATCCCGCGCGACTCGAGCTGCTCGGCCAGGTGCTCCTGCGCGAACTCGACGATGTGGGAAGGGGCTCCCGTCGCGTCCGGTGGGGCGATCAGCACACTCACGGGCCCCTGCGGCGGAAGCGCTGCGGGTGCCTGGGCGACCACGGAGAGAACGGCGACGAGGGTAATCAACACAGGATCACTTTCCCCCCGACACGACCTCCTCGCAAGGCCGGGAATCAGGGGCTGCTCGCCTCGGGTGGCATCACGCGCGCTCCCGGTGCGTGCGGTGGGAGCTGACCCCACCGTCCAGGTAGGACGGCGGGAGCGGCCAGACACCGTCCTCCGGCCCTCAGCGACGGGGCCGCTCGGGCGGGGCGGGACGAATCTGGGTCTTCTCCGAGGTCTTCAGCTCGGAAGAGGGTGCCTTGGTGTCCTCGTCGTCCTCGTCGGCGGGGCGGGAGGGGATGGACGGCGGCGGCCTGCGCGCGGGGACCGCGGGGCGGGCGCTGCTGGAGGGCGGCGGAGGCCTGGGCGGCGGCGTGCCGGGGCGGCGCGGCGGAGGAGGACGGCCCGCGTCGGTGAGCAGCTCCTCGTCCACCTCCACCTTGGCCTCCGACGCGAAGGGGCTCCGGGTGGGCGGCGGCGTCCGGTCGTCATCTCCCATGTCGGGCGGAGGCGGAGGACGCGGCGCGGAGGCGGCGGGCCTGACGGCGGGGGTTCCAGCCGCTGGAGTGGCGGCGGCGTGGCCGGCGGGCGGCGTGGCGGTGGCGGGCCGGGGCGCGGGCGTGGCGGGCTTGGACATCGACGCGGGGAGGCTCGCGGGCACCTGCACCTGCACGGCGGGCGCGGCGGGCGCGGGCTTGGCGACCTTGGCGTCGCGGGCGTCCTGCCTCAACTTCTCCTCGAAGTCGGACCACTCCTTCTTGAAGTGTTCGGGGTCAGGACGTCCCTCCTCGCGGTGCTTGAGCGAGGGGGCCCAGCGCACGGTGTACGACTCACCGGCGTGGAAGACGGGCGGAGGGGGGATTCCGTACGTCATCGGGTCGAAGAAGGACTCGTCCAAATCGTTGAAGCCGTACGCCTTCGCCTTGGCGACGAAGTTGGGGATGATGCCCGTGGGCGCGTGGTAGCCGAGGATGTGGCCTTCCTCGTCCTTGGTGACGGGCGTGAAGACGAAGATGTCCTGGGTGCGGTAGTCGCCCTTCTCCGTGAGGGGCAGCACCTCCGCCAGGGCGCTCGTCTTGCGGCTGCCGTCGTGGAAGCGCTCGCAGCAGATGATGAAGTTGATGGCGCTGGCCACCTGGGCGCGGACGGCGACCATGGGCAGCTCGATGCCGGACATGAGGCACAGCGACTCCACGCGGCGCAGCGTGTCCGTGGGCGTGTTGGCGTGGGTGGTGGCCAGCGAGCCGCCGTGGCCCGTGTTCATCGCCTGCATGAGGTGGAACGCCTCGCCGCCGCGCACCTCGCCGACGACGATTCGGTCGGGACGCAGACGCAGCGCCGAGTGGAGCAGGTCTCCCATGTCCACGCCGCCCTTGCCGAACTTGTCCGGCGGACGGCTCTCGAAGGGGACGACGTGCGTCTGGTTGAGCTGGAGCTCCGCCGAGTCCTCGATGGTGAGGATGCGCTCGTCGTCGGGGATGAGGGAGGAGACGATGTTGAGCAGCGTCGTCTTGCCGGAGCCCGTGCCGCCGGCCACCAGCATGTTGAGCTTGGTGGCGATGCCCGCCTCGATGAGCCGCGCCATCTGCGGCGTCAGCGAGCCGAACTTCAACAAGGAATTGATGGTGAGCTTTTCCTTGAAGAACTTGCGGATGGAGATGGTGGTGCCCTTGCGGGCAATGGGCGGAATCACCACGTGGATGCGGCTTCCATCCGGAAGGCGCGCGTCCAGGCGGGGCCGCTCCTCGGTGAGCATGCGGCCGACGAACTGGGCCATGTTGCGCGCCGCGCCGATGAGACCTTCCTCGGTGAAGAAGGCATCCGTGCGCGTCAGTCGGCCCTTCTTCTCAATCCACACGTCGGTGGGGCCGTTGATCATGATCTCCGACACCGCCTCGTCGTCCAGATAGGGCAGGACGGGCTTGAGGAAGGCGCGGAGTGACTCGGTGTACATCGTCATGGCGCCCCCCAGGCTAGCGCGGCTGGTGCCAACCCCCAAGAACCCGCCGTCCCCGCCCGCCTGCTCCCTGGGGAGCTGTCGGCCCTCCGACGCCGGCACGAAAGGGATGGGCCCCGTGGGACGGGGATGTTTCAATGCCCCGCCGCGCGCGGGTCGGGGAGGAACGCACATGCTGAAGGACAAGCTGCCGGAGGACTGGAGGAAGGCGCTGAAGGCCTCTCTGGATTCGCCCTCGTTCCAGGAGCTGGAGCGCTTCGTGGCGAAGGAGCGCGAGGAGGCCACCGTCTTCCCCTCGGAGGAGGACCTGTTCTCCGCCTTCCGGCTGACGCCCTATGCGGACGTGCGCGTGCTGCTGCTGGGCCAGGACCCGTACCACGGGCCTGGGCAGGCGCATGGGCTGGCGTTCTCGGTGAAGCCCGGGGTGCCCTCGCCGCCCTCGCTGGTGAACATCTTCAAGGAGCTGGAGGCGGACGTGAAGGTGCCGCGTCCCAAGGACGGCTCGCTGATTGCCTGGGCGGAGCAGGGCGTGCTGCTGCTCAACGCGGTGCTGACGGTGCAACAGGCGAAGCCCAACAGCCACGCGGGCCACGGCTGGGAGGACTTCACGGACGCGGTCATCCGCGCGGTGAGCGAAAAGACGGAGCCGGTGGTCTTCCTGCTCTGGGGCAAGTACGCGCAGAAGAAGAAGAAGCTCATCGACGCCAGTCGCCACGTCGTCATCGAGGGCACGCACCCGTCCCCGCTGTCGGCCAGCAGCGGCTTCTTCGGCAGCAAGCCCTTCAGCGCGGTGAACAAGGCCCTGGAGTCGAAGGGCCGGCCGCCCATCGACTGGCGCTTGTCGCGGTGAGTCGCGCCTCGCGCTGACAGTCCCTTCGCGGCGGGTGGTGGCTTGATACGGTGCGTCGCGACATGACCGCCGCCTTCCTCGCCGCCTCCACGCCCGAGTCCGTCGGGCCGAACCGCTACCGCATCCGCTTCACCTCGCCCTGGTACCAGGGCCGGGGCGCGTACGGAGGGCTGGTCGCGGGCACGGCGCTGCGCGCGTTGGAGCACACGGTGGGGGACGCGGCCCGGCCAGTGCGCTCCTTCACCATGCACTTCTGCGCGCCGGCGGTGGAGGGCGACGCGTGGGTGACGACGCGAATCGAGCGGGCCGGAAAGCTCGTCACGCAGGCCACCGTGCGCGTGGAGAATGACGCGGGCGTGGTGGCCATGGGCAGCGCGACGTTCGGCGCGACGCGGGGCGGCGCCATCGAATACATGGAGATGACGCCCCCGAAAGTCCCGCCTCCGCACGAGGTGCCGATGACGCCGGACGACGTGCCCATGCCGGACTTCTGTCGCTTCTTCGAGTTCCGCTTCTGCATCGGCTCGGCGCCGTACGCCGGGGCCGCCGTCGCGGAGACGGGTGGCTGGCTGCGCCCGCGCGAGCCCACGGTGCTGGACGCGCCCCTGTGTGTGGGGTTGATGGACGCGTACCCGCCCGCGGTGCTGTCGCGCGTGGAGGGGTTCCGCCCGGCCGCCACCGTGGACTTCACCATGCACTTCTTCCAGGTGCTGCCCCAGGCGGGCCTGAAGCCGGACGCCCAGTTCCTGCGCACCGGCCGCTCCCTCCAGGCGGGGGGCGGGTACTCGGAGGACTTCCAGCAGCTCTGGACCCAGGACGGACAGCTCCTGGCCCAGTGCCGGCAGCTCTTCGCGGTGATGGGCTGAGGCGCGGGCCGCGGGGCCCCTGCTCACCCGCGGCCTTCTGGTAGTGTCCTCGCCGTGCGCGTGCTCTGGGGCGTCATCACCATCATCTGTGCGCTGCTCGCGGCGGTGGGCGTCGTCTTCGTCCTCGCCGGGCTCAAGGACGTCCTTCGAGCCCTGCGCTCCCGCCGCTGGCCCACCGTGCCCGGCACCGTCCTGGCCGCCGAGGAAGTGGAGCACCGCCTCCCGGTGCCCGGGCAGACGGAGCCCCGCGTCCACTACGAGGCCCGCGTCCAGTACGAGTACTCCGTGGGCCGCGTCCTCGTCGGCACCGCGACCTTGCGCGTGGACCCCACCGCGCGCACCAACCCCGACGACGCCCAGGCCACCTTGCGTCGCTATCCTCCGGGACAGGCGGTCCGGGTCGCCTACAACCCACAAGACCCGACGGACGCGGTGCTGGAGCCCGGTGCGCATGCGCCCAGCTTCGTCCGGCTCGTCGTGGGGCTGGGACTGGTGGCCGTGGGGGCCTGCATTCCCCTCATTGCCCGCTGGTTCCTGGCGCGGGTGTAGGAAAATCTCCGTCCAGGACGCAACTGATCCGCGTCGGGTCCGAGAATCCCCTCACATTCTCTTTCGGTCGTCCCCGTTCCGAGGTCTTTCATGAGCGATCGCTCCTCCATCCGTCGCGGTCAGCAGCCCCAGGTCCGGTCGTCCTCGCAGACCGCCCAGAACACCCCGGTGGCGAAGAACACGACCACGGAGAAGGTGGTCAAGGACACCAACACGGGCGTCCAGACCTCCTTCAAGGACGGCCGCCTCCAGAGCCACTTCGAGCGTGAGAAGAGCACCACGCAGAACTGGAACACCAGCTACAGCACCGAGTCCCAGCACGAGGGCACCGGTCGCGTGACGGGCGCCATGGCGGGCCTGCTGGGTCAGATTCCGAAGGTCGGCATCGACGGCCAGTTCACCAAGGGCGCGGCGGTCAAGAAGTTCGAGGGCGGCTTCGGCGACGCCAACAGCGTGGCCCAGGGCTACGGCAAGATGAGCGTCCTCGAGGCGGAGCTGAAGGGCTCCGGCGAGGTCGGCATCGAGGGCGGCAAGCTGTTCGCCCGGGGCGACCTGGACGCGAAGGCCACGCTGATTGACGCGGAAGGCACCCTGCGCGCGGGCGTCGGCCCGATTCAGGCGGAGCTCCAGGGCAAGGCCTGGGTGGGCGCCAAGGCCGGTCTCCACGGCGAAGTGACGCTGGACCCCATCAATGGCAAGTACGCGGCCCGCGTCGGTGGTGACGCCTTCATCGGCGCCCGCGCCGGTGTGACGGGCAACGTCAAGCTGGGCGACTACGGCGGCGTCACGGGTCGTGCGGAGGCGTGGGCCGGTGTCGGTGTGTCTGCCCGTGCCGAGGCGAGCTGGGACAACGGCCGCTTCAAGGCCCGCGTGGACTTCGGCGCGGCCCTGGGCATCGGCTTCAAGCTGGGCTTCGACGTCGACATCAACTTCGGCAAGATCGCCGACGCGGTGAAGAGCGTCATCGAGAAGCCCGTCGAAGTGGTCAAGAATGTGGTGAAGTCCGTCGGCAACTTCTTCAAGGGGCTGTTTGGCTGATGGCGGAGACCGCCAGGTACGACGCACTTCTCGCAGCCGGGGAGCTGGACCAGGCACGCCGTGAGGCCGAAGCCGCGCTCAAGCGCGATGCCTCGGACCCGGCGGCCCGGGTCGCGCTCGCCCGGCTCGCGGCATTCGATGGCAACGAGGCCCAGGCCGAGTCGTGGCTGCTGGGCTTGAGCGCGGAAGCGCCGGGCGTGCAACTCGTCCGCGCCGCGCTCCTCACCCGACGCGGCGATGCGGCCGGCGCGCTGGCGCTCTACCGGAAGGTCGCGAAGGCAGAACCCAATCGCGCCGAGGCGTGGTTCGGCCAGGGCTACCTGCTGGCGGAGGCCGGCGACAACGCCGCGGCGCAGTCGGCGCTGGAGCGCGCGGTGAAGCTGGCGCCGGACGCGGGTATCCACCACTTCCACCTGGGGCGCGTGCTCTTCGCGCAGGAGAAGCTGAAGGACGGCTTCCACCACCTCCAGGAGTCCCTGCGCCTCAACCCGAGGCACGGGCCCAGCTACCTGGTGCTCGCGGTGGCGCTCCAGGCGGGTGGCGAGCTGGAAGCCGCCGAGGAGCTGCTCACCACGGGCCTGAAGGTCCTCACGGACGACCCGTACCTGCTCAACGGCCTGTGCAACGTGCTGCTGGCGCGGGGCAACCTGCCGGGCGCGGTGAAGGCCGCGGAGACGCTGGCGCGCGTGGAGCCGGACAGCCCGGCGGCGCAGGGGAACCTGGCGCGGCTGCGGCTTGCGCAGGGGCGGCTACCGGAGGCGCTGGAGCTGTGCCGCAAGCTGGCGTCGCGAGGCCAGGCCACCGCGCAGAGCCGCATGGTGGAGGGCATGGCGCTGGAGGCCACGGAGCCGGTGGACATCCCCGCCGCGCTGACCGCGTGGCGCGAGGCCGTGAAGCTGTCCCCGGACGACTGGGCCCCCGCAAACAACCTGGGCAACCTCCTGATGCGCATCCCGGAGGATGAACTCCCGGGCGCCGGACAGCAGGCGCTGGAGGTGCTGGAAGAGGCGCATCGCCGCGCGCCAGAGCGTCCCGAGCCCCGGCTCAACCTGGCGGTGGTGCACGCGCGCCTGGGGCAGAAGGACCAGGCGAAGGCACTGGCTCGCGAGCTGCTGGCGCTGCCCCGTCTGGCGCCCGAGTGGCGCGAGCAGGCCGAGCGACTCATCCAGGCGCTGGCCTGACACAGGCCCGTTGAAACAGTGCCCGGGGCGATGTCTCGCCTCGGGCCTGGGTGCCTCAAGCCGCGACGTTGGCGAGCTGTTTCATCAGCAGCCGAATCAACTCCACCGGATGGATGGGTTTGGGCAGCAGCTCCGCCCCGTAGCGGATGGCGACGGGGATGAGGTCGTCGAGCTGCTCGTGTCCGGTGAGGAAGATGAAGGGCGCGTGGCACTCCTTCAGCTCTCGCATGGCGATGAGCACGTCCGCGCCGTTCATCCCCGGCATGTTGTAGTCGCAGAGGATGGCGGAGATGGTCCCCAGGTCCTGCTGGAAGGCCGCCTCCGGCGACTGCACCGTCACCACGTGATAACCCGCGCTCTGGACGATGTCTGACACCAGCGAGAGCACGAACAAATCATCATCGATGACCAGCACGGTCTGCATCGCGCTCTCCCGGTAAGCCCGGCTCATCCTATGAGCCGAGCCGGCCTGGAGGGTAGGGCGCGCGACGCAACTCGTCAGCGAGGCTTGGGAGCCATGGGTCCCGATTGCCCCGGCACGGGCGTGGAGGGAATGAGCACGAGGTCCTCCTGAGGCGGAATCAGGTACTCGGCGCCCGTCTCGGTGACGACGGCCATCTCCTCCACGGAGACGATGCGCTGGGCATCCGGGGCGCCGTCCTGCCAGGCGAAGAAGCCGTCGAAGGCGAACACCTGCCCGGGACGGACGATGCGCAGGGCCTGGCCCTTGTCGGGCTTGGGCTTCGCGCCGCCAGAGAGGGCCGGGCCCACGTCATGGGCCCAGTACCCGACGGGATGGCCGGTGCCCCACATGACGGGCTCGGAGCCGGCTTCGCGCATCCAGTCGCGCTGGGCCTTGTCCACGTCCCACCCGCTGGCGCCGGGCTTGAGGGCCGCCAGGGCGATGCGGCTGCCCTTCTTGCCCTTCTCCCACTTCTCCAGCGCGGCTTGTGACGGTTGTGTCTCGCCCGGGGCCAGCACGTAGGCGAAGCGCTGGATGTCCGTCACCCACATGCCGCCCACGCGGATGCCGAAGTCCGTCTGGATGAAGTCACCGGGCTGGATGACGCGCTCGGTGGCGTGCGAGTGGCCACGCGTGGGCCCGCTGTTGACGTTGGGGTTCTGGTCCGGCGCCCACGCGTCCCCCACGCCCAACTCCGCCATGCGCTTCTTGAGGAAGCGCGCCACGTCCACGTCGCGCGTCTTGCCCGGCACCACCGTCCGGTATGCCTCGACTTCCAACTGCGAGGTGAGCGCGGCGGCCTTGCGCAGGATGTCCACCTCCTCGGGCAGCTTCACGGAGAGCCACTCGGAGACGACGTCCTCGGACGACACCAGCTTCTTGCGCAGCGCCGGTGACAGCGCCTTCTCCAATGCCGCGCGCTGCGAGGAGGACAGCCCGTCCGCCACCGTCACGGCGGTGGAGGCGTTGATGGCGATGCGCGCGGGCTTCGCGGCGGCGAGCTTCAAGGCCACCTGCGCGTAGAGGTCCACGCCGCGCTCCAAGGGCACCACTTCGTCCAGTGGCCCCACCTCGCGCAGCGCCGTGGCCTCGCCCGCGGGAGACAGCGCCACCGCGCGCACCGCTTCGCCCTGGCGCAGGAACAGGAAGGCCGCGGTGCCTCCCGCGTTCTCCCCGCCGACATGGATGGCCAGCGGGTCATTGTCGTTCTCCCGGCAGAACACCACCCAGGCGTCCACGTTGGCGCGGGCCATGGCCTGGGGCAGCAGCTTCTGGATGCGCTCCTTGCGGATGCGCGGCCAGATGTCGCCAGTGACGACGGGGTCATTCCCGGCCGCGCCCGCCAGGGGAGCGGAGAGGAGCAGGGCGGAGAGGAGGGCGTGCCGGGCGCGCTTCATGCGTCGGAAATCCTTTCGGGGGAAGGCGCGGCCATCATCCCCGACCTCGTCCGCGCCGAGGACCGCCCCGGTGTGAAGTCCTATCGAGCCCTCGTGAAGAAGCTCTCTGGCAGTCCAGACAAACCCGCGTGCGCAAGCGTCCGCGCCGTGGCTCGTTTAAGGTGATGACCATGGCCAAGAGCTCCTCCCGCAAGTCCGCCACGAAGGTGAAGGTGAAGAAGCCCGCCGCCCGTGCCGCTGCTCCCAGGAAGGGCAGGGCGACGAAGCAGGCGAAGCCCGCCGCCGCGCGCGCTCCGGCGCCCATCTCCAAGGAGGCGCCACCCATCGTCCTCGAGGCCGAGCCCGTCTTCACCGACGAGCCCGGAATCGACGCCCCCAAGGCCCTGCCTTCTGGCCAGGAGGGCATGGGCCGCGTGCTGCCCTTCGAAATCGACCCCAAGCGGATGGAGGAAGGGCTGCGCAAGCTCCAGGGCGAAGTCGTCCACTGGGCCAACAAGGGCCGCTACACCCGCGTGCGCTTCAAGTTCCGGGGCAAGCAGTTGCTCCCCGACCTCCCGCTGGCGGCCGTCGTCGCGGCGGAGGGCCTCACCTTCTACTGGGGCGGCATCCTGCGCGTGCTCATCGCCAACGTGGTGGGCCGCAGCGTCTTCCAGGTGGAGCTGGTGAACGACGCGGAGAAGCGCGTCCAGGCCGGCAAGGAGGCGCTGCTGTCGGGTGACGTGGACCAGGCGCTGACACTGTTCCGCGAGGCCGTGTCCATGGACCGGGATTCCGCCGCGGCGCACCTCAATGTGGGCGTGGCCCTCAAGCTGAAGGGAGACCGTGAGGGGGCGCTCGCCGCCTTCGAGAAGGCCAAGGCGAAGGACGCCGAGGGTCCCCTGGGCGCCGAGGCCGAGCGCCTGGCAGCCCCCCTGCGCCCCGCGGGGACCCCACGCCCCTCTTGAGGCCTCCAGAGGGCCTGATTTTCTCGCGAAAAGCGGGCTGAAACAGGGCGGTTCGAGCGTTCAGTAGGGGGCGCTTTTTTTCGCCCCATCGACCTGTTTTCGAACCCCTTCGACGCTCGAGTCATCACCCCTTCGTTTCCCCTGTTGACGTAGGGAAATCCAGGGGTTACGAACGCTCCCACACTGGATGGCGGCCCCTCGCGGGGTCCCTCCGCGACCACTCCCAGAGCCCATGGCCGACGACACCACCGACAAGCCGGCACCGCCCTCCTCGCCTCCGCCTCCCAACGGCGCCGGCGAGCTCATTCCCGTCAACATCGAAGACGAGATGCGCCGCTCGTATCTCGACTACTCGATGTCCGTCATCATCGGTCGCGCGCTGCCCGACGTTCGCGACGGCCTCAAGCCCGTGCATCGCCGCGTGTTGTTCGCGATGAACGACCTGGCGAACTACCACAACCGCCCCTACAAGAAGAGCGCGCGCGTGGTCGGTGACGTCATCGGTAAGTACCACCCGCACGGCGACTCGTCCGTCTACGACGCCATGGTGCGCCTGGCGCAGCCGTGGAGCCTTCGCTACCTGCTGGTGGACGGCCAGGGCAACTTCGGCTCGGTGGACGGCGATATGCCGGCCGCCATGCGCTACACCGAAGCGCGCATGGACCGCCTGGCCGAGGAGCTGCTGGCGGACATCGACAAGGAGACCGTCGCGTTCGGCCCCAACTACGACGACTCGTTGGAAGAGCCGCTCGTGTTGCCGGCGCGCTTCCCCAACCTGCTCGTCAATGGAAGCAGCGGCATCGCGGTGGGCATGACCACCAACATCCCGCCGCACAACATGACGGAGGTCATCAACGGGACGTTGCACCTCATCGACCACCCGACGTGCACCGTCCGGGACTTGATGGAGTTCATCACCGGCCCGGACTTCCCCACCGGCGCGTTCATCACCGGTCGCGAGGGCATCCACCGCGCCTACGAGACGGGCCGCGGGCAAATCACGGTGCGCGCCCGGTCGGAAATCGAGACGTCGAAGAAGGGTGACCGCGAGGCCATCATCTTCACGGAGATTCCGTACCAGGTGAACAAGGCGCGGCTCATCGAGAAGATCGCCGAGCTGGTGCGCGAGAAGAAGCTGGAGGGCATCAGCGACATCCGTGACGAGAGCGACCGTCAGGGCATGCGCATCGTCATCGAGCTGAAGCGCGACGCGATTTCGCAGGTGGTGCTCAACAACCTGTACACCTCCACGGCGCTGGAGACGACGTTCGGCGCGGTGATGCTGGCCATCGACGGTGGGCAGCCGCGCACGCTGAACCTGAAGGAGATGCTGGACCGCTTCGTGGCGCACCGCCGCGACGTGGTGACGCGCCGCAGCCGCTACGAGCTGCGCAAGGCGATGGCGCGCATGCACATCGTCGAGGGCCTGCTGGTGGCCCAGGACCTCATCGACCTCGTGGTGAGCCTCATCCGCGCGTCCAGGGACCCGGATGAAGCGCGCTGGGGCCTGATGAACATCCTGTCGCCCAACCTCTACGAGCACGAGCGCTTCGCCAACCTCCAGCGCATCGACCACGCGAAGGCGAAGGCGCAGATGGAGCTGCTCGTCTCTCGCGCGCGCAACGAGGAGCCCGCCTACCAGGGCCTGGCGCACAAGTACGAGGGCGCGGGCTTCAGCCAGGAGCAGTCGCAGAACATCCTGGAGATGCGCCTGCAGCGCCTCACCGGCCTGCAGCGCGAGGAGCTGTTCCGCGAGCTGATTGCCCTGGTGCGCGACGTGGCGCGCCTGCAGGACATCCTCGCCAACGAGCTCTCCCTGCTCACCGTCATCAAGACGGAGCTGTTGGAGATTCGCGAGCGCTTCGGCGACAAGCGCCGCACCGAAATCATCGGCGCGGTGGATGACATGACCAGCGAGGACCTCATCGCCGAGGAGACGATGGTCGTCACGCTGTCGCATACGGGCTACGTGAAGCGCTCGCCGCTGTCGGAGTACCGGGCGCAGAAGCGCGGTGGGCGTGGCAAGACGGGCGCCGCGACGAAGGAGGACGACTTCGTCAGCAAGCTGTTCGTGGCCAGCACCCACGCGTACCTGATGCCGATTACGACCAAGGGCAAGCTGTACTCGCTCAAGGTGCACCAGATTCCGCAGGCCAGCCGCACCTCTCGCGGCAAGGCGATGGTGAACCTGGTGCAGTTCGGCGAGGGCGAGCGGCTGGCGCAGGTGCTGGTGACGCGCGACTTCCCGGAGAACCGGTACGTCTTCTTCGTCACGAAGAAGGGCGTGGTGAAGCGCACGGACCTGAGCGCGTTCGACAACGTCCGCTCCAGCGGCATCATCGCGCTGGGCATCGACGAGGGGGACGAGCTGGTGGCGGTGATGATTACCGACGGCACCAAGGACATCCTGTTGTCGACGGCGTCGGGCATGAGCATCCGCTTCCCGGAGACGGAGGTCCGCTCCATGGGCCGCCAGGCCTTCGGCGTGAAGGGAATCACGCTCGATGAGACCGACGAGGTGGTGGGCGCGGACGTGGTGGAGAACGACTCCGCCATCCTCACCGTGACGGAGAACGGCTACGGCAAGCGGACGGAGGAGTCCGAGTACCGGCAGCAGGGCCGTGGCGGCAAGGGCATCATCGACATCAAGGCCACCGAGCGGAACGGCAAGGTGGTGGGCCTCCTCCAGGTGAAGGAGTCCGACGAGGTGATGCTCGTCACCAACGGCGGCATGCTCATCCGCATGAAGGTGCGGGAAATCTCCGTCATCGGCCGCAACACGCAGGGCGTGCGGCTGATTGCGCTGGAGAACGACCAGGAGAAGGTGATGGCCCTCTCCAAGCTGCCCGAGGGCGAGGAGTCCGAGGAGGAGACGACGCCTCCCGCCGAGGTCGCTGGCGCCACGGACGTGGCCGCCGAGCCCGCCGCGTCCGAGCCCGACGCCCCGACGGAGGAGTCCGCCGAGGCGCCTCCCGCCGACGAGGGTGGTGGCTCCGAGGAGCCGCAGGCCTGACGTTGGATTGAGTCGAGCTGTTTCAGCCCCTCTCTCCCATTGGGAGGGAGGGGCTTTTCATGTGGGCCGCCGTGGCTAGAGCAGACCGGTGAGGGAGAGGGTCGCCAGACCGCTCAGCCGAGACAGTCCTTCGGGGCTGTCACAGGCGGCCAGGTCCGTGGAGAGGTAGGTCGTGGTCCTCGTGACGGTGGCGCCCGCGAACTTGCCCGATTCCACCGTTCCCACGTTCGTCAGGACGGCGAGGTTGCCATTGATTTGCGACGACACGCGCGTCTGGATGAGCGTCGAGGTCTCTCCCGTGTTCCAGGTGATGACGGAGGTCGAGGAACCGATGCTCAACAGGTCCATGCAGGAGAAGCCGGGCCTGAAGCTGCGGATGGTGTTGGTGCCGGAGGTCACCGCTCCTCCCAGCAAGGAGATGCAGTTGGAGTAGACAGTCGTGGTGACGACGGTGACGTCCTGCTCCACGTTCTTGAGGGGCGGTGAGTAGTTGATGGCCGCCGAGCCGACAAGGCACTCGACGAGCGTCAGCAATGGCTGCTCCGAGCGGGCCAGCTCTCCCTCGACGGAGGGAGGCTGTTCGCGCCCATCTTCGCCGCAAGCTGTGAGCACAACGACAACCAGCATCGAGAGAGTGACGGCACTTCGTGGACCGTGGTGCATGTCTGGCTCCGGATGGTTCCGTGGGCGGCGCACTATCCATCAGGTCGCGGTGCGAACCCCAGACATCCATGAGCAGTATTTGAACCCGAGCAGGTGGCGCGAACCTGCGAACAGCGCGAGCTGAAAGTTCCTGGAAATCAGCGCAGTTCGACGGGCAGCCGAGTCACATCCAGCTTGGGCACGCCCACCTGCGTCACTGCCTGCGCGCCGAACCAGTTGGCCAGCTCCGCGCAGCGCGCCAGCGGCCACGCCCGCAGAAGGCCCAGGGTGAAGCCCGCGAGGAAGCAATCACCCGCGCCCGTCGGGTCCACCTCCGAGACGGGGCAGGATGGCACCTCCAGCGTGTCTCGCGCGGTGAGCACCGTGCATCCCTTCAGCCCTCGCGTCACCACCAGACACGTCTTCGCGCGCACGGCGTCGACGTCCATCGCGCGCGCCTCGTCCTCGCTCGCCTTGAGGACATGCAGGTGTCCCAGCAGCGCGGCGAAGGGCGTGTCCTCGAGTCTTTGATTGAGCACGCGCCCCTGTGCGTCCAGGGTCCGCAGCAATCCCTGGGCATCCGCCAGCACCTGCGTCGCGTGCAGGGACAGCCGGATGAGCGTCTCGGGCAGCACCTCTCCCATGACGCCGCACGCGAGCGCCACGCGCGCGTCGAGGATGATGTCCTTGGGTCGGATGGGCTCGGAGCGGGCGTCGACTCGCAGCACGCGCTCCTCCTGGCTCAGGTCCGCGATGAACCGCGTGGTGCGCGTGCCCGGGACGATGAGCGGCGGATACCGCACGCGGTCCGCGTAGGCGAAGTCCTCGCCCGCGACAGCCACCACCGCGTGGTCCACGTCCATGGCGGTGAACACCGAGGAGATGTACGCCGCCGAGCCTCCCAGCGTGTGCACCGCGTCTCCCGGACCTCGCGACAACACGTCATGACAGTAGTTGCCCACCACCAACGCGTCACACGAGGACCTGGGAGGCATGGGGCGGGCCTATTTCCGCGTGAAGGTCGCCGGCACGGGCGCGCCCGCGGACTTCTCGTCCGTCCACGCGATGTGCAGCACCCACCAGCGCTGGCCGTCGAAGATGAGCTGCACGTTGTTGATGCCGCGGGCGACCGGCGCGCTCTCGGGCGTCTCGCGCGTCTCGAACGCGCTCAGCACGTTGATGAGGTCTCCGTAGCCGGCGACCTGGCGGTGTGTCTCCTTCTCGAAGAAGCCGTGGGTCTTGAAGAACTCCTCACCCCAGGCCGCGTAGTCGTCGGCGGTGATGGGGGCGACCCCCGGAGGGCCGCCGGGCTTGGTGCGCTGGACGGAGGCCAACTGCGCTCCGGGATAGAAGAGGGAGCGGAAGCGCTGCCAGTCACGCGGCTTGCCAGCGGGGCCGCTGATGGAGTCGTAGAGCGCGGCGAGCAGCCCGTCCTGCGTCTTCACGTCCTCGGGGCGCGCCTGGGGCACCTTCTGGAGCGCCGCCTGGGTCTTCTCCGCCGCGAGCTTCATCGGGCTGGGTGTCGCGGGCTTGGGGGGGGTGGGTGGACTCGTGGGCGCTTGCGGCTTCGCGGCGGGCGCCGTCGAGGCCTGTGCGAACGATGGGGCTGCGAGCAGCAACGCGGCGACACAGACCGAGGTGTACAGACGATGCATGGGATGAACCTCCAAGACGTCGAGAAGCACCGCGCGGCAGATTAACCTGACGTCCTGGGAACTGTCTGATGCCGCGCGCGGTTCAATGTCGATGTTCGCGCTTCGACAGTCCCTGCACGCAACACCGATGGCCAGGGCGGCCTTCCTGAGAACGACCTCACGGACGAAGAGAGCTGCCCGCAGGAGCGCGCAACGGGTGGAACCGTGCGGGCGTGTCCGTTAGGGTGCCGCGCCATGATGCGCAAACTCCTCCTGACCCTGCTGTTGTCCGTGGCCTCCACCGCGCTGGCGGCGGAGCCGCTCACCGTCTACTCCGGCCGCAACGAGAAGCTGGTGGGACCGCTGCTCAAGAAGTTCACCGAGAAGACCGGCATCGAGGTGAAGGTGCGCTACGGCGAGACGCCGCAGCTCGCCGCCACGCTGCTGGAGGAGGGTGACAAGACTCCGGCGGACGTGTTCTTCGCGCAGGACGCGGGGGCGCTCGGCGCGCTGGGCAACGCGGGCCGGCTCCAGGCGCTGCCCAAGGCGACGCTGGACAAGGTGGACGCGCGCTTCCGCTCGCCGATGGGGCTGTGGGTGGGCGCCAGCGGCCGTGCGCGTGTCGTGGCCTACAATGCGAAGAAGGTGAAGCCGGCGGACCTGCCCAAGAGCATCCTTGGCTTCACGGATGCGAAGTGGAAGGGCCGGCTGGGCTGGGCGCCCACCAACGCGTCCTTCCAGGCGTTCGTCACCGCGCTGCGGCTGCTCAAGGGCGACGAGGCGGCGACGGCGTGGCTCAAGGGCGTGCAGGCCAACGAGCCGCGCGTCTACAAGAACAACGCGGCCGTCGTGGAGGCGCTGGGTCGCGGTGAAATCGATGCGGGCTTCGTCAACCACTACTACCTGTACGCCGCGAAGAAGAGCAACGCGGAGCTGCCGGTGGCCAACTACTTCGTCGCGGCGGGAGACCCGGGCGCGCTGGTGAACGTGGCGGGCGTGGGCATCCTCCAGGGGTCGAAGCAGGTGGAGTCGGCACAGAAGTTCGCCGCGTTCCTGCTGGAGGCGGAATCGCAGACGTACTTCTCCCAGGAGACGTACGAGTACCCGCTGGTGAAGGGCGTGAAGACGGCGGAGGCGCTGCCGACGCTCGCGAAGGTGGGCTCGCCGGACCTGGACCTGTCCAAGCTCGATGACCTGCGCGGCACGGTGAAGCTGCTCCAGGACACCGGCGTCCTCTGAGGTCAGCGAAGTGACGCGTCGTCCTCCGGGGTGGTTGCTGGTGTCGGGACTGGTGGTCGCCGCGCTCGCGGTGTTGCCAGCGGTGTACCTGGGCGTTCGCGCGGCGGAAGCCGATGCGGACGCGTGGGCCCTGCTCTGGCGAGACAAGACGTGGGGCCTGTTGTGGCGCACGCTGGGGCTCGCGGTGGCGGTGACTGTCTGTGCCGCCCTCGTGGCCCTGCCGCTGGCGTGGCTCACCACGCGCACGGACCTCCCGGGACGACGTGGCTGGACGGTGCTCTTGTGCGTGCCGCTCGCGGTGCCCACCTTCGTCAGCGGCTACGTGCTGCTGGCGACGTTCGGCACCGGGGGCGTGCTGGAGGAGCCGCTGTCTCGTTGGGGGTTGCCGGTGCCCTCGGTGTATGGCTTTCCCGGAGCGCTCCTGGCGCTGACGGTGTCCACGTATCCGTACCTCTTCCTCGCGTTGCGCGCGGGGTTGCTCTCGCAGGACCCCGCCTGGCTGGAGGGTGCGCGCAGTCTGGGCATGAGCCCGGCGCGGGCCTTCTGGAAGGTGACGGCGCCGCTGTTGCGACCGGCCTTCGTGTCTGGCGCGCTGCTCGTCGGGCTGTATGTGTTGTCGGACTTCGGCGCGGTGGCGCTGCTCCAGTACGACGCCTTCTCGCGAGCCATCTACGTCCAGTACGAGGGCGCGTATGACCGGACCTATGCGGCGCTGCTGGGGTTGGCGCTGGTGGTGGTGACGGCGGTGGTGCTGGTGCTGGAGGTGCGGCTGCGAGGCCGCGCGGGTTATCACCGCAGCGCGAAGGGCGCCGCGCGAGTCTTCACACCGGTGTCGTTGGGGAAGTGGCGGCTGCCCGCGCTGCTGCTGTGTGGCGCGGTGGTGGCGGTGGGCGTGGTGCTGCCGGTGGGCGTGCTCGTGTACTGGGGCGTGCGGGGGTTGGTAGGGGAGAGCGCGTCGATGATGGCGCCGGCGCTCGGCTCGGTGCTCGCGTCGGTGCTGGGCGCGGTGGCGTCGGTGCTCGGAGCGCTGCCGCTGGCCTTCCTCGCGGTGCGATATCCAGGACGGCTCACTCTGGCCATGGAGCGAGTCTCCTACGTGGGCTATGCGCTGCCGCCCATCGTCCTGGCGCTGTCGCTCGTCTTCCTGGGCGTGCGCGCCCTGCCGTTCCTCTACGGCACGCTGGTCATGCTGGTCCTGGCGTATCTGGTGCGCTTCCTTCCGCAGGCGGTGGGAACGGTGCGCTCGGCGCTGCTCCAGCTCAATCCGCACCTGGCGGAGGCCGCGGCGTCGCTGGGGCAGTCACCCGCGACTGTGTTCCGCCGCGTCACCGCGCCGCTCTTGCGCCCTGGCTTGCTGGCGGGAGCGGCGCTCGTCTTCCTCACGGCGATGAAGGAGCTGCCGGCCACGTTGCTCCTGGCGCCCATCGGCTTCGAGACGCTCGCGACGCGTGTATGGGGTGCCACGGCAGAGGGGCGCTTCGCGGAGGCCGCGCTGCCCGCCCTGGTTCTGATGGCCATCTCCGCGCTGGGGGTGGGCCTGCTCGTGTCTCAGGAGGGCGACGCACCCCGGGGATGACCTCGTGGACGAGGTGGACGTCGAGACACCGATGGCCGCTCGGCCGCCCTGGAAGTCGCGTCGGAACGCGGTAGGGTGCGCGGCGCCTTCGCCATGTCCCTGCTCACGCTCGACGCCCTGTCCCTGCGCTACACCCCCAGCGGCGCCGCCGCCGTGGATGGTCTGTCATTGTCGGTGGAGCCCGGTGAGGTGGTGGCCCTGCTCGGCCCCTCTGGCTGCGGCAAGACGACGACGCTGCGCCTGGTCGCGGGCTTCGAGCGCCCCGGCGCGGGCACCCTCACCCTGGACGGCCGGGTGCTGGCGGGACAGGGAGCCTTCGTGCCTCCGGAGCAGCGCAGCGTGGGCATGGTGTTCCAGGACTACGCGCTGTTCCCGCACCTGTCCGTGCTGGAGAACGTGACGTTCGGCTTGTCGAAGCTGTCGCGGCGTGAGGCGGAGGACAAGGCGCGCGCCATGCTGACGATGTTCGGCCTGGGCGAGTTCGCCTCGCGGATGCCGCACGCGCTCTCCGGAGGCCAGCAGCAGCGGGTGGCGCTGTCTCGCGCGCTGGCGCCGGGCCCGCGTGTGCTGCTGTTGGACGAGCCCTTCTCCAGCCTGGACAGCGGGCTGCGCGCGTCCACGCGAATCGAAGTGCGGCGGGTGCTCAAGTCGCTGGGAGCCACGGTGGTGCTCGTGACGCATGACCAGGGCGAGGCGATGGCCTTCGCGGACCGGCTGGCCGTCATGCGCGCGGGCAAGGTGGAGCAGGTGGGCACGCCCGAGTCCGTCTACTCCGCGCCGCGCACGGCCTTCGTGGCGTACTTCCTGGGAGGCACGAATCTATTGCCTGGCATGGGCTTCGGTGGCGGGGCGCGCACGGTGTTGGGCAACCTGCCGGTGATGGGGCAGGCGAAGGGCAAGGTGCTGCTGTCGCTGCGTCCGGAGTCCCTGCGGCTGGTGCCTGACACGGATTCAGTGGCGGTGGGCGGGGCCCTGCGCGCGGAAGTCCTCTCTCGCGAGTTCCAGGGGCCCAGCGCCGAGTACACCGTGGCCTGTGGCGGCATGGAGCTGGTGGTACGTGGAGCGCCGGAGTCGCCGCTGCGCGTGGGGGACAGGGCGCGGCTGGAAATCGTGGGGAAGGCGGGCGTGCTGGAGGACAGTCCCGACTAGGTTGGCTGTCCTCCGAGCAGGCAGGCGGCGTACGCTGGGGGTGGCTCCCGGGGTGCAATCACCCGGCCTCCCCGTGCGTAGAGGTGGGTATGAACATCGCAGGTCTTCGTGGCATGGGCACCCGCTTTTTTCAGTACGTGAGGGACCCTCGCGTGGCGCTCTGGCGCAAGCTGGCCGGAGTGGTAGCGGTGGTCTACTTCCTGTCGCCGGTGGACGCGGTGCCGGACTTCATCCCCGTGTTGGGCTGGTTGGACGACCTGGGCATGTTGTCCGCGGCGGCGTTCTTCATGGTGCGTGAAGTCCAGCGCTACCGGCCCGAGCAGCCCTGGGACGGTGTCCCGAGGGATGCGGAGGGGCACGAGCGCGTGCCTCCCACCGTGCGAAAGCACGTCTGAGCCGGAAAGTTCCGCCCGGAATTCCCGGCTCCAGCAGTGTCCTGGGAATCTGACGCCGCGCGCCCGCGAGTTCCCGTGGTGCGCGCGGGAGGGACGCGGAATCATGGGCGTGCATGGACACGTCCCAGGGCAGCAAGGTGGTCCTCGTCACGGGAGCCTCCTCGGGTATTGGCGAGGCGTGCGTCGAGCTGCTGACGGTGCGCAAGCACGTCGTCTACGGCACCAGCCGTCGTCCGCCGACGAAGGAGTCGGTGGGCTACCGGATGCTGGAGATGGACGTGACGCAGGACGCGTCCGTGCGTCGCGCGGTGGAGACGGTGCTTGGGCGTGAGGGCCGCATCGACGTCGTGGTGAACAACGCGGGCCACGCGTTGGCGGGGGCGGTGGAGGACACCTCCGTGGAGGAGGCGTGGCGGCAGCTCGACACGAATGTGTTGGGCGTGTTGCGCGTCTGCCAGGCGGTGTTGCCGTCCATGCGTGAGCGGCGTGCTGGCCGCATCATCAACATCAGCTCATTGGGTGGAGCGGTGGGGTTGCCGTTCCAGGGTTTCTACAGCGCGAGCAAGTTCGCGTTGGAGGGGCTGACGGAGAGCCTGCGCCAGGAGGTGGAGGCGTATGGCATCCACGCCACGCTGGTGCAGCCCGGGGACGTGCGCACGCGGCTGACGGACAACAGGGTTCGCGCGGCGGCGTCGGGCGAGGGCTCGGCGTACCGCGAGTCCTTCGAGAAGGTGCTGGCCGTCATCGAGAAGGAGGAGCGCGAGGGCGTGCCTTCGGAGGAGGTGGCGCGGCGGGTGATGGAGGTGATGGAGGTGGAGGCGCCCGACGTGAGGTACTCGGTGGGGAAGCTGGCGCAGCGCGCGGCGCTGATTGCGAAGGCGCTGCTGCCCGCGAAGACCTTCGAGGGCATCCTGATGTCGCTGTATGGCTTGAAGCGGCGCTGAGCGCGCAGTCCCTGGCGCGGTTCCGGTAAGGGCCACGACAGATCAGGGTGGTAGGTTTTTCCGCCTATGCGAGTCCCTTACGCGTTCTGGCTGTCGTTGTTCGCCGTGTCCTGGTTGGGCTGTTCTACTGGTGGCAAGCCCCCCATGCAGCAGGCATGGGCCGAGGCCGAGGTGGAGTGCGACGACCCAGGGGAAGACCGGTGCGTCACCCTGCTGTGTCTGGATGACGCCTGCGGCTTCTACCGGTGCGAGGACACTCCGGGAGCAATCGAGGAGGCGCGCTTCCCGCCCTCCCGTCCGCCAGCGGCGGCTGCTGCGCCGGGCAGTGGGCCTCGCAGGAACTGGGGCGGGGCACAGAACCTCCCGCGTGGCGCCGTCATGACGTTCCCCAATTGGAATGGCGCCCCCGCGCGGATCATTCCCCCGTCACACCAGCTCACTCCCGGACGTTGGGAGAAGCACCACATCTTCCCTCAGGAACAAAGGCTTCAAGCTTGGTTCGAGCGTCAGGGCGTCAAGATCCATGACTACACCATGCCCATCCCGCGCCACGTCCATCAAAGAATTCACAACGTGGGAGGACACGGAGGGCAGTGGAATGAGGCGTGGCGGGTCTTCATCAGGAGCAATCCCGGCGCCTCACCTGAAGAGATTTTCAAGCACGCTGGGGAGCTCATCTACCGTTTCCAACTCATCGGTGGCCCCATCCGACCGTACTATTCCAAGCCAGGAGCGTGATGGCGAATGCCGCGATTCTTCTGGGTGGATGAGGACTACGCCGTTACTGCGAAGTACCGGGGGTACGTGAATGCGTCACACCGATGGGGGTTGCCGGGCTTGTTGAAGTGCCCCACGTGCGGAGCAACCTGGGGAGGCCTGGGGCACCACTTCCCCGGCGTGGACCTGACTCAACTGCCAGAGCATCGCGAGTTCGAGAAGGCCAGACCCGAGCCCCTCCTGGAGTTCACGCGCCTTCGCGAACTGGTACGCCCCCTGGTGCCTCCCCATGCCGCGCTTCCTCCAGGCACGAGCTTCGGTCCATTGGTAGGTACTTCGGTCGGAAAGCTCCCGGATTTCGTGTGGCTCCTCGATGTGCTGCTGCTTGACCAAGAGATGGTTGAGCAACTCCAGGTCGGAGGACTGCACGGGCTTCAGGCCTTCCCGACGGCTCTGCGCTTCAAACAGAAGAACCCACCGGAGTTGATGGAACTCCAGGTGGACCCGCATGGCATTCTGCATGCCGACTGCATCCCGCCAGAGGAACCTCCTCCGTGCGCGACCTGTGGTCGAGCCGGCTTCGGGCGGCCCGACGAACCCATCCTGGACGCGGCCTCCCTACCCCCGGACCTGGACCTGTTCCGATTGGCGAACTTCTCGACCATGGTCGTCGGCACCGAGCGCTTCAAGGACGCCGTGCTCCGTCTCGGTCTGGATGGCCTCACCTTCCGCGAACTCCCGACGCGCTAGCTAATCCTTGCTGCGCTCGCGCTGGTTCTCGAAGTGGACGAAGTCGATGAGGAACGTCGCTGCCACGGCCAGGGTGCGCAGGAGCGAGCCTCTCAGCGCCCCGTCGAACTGGACGCCAAAGTTGTCTGCGTCCGTGAACATCTCCTTGCCGAACCCGCTCCACCGCTTGGCGATGGTGCCCACCTCGCGCCCACCCTCTTCAATCACGAACGTCCACGGACGGAAGAGCGGGCCCCGCAGGTGTCCCAATTCCTCTCCACCCGGCCCGACGATGTCATACGCCCGCGTGAAGAAGCGGAAGCGCTGCCTCACGCTCCCCAAGAGACGCCCATCTCCGTCCTCCACGTCCATGCGCGCCAGCCAGAAGCGCCACGGCCTTCGCAGCCGCAGCGCGACGGCGCCCGAGGGCGACTTCAGCTCCATCGTGAAGGGGCGCCTGGCCTTGAAGAAGTTGCGCAGGAGCAGCAGCCCCAGCCCGCTGCCCACCTCGCCCGCGAAGAAGACCGTCTCTCCGTCGTCCCCCACCACCTGGTACTTGTTGCGTCCCTCGAAGCCCGTGAGGATTTCTCCCCACTCCTTCACCTGACGGACGCGCAAGGCGCGCTGATGTTGGAGGGGAGCCAGGGCGGTGGAGTCGATGGGCATGGGTGCCTTCCAGGCAGGGCACTGCGAGACGGCGTGATTAGAACTGACCCGCCAGCGCCATGCCCGCGCCTTCCTTGCCCATCAGGGTGGGAGTCAACATCACCTGGGGAACCCGGGGCGCATCGAAGTTGCGCGTGAGATAGGCCGTGAGGGCCAGTCCGCCCAGGGCGCCCACGCCCGCGCTGATGAGGATGGCGTCGCCGTTGGCGCCGTTGTCGCCTCCCGTGAAGGTGTACATGGTGCTGGCGCCGAGCAGCCCTCCGACGATGCCGCCCGCGTCGATGAGCAGCATGCGGCCCCGCGACACCGGCACGCTGCGCGACAGCACCGCGAGGCCGATGATGCCGGCGGACGTCGCGGCCAGCTCGGCGGCGAAGAAGGACTTCGTGTCGTCGTTCTCCGAGGTGGCCAGGAACAGCGCCGTCACCACGCCGGCCCACAGGCCGCCGGAGTTGGCCATGGACACCTGACCCGCCGTGGGATTCACGAGGTTGGCGAGCAGGACGCCCACGCCGGTGAAGCCCGCGCCGCCGACGATGACGGCCCCCAGCGCATCATCGCCCTCCAGGTCGAAGGCCTGCATCGACGCGATGCCGAACCAGAACCCCCACACAGTGCCGGAGTTGACGACCGCCGCCTGTCCGGAAGTGATTCCACCTTGCGAGAGCAGGAGCGCGCTGGTGACACCCGCGCCCGCTCCGAGCATGGACGCGGCCACGTAGTTCTGGTCCCTGCATTCGGCGATGGCGCACAGGAGAATGCCCTGCGTCGCACCGTGCAGCGTCTGCACCACCGTCAGCGACGCGACGGCGGCGCCCGAGCGACGCTCCGTGTTCTCGTAGACCGCCGCCTGCGCCAGCTTCGCGCCTGGCTTGAGCCGGGCATGGGTGAGCCGGCCGAGCTCGGAGGCGTAGGGGTGCTGCGGGCAGACGGAGAGGACCTCCCCGAAGGCCTCCGAGGCCTCGCTGTCCTTGCCCCGGATGAGCGCGTCGAAGCCCTCGTTGTAGCGAGCCTCCGCTTCGGGAGGGCACGCCTCGGGTGAGGTCATCAGCGGCGGAGCCGTCAGGGTTTCGGAGGAGAGCCGCGTTGGGGAATCAGGTCCGGTCCGCGCTTCATCCACGACTTGGGTGGTGGAGAGCGCGACGAGCAGGAGGGTGGCGAGCGTCATGGGCACCACCCACTCTATGCGACGACCCCGGCCCGTCCACGAGGGAGAGGCCGAGGTCGTCGGGGACTTCGGGTGTCGTGTCTCAGGCGCGACGCGTCAGCGAGCGGCGAGCGTATCGACGTGCTGACGCAGCTCGGCGTCGTTGCCCAGTCGGCCGTTGAGTCCGGCGAGGGGCTTGGCTGCCTGCTCGATGCGACCGCGGGTGCGCGGGCCCGCCGCGACGAGCCAGGCCACGCCCAGGGCCAGCTCCGCGACGTCGGGGCTGCCGGTGAGCTGCGAGGCGAGTGTCAGCAGGGCCTCCACCGCCTTCTTCACCTGGGCGCCGTGCAGCGCGTGGCTGCTGGTGATGCCCTCGCGCAGCAGCTCCAGCAGCGCGAGCGCGGTGGCTCGAGCCTGCTGCACGGGCTCCGGCCCGGAGCCGGTCCCCGCCCACAGCCCGTTGGCGAGCTGTCGTCCCAGCAGCGCCTCCGCGCCCGCTCCGTGGGAAGCGACGTCACGGGAGCGCTCCAGGGTGCTCTCCTCCTGCTCGAGGGCCATGCCGTCCCCGGGGGCGTCGTCGTCGTAGAACTCGGGAGCCGCCAGGGAGTCCTTCTCCTTCCGAGAGGCTCCGCCGAAGATGGCGCCCAGCAGGCCGCCGCCCTTCTTCTTCGCCATGTCGGGGGCCTGGGACGATTTGCTGACCATCCTCCGGCTCTCGAAGCTCGGAGCGGAGTCCTCGAGCGGCGCGGGGGGCGGCGGGGGCCCACCCGCGGAAGCCATGGAGGGCGCGGCGGCCATGGGCGCCGGAGCCGGGATTCGCATCGGCGCTCCGGGAGCCGGCATGACCGGCTGCTGCGGCCCGCCACGGCGACGAGCACCGGGGCGCTGGACGACGGGAGCGGCCTCGGCCTCTTCGTTCTTCTGCGTGCCGAACATGGCCCAGCCCGCGGGAGCATTCACCGGGACGACGCGCGTCTCCGGCTGCCCCGAGGCGCGCCTGTCACCGGTGCGCTCCTCCACCACGACGAAGGACGTATAGCGCGTGACAATCTGGTGCTCGACGGCGAGGTCGACGATGCGCTTCTTCATCGACTCGGCGCGGCGGCCGGTGAGGCCCGCGGCCTCCCAGCTCTTGATGCGCTCGGCGGCCCACAACTTCTCCACCGCGGGACGGTCCGACTCGGCGAGGAAGTTCACATTCACCGTGAGCGCGAAGGGCTCACGGCCGGAGCGGCCCCGCAGCGTCACCTTGCCCGTGCCCGGCGTGGGGTAGCGGCCCAGCAGCGTCCAGGGAACACCGTCGACCATCGTCGGCAGCTCGGCGGGAGCCAGCTCCGTGCCTTCGATGCCCTCGAAGGTGACCTGCAACTCAGTGACGCGAGGCGCGAGCGCGCGGGAGAACTGGGCGACGACCTTGTCGTCGATGCGCTCTCCCGGGTGGATGAACTCCACGTCGCCGCCGGTCTGCTTCGCCATGTCACGCAGCAGCGCGTCGCTGACGTTGGTGCCGATGCCGAACGAGTACACGCGCGCGGACTTCCGCTCGGCGAGCACGGCGCGGAGGATCTCCTCCTCGTTGCCCACCTGTCCGTCCGTCAAGAGCACGAGCACGCCGTCCGGCGCGGTGCGAGCCGCGGCCTGCATGGGCCCGAGCAGCTCGGTGCCGCCATCGGCCCGGAGCGCGGCCACCCACCGGTCCGCCTCTTCCAGCATGCGCTGGGTGAAGGGAACGGGCAGGGGCTGGAAGGAGCGGAAGGAACTCTCGAAGGCGATGACGTTGAAGCGGTCGCCTTCACGCAGGTGGCGCAGACACAGCCGGAGCGCGGCCTGGGCCTGGGGCAGGCTCTCGCCGTCCATGGAGCCGGAGACGTCCACCAGGAAGATGACCTCCTGCTTGGGGGGCGCGGAGGCCATGCCCAGCAGGTCGGGCACCACGGTGAGGGCGAACGTGCCGGGCTTGTCGCCCTTGCGGTGCGTGGCGAGCGGGGTGAAGACGGCGCTCGAATCGGAGCTGCGCAGGGAGAGGACCAGGTCGCGGTCCAGGGACACCTCGCCGCGAGAGAAGCTCACCCGGGCGCGGGTGCCGCTCTCGCGGGTGACGGTGATGGCGTGCGAGGGGCTCTCGACGATGACCTCGCGGCCCAGGTCCACGAGCAGGTCCATGCGCAGGCCGTAGTGCACCTGTCCGATGGGAGGAGAGATGCGGTCCGCGTCGGGGACGCGCGACGTGGGCTCGGCGCTGCCGTGGCCGGTGCGGTCACCGGCGGCGTTGCCGGGGATGTAGCGCGGGGCGACGAGCGTGGGGAGCATCCACCGGACGCTGCCCTCCTCGGCGGTGACGGCCTGGAGGAACTCCACCTCGATGATTGTCTCCTCGTTGGGGAGGAGGTTGCCCACCTGGGCGGTGAAGACGTTGGAGCGCTCCTCATCGAGCAGGGCGGCGCCATGGCCCGCGGTGACGGCGTCGTCATAGGCGCGGAAGGCCTCCTCGCGCTCCTTGACGATGCCCTCGACGCGGCGGCCCGCGCACGTCATGGAGAAGGCGGACAGGGTGCCATCGGACGGCAGGGGGAAGGTGTAGACGGCCTCGATGGGGCGCTGCGAGTCGTTGAGGTAGCGCTGGCGAACGCGCACGCGCGCATGTCCGCCGAGCAGCTCACCAGTGACTTCGACGCCCTGGAGGGGGACCTGCGCGCCCTCGCGAGTGAACAGCCCTGCATGCTCTTTCGTCATGGCTTCTCCTTGTCCTGGAACTCTTCGATGAGGGCCCTCACGCGCTCGGCGAGGGCTTTGACCTTGGCATCCGCTGAATCGGCTACGTGCAGCTCCAGTCCGGGGATGAGCTCCCAGCGCTGGTAGCGAGTCGTCGTCGTGGGACGCGGGCCGGTGGCCGGCGGTGCCACGATTTGTGAACCGCTGGGACTCGTCGGCCCGTACGTGGGCGGAGTCGGGGTGACGTCCGACTCGGCGAGCTTGCGCAGCTCGTCGAGCGACAGGCGCAGGAGCTCCGCCTGGATGGCATCCAAGGGGAGGAACCGGGCCTGGAGGACCCGGATGGCCTTGAGACGGACGACGTGCTCCTCGCCATACACGGTGTCCGGGCCCCGGAAGGGCGGCGCGGGGAGCAGACCCCGCTGGACGTAGTAGCGCACCGTGCGTGGCGAGACGCCCGCCTCCTCGGCCAGCTCCGCCAGCTTCCACTCACTCTGTGTCTTCCGCGTGTTCACGATTCAGACAGTACGACTCGACACTTTTGGTGTCAAGTCATCAGTGTCGAGTTTATGCGGGGGTGGTGTCGACATGCCGGGGTGGGTCGGTGTCGTACTGTCTGGTTCGAGTGTCGAGATGAACTGTCGAGTTCGGGGAAGGGCAGGGGGCCGAGGGGTGGGTTGCAAGGGGGAGGGGAGGGGTGGAACAGAGGAGGGATGAACGGTGTGTCGGATGGGTTGGACCTCTCGTCGATACGGCTGATTGGGACGGCGGTGACGCCGGCGGTGATGGTGTCGGCGTGCGGAATCGTGGCGACGGGGTTGGACAACCAGATTGCGCGGATGACGACGCGGATGCGGGAGATGTTGAGGGAGGCGCGGCAGTTGCCGGATGGGAGCTCGCGGCGGGACTTGTTGCGGCAGGAGGTGGTCATCCTGGACCGGCGGCACGCCATCCTCGCGAGGGCCATCGCGCTCACGTACACGGCGCTCTTGGCGTTCGTGGTGACGTCGTTGCTGTATCTGACGAAGCGTCAGCTCGACATTCCGGAGCCGTTGCCGGTGGTGTCCTTCGCCCTCGGCGTGTTGTTGCTGGGAGCGGTGGCGGTGCTCGCGCTGGCCTCGCTGCGCTTGAGCCGACTGGCCATCACACTGGAGCGGGAAGAGCTCTTCGGAATCACCCGCCCGCCACCGCGCCTGTAGTGGTCCGCGCTAAGGCATGTACGGATGGCGGCCGAGGACGCGGCCGTCGGGGGAGACCGCATAGAGCTCGAACCAATCGAACTCAAGGCTGACGCCAGGGGCCCAGCCACACCGCTCGGGGCGGCGGTCGATGCGCACGAAGTACAGGCCGGCTTCCTGTCCAACGACGACGTCCAGTGATTTGGCCGAGAACTCACATGTGCTCGTTCCTCCTTTGGGGAACCGCGACAGCACTTGTTGGAGCGCGGCATGCGCCGCCAGGACGGCGGGCCCATCCAGTGTGGCCAGGGGGCGCAGGTCTTTGGGCCAGGGAATGGAGTCGACACCGTTGGGGCTGGGAGTGCCCGCATCCGAGACTGGAGTCGATGCCTTCGCCTTGGGTGGTTCCGTGCCGCCATCCGCCAGGAGCGAGACGAAGAGGACGAAATAGTGGGGCTTCAGCATGGAAGTCACTCCTGGGCAGCTTCGGCCTTCGTGTCCAACTCGGGAACGCACCGTGGAGGCGGTACCACGGCGGAGAGGTTGCTGGGCCTCTGGGGCTCGCACGTTGCCTGGAAGTCCCAGCGCTTCCCAGTCTCGCTCCATCGGAACACTTCGCCAGCGAGGTTCCACTTGTAGATGCGAGGAGCTACCGCTCTTCCTGTCGCGAGCCATGCCCATGCCGGAATCAACTGGCCTCGCGAGTCACGTGCTGGCTTTCCGTTGGGCGCCACCGCGTACTCCACCATGCTCCAGTGTCCTTCGGCTGATTTCATCGCGGGAGACACCCTCAAGTCCGAGCTGCTCACATTCGTGCCGCAAGGATGATTGTGCGCGAATCCGAAGATGGGGAGGTCTCGGCCAAAGTCCTTGTCATCGACCCCACCGAAAGGAGGACTGCACGCACTTCGTTCGCCTGTGAGATTCCGAATAGGCCAGGACACTCGCCAGTCTTCTGCCGTTCGGTAGACGGCGAGGCAGTACTCGGCTGCGTCTGCGCGGGGGCGCCCCGTGCTCGGCTCGCACGCGTCGGTGGCCCCAGGCAAGGTCATCAAGGTTTTGAGAGCGGGAATGAGCAAGTCATCTGGAACGGTGGCTGCGTCCGAATACACAGCAGGGACATCTCCATTCTCCCAGGGACCGGGTGCCACGCGCAGGACGTCCCTTCCCTCGAGGATGGGAAGCTCGCTGCTCAGGAAGTAGCGGCGAGAGGGAGCACAGGCCAGAACGAGCGCGAACAGGGCGGCTGCCCCGAGGTGGCGCCGACGCAGCTTTCCAGACCTATGGCGCCAACAAGGGGATGGACTCATCCATGGACTCGCTCAGGTGGGAGACCTGAGTGAGAGCCTACGTCAATCCACCCACGGGATGTCCGTCCTCGTCGCGATGCCCGTTGGAGTGTCGCCTGTCGTCCTCGCCCGAACCGAAGCCGCTGCGAGCCGCCGCGGCGCCAACGGCACGGAGGATGTCGAGCGGGATGGGGAGGATGGTGTGATTGCCGCCGGTGGTGATTTCCACCAGCGTCTGGAGATATCGGAGCTGGAGCGTGGCGGGGTTGCGGCTGAGCACGTCCGCGGCCATGGCGAGCTTCTCGGCGGCCTGGTGCTCGCCCTCGGCGGCGATGATTTTCGCGCGACGCTCGCGCTCTGCCTCGGCCTGTCGGGCGATGGCCCGCTGCATCTCCGGGGGCAGGTCGATGTGCTTCACCTCCACGTTGGAGACCTTGATGCCCCACGGGTCCGTGCGCGCGTCGAGCACCTGCTGGATTTCGTGGTTGATGCGCTCGCGCTCGCTGAGGAGCTGGTCCAGCTCCACCTGGCCCAGAATCGCGCGGAGCGTCGTCTGGGCGAGCTGGCTGGTGGCGTAGAGATAGTCCTCCACCTCGAGCACGGCCTTGTCGGCATGGATGACGCGGAAGTAGACGACGGCGTTGACCTTCACGCTGACGTTGTCGCGAGTGATGACGTCCTGGGGCGGCACGTCGCGAGCAACGGTGCGCAGGTCGATGATGACCATGCGCTCCACGAAGGGGATGAGCCAGCGGAAGCCCGCGCGCTTCAACCCCACGAAGCGACCGAGCCGGAACACCACGCCGTTCTGGTACTCGTTGACGATGCGCACGCCTGACAGGAACAGCAGGAAGACGATGCCCAGCGGAATGATGAACCCGAGCAGCCCGAACACGTTGGTCATGTCTTCACCTCGTCGACGAAGAGGGTGAGCCCTTCCACGCGCCGCACCACCACATGGGCGCCGCGCTGGATGGGGGAGGGAGAGGTGGCGCGCCAGCGCTCACCATGGACGAACACTTCACCGCTCTCGAGAGTGACGGGGGCCAGCGTGGTGCCCTCCTCGCCCACGAGTCCCGCGTCTCCACCGCGCTGAGGCAGCCGCCGCGTCTGCGCGCTCCGCCACGCGATATAGGCCGCCGCGCCCGCGAGGACCAACGTGGTGGGAATCAGCCACGCCCACGACACCCCGAAGGAGCGGTCCACGAACCAGTCCGGGTCGAAGCGGTCCACCAGGAACAGTCCGCCCAGCCCCAGCAACACCACGCCCGAGGCCCCGAGCAGTCCACTGGTGACGAACAGCTCCGCGATGATGAGCGCCGCGCCGAGCAAGAGGAGCAACAGGGCCCCCGCGCTCACGGGCAGCGCGGACGAGGCCACCAGCGCGAGCACCAGTGCCACCAGGCCGATGAGTCCAGGCGCGATGCCGCCGGGATGCGCCAGCTCGACGACCAGTCCGAGCGCGGCCATGAGGAACAGCAGGTAGACCAGCGAGGGATGCGCGAGCGCATGGACCGTGCGCTGGGAGAGGCTCGGAGTCAGCTCCACGAGTCGAGCGTCGCGAGTGGACAGCCGCACCGTGTCGCCCCCCGCCACCTGCACCGAACGTCCATCGGCCCAGGCAAGGAACTCAGATTCGCTGGACGCGAGGTGCTCCACCACGCGCAGTTCGACGGCCGCGTTCGCGCTGACGGCGACACTGTCGCGCACGGCGGAGGAGGCCCACTCCGCGCTGCGGCCTCGCTGACGCGCGATGCTCTCGGCGAAGGCGACGGTGTCGTTCTCCACCTTTCGGGCGAGCTGCGAGCCACCTGCCGCCTCCGGGTCCTGTCCGGTGACACCCGCCACGGGATGCGCCGCGCCGATGTTGGTGCCCGGAGCCATGGCCGCCAGATTGGAGGCGAGGGTGATGAAGACACCCGCGCTGCCCGCATGCGCACCGGAGGGACCCACCCAGACGAGCACCGGCACGGAGGAGCCGAGGAACGCACGGACGATGGTGCGAGTGGCCTCCAGCGAGCCGCCCGGAGTGTCCAGTCGAACCAGCAGCGCCGAGTGTCCCCCCTGCTCCGCGCGCCGCACGCAGTCGGCCAGATAGGCGCCCGAGCCGGTGTCCACCACGCCCTCCAGCTCACAGCGCGCCACGGTGGAGGAGTCCGACGGAGCGCTCGGTGGAGGAGTCGCCGCGAGCAGCCCCAGGGCCAGCATCATCAGGGCGCAAGCGGCCCCGATTCTCCCTAACTGGATGTGGCGTGAGCGTGGCAAGTCACACCTCCTGAAGTGAACGCTTGCCCACCACCCGCATGGCTCGAAGCTCCAAGGTGTGAGGACACTCCCCAGCAACGATGGTCATGCCCTGCTCGAGATTCCTGAGCCGGCTCGCGCATGTCCGGTATCGGGCATGGAGAGGGAGTGCTCGCATGCCAGGTCGCTTCCCGGGTGGCCGGTGGGAACGACAGGCAGCACATTCGCTGCTCGCCAAGACTCCGAAGGGGAGGATTCATGCGCCGCGTTGCCCTCATCGCCGCCCTTTGCCTGGCCGCAGTGCCGCTGGCTTGCAAGACCACGCAGCCCGCCGGGACGGACCAACAGGAGCCGCTCCAGGGCCCTGACCAGGTGCGGGAGCCCGTGCAGACCGTGCCGGACGAACCGCCCGGCCCCGCCACGCCCATGCCTGCGCAGCCCGACGCGGGCACGACGGAGACGGAGACGCAGCCGCAATAGCGCGCCGCCTTACGCGGACGCCCGTCGCCGTGAGGCGCGAGCCAGGAGCCTGCTCGCGGCCCGCGCCGGCTCTGCTCATCGCGCCTCCAAGCAGACGGTCCTCGTGACACCGCCCCTCCGCTCATCGCGCCTCCGGGCAGAGGGCTCTCGTGACACCATCCCTCCGCTCATCGCGCCTCCAGGCGGATGGACCTCGTGACACCGCTCGTCCGCTCGCGCACAGTTCGCGCGAACCGCGTGGGGACGAAGCCCGACGCGGAGCAGGCGGAGGCGCACGGTGGAGACCACGGTCTATCTGGCAGAGCGAATCTGGACGCTGGATGCGACGCGCCCGCGGGCGCACGCCCTGGCGGTGCGAGATGGACGTGTCGTGGCGGTGGGCACGCGTGACGAAGTGAGGGCGGCCGCGCCCGGTGCGCGAGAGGTGGACCTGGGAGCCGCCGCGGTGGTGCCGGGGCTGGTGGACGCCCACGCGCATCTGCACGGCCTGGGGCGAAGCCTGACGACGGTGCGATTGGAGAAGGCGCCCTCGGTCGAGGAGGCGTTGCGCCGACTGACGCAGGCGCCCGCTTCCAGCTTCCAGGGTGACTGGTTGGTGGGACGGGGCTGGGACCAGAACGAGTGGCCCGGTGGCGCCTTCCCGGGTCGGGCCGAACTGGATGCCCTGTTCCCCACGACGCCCGTGTTCCTCACGCGAGTGGACCACCACGCGGCCTGGGTGAACGGTGAGGCGCTGCGCAGAGCAGCCATCTCCCGCGACACGCCGGACCCCGAGGGAGGCCGCATCCTGAGGGACGCGAAGGGCGAGCCGACGGGAGTGCTGGTGGACAACGCCATGGACGTGGTGGCCGCGGCGATGCCACCACCCACGAAGGCGCAGTTGGAGACACGGCTCCGCGCGGCGCTGGAGCGCTGTGCCCGGGTGGGCCTGACGGGAGTCCACGACGCCGGCATGGACCTGGATGCGTTCCGGCTGCTTCAACAGTGGGACGCGGAGGGCACGCTCCCGCTGCGCATCTACGCCATGGCTGCGGGTCAGGGTGACGAGCGGCACGCCTATCTGGAACAAGGCCCCTGGCAGGGGCGGATGCTGACGATGCGCGCGGTGAAGTTCCTGGCGGATGGGGCGCTGGGCAGCCGGGGCGCGGCGCTGCACGAGGACTACTGTGACGAGCCGGGACAGCGCGGGCTGTTGTTGATGTCGCCCGAGGAGCTCGAGTCCCGGAGCCGTGCCTTCATGGCCAGGGGCTTCCAGGTGTGCATCCACGCCATTGGAGACCGTGCCAATACGTTGGTGGTGGACGTCCTCACGCGCGTGTCGGAGGAGACGGGCACGAAGGCGCTGCGGCACCGCGTGGAGCACGCGCAGATTCTGCGACGCGAGGACATCACCCGCCTGGGCGCGGCGGGCCTCGTGGCGAGCGTTCAGCCCACCCATGCCACCAGCGACATGCCGTGGGCGGAAGCACGACTGGGCCGCGAGCGACTCCGGGGCTCCTATGCGTGGCGCAGCCTGAAGGACGCGGGGGCCACCCTCGCGCTGGGCAGCGACTTCCCCATCGAGAACCCGGACGTCCTGGCGGGGCTGTACGCGGCGCGCACGCGGCAGGACGCCACGGGCAGACCCGAGGGAGGCTGGCTGCCGGAGGAGGCGCTGTCGGGGTACGAGGCCCTGGAGGGCTTCACGCGAGGGCCGGCGTGGGCGTCCTTCGAGGAGGCTCGGCGCGGCGGGTTGGCACCAGGGCAGGACGCGGACTTCGTGGCGCTGTCGGTGGACCCGGTGGAGGGGCCCGCGAAGGCGCTGGTGGATGCGCGGGTGCTGGCGACGGTGGTGGCGGGCGTGGAGGTGTACCGCGCCTCGCCTTGAGCGCCGCGGGCCTCAGACGCTGAAGATTTGCGAGCGGGCCGCCTCGGCGATGGCGACGACGGCGGGGTGGCGCAGGCGGCGCTCGACGGTGATGGCGTAGAAGCAGGTCTCGATTTCGTCGGTGCGGCCGATGACGGAGCAGTTGTACTCGCGCTCCATCTGCGACTCGATGACGGAGGGCATGGCGAAGACGCCGTGGCCGCTCTGGCCGAAGGCCTGGAGCAGGGCGCTGTCGTCGAAGTCGCCGGCGATGAGGGGGCGCAGGCCCTGTCGCTCGAACCAGAGGTCCAGCGAGCGGCGCACGGAGGACTCGTCCGAGGGCAGCAGCATGGGCGCGCCGTCGAGGGAGCGGGGGAAGTCCTTCTTGAGGTGACGCAGGCTGTCGGCGGCGAAGAAGGACACGCCACACTTGCCGAGCAGGTGGTTGAAGGAGCGGACGCTGACGGGCTCGGAGCTGGGTGCGTCGGCGAGCACCACGTCCAACTCGTGCAGCGCGAGCGAGGCGAGCAACTGGGGCAGGGGGCCTTCGCGGCAGATGATGCGCAGCGAAGGGCCTGCCTCGAGTGCGGGCTTGAGGAGCTGCTCGGCGACGAGCTTGGGAATGACGTCGAGGATGCCCACGTTGAGGCGCAGTTGTTGGCCGGGGGGCAGCCCAGCGACCACGTTCTTCAGCTCGTTGCCCAGGCGGAAGATTTCATCGGCGTACCGCATGACGGTGCGCCCCACGTCGGTGAGGACGAGCTTGCGGCCCTGTCGCTCGAAGAGCTTGTGGCCCAGCGACTCCTCCAGCAGCTTGAGCTGGCTGCTGATGGTGGGTTGAGCGAGGTGCAGCTCTTCGCCTGCCTTGGCGATGCTGCCCGCCCGCGCAACCGTCCAGAAATACAGGAGATGATGGTAGTTGAGCCAGCTCATACCCATAGAGATAACCGATGGGTTGCGTTCAAACTACCTAATTTTATTAAGAATGGTCCTGGCTTATCTCTATGTGCATTCGCGGACGAGTTCTTCGCCGCGAAGAGACCGGAGGAGGTCCATGGAAGCCATCAACCCGAGCGTGTCCTGTGAGTCCCGTGAGCTTGAGGTGCTCCGCGAGGTGGTGGAGACGCGCGTGAGGGAGCACCTGGTGCTGGTGGAGCGGCTGGCGTGGAAGTACCGGTGGACGGGGTTGCCGCTGGACGAACTGGTGGCCGAGGGGAACGTGGGGTTGATGGAGGCGGCGGGCCGGTTCGAGGAGCGGGGGATTCCGTTCGGGGCATACGCGAGCCAGTGGATTCGGGCGCGCATCCGGGCGTACGTGAGCCGCAACTGGAGCATGGCGGGGGGGCGGGCGCCGTGGGTGGTGTTCCAGCTCCGGCGGGAGCGGGCGCGGCTGGAGGCCCGGTGGGGGGAGGGTCATCCGGAGGTGGTGCGCCGGCTGGCGGCCGCTCTCGGGAAGAAGGAGGAGGACGTGGTCCGTGCGACGGAGTCGTTGGCCCGGGACGTGTCGCTGGACGCGCCGGTGACGCAGGACGGTGAGGTGACGCGGCTGGAGGTGTTGGAGGGGGAGGGTGAGCCGCGGGAGGAGGTGGTGGACCGGGCGCAGTGGGCGGCGAGGCTGCGGGCGAGCGTGGAGGCGGCGTGGCCGGAGCTGGACGCGCGGGAGCGGGCGCTGGTGGAGGAGCGGATGCTGGCGGAGGAGGCGGCGAGCGCGGAGCTGCTGGCTCGGCGTTTCGGGGTGACGGCGGTGCGCATCCGGCAGATCGAACAGGGGCTGAGGGCGAAGCTGAAGAAGAGGCTCACGGCCAGTCTGACGACCTGGGACGCGGAGGCCATGTCCCGTGCCGCATGACGAGGGGAGGGGGCGCCGGGAAAAGGGTGCTTGACGGCCCTGGGAAGGGCTCGATATGAGAGCGCGGCCTCTCGCGGTGACCCGTACGCCCAGGTAGCTCAGTCGGTAGAGCAGGGGACTGAAAATCCCCGTGTCGGTGGTTCGATTCCGCCCCTGGGCACACAGAGTTGAAGAGTTTGGGGCCCTGGACTTCGGTTCAGGGCCCTTTCTTTTTGCCCGGAGCGCCGGACGAAACCCGCGAAGCGAGCGGTTCAGCCAGTGGGTGTCCGATTCCTTCAAGACGGGTTGGCCCGTCTCGTTCAGGTTCCCTGGCATGCGCTCTCCTACGACCACATCCCCCAAGGACGCCGTTCGCCGGTTCTACGCGAAGCTCGACGAAGCCATCCGGACCGGCGACTTCGACGTCCTCGATGAAGTCATCCAGCGCGACGCCGTCGACCACAACCCGGACCCGGACATGGAGTTGGGTCGCGATGGAATCAAGAAGGGGTTCGCCGGGCTGCGGACCGCGATGACCGATATCCGCTTCACCATCGAGGACCTCGTCGCCGAGGGGGACAAGGTCGCCTGTCGCGTCACGACCCAGGCCACCCATCACGGGCCCTTCATGGGCTTTGCCCCGACAGGCCGCACGATTTCCTACACTGTCATCGACATCCTGCGTTTCTCCGACGACGGCAAGTTGCTGGAGCGCTGGGGTCTCATTGACGAGGCGACCTTGCGCCAGCAACTCAGCGCGGGTCAATCCCGCTGACCCATCAACCCAGGACTCACGACGAATGCTTCGGAGTAATCATGCCCTGCTGCGGGCAGTCGCACAGAGGTGCTCCGAGCGAATCTCTCTGCCAGCCCCGGCAAGGGCTCGATATGAGCGCCCGGCATGTCGTGGTGCTCAATCCGCCCGGGTAGCTAGGTCGGTAGATCAGAGGACTGAAAGCCCCTATGTCGGTGGTTCGGTTCCGCCTCTGGGTACACCGCGTTGAAAGCTTTTGGGCTCTGGACTTCGGTTCAGGGCCCTTTTATTTTTTGCATCGGGATGGGTGGAGTGAATGTGGGACAATCAGGAATATGGCGCTTACCTTCTTGCACAATGGGATCAATGATGAGTTGTTGCAGATCGAAAAGGACGTCGTACAGGTAGCGGAAACCGGGGCACTGCTGCCTGCATAGTCAGGTCAACAATTGCATAAGTATTGTGAGAATAAATGAAGCCAAGAGTCTTCGTCGGGTCTTCTTCCGAAAGCCTCGGTGTTGCCCATGCTATTCAAGCAAATATGGAGCGCGCTGCGGAAGTCACTGTTTGGACTCAGGGTTTTTTCGAACTCTCGAAATCAAGTCTCGAGTCATTGACCGATGGGACGCGAGCATTCGATGCGGCTGTTTTTGTGTTTACTCCTGATGATCTGGTGACGATGCGGCGCACCGAGATGCGCGTGCCTCGCGACAATGTCGTATTTGAGTTGGGTTTGTTTATGGGGGCGCTCGGTAGAAATCGTGTTTATTTTGTTGTCCCCCAAGGAGAGACCAATCTTCATCTCCCTACTGATATATTGGGAGTTACGCCAGCTACGTTTGACTCCAAGCGGTCCGATGGGAATCTTGAGGCTGCGTTGGCGGTGGCCTGCAATAAAATCCTTGCTCAATTGGTAAAGCTGTCATTGAAGCGACGGCCAAGTGAACCTCCTGTTGAGACGCATGTTTCGACGTTGGCACTGACTGATGTCGAGGCCTCCGCCATAATAGATGCGTGGTTGCTGCGGACTGTTGTGGATGTCTTGATGCAGCCCATGTCGCATGCGGAAATCGACGAGCAGCTGCACCTTCAGCCAGGTACTTCAGCTAGACTTACCAAAGTGGTCGTGAATGCAAGTCGACGCGGATTGAAGGTCGTCGTAGATAATGGAGCCGTGGTTCAGATCGTGGAGAGATAGCTACGGGGGTGCTCAGTGACAATGCGTTCTTTCTTGTATCTCGATGAGTATAAACTCTATTCGTTTTCCTCTCAGCTCTTCAGTGGATTGACTGAGTATGTGGTGAGTTCGACGGACCGTTCTCGGGTTCACGATGAGGTTCGTGGTGCCACAGAAGATAGAACCAGGTTGGTGGCCGAAATTGCTTCTGAGAGGAGTGGGACTACGGAGAAGAAGTTCCTCCATGACTATGCATACAGCCTGTTTGAGCGAGAGCTTGAGGGGCGAAAGCTACTTGCTGATGTGACCCATGATTCGGGGGTGGTTGATTTTTATTTGTCTAGATTTGTGCGCGTATCTGGGCCTGCTGTTGTTGTGGATGCGCCGCGATTGAAGGGCTTGGTGTCTCGATTCAATGAGTTGCTTGATGCGTTGTTGTACGTTTCGACATATTCGAAAGTGGAGGAACATCGTAAGGCGATGGAGGAGGCGCTGCAGGGGATTAAAGATCCAAATGAACGAGCTAAGGCTAAAAAACAGCTTGAGCGCCAGCTTTCGCCTCAGCAGTTGTCCAAGATGGCTGGTAAGCGCATGGATGAACAGTTTCTGAAGAAGTTGACTATGGTTTTGGATTATGGCTTTGAGGATCAGTTGCAGTTACAGATTCCGGTGGCCCTGTCGGGAGGGGGGGAGTTGGTTTTTAGCGGAATTATGAAGGCCGAGGCGCTTAGGGAGTCTGCGTCGATGCTGATGCATAAGTATGCTAGGCATACCGATAGGCCAGTTACAGTCGTAGGAATTCCGACGCGGGCGGGAAAGTCAGACGGCCGTAGGGCTCGTTCATCTCCAGGTGTTGACGAGAATGGAGAGCAAATGAACGTCAAGGCGGGTGTGTTGCATATGGTTTCTGCTATGCATGGTATTGAGGAGACGTTTCTTGGGGCGCTCGACAATGAGGTGGTGCTGGACCCGATTGCGATTTATGTTGAAATCGACTCTCCGGGTTCGGCGAAGTAAATTCAGTGGACGTAAAAGTCATTGTTGAATGGCCGTCCGGCTTCAGCTCCGCGTCCAGCCCCCGCTTCACTTCGTCCACCAGCTCGAAGAGGGCGCGCTGCTCCTTGGCCGTGGCGTCGAACCAGGTGGCCACGGGCCGCCGGGGAATCACCAGTGTGTGCCCGGGACTGGCGGGGGATGCATCCCGGATGGCGAAGGCGAGTGTGTTCGAGGCGACCCACTCGGATTCTGGAATCAGCAGGAACGGGGAGGACACCTCGCCACCCTATCCCAGCCACCTGGCTTTTCAGGACGGACCTGATGGGGAGCGCGGTCACCGCGCGGCAGGACTCAGAGTTCGTTGAAGATGAGCAGGCCCCGGGACGTGTCCACGACGTACACGTAGCCGTCTCCCGGGACGCGGATGCCGATGGCGCCATCGAGGATGCTGTCGGTCCGGTTCGGGTCGGACTCACGGAAGGTGTTGAAGTGGGCGATTTCGCGCGGGTGGGTCGGGATGGAGACGTCCAGCACCCGCACTCCCTCGTGGTAGTGGGTGAGGTAGAGCCGCTTGTCCTTCAGAATCATGTTGTGGATGGAGGAGTGGAAGCGGAGGTTGTACGTGCCGATGAGCGGGATGTTCGTGGGGTCCGTGACGTCGAGCACGCGCAGGCGGGTTCCCTGTCCCTCGCCACCCTCGAAGGCGATGGTCCTTCCCGCGAAGGTCCCCACCGCGCCCGCGTGACTCATCGATGAGCTGTTCTCCGTGTCGAAGGTATAGGTCCCCAGCTCGCGAGGGTTCATCGCATCCTTCACGTCGAAGACGACGTAGCCCGAGCTGAAATGGTTGATGTAGAGCCGGTCCTGATAGGCGAAGGAGTCGTGCGCCGAGGGGATATAGGACGTCGTGTCGGAGACGACGAAGCGGTTGAGCAGCACGGGCTCCAGCGGCGTGGAGATGTCGAAGATGAGCGTCTCTCCGTGCGGCGCGGGTCCGGGGGACACGGCATAGAGCCGGTTTCCATCCCCGAAGAAGGTATGGACGTTGAGGGGCGCGCCTCCCGGCACGCTGCGCACGAAGATGGGGTCCGCAGGGTTTGTGATGTCGAAGACGATGACCCCCGATTTCTTGCTGGCGACGTAGAGCGCGTTGTCTTTCGTCCATGCGGCATTCCAGTAGGAGTCTCCCGGAAGGGAGATGTTCTTCTTGAGGACGGGGTGGCTCGGGTCGCTGACGTCGAAGACCGTGAGCCCACCCTGGGTCTCCGCGATAAGGTCGATGGACACGACGTAGGCGTGCTGATGGGCGACATAGACGTCCGCGTGCGTCCCGGTGAGTGGGATCGACGTTTCGGAGATGAGGCGCAGGCCGCCCGAGGACTCGGCTTCACCTCGGGCCCACGTCATCCTCGCGGCCTCGAAGGTGCCCCAGCTGCCGGCCTTCCCATTCGCACAGCGGACGAAACAGCCTGTCACCAGTCCAGAGGAGGCCTGACGGCCACAACCGACGAGGACCGTCTGCCGGGAGACGTCTCGCTGGGTGTACCGCGTGGAGAGGGTGAAGCGCCCCGGCACCTGCTGCCTCGTGAGCGGTGTGCCGTCCAGGGTCCCCGTGCTGCCATCCTGGGGCACCCGAACGCCCACGAAGTCGGGGAAGCCCAGGTCATGGCGGACGTCCACCTGGTAGATGCCGTGCGCATCCAGGGCGTCGAGCGAGCTGAGGTCACACTTCGACAGGTCGAAGAGCGAGGGGTCGTCGCAGTCGACGACGGTGCCCCTCGCTGGGGTGAAGGAGCAGGGCGCATAGGGGCCCCGGTCGACCCAGTCCGTGGTCTCGACGAGTGGCGTGTACGTTCCGTCCCACGGCTCCACGGGCGGGGGAGGCGGCTCCACCGGCCCTGGTTTGTCGGAGCAGGCGAAGCACAGCAAGGCACAGCCAATGACAACAACGGCAGGGGACGGTGAACCGAGGGCCATGGCGCGAGGCTCCTTTCGAGTGGCGAGGTCCAGAACGGACACCGCGACCGAAGCGAGCGATTAGCGCAGGATTCCAATCCGGGCATGTATGGCAAATCCCTTAGCCCGGCGGGATGAGATTCACCGGACAAGGATTGTTTGCGCATTGGCGCGGAGCGCGCGCCGCACCGATGCGTGGTCCCTGCTCGGAGTTACGGAGAGCCCGGCCAGGGAGTCGTGGCCTGGAGCACGGCCTCTTCGAGCGCGGCCGTGCGCAGCTTCGAGACGTGCTGGTACTCAGGGTCCATGGCCATCTGCAGGAACGCCGAGCGATTGGGGTAGCGGACCAGCAGTACCGCGTCCCAGAGCTGGCCGGGTTCACCCACCAGCGGCGTGGAGCAATCCCCCGCATAGAGCGGCTGGCCCCCGACCTTCTTCAGGAACGGCAGGACGGCGTTCGCGTACTCCTTGTACGTCGTGCGGCCTCCGTCCTGCTTGAAGCGCACGAGGTTCAACATGACCACGGGCCCTCCCGTGTCTTCCTGCTTGAACCGTTGGATGTCGGAAATCTTGGGGTCGACGGCCATTGATTTCTCCTGGAGAAGAACGGTGCGGCCACTATCGGGGCTTCGTGTCCTTCGGTTTCGGTGGGTCCTCATCGAGTTGCTTCACATCCCAGCCACCACCCAGCGCCTTGATGAGGTTGACGGCGGCCACCATCCGTTGCCCCCGGATGCTTACCAGCTTCTGCTCGGCGCTGAAGGCCGTGGTCTGCGCGACAATCACGTCGAGGTACGTCGCCGTGCCTGCTTTGTACTGGTTCGTCACGATGTCCACGACCTGTCGGGCCGATTGGACTCCTTCCTCCTGCAGGATGACCTCCTGCTCGAACACCCGGAGGGACACGAGGGCGTCCTCGACATCCTGGAACGCGGCCAGCACCGTCTGCCGGTAGTTCGCGACGCTCTGGTCATACTGCGCTCGCGCCGCATCGGTCTGCGCCGTGCGCAAGCCTCCGTCCAGGAGCGTGGCCACCAGTTGGGGACCGAGTGACCACACCAGCGACGGCGCGCTCAACCACTGCGCGAGCGCCAGGCTGCTGAACCCTCCGGACGCGGACAGCGTCAGCGATGGAAAGAAGGCGGAGATGGCGATGCCAATCTGCTCATTCGCCGCCGCCGCGGCGCGCTCGGCCGCCGCGATGTCGGGACGCCGCTCCAGCAGCGACGAAGGCAGTTGCGCGGGAATCTCCGGCGGCGTCGCTCGAAGCGGCTCGCGGGCAATCGCGAAGCTCGACGCGGGCTCGCCCACCAGCACCGCGATGGCGTGCTCGAACTGGGCCCGCGCGATTTCGTTCTCGGCCGCGGACGCCCGCGCCAGCAGCCACTGCGTCTGGGCCTGGAGCACATCCGTGCGGGCGGCGACACCCTGCTCGTAGCGATTCTGGGTCAGCGTGAGCGAGTGCCGGTACGCCAGGACGGTCTCATCCAGCAACTTCTGGGTCGCATCCAGCGCGCGCAACTGGAAGTAGCTCTGCGCCAACAGGGCCTGCGCGGACAGCTTCGCGTTCGCCAGGTTCGCGGCCGCGCTCTGCGCGGAGGCCTTCGCGCCCGCCACCTGCCGACGCACACGCCCCCAGAGGTCGGGCTCCCACGAGGCATCCAGTGAGGCGCTGTAGTCATTGCCGATGCTGCTCGTACCGGTATCCACGCCCGTGCCGCGTCCTCGGCCCCGGGAGCGCCCCGCCGACACGGAGGCGCCGAGCACCGGGTACGTCCCGGCGCGAGCCTGTGCCACCAACGCCCGGGCCTGCCGATAGGCCGCCTCGAACCCCGCGACAGTCTGGTTCGCGAGCGCGACTCGCTCCTCGAGTTCGCTCAACCTCGAATCCTCGAAGACCGCCCACCACCCTCCGCGCTCGTGGTGGTCGCTGGGCTGCGCGGGCTTCCAGCCCTCCGCCGCTTCCTTGAAGTGCTCGGGTACCGCCACCTGGGTCCGCTGGTAGTTGGGACCCACCGCGCAGCCGCCGAGCATCACCGTGGCGAGCACCCTGGCCCCAAGGATGAGCGCTCGAGCGCGGCCCATCCCGTGTGGGCCGCTGGCCAGGCATGAAGCCAGACTCGCTGACACGATGGATGCGCGGGCGCGGCCCACCCCGTGGGGAATGCTGGTGGGGCATGAAGGCGGACTCGCTGACATCGTGTGCTCCCGAATCACGGACCATTCGGAGTGACGTGGGGGAACAACCGGGTGCGCTGTCGGCGGACCCAGTGTCCGAAGGTGTCCAGCGTCAGGTAGATGACCGGCGTGGTGTAGAGCGTGAGGACCTGACTGACACACAGGCCCCCGACGATGGCGACCCCCAGGGGCTTGCGCAGCTCGGAGCCGACGCCCGTTCCCAACGCGAGCGGCAGCGCCCCGAGCAGCGCGGCCATCGTCGTCATCAGGATGGGCCGGAAGCGCAGTTGAGCCGCCTGGTAGATGGCCTCGCGCGGGCCCAGTTCACCCCCGCGCTCCGCCGCCAACGCGAAGTCAATCATCATGATGGCGTTCTTCTTGACGATGCCAATCAGGAGGATGATGCCAATCAACGCGATGATGGAGAGCTCCAGCTTGAAGAGGAGCAGCGCGAGCAGCGCCCCCACTCCCGCCGACGGCAACGTCGAGAGGATGGTGATGGGGTGGATGATGCTCTCGTAGAGAATCCCCAGCACGATGTAGACGGCGAGCAGGGCGGCGGCAATCAACAGCGGCTCGGAGGCGAGCGAGGCCTGGAATGCCTGCGCAGTGCCGCTGAAGTCGCCGCGCACCGCCGCTGGCAGCCCCAACTGTTGGACCGCCGCTTCAATCTCTGTCACCACCGTGCCCAGCGATGTCCCTGGCAGAAGGTTGAAGGACAGCGTCAACGAGGGGAACTGTCCCTGGTGGTTCACGGAGAGCAACGTGTCGGACGCCGCGAACCGGGAGAACGCCGCGAGCGGCACCTGTCTGCCACTCGCGGAGGCGACGTAGATGTCATTCAGGCTCTCCGGGCGCTGCCAGAAGCGGTCCTGGACGACCATGACCACATGGTACTGATTGCTGGCCGTATACATCGTCGACACCTGCCGCTGGCCGAACGCATCGTAGAGCACGGTGTCGATTTGCGCGGGAGTGATGCCGAAGCGGCTGGCCGTGTCGTGGTCCACCGTCACGTAGGTCTGCAGGCCATGGTCCCGCTGGTCGGTGTTGACGTCGGAGACGCCGGGGATTTGTTGAAGTCGGGCCATCACCCGAGGCCCCCACTCACTCAGGACGTCCAGGTTGTCGGCGGAGAGGGTGTACTGGTACTGCGCCCCGCCTTGCCTTCCTCCAATCACCAGGTCCTGCGCGGACTGCATGAACACGGAGGCTCCCGGCACCACCGCCAGCTTGCCGCGCAGCCGGTTGATGACCGCGTCCGCGTTCGTCTTGCGCACCTCCAGCGGCTTGAGCGTCACGAAGAACGAGCCGGTGTTCGCGGAGCTGCTCGCGCCGCCTGAGCCTCCCAACGTCCCCGACACGGCCTCCACCCCGGGGTCCTCTCCGATGATTTTCGCGTACCGCGTGAACTTCTGGGCCATCGCGTCGAAGGAGATGTCCTGCTCCGCCTGGACGCTCGCGCTCAGCCGGCCCGTGTCCTGCTGTGGGAAGAAGCCCTTCGGCACGAAGATGAACAGCGACACGTTCAGCCCGATGGCCACGAACAGCACGAACATCAACAGCCCGGGATGCCGCAGCGCCCAGTCGAGGCTCCTCGCGTAACCGTCACGCAGCCGCTCGAACAGCCGGGGATTGAAGCGCGAGGAGGACTTCGCCCGGGGAGCACGCGCTTTCAGCAGCCATGAGCACATCACGGGCGTCACGGTCAGCGACACCAGCAGCGACACCAGGATGGCCACTGACAGCGTGACGGCGAACTCGCGGAACAGGCGACCGACGATGCCCTGCATCAAGAGAAGCGGGATGAATACGGCGATGAGGGAGATGCTCATCGACATGACGGTGAAGCCGACCTCGCGCGCGCCTCGCAGCGCCGCCTCCCGGGGGGGCACCCCTTCTTCGACGTGCCGTTCGATGTCCTCCAATACCACGATGGCGTCGTCCACGACGAAGCCCGTGGAGATGGTCAGCGCCATCATCGACAGGTTGTCCAGGCTGTAGCCCAGCAGGTACATCACCGCGAAGGTGCCGAGCAGCGACAGTGGCACCGCCACGCTCGGAATCAGGGTGGCGCGCACGCTGCCGAGGAACGCGTACACGACGAGAATGACCAGGGCGACCGCCAGCAGCAGGGTGACCTCCACGTCATGGAGCGAGGCCCGGATGGTCGTCGTGCGGTCCATCGTCACCGTCATGTCGATGCCCGCAGGCATCTGCGCCTGGAGGACCGGCAACATCTCCCGGATGGCGTCGACCGTGTCGATGACGTTCGCCCCGGGCTCCTTGAAGACGACCAGGAGGACCGCCTGCTTGCCATTGGCCAGGCCCAGGCTGTGGACATCCTCGACGTTGTTGTCGGTGACGTCCGCCACGTCCTGGAGCCTCACCGGCGCGCCGTTCCTGTAGGCGATGATGACCGCGCGGTACTGCTCCGCGGTGAAGAGCTGGTCGTTCGTCTGGAGGGAGTACGTCAGGGGCCCCTGGTCGAGCTGTCCCTTGGGCCGGTTCGCGTTCTGCGCGGCGAGCGACGTCCGGACCACATCGAGCCCCAGCCCGTTCTGATTGAGCACCGTCGGGTTCACCTCGACGCGCACGGCTGGCAGCGCGCCTCCTCCGACAATCACCTGTCCGACGCCGCTCACCTGGGACAGGCTCTGCTGCAATCGGGTGGACGCGAAGTCATACATCTGGCCTCGCGTGAAGGTCTCCGACGTCAGCGCGAGCAGGACGATGGGCGCGTCCGCGGGGTTCACCTTGCGGTAGCTCGGGTTGTTCGGCAGGTTCGTCGGCAGGTTTCCCCGCGCGGCGTTGATGGCCGCCTGGACGTCGCGCGCCGCTCCGTCGATGTCTCGCGACAAATCGAACTGCACGACGATGCTCGTCGAGCCCAGGTTGCTGGACGACGTCATCTGGGTGATGCCGGCGATGCGGCCCAACTGCCGCTCCAACGGAGTCGCCACCGACGTGGCCATGATTTGCGGACTGGCGCCGGGCAGCTGGGCCTGCACGGAGATGGTGGGGAACTCCACCTGGGGCAGGGGCGCGACGGGCAGCAGCTTGAAAGCCAGCGCCCCCATCAAGGCGATGCCCACGGCCAGCAGGGAGGTGGCGATGGGGCGACGAATGAAGGGCGCGGACAGGTTCATTCCGTCTCCCTTGCCGGCGTGTGCGGCCCGGTGTGGCGGGAGAACCAGGTGGAGGCCCTGCGAGAGAGGCCGTCGAAGCCCAGATAGATGACAGGGGTGGTGAACAGGGTCAGCACCTGGCTGACGGCCAGCCCTCCGATGATGGCGATGCCGAGCGGCTGACGCAGCTCCGACCCCATTCCCCCGCTGAAGGCGAGCGGCACGGCGCCCAACATCGACGCCAGCGTCGTCATCAGGATGGGCCGGAAGCGCAGCAGGCAGGCCTCATGGATGGCTTCACGCGCGGTCTTCCCCCTCGTGCGCTCGGCCTCCAGCGCGAAATCAATCATCATGATGGCGTTCTTCATCACGATGCCGATGAGCAGGATGATGCCGATGATGGCAATCATCCCCAGGTCGATGCCGCACACCAGCAGCGCGAGCAGCGCTCCCATTCCCGCCGATGGCAAGGTGGAGAGGATGGTGATGGGGTGGATATACGATTCGTACAGCACCCCAAGCACGATGTAGACGACGACGATGGCGGCGAGCACGAGGAAGCCCTCGTTCGCGAGCGAGTCCTCGAACGTCTTGGCCGTGCCCTCGAAGTTCGTCTGCACCGAGGCGGGCATCCCTATGGCCTGCCTTGCCTGGGCGAAGACATGCACCGTCTGTGACAGGGAGGTGCCCGCCGCCGGATTGAAGGAGACCACCGCCACCGGGAACTGTCCCTGTCTGTTGATGGTGAGCGGACCCACGCCCTGGGACACCTTCGTGAAGGTCTCCATGGGGACCGGGCCTCCCGTGGCGGACTGGAGATAGATGGCATCCAGTGCGAGCGAGGCGCGCTGGAGTCGAGGCGCGGCCTCCAACACCACGCGGTACTGATTCGACTGGGTGAAGATGGTCGACACCTGGCGCTGTCCGAAGGCGTCATAGAGCGCGTCGTCGAACTGCTGCGTGGTGATGCCCAGGCGCGCGGCGGTGTCGCGGTCGAGGTGGATGTTCATCCTCAGTCCACCCTCCTGGAGGTCGCTCGACACCTCGCCCAGCTCGGGCTGCTGCTTCAGATAGGCGACGAGCCGCCCCGTCCACAGGGAGACCTCCGCCGCGTCCGGAGAGCCGAGGCTGTATTGGTACTGCGTGCGGCTCACCCGGGTGTCGATGGTCAGGTCCTGCACCGAGGAGAGAAAGAGGTTGATGCCAGACACCTGGGCCAGCTTCGGGCCCAGCCGGGTGATGACCTGGGCGGCGGTGACGTCCCGCTCGCCCAACGGCTTGAGGTTGATGAGCATCCTCCCGCTGTTCAGCGTGGTGTTCGTCCCGTCGATGCCGATGAAGGACGACAGGCTCTCCACGGCCGGGTCCTGGAGGATGACCTCCGCCAGTGCCTGCTGCCGCTCGGACATGGCGGAGAACGAGATGGACTGGGGCGCGTCGGAGATGCCCTGGAGCACGCCGGTGTCCTGGACCGGGAAGAAGCCCTTCGGGATGGCCCAGAGCAGCAGCGCGGTGAGCAGCACGGTGGACAGGGCCACGAGGAGTGTCAGTCCCCGGTGGTCCAGCACCCAGGTCAGCGCGACGTCATAGCGGTCCACCACCCGCTGGAAGCCGCCCCCTACCACCCGCTCGAAGCGACTCTCCTGGCCCAGAGGACGGTGCTTCAAGAGCCGCGAGCACAACATGGGCGTGAGCGTGAGCGAGATGACGGCCGACAGCAGGATGGTCACCGCCAGGGTGATGGCGAACTCCCGGAACAGTCGCCCGACGACGTCCCCCATGAAGAGCAGGGGGATGAGCACGGCTATCAACGAGACAGTCAGCGAGAGGATGGTGAAGCCAATCTGCTTGGACCCCTTCAGGGCCGCCTCCATGGGCGGCGTGCCTTCCTCGATGTAGCGGGAGATGTTCTCAATCATCACGATGGCGTCGTCGACGACGAAGCCGGTGGCGATGGTGAGCGCCATCAACGTGAGGTTGTTCAGCGAGAAGCCCAGCAGGTACATCGCGCCGAAGGTGCCCACGAGCGACAGCGGCACTGCGACGCTCGGGATGAACGTGGCCGGGAGGTTGCGCAGGAACAGGAAGATGACCAGCACCACGAGCCCGATGGAGAACGTCAGGTCCCATTGGACGTTCTTCACCGAGGCGCGGATGGTCGTCGTCCGGTCGGTCAGCACCACGACCTTCATCGTGGCTGGCAGCGTGGCCTGGAGGCTCGGCAGCAGCTTCTTCACGCTGTCGACCACCGCAATCACATTGGCGCCCGGCTGCCGCTGCACGTTGAGAATCACCGCGGGGACCTGGTTCATCCACGCGGCCTGTCTCACGTTCTCCGCGCCATCGAAGACGTGCGCCACGTCCGACAGCCGCACGGGCGCCATGCTCCGGTACGCGATGATGAGCGGTGCGTAATCCTCGCTGGCCAGCAGTTGGTCATTGGAGTTGATGGTGTAGGCCTGACGCGGACCATTGAAGCTGCCCTTCGGGGTGTTCACGTTCGCGGCGGCCACCGCGGTGCGGACGTCTTCGAGGGTCAGCCCGTAGGCGGACAGCGCGGTGGTGTTCGCCTGGATGCGGACCGCGGGACGCTGACCGCCGCTGATGCTCACGAGCCCCACGCCAGGCAGTTGGGAGATTTTCTGGGCGAGCCGGGTGTCGGCGAGGTCCTCGACCTGGGGCAGCGGCAGCGCCTGGGACGTGAGGGCCAGCGTGATGACCGGCGTGTCCGCGGGGTTGACCTTGCTGTAGACCGGCGGATTCGGCAGGTCGGTGGGCAGCAGGTTGGTGGCGGCGTTGATGGCGGCCTGGACCTGCTGCTCCGCGATGTCCAGGCTCATCTGGAGCGTGAACTGGAGCGTGATGACGGACGCGCCCTCGGAGCTCGACGAGGTCATCTGGCTCAGGCCCGGCATCTGCCCGAACTGCCGCTCCAGCGGCGCGGTGATGGCGGAGGCCATCACGTCCGGGCTGGCGCCCGGGTAGAACGTCATCACCTGGATGGTGGGGTAGTTGACCTCCGGTAGCGCTGACACGGGCAGCAGCCGGTAGGACAGCACTCCCGCCAGCAGCAGCGCCAACATCAGCAGCGACGTCGCGATGGGTCGCAGGATGAAGGGATGGGACATCTAGCGACCGCCGTCGGGTGCTTCGTGCCCGGCGTCCATCCCGCCCTGGCCGCTTCCGCCCTGGCCCAGGCCAGGCGCGTGCGCTTGAAGCCGGACGTGCGCGCCGTCGGTGAGCTTGTCGGCGCCTTCCACCACGAGCCGCTCGCCCACGCTCACGCCTCGGGTCACCACGGTGTCGTCCAAATCCGTGGGGCCGAGCGACACGGGTCTGACGCGGACGGTGTCATCCTGCTGGATGATGTAGACGAAGGGCCCCTGGACGCCGTGCTGGATGGCCGCGGTGGGGATGACGGTCGCATCGCGGAGCACGTCGATGCGCAGCCGTGCGTTGACGAACTGCTGGGGGAAGAGCTTGTAGTCGCGGTTGGCGAAGTCCGCGCGCAGGCGGGCCGTGCCTGTCGTCGGGTCGATTTGATTGTCGACGGTGGCGAGGGTTCCTCGCGAGAGCAGATGCTGGTCGCCTCGGTCATAGGCTTCGACCACGAGCGTCTGGTGGGCCTCCAGCTTCGCGAGGATGTCCGGCACGCGGTCCTCCGGCACGGAGAAGATGACTGTGATGGGCTGCAGGCTGTTGACGATGACGATGCCCGTGGTGGAAGCCGCGTCCACGATGTTGCCCGGGTCAACCAGGCGCAGGCCCACGCGCCCGGCGACGGGAGAGGTGATGCGTGCGTAGGTGAGGTTCAGCCTGGCGGAGGCGACCGCGCCCTCGTCTGACTTCACGATGCCCTCGTACTGCTGGACGAGGGCCGCCTGCGTATCGAGCGTCTGTTTCGCCACGGAGTCCTGCGCGAAGAGGGTGGTGTATCGCTGGAGGTCCAGGCGGGCGTTCGCGAGCAGGGCGCGGTCCCGGAGGAGTTGCCCCTGGGCCTGCTCCAACTGGACCTGAAAGGGCCGGGGGTCTATCTCCGCCAGCACGTCTCCTTCGTTGACGAGCTGGCCCTCCTTGAAGGCCAGGCGCATCAACTGTCCGTCGACCCGGGGGCGCACCGTGACGGAGTGGGTCGGCGTCACCGCGCCCAGGCCGGCGATGTAGACGGGGACGTCGCGGGCCCTGGCCGTGTCGGGGACGACCTGCTGCGGGCGATTCTGCCCCGCGTCCGGTCCGTGTGCGCCCGCTGTCGCCGTGTGGCCCGCAGCGGCGTCACCTCGTCGCCGGACCTGGAGGACGGCGACGAAGACGAGGATGGCCAGGGCCAACACGAACCAGGGCCAACGCCTGCGCCTGGGTGGGTGGGGAGGTGGCGTGCCATCTCCACCAGGGGGGACATGCTCGGGAGCAGGGCTCGTGTTCATACGCCCGTGGGAGAGGCAGCGTCCTGCTGGGGCCCGGAGAGTGGATACGGGCCCGGTCCCCTTCAAGCGCCACGGGAGGACAGGGTCTCTGTCCCTGGCCAACGGTTCACACGGCCCGACGGCTCGCGGAGAGGCGAGCGGGCGTCTTCGTGCGAAGCGGGGTGCACTAGGGGCCCGGGGCGGGGTAGAGAGGGGACTCGGAGGCGTGAAAAGCGATGGACGCGAATGCAGTGGCGGAGCTGGAGAAGGCGGGCGTGAGGGTGGACGCTCCGGACCGGCTGTTTGTCGCCGTGGAGTGGGAAGACCAGAAGCACGTGGTTCCCGTCGGCGCTCGCGCCCTGGTGCGGGCCGGTGAGGTGACGACGCATGTCACCCTCCAGCCCATCTCCAAGCTGTGGACCGGTGACAAGAAGCCGCCCAGCTTCGTGAAGACTCCGCCCCCCGAGTACCACCCGTTCTTCATCCTCATCGAGGCGACCGCCGCCGGCTACTGCCGCGCCGTGCGCAACACGGAGACCGACCAGGAGTTCGAGCGGCTCTACCGCCACCTCGCCCGGCGCCCGGACGGCACGGACCGCAATCCCCTGTTTTCGCACCTCCAGGGCGCCGCGCGCCTCTACATGTCCCTGCGCGACGTGAGCAAGGACGAGTTCGAGGCCGTCATCCACCGCCTCTACCAGTCCGCGAAGCACCACCAGACGCACGTCGGAAGCATCAACTACTTCCAGGACGTGCTCCGCGGCGTGCTCGGGGCCTGAGTTGGAGGAGGGGCGCCCCTGAACGTGGGGCGCCCTGGCTTGTCTTCAATCGATGAAGCGGCGTTCCCAGCGGCGCAGCTCCGCGGCGTGCTCGGCGCCCGTGAGTTGCTGTTCGTGAAAGAGCCAAGGCTCCAGTGTGGTGGCGAGCTTCCGATACGCAGACGGCACGGCGCCGTGCTCCGTGTCTCCTGCCTCGGGCTCTGGAGAGAGCACGATGGCGACTCGCTCGTTGCTCAAATCCAACACGGTGGCCCCGGTCGAGCGCAGTTGCTCACGGAGTTCCACCGCGCCTCCTGCCGCGCTCAGTACCGGCTCTCCCAGGAGCGTCATCCAGGAAACCGTGCTGATTCTCGTTCCGAGCTGCCAGGCAAGCCGGTCCATCCGAGGGAGGTCCATCCCAGGATATCCGCGGCACCACTTCCAGACCTCGGCCTCGATTCCCACCAGGTCCATGTCGCAGTTGAAGGCGAGCCCCGCGTGCCCGGAGTTGAAGGGGAGGGGCTCGGCCAGCTCCAGCACCAGCGTTCGTAGGGCCTCGGGGCCCGCCTCCTCCAGATACTCCGTGGGAAGCCAGAAGCTCACCACGCATACCGTGTCCGACGTGGCACTGGTCGTTGGTCGACGACCGCGATAGTCGAAGCGATACCGCTTCTCACCCGTGGCGTCCCGAAGGTCCAGGACCGCGCCATGGGGCTCAAGAAGTTCGTCTCGAATGCTGTCCCAGACTGCTGCCTGGTCAACGGGCTCCCAATCTCCCGCCTCTTCGTCGTAGCGGCTCAGTGCGCCCTCAGGAACGACGCGTCGATAACACTCCAATGCGCGCAGGACGGCGGGGGCCACCTCCGCATGGGGGCGGCGCATGTAGAAGTGGATGTGGAGCGAGTCCCGAATCAGGAGGGCGCCACTTGCCGCGCGAACGCGGAGGCGGGGTGGATGCTCAGTCATCGGACGATTCCGAGTCGAGGGACGATGCGCAACGGGCGTACTCCGAGCGTCTGCTCATACAGCTCTCCTTGGTGGAGGCCTTGATGGCAGTGCCCCTTCGGGTATTTGCGCCAGGGGGGGAGCTTCGTCGACGTTGGTGCATGGGAACTTGAAGTCGTAGACGGCTTGCGCCTGCCCGGGGTGGCCCGCATGGATGACGACATCGGGAACGAGCGTCCCATGAAGCTCACCTCCATTCCCGGATTGCTTCAGCGCCTGGATGTCCGCCTCGGTGATTACCTTCGTCGTGCCGGTGTTCGTGTCATGGCGATAGCAGGGCTCCAGGCTGAAGCCCCCCGGGCGCAAATGCGTCAGCGCAGCTTCGGCACAGCGCAGCGCTTCTTCGTGCATCTCCATCCCGAGCAGCATGGCCCGGCTCAGGCTCCTGCCCGAGGCGTCTCGTACCAGTTGCTTGCACTCCTCTCGCGTGGGTATCGGACCCGCGAACTCCTCGCGATGCGCCAGGAAGACTTGCGAGCGTGACTGGTCCGCACACCTCACGAGTGCCTCTTCGATGCGGGCCTTCGTCCCTCCGTCCAGAATCCGAAGCGCTTCATGAAGCGAGGCTCCCAGTGTGGCCGCGGCATGTCCCGGTGCCTGGATGAAGTCCTTCCCGGCAAGGGCGACACAGGTCTGCGTCTGTTGACGGCAGGTGTTCGAGACCGTGTCGAAGCGATAGCTGCTTGCTCGCTGAGCGGGTGTCGTCGCGCAGCCAGCGAGGAGCAAGGAGAGGGATGCCACGCACAGCCAGCGAGAAGCGGGCGGCTCGAGAGTAGGGGAGACGTGACTTGTCGAGGACATGGGGCGTGAATGAACCCTTGGACCTGGTGGCGAGGGCTCCTGCACCGTGGGTATGTGCGAAGGTAGCCCATGCCCAGTTCCGGTGGACGCGCCGCGGCGTGCTCGGGGCCTGAGCTCCGCCTGCCCTCCGAGGTAGGTACGGGGGGCTGAAACTGGAATATCGTGCGCCGCCGCCCGTTCGTGGGCGTCTTCCTCTTCGACAGGAGCACGGATGTTCCGTCAGTCCCTCCTCTGGACGTCGTGCCTGGCGCTGCTGGTGGCTCCCGCCGCCGACGCCCAGGCGCAAGGCAAGGCGGCCTCCAAGCCCGCCGCCACGTCCACCCAGAAGCTCGGCGCCAACGTCGAGACCCGCACCTTCAAGAACGGTCTCAAGGTCATCGTCTGGCCCGACCACGACATCCCCAATGTCGCCCTCTACAACTGGTTCCGCGTCGGCAGCCGCAACGAATACCCAGGCATCACCGGCCTGTCCCACTTCTTCGAACACATGATGTTCAACGGCGCCAAGAAGTTCGGCCCCGGTGAGTTCGACCGCGTCATGGAGGCCAACGGCGGCTCCAACAACGCCTTCACCTCCGAGGACGTCACCGTCTACCAGGACTGGTTCCCTCGCTCCGCGCTCGACATCATCTTCCAACTCGAGGCCGACCGGCTCCAGCACCTCGCCTTCGACCCCAAGGTCATCGAGTCCGAGCGCGGCGTCGTCTACTCGGAGCGCCGCTCCAGCGTGGACAACAACAACATGGGCGCGCTCATCGAGCAGGTCCAGGCCACCGCCTTCGTCGCCCACCCGTACCAGTTCCCCGTCATCGGCTGGCCCTCCGACATCGAGTCGTGGCGAATCGAAGACCTCCAGCGCTACTTCAAGACCTACTACGCGCCCAACAACGGCACGCTCATCTTCACCGGCGCCGTCACGCCCGCTGAAATCTTCACGCTCGTCGAGAAGTACCTCGAGCCCATCCCCGCCCAGCCCGCTCCCGAGCCTGTCCGCACCCTGGAGCCCGAGCAGCAGGGCGAGCGCCGCGTCGTGGTGAAGAAGGTCTCCCAGTCCCCGCTCCTCCAGATTGCCTACCACGGCATGTCCGGCAAGGACGCGGACCAGGAAGCCCTCACCCTCCTGCTCAACATCCTCGGCGATGGCGACTCCTCCCGCCTCCACCGGCGCCTCGTCGAAGAAGAGCGCGTCGCCATCCGCGCCAGCACCATGTACTCGCCCGGCTTCGACCCGAGCCTCGTCTGGCTCACCGCCGACCTCCCCACCGGGGGTGACCTGTCTCGCGCCGAGGCCCTCATCACCGAGGAGCTGGCGCGCGTGGTGAAGGACGGCGTCACCGACGCGGAGCTGCGCAAGGCTCGCAACATCACCCTCGCCAACTTCTGGCGCTCGCTGGAGACCATCAACGGCCGCGCCTATGCGCTCGGCTCGTCCGAGGTCTTCCGCGGTGACTACCGCAAGGTCTTCGATTCCCCCGCCCGCTTCGAGCGCGTCACCCGTGACGACATCCGCAAGGTCGCCGCCCGCATCTTCGTTCCCGAGCATCGTACCGTCGGCTGGCTCGTCCCCACCGAGGCCGCTGACACCGCCACCCCCGCCACCCGCAAGGAGGCCGCGCGATGATTGCCCCCCCCACCTGGAAGACCGTCCTCGCCGCCATCCTGCTCTCCTCGGGCTCCGCCGCCGCCCAGGGCGCCACTCCGTCCATGCCTCCGTCCACCACCCCCGCGGCGCCCCAGGGCGTCACGCTCCCCAAGCCCACCACCGTCACGCTGAAGAACGGCGCGCGCGTGCTGCTGGTGGAGCGCAAGGACGTGCCGCTCGTCGCCTTCAGCGCGTGGCTGCGCGGCGGCGCGCTCGCGGACCCCGCGGGCAAGGAGGGCCTGGCCGCCCTCACCGCGGAGCTGCTCCAGAAGGGCGCGGGCTCGCGTGACGCGCGCCAGTTCGCCGAGGCGGTGGACGGCGTCGGCGGCGTGCTGGAGACGAGCGCCGAGCTGGAGAACCTGGTCGTCAGCGGCCAGTTCATGTCCCGCGACAGCGTGCTGATGGTGGAGCTGCTCGCGGACCTGCTCACCCGCCCGCGCTTCGCCCAGGAGGAGCTGGAGAAGACGCGCTCGCGCATGGCCTCCGAAATCACCGCCGCCAAGGACGGTGACCCGCGCGGCCTCATCAACACCTACTTCGAGGCCTTCCAGTTCGCGGGCCACCCCTACGGCACGCCCGTGGACGGCACCGAGGCCTCCCTGCCGGGCCTCACCCGCGATGACGTGCTCGCCTACGCCAAGAGCCAGCTCGGCGGTGACAGGCTCATCCTCTCCGTCGTCGGTGACTTCGACAGCAAGGCGCTCGCCGCGAAGCTGGAGGCCGCGCTCGGCGGCTGGGCCCGCGCGGCCAGCCCCGCCCCGGAGGTCGCCGCCACCACCGTCTCCAAGGGCCGCCGCGTCCTCCTGGTGGACAAGCCCGACGCCACCCAGACGTACTTCTCCATCGGCAACACGGGCATCGCGCGGAACGACCCGGACCGCGTCACCGCCAACCTGGCGAACACGGTGCTCGGCGGACGCTTCACCTCGCTGCTCAACACGGAGCTGCGCGTGAAGTCCGGCCTCACCTACGGCGCCCGCTCCGGCTTCTCCCCGAGCGCCCACCCCGGCCCGTTCGTCATCAGCTCCTTCACCCAGACGGACAAGACAGACAAGGCCATCGACATGGCGCTGGATGTCTTCACCCGCTACCGCAAGTCCACCATGGATGACGCCATGCTGGCGTCCGCCAAGTCCTACGTGCTGGGCCAATTCCCGCCCCGGCTGGAGACGGGCGCCCAGGTGGCGGACAAGCTTTCGGAGCTGGCCTTCTACGGCCTGGACGCCACCGACGTGGATGGCTTCGCCACCGCCGTGACGGCCACCACCTGCGAGGGCGTGGGCACCGTCATCCAGCGCGTGCTGCCCGCCCCGGAGAACCTCACCTTCGTCCTCATCGGCAAGGCCTCCGCCATCCGGGAGATGGCTCGCAAGTACGGCACCGTCACGGAGATGAAGATTTCGGACAAGCGCTTCGCCCCGCCGCCCGCGCCCGCCAAACGCTGAAGGCTGGCTTTCGCGCGTCAACCGGGCCCCGGTGTTCTTCGTGACGCCGGGGCCTTCGTGTGTCTGCTGTCGAGCGGGACACGCGTCCTGCTCGCGCTCAACGCATGAAGCCTTGAGATGTCTCGCGGGGTCCTCGAATACTTGCGCGGTGAAGGCCTGTCGGCCGGCCAGGATTGCGTGCCGTGGTAACGGTCCAGGCGCATCACTTCTCCTGCGACAGGTGGTCTTTCATGAAGCTGCTGCGGATGTCTTCCCTGCTGGGCACGACGTGTGTCGTGTGGCTGGCGGGGTGTGAGAGTGGAACGTCCTTCGTCGAGAAGGATTCCCAGGCGACAGGCCAGACGCTGCTCGCCGATGACACGGTGCTGGTGACGAAGACCACGCGCTTCCACACGTCGGTGGGCATCGCCGAGCGCGTCGAGGACCTGTCGGAGAGTCCTCCTGAAATCTACGTGCATGACGGGGCCCGGTTCTCGCTCATCACCGGCTCCGCGGTGCCGGGCGGCTGGCGATTCACGGGGGTGCCACGAGGGGAGTACTACCTGCGCGCGGACCCCCTCAACATGGTCGACATCCTCACGTCCGCGCGTCACGTGGACATCGGCGCGAACCAGTGGGGGCGCTCGGACGCCGTCTACACGGAGGTCGACTGGACCCCCGTCCAGTTGGACTTGCAAAACCTTTCACCCTGGGTCGAGTGGGCCGACGAACTCCACCTCGGCTCCAGTCTCCAGGCGGTCTCCTCGGAGGTGGAGGTGATGGGCGGACTGGAGGTCTACGACAGGGTTCCCGAGGGGGCGACCTCCATCGTCACGGATGAGGCGGGGCTGGTGAGCTACACCTCCACCCGGTTTCCCGTCTTCGAGGCGGACCGCGGGGACCGGCTGTATGTGAATCAGCTCAATGAGTCCATCGCGGGGAGGATGCCCGATGGGACGGAGGTCGGGTACGTCGCCGTGGAGCGTTCCGTGCGATTGGAGCCCTTCGACTTCGTGCCGGATTGGGAGACGCCCCTGCCCATCACCGCGGTGCTCCAACCGCTTGCTCCCACGGAGGTCGCTGTCGATTGGCGCCTGTCCGAGTTCGCTCGCCTGGCCGTGGAGGGGCACCCACGCGCCACTCCCTTCATGGCCTCGTTCGGAGTCGTGCCCGCTCCCCGCGGACTGGCGGATGGTTGGCTTGGTTACGCGGGTGAGTTGCTCTGGATGGACATGCCTCGGGGAGCCGCGACTGACTTCACGGCCCGCCTGCGGTTCGGCAACCCGTATCCGTTGGACTGGGGCGTGGTGGGCCAGTTGCTCTACAGCTATGTCTATCCGTCACAGTTGCAGAGCGACCCGACGCGTTTCATCAATCTGAGCGGAGGCTATATCTCCACCGAGCTGCTGGAGGACCTCGTGTCGGGGCCGATGGTTCCGAAGCTGTCGCCGCCGCGCTCCTTGCGCATCGACCGGAAGTCAGCCAGCGCTCCGTACGAGGTGGGTTCTCTCCAGCCGGTGATTTCCTGGGTCCCTCCGGCCGTCGGCAGGCCCACGGCCTACGAGGTGTCGGTCAGGCAGTTCCTCCCTGAGTGGGGTGCCATGCTGAACCTGGGGGCCATCTACGTCCCCGGCTCGGTTCGGGACGTGCGGCTGCCGCCCGGCAAGCTGGAGTCGGGGGCCCAGAACTACTTCGTGCGGGTGACCGCCATCGAGGCACCCCACTGGGACGTGGAGCATCACCCGCTCCGCTCACTGGAGACGGTGCCTTCCCGCTCCGCCTCCGCCTTCAGCTCCTTCTTCTCCGTGCGGTGAGGCGGGACGGCTGAGGGTGTGTCGGGCCCCGGCGTTCGTCGTGACGCCGGGGCTGTCACTTGGGGCGGGCGGTGTTCCGGGGCGTGGCGGGCGGCTTCGTCAGCGCGCGGTAGCGGCCCTGGCACTTCTGGAAGCGTGCATCCACCGAGCGCGCGAACCACGCCGTGGTGCGCTCTCCCTTCAGCTTGGGGCTCTGGAGCGTCACCTGCGGGAGCTGGGCGTAGGCGGGGGATTCTCCCGTCTGGTTCGCGTACACGCGCTTCACCGCGCGGAAGGTCTCCGTGGACTCGAAGGCTTCTTCCTTCTCCTTCTTCACGTCGCGGCGGACCTGCCGCTCGCTCAGCTCCGGGGCGTGGTCTCGACGGAAGGCGAGCAGCGCCGCCAGGGACTTGCTGTCCTCGGAGCGAGGGTCGCCGTTCTTGTCATAGAGTTGCAGGTCTCCGTCGAGGACGAGGGACACGCGGGTGAGCTGGCTCACCTGGGCCTGGAGCGCGGCGTTGCGCGAGGCGTAGACGCCGGCGTTGTAGTCCGCGAAGCGGAAGAGGGGCTGGGGATAGGCGGCCTCGAAGCCGAGCAGCCGCGCCGTGCCGAAGCGCACTCCGCCCGCGCGCGTGTACAGCGACTCGCGCACCTTCACCGGGTCCGCGTCCTCGCCTTCCTTCTCCACCGCGTACCGGACGCTCACCTGCATGGAGCCCGCGGTGGTGACGGGGTTGAGGTCCTCCAGACGCCGCGAGGAGAACAGGGCGCTGGCCAGGTTCATCGTCGCGAAGGTCGTGGGGTACTCGGCCTCGTAGTACGCGAGCATGTCGCGGAAGAGGCGGTCCAGGTCCCGTTCCGTGCGCACGGTGCGCAGCCGGTCATCGAAGGTGCGCTTCTGTCCTGCCGCCTTGCCCGCGAGCACCGAGGCCAGCGCCTTGTGGCCCAGCGGGCCCAGCGTGTCCGCGTGCTCCTCCAGTCGCGTGCGGACCATGCGCGACAGGTTCGGCACCGCCGGGTCCGACTGGAAGCCGGATTCCTGTTCGATGACGGCGAGGACGGAGCACACGGTTGATGGGGATGGCGGCACGTCCTCCGCCTCCAGCGCGGCGAGCACGTCCCGGGCCCAGCCCTCGCGCTCCTTCACGTGGGGTGGGAGGAGCTGGGTGACCTGCTGCACGGTGAGACGCGGAGGGGGAGGCACGGTGGGCTCGGGCGTGCCCACGCCTCGAGGGGTGCATGCGACGAGCGCGCAGACCAGGGCCCAGGCGACGCGTCCAGGTCCGCGCCGCCGCGTTCCGGTTCCACCTGGGCCTGGGTCATCCATCCGCTTTGCCTCCGGGCACGACACGAGGTTCCACCGAGGTTCGACGGTGGAACAGCCGGCACGGTGACATCGTCCCGCCGCCGTGTTCCTCGACGGCGGGGCAGCGGGCCCATTCACTCCGTGACTCGGGGCGTCATCCTACCTTGCCCCGGGTGGCGGAGGGAGTCCTGGCTCAGCGGCGGATGCTCACGTCGCGCGCCACGGAACGTCCGCCCATGAGGACGAAGCGCGCGCGCACGGGCGTGCCCTCCTGGAGCTGGCGCAGTGAGACGCGGCGTCCCTGGCGGACACCCTGGCTGCGGTTGTCGAGCGTCAGCACGTAGTCGCTGCCCTCTCGGTCGCGCACGGTGATGGTGTCGCGGCCCACGCGGGTGACCCTGCCGCTCACCGCGCTGGAGGCGATGACCACGTCCTCGAGCGAGTGGTTCGAGGTGTTCTCCGGGAGCGCGGCTTGTGCTGCGCGCGCGGCGCCCTTGAACCAGTCCTCGTCGTCGCTTGCCTGGACTGCTTCGGTGCCGATCATCACCCTGCCGGCCCCGGGAGCCTGGGTCGCCGCGCTGCCCGTGGCGGTGGTGCTGGCCGTAGCGCCGGATGCGGTGGTGCTGGTGCCGGTGTTGCCGGCTGCTGCGTTGCCGGTGCTCCTCGCGGCATTGCCGGTGTTGCCGGCTGCGGTGTTGCCAGTGCCCTGTGCATTACCGGTGTTGTTGGTCGCCGCGTTGCCGGTGTTCCTCGCCGCCGTGTTGCCAGTGGTGTTGCCGGTGTTGCTTGTCGCCGTGTTGCCGGTGCCCGGTGCATTGCTGGTGTTGCCCACCGCTGTGTTGCCCGGAGCCCGTGCGCTGCCCGTGTTCACTGCGTTGCGCTGCGCCGCGGTGGAGTCCGTCTGTCCCGCGACGCCACCCGCCATGTTCGGCGGCGGTACCTCCTGCTCCGACTGTCCACTCACGGACCGAGCGCTATCGACGGGCTCCTGCCCTTGCCTCTCGGCACACCCGGACACCCACGCGCAGAGACCCAACATTCCCACCCACGCCCATCGCCTGCCCATCCAGTCACCTCGCGTACCCATTCCGCGTTACGTGCCAGGAGATCTGTGCAAGGGGCGTGCTCCTATCAACCAGGGCATGGGCCTGAGCGCTCGTGAGGGTTCGACATGGCTGTACACCAGGCGGCCGAGGAACCGTGTGGCTCGGTTGCCTGCTCGCCGGAGCGCGGCCCCGCGTTGCTCAGGCCGAAAGCGCGCGGGCCACGGCCTTCACGTGCGAGCGCACCAGCTCACGCGAGGCCATCAACTCCGTGGCGTCGGCGGGCGTGTACCCCAGGCACAGCACCACGTCGTCCTCGGGTGCCGCCCGCACGCCCAGCTTCATGTAGTCGAGCATGCGCGGCACCGGCTCACCCTCCGTGTCTCGCGTGAAGCGCCCGAAGACCGCCGCGTTCGGGTCTCTCCGGGGCGCCGTCTCCTTCAGCGCGAACAGCCGCCGCACCGCCGCGAGCACGTCCGGCTTCTCCACCATCCGCTCCGGCTTCGCCGGGCCCGCCAGCTCCCACTCCAGCAGCCGCAGGCAACCGCGCACGAACTCCACGTCGGTGATGACCAGTCCATACAGATACCAGTCCGCGCACGCGGCCAGCACCAGCTTCGCCTGCGCGTCCGTGAGCCAGCCGAAGGACGGGCACGTGAAGGTCTCGCACACGGATGAGCGATAGACGCCGCAGTCCCGCAGGTCCGCGCCTCCCGTCACCTTCGGATGACCCAGACACCCCACCTGCTTGCGCTCCCGGTCCAGGAAGCCCAGCAGCGGACACACCCGGACGGCGTCGAACATCGGCGCCGCCCGTCGCGCGGCCACCAGCTCCTTCGCCGCCGCGTGCCAGGCCTCCGGCTCCATCGGCGCTCGACGCAGCCGCTCCGTTTGCATCGCGAGCTGCTCCGTCAGCGCGATGCGGGAGTGGTCCTTGAAGTTGTAGAGGCCACAGCAGGCGCCGCACGAGGCGCCTCCACCGGGCTGACACAGGTGGAAGGAAACCGTCACAGGGTACATCTTACGAGCACCAACGATTTATGCAGCGGAATCGTAGCGGGCAGGCGAGCAATCGACTCCAGGAGGGCGGGCGAGCAGGCGGACCCCTCCTCCTGGACTGGCTGGGTGACAGGCTGCCGTCTGGGGAGCGCCGCCACGCACGAGCGGCGCCCCGACGTGGGCTGCTCCCTGGGTATTACCTTTCCCACAGCGGGCGCTCCAAGGAAGGGGACTTTCTCCATGGCCACGCGGGACAAGAAATCGCGACCTGAACGCGACGACACGGATGAAAGCCTGCGCGTGGAGCGGGAGAAGTCCGACGACGAATACAGCAACAGGCAGGCCGTGATTGAGACGGAGGCGGATACCGCCGTCGAAACGGCCCGCGCGAGAGCTGACGAAGTCCTCCGCGCGACCCGCGAAAACGCGGATGCGAGGATGGCCCGGTCGTGGACGCCCATCTCCGCGCGGCAGAGCGTTTCGCGGGAGCGGGCACATGAGGATGCTGCCTTGCTCGGGGAGCGTGAGACCGCGGACGAAGAGCTGCGAGACGAACGCGTGGAGCGCCAGCGCGCCCTGGCCGCCCTCCTTCACACGGAACGAGAGGAGACCAACGCCCGGCTGCTGATAGAGCGGGCACGCGCCGATGATGGACTGGCGGCGCGGGACCACTTCATGGCGATGGTCAGCCACGACTCGCGCACGCTGCTCGGGGGCATCGCCTTGCAAGCGACCGTGCTCAAGCGGGATGCCGCCGAAGACGAGGCGGGCGGAAAGACGGTCCACGCCGTGGAGAGAATCCAGCGTTTCACCGCGCGACTGACCCGGCTGATTGAAGACCTGCTGGATGTCGTCAGCATGGAGGCGGGCATCCTCCGCGTCGACCCCACGGTGCAGGATGCGACCGCGCTCGTGCGCGAGTCTCTCGAGGCGTTTCAGCCTCTGGCCTCCGCGCAGGACCTCTCGCTCGAGGGAGAGATACGCGGCGACAGGCTGATGGTGAAGCTTGACCATGAGCGCATCCTTCAGGTGCTGGCCAACCTGCTGACCAATGCCATCAAGTTCACTCCGGCGGGCGGCACTATTTCGCTTCGACTCGAGCCGGCGGGCCAGGGTGTTCGCTTCGCGGTGAAGGACACAGGCTCCGGAGTCTCGAGCCAACAATTGGAGGCGGTGTTCCAGCGTTTCTGGCAAGCCCGCCGCGAAGACCGCAGAGGGTTGGGGCTCGGGCTCGCCATCTCCAAGGGCATTGTCGACGCCCACGGCGGGCGGATCTGGGTCGAGAGTCAGCCAGGCAAGGGGAGCACCTTCTCGTTCACGCTGCCAGGCGCTGCTCCCTCACCCGCATAGTGCTCAGCGGTGGGCTCTAGAACCACTCGGGCTTCATCCGCGCGTAGGAGTCCTCGCCGGTGCGGCACAGGTGAAGCAGCAAGGGGATGCGGGGCAATTCCACGGCGAACCAGTACTGCGCGGCGGCCAGCTTGCCCTCGTAGAAGTCCGCATCGCCCGAGCCTCGCGCGAGGCCCTCCTTCGCCGCCGCGGCCTGCTCCAGCCACCGCCACGCCACCGCGAGCATGCTGAACAGGTCCAGGAAGTCCGCGCTGTGGCGCAGCATCAACTCCACCTCGCCCGCCGCGCCGCGAGCTCCCAGCTCCGCGACGAGCTCCGCCACCTCGCCCGTGGTCTGCTCCAGCGCCTCACCCCACGCGGGCTCCACGCCAGCCCTCCGCGCGCGCTCCACCGTACTGCCCACCGCGTCCGCGAAGGCCGCCAGCGCCGCGCCACCACCGGCCACCACCTTGCGCCCCAGCAGGTCGAGCCCCTGGATGCCCGTGGTGCCCTCATGGATGCTGTTGAGCTTCTGGTCTCTCAGCCACGCCTCCGGCAGGTACTCGCTGGAGTAGCCATAGCCGCCGTGCACCTGCACCGCGAGCGCGTTGGCCTCGAAGCCGCGCTCCGCGGGGAACGTCTTCGCCACCGGCGTCAGCAAATCCACGAGCAGCCCCGCGCGCCGCCGCGTGTCCTCGTCCGTGGCGTGCGACGCGAGGTCCGCCTGGTACGCCGCCGTCACCAGCAGCGAGAGGCCGCCTTCGACAATCGCCTTCTGGCGCAGCAGCATGCGACGCACGTCCGCGTGCTCGATGATGGGGTGCTGCGGGCGCGTGGCGTCCTTGGCTCCCACGGGCCGCCCCTGGGGACGCTCGCGCGCGTAGGCCACGGCCTCGTGGTACGCCACCGACGCGGTGGCCACGCCGTTGAGGCCCACCATGATGCGCGCCTCGTTCATCATCTGGAACATGCACGCCAGCCCGCGCCCGGGCTGTCCCACCATCCACCCGTGGCAGTCACCCGACTCGCCATAGTTGAGGACGAGGCTGGGGATGCCCTTCCAGCCAATCTTGTGGATGACGCCAGCCACGCGGACGTCGTTGTCCACCAGCGCGTCACCCTCGCGCCGCCGCGCCGGCACCGCGAACAAGGAGATTCCGCGCGTGCCACTCTCCACGCCTTCTGTGCGCGCCAGCGTGAGGTGCACGATGTTCTCGGTGAAGTCCTGGTCCCCACCGCTGATGAAAATCTTGGAGCCCTGGATGCGCCACGACCCGTCCGCCGCCGGCGTCGCGCGCGTGCGCACGTCCGCGAGGCTGCTGCCCGCCTGCGGCTCGGTGAGGGCCATGGTGCCCGTCCACTCGCCCCGGTAGAGCGGCTCCATGAAGGCCGCCTTCACCTCCGGCGTGCCGAAGGCCTCCAGGAGATGCGCGGCGCCGTGCGTCAGGCCCAGGTAGGCATACGCGCTCAGGTTGGCCGCCATGAGATAGGCGCTGGCCAGCGCGTGGACCGTGAGCGGGAGCTGCTGGCCCCCCACGTCCGGAGGCCGGGTGGCGGTGAGCATCCCCAACTCCACCAGCCGCGGGTACAGCTCGCGCATCAGCGGATGGACGTGGACGCGGCCCTTCTCGAAGGTGGGCGGCTCCAGGTCGAACGTCCGATAGGTGGGGTAGAGCACCTCGCGCGCGAAGCGCCGGGCGCTGTCCAGCAGCAGGCCGAAGGTCTCTCGGGAGTGCTCCGCGAAGTCGGGCAGCTCACACAGGGCGGCGACCCGCACCACCTCGTCGAGCTGGAAGTCCACGTCGCGGTCCGACAACAACGGATTGGGGCGGGGCGCGGTCATCCCCCGGTTGTTAGCAGGAGCGTTACCAGGAGGCGATGGCGTCTTCGAAGTCGACGGCCTCGTCGTCCCAGGACTCGTGCGCCGGGGCCGGGTGCGTTCGCAGAGCGGAACGCTTCCAGCGCTTTCCCGGTCCCCGTGGCGACTGGTGTCGCTCCCCCAGGGCCTCCAACACGGCGAAGGTCATCGTCTCGGCTCCCAGTGTCCTGCTGTCCACGGGGCGCCGCAGCCGCCCCGTGATTCGTCGTCTCCGAGGTCCCTCGGCCCAGGCCGAGGATGATGTGCTCCACATGACAGGCTCCTGCTCCCTGGAGGCAGCCGTTTCCGCTTGCACGTCTGACGGTTGAAGTTGGGTCTGGACCTTCGTCCATGCCATGTGGGGAGGGCTCGCCCCCTCGCCGACCGCAGGGAGGGCAACAGATGGAGTGAGCGATTGTCTGCTCGTCTGCCATGACGGCCGGGTCCCTCAACCGGGGAGTCCCAGGTTCTCGTGGGATGGTTTGCGCGGTGCGGCGTCGCGCCCGGGCAACACGCGTGCGTGACGGCGGCGTGTTCTCGTCCATCATCCCACGCATGACCCGCCCCGTGCTCGGAGCCGTCCTCGCGCCCAGGGACCAGAGCAACACCAGCGCCTGTCACCTCACGGCGAGACGTGCGGCTTCACCAACGCCATCGTGAAGTATCCGGATCAGCGTCTCACCGTCATCGTCCTGACGAACCGCGCGGGCGGCGCGCCGTGGACGCTCGCGCAGCACGTCGCGGACCTGTGGCTGGGGACGCCTGTCACGCCGCGCCCCTGGCCCTTCGAGAGCATGGCCAACGCGCACTGAAACACCGCGCGTCGCGTCTTCAGTGGCTCAGCCGCTCCGTCAACCAGACACGCGCGTAGGCCCAGTCTCGTTTCATCGTGGCCTGTGACACACCCAGCGCGGTCGCTGCCTCGTGGAGGCTCAGGCCCGCGAAGTAGCGCAGCTCCACCAGCCGGGCGAGCCGGGGCTGGAATGTCTCCAGCTCCGACAGGGCCCCCTCCAACTGGAGCACCTCCAGGTCGGGGCCCGGGTTCTCCGCGTCCAGGTGGCGGATGCTCAGCCACTCCCGCCGCGCGTCACGCCGTTGATGGAGCCAGGCGCGGGCCCGGTCCACCAGCACCCGCCGCAGCGCCTGGACGGCGACGCCGAAGAAGTGGCGACGGTCCTCGGGTTGGAGCGCGTCCGTCCCGAACAGCCGCGTCCAGGCATCCTGCAGCAGCACGGTGGGCTGTAGGGGATTGTGGGGGGCGACCTCGGGGTGGGCCGTGCGGGCCATCCGCCGCAGCTCGCGATAGGTCGCCGCCGTCAGCGCGTCCCTCGCGCCCAGGTCTCCCTCGCGTGCACCCTCCAACAAGACCGCCAGCTCCGTCGTGCTCATGGTGTCCCCCGCGGCCCGGTTCGGGTCGCCCCACGGACGCTTCCTTCCGCGTTCCTCCTTAACGACGGATTCGTCGGAAATCCTTGAGAGGTCGGGAAATGACCCTCACGCGGAAACCATCTCCGGTTCCCAGGAAAAGAGGTGGACGTCCGCGAATCGGGCCGGAGGGGGAGAGGACGGCGCGAGCGCTCAAGCGGGCACTCGCGATTCGATACATCCCATTTGAAACATCGACATGGGAAAGGAATGCGCGGTGGGCAGACAGGCGGGGTGGGTGAGACCCGTTTACATTCGTGTCGCAGAAGCCCGAGCATCGTGTTCATCCATGAGTCTGCTCCGCGGTTCGGGTCGCGCGTCGATGGGTTGTTTCGTCTCAGGTGTTTCATCGGGGGTGTTCGCCTGGCTTCTGCTCATCGTGTTCATGCTCGCTCCGTCGGCGCGGGCGGAGGACTCGGGCGCGGGAAGCGTGAGACTGGAGAGCGGGTGGCGCTATCGCTGGGGTGACTCACCGATGGGGCGGGATGGCGTGCCCACGTGGGCGCATGAGGCGGACCGGGAGGACTGGCTGCCCATGGAGGCCGCGCATGAGCCGCCGGGACGCGCGTCGAACACGTTCCTGTGGGTGAGCATCCCCGTGCCGCACGGGACGTGGGGCGAGCCCGCGCTCTTCCTGGCCACCGTGGCCAACGCGTTCGAGGTGTACGCGGACGGGCGCCGCATCTACGTGAACGGGACGCTGCGTCCCTCCAGCGTCGAGTCGGTGGAGGCCATGGCGTGGAGCCTGGTGCCGCTGCCTTCCTCGGTCATCGGCTCGCGGGTGCTGCTGCGCATCCAGAGCAACGGGCCCATCATCGGCGTGGGGCAGGAGGCCCGGGTGGGGCACCGGTCCGAGCTGGCCGCAGGGGCGATGCGCGAGGGGCTGGCGCCCTTCGTCATGGGTGTGTTGCTGCTCGTGGTGGCGGGTGTCGCCGTGGTGGCGGCGCTGGTACGGCGACAGCAGCGGATGCTGGTGGCGCTCACCGTCTTCTCCGGTGGCTCGGGTGTGTTGCTGCTGGGCTCCAGCGGGCTGTTGATGTCCCTCTGGGGTGCGAATCTGCTGAGCAGCCAGCTCACGTTGCTGGGCGCGTACGTCCTCCTGCCGGGCCTGGGGTGGTTCATCTCCGACAGCATCCTGGAGGGCGAGCTGCGCTGGTTCCGCTGGGGCGTGGCCGCGCTCGCGGTCCCCGCGACGATTCAGAGCGTGCTGGTGTTCGTGGACCTGGGGATGGTGTACCGGCACCTCTCGTACTTCACCTTCTATTCGCTGCCCTGCCTGTTCATCTGCCTCATCGTCGCGGTCGGGGCCGCGTGGAAGGGCAGCCCCGATGCGCGCATCTTCGTCGCGGGCCTGGGCGCGCTCACCTTCGTGTGCGTGCTCAGCACGCTGCCCGTGCTCGGGGTGATGGAGCAGAACGGCTCGCAGATTCACTGGGGCTTCGTGGCGCTCACGGTGTCGCTGGTGTGCATCGTCGCGCGGCGCTCCACGCTGGTGGTGCGCTCGCTGGCGTCCCACACGCGTCAACTGGAGGCGCGCCGCAAGGACGTGCGGGAGCTGGCCGAGGGCATGGGCACCGGCGCTGGAGAGCTGGCGACGGTGGTGCAGCAGTTGCGCACGTCCAGCGACGAGCAGACGGTGGGCATCAGCCGTCAGGCGACGGCGCTCAAGGAGCTGGAGCAGACGGTGCAGGAAATCCGTCAGGGCTCGCTGGTGACGGCGGACAAGACGCGGCTGCTCGCCAGCTCCATCGTCGTCGCGGAGGAGGCGGGCCGTGACGGTGGCGCGGCCATCGACCGGACGCTGACGAACCTGGAGGCCATCCGCGCGGAGGTGTCGGAGATGGCCCGGCGCATCCTCGCGCTGGATGCTCGCACGCGGGAGATTTCCGGCATCGTCGACACGGTGAAGGGGCTGGCGGACCAGTCCAACATGCTGGCCGTCAACGCCGCGATTGAGGCCGCGCGCAGCGGCGAGCATGGCCGGGGCTTCGCGGTGGTGTCGCGCGAGGTGCGCAGCCTCGCGGACCAGTCCATCCTCGCCACGCAGCGCATCCGTGAGGTGCTGGAGGGGGTGAACACCAGCATGCGCGAGGCCGCGAAGATGAGCGAGCAGGGCGAGCAGCGGGTGAAGGTGAGCCTGGACGCGGTGCGAATCTCCGGCTCCCAGCTCCAGAAGCTCGCGGGCATCATCGGTGAGACGAGCGGCAGCGTGCGGCAGATTTCCATGGCCGTGTCCCAGCAGGACGCGGGCACGTCCCAGATAGCCGTGGCCATCCAGGACCTGTCCGGGCAGATGCAGCAGACCCTGCGCGTCGTGGAGGAGACGCAGAAGGTGGCGCGCTCGGTGCAAACGCTGGCGGAGACCATGTCCGGCTCGGCGCGGAAGGCGCTCCAGTCGGGCTCGCTGGGCGCGTGAGGCGCGCCGTGCGTCAGGGAGACAGGGCGTTCTGGATGAGCGGCGCCAAATCCCTTTCGAGCGTCACGCTGAAGTCGACGATGCCGCCCTCGCCCGCGGTGGTGTTCAGCTCCATGCCGAGAATCGCGTAGTAGCCGCTGTCGCGGTCCAACCAGGGCGTGAAGCCGAAGGCGCCCGGGGAGCTGATGCGCGTGCAGCCCGTCGCGGGCGTCAGGCACTCCAGCCACGCGGTGAGGCCATAGTGGAAGGGCAGGCCGAGCGCCGCCATGGGCGAGTTGCCGATGACGACGTTGGGGTACGGCTCGCGCGCCTGGGCGTCGAAGAGGGCGGGGGTGCCGATGGTCAGCGTCGGCGTCTGGCCCTTGTGGAAGGCGAGCGAGAGGAAGTCGGCGTACTCGGACATGGTGACGCGCAGGCCGCCGGCGATGAGCGGGTTCTGCGTGCCGAGACTCTGGCGCGGCAGCGAGTAGTAGGTGACGGCCGTGGACTGGCCCAGCGGCGCGCGGAGGATGTCACTGAAGAGGGTGTTCCACGTCTTGCCCGTGACGACCTCCGCCATGCGCGCGGCCACGTGCAGGTGCGTGCCGCCATAGTCGAAGCGCGTCCCGGGCGCGGCGACGGGCGCCAGCGTGGAGAGGGTGTTCACACACGTGGCCAGGGTGATGGTCGGCATGGTGGTGCAGGCGTGGTCCCTCACCATCCCGGAGGTGAACGAGAGCAGGTGGCGCAGGGTGATGCTGGCCTTGGGCCCCGTCCAGCCGAGCACCGTGCCCGTCGTCGAGTCCAGGCTGAGCTGCCCGCGCTTGATGAGCTCGAGCAGCACCAGGCCGGAGACCATCTTGGAGGCGGACGCCACCGCGACGCGCTGGGTGGGCGTGAAGGCGCCGACCATGTGCTGGAAGACGAGGGTGTCGTTGCTGTCGAACACCATCAACCCCAGGTCCTGGACGCCCTCGGAGGCGGACCGCTGGATGAGCAGCGCGCGCACGGCCGCCCAGCCCGCGAGCTGGGAGTCCTGCTGGGTGAGGGTCTCGGTGGACGGCGGGGTGACTTCCTCCGGTACCGAAGAGGGACCACAGGCGCACAGCCAGCAGGACAGCAGACACACGTAGAGATTTCGCATGGACTGCCTGAACACGGGACCTCCGAGAAAGTCTCGGAAGTCTTTTGTTCGCGCCTCCTGCCCTCGCCCGGTTCATCGAGCGAGGGAGGACCGTGGCTCGGCTCAGGTCTCGGGCTGCGCCGGGCAGGCGCCGCTGTAGTACCCGACATACGGCGTCGAGGTGTCACCCCAGGTGGCGATGGTGCCTCGGCACTTGCAGATGATTCCGCCCACCTGCTCGCGATGGGCGGCGTCGCTGTAGAAGTTGTACTCCCACAGCATCGTCCCGTCGCAGGGGTCGAGTGCGCTCACCTGATTGGCGTCGGAGGGCTGCTCCTCCTCCGTGGTGACGCCACAACCCGAGAGGACTCCGACGGCCAGCAAGGCTCCGATGTGGTGACGCAGCTTCATGTCGCGCTCCATGAGTGAGGGGATTGATGCTACTGCGTGGCGAAAGTAATCCGGATCAGGGGTCGACGGGGGCGGGGCAGAGGGGGAAATGGGCGCCGCACGCGAAGCGCTGGGTGCAGTAGCCGCCCGCCTGAGTGGGCCACGCGTGGGCCGTCCCGTAGGGGGCGCCCGGAGGACAGTCCAGGGTGTGCTGGCTGACGTGACACCATTCGGCGGGGTCGCAGGTCCAGGGGTCGGAGAGCGACTGATTGACTTCGGACCCGGCGGGCGATGCTTCCTCCCAGGTCGGGGACTCCGTGCCTCCACCACAGCCAGCCAGCAGCAAGGCCACCACGAAGGCTCCGCTCCACGTCTGACGATTCATTGCACGCTCCCAGGGATTGAGGGAGCGTGACTTCACTGCCAGTGGCCGCCATCGCCAAGGAGAATCGCGGAGGTTTGTGGCTCTGGCCGGGCGCGTCACCTTCATGAACCAGGGGCTCCCGTTGGGGAGGGTCTGTCCCAGGTGGAGGCTCCGAGGGCGCCTGCTCTCGGGGGCATTTGCGTGATTGCCACGCGAGTGTGGTCGAATCTCCCAAGAAACAGCGCCTCGGGACTCCTAGGGTGGCTCATGGGAGGCCCGGGTAGAGGGAGCGGTCCGCATGCGGCGCATTCGAATCATCGACAGTCATACGGGCGGTGAGCCCACGCGTGTGGTGATTGACGGAGGACCCGAGCTGGGGACGGGCGACCTGGCGAGTCAGCGCGAGCGCTTCCGCGAGCAGTTCGACGCCTTTCGCAAGGCCATTGTCTGCGAGCCCCGTGGCTCCGACGTCATGGTGGGGGCGCTCTTGTGTCCACCCGTCCATGCGTCGAGCGTCGCCGGCATCATCTTCTTCAACAACGTCGGCTACCTCGGGATGTGTGGCCACGGAACCATCGGCGTGGTGAAGACGCTGGAGTACCTGGGCCGCATCGGTCCCGGCGTCCACGCGCTGGAGACTCCCGTGGGCGTGGTGAAGGCCACGCTGCATCCGGATGGTCGCGTCAGCATCGCCAACGTGCCGAGCTACCGGTGGGCGCACGACGTGGCCGTGTCGGTGCCGGGACATGGCGAGGTCCGAGGGGATATCGCCTGGGGTGGCAATTGGTTCTTCCTGGCGCGTGCGACGCACCTGCCTCTGGAGCTGACGCGGGTCCCTTCGCTCCTCGCGTACACGTCCGCGCTCAAGCAGGCGCTCGTGGACCAGGGCATCACGGGAGAGGGTGGCGCGGAGATTGACCACGTGGAGCTGTATGCCCCGTCGCCGACGCCCGGGGTGAATGCTCGCAACTTCGTGCTGTGCCCCGGGCTGGCGTATGACCGCTCTCCTTGCGGCACCGGGACGAGCGCGAAAGTGGCATGCCTCGCCGCCGAGGGAGGGCTCGCGGAGGGCGCGACGTGGGTGCAGGAGAGCATCCTCGGCAGTCGCTTCGAGGCGCGCTACGTGCGCGATGGTGACCGCGTCCTTCCCACCATCACCGGCACCGCGTCCGTCAACGCGGAGGCGACGTTGCTGGTGGACCCGACGGACCCGTTCGCCTGGGGCATCGGATGAGCGCCTTCGATTGCGTCATCGTCGGCGGTGGCATCGTCGGCGCGGCGCTCGCGGATGTGCTCAGCGCGGAAGGGGTGTCGGTGGCGCTGGTGGAGGCGCGCTCCATCGGGACGGGGACCACCGCGTGCGGCATGGGTCACCTGGTGGCCATGGACGACAACGCGGCGGAGCTGGCGCTGACGGCGTGGTCCGTGGCGCTGTGGCGGGAGCTCGCGCCTGGTTTGCCTCGCACCGTGGAGTACGACGCTTGCGGCACGCTGTGGCTCGCCGCCGATGACGAGGAGATGGCCGCGGTCTCCGCGAAGGTCGCCAACTACCGCGCCGCGGGCGTCCGGGCGGAGGTGCTCGACAGCGCGGCGCTTTACGAGGCCGAGCCCGCGCTGGCTCCGGGACTCGTCGGGGCGCTGCGGGTTCCGGAGGATGCCGTGCTGTATCCGCCGCTCGCCGCGCGGACCTTCGCGCTGCGGGCCCAGGCTCGTGGCGCGCGGTTGATGACGGGCTGTCCGGTCCGGGAACTGCGGCCGGGTGGGGTCGTGCTCGCGAATGGCGAGGTGCTGGCGGCGCGGCACATCGTGCTCGCCGCGGGCGTGGCGAGTCCCCTGCTGTGCCCCGGGCTGCCCATCTCTCCTCGCAAGGGGCATCTGCTCATCACCCGGCGCGGTGCTCCGGTGGTGCACCACCAGTTGGTGGAGTTGGGCTACCTCAAGAGCGCCCATGGTACGGATGGCGCTTCCGTGGCCTTCAATGCGCAGCCTCGCGTCACGGGACAGCTCCTGCTGGGCTCGTCTCGGCAACCGGGGGATGGGACTCGGGAGGTGGACGCGGCGCTCCTGGAGCGGATGTTGAAGCGCGCGGCCCTGTTCCTTCCGGGGCTCGATGGGTTGCAGGCGCTGCGCGTGTGGACGGGACTGCGCCCGGCGACGCCGGATGGACTGCCGTTGCTGGGGCCCCATCCGGAGAAGCCGTGGCTGTGGCTGGCGTGTGGCCATGAGGGGCTCGGCATCACCACCGCGACGGGCAGCGCGCGACTGGTGGCAGACCAGTTGCTCGGGCGCGCGAGTGTCATTGACTCGCGCCCGTATTCACCCGCGCGCTTCCTGTCAGCGTCGGGTCCTGAGGTTGCTCATGCGTGAGGCCTCGCTGAAGAACGCCTCGGTCGTCACCCTTCGCATCAACGGGCGTGAAGTCACGGTGCCGGTGGGGACTTCCGTCGCGGCCGCGCTGGCGATGATGGACAGCTTCGTCAGTCGCGCGGACTTGAGCGGGCGACCCCGTGGCCCGCTGTGCGGCATGGGCGTCTGCTTCGAGTGCCGCGCCACCATCGACGGTGTGCCCGAGGTCCTCATGTGCCTGACGCCGTGTCGCGAGGACCAGACGGTGGTGACCGATGCGTGAGGTCTGCGACCTCGTGGTCGTCGGCGCTGGCCCAGGTGGGCTCGCCGCCGCGTGTCGTGCGGCCGAGGCGGGGCTGGATGTGCTCGTCCTCGACGCCCAGCCGGAGCCCGGTGGACAGGTCTGGCGAGGCGAGGCTCGAAAGGGCTCGAACCGCCTGGCGCGTCGCTGGCTCACCCGGTTCTCCGCGTCGGGCGCGCGCTTTCGTCCAGGTGCCCGGGTCATCGCCGCGCCCGAGCCGGGCGTGCTCCTGGTGGAAGAGGCCTCGTCCTCGTTCGCCGTGCGCTACGGCCGCGCGGTGCTCGCCACCGGCGCGCGCGAGCGCTTCCTGCCGTTCCCTGGCTGGACGCTTCCGGGAGTGCTGGGCGTCAGCGGACTCCAGGTGCTCGTGAAGGACGGGCTCCCCATCGAGGGCAAGCGCGTGGTGCTCGCCGGCACGGGCCCGTTGTTGCTCGTCGCCGCCGCGACGATTCACGCTCACGGTGGCGAGGTCCTCTACATCGCCGAACAGGCCTCCGCCGCGAGCCACTGGGGCTTCGCGCTCCAGCTCTGGCGTCAGCCGGCCAAGCTGCTCCAGGGCGCCTTGATGTCAGCGAAGCTCGTCAGCGTGCCCACGTCCACGGACGCCTGGGTCACCGCCGCCGAAGGCGAGCGCCGTCTGGAAGCCGTCCGCCTCTCCGTGCGCGGCCGTGAAGAACACCTGCACTGCGACTACCTGGGCGCGGCCTACGGGCTCGTTCCCAACCTGGAAGTGGCGCGACTCCTCGGCTGTGAGACCTCGGCCGGCGCGGTGGTCGTCGACGACCGTCTGGAGACGCGCGTTCCCAAGGTCCACGCCGTGGGCGAGCTGCTCGGCATCGGTGGCGTGGACCAGGCGCTCGTCACCGGAGCGCTGGCCGGTCTCGTCGCCGCCGAGCAACCCGTTCCACTCGAGCTGGAGCGCTCCTGGCACCGCGTGCGGACCTTCGCCGCTCAGCTCGCGAGGCACGACGCGCCGCGCGCGGAGCTGCTCCGACTGGCCGCGCCGGACACGCTGCTGTGTCGCTGCGAGGACGTGCCCATGTCCGCGCTGGAGGGCTGTCAGAACCTGCGCGAGGCACGGCTGTACGCACGGCTGGGAATGGGCGCCTGCCAGGGCCGCACCTGCGGCACCGCGGCGCAGGCCCTCTTCGGCTGGTCGGGCGAAGACGTGCGCCCACCGTGCCTCCCCGCGCGCATCGGCAGCCTGCGCCTACCCTCGGACGTTTCCTCTACCCATACGAGAGAGTCATGAGCCTCTGGACTGGTGTCCTCCCCGCCATCACCACCCCCTTCAACACGGACCTGTCCGTCGACCACGGCACGGTGCGCTCGCACGTGCGCTGGCTGGTGTCGCAGGGCTGCACCGGCATCATCCCCTGCGGCTCCCTGGGCGAGGGCGCGACGCTGAGCCTGGAGGAGAAGGCCGCGGTGATGCGCACCGTCGTGGACGCGGTGAAGGTGCCCGTCATCCCGGGCATCGCCGCGCTGTCCACCGCGGAGGCCGTGCGGCTGGCTCGCGCCGCCGAGGAGGCGGGCTGCGCCGGACTCATGGTGCTGCCCCCGTATGTCTATTCGAGCGACTGGCGCGAGATGAAGGCGCACATGTCCGTCGTCCTGCGCGCCACGAAGCTGCCGTGCCTGCTCTACAACAACCCCGTCGCCTACAAGACGGACTTCACCCCCGCCCACCTCGCGGAGCTGGCCGCCGAGCACGACAATGCGGTCGCCGTGAAGGAGTCCTCCACCGATGCCCGTCGCGTCACCGCCATTCGCGCGCTCCTGGGAGACCGGCTGGCCCTGGGCGTCGGCGTGGATGACTGCCTCGTCGAGGGCGTGGAGGCGGGCGCGCGCTTCTGGGTGGCGGGACTCGTCAACGCCTTCCCCGCCGAGTCCGTGCGGCTGTTGGAGCTGTCGCTCGCCGGAAAGAAGCAGGCCGCCTTCGAGCTGTACCGCTGGTTCCTGCCGCTGTTGCGCCTGGACACCGTCCCCAAATTCGTCCAGCTCATCAAGCTGGTGCAGCAGGAGGTCGGCTGGGGCCACGAGCGCGTGCGTGGGCCTCGGCTGGAGCTGGCGGGAGCCGAGCGCGAGGAGTGCCTGCGCGTGCTGCGCGAGGCCCTGGCGAACCGTCCCGCGCTATAGCGTGCGTGGTGTGAAGTCTCTCGTATCGAAGCTGGAGGGGCGCTGCCGCCCCTCCCGGAGTGAGGTCGCCGTATGAGCTGGATGGGACTGTCGTTGATTGGCGCCGAACGCGGAGAGCCCGGTGGGCCGACGTTCACCGGCTGGAATCCGGCGGAGGGCGTGGCACTGGAGCCGCGCTTCCACGGCGCGAAGCCCCAGGAGGTGGAGCGCGCCTGTGTGCTCGCGCAGGAGGCCGCGCCCTCGCTCGCGGCCCTGTCCTCTCGCCAGCGCGCCGTGTTCCTGGAGCACATCGCGGAGGCGCTCCTCTCGGCGGAGGCGGACTTCCTCGCCGTGACACCGAAGGAGACCGGCCTGCCCCCCGCCCGCATCCAGGGCGAGCTGGGCCGCGCGGCCGGACAGTTCCGTCAGTTCGCCCGACTGTTGGAGGAGGGGAGCTGGGTGGATGCGCGCATCGACCATGCCCTGCCCGAGCGTCGCCCGCTGCCACGTCCGGACCTGCGCTCGCTGCTGCGCCCCGTGGGGCCGGTGGCCGTGTTCGGCGCGAGCAACTTCCCGCTCGCGTTCTCCGTCGCGGGAGGTGACACCGCGTCCGCGCTCGCCGCGGGGTGCCCCGTCATCGCCAAGGCTCATCCCGCGCACCCCGCGACCTCCGAGCGCGCGGGCCTGGCCATCCGTGAGGCCGTGGCGGCGTGTGGACTGCACGAAGGCGTGTTCTCGCTCCTGTTCGACGCGGGCACCGAGGTGGGCGCCGCCCTGGTGCGTCACCCCGCCATCCGCGCCGTCGGCTTCACGGGCTCTCGCGGTGGAGGTCGCGCGTTGATGGCGCTGGCCGCCGCTCGGCCCGTGCCCATCCCCGTGTTCGCGGAGATGGGCTCCATCAACCCCATCTTCCTCCTGCCGGAAGCCCTGGCTGCCCGTCCGCAGGCGATGGCGGACGCGCTGGCCGCGTCCATCCTCCAGGGCGCGGGCCAGTTCTGCACCTCACCCGGCTTGCTCGTGGCGGTGGATGGAACCGGGTACGAGGCCTTCCGCGCGAGGCTCGCCGAGAAGCTGGGCGCCGCTCCTGCCGCGCCCATGTTGACGCCCGCCATCGCCGAGCGCTTTCGCGAGGGCGTGAGCCGGCTGGCCGCGCGCGCCGACACGCGGACGCATGCACGCGGCGAGTCGAAGGCCGCGCTCGGTGCTCCCGCGCTGTTCGAGGCGGAGGCGCGGGTGGTGCTCGCCGAGGGGGAGCTCACCGAAGAGGTGTTCGGAAGCTGCGCGGTGCTGACCGTGGCGCGTGACGCGGCGGAGTTGGTGCGCGTGGCCTCGCGACTGGAAGGCCAGCTCACCGCCACGGTGATGATGGACGTGGGAGACACGGAGCTGGCCTCGGAGCTGCTCCCCACGTTGTCGGACCGCGTGGGGCGTGTGCTGATGAACGGTGTCCCCACGGGCGTGGAGGTCTGCCCGGCGATGGTGCATGGCGGTCCCTTTCCGGCCAGTTCGGATGGACGCTTCACCGCCGTGGGCACGGGGGCCATCCGCCGCTTCGTTCGCCCGGTCTGCTTCCAGGACGTGCCGGACGCGCTGCTCCCGCCGGAGCTTCGCGAGGCGAACCCCCTGGGCCTCTGGCGCACGGTGGACGGGGTGCTGAAGCGGGAGTGACTCCCAGGTGGCCCCGCCTCCACCCGGGAGCCACTCCCTTGCTTCACGGCGTCGTGTCGAAGCGGGACTCCAGCTTCACGCCCGTGAATGCCGCGCGGCCCTTCACCATCGCGTAGTAGTAGCTGCCACCCACCGGCGAGGGGATGTCCACCCCCTCGTCATTGCCGGACAGATACGGCCGGAAGTCATACGCCGTCGTCGAGGGCCACGTGCCAGCGCGGACATAGAGGTCCGCGTTGCCCGTGCCGCCGCTCATCTGGAAGCGCAGGTTGCGCGCACCGGCGGGCACCCACACGTAGAAGTACTGCAGTTGCTCGCCACCGGACAGCGGGCCCCGGTAGCAGTTGTTGCCCAGCATCCGCGTGTCGGCGCCCGTGCACGGCGTGCTGGTGCCTGGACCCGGGCCTGGGCCGGGATTCACACAGGTGCTCGGGTCGGTCGCGGTGGCCACGCAGTCAATCCACTGGTGGAACTCCGTGTCGTTCGCCGTGCCCAGGGCGTCCAGGGACGTGCGATATGCGCTGTAGTTCCCCGCGCGGAACTGGCCGACGAAGGTGTCCACCTGATTCCCATGGCGCTCGAACATGAAGCGCACCGCGAGATAGCCCCAGGAGTACACGCGCTCGGTGCCGCTGTTGTAGTCGTTGCGCAGAATCTGGCTGAGCTGGAAGCCCTTGCTGGTGCCCCGCGTCACCGCGTCCGCGTTGACGTCCTTCTTGGACACGTACTCGGCCAGGCCCTCAATCCACCAGATGGTGGGCTGGCTGATGCTGACGCCGAAGTCGCCCTTCAGGTTGAAGCGGCCGTCCAGGTAGTGGACGTACTCGTGGCGCAGGTTCCAGATTTCGAACGCGGGCCGCAGCCACTCCGCCTCGTAGGCGATGAAGCGGGCCTGGTTGCCGGACGCCGCCGGGTCTCCTTCCAGGTACATGCCACCGTTGTTGGTGTCGATGCCGAACAGCGCGCCGGCGTACGTCTGATAGTCCAGGCTGCTGTCGAAGATGACCATCTCCAGCGACGTGTTGTTGTCGCTGGCGACGGGGAGGCGGCCCGTCTTCAGCTTGTCGTGGAAGTAGGACTCCTGCGTGGCCAACTGGCCGCAGCTCTGCGTGAGCTGCGTGGCCGTCATGTCCTGCGCGCGCATCTTCAGCGTGGCGCCGCAGTTGTGCGTCACGCGAAGCACCGCCTGCTCCAGCGCCCTTCGGAAGTCGCAGATGCCGTAGTATGCGCAGTTGGCGCCGTCGTAGTAGTCGGCCATCTCCGCCGCGCCCACCCAGACGCCCGCCGTGGGGCCCGTCATCGAGTGGCCGGTGATGAGCGTCCTCACCTTGGGGCGCGCCTTCGTCTGCAGCGCCCCCGGGTACTGGAGGAAGCGCGCCAGCTCGCGGGCGGCGTTGACGGTGAGGTACTGGTTGTCGGTGCCCAGCAGGTGCTCGGTGCGCAGGCCGAAGGAGTCCAGCGAGTCGATGATGGACGAGTCCGCCTGCACGGCCGCCACGAAGTCGTCGTTGTAGTGGCCCCGGAACAGGCCGACGAAGACGTTGTTGGTGGCGCCGCGCATGTACCAGGAGGCCAGGGCGGTGTCGTTGAAGCGGTCCAGGAGCCCCTTGAAGGTGCCCAGGTGTCGCGCGTTCTCGCTTGAGCTGTCGATGAGCGTGACGAACTCACCCAGCACCGCGCCGTGGTCGTCGTTGACGTCCCGGAAGTGGCTGTTGGCCACGAAGGCGGCCAGGGCCGGGCGGATGGCGTTGGCCAGCGCCGTGCCGTAGCTGCCCACGACGTCCGGGGCGTAGTACTGCACGTAGTACCCCGCGCGCAGGTACATGATGAGCTGGAGCGTCTGCCCGCTGTTGTTCCCCACGTAGGCCTGCGCGTTGGAGGTGAGCGCGTTGGCGATGGTGACCATCTTGCTCTCGATGAACACCTGCCTTGCGAGCGTGCCCGTGACGCTGAACAGCGTGTTGATGCACTCCGTCGTGGAGCCCTTCACCAGCGTCACCAGCGCAGTGCCCGTGGCCGACCCGAAGGCCGCGGTGTCACAGGCCAGCAGGGCCCGCTTCGGCGCGGGAGGGGTGGGCGACTGGCGCAGTTGCTCCGGGGAGACGTCGGGCTGTCGCTCGTCGGGCTGGATGCGTTGGTGCGCGTGCTCCAGTCCATGGACGCGCTGGGCGGGCTCGGCCGGCGGGGGACCTCCAGGGCGTGCGTCCGCTCCGGGTGCGAGTAGCGTGAGACAACAGATGGCGAGGACGATGTGACAGCGACACCAATCCGTGATTGGACCGCGCATGGCTTCGTGCTCCTCGGGGTGGGGGCTTGATGCACGGTGTCGTTTTTTCCGAGTGACACCGACGTAGGTTTCACGTGGTGTTCAAGGTATTCGTGAGCACGTCTGACGTTCTTGTGTCTTTCCCATGTGGGGACGAATGGAAACCACCAAAGCGCGTGAAACCTTGGAGCACTGGCGGATGGGCTTCATGGGACAGGTGGCCAATCCCCTGTTCGCGGAGGAGCTGTTCGACCGGGTGCCGGACATCGTCTTCTCGGTGAAGGACATCCGGGGGCGCTACGTGTGCATCAGCGAGGCGTGCGCGGAGCGCTGTGGCCTGAAGAGCAAGGCGGCGGCGGTGGGGCGCACGGCGCACGAGCTGTTTCCCCAGCACATGGCGGACCGCTACGTGCGGCAGGACGAGAAGGTGTTCCGGACGGGCCGGGCGCTGGTGGACAACCTGGACCTGACGTTGTTCAACAGCCGCGAGCCGGGCTGGTGTCTGACGAGCAAGGTGCCGCTGTTTGACTCGACGGGCGAGGTGATGGGGCTGGCGTGTCTGTCCAAGGACGTGCACGAGCCGGGGCGCGCGGGGCTGGTGGACGAGCGCTTCGCGGGGACCATCGATTACATCCAGGCGAACTATGGAGAGCGGCTGCGCATCGACTCACTGGCGCGCCGGGCGGGCATGTCCGCGGCGCAGTTCGAGCGGCGGATGCGGCGCATCTTCCAGTTGTCGGCGGGGCAGTTCATCATGAAGACGCGCATCGACGCGGCGGCGGCGCGACTGGTGGAGGATGAGCAGCCCATCGCGGCCATCGCCCTCGCGGTGGGCTTCTGTGACCAGAGCGCGCTGTCGCGCCAGTTCAAGCAGGTGACGGGGTTGAGTCCCCGGCAGTACCGGCAGCTCGTCGTCGCCACGTCGGTGCCCGTGGCCTCCCGTCGGAAGCGGGCCCGCTGAAGGAGGGGGCCTCCCCAAAGCCTCTCGGATGTGATGCGCTGGCGGGCACCGATGAAAGCAACCGCGTTGCCCGTGTCCACCGTCGCACTCCATGTCCTCGCCGTGGGGTTCTTCAGCGCCTGCGCGGTGTGGCTCGTGCAGGAGTCCCAGGCGCTCGGCGGGCGGCGGGGGATGCTGGCCGTCGCGGTGGCGGTGGCCTCTGGGGGGCAGGCGTTGCTGTCGCTCGTGGCGTTGGTGTCGCTCTTGCGGGCGCGCTCACTCGTGGTGCTGGGCTCGCGGGCGCGGGTGGGGACGTATCTGCAAGTGCTCGCGGGGGTGGGTTTGCTGGCGCTGCTGGGCGTGCACCTGATGTACTCCGAGGCGCGGCCGGCGCTGGGGAGCTTCTGTCTGGGGTTGGCGGTGTGGCTGGGCGCCATTGGCTTGCACCTGGTGCCGGGGCTGTTCCTGTCTGGAGAGGGCTTCATCGACCCGTTGGGGCGGCGCACGCGCTTCTCGGAGCTGGAGTGGTTCTCGCTCCAGAAGGTTGACGGGGAGCCGCCTGGCACGGTGCTGCGGGCGGGGCGGGGTGAGTCACTTCGTCTGGAGGCGAGGCTCGCGCACGACGCGGTGGACGGCGTGCGAGGACGGCTGCTGAAGATGGGACTGTCGTCGCGCGTGCCTGGATGCTGAGGCTCACTTCTTGGGCGGTGGCGCGGGGAACATCGCGGGCGTGGTCCGCTCCCTCCACGGGTCTCCGCCCACGCCGAAGTCGACGAGGTGGAAGGGGTTCTCTCCGCCCATGCGCACCAGACCCAGGCCGGGCACGGAGGAGGACCATTCGGCCGTGAGGCCCCCGGAGAAGGAGTACTCCATTATCTCCACGGTCTTGCCCGCGATGGTCTCCGTCGACTTCTGGAGGAAGCGGGGCTGGCGTGGGGCGGAGGCTGCCTTGGCGAAGGCATTGGGGTGCTCGCGGGGAGCTTGTCCCGGAACAGTCACCCTCAAGAGAATGACGCCCTGCGCGCCGAAGCGTTCTCCTTCAACGAGGAAGTCGAAGGCGATGAGGCCCAGGGAGGGCACTTCGAGCTGCAGATGGAACCAGCGGCCACTCCTGGCTCCGTGTCGGCCCGGCGCACCGACCTTGATGACGAAGCGGGTAGGGCCTTCCGAGGAGGTCCCCAGATAACGGGCCCAGCCCCCATTTCGCGCGACGAGGGGGAGTTCGAGCATTCCCTCCAAGGGAGTGGTCTGTGCATGGGCCTCGCGGACCACGAGGCACAGCATCAGCGCGACGACTGCCCATCCGGTTCTGGTCATGTGAGGTTTCAATCCCTGACGCGTGCATCCCTCTCCCGGGACGCCTTTTGTTAGAGTTCGTCCATGCCTCGTCTGCTGAATGCCGTGCGAGCCATTCCCTTGCTGCTCCTTGCCTGCTCCAACCCGGAAGCCAGTCCTCCCGCTCGCTCAACCTCGGAGCCCCTCGTGGAGGCGTCATCGCGAGCACCGTCCGGCGCGCCTCCCACCGTCGACGCGAAGCAGGCGCCCGCCGCGGTGGAGACACCCGCTGGGGTCGCGAATCCCACGGTGACACCTCCAGGAGATGGAGGCGTTTCCGTGGACCCTTCGCGCCGAGCGGAGGCGCGTGCCCTGGTCCCCGCGCCATTGCTCTACGGCCAGTTCCAGCCCGTCGTGGGCCAATGGGTCGAATACGAGCTGGCGACGCGCCAGGGGGCCTTTCGCGTGCGTGTCGCGTTGGTGGGCGAGACGGTCCGCGAGGACGGCACGCCGCTCTATCAGGTCGAACTGGACCATGAGACGACTCCGCGCATGCTCGTGGTGGTCTGGCTGGCGGGGGCCACCCGTCCCTTCGTCGAGCGGCTGGCGGTCTCCGTGGCGCCTCATGCCCCCATCTCCATCCCCGTGGACCTGGAGGCCGACTCGCCCGAACTGCGCGGGGAGTTGATGGGAGAAAAGGACATCACGGTGCGAGGTCCATTCGCTGGGAAGGCCCGAGAGCGCACCTTCCGGCGGGAGCGTGGCAAGCCGGTGGTCGTGGTGGACGCAAGCAGGGTTCCACTCGTCGGGGTGGTCTCGGTTGTCACCGAGGACGGCTCCTGGATGGCGCGTGCTTCGGGGACGGGGGCCCGGCCCTCGCTGGATACCGTCCCCATCGCTATTCCCCGGCTGCCCGGGCAATGAGTGTCGCCGGGGTCAGCCCAGCGGGTAGCCGAGGACGAGATAGAAGCCCGCTACGTAGACGGTGAAGATGGCCAGCAGGTCGGGGGCGAACGCGGTGAGCGTGGTTCCGCCGACCATCAAAGCGAGGAGCAGGAGCGAGAACTCCGCCGCTGCCTGTCCGCGCGAGCGAGGCCGACGAAGCCAGCGGTAAGCCAAGGACATCCATCCGTTCATGGGTGACCCTCCGGGGAAGTGGCCTGTTCGAGGACCACGGTGGCAAGTGTTTCGGGCAACCCGTCCTTCTGGACGGGAGAGAGGGAGAGGGAGAGCCTTTCCCCTGGACGCGTGAAGCCAAGCACCTCCACGCCATGTCTGGCGGAGCGTGCTTCGACCTGGGTGAAGCCCCGCTGTCCGAGCTCCCGCCGATAGAACTCCGCGAGCGTGCCCGGCGTGCCCTGGGCGATTTCCGTCACGGTGATGCTGCCTTCGGAAGGCCCTGGATTGAGGTCATCGACGCGCAGCACCGTGGTGGCACCCGGCGCTCTCGGCAGGGCCTCCGGCACACGGGCTTGAAGGTGAACGCCTTCGGGCGTCTCGACGATGGAGGGGAAGACCTGGGTCCTATCCTTCTTGTCCCCCGCGCCCACGGCCGTGACGGAGACGAGCGCTCCCAGTCTGGCGTCGTAATAGCTGACGGCCCCGGCATTCGGGCCATCCGCCTTGTGGTTGGTGCGATGGCCCCGCCGCCGGAACTCGCGGGCGTAGAACTCCAGCACCTCTCCAGGCGGGCTGGTCGTCTCGAAATAGGCCATCTCCATCGGATTCCCATTGGCCTCCATGCGCCCCATGGGAATGGTCGTGGACTGTGGGTAGCTGGGGAACGCTCCTTGGAAGCGCGCGGTCATCGGCCTGGCGACAGATGGGGGTGCGACAGGAGGCTCCGGCGTGGGCTCGGCTTCGGGGAGCGGAGGCGGCGGTTCGCGCAGCGTCACCGCGAGCGCCAACAACAGCCCCAGCCCTCCCACGCCGAACACGCGGATGAGCCCTCCCGTCCGGTCCTTGAGTCGGGTCATGCCTTCCCGTCCCCTTCATGCAAGGGGATGCGTCGAGACCTCATCGCTACCTGCACGCCTTGTCTCCATAGGAGTGATAGGAATAACGGTCCATGTCGGCGTTGTGTTGATCCGCGTACTCGGACTCCGGGCGGTTGGAGATGACAGCGCCCTGGAAGAAGTTGCCCCGACAGTTGTAGGAGCGCATGGGCCAGTTGTCGCCGTAGCCGCCGTTGCTGCGGGTTCCTCGTTTGTTGAGGACGGGACCAGGCTCGCAATCGCCGAAGCAGTAGTCCGAGTCGTTCTTCCAGTAGTACGCTTGGAGGGCGTCTCCGGGGACCGTTCGCGTGGGAATGACGGGCCCCTTGTTGAATGTGCTCCCGCTCGTGCCCACCTTGCGAATCAAGACGGATTCGCGGACGTACTTGCTCGTGAACGGGAAATCGAGCCCGAGCACTTGCAGGACCTCGCCGATGGAGTTCAGCGCGCCCCCAGCGTCGCCTCCGGTGGCTCCTTTGTAGATGATGCCCGTGGCCCGGTCGTGGGTGATCTGCTCGACGCGTGCGTAGGTGTCCCTCGGATGATCTCCGTAGCCCCAGGCCCGCCACGTGTCGTGGAAGACGCTGAAGTGCTCGGTGAACTGGAGGTTCAGCTGGGACGAGTCGGGGGAGGTGGTGAAGAACGCAATCTGGTGGGGAATGATGCCGTTCTGGATGTCGACTGTGATTGTCGCGGAGACCGCGCCCCGGCGCGTATCCAGCCCCATGTCCTGTGCGAGGTCGGCGGGCGTTGAGCCCAGGGCGGACAGGGCGCCGCCCACCAGACCCATCGCACCTCCGAGTCCACCGCGGTCGCCCATGGAGACCTCGGTGAGGGGGGCTTCGGCCTCCTCGGCGTACACCGTCAGGGTGAGGCGATTGCGGAAGCCCGCCCCTGTCGGAAGCTCCCCCGACTTCGTGGCGCCATCGAGGTCTTTGTAGCGCTCACGCGCGTCGCTGATGATGCCCTGGAGGTTGGGGCGGACGGTGCGCTCGAACGCGACGAAGCGGGCGAGCTCGGCGGCCTTGAGCCGGACGTGTTGAAGCTCCCAGAAGTATTGGGCCCAGAGGACCATCATGATGAGGAGGGGCGCGATGATGGCGAACTCCACGGTCGCCGTTCCGCGCTGCCGACCTCTCGTCCTCATCGTTCGCGAGCGTGAGTACATGGCGCCTCCGTCAGTAATTGAGCGCGTCCTTGAAGCCGTTGGCGGTGATGTTCCACTCGGGAATGATGTCCTTCATGGCTTTCTCTTCCCAGTGGGTCTTCGCGGGGGCCAGGCGTGCCGTCCAGAGTGGGTTGAAGAAGTTGGGCTCTTCCTTCCACTGGCCGGGGCGGTGATAGATGGCGCGTCCCACTGCCATGGCCATCATTCCCCCTGTCCTCTCGCGGAACTGCCTGGCGGAGGCTCCAATCGGGGTCGAGTCGTCAAGTCCTCCCACGAAGTTCCACGACATGTCGAGGTAGCCTGCTTGAACGCCTTCCCGATAGTCGTTGTACCTGTTGGAGGCACTCTCCTTCATGAAGGCCGTGCTGATGAGGTTGTGGAGTTGGAACGGCGTGTCCGAGTTCACGCCGTCCTTTGAGTGCGGCATCATGTTCTTCGTCAGGACGCTGACGTTGCAGGGATAGGAGAAGTGGTTCTGCCATGGGTTCACGAAGCTCGTATCCGAGGTCAGGAAGGGTGTGAGGCCTATCCAGTTGTGGTGCCGGCTGACCTTGCTGCCGCCGTATTCCTGGTGATACCCCCGCTGGGCATCCGCCGCGGCACGGAAGCGCAGCTCGAAGAGGGTCTCCCAGTCGAAGAGGCCAAAGCAGCCGGCTCGGGCTTCTATCTTGATGTCGTCCGAGGCGAAGAGCTGGTCCTTGCGGTTGTTCTGGAACTCTTCGTCGAAGCTCTTGATTTGACTGTCCGCGACCTTGTTGATGCGCAGTTGGCCAATGATGAGGCAGAGGTTGAAGTTCCACCTGCGTCCGATGAGAAAGGGGCCTTTGCCCACGGCCGTCCATTCACGACGGACGCCATTGGCCAGGTTGCCCATCAGCAGGCGGTACTTGGCCATGTCGGGGTCGGAGAGGGAGTTGGCGCGGAGGAGCTTGGAGCGTTTGACGAGGCCGGTGGGGTCGAGTGCGCTGAAGCTGGCCTGACTGCTGTGGGGCCCGTCGTCGATGGCGTGGAGGAAGTTCTTGAGATTGGAATGATTGACGTCGTAGTTGCTGAAGAGCGAATCGAGGTTGACGTCTCCTCCACTGCCAACCACGTCGAAGCCGGGCTTGGCATTGGGGTCGGTTTTCTTGACGTCGTCCCTGTACATGACGAGGTCATGCAAGGTGCCATAGAGCATGGCCTCCTGCGCGAGCCAGAACGCGACGTTGAGCGCCGATAGGAAGGGGATGAGTACCTGGGAGACGGTTTCGACCACTGTCTTCCAGAGCTTGATGGCCTGTTCCACCGCCGCGAATATCGCGCCGATGACGGGAACCACCTTGAGGACACTGGCCGCCGCGCCCACCGTGCGGTCCAGGTAGACGGCGTGGCTCACGTAGGACATCACCGTGAGCATGGCCGAGTAGTGAACAATCATGGCGCGGTTGGTGTACGCCAGGAAGTTGTAGGCCCGGGCCTCCTTCACCGCGAAGGAGTAGGCCTGGGCATCGGCCGCGTCCTGGAGCTTTATCTTTTCATAGACGCCATGGCCGATGCTCACCGAGGCCATCACGCTGACAGCGAGGATGAGCATGGTGACGGCGCCGATGACCAGGGCCTGCCCACGTTCGTCGCGGCGCAGCCTTCGCAGAATGAAGAACATCTAAATCCCCCGCCAGGCAGTCAGGTTCAGGCGTCGACCGCGCACTGCGCGGGTCCGCGACGGCCGTTGTTGAAGAGGTTGGACTGCATGCGCATGGTCCAGGTCGCGGTCAGGGGAATGATGTACCGCCCCTCGCGCGACAGGTTGGCGAGGCCACGGTGGGTCCGGTCCCTGGCGGCACCGCGCTCCACGAGATACTGGGTGGCGGAGCGCCCGCCCGCGCGCTGAATCTCGAACTGGAGCCCCTTCAGGTCGTCCAGGTACTCGCGCCCCATGTAGAAGCTGTGGAGCTGCCAGTTCGCGAAGGGGACTCGCAGTTCGTAGAAGTAGACGAGCCTGACCGACAGCAGATTGGCTTCGATGACGCGGTCATCCCGGACATCGTCGTAGTCAATCTCCATGCCTTGCATGTGGGAGCCGTAGGTGGCGAACAAGCCATCCAGCTCGCTTCGCTTGGGGTTGACGACCTCGACCTTCAGCAAGGGCAGAGGGCCTGCTTGATAGTAATCACCGCTGACATCGGCTTGAGTGAACAGGGCGTGGTGCGCCATGGCCCGGGGCAACGTGTCCACCCGACCGTTACTCCCGCTCAAGGGGCCCAGGGTTGGCAGCAGCGACGTGAGGGCCGCCTTCTTCATGATGGCGCAGTCGCCATGGTTGACGATGCCCGAGCGCACCGCGCGGTAGGCGCCGTACTCGGTCATCAGGCGGGCATGGTGCACCAGACTCAGCTGGATGATGCCCAGCACGAAGAACACCATCATGGGGATGACGAACGCCGTCTCCACCAGGGCCTGGCCCGATTGTCTGTTTGAACGACTGGGTTCACATGTCGAGCGCATGGCCCTCCCCGGGCACGACGTCACTGCACCCCCGGCCCTCCCACCCCGCTGAATCCAGACTCTACGGAAGAACGCGCTGTGATGGAAACGCATGGCTCTATTTGAAGTCGCAAGGGCTCTCAAATCCTGTCGGTTTGTGGCTTTTGTGACGCTGTTGCGGGGGTGTCAGGAATAACCAGGGCTGATGATGTCAGGGTTTTCCGGCGGGTAGGCAGGACACCCCCGGCCCGGTGGGACTCCCGGGAGCATCGGTTTCCTCGTAGGGCAACTGTCAGCTGGTGGAAATCACGCGGCGCCGAAAGGGTGGCGCGGGTGCGGGCTGTTGAGGTGATGTGCGTTCCATGTTCCCGTCCCATCCCCGCCTGGAGCAGGCGGCCGAGGAGCCTGAGTCGCAGGAGGCTCTGTTCCAGGGAGCGCTCTCCCGGCAGGTCCTGGAGAGCCTGCCCCAGCTCGTGTGGATGACCCGCCCCGACGGGCACCACGTCTATTTCAACCGCCGCTGGTACGCGTACACCGGGCTGACGCCCGAGCAGTCGCTTGGCGACGGCTGGCAGCGGATGTTCCACCCCGACGACCTGCCGGAGGCCGGCAGACGCTGGGCCCACTCCCTGCGCACCGGCGAGCCCTACGAGGTGGAGTTCCGCTGCCGCCGCCATGACGGGGTGTGGCGCTGGATGCTCGCCCGCGCCAGCCCCCTGAGGGACTCCGACGGCCACGTCCTCCGGTGGCTCGGCACGACGACGGATATCGAAGACCCGAAGCGCGCCTCGGAGTCCATGCGCTTCCTCGCCGAGGCCGGCGCGCTCCTGTCCTCCTCCGCGCTGGATTTGAAAGGCACGCTGACCTCGCTGGCGCGGCTCGCGGTCCCCCGCATGGCGGACTGGTGCGCCGTGGAGCTGGTGGAGGAGGACGGCGGCACGCGCCAGGTGGCGGTGGCCCACGTGGACCCCAGCCGGGTGCGGCTGGCCGAGGACGTCCGCGAGCGCTACCCGCCGCGCGAGGACGACCCGCACGGCGTGCTGGGCGTCATCCGCACCGGCACGCCCGTGCTGCTGGAGTCCATCTCCGAGGAGGGGCTGGTGGGCGGCGCCCGCGGCCCCGAGCACCTGCGCTTCCTGCGGGAGCTGGGGCTGCGCTCGGCGGTGATTGTCCCGCTGCGGGCTCGGGGCCGAATCCTCGGCGCGCTCACGCTGGTGACGGCGGAGTCCGGCCGGCGCTTCGGCCCGGAGGACCTGGTGCTGGGCGAGCAGCTCGCCTCGCGCGCCGCGCAGTCGGTGGACACCGCGCGCCTGCACCACGAGACGCAGGAGTCCTTGCGCCGCAGCCAGGAGGAGCGCCGCACCGCCGAGATGCTGCTGCGCATCGGCGCCTCGCTGTCCTCGGAGCTGGACGCGGGGGTGCTCGTCCAGCGCATCACCGACGAGACGGTGGCCCTCACCGGCGCGGGCTTCGGCGCCTTCTTCGAGAACCGCGTGGACGAGCGCGGCGAGTCGTACCTGCTCTACACGCTGTCCGGCGCGCCCCGGCACGCCTTCGCCCACCTGCCCATGCCACGCAACACCGCCGTCTTCGGCCCCACGTTCCGGGGCGAGGGCACGCGCCTCTATGACGACGTGACGCGCCACCTGGACTACGGCAGGAGCGCGCCCTTCCACGGCATGCCGCCCGGACACCTGCCGGTGCGCAGCTACCTCGCCGTGCCCGTGAAGGGCCGCTCCGGCGAAATCCTCGGCGGGCTGTTCTTCGGCCACGAGGAGCCGGGGCGCTTCCGCGAGGAGCACGCGCGGCTGGTGGAGGGCGTGGCCTCGCAGGCCGCCGTGGCCCTGGACAACGCGCGCCTGTACCGCGACGCGCGGCGGGCCGAGGAGCGCTTCCGCTCGCTCGTCACCGCCACCGCGCAGGCGGTGTGGGTGACGCGCCCGGATGGCTTCATCGAGGAGGACAGCCCCTCCTGGCGCGCCTACACCGGACAGACGTACGAGCAGTGGCGGGGCCAGGGGTGGCTGGATGCCCTCCACCCGGAGGACCGCGAGGCGGCCGCCCGCGCGTGGCAGGCGGCGGTGACGGACGTGCGCCCCTATGAAGTGGAGTACCGCCTGCTGCGTCCGGACGGCACGTACTCACCGACAATGGCCCGGGCGGTGCCCGTGCTCAACGCCGACGGCGCCGTGCGCGAGTGGGTGGGCACCAACACCGACATGACGGCCCAGCGCCGCGTGGAGGAGGGCCTGCGCCGGTTGGACCGGGAGCAGGGCGCTCGCCGGCTGGAGGCCCTGCGCGCGGAGGTGAGCGGCGCGCTCGCGCGAGAGGGCACCGTCGGCGAAATCCTCCAGGCCTGCGCGGAGGCGCTGGCCCGCCACCTGGACGCGCAGGTGGCGCGGCTGTGGCTGTATTCGCGCGCCGCGGCGATGCTGGAGCTGGTGGGCAACGCGGGCGCCGCCGCCCCACCTCCCGACCGCTGGGGCCGGGTGTCGCTGCACGGGCAGAGCCTGGTGGCGGAGGTGGCCCGCACGCGCGAGCAGATATGGGTGGACCAGATGGAGCAGGATGCCCGCGTCCTGGACCGGACCTGGGTGCGGGAGACGGGGGTGCGCTCGTTCGCCGGAATCCCGTTGCTGGTGCGAGGCCAGCTCGTGGGAGTCATGGGCCTCTACAGTCGCAACGTGCTGGGTGAGGACGCGATGGCGGTGCTGGCCACGGTGGCGGACGCGCTCGCGCAGGGCCTGGAGCGCCGCCGGGCGGAGGAGTCGCTCCGGCTGCGCGCGCGGGAGCTGTCGCGCTCCAACGAGGAGCTCCAGCAGTTCGCCTACGTGGCCTCGCATGACCTGCAGGAGCCCTTGCGCATGGTGGCCAGCTACACGCAACTGCTCGCCCGGCGCTACCAGGGCAAGCTGGACGCGGACGCCGACACCTTCATCCACTACGCGGTGGACGGCGTCACCCGCATGCAGCAGCTCATCCAGGATTTGCTCGCCTACTCGCGCGTGGGGACGCAGGGCCGCGAGCCCAGGCCCGTGGACGCCAACCTCGCGTTGGAGCGGGCGAAGGCCAACCTCCGGGCGTCCCTGCAGGAGTCCGGCGCCGACTTCCGCGCGGGGCCGCTGCCGACGGTGCTCGCGGACGAGACGCAGCTGGCGCAGTTGTTCCAGAACCTCATCGGCAACGCGCTCAAGTTCCACGGCGCCGCGCCGCCGCGCGTGGAGGTGACGGCGGAGGCGCGGGGCGCGGAGGTCCGCTTCTCGGTGCGGGACTGGGGCATCGGCATCGACGCGCAGGACTTCGAGCGCATCTTCGTCATCTTCCAGCGCCTGCACGGCAAGGAGGCGTTTCCGGGCACGGGCATCGGGCTGGCCATCTGCAAGAAAATCGTCGAGCGCCTGGGCGGGCGCATCGGTGTCGAGTCCCGACCCGGGGAGGGAAGTACGTTCTGGTTCACCCTGCCCTGGCCGCCGGCTGGAGCCACGGTGTCCGAGGCGTCGTCATGAGTGAGATTGGAACGAACGAGCGCCCCCTGCGCCTGCTGCTGGTGGAGGACAACCCCGGCGACGCGCGGCTGCTCCAGGAGGAGCTGCGCGAGGTGAGCACCACGCACTTCGAGGTGCTCCACGTCGAGCGACTGGCGGACGCGGTGCGCGTGGTGAGCAGCGACACCTCGCTGGACGCGGTGCTGCTCGACCTGTCACTGCCGGATGGACACGGGCTGGGCAACATCCCGCCCCTGCTCCAGGCCGCGCCGTCCGTCCCCCTCGTCGTGCTCACCGGCACGGATGACGAGCGGCTGGCGGTGCGCGCGGTGCACGAGGGCGCGCAGGACTACCTGGTGAAGGGCCAGGTGTCGGGCCCGCTGCTGGTGCGAGCGCTGCGGTACGCGATTGAGCGCAAGCGGGTGGAGGAGGGCCTCAAGCGCGAGGAGGCCGCGCGGCGCACGGCGGTGTTCCGCGAGCAGTTCCTGGGCATCCTCGGCCATGACTTGCGCAACCCGCTCCAGGCCATCTCCGGCAACGCGTCCCTGCTGCTGCGCCACGGAGGCCTGAGCGAGCCCCAGCGCAAGGCCATCAACCGCATCTCCATCTCCGCGGACCGCATGGCGCGGATGATCAACGACCTGCTGGACTTCACCCGCACGCGCCTGGGCGCGGGCTACGTGCTGGAGCGCGCGCGGATGAACCTGCACGAGGTGCTGCGCCAGGTGGTGGAGGAGCTGGAGGTGGCGCACCCCCGGCGCCAGTTCGAGCTGAGCCTGACGGGCAACGGCTGGGGCGACTGGGACGGGGACCGCATCGCCCAGGCGGCGTCGAACCTGGTGGGCAACGCCGTGCAGTACTCACCCGAGGACACCGCCGTGCGGGTGATGGTGGCCGACGCGGAGGGGGGCGTGCGCGTGGAGGTCCACAACTGGGGCCTGCCCATCCCCACCGAGCGGCTGGCTTCCATCTTCGACCCCTTCGTGCGCGCCCAGGACATGCGCAGCGCCCAGCGCAACGGCCTGGGCCTGGGCCTCTACATCACCCACGAAATCGTGCGCGCCCATGGGGGCCTCCTGGGCGTCTCCTCTTCCTCGGAGGAGGGCACCTGCTTCTGGCTCAGTCTGCCGCGCCAGTATGCGGCCACGGGCGGCTGAGCGTCACGGCTGGGGACCTGCCTGCCTGTCCGCTCCAGGCTGGAGCAGGCGAGCGAGGACGGGAGGTCGGGGGCGCACGTCGCGGCCCGAGGAGGCAGGACACATCCTTGAAGGGTGCAGTCCACCTGGCCGCGCGTCTCCCGGCGGCCCCTTCCAGGAGGTCCGGCGATGCTCATGCTCGGTGCAGCCTTCTTCGGTACGCTCATCTTCTTGGTCGCCCTCTTCGTCGTCATCATGTTCGGCGCCGCCGGCAACAAGTGGGAGAAGGACATCCGCGCGGTGACGAAGAGCGAGCGCGACGCGGGTCTGGTTGACGCAGGTACCTTGAGGGACCTCGATATGACCGGGGGACCACACGTCCCCGCGCATGCCTGAGCCACGCGGACCTCAGCGGGGCCGCGGGCTGTAGTAGCGACGCAGCCAGCGGCTCAGCCCGTCCAGGCCGGGGAAGAGCACGCGCTCGGTGACGTTGGCCTGGTCCAGCTTGTCGCGCACCTCCCACTTGAGGGCCGCGGGGATGATGAGCTTGCGCACCCCCTGCTTCTGCTTCTCCAGGAAGGTGTCCAGGCGCAGGTCCGGCCCGTTCATCACCGAGAAGAGCGCGAACTGGTTGACGATGCGCGCGTCCAGGGAGGGCGGCTCGAAGAAGAGCACGAAGGGGTCCTCGGTCAGCTTGTCCAGGTCCGCCATGGAGCTGGCCGCCGCCGCCAGCATCTCCCCCGTGAAGACGTCCGCGCCCTCCTTGTGGAGCTGCGCCTTGAGCGCGCGAGGCAGGAGGCGGTTGGTCTCCCGGTAGTCCACGCACCACACCACGCCGTCCGCGTCCGCCAGCTCGCTGTCCTCGGTGAGGAAGTGCAGCGCGACGTTGGGGCTGAACGTCCAGTCGAGCATCCGCGTGGGCAGGCCGTGGTGCTGGGCCAGGGCGAGCCAGTCCCAGACGGAGTCCAGGGGCTCGCGAGGCGTGCCGCGCGCGTACTTGCGGAAGGCGCGCAGCAAGTCCCGCTCCTGGCGCACGAACATGCCCTGGCGGTTGAGCGCGGTGGACAGGTCATGCTCGACGTGGGGCATGCCCCGGAAGACGAAGTTGGAGCGGTGACGCCCGAGCGTCTCGTTCCAGGAGTCGGTGAACAGCGAGTCCTGGAGCTCCAGCCACGTGGTGACGCGATGCTCTTGCATGACGAGGACGCGCGGGCCGGGTGCCGGGCCCGCCGCCCCTGGAAGGTGGGGCGTGCCGAGCGGGTGCGGAAGCGGGCGTCAGGCCACGCGTTGGTCCCTGGGCACCAGGGTGGTGGGAGGCGGGCCCGGCTGGGTGAGGCTGTGCAGGATTCGCGACAGCTCGCCCGGGGCGAAGGGCTTGCGCAACAGGCACACCGCGCCCTCGAAGCTGGGCAGCTCCAAATCCAGCCCCGTCGTCAGGACGATGGGCAGCTCCGCCAGCGAGCGCTGGGCGTGCAGCATCCGGATGAGGCCCTGGCCCTCGATGTCGGGCAAAAGCCAGTCCAGCACCAGCACGTCCACGCGAGGCTCGGAGAAGAAGGCCCGCAGCGCGGTGAAGCCATTCTCACAGGCGAGGACCCGGTAGCCCTCCAGCTCCATGGCCTCGGTCATCGCCTCTCTGAGGAGGCCATCATCCTCGGCCAGGACGACCACGGGGCGGTAAGGCATGCGCAAGGCTCGCGACGACCGGAGAAGAAGGGCTTGAAGCGGCTCGCGGGTCCGGACTCCCGCCACCACCGTGGGACACAACCCCGGAGAGTCCCGGCGTCGTCCCGGCCTCCACCCATGGGTGGAGGGCCGGCACGTCGCCTGCCCTTCGCGCCGGGTTAGGGCCTGCCCGAGTCAGCGGGCTGATTGAAGGCGTACTGGTCCGCGCCCGGCGCGGCGTCCTGCTGGAACATGGGGCACTTGGCGCAGGTGAAGCTGTCCCAGTCCTGGCGCACCGCCACGTCGATGCAGCCGCCGTAGAAGCGGCAGTGCACGTTGCGGTGGTCCTCGACGGAAAAGGACTCCGCGCGCATGGGCAGGCGGAACTCTGTGGGACGCGGTTGTGGACAGGACATGTTGACTCTCTTGCCCCCCTCGTGGGTGCGTTGAATCGTCTACCGGCTGTTGCGACGCGTCATTCCCGGGGAAGACCCACCGAGGCCCGCGCGATTCGCGGCGAACCTCATAAAGGCCAGCAGCAGGGGTTGCCATTCGCGCCGGCCGGCCGCTCGTGGGGCGAGGGGCCGGGCCTCGCGTCACGCTCTCGTGGCCCGTGCCCGGGAGGCGAGGGTGCGACGCCGGAGGTGTGAACACTTCACCCGGTGCCTCCTTTCCCCGAAGATGCGAGGCGTGTCCCGCCCCCCCCGTCCCCTTCGTCCGGCTCCTGGCGCATCTCGTGGCGTGCTCGGCGCCCTGGCCCTGGCCTCGCTGCTCGTCCTGACGGCCTGCTCGGCCTTCTCCCGCGCCGTGAAGGAGGGCGACACCGCCAGCCAGCAGCAGAAGTGGGCGGAAGCCGAGGCGGCCTACCTGCGCGCGCTCGCCGCGGACCCGGAGGCGTCCGAAATCACCGTGAAGCTGCGCGAGGTGCGCCAGGCGTGGAGCAAGGTGGTGCTGGAGGAGGCCCGGAGCGTGCACGACTCGGGCGATCTGGACGGCGCCATGAAGCGGCTGGTGCGCGCGCTGGAGCTGGACGCGGAGAACACGGCGGCCAGGGACCTCCTGAACACGACGCTGGATGAGCGCGTGGCCGTGGCGCTCACCGCGCTCAAGGCGGACAAGCTCCAGGAGGCGCGCGTGGAGCTGGACGCGGTGCTGTCGGTGGCGCCGGACCACGCGGGCGCGAAGAAGGCGGTGGACCAGGTGCAGGTGGCGTGGGCGAAGCGCTGGTTCAACACCGGGGACGGGCTGGAGAAGGCGGGCAAGCTGGGCAACGCGCTGGTGGCCTATGTGCGCGCGGACCAGGAGCGCGTGGGCGCGACGGCGGCCCGCGAGCGCGCGGAGGCGGTGCGGCAGAAGCTGCGCGACGAGGTGGCCTTCCTCGTGGTGGCCACGCCCGTGGAGGACCGCGCCGGCGCGCCCGATGTGGCGCAGCGGCTGGCGGCCGGGAGGCTGGCGGCCATGCTCCCCACCCAGCTCCCCCTGCGCGTGGTGACGGAGGCCCCCGAGGGCCGCGAGGGCGTGAAGCTGGATTTGTCGCTGGAGCGGGTGCTGCCGCTGAAGGCGGTGGAGGACTCGCAGCGCTCGCACCGCTACCTCGCCGGGAAGACCTCCGTGCCCAACCCGCGCCGCGCCGGCTTCGAGACGAAGCTCCTGCAGGCCGAGCGCTCCCAGGAGGAGGTGGACCGCAAGCAGGCCGCCGCCCTGCGCGAGTACCTGCGCATGCAGACGGAGATGAACCTCTTGCGCGCGGGCGCCGAGCGCTGCCGTGAGCGCGAGCGCCGCGAGTGTCTGGAGGCGCTGCAGGAGTGCGGCGAGGCCGCGCGCGAGGCGGAGAAGCCCGGCACGCTGCCCGGCGAGTGCAGCCCCGCGCGCTGCGCCAGCGGCCTGTGCGCGAAGGAGGAGCAGCTGCTGTCGCAGATGGTGGTGGCGGTGAAGGACAGGGAGACGAAGCTGGAGGCGGCCCTGGAGAAGTCGGAGGGGCAGCGAATCGAGGTGCAGCGCCACCGCGACACGACCTTCAGGGAGCCCGTCACCGTGGAGGAGAACATGTTCTCCGACTTCGTCTACGACGTGCAGATGCACCGCCTCACCGTGACGGCCTCCGTCACCGCGGTGATGCGCGACTTGCTCAAGGACCAGGTCCCCGCGCCCCACACCGACGACTTCGCGGTGATGCACGAGGACATGTCGCACAAGGGCTACGACAGGTACGGCGTGCTGGCGGACCCGGTGCAACTGCGCAACGAGCTGGAGCTGCGCGTGGAGGTGGGGGACAAGGCCGTCACTGATTTGGCCCGCCGCGTGAAGGAGCGCTTCGACGCGTACCGAGGAAAGCGCGTGGAGGATGCCCGCCGGGGCATGGTGCGCCCCGGCGCCGAGGACGTGGTGGAGACCGCCGTGCGCGCCCTGCTGCTTACCGCCGATGCGCCCCCGGCCGACGTCCTCCAGCCCCTGGCCCGCGCCCGGGGCCTCACCCGCCCCGAGACACTCCTGGGTTTGTAGTCCGACCTGACCCGGGACAGTTTACAACGGGAGTGTCCTTTTCTTGGACACTCCCGTTTTCGCGCTCCAACCCTTTGGAATCAAAGGGATTTTGTTGCGGATTGTTACGAGGTTTTACAGCCGGAGTGTGAAACGTGGAGTCTCTGTGCTCCGTGAATCCTCGGCGTTTCCCGTAAAAACATGAGGGAAATCCACTAGTTGTGGGATTGGCATGGCGGCTGCTTCGTCGCGGGTCCCGAGCTGTCGGAGCTCTGGCAGTACCCCCCTCCCGAAAAGGAAGTTCATGTCCAAGTCCAAGTTGATCGGTGCCCTCACGGGCCTGGCGCTGCTGTCCGGTTGTGGCGGCGGCGAAGGTTCCACCCCCGCCCCCGAGGCCGTTGGCCAGGGGATGTCGTGGGAGCAGTTCCTCTCGGTGGTCTACCAGGAGCCGGACACCGGCATCTTCATCGCTGACGGCGACACGACGTTCGCCAACGAGAAGCTGCTGCGCGAGTTCTACGAGAACAACGTTCGCGACGGACAGCTCATCGTCCACCGCGCGGGCGGCGTGGATGCCGCGTGGAACGCGACGCAGAAGAAGAACATCACCTACTGCGTGAGCACGACGTTCGGCTCCAACTACAACAACGCCGTGACGACGATGGCGAACGCGGCGGCCGCGTGGGAAGCGGTGGCCAACGTCGACTTCATCTACGTGAGCGCGCAGGACGCGAGCTGCACGGCGAGCAACGCGAACGTGGTGTTCGACGTGCGTCCGGTGAACTCGGGTGGCCAGTACCTGGCCCGCGCGTTCTTCCCGAACGACGCCCGCGCCAACCGCAACGTGCTCATCGACAACACGGCGTTCGGCAACACCTCGCCCTGGACGCTGACGGGCATCCTCCGTCACGAGCTGGGCCACACGCTCGGCTTCCGCCACGAGCACACCCGCCCCGAGTCGGGCACGTGCTTCGAGGACAGCAACTGGCGTCAGCTGACCACGTATGACTCCAAGTCGGTCATGCACTACCCCCAGTGCAACGGCACCCAGACGGGCGACCTGGTCATCACCGCGCTGGACGCGCAGGGCGCCGTGGCGCTCTACGGCGCTCCGGGTGGTACGGACCCCGAGCCGCCGGGCCCTGGCACCGGCACCCCGACGACGGAGACCCGCACGGGCACCGTGACGGCCGGCTCCAACACCAGCTACGGCCCCTTCAACGTGGTGGCCGGCACCAGCTTCAGCGTGGCGATGACGGGCACGGGCGACCCGGACCTGTACGTGCGCTTTGGCGCCACCCCCACCACGACGACGTATGACTGCCGCCCCTACCTGAGCGGCGCCTCCGAGTCCTGCAACCTGACGGTGCCCACCGGCGTGACGACGGCGTACATCATGGTTCGCGGCTACGCGGCCGGTACCTTCAACCTGACCATCAACTACACCAAGCCCGGCACGGGCGGCACCGGCACGCCGACCACGGACAGCAAGACGGGCAGCGTCGCGGCGAACACCAACGTGAACTTCCCCGCGTACAACGTGGTGGCTGGCACCACGTTCCGCGTGGCGATGACGGGCACGGGCGATCCGGACCTCTACGTCCGCTTCGGCGCGGCGCCCACCACCACCACGTACACCTGCCGTCCGTACCAGACGGGCGCCACGGAGACGTGCGACCTGACGGTCCCCGCCGGCACGACGACGGCGTACGTCATGGTGCGCGGCTACACGGCGGCCACGTACAACCTGGCCATCAACTACACCAAGCCGTAGTCGCTTCCGGCTTCCGGTGTTGAACGCGGGCGGTCTCCTTCACGGGAGGCCGCCCGTTGTTTTTGGAGGCACGGAGCTTTTTCAGTCGACCAGGGGGCTCAGGTCCGTGCGCACCGCGCGCTGCGAGTCCAGCCTGCGGCGGCGGGCTCCGGCGATGGCCAGTTGCCAGACGGCGCAGCCGAGCCCCAGCACGAGGCAGCCGAGCCACAAGGCCGACGTGCCGAAGCGGCCGAGCACCCAGCCGCCGAGCGCGGGCGCGGCGCTGGACGCCAGGCCCCAGAGCATGTGGTAGGCGCCCTGGTAGCTGCCGCGTAGCGCGGACGGCGCCAGGTCCGCGACGACGGAGGGCGCGACGGGGGCCTGGGCCATCTCCCCCAGCGTCCAGATGGCCACGGCCAGGGCCGCGAGCGCGACGTGGCCCGTCAGCGCGTGCAGGCCGAAGCCGACGCCGGTGAGGACCGCGGCCAGGGCGAGCGCCTGGGCGCGGCGCAGGCGGCGCAGCACCGGGTGGGTGAAGGGCTGGAGCGCGACGATGAGCAGGCCGTTGACGGACAGCACGGCGCCGAACTGCGCCTCCGTCAGTCCGCGCGCGCCCAGGGCCAGCGGGAGCGACACCTGGCTCTGGTAGAAGATGAGCGCCACGCCGAAGTAGGGGACGGCGAAGGCGACGAAGCTCGGGTCCAGGAAGGGCGCCAGGAGGGCGCTGCCGGCACCGGGGGCCGGCGTGTCGGAAGAGGAGGGCGAGGGCCTGGCGGGGCGCGTCTCCGGCAGGAGCAGCCAGATGCAGCAGCCATAGGTGAAGGTGGTGATGGCGTCGGCGATGAAGAGCGTCAGGTAGCCGTAGCGGACCATCAGCCCGGCCAGCGGCAGGGCGACGGCGAAGCCCACGTTGATGACCCAGTAGAGCAGGCCGAACGCGCGCTGGCGGTCCTCGGGCGAGACGACGTCCGCCACGGCGGCGGACACGGCGGGGCGGTAGATTTCACCGACGATTCCCAGGCCAAAGGCGGCCGCGGCGATGACGGCGGGCTCGCGCGCGAAGCCGAGGCAGAGCATGCCCACCGAGCCCAGCCACAGGCCGCCCGCCAGCGTGATTCGCCGGCCCACGCGGTCCGCGAGCATGCCGCCCAGGGGACTGGCGATGACGGCGCCCAGGCCATAGAGCGACACGGTGAGTCCCGCGCGCTCCACGCTGAAGCCCCGCTCACGCGTGAGGTACAGCGCGAGGAAGGGCACCACGAAGCTGCCCAGCCGGTTGACCAGCGTGCCCACCCACAGCACCCAGTACGTGCGCGGAAGGCCGCCCGCCATCTCGTGCAGCGCCCGTCGCAGCGCGCCCGTCATGGTCGCCCTCCCATCGTGGCCGCGAGGAGACGCGAGGGGCACCGGAAGACGAATCGAGAGGCCATGGCTGCGCGCGAGCATGCGTCAGCGTGTCGCTCGCTCCAAGCCGCACGTGGGGAGGACGACGGAGTCCCGAGAGTCGATGTCTTGCTTTGGGTTCCGAGCATTTGCCCGCGACTGACGAGGACCTCGGGCCGCGCCTGAAAACGCGTCCGGGGCCCTGGGGTTCGAGCGGTGAGTGCGGAGCCAGGCGGTGCCCGCGACGGTGAAGCGCTCCCCGGGTGCCAGGGTACGTCTGGCGCGAACGCCCTCGGGCACCCCGCAGGACTTGCAGCATGGGTGCTCCGGGAGGGCCAGCGGGAGTTGCACGCCATGCAAGTGTTGCAAGGTCCGGCCCCGCCTCCATCCCCGAGCGAGGGGACGAAGACGGGGGCGCGGATGACACACGAGGCTTCGAGCGGACGTCAGGGATTGCCGGGGATGTAGCCGAGGGGCGGTTGGAGCTCGGTCCAGCCGATGCCCGGTGACGTGGTGGTGGTGATGAAGTGGTTGTCGTCGTCTTGCCACAGGCTCAAGGGGGTCCCCGTGACGCCCGCGTCCACGGGGGAGACATAGCCCTCCAGTGCATCCAGCGCGGTGCCCTGCGCGGGCACGTCGAGCCACCAGCCGAGGGTGGCGGGGCAGGCGTCACTCGGGTCCCCGGTGGTGGAGCCGTCGGGGATGGTGGTGGTGAGGAAGTGCTTCTGCCCGGAGGAGTCCACCCGGGCGCAGCGGTAGAGGCCCTTGAGTCCCAGCTTCGCGCGCAGGGCGGGGGCAATCTTCTTGCTGAGCAGGGCCCCCTCGAAGCGGAACATCGCGTAGCCGGAGGATGCGCCGAGCACCGCCGTATTCGGTGCCACCAGGTTGGGATGCTTGGGGAGCTGCTGTGGAGGGAAGTAGGCGGTGGTGGTGACGGCCCGGTCGGGCGAAGCGTCGTGGCGGAACTGGTACAGGCCCGTGTCGAGGAAGCGCGAGAAGGAGAAGAACCGGGCGCCGCGAGCCTCCAGCTCCTCCTCCGTGTAGTCCTCGCAGAACTTCGGAGCGAAGTCGCGGTTGGAGGGTTCCAATGTCAGGCCTTGCGGGTCGAAGCAGCTCCCCGCGAGCGGAAAGCTGGCCCAGCGTCGCTTGCTCAAGCACAGCGCGCCATAACGCGGCGGGATGAGGCCGTTGTTCGGCGAACCCCCGAGGGTGGGCCGGCACGCGGGAGCGGGGTTCGAGTCCGTCTTGTCCTGGGTGCAGTCCACCCACGCGGCTTCGAAGTAATGGTCCTGGACCGCCGCGCCCGAGAGCTGGGGGATGACACCTCCCGCGGAGGTCAGGGGCGCGTACTTCGTGTCGTGGAACGCGATGGGGGTGTCATCCACGGTGTTGCTGTGGCCCACGCCGCAGTAGTCGGCCGTGGCCATGCGCAGGCACGTCTGGTGGAAGCTCACGGCCTCCGTGTTGGTGCCCGTGAGCGGGTAGCCCGCGACGGTGGTGCCGCTGAGCACCTGGCCCGTGAGGGTCCGCGCCGTGGAGTGCCAGGGTGGATAGCCCCAGTCGACGCACTTGGCGATGACGCCACCGTCCTCGAACTCGCAGGCCGAGACGTGCTTGGGCACGCAGGCGAACGTGAAGGAGTCCGTGGTGTAGACCAGTCGCCAGGGCTGGAGCACGGAGTCCTGGACCCAGCGGAGCGGAACCGCCAGCGCGACGTTGTTGGCGGGGCACAGCGGCTGGGGTTGGGTGAGCGGGGTGGACCACGTCACCTCGTACTCCCAGGTGGTCCCCATGACCGGGGGCGGCGGGTTGGGAAGGCCAATGTTCCGGCACGTCTCGTAGATGCTCGCGTGAGGGGCCGCCGAGACAATCCTGAACTTCCGCTCGGGGGTTCCCTCCGCGGTGAATTCGTAGCCCACGTAGTTCAGCGGGCCACACAGGCCCGAACCGGTGCGCTTGCTGCCGACGAGTCCTCCCTGGCTCAACCCCGTACTCATGCAGGAGGCACGCGGTGACGTGGTGAAGAGGACGTTGACGTGGTTTTCATCGAAGACGGCCGCGCCGTGCAGCTTCGTCCCCTGACCGCTCTGCGCGGGCGGCTCATCCGCCAACGCCCCGGTGGCGGACAGTCCCGCGGACAAACACATCCATGCCCCCAGGCAGGGGCCTCTCATCCATCGCATCGTGCGTTGCTCCCGTGTGTGGCTCGAGTGCCGTGCTCCTCGACGTAAAGCAGGAAGCCTGCCAACGGCTCACGGCTCAATGGATGGCGGGCGGTGACGCACAGACACGCAGCCCGATGAAGGGGATGCGGAAGCGGGGCTCGCCGTCGCCGTGGTTGAGGCTGCGGGCGGTGAACATGTCCTGGTAGAAGCAGCCGCCGCCGTAGGTGGGCTGGTCGGGTGAGGACACCGAGCGCATCCACTCCCACACGTTGCCAGTGAAGTCCGCCAGGCCGAAGGGGCTGTCGGAGGCGGGGTGCGAGCCCACCTCGTCCGGACCGAAGGCCAGCGACTTGCGGCCATAGGTGGCGTCGAAGTTGGCGTCGTCCGGCTCCAGCCGCTCGCCGTGAGGGTAGCTGCGTCCGTCCGCGCCCCGGGCGGCGCGCTCCCATTCGCGCTCGTCGCACAGGCGGGCGCCCGGCACGCGGCCGGTGTCGTTCAGCCAGGTGACGTAGGCCACGGCATCCTCCCAGGAGATTCCGGACACGGGCAGGCGCAGCCAGTCCTGGACGGCGCGGTGCTCGCGCTCCAGGTAGCGCAGCTTCTCGCCCTCGCGGGCGCGGTAGAGGTGCCCCTTGCGCGCGAGCTGGAACTCCCACTGGCCCGCCTCCACTTCGACGAGCGAGATGTCGCCGAAGTAGTTGCCGCCGTGGGGACGGCGCTCGGCGCGCTCCCGGGGTGACAGCGTGCGCAGGAAGTCGAGGTACTCGCCATGGGTGACTTCGGTGCGCGCGACGAGATAGCCCCCGGTGGTGAGCGTGTGCAGGGGTTGGGCGCGCATGGCGTTGCGGCGGATGACCTCGTCGTCGGGGCTGCCATAGAGGAAGCGCCCCGGCGGGATGTACACGAAGCCCTTGGGGACGGACGCGGGGAGCTGGAGTCGGACCGCGTGGGGTTCGCCTCGCTCCAGCAGCACCGGGTAGAGGACGGCGGGGCGGTCCGCTCTCACGAAGGTGAGGCGATAGGAGCCCGGCGGCAGGAACGCACCGCGCAGCGGGGTGGTTCCGAGATTCATCGGGGTGGACCAGCTCAGCCGGCCCGCGTCCTCGACGGCCCGCTCGACGCGCACGCGGGCGCCGGGAGGCTCGGTCTCCAAATCCAAGCGCGCGGGGGCCTCCAGCCGCCGCTGGAAGTCGCGCGTGTCGTCGACGAGCGCCAGGCGCTGGACGAGCTCGCGGTGCAGAGCGGGTCTGCGCAGCCGCTCGGCCAGGAGGATGCGCTCGAAGAGGACCTCCGCCAGCAGGTGGCGCACGTCCGCGTGGCGTGGGTCCTTCTGCAACGCGGTGTCGAGCGTGTTGCCCGCGGCCCGCCAGGCGGTGTCGACGCGCTCGGCCGCCGCGAGCGCCCGGGTCCAGGTGGCTTCTCCCTCCACCTTCTGGGCGGTGTCGAAGGCGGCGAAGGCCGCGCGGCGCAGGGCCTCCAGTCGCGTGTTCTCCTCGCGCGCCTGTTCAACGGACGCGCGCGCCTCGCTCACGGCCTGGGCGCTGTCGCGCTCGCGCGTGCGCAAGGTCTGGAGCTGGAGCCCTCCGTACACGGCGACCGTGACGAGCGGCAGGGAGAGCACCGCGGCGATGCGTCCCAGCCGCTTGCGTGTCGCCACGCGGCGCGAGGACTGGAGGAAGGCGCGCTCGTCTTCGCTCAGCGCTTCGAGCGGGAGGCTCGCGGCCTCCACGAGTTGTCGGCCGGACCACAGCAGGTCCACGGCGCGACCCAGGCGTCGCCACTCCGCGCAGGCCCGCTCCAGGCGCTGGCGCAGGACGCGCAACCCTTCGTCGCCCGCGAGCCAGCCGCGCAGCGTGTCCCAGCCCACCAGCAGGGCCTCGTGTGCCAGCTCATATGTGCCCGTCTCCGCGTCTTCACTCACCGCCTCGCGTGCCACCACGAGCCGGCCTCGCACCAGGGCTTCCAGCGCAGCGCGGGCCGGGTCGGACTCCGCGCCTGGAATGCCCACCAGCTCCTCGCGGGTGCGCTGGGCCCGAGTCCCCTCCGCCGTCACCAGCCGCGAGAGGAGGTGCCGCGCGGCGCCTCGCTCCGCTGGAGCCAGGGTGGCCAGCACGCCATCGGCATGTCGCGCCAGAGCGCCGTGGACTCCACCGAGGGACTCGAGGGCCGAGGCGGCAATCACCCGGCGCTCCTTGTCCCTGCGCTCCCAGAGCTGCGCGAGCGCGAACTGGAGCAGTGGCAGTCCACCCTCTCCACTTCCGGCGGACACCAGGGTGTCCACGAGCGCGGGTGACTCGAAGGTGAATCCGTGGGCCCGCGCGGGGGCCACGACGGCCTCCGTCAGTCCCGCCTCGGTGGGACGCTGGAGGAGGTACAGGCCCCCCGTGTCGAGCGCGTCGCGCAGCCCCGGCAGCGAGGCCAGTCTCGCGAGGAAGTCGCCGCGCGCCGTGGCGAGCACCCGCAGCCGGGGCCCGCCTTCCGTCAGGGACTCCAGCGCGAGCGCGAAGCGCTGGGCATCCTCGGGCGCAGCGAGCGTGAGGAGCTCCTCGAGCTGGTCGACGTGGAGGAGCACGGCCCTGGGGCTCGTGCGCAGGCGGCGTCCCAGGTTTTCGGGGGCGTCCCGCAGCTCGCCGAGGAGCGTCGCTTCGCTCTCGCCGAGGAGCGGTGCCAGCGTCGCCGCGAGCGCCACCAGGGGATGGCGTCCGGGCACCAGCTCACACGTCGTCCACGCGCCAGGGCCCAGCGCGCCCTGGGCCACCCGGGGCAGGACGCCCGCGCGGCACAGCGATGACTTGCCGACGCCGGAGTCTCCGGCCACGAGGACGAAGGGCTGGGAGCGCAGCCTGTCCACCAGCGCGCGAATCTCCGACCCACGGCCGGAGAAGGTCGCGCGGTCCTCCGCGCCGAAGGCATGCAGGCCGGGGTAGGGCCGCTCGTTCGCGGGCGCGGGTTCACCAGTGCCCTCGCGCAGGGCTTCCAGGGCCTCGCGCAGCAGCTCCGCGGAGGCGAAGCGCGCAGAGGGCTCCAGGGACAGACAGCGGTCGATGATGGTGGCGAAGGCCGGGTCCACCTGTGGCAGCGCGCGCGTCAGCGGCGAGAACCCGCCTTGGAGCACGGCCTCGCGCAGCTCCGATACGGAGTCCCCCCGGTAGGGCGGTGTGCCGGTGCACAGCTCATACAGCATGACGCCGAACGAGTAGACGTCGCTGCGAAGTGTCGCGGGCTGGCCCCGCCAGATTTCCGGCGCCATGTAGCTCGGCGTGCCGACCAGGCCTGTCACGAATGCGGGGAGCGCGGAGGGCGTCGCGGGAGGAGGGCTCGCGGGAGGTGACACGGTGATGGTTCGCGAGAGCTCCGGCTCGATGGAAGGGGAGGCGTCGAGCCGAGCGAGCGAGAGCTGGGTGCGTGCCGGCTCGGACGGGCCGCCCGCCGCGTCGATGAGCTTGGCCACGCCGAAGTCGAGCAGCTTGACGTCGCCCTCCACCGTCTTCATCACGTTGGCGGGTTTGAGGTCTCGATGGACGACGTCCCTGCGATGCGCCGCCGCAAGGCCTCGCGCGAGGCCGATGCCCAGTGTGAGCGCTTGCGTCCAGTGCTGGGGCAGCGGCAGCCGGTCCAGGCTCTCTCCGCGCACGAACTCCGAAATCAGATAGGGACGGCGCAGCACCTCGCCCACGCGATGGATGCCCACCACGTTGGGGTGCTGCACGCGGGCGATGGCGCGGGCCTCGTTCCAGAAGCGCTCACGCTGTCCCTCCTGCGGCGCCACGCCGGCGATGAACTTCACCGCGACGAGCCGGTCCAACCGCGAGTCCCTCGCGAGGAAGACCTCGCCCATCGCTCCCCGGCCCAGGGGCTCCAGCAGGTGGTACTCCTCGAAGTCGGTGGGAGGCTGCCACGACGTCGGGGCCTGCGCGTTCATCCGGGAGGCTCCCGGTGGCGCGAGGTCGCGAGCCCATATTGTTTGTATTTGAGCGCGAAGGTGCGCATTGGCATGCCGATGAGTCGCGCCGCGCGCGCCTGGACTCCCGAGGTCTCCTCCAAGGCCTCCACCATGCGCTGCCGCTCCAGCGCTCGCAGCTCATCGGCGAGGCGCTGGCGGGGAGCTCGCGAGGCACTCCGCTCTTCGTGCGTGGGCTCGGTGCGAGGCGCGTCCGCTTCGGCGGAGTGTGTGGAGGCTTCGATGGAGGGCGTGGAGACTTCGGAGATGGGCGCGGAGGCTTCGGGAGCGGGCGTGTCCTGGCCTCGGAGCGACTCGGGCAGGCACGAGGGGTCGACGATGGGCCCGTGCGCGGTGGCCGCGGTGAACTCCATGGCGTTCTTCAGCTCGCGCACGTTGCCGGGCCAGCGGTGGCCGCGCAGCAGTCCCATGGCGGCGGCGGACAGCTCCAGGGCGGGCCGGTTCAAGCGCGCACAGGCTTCGGCGAGGAAGGTGCTCGCGAGCAGGGGCAGCTCGCGAGGACGCTCCCGGAGCGGAGGCAGCAGGGCCACGGCGGTGGACAGTCGGAAGTAGAGGTCCTCGCGGAAGTGGCCGGCCTTCACCTCCTCGGAGAGGCGCCGGTGGGTGGCGGCGACGATGCGCACGTCGACGGGGCGCTCGCGCGAGTCCCCCACGCGGGTGATGACCTTCTGGTCCAGCGCGCGCAGCAGCTTGGCCTGCACCGGGAGGGAGAGCTCGGCGACCTCGTCGAGGAAGAGGGTGCCACCGCCGGCCTGTTCGAACAGCCCCGCGCGCGTCGTGGTGGCTCCGGTGAACGAGCCCTTCTCGTGGCCGAACAGCGTGCTCTCCGCGAGGGACTCCTGGAGCGTCGCGCAGTTGAAGGCGACGAAGGGCTTGTCCGCGCGAGGAGACCAGTGGTGGATGGCCCATGCGGCGTTCTCCTTGCCGGAGCCCGTCTCACCCTGGATGAGCACGGTGAGGGGACTGGCCGCCAGGCGCCGCAGCAGCTCGAAGGTGCGCACCATGGCGGTGTCGGCCACCACCACGGCGCGCTCGCCCAGCTCCAACCTGTAGAGACGGGGCCCGCTCAAGCTCAGGCCGCCCACGGGCGCGGTGAGCGCGGCGGCGCGCGCGGTGGAGACGAGCGCCTCCGCGTCCAGGCCGTCCTGGGGCGCGGTCGCCACGCCGACGCGCAGGCCGGGTGCGAGGGGCAGCAGGGCCTCGAGGAGGTGCTGGACGAAGGGCTCCACCTCGTCGCGCAGCAGCTCCGGGAGCATGGCGACGAGGAGGTTGGGGGCCTCCCGCGCGAGCACGTCCATGCCGCGCAAGGCGCCGCTCGCCGCGCGGTGCAGCTCAGGGGGCGCCACCGTGGAGGGCCCCAGCTCCAGGGCCACCACGCTGACACTGCGCTCGTAGTCGAGGACGCGCTCCAACTCCTCACCCAGCCGGTTGCGCAAGGCATTGGCATCCAGCAGCGGACGCGAGGAGCGTGTCCCGCCATGGAACACGAGGACGACGTCGCCGAGTGTCACGACGTCACCGGTGCGCAGGGGGTGGGCGCCCTCGACCTTGAGGCCGTTGACCTTGACGCCGTTGTGGCTGTCCTGGTCCGCGATGCGGGCGGACTCCGCCGTCACCATCACCCGCGCATGGTGTCGACTCACCGAGGCGTCCTGCACCCGCACGTCCGCGGTGGCGGCCCGGCCGATGAGGACCTCGCCCTCCTGGGGGAGGGGACACAGGGAAGAGGAGCTGCCGTCGATGACCAGCAGGTAGCGACGGTCCGCGTCGTCAGGTCCGGGAGTGGACCTGGACGAGCGTGCATCCAGCGTTTCTAGGGAGTCGGGGGTCGACATGTCTGGCCCGGAAGAGTCTCCCATATCAGCCAGGGGCGCCGTCATCGCCGGATGGCAGCCACGGCGCACCCCAAGCCAGGCCGACGCGCTTCAGTGCTTGACGACGGGGTGGGAAGCCAGGGTTTGAGGCCGCTTCGCCGGGGCGCACATGTCGTTGTCGGCGGGGCGCTGGCCGAAGAAGAGCTGGCTGCCCTCCACCTTCACCACGTCGTGGTCGGTGCCGCAGGAGGCCAGGAGCTTGAAGGTGAGGCACGCGCCAGGGACGGACTGCTCCACGCCCACCGTCCACGCGCCGGTGCCGCAGCCTGTCTGGGTGAAGACGTCCGCCAGCGGTTGCACGTGCGCGGTGAGGTAGCGCTCGCCGAAGGCGAAGTTGCCCTCGGTGGCGCCCGACACCTTCTCCGAGTCCTGTCCCAGGCTGTAGGGGCCGACGACGCGCGCGGTGAACAGCTTCATCTGGCAGCCCGCGTCGCCGAAGACGTCCAGGTGGAGCGTCCAGGCGGACTCGGTGAGCTGGAAGTGGCGCTGGAGGTAGTTGCTGGTGCCATCCCCGTTGGGGACGGTCTCACAGGCGGCGCTGTCCCAGGTGCCGGCGAGGTCCTGGGGACGGACGTGGGACTTCGCTCCGCCGCACGCGGCGACGAAGAGGGTGACGAGGGCGAGGACGAGGCTGCGCATGGCGGGACTCCCTGACGTGGGTGACTTCGGAGCGGGACGCGTCTTGTGGCCCGCTTTCCGGTGACGCCATGAATGCGCCAGGTGGGGTCCTGCGGAAATGCTGGAGGTTGCAGGGAGGGGCTGCGAGATTGCAGGGCACCATGTTGGACTGGAATGACCTGCGGTACTTCCTGGCGGTGTCGCGAGAGGGGACGCTCGCGGGCGCGGCGCGGGCGTTGAAGGTGGATGCGACGACGGTGGGGCGCAGGCTCGCGGTGTTGGAGGAGACCTTGGGGGCGCGTCTGTTCGAGCGGACGCCGGGGCGGCTCGTCCCGACGGCGGCGGCGCGGGGCATCCAGGGGGCGGCGGAGGAGATGGAGGGCGCGATGCTCGCGGTGGAGCGTCGGGCGGGTGGGGAGGACGCGCGGCTGGAGGGGGTGGTGCGGGTGACGACGACGGAGGCCTTCGCGGTGAACACGTTGTTGCCGCGCTTCGCGCCGTTCCGCGAGCGGCATCCGGGCATCGAGGTGCGGTTCCTCACGGACTACGGGGCGCTCGACTTGAGGCGGCGCGAGGCGGACGTGGCGGTGCGGCTGACGCGGCCGAGCGAGGCGTCGCTGGTGGCGCGCAAGGTGGGGGACATCGCGATTTCGCTCTATGCGTCGGAGGCATATGTCGCGCGTCGGGGGTTGGCGGACCCGGCGACGGGGTTCGCGGGGCATGACGTGATTGGGTACACGGGGGCGGCCGCGAAGTGGCCGGAGGCGCGGTGGTTGGAGTCGGAGGGGGCGTCCGCGCGGGTGGCGGTGCGGTGCAACTCATTGCTGTCGGTGATGGCGGCGACGGTGGGGGGACTGGGGCTGGGGTTGATGCCGTGTCTGCAGGGGGACCAGACGCCAGGCTTGCGGCGGGTGTTGCCGCCGGTGGTGGCGCTGCGGCGTGACATCTGGCTGGTGGTCCACGCGGACCTGCAGCAGAACGCGCGGGTGCGGGCGGTGTTGGACTTCCTGGCGGAGCTCATCCAGCGCGAGCGCGCGTTGTTGTCGGGAGGTGGGGTGGTGGTCGGGAAACAGGAGTCACGTTCGCCGCGCGCAGGGCAGCGGCGGCGCGGGAAGGCGCGGGCGTCATGAGTCAGGTCATCGGGTTGTTGGGGACGTGTCTGGTGCTGGGGGTGTTGGCCCGGCGCAGTGGGAAGTTCCCCGAGGGCTCGGCGGGGCCGTTCAACACGTTCGTGCTGTACGTGGCGCTGCCGGCGTTGGTGTTGCGGGTGATGCACCGGCTGGAGTTCGTGCCATCGCTGTTGGTGGCCGCGGTGGTGCCGTGGCTGTACTACCTGGCGGCGGGGCCGTTCTTCCGGTGGCTGGGGCCTCGATTGGGGTTGGGGAAGGAGTCGGTGGCGGCGCTGGTGTTGACGGCGGGGTTGGGCAACACGGCGTTCGTCGGGCTGCCGATGGCGGAGGCGCTGCTGGGTTCGGAGGGGCTGGCGGTGGCGGTGGTGGCGGACCAGCTCGGCTCGTTCCTGGTGTTGTCCACGTTGGCGACGCTGGCGGCGACGCGAGCGAGCGCGGGGGCGGAGCTGCCGCTGAGCGTGTTGGCGAGGAAGGTGGCGACGTTCCCTCCGTTCGTGGCGTTGGTGGTGTCGTTGCTGTTGCGGCCGGTGGGGTATCCGGTCTGGGTGGAGTCGGTGCTGGAGCGGTTGGGGGCGTTGTTGACGCCGCTGGCGTTGTTCTCAGTGGGATTGCAGTTGCGGCTGTCGGGGGTGAAGGCGCGACTGCCGGCGTTGTCGTTGGGGTTGTTCTACAAGCTGGTGCTGGTGCCGGGCGTGGTGATGTTGGGGCTGTGGGCGTTGCCGGGGTTGTCGCCGGTGGTGGTGCAGGCGACGGTGCTCCAGGCGGCGATGGCGCCCATGGTGAGCGCGGCGATTCTCGCGGCCGAACATCGGCTGGACCCGGACCTGGCGGTGCTGATGGTGGGTGTGGGGATTCCACTGTCCTTCGTCACCGCGCCCCTGATGTTGTGGCTGGTGCGGTGATGGACCTGTCTGGCGAGGGTGTGTGAAGACCTATCGATTTTCAGAGCAGCTTGTCGCCCTGTTCGTGGGCGTGGCGTTCGTGGCCTGTGGCTCGTCCAGACAGGTGGCACCCGAGAGCGCCACCGAGCTTCAGCGGCTCGTGCTGGTCATCCGGGAGCAGCAGGATGGTGCTGTGACTCATGCGTGGGAGCCGGCCGAGGGGTACGACCTGCCGCGCCAGGGGGCTCGCTCACGCTTGCGAGCGACGTCAGTCGTGAGTCGACCGCGTGACTGCGACGCGGAGAATCGCGAGTGCGTTCGTGAATGCATGTCTCGTCCTTTGGCATCGGGATACGGACACATCACTTCAAGAGGAAGGAAGAAGGGCGGCAAGCAGGAATTCTGTGAGGAGCGTTGCGCTCAGCCCCTTCGGGACTGCAAAGAGCTGGAGCGATTGCAGCAGAAGGAGTTCGCGGCGACGGACGACGCAGTGGAATGGCTGAAGCGCAACCGGACGCGTGTCCTCATGGGGAGCGTGCTCGTCATCGCAGGGGTGGCCTTCGTCGTGGTTTCCATGGGCGCAGGTCTTCTCGTTCTCGCCCCAGCTCTCTTGGTGGCCGAGACCCCAGTGCAAGCGGAGTCCCTGATGACGGAGGCTGCTCGATGACGCCCGGAATGAAGCTGCTGGAGGTTCAGGAAGTGCTGGGCCGTCTTCTCGAAGAGAGCGATTCTCCCGAGGAGAAGGAGAAGTTGAACACCGCGATGGACGTGTTCGAGTTCATCTTCGAGACCGGGCAGGCGGAGGCCGTCGATGACTACCGCCAGAGCCTGGATGTTCGTGCCCCTCCGCTCGTCTCCGCGAGCTTTGCCACGCGTAACGAAGCGATGGCCTGGCTCCTGGCGCATCCGGCCCCGCTCAACGGCGCTAAGGTGCTGGTTGGAGGTGAGTACTTCAACGTGGTCCACTTCCGGGACAAAGACCTCCGTTACCTCCCCCCGAGCCCCGTGCTCGAGTTCTATCTCCAGGATCTGGAACAGGAAGGGCTCCCCCCACCCGTCGCCACATTCGACACAGTCGAGCAGGCGCGGGCCTGGGTCGACCGTCAGCCCGAGCCCCCGCGCCAAGTGCTCATCCTCATCAACGGTGAGCCCCATCTCGTGGCCTACCACTACCGCGTCAACGTCCGCGCCATCTACCCGATGTCCCTGGCCGCCAAGGCCGCACCTGCCCCGGCGGACGAGTCAGCCGACTGAGGCGAATCCACGCCCGCTCGGCTGCCCTTCGGGCGGGTACGCGGACGGCTCGCTGACGTGCCGGCTCTGCCCACCTATCTTCCCTCATGGCCGAGCAACCACCGAAGGCCTCCGGGGCACCCGGAGGAGACCCGAGGCGGATGGAAGTGCGGCGCTCCGTGGCGGAGCTGGGCGCGCGCACCTACGCCATCCAACTGCTTTCCGACGCTGACATCCCCTTCCTCGTGGGCGGCGCCTATGCCTTCGCTCACTACACGGGCATCTATCGCGACACCAAGGACCTGGACCTCTTCCTCCACCGCAAGGACGCGGACCGCGCCATCGAACTCCTCTCGCGCAACGAGTGGCGCACCGAGAGCGAAGTCCACGGCTGGCTCCACAAGGCCTTCTGGGCGGACTTCCTCGTCGACCTCATCTACAGCTCCGGCAATGGCATCACCGCCATCGACGAGGCGTGGTTCGAGCACTCCGTCCCCGCCCAGGTGCTGGGCTGCCCGTGCCGCGTCCCTCCCGCCGAAGAGATTTTCTGGAGCAAGGCGTTCGTCCTCGAGCGCGAACGCTTCGACGGCCACGAACTCACCCACCTGCTCCTCAAGACGGGCGCCACGTTCGACTGGGAGCGTCTGCTGCGGCGCTTCGACCGCTACTGGGAGGTCCTCCTCTCCCACCTGCTCTTGTTCCGCTTCGCCTACCCGTCGGACCGCGCCATCGTTCCCGACTGGCTGATGCGTGAGCTGCTCTCCCGCGCGGAGCGCTCCGTGGACCAGGGGAACTGGCAGGAGCGCATCTGCCGCGGGCGAATCATCTCGTTCCGCAACTATCGCGTCGACGTCGACGAGTGGGGCTACGAGGATGGCGACGCCTGGGACATCCAGGAGCGGAAGAAGGACGACCCCGCGCTCACGGCCGGCGGCGCCCCCGGCACCGACGGACTCCACTGAGCCCCGCCGCCCCACGTCCCTCCATGCGAGCCCCCGGGGCGCACGGCCATGCCCGCCCCGGGCTTGAGACCCTACCTTTCCTCCAGTGCCCAGAGGAAAGGCAGGTGTCCCCGTGTCACGCCCTGAATCCGGACCCCGAGGAGCGCTCGGCGCGCTGCTGCTGTCGCTAGGGCTCGCCACGCCCGCCAGCGCTCAGCTCGCCGTCTCAGAACGCGGCGGTCCCATCCGCCTCCAGGTGGGCGACCAATCCCTCACCGTCTCCCTGAGCCGCGACACCGTGCGCGGTGGAGGCTTCGACCTGCGACGCACCTCCACTTCCCTCAAGGGCCGACTGCGCGGCGGCGACGTGGACCTGCGCTGGCGCACCGGCCCCATCGTCGGACGCGTGGGCGTGGAGGACAGCCGGCTGGAGCTCTCCCGCATGTCCTCCGAGCCGGGCCTGCGCGTGGATGGCGAACTCGCGAACTGGCCCACCTCGCTCGTCCTCTCCCCCGTGGGCATTACCGGCGACGTGGGCGGCTGCAGCTACTCCATGACGGTGGCCGGGGGCCGCTACACCGGTTGGCGCACCTGTCAGCCCGACGCGGGCGGTGAGCCGACCTCCGTCTCCCTCAGCCTGCCGGAGACGATTCACGTACTCGGTGACGCCGAGCAGGCCGCGCTCCTGTCCCTGCTGCTCTCCGCGCAGGGCCTGCCCCCCGCACCCGCGCGCGAGGCGACCGACTCCGGGCGCACGCTGGAAGGTCCCGGCCTCGACGAAGCCGAAGCTCCGCGAAGGTGAGGCCCGGGTGCCCCATTTCGGGTCCGCTCTGCCCGGAATCATGAAATTGAATGGCGGATGCCACGGTGGGTTCCAGGCCCACGCCTGACAAAGCCCACGCGGGTCATGCTTCAATCCCTCTCCAGCGCGCACGGTGTGCGTGATGGGCCATGGCCCATCCTTCGCTGAAAGAGAGCTCCACCATGAAGCTGTCCCTGACGGTGCTGTCGGCGCTGGTCGTGTCTGGTCTGCTGGCCTGTGGTGGAACCGGAGCCATCGAGGCGCAGGAGCCTCTGACTCAAGAGGAGAGCGCGCTCGTCACCTGTACGACGACGTGTCCCAACGGGACGACGGTGTCGTGCGAGGGCAACACGTGCAACACCTATCCAGGTGAGTCCGTCGAGTGCGACGGCTTCCACAACATCTGCTTCACCTCACCGCCGTCCATCTGCCTGCAGCCGAACAGCGCCTGTTCGACGGTGGCGGGCAAGCCCTGCTCTCCCGCGGGCAGCGGCACGCGCTCGTGCTGCATCAACCGGCGGGTCGGAAACTGCTTCTGCACCATTCAAGGGGTCTGGGCCTGCTCGGCGAATTGAGCCAGGCCAGGGTGAAGTGAAGGGGCGCGTCGAGCCTCATGGGGCTCGACGCGCGAGGGGACGTCAGGCCGTCGCCGCCATGCCGAAGGACAGCTCCACGCCGTTGTCCTTCACGCGCATGCGAGGCTTGGACAGCCAGTGGCAGTGGGCGCAGTAGCTGTGCGCCCCGGAGGGGCTGGCGCGCACGTTCACGGCTCCTCCGCAGAGCACGCAGCCGTCGGGAAGGACGAATTCGGCGAATCGCTCGCCGAGGTTGCTCTCGAATTCAGTCATACCTTTGAGTTAACGCAGGAATCGCGCGGCACAAGCAGACCGCTCCCGGCCGTGAGCCTCTCCCTGTAGGGCACGGCCCCCTATCGCCCTCCAAGCAGGCGAGCAGGCGGGCGCGGCCTGCATTCCTTACCGCCTCGCACCCGACTGACGTCCGGTGGACACCGCAACCCCGGGCATCCTCGTGGCCTGACTGGCACGTGGATTGATCTTCAAGGGCGTCAGGAAGAACCGAGGGGGACGGCATGGGCGGTGGCGTGGAGCGCGTGGACGTGAGCGAGGAGAAGAAGGGCTGGGGCGTGGAGGTCGTCACGTCGGAGGGCGAGGTGCGGCGCTACCGCTACCGGAGCGAGGCCCAGGCGCGCTTCTTCGCGGCCGTCTTCGCGATGGGCCCCCGGGTGCTGCCCCCCGTGCGCCGGGTGAAGGCCCGGAAGGCCGCCTGAGGACTTCGTTTCCAGAGGTGATGTCCGGGGACCGGGCCTTCAGGCGCAGTCACCGTGGCTTCCCACTACCCTTGCGGGCGGGTTTCGGGGAGGCTTTGGTCCCATGAGCGACGCGAGCAAGCCCTTCCTCATCCCCGCCAACCGGCAGTACATCACCAAGGAGCCGGACCCGGCGGGCCGCTGGTCCACGCTGTTCCCGGACATGATCGGCTACAAGAACCAGGGTGGCGGCAAGGTGCCGGCGGACTTCGGCTGGAACACCAACCCCAAGCAGTGGCAGGAGGAGATGACGCCCGTGACGCTGGCCGAGCGCTTCAACGAGCTGCGCGTGCTGCCGCCGAAGGCCGAGCCTCCCGCGCTGCCCGCCGACACGAAGAAGTAGGCGCGCGGGTGCCTAGCTGAAGGGCAGGGCCGCGAGGCGCTCCCGGAAGCGCTCCAGCAGCCCCAGCGAGTTCGCCTCATCCAGTCCCTCGGCGGCCTCCTGTCGCGCCTTGCGCAGGAAGCCGTCGAACGGCGCCGAGCGGCCGTACAGCGCCGCCGCCGTGTCCACCGCGTCCGCCAGCACGCGCGCCGCGCCGGGCGAGCCGAGCGTCAGGTGCATGTCCGCCTGCTCCAGCTTGGCGCCGCATGACGCCCACAGCTCGCGGTCATGCACGATGAGCCACGTGCGCGTCACCTCGTCCATGGCCTCTTCCAGGAAGGAGAGGAAGGGCTCGACGTGCGAGGACAGCACATCCGCCGCCAGCTCGCCTTGTCCGGCCGCTTCCTGGAGGTGCGCGCGGAAGGTGAGCACATGGTGCTTCTGCGGCGTGCGCAGCGCCACCGAGGCGGGCAGGGTGATGAAGGCCGACACGCTCTCCGCCATCTGACGGGCCAGGGCGGGCCGCGACGGGGCCTCCGCCTTCGTCGCGCGCTCCAGCCGTCCTTGCAGCGAGCGGCGCAGGTCCGCCGCCGCCCCGCGCAGCGCCGAGCGCGCGCCCACCTGGTGCACGTAGCCGGGCACCACGTCCTCGCGGCGCACGTCCTCGAAGGCCGCCGCCGTCAGGTAGACGAGGTCGCCGATGCGCACGCGGAAGTCGGCGCGGAACGCCTGGAGCTTGGCCATCAGCGTCCAGCGGTCGCTGACGACCTCCGGCTTTCGCATCTGCTGGCCCAGCTCCGACACCCGCTTGGACAAGAGCTCCGCGGTGGCGTGGAGCACCACCTCCACCTCCTGCGCCAGTCGCTCGTCGGAGCTGGCGGGGGGAGGAGCCCAGCCGGTGTCCGTGGTGCTCGCGGCGCGCGCGGGCGGGGGGAACTGCTGGTGGATGGCGCTGACGAGCTGGTTGACGCCCACGAGGGTGTCGCCAATGGCGGGGGCCATGGTCTCCCAGAGGGCCAGGTCCGCGCCGCCGTCCGACTCCAGGGTGGTGGGCTCGTACTTGGCGATGCTCAGGTGGCCGAGCCGGTCGATGGCCACCGCCGCCGCGCGGTGGACGTGCGTGAGGCGGTCCGCGAGGTGCCGGTCCGTGAGCGACTCCAGCAATGCCTCCAATCGAGAGGGCAGGGCATCCGCGGGAGGACGGGTCACTCGGGGATTGGGCGACGAAGGCATGGGGCGCGGCACGCTATCGCACCGGCGGCGGTCGCGCGAAGAAGGGGGCTCGGCAGTCAGGGGGCATCCCGACATAGAGTGCGGCTTCGGGGAGGATGCATGACAGAGCGTTTCCGCCGTGGGGCGAAGCGGGGTGGGCTGGCGGCCTTGCTGCTGGTGGGCGTCTGGGCCTTCGCGGCGTGGGACGTGTGCCTGACCGCCTGGGTGTTTCGCGGGGTGAAGGTGCCCGAGTGTCCGGACGGGCAGTTCCGCCAGACGGTGGGCGTGGATGCCCATGGGCTGGGGCGCGGGCTTGCTGGGAGCGTGGTCGTCTGGGCGGACGCCCATGCGCCTGACGCACGCGGCCAATTGATGAGCGCGCGGGTGCGGCGGGGCACGCCGGAGCTGTTCCTGGTGGATGCCGAGGGGAAGCAGACGGCCCTGGAGGCCGAGAAGGACTTCCCGTGGACGCGCTCGCCCGACGACTCGCTGACGGCCCAGGTGAAGCTGCCCGAAGTGCCGGACGGTGACTACAAGCTGCTCGCGCGGCTCACCACGCCGCTGGGCACTGACACGGTGGAGGCGGCGCTGCCCCTCTACGCGCCGGCGGTGGCGCACGTGCTGACGGACCGGCCGCTGTACGAGCCCGGCAACGAGGTGCGCTTCCGCGCCGTGGTGCTGCGCGCGAAGGACCTGTCTCCGCTGGATGGGCGGCCCGGGACGTGGTTCCTGAAGGACGCGACGGGAGAGACGGTGTTGGAGGAGCGGGCGCCCGCGGGACCGTGGGGCGTCGTGGCCGGCAGCTTCCCGTTGGACCGGGGCGCGCCCGTCGGTGAGTGGACGCTGGAGTGGCGCAGCGGGAGCACCCAGGCCCAGGCGACCTTCCAGGTGAAGCCCTTCACGCTGCCGCGCTTCCGAGTGGAGGCGTCCAGCCCCCGGCCCTACTGGCGCGCGGGGGAGACGCCGGAGCTGGAAGGCCAGGTGGTGTACGCGTCGGGCGCTCCGGTGACGGACGCGGAGGTGGAGCTTGGATGGAACGTCTCCGGGGAGTGGCCGCCGCCTCCGGAATGGAACTCGGGAGGACTGCCTCCCAATGCCCGCACGGATGCGTCGGGGCGCTTCCGAGTGGCGCTGCCGCGCGTGCCCGATGACTTGCGGGGCCAGGTGACGCTGTCCGCGCGCGTGTCGGCGAAGGACGCCGCTGGAGACCGGGTGGTGAGCGGCGCTGCGCTGCTGCTCTCCGAGGACGCGCTCGCCATCTCCTCGGTGACGGAGCTGGAGGACGGGCTGGTGGATGGCTTCAGCAACCGCGTGTACCTGCGCGCCACCACGCCGGACGGGCGGGTGCTGCCGGGGGCGGAGCTGACGGTGACGCGCGCGTGGGATGCTCGCGACGAGGGCGTGCGCGGCGTGACGGATGAGGACGGCGTGGCGGCCTTCCAACTGGACCCGGGCCCACCGGTCAACGTGGTGGTGCCGCCCCTGCCGGTGCGCCGGCTTCCACCGCCGCCTCCGGTGCGGCTGGCGCAGTTGAAGAACCTGATGGAAGCGGGCAGCGGACCGACGCTGAAGGAGCGGCTCGCGGTGGAGGGTTGGGTGTCGTCGTTCTTCCCGTGTTCGCGCTTCGTCGAGCCGAACGACGGCCAGCGCCTGATGGAGCTGGGCGTGCGGGTGGGCGCGGGCGGCGCGGTGACGGACGTGGTGGGCACCAAAGACGCGCTGTCGACGTGTCTGGCCCAGGTCATCCGCGCGCGCACGCTGCCCCCGGGACAGGAACGGGTGTTGTCGCTGTCGCTGGTGGTGCGGGACTGGGGACTGCCTCGGCTGGAGACGCGGGTGGAGTCCGCCTTCGGCACCGCCGCGCCGCTGATGGGCGCGCTGGAGTCGGCCGCGAAAGATGCGCGCACCTGTCTGCCGGCGGGGCTGGCGACGAGCAGCTACCTGCCCGTGGCGCTGACGTGGCGACTGGGGGCGAAGCGGGAGGTGTCGCTGTCCTGGTCCGCGCTGCCGTGGGTCCAGGGCGGACCCGGCGCGGCGACGGTGGCCTGCATCCAGGAGCGCTTCGCGCGCTGGAAGGCCGTGGAGGAGAGCGAGGAAGGTGAGGCGATGGGCGTCCTCTTCCTCACGGCGCATCCGGGAGTGGACGGCTCTCGAGGTGGTGGGCCCGCTCAGGCGACCACCTTCCTGGGCTACGAGTTGAAGGTGGCGGCGAAGGTGGACGGCAAGCTGGTGGGGGACACGAAGTGGGTGTTGCGCCCGGCGACGCTGCCGCCCTTGCGCCTGCGCGCCACGCCGGTGCTGGCGAAGGCCGGCGAGGAGGTGCGCATCGACCTGATGCGCGGCCCCGACTTCCAGGGCTCGCTGCCCACGGAGCTGCGGCTGTCTGCGGGCAAGCAGGAGCTGGTGACGAAGCTGGAGAAGGGCTCCACCACGGCGCGCTTCCGGCTGCCCGCGGACTTCGAGGGCTGGGCGGAGACCTCGTGGGCGGGGGCCCTGGCGCGGGTGTACGTGGCGCCGCGCGCGCAGCTCTCCGTGGAGGTGTCGTCGGAGAAGCCGGCCTATGCGCCCGGCGACCTGGCGCGGCTCCAGGTGCGCACGCGCGTGGATGGGAAGGACGGGCCCGCGGCGGTGGGCCTCTTCGGCGTGGACGAGACGTTGAGCCAGTTGGTGCCGCTGCCCGGGGGTGACGCGCTGGCGAGCGTGAGGCCCGCGCCATCGGTGTCGGAGCCCGCCTTCGGAGTGCTGGATGGCGTGGCGCTGGCGCAGGGACGCATCCGGGGCTCCAACGCGGCCGCCGCGGCGCTGTTGCGCGTGAGCACGGTGCCGACGCTCCAGGAGACAGAGGTGCGAGCGAGCGCGAGCGCGCGCGGTGCCTTCGACCCGGAGGCGGAGCTGACCGAGCCCTTCTACGCGGTGCTCTCGGAGCTGCACGCGAAGGTGCGTGACTGGGAGGAGAAGGCGCCCGAGGGTGAGACGCTGAACCCGGCGGGGCTCGCGAAGCTGTGGACCCAGGCGCTGGCGTCCTGTGAGCAGCGGGGCGAGAAGGTGAAGGACGCCTTCGGCCAGCGGCTGCGGTTGTCGAGGCTGCCCAGGGAGCTGCTGGAGCTGACGGACCCGCGCGCGGTGGTGTCGCGTGGGACGCGACTGCCAGAGGACGTGGAGAACTGGAACGCGTGGGTCGCCCGGGAGGCGCCGTGATTCGCAAAATCGTCGTCGGGGCGGTGTGTGTCGTCGTGGGGTTCGTGCTCCTGGTGACCTTGTTCGGGGACAACTTCCGGAGGCTTTTTGGAGCGTCCTCGTCCGCGCTGTCGGGGCACTTCGAGCCCCCGGGCCAGGCGATGATGGACCGGTCGGCGGACTTGCTCCTCAGGGGCTCCGCCGAGGCGGAGATGGCCGCGGCGCCTGTGATGGCGCCCCCTGTGGGAGGGGCCGCGCCGGAAGAGGACGGCTTCGGCGCTATCGCCCAGAAGGCGGACGAGGGGGACGCGCGCCGCCCCAAGGGCGGCGGTGGGGAGCAGAAGCCGCAATCCGTGGGAGCGCCCAGCCGCGCGTGGTTCCCGGAGACGTTCCTCTTCGAGCCGCTGGTGGTGACGGACGAGTCTGGTAGCGCGACGCTGCCGGTGCGCGTGCCGGACCGGCTCACCCGCTGGCGCGTGCTGGCGCTGGCGCACTCGCGCTCTGGCGCCCAGGCCGGCGCGGTGACGAGCTTCGCGGGCACGCTGCCCACGTACGTGGACCCGGTGCTGCCGCCCTTCCTGCGCGCGGGCGACTCCGTGCGCGTGCCGGTGCAGGTGGTGAACACGACGGATGCCGTGGTGGAGACGTCGCTGAAGGTGGAGGCCACGGGGGCGACGGTGGATGGCGCCGCGCGCACGGTGCGCGTGCCGGCGCGAGGCAGCGTGGTGGAGTACGTGACGGTGCGCGTCTCCGGCCCCGGGCCCATCGCGGTGCGCGCGGCGCTGGGAGACGCGGACAGCGTGGAGAAGCCCCTGGACGTGTGGCCCACCGGCAGGCCCGTGGTCCAGACGTGGAGTGGCACGCTGGCCGCGCCTCGCACGTTGACGCTCACGGGCGCCGCGGACGCGCAGGTGGGCAGTGAGCGCGTGCGGCTCCAGGTGTATCCCGGCGGGCTCGGCGTGCTGCGCTCGGAGCTGACGTCGGCGGGGGCTCGCGGTGGCTCGGACGACGTGGCGTATGCGCTGATGCTGGCCGGGCGCGCGCCGGAGTTGCTGACAGCGCTGGGCGAGCCCCAGGCGGCCCAGGTGCTGAAGGCGGCCCTGTCGCCGAAGGGCGGGCGCGTGGCGTCACCGCCGGAGTCGGCGGGGGGACTGGTGGACGCGGAAGGGGTGCGCGTCCTCGTGGCGCAGGCGACGCAGCGCGCGCTGCGGCTGGGGCGCACGCCGGACGTGGTGTCGGCGACGCTGCTGGTGGAGGGCACGCTGCTCCACCCGGACAACCCGGTGCTGGCGCGACTGGGCGAGCGGCTCGCGGGCTGGGTGGCCGCGGCGCAGCGTCCGGATGGCACGTGCCAGGGTGGCGACGGTTGGACGTTGCAGCGACTGCTGGTGGCGACGGCGGACTGTACGCGCGCGGTGGTGGCGGCGTCCGGGACGCCGGTGGGCCAGCGGCGCGCGGCGCGCTTCACGGCGCTGGCGTCGGGCGCGCTGGAGCGCAACCGGGCGCACGTGAAGGACGGCTACACGGCGGCGTCGCTGCTGGCGAGCGGCATCGTGACGGGCGCGCTGCGGGACTCGCTGCGGGCGCAGGTGCGTGATGCACTGAAGACGCGCGAGGACGGCGCCGCGTACCTGCCGGTGGATGCGGGCGTGGTGGCGGCCGATGGCGAGGTGCCCTCGGAGGCGGAGGCCACCGCGCTGGCGGTGCTGGGCCTGGAGGGCGACGACAAGGCGCCGCTGGCGGACCTGGGCGCGTCGCTGCTCGCGAGCTACGGGCCGGCGCGTGGGTGGGGCAGTGGCCGGACGAACCGGCTGGCGCTCAAGGCCGTGGTGTCGCTCTTCAAGGAGCCGCTGCCCGCGAGCGTGCGCGTGGTGCTGGAGCGCGATGGCAAGCCCGTGGCCGAGGGCACGTACGACGCGAAGGCGCTGCGCGAGGTGCTGGCGCTGGAGGCCCTGGCGACGGGCTCGGCGGGTGCGCATGCCTGGACGGTGCGCGCGGAGCCCGCGGTGCCGGGCCTGGGCTTCGCGCTGGCGCTGTCCGCCGCCGTGCCGTGGAAGCAGGAGTCGCAGGGTGGACTGGAGCTGGCCGTGGACTCGCCCCGGGAGGCGCGAGTCGGGCAGCCCGTGGAGGTGACGGTGCAGGCCTCCACGCCTTCGGGCCTGGTGCTGGAATTGAGGCACGGGCTACCGGCGGGCGTGCAGGTGGACTCCGCCAGCCTGGACGCGCTGGTGGCGTCGGGGAGTGTCTCGTCGTGGACCTCGGAGGACGGCGCGGTGACGCTGAAGCTGCCTGCCCGAGGACAAGGGGAGACCTTCCAGGCTCGCTTCCGTGTCATCCCCACGCTGGCGGGGACGCTCCAGGCGGGTGCCTCGTCGCTGCGGGTGCTTGCTCGGCCGGACGTCGTCTCCTACGTACCTCCCGCTACGTGGGCGGTGCGCTGAGGCGGGGTCTTCGCGGACTTCGGACCGGGGCCGTATCGCGGACGGCCCGGTAAGGAGTGTCTGCTCACGGGCTTCTGGAACCAGCACGTCAGGGCAGAAGCGCGGCTACCCCCTGGGCATCCGCTCGGAGAATACGGAAGATTCACGGCAGCGTCGGCAGGCCGGAGAAGGCTTCGTCAGCGGTTCTTCACGGGTGACACCATGGAGCTCGACGGCGCGGAACGAGACGAGTTGCTGTTGGCGATGCTGGGGGCGTTTCCCTCGGTGGAGGACCTTCGCCGGGTGGTGGCCTCGGTGTGCCACCGGGATTTGGAAGTGCTCGTTCCAACGGGCGGCCCGAGGGAGCGGGCGACGGGCCTCATCCAGCGCGCGGAATCGGAAGGGTGGACGCGGGAGCTGGTGACGGGCATGCACGGCGCCCATCCTCGGCACGCGCGGCTGCATCGCTTCATGCAGGGCTACCTCGCCTCGGTGCAGCGGAGCATTCCGCGTCGCAGCCTGGAGCGCATCGTCGGCTCCTGGGCGGAGGACGGTGGCGCGGACGGGTGGCGCCGGAGGCTCGCCGCGATTGAGCGGCGCGTCTGTCGGGTGGAGCCGGTGCTGGGTGCGTCCCTGGGGACGGGGTTTTTGGTGTCGCGCAACGTGGTGCTCACCAACTTCCATGTCATCGAGAACCGGCTGCTGGAGTCGCTGCGCGTGCGCTTCGACCACAAGGTGTTGCCGGACCGGACGCTGCTCCAGTCGGGGACGCGGTACGCGGTGAAGCGTTGCATCGCGCGCAGCTCGTACAGCCCCGCGGACCTGATGCACCCCAGGCCTCGCGAGGCGACGGTGGACGAGCTGGACTACGCCTTCCTCCAGGTGGAGGGAGCGCCGGGCGAGGAGCCGGTGGAGGACGAGCCCCGGGGCTGGCTGGAGCTGCCCGAGGTGGAGGTGCCCATCGTCCTGGGCAGCCTGGCGCTCATCGTCCAGCACCCGGAGGGGCAGCCGATGAGCGTGGCGCTGGACGAGTTCCTGGCCGTCAACGCGTCGCGCACCCGTGTGTCCTATCGGACGTCCACGAGCCCCGGGTCCTCCGGCGCGCCGTGTTTCACCCAGGACCTGCGTCTGGCCGCGCTGCATCACAGCGGGGGGCCGCGGATGCCGTCCGCCACGGGACACAACGAGGGCATCCCCACGGACACCATCCGCCGGAGCCTGTCCCGGGAGGTGAAGGCGCTGCTGGGCTGGGAGTGAACTGGAGGCGGGGGACGCGCCTGTTATCGTCGGCGGATGTTCGTCCTCGATGCCCGTTGCCGCCGTGCCCGGGGTCTCTTCCGCCTGGGGTTGCTCGTGGTGCTCTCCGCGTCGTCGAGCGTCGCGTTGGCGCAGACGCGGCTGCGCGTGGCCGGGGCCACGGCCAACAACGAGGTGAAGCTGCGCACGACGTCGGAGGACTTCCGCACGGTGCTGCGCGTGGACCTCTTGTCGCCGCCACCGGGTGACGCGGGCGTGGAGGAGGCGCTGCCCGGCGGAGTGACGGTGCTGGTGGATCCGCTCCAGGCGAGCGATGGCTCCCAGGTGACGCTGACGGCCGTCGTGCGCGAGGCCGCGGGCGCCGGGGATGCGGGCACGTCGCCGTCCATTTCATCGAGGGCGCCGCTGTACCTGGAGGTGTCCGGGAAGCTGCCGGCGGCGGGGGACTACACGGGGCAGCTGGTGCTGGTGCACGCGAGCGGGCGTGAGACGACGGCGCTCGTCGTCACGCGGACGCAGGCGGTGCCGGCGGTGCAGTTCATCGCGACGTCGCCAGCGGTGGCGGCGTCGGGCTGGGGGCTGGGCACGGTGGAAGCGACGGTGCGGCTGCCCTTCAAGGAGACGGCGGGCGTGACGGGGATGGTGGCCGCGCCCCGGCTGCTCCAGCTCCAGCACAAGGCGCCGGACCTGGGGGCGACGTTGGTGCAGCCGCACTTCGGAGGTTCCCACTTCTTCCTGGAGGGCGGCGGGAAGGACGGCAAGGACCTGGACCTGTCGGCGGCGGACTCCACGGTGCAGGTGTCAGCGAATGGCAGTGGCACGCTGCTGTTGCATCTGCGCGGGCTGGACGGGCCGGGCGAGTACACGGGGACGGTGCGGATGGCGGTGCCGCAAGGCGTGGCGGTGGAGCAGCCCTTCACCGTCTGGGTGAGGACGCCCTGGCTGTGGGGCGCGCTGCTCATCGCGGCGGGCGCGGTGTCTTCGTATGGGGTGCGGCTGTACACGCAGAACATCCGGCCCCGGGCGCAGCAGCTCCATCGAGCGCAGGCGCTGAGGCAGAAGGCGGCGGAGCTGCTCAACGGCCAGGACGCGGAGACGCGGCGAGTGGGGCTGGAGGTGCGCGCGCGCATCGACGCCATCGTCTCGAGGATTCGCGGACCGCTGCGAGGCGGCCGGGTGGCGGAGGCGGAGCTGGCGCGAGTGGAGCCGGAGCTGCGGCTGTACGAGGCGTGGTGCGCGGGCACGCGCGAACTGAACGCGCTTCCGAGAGAGCTGAGGCCGGCGCAGGCGAGCAATCTGCTGGACGAGGCGGAGACGTCGCTGCGCCTGGGCAATGTGCCGACGGAGCGTCTGGAGGAGCAGCTCAAGGTGCTGCGCCAGCAGAACGTGGAGGAACTGGCGCGAGCGGGGCTGAAGGCGAAGCTGGCGGAGCTGGAGACGCAGGCGCGCACGCTGGCGCAGAAGCTGGGGGAAGACGACAGCCTGGGCTTCCGGCTGATGTATGAGCTGTTGCCGCTGCTCCAGGAGGTGCGTGCGTCCCTGGACGAGGGCGACCTGGCGACGGCGCGGCTGCGGTTCGAGCGGGCCCGGCGTTCCTACTTCGACGTCCTCTGCGGGGAGCTGTCGCTGGCGGTGGCCTCGCCGCGCAATCCCCGGGGCTTCACGCAGGAGGAGTGGCGGGAGTTGACCGCGGAGGTGAAGGACAGGCTGAAGCAGGCGCGAGCGCGCGCGGACGTCAGCGTGGACGAGGGCTTCCGGCTGTACCAGGGCGCGTATGCGCACTACGTGCTCCGGCTGTTGCAGGAGCTGCGCGAGGCGTTGGCGGAGGCGAGGAGCACGGCCAGCGACGCGCAGAAGGTGGAGCTGGACAGCGCGGAGGCGAAGCTGCGCGAGGCGATGCTGGCGCTGGGGGCGGAGTCTCCGCACGATGCCGCGGCGAAGTACCGCGAGGCGAGAGACCTCCTCCACCATGCGCAGACGGGACAGGTGCGCAAGCGAATCGAAGCGCTGCGCGCGGAGGTGACGAGCAAACGCAGTGCGGCTACTTCTGACTCCGAGCTGCATGAGCTGGGACACATCGACTCGCTGCTGAACGAGGCGCAGCTCGCGTTGAAGCCGGAGACATTGCAGGACGCGGACTACAAGGTGGACAAGGCGGCGATGGCGCTCCAGGCCTACCCGAGTCCACAGAGCACCAGCATGAGTGGCAGGCTGGGAGTTCCCACGGGGAGGGAGGCGCTGAGCTTCTCCGCGCCCACCGCGCCGGAGGTGCCCGCCGCCAGCGCGCCCACGGGTGGCAGCCTGCCGACGCTGCCAGAGGCTCCTCCGAGCGAGGACGCGGACTCGGCGGGTGGCTTCAGTGCACTGGAGGGTGTGCCGTTGCCGTCGCCGCGTCACCTGTGGGTGGTGGAGCTGGCGTTGCTGGCGTTGCTCACGGGCGTGGCGGTGGTGCTGGGCCTGCAACTCCTCAACGTCTTCTCACCGACGTGGGGTGGCTTCGGCGCGGGCATGACGGCGTTCCTCTGGGGCTTCGGGCTGCACCAGGTGGGCAACGCCAGCTTCGAGGGCCTCGCCGGCCTGTTGACGCGCGTGGAGGGGCGCGGCGGCGCGACGGGCGGAGGAGGAGTAGGCGGTTCCTGAGCGCTTGCGTCATGACGGGAGACTGCTCGGGCCGGGGTTTGCAGAGCGCGAAGGTTGCGTTCAGTGGGCGTACGCGAACATGGACGGTAGTCCAGGATCTTGGATGCGGCTTGCCCGGGCTGACCTACATGAATCCTTCGGACCACCGACTACGAGAGAGGTGCTGACCGGTATGAGTCGGGCACCACTGCTTCGCACTACCGTCGAAATTCCAGGGATGTGGCGGCCGAGGCTCGAGTGGGGGCAGACGTGGTTGTAGTGCTGTCGCCACGCCTCGATGACAACCTCCGCCTCTAACCTGGAGAGAAACCATTCCATGTTGAGGCACTCGTCGCGAAAGCGTCCGTTGAAGCTCTCGTCGGTGCCCTTCTGCGAGGGCTTGCCTGGAGCTATGTGCGCCAGCTCGATGCGGGCCTTCGCAGGATGGCCGAGGCCACGAACTCCGGAACGTTGTCACTGAGCATGTGCCGGGGCGCCCCTCTCTGGCTCGCCAGCTTCGACAGCACCTCAACCATCCGCTCGGAGCGGATGGCGCCCGCGACGTCGATGGCGAGGCACTCGCGTGTCCACTCGTCCACCACAATGAGGAATTTGAGCTGCTACATGTTGGCGCGGCGGTCGGAGACGAAGTCGTAGGCCCACACTTGGTTGGGCCCCGTGGTCGGCAGCGGACGCGGGCGGCTGGCCGCCGCTCGCCGCCCGGGCCGTTTGCGCGGCACTTGCAGGCCCGCCTTCCGCCAGAGCCGATACGCTCTGTCTGGACACATGTAGTGACCGTCTCGCCCCAAGAAGATGCAGATGCGACGTTAGCCGTACCTCGGGAACTGAAGGGCGAGTTCGCGCATTCGCTCCACGACAGGCTCCTCCCGCTGTGCCTTCTGCGACACATACCCCAGTGCCGAGCGCGCCACCCGCAGCAGCCAGCATTCTCGACGGGTGGACAGTCCCATGCACGGGCATCATCCACCTGCTGCCTTGCGCGGTGGCGCTCACCGTCTACTTCGGTACCTCGATATCCAAGTCCCTTGCTTCAGCCTCGTCGTGTCGGTGGCGTCCATGCCTCCGAAGCGCTTGTGCCACACGTAGACCCTAGGTTCGCTCCCCCGTGCTTCTTCGTGGGGACGGCCGCTTCGGCTCTCGCAGAATGGCGACCATCTGCTCTTCGCTGAACCGACTCTTCTTCACGGCCTGCCTCTCCGTAGTGGCTAGAGACGGCATTCTCTCAATCTTCAGGCGGTCCGAAACCCCGCGGCATGTCAGATGCATGAGTTCCGCCATGTACTTCACAACCACGAAGACGCTCACTGATTCGGTACGTCATGGTCACAAAGGCGAGGCCAGAGGCCCATCGGATGTCACCCAAGGTCCAGCCGATTGCACCAACTGAGGACGGAGCCTCAGGCTCCCCTGTCTGTCCATGATGTCTCGCCATGATTTCCTGCGGGGCTCGCTCGGGCTAGAACGGGGCAGGGGGCTCTCGTGGCGGCCGGACCCTTTCCGGTGGACGCCGTCACGCCATCTCATTGAACGAACGCTTTGGGCCGAGACTCACCGAGGGCTTGTGGGAAATTCCTGATTGTCTGAATTCAAATGAGCCTGTCTGCCGCGTCAGCCATCTCCCTCCGTTTTCGTCACCGGAAGAGACGGGTCCTGGCGGGATTCTTCGAGGCGCAATAAAAATGACCAGGATTTGCATCATCTTGTTTCGGCAGAGCGGTTCGCTGAGGGGGTATGGCTCAAAATGAGGTATTTCTTTTGTCGTCTCCTCCCCTCGTGGGTGATGGGACTCGTGTTGTTGTGTTCGCTGGGGGCGCACGAGGTCCAGGCCGCATGCTTTCCCCAAGGCGGCACCCAGGCATGTAACAGGGGCGCATGCGTCGGCACCCAGACGTGTGACGAGTATTGGAGTGACTGTTCATACTCCCCTGTCTCAACGCAGTCTTGTTCGGTCTGTGGCCGCTCCGGCTTCATCACGTGCGACACCGAAGGGGATCTTATCTCGGGCTCCTGTACGGCATATGGCGTGGAAGTTTGCAACAACTGCGACGACGACGGTGACGGTCTCGTTGATGAGGGACTTACCGCAGGTGCGTGTGATCCGCTGAGTAACGGTTGCTCCGGGACGATGACTTGTGTGGCGGGCGGTTGGACCTGCGTCATCCCCACCGACAAGAAGCTGACCTGCGGAAATCAGTGTGGCGCCGAGGCTTATCGGCAGTGCGGCACGGACGGCTCCCTGGCGCCCTGTACCCGCGTGACGGCATCGGCTGAAACATGCAATGGATGCGACGACAACAGGGACGGCATCGTTGACAACGCCCAGGGCCAGGGAGCGGACACGCTCACGACGACCTGTGTCGGCCCCAATGGCGTGTGTCCGGGGTCAACGAAGAATTGCGCCGGAGGCCAGTGGTCCAGCCAGTGCATCGCCCCCCCGGAGCAGTGCAATGGCCTGGACGATGACTGTGACGGCGCATTCGACGAGGGTGGCATCTGTCGCTCGGACCCCCTCACCTGTCAGTGTCAGCCCTGGACCTGCGCGCAGTTGGGGATGAACTGCGGCTCCGTGCCGAATGGCTGTGGTGGGATGCTCGAGTGCGGTGGCTGTCCTGCGGGGCAGTCTTGTGGCGCCGGTGGCCTCCCCAACGTTTGTGGCACGACCAACGGGTGTATTCCCGTAACCGTGAGCGAGGCCTGTGCTGGTAAGAACTGTGGCTCTGCCTCAGATGGATGCGGGGACAGCTATTCCTGTGGCACGTGCGCTGGTTATAACTCCTGCGGTGGGGGTGGCACGCCCGGTGTTTGTGGATGCACGCCTCTGACCCAGACGACCGCCTGTAACGGCAAGGACTGCGGCCTGGTCTCCAATGGTTGTGGCAATACCCTCGATTGCGGAACCTGCGACAGCCCGAAGTCTTGCGGCGGCAGTGGGACACCGAACGTCTGTGGCTGCACGCCGACGTCGAAGGTGGCTGCCTGCGCGGGAAAGAACTGCGGCCAGGTGTCCAATGGGTGCGGGGGCTTCCATGACTGTGGTTCTTGTGCCAGTCCGCAGTCTTGCGGCGGCGGGGGAACGCCGAATGTCTGTGGGTGTACTCCGGTGCCCAAGGTGACCGCCTGCAATGGCAAGAACTGTGGCTCCGTTCCCGCCGGTTGTGGTGACACATACAGTTGTGGAACTTGCACGGGTACCAACTCGTGCGGTGGTGGGGGCGCATCCAATGTCTGTGGTTGCGCGCCGATGACCAAGCTGCAGGCGTGTGGTCTGGCGGAACTGGAGTGTGGCTCCACGACCAATGGTTGCGGCGGCAGCATCATCTGTGGACCGTGCCCGACAGGCACCTTCTGCAAAGCCGGCGTGTGCGAAGGCGATTTGGATACCCGGAGGAGCCAGGACTCGTCGTCCGGCTTGTTCTCTCGATGAAGACTCGTGGCGATGGTCGAGGCCGTCAAATGAAGCGACTTCTACTCTCCGCATGGTTTGTGGCAATGGTCACTGGGTCCTGCGGCCCTTCAGATGTAGCGACGTGGGACCATCAGGAATCCCTGGGCAGCAACAAGGGACAGTTGGTGGAACCACCCAGCGATACCCTCGTGCCAACACAAGTTGGTGCGGACGGCTTCGTGGCGGAGCGAGTGACCGGACAGTCCGGGGTGAGCCCAGACGGCTCCGCCACCTATACGCTACCCCTGTGGCTGCCGACGGGCCGTGCGGGCGTCCAGCCTGAGTTGTCACTGGGCTATCTCAGCAGCGGCTCCAACGGCCCTCTCGGGCGAGGGTGGAGCCTGTCTGTGAGCTCTCGAGTCGTCCGCTGCGCCAAGACCCTGGCCCAGGATGGGGACGCCTCGCCCATCACCTTCACGAACTCGGACGCCTTCTGTCTGGATGGTCAGCGCCTGGTGTCCATCCAAGGCGCCTATGGGGCCTCTGATACGGAGTATCGCACCGAGGAGGAGAGCTTCACGAAGGTGGTGTCGCTCTCCACTGACGCGCAGGGCCCACTCCAGTTCAAGGTTTACCAGAAGGGTGGCCTCATCTTGACGTATGGCCTGCTGCATAGCTCGACGCTCGCTGGCCGGCGCGTCAGCGTCCGCCCAACCTGGGGCGAGGGCGTTTCCACCACCGTTGAGGGGCAGGACAGCCGTTTTGCCTGGTCTCTGGCGAAGGTAGAGGACCGCAGCGGAAACTCCATCACCTACCACTACACCGTCCATGGTGATGCCGCTGGCGTTGGGTATGAGCAGACGCTGGACCGCATCGCCTATACCGCCTCTTCCGTCGGAGCGGGGATGGCGGCCACTCGCTTTGTCGACTTCGACTACGGAGGGGATGTTCGGCCCGATACGATGTCCATCTATGTCTCGGGCCTGTCGTTGAAGATGTCGCGACGGGTGCGCGAGATTCGTGTGAGTGCGCCGAACCCCGCTGCGGTGGGGCTCGTACGCGCCTATCGCTTCACCTACGCACAGGATTCCCTGAGCAACCTCAGCCTGCTGCGGACCTTCCAAGATTGTGACGGTGCTGGGGCCTGTACGCGCCCCCTGACGTTCGACTACACCCAGAATGACCCCGGATTCGAGGAGGTAAATACAGGCCTGACGGACCTGACGCAGGGCTCCACATTCAACGGCCGCTTCTGGGTTCTCAACCCCGTGGACGTGGACGGCGATGGCCGCGACGACCTCCTCTACCGCACGGCGTATGACGATGTGGGACGCTACAAGTGGACCCTGCGCATGTCGTCCTCGTCGGGGCAGTTCACCGTGGTGGAGACGGGCAATCTCCCGCTCGCGTGCTGGGAGGCCCCTGCAGGGCAAGACGGACGTTGGGTGGACATCAACCTGGATGGTCGCATCGACGTCAGCCTCGAGGAGTACGAGAGCTGCGTCACCAGTCCCTCCCGGAGGCTGAAACACTTCCAGCGAACCAATCACCCCTCTCCTTCCTATAACTGGTTCTCCGAAACGGGAGACGACGGCCGCGGAGGGAACTTCTGGTACGCCGAGCTCAACGGTGATGGCTACCCGGAGTTGGTTCGCGAGAGTCTGGTGAATGGCTCCAGGCAACTGGGCTACCGGCTCAATGTGGGGGGGGCGCTCCAGGCGTTCCAGCCCATTGTGACCTCGGTCCGTAACGACAATGCGCAGATGGTGGTTGACCTGGAAGGCACCGGCAAGTCCAGCCTGCTCATCCTCGAGATGCAGGACAGACCCGGAGTTCCTGGCAGCTATGAAGTGGTGGGGGAGAAGTACTGGGCAGTGACGCTGCGCAACGGGACCTTCACGAAGGAGGAGACGACCCTTGTCCGGACGGATGTGTCGGGGAAGCAGTACTTCTTCACCGACCTGAATGGCGACTCCCTGCCTGACGCCTTGCGCGCGAAGCCCGATGGCACGGAGTTGGAAGTGCTCGTGAACACGGGCAACGGTTTCGCCGAGCCCGTAGCCGTAGCGCTTCCGCCTGGAGGCGGGCTCGGGAGCTTCACCCGGGACAATGGTATCCGCGTGCTGGACTACAACGATGACGGGCGCCAGGACTTGTTGTTGATGGACCGCGTGGGGGACGTGCGAACGGGGTTGGTGGTGCTCGAGTCCCAAGGCACGGGCTTCGCCCTGCGCCCGCTGCCCATCCCGGTGGGACAGGTCGCATCGACGCGAGGGTACAAGCTCTCTCAGGTGCTGGACTACAATGGCGATGGCCTGATGGACCTGGCTCAGGTCGTCGATGGCTCGTTGCGCCTCTACAAACGCAAGGGAACCAAGGCGGGGCTGCTGGCGCGCGTCAGCGACTCCCTGGGAGCGCAGGTCCAGTTCACCTACAAGCCGATGGTGGACTCCACTGTCTATACGCCGGGCACCACCTGCACGTGGCCGCAGCACTGCCTTCGCAAAGGTATGTGGCTGGTGGCCGAGCACATCTCCGACGCGGGGGACCACCCCATGCGCGTGAGGAAATACAGCTATGAGGACGGCCGCTCGGACCTGATTGGCCGTGGCTGGCTGGGCTTTGGCGCGGTCACCGTGCGTGAAGTGGCGGCCGGAACAGAGCTGCGCTCCGAGTTCGACAATCAGACACGGGTGGGAACCGCCTATCCCCATGCGGACAAGCCACTCAAGGAGGTGGCCCGCATCACCTCGGGCAACCGGCTCCATGTCCAGACTCGGCAGGTGACGCATGAGCACCGGATTCGAGCTGGCGTTGGCTCGGGGACGGTCATCACGATGCTTCCCGTGGGGTTGACGGAAGAAGTTCATGACCGTCAAGCCTCCGAGCCAGAAACTGCTGGGCTGCTGCGGCGGATGGAGAGCACGCGGGAATATGATTGGACCTACGGCAATGCCACGAGCTGGCGCGAGGCCGTGGGTTCGGAGGTGACGACGGGGACCGAGGTGTTCCACAACGACGCGTCCACCTGGCTCGTGGGATTGACGCTACACCAGACGGTGACAAACACCGTCAACAGTGCCTCCGTGACGAGGAGCCAGTCCTTCACGTATCAGCCCGGGACAGCGTTGCTGGCCAGTGAGTCTGTAGAAGCGGGCGACCCGAGCCTGGCGAGGACGACGACATACTTGAGGGACTCGGATGGACTGGCTCGGCAGGTTGTCCGCACCGCCGCGGGATTACCGGCTCGTACCACCTCCATCACCTATGACACGGTGGACCGCACCTGGCCGTCGGTGATGACCAATGGGCTGGGGCACTCGGTGAGCCTCGCCTACCACGGAGGCCTGGGCCTGCTCGCGTTGGAGGTGGACGCCAATGGGCTCACCACGCGCAAACAGTATGACGGGTTCGGCCGCCTGAGGAATATTGACGTTCCGGGACTGTCGGACACGACGCTCAGCTATGCGGCCTGCGCGGACAGCTCCCTCTGTGCTCTGACAAGCACGGTCCGGCGGCGCACCTCGGTCTCATCGGACGGGTACCAAGAGGAGGTCTCCACGGCGGACCGACTGGGCAGGCCCAGAAGCTTCAGTCGAAGGGAGTTTGGCGGGGGGCTGGCCACCACGACGCTCGAGTATGACGGCCTGGGACGCCTGTGGAAGCAATGGGTTCCGTCTCCGACGGGCTTCGAGCGGGTCGCAACCACCTTCACCTACGACAACCTAGGCCGCCGCCTGCGCATGGATTCGCCCGACGGGACTCATCAGGATTGGAAGTACGAAGGCACCAAGCACTCCAGATGGGACGAGAAGGGCAACTTGGTGGAGAGTTGGTTTGATGCCCAGGGCCGCCTGCTGCGCACCGAGGACGTCTTGGAGACCCGGCGTCTGGCGTCGGCCTACGCCTATGGCCCATTCGGGCTGCTGGCCTCCGTGACAAATGGGTATGGGCAGGGGCCTCATTACACGTATGACAAGCTGGGGCGCGTCCTCCAGACCCAGGAACCCAACTCCGGGACGCTGCTGACTCAATACAATGGCTTTGGCGAAGTCACGCAGGAGACTCGTGCCAACGGCGACACGACGACCTATGCGCGGGATGTGTTGGGACGTGTCGTCACGCGGACGGACCGGACGGGCGTGTCCCGCTTCACGTGGGACGTCTCCAGCTCACTGGGCAAGGTGGGAGCCCTCCTGAGCAGCTCGCAAGAGGGCGACCCGGGGTCCAGCCTGGATGACATCAGCGTCGTCTATACGTACGACGCGCTGGTGCGCCCCGTGGAAGAGACGTGGAGTGTGGAAGGCAGCGTCTTCGCCCTTTCCCGGACGTTCGACGATTACAACCAGTTGCAGCGGTTGTCCTATCCCTCCGCTGGGGGGCAACGCTTCTCGGTGGACTACCAGTACAAGCGATGGGGTGTCCTGGAGTCGGTGAAGAGTGCCGGTAGCGCGCAGACCTTCTGGCAGGCGCAATCGCGAAACGGGCTGGGACAACTGACGTCGGAGGTCTTCGGCAACGGGGTGGTCAGCCAGCGCCGATATGACACCCGGGGTCGTCCGCTGTTCATCGAGACCAAGGCGGGTGCCCAGGCGCGCCAAGTCCTGGCCTACGAGTACGAGACGAACGGAAACCTGCGCGGCAGGCATGACCGCGTGGGGGCAACGACAGAGGACTTCACCTACGACGCGCTGGACCGGCTCAAGAGCTGGACGGCCTTCCAGAATTGCGGCTCCACGGCTGTGGACTTCAACTACGACGATCTGGGCAACCTGTTGGGACGTTCGGTGCGCCAAGGGTCCGGGGAGAGCCTCTCGTATTTCTACGAAGGTACGGGGGGCGCGGGGCCACACGCGGTGTCGCGCTCCTCGTTGGGGGCTTACACCTACGACGCCAATGGCAACCAACTCACCGCGCCCGGGCGGACGGTGGAATACACGCCCTTCAACCTGCCCTCGCGCATCACCAGTGGCTCCCAAGACCTGACGTTCCGCTACAACGCCCAGGACAAGCGGACGGTGAAGCGCGCCTCGGCCGGGGATGTGACTTTCTATGTGGGAGACCTCTACGAGATGCGGCGCACGGCGGCGGGAGTCGCGCTGCATGCCTTCAACGTGGTGGGGGGGGATGGAGCTGTCGCGCATGTATCGTGGACGACGAACGCCCTGGGGCAGTTGGTCGCGCAGAAGACGCTCTACCTGCACAAGGACAACCTGGGCTCGGTCGACACGCTCACGGATGAGGGGGGCGCGGCCGTCGAAGTGTCGAAGTACGAGCCCTATGGCGGCAGGCGGTATCCACATTCGATGGGGAGCCCGCAGACGCGCGGCAACTCGCGGGTGCGTCAGGGGTTCACGGGACACGAGCATGACGAGGAGGTGGGCCTCATCAACATGAGGGGGCGCATGTATGACCCGAGACTGGGTCGCTTCCTGAGCGCTGACCCCCTGTTCTCGGGGCCTCGGATGAGCCAGGTGCTCAACCGTTACAGCTATGTGCTGAACAACCCGGTGCGATACACGGACCCGTCGGGTTTCGTGCCCCATGAGCTGCCGGTCATCATCTATGACAGTTGGTATGGAGGCTCTGCCATCGCGGGGGCACCTCGAGGGGGAGGCATCACTCCATCGAGCTGGTGCACGACGCCAGAGGAGGGCGCCGACTGCTATGAGAACATGGGCTCGAAGCTGCCACGCGAGCTCACCATGTCCGCGGAGTTCAGTTACTTTGTCATGAGGACTCTGCTCTCGCGGCCCGACATTCTCGAGACGGTGAAGGGCGCGCTGCTGGGGGCGATTGGCGGAGCTGTCCCCTTCCTGAGCCTGGCCTCTCCTCCCGAGGGGCAGACACGCGATTTCTACGTCGGCTACGCAGGAGCGCAGTTTGCGTGGGGTGGGGTCCGGTTGGTTGGAGGGACGATTGGGCTCTACGGTGGCAGTGCCGCCGCAGGGGCTGGAACCGCAGTGTCGGGGACGGTGGTTGGAGCACCTGTGGGTGCGACGGTGGCGGTTGTGGGCGGTGCCGTGGCAGTGACCAGCCCCATCGCCCTGGGACTTGGAGCGCTGAACATGGTGGGCGCCGCCAACGCCGTGCAGATGGCGAATCAGGCCGGGAGCGGTGGTGGTGGGGACGCCAGAGAGAGTGCCGCAAAGCCGGGAGGGCAGCAGACGAGTTCGAATCCAGGGAAGTCCATCGAGTCACTCAGAGATAGAATGGCGGAGCATCAGAAGAAACTCTCAGATTATCGCGCTAATCCAGATAAAATTGATAATCAAGGTCTCTTGAAAAATGCTCCGTCGGCTGAGGTGCGCCAGAAGATCATTGATGGGCGCATCAGGCACTTGGAGAATGAGATTCGCGCATTCGCAAAAGCCATTAGTGACCTAGGAGCAACGCCGTGAAGATCAAGGTCTCCGAGCTTCGACACGTGACGAACCTCTTGCTCGACCATCTTGAGCGGAGTGGACATTTGGAAGTCGAGTTCACCGAGGACTTCTACTGGAGCATTCCCGAGGATCGCCTGTACGCGGTCTACGACGAGCCCACCGGCTTCACGGTTGGGCAATTGTCGGACGACTGGGAGGAGTTGCGGCAGATCGGGTCGGGGCAGAAACCGCCCGTTGGCTATGGCTTAGTGTGGTTGTCCTCGCTGCTACGGCGAATTGGCTCGAAAATCATTGCGTAGGCCTGTCTTGATTTGTGCGGACGTGTCCCTATAGGTGTGTAGTTGGGGAGGAGTGGCGAAGGGGAGAGAACCTTTCCTTCGTCCCGTCTGTCCCTGCTCGCCATCTACACACCACTTGGTTGAACACGACCGCCTGGAGTGTGGTGCGGGGGGATTGGAGGGCGATGGAGTTCTTCGGTGTCGGGGTGGTGACGCTGACGAGCCCTATTGGCCATGTCTGATTTGACGGGCCGGGTGTGGCGCCCATCCTGATCACGCGACGCGCCGCACCTCCGCGCGTTGCGGCGCGAGTGGGCTTGACCCGATTCGGTGGACGGTTTCGCTAAGCTACTGGCCTCAAGGAATACTTCAATTCGAACTCGACTGGGCTGAAATAACCGAGGGTCGAGTGGCGCCGCTGCAAGTTGTAGAAACCGTCGATGTACGCGGCGATGAGGACACGCGCGGTGTCGCGGCTCTCGCAGCCATCGAGACCTTCCACTTCCCACTTCAGCGACGAGAAGAAGCTCTCCGCGACTGCATTGTCCCAGCAGTCTGCTTTGCGACTCATGCTGCACTGGATGCCGCGCTTCTCCAGCGCTGCGCGGTAGTCCTCGCTTGCGTAGGTGCTTCCGCGGTCCGAGTGGTGGAGCAGTTCGCCGGTGGGCCGACGCTGGTCGAGCGCCATGTCCAGCGCGGCGAGGGCCAGGTGTCGGTCAACGTTCTCGCTCATGGCCCAGCCCACGACACGTCGCGAGAAGAGGTCGAGAATGACAGCGAGGTACAGCCAACCCTCCTGCGTCCAGACGAACGTGATGTCCGTCACCCAGGCATGGTTGGGGGCGCTCGCGGTGAAGTCGCGGGCCAAGACGTTGGGAGCAAGGGGGAACGCATGCTTCGAATCCGTGGTCGACCGGAAGCGCCGACGCTTCCTGGCCGCCAGGTTCCTTTCTCGCATCAATCTCGCGACCCGTTTGCGTCCTACCATCTGGCCCTGGGCTCGAAGCTCGGCATGGACTCGGGGGCTGCCGTAGCGGCGCTTGCTGGCCTCGTGGGCAGCGGCGACATGGACGCCGAGTGCTACGTCACGTCGGGCCCGCGCAGACACGGGCCGCCCCACGCTCGCGTAGTAGCCGCTCGTGGACACCTCCATCACCCGACACAGCACCGCGATGGGGAAGGCCACCTTCTGCTGGGAGATGAACGCGAACTTCACGTGCTCTCCTTGGCGAAGAAGGTGGCCGCCCTTTTTAGGATTTCGCGCTCGACTCGGAGGACCTTCACCTCCCGCCGCAGCCGCGCCAGCTCTTCCTTCTCCGTTGTTGTCATCGCGCTTGTGGAGCCCTTGCTTGCGTCCACCTCGGCCTGCCGTACCCAGCCCCGGATGAGGCTATCGGCGAGCCCCAACTCCTCGGACAGCTGGCCCACGCTCCGGGCTCCCTCTCGCACCAGGCGCACCGTCTCCGCCTTGAATTCTGGCGGATGGTTCCGGCGTTCTCGCCTCTTCTTCTCGCTCGACATTGGACACCCCTTCTACGCGCTTCTGACTGAGCGCGGGTGTCCACCGAATCGGGTCAGGCACACAGAGGCTGGAGCCAGGCTGCTCAAGCTCTTGGCCACGTCCATCCCGCCCGCCGAAAGCCTGTGCTCAGTGTAGCGCACCGCGAAGCCGCGCAGCGCCTCGGGGAATGGCAATGAGCCACTGCGCCGCCCAGCCTTCAGCCGCTGCGCCTCCTGCCGGAACTGCTCCAACTCTTTCTCCAAATCCATGGACCACCTCCTGGCTTGTGTCCCATGGAGGTCTCACAAGAGCCTGGAACCCGTCACGACGGGGCACGGCGAACACCTCCGTTTCTTCCAACTGTCTTTTGGGTAAACGGACCGCCGTCCCGACTGCTCCGACTTGCGGTCCGCTCGGCCGCCCCCCTGGGGCGATCCGCTTGGCCGACCCTGCTATGAACTGCTTGGGTGACCCACCTGCAATCCATTACCCCGGTCCGTCACACCTTCCCGGCGCAATCCGTGCGGGCCCGAGATGTCAATACCTCTGGCGCACCTCCGGTCTACTACTTGCGGGGTATTCTTGTTGCGCTGGCCTGGAGCGCAGTGTTGCTCCCGTGCCAATCGCTCCCATGCTGTTGCCGTGCGCGGGTGATATCGCGCAGGTCCGACACCGTCAGTACCTGGTCAACGAGGTCATCGCTCCTGCGGATGTACGGGAGCAACACACCCTCGTTCGTCTCACGTGTCTCGATGATGACGCACAGGGTCGTCCCCTGTCTGTCTTATGGGAGCGCGAGCTCGCCGCTCGGGTCATCCGACCTGAACAGGGTGGATTGGGACCTCCCGCGCGTTTCGACGAGCCGCGTCACTTTGCCGCGTATCTGCACGCGCTCAAGTGGAGCTCCGTCACCGCCACCGACGCCCGGCTCTTCCAGGCGCCGTTCCGCGCGGGCATCCACTTGATGAATCACCAGCTCACGCCTCTCAAGAAGGCGCTCGAGCTGCCTCGGGTCAATCTCTTCATCGCCGATGACGTAGGTCTCGGAAAGACCATCGAGGCTGGGCTGGTGTTGCAGGAGCTCATCCTCCGCCAGCGCGTGGACCGCGTCCTCATCGTCTGCCCGGCGTCGGTGACGCTCCAGTGGCGCGATGAGATGGAGAAGCGCTTCGGTCTGCGCTTCGAAATCTTCAACAGCGAGTTCGTCTCCCGCCGCCGTCAGGAGCGCGGCTTCCAGGTCCCAGTCTGGGCCACGCACTCACGCTTCATCGTGTCGTACCAGACGCTGCGGCGCAGCGAGTACTTCGAGCCGCTGAAGACCCTCCTGGAGGAGAAGGGTCACCACAAGTCCTTGTTGGTGCTCGACGAGGCGCACGTCGTCGCGCCCGCATCGTCCAGCCGGTACGCCATCGATACGGAGACCACTCGCAGCATCCGCTCACTGGCGGAGCGCTTCGAGCACCGGCTCTTCCTCTCCGCGACGCCCCACAACGGCCACTCCAACAGCTTCTCCGCGCTGTTGGAGATGTTGGACCCACAGCGCTTCACGCGGGGCACCCGCGTCCGTGAAGCACAACTGGCGCCCGTCATGGTGCGCCGGCTCAAGAGCGACCTTCTCGCCCTGGGCAGTTCACAGCGATACCCCGAGCGGCACGTGGTGGGCGTGCGGCTGACGCATGACTCGGGGCGCTGGCACGCCGAGTGGCTCGCCCCGGACGGAAAGACTGTCGAGCAGCGTGTCGACCTGGGCGAAGCCTCCGCCCCGGAACTGGAACTGTCCCAGAAGCTCGCGCGCTACACGGAGCTCATGGGGCCCGGCACGAAGCAGGGACGACTGGTCTTCATCAACCTCCAGAAGCGCCTCCTCTCCAGCATCGAGGCGTTCCACCGCACCCTCTCCATCCACGCGGCGGCCTTCGGCGCGGGGGCGCTGGCTCCCGACGGCGGAGCGCTCACCGGCGATACAGCTCCTGAGTCCGAGGAGCACGGCGAGACGGACGACGCGCTCGAGCTGTCGTTCGCGGAGACCATCCGCGAGGACAGTCAGCATCTGTCCGCCAGCGTCCAGGCGCGCAAGCTCCTGGATGACATGCTCAAGCTGAGCGCCCGGCACCGCGCTGCCCGGGACGCGAAGCTGCGGGCCCTGCTCCACTGGATTCGCGAGCACCAATGCCCACTCACCCGAGGCGCCGCGTGGAAGCCCCGCCGGGTCATCCTGTTCACCGAGTATGGCGACACGCTTCGCTACCTCAAGGAGCAGCTCACCGCCGCCTTCGAGGGGACCCAACGGGGCGATGAGCGCATCCTCACGCTGACGGGCGGCATCGATGACGTGAAGCGCGCGGAGGTGCAGGCAGCCTTCAACGGCTCGATGGAGGAGTTCCCCGTGCGGGTCCTCCTCGCGACCGACGCCGCGCGCGAAGGCATCAATCTGCAAGGCCACTGCGCGGACCTCTTCCATATCGACGTTCCGTGGAATCCCTCACGCATGGAGCAGCGCAACGGTCGCATCGACCGTGCCTTGCAACCCGCGTCCACCGTGCGCTGTGGCTACTTCATCTACGGCCAGCGCGCCGAGGATGCGGTGCTCGACACCCTCGCGCGCAAGGTAGAGACCATCACTCGCGAGCTGGGCAGCCTGGGCTGCGTGCTGATGGACCAGATGCACGATGCCCTCGCCTCGGGCATCACGAAGCGCACGCTGGAGCGCCTCTCCCGCGCCGCGACCTCGACTCGCACGGAGGTGACGAAGCGGGAACTGGAGTCCCAGCGCACGCTCCAATCCCTGCGGAAGGAACTGGATGAGATTGGAGAGCTCCGCGAGCGCAGCGGCAAGGTGATGGACTTCAATCCCGTCCTGCTGCGCGATGCGCTGGACGTGGGGTTCGAGCTGGCCGGCGCGGGCCGGTTGGAGCGGGAGACCATCACGGAAGAGGGCCGGACGCTGGAGGCCTGGAAGGTCCCCGCCCTTCCCGCTTCGTGGAGCACGACTCTGGATTCCATTCGTCCGCGCCGCGTGCACGACGAGGCAGCGTGGGAGTGGCGCAAGCGGCCTCTGTCTCCCGTCGTCTTCGAGGCACCTCCGGGCGTCTCCAGCAAGCTCGTCCACCTGCACCTGTCCCATCCGCTCGTCCAGCGGGTGCTCCAGCGGTTCCTGGCGCAGGGGTTCTCCGCGAACGACCTGAGCCGTGTCACGGTGGTCCAGACCCGACGCGACGCCGTGTCGCGCGTCATCGTCTTCGGCCGGTTGTCGCTCTTTGGCGAGGGCGCCGCGCGGCTCCATGACGAGGTGGTCTCTGTTTCAGCAAGGTGGCTGGACGGCGGCGGCCGCGGGCACCTGAAGCCCTTCGCGGACGAGGCGGACCGCAAGGCCATCGACCAACTGGAGACCACGCTGGCGGAAGCGCCCGCGCTCTCCTCGATACCCAAGGCCGTCCAGAAACGGTTGCTGGCCAGTGTCGAGTCCGACTTCTCGAAGCTCTGGCCCGCCATCGAGGAACAGGCCTCGGTGCGAGAGCGGGATGCTCGCAAGAAGCTGGCGGCGCGGGGCGCGTCCGAAGCCAAGGCGCTGACGGAGATTCTCCTGACGCAGCAGGAGGCCATCCAGGAGGCCCTGGGCGCGCAGCTCGAGCTCGAGCTCGACGCCCAGGCCGAGAAGGACCAATGGAGGAGGGACAAGGCGCACCTTGAACAGCGATTGACAGCGCTTGGAAGGGAGCTCGTCGAACAACCTGAATCCTTGAAGGCCACCTACGCCGTGCGGGTCGCCCGCCTGGTGCCCGTGGGCATGGTCTATCTGTGGCCGGGGGCGCGCTGATGAACGGCCAGAATTATGGCGGAGACGTCGAGCGTCGTTATCACCAGACATGGATGGGGATGGCGCAGCCCATCGAAGGACTGGTGGTCTCCATCCCGGTCCTCGAGGACGCGCAGTGCATGCAGCGCCTGCCGGTGTCCGCGCAGTCGCGGTTCGTCCTGCTGGCGGGCCGGGAGTCACCTCGCGTGACGGATGTCCCACGCTTCCTCCGGGAGGTGCTGGGCTACACCGAGGATGATTTCACCACGAGGTTTCCAGAGGACCTCCAGCTCGATATCGCGGAGGGGCATCAGACAGTCAGGCCCACGCGGGGTCTGTTGCGACGAGGGCCTCCTCCCGCGAAGCCGGAAGGGTTGCCGGATGATTCCACGCCCATCAGCCGCGCCGCGGAAGGCTTCGCGCTCCTGACCTGGGAGCTGCCGGCCGGGTTGGACCTGGACAAGAAGGAAGACACCACGGGCGCGTGGTTCTACGAGCCCACCGCCAAGTTCGACCGCCTGCTGCGCGCGGCCCGTGTCCCCATCGGTCTGCTGTTCAACGGGGACTCCGTGCGCCTGGTCTATGCGCCCCACGGAGAGACGTCAGGGCACATCACCTTCCGGTTCAAGGACCTCGTCACCGCCAGCGGTCGTCCGCTGTTCGACGCGATGGTGATGCTCCTGCACGCGCGCCGCTTCTTCGGCGTGCTGCCCGAGCATCAGCTTCCCGCGCTCCTGGAGCAGTCACGCCGCCGGCAGGCGGATGTCACCGATGAACTGGCCGACCAGGTACTGGAGGCGCTCGGCATCCTTCTCACGGGTTTCGAGACGGCCGCTGAACGGGATGGCTCCCGAGCCCTGGAGGAGGCGTTCTCACGAGGTGAGGACCATGTCTACGGCGGGCTCCTCTCCACGCTCTTGCGGCTCGTCTTCATCCTCTACGCGGAAGACCGGGGCCTGCTTCCCGTGGACCAGGAGCCCTACCGCGATGACCTGTCGGTGAAGGCTCTTCACGCGCAACTCGTCGAGGACTCCAGTCAATACCCCGATTCGATGAACCGGCGCTTCGGTGCGTGGCCACGGTTGCTGGCGCTCTTCAGGTGCATCTACCTGGGCGCCTCGCACGACAAGCTGCGAATGCCGGCGCGGCGTGGACAGCTCTTCGACCCTGGCACGTTCCCCTTCCTGGGAGGCGCGAACTCCGCCGAGGCGGGCACGGATGCGCGGGTGCCTCCCATCGATGACGAGACGGTCCTCCAGGTCCTGGAGCGGCTCGTCTTCCTCAAGGGACAGCGACTGAGCTTCAAGTCGCTCGACGTGGAGCAGATCGGCTCCGTGTACGAGGGCCTGATGGGCTTCCACGTGAAGCGCCTGACCGGTGCTGGAATCTGCCTCAAGCCTTCGAAGGTATGGGTCTCCGCGGACGAGGTGCTGGCCCACCCCGCGAAGCGGCGCGCGACGTGGGTGGAAGAGGAGGCGGGCCTCGATGCGAAGGCGGTGAAAGCCCTGTCGAAGGCGTTGGAGCAGGCTTCGACACAGCAGATGGTCCTGACCGCGCTGGAGCCGTACCGCGTGAAGGGGACCGAGACACGGCGAGCATCCCAGTGGGTACTCCAGCCTGGCGACGAGCGGCGACGGACCAGCAGCCATTACACGCCTCGAAGTCTGTCATCGACCATCGTCCGCCGGGCTCTAGAGCCTTTGCTCAAGACGATGGTGCCGCTGCCGACGTCAGAAAGACTCCTCAACCTGAAGATCTGCGACCCGGCCATGGGGTCGGGTGCGTTCCTGGTGGAGTCCTGCCGCTTTCTCGCGGACCAGGTTGTCGCCGCCTGGACACGTGAAGGAGTGTTGAAGCATGACAAGCACGAGGACGAGGTGATGCGGGCACGCCGGCTGGTGGCCCAGCGATGCCTGTACGGCGTGGACAAGAATCCATGGGCCGTGAAGCTCGCGAAGCTGTCGCTGTGGCTCGTGACGTTGGCGAAGACGGAGCCCTTCACCTTCCTGGACCATGCGCTCAAGTGTGGGGATTCGTTGGTCGGGCTCGGCCTGGAGCAGCTTCAAGTGTTCCACTGGGACCCGACCAGCAAGAAGCAGTCGGAACTGCCCTGGGCGTTCATCTCCAAGGCGCTGAACAGCTCGCTGGAGAAGCGCGAGAAGATCCTCCAGCTCGCGCTCGACCTGGAAGGGCCGGAGCGCAAGCCGCTGCAGTTGGACCTGGAGCCCGGCCGGATGAAGGAGGGGCTTCTCCACGACGCGGACGCGGCGTTGAAGGACATCAAGCGGATCGCCAACGCGTGCGTCGGAGCGTTCTTCGCCCATGGCTCGGACAAGGGGCGGGAGAAGGAGCGCGTCCGCCGGTTGGACCTGATTGGGGCGTGGCTGTCCAAGGCGAAGAATGGGGTTCCGCCTCCCATGCCGACGGACATCGAGGCGTTCTCCGCGCCGTCAGGGACGTTTCACTGGCCGCTGGAGTTCCCGGAGGTCTTCCACGGGAGACGGCCGGATCCACTGGACAACGAGCAGCTCAACAAGGCTGCATGGGTCGATGGGTTCGTGGGGAACCCGCCGTTCGCGGGAAAGAACGCCATCATCGAGACGGGTGGAGAGAACTACCTCCCTTGGCTCCAGGCGGTTCATGAGGGTGCGCACGGCAACGCGGATCTCTCCGCCCACTTCTTCCGCCGTGCGTTCCATCTATTGGGTGAGCACGGCAGCTTCGGATTCATCGCCACCAACACCATCGCGCAAGGGGACACGAGGGCCACGGGACTGAAGTACCTGGTGGACAACGGCGGCCACCTCTATGACGCCGTGCGCTCCATGAAGTGGCCCGTCTCTGGAGCTAACGTCTCGGTGTCCGTCGTGCACCTGGCGAAGGGGCACGTCTCTGGCCTGATGCTGGAGCCTCGCCTGGATCGCCTGCCTGTGAAGTGCATCAACTCTCGGCTACGTGGCAAACCTGAACGCCCGGAGCCCGTGGCGATTGGTGCCAATGCTGGCAAGAGCTTCGTTGGGATGTACGTCTTGGGAATGGGGTTTGTACTTAGCCCTGAGCAGCGCTCGGATCTTGTCTCGAAATCATCAATGAACGCGGCGCGAATCTTTCGCTACGTGGGGGGCGAGGAACTTAACTCCGACCCGAGTCCCGAACTCGAAAGGCATGTCATCAACTTCGGGCAAATGGATTTAGCCGAAGCTGAGCGCTGGCCCGGCCTCATCCGCATCGTACGGGACTTGGTAAAGCCTGAGCGCGACAAGAACAATAGGGAAAGCTACCGCAAGTGGTGGTGGCAGTTTGGCGAGAAGCGTATTGAACTCCAGGAAGCACTTCGTCCCGTCGCTCGTTGCCTCACAACCTCTCGAGTCTCGAAGCACCTGATGTTCTCCTGGCAGCAGTCCTCTACGATCTTCAGTGAGGGCGTCGTTGTCATTCCAGTGGACCAAGACCACTGGCTGACGGTGTTGCAATCACGGGTGCATGAAGTCTGGGCCCGGCTTCTGTCGTCATCTCTCGAGGACCGCCTTCGTTATGCTCCTAGTGATTGCTTCGAGACCTTCCCCTTCCCGGACTCCGCAAGCACCTCAGCGCTCAATGCGATAGGCGAACGGCTCCACTTCGAGCGCAGCCAGTACATGCAGGCCCACAACATCGGCCTGACGACGACGTACAACCGGCTCAAGGACAAGTCCGTCACCGACACAGCGACGCAGCGCCTGCGGGACCTGCACGTGGCCGTGGACCAGGCTGTCCTGGATGCCTACGGCTGGAATGACATCCAATCCCCTCTGTACTGCGGCGCCACTCCCAAACAGCTCGAAGCCTTCGAGGACGAAGTTCTCGACCGCCTCTTCGACCTGAACGCGCAGCGTGCCCACGAGGAAGCCCACCCCACCGTCCGCCGTCCCTCGAAGTCCCGCGCCCAGACCGCCTGAGCCCTCCCATGAATGCCCCTGACACGGGAGCGGTCCGCTCCCACCTCATCGATGCACTCGAAGCGGACCTCGTGGGTCCGTTCCACAAGCCTCCAGGTGCTCCTGTCTCGGACGCCGCGGAAGTGCTCCGCACGCCACCGTCCCGCTGGTACCTGACGGGCTTCCTTGTCCCGCTCGACCAGGGCGTCATCGAGGATGAGCCCGACGACGAGGAAGACGACCTCGCCGCGGGCAATGACGAGGACAACGAGGAAGCCTCCCGCCCCGACCCGACCGCCAAGAAGGTGCGCCGCCTGCCCGCATCCATGGGCCTGTCCGTCTTCGTCCCCGCGGGCACGTCCCAGCTCACAGCCCATGTCTGCTGGGCGGACTACCAGCGCCTCGAAGCAGAGGAGCGCAAGCCGTGGAGACGTACCTTCCACCAACGCACCGTCACCCTGCACCTGAACGACGCGGCGCTGCGGGAAGGCCTGTACCTCCAGGACAGCGGGGGCCTGCGCCTGGAAGGCCACGTGGAGAAGACGCTCGAAGGAGAGCTCGCGGTCGCCATCTTCCTCGTCAACGCGCGCCCGCCCACCAGCACCGCCGTCGACCGGGACGAGGCCTATGCCTTCCAGACCCACCTCGCCCTGGAATGCGAGCAGGGCTTCGTCAGCCGACAGGACTCCAGCGACGCCAGGAGCGAGGACGACGACGACCGCGTCAACGACCTCCAGTTCCGCGACCGCCAGCGGTGGGCCGTGGGCCATGGCATCTCCGTGCGCGTCCCATCCACCTCCGTCCCCGTCACCCGCGTGGAAACGGACTGGCTGCCACGCGTCGAGGTGCTCCCTGTCGAAGCGCGGCGGATTGACGAAGTCACGGTGGGCATGGAGCAGCTCGCCGCGTTCACGACACCCTCGGAGGCCGTAGCGGCCCTGCTCCCCCTGGTCCGGACCTACCGTGAATGGGTGGCCACGCAGGCCACCATCGCTGTCGGAAGCGAACGCCGCGAGGAGACACGGGATGAGCTCATCCGCAGGGCTCGACGCGCGGCCGATCGCATCGAGGAGGGCATCCAACTCCTGACACGGGAACCTCTCGCCTTCGACGCCTTCCGCTGGATGAACAGCGTCATGGCCCAGGCGGAACGCAAGGTGCGGCAGGAAGAAGCGCCTCAATGGCGTCTCTTCCAGCTCGCCTTCATCCTGCTCAACCTCCCCTCCGTCGAGCACGAAGGCCACGCGGACCGTGAGCTCGTGGAGCTCATCTTCTTTCCCACCGGCGGCGGAAAGACGCAGGCCTACCTGGGACTCATTGCCTTCACCCTGCTCCTGCGCCGCCTCCGGGGTCAGGCCCACCTCCACGGCGGACTGGGCGTGGCCGTGCTGCTGCGCTACACGCTGCGGCTGCTCACACTCGACCAGCTCGGTCGCGCCGCGACACTCATCTGCGCGCTCGAAGTGCTCCGCAAGCAAGAGCCGAAACGCCTGGGAGTCGTGCGCTTCTCCATCGGACTGTGGGTCGGCCGCTCCGCGACCGCCAACACGCTGGAGCAGGCATCCACGCAAATCACCGAGTACAAGAACGACAACAGTGCCCGCGCGCAGTCTCCCTTCCCGCTCGCCACCTGTCCCTGGTGCACGACGCCGTTCGAACGGGAGTGCTTCATCCTCCGGCCGTCCAAATCCAAACCAGATGAAGTGCTCGTCGGCTGCGCCAACATCGAGTGTGCCTTCAACCTGGGACGCAACCCGGAAGGGCTCCCCGTCCTCTTCGTCGACGAGCAGATCTACCGGGAGCTGCCGTGCTTCCTCGTCGCCACCGTGGACAAGTTCGCCATGCTGCCGTGGCGTGGAGAGACGGGATTGCTCTTCGGTCGCGTCCTGGGTCGCACCGGGAAGCGCTTCGTCGGTCCGTGCAATGCCGCCGCGGACGTGAAGGCGGCGCTCGTGACGCTCCCGAAGGGGCTGCCTCCCCCGGAGCTCATCGTGCAGGACGAACTGCACCTCATCTCCGGCCCGCTGGGCTCCATGGTGGGCCTCTACGAAGGCGCCGTCCTGACGCTCGCGCCTCGGGCGAAGCTGGTGGCCTCCACCGCCACGGTCCGCCGCTCCCGGCAACAGGTGAGTCGCCTCTATGGACGGGACGTCGCGCTCTTCCCTCCGCCAGGCGTGGATGCCTCCGAGACGTTCTTCGCCTCCGTGGGCAAGAAGGGCGCGCGCCAATACGTGGGCGTGGCGGCACCCGGGCGGCCCATGAAGGCCATCCTGCTGCGCGTCTATGTCAGCCTGCTCGCCGCCGCCGCGCGCGGCGAACAACTTCACGGCGCCGTGAGCGCGGACCCGTACCTGACGCTCGTCGGCTACTTCAACAGCCTGCGCGAACTGGGCGGCATGCGCCGGCTGGTCGAGGACGAGGTGCGCCGACTGGTGATGGACCGCGTCCGCCGTCGTCCAGAGGACTTCGACAAACAGGCCGAGCATCCCTGGTACCGGGGCAGGACCATCCGCGGCGAGCCCATCGAGCTGACCAGCCGGGAGAAGACCGCTGACATCAAGGCCTCGAAGAACCGCCTGGAGCTCACGCACGGTCAGCCCCAGAGCATCGACGTCGTGCTCGCCAGCAACATGATTTCCGTCGGCGTGGACATCGACCGGTTGGGACTCATGGTCGTGGCGGGACAGCCCAAGACGACCAGCGAGTACATCCAGGCGTCCAGCCGCGTGGGCCGCAAGCTGAACAAGCCCGGCCTCGTGGTGACGTGCCTCAACGCGGCCAAGCCCCGCGACCGCAGCCACTACGAGCGCTTCGGGACGTACCACGAGTCGTTCTATCGCTTCGTCGAAGCCACCTCGGTGACACCCTTCTCGGCACCGGCGCTCGACCGGGGGCTCGCGGGCGTGGTGGTGGCGCTGGGCCGGCTGCTGGGCACCTCGATGACGGCGCCCCTGGAGTGGAAGTCCCTGCAGGCGCACCGGGACGCGCTGGAGCAGGCGCTCGAAACCCTGGCGAAGCGCGCTGGCCGAGGGCTGCCCAAGGCGGAGTCAGAGCGCGCCAGCGGCATCGTGATGCAGCGCGCGCGAAGCCTGCTCGACTCGTGGCGCAACATCATCGAGCAGGCGAAGAAGGACGCCGCCCAGCGCGCGTACTCGCCCTACGACCCGGAGGGAAAGGGGCTCAAGCCCCTGCTGCGCGGGTTCCTGGACCCCACCGACAACCTCACCCAGGACGAGCTCAAGTTCGACGCGCCCACGTCCATGCGTGACGTGGAGTCCTCGGTGCACCTGTGGATTTCACGTCAACCCCTGGGCGGCTACCGCGCCCCGAAGGCAGCGATGGTGGAGGTAGCGCATGACGAAACCTAGGAAGTGGAACCGGGCCCGCTCGACGCGGCCGCCGGATGGGCGCGTGCGCCAGAGCCAGGTGGTCTCCACCTTCGGTCCGGGCAGCATGCTGGACTTGCTGAACGACGCGGTCCTCGTGGGCGGCCTGGACTTCTGGCGTCTCAAGGGCCAGGGCGAGGTGGTCAACGAGCCACGGTTGCTGGAAATCGTCGAACCGCTCTACCACCGCAACAAGTGGCCGCTCAGCAAGGAGGCCCCCTTCCGCAAGCCCCCCGCTGGGGATGAGCGAGAGCCGACAGAGTCCTGCGGCATCCAGGTGTATGAGTTTCCGCGCTGGTTTGTCTGCCAGAACCCCCACTGCCGCACGCTGGTGCGGGCCAACAGCCTGGAGCGTGTGAATCAGGAGTACCGCCATCGCTGCGCGGGTGTGGAAGCGAAGCCCGAGCGCTGTGTGCCGGTGCGCTTCGTCGCGGCCTGTCCTCGGGGGCACCTGTCGGACATCGACTGGAGCTGGTGGATGCACGAGCGCAAGCCTTGCGACGCCCCACAGCTCAAGTTCGAGGAGGGCGTGAGCGGTGACTTCAGTGACATCGAGGTCGCGTGCTCGACGTGCGGCAAGCGCAGGCGCCTCATCGACATGACCCACAAGGAGCAGCAGGACCGCTGCGACGGGGAGCGGCCCTGGCTGGGATTGGAGGCGCGGGAGCGCTGCGACGAGAAGCAGCGGCTGCTGGTCCGCACCGCCAGCAACGGCTACTTCGCGCAGACCACCAGTGCCATCACCATCCCTGAACCGGAGTCGCTCCGGCGCAAGGTGCAGTCCGCGTGGAGCATCCTCCAGTCAGCGACAGCGGAGACCCTGCCGGCCTTCCGGACCATTGCCCAGGTGCAGGCGGCGCTCGGCTCCGCCTCCAACGCGGAGGTGCTGGCGGCAATCCTTGCGGAGCGCGAGCACACGCCCGAAGCCGTCCCGGAGATCCGCACCGCGGAGTGGCTCCAGTTCCTCGCGCAGCCCCAGGAGAAACCTGGCGAGATGCCCCGGGACCGCACCGAGGTCTTCTGGGCCCGGCGCATCGCTCGGCCCCAGGGGCTGCCCTCGCTGGTCGAACGCGTGGTGCTGGCGCGACGGCTGCGGGAGGTCCAGGCCCAGGTCGGCTTCACGCGGCTGGAGCCCCTGTCGAAGGACCTCCAGGGCCGCTACGATTTGGACGTGGCGCTCGCGCCGATGTCGCTCCACCGGGACTGGGTCCCCGTCACGGAGATGCAGGGCGAGGGCATGCTGCTGGTGCTCGACGAGCAGCAGGTGCATGCCTGGGAGCTGTCCGAGCCCGTGCTGCGGCGCGAGGAGGTGCTCCGGGCGGGATATGAACGCTGGAAGCAGGGCTCCGGTTCGAAGCTCCCCTTCCCGGGCGTGCGGCTCTATCTGCTCCATTCGCTGGCGCACCTGTTGATGACGGAGGTGGCGCTGGAGTGTGGCTATCCCGCGAGCTCCATCCGCGAGCGGCTCTATTGCGCGCCGCACAGCGACGCCGTCCCCATGGCGGGCATCCTGTTGATGACGGGCACCACGGGCGCGGAAGGCACGCTGGGCGGCCTGGTGGAGGAGGGCCGGCGACTGGGGCAGCACCTTGCCCGGGCGCTGGAGGACGCGCGCCTGTGCTCCAACGACCCCGTCTGCGCGCATCACGAGCCCACGGGCCGTGATGACCGCGACCTGGAGGGCGCCGCGTGCCACGGGTGCCTCTTCCTCCCCGAGTGCTCCTGCGAGCGCTTCAACCAGTACCTCGACCGAGCGCTCGTCGTGCCCACGTTGGGCCACGAGGACGTCGCCTTCTTGAAGACGCCGTGGACCTGAGCGGCGTGGCGACGCTGGACCTGGAGCGGCTGAAGGCCGTGGTGGGCACGCGGCGGCTCGGGTTTCCGTTGTCCCGACTGGCGCTCCAGGGAGAGGGGCTGGAGCGGCTGACGGGGGAGGTCGCGGCGTTGAACGCGCTGGGACGGGAGGGAACGCTGGTGCTGCTGGACACGGTGCTCGTGGAGCGGCGCGCGGGTGCCCGGCGGCCAGAGCTGGTCTGGACGGGGCCGGAGGCCCGCTGGAGCGGCGCTCGCGACACGGCGGTGGTGCTGGCGGACCTTTTCCACAAGGCCACGAGCACGGTGCTGGTGGCCGGATTCACGTTCGACCATGCGGCGGACGTGTTGGGGCCGCTGCACGCAGCCCTCCAGCGAGGCGTGAGTGGCAGGCTCTATGCGAGCGCGCCGGTGGCCTCGGCGTTCCTGCGGGAGCACTGGCCCTTCGGGCCGCCCTTTCCGGAGTGCCACGGCTTCTCACCCAGGAGGGGAGTCTTCGCCAGCCTGCATGCGAAATGCGTCGTGGTGGACGCACGGTGGGTCTTCGTGACGTCCGCGAACTTCACGAACCGAGGACAGACACGGAACATCGAAGTGGGCGTGCTGCTGGAGGACACGCACCTGGCCGCGGTGCTGGAGGCCCAGTTCTCCACGGGGGAGTGGTTCTCACGGGTCGCCTGATCCGGCATTGCGCCGGATGGAGTCCACGACATGAACTGCTGGAACTACGCGTTCTTCGACGTGTCGCCGACGAGGAGGTTGTCGGTGTTCGACGGGCCCTGAGCGTCACTTCCACCTGACCTGGGTTCTGCTCGGCGCTAGTGTGAGTCCATGCGTCTACAGCCTGAACATGTTGCGCTATTTCATGAGCGGTTCGCCGACTTCTATGACGGAGTGGTGCGCAAGGTCGAGCTTGAGGTCGGCGTCCCTTCAAGGACCTGCAGGATTGAAGTGCAGTGCAAAGACAGAGATTCGCGCTCTGGGTGGTCCAGGGTCACTTTTTCTGTGCGCGGCATGAAAGAGTTCAGGTTCGAGCTTGGCAGGACGACATTCGAGGTCCTGTCGGGTGGGGTGCAAATCGACTGGCAGGAGGACCGTGTGTATGTGGTTCTGGATGCCTACCCTGATGACGGCCCTGGCTTGCCTGACCTGGCGAAGAACACTGCCTATGTTGTCGGTGAGGACTGCGAATGGAGTTGCGTCGAGGAACTTGATGGCTGAGGGGGCGCGGCTCGAACAGATTCGCCTGTCGTCAGGGAGACCGTGAGGAAATCCAAGACCGGTGTCGAGCGCCGTCCCACCGGCCATCCGTTGTCCGGCGGCCCCTCCGAGTAACATTGACCGTCAAAGAGGAGGTTCAGGGGGATGGCCCTGAGCGTTCGTCTGGGAGAGCTGGCGTTGCTCGAAGAGGTCCAGAGCGACGTCCAGCGTCCCGTCGACAGCGCGGTTGACCCAGCGGACCATTCCATACGTGCCGGAGAGGGCGGCGTCGTGGAGGGACTGCAGGGTGCCCACGGGTGCGTCGAGCGTGGGAATCAGCCGCAGCACCTCGAAGGGCTTCGCGGCGCTGGAGCGGTGGATGCGCTCCACGGCGATGGCGCCCTGTTCGACGGCATCGTGCACCAGGTCCTTCAGACCACGTAGGCGAGTCATGCGACCTCCACTGCGAGCGACTCGCGCAGCCGCGCGTAAACCTCCGCGTGGTGGGCGAGCGAGACGTGGTCGATACCGGCGACCACCTTGACGTTTTCCGGGGGGAACAACGGGCTCGTATCACGAGGGCCGGTGCGTCCGGAAGCGCTCGCCAGAGAGACGACGCCGTCACCGAACATGGCCGACAGCCACTTTCCCTGTTGGCCGAGCGCTCCGACGATGAGGTGGTGGGCGATGCCCGGCGGAGGGAGCAGGGGCGTGCACGGCGACGTGGTGTCTTCCCAGTCCTGTCGGCGCAGGCGGGCGACACCGAGGTCCTTCACGCCGCTGCTGCGCAGGTCGACGACGTCGGCGACCAGGCGAGTGTAGGGATTGGGCACGGCGCGGAGGACCTGGGCGACGACGGTGCCCATGCGCTCCAGGGGGCTGCCGAAGTGGGGCACGCCGATGGAGTACGAGCGGCGCACGAGGGAGAGCCAGGGCAGGCACGTCTCGGAGGCGATGTGGCAGGCGCTGCGAAGGACGAGGCCGCCCATGCTGTAGCCGACGAGGACGAGCTCGGTGATGGGGACGGGGAACTCGGCGACCAGGCGTTGCAGGAGGTGCGCGAGGGCCTCGCCGTTGTCGGAGATGTGCAGGCCGGTGTTGTAGCGGAGGTAGAGCGGGGTGAAGCCGGCGTCGCGCTCCAGGAGGGAGCCGTAGTCAGTGGTGGGCTCGGAGGGGAAGGCCCAGACGGCCTCGGTGACGGCGAGTCCGTGGACCCAAAGTGCCACGCGTCCCGTGGAGTGAGGATGCGCGGCGCGCAGAGCCTCGCGCTCGACGGGGAGGGAGCGGCCTTTGTGGTAGAGGCCCATGGGCGTGGCGAGCGCGTTGTTCTGGCGGTGGAGGTAGTCGCCCAGCACGCCATTGAGCACGCCGAGCGCCAGATCCACCTTGCCCACGCGAGGCTTGGGCGGAGCGGGGAGCGCCGCTTCAGCGGGAGGGGACGAGACCACCGGGAACCCAGGCTCGGAGTCTGGGGTTTCAGCCGCTTCCGAAGTCGTCATTCAGTACCTCCGCGCGCAGTGTGACACGTTGCGTCATGGAAGTCGAATCACAGGTGTGGCCGCAGGGAAGCTCCCTCGTAGAGCAGCCGTCCTTGCCACCGATGGAGTTACGCCGGTTCCGTTGAGCCCCCTCGACTTTGTGGGTCAAGCCGCAGCTCGGTGCCGCTTCTCATGGTTGGTCGGGGACGGTAACCCAGGGCGGAGTGTCTCCGCGCAGGTTGTACGAACCTTTGATGTATTCGAAGCGGCCACCCTGGCTGCGGCATGGGGACGGAAGGTTCGTCGGACGGGCAACTCGCACTCCAGGCAGGAGAGGAAGGATTCGCACAGCGCGTTGGCTCGTCGAACTCGTTCGCCTCGTGTTGCGTACCCGTGGTGTCGGCGACATGGATCGCCTCAGCAAGGCTGCTCGTTGTCCTCCTTGCCTTGGCCAACTCGACGACTCGCGCTCGGAACTCCGCAGGGTATGGGGGCCTTGGTTTTGGCATCGCTCAGTCCTTCACCCACAGTTGAACGGACTCAATGAAACCGAAGCAACTCCATCGCGGCACTGCGCCGAGTGACATGAGTCGCGGGAGTGCGATAAACGACGCGGCCCTTGCTCCGTGGTCAGCCCCCTCGACTCGTGACCCATGCCTTCTTCCGCAAATGATTCGAGCCCCGGACGTGTGCGGCAATGGCTGGAGTGGCTGGCTCTACCGCTCGTCGTCCTCGTATGGATGGTTTTCGTCGTGGCGCCGGTCTGGATTCAGGCCGCGCACGCCTGCTTTCCGCACTTCGACCTGGGCATCTACACGCAGGCCTTGGCGCGCATGTCGCTGGCGGATCCGAACCCTTGGCTCAGCGCGCGACAGGTCTACATCTTCAACGACCACTTCGACCCCATCCTGTGGGTGGCCCGCCCGCTGGTGGCGGTGTTGCCACCGATGTGGGCCGTGCTGGTGGTCGAAGCGCTCTTTGTACTGCTCACGGTTGCGCCATTGGTGTGGCTCAACGCACGTGGACTGCTGAGCCGCGCCGCCACGGTGCTGCTGGCGGCGCTCTTGCTCCTGTCCCCCAGTGCGGTGGAGGCGTTGAGGTTTCCCATCCATCCGACGACATGGTCCGCGCTACCGTTGGTGTTGACGGGCTTGGCCTTCCACCTGCGTCGCAAGGGCCTGCTGCTGGTATCTCTGATACTTTTGTTGGCCTGCAAGGAGGAGTTCGCCTTCGGAGGTCTCATGCTCACCGTGGCGTTGTTGCTACGCGGCGAGCGGCGCTTGGCAGTGGGCGTTGGCGCGCTGTCCCTGGTCTGGCTCGCAGGAGTCTATGGGCTGCGGCCGTGGCTGATGGGCCCCACGGAGGACTACGGTGTCCGGCTCAAGCTGGGCCTGGACGAGGGGCTCCTCCACTATCTCTCACTCCGCCTGGCACCGGTCCACCTGTCGCGCATCGGCACCTTGTTTGTGTTGCTCCTCCCACTGAGCGTCTGGGCGTGGCGTGAGCGCTTGAGGCCCGACTGGGCGTGGCTGATGGTCCTTCTGCCGATGCTCGGCATCCGCTTCCTCGGAATGGCTTGGCGCTTCCATTACGGCGTATCGCTGATGGCTGCCGCGCTGATGGGCTTTGTGCCCATCCTGCGTGCTCGGAGGCCACCTGCGTGGGTCCTCGTGTGCACCGGCTTGATTCTCCTCATCAGCAACGAGCCAAATTTCCGAAAGCTCACGCTCACGCTGGTGTCCTCACGAACGTATCCAGGCCAGTGTCCCGGGGCTCCGGATCGACTGGCTAGCATCTCGCGTGGAGTGGACGTGCTCGCGCAGCACAGTGAGGGTATGGCTCTGCTGGGCAGTAATTTCGTTTCCTTGTTGGCTGGCCGGAATGAAATCTACGCCGTAGGCGGCCCGCAGCCCGACGATGGTCGGGTGTATGAGTGGGTGCTGGTGGAGAAGCCACCCCATGGTGACGTCTGGCCCCTCACCGCCGAGCGAGTGAAAGAACTCATCGACGAATGGCGCGCGGATGCGGGTACACACATCATCATCGACGATGCAAACGTCTTCATGGCGCGGGGTCGCTTCACCGCGCACCGTTAGGCGTTGGAGTGCATCTCCACCCGTGTGTCCACCGTGCCTGCGCGCAGAAAATTCAGCACAGGCCATTTGTCGGGTTTTAACCTGCGGCACGTATGAACGTCCGCCACTCCGGAGTTCAAGCCAAACACATGCCAGACACCCAAAAAATCTCCCCCCACAAGGGGTCAGTCTACGCAACGCTTGTTCTGCTTGCGATTCTATCCCCAGCAAAAGCATTTCCAGAGTCATTCGACAGGAACTTCACGTACGAGGCGGAAGCCGATCTTGCGCATGAGATTGGATATGCAGATGCCTCAGGGTGGGCAGCAAACGTCCCCAACCAAAGCAATGGATTCCTCGTCTATGGGCCCTATGCGACAAACTGGGGGGCCGGAGCCGGCAAGGCGGTCTTTCGCCTCATGGTTGATAACGTAAGCAGTAATAATCTCGCTGTGGCAAGGATTGAAATCCACTGCCACGACAGCAACAGAACCATTGCTGCTCAAGACGTCCTGAGAGGCGATTTCGCCCAACCATTTCAGTACCAGGAGTTCGACCTTTGGTTCGACCTCACGCTCTGTTCTTCAGATAGGATGGAGGTTCGCGTCCGTTGGCTTGACCGTGCCTTCATGAATATTGAGAAGGTCACCGTCCATATCGACGACTTCGTCGCCGGGCAGCCGGCGATCAAGAACTTCACTCTCAGTTCGGATGCTCACGTCCAAAGCCTGGTCCGCAGAGCGATCGAAGGCCTTGGCTTTGGGACATATGACCCAGTTGCATCCCAGATTCGAAGGGATGGTCCAAACGCCAGCGATCTTGTGTTTGTGGGAAGGCACTACATGGCCTGGATCGATCAGACGGGATTCTACGGGAAGATGAATGGCCTGTGGCTCCTCAATGGGGCCTCGGGAGGTTCTCTGGCGTTTCTTCACGAAGACCCCTCTACGCATCGTCCCATCAGTTTTCTGGGAGTCGCCGAGGACGGAGATGGCGCCTGGATGGCTGGATACAGTGGCGCCGAGCATTTCGAACTGCCACACGAGATAGCTGAGCCCGACGAAGATCCCAATGGAAACGGGCTGTGCGACACAGACGAGTCCTGCCAAGGGAGTGCATGCGTTCGACGCATTTGCAATTGGTACGGCGTCAACGAAGCAGCCGCGGTCACAGATGCCGACGTCCCTCACTGGACGGCCTGCAGCAATAATCACATTTCATGGGCCAGGAAGCTGTCCGCCACGGTTAGCGAGCAGACGGGAACCTCCATGAAACTGGTCTATAAGGCCCCTATCACGAAAGAGGCGGATGCAGCACGAGATGGTGTGCAGGAAGGTGACCGCTGCCACCAGAACTTCCTTTTTGCCGACGGTGTACGTCGCCCTGTCTACCTGCATGTCGGATACACCTTGTACGGCGATCGCAACTACTTCGACCGCACTTACCAGTTCGAAAACCCTGCTGCGAATCCGGGCTTTGGCTATGAAATCTGGTCCGTGATTGGCGGCCTCGTCCTATCAAAACTTCCGGCGACGCAACCCGTCAAGGCCGGGCTATTCCATGCAGTTCGCCCCGATAACATCTCCGTCACAGGTCCCGTATTCCCGCTTACATTCCCAGCAGATAAATGGACCGTCCGTCTTCCTCCCTTTCTGCCAGTCCAAGACGAGACATGGGGCTGGGCTGGAACTTCGCTTTCTTGGAGCGCTCGAGGCAGAGCATCACGTGGCGACTCGGTGAAGATGGAGTCCATCGGTCCTTCCGATAACGACGACACTGGATTCTGTGCATGCTATGTCCATGGGGGAATGGAGATTGGTGGGGCCGTTCTTCATCGTGGTATTTCGCTTCCAATTGCGATCGGAGCCCGCTCCATCGAAACGACTCGACGAATCAGCTTCCCGGCCGACTATATTCTGCCGTTTGTCTATGAGGCGGAAGGCAATTCACTCTCAAAGGCCCTGGGGCGCCAAGAGGGCGATGGATGGTCAGCAAACACGGCTGCCGACAGCCAGGGTCATCTCATCTATGGCCCATATGCCAGTCACTGGGGTGACGGCAACATGGTTGCTGTTTTTCGCATGATGATTGATGTCGTCACAACCGGAGGAAACGTCGCGACGATAGACATCTACGACAGTACGTCGGGTACAGTTCTCGCATCATCTGTTATTGCGCGAGCCTCGTTCGCTCAGCCGAACACCTACAGGGACTTCTCGTTGAATTTCTCTCTGAGCGGCCGGCTCGGGCATCAAATTGAGACGCGTGTCAGGTGGCACGATATCTCTTACCTCAAGGTTGATCGGATTTCCGTCTTTGACCGATAGTGAGTCTTGCCTCCAGGTCATTGTGGAGTCATCTGCGTTCCTTGCACCTTGTGTGCAAGGAGCGCAGCCGGCACTGAGGGGTGGAGCTGCCGGTTCACTCCGGCATCCGCCGACCACTTCCTGAAGAGTGGAACCAGTTGATGGCGGAGTACGAAGCGAGCGGGCTGGGGCAGAAGGAGGTCGTGGTCAGGAACGAGGTCTCGCTCTGTTGCATCCAGTTACGCGTCGTGGTGTCGGTGACGTGGAACTCCTCGGCCAGGCTGCTCGTCGTTCTCACCGCCATGGTCAACTCGACGACTCTCGCTCAGAACTCCGCAGGGGATGGGGGCTTCGGTTTCGGCATCGTTCAGTCCTTCCTCCACGGTTGAAGGGACTCGCCGAAACTGACGCAACCTCATCTCCCGCCCCACTCACTTCCGCCGTTCCTGAATCGCCTTGAACACGATGCGGTCCAGGAAGCCCGGGGTGAACAGCTTCAGGTACTGACCCACCTTGCCCTTGGTGGTCATCACCACCTCGCGCTCACGCTGGTCCATGGCCTTCAGGATGATGGACACGCACGTGCCCACGTCCATGTTGCCTTCCGTCTCGTCGTGCGCGCTCACCTGCAACGGCTTGCCGTCCTTGCCCAGCGCGTTGGCGCGGACATTCGTCGCGACGAACCCCGGGCACACCACCGTCACGTCCACGCCCGTGCCCATCAGCTCCACGCGCAGCGAATCGAAGAACCCGTTCATCGCGTGCTTGCTCGCCGCATAGCCCGAGCGCGTGGGCACGCCCGTCTTCCCCGTCAGCGACGACACCGCCACCAGGAGCCCGCGCCGGGCCTTCAGGTACGGTAGCGCATGGTGCGTGCAGTACACCGCGCCCAGGTAGTTGATGCGCATCAGCCGCTCGAAAATCGTCAGGTCCGTGATGTCCTCGAACCGCGCGTCCATGGAGATGCCCGCATTGTTGACGAGCACGTCCACGCCGCCGAACGCCTCCACCGCCCGGTCCACCATCCGCCGACACGCCTCCGGGTCCCCCACGTCCGTGGCCACCGCGATGGCCTTCCCACCCGCCGCCTGGCACCGCTGCTTCACCCGCTGGAGGGCGTCCTCACTCCGCGCGGCCAGCACCAGATTCGCGCCCCGCGCCGCGAGCGCCACCGACAGCTCCTCGCCGATGCCCATGGAAGCACCGGTGACCACCACGCTCTTGCCTTGCATGGCCGGCATTGTCGCCCCGCACTCCCAGCGCGTCGAGGATGCCCGCCGGGCCTACACCCGCGCACAGCGGTCCGCCCCGAAAAATAAACCCGGTAACACTTTCCGGAGCCCTCGGTGTTCCGTTCGCGCCAACGCATTTCGAGAGGGGAAAGAACTCCATGTCGTCCATCGCGGTCATCGCCCAGGTCCCCGCCGAGAATCTCGGCTGGCTCAGCAGCAAGCTGCTCGGCGTCACGCTCACCTCGGCCGAGTGGGTGCTGTGGATCCTGGTCGTCCTGTCCGTGCTCTCCATCGCCATCATGCTGGAGCGCGCCGTGTACTTCTCCCGCAACCGCCTCCCGGACTCGGAGACGCTCGCGGTACGGCTCGCGCGCGGAGAGCTCGAGGCCGTCCGCGTGGCCATCCAGGGACGCCGGGGCATGGAGGCCGCCATCATCCGCGAGGGCCTCGCCTCCGCCGCGCAAGGCGCTGACTCCGTCGAGCAGGTGATTGCCTCCACCATGGCTCGCGAGCGCCCCCAGTACGAACGCTTCCTCTCCTTCCTCGGCACCCTGGGCAACAACGCCCCGTTCATCGGCCTGTTCGGCACGGTGCTCGGCATCATCAAGGCGTTCCATGACCTGGGCTCCGCGGGCGTGAAGGGCGCGGCGATTCAGCAGACGGTGATGGGCGGCATCTCCGAGGCGCTTGTCGCCACGGCGGTGGGCCTGGCCGTCGCGATTCCCGCCGTCGTCGCCTTCAACATCTTCAACCGTCAGCTCAAGACCCTCACCAGCCGAGCCAACGCTCTGGGCTACGCCCTGGTCGGCAGCCTGCGCGCGGAGGTCCGCTAGTCATGGCCGGAGGCGCGCAACAGGACGACGAGGAAATCACTGGCATCAACGTCACCCCGCTGGTGGACATCGTGTTGGTGCTGCTCATCATCTTCATGGTGACGGCCAACTTCATCGTCCGCGAGACGGTGGAGGTGGACCTGCCCCGCGCGGCCAACGGCGGCGAGACGGTGCAGGGGCTCGTCAACGTGGTGCTCGACAAGGAGGGCAAGCTCTACTTCGACGGTGCACCGGTGAGCGAGGCGGAGCTGTCCACCAAGGTCGCCGAGGCCGTCGCCAAGGACAAGGACACCCGCGCCATCATCAGCGCCGACCAGAGCATCGCGTATGGACAGGTGATGCGGCTCATCGACACCGTGAAGGGCCACGGAATCGCCAAGTTCGCGCTCAACATCGAGAAGGACGTCGCGCCCGCACCCCGGGGCTGACGCGAAGGCCATGAGTACGAGCGTGCTCGACAGTGGTGTCGTCCTCCCCAGACGGGGTGGCAACGGGTTGTTCGTGGGGTTCGTCACGGGCTCGCTCGTGTTGCACGGGCTGGGGTTGGTGGTGCTGCACACCCGCCCGCCCGAGCGTCCCGCGCCGCAGCGTCCCGTGGAGTTGGTCATGGTGGAAGTGACAAAGCCTCCACCGCCCCCGCCGCCCGTGGTGGAGGAGCCGAAGCCCGAGCCCCCTCCGCCGCCGAAGGTCCGCGTGAAGCCTCCGCCCATCAAGGTCGCCGAGGCCCCTCGTCCCCTGCCTCCGCCCCCCGTGGATGCGCCGCCTCCGCCCAACGAGACGCCTCCACCGAGCGCGAAGCCGGCGCCCCTGGTGGTCGGCATCTCCATGTCCTCCACGACGAACGCGGGAGGCTTCGCGGCGCCGGTGGGCAACACCCTCTATGGCCGCACCGCCGACAAGGCGAAGGCGCCGCAAGAGGTGAAGGCCTACAGCGCGCCCAAGTACACGCCCATCTATCAGGTGGACCGTGAGCCGCAGCTCGCCAGCGAGGTGAAGATTCCCTATCCCGACGAGGCACGTCGCGCGGGAGTCGAGGGGACGGTGACGCTGTCCATCACCATCGACCCCGAGGGACGCGTGGTGAATGCGCGCGTGCTGAACGGGCCGGGCCACGGACTCGAAGAAGCCGCGCGCTCCGCCATCCTCCGCTTCCGCTTCCGTCCCGCCATCAAGGGAGGCGAAGCAGTGTCCACGGAAATGAAGTACGCCTATACCTTCCTGCTCGATTGAACACCCGCTCCCGCCGAGAGAGGGCCGGAGCGGGGGAGTGCACCGGTGGGCCCCTTCCACATCCACGGCCCGTCCACGCTCGCCGGCTCCTCCAGCACGCCTTCACTCCGTCCCTTTGTCGGCGGGAGCCCGACTCCCTTCACGCCCCTGTCCTTGAAAGCCCCATGTCCTCGAACGTGAAAGCCCGCGCCGCGCTCGCCGCCGCTTCCCTCTGGGTGGCGACCCCGGCGCTCGCGCAGGCGCCGCAACCCGGAGCCCCCGCCGCCGAGTCACCTCCGGCCGCGCAGCCCACCATCACCAAGCCCCCAGCGTTGGTGCAGCAGGTCGAAGCCCAGTACCCCGCAGAGGCGCTCGCCCAGGGCCTCACCGCCTCCGTGCGCCTCATCATCACCATCGCCGAGGACGGCGCGGTGACGGACGTGCAGTCCACGGAGCCCGCGGGCCACGGCTTCGACGAGGCGGCCATCGCCGCCGTGCGCCAGTTCCGCTTCACGCCCGCCGAGGTCGACGGCGTGCCCGCGCCGGTGCAGGTGGAGTACGTCTACCACTTCACCCTCAACGCGCCCCCGCCGCCCGAAGGCCAGGTTGCCGTCGAGCCCGAGGCGCCCAAGGCGACGCTCACCGGTCAGCTCATCTCGCGAGGCAGTCGCTCGCGCGTGGCCGGCGCCACCGTGCGCTGCGGTGACGACGCGGACGCCGCCGAGGCCGTGTCCGACGTGGACGGCCGGTTCACCCTGGAGGTCCCTCCGGGCGAGTGCGCGGTGCGGGTCATCGCCTCCGGCCATCAGCTCTACCAGACGAAGGAGATGCTGAAGGCGAACGAGACGACGGAGGTGAACTTCTACCTGGCTCCGGCCGGGAGCGCCTTCGAGACGGTGGTGCGCTCCGAGCGGCCGAAGAAGGAAGTGGTCCGCCGCACGGTGACGCGTGAGGAGGCACAGAAGACGCCGGGTACTTTCGGCGACCCCATCCGCGTCCTCCAGACGCTGCCGGGTGTGGCGCGCGCGCCCTTCATCTCCGGCGACTTGCTGGTGCGCGGCTCCAACCCGGGCCAGACGGCGACGCTGATGGACGGCGTGCGCATCCCCAACCTCTTCCACCTGCTCGGTGGACCGTCGGTGGTCAACGCCGAGTTCATCGACTCGCTCGACTTCTTCCCGGGCGGCTACGGCAGTCAGTACGGCCGCGCGGTGGGCGGCGTGGTGGACGTGGCCACGCGCAAGGGCGCCGCGGACACGGTGCACGGGTCCGTGAAGGTGGACCTGCTCGACGCGGGCTTCTTCCTGGAGGCGCCCATCACCGAGGGCATCAGCGTGGCGGCCTCCGCGCGGCGCTCGTACATCGACACGCTGCTGCCCCTGGTGCTTCCGGACGACGAGGGCTCCACGCTCTCCATCGTCCCCGTGTACTGGGACTACCAGCTCCGCGTGGACTTCGGCGCGCCGCGTGGCTCCACGCCGGAGCCGGGAGCCGCGCGCAGCACCGGCTACATCATGGCCTTCGGCAGCGACGACAAGCTGCGCCTGGTGTCCGGAGGCGAGGAGCAGAACCGGGACATCTCCCTGGACACGCACACCGTCTTCCACCGTGTGAAGGGCGACTGGACGTACCGCAAGGGCCCGCTCACCACGGTCTTCACGCCGTACGTGGGCGTGGACTACTTCGACATCAGCTTCGGCCAGTACATCGAAAACGACTCCATCTACTCGCTGGGCGCGCGCGAGGTGGTGGCGCTGGAGCTGTCCGACACGCTCACCCTGCGCACCGGTCTGGATGTCTACTTCGAGCACGTGAAGGTCGACGTGCAGGCCCCCTCTCCGGAGGGCACCGAGTACGTGCCCTTCCCGGGCAATGACCCCGTCGCGGAGCTCATCCACGAGAAGCTCACCATCAACGGCTTCGACGGCGCGCTCTTCGCCGAGGCGGACTTCAAGTGGGGCCCGCTCACCGTGACGCCGGGCGTGCGCGGCAACCTCCAGAAGGTGGGCGGCACGCGGAATCTGTTGTTGGACCCTCGGCTGTGGGTCCGCTACGCGGCCACCGAGCGCACTTCGCTCAAGGGCTCGCTCGGTCTCTACAGCCAGCCGGCGGATACCTTCCAGTTCATCTTCTCCCCCTACGGCAACCCCCTGCTGGGTTACCAGCGCGCGTTCCAGTCGAGCCTCGGCGTGGAGCAGAGGCTGGGGGACGTGTGGAACGTGGACGTCACCGGCTTCTTCAACCGCCGCTTCGAGAACGTGGTGGCACCGGGTGATGTGCGGCCCACCGAAGGCGGGAGCTTCACGCAGGACCGCTTCGTCAACGCGGGCATCGGCAAGGCCTATGGCGTGGAGTTGATGGTGAAGAAGGACCGCGCCGCCGCCACGGACAAGTGGTACGGCTGGCTGTCGTACACGCTCAGCCACGCGGAGGACGGTCGCGCGGGCGCCAAGCCCCGGGTGGACGGTGCCTTCGGCGACGATGGTCCTCCCGTCGCGAACGAGGAGACCTACGGCCTGAGCCTGTGGGACCAGACCCACATCCTCACGCTGGTCGCCAACTACGTGTTGGGCAATGGCTGGGAGCTGGGCGGACGCTTCCGTCTCACCACCGGGCGTCCGACGACGCCGTTGGTGCATCCACATGACGTCTACAACTCGGACTCGAACAACTACGGGCCCACGTACGGCCGCCATCTCTCGGGGCGGACCTCCACGTTCCACCAGCTCGACGTCCGGGTGGAGAAGGGCTGGCGCTTCGACAACTGGACGCTCGCGCTCTACATGGACGTGCAGAACCTCTACAACGCGGAGAACGTCGAGTTCGTCTTCAATGACTACCGGTATCGCAACGAGATGGAGATACCGGGCATCCCCATCCTCCCCGTGCTGGGCGTGAAAGGAAGCTTCTGATGAACACCTGGCTCAAGAACGCGGGGCTGCTGCTCACGCTGGGCGCCGTCGCCTGTGTCGACCCCGATGACAAGCCGTCCAACGTGCATGACCTGCGCGTGCTGGGCATCGCCGTGGAGCGCCCGGAGCTGATGGCTCCGACGTGCGAGCTCACCGCGGAGGCCCTGGAGGTCCTCACCGACGAGGTGTCCTACCGCGCGCTGGTGGTGGACCCCCTCGGCGAGGGGCGCTCCATCGCCTACACCCTGTGGGCCTGCGCGGACCCGGAGGACTCCCTCTGTGAGAACACCGCCGCGCGCGTGCAACTGGCGCAGGGCACCACGACGGCGGGCGAGCTGGTATTGCCCATCCGGCCCGGTGCCAGCACGCTGCCGGACGGCACGCTGCTCCTGGACAAGGTGCGACAGGCGGACCCCTACCAGGGCTTCGGGGGACTGCGCATGCCGCTGGTGCTGAACCTCACCGCCGGGAGCGAGGCCATCTACGCGCAGAAGCTGATGGTGTTCTCCTGTCCGCTCGTGCCGGGCATGGCGCCCAACCAGCAGCCGGAGTTGCAGGGGCTGCGCCTGGAAGGCGAGCCGTGGGCGGAGGAGGCGCTGCCTGAGTTGACGGGACAGGGGCCGTTCGTGATTACGGCCGAGGACGTGTCCGCCCTGGAGGAGTCCTACGTGGTGCCCGGGTTCCGTCGGGAGGCCGTGTCGCTCAAGGAGGCCTGGTCCATCAGCTGGCACGCATCGCTGGGAGAAATCCCGGACGAGGAGACGGGCGGCGCGGACTTCAATGGCGAGCCCGGTCGGCATCGCGTGGAGTGGGAGCCTCCGGAGAAGGATGGCGTTGCTCAAGAGGTCACCTTCTGGGCCGTGGCGAGAGACGGGCGAGGAGGCAGTACCTGGCTCATCCGCAAGGCCCGCTGGACGCCGTAACGCCGTGGGGATGGCTCGCAAGGGGGCGGCCATCCGGGGTATGCCCTCGGTGCTCACGCGAGGCCGGGCCGAGGCTGGAGCGGGGTGGGAAGCGGATGATGAGCCGGAGCACAGCGCGTGGGTGGGGACGCGTGGCCAGCGTATTGGCCGCGGTGGTGCTGGTGTCGTGGGGCTCGGACTCACGGGCCGCTCGGCAGGAGGAGGAGCCTGACGCCGCGCTGCGCCGCTTCGCGCTCGTCGTCGGCTCCAGCGAGGGCGGGCCCGGGCGCGAGCGGTTGCGCTATGCGGGCTCCGATGCGCTGGCCATGTCGCGCGTGCTGGAAGAGCTGGGCGGCGTGGCCCCGGCGGACCGCGTGCTGCTGCTGGAGGCGGACCGGGACATGCTCCTGTCCGCGCTGGAGCGGCTCAAGACGCTGGTGGACGGCGCGGCCATGCCCGGCGTGCGGCGTGAGCTGGTGGTGTACTACTCGGGCCACTCGGACGCGGATGGCCTGTTGCCGCGCGGCGAGCGCGTCACCTACGGCGATTTGCGCAGGCTGATGGGCCTGGTGCCGGTGGACGTGCGCATCGCCATCCTGGACTCGTGTGGCTCCGGCGCGCTCACCCGCTTCAAGGGCGGGCTGCGGCGTCCGTCATTCCTCACCGACGTCTCCGCGCAGGTGCGAGGCCATGCGTACCTGGCCTCCAGCTCCGCGGACGAGGTGGCGCAGGAGTCGGATACCATCGGCGCGTCCTTCTTCACGCACTTCCTGGTGACGGGCCTGCGCGGCGCGGCGGACACCACGGGGGATGGACGCGTCACGCTGCACGAGGCGTATCAATTCGCCTTCCACGAGACGCTGGCGCGCACGGAGCGCTCGCAGGGGGGCCCGCAGCACGCGGCCTATGACATCCAGCTCGCGGGCAGTGGCGACCTGGTGATGACGGACCTGCGCGGCTCCAACGCGCGCCTGCGTGTGGCGGAGGAGGTGCAGGGTCGCCTCTTCGTGCGCGACTGGGGCAACCAGTTGGTGGCGGAGCTGCAGAAGCCGGCGGGGCGAAGGCTCTCGCTGGGCCTGGAGGCGGGGCGCTACCACGTCACGCTGGAGCGGCCCACGCAGCGCTTCGAGGCGGAGCTGCTGGTGGGGACGAAGGGCGACGCGGAGCTGCGCGTCGGTGACTTCGTGCCGGTGACGCTGACGCGCACGGCGGCGCGGGGTGGCACCGTGCCGTCGGATGCGCCGCTCGCTCGCGAGGGAGCGCTGGAGGACATGCCCTCCGTGCCCATCAACCTGTCGCTGGTGCCGCCCTTGTCCACGAGCGCGTTCTGGGGCGGTGGTGGCCTCAACAACATCGCGCTGGGTGGGCTGGCGGTGCGCTCGTTCCAGCTCCGAGGGGTGGGCGCGGCGGCGGGGCTGGGGTGGGTGGATGGGACGATGGAGGGCGTGCAACTGGCGGGCATCGCCAACGTCACGGGCGGCGAGGCGTTGGGACTCCAGCTCGCGGCGGGTGGCAACCTCGCCTTCGGTGGGGCGACGGGCGTGCAGCTCGGGGGCATCATCAACTACTCGGAGCGCTCCTTCTCCGGGTTCCAGCTCGCCGCGGTGGGCAATCGCTCGGACGCGGACATGCATGGGCTCCAGCTCGTCGGCGGCGTCAACATGGTGGAGAACCTCACGGGCGCGCAGATTGGTGTCTTCAATCTGGCGGGCAGCGTGACGGGCGCGCAGGTGGGCCTCATCAACGTCGCGGGCAATGTGAGCGGGGTGCAGCTCGGGCTCATCAACATCGCCGATGACGTGTCGGTGCCCATCGGCCTGCTCAGCCTGGTGCGCAAGGGGCGCATCGCCTTCGAAATCTGGACGGACGAAGTGACACCGCTGTCCGTCGGCGTGAAGTACGGCAGCCGCACGGTGCACGTGCTCGCGAGCATCGGCATGAAGGGGCTGGAGGGAGACGACTCCTGGCGCACCGTCACGTCGCTGGGCGTGGGCGTGCACCTGCCCTTCGGCGACGCGGACCGCTACTACGCGGACGTGGACCTCTCCCTCGGCGGCTGGCAGCCCAAGCTCTTCGGTGAAGGCACGAAGAACAACCTCTATCGCCTGCGCGGCAGCGTGGGCTGGGAGCTGAAGCGTCGCTTCGCGCTCTTCGGCGGCGTGTCGCTCAATGCCTATACGCCGCCGGAGGACAACCCCGACAAGGGGATGACGTGGATGCCCCAGTGGCAGACGGGACGCGGGCCCTCGGGTACGCGCATGTGGCCCGGCCTGTTCATGGGTGTGCGCATCTGACGCGCGGGCCTCAGTCGCGCAGCAGCCACTCCAGCAGCTCCTTCGCGGCGTCCACATGGACGAAGTGTCCCGCACCGGGGAGCGTCGTCACCGGGCAACCGGCGGCCTCCAGGCGGGCGGCCTCCTCGTCGGAGACGTAGCGCGAGCGGCCTCCTCGGATGCACCGCATGGGGGGACGGTCCTTGCGTTCCACCGCGGTCCACAGGTCCGTGCCATTCACGCGTGAGTGCAGTTCCGCGAGGGCCTGCCGGTCGAAGCGCCAGCGCACGCCGTCGCTGTCCGCCATCAGATTCATCACCAGCCAGTCCGCGAGTCCGTCGGACAGTCCCTTGCTGGTGAGCGTCGCGCGCATCTCCCTGCGGTCCTTCGCTTGGGGCGGGGCCTGGAGGAGGATGCCCAGCACCATGCCGCTGTCGGACAAGTCGTAGGGCACGGGGCCGGGGGCGATATCGAGCAGCGACACGCGGGAGACGGCCTCGGGGACGTGGAGGCTGGCGGCGAGTGAGACGCGACCGCCGAGCGAATGGCCCACCCAGTCGAGGGCGCCGTTGAAGCCCTGGGCGCGGGCGGTGTCCAGCACGTCGCGAGCGACGGTGTAGAGGTCGGCGCTCGGGGGAGGGACGGGCGAGGTGCCGTGGCCGGTGAGGTCGGGCAGGAGGAAGCGGCGCCGAGGGTCCGCGGCGCTCCACGCCAGCGCCAGGGAGCGCAGGTTGCGTCCCGAGCCGAGGAAGCCATGCAGCAGCACCGTGGGCACATCCCCCTCACCGACCTGGAAGCTCTCGAGGACCACGCGACTCACGCCTTTCTGGCCCGCCCGGAGTCTTGACCCGGGGGTGGGCCGTGCCGCTTCATATCGCGAACTTCTCTTCGACGAGGTTGCCCCGCGTGTCCACTGTCTCCCTGTTGTTGTTCGTGCTCGCCGCCGCTCCCGTGACGGGAGCCTCCTCGGACCCGAAGGCCGCCATCACCACCGTGTTGGACGACTGGCACAAGGCCGCCGCCGACGCGGACGAGGCGCGCTACTTCGGGTACTTCACGCCGGACGCCGTCTACATGGGCACGGATGCCACGGAGCGGTGGACGCGCGACGAGTTCCGCGCCTGGGCGAAGCCGTACTTCTCCAAGGGCAAGGCGTGGAGCTTCAAGGCGGTCTCCCGCTACATCTTCGTGTCGAAGGACGGCGCGGTGGCGTGGTTCGACGAGGCGCTGGACACGCCCAACCTGGGGCCAAGCCGGGGCAGTGGTGTGTTGGTGAAGGACGGCGCCACCTGGAAGATTGCCCAGTACAACCTGTCCATTCCGATTCCGAACGACATCATGGATGAGGTGGTGAAGCGCATCCAGACGCAAGAGCCCGCGAAGCCCGCGCCGGCTCCGGTGCCTCCGGCTCCGAAGAAGAAGTAGTCACGAGGGATGAGGTGCGGAGTCGTGGTGCGGTGCGTGCCACCACGACCTCGCGCGAGGCGCGTCTCCCCGATGGTCTTCTCGAATTCATTGAGGCAATGTCGCCCTGTGTCCTTCTCCCTCGGGTCTTTGTCTCGCGCGAGCAAGTCCCTCCTGCTGTTCGTCATTTCAGGTTGCGGCTCAGCCACGATCAGCTCCGCTGGTGCCACACCAGCCACGGCGAAATGGATAGGTCCATCGATGCCGACGCCTGATGGTGGTTCGGTGCGAACGGCCATCTATTACGGCCCCTGGCAATGCAACGCGCAGTGGATGGCGCGGTGTGAGCAACGATGTGCCACGGCCGGGCACGCGCTGCTCGGCTGTATCTGGTTGGCGGACATCAGGGGGGATTGGACGGGGCGCTTCCTGGGCTTGCCTGCCGAGGGGGGGCACTCGCCTCGCAGTGACGCACTGCTGCTGTGACTACCCGACGGTCAGCAATGCGGAGGAGATTCGCCGCCAGTGGGACAACGTGCGGAAGACCTTCCGGCGCACCTGGGCAGAAGAACTGGGCGAGTGGCCACAGACCGCTGGCCGGAACTGGCCGGGGCACCACATCCACGACCTGCTCCATGGCGGACATCCCACGGCGCAGTCGAACGTGCTGCCCCTCCCCGAAGAGGTGCACAAGGTCGTCAACGACGCGTACCCTGCATGTTATGCCAGGGACCCGCGATGGCTCTCCATCGGCCCAGTGAAGCCGTACGTGGACTGACCATGACGATGGAAGAACTCCTCGCCGAAGTCTCCTGTGTCCATCATCCGCATGCACCCGCGGCGCGGGCGGAGATCGCCGCTTTCGAGGAACGGGTGGGCTGGCGCCTGGATGATGAACTTCGCGCCTTCTATCAACACTGTGATGGTGCCGAGCTCTTCGACCCGTTGCCGGATGCGCGCTACAGCATCCTCTCGCTCGCGGAGATTCGACGTGCACGCATCGCGATTCGGGGAAGAGACGAGGACTCGGCGGGCCCTGCTGGCTGGTGGGCGCTCGTGGATGTCCAGGACGGGGACTATGCCCTGCTCGACGTCAGCGCTCCTCGTGACGGCGGATACCCACTCCTGGATGGGTGGCACGAATCGTATCCACTCAGGTGCCGGCCGATTGCCGCATCCTTCCGTGAGTTTCTGGAGCGAGCGCTGTCGGGTGGCGACAAGCTCTATTGGCTGAACGAGTAGGCTCGCTCCTGTCGTCAGGTGGGATTCGCTCCGTCCCGTGACGAGGGTGGTGCCACCTGCTCCCTGAGCCGTGAAGGCAACAGGACTCGCGGAATCACGCCGAGCACGGCCCGAAGCTGGGACTCCTTTCCCAGCGTCCTCAACCGCTCCCGCGCAATCACGAGCAGGAGCGCGTTGAACCCGAAGGCCACGAGCACGTGCCACCATGCATGGAATTGGGGGTTGGGGATGCCTTGTGCCGGAAGCGTCTCGTTGAGCGTGGGGCAGAAATGGATGTCACTCACCCACAACACAATCGCGAGCGCATAGGCCCCGATGCCGAGCTGGAACAGTCGCTTCGTGGCCATGTCCGGACTGCGCCGCTGCAGGAAGTACGTCCGCCCGAGCGCGAAGAACTCCAGCGACGCGAAGCTCACCTGGAAGAGGAAGAACTGCACCGCGCCCCGGGTGAACGCCGTCAGGTACGTCACCAGCACCGCGTGCCCGAACAACGCCCACGGAAACCAGCTCCCGAACCGTCGTTGGGGCCGGTCCTCCAGCAGGATGTAGACGATGACGATGGCCAGATAGAGCATCGGCAACTCGTCCAGCATCTGGTGCTCGCGGCGCAGCGTCATGTGGAACGCCGTGCTGCCCACGCCCACCAGCGCGAGCAACGCGAAGGCGAGGAGGAACCGCCGCTCCAACACCCGGCGGTGCAACACGACGCCCAGCACCCCCGTGAGGACCAGGATGAGACTGGACGCCGAGTTGAACAGCTCTCCGACGTGGAACAGGTGCTGGTAGTTCGTCTCGCACCAATCCACCGTGGAAGTGCTCGGGCCCCAGAAGCCCGTCGTGGTCGAGGACATGATGCCCGGCAGCGTAGCACCCGGACTTCACGTCTACCTGCACTCAGCGCGGCGCGACGATGTAGCGCCCCAACCGCGACACGGTGCCGCTCACGGTGTTCGCCGCCGTGTCCACCTGCGCTCCCGGAACCTCCTGCGCGATGCTCGCCGCGGGCTTCCAGTAGAGCGTGAGGGAGGACTCGGACGCGCCCGTGGGCATGAGGCTTGGGTCGTAACGCACCGTCAGTCGAGCCTGCTTCAAGAGCGGTTCTTCCCCGAACGTGAAGGAGTAGTTGTGCGTCCCGGCGAACGATTCCCACCCGGTCGGCACCACCATTCCCGAGCGCCAGCTTCCAGGCCCGACATGAAAACCCTCGGCCACGGCCCCCGCTGGAAGCTCCCAGTGCACTCGCCCTCCATACATGGAGATAGTGCCGCCGGCAGGGGTGAAGCTCGCCACGTCACCGCATTGGTTCGGGCGCAGCTCTCCCGCCATCGTCAGCCCCGTGAAGGTATCCTCGCCCGCGAGCCCGTCCAGGAGGCGGTGATACTGGTACATGGACGTGGCGAGGGGAACGCCCTGGTAGAGGACCTCCGTCCCATCGCCTCTGGACCACAACGTGTCGATTCGCCGCACGCTCTCCGCGAGCTGCGGATAGTCGAGCCCGTGCTGCTGGCACAGGTTCCAGGCCGTGGGTGCGAACAGCTCGTTCGTCGCATCACACAGGCTCTGGGCGTCTCCGCTGACGCGGTAGGAGACCGCGCGCACGAACCACTCGTGAGAGACCTCATGGCGCAGGAAGAACACGACGTGCGCGTACTCGTGTGCCACCAGCACCTGGTTCGCGCGGGCCAGCGCGTTCTCCACCGTCAGGGGACGCGGGACGTTGGGCGGCTGTGCTCGCGATGCCTCCAACTCCCACAGGCAGACGTTCGACCCGGGCCCTGGACCTTCCGGTGTGGAGTTCATGAACGACGCGCCCGCGAGGTTGCCCGGACTCCCGCACACGCTGTCCGAGGCGAGGTGGATGTCCACCGGCATCATCTTCGGCGTCACGTCGACCCCCGTGAGTGACAGCAGGTCGTCCTTCACCGCGCGGAAGCCCGCGTAGCGAGCGAAGATGTACGACTCCTCGATGGGGCAGGGCGCCTGACAGACGATGCGGAACGTGTCCCCGGCGCGCTGATAGGCGACGTAGGACTGCCCGCCCAGCGTCACCGTCTGCGCGGGAATCGAGGGCACCTCGATGGGAGGCCCAGCATCGGCCCCGGCATCCGTCCCGCCATCGGTCCCCGCATCTGTTCCCGCGTCGCGCCCCTGGACACCCGCGTCGACAGGGTCACCGGGCGACGGGTCCTCCTCGTCGCCACAGGCCGTGAGCAAGAGCAGCGTTCCGAGCAGGGCACATCGCGCGAGATGAAGGAGGGTCATGGAGGATGTCGTCTCAGGGGGGTTCGCGAAGACGGATATGGCCCATTTCTCCTGTCGTGGGTACCCGTCCTCCCCGGAGTCTTCACCTGAAGTGGTCGCATCCCAACGCTTCGGCGAGGTCCGCGCGAGCCCTTGGCGTCGTCTCCCCGTCCGTCATGCACCACGAAGCGCGAGTGAGGCGCTGGCAGGCCCCACTTCGTGTTCCACGGGTGGGATTGGCTTGTCCCATAAGTGGTGCGCCCAGGAGCCCGCTGGAGTGCCAGGCGGGGGGCGCTCCGTGGCACGCTTATTCCATACCGGGGAGCGGCATCCCCGGAACGGAGCGCGCGGCATGACGGCAGTCTGGCAGGACCTTCGGTATGCCGCGCGCGGGCTGAGGCGCGCTCCTGGCTTCACGCTGGTGGCGGTGGCGGTGCTCGCGCTGGGCATCGGCGCGAACGTGAGTCTCTTCTCCGTGCTCCACGCCGTGCTGCTCAACCCGCTGCCGTACTCCGAGCCGGAGCGACTGGTCGTCGTGCAGCAGGCGAAGCCGGGTGAGCTGGGCGGAGTCGCGTATCCGAACCTGCTCGACTGGCGCTCGGGCAGCACGTCCTTCGAGCGGCTCGCTGTCTACACGTCCACCCGCTTCACGCTGAGCGGTGACGGTGAGGCCACGCGCGTCACCGGTGTCATCGCCTCCTCGGACCTGTTCCCGTTGCTGGGCACGTCGCCCCTGTTGGGGCGCACCTTCCTCCCCGAGGAGGACCGACCCGGAGGTGGGCCCGAGGGCGCACGGCCGGTGGTGTTGAGCCATGCGTTCTGGCGCAAGCACTTCCCTGGCGCGGGCGCGGGGGATTCGGGCGTGTTGGGGCGCGTGGTGCGACTGGATGACCTGTCGTTCACCATCGTCGGTGTGTTGCCCGAGGGCTTCAGCTTCCCGCTGCTGCACGAGCCCGCGGACCTGTGGGTGAGCGTGGCGGTGGACGCGGAGCCCAGCGTGTACGGCGGTACCATTCCGTCCAGCCGTGGCTACATGCGCTACGACGCGGCCCTGGGCCGGCTGAAGCGGGGCGTCTCCGTGGAGACCGCGCGGCAGGAGCTGAGCGCGCTCGCGAAGGAGCTGGAGACGGCCCATCCGGACAGCGGCACGTTCACCGGAGTCGAGGTCGTCTCCGGGCTGGAGCGACTGGTCGGCCCCGTCCGGCCGGTGCTGTTGCTGCTGTTCGGCGCGGTGGCCTGTGTGCTGCTCATCGGCTGCGTCAACGTGGCGAATCTGCTGCTGGCCCGTGCCACGGTGCGACGGCGTGAGGTGGCGGTGAGACTCGCGTTGGGAGCGAGCCGCGCGCGCGTGGTGCAGTGGATGCTGACGGAGAGCCTGGTGCTGTCCTCCCTGGGCGGCGCGCTGGGCCTGCTGCTCGCCGTGTGGGGCGTGGATGTGATTCAGGCGTTCGCTCCGGCGGAGGTGCCTCGGCTCGACGAGGTGCGCGTGGACGCCGTCGCCCTGGGGTTCGCGGTGTTGCTCTCACTGCTCACGGCGCTCGCGTGTGGGCTGGTGCCCGCGCTGAGTGGCACGGAGCCGGGGCTTCGCGAGGCGCTCAAGGACGCGGCTCGGGGAACCACGGGTGGACGCTCGGCGATGCGATTGCGCGGTGCGCTGGTGGTGGCGCAGACGGCGCTCGCGCTGGTGCTGCTCGTGGGCGCGGCCCTGTTGGTGAACAGCCTGGTGAGGCTCACGCACGTGGACCCGGGGTTCGAGACGCGCGGGGTGCTGGCGGTGAGCCTGGACCTGCCCGTGTCCCGCTATCCGATGCGCTCGGCGAGCGTGACGGGCTTCTATGCGCGGTTGGTGGACCGGCTGCGCGGGATGCCCGGCGTGCTCTCCGTGAGCACCGCCGAGGGGCTCCCGTTGAGCGGGATGAACAACGGCACCAGCGTGCAGGTGGAAGGGGCTCCCGTGCGCAAGGACGAGGCGCGGCTGCGCTTCGTGGGGCTCGACTACTTCCGCACCCTGGGCATCGGCCGTGTCGCGGGTCGGGACTTCGCGGTGGGCGATGACCGGACGAGCCCCTCCGTGGTGATGGTGAATGAAGCCTTCGTGCGGCGATACCTGGACGGACAGGCCCCGCTGGGGCGTCGGCTGAAGCTGGGGTGGGGCGGCGAGGCGCCGAAGGAGATTGTCGGCGTGGTGCGGGACGTGAGGCACCAGGGGCTCGGCGCACCGCCGGAGCCCGAGGTGTATGTCCCTCATGCCCAGTTCCCACTCAACGCGCTGACGGTGTTCCTGCGGACGTCGAGCGAGCCGCTATCGCTCCTGGCCACGGTCCGCGCGGAGGTGCGCGCGCTGGACGCCGGGGTGCCACTGGCGGGAGCGCGGACGGTGGAGGGCTTCATCGAGGAGGCCCTGGTGCCGCAGCGCTTCGTGACGTTGCTGCTGGGCGCGTTCGCGGCGGTGGCGCTGGTGCTGACGCTGCTCGGACTGGGCGGCGTGATGGCGTACACCGTGGCGCAGCGCACGCACGAGTTCGGCGTGAGGGCGGCGCTGGGTGCGCAGGCCTCGGATGTGCTGTGGTTGGTGTTGCGGCAGGGGATTCGCCGCACCTGCGTGGGCGTGGCGCTGGGTCTGGTGGGCTCGCTCGTGCTCACGCAGGTGCTGGAGCGCTGGCTGTACGGCATCACCGCGACGGACCCGTGGACCTTCGTGGGGGTGTCGTTGCTGCTGACATTCTGTGCGCTCCTGGCCTGCTATCTGCCGGCACGACGGGCGACGAGGGTCTCCCCACTGGTCGCGTTGCGGGCCGAGTAACCGCGCGCGGCGCGGTGTCCTGGTGGTGTTGACGGCCTGGGTGGGAATATCCTGGGCGCATTGTTCGAAGGGGGCGCCATGTTTGATCATCCCCATCCGTGGCTTTGGGCCGTCATCAATCTGCTGGTCATCTATGTGGGGGCACTGGCCATCAAGGCGGTCCGGAAGCAGCGCCACAGGCGGAACTGGATCCTCACCCATGGCCGACGGGTGAAGGCCACGTTGCGCGAAGTCGACACCGGGTCCATGTTCCCGCAGGAGGAGGCGACCCTCAAAATGTCGCTCCTGATGCACGAAGGGGAGCCGGGCAAGGACTGGCTCCTGGAGCAGGTGCGTTTCGTGGAAGGGCGTGAGCGCATCGGCCAGCTGACAGCCGGCACGGTGTTGGATGTGGCCTATGACCCCGCGGCCCGTGAGAAAGATCCGCTGATTCTCCAGGTGGATGGCGACACCGTGATTTGAGTCGCATCGACAGTGCCTCCCAGGCTCTGGACGGTGGAAGGCAACTGATGTGGGCCATGCCCCCTCGGACCGTGAGAAGGGTTCGCGGCGGCCCCGACGGAAACGGTGGCTACCGCGCGGGTCCCGTCACGTCCGTGAACTTCGCGCCGGTGATACCCGCTCGCTCCATGGCCTCTTTGATTTCTTCGGAGACAACCAGGGCCACCGTCCAACCCCAGGTGCGGAAGACCTTGGCGCTTCCCACCTGTATCGGGTCGATGCGCATCCCGGCTACCGAGGCGTATGTGCCCACCTTCTCGGGCAACCCATCCTCCGGAGTCCAGTACCGCACCTCTTCGCTCGCCGTATCGTCGATGCACTTCACCAAGCGAGTGGCGTTGAGGATGAAGTGTTGTTCCGGGGAGTCGAGTTCCACGGGAAAAAGCTGCACGTCGTCGGGTGCCAATGCGGTGAAGAGGGGTGCCGCCTTCGCATGGATGACGGGGAGGCTGAATGCCGCGTGTGAGTAATCGAGCGGCTTGCCTGGGTGCTTGACGGGAATCTGGATGCGCTCAGTGGATTCAGTCGGATGCCCGCTCCTGAACCGCCATGGGTCCTCAATCTTCTGGCCCTCCTGGTCGAGCGGGTGCCCCAGTTCCCACCGGCCGGCGAGGTACACGTCATCAGTCAGTTTGAAGAACCGCTTCGGCATGAAGTCAATCTTCCGTCATTCAGTTCGGGTGACCCACCGGTTGAGTCGTGTCCCCGTCTTCGCGACCTCGCGAGCCAACATCCCGAGAATCCTGGTCAGCGCTTCTCGGCAGCGCTCGATGCTCTTGCAGGTCGAGGTGGCCTCGTCCAGTCGCTCGTAGACCTCTTCATGGTACTGCCTTGGATGAGGCCCCTTGTGGCCGGGGACTCGGACCAGGTTCGCCGCGTCGTCGAGCGACATGCCCGCCCGGTCGAAGACTTCTTGATACCTGGGCGTCCAAGGGCCTCCGTTGTTGGTGGACGTGCCGAACTTGTCGGAAGCAATGTGATGCCAGGGGCCCTCTGTGTCGACCGGAGCAATGCTGGTGGCGCTCGTTTCGCGGGCTGACATTGCCAGTGCGCCAGGTGCGAGCGCGATGGTGATTGCGCCCTCGGCGGGAATAGCCACCGCGCCGACCTCCGCGAGCGCCGCGAAGCGGAAACCGCCCTGGACCTCGGCCAGTCGCATGGCCTGGACGGAGCCCGGAAGTCCTGGTGCCTTGGTTGCCAGCCCCGCTGTGCTTCCCACGGCAGCCGTCGCGAGCATGATGAATACACGTGCCGAATTCTCGCCGAGGACCTCGCCGTAGCTTTCGCCGGCTGCGCGCAGTTCGTCGAAGGTCGTGGCGTGCCCGACGTCTTCCGCGAGGCGCTGCCAGCCTGCAATCAGGCTCCAGACGGTATCGATGCCCAAGTATGCGATGAGACATGCTGTCAGGGTGGCGGCCACGCCTTTGCTCACGGGCTCGGGTAGCAACCAGAGGCCGAGATACACGCTCATGGCAGTCATAATCGTGTTCCGCACCGCGATGGGGTCCGCCATCTCAACCAGCGCTTCTTGGGTCTCCCGCAGGACCGAGCCGAGGGCGAAATGAAGAGCGATGGTGCGTCTGGCCTCTTCGTCGAGCGTGGGGCCATCCTCCAGCAGCCGAAGGCAGTCTCGGGCGTGCTGCGTCTGCTCGCACCAGCGACCATAAGCCCGCGTCAGCACTGAGTCTGCTTCTGGCCTCCAGGCCTCGCTGGGGTGGTCGCCGATAGACACGAGGCCCAAGCGTCCACGCACGTTCGCGTAAGCCTCATGCGAGGGGGGCCCCAACAGCCGACGAGCAGCCGACCCAGGTTGTGCGGACCTGCGCACACCCCGACCCAGACTCGCGATTGCCTTCGTGAAGTCGTCCTCATCCAGTTCCACGACCGCAACGTCATGGGGGCGTGGGGTGAAGGTGATGGGCTCGCCCGAGACTGTCTCCAGGCGCACGGTTCTGCTCGCACCTCCGCAGCCGACCACCATCAAGAGCAGCAGGGGAAGCACCCCTCGTGGTGACATGCGGAGCCTCTTGATGCGAGTTCACTTCGTCGGACGCTCCATCGAGCGCCCTCACAGCATCATGAACCGCCGGGTCAGGACGCGCGGGCCCCGGTGCGCTGCTTCCACGCGGTGAGCAGGTGTTCGACGACCTCGTCCAGGCCCACGTCCTTGGTGACCTGGGTGAAGACGAAGGGCCCGCTGCCGCGCATCTTCTTCGCGTCGCGCTCCATCACTCCCAGGTCCGCGCCCACGTGCGGCGCCAGGTCCGTCTTGTTGATGATGAGCAGGTCCGACTGCGTGATTCCCGGCCCGCCCTTGCGTGGCACCTTGTCCCCTCCCGCCACGTCAATGACATACACCGTGTAGTCCGCCAGCTCCCGGCTGTACTGCGCCGCCAGGTTGTCGCCGCCGCTCTCCACAATCAGCAGCTCCGGCGTCAGCTCCTCCATCAACTGCTCCAGCGCCAGCAGGTTGTGGCTGATGTCCTCGCGAATCGCCGCGTGTGGGCACCCTCCCGTCTCCACCGCCTTGATTCGCTCCGGCGACAGCGCGTGGTTGCGGACCAGGAACTCCGCGTCCTCCTTGGTGAAGATGTCGTTCGTCACCACGCCCAGCCGGTAGCGCTCGCGCAGCCTGCGGCACAGCGCCAGCACCAGCGCCGTCTTCCCACTGCCCACCGGCCCGCCAATGCCGATGGTGAAGGCCCTCGACTGGTAGTCGCGCTTCTTCGGCTCCTCCCGCTCCTCGAAGTGGCCCGGATGGTCCCACTCCTCATGCGTGTGGTCGTGCTCGTCGTCATGGCCATGGCCGCGGTGGTCATCGTCGTGCATGTGCGCTTCACCTCAGGACAGGAAGAGTCTCGAATAGAGCCGGTCGTGCGTGGAACCCAGCAAGTCCAACAACGGAGACGGCTGCGCCAGCTCCTCCAACCCCAGCCCCGCGCAGCGCTCCCACACCGTGTCCAACAACGTCGCCGCCTGATGCTGGAGCTGGTGCGACTCGTGCGTGCCGATGATGCCCAACCGCACCGCCGCCGACAGCGTGCCTCTCAGCGTCAATGACAGATGCAGCCGCTGCGCCTCCGCCAGCTCCACCTCCAACACGTTCAACACCGCGCCGAACACCGGCGCGTGGTGGAAGCCCAGCCCCGCCGCCCGCGCTGACTCGCGCAGTGGGCCCACCGGCCCCGGGAAGATGCGCGCGCACGTGTCCAGGAACGCGCGGCCCTGCGTGCGGCTCGCCCGGTGCGCCACGTGGCTGGTGAGGAACGCCTCCGCGCGCGCGTCCAGCTCCGGCAGTCGCGACGGCTCGCGATGCGCCGCGCTCAACAGCGGCAGCGCTCCATACCCCGCCTGCCACAGCAGCTCCCGCGCGAAGCGGCGCAGCTCCGGCGCGCCGCGCACCTCGCCCGCCTGCACCGCCGCCTCCAGTCCCCCCGAGTGCGCGAAGCCCCCCGTGGGAAACCCCGAGTCCGCCAGCTGAAGCACCTTCCAGGACGAGCCCATGGCGCGCGGCTCCCGGTCAGAACAGCGAGTAGCGCTGCGCCAGCGGCAGCTTCACCGCAGCCTCACACCGCAACAGCTCCCCATCCGCCCGCACCTCGTACGTCTCCGGGTCCACCGTGATGACCGGCAGCGCGTCGTTGAGCCGCATGTCCCGCTTGCTCAACCCCCGACACCGCTTCACCGCGACCACCCGCTTCGTCAAACCGAGCTCGCGCGTCGTCCCCTCCGCCAGCGCACGCGGCGAGACGAACACCACGCTGGTGGCCCCGAGCGCGCGTCCCCGCGCTCCGAACATGGGCCGCATCAGGTACGGCTGCGGCGTGGGAATGGAGGCGTTGGCGTCACCCATCTGTCCCCAGGCGATGAAGCCGCCCTTGATGACCAGCTCCGGACGGATGCCGAAGAAGGCCGGCCGCCACAGCACCAGGTCCGCCAGCTTCCCCACCTCCACCGAGCCCACCTCGTGGGACAGCCCATGGGCGATGGCCGGGTTGATGGTGTACTTCGCCACGTACCGCCGGATGCGCAGGTTGTCGTTGTCGCCCGTCTCCTGGCTCAGCCGACCGCGCTGCTCGCGCATCTTGTGCGCCGTCTGCCACGTGCGACAGATGACCTCGCCCACGCGCCCCATGGCCTGGCTGTCCGAGGACATGATGCTGATGGCGCCCAGGTCATGAAGGATGTCCTCGGCCGCAATCGTCTCGCCCCGGATGCGGCTCTCGGCGAAGGCCACGTCCTCGGGAATCTCACGGTCCAGGTGATGGCAGACCATGAGCATGTCGAGGTGCTCGTCCAGCGTGTTCACCGTGTACGGCCGCGTGGGGTTGGTGGACGAGGGCAGCACGTTGTCCACGCCGCACACGCGGATGATGTCCGGCGCGTGGCCACCGCCCGCGCCCTCGGAGTGGTACGTGTGGATGGTGCGGCCCTTGATGGCCGCGAGCGAGTCATCCACGTAGCCCGACTCGTTGAGCGTGTCCGTGTGGATGGTGACCTGGACGTCCTCGTCCTCGGCCACGGTGAGGCACGTGTCGATGGCGGCCGGCGTGGTGCCCCAGTCCTCGTGCAGCTTCAGGCCGATGGCGCCCGCGCGAATCTGGTCCACCAGGCCCTCCGGCATGGACGTGTTGCCCTTGCCCGTGAGGCCGATGTTGAGCGGAATCGTGTCCGTGGCCTGGAGCATCCGCTGGAGGTTCCAGATGCCCGGCGTGCACGTCGTGGCTTTCGTGCCCGTCGCGGGGCCGGTGCCTCCGCCCACCCAGGTGGTGATGCCGCTGGCGAGCGCCTCGTCCGCCTGCTGCGGGCAGATGAAATGGATGTGCGTGTCCAACCCGCCCGCGGTGACGAGGTGCCCCTCCGCGGAGATGGCCTCCGTGGTGACGCCCACCACCATGCCCGGCGTCACCCCGGCCATGATGTCCGGGTTGCCCGCCTTGCCGATGCCGACGATGCGGCCCGCCTTGATTCCGATGTCCGCCTTGTAGATGCCCGTCCAGTCGAGGATGAGCGCGTTGGTGAGGACGACGTCCAGCGCGTCCGCGTCGCCAGCCCCCGCGCGCTGGCCCATGCCCTCGCGCAGCACCTTGCCTCCGCCGAACTTGCACTCGTCACCGTAGACGGTGGCGTCGCGCTCCACCTCGGCCCACAGCCCCGTGTCGCCCAGCCGCACCTTGTCTCCGGTGGTGGGCCCGAACATGTCCGCGTAGTGGCGCCGGTCCATCTTCCGACTCATTCGCGCTCCCCCTCATGGCCGAAGCCTCGCGCACGGACCGCTTCCATTCCGCGCGCGAGATTCTCGGCGGACACCTTCCCGCTGCCCAACGCGTTGCCGCCGCGCACCACCTGCTCACCCGCGATGGCCACCAACTGCACCGTCTTGCGCTCGCCCGGCTCGAAGCGGACGGCCGTGCCCGCGGGGATGTCCAGGCGTCGGCCGTAGGCCTTCTCGCGGTCGAAGGCGAGCGCGCGGTTCGTCTCGAAGAAGGGGTAGTGGCTGCCCACCTGGATGGGACGGTCCCCCAGGTGCGTCACGGTGAGGGAGAGGGTGTCGCGGCCCGCGTTGAGCTCGATGTCGCCGGGCTTCACGCGCACTTCACCGGGCACTCCGTCTCCCGTGGACACCGGCGCGCTGAAGCGCTCCAGCGAGGGCACCGGCAGGAAGCTGCCGTACAGCGCCAGCTCCAAATCCCCATGCTCGGCCACCACCGGGTGGTGCACCGTCACCAGCTTGGAGCCGTCCGGGAAGGTGCCCTCCACCTGCACCTCCGCGAGCATCTCCGGCACGCCCTCCATCACCTGCGCGCGTCCCAGGAAGCGCCGCCCCAGGTCCATCAGCTCCGCCACGCTCCTGCCGTCACGGATGAACTCCAGCAACTGCGTGGCGATGAGGGCGACGGCTTCCGGGTAGCTCAGCCTCACGCCTCGGGCGAGCCGCTTCTGGGCCAGGAAGCCCGCCTGATGCAGCAACAGCTTGTCGACGTCGCGAGGGGACAGGTGCACGAGACCAACTCCCAGGGGCCCGAAGGCGCCATGACTTGACGCGTCAACACTAGTGCAACGTGTCGGGCGTCGCCAGGGAGGAGGTTCAGACGCGGCGTGCCCAGGGGTCGTCCCCGAGCAGCGCGGGGAGGAAGGAGAGCCAGTCCCGGGTGGTGCGCACCAGTTCCTCCACGGACACGGCGGCGGCGCGCACCAGCAGGCCCTGGGTGCCCAGCGGGCTGGAGGAGGGGATGAGGGAGGCGCGCGAGGTGACGGGCAGCGCGGTGATGCGGGCGTGCAGCGCCTCGCGCACGGTCGCCAGCGCGGGGCCGACGAGGAGGAGGGTGGCCATGGCCTCGAAGCGGCCCAGGCGCTCCGGGAGCGTTCCGTGCGTGGGGTCCAGCAGCCAGCGCTCGTCGATGAGGGCGCGCTCACCCACGTGGACGCGCAGGGTGGAGGCGTAGTGCGAGAAGGCCCAGCGCTCGCCGCTGGCGCTGCGTCCGGAGGTGATGAGGTCCGCGAGGACGAGCGACGCCCCGGGCGCGAGCTGGAAGGCGAGGGTCTGGCTGTAGCGCGCGCCGGTGAAACACGCGGTGGGGTCCGGCACCCAGGCGAGCAGCGCGTCCTCGCCCACGCGGGCCGACACGTCGCTGCGACAGCCGGAGGGCGAGCGGTAGACGCGATTGGAGCCCTGGGAGGACACCCACGCGGTGGCGCCGGGCGCCACGTCCACCTGGAGCGAGAGGTGGTCCCCATCCACGAGTCCGCCGCCGAACGAGCTGGTGTAGGCCCACGCGGCGTGGCCGTGGTTGCGCGGGGTGAGCAGGCGCAGCGGGCTGTGCGCGAGCGCGGTGCGCACCACGGTGCGTGGGCCGGAGCGCTCGAAGGCGAGGTGGGCGAAGCCCGCGCGTCGGGGTGTCTCGGGGAGGGGGGACAGCGGGGCCAGGCTCACGCGGTCAGCCTGGGCCAAACGCCGCTGGAGCACAACGCCCGGCCCGTGGCGAGTTGCCCACGCGCGCGCCTCTGACGGGAATGAGCCCCTCGCTCCCACCAGGGCGTCCCGGGCGATTGTCGTGAAAATTAGGTCATGTGACCTATATTGTCCTCGTCGAGGCACGGACGTCCCGTGTCCACCCGTGTGGGAGTCGTCATGGTGTCCGAGGGAAGTGTCGTGCTGGTGGGGGGCTACGGCGTGGTGGGCGTCCGGCTCGCCCGCTTGTTGAGGGAGCGCCATCCCGGGCTGCCGCTCGTCATCGCCGGCCGGCGGCTGGAGCCCGCGCGCGAACTGGCCGCCGAGCTCGGGAACGCCGAGGGCGTGGCGTTGGATATCCGGGCCCCGTCACCGCTGGCGGTGCTCGGTGCGAAGCCTCGGGCCGTGGTGTCGTTGGTCAATGACCCGGAGGACCATCTGCTGATGTCGGCGGCGCGCGACGGCGTCCCCGTGCTGGACATCACCCGATGGACGTCGCGAGTGAGGGCCGCGGTGCTGCGGCTGTCGGGCACGCCTCCGCGCGGGCCGGTGATGCTGGGCTCGGCGTGGATGGCGGGGCTGGTGCCTCGGCTGGTGGCCATGGCCGCGCGGCGCCTGGGACGGCTGGAGCACGTGGACGTGGGCATCCGCTTCGCGCTCGCGGACGAGGCGGGGCCGGATTCCCTGGAGTACATGGACCGGCTGGGGCTGTCCTATGACGTGACGGAGCAGGGACGGGAGCGCCAGGTGCTGCCGCTGACGGACGGGCGGCGCGTGACGTTCTCGGACGGACGGAGCACGCGGGTGTTCCGGCTCGACACTCCCGAGCAGGCGACGCTGCCCATGGTGCTGGGCGCGCGCGGCGTGGCGACGCGGCTGGGGTTCGACTCGGGCTCGGCGACGTGGTCTCTCGTGGTGCTCCAGCGGCTCGGAATCCTCCGCCTGCTCCAGCATCCCCGGCTGACGCCGCTGCGCCGCGCGCTGCTGGCGACCCACGGCACCGGAGGCGAGGCCGCGTGGGTGGCCGACCTGGAAGGAGCGCACGGCCGCACCCGCATCGAGGTGGTGGACCCGAAGGGCCAGGCGCACCTCACGGCCGTGGGCGCGCTGCTCGGCGTCGAGCGACTGTTGGGGATGGATGGCGCGCCGCCTCCGTCCGCCGGCGTGTGGTTCCCCGAGCACGAGCCCCGGCCCGAGGAGCTGCTGGCCACGCTGCGCGCCTGTGGCGTCACCGTGCGGCTCGATGAGGTAGCGTCCTCCGAGGTGCCGACGAGGAAGGCGGCCTGATGTCCCCACGCGCGAGCAAGTCTCCCGGGAAGCTCCCCTCCGCGAAGCCGCGAGCGGGCACCGCCGTCCACGCCAAGGGACATGAGCGCGTGGAGCGCATCCTGGACGCGGCCATGGACGTGCTGGTGGAGGACGGCTACGCGGGGCTGAGCCTGCGCGGCGTGGCCCAACGCGCGGGCCTGAGCCTGGGCAATCTCCAGTATTACTTCCCCACCAAGCAGGACGTGGTGCGCGCGCTGCTCGCGCGCTACCTGGAGACCGCCATCCGTCGCGTGCGCGAACGCATGGACGGCGGAGGACAGGAGCCGGCGAAGCGGCTGCGACACGCACTGGACGCCTTGCTGGAGGACCAGGAGTCCCCCCGCCACTTCCAGCTCTTCGCGGAGCTGTGGGCGCTGGCCGCTCGCGACGCCATGGTGGCGGAGGCGCTGGGGGTCTTCTACGCCGGCTATCGCGAGGGCGTGGTGGCGCTGCTGCGAGAGCTGTCTCCCGACCTCACGCCCGCTCGACGGGAGCGACGCGCGGCCCTGCTGGTGGCCTTCTTCGAGGGGCTCTCCCTCTTTCGCGGCGGAGGCAGCCTGCGTGCCTCCTCCGTGCCCGGGTTGGAGCAGGAGCTGCGCGCCCTCTGGGACGAACTCGCCGGACGGCCCTGAGCCTTCCAGCGCCGTGCGACGAGGGAAGCTCCGGGGGCCTTCAGTCCTCTTCGACGACGAGCACCGACTTGAGGCGCTCCAGCGTCTCCGGGGTGACGTCCGTGAACGCGAGGCCTACTTCGTAGACGGCCACGCCGTCCTTGGGGAGCTTGCGCAGCCATGCCACGCGCGCGCGACATTCCAGCGTGGAGCCGTCTCCCAGAAACAGGTCCACCTCGAGCTGGGTGCCCTCCGCGTACTGTTCGTCGGAGTAGATGCGGACGCCGCCCAGGCTCGCGTCCAGCACCTGCCGCTTGTCGCCGAATTTCAGACGCGCCGGGCGCGCGTACAGCGGCGCCTGAAGACGGGGAAACAGACGACGGTCATCCGGCGGAATGCTCTTCGTGCTCACTTGGCTCATCATTCGGCACTCCCCCCGTCACAATCCGGCGGGTCTCACGGGACTGTCACGAGCATAGGGGATTCAGGCGCGGTGTGAAGGTGGGTCAATGGAACAACCCCGCCACCACCTCCAACAACCCACCCATCGCTTCTCCCACCAGGTTCGCCCCCTCCACGGCCGCCTCGGCGGCGGAGCCCAGTCCCTCGCTGGCCGCCTCCACCGTGACGCCCAGCATCTCGCCGACCTCCACCACGTCCGCCGCGTCGCCCGCCCGCTCCAGGGAGGTCGTCAGGACCTCGGCGGCCCGGGAGCGCTCGGGGCTGCCCGCCGTCACCTGGGACAGCGCCGCCACCGCCACCGCCGCCGCGGCAGCCGTACCCACCACCGCCGCGCCCACCGCGAGCGGACGCTGGGAGCGCTGGTGCCAGTCGATCAACGCCTTGAGCTCGTTCGCGTCCAGCCAGAGGCCATGGCAGCTCCCACACAGGTCGACCGAGCACACCTCCGTGCGCACCTGGGAGAGGAACTTCGCGCAGGACGGACAGCGCGCCGCGGGAGCGCCGCACAGCCCGCACTGCTCATGCGTCGCCGGGACATGGTGCCGCGAGTGACGGCAGCGCCGGGTCGCCGTCGGCAGGGCCGCCCGGAGGGCCTCCGTCTTCCAGCCCGGTGCCAGCCGCTCCAATTCACCCGCGTCCAGCCAGTGGCCGTGACAGCGGGTGCAGGTGTCGACGCAGACACCGCGCAGGTCGATGACGCGCAGCGTGGGAGCAGGTTGTGTGCAGACGGGGCAGTCGCTCTTCATGCGGTGTGCATTCTTCCACGAATCAGGGCGGGGGAATGCGCAGCCTCCGGCCACTGGAAGGCACGCCCGCGCTGTTCACGATGAAGAGCTGGTAGTAGCCCGGCGGCGCGAGGTTGCGATTGGCGGGCATGGTGGCGGTGATGCTTCCCGCGTCGCGCGTGAAGGACAGCGTGAGCAACCGCTGGTTCTGGTCGAACGTGTGCGTCGTCGCGTTGAGCGCGATGAGGGACACGCGGGTGGTGCTGGCCGCGTCGGGTGTGGTGATGGTGATGGTGCTCGCCGGCTGGGCCGTCGTCGGGGCCGCGGTGACGACGGGGCGCGCGCCCTTGAAGAGGTAGGGCGGTGAGTAGACCTCGGCGGTGCGCTCCATGTTGCCTCCCGCCGACAGCACGCGTCCATCCGGCAGGAGCACCCCGGTGGAGTGATAGCCCCGGTAGCGCACGTTGCTCGCGAGCGAGGTCCAGGTGTTGGTGGCGGGGTTGTAGAGCTCGGCGTAATAGACGGGGAAGTCGGACGAGTCGAAGTCCGGGCCGCTGCTGCCTCCCAGGACGAGCACGGTGCCGTCCGGCAGAATGACGGCGTTGTGCTGCCGACGGCGGATGCTCATCGGGGCCATGTATTGCCAGGTGGGGTTGGCCGCGTTGAGGTCAATCTGCTCCACGGTGGAGGTGGGGGGCTGTCCTCCGCCGATGAGGAGCACCTTGCCGTCCAGGTAGACGGCGGGCCCGTAGCTGCGGGTGCCGTAGTTGCTCACGGGCCCGGTTCTCCAGGCGCCATTGCTGGTGGGGTCCAGCCAGAGCGAGCCGCGCAAGGAGCCGGCGTAGAAGAGCTGCCCGTTGGGGGCGAGGAACATCTTCGGGTAGTAGGGGATGTCCATCGACGCGTTGGTCAGCGTCCGCCAGGTGTTCGTCCCCGCGATGAAGCGCTGGGGAATGAGGTTGATGTCGTTGGCCCCATTCATCTCTCCAGAGGTGACCACGATGTCACCGTTGTTGAGCGTGGTGTTGGTGGGGTACCAGCGCGGACCGTTCATGTCCGGCATCTGCGTCCAGGTGTTGCTGAGGTAGTCGAAGATGCTCGCGTGGGGGAGGCCCACGTGGCTGGCGATGTGTCCTCCGGTGACGAGCAGCTTGCCATTCGAGAGGAAGGAGTGGCCGGAGCAGAAGATGTTGTAGCCCGCATAGGGATACTCGGTGAGCACATTGGTGGCGGGGTCCCAGCGTCGGGGCGGCAGGGCCCCCTCCTCGAACTCGCCGTAGAACATCACCTTGCCATCGGGGAGCAGGCTGGTGTGGGTGGCGGAGATGGGCCAGTTCATGACACTGGCCCATCGGCCGACCTGAGCGGGGGCCGGCTGGGCGCGGGCCGACGAGGCACACACCACGAGCCCGAGCAGCCAGAGCGCGCTGACGCGCGGCGAAAGCGTGACACAGCGGTTCGTCATGGAAGGGGAGACTCCGAACGCGGGGTTGTCCAGGCGCGGGCCAGAACGTAGGGGCGAGGCCGACAACGTCGAGCTGTTCCCGAGTCCCGTTCGCTGACGATTGCCCGACGAGACGCTGCCACTGGAGGGTCGTTGTCGCGCGTCGCGAAGTGTCTTCAGTCTCGGGCCCGCGCGAGTGATGGCTGTCGACTCGAGCGGATGAGGAGAAGTCCCGATGAGGTACAGGTGCTGTTTCCTGGTGGTGGTGTGTTTGCTGGCGAGTTGCTCGTCGTCTTCGGGGTCGCCGGAGCCGGTGCAGGCGGGCTCATCGCTGCTCGCGGGTCCCTGGGAAATCTGTACGAGGACCGCCGTGTCGCTGGGGGTCTCCCTGTTGGAGGAGTCTCCGTTCGCGCCGCCCGCGGAGCTCGTGACGCCCATGGCGCCCAGCGCGGGAGGCATGGTGTTCAGCGTGGACGACGGGGTGCGAGGCAGCGAGCCGTGGGTGAGCAGCGGCGCTCCGGGGGCGGGCACCCGGCTGCTGAAGGAGATCATCCCTGGAGCGGTGGGCTCGCACCCGACCTGGTTCACGACCGTGGGGAGCCGGGTGTTCTTCGCCGCCGATGACCCGGTGGCCGGGCGCGAGCTGTTCGTGACCGATGGAACGGTCGGTGGCACCCGCCGCGTGAAGGACATCTGGCCCGGCGCGGTGGGCTCGTTCCCGAATGAGCTGTTCGCGTTCAACGGACTGCTCTACTTCGCCGCGGGGGACCCGACGCATGGACGGGAGCTGTGGCGCAGCGATGGCTCCGCCGCCGGGACCTTCATGGTGGAGGACTTCGAGCCGGGCATCGAGGACTCCTCGCCCCATCGGTTCACCCTGGGGGGAGACGGCTCGCTCTACTTCCTCGCGTCGTATCGCGGCGTCATCACGATACTGCTTCGCTCGGACGGGGGGCCAGGCGCCGACGAGGTGTTCCGGATGTCGAGCGACCATGGCTTCCAGCTCCCGTTGGTGGCCGTGGGCAGCAAGCTGTTCTTCGCCGTGGGCGTGTCGCACTCGGGTGGAGCGATGCTGATGGTGACGGACGGGGGGGCGCCTCCGGTGATGCTGCGTCAGTTCGGGATGGTGGGGGAGATGGCGGGCGTGGGAGGGAGGTTGCTCTTCAGCGCGGCCATGGGGATGGACAGCGACGACATGGAGCTGTGGCGCAGTGATGGCACGGCTTCGGGGACGGTGCTGGTGGAGGACATCCTCCCGGGGCCCATGGGCTCGAATCCCGACCACTTCACGGTGCTGGGCAACCAGCTCTTCTTCGCCGCGGACGATGGCGTCCATGGCGTGGAGCCCTGGGACAGCGACAGCACGGCGGCGAAGACGCGTCTGTTCGGCGACCTGGAGGCCGGAGCGGGGAGCTCGTTCCCGGACGTGCTGACCACCGTCGACAACCTGTTCTTCTTCAGCGCGGCGATTCGCAACCGGGGCGCGGAGCCCTGGGTGAGCAACGGGGTGCGCATCACCACGGTGTCCCTGACGGAAATCGCACCCGGTCCGCTCGACTCCTTCCCGAGGAGCTTCACGCGCTCCGGTCAGAATGTCTTCTTCACGGCGCAGGACAACAGCGGCGTCCGGTACGTGTATGCGCTGCCCATCGCGCCCGTGGGAGGGTGTCCTCCCTGAGCCAGGCGCGTCCTGGCGCCGTCCGGGAGTACAGCGGCGCCGGGACGTTGTAGACAGGGGGCATGGCCCTTCCGTGGGAGAACGGTGCCCTGCGTGGCACGCGGGTGCGGTGTCCAGGCTGCACCCGCTTCAATACACCCGGCGTCCGCTGTCCGAGCTGCGCGTGCGGCCCGGTGCCGCCCGAGCACTACGGCGCCGCGCGCATGCTGCTCCACGCGGGCGTGGACCGCTTCGCGCTGGTGGGGCGGCTGGAGGCGCTGGCGCCCGCCCTGTCGTGGCAGTTGGAGTCCCAGTACGCCGCGCGGTGGGCGGACGTGCTGCGCGTCATCGCGGACGTGCGCCGATGCGAGCCCTGCCTGCTGCTCCCGGGCTTCGTCGAGGAGGCCGAGGACCGCTGGGCGGAGCTGCTCCCGTGGACCCAGCCCCCGGTGCCCGAGTCCTCCCCGGAGGACGGCGAGGACATGCTGACGGTGATGTTCCGGCACGGTCCGGGCTCCGAGGTCCGCCAGCTCGCGGCGCTCGCCAAGGTGCACCTGCGACAAGACACGCGGGACATGTTCTCCACCGTCCTGTCCTGTCTGTATGAAGAGGGGCGCGCGGCGATGGAGGCCGCGCTCGCCCTGACGCGCTGGCGGGTGTGGAGCCGCACGCGGTTGCAGCGGCAGCAGCGCGAGCTCGTCGAGCGTCACGCGCGTGCCGCCTTCGCGGCCTTCCCGGAGCAGGCCGCGTGGGCCGCGGTGGCCTGGGTGCGAGCCACCGGAAAGCCGCCGGAGGTGGACCTGCTTTTCGCGCTGCGTGAGGGGCTGCGCTCCCGGGATGAGGACCTCCGCTTCGAGTGCGCGCTCGTGCTCCGCGACGAGCCGGGGCTGCTCGCGGCGCTGGATTCGGAGGACGGAGACGTGGTGACGGAGGCGCGGGGCACGCTGGCGGCGCTGGGCTCGTCGGCGCTGCTCGCGAGCCTCGGCGAGACGGGAGACGCGGACTTCGTCCGGGACGTGCTGCGGCGGCTGCCCTCACCGCCCACGCTGGAGGCGCTGGACGCGGTGCTCGCCGTCGCCGCGCGGGAGCCGGACACGCTCGCGGACGCGGTGCAGTCCTGGGCCCGCGACACTCCCTTCGAGCGCCTGTCTCCAGAAGTCCATGCCCGCTGGGAGACGTGGGCCCGTGACATCCTGGGCACGTGGCCCGCGCGCAACGTGATGCGGTGGTTGGAGTGGGCTACCGATGAACGCGAGGCCCGGGCCACGCCGGCCGCGCGCGCCTTCCATGACGCCGCCGTGCGGGCGCTCCGGCTCGCCCCTTCCGCCGAGCGCGTGGAGCTGGTGCGAGCGAGCGGCTTCACGACCTTGCTCGCGCTGGGCGACGTGGAGGAGCTGACGCTGGTTCACTCGTGGGCGCGCGATGCGGCCTGCGCGGAGCCGCTGTTGGACTTGCTGGTGTCGCTGCCAGGGCGGCTGGACCGCCTGACGCCGGAGCTGGGAAGAGGCCGCTCGGCGCGGCTGCTGATGGCGGCGTGGGAGAAGCCCTCACGCGCGGCGGTGCTGGCTCCCTTCGCGAAGGCGGTGCGCTCCTGGAGCGGCATCTCCGGACGCGAGGAGCTCATCGACGCCGTGTGGCTGCGCTTCCAGCGCTACCCAGACGAGCGCGCGGAGCTGCTGGCCGCCTTCACGCCCTGGCGACAGGAGCTGTGGGAGCGTCAGCTCGCGGCGGAGCCGGACCCCCTCGTCACCTTCGAGACGTGGTGGCGCGTGGACTCGCAGCTCCAGCTCCCGAAGCTGGTGGCGTGGTTGTTGGACGACGTCCCCGCCCGGACGCTGGCCGAGCGCCTGCCCTTCGTCTGGAGGGCGGCGGAGGCTCGGGTGGCGGCGTGGCCGCGCTCCACCTCGCATGCGGTGTTCCACGCGTCCTCGCCGCTCAACCATGCGCTGCGCCAGGGGAACGACTTCCTCATCCCCGACGTGGAGCGCTTCCTGGCGTGGCTCCCGGACTTCGAGCGGCGCATCCGCGAGGCACCCGTCCAGGAGGCCGAGTCCAGCTACCACCGCGACCTGCTGGAGGACATCCACGTCGACGTGAAGATGATGGGCGAGTACCTCCAGCGCCAGCGGGACGACGAGGAGTCACGGCGCCAGGACGAGCTGCGGCGGCGCGTGGAGGAGTCCCGACGCAGGGACCAGCAGCGGCAAATCGAGCTGGCCCATCGCGAGGCCGAGGCCGCCCAGCGCGAGGCGGACCGGGTGCGCGAGGAGCAGGAGGCGCACCGCGTGCGGCTGATGAACGCGGTGGCTCAAATGGGACCGCCCGTGTCCCTGGAGCGGTGGTTCCAGGCCCGCCCCCAGGTGGACGCGCAGGAGCTGGACACGGAGGTCATCCTCCCCGGGGCGACGCTGGGCACGTTGCTGGAGTACGCGCGGGTTCTCAAGGCGATGAGCGTGTCGAGCAACGCGCTGGCGGTCTTCGAAGCGCGCGGCCTGTCGATTGCCGACTGGAGCACGGAGGCGCAGGCCTGGATACAGGCGATGATGCGGCGCCCGGAGCTGAGCGTGCGCTTCGCGCAGATGCTGACGGCGCCCTGGACCTGAGCGCCGCCAGTCACCCGGCTTGAAGCTTGAAGCCGGGGCTACTGCGCGGACGAGCCGCCGTCGAGGACGAACTCGGAGCCCGTCATCAGCTTCGACTCGTCCGACGCGAGGTACACGACGGCGTGGGCGATGTCGTCCGGCTCGCCCAGGTGGCCCAGGGGGATGCTGCGCCGCATCCCCTCGCGCATCTTGTCCGGCACGCCGCTGGCGTCCATCAGCGCCTTCACCATGGTCGTCTCCACGAAGGTGGGGTGGATGGAGTTGCAGCGGATGCCGTAGCCCTGCTGCGCGCAGTGCAGCGCCACCGACTTGGTGAACATGCGCACAGCGCCCTTGGCGCTGCCGTAGGCGGGCAGCGTGGGCACGCCGATGAGGCCCGCCAGCGAGGAGATGTTGATGATGGAGCCCTTGGCGCCACACTTTCGCATGGCGCGGATGCCGTGCTTGCAGCCCAGGAACGTGCCGTCCAGGTTGACCGCGTGCACCAGCCTCCACTCCTCCAGGGAGATGTGCTCCACGTCCTTGGGGATGCCCAGGCCCGCGTTGTTGACGAGCACGTCCAGCCGGCCGAACTTCTCCAGCGTCGTGTCGATGGCCTGGACCCAGTCCTCCTCGCGCGTGACGTCGAGCGGGAGGAACAGGCCCTGGCCCTCGCCCAGGGACGCGGCCACTTCACGCCCGAGCGCTTCCTGGCTCTTGCGGTCCGTCACCACGACCTTCGCGCCCTCGCGCGCCAGCATCCGCGCGGACGCGCTGCCCAGGCCGCCCGCCGCGCCCGTGATGAGTGCCACCTTGCCTTCCACGCGTTTCATCGTCGTGTTCCTTTCGGGGCTGCGAGTGGGAGTCAGACTGGACCGTTGGGCGTGAGCAGCACCTTGCCGCCGCGTCCGCCTTCCATGGCGCGCGCCAGGGCGTCCTGGATGGCATCCAGCGAGAAGGTGCCCTCCACCGCCGTCTTCAGCGTGCCGTCCGCCAGCAGCTTCGACAGCCGGGCGTAGGTGTCGCGCTGGTGCTCGCGCTGGGCGCGCTTCAGCCACAGCACCAGCCAGAATCCGCGCAGGGTGACGTCCTTGAATATGGTGGCCTCCGCCGACAGCTTGGGGCCCTTGCCGCTCATGACGCCGTAGTTGACCACCGTGCCGCCGGTGGCGAGCGAGTCGCCGAGCCGCCGCGTGGAGTCGCCACCCACGCCGTCGATGGCCAGCCGCACCTTCGCGCCGCCCGTCGCCTCGCGCACGCGCTCCTTCAGGTCGTCCGTGTCCGTGAGCACGACGTCCGCGCCCAGCGCGAGCAGCTCCGGCGCCAGCTCCTCGCGGCGCACGACGTTGAGCGTCTTGTAGCCGGCCTGCTTCGCCAGGGTGATGAGGTAGCGGCCCACCGCGGAGTTGGCCGCGTTCTGGAGCACCCAGTCTCCGGGCTGCAGGGTGACGAACTCGCGCAGCATGATGTCCGCGGTGGGCGGGTTGACGAACAGCATGGACGCCTGCTTCACGTCCGTGCCCTTGGGCACCGGCATCAGCCCCTCGGCGGGGGCGACCAGGTGGGTGCGCCACGTCCCAGAGCCCAGCGGCAGGAAGACGACGTCTCCCACCTTCACCGCCGACGAGTCCTTCACCTCCACCACGCGGCCCACGCCCTCGTTGCCCGGTATCGCCGGCAGCTTGGGCAGCGAGCCGTACTGGCCGGAGAGGGTGAGCACGTCCGAGGGATTGATGGGGCTGGCCAAAACTTCGAGCCTGACCTCGCCCGACTTCAGCTCCGCGTCGGGCTCCTCCACCACCTCCACCACCTTCAACGGGTGCCCGAACTTCGAAAACCGGACCGCTTTCATGTGTTGCTCCGTGTGCGCGCGGGAAATCGGTGTCGCACCCTAGCGACCTTCGAGGCCGGAGCCGAGCACGCACTCGGAGTCGCTCGGGCAACCAGCGCTCCGGGGCGGGGCGGCCGAGCGCGGATGTCCACCGGCGGACGCGAGGAAAGGGAGGTGGCTTCCGGGCGACGGGCGACCCTCGCAATCCCAGCCGGGGCTGTCCACCTTCCACCGTGACTCGGGGCGCAGGGTGGGTGAGGGAGGCGATGGTGAGCAACGCGCGCGGGGAGATGACCCTGGGCCGGCCGATGGACGCCGCGATGGCGCTCCCCTCGGTGTCGGTGCCCTGGCGGAAGAAGGTGACGGGGCTCTTGCGGCCCGTCTTCGCGGTGGCGGGCCTGGCCATGCTGGCGCTGCTGGTGCGAAAGGCGGGAGCCCGGGAGCTGGGCGGGGTGCTGCTGGAGGCCGCGCCCTGGCTGCCCTGGGTGGTGCTGCTGGAGCTGGGACGTCAGGGCATGGACGCGCTCGCGACGCGCGCCTCCTATGGTGCCCGGGCCGAGCACGTCCCGATGCGCGTATTGCTGCGCGCGCAGCTCATCGGCACGGCGGTGTCCAGCATGGCCCCCGCGGGCCGCGCGGCGGCGGAGGCCACCAAGGCCGCGCTGCTGTCGCCCCACATGGGCGGCGCCACGGCCACCGCGGCCGCGGCCACATCGCAAGCGGCCTCGCTGGGAGCGGGCGGCCTCATCTCCTTTCCCTGCGCGGCGGCGTCCTATCTGCTGACGGGCTGGTCCGTCTTCACCCTGGCGATGCTGGGCCACGGCGTGGTGCTGGTGGTGGCCTCCACGGGCCTGCGGGCATGCATGCGCGCGCGAAAGCCCTGTGCGTGGCTGGCGCGTCGCTCCCAGCGCTGGGCCCACCACACCGAGCAGTTCCGCGCGACGGCGTGCCACGGCACGTTGCTGCCGAGAGGCCCGATGCTGGCCTTCCTGGGCAGCCGCGCGCTCCAGGTGGCGCAGTACGCGGTGCTGACGCACGCGGTGGGCATCGACACGTCGCTGGTGCAGGCGCTCTTCTCGCAAGGCCTCTACCTCTGCGCGCTGGCGGTGGGCTCGCTGGTGCCCGGGCAGGTGGGCGTCAGTGACGGCGCCTTCGCGCTGGCGGCGGGTGTGCTGGACACCACCGCCGCGCGCGCCATGTCGGTGGCGCTCCTGGGCCACCTGGTGCAGCTCGTCTTCGTCACGGCCGGCGCGCTCACGCCGCTGGTGTGGCGGGTGCGTCCGGCGGCCCGACCGGCTTCACCCGAACCGGCGTGCCGTTGAAGGCGGCGTTGCCGCTGAGCAGGTCCACGGCGCGGTCGTCCGTCAGGTCGTTCTGGCTGATGCCCGCGTGCTCGGCGGCGATGCGCTGGCCCGTGCCCTGACGGCGGTGGCCATAGCCGTGGGGCAGGCTCACCACGCCGCGCATCACGTCGTCCGTCACCGCCACCGGCACCGTCACTTCGCCCACGCGCGAGGTGACGACGGCGGCCACGCCATCGACGAGGCCCAGCCGCGAGGCATCCTCCGGGTGCACCATCAGCGTGCAGCGCGGCTTGCCCTTCACCAGGCCCGCCACGTTGTGCATCCAGGAGTTGTTGTCGCGCAGGTGGCGCCGGCCGATGAGCAAGAGCTCTCCCTCTTTCGGCTCTTGAGCTGCGCCCTCCGGGAAGGTCTCTCGCAGCCGGCGCACGTCCGCCATCAGCGGCGCGGGTGCGAGCTGGATGCGCCGGTCCTTCGTCTGGAGCCGGCCGAGCAGGCACGGCTGGAGCGGGCCCAGGTCCACGCCGTGCGGTGACGCGCGCAGCTTCGCCAGCGACAGGCCTTCGCGCAGCGGATGGAAGCGCGCGCCGTACGGGCCCATGCGCAGGCCGACATCCAGCACCCGCTCCGGTCCCAGACGCGTGAGGGCCTGGTACTTCAGTGTCGCGCGCAGCGAGGGACGGCCCCGGCGCAGGTTCTCCAGCCGGTGCTGGAGCGCCAGAACGACTTGCCAGTCCTGACGTCCCTCCGGCCCGGGCTGGAAGAGGGGCGGCGAGTACTTGGCGGTGTTGCGCACCGAGAGCACGTGGAAGGCCACGTCGTAGTGGCCGCGCTCCAGCGGAGAGACGGGCGGGAGGATGAGGTTCGCGTGGCGCGTCGTCTCGTTGAGGTACGGGTCCAGGCTCAACATGAAGTCCAGGCCCTCCAGCGCGCGCTCCAACTGCGGCCCGTTGGGCGTGGACAGCACGGGGTTGCCGGCCAGGGTGATGAGCGCGCGGATGCGGCCCTCGCCCGGGGTGAGCATCTCCTCGGCGAGCACGGCGGCGGGCAGCTCTCCGCCGACCTCCGGCAGCCCGCGCACGCGGCTCTTCCAGCGGCCGTAGCTGCCGCGTCCGAGCGCCATCGCCTTGGGCCCGCCGACGACGTCGAACGCGGGCTGGGTGAACATGGCGCCGCCCTGCCGGTCCAGATTGCCCGTCACCGTGTTGAGCACGTTGATGAGCCACTGGCACAGCGAGCCGAACGGCTGCGTGGACAGGCCCATGCGCCCGTAGCAGACGGCCTGCTCGGTGGAGAGGAAGTCCCGGGCGATTCCGCGCAGCGTCTCCGCGGGCACGCCGGTGTGGGGCGCGACGCGCTCGGGTGGGAAGTCGCGCGCCAGCTCGCGCACGGCCTCCAGGCCCTCCAGGTGCGCGGCCAGGTGGCTTGCGCGCGGCGTGTTCTCCACGAGCACGACGTGCAACAGGGCCAGCAGCGCGAGCGCGTCCGTGCCGGGGCGGATGAAGACGTGGCTGTCGGCGATGGCGGCCGACTCCGTGCGGCGCGGGTCCACGACGACGAGCTTGCCGCCGCGCTGCTGAATCGCGCGCAGGCGGGCGCGGATGTCGGGCGCCGTCATCAGGCTGCCGTTGGACGCGAGCGGGTTGGCGCCCATGACGAGCAGGTACTGCGTGCGGTCCAGGTCGGGGATGGGCGTGAGGAGCTGGTGGCCGAACATGAAGTACGACACGAGCTGGTGGGGGAGCTGGTCCACCGACGTGGCGGAGAAGCGGTTCTTCGAGCGCAGCGCGCGCACCAGCTCCGGGCCGAACACCATGTTGCCCAGGTTGTGCACGTTGGGGTTGCCCAGGTACGAGGCCACCGCGTCGCGCCCGTGCTCCTGCTGCACCGCGTGGATGCGCCGGGCCGCCTCGTCGAGCGCGTCGTCCCACGACACGCGCTCCCAGCCCGTCGCCGTGCGCCGCATCGGGTGGCGCAGCCGGTCCGGGTCCTCGTGCAAGTCCTTCAGCGCCAGCGCCTTGGGACACACGTGGCCCCGGCTGAACGGGTCCTCGTCGTCACCTCGGATGGCGGTGATTTTCTCGCCCTCCAGCTCGATGCGCAGGCCGCACATCGCCTCGCACAGGTTGCACGTACGGAAGTGGACCCGGGACGTAGCCGTCGCGCTCATGCGCGGCACTGTACCTCGCCCGTGCCAGCGCCAATGCCTGTCACCGTCGCGTTCCGCTGTGCGGATTCAGGGCTGACGATATTGGCAAGCCCATGAAAGGATTGCGGCGAGAGGGGAACAAATGCGCCGAATGTGGTCGTGGGTCGCTGTCGCGGTGATGTCGCTGTCGTCCGTCGCGCTGGGAGACGAGGTGAAGGGCGACCGGGAGGAGCTCGGCCGGACGATTCGCTTCACCCGGAAGGACGCGGTGGTGGGGCAGGCCGAGGAGCAGCGGCTGCGCATGGAGATGACCCAGGACTTCCACGTCACCGGGCCAGAGATGGAGCCGGAGCCCATGTCGCTCAAGAGCGTGATGGTCCAGAACCAGGTCCTCACCACGCTCGCGGCGAAGGGGCGCGTCATCACCCAGCAGAAGATTGCCTACGGTGAAGTGCGGGACGTGACGAAGGACGGCGACGGCAAGGAGACGCGGGAGGTGGCCGCCGTCAGTGGCAAGAGCTACCTGGGGGAGTTCAAGACGGGGCGCATCCTGGTGACGGACCTCCGCGGAATGGCCGTGACGAAGGAGGTGCGGGAGACGGTGCTCTCGGACCTGGAGGGGCTGGGCGAGGAGGACCCCATCGTCGCCGCCTTCCCCGAAGCGCCGCTCAAGATTGGCGACAGCGTGGAGCGCGTCGCCCAGGCGTTCCAGGCCAGCCTCCAGAAGGGAGGGGGCGCCGACGGGGTGAAGTTCAAGGACACCCGCATCCAGCTCTCGGAGATTCGCCACGAGGTGCGCGGGCCCGTGGGCGTCTTCGCGGTGTCCACCACGCTGGAGGTCCCCTCGGACGAGGAGACCCCCGTGTCGATGTCCGTCACCTACCAGGGGACGATGAACGTCCTGGCCGCCGGCACCGTGCTCATCAGCTTCTCCATGGCCGGGCCCCTGACGCTCACCCCCACCCCGGAGATGCACAAGCTGGGCATGCGAATCGAAGGCAAGGGCGACTCGCGCCTCGTGCTCACCACCCAGGTCCTCCCCCCACCGCCCGAGAAGTGACGACACAGCGCGTCAGCGGCGTGGCGGAAACGTGACGGGAATGGTCCGGCGCTCCGCACGAGTGGCCGGCTGCTCCGCGGAGTGGCGAAGGCGTGACAGGGCGCTGACAGAGAATGGGCAGGGTTCGTGGTTAGAGGGTTCACATGTTCCTGCACGCGCTCGGCCATTTCCATCCGCCCAACCTCCTGACCAATGCCTTCCTCGAGGAGCTGGGGCTCGAGACCTCGGACGCGTGGATTGTGGAGCGGGTGGGCATCCGCTCCCGTCACACGGTGCTGCCGCTGGAGTACCTGCGGGAGACGCGCAACAAGGACGTGCGGGCCGCGCAGGAAGCGGCCCTCTTCAGCAACGCGGAGACGGGGGCCCAGGCGGCGCGGATGGCGCTCACGCGCGCGGGGCTGAAGCCGTCCGACATCGGCCTCGTCGTCGCGGGCGGGTGCAGCCCGGACGAGTGCATTCCCGCCGAGTCCAACCGCGTGGCGCAGGTGCTGGGCATCGACGCGCCGGCGGTGGACCTCCAGAGCGCCTGCTCCTCGTTCTGCACGCAACTGCACTTCCTCACGGGCATGCGGCCGGAGCGACTGCCGGACTACGTGCTGGTGGTGAACATGGACAACTCCACGCGCGTCGTCGACTACACGGACCGCTCCAGCGCGGTGCTGTGGGGGGATGGCTCGGCGGCGGCGGTGCTCTCTCCCCGCGTGCCGGGACGCTGGCGAATCACCGAGACGCGGCTGGCGGGAGACCCGTCGGGCGCGGACAAGGTGCGGGTGCCGCGCATCGGCCACTTCACCCAGCACGGCGCGGAGGTGCAGAAGTTCGCCATCCGCCGCGCGGGCGAGACGTTCCTGGACTTGCGCGCCCACTACCTGCGTCAGCACCCGGGGAAGGGCAACGAGGACGTCACCTTCATCGGCCACCAGGCCAACCTGCGCATGCTGGAGGCCGTCCAGCGCCGCTGCGAGGTGCCCGAGTCCCGCCACCGCTTCAACGTCAACGTCCGGGGCAACACCGGCGCGGCCGGAGCCCCAGGCGTGCTGAGCGAGCACTGGGACGACGCCTCCCTGGGCAACGCGGTGGTGCTGAGCGTCGTCGGCAGCGGCCTCACCTGGGCCGGCGCCCTGCTGGAGCGCACGGACCCCGGCACCCTCTGAGAGACGTGTCGGAAAGGGCTCGGTCCGGATGCCCGGAACCCGGCCTGTCATGAAGCCCGGAGCCCCGCACGTCGGAGCGCACTGGTATGTTCTCCAACGAGCGTCATGGACCCGATTCACCCCGACATTCCCCTTCAGCCTCCCACCGGGTGCCCTGGCAGGGCATCCCTGGGTTCGACACCCGGCGTGACATCGGACTCACCGGCGGTCTTCTCCGTCCACCAGGGCACAGGTGCACACGTGGATCTGCTGGCGGCGAGGCGAGGGCGTGCGCACCTATCCCGGCACCGTAACGGGGCGGGGGTCGGACGCATGAGAGAGCAGGCGTGGAAGAGCGCGCGGTGGCTCGTGCTGGGGCTGGTGTTGGTGGCGGGCTCGGCGCGAGCGGGACAGAAGCAGGTGGGCGGAGTCCATATGCCGGACTCGATGACGCTCCAGGGGCGAACGGTGGAGCTCGCCCACATGGAGCTGCACAAGCGCTTCCTCTTCAAGGTGTACGTGTGGAGCCTCTATCTGGAGGACCGTCCACGCAGTGCGTCGGAGGCCATCGCCTCCAACTCGGTGAAGCGGCTGCACTTCCGCTTCCTGCGGGACATCACCCGCTCGCAGTTGGTGGACAGCCTGCGCCACGGCCTGCTCCGCAGCGCGGAGCTGCGCGAGGGGCCTCTGTCCCAGCAACTCGGCGTCATGCTCGACTCGATGCGTGACGTGGAGAAGGGCGGGGACCTCATCATCACCTACACGCCTGGGGGCGGATTGGAGATCGGCGGCGCGGCCAGCGGCGGCGTCTCCATCCCCGGCAAGACGTTCGCCGACGCGCTCTTCTCCGTCTGGCTGGACGTGCACCCCATCTTCCCGCGCTGAGGGCCACGCCACCGAGGACCCCCTGGCCACCGGCCAGGGCACCCGGCTGGCGAAATGCCCCCGTGGGTTCTTCCTGACCTTGAAGCTCCCGAGCAGTAAGGTGGAGCTCCAACCATCGTTGTCGGGAGAACCCATACATATGCGGACACGGCTGATTCTGGCGGCATTCGTCGCGCTCTCCACGGGATGCGTTTCGCAGGGCAAGTTCGACGCGAAGGCCCTGGAGGCGGAGCAGCTCACCAAGGGCCTCACGGACGAGAAGGGCGCGCGCGAGGCCGCCGAGGCCAAGGTGAAGGAGCTGACGGAGAAAATCACGGCGCAGGAGCAGGAGAAGACGGCGCTGGAGACGCGGCTGACCACCTCTGAGTCTCGCCTCACGTCGGGCGCCGCCGAGCGCCGGGCGCTGCAGGAGCAGAACGCGCAGCTGGCCGCGCTCAATGACGAGCTGGCGCGCAACTCCAAGAAGCTGGCGCAGGCGAAGGAGGAGCTGGAGAAGAAGAGCTCCGAGTACGAGAACCTGGCGCAGAGCCTCAAGTCGGAGATTTCGGAAGGCAAAATCGAGCTGTCCGAGCTGAAGGGCCGGATGACGGTGCAGCTCAAGGACAAGATTCTCTTCGCCTCCGGCTCGGCGCGGGTGGGCAAGGAGGGCGTGGACGCGCTGAATAAAATCGCCACCGCGCTCAAGACGGTGCAGGGGAAGATTGTGCGCGTGGAGGGCCACACGGATGACGTGCCCACGGGCGGCGGTCAGTTCCCCACGAACTGGGAGCTGAGCCTGGCGCGGGCCATGGCGGTGGTCCGGGCGCTCCAGGACGCGGGTGTCGACCCGACGACGTTGTCGGCGGCGGGGTACGGCCAGTACCAGCCGATTGCGGCCAACGACTCGCCGGAAAACCGCAGCTTGAACCGGCGCATCGAAATCGTCCTCGCGCCCAAGTTGTGAGAGCTTCGGGAGGGCGCGCGTTGGTGCGCCCCTCCCTCATGAAAACGCTCTTCACCGTCTTCTGCTTCCTCGTTGCCACCGGGGCGCTGGCCCAGGCCCCGGATGGCGGCGTCGCCGACCCCGATGCGGGCATCCCCGCGGGTGTGCTGACGAAGCCACCCGAGCTCCTGCGCCAGGTGGAAGCGCCGTACCCCGCCGAAGCCGCCGCCCAGCAGTTGGAGGGGACGGTGGTGATGTTCATCGACATCTCGGAGACGGGCGCCGTCACGAATGTCGAGGTGACGCAGGCCGCGGGGCACGGCTTCGACGAGGCCGCGGTGGAGGCGGTGAAGCAGTTCGAGTTCTCCCCGGCGGAGGTGGACAACGTCCCCTCCCCGGTGCGCATCCAGTACGCGTACCAGTTCGTCTTCCGGCCCGTGGAGCCCACGCCCACGGAGGACGGTGGCGTCTCGCAGCCCGAGGCGCCGGTGAACTTCAGCGGTCAGGCGCTGGAGCGAGGCACGCGCAAGCCGCTCAACGGCGCGGAAATCGTGCTGCCGGAGCTGGACCTGTCCGCCGTCGCGGACGCGGAGGGACGCTTCTCCTTCCGAGGCGTGCCGCTGGGCACCCACGAGGTGCTGGTGGTGCAGGGCGGGTATGACCGCTTCAAGACGAAGGAGACGATGTCCGAGGGGTTGGAGACGCGCGCCACGTACTACGTGCAGAAGCGCATCTTCAGTCCGTTCGAGACGGTGGTGAGAAGCGACCGTGAGCGCAAGGAGGTGACGAGCACCACGCTCCAGGTGGCGGAGGTGCAGCGAGTGCCTGGCACGCAGGGCGACACGCTGAAGGTGGTGCAGAACCTGCCCGGCGTCGCGCGGCCCGCGTTCAACGGTGGCGCGCTCGTGATTCGAGGCACCAGCCCGCAGGAGTCCGGCGTCTTCCTGGACGGCCAGCGCATCCCCCTGCTGTTCCACTTCGGCGGCCTGACGAGCGTCTACAACTCCGAGCTGTTGGAGTCGCTGGACTACCTGCCCGGCAACTTCTCCTCGTACTACGGCGACATCACCGGCGGCGTCATCAACGTGAACAGCCGCGAGCCGAGGATGGACCGCCTCCACGCCACCGTGGGCGTGAGCCTGATTGAGTCCAACGCGGTGATTGAAGGGCCGATTACGGACACGCTGGGCTTCGCGATTGGCGGCCGGCGTTCGTACATCGACATCGTGCTGGGGGTGATTCCGGAGGGTGACGGCCCGAGCCTCCAGGTGGCGCCGCGCTACTACGACGCGCAGCTCAAGCTGGTGTGGAAGCCGCTGTCGCGTCACACCTTCACGCTGCAGGGCATCACCTCGCGCGACAGGTTGGGGCTGGTGTTCGACCGGCCGTCGGACAACGACCCCACCGTCAACGGCAGCCTGGACGTCACCACGGGCTTCAACCAACTGCGGCTGCGTCACCAGTACCGCGCGGACCGGCTCACGCTGGACACGCACGCGCTGGTGGGCAACACGCTGGTGGAGTTCGAGATTGGCGACCGCAACCTGCGCATCGCCTCCACGGACCTGAACCTGCGCGCCACGGCGGAGTACGCGCTGGTGGAGCCCTTCACCCTGGCGGGTGGCGTGGACGTGACCAGCAGCTTCGCGAACGTGAAGGCGCGCATCCAGCGTCCGCCGCGCGAGGGCGAGCCGCCCAGTCCGCTCATCACCGAGGACCTGCTCAACACCGACGGTGACTTCCTCCAGTACTTCCCCTCGTTGTGGATTGAGGGGCGCTGGCGTCCGTTCAAGGGGCTCCTGGTGGTGCCGGGCGTGCGGTACGAAGGGTATGTCTTCACGGACCAGAAGGACGTGAAGCGCACGCTCAACCCGCGTCTGGCGGTGCGCTATGCGCTGACGGACACGCTGACGCTGAAGGGTGGCGCGGGCGTGTACCACGGGCCTCCGGTGCAGGATGAGCCCAGCCTGGCGTTCGGCAATCCGGACCTGTCGGCGAAGCGCTCGCTCCAGTACGGCGTGGGCGCGGAGTGGCAGCCGCAGCAGGAGTGGTTCGTCAGCGGCGAGGTCTTCTACAACGACTTGGACGACCTCATCAGCCGCTCGGACGCGCTGGTGGAGCGGGACGGGGAGCTGGTGCCGGAGCGGCTGAAGAACGGGGGCGTGGGCCGCGTGTATGGCCTGGAGATTCTCATCCGCCGCTCGCTGACGGAGCGCCTGTTCGGCTGGATTGCGTACACGCTCAGCAGGAGTGAGCGCCGGGACGCGCCGGGGGCGAACTGGCGCCTGTTCGACAACGACCAGACGCACGTGCTGACGGCGATTGCCTCATACAAGCTGCCGAAGGGCTGGGAGGTGGGAGCGCGCTTCCGCTTCGCGTCGGGCAATCCGACGACGCCGGTGGTGGGCTCGGTGAGGGATGACGGCACCGACGTGTTCCTGCCGCTGTTCGCCGGGGTGAACTCGCGACGGCTGCCGTCGTTCAATCAGTTGGACATCCGCGTGGACAAGATTCTCGTCTTCGACAAGTGGACGCTGGACCTCTATCTGGATTTGACGAACGTCTACAACAACGCGGCGGTGGAGGGCATCGCCTACAACTACAACTACACCGAGAGCGCCTACTTCGAGGGACTGCCCATCCTTCCGGTCCTCGGCGCCAAGGGGAGCTTCTGAGCATGCGCACGCGAGTCCTCGTCACACTGGCCGCGCTGCTGTTTGCCTGCGGTCCCGACTTCGAATTGCAGAGTGAAATCCGCCGGGTGCGGGTGCTGGGCATCCGCGCGGAGCCGCCGGAGCTGGTGCTGAATCCGGACACCGGGACGTTGCCCGGGCCGGTGACGTTCAGCGCGCTGGGCGTGGCGCCGGAGGGGCGTGCCGTCACCGTCACGTATGCGCTGTGTCGCTACAACGGGAATCCGTATGACGGTCGCTGCCCGGGTGTGAACGGCGTGGCGCTGCCGGATGGTGTGTTGTCATTGCAGGACCCCAACGTGCAGGTGGTGTTGCAGGAGGCGCTGGCCGCGGCGAATCCCAATGGAGGAGGGACGCCGAATCCGGATGACCCGCGCACGCGCGAGGCGCTGGAGCAGGGCATTCCGCTCTTCGTGGGCTACGAGGCGTCGGACGGCACGGGCACGCCGGAGGGCGTGGAGCGGGGCGTGAGGCAGGTGCTCGTGCGCTCGACGACGGCGCCGAATCAGAATCCGGCGGTGGCGGACATCCTCTGGGACGATGCGACGCTGACGGGACCGCTGCCGTTGGCCACGGAGGTGGTGTTCCGTCCGGTGCTCACGGAGGGCAGCCTGGAGCTGTACACGGCGGAGGACGGCCCGCGCACGGAGCAGGTCTTCTACAGTTGGTTCGTCACGGGGGACGGCGAGGTGAAGGAGTTCCGCTCGCAGGAGCCCGTGGACAACAGGCCCGGAGACCCGACGTCGAAGTACGAGACGCCCGCCACGGCTCAGCGAATCACCGTGTATGTGGTGGCGCGCGACGGACGCGGCGGAGTGGGCTGGCTCAGTCGGGATGTGGACGTGGGGCCGTAGTCACGGCGCTGAGCGCCCGCACAGCGACTCTGGCGTGGTGTAGGGGCAGGTTTCGAGGCGGGAGGGTTAGACCGCTTCGAACAGCATTCCGGTGGCCCCTGCTTGCTCTAGCGCGCCTTTGAGCCTTTCAGAGACAACGAGGACAACGGACCATCCCCAGGTCCGAAACACCTGGGTGTCGCCCACTCTCGATGGGTCGATGCGCATTCCCGAAACCTTGCGGTACTGCCCTACTTTCTCCGGGCGCCCATCCTCTGGCTTCCAGTATTCCACTTCTTCGGATGCCGCATCATCGACGCACTGAATGAGCTTGGTCGCGACCAAGATGCAGAACTGATCGGCCTGTCCCTGGATATTGACTGGCAGGATTTGCACGTCGGCTGGGGCTATTTCCACGAAGAGGGAAGCCACCCGGACGTGAACGATGGGCGTGGCAAATCCCGCCAGGGAAAAGTCCAGGGGCTTCCCTGGGACATCCACCGGAACCTGCAAGCGGCCCAGGTCTGGAACGGGTCTCCCTTTCTTGAAAATCCACGGGTCTTCCACTTCTCGGGCTTGCAGATCAGCGGGTGTTCCGAGCACCCACCGTCCCCGAATACTCATGTCATCGGTCAGCTCGAAGTACTGCTGCGGCATGATGCGCACCCACCGTCATTCGCTGCGAGTCACCCATTTGTTGAGCTTGGAGCCTTCCTTGGAAATCTCCTGCGCCAAGCGGCGAAGTTCTGCCGTCAATGCTTCGCGGCACTGCTGCATGGTGCGGCAATCCTCCGTTGCTTCAAGCAAGCGCTTGTGAACTTCCTTGTGATACGACTGCGGGTGCGGCCCTTGATGGCCCTTGATATTGACGATGTTCGCAGGGTCATTTTTCAGCGACATGCCTGCTCTGTCGAAGATTCTTTTGAAGAGGGGCGACCATGGCCCGCCGTCCTTCGTGTCCGTCCACCACTTGTCGGTGGCGATGTGGTGATCCTGGCCCTTGGCGTCCACCGGAGCGATAGCCGTACCGCCAATGCTCCGTGCCGTCGTGGAGACCGCGCCAGGAGCGAGCGCCATGGTGACTGCTTCTCCCGTCGCCGTCACCGCCTGCACTTCGCCCACGGCGGCCAGCACGATGCCCGCTCGGGAACCTGCCTGCATGGATGCTTGCGCCGAGCCGGGTAGCGTCGGCACCTTGCCCGCGAACCCCGCCGCCGTGTTCCCGATGGCCACCGTGGCGAGAAGGGCGAATGCGCGCGCCGCGTTCCGTCCCATGACCTTGCCGTATCGCTCCCCAGCGTCGCGCAGTTCATCGAAGGTGCGGGCATGATCCGCCTCGTCTACCAGTCCCCGGAAGCCTGTAATCAGGCTCCAGAAAGTGTCCACTCCCAGGTAGACAATCAGGGTGGCTGTCATGACAGCAGCCAATCCCTTACTCACCGGTTCGGGCACCGTCCATAAGATGAGATACAGCGTGCCCGTCCACAACGCGTCCGCCAGCATGGCGTGCGGGTCGACCATGTCCTTGAATGCTTCCAACATCTCTTCGTTCACAGCGTCTTGGGCGAGCGCCATGGCCAGCGCGTAACGACCATCCCCAGTCACCGTGGGTTTCTCCGCTAACAAGCGGAGGCAATCTCCTGTCCTCTCCGTACGTGCGCACCAGCGCAGGTAGGCACGCGTCAGTTCCACGTCTGCTTCCGAAGGCTCCCCCTCCAGACGCTCGCCTGACCCAAGCGGCGTGACTTGGCGGGTGCGCGCATCGAAGAGGTACGTTCCTCCACGCGCGTCCATTTCGAAGAGCCGCCGGGCGGCCTCTTGCGGGTGTGCCGGAGGTCGCTGGGTTCTCGCGTGCTTGAACAGAGCCTCTTTGAATTCATCCTCTTCCAATTCGACGGGCTCGGCTTCGTCGGTGCGAGGAATGAAGGTGAGCACCTCACCCCGGTCCGTCTCCAAGCGCACCACTCGCGCCGTGGCGCAGCCTGTCAGCAAAGGCAAGAGCAACAACGCAAGGGCGCGATGCAGTCTCATGGGCACTCTCCAGGAAGGGCTGGCCTGCACTGGAGCATGCCAACCCTGTCTGCGATGTGGATACCAGGCTACTGCGCTGGCGCCGTCGCGGGTGGCTTCCAGAGGAACACGTTGCGCCGTGTCCCGTTCACGACGACGAACACGTTGCGCGCGCGGCTGTAGCGGAACCGTCCATAGGTCCCATTCGACGCGGCCGGGCCCGGGTCATCCCCCGTGCCCGTGACTTCCACCCAGCGCGCGTTCGGCAGGTCGAGCATCGCCAGCCTCTTCCCTCCGGGATACGCGACGAATCGGTCCAGCACCGGTGAGTACGCGAGCCCCGGCGCTCCACCCACCGGCGTGCTCAATCCCGTGGTGGTGACGGTGGCCTGCGTCTTCCCCGCATCACCCAACCCATACGTCGACACCGTGGCCCCCTCGCGCACCAGCGCCAGGACGTTGCGCCGCGTGTCCACGTCCGCGCCCGCGTAGTAGTAGCCCACGCCATCCGCCGCATGCGCCGTCCAGGTGTCGGCGACCGGGTCGTACTCGTGCAGTTTCCTCGGCCCCACGTACCAGACGTGCCCGCGCGCATCGGCGGCGCTGGCTCCGTAGTCGATGACCGGGTTGTTCGCACCGCGCACCCAACGCCCCGTCGCGAAGTCGAAGCCCATCACCAGCTTCGAGCCCGCCTGTCCGCTGGGGTACGGACCCACGGAGCCGAGCACATAGAATCGCCCTGTCGCCTGGCTGAAGGCGATGTTGCCGTAGGTGTGTGCGCTGCGCGGCTGCTGCAAGTCGACCTGGGCGAGGATGCTCGGCTCGTCACACAGCTCCGGACGCACGTAGCCGCTGGCCGTCAGGCTCGTGTCCGGAATATCGAGCGACGCGACGGACGGATAGAAGCCACACGTCTCCAGCCGCTTGTCCCGCATCACCGGCGTGACGCTGTTGCCCGTCATCCCCGGAGGCAGCTCCGTCCACCGCTTCCACGTCATCGACGCGAGGTCGAACGTGAAGACGTTGTTGTACGGCGAGTCGTCATGCCCGCCGCCCCAGACAACCAGCCTGTCTCGCAGCGAGTCGTAGGCCCCACCGCTCCACGCAATCATCACCGCTTCGCACGGATAGCTGGAGTACGGCGGGGGACAGACGTCCGCCATGTTCGTCCCCGGCAGCTCCTTCCATGAGCCCGCCGGCATGGCGGCGATGATGGCGTCGACAGGGCCCGGCTCGATTCCCCCCGCGTCGGGCACCGGGCCGGAACCTCCGTCGCCTCCGTCGCCCGCGTCCGCACCAGCGCCTCCGTCCGCTCTCGGCGGTGTCTCGGAGGGGTCGCTGTCATCACAGCCGGGAGACAGCACGGCGGCCCAGGCCAACGCGGCGGCGGGGAGCAGGATTCGGGAGATTCGTCGCATCCCTCATCCTGTCCGGCCCGCTCACGACGCGTCTCGGCAAGAGGGGCGCGGTCTCACCTCGATGGCGGAGCTTCCTGGAACGACGGATGTACCCCGAGTCAAATAAAACCTGATTCTGTCTCTTGAAATAAGAATTCGCGAGAAGTCCGCTTGGTTCCGTTCTTCAGGAGTGGTTGGTTCCGCCCCTCCCTTCACCTGGAAAGGACTCCCCCATGCGGAACCTCCTCGCAGTGACTGCCTCCCTCTTCGCTCTCACGTTCCTTGGCTGCAACGCTGCGCCCGCGGAGCCGACCCCCGAGCCCACGCCGGAGGCCGCGGAGCAGACGCAGAGCCTGACGGCGACGGGCAAGGGCTGCTCGGCCGACACGCAGTGTGCTTCTGGCCTGTGCTGGGTGGAGGCGGACTCCTACCCCCTCTACAACCCGGCCTGGATTCACGCCGACAGCTGCACGGAGGAGTGTGGTGGCCCTGCGGACCATGCGAGCTGCCGCACCCTGGCCGCGGACCTGAACGCTCCGTCCCCGAACAGCGCGCGCTGCATCGCCGCGCGGGGCGTCTACGACAACTACCCCTACGACGACATCTTCTACGTGTGCGACCTGGTTGCCGCCGGCCTGGGCAAGGTCCACTGGGTCGAGTAGTCGCGACGTGACTCGCGCCGCCCGGAACGCAGTCCCTCCGGGCGGCGTGTCGCCGTGGATGAACTCCACCGGGTTGCACCTGTCAGGCGGTGGCGCCCCCCGAATCATGATGATTCCATGATTGGCTTTGGCGCGGGCGCGGGCGGGAGACTCCCCGTCATGAGATGCCTTCTTCTCGCCGTGGGCCTCGTCACCGTCCTCTCGTCGAGTGCCTGTGCCCCACGTGTCCTCAGGCCCGCACCGCAGCTCGGCCAGCTCGCGGACGTCCACACGAGGCCAGGTCGATACGACGGCTACTCGGTGGACCTCTGCAAGCCCGACAAGAATCCAGACCGACGCCTCATCGTCGTCACCGGCCATGGCTCACGGGTCTTCGCGCCCGTCGTCGCGGGAGAGCCCGAGGACCATGACCAGCGCCGTACCTCGGCGGTGCTGATGGGCGGTCCAGACGAGCAGGCCCGCGCTGACCGCACCCGGCCCGGCTGCCACGCGCCTCATGCGGCCCGAGTCTCGGTCGTCGGCTACACGAGGACGTCGACGCGGCCATTCGCTATTGGGGCGGCCTCCTGAAGGCGGGCAACCATCGAGGCGAGGTGCTCATCTCCGTGCAGGGCCCGACTCAGGGCCCCTGAGGCGCGAGCGCGCGGGGCCGTACTTCATGTGCACGCAGTGAGCGCTGGCCCGCGGCTCAGCCGAACGTCGCGGAGGCGCGTCCCAGACCCTCGGCCACGGAGGTGAAGGCGTCCGCGGTCCGCACGCGCTCCTCGCCGAAGCGATTCACGTAGAGCTGGCGCACGGCGGGAATCTGCGAGGAGCCACCCGTGAGGAACACGGCGTCGATGTTCGCCGCCTCGGGGTGACGCGACAGCAGCCCGACCGTGCACTGCTCCAACTCGTCGAGCAGCGGCTTGCTGAACGCCTCGAACTCCTTGCGGGTGATGGGCTCGTGGAGGTTGATGCGGGCCTCCTCGAAGTCCACGGTGGCCACCTCGTCGCGGGACAGGCGCACCTTGGCGGCTTCAATCGCGCGGAACAGGCGATAGCCCAGGTTGTCCATCACCAGGTCGTGGAGCGCCTCGATTTCGGGCTGCTTGTCACTGGTCTCCAGCATGGTGTCCAGCAGGTCCTGGGTGGACTTCTCCCGGATGAAGGACATCTCGTGCCAGGACAAGAGCTTGGCCATGACGTGCTGGGGCATGGGCAGGCGCTTGTCACTCAGGCCTCGCACCCGGTAGGTGGAGCCCGCGCCAAAGCGGGGCAGCAGCTTGTGGCGCATGATTTCGGCGTCGAAGCGGTCACCGCCGATGCGCACACCGGTGGAGCCCACGACGTCCGGGCGGCGGTCCTTGGCGCCTCGGCGCGACGGGCCCAGGCGCATCAGCGTGAGGTCGGTGGTGCCGGCGCCGAAGTCGGCCACGAGGACCAGCTCATCGCGGGTGAGCTGCGCCTCGTACGCGAGCGCGGCGGCGATGGGCTCGATGAGGAACTCGATGTGCTGGAAGCCGGCCAGCTCGGCGGCGCGGTGCAGGCGCTTCTGGGCGAGCGCGTCCGCGTCCTTGTCCGGGGTGAAGACGGCGGGGCGGCCGAGGATGACGGCTTCCGGGAGGCCTCCCATGTGGGCGCCCGCCGCCTCGCGCACGCGACGCAGGAGGATGGCGACCAGGTCCTCGATGGTGAAGGTGCGGCCCCTCACCTGGGTGGCGCGGAAGGAGTTGGAGTGGAGGAAGGACTTCACGGACTGGATGAAGCGTCCGGTGTTGTCCTCCATGTAGCGGTTGATGGCGTCGGCGCCCGTGTAGATTTCGCGCTCGTCGTCCGGGAAGAACATCACGGAGCGGAAGAGGCGGGGCTCCGAGGTATGGGGTTGCAGCGACAGCACCGTGCCGTCAGGCAGGGCCGCGGCGGTGTTGCTGGTTCCGAAGTCGAGTCCGCAGGCATGCATGGGGGTGCGCCCCTTATCGCCAAACTCCAGGAAAGGGTAGGGCGTCGTGAGCCGGGCTGCCCGGTGGAGGACGGGCGAGTGGGCGGCCGCCCGGAGAGGGCGTGGGTTGGCGAGATTCGATGACTTCCCATGTTTCTTTTTCGGAAGTCACGACAGGGGGTCTTCATGAAGGTCCGCGCGAGAGGATGGGTGGCCGCCGGTGCCGCCGCGTTGCTCGCCACCGGCTGCCGTGAGCGCGGCCAGGAGGCGCAGTCGCGGCAGGGCACGGAGGCGACCGCGAGCGAACAACAGCATCAGGCGAACAGCGCCCAGGAAGAGGTGCGGCGGAAGCAGCAGGCCCTGGACGAGGCCAAGGCCCGCGCCCAGCGTGAGTCGGGCGAGGCGGACCAGGCCCAGACCGCACAGCAGACGGAAGCCGCACAACAGGCCGCCCAGGCCCGGCAGCAGGCCACGGATGCGACGCAGCAGGCCGGGGCAGCGCGGCAACAGGCGGCCCAGGCGAATGCGCAGACGGGTGCGGCCCAGCAACAGGCGGGGGCCGCGCAGCAGCAGGCCTCGGAAGCGGCACAGCAGGCCGGGGCCGCGCAGCAGCAGGCCACCGGAGCTGCTCAGCAGCAGGCTGCCCAGGCGGGACAGCAAGCCACGGACGCTCAGCAGCAAGCCGCACAGGCGGGACAGCAGGCCACGGATGCGCAGCAGCAGGCCCAGGCCAGCGCCACCGGCACGGAGAGCGAGGCGGAGCGACAGGCCGACCTGCGGGCGGAGCGGGACGCCGAACTCCGCGCGGAGCAACGCGCTGAACAGCAGGCGGCACAGAGTGGTTCCGCGCCGTCGGACATGCAGTCACAGACGGGGCAGGACACGCAGTCACCCGTGGCCTCCTCCTCGGGAACGGGCACGTCATCCACACCATCCACCACCGGGTCGCCCACGGACTCCAGCTCGGGACAGGCCTCCGGTGGCTCCGGGCAACAGGTCGACGAGGGTCCGCAGCCGCTGTCTCCCCTCGAGCAGCTCGATGCCCGACAGCAGCAGGGTCAGACGACGAGCGGAACGGAACAGCAGCCCACCACGTCGTCGACCCCGTCGGCCACGGAGCAGCAGCCCATCGCCACCGCGCCTTCGACGGCCGAGCAGCGGCAGCCCGCCTCCGGGACTACTGACTCCACGACGGGCACCTCGGGCACCACCCAGCAGCCGCAGCCACAGCAGGGCGCGCAGCAGCCCCAGCAGCCCGTGGTCATGCTCCCGGTTCCCTCCGGTTCTCAGCAGGGCAGCGGCACCACGTCGGGAACACAGGCTCAGCAGAACACCCCGCAGCAGTTCACCGGCGAGGTGGTCCGCGCGAGCGAGACCGAGGTCCTGCTCAGTCAGGGGGGTGAGCCCCAGCTCCGCTTGACGGTCAAACCCGAGACGCAGGTGACCGTGGATGGGTTCCGCTCCGTCGCCGAGGACATCCAGGAAGGCGCCCAGGTCCGCGCCTCGTACACCATGGATGAGACAGGGGAGGCCAAGGCCGTGAGCATCGACGCGACCTCACAAGGGAGTACCCCGGGGACGGGTTCGACCCAGGAGCAACCCACGCAGCAGCAGTAATCAGATGGCGACGGGTGTCACGCTGTCCGCCGCCGCCGTGGTAATCCCAGACCCCTCTTTCGAGAGGGGTCACGCACATGAAGCAGCAACTGGTCGTCCTCCTGGGTGGATGGTGTCTCGGCGCGCTCCTCGGCTGCAACGCGGGCGGGCCGACACAGGTCGCGGACAACTCCGTGTCGCGAGCGATGCTCACCGAGGAGGAGTCTCCCCAGGGCCCCTGTGGCGAGGACGGCATCTGTGACCTCGGGGAGACTCCCGAGACGTGCCCGCTCGACTGCGACAGTCCCGGCGACCCCTGCGGCAACGGACTGTGCGAGTCGCTCGAAACACAGCAGAGCTGTCCCACCGACTGCGGCGCCGGTCCCATCGGAGGCACGTGCGGCAACGGGCTCTGCGAGCTGAGCGAGACGCAGCTGAGCTGCCCCACCGACTGCGGCGCCGGTCCCATCGGCGGAACGTGCGGCAACGGCTACTGCGAGCCGCTCGAGACGCATTTGAGCTGCCCGCTCGACTGCGACACTCCCGTCGGTGACACGTGCGGCGATGGGCTGTGCGAGTCGCACGAGACGCACCAGGGTTGCCCCACCGACTGTGACGGCTGAGCGTCACCCCACGTCCCGCGAATACGTGGACGCCCTCGTGTGGCGCCCACGTGTCCGCGCTACGCGAGCACCTGGAGCAGCCGTCGGGGAATCGCCTCGGCGTGCCAGCGCTGGAGCTCGCGTGCAATCTCCGCGGAGCGTTGCGCCCGACCCTCGCGGATGAGCGGCAGCAGGGCGCGCGCGGCCTTGCGCTCCCCGGGCTTGCCTCCGGCGGCGAGTCGCTCGAACACCTCCAGCCTCACGTCCGCGTCGTGCAGCTCCCCCAGCCCCTCCTGGAGCGGGACGAGCACCTCCACCAACGCGCCCAGCGTGCGGCGGAACGCGGGCTGGAAGATCTCCAACTCGTAGCGCAGCTTCTTCAAGTCCTTGCGCAGCGCATGCGCGGACGCGGCATCCGGCGCGTCCATGTAGACCTTCATCCGCTTGCGCACGCGGCGCACCCGCCAGAGCAGAGGCTCCTTCACCCGGCGCCCGCCGAAGCGATGGTCGTCCTCCAGCCCGTCCACCTTGCGCAGCAGCCGGGGCATGGTGCGCGAAGCCCACCGCTCCAACTCCGAGCGCAGCCGCTTCTCCTTCGCCTTCAGGCCCGTGAGGCGCGCCTTGCCCAGCGCGGCGATGCCCGCGCGCGTGTCGGGCTTCTCGCGGCGCGACTTCTTCGCGACCTCCTCCAGCCAGGCCGCCTGGACGTGCAAATCCCTCACGTCGCCCAGCGCGTCCTGGAGCCGCTTCACCTCCACCTCCAGCTTGCCCAGCCCGCCGAGCGGACGGAACACCTGGATGGCGGCGCGCAGCCGACGCGTGGCCACGCGCATGTCGTGGACCCCGTCGTCGTCGAGCGCCTCCGCGAGCTTCGCCTCGGGCTTGCGGACATCCGCCAGCCGGCCCGCGAGGATGCGCCGCGCGGCCTCGCCCAGCTCGCTGTCCGGGCCCAGTCCTCGAATGGGTGTGGGTTGGGCCATCGAGTCAGCCTCCCGTCGCGGCTTGGGTGTGCAACATCCGCTCGGCGGCCTCGGGGCCTTCCCAACCGAGGATGCGCGCTTCCTTGTCCTCGAAGTGCACGGCGGTGAGGAAGAAGTGCGCCAGCTCCTCGCGCTCGCGACGGGACACGTCCTGGTACGTGCGCAGGTGCTCGGTGCGCGGCGACGCCGTGGGCAGCGCGATGATGCGGTCATTGCGCTCGCGCTCGCCCGGCTTGCCGCCCTTGCGCTTCTGGTCCACCTGGAGGACGCCCAGCGCGCGGCAGGGCAGCACCACCCCGGGCCACGTGGTGTCGTCCCACAACACCATGGCATCCAGCGGGTCTCCGTCCGGACCCTTCGTCGACGGGATGAAGCCCCAGTCGAACGGATAGCGAAGCCCCCGGGTCAGGGGGCGGGAGAGCGTGAAGGCCGAGAGCGCGGCGTCGTACTTGAGCTTCACCGTCGAGCCCCGAGGGGACTCGACGACGACGTGAAAAGCGCCCTGGGGCCCACGCGAGGGCAGGCGGGTGAGGTCCGTCGTCATGGAAGGTGGAAGGTCAGCCCGCTCCCCCCGCGCGGCAAGCGCCCTCGGGGGTGACTTTCGGCTCGCCAACCTTCCAGGCGAGCAGGCGGGCTAGATGGAGCCCAACACCGCGACGATGCCGCTGCCGACGAGTCCCACGCCCGTCAGGACGAGGCCGGTGATGGGCATCCACCGTCGCTGTCGTCCCGGGGGCTCCCGGGTGCGGTACAGGGCCACGACGTTCACTATCGCCGACGCAATCTGGATGGCGATGCACATGGGGACGAGCGAGAGCACGCCCAGGACGAGCCCGCTGACCACGAGCCCCATGCCCGCGACTTCCGGCGCGTTGACGGTGCGCTCGCGCAGGTCCCAGCACGAGGGGCACATGGGGCGCGCCTCCGGACGCACCCGCCGCTCGCACCCCGGACACATGAACGTGCCGCAGCGGCCACACACCCAGCTCGCGATGACGTCGGGATGCCCCGCGCAGGAGGCTCCCTCCGGTGGCGTCTCCACGCTCATGCCGACTGCCGCTCCAGCGGGTGCTGCACGCCGCGCGACCGCCGCCGCCCGGAGCTCAGGTGCGCGGTGATGGTGGTCGCCGCCGACTCGCTGGGGAGGGAGAGGGTGATGTGCCGCTCGTCGATTCGCTTCACCAGGGGCACCCGTCCCTTCATCACCGCGAAATAGGCCACGACGGGCAAGAGGACGGCCAGCAGCACCGCCACGAGGATGGGCGTCCCATCGCTCCTGCCCGCGAACACGGTGATTCCACCCACCAGGATGGCGATGGTGCCCAGGAAGGAGAGTCCGAAGAGCAGCTTGCTCCGCTGCCACCGGGCCCACCCCTCTTCGCTGAAGGGCAGGGTGCCCTTGGCGCGCTTGGTGAGCGCTATCGCGATGAGCAGCACGATGAGGGCCGCGAACGGCACGAAGATGAGCAGCCAGCGCGGATACCACGCGAACTTCACGGGCTTGAAGGAGATGCCCTCCGTCTGGCCGGTGATGACACAGACACGGGGCAGGTCGAACTCACTGAGCTCGTTCTTGGGAATGACAACGTCAGCGGACATGGCGCGCGGTTCTAATCCAGACACTTCGGCGCGCGCCAGTCAGGGTCTCCCGTGCCTCACGAACTGCAGCTCACCACCAGGTGCCGGCCCCAGGCAGGAGGCTCCGTGGTGTACTCCTCGTACTCGGAGCGCTGCGTGAAGGGGTCTTCCAGGGCGGCGAGCAGGCGGTCCACCTCCGAGAAGTCGCCCTCCTGGGCGCGGATGATGGCGGCCTGCGCCATCCAGTTGCGCAGCACGTACCGCGGATTGACGCGCTCCATCCGCGTGCGCCGCTCCTCGTCCACGCTGCCTTCCGACGCGAGCCGCGCCCGGTATCGCTCCGCCCACGCGTCGAAGCCCGTCCGGTCCGCGAACATCGCTCCCACCGAGTCCAGCCGTCCCAGCGCGCGGAAGAAGCGGGTGTAGTCCACGCGGGCCTCGGCCATGCACGCGAACAGGTCTCCCACCAGGGCGCGGTCCTCGTCGCGTGACTCCTGGAGGCCCAGCTTCTGGCGCATCCGCTTCAGGAAGTGCTCCTTGAAGGTGGGCTCGAAGGTGGTGAGCGTCGCGCGGGCCTCGTCCTCGGACATCAACGTGAGGAGCGCTTCACCCAGACAGGCCAGGTTCCACATCGCGATGCGCGGCTGCTGGTCGAACGCGTATCGGCCCCGGTGGTCGGAGTGGTTGCAGATGAAGCCCGGCTCGAACGCGTCCAGGAAGCCGAAGGGGCCGTAGTCCAGGGTGAGGCCGAGGATGGACATGTTGTCCGTGTTCATCACCCCGTGCGCGAAGCCCACCGCCTGCCATTGCGCCACCAGCCGCGCGGTGCGCTCCACCACTTCCGCGTAGAAGCGCGCGTGGCGCCCCGGCGCTCCGGACAGGTGGGGGAAGTGTCCGTCGATGACGTGGTCGGCCAGCAGCGCCACGTGCTCGTGCTGCTCGGAGTGGTGGAAGAACTCGAACGTGCCGAAGCGCACGTGGGACGGAGCCATCCGCACCAGCATGGCGCCCGGTTCGATTTCCTCGCGGTACACCCGCTCGTCGCCGCCAATCAGACACAGCCCGCGCGTGGTGGGGATGCCCAGCCCGTGCATGGCCTCGCCGCACAGGTACTCACGGATGGAGGAGCGCAGCACGGCGCGCCCGTCTCCACCGCGCGAGAAGGGCGTGGGGCCTCCGCCCTTGAGGTGCAAGTCCCACGACGTGCCCGCGCTGGTGCGCACCTGGCCCAGCAGCAGGGCGCGGCCGTCCCCCAGCCGGGGCACGTACACGCCGAACTGGTGCCCGGCGTACACCATGGCGAAGGGCTCCATGCCCGGCAGCGGACGCCCACCGCCCAGCGCCTCGACGAACTCCGGACGTCGAGCCTCCTCTGGCGACAGCTCCAGGAGGCGCAGCGCGGCGGGATTGAGGCTCACCAGCCGGGCATTCGGGAAGGCGCGAGGAGACACTCTCGCGCCGAAGCCAGGAGGCAGGCGGGCGTACGAGTTGTCGAAGCGAAGCTGTTCGAGCGCGGGCATGGAGAGGGGAACAGTAACGCTCAGGGGACCTTCATGCCGCGCTGCACGGCGGGACGGTCACCCACGCGCGACAGCCACTGCGGCACCTGGCCCAGGCCCGCGAAGATTTCCGGGACGAACGAGCGCATGCCCGCGACCCACGGGTAGAGGGCGATGTCGGCGATGGAGTAGCGGCCCGCCACGTAGTCCCCCTTGCCCAACTGCCCGTCGAGCACCTTGAGCAGTCGCTTCGACTCCTCGGTGTAGCGGTCGATGGCGTAGGGAATCTTGGTGGAGGCGAAGCGGCCGAAGTGGTTGAGCTGGCCGAACATGGGGCCCACGCCGCCCATCTGGAACATCAGCCACTGCGTCACCTCCGTCTTGCCGCGCAGGCTGGACGGCATGAGCTGGCCCGTCTTCTCCGCGAGGTACAGGAGGATGGCGCCCGACTCGAAGACGGAGATGGGGCTGCCGCCCGGCCCCTCCGAGTCGACGATGGCGGGAATCTTGTTGTTGGGATTGATGGCCAGGAACTCGGGCTTGAACTGCTCGCCCTTGCCGATGTTCACCGACTTCGCGGTGTACGGCAGTCCCAGCTCCTCCAGGGCGATGGAAACCTTGCGCCCGTTGGGCGTGGCGAACGTGTACAGGTCAATCATGGTTGGACTCCCGTGAGCCGCGCGCTTTCCCGCCAGAGCTGCTCGGCGAGGGCGTCGTCCCGCGCGGCGGCGGACGGCTTCCTCTTCCGGCAACGGATGAAGTACTTGCCCGAGACTCCGTCCACCTCCGGCGACGACGCCAGGTAGATGGACGTCTTCGCGCCGCCCTCGGCGGAGAGGAAGAACGGCGCGCCCAGCTTCACAATCCAGCGGAAGTAGCCTTTGGTGTTGTGGCCGAAGCCCGAACGCACCACGCCAGGATGCACCGCGTTCGTCGTCACGCGCGTGCCCTCCAGCCGCTTCGAAAGCGAGTGGGTGAACAGGACATTGGCCAGCTTGGAGTTGGCGTAGACGCGGAAGCCGTCGTAGCGACGCTCGCTCTGGAGGTCGCTGAAGTCGAGCTTGCCGATGCGGTGCACGTCCGACGAGAGGTTGACGACGCGCGCGGGGCCGCTGGCCTTGAGCGTGTCCATCAAGAGATGTGTCAGGAGGAAGGGCGCCAGGTGGTTGGTGGCGAGCGTGGCCTCCAGCCCATCCACCGTCACCTGACGCTGGTCGATGATGAGGCCCGCGTTGTTGACCAGCACGTCCAGGCGCGAATGGCGCGAACGGAAGGTGTCGGCCAGCGCACGCACGGCCTGAAGCGAACTCAAGTCCGCGAGAATCGTGTCGACACTCGCGCCCGCGACGACCTGGTTCACCGCGTCCACGGCGGCCTGGGTGCGGGCGGCGTCGCGGCCCACCAGCACCACCGTGGCGCCGAGGCGTCCCAGGGCCTTGGCCGTCGCCAGGCCGATGCCGCCGGTGGCCCCGGTGATGAGGCACACCTTCCCGTCCAACCGTGTCTCAGCGCTCATGTGGGCGTCCTCTGGATTCCGAGGACGCCTTCTATATGCCGACACGGGCCCGGACGCTCGTGGAAGCGCCGGGCCCATGGGGAAGGGAGGTCGGAGTGTGGCTCAGGCGTGCGGAGGCCGGGTGGGCTCGCTGGAGCGAGACTCGTCGCGACCGCCCTTGGTGCGCGGCGTGGGGCGCGCGGTGCCGTTGAGGTGGCTCTCCAGGAACCACATGTCCAGCTCCACGTCGCCCAGGATTTGGGTGAGCAGGTCCACGGTGATGGGCTCCTCCAGTTCATCGCAGCGCTGGATGCCTCCGCGGATGGAGGCGCCGTAGCGCGCGAAGCGGTCCACCAGGCACTTCAGGTGGTCCTCGCTCTCCACGGCCTTGAGGTCGTACTCGGGCAGCTCGCTGTTCTTGGCGGCCAGGCGGATGGTGCCCTCGGCGTAGCCGCCCAGGGTGCCGGCGCGCTCGGCGAACTCGTCGGCCTGCTTGCGCGCGTGCTTGGCCAGGTCGTCGAAGAGCAGGTGACGGCTGTAGAAGTGGGTGCCCCGGATGTTCCAGTGCGCTTGCTTGATTTGCCAGTGCAGGTCGATGGAGTCGGCCAGCAGGTTGTTCAGCAGGTCGATGATCTCCTCGCGCGTCTCACTGGGGACATTCACATGGCTGGGAAAGTTCATGGTTGGCGCTCCCTCCAAGAAGGCTGTCCGAAGGGTGGGGACGGCCTTCCCCATGTGCCATGGCGTGGAATCCTGGCTGGAGGGCGTACGGCCGGGCGGGCGGTCCATCCGACGACGGGTGACGCTCAAGGGAGGGTGCGCGTGTCCGCGTCGTCGTAGCGCACGTGGACGAGGGCGCGGTGGGAGTCGTCGACCTGGACGACCTTCCGGAATTCCCGACGCACTGGAGGCGAGGGGTATGAGGAGCCCCCCCCAGAGCAAGCCAGCGTGATATCTCATGAGAAACCACTCTCGCGGTAGTTCGTGACGCAACCTCCGTCACAGGGGAGGCGGCGGGAGGGAGCGACTGGACGTCATCGGGCTCGGACGTCAGGGTGCTTCTCCTCGGGGGAGCCAGGAGGCAGACTCTGAAGGTGTCCCGGCGTTCATCGTGGTGGATTGCGGTCGTGGTCTCCGTGCTCGTGCACGCGGCGCTCTTCTTCGCGCTGTCGCGAGTGCGGTCGGCCGCGCCATCGCGTCCCAGTTCGATGACGGAGCTGGAAATCGTCTACGTGCAGCCCAAGGCGCCCGTGGCGAGGCCGCCTGCTCCGGCCCCCGTCGTGCGGCCTCCGGTGCCCGAGCGTGCTCCGTCGCAGCGTCGTCCGGAGCGTCCGCCCGAGGACATCGCGCGGGCACCCGAGGGCAAGAAGAAGGAGGAGCCGCCCTCGGCCGTCGCGGAGGCGCCTGGAGGCGCGTCGCAGGAGCAGGAGCCCTCGGCCACTCCGGAGGATGCGCCCACTCGCGCCGCGCCGCCGACGATTTCGCTCGTGCCGAAGGGACTCTGGGGCAGCGAGCCTCCGGGCAAGCCCGGTCAGTCGGGCACGACGCTGCGCAATGACGGGCGGCCACCGGACCGTCGCGCCATCGCTCAGCGAGAAGCGGCGGAGGCGAAGGAGCGGGTGGATGGCTGGGCGGCGGACGCGAGTGCGACTGCGCGCGCGGAGAGCGGCGCGGTGAATCCGTACTTCACGAACCTCCAGGACCGCTTCGCCAAGAAGCTGGTGAATCCACCGTCGCCGGACCTGAAGGTGCTGGGCTCGCGCCTCAAGAACGAGCAGGTGGAGGCCACCGAGCGTTTCGGGAAGACGGGCACTCCGTATGTGGCGGAGAAGCGGGACAGGCGGCTGGAGCAGCGCAACCGACTCCAGGCGGCCGTCGAGGCGGGGCGGGCGGCGAACATGTTCATGATGGACGTCACCGCGCCGGTGCTCGCGCTCGCCACGGTGCTGGAGGTGCGGCAGGCGCGTGACGGGAAGCTGCTGGACTTGAAGGTGCTGGAAGGCTCGGGAGACCCCAAGTTCGACGCGTGGGCGGTGACGCATCTGCGCGATGCGCTGGCCAGCGCGGACGCGCCGCCGGAGTCGGGCCTGGGCCTGCGTGACGATGAGCTGCGCAGCCGGTGGCGGCTGGAGGAGTACCTGGGCAACCCCCGCGTGAAGGTCATCCTCATCGGCGTGTACTGAGCCTCTTGGCTCGTGCTGGAGCCACGGGTAGAAGCGCGTCGCACCTCTCTCGTTCACCCCCCCAAGCTAGGATGCCGCGCCCCTGACTCCCAGGGGTGCCTTCGGGGGATTCCATGCGGTTGATTGCAGTCGTTTCCCTGCTGCTGATTGCGTCGGGGTGCGCGACCACTCGTGTCGTCCAGATCGATGCTGGAAATGGTCAGCGAGCCATTCACATGTCGGTGGACGTCGACCCAGTCGAGGTGAGCGAGGTGGAGTTCAAGTCTGCCCTCACGCAGCTCATCCTGGACCTGCGCATGGACGTTGCGTTCCGCGAGGCCGAGGCGGCGGATGAGCGAGGATGGGTGCGGTCCAGGACGCTGCTTGCCTCCTCAGCCGGTCTTGCGGATTCCGGCTCGGGGAGTTCACCTGAGTCTTTGTACGCGCGCATCTGTCCAGACGCGGACGGCTGCTTGTCCCAGGTGGGCGGGACAGGGCTCACGTTCTCGCGAAAGGACCGGACGCTCATGGCCCTGTCCTTCGCACTCGATACGGTGTGGGGGGCTGTGGAAGGAGAGCTCGGCAAGATGCTGAACCCGGCCGCGCTCAAGGTCATGGTGACCTCGGCGGCGCTGAGCGTGCTTCTCACGATGATCTTGCCTGAGCCCATCACCAAGGTCATCGCGGTGGCGTTGACGGCGGCGATGGTGGCTTATCTCGGAGTGGTGCCAGTCTGGGAGATAGGGCGAGGCTTCGTCCAGTTGTGGGATGATGCGGGCAAGGCAATGAGCGTCACCGAGCTACAGGACATCGGCCACCGCTTCGGGAAGGTCCTCGGCACGAATGGCACGCGCGTCCTGGTGCTGCTCGTCACGGCGGCCCTCGGGGGAAAGAGCGCGATGGCGTCCCAGGGACCCAGGCTTCCGGGCTTCTCCCAGGCCGCGCTTCGAGGACAGGCCGAGGCGGGATTCCAGCTCGGGACGGCACTGAACGGTGGCATGACGTCAATCGCGCTGCCCGCCGCCGGAGTGCTGAACGTGGCGCTGGCTCCGGGGGGTTGCTGCCGCTCTCGCGATGTACTCGGACGGGCGGTTTCCTGGCGATGACACGGGCCCCACTCATCACATCTGCACGAACAAGAACCCGACTTCGGCTACTACAGGCGGTCCATGGACGCCCGCATGTGAAGAAATCTTCGAGAAGGCCGGTATGTCGCTTGAGGATGCTGCAAACAAAGTGCGGCTCAAGGGGCACGAGGGGCCGCATCCCGAATTTTATCACAATCAAGTGGTGAATCGCCTGCAAGAGGCGGTGAGAACTTGCAGAACCACGGACGCATGTCGTGCCAGGCTGCTGAAGGAACTCGCGACGATTGCAAATGAATTGCTGACACCCGGCTCTGAGCTGCGAAGCTTCATTGTGAAGTAGGAGGGATGTGGTGGAACGTCACTATTATTGGGTGAGTATCGCTGATGTACCTCAGTGGTACATCACGACGCCTGTGCCAGCGTCTGGCGGGAAGTTCGAAGAGCCTTGGATGTTCGGAGAGGGTCACTCCCTTTCGGATCCTGGGCCCATCAAGGCTCGGGTCAGAAACCCAGGCCAGAAGCGCGCCTTTGTCTTCGCGGGGATTGAGCGAACACCCATCGTCAGCGAGGCAGTCGCGAACGTCTTCAAGACGCTCGCTCCGGATGACATTCAAGCGTTTCCGGTGACGGTGGAAGGGGAGTCCGAGCGGTACTTCATTATCAATGCAGCGAAGACGATTGATTGCCTTGACGAAGCGAAGTGTCGAGAAGTTCAGCACTATGCCGAAGACGACCCTTTTCCAGAGTCCGCAGGACAATATCGCTGGATCAATGGTCTGCGAATTGATCCCGCGAAGACTGAGGGCGTGAGCGTCTTGAGGCCGAGGAAGTTCAAGACAGCGTTCATCGTCTCGGAGGAGATCAAGGATGCGCTCGAACAGGTCGGAAACCCGGGGGTGTCGTTCGAGCCCGTGACCGGGCCGCACGAGTACCACTGACGGTCGATGCCGATGAGCCTCTGCTTCGCGCGGGCTCCGGTCAGCGCGGCAATCGCTCGGCGTAGCCGGGCTGGCCCTGGGGCACGGTGCCTTCGGTGGCGTAGCCCTCCTTCACCCAGTACTCGATTCCGCCGATGAGCTCCTTCACGCGGAAGCCCAGCGCTGACAGGCGCGCGGCGGCCTTGGTGGAGCCGTTGCAACCGGGGCTCCAGCAATAGGTGACGATGACGTCGTCCTTGCTCAGGTGCGCCGTCGTGGCGGTGGAGATGCTCCGCGCGGGCAGGCTCAGCGCTCCGGGGATGTGGCGCTCGGCGTAGGCGTCGGGCGAGCGGACGTCCACGACGACGAAGCCCTTCTTGCCGCGCTCCAAATCCAGGTGCACGTCGGCGGCGTCGGTCTCCACGGAGAGCTTCGCGAGGAAGTGGCGGTGGGCTTCCTCGGGCAGGGCGGCGGGGGTTTCCAGGACGAAGGAGAACGGGGTGGCGGGCGTGGTCATGACGGGGACTCCCTGGGCTTCGATGCCAGGAACAGTGCTCCCGGAGTGGTCCACTTGAAAGCGCCATTCCGTGCCGGAAGACTGGACCACTTTCAGGCAGGCTCGGGTTGTGGCGGAACGGAGCGCCGGCTACAGAGTGCACATGTCGAAGCGCTCCGTGGGTGTGTCGCTGCCTTTCCTCGTACCGGACGCGGGCAGGGAAGCAGGCCCTCTGCATCGACAGCTCTACGAGCGGCTGCGCGAGGCCATCCTCGCGGGGACGCTCGCGCCCCGAAGTCGCCTGCCGTCCACGCGCACGCTGTCCCAGGAGCTGGGGATTTCACGAGGGACAGTGGAGGAGGCCTTCGCGCAGCTCGACGCGGAGGGCTTCCTGGTGCGGCGCGTGGGCTCGGGCAGTGTCGTCGCGCTTCCGGACCACGCTCGCGGGCCTCGCTCGGTGCCTGCTCGCGGGAGCGTGCCGACTCCACGCCTGGGAGGACTGTCCCGAAGAGGGCTGCGCATGGCGAGCGACGTGCTTCCTCCCGAGCCGCGTGACGTGCGGCCCTTCACGCCGTGCCTGCCGGCGCTGGAGCTCTTTCCCACGAAGCTGTGGGCTCGCGCGGTGGCGAAGCAGGCGCGGATGTTGGAGCCGGGACGGATGACCGCGGGCGAGCCGGAGGGTTTTCGTCCCCTTCGGGAGGCCATCGCGGCGCACCTGGGGCCGGCGCGCGGTGTGCGTTGTGACTGGCGCCAGGTCCTGGTCTTCGCGAGCACACAGCAGGCCCTGGACCTGACGGCCAGGCTGCTCCTCGATGAAGGGGATGGAGTGTGGCTGGAGGAGCCGGGCTATCTCGGCGCACGCGTGGCTTTCGAGTCCGCGGGCGCGCGCCTGCATCCCGTCCCCGTGGATGCGAATGGCTTGCGCTTGGAGGTGGCGCTGGCGCGAGCGCCGAAGGCTCGGCTGGCCTACGTCACGCCTTCGCACCAATACCCTCTGGGCGTGACGATGAGCCTGTCACGGAGGCTGGCCCTGCTGGAGCATGCGCGCGCCTCCGGGATGTGGCTGTTCGAGGACGACTACGACAGCGAGTTCCGCTATGCGACGCGGCCGCTCGCCGCCATCCAGGGCATGGACGTGGCGGGGCGAGTCCTCTACGCGGGCACTTTCAACAAGGTGATGTTCCCGTCGCTGCGGCTGGCCTTCCTCGTCGTCCCGGAAGCGCTGGTGGACGCCTTCACCGCCGCGCGCGCCGCCACGGATGGCCATGCGCCTCCGCTCACGCAGGCCGCGATGGCGCACTTCATGGAGTCAGGGCACTACGCCGCGCACCTGCGACAGATGCGTCTGGTCTATGCGGAGCGACGCGATGCGCTCCTGGATGCACTGGAGCGGGAGTCGCGTGGAGCACTGCGGCTCGGCGCGGCGGAGGCGGGAATGCATGTCACGGCGTTCCTGTCCGAAGGACTCCAGGATGTGGCTGTGATTGCGCGGACGGACGAGCGGAGTCTCGGCGCGCGCCGACTGTCCCCGCTCTACCTGGGGCGAGGGAGGCGTCAGGGGTTGGTGCTGGGCTTCTCGGGAGCGAGCCCCGCCGGGCTCCGCGCCGCTGTCAGGACGCTGTGCGGCTTGCTCGACGGACCGCCCCGTCAGCCCCCTCGCGCGAGGTCCCACGCCAGCGCAGCGGGGTCGTCCCCTCCCAGCCCTGGAACGCGCGGCTGAAGGAGTTCAGCTCCTCGAAGCCCAGCAGGAACGCCACCTCGTTGGCGTCCAGGTCCGTGCTCGCGAGCAACTGGCGCGCGGACTGGTGGCGCACTTCATCGAGCAGGTGCTGGTACGTCGTCCCCGCCGCCTCCAGCTTGCGCTGGAGCGTGCGCGAGCTCAGGTGCAGCTCCTCGGCGACCTTCTCGACGGAGGGACGCTCGCCACACATGCGGCGTCTCAACGCCAACCGCACGTCGTCCGCCAGGGTGTGTCGCTGTCGCTGCTCCATCTCCCGCTCCAGCCCGGGCGCGAGCATCGCCAGCAGGTCCGCGTTGTGCGTCAGGAAGGGTTCGTCGAGCGCGCTCGCCTCGAACACGAGCATGTCCACGGGCGCATCGAACCGGACCTTGCAACCGAAGTGACGGGTGAGCAGTTCCGCGTCGGAGCGGCGCCGAGCCAGCTCGACACGACGGGGCACCAGCGGCTTGCCCGTGCCTCGGCGCGCGAGCGCCAGCGTGGAGGCGAACGTCGCATCGACGAGGAGCAGGGGCAGAGGCCCCTCCGCCAGCAGCCAGTGGAACCGGAACCGCGCCTCGCCCTTCACGACTTCGACTGTCACCTCCTCCGGGCAGACCAGGCCCTTGTAGCGGGCGAGCTTCGCCAGGGCCTCGCCCAGCGTGGGCGCGTGGAGGGCCGCCATGGAAGCGACGTCGAAGTGGTGGGGTCTCGCCCCGGAGCCGACGCGCAGTCCGACGTCCCTCCCGCCACCCACGGCCTCCACCGCGTGCCAGAACGCCATGAACTCCCGCGTCGTGAGGCGCGCCTTGGGCTCCTGGAAGCGCGAGCGGACCAGGCCCGCGTGTCGCAGCACGCGCTCGACCTCCACGCCAAGCGCGGCGAGGCGGTCGAGCAACACACTGGGAACGGGGACGAGGTCGGCGGGCACGTCAGTTCCTCTTGGTCACCAACATCTTGGCGACCGGAGTCTCCGCGAAGGGGACAAGGCCATCAACGTCCGTGGAGATGCTGAGCGACTTCCACCGCGAATCCTCCGCCGCGCGCTCCTGGACGATGACCTCCGCCAGGAAGACCGCGTCGGACCCGAGCAACAGGCGCAGGGGCGGCTGCTTCTCGTCGGCAATCTTGAGAATCGCCTTCGCCGCCTTCATCGGGTCTCCGCGCGCGCCGTCCGCGCCCTGGCGCACGTGCTGGGTGAAGGCGCCCACCGTGGGCTTGTAGGCGTCACTGATGTCACCGACGTTCATGGACGAGCCAGCCCAGTCGGTGCGCATGCCCCCGGGCTCGACGATGGTCACCCGGATGCCCAGCGGCCCCACCTCCTGCGCGAGGACCTCCGAGAACCCCTCCATCGCCCACTTCGCGGACTGGTACGACGCCAGTCCGGGCGAGCCTCGGCGTCCGCCGATGGAGGACACCTGGATGATGTGCCCGTCCTTCTGCGCGCGGAGCACCGGCAGGGCGGCGCGGGTGACATGCATCATCCCGAAGAAGTTCGTCTCGAACTGCTCGCGGAAGTCCGCCTCGTCCACGTCCTCGATGGCCGCCACGTTGGCGTAGCCCGCGTTGTTGACGACGACGTCCAACCGTCCGAAGGCGCGGGTCGCCTCCTCGACGGCTGCTCGCGCCGCGGCGGGGTCCGTCACGTCGAGCGCCACGGCGCGCACCCGGTCGCCATACCGCTCCACCAGGTCCTTCAGTTGCTCCGGCTTGCGCGCCGTGGCCACGAGCCGGTGACCGGCCGCCAGCACGGCCTCCGCCAAATCACGGCCAAGGCCGCGAGAGCTTCCAGTGATGAGCCAGACCTTCGACATGGGGACCGTCCTTCTTCTCTCGTCGTCGTGCCGTGAATTCGGCCACGCCCAAGAGTTACGAACCGCCCCACGACGGCGCCAATCGCATGGCGCCAATGTTTCATCCAATCGCGCCACCGTCCCGAGTGGCCCCCGAGGGCCCGCTCGCTCGGGGCTCAGCGCGGCTCGTCCTCGAAGAGGAAGTCGGTGATGGCCTTCCAGGTGGCCTCGAACTGGGGCCGCCGGAAGCCCGAGCCGGAGATGAGCCAGTCCACGTGCGGCGGCTGGTGCGCCGGCTGGTCGAAGTGGCCAATCGCATCCAGGTGGTCCGCGCGCACCGCCGCCAGCACGCGCCCGTAGACTTGTGAGCGCGTGGGGACGATGCCGTCACACGCCGTGGGGCCCGGCATCGCCCCATACGCCTGCACCAGCGCCGCCGTCTGCGCGGGCGAGTGCAGCGGCAGCGCCGTCAGCGGCATCCGCTGTGTCTGCCCATACATGAACGCGTAGATGGTGTGTGTGAGTTGCGCGTAGGGGTCCAGCCCCGCCGACACGCGCGTGCGCAGCGACGGCGGCCGCGCCTGAGTCACCACCGAGCCATAGCGCACACCCGGCCGGTCCAACGTGCTCGCGTTGAACAGGTCGATGCCCTCCGGCGTGAGCTGCGGAATCAGCGACGTGTCATTGCCCACATCGCTCAGGAACTTCGTCACCGCGTCGCGCCGCTCAGAGGAGAAGTCCCCCAGGAGCTGGTCATAGAGTTGATCCAACAGCGTCTGCTTCCACCCGAGCTGGTCATCCGCGCGCGCCATCAGGTGCCCGAAGCGGAACACCACTCGCAACGGTAGCCGGCCGAAGCGCAGCACGTACACGGTGAACAGCGACAGCAGCTTCAAGAGCTTCTGCCCGAAGAGTCCCAGGAAGAACGACGCCAGCGGCGTGCCCGCGTGCGGCGCGGACACCGTCACCACCGAGCGCACCCGCCTGGCGAAGGGCTCCAGCTCCAGCCCCTCCGCGAGCTGCGCGCCCGGGCTGACGAACAACCGCGCGTCCAGTCCTCCCGTCGAGTGGCCCACCAGGTGGATGGGTCCGTCATCTCCGCTCGCCGTCTCCTGCACGGCCCGGAGCAGGTCCGCCGTGCGCGTCCGGATGGACGCCGTCGGATGAGACAGGACGATGACGACCTCCGACTCCGTCATGCCGCGACGAGCCAGCTCCGCCTTCAGGTAGTCGAGCGCGTGTCCGAAGTAGACGAGCTCACCCAGGTTGATGAACCCGAAAAACCCGGGGACCAGATAGATGTGGTGCTTCGCGGCCATTGTCTCCACCATACCTGACGCGACGCGTGATTCCCGCTCGGGAATGCACCCTCCGAGCAGGCGTTCACCGGCGCCTTTCTCACCCCGTCAACAAGAAGGACGAACTCCGTGGACCGTGCATTGCTCGCACTTGGCCTGCTCATGTCCCTCCCCGCCGCCGCGGACGAGGGCATGTGGACCTATGACGCCTTTCCCTCGGAGGCGGTGAACAAGGCCCATGGTTTCACGCCCACGCAGGCGTGGCTGGACAAGGTCCGGCTCGGCTCGGTGAGACTGGCCGGCGGCTGCTCCGCCAGCTTCGTGTCTCCGGACGGCCTGGTGATGACGAATCACCACTGTGTCCGCGGCTGCATCGAAGACTTGTCCTCGCCCAAGGAGGACCTGCTGGCCAAGGGCTTCCAGGCCCGGACGCCCGCGGAGGAGCGCCGCTGCCCCAAGGTGGAGGCCAACCAGCTGGTGAAGATGACCGACGTCACCGAGCGGATGAACGCGGCGACGAAGGGCCTCGCCGGCGCGGCCTTCAACACCGCGCTCAAGAAGGAGATGTCCGCCGTGGAGTCCGCGTGCGCGACGTCCACCGACGTGCGCTGTGACGTGGTGACGCTGTTCAACGGCGGCAAGTATCACCTCTACGAGTACCGCCGCTTCCAGGACGTGCGCCTGGCCTTCGCCCCCGAGTTCTCCATGGCGGCCTTCGGTGGAGACCCGGACAACTTCCACTTCCCGCGCTTCGGCTACGACGTGGCCTTCCTGCGCGTGTGGAAGGACGACGCGCCCGCGAAGAGCCCGGACTACCTGCCGTGGGCGAAGCAGGGCGCCAAGGACGGAGACCTCGTCTTCGTCTCTGGCCACCCCGGCGGCACCGAGCGCAAGGCCACCGTCGCGGAGCTGGAGTTCCAGCGCGACGTGAACCTGCCCTACACGCTGCTGCAGCTCTCCGAGCTGCGCGGCAAGCTGAAGGAGTACTCCAGCGGCTCTCCGGAGCGCTACCGCACCACGCGCTCGCGGCTGCGCGGGGTGGAGAACGGGCTGAAGGCATTGCGCGGTCGGCACCAGGCCCTGGCGGACCCGTCGCTGCTCGCACGCAAGCGCGAGGAGGAGGCGGAGTTGAGGAAGCGCGTGGAGGCCAACGCCACGGTGAAGGCCGCCACGGCGGGGGCGTGGGAGGAGACGGCGAAGGCGCTCGACACGTACCGCCGCATGCTGCCCGAGTACCGGATGAAGGAAGGCGGAGACGCGTTCTCCTCGGAGCTGTTCACGCTGGCGCGCCACCTGGTGCGCATCGCCGAGGAGCAGCCCAAGGCCAACGCGGAGCGCCTGCGCGAGTACACCGACGCGCAGCTCCCCTCGCTGCGTCAGAACCTCCTGCGCGCCGCGCCCATCACCCTGGAGCTGGACGAAGCGGTGCTCTCCTTCGGCCTTGGCCGTCTGCGCGAGACGCTGGGCGCGGATGACCCCTTCGTGCGGCAGGTGCTCGGCGCGGAGGCCCCCGAGGCGCTGGCTCGCTCGCTGGTGCGCGGCACGAAGCTGGGCGACGTGAAGACGCGGCAGGCGCTGCTGGATGGCGGCAAGGCGGCGGTGGACGCGTCGAAGGACCCGATGCTGCTCTTCGCGCGCAAGGTGGACGCGGAGGCGAGAGCGGTGCGCAAGCGCTACGAGGACACGGTGGAGGCGGTGCTCAAGCGCAACGGCGAGCGGCTGGCCAAGGCGCACCTCGCGGTGTTCGGCACCTCCGGCTATCCCGACGCCACCTTCACGCTGCGCCTCAACGCCGGACAGCTGAAGGGCTGGGACGAGAATGGCCGCGCCGTGCCGGCGCTGACGACGTTCGGTGGCGCGTACGCGCGGCACACGGGCAATGAGCCCTTCAAGCTGCCGGACACCTGGATGAAGGCGAAGGGCAAGGTGCCGGACGAGACGCCGTTGGACATGGCCTCCACCAACGACATCATCGGCGGCAACTCCGGCTCTCCCGTCGTGGACCGCGATGGGCGCGTCGTCGGACTCATCTTCGACGGCAACCTGCACTCACTCGGCGGCCGGTATGCGTATGTCCCCGAGACGAACCGCGCGGTGGCGGTGCACGGAGACGGCATCCTCGCCGCCCTGGAGCACGTCTACGGCGCCACACGCGTGGTGAAGGAGCTGCGCGCGGCCAGCGAGGTGGCGACCCCACCCGCCAGGTAGGCTGGATGTGGATTCCCCGCATCCATCGGTTCCTCAAGCTGTGAGAAGTCGATAGCCGGCGCGCCCGAGTCGAGGCGTGCCGGCGTCCAGTGTCCTTGCGGAAATCCCACGGGGACGTGTAGCAACGGCGGATGACTGGCCAAGGCGTGTCAGGGGCTCCAGGATAGAATGCGGCTTCCGGAGTGAAGGCCGGTCTTCCATGAGTTCCTCGGCGGCACACGACATTCCACTCGGCACCGTCCTTCGGGACACGTACGAGATTTCCGGCGTGCTTGGCCGAGGCGGCATGGGCACCGTCTTCCTGGCGCGCCATCTGCGGCTGCCGGGTCGGCAGGTGGCCATCAAGGTGCTGCGGCCCGACTCCAGTCTGGGAAAGGACGTCTACCTCCGCTTCCGGCGCGAGGCGGAGATCGCGACCCGGCTGGGCCATCCGAACATCGTGGAGGTCATCGACTTCGACACGCTGGAGGACGGCTCGCCGTTCCTGGTGATGGAGCACCTGCGCGGGATGCCGCTGTCGCGGCGGATGCGCAAGGGCGCGCCGCTGACGCTGACGGAGGTGTTCTCGATTGCGCGGCAGATGGGCTCCGCGCTCCAGGCCGCGCACGGCGTGGGCGTCATCCACCGGGACTTGAAGCCCGGCAACGTGTTCCTGGTGCCCATGGAGATAGCGGGCATGCAGGTGGAGCACGTGAAGCTGCTCGACTTCGGCATCTCCAAGATTCTCGACTCGAAGACGGTGCAGACGCAGGACGCCATCCTGCTGGGCACGCCGCAGTACATGGCCCCGGAGCAGGCGACGGGGAAGAACAAGGACGTGGACCTGCGCACGGACATCTTCTCGTTCGGGTGCATGGTCTACGAGATGCTGGCGCGCAAGCTGCCCTTCAAGGACGGGGGCATCCTTCCGGAGCTCATCTACCGCATCGTTTATGACCCACCGGAGCCCCTGGCCGAAGCGGCCCCGGAGACGCCCGAGCACGTCATCCGCGCCATCGAGAAGGCGCTGGCGAAGCGCCCGGAGGACCGCTTCCCGGATGTGAGCGCGTTCATCGCCGCGCTGACGGGGACGCCGCTGCGCACCGTGACGCCGCCCGCGGACATGCCGCCGCAAGTCGTCGCTCCGCCCGCCGCGCAGGTGCCCACGGCGACCGTGCAGCCCCGGCCCATCGCGTCTCCTCCGTCGAGGCCCGCCACGGTGGCCGCCGCGCCCCGTCGTCCGTCCCAGCACGCCGCGTCCCGAAGCTCCGCGCAGGGTGCGCCCGCGCAGGCTCCGGAGTCCGCGCGGCGCTCGGCGCAGGGTGCGGAGCCGTCTCGACGCCCCGCGAATGGTGAGTCCGCGCACGTCGCGGAGGCCGCTCGGCGCTCGGCGCAGGGCGAGGCCTCACGTCCCTCGGAGTCCTCTGGCCTCGTCGGGAAGTCGGTGCGCGTGTCGTCGCCGAAGGCCGGCTCCTCCGCGCCTCCTCCCGTGCCCGAGGCCGTGGCGGCGGCTCCGCTCGAGGTGTGGAAGCCGTCGAAGGCCGCGCCGGTGAGCCCGGCTCCCTCGGAGTCCGAAGACTTGGAGCCCGAGCTCCCGACGATTCGCTCCGCCTCGCGAGGAGTCGCGGCCCTCGTCTCGCGCAAGCTCCTGGTGAGGGTGGCGCTGGCCGCGGGTGTGCTCATCGCCGTGGGCCTGGGGCTCTCGCGCGTCCTGCCCTTCGCGGCTCGAGACGGCTCCATGTCCGCCTCGAACAACCCGGCCCCGGCGCGCGAGGCTCCTCCCGCGGCACCTGGCGATACCCTGCCTCCCTCCGCCCTGACACAGGCGAACCCGCCGCCCGTGGGACATGGCGCGCCCGGGGCCCCGCCGTCGTCGCCGGTGCAGGCGGACCCGACGGCCGTGGAGATTGGCGGGCTCGGGTCCCCGCCTTCAGCTCCGACGCAGGCAAACCCCACGCCCGGGGCTCCGCCTTCGTCGCTGGTGCAGGAGAACCCGCCGCCCGTGGGACAGGATGCGCCCTCGCAAGAGCCGCCGGCCCAGGCGCCGCGCGAGGACTCGCCCACGGAGAAGGCGAAGCCGGACAACGCGCTCGCCATCGGTTCTCCCAACGTGGTGCCCTCGACGTCGGAGACGAGCGTGAAGTTGAAGGCGAAGCCCTGGGGCAATGGGACGTCGCCCGATGACTCGGCTCGAAACCCCGTGGGCACCCCGCATCCGAGCGGCAAGGAGTCCATCCAGGCTGGCGCGCTCGCGGACCTCGAACTGGCGGAGCAGGCGCTGGAGCGTGGAGACCCGGCCGAGGCGCTCCACCTGGTGCGCCGCAGTCAGCGGACGCAAGTCACGGGCGCCTCCTTCGCGCTGCTGACGCGTGTCCACTGTCGCCAGAAGGATTTGTCCAACGCGCGCACCGTCTGGCTTCGCGTGCCCGCCGCGGAGCGCGCCCAGGTGCGCCAATACTGCAAGCAGTACGACATCGCCCTGTGAAGGCGGCGCCCGTGACGGGCGTCCACGCGGGGCTCCACACCCAAGGGGAGTTGCTTGAGAGTCTTGTTGGCGTTGAGTGTCGTGGTCGTCGCGCTCGGCTGTTCGCGAAACGCGCGCCCCACGGGGGAAGCCCCCAAGCCGGAAGGACAGGCGTCGGTCTTCACGTCCGAGGGCGGAGACGTCATCACCATCGTCCCGCTGCTGCCCTCGGGCTCCCGCAAGGCCCTGGTCCAGTTCCACGCCCCGGGGGATGACCTGGACGGCAAGGTCGCCCTCCACAGCGTCAGCGACGACAACTCCTACTGGACGGACTGGCGCGGCAAGCGCCTGCGCCTGGTGCGTCTGGCCCCGTCCAAGAAGTCGAACGGGAGGAACACCCTCAACCGCTTCGACAAGGAAGACCCCGTCACCCTCTACGGCAGCGAGGAGCGCTCCAAGAAGGTGGACGTCGATGACGTGGTGGAGCTGTACCAGCGGCAGCTCGCGGACGGCACGCTCGAGCGCGCCGCTGCCTTCGACAAGGCGTTCTGGGCCGCCTCCGAGGAGCGCGACCTCGCCAGGCGGGTGAAGGAGACCCACGAGAAGTGCGGCACGTCCTTCCCGGTCCAGGTGGCCTGGGACACCGTCTCCGACAAGGAGCTGCGCGAGCACCCCATCGGCGCGTACTGCGCCGGACCGCTGGAGGCCCTCCAGAACCTGTGCCGGGACTCGGAGGAGGCTCGCAAGACGGTGAAGCGCGCGCTGCAACGCATGGAGTGCCGCAACGGCACCAGCTACGGCGGCAAGGTTGAGAACGGAACGCTCCAGTGGACCATCGCCCCCGCCACCGGCGGCATGGACACCGCCTCCTACGCCGACTTCTTCCTGGACCACCTGTGAGGCTCGCTCCCATGAACCTGCTGGCCCGTCGCCTCGCGCTGCTCCTGACGCTGTCCTCCTCCACCGTCCTCGCCCACGAGCCCCCCTGGGGGCGCGAGGACTCGCTGCGCAAGCGCATCCTCCTGGAGCGCACCGCCGTCTGCACCGACGGCAAGGGGCATTACGTCTCCTCGACGGAGGTCTTCGAGAGCGCGCAGCGCCAGCTCTTCTACGGAGACGGCGCGACCTTCGTCGAGGTGCCCATCGCCCCCAACGTCGTCCGGCTCTCCTCCGGCTCCTTCTTCGAGCCGCGCTTCTGGAACCCGGAGCTGTCCTTCGACGGGAGCGGCGTCGACGCGCGCGCGTACTCCGTCGTCAAGGTGGACGCGGCGGCGGGCACCTGCTCGGTGCGCTGTGGCCAGCGCGAGACGCCCTTCACGTTGATGGCGACGGAGCCCGCACGCGAGCTGCTGCGCAAGGCGGCCTACCACCCCAGCCCCATGAAGTATGAGCCGTACGCCCTGCTGCGCGACACGAAGGGCGTCTACTTCCTGGTGGAGCGGGGCCGGTCCGAAGCCGAGCAGAAGAGCTTCCGGGTCTTCATCGGCCCGCGCGGACGGCTCAAGCCGCAGCAGATGCTCAACGTCGTCTCCGACTCCAAGGGAGAGATTTTCTCCACGAAGAAGGGCGACCTCCAGTTGCTGCTGGACCGCGAGCTGCCCTCCGTCTGGGTGGAGAAGAAGGCCCGCCGCAAGCTGCGCCAGGTGCCCGTCTCGGAGAACCTGTCGCTCATCTACAACGAGCTGGGCATCTACACCGGCGCGCGCCTGGGGACCCCCTGCGACGACCTGTGAGGCCCACCCCTCACTTGTCCTGAGCAGGACTCCCGCCCGACTCCCCACGTTGGGGGTCAGACACCCCGGTGTCCGACCTCCTGGGAGGTTTGCGCGCCGCGTCAGTGATGAATTATCCTGATGAAGTCGAGCAGGATGGTTCACTCGTCATCCTTTCCCTCCACGGGCTCTGACGCAGCAAGACAGAGAGCGAGCGGCCGTTGAGCTCATCCCGTGAAGGGCCAAGGAATTCATGAAATGCATGGCCGCGCCCTCCCAGGGCGAGGAGTCATCCGGGGCCCGGTCCCAGCCGTGACGGGGGGCTCGGCTGGGACCGGGGACCTCGTCCTGGAGTAACGTTTCGGACAATTGGCATCGGGGGGAGGGGAGATGAGCGATGGTGGTGGAGGAACCCGAGCCGGGGAAACTGTCGGCCATCCTGTTCACGGGCATCGAGGCCGTGGGGCATCAGTCCTGGCGTGACGAAGCGCTCCAGCAGGTGGTGCGCGACGAGCACGCCGTGCTGGTCCGCGAGCTGTTGCCGCGTCACGGTGGCCGCGAGGTGAAGCGCCTGGAGGATGGCTTCCTCTTGGAGTTCGAGGGTGGCCTTGCCGCCGTGGACTTCGGGCTGGAGCTTCAGCAGGCCCTCAAGGTGCACAACGGACTGGTGGCCGCCGAGCGCCGCGTCGTCATGCGCGTGGGCGTGCACCTGGGCGTCGTCGTGCACCGCGATGGCGACGTGTTCGGTGAGGGCGTCAACCTGGCCGCGCGCATCGAAGCGCTGGCGAGGCCCGGCACGCTCTACGTCAGCGAGACGGTGGCGCGACAGGTGGAGGGCCAGCTCGAGTCCCCGCCGGTGCGGCTGGGCCGGGGCGAGATGAAGAACATCCGCCTGCCAGTGGCGGTGTACCGCATCGACCCGCCGGAGCACCGTCGTCGCCAGCCGTGGTTGTCCCGCGTGCGCTCGCTCTTGAGCCGCAACACCCCGGCGCACTGAAGCACGGGCATCCCGCCGCATGGAGCGCTACCGTGCGCGCCATGTCCCCGCTCACCCTCGTCGTTGCCTCGAAGAACTACTCCTCTTGGTCGCTTCGGCCGTATCTGGCGCTGGCCCACACGGGGCAGCCGTTCCAGGAGGTGGTCATCCCCCTGGACACCCCGGAGACGCGCGAGCTCATCGCCCGGCACTCGCCCAGCGGACGCCTGCCGTTGCTCAAGCATGGCGACCTGTCCATCTGGGACTCGCTGGCCATCTGCGAGTACCTGGCGGAGACGTTTCCGGAGGCCCACCTGTGGCCCCAGGAGCGCATGGCCCGCGCGGTGGCGCGCTCGGTGACGGCGGAGATGCACTCCAGCTTCACCAGGCTGCGCGAGCACATGGGGATGAACCTGCGCGCGCGCCGGCCGGGACAGGGCCGGGTGCCCGGCGTCGCCGAGGACATCGCTCGCATCCAGGCCTTGTGGACCGACTGCCGCGCGCGCTTCGGACAGGGCGGGCCATTCCTCTTCGGCCAGTTCAGCATCGCGGATGCCTTCTTCACGCCGGTGGCCACGCGCTTCATCACCTACGACGTGGCGCTGGAGCCGGTGAGCGCCGCGTACCGCGACACGCTCCTGTCCCAGCCCGCGTACCAGAAGTGGGCGGAGGCGGGGCTGCACGAGCCGCCCGTGGCGAAGTACGAGTGAGCCTCGGGGCCGTGGCCTTCAGTCCAGCCGGCCCTCGCGCACGCGGGCGAACAGCTCGTCGTAGCGTTCCTCTGAATAGATGCGCGCCAGCTCCGAGTAGCGGCCCTGGCGCAGCTCGCGCAGGTACGCGTACTTGATGGAGTGGTAGCCGGCCACGCCCCACGCCAGCCGGGAGGCGTCCGCTCCGCCCCGGAAGACGGCGCCGTTGAGCACGCCGTCCCGCACCCACGCGGCCAGGCGCTGGAGGACCACGGGCTTGAGCCCACGCCGCTCGAAGTGGGCGCGCAGGGCCCACAGCAGCGCGTAGCGTTCCTCCTTGGCGCAGCGGCGCGCCACCGAGGTGGCGAAGCGGTGGTCGATGGGCGCCTGCACGCGCCCGCCCCGCATCTTCGGCAGGGCCTCGTGGACGATGTGCCGCGCGTGCCACACGGCCTTCTCCCGCCGCACCAGCCGCGCGCGCCACTGGGTGCGGAAGAGGAAGCGGCGGCCCTCCATCTCCGCCCAGTCGCGCCGGGGCAGCCGGTAGACGTCCGCGTCGGGCGAGGAGCCCTTCCACGCGCGCAGCGTGTCCAGCGCGCCGGGCTCCAGCGACTCGTCCGAGTCCAGGTAGAAGACGTAGTCGCACGGCGCCAGCGCGTTCACCGCGGCCACGCGCGCGGCGCCGTAGCCCCGCCAGGAGTGTGACAGCGAGCGCGCGCCCAGCGAGCGAGCCAACTGGGCCGAGCCATCCGTGGAGCCGGAGTCCATCGCCACCACTTCGTCACAGAGGGCCAGCAGGTCGCGCAGGCAGGGCGCCAACGTGTCCTGGTTGTCGCGGTGCAGGACGTAGCCGCCGAGCCTCATAGACCCAGCGCCTCGAGCTGCGCGTCGAAGGCGGCGGCGGTGGTGAACACCTGCCCGCGCATGCCCAGCGCGTCGGCCGCGTCCACGAACTCCGGCAGGTCGTCGAAGAAGGCGGCCTCTTCGGGCGCGCAGCCCGCGCGCTCCAGGGCGATTCGGTAGATGTCCGGCTCCGGCTTGACGCTGCCCACCTCGCAGCTCATCACCAGCGCGTCGAAGCGCTGGAGCAGCGGCAGCCGGGGTCGCAGGTAGGCCGCGTGCAGCGCGTTGGTGTTGGACACCAGCACCAGCTTCACCTTCCCGACGAGGGACTCCACCCGGGGCAGCACCGCGTCGTGGGTGGTGAAGTGGCTGCTCCACAGGGGCGCGAACTCCGCCATGGGCAGCTCCACCTGGAGCGCTCCGCACACGCTGCGGCGGATGCCCTCCGCGTCCAGCAGGCCCTTGTTGGCCGCGGTCCACCCGGCGCCCATCAGCCGCTGCGAGACTTCGTGCGCCTGCATCCGGGCACACGCTCCCAGTCTGGAGAAGAGCAACGCGTTGTCGTGGAAGACGAGGACGTTGCCCAGGTCCAGCAGGACCGCCTTCACCACCGCCATTCATGCTCCTCGCGCCGCGCGCATCCGCGCGGGGCCCGGGCGCCCGCCCCACCGCTGACGCCCGGACCGCTGCTTCCGGAAATTCCGGAAAAGGCCACGCTAGAGGAGGGGGACGCGCTCAGGCAAATCGCGGGCGGGCACGGTGGAGTAGTCCGAGCCCACGTCGAGCAGCACGCGCTGCCGCACCCGGGTGCTCAGCGCCTTGCGCAGCCTGCCGAGGAATTCGGGCGGCGCGGCGATGACGAGCTTGTCGAAGGCGTGGCTGTCATGCCCCTTGTCCAGGACGCCGGACAGCTCCCGGGCGAAGCGCTCATGCTCCAGCTCCCGGCGGCCGTTGGGCTCGTTCTCACCCGGCGGGCCATGCAGGGTGCCGGCGTTGGGGTTGTCTGGCTGGTCGCGCAGCAGCTCGCTCTTGGAGCGGCTCTCCTCGTGGTGGAACTCCTCGACCAGACTCCAGTCCTTCTCCGCCTTCGCGTCCGTCGCGAAGAGCCTTGCCCGGCTCGCGTTCCCCACAAGAATCCAGAGCTTTGCGTCCGCCATGTGTCACGCCTCCTTACGATGGGAGATGAGGACCCCCGCGACACCCGGCAAGCTTCCAGCCCCGAGCCGCTTCCCCTCCGTGCGCAGGGCAGGCGGCCATGTCGCACAGGGTTGACACCCACATGCCGACCTCCGGTGTCTGGAACACGAGCGATCATTCCGTTGGGAATGGCAAAGGAGTAGAACGACAGCATGCGCATTCCCGCCGTTCTGCCTGTCGCCATGCTGGCGCTCGTGCTGCTGGCCCGTCCCGCGCGGGCCCAGGAGCAGGGCCTGGGGCTGGACCTCAGCTCCGATTCGTCCACCCAGCAGTCCCCGGAGCAGCCGGGCATGGGGTTGGACCTGAGACCCGAGGACGAGGGCGTGTCGCTGACACCGCGCTTCATCCTCGTGGGCCTGGACACACCGGAGCGCGCGGGCGCGCAGCAGGCCTCGGTCTGGCTGCGAGAGCTGGCGAAGGGCGCGGTGTCCTCCGGCATGGTGGCCTTCGGCGGCAGCCCCCGCGACGTGCGCGAGCGGCTGGAGAACCGCTACGACGCGACGCTGCGCTGCACGCAGGCCGCGTGTCTGGCGGAGCCGGCGGAGGCGCTGGAGGCGGACCTGCTCACCACGGCGCGGCTGTCGCTGGAGGACGCGGGCTGGACGCTGCGCGCGTGGACGTATGACCGCGACCGCAACGTGGTGCACGAGGACGTGGTGTCGGGGCGCAACCCGAAGGACGCGGCGTTCCAGAAGGAAGCGGCCAGCAAGCTGGGCAGCCGGATGATGGCGCTGGCCCGTCCGCGCGCGGTGCTGAAGGTGAGCGTCAACGTCCCCACCGCGGTGGTGAAGGTGGGCGAGCGCATCCTCGGCGTGGGCAGCGTGGAGGCGCGCCTGCCGCCGGGCACCGCGCAGTTGGAGGTGTCCGCGGAGGAATACGCGCCCTTCACCAAGACGCTGACGCTCAAGCCCGGTGGGCGCGAGCAGGTGGAGGTCCGGATGGAGATCTCCGGCCCGGCGCCGGAAGGCCCGGAGGACGCGGTGGCCCGGAAGGCGGCGAAGGGCTCCGGGGGTACGCCCATCTACAAGCGGCCGGCGCTCTACACGGCGGTGGTGGGCCTGGTGGCGGTGGGCGTGGGCGCGATGATGGGCAAGAGCGCCAAGGACGTGGCGTCCCGGGCGACCGACGCGGATGGAGACGGGATGATCGACGTGACGCGCAAGGAGCGGCTGGACGCGCAGTCGCAGGCCAATCTGGCCACGGCGCTGCTCGTCGGCGGTGGCGCGGTGACGGCGGGCAGCGTGACGTGGTTGCTGGTGGTGCCCTCGCGCAGTGAGGCGCCGGCGCCCACGGGCACGGTCAGCGCGGGCGCGGCCACCGCGGTCCATGTCGTCGTTGGCGGGAGCTTCTGACCCATGAAGACCTTCAATTGCTGGTTGCGAGCCTTCGCCGCCCTGCTGCTGGTGTCCGGCGTGGCGGGCTGCGCGGTGGATTTCCCCAAGGACTCTCCCTACACCTGTGAGGTGGAGGCCGACTGCGGCGGGGAGGGGTACGTGTGCACGTCGCTCCCCAACGACGGGCCCAAGTACTGCTGCCTCCCGGAGCCCGAGGAGAAGTGCAACAACGTGGACGACGACTGCGATGGGCAGATCGACGAGGGCATCGACCGGGGGTCGGACCCGTTGAACTGCGGCGCCTGCGGCGTTGCCTGCACCGCCGAGCAGGCCTGCGTGGAGGGTCGGTGCCAGCTTCGCTCGGGGACTCCCTGACGCAACGGCACCGGCGACAGGTGGGCACGCCCGTCCGTGGGTGGACGGCGGACGGAGCGTGGAGGCGTGCGTGCGGGCTCGGGGCCTCCGGCTGGAGTGAGGGGTCCTCGAGGACCTCTGGCGGAGGCAACGGCGCGGACGTTGCGTGGAAGACAGAGGGGCCGGTGTGGGTTGCCGTTGGGCCCGGGCATGGAGAGTTCTTCACACCATGGGCAACGATGACCTCTTCGCGCAGACCCTGCTGTCCGGTCGTGGAGGCTCCATGAGTGGCGAGCCCCGGATGGGCGTGGAGTTGCGGGAGGGCTCGGTGCTGGGCAGCTACCAGCTCGAGACGTACCTGGGTGAAGGCTCCATGGGGCGGGTGTTCCAGGCGCGTCACGCGCGGCTGGGGCGGCAGGTGGCCCTGAAGGTGCTGAAGCCGGAGCACGCGCGGGACGGCGGCTTCGTGCAGCGCTTCTTCCAGGAAGCCCGCACCGTGAATCAAATCAACCACGAGCACATCGTGGAGATCTTCGACTTCGTGGACGAGGGCGAGGGTGGCCATGTCTACTGCGTCATGGAGCTCTTGCGCGGCCATGGGCTGGGCGCGCTCCTGAAGCAGGAGCCGCTGTCGCTCGCGCGCATCCAGCGCATCGCCGTGCAGGTCTGCGCGGCGCTGGGCGCGGCCCACCACGTGGGCGTGGTGCACCGGGATATCAAACCGGACAACCTCTTCCTCACCCAGCGCGCGGGCCAGCCGGACTTCGTGAAGGTGCTGGACTTCGGCGTGGCCAAGCACCTGTCCTCCGAGGGGGCTCCCACCGGCACGTTGGACGGCACCATCATCGGCACGCCGGCGTACATGTCTCCAGAGCAGGCCGCGGGCCTCTCGGTGGACGCGCGCTCGGACATCTACGCGGTGGGCAACATCTTCTACGAGATGCTCTGCGGGCATCCGCCGTTCCAGGCGGAGGCCTTCGGTCAGCTGGTGGTGCAGATCATCACCCAGCCGCCGCCGCCGCTGCCCTCGCACCTGCCTTCCGGCGAGCCGCTGCCGCCGCAGCTCGCGGACCTGGTGATGCGCTGCCTGGCGAAGGAGCCGGAGGCGCGGCCCCAGACGCTCGCGGAGGTGACGACGGGGCTGTTGCTGATGCCCGTCCAGGCGCCCTCGTCGCCGGAGGCCGTGGCGGCGCTGGAGGCGTCGGAGCGGCCCACGCGGCGGATGGCCGCCATCGCGGGAGCGACGCGTCGTCGCGCGGTGATGGCCGCGGGCGGTGGCGTGCTGGCGCTGCTGACGGGAGCGCTGCTGTGGACCGGGATGCGCTCGACGAACTCGAAGGGCTCGGTGGTCTCTGTGGACGAGTCCCTCCTCGCGCGCGCGCCAGTGTCCGTCGTGGCGCCTCAGCGCGAGGCCGAGGCCCGGGCGGAGCCGTTGCCGCTTGAGCTCGTTCATCCCGCCGTCAGGCTCACCGTGCACTCCTTCCCGGAGGGCGCGCAGGTGGTGCGCTCGGACACGGGCGAGGTGCTGGGCATCACCCCGCTGGTGCGTGAGCTGCCGCGCCGCGAGGTGCCGCTGACCCTCAAGGTGGAGCTGGCGGGCTACGTGTCGTCGGAGCGCTCGGTGCGGCTGGATGCCCACGCCGAGCTGGAGGTGCCGCTGGCCAAGTCCCTCACCGCGAAGACGAGCGCGAAGAAGGGCACCCGGAACGCTCCCGCGCCTCGCAGGGGCACTCGCGCGGCGAGCGCTGACCCGGCTTCACGGTAGGAGCAGGCAGCCCCGCCGAGAGCGAGGACTCCTTCGGGACGGGCAGGCTGCTCGTGGCGAGCGCCGCTCCTTCGTTGCGTGAAGGGCAATCTCGCCGCGCTGCTCGTGGGAGCGTCGGGCCTTCCCGCCTCAGCGCGAGGCGGCCGTCTGCGCCAGGACCTGCGCGGCGATGCGGGAGATGCGCTCGTCGAAGCCGTCCGCGTCGTGGAAGGTGAAGCGCACGTCGCCCACCTCCAGCTTCGCGCCGGGGCTCAGCTCCGCGCCGTCCTCGGTGAGCTCCTGGCCATCCAGCTTCACCGGCCGGGCATCCGCCACCTTCGCCACATGCCAGCCCGCGTGGGGCCGGGGCGTGAGGATGAGCTGCTCCCTCGACACCGTGGCGTCGTTGACGACCAAGGCGTTGTTCGAGGCGCGGCCCAACCGCATGGGGCCTCGCTCCGCCAGGGCCACCAACTCGAAGCACATGGCGTCCCCGGCGGGCAGACAGTCCCGCAGGTCCGTCAAGGGCAGGCGGGTGGCACCCACGTTCCCCTCCGTCGTCTCGGGGACGTTCCACGCGCCCGCCTCCCACACCAACCAGGGGTGTGGGTACTTGGCGCGAAACTTTTCCTTCAGAGCCATGTGCTGCCTCACCAGCAGCGAGAGCAGCAGAGCGCGAGCCATGGGTGACTCATAACCTCTTCGGAGCCCGCCGGGCGCGAGAAGGTGCGTCCAGGTGTCCACGAATGGTCGGAAGCCAGGCGGGGGAGGCCCCTCTCGCGCCCAGGCGGGGGCCTGTAGTACACCCGCGCCCACATTCGTCTGGAGGTCCCATGCGCCGCCTGCTGCTCGCTCCGTTGTTGCTCCTCGTCCCCGCCTGCCAGGGCGAAACCGCGAAGGACGTCACGGCCGCGGTGGTGGGCAAGACGGTGGAAGTGGCCAAGGGCGCCAGCAGTGGCGTGGTGGAGGGCCTGAAGGAAGGCCGCAAGGGCGCGGTGAGCACGGATGGCTCGCGCACGCTGTCCGCGGCCGACGAGGTCCACGCCAACACGGAGCTGTCCGTGCTGGAGGTGAAGGCGTCCAGTGGAGGAGGGGTGGAGGTGGTGCTGGCCGTGACGAACAAGACGGCCGAGCCGCTGCACCTGCTCGGACTCCAGGAGGGAGGAGGCGCGCAGCTCCTGGACAAGGATGGCTTCGCCACGTCGCTCCAGGCGCGCTCTCCGGGACAGGCGGCGGACTCCATCAAGGTGCCGCCCTCGGTGAAGGTGAAGGCGAGCGTCTTCTTCGATGGCGAGGCGGACAAGGCCGCGAAGGTCCGGCTGTGGGGCCGCGAGTTCACGGTGCCGGGGACCGCCACCGCCACCAAGCCCCAGCCGTAGGTCGGTTCCCTCCAGCCGTTGGAGACCTTGATGCGCCGTCTGTCCGCCGTCCTGCTGTGCGCGACGCTGCTGTCCGCGTGTGATGACTCCGAGGGCTCGGTGTACGTGCGGCCCCCGCCCTTCACCCAGTCGTACCCGGATGGGGGCGTCTCACCGGATGGCGGCTCGGGACCGGAGAGCTGGGCCTGTCAGCGCTCGTCCGTCGTGCGCGGCGCCCCCATCTCCCTGTGGGTGGGCTTGCAACTCGCGATGAGCCGGGCCACCTCGCCCGAGGTCCGCACCGCGGCCATCGACCAGTTCGTCGCGGACGTGGCGGCGCAGGGCGGCACGCCGCTGGTGAGCGACGCGAGCTCAGGCCGGCAGCGGGTGGTCTTCTTCGTCCGGGGTGATGCCGCGCGCGACACGTACGTGGCCGGCGACTTCAACGAATGGTCGCCCACCGCCACGCAGCTCGCGCAGGTGCGCGACACGGACCTGTTCGTCGCGGAGGTGGACATCCCACGCACGGGGCCACACCCCTACAAGCTGGTGAAGGCTGGGAGCTTCTTCGAGGACCCCCGCGCGAAGAACGTGGTGTGGGACCGCCTCAACCGCAACGCGGTGGGCCAGTTCAATTCGCTCGTGTATCCGGACGCGCAGGACGCGACGAAGGGGCGGCTCACCGCCTGGTACGGCGTGCACGCCACGGTGCTCGGCGATGCGCGCGACGTGTACGTCTACATGCCGCCTTCGTACGACGGCCCGGAGTGCCCGACGCTGCCGGTGATGTACGTGCACGACGGCAACGAGAGCATCACCCGCGAGTCCTTCGTGGACGCGGCGGACGCGCACTACAAGGCGCGGCCCCAGGACGCGGCGGTGCTCGTCTTCGTGGCGCTGCCCACCCAGGACGTGCGGCTGGCGCAGTACACCTTCCCGCCCGCGCGCGCGCCGGGCTGGCCCGCGCCCAAGGGTGACGAGTACCTGGCCTTCCTGAAGGATGACCTGATGCCGCGCGTGGAGGCGGGCTTCCGGGTGAAGACGGGGCCGCGGGACACGGGCATCTTCGGCGCGTCGCTGGGCGGGCTCATCTCCGTGTACGCGGGCTTCCAGTTCCCGGAGAGGTTCGGCTTCGTGGGCACGCAGTCGGGGACGCTGTTCTGGCCGCACGACGGCGAGGTGGACCGGGACGACGGCAACGCCATGGTGGTGCGCGCGGGGCAGGAGCCGGTGGTGCCGGTGCGCTTCTACGTGGACCATGGCTCGCCCGCGACGGGCTGCACGGACGACGGAGAGCAGGGCTCCGACGACTGTCAGTCCAACATCCAGTTCCTCGCGGCGCTGAGGAGCCGGGGCTACGACGTGGCCTACGTCCATGAGCCGAGCGGGCAGCACGACTGGTTCTTCTGGAAGAAGCGCCTGCCGAAGCTGCTGTGCGTGTTCCGCAACACGGACACGCGGGTGTGCGCGCTCTAGGGCTTCACGGCCTCAGAGCCTGGCTGCGATGGCGCGGGCCAGTCGGCCCGAGGCCTCGGGGTCCAGGGACAGGAAGAGGGAGGGCTCGGTGACTTCCACTTCCTGCAGGCGCGTGATGCCCTCGTTGTCCGTGGCCAGGTCCACGCGCGCGTAGAGCAGTGGCGCGCCCATGGCCTCCAGCACGCGCTCCGCCAGCCGGATTTCCTCGCGGTTGTCGGGTGAGAAGACGGAGGGCTGCGCGAAGCCTCGAGGCGCGGACTTGAGCGTGGGAGGACGGCGCACCGCGTGGCTGAAGGCGCCGTCGAAGGAGATGTAGCTGCGCTCGCCTTCCGTCTCGAAGGCGGTGAGGTAGGGCTGCACCATCAGCTCGCACGCGGCGGCCAGCTCCGTGACGAGCGCGGTGGCGGTGGCGGCTTCCGAGCGCGGGAGGATGTGCGTCTTGAGCGCGCCCGCGGACACGGCGGGCTTGAGGACGACGGTGTCCCAGCCGCGCGACTTCATGAGCGCTCCGACGTCCAGGGTGCCACCGCGCTCCACCCAGACGGTGGGCGTCACGGGGATGCCCCTGGCCTCCAGCTCGCGCAGGTAGAACTTGTGCGTGTTCCAGCGCAGCACGTCGGCGGGGTTGTGGAGCTTGGTGAGGCGGCCCACTTTCTGGGCCCAGGCGACGAAGGTGTCGCGGCGCAGGTGGCTGTCCCAGGTGGTGCGCACGACGGCCAGGCGCACGGTGCGGAAGTCCACCGTCGGGTCGTCCCACACGACGGGCCGCGCATCCAGTCCGAGCGCCTTGAGCGCGGGGAGCAGGGGAGCATCGTAGGCGTCCAGCTCCGGCAGGTCGGCAAAGGTGAGGACGGCCACGTCCATGGTGTGTCGCTCCCGGTGAGGCGTGCGCGCCCTGATTAGCGCGAAGGCGTCACGGGTGCAGGGGTTTTGAATGGGGCTCGCGTCAGGCCGGGCGAGCGGTGGCGGGGGCCCGGGGAGGCGCCTGTCCCGAGGCCTCTCCGACCTTGTCCGCCTTGTCCTGCTGGTTGCGCGCGTGGGCCTCGCGCAGCGCGTTCGCGAGCAGCGCCTGGCCTCGAGGATACGGCGCGCCTTCGCCATCCACCGCGAGCAGTTGCTGTCGCAAGAGCGCGCCGCTGGCGGTGCGCTGCTCCGGCCGCTTCTCGAGCAACCCCATCACCGCCGCGTCCAGCGCCGGCGACACCTCCGGGTTGAAGTGCGAGGGCGGCGCCAGCTCCTGGTCCAACGTCGCGCGCAGCAGCGCCTCCTGCGTGGAGCCCTGCAGCGCGCGTCGCCCCGTGAGGGCCTCGTGCAGCGTCAGCCCCAGCGCGAAGAGGTCCGCGCGCCCATCGAACGGACGGCCCGCCGCCTGCTCGGGCGCCATGTAGCCCAGCTTGCCGCGCACACTGCCCGCGGCGGTGAGCTGCGAGCGCGCCGAGTCCCGCGCAATCCCGAAGTCCGACAGCTTCACGTCGCCGAAGCGCGACACCAGCACGTTGGGCGGGTTGAGGTCCCGGTGGACCAGTCGCAGCGGCTGCCCATCCGGGCCCGTGCGCCGATGCAGGTAGTCGAGCGCCGATGCCAGCTCCGCGCCCAGGAACGTCACCGCCGCCACCGGCAGCGGCTTGCGAGCCAGGCCCCGCATCAGCGTGCTGAGCGGCATCCCGTCCACGAACTCCATCGCGAGGAAGTACGTGCCGCCATGCCGCCCCAGGTCGAACACCTGGACGATGTTGGGGTGGTTGAGCGACGAGCACAGCTCCGCCTCCCGGCGGAACATGGTGACGAACTCGTCGTCGTCCGCGAACGAGGGGAGGATTCGCTTGAGGGCCACCTGCTTCTGGAAGCCACCCTCCGGGCAGTACGTGGCCCTGTACACCTCCGCCATGCCGCCCGCGCCCACGCGCTCGTGCAGCACGTACTTGCCCATGACCTCCTGCTCGCGCAGCGCGGACAGCGCCCCGCGCGTGAGCTGGAGGAAGTGCCGCGCCAGCGTCGCCGTGAAGACGCCCGCGGCCACGAAGAAGAACGCCCGAGTGGCGATGAAGCGCGGCGTCAGCGTGATGAGCGCTGACTCCGGCAAGAGCGGCTGGACGAAGAGGAAGTAGATGCCCAGGTACTCGGCCGCCACGAGGATGCCCGCCGCCAGTGCCAGCCGGGGGTTGCTGCGCAACGTCGCGAGCGTAATCAGCGTGGGCCAGATGACCAGCGTGGGCGCGGTGAGCGCGTAGATGGGCCCCTGGAAGCGCAAGTCGAACGCCAGAACCACCGCGGGGATGCTGACCTCAATCGCCACGTTGAGCCACGGAATCGCCGGGTGGAACGCGCCCGAGCGCAGCACGCGCCACAGCGCCGTGTAGTAGAGGGCCAGGACGGCGGACAACCCCATCAGGGCCTGCGTCAGGCCCCAGCCAATCGAGGGCCCCAGCGCGGCGGCCACCAGCACCGAGGCGCCCGACAGGCCCGCCATGAAGCGCGCCACCGACAACTCCCGCGCCTGCGCATCGCGTCGTAGGTGGCCGTCGAGGAAGCGGGTGACGGGGCTGGTCAGGGTGTGCGGGGTCATCGGTTCTCCCACTCTACAAAACCTGGGAACCCGACACGTCCTCCCAGGGCCGCCAGCCCGCTTCCCCGTCGGAGGGACCGGCCCGGCCACGGGATTTCAGGAAGGGGCCCCAGGGGGGCTGTCACCCGCATGTTACACGGACTGCTCTCCGCGCCCGTCGAGGACCCGCCGCCACACCGCGGGCTGGCGTCCACGAGAGGCGAAAGCCCCCTTGTCTGCTGCTGGCCGCGGTCAGCGATTCGCTCGCCTGCGAGGGGCCGGTGCCGCGGGCCACCCTCAGCGGCGTGGCGAACACGAAGAGGTTCGACATGCTGGTGGGGCTCGCGCCGGGCGCTACGGCTTGGTGCGCGCGAGGGTGCCGTCCGTCAGCAGGAGGTCCAGCGCGTTGGCGAGCGGGTCATAGCCGAGCGTGGCGCGGAAGAGGTTCTGGTACATCAGGGCGCCCAGGTATCCGCCAAAGACGCCGTGGGCGGCCTGCTCGGTGTCGATGTCCTGACGGAACTCGCCGGTCTTCTGGCCGTGGCGGAGGATGCCTCCCAGCACCTTGGCGTACAGGCCCAGCTTCTCGCGGATGGCCTCGGCCACCCGCTCGTTCGAGTCCGCCGCCTCGGCCGCGAGCATGCCGAAGAAGATGCCGTACTCGCGATTCGCGCCCAGGAAGTGGTGGGTGCGGCGGGTGAAGGCCTGGAGTTGCTCGCGTGCGGACAGGGTGCGGTACTCGTTGATGAGGTCCACGAAGGCGGTCTGGTAGCGCTGGTGCAGTTCATCAATCGCCGCGAGGAGCAGGTCCTCCTTCGTGGGGAAGTGCCAGTACAGCGCGCCGGGGGTCATCCGGATGGCGCGCGCCAGGTCCGCCATCGTCGTCGCCAGGAAGCCCCGCTTCGCGAACAGGGTGATGGCGGCTTCGAGGATGTCCACGCGCGTGCGTGCCGAGCGTTCCTGCTTGAGCTCTCTCTTCGCCGGTTCCTTGCTCATGGCGCGGAAAACCATACCCCAGGCCCGCCGCCAGGCTCGGGTTCGTTCGCTGGACGGAGGAACTCTCGACGCGCGGGCTTCCGGCTCGGCTGCCTTCACGCCGCCAGCAGCGTCACCTTGACGATTTCCGGAGGCGCTCCCACGCGCAGGGGTGGCCCCCAGAAGCCCGTGCCCCGGCTGACGTAGAGGTGCTTGCCGCCCTCCTCGAAGTGTCCCGCGTCGTGCTCCCAGATGGCGGACACCGCGAGCGTGAACGGGAAGAACTGTCCCCCATGCGTGTGACCGGAGAGCTGCAAGCCCATCCCCGCCCGCGCCGCCACGCGCCAGTTCGATGGCTGGTGCGCCAGCAACACCGCCGCGCGCTCCGGCTCCCGCCCCGCCACCGCCGCCGTCAAATCGTAGCCCTGCTTCGCCCCCGTGTGCCCCGCCGACCAGTCATCCACGCCCACCAGGTCGAACGAGGCCCCCGCGTCTCCAATCCGCACATGCCGGTTGCGCAGCACCTGCACCCCCATCCCCTCCAACGCTCCCGCCCACGCCGCATGGTCCCAGTAGTACTCGTGGTTCCCCGTCACGAAGTACGTCCCGTGCCCGGAGCGCAGCTCCCGCAGCGCCGCCACCGAGGGCCCCAATGACGCGACCTTGCCATCCACCAGGTCTCCCGTGATGGCCACCAGGTCCGGGCGCAATGCATTGCACCGCGCCACCAGCTCATCCATGAACTTGCGCTGGATGACCGGCCCCACGTGGATGTCGCTCAAGTGCACGATGCTGAAGCCATCCATCGCCTTGGGCAGCCCCGGCAACCGCACCGCCACTTCATTCACCACCGGCGGATGGAACGCGCTCCACATCCCGTAGCTCGTCAGGCTCCCCGACGCGAGCAGCGCGCCTCCCGCCGTGGCTCGCGCCAGGAATCGCCGCCGCTCCACGTTCACTTCCGGCGCCTCGCGCGCACTTCCACCGGACAGGCTCACGTCGCCAGGGCCATCGGCGACCTCCGTCATCGCCACGGAGGCGCCCGCGCCCGCCAGCGACGTGACGAGGCCCACGTCATCGGCCCGCGCCACGGCGGCCCGTCGTCCCCACCGCCGCGACAGCGCCCTCGCGCCGCCAATGCCCCACAGCGCGAACAACAGGTATATCGCCGCGCCCATCCACATCCACACCGCCGTGGCCACGGCGAAGGTCGCGTCCAACGGCAGGAAGCGCGTCACGGACCAGGACAGCACCAGCAGCGTGCCCAGCACCGTCATCACCCCCATGCCCACCCGCCGCCACCAGCGGTCCTCCGACGTGTCCGCGAACAGGCGCCGATACAGGTAGATGTGGACCCCCACGGTGATGAGGCTCGTGAGGACCGCGAAGATGATGAAGCGCGCTGGTGAGTCCATGGGCTCCCAATCCTCTCCTGGCTTCGACGCACCGCAACGCATTCCTCGTGAAGAAACGTGAATCACCCAGCGACTGTGTTCCGCCTGCCTGCCCGTGGAGGAAGCTCCTGGGACGGGTGTGACTCCGTTGCCCTGGGCGGGGTCTTCCCGACGCGCCGTCCTCCTCCTGGCAAGCGTGCCCGCGCACGACGCTTCTCATCCGCCAAGGACACGAGGTATGGACGGCCGCTTCTCGCGCTGGAGGCGAAGTGATGCGGATGGACAACCTGAAGGCGGGCCCGTGTTTCCCGCTGGTATTGGTGCTGAGCGTTCTGCTCGCCGCGGGGTGCGATGACCTCTCTGCGCCCGTCGCGGCGCGAATCCCGTCGGAGTCGGGAGCCACGCGCTCCCAGGCCCTCGCGGTGGCGTCCGCCCCCAAGGTCGCCGCGGGTGCACAGCACTCGCTCTACGTCACACCCCTGGGCACCGTGTGGGCCTGGGGTGGCAATGCCTCGGGTCAGCTCGGCTCCGGAGCGATGTCCTTCCAGCGCGTCCTCGCTCAACAAGTTCCGGGCCTGAAGGACATCACCGGCGTGGCGGCGGGGGACTCCCACTCGCTCGCGGTGCGCTCGGACCGGACGGTGTGGACGTGGGGCAGCAACTCCTCCGGCCAGCTCGGTGACGGCACCACCACGGACCGGGCCACGCCGCGCCAGGTGGCCGGGCTCACCGAGGTGGTGAGCGTGGCGGCCGGCGAGTTCCACTCGCTCGCGCTGCGCTCCGACGGCACCGTGTGGGCCTGGGGCAGCAACTTCTATGGCCAGCTCGGCCGGGGCAACACCCAGCCAGGGCCCACGCCTGTCCAGGTCACGGGCCTCACGAACGTGGTGGCCCTGGGCGCGGGCTTCGACTTCTCCCTGGCCGTGCGCGCGGATGGCACCGTGTGGGCCTGGGGCGCCAACAGCTACGGCCAGTTGGGCGACGGCACCTTCACCCAGCGGCTGGCGCCGACGCAGGTGATTGAAATCAAGAACGTCACCGCCGTGGCCGCGGGCCTCTACCACTCGCTCGCGCTGCGCTCCGACGGCACCGTGTGGGCCTGGGGCAGCAATGCCTCCAGCCAGCTCGGCGATGGGACCTGGTCCGACCGGCCCTCACCGGTGCAGGTCGCGGGCCTCTCGCGCGTGAAGGCCCTGGCCGCGCAGGACGCCGGCTCGCTGGTGTTGATTGACGACGGCACGGTGTTCACCTGGGGCCGCAACACCAACGGACAGCTCGGCGACGGCACCACCACCGACAGCCCCTTCCCCGTGCTGGTGCGCGGGCTGGGCTCGGTGGCGGCGGTGGCCGCGGGGACGCAGCACGCGGTGGCGCTGCGCGCGGATGGGACGCTGTGGTCCTGGGGCAATGGCACCTCCGGCCAGCTCGGCCATGGCAGCTCCGAGCGCCTGCTCTCTCCAGAGGTGGTGACGCGCCTGTCCGGCGTCACGGCGGTGGCCTCGGGCAGCTTCCACTCGCTGGCCTCGCTGTCGGATGGCTCGGTGTGGAGCTGGGGGCGCAACTACTACGGGCAACTGGGTGACGGAACCGCCGCCGAGCGTCACGCGCCGGTGCGGGTGCTCGGCCTGGGTGACGTGCGCGCCGTCAGCGCGTCCGGACATCACTCGCTCGCGCTGCGCTCGGATGGCACCGTGTGGGGTTGGGGCCGCAATGCCAACGGGCAGCTCGGCGACGGCTCCACGCGAGACCGCATCACGCCGGTGCAGGTGGTGGGCCTGAGTGGCGTGACGTCGCTGGCCGCGGGTGGCAGCCACGTGGTGGCGCTGCGGAGCGATGGCACGGTGTGGACGTGGGGCTACAACGGCGTGGGCCAACTGGGTGATGGCTCCACGAAGGACCGCCTCACGCCGGTGCAGGTGAAGGCGCTCCCGAGGGCGGTGGCCGTGGCGGCGGGGACCTACTTCTCGCTCGCGTTGCTCACCGACGGCACGGTGAGGGCGTGGGGCGATGGCTTCGAGGGACAGCTGGGCGATGGCGGCGGCGTCCAGCGCGAGACGCCGGTGCAGGTGCTGGGGCTTGTGGGCGTGCGGAGCGTGAGCGCGGGCGCGGCGCATGCGCTGGCCGTGCTCGAGAACGGCACCGTGTGGGCGTGGGGCGACAACGCGGAGGGGCAGCTCGGCGATGGCTCGTGGGCGGACCGGTTCCGTCCCGTGCAGGTGCCCGGACTCACGGGCGTGCGCTCCGTGGCGGGCGGGCTGTACCACTCCATGGCGCTGGGCCTGGATGGAACGCTGCGCGCGTGGGGCTCCAATACGTATGGCCAGCTTGGGGATGGAGGCGTCACCTCGCGCGTGGTGCCCGGCGTGGTGCCGGGGGCCTCCGGCGTCACGCTGCTCGGTGGCAGCTACCTTCATGTGCTGGCGGTGCGTCAGGACCGCACGGTGCTGGCGTGGGGCTACAACCGCTTCGGACAGCTGGGCCTGGGGGCCGTGGGTTGGAGCGCGGTGCCGGTGCAGGTGCGCGGTCTGGGGCAGGGACGCAGGCTGGTTGCGGGGACGTCGCACTCGATGCTCGTGCGTGGTGATGGCACCGTGCTCGCGTGGGGGCAGAACGCCTCGGGGCAGCTCGGCGATGGCACCACCACCTACCGCGCGTCGCCCGTGCCAGCGCAGGGCCTGCCGTGTGCCCGCTCCATCGCGACGGGAGGGCAGCACTCGCTGGTCCTCTCCTGCGACGGCACGGTGTGGACGTGGGGCGCGAATGCGCGCGGGCAGCTCGGTGATGGCACCGTCAAGCCACGCCTGACGCCCATGATGCTGGAGGGGCTGTGGGGCGTGGTGGCCGTGGCGGCGGGGGGGGATTCCTCCATGGCCCTGCGCGCCGACGGCACGGTGTGGACGTGGGGCTCGAATGACAGCGGACAACTGGGGGATGGCTCCAAGGGAGACCGGGCCACGCCGATGGAGGTGAAGGCCTTGTCGGGCATCGCCTCCGTGGTGATGGGCGAGGCCCATGCGCTCGCGGTGGGACAGGACGGCGCGGTGTGGTCCTGGGGCGCGAACGGCTCCGGCCAGCTCGGTGATGGCACCACGAGCGCGAGCGCGACGCCGCTGCGCGTGTCGGGGCTGGAGGCCGTCGCGAGCGTGAGTGTCGGCCGCGCCTTCTCGCTGGCGGTGCTGCATGACGGCACGGTGTGGAGCTGGGGTGCGAACAGCGCCGGGCAGCTCGGTGATGGCACCAACAGCCCGAGGGGAACGCCGAAGCCGGTGCTCCTGCTCAAGAGCGTCAAGGCGGTGGCCGCGGGCTCTCACCACGCGGTGGCCGTGCTTCACGACGGCACGACGTGGGGCTGGGGAGACAACGGCTACGGGCAGGTGGGCGACAGCACCCGCTTCCTGCGCTTCAAGCCGGTGCAGGTGGTGGGGCTCACCGCGGTCGCCGAGGTGGCCGCGGGCGAGCAGCACTCGCTGGCGCTGCTGGAGGACAGCGGAGTGCGAGCCTGGGGCAGCCACGAGTATGGCCAGCTCGGCGAAGTGGAGTCGGGGCCGAGGACGGCGCCGGTGGACATCAAGCTGCCGACGTCGAAGGACCTGGCGCCTGTCGTCTCGCTGCGGGCGTGGTACCAGCACGCGGTGGCGCTCCTCTCGGATGGCACCGTGCAGACGTGGGGTGGCAACGGGTACGGGCAGCTCGGCAACGGCACCACCGAGGACGAGTCCCTGCCGACGACGGTGGAGGAGTTGCCGAAGATTCGGGCGGTGGCTCCTGGCGCGTGGCACACGCTGGCGCTGGCCGAGGACGGAACGGTGTGGGCGTGGGGCAACAACGTCTTCGGGCAGCTCGGTGATGGCACCACGACGCAGAGCTTGAGGCCCGTCCAGGTGGTGGGCCTGGGCCACGTGGTGTCCATCGCCGCGGGCAGCTACCACTCGCTGGCGGTGACGGAGGACGGCACCGTCTGGAGCTGGGGCTACAACGTCTTCGGGCAGCTCGGTGACGGCACGCTGGAGGCGCGTTGGATTCCCACGCCCATGAAGGAGCTGAAGGGCGCGGTGGCGGTGGCGGGCGGCGAATACCACTCGCTGGTGCTGCGCGCGGACGGGACGTTGTGGGCCTGTGGCAACAATGCGTATGGCCAGCTCGGAGAAGGGACCGCCACCGACCGCAAGTCACTGTTCCAGGTGATGGGACTCGAAGGGGTGAAGTCCATGGATGCGGGCGGTTATCACTCGGTGGCGCTGCGAGCTGACGGCACCGTCTGGACCTGGGGCTCCAACAGCCATGGGCAGTTGGGGGACGGCGGGCTGTCCACGCGCATCTACCCGTCTCCCGTGCCGGGCCTGGCGGAGGTGGAGTCCCTGGGCGTTGGCGCCAATCACACCTTCGCCGTGGGCTCCGACGTCTGGGCCTGGGGGCGAAACTCGCACGGGCAGCTGGGCACCGGAGACAGCTCTCACCGGTTGGAGCCCACGTTGGTGAAGGGGCTCCGAGGCGCGAAGACGGTCTCCGCCGGAGGGGACTTCTCCATCGCCCTCAATCGTGACGGGGCGGCGGTGAGCTGGGGTACCAACTTCCACGGGACGCTGGGCCTGGGGGTTCCTGGGCAGCGCGCCGTGCCGGGTGTTGTCGCGATGCCCTGAGCCGTCGCTGGTGCCGGGGCGATGACGGCGATTGCGTCGTCGCCCCGGAAGGCTCCAGGTGTGAAGCCGCTCAGAGCCGCAGGCCCGCACCCAGTCGCTTGACGAGTGGGCCCAGCTCATCCCGGTCCAGGCCCATCTCCAGCAGCTCCAGGCGCCGCAGCTTCGGCAGGGCCTTGGCGGTGCGGAACGCGAGCGCGCCTTCCTCGCTCAAGTCGTTCTTCGACAGCTCCAGTCGTTCCAGGCCCGTGAGGCCCTTGCTCTTCGCGAGGGCCTCCGCGGCTTCGTCGCTCAGTTCGTTGCGGTTGAGCGTCAGCCATTGGAGCGCGCCCAGTCCCTTCGCGCCCGCCAGAGTCTCCACGCCTTCGTCGGACAGGCCGGAGCCGGACAGATACAGCCGCCCCCATGGAAGGGTCGCCTTCGAGAGGAGCCCCGCGCTGGCGTTCGTCAGCGCGCCGCTGGAGAAGCTGACGGAGCGCAGCTTGGGCAGGACATTGCTCTCGACGAGGGCGCGGACCGCCGCGTCCGTCGCGCCCGACAGCACCAGGCCGGTCAGGTGTCCGGCCCGAGGGGAGGAGGCCAGCGCCTTCGTCGCCGCGTCGACCCCCGAGCCTTCCAATCGCAGCCAATGGACCTGGGAGAACCAGGGCTGCTCGGCGGCGCGCTCCAGGCCCTTGCCATCGCGCGTGTCCACGCACAGCCGGGACACGGGCTCCAACGCGAACAGCTCCGGGCCGTGCTTCGCGAGCTTGTCTTCGGCGAGGTTCAGCTCCTCGATGAAGCCCCGGTGGTAGCGCGGCTCGTGCACTTTCGCGTCGCGCAGCGGCTTGAGCCAGTCGCGGCCGTGCGCGTCCATCAGCTCCCGCGCGCGCAGGTGGAGTGAGCGGCGTCGGGCCGGGTCCATGCGGCCGGGCAGGGCGAGCTGCACGCGGATGAACTCGGCGCGCGCGGCGTCCACGGACTGCAGCGCCTCCGCGCACGCGAGTCTCGGCGCGTCGTTGGCGGGGTCCTCGACGACTTTCGCCAGCAGTGCCTCGAAGTGGCTCATGGGTTCAGCAGCTCCTTCACCTCGCGCTGCCAGCGCGTGCCCAGCTCCGGATGCACCATGCGCACGTAGGCGGCGTAGCCCTCGAGCCAGGCGGGGAAGTTGGGACGGCCCCGGGCCTGCGACTCCACGCCGTGCTTGCGACAGTTGGCGAGGATGGCCTTGAAGCGACGGCGCTCCTCGCGAGGGATGGACACGCGTTGATTGACGGTGAGGCCCGTCACCCGCTGGCGTCCGCCCTGGCGCATGACGCGGCGCTTGGCGGCGTTCTCCGAGAAGCCCTCCTGCTGGAGGATGGCGTTCACCCACCAGAGGAAGCGGCCCAGTCGCTCCGGAGGTTTGACGAAGGAGAAGGAGAGGTCATCCGCGTAGCGCGTGTACGAAGCGCCCGCCTTCTTCGCCAGCGCGTGCAGGCGCGCGTCCATGCGGCGGCAGACGAGGTTGGCGATGGCGGGCGAGGTGGGCGCGCCCTGGGGCAGCACGCCGGGCCACACCACGGTGCCGTCCGGGAGCTTGGGCCGCCAGGTGGTGAGGCCCGCGAGGGTGGAGGACACCTCATCGTTGTAGCCATGGGCCTCGAAGAAGCCCTTCACGCGGCGGTAGTGCACCGTGGGGAAGAAGTCCTCCAGGTCCACGCGCACCACGACGTGGGCGCCGACGTGGACCTCCGCGTTCGTCACCGTGGAGCGGCCGGGCACGAAGCCGTGCACGGCGGGGTGCGTGGGCAGGTGTGTGAGCAGTCCTTCGAGCAGGTTGCGCTGCGCGGCCTTGAGCTTCGCGCGTGGTGCGCAGATGCGGCGCATGCCGCCGGAGCGCTTGGGCGTCTCGAACTCCACGTAGCCTGAGCCCGCGCCGGAGCCGGGGCGCATCAGCGCGTCCAGCTCCGCGACGTCCACGCCCACCAGCTTCGCCACGTCATCGCGGGATTGGAGCTTGGGCAGCTTCGCGGTGACGGAGGGCTTGCGCTTCACCAGGTCTTCGCGACGCCTGGGGTAGAGGCCGAAGTGCCAGCCGGTGGGGTTCCAGCCTCCGAGGGCGTGGGGGCTCGGGCGGCGGGGCGGCTCCTCGCGGCTGTCGGGCAGCGACACGTCGGCGAGCCCCAGCTTGCGCACGGCGGCGCGCGCGGCGGAGGCCACGCGGGAGTCGGCGTCCTTCACGCGGCGGCGCAGGTGGCCGGCGGCGGTGACTCGGGGGAAGAGCAGGGGGATGAGGCGCACGGCCTGGATGCGCTCGCGCGGGTCCACGCTGCCCAGGCGCTTCGTGACGACCTCGCTCCAGTGTCGGCTGACGTAGAAGCGGGCGACTTCGTATTCGGCGAGGCCCTGGTGGCGCTCCAGCAGTTCGGTGATGCGGCTGAAGTGCGCCTCGGGGTCCTCCATCAAGGGCTTGAGCTCGAGGAGGAGTGAGACCAGGTCCATTCAGGCGCTCCAGGCGGAACCGCGTGCTCCTGGGGACGCCGCCACCTGCACGGCAGAGGCGGACGAGGTCGGGGAAGCCCGCCAGGCGGACCTCGTACCGCGTCGTCCTTCAATGGGTGTCATCGGCAGCCGCGACGTGACATCGCGGACGAAAGGCTGGCTGCACGCGGCCCCAGGAGCGGGCCGAAGCTCACCACATCCTTCACGATGAAGGAAGGTCGCCGAGCTCCAGGGGCCCGTCTTCTTCCAGGAGGGCGAGCAGCGCTTCCCGACTTCCTCCCGGCGCCCGACGCACCAGGGTGTCGAGCTGTCGTCCCTGGGCGCGCACGTGCTCGCCGTGGGCGCGCATGACGGACAGGGCCTCTGGCTCCATCCACGGGCGGGACAGCACTTCGAGGTTGTGCAGCAGCTCGCGGCGGTTGCGGGGCGCGGTGAGGCTCGCGCTGACGCCGGGCTGCGAGAGGGAGTAGCGGTAGCAGTCCACCGCGGAGGGGAGGGGCGTGTCCTGGGCCACGCCGGGGATGGGGCGCAGCAGGCGGCCGTAGCAGGTGGTGGTGAAGGTGAGCACGCCAGTGCCCTGGCGCTGGGCCTCGGGGAAGAAGGCGGACTCGGCACCCGGGTGCGCGGCGCTGTGCCGTGTCATCACGACGGGCCATGGGTGCCGGGTGAGCGCGTCGCGAGCGAGGTCTCGCAGGTGCGTGGAGAAGCCAAAGGCGCGCAGCTTGCCTTCGGTGCGCAGGCGCTCCAGGGCGGCGTAGTCCTCGTCGGAGAGGCGCTCGGGGGCGCGGACCCAGAAGAGCAGGAAGACGTCGAGCCACGAGGTGCGCAGTCGGCGCAGCGCGGACTCCACGTCGCGACGAATGGCGGCAGGGCCCGAGTGGTACGTGCCCGCCACGATGACGGAGCGCTCGCGAGGGCCGCGCCCGCTGCGAAGGAACTGCGTCAACGCGGCGTAACGGGGCTCCCAGAAGAAGGTGTCGATGCCGGCTTCGTGCGCCTCGAAGAAGGGCTCGCGCGAGGTGAGGTGCGCGCCGGAGAGGACGAGGGGCGAGACATTCAGTCCAGTGCGCCCCAGGGGACGTGACGAGGCTCGCGGTGGAGGCGGTGGGCGAGGTGATGGGGTGGTGCGCTGTCGTGGAGCGGAGGTGGGGCGGAGGCGCGCGAGCTCGGGCTCGGCGGTGAAGAGCGCATCGGGGAAGGTGAGTGTCAGCGCTTGCAGGTGCGTGACGACGCGGGCGGGCTCGGTGTGGGCGCGCAGGGAGTCGCGGAGCAGGGCGAAGGCGGTGTCATCGGCTCGGCGCAGGCGCCACGTCCATGCGGCGATGCGCAAGTCGGTGTCGTGCCCGGGGGTGGGCTGGCGTGGTGGTGGCTCCTGCCGTGTGTCGCCGGACTCCAGCGGCGAGGCCTCTGGTGTGGGCAACTTGTTGTGAATGTCGGGAAGTGGCGGAACGTCCAGTCGAGAGTTGGCCGGCGGGCCCAGCAGCGCCTCCAGTCGTTCATCGAGCGTGTCGCAGGCCTCCAGTGGGGAGGCCGCCGCATTGCGGACCATCAGCTCGGTGTCACGTGACAGGCGCAGCAGGGCGCGCAGCTCCGCGTCACCGTTCTGGGGTCGGAGTTGCTCGGCGGCGCGGGCTCGTATCCACGGGTCGGGGGAGAGGGCGCAGCCGAGCGCGAGCGTGGACTGGTAGGTCGGGTCGCCGGATGCGAGCGCGCGGCCGTGTGAGAGGGCGAGCTGCAACGCCATGCGACGCACGCTCGGGTCGGAGTCATCGAGGCAGACCCGGGCAGCGCTGTCGACGTCCAGCACGGCGGCTCTCAGCCACGGGTCCTCGTGGGACTCAGCGTGCTCTCGTTCGGTCTGCGTGAGCCAGTCCAGTGACGCGAGGGCTTGCAGCGCCACCGCGCGCACGGAGGGGTCCTCATCTTGAGATGCACGGAGGAGGGGCTCGGAGGCTTCCATGTACGCTGCGGCGGTGGCGACGGCCCGGCGCTCTCGCGGCGAGGTGGCTCGTGGAGCGAAGGCCACCAGCGCCGTGGCGAAGTCCTCGACGGCCGATGCCGAGCGAGGCCTGCGCTCCCAGGCTCCGATGACCTCGGCGCGCACGGAAGCGTCTTCGTCATCGAGTGCCTTCAGCACGAGGCCGCGACTGTCCGGGTCGAACACGAGCGCGGAGATCACCGCTCGGCGGATGTCGGCCTCGAGGTGTTGCGCCAACGCGCGCGCACTGGCCAGGAGTGCCTCGTGTCCCTGCTTCACCGCGACACGTGTGGCCCAGGCCAGTGAGCCCGGCCGGGGTGGCGCCGCGAGGATGCGGGTCGCGAGGTCGACCTCATCCACGTTGAGGCGCTCCAGCAACGCGCGTGCTTCGTCCTGGGCATGCGGCACGCGCGGCTCGTCCAGCCAGTGCATGGCGAGGCGCGGTGCTTCCGCGTCCTTGCGTTCACGGAGCCGCCGACGCGCGAGGGCACGAAGGGGCTCGTGTGGATCTCCCAGCCACTCCACCAGCTCCCGCGCGGAGAGGGACTCGGCGGGTCGTGCCTCCAGTCGCGCGGTGGTGACCGCGGGGTCCTCACTCGCGAGTCCCGCTTCCACATCGTCGACGCGTGAGCCCTCTGCCCGGGGGGCAGCCATCGCACTGCCCTCCGCATCAAACGGACGCGGCCCCACGTCACCCGAAGCCACGGCACGCCACTCACCTTCCAGCCACGCCACCGCCGAACGCAGCGGTCCCTGCTCCCTCGCCTCCGCCGCCCTCCGCACCTGCTCCCTCAGTCCCTCGTTCCCCGCCCCCAGCCACGCGAGGGCCTGCACCGCCGCATGGCGCACGCGCCAGAACGGGTCCTCCAGCGCCGCGAGCAATACCCCCACCGCACCCGAGCCCGCGACGGAGGCCGCCGCACGCACCATCGCCCTGCGCACCCACCACACGGACTCCCGCCGCACCGCCCGCTCCGCATGAGGCAACAGCGCCTCCACACCCAACCGAGCCAGCGCGCGCCACGCTCTATCCCGCACCATCGGCATGGCATCATCGAGCGCTTCAATCAGCGCGGACGCAAAGCGCGCATCCCTCGCATCACCGAGTCGCCGCGCGGAGATTGCGCGCACCTCCGCGTCCTCATCCGTGAGCAGCGCCTGCCTCAGCGCGTAGCGTCCCACCAGCTCCGAGGCGTCGACCGCGCCCGCCGCCTCGCGCCGCACCGTGACGTCCTCGTCGAGCAGCCGCACGGTGGCCAGGTCCAGTTCGAGCATCGCCGGAGACTCTAGGCGCCCTGCTACACTGCGGACATGCCCGACATGCTGGCCATCATCAGCAAGGCGATTTTCGAGAAGGAGGCCGCTGGCCTCTCTCCCGGCCAGGTGTTGCCGACGGACCGCTACCGCAGCCAGAGCAAGCACCTCACTCCACTCGAGGACGGCGGACGCCTCTTCCTCGTCACCGTGCGTCCCCCCGACGAAGCTCTCTGGCTCGTCGCCGTGCTCGAAGGCCTGTCCTCCGATGACGAGGGGTGGATTGGCCGCAAGAACCGCGTCCCCATCACCGACGTCACCTCCGCCATCTCCAAGCTGCGCTTCGAGTCCGGCAAGGGCATCCAGGCCGCGAAGGGCGCGCTGGGCATGTCCCTCCAGACGCCTCGCGTCCTCACCTTGGCGGACTCGGAGCTCCTGCTCGGAAGCGCGGGCGGCGGACCCATCAACTTCACCGCGCACCAGGAGCACTCCGCGCTGCCCTGTCTGTGCAAGCAGTGCCTCCCCCGAAGCCCCGAGCGCGCGGAAGCCCAGGGCATGCGCTTCCTCCGTGCACAGGTGGAGACCGGTGGCCGGCTGCTCTACTACTGGCTGCCCGAGGAACTCACCACTGACTCACGCGCCGTCGCCCAGGCCGTTCGCGGCGCCCTCATCGGGCGGCTCGGCTCCTGACTCACTCAGCGGAGGGAACCGCTACTTCGCGTCCGGCGTGGCCAGCTCCGAGCCGATCTGCTGCCACTCCTGGGCGTAGGCGCCCCGGGTGAAGGTGCGCAGGTCGTCGCTCGTCACGGTGCCTCGCGCCAGCGCGGTGTCGAGCGCGCGGACGACGGCGGTGCGGTGCGGCTGCTCCACGTAGGGGTTGCCCTCTCGGAACACCTCGCCGAACAGCGACTCCAGCCGGCCATCCTGCTTCAGCCGCTCCACGATGCGCGCCTGCGAGGCGGGCTCGTCCGCGTGCGCATGCAGCATCGCGGAGGCCATCCCACCCTGGGCGTCGGCGTCGGGGAACTCCGAAAGCAACTCCAGCTCCGCGTCCGCGCCAGCGATGGCCGAGGCCTCATTGGCAGCGGGCGCCAGCGCGGGGTTGATTGCGGGCGTGGCGCGCGGCGTCGGCCGACGCTCCGGCTCGAAGTCGCTGCGGCCCTGGAACGGACTCACCGCGCGGTGTGCCTGGACTTCCTTCTTTCCGGGGCTCTGCTGCACGTTCTTGGAGGCGGAGTCCGGCCGCTCCGTGCTGGAGCGCTCCGAGACGGAGCTCTTCGGCGGGGACGAACGGTTGCCACCATCAATGCGCGACATGAGTGCGCTCCAGGAAGACTGCGAGCCGGTGCGGGCATGGCTCCGGGAAGTCTCAAGGAAGTTATCGGACGCCCCGGGCGCCAGTTGCGTCCAGCACGAAGGTGAGGTGGCACACGGACCCATGCCGCGCTGATGACCACCAGAAGACACTTGAGAAATGCAGCAACTACCGGCGCTTGGCCACGGGCTGTGGAGCGAACAGCGCCTCCAGCCCACGCACCACGTCATCCCGCCAGGCCGGGTAATTGTGCCCTCCGCTGTACTCCCGGTACTCGACGCGGTGCCCGGTGCCCTTCAGCAAGGGGACGAGCCGCTGGTTGCCCTCCAGCAACACCTCGAAGCGGCCACAGCTCATCCACACGTCCAGCGGGCGACGAGGCAGGTGCCGCGCCAGGTCGAACACGACGAACTCGTGGTTTTCCACGACGAACGCCCCCGACTGCGACAGCACCCGTCCAAAAATCTCCGGCGCGCGCAGCCCGATGAAGAGCGACATCAACCCGCCCAACGACGAGCCCAACACCCCGTGCACGCCCGGGTTGTGTCGTTCGTCCACCAACGACAGGTGCTCCCGGGCCAGGGGCAGCACCTTCCAGAGGAGGAGGGCCACGGTGTACTCGCTGCACGCGTACTCCACGCCGCGCGTCACGCCGCCGTTGGAGACGAGCGCGAGGGCCACGGGCCGCATGCGGCCATCGGCGACCAGCGTGTCCACCAGCTCCGGCAGGCGCACGCGGCGCAGGTAGTCATCGCCATCGAGCACGACGAGCAGCGGCACCGGCCCACGCGTCGGCGGGGCGTACAGGTGCACGGTGCGCTGGCCGTCCAGGCCCACGTCGGACATGTCCACGCGGTGGCGGGTGACGTGGCCGCGCGGCACGCCTCGGGGACGGCGCAGGGGCAGCGAGGGCCCACCGTCGGGCATGTAGAAGGCGTGGTTGACGTCGCCGAAGCCGTTGTCGGAGACGCGGACGTTGAAGTCGTCCTTCAGCCGCTGCCCGTGGGAATCGAAGAGGGCGTATTCGACGTACGCGTCGCGGGGCAGCGCCAGCGAGCGAGTCCACAAGCCCGGCGCCACGCGCTCCAGGGGAAGCGGCTCGCCCCTCCAGTCCTGGAAGTCACCCTGCACGAAGACAGGCCCCCGCCCCCGCCACACGAAGGTGGCCGTGTCTCCGATGATGACGGGCGTGCCCTCGGCTCGCGCTCGCGCTTCCAGCTCCCTGGCTTCCATGCGCGTCAACCTATGTCAGTAGATTCCTCAGCGCTCCCTCCAGTTCGGGAAAGCGGAAGGCGAAGCCTGTCTGCCGGGCACGCGCGGGCAGCACGCGCTGACCCTCCAGGACGACCTTCGCCATCTCCCCCATGGCCGCCTTCACCATGAACGCGGGGATGTGCATGACCGACGGCCGGCCCAACGCATGGCCGAGCGCATGGGCAAGTGTCGCGTTCGTCACCGGCTCCGGGGCCGTCGCGTTCACCGGGCCCTCCACCGTCGCGTCCTGGAGCACGAAGCGCACCATCGCCTGGGCATCCTCGCGGTGAATCCAGCTCACGTACTGCCGGCCGCTGCCCACCGCGCCTCCCGCGCCCATGCGGAAGGGCGGCAACATCTTGTGGAGCGCGCCGCCGTCCGGATGCAGCACCACGCCCATGCGCACCACCGCGGTGCTGATGCCCGCGCCGCGCGCGTTCCCCGCCTCCGCCTCCCAGTCCACGCACACCCGCGCCAGGAAGTCGTCCCCCGGCGGGCTCTCTTCCGTGAGCGCCTCCGCCTCGCGCGCGCCGCCGTAGTAGCCGATGGCCGACGTGGACACGAAGCGCTTCACCGTCCCCGCCGCCTTCATCGCCTCCACCAACATCCGCGTGCCCAGCACCCGACTGTCGTGGATGCGCTGCTTCGCGTCCTTCGTCCACCGCTGCGCCACCGGTTCACCCGCGAGATGAATGACGGCGTCCGCGCCCCCCAGCACCTCCGGGGCGACCGCCGCCCGTCCATGGAAGGGCGCACCCGTCACCCCCGGCGGCAGCTTCTCCAGCGCCCGAGGCACGTCCCGCGTCAGCACATGCACGGTGTGTCCCTGGCTCAACAAACCCTGGACAATTCCTGGGCCCAGAAACCCCGTGGCGCCGGTGATGGCCACCTTCACGGCGCGGCCTCCGGGGCCTTGGGCGCCGCCGGCGTGTTGAGGTCCACCCCCACCAGCGTGCTCAGGGCCGAGAAGAACGCCACCTGCTCCTCCGGTTTCATCTTCCCGGAATACCGGTAGACCACCGCGCCCTGGGCATCCAGCAGCAGCACGTTGGAGGTCTTCATCGGCAGGCCCCACGGCGCCGAGCCCATCGTCCCGTCCAAATCCACCAGGATGGGCACGCCCACCTTCTTCTCCTCATCCCGCACATAGGAGAGGGCAATCTGCCGAGCGGGAAAGAAGTCGAACTTCCGCAGGTTGGCCACCGCCACCACCCAGGCGGAGCCCAAGAGGTTCCGCTCCTTGCCACGCGCGAACAGCTCCTCCTTCAGCTCCGCGTTGAGCGTCGTGGAGTCCTTGTCCTCATAAAAGAGAATTACCGGTTTTCCACGCCATTTCGAGAGGCGAATCTCATCTCCGCTGGAACTCCGTAACGTCGCATCGTGCGGGCCGTCTGCTGGGCTGGAAGCCAGCGCACCCTGGGTCAGCAGGGCCGCCGTCAGCGTGCTTGTGATCCACAACTTCATGAGGTGACCCCCGGTGGACAAGGTTCTTACAAACCCTGTACATAGCCTTGACAAGCCCTCGACGCAAACGCTACGTCTGGAGGGCAGGACCCTCATGAACCCCGAGGATCAACCCATGGCACTCCCGCGTTCTGCCGCGCAGCCGGGCGAACTCCCTTTGGAGCAGGCGTGGCGGATGCTGGTGCACGCGAAGGTGGAGGCGTCGCTGGCGGAGCTGTTCGAGCTTCCGGACGAGGCGGGCCTGGACGCGCGGTGGACGCGGGCGTTGGAGGAGGCGCGGCTGTACGCGCTGCGGCCCGCGAAGCGGGTGCGTCCGGCGCTGGTGATGGCGGGGCACTGTCTCGCGAAGGGCACACCGGTGGTGCCCTCGGAGCTGTGGCGCTTCGCCGCGGGGTTGGAGCTGCTCCACACCTTCCTCCTGATTCATGACGACGTGGCGGACCGCGCGGTGCTGCGACGTGGGAGCGCGGCGCTGCACCACCTGCTGGCGCCCGGGCGGATGGGCGAGGACCTGGCGGTGGTGGTGGGAGACCACCTCTTCGCGCGCGCCCTGGAGGCGATGCTGGAGTCGGACCTGCCGGGCGTGGCGAAAGTCGTCCGCTACTACCTGGCGGTGTGCCGGCACACGGCGGCGGGGCAGTATCTGGATTTGTCTCTGGAGCGCGCGCCGCTGTCGGAGGTGTCGCTGTTCCAGGTGATGCGCGTGGCCTACCTCAAGACGGCGCGCTACGGCTTCTGCGCGCCGCTCGTCTGTGGCGCCATGCTGGGCGGCGCGAGCCCCGCGCTGCTGGAGGGGCTGGAGCGCGTGGGCCGTCAGGTGGGGCTCGCCTACCAGCTCCGCGATGACCTCATCGGCCTCTTCGGCGACTCCACCGTCGCGGGCAAGTCGTCGGCCAGCGACTTCACGCAAGGCAAGCGCACCTTCCCCCTGCTCGCGGCGTATGCGCGCGCCTCGCCCGAGGGACGCGAGGAGCTGGAGGCGCTCTGGGCGCTGCCGGAATGTCAGAAGGATGCGGCGGCCCTGGTGCGTGCCCGGGCGCTGGTGGAGGCGCATGGCGGCCGAGCCGCGTGCGAGCGGATGGTGGAGCGCGCCTCTCGCGCCGCTCGTCGCACCCTCCAGTCGTTGCCCAACCCCAACGGCGTGAGGGACTTGATGGACGCCCTCATCGCCCGGCTCGCGCATCGCGCGGCCTGAGGAACACATGAGCCCGCGGACACAAGGCAGACGCGTGGTGGTGGTGGGCGCTGGCGTGGGAGGTCTGGCCGCGGCGGCGCGACTGGCGCACCAGGGCTTCGACGTCCAGGTCGTCGAGAAGACGGTGGGGCCGGGCGGGCGCTGCAACCGGCTGCGGGTGGACGGCTTCACCTGGGACATCGGTCCCACCATCGTGCTGATGCCGGAGGTGTTCGAGGAGACCTTCCGCGCGCTCGGCCGCCGAATCGAGGACTACCTGACGTTGCTCAAGTGCGACCCGAACTATCGGGTTCACTTCCGTGACGGCTCCGACGTGACGTTCACCTCCGAGCTGTGCGCCATGGGACGAGAGCTGGAGCGGGTGGAGCCGGGCAGCTACGCGCGCTACCTCGCCTTCCTGGCCCAGGGTCGTGTCCAGTACCGCACCAGCCTGGACCATCTGGTGGGCCGCAACTACGCGGGCATCACCGACTATCTGTCCCCGCGCGTGCTCGCCCGCATCTTCCAGGTGCGCGCCCACCGGCGCATGTACCCGGACGTCAGCCGCTACTTCCGCGATGACCGGCTGCGCGCGGCGATGACGTTCCAGACGATGTACCTGGGCGTCTCTCCCTTCGAGTCGCCCGCCGTCTACGGCCTGTTGCCCTTCACCGAGCTGGGCGTGGGCATCTGGTTCCCCAAGGGTGGGCTGTATGCCATTCCGCAGGCGCTGGAGCGGCTGGCCATCGAGGAGGGCGTGCGCTTCCACTACGGCTCGCCGGTGGAGCGCATCCTCACGGACGGAAACCGCACCACCGGAGTCCGGCTGGAGGGTGGCGAGGTGCTGGAGGCGGACGCGGTGCTGTGCAACGCGGACCTGCCCTACGCGTACGAGAAGCTGTTGGACCCCCAGGCCACCACGCTCAAGCGCCGCGAGTCGCTGCGCTACACCTCCAGCGGCTACATGCTCTACCTGGGCATGCGCCGGAAGGTGCCGGAGCTGTTGCATCACAATGTCATCTTCGGGCGCGACTACCGGGGGTCGTTCGAGGACATCTTCAAGCGCTTCCGCGTGCCGGACGACCCGAGCTTCTACGTCAACGCGCCCACGCGCACCGACGCGTCGATGGCGCCCGAGGGCAAGGACTCGCTCTACGTGCTGGTGCCCGTGCCGCACCAGCACCCGTCGCTGGACTGGAAGACGGAGGGGCCGAAGGTGCGCGCCAAGGTCTTCGCGCGGCTGGCGGAGCTGGGCTTCCCCAATCTGGAGTCGGACATCGAGGTGGAGCGCGTCTTCACTCCGGATGACTGGGCGGGCACGTACAACCTGGCGAAGGGCAGCGCCTTCGGCCTGGCGCAGAACTTCATGCAGATTGGGCCCTTCCGTCCGTCCAACCAGGACGCGCGGGTGAAGAACCTCTTCTTCGTCGGGGCCTCCACGCAGCCGGGCACGGGGCTGCCCACGGTGCTCATCTCCGCGCGGCTCGTCACCGAGCGCCTGGGAGACTGGGCAAGGCAGCAGGGCGTGACGCTCTCGCCGCGCGGAAGCCGGACGAAGTCGACAGCGGTGGAGGCGGCGGCGTGAGCGCGTCCGACGACAGGGCGCTGGTGCGCCGGGGATATTGGCTGGCGCGGCGGGTGACGCGTCACCACGCGAAGAGCTTCTTCTTCGCCTCGTATCTGCTGTTCGGTCAGCGTCGCAAGGCGGCCTTCGCGCTGTATGCGTTCTGCCGGCGGCTCGATGACCTGGTGGACGAGGCGGGCGCGGCGACGGAGGACTTGTCCGTGCGGCTGGGGCGGGCGCGGCGCATGGTGGCGGAGCTGTACGTGCCCATGCCGGAGCTGGCGTCGAAGGAGCTGGGGCCGCCGGGCGGACGACTGGTGGGCGTGGCGGCGAGCTCACCGTGGGACGCGGGGGAGTTCGCCGCGCTCGCGCACACGGTGCGCCACTACCGGATTCCCGAGCAGCCCTTCCAGGACCTCATCTCCGGCATGGAGATGGACCTGACGAAGCACCACTACGCCACGTGGGAGGAGTTGGACCTCTACTGCTACCGCGTGGCGGGCGTGGTGGGGTTGATGCTGACGCCGGTGTTGGGGTGCTCGGACGAGGGCGCGCTGCAGCCAGCGGCGGACCTGGGCCGGGGCATGCAGCTCACCAACATCCTGCGCGATGTGCGCGAGGACCTGGAGCGGGGGCGGGTGTACCTGCCCGCTCGGGAGCTGGCGGCCTTCGGCCTGTCCGAGGACGACTTGCGGCAGGGCAAGGTGGATGCGCGGTGGCGCGACTTCATGCGCTTCCAGGTCGAGCGCGCGCGGACGTACTACGCGAGAGCGGCCCTGGGTGTGCCCGCGCTCACGGGCTTTGGCAGTCAGCGGATGGTTCGGCTGATGGGCGCCATCTATGGCGACATCCTTCGTGAAATCGAAGCGCGCGACTACGACGTGTTCAGCTCTCGGGCGTATGTGACGACGCGGCGCAAGCTGTCGCTGGCCACCTCGGCCTTCCTCCGGCCCCACTCCGTGCTTCCCGCGCCGCCGGCCGAGCCGCGCGTGCCACTGCTGCCGAGCGAAGTAGGGGGACAACGCCATGGGTGAAGCGAAGCGCCTGTCGGTGGCTGGCGAGACACGGACGCGCGGGCTCCTGGACGCCGAGGTGGCGCGACGGAGGCCCTGGTCATGAGCACCTCTCGTGTCGCTGTCGTGGGGGGAGGCATTGGAGGACTCACCGCGGCGGGCCTGCTGGCGAAGGAAGGCCACGCGGTGACGCTCTTCGAGGGCGGGCCCTCGCTGGGTGGCAAGGCCCAGGCCGTCACCGTGGACGGAATCACCCTGGACACCGGGCCCACGTTGCTGACGTTGCCGGACCTGGTGCGTGGCACCTTCGAGCAACTGGGTGCGCTCGACCTGTTGCCGAGGCTCACCGAGTTGGAGCCGCAGTGCACCTATCGCTTCTCGGACGGGTGCGCCTTCACCGCGTACAAGGACCTGGACCGCACCGCGGACAGCGCGAGTGAGGTGAAGCCGGTGGAGCGCAAGGGCATCCGTGGTTTCTACGCGGAGGCCGCCGCCATCTGGGGCGCCGCGGGCGAGCCGTACCTGGAGGCGCCCTTCGAGGGCATGGCCGGGTTCATGGGACGCGTGGCCCGCCGGGGGATTGGCGCGGTGATGGCGGGGATGCAGTTGTCGTCCCTGCACGGGCTGGCGGTGAAGCACCTGCGCACCTCGCACCTGCAGCAGTACGTGGGTCGCTTCGCCACGTACGCGGGCGCGTCTCCGTACGAGGCGAGCGCGGCCTACGCGTTGATTCCGCACATCGAGCGCGCGTACGGCGTCCACCATGCCCAGGGCGGCGTGGGCGCGCTGGTGGACGCGCTGGGGCGGGCGGTGCGCAGGCTCGGTGTCACGGTGCACCTGAAGACGCGCGCTCGGTTCGCGCATACGAGCGAAGGCTACCGCGTGGGGCCCGGCGAGGACTCCGCGCCGTTCGACAGCGTGGTGGTGAACGCGGACCCGCTGGAGTCACTGCGTCGTGGAGACGAGCCGCTGGCGCTCTCCGGGTTCGTGTTGTTGCTGGAAGTGGAGGGGCGTCCCTCGCTGCCGCACCACGCGGTGCTGTTTGGTGGCGACTACCGGCGCGAGTTCGACGAGCTGTTCAGCGGGCAGCTCGCGACGGACCCGACGGTGTACTTCTGCAACCCCACCGCGACGGACCCGACGATGTCGCCGTCTGGGCGCACGGGCCTGTTCGTCATGGTGAACGCGCCCGCGTTGCCGGTGGATGAAGCGGAGGCGGACGCGGCGGCGCGCGCCTGGGAGCTTCAAGCGGAGCGGGTGAAGGCGCAGATGTTCGAGAAGCTCTTCGCGCACTTCCCGGAGCTGAAGGGCCGGGTGCGAGTCATCGGCCAGCGCTCGCCGGTGGACCTGGCCGCGCAGGGGGCGCCGGGAGGCTCCATCTACGGCTTCCTGCCGCATGGGAAGCTGGGGCCCTTCCGTCGTCCGCGCATCCGGGGAAACACCCCGGGCCTGTTCTTCGCGGGAGGTGGCACGCATCCGGGGGGCGGGGTGCCGCTCGTCATGCTGTCGGGGCGCTTCGCCGCGGAGATGGCATCCGAGCATCTGCGGAGGGGCGCATGAACAGCCTGCGCGACATTCCTCCGCTGCCCCGTGAAGCGGGGGCCTATCGCTGGTTCTATGCCGACGTGACGGCGGGGCCCTACAGCGCGGTGTGCATCTTCATGCTGGGTTCGCTCTTCTCCCCGCGCTATTCGGTGGCGGCGCGGCGGGGCGGGCGGCCCATGGAGCACAGCGCGGTGAACTTCGCGCTGTACCACGAGGGCGTGCGCCGCCTCTGGGTCCTGAGCGAGTACCCTCATGCCGAGGTGGAGTCGGCGGGACGGCTGCGGATTGGCCGCTCGACGCTGACGTACGGAGAGGGTGGCACGGTGCGCATGGACGTGGAGGACTGGACGGCGCCCTGGGGTCGGCCCGTGAGCGCGCGCCTCACCCTGGAGCCGCTGACGCCGGTGGGCGAGGTGGTGCGGTTGATGCCCGAGCTGCCGCACTACTGGCAGGCGCTGGCGCCTCGCGCGCGGGCTCGGCTGGAGGTGTCCTCCCTTGGGGTGAAGGCGGAGGGGCTGGGCTACCACGACACGAACCACGGCGAGGAGCTGCTGGGCGAGCGGCTCGCGGGCTGGCACTGGGCGCGCACGCATCGGGAGGACGCGACGACGGTGGTGGACTACCACCTGCCGGATGGCGTGGCGCCGCTGCGGATGACGGCGTGTGCGCAGGGCGTGCGTTGCGAGCGGGGCCCGGGACCGAGGACGCAGCCCACGGTGATTACCGGCTGGGGCCTGCGCGTGCCCTCGCGACTCCAGGCCGGCAACGTGGAGGTGGGGCAGGCGCGGTTGCTGGAGTCCTCGCCCTTCTATGCGCGGATGGAGGCTCGCAAGGGCGCGCTGGATTGCATGGGCGAGGTGGCGGACTTCCGTCGCTTCCACTCGCCCTTCATCCGCTGGATGGCGCACTTCCGCACGCGGCTGGGGACGGCGGCATGAGCGTTCCGGTTCTCCTGGGACTGGGTTGGGCCGTGCTCGCCACGGGCTTCAGCGGCGTCGCGCTCGCGCGCCTGCTGCGCCTGCGTCGGGGCACGGGGACTCGGCCCGTGCAGGAGCCGTCTGTCGAGGCGCAAGGCACCCGGCCTTCGGTGTTGCTGCTGCGCCCGGTGGATGCGCCCACGCCTCGTGAGCTGGAGAACCTGGCCCTGCCCATCGAGTACGCGGGCACACTGGAACAGGTCGTCGTTTCGTCCTACCGCCCCCGGCTTCCACCCGGCGTGCGCTGGCTGCCGAGCGACCCGCTCACGCCCAACCGCAAGGTGGGCCATCTCCTCTACGCGCTGGAGGTGCTTCCCATCGAGGGCCGCGTCGTCCTCGCCGTGGATGCGGATGTCGCGGTGACAAGTGCGCTTGTCGAGGGCCTCGCGGCGCCCCTGGTTCGTGGGGCCGCGCTGAGCACCGCCGCCCCCACGCCAGTGGACGTGCGCGATGGCGCCGGGCGGGCCATGGCCGGGCTGCTTCGCTACACCCATCACAGCTTCCTCGCGCTGCACGTGATGAGCGCGGGCGCGAAGTCCGTGTGTGGCAAGGCCCTGGGTCTGTCCCCAGTGGCGATGGAGTCGCTCAAGTCCCTGGCCGACCACATCGGCGAGGACCTGGAGCTGTCGAAGCGCCTGCACGCACTCGGCCTCGACGTCGAACTGAGCGACGCGCCGGCCGTGGTGCCGTTGGGAGACATCGGCGCTTGGGAGGTTCCCCTGGCCCGCTTCACGCGCTGGATGCGCGTGCTGGCCAGTCACCGTCCCGCGCTGTACCCCACCGTGCCGCTGCTCTTCACGCCCACCGTGCCGCTGGTGGTGCTGGCCGCCCTGCTGGGCTCGCCCGTGCTCTGGCTCGCCGTGGGATTGCTCGTGTGCGTGCGCGCTCTGCTGGCGCTCCGACTCGCGGTGCTCGGCGCGCCTCGGGTGGAGGGCTTGCGCGACGCGGGCCTCGGGCGCGCCTTGACGGATTGGTTGCTGGGAGAGTTGCTGTTGCTGACTGCCTTCATCGTCTCCCTGGGCCGCCAGGGCCTGGTGACGTGGCGGGGGCGCACGTACGCGCTCTTGCCGGGAGGCCGCATGGTCCGGGTGTCGCCGGAGCTGACGGGAGGACCTGGATGACCTACGCGCGTTTCCTCGGGCTGTTCGTGGTGCTGCCCATCGTCTTCCTGCTGTGGCGCTACCGCCGCACCTTCACGGCGCGCAGTCTGGCGCCCATGGGGCTCTTGCTCATCGTCGTCTACGCGGCGACGTCGCCCTGGGACAACCTCGCGGTGAAGTGGGGCCTGTGGGGCTTCGACGAGAGCCGCATCTGGGGCATCAAGCTGGGCTACCTGCCGCTGGAGGAGTACCTGTTCTTCGGCCTCCAGACGCTCCTCGTGGGGCTGTGGGCGAGGGCCCGACTCACCCGCGCACTGGCGCGCACGGAGCCCGCGCGGCCCGCGACGTCGTTGCCCACGCCTCCCTCCGAGCGCGCCCTGGCCCCGAGCGAGGTGTCGTCATGATGGAGACGCGCTGGGCCTATCTCATCCACCTGGTCGGCTGGACGCTGCCGCTCATCCTCTTGCAGACGGTGGTGCTGGTGCGCCATTACAAGGAGCGCTCCGGCGCGGTGCTGCGCGCGGTGCTTCCGCCCGCGTTCATCATCGGCATCTACCTGGCGGTGGCCGACCACCTGGCCATCTCCACGGGCATCTGGAACTTCGGCGAGGGCCTGCACCTGGGCGTCTACGTGGGGCTCGTTCCCCTGGAGGAGGTGCTGTTCTTCCTGCTGACCAGCGTGCTCGTGTCGCTGGGGCTCGCCCTCTTCACGGGCCTGGTGGAGCTCTTGACGAAGAAGGAGGCCAAGGCGTCGTGATTCCCGCGGCCAAGGGAGGCCCCTTCGGGTGGGCGCTGGACGCGTATATCGGGTGGAAGTTCCGCTCGGCGTTCCGAGGCCTGTGGGTGCGCGGGGAGCTGCCCGCCGCTGGCCCGGGGAGGTTGGTGTACCTGAACCACGCGAACTGGTGGGACGGCTTCATGCTGCACCAGCTCTCGCGCGTGGCGGGGTGGGACGCCTACTGCCTGATGGACGAGGAGAACCTGCGCCGCTACCCCTTCCTGGCGCGCATCGGAGCCTTCAGCATCCGCCGCAAGGACGCCGTGTCGTCGGTGGAGTCGCTGCGCTACGCGAAGGACCTCCTGAAGCGCCCCCGCGCGGCGCTGTATGTCTTTCCCGAGGGTGAGCACCGGCCCTTCGGCGAACTGCCGCTGCGGCTGGAGCGCGGCGTGGAGCTGCTGGCGCGCGTGGCCAAGGTGGAGTGCGTGCCCATTGGCGTGCGCTACGCCTTCTTCGAGCACGAGCGCCCGGATGTCCTCCTGGAGGTGGGCACGCCGCACCCGCCCGGCTCACTGGCTGTCTTCCAGCAGGGGCTGGAGTCCGTGGTGCGCCGGTTGATGGCGGTGACGAGCCTGGAGGGCTTCACGCGCAAGGTGTCCGGCGCGCGGGGCGTGGCGGAGCGCTGGGATGCCGCCCGAGGGGTGGGGCCATGATGCTGCGCATCCGCACCATCGCCCGCCTGACGGGCATCCGCGAGGCGACCCTGCGCGCGTGGGAGCGACGCTACGGCTTCCCGCGCCCGATGCGCTCGGAGGGCAACAACTACCGCGTCTATTCGCGCGAGGAGGTGGAGTCCATCCGCCGCGTCGCGCGGCTCATCCAACTGGACGGCCTGGCGGTGAGCGAGGCCATCGCCCAGGTGCTCGCCACGCCCGTGAAGTCGATGCCCCGCGCGGAGCGGTTCCAGGAGCGCTTCTGGGCCGCCGTCATGCTGCTGGACGGGGACGAGGTGTCGCGCGTGCTCGACGAGGCGCAGGAGGCCATGGACGTGGACACCTACTGCGACGACTTCCTGATGCCGCTGCTGCGAGAGATGAGCGCGCGGCTGGACATCGCCCGTGAGCACCTGGCGTCCGGGTTCATCCGGCAGCGGCTGCGGCAGGTGCTGACGAGCGTGGAGAGCCCGGCGAACGGGCCGCGCGCGCTCCTGGCCTGCCCGCCCCAGGACTTCCACGAGGGGGGCCTCCTGGGCCTGGGCGTGCAGCTCAAGCGCCAGGGGTGGCGGGTGACGATGCTGGGGGCGGACACCCCGGCCGAGGCGCTGCGCTCCGCCCGCGAGCAGCTCCACCCGGACATGGTGGCGCTGTCCTTCGTGCAGAGGCGCGAACCGGACGAATTCATGACGCTGTTATCAGATGCGCTGCGAGCCTGCGCCCCCACGCCGGTCGTGGTAGGAGGGCCCGGCGCTCGCGAGCACCTGAAGGCCACCTTCACGCTGGGCGCGCAGTACGCGGAGTCCTCTCAGGAGCTGATAGCCCTCTGGAACCAGGTGCGTACCGCGCAGAACCGCCCCTGACCCGTATCGCCCATGGCCGAGCGCACCTACCGAATCCACGTCGCCGCGGAGCTGTCAGGGGTTCGGGTGGAGCTCATCCGGGCCTGGGAGCGTCGGTATGGCGTGCTCCAGCCCTTGCGCACGCCCGCCGGCTACCGCGTCTACACCGAGCGGGACATCGCGCTGCTCAAGCGGCTCAAGAAGCTGACGGACGAGGGCGTGGCCATCAGCGAGGCGGCGAAGCTGCTGCCTCAACTGCTCGCGGAGCTGGACGCCGTGCCCGCCGCCCCCGACGACGTCCGGGGCTCCGGCGCGGGCCTGGAGTTCTGGCGGGACGCCGCGCTGCTCGCGGCCGAGGCGTATGACCAGGGCGGCGTGTCCGCCGTGGTGGACGAGGTGCTGTCCGCGCTGCCCCCGCTCAAGGCGTTCGACGGCGTGCTGGCGCCGCTCCAGCGCGAGGTGGGCGAGCGCTGGCACTCGGGAGAGTTGAGCGTGGTGCAGGAGCACCTGGTGACGCAGGTGGTGCGCGCCCGGCTGGTGAACCTGCTGCACGCGGCGCCGGACAGCGGGCGGCGCCACGCGGTGCTGGCGTGCTTCCCGGACGAGGAGCACGAGCTGGGGCTGCTGGGCGTGGCGCTGCGCCTGCGTCACACGGGCTTCCGGGTGACGCTCCTGGGACAGCGGGTGCCCGCGTTGGATTTGGGCCGGGCGGTGGCGGAGCTGAAGCCGGAGCTGGTGGGCCTGTCCGCCGTCCACAACCGGGGCGAGGGGCCGTTCCGCGACACGCTCTCCGAGCTGATGCGGGCGCTGCCCCGGGGCGTACCCGTATGGGTGGGCGGCGCGGCGGCGGTGGCCCACTCGGACGTCGTCGTCCGACTGGGCGCGCGGCTGTTCAGCGCCGAGGACGACTGGGCGAAGGTGCTGGAGGACTAGGCGCGGGCGCCCGCTGGAGCGTCGCGATGCGGCCCGCGTCTCCGACAGCCCACACGCGCTTGCCCGTGGGCGATGCGGACACGGCGTGGAAGCCCGGGGTGCCCAGCGACGTCCAGTGCTTCGCGCCGTCCACGGACAGCTCCGAGCCGGACGGCCCCACGGTGACGAGCGTGGGCCCCGGCGCTCCTGGCAACCGCGCGACGCAGGAGCGGTAGCCCGCGGGCCTCGCGCCTGGGGGCACGCTCCACGTCTTGCCCCCGTCCCGCGTGAGGGCCAGGTTGCCGGTGGCGTCATCGTGACGCTGGTGGTTGCCGCCCACGGCGATGCCGTCGGTGTCGCTCCAGAAGAGCAGCGAGAAGACGCCGCCGCCGTCGCCGGTGGCCAGGGGCGTCGTCGCGACGCTCCACGACTTGCCTCCGTCCGTCGTGCGGAGCACGCGCGCCGCCGCGCCGCCCAGGCCGAACCACGCCTGCCTCGGGGCTCGCACGGCGATGCTGGTGCCGCTGGCCGCGAAGCCCGCCTCGCCGGGGAGCGCGGGCGGAAACGCTTCAGCGGGAAGCGGAGCCCAGGTGGCGCCGCCGTCGGAAGTGGCGATGACGAGGAAGCGGCCCTCCACCGGGTCGCTGAAGGCGAGGCCCTGCTGCTCGTCCCAGAAGGCCATCCCGTCGAAGAACGCGCCGGGCGTCGAGCTGGTGAACTGGAGCGTCCAGTGCTCGCCGCCGTCCACCGTCTTGTAGATGCGGGACTTGTCGCCCTCGCCGATGGAGAGCAGATACGCGGTGGTGTCGCTGAAGGCATCCACGTCGCGGAAGTCCAGGCCTTCAGCGCCGGGCACCGTGCCCGCCTTCCACGTCACGCCTCCGTCCGTCGTCCGGACGAAGGTCCCCTTGTCCCCGCTGGCCCAGCCCACGCGTGCGTCGACGGCGCTGACGCCTCGCAGGCGCACGGTGGTGTGGCTGTCCTGGGGCTCCCACTTCATGCCCGCGCTCCCCAGCGACAACAGCGTCGCCAGCCAGATGGCTCCCGTCATCATGCCGCGTCCTCCTCGCGGCCCGGGAGGCTAGCTCAGGGCTGGGGCCTGGTGAGTTGCTCGTTGGCGATGGAGTTGTTGAAGACGACGCTCTTGAAGAGCTGCTTGGCCTCCTGGGCGTTGTCGCAGATGGGCGAGCACTTGAAGGCGGTCGAGACGTTGTGCGGGTCCCTGCAGTCGTTGATGACGTGGCCGTTGGCGTCCTCGATGGGCTTCTGCAACGTCACGCAGCCGGCCTGCAGGTGCTTCCAGCGCCAGTGGCTCAGACACGCCGGGCCGCTGGTGTCCCAGCCCGCCTCGAACTGCATGCCCGCCGGGCCCGAGCCCTGGGTGGGAGGGGGGATGATGTTCGGCGCCAGCGAGTCCCACGGCTGGATGAGGGTGCCGTCCTGGGTGAAGGACGCGCCACCGCCGCAGTAGTCGGCGCGGGCCATGCGGGTGCAGGCCCAGTGGGCCTTCGTCACCGCGCCCGGGCTGGCGCCATCCAGCCACGGCTTGTAACCCCAGCGGTAGCACTTGGCGAGCACGCCCGGGTCGCACGCGAGCGTGAAGATCTGGGTGCTCTCCTCGCGGTCGCCCGCCTTCGAGAAGGAGCCCTCCAGGGGCACTGTCCAGGCCCAGCCCACGGCGGGGTCGGCGCCCGTCGTGCACAGGTCCACGGTCGGCCCGGTGTTGGGCCGAATCTGCAGGCGATAGAGGAAGGTGTCGCCGCTGGCGTCCCAGATGCCAGGGGACTCGGGGATGACGACGTTGGCCGCGTTGGTCGCGTCCTTGACCTCGATGACGGTGCCGTAGCCGGACGGTGACGAGCTCAGCATCCGCGCGCCGATGAGCTGCTCGCCGCGCAGGTCCTTGTACGTCACCGGGAAGCGGCCGGAGGTGGCGCGCGCCGCCACGCTCGCTGTCTGGGTCGTCGAATAGGGCCCGGTCAGCACGGTGAAGATGCCGCTCGAGGGGCAGGTGAACCTCACGGAGGGACAGCTCGAGGTGAGGCTGCACTGGAGGTCGGGCCCCGCCGAGCCCACGTCCGTGCCCAGGTAGCCGGTTCGCTCGAACTCACAGGGCTTCTCTCCCGAGCAGACGCGCAGGATGGGGCGGCCCGTGCAGCTCCCCTGTGTGCCCGCGCACTCACCACTGGAGACGGTGACCAGCGCGTTCGGCGAACAGATGCCCTGGCCCGCCACGGTGAAGCCACAGCTTCGCTCGGGTCCCGTTCCACGCGTGACGCATGGGGCGAGGCTGGGCGTGATGCCCGTCACCGACAGGGGGATTCGGGCGAACAGCTCACCCTGGAAGATTCGCAGCGTCGCGGCGCGGCGGACGCCGTCGTGCATCACGGAGGCCCCCGTGTACGAGACGGACGGGATGTGCGAACCGTGGAGCTGGGTGCCCTGGGAGTGGGAGTCGTCGTTTCCAGCGGAGAACGCCTGGGACTCCAGGGGAGACGTCGCGTCCTCGGGGGCCAGGGGCCCGCATGCGGCGAGGAGACAAAGACAGAGATTCAATGACAACAATTTCGAGATGGCGCTCATGTGAGGGGCCTCGGTTTCGTTCAATCCAGATGGGCGCCTGTAGAGCATCTCGTATGCCATGGGCACGTCCGCGCACACCTCGGGTAGAGGGTGGACGGGGCCCCGCGAAGCAGCGGAAGCCGGCGGTTCCGGCCGGCAAGGGTTGCCGGGGTCCGGCTTGGGTTGCCGCGCTACGGGCGCGGCGTGGCACAGACGCGCAGGCCGATGAGGGCCTCGCGCTGCGTGGGCTCCACGCGGTCCCGGTTGGCGGTGTGCGCGGTGAGGTCGCTCTGGTACCAGCTTCCGCCCTGCGCGGAGGGCTTGGAGGGGTCCACGCTGGAGCGGGTCCACTCCCAGACGTTGCCCGCGAGGTCGTCCACGCCGAAGGGGCTGCGTGAGCGCGGGTGGCTGCCGACCTCGTCGGGCCCGAAGCCTCCGGGCTCGCGGCCGTACGTCACGTCGTGGTTGGCGTCGTCCGGGGACAGCCAGTCACCCATGGGGTAGCGGCGGCCATCGGCGCCTCGGGCGGCGCGCTCCCACTCGTGCTCGGTGCAGATGCGGGCCCCGGGGACCTGGCCGGTGCGGTCCAGCCAGGCCACGTAGGCCTCCGAGTCCTCGAAGGAGATGGCGGACACCGGGAAGCGCAGCCAGTCCTGCTCGCGGCGACGGTCTCGCGTGTCGTAGCGCAGCCGTTCTCCATTGAGCACGCTGTAGCTGGCGGAGGCGGGGCGCAGGTTGAAGCGCCAGCGTCCGTCGGGCTCGCGCGACAGGTCCACCACGGTGAGCCGGCGGCGTGAGCCCGGCATGCGCGCGGCGCGCTCCTCGGGTGGAAGGGTCTCCAGGAAGGCGATGTACTGGCCGAACGTCACCTCGTGCCGGGCGATGAGGTAGGCGCCGGTCTCCATCTCGTGCAGGGGCGGGGAGAAGAAGAAGGCGCGGCGCAGGAACTCGCTCTCCGAGGCGCCCTGGAGGAAGCGGCCAGGAGGCACGTACACGAAGCCCTCGGGGACGGCGGAGGCTTCGGGCAGGGCGAGGTCCAGGGTGAGCGTTTCACCCGTGCGCACCATGATGGGGGCTCGCACGGGGAAGCGACCAGGAGCCTCCATCAGGAGCAGGTGAGAGCCTTCGGTCAGCTCCAACTCGCGCAGGGGCGTCTGTCCGAGGTCCTGTCCGGAGGTGTCCGGTGGCGGCGAGGTAGGGGGCCGCGCCGTGTCGCGTGCCTGGTCATGTCCTGCGGCGCTCGTGTCACCGACGGGGGCCTTCAGCAGCCGCACCCGTGCCCCAGGTGGTGAGGTGATGATGGAGATGCGCGCGGGTGTCACCAGCTTCCGCTGGCGCAGTCCGGACGTGTCGTAGGCGGCGAGGCGTGCGAGCAGTTGGGCGCGCAGTTCGGGCTGTCGTTGCCGGTCGGCCCGCACCGCGCGCTCGGCGAGCAGGTCCGCGAGCGGCTCGTTCACCCGAGGGCTTCCCGGATCCAGCCCCCATGCCGTCTCCAGCGCGGCCTGGGCTCGCAGCGATAGGGTCTCCACCTCCTGCTCTTCCTCCTGGACGCGCGTCCACAGTGCCTCGGCGGCTTCGCGGCGCTCGGAGCCCGGCGTGTCGAAGAGGGTGAGCGACTCCTGTCGCAGCCGCTGGGCCGTCGAGTCCTTCTCGAGGGCATCGTCGCGGTGCCTTCGCGCCTCGTCCAGATGGTGCGTGATTCGGGCTTCGAGCTGCGCGCGCGACTGGACACGAGTCACAGCCACCACGGACAGGAGCGCGAGCGGCGCGGCGATGGCCACCGTCCAGCGCGCGGCCCGGCGACGACGCAGCGTCTGGTGCGAGCGGGCAAGGAAGTCCTCTTGCCCCTTCCCCTCGGCGAGCACTCCGGCGGCGCTCGCCTCCGTGAGCTGGCGCTCCGCGTAGAGCAGCTCGGAAGGGCGGCCCAGGCGCTCCCACTCGGCGGCGGCGCGAGCGAGTCGGTGACGGATGGCGCGGCGCTGTTCATCCTGGCCGAGCCAACCGCGCAGCGTGTCCCAACCCGTCAGCAGGCTCTCGTGCGCGAGCGTGTAGACACCCTCGCCGCTCTCGGCCTCGCCCGCCGTGAGGAGTCGACCGCGCACCAGTCCATCCAACACCGCGCGACCGTTGTCATCCTGAGCGCCGCGCAAGAGCTCCTCACGGGTGCGGCGCAGTCGCGTGCCCTCGGGGGTGACCAGCTCCAGCAGCAGCTCCCGCGCGCGCGGACGTTGTTCCGGGCGGAGCCTGTCCACCACCGCGTCCGCGTGACGGGCCAGCGCGCCCTCCACGCCACCGAGCGAAACCAGCGCCTCTGCGGGGATGATTCCCCGGGCGACATCGCGGGCATCCCACAGCGCTTCCAGCGCGAACTGCAACAGCGGGAGTCCACCGTCGGCGCGCGCGGCGGACGTGACGAGCGTGTCGACCAGGGCAGGGGACTCGAAGCGGATGCCCAGCGCGCGGGCGGGCCCCTCCACGGCCTCGCGCAGTCCTCGGTCGGACAGGGCGCGAACGATGTACAGCGCGCGAGGGAGCTCGTCTCCCAGCCCCGGCAGGGCCACCAGTCGCGTGAGGCAGTCACTGCGCGCGGTGGCCAGCACGCGGATGCGCGGAACGCGGTGAAGCGCCAGGGCCAGCTCCTCGGCGAACCGCGCGGCCTGGGCGGGCTCGGAGAAGGTGACGAGCTCCTCGAGCTGGTCGATGAACAGGAGCACCGGGGGAGCCCCCGAGGGACGTCGGCGCAAGGCTCGCGCGAGCGCGCCGGGTTCCTCGGTGGCGACCTGCGCGAGGAACACGTCGGCGCCCCCGTCGAGCACGGGCGCGAGCGCCTCCGCCAGCGCCTCCAAGGGCTGTCGTCCAGGAGTCCACGAGACGATGTTCCACGCGGGGCCATCGTCTCCACGTCCCGCGATGACGGGCAGCACTCCGGCGCGACACAGCGACGACTTGCCGACGCCCGAGTCTCCCGCGAGCAGCACGAAGCGCTCGCCGCGCAGCCGGTCCATCACCTCGCGCAGCTCGGCCTCGCGGCCGAAGAAGACGCCACGGTGCTCGGCCTCGAAGGCGCGCAGCCCCCGATAGGGGTTGCCGGAGGGCAGGGGGCTCGCCTGCGTCGAGTGGGCCAGCGCCTCCAGGGCCTCGCGCAGCGCGTCTCCAGACTCGAAGCGCTGCTCGGGAGACAGGGCGAGGCAGCGGTCCACCACGGCGGCCAGGCCGGGAGGAAGGTCCAGGTCCTGCTCCACGAGCGGGCGTGGGCGCTGCTCCAGCACGGCGCGCTTGAGCTCGGACAGGGGCACATTCTCGTGAGGCGCGTTGCCGGTGCACAGCTCGTGGAGGAGCACGCCCAGCGCGTAGATGTCGCTGGCCCGACTGGCGGACTCACCGCGCCAGAGCTCGGGTGCGAGGTAGAGCGGCGTGCCCGGCACGGTCATCGAGAGGGTCGCCGCCCCACGGTGCGCGGTGGGCACTCCATCCCAGGCCCCACCCGGAGACGACTCCTCGCGCGGACCCTCGACCTCGCCGGGGCCCGTCCGTGGCTTCGGTGAGTCGCTTCCCGCCTCGGGTGTCGAGGGCGCCGAGTCACCCGGGAAGGGCAGGGGCTGTGTCTCCGTCAGGGGCTCTCGCGCCGCGTCCTCGCCCACTGGCGACATGGGACGCGTCCGTACCTGTGCCTTCGGCGCGGCGGCTCCGCGAGCACCTGGCGTGTCATCGCCTCGCCCCGTGTCGAGCGTCGCGCGCGGTGCTTCCTGCCCCGAGTCCCGCGCGTCCCGAGCACCCACCGCCGAGCCCGTCGCGTCCGTCCACACCCGCGCGCGCGGACCGTCCTCCTCGGTCCACGACTCCGCGAGCCCGAAGTCGAGCAGCTTCACCTCGCCTTCCTCGGACAGGATGGCATTGGCGGGTTTGATATCGCGGTGCAGGACGCCGCACCGGTGCGCCGCCGCGAGCCCTCGCGCCAACCCCATCCCCAACGCCAGCACCTGCCGCCCGTCCATCGGCTTGCGCAGCGTGTCCAGCGGCTCGCCCCGGATGAGCTCGGACACCAGATACGGCTGGCCGCGCACCTCGCCCACGCGGTGGATGGCCACCACGTTGGGGTGCTGGAGCCGCGCGATCGCCCGGGCCTCCTGGAAGAACCGCGCGCGCGCCACCGCGTCCGGCAACCTCCCCGCGGGCGTCGCGATGAACTTCACCGCGACCAACCTGTCCAGCAGTGTGTCCCGCGCGAGGAAGACCTGTCCCATGGCGCCGCGCCCCAGGGGGCGGAGCACCTGGTACTCCTCGAACTCGCGGGGGGGCTCCAGCAGCCCGGATGGCTCACTCATTCCGGCGAGGTGCCTCGGCGCGCGGTGCGAGGTTGCAAGCCCAGTTGCTTCAGCTTGAACGAGAACGTCCGGATGGGCATGCCGATGAGCGCCGCCGCTCGCGTCTGTACGCCCTCCGCCGCCTCCAGCGCCTCCTGCATCCTGCGCCGCTCCAGCTCCCGAATCTCCTGCGCCAGCGACTGCCGGGGCCGCTGCGCCGCGTGCTCCGGCTCCGAGGCCACCGGCTCCACCTGCGCCACCGTCCGTCCACCCGCCATGCGCGCTGGCAGGTGATGCGGCTCCACCACATCCCCCGTCACCGCCGCCGCCACGTAGTCCATCAGGTTGCGCAGCTCGCGCACGTTGCCCGGCCACGAGTGCCGCGACAGCGCGTGCAGCGTGCCCGACGCCAGCTCCAGCCCGCCGCGCCCCAGCGCCACACAGGCCCGCTCCAGGAAGTCGCGCGCGAGCATGGGCACCTCGCGAGGCCGCTCACGCAGCGGCGGCAGCAGCACCGTGGCCGCGCCCAGCCGGAAGTACAAATCCTGCCGGAAGCGCCCCGCGGACACCTCCGCCTCCAAATCCCGATGCGTGGCGGCGACCACGCGGATGTCGATGGTCCGCTCCTTCGTGTCGCCCACGCGGGTGATGCGGCGCACCTCCAGCGCGCGCAGCAGCTTGGCCTGCGCGGACGCGGGCAGCTCGCCCACTTCATCCAGGAACACCGTCCCGCCCTGCGCGCTCTCCAGCAACCCCGCGCGCGCCGTGGTGGCCCCGGTGAAGGCCCCGCGCTCGTGGCCGAACAGCTCGCTCTCCACCAGGCCTTCCGGGAGCGCGGCGCAGTTGACGGGAACGAAGGGCCCGGACGTCCGCCGAGACCAATGGTGCACCGCGAAGGCGGCGTTCTCCTTGCCCGCGCCCGTCTCCCCGCACACCAGCACCGGCAGCTCGCTGGCCGCCAGCCTGCGCAGGAGCGCGTAGAGCTGCGCCATCGCCGGGTCCGCCACCAGCACCGTGCGCTCGCCCAACGTCACCCGGGTGATGCCCTCCGCCGCCGAGGCGAAGCCCCCTGGCGCCGCCGTCCGCGCGGCCGTCCGCGCCGCGGCCACCAGCGTCTCCGCGTCACACCCATCCGACGGACACGTGGCGGCGCCCAGCCGAGCGCGAGGACTCGCGCTCAAGAGCGCCTCGACGCGCTCCCCCAGCCCCTCCTCGCCCGGCTCGCCGGAGACCTCTGGCAACAGCCACAGCAGGTGCTCTCCGTCCAGCCAGCCCGCCGCCTCCGCGGGCCCCGCGTCCGAGCCGAGCACCGCCTCCACCGCCTCGCGCTCGAACGGGGCCTGCTCGACCAGCGCGAGCGTCAGCACGGTGAGCGGCCGGCCATAGCGCAGCGCGCGCTCCACCTCCTCGCGCAATTGCCCCATCAGCCGGTCCGCGTCGAGCGCCCGGCGCGCCGGCATGGGACGGCGCCTGGCGCGCACCACCGCCACCACCGCGCCGAAGGAGACCACGTCCCCAGACAACAGCGGCCGGGCGTCGTCGAGCGGGCGCCCGTTGAGCGACGTCCCGTTCTGGCTGCCCAGGTCCACCACGCGCGCGCCCTCGTCCGTCACCAGGATGCGGGCGTGACGGCGCGACACGCTCTCGTCCTTCAGCTTCAGGTCCGCCTTGTCGTCGCGGCCCACCAGCACCACGCCCTCGGCCGGCAGCGGGAAGCGCCAGGAGGACTCACCCTCCAGCACCAGCAGATAGGCCGCGCCTGCCCCGGAGGGCTCCGAGGGAGTGCCGATGGGGCGGGTGTCGCGAGCACTGGGAGGCGGAGCGGACATCGGGCGGACGTCCATGCTGGCACGCTCGCGCCGAATCGGGCAACCCAGGGGTACCCTGGAAAAAAGCCGCCTGGGCCCCGAGCGGAGGATGCTCACTTGCGCAGCGTCATGGGCAGGCGTTCTCCGGCCCGCGAGAGGTAGACGCGCGAGGTCCGACGTCCCCCTTCGTTCCGGGGACGCACCACGGCCTGTCCGCGCAGGCCCTTCACGCGCAGGAGCGAGGTGAGCAGCTCCGCCTGGGCGTCGCCGTCATCGTGCTCCACCTCCAGCGTGCACAGGTGCGTGCGGCACTCGATTCGCGCCAGCCGCGAGCCCACGAAGTCCGGGCCCTGGAAGGATTGGGTGACGAGCGACTCGGTGGGGGCCGCCCACTGCGCGTCCCGAGGCTCCGTGTTCGCGGCGAGCTCCAGCTCCGCCTCCAGTTCGACGACACGCTCCTGGCGCTGCTGCTCTCGCGCCGCCCGAACGACTTCCTCATCCCGCGCGGGGCCGGGGTCCTCGGCGTCCTTCGCCGTGGCCCCCTCCACCGGTTGCATCGGCGAGGTGTGGGGCTGCTGCTCCAGGCGGCCCTGATTGCGACGCAGGGCCTCCAGCTCCGCGCGCAGCGCGCGCACTTCCTGCTCCAGGTCCGCTGGAGGCCCGGCGCGGACCTCCGAGACGGTCGTCGTCGGCACGCCCGGCGTCGGCGCGTCCCCCCTCAGACTCCACGCTCCGGCGGCGGCCACGGCGGCTCCGGCCAACCCCAGGACTCCCCAGCGGACCTTGGACATGGCGGCTACTCCGAGATGTAGAAGCTGGAGAGCGCGGAGTTGTAGCCGGAGTACGGCGCCGGCAGCTCGCAGCGCAGCGCGATGAAGCCGTTCACGGACGCGAACGTCGCCGGGATGCTCAGGCTGATGCTCTTGGGGTTGGCGGTATCGGCGCCGGAGGTACAGCCGGAGTCAGCGGCGATGGCCGTACCGTCGGGCTCCGTCACCGTCGCGGTGCAGCAGACGTTCTCGGTGAGGTGCGGATCTCTCGCGGTGATGAGCAGGGAGACGGTCTCGTTGAAGCCCACGGTGTTGACGTTGCGCTGCACGGGGCAGACGACCTCGAGCGCGGCGCCGGTCTGGTTGATGAGCCGGCCGCTGCGGAAGATGCTGGGGGCGCTGAAGCCCGACACGGACGTGCACAGCGCGCCCGCGTACGTCGCCGGACCTGCGACGGAAGGCAGCGCACCGAGCAGCGCGAGCGCCGCCACCGACTTCTTGAACGTGTTCTTCATCATGGGGTTTTCCTTGTCGTGCGCGCCGCCCTCGAGATGTCGCGTCATGCGCAAACCCGGGCGGCGTGCTTGGGACAGGGAAGAGCAACGAGGATGCCAGCGCCTCGCGGTCCGCCTCCCGGGCGAAGGCGCTCGCCACTCCGGCAGGAGTTGCCGCGCGGCGCGGTTTCCGGAACGGCAACGCTTGCCGTCCCCGGCGAACCTTGCCGGGGTGGACATGACGAAGCCCCGGCCCAAGTGACGGGCGCCGGGGCTTCGGACCTCTCGACTCAGGTTGACTTACGGGCTACTTCGCCGTGGAGCGCAGCGCGACCTGGCTCTGCGACTGGAGCGCCGGAGGCGAGGCGTTCAGCGCGCCCAGGTACAGCCGCCCGTGGAAGCCGTCCGGCCGCGTCTCGCCGAAGAGCTGGACGCCCGGGTTCACCTTGGAGAGCTGCAGCGCCTCGTTCGTCGGGCTGATGGCGAAGACGTTGCACTCCACGTCCTCCCAGACGCTGTAGCGGCAGGAGAACTGGGTGCCGCGCTTGAAGCCGACATCCAGGGCACGCACGGAACTGGGCAGGGCGCGGAACACGCGCGCGCCCATCGGCTCGAAGTCACCGTCCCAGCCGACCTTCGCGGTGCGCGCATGCACGCTGCCGGTGAGCACCAGCGTCCACGACTGGGGGCGCTTGGACTGGAAGGCGAGCAGGTTCTTGGCCATCAGCGCCTCGCGCTCGTTGCCCTGGACCTTCTCTCCGTCAATCGCGGCCAGGGCCACGTCCTTGCCGGAGGCGCGCAGGCGGCGCACCTGCTCGACGAGCCACAGCATGGCGCGGCTGCTGCGCCCGTCCTGGTATACGCGGCGCCAGAAGGCGCTCTCCGACAAGAGCTCCTGCGCGTCCTCGGACTTGCCCTCGCTGGCGAGGTAGCGCTCCAGGAGCGGCTGCTCGGAGGCGGGCACCGACAGGGCCAGCGTCGCCGGCAGCCCCTGGGCGGTGGCCTCGCACAGCATCCGCAGCGCCATGGACGGCACCTCCTGGGTGCCCAGCGGGTCGGCGACGAACAGCACCTGTCCCGCGGTCAGCAGGGGGCTCGCGCCATCGACGGGCGCGCCGCACTCCGCCGCGTTGACGGTGCCCGCCTCGCCCTGCTCACCCCAGCCCTCCATCATCATCGAGCGCATGGGCACGGGCGCGTTGCCGCCCACCAGCTCCAGCGCGGGCACCATCTCCAGTCGCTCCAGCAACTGGCGCTCGATGCCCAAATCGCGCACGCCGTGCACCATCCGGAAGCGCTCCATGCCCGGGGCGCTCGGGAACGGGTCCGCGAGCGCCACCTGCTGGCGGTGGCCCTGGGCGTTGGTCTCCGTCCGGAAGGCCTCCAGCCGCGCATCCAGGGGGTTGGAGTTCTGGTCGGAGAGCAGGTCCTTGTTCAGCGAGCCCGCCACGCGCGGTCCCTGCTCGACGACGTTCTCCATCTCGTTGTAGCGGAGGCGGAAGACGCGGACGAGCGTCTTGCGAGGCCCCAGTCGCTCGCCCTTGACGTAGTAGCGCTCGACGGTGCGCAGGTTCTGCTGGTTCCTCCCCGGCTCGTGCGCGGAGGAGAACAGCTCCAGCCCGCCGTCCTTCTCCAGCACGTCGTAGCGCTCCGACTCCAGGATGCGCCGCGCCGTCATCATCGCGTCCTCGACGGGCACCAGGTACACCGTCTCCTCGACGGGGGTCTCGAACTCGCCAGTCTCGGGGTTGATGTTCGCCCCGAGCGGCCGGGTGAGCGTGGAGCACCCCGTGAGCAGCAACCCCATCAGCAGTCCGTACCGGCGCATCCTGGCTCCCTGTCCGGGCGCGTGAAGGAGCCCGGTGCGACACTCCCAGCCAAACGCCCGGCCACCGCCGAGTATATCGCGACCTCCCGCCCGACCCGCCGCGTCGCCAGGACGGGGGGTGGAGTTGGTGCCGGTGCCAGCCCTGTAGTGAACTGCCGACCGTGCCCCCACCCCTCGCCGCTTCCACTGCGTCGTCCCAGGAACGAACGGTCGGTCCGTTTCAGCTCCTCGCCCTGGGCGTCAACGGCATCGTCGGGGTGGGCATCTTCTTCGCGCCCGCGGAGGTGGCCGCGCACGCACCGGGGATGGGCGCGGTGCTCGCCTTCGCGCTCACCGGACTGTCGCTGATTCCGGTGGCGCTGGCCTTCGCGGTGCTCGGTCGCCGCTTCGACGCGGATGGCGGGCCCGTCGTCTTCGCGCGGGCGGCGTTTGGCGAGCGCGTCGCCTTCCTCGTCGGCTGGGTGGCCTACGTCAGCGCGTTCCTGAGCACGTCCGCGGTGGTGGCGGGGCTGTCGCAAGCCGTCGCGCCGTCGCTGGGGCTGGAGGGGCCGGTGGGGCAGCGCGTGCTGGCCTCCGCGCTGGTGACGGCGCTGGCGGCCATCGTCGCCTCGGGCATCCGCGTCTCCGCGCGGACGTGGACGGCGCTCACGGTGCTCAAGCTGTTGCCGCTGGCCGCGCTGCTCATCGCGTTCGCCGTGGCCACGGGGACTGGGCCGGTGGTGGCGCCGACGACGGGGCTCTCGGACGGCGCGTGGCTGCGCGCGGGGCTCACGGTGATGTTCGCGTACCAGGGCTTCGAAATCGTGCCGGTGATTGCCGGGCAGGTGCGCTCGTCGGAGCGCAGCGTGCCGATGGCCACGGTGGGCTCGCTGTTGGGCGCGGTGGTGTTGTACGTGGCGCTCGTCTGGGCGTGTGTCGCGGCGCTGCCGGAGCTGGCGTCATCCGCCGCGCCGCTCGCCTCGGCGGCGGGCGTGTGGGGCGGGACGGGGCTTGCGCGAGTGGTGACGGCGGGCACCAGCGTGTCCGCGCTGGGCATCTGCGTGGGGATGATGGTGACGACGCCGCGCTACCTGTCCGCGCTCGCGTCGGGAGGCCGGTCGCTGTTGGGGCTGGAGGGCATGTCACCCCGGGGCGTGCCCCTGCGGGCGCTGGCCGTCACGTGGGGCGCGGTGCTGCTCTTCGTCAACCTGGGGAACCTGTCGGAGCTCTTCGCGCTCTCCAGCATCGCCGTGCTGATGCAGTACGGCGTCACGGCGGCGGCGCTGGCGTGGCTCTCGTTCAAGCGTCAGCGGGGCTTGCGGCCGGTGCACGCGGTGTTGGCGGTGCCCACGCTGGGGCTCGGCCTGACGCTGGTGGCGTTCGGCGCGAGCCTCCGGGAGGCCGCCACCACCGGAGTCGCGGTGGTGGCGGGCCTGGTGCTGCTGGGGCTGTCCCGGCCGAGGGCCTAGAACTGGCTCCAGAGGTACTGGTTGGTGATTTCGTGGTGGAACTGGATTTCGGACGTCTTCACCCGGGCGCCCAACTGCTTGGGGCAGCGCTCGGCCGAGGCCGTCTTCAGCTCCGCGAACTTGGACTGCACGTTCTCACCCAGGATGTTGGCGATGAACGAGCTGCCCTTGAAGAGGCGGATGGCGTCGAAGATGTTGTCCGGCAGGAAGCGGGTGCGGCTGCGCTTGGTCTCCGCGTCCTCCTGCGGCTGCGGGCCTTCCAGGCCGGTGCGCAGCAGCGAGTAGAGCACCAGGTACGGGTTGGCGTCCGGGGCGACGGAGCGGCACTCGACGCGCGCCGAGCGCTCGTTGCCATAGGGGATGCGCACCATGGCGCCGCGGTTGTTGGCGCTGGCCTTGATCTGATTCGGGGCCTCGTAGTGCGGATCCAACCGGCGGTACGCGTTCACGCTGGAGTTGAGGACCAGGCAGATGTCGTTGGCGTTGGTGAGCAGCCGGTCGATGAAGTCCCAGCCCATCTGGCTCAGGTTGTCCTCGCCGGCCTTGTCGTAGAACAGGTTCTTGTTGTTCTTCGACAGCGACATGTTCATGTGCATGCCGTTGCCGTTGACGCCCGTCACCGGCTTCGGGAGGAAGCTGGCGGTGGTGTCCATCTGCGCGGCGACCTGGCGGCACAGGAGCTTGTAGAGCTGAATCTGGTCCGCGGAGATGAGCGCCTCGCTGTACGAGAAGTTCATCTCGAACTGGCTGGGGGCCACTTCCGGGTGGTCCTTCTCGTTCTGGAAGCCCATGGCGCGCTGGGCCTCGGCGGCCTTGTCGATGAAGGCGCGCAGCGGGTCACCGGGCAGCGAGTGGTAGTAGCCGCCGGTGGAGATGAAGTCGAACTTGCTCGTCTCGTGGTAGTGGCGCTCGGCGTCGCGGCCCTTGAAGAGGAAGCCTTCGACTTCGGGCGCGGCGTGGAAGACGGTGCCGTCCTTCTGGTACAGCGCCTCGGTGATGCGCTTGAGCTGGCCGCGCATGTCCGCGTGGTACGGGCTGCCGTCGCGCTCCAGCACTTCGCTGAACACCAGCACCTTGCCGGGGCCGAAGATGTCGGAGGGCAGCCAGTAGAAGGAGCCCCAGTCGATGTTCAGCCGCAGGTCGCTCTCCGACTGCTGGGAGAAGCCGCGGATGGAGGAGCCGTCGAAGGTGAGGTTGTCGGCGCTCTTGAGCAGGAACTTCTTGTCGTAGTCCAGCATGTGCAGCCGACCCTCGAGGTCGGTGAAGCACACGGTGACGGCCTTCAGGTTGCGCTCGTCGGTGAGGTACTTGATGCGCTCCTCACGGACCTTGTCAGTGGCCACGTGCTGGATGCGCTGCTCCTTCACCTTGAGGTTGCGCTCCTCCAGCTCGTCGTAGGGAATCTCCAGGAACGTCCGCAGCCCCTTCGTCTCCATGTTTCCGTGCCTCCAGGCCGGTGACCGCCGTCAAAAACGGCGGCAGCGAATCCGTGGGCGCAGGTATTTACATTTGGAGGCCGGAAATCAAGCCTAAATTCACGCGAATGAAGGCTAAATCCTTGGTCTAAAAACGTTTAAAGCCTGCTTGGCAACACTTTGGAGGGGCTTCGGGAGGGTGGGAGTGACGCCCGGAGGACACTGGGAGGCCCCGGGAGCTTGCCTGCCCGGGAGGGCCATGGACGGGGGTGGAGCGAGGTACAGTCGGCGGCCTTCGGGGACAGGTGGAGGTGGAGGGGCAGGATGTTGGGTCCAAATGACATCAAGGAGCAGCTCAGCTTCGCGTACGTGCATGCCGTCGCGGCCCGGGCTGACTGCTCGGTAGGCGAGGATCTCCGCCCATGAGTGGCGAGCCGCTGTTTCGGCTGGGAACCCGGGTCGACGCCCTCGACGTGAGAGCCTATCTGGAGGCGCGTGGCTGGAGTCGCGTGCCTTCGCGTCGCGCCTATGCCGCCATCTACCGGAGCTCCCGCGAGCCCCTTGTGGAGGTCCAGGTCCCGCTGGACCGTGACCTCGCCGACTATGGTGACGCGATGGTCGTCATCGCGCGGCGCGTCTCGGAGTGGGAAGGGCGGTCCGTCGAATCCGTCCTGCACGACCTGCTGCAGCCACGAAGGGATTTGCCGCGCTCCGGGCTCGAAGGCGATAGCCCACGCGAGATGCAGCCCGCGCAGTTCGTGGGACAGGTCAGCGAGCTGATGGGCGCACCGGGGGAGCAGGGCGCGGTCGAAGGGCCCGTGGTCCTCCAGGTGCAAGTGGAAGACGAGTTGCTCAAGGCGCGCGTCATGCTGGGCGCGGTGGAGTACCGACAGGCCGCCGCCGCGCATCTGGATCAACGCTACGTGACGGTGCGCGGGGTTCTCCGACGAGGACCGCGCATCCATTGGATTGAAGCCGCATCGGGCTTTGGAATCGTCGGTGGCCCATCAGGAGGGGTGGCATGAGCTCGCAGTGGATTCTCGAGGAGGCGCCCGCCGCGCCGGATGCACGCATCGCGTATGGCCCGGGTCCGCACCACTTCGGGGAGCTGCGGCTTCCACCGGGCAAGGGTCGCCACCCCGTCGTCGTCGCCATCCACGGGGGCTTCTGGCGCGCGAAGTATGACCTGGCCCACCTGGGCCACCTGTGCGCCGCGCTCACCGCGAGCGGCTTCGCCACCTGGAACCTGGAGTTCCGACGCATCGGCCACGAGGGCGGTGGCTACCCCGGCACGCTGGAAGACGTCGCGCTCGGCGCGGACTTCCTGCGCACCCTCGCGGACTCCCACCCGTTGGACCTCTCCCGAGTCGTCTTCCTGGGACACTCCGCGGGCGGCCACCTCGCGCTGTGGCTCGGGGCCCGTCACCGTCTGCCGCCGGGTGTCTCCCTGCGCGGCCAGGACCCGCTGCGCCCGCGCGGCATCGTCTCGCTCGCGGGCGTGGCCGACGTGACGCGCGCCTACGAGCTGGGCTTGAGCGACAACGCCGCGGAGGCGCTCCTCGGCGGCTCTCCGCTGGAGGTGCCCCTTCGCTACCAGCGCTCCTCTCCCGCCGCGCTCCAGCCCCTGGGTGTCCCCCAGGTCCTCCTGCACGGCTCCGAGGACGACACCGTCCCCGTGGCGATGAGCGCGGACTTCAGTGCCCGGGGACGCGCGCACGGAGATGAAGTGCGCTGTGTCGTGCTGCCCGGCGCGGGCCACTTCGAAGTCGTGGACCCGCGCTCGCGCGAGTGGCCCCAGGTCGTGGAGGCCGTGCGCTCGCTGCTGTGAGCGCGGTCGTCACGAGCCCCACTTGAGGCCGAGCACGCCCTGACGTCATGGGGAGCGTGCCCGGCCTCGTGTGCTAGTTCACGTCACCGAAGACGATGCCGTAGCCCACCGAGTTGGGAGTCCCGCCGTCCGGGCCTCCGGCGCCCGCCGTCATGCACGTGAAGGTGCTCGTCGCGTCGTCATACGCATACGTGTACGCGGTGGGGCAGGCCTTCTTGAGGAACGCGAGCCACGGCTGGACGTTCTGCGCCCACGCGGTGTTGTTGTTGATGCACTGCCCCTGGTTCTGCTGGTTCGGGTTGTTGCCCGCCTCCAGCGTGGTGGGCCAGAAGCTGCCCGCGGGATTGCCGGGGAACGTCGCGCAGCCGCAGCAGGCGGGGGTGTTGCCCGCGCTGGAGTTGTAGCAGGACTGGCCGAAGTTCCCCGCGCACTGGAAGAGGTTGTTCAGCGTGTCCGTCACCGTGCCCGCGGTCATCACCTGCGAGCAGTTCAGCGGGCCGTAGCTGAACGAAGACATCGCCGCGCAGAAGTCCTCATAGGACCACCAGCCGATGGACTGGCCACACGTCTGGATGAGCGGCGTCATGGTGTCGACGCCCGGGAGGAAGGCCGTGCCGCAGGTCGGCGTGCCCCCATCATCCAGGCCCGCGCAGTCGCTGTTCGACGCGCAGGTGCTGCAATAGCCGGCGTCGGGGTTGTTGGGGTTGCTGCACACCGCGTTGCCCGCGCAGTACGGCTCGGTGAGGGCGCACTTCGTCAGCGTGGGCTGGCACACGCCGCTGGTGCAGGTGGCGCCCGCTCCGCAGTCGGTGTTCGTGCCGCACGCCGGCAGGACGATGGCGCGCAGCAGGGTGGAGTAGTCGGCGGGGAGCCCCGCCGTCGTGTCGGGGGTGAATTGCCACGAGCATGCCTCCAGCGTCCCCGCGTCGGGAGTGCTCTGGGCGCTGCGTGAGCCCGCGGTTCCACAGTTGTAGGGCGAAGGCAGGGACGTGGGCGCGAAGCCGCCGTCATTCGTGGGCCCCATCTGGATGCTGACGTTCGCTCCGTTGATGACGGTGACGTCGTAGAAGTCGGAGGCGTTGGGCTGGAGGGTGAACTCCGCGGCGGCGAACGGGTTGGTGCCGCCCTTGCCGAGCGGGCATGGCAGTCCGGGTCCGTTGCCGCAGTCCGCGCTCTGGCACTTCGTTCCGTCGGGCTGGCACCCCGTGCGTCCGAAGATGCCGCCGCTCCATCCGACGACGGAACGGCACAGGCAGTTGGTCGAGCCCGCATCCTGGGAGCAGTCCTTGGTGGTGATGTCGGGTCCGTTGGCCTGCAGGCAGCGGTTGCTCTGGCATTGCGAGTCCTGGGTGCACGCCGTCATCTGGGGCTGGAGATTGGCGTAGGCGGGAGGAAGCGAGGACGGCATGCACAGCGTGGCCGTCTCCTGGGGCGTCAGCTCCAGCGCATCCAGGGGCACTCCACCATCCGTGCGCGGGTACTGGCACAGGCCCAGTGCCACGTCGCACGTCTGTCCCGTCGGGCAGGTGGTGTTGCCCGTGCCGCAGGCCTGATTCTCACCGGGGACGACCTGTTGGAAGTAGCAGGTGCCCCCGTTGGCGAGGCTGCACTCCTGCACGGTGTTGGCGCACGTCGTCCCCGTGGGGCACACGCCCTGGCCGCCCGTCGCGCAGTTGCACAGGCCCGTGGCGGAGTCGCAGCCCTCCGGGCCGCAGTCAGCGCATGCCGCCACCTGCATGGCTCCCGTGCACTGCATGGAGGGAAGGGTGACGGTGACGATGGGCGCGCTGCCGTTGCACTGGGTGCCGGGCGCCACCATGCACTGACCCGTGGTGGTGTCACACATGTTGCCGGCGTTGCAGTCGGCGGTGCTGGTACAGCCCGGGTTGTTGCACTGCTGATTCGGACCACAGTCCGTGTCGTCGGTGCAGGAGAAGGGCGGCGGTGCGGCGCCCGCTGTCTGCCCGAGCCACACCGTCTGGCTCGCCTGGTTCGTCAGGGTGAAGGGGCGGAAGCCAGGAGGGCAGGCCGCCGGTGGTGGCGTGGAGGTCACGTCGGGTCGGGGCTCCGGGCCCGATGTTCCTCGGTCCTGGTTCATCGCGAGCACCACCACGAGCGCGGCCAGGCCGAGCGACACCACGGGAACAACCAAGCGACGCGAGACCATGACGGGGGACTCCAGGGCGGGAACTGTCGAGGACCGTACTTTGCGTGAAGGCACCCACCAAGGAGTCGGGGCATCGGATGCCCGGGTGTCCCGAGACGTACCCGCTTGGGAGTGCTCCCTCATGTCGCGCATCGCGTCCGGCAGGTTTCCCGGCGCGCGGACACACGAGCCGCTGTCCTGGCGCAGCCGCGCGCACGTTTCGTCGTGGAGCACTTGCACTCGACAGCGAGCTTGATTATCACTGAACCATATGGTTCAGTTTGATTCGCGGCTCGATTTGGCCTTCGGAGCGTTGGCGGATGCCACGCGTCGGGGCGTGCTGGAGCGGCTGGGACGTGGCGAGGCGTCCATCAGCGAGCTGGCTGGGTCCTTCGACATGACCCTCACGGGCATGAAGAAGCACGTGCACGTGCTGGAAGAGGCGGGGCTGGTCTCCACCGAGAAGGTGGGGCGGGTGAGGACCTGCAAATTGGGACCGCGGCGCCTGGAGGAAGAGGCGGCGTGGATCGCCGGCTATCGGCGGATGTTGGACGCCCGGCTGGACAGCCTGGGCGAGTTCCTCGCGCGAACGAAGGATGAGGAGGAGTCATGAGCATGTCTTTGCAGCAGACGACCAGGGATGCCGTTGTCACGCAGCCGTCCGACCGGGAGATTCGCTCCGAGCGCATCTTCAATGCCTCGCGCGAGCGGGTCTGGCGAGCGATGACGGACCCGAAGCAGGTGGCGCAGTGGTGGGGCCGTGGCAACAAGCTCGTCGTCGAGCGGCTGGAAGTCGAACGCGGCGGACACTGGCGTTTCGTCGAGCACGCCGAGGACGGTGCCCACGGCTTCGAGGGACGGTTCCGCGAAGTCTCGCCGCCCGAGCGGATGGTGCAGACCTTCGAGTGGGATGGGATGCCGGGTTACGTCATCCTGAACACGACGACGCTCGAGGACCTGGGTGACGGGCGCACGAAGCTGGTGGCGACGTCGCTCTTCTACACGACGGAGGAGCGCGACGGCATGGCGTCCTCGGGTATGGAAGGGGGCCTCAACGAGAGCTACCGCGCGCTGGATGCGCTGCTGGCTCGGGAGGCGTAGCCGGCTTCACGCGGCTCGCTCGGCTCATTCCCTGGACCAGCCATAAGGTTCAGGGAATGAGCCGATCACCAGCGGCTCCGGTGCTCACGCGAGGCGTATCATGCGGGGGCTCATATCTGGGGGCTCGATGGTAACGATTCGCGCGTGGTGGGTTGCTCTGTTGTGGGCCGTGCTCCTTGGCTGTTCGACGACGTCGGAAATCGCGAGCACGGAAACCATCACGCTGCCGCGAGAGGCTGACTCCGCCGAGGATTGCGCGGGGGCGGCCGATAACGACACGGGCTGTGTCACCATCGCGTGCGCGGGAAATGTCTGCGGCGGGTATCGGTGCGAGGACGTGGCATCAGCGCCAGTCGCTCTGCGAGGCGCTACCGCTCCATCGATGACAGGTGCCAGCTCCTCGCCCCAGCGTCTTTGGGGCGCTCCGCAGGTACTCCCTGGACGGGAGGCGGTATTCGTCATCCGCTGGGAACGCCCGGAGGAACTTCCGAGCCAGAAGCAGATCAGGAAGGCGTATGAGGAGTGGGAGAAAGTCCCGAAGGAGAAGCATCACATCTTTCCCCGGGCATTCGAGTCCTACTTCGCTCAGCAGGGCATCAACATCCACGAGTACGCCATCGCCATCGATGTGAAGCGGCACAAGGAGATTCATCGCGGTGAATCAGGTGCTCCGTGGAACGCCGATTGGGAAGACCACATCCTCCGGCTCGAGGGAGCGAGCCTGTCGCCGAGGGACGCGAAGCGGAGGCACTTCGAGCATGCGGGCTACATGATCCAGAAATATCGTCTGGTCGGAATGCCCATGTCCTACTGGCAGCAGCTCGGCAAGTTGGAGCAGGTGCTGCAGGGAGTGAGTCGCTGATGCGCTACTACACGCTGAGGAACGCCATCGACCGGGAGGTGAATCACCGGCAGTGGACCATCAGCGCCAGGCGAAAGTGGGGGCTCCCAGGGGCGGCTTGCGGCAAATGCTTCGCGGAGTGGGCGACCATCTCCCTCAACTATCCGAGCGTGGACCTGTCCACGCTGCCCGAGCAGCGCGAGTTCGTGAAGGCTCGGCAGGAGCCCTGGTCGGAATACATCCGGCTCCGTGACCTCGTGCTTCCATTCATGCCCGACGGAGCTCTCGTGAGGCCGGGGGCGGGAATGGGCCCTCTAGCCGGGCAGGTGAGGGGACGGCCTCCTGCGATTGCGATGGATGCGCCGTGGAACCTCTTCGTCCAGCCAGCGGCGGTTGAGGCGCTGTCGGAAGCGCGGCTTCGAGGAATCAAGCCCGTGTCGACCGCATTGAAGATGGCCCCGGACGTACCCCCGTTGCTGGAACTGGAGTTGCTCGTGGCGGGGGATTACGCGGTCGAATGCCGTTCCATGCCAGTCGGCGAACCTTGCCCGGTGTGTGGCTCCCAGGAGATGACGCTGGTGCCCGCTCGCTGGTGGCTCGACGCGGCGACTCTCCCCGATGCGGACGTGTTCCGCTTCCGCCCCGGTCCAGGTCACATCATCGCGAGCGAGCGCTTCGTCGCCGTGCTCCAATCGCTGGGCGACACCGGCATCCAAGTGTCGGAGATTTCAGAGCCAGCGCCGAACGAGGGTGAAGCGCGGAGCCCATCAGGGAACTCCGCGCCTCGGTGACGGTCAGAACCCGCGCTGCGCGCCACCATCGACGACGATGGACTGGCCGGTGATGTACGAGGCCTGCTCGGAAGACAGGAACGCCACCAACGAAGCCAGTTCCTCCGGCCGTCCCAGTCGCCTCGCGGGAATCTGCGGCGCCACCTTCTCGTCCGTGAGACCCAGCTGCGTCATCCGCTCCGTCGCGTGGAAGCCCGGCAGCACCGCGTTCAACGTGACGCCGTACTGCGCGACTTCATTGCTCACCGTCTTCACCAAACCAAGCAACCCGGCGCGCAAGCCGTTGGAGATGGTGAGGTTGGGCATCGCCTCGCGCGCGGCCAGCGACGTCACCAGGACGATGCGGCCCCACTTGCGCTCCTTCATCCCTGGCAGCGACGCCTGGATGCCGTCCACTGCCGCCATCCACAGGCTCTGGAAGCCGAGCTGCCACTGCTCCGCCGTCAGTGACTCGAAGCCTCCCGCCGGAGGCCCGCCCGTGTTCACCACGAGCACGTCCAGGCCGCCCAGCTTCGCGACCACCTCGTCCACCAGTTGCTTCGCCGCGCCCGGCTGATTCAAATCACACGGCACCGCGAGCGCCGCGCCCAGCTCCTTCGCCGCGCGCTCCAGCTTGTCTCCACCGCGTGAGCAGATGGCCACCGTGGCGCCCTCCTTCACCAGCGCCTGCGCCGTCGCGTAGCCCAGCCCCGCCGATGCGCCCATGACGAGCGCGCGCCTACCCTTGAGTCCGAAATCCATCCGCGTGCTCCTTCATGAATGGCACCAGCCGCTCCTGGATGAGCTGCTTCGCCCGCCCCAGGTCCACGTCCTCGGCGCGCGTCAGCCCCTCGGACAGCTCGGAGACGATGCCACCGGCAATCGCCCCCACTTCATAGGCCAGCCGGTACGGCACCCGGCTGAAGCTCACCATCGAGTAACGACTGACGAACTCGCCCGGAAAGGCATTGAGCAGCGCCTTCTCCACCGCCTTCTCCAACAGGAAGCGCGGGCTGCCCGTGCTGTCGCGCATCTCCACGAAGTTCTCCACCGCCATGTCGGCGATGGCATCCGCGTTCGTCTTGCGCAGCCGCTCCAACGTCCCGAACACCTCCGCCCACGTGCCGTGCTGCTCCAGCAGCCCATCCAGCACCGTGCAGTCCTCGAAGCCGCAGTTCATCCCCTGACCGAAGAACGGGACGATGGCGTGCGCCGCGTCACCCAGCACCAGCGCCTGGTCACCCACGCGCCAGGGCGCGCACTTCACCGTCACCATGCTGCCCGTGGGCCGCGCGAAGAACGCCTCCGTCAAATCCGGGATGAGCGCCTTCGCGTCCGGGAACTGCTCCTCGAAGAACGCCTCCAGCCGCGCGGGCGTGTCCAGTGACTCGAAGCTCACCGGGCCCTTCCACGGCAGGAACAACGTGCACGTGAAGCTGCCGTCTTCATTAGGCAGCCCAATCAACATGTACGTGCCGCGCGGCCAGATGTGCAGCGCGTGCTTCTCCATCTGGAACGCGCCACCCGCGCCCGCCGGAATCGTCAGCTCCTTGTAGCCGTGCCCGAGCTGCTCCTGCGTCGCCGCGAAGCCCGGCACCTGCTCCATGGCCTGCCGCACCGCTGAACCGGAGCCGTCCGTGCCGAACAACACCCGGCCTTCTTCCTGGCGTTCCTGCCCCGTGGCCTCGTCCACCACCGTGAGCGAGCCCTTCGCCAGGTCCGCCTGCGTCACCCGCTGTTTGAAGCGGATGTTGACGCGGCCGGTGGCCTCCGCCGCCGACATCAGGAACTTGTTCAGCCATGCCCGCGACAGCGAGTTGATGTGCTGCGAGTCGTCCTTGCCGTATGGCTGATACGCCAGCGCCCCCTTCGGCGGGTGAATCATCCGCCCGCGCATGGGGATGGCGTGCTTCAACGCCTCCTCCTCCAACCCCACCTGTCGCAGCGAGTACAGGCCGCGCGTGGAGATGGCGAGGTTGATGGAGCGGCCCGCGTCGATGACCTCCCGACGCATGTCCGGACGGCGCTCCAGCACCTCCACGGAGTGGCCCCGGCGCGCCAGGAACACGGAGAGCAGCGAACCCACGAGGCCCGCGCCCACCACGGTGACGGCTTCGTTCCGCTCACCCACGGGCATGGACCTCCAGCGTCTTCACGAAGCGGTAGACGTCGGTGAAGGAGTTGTACAGCGGCGCGGGCGCCGCGCGGATGATGTCCGGCTTGCGGAAGTCGCAGATGATGCCCGCATCCGACAGGCGCTTGAGCATCCCCTGCGGTTCGCCCTTGAACCGCAAGGAGAGCTGCGCGCCGCGCTGCTTGGGGTCCCTCGGCGTGGTGATGCGCACGAAGGACGGCGGCAGCTTGTCCAACAGGAACTCCAGATACCCCGTGAGCCGCTCGCTCTTCGCGCGCAGCGCCTCCATGCCCGCCTTGTCGAACAGCTCGAACGACGCGCGCAGCGCCGCGAGCTGGAGGATGGGCGGGTTGGACAACTGCCACCCCTCCGCGCCCGGAATCGGGTCGAAGTCGGGCCCCATCTGGAAGCGCGTCGTCTTGTCGTGCCCCCACCAGCCCTCGAAGCGGGGGATGTCTCGCGAGCGCGAGTGCCGCTCGTGGATGAACACCCCACCCAGGCTCCCCGGGCCGCCATTGAGGTACTTGTACGAGCACCACACCGCGAAGTCCGGCCCGTCGTCATGCAGCGACAACTTCAAGTTGCCCGCGCCGTGCGCCAGGTCGAACCCGACGAGGCAGCCCTTCGCGTGCGCCGTGCGCGTAATCGCCGCCAGGTCGAACGCCTGGCCCGTGAGGTAGTTCACGCTGCCGAGCAACACGAGCGCCACCTCGTGCCCGTGCTGGTCCAGCGTGGCCAGGATGTCCTCGGTGCGCAGCGTCTCCTCGCCAAGTCGCGGCTTCAGCTCCAGCACCGCCTCGCGCGGGTCATACCCGTGGAAGCGCGCCTGCGATGCCACCGCGTACTGGTCCGACGGAAACGCGCCACCCTCGACGAGGATTTTGAACCGCTCGCGCGTGGGTCGGTAGAACGACACCATCATCAAGTGCAGGTTCACCGTGAGGGTGTTCATCACCACCACTTCCTGCGGCTTCGCGCCCACCAGCCGCGCGGCCTGCTCGGTGACGAGCTCGTGGTAGTGCAGCCACGGGTGTCGCCCCTGGTGGTGCCCCTCCACGCCCAGCTTCGCCCAGTCCTCCAGCTCCTCCTGCACGTAGCGCGCGGCGTTGCGCGGCTGGAGCCCCAGCGAGTTGCCCGCCAGGTACACCACCGGCTTGCCGTCCGGGCCGGGAGGGAAGAGGAACGCGTCGCGGAAGGAGCGCAGCGCATCCTCCGCGTCGGCGCGGCGCGCGAAGTCCTCGGAGTCCTCGTAGGGAAGCGTCGTCGTCATGGTGCGAAGTCCTCGCGGGAGCGCCCCAGCCATGCCAGGGCGTTCTTCCAGAGCAGCTGTTCGCGCGCGTCGGGCGTCAGCTCGCTCATCGATTCGATGAGAGTTCCCGGGCGCAGCTCGCCCAGGGGGAACGGATAGTCACTGCCCAGCGCCACCTTGTCCGCGCCAAACAGCTTGACGATGAAGCGCAGCGTCTCCGCGTCATGCACCAGCGAGTCCACCCAGAAGCGGCCCAGGTACTCGCGCGGCGGCACCTTGTTGTCCACGGCCACCAGGTCCGGACGTGCCTCGAAGCCGTGCTCGATTCGCCCCAGCGTCCCGGGGAACGAGCCGCCGCCGTGCGCGAAGGCGAAGCGCAGCCTGGGCAAACGCTCCAGCACGCCGCCGAAGATGAGCGAGCACATGGCCAGCGACACCTCCGCGGGCATGCCCACCAGCCACGGCAGCCAGTACTTCTGCATCTTCGCCTCGCCCATCATGTCCCACGGGTGGACGAAGATGGACGCGCCCAGCTCGCTCGCGGCCTCGAAGAAGGGGAACAGCTTCTCGTCGGAGAGGTTCCAGTCGTTGACGTGGCTGCCAATCTGCACGCCCGAAAGCCCCAGCTCCTTCACGCACCGCTCCAACTCGCGAATCGCCAGCTCCGGCGACTGCAGCGGCACCGTGCCCAGACCCACGAAGCGCTTGGGGTGCTCACGCACGACGGAGGCGACGTGGTCATTCAGGAAGCGCGACAGGTCCAGCCCGTGCTCCGGCTGCGTCCAGTAGCTGAACATCACCGGCACGGTGGAAATCACCTGCACGTGGACGCCCGCCGAGTCGCACTCCTCGATGCGCTTCACCGGGTCCCAGCAGTTGCTCTCCACCTCGCGGAAGAACTTCCCGTCGTCGCGCAGCATCCGCGCGCGGCACGGCTGGTGGTGGTCCAGCGTGATGAAGCCGCCGTAGCCATAGCGCTCCGCGAAGCGCGGCATCTTCTCCGGCAACAGGTGCGTGTGGATGTCGACCTTCAACGCTTCGGCCCTTCCTTGGTGACCTTCGTCCCGCACTTCTTGCAGGTACAGTTGTCGGGGTTGCCGTAGAAGTGCTCGAAGATGGGCGGCAGCTGCGTCACCAGATTCGTGACGTGCACGAACTCCTCGTAGAGCTTCTCGCCGCACGTGGGGCACAGCCACATGAAGCCATCCAGCTCTCCGGGCAGGCGGCGGCGCTCCAGCACCAGGCCCACCGTGCCGGCGGGACGCTGCGGCGAGTGCGGCACCTTGGGCGGCAACAGGAAGATGTCCCCCTCGGAGATGGGGATGTCCACCGGCTTGCCGTCGTCGAGCACGCGCAGGTTGATGGTGCCCTCCAACTGGTAGAAGAACTCCTCGCCCTCGTTGATGTGGAAGTCCGTGCGGGAGTTGGGGCCGCCGACCACGGTGACCATGAACTCGCGGTCCGCCCACACCTGCTGGTTGCCGACGGGCGGCTTGAGCAGGTGGCGGTGCTCATCAATCCACTTCTTGAAGTTGATGGGGGTCAGGCGGCCCATTCAGTCGTCTCCGATGGTGGCGATGCACTTGAGCTCGATGGCGATGGGCGTGGGCAGCCGATTGATTTCGAGCGTCGTCCTGCACGGCGGGTTGTCCTTGAAGTACTCCGCCCACAGCCGGTTGTAGGTGGGGAAATCCTTCTTCATGTCCGTCAGGTACACCGTGACGTCCACCAGCTTGTCCCAGGACGAGCCCGCGTCCTCCAGGATGTAGCGGACGTTGCGGAACACCGAGTGACACTGCGCCTCGATGTCGTACGAGGTGATGTTGCCCTCGGCGTCCAGCTCCACGCCGGGAATCTTCTTCGTCCCGCGCTCGCGCGGGCCCACGCCCGACAGGAACAACAAGTTGCCCACGCGCCGTGCGTGGGGATACAGGCCCACCGGCTCCGGGGCCTTCTGGGAATCGACTCGCTCACTGGTGCTCACGTCGTGTCTCCGTCCGGCGCGTCACAGCTTGATGCACACGTTCTTCGGCTCGGTGAAGAAGCGCAGCGCTTCCCACCCGCCCTCGCGTCCCACGCCCGAGTCCTTCACCCCGCCGAACGGCGTGCGCAGGTCGCGCAGCATCCAGCAGTTCACCCAGACGATGCCGCTGTGCAGCCGAGACGCGAAGCGGTGCGCCCGCGTCACGTCCTTCGTCCACACGCTGGCCGCGAGGCCATACTTCGTGGAGTTGGCCCACGCGAGCACCTCGTCCTCCTTGTCGAAGGGGATGAGCGTGGCCACCGGGCCGAAAATCTCCTCCTGGTTCGTGCGGCACGCTGAGTCCAGGCCCTCGATGAGCGTAGGCTCCACGAACCAGCCCTCGGCGCAGCGGCCGGACAGGCTCGCGCGCTGTCCTCCCGTGAGGACGCGCCCGCCCTCCTGCTTCGCCAGGTCGATGTAGCCCATCACCTTGTCGAAGTGCTGCTGCGACACCAGCGCGCCCTGCTCGGTGCTGGCCTCCAGCGGGTCACCCACCTTGAGCGCCCGCGTGCGCGCCACCAGCGCGTCCTTGAAGCGCTCGTAGATGGGGCGCTGCACGAAGATGCGCGGGCCGCAGAGACAAATCTGCCCCTGGTTGGAGAAGGACGAGCGCACCGTCGTCGCCAGCGCCTCCTCGAAGTCGCAGTCCTCGAAGATGACGTTCGGGTTCTTCCCGCCCATCTCCAGCGACAGCTTCTTGAAGTTCGGCGCCGCCACGCGCGCAATCTCCGAGCCCACGCGGGTGCTGCCCGTGAAGGAGATGGCGGCGATGTCCGGATGCTGGCTCATGGCCGCGCCCACCTTGGGCCCCAGGCCGTGGACGACGTTGAGCACTCCGGGCGGCAGGCCGACCTCGCGGCAGACCTGGGACAGCAGATACGCCGTCATCGGCGTGACTTCGGAGGGCTTGGCCACCACGCAGTTGCCGATGGCCAGCGCGGGCGCCAGCTTCCACGTCAGCAGATAGAGCGGCAGGTTCCACGGGGAGATGCAGCCCACCACGCCCAGGGGCGAGCGCAGCGTGTAGTTGAGCGCCACGCCGTCGGTGGCGTGCGCCTCGCTTGCGAACTGAGTCACCGCGTCCGCGAAGAACTCGAAGTTGAGGATGCTGCGCGGGATGTCCACGTTCGCCGCCACGGACAGCGGCTTGCCGGAGTCGATGGACTCCGCGCGGGCGAAGTCGGCCAGCCGCTCCCGGATGGCGTCGGCCAGACGGCGAATCAGGCGGGAGCGCTCGGCGGCGGGCGTGGCGGACCAGGATGGGAAGGCGCGCCTGGCGGCCTCCACCGAGTGCTGGATGTCGGTGGCGTCCGAGTCCGGCACCTGGGCGTACGTCTTCCCCGTCGCGGGCTCCGGCTTGTCCAGCCACTGGCCACCGCGGGCGGGCAACAGCTCCCCACCGATGTAGTTGAGCACCTTCTCCATGGCCGGACCCTCCGTGCGTGCCCGCACCCCGAGCCGCCCACGGGCGCCCGCCTCTTCGGTTGCCGAGAGGGAGGGGGACCGCGCGAACCCGGGTCGAACGGGGCGCAATGTACGCAACCGACGGAGCCGTCACCAGCATTGCGGCAAGCGCTCTTCACCGTGTCGTCCTCTCGCGTCAAACGCCCGACGGCCCCGCCTGTCCGGAGGGCGAGGGGGCGTTGAAGCCCGCTCTCTATGACGCTGCACCTACGGGGCTTTAGAGGAGAACACCCGGCCTTGCCGGAGAAGGACTCGCGAGTGGCGGACGGGGACTTGCGTCCTTGCTGGTGAAGTTGCTTGCCACCGAAGGGACAAATCTTCTGCCTGAGCAAGGAGCGTTAAGCGACGTGCCTCATGCGGCACTACTGCTTTCTTCCTGGGAGCTGGGAGTTCATTGTAGGTGCGATCATCCAACTCCCTGCCCGCGCGGCTCTTCTGGATTCCGCCCCACTGCTTGAAAAAGAAGGGCACTCCTGCTTGGTCACATTGATCTCGGATCGAAGTCACCCAGCTTTTCTGTACAGGCCGAGCTCCTGGCCCACTCTCCCCACCAGCAATTACCCAATGAACATTCCCGAGGTCTAGGGAGCCCAGATCCTCTAGCAAAGGCTCGATAGAGAGAAAGCGGGTGACGGCCGGAGCTTCACTCAGATGCGCGATACGCGGGAGTCCGAAGCGACGGTCCTCAACACTGACTCCCCACCAAATGTTGGGCAATTTGGCGGCAAACTGAAGTGGGCCAGAGAGAAGGTCCCGCATTCGGCGTGATCGCTTGGTAAGCACTTGAAAGGTGTGCCAAGTGGCGAGTCCCATGATTTGGGCGACGTCGATGATGTAGTCGTCGTCCACACGTTCGTGGAACAGGTCGCTCATCGAGTTTACGAAGATCATCCGCGGAGTTTTCCACCGCAGAGGCTCGGCGAGCTTTTCGGGCACTAGGCGTAGATCGAACCCCTGCTCGTAGGGATGGCCGGAGACCCCGCGGAAGCGTTCCGCAAAAGTCTCGGCGTAGCAGTGCTTACAGCCGGGGGAAATCTTCGTGCACCCTCGCACGGGATTCCACGTAGCGTCCGTCCACTCGATCTCGCTGTGCTCGGACATGTCGGTTCCACTCGATTCCTGAACGCTAGTGCAGGGGCGCCTTCTGCGCAACCTAGTCGTCTTGCGCACTTCTGTTCTAGAACATCATGAGTTGCTTGGGCCTAGGGCGGATAAGATCCACCTTTTCGATGCTTGAGCCCTTCTGTCGGCGAATGCCATCTGGGTGCGAAACAGAAAGTTCTTCAGCTTCAATTAAACTACCAAGAGCGGCACGGTAGATTTCGCTGCTGGCGGGAGTCGAATTGCAGGTGTTCGCCAGTAGATCGTGGAACGATATCCCAGCTTGGTTTTGCCATACGATCCGCATGAGTTGTTCGCGAAGTTGTTTGATGCTCTGTTCGCGGTCGTCATTGTCGAAGTTGAAGTCAGGAAAATGTGCTTGGCCAGTGATGAGTGGGTCAAAGTCTGGTTGATAGCCGAACATGTCTAAGCCGGCACCGCCATTATGCTTGAAGTGATTCTTAAGCTGCCAGTGCAGTGAAGCCATCTCATCGCGAGCGCGCAAGTGCATCGAGAGGTGGATGAGCCAATAGTCGCGATTGCTCTCTCTCGAAGAAATAAAGAATGGTGTGTAATAGGCTGCGCCGCTTTCTTCCTTGAGTATGGACGAAAAGAGACGCTGGATAATTGCCCTGCGATCGCTAGTGCCGCGAGTTTGAGCAATTTGGTTCAGGTCGAGTGGACGCTTGATTCCCAAGCGTTCAATGATTTTGCGTGAGCTTTCGTTGTCGCCCAGAAAATCGCCTAGAGCGTCTATTGCGAATGTTAATACGATCTCGGCGGAAGGGAGTTCCCGGAGGATTCTCTGTAAAAGTGTGAAGGGGACGTCCTTGTAGCCATATTGGTCGAGAAGGAAGATGGCTCTGCCTCCTCGGCCTTTGTTTTGAATGAAGTTGATGATCTTTGGTGCGTGTTCCGTGAATTGGCCGCGAATGAGGTTTATGCGGTCTTCTTTTAGAAGTGCTCCGTATTCGCGAGCGTTTAGTGCATCGCGTAGGAATTCGAGATTCTGTGGATTGGAGTCTACGAAAATGTAGTGTGCGTCTAGTTTGAATGGCTTCCGACGTTCGAGGTTGATCTCTATTTGGGCTTTCTGAGTGGCTTGGAGAAAAATGAAAGGTGAGCCAAGTGTGATTTCGCCGGTCTTTTCGTGTTGGTAGAGTCCACCTCCGGCAAAGCCGTCGACAAGAGTAATTCTTGCTGTGTCAATGTGTGGTCTTGAGTTTAGGATTTTGAGGTAGCGCGAGAGATAGGCTTCTAGGACTTCGTGTTTGCGTACGCTGTGTACATGGAGAGTTGGTGGCGTTTGTCCTGGCTCCCACTCATACTCTTTGGTCGACATGACTCCCCCATCCACGAGGTTGGCGGTGCTGTTGATGCGCTGCCGCCGCGCGTATTCGGAGCCTACTGGCTAGTTCGAGTGTATGGAAGTTGGAGGGCTTTCTTGCGGACCCCTGGGATGAAATTTAAGGGGAGCAGGGTGCCGTTCAAGCTTCGTTGTTTCCTGTTGGGTGGGTCCGTCCCAACCCAGAATAGAACTCTAGGCCGCTGCTGAGGAAATAATAGGTTGTGAGTGGTTGGAGGCGTGAGCCGGAGGGGCTAGAAGTCTCAAGTGCTATGGCATTCTCTCTGGACCAAATACTCAGTGCTTGAACCCTGGTCGTACCCGCAGAGAGTTCTTACTCATGGTTCAAGACGGCGGTCGGTTTGGGACGCATCTCTAGGAGCTATTTAAGGAACCATTCGGCAAGGCGGTCGCTTGCCAAGTCGCGAACCACTGGGTCGCTCGTTTTCTGCAAACTAGCTTGGTGAGTCTGCCCCAGTTCCGTGGACACCCGAGATGTGATGAAGGGGTCCAGGGATGTCCACGGATACGAAGCAGAGAAGGAAGCGCCGCAGCTTCACCGCCGAGTTCAAGGTGGAGGCTGTCCGGCT
>NZ_JAAIXY010000029.1 GCF_010894455.1 Myxococcus eversor | reverse complement strand
TCCCCCTCACCGGCCCCCATCCCCACCGACGAACCCTGCCTCCCCACTCCAGGCACCGACTCGTCTCCGCCCAGCCCCTTGCACGACACGTCCCCGCCCCCAACGCCCCCCCACCGGACCGCGTCATCCCCCGCGACATGAACCCATAGCATTCGCCGTGCCGACGCCCGCACGGCGCTCGAAACCAATGAGTTCGCGGAGTTGCGCGGAGGGAGTGGGCCCTTGGGGCGAGGCCTCCGGTCGGAACCGGAAAAATCTCCGGACCTCCAGGGAGGGCGGCCTAACGTGGGTGGCCGTCGTTTGATGAAGGGGAGGAATCGCTTTGCGCCTGCAAGTCGTCGCCACCGCCCTGCTTGCCCTCTGCGGGTGCTCACGCACCACGGAGGGGCCCACGCCCGTGGTGGAGCGAGCCGTCAACCCCCGGACTCGCGCCTCCACGCTGACCCAGCTCTGCAACGCGCAGGGCGGGCAGACGGGCTGGGGCCTGGAGGTGGAGGGCAAGCGCTTCACCCCCGTGCCCGGCGAGGCGCTCACGGACACGCCCACGGTGGAGCTGCCGGAAGTGACGCTGCGGGGGCCGTCCACGTACACGCTGTCGCGGAGCCAGGTCTTCTACGTGCGGCCGGAGCTGCTGCTCCTCAACGTGCCCACTAGCGACAGCACCCCCCCGGTGGAGCTGCTGCCGGGCACCTATGCGGTGGAGGTCGCCAATCCCCTGGGTGGCACCGCCACGCTGCGAGACGCGCTGACGGTGGTGCCGCCGCCCACGGTGACGCGGGTGGTGCCGCCGGCGGATGGGTACTCGGCCACGGGCGCCAATCCCATCGTCCTGGAGGGTCGTGACTTCCAGCCAGGCACATCCCCCATCATCCTCCTGCGCCGCGAGGGCATGGCCGACCAGCCCCTCTTCTTCGTCACCGTCGTCTCCGCGACGCGCATCGAGTCGGAGATTCCGCCGGGCACTCCCGAGGGCATCTATGACCTGGTGCTCACCCTGCCCGAGGGCTGTTCGGCCGTCGCGGCCGGTGGCATCGACCTCGTCTACCCCCACCTGGGCACCCTCACGCTGACGCCGAGGTCCGGGAGCGAGCTGAGCAACACCCCCATCCGGCTCTTCAATGCGCCCACGGGAGCGCAGCGCGGCTTCACGGACGTGCCGGAGCTGTTCGTGCTGGCGCCCTTGAAGACGGCGCCCACCCTGTCGCAGCGCATTCCCCTTCGCGCGGTGACGCGGGTGTCCGCCACGGAAGTCACCGCGGAGCTCCCCTCGTGCTCGGGCTTCGAGGAGCCGGGAGGTGACCCCAAGTGCCCCCAGGGCCTCGCCCCGGGCGGGCCCTATGCGCTCGAAGTCATCGACCCGAGCGGCGCGGTGGGCCTGGTGCCCGCGGTGGAGGGCTTCACCGTGGTGGCCGCGCCGACCGCGACGCTGACTTCCGAAGACGGGGCCCGCCCCGTGCCGTTGTCTGGAGCGCTCCTGCCATGAACGCACTCGTCCTCGTCGCGCTCACCGCGCTCGCCGCTTCCGGCTCGAAGTCCGCCGCCTCGACGGAGGGGGTCGGTGGAGGCCGCGTCCTGCTGGCGCCGAAGGTGGGCTTCTTCAAGTCCACCGCGCCGCTGGGCGGCGACCTCTACCTGGGCCTGGAGCTGGGCTACGTCACGCCGCTCTTGAAGCGACGGCTCGCGGTGGTGCTGGAGGTGAACTACCACCGGCCGCAGGCGTCGGGCGTGCTCACCGACCCGCAGCTGGGCGGCTTCGGCGCGCCCCCTCCGGATGGGAGCTACACGCTCGCGGTGCGCGAGGTGGCCTTCCTGCTGTCGGCGGTATTCCGCTTCGAGCGGGCGCTGGGCTCGCTGACTCCGTACGTGGGCGGCGGGCCGGGCCTGTACCTGCACCGCGCCACGTCCGACCTCTTCGGCGCCACCGCGTCGGAGAGCGGCGGCGGACTGGGACTGCAGGCCCTGGCCGGACTGGAGCTTCCGCTGGGCCCGGGTGGTCTCTTCCTGGAGGCGCACTACCACCTGGCCCCGCTGGACTTCGTCACCACGGGCGACGTGAATGTCGGGGGCTTCCTCGCGGGAGGACTGGGCTACCGCCTGCGCCTGTGAGGCTCAGGCCCGGCCGACGGGCGGGCGCAGCACCCTCAGCACTTCCTGGGCGACCAAATCCCGCACCGCGGTCCTCAAGGAGTCGAGGAGCTGGTGGAGGGACTCGGTGCTGTCCCCGGGCGCTTCGATGACGCGCTCGTGGCTTCCGTCGAAGATGCGCATCCGGCCCGGCACCAGCGCGATGACCGGCTGCGTCGGGTGCCGCTTGCGCAAGAGCCCGAGGAACAGCGGGAAGTCCTCGTCCTGCCTGCGCAGGTCCACCACCACGAGCGCGGGCGGCGCGGTGGTGATGGAGGCGAGCGCGTCGTCGGTGTCGCCGGTGGCGGAGATGAGCAGGCTCTCGTCATCGACAGCGAGCACGCGGCGCAGCAGCTCGCGGGACGCGACATGGGGGCTGGCGATGAGGACGCGACGCATCTGCCGGGAAACCTAACCCTTCCAGACGGCGATGGCCGCACCAGAGAAGGCGACCACCGACCCCAGCACCCGGGCGAGCGTGGCGGGACGGTTCTCCACCATCGCATCCCAGACGAGGCTGGTGGCGAGCTGCGCGGCCATGAGCAGCAGGACGGACTCCACGGCGCCCACGCGGCCGATGGCCCAGGGCATGCCGACGACGATGACGACGCCACACAGTCCGGGCAGCAGGTGCCAGAAGGTGAAGCCGGAGAAGCGGCCTTGCGTGGACGCGGCCTCGGGCCACAGGCCGGGCACCGAGCGCGCCACGGCGTACACGGCGAAGGTGGCCACCGTCGCCACCACCATGTTCATCAGCACCGCGCCCAGCAGGCCCCACTGGCCGGCGAAGCGCTTGTTGAGACCACCCTGGGCGACGACCGCCAGCCCACACAGCAGGGGAACGAGCGAGACAAAACGCATGGGCGCGGGTGGGTATCCCGAACGCGGGGCCTCCTGCAAGGAGACATGCGCGGCCCCGACTTCCCTCTCGCCTTCTCATGAGGCTGGCGAAACGTGGATTGACCGGCTAGGTCCTCCAGAGGACGTCCATGGCCGGCACCTGCGAGCTCCACTTCGACTGCGGCACGCTGGTGGCTCCCACGCTGCCGGAGGACGCGCGGCTGCTCGCCCTCTTCCAGAAGGACGGACGCACGGGGGTGTACCGCGCCCCGGCCTGGCACTACCGCGACGTGGTGCTGCGGCTGCGGGAGCTGGGCGTGGCGTACGCGGACCGGGCGAAGCGCTTCGAGCCGCTCGACGCGACGCTCACCGTGCCCATCCAGCCGTTTCCCCACCAGCGCGCGGCGCTGGAGGCGTGGACGCAGGCGGGAGGACGGGGCCTGGTGGAGCTGCCGACGGGCGCGGGCAAGACGCTGCTGGCGGTGCTGGCCATCGCCCACGTGAAGCGCCCCACCCTGGTGGTGGTGCCGACGCTGGACCTGATGACGCAGTGGCAGGGCGTGCTCTCGCGCCACTTCGCCCTGCCGGTGGGGATGCTGGGCGGAGGGGTGAATGACCGGCAGCCGTTGACGGTGACGACGTACGACTCGGCGGCGATGCAGACGGAGTTCCACGGCAACCGCTTCGGCCTGCTCGTCTGTGACGAGTGCCACCACCTTCCGGCCCCCAGCTACCGCTTCATCGCGGAGGGCTCGCTGGCGCCCTACCGGCTGGGCCTCACCGCGACGCTGGAGCGCACGGACGGCGGCGAGCGGGTGTGCGAGGAACTGCTGGGTCCACGCGTGCACCGCACCGACATCCGCGAGCTTCAGGGCGAGTACCTAGCGCCCTATGAGGTGAAGCAGGTGGCGGTGCCGCTGACGGCGGACGAGAAGGCGCGCTACGACGAGGCGCGGGCGCTCTATCTCAACTTCGTGCGCAAGCTGGGCGTGCGGTTGTCGGCGCCGGACGGGTGGGCGCGCTTCCTGGCGCAGAGCCAGCGCAGCGACGAGGGCCGGGCCGCGTACCGTGGCTACCGCGAGCAGCGCCGCATCGCCCTCACCTCCAGCGGCAAGCAGGAGGTGCTGTGGCGCATCCTCCTGGAGCACCGCGAGGACCGCGTCCTCGTCTTCACCGACGACAACGAGACGGTGTACACGCTGGCGCGAAGGCTGCTCCTGCCCGCGCTCACGCACCACACGCCCGTGCCCGAGCGCAAGGCGCTGCTGGCCGCGTTCTCGTCCGGGGAGCTGCCCGTGCTGCTCACCTCGCGTGTGCTGAACGAGGGCGTCGACGTGCCCGAGGCGCGCGTGGGCGTGGTGCTCAGCGGCAGCGGCAGCGTGCGCGAACATGTGCAGCGGCTGGGGCGCATCCTGCGCAAGCGCCCGGGGAAGCGCGCGCTCCTGTACGAGGTGTGCTCCGCGCAGACGGCGGAGAGCGGCATCAGCGAGCGACGGCGCCAGCATGATGCCTACCAGGAGGAACCCTGAGGTGAGCGCGCTCTCACATGAAGTGGGCTCCGCGCTGACGCCGAAGTGCGGCGGCGCCACCATGTCGCCCACCGATAGGACCCCTGAGGTGTTGACGCCCGCGCGCCCCATCGTCGGCGATGGACTGTCACGCAGTGGCCTCACGCGAGGCCCGCTGTGCTGACACGCGAGCTGCTCGCCTTCCGCGTGAGCAAGGGCGTGCTGCGCCCGGTCTTCGTGAAGCGCGACGACGAGGCCCTGCTGTCACTCGCCTCGGACCTGCTGGCCACCGTGGAGTCGTCACGGGGCGAGACGTGCGACGACGTGGAGGAGATGCTGGGCCTGTCCGCCGGAGCCTTCGCGCGCCCCAAAATCGCGCGCGGGCTGGTGAAGCTGCTCGTGGACCGGCTCGTCTTCGAGGAGCCCGCGCCCGGTGCATCCGAAGCCCGCTGGGAGCGCTTCAAGACGGCCGCCCGGACCTTGCGCACGCTGACACCCGACACCTCCGTGGAGGGTTACGAGGCACGCCTGGAAGCAGCCCTGGGCGTGCCACTGACGGACGCGCGGGACGCGCTCTATGCGGACCTGCCCGGCAATCGGAAGCTGCTGGGCTGGGACGCGGAAGCGCCCACGGCGCAGGTGCTCCTGGACCGCTACAACCTCGCGCTGGCCCAGGGGCCACTGCTGTCGGCCCGGCGCCTGACGCTGCGGGCTCGCTCACCGGAACTGCTGCGCGTGCGCAAGGTGCTCCGGTGGCTGAAGTTCTGCCGCCTGGTCGCGGAGGTGCGGCGTGACGGCCCGGACTGGGAGCTGGAAGTGGAAGGGCCCGGGGCCATGCTGGCGATGCAGAAGAAGTACGGCCTGCAGCTCGCCTCGTTCCTGTCCGTCGTCCCGGTGCTGGAGCGCTGGGAGCTGAAGGCCACCGTGGAGCCCTCGCGACGACAGGCCACGCTCACGTTGAGCGACAAGGACCCGCTCGTCTCTCCCCTACCCGCCGCGTTGGGCCACGTGCCCGAAGAGGTCGCCTCGCTGTCGGCGAGCTTCGTGGATGACGCGTGGGAGCTGGACCTCACGCCCCTGCCCCGGCACGTGGGCGCCGCGAGCCTGTGCGTCCCGGACCTGACCTTCCGCCACCGCGCGTCGCGACACGAGGTCGCCCTGGAGCTGTTCCACCCCTGGCACGCGAGCGCACTGACCCGCAGGCTCGCGGAGCTGCGCACCCGGCCCGACGCGGGACTGCTGCTCGGAGTGGACCGCGCGCTGCTGTCGAAGGAGCCCGCCGAGCGAGAGACGCTGGAGGCCCACCCCCAGGTCGTCCTCTTCCACGGATTCCCCTCCGCGAAGAAGCTGCGCGAGCGACTGGGAAAGCTGGAGAGAGCGCGCGCCGGGACGTAGGCGCAGCGCCCGGAGTCAGCCGTTGCCCTTGGGGCGGAACTGCGCGGCCAGGACGCTCAAGAGGCGGATGGCGCCGCGGTCCAGTTGCTTCGCACGACGCAGCAGGCGGCGCAGCTCACCGGACTCGCCATACTCACTGGGAGGCTCCGCGGCCCACTTCACCTCGCCGGACGGCTTGAGACCCAGCGCTTCGTCCGCGGAGATGGAGAGCACCACGCACAGCCGACGGAAGGTCTGGATGCTCGGCAACATGTGGCCGCGCTCCAGTCGCCCATAGACTTCACTCGCGATACCGATGCGCTCCGCGACGTCGGCCTGCGTCAGATTCAGGCGGGTCCGGGCGAGTCGCGCAGCTCCTCCGAGGCGGGATGCGAGGGTCTTTTCCATGTTCGTTAACCTAACGGGTCTACCCATGTCGATATGACTTGAGAGGTTGGCATCCAAGAACTTCCCAGGTAGTCTTGAGAGAACCTGACCTGAGGCGTTCCCCTCAACCCGAGGACGTCGAAGCGATGACCGTGATGCCCGTGCTCACCTTCTTGTTCGTGGACGAAGACCCGCGCGCACTCGCCGCGCTGCGGCGACTCGCGAGGGACCTGCCAGGTGGGAAGCGCTACGCGCGAGACATGACCGAAGCGCTCGCGCTCGTGCGTGAAGAGGTGCCGCGCGTGGTGGTGAGCGGGGATCTGCTTCCGGATGGAGACGGGCTCGGTCTGCTGGAGCAGGTGCGCGCGCACCATCCCTGCACGGCCTGCGCGCTCCACGCGGTGCGGCCTCCCGCCCGGCCGTGTCCCCGGGGCATCACCTGGGTGGACCGCGCCGCGCCTCCGTCGGAAGTGTACGCGCTGTTGCGCGCCCTGGGCGCGAACCCCGGGAAGTGCTCCGCCTGAGCCGTGGGCGCCCTCCGTGCGGCGCGCCCCGCCCTCCCGCGTTAAGGTGGCCGCGCCGCCATGAAGCTCTACGCCATCAGTGACTTGCACCTGCGCCACGCCGACAACCGCCAGGCCCTGCAGACCCTCCCCTTCTTCCCGGATGACTGGCTCATCGTCGCGGGCGACGTGGGCGAGAGCCTCTCCGAGATGGACTTCATGCTGCGCACGCTGACGGCGCGCTTCCGGCAGGTCCTCTGGGTACCGGGCAACCACGAATTGTGGACCATGCCCTCCGAGCAGCCGCAGCTGAAGGGCGACGCGCGCTACCAGCGGTTGGTGGCGCTGTGCCGCAGCCACGGCGCACTCACGCCCGAGGACCCGTACCCGCGCTGGCCCGGCGAGGGCCCTCACCGCGTCCTCGTCCCCATGTTCCTGGGCTACGACTACTCGTTCCGTCCGGACCACGTGCCAGAGGACAAGGCGCTGGAGTGGGCGTGGGAGGATGACCTGCTGTGCACCGACGAGGTGCTGCTGCACCCGGAGCCCTACTCGAGCCGCTCCGCCTGGTGCGCCGCGCGCGTGGAGGCGACTCAAGCCCGGCTCGAGGCGCTGCCCGCGGGCTGCGCCACGGTGCTCATCAACCACTACCCGCTGCGCTACGAGCACGTGCGCCTGCCGCGCATCCCCCGCTTCTCCATCTGGTGCGGGACGAAGCGCACCGAGGACTGGCACGCGCGCTACCGGGCCGAAGTCGTCGTCACCGGCCACCTCCACATTCCGCTGACGCAGTGGCGGGACGGCGTGCGCTTCGAGGAGGTGTCGCTCGGCTACCCGCAGCAGTGGAAGCACCGGGGCGGAATCGAGCGGTGCCTGCGCGAAATCCTGCCGGGCCCCGCTGTCCGCCCGCTCTGAGGAAGCCCCACCCCCCGCACATGACAAAGCCCCGGACGTCCGTGAGGAAACGGACGACCGGGGCCTGGGCCGGCGCGACCCGAAGGCCGCGCCGGTGACGTCAGGTGCTTACTTGTGCGACGCGATGAACGCGATGCCTTCGTAGCCGCCCTTCGCGCCGAAGACCTCGATGTAGTACTTGCCGGCCGGCACGTTGATGAGGTTGCACACCTCGGACTGGTGCTCCTTCACGCTGCGGCAGTCGTAGTCGAACTTCGACGGCGCCGACGCCAGCTTGACGTAGATGTCCGGGTTGCCCTCACCCTCGCCCGTCTGGATGTAGAGGCTGTTGATGCCGGTGCCGGGCTTGCGCTCCGGAACCTGGATGGTGAACACGCGCGAGGAACCCGCCGCGCCAGAGAGGTTCTTCACGGCCACGCCGCTCTGCACGGGCACGAAGCCACCCTTCCAGGTGACGGTCAGCGTCACGCCCGTGTAGGGGCTGAAGCCGTTGAGCATCACGTACCACTTGCCGTGGTTCGGCGTGGGGAACGGGCAGCTCTCCGCGTTGCCCGAGCGGTACGGACGGCAGTCGTACAGGCTCGTCGTCGGAGCATTGCCGAACCGGACATACATGTCCGCGTCGCCCGTGCCACCGGCGATGGAGACGTTCAGGTCATACGCGCCTTCCGGCAGGTCGAACTCCCAGTACTTCTTCTCGCCGCGGCCACCGGAGATGTCCGAGATGGGGACATCCTTCTCGATGGGGTCCGAGTCGATGATGATGGGCACGCCGACGCCCGTCGCCTTCCAGGCGTTGCTCACGGACTCAATCTCGGCGGCGGTGTAGCCGAGCTGCGCGGCGGCCTGCTCGGTGGCGAGCTTGGCGGCCTCGAAGCCGGAGCCGGCCATCAGGATGTCGCGGTTGGCGCGGTAGAAGATCTGCCCGGCCTTCTCGATGCCGATGCCAGCGACCACGGTGGTGGTCTTGGCGCGCGGGTGCGTGCCACCCTGCGAGAGCAGGTAGAACGCCAGGTTGGAGATACCCGAGCTGTAGTGCACGTCCACGCCGGAGGAGTAGTCCGGGTAGTAGTCGAGCGAGTCGCCGTCCTGCGTGGGGTTCGCCATGTAGCGCAGGGCGTCGTTCGGGATGGACGGGGTCCAGATGTCGTCGCCCACCAGCCACGTACGGGCGCTGACGACGTTGCCGTCGCCGAACCACTCGCACACCGCGCCGAAGATGTCCGACATGGACTCGTTCAGGCCGCCGGACTCACCGGAGTAGGTGAGGTTGGACTCGTTCTCCGTCACGGCGTGCGTCAGCTCGTGCGCCGTCACGTCCAGCGAGTTCGCCAGGTTGCTGGCGTTCACGCCGTCGCCATCGCCGTACACCATCTGGACACCGTCCCAGAAGGCGTTCACGTAGGCGACGCGGTGGTGCACGGTGCTGATGAGGATGCCACCGGTGTTGTTGATGGAGTCGCGACCGTACAGCTCCTGGTAGCAGTCGTAGACGGTGCCCAGGTGGTCGTAGTTGGTGTTGACGACCGGGTCGGCGTGCTCGGGCTGACCCTCGGTGCGAACCACCACGCCCGGCAGGGTCGTGGTGTTGTTGCCGTTGTGCATGCGGCGGTTGAGCGCCGTGTGGATCTGCGGCAGGCGGGCAATCACATCGCCGTTCTTCGCGTTCACGATGACGAAGTCGCGAATCGGGGTGCCGTCGCGCTTCTCACCCGTCTGGGTGAGCTTGTACGACAGGATGAGCTGGTCGGAGTCGCGCCAGTAGACGAGCTCGCTCTCCTCCTGGATGACCAGACCCTCGTGCGTCTCGCGGTCGGCCTGGAGGGACGCCTTCGCCACCGACACATCGACGCCGGCCTTGGCCTCGGCCTTCAGGTCGCTGCGGGTGTTGGTGTTCGCCGCGTAGACCTCACCATTGCGGGCGTGGATGCGCAGCTCGCCGCCCAGCACGGGGATGTTGTTGACCCGGACGCCATAGCGGAAGTGGCTGTCGCCCTGGGGGTCCGTGTACGCCTTCTTCAGGAACAGGTCGCCCGTGTTCAGGTGGAACAGGGGAGCCACGGCCGCCACCGCGGGGGCCAGCTCGGCCTCACGCATGGACGCCGCGCCCGCGGGCGAAATCACCAGCTGGCCCAGCTTGCCCGTGATGAACGTCGGGATGCCGGAGGCATCCTTGTCAAGGATCTTCGTCCCAGCGGACTCCAGGGCCGCGGTCTTGCTCGCGGTTTCCTGGGGCTTCGCCTCGGGAGCAGGGGTGGACTCGTTGCAACCAACAAGGAAGGACAGCGCCGCAACACCAAGTGCACCGCGCACTCGCTGATTCACCATTGTAATCCTCCTAAGCGGAAAGATTAGAAAGCACAGTGCCACGGGAGGGTTACGTATTTCAAGGTTGCGCGATAATTTTACTAAGTAGCCTATTCTCAAATTCCGAGTTTAGGATAAATTACTCAGATATTTCATGCACTTATGGGTGCCCTACCCGGTACTTTTGAAGAACCGTGCGACGTAGTGGGTAACCCCAGCCCCCTCAGTATTTCCCGAAAAAGGCGTGACCGAAGACAGCCAGCCGGGGTCCGCGCGCGAGGCCCGGCGGCATTTTTCGCCGCATTTTCGACAGGAATTGAGGGTGGGAGGGATTCCGGCGTCCGAGTGGCGCGGCCATGTGTTTTCAGGCTCGCGCTCTACCTCTGAGCTATCCCCCGGAAAGACAGTCGGGAGAGCTGGATTCGAACCAGCGACATCAAGCGCCCAGGGCGTGTAGGACCGCACCGGCCGGACGCCGGAATCTCTTTCGAAGACGCGTGCCGCGCGCGGCGCCTGACAGGGATATCCACGAGCGCTCGCCGTGTCCCTTTGCGGATGAGGTGCGGTGCGCGAGGCTCTCCCGCAGGGAGGAAGGGACATGCGCGCACTTCAGTTGCAGCGACTGGAAGGACCCGAGGGCCTCACGCTGGTGGAGGTTCCGGAGCCCGACGCAGCGGACGCGGTGCTCATCGACGTGGTGGCCGCGGGGGTGAGCTTTCCGGATCTGCTGCTCACTCGAGGGCAGTACCAGATGAAGCCGCCGGTGCCCTTCGTACCGGGCGTGGAGGTGGCGGGCGTGGTGCGCTCGGCGCCCGCGAGCGCCGCGGTGAAGCCGGGCGACCGGGTGATGGCGTTCAGCTTCGGCCTGGGAGGGTTCGCGGAAGTCGCCGCGATTTCGCCGGACATGGTGTTCCGCATCCCCGCGCGGTGGAGCTTCGAGGCGGCGGCGGGCGTGGTGATGAACTACCACACGGCGCACTTCGCGCTGCACCGGCGCGGGCGCTTGAAGTCCGGCGAGACGGTGCTGGTGCACGGCGCGGCGGGTGGCGTGGGTACGGCGTCCGTGCAGGTGGCGCGCGGCGCGGGGGCGCGGGTGCTCGCGGTGGTGAGTGACGAGCGAAAGGCGGAGGTGGCCCGCAAGGCAGGGGCGCACGAGGTGCTGCTGTCGAGCGGGGACTGGCTCTCGCAGGTGAAGGAGAAGACAGGCGGCCTGGGCGTCAACGTGGTGTTGGACCCGGTGGGTGGCGACATCTTCGACAAGAGCCTCAAGGCGCTGGCGCCGGAGGGACGGCTGCTGGTGGTGGGCTTCGCGGGAGGCCGCATCCCCGAGGTCGCGGTGAACCGCTTGCTCCTGCGCAACATCGACGTCGTGGGCGTGGCGTGGGGCGGCTTCCTCCTCCATGAGCCGTCGCTGACGGCGACCATCGCCAAGGACCTGGAGGCGATGGCGGACCAGGGACTCCTCGAGCCGGTGGTGGGCAGCGTCTTCCCGCTGGAGCAGGGCGCGCAGGCCCTGCGGGAGCTGGAGAGCCGACGCGCCACGGGCAAGGTGGTGCTGCGCATGAGAGCGGGCTGAGGGCGCCTGGGTGGGCGACGGGCGAACTCCGCTCGCCCACCGAGCATGCGGCCCGTCATGGCGCCGCGCCGGCTCGCTGCCGCCGTCGAGCGTCGTCCGCAAGTTGCGGACAGGAGGTATCAGCACCATGGCGGACGACCCCATCATCGACCGACAGCACCAGCGCGAGCGCGAGCAGGAGCGCCAGCGGCTGCGGGAGCAGGAAGAGAAGGACCTGGAGGTGGAGGCGCGGCGAGGCGCTCGTCCCCTGGAGGGCTACGCGGGAGGGCACACCACCTGGGCCAGCGCCCAGGATGACGCGGCGGCCTCCGTCGTCCACGCCCACGACGCGGAGGAGTCCTGGGAGGCCAGCCAGCGACAAGCCCGCCTGGAGCCCGAGCCCGTGGGCCGCGCCGTCGAGGAGGAGGAAGACGAGGCTCCACCCGAGCGCGACTGAGCCGGGGGCACCGGTTAACGTCCGCGCCGTGCCTTCGCCTTCGCTTCCCGCTCCCACCGTGCTGCAGCCCGATGAGGCGCGGCGATATCTCGTCGGACAACTGGGACTCGCGCGCCCCCTGTCTGTTCCCGGGGCGCGCGGAGTTCGCTCGCTCCTCAAGTCGCTGCGCTGCATCCAGTTGGACCCGTTGGATGTCATCGGCACCAACGCGGACCTGGTGGCGCTGGCGCGCGTGGAGGGAATCACGCGCGGCGACGTGTACCGCCACCTGCTGCCGGGACACGCGTTCGAGCACTTCGCCAAGGAGCGCTGCCTGCTGCCCGCGAGCGCCTTCCCGTACTACCGCGAGCGCGCGGCCCAGGCGCCCTGGTGGCGGCTGGAGGAGCGGCTCAAGCGCATCCCCGAGCCGGTGTTGCACGCCGTGCTGGACGAGGTGACGCAGCGAGGCCCGTCGTCCTCTCGCGAGCTGAAGGACCATGGCGCGGTGGTGCCCATCGACTGGAGCGGATGGAAGGGCACCGCGCGCGCCACCGCCATGGCGCTGGAGGTCCTCTGGACGCGCTGCCAGGTGGTGGTGTGCGGACGCGGCCCTGGCGGCAAGGTGTACGACGTCCCCGGACGCGCCCTGCCGAAGATGGCCGAGGCCCGGGTGAAGAGCGCCTTCGAGCGCTGGGCCCTGGGCGAGCGCGTGGAGGCCGCGGGCCTCTTGAGCCGCGCGAGCGGACCGCACTGGTCCATGCTGTCCGACGTGCGCACCTCCGCGCTGCCCGACACGCTGGTCTCCGAGGGCGTGCTCGAGGACGTCACCGTGCCGGGCTCACCCCGTCGATATCTGGCGCCCTCGGGCTTCCGGGAGCGCGAGTTCCCGGAGCCGGACGCGAGGATGCGCATCCTCGGGCCCCTGGACCCGGTGCTGTGGGACAGGGGGCTGGTGAGCGTCGCGTTCGGCTTCGACTACATCTGGGAGGTCTACAAGCCCGCCGCGCAGCGCCAGTGGGGCTGGTACGTGTGCCCGCTGCTCCACCGGGGTCAGCTCGTGGGACGGCTGGAGGCCCGCGTGCGCGAGGGCGTGCTCCAGGTGGACAACCTCTGGCGCGAGAAGGGCGTGAAGCTGGACGACGCGGCGGTGGACGAGGCGCTCGCGCGGCACGCGGTGGCCTGTGGCGCCCAGGCCGTTCGTCGGCCCCGGGCGCGCGTCGCGTCCTGAGACGCGCGGCTCCGGCTCATCAGGGAGGAGGCTTGGGCAGCTCGCGCTCCAGGGCGTCCGCCGCGCCCGCGTCTCGCAGCACGCCGAAGCGCTGACGGGAGGACGCGAGGAGCTGTCCGGCGTAGACGGTGTCCGACAGGGCGCCCACGAAGTCGCCGTGCTCCGCGAGGGTGCGCGCCCGCTCGTCCATCAGGTGGGCGAGGATGCGCGCCTGCTCCGCGTGCGCGAAGAGCCGCACGACGGAGCGCGCGTCGAACACCGTCAGCGTGTCCAGCTCCATGCCGAGCGTCGTGAGACAGGCCTCGCGCAGGCTCTGGAGACTGGCCTCCAGGGAGCGCTCCGCCCGGTTGCGAGCGAGGTCCGGGGCCAGCCGACCGAGCTCGCGAAGGGCCTGGATGACGAAGACCTGACGCAGATGGGGCATGCGGGGGAGAACTACACCCCGGGCCGGAGGAATCATCCAGTCCCCCTGTCCTCCTTTCCCGCGCGCGGGCTCGAGTCGCCTCCCCTGCCACAACGCATGGTGGACCGCTTCCCGGCAGCCGCGTCACACTCCGTGAAATGCACCGTTTCCGATGGGTCTTCCTCGTCCTGCTCCAGTCGCTCGTCGCCCAGGCCACCGAGTACCGCGTCGGCCCTGGCCAGCCCTTCGCCAGCATTGGCGCCGTGCCCTGGGAGTCGCTCAAGCCCGGTGACACCGTGTTCATCCACGCGCGCCCGACGCCCTATGCGGAGAAGTGGGTGCTGGGGGTGCGCGGCACGGCCTCCGCGCCCATCACCGTGCGCGGCGTGCGCGACGCGGCGGGCAACCTGCCGGTCATCGTCGGGGAGAACGCGACGACGCGCTCGCAGCTCAACTTCTGGAGTGAGCAGCGCGGCATCCTGAAGATTGGCGGCTCCAACACGCCCGCCGACACGATGCCCGCCTACCTGGTGGTGGAGGACCTGCACCTGCGCCGCGCCCGAGGAGCCTTCACCGGGCGCAGCGGGGCCTCCACCTACACCACCAACGCCGCCGCCATCTTCATCGAGAAGGGCGAGCACCTCACCATTCGCGGCTGCGTCCTGGAGGACAGCGGCAACGGCCTGTTCGTCGCCAACGAGACGTCGGACCTGCTCGTCGAGCGCAATCACATCCTCGGCAACGGCAACAACGGCAGCATCCTGGAGCACAACGCATACACCGAGGCGCTGGGCATCACCTACCAGTTCAACCGCTTCGGGCCGCTGTGCACCGGGTGTCTGGGAAACAACCTGAAGGACCGGTCCGCCGGCACCGTCATCCGCTACAACTGGATTGAGGGCGGTAACCGGCAACTGGACCTCGTCGAGTCGGACAGCGTGACTGTCCGCGCGGCGGCGTCCTACTCGCGCACCTTCGTCTACGGCAACGTGCTGCTGGAGCCCGAGGGCGCCGGTAACCGGCAGATCGTCCACTTCGGCGGGGACAACGGGACGACGTCCACGTACCGCTCCCAGCTCTACTTCTTCCACAACACCGTCGTCTCCTCGCGCACGGACCGCACCACGCTGCTGCGGCTGTCCTCGAATGCCCAGACGGCCCACGTCACCAGCAACGTCGTCCTGGTGGCCGCGGCGGGAGGCAATACGTTGTCACTCACGGACGAGCTTGGCACGTTGCGGCATGGCGGCAACTGGTACAAGCCGGGCTATGTGTCCACCTTCGCCGGAGTCCCGGTCTCCGTCGTGGACACCGGCGGTAACCTGACTGGCACCACGCCCGGCTTCGTGGACCTCGCGGGCCAGGACTTCCACCTGGCCCAGGGCTCGCCCCTGCGTGGGACCGCCGTGGCGGCGCCCTCCGAGGCCGCGGCCCTCCCAGTGGACTGGCAGTACGTGAAGCACGTCTCCGCCGAGGCACGCACTGTAACCACTCCGGGCCATATCGGCGCGTATGGGGATTCGTCCGGTCCGGTTACCGAGACGCCAGACGCGGGGCCCGGCACTCCAGACTCGGGCCCTGGCACCCCGGACGCGGGGGTTCCTGACTCCGGCCCTGGGACGGATGGGCCGGGGAAGTCCGACGATGACGGTGGCTGCGGAGCGACGGGCGGTGGCTTCGCGGGTCCCCTGGGGCTGCTGACCCTGGCGGCCTTCGCGCTTCGTCGGAAGTGGGCGCGGGCCTGAGCCACCACGGCGAGGCGCCGAGGGCCTCTGTACGAGAGGCCGGAGAGGCTGCGAGACTCCACCCTGGTGGTTGACTCCTCTCCCCTCCCCTCGGCTCTTCCAGCGAAGCCTGTCCGCCGCGTCGCCAGCCGACGCGAGCAAGGCGTCGTCTTCGCGGTGTCCTTCCTGTTCCTGCTCGCCCTGGAGGCGCTGTTCCGCCGGTTCACGCCGGACGGGCTGCGCTTCCAGGCGTGGAACTCCGAGCGGATGATGCAGACGCTGTCGCTCCGGGAGCTGCGTGAGGAGCCGGTGCGCTCGCTCTGGTACCTGCACATCCAGCCTCCCCTGCTGGACGTGTTCCGCGCCGTGCTCGCCTGGGTCCACGGCGCGCTCGACAGCGCGGCGCTGGTGGACGCCGTGGACCGGTGGACCTATGTCGCGTGGGCGCTCGTGTTCGCGGCGACCGTGACGCTCGTCTTCGCCTGGGTGTATCGGCTGGCGGGCAGGCCGGCTGCGATTGTCGGCGCGGGGGTGACGGCGCTGCACCCGGGGGCCCTCGCCTTCGCCACGTTGCTGGACAGCACCGCGGCCAGCGCGCTCGCCTTCCTGTGGTTCTGCTTCGAGCTGTGGAAACTGAAACGGGAGGGCGGCTCCATCGCCCGGCTCGCCGCCGCGTCGCTCGTCCTCTTCTTCGTGCGCTCCATCTTCCAGTGGCCCTTCTTCCTGCTCGTGGCCCTGTGCCTCGTGCTGAGGAGCGTCCCCCTGCGACGCGTGGGGCGGTACCTCGCGGTGGTGACGCTGTTCGCGGGGCCCTACGTCGCCAAGCAGCTCGCGCTGTTCGGCACGTCGATGACGTCCACCTTCGACGGACTCAACCTCTGTCGAGCCATCGGCCAGGGAGAGCCAGACCTCGGCGGCGTGCGCCTGCCTCCGCATGTGCTGCCCGCCTCCCTGCCCTCTCCTTCGAGCGCCGCCGTGCTGCGCCAGGACGAGAAGCTGGGGGGTTACTACAACTACAACCACCTGGATGCCCTGCGCTACTCGGTGGGCTTGAAGTACGTGTGTCGTCGGGCGCTGCTCGAACAACCCCTCTCCGTGACGCTGGCCTCCTTCGCGGAGAATGCCTCGCTGTATGGAGAGCCCTCCAGTCGCTACCAGCCCCATGTCCTGGTGGATCGGCTGCCGTGGCGCGAGCCGCTCGACTTCGTCTTCTCCTCGCCCATGCTCTGGCTGCTGCTGCTCGTCACCGGGGTGCCGGCCTTGAAGAGACTCGAGGACCGGGCAGCGTGGCTCCGTGTGGCCGGGCTGGTGCTTCCCGTGTTGTTCGTCGTCGTGGTGAGCATCCTGTTCGAGAAGGGCGAGAACATGCGGTTCAAGTACTTCATCGAGCCGGTGCTCCTCGTCTTCCTCTGCGTAGAGGGTTCTCGACTCGCCGCGCGGGTCCTCGCACGGTTCTCGACAGACGCCGTGCCGGTGAAGCCCCACGACAGCTCCGTGGTCCGTTGACGCTCGCGCCTCTGCTACGATGAGCGGCGGAACATGAAGGACCTGGACGCCATCCTCCGCGCTCGCGCGCACTCGCGAGGCCCCTGGGTACTGGCCACGGTGGTCGCCGTGTCCGGTTCGTCGTACCGCAAGCCCGGCGCCCGGATGTTGATGGGCGAGGACGGCTGGCTCGCGGGCGGCGTGAGCGGCGGATGCCTGGAGGCCGACATCGTCCGCAAGGCGTTCTTCTGGACGAGCACCGGGCCGCGCGTGCTGCGCTACGACTCGACGGGCGAAGGCGCCGAGGACGAAGGAAGCTTCTCCTTCGCGCTCGGCTGCAATGGAGTCGTGGACGTCCTGCTGGAGCGCTGCGAGCCGGGCCCCGTGGATGCACTCGCGTTCGCGGCCGAGGCCCGGAACCTGGGACGCCGCGCGGTGGTGGCCACCGTGTATCAGGGGCCGACCCACGCCGTGGGTGCTCGACTGCTGCTGCGCGATGACGGGCTGGAGGCCGGGCACATCGCGGGCCCCCTGGGTGACGCTGTTCGCGAGGCCGCCCTCGAAGCGCTGGAAGTGGGCCGCACCTGGAGCGGGCCGTGCGGCGGGGCCGATGTGCTGGTGGAGGTGGTGGAGCCGCCTCATTCGCTGGTGCTCTTCGGAAGCGGCTTCGATGTGGCCCCTGTGGTGACCCAGGCCGCGGGGCTGGGATGGCGGGTGACAGTCGTCGCCGACCGCCCCACGGAGACACTGCGGCGTCGCTTCCCCCTGGCGCACGCGGTGGTGTCCGCGAAGGCGCGCGATGCCGCGGCGACCGTGCCGCTGTCTCCCCGGACGCTGGCGGTGTTGATGACGCACAGCCTGCCCCAGGACCAGGAGCTGCTGGCGGGCCTGCTGCCACGCGCCTTTCGCTACCTGGGTGTGCTGGGGCCTCGCTCTCGCACGGACAGGCTGCTCGCCGCGCTCCCCTCCACGCCCGGCGCGGCGATGCAGGAGAAGCTCCACGCGCCAGTCGGCTTGGACCTGGGCGCGGAGGGGGCGGAGGAGATTGCCCTCTCCATCGTCGCCGAGCTTCAGGCCGTCGTCGCCGACCGCGAAGGCGGGAAGCTGCGCGAACGACAGGCCCCCATCCACACGGCGGCGACGCCTCCCGTGCGGAAGCTCGCGTGACGGGAGATTCGAAACCGGGCGCTCCCGTCCCAGCGGGCGCGGACAGGCACGAGGAGCAATCGCATCCACGGACACGCCTCTCGTCGGCCGCCGTTACTCCACCACGCACGACCGAGCGCGAGCAGCAGTCGCCGCCACGGACAAGCCTCGACTCAGCCGCCGCGGGCACTGAGAGCGAACAACGGGCAGCGCCTGACGCCCATGACGCGGCCTCCCGCTCGGATGACTGTGTAACCGGACAAGGCGCTCCAGATGTGGGCGACCCCGCCCTCACTCGCACGACGGGGGATGAGGTGTTGCTGGCGGCAGGCGATTCCTCTCGCCTCGGGCATCCCAAGCAGCTCATCGACCACACTCGCACGACGGTGGGTGTCGTGTTGCTGGCGGCGGGCGGCTCCTCTCGCCTCGGGCATCCCAAGCAGCTCGTCGTCCACGAAGGAAAGACGCTGATTCGTCGCGCCGCGGAGGCAGCCCTGTCCCTCGGTGGGCCCGTGGTCGTCGTCCTGGGTGCTCACCGGGAGGCCATCGCCTCGGAGCTGAGCGGACTCCCCGTTCGACTCGTGGTGCATCCCGACTGGGCGCTCGGGCCGGGCGGCTCACTGACGGCGGGACTCGCTGCGCTGCTCTCGGCACCCGAGGCCCTCACGCCCGCCGTGGACGCCGTGCTCGTCATGCTGTGCGATCAACTCCGCGTCGGCGCCGCTCACCTGAAAGCACTCGTGGCCACGTGGCGCGACACCGGTGCTCCCGTCGTCGCCTCCGAGTACGACGGAACGCGCGGAGTGCCTGCCCTGTTCGCTCGCTCCGTGTTCGACGAACTGGCGTCACTCTCCCCCGAGCAGGGGGCGCGCGGTGTGATTGCCCATCAGCCCTCGCGCGTCGTCACCGTCCCACTTCCAGGTGGCGACGAGGACGTGGACACACCCTCCGACCTGGCCCGCCTGAAGTCACCAGACTGAATTCCAAGGATGGCGGTGCCTACGCCACCCTCGTGAGCCAGGCCTCCGCATCCCCCGCTCTTACAGTCGCCCGCTGTTCAACCTATGCTGTCCCGTCGCGGCAGGTGGAGCGCGGCGCGCATCCGCTGTCGACACCGGGGGAGGCCTCATGCAGGGGAAGGACAAGGAGACACTCGTCAAGGTGGGCGTGCTCGTCCCCATCGGCATCCTGCTCGCCCTGGCCACCATCGGCATCGTCATCGGACTGGCCGGGTGGCTCCTCAAGTACGGACTCATCGCCCTCGGCATCTACGTCGTCTTCGTGCTGACGCTGCGCTGGCTGCACGGTGGCAAGAAGCAGCGCGACCTCTCCGAAGCGGACCAGCTCACCGCGTCCTCGCGCGAGAAGACCGAGCGGCTCGAGGACATCGACCCCGCCGTCGCCCTCGCCCGCTTCAAGGCGGAGCATCAGGCGGAACTCCAGCAGCCAGCCCCGCCGCCTCGCAAGCCGTGAAGATGGCGGCCTCGACAACGACGCCGCCCACGCGTCGGTACGCCATCATCCGTATGAGCGCGGCGACGTGAGGACCCTGGTCCGGAGACACGGAGCGTTGTTGTGGCTCCTCGCCGCGCTGTCGATGCTCGTGCTCTTTCCCCGCATCATCGACGTGCTCAAGGCGCTGGAGCACGAGCCCGTGGAGTTGAAGCCGGGCGCGCTCCTCGTCTCCCGGCCCGGTCGCGTGTCGGGCGCCTTCGACGAGACGGTGGTGTTGCTGCTGGATGCGGGCCCGGCGCGGAGCACCTGGGGACTGGTCCTCAACCGCGTGCGCACCCACCAGAACCAACCTCTTCCCGAAGGCGTGGACCGCTGGGGTGGCCCGGTCAGCACCGGACATCGCACCACGCTCACGCTGGCCAACCCACCACCCGAGGGAGCCCAGCCTCTGCTCACTGGCCTGTCCTGGTACGAGGGAAGCCGTGAGCCCCGCCTGCCCGTCGGCAGCTCGCTCACCTTCGAGGGCCTGTCGGTCTGGGCGCCCGGACAGCTCGAGGAGGAGCTCGCCCGAGGAGGCTGGTGGGTCACCGAAGCCCACGCGACGGACGTCTTCACCGCTCCGGGCTCGCTGTGGGTGGAGCACGCTGCTCGACACCTGTGAGGGCGTGACGCACCCACGCCTCCTCCGCCGGAACAGCCCCGCTCATGGGGCACATGGACTTCGTCCAGTCTGGATTCGTCGTCCTTCGGACACTGCTGCAATGCGGCGAAGTCGGTACGGCTTGGGATGGACATGCCCCGTGGCTACCTCCCTGGGGCCCCACGCCTGTCCCCGCCGGTGTCCCCATGCGCCTACTCCGTTCCGCTCCCTCGTCCCGCCTTTTCTCCATCCTGGCGTTGGCCACCGCTCTGGCCTCCGCGTCGGCCCAGGCTCAGCCCGCTGCCACTCCGCTGGAAGACAACCGCCGCATCACCCTGGGCTACATCGAACTCGCCTATGAGGTGGGCGCGGTGCTGGACCCGACGCTCCAACCCGGTGGCGCCAGCGCCGTGCGACCCAACTGGTTCACCTTCGCGCCCCATGCGTCACAGACAGGTGGCGAAGGCATGCTGGGCACGGCCATCGCCCGGCGCGTCATCGCCGCCGCGCGCGGACAGCCCTCCTTGTCCGTCCTTCATGCGCTCCAGCGCGTGGGACTCGACGCCCAGCTCCGCGTCGCGCCGGAGCAACTGGGGTTGGAGTTGGTGTTGCGCGGACTGCCCATCGACGTGGCCGCCTCGCTCGCCTCGCTCATCACCTCCCTCAACAGCGCGGCGCTGCTCGACGTGCGCACGCTGACCGCCACCGCCGCGCGCTTCGCCGCGCTCTACTGGAGTGCTCCGGGCTTCTGGCCGCTCGACAAGGCGGAGAGCATCGTCGTGACGCTGGAGCGCACGCTCCACGAGGGCAACCTCGCCATCTTCAATGACATCGGCGGCTCGGGTCAGCTGTACATGGACTGGCGCGCGGGAGCGGGCGCGGTGACGCCGGAGCGCGTGCTCGCGGAGTTCACGCTAGTGGACGCGGTGCCCGCGCAGGCCTCGCAGGCCTATGCCTACGCGCTGGCGCACGCGAACGACGTCCCGCGTCCCTACCTGTTCGACCAGGTCTTCCCGGGCATGCACTACAAGAGCCTGCTGGTGGCCGCCTTCGCCCTCTACGAGAAGGCCCGCGTGGCCCCGACGGCGGCAGCACGCGACGCGCTGGTGGCCATGGGCAACAACTACATCGCCTGGCGCGAGCAGCACGACATGGCCCAGCCTGTCTTCTCGCCTTCGGTGCAGCAGCCGGACGAGGTGTCGCGTGTCGCGCTGCTCCAGATTCTCACCCCGCTGCTGCGCACGGAGTTCGGCACGGTGGTCTGGAACTACGCCGACTATGCGTACAGCCAGCCGGACCGCGATGGAAATCCCCTGACGTCGCCGCCCACCGAGTACAACTGGGCCCTCTTCCCGGACCGGTGGAACGGCATCCTCTACGCCTTCGACCAGGCGTACCTCCAGCCCACGGGCCTGTGGGTCATGCCGACGCCCATCGAGGACCCGACCGCGCTTTCAGGCGGGTCCTGAGTCGCATGTCCCGCCCTCCGCGCGGAGCCAGCCGGAAGAGGGGCCGAGGCAAGGGTCGGTGGATGGCCCGGCGTGCCGACGCAGGGCCGCGTCACGATTCTCCAACCGGAGGAGGCGACTTGACGCATTTGGAGCGTCAGGGGACGGTTCAGGTCTACATGAACTCCGCGCCGTCCCCCGTGTCTGGCCCCCCGAAAGACACCTCACACGACACGCGAGTGTTGCCTGCCGTCGCCGCCGACGAAGCAGGGCTCTCCGCCGATGCGCGCCTGTGTGTGCTGCGCGAGATGATGAGCGAGGCGTTCCTCTCTCTCGACGCCCAGGGGCGCATTCGCGAGGTCAACGGCCGCGCCGCAGCGCTGCTGGGCCTCCCCGCCGACCAGCTCCGAGGCCAGGAGCCCTGGGTCGCGGAGCCCGCGCTAGCGGGCACCTCGCTGCATGAGCGGCTGATGACCGCGCTCGCCACCCGCGAGGGAGGACGCTTCCTGGCGGAGCTGCCCTCGCGCACCTGGCTGGACGTGAATGTCCAGGTGGTGGGCGAGGAGACGTGGGTGCTCGCCGCCGACATCACCCGCCGCCAGCGCGCGGAGAACGAGGTGGCCCGGACCGAGGAGCGCTTCCGTCAGCTCGGCGAGCGTTTCCAGGTGGCCCTGGACTCGGCGCAGATGGCCGTCTGGGAGACGAACCTGGCCACCGGACAGGTGTTCCGCTCGGAGGGGCATGACCGGCTCTACGGCTATCCCCATCCGCTGGCGGAGTGGACCCACGAGCGCTTCATCGAGTCGCTTCACCCCGACGACCGCCCCGGAGTCCAGGCGCAACTGGATGACATCTTCGCGGGCAAGATGGATTCGTACACCTCCACCTTCCGGACGTACTGGCCGGACGGTACGTGGCACTGGCTCACCAGCCGGGCCCGGGTGTTGCGCGACGCGACGGGCAAGGTGGTGGTCTTCCGGGGCGCCCTCCTGGACATCACCGCGCTGAAGGAGACGGAGTCCGCGCTCCAGGAGGCGGTGCGCACGCGCGACGACTTCCTCTCGCTCGCCAGCCACGAGCTGCGCACGCCGCTGACGTCGCTGCGCCTCCAGGCCCAGTTGCTGCAACGCATGGGGGAGAACACGCCCATGGAGACGCTCGGCGCCCCCAAGGTCCAGGCGAAGCTGGGGGCCACCGAGCGGCAACTGCGTCGGCTGAGCGCGCTGGTGGACAACCTGCTGGATGTCAGCCGCATCCGGACCGGCAAGCTGGACTTCCACTTCACCGAGGGAGACCTCGCGGCCGTCGTCGGCGACCTCGTCGCGCGCTTCACCGACGAGGCCCGTCACATGGGCGTGCAGCTCAACGCCTCGGTGGAGGGGCCGATGATGGGCCGCTTCGACCGGCTGCGGATGGAGCAGGTGGTGAGCAACCTCCTGTCCAACGCCCTGCGCTACGGCTCCGGCAATCCGGTGCACCTCTCGCTCACGCGCTACGGCGGCACCCTGCGGCTCCAAGTCAGAGACAGCGGCCAGGGCGTCCCGGAGAAGGACCGCGAGCGCATCTTCGAGCGCTTCACCCAGGGCGACAACGCGCAGCGGACCGGGGGCATGGGGCTGGGCCTCTACATCGTCCGGCAGATTGTCGAGGCGCACGGCGGGCACATCCGCGTGGAGGATTCGCCCGGCGGTGGCGCGACCTTCGTGGTGGACCTGCCGCTCTAGCTCGCGCCGGGCTCGTCGCGCACGAAGGCGAAGCCCCGAGGCACCTCGAGCCGATAGCCCGGGTCCTCGAACACGAGGCGCGCGCCGGTGCCCTCCAGCATCTCCCGCAGGTGGCGCACGTGGACGCGCAGCGCGTTGTCGTGCAGGCGCGGGTCATGGTCCGCCTCCCACATGGCCCGCACGCACGCCTCCTTCGACAACGTGCGCCCCGGCTGCCGGGCCAGCGCGTACAGCAGGCGGCGAGGAAGCACGCGCTTCGCCAGAGAGACAGTCTGTCCTCCCGCGCGCAGCGCATGGTCCCTGGCGTCCAGCACCACGGCGTTGGACGCGGCGGCGGGTGCTTCGACGGCGAGGTGGGAGCCATCGGACGTCACCACCCGCAGCGAGGCGAGCGTGCGCGCCAGCTCCGGAATCAGCTCCGGGTCCGCCGCGCCTTCCGACGCGGAGCGCGCCGCCGCCTCCAGTGAAGTCCGGGCCTCGTTCGCGCGCTCGGAGAGCCGGTGCAAAAGGGCCCGGGACAGGTGGGCCAGCGCGCGCTCCAGCGCGTAGTCCTCTCCTCGCGCCAGGGGCTCCAGCGAGGCCAGCAGTCCCTCGGCGCGCACGCTGTCACCCGCGGTCGCCGCGGCCAGCGCCGCCAGGGCCCGCTGCCGGGCCGCCACGCCCGGGCGCACCTCGCGAGGCTCCACGGCGGAGGGCCGCTCCACCTGTCGCAGCACGTCCGAGGAACGGGCGGCCTCGGCGGCGCGAGCCAGTCCCTCGGCGCCGCGAGCGCGTGCATCCGCCGCCGCCTCATCCAGCAGCGCCAGCCCCTCCGCGCGACGCCCCAGCTCCAGCAGCATCCGGCCCGCGCAGACGCGGGAGAGGTGGTGGATGAAGAGATAGCCCCCCTGCTCCGCCCGGCCGGCCACCTCTCGCAGTCCGGCCAGCGCGGCGCGACGCTCCCCCCGCTCTCCGAGCACCAGCGCGGCGATGCAGTCCAGCTCCAGCGCGAGCCTCGGCGCGCCCAGCTCTCCCAGCCGCTCGCGCGCGCCATCCAGCGCGGCCTGGGCCTGCGTGAAGCGCCCCAGCCGACTGAGGATGCCCGCGGACATCGCGGCCACCAGCGGCCCGCGCGAGTTGAGCGGCGCGCCCTCCAGCAAGGACAGACACTGGCTCAGCGGCTCCTCGAGCCCCTCGTCCCGCCCTTCAATCCAGCACATCAGCGCGCGGGCATAGGCGCACCAGCCGAGTACGCGTTTGTCCTCGGATGCGGCGCACGCGGCGTCCAGCATCTCCAGGGACTCGTCCAGCCGGCCCTGGAAGAAGCGCAGCGCGGCCCAGGCGAGCAACTGCTGGAGGAAGACCTCCGCGTCGCGCGGCATGGGCATGGCCGTCAGCGTCCGCTCGCACGCGTCCAGCTCCAACGAGAAGAGGGCCACCCGCACCAGCACCGTGCCCACCTGCTCGCGCAGCGCCGCGTCCGCTTCGTCCCCGAGCGAGGCGCGCAGCGCCAGCAGCTCCGAATAGGCACGGCGCAAGTCCAACAGCCGAACCTGGGCCCGCGCCCTGGCCAGCCCCACGTCCGGCGTGCGCGGCATGGGCGGCAGCGAGCCCAGCAACGTCAGCAGCTCACCGGCCGCGCCCTGCCGCACGAGCGCCTCCGCCTGCTCGACGATGAAGGCCCGACGCTGCTCATGGCGCCCCAGGGCCTGGAGATGGCGGCACATCGCGCGCACCCTCACCACCTCCGGCAGCGGCTCGCGCTCGAGCAGACGCAGGAGCGCCTCGTGCGCGGCGCGCGCCTCGTCGGCATCCAGCAGCGTCTGGAACGCCTCGCGCACCAGGTCATGCACGCCGTGGCGACCGCGCGCATCCGTCTCCACGAGGAGCCGCGCACCCAGCCTTCGCAGCGCCTCGCTGGCGGCCTCCCCGGGCAGCACCTCGCGCAGGGCCGAGGCGGGCAGCGGCAGCTCCGACAGGGACAGCACGGCCGCCACGTGTCGCTCGTCTGGAGGCAGCGCGGCGAGGGCCGCCCGCACAGGCTCCTCCACATCCGCGTCATTCGCGTGCGCGCGGCGAAGCAGGAACGGCACGCCTCGCGAGCGGGCCCACGCGGCGGCGAAGCCCTCCCGGGAGCCGTACAGCGTGTCCAACTGACGCCACAGCAGCTTCGCCGCGGCCTCCGGCAACCCATCCAACCGCAGCTCGAAGCGGTCGGGGCTCGCGGCATGGCGCGGCACCTCCTCGCGCGAAGTCGCCAGCAGCGCGCCATGGCGCAGCCGCCCGCCGAGCCCCTCCACCAGCGCCAACCGCTCCTCCGGCCTCAACACGTGCAGGTCATCCAGGACGAACAAGGCCCGGCGCGCTTCCAGCTCCCGCGCCAGATCCTCCAGCCGCGAGTCGTCCGACAAGGCCTGCGCCACCGGGGCCTCGCGCAAGAGGCGCCGCGCGTCGTCGACCACCGCGTCCAGCGTGTCGCCGGGAGCGATTCGGCGGTGGACGACGGGCCCTCGATGCTTCGCCGCCACGGCCGCCACCAGCGCGGACTTGCCCACGCCCGGCAGGCCATAGACGACGCCGGTGCGCACCTTCCGCATCAGCGTGCCCAGCCGCTGGAGCTCCTGCTTGCGCCCCACGAAGACGGCGGGCGGCCCCAGCCCTCGCGGCGTGACGGCCCGCGTGCCCTCCTCACGCGACACGCGGCTCGCTCTCACGGCCGTGCCCGCGGCGCGCCTGCGCCGACTGCGGTGGGAGGGCGTTCCGGTGGGCATGGGCGACCTCGGGCCGGCTCAGGAAACGCCCCCTGCACACCGCGCTCGCTTGCCCTCACGCAGGGTGAGAAGCGTCGGATGCAGCGTCTCGGGGCTCACCGCGCGGCCAGGTCTCATGTACCCCAGCCTGACATACCCTCGGGTCCTATCCCTATGTCCGCCCATGGACAGGTGAGGGCCCGCGCCTACGCGGAATCCACCCACCCTGTGGGGCAACCCCAGACATCGTGTGTTTCAGGGTCACTCCGATTTTTCACAATTTGTCGCCCTCCGAGAAGGAATTGGCGCGCGAAGAGAAACAACTCGAAGTGAATTCGCGCATCATTCTCCAGCTTCCCGATGGCCAGAGAGCAAGCAGCCTCACCTGGTCAGCGCGCCATTGGGTTTTCCGTCCGGAGGGCGCTCCGATGTGGATTGAGACCATCATCATGCCCCGGGAAGAGCGAGGGCCCCGAGCGGCCCCGCCCCCCCGAGACAGGCGGGCTGTCCTGCATGCCGCGGGAGAGGAGAACCGTGCCTTGCGGGACGCGGTGACGGGCTTCCTGAGCGCGCACCATCTGCTGGGTGCGGTGAAGTGGATGAGCGAGCCGGGCTTCCTTCCCCTCATCACGCTCCACTGTACGGAGCGGGCGCTGGAGAAACTGCGCGAGGCGGCGGAGTTCGCCGTCGGTTGCGCGTCACCCGTGGATGCCTATCAGCCGCTGACCCGCACGGAGCCAGAGCTGTCCACGGAGTCGGTGTCCATGGGCGTGCCCGTCTTCGCCCGCTACCCCTGACGTCGCGGCGCCGTCTCCGGCGCCCACCCCTCACGCCTGGGCCGTCGCCGCGTCCGACTCCAGGAGGAACGCGCCCAGCTCCAGCACGCGCTCCGCCACCCGCGCCGCATCGCTCGCGGAGGTGAAGAGCCAGGTGAGGGCCTCCTCCGAGGACTCCGCGCCAGCCATCCGCCGCACCCACTCGGGCGCGCCGTCCTCTCCAGGCGGGTGTCCTTCCTCGGCGGCCCGCAGCCAGTCACGAGCGCCCTGACGAAGCCGCTCGGCCTCGTCCGCCGTGAAGACGAGCGCCGCCGTGTCGCCATGCGCCGCCGTCCTCGGGTGCACCCGGCGCAGCGCCTGTACGAGCTGGTGGGCCACGCCCGTCAACGTGACTTCGTGGAGCTGGCTGCTCGTGTCCCCCACCTCGCCCCGGCTGCGCAGGACGACGTTGCCCATGAGCGCGGTGTAGTGGAAGGCCTCGCGTCCGGTCTTCTCGTCGGTGGTGAAGACACTGGCCTCCCGGCCGAGCCACGTCTGCGTGCGCTCCGCGCCCACGAAGCGGGCCTCCCCCACCGCGACCTGGAGCGTCGCCATGGAGACGCCGCGCGCCTCGCATACCGCTTCGGAGAGCATGCCGGTGGCGAGGAACTGGTGGTACGCCGCCAGCGCCTCCCACTGGGTGACGTCGAAGTCCACCTGCCACCCGGACCAGCGCAGGACGTCCCCCACGATGCCCGGACTCGCGGCGGCGCCCCCCACGCCGCGCGCGAAGTCCTCGAGCACCGACAGCATCCCCGCGGGGCCGACGAGGACACGGACGGTGCGAGCATCCCCCGCGCGAGAGACCCATGACAGCCCTCCCGCGCGCGCGGCGACGTCCGACGCCCAAGCCACACCCACCGGCGATTCCCCCGGACCGCCCCAATCCCCTCGCATCGGCTTCCCCCTGAAGTGAACGCTTGAGGGAGTTGTCTTCCAAACCGGGGCTGAGGTGGAATTAAACCGAGTTAAATCCGCGCCCGCGCCACGGGCCTCGCGTCAGGCGAAGTGCTCGCGGAAGGCGCGCAGGTTGGGCCCGTCTCCGCCCCGCTCGTACACCGCGAACACCACGCGCTTGAAGGCGCCGGGCAGCGCCGCCAGCGCGAGCGAGAAGGCGCTGGCCGCCTCCGCCGGCTCGTTGCGGAAGACGCCGCACCCCCACGCGCCCAGGACGAGGACCTCGTGCCCATGGTGCGCCGCCACCTGGAGTACCTTCAGCGCCCGCGCTCGCAATACGGCGTGGACCTGGGGACGCACCTGGGGGTCCACGCGGAGCGCCTGGCCGGCATTGGGCGCGGGCGCGGTGAGCACGGAGAGACAGAAGGGCTGCTCCATCAACTCCAGCGAGTCGTTCCGGAAGAACGGCACGTCCGGCGAGTAGATGAGGTGGTCGGTGTACAGCATCGAGCGCTCGGCCCGGTTCGAGTCGTAGTAGTCCCGCTGCGACAGGAGGCACGGGTAGAGCGCCGAGCAACGTGCCAGGTCCTCCTCCTGCGCCTTCGCGCCGCCCAGGAAGCCACCTCCGACGTTCTTCGCGGAGGCGAAGTTGAGCGCGGCGACCCGCGTCTCGCCCTCTTGCTCCACCAGGCGCCGCGCGGCCTGTCCCGTCTTCTCGCTCGTGACTTCCAGGCGAGGCACCCGGGGCTCCAGGCCCCGCTCGCGAACGGAGAGCCGCTCGAAGTCGCCGGGGCGATACAGCACCGTCCCGCTCACGGCGCGCTCCACCAGGTTTCCCATCGAGACGTGCCGCCCCGAGGGCGTGACATACGTCCCCTGCTCCGCGATTCGCACCGTCTGCCGCGCCAGCTCCTTCAACGACATGACCCGCTCCTGACAGACCTCCGCCGCGAGACGGCGGCAAGGCTTCATGTACAATAAACACGAACATACCAGCCTGTCCTGACATTCGCCGCGCACGAAGGCCGCGCGAGCCGCCGGCCCAGGGGAGCAACCCGGGCCGGCGGTGACGACGGGTGCTACTCGCAGCCGACGCGCTGGGTGCGGCTGACCACCAGGTTGTCGATCCACGTCTCGGAGGCGGACGGGCCCTGGGGATGCACGAAGCCGTAGCCCACGAAGAAGTTGTTGAAGGAGCGCATGCCGATGTCGGTGAAGTCGTGGGCCAGCGAGCCATCCACGTAGACGCGCGCGTTGCCGTGGGTGCTCGACGCGGTGGGGCGGCGAACCTCCCACTCCAGACACACCCAGCGGCCAGCGGCCATGCCCAGGGTGACGGGCGGCCCCTGCCGGTTCCAACCCTGCCCCGCACGGGCGGACCAGTCATCGAGCGCGAAGCCCGTGTCGCGGATGACCTGAAGCTCGATGCCGCCGAAGTCCGAGTCCCTGTCGGAGAAGAGCACGAAATAGGTGCCCATCTGCCCCTGGTCGCCGGGGAAGGACTTCATGAAGACGTGCGCGCGCACGAAGAGCTGCGTCTCGAACGCGGGGATGGTCCGCATCCATCGGGCAATCGCCTCGCCCTCGCCCTGCTTCTCGTCGATGCCGTCCTCCGTCACCACGTGCAGCGAGCGCGTGCCGGTGTGCGGCTTGGTGCCGTCCGCCTCGATGGTGGAGTGCGTGTGCGCGACATCCCAGCCCGAGGAGCCGTTCTCGAACGTCTCGCAGATGAGCGCGCCGGACGGGCAGGTCGCGGTGCCCGTGCCGCCGTCGCTCGGGTCGCCACCGGCGTCGGTGCCCGAGTCGGTGGGAGTGGAGCCGCCATCCTGGGAGCCGGAGTCGGGCTTGTCGTCGTCATCACCGGAGCACGCCGGCATCACGCCCCACGCCAGCAACGCGACGGGCAACAACAGAGTGACTTTGAAGCGCATAGGGTCCTTCCAGGTCGGGCCAGGGCCCGGCCGAGTCTGAGCGAAAGAACTACCACTCCGAGCATGGCCCCGGCAGCGGGGCCCCTCGGACCCAGGAGCCAGGCAACCTGCCAGGCCCGGCCTCTCGAAAGGGTGGAATCCCTCCTCGGGAAGGTGCACAACTGCGCGCGCGTCGAACCCCACACGTGAGGAATCCGCTCCCATGAAGCTCTTCTACTCGTCCGGTGCCTGTTCGCTGTCCCCGCACATCGTCCTGCGTGAGGCGGGCCTGAAGTTCGACATCGAGAAGGTCGACCTGCGCTCCAAGAAGACCGAGACCGGCGCGGACTTCTTCGCCGTGAATCCCAAGGGCTATGTCCCCGCCCTCCAGCTCGACAACGGCGCGGTGCTGACCGAGGGCCCCGCCATCGTCCAGTACCTCGCGGACCAGGCGCCCGAGGCGAAGCTGGCCCCGGCCAACGGCAGCCTGGAGCGCTACCAGCTCCAGGAGATGCTCAACTTCATCGGCACCGAAATCCACAAGTCCTTCGGCCCCCTCTTCAACCCGGCGTTTCCGGACGAGGGGAAGAAGATCTCCAGGGACCGGCTCGCCACGCGCTTCAAGACGCTGGACGCGCTGCTCTCCAAGCAGTCCTTCCTCATGGGTGAGCAGTTCACCGTGGCGGACGCGTACCTCTTCACCGTGCTGAACTGGACCAAGCCCATGCAGTTGGACATGGAGCCGTTCCCGGCGGTGATGGCCTACCACGCGCGCGTCGGTGCTCGCCCGAACGTGCAGGCCGCGCTGGTCGCCGAAGGCCTCGTGAAGTGATTCCGGCCTTCGTCAAGCTGCTCGTCTCGGACCTGACGCGTTCGCTCGCGTTCTACGAGGCGCTCGGCTTCGAGCGGACCCAGGCGGAGCCGCCCTTCGTCCGCCTCCAGTGGGCGGGCGCGGTGGACGTCTACCTCGTCGCGCCTCCGACCCAGTTGCAGTTGGAAGGTCGGCGGGGACTGGGCGTGCTCGTGGGCTTCCGCGTCGAAGGACAAAGCGGCCTGGACGAGCTGCTCCTGCGGGCGCAGGCGCAGGGGGCCGTGGTGGAGGGCCCCGCCATCCAGCCCTGGCACACCCGGGAGGTCATCGTCACCGACCCGGACGGCTACCGGCTCAACTTCATCGAGCCCGCGTAGCGCCGCCGGACCTGGAGGGCTTGCAGAGGCCCTCCAGGAGCAGGTCGAACAAGGACCCGCCTCGGCGACGAGCCACGAGCCCTTCCACGCTCGCCTGGGTCCTGCTTCTCGGGGAGGCCCGTCCGCTCCCCGGTCAGGCGCGGGAGGCCCTCCAGGGTGGATGCGGCACGTCGCCCTTCCCCAGGTGTACGGTGAATCGTCCTCTGGCCCGCATGGGCCACGCCCGCGCTTCACGATGTCTTCCCGCGTCGCCTCACTCCTCGACCACGTCCGCGCGCATGCGGAGAACCGGCCCGGCATCTACCGGATGCTGGGGCCCTCGGGCGAGGTGCTCTACGTGGGCAAGTCCGTGCGGGTGCGCTCGCGGCTGCTCTCCTATTTTCGCGCGGAGCCCGGCGACAAGGCGGCGGACATCATCGCCCACGCGCATCAGGTGGAGTGGGAGCACACGCCCAGCGAGTTCGCCGCGCTGCTGCGCGAGCTGCGCCTCATCAAGTTCCACCGCCCGCTCTACAACGTGGAGCACAAGCGGGACAGGGGCCACTGCTTCCTGCATCTCACCCGGGAGGCCGTGCCCCGCCTGCACGTCGTGGGGCGCGTCACCGGCGCGAGTGGCGACTACTACGGCCCCTTCCAGGGACAGGGCGCCGTCTCCGACGTGGTGCGCGCGGTGAACGACTTGCTCGAGCTGCGGGACTGCGCGGCGGACACGCCCATGCGCCTGGCCAACCAGGGGCAGCTCTTCCCGCTGAAGCAGGAGCCCCTGTGCATGCGCGGCCAGCTCTCCCGCTGCCTCGCGCCCTGTGCCGGCGGCTGCACCCATGAGGAGTACGACGCCCGCATCGCCCAGGCCCGCGCCTTCCTGGAGGGCACCTCCGACGTCCCCCTCACCCTGCTGCACGAGCGCATGGCCCTGGCCGCCCGGCGCCTCCAGTTCGAGTACGCGGCGGAGCTGAGGGACCGCGCGGAGCGCCTGAAGAACCTCCGCGAGTGGATGGTCTCCCTGGGCCGGACGATGAAGCGACTGTCGTTCGTGTACACGGTGCCGGGCCACGCCGGAGAGGACCGCGTCTACATCCTGCGCCGGGGCAGCGTGCGAGACGAGCGAGCCGCGCCGCGCACGCCCGAGGAGCGCGAGGCCCTGGAGGCTCGCGCCCGCGAAATCCTCGAGCGCCCGGAGCCCGAGACGCTCGGCCTGCGCGCCCACGAGGCCCAGGAGGTGATGCTCATCGCCCGCTGGTTCCACCTCCACCCCGAGCAGTTGGAGCAGGCCTCACCAGCGCCTCCCGCGTGAGCCGCGCGTCCTCACCGACTCCTATGTCCGCGTAGGACTCCACGCGGGGATGATGCGCGCCGCGCCGGCGGGTACGTCCACGTCGCATGGCGAGCGCGCGTCAGGGCCACCGGGTATGACTGCGCCCATTTCCTTCAAGGGAGGATGGGACATGAAAGCCAGGCTCTCGATAGCCACCCTCGTGGCCGGCCTGCTCGCGTCGTCGGCCGCGTGGGCCGCCGTCACCGTGCGCTACTACAACCGCGACTCGCGCGACTACACATGGACAGCGGTGTGCAGCGGCGTGCGGACCACCGTCTCGTTCGGCAAGAGCCAGACGGCCTCCGTCACCATCCAGGGTGCGCGCCCCTGCACCATCCAGACGGACGGGGGCAACGTCGTCCTCAAGGGAGGCGAGGACCTGGACATCAAGGATGGCCGCATCACCGTGAAGTAGACGAACCTGCATCCAGGCCAGATTCCTCGATATTTATCTCAAATCACCAGGAATTTAGCCCTGCTCCATGACCTATAAGACTCCCGGGCGTTGAATCTGGCCCACATCGGCCCCATACTGCATTGCGTCAGTCTTCCTTGGGGTGACGCGATGAAGAAGTGGTTGGCACTGGCCCTGCTGGTGGGAGTGGGCGTGGCGGGCATGTTCGTGACGCCGGCGGCGCAGGTGAAGCAGGGGGGCCCCATCAACCCGGCGGACACGGCGTGGATCCTCACCGCGACGGCGCTGGTGCTGTTGATGACGCCGGGCTTGTCGTTCTTCTACGGCGGCATGGTGCGGCTGAAGAACGTCGTGTCCACGCTGCTGCAGAGCTACATCGCCATGGCGGTCATCAGCCTGCTCTGGGTGGTGGTGGGCTTCAGCCTCTGCTTCGGTGACAGCCTCCACGGCTTCATCGGCGACCCGCGGACGTTCTTCATGTTCAGCGGCGTGGGTGGGGAGACGCACCCGGACCTGGCACCCACCATTCCCCTGCTGCTGTTCGCGCTGTTCCAGCTCAAGTTCGCCATCATCACCCCGGCGCTCATCACCGGAGCCTTCGCGGAGCGGGTGCGCTTCAAGGCGTACGTGCTCTTCATGGTGCTCTTCACGCTGGTCATCTACGCGCCGCTGGCGCACATGACGTGGCACCCGCAGGGCTTCCTGCGCCAGTTGGGCGTGCTGGACTTCGCGGGCGGCACGGTGGTGCACATGTCCGCGGGCTTCGCGGCGCTGGCGGGCGCGCTGGTGCTGGGGCGTCGGCAGGTGCATCTGGAGAACGCGTCGCACACGCCGGCCAACCTGCCCTTCGTGATGCTGGGCACGGGCATGCTGTGGTTCGGCTGGTTCGGCTTCAACGCGGGCTCGGCGCTGTCCGCCTCGTCGCTGGCGACGCTGGCCTTCGCCACCACCAACACGGCGTCCGCGGCGGCGATGCTGGGCTGGATTGCCTTCGACTGGCTGCGCAACCGCAAGCCGAGCGCGATGGGCGCGTGCGTGGGCGCGGTGGTGGGCCTGGTCGCGGTGACGCCGGCCGCGGGCTTCATCACCGTGGGGCAGAGCATCATGGTGGGCCTGGTCGCCAGCTTCGTGAGCAACGCGGCGGTGCACTTCAAGAGCCGCACGTCCATCGACGACACGCTGGACGTCTTCCCCTGCCACGGCCTGGGCGGCGTGGTCGGCATGGTGCTCACCGGCGTGCTGGCCAAGGACGTGGGGCTCATCCACGGCGAGACGAAGACGTTCTTCATGCACATGGTGGCGCTCGCGCTGGTGTCCGCCTTCTCGTTCATCGGCTCGTACCTGCTCTACAAGCTGGTGGACCGAATCGTCCCGCTGCGCGTCACCCGCGAGCAGGAGGAGCAGGGGCTCGACTTGAGCCAGCACGGCGAGACGATGGGCGAGTCGACCATTCTCCCCGCGCCGCACGCCGCCTCCAGCGAAGCTCCGGCCACGCCTCCGGTGACCGCGGCGACGCAGGGCTCCACGGCTCCGCTGCCCGCTTGAGCGGAGCGAGCGCGCAGGCCCCTTGCTCACAGGCGTGGCGAGGGGCCCGCGCACGTCTACCGCAACACCTTCGAGCTGCTCGGCACGCGGAGCTTCTGACGGTGCGACCGGACGCGTGTCGGCCCGCGTCACCCTCGGACGCTGCAATCGAAGTCCGGTTCGGACGATAAGGAGGCCATGAAGACTTCCGGACGACTCAGCGGCACCGCGCTTCCCAGGGCCTTCGCGCTCGCCGCCCTGCTCGTGGCGGCCTCCGCTTCCGCCTCCGCCATCCGAGGCGTGGGCTACCGCGAGCTGGCCTTGAAGGACCCGGTGAACGGCGGGCCCCTGCGCGGCGTGGTGCTCTATCCCGCAACCCAGCCCTCCAAGCCCATCCCCATGGACCTGCTCCAGCTCGACGCGAGCAAGGACCTGCCGCCCGTCTCCGGACGCCATCCGCTGGTGCTCATCTCGCACGGCCACATGGGCACGCGATGGGGACACAGCGACCTGGCGTCGGCGCTCGCGCGCAAGGGCTACGTCGTCGCCTCGCTGGACCACGCGGGCAACACGCATGGTGACGGCGCTCGCTCGGGCACGGACGAGGTGTTCCTGGGACGCGCGTGGCAGGTGCGGACGCTGTTGGACTCGGTGCTCGCGGACGCGACGCTCGGCCCGCTCGTGGACCCGGCGCGCGTGGGTGCCATGGGATTCTCCATGGGTGGCTACACGGTGCTCCTGCTCGGGGGCGCGTCACCGGACTTCGGCAAGCTCGGGCCCTACTGCGAAGAGGCCGCGCACGCGAAGAGCGTCCTGTGCACCGAGATGAAGGTCGTGCGCGCCGTCCGTCCCGAGCTGCGCGGCGGAACCCATGAGCCGCGCATCCGCTCCCTCTTCGTCATGGCGCCCGTGGGCGTCTTCTTCGACGGGGCCGGACTGAAGGACGTGAAGGTGCCCGTCCGGTTGTACTCGGCGGAGCAGGACGAGGTGCTCGACGGCGCCGCCCAGGCCATCCGGGTCCGCGACGCACTGCCCCAGCCTCCCGAGTACACGCAGGTGCCCAAGGCCGGGCACTTCGTGTTCCTGGCGCCGTGCCGACCGGAGATGGCGAAGCACACCCCGGAGATTTGCGTGGACCCGCCGGGGGTGGACCGCGTGAAGCTGCACCGCCAGCTCGGCCAGGACGCCGAGCGCTTCTTCAGCCGCACCCTCGCGAGCCCCGCGAAGGCGCCCTGACGCTCAGCTCCCCTTCTTCGCCGCGGGAGCGCGACCCTTGCGCGCGCCACCGCGCGGCGCGGGGGTCTCCGGCATGGGCCCGGTGTTGGGCGAGGTGGCCTCGCCCTCGGTCGCCTTCGTCCGGCGCTTGATTCGACGCGGCGGAAGCAGCTCCGGCTCTCCCGGCACCTTCTGCGCGAGGAAGATGGCGGCGTCGAGCTTGTAGAACGTCCGCGCCCGGTACCACGCCAGCGCGGCCTCGTTGTTCTCCGCCACCTCCAGCACCAGGTGCGTGCAGCCTCGCGTGCGGGCCAGATGCTGGAGCTGATCCAACATGAAGCTGCCCACCCCGCGCCCCTGGTAATCCGGGTGCACCGCGAGCTCCTCCACGAAGAGGGGTCGCATGCCGCGCTTCTCGAACCAGCGGGGGTTCACCCAGTTGTCGTCGCCGGTGGCCTCGAAGGCGCACTCGGAGTAGCCGACGATGACCCCGTCCACCTCGTAGAGCAGCTGCTCAATCCACTCGGAGGTGTAGACCTCCATGAAGCGGCGCTTGGAGCGGGGGCGCTGGTACTCGACCGTCTCGCGGTTGACGTCGCGGAAGACGAGCTTGAGGAACTCCCAGGTCCGGTTGAGGTCCCGGCGATGGATGCGGCGGACGCGGACCTCGAGCAAGTCCTTGGGGGGCGCGACTTTCGTCATACAGGCTGCCTCCTTAGCAGGCTGGCGGAAAGCCACCAGGGGTTCTCACCGCCCAAGAGGGCCTCCGTCCGGAATCCCGCCTCGTGAGGGTTGCTAGAGGGTGGGGTGGGAGGATGGAATGGGGAGGAACACCCCTGAGAATCCCGTGCGAGCCACAGCCCCATGAATCGACCGTCCGACGGTGACCTGTCCATCGATACGGTCCTGCGCAATACCTACAAGGTCCTCTCCATCCTGGGGCGAGGAGGAATGGGCTCGGTGTACCTGGCCCAACACCTGCGCCTCCCGGGCAAGCAGGTCGCGGTGAAGGTGCTGCGCGGTGGAGACCACCTCACCGCCGAAATCTTCGCGCGCTTCCGCCGGGAGGCGGAGATTGCCTCCCGGCTGGGCCACCCCAACATCGTCGAGGTGCTCGACTACGACACGCTGGAGGACGGCACCCCGTTCCTGGTGTTGGAGTTCCTGCGCGGAGAGAGCCTCCAGTCCCGACTGGAGCGCGGGCGGCTGCCCTTGCACGACGTCTACTCCTTCACGCGGCAGATGGGCTCGGCGCTCCAGGCCGCCCACGGCGCGGGCATCGTCCACCGCGACTTGAAGCCGGCCAACGTCTTCCTGGTGCCCACGGACTCCGGAGGCGTGGTGGGCGAGCGGCTCAAGCTGCTCGACTTCGGCATCTCCAAGGTCCTCGACTCCGGCACGGTGCAGACGCAGGAGGCGATGCTCATCGGCACGCCGCAGTACATGTCGCCCGAGCAGGCCCAGGGCAGGAATCGCGAGATTGACGCCCGCACGGACATCTTCGCGATGGGCTGCATCGTCTACGAGATGATGACGGGCACGCCCGCGTTCGGCGCGGGGGGCATCGCCCAGATGATCTTCCGCGTCGTCTACGAGCCGGCGGCGCCGCTCGCTCCGCTGTGTCCGGAGGCCCCGGCCCACGCCATCGCCGCCGTGGACAAGGCCCTGTCCAAGCGCATCGAGGACCGCTACCCGGACATCGCCTCCTTCGTGGAGGACCTCACCGGCAGCCCCCTGCACACGCTCAGCCCGGCCGCGGGCTCCCACTCCGGGCAGCCGCGCCACACCGGCTCGCCGTCCGGAATCGCCCTGCCCTCCGAGGGCCCGCCCTCGCTGTCCAACACGCTGGCGCCTGGCAGCGGACGCAAGGGCCCCGACACGGGCCGCGAGGGCTTCGAGGACACCATGGCCCCGGGCAGCAGCGGGAGCATGGGCATCGTCCCGCCCGCCGCGCCCGTGGGGTTCGCCGCGGGAGGCACCGGGCAGATGGGGCTCGTCCAGCCCGCGGGGTTCGCCGCTGGAGGCACCGGGCAGATGGGGCTCGTCCAGCCCGCGGGGTTCGCCGCCGGGGGCACCGGACAGATGGGGCTCGCCCAGCCCGCCTCACCTCGGGCCGCGCCCTTGATGGACCCTCCGGGGTTGGACCCCACGCTCATCTCCCAGCAGGCGCCGGCCCTGCCGCCGCCCGTCGCGCCCCAGAGCTACCTCCCGCCGTCCCCCACCCTGCAGCCCGGCGCCGTCCAGCCCGCGAGCGCCGCCGCCGTGGTCCACCCGGTGGCCATGCCTCCCCCGTCGGTACCGAAGAGCCGCGCTCCGGTGGCCGCGCTCATCGTGGCGGCGCTCGTCGTCGTGGCCGGAGGCGGCTGGTGGTTCACCCGTCCCCAGCCCACCACGTCGACCGGAGGCACCACGCCCCCGCCGGGACAGCCCGTCGCCACGGGCAACCAGGGCACCACTCCCCCGCAGAACGCCACGGGCACGCAGGGAAGCACGGGCACCCCTCCGACCGTCGTCGCCACCGGCAACCAGGGCACCACGGGGACGCCTCCGTCCACCGGAACGCCGACGCCGGTGGACCCGCCTCCGGACGACCCCAGCGGTGTGGCGGCGAAGAACCCGCCCCCCTCCACGCGTCCTTCCACCAGACCCGAGCCTTCCGAAAAGCTCTCTGACGAGGTGCGGCAGCTTTTGGCGGACGCGGAGCGTGCTTTAAACGGGGGGGACACCCTGGAGGCCATCCGTCTGGCGCGCAGCAGCCAGCGGCGGGAACCCAAGGTCATCCCTCTGGCGTCTTATTCGCTGCTCACCCGGGCTTTCTGCCGGCAGGGAGACCTGAGCAACGCCAAGGCCCAATGGCCCAAGGTCCCCCGGCTGGAGCAGGCCCGGGTCCGGAAGTATTGCAAGCAGCACGACATCGAGTTCTGACACATGGCGCCGTCCGGATGGGACGGGCCCCTGCCTCATGAGGTGAATCGCTTGAGAAACATGGTCGCGGTATTCGTCACCACGCTGTTGCTGGGGGCCACCTCCAGCCTCGCGGCGTCCCCCGTTGAAGCCGGCAAGGTGTACTCCGGCTCCGAGGGCGAGGAAGTGGCCGTCGTGCCCCTCAGCCCGCGCTCGTCCAAGAAGTACATCCTGCGTGTGCAGGGCACGGGCTCCGAGCTTGACGGCAAGGTGCTGCCCTTCGAGCTCAAGGACTGGAGCACCAACAGCACCGAGCAGCACAACTATGTGACGCAGTGGAAGGGCCGGGGCTACACGGTGCTGTACATGCGCAACTCCAGCTACGAGCTGAACGTGCCGGGGCGCGCCAAGGAGATTCGCGTCTCCTTCGACGAGAAGCGCACCAAGGCGCTCAACGCGGAGGAGGTCTACAAGCAGCACCAGAAGCAGCAGGCGGACGGCACGCTGGAGAAGCTGATGGCGTTCGACCGCAAGGGCGAGATGGCGCGCCACGACAAGGACTATGGCGCCACGCTCCAGGAGATGAACAACGCCTGTGGCACCTCCGTGGCGGCGAGCATCGACTGGAGCAGCATCACCGACGACCAGCTCAAGGAGCTGAGCATCAGCGGCTACTGTGAGCCCTCGCTCAGCGTCCTCAAGGACCTGTGCACCGTCTCCAATGTCGCCAGGCAGACCGTGAAGGAGAAGGTGAAGCAGGTGAGCTGCCGCCTGGGCGCGAGCCTGGAGCCGAAGTTCGACGCCCAGCGCCTCATCTGGACCACCTCTCGCGACGCCTCCAATCAGGAGACGTTCGCCAAGAAGTTCTACAAGACGAACCTTTAGTCCGAGAGACCTCAGATGAACTTCCAGCGTATCGCCGCCGTGGCGGCGTCACTCGCCTGTAGCGCGTCCTTCGCCGCCGAGACCCTCCAGCCCCCCTGGGGCAAGGAGGAGAACCTGGGCCAGAAGATGATCATGGAGGCCACCACCGTCTGCACCGACGGCAAGGGGCACTATTCCGTCGTGAGTCCCGACGACGATGAGCGCGGTCGGGACGTGCTCTACTACGGCGACGGGAAGACCTTCTTCGAGGTGCCCGCGCTGCCGTACACCTCCGGCACCAACTTCCTGGAGCCGCGCTTCTTCCGCAAGGACTCCAACCCCAACTTCCGGGGCCAGGACTGGCGCGTCGTCTCCGAGGTGGACTACGACCGCAAGGAGAAGACCTGCGCGGTGCGGTGCGGCGAGAAGAACGTGCCGCTCACCATCATGGCGCCTGGCGAGGCCGCGGAGCTGCTGCGCAAGGCCACGTATGCCCCCAGCCCGCAGCAGTTCGCGCCGTATGCGCTGCTGCGCGACACCAAGGGCAACTACTACTTCGTGGACAAGGGCATCCGCACCACGGACCAGAAGAACTACCGCGTCTTCATCGGTCCGCGTGGCGCGCTCAAGCCACAGAAGATGACCAACGTCATCTCCGACTCGGAAGGTGAAATCTTCTCCACCAAGAAGGGCGACCTCCGGCTGGTGTTGGACAAGGCGAAGTCGTCGGTCTGGATTGAGAACACGAAGAAGTCGCTGGAGCTGCGCCAGGTCCCCGTCGAGGAGAACCTGCCGCTCATCTACAACGACCTGGGCGTGTACGAGGGCATCCGCCTGGGCACCCCCTGCGACGACCAGTAACCGCTGAACGTGCCTTGGGGAGCTGGACTCGCATCCAGCCCCCCGGGGACACACGGCGCGGGTCGAGGAGCCGACGTCCCTCCTCCCCGTGGAACCGTGGCGCTGTCCCGGGTGCATCGCTAGGTTGCCGCCCCGAACCGGAGGCTGGCCCATACGTCCCGAGGAAACCCGATTCCTGCTGCGGTCCATCGAAGCGGCGCGCCGTGCCAGGGCGCGTGGGGACCAACCCTTCGGAGCGGTGCTGGTGGACGCGCAGGGCAACGTGCTGCTGGAGGGCGAGAACACGGTGGCGACGCAGCGGGACTGCACGGGCCACGCGGAGTCCAACCTGATGCGGGACGCGACGAAGCGCTTCGCGCCGGAGGTCCTCGCGGGTTGCACGATGTACGCGAGCACGGAGCCGTGTGCCATGTGCGCGGGCGCCATCTTCTGGGGCGGCGTGCGACGGGTGGTGTTCTCCCTGTCGTCGGTGGAGTTCGCGAAGCGGGTGGGTACGGCCCGGGGTGGGCTCGCCATGTCGTGCCGGGAGGTCTTCGAGCGGGGCAGCAGCCCCACCGAGGTGGAAGGCCCCATCGCCTTGCAGGAGGCACGAGACGTCCACGCGGGCGCCTGGGACTGACTCAAGGGGCCGTGCCGCGCTTGCGTGGTCCGCGCGGTTGCGGGAGCCTGACGCCGCCGCCGTGAACCTGCCCCGCTACTTCATCCCCCACGCCGCCACGCCACCGGAGCCCGTCCAGTCGGACGCCTCCGAGATTGCGCACGTGGTGGACGCCTTCCGGCTGGACTCGAATCATGTCCTGGAGCCGGAGTGGCTGGTGGGCTTGGATGCGCTGGGCGGACTCCACGTGGTGCCCGCGAGCGAGCGGGGCCTGTTGCCGGCCGCCGCGCGCGCGCAGCTCACGCACCACGAAGTCGCCTCCGGGCGCACGCCTCGGCACATCGCCGCGTCGGAGCTGTTCTTCTTCTCCATCGAGCTCGTCGAGCATCCCGCGGACGCCGAGGGATTCAACGACCCGGTGTACCTCTACGGGCACCTGTCGGGTCCGTGGCCGGGCACCTCGCCGCAGCGCGTGCCGGGGCAGCTCACGGTGACTCGCGGAGACATGCTCGCGGGGCTGACGCATGGGGCGGCGGACGCGTTCCACTACGCGCAGACACCGGAGAGCGCCACCGCGCCTCGTGGCTATGTCGCGCTCTTGCCGGGAGACCGACCGGACGTCATCGCGCAGGGACAGGGGTTGGTGCTCGCGTGGCCGTCGGTGCCGCCGGAGCTCCAGATGGGCAATGCCTCCAACGGCCCCATGGTGGCGCGCATGCTCCACGACGTGCTCACCCAACTCCAGGAGGACGCGGGGGCGAACCGTGGACCGGAGGCGCTGGCCCGGATGGAGCTGCCCGTGCCCAGCCGCGCCATGGCCATCGCCGAGTTGGAGCTGCGCGGGTACGAGGTGAAGGGCGACGTGGCCATCCTGCGCCGTCAGCACCCGGGCCTGCTCACGCGCATGGCGGAGTGGCTGCGCGCGGAGAAGGTGAAGATTCCTCCGGAGGCCAGTGCGCCCGCGTTCCTGGAGCTGGCGCGTCAGGCCCTGGCCGCGCTGCCGGGGTGGCCCACGGAAGCGGAGCGTGCGCTTCGCTCGCGAGTCCGCGCGGGCGGTGGCACACCCGTGGTGTCGGCGCCGCGAGTGACGAGCCCCGCGCCCCAGCGTCCCCTGCCCCCACGCGCGCCGCCCAAGCCTCCGCGTCCGAGCGACTGGATGCAGGACTTCCTGAACGCGCACGCGGCGGCGCATCCCGAAGCGGCGAAGCCCCGGCTCACCCGTGCGAAGCCGTCAGCGCCACCGCCTTCGGCGCGGCCCGGGACGCCCTCCTGGATGGAGGACTTCGGAGCGAGGCCACGCCCGGCGGCTCCCTCGGCGAAGACCCAGCGTGAGCCGTCCCCGCCCTCTGCGCCGGGGGCCGCGAAGAAGCCCGACTGGATGTCCGACTTCGAGGACTGAGGGCGCCTTTCGCGAGGGCGTGGAACCCCGCCGGAAGGTGATAGCCTCGCCCCCCCAACCTGGCAGGGGGAACGATGGGTCACGAGAAGCCGGTCGAGCCGTTTTCGGATCTTCACGTCGAGGAGGGGAAGGTACGTGCGGTGTTGCTGCACGACCCCACCGTCGAGGGTCTGGACGTCGCCATCTACATGGACGCGTCCGGCAGCATGCAGGAGGAGTACAAGTACGAACGTCCCAATCGCTCCTTCCTGGAGTGGCTGCGCGGCGCGCCCCTGAAGGACCCCGCCAACCAGGTGGAGCCGCAGGTGCAGTGGATGCTGGAGTACCTGGCCACCAAGGACCGCAACGGCATGCTCCGCGTCGCGTACTGGGCCAGCGGAGCCTCCGGCAAGGACGTCGAGGTGGTGGGCGAGCTCAAGGGCGTGGACGTCAAGCAGTACAAGTTCCCCGGCGCGAAGAAGCTCGGCAGCCACACGTTCATGGCGCCTGCGCTGAAGGACTACGTGCGCTACCTCAAGGAGCAGGTGCCGCAGGGCGCGCGTCGCGGCTGCGCGGTCATCGTCACGGACGGTCAGCTCCATGACGCCGACGAGGTGGAGGCCTTCTCCGAGAAGGTGGCGAAGGACATCGCGGCGGGCCGGCTGCCCCGGCTGAACTTCGTGCTGGTGGGCGTGGGTGACGCCATCGACGAGGAGCAGCTCGAGAAGATTGCCCACATGGAGTACCCGGGCGTGGGTCACCTGTGGTGCCACCGCATCGCGAAGGAGATCAACCAGGTCGCCGAGCTGGTGGCGGTGCTGGTCGACGAGAACATGACGGTGGCCGCGGGCGGCACCATCTACGACGACAAGGGTCAGGTGCTGAAGACGTATGAGGGCCGCCTGCCCGCGGTGCTGGAGTTCGACGTGCCCGAGGGCGCGGAGAGCTTCACGCTGGAAGTGAACGGCCAGCGCTTCACCCAGCCGCTGCCGGACGAGGACCACCACGAGGAAGACGAGGACCATCACTGATGGCCGGGCACGAAGTCATCGTGCGTCCGTTCTCGGACGTGCATCGGATGGGGAACAAGGTGGTGGCCACGCTGCTGCATGACCCCACGGTGGAGGGGTTGGACGTGGCCCTCTACATGGATGGCTCGGCGAGCATGGAGGATGAGTACGGTCCTCGTGGCGTGCTGGCCAAGCTGGCGCCGGTGAAGAACCTGGTCGAGCCGCAGATGCGGTGGATGTTGGAGTACCTGGCCAGCAAGGACCGCGACGGGCAGGTGCGCGTGGCGTACTGGGCCACCGGGGATGGCAGCCAGTTGGAGGAGGTGGGGCTGCTGTCGGCGGTGCAGGCCAAGGACTTCCGCTTCCCGGGGCCGAGGGCCTACGGCAAGGCCACGGTGATGCTGCCGGTGCTGCGCGACTTCGTGGCGCACATGAAGCAGCAGGTGCAGACGGGTGCGCGTCGGGGGCTGGCGGTCATCATCACCGACTCGCAGCTGTCGGACGGCAACGACGTGCGGGCCTACGCCACGCAGGTGGCGAAGGAGATCGCGGCGGGCCGGCTGCCCCGGATGAGCTTCGTCTTCGTCGGCGTGGGCGACCAGGTGGACGAGGAGCAGATGGAGGAGATTTCCCACGAGACGTATCCGGGTGTGGGCCATCTGTGGTGCCACCGCATCGCCGACCGCATGGAGGAGATGGCGGAGCTGGTGGCGGTGTTGGTGGACGAGACGATGACGGTGGCCGCGGGTGGGACCATCTACGACGAGCAGGGTAAGGCGCTGAAGTCGTACGAGGGTCGGCTCCCCGCGGTGCTGGAGTTCGACGTTCCTCCGGAGTGCAAGGCGTTCACCCTGGAGGTCGCGGGGCAGCGCTTCACGCAGCCGATTCCAGAGGAGCACGAGGACGAGGACCACCACGAGGAGGAGGAGGAGCCGGTGCGTGCTTCGGCTCCCGCTCCCGCCCCTGCCCGCAAGCACGGCGGACACCGCCACTAGGTTTCAGCTTCAGGAAGAAGACGCCATGTCCGAGCAGAAGAAGACCGATGCCCAGGCCGCCCACGTCCACGGACCGGACTGCAAGCATGACCACGGACATGGCCACGGGCCGTCCCTCGCGGCGGTGAAGCCGGCCGCCGCGAAGCCCGTGCTGAAGGGGTTGAAAATCATTGGACCCAAGCGCGCGGAGAAGCACGTCCACGGGCCTGGGTGCACGCATGACCATGCGGCGCACGGTGGAGACGCGCATCAGCACGGGCATGACCACGCGCACGGTGGCGATGCACACCAGCACGGTCCGGGGTGCGACCACGACCACGGGCCTGCCGCCGCGCATGAGCACGGGGCCGCCTGCGACCACGACCATGGGGACCATGGGCATCACCATCATCACCCGAAGCCGAAGCGCGTCCGACCGCCGGGCTACCGCGCGGCGGAAGGCGGAGGCGTGGCGCTCCAGCTCGACCTGGAGGACGCACTGCCGGGCGAGACGGACGATGCGGGCCGCTTCCAGAAGCTGGAGGCAGCGCTTGAGGCACACCACGGTGTCATCGATGTGCACCTGCGCCGGGACCAGGGCTATGCGGAGGTCTGTCTCCACTACAACCCCGGGCTGGTGAATCCGGCGGCGCTGCTGACGACGGTGAAGCGCACGGGTGAGCAGGTGGCGAAGCGGTACAAGAGCCACACGTGGTTCGTTCGAGGAATGAGTTCGGCCGACTCGGCGACCGCCATCGAGCATGGGCTCGGCAAGCTCCCGGGCGTGCTGTCCGCGAACGTGGCGTATGCGAGCGAGCGGCTCGTCGTGGAGTACGACAGTGAAGATATCTCGCTGAAGGGCATCGAGACCGGGGCGAAGAAGCTCGGCTACACGCTGGAGGTGCCGAGCCACGGCCATGCGTGTTCGCACCACGCGCACGGAGGCGGGCTGGCGCCGCTCCTGGAGATGCCGCTGGTGGTGGCCTCGGGCGTACTGCTCGTCGCGGGCTGGCTGCTGGAGCGCTTCGCGCCCGTACCCGCGCTGGTACCCACCGTGGTGTGGGGGCTGTCCATCCTGAGTGGTGGGTTCTTCGCCATCCGGGGCTCGGTGAAGTCGCTGCTCCAACTGCGCATCGACATCGAGACGATGATGGTCGTGGCCGCGCTGGGAGCTGCGGTGCTGGGCTCCTGGTTCGAGGGAGCCTTCCTCCTCTTCCTGTTCAGCGCGGGTCACGCGCTGGAGCACCGGGCGATGGACCGTGCGCGGCGCTCCATCGAGTCGCTCGGCGCGCTGCGTCCCGAGGTGGCCCGGGTGCGTCGGGGTGGCGAGCTGGTGGAAGTGCCCGTGGCGCAGGTGCTGCGAGGAGACCGCGTCGTCGTCCGTCCGGGAGACCGCGTTCCCCTGGACGGCATCATCCGCGAGGGAAAGAGCTCACTGGAGCAGGCCGCCATCACCGGTGAGTCCATGCCCGTCCCGAAGAAGCCGGGCGACGAGGTGTTCTCCGGAACGGTGAACTGCGAGGCGCTGCTGGAGGTGGAAGTCACGCGGCTCTCGTCGGAATCGGTGCTCGCGCGAGTGGTGGACATGGTGGCCGAGGCCGAGGCCCAGAAGGGGCCGAATCAGCGCTTCGCGCAGCGGCTGGAGCGCACGTTCGCGCCGCTGGTGATGATTGGCGCGGTGGTGTTCCCCGTGGTGCTCGTGCTGATGGGGATGCCGCTGAAGGAGGCGATTCTGCGCGCGGTGTCACTGCTCGTCGCCGCGTCTCCGTGTGCGCTGGCCATCTCAACGCCATCGGCCGTGTTGTCCGCGGTGGCTGCGGCGGCGCGAGGAGGAGTTCTCATCAAGGGCGGCATCTACCTGGAGCTGCTCGGGAAGGTGAATGCCATCGCCTTCGACAAGACAGGCACGCTCACGGTGGGCAAGCCGAAGCTGCTCAGCACGGCGCCGGTGGAGGGCGTGACGGACGAGGAGCTGCTCGGGACGGCGGCGGCGGTAGAGGCGCTCTCGGCGCATCCGTTGGCACACGCCGTGGTGGAGGCCGCATCAGCGAGAGGCATCCAGGCTCCGGCCGGAAGCGACATGGAAGCCATCCACGGCAAGGGCCTGCGCGCGAAGGTGGGTGACGCGCTGGTGGACGTGGGCAGCCTGGCGCTGTTCGAGGGGGACGCGGTTCCCTCCGACATCAAGGCGCAGGTGGACCGGCTGGAGGAGGCGGGGCAGACGACGATGGTGGTGCGCAAGGCAGGGCGCTACCTCGGAGTGCTCGGAGTCGCGGACACCGTGCGAGCAGGAGCGCGGCATGTCATCGAGACGCTCAAGCAGCAGGGCATCACCCGGACCGTGATGTTGTCCGGAGACAATGCGCGAGTAGCGAAGTCCATCGCAGCGCAGGTGGGGCTCGACGAGGCGCGAGCGCCGATGATGCCAGCCGACAAGGTGACGGCCGTGCGCGAGATGGGGCGCCAGGGCTCGGTGGCCATGGTGGGCGACGGAGTCAACGACGCGCCCGCGCTCGCGGCCGCGGCGGTGGGCGTGGCGATGGGTGGAGCGGGCTCTGATGCAGCGCTGGAGACGGCGGATGTGGTGCTGATGAGCGACGACCTGTCCCGTCTGCCCTTCGCATTGGGACTGGCGCGTCAAGCCACGGCGGTGATGAAGCAGAACCTGGTCATCGCGCTGGGCATCAGCGCGGTGCTCATCATCGCGACCCTCTTCGGCCTGACGCAGATCAGCCATGCAGTGGTGTTGCATGAGGGAAGCACGTTGCTCGTAGTGGCCAACGGCCTGCGGTTGCTCGCCGTCAGGCCCAAGTCGATGGGTTCAACGCCCCTGCCGTCGATGGACATCCAGCCCTCGCCCCAGTGAGCCCTACTTCTCCAACCAAGGGGCGCAGCAACTCTTTGAACTGCTCATAAGAGCCACACTAACCACGCCGCGAACTTTGCGACGACCTGAACGAGACAACTCAACGTTGCTCGCCGTACCCTGCCAACCCTAACGGGCGTCGAAACTCAGCCACTCCTTCACGGATCATCTCGGCTTGTGACTCCGCGCCAAACCCATCTGGAGGACGCACGCGAAATCGCGCCCCAAAGTCATCTCCAGCGCACAAGCGGCCGACCTAACGGATATCTCTTTGAGGAGCACTTTGCGCAGCGGGAGATCGAAACCATCAGGCACTTCCTCCGGAAACACCTTATGCAATACCTCACTCATCCAGGGTAACTTCCAGCAGCACCTTCACTCCGGATGCCTCATGCGCTCGATGTTATCCAGCGCCATCCCACAGCTCTCTCCTATCTGGAGTGGGCCTTTCCGTCATGGTCTGACAAGCCACATGCGAGAGAAGACCTAGGCTTCGGGATTTCGATAGCTCACAACAACAAACAAAACACAGGCTCCGGCAAGCTTGTGCCGGCACACGAGCATCGAGTCTGCTCCGCCCACGAAGCGGACACCTACGCCTTGCGAAGAAGACTCACCGCTTCCGTTTACGTCACAGAATTCCCGCAAGGGCTACAACACGAGTCCAGCGATATCCTCCATCGTCGCGGGAAGAACACGCCTCACCCGAATTTCCACCCGGCTACCGTCTTGCCATTCCTCATGGGCACAGTCGCGACAACTCAAGAAGAGGCGTCGTTCATCGCCCGACAAAGCCACCATGACACGCATCGGTCCTTGGCAGCTTCGACAGTCCCTAGCAGACCACACTGTCACCATATCCAGCAGCGTATCGCGCAGAATCATAGCAACAGACTCCATGGATTTCGGCGCAACAGAAGACAGACGAGCCAACTCCAGGTCCAGGCCAATATCTGGATTCGTCGATAGGTAGCGAGTCGGGTCCAGACGAGCCAACACGGACAGGCCGCTTTGCTCCAGCAACTCGGCCCCGAAGTCATGGGTATGACTGATGATCCATGAAGACAGAGCCTGATAGTACCGAATAAAACCCAAATCAGAGGAAGAGCGAACGACTTCATCAAGAAGCCCCTTCCACAAGCTAAAAACAGTTTCCCTCATCGCTCTTTCCTCTGACAGAATGCTCTCATCGCATTGGAACTGGATAAGTCGTAATCAAATTTCCGCCTCTATCAGTAAAGACCTCAATCCAGGAAGTCTCACCGCCACCGAACTTCAGTGCAGTATTTCCGATCACTTCGCCGGTGTCCACTGTTCGCACATACTGGCCACCCGGGATTGCCCTCACCGGGCTTGAAACCACATTCGGGTGCTGAAGCAGTTCGCGCAACCTATCGGGCGACGTGCTGAACACGGAACGACTGCCTGCCAGCGGCTTGTTGAAGTGCCCACTCATCACATGATCCCATCCTGCAGAAATCTTCTGGCCCGTTGTTGGCCGCAGGGGCGTGAGCGCACTGTGCCCCTTTGCCAGATTGATCCGAGACTGAACGCGCCCTGGAATGCGAAGGGCATCTACAGCAAGAGCACCCTCGACCTTAGCCCCGCCAAGAATCGCGCCTCCAGCAACAACCATTCCCTCAAGCGTCTTCCCTTGGAGATATTCCCCACCCACCTTCATCGCCAGATGTGTCTCCAACTCCGCCGCGTCCCCCATAGCCTTCGCGAACCTGTCACCCATCGGGGAGGCATGCTTGGAGGAGATGGCGTCCTGAACCGTGAACCTGACTGTCTCACCAATACTTTCCTTGGTGGATTCAACGACTTCTTCCACCTCACTCCCAACGGTCTTCACCTTCCGAACAATGGGTAGCCCTGATAGGTACCCCCCCACCCTACTACCAGTTCGTTCCAGTGCACGCCGCGCTTGCTCGACTCGCCAACTCAACGCGCTGGTATTGCACTCCAGATAGCGACAAACAGCGGCTTCCAGTTGCTCACGGTCCTCCATGAGTGCCTGCAACTGGCCTGGCGCCGATCCGCCCATGAAGTGAGTAGTGGATTCACGAAGGACGCCCGCGAGTTGCTCATCGCCGAGTTGTGCAAGCTCGGCACTGTAGAGCTGCCCCTTCAGCTGTTTGCCGACGTCCGTCAACTTCGCCTCATGCCCATCCAGATCAACGAAACTCAGGGGGTTGACGCGCGCATACACGTGCCGATGCAGACTCGGTGCATCTTCGACGTTCCCTTCAAAGCTGTCTCGGCTGATGAAGATACCCAATTTCGAGTCGTAGTACCGGGCTCGTGCATAGGTAAGCCCTGTCTCCACGTCGTACTGATGTCCCGTGAACCCCAGTTTGAACTCACCGGCAGCGGGCGTGGATCCTCCAAGATGGTTGCCCCACGCGTCATACTGCCGAGCCTCGGTGACAGGGCCGCCAGTACTGGCGGCAATCGCGTCTGTCACGCTGCCCAGCGCGTCTGACATTAAGAAGTTCGTCGACGTCGTCGAGGTACCGACGTCAGCCACCGCAAGAGGTCCATCCGCGTAGTGATAGCGGCGCCGCGTCAACCACGGCACCCGACCCCCATCTGCCTCCTGCAAGACGAAATCGCCGTCCAAGACGTAAGCAACATTCTCCGAAGGCGTCTGCCTCCTGATTCGCTGGAGACGGACGTCATAATCGTACCGTCCCACCTGTACTCCGTTATCGAACACGGCCGTCAACGTCTGACGAGGATCCCAGGCAAAGGTGCGCACAGCGTCTATCCCAGTCAGGCGCTTCACCAAGTTGCCAGCCAGGTCATACTCAAGCAGGACATCGAGCCGGGAATTCTTCGCATCCACGATCGTCCGCACCCAATCTACTCGGTTGAACGTCGTCGTCACATCCCGCGCCAGTACCGACTCCGGCACCGACTCAAATGCATCAGGGCCCAGCCCGAAGCTGTCTATCGCGATTGTCGGCGCTTCGCGCTCGCCCGTACGGTTTCCCGACTGGTCCAACCGATAGAGCGTGGTGTTCCCATCGGGGCCGGCCACACCCGTGAGGCGATCCACGATGTCATAGCCATACGACGTCACTCCTTCTGCCCCGAGCAACTGCGTCTGTGGAGACGTGCGCGCCTCTGCCTGCGTCAACCTGTTCCCGTTCACGTCATACGTGTACGAGTAACGGCTGAGCACCTGCCCAATCGGCTGACAGGTCTCGGACACTCCACCACGCACGACGATCAACTGGCCGAGGCGCCCGGCAGCGTCATAACAACGCCCTTCGGACACGCCGTTGGGCCATTCAGTCCTCTTCGGCAAGGAATCGGGCCAGTAGTGGTAACGCATCGTCCCCGTGGGAAGCGTCGCACTCCTCAAGCGCCCCAGTGCATCGTATGCGTACGTCGTCTCGATGCCATCCGAGTCCACCACACGTGTGCGGTGTCCCATGGCATCGTAGTCATATGAGATCTGTTTCCAGTCGTACTGACGCTGCTTCGTCTTGACCCGATCGAGCGCATCGAACGTGGAGACCGTCGATTCACCGATTTCATCATGATTGGGCGAGACCTTCTTGAACTGATGCTCCCGCGTCACGTTCCCTTCCCCGTCTAAGACAAAGCCGTCCGCACTCGTCGAGGGAAGCACTCGGGGCAAAGCAAATTGCGAATATGATTTCGCCCTCAGCCTGTTCAACAGGTCATAGAGATAAACCGTGCGCTGTCCCTTGGGATCTACTTGTGAGGCCAGATTCCCATTCTCGTCGTACGTGTACCGCCACGTGAGAGTTCCAACGTCACCAAACGGCGCTGCTCCGGCCTCGAACATCGGGTAGTCGTCGCGCCGACTGCCTACCAGCGACCGATGCTTATCCAGATGCTGATGCTCGGCCGTACGAAGGTTGCGGGCGTCATACTCATACGTCGTGAGGTTTCCGTTCGCGTCTTGCTTCGCTACGAGATTCCTCGCCTCGTCATACCTGAAGTAATAGATGCGATCCCCCGCATCCACGACACCCAGTCGTTTCCCCATCTCATCATGCGAGAAATGCGCTACAGCAGCGCCATCCTGGTGACACACCTCCGCTGTGAGCGTCGCGCGGCTCTTCCCCGCAGCACCTCCGTGCGGCAGCGTAGGCTGGGCATTGGGTCGCTGCTCGCAATCCACGAAGCCCGCATTGTCAAAGACACGGACAGTGACCTCATTGAGCGCATTCTCCTCACGCACTCTGTGCCCGAGGTCGTCATAGGAGTAGCGGACATCGAAGGAGGCGCCCGTCGCACGCGGCCCCTTCTTCTGCGTCAACTGCCCCACGGCGTCGTACTGGAACTGCGTGGCCGCAGCGTCCGAAGTCCCCGCCCCCAACGTCTCCTCAAGCAGTCGCCCCGCCCCATCGTAGAGACGAACCGTCGAGTAGCCATTCGCATCCACAGAGCGCACGACATTGTTCCCTGCGTCATGGGTCCAGGACTCCTCCGCCACCACATCTCCTTGACCACGCACCTCGTGCACCTTGCGCCCCAGACCATCGGAACGACTCGCCGTGGGCACACCTCGTCGATTCACATACGTCTGCGCACGAGCCGCGTCGTCGTAACTCCAGGACTGACTGTAGGTCGCGGCTTGCCCCACCGACGGGTGCTCGGTCTGACTCAGCAACCGACCAACACCATCATAGGTGAACCGGGTCACCTGGCCCTTCGCGTCCTTCTCCTGTCTCTTGTGCAGCGCGTCGAACCTGGTCGCCCAACTGTACCCACCTGCGTCGACCCGACGGACCTCTCGCTTGAGGCCGTCACGGTAGAGCACCGTCAGTTGGTTTCGGGCATCCAACACATTCTCGCGTGTCAGCCCATCCAATCCGAGGGCATCCTCATAGGTCCGCTGACTGACCGTCAGCCAAAAGCTCGCCCCGGAAAAGCCCTCCACCAGCTCTTCGGAACGCACGCGCCCCAGCGCATCGAAGGTAAATCGTCGCTCCAGGCCTCGCACATCCCACGTGCTGATGGGATTTCCCTCGCCATCGAAAAACTGGCGCTCCATCGCCTCCATAGGATGCAGCACATGCACCCGACGCCCCAGCGCGTCGTGAGTCGTCTCCGTGCGACGCCCCAGCGCATCAACCTGAGCGGCAACCCGTCCGTACGAGTCATACTCCACCGTGCTCGTCAGGTTGAGTGCCGGCCCCACCCCTGCGGCATCCGGTTGCCGAGGCAGGGGTCCGCCACTCGCGTCCTCCACGGACTTGAAGGCTCTACCCAGTCCATCAAAGTGACGGGCTTGCACGAAGCCACGAGCATTGCGCGTCCACTCGACGTGCGCCGAGTCGTCGTGGACCGTCTGGGTCGTGTAGACATGCTGGCCCGACGCCTTCTCCACCGTCTCCACAGACGAGAGCGCACGATTCAGGCCGTCATACGTCGTGTTCCGCATGCGGTGCTGAACACCTCCCGCCGCCCACTGCACCTGCGTCACATTGCCCCGAGCATCGTGACGACGGCGCTCTACCCGCCCGCTCGCATCCGTCGAGACGATGGCACGCCCCATCAAGTCGTACTCCACCGTGCTGGCGTGCCCGTTCCCGTCCACCTGGCGGACTCTCTGGCCCTTCAGGTCGTACGCGGACGCAATCGTGTACCGCACCGCGGACGAACCCTCGGTCGCTCCCGGCACTTCGGGGGTCTTCTCCTCGATGACTCGGTAGAGCGAATCCAGCCGGTACGTCCGGTCATGACCCGACACGTCCGACTCCCACACCTTGTTGCCCACGACGTCGTATGCGAACCGGGCCACCGTCCGCACCCGACCCACCTCGTCGGAACTCCCTCCATTCGCGATGAAGCGAGGACCGTCCGCCACGGAGACGGTGACTGCCACCGGGCGATCCGCGTAGTCGTACTGCGTGGACGTCTGGACACCTCGCCTGTCCGTGACTGATGTGCGATTCCCCACCTCGTCATAGGTGAACCGGGTCTCCAACGTCGTCGTGAGCCCGCCGCCGGACTCCCGCGTGCGCACGCGTCGACCCGCTGCATCCAGGCTGTGTGTCCGGACGAAACCATCTCCAATCTCCTCCGTCCAAAGCGCGCCTCCCGCTGTGTACTCCAGCGTGCGAGTCGTCCCTGGCCCTTGGAAATTGAGTTGCTCCTCCTTCACCACGCGGTCCAACCCATCCCACTCCTGGACCCGATGACGTCCCAGTCCATCCTGCTCCTCCAGCAGGCGGCCTCGAGCGTCGTGCACATACTCGACGGACACCGTGGACGCGCCATTCACCTGGAGCGTCTTCGACTGCAGTTGGCCATAAGCGTCGTAGGCCGTGGCACTCTCCACGTGCCCATCCGCTCCCACCGTCTGAACCCAGTCCCCCGTGAGTGCTCCCGTCGAGCACGAAGCGTTCTCGACGCCGCAATACCTCCACTGCGACACCACGTCCTGCGGAGACTCCGCCAACGAAGCCACCGCCTCCGCGCACGTCGCTTGAGACGACAACACCGGGCGAGGCACCCGATTCACATAGCGACGCGTCTCCAGGAGCCGCCCCGTTCCGAACGGCAGGAGGTCCTCGGGCGAATCCCCCGTGGAGTCCACGCGGGACACCGTGGCATACCCTTCCGGGTCCACATGACACACGAGCGCATTGAAGCTCGCGTCGTAACCCCACTTCTCCACCACCTCTGAGACGACCTGTCCCTGGCCATCCGTGACGCCCACCGTGGCCGCCACTCCGTCGGAGGCCGGAAGCGCCGCTCCCTCGATGCGACTCGCAGTCAGGTTGCCCTTCTCGTCATAGGCGAAGTGCGTCACCCGCCCCCGAGCGTCCTGCTCCACCGCCCGTGTCCGATGCAGGCCGTCCCACAACGTACCCGTGCGTGCCACCACTCCCTCAGACACGGGCCGCTCCAACTCTGCGACGGCTCCCGTGGCAATCATCCGGTAGCGTGTCGCGGGCACCTCGGGCCGAGGCCCCTTCACCTCGGTGGCGAAGGTCGTGAGCGACTGCCCCAGCACGGTTCGCGACTCGGGCGCGATGCTGTAGGTGAAAAGGGTGGTTGCCTCACGCAGCGGCTGCGTCGAGAGCGTCTCCACCACCGTCTTCACCCGCGAATCCTTGTTCATCAGGAGCAGGTAGGCATCCTCACCGGGCATCGCTTCGCTGGCGCTGTGGTACGTGTAGCGAACCACCTGGCCATCCGGACCGACATGCTGAGACATCCGCGTCCGGCCCAGTTCGGTGGCACCGCTCTCGTAGGAATACGACTCTTCCCTGGCCGGAACACCGCTCCCACAGCTTCCGTCGTAACGAGACGCCTTGGCCAGCCTCTGCTGGTTGTCATAGTCGTACTGAACGCAGACATTCAGCGAAGTCAGGGTGGTGGCATCCACGCTGGTCGCGTGATGCAGTTCCACTCGCTGGAGTCGCAAATGGCCCGCTTGACGCTGGTGGCTCAACTGCAGCAGGCGACCACTCGACTCGTCATGAATCCGTGTCAGCGCCCTGTCCACCGAAGCATCGCCATAGCGCAGCGACACCTTGTGCCCCGTCGAAGCGACGATGGACGTCAGGCGGTACCTGGCCGGATACACCGAGGTGTCGAGATATCCATGCCGATACTCCACACCTGACTTCGAGCGGAAGATGAACTCGCGGCCCGAGCCCGTCCCTTCGACACGCAGCGTTCCGTGGAAGCCGCGCTGGGGCACACATCCCACGCCCTCCCCCGTGCAATTGAACGTATGCCCGCTCCCTTCGCCTCCCACGACCACGTAGCGGAATCCGCCTCCCACGGGCAGGACAGCTCCCTCGTAGCCGTGCGACCAGCCCGGTCCCAGTAATCCCTCCTCTGCGACACCCGAGGAATAAGTCCGCGTCCACGCCAGCCCCACGCCTCGGCTCGGCGAATCGACATCCGTCGCCTGCTTCACCAGATGCCCGTCCACCACGCTGACACCCTTGACGAAGGTGTGGGCGACCGGGAGTTTGCTCATGCTTCCCGCAGTGGTCGTCAGGGGCACCGCTTCGTGGAAGGCGTCCTGATTGGGGTTCTCCGGAACCAGCGTGACATCCAGGTCCTCCGTTCCCACGGCCCCAGGAGGAACGTCCGCCCATGCGAAGCCCTCGAGCCCCTGGGTGACAGAACCGCTCAGAGGAACGACTTCCGTGATTCCCGATGCATCCGTCCGCACCCTGGCCGAGGCCAGCTCCGTTCCCATCCGACTGACCACGAGGCGCCCATCGGTAAAGACCTTCACCCCCAAGCGCGCCGGGAACGCCACGGGAGCCTGTGCATCCTCATCAGGAGGCTGACCGGGCGTGGGCTTCTGTGCGGAGACAAAATCCCAGGCAGGCAGCATCCATCGGGCCGCCAAGGGCAATCCCGACAGCACGATGTCTCCATCTGGCCGAAGGATTTCGAACTCATCGCTGGCCTGGAGCACCTTCAAGGGTGGCGTTTCGGCATGGTCCTTCGCGTAGAGCTCGAAGCGAACCCGCCCGCCTTGCGTTCCAGCCAAGAGCGGCAGGATGCGCAGGGGGTTGCTCGCCGCGGGTAGCACGATGTCGTTGTCAGCGTCACGCTCGAGACTCGAGCCGTCGAGTACCGCGTCCCCTGACGTATGAGGTTGGACCGTAATCCGGGCATAGAGTTGACCCGACGTGCGGTTGCGCACGGACATCCCCACCCCTGAATCGGAAGTCAGGGCCAGTCCACCGGTCGGAACAACCGCGCCGCTCTGGAGGCGCCGGCGCGATTCGAGCGTGGGGGTCGTGGACGTATTGAAGCTGTAGAGGTCACGATCGCAGCACACCTTCACGACCTGGCTGTTGGCGCGGCGCTCGTAGACAGTGCCACTCATGAACACACGCTGGGAGCCATCCGGCAGCAGGTAGCGCTGCCGGAAGACCATCGTCTTGTCATCGTCCAATGGGTCGGAACCGATCTGACTCGGAGCCGTCACCACCGACGCGAGCAAGTCTCCTTCGGGGTCCGAATGGGTCTGGACGCGGACCGCGACACCGAGCAGGTCCGGCTCGTTGCCAGTAATCGGCACCCATCCTGGAGCATTCTGCGGCCATCGCAGAAGCTGGAAGGTCCTGACCACGGGAGCGGACGTCCGGTAGGCCCCGTTGAAGTCGCCATTGCTCGTCGCCCGGAGCGTGTACCTCGCGAACGTGTTGACGTTGACCCAGACAGTCTTGTTGAGCGTCCCCACTGTCGCTGTCACGGAGTAGGTGCCATTGCTGGTCCCCGGGATATAACCGGGCCCTACCCAACCATCCGTATCCGTCCACTCATCGAGCGCCATGAGTTGCATTGGATTGGCCGTGTCCAATACCTGGGGCCTCACCGCGTCCTGGACTCGGAAGAAGCGTCCCGTGGTCGCCAATTGGGTCCAGGTCACTTTCTGATTCGCACAGGCATTTCCGTAGCGGTCGAAGACCCTGGCATAGAGCGGCGAGACGAGCTGAATCGCCGCCTCCTGGGGAGCGCTGACATTCGCCAGGCGATCGATCACCGCAGGCACATCCGGAAGCCCCACATGAACGAAGGACGCTTGAAGCGTGAAGGTCTGGGTACCGTTCGTGGTCTCCGCCGTCACCGCGTTGAATCCCAGGCGCTGCCCATGGGGAATTCCAGCGCGGAGAAAGGAGTTCCGCGGGATGTTCGTATCCGGAAGGACCCGAACCGACGCCAGCCCACTCTCATCCGTGAGGACCGAGAGTTGAGAGGCAGGCGTCGTGCCTCCCGATACGGGAAGAAACGTGGGAATCGAGGGCGACTGCCCCTTGAACGTCACTGTCGCGCCAAGGACCGGCTCCCCGTTCACAGTCGTCACTCGCACCGTGACGGGCTGGGGAAGCGGCTGCCCGACAACGCCCTCCTGGAGATCCGTGACATCGAGCTTCTCGATGCGAGCGACCTGACTCAGGTCATCGACGGTGAGTCGGGTCTCCCAGACCAGGACCTTCGACTTCAGCCGCAGGACATCCTCGTGCGGCCCCCCATCCCACAGCATGAGCCACGCTCGAGCGTAGCCTCCACTCATGCGTGTCTCGAGCCCCTTGAGCTGGCCCTCGAGTTCCGTAAGAACCTCCGCGCGATAAGCGTTCGCCGCTTCGTCTCCGCTGCGAATGGCCTGGAGGGATTGCCTGGCACTCAGCAATTCTTCGCGTGATTGTTCGAGCGCGTCCCGCTCATCATCAGAGGGCCAGGGAGAATGCCAGAATCGCTCCCACCAGGGAGATTGGGCGCCAAGAGCGTCATGCGCCCTTGTCAGCGTCGCGGAGAGTTCAGCTTGGGCAACGTCTCGCCGTGACTCCCAGATTGCATGCGCGTCTTCATAGGCCCGCGTCCGGTCCTCCCCCAGCGACGTGGCTCCGCTCCAGGGGGCCGGACTGTCCAACGCCACGGGCGCAACCGACTCTCGCGGCGAATAGGCATCCAACCACGCTGGAGCCGGTCCTTCTGCTCGCGCCGTCATCACCCCCAGCAACAGCAACCCTACGAAAACCCATCGGTTCGGAATCATCGAGTCCCCCTGCACATCTCTCAGTCGCAATTTTCCACCCGAATCACTGGCAACCAGATTTCACACACCAAGACCAGGAGGGCCCATGCGTTCCGCGAGCATGGCCCTGGGCAATCAAAAGTCGAGGCAGAGAAGCGCTACGCACTTCAACCTGACGACACCTTTGCAATTGGCTTTCCAGGAAAGTGCCGACATGTCGGCCTCACTCCCACGCAACATGAAGTACCAAGCCATTCGACTCGGCCAGCCCAGCCCCCCAGTGTGATTCCATCCTGAACTCAGGAGCCACGGAGAGCGGGAACCATGACGGCGTCCCGCAACACGGACGGCCGTCTACTCGGGGAGACGTCTATCCAGTCATGCCGCATCCCGGGGGCACGGGTACTCTCGCCGCCATCGCCGGTGTTCGCCGAGGTGTCGCCAGCAACAGGTCCTATCGGGGGTTGAGGCAAAGATGGGCATCGACCCCGCCCCCCATCAGTGGTGTCGGCTCGGCCGGCCAGTCGAGGCAACATCCGCCCTGACACAGAGGGACCCTCGCCGCGAGAACGACACGCATGGAGCGGGGTATCCAAGCCATTCAATGAATCATGACCCCGTCAATAATCGTTTCCTCTGTCGCCCTGCCCCACGAGAGCACGCCTGAGCAACAGGTGACACGGGGACGAAACAATACCCCCCGGGGGTGATACCCCGGCAAACCTCCTCGGGCGCACAGTCCTCCTCCTCCACGCCACCATCCGACGGCGGGGACACCTCACGGGGGAGACCTCCATGCAGCCTGCCGTCCTGGCCCTGGCGATTTCGAGCCTGCTGTTGACCGGGCTCCTGGTCCGCACCGCCCTCCAACTCCGCGCCGTCCGAGCCCGCTTCAAACCCGTGCTCGACGTGGAGGCCGAGCGACAACGCGTCCTCTCCTCCCTCGAACGCCTCAAGGCCGAGTCCGAGCACATGCTCGCCACCGAGCGCAACCGCGTGGCCTCGGAGCTCGCCCGGGAACGCGAACTCGCGGACGCCGCCATCCGGGGCGCCAAGGCAGACCTGGAACAGGTCAGGGCCTCCACCGACCAGGCCATCCGCCTCGAACGCGCCCGCATCGCCTCCGAACTCACCCAGGCCCGCGAACAAGCCCAGACGGAACTCGCCCGCGCCCGCGAGCAAGGCCGCACGGAACTCGCCCGCGCCAGGGAACAGGCGGACGCGGCCGTCCGCGAAGTCGAGGCCCGACGCAGTCACGCCCGCGAGGAACAGGCCCGCCTCGAACCACTCATCATCAAACTGCGCGCCGAACTCCTCCCCCTCGAAGAGGAGACCATCCTCCGCTCCTACGGATTCTACAAACCCATCTACAACCTCTCCTCTTCGGAGAAGTACGAGCACCGCCTCGACACCCTCCGCGAACGACAGAAGGCCATGCTCAAGAACAAGCAAGCCGCCTCCTGCAAGATTGAATGGACGGTCAACGGAAGCAAGGCCGAAGGCAAGAAGCAGACGGACCGCACTCTCAAGCTGATGCTCCGCGCCTTCAACGGCGAAGCCGATGCCTGTGTCGCCAAGGTCACCTACAAGAACATCAAGGCCATGGAGGGCCGCATCCAGAAGGCCTCCGAGGCCATCAGCGGCCTCACCGAGATTCAGCAATGCTTCATCGCCAGCGACTACGTCGAACTCAAGCTGGAAGAACTGCGCCTCGCCCACGAATACGAAGAGAAGCGCCAGGAGGAGAAAGAGGAACAACGCCGCATCCGCGAGCAGATGCGCGAGGAGGAGACCGCGCAGCGCGAACTCGAACGCGCGAAGCTGGAGGCCGAGCGCGAAGCCCAGCGTGACGAAGAAGCCCTGCGCAAGGCCCGTGGGGAACTGGAGCGCAGCAAGGGCGCCGAACAATCCAAGCTCCTCGAACGCATCGCCGAACTGGAGCGCCGCGTCGCCGAGGACCAGGAACGTCAGCGCGCCATCTCCCAGGCCCAGCTCACCCGCACCGGCCACGTCTACGTCATCTCCAACATCGGCTCCTTCGGAGAAGACATCTACAAGGTCGGCATGACGCGACGACTCGTGCCCCAGGACCGCATCGACGAACTGGGCGACGCCTCCGTCCCCTTCGAGTTCGACGTCCACGCCATCATCCGCACCGCGGACGCACCGTCGCTCGAAGCCGCCCTGCACCGGACGTTCGCCCAACGCCGCGTCAACCGCATCAACGAGCGCAAGGAGTTCTTCCGCGTCTCCCTCGACGAGGTGGCCAAGGCCGTGCACGAACACCACGGCGAGTTCGAGCTGACCCGCATCGCCGAGGCCGCCGAATACCGCAAGTCACTCGCCCTCACCGAAGAGGAGCGCCGCGCAAGTCCCCCCCCTCTGCGCCCCGAGCGCGCCGTCGCCTGAGCCGTCACCCCGCACCCGCGCCGCGCGTTCGACCGACCCGCGAAGACCCGCTCCACCCATTCCAGTCTCCGAAGAGAAGAACACCCCAGCCCTCACGACGCAGTGCGTTCGCCATGGCCTCCTGCGGCAAGAACCGGCGCACTCCACTCGACGTGCTCGCTCGCCACCTCGCCGAGCTTCACCTCCTTGGCACGCCAAGAAGTCGCGCGCTTCACATGGAGCAGGAACGTCACGCCGCGAGGCGCTGGGACAAAAGTGGAAACGTGGCATGTTGCGCCCGCGATGGCTGTCAGCGTTTTCGACCTCTTCAAGATTGGTATCGGTCCCTCGAGCTCCCACACCGTGGGGCCCATGCGAGCCGCGCGCACGTTCGTGCTGCGTCTGGCGGAGCGCGGTCACCTGGAGAAGCTCACGCGCCTGAAGGTGGAGCTGTTCGGCTCGCTCGGCGCCACCGGCAAGGGCCACGGCAGCGACAAGGCCGTGGTGCTCGGACTGCGCGGCGACACGCCGGAGGCCGTGGACGTGGAGGGCATCCCCGCCATCGTCACGCGCTGGCGCACCGAGGGCCGCATCAGCGTGCTCGGCCAGCGGGACATCGTCTTCAAGGACGGTGAGCACCTGGTGATGCACCGCCGCCGCAGCCTGCCCTTCCATCCCAACGGCATGCGCTTCTCCGCCTTCGGCGCGGACGGCGTGGAGCTGGACGCGTGCGTCTACTACTCCGTGGGCGGCGGCTTCGTCGTCGATGAGTCCGCGTCCGTCGGACAGGACCCGCTGCGCAAGGACACCACGCCCCTGCCCTTCCCCTTCCAGTCCGCGGCGACGCTGCTGGAATTGTGCGAGCGGGAGCGCATGCCCTTCAGCGCCCTGATGATGGCGAACGAGAAGACGCTGCGCTCCGAGCAGGACATCCGCGCCGGGCTCTTGCGCATCTGGGACGTCATGCAGGCGTGCGTGCGTCGCGGCTGCGCGTCCAGCGGAATCCTCCCGGGTGGCCTCAAGGTCGAGCGCCGCGCGGCGGCCATGTACCAGCGCCTGCTCAGCCGCCCCGAGGCCGGCCTCACCAACCCGCTCACCGTGCTCGACTGGGTGAACCTCTACGCGCTCGCCGTCAACGAGGAGAACGCAGCGGGAGGCCGCGTCGTCACCGCGCCCACCAACGGCGCCGCCGGCATCATCCCCGCCGTGCTGCACTACTACTGGCGCTTCTGGCCCGGCGCGAACGAGGACGGCGTGGTGCGCTTCCTCCTCACCGCCGGCGCCATCGGCGTGCTCTACAAGGAGAACGCCTCCATCAGCGGCGCCGAGGTCGGCTGCCAGGGCGAGGTGGGCAGCGCCTGCTCCATGGCCGCGGGCGCCCTCACCGAGGTGCTCGGAGGCACGCCCCTCCAGGTGGAGAACGCCGCCGAAATCGCGATGGAGCACAACCTGGGCCTCACCTGCGACCCCATTGGCGGCCTGGTGCAGGTGCCCTGCATCGAGCGCAACGCCATGGCCTCCGTGAAGGCCATCAATGCCTCGCGCATGGCCCTCTCCGGCGACGGACGCCACTTCGTCAGCCTGGACAAGGTCATCCGGACCATGCGCGACACCGGCCGCGACATGAAGGACAAGTACAAGGAGACCGCTCGCGGCGGGCTCGCCGTCAACGTGCTCGAGGTCGCAAACCTCAGCGTCGGCCTGCCGGAGTGCTGAGCAGTCCCCGGGGTCCGGGCCGAACCGCCCCCATGGGTAGACAGTTTCGCTTGTCTGTGCTTGCGCCACCCAGCGGCGGTCGCCTGAGCCAGAGCCGTGAGGTGCCATCGTATACGTCGAACCATGGGCGCCCGCCGACCCCTTGTAGTCCCCCTCCTGCTCTGGGCTGTCTGTCTTCCCACCCTGGCGCGAGGACAAGCCGCCCCCTCCGCCACCAGTGAGCCTCGCGCCGTGGAGGTCGACGTCCAGGCCACGGACGCGGGAACCACGGTCTCCGCCGAGGACGCCGCGCGGCTGAAGCTGGAGGCGGATGGAGGCAGCGTCTCGCTCCTCACGCCCCAGCTCGTGACGGAGTCTCCCGCCACCTGGCCCGAGGGCCTGGAGGGCCCCCCGGACGAGGTGAAGCTCATCCTCCAGATTGACGAGCAGGGCCTCGTCGTCGACGTGACGGTGAAGGAGCCAGCCACACTGGCCCCCCTCACGGAGGCCGCCGTCCGCGCCGCGCGAGGGCTGCGCTTCACTCCCCCAAGCCTGAACGGGAGATGGGTGTCGGTTCGCCTGCCGTTTGCCTACCACTTCGAGCCCCCGGCCACCCTGCGCTTCACCCAGTCGAGACTGCGCGGCGAGGTCCGCGCCCTGGGCACCCGGGTGCCGCTGGCGGACGCGGCCCTGTTCCTGGACGGCGCGGAGGAGCCCGTGGCCGTCACGGACGTGGGCGGCCGCTTCGCGCTGGAGCTGGCTCCGGGCGCCCACACGTTCCTGGTGCGAGCCCCGGCCCACCAACCCGCGACGTTCGAGGAGTCGCTGGAGCAGGGCCAGTCGCTCGACGTCGTCTACCGCCTGCAACCCACCCGCGTGAATCCCTACGAGACGGTGGTGAGGGATGACCGCCCCCGCACGGAGGTCAATCGCATCACCCTGCACGAGCAGGAGCTTCGCGAGGTGCCCGGCACACAGGGTGACCCCTTCCGCGTCATCATGTTGATGCCGGGCGTGGGCAGCGTCGCCTCGGGCCTGGGCTATCCCGTGGTGCGCGGAGGTCAGCCCGGCGCGACCGGCTACTACCTGGATGGCGTGCGGGTCCCCATGCTGTACCACCTGCTGCTTGGGCCCGCGGTGGTGCACCCGGACTTCATCGACACCATCGACTTCCATCCCGGCGCGCCGCCGGTGCAGTACGGACGGCTGCTGGGCGGCGCGGTGGAAGGACGGCTGAGCAAACCGCGCGAGGACAAGCCGCACTTCGCCGCCTACGCGGACCTCATCAACGCGGGCGGCTTCGTCGAGGTGCCCTTCGACAAGACAGGCACCTCCGTCACCATGGCGGGGCGCTACAGCTACACCGGGCTGCTCATCCCCCTGGCGTACGCCCTCTTCAAGAGCCACGAAGACAATCCCATCCACGCGGCCTTCTGGGACTACCAGGCCCGCGTCGAGCAGAAAGTGGGTGAGGGAAAGCTGCGCCTGTTCGCGCTCGGCAGCTCCGACGACGCGGGCGAGGCCACCGCCCCCGACGAGGGCAGCCTGGGAGCCACCATCGTCTCCCGCTTCCACCGCGTGGACCTGCGCGGCACCCACCCCCTGGCGGGCGGAGAGGGCGAGCTGGGCGTCACAGTGGGCCTGGATGAGGTGTCCCTGCTGGGCTACCGGCGCGTGGTGCGCAACCCGGAGCGGGGCCCCGAGGAGGTGCTCGCGGGCGAGTACGGACTGGACCAGCTCACCTTCGCGGCTCGGGCCGGGTGGACGCGGCGCCTGTCCAAGGCGCTGGACGTCCAGGTGGGCACGGACGTGGAGCACCGACGCGTGGCCACGGGCATCACCGGCTCCGCGCGCACTCCGGGTTGGCGGCCGACGGATGACGCCCATCCCCTCAAGCAGCCCTCGGCCCTGGCCACCTTCGTCGGAGGCTTCGTCGGAGCGACATGGCGCCCTTCTGACAAATGGGTGGTGTCTCCCGGCGTGCGCGTGGATGGCTACCACCTGGTGCCCGGCATCCAACACGTCGTCGTGGAGCCACGGCTGGCCGTGCGCCACCAGCTCTCCGAATCGCTCACGCTCAAGGGCGGCGGTGGCATGTATCACCAGTCCCCCACCGTGCTGCTCCACCTGCCGGCGCTGGACGTGTCGGGCCTGCGCAACGGAGTCCAGGAGGGCGCGCAGTTCGACGTGGGCGCGGAGTGGAAGGCCACCGAGGGCCTGGAGGTGACGGCGGACGTCTATTACAACCCGCTGTTCCGCACGGTGGAGTTCGACGTGCAGGACGTCCTGGAGAACCGCAAGCGGCGAGGCCAGCAGCGCGAGGACCCCGCGGCCCGAGGGTACGCGTATGGTCTGGATTTGATGGCGCGACACCCGCTGGGACGCGACTGGTTCGGCTGGGTCAGCTACAGCTTCCTCCAGAGCAAGCGCCACCGGCGCTTCGCGCGCTACGCAGACAACAACACCATCCGGGAGATGACCGAGGGCGAGCTGCCCTTCGCCTTCGAGCAGGTGCACGTCTTCAACGCCGCGCTCAGCTACAAGCTCGCGAACAACTGGACGGTGGGCACGGTGGTGCACTTCAACACCGGCCGCCCGGAGTCCGGTGAGGTCTCCTCCGTCTCCCAGCGCTCCGTCGTCAACCCCGAAGGCTTCCGCGCCTGGGTACGCAAGGACGCGGACCAGGTGGAGCGGCTGGCGCCCTTCTTCCGCGTGGACTTCCGCGCCGCGAAATCCTGGTCGCTCAAGGACTTCAACCTCGAGGCCTACCTGGACATCCTCAACCTCTCCCTCCAGCAGGAGGTGTTCGCCTACGAGTACAAGCGGACGGCCGGAAAGCTCCGCCGCGAGGCCCTGGGACTGCCCGTCATCCTGCCCATGCTGGGCCTGAAGGGAAGCTACTGAGATGCGCCACCCATCATGTCTGGGATTGTTTTTCCTGCTGCTGTCGTCGGGGTGTGAGCGGATGCAGGACGAGTCCGTCTTCGTGTACGGCCGCGTCGAGCGGCGCGACGGCACGCCCGTCAGCGGCGGCGTCGTACCGTACGCGCGCACCCGACACGAGGTGCCCATGGGAGAAGGGCCCTACGTGTTCGAGCCCTCGGTGTTCCAGGCCTACGCGGAGTCCTCCACCGAGCAGAGCGGGGACTTCTTCCTGGAGATGCGCTACGGGGACGTGGAGTCCGTCAACACGCCCAACTCCTGGCTCCAGCCCTATCGCTTTCGCGCGTCATGGCGGGACGAAGCGGGCGCGGCCGTCTTCGCGTCGTTCACCTTCCACGACGACGTGGAGCTTCCCCCGCTGCGCATCTGGGACTCCCAGCTCGCCGTCACCCCTCACCCGCAGGGCGCGTCCGTGACGTTCGGCGCCGCGCCACCCCTGCCGGAACCTCCCATCACCGGGGAGTACGCGCAGACCTCCGATGTGAATCAGCAAATCGTCATCGACTACCCCACCACGCCCGAAGCCGCGCTCTTCGTCCTGAATGGAGGACAGCCGCTGTTCCGCGCCTGGATTCCCACTTCACCATGGACCGCGAGTCGCTACGTGCTGGAGGACTTCCCCCAGCCCACCGTCAGGCTGCGGGCCGCCTCCGTGGGAGAGTTCTGGTTCTACCCACTGGGAGGCAAGTACTCGGAGCTGTGGTTCCGCATGGAATGGCGCACGGAGGAGCTGCCCCTGGCGCCAGGGGGGCTCGTGCCTGTCAGTCGAGGCGCCGCGTGCCAACCCTCGCCCGCGACGGGCTGTCCCTGGACGGATGGCCGACTGGACGCCGTCTCCTTCGGCGGCAAGCCGGTGGAGTCGCTGGTCGTCACGCTCCCCGAGCCGAAGAAGCTGCGGCATGTGGTGGTGCGAGGAGCGGAGGGAGGCACGTTCACCGGGTTCCTGCTGGAGGGGAGCGAGGACGCGGAGCAATGGACGCAGTTGGCGCTGCTGCGCATCGCTCCGGCCGACTACACCCTACCGCCGCAGCTCGCCGGCCCGCGGCGATTCTTCGAGGAGATGACTCAGTGGGACAGTCCCTTCGACGGACGGCTCTCCCTCATCAAGGGCCCCCACTTCCTCGATGCTCCCGTGACGGAGGAGGCGCGTCCCGTGCGCCATGTGCGGCTGCGCGCGGTGGGCTTCAATTTCGTGGGCGCGCCCGTTCCGGGCGCGACGATGGGCGGCCTCTCCGAGCTGTCCCTGTTCGAATAGCGCGGCCCCTCAGCCCGCGCGCAGAGACACGTCCCACCGCCGGGCGAGCCTCGCCTGCTCCTCCGGCGCGCGCAGGTCCGGAGAGGGCAGTGCCACCCCCGGCCGGTGCAGGACATACAGGTTCCAGAGGCCCCGGAGGCCCACGGCCTCGATGTCCGCGTACATCCGCTGCTCCAGCGTCGGGGCAAGCACGAAGCCCGCGGACTCGAACTGGCGACGCCACCAGGCGAACGACGCAATCGTGACGTGCCCTTCCAACGGCCGGTCCCACTCGTCGCGCGCCAGGTCCTCCTCTGGCACCGGGCCCATGTAGTCGGGCCCGAGCGATTGATAGTGCGCGAGCCGCTCCGGCCGCACCTTCCCGTCGAACCAGCCGTCCGGCCCCGTGCCACAGAGACCGAAGGACGGCGCCGTCACGACGAGGAAGCCCCGTGTCACGCGGTACAGCTCCGAAATCGCGTGCGGCACCAGGGCCGGCGGCAGGTGCTCCAGCGTCTCGAAGGCGGAGACCAGCTCGAACTGGCCGTCGTCGAAGGGCAGCCGCTGGGACAAGTCACCGAGCGACAGGTGCGGCTTCACGTCCCACGGAGCATGGTGGATGGCGAAGTCACTGAAGTCGCTGCCCTGGGTGTCCCAGCCCAGCTCCCTCAGCGCCTGCACCGTGAAGCCCAGCGCGCAGCCCACATCCAGGGAGTCGCGCACGTCGAAGTGCTTCCACAGCAGATAGGCGGCCTTGTTCGCGTGGCTGGAGTCCCGGCGGTAGTGCTCGTAGCCGCTGTTGCCCTCGCGGTCTTTCGGGTTGCGCCCGGCGCCGTAGTAGCTGGCGCCGTACAGGTCCTGGCTCTTCTGGGCGAGCAGCAGCGACAACTCGAAGCTCAGCAGCTCCAGGCCGCTCTTCACCGGTGGAACATGGGTGACACCCATCATCACCAGCCGCCGCGCCTCCAAGGCGAGCCTCCTTCGGATACGGGCTGGCAGTCGCTGGAGGCCGTCTTTGGCGAGGAGGGATGAGAGTCTCAAGAACAAAGCTCCAGGAGGCAGCGGGCGCCCTCGTTTATGACACAAGGCGCCAGGACCGGGGACCCGGCCCCCTCTCGGGGAGCCGACACAAGGGCCAGTAGCGGGCCCACGAGGCATACGGAGCGACGCGGAGTCCCCGGTCACCCGCCCCGTCGATACGGGGCCCTCCGGCGCCTCCCACCGATAATCGGTGGGAAATCCAGGGACGACACAGGGCCGTAAGGAGGGGCAATGCGCTCCGTCATGCGGCCCCGTCACAGCGTCCTGGGTGTCGTGCTCGCACTGGCCTGTGGTTGCAGCCGGGGCCCCGACACCGCGTCCGCGCCCTTCACGCCCCAGAGCGACACGGAGGTCCTGGAGCAGGTGCCCGCCCGGGCCACCGACGCCCGTGCCCGCGAACGCGCCGCCCTGCGACAGGAGCTGGACGCCCAGCCTCGCCAGTTGGAGCTGGCCGTGCGATTGGCTCGCCTGGAGCTGAAGGAGGGACGCGCCCGGGGAGACCCACGGCACCTCGGGTGGGCCCAGGCCGCGCTCTCGCCCTGGTGGGACGAGCCCCAACCGCCGCATGAGGTCCTCCTGCTGCGCGCCACCCTGCGCCAGAGCCGCCACGAGTTCGACGCGGCCCTCGCGGACCTGGACGCCGCCCTGCGCGAGGACCCGAGGGATGCCCAGGCCTGGCTGACGCGCGCCGTGGTGTTGGGTGTCCGGGGCCGGCACGCCGAGGCGGAGAAGAGCTGCGCTCCATTGGACACCCTCGCGGGAGCGCTCACCGCCACCGTGTGCCGGGCGCAGGTGGACAGCGTCGCGGGACACTCGGGGCGCGCCTATGCGCGGCTCTCCGAGGCCATGTCCCGACGCGGGGCCCTGGGCAGCCCGGAAGAGCAGGCCTGGGCGCTGTCCACCCTGGGGGAGGCCGCTGCTCGCTCGGGAGACACCCGACGCGCGGAGCTGCTCTATGCGCAGGCGCTCGCGGCCGACCCGGATGATGCGTACACCCGCGCTGCGCTCGCGGACCTGCTGCTGGACTTGAACCGGCCGGCCGAGGCCTCGCGGCTGATGAAGGACCACGCCACGGATGACGGCCACCTGCTGCGCCGCGTGCTCGCCGAGACGGCGCTGGGCTCGGCGGAGGCAGCGACACTCACCACCGAGCTGGCCTCGCGTTATGCGGCCAGCAGACTTCGTGGGGACACCTTGCACGGGCGTGAAGAGGCCCGGTTCGCGCTGCACGTGGAGAAGGACGCGAACAAGGCGCTGACGCTCGCACAGGCCAACTGGGAGGTGCAGCGCGAGCCCTGGGACGTGCGAATCCTCATGGAGTCCGCGCTCGCGGCCGGAACGCCCGACGCGGCGAAGCCCGCCCTCACCTATCTCGAAGCCATCGCCTGCGAGGACCCGGGACTCCTGGCCCTCGCCACGCGCCTGAAGAAGGCAGCGCCATGAATCGCTTCCTCGCCCTGCTCGTGCTGCTCCCTTGCGTGGCCCTGGCCCACAAGCCGAGCGACAGCTACCTGCGCCTCGAACGCGCCCCCCACGGCTTCACCGGCCGATGGGACGTGGCGCTCAGGGACCTCGACGCGGTGCTCGGCCTCGACTCCAACGGAGACGGCGCCCTGGCCTGGGGCGAGGTGCGCGACCGGCAGCAGGACATCACCCGTCACGTCCTCTCGCGACTGTCCGTGGGCACGGCCGGCGCGCCCTGCCCCACCACCCCCGAGGGCGCGCTTCGCGTGGCGCGGCACTCCGATGGGGCCTATGCGGTGCTCGACTTCCAGGCGGCCTGCCCCACCTGGCCCTCCGCGTTGACGCTGGACTACACGCTCCTGTTCGACCGCGACCCGCAGCACCGAGGCATCATCCAGGTGGCCGGCGGACAGGGCCAGGGCACCCTCGTGCTCTCCGCGTCCCACCACACCGTGGACGTGCCGCTGGCGAACCTGTCCGCGTGGAGCCACTTCGGCGGCATGGTGCTCTCTGGAATCGAGCACATCTGGGCGGGCCTGGACCACCTGCTGTTCCTGCTGGCGCTGCTCCTGCCCTCCGTCCTGAAGCGCTCCCCCGAGGGCGGCTGGGAGCCCGTGGACCGGTTCGGCCCCGCGCTGCGAGACGTCGTGAAAATCGTCTCGGCCTTCACCGTGGCCCACTCGCTCACGCTGAGCCTCGCCGCGCTCGGGCTGGTGGCGCTGCCCTCCCGACTCGTCGAGTCCGCCATCGCGGTGAGCGTCATCCTCGCGGCGGCCAACAACGTCTTCCCCTCTATCCGAGGCACCCGCTGGGCCGTCGCCTTCGCGCTGGGCCTGCTGCACGGCTTCGGCTTCGCGTCGGTGCTCGCCGACCTGGGCCTGCCCGCGGAGGGGCTCGCCACCACGCTGCTGGGATTCAACGTGGGCGTGGAGCTGGGGCAGCTCGCGTGTGTCGCCGTCTTCCTGCCCGTCGCCTTCATGCTGCGCGGAGCGACGGTGTATCGGCGCGCGATTCTCGTCGGCGGCTCGGCGGCAATCGGACTCATCGCCTGTGTGTGGCTCGCGGAGCGGGCCCTGGACGTGAGCGTCCTGCCGCTCTGACCCATCCAATCGCGTCGCACCGCCGTAGTACATGCACCACCGGATGCGCGGCGCCGTCTGGGCCCGCCGGTGGGACTTGCCCCCCAACGCAGTGTGGAGACACGCATGCAAAGACGACAACTCGCGGGCGCGCTGGCGCTCGCGGCGGCGCTACTCGTACCCACCGCCCAGGCCTCCAGCCACCGTGAAGCCCCCTTCATCACCCGGATGCCCAAGGTCGACGCCACCGACTTCTACATGTTCCGCAGCTATGAGCCGGACCGTGGGGACTTCGTCACCCTCATCGCCAACTACCTGCCCCTGCAGGACGCGTACGGCGGCCCCAACTACTTCTCGTTGGATCCGGATGCCCTCTACGAAATCCACGTCGACAACACCGGGGATGCCATCGAGGACCTCACCTTCCAGTTCCGCTTCACCAACAACCTCAACGGCCCCAACGGCATCACCCTGAACGTGGGCCCGGCCGGCAGCACCAAGAGCGTGTCGGTGCCCTTCACCAACGTGGGGCCCATCACCACCGCGGACCGGAGCGCGCAGAACGTCCAGGAGAACTACACCGTCAAGCTCGTCCGAGGCCCCCGCCGCGGCGCGGCCGGACAGGACGTGACGAACACCGCGGGCGGCGCCGCCGTCTTCGCCAAGCCCGCGGACTACGTGGGCACCAAGTCGCTGGGCAACGCCGCCACGTACGAGACCTACGCCCGCCAGCACATCCACAACGTCAACATCCCCGGCTGCACCGGCACCGCGAAGCTGTTCGTGGGCCAGCGCCGCGAGCCCTTCGCGGTGAACCTGGGCCCCGTGTTCGACCTGGTGAACGCCCCGGCGGCGGTCATCATCGACCCGAGCGCGCGCGGCGCCGTCCCCAATCCGCTGGCGAAGAAGAACATCACCACGCTGGCCCTCGAGGTCCCCATCTCCTGCCTCAAGGCGGGCACCCAGGACGTCATCGGCGCGTGGACCTCCGCCAGCGTCCGTCAGGCGCGCGCCATCAACCCCACCGCCTCGTATACGGCGCCCTCGCGTGAAGGTGGCGCGTGGACGCAGGTGAGCCGCCTGGGCATGCCGCTGGTCAACGAGGTCGTCATCGGCATCAAGGACAAGGACCGCTTCAACGCGAGCGAGCCGAAGAACGACGCCCAGTTCGCCGACTACGTCACCCACCCCACGCTGCCCGCCATCCTGGAGCTGCTCTTCAGCGCCGATGGCGTGAGGGCACCCACCGTCTTCCCGCGCGCGGACCTGGTGGCCGCCTTCCTCACCGGCGTGGCCAACGTGAATGCGAACGGCTCCACCGCGGAGATGCAGCGGCTCAACACCGCGCTGCCCGCCACGGCGAAGGCCGGACAGAACAACCTGGGCGCCGCCGCGTGCTTCGTCAACGGCCAGCTCACCCTGAACAACCCGGGGTGTGACCCGGCGGGTTTCCCCAACGGTCGCCGCCCTGGCGACGACGTGGTGGACGTGGCGCTGCGCGTGTCCATGGGCTACCTGCTCGCGGACGACACGCAGGCCCCCGCGCGCAACATCCCGTTCCACGACGCGGTGCTCCAGGATGCCTCCCAGTTCGACGCCGTCTTCCCCTACCTCACCACGCCTCAGGCGGGTGCCAACGGCGACGGGACGTGAGCCCATGAGCACGCTCCGAGCAGTGGCCTGTGTCGCCATCCTTGGCACCGTCCTCGCCTACACGGGATGCACCAACGACGACCACGACCCGCCGCCCTTCCCGCCTCATCCGGATGCGGGAACGAACACGGACGCCGGGACGGATGCCGGCACCGACGCGGGGACGGACGCGGGCGTGGAGTTCACCGCCTTCGTCAGGGACCTGGTCATCAACCAGACCTCCGACACCACGACGCCGGTGACGCTCGACGACAAGAACTTCGTGGACAGCGCGCCCGCGGACGCGTTCGCCCCGACGTTCTTCCAGCCCTGAGCCCACCCCCGCCACACCAGACATGAAGCAACCGGGCCGCGGACACTGATGTGTCCGCGGCCCTTCTCATTTTCTTCGCATGTCTCCATGCGCCAAGAAACCGAGAGTCATTACGCAGCGCGGCGTCACGTGTCTGTTTCATTACGCTTTATTTCAAAACATTCCGAATAATTCCGGATGGGTTAAAAATAAACCTCAACCCGAGACGCAGGTGCCGGCAACGGCACAATACCCGACGAATTCCACCTCGTGGAGGGACGTGTCTGGCCAAAGCCAGAGATGCCCCCCGGGTGTCGGAAACCTGCATGCAACAAGGAATCCACAGCCATGTCCTCCATCCGAACTGTTTCCGTGCGCGCCCTCCAGGGTGCGTTGATGACCTCCCTGTGTCTGAGCTCGGCTGCTCTCGCCAATGACACACAGCCCGCCGCGAGCAGCGAAGAGGCTCACTGGGGCTATGCGCAGACGCTGAGCCCCGAGCACTGGGACGAGGTCCCCGGCGCGGCGATGTGCTCCACCGGCGTGCAGCAGTCCCCCGTGGCGCTGTCCACGTCCGGCTCCGCGCACACCAACGTGGCGGCGCCCAGCTTCCACTACGGCACCAGCCGGGTGCGCATGGTCAACAACGGCCACACCGTGGTGTTCAACTACGACGCGGGCAGCACCATCACCGTCGGCTCCAACGAGTACAAGCTCGCGCAGTTCCACTTCCACACCCCCAGTGAGCACACCAAGGACGGCGTGAGCTATCCGCTCGAGGTGCACCTGGTTCACACCGACGCCGCTGGCACGCCCAAGGCCGTCGTGGGCGTCCTCATCGAGGAGGGCTTCGTGAACGCGGCGCTGTTCACCGCATTCCGTCACCTTCCCCGGCACGAGGGTGAGGAGAGCAACCCGACGGGCGCGCTCCTCAACGCCAGCGCGCTCCTGCCCTTCAACCGCGCCTTCTTCCAGTACGCCGGCTCGCTCACCACGCCCCCCTGCAGCGAGGGGCTCCAGTGGTTCGTGATGAAGAACCCCATCCAGATGTCCGACGCGCAGATCGCCGCGTTCGAGCGGATTCCGCACATCAACCCGAACAACCGTCCGGTGCAGCCGCTGAACGGCCGCACGGTCGGCGTTCAGTCCGCCCACTAGTCTGGCTGACGCGGCCTCGGGGCCGCCCCCGGTTGCCCGACATGACCTCCATGGAGGGCACCGGGATGGAGTGCTCGCGATAACCACCCGACGGATTCTGGAACATGTGACTCCAGGACTCGTCGAGGGCCGGCCGGGGTCGCGCGCGGCTCGACTCAGGCCGGTGCGTCGTTCAAGCTGGGCGTGGCGCAGGGACAGGCTGCCGTGATGGGTCGTCTTGAGCTGTCCGCAGAAGGGGATGCCCCCCGCCGCGTTCACCGCCGCGAACCCCGACATGCGGACTGAGGCGCGACAGGTACCCTCCCAGCCAGGCCATCCCTCGCGCTGGGGTCAGAGGCGGATCAGCGTGATGGGCTTCTTGCCCACGACCAGGCCCTTCTGCTTGCCAAGTTCGGTGACCTTCCAGCGAACAGCGCCCCAGACAATCTCATCGCCTGCCTTGATGTCCAGGGGCAACGGGGTGTCTATCTTGTGATTCGTGTGAAGGTCATTCAGCAGGCCCTTGAGGGCCCCCCCTCTGGGGATGCTCGGGAAGTGCACGAAGTGGAAGGGCTCGCTCTCCGGGGCCTTGGGTGCCTTCACGGACACCACCTGGAGGTTCGCCGCATCGCAATCACTCACGCCCGCGGCCTCCGTCACGCATTCGACATGGACCATGGGGAAGGTCGCATTCGCCGCGACCCATTGCCAGAACGGGACATGTTCGGGCACGTCGTCCCGCCAGACAGGGGCAACACGGTCAAATGGCGGGGAGACGCTGGCGGAAGCACCGGACGACGAGGACGACGAGGACGACGAGGACGGTGCCGGCGCTTTCTTTTTCGCCGAGGCCTTGGATGGCACCAGGGTGGCGCAGAGCCGGGAGAGGCAAGCACTCGGCATCTCCTCCCAGGGGACGTTCCTGGAGCACAGCCAGAGGAGGTCTCGCACCATGTTGGGCCCGGTCAGGTCGAGCGTGGAGCGGGTGGTGTTGTTCTTCCAATAGCCTTCGAGCAGATGATCGGGGTCGAGCTCGAACGTCTCGCGTGGGGACCTCCACCCAATGAGTCGATAGGCCAGACGAATGGTCTGTCGCATGGCATCGATGAGCGGACTGCGGGGAGCCGCCGCCACGATGCAGTTGCTGAGATAGAGGCTCTTGTCGGTATAGGCCGGGGTCGTGGCGATCAGCTCGCGACCGGGCCAGGCGGCCGCGGACGCCGCGAACTTGCGGTCCGGGGTGATTCCCACCAGGGCGCCCGAGGCATCGACCTCGAGTCTTCCGAGCGCGGAGAGCAGGTCGATGTCGACGTCCATGTAGACCCCTCCGTAGTTGTAGAGCACCTCGTAGCGGAGGATGTCGGACGCCGAGGCCGCGAACATTCCGCGCAGGGTCAGCTCCTGGTCATAGGCATCCATGTTGAGGAAGTGCATGCCCGTCAGGAACTCGTGTGAGCGGAGGTTGCAGAGCCTGAATCGTTCGGGGTGCGCGCGCTCCAGCGCACGCAGGGGCTCCAGGTCATCGGCCGCTTCGTTGATGAGGTCCTTGGCCAGGGCGAGCTTCTCGTCCGGGGACATCCCTTGCGAGAGGACTCGCAGGTTGTGCAGGTCACGCCCATGGCGGACCGTCCCACGCACCTTCAAGGGGTCCTGCGCGGCACTGAGCTCGTAGTGCGCGCGCGCCAGGGGGTATTTCTTCAGAATCTTGCGCAAGTGCATGTTGTAGACGTGCGCGTCGTCCCACCAGATCCACACCTGATGGTCTGGCGTGGCCTGGGTCTTCTCCAGCCAGCTCGTGATTCCCTGGAGGGTCTTCGTCGTCGCGATAGGTCCTCCGCCGGCCCAGGTCCCGTGGATGATTTTGGGAATGGGACTGAGCCCGGGCCTCCCCCGCGCGGAGGGTGCTGGACCTGGAGGACCTGAAGGGCTTGGAGGACTTGGAGGTTTCGGCGGGGCGAAGGGAACGGGCAGCTTGGGGGGAGGCCGGCTGTCACGCCTGGGGGGAGGTGGGTGTCCGTCCCCGAAGAGGCGTTCCGCCTCGGCCTCGATGCGGGTCCTGTAATCAGGATCCTCGACGAACGACCCTCCGCACCAACACTTCGTGCCGCTGCTGCTCGAGGTACAGCTGCTCTCACAGCCCGAGCAGTACGCCGACATCGCCTCCCGACACATGGGACACCGGTCGATGGGATTGTCCCTGCCGTTGTTCAGGCCACATCTGCGACAGTGGTAACCACTCATGGCGCTCCTGGCGGGTCGCTCGCGATTCGAAACGGCGCGGCAGGCGACACGAGAGCGCTCCGCGTGGCCGTCCACCGTCAGACAGCTGCAAGCCGGACGCCAGGACACTGCGCCAGAGAGAAGTCGAGCCGCCGTGGTGACGGCGCACGAGGAACGCGCGAGGGCCGCGTCCTCGCGGAACGAAGCGGCGTCTGGTGGGAACGCACCCTCCAACGGGGCAGCCCTCACGGCTCCGGTTGCTCAACCGGTCCGGGAGACGACTACACTCTCCAGCGGCATCCGAACGAGGTGCCGAACAGAGAGGAGCCTTCCCGATGCACGTCGAGCGGTGGGTTCATATCAAGGCGAGCCCCGAGCGGATTGAGGAGCATTTGAATGGGTGGGTTGGCTCCTTCAGGCTGCCACCGTCTCCGGGAGGGCACCGGGGCCCGCAGTGGTATTCGGGCCAGCGGCGCGGCCCTCGCCTCGTGATTCAGCGACAAATCCCTGTCTGGGAACCCGCGGCCGCGGTGTGGCGCCCCGTGTACTTCGTCGAGTCCGAGCTGGAGCGGGTGTCCGAGCGTGACGTCCAGGTCGTGACGCGGCTGGCGTGGCACCCCGAAATCATCGTCAGCCTCCTGGGGATGACGGGAGCGGCGCTCGCGGCCCATCGACTCTTGGCCGGGGCGCCGGAGTTCTGGGGACTCATGGCCCTGCTGGCTGTCGGCGTGAGCCTGCGCTGGTTCCTGGCGGCAAGACGTGTCCGGCGCGAATCGCGTGTCCTGTCGCACGCGCTGGAGATGATGGACTCCTGAAGTCGGCCAGGAGGAATCCACGCGGGGAGACCGCTTCGCGTCGTGCACGCGGAAAAATCGAGCAAGACGGCAACAACGAGTGAGACCTCCTCTCACTGCATTGTAGGTGTCAGAGACAGACAGCAAGATGCCGCGGTTTCCGCGCCCCCTCTGTCTCGTCGTGCCCCCCCAAGGAGAAGTCCGAATGACACCCTCGATGTCGCGACCCCACCAGGTCTCGAGCACGCCACGCGTCCACGCGCTGGCGCTGCTCGCGGCCGTCCTGCTCGTACTCCCCGCCGCCGCGCGCGCCCAGACGACGTACACGCTGTTCACCCCGGCCTCCACGCCCGCCGTCCCCTCCGTCACCAACGACTTCTCCGCCGTGGAGCTCGGCGTGAAGTTCCAGTCCGACGTCGAGGGAGACATCCTCGGCATCCGCTTCTACAAGGGCGCCGCCAACACCGGCACCCACGTGGGAAGCCTCTGGAGCGCCGCGGGCGTGCGCCTCGCCTTCGCCACCTTCACCGGTGAGACGGCCTCCGGCTGGCAGGAGGTGACGTTCTCCACGCCCGTGCGCATCAGCGCAGGCACCACGTACGTCGCCTCGTACCACGCGCCCGTCGGCGCCTATGGCTTCACCAGCGCGGGCCTGGCCTCGGCCGTGGACTCCCTTCCCCTCCACGCGCTCGCGGGCGGCACCAGCGGTGGCAACGGCGTCTTCTCCTACGGCGCCGCCGGCACCTTCCCGTCGAGCAGCTTCGGCAACTCCAACTACTGGGTGGACGTCGTCTTCCGCCCCGCCGCCCCCGTCACCCTGTGGCCCGCAACCGCCACGCCCGCCGTCGCGTCCGTCACCAATGACGCAAGCGCCGTGGAGCTGGGCGTGAAGTTCACGACGAACGTGAGCGGCAACGTGCTGGGCGTCCGCTTCTACAAGGGCGCCACCAACACCGGCACCCACGTGGGCAGCCTCTGGAGCGCCAACGGACAGCGCCTCGCCTTCGCCACCTTCACCTCCGAGACGGCCACCGGCTGGCAGCAGGTGACGTTCTCCACGCCCGTCGCCATCGCCGCCAACACCCCTTATGTCGCCTCGTACCATGCCCCTGTCGGCGCGTACGCCTTCGACAACGGCGGCCTCGCCAGCGGCCAGGACAACGCGCCCCTCTTCGCGCTGCCCGGCAGCACCAGCGGCGGCAACGGCGTCTTCACCTACGGCGCCGCGGGCTCCTTCCCCATCAACAGCTTCGGCAACTCCAACTACTGGGTGGACGTCGTCTTCCAGGCCACCGGCGCCCAGCCGCCGACGCTGCCCCCGGGCAACACCTTCCGCCTCTTCGCCCCCACCGCCACGCCTGGCACCGCCACCGCCAATGACACCGCCGCCATCGAAGTGGGCGTGAAGTTCCGCGCGGACGTGGACGGCCAGGTGACGGGCGTGCGCTTCTACAAGGGCAGCGGCAACAGCGGCACCCACGTGGGCAACTTGTGGAGCGCCGCTGGCGCCCCCCTGGCCTCCGCCACCTTCACCAACGAGACGGCCGTCGGCTGGCAGGAGGTGACGTTCACCACCCCCGTCGCCATCACCGCCGGCACCCCGTATGTCGCGTCGTACTTCGCGCCGCTCGGTGGCTACTCGTTCGACAACAACGGCCTCACCACCGGCGTGGATGCCCCTCCGCTGCACGCCCTGCCCGGCGCCACCACGGCGGGCGGCAACGGCGTCTTCGTCTATGGCGCCGCGTCCACGTTCCCCAACGGCAGCTTCCAGAACTCCAACTATTGGGTGGACGTCGTCTTCGAGACCTACGGGCCGCCGCCCCGTCCGGGCGTCCACGGCGCGGGCCCCGTGCTGGTGGCCACCTCTCCCGGCAATCCCTTCACCGACTACCTGCGCGAAATCCTGGAGGCCGAGGGCATCGCCGCCTTCGCCACCACCGACGCCGGCAACCTGGGCGTCTCCGTCAACCTCAATGACTACAAGGTGCTGGTGCTCGGCGAGCAGACGCTGAGCGCGGCCCAGGTGACGCTCGTCACCACCTGGGTCAACGCCGGCGGCAGCCTCATCGCCCTGCGGCCCGCGGCGAACCTCCAATCCCTGCTCGGCCTCAATGCCTCTCAAGGCACCCAGGCCAATGGCTACATCCTGGTCAACGCCACCCAGGCCCCGGGCACGGGCATCACCGCGGAGACGATGCAGTATCATGGCCTCGCCGACAAGCGCACCGTCGTCGCCGGCACGCGCACCGTCGCCACGCTCTACTCGGACGCCACCACCGCGACGACGTTCACCGCCGTCAGCCAGCGCACCGTGGGCACCGGCACCGCCACCGCCTTCATGTATGACCTGGCGAAGTCCGTCATCTACACGCGGCAGGGCAACCCGGCCTGGCAGGGACAGAACCGGGACGGGTCCTCCATTGGCCCGGGCGCGCGCGCCAGCGACATGTTCTACGGCAACGCGTCCTTCGACCCGCAGCCGGACTGGGTGAACCTGGCCAAGGTCCAGATTCCCCAGGCCGACGAGCAGCAGCGCCTGCTCGCCAACGTGCTGCACCAGACGAGCACCACGCCCCTGCCGCGCCTCTGGTACTTCCCCCGCTCCAAGAAGGCCGTCGTGGTGATGACGGCCGACGGCCACCCGGGCGGCGCCACCACCCAGCGCTGGAACCAGCACCTCACGGACAGCACCACCGGGTGCAACGTGGCGAACTGGGAATGCATCCGCGGCACCGTCTACGACTACGTGGGCGGGCTGAGCGCCACCCAGGCCAACGGCTACGTGGCGCAGGGCTTCGAGTACGCCCTGCACGTCAACACCGGCTGCGCGGACTACACGGCCAACACGTTGGACCCGAACTTCTTCACCCCGCAGTTCGCCAGCTTCGCGTCCGCCTTCCCCGCCGTCCCCGCGCCCGTCACCAATCGCACGCACTGCATCGCGTTCAGCGACTGGGCCACCCAGCCCAAGGTGTCGCGCCTGCACGGCATCCGCATGGACACCAACTACTATTACTGGCCCGACTACTGGGTGCAGGACCGCCCGGGCATGTTCACCGGCTCCGGCCTGGCCATGCGCTTCGCGGACGTGGATGGCACCCCGCTGGACGTCTACCAGCTCGCCACGCAGATGACGGACGAGTCCGGCCAGTCCTATCCGCTGCACATCGATACGCTGCTCGCCAACGCGCTGGGCGCCAAGGGCTACTACGGCGCGTTCAACGCCAACATGCACGTCGACTCGCAGCCGTCGGCGGGCTCCACCGGCTCGGCAGCCATCGTCGCGTCCGCCAAGCGTGACGGCGTGTCGGTCATCACCGCGAAGCAGTTGCTGGAGTGGCTGGACGCCCGCGAGGCCACCCAGGTGTCCACCGTGGCCTTCACCGGCACGGTGCTCACCTTCAACCTCACCAGCCCCGCGCTCAACCTGTCCCTCATGGTGCCCCGGCGCACCACGACGGGCCGCACGCTGGTGTCCGTCACCCGCGCGGGCTCCGCCGTGACGACGGTGACACGCACCATCAAGGGCGTGGACTTCGCCTTCATCGACGGCGCCCTGGCCGGCACGTACACCGCCACCTACAACTGAGTCACCCGCACCCCCAAGGCGCGGACACACTCCCGAGGGGCTCGACGCATTGCATCCGCGTCGGGCCCCATTTGCTTTCTGCTCCGATGAAACCCTGGAGGTCCTGACGCTGACGTGGGGTGCCTTGCGTCGGATGGCCCGCAGCCTCTATGACGCGCCACCGGGACGGCGCCCTGCTGGCGGCCTCCCGAAACAAGGACTCCACGCCCCATGCTCAAGAAGATTCTCGGCGGCCTCGCCGCCCTGCTGCTCATCCTGGTGGGCATCATCGCCACGCGTCCCTCGGAGTTCGCCGTGAAGCGCACGGCGACGCTGTCCGCGTCCCCGGACATCGTCTTCGCGCAGGTGAACGACTTCCACGCGTGGGCCGCGTGGTCTCCGTGGGAGCGGCTGGACCCCGCCATGAAGAAGACGTACTCCGGTCCGGAGTCGGGCGCCGGCGCCATCTATGAGTGGGCGGGCAACGACGACATCGGCCAGGGGCGGATGACGCTCGAGGAGAGCAAGCCCTCCGAGTCCGTCCGCATCAAGCTGGAGTTCATCAAGCCCTTCACCGCCACCAACACCACCACCTTCACCTTCACCCCCGTGGACGGCGGCACCGAGGTCGTCTGGGCGATGAACGGCGCCAACGGCTTCATCTCCAAGGCGATGGGCCTGTTCATGGACATGGACGCGATGATTGGCAAGGACTTCGAGTCGGGCCTCGCCAGTCTGAAGACGGTGGCGGAGGCGGAGGCGAAGAAGCGCGCCGAGGCCGAGGCCGAGGCCGCGCGCGTGGCCGCCGCCGCGAAGGCGGAGGCGGAGAAGGCCGCCGCCGAGGCCGCCGCTGCCGCCGAGGCCGCTGCCGCCGCCGCTGGCATCCAGCCGGCCATGACGGCGCAGCCCACGCCGTAGTCGCCTCCCAGCCTGACTGCCTCGGGCAGTCCTCTCGACGCCTCCATGTCGCGGTCCACCCGGTCCGCGCGTGGGGGCGTCCTCGTGTCCGCCGCACGCAGTGTCGACCGTTGACACCTCGGGACACCCGACCTGGCGGGTGGTGAACGCTCGCGCGCTTCCCGCATCCCTCTCTTTCCCAGACATGTGGCGGCGGGCGTAGACCGCGAGCGCGCCGCATCCTGGCGCCTTTCCCCTGGGAGCTGCTCATGCCGCCGCGAAGGACTCCGTCCAAGCCGACCCCTCCCCCGCCCAGCAAGAACGAACAACTGGAGCCCTACCGCGCACACCAGGAAGACACGGTGCTGACGACGGACCAGGGCATCCGCATCTCCGACACGGACAACTCGCTGAAGGCGGGCCTGCGGGGCCCCACCCTCCTGGAGGACTTCCACTTCCGCGAGAAGATGATGCGCTTCGACCATGAGCGCATCCCCGAGCGCGCCGTCCACGCGCGCGGCGCGGGCGCCCATGGCTACTTCCAGGTCTACGAGTCGCTGGAGCGCTACACCCAGGCGCGCTTCCTCACCGACCCCAGCCTGCGCACACCCGTCTTCGTGCGCTTCTCCACCGTGGGTGGCTCGCGCGGCTCCGCGGACACCGTGCGCGACGTGCGCGGCTTCGCCACCAAGTTCTACACGCCCGAGGGCAACTACGACCTGGTGGGCAACAACATGCCCGTCTTCTTCATCCAGGACGGCATCAAGTTCCCCGACTTCGTCCACGCGGTGAAACCGGAGCCTCACAACGAGATTCCGCAGGCGTCCTCCGCGCACGACTCACTCTGGGACTTCGTCTCGCTGGTGCCGGAGACGGCGCACATGGTGATGTGGCTGATGTCGGACCGGGCCATTCCGCGCAGCTTCCGGCACATGGAAGGCTTTGGCGTCCACACCTACCGGCTGGTCAATGCCAGGGGCAAGGCCACACTGGTGAAGTTCCACTGGAAGCCGGTGCTGGGCACGCACTCGCTCGTCTGGGACGAGGCGCAGAAGGTGTCAGGCAAGGACCCGGACTTCCACCGCCGGGACCTCTGGGACTCGATTGAGCAGGGGAACTTCCCCGAGTACGAGCTGGGCGTCCAGTTGGTGCCCGAGGGCGACGAGCTGAAGTATGGGTTTGATTTGCTGGACGCGACGAAGCTGTTGCCCGAGGAGCTGGTTCCCGTGCAGAAGGTCGGCAAGCTGGTGCTGGACCGCAACCCGGACAACTTCTTCGCGGAGACGGAGCAGGTGGCCTTCTGCGTGGCCAACGTCGTCCCGGGCATCGACTTCACCAATGACCCGCTGCTCCAGGCGCGAATCTTCTCCTACCTGGACACGCAGCTGACGCGTCTGGGCGGACCCAACTTCGCGGAGCTGCCCATCAACAAGCCCGTCTGCCCGGTGAACAACCACCAGCAGGACGGCTTCGGACGGCAGACCATCAACACCAACCGGGCCAACTACCACCCCAACTCCATTGGCGGTGGCTGCCCGATGCTGGCCAATCCCAAGTCGGCCTTCGTCCACCGGCAGGAGCGCGTGGAGGGGCACAAGATTCGCGAGCGCAGCGGCAGCTTCGGGGACCACTTCAGCCAGGCCACGCTCTTCTTCAACAGCCTGTCGAAGCCGGAGCGCGAGCACCTCGTCTCGGCGCTCGAGTTCGAGGTGAGCAAGGTGGAGCGCGCGGAGATTCGCGAGCGCGTGGTGAACCAGGTGCTGGTGAACATCGACCGGCAGATGGCCGAGCGGGTGGCGCGCGCGGTGGGTGTCGCGCCGCCGAAGCCGCCCAAGGCCTCGGAGCTGGTGGCGGGCAAGCCCGCGCCCAAGCTGACGAAGGTGTCCCCGGCGCTCAGCATGGAGAACACGCCGCACGACTCCATCAAGACACGCAAGGTGGCGGTGCTCATCGCGGATGGCTTCCCGGGCAGGGAGCTGTCCCAGGTGCGCAAGACGCTGGAGGGGCTGGGCGCCCTGGTCGAAATCGTGGGCCCCACGCTCGCCCCCGTTGCCAGCGCGGACGGTGGCGAGGAGACACCGGTGAAGACGTTCCAGAACACGTCCTCCGTGCTCTTCGACGCGGTCTACGTCCCCGGCGGGGACAAGAGCGTGGCCACGCTGAGGAAGCTGCCCCTGGCGGTGGACTTCGTGCGGGAGGCATACGTGCACTGCAAGGCGCTGGCGCTGTCCGGCGCGGCCACCACGCTGCTGGACGCGGCGGGCCTGTCCCAGCCCATGGCCAAGGGGCTGGATGACGCGATGGGCGTCGTGCGCAGCGCGAAGAACGAGACGCGGGGCTTCGGACAGATGTTCGCCAAGGCCATCGCCGCGCACCGCCACTGGGTGCGTGAGTCGCCGCCCCCGGCGTAGCGTCAGCCGGGCGTCCGCCCCACGAAGAGGCCCAGCGCGAAGGCCGCCCCCATGAGGAGCAGCACCAGAATCATGGGGACGCCGCCTCGCGCCGGAGCCCTCACGGCCTGCGCCGCCAGTCCCGTGCCGGCCTGCTCCTCGGGGACGATGAGGCGGACCTTGATGACCGCCTTGACGAGCACGTCCTCCACGTCATGCAGGAAGCGCTCGTACTCCTCGGGCGCCAGCTCCAGGGGCTCGCCGTGGTGGGCCTCGTAGCGCTTCGCCACGCCCTCGAAGCCGCGCAGTTGGGCCTCGCGCTTCGACACGTCCACCCAGCCGCACACGACGGACGGGCCCGTGCCCTTGCGCGGAACCAGGGAGATGGATTGACGGGCCTGCTTGCCGCCCCCGGTGCTCGGGCCCTCGGGGTCGTCGATGCGCAGCACGCGGTGCGGCCCGCGCCCGTACATCTTCTTCCCCAGGGCGTCGCGAAGCTGCTCCGCGAGCAGCGCGGAGTGGTTGGCGAACATCGTCCGCAGCGCGGGGCCGTCCTCCGCCGCGGCGGCCACCTTTCCGGCGGCGGGCTCCAGCGGACTGAGCCGCACCACGCCCGCGCTGAGACCTGGCGAGGGAGGCTTCTCGCCCCCCTTCGATAGCCAGCCCGTGCCCTTCGCGGCCGGGGGCGGCTTCGGAGGCGCGGGGGCCTTGCCCTTCTCCGGCCTGAGCACGGGAGGCGCGGGCGGGCGCAGCTCCGTGGCGGGAGCGGCCGGGGTGCCATTGCTCCGAAGCTCGGTGGCGAAGGGCAGCAGGTCCTCCTCGCCGCGACTCTCGCCGGTGGTGAAGAGCTGGTACTCCTCGTCCCCGCCCTTCACCGCCGCCGCGGAGGTGTCCTCGTCGTCGTCATCCAAGGCGGAGACCTCGGGCGTCCGACCTCGCGCGCCCGTGGCGCCGCGACTGGCGCCTCGTGCCTCGACCTCCTGACCGCGTCCCGCCGCCGGGCCTCGGCCTGCCCCGCGCGCCTCCGTTTGGATGACCTCCTGCCCTCGGCCGCCGCGTGCCTCCGCCGCGCCTCCGGTCTGCGCCCGACCTCCAGCGCGGGCCTCCGTGACGATGACCTCCTGGCCCCGGCCCGCACCGCGCGCTTCCGTGACGATGACTTCCTGGCCTCGGCCGCTCCGGTCGTCCGAGGCACCCCTGCCACCTGCGCGTGACTCGGGAGGACGGGCCGTGGCGGCACGGCCCCCGGCAGCCTGTCCCTTGCGCACATCGGTGATGATTTCTTCCTGCTCGTCGAGCGGGCCGATGCGCGTCTCGGAGGGAGACGGCTCCGGGGGCGCCAGGCGCGTCTCCTCGGGGCGATAGGAGGACGGGATGTCCCGCGTCGCGTCCTCATCCTCCTCGGGCGCGATGCGCGTCTCCTCGTTCCGGCCGGGCCCATTGCCCCGCCTCTGTCCGTTCGCCATGGCCACTCCTCGCCCCGCCGAGGATAGCCCGGCCCGTGCCCGTTGGGTCAGCGCACGAGGCGAACCCGCAGCGTCCTGGCATCCGAGCGCCCCCGGTCATCCACCGCCCGTACCACGTACGTCCCTGGTTTCGCGTCCCACTGGAGCGACTCCCCCCGCGAGGCCGTGCCCACGAGCTGCTCGTCCACGAACCAGAACACCCGCCGCACGTCCGCGTCCGTCACCGCCGACAACGGCACCGCGCGCGAGGACTCCGACGAGGCCCGCAGGTTGTAGTCCACGCCTTCCTCGGGCGTGGTGATGCGCGGCGCGGTGCCCGTGCTGGCGCTGTGCTCCAGGCCGCAGTCCGCGCCCTCCGGAGGCGGCACCCGCCGTGGCAGCCCCGCCTTCTGGAACAGGCGCAGCAGGTCCGACGGCCAGAACTCGAACACCTCCGCGCGGCTGGAGGGGCCCGGTCCACACGCCCGCAGGCCCGTGCGAGTGTCCACCCACACCTCGCGGTGCACGTCACACGTGTGGATGGGCGAGGTGCCCGGAATGAACCACGTGTCCACCTTCCGCGAGCAGTGCGGCCCCGGCAGCCCCCCGGACAGCGCGCACACGCGCACGCGGCTGACGCCCGGTGGAGCCGACTGGCGCACGCGACGCACGTCCGAGTCCCGCGAGCGCACCGAGTCCACCAGCTCGAACATCAGCGGCGCGGCGGCCGTCTGTCCCACGAAGGCCGGGTTGGGCTGGCCGTCGAAGTTCCCCACCCACACCGCCACGACATAGGGCCCCACCACGCCCACGCTCCACGCGTCCCGGAAGCCGGTGGACGTCCCCGTCTTCCACGCCACGGGCACCGTGTCGCGCGTCCACTCGGAGCGAAAGGACTGCGCGGGGCGGCCCGCCGTGGCCAGCGACTCCAGCACCAGGAAGCTGGCCTCCGGGCTCAAGAGCTTCACGCCCTCTTCCACGGGGGCATCCACCGTCCAGCGCAGCGGGCGCAGATGTCCACCGTGGCCCAGCATCGCGTACAGCTCCACCAGCTCCGCCATGGTGACCTCGGCGGAGCCCAGCGCCAGCGAGAGGCCATAGTGAGACTCGTCGCGCAGGTCCGTCACGCCCGCCTTGCGCAGGAAGCCATGCAGGCCCGGCGCGCGGAGCTGCTTCGTCAGCGCCACCGCCGGCACGTTGCGGCTGCGCACCAGCGCCTCCACCGCCGGCAGCGGACCCGCGAACTCCCCGTCGAAGTTCTCCGGGTCATACCCCCGGAAGCCCAGCGGCGAGTCCTTCAACATGGTGCGCGGGTGCAGCAGGCCCTCGTCGAAGCCCAGCCCGTAGATGAACGGCTTGAGCGCGGAGCCCGGCGAGCGCTTCGCGTGCGTGCCGTCCACCTGTCCGTCGATGCGCGCATCGAAGAAGTCCGCCGAGCCCACCGCCGCGCGCACCTCCATCGTCCGCCAGTCCACGAGCATCGCCACCGCGTTGCGAATGCCCACGTCACGGCGCCGCTCCACGTACTGCCGGACGTGGCGCTCCAGCAATCGTTGAAGGGGTAAGTCCAGCGTGCTCGTCACGCTCGCGCCCACGGGGGCCCGCCGCAGCACGCTGCCCACGAAGTGTGGCGCGAGGAAGGGCAGGTCCTCCCGCCCCAGCACCGGGAGCGGCTGGGCCAGAAGCGGCCGGCGCTCGGTGTCCTCGGGGTGTTGCACCTGCCAGCGCTCGAAGAGGCGCAGCCGCGCCGCCGTCAGCGCCCCCGAGTCCCGGCCCGGGTCCCTGCGCGCCGGGCTCTGCGGAATGACGGCCAGGGTGAGCGACTCGCCCAGCGTCAGCCGCGCCACGTCCCGGCCGAAGTACACGAGGCTGGCCGCGCCCACGCCCTCCACGTTGCGGCCGTAGGGCGCGAGGTTGAGATAGGCCTCCAGGATTTCGTCCTTGGACCAGGTGCACTCCAGTTGCAGCGCCCGCAGCATCTGCTGGAGCTTGCCGCCGGGTGTGCGCGACTCGATGCCGTAGCGGATGCGCGCGAGCTGCATGGTGAGCGTGGAGCCGCCCATGCGCCGCCCGCCCGTCAGGTACGTGCTCCACACCGCGCGCCCCAGGGCCACGGGGTTGATGCCCGGGTGCGAGCGGAAGTGCTGGTCCTCGTGGAGCAGCGTGGCCTCCACCAGGGGGGTGGGGATGCGCTCCAATGGCACCCACAGCCGATACTTCTCGTCCGGGGACAGGGTGAGGCGCAACAGCCGGCCCTCGTGGTCGAACACCGCCTGCGAGAAACCCAGCCCCTCGCGCAGCGGCGGCCGGGGCACCGCGGCATACAGCGCCGCGAGCCCCAACATCACCACCAGCACCTTGCGCCACCCCCGTCGAATCACGGCGCCGACACCGTCACCTGCGACGCCACCGAGCGAGCGCGGACGCTCCGGTCATACATGCCCTCGGCGAAGGCCGGAGGCATCACGAAGCGGCCCGAGTGGGTCGCCTTGATTCGGTAGATGAACTCCGTGACGGTGGTGCCCGCCGTGCCGTAGAGCACCACCCGGTCCTCACGCACGTCCACGTACTCGGGGCTGAAGCTGGAGCGATCGCTTCCCACCGGCGGCAGCCACCCGCCGGCCACGGGCGCGGGCTCCGGCTCCCGGTAGGAGTTGTCCGGCGGCTCGTCGTCGGACCCGCCGCCCTCGTAGGACTCGTCCCCTTCGGAGGAGCTGTCACTTTCGGCGTACTCGGAGTCGCCCTCGGGCTCCGACTCGGGCTCCGGCTCCGGCTCGGGAGGCGCGGGCCGCTCCAGCACCACCTCGAAGCCGCCCGGCAGCAGGTCGGTGATGGCGACGTGGGACGTGTTGCCCTCCAGCCCGCGAAGCTTGAGGTGCACCTCTACCTCTCCGCCCAGCGGGACGTCCGTCACCACCTTGCCGTCCAGGTCCCTCAGCTCGCGCTGCACCTCCAGTCGCTCGATGATGGGCGCCGTGGGCACCTGCGCGTCGTAGCCCGCCTGCGTCACCTGGAAGAACAGCGGCGCGCTCGCCCCGCTCTTCACCCGGACGGCGGTGGCCTGCTCGGAGAAGGCGACCTTGGGGAACAGTCCCTCCGGCACCGTCAGCGGACGCAACGTGTCCGCCACCTTCTCCAGCAGGGCCACGCCCGCGCGCGACGGCGTGCCCTGCTCACCCAGCGCCTTCGCGTAGGCCTCCAGGCCGAGGATGGCGTACGCGGAGGACAGCGTGTTGAAGCGCTCCTCCGCGAGCGGCTTCGCCAGCGACACCAGCATCTCCCCGGTGATGCCGGGGAGCCGCTCGGGGAAGTGGCGCGAAATCAGGTAGAGCACCTGCGCGTCGTAGACGAGCCCGTCATAGAGCGCCTCGTAGTCGTCCACCTGCGCCTCGCCGATGCGCACCTTCTTCATCGCGCGCGTGGCCTCCTTCTCCTGCTTCAGCAGCTTGTACGTCGCGCCGACGTACGCCGCCGTCAGGTCCACCGGCCACTCCTCCGCGGCGTTCGCGTCCAGCCACTCGCGCAGGACATTCACCGCCCCGCCGGGCACCTTGCCGTTGCGGGTGAGCACGTACTGCGCATAGGCCACGTTGCGCGCCTGGGTGAGGTCCTGCGGCTCTCTCGCCGCCAGCGTGTTCAGCCAGGTGAGGCCCCGGTTCAGCATGTCGACAGGCACCGCGAAGCCTCGCTCCTTCGCCTCGGTGAGGAAGTGCAGCGCGTAGATGCTCGGCAGCACGGGCGCATACGAGTTGGCCGCCCACAGGCCGAAGGCGCCCTCGTCGTTCTGCCGGGTGCGCAGCGTGTGGATGGCGGAGGCGAAGCTGGCGTCGGCCACCTGCGGCCCCTGACCCAACAGCTCGCGGCGGCCCTTGAGCGTCACGGCCGGGAAGGCCCGGCTGACGAGCTGCTCGGTGCAGCCATGGGGGTACTTCTCCAGGTACGCGGACAGGCCGCGCGCCAGGCCCAGCGGCATCGGCGAGGCGCTCACCTCCAACGTGCGGAAGGCGCCGTGCATCTTTCGGGACACCGCGAGGTCCACCTCGCCGTCCTTCACGTAGCCGCCCTTCACGGACGTCAGGAAGGGCACGGCGGGACGGACGCTCAGGTCCACGGACTGACGCCCCTTCTCCTTGCCCAGCGACGCGGTGAAGGCCAGCGTCCCCGAGCCGAGGACGGACTTCGCGCGCACGCGGAAGGTGGTGCTCCCCTCGCGGCCCTCATCGATTTTCAGCGTGCGCCGGGCCTCGTCCAGCACCTCCAGATGCTCGGAGGGCTTCAGCTCCAGCGTCACCTCGCTCCCCTTGCCCGCGCCCTCCACGCTGTTGGCCACCGCGACGCCCACGTTGAACTCGTCGCCGGGAGCCACGAAGGTGGGCACGCTCGGGGTGATGACGAAGGGCCCCCGGATGACAGCGCGTCGAATCGAGGCGCCCACGGACTCCTCGCCCACGGCGACCGCCATCACCCGCAGCTCGCCATTGAAGCTGTCCGGAACGGGGTACACGAGCTCGCGCTCCGTCTCGTCGATGTCGACGATGCCGGACCAGTACGCCACGGGCTTGTCCCGCTTGCGCTTGAAGGGGTTGAGGTTCTTTCCGATGGCGGCCTGGCCCTCGTCGTCGCCGCCCATGGAGGACACGGCCTTCGACACGGAGAACTCCGGCAGGAGCAGGTCCAGAATCTGGCCCGTGCGCACCTCCAGCGCGCGCTTCTTGAAGAAGTGCGACAGCGGGTCCGGCGTCGAGTAGCTCGCCACCTGGAGGATGCCCTCGTCCACCGCGTACACCACGGCGCGGCCCGGCTTGTTGCCCTTGTAGCGGATGCGGTACGGCTCTCCCGGACGCCCCTTCTCCGCGCTCGTCAGCGTCACCTGCAGGACTCGGCTGTCTTTGCTCACCGAGAACGGCACCACGCCGTAGCTCAGCGGGCTCATGAAGATCTCCTGCGAGTCCATGGCGCGCACGAACGTGACGTTGACGTACCCGTTGCCCTCGATGCCCGGCGGCAGCCGAATCTTCTGCACCGTGCTGGTGGCGTCCGCCTTGAACCAGGCCCACGCATGGACGCGCTCGCGCTCCAGGGTGATGAGGCCCGCGCCGGTGTACGGCGCCTTGATGTTCAGCTCGATTTCATCGCCGGGCGCGTAGTCCTGGCGGGAGAGCTTCACCTCCAGCTCCGCGTTCTTCTCCAGAGTGCGCGTGAGGTTGGCGTGGCCCGCCACGGTGTAGTCCACGCGGCTGAGCTCCGTGCCCTCCGCGTCCTTCACCACCACCACGAAGTCGCCGGGCTGCTCCGTGGACAGCGCGTACTTGAAGCCCGCCTCGCCGATGGCCAGCTCGCGCGTGCGCACCACGGTGTCGCGGCGCGCGGACTGGTAGGCGTACGTGCCATTGGGCTGCTGTGTGAGGACGGACACCCAACGCCGCTCGATGAGCTCCGCATTGAGGCCCTGCACGGCCTTCTTCTTCAGCGTCGGGTCCACGGCGATGAAGTCCACCGAGCGCGCCGAGCCCTGGCTCAGGTAGGTCAACCCACCATCCGGCTTGAAGCCGACGAGGTACGGCAGGGGAGACACCAGGATGGAGGCCTCCGAGGACACGCCTCGTCCACCCTCGGCCTCGTAGCCCTCCGCGAGCAACGACACGCGCCACGTCGCCTTCTCGAACTTCTCCAGCCCCAGCTCCAGCTCCACCTCACCCTCGTCGTCGGTGCTGGAGTTCTCCAGGCGCTCGCTGAAGGTGCGCGTGGCCATCATCGGGTCGTGGAAGGTGTAGCCCGGGTATTGACGGAAGCCAGGGTACCCCGGGCTGAAGGTCAGCTCCGCGGACACGAGCCGGTCCGCCGCGGCGATGCCGAAGAGGTTCTTCAGCGTCACCTTGCCCTTGAGTCCCTCGGGCGGCACCCAGCCTTCGAGCCGGTCGGTGTCGAAGCGCGTGGTGATGCGCATCCGGTCCGGGAGGAACTCCTCCACGCGCACCTGGGTGGAGCCGAGCAGGCTGCCCCGCAGCCCGTCCTTCACCACGTACAGGTTCACCGCGTAGTGGCCCGTGGGGGACGTCTCCTCCGTCGTGTACTGGAGCGCCTCCAGGCCGGCGGCGGAGAGGGAAAGCTTCTGCTTGTGCACCTCCAGGCCGCGAGGGTCCGTGACGGTCGCTTCCAGCGGAACGCCCGTGGGCGGCTGGCTCCAATCCGAGGGCTTCACCACCATGGCGACGTGGAAGGTGTCGCCGGGACGGTAGAGGCCCCGGTCCGAGAAGAGGAAGGCCGTCAGGCGCTCCGGAGTGGAGCCGCTCGTCACGCCGCCCACATCGAAGCGGCTGAAGTTGAGCTGCCGGTCCGAGCGGTTGAAGGGCAGGAAGGCGAAGTCATCGCCCTTGCGCGCCAGGTACGCGATGGGCGTCTGCTCGCGCGCGAAGTCGGTCAGCGTCGGGAAGGCCACGTGGCCATCCGCGCCCGTGGTGGCGCTGAGCACCGGCAGGCCGTTCTTGCCGAGCACGCTCACCGTGACGCCTTCCGCCGGGAGCCCCTCGCCCAGCGACTGGACGAAGAGGTCATGCGAGCCGTCCGCGCTGTCCTTCACCACCAGGCCCAGGTCCGTCACCAAGAGGAGCCGCGAGTCCTCCTTGCCCGTCGTCCGCTTGTGCTCGGGGTCCCAGCTCTGAACCTTGAAGAAGAACAGGCCGCGACGCGCGGACGGGTTGTTCGCGGGGGTGAGGTACTCCGTCAAGTCGAAGGAGGCGTACTGCGCCTTGCCCCGGCCCACGCCTTCCAGCGGGCGCACCACGGAGAAGCTCTCCGTGATGTTCTGCTCGTCGAAACGGTAGTTGCTGAAGCTGGGGTGCGCGAAGCGGCCCTCCGTCTGGCTCACCAGGTGGTTGAGCTGGTCCGGCAGCACGCGGCCCAGTTGGAAGCGCAGCCCCTGGACGTCGCGCGAGAGGACGGTGACCTTCTTCTCGCCCGCGAGGCTGAGCAGGGCGCCCTCGTGGAGGATGCTCACCTCCTCGGGGAAGCGCGGCACGGCCTCGGTGCTGTTGAACTCCTCGGCCAGCACATAGCCACCGGCGGATTGCGTGCCCTTCTTGAGCCGGATGTAGAGATAGCGGCCCACGTCCGCGCGGATGCGGAAGCTGTGCAGCGTGGCGTGCTCCCTGTCCGTGGGCACCGGGTCCAACGCCAGCTTCTCCGCCTTCGCGAGCAGCTCGTCACCGATGGTCCGCGCATCGCTCCAGGAATGGTTGGAGCTCGCGGCCTCGTCCGTGGTGGCGGGCTTGTCCTTGGGCAGCACCCAGACCTGGAGGTTCTTTCGCAGCTCCGCCTCGGTGACGCCCGTCGTCAGGTTGACGATGAGCACCTGCTCGGGCTCGTAGCGGTCATTGCGCACGAGCGACACGTTGGTGCCCGACACGCGGAAGTAGCTGAACATGCCGGGGATGGTGACCTGTCGCTCCTGTATCCCCTCGGTCCCCTTGCCTCCCCGCGCGGCCTGGACGCCGGATGCCATCCGCAACACCATGGTGGCCTCCTTGTCGGGGATGGGGATGAGGTCCGATTGGATGTAGGCCTGTCCCTTCAGCTTGTCGTAGGTGACGTTGAACTTGTGCTCGGGCGGGCGGGAGCCCAGCAGTCCTCCGCTGGGCACGTCGAAGCGCAGCGAGAGGTTGCGCACGAGCGAGGCCGGGTCCACCGGGTGCGAGAAGGTCAGCGTGGACACGACGCGCTTCTCCTTCGGATTGCGCGGGTCTTCGTAGAACTCCAGGCTGTTGATGGACGCGGTGAAGGGCTGCGATTCGAACCGCGTCTCATAGGACTCGAGCAGGATGTGCTCGGGGAAGAGCGAGCGGTCCAGCGTGACGCGGTACTCCTGTCCCACACCCCAGTCCGCGCTCGGGACGAAGGAGAGCGTCTGGTCATTGGACCAGCGCCACGCGCCAGGGTGCTCGGGCTTGAGGGTGATGCCCGCCGTCACCGGCTTGCCAATGGCTTCGAGCGGGGCCACCGAGCCGGTGAACCGCACGTGCACCGAGTCCCACCGAGGCGTGCCGTCATCGAGCGGAGTCAGCGACGGAGACGTGGCGCTGAGCGAGTAGCGCACCGGCTGCGGCCGACTCTGATACCAGCGGTAGCCGGCGTCCGCTCCGACGACAAGCAGACACAGGGCGACCACCGACAGGGCGATTCGTTTGGGATTGCGGCGAACCCATCCGAACAAGGCGCGCGCGAAACGGGCGAGGGCGAGGCCCAGCGCGACGGCCCAGGTGGGAGGCGTCCAGCGAAGCTCACCGAAGAGATGGCGAGCGATGCGGCGAGCGAGCCGAGGTCTCTGCGGGGTGGGTTCGGATTCGTTTGAGGACATGGGGTGTAGTGCGGCGGCGGGAGCCAGCCCGACGAGAGAGCAAGCACGGGGCCAGCGCGTCGCGATGTAAGCACGACGGCAGGGTGGAACTGAAACCGGGGGCTGTGTGCCGTCGACCGCGCGTCCCGTGCGCGAGGAGCCGCGAGACACAGCCCGCGCGGCTGGCTGGCCGCTCACCCGAGACGAAAATGACTCAGGAGGGAGGGCGCCAGGGAGAGGAGTGCCGAGCCCGCGGCGTCAGTGCGAGGGCGAGCCGCTGGACCAGGGCAGTTCGAACCAACGGCGCTTTCCCTCACCAGAGGGGTGTGCCGGCTGGGATTGCGGCGGGCTGTAGGACGGGCTGCCCCAGTCCGGAGAGTCGACGACCATCACCTCACTGCCACCTCGGTGAGGCATGAGGCGAATCAGGCCCACGAACAAGGCCGTCAAGGCCAGGACGGCGAAGACCCAGCGAGGGTTGCTCCATTGCAAGGACCAGCGACTGACCACCGAGAGTTGGGGCTGTTCACCCCCCTCGGACTTGTCGCCAGTGACGGGTACGGCCACGACTGCCGAGGCTTCGACGGCGGACTCCACGGTCGGCTGCCCACCCCTCCGCTCGCCGCCCGCACCTGACGCCTTCGCTCCCTCGTCCGAGGAAGTCGAAGCGACCGGCGAGGAGCGCTCGGCGGCCATTGCCTCGACCGAAGCCCGCAGAGCGGAGAGCGCCTCCATCGCCGATGCGAACCGCGCCGAGCGCTTCGGCGCGAGCAGCCTCCCCAGGAACACGCGCAGCGGCTCGGAGACCTGGAGGTGCTGCTCGAACGACAGCACCAGTCCCTCGTCGACGAGGTCCGCGGGCTCGCGACCACTGAGCGCATGCACGAGCGTCGCGCCCAGCGCGTAGAGGTCGCTGGAGGGCTCCACCGTACCGCCGAGTTGCTCGGGCGGCATGTACCCGAATGTCCCGACGAGCGTGGACCCATGCGTCACGTCACGCGCCAGGTGGCGGGCCGCGCCGAAGTCCACCAGCGCCGTGCGTCCATCCGGCCGGAGGATGAGGTTCGCCGGCTTCACGTCGCGGTGCACCAGCGCGGGCGTGCGGCGGTGCAGCGCCGAGAGCGTCTGGAGCACCTGCTCCGCCAGCGTCCACGCCTCCGCCTCGTCCAGCCGACTTCGCGAGATGCGCTCGAGCAGCGTCTCCCCGTCCAGCAGCTCCTGCGCGAGATAGAGGCGCGTCCCTACCCCGCGGCCTTCCTTGAAGCTCGCGACGAAGCGCGGGATGTCCGGGTGCTCCAGCGAGCGCAGCACGGCGGCCTCACGCTCGAAGGCGTCGAGCTGCTCCACGCCGGGCACCAACGCGAACAACAACTCCTTGAGCGCGACCCGCGTCCCCTGCCCATCCACCGCCAGGTACACGCGACCATGCGGGGACTGCGAGATGAGCCGCAGCACGCGATACCCGCCGGGGGCCGCGGCCGCGCCGCAATGGCCACAGCGAGCATTCTCGAGCGCGGCGTCACACACCACGCACGCCCTGCTCGCCTCCGCTTCACGAAGCCCTGCCTCAGACCGGACACGTTCCATTCCACATCTCCCAGAGGCACTCCACGCCACCCGTTGGATGCGAATCCTATACCAATGTCCGCCGGGCCCGTCCGGCCGCCCTGGAGTCCAGCTCCATGGCGACAAGGTGCATGCTTCGAGGAAGTGCCGACGTGAACTCCGCAAGCGAGGCAGCGCCTCTCGCATGACCCGGCCGTGCAAGGGCCGATGTCCACTCCAGCTTCCACGGCCTGGGTTGCCGCGCCCTGCTCCCGCGTCGCCTCCATCCTGACGTGTGTCAGTGGCTGTCAATGTCGTGCGGAGCATCCTGCCGTCCCCCGTGCGCTTGACAGAAAATCGCTCAAGGACAAAGTGCCTCTGAAGCCACTCATTGGAGGTGGACGCGTGGGTCAACAAACGGACGTTCTCGTTGTCGGCGCGGGTCCTACCGGTCTTGTCCTGGCGCTTTGGCTGACACGCCAAGGTGTATCAGTCCGGATTGTCGACAAGAACGACGGGCCGGGAGAAACCTCTCGGGCCATGGTGGTGCAGGCCCGCACGCTCGAGCTCTACCGCCAACTCGACTTGTCTGACGCCGTGGTCGACGCAGGCTACCGCAACCCCTCCATCAGTCTCTGGGCCAAAGGCAAGCGTCGGGCACATCTCTCCTTCGGCGAAGTCGGGACCGATATCACGCCCTATCCCTTCCTCCTGGTGTATCCGCAGGATGCACATGAACGACTGCTGGTCGAACGGTTGCAGGCGCTCGGCGTCACCGTCGAGCGACAAACCGAACTGACCGCGTTCGAGGATAGAGGAGACCACGTCGCCGCGCGCCTGCGGACGCCGGATGGGAGCGAACAGGTCTGTGTCGCTCGCTATCTCGCGGGCTGTGACGGAGCTCGCTCATCGATCCGCCATCAACTCGGCGCGGGCTTCGAGGGCGGCACGTACAATCAGACGTTCTACGTCGCGGACGTTCAGGTGAGCGGTCTCGAGCCCACTGACGAGGTGCACCTCGCGCTCGACGGCACCGACTTCGTGGCGGTGATTCCCTATGGCCACGAGGGCAAGAGCCGGTTGATTGGCGCGGTCGTTGACGATCGCGCGGAAGAACTGACGTTCAACGATGTCGGGCATCATGCCATCGACAACCTGGGCCTGAAGGTTCAAGCGGTGAACTGGTTCTCCACCTACCGGGTCCATCACCGGGTCGCCGACCACTTCCGACGAGGCCGCGCCTTTCTGCTGGGCGATGCGGCCCATGTGCACAGCCCTGTTGGCGGGCAGGGCATGAACACAGGCATCAGTGACGCCATCAACCTCGCGTGGAAGTTGGCGGCGGTCGTGAAGGGCCAGGCCCTGGACGCATTGCTCGACAGCTATGAGCAGGAGCGCAAGGCCTTCGCACGCAAGCTGGTGGATACCACCGACCGCCTGTTTACCTTCATCACCACGGAAGGCGGTTTCGCCAACTTCGTGCGCATACACATCGCGCCGCTTTTCGCGGGCGTCATCTACAGCAGCGACCGCGTGCGCGAGTTCATGTTCCGGCTGGTCTCCCAGACATCGCTGAGCTACCACGCCAGTGCATTGAGCGAGGGCAAGGCCGGCGGTGTTCAAGGTGGCGACCGCCTTCCCTGGGTGGGAGGACCGGCCCAGGACAACCATGAGCCCCTGTCCGTCATCGCATGGCAGGTCCACGTCTATGGCACGGCCAGGCCCGACCTGAAGACCTGGAGCGAGCAGCGCGGCATCGCGCTGCATGAATTCGCGTGGCGCCCGGAGCATGAGCGAGCGGGGCTTGCACGGGACGCGGCCTACCTGTTGCGCCCCGACACCTATGTCGCGTTGGCCGACCCTCTTGGGACACCGGAAGCGATTGAGCGCTACTTCGCCGGGCGCGGGATTGCGTGATCACACCTTGCTGGCGGTGAGGTACACGTCCGGGTCATGCCTCTCCATGAACCGGTCCGGGTTCTTCAGGGGCGTGAAGCCATACTGGGCATACAGTCCGTGGGCATCCCGCGTGGCCAGCAGGAAGCGCCGCAGCCCCTGGAGGTCCGGATGGGCGAAGACGGTCTCCATCAACCACTTGCCCAGGCCCTTGCCCTGCTGCGTCTCCAGGATGAACACGTCACAGAGATAGGCGAAGGACATCCGGTCCGTGATGACGCGCGCGTAGCCCACCTGCGCGCCGTCCGCGCCATAAACCCCGAAGAGGAGCGAGTTCCGCAGGCCCTTCTCCACCAGCGCGCGGGTGATGCCCGGGCTCCAGTACGAGCGCGTCAGGTAACCATGCACCACGTCCACGTCGATGCGGGCGGAGTCATCGGAGATGACGAAACCGTCCTGGCCATGAACCACATACGCATCGGACACGGAGGGAGGCACCACGGGCTGGGTCATGCGAGACATGTTTCCCAGCCCGAAGCGGCCACGCAAGCCCGGAATGCGGAACAGCGGGCTCAGCGCTTCGTCGCGCCCGCTTCCCGGGCCTCCACGGCCTTCACCCAGTCGGGCTTCACCGGCGTCGGGCGGTAGTCCTTGTCCAGCCGGACCTCCTTGCCCATTTCAATCGTCCAGCACTCCAGCTCGCGCAGCCACAGCTCGTGCAGGTGCGCACGCGCCCGCTCCGGCTCCATGAAGACATACGCCACGCGCGTCAGCGGCTGCCCGGGGCCCACCGCGCCGTCCAGACGCAGCGAGCACGCATCCAGCATCTCGCTGGCGGACACGTCGCGGCCGTGGACCACCATGCGCAGCAGCTTGTCCTTCGGCTCGTAGAAGCCGTCGAGCTTGTGCTTGCGCGCGTACCCCGAGCGGATGACGCCACCCTCCGCGTTGGCGCCCATGCGCGCATGCCCGGGCTTCGCCTGCGCGAGCGCGGTGGCCGGGTCCGCCTCCAGGTCATGGAACTGGACCAGGGAGACATCGTCCGGCCCCTTCAACAGGCGCCACGGCCCGAACTCCAGCCACCGACGCGACACCAGCCGCGCGTGGCCCTGCCCGCGAAACGCGCAGCCCCAGCCGTGCGGATAGTGCAGGTCATCCAGGATGGGCGCGGCGTACGCCTTGCCGTCGACCTTCCAGTCCGAATACAGGCTGGCGAATGACGCCAGGAAGAAGGGCAGCGGCGCCAGCTCCGCGAGCACCTGCCGCGCGTCCCTCGCATGAGGCCCCGCGACGAGCGCCACGGGAGACTCGACGAGGAGGAAGTTCCAGGAGTCGCCCGCCCAGACGGCCTTCGCGCGCCGCCGGGCCTTCAGCATGCGCGTCTCCAGCCAATCCGCGCCGGGCGCCTGGTCCGTGAAGTCCACCGAGAGCGCGCTCGGGGACGTCTTCGGAAGGAGTCGGCTGACCATCGCCCGCACCAGGACTGGCAGGTCAGGACCCGACAGCCCCACCTTCATCTCCGTCTCCAACACCCTGAGACCTCCTGGCCCCCGCTACTTCGTAATGCCGAGGGTCTTCTCGAGCTCCGCCTGACTCTGGTTGAGGATACCCCGGTTGTTGGCGTCAATCACCAGCGCCGTCCCGTCGGCCTTGAAGACCTCCACCTTGAGGTACTGGCCACCGGAGCCATCGAACATCTCGTGCAGGAACTTGGAGTTGGCCACCACGCCGCGCGGGTCGACGAAGGTCTGCACCACCTGCTCAATCGGAGTGTCCGTCCCGTCGAGCGTCTTGCCGTAGAGCTTGACCAGGTCCATCAACTGCTCGTGCTCGCGCTCACCGAACCTGGTGGAGACGTTCTTCAGCTCCCGCACCGTGCCCGGCTCCAGCACGTCGATGCGGCGATTGGCCGTGAAGGTGACGCCGAGCTCCGCGGCGGCCTGCTTGCTGACGGTGACCTCCGTGACGCCCTTGCGCGTGCTCTCGAAGGTGGCCTGGTACCAGCGCTGGGCGAGCGCGCCCTTGTCCGCGGACCCCAGGCCCTGGGTGATGCGCAGCATCTCCGTGTGGCTGGCGGCGACCAGCGCCTGCTCGGGATTCTTCGTGACTTTGAGCGCCTCCGCGTACGCGGGCGTGGCGCGCAGCCGGGCGGGGTCCGTCATCCGCGAGACGAGCTGCTCGGTGTACTTGGCCTTCAGCTCGTGGCGCACGGTGCCGAACGACAGGCCCTCGGGAGACTCGCGCAGCGCGGAGATGAGCTCCGACCTGTCCTTGATGAGCCCTTCGGACTCCAGCGACTTCACCCAGGCGCCAAACGGAGATTTGTCGTTGTTGCCGCCCAGCGCGTCGAACGCCTCCGCGCGCGTGACGCCAGCGGGGAACTTGGGCTCGATGTAGCCGGTGGGCGCGTCGGTGAACTCCCCGAAGATGCCCTCGGCCTCCCTGCCGGACGGCTCGTACAGCTGCCGAGGCTCGGTCGTCCCCGCCTTGCGCTGGAGGAAGAGCTGGCCGTTCTCGTTCTCCACCCAGTGGTGGTCCTTCGGCAGCCCCTCGGCCTCCGTCGTGGGGTAGCCGCGATTGAGCGCCTCCGTCTTCCCCTTGCTGAGCTGCTCCGCCGCGACGTAGCCGCGCGCCGGGGCCAGTGAGCCCACCTGCGCGGCGTGCGTGTCGAGCTGCGCGCGCAGGTCGGCGATTTCGCGCTCCATCACCTCGCGCTGCGCCGCCGTGGGCACCTCGCCGCTGCCGTTGAGCTTCTGCAGCCGCGTGTCGATGCGCTGCTGCACCACCTCCAGGTCCTTGATGATGGCGTTGAGCTTCTTCACCTCGAGCTGGGACTCGAAGCCCTGGGTGCCGTAGCCCGGCCGCCCGGTGAGCTCCTGAGTCACGCGGTCCTTGAGCTGACGGACCTGCCCCAACGGCCCCTCGTACTTCTGGAGCGTGCGGGCCGTCTCCATGTGCGCCTGGATTTGCGCGGGCGTGGCGTCGGGCCCCGCCTCGATTCGCACCCGCCCGTCGCCGTAGCGCACGTGCACGGTGCCGCCATCCAGCGCCGGGTTCGTCAGCACCGGCACCTCGCGCGGAGTCGTCAGGCGGGCAGCACCCTGCATCACCCCGTCCATGGCCACGCCGCCGCCCGCGCCGAACACGGTGCCCACCGTGCCGTCCACCACCGCGCGCTGGCCCACCTGCTGGAGGCCCGGGAGCAGGCCGTTCTTCCACGTCTCGCTCTGGAGGGACTGGTCCGTCGCGCCGCCCAGCGCGCCACCGACGCCGCCCTCCCATGCGCCCTGGATGGCCGTGCTCCGCAGCCGCTGGCCCACCGTCTGCTTCGCGACCTGCTCGACCGTCTCCGTGGCCGCCGTGGCGCCCGCGCCGCCCAGGACCTTGGGCAGCGGGATGACGGCGGTGCCACCCTCCACCGCGCCCACCACCGCCTGCTGCGCGACACCGTCCATGCCCAGCGAGTCGCCCTTGAAGTACGCCTGCGTGGCCACGCGCGTCGTCGCGCCCAGCGCCGCGTAGCCCGCGATGGCCAGCGGCGTCGCCGCGCCACCCGTGGCCACCACCGCCGCCGTCGTCACCACCGCGACGGCCGCCGTGGCCGCCATGTCCGCGGTGCTGTCCTTCGTCTCCTGCAGGTCCTTCACGTCGTCCGTGGCGTACGTGGTGCGCCGCTGCGCCGCCGCCGTGTCGCCCGTGGAGATGGCCGTCTCCGCCGCCGTCAGGTTGCGCTCCAGGCGCTCCGAGTCCGACTCACCCTTGGTGACGTTCTGGATGGTGTCGATGATGCCCAGACCGCCGCTCTGCTCGAACTGCTGCTGCGCGCGCAGGCGGTCCACCTGCTGCTTCGCCGCATCCGGCGCCTTGGGGTCGATGGCCCCCAGGTCATACATCTGGTCGACAATCTCGAACTTGTCGCGCCCGCCCAGCTCCGACGTCAGGTCCGAGCGCAAGTCGCGCTTGTAGAGGTCGCGGTACGCGGCGGTGATGTCATTGATTTGCGTCTTGGACTTGTTGCCCAGCACTTCGCGCAGCGCCGCCTCGTCCGTGCCCACGCCGTCCATGGCGCGGTGGAGCTGCTCGGCCGCCGCCTGCGCCTGTCCCAGCGTGTCGTTGGCCGCGGGAGGGTTGAGGTAGCGCAGGCCCACCTGCGTGTCCGCGCCGCCCCAACTCTTGACCTCGGACTCCAGAGAGCGGCCCGTCTGCTGCTGGAACGCCTCCTTGAGGGCGGGCATGTCCTCCGGCCTGGTGTTCTTCAGCACGTCGAGGATGGCGCTCTCGTCCGCGCCGAACCAACCCTGGGTGGCGCTGCTGATTTGCGCGGCGCTCGCGGCGGCCGGGTTGTCCTCCATCAATCCCCGGGCGCGGGCGTAGTCCTCCTTCGACAGCTTGCCGCGCAGCTCCGACTGGAGCGCCGCGTCCGCGAGGAGGACCTTCTTCTGCTCCGGGGGCAGGTTCTTCAGCGTGTCGAAGACCTTGTCGCTGTCCGCGCCGAAGAAGCCCTGAAGCGAGTCATGGACCTTGGAGCGCGCCGCGCCCGCCTCCAGCTGCGTCACCTGCTCCGGCGTGGACGCGCGGGTGGTGTCCAGGAGGCTGTTGAGCTGCGTGCGCTGGGCGGCGTCCAGGCGGGGCCCCAGCGCCTGCTTCATGAACTCCTCGGGCGTGGCGGCCCGGATGTCCGGATGGTCCTTGCCGTACATCTGCTGGAAGGAGCGGGCAATGGACTGACGCTCCGCGGGGGTGGCGTCGCGCAGCGTGTTGACGATGGCGTCCTTGTCCCCGAAGAAGCCCGTCTGCTCCTGGATGGCCGCGGCGCTCGCGTTGCCCTTGTTGCCGGACAGGATGTTGTTGACGCGCGTGAGCTCATCGCCGCCCAGCTCGTCGCGCAGGACGGAGTCCAGATTCTCCTTGTAGTGCTCCCGGAAGGACTGGCGGATGAGCGCGATGTCCGCCGGAGTGCGCTTGTCCAGCGTCTTGAAGATGGCGGCCTCATCCGTGCCCCAGCCGGTGAGCCCGCCCTTCGTCGCGCGGTACAACTCCGTGGCGTCCTTGGCCGCCTGCTCCCGGGTGTAGCCCGGCGTGACGCCTGGAGGACCCGCGGGCGTCTGCCGCTGCGCGGGCACCTGGGTGGTGCTGGCCGGAACGAATGAGCTGGCGTTGGTGGCGCGGTTGCCCGCATTGCGCGCCGACGTCGCGGCCTGCTGGGCGAACGTCGTGGCCTGCTTCACGGCCTGCTCCGCGCGAGTCAGCTCCGCCTTGGGCGCCTTGTTCTTCTTCGCCTCCGCGAGCGCCGCCTGCGCCTGCTGCAGCGCGTCCTGTGCCTGCCTGGACGCTGCTTCCGCGCGAGCCTGCGCCTGGGCCGCCTGCGCTGCTTGAGCCCGAGCCGCCTCCGCCGCCGCACGGGCCGCCGCTTCCGCCGCCTGCTGCGCCGCGCGAGCCGCACGCTCCGCCGCCGCCGCGCTCGAAGCGCCTGAATCCCCTGTACCCGTGGCCCGAGTGGAACCGCCCTCGTTGACTCGCATGCCCCCAACTCCGCGAAAGTCCGCCACGGCGGACATGGACCTACACGAGTCCAGCCCGCAACGCGGCTTCACTCGTCATCATGAAAGAGATTATCCGAGATTGCACCGCCCCAGTTGTGTGAGTCAGGAAGGCGGGTCGGCAATGCAAGACGTCCCAGGTCTCCTCAGGCGTCCTTCTCCTCCAGGCGCACCTTCACGTCGGTGATGATTTTGAGGCGACGCGGCGGGTCTTCCTTCTCCGCGGACAGGTCCGCCTGGACGCGCATCTCCATCTCACTGCTCGCGGGCCAGAGCCTGTCCAACCGGAACACGGTCTCCCCCTTCGTCTGCGAGCGGATCATCATCCGCTCGGAGCCATCCGGGCGCGTCTGGTATTCGGCCGGCACCGGCTGGTTCTTCGACGTCTGTTGGATGAGGAAGCGCGTCCCCGCCCTGCTCCCCTCCAGGGAGAACAGCTCGAAGCTGGCCGTCCCCTGCGTCCCCACGGGGCCGCTGCCATACAACGGCTGATCCCACCGCGCTCCCAGGCCAATGGCTTCCTGCGGAAAGGGGTTGCCCACGAACTGGAGCGCCTTGGCCAGGTCTTGCAGTTCCCTGCGCCGCCGTGCGTCAAGCTGGGCCGGCGGCTTCAAGTCGAGGGAGTTGCCCCGCCGCCCGGACAGCCCCGTGCCGGAGAGGCCCGGCAGGAACGCGAGGCTCTTGCGCACCTCGTCCACGTGCTGCTCGGGCGTGCCGGGTTGGACGAGCAGGTCCACCGCGTCGAGCGTGAAATCATAACGCGTGTCCCCCTCCGGCGAGACGGACTGGACGTGGATGATGAAGGTCATCCGCGTGGAGGGCACCGGTGGCGCGCGGCGCGGGGTGCCACCCGTCTCCACCGTCACCGACGAGGAGTGGAGCGCGGAGACGACCTGCTTCGACCCGGGCGAGGGCTTGAGGAGCAACTGACGGCGCGGCTCGCGGCCCTGGGTGACGAGGAGCATGGCCTCGACGCTAGCCCGGCCCCTTCATCCGAGCCAAGCCGGCGCAGGCACAATCACAAGCAACAATTCCACGAATATCTCGTTCCAACAGCGAATGCCTCCCTGTTTCTCTCCATCCCTGAGAAAACGAGTTCAATCAATATCACCCCACTGGGTGCGGCTTTACCCAACCCGGAGACTCAGAAAAAACAGCATTCCTTCGATTTTATCTTTTGCTTGAGTAATCCGTGGATTCATCATTTCAAACACTTTACAAAGCGCCCCGTCACAACGAGGGGCACCCATGGCCAAGGCGCGAGACAAACATCCTTTTGTATTGCCAGAGTTCTATGTCCCCTGGCCGGCGCGTCTGAATCCAAACCTCGAAGCAGCCCGGGTGCACTCCAAGGCCTGGGCGCGCGAGCTGGGTATCATCGGCGCGCCCAAGGACGGCAGCGCCCCTGAAATCTGGAGCGAGCGGAAGTTCGACGCGATGGATTACGCGCTCCTGTGCGCGTACACGCATCCGGAAGCGCCGAGCCCCGAGCTGGACCTCATCACGGACTGGTACGTCTGGGTCTTCTACTTCGACGACCACTTCCTCGAAATCTACAAGCGTCCGCAGGACCGCGAGGGCTCCAAGGCGTACCTGGACCGGCTGCCCCTGTTCATGCCGGTGGACCTGTCCACGCCCATGCCCAAGCCCACCAACCCGGTGGAGGCGGGCCTGGCCGATTTGTGGATGCGCACGGTGCCCACCAAGTCGGTGGAGTGGCGCAAGCGCTTCTTCGAGAGCACCAAGGCGCTCCTGGACGAGTCCACGTGGGAGTTGGACAACATCAGCGAGCAGCGGGTCTCCAACCCGATTGAGTACATCGAGATGCGCCGCAAGGTCGGCGGGGCGCCGTGGTCCGCGGACCTGGTGGAGCACGCCGTGTTCGCCGAAGTGCCGGACCGAATCGCCGCCAGCCGGGCGATGCTGGTGCTGAAGCACTCGTTCGCGGACGCGGTCCACCTGCGCAACGACTTGTTCTCCTACGAGCGCGAAATCCTGGAGGAGGGCGAGCTGTCCAACGGCGTGCTGGTCATGGAGCGCTTCCTGGACATCGACCCGCAGTCGGCGGCCAACCTGGTCAACGACGTGCTCACGTCGCGGCTCCAGCAGTTCGAGAACACCGCGGTGACGGAGCTGCCCTCGCTCTTCGCGGAGCACGGCCTCAACCCGGTGGAGCAGGCCAACGTCCTCGTCTACATCCGGGGGCTCCAGGACTGGCAGTCCGGCGGCCACGAGTGGCACCTGCGCTCCAGCCGCTACATGAAGCCCGCCTCCGGCCCCGGCGCCGAGCTGAACCTGCCCTTCCCGGGGCTGGGCACGTCCGCGCTGCGCATCCCCCTGTCGCCCGGCGCCCTGGGCCTCAAGCGCTTCAAGAGCTTCGCCCACGTGCCCTACCAGCCGGTGGGCCACCTGGTGCCGCCGAAGTTCTACATGCCGTACACCACGGGGCGCAGCCCCCACCTGGACGGCGCGCGCAAGGACTCCAAGGCGTGGGCGCGGCGCATGGGCATGCTGGACGCGCTGCCCGGGCTGCCCGGCGTGTACATCTGGGACGACCACAAGTTCGACGTCGCGGACGTGGCGCTGTGTGGCGCGCTGATTCATCCGGACGCCACCGCCGAAGAGCTGAACCTGACGTCGGGCTGGCTCGTCTGGGGCACCTACGCCGACGACTACTTCCCGGCGTTCTACGGCTACACCAAGGACATGGCCGGGGCGAAGCTCTTCAACGCCCGGCTGACGGCGTTCATGCCGGATGACCCGTCCACCAGCACCGCCGTCGCGACGAACCCGGTGGAGCGGGGACTCGCCGACCTGTGGGCGCGCACCGCGGCCAACCTGACGCCGAGCGCGCGCAACCTGTTCCGCAAGGCCATCCAGGACATGACGGAGAGCTGGCTGTGGGAGCTGGCCAATCAGATACAGAACCGCGTCCCGGACCCGGTCGACTACGTGGAGATGCGTCGCAAGACGTTCGGCTCGGACCTCACCATGAGCCTGTCGCGGCTGGCCCACGGCGACGCGATTCCGGCGGAGATCTTCCACACCCGGCCCATCCGCTCGCTGGAGAACTCGGCGGCCGACTACGCGTGCCTCACCAACGACGTCTTCTCCTATCAGAAGGAGATTGAGTACGAGGGCGAGCTGAACAACGGCGTCCTCGTCGTCCAGCGCTTCCTGGACCTGTCGCCCACCCAGGCGGTGGAGGTCGTCAACGACTTGATGACCGCGCGGATGGAGCAGTTCCAGCACACCGTCGCCACCGAGCTGCCATCGCTCATCCGCAACTTCAACCTGGACGCGCGGGCCCAGGAGAAGCTCAACCTGTACGTCGTGAAGCTCCAGAACTGGATGGCCGGCGTGCTCATCTGGCACCAGACGGTGGACCGGTACAAGGAGTTCGAGCTGCAGGGCACCCGCAAGCCCATGCCTCACGTGCACGGCCCCACGGGGCTGGGCACCTCCGCGGCCCGAATCGCCTCGCTGTTCAGCAGCCTCCGCCAGTCCTGACTCATTCGTAATCCCAACCCTTTCCCAGTCTCCCCACCTCTGAAAGACAAGGTGTCCTCATGGCGAACTCGAACAAGCCCGGTAACGAAGCGGAGAACCAACTGTTGAGCCTCGGGACGGCGGCGGCGCGGCAGCTCGCGACGACGACCAAGTCCGTTCCGCAGATGCAGGGCATCTCCTCCCGGTGGCTGCTCAAGCTGCTGCCCTGGGTGCAGGTGTCCGGTGGCGTGTACCGCGTCAACCGCCGCATGACGTACGCGGTGGGCGATGGCCGCGTGACGTTCACCACCGCCGGCGCCAAGGTCCAGGTCATCCCCCAGGAGCTGTGTGAGCTGCCCCTGCTGCGCGGGTTCGACGACGTGGAAGTGCTGCAGGCCCTGGCCAACCGCTTCGAGCAGAAGGAGTTCAAGGCGGGCGAGGTCATCACCGCGAAGGGCCAGGAGGCGGACTCCATCTGCCTCATCGCCCACGGCAAGGTGAACCAGATTGGAGCCGGCAAGTACGGCGACGAGACGGTGATTGGCGTGCTCGCCGACGGCGACCACTACAGCTTCCAGGCGCTGCTGGAGTCGCAGGACTACTGGACCTTCACCGCGAAGGCCGTCACGCCCTGCACCGTGCTGATGCTCCAGCAGTCGGCGTTCGAGGCGGTGGTCGCCCTGTCGCCCTCGCTCCAGAAGCACATCGAGCAGTTCAAGGCGCTCTCGAAGAAGAAGCAGGACACGTCGGGCCAGGCCGCCATCGAGCTGGCCGCGGGCCACACGGGCGAGCCGGTGCTGCCGGGCACGTACGTGGACTACGAGACGTCCCCGCGCGAGTACGAGCTGAGCGTCGCGCAGACGGTGCTCCAGATTCACAGCCGCGTCGCGGACCTCTTCAACGAGCCGATGAACCAGACGGAGCAGCAGCTGCGTCTGACGGTGGAGGCCCTGAAGGAGCGCAAGGAGCACGAGCTCATCAACAACCGCGACTTCGGCCTGCTCCACAACGCCGACCTGAAGCAGCGCATCCACACCCGCTCCGGCCCTCCGACGCCGGACGACATGGACGAGCTGCTCTCCACGGTGTGGAAGGACCCGTCCTTCTTCCTGGCGCACCCGCGCGCCATCGCCGCCTTCGGCCAGGAGTGCAACCGCCGCGGCATCTACCCCACGAGCGTGGAGCTCAACGGCAACATGGTGCCCGCGTGGCGCGGCATCCCCATCTTCCCGTGCAACAAGATTCCCGTCTCCGACTCCCGCACCAGCTCCATCCTGCTGATGCGCGCGGGTGAGAAGAACCAGGGCGTCGTCGGTCTGCACCAGGCCGGCATCCCCGACGAAATCGAGCCCAGCCTCTCCGTGCGCTTCATGGGCATCAACGAGAAGGCCATCATCAACTACCTGGTCAGCGCGTACTTCTCCGCCGCCGTCCTCATCCCGGACGCGCTCGGCATCCTGGAGAGCGTCGAGATTGGCCGCTCGGAGTAACGGAAGGCCCACGCCATGACGAACCCAAACAATCCAGGCGGCGGTGGCATGGACTCGCAGCTGACGAGCTTGAGCACGGCGGGTGCTCGCCAGCTCGCGACGACGACCAAGACTGTTCCGCAGATGCAGGGCATCACCCCCCGGTGGCTGTTGCGCATGCTGCCGTGGGTGGAGGTGACGGGCGGCACGTACCGCGTCAACCGTCGCCTGAGCTACGCGGTGGGAGACGACCGGCTCAACTTCGGCAACGTGGGCGCCCGGGTGGAAGTGCCCGCTCAGGAGCTCCACAAGCTGCCGCTGCTGCGCGGCTTCGAGGGTGACGACTCCGTGTTCCAGGCCCTGGCGAGCCGCTTCGTCCAGAAGGAGTACAAGGCCGGGGACTCCATCGTCGAGGCAGGTGCTCCCGCCGAGCACGTGTTCCTGATTGCCCACGGCAAGGCGAAGAAGCTGGGCAAGGGCAAGTACGGGGACGAGCTGACGCTGGACACGCTCGCGGACGGCGACCACTTCGGTGACCAGGCGGTGGTGGAGTCGAACGACCACTGGGGCTTCACCGTCAAGGCGACCACGGCCTGCACGGTGCTGGCGCTGCCGCAGCAGGTGTTCGAGGCCCTCATCCTCCAGTCGCCCGCGCTGCAGGCGCACGTGGAGCGGTACAAGGAGCGCCTGAAGAAGCCCCAGGACAAGATGGGGCAGGCGGCGATTCCGATGGCCGCCGGACACTCCGGCGAGCCGTCGATTCACGGCGGTTATGTGGACTACGAGCTGGCCCCGCGCGAGTACGAGCTGAGCGTGGCGCAGACGGTGCTCCGCGTGCACACCCGCGTCGCGGACCTGTTCAACGGGCCGATGAACCAGACGGAGCAGCAGCTCCGGCTGACGATTGAGGCGCTGAAGGAGCGGCAGGAGCACGAGCTCATCAACAACCGCGACTTCGGCCTGCTGCACAACGCCGACCTGAAGCAGCGCATCCACACCCGCTCCGGCCCTCCGACGCCGGACGACATGGACGAGCTCTTGAGCCGGCGCCGCAAGTCGCGCTTCTTCCTGGCCCACCCGCGCACCATCGCCGCGTTCGGTCGGGAGTGCACCCGCCGCGGGCTGTACCCGACGGTGGTGGACGTGCAGGGCACCAAGGCCATGGCGTGGCGCGGTGTTCCCATGCTGCCGTGCGACAAGATTCCCATCACCGAGCAGCGCACCAGCTCCATCATCGTGATGCGCACCGGTGAGTCGGACCAGGGCGTCATCGGCCTGACCCGCACGGGGCTCCAGGACGAGGTCGAGCCGGGCGTGTCCGTGCGTCGCATGGACATCAGCGAGAAGGCCCTCTCGTCCTATCTCGTCAGCACCTACTTCTCCGCGGCGCTCCTGATTCCGGACGCGCTCGGCGTGCTCGAGAACGTCGAACTGGGCAGCTGAGGTTTCGCCACCGGAGCGGGCTCGAAGGTGGAGCCCGCTCTTGTGCGGAGCGCGGTTCGGTGCGGGCTTCGGCGCGCGGCGAAACGGACCAGGGTAACACACGGACCGTCGAGCCCCCGGAAGATACCCCTCACCTGAGAGCCTCGCGAGCAGAGGGGAGAGCGGGGCCGGGTAGGTTTTCCGGCACGCACTGGCCCACGGGCCAGGGCCTGTCCGAGGGGGCCTTCCCATGGTTGCCATTCCCGAGATGCATGCTGTTCCGACGCCCCGCTTCTGGGTTCGCCCGGATATCCGAGGGCTGGAGGCCCAGCACGCGAGCTACACCCGGCACACCTTCGCCCCCCATTCGCATGACATGTTCTCGCTCGTCAGCATGGACCGGGGCGCGGAGGCACTGCTCATCCGGGGCAACACGGTGGTGGCCCCCGCGGGCCGGTTGTTCGCCCTCAATCCCGGGCAGATGCACTCGGGTCGCGCGGCGGACCCCGGCGTGGGCTGGACGTACCGCATCCTCTACATCGCCCCCGAGGTGATGGAGGCCGCCTCGCGGGAGACGGCGTCCGAATCGCGCGGGCCGCCGGACTTCGCGGCGCCCCTCATCGACGACCCCGCGCTGATGCGGGCGTTCTCCCTGGTGTTCGCGGGCATGGTCGACCCGAGCACCTCCACGCTGGAGCGCGAAGCGGACCTGCTTTCACTGCTCGTTGGACTGGTGAATCGGCACGCGGCCTCTCATGGAAGCAGTGCCAGGGCGACACCCTGTGCGCCGGGCGTGCGTCGCGCGAGGGCGCTCATCGAAGCGAGTGTGACTCGCAACATCTCGCTGACGGAGCTGGCACGCGAGGCGCGACTCAGTCCCTGGCACTTCGTGCGCAGCTTCCGGGAGCAGACGGGCCAGACGCCCCAGGTGTACCTGCGCTGCCTTCGAGTCCGTCACGCACAGCGACTGCTCGCCACGAACATGCCGATGGGCGAAGTGGCGCTCGCCTGTGGCCTCGCGGACCAGAGCCACCTGGTGAAGCAATTCACCCGCACCCTCGGGGTGACTCCGGGCGAGTACCGCTCCGCCGTACACGCGCCTCGGTGCGTCTCCCGGACGTAGAGGCCACGAGAGCGCAACGGCGTACAAGACGCTCCGCGCGAGCCTCTCTACCTTGGAGGTCATCACCTTCGAGGAGAGAGGTCCTATGCGGCTTGGACGCTGGATGGTGTCGTGTGTGCTCGCGGGCTGGGTCGCGGGCTGTGGTGGGACGCAGGAGTCGTCGGAGGCCACCTCCCCGGAGGTGGTGCCACTGGAGGACGCGACGCCACTGTCACTGTCGCCCGAGGACGCCACGGTGCTGGCGGGACAGGGCGCCCTGGTCCTCCCACGCGCCCTGCCCGTGCTGGGGCGGAGCATCACCGCGTGGACGGAGCAGTGGTGGTACTGGACATACAAGGTCCCCGCCGAGCGCAACCCCGAGCTGGTCCTCGACGCGGACTGCGGTGTGGAGCAGTCAGGCCCGGTGTACTTCGTCCCGGCCTATGATGGCGCGACGACCTATCAGCGCACGTGCCGCGTCCCGTTCGGCAAGCGGGTGCTCGTACCGCTGTGGATCATCATCAATGACTTCCCGTGCCCCGACCCCGACTTCAAGCCCGCGCCGGGCCAGACGCTCGAACAGTTCCTGCGCGAAGGCGCACGCGGCTTCAATGACCTCATCCAGGACGTGAGCGTCACGGTGAATGGAAAACCCGTGCCCTACTCCGCCCACCGTCACACCAGCCCCCTGTTCACCTTCTCCGCGCACCCGAGCCTCGTGGGCCAGTTCCCCGACCCCTGCCTCACCGGCACGCCACAGCAAGGCGTGAGTGATGGGTGGTGGCTGATGCTCGCGCTGACGCCGGGAAAGCACACCGTGCACGTCACGGCCCTCTCGCCGATGGGAACTCCCATCGACTACACCTATCGCCTCCACGTCGGGCTATAGCCACACATCTCGGGCTCTCGGGCTGGGTCCCCACGGACCAGGGCCCTTTCCACCCCGGGCCATCGCCGACGATTCCAAGCTGACGTGTCACGGAACAGCCCTGACGTGTCCGTGACGCGTCCGCTCCCATTGGCCGCAATGATTCGCATGGGGTTCGCGGCTCCACTTCGCTCTTGGACAGGCGTCTTCTCGCCACGGGTCCAACGCTTGCAGCACGCCTCGGCGCGTGCAGCGCGGCCCTGGCTCGCTGCCGCAAGGAGAAGGACTCCATGACGCAGCTCCACTTCATTCCGCTTCACACCGCCACGCACACGCTGGCGCGCTCCGTGACGCGGCTTTGCTATCGCCACCATTCCGAGGACCTTCGCACCTCCACCCTGGAGGCCACGCGATGAGTTCCTCACAGGGTCCGCGTGGAGTCCTTCTCGCCGCGCTGCTGCTCGTGGGCACGACGGCCTCGGCGCAGGTGACCTTCGATTGTCAGACGCTCCAGGAGCGCGCTCCGGCCACGGGGCTCGGCGCCAATCCGAAGGCCGTGGCGTCCGTTCCTCTCGCGAAGCAGCAGCAGGGCTACGTGCGCGTGGGTGGCGGATGCGAGGTGTCGCGCTTTGGCCATGACTCCGCGCACGCCGAGGTCATGGTGCAGAACGCTCCCGACGGGGACTTCGGCTGGCGGTGCAAGGGCGCCGACCCCGCGCTCGTCATCAATCCCGCGTGGGCCAAGGCCTCCGTCACCTTCTGCAAGGCCAGCGCGCCGAACGTCAGCAGCCTGCGCTTGCAGTGCAAGACGCTCAGCGCGAAGACGGGCCCCTCGCGCAACCCGCTCGCCGAGGTGTCCCTCACGCCGCAGCTCGCCACCGAGGGCTATGTCGTCGTCTCCGGCGGCTGTGATTCCTCCCACGCGCTGAACGGCTCCATCCACGCGGAGAACATCGTCGTCTCCAAGCCCACGGCCAACGGCAAGGGCTGGCGCTGCCAGGCCGCGGACCCGCCGAACCATCCGCAGGACGCCACCGTCACCGCGTCACTCGTCGCGTGTCAGCTCGCGGTGGACCCCGCGCAGGCCGCCCTGCTCACCCCCAAGCCCGCGCTGCGCTGCGCGGTGAGCCAGGGCGTGAAGACCTCGGGCGTGGCCTATCCCCGAGCGCTCGCCGCCGCCACCGGCAAGGTCCTCAGTGGTGGCTGCGACCTCTCCTACGCCGGCAATGGCTCCGCTCATGCGCAGTTCATGGTGCAGCACGGTCCCCAGGCGGATGGCGCATGGTCCTGCTGGGGCGCGGACCCGCCGCTCATCAGCAACCCGGGCAGCGCGCAGGCCAGCGTGTTGAGCTGCGGCATCACCACCGTCCCCGCCACCACACCGCTTCCCACGCCGGCGCCGACTCCCACGCCCACCCCGACGGCGCGCAAGAACCCGGTGCTCATCGTCGGCGGCACGCTGGCGAGCGAAATCCTCTACTGGACGTTGGAGAGCCGGTTGGACCGGGATGGCTACCAGCGCTTCTTCTTCGAGCTGCCCAGCGGCGGACTGATTGATTTGCACGAGAGCGCGCGCCAGCTCAAGTTCAAGGTGGCGGACGTGCTGCTCCAGACGGGCGCCAGCAAGGTCCACTTGATTGGCCACAGCCAGGGTGGCGCGGTGGCACGGGCATACGTGCGCGATTTCGGCAATGCGTCGGTGGAGAGCATCATCAGCCTGGGCACGCCCCACAAGGGCACCAACGATGACCCGATGCTCGCCCTCGTGGCGCGGCTGTTGTTCAACTGCACCGGCAGCGCCGCGGACCCGCTGCCCTGCAAGCAGATGAAGGCGGGCTCGGCGTTCATCGCGGAGATCAACACGCGCCCGCCGAACGACCCCATCTACTACACCAACATCAACACCTTGCACGACGTGTTCACCAAGGCGGACTCGAACGGGAAGATGGACAACTGCGACCGGACGAGCCCCTCGGGGGAAGCGCTGCAGTGCAACGTGACGGTGCAGGACTTCTGCAAGGACAACCTCGTCGAGCATGTCGGACTCGCGTCGAACGGGGTCGTCTACAGTGGCATCCGGCAGGCGCTGGAGCATCGGAAGATAGCGCTCAACTGCACGGAGCTCTGAGGCCTGCTGTCTTTCATCCATCCGCCGCCCGCTCGTGGGATGCACCCGCGCGCGGGCGGCGTTCGACGTTCCTGGCCGTGACGCGTTCAGCTCGCGTCGGTCGCCACCTTGGCGAGCATGCCCAGGAACCCGGCCCAGCCCTGCAGGTAGTCACTGCGGTCGACCGGCAGCTCGAAGCGGTCGTGGATGACGGTGACGCGGGTACGGCGCCCTTCCTCGAGAGATTCAAGGAGCCACGTCACGCGCGACATCGGCTTGTCCGGCTCGCCCCGCCAGTCGGGCCAATCGGTGACCAGGCGCTCGTTCTCGACCTTCTCGAGGATGCGGGTGGGGCCGCCCGCCACGGTCCTGCCCTCGCAGGTGTAGCTCCAGCCATAGGAGATTTCGCCGCGGTCCACGTCGACGCGCGCGGCGCCAAAGAGCCAGCGGTTCATCAGCTCGGGGACGAGCAATGCGCGGTACACCTTGGCGGGCGGCGCGGCGATTTCGATCGACGCGCGCACCTCGGGGGCTCCGCTGGTGAAGTCGGGCAGCGTGATTTGCGTGCCCTCGCGAAGGTGGTCCTTGAGGTTGCCGGTGTGGATGCGCCACAGGTCGTCAATCACGTGACGCGGCCTGCGATACGGCAGTTGACCTCGCACGGCGTGGAGGATCTCCAACGAACACGTGTCCGGGCCCTCTCCGGGCTGGAGCGTGTAGGTCACCTCGGTCGGGACGCCCTGAATCGTCCAGCCGAACCCGAGGCGGCGGCCGGGCTCGAGCGTCGTCACGACCTGGTCGCGGGTGGGCTCGCCGGGAGCACCGAGGGTGGCCTTGCCCCAGAAGCGGTAGGTCCCACCGAGGCGCGGCTCGACCTCGGCATGCGCGGAGAACCAGTGACGCAGTTCGGCCGCATCGGTCAGTGCGCGGAAGACCCGCTCGGGCGGGGCCGGCAGCTTGAAGGTGAACTCGTGCTCGAACGACGGGCTCATCGGGGTCTCCTCTTGGGGGAACGTGGGGCGCGAGGCGCGGGGACCTGGGGTGGGACAGGAGCGTCGTCGGGCATCGACTCGACGAAGTCCTTGAGGTCATGGAGCCGCGCTGGCCAGAACACGCGGTAGTCCTCGAGCCAATCGCTGATGAGCTGCAGGCGCCGCGGCTCCAGCGTGTAGACGCGCTCGCGTCCCCGGCGCTCCTCGCGGACCATCTCCGCCTGGCGCAGCACGCGCAGATGGCGCGACACCGCGGGCCGGGTCATCGCGAAGCCCGTGGCGAGGCTCCCCGCGGTCGCTTCGGAGCTCCGGAGCCGGGCCAGCAACGCCCGCCGGGTGCCGTCGGCGAGCGCGAAGAACACCGCGTCGAGCGTCGATGAAGGCCCTGAAGCCGTGGGCAGGGTGGCGATGGCGAGGCGAGGACTCATATGTCAACGACTCGTTACCTATCAGCGCACGCGAAGACGGGGCAAGCAGATTCGAAACGAAGACGTTACGCGTCAGTTCCCCTCATGCTCGGCCTGGACCAGAGGCTCGCGGGTCGCTGCTCGCACCGAGGCAACGAACTCGACTGGGAGTGGAGCATGACGCCATCGCGATGCGCCCCTATACCCAGACATCGCATGCTGGCGACGGAGACTGACGCATTGGGACATACCACCTGTGACGGCGGGTATGCGCAGGCGTTGGCTTCGCATCAGGGGCCTGGGTCAAGATGCGCGCCATGACTTCACCCACCGTGCACCCCGCGCAGCGCATCGTCGAGCTGGGTTTTGGCTTCATCCTCTCTGGCGCGCTGTCTTCGGTGGCGGAGCCAGGCGTCGCGGACAAGCTGGCCCAGGGCCGTGCAGTCACGTCGTTTCCGAAGAGAGGCCACCCATGGGGGAGCTGAACATGAAGAAGACCGTGCTGACGTTGTGTCTTGCTGGAAGTGTCCTGGGCTGTGGCGCGCCAGAGGGAGCGCTCGACGAAGGCGTCGCGCCGGAGGGCAAACAGTCCCAGGCCGTCAGCAACAGTGTCGTGAGCTTCAATGGCGGCGCGGACTCCGACCTGCTGTGGAGGAACCAGGGCACGGGCAACATGCTCACCTGGGTCATGGCCGGCCCCTCTCTGGCCACCACGGCGGTGATGCCCGCCGTGTCGCCGTCGCTCATCGTTCAGGCCGCCTCCAACTTCGGCGGCCCGACGGCGGACCCGGACCTCGTCCTCCACTCGCCCGGGTCGACGGGTGAGGCCATCCGCTTCCTCAGCAGCACCTTCAGCGTGCTCGGCATGGCGCCCATCTCAGGCACCCTCCCGTCGTCGGACTGGTACGTCGCCGCATCCGGCGACTTCAACATGGACGGGCAGACGGACCTGGTGATGCACAACCGCGTCTCGGGGCAGTTCTTCTACCAGTACATGTCCGGGCCCACGCCCATCGGCTTCTCCACGCCCCTTCCTCGCTCGCTGCCCTGGTACATCGTGGGCGCGGCGGACTTCGACGGAGATGGGAGGACGGACCTGCTCTGGCGCAACCGCACCTCGGGACAGAACGACATCTGGCGCATGAACAACACCGCCATCCTCGGCTCCTTCTCCCTGCCTGGAATGTCCCTGGCCTTCTATGTCGGCGCCACCGCGGACTACACGCGCGATGGCAACCCGGACATCGTCTGGCACAACCCGGGCTCGGGTCAGGTCCTCATCTGGCGGATGGCGGGATTCAGTCTGGGAACGACCCTCTCCGTCGGAGTCATGGGCTCGGGATGCCCAGCGTGGTTCTCGCAGGTCATCCCGCCTCCCGCGTTGGGAACCTGCATGTACCTCGTGGGGCCTCGCTAGCCTCGACGGCGGACGTCCGCGTGAGCCTCCGCCCCGAGGCTCACGCGGACGTCTCCTACGCCCCGGTAACTGGAGCGGCCCGCGGCTCGCGGGGCATGACCACCTGGAGCGCCAGACTGAGCGCGACGACGAGCGCGCAGCCGATGACGTTGAACCAGAGGTATCCGATGTCGCTGAGCATGAAGAGGCCAATCACCGTGGCCTGGGAGATGACGGCGGCGGTGAAGACGGCGTGTCCCCGTACGTGCTTGAGGAAGAAGGCGACCAGGAAGATGCCCAGCACCGTGCCGTAGAAGATGGAGCCCAGGATGTTCACCGCCTGGATGAGGTTGTCGAGCAGCGACGCGAAGCTCGCGAAGCCCACCGCCACCAGTCCCCAGAACACGGTGAACAGCTTGGAGGCGATGAGCACGTGCCGGTCCGACGCCTCCGGACGGAACACGCGCCGGTAGAAGTCCACCGTGGTGGTGGCGCCCAGCGCGTTCAGCTCGCTGGCGATGGAGCTCATGGCCGCCGACAGGATGACGGCGATGAGCAACCCGAAGAGGCCGCTGGGCAGCCAGCGCTTCACGAAGCTGATGAAGATGTAGTCGGAGTCCTTGGTCTCCGCGCCGGGCAGCGCGCGCGACACCAGGGCCTTGGCCTCCTTGCGGACAGCGCTGGCCTCTCCCGAGGAGGCGCGCAGGGCCTCCCGGACTCCCGCCTGCGTGGCGGCGTCACCCGCGTCACCCGCCGCCAGGTAGCGCTCCACCTCCGCGCGCTTGCTGGACTGCACCTGCTCCCACTTCGCCTCCAGCGCCGAGTATTCGGCCGCCTGCGTCGACGCGCGCATGCGCTCGCCCAGCGTGTCGTTGAAGAGCAGGGGCGGCGTGCTGAACTGGTAGAAGACGAAGACGAGGATGCCGACGAAGAGGATGAGGAGCTGCATCGGCAGCTTGAGGACGCCGTTGAACAGCAATCCCAGGCGGCTCTCGGTGATGGAGCGCGCCGTCAGATAGCGGCCCACCTGCGACTGGTCCGTGCCGAAGTAGGACAGCGCCAGGAAGAAGCCGCCTGTGAGCCCGGACCAGAAGTTGTAACGGTCCTGCACGTTGAAGTCGAAGCTCACCACGTTCATCCGGCCGAACGCGCCCGCGACGTCCACGGCGTCGCCGAATGACACGTGCTTGGGCAGCCGCCAGAGGATGACCAGCGCGGCCACCACCATGCCACCCATCATTACCACCATCTGCTGCTTCTGCGTCTGGCTGACGGCGCTGGAGCCTCCCGTCACCGTGTAGAGGATGACCAGGGCGCCCATGGCGACGACGGTGGGTTCCAGCGGCCAGCCGAGGATGGTGGAGAGGATGATGGCCGGGGCGTAGATGGTGATGCCCGCCGCCAGGCCCCGCTGCACCAGGAACAGGAAGGCACCCAACAGGCGCGTCTTCAAGTCGAAGCGGGACTCCAGGTACTGGTACGCGGTGATGACGTTCAGCCGGTAGTAGATGGGAACGAAGACCGCGCTGATGAGAATCATCGCGAACGGCAGTCCGAAGTAGAACTGCACGAAGCGCATGCCGTCTTCGTACGCCTGACCGGGAACGGAGAGGAAGGTGATGGCGCTCGCCTGCGTGGCCATCACCGCGAGGCCAATCGTGGGCCACTTCAGCTCGCGCGTGCCGCGCAGATAGTCCTCGGTGTTCTTCGCGCCCCGGGACTTCCACATGCCCCAGGTGATGATGAACGCAATCGTTCCGACGAGCACCACCCAGTCAAGCAAGGTCACGAGTACACCCAGGTGAGCACCGACGACAGCGCGAGGAACAGGACAAAGGCGCCGAACACCAGCAGGTAGACGTTGCGCCACGAGCCCAGGAGCGGCGGCGCGTCATCCAGCTCCGGCCTCTTCTCGGGCGGCGTCTGGGAGGGAGACGGATTCACGGGAGCACTCATTGCGCGAGGACGTTCGCCAGGAGGCGGTATGCGCCAGGGACTCCGGCGGGGAGCTGACGGAAGAAGGCCAGGCCCGTGTAGACGAACACGCCCTTGCCGTGACGGGTGACGAGCAGCGAGCCGCGCAAGGGCGCCTCCCCCGCGTCGTTCAGCTCGAACACCGGCCGGTAGTGGTCATCCCACTTCGACGCGAAGTAGAGGCCGCGCTCCTGCACCCAGCCGTCGAAGTCCGCATCCGTGAGCCGGTTGGGCGTGCGCAACAGCGGCTCGTCCTTCGACACGGGCGTCATCACCGCCGTCTCGTCCGTCACGCGCTCGCGGCCAATCTCCAGCGGATACGGCCCCACGAAGGCGGCCAGCGGACCCACGCGGCTGTTGGTGTTGTACTGCACCACCAGGCGCCCACCCTGCTTCACGTAGTCGAGCAGCCGCTCGCGGTGCACGGCGAGGCGCGGGTTCGCGTTGAAGGCGCGCACACCGACGAGGATGGCGTCGAAGCGCTCCAGCTTCTCGGAAGCCAGCCGCTCCTCGGGGAGCACCGTCACCTCGTAGCCCACCGCCGCCAGGCTCTCCGCCACACGGTCTCCCGGGCCCGGGATGTAGCCCAGGCGCTTCACCTTCGTCGCGAGCGCGAAGGGAATCAGCGTCGCCTCGGACGGCTGGCGCACCGCGAGAGGAGGCAGGTGCTCGTGGGCGACGTCGCGCACGCGCCATGACTCCGCGCGGCCTCCGCTTTCCACGACGACTCGCAGGCGGCCCTTCTCCGTGGCGCCCTTGGGCGGCGTCACCCGGAACTGGACGGTGCGCTCATCACCGCGCGCGGCGAGCTGGAAGGACTGCTCCACCGGCTCCGAGCGCCAACCCCGCGGCAGCTCCAGGCGCACCTTGCCCGTGGCCTCCGAGCGCCCCGCGCCCAACACCACCGAGATGGCCTGCGTCGCCCCATTGGGGAACATCACCCGGTCACGCTCCAGCGTCGCGGTGACGGCGGGCACCACCTCGAACGCGCGGTACAGCTCTCCGCGCACCGGGTCCGTCCACACGTGCACCACCGGCCGCGTCACGGTGATGCGCCGACCGCCGACCTCGTAGACAAAGGTCACCGCCAGCGCGGGGCCCCCCTCGGGCAACCCCGTCAGCGCGCGGTCCGAGGGCTCCAACGCGAAGAGCCCTCCCTCGAAAGGCTTGCGCAGCCAGTACGGCGTGGTGATGGTCGCGTCCTCCGGCAGCGTCACCTTCTTCTCCAGCTTGAAGGGCGTGTGCTCGGCGAGCGCCGTGTTCACCGGCACGCTCTCCCCGCCCGGGAGCGTCACGCTCACCCATCGAAGCGCGGTGGGCGAGCGGTTCAGCGCGAACAGGCTCAGCGCCACCGGAGTGCCCGGCACGCCCGCGGCCTCTGGCGCTCTCGCCTCCAGGAACAACCCCGCGCACGCGGCGATGAGCGACTCCGTCTCGCGCAGCTTGAGCGCCTTCCACGGGTGGTCCCCGGGCAGCGCGGACAGCGCCTCATGGACGCGCAAGAGCGCGGGCACGGTGCGGGAGGGCGTGCGCGCATCGAAGCCCTTCACCGCGTCGTCCACCGCGCGGGCCACGGCCTCCGTGCCCTTCCAGCGGCGCCAGGACAAATCCAGGCCCTCGAACACGTCCGCCTTCGGCGCCGTGCCATCGAGCGGCGTGAAGTACTCCAGCAGCGGACCGCGCTCGGCCGGGACACCGAAGCCCTGGCTCTTGTGCTGGCTGCGGCTCTCCGCGGAGATTTCCCCCCAGGAGCGACCGAGCAGCGCGTCGTACCCGCCGACATCCACCTTGAGATAGCCGGACATGTCCGCGTCGGGCTTGAGGCTCCACGTGGAGACGTTGTTCAACAGCCGGTCCGCCTTCCACGGCTTCACCAGGTCGAGCTGCTCGGGGAAGCGCTTGGGGTCCGCGGCGGCGGTGAAGGCCTCGGCGGCGAGCAGCGCGGACGCGGTGTGGTGTCCGTGGTTGGGCGGCTTCGTGTTGAAGCGCGTGACGATGAGGTCCGGCTGGAAGCGACGGATGGCGAGCACCACGTCCGCCAGCACCGCGTCGTGTCCCCAGATGCGCAGCGCCTCGTCGGCGGACTTCGTGTAGCCGAAGTCGCGCGCGCGGGTGAAGTACTGCTCGGCGCCGTCCACGCGGCGCGCGGCCAGCAGCTCATAGGTGCGGATGAGCCCGAGCAGCTCGTCCTGCTCCGTGCCGATGAGGTTCTGTCCGCCGTCACCGCGCGTGAGCGACAGGTAGCCCGCGCGCAGCCCGCGTTCACCGACCAGCCAGGCGAGAAAGCGCGTGTTCTCGTCGTCCGGGTGGGCGGCGACGTAGAGCACGCTGCCCGTCACGCCGAGCCGTCGGAGTCCGGCCGCGATTTCCCCCGCGTGGGGTTGCCGAGGTGCCTGGGCGAAAGCCGAAGTCCCAAATCCAAGACTCATGGCCAGCGTCATGCCAAAGGTGAGCAGGGTTCGCATCCGCGGCGGACCCTACAACAAGGCCTTCACCCACGCGCGCCTGGCGTTCATCCCATGACGCGCCCAGCCACGGCCTCACGTTGCGTGCGCGTCACCGTCCTTCTCCGTGCCGACCCGAAGATGACCTGTTATCACCGCGCACCGTGACGCCTTCCTTTCCCACCGCGTGGCTCAAGGGAGACCCACGCGCGCTCGCCTTCCTGCCCGACCGCTTCCGTCACCGCGCCGCTCGCGCGGAGGCCGCGGCCGCCGCCGCCTCTCGCCCCATGTCGTCGGCCCTGCTCGACGTCGTGTCGGCCCAGAACGCACGCCTCGCGCCGAGTCCCGCGCGCGAGCGTCATCTGGAGGAGCTCGCCCGCCCTGGCACCATCGCCGTGGTGACGGGCCAGCAGATGGGGCTGTTCCTCGGCCCGCTCTTCACGCTCTACAAGGCCGCCGCCGCCATCAGCGCCGCGCGCGCGCTTCGGGAAGAAACCGGGCGGCCCTGTGTTCCCGTCTTCTGGCTTCAAACCGAGGACCACGACCTGCCGGAGGTGGACCACTGCTTCGTCGCGAGCCCGCGAGGCTCCGCGAAGCGCGTGGCCTTGGAGGTGCCCGAGGCCGCCACCTCGCGCGCGCCCGTCGCCCACCGCAAGCTGGGCTCGGGGGTCATCCAGGCCCTGGAGGCCCTGCGCTGTGAGCTGAACGGAGAGCCCCAGGTCTCCGAACACCTGGAGCTGCTCGTGCGCGCCTACCAGCCCGACGCGACGCTCGCGGAGGCGTTCACCCAGGTGCTCGCCACCCTCTTCGCCGAAGAGGGCCTGGTCTTCATCGACCCGAGGGACGCGCGCCTCGCGCCCTTCGCCGCGCCCATCCACCGGCTCGCGATTCAGGACGCCTCCGCCATCTCCACCGCGCTCTCGCGTCGCGTGGAGGCGCTGACGCAGGCGGGCTTCTCCGAGCAGGTCCACATCCGTCCCGGCGCTCCGCTCGGTTTCTACTCGCCTGACGGCATCGAGGGCGCGCGCTACCGGATGGACCCGGCGGGCCCCGACACGTGGACCCTGGTGGGCCACCCGCGCGGCGCCACGGTGACGACGAAGGAGCTCCTGGACTGGCTTGCGCGCGAGCCGCTGCGCTTCACCACCTCCGCGCTCCTGCGTCCGCTCCTCCAGGACACGTGGCTGCCGACGGCGGCCTATGTCGGCGGCCCGGGCGAGGTCTCCTACTTCGCGCAACTGTCTCCCCTCTATGAGCACGCGGGCCTGCCCATGCCGCTGGTGGTGCCGCGCGCCCGCTTCCGCGTGCTGGACGACCGGGCCCGCAGACTCCTCCACAAGTTGGGCCTCACGCCGGACGAGGTGGGCGAGCCCCGCGACGCGCTCTTGACGAGGCTCTCCACGCGGGACGCGGCGGAGCCCTACGAGCCCGCGGGCACGCTGGAGGCGCGCCTCTTCGGCGCCTTCTCCTCGGAGCTGGACCGCATGGGCGAGACGATGCTCAAGCTCGACCCCCAACTGCTCGACGCGCTCAAGCGCACCCGGGGCACCGTGCGCGCCGCGGTGTCGCGCCTGTCGGCCCGCTACGGCCGCGCGCTCGCGCTGCGCGACGAGGTCACCACCGAGCGCGTGGACCGGCTGCGCGCCATGCTCGTGCCGGACGGGGCGCCGCAGGAGCGCATCCACGGCATGGCCTACTACGCGTGTCGCTTCGGCTCCCGGGCCTTCACCCGCCAGGTGCTCGACGCGTGTGTCCCCTTCTCCGGTGACCTCCGGGATTTGACGCCATGAGCACGAGCGGCGCGACCTACGGACTGGAGGCCCTCGCCTTCGGCCCGCATCCGGACGACGTGGAGCTGTTCTGCGGCGGGCTGATGGCGAAGCTCTCGAGCCTGGGCCACCGCACCGGCATCATTGACTTGTCGCGCGGCGAGAAGAGCTCTCGCGGGACGCTGGAGACGCGCGCGGCGGAGACGGAGGCCGCCTCGCGAGTGTTGGGCCTGTCGGTGAGGGAGAACCTGGGCCTGCCCGACGGCTGGCTCAACCCCTGGGCCGGCTTCGAGGCCAGCGAGTCCGAGCGCATCCGCGACTCCGCGGTGGCCCGCATCGTCGAAGTGCTCCGCCGCCTGCGGCCGGAGCTGGTCATCGTCCCGTGGGAGGAGGAGCGCCACCCGGACCACGAGGCCGCCAGCGCGCTGGTGACGCGCGCGCTGTTCTTCGCGGGGGTGCGCAAGTTCGAGACCGAGCCGCCCGGCCCCCCGTTCACGCCTCGGCAGGTGCTCTACTACCCCCTGCGCCACCTGGCCGAGCCGAGCTTCGTCGTGGACGTGTCGGCCGTGTACGCGAGCAAGACGGCGGCCGTGCGCTGCTACGCGAGTCAGGTGGAGCCCCGACCGGACGCACCCGCCACGCTGGTGGGCTCGCCGCTGTCGCTCTCCTCACTGGAGGCGCGGGACAGGTTCTATGGCGCCCAGGTGGGTGTCGCCCACGGCGAGCCGTATGTCGTCCGGGAGACGTTGGGGCTCATCGACCCGGTGGAGCACTTCCGCCGGAATAGCTTCGAGAAGCCCCTGTTCTTCCCTCACCGCCGATGAGTCCGCCCCTCTCCATCGCCATCACCTGCTTTTCGACCTTCGGGGGCAGCGGCATGGTCGCCACCGGCATCGGCCTGGGAATGGCCGAGCGAGGTCACCGCGTCCACTTCATCGCCCGGGAGCCGCCCGCGCGGTTGGACACCCTGCCCCGGGGCGTGACGTTCCATGAGGTGACGGAGAGCGACTACCCCGCGCTCCAGCGCTCCGGCACGTACCCCATCGCGCTCGCCTCCAAGATGATTGAGGTGGCCAACAGCGAGAAGCTGGACGTGCTGCACGTGCACTACGCGGTGCCGCACGCCACGGCGGCGTGGATGGCGCGCGAGGTGCTGGGCGAGCACGGGCCGCGCATCGTCACCACGCTGCACGGCACGGACACCACGCTGGTGGGCGTGCACCCCAGCTACCTGCCGATGACGCGCTTCTCCATCCTGCGCAGCGACGCGGTGACGACGCCTTCCGCGTTCCTCCGCGACGCGACGTGGAGCGGCTTCAGCCTGCCGCAGACCTTCCCCATCGAGGTCATCGCCAACTTCGTGGACACGGAGCGCTATGCCCCCGCACGGGAGCGCGCGCACCTTCGCGCCCTCTTCCCGGACCTGGGCGAACACGAGCCCGTCCTCATCCACGTCTCCAACTTCCGCCCCGTCAAACGCATCACCGACGTGGTGGGCGTCTTCGCGGAGGTCCACCGACAGCTCCCCTGTCGGCTGGTGATGGTGGGAGACGGCCCCGAGCGCGCCCCGGCGGAGCGGATGCTGCGCGAGCTGGGCCTCTCGCACCGCGTGGCCTTTCCCGGCAAGCAGGACCGCTTCATGGAGGTGCTCGCCGCGTCCGACGTGTTCCTGCTCCCCAGCGAGCAGGAGAGCTTCGGCCTCGCGGCGCTGGAGGCGCTCAGCTGCGGCGTCCCCGTCGTCGCCAGCGACGTGGGAGGCATTCCGGAAGTCGTCCGCCACGGCGACACGGGCCTGTTGGCCCCGCTGGGCGACGTGCGCGCCATGGCGGGCCACGTGCTCGGCCTGCTGCGTGACGCGACTCGCTGGAAGAACTTCTCCCTCCGAGCGCGGGCCGACGTCGTCGAGCGCTTCAGGATGGAGCCGGCCATTGACCGGTATGAAGCGCTCTACCGCCGGCTCGTGAGCGGAGCCCCCCGGCGCTGAAGGGGCTCCACTCGCGACGGGACGACTACTTGTTCTTCCAGTCCGCGAGGGCCTTGGAGACCTGGGCCTTGAAGAAGAAGTTCGGGTCCTTCTCACCCAGGTCCCACGAAATCTGGGCGGCCTTGCGGGCCTCGGCGAACTTGCCGTCACGCGCCAGGATGTCCGCGCGAACCCACTGGTTGAACCAGTTGGAGTCCATGGCCACGGACGCGTCCGCGAGCTTCAGCGCCGCGACGTAGTCCTTGGTGGACTCCGCCACGTAGCGGGCCGCCTGGGCGTGCTCGCTCGCGCTCGCCTTGGACGCCTTCTCGATGTTGGCCTTGGCCAGCGTGGCCGTGTCCGTCTTGATGGGGACGGAGATGCGCAGCTTCTCCCACTCGAGGTCCAGCGAGGTGCTGTCCTCCGTGGTGTTGCTGAAGACAAACGCCAGCCGCTCACGGCTGGGAATGGCCGCCGTCGTCGCGGCGACGGTGGCCACGTCGTTGGCGGGCGAGTACTGCGCCGCGGTGGAGAACAGCCCCAGCTCCTTGTTCAGCATCACCTTCCAACCCTTCTGCGAGGGCAGGGTGACGATGGCGTAGGTGCCGGCGGGGACAGCCTTGCCGCCGAAGGTGACGTCGTGGCTGAAGGTAATCTTGGTGGACTGGTTCGCGCCGGAGCGCCAGGGCTTGTCCCAGGGGACGAGGTCACCCCAGACCTTGCGGCCCTTCACACCCGGGCTGGAATAGTCGATGGAAATCGAGGTGACGCCCACTTCCTGCGCCACCTTGGCGGAGGGGCTGGGGGCGGGCAGCTCGAGCTGGGCGGACGCGGGCGCGGCCACCAGGGCCACGAGCGCGGAGAGCAGACATCCGAGGGCAACGTTCTTCATCGGCCTCACATCATCCTTTCGGAACAGAAGCATGGGGGGTGCGAAGGCGGGCGGAGTGTATAGACGAGCCTCTCGCGCACCTAACGATTCAGGCGAGCCACCAGACACTCCAGTGACCGAGGTATTCCCGCCGTACCCCGGGAAGACGAAGCTGCCGGGCGAGGACTCCGCATGAAGCTGACCCGGCTCACCGTCCACCACTTCCGGAGCGTCGCTCCCGGCACCGAGCTGACACCCGGGCCGTCACTCAACCTGGTGCTCGGCGAGAATGGCACCGGGCGGACGACGCTGCTGGAGCTCATCTCCATCGTCCTGGCCTCGGACTTCGCCAGCCTCATCCACGAGCGCTTCGCGTTGGAGTATGAGCTGGCGTTTCCCGGCATGAAGCTGCACGTGTACGCGCGCAACGACACGCGCGTGCCCGAGCGCACGGAGCCTGGCGCGAGGCAGGGCGCGGGCCTGTTGCCGCTGCGCACGCCCACGCTCGACACGGGGCTCCAGCCGCTCATCGAGGTGGAGCTGCTGCTGTCCTCGCCCTCGGCGCGGCTCGTCATGCGCGCGGACGCGGAGGGCATCGACTGCAAGGTGGACGGCGCGCCCGCGTGGACGCGCACCATGCACTGGTCGCTCCTGGACCGCTCGGTGTGGACGCTGCTGTTCATGACGGCGCAGTACATCGACGCGGGCATGAAGGAGCGGCTCAAGGAGCTCTTGAGGCGGACGTTCCTCCTGGCGCCGCAGCGCTTCGACGAATCGCTCGGGATGTTCGAGCGCCTGGGCACCATCCGCTACGCCATGGAGGTGCGCGATGGAGAGGTGTTCCCGTTGGGGTTGATGGCCCTGCCCGGCTGGATGCCCGGATGGTTGAGGGAGCGCGTGGAGCAGGAGCCCCTCGTCGACGCGCTGGAGTTGCGCCACGACGCGCTGGAGCGCTCGTTCCTCTCTCGCTTCGTGAGCCTGGCGGGAATGGAGTCGGGGAAGCTGCGCGTGGAGGTGCTGGAGAAGCGCTCGTTCGAAAACGGAGGGCGCGTGGGATTCGGAGGGTTCTCGTTCCACTTCGTCCGTCGCGACGGGCGCGAGCTGACGCAGGCGGACCTGGGCTTCGGGCAGAAGCGGCTGCTGTCGCTCTTGTACTACCTGGACGTCAACGAGGACTTCGCCATCCTGGACGAGCCCGCCAACGGTCTTCACCCGCGCTGGGTGGAGGAGAGCCTGCGCGAGCTGGCCGGGCGCCAGGTGTTCCTCGCCACGCAGAACCCGCTGCCGCTGGAGCATCCGGTGTTCGCCTCCGAGGAGGAGCTGCGCTCGGCGCTCATCCGTTGCGCACCGGTGCCGCACGAGGGACACGAGCGCATGGGCTGGGCCCACCCGACGCGGCAGCTCGCCGCACAGCTCTTCGACGCCCACCGCGGCGGCTCGCGTCCGCTGGGAGCGCTGCTGCGGGAACACGACGTGTGGTGAACGGAGGGGTGCGGCGAATTGTCGCGGACCACCCTCCGGGTTCCAGATGATTGTCGGGCGAAAGTGAGGGGCCTGCCCCACCGTGCTGCGGCAAATGGCCGCATCGGTGCGCTCCAAGCGGTCTGCTACGCCGAGGTGCTGGCGCAGTCATTTCCTCCTGGAGGCCCCGCTTGAAGCCCACTCTCAAGACGTTGCTCGCATTCTCGAGCCTGCTGGTCGGCACCGCCGCCCATGCCCATGTCGCCGTCTCAGGCACTGGTCCCGCCATCGCCGGCACGTCCTACGAGGCACAGTTCACCGTGGGCCACGGGTGCAGCGGCGCGGACACCTACCGCATCAAGGTCGCCATTCCCGCGGGCGTCACCTCCGTGCGGCCCCTGGACTCCGCCTTCGGCAAGGCCGTGGTGGAGAAGGACGCGAACAACAACGTGACGTCCGTCACGTGGACGCGGAGCAGCGCCGCCGAGGTGCTCCCCGCCGACACGCATGCGCACCGGCTGGTGCTGCGTGCCCGCATGCCGGATACGGCCTTCACCACGGTGTACTTCCCCACCACGCAGACGTGCCGGAATGCCGAGGGCGCCGAGACGACGGTGGAGTGGGTGGGCACGTCGGGTGGACATGACCACGGTGGAACGGACGCAGGCACCACGCCGCAGGCGGAGCCCGCGCCCGCGCTCTTCGTCTATCCCAAGCGCACGCCAGGCTGGAACAAGTACACGGTGGAGGAGCACGTGCACGACTTCGCCGTGTTCAGCGACGCCCAGATTGTCTGGGCGGGCAACCGCGCGTACAGCCCCAACCCGGTGACAACGGAGCTCATCGAGTCCGACAAGGACACGGAAGCGCTGACGGAGATTCATCCGGGCACGGAAATCTGGGTCAAGTACTGAGGCGGGAGAGACAGCCATGACTCGCCACTTGATTGCATTGGCCGCCGCGTGCGCGCTCTGCGCGTGCTCGGACAGCGGTTCGAAGACACCCTCGGCCGTGACGCCCGACTCGGGCCCGCTGCCCGCGCAGGGACTGACGCAGCCCACCGGCCTGGAGCGGCCTCCCACTCCTGGCGGCGGGCTGCCCGCGGACCTCAAGCCACCAGGCCGCTGAGCACCCGACGCTCCGGGCTCGCGGTGCGGAGCCGAGCCCGGACAGATGACCTCTCCCCGCGGCGGGTCTCCATCAATCCGCTGCGTGCACCAGCGCCTCCAGGTCGCGCTGAAGCGACTCCAGTCCGTCGGAGTCATCCACCACGCGGTAGTACCCCCGGATGCGCCCTTCCGTGTCCACGAGGACGAAGTGCTCGCCGTGGAAGATGCTGAGGAAGTCGTCCTCTCCCGCGTCCGCCTCCCGCCCCATCATCACGCGGAAGCCCTCCAGCACCGTGGTCTCCACGTCCTCCAGTTCTCCCGTCAGCAGGGCCCAGTTGCTCGTGTCCAGGTGCCGCGTGTCCGCGTACGCGGCGAGCCGCTCCGGCGTGTCGTAGCGCGGGTCCACGCTGAACGAGACGAAGCGCACCGCGAGCCCCGCCTCGCGCGCCTGTCGCTGGAGGCGGGCCATCTTCGCGGTGAGCAGCGGACACACCGTGGGGCAGCGCGTGAACATGAAGTCCGCGACGACGACGGCGCCTCGCAGGTCCGCATCGGAGAACGGGCGTCCCGTCTGGTCCATCAGTCGAAAGGTCGGCAGGGCACCGAATTCGGGCAGCCCCCGCGCCCGCAGCCGGGCACGTGACTCGCGCAGCAACGGGAGCGCGAGCGCCGCGAGGAGCGCCAGCACTCCCACGACGAGCAATCCCACCCAGCGACGACCACGAGCGCGTTCCACGACAGGCGCATCCATCTCAGTGCCTCCCCCGCTCGCCCACGCAGCCCACGCCGAGCACATGCGGATGCGCCATGGGCAGCCCCGCGAGTGCCGGCACCGGGCCGCTCTCGAAGACCTGTCGCGCGTCCGCGACCAGCGCATCCACGGCACGCGTGGAGCTGGTCAGGTCGTAGACGCCTCGAAGCCCGCCCGCCTGGTCCACCAGCAGCGTGGACCTCATGAGCGAGGAACCGCCCTCCCCACTCCGCGCGGGGACACCCTCTCTCAGCAGCGCCAGGACCTTCACGCCCCAGGCCACGTCCTCCGCCAGGACCTTCCATGAAGCGGGGCTGCTCGTGCTCACCACGTCGAGGGGCTGACGTGTCACCACGACGAACCGGAGGGGAAGCCGCTCGGCCTCCAGCCGGCGCTCCACCGAGGACAGCCGCGTCACGATGGCATGGGAGCCAGATGGCGGTTCATCTCCGGGGAGTTGGAGGACATAGGCCCGCCCCCGGAGCTGGCGCGTTCCAAACGGAGCTCCGTCGGCGTCCTGGAGTTCGAACCGGGGAAGCTGTCCGTGGAGGGGCAAGGGACTGGAAACCCACGAGGTGTCGGCGGGGAGCCAGGACACCTCCGACAGCACCAGCTTCACCGCCGATAGCATGGCGACACCGAGCGTGAGCACCACGGCGAGGCTCGAGGCACCCAAGCACCACCCGACGCACGAGCGCAGCCACGCGATACCGCGCGGCGGACGCGAAGAGGGAAGACTCATGTCCCCTACCCTCTCGCAAACGGAGCGCGAGCACGCTGTGGCAACTTGCCGCGCGCCACGGCGAGTCGTGCGTCGCTACAAGCTCCCGCGCATCAGGTCCGCCCGGGAGGATGAATGAAGAGCACGATGTTGCTATGCCTGTTGTGGAGCGCCGCACCGCCCCCGACGTCGACGGCCCCAGTCACGGAGAAGGCCGCCGCCCTGGCGACACCCGTGACGTCCGTGACGAGTACATCGGGGCGTCTGCGAATCGAAGTGCTCGCCGACACAGTCCCCCTGCGACGAGGCCCTCAACGCCTGCGCCTCCGAGTCACCGACGTCGCCACGGGCAAGCCCATCCCGAGTCTGGTGCTGGCGCTCCAGCCGTGGATGCCCACCATGGGACACGGGCTCGACAGCCCCGCGCGCATCACGCCTCAGGGCACCAGCGACTTCGAGGTGTCGGAGCTGGACCTCTTCATGCCGGGCGCCTGGGAGCTGCGACTCACCCTGTCGGGCTCCGTCGAGGACAAGGCCGTGGTGAGCCTCAAGCTCGCGCGCTGAAGCTCGCGGCGAGGACGCCTTCAGGCTCAGGGATGCGCCGCACCCGCCATCCGCTGAATCGCCTCGAAGTGTTCGAGCGTGTGCGCGAGCGCGTGCTCCGACACGAAGTCGAGCCCCTCCATCGCGCCCGCCGCCGCCTCCGCGGCCCGCACGAACATGCGCGCTTCATACGCCGCCACCGCGCGACTCCAGTCGGAGTCCTCGACGAGCCCCAGCGCCAGCTCCGCCGCATCCAGCATGGCCATGTTCACGCCTTCGCCGGAGAACGGCGGCATGACATGCGCCGCGTCACCCAGCAGCGTCACGCCCGGCCGGTGCGTCCACCGATGCCCCACCGGCAACGCGAGGATGGGACGCGGGACGATGGTGTCGTTGCTCACATCGATGAACCGGAGCAGCGAAGGTGCCCACCCCGCGAACCGCGCCTTGAGCGCCGCTCGCGCACGCGCGGGTGAGGACAGGTCCACGCCACCCTGCTGGGGCCAATCCTCGGCCACACGAAACATCAGGTAGACGCGGACGTGCCCATTGCTGCTGCGCTGCGCGATGAGGCTCAGGCAATCCCCCACCACGGAGACCTTGCCGCGCGGGATGAGCGCCGCGACGTCGGGATGCCGCGTGTCCACGTCGTCGATGCTCAGCTCGACGAACATCACCCCCGTGTAGCGCGGCTGCTCACTCGACACGAGCGGACGCACCTTGGACCAGGCGCCATCCGCGCCCACCACGAGGTCGAACTCTCCAAGCAAGCCGCGCTCATTCGCGACGCGATAGCGCCCATCCGGCAGGGGCTCCACCGCGCGCACCTTGCTCCCCCACTGAATCGTCCCGGGAGGAAGGCTGTCGAGCAGGAGCGTGCGCAACTGCTCGCGGTCAATCTCGGGCCGCCCACCGCTCGGGTCTCCTCCCAGCTCGAAGCGCAGCGTCCCCTGGGGGTCATAGAGCGCGTCGCCCTGGTCATCGTAGCGCGCGAGCGCCTTGAACCCCGCTTCGAGCCCGGCGTGTCGCAGCGCGAGCAGGCCCGAATCCTCGTGCAGGTCCAGCGAGCCGCCCTGCGGACGCGACAGCCGGTGCTCGTCCAGTTCGAACACCGTGGAGCCGATACCCCGCGTCGCCAACACTCGCGCGAGCGTCAACCCGCCCGGCCCTCCGCCCACGATTCCAATGCGCCTTCCAGTTTGCATAGGCCCCTCACTAATATTACAAAGGGCCCTATGCAACACGAACGCAAGGCACGCCCCTGGAACCCCGAGTCCACGTCGGCGTATTGGATCAACCGGGCTTCACGGCTGCTCATGCGGTTGCATGAGGCACGCCTGCGTCCGCTGGGCTTCGGCATGAGCCAGCTCCCCGTGCTGATTGCGCTGGAGGACGGCGGAACGCTGCCGCAGAAGACGCTCGCGGAGCTGGCGCGGGTGGAGCAGCCGACCATGGCGGAGATGCTCGCGCGCATGGAGCGCGACGGCGTCATCCGGCGCGAGCCCAACCCGGAGGACAAGCGAGGGAGCCTCACCTCGCTCACCTCCCAGTCCCGCGCCCGGCTTCCCGAGGCGAAAGCGGCGCTGATGCTCGGAGAGGACGAGGCGACCGCGGGCTTCACACAGAAGGAGAAGGCGCTCCTTCGGGAGCTCTTGCAGCGCGTCGTCCGGAACCTTGAAACAGAGGGTTAGCGCCACCCCGACAGGGACTCCACCGGGGCAGGGCCGTGCCCCGGCGTGGCGCTGACCCTCTTCTTCCGTCAGGAAACTAGAAGTTGCCGGCGCGGGCCTCATCGAAGGGCACGCGGTGCTTCATGTACATCGTGTCCAGCATGTGGTTGCCGATGAGGTTCAGGTTGCCGTCGGTGAATCGGTGCACGACGGCGCCCTTGCCGGCGTCCTTGGCGAAGGCGATGGGGTCGAAGCTGCCGCCCAGGCCGGTGAGCGTGGGCACCGCGTCCGCGTTGTTGATGTAGTGCACGTACTTCGGGCCGTCCGGGTACTTGGTGGACGCGGCGCCGAAGGTCTCCACGCTCAGCTTGCTCATCGCCTTCTCGACCTGCGCGGGGGACATGCCGTCCTCGATGCGCAGCCGGCGCTCGACGTCGAACAGCGCGCGCGCGGTGATGAGGCCGCCCTGGCTGTAGCCCATCAGGTGGACCTCGCGGCCCGCCTTCAGCTCGCCGTAGACGGTGTCCGCCAGCGTGTCCACGGCGGGGTTCGTGCCCTTGTCCAGCTTGTCGCCCACGCACTGGGCCAGGTCCGCCACGATTCCCTGCGTCGCGTTGTGGATGCCGATGACGCGCGCATCCGCCTTCTCGGCGATGGTCTTCATCTCGCTGAGCTGGTTGGCCGCCGGCGTCATGATGCCGTTGACGTAGAGGATGGTCTTCGACGGGTTCGGATTGTTCTGCGGCGTGACGCCGGGGATGTCCTTGAGCGGCGTGCCCGGAGCGAAGGTCTGCCCCTTGGCGCCCATGAGCTTGCCGTCGTTCGCGCGGTCCGGCTTCGAGTCCCCGCCGAAGAGCTTCTTGATTTCGCTCAGGTGCGTGGCTTCGAAGACATCCTTGCCCTGCTCCAGGAAGCGCGGGACTTCCTTCAGGCCGTTCTTCGCGGCCTCCACCAGTCCGCCCAGCGGGTTCTTCAGGGCCGTGCGCGAGGTCTGCGTCGAGGCGAGCGGCGTGGAAGCGGGACGGTTGCGGTCGATGGGGCTCATGAAGGGCTCCCGCCCATGGGGGTGCTGGGCGTTTCAGTCATTTTCTCACGGAGGCCGGTGGAAGTTGCGTCACGGGCGGAAACCCTCCCGGTGGAGGGGGTGCCAGGGGCTCCCTGGCAACGCTGCCCGCGTGCCGGGGCCGTGCTTCGAGCCACCCCTCGACGCAGTGCGACATGCCCTGTATTCATCGAGAATCATTGGAAAATGCGAGCTGTCGCGGCATGGAGGGCCGCCCCGGAGTGCACCTGTCAGAAGCGCGGAGTCAGGCCCTGCTGAAGTCGCCCGCCATGAGCTAGCGGGGCCGGAATTCTCACGGCGGCTTTCCGTGACAGTCGCTGTCGTGCAACGCCCAGCAGGCACAACGCCAGCAACGTGACCTTCCCTGAGAGCGCGTCAGGGCACGTCGGCACGATGCTGCAGGATTCCACTGCTCAGTCAGTTCCTCGCCTCCTTGTCGGACGGAAATGCCAGCATTCAGCCTGTTCGCCTTTCCTGTCTGCGAGGCATGGGGTGAAGAATGCGTGCTGGCCTCTGGATGCTTTGCGCCGCTCTCTTCGTCACGGGATGCGCTGGAGTTGAACCCTCGACTCGGAGGGGCACGTTCCAGCAGCGTTCCGCGCTCCTTGGGGAGAGGGCTCCGGAGGCCAGGAATCATCGAGGACAGCGGAGCGATGCGTTCGATGAGCTGCTTCGCGGGGCGGGGCTGGAGGACCGCGACTCGCGCCCCGTCTCTGGTGACTCCCTCACGGCGACACAGGCGGCACGACTGCTGGAGGTGTTGCTCGGCAAGGACGTGACGCTGGGGCAGTTCCCGGCACGTGTCGCGGTGGGCTTCATGTTGCGCGAGGTGCTGGATGCGGGCGAGGTGTCGCGCGCCGAGCTGGTGCGACGCGTAGGGCGATTCACGCAACTGGCGGTCCTCCGTCCTGACGGTTGCCTCGCGTGGGTGCGCAGCGGACAGACACAGCAGCGCGTGGGCGCCGTGGAGTGGAAAGACGGTGCCTTTCGAGCGGGCCAGTTCGAACTGGGCGTCTTCTACTCGGGCAAGGGCGGTGTCTTCCGGCAGCTGAGCGCACGGTTGGAGGAGACGGGAGGAGGAGCCTTCGCGGATGTCCACGACGATGCGGACTACCTGAGCCGCACGCTGGACGGAGCCGAGGAGGCCTTCGTCGGGCTGGCAATGGCGGTGGGGCAGATCTTCGCGACGTCGCCCGCTGACAACCTCGCGGCGCTGGGACAGATGCCTGCCGCCGTGGCAGCGCTGCTGGCCTCGTCGCCTGAGTACCTGGAGCGCTTCCAGTACATGCCACGCGGCGAGCAGGTGCAGGCCGTCTCCAAGCTGGTGACGAACCTCATCGCCACCTGGGGCACGGCGGCGGCGGCCACTCGCACGCTGCAAGGTGCGACGCTCGCCACCGCGGAGGTGCCGATTTTGTCGCTCTCGGCCCAGGGAGCATTCGTCATGGGTCGCGTCGCGGTGCCGGTAGGGCGCGCGGCGGCTGTGCTGAGCGGTGGGCCTGGAGCAGCCATCATCCTCCAGCGAGTGGGCACGAGGACAACGAGCGCATCGCCGGCGAAGGGGCCCGGACAGTGGGGACCCGTGAAGGAGTCCATGAGTCCGCGCGCCCGGCGCTATCAGGAACAAATCACGGGGCACTCCGCGGATGACGCGTATTGGGTCGGCGGCATGAGCACGCAGGCCGGTGGCGTGAAGTTCGATGGGGTCAAGGACGGAGTGTTACTGGAAGCAAAGGGGCCAGGATATGACAAGTTCTTCGATGACCTGGACCCCAAGGCTTGGTTTCGTCACTCAGGTGCAAAGAGCCTTGCCGATCAGGCCGAACGGCAGAGCATGATGGTCCGAGGCATGGGAATCCCCATCGAGTGGCATGTCGCCGAATCGAGAGCGGCCGAGGCCATCTCGCTCCTGCTGGAGCGCAGGAGCATCAAAGGCATCAAGGTCATCTACACTCCGGCGCGCTAGGGAGAAACCTCGTGAACGCGAACGCTGAGACCAAGGGCCGCCCCGAGACCTACTATGCAGGGGCCTACTGGGGGCCTCGCAAGGAAACGCCTGAGGAATGCGCTCGCCGCACGGCGGAATTCCTCAACCTCATTGCTCCGTGCGACCCGCTCCTGGCCCACTGGTACAAGCCCGCCCGGTCACCGAAAGACGCGCGCAAGCACCCCTTGATGCCACCTGACGTTGCCACCCTCGCGGAGTTGTTCCGTCGCGGTGTCAACCGCGAGAAAGGGGGGCCCATCTTCGAAGAACTCGGCTTCAGTTTCTGGTTCGGCAACGGCGGCTCTGGACCTGACAGTACAGACCTGCAAATCAAGTGCGGCGACCATAGCGGCGCCAACCCAAACTCCTGCGTGATGCCCCTGCCGAGACAAGGACTGGGCGCGGAGAGGGTGGTTACGACTCCAGTGCTAGGAGGCGTGCTGCGCAGCATGGCACTCGCCTGGGAGCCTGACTGGGCAGTTGCCGCATCCGACGACTACCGCAGATTGATGAGCACGACTTCAGCTGCAGGCACGTTCGTAGGCTGGGTCACATACTTGTCTCGGCGACGAGGTCCTGTTCCACCGTTGCCGGCGCCTGTCCGCATCGAACCGATAGAGGGCAAAGGCACACTCATCATCCTTACCCCGGAACGCCTTTCCGCAAGGAACGCCGAGCACGTTGAGCAAGGCCGCCGAGTGGGTGAACTGCTGGCCAGGGCTGGCCTCATGCAACCGGTAACGCCCTGACCCGCCAACCGAACTGGCACAGGATATCGGCGGGAAACGCCATCGGCCGACATCATGCGGTGGCTTTCCGCAACGGACGCCACCGTGCAACGCCCAGCAGACACAGCGCCAGCAACGTCCCGAGGCCGATGAGCAGCCCCACGCGAAGCCCCGGCGTCCGGTAGCGCATCTCCACCCGATGCTCGCCCGCCGGCACCGCCACCGCGCGGACCGCGACGTTCGCGGGGAGGATGGGCACCTCGCTCCCGTCGACCGTCGCCGTCCATCCCGGCTGAAAGGCATCATTCACGACGAGCACCGCCGCCTCGAAAGCAATCACGTCCACGACGAGCCGCTCGGGCGAGTGCCGCTCCACCTTCACCGTGCCCGTCGGACCTTTCGACGCCTCGGGCAGCGACACCGTGCACTCCACGATGGCGGTGTCACGAGGAGGAAGCTGGGGCGCCAACAAGAGGCCCAGCGCCTGCTCCATCCCTTCCACGCAGCGAGGCCACGCCAGCAACACCCGAGGCACCGCCTCCGGATGCACCACCAGCTTCGTGTCGAACAACGGGTCCTCCGCCACCACCCGAGCCGATGGAGGCAGCACCAGCCCGCCTCCGCCTCGAGCGCTGTGCACGGAGAACGGCGTGGCGAGTCGGGGCGCGACCTGGCCGAACCAGTGCGGCAGGTCCTCGCGCAGTCGCCGCACCCGCACGTTCTCCCCGGGCATGTAGCCGTTCGCGCTCTCGATGCCCCACAGCGTCGTCGTGTCCGGTAGCAGTCCCGTCAGGAACGCGAGCCCCATCCTCCCGTGATAGTCGAGCCCCGGCACGCTTTTCCCAGGGCCAACGCTGCGCACCGCCGTGGCCACGCGCACCGGCTCCCCCGGCGGCACCGACCTCAGAATCGCCTCCGCGAAAGGCGGCGGCGTGTCGAGCAGCTCCGCGGGCGCGAGCACGTACAGCGGCTCGTGCGCCCACAGCAACGCGCCGAACTCGAGCGCCACCAACAGGCCGCCGCTCAGCCTCCGCCTCCCCTGGAAATGGCCCAGCGCCACGCACGCCAGCGCGAGCACCGCCGTCATCGCCCCCGTCCAGACGACATTGCCAGACAGGCCACCCACCACCCCGGACGGCACCTCGGGCCAGCGGGGCAACAACCAGCTCTTCGTCCA
>NZ_JAAIXY010000028.1 GCF_010894455.1 Myxococcus eversor | reverse complement strand
CGTCGCTCGCCTATATCGACTTCACCTCCGGCTCCACCGGCAAGCCCAAGGGCGTCGGCTGCACCCACCGCGGCGTCCTCCACACCCTCGTCGGCATCGACTACACCCGCTTCGGGCCCGAGCAGACCCACCTCCTCCTCGCCCCCATCTCCTTCGACGCCAGCACCTTCGAAATCTGGGGCGCCCTGCTCCATGGGGCTCGCCTCGTCGTTCTTCCTCCCGAGCCCCCCTCACTGGAAGAGCTCCTCCAGACAGCGGCCCGTCACGCCGTCACTTCCCTCTGGGTCACCAGCGGCCTGTTCTCCCAGCTCGTCGAGAGCCGCCTCCCCGCGCCCCCTTCCCTTCAGCGCCTCCTTACCGGTGGTGACGTCGTCTCGTCGCTCCATGTCCGCCGCGCGGTGCAGGACTGGGGCATCCCGGTCACCAACTGCTACGGCCCCACCGAAACCACCGTCGTCGCCACCACCTTCTCCATCACTCGTGCCGACGACGTCGGGCCTTCACTCCCCATCGGCAGAGCCACCAACGGCACCCGCCTGCTCGTCCTCGACGCCTCGCTCCAGCCCGTCCCCATCGGCATCGTCGGAGAGCTCTTCATCGGCGGTGATGGCCTTGCTCGCGGCTACGTCGGCCAGCCCGGCCTCACCGCCGAGCGCTTCGTCCCGGACCCGTTGTCCTCCGTTCCCGGCGCCCGCCTCTATCGCTCCGGAGACCTCGTCCGCTGGAACCATGATGGAACGCTCGCCTTCATCGGTCGCGCCGACGCACAGGTGAAGGTGCGCGGCTTCCGCATCGAGTTGCCTGAAATCGAAGCCGCGATGCTCGCGCACCCGTCCATCCGCGAAGCTGTCGCCATCGCGCGTGAAGACGTCCCCGGAGACAAGCGCCTCGTCGGCTACTTCGTCGGTGACGACCTGGACGCCGTCTCCCTGCGCGCGTTCCTCAAGGCTCGGCTCCCCGAGTACATGGTGCCGTCGTTCCTGCTCCGCCTGGACGCGCTCCCGCTCACCTCCAACGACAAGATTGACCGCAAGGCACTGCCTCCTCCCGAGGCCGTCCTCTCCGCTCCTTCGGCCGCCCACGTCGCGCCTCGCACTCCCACCGAGGAGCTGCTCGCCTCCATCTGGGCGCAGGTCCTGCGCGTGCCCCAGGTGGGCGTCGAGGACGACTTCTTCGAGCTCGGTGGACACTCGCTCCTGGCCATCAAGCTGATGGCGCGGATTCGCGAGCGCACCGGTGTCTCGCTTCCCGTCACCGCGCTCTTCCAGGGCTCCAGCATCGAGCGTCTGGCGCCGTTCCTGGAGCAGCAGCAGGACGGCACGCGCGCCACGCCGAACCTCGTCCGTCTGGACTCGGGCACCTCCACCGAGCGCCCGCTGTTCCTCGTCCACGGAGGAGGCGGCAGCGCGCTGAGCTACACGGAGCTGGTGCGACAGCTCGCCCCGAGCCGCCCCATTCATGGCCTCTCCGCGAGCGGCCTCGAGGGAGGCGAGCTGCCCCCCGCCTCCGTCGAGATTCTCGCGCGCGACTACCTCTCCCAGCTTCGCGCCGTACAGCCGCATGGGCCCTACCTGCTCGCGGGCTGGTCCTTCGGCGGACTCGTCGCCTACGAGATGGCGCGTCGCCTCCAGGCCTCGGGCGAGCAGGTGGAGTTGCTCGCCCTGCTCGACAGCCATGCCCCCAAGGCGGAGCCGCGACCGACTCCGGATGCCCTGACGCAGCTCGCGGGCTTCGGACAGGTGCTCGGACTGCCGTGGCGCGAACTCCCGGTGGACCCGGAGCGCCTGGCCCGACTCGAAGGCCGCGAGCGGCTCCGCTACCTGCTGGAGCTGACACGCCGCGTTTCCTCTCAGGCCATCGACCTGGACGTCGACGCGGCGGAGCGACTCTTCGCCCTCTACCAGCAACTGAGCGAGGCCCAGCGAAACTACGTCCCCACGGGCGCGCGGTACGAAGGGCCCACCGTGCTCATCAAGGCCGCGACGCCTCCGCCTGGACTCACCGTGACGGAGGACCTGGGCTGGGGCGCATGGCTCGCCTCCGCGCCGACGGTGCACGAGGCACCGGGCGACCACTACACGATGCTGCGCGCGCCCCACGTCACGACGCTGGCCGAACTGTTCGCCCGTCTCCTCGCCACGCTGAAGCGAGACGCGGCGTGATGCACGCCCACCGCGCTCCCGCTATCGTCACCGCGGCTGCCCCCGGAGTGGCCGCGCCCGGGGGGCACCTCCCGATGGAGCACGCATCATGATTGTCAGCATCGATGACCTGCGCCAGCGAGCACGGCGGCGGCTGCCACGAACCGTCTTTGACTACGTGGAAGGCGCCGCGGATGACGGCTTCACCGTCGACGCCAATCGACGGAGCTTCGACCGGTATCTCTTCCGCGCCCGCACCCTGGTGGACGTGAGCAAGGTGGACCACTCCACCTCACTGCTAGGCGAGAAGCTGGCCACTCCCATCGTCCTGGGGCCCACGGGACTCGCTGGGCTGCTCGCGCCTCGCGGCGAAGAGCTGGCCGCGAAGGCCGCGGCGAGTCGCGGCGCCATCTTCACGCTCAGCACCATGTCCATCGGAACCATTGAAGAGGTGGCCGCCGTGGCGCCCGCGCCCCTCTGGTTCCAGCTCTATGTGTGGAAGGACCGGGGCGTCACTCGTGCGCTGGTGGAGCGCGCGAAGGCGGCGGGCTACCGTGCGCTGTGCCTCACGGTGGATGTGCCCGTCATGGGCAACCGGGAGCAGGACCGACGCAATGGCTTCACCCTGCCTCCTCGCATCCACTTCTCCAACGTGATGGACGTGCTGCGCCACCTGGGCTGGGTGCTGCGCATGTCGTCGAGCCCGCGAGCCACCTTCGGCAACTTCGTGGACCACCCCTCGCTGACGCGCACGGATGCGGTGGGCATCGCCCGCTTCACCAACAGCCAGTTCGACGCGTCGGTGACGTGGGAGGACGTCGAGTGGCTTCGCTCCATCTGGTCCGGGCCGCTCGTGCTCAAGGGCATCACCTGCGCGGAGGATGCGCGGAAGGCCGTCTCGCTGGGCGTCGAGGCCCTCGTCGTCTCGAATCACGGAGGCAGACAGCTCGACTTCCTCCCGGGCGCCATCGACGTGCTGCCGGAGGTGGTGGACGCGGTGGACGGTCGCGCGGAGGTCGTCCTGGACGGAGGCATCCGCCGAGGCTCCGACGTGGTGAAGGCCATCGCCATGGGCGCGCGCGCCTGCATGGTGGGGCGGCCGTTCCTCTATGGCCTCGCCGCCAACGGCCAGGCGGGCGTGGAGCAGGCGCTGGACATCCTCTGCGCCGAGATGGACCGAACGCTCGCGCTGCTGGGCCGTCCTCGGCTCGCGGAGCTGGACCGCACCGCGCTGCGCGTCGATGCGCCGGCCTCCCTGGAACCCACCAGGTCCTCCGCCCGTCGGGAAACATCCACCGTCACGCTGCGCGTGGGTGGGACACTCGACACCTGAGTACCCCTCGGGGACAAAGAGGTCGGGTTGACGGCGTGCCGAGACAGCCGTTAGCTTGCGATTCCGTGTTGATGCCTTCCACCCCGATGGCCGCGCTGTTCCGCCGCTGCTGTCGGTCGTGTGCCTGTTGTGCCCTGTCGGGCCTGGGCTGTTGAAGCGCGCGCCGGAAGCTTCCTGATTCCCTCCGCGCCTCGCCCGGCCCCACCTCCCTCCCGAGGTCTGGGTCTGTTCCGCCGTTTCCCGCACACCGCTTCCCGACGCTCCTCCATGCACCTCGCCACCATCCACCAGAACTCGATGCAGCAGGCGCCCCACGGGGCCCGCTGTGCGTGCTGTCTGGCGTGTGCGTGTGTGGCGTGTCCGCCTGACGGCGGGCCCCGAGCCTCGAGGAGTGGATAGCAGCACCACCCCACCTCCCCTGCTCGCGCGGCCCGCCCTCGAAAGAGGCGCGGGCCTTGTTGTTTTTCATCCCCTGGAGTCCACCGTGTCCGCCTCGTCGTCCCCCACCACTCCTCTCGGAATCGCCCACGAGCCAGCAGAGCTGCTCGCGGAAGCCGCCTCGCTCGAAGCCGCCTCCGCCGAGGAGATTCTCGCCTGGGTGGAGCAGCGGCTCGGAGCTCGCGCCGCCATCGCCTCCAGCTTCGGCGTGGAGGACATGGTCCTCATCGACCTGGCGCGAAAGCACGCGCCCAGCCTGCGCGTCTTCACGCTCGACACCGGTCGCCTGCCACCGGAGACGTACGAGCTCATCGAGGTCGTCCGCAATCGCTACGGCATCCCGGTGGAGACCTACTTCCCGGAGCGAGGCCGCGTCGAGGCGCTGGAGTCGACGCAGGGCTGCTTCTCGTTTCGTCGCAGCCTCGAGGCGCGCAAGGAATGTTGCGCCATCCGCAAGGTGGAGCCCTTGCGACGCGCGCTGCATGGCCGCGACGGCTGGGTGACGGGGCTGCGCCGTGAGCAGTCCATCAACCGCACCGACGTCGCCGTCGTCGAGCACGACCGAGAGCACGGTGGACTCATCAAGCTCAACCCGTTGGCGGCCTGGAGCCGGCAGCAGGTGTGGACGTACATCCAGACGAACTCCGTCCCGTACAACGCCCTGCATGACCGGGGCTACCCGTCCATCGGCTGCGCGCCATGCACCCGCGCGGTGAAGCCTTACGAGGACGAGCGCGCGGGCCGCTGGTGGTGGGAGTCCCGCGAGCACAGCGAATGCGGCCTGCATCCCGTCCGGTGACGTGGACCACGAACATGCCGACCGTCACTCCTGTCGACTATCCCATCTGCCTCCGGCTGGAGGGCCGCCGCGTCCTGCTGGTGGGCGGCGGCACCATCGCCGAGGGCCGGGCCCTGCCCCTGCTCGAAGCGGGCGCGCGGCTCCACCTGGTGTCCCCCGAAGTCACCGACACGCTCCGACGCCTGGCCTCCGAGGGACGACTGGAGTGGGAGCGCCGGACCTATGCGCCGGGCGATGTGCGCGGCCACGCGCTGGTGCTGGCCGCGACGGATGACGCCGAGGTGAATCATCGCCTCACGGCCGAGGCCCGAGCGCTGGGCCTGTGGGTGAACACCGCCGACGAGCCGGAGCTGTGTGACTTCACCCTGCCCTCCGTGGAGCGACGAGGCCCCATCACCGTGGCGGTCTCCACCGCCGGACAGGCCCCCGCGCTGGCGCGCCTCCTGAGGCGTGAGCTGGGCGCCCACGTCGCGCCCCACCACGTGTGGCTGGCGAGGTTGAGCGGCTGGCTGCGCAGGCGACTGCCTCGCGGCCCGGGGCGACAGCGCCTGCTGAAGCGGTTGGTGGAGGGTGAGCTCGGCGCACTGCTCGCGCGCGGTGAGCGTGGAGCCGCCGTGGCTCGGCTCCGTTCGGAATTGAAGACCTTCAAGTCGTCTGGAGAGTTCACATGAAGGAGTCGTCGAGAGGTCGCGTGTACCTGGTGGGGGCGGGCCCCGGAGACCCGGAGCTGCTCACGCTGCGCGCGGCGCGCCTGCTGCGCGAAGCGGACACCGTGGTCCATGACCGGCTCATCCACCCCGGAGTCCTGGAGCACGCGCGTCCCCATGCGCGCCTCATCTACGTGGGCAAGGAAGGCGGGGGCGAGTCCGTCCAGCAGGAAGACATCCACACCGTGCTCATCGCCCAGGCGCGACTCGGCCGCACCGTGGTGCGTCTCAAGGGAGGAGACCCGTTCGTCTTCGGTCGTGGAGGAGAGGAGGCCCTGGCCCTGGAGGCCGCGCGCATCCCCTACGAGGTGGTGCCCGGCATCTCCTCGGGCATCGCGGTGCCCGCGTCGGTCGGCATCCCCGTCACCCATCGGGACGTCTCCGGTGAGGTGACGTTCGCCACCGCGTTCCGCGCGGGCGGCGCGCCGGATTGGGACTTCCTCGCGCGCACCCAGACGCTGGTGCTGTTCATGGCGGGCAACCGCCTGGAAGAGGCCACGGCGGCGCTGGTCACCGCCGGACGGGCCGCCTCCACACCCGCCGCCTTCGTGGAGGCAGGCACCTGGGAGCACCAGCGCGTGGTGGAAGCCACGCTGGGAGACATCGCCCAGGAGGCGCGCAAGGCCGGGCTGGGCTCTCCGGCCCTGCTGGTGATTGGCGAGGTCGTCGCGCTGCGAGCGCGGCTGCCCACGCTCGCTGCGGGGAATCACACGACGGCGGGGGAAGCGCTTCCCCGGTTCGCGGAGGCGGGACATGACTGACGTGACGCACGCTCGCTCAACGCACCTGGAGGAGCTGGAGGCGGAGAGCATCCACATCCTCCGCGAGACGGTGGCGGAGTTCGCCAACCCGGTGATGCTCTACAGCATCGGCAAGGACTCGCAGGTGCTGCTGCACCTGGCGCGCAAGGCCTTCCACCCCGCGCCCCTGCCCTTCCCGCTGCTCCACGTGGACACGACGTGGAAGTTCCGGGACATGTACGCGTTCCGAGACTCCTTCGTCGCGCGCCACGGCCTCCGGCTGCTCGTGCATCAGAACAAGAAGGCGCTCGCGGAGGGCATCAACCCCTTCGACCACGGCAGCCAGAAGTACACGCACGCGATGAAGACGCAGGCGCTGCTGGAGGCGCTCGCGCAGCACGGCTTCGACGCGGCCTTCGGCGGAGCCCGCCGCGACGAGGAGAAGTCCCGCGCCAAGGAGCGGGTGTTCTCCTTCCGCGACAAGCATGGCCAGTGGGACCCGCGTCGGCAGCGGCCGGAGCTGTGGAACCTGTTCAACGGCCGCGTGGACGCGGGCGAGAGCATGCGCGTCTTCCCCCTGTCCAACTGGACGGAGCTGGACGTGTGGCACTACGTCCTGCGCGAGAAAATCCCGGTGGTGCCGCTCTACTTCGCCGCCGAGAGACCCGTCATCGACCGGGGCGGCACGCTGCTGATGGTGGATGACGAGCGCATGCGCCTGCGGCCCGGGGAGAAGCCCACGCTCCGGAGGGTGCGGTTCAGGACGCTCGGGTGCTACCCGCTCAGCGGCGCCATCGAGTCCTCCGCCACCACGGTGGAGGCCGTCATCCACGAAATGGTCCACGCGCGACAGTCCGAGCGCCAGGGCCGACTCATCGACCACGACGAAGAAGGCTCCATGGAGCTGAAGAAGCGCGAGGGGTACTTCTGATGGACACCGCACTCCAGGCCGTCCCGCAACCCGACATCCAGCGGCTCCTCGACGAGCACTCCCACCGCGCCCTGCTTCGGCTCGCGGTGGTGGGCTCGGTGGACGACGGCAAGTCCACGCTCATCGGTCGGCTGCTCTATGAGTGCGACGGCCTCTTCGAGGACCAGATCTCCGCCGTGAGACGGGCCAGCGCGAAGCGGGCGGCGGCTCGCACGGAGATTCCCCCGGAGCTGCTGGCCCAGGGCCTCAAGGCCGCGGCGGGCGCCGGTGACGAGGAGGAGCTGGACTTCTCCCTCTTCACCGACGGCCTGCGCGCCGAGCGTGAGCAGGGCATCACCATCGACGTGGCGTACCGGTACCTGTCCACGTCGCGCCGGAAGATCATCATCGCGGACACTCCTGGGCACCTCCAGTACACGCGCAACATGGCCACGGGCGCCTCCACGGCGGACGCGGGCGTCATCCTGGTGGATGCGCGGCTGGGCGTGCTGCCCCAGACGCGTCGCCACGCGTACATCGCCTCGCTGCTGGGCATCCCCTACCTCGCGGTGGTGGTGAACAAGATGGACCTGGTGGGCTACGAGCGCGCGACGTTCGAGCGCATCGGCTCCGAGTTGGCGGACTTCGCGCACACGCTGGGCTTCGAGGGCGTGCGCCTGTTCCCCGTCAGCGCCAGCCGGGGCGACAACATCACCATCCCGAGTCCCCGCACGCCCTGGCACGAGGGCGGCACGCTGCTGGGCTGGCTGGAGTCGCTTCCGCACCAACGCCGGCTGGATGGCGCGCCCTTCCGCTTCCCCGTGCAGTACGTGCTGCGGCCCCACCAGGATTACCGGGGGCTGGCGGGACAGGTGGCGTCCGGCACGGTGCGCGTGGGGGACGAAGTGCAGGTGTTGCCCTCGGGACGCAGGACGCGCGTACAGGCCATCGACACCTTCGACGGCCCCAGGGAGGAAGCCTCCGCGACGGACTCCGTCACGCTGCGGCTCACGGACGAGGTGGACGCAAGCCGAGGCGACCTGCTGTCCCATGTGGATCAGCCGCCCCTGTCGTTGCAGCACCTGGACGCGATGCTGGTGTGGTTCGGTGAGCAACCGCTGGATGTCACGCGCCGCTACCTGGTGAAGCAGACCACCCGCACCGCGCCCGCGCAGTTCGAGCGCGTGCTGTGGCGCAAGGACCTGGAGGAGCTGGCGGAGGTGCCCGCGGAGTCGCTGGCGCTCAACGACATCGGCCGCGTCCGGCTGGTGTGCCGCCGTCCCCTGCTGTGCGACCCGTATCAGGAGAACCGGCGCACGGGAGCCTTCATCGTCATCGACGCGCTCACCCACGACACGGTGGGCGCGGGCATGGTGCTGGGGCCCGCGGAGTCCACGTCGCGTGCCGGGGTGTCGCTCGTCACGAGCGCCGAGCGGCATGGGCGACTGGGCCAGGCGGGCGCCGTGGTCCTCCTCCCCGCCACACCCGATGCGGCCAGCCGCGCCTTCGCGCTGGAGCGCGAGCTGTTCAACCTGGGCCGTCATGTGGCCACCGTGTCCGGTGACGTGGAGGTGGCCCTGGCCCTGGCTCGCGCGGGACTGTTCGCCCTGGTGTACGCGGAGGCGCCACAGGTCCGGCGCGCGCTGCGTGAGGAGGCCCATGACGCGGGCACGGGCTGGTGGGAGTTGGAGGACGCCGAGGCCCCGGAGCAGTGGGTGCGGCGCCTCACCGCGACACCGGAGAGCGGAACATGAGCGCCTCTTCTCCAGGCAACCTCAGCCTGTCATCCCCGCCCTTCATCGACGCGCTGCTGGGCGCGGAGAAGAGCGCGCGGCTGCTCGAGCTGGTGGCGGGGCTGGACCCGGCGGCGCTGCACTGGCTGAGCGGCTATGCCGCGGGACTCGCGGCACGACCCGGCGTGGCGGCCACGACAGGCGCCATCAGCGTGGCCCCCACGGCGACTCCGGCCGCGCCGCTCACCATCGTCTACGGCACGCAGACGGGAAACAGCCGGCTGGTCGCGGAGCGCCTCAAGCACCAGACGGAGAGCAGTGGACTTCCCGTGCGCATCATCCGGGCCAGTGAGTACCCGGTGCGGGAGCTGGCGCGCGAGAAGCTGCTGGCCGTGGTCATCAGCACGCAGGGAGATGGAGACCCGCCCGATGACGCGCGCGGCTTCTGCGAGCACCTGCTGGGCAAGCGCGCGCCTCGGCTGGAGGGCCTGCGCTACGCGGTGCTCGGACTCGGAGACTCCAGCTATCCGAAGTTCTGCGAGGTGGGACGGGCGCTCGATGCGCGACTGTCGGAGCTGGGCGCCACGCGACTGGTGGACCGCGCCGACTGCGACCTGGACTTCGAGCCCATCGCCACAGGCTGGCTGGACCAGACGCTCGCGCGGGCTCGCGAAGCCATCGAGCCCCGCGCGCCCGCCGTCGCCACCGTCGTCCCGCTGCGAGGCGCCACCACCGCGCCCACCATCAGCAAGGAAGCCCCCTTCTCCGCGACGGTGCTGGTCAATCAACGCATCACCGGAAGGGGCGCGCTCAAGGACGTCCGCCACGTCGAGATTTCCCTCGAAGGCTCCGGCCTGGAGTACGCGCCGGGCGACGCCCTGGGCGTGTGGGCGCCCAATCCTCCGGAGCTGGTGGACGCCGTCCTGAAGCAGCAGCGGTTGGATGGCGCCGAGCCCGTGACGCGCGATGGGAAGACTCAAGCCCTGGCGGTCTGGCTCTCGGAGGGCCTGGAGCTGACGCGCCTGAGCCGGCCCTTCCTGGAGCGCCACGCCACGCTCGGCGCGAGCACGGTGCTCCAGTCCCTGCTGGCGCCCACTGGAGCGGACTCGTTCCGCGCGCTCCTCAAGAGCCATCAGGTCATCGACGTGCTTCGCCAGCACCCCGCGCCCTGGAGCGCGAAGGAGCTGGTGCTCGCGCTGCGCAAGCAGACGCCCCGGCTGTACTCGATTGCCTCAAGCTCCAAGCGCGTGGGCGAGGAGGCGCACCTCACGGTGGCGGTGGTCGACTACACGGCCTTCGGCGAGCGTCACCTCGGGGCCGCGTCGTCCCACCTGGCCACGCGCGGGGCGGACGCGGAATCGGTGCGGGTCTTCGTGGAGCACAACGAGCGTTTCCGGCTGCCGGAGAACCCGGACCGGGACGTGGTGATGATTGGCCCTGGCACGGGCGTGGCGCCCTTCCGGGCCTTCGTGCAGGAGCGCGCGGAGGTCGGCGCGCGCGGACGCAACTGGCTGTTCTTCGGGGAGCAGCACTTCCGCAGCCAGTTCCTCTATCAGTCGGAGTGGCAGGAGGCGTTGAAGAAGAAGACGCTCCACAAGCTGTCGCTGGCCTTCTCCCGCGACACGGCGGCGAAGGTCTACGTGCAGCACCGCCTGCGCGAGTCCGGCAAGGAGCTCTACTCCTGGCTGGAGGGCGGCGCCCACCTCTACGTCTGCGGCGATGCCCAACGCATGGCCCCGGATGTCCACGCCGCCCTGGTGGACGTCATCGCCGAGCACGGTGGCCGGAGCCGCGAGGACGCCGAGGACTGGCTGAAGACACTCCGCGACGAGCGGCGCTACCTGCGTGACGTCTACTGAAGTCCCTTCGCCTGTGAGCAAAGACATGAGCACCCAGCCCAAGCCTCTCTCCGAAGTGGAGCACATCAAGGCGAACAGTCGACTGCTGCGGGGGACGCTGGCGGAGAGCCTGGCGGACCCCGTGACGGGCGCCATCGCCACGCCGGACACCAGCCTCATCAAGTTCCACGGCAGCTATCAGCAGGACGACCGCGACATTCGCGAGGAGCGTCGACAGCAGAAGCTGGAGCCGGACTACAGCTTCATGCTGCGCACCCGGCTGCCCGGAGGCGTGTGCACCGCGGCGCAGTGGCTCGTCATGGACGGGCTCGCGCGGGAGCACGCCAACGGCACCCTGCGCATCACCACGCGGCAGGCGTTCCAGTTGCACGGCATCCTCAAGGGAGACCTCAAGCCGACGATTGCGCGCATCAACGCGTCCCTCATCGACACGCTGGCCGCCTGCGGCGACGTCAATCGCAACGTGCTGTGCAACCCCAACCCCGTGGACACCCGCGTCCATGCGGTGGTGTACGACTGGGCGGTGCGCCTGTCCGAGCACCTGCTGCCGAAGACTCGCGCGTACTACGAGCTGTGGTTGGACGAGGAGAAGGTGGCGGGCGGCGAGGAGGAGCCGCTGTATGGCGCCACCTACCTGCCCCGGAAGTTCAAGGCCGCCGTCGCGGTGCCGCCCGAGAACGACGTGGACCTGTTCGCGCAGGATCTGGGCTACATCGCCATCATCGAGGACGGCGTCCTTCAAGGTTTCAACGTCGCGGTGGGCGGCGGCCTGGGCGCGACGCACGGTGATGCCAACACCTTCCCAAGGCTGGCGGATGTCCTGGGCTTCGTGGCTCCCGAGCGGATGCTCGTGGTGGCCGAGGAGGTGCTGAAAATCCACCGCGACTTCGGAGACCGGGGCAATCGCAAGCGCGCGCGCCTGAAGTACGTCCTCGAGGACCGGGGTGTCGCCTGGTTCAAGGAGGAGCTGGAGCGCCGGCTCGGCTTCGCGCTGGAGCCCACGCGGCCCTTCACCTTCGAGCACAACGGAGACCGCTTCGGCTGGCGGGAAGGCCATGACGGGCGCTGGCACCTGACGCTGCACCTGGACAGCGGCCGCATCGCGGACCGTCCTGGCGCGCCGCACCTCACGGGGCTGCGCGAGATTGCCCAGATACATGGGGGAGACTTCCGGCTGACGCCCAACCAGAACCTCGTCATCGCGGGTGTCCCGCCTGAGTCGAAGGAGCACATCGACGCGATTGTCCGGGCCCACGGCCTGGAGAGCTTCCGGACCTCCAGCCCGCTGCGGCGCAACGCGCTCGCCTGCGTGGCCCTGCCCACGTGCGCCCTGGCCATGGCCGAGGCCGAGCGCTACCTGCCGACCTTCGTGGAGCGCGTGGAGTCGCGGCTCCAGGCCCATGGCCTCCAGGACGCCAACATCCTGCTGCGAATCACAGGTTGCCCCAATGGCTGCGCGAGGCCCTACCTCGCGGAGATTGGCCTCGTGGGCAAGGCCCCTGGTCGCTACAACCTGCACCTGGGCGGAGATGCGCGAGGCCAGCGACTCAACCGGCTCGTGCGGGAGAACATCGACGAGGCGACCATCCTCGATGTGCTGGAGCCGCTGTTCGCGGGGTATGCGAGAGAGCGCCAGCAGGGTGAGGGCTTCGGCGACTACCTGGTGCGGGCGGGGCATGTCCCCGCGCCACCCTCCCGCGCATCTCAGGCCGCCTGAGCGACTCCTCCGCTCACGCGCCGAACAAGCCGCGCTGGCGGGCCTCTTCCAGTCGGCCCTCCAGGTACTCCCACAAGGCGGGGCAACCCGCCTGGATGGGGGGAGCGACGCGCGCCACCACCCGCGCGTGACTGATGCCGTTCTCCCGCCAGCTCTGCCCTTCGTTGGCCAGGTTCAGCAGCACCGGCATCGCGCGGTCCACCGCATGGGCATAGCGGGCCTCGGCGGTCTCCCCCGCTTCGAACTCCTTCCATGACGCCAGGAAGGCGGGCCCGTGCGGTGGAGGCAGCAGGCCGAAGATGCGCTCCGCCGCCGCCAGCTCCGCCGCCTTGCGCTCCTTCCAGCCGCCCTCGACGAAGGCCAGCGTGTCGCCGGTGTCGATTTCTCCCACGTCATGCACCAGGAGCATCCGGACCACGCGGTCCAGGTCGATGCCCGGCGGAGCATGCTGGGACAGGGAGAGGGCCAGCATGGCCAACTGCCAGCTGTGCTCCGCGGAGTTCTCGTAGCGAGCAAGCCCCAGCGGCTTCACCTTGCGAGTCACACCCTTGAGCTTGTCCAGTTCCAGGATGAAGCCGATGACCTGCTGCATTCCGTCGCCCTGAGCCATGCGGGGATTGTTCCCCACGCTCCGGGCGCACTCAACTCCCAAGCGTCAGGGGATGACCTTCGCGCGACGGAAGTCGTCGAAGAGGCGCAAGAACATGGCTTCGGTGTCGACGAACTCATGGAAGCCAAAGCGCCGCGCCTTGGTGCCGTCCGCGAACATGTCGTAGTCCCACGAGAAGACGAAGTCGCCGAAGCGCCAGGAGGACACGTCCTGGTAGGAGTGATTCGCCAGCCCGTGCTTCGCAGTCATGGCCTTCCACAGCGGCTCCTTGTCGGCCATGACGACGTCGAGCGACATCGGCAGCGGTGGAGCGACCTCCAGCTCGAAGTAACGCGCGATTTTCGGCCACAGCTCGCTCCAGCGGAACAGGTCCCCGTTGTTGATGTTGAAGGCCTGGTTCGCGCAGCGCGCCTCCGTCGCCGCCCACACCGTCGCCTTCGCGAGCAGGCCCGCGTCGGTCATCTCCAAGAGCGAGTGGCATGCCCCAGGCTTGCCAGGGAAGCGCAGCGGCAACCCCAGCTCCTTGGAGATGGATGCGTAGACGGCAATCACCAGGGCCAGGTTCATCGGGTTGCCGAGCGCGACGCCGCCCACCACCGACGGACGCAGCGCGGTCCACGTCCACGCCTTGCCCTTCTGCCGCTGTTCGAGGAAGCGCTGCTGGTCCACGTTGAACTCGGGCGGCATGTGGTCCGGGTCCGTCTCCCGCGCGGGCGTCTTGAAAGGCCCCAGGTGTGCGCCGTAGACCTTGTAACCCTGCATGAGGCTGACGTGGCGCAGGCCCTTGGCCACCGGTTCGATGGCCTCCACCACGTTGACGAGCATCGCGAGGTTGGGCGTGACCAGCTCCGCCCACGTCGGCCGCTCCTGATACGCGGCGTAGAAGACATGCGTCACGTGGCCCAGGTCCGCCAGCTTCGCCCGGGTGTCCTCCGCGTCGAGCAGGTCCACCTGTACGTGCCGCACGCGCTCGGAAGCAGGGCCGCCTCGTCGGGACAGACCGATGACTTCCCAGTCCCCCAGTGACGCGAGGTGCTCGATGAGGTTGCGACCGATGACGCCCTGCGCGCCCACCACGAGGGCGACCTTGTCGAGGGCGCTCATGACACACCTCCTTGCAGCACTCGCGTCCCTGGAACACCGGGGCGCCGCTCGCGAGACTCCAGGCGCAACGCCACCAGCACGATGACGATGGCGGACACCGGCACCAGCGCGGACACCCAGGTGAGGGCGCCCAGTCCAGGGCCCCGGTCGATGATGAGGCCGCCGAACCAGGCGCCCAACGCATTGCCGAGATTGAAGGCGCCGATGTTGAGGCTCGACGCCAGGCTCTGGCCGGCCCCCTCCGCCTTCTCCAGCACCCACATCTGGAGCGGTGGCACGGTGGCGAAGGCCGCCGCGCCGAACAGGCCCACGGCGACGACGGTGAGGACGCGGTCATGCAGGACGAAGGTCATCCCGAACAGCACGAGCGCCAGGACCGTGAGGGTGCCGAGGATGGCGGGCACCAGTCGCCGGTCCGCGAGCTTGCCGCCCACCAGGTTGCCCACCACCAGCCCACCGCCGAACACGAGCAGGATGGGAGACACCGCCGACGGGGAGAAGCCACTGAGTCGCGTCAGGAGGGGCGCGATGAAGGTGAACACGGTGAACACCCCGGCGAAGCCGAGCACCGTCGTCAGAAGCCCCAGCAACACCGGCCGTCGGCCCAGGGCCCGCAGGTCGGCGCGCCAGTCGCTCGCCTCGGGTGCCACCTCGTCGCGCGGGACGAATAGCGCAATCACCGCCACGGCGAGCAGGCCAATCAGCGCCACCGCCCAGAACGTCGAGCGCCACCCGAGCGACTGCCCCAGCCACGTGCCCAGCGGCACACCGAGGATGTTGGCCACCGTCAGGCCGGTGAACATGATGGCGATGGCGGACGCGCGCTTGTCCGCGGGCACCAGGCCCGTGGCCACCACGGAGCCCACGCCGAAGAACGTCCCGTGAGAGAGCGCGGTCAGCACGCGCGCGGCCATCAGCGTGCCGTAGGTGGGCGCCAGCGCGCAGAAGACGTTGCCCAGCGTGAAGATGACCATCAGTCCCAAGAGCACGTGCTTGCGGGACCAGCGGCCCGTCAGCACGGTGAGGACGGGGGCTCCGGCCACGACGCCCAGTGCGTAGCCGGAGATGAGCAGGCCCGCCGTGGAGATGGAGACACCCAGGTCGGTGCCCACCTCCAGCAAGAGGCCCATGATGACGAACTCCGTGACGCCGATTCCAAAGGCGCCCGCGGTCAATGCGAACAAGGCCAGCGGCATGATTCGCGGCCCTCCCGTGAAGAAGTTGGATGGGCCCTTGTATGGACGGCACGAATTCGCTGCGGTAGAGCGACGTGCGGAATAGGACTTGTGAGTTCGGCTCACCATGGCTCGTCTGGACGTCAATCGCTTCGGGGAGATGGAAGTCTTCGTGAAGGTGGTGGAGCTGGGAGGCTTCTCCGCCGCGGCGAGGGCTTTCCGGATGACGCCTTCGGCGGTGAGCAAGCTGGTGGCCCGGCTGGAGCAGCGGCTGGGAGCCCGGCTGGTCAACCGCTCCACGCGTTCGCTCCAGCTCACCCCGGAGGGCTGCGGTTTCTATGAGCGCAGCGTGCGAATCCTCGGCGAACTCGACGAGGCCGAGCGCGGGGCCGCCGCGAGCGACGAGCCGAGTGGACGGCTGCGCGTCAACACCAACCCGGCCTTCGGGCGCTGCATCCTCATCCCGCTGCTGCCCGGCTTCCTCGCGCGATATCCCTCGGTGACGGTGGACCTCACGCTGACGGACAAGCTCATCGACCTGCTCGATGACCGCACGGATGTGGCGATTCGCAACGGTCAGCTCAAGGACTCCCAGCTCACCGCGCGCAGACTGGGTGAGACGCGGATGGTCATCGTCGGCTCGCCGGACTATCTCAAGCGCCAGGGCGTGCCGAAGACACCAGGAGAGCTGGCGTCACACAACCGCCTGGGCTTCAGCTACGCGCGCGCCATCGAGGGCTGGCCCCTGACGGAGTCTTCATCACAGCACTCCCTCGCGCCGGTCGGCAACGTCCAGGCGAGCGATGGCGAAGCGCTGCGACAGCTCGTGCTGGCGGGAGTGGGGCTGGCGCGGCTGGCGCGCTTCCAGGTGAAGGGCGACCTGGACGCGGGCCACCTCGTGGTCGTGTTGGAGGAGCACAACCCCGGCGACACGGAGGCCATCCACGCCCTCTTCCTGAGCCAGGGCGGGCACCTGCCCGCGCGCGTGCGGGCCTTCGTGGATTACCTCACCACGCACGTTCGCCTGCCCTGAGGCGCGGCGGGGCCTTCAGCTTCGCGCCAGCGCCTGGGCCAGTCGCGGCAGCACGTCCCCGGCGCTCGCCTCCACGCACAGGTCCGCCAGCTCCACGCCGCGACACTCGCCAATGTTGACGATGGCGATGGGCACGTGGCGCTCGGCGGCGCGTACCAGGAAGCGATAGCCGGAGTAGATGGCGAGCGACGAGCCCACCACCAACAGCGCGTCTCCCTCTTCCAGCAAGGCGAAGGCATCCGCCACCGTGGGCGCGGGCACGTTGTCGCCGAAGAACACCACGTCCGGCTTCAGCGTCCCGCCACAGCGCACGCACGCGGGCACCTGGAAGGACTGGAGCGCCTCCGAGGACAGCTCCGCGTCGCCATCCGGCCGCAGCTCCAGCACCTCGTGGGCGAAGTCCGGGTTGAGCGACAGGAGGCGCGCCTGGAGGTCCACTCGCGCCTCCTGCGCCCCACAGTCCAGACAGCGCACCCGCGCCAGCGCACCGTGCAACTCGATGACACGCGAGCTGCCCGCGGCGTGGTGGAGCCGGTCCACGTTCTGGGTGATGAGCCCTGGCACGTGCCCGTTCCGCTCCAGCGCCGCCAGCGCCTGGTGCGCGGGATTCGGGTGGGCGGAGGCGAAGCGGGGCCAGCCGAGCAGGCTCCGGGCCCAGTAGCGAGCCCGCACCTCGGGACGCTGGAGGAACTCCCGGTGCTGGATGGGATTGCGCGCGCGGGCCCGCGTCCCCGGCCCCCTGTAGTCCGGGATGCCCGACTCGGTGCTGCACCCCGCGCCGGTGAGCACCACGGTGCGCCGTCCTCGCAGCAGTGAGACCAGCGCATCCACGTCCTGGCTGGCTCCGGGAACAAGCGACGTCTGCGACGAAGGGGTCATGGCGGCCTACGTATAATGGCCTCCCCGGTGCCTTGCCCAGACTCCGTATCGTGCCCGCGCGGGCGTCGACCGCGCCTCCCACCTCGCGGGGCAGGCCGACGGCCGGGCCTCTGCTCGAGGCCCGTGTTAGGCTGACTCGCAGGGGCCAGTCCGAGGAAGTTCATGTCCGCGTGGGTATTTCTCCTCCTCGAGGAGCAGCACCGGTGGCGGCTCATCGTGGGGATTCCACTCGCGATGGCGCTGTTCCTGGGACTGGGACTGCTGTTCTCCTGGCTCGCCGGGCGCGCGCTGTCGTCAGCGCAACTCGGTCAGCTCCAGACGGACCACCAGCACCTGCTGCGCGAGGAGCAGACGGCGAGCGAACGGCGCGTGGACCGGTGCTACAGCGTGGTGCTCTGGTTCTCGTCACTGCTGTTCTATGTCGCAGTGCCGATGATGGTGGTGCTGACGCTGGCCGCCTCCGGTGCACTGCTCCTCGCCATGACGCAGATGCCCGTCATCCCCCTGAAGCTCATGCTCATCGTGATGCTCGCCTGCATCGGCGGAATCGTCGGCATCTTCCGGGGCCTGTTCATCCGCGACTCGCAGCTGGACGAGGGCCGCGCACTGAAGCGCGAAGAAGCCCCGCGCCTCTTCGCCGCACTGGAGGAAGTGGCGACCATCGCGAAGTCGCGCGAGGTGGACCGAGTCCTCATCGACGCGGGCACGGGAATCGGGGTGAGCGAGCGAGGCGGACGACTGAGGGTGCTGCTCGGCGGCGGTGAGCGCGTCCTGCGCCTGGGGATGGGCGTCGTGCGACGGCTCACCGTCTCCGAGTTCAAGTCCATCCTCGCGCACGAGTACGGCCACTTCTCCCACGGCGAGACGCGGCTGACGCCCATCATCGGCCGCATCCAGGCCCAGATGGTCCGCACGGTCCACGCCATCCAGGAGGGAGGCTGGGCCATCATCAATCCCGTGTGGTGGTTCCTGCGCGCGTACTTCTTCGTCCACCTGCGCATCACCGCCGGGCACGGACGCCGCCGGGAGTTGCTCGCGGACCGGATGTCCGCGCTCGCCTACGGCGGTGACACCTTCGGCCGTGCGCTGACGAAGGCGATGGAGAGCAGCGACGCGTTCAGCCGGAGCCTGGAAGTCGCCGCGAGGCTGCGAGCGACAGGACGTCCCACGAAGGACCTGTTCCACACCATGGACGTCGTCGCGAGGGACACACCGCCCGCGTTCCAGACCTTCCTCCGCGAGCGACTCTTCTCGCGCGCAGTGGACGCGTACGACTCCCACCCGCCCGCCGCCGAGCGCATCGAGCGCGTCACGGGCCTGTCCGGCCACCGCCCGGTCGAGGACGACTCCGCGCTGACACTGTTCGCCGACGCCGGGACACTCACCGCCGAGCTGGGGGGCGAGCTGCTCTCCACCCTGGAGAACACACTGGCGGGCCAGGGCCATGAGGCCGCCGCACCCGTGGACGTGACGGACGCGGAGCGGGACAGGCTCGCCGCCGCGCTCGCCCTGCATCACGCGGCCGTCGTCCTGGGCGAGCACCAACACCCCGCCGCCTATCCCCTCCTCCAGGAATCGGTGGGTCGCATCGAGGAGACCGCCGGAGAGCAGCACCCGTACCTGGTGCCGCTGCTCACGGACCTGTCGAAGCTCCACGTCGAACACGAAGCGCTCGAAGCCGCGAGACAGGCGCTCCAGCGCGCCATCGCCATCGTCCAGTCGCGACCGGACCACGTGCCACACGAGGTGGACGCGCTCAACGTGTTGCTGTCGGAGATTCCCAGCCACGAGTCCCGCACCACCTGAGCCTCCGCGCGGAGCGCGCATCCGTGGTAGACGCCTTGCGCATGCCGAACTGGCAATGGAAGGCGTTCTCGGAGCTGACGCTGGACGAGCTGTATGACGTGCTCGCCCTGCGGCAGGAGGTGTTCGTGGTGGAGCAGAAGTCGCTCTACCTGGACGTGGACGGACTGGACAGGAGCGCGGACCACCTCCTCGCCCATGAGGGCGCTCTCCTGGTCGCCTACCTGCGCATCCTCCCGCCCGACGTGAAGTTCCCGGGGGCCACCAGCATGGGCCGCGTGGTGACGTCGCCCAAGGCACGAGGCCGGGGCCTGGGCCGCGAGCTGACGCAGCGAGGTATCACCCGGCTCGAAGCGCTCTACCCCAACATGGACATCCGCATCTCCGCGCAGGACTACCTGCGGGCCTTCTACGCGAGCCTCGGCTTCGACGCGGAAGGTGACATCTACGACGAGGACGGCATCCCGCACATCGAGATGGTCCGCCGTCCTCGCCGTTGAGCGCCCTGACGCCCGGGATTCCGGAGCGTGCGGCCAGTCCGGAGGTTGGAACGCGCTCAGTCTCACTGCATGAGGAGCGCGAGGCCTCCGTCAAGAAGGCCCTCTGGAGCAGCGGGCCATGGGGTTGGTCCAGGAGCAGGAGGACCCGATGCTGAAGGCGTGGCTGCGCGCTCGACTCGCGGGCCTGGAGGATGGCTCGCTGTGCGGGACGCCCGCTCCGACGCCGTGACTACAGCTTGCGCAGCCGCACGCGCTTCACCTTGTGGTCCGGGCCCTTGAGCAGGATGAGCCGGGCGCGCGAGCGCGTGGGCGCGATGTTCTGCGCCAGGTTGGGGCCGTTGATGTCGCCCCACACGGACTCGGCCATGGCCACGGCCTCTTCCTTCGTCAGGTCCGAGTACCGGCGGAAGTAGCTGCGCTCGTCGCGAAACGCCGTCTGCTGGAGCCGCAGGAAGCGGTCCACGTACCAACGACGGATGTCCTGCTCGCTCGCGTCCACGTAGATGGAGAAGTCGAAGAAGTCCGACAGGAACGTGTGCGGCACCCGCTGCCCGGTGGCGCCGGACTGGAGGACGTTGAGCCCTTCCAGGATGAGGATGTCGGGCTGGCGGATGACCTTCGCCTCGTCGGGCACCACGTCATAGACGAGGTGGGAGTAGACGGGCGCCGCCACCTCCGCGCGCCCCGCCTTCAGCTCCGCGAGCAGGCGCACCAGCGCGCGCCGGTCATAGCTCTCCGGGAAGCCCTTGCGCTTCATCAGCCCGCGCTCGGTGAGGATGCGGTTGGGGAAGAGGAAGCCGTCCGTCGTCACCAGCTCCACGCGCGGGTGGTCCGGCCACCGGGCGAGCAGGGCCTGGAGGATGCGGGCCGTGGTGCTCTTGCCCACCGCCACGCTGCCGGCGATGGCGATGATGAACGGCACCTTGCTCGTGGAGCCACCCAGGAACGCCTGCTGCTCCATCCACAGTCGCTGCGCCGCGGCCACCTGGAGGTTCAGCAACCGCGACAGGGGCAGGTAGACATCCGAGACCTCTTCCAGGTCCAGTTGCTCCCCCAGGCCGCGCAGGCCGTCCAGGTCCTCCGTCGTGAGCGTCAACGGCGTGGACTCGCGCAGCGCCCGCCAGGCTTCGCGCTCCAGCTCGACGAACATGGACACCGAGGGCGCGGCGGGTGCGGACATTGAGTGTCTCTCCTCCGGATGCTTGATACCGCGCCTACCACAGCGCCGCGGTCCGCGCGCGGGCTCAGGTGCCCGAAGCCGGGTCCCAGCCGTAGAAACGCTTCAGCTCTTCATACAAATCCGGCGTCTTCTCGCGCATCTTCACGGGGCGCTCGAAGAAGTTCTCGGTGGCCACCGCGAAGAACTCCGCCTCGTTGACGGCCCCGTAGTCATCCAGCACCTGGCGCTCCCGGGGGCGGCCCTCCTGGAGTGCGTGGTAGTGCTCGCTCATCACCGCGGCCCAGGTCCGATAGTGCGAATAGCTGCGCAGCTTCGGTGTCCCGTCGAAGGCGCCATCCGCGCGGTCCAGGACGTGGGCGAACTCGTGCGTGGCCGTGTCGTGGCCGTCGTCCGGATTGCGCAGGCCGCCGAGCACCGCCGCCCAGGAGAGGATGACGGAGCCCCAGTTCTTCGCCTCGCCGAGCACCACGCCAGTGCGGTCCGGCAGGAGGAAGGCATCGGGGTAGACGATGACTTCGCGCAGCCGGTCGTAATAGGACAGGTCCAGGTGCACCACGAGCTGCACGGCGGTGGCGGACACGACGACGCGAATCTCGTCGGTGATTTCCAGCCCGCCCGCGCCGATGAACTCCTTCTCCCAGGCGAAGACCTTCAGCTTGGAGAGGAAGTCCTCGCGCAGCGCGGGCGACAGCGTGGCGAAGAAGGGCACTCGCGCGTCGAGATGACCGAGCCAGTCGGGAGGAAAGGGTCGACGCATGAGACGTCGGCGCCGGAGCTGGCTGAAGAGGCCGGTCATTCGGTCGGCGCCCCGGGGACCCCCAAGGCTTCCTGGAGACAGGCATAGCAAATGTTTCGCGGAAGTTCCTTGTCCACAGTCCATGACCCCACCGGACACCGGGAGCGGTAGGGTGGGCCCCGTGGGTCCAGGCCGGCGGCCCCGAGGCAGTCACGGGACGTGCGACGAGTCATGAGCAGACGTGTGGCGAAGTGGTGGGTGGCCCTGGGAATCGCCCTGATGTCGGGGCAGGCAGGCGCGCAGGGACCGGGGCAGGTGGTGGACGAGGTCGTGGTGCGAGGCCCCGAGAAGACGCTCCCGGAGACGGTGCGCTCGTATTCGCGCATCGACGCTGGCGACGAAATCACCTTCGAGGAGTTGGACAAGGTCGAGCGACGGCTCGTGGCCACCGGCCTGTTCCAGGAGGTGAAGGCGCGAGTCGAGCCCACGGGCCCCAACCGTGTGCGCCTCATCCTGGAGGTGGAGGACAAGGCGTCCTGGGTGGTGGCTCCCACGTTCGCGCTGTCTTCTGACAACGTCGGCGGCGGTCTCTTGTACGCGGAGAACAATCTCTGGGGCCGGGCCAAGAAGTTCGCGACGGCCGCGCAGGTGAGCACCGCGGAGAGCGGCTTCTTCGCCGGATACCTGGACCCGAACCTCTTCGGCCTGCCGCAGCTTCGGTTCAGCCTGGAGGGCCAGCTTCGCAGCGACCGCATGGACGAGTACCAGCCCGGAGCGGGACAGGAGGACCCGAAAGTCGTGCGCCGGACACGAATCAACTCGGCGTCCATCTCCAGCGAGCTGGGGGTGATGCTCTTCGAGCGCGTGCGCGCCGCCGTGAAGTACCGGCTGATGAGCATCGACGCGAAGTCCCCGGACCCGGAGAAGGAGGTCACCACGCCCGCGTTCTCCATCGGGCCGTCGCAGCGAGATTCCTCCCTGCGCCTGATGGTGGGAATCGACACGCGGCAGAACCTCCACGCGGTGATGGAGGGCGTCAACCTGGAGGCGTCCTACGAGGTGTCGAACCCGGGCGTGTGGAGCGAGTTCCGCTACGAGCGCTTCGGGTTGCTGTACCGCCATGGATTGCGCCTCTTCGAGGAGCACAACCTGGTGCTGCGGGGCGAAGCCGCCGCGGGCGTGGACCTGCCCTTCCACCAGGAGCTGGTGATGGGAGGCAACGGCCTGCGGGGCTTCGTCCACCGTCAGTTCCGAGGCGACACCCGCCTGTCCTTCATCGCCGAGTACCACTTCCCCCTCTTCACCATCCGCTCCCTGTCCTTCCGGGGCGTGGGCTTCTCCGACACCGGGTTGATGATGTGGCGCGAGCTGCCCGCGGACCGCGAGCTGCGGGACGTGAACGGGCGCGTGGTGCGCGGCTATCTGCCCGACAGCAAGAGCGGGTTGAAGGGCGCCACCCTGGCGCAGGGTGTGGGCGCGGGACTGCGGCTCTATCTGCGCAACCTGGTGCTGCCCCTGGTGGGCGTGGACGCGGCCTACGGCGTCAACTCGGGGGAGTTCCGTTTCTATCTGGTGGCGGGAGTGAGCCCGTCCTGAGGCAGACTGTCAGCCGGGCTGGCGGCATGGCGTCAGGTGCGACGCCTCCGCTGGCCGTGGTGCCCCAGGTCTGGTGTCGTCAGCGAAGTTCCCCTTCTCAGGTGAGTGCTCGCCATGTCCCAGGAACGCTTCACGACGAGCCGCGAGGTGTACCACCGCATCCGGTGGGACCCTCGACTGGAGGCTCGCGAGTTCGTCATCGGCTACGACGCGCACGGCGAGGCCCTGGACGAGATGCCCTTCGAGGCCTTCGTCCCGGATGGAGAGATTCCGTGGCACCGCGTCTGGTACTTCAAGCGCGGACGCGAGGTGATGTGGGACCGCAAGGAACGCATCGACCGGCTCAGTCACTCCGCGTCCCCCACCGAGGAGCCCGCGCCCGCCCCACGTCGGACGAGCGCGGCTCCAGGCTTCACGCCCCTGCCCTCGTATCGGTACGACACACGCGCCGCGGCGTGGACGAAGGCCTCCCCCACCCCGAACGAGGTGCTGGCGACACCGGATGTGCTCACCGTCGCCACGTTCAACGTCCTCTTCGATTTGTATGACGCGGAGAAGCTCGACACCGAGCGCCGGACTCCGGCGACGCTGAAGCTGCTGCGAGAGACGGACGCGGACGTCATCGCCCTCCAGGAGGTCACCGCTCCCTTTCTGCAAGCACTGCTCGCCGAGTCGTGGGTGCGTGAGCACTACTGGCTGTCGGACGGCCCGGTGGCGAGCACCGTGGAGACCTACGGACAGGTGCTCCTGTCGCGCTTGCCCTTCGCGTCGGTGTGGCAACGCGTCTTCTCTCGGGACAAGCGCATCATCGCCGGTGAGCTGAGGCTGGCGGGCAGCTCGCTGTGGGTGGCCACGCCGCACCTGACGAGCAATCGAGAGGCATCCGGTGCCGCCGCGCGCGTCGTGCAGGTGCAGGCGCTGCTCGACTGGGCTCGCTCGTTGGGCGCCACGGACGAGGGCGGTGCACCGGATATCGTACTCGCCGGTGACTTCAACTTCGGCGCGGGTGAGGACGAAGCGCAGTCCTTCACCCAGGCAGGCTTCGTGGATGCGTGGCCGACGTTGCGACCCGCGGAGACGGGGGAGACCTACAACCCCCTGCTCAACACGCTGGCCGCGCTCACCACCACGTCCGGGCGACTTCAACGACTGGACCGCGTGCTGGTGAAGTCCCCTTCGGGTCGGTTCGCGCCCGACGCCATCTCGCTTTTTGGCGAGGCTCCGCTGGACGGGGCGCCCGCGCCCGCTGGGGGCGCCCTCTTCGCGTCGGACCACTACGGCATCCGCTGCGTCCTCCATCGAGCGGTCTCCTCGCGACCTGACGTCGCGCAAGGAGCGGAGCGGCGGGTCCACCACACAGCGGTGGTGCTCATTCCGCCGGAGACCTCCTGGCCTCCCATCCAGGCCCTGCGCAAGAAGCACGACGCGAAGTTCGAGCGGTGGATGCCGCATGTCACCCTGCTCTACCCCTTCCTCCCGGAAGAGGACTTCGACGCCGCCGAGGCCGTGCTCGCGGAGACCCTGCGCGACCTCGAGCCCTTCGAGGTGACGCTCTCCGCGTTCGACCACTTCGAGCACCGCGTCAACTCGACGGCCTGGCTTCGACCGGACGACGAGCCCCGAGGCGCGCTGGCGGCGCTGCATGCGAAGCTCGTGGCGGCCGTGCCCGAGTGCGAGCCTCCGGGCCATGGCTTCACACCGCACCTCTCCGTGGGACAGCTTCCCCGCTCGGACGATGGGGAGCAGGAGCGGACGCTCGCCACGTGGGCGCGAGGCTGGCGTCCCCTGCGCTTCCAGGTGGGCGAGGTCTGCATCATCCGCCGGAAGGGGGACACACCGTTCGAGGTCGTCCGCCGCATCTCCCTGGGCAGGTCCGCGAGGGGACAGGAAGACGCCACGCTGCACGCGGTGCTCGCGTCCGTTGGCGTGGGCGCGTCCGAATCCGCCAGGGCGTCCAGGGCCCGGGCCGTGGAGCGACTGAGCGGGCTCTGCGAGCGCGTGGGGACCACGCTGCATCCCTATGGCTCCTCACTGCTCGGCACGGATGGACCGGACAGCGACGTGGACGCGGTGGCCATTGGACCTGCGTCCCTGTCTCGTGAGGACTTCGCGCACGCGCTGCTTCGCGAGCTGGCGAAGTCGGAGCCACCCGGCGCCGCGCGCTTCGTGGCCGACGCGGCCATTCCCCTGGTGAAGCTGGTTCTGGAAGGCGTGAGCTTCGATGTCTCGTATGCCAGCCGTCCCGAAGGCGTGGCGGCTTGCGAGCCCTCGACGTTGCTGGCGCTGCATGGCGAGGCGCTTGATTCCGCGGGGCTCCGCTCCGTCCTGGGGCTCGCGGACACGCAAGGGGTGCTGGACGCACTCGGCGACGATGAAGGACAGCGCGAGCGCTTCCGGACCCTGCTTCGCGCGGTGAAGGCGTGGGCCAAGGCGCGGGGCGTCTACTCCCATGCGCTCGGATATCTCGGTGGACTGTCGTGGACGGTGCTCGCGGCGTGGGCCTGCACGCGGGTGGCGCCTGGCACTGTCAGGAGTGACGCGGAATTGCTCGCCCACTTCTTCGGGACGTTCGCCTCCTGGCCCTGGCCGCAGCCCGTGGCCCTCACGCCGGAGACCGCGCGCTACCGCCCGGATGGCAAAAGAGACCTGCTGCCCGTCATCGCACCGGCGGCTCCCGCTCGGAATACCGCGCGCAACGTTTCGCGCTCCACGTTCCGCGTCCTGAGGGACGAGTGGGCTCGCGCGGGGAAGCTCGTGGCCGAAGCCCGCGCCTCGGGTTCGCCCCAGGCATGGGAGGCGCTGTTCCAGCCGCTCGACTCCACCCAGGACCTGCCCACCCACCTGCGCCTGTCCGTCGAAGCGACCTCACACGAGGCCCATGAAGCCGCCATGGGCTGGGTCCTCGGCCATCTCACGGCCCTGGTCTACCGGCTGGAAGGTGACCGACGGCTCGCCGTGCGCCCACTTCAGGCCACACCCGGCAAGGGCCCCGTCCTCATCGGCCTGAGCACCCGGGAGGCCCAGGATGCGAGCGCGCTGACCTGGAAGCCGGGCAGCCCGCTCGTCGAGGCGGTGGAGTCCTTCCGCGCTTCCTATCTGGAGTGGCAGCACCGCCCCAAAGGCACCTCGCTCCAGGTGGAATGGCTGCGGGGAAACAACAGGGGCGGCCTGGACCCACAGTCCTGACCTTGTCACGAGTTGGCAAGGTCTGAGCTTTTTCACAAAGACAACGATTAGTCTTCGCGCCTCCTTTTCAAGGAGGCTGTATGGGCAAGCGTTGGAGTGGTGCGACGGCCGCCGTGGTGGCCTCACTGGTCCTGCTGGCGTGCGGCGGAATCATGACGGAGTCCGACGGTTCGCAGGCCATTGGCAGCCTCCAGCAGCCCACGAAAGCGGGGTTCTATTACCCGTGCGGCGATGGCAGTTGCGATGGGAATGAGGCGGTCACCTGCCCCTCGGACTGCTGCGTTTAACCCAGACCAGGAGGGGCACCCGCCGTGTCCCTTCCATGGCAGGTCCTGCCCAACAACTCCTGGAGTGAGTTAGCCTTCACGGCAAGTCATCGTCTCCGGGGGTCATGTCTTGGCGGAAACCTATCGAGTCGCGAAGCTTCCCATCCGACTGCGCGGCTTCGTGGAGCCGGATACGAACGCGCAGTTCGAGGGCTACGCCGAGCCGGGAACGTACTTCGTCCTGGAAGAGCGCCCCGGCTACCCGACGCCTGACACCGACTACGCGCGACTGGAAGTGCCCACGCTCGGCGCGCTGGACACCTGGATTTGCGTGCGCTGGCGCACCCAGCGCTACGCGACGCTCGTCAATCAGGAGAAGCCGCCTCCTGCAGTGAGGCTTCGCTTCGACGACGAGCCCATGGCCATCCGCGAGGACAGACTCGTCGCGCTCCTCGGTGGGTTGCGTGGCTTCCGGTATGGCCTGGACAAGGCCTACTACCCGTGGCCGCTGCCAGGCATCACGGTCCCCATGACGCCGCCCCAGTTCAACAACTGCTGCACCTTCGTGGAGGCCCTCACGGTGAAGGCCTATGCGGACGCGCACGGCGACAGCTTCACCTGGGACTCCCGCCGCCACCGGCAGATGATGATTGCCTCCACGGAGGACTACTTCTCGCCCGTCACCGCCGCCATCGAGAGCGGCATGGCCATCCCCGCGCCATCCCCGGACGTGTCTCCACACCCGTGGACGCTCATCCAGGGCTGGCGAAACCAGTGGCGCTCCGGCCACACCTTCCTCGTGGTGGACCACCACCCCGCGACGGACAAGGTGCTGGTGCTGGAGTCCAACTCCGCCTACCAGCTCGACGGCGTCGGCTACCGGGCCATCGGCAACCTGAGGGACAAAGGCATCCAGCCTCCGGCCAACTGGTGGACGCTGCCGGACGTGTGGACGTGGCGACAGCTCTGCTCGACCTACCTGTTCCGGCAACAGGCGTGGCTCAAGGTCAAGGACCGCTCGCTGTCGCGGCTGTCACCCACCGCGCCCTGAGCCGCACCCTCCCGGTTCACCCACGCGTCAGTCGTTGGCCGCGCCCGCCAATATCCATGAACGAATGAGGACGAGCAGCCCCGGCTGCTGGTCGAAATAGGTCGGATTGTTCCGGGGCATGCGGGACCCGCACGTCGTGCCCTCCAGCTTCCGGATGAGCGCCGAGTTGCCCGGGTCGCCTGGAGCGACGCGCCTGGTCGGGCCACAGGCATTGGCGGTCACATTGACCAGGTTGCTGTAGCTGGAGCCCGAGGCGAGGTTGAGGCCTCCGTTCGAGCCATGGCAGCCCGTGCAAGGGACGGAGGTCCAGATGCCCTGCACATTCGCGGAGTACCGGGGCACGGAGACCGGAAGGGTGACGGTGCGCACCACGGGCGTGCTCGCGCCATCCGTGACACTCACGGAGAAGGTGAACGAGGTCTGCGTCGCGACGACTGGCGAATACCACTGCGCGCTGCTCCCGGTGCGAGCACCCACCCAGGTTCCCGAGGAGGCCGGGGCCGTCTGCGTCCATGAGTAGGTCAGCGGGTCCCCATCCGCGTCGCTCGCGGTGATGGAGAACGTCCCCGTCACACCCGCGACCAGCGTCGTGGGCCCGGAGATGGTGGCGGCGACGACGGGCGGGCGGTTGCCCTTCTGGACGGCGATGTCGATGGTGGCCTGTGCGCTGCCGCCCCGCCCATCGGTGACGGTGACGCGCAGCGTGTACGTTCCGCTGGAGGTGACATCCGGAGCCGTCCACACGGGACTGGTGGAAGCGGCGTTGTCGAAGGTCCCTCTGGGTGTGGCGGGGGCCGCCTGCGCCCAGGAGTACGTCAGCGGATCCCCATCCACGTCGGAGCCACTGACGGCCAGGGTGAGGGCCTGCTGTTCGTCGACGGTGGTGGCCGTCGCAGTGGGCGTCGACAGCGTCGGCGGAGTGTTCTGGGGAACGGGCGGGGCGACGTCCACGTCCACCGAGCCCTGCTCGGAGCCACCTCGGCCGTCGCTCACGCTCACCTTCAGGGTGAAGCGCTGGCTCGTGCTCACCACCGGCGCCGTCCAGCTGGGGGCGGGCGCGGAGATGTTGGTGAATGTCCCCGCCGGGGAAGCGGGAACCTGCGTCCATGCATAGGTGAGCACATCCCCATCCGGGTCCGAGGCCTCCAGCGTCAGCGACACGGGGCTCCCGGAGCTCACCGCGGTGGGCTGCGCGGTCGGCCCCGTCAGCGTCGGAGGCTTGTTGCTGGGGAGCGGGTCGTCACCGCCACACGCCAGCCCTCCGAACCCGAGGAACAACCAAGCCAGCAGCGACAGTGAGAACGGCAAGCGCATGAAGGGTCCTCGGTGCGAGTGACCGAGAACCTATCAGGTGGAGTCGTCTCAGGCGGCGACGAACCGCCTGCGCCGCAGGTCCAGCATCCACGCCTCCAGCGCATCCACGGCCGCCTGGGGAGGTTCCCCGGGCAACACGGAGGCCTCCAGCGCGGCGTCGAGCACCGCGAAGGAGCGGGCCACCTCCGCGCGCCACTTCGCGCTCAGCGACTCGGGCAGCTCGGTCTTCTCTCCGCGCCGCTTCTGCTCCACCAGCTCGTGGGCCTCCGCGAAGCCATGGGCATCCAGCAGCTCGGTGACGTCCGTCTCCACTTCTCCGGTGCGCAGCGCGTGCGTCCCGGTGAGCGTGGTGCGCAGCACGTAGAGGAGCTTCTTCGCGGAGAGAAAGCCGCTCTTCTCCCACTCGCGGAGCTGGCCCTGGGCGAAGCCCCGGTAGTGCCGGTGCACGCGACGCGACAACACGCCGCGCACCAGTGGCTGAAGGGCCTCCAGCTCCGGGGACACCCGCACCGGGATGGCGCCCACCAGGCGCTCCAGGTAGTTGCCATTGCCCTGCAACAGTCCCTGGAGTACGGGCTGGAGTTCGTTGGACGAGTAGTCCACCTCCACGCCGTCCACCACCTGGAGGCGCTCGGCGTTGAGGTGGCGGGGCTGCAGGCCCAGCAGCAGGGCCGTGGGCGCGATGTGGATGGACTTCAGGTCCAGGTCGCTGTCCGGCGAGGGAAAGCCATAGGCGTGCGCGCCCGACAGCGACACCACCAGGTGCTCTCGCTTCGCGGACTCCTCATCGAGCACACGGTCCGCCACCGTCCGCTCCTGCTCCGTCATCGTGCCCTTCATTCCGAATCCCTCCACTCCGTCACCGGGGCCTCGGGCGCGTCGTGCCCCAGCGGTCCGGGGGTCTTCATCACCCAACGCCGCGCCACCTCGTCCCCCACCCGCCGCAACAACCGGTCCGCGCGCGCGTAGTCGGGATGCTCCGGCAGGCGACTCTCCTGACGTGCCGCCTCCAGCTCCGGCGCCATCGCCTCGGCGGCCCTCAGCACATCGTCGAGCGGCACGCTGCCTTCCTTGATGGCCAGCAGCCGCGCCTTCAGCGCCCCCGTCGCCTCGAAGACGGGCTCGCCCTGGCGCAGCCAACCCGTGGCGGTGGCAATCAACCGCAGCAGGTTGTACGCGTTCTTCGGCCGCAGCTCCCGCGCGGACGGAGGACGCTGTCCCCCACCCCGCGCATAGGCCGTCAGCGCCGCGAAGTCGTTCGCCGTGAGCAGCCCCTGGTCCCACAGTGAGCGGTAGAGCTGCTTCACGTACGTCTTCGCCGCCAGCAGCGCGTCCTGCTGCGTGGGCGCCTCGCGCGGCGACACCTCCGACAGGCGCCGCGCCACCTCGTCCAGGTTTGGCGCCGGCTCCTCGCACAGCCACTCCAGCAGCAGGTCCCTGTGCTCGGCGAGCCGCTGGCTGCGCGTGAGCTTGTCCAACTGGCTCATGGCGTAGCGCCCGAAGCTGCCGAAGATGGCCTGCGAGACGAACGCCTCGCGCTCCGCGAGGAACCACTCGCCCAGTTCGTCCATGGCCTTGGCCCCCGGGACGAACAACGTCTCCAGCGTGTTCGGGTCCGCCCGCAGCGCCTGCTCCACCGTCTTGCGCGTCTCCCAGTAGGTGCTGCTGCCATCGGCGCTCACCAGGTCCATGGGCGCCTCCACGAGGCCGAAGGTCCACGAGAGCGGCAGCGCGAAGATGCCGCGCACGTCCACGTCGGACTTCTCATTCGCCAGGCCCCAGGCATGACTGCCCACGCGCGTCTCCAGCACCACGCAGGGAACCAGGGACTGCCAGGCCGCCTCACGGCGCCTCGCGAACTGGACCTGTCCCGGTCGCCGGGGCACCAGCTCCTCGCGCGCGAACCACACCTCGCCCATGCCAACAATCTGGATGTCGAGCCCACCATCCCGGGCCCGCACCACGCGCCCCACCACGCCCTGGGGAATCCGCCGCCCGCCCGAGGCCAGGCGCTCCACGCGCGTCGTCACCTCGGTGCCGTGCGGCAGGGGCACCGACAGCCGGTCCACCTGCTCCAGCCCCCGGATGCGAGAAGTCCCCGAGCGGGGAGGGTCCGTTGGAGAGTTGCTCATGGCGTTCACCTCGAAGGGGAAGGTCGCGGTCGCCAGGGACGGCGCCAGCCCCGAGGGGCTGACCACCCCATGGGACTCAGCTCCGGGACGCGGGTGCTCCGATGCTCTCACGCAGGCGGGACAAGAGCCTCCGGGCCACCTCCAGCTCCGCCCGACAGCGGTCCAGGCGCTCCGCCATGTCCGCGACGTCGCCCGCGTCCGCGCGCAGCTCGATGTCCCGGCACTGCATCTCCAGCGCCGCCGCGCCGAACCACGCGGCGTTGGACTTGAGGGTGTGCGCGGCCCGGCTGAGGTCATCCAGCAACCCATGTCGCAGGGCCGTGTACGCGTCGTCGAGCAGCGCCGGCATGCTGTGCAGCGCGGTGTCGATGAGCTCCGGGAGGATGTTCGCCGCCTGGGTGCCCAGCTCCCGCCACAGTCGCGCCAGCGCGGCGGACTGCAGGCCGGGAATGCGCGCCGCCACCGGGACGATCTCCTCGTCGAGCGGCGCATCCACGAGCGTGCCGCGCTCCGCCCGCGCGCGCGTGCCGCCCTGTGGACGCGGCGTCTGACAGCGCACCAGCGCGGCCGTCAGCGCCTCCACGCGGATGGGCTTGGCGAGGAAGTCATCCATCCCCGCCTCGAAGCACTGCTCCCGGTCCGAGTCCATCGCATTGGCCGTCATCGCGATGACCCACGGCTGCACGTTGGGCGGCAGCTCCTGGCGCAGCCGACGCGTGGCCTCCAGCCCATCCATCTCCGGCATCTGGAGGTCCATCAGCACCACGTCGAAGCGCTGGCGCATGGCCCACTCCACTGCCTCACGGCCGTTGGACGCCGCCTGCACCGGGTAGCCCAGCCGGTCCAGCATCAGGCTGGCCAGTCGCTGATTGGTGGGGTTGTCCTCCACCAGCAGGATGCGCAACGGAACACGGTCCCCTGGACGGTCCCTGGGAACGGGCGCCCCCGAGGGAGCGGACTCCGCGCGGACGCGGGCCACGTCCCGCGAGAAGCAGGACATCAACGTGTCGTGGAGCTGAGAGGCTTTCATCGGGCGGGACAGCACCCCTGAGAAGAGGCCCGGCGGTGGCACCGCGCGACGACCGGGCGAGGTGAGCAGCAACAACGGCAGCGAGCGGAGGTCATCCCGCTCACGGATGCGCGCCGCGAGCGTAGGCCCGTCCAGGCCCGGCATCTGGTGGTCGATGAGCACGACGTCGAAGCCCGCGCCCGGCTGGAGCTTCGCCAGCGCCTCCATCCCCGAGCCCGCCTCCACGGGCTCCGCGCCCCAGGACTGGAGCTGTCGTCCCAACAACCGCCGGTTGATGGCGTTGTCGTCGACGATGAGCACCCGGCGGCCTTGCAGCAGCGGCTGGTCCGCGCGCAGATACCCCGCCGTCGTCTGCGGCGCGGCCTGCACCGTGAGCGCGAAGTGGAACGTGGCGCCCCGCCCCGGCACGCCCTCGCTCTCCACCCAGATGCGCCCGCCCATCGCCTCCACCAGGCGCTTGGAGATGGCGAGCCCCAGGCCCGTCCCACCGAACTTGCGCGTCACCGCGACGTCGAGCTGGTTGAAGGGCTGGAAGAGCCCCTTCTGCATCTCCGTGGAGATGCCGGGCCCCGTGTCCTGCACGGAGAAGGTGAGCTCCCAGGGCGAGTCGGGCGCCTCGGTGCGACGCGCGCCGTCCACGGAGACGACGGCGCCCCCGGACTCGGTGAACTTGAGCGCGTTGCCCACCAGGTTGAGCAGCACCTGACGCAGCCGCGAGGCATCTCCCATCACCACCTGCGGCACCTTCGGCGAGATGTCCGCGCCCAGGTCCAACCCCTTCTCGCTGGCGCGCACCGCGAGCAGGTCCAGCACCGACTCCACGCACTGCCGCAGGTCGAACGGGCGCAGGTCCGTCTCGAACCGGCCCGCTTCAATCTTGGAGAAGTCCAGCACGTCGTTGAGCAGGGTGAGCAACGCCTCGCTGCTCTGACGAATGGTGGAGATGAACTCCCGCTGCTCCCCTGACAGATGCGTGTCCAGCATCAGCCCCGTCATGCCGATGATGGCGTTCATCGGCGTGCGAATCTCGTGGCTCATCGTCGCCAGGAACAGGCTCTTGGCCTGGTTGGCGGACTCCGCCGCCTGGCGCGCGCGCTGGAGGTCGGTGATGTCGTGGTAGATGGCGATGAAGCCCAACTGCCGGCCTCCCACCGACACCGGCAACGCCAGCAGCTCCACGTCGACGATGGTGTGGTCCTTGCGCAGCCGCCGGGTGACGGAGTGCACGCGGCCCCGCTGCGTCACGTCCCGCTGCGCCTTCTTCGCCTCGGGGAGGACGGTCTCCTCTGTCGCGACGAGGTCGAAGATGTGCTTGCCCAGCGCTTCCTGCGGCGTGTACCCGAAGAGCCGCTCCGCGGCGGGGTTCCACGACAGGACGATGAACTGGCGGGTGATGGTGACGATGGCCACCGGGCTGTTGCGCACCACCGCCTCGAAGAACTCCTTCTGCTGGCGGATGGAGGCCTCCACCTCCAGGCTGCCGCGCATGTCCTGGAGCTGGAGCACCCAGCCCAGCGGCGTGCCCCGCGCATCCACCTGCGTCAGCGTCTGCACGCGCAGGTAGTACGCCGGCCCCGAGCCTCCTGGACGCTGCCCCGCCAGCTCCGTCTCATGCGGCGTGTCGGGCGAGCCTCGCGTGTCCGGGGGACGCCAGCCCGACAACAGCCGCGTCACCGCCATGCCCACCAGCTCCGCGCGGGGTCCGAAGATGCGCTCCGCGGCGCGGTTGACCTCCTGGATGAGCTGCGCGGCGTCGAGCACGAGCACCGCGTCGCGCGCGTGCTCGAAGACGGTGGAATGTGCTCTGGACGCCAGGTCGGACACAGTTCCCCCTTCGCGCCGCGAGTGTAGGTCAGCCCGGCCCCCCGTCACTATTTAGAGGCACTCGAACAGCAGAGGGCTCGTGGGCCGGCCCCTTCCCCCTGCGTGTTCCGGGTCTCCCCTGGGTGAACCCGGCCGGTCACGACGTCGTCACCATCGCGGACCGGCCTTCCCCTGGCCCCCGCGGCCGAATCAGCGGCTGGTCCACCACGCCTTGAACTTGCTCCAGGAGATCTTCCCCGTGCGGTCCGTGTCGACGATGTCGACGGCGATCTCCAGCTCCTCGTCGGTGACGTTCTGACCGAGCGCCTCCAGCAGCCGCGCGAACTCCGCGCGTTCGATGGTGCCGGTACGGTTGCGGTCATAGCGCTGGAAGATGTCGAGCAGCTCGTTGCCGGAGCTGGTCAGCTCATCCACCGCCGCGTGCGCGGGCGCCAGGGGCTGGATGCCCGCGGACGAGGTCTCCACCTCCTCGACGAAGGGCGAGCCCGTGGCCGGGCGCTCATCCCAGGCGACGGCGATGACCTCCGCGGACGGCGGCGCCTCGGGCTTCTTCCGGGACACCGCGCGCGGGGGAGAGCGAGGCGTCGTCGCCTTCTTCGTGGGCTTCGTCGCGACGCTCGCACGCGCGGATGTCGTCTTCGCGGCGCTCTTGCGCGTCGCCGCCTTCTTCGTGGCGCTCTTTCGAGCCGCGCTCTTCTTCACGGGGGCCTTGCGAGCCGCGCCCTTCTTCGCGGCACTCTTTCGAGTCGCGCTCTTCTTCGCGGGCGCCTTCCGTGCCGCGCCCTTCTTCGTCGCGGCCTTCTTCGGGGTGGAGGCGCGCCGGGATGACTTCTTCGCAGCACTGGACTTGCGTTTCTTCGTCGCCATGGGTGACTCCTCCTGGGCGGCGCGCATCGTAGCGCTCTCCCGGTGCGGGTCGGCAGTCCCCTGCGTGCAGGTGCTTTCGAGCCCCCGGATTGACGCCCGGGCTGTCGGGTGACGGAAGAGGGCCCGCACCTGGCTCCGTGGAGGTGGCCTGACGAGGGGGCTTGCAGTCGCCTGCCCGCCTGCTGTTCCATCGCGAGGTCGTCCAGCACCCGGCCTCATTTGCGGGCCCCGAGTTCAAGGCCTTGGCCTCTGGGTCAGGGTCAGGATTGACTCACCCGCTCCGCCGTCCCCTTGATACCCTGGAACCCTGGCGGACAAACTGTTAGCAGGCCGAGCGTCGGCTCCCCTGACTGCTACCGGGGATATCGCGGTAGCAAGAGGGCCCCGCCAGATGTTCACATGCCACCGCGCGCTGCGAGCAGGGCCGCACCGCGCTGAATCTCGTGACACCCGCCCGAGCCCCAGAAGGACTTCCGCCTCTGAATGAATGACTCGCTAGAGACCCTCCTCGCCGACGGAATCATCGAGGCCGTCATCGGCCAGTTGAAGACCGGTAAGGAAGCGGAGGTGTGGCTGGTCCAGCACGCCGGGCAGGTGGTCGCAGCCAAGTTGTACAAGCAGCGCCACGAGCGGAACTTCCGCAACAACGTGGGCTATCGGGAAGGGCGCGAGGTGCGCAACTCCCGGACGCGTCGCGCCATGGAGAAGGGCAGCCGCTTCGGGCAAGCCGCCTCCGAGGAGGCATGGAAGAGCGCCGAGGCCGACTCGCTCTACAAGCTGCACGGCCAGGGCGTTCGCGTGCCGACGCCGGTGATGTTCTACGAGGGCATCCTGCTGATGGAGCTGGTGCTCGACGCACAGGGCCAACCCGCGCCCCGGCTGGTGGAGGCGCCCCCGGCGACGCCCGACGAAGCGCAGGCGCTGTACGTGGACCTGCGGGCGCAGGTGGTCAGCATGTTGTGCGCCGACCTCATCCACGGAGACCTGTCTCCCTACAACATCCTGATGGGCTACGCGGGGCCCACCATCATCGACTTTCCGCAGACCATCGCCGCCGCGCGCAACAACCGCGCGGAGTTCTACTTCCGGCGCGACCTGGACAACGTGCGCGAGTTCCTCGCGGGCACCGCGCCCTGGCTGCACGGCGCCTCGGGTGACACGGGGGAGATCTGGGCGGCGTACAACAAGCGGGAGCTGACGCCGGACTTCGTCCCGTCCGGGACCTTCCGCGACTCGAAGCGTCGCGCGGGTGCCGGACGTCCGGACGCGCGCATGGAGGGCGGCAACCGACGTCGCGACTTCCAGCCGGAACCGGTGGAAGTGCTGCCCGAGCCACCCAAGGCTCCCATGACGCCCGAGGAGGCCGAAGAGGCCGAGTTGCGCGAACTGGAGGCCCTGGTGCTTCGCCAGGGAGGTGGCGAGCGGAGCAGGCCTCCAGCGTCTCCGCCACAGCGAGGGGGACGTCGCGGACCGGGTCGTTCTCCGCCGCGCTCCGGCAACAGCCGCCCTGGTGCACCGGCCTCCGCGCCGCGGAGTGGTGGTGGTGCGGGTGCCGCTCGCCCGCCTCAGGGAGGAGCTCAGGCGGGTGGACCTCGCACGGGTCCGGCTGAGCAGCGCAACGGAAGCCCGCGTTCGACCCAGGTCGAGCAACGTGGTGGACCGCGTTCGCCTCAGGTCGAGCAGCGTGGAGGTCCTCGTGCGCCGCAGGTCGAGCAGCGTGGAAGTCCTCGTGCGCCGCAGGTCGAGCAGCGTGGTGGACCTCGCTCGCCCCCGGTCGAGCAGCGTGGTGGACCTCGCTCGCTCCCAGTCGAGCAGCGTGGGGGTCCTCGCTCGCCGCAGGTCGAGCAGCGTGGGGGTCCTCGTTCGCCCCCGGTCGAGCAGCGCGGTGGACCTCGCTCGCCCCCAGTCGAGCAGCGTGGAGGTCCTCGTTCGCCACAGGTCGAGCAGCGTGGTGGACCTCGCTCGCCCCCAGTCGAGCAGCGTGCCTCGGGTGATTCGCCCAATGGGAGCCCCCGGGCCGCGCAGGGCGAGCCTCGTAACGGCGTGACGGGTCGTGCCACGGAAGACTCTCGCGGCGGATACCCACGTGCCGCGGATGATTCGCGCAATGGCAGCCCGCGTGCCCAGGAGGACGAGCAGAGCACCCGTGGCGGTCAGCGCAACGGGGACGCGTCTCGCAACAGCCGTCCTCGCATCTCGGATGATTCGCGTCATGGCGGTCCGCGTGCGACTGGCGGTGAGCAGCGCAACGGTGGTTCGCACCTCGCGGAGGAGTCACGCGGCAACGGCCCGCGCGCTTCGGATGAATCGCGCAACGGCAATCCACGCACCCGGGGTGGCGAGCAGCGCAATGGCAGCCCGCGCTTCTCGGACGATTCACGCAACGGCGCTCCAAGCGGCTATCCCGCCGACGCCGCTCCGTCGACCTCGGGTCCGCAGCACAACAAGACGGCTCGCGGCGCATCGCGTGAACCGTCCGGTGAGGACTCCTCGCGCCCTGTCGCGGGAGAGCAGCGCCGAGGCAATCCGCGCAATGGAGGACCTCGCGGCGCCCAGGGTGACTCACGCAACGGCCCTCGCTCCTCGCAGGGTGACTCGCGCAACGGCGCTCCTCGTCCTCCGTATGAGCAGCCCTCCGCGCCAAACGGGCGTCATGGCAACGAGGTCCGGGCTGGTGGCGAAAGTCCCTTCCCGGGCAACGAGAAGCGCGGTGGCAACCGCAGGGGCTCCCAGCCCCTCGTGGAGACCCGCTCCGAAAACAACGCGCCTGACGCCAGCCCCGGTGGCAACACGCCGCGCGAGCCTCGGCAGAACGGCCCCCGTCAGCAGCGCGCCCCTCAGTCTCGGGGAGGCAGCCCCCGTGGGCCTCGCGGGGGTCCCCAGGTGAGCTACGTCGCCCGCTCCAACAACCCCTCGGACTCGGGCCCGACCGAAACGGGCTCCTGAGCGCCCGTCGGCACCCAGGCCCGGTGAGCAATCCATCTCACCGGGCCCTCGCGGACACCGACGGCGGGCCCCGGCTCACCCCACGCGAACGACGACCTTCCCGAAGTGCGCGCCGCTCTTGAGGTGATGGAACGCCGCCACCGCCTCGTCGAAGGCGAAGACGCGGTCCACCACGGGCCGCACCGTGTGCTGCGAGAAGGCGCGCAGCAGCGCCTCGAAGCCCTGGCGATGCCCCACCAGGATTCCCTGCACCCGCAGGTTCTGCATCAGGATGGACGTCAGCGGCACCGCGCCCGCGACGCCGCTCAGCACGCCGATGACGGACACCGTGCCTCCGGGCCGCACCGCGCGCAGTGACTTCTCGAACGTCCCCGCTCCGCCCACCTCCACCACGTGGTCCACGCCCACGTTCCCCGTGAGCGCCCGCGCCGCCTTGTCCCAGTCCGGTGCCTTCACGTAGTTGATGACGTCGTGCGCACCCATCGCCCGCGCCCGCTCCAGCTTGTCGTCGCGACTGGAGGTGATGATGACGCGCGCGCCCATCAACTTCGCGATCTGCAACGCGAAGATGGAGACCCCACCCGTCCCCTGGAGCAGCACCACGTCCCCTGCCTTAAACGCGCCGTAGGTCACCAGCGCGCTCCAGGCCGTGAGCGCCGCGCACGGCAGCGTGGCCGCCTCCTCATCCGACAGATACGCGGGCGTCGGCACCACGCCGTCCTCGTGCAACACCATCGTGTCGGCCAGCGCTCCATCCAGCGGGCCTCCCAGCGTGTTCTGCTGCGCCGTGCGCGTCGGCTCTCCCGAGGGCCACGCCTGCGAGAAGAGGCCCACGACCCGGTCCCCCGGCTTCACGCGCGTGACACCCTGCCCCACCGCGTCCACCACACCCGCGCCGTCGGAGTTGGGAATCAGCGGCAGCTTCTGCCTCGGGTTGTAGCGCCCCTCCACCATCATCAGGTCGCGGTAGTTGAGGCTCGTCGCCTTCACCCTCACCCGCACCTGGAACGGGCCCGGCGTGGGGTCCGGCCGCTCACCCAGCACCAGCTTGTCCAACCCGAATCCGTCTCGAATCTCGTAGGCCCGCATGGGTCGGGTTCTACCGCGCCCACGCCCCAGGGTGGGAGTCGCGCTCGCACGCGGAGGACGCCTACACTCCCCGCCTCACCGTGCACGCCCTCCTCCTCACCTGCGCACTGCTGGCCTCCGCGCCCGGCCCCCGCTTCCCCCAGGGCACCGCGCGGATGGAGGTCGGCCCCGCACCGCATGGGCTCCCCGACTGGAGCGTCCAGCGCTGCGCGGAGTGCCACGCGCCCCAGGTCGACGCCTGGAAGCGCAGCGGCCACGCCACCGCGCGCACGGACGATGTCTTCCAGGTCGCCATCACCGAGGACCGCCCGGCCTGGTGCGTCCAATGTCACGCCCCCCTCGCACGCAACCTGGAGCGAGGCGCGCTCCCCTCCGACAGTCCGCCCGAGGAACACGGCGTCACCTGCGCGGGCTGCCACGCGCCCCTCGGCGACGCGAAGGCCACTCCCGCGATGCCCTGCGCGGGCTGCCACCAGTTCGGCTTCCCGGTGCTCCAGGCCGACGGCCAGCGCGTCCGGCTTTCCGATACCCAATCGCAACAGGACACCGTGGGCGAATGGAGCCGGTGGCAGAAGCAGACGGGCGACACGCGCCACTGCGCGAGCTGTCACATGCCGCGCGGCGACCATGGACTGGGAGGCACCCGTCGCACCGAGTCTCTCAAGGCCGCGCTCGTCGTGGAGGCTGTGGACGGCGCGCTCCTGCTCTCCACGCGCGACGTGGGCCACGCCTTCCCCTCCGGTGACGTCATGCGCTGGGTCAGCGTGGAGGTCTCCGACCATCCCCTCTTCGAGTCCTCGCGCACCGTGGCCACGCTGGGCCGCCGCCTGGAAACGCGCCCCTGGCCTCCCGAGACACTGCCTCACCTGGGCGCCGTCGAGGACACGCGGCTGCTTCCGGGCTCGCCTCGCCGCGTCCGACTGCCCGCTGGCGCGCGCTATGCCCGCGTCGTCTACCACCTGGTGTCCCGAGAGCAGGAAGACTCGGGGCTCTATCCCCCGGGCCTCTCACGGCTGGTGCTGTGGGCCGCGCCCCTTCCGTCACCCCGCGAATCCCTGGAGCGCAAGCCATGATTCTCCTGTCGCTCATCCTCGCCGCCGCGCCGCCCATCCTCCTGGAGCCCGACGCGGGCACCGCCCACCGCCTGCATCCCCGCCGCGTGACGGCGTCCTCCTTCCTGGAGAACGGCTGGAACAAGCACGCCCAGAACTATCTCCCCCTCTATGTCGCCGACGATGACCCGGCCACCGCCTGGGTGGAGGGCGCCAAGGGAACCGGCGTGGGCGAGGCGATTGAGTGGTGGGGCCCGGAGCTGACGCGCGCGAAGTCCTTCCGCGTCTTCCTGCGCAACGGCTACCAGAAGACGGACAAGCTCTACCGCGCCAACGCCCGGCCCAAGGCCGTGAAGCTGGAGCCGCTCGTCCAGGGAGAGACGGGGCCGCGGACGACGGGCACCGCGGTGGAGGTGGAGCTGAAGGACGTGCTCGGCTGGCAGGAAGTCCCGCTGCCCGTGCCCGGCAAGGTCCAGGGCGTACGGCTCACCCTCGTGTCCACCTATCCCGGCACGTCATACGACGACACCTGCCTGAGCGACCTGCGCGTGTACGTGGAGGGCGAGGACCCCTACAAGGCGGAGCTGGAGACGGCCGCCTTCGAGCAGGTGCGCTCCTACGCGTACGAGCGGAAGATGGCCGCCGCGCGCAACGACACGCAAGCGAAGCTGGAGTGGGCACCTCGCTACAAGACCGAGGACCTCCTCATCCAGAAGAACAACGACAAGCAGCAAACGGCCCTGTACCAGACGGAGCGCACCCCCACGAAGTGGCTGGCCCTGGTGCCGGCGAAGGACTCCTACAAGGCGGAGCTGGCCCGCGCGAAGGCGGTGGCGGAGCTGTTCGACCGAGCCAACCTGAACCGGGACGGCGACAAGTCCGAGGCCCGCGCGAAGTGGTCTCGGGTGAGGTCCGCGCTGCTTCGCCCGCAGAAGGCCGCCGCCAGTTCGGCGCTGTCCTCCATGGAGGACCCGGGGCTCATGCGCGTCGCGGGCCTGCTGCACCTGGCGGACGCGTCCTTCTTCGAGGCCGACGCCACCCAGGCCCAGATGCGCGCGAAGATCGCCAGCACCCGCAAGGCGGAGGCCCGCGCGCTCTCCTCCTGCATCAATCAATGCGAGGCGGACCGCAAGGGCAGGACGCTCACCGAGTCCGAGGAGATCTGCGACTGCGCTGACCAGTGCATGGGCTGCATGGATGACCGGGAGACCTCATTGAGCACCCGGAGCCAGCAGCTCAAGCACCAGCTCACCGGTGGCGAGTTCGTCCAGGGAACGCTCGCCCAGCCCACCGCGTTCCTGCGCGGGCTCAGCGAGGAGAACGGCGCCCGCGAGTCGTGGATCAACTTCCGCCAGACGCTCGTCACCTACTCGGGCGAGAAGGCCGACACGGTGCTCGTCTTCGGAAACAAGGACGCGGAGGACGGCGGAGAGCCCGTCTACGTGCACGTGCTCGACTGGAGCGAGGCCGGGGGCAAGGCGAAGTTGACCTCCATCACCACCTTCATCGTCGGGCTCGAGTCGGTGCGCGTGCTGCGCTACCGGCCCGTCACCAGCGCCTGAGCCTCCAGTCGCGCCACGGCCTGGCGGGGGGTGAGGATGACGAAGGGCAGCTCCCGCCGGTCCGCCATCGACAACACGCGCTTGTCCTTGCTCACCAGCCACGCGGCCCCGGCCCGGGCGGCCAGGAGGAGGAACTTCTGGTCGTCCCGGTCCTTGCACCGAGGCAGCTCCAGCGCGGCTCCGGACGCATCCGGCGGGAGCACCTTCACGCTCGCCCGATAGCGTTCGAGGGCCGTGCTCCGGCCCTCCATGTTCCTCCCCGGCAGGAAGTGGCGCGATGCCAGCACGAAGCCCAGCTCCGCCAGCGTCGCATCCTCCGCCCAGGCCACCAGTGTGCCCGCCCCCAGAGCAGTCTGGAGCACACGCAGCGCGGGGTCCTCGAAGACGTACAGGTCCAGGACGACGTTGGTGTCGAGCACCACGGGAAGCGGAGGAGCCAATGGGGACATTCAGGTTCCAGGAGGCCGAGGTATGCTCGTCCGGCACTGAGTGAGGGGTGATGGAACTACAGCTTTTGAAGTGTCCTGGCTGCGGCGCGAAGCTCCCGCCCCCGTCCTCGCCGAATGGCATCCTCACGTGTGACTACTGCGGCGCCATGGTATCCGCGAAGGGCGCGGCCATCTGGCCCAAGCCCGCTCGCCCCGCCGACGACCCGCCGTTCGCTCCGGACCGGCCTCGCGTCACCGTGGCGAACACGCGCTACGTGCTGCTCGGCCGTCTGGGCCGGGGTGACGGCAGTGACGTGTTCCTCGCGCGCCGCGACTCGCGCATCACCGAGCTGGTGGTGCTCAAGGTGGCCCGTGCCCTCGTCGACAAGGACTTGCTCGCCCACGAGTACGAGGTGCTGGAGGACCTGCAGCGCACCAAGGCCCAGGGCGCCGAGTACTTCACCCGCCTGCTCCCCCAGCCCGTGGCGCGGGGCACCGTGAAGGACCCGGAGGGCGTCGCCCGCGCTGCGCTGGTGTACCGCTGGACGAGCGGCTTCCAGCACACCCTCGCCGACGTGCGCGAGGTGTACCCCGACGGTGTCGACCCGCGCGCCGCGGTGTGGATGTGGAAGCGCGCGCTGGAGCTGTTGGGCTTCGTGCATCGCGCGGGCTACGTCCACGGCGCGGTGCTGCCGCCCCACTTGCTCGTCCACCCTCGGGACCACGGGTTGATGCTGATCGGCTGGTCCAGCGCCGGGAAGATTCGAAATCTCATGCCCCTTGTCGCCACCAGCGCGTCGCATCGGGACTTCTATTTCGATGCGATGTGGGACGGAGGAGGCGTGCCCACTCCGGCATCGGACGTGGCGATGTGCGCGCGCTCCATCGCCTGGGTGCTCGGTGGAGACCCGGCGACGGGCTCGGTGCCGTCGCACGTGCCGGCGCCCCTGGCGGAGCTGCTGCGCGCACAGCACACGAGTTCGGGGGGGAGCGGCCTGGAAGTCGATGCGTGGAGCGTGAAGGAGCTGGTGTCCACCGCCGCGCAAGAGGCCTTCGGTCCGCCGAGTTACGTTCCCTTCACCCTGCCTGGGTGGCGTTGAGCGCGGCCTGTCCGCGCGTGGAAGGAGAGTCGAGCCATGGGTTACGGGAGCTACAGCCACGCGGCACACGCGGCCTTCACCCGGGCGCGTGAGGAAGTCCCCCTCCAGCGCGTCTTCAAGCAGGAGCGCTGTCATCCGCTGATGGACCCGCACGGCGTGAAGTGGCGAGAGAGTCGCGACAGCGAAGCGCATTCCAAGTCGCTGGGCATCGTCTTCGCCCTCGACGTCACGGGCTCCATGGGCTCCATCCCGGAGCTGCTCGCCCGTCGCCGGCTGCCCGACTTCATGAAGTCGCTGATGGACGTGGGCATCCCCGACCCGCAGGTCCTCTTCATGGCGGTGGGCGACGCGAACAGCGACCACGCTCCGCTCCAGGTGGGCCAGTTCGAGTCCTCCGAGCGGCAGATGGACCAGTGGTTGACCTCCAGCTACCTGGAAGGCGGCGGCGGCACGCCCGGCACCGAGTCCTACGAGTTGGGCATGTACTTCGCCGCGCGCCACACGGACCTGGACTGCTGGCGCAAGCGCAAGCACCGGGGCTACTTCTTCATGACGGGCGACGAGCGCCCCTATGGGTACGTCTCCCGCAAGCAGGTGGCGTCCCTCATCGGCGACACGCTGGACGAGGACATTCCCGTGCGACAGGTGGTGGAGGAGCTCCAGGTCGGCTTCGAGCCGTTCTTCCTCATCCCCGACATGGCCCGACGCCGCAACTGCGAGCGGGACTGGCGGGAGCTGCTCGGGGACCGCGTCATCTGCATGGAGGACCCCAGCGACACGGTGGATGTCGCGTCCAGCCTCGTGGGCCTGTGCGAGGGCGCCATCTCCGACCTGGATGCGCTGGCCCGCCATCTGGAGAAGGGGGGGCTGGAGCGCGCCCGGCGCGGCGCCGTCATCCGCGCGCTCACGTCCTTCGCGGCGACGCTGGGGAGAGACGGAACGCCGCAGCCCCGGCTGGAGGATGAGCAGTTGCCGACGAATGACTACAACTCCGGCCATCGGCGCATCCCCGGCCCCCGGCGAAGCCCTCTCGACGAGCGATGAAGGCACCCCGCGCGGCCCACGTCGTCGTCGACCTCGGCTTCGGCGACGCGGGCAAGGGCACGCTCACGGACTGGCTGGTTCGACAGCACGACGCTCGCCTCGTCGTGCGATTCAACGGAGGCGCGCAGGCGGGCCACAACGTCGTCACCGATGACGGCCGACACCACACCTTCTCGCAGCTCGGCGCGGGCACCTTCGTCCCTGGCGTCGCCACGCACCTGGCGCACTCCACCGTCTTCCATCCGCTGGCCCTTCACGTGGAAGCCCAGTACCTCGCTGATAGCGGCGTGCCAGACGGCCTGTCGCGTGTGACGGTGAGCGAGCGGGCCCGGGTCATCACCCCGTTCCATCAAGCGGTTGGCCGGCTGCGCGAGCTGAGCCGGGGCGCGAATCGACATGGCACCTGCGGCGTGGGCGTGGGCGAGACGGTGCGCGATGCGCTCGCGCATCCAGAGGCCACCGTCCTCGCTGGAGACATGTGTCAGCCGGCGGTCCTGTTGAGAAAGGCTCGCGCCGCGCAGGAGCGACTCCGCGCGGAGGTTGCCGACTGGCGGCACTCCGACATGGGCCATCCCGACGCCATGCAGGAACTGGCGTTGCTGGAGGACTCCGATATCCCATCGCGCTGGGTGGAGGCCGTGCGTGTCATCCATCCCGAGCAGCGCGTGGTGGGCGACGACTGGCTCGGTGCACGGCTGCGTGAGGGCCACACCGTCTTCGAGGGCGCTCAAGGCGTCCTCCTGGATGAGTGGCGCGGCTTCCACCCCCACACCACCTGGAGCACCTGCACCTTCGAGCCGGCCCTGACGCTGCTGCGCGAGCAGGGCTTCGACGGGGAGGTGCATCGCCTCGGCGTGCTCCGCGCCTACGCCACGCGCCACGGCGAGGGCCCCTTCCCCACCGAGGAGCCGTCGCTCGCGCCCGCCATGCCCGAACCTCACAACACCGCCGAAGGCTGGCAGGGCGGCTTCCGTGTGGGCTCGTTCGATGCGGTCCTCGGACGCTATGCGCTCCAGGTCTGCGGCGGCGTGGACTCGCTCGCCGTGACGCATGTGGACAGACTCACCCCGCACTGGTCCGTGTGTTCCGCGTACCGCGCACCGCAAGGCCCCCGGGAAGACGAGGCGCTCGTACTGCGCGACGAGGCCGGACGCGTCACCGCGCTGCGTCCCGGCGCGGCCCAGGACCTCGCCTGGCAGGCCCGCCTCGCCAGGGCGCTCGCCCGCTGTGCTCCCGAGCGGACGACGTTGTCACTCGGAGACACCTCCGACACACGGACACAGCGCTTCGTCAGCTGGGTGGAGGCGAACCTGGGGGTGCGCGTCTCGGTGACGTCCCAGGGGCCCAGGGCCCGGGACAAGCGCCCCAGGGGCTGACGAGGGCGCGCCGTCCGGGCTAGCTTCGGGGCGCCGCGAGACACCTTCGCGGAGTCTCCACCGAGGGGGTCGAGCAACCATGGGTTACGGGAGTTACAGCCACAAGGCACATGAGGCGATGACGCGGGCTCGCAGCGAGCTTCCGCCTCAGGAAGTCTTCAAGCAGCGCGCCTGCCATCCCCAGATGGACCCCCTGGGGGTGAAGTTCCGCGAGAGCCGCGACAGCGAGGCGCATCCGAACTCGCTCGCCGTCGTCATGGCGCTCGACGTGACGGGCTCCATGGGCAACATCCCCGAAATCCTCGCGCGACAGACGTTCCCCTCCTTCATGAAGGACCTCATGGAGGCCGGCATCCCCGACCCGCAGGTGCTCTTCATGGCCGTGGGTGACGCGTTCTTCGACCGCGCCCCGCTCCAGGTCGGCCAGTTCGAGTCCTCCGAAAACCAACTGGACCAGTGGCTCACCTGGATGTTCCTGGAGCGCGGCGGTGGCTCGAACCCCGGCGAGTCGTACGAGCTGGGCATGTACTTCGCCGCCGAGCACACCGCGATGGACTGCTTCGAGAAGCGCGGGAAGAAGGGCTACTTCTTCATGACGGGTGACGAGCCCGCCCTGGACAAGGTGTCCATGGCCCAGGCGAAAGGACTCATCGGCGACTCCCTCGACAAGGACATGCCCATCGCCCAGGCCGTCCAACGGCTGGAGCGCACGTTCCACCCGTTCTTCCTCATCCCGGACCAGCGGCGCCGAGGCTACTGTGAGGCCTACTGGCGCAACGTCATGGGGGACAGGGTCATCTGCATGGACGACGCCGTGGACACCTGCGACGTGGCCGCCGCCCTCGTGGCCCTCACCGAGCACGCCGTCCCCCACCTCGACGCCGTCGCGAAGCGGCTGCGGGACGGAGGCAAGTCCCCCGAGCGGGTGAAGGGCATCCTCCGGGCCCTGGAGCCCTGGGCCCAGAAGCTGCGGGCCACGAAGTAGATTGACAGTGTCGGCCGAGGCTCTTTCCCACGGGGCCTCGCGCCGTGATACCCCGAAGCCGTGAGTGAATCCTTCGACCGGCTCGGACTGTCCAAAGCCACCCTCGGCGCCCTGCGCCGGGTGCGCTTCACGCAGCCCACTCCCATCCAATCCCAGGCGATTCCCCCGGCCCTCTCGGGCAAGGACATCATCGGCTGCGCGGCCACCGGCACCGGCAAGACGGCCGCCTATGTGCTGCCACTGGTGGAGCGCTTCCACAGCAAGAAGGGCACGCTCGGCCTGGTGCTCGCCCCCACCCGTGAGCTCATCCAGCAGATCTCCGAGCCCGTGCAGGTCTTCGCCGAGGCGCGTGGCCTGACGCACGCCGTGGTCATCGGCGGCGAGGACATGGGCGCCCAGGTGGAGGCGCTCAAGGCCCAGCCCACCTTCGTGCTCGCCACGCCTGGCCGGCTGGTGGACCTGCTGGAGAACGGGATGGTGGACTTCGGCAAGCTGGAGGCCCTCGTCCTCGACGAGGCGGACCGGATGCTCGACATGGGCTTCCTCCCGCAGCTCGAGCGCATCTTCGAGGCCCTGCCCCGCCGTCGGCAGACGCTGCTGTTCTCCGCGACGCTGGGGCCGGATGTGACTCGCTTCGCTCGCGAGATGCTGTACCGGCCGGTGCGCGTGGAGGTGACTCGCAGCGGCACTCCCGCCGAGCGCGCCGAGCAGCGGCTCTACGTCGTCAAGCCGGAGGAGAAGTCCGCGCTGCTGCTGACGCTGCTGGCGGAGGACGAGGCCACCGCGCTCGTCTTCACCAAGACGAAGGAGCGGGCGGACAAGGTGCTGCGCACCCTCCAGCGCGCGGGCCACAAGAGCGCGGTGCTGCACGCGGACCGGACGCAGAACCAGCGTCGCCAGGCGATGGAGGGCTTCCGCAAGGGGACGTACCGCTGCCTCGTCGCCACCGACATCGCCGCGCGCGGCCTGGACGTGGAGGACGTGGGACAGGTCATCAACTACGACCTGCCCCACTCCCCCGAGGACTACGTACACCGCATCGGCCGCACCGCGCGCGCGCAGGCCAGCGGCGTGGCCTCCACCTTCGCCACGTCCAAGGACAAGGCCGTCGTCGCGCAAATCGAGCGCATCATGCGCGGGCAGATTCCCCGCGTGGAGGTGCCTCGCGACTCCCCTGTGTTCCGGGAGGCGTGGAACCAGTTCGTCGCCTCGCAGAAGGACCCGGGCCCGCCTCAGCAGGACTCGGAGGCGCCGCCCCAGCGCGAGCAGCGACAGCCCGCGGGACGCCACGCGCGGACGCATCGCAAGCAGCGCTGACCGCGGACCAGAGCGCCCGGGACGACTCGCCCGGACGCATCGCAAGCAGCGCTGACCGGGGCCACGAGGTCCCGGGACGACTCGCGCCCTCAGGGTGACGCGGGGCGCTCCCGGGCCAGCTCCGCACGGAAGAAGGCGCTGCCCTTCGCGAGCTGCTCCATGTAGCCGCGCACGTCCTCGCGCGCCTCGTCGGACAGCTTCGCGAAGGGAATCACATGCACGTCCGGCACGTAGCGGAACGTCAGGTTGATGCGCCGCGTGCGGAAGTCCGGCAGCTTCGGCGCCAGGTCATGCCCGTCGCGCGTGTCCACGCGCTGCACCCGGTGGAACGTCTCCTCCTTCCACCGCGTCCCGCCGAACAACTCCAGCGAGCCGTCATCCAGCCACTGCTCCAGCACCACCGCGTCGCGCTCGCCGGGCCGTGAGGACGTGACGAACTGGATGAGCGCCCGCTCGCCGAAGGACAGCGAGGCCACCGGCCCCGGCTCGAAGTCCTTGTGCTCACCCACTCGCGCCGTGTCCACCCAGCGGTCCTCTTCCAGCCGGCTGCCGTAGAAGTTCACCAGACAGGTGTTGAGGTGCCAGCCCTTGGGCATGTCCGGGCCCCGGAACATGCGCCGCGCCAGCTCCTCGACTTTGTCCACCTGCCGCTGGAGCACCGCCGGGAAGGGCTCCGCCTTCACGCACCGGTTCAAGAGGCCCTTCGGAGGGCGGTAGTAGTCCAGGCACGCGAACTGCCAGTTGCCCAGCCAGTACACCGGTCGCAACAGGCGCCGCTGCTGCTGCCCCGGCGGAGGAGGGAAGTGCTTGGAGTAGCGCTCCTCCCAGAGCGGGTGGAGGGCCCCGAGCCAGCTCAGGATGTCCGTCCGGTCCACGGCGGACAGGAAGCTCGCGTTGTAGTGGTGACCCGGAGTGCGCTGGCGGGCCTTGTGGGCCAGCGAGGGGCCACGGCGGGGGGGAAGGGCCATGGGCGGCCCCGTGCTACCACACCCGCTCGGGTCCGCAGCGCCTGTTGCGCAATCCGGACAACCCGGGTGTTGGTAGGGAGGCCGGAAATTCAGAAACCACCATGTCCGAAGACCGCCTCCACTCGCTGTACCGCACCTATGGGCCCGCCCTGTATGCCCGCTGCCGGCAGATTCTGGGCGACGACGCCGCGGCGGCGGACGCGGCCCAGGAGACCTTCCTTCGCCTGCATCGCCAGTTGGACCGCGCCCCCGACGCCCACCATGCCCTCGCATGGATATACCGCGTGGCCACCAACTACTGCCTCAACCAGGCCCGCGACAGGCGCCGCCGCGCCGTGCCCGTCGGGGACCTGCCCGACACCCCGGGCGTCGACGCCGAGCGCCTGTTGGAGAGCCGGGACCTCGCTCGCCGCCTCATCTCCACCGCTCCCCCCAAGGTGGCCGAGGTCGCCTGGCTGCACCTCGCCGATGGGATGACCCAGGACGAGGTGGCCCAGGTGCTCGGTATCTCCCGTCGCACCGTCGTCAACCGGCTCGCAGACTTCCACCGGCACGCGCACGCGCTCGCCGGGAGGCCCCCCTCATGATGAACGCCGCCCCCTCCCATGTCTCCAGCCTCAAGCTGGACGCCCTCGCGATGGATGCGCTCTCCCCCCAGGAGCGCGATGCCACCCAGTCCCACCTGGACGCCTGTCTCACCTGTCGCACCCGCGCGGAGGAGCTGGCGTCGCACCGCCGGCACTTCACGGCGTACGTACTTCCTCGCGCCGACCGGCTCCCGACACGCGTCTCCCCTTGGGGACCTCGCTGGCGGTGGTGGGCCCCCGCCCTTGCCCTGTCCTCGGCCGTGGTGCTGCTGCTCGTGCTCGTCGCCGTGCCCAGGCCGCCCGAGGAGCCCCAGTACGCCCTCAAGGGAGGCGCGGCGCTGCAGCTCTTCGCGCACCGGGGCGAGCGCACCTGGAAGGTGGAGGAAGGCGAGGCGCTGGCTCCTGGCGACCAGGTGCGCTTCGTCGTCGAGGGCCTGGGACTGCCCTACGTGCTCGTGGTGTCGGTGGATGGGGCAGGACAGGTGAGCACCTACTTCCCCTTTGGCGGCACCGAGAGCGGCCTCTTGCCCTCGCACGGGTTGCCGCTGGAGATTCCGGGGAGCGTGGTGCTCGACAACGCACCGGGCCCCGAGCGAGTGTTTGCCCTGTTCTCTCGCAAGCCCTTGTCGTTCGAGTCCGTGGCTCCCGCCCTGCGTGAGCTGTCAGCCGGGGGGGCCGACGTCATCCGGGACCGCGCGCGGTTGCCGGTTCCCGCGGGGGCGCAGGCCTCCTTCCTCTTCGAGAAGACCCAGCCGTGATGACCTCCATCCGCTGCCTCCTCCTCGCCGTCCTTGTCTGCGCCACCTTTCCCGCCGAGGCGGGGACCCGGCGCATCGCGGTGCTGGTGGGTCACAACGTGGGCAGCGGTGAGCGACCTCCTCTGCGGTACGCCGAGGCCGACGCCGTCAAGCTCGCCGGAGTGCTCTCCGAGCTGGGGGACGTGCCCGCCTCGGACCTCATCGTCCTGCAGGGCCAGGACCTGACCACGGTGCGCGCCGCGCTGGACGCCGCGGCGAAGAAGGTGGACTCGCTGCGCGTCCTGCCGGACACGCGGGTGGTGTTGCTCTTCTATTTCTCCGGGCACTCGGATGGCGTGGCCCTGGAGCTGGGCACGGAGCGCCTGCTGTACGCGGACCTGAGGCGGTGGCTGGACGCGACGCAGGCGGATGTGCGGCTCGCCATCGTCGACAGTTGCCGCAGCGGCGCGCTGTTGCGCTTCAAGGGAGGACGTCCGGGCCCCTCGTTCGAGCTGCGCTTGACGGACGAAGTGCACAGCACCGGCCATGCGCTGCTCACCTCCAGCGCGGAGGACGAGCTGGCGCTGGAGTCTCGCGAGGTGGGCGGCTCGCTCTTCACGCACCATCTGGTGTCTGGATTGCGCGGGGCGGCGGATGCCTCGGGCGATGGACTGGTGACGCTGGCGGAGGCGTATCAGTACGCGTATGCGCATACCGTCTCCGCCACGGCGGACGTGCTGACGGGCGCGCAGCATCCCGCGTATGACTACCGGCTGACGGGCAAGGGCGAGCTCATCCTCACGCAGCTTCCCAGCCCGGGCACGGCGCTGGAGCTGCCCAACGACTTCGAGCGCGCGTTGCTGCTGCGGCCCGGCCGGGGGCAGGTGCTCGCGGAGTTGGGGCCAGGCGCGGTGCCTCGGCTCGCGGTGCCTCCCGGGGACTACGAGCTGCGGGCGTGGCGCGCGGGCAAGCAGCACCAGGGCACCTTGCGGACGGCGGCGGGACAGGTTCGGAAGGTGCGGTGGGAGGACCTGCAGCCGGTGGCACCCGCGTCCAGCGTGGGTGGCACGAAGGGGGGCGAGGAGCCCGCGTCCCGGACCGCCATGTCGGCCTCGCCCGAGGAGTGGAACTGGCCTGAGTCATCGTCGGGAGCGTCGGCGAAGCCCACGCAGACTCCGGGGGCGCGGTCGGACAAGAAGGTGCCGCCAGAGGAGCCTCGGCCCTGGGAGACGGCCGCGCTGCGTCGGGCCCTGGAGGAGGAGGCGGCGATGGCCGGGGTGGCACCCGCTTCGTCTCCGGAGCCAGCCGTGACGCTCGCCGCCGAGCAGCCGGTGCTGGAGAAGGCCCTGCCGCTGCCGCCGCTGCCCATGCCTCGCCCGCTGGCCTCTTCTGGCCTCCGTGAGGTGAGCCTTTCCGTGGGCGTGCGCAACTCAGCGCTCGAGCTGGGTGGAGCCTTGCTGGCGTTCCGGCTGGAGACCGCCAGGGCCGAGGTGAGTGGAATGACGCTCTCTCTCCAGATGGGCCAGGGCCCGCAGGAAGAGAACCGCGAGTTCATCACCGGGTTCGGCGTGGGCTACGCGTGGCGGAAGCGCTCTCGCATCATGGAGTTCGCCGGGGGTGCCGAGGCGAGCTTGCAGCTCATCGTGCAGTCTCAGTCCGGCAAGACGGGGTGGACCGTGGGGCCCGCTGTCGCGCCCATGGCGTCCGTCTCCATGTACCTCATGCCGGAGCTGGCGATGAGCCTCGGAGCGCGACTGCCCCTGGCCGTCCTGCGCGTGAACGACTTCTCGGAGGTGAAGTTCCTGCCCAGTGCGGAGCTGGGCGTGAAGACGCGCTTCTGACGAAGCGCCCGACGCTCAGCGTCCGTGGGAGATGCCCGCGGACGAACCTACCGAGGCTCCGCGCGAAGAGCCTTGCGGAGGCGACAGGCGGACTGGGCGCCGCCTCGGACACGGGACTCGCGAAGCACTCGACGCTCAGCGTCCGTGGGAGATGCCCGCGGACGAACCCTCCGAGGCTCCGTGCGGTGAGGCCACGGACGCGGGTTTCACCGTGGCCGCGGCGGACGGCGCCGACTCTGACACGGGCATGCTCGCGGACTGCGCCGACGCGGCGACAGGAACCGTGGTGTGCACCGCCGGGTCAATCGCCGGTTTGCGAGCTTCGGCCACGGGAGCGGCGACGGGCTTCACCGCCTCGGCGACAGGGGCAACAGCGGGCGTCACCGCCTCGGCGACAGGGGCAACAGCGGGCTTCACCGCCTCGGCGACAGGAGCAACAGCGGGCTTCACTGCCTCGGCGACGGGTGCAACAGCGGGCTTCACCATCTCGGCGACAGGCGCAACAGCCGGCTTCACCGCCTCGGCGACAGGCGCAACAGCCGGCTTCACCGCCTCGGCGACAGGCGCAACAGCCGGCTTCACCGCCTCGGCGACAGGCGCAACAGCCGGCTTCACCGCCTCGGCGACAGGCGCGGCAGCGGGCTTCACCATCTCTGCGACAGGCGCGGCAGCGGCCTTCACCGTCTCAGCAACAGGTGCGGCAGCGGGCTTCACCATCTCTGCGACAGGCGCGGCGCCCGTGGGCTTCACGACCTCGACCACCGGCGTGGGCTTCGCGCAGTTCGTCGCCAGCGCCGTCTCCACGGTGGGCGCGGCGCTGGTGGCGGCGGCCACCACGGGAGCCTGCGTCTCGGGCGGCAGTTGCCGGGGCGGCAGCACGAAGGGCGGCGGCACGGGGCAGTTGGTGCACGGGCCCCTCAGCGGCACCGACAACCGCTGGCCTGCACGCAGGAAGTTGTTCTTCATGCGGTTCGCCTTGCGAATCATCGACACCGTCGACCCGTACTTCAGCGCGATGCCCCCCAGCGTGTCGCCAGAGCGCACGCGGTGCAGCATCACGTTGTGCTCGGGCTGCAACGACAGCAGCGGCTGCACGCGGCGCCCCAGCTCCTGCGCCCTCGGGTTGTGGAACCGCAGGTGGAAGTGGTCACGATGCCGACGCGCGTGCCGGATGATCCCCACCGGGCTGAACAACGAGTCCAACCACGCCTTGTCCTCACCCACCGCCAGCGCATGCTCGTACAGGACCTTCTGTACGCGCTTGTCCACGAGGATGAGCTGGATGTCCGTCTTGGTGACGACCGCCCGGATGAACGCCCAGTTGAGCGGCACGTTGATGTACCGCTCGCGCTCGCGCTCCCGGATGGGGTCCACCGTCGGGTAGTAGAAGCCGACGTCCACGTCCCGGCCATTCTGGTGGCTCTTGTGAGGACGCTTGTAGCCGCCCTCCTTGTTGCTGATGCCGTTGACGCGGATGGGCGGCGCCTCCGGGTACTTCGAGCGCACCTCGCGAATGGCCGTCACCAGGTAGTCGATGCTCTCCTGCGTGCCCCACGCAATCTCCGGCGAGACGACAATCCAGTCGTCACCCCGGGGGAACTGCACCGAGTTCACCAGCCGCCCGCTGTGCGCGAAGCCCACCGCCATCGAGCCGAGCGACGCGATGTCTTCCTTCCAGCGTCGCGTCAGGTCGTCGTCGGAGATCTCCGCCGAGTACACCGGCCCGGTGGGCACCTCGCCCCCCACCGTCGGCGTCTCGCCCTCGCCGTCGTCGCCCTCACCCTCGCCGGCTTCCGCCGCCTCGTCCTCCAGGTCCTCCGCCGACAGCGCGCAGCTCTCGTCGGAGGCCTGGGCCACGACGGCCGCGGCCTCCGCGGTCGCTCCCGCCGCCGGAACTCCTGGCACCGCTTCGACGGGTGCCGGAGGCACCTGCTCTCGAGCGGGCGTCAGTCCTTCCGAACGCACGGACGCCAGGGCGGACTCGCCGCCAGAGGGGGGAACCACGCGCGCGGCACAGCCGGCGCAAACCAATAGGAGCCAGAGGGGGTAACGCACCGGGCCGAAGGATGGCCCGAGAATCGTTCGAGCACAAAGCCCCTCCCAGATTTTTTGGCGCCCCCCTGCCCTGGGGGGCGCTCCGGGCGTGGCCGAGGCCACACTTCCCGAGTGACGACTGTCCGCGTCAGGGCGTCGGCGCGGGCACCTTGAGGGCCACGTCGAGCGCCAGCTCAATCATCTCGTCGAACGAGGTCTGCCGGTCCTGGGGCGAGAGGGCCTCGCCCGTCTGGAGGTGGTCCGACACGGTGAGCAGGGCCAGGGCGCGCGCACCGAACTCGGCGGCCACGCCATACAGGCCGGCGACCTCCATCTCGATGGCCAGCACCCCCATGCGCACCAGCGTGGCGGTGAGCTGCTCTTGCGGGTGGTAGAACAAGTCCGAGGTGAAGACAGTGCCCGCGCGCACGGCCTTGTTCCGTCGCTCCGCCGCCTCCATCGCCCACCGGGCGAGCTGGAAGTCCGGCACGGCCGCGAAGTCGTGGTCCATGAGCCGCATCCGGTTCACCTTCGAGTCGGTGCCGGCCCCGGTGGCGACGATGACGTCGCGCAGCTTCACGTCCGGGCGGAGCGCGCCGCAGCTCCCCACGCGGATGAGCACGCGGGCGCCGTACACCTTGACGAGCTCGGTGGCGTAGATGGAGATGGAAGGCACCCCCATGCCGTGTCCCATCACCGAGACGCGGCGGCCCTGATAGGTGCCGGTGAAGCCGAACATGTTGCGCACCGAGGTGACGCCCTGGGCGTCCGTCAGGAAGCGCTCGGAGATATAGCGAGCCCGGAGGGGGTCACCGGGCATCAGCACCACGTCGGCGAAGTCGCCGGGCGCCGCGGAGATATGAGGAGTTGCCATGGGGGCGCACCATAACCGTCCGTGCGCCTGCCCGCGATTACCAACTCGAACTGCCGAAGCCCGAACCGCTCCCCGAAGAACCGCTGCCGTAGGAAGAGCTGGAGAAGCCGGACCCGCTGCTCGAGGAAGAGGAGCTGGAAGAAGAGGAGCTGGAGAAGGAGGCAGCCGCGCGGGCCTGCTCCCGCTCACGGGCCTCGTCGCGACGGCGCTCCTCCTCGCGCTCGGCCTCTTCGATGGCGTCGCGAGCCTCGCGAGTCGCCGCGTCCGCGGACCGCAGGGCCTCCGCGTAGAGCCCCTTGTCGAGCGAGCGGCGCGCGGAGTCGAGCTGGGAGCCCCCCGCCCTGCCCATCCACGTCGCGGCGGACTGCACCATGCTGGCGGCGGACCGGATGGCGTCGGAGGCCTCCTCCGCGGCGCGAAGCTCGCCCCGCAAGTCCGCCGTCTTGCGCGCGGCCTCGGAGGCGATGCGGTCCGCCACCCTGTCGAAGGCCACCCAGTCTCCATGGGGCGTCGCGAAGGCCCGCTTCGTCGAGTCGAGCTCGTGTCGCAGGGTGGCCAGGCCGCTGATGGCCGCCGTCGTCGCGCGGCTGTCGCCGATGCCGTCGGTGGCGGCCTGGCGAATCCAACGGTCCGCGGAGGACACGGCGCGGTCGGCCGAGGCCAGGCTCTCCTCCGCCTGGGCATGGTGGGCCCGGTCAGACGCGGCGGCCTGCCGCACCTGCTCCATCGACAGACAGGCGGAGGCGAGCCGCTCGGCGGCGTCGAAGGGGTCCGCGGGCCGTGACTCCGCCGCCGTCACCGCCGCCAGGAGGACCTGTCGGGCGGCGTCACGGGCCCTGTGCGTGGGCTGCATCGTGCGCGCGTCCGACGCGTCGGCGTCACACGCGCGGCTCAGCCCCTCGGCGAGCAGGAGCGTCCTGGCGTTGCCCTCCTCGATGGACTGGAGCCGCCGCGACTTCTCGTCGACCTCGTCGAGCCGGGCGTGGGCCTGGGCGTGCCGCGCCTCCACCTCCGACAGCAGCGCGACGGAGGCCAGCAACCGGGCCTCCGCATGGGCCAGGTCCGCCTCCGTCAGGCGCGTCGCCGCGTCGCCGAGATGCCGTGCGACCTCGGAGGCGTTGTCCCGCACCGTGCCATTGGCCTCCGGATGCACCGGGTCCTCTGGCCGCAGGCGCAGCGCGGAGGGGCGATAGCGAGCTATCAAGGTCTCCAGCAGCACGGTGCCGTCCACCACGCGAGCCTCGAGCCGACGGGCCTCCTCGCGACACGCGTCACGACGCGCGGCGAAGGTCCTCGATGCCTCGCGACTGTCAGCGAGGAGCGCCTCCACCTCGCCCACGCGCGTCAGCGAGGCCGTGAGTCCCGCGAGCGCGGCATCCAGCTTCCCGTCCCCGAGCGCCTCGCGCGCCTCGCGCAGCGAGCCCACACCCGAGGCGTGCCGGTCCGACGGGTCGGCGTCCTTCTCACGCAGCATCGCCGAGGCGGGCTTGTCCATCGACGTCCCCAGCTCTTCGCGGGCCGTGGCCGTCTCCCGCTCCACGCGCGCCAGGGCATCCCGGGCCCGGGCCGCGAGCGCCACCAGTTCGTCCGCTTCGCTCGCTCGCGTGGCCAGGGCCGTGAAGGATTGAGCCAGCGCCTCCACGGCGTCCTTCGCCGGCCGGTCCACCAGCGCCTTGGCCGTCTCCTCCGCCGTGTGTCCCAACGCGGCGACGGCGTCATCCAACCACCGACGCGACAGGCCCGCGTCCACGAGCGCCCGTCCCGCTCGCGAAACCACGGGGAGCACCTCGCGCTCGGCCATGGTCAGCACCGTCATGAGCGCCCGAGCCTCCGCCATCCGCCGTCCGCCCTCCGCGAGCGGCCCCTCCAGCGCGGCGAGCGGGTCCGCCTTCAACAGGGGCCGGGCCTGCTTCACGAGCGCATCCAGGCACGGCACGACCTGACCGGTGACCTCCTTCACGCGCAGCACCGCGTCCCCGGGAGGGACCTCCCGCAGCTCGGCGATGAAGTCCTTCAGCGCGGTCAACGCCTCCACCGAAGTAAATGAAGCCGTCTCCAGGGAGCCCAGCAGCACCAGGGCCCGCTCGGCGTGGGTGTTGAACGCCTCCAGCAAGGCCTCGAAGGAGAGCGAGAAGGGCTGATAGCTCTTCAGGTCGCCGATGAGCCGCTGCGCCTCGGTGCGCGGCCCGCGCAGCACGCCCTCCACGCCCTCGTCGGGGTGGAAGACGATGGGCTCGTCGCGCAGCAGGCGGGTGACCTGCTCGTAGCGAGCCGTCCCCAGGTGGGCCCCCAGCGCGTTCGTCATCCCGGAGCCGGTGAGCAGGTCCTCGGCCCGATGCAGCACGCGCGCGGCGGCGGTGGCGAGGAGGAACAGCTCGTCCACGTCGGAGGCGAGCTGTTGCCCCCGCTCCCGGGTGAGGCCCTCGAAGCGCCTCGCGATGTCGTCGCGGGACTCGCCGGCGCACAGGTGCGTGCGCTCCAGGAGCCCGAAGAGCGCATGCGTCTTCTCGTCGATGGCCGTGCGCCAGCGGCCATGCAGCTCGGTGGCCTTGAGCCGGCTCGCGTTGCGCCGACGACGCGCCAGCAGGCCCGCGATGAGCAGGCCCGCGCCACCCGCCGTCCCGCCGCCAGTGCGCATCCTCCGCGCCAGCTCCGCTTCGTCCGCCGCCACGACAGCGCGCTGGTAGGACTCCTCGCTCGCCCGGAGCAGCACGCCGTAGGTGCCAACCCTCGCCACGAATGCCTCGCGAGCCTTTCCCCACGCCACTCGGGCCTCGTCGAGCGACACCTGGAAGACCTCCACCTCGGGCCTCGCCGCCAGGTCATCCAACAGCTTCGCCAGTGCACTGAGTCGCTGGCCATCCCGCCCCGCCGCCTCCAGCGTCTCGGTGACCTTCGCGCGCACCGCCTCGGCCGTGGTGAGCGCGGCACCGTGAGCAGGCGTCATGTCACGCACCGCGCCGCTCGCCGTCTCCGTCACGACGCGCAGCTCCGAGAGCCCCTCGGAAGCGAACGCGGCCAGTGGATTCGCGGCCAGCGTCACCCGCGCGGCCTCCAGCGCCTTCAGTCGCTCGGACGCGGTCCGGTGCTCCTCCATCGCCGAGCGCAGCCCGTCGAGGCTCGCCCGCACGCCGTCATGCACCGCCGTCGCCTTCGCGAGGTCGGCCTTCTCCGGAGGCGTCAGCAGCGCCAGGGCCTTGGCGATCTGAGGCGCCACGCCCGCGAGGTCCACGGCCGCGCGCGGAAGTCCCGGGGGCAACACCGTCCCGAAGGCCGCGAGCCGCTGCTCGGAGAGACGCGGCAGCTCCGTCTGCATCGCGATGAGCCGGCCGCGCAGGGCCTCGATGAGTCGGGCGCGCTCAGCCTCCTCCTGGTCGACGGCGGCGGCCACCCGCGAATCGACGAGCGTCACGGTGTTCTTCGCCGCGTCGATGATGCGCCCGCCATTGCGCATGGCCTCGATGGCCGCTGCATCCAGGTCACCCTTCCACTGGGCGTCTCCCGCCTTGCGCCGGTCCTGCGCCTCCGAGCCGAAGTACGACAGGTTCCTCTCCGCCAGGGACAGAAGGAACACGGCGCCGTCCGGCTCCCGCGTCCTCGGGTGCTTCAACTCGCCGAAGCCCGTGCGATTGGACAGCCCCTTTCCCAGGGCATGCAACGCGGCGTCGATGCCCGTGAAGCGCGTGCCCTCCGCGTCGACGAAGCGCTCACCTTCCGCGTTCTCCAGGAACACCACCGTCCAGTGAGGCGCGTTCTTCGTGAGCCACACCTCCAGGTCCGCGAGTTGCCCCGAGGAGACGCCGACGTCCCCCTTCACATAGACGTGCTGCGACTCGGACCAGAGGCCGACGACGCTCGTCGCGCTCTGGACGCTTCGAGGCCTGCGCGCCGCCTCGACGGGTGGGGCCACCAGGGCGAGCGCGAGCAGCAGCAGGGGCGCGAGGCAGTGGGACCGGAATGTCATCGATGGGGCCGGGACGGACGAGCGCGCGAGGACATTCACGGAGCGGCGACCCACGCGACATGGAAGTGCGCATCGAGCGTGGCCAGCGCGTAGTCCTTGGGCAGCGGGGCGAACGGCGCGGCCTTCTTCACGGCGGCCAGCGCGGCGTCATCCCAGACCTTGGAGCCCGACTCCTGGGAGACCACCGCGGTGACGAGCTTGCCATCGCGGCCAATCACAGCCTGGACCACCGTCCTGCGGCCCACCGCCGGCAATCCCTTGCGCGCCGGCTGCTTCCACTTGCCGGCGACCTGGGCATAGGCCTTCTGCTGATAGCTGGCCTGGGTCAGCTCGGGCTGGAAGAAGGCCTGGAGCTGGGGGGTGCCAGCAGCGGCGAGCGCCAACGGTGCGAAGGCCAGCGTGAGCAGGGCCACGAGAGACAGTGGACGGAGGCGGGACATGGCACCCAATCGTAGTCGCCAGGAACTCCGCCGCGAAGGGGCCTGGCGCCATCAGTACCACTCCATGCTCGACAACGACATCGCAGGCAGCGGCATCCACGAAGGCGTCAGCTCCCGCGTCACCTCACCCGTGCCCGGCAGCATCAACTCCTCTCGCACACAACTGAAGGGATGCGGCTCACCGCGTCGAAAGACGAAGGCCGTATAGGTCCCCTCCGGCTGCGAGCGGAACGTCCAGCCCCTCCCCGCCCCAGCTCACGCGGTTTGAGGGACTGGAGCTGCTCCAGGTCCGCCCGGGTGCTCGGCGCGGGCACCGTCCCTTGCGCGAGGATGACCACGGAGTGCTCGCTCGCGTCCGCGACGCGCAGGTGGAGCGTCGCCCCGTCCTACTGCGGCACGAAGTCCACCGTCACCGTGCCGGAGGCGGGGACCTGGACGCGCCGGGGCAGGAACACCGGAGGTGGGGTGTCGCTGTCCTCGGTGTTGTCTCTCCGGACCGCCACCAGATAGGGACCCGGCGGGACGCCTGGCTGCTCGAATTGTCCGGAGATGACCGACAGCTCCCGCACGTAGCCATTCTCCGAGCCCGAGAGAATCACCGTGGTGTTGTCCGCCGCCGGGTCGCTCACCGTGCCGCGAAGCAGGGCCCCCACCGCGAGCGCCACCTCCACCTCGTCCTGCTTCGCACCGAGCAACAGGCGCTTCTGCGAATACGCCTCATGCGACACGACGAGCGCATACGGCTGCTCCAGCACATGAGGGAGGGTGAAGGTGCCGTCCGGCCGCGTCCTCACCACGCCATCCTCCTCGTGGAGCATCGCCTCATCCGCCCAGCCGTTCGCATCCGTGGGGACGTCGCCCACGTCCACCAGGGCCCCCACCACGGGCCTTCCGGTCGCCGCGTCCGTCACGCGCCCCCGGACCTGGCGCCCCGGACGGAGCACCACCGCGCCCAGGTCCAGGGCTTGTCCCTCCACCGCGTCCACCCTCATGGAGAGGGTCGCGAGGCCGGGCGCGGAGAAGCGGAACTCCTGCGGCCTGGTTCCATGGGGGCCTCGAAAGAATTCACCTCGCGGGCTCGTGGTGGAGACGCCGTTCACCTCGAACCGGGTGACGGGGGTGCCGTCCTCCCGAACCAGGCGCCCCCGGATGCCGACTTCGCGGCGCATCACCAGCCGCAGCTCAGCGCTTCCGGCCTCGACCAGCACGAAGGGCAGGCTCGAGCCCCGGGGCTTCGAGGCCTTCGAAGCGGGGGGCACCTCCAGCACATGGCCATTCAGCCAGGCCACCAGCAAGTAGGACCCCGGCACCAGGTCGCTCAGCTCGAAGCGCCCCTCCTCATCGGAGCTGCCCGTCGCCACACCCGGGTGCATCACGAAGTCCGCGCCTCGCGCTCGCACCGATACGTTCTCCACGGCCGGAGTGACCCGAATCGAGACACCCGCGAGGGGCTTGCCCTCCCCATCCTCGACGACGCCCGCGAGTGAGCGGCCGGCGAGGAACTGGAGCCGCGCATGCACGGGTGCGAGCCCCTTCACCTCCAGCAGCTTGGACAACTGACGCCGCGAGGCCAGCTCCCGAGGCGTGACGACGAGCCGATACCGCCCCTCGGCGACGCCCTGGAGCGTGAAGTGTCCCTTCGCATCCGTACTCCCGGTCTTCTCGTGAGCGTCCCCCGGTTCGCGCAGTCGCGACACCAGCGTCACGTGGGCGGACCGCACCGGGTAGTCTGTCTCGAACAGCACCTCGCCGCTCACCGTGGCGCCCGGCGAGAGCACGACCCGGAGCCCCTTTCGAGGCGACGTCACGGAGAGCCAGGTCGACCGATACAGCGCATGGCTGACGACGATGCCCCGCGCCCCGGCCTCGGCGGCGGAGAGCACGAACGCGCCCTCCTTCCCTGTCGTCGCGGTGCTCTCCACCACCAGGTCATCGCGTCCCTTGAGTGACTCGTCGAACGGGCCACGCTCGTCCAAAGGGGAGACCGCGGAGAGGTGGGCTCCCTCCAGGGGATGACCCTCGGCATCCACCACGGTGCCTTCCACCGTGAAGGCGTCGCGCAACACGAAGACGAGCGGCGCGCCGTCCGCGCCCAGCCGCAGCTGCGCCTCGTGCACCAGGAACCCCGGGGCATCGACCTTGACGGAGTAGAGGGCTCGCGACACCGGTCCCAACAAGAAGACCCCGCGAGCGTCACTCGTCGCGTGATTCTGCCTGGGGATGTAGGGCACGCCCAGCCTCCAGGCCAGGACGCTCGCCCCGACGATGGGCGCCCCCCGGGCGTCTCGCACCACGCCCTCCAGGAGCACGTCACTGCCAAGCGCCAGCACGACCTCGGGGTAGTCGCCGCTGGGCCCCAGGCCCACGCTCTCCTCGGCCACCGCTTCGCCGTCGCTGGCGGAGAACGAATAGCGCCCAGGGGGCAGGCCCTCGAAGGTGAAGCGACCCTCGCCATCCGCGACGACCTCGCGACTCCAGTCGGGGCCCTCGCAGCGCACCTTCGCCCCCGGGGCAGGAGCGTCCTCATGGACCACGCGGCCCGAGAGCAGGCGTGCGCGCGACATCGTCACGTCCATGGCGAGCAGGTCCGCGCCGCGCGGCTTCACGTGCACCGGGAGCAGTCCCTCCTTGGAGAAGAGGACGCTGTAATCCTGGTCCGGCAGGTCCCCGAACTCGAAGTGTCCGTCCCGTGCCGTGGTCACCTCGAAGGCGCGGCGGTGTGCCGCCAGGAGGGCGATGACGCGGACTCCCTCCAGTGGCCGCGCATACTCGTCCCGCACCTCGCCCGCGAGCGAGGGCCCCTCGTCCAACCACACCTCGAGGTCCTCGGTTCCAGCGGGGACATCCTCGCGCAGCGCCACGCTCCGCGGCCCCTCCGCCCACACCGCGTACCTTCCAACCTCCAGGCCCGCCAGCGTGAAGCGGCCCTCGGAGTCCGTCACGGTACGTGCCAGGGGAGGCATGGCGCCCTCGCCCGAGTCCAACCAGTCCAACACCTCCCGCACCGGGCACCGCGCGTTCAGCGACGACATGTCATCGTCGCAAGGCAGGGCACTCAATGGCTTGCGAGGCGTATCCTCGGTCGCCACCACCACCGCGCCCACGACCGGGCCCGCGATATCGATGACGACTCCTCGCACGACCTGTCCGCCTCGGGGCGCGGACACGGGCGCGGCGAGCAGCGCGGCCCATGACGAGCGCCGGCCTTCCGCGTCAGGTTCCAAAGCGGAGGTCTTCCCGCGCTCTTGCCCCTCCCCCGACGGTCCACCGAGCACGACCCACGCCAGGACGACTCCCAGGAGCAACAGGCCCCCGCCGACTCCAAGCCTTCGCCACATGCGCGAGACCACCCCCGGACGACTCTGTGTCTTCCGGTCAGCCTAGCCTCATTCACAGACGATGCGCAGCGGCTCGCGGGCCGCGGGCTCCCTTGCCGCGCACGCAAGGCAAGCCACGAGAGCAGCGCGGCGCCGCGCCGCTCAGCTCGACGCAGCGAGGCGCTGCCCTGCGCGACACAGCCCGACCCAACGTGACGCAAGCCCAGCACGACGCAGCTCAGCCCAGCGCGACGCAGCTCAGCGTCGCCGGGCCAGGGTGAACGCGGTGAGCACGAGCGCCCCACCCGCGCCCACCGCGATGGCGAGCGGAACCTTCAGTCGCTCCGACAACGCGGAGAACACGCCCAGCGTCACCTCACGGCTGGCACCCCGCAGCGAAGGGCCTCCCAGTTCGTCCCGCGTGGCACGGAGCTGACGCCGCAGCTCCTCGGAGGCACCTCGCACCGTCGCTGTCGCCGTGCGCTCGGCCATCGTCGCCACGACGAGGCCCACGTCCACTTCGGAGCCTTCGCGGCGAGCCTTCACCTCCAGCTCGAGCTGCTCCACCACGGCGTGGACGAACCGCCGCCCAGCGCTCTCCAGCACCTCGTCGATGCGCTCGGTGCGCGCATCCAGGGCCGTGCCCAATCCCTCCACGAGCCCACGCCCCGCCTGGGACGCCACCTCCGAGGCGATGGGCGCCAGCACGGGCATCTCGTGCGCCAGCTCCAGCACCGCGCCGCGCACCGCCCCCGTGGCCAGCGTCCGAGCCCGCGCGCCAGGCTGCCGAAGCTCCCGCTGACGTTGATCCGCCACCCGCGCCGAGCGGTCCAACCACCCGTTCACCCGCTCCAGCAGCTCATGGGACAGCGCATCCGCGCCCGGCATCGAGCGCCGCAGCTCCGCCACCACGCCCTTCACCGCGCTCTCCGCGAGCGAGCGGGACCACGTGCCGGGAGGTCGCTCGGCGGCCTCCTCGACCTCGCGAGCAAGCAGGGCCACGACATCCTGGACGAGCTCACGCAGCTGCCCGTCGAGCCCCGGCAGCTCCGCCTGGAGTCCCTCCGAGGCACCCTGGATGGCCCCGCTCGTGAGCCCATGCGCCGCGATGCGCTCCAGCGACAGGGTGAGACGCCGCATCAGCTCGACCGGTGACAACCGCCCATCGTGGCGCATCGCTCGCTCCCCCGAGCGGAGGTCCGCTCCGCTCGATGAACGATTGCGATGTCACCCATCAATCAACACCCCAGCCTGGTGGAGCCAGCGCTCGAATGGCTTCGCCAGCCTCATCCCAGACACCCGCCAGCCATCACCGAGCACCGGCCCCGCCGTCGGGAGGGCGGGCAGGCGACGGAGGTGCGAATGCAGTCGGGTTGCATCGACTTCCCCGCTCCGGGACATTGGCTCCGGACTGACGATGCTGGGCTATCAGGCGAATTCACAGTGGCGGGACATGTCTGACTTCGTGGTGCACTTCACGAAGCCCGGACCGCCATTCCATGACGCCTACCAGAACATGATGAACATCCTGGGCACGCGCACGCTCATCCCGGGTGCCCAGGGCTTTGGGCTCGCGCGCAAGGAGCCCCAGGTCGCGGACCGGCACCGCGCGGTCTGCCTCAGCGAGATTCCGCTCGACCGGCTCGGCCGGCTCGTCCAGCGCCGCAGCCTGTATGGCATCGGCTTCAGCAAGAGCTTCATCCTGTCCCAGGGGGGTGGCCCCGTCTGGTACGTCCAGTACGCGTCGCCCGCGCACCTCTCCCTGAAGCACCAGATGGACCAGGCGCTGGCGGCGTCGGACTCGCGGGCCCATCCGCTCTGGGCCATGACGCCCTTCGTGGACATCCAGGGCGACAAGCACAACGCGCCCTACAGCTATCGCTTCGACTGGGAGCGGGAGTGGCGCGTGCCGGGCCTGCTGCGCTTCACCGAATATGACGTCGCGGCCCTCTTCCTCCCGGAGGAACTGCACTCCACGGCTCGCGGTTTCTTCGAGTGGGCCGTGCGGGAAAAGGCGGGCCCTGGCTACTTCTGCCCCTGTCTGGACCCGCTGTGGACCGCGCCACAAATCGCCGCGGCGCTGGAGAAACACGCGGAGGACTCCGCGCGCCTCAGGGCGGGATAGCACCCGGGACGAGGCCGAGACGCTGGACTTCGGAGAGGTCCAGGTGGGCTTCCTCTTGAGCCACGGCCCGGCGCCTACGGCTCGCCTGGAGTCGTATCGTCCTCGTCGAAGAGTCCGGTAGGCAGGCCATCGAGGCTGCTCGCGTTCTTCTGGCGTCGGTACTCCTCCAGCCCCTCCTCGCCCTTGTTCTCGGCCCAGCGCGTGAGCGTGGGTCTGTCGCCGGTGAACTCGTAGAGGGGCACGCTGTAGCCGCAGGACTTCTGCACGAGGTCGATGTCGAGCTTCACCATCTGCCGAGCCCCCAGCGGCTCCACGCCGCCGAACTCGGAGGCCAACAGCCGGGAGTACGCGGCGCTGCCCCGGCGCAGCACCTGACCCCGTCCATAGAGGCGCAGAATCATGGGCGGCCCTTCGAAGGCGCAGAACATGAGGGTGAGGCGTCCATCGGCGCGCAGGTGCGCGGCCGTCTCGTTGCCGCTGCCGGTGAGGTCCAGGTAGACAACCTCGTTGGGGCCAAGCACGCGGAGCGAGTCGAGCCCCTTCGGGGAGAGGTTCACCCGACCGGTGCTGGCGGCGGAGGCCGTGAAGAACATCCGCTGGCGCAGGATGAAGTCGCGGTGGATGGGCTCGAGGTGCGGGAACTGGGTGGCCATCGGTGCGGTCCTCTCCCACGGTTGAACGGACTCGACGAAACGGAAACACCTCCAGGCAGGGATAGCACCCCTCGCGTCCATGAGCCGACACCTACAAGGGGCGGGGCCTGTCAGCGCTTCCCTGGATGCCTATCTCTTCCGCTCCGACATGGGCGGGTGGACGCGGGGGAGCAACACGGTGGCCGGAAGAAGCTTGTCTCGAGGCGTGCTGGCGTGTGTCGTTTGTCTGACGGTGGCCTGTGGGGGTGGCACCTCCACTGGACCCGGGGGTGAGCTTCCGGACGAGGTGCCTGGACCGTCGGGAAACGGACCCGACCCGGACCCCACGACTCCCCAGGAGCGTCCAGACGCGGGCGTGCCCGACGCAGGTGAGCCGACCCCTCCGGACGCGGGTCCTCCGGATGCCGGCTCCGCGCCCACCGTCTGCGCGCCCACCGCGGGCGAGACGCGGTGGCTGACGGAGGGCCAGCTCGTGACGGCCACCGTGACGTGCTCCACCGGGAACACCAGCACGGGGCTTCGCTTCAGCGTGGACAACCTTCCGCCCGGCGCGGCCTTCGACGAGGCCACCGCCACCCTGCGCTGGACGCCCGGCAGGGACCAGGCCGCCGTGTGGAACCTCGTCCTTCGCGAGCACACCAGCAACGAGACGGGCATCCTCAAGGTGGGTGTCGCGGAGAACGACGGCGCCCCGGGCAACGTCAAAATCGTCGACCCGAAGACGTACACCGAAGAGTACGGGCTGCCCGTCTTCCACCTCATCTACACGCCGCCCCTCACGTCCGGCAGCGACAAGCCCGCGCAGCTCATCTACCGGGGCCGCACCTACAACATCGAAGCCAAGTACCGGGGCGCCACGTCCGGGGCCTTCCCCAAGCGCAGCTTCACGCTGGAATTCCCCGACGAGGACCTCTTCAACGAGCCCGTCTTCGGCGACGGCTTCCTCAAGAAGAAGCGCGTGGCGCTCGTCACCACGTTCAATGACAACTCCTACGTGCGCACGCGGCTCGCGTTCGACCTCTGGAGCAAGATGTCACCCGAGCACATCCGCGTGCGGACCTTCAGCGCGGTGCTCTATGCCAACAACCGCTACCTCGGCCTCTATACGGCGGCGGACCTGCCCCACAAGCGGATGATGGCGGAGAACGGCATGGACAAGGACTCGGACCTGTTCAAGGCCGTGGAGAACGACGCCAACTTCTCCCGCATCCGCAAGAACGGCGAGCCCAAGGCGTCGCTGCGCGAGGGCTTCGAGAAGAAGGTCGGCGAGCCGGAGATGGGCCAGCCCCACGCATGGGACACGCTGGAGGCCTTCATCACCTTCGTGGCGGACTCCGACGACGCCACGTTCCGCACCAGCTTCCCGCGGCGCACCCGTCAGCGGGACTACGAGGACTGGTGGATCTTCAACTCGCTCATCCTCGGGACGGACTCCCACTCGAAGAACGCCTATCACGCGTATGACCCGAAGACGCAGGGCCCGTGGCGCTTCATCCCGTGGGATTTGGACGCGAGCTTCGGCCAGAACTTCGACACCACGCGCACCTCGCCGACGACGCGCTCCAACTTCACCGGGAACAACCGCATCTTCGCGCGGCTGCTCGCGGACCCCACCTTCGCGGGGCCCATGCGCCAGCGCTACCAGGCGCTGCTGCGCGACGAGCTGAAGATGGAGGCCGTGCTCGCCCTCATCGACACCTACGAGAAGGAGACGTCCGCCGTCGCCAAGCGCGACTGGGCCCGCTGGCAGCTCGAGTATCGCGCCATGGGCGCGCCCGGCACCGTGGGCGAAGGCAACTTCCCCGCCTGGTACCAGCGCACCGACTTCCTCACCTACGAGGAGGAGCTCGCGTACGTGCGCCAGTGGGTCCGCACCCGCTGGCCCGCGCTCCAGTCCCAGCTTCCGTGACGAGGAAGGCGGGCCCGAAGCGTCAGCGCAGGTCGACGACGAGCCCGCCAAACGTCATCGACGCCGTCTGCCCCCCCGTCGCCCGAGTGCGTCAGGGGACGTCCTCCAGCGTCGCGTCCGGCGGCGCACAGGCCACGCCACAGGAAGCAGGAGTCTCCGAGCACGACGACAACAGCAGGCCCACGAGCGGGGCAAGAAAGAACCGGCGGGCGGAGCGACTCCACCCACCGGCATTGAGACTCTGGAGCATCGAGCACCTCATGGCCGTCATACGCGTCACCGGCCCGGGCGCCCGGTCGCTCCACCCGACTAGAACTGCGCCCAGCCCGGAACGCGCGGGTAGGGAATGGCGTCGCGGATGTTCTGCAGGCCGCACATGTAGACGATGAGCCGCTCGAAGCCGAGCCCGAAGCCCGCGTGCGGCACCGTGCCGTAGCGGCGCAGGTCCCGGTACCAGCCGTAGTGGGCCGGATCCAAGCCGAAGCGCTTCATGCGCGCGTCGAGCACGTCCAGCCGCTCCTCGCGCTGGCTGCCGCCGATGATTTCGCCGATGCCGGGGGCCAGCACGTCCATGGCCGCCACCGTCTTCCCGTCCTCGTTGATGCGCATGTAGAAGGCCTTGATCTCCTCCGGGTAGTTCATCACCACCACGGGCCTCCCCACGTGCTCCTCGGACAGGTAGCGCTCGTGCTCTGTCTGAAGGTCCTTGCCCCACTCCGGCGCGTACTCGAACTTCTTCTTCGCCTTCTTGAGGATTTCAATCGCCTCCGTGTACGTCAGGCGCTCGAAGCTGGAGTGGATGAACTTCTCCAGCCGCTCCGTGACGCCCTTCTGCACGCGCTCCTCGAAGAACTTGAAGTCGGGGCCGCAGTCCTCCAGCACCGCCTTGAAGACGAACTTGAGGAAGCGCTCGGCCAGGTCCGCGTCCGCGTTCAGGTCCGCGAAGGCGATCTCCGGCTCAATCATCCAGAACTCGGCCAGGTGGCGCGTGGTGTTGGAGTTCTCCGCGCGGAACGTGGGGCCGAAGGTGTACACCTTCGACATGGCCATGGCGTAGGCCTCCACGTTGAGCTGGCCGGAGACGGTGAGGTACGCCTCCTTGCCGAAGAAGTCCTTGTGCCAGTCAATCTTGCCTTCCGGCGTGCGGGGCGGATTGACGGTGTCCAGCGTGGACACGCGGAACATCTGCCCGGCGCCCTCCGCGTCGCTCGCGGTGATGATGGGCGTGTTGACCCAGAAGAACCCCTCCTGGTCGAAGAAGCGGTGGACGGCCTGCGCCGCCCGGTGACGCACGCGCGTAATCGAGCTGAACGTGTTGGTGCGAACGCGCAGGTGCGCCACGTCGCGCAGGAACTCCAGCGTGTGCTGCTTGGGCTGAATCGGGTACGTGTCCGGGTCGTCCACGAAGCCCAGCACCTGGACCTCTTCGGCCTGGACCTCGAAGGCCTGCCCCTTGCCCTGGGACTTCACCAACGTGCCGCGGCACACGACGGAGCAGCCCGCGGTGAGGTGGAGGATCTCCTTCTCGTAGTTGGGCAGCGAATTGGGGGCGACCACCTGGAGGGGGTCGAACACCGAGCCATCGCTGACATTGACGAAGCTGATGCCCGCCTTCGAGTCGCGCCGGGTGCGCACCCAGCCACGGACCTCCACCTTCGTCCCTGCCTCCACCGCGCCGGCGAGGACCTGCTTCACACTGACGACCTGCATTGACGCTCTCCCTTGAGCGGATTCGGGGGGCGAGTTAGCCGCGCGCCGGCCCGAAGGACAAGCCCGGCGTGGCTTTCCGGCCCCCAGGAGGCCCGTTTCCGGGCCCGTCCGGAGGCCTGGAACCCAGCCAGGCAGTGTCAGACCCCACGGGTATTCTTCTCTCATGGTCGCCCGGAAAGGGGACCACGAATCCCACGAAACCCGCACGTCATTCGCGAGCCGCCCCGGCCCGCCTGGCCGTGCCCTACCTGGAGAGTCACATGGCCACCCGCAAGTCCGCTTCCCGCAAGTCCGCCGCCCGCAACCGCTCCTCGGAGTCCACCAAGGCCGCCTTCGAGGACCTGGCGCGCAAGGCTCGCAACAAGCCTGTCGTCCCCGCCAAGGAGCAGGAGGCCCGGGACACCCACGCCAAGAACGTGTTGACGGACGTCGCCACCCTGTCCGCTGAGTCCGCGGTGAAGAAAGTCACCGAGGCGGGCCTCACCATCAACAAGACGCTCGCGGGCATCAACGAGCAGGTCATCTCGCTGGTGGAGGAGATGAAGCAGTTGGACGAGGCCATCCAGCTCAAGACGGATGAGCTGTCGGAGCTGCACGGCAAGGACGTGGCGGCCAGCGCCGTGGACGTGCTCGTGGCCGAGTATGACAAGCGCAAGGCGGAGCTCCATGCGGAGACGGAGCAGATGAACAAGGACATCGCCGACGCGCGCGCGAAGTTCGCCCAGCAGCACGCCGTCGAGCACGAGCTCGCCAAGGTGGCGCGCCAGCGGGCCGAGGAGCAGTACGCCTACGACGTCCAGAACCAGCGCAAGAAGGAGCAGGACGCGTTCGTGGAGAGCCTGCGCGTGCAGTCCGCGGCCGAGAGAGATCGCAAGGAGAAGGTAGAGAAGGACTGGGCCGCGCGTGAGGACGCACTGAAGCTGCGCGAGAAGGAGTTGGAGGACCTGCGCAAGCAGGTGTCGGAGTTCCCCGCCGTGCTGAAGAAGGAAGCGGACACGGCGGCGGCCATTGTCGGCAACCGCGTGAAGTCGGAGTGGGATTTGAAGCTCACGCTCGCCACGAAGGACGCGGAGACGGCGCAGCGCGTGGCCAGCATGGAGATTGCCTCGCTCAAGGACACGAGCACCAAGCAGGCCCAGGCCATCCAGGCGCTCCAGTCGGAGCTGGCGGATGCCAAGCGCCAGGTGCAGACCATCGCGGAGAAGGCGCTCGAGTCCGCCTCCGGCGCCCGCGCCCTGGCCGAAGTGCAGGGCGTCATCGCCAGCCGCGAGTACAACAAGACGAAGTAGTCCGTCTGGAGAGAATCCCGGGGACGCTCGCATGCTGGCGGGCGCCCCCGGGCGAAGCTTTTCTCCCGGGTGCGTTCAGCCTCGTGCGAAGGCTGAAACACCTCCTCGGTGCATTCAGCTTTCATGGGAAAGGCTGAAACACCGTGAAGAATCTGAAGACCGAAGGACTCAGGCCGTCTCGGGGTGAATCACGGACTTGCGTCGTTCGTGGACGGAACACGAGCGAGGTAGCGTGGCTCACCATGTCCACTCCTGGCTCTGTTCGTTCTCGCGCGACGGGTTTGTTCGCGCTTCCCGCCCTGCTGTGTGTGTTGCTGGGGTCCTCCGCCTCCGCGCAGGCGACCCGCACCTGGGTCTCTGGCGTGGGAGATGACGTGAACCCGTGCTCCCGCACCGCGCCGTGCAAGACGTACGCGGGGGCCATCTCCAAGACGGCCGCGGGCGGGGAGATCGACGCCATGGATCCGGGTGGCTACGGCGCGGTGACCATCACCAAGTCCATCACGATTGATGGCGGGCCCTACGCCGGAGGCATCCTCTTTTCGGGGACGAATGGCGTGGTCGTGAACGCGGCGGGCGCCACCGTCATCCTGAGGAACGTCGCCCTGAACGGCGGCACCACGGGGCTGGACGCCATCCGAATCCTCGCGGCGGGCAAGGTGCTGCTGGAGAACTGCACGATTCAGGGATTCATCAACTCGGGCATCAACGTGCTGCCCTCCGCGGGGGCCGTGCAGCTCGTCGTGCGCAACACCACGGTCAACGGCGCGACCATGAAGGCGCCAACGAACGCCGGCGACACCTCGGGCGGCATCCAGGTGGCGAGCGGCGGGGCTGTGATTGGAAACAGCCAGATTGCGTCCGGCCTCATCGGCCTCCACGCGCTGAACGGCGCGCGCGTCACGGTGAATGACACGACGGTGGTGGGCCACTCCGAGCAGGGCATCCTGGCGGTGGGTGGGGCGCAGGTCACCCTGGAGCGGGCCGTGGTGGCGCAGAACGGTGTCGGCATCAAGGCGGAGGCTCCGGCGCAGGTGCGCATCTCCGACACGACGGTGGGCCACAACACCGGCCTGGGGCTGGACGGCCCGGTCGGCTCGTTCGGGAACAATCGCGTCGCCGCGGGCAACGGCACGGATGGCTCCCCCTCCACCACGCTGCCGCAGAATTGAGCCGCGCGATGGGGGTCCACTTGCGCTGCATCCTCGTGGCCGCGCTCTGCGCGTCCACTCCCGCGCTGGCCCAGGCCACCCGCACCTGGGTGTCGGGCGTGGGCGACGACGCGAATCCGTGTTCCCGCACCGCGCCGTGCAAGACCTTCGCGGGGGCCATCTCCAAGACGGCCGCGGGCGGAGAAATCGATGCGATGGATCCAGGCTCCTTCGGCGCGTTGGTCATCACCAAGGCCATCACGATTGATGGCGGACTGGATGGAGGCAAGGTGCTCGCCTCCGGCACCCAGGGCATCACCATCAACGCGGGCGCCCAGGACGTGGTGGTGTTGCGCCGGCTCTCCGTGAACGGGAGCGGGCCCACGCTTGGAACGACAGGCATCGTGTTCAACAGCGGCAAGGCGCTGCATGTCGAGCGCTCACAAGTCCGTGGCTTCCAGCAGGACGGCATCCGCTTCGCGCCCGCCGCGGGTGGCCAGCTCTTCCTCGACGATGTCGTGGTCTCCGGCAACGGAAACGCGGGCGTCCGGGTGGGCGGCACCGCTGGAGCCGTGACGGCCTTCATCTCGCGCGGCACGCTCTCCGGCAACCGTCAGGGGCTCTGGCTCGGTGCGGGTAGCACGGCGACGGTGTCTCAGCTGACGGCGTCCGACAACACCGAGGCCGGCATCTGGGCGCAGACGGAAGATGGCGGCAAGGCCTCGCTCAACGTGGAGCGGGCCCGGCTCACACACAATGGCGTGGGCCTGCATGCGGCCTCGGTGGGGAGCGGGAGTCAGACGTTGCTGCGGCTGTCGCGGACCGCCGTGGACGCCAACGTGCTCGCCAGCACGCGGCTCATCGGCACGGGCACCGTCCTGTCCTTCGGCGACAACCGGATGGCGGGGGTCTCCGCGTCGACGTGTCCCGCCGGAGCCGTCTCGCTGGAGGCCGCGGCGCTGCCGGGACTTCCCCGGGGCGGAGTCTTCGCGCCCATGCAGCTCGGTGTCCTGGGAGCGATGGGCAGCGTCACCTCGACGGTGTCGGGCACGTTGCCTCGGGGCTTCCGGTTGGAGGGCGGCGTCTTCTCGGGCACTCCCGAGGAGGGCGGCGACTATCCCTTCAGTGTGACGGTGACGGATGGAAACGGCTGCACGGCCTCGCGTGACTTCACGCTCTCCGTCGCTTGCCCGCCCATGTCGCTGAGCCCCACCGGCCTGGCGGCGGGCACCACCGGACAGGTCTTCGCGGAGACGGCGTTCGTGCATGAGGGCGGCGAGGGCACCACGACGTTCGTCATCGACGGGGCCCTGCCCCGAGGGCTCCAGCTTCGCGACGGAGTCCTCACGGGCATGCCCACGCAGCCGGGCAGCTTCCCCTTCACGCTGACGGCGACGGATGGAGGGCGTTGCTCGGCGAGTCGGAGCTACACCGTGGCCGTCGCTCGCTCCTCCGACTTCCAGGAGGCCACGCTCCAGCTCCAGGCCTCGGCCAATCCCACGTACGCGGGCGACGCCGTGTCCGTCACCGCGCGCGTGGTGGGCGGCCAGGGCGAGCCCACGGGGACGGTGACGTTCTTCAACGGCACCGAGGTTCTCAAGGTCGTCACCCTGCAAGGACGCGAGGCGACGCATGCGCTCGCGACGCTCGCTCCGGGGAAGTACACCTTGAGCGCGGCGTACAGTGGCGACACGCGCTTCGGTGGAGTCGACGCGGCGCCCCTGTCGCTGGAGGTGCTGCCCGCCAAGGCACCTGCTGACGAGAGCGACGACGGCTGCGGCTGTCGGCAGTCCGGCGCACCGGGCGGAGCCCTGCTGATGTTGCTGTTGCTCGTGCTGAACCGACGGCGTCGGGACACTCCGACGCCGGGCTGAGGACGACACGCCCCACCTCTGACGACGCTGGCTGAAGAGCCGCCAGCGTCGTCACGGGTGGGGTTGACTCCCAGCGCTACCAGACCTGCACGGGCGCCGCGCGAACGTCGGAGAGGCCCGTGCCCAACTGCCCCTGACTGCTGTTGCCCCACCCCCAGACACTCCGGTCCGAGAGCACCGCGAAGGAATGCTCGCCTCCGGCTCCCACGGACACCGCGCCCGTCAGCCCCGCCACCTGCGCCGGCAACAGCCGCCAGTTGGACTTCACGCCACTGCCAAGCTGTCCATGCTGGTTGCTGCCCCAGGACCAGACCTTGCCGCCCGTCGTCACGGCGAGGCTGTGATGCTCCCCAGCGTCCATGGTGACAACCGCTGTCACCGCGTTCACCTGCACGGGCAACAGCTTGCGCACCTGGGTGCCATCCCCCAGCTCACCATACGTATTGGAACCCCAGCTCCAGAGCGTGCCATCTCCCTTCAACGCCAGCGCATGCGTGCGCCCGGCGGAGATGGCTGTCACGCCCGTGAGCCCCTGCGTCTGCACCGCCACCGACTGTCGCGCCGTCGTCCCATCTCCCAACTGTCCCAGGGAGTTGTTCCCCCAGCCCCACACGGTGCCATCGTGCTTGAGCGCCAGCGAGAAGCCCTCGCCCGCCGAAATCGCCGACACGCCCGTCAGCCCCTGGACGCGGACCGGCACGATTCGAGACACCGTCGTCGCATCCCCCAGTTGACCCTGGAGGTTGGAGCCCCAGGACTGGACCGTCCCGTCTCCCAGCAGGGCCAGCGAGTGCCGGCTTCCCACCGCGATGGACATCACTCCCGCTGGCGACGGAATCAACATGGGCAGCGCCCGGGACACCGTCGTCCCGTCCCCCAGCTCGCCCTCCTGATTCGAGCCCCACGCGTAGAGGCGCCCGTCCGTCTTGAGCGCCAGCGCGTGCCCCTGCCCTCCGGCAATCGCTCGACACCCGGTGAGCCCCACCGAGGCCACGGGCGTCGCGCGATTCACCACGCTCCCATCCCCCAGCTGTCCGGAGCCGTTCGCCCCGGCGCCCTGGACCGTCCCATCCAGCGCGATGCCGAGTGAGAACTGATACGCCGTGGACAGGCCTCGTGAGGCCGCGAGCCCCGAGAGCACCGGCAGCACCTGCCAGTTCACCACCCCATCTCCCACCTGGCCCTCCGCATTGGAGCCCCAGGCCCAGACCGTCGCGGTGTCCCGCACCGCCAGGGCATGCTGGGCACCCGCCGACACCGCCCTGGCGCCGGTGAGCGCGGGCACCTGAACGGGAGTCGTCCGCGCCGCCGAGGCACCGCCCCCCACCTGCCCTCGCGCATTGTCCCCCCAGCCCCACACCGTGCCATCGGCCTTCCGCACCAGGACGGTCTCGGGGCCCACGGACAACTCCACTACGCCCGTCAGCCCCGGCACCCGCGCCGGAGCCAGTCGCGCCGTGAAGGTGCCATCCCCCAGTTGGCCCTTCGCATTGCTTCCCCAGGCCCACACGGTGCCGTCCGCCTTCAACGCCAGCGAATGACAGACACCCGCGCCCACCGCCACCACCTCCGTCAGCCCGAGCACCTGCTCCGGAACCCATACCAGCCGGCCCAACTCCTCGATGTCCTCACACGTGTCCTGCCGGCCCCAGACCCACACGGTGCCGTCCGCCTTCAACGCCAGCGAGTGCTCCACGCCCGCCGACAGCGCCACGACACCGTCCAGGCCCTGCGCTCGGACAGGCGCCGTCCGGGACAGGAACGGGGGGTTTCCATCCCCGAGCTGTCCCAGCTCATTGTCTCCCCACGCCCAGACCGAGCCATCCGTGCTCAATGCCAGGGAATGAAAGGCCCCCACCGCCACGGCCTTCGCGGTGAGCGTAGCCACCTTGACCGGCCGGTTCCGGGTGACGTTCGTCCCGTCTCCCAGCGCGCCCCAACTGTTCGAGCCCCAGCTCCACACCGAGCCGTTCTCCTTGAGCGCCACCGAGTGGAAGGTCCCCGCCGCCACGGTCGCCACCTGCGTCAGCGTGGAGACCTGGACGGGCTGCCAGCGCGCCACGACCGTCCCGTCTCCGAGCTGCGACTGGTCATTCGAGCCCCAGGCCCACGCCGTGCCATCCGCCTTGATGGCCAGGGAATGATGTCCTCCGGCGGAGACCTCCGCCCGCTCCAACAACCCCCGCGTCAACATGGGCGTGAGCTTCATCAGATAGGACCCATCCCCGCACTGCCCCTCGGTGTTCGCGCCCCAGGTCCACACCTCTCCGGTGCCACTCACCGCCACCGAGTGCTGCCCCCCTCCCGCCGAGACGCCTCTCATCTCCGTGAGGCCCGGCACCTGGAACGGCGACAGCCTTTGCGTCTGCGTTCCATCCCCCAACTGCGCTCGCACGTTGCTGCCCCAGGCCCACACCGTCCCGTTCGACTTCAGCGCCACCGAGTGCTGGCCTCCGCCCACCACCGCCGCCACGCCTGTCAGCCCTGGCACCTGCGTGGGAACGAGGCGGGTCGTCGTGGTGCCCAGACCGAGCTGTCCCTCGTCGTTCTTCCCCCAGCTCCACACCGTCCCGTCTTCCTTCAACACCACCGAGTGGGAGCCTCCGCCCGACATCGCCGTCACGCCCGACATCCCCTCCAGCGCGCCGGGCAGGGAGCGGCCCGTGACGGTGCCCGTGCCAAGCTGGCCGTCCACGTTGCCGCCCCACGTCCACAGCCGCCCCATCGCCGTGAGCGCCAGCGAGTGCACGTTGCCCGCGGCAATCTCCTTCACGCCCGAGAGTCCCTGCACCTGCACGGGTGACAGTCGTCGCACCATCGTCCCATCGCCCAGCTGTCCCGCGGCGTTGAGCCCCCAGGCCCAGACAGTGCCGTCCGCCTTCAACACCATGGAGTGGGAGAACCCGGCCGCGATGGACACCACGTTCGCCAGCCCCGGCACCTGCACCGGCACCGAGCGCGACGTGGTGCTCCCGTCTCCGAGCTGGCCATTGGTATTGGAACCCCAGGCCCACACCGTCCCGTCCGACTTCAGCGCCAGCGAATGCATCTCTCCGGCGCCAATGGCGCTGATGCTGAACAGCCGCCACACCCGGGCGGGCATCGGATTCGCGTCGGTGGACCCCGTGCCGAGCTGCCCGAAGGTATTGCCACCCCAGGACCACACCGTCCCGTCCGACTTCAACACCAGGGTGTGGTGACGGCCCGCCAGCACCGTGCCCTGCCGCGAGGCGCCCTCCGCGGCGCGCCTGGAACTCAACCCGGCCTGCTCGAAGTCGCCCGGCTCCGCGCACCCCGCCAGCCACACCACGCACAAAAGCCACGACAGCGGGATTCCAGACACACGTCTCGCGACACGGCCCATGGCACACCCCTTTTCAGACAGCCCGACGACGACGAGGACTTCCACTCACAACGCCGCGCTACCAGACCCTCACGGGTAACACCCGGACAGGAGACAGGCCCGTCCCGAGCTGCCCCGAGCTGCTGTCACCCCAGGACCACACACCCCTGTCTCCTCGAATGGCATGCACGTGCGCGGTGCCCGCGGTGACGGACAGCGCGGCGAGGCCGGGGACATTCACGGGCAACAGCCGCTGCGTGACGGTGCTCCCATCCCCCAACTGGCCCAGGTGATTGCGCCCCCAGGACCAGACCGAGCCTCCCGCCAGCACCGCGACACTGTAGTTGGCGCCCGCCGCCAGGGACACCGCGCCCGCTTGCGTCTTCACCTTCACGGGCCACTCGTTGCTGAACCCCGCCTGGCCCGTGCCCGCCTCTCCGTAGGTATTGGTGCCCCAGGACCAGAGCGTTCCATCCGTGCGCAGGGCCAGCGCATGCGTCTCTCCGGCGGCGATGCCGACGACGGAGTTCATCTCCTCCACGTAGTCGCCGTAGTTCCGAGGCGTGGAGTTTCCGGTCCCCAGCTGTCCTTGCGAGTTGTTGCCCCACGAGAGCACCATTCCGTAGACATCCAGGGCCAGCGAGTAGTTGTTGCCCGCGGAGATGGAGGACGCCTCGGCCACCCCCGAGACCTGCACTGGCGTGGTGCGAGTGACGGAGGTGCCATCCCCCAACTGCCCCGAAGCATTCGAGCCCCAGGCCCACACCGTGCCGTCGCCCAGGAGCGCCAGCGAGTGCTGCGCCCCCGCCGACACCGCCAGGGCATTCGAGAGGGCTGTCACCTGCACCGGAACCAGACGCGCCGTGGTCGTCCCGTCGCCGAGCTTTCCCATGTCGTTCGAGCCCCAGGCCCAGACGGTGCCGTCCGCCTTCACCGCCAGCGAGTGCCCGTGTCCCGCCGAGACGCCCACGACGTTCGTGAGCCCCGACACGAAGACGGGCAACGGCCTCGACGTCACGGTGCCATCGCCCAATTGTCCCGCGCCGTTGGCCCCCCACGCCTGGACCCGCCCGTCCAACGTCACTCCCAGGGAGTGCGCCAGTCCCGCCTCCACGGAGCGGACGGTGATGCTCGTGGCACGCGCCGGAATCGACAGGCGGTTCTGATTCCCGTCGCCAATCTGCCCCGTCGTGTTCCTTCCCCAGGCCCACACGGTGCCGTCGTCCTTGACCGCCAGCGAGTGCGTCCCGCCCACCGCCAGCGTGCGCACCCCCGTGAGGCCCACCACCTGAGTGGGCACGGCGCGCGACGCGGAGATGCCTCCGCCCAGCTGCCCGCCACCATTCGCGCCCCAGAGCCAGACCGAGCCATCCGCCTTCAAGGCCCCCGACTGCAACCCACCGCCGCCCAGGGACACCACGCCCGTCAACCCTGGCACCTGGGCGGGCACCAGCCGGGACGTGAAGGAGCCGTCACCCAGCTGGCCATTGTCATTGTTCCCCCAGGACCAGACGGTGCCATCCGCCTTCAAGGCCAGCGAATGGCAGAGCCCGGCGCCCACGGCCACCACGTCCGTGAGCCCCGCCACCTGCGTGGGCACGAGCAACTCCGTCCCCGTGACGTCGTCCAGTTCGGGCGTGTCGTTGTAGCCCCACCTCCAGACGGTGCCATCCGCCTTCAGCGCGACGGAATGAGAGGTGCCCGCGACGACGGACACCACGCCATCCACGCCCGCGATTCGCACGGGCGAGGTGCGTGTCACCTGGGTCCCATCTCCGAGCTGACCGAAGGCGTTCTCACCCCAGGCCCAGACCGAGCCGTCTGTCTTCACCGCCAGGGTATGCCTGCCGCCCGCCGCCGCCGACATGGCCACCACGGGCCCGGGCACCAGCGCCGGCACGGTGCGAGACGTCGTCGTCCCGTCACCCAGCGCGCCCCAACCATTGCCACCCCAGGTCCACAGCTTTCCATCCTCCTGGAGCGCGACGATGTGCGAGAAGCCCGCGGAGAGCGAACCCACCTGGGACAGCCCCGTGGATTGGACTGGCGCCCAGCGGCTGGTGAGCGTGCCATCCCCGAGCTGACCTTCTCCATTGGCCCCCCAGCCCCAGGAGGTCCCATCCACCTTCGTCGCCACGGAATGGGAGTAGTGCTCCGAGACTTCCACCCGGTCCAACAGCCCTCGCGTCAACGTGGGCACGAGCTTCATCAGATACGAGCCATCTCCGCACTGGCCCTCGGTGTTCGAGCCCCAGGCCCACAAGTCGCCGTTCGCCTTCACCGCGACGGAGTGCTGCCCGCCTCCCGCCGACACGCCCTTGACCTGCGTGAGGCCCGGCACCTGGAAAGGTGACAGCCTTTGCGTCTGCGTCCCGTCACCCAGTTGCGCGCGCTGGTTGCTGCCCCAGGCCCACACCGTGCCATCCACCTTCAGCGCCACCGAGTGCTGTCCGCCGCCCACCACCGCCGCCACGCCCGTCAGCCCCGGCACCTGCGTGGGGACGAGGCTCGCCGTCGTGGAGCCCAGACCGAGCTGTCCCTCGTCGTTCTTCCCCCAGCTCCACACCGTGCCGTCGTTCTTCAGCACCACCGAGTGCGAGCCTCCGCCCGACAGCGCCGTCACGCCCGACATGCCGGACAGGAACCCGGGCAGCGTGCGGCCCACCAGAGTCCCGGTGCCGAGCTGGCCATCCACGTTGCCGCCCCACGTCCACAGTCGCCCGTCCGCCGTGAGCGCCAGCGAGTGCACGTTGCCCGCGGCAATCGCCACCACGCCGGACAGGCCCTGCACCTGGACGGGTGACAGCCGTCGCGTCGTCGTCCCATCCCCCAGCTGTCCCGCTGAGTTGAGGCCCCAGGCCCAGACGGTGCCGTCCGACTTGAGCACCAGCGAGTGGGAGAAGCCGGCCGCGATGGACACCACGTTCGTCAGCCCCGACACGGCCGCGGGCACCGCGCGCGAGACGAGGCCGCCATCCCCGAGCTGGCCGTTGTTGTTCCAGCCCCAGGACCACACCGTCCCGTCCGCCTTCAAGGCCAGCGAGTGCTGCTCACCCGCTCCAATGGCGCTGATGTTGAAGAGCCGCCACACCCGCACCGGCGTGGGCCGGGGGCGCATGGTGCCATGGCCCAATTGCCCGAAGGTGTTGCCACCCCACGCCCACACCGTCCCATCCGAGCGCAGCGCCAGCGTGTGATTCCGCCCCGCGAGCACCGTGCCCTGGCGGGCGACCCCTTCCGCCGCGCGCGACGACGCGAGCCGCGCCGCGCTGTCACTCGCACCGCGCTCGGTGCACCCCACCAGCCACATCGCGCACAACACCCCGCACCACGCCATGAGGCCAGACACACTTCTCCCACTGTTTTGCATGAGTCCCCCTGCTCCAGACAACGAGTCTTGCAATTCCTGTCACGAGCCCCGGCGCGCTGGGAAGGCCCCGAGCTGACAACCCCAGACATCCACGTCGGCTCCCCCTCCCGGCACGGCTCGAACGGCCAGAGAATCACCAGACATGCTCGAGAGACAAGCCTTTGCCCAGGGCACCCACGCCTCGCCCACCCTCCCAGGTTGTGACTCCGAGCCCCGCCAGCCTCCCGTGCCACCTCGCCTCCAGGTCACCGGAGACCTCCCCCGCCCTGGAGCGCCCAGGGGCGGGGCCGGAATACGATGGCGCCATGACCGTGAAACCACCCTCCACCGCGCGCAGGCGCGTCCCCTACTCCGGCCTCTGGCTCGACGGGTTCAGCCTGACGGCCGTCGCCGGCGGGGCGCTGCTCGCGGGGGGACAGGGCTGGCACAAGGACGGCGGTGGCTCCACGCCCCGGACCTCCGCGGGCGCGGCGTTCTGGGACACCTCGCGGGAGGAGTGGCTGGAAGTGCCCGCGCTGCCCGAGCCCCGGCAGGACCACGCCGCGGTGGCGCTGCCGGACGGCCGCGTGCTGCTCATCGGCGGCAGGGACAACCCGCGCCCGGAGCTGGACAGCACCCTCTTCTGGGAACCGGACACCCGGCGCTTCGTTCCGGGTCCGACGCTGCTGGCGGCGCGCTCGAACCCCGTCGCGCACGTGCTGCCGGACGGCACCGTGGTGGTGCTGGGCTCGGACCATGACCATGACCTGGAGCGGGGAACGCGCGCGGAGATGCTGCGCCCCGGCGCCACGGCGTGGGAGCCCGCGGGCCAGACGGTTCGCATCTTCCACACCGGCCCCGTGTGCGTGAGCGGAGGGCGAATCATCATCGCCGGTGGACGCGACAACGGCTTCGGCTTCGCCATCATCGAAGGCCAGCATCTGGCGCCCCCACTCAACCTGAGCACCGAGGTCTGGGAGCCCTCGGGCCGGACGTGGAGGACCGCGCCCCATCCGCTCACCGAGGAACGGGACGATGCCGCCGGCGTCACCTTGTCCGACGGACGCATCCTCGTCGTGGGCGGCTGGAACCACGGCACCGTGCTCACGAGCGCCGAACTCTTCGACCCGCGCACCGAGCAGTGGACCGCGACGGGCGCGCTCGGCCTCGCCCGCTCCAGCTTCACGCTCACCGCGCTCGCGGACGGACGGGCCGCGGTGTCCGGTGGGCTGCGCTCGGACCCCTACGGTGAAGCCACCGACGTGGAGGTGTGGAGTCCGGACACCGGGCGATGGAGCCCCGGGATGCCGCTCGCCGTCGGCCGCGCCGGGCACCTGGTCGTCCCGCTGGGCGACGGCGCGTACCTGGTCGCGGGCACCACGCGCGTGGCGCCCGATGGCTCGCTGGAGACGACCTCCGAGGTCTGGCGGCCCTGAAGGCCGTCCCTCTTTCCCTCAGCACACACCCCGACGGAGACAGCATGGACAACCCGGAGCTGGCTCGCATCCCTGGCGTCAACCCCCACGTGCCCGACGCCGCCCGCATCTACGACTACACCCTGGGAGGCACCCACCACTTCGAAGTGGACCGCCAGGCCGCGGAGTTCATGTTCTCGCTGGTGCCCTCCACCCGGAAGTGGCTGCGCATGCTGCGCGGCTGCCTGCGCACCGCCGCCCTGCGCCTGTCCTCGGACGGCTTCCGGCACTGGGTGGACTTCGCGTCCGGCCTGCCCACGAGCGACCACGTCCACTCCGTGCTGCCCAAGGCCAAGGTGCTCTACAGCGACATCAACCCGCTCACCATCGCCACCGGCAAGCACCTGCTCGGGGACAATCCGAACACGCGCTACCTGGAATGCGACATCCGCTCCGCGGGCGACTACCTGCAACGCCCGGACGTGCAGGCCTTCCTCGACGGAGAGCGGCGCGTGGCCTTCGGCGCCAATGGCATCACCGTGTTCCTCTCCTCGGAGGAGAACCGGAAGTTCTTCAAGGACTTGTATGACTGGGCCGCGCCCGGCTCGAAGCTCTTCGCGACCTTCGAGACGAAGGCCCCGGGATTGAGCACGCCGAAGTGGGAGCAGTTCGTCGGCATGTTCCAGAAGATGGGCGAGTCCTTCCAGCTCTACTCGCTGCGCGAGTACCTGGACCTGTGCGGCCCGTGGACGCCCGGCCCCGGCGGGGTGATGACGGTGCGGGAGTTCCTGGGCCTGCCGCTGAACCACATCACCGAGGAGGACCGCGAGGGCGTCGGCATCGAGTTCTACGCGGTCATCCTCGAGAAGCGCTGAAGCCCGCGCGACGCTTGGGGAGAGCAGGCCGGCGAACGAGCCCTCTCCCGAGGTACCGCCCTCCAGGAGACCGACACGGCCATCGCCTGGCTCCTGGCGGATCGAACATCCGCAACACAGCAGTGCCGTCTGCCTCACCACCGCTGAGTGCCTACCGTGTCGAGCAGGCAACGCAACGACTCGCGACAGGTGAGGAGGAATCATGTTCCAGAACAGAAGGCGTCAGGTGCTGACAGGTGTGGTGTTGGGGACGGCCCTGGTGCTCGGCGGATGCAGCTCATCGCGCTCCGCGAGCAAACAGCAGGTCGACGAGTCCTGGATGGCGCGGGTGCCCGAGTCGCAGCTCGGCGACGTGCGAAACGCCCAGGCGGAGCGCCTCAAGGCCCAGGACGAGGTGAAGCGCGCGGAGGTCGCCGTGAAGGACGCGGAGCGCGCGGAAAAGGTCGCCGAGCGCAATGAAGAGGCCGCCAGGCTCTCCACGGATGCGAACAAGACGGCCGTCGAGGCCGCGCAGGCGACCGGCCGTGCCTCCAACATCTCGCAAGCCCAGTCCGAGCTGAAGACCACGGAGACGAAGCAGGCGGCCGCTCACGCCCAGCTCCTGTGGCGTCAGCGCGCCATTGACACGCAGAAGGCCCGCAAGGATTTGCGCCAGCGCGAGCTGGAGCTGGCCGACGCGCGCCTGCGTCAGGCCGAGCTGGTGGCGCTGCGCAACAGCGATGACGTGCGCGCCAAGGAGCTGTCGGAGGCCGAGTTCACCAGCGCGGTGGCCAACGCCCAGCGCAACACGGAGGAGGCGCAGCGCCAGGTGGACGAGCGCCTTCGCGTGGAGCGCCAGGCCCGGAGCGACTGGGAGAAGCTGAACGGCGAGGCACGGGGTTACGGCGGCAGCGGCCCGTCCGACGGCGAGTGACGCGGGACGGAGTCCTTCCGGCCGGCCGCCGCTACCTGGGCGGCGGCCGGAAGACGTACTGGAAGACGGGCTCGTCCTGGCCGGGGGGGTACTGCGCGTCCAGGAACGCGAAGTACGCGTGGCCCGCGATGAAGGGGTCCCCCAGGCTGTCGTAGAGCACGCTCACCTGCGTGGCCTTCCCGGACGCGTCCACCTGGACGCCGAGCTTGAGGTTGCCCTTGAGCTCCGGCAACTCCTTGAGGCGCTCCATGTAGAGCGCCACCAGGCCCAATGACACCCGGTTGTAGATTTTGTCCGACGCGCCCTTGGCCGGCGTGGCGGGCAGGCGGAAGCGCCGCACCAACTCCGCCGTCTCTCCTTCCGCCTCCGGCACCTTCCGCTCCGGGGCCGCGAGCGCCGCGCGGTAGGACACCAGCGCGTCCTTCCAGCGCTCCTGCTTCATGCACAGCCGGGCCCGGCGCACGTGGATGTCGGAGCGCTCCGGCGCGCGCTCGGACGCCTTCACCAGGAAGCCCTCGCTGGCGGCGGCATCTCCCCGCGCCTCGGTCAGCTCCGCCAGTCGCAAGAGCGGCTGCGCGTCCTTCAGCTCCACGTCGATGAGGCGGACCAGGGCCTTCTCCTCGTCCGCGGGCCGCGACAGCTCCGCGTAGACACGGGCGAGCAGCGCCAGGGCCCCGGGCTCCGCGCCCCCCAGCTCCACGTACCGCTCCAGCGAGCGCGCGGCCTTGTCCTTCTCGGACGCGGCGAACCACAGGTCCGCCTGGAGCCGGTGGGCCTCTCTGTCCGCGGGCTTGAGGGCGACCAGCTTCTCTCCCGCCGACGCCGCCGCGCGCACGTCCTTGGCCGCCTGGGCCAGCGAGGCCAGCTTGCGCAGCGCCTCGGGTTGCTCCGGCCACGCGTCCACGGAGCGCGACAGCTCCGCGCGCGCCTCCGCCTCCCGGCCGGGACTGGCCGCGAGCAACAGCCCCAGCGCGGTGCGCACCTGGGGCGCGTCCAGCCTGGAGAGCGACTCGCGCAGGCGCGCCTCCGCCTCCTCGGGCTTGCCCTCCGCCTGGAGCAGCAGCGCCTCGCCCCACAGCGCGGGCGCGAAGTCGGGCGACGTCCGCTTCGCGGCGGCCAGCGGCCCTCTCGCCTCCGACAAGAGGCCCCAGCGGATGTAGATGAGCCCCATGCCCAGGTGCGGCCAGGGGTTCTCCGGCTCCAGCGTGGACAGGGCCTTCAACTCGTTCCAGCAGGTGTCCGCCGGGAAGGTGAGCCATGCCCGATAGACGCGCGGCATGAGGTCCCGGGGTCGGGTCCGCCCCTGCTCCTCCAAATCACTGTCGAGCACGCGCAGCGTCCCGCGCACCCGGCCCGTCTCCACCTTGCGCAGCATGCCCATGACCTCGTCGGCGGCGGGCTGGGTGCTCTTTCCACTGGCGGCGCTGGCCGGAGCGGCCAGGACCAGGGACAGCAGCAGCAACACGCGCGGCGGGAGCAGGGACATCATGGAGTCGCGCGGAAGATACCAGACGCCCACTCGTCCGCCTTCGCGGTCTTCCGGACCCCAGGGCCACGCCCGTTCCCAGGGGGACCAGGGGACCTGCCGGGCTCCAGCGCGTGGGCCTTGCGCTTCGCCCCCACCGCGCGCCGGGCCTCACACCCTGGCGCGCGGCGGCGGGGCCCGAGCCGCCCCTGGCGCTTGAGGCCAGGAGCGACTCGTCACGACAGACGACTCAGCCGATCTCCACCTTGCAGGTGGAGCTGCAGCCGTCGTTGCTGTTGGTGTTGCCGTCGTCGCACTCCTCGTTGCCCGGAGCCTCCGACTGCGTCTTGCCATCGCCGCAGCGAGGGCCGAGCACGCAGCCGGGCGCGCACTGGCCGTAGCCACCGGCGTTGATGATGTCGTCGCACTCCTCGCCCGTGTCCACCTCGCCGTTGCCGCACGTGGCGGCGCAGACGGTGCGCTTGGTCTCGAAGTTGTTGAGCGTCAGCCGGTAGGACGACGCCGACGTGTGGCGCTCGGCCTGGAACACGACGACTTCGTAGATGCCGCCCACCGTCAGACCGAGCGCGGTGGCCTGGTTCGACACCCGGACCTCGCCGTTCTCGGCGCCATGGACGCCGCCCAGGTCCAGCGCGAGCGTGCCGTTGATGAACACCCACACGTCGTCATCGCCACGGAAGTTCAGCACCTCGGTGCCCTTGTACTGGAACCAGTAGCGCACCTCGCTCGTGAAGCTGAAGTTGTGCTGCTGTGAGGGATTCCCGTTGTCGCCGCGCAGATTCTCCATGCCCGCGGCCACCCAGCTCCCCGGGTGGTTGGTCAACGGGAAGAACCGCCCCTGGTCGAACTCGTACGAGCCATTGCCCTGGCGCACCATGTCCAGCGTCCCGACGATGGTCTTGTTGTACTGGGGCGCATCCGTGTACCACTGGTGGAAGGCCGCCGCGCCATGCGTGGTGCCGGAGGTGACCCCCGTCTTGGCGTACTCGGGCTTGCCACCCGGGTAGGACTTGCCCTCGAGCGTCGTGGCCAGCTTCGTCTTCACGATGCCCCTCTCGGACCCGTTCCCGTTCTCGAAGTCGATGTGGCCCGCCGGAAACCCGTTCCTCGCCGGCAGGTCAGCCCCGCGGAAGTCGCGGAAGACGGCGGGAAGCGCGATGGTCGTGGGCGGCTCCGTCTGGATGACCTGGCACACGTAACCCGTCTCGAGCTTGCACGTGGAGGAGCAACCGTCGTTCGAGCGGGCGTTGCCGTCGTCACACTGCTCGGAGGTGTCGTTGGGCAGGATGATGCCGTCGCCGCAGGTGGCCTGGCACACGCCATTGGCGCAGCGCGGCTCGCGCTTGCACGTGGGCGAGCAGCCATCGCCCATGTCCTTGTTGCCGTCGTCGCACTCCTCGGTGCCCTCGATGACGGTGTCACCACACGTCGTCTTCGCGCAGGCCGCGCCCACCGTGGGGCACTTCCAGCCCTCCTCGAGCTTGCATGTGGGCGAGCAGCCGTCGTTGGGGGTGACGTTGCCGTCCTCGCACTCCTCCTCGCCGACGCGGTAGCCGTCGTTGCACTTGGCGGCGTGGCACCGGCCGCCGACGGAGGGGCAGTTCCAGCCCGGCTCGATGGTGCACGTCTCGCTGCAACCGTCGTTGGACAGCACGTTGCGGTCATCACACTGCTCGGGGGTCTCCACCTTGCCGTTGCCGCAGCCGAACAGCTTGACGCAGGCCTGACCGGGGACCTCGCAGGACCAGCCCTCTTCGATGGTGCACGTCGCGGTGCAGCCGTCACCGCTCACCTTGTTGCTGTCGTCGCACGCCTCACCCGTCTCGCGGGTGCCGTTTCCGCAGGGGTCCGACGTACAGGGGCCGCCGTCACAGAGGACGCCGCCATCACCACCGTCGGGGAGGCCACCGCCACCGCCGTCGGGCTTGCCATCACTGCCACTGCCTCCGCAGGAGGATGCGATTATCGAGAAGAGAAGAGAGGCGAGTACGAGACTCGCGAGCCGCGTTCCAACAGGGGGGACGGTCGCCATGGACACCGATGCTGGAAGTGCACGCGGTGCGTGTCAACGCGGTTGCGCATCCACCATCCCGCACCACCCGTGAAAATGCGGGGATTGCGAAGATGTGAAGGAAGAGCGGACTGAATCACCTGTTTTCGTGTCTCAAACCCACATCCCCGTCCATGGCGCACGTGTCGGACCCGGACTCGGCCGCCCTGACCTGGATGCCAGGGGGCCTGTCTCAAGCGGTGTCTCAGCGCGCGGCGTTTCGCAGGTATTGGGCGTAGAAGCGGACGGCCTGCGCGTAGGCCGTCACCGCGATGCGCTCGTCCTTGCCGTGGATGCGCGCCAGGTCCTCGCGCTGAAGTAGCACGGGGAAGAAGCGGTAGACGTTGTCGCTCAAGCCCACGAAGTGCCGCGAGTCGGTGGCGGCCACGTTGAGGTACGGCGACACGAGGACCTCGGGGAACACCTGGCGCAGCGAGCGCTCCAGTTCGCGCCAGGATTCGGAAGTGGTGGGGGACACCGGCGAGGGCTCGCTCTGGAAGTCCAGCGTGCCCACCTCCACGCGCGCGTCATCCACGGTGGCCTTCACGTGCGCGAGCACGCTGTCGACGCTGTCGCCCGGGAGGATGCGGAAGTTCACCACCGCGCGGGCGCTCGGAGGCAGGACGTTGTCCTTCACGCCGCCCTGGAACACGGTGACGGCCGTCGTCGTGCGCACCGCCGCGTTGGTGGTGGGCCTGGCGGTGAGCTGGGAGACCACGAGCGGCTCGGTGAGCCAGAGGTTGGCGAAGAGCAGCCGCATGCCGAACGGCATCTCCGGCCCCACGCGGGTGAACAGCTCGCGGCTGCCACCCTGGAGCCGCGTGGACATGGGCGCGGCCTCCAGCCTCGACACGGCGGAAGCCAGCACGCCCACCGCGGTGCTCGGCGGCGGCATGGACGAGTGGCCGCCCTCCCCCTTCACCGTCAGCACCACGCTGACGAAGCCCTTCTCGGACGTGCCCACCAGCGCCACCGGCGCGCTCACGCCGGGCACCGTGCCGGACGTGATGACGCCGCCCTCGTCCAGCACGGACTCCAGCCGCACGCCGCGCTCCTGGAGCAGCTTCGCGATGACCACCGCGCCCGCCTGGCCGCCGACCTCTTCGTCCGCGCCGAACGCGAGCAGCACCGTGCGCCGGGGCTTCTCCCCCGCCGCCAGCAGCGCCTCCACCGCTTCCAGCTGGGCCAGCACGCTCCCCTTGTCGTCCAGCGCGCCGCGCCCCCAGACGAACCCGTCCGCCACCACGCCGTCGAACGGGGGATGGGCCCACGCCTCCTCCGTGCCGGGCGTCACGGGCACCACGTCCAGGTGCCCCAGCAGCATCATCGGCCGCAGGGAGGCGTCCGTGCCCCGCCACGTGTAGAGCACCGAGTGCGCCCCCACCGGCTCGCGCTTCAGCTCGGCATGGACGCGCGGGAAGTGCTCTCGCAGGTAGGAATGCAGGGCCTCGAACGCCGCGTCGTCCGCGGGAGTGCCCTCCGATGCGGCCACCGTCTTGAGTCGCAGCGCCCCCGACAGGCGCGAGGCCAGGGCCTCCGCGTCCACCGTCAGCGCCGTCGCTGGCTCCGGCACCACCTGCCGGGAGCGGAACGTCAGCGTCCGGACGACCAGCACCACGACGAGGAGACTGACCCCAAGGGCCACGGACAGGAGGAGTCGTTTCATGAGCGGGTGCGCCCAACCTAGCAAAGGAGCTACCGGGCGACCTGGGAACGTCCATTTCCCGGCCTTCGGTTTCTCAAGATATGAGACAAGGCCAAACCCTTGTCCTGGGGTAATCACATGCAGTATTGCTACACAATTCCAGCACAGGAAATGTCAGGCTTCCCCGTATAATCGGTAGCTTGGTCCATGAGGTGCGCAGGTGAAGACTCGACACGCAGCGCAGTGGCAGCTCGTCCTGGCGGTGGGAGTGGGGGCGCTGCTCGGGGGATGCGGCAAGAGTGACGAGGGCCCGGGCCTTCCGGCCGAGCCGTCCGCGGTGGAGGCACAGGCAGCGGACTCCCAGGCGCTGGTGACGTGGACGCCTCCGACGAGCGACGGGGGCCATCCGCTCCTGTACTACGTGGTGCGCTGCCAGCCCGCGTGCGGCGGCGCCATCGTCAGCGCGGGCGAGCGTCAGGCCACGGTGATGGGCCTCAACAATGGCTTCGAGTACCTGTTCAAGGTCTCCGCGGTGAATGCCCGGGGCGAGGGCATCTCCTCCGTCCCGTCCGTGCCGGTGATGCCGATGCCGGGCATGTCCATCAGCAACCCCACGGTGCCCGGGCAGCCGCGCTCCGTGCGGGCGACGGCGGGCAACGGGCAGGCCTATGTCAGCTGGCTGCAGCCGGCGAGCTACGGGGGCCGCGCGCTCACGAAGTACGTCATCACCGCCGAGCCCGGGGGCAGGTCCGTCACGGTGGACGCGCCGGCCGCGAGCGTGAGCATCCCGGACCTGACCAATGACAAGCCGCACGTGTTCACGGTGAGGGCCGTCAACGAGGTGGGCGAGGGCCCCACGGCGATGGCCGGCCCGGTGACGCCGCGCCCCGGTGGTGCGCCGGCGAGCTGGGTGTCGGGCTACTACGTGGGCTACCAGCGCGACATGCTGAAGCCGGCGGATGTGGATTTCAGCGGGCTGACCCACATCGTGGTGGGCCGCGTGCGCCCCCGGTACGACGGGACGCTGTTCACGGACTTCGACGTCACCGCCTACGAAGGGCCCATCATCGCCAAGGCGCTGTCGGCGGGCGCCCGGCTGGCGGGGAAGAAGTCCCTGCTGATGGTGGGCGGCTTCGGTGAGCACGACGGCTTCGTGCTGGCGTCCACGGGGGAGAGCCGCATCGTCTTCGTGAAGGAGCTCATCAGGGCGATGGAGGAGCTGGGCTACGACGGGCTGGACCTGGACTGGGAGCCCATCAACCTGCCGCCCGCGGGCAATGACGGAGAGCTGCTCATCGCGCTGATTGACGAGCTGCGCGCGGCGCGCCCGGACATCATCATCACCGTGCCGGTGAACTGGCTCAACTCCAACTTCGGGATGCCGGAGGTGGAGGAGAAGTTCATGGCCCGGCTCGCCGAGCGCGTCGACCAGCTCAACATCATGTCCTACAAGATGAGCGGCCACTGGGGCGGCTGGGAGAGCTGGCACTCCAGTCCCCTCAAGGACGAGGCCCCGAACCGCCCCACCTCCGTCGCCTACTCCGTGGAGGGCTACCTGAAGGCGGGCGTGCCGCGCGGCCGGCTGGGCGTGGGCATCGGGTTCTTCGGCACCTGCTGGCAGGGCGTGACGGAGCCTCGCACGCCGCTGGACGGCCGGCCCGACGTGCTCGAGGGCCAGAGCGACAACGCGATGAGCTACGCCAACATCATGAAGAACTACTTCCCGATGGCGGAGCGGCACTGGGACGAGAAGGCCGCCTCGCCCTACCTCTCCTCCCCTTCCGTGAATGGCCCGGGCCACTGCAACTACATCTCCTACGAGGATGGCCAGTCCGTCTTCGCCAAGGGCCAGTGGGCGCGCTCGCAGGGCCTGGGAGGCACCATCATCTGGACCATCAACCAGGGACACCGGGACGGGGAGCCCCAGGGCAAGCGGCACGAGCTGCTCATGGACGTGAAGCGCGCGTTCCTGGACCCCTGAAAAAGCTCCGGGGGCACGAAGCGGCGGATGGCCGTGCTTCGCGCCCCCGGGGGTGTCACCGGACGAAGTCGCTCAGGGCTGCGACTTCGTCTGCGCGGCGGCGGGCACCGGGAAGCCGCGCTTGCGCATCAGCGCGTTGATGCCGGCGTCGCGCCCGCGGAAGGCACGGTAGCCCTCCGCCGGGTCCACGGTGTTGCCCACGGCGAAGACGCTCTTGCGCAGCTTCTCCGCCACCGCCTTGTCGTAGGCGCCCTTGCCCTCGGTGAAGCCCTCGAAGGCGTCCGCCGTCAGCGTGTCGGACCACAGGTAGCTGTAGTAGCCCGCCGAGTAGCCGTCGCTCGCGAAGACGTGGCCGAACTGCGGCGTGCGGTGGCGCATGACGATTTCCTTGGGCATGCCCAGCGCCTTGAGCGTGTCGCGCTCGAAGGCATCCGCGTCGATGCTCACGTCACCCGCCAGGTGCAGCTTCATGTCCACCAGCGCGGAGGACAGGTACTCCACCGTGCCGAAGCCCTGGTTGAACGTCGCGGCCTTTTCGATGCGCGCCACCAGCGCCTGGGGGATGGGCTTGCCCGTCTGGTGGTGCAGCGCGAAGGTGTTGAGGACCTCGGGCGTGGCCAGCCAGTGCTCCAGGAGCTGCGAGGGGAACTCCACGTAGTCGCGCGCCACGCTGGTGCCGGCCAGCGACGGATAGGTCACGGACGAGCTGAGGCCGTGCAGCGCGTGGCCGAACTCGTGGAACAGCGTGCTCGCGTCCTCCCAGGAGATGAGCACCGCCTCGCCGGGCGTGCCCTTCACGAAGTTGGAGTTGTTGGAGACGATGGTCGTCACCTCGCCCCGGAACCGCTCCTGGTTGCGGTACGCGTTCATCCACGCGCCGGAGCGCTTGCCCGGGCGCGCGTACGGGTCGAAGTACCACAGGCCCACGTGACGGCCGGTGGCCTGGTCCTTCACCTCCCAGACGCGGACATCCGGGTGGTAGACGGGCACGTCCGTCACTGGCGTGAAGGCGAAGCCGAGCAGCTCACCGGCCACCCAGAACATGCCCTCGCGCAGCTTCTCCAACTGGAGGTAGGGCTTCACCTCGTTCTGGTCCAGGTCGTACTTCGCCTTGCGGACCTTCTCCGCGTAGAAGCGGTAGTCCCAGGGCTCAATCTTCAGCTTCGCGCGCTCCTTGTCGGCCACCTTCTGCATGTCGGCGACCTCCTCGCGGACACGGGCCACGGCGGGCTTCCACACCGCCTCCATCAGCTCCATGGCGCGCTCGGGCGTGCGGGCCATGGCGTTCTCCAGGCGCCAGTGCGCGTGCGTGGCGTAGCCCAGGAGCTTCGCGCGCTCGGCGCGCAGCTTGAGGACCTCCGAGATGATGGCGTTGTTGTCGCGCGCGTCTCCGTTGTCGCCCCGGTTGACGTAGTTGCGCCAGACCTTCTCGCGCAAGTCACGGCGCGACGAGTAGGTCAGGAACGGCTCCATGGAGGAGCGCGTGTTGGTGATGATCCACTTGCCCTTCTGGCCCCGCGCCTCGGCCGCGGCGGCGGCTCCCGCGCGCACGGAGTCGGGCAGGCCCGCCAGGTCCGCCTCGGACTCCAGGACGACGGTGTAGCCCTCCTCGTCGCCGAGCACGTGCTGGCTGAAGGACGTGTAGAGCGACGCGAGGCGCTGGTTGATGGCGCCCAGCCGCGTCTTCGCCGCCGCGTCCAGCTTCGCGCCGGAGCGCACGAAGCGCGTGTAGTGCAGCCACGCCAGCCGCTGCTGCTCGGGCGACAGCTTCGCCTTGTCGGGGGACTGGTAGACGGCCTCGATGCGCCGGAAGAGGCCCTCGTTCTGGGTGACCTCGTCCTCGAAGGCGGCGAAGCGGGGCGCCATCTCCCGCTCCACGGCCTGGAACTCCGGGCTGCTCAGGGACGAGCCCCAGATGCCGTAGAGCGTCTCCACGTTCGCGTACGTCCGGCCCGCGTTCTCCAGCGCGGCCAGCGTGTTCTCGAAGTCGGGCGCGGCGGGATTGCTCGCGATGGCGGCCAGCTCCCGGCGGTACTCGTCCATCGCCGCCGCGATTGCGGGCTTGAAGTCGTCCACCTTCACCTGGGCGAAGGGAGGCACGCCGCCGTGCGGGCCGGACCACTTCGCCAGCAGGGGAATCTGGGGGGCCACCGGCGCGGCGGCCTCGCTCGGAGCGGCCGGAGCGGCGACTTCGGGGCGAGGCTCCGGGGACGTCGTCGCACAGCCGGAGGAGACGAGCGCGGCCACGCCCGCGCTGGCGAAGAAGAGGTTGCGCATGAAAAGTGTTTCTCCCGACGAAAAGGGGTGTGCACCAAAGCACGGAATCGGGGCGCCCAACACGTTCAGGGGGCTGACTCTTCCCGGCCGCGGACACACGCCCCGCCGTCCGGGTGAGCGCCCCCTTGAAGCGGGCTAGAGCATCCGTCGACGCGGTCCGGGCGACTCACGCCCCCCTTCGTCGGCGGGAGCGCCCCATGTGGAACGTGACAGGAAGACGCCAGTCCAGGGCGAGGACATCGCTGCCAGCACTGGTCGCCCTCCTGCTCGTCGCCGCCCCCGCCTTCGGGTCGGATTGGAGATGGGAGTTCAGCGCCCCCACCCCCTTCTTCCTGGACCGCAGCTACGTCTTCGGCTCACCCAGCCACATCCGCCGCGTGGGAGACCCGTATTCACCCGCGCCGCTGCTGTTCGAGGCGCAGGTCGCCCCCAATCTCTTCTTTCCCCAGCTCCACGCGGGTCACTTCCGGAAGAAGACGGGCGAGTGGTTCCTGTCGGCGGTGCTCACACCGTCCATCCATCTTCGGCTGCTCAACACGCCCAGCGCTCCCGTCATCCCGCCGTCCTACATCCCCAAGGCCACGTTCCAGGTGGCGCACCTGCGCATGCTGCCGGGCCCGAAGGAGAACGCCCGCGCGCGGCGGGGCCTGATGCTCGCGGCCAACCTCATCGTGGGCCACTACTCGAATGGCCAGGACGGGTGCTACTTCTCGAATCAGATGAGGGTGAACGGCGCCTGCTCGCCCCCGCCCGAGCAAGGAGAACTCCCGCTCAACGAGCTGACCGGCAGCTTCTCCACCAACTTCCTGCGCGGAGAGCTGCACGCACTGGGCGCCCTGGCGGCGGATCAGGAACTGGACAGCGCCTGGCTCGTGGGCGGCGGCAGCTTCCTGGAGCTGAACACGGCCGTCGGTCCCGGCGGCATCGCCGACTACCAGCGCAACGTCTACGGCGACGGGAACTGGGGGGTGAGCGTGCTGGGCGAGCGCCTCTGGAATCAGCACCGGTTCCAGTTGGAGATCGCCGTGTCAGCCCCCTTCGGAGAGACGCCCCACCGAGGGGCCACGGTGAGCGCCGAGGCCACCGCGCTGCCGTACTGGGGCGCGGGCTTCGGCGTCTTCGCGCGCTACATCCACGGCCAGGACTACTACAACATCCTCTTCCTGGAGCGGGTGAATCTCTGGCAGTTCGGGCTGGTGTTCGAGCTGTCCCCGGGCGCCCGCCTGAAGGTCGATGACGACGAGTCGGACGAGGACAAGCGGCGCCCCCCGGGCTTCCGCTGAGGAACCGGGCACGAGGGTGTGTCATCCTCCCGCCGCCCATGAACGCACCGAGCACGCTGAAGGACCGCATCCAGAACGCCGGCCTGCTGGCCAAGGTCGTCCCCGTCGAGGAGGCGGTGAAGCACGTCACCGATGGCAACACGGTGGCCATCAGCGGCTTCACCAAGTCGGGGGAGCCCAAGACGTTCTTCCCCGCGCTGGCCTCGCACCTGGCACGGACGGCGCCCCAGACGCGCATCACCCTCTTGTCGGGCGCCTCGCTCTCCGAGGACGTGGAGGGGCCCATGGCGCCCTTCATCCGCAAGCGCGGGCCCTACATGTCCTCGTCGGCGTCGCGCCGTCGCATCCACGCGGGGGAGATGGACTTCACGGACGTCCACCTGTCCGCCTTCGCGCGCAACCTGATGTATGGCTTCTACGGCGACATCGACGTGGCGGTGGTGGAGGTGTCGCGCATCCGGCCCAACGGCAGCGTCATCCTCGGCTCGTCGGTGGGCGTCAGCGCGGAGGCGCTCGCGAAGGCGAAGAAGATCATCCTCGAGGTGAACACCTCCGTGCCGGACTACACGGGGTTCCACGACATCGTCCTGCCCACGGTGCACCCGCACGTGGGCTGGCCGCTGCCCCTGCTCAACGTGAGGGACCGCATCGGCAATCCCTACGTGGAGATTGACGCGAGCAAGGTGGTGGCGGTGGTGGAGTCGCGGACGCCGGACCACCCGGTGCCCTTCAAGGCGGCGAACGCGACGGACAAGCGGATTGCACAGAACGTGGTGGAGTTCCTGCTGCGCTGCCGTGAGCAGTTCCAGTGGGGCAAGCGCATGCCGCCCATCCAGTCCGGCGTGGGCAACGTGGCCAACGCCATCATCGGCGAGCTGTACGCGTCACCCTTCCAGAAGATTCGATTCTGGACCGAGGTCTTCCAGGACGGAATGCTGCGCTACGTGGAGGACGACGCGAAGTTCGAGTACGCGTCCGCCACGGCGGTGTCCTTCTCGGCCGAGGGGCGCGCGAAGTTCCAGCAGATGTTCGAGCGGTGTCGGGAGCGGCTGGTGTTGCGGCCGATGTGGCTGTCGAACAGCCCCGAAATCATCTCCCGCCTCTTCGTCATCGCGATGAACACGCCCATCGAGGTGGACATCTACGGGCACGTCAACTCGACGCACATCGACGGCTCGCGCATCGTCAACGGGCTGGGCGGCTCCGGGGACTTCTTCCGCAATGCGTACCTGAGCATCGTGCACACGCCCTCCGTGCGGAAGCTGAAGGACGGCCGGACGGTGAGCTGTGTGATGCCGTACGTGCGGCACATCGACCACACGGAGCACGACATCAAGTGCGTCGTCACCGAGCACGGCTACGCGCTCAACATGGACATCCGCTCGCCGAGGCGGCGGGCCATGGACATCATCGACCAGTGCGCGCATCCGCACTTCAGGCCGCTCCTGCACGCATATCTGGAGATGGCGGGACCGGGCGACGAGCCCCAGACCTCGGACATGAAGGTGCTGGATGCGTGGTGGCGTGACTACGACGCCCTCTGCCGTGATTTCCCGGGGGAGTCCGAGGCGGAATGACGAAGCGGGACGACCCAAGGCCTCGTCCACTGGAGCGGCCGGAGGACGGTGAGCGCAATGGACGCGAGCCGTGTCCTCCCGACGTCGCGGAGAAGCTTCGCGAGCTGGACCGGCTGCGCAGGAGTGGCCGGCACGCGACAGCGCTCGCGTTGGCCCGCTCGCTCGCGGAGGCGAATCCGAAGCTGGGGCGAGTGGTGCTGGAGCTGGCGATGACGCTCGGCATCTGGGGGAGCGCGCCCGCCGAGGCCCTTCCCTGGTTCGAGCGCGTCCTGGAGCTGGCGCCTGGACACCGGACGACCCGCCTGCACCGGGCGCTGTGCCTCGCCCGGCTCGGTCGCCATGTCGAGGCCGTCGCGGACTTCGATGCGCTGGTGGACGGCGGCTATCGCAAGGCGCTCGTGCTGCACATGAAGCGCGCCGAGTCCCTGGAGGCGCTGGGCCGAGACACCCAGGCCGAGCAGGACTGGACGCTCGCGCTCGCGGAGGACCCGGACAACCCCTGGCTGCTCCAGCAGCGGGCCGCCAGTCGCGCCCGCCTGGGGAGGCTCGCCGAGTCCATCCAGGACCTCACGGCCGCGCTCGCCCCGCAGCAGGGAGAGGGCATCGACCCCGAGCTGCTTCACGAGCGCGGCGTGCTGCGCGCACGGCTCGGCGATGTCGACGGCGCGCGCGCGGACTTCCAGGCGGGACTGTCCGCCCTGCGCCGGGGAGACCCGGACACGCTGCCGGCCGCGCTGCGTTCGGCGCTCAACGCGCTCTGAATCCAAGCCATCTCAAGGTGTCAAAGGAAGTGCCATGGACAACGGTCTTCGTGTTTGTCCATGCGACCCGTGGAGTTCAACCGCTCCGCGGAGTCGAGCTGGAATCATTCGTGCCCGAGAAAGGCTGGAAGACGCTCTTCGGGGGCTTCGCCAAGGGGGTGACCGAGAAAAACATCTTCTCGGGGCGGAAGCGCCTGGGAAGCCCGAGCAAGGCCTGCGGAATCCTGTCGACTGGCACTGAGTAACTGTTTGCGGTGGATTGCAACGACAGCTACGCCACCCTCTTCATGCAGACGTCGTAGAGCGCCTGACGGCCCCGGCAGCGGCTCCGACTCCAGGCAAGCCAAAGTCTTTCACATATCCTGGATCGGATTCGCCCACATGCAGCCGCGCAAGGAGTTGTGGCATGCTGCTCATGCAACAGCCACATGGAGCGCCTCATCCCTCTGGAGGAGCAATGCGTTCATTGTTGATGCTGGGTCTTGCCGTCCTCGGACTTCAGTTCGGCTGCGGAGCAGGCGAAGCCGACCCAGGGACGCAGTCCGATTTGACGTCACGCGAAGATTCACTGGTTCGCTGCATCGCCAATTACTCCATCACTTTTTACAGTGACGCCACCCTCACCACGGCGGTCGGCACCGAGCGGTGCGTTTGCGACAGAACACCCACGCGCACGGGCACGCAGACCGACTATGCGGTCGAAAACTATTACGAAGATTGCGCATGGCGCGCGGCAACAACCCCATAACACCAGACAGATGCCGCTTGCGCTGCCCCTGAGCAGCGCAAGCGCACTCCACCGCCACGCGGGAGCAGCTCCCGGTGGGCCTCCGAAACAAGGCCCTCCGGTCCTCATCAGAGGCTGGTCACCTGACCGCCCCACCACCCCTTGCCATCGAACCGTGCGACGAGCCGCCCGCCGAGGCCGAAGAGATGGTCCCCAATCGCACTCAACCGATAGAGCGTGACGTCCTTGATCTTTTCGAGGCCCCGGGGGCCCAGGCGGAAGACGCCGTCCTTGCCCGCTGCGACATACAAAGCGTCCTGATACCAGGCAAGGCTGGTGATGTTCACCACGGGCGCATTGAGCTGCTCCCAGGTATCGCCGTCTCCCTTGAACAACACGCCGCGAGCCCCTGCGACATAGACCTCCTTGGGCGAACGACAGAGGACCGTGAGCAAGGTGTAGTTGGTCGGAGACTCCAGCTCCGACCATGTCTGTCCCCGATATCGGAAGAGCGCGCCCTTCTCACCGACCATGTAGACCGCATCCGCGGAGCAGCCATGCACGGCGTTCAGCCGACGCTCCTGTTCGTCCCGGACGACGTCCACCTGCGTCCCGGAGACTCGTACGCGCTCCCCGTGGTCCCCGGCGACGAACATCACGTCATCCGACGCCACCCAGAGTGACACCAATCCATCCGGACAGCCGAGGTCCCGGATCTTCCAGCCCCCCTTCGAATCCGTGAAGTGAAGCTGCCCATCCATGTCGACCGCATACAGCCGTCCCGAAGGAGACCGTGACAGGTCCGTCGCCCAGACATCAACCTCCTGCAGCTTCGTCCACGTGATGTTCCCCTCATGGACCAGCGATACGATGACCGTGACAATGGATTCGGGGTCATCCACGGGCGGCGACATGTTCGCCAGCATCTGCAGGTCACGGAGGTTCGTCCCGACGATACTGATGAAGCTCGTACGATGGTCCGGCTCGGTGCTCATTCCATCCCTCCAGAATCCCATTCAAGTCCGGCGTGACTAGAAATTCGCACCCTCGTTCGCCCCGGTGGACGGCGTTGGTGGCTTCCACTTCTTTCGCAGGCCAGGGGGGCGAAGCTCCAGGTTGCCAGTCCCGCCGCAGATCTCAATGAATTTCCTATCGACCTCGATGAGGATGCACTCGGCTTCTTCCTTCGTCAGTCCGGGTCCGGGAGTCGGTGAGCAGAGCTGGTCCTGGCAGTCCTTGCGGGCCTCCGAGTACGTGACATTCTTTCCTGTCGCCTTGTGGCGCCGCACATAGAAGCGGGCGCGGTCCTTCTGCATCCGGGAAATCAACCCATGTTCGGTGGTGCCTTCGGACCCAGCACCGAGCGGAATGCATGGCCCGGCATTCTCCGTGTAGTTCGGGCACCCTCCGGCAACCGTCTTGACGTGGCGCGAACCACGCCCCTCCTGGAAGTGGGCGTTCTGGACGAGATGGTGGGACTCAGACCCCTTATACGCCCCCTTCTTCATCTTCTTCTTCTGCTCCCCATACGACTCCACCGGATAGCGGGCCAGGACCTCGGCGCACTTCGCCGGGTCTGGCGGCGCCATGGACTCCAACTCGGGCGTGGGAACGGATTCGTTGCCGGGTGTGCTCGCGTGGTTCGAGGTCGTCATGTCCAGGTGACGGACAACGTTCTCGCCCTCGAACTGCACGTCCATGGACCACGACGCGAAATACACCTTGCCTGAGAGCTGGTGGGTGACGACGCCCTGTCCAAAGGACTTCGTGGCCGCCTCGTCCCCCGTGCATTTCTTGAAATAAGACTTGTCGCGGAGCATCGCCTCCTTGCCGCCAATGAGCACCGTCTTGCTGCCGCCCGTCATGTCCGACGAGGAGGAGAAGACCGGGTATGGCAAGGGAAGAGGCCCCGCGGGCGGCCCCGGCGGCGAAAGACAGACATCCGGGAACGCGGCCGTCACCTGCCCCGCCCCTGTCTTGCAGGAGATGGAGCGTCCATTCGCATAGGTATTGTTTCCCATCATCCGCTCCTTCCGGGCGCAGCCACCACACATGCGGCTCGCTCCGCACCTCGTGACGACGCGAACAAGAGGGCCGTGCGTCCCGGTGCGTCCCCGTGCGCCATGCCCACTGCCGTGAGAACCAACATGCTCGCGGGAAGCGCGGCCCCTACGTCCCCCAGGACTTCTGCGGGAAGCCAGAGCGGAAACGAAGGCCTCGGCTCGCGAAGGAGCCGGGCAAAGGCGGTGGAAGCCTCCATGAAAGCCAACCTCTCGCCGGCGACATCACCCACGCGAAAGTCCACGTCGCCCAGCGGGAGTCTCGAATCAACCAAGGCCCGGCGCAGCGCGAGGGCCAGCCCCTCCGCCAGATTCGCGACGTCCTGCTTCCCGAACGACGGCTCCTCTGCTTGCCCAATGCCCAGGATGTCCAGCAACGAGGGCGTCTGCGGCTTCGCTCGCGTCACCCAGAGCGCCGCGGCGGCCTCGGAGGGAATCACGCCATCCGAGTTCGTCTCCGTTTTCAGGCGGTCCTGGAGTTCGAGCCAGTGAAGCGCCTTGTGGGTCACCAGGGAGTCCGCCGCGGCGACGAGGCAGGCATCGCACTCGTGACGCGCCAACATTCCTGCCGCCGTCTCCAGGGCGTGGAAGATACCGGCTGCTCCCATTCGAAAGGCGCGTGACCCCGGACCGAACGGCTCCGCGCACTGTGACTGGACCTCTTTCAGGACCCGAGCGCCCAGATCTTCGGGAAGGTCGTCTCGCTCCGGTCCGGCGAGCGCGAGCAGCAAGGGCACGGGCTTCTTCGCGGCCCCCACCCAGCTCTCGTGACGCGCTCTGCATTCCTCCAGCGCGCGAACCAACAGGGGCACACATCGACGGAAGCCCTGGACCGAGCGAGTGGCTTCGGGAACATGAGCGCCGATGATAGGGCGATGCTGTGTGTCGTGGAATGGGAGCTCCTGGAAGCGGCGGATGCGAGCCCGCACCGCGGCGCTGGCCGAGGCAGCGTCCATGCCGACGGAACACACCATGCCCACGCCCTGGACCAGCAGCTTCGCCCCCGGCGCCCCGCGCTCCAACACGCTCATGCCGCCCCCCGTCCCCAACGGATGTAGCGTTTGCCAGTTCGCGCCGCGCGCTCACGCCCAGGGGTCGTGCCCACCTGGACTTCTCGAAGATGGGTGGGCTTGCCTTCCAGTCGGGCGGTGGCCCTCCAGACCAGCGCGCACCGCTTCTCGTCGGGAAGGAGCACGAGGGTGTCGAGCCGTCCCGGGAACGTGCGTGGGCCCGAGTGGTAGTGCAACGTGACGGGAACGGAGCGGACGGGGAGCGTGAACTGCCAGCGGCCCTCGGGAGTCATCCCCGTGAGGATCACCTGCTCACCGCCTTCGAGGTGTGCACAGGTCTGGTCCTCCGGGGCTCCCTGAAAGTAGCGGTCGTCGAAGTCGAGCGGGAGGAAGGGGTAGCGCGAGTCACGCCAGTCCTGGTCATACGTGCCCGCATAGGTGCGCCTGGGCAACCAGTTGCGTCCGATGAAGCCCAGCCCCATCGGCCGAGGCCGGTCCGTGGGACGGGAGATGAGCTGCTGCGGGTCCTCCAGGTTGGGCAGTGGCGTGTCACGAATGCCCTCATGGCCACGGGCATGAAGGCCGACGCCCACGAGGTTGGCTTCCTCGTACACATGCCGCCGAGCATCCGAGTGGGTGCGATCCGCGCCCCCGAAGGCTCGTTCGTAGAGCAATGGCACCTTGAGGAAGGGCCGAGGGCTCGACGGGCGCAGTCCTCCCACCCATCCGCGCTCCCAGACCCTGTCCCCGAAGACCTGGAGGACCTTGCGCACGGAGCCGAGCTTCAGCCCCACCAGCAGCGACTCGGTGGGCTTGCCACCGGGTGCCCAGGCGTGGCCCAGCACGAGGACATCCGTGCGGGGCTTTCGCAACGCGAAGTCCGACTCCCATCGCTCGCTGCTGAGACCTGGCTCCCCATGAAAGAGGTCGGCCCTGACGAGAGGCCGCTGCTCCGCAGCGGGCGTACACGTCCCATCGGGCCCGACGTCGAACGTGCCCTTGACGACGGCGACGACGTGCTCGTGGCCGTGTTTGTCCGTGGAGAGAGCCAGCTCCGCCTGGAACGGTGCCAGCAGGTTATCAATCATCATGCCCCCTCCAGGGCCTCCAAGAGCCAGCAGCGCGTCCTGCTGACGCGAGCAGTTCCTGGAGGTGTGTGAGTTGTCGTCGTTGTCGGCGCGTACTCGCGAGAGTGTTCAGCCGGAAGGCCCCACGGCTCTCGAGCGCCAGTTGCCTGGCGAGCACGTGTCGACGCCGCATGGGCACCGTCTCGAGCGCCGCCATGAGGACTTCGCCGCTCCAGGGCCTGCCCTCCAGGTAGCGAGTCTTCACGTCGAAACGACTCCGCTGCGTCCGCCACCACTCGCGGATGGCCTCGGGCTCCGGCACCGGCAGGCTGGCCTCGGGAGTGAGCGCGAGGTCCGCGTCGAGGTCCTCCTCCAGAGGGAGGTCCTCCGATCCATCATCGGGAGATTCCTGGACGAATGGCTGCTCCAGCACCAGTCCGGTGATGGCGCGGAATGCCTCCGCGGCAACGCGCCCGTGGAGCTTGTCCCCGAGCAACTCCACACACGCATCGGCAGCCTCCACGCGTCCGCTGAACCCCAGCGCCCAGAGCACCTCCCCTCTCAGCCGAGGCGTCTCGAGGTGCTCGACCAACCATCGAAGGTCCTCGCGTCCGCCCAGAAGCGAGGTCAAGACGTACAACGAGCGCTCACACGGCACACGCGCGGCGACAGCCTGTGAACACTGGGTCCAGGCCTCTCGATGCCCCCGCAGGAGTCCCACCGCGAGGGCCGACTCGCGAAGCGCCGGGTGCGCGAACAGCTTTCGCAACACGTCAGCCCCGATTGGGAGCTGAGGAAGGGCCTCGAGCAGGTGTAAAGCAGACAGCGCGACGCGGGGGTCCTCTCCAAGCAGGAAGGCCTCCAGCGACACTTGAGGCGCCTCTTCACGAAAGGCCAGGACCTCCAGCACGGCGGACTGGAGCTCTGGCCCACCCTCCACGAGGTACGGCCCCAGGCGTCTGGCGACATCCCGCCGTTCGCTGAACTCCAGGGCCCGCTGGAGAGCACTTCTCAGGACCGGGCCAGCACGCGCGAAGGAGTCGAACACCGCATGGGCCGCGGGCTCATTCCAACCATCCAGAAGCACTCGCGCCCCGGCGCTGACACGCAAAGGCTCCTCCTCCACGGAGTCCTCTTCGAGTTCGAGCAACGGCAACAAAAGCCGCTCGGCCACCGGCGCGCCTCCCACCACCAACCCCTGGAGATGCGCCAGCAATCGCGACTCCAGGCGCTCCTCCAGTTCCGCCAACGTGAAGTCCACCGTGAAGAGGTGCCGAGCCCATTGCTCCCACAGGAACGACGCCTCTTCCAGATGCCGCTCGACGACATCCCACAGTACATCCTCGGGACGCCGCTCCATGGCAAAGATTGATTGGGCCAGGGTGTTCATCCCCCCAAAGACTACACAATTCCCGGGGAAGACTGTCCACGCGGAGTGAACCCAGGCAGCCTACATCCCTGGCAACCCTCGACGCCTGGCATCACGACGAGCGCAGGCAAAAATGTACAACGCGAGCGTACGGCGCGGCAGTCCGGCCCAATCCATGCGGCCGGAAATGCCCGGGGCTTCGGGAGACCTCCGGCGCTTGTGAGTCTTTTCCTGCTGATTCAGCGAAACGCGATGGGCTCGAAGCGCTTCCCGTCGCTCGATGACGCCAGATGGTGGGGGAACACCGTCCACAGCCGACCGCCAGCGACGACGAGGTTGGCGAAGCCAGGAGCGGGGGCGGGCAGCTTCAGAGCGACGCCGCGGTGCTTCTCCATCCGGAGCACCTTTTCTCCGACACTGACAAACAGCCGGTTCTTGAAGAAGGCCAGCGAGTGGATGCCGCCCTTGGGGAGCGGGAGCTTCCGGGCCCTGCCCTTCCGAGGCAGGTACCAGGCGTGCGCGTCCGTGTGCAGGTAGACGCCCTGCTCGGGTGCCGCACACATGCTCCGCACTTGAGCGCGCGAGGCATGACGCCGCACCAGGGCTCCGTCCTGGAGCATCCACACACCATCGCGGCCGAAAGCGAAGAGCGTGCCCCCGTGGGAGAAGAGGCCGCGCAGGCCGGACTGCCCTTCCCTAACGAGTTCGAGGCTCAGGCCCTTGCCCTCGGGCACCAGGCGCCCCAGGCCGTTCTGTGAACAGAGCCCGAAGAGGACGCCGTCGTGCACCACGCCGTCCACCAGGTCCAGGCCCTCGGGGCCGCTGACCTCCTTGAGCTTCCAGCCCTTGCCGCCGCCCTCGAACGCGAGCGCGGACACACCGAAGCCGGACAGGCCCGACGGCGCCCCCAGGTCACGCAGGACGACGCCCGCATAGACGGCGAAATCGGCCCCATGAGCAAGGCCGATTTGTCAAAGCCAGCCATGCGAATAGGACGGTGCGTCAGCCCACGAGCGTCAGCCACCGCACAAGAACGCATCAGACCTCCAGTGATTGCCGACACCGCAACCCTGGCCCTCGCGAGCTGTCTGGCCTTACAATCGTGGTCGCGCACTCACGCGCGCTCCACCAGGAACGACAGAATGAAGAGAGCAGGCATGTGGTTGGCCGCAGTGACGGCGCTCGGTCTGATGGTTGGATGTGGAGCACCGCTGCCCGAGGAGTCGCAAGTCCCTGTGAGCGAACAGCCAGCGGAGGCCGACTCCAACGTGAGCGCCCAGGCTTGTGAGGACAATCAGGCCTGCCTCTGCAATCGATTCTGTCGCCAGCGGTGCGGCACCAACGACCCGGCGTGTACGACGGCGTGCCTCGCGGACTGTCTGTAGGGGGCTCCCCTTCCGGCGAGGCCGCGCGACGCACGGAAGCAGTCCCAGGAGAGCGCATGCGGTCCGGAGTCGAACGACCTCCGGGCCGTGCGTCAACATGCTCAGGGCCCAGCTGCGCAGTCTACGGCCTCGGGAGAGAAGCGGAGCCGCACGGTGCCGTCCTTCTCCAGTACGAGCCGATAGCTCCCCGCATGAACGTAGTGAACGGGCAGCATCGTCCACAGGTCTCGCGTCAGCTCCGTCGCGCCGCGCACCGGGAAGATGGCCAGGCGGTGTTTCTTCGATGTGGCAGGCAGCGACGCGCCGAAGGCGACCAGACGCGCGCCCGACGGTGGCCCCACCTCGGACTCATAGGCATTTCGAAGCTCCGCCCAACCCAGTCCAGGAGCCACTTGTGCCGACGCCTCGATGGTGACGCACGCGGGCTGCTCTCCGCGAGCTCCAGACTCGGGCTCGATGTCGATGCGACCTTTCTGATCGCTGGCGGAGCGGAAGAGCCAGGCGTAGCGCAGTCGGTAGCGCGTGCCGGGAAGCAGGGGCATCCACTCCTCGCTCTCCTGGAAACCATCCATGTTCTTCCAGCGCACCCACAGCCGAACGGCACGCTCCGGGGGGACGTCGAGCATGGCGGTGGTGACGCCCTTCAAGGTCGGCTCGGAGCAACCAGGGCACAGGATGCGCCGGCCGTCGACCCAGACCTCATCGATGGAGCCATTCGTCCCGTTCCCGCCGGCCGCGGGCACGAGGCTCAGCGCGGCCTGGCCGATGGAGGCCCGAGGACGGGAGGGAGGCCGCAGGCGAGCAGCCCAGGCGCGAAGAAGCGGTCCCCAGAGCGGCTCGGCGGATGCGTCGACCTGGAGGGGGAGCAGCGGTTCGAGCATCCTGACTCTCTCCGCGCGCCTTGTATCTCTTGGGTCCAGCGGGCCGGCCAGGTCCTTGTGAATCAGTTCCAGCACCAGTTGGCGCCAATCTCGTGAGACCCGCGCGGGAGGAGAAGACCGCAGGAGCTTCTCCCAGGTGAGGCCGAACTCCGTGAGCGACAGGAGCGCCATCCCGTGCTCGTCCTGCGACTCGAAGACCTGGGTGAAGGCACGGGCATCTCCGAGCAGGACTTGGAGGCGGTCCCTGAGCCCTGACTGAGCCGTGGGTGGAGAGGGAATGAAGAGAGCCCTCTGCCCGTGGGCCGCTTCCTCCCTGTAGGTAAGCTCCTGGCCCTCCCAGGTGACGTCCAGGAGGGGGAGGCCCGCGTTCTTCACGGAGGCCCGGAACCGCAACGGCGCGTTCTCCATCGTCAGTTCTCGCAACACCTGTCGGTCGGGGTCCGTCGTGAGCGACATCTGGATGCAGGTATCGCCTTCCCGCTTCCGCGCGGAGGGGGCGAACGTCACCGTCAGCGCTCCCGTCAACGGCGGCGGCAGCGCCAACGGCGCGCGGAAACGAGGGGGCGCGTCGGACCGAGGATGAACGGCGGTGAAGGACAGCTCGAGCTCCTCACGGGAGCCTGAACCCTCGACGGACTTGACCCTGACCTCCGTGAGCCACTCCTTCCAGTAGGGGTGGGTCAGGAGGCTCTCTTCCTCGAGTTCCTCCTCGCTCACCGGCCCCGCACAGGCCGATGGGGGCTCCTTCTCCGGAGGTGTCGCGGAGAGGAGGGTCATCAGCAACACATGAGCGAGCACGGAAGTCCTTGGGTCGAGGGACAGCGAACCAACGCATGAGCGAAGGAGTCCGATCCACCGACTGGGACGAACTGAGTGCGCGGGGCCTCTCCCAATCGCCCACGCTCCCGAGAAGTCGCGCGAGCAGCGGCCCCGCCAGGAGTGGGGCCGGGGACGAACTGGAGAGAGGCGGAGCCGACGTCCCCCTCACCCGTGCGGGATGACGACCCGCCCAACCGGAGGCGCCACCGGCAGCGCGATGCCCGCGCCGGGCACGAAGGTGGCCACCGGCTCGCTCTTGCCCTTCACCGCAACCGGGGCCGCTGGGGACCAGGTGAAGGTCTCTCCTGCGTTGGCGCGCGTGGCCGCGGACACGAGCAGCGGCGTTCCCACCTGCTTGGTGAGCCCTTCGATGCGGCTGGCCAGGTTCACCGCGTCGCCAATCACCGTGTACTCGCGCCGCTGCGTGCTGCCCACGTCCCCCACGACGACGCGCCCGGTGTGGATGCCGATGCCAATGCGCAACGCCTCCTCGCCCCGCGCCACGCGCTCCGTGTTGAGCGCCGTCAGCGCATCGAGCATCTCCAGCCCGCACGCCACCGCCGCGCGCGCATGGTCCGGGTGGTCCAACGGCGCGCCGAAGTACGCGAGGATGCCGTCGCCGATGAACTTGTCGAGCGTCCCGCCATGGCGGAACACCACCTCCACCATGCGCGTCAGGTACTCGTTGAGCAACGCCACCACCCGGGGGCTGTCCATCTGCTCGGACATGGAGGTGAAGTCACGGATGTCCGAGAACAGCAGCGTCACCTCGCGATGCTGGCCATTCGCCAGTCCCGTGCCCCGCTCGGCGATATGGCGGGCCACCTCCGGGGAGAAATAGCGCCCCAGCCGCTCCAACCGGGACTGCTCGCGGGAGATGCCGTGCAAGAGACGCTGGATGCGGTGCGTGGCGTAGCCGAGCGCCAGCGCCGTGACACCCAGGATGACGACGAGCGTGGGAGCGAGGCTCCACGCGCCAGGCGGGCCCAACTGCATCAGGGCGACCGTGAAGCCCATGCTCATCACCGCGCAGAGCGCCACGATGCCCACGTCCAGCGACAACACCGACAGCGCGAGGAGCGCGCAGTAGACCCCGCAGGCCAGGGGACCCACGAGGTCGGTGGGCACTCCGCCCTGGAGGGTGAAGTATTGCTGGAGGAAGACCATGGGCGCGTCCACCAGCGCCACGGCCATGCCCGCATACCGGCACGAGCGGACGAAGCCCGCCGCCACCGCCCAGAGCACCCCCGCGAGCACCAGGTATCCGCCCAGCGCCACCGGGGATGCGGGCCACGAAAGGCTCACGCTCAGGCAGAGCCAGGCGAGCACTCCCACGAAACGCAGCGCCCCCAGGCGCCTCGCCACGCGAATCTGCTCGTCGAGGAGGTTGCGCTCGAAGGCGATGGACAGGTCCGGCTCAGCCGGTTCGGGAAGAGGCGTCACGAGCTTCGATACCATGTGTTCCTCATGTTATCAGAGGTCGCCCCGGGTCATCGCGCCTGTATCCAGCAATCACAGACGCAAATCCCACGTCTCAGCCTTGAGAGGAATACAGCCAGGAGGTCCGAGCCCTGCTACGCACCCGAGGGGAGCGCGGCAGGGGCAGGCTGCTCCCGAAGCGGCCGCTCGGCCGGCCCCGTCAGCGGACCTCCTCGGCTCCGCTCGAGCACGGCGCGGCGCTCGGCAGCGGAACATTCCTGGAGGTCGGGCGGTGGAGCCCTTGCGACCCACCTTGTCGTATTGACTGGCATACGAATAGGCGCACATTCCGCCTGTCAACCGCTCATCGATAAATAATCGACCCTATATTGCCTCGGAGTCCCAGGCCCGCGACTCACGCGGGCTGACGCATTCGTTCGCCCACCTGAGCCGCAGCCCGTACGGCCCCGGTCTACCCCGGCGGGACGTCTAAAATGACGAGAGCGGGAAATCACGCGATGGGCATTCAGAACATTTCAGGCCCCCCCTCCACCACGCAGAGAACGTGCCGCCTTCAGGGCGGGGGCGACGCCCGTCCAGCAGAGGCGCGGGTCGCTCGGGCGGCTGGGGGAAGCCTTGCTTGATGAAGGTCAGCACGCGGCCTGTGTCGACGCCTGGCTCGACCGAGCCGGTGGGAATCTGTCGACAGAGGCTTTTCTCCAGCTCTTCGAAGCGGCACTCACGGTGCTCTGGAAACAGACGTTGACCACGCTGGGAGAAGTGACCCTGACCGCCATCGCTGGACGCGTTCTGCACAATGCCTCCGAGCAGTTCCCGCTCTTCTCCTCCCTCAAGGTCGAACGGCCGACGGGGCTGCATTTCGGAGCGCTTCGGGAGCGGATCCGCGCCGGGGACGACTCCGGGTTGAGGGAGGGCAGCCGATTCGTGCTCGTGGAGTTCCTCACCGTGCTCGGCAACCTGACCGCTGAAATCTTGACGCCGGAGCTGCATGCGGAGCTCTCCAAAGTCGCACTTCCGGAGGCGGTTCGTCCACGCGTCGCCGCGGGCGAGGACACAACTTCATGACGAAGCGATTCGAAATCCCGCGCCTCCAGACGGGCGTCCCCAACCTCGATGAACTCTTCAAGGGCGGCCTGCCCAAGGGCTCCGTCACCGCCGTGTGCGGCCCGCCCGGCTCGGGCAAGACGACCCTCACCCAGCAGCTCTGCTTCCACAACGCCTCGGCCTCCCACCGCGTCCTCGCCTTCAACACCCTCTCCGAGCCGACCGCGAAGACGCTGCGGCACCTCCAGCAGTTCTCGTTCTTCGACCCGAAGAAGTTCGAGGAGGGCGTCCAGTTCGTGGACCTCGGCGCCATGCTGCGGCTGAAGAGCTTCGATGCGGCCCTCACGCTCATCATGGACAACCTCAAGCAGGTCAAGCCAGACATCGTCGTCATCGACAGCTTCAAGGCCTTTGACGACCTGGCGACTTCGAGGAAGGAGCTCCGGACGTTCGGCTATGAAATCGCCGTGAACCTGATGGCTTGGGAGACCACCGCGCTGCTCCTCGGCGAGTACGGGCCCGCCGACTACGAGAACAATCCCCTCTTCTCCATCGTCGACGGCCTCCTCGTCCTCTCCCAGCGCGTGTCCCAGGGCGAGCAGCAGCGCTTCTTCCGAATCGTCAAGATGCGGGGGACGGACCACAGCCGGGACGAGCATCCCTTCCTCATCACCTCCAGCGGCCTGGAGCTGTTCGCTCCCCGCGAGGCCATCAAACGCGAGTCGATTCCGGAGGAGTCACAGGAGCGTTGCAAGACGCACATCCCCAAGCTCGACGAGATTCTCGGGCCCGGCATCCCCTGGGGGTCGAGCCTCCTGCTCAGCGGCGTCGCGGGCACCGGAAAGACCGTCCTCTCCCTCGAGTTCATCTACCGGGGCGCGCTCGCGGGCGAGAAGGGCATCCTCTTCTCCTTCGAGGAGAGCGAGGAGCGCCTCCGCGCCGCCGCGAAGGGCCTCGGCTGGGAGCTCGACCGGGAGATTGAGCGCGGCATGGTGGAGATCATCTTCATCCCCCAGCCCGACATCATGGTGGAGGCCCACCTCCTGATGATTCGCGAGCGCATCAAGGCCATGAAGGCCCGGCGAGTGGTCATCGACTCCGTCTCCGTGTTCCTGGACAAGGTGACGGACCCGCAGCTCAGCCGCGAGAAGATCTTCCACCTCTGCAGCATCGTCCAGAACGCCCAGGCCGTCGGCCTCTTCCCCACCGACATCCCCTACGGCTCCCATCAGGTCAGCCGGAGGGGCGTCGAGGAGACCGTGGTGGACGGCGTCATCATCCTCAGCTCCACGGAGGAGGGCCTGGAGCGCGAGCGCTACGTCGAGGTGTACAAGCTCCGCAACACCGCTCACCTCAAGGGCCGACACGCCATGGCCATTGGCGCCGGGGGGGTCTCCATCTTCCCTCGTTACGGGGAAGAGCTCCGCGTGGAGGCCCCTCCCCCCGCGCTGGAGATCTCCTCCCGATTGGGCTCCGGCACTCCCGGACTCGACGGGCTGATGGGCGGTGGGCTGCTCAGACGAAGCGCCACCCTCGTCTCCGGCAGCGCGGGCGTGGGCAAGAGCACCTTCGGAATCCAGTTCCTCCTGGAGGGCGCCAGGGTCGGGGAGCCGGGCCTCCATGTCTCGATGGAGGAAGGGCCCGAGCAACTGCTCGCCAGCGCCGAGGCCCTGGGATTACCGCTGCGCGCGCAGCTCGACGCGGGCCTCATCCAGGTGCTCTACGTCTCCCGGGAGCACCTGCGCGCGGGCCAGTTCCTGACCGTGCTGTCGGACCGCATCAAGGCGCTGAAGGCCTCACGCGTCGTGCTCGACGCCGCGACGCAGTTGCTGACGGCCCACACACCCATCGACGAGTTCCGTCACGTCCTCTACAAGCTGGTGGTCCGCTTCAAGACCCTCGGCATCACCAGCGTCCTCACGCTCGAGTCGTCCTCGCTCTTCTCCATGGAGCGAGTCACCGACCAGGGGCTCTCCCCCATCGCCGACAACCTGCTCATGCTGCGCTACGAGGAGGCAGCGGGCCGGCTGGCGCCTACGCTGACGGTCGTGAAGACGCGCGGCAGTGAGCATGATCGCCGCACCCACTTCATGACAGTCGCCCGGGGAGGGCTGCGAATCGGTTCGTCCGTGAGCGAGCTCCAGACGCCTTCCTGGGCCGCCCACGAAGACACGAGGCGCTGATGAGCTCTGGTCGGCGAAAGAAGGGCCCGTCCCCTGATTCGCGAGCAGCGACGGACGGGCAGCGCACGCGGGACCCACCCTTAGACCCTTCGCTCGCGAGCCTGGAGCAGGCCTACCGGCGGCTCGAGCACCTGTATGAAATCAGCAAGCTCTTCGCGAGCTTCGAGAGCGTCGCGGAGTCCTTCGACCCGGCGCTTGGCATCGTCGCGAAGTCGCTGCCCTTGCACAGCGCGGTCCTCATCGAGACGGAGAACGGCCACTCGAGGATGATCATCTGGCCGTCCGAGCTTCGTGACTCCGAACGGCTGCGAGCGGTCAAGGAACACGCGGAGGCCTCCTACGCCTACCTCGTCGGGGCGAAGTCGACCGAGTCGCTCGGCCTCAGTGAGCAACCGGGAAAGACCCTGTTGCCCTGGCAGGCGCAGTTGGGAGGGGACCATGAGAAGCGGTTCATCGTCATCCCGCTCGTGGTGGCCCAGCACTCGCTCTTCGGAGCCCTTCAGCTCGAAGGAGCCCTCTCCCTCGACAAGAAGGACCTGGTCTTCGTCAATGCCATCGCCAATCAGCTCGCGATCGCGCTCGAACGTGACCGCGCGTGGCGCAAAGACATCACACGGCGCGAGGACGCCGAGGAGGAGCGTGCCGAGGCGGAGGCACGAGGCGCCGTGGCTGACCGGGGCCGCCTTGTCGCCGAGAATTCGAGTGACAGATACGAGGCGCTCGCCAGGGAGAACGCCCGCCTGTACCAACAGGCGCAGGTCGCGGTGAGAGAGCGTGAGCAGATCCTCAGGGTGGTGTCTCACGACCTGAAGACTCCCCTGTCGACCATCATCATGACCACCGGGGCGCTCGCACAGCAGGGTGCCGCCGCGAAGCGGCGAACCGAGCTTCCCGTTCCCCAGGGGGTCGAGCGAATCCAACGCGCGGCCGAGCACATGATGCGGCTCATCAGCGACCTGCTCGACTTCGCGAACATCGAGCGCGGGCACCTCTCCATCAAGCGTCAGCCGAATGACGCGGGCACGCTGGTCAACGAGACGCTGGCGAGCTTCGAGCGCATCGCGCAGGAACAACGACTGACCCTGACCGCCGAGGTCGCGCCTCGCCCCCTGCTCATTCTTTGCGACAAGGACCGCATCCTCCAGGTCCTGACCAATCTGGTCGGCAACGCCACCAAGGTCACAGCGGAGGGCGGGAGCATCACCGTCACGGCCGAGGCGCGCGAGCACGAGTGCATGTTCGCGGTCGCGGACACGGGTCCAGGGATTCGGGCCGAGGACCTCAAGCACCTGTTCGACCGGTACTGGCGCAGCGACGAGGCGCGGTACGAGGGGATGGGCCTGGGGCTCGCCATCTCGAGCGGAATCATCGAAGCACACGGCGGCCGCATCTGGGCGGAGAGCGACTGGGGACACGGCGCGACGTTCCGCTTCACGGTTCCCCTGGTCGAGGACGTCGGCACGGTCGCCACGTCGTGACGCCGCTCCCAGGCAGTCCCTGGGGAGCAGTCCTGGCGAACCGCATCGACTGAGCCCTGTCCAGGGCCGACCCCGCGGGAGCCGGCATCCCTCCCTGGGCCTCCGCGGGGTCGCGCGCGGTATCCCGGGCGATTCGGAATGTCAAAACAGGCACCACACCTGGCATGCCCGCCGTGACATCTCCGAGCCGTCCTGGCGTGTCTCCTGAAATAGGGTATGGGCGGTCTCCCGGCGGTTCCACAGTTGCATCAGTTACGGACATACCGTGGCTCGCGCCGGCTTCCAGCGGAGACTCCATGCGGAACCCAGAGACAACTCGTGTGAGAAGGTTATTGATTGCAGTCTGTACGCTCGGGCTGCTGGCCTGTGGCGGCGAAGAGGCTGTTGCTCCAGAAGAACCTTCCTCCCGGCTCCAAGCCGCCAGCGGCTCCATCGACCTGGATGGCGTCTATCCGCCGCGCCCATGGACGGCACCCACGGTGCTCGTGGACAGCAACTTCCCGAATGGCGTCTTGAACTTCGGGACGGCCAGCAACTTCATCGCCTTCTACGCCGCGATGGATTCAGTCACCGGCGGGAGCGCCACCAGCACCGGCAGCAGCGGCCTCACCCCCTTCAGCGCCTCCGCCACGGCAAGCACCACCACCAACTCCCCGAGCTTCCTGGTGAGGCTGTACGCCGGACAGCTGCTCGAGGTCGGCACCTGCGACCTGGACGGCGCCTCCTTCACGGGAGACACCCTCCTTCGCCTGTCGCTCGTCGGGGGCTCCGAGGTCGCGTCCAGCGATGACGCCTGCGGCGGCACTGGCAGCCGCATCTCCTACACGGCCCCCAGCGACGGGGTCTACGAAGTCCGGATGGGCTGCTATTCGGCCGGCGCCTGCAGCGGCAGCGTCAGCTACTCGGTCCTGTCACCCGACGCGAACGGGGCGCTCATCGGCGCACGGACCTTCACGGGCTCGAACACGAACAACGCCAGTGCCAACTATTCCACCCTGGTCCTCAACCTGACGCAGGGGCAGGTGCTCGACGTTGGCACCTGCGGCCTCACGGGCTCGGGCCTGGTGGGTGACACGTACCTGAAGCTCGTCGACGCCGACGGCAATGTCGACATCTTCGGCAGTGACGACGCCTGCAGCGACCACGGCAGTCGCATCACGTACACCGCGGACCGCACGGGCACGTTCGAGGTACGGCTCGGATGCTTCTCGACGGGCGACTGCCAGGGAACGGTCGTCTACACCATCACCGCGGCGCCCGGTCAGGACCAGATGCCGCCGGCCGGGTTCGTGAGCGCGAAGACGTATCTGGACAACGCCCGCCCGGGAGAGCAGCCGGGGAATGCCATCGTCGACGTCGACTACGCCGAGTTCGTCGATGACCTCAAGGCCTTCCTCGCCGAGGACGACACCCTGCGTCGCATCGTCGACAAGGACCTCCAGGTGATGATCGAAGGCCAGCTCTACCAGCTCACCAACCTGGGCGTGTTCCAGGTCGACGCGGCGTCCATTCCCGCCTATCGCGCCTGGCTCAACACCCATGCCTATGCGATGAATACCGACCCCAGCTTCCTGTCGATTCCAGGAGAGGTCGCCCTCCCCAACGGCTCGTATCAAGTCCTGCCGGGGGTCATCCGCACGGTTGGAAACTTCGGCACGCCGTCGGTGAAGTTGCTCGGCGTCGATGCCGAGGGCGGCGGCGGCGGCACCGCGCTGACCATGGCGGACTTCGCCGGAGAGCCCTCCGCGGCGAGTGGGGCTGCACAGGTCGCGGACTTCCTCGGTCGGCAACGGGGCGCACCCCAGGCAGAGGATGACTCGCGGGTCCGGGCGCTGGGCGACAAGGGCACGGAGCTGGGTCGAATCTCGTATTGGTCCGGCAAGGTCAACGCGCACAAGGCCGCGGGCGGAGCCTGGCTCAAGGACTCCGATTGCAGCTCGGGCGCCAGCATCGCGCCGCTCACGTACTGTCGGAAGTTCTTCCCGGGGACGAGCTCGGTCACCGCGGTGCCCGTCACCGCCAAGCCCCCCAACCTGTGGAACACCGCGGGCTGTACTCAGACGTACTCCGGCACCGGCCTCCAGGAGTGGATCTGCGACGGCGCCAGCACGCCACCGGCCAGCTGCAACCAGACGCCGCCTGCGTTCAACATGCCCGTCTACACGGTCGGCTCGAACTTCAGTCGCTCCGAGTCGGTCGGCATGCCCGACAACAGGCGCTTCGTCTTCAAGGCCCAGTCACCCGGCTTCCAGTTCAAGATTCTCGGCATTGAAATCGGGTTCCACAAGATCGACATCAAGGCCAAGCTGCAGCGCAAGAAGCGCTTCTTGGGCATCGGATACTGGGGACCGTCCTACGGCGACGAGCTCGTCGTGGGAATGGACAACATGAAGCTCGAGACCAGCTACATCGTTCCCTATCCCCAATACTTCAACACCCTCGTCAAGCCGAAGCTCAGCAGTCTGGCTGACTACAAGATTGGCAACTGGGTGGTGAAGGCGGCGAACATCGCCGTGAATCTCAATCCTCCCGGCCCTGGTGGCCCCATCACCACTCAGGATGTCACGGGTTGGATCAGCGGGGCCATCAACACGCTCATCGGAAATGTCTACACCAACATCTGGAAGACCATCGAGCGGCACGTCATGGATGCCATCGACTCGACCTACAACACGCGGTACGCGGCGCACACCAAGATGGTGAGTGACATCAACGAAGCGCACAAGCTCAGGTGGGTCTCCGGCCAGGGTGAGAAAACCCAGTGCTACAGCCACGAGAACACCTGGTGGTTCGACGCGAATGCGGGCATCCGGTACATCAAGAATGGCGGCGTCGCCGGGCCTCCGGGCACCCCGCCCACCCAGGTCAACTACAAGTACTCGATGAAGGCCGGGAGCTTCTACGGTCGCACCCGCATCGGCGGCTCCTGGTACGGCCTGCGCTTCGTTCGCCTCCCGTAGCACGGCCAGCGGGCTGACCCCTGCGTCATGAACAAGAGGGGGGCCTCGGGCACGGTCAGGCGCTCCGGGGCCCTTGCTTCATCCAGCCGGGAGGCCTGCATCCCGAACGCCCTCCAGCGCCCCACCCTCTCAGGGCCACTGATTGAAGCGCCGCGCGAGCACCTTCGCGGCCTTGGCAACCACGTCACGCGCTGAACCCTCTCATGCGACAAATTGTCACTCCATGAAATGCACGCCCAGAAACGCGTGACAGATTGACAAAGCTGCTTGGGCAAAGAAAAGCGTGATGAATATTCGGAGCGTGTCCACGTCGGTGCGCCACCACCCTCATTTCCTGGTGCCCTGATGAACTGTCGCACGACTGTCCTGGTGATGTTCGCGGCCCTGGCCCTCACGGCATGCGGAGGCGGTGAAGACGAGAACGAAGGGAGCAAGGACGGCATCTATCAGCTCGAGCTGGTGAGGGAGTCCGACACCTGCACGCCCAAGCGGAGCACGGGCGATTTCGGGCAGGTGCCGCTCACGCACGAGCCCGACCAGTACACCCTCTTCTATCCCCTGGTAGGCGAAGGAGAAGTGCCGATTGGCTTCTTCATCGAGAGGGTTCCGAAGGACCGCCCTTTCGAAAAGGAGTCCGTGGGCATCCACGACTGTCCGGAGCTGCGGCGATGGATGTCCCTGGAGCTGTTGAGTGACGTGGGTCCCGTCGAGGTCCGCTACAAGACACGCTATTCGGACATGGCGAGCTGCGGGCTCACTTCAGAGAGCCGGTTCGAGGGACTGCCTGACAGCGACTGCGAGGCTTCGCTTCTGTTGAGGTACAGCCTCGTGCAGGTGTGTGAGGAGCCCTGCACCATCCGCCCCAACCCCTCCCCCGAGAGCTCACCAGGCACCTACATCTGCGACTGCAAGTGAGCGTCCGCCGGCACCTGTCTCGCGGTTGTGCACGCCGGTGCGCAATTGGCGCACGACGGGCCCGGCCCCCGCCCATTCCTTCTCGATTCGAGCGTGATTCGACACATGACTCACGCCGAGACATGGGACAGCGCGCCTGGAATCACGAGTGAGGATTTGATAGCTCCAGCGTCGCTGCGCTGCTGCAATCCATTGCGAGCGAGGAGCTGTCCATGGTGCGAAGGTCTCGTGAGGCCCGGAGGCTCCTGACGGGAGGGGCCTCGTGGCGGCTCCTGCTGGGGTTGTGGGTGGCCGCGCTCGCGAGCGGCGGCTGCGGCGTCACCCTGGAGGAAGAGCGCGAGCTGTTGGAGGGCAGCGACTCCTGGGCCGCGGTGACAGCGAGCGATGGCGGCCCGGCGTTGGACGCGGGTCGCGACGCGGGAGCGCCAGACGCGGGCTGTGCCGGCGACGGTGGACGCGACGGCGGATGTGGGAGCCTCGATGGTGGCCCCGCCCAGGACGGCGGGGGCCCGGGCGCGGATGGTGGCCCTCGGGATGGCGGCGCGGGTGGCGACGGTGGCGCGGGCGGTGACGGCGGCGCGGGCGGTGACGGCGGCGCGGGGAGCGATGGCGGCGGCGCGGGCTCGGATGGTGGTGGCGGACCGGGCTCGGACGGTGGCGGTACGGGGCCCGGTGGCGACGGAGGCACCCATCCCGGCGACGGCGGTGGCACCGGGCCTGGGAGCGACGGCGGCACCGGTCCAGGCACGGATGGCGGCCAGCCGTGCAATGGCGCCACCAATTGCAGCGACGACAACGCGTGCACCAAGGACTGGTGCGACTACGGCAAGGGCTGTCAGCACGATCCGCTGCCGCCCTCGGCCTGCGACGACGGCAACGCCTGCACCACGGACTACTGCAATCCGAAGAACGGATGCACCAGCGCGGCCATCCCTTGCGATGACCAGAACGCGTGCACCTCCGATTCGTGCAATCCCTCCACCGGGGCCTGCTCGCACGAGCCCGCGGAGGAAGGCGCCTGCCAGCCTCCGGGCCCCTGCTACACCGGTGGGGCGTGCACGGAGTCTGGCTGTGATTACCAGCCCCTGCCGGACGGGACGGCGTGCGACGACGGCAACTCCTGCACCGGTGGGGACGTCTGCATCCAGGGCGGGTGCGCGGGCGCGACGGGCTCCGCCTGCGAGCAACTGGCGTGCGAGGTCTACAACCAGTGGCTCGGCGGCGACGGCATCATCCGCTCCGGCGAGTGGTATCAGACGGGCCGCATCGTCTCGACCCAGAGCGGCGACTTCTGGGATGGCGAGAACGAGAGCGGCGAGCCCGCCACCACGCTGAGGCCCACGCAGGGCTGCGAGTCCGGCCTCGTCATCTCGGCCGGCTACGTCCAGAACAGCGGCCGGGGCTACCCGGACACGGGCGGCACGGTGATGCTGGCCATGGCGGATGGACCCGTCCGTCCAGCCGCGCCCAAGCCCGCCACGACGCGCCAGCGGCCGGCGGCCATCTCCGCGCCCAAGCCCGTGGCCTCCGCGACGGAGATGCCCAACGGCCGCCTGCTGCGGCTGCGGGAGGGCTATGGCTTCAAACTGGAGCCGTACACCCAACAGATAAAGTCGCTCAAGGGTTCGGGCTTCCAGTCCGAGCACCTCCTCCAGGATGCCGTGTACGGCAAGGACCACGGCGGACGGATTCCCCGGGGGGATTCGCCGTGCCTTCCCGTGTACGGGCGGGCCTCGCAGAACCTGGTGGACCCGGCCTATCCCGGCCACAGCGCCACGGACCCCGGCTCCAACGTCTCCGCGCACTTCCTCAAGCACCGCACCTTCGAGAAGGGCTTCCGCGTCAACGGCAACGACGTCTGCGTGGGCTTCTGGGAGTACCGGGCAATGGGCCGCCGCAGCGGAGGCAGCCCCGTGCTGACCCAGGACATGGGCCGGGTGGTGCAAGGCAAGCGGTTGGGCACCGACACCAATGGCGTCTATCCGCAGGGCCATAGGCCGACGCACGGCGAGTACCTCACGCAACTGGAGACCTCCATCCGCCGCATGAATGGCTTCTCGCAGCAGGCGGAGCCGATGGTGACCCAGGTCCGCCACCGGGCCGTGGAGACCATCCTCGAGTACCACCCGGAATTGCGGCCCAAGGGGCCCGACGGACAGCCCGTCCCCATCTGGGTGAATGGCGGCCAGCTCAACCCGGCCATCCAGGTCAACCTGAACCAGAACTACGTGCCCAATCTGCCCGCCAACCCCGTGGGAGGACACCCACGAGATTGACCCCGGAGCGCCAGGAGGGGGGCCTCACTCCTGGCGCTTCAGCCACAGCGCGTAGTGCGGCTCCAACTCCTCGTCGGGCGCGGGCATGGGGGGCGCGGCCTCGAGCACGCTCGGGACGGCCACGTCGTCGAGGAACCAGCGGAACACGGGCCGGGGCGGAGCGCGCAAGCCCTGGGCGAGCACACGCACGCGCCAGCGGCGTCCCCCGGGGTCGGTCAGCGTGTGGCCCGTATCGAAGAAGCGCCGCTCCCGGAGCGAATAGAGCGCCATGTCCAGCAGCAGGCCCTCCACGTCGCCCAGCGGGCGGCCCGCGCGGGGGATGCAGGCCTCGAAGTCCGGCAGGTCCAACTGCTCCATGCCGACGGTGTCCACCAGGGCCCAGTCCGGCGTGGGCGCGAGCGTGGCGCGGCGCGTGTTGCACCACAGGGGCAGCGGGAGCGGCCCGCCCTGGCGAAAGGCCTCCACGGCCTGGCGCGCCTCTCGCGGTGAGCGCAGGCTCTCTCCCCCGGGAAAGAACACCGCGAGCGCTCCGGGCAGCGCGAGCAGCGCCGTGACGACGTCGGTGAGGCAGCGCAGCTCCAGCAGGGCGTCATAGCGCTCGGGAAGCAAGGGGCTGTGCTCATGGCCCTGGCTGTACGAGGTGAGCACGCGCACGAAGCCTTGATGCCGCCGCGTGGCCTTCACGAGCGCCTTGTCGGGGCCGTGTTGAAGCGCGCGCTCCAGGGCGCCGGGCCAGGCGAAGGGGCCGAAGGCGCCCAGGGCCCACGCGGAGAACAGCGGCGCGTCCTCCGTGTCCCCCATGCCGTCCGGAAACGGGCTCGGGATGGTGTCGACGAGGATGGCTCCGCCCGAGTCTTCCGGGAGGGGAATGGCCAGCGCGCCGGACTCGAACAGCCAGGGCGTGCCCGTCGCGGGCCGGTGGCCGGGAGCGAATGGCCCCAGGACGGCGAGGGCCTCGTCGAGCCCCACCCGCCGGTCCATCAGGATGCAGGCCCCTTGTGTGAAAATCCCCTTCACGGCTCCTCCCGGCTCGCGCGGAACGGACTCTAGGGGGCCCGGGCGCCAGCGGCACGAGGATATGAAGCGAGGAGGTCCACGGACGCGGTGCACCGGCGTGCACAGTTGGCGCACCCGGAGGGCCATCGGCGCGCGAGAATGCTCATTTCGAGCCTGGATGCGCGCAAAGACAGCCATGCCTGGGGTGGATTCGCACGAGAGCGGGCCTGGACCCGGGGTGATGAATCTGCTACCCGTCTCTTCACGACTCAATGCAAGTCATTGCGCGACCGAGGAGGTTGCCATGAGCAGTCGGGGCTCTTTGTCGCACCTGCTACTCGGCTTCGCGCTGCCCCTGGCGGCGCTGCTCGCCTGTGGCGACGTTCCCGCGTCTCGGGATGAACAAACGACATGGGAAGACGGCGAGGCGCTGGCGGCGGCGGACGGGGGAGTCGTCGGCACGGATGCCGGGGACGCGGGCCGCGACGCGGGCTGTAGCTCCGACGGGGGGCGCGATGGCGGCTGTGGGGATGGCGGCATCCCGGACGCCGGTCGCGACGGAGGCCCAGGGGATGGAGGCGCGGACGGCGGCGCGGATGGAGGGCCCAGGGACGGCGGCTCCGGTGATGGTGGCTCCGACGGCGGCCCCGGTGACGGTGGCGGTGGAGACGGTGGCAGTGGAGACGGCGGTGCGGGAGACGGCGGTGCGGGGGACGGCGGCGCCGGGGACGGTGGCGGTGGCGATGGTGGCGCCGGGGACGGAGGCAGTGGAGACGGCGGCTCGAAGGGCGACGGCGGCTCCGATGGCGGCTCCGGCGACGGTGGGACGCGCGACGGTGGCGGTGGAGACGGCGGCTCGGGGGACGGCGGCCCACCCGGCGGCGGACCCGATGGCGGATGCCCGCCGGGCGGCTGCGTGCCTCCGACGGGACCGTGTCCCTGCACCGTCCAGCATTGCGATGACAACAACCCCTGCACCGTCGACTCGTTCACCTGCGAGTCGGGGTGCAAGCACGTGGCGGTGAGCAACGGCGCGGCCTGCAATGACCGCAACGCCTGCACCCAGTCGGACGTCTGCTGGAATGGACAGTGCGTGGGGCAGAGCGGCGTCTTTTGCGAGGACGGCAAGGCATGCACCCTGGACGAATGCGACCCCGCCCTGGGCTGCATCCATACGACGCCCAACGGCACCACGTGCAACTGACGAGGAGAGGCTCGATGCGAATCGTGCGATTGCTGTGCGCGGCCGCGTGTGTCGCGCTAACCTCCTGCGGACCCGGCGACGCGCTGGACGCCGAACCCACCGCGCTCCGCTCCGCGCCGGCACCGGGAAGGCAGCCCGCAGCCATGTGCGCGCCCCAGGCCGCGCCCCCCAAGTGCGTAAGCGACAAGATGCCCCTGGCCACGGGCATCGCCGTGCTCTCCGACGAGCACCACGTGCGCCACAACGAGCACATGGACGGCACCATCCTCCCCTGCCCCAACAGCGCGTGCGCGGACAAGCAACTGCACGGCACCAAGGTGTGGTTCAAGTGGAATGCCTGGTGTGTCCCCAACCCCAACTACGAGCCGGGCAAGACGATGCCGGTGGTGACGGAGAACGGCCTGGAGGAAATCCAGGTGCCGGCGTGTCTGGCGAACGCGGAGCGGGTGACGCAGAGCCTGCGCGGGTTCAACAACGTCGCGGGAGGAGACACGCGGCACTACTGGAACTTCCTGGGCGAGGCCTCGTGCGTCTTCGTCAACAACCGGGCGGCTCCCGGCCACCGGAAGTTCTGCACGTCCAAGGGCGCGGCCTCGCTGGAGATCTGGCCCCACACCCAGTTCATGCCCCTGTCGACGAACAACAACCCGTATGGCTCGTCCATCCTGCTCGGCGTCGGGTACGCGGCCAAGCACACCGACCAGCCCCTCACGGGGGGCATCGACGTGGGCATCATCTTCGCCTCCGGTCCCACGGGCTTCATCTTCACGCCGCGCGTCGCTCCGGACGCGGACTTCTCCCACCACATGGGCTACGTGGTGGACCTCAAGTGCGAGGAGCGCGAGGCGGGAAAGAACGTCTACTACCCCGTCAGGAAGCCGGCGCGCTTCGCCAACCAGGACAGCGGAGACGAGGTCCTCTCCGAGGAGAGCGGCGAGCAGTAGGGCTCACTCCTCCTGGCCCTTCTTGCGCGGCCGGGGCAGGCCCAGCGCGTCCAGCTTCTTGAGCAGACCCCGGCGCGAGAGCTGGAGCAGCCGGGCCGCGCGCGTCTGGTTGCCCGCACACTGCTCCAGCGCCTCCAGGATGTGCTGGCGCTCCGCCGCCACCAGGTGGGCGCGCAGGCCGGGCGGCTCGCCGGGAGGCGTGGCCACGGTGCCCGCTCGCCGTGGGGCGCTCGGCGCGAGCACGCTCAGCGCGAGGTGCTCCGGGCCCACCGGCAGTCCCCCACAGAAGACGGCCGCGCGCTCCATGACATGGTGGAGCTGGCGGATGTTGCCGGGCCAGGGGTGCTCTCGCAGCGCTTGCAGCGCGGAGGGAAGCAGGCGCGCCTCATGGCCCTGGAGTCGCCGGGTGGAGCGCTCCAGGAAGTACCGGGCCAAAGCCTCGATATCGTCGGGGCGCTGGCGCAAGGGCGGCAGGTACAAGCCGAGCCCCGCCAGCCGGAAGAAGAGGTCCGCCCGGAAGCGGCCCGCGGCGACCTCCGCCTCCAAATCCCGGTGGGTGGCGCAGATGAGCCGCACGTCCACGCGGCGGGGCGTCACGCCTCCCACGCGGACCACCTCGCCGCTCTCCAGGAACCGCAGCAGCCGCGCCTGGAGCGGCAGCGACAGCTCGCCGACCTCGTCCAACAGCACCGTGCCCGAGTCCGCGGACTCGAACAGTCCCGCTCGCGAGGGCTCCGCGCCGAACAGCTCGCCCTCCTGCTGCGCTTCGGAGCATGCGGCGCAGTGGGCGCGCAGAAAGGGTTGGCCGGCTCGCGCGGAGCGGGCATGGAGCGTCCGCGCGTAGACCTCCTTGCCCACGCCTGTCTCGCCCATCACCAGGACAGGCAGGGGGCTCGCGGCGAAGGAGTCGATGAGCCGATACAGATGCAACATTGTCGCATCGCGCAGGCCGCCAGGATGCTCGTCCCGGGTCCCCGTCAGCGCCAGCCCAGGGGCTGACTGGCGCGGAACGGTGCTGTCTTGCTTCACCTGAACAACGGCACTGACCGTCATTTCCCAAGAATATTTGATTTCTCGGAAAACGAACAAGGCACGGACTGGATGACGCGAAGCATGAGACGCCCGCTCCGTCGTGGGCGGGCCTGGGTGGCCGCACCGCGTTGTGCTCGTCGCGGTGCGGGTGGCGCGGTGCGCCGTCCTCGACGTCGAGGACCTGGCCCGCTGCCGCGCGGAGGAAGCAGCGGGCCGGCCCGCGCGAATCACGGAGTGAGGAACAGGGTGCTGGCGACCTCCGCGCTGTGCTGGGGCAGGTAACTCCATGAGCTGAACGGGTAGCGCTCGACGTCGAAGCCCGGCGCGGCGATGGCGCTCACGCGCAGATAGTAGATGGAGGCAGGGTCCAGCATGTCGGGCGGCAGCCGCACCTGGGTGACGGAGCCGGGGACATAGAGGGAGCTGCGGTACACCGGCTGGTTCAGGCTCGGCTCGTACTCATAGACGAACACGCGGTACGCCGAGGGAACACCCACGCTCGGCGGACTCCACGCGAGGACCGGGTTGGTGGAGAGCACCTTGCGCACCGTGAACGCGGGCATCCCGTCGAGGGTCAGCGACAGCGGCGGCGTCATCTGGGGCGCCACCGGCCCCGCGCTGAGTTCCTCGATAGACACGAACGATGTGAGGGCCCCCCGGACGTACACGGCATTCCCCGAATCATCTGGGACTGGCCGCAGGCTGCGGAAGGGATAGGTCACGGCGGCGGCGACACCCCAGTCCGAGGGGAACGGATTGCCAAACCGCAGGGGGGCCGAGAAGTCGAACGACGAGCCGAGGGGCAGATACAGGTTGAGCAGCTCGCCGGAGTACCCCACCCACCCGTTCGCGAGGCCGTGCGCCGCGGGTGAGATGGAGAGGACGGGCACGACACCCCGGGCCCCGGGGTGCACCTCGTTCGCATGGCGGGTGTACTCGGGCAGCCGCCAATCCACCGAGACCTCGCGCATCGGCAACGGCTCCAGCACGCCCGTCAGCGGCAGGTATCCCCCAGGGTAGGCGTTGAACGCCTCCGTCTCCACGGAGCGGACCACCGCGGAGTAGCCCAGGGACGTGCCGCCAGGCAGCGTGCCCGCGCTGAGCTCGCTGTGTTGGTTGATGTAGACCTTGTCGCCCTCCGCCGCCTCGAACATGGGCATCACCCCGAAGTACGAGGAGGCCCAGGCCATGTCGGTGTGGATGGACGTCTGCCCCGCGAAGGGCTCTTCGAAGAAATCTATCGGGCCGGAGACGTCCACCTGCCTGGAGACGAACTGGAGGCTGGAGCCCGGATGCTGGTTGTTCACGCGGGGCTGCCACGGCGCCAGATTCTCCACGTGGACCTCCGCGTACGTGGAAGGGGCATCCGGCGTGTAGATGGCATACATCCGCCCCAGTCTGTTGTTACCGATATCCACCTCGCGCTCGCCCGTGAGGATGTAGGTCGTCCCCGTGCGCAGGAAATACGGCCGCGAGGGAACACCCTGGAAGAACCACTCGCCTCTCCGCGCCGAGCCGAGGTTCCGGGTGAAGGTGGAGCCGTCCTCGCTGGGGATGAAGAGCACGGGAGGGTCGACGGGCCAGCCCCCCTCGGCCTGCTCACCCTTCCCCACCGCCGTGAAGAAGCGCGTGGTGCGCTTCACCGACACCGTGTCCGCCGCACGGACCAGCGGGCCAGAGACTGATTCCGGCTGGGAGGCGATGACGCCCGGCTCGCCCCCTCCGAGCTCCGCCGCCGCATCCACTCCGCCGCCCTGGCACGCCACCAGCCATCCGACAGACGCCGAAACCCACAACACGAGCCTTGTCCGCACGAGAACCTCCCGGAAAAGAAAGACATCCGAACCGCGCTCGGACAACCCCGGTCCCCCATTGGAGGCGCCAGATGCCTCTCACGGCGCAAGCACCCGCCCGCTGTTTGCGCAATCTCCTTCCCCTGGGTGTCATGCCGCGCCCTTTCCGCGAGCCGCCGCGAAAAGTGGGGCCGAAATCCGGATGAGTATCCGGAGCAGGTCCACGTCGCTGCGCCACCTCCCTCGTTTCCTGGGGCCCTGATGAGCTGTCGCGCGACTGTCGTAGTGATGCTGGCAGCCCTGTCTCTCACCGCGTGCGGAGGCGGAGGCGAGAACGAGGAGGGAGGGGACGGCATCTATCGACTCGAGATGGTGAGGGAGTCCGACACCTGCACGCCCCGGCGAGTCGACGGGGACATGGGCCCGATGCGAGTCTTGGACTCGCATATCAGCTCGCCGTGTTCCGGGCGGAGCGCCACACCACGGGCTCCTCCTACCGGTCCTCGCTGCGGGGACGGAGTCGTCCACCTCGCCGCCGGTGAGCAGTGCGACGATGGCAACCTGCGCGGCCAGGACGGCCGCAGTGCGTCCTGCCAGCTCGAGCTTCCCTGAAGCCTGACGCCGCCGCTCCGAGGCACTTCGTCCTCGGAGCGGTGGCGCGCAACGCCAGCAACATGGGACAGAGGAATCTTCCAGCGGGCTTGTCGCCGCGAGGCAGATGGGTTGGAGGGTGTCGGGGCGACTCGATAGCGTGAGGCTCCCATGCTCCCAGCCCACTCCCTCATTGTCTCCGTCCTGGCGCTCCTGTCTGGAGATGCCTTCTCCCTCCACTCCGACCGCTGTACCGCCCCCGAGCCCGCTCCCTCTTTCCGGGGGGCCAGCTTCGCCCCTTCGGATTGCTCCATGGACCAGACGGTTCCGGGTCCGCTGTGGCAGCCCACGGCGTTGCGGCGCATCCCCGTGGTGGTGCATGTCATCTCGGATGCGGCGTGCGCGAATGGCAACGTCACGGATGCCCTGGTCCACAGTCAGCTCACGGTCCTCAACGAAGACTTTCGCGCCGTGGCGGGCAGCCCTGGCGGGGCTGGGGTGGACAGCAAGATTGAGTTCTTCCTCGCCACCGTGGACCCGGCGGGCAATCCGACGACGGGCATCCGGCGCTATTGCAACACGACCTGGTACCAGGACCAGGGCAGCTATTGGCTCACCATCGCCTGGGACTCGACGCGCTACCTGAACCTCTACACCAACAGCGCGGGTGGCTCGCGTGGGTATGTGCCCTTCCTCCCCGCGGACCCGGCGGGCGCGGTGGGACAGCCTCAGGACAGGGTGGTCATCAACTGGCTGGCATTCGGACGTGTCGGCCCGTTTCCGCCGTACCACAATGGGAGGACCGTCACCCACGAGGTGGGCCACTACCTGGGCCTGTTCCACACGTACTACTCGGGCTGTGGCACCGCCACCGCGCCGGCCTGCTACACCACGGGCGACCGCATCTGTGACACGCAGCCCAACGCCACCTCGCACAAGGGCTGCACGGCGAGCACGAGCTGCGGTGGCGTACCCGTCCCCATCCAGAACTACATGGAGCTGACGGACGATGCCTGCATGACGGGCTTCAGCGCGGAGCAGGTGCAGCGCATGCGGTGCACCCTGGCCTCCTTCCGCCCCGCGTTGGCGCAGTAGCACCCCTTGGAGGGGCGACAGTCAGGAGGACGAAGCTGGCTGTCGCCTTCGTTGGAATTGCTTCCATGAGCCGTGGAGCTCGGCGCGAGACAAGGGGGACCGCTCACGCCGGGCCGCGACCGTCCACCCGCCTTCCGGAGCCCTTCCAGCCCACGTTGGACCGCTCGGGCTCGACGGCGCCACTTCGCCAGCGGGCACCGAGAGGATGGAGGGCATGGCGCCCTCCGCCCTGGCCTCCGAGTCACGACCTTCCCCTCACGCCCTGGCTCAAACGGCGAGGCCTCCGAGGTGGGGCAGCCGTCTGGCGTTCTGCCTGGGGCTCCTCATGGCGCCCGTGGCGCTGTGCCTGGGAGGGCTCGCGGCGTGGGTCGGGCCCTCGGTTTCCGGCTGGGGCTACGTGGCGGGCCTTGGGGGGCTCTGCCTGGGGCTCCTGGTCCGGGGTCGCCGGTGGCTGTGCTGGGCGGGCCTCGCGCTGTTGCTCCTCGTCGTCTCGACGAGGCTCGTGTTCGCGCGGGGCACACACCTGGACACGCTTCATCTGCCGGGCGGCGGCCATCGTTGGGTGAATCGAGTCGTCGACGAACAGGATGGGACGCTGCTCGCGGCACATGCGCTGCTGCTCACCCGGAGACTGCCGCGCTCGGACGCGCGCGACTTCCTCCTCTCGCTGGAGGGCGCCTTCGACCGGATGGACTCCGCCGAAGGGCTGGTCGCCACGCCCGCCATCGCCACCTACCTGGGGCTCCAGTCCGCGGACTCCTTCGACGCGCTCGTCGTCTCACCGGAGGGCGAGGCCGCGCCGCGCACGGCCGTGGTCTTCCTCCATGGATATGCCGGCAACTTCGCCGTGTACTGCTGGGAGATGGCGCAGGCGGTGCAAGGCATCGCCGCGCTCACCGTCTGTCCTTCCGTGGGACCCGCTGGGAAATGGTGGGAGCGCCAGGGTGAGGACACGCTGAAGGCCACCTATGCGTGGCTGGCAAGCAAGGGCATCCGCCGCGTCTACCTGGCCGGACTCTCCAACGGGGGTGCGGGAGCCAGCGTGCTCGTCCACCGCGTCCCCCATCCAGGGCTCGAGCTGCGCGGGCTCATCCTCGTGTCGGGTGCGTGGACCGACGCCCCCATCCCTCAGGTGCCCACGCTGGTGGTTCAGGGGCGGACCGACACGATGATGCCCACCGCGTCCATACAGGCCTACGTCCGGCGGCTGGGTGACATGGCAACCTACGCGGAGGTCCCTGGCGGTCATTTCGCCTTTCTCGACCATCACGAAAAATGCAGACAGGCCATCTCCACCTGGCTGCGCCAGCGCGAGAAGTAGCGGTGGACGATTCCCCAGGGGCGCCGTCGGCTTCAGGCCCTGCTGTCGCGGCGCACCGGTCACTGCCCGCTCTGACGGGGTCCGCGAGAGGGATTGCGCGTCTTCGGACGCTGAAGCGGGAGTGCGTCCCACTTCGTCCCTGGTGAAATTCAATTCATCCCTGGCTCTCTTCGCTTCGTCCCCGGGTCTCGGACAGGCAGGAAGGACTCGCTTACCTTTGGCTCCGTGGCAGGGGGACAACCCTGCATCCACCCCAGGGGAGCCTGCCAGCTCCTCGCCACACGGAAACAAAGGTTCTGCGATTTCCGCTGCGTCAGGGCTTCAAGAAAGGTCTCCGCGTCCTCGCGGCGGCCCGGCTCATGGGCGCGACCCGCGCTCTGAATCACCAGGAGGAAACAACGATGATGCGTTCATATGGATGGATTGTGATTGGCTCGATTCTGCTCGGCGCGTGCGGTGGCGCGGAAGACGCCACGAACGTCGAGGTCTCGGAGACGAGTGCCCTGAGTGCCCAGAAGATGGACCCTCGGGACTGGGTGACAGGCGAATACTTCGTCACGGGGCTGATGTACTTCACCGAGAATGGTCAGACGGACGCGATGGAAACGGAAGACATCTTCGCCATCCTCCCCGAAGGTCCCTCGCCCCGACTGAAGGTCGCCCCCCTCTCCTTCGACCTGTGCGGTCCCCCGGCGGTGATGGTGGGCCCGCGCTCCTTCCTCGTCCTGCCGGGCTCCTGCACGGCGAGCCCGGAGCCGGGCTGCTCCATCACGATGAACTACACCCTTGGATGGGGTTCCCTCGATACCAATGACGTCCTCAGCCTCGCGCTCCATGCGGTCCTCACGGGCGAATGCGGCCGCGGGCCGGTGGTCATCGATGTCTACTCGGAGCTCTCCGGTCCGCCCGTGGAAGACCCCGCGGTTTCGGGCCCACGGGCCCAGGCTGACTCCACGCAGACGGGGACCGCCGCCCTCCTCCAGCGCGTGAAGGCCGGCGGCCGCTGAGCCCTCTTGTGTCTCACGGGTCCTGGGCCTCATCGACCCAGGACCCGCGGCCTCGCGGCCGATGACCAATGCGCTACTGATAGACGTCGAGCGAGGGGCAGTAGGTGGCGAACCCGTGCCCGACGAAAGTGCCCTCCTCGTAGGAGGCGTTCACATCGAAGGCCACGAAGTGTGACGCGGGAGGGGTGCCTTCCTTGGCGCAGGTGGGGCAGAGCGAGGCCGCCACGGGCGTGAAGGTGAGCTGCGTACTGTGGACGAAGAAGGCGGTGCTGAGCTCGCCCTCGAAGTCGACCAGGGTTGCCCTCGGTTCACCCGCGGAAGTGCCGGTCTGCGGCGTCACATCCACCGGCACCGTCACCGAGTAGACATTGATGAGCTGGGGCGGAACCTCTGAGTCCGGGGAGGGGCAAATGCCCGGGGTGCCATTGTTGAGCTCGATCCACAGCGTCCATGGGTCGCTCGGGTCCGAGGGCTCCTCATAGCCGAAGTAGGCACTGGTCAGGACACGCTCGTTGCCGTTCATCTGCACCGTCGCCTCGGTCTGCCGGCAGGTGCCCTCGCAGACGGTGAAGGGATCAGGCGGCGTCCCCGCATCCTGCGCGGTACCAGCATCCTGCTCGCTTCCAGCGTCAGACTCAGTGCCTGCATCGGACACCGTCCCCGCGTCGACCTCGGTGCCTGCATCGAACTCAGTGCCTGCGTCGAACTCAGTGCCTGCATCGACCTCGGCGCCTGCATCGAACACGGTACCCGCGTCGAACACGGTACCGGCGTCGAACTCAGCGCCTGCATCGAACGCGGTACCCGCATCGAACGCGGTACCCGCATCGAACTCAGTGCCTGCATCGAACTCAGTGCCTGCATCGAACCCGGTGCCTGCATCGAACCCGGTGCCCGCGTCGAACTCGGTGCCGGCGTCGAACTCGGTACCGGCGTCGAACTCGGTACCGGCGTCGAACGCGGTGCCTGCATCAGACTCGGTGCCCGCATCGGACCCGGTGCCCGCGTCGGGCTTCGTGCCAGCGTCAGACCCCGTGCCAGCATCAAGGCCCTCGTCCGGCGTCGGAGTGTCGTCATCGGAGCCACAGCCAGAGAGTGCGGGAACGGTTGCGAGGGAGACAACCAACAAGAAGAGGAGCGAGCGTCGCAAGTGCATGGCGGGGAATGTTACGGGTTCCACACGGCGATGCGACCCTTCGCGTCATGGATGTGACGCGTTCAGCTGTCGATGGCCGGGGCCGCTCCACGGAAGCCCATGATTCCCAGAGAAGTACCCTTCCAGACCAGCGCGAAGGGCTCCATCCACACGCACATTCGCGCCTCGGGCGGGCCACGGCCTCCATCCCGTCCATCAACCCCAAGTAACCACTCATTCATCTTTAGTGGTTGCAACCGCCCGACACAGGGCCTACCCTCGAAAAACCACCAATACACATACAGTGGTTACCCATTGACCCGAGGAGTGTCCATGCCCCCGCCCATCGCCCTCATCGCCGCGCCCTCCGGTCTGGGACTGAGTCGCCCTGACAGCCGGACCCCCCGGGTGGACCTGTTGCCGGAGGCCCTGCTGGAAGCCGGCCTGGGACGCCGACTCAAGGCCCAGGTCGAGCACACCGTGAAGCCCGGTCCCTACGTCCCCCAGCGCGACCAGGAGACCCGGGTCATCAACCCGCGCGGAATCGCGGAGTTCAGCTCACGGCTCGCCGACGTGGTGGAAGAGGTCGTGCGGGACAAGCGCTTCCCGCTGGTGCTCGGAGGTGATTGCAGCATCCTTCTCGGCTGCCTCCTCGGCCTGAAGCGCACCGGCGCCCACCACGGCCTCGCCTTCATGGACGGGCACACCGACTTCTGGCCCCCCGAGGCCTCCGAGCTGGGCGGCGTGGCCGGCATGGACCTCTGGTTCTCCTCCGGGCGCGGCCCCGCCGTGCTGTCCAACCTGGAAGGACGAGGGCCCCTGGTGCGGGACGCGGATGTGGCCGTGCTCGGCGTCAGGGATTTGGAGCACTGGGGCGCGCAGGTCTCCGCCGAGCACGTGCGAGACACCGCCATGGGCTGGCTGGACCTGGGCACCTTGCGCCAGCAGGGCATCGCCGCCAGCGTGGAGCAGGCCGTCGCGCGGCTTCGCGCCTCCGGCGTCAGCGGCTTCTGGATGCACCTGGACGCCGACGTCATGGACGACGACGTCATGCCCGCCGTCGACTCCCGCCAGCCCGACGGCCTGAGCGTGGAGGAGCTGGGCGAGCTGGTGGCCCACCTCGTCGCGTCCGGACTCGCGGTGGGAATGGACGTCACCATCTATGACCCGAGCCTGGACCCGGAGCGGCACGCGGCCCGCGCGCTGGTGGACAGCCTGGCCACGGGGCTGGGGGCCCTGGTGCCCACGCCCAGGACGCGATAGGCCCCAGCCATGGCCGATGCGCAGAGCCCCGGGCTTCCGACGGATGTCGTGCTGCTGCTCGACTTCGTCAACACGCTGGACGTGGAGAAGCTCGTCGACGCGGTGCCCACCTCGGACGCACTCGCCACCTGGTCCCGCGCGCGCGGCCTCCTGTCCCCCGGAGAGACCTTCTCCCCCGAAGCCTTCAAGGCCGCCATCGAGGCCCGCGAGGCCCTGCGCGCCGTGCTGCTCTCCCACACCGGAGAGCCCCTGCCCCCCGCCGAACTCCGCACCCTGGACCGCGTGGCCGCTTTGAGTCCCCTCACCCTGGGCTTCAGCCCGGACAGCGTGCGGCTGCGTCCCGCCGGTACCGGAGGCTGGAAGGTCCTGGGCGGACTCTTCGCCGCCATCGTCTCCACCCAACAGGACGGCCACTGGCCCCGGTTGAAAGTCTGCGCGGCCGGCGCCTGCCAGGAAGCCTTCTTCGACACCTCCAAGAACCGCTCCGGACGCTGGTGCTCCATGGCCGTCTGCGGCAACCGCACCAAGCTCCAGCGCTTCCGCGCCAGTCCCTCCAAGCGCTGATCCACCGCCTCGACGTGGCGTGAGCACGCCAGCCGCACGGCCGGTGACTCCCCACGCCCCAGGTACGGGCACAGCTCCGCTTTCTCACTCCGTGACAGGGCTCCCAGGGAAAAACCTCCGAATTTCCAGCCGGGACGCAACCTCCAGCCCCATCTCCCGAGAATTGGGAAATCCGTACGACTTCGAGGAGACACACCATGGGTACCGAGCGCATTGGCGACGGTGGAGCCGCAGCGGCGGCACGTCAGGCGGCGGAAGCGGCTCGCAGGGCAGCGGAGGCCGCGGCGCGTCAGGCGGCGGAGGCAGCGCGCAAGGCGGCGGAGGCAGCGGCGAAGCAGGCCGCCGCGGCGGCTCGCAAGGTGGCGGAGGGACTGAAGAACCAGTCGTCCTTCGAGCCCGCGGGCGCCAAGAACAAGCTGAAGCTGGACGGCCAGGGCGCCCCCTCGTCGACGCTGTTCAATGAGAACAGCAAGGACAGCAAGGTCAACTGCCTGGACAAGGCGGCGGACTTCGTCAGCAAGTCCTCGCCGGAGCTGCAGAGCCGCTCGGACCTGGTGTTCCTCAAGGACTCGCGCCCGGGCGCCGAGGGCCAGTCGGGCCACGTCGTCGTTCGCCAGGGCGAGCGCGTGTTGGACCCGAGCAACGGCAAGAGCTACGAGGACATGCCGGCGTACCTGAAGGACCAGCCGCACTACAGCGAGGCGGGCACCCTCTCCGGCACGTCCGCCGCGAAGATCTTCTCCACCGAGGCCGGCTCGCCCGAGCGCGCCCAGGCCCTGGCGGACGCGAACGTGTCCCCCGAGCTGCAGAAGATGATGGTCGCCGACTCCCCGGCGGACATCGGCGCCGCGCCCAACGCCGCCACCACCGAGCCGCACGAAATCAAGATTCCGGGTCAGGCCGGGCCGGTGGAAGTCGAGTTCAGTGACACGCTCGAGAAGGACGTGAAGAAGGAGGACGGGTACGTCACCGTCTCCATCACCGCCGAGACGTCGGTGTCCGCGACCGGGTCGGTGGAGTTCAAGAAGGCCAAGGTCGGCGTGGGCGCCTCCGTGGAGGGGAGCGTCGAGGCCGGCAAGACGATGACGTACGAAGTGAAGATGAAGGAGGCGGACTACGAGAAGTTGAAGGCGGGCGAAATCGCGCCTCCGCATCCGCTCAACGCCGAGGCGATTCCGGACGGCGCCTCCGTGAAGATGGAGCAGAGTCAGTTCGCCGGCTACGGCCTGGACGTGGGCCTGTCCTACCACGCGGCCGAGCTGGGCATCTCCGGCGACGTGAAGTCCGGCAAGGGCATGTCCATCGAAGTGAGTCGCAACGGCGACAAGCTGTCGATGACGGCGGGCCCCACGGAGTTCATCGAGAACAACGGCAAGGTGAGCCTGGGCGTGGGCCCGGTGTCCGTGAGCGTGGGTCGCTCGGACACGCTGAAGGAGTACAAGCTGCGCACCGCCGAGTTCGACCTGTCCAACCCGGACGGGAAGAAGGCCTACGAGGCCTTCGCGAAGGACGGCCGGATGCCGGAGAAGGAAGGCCCGGGCGTGGCCAACACGCTGCGCTTCGACAAGATCAACTACGAGTCGACGGGCGGCAAGGTCGGCATCGACGTGGGTCCCTTCAGCATCGAGTCGGACGGCACCACGAACACCGGCGAGTACCTCATCACCCACCACCCGGATGGGACGAAGTCGATGACGTCCGACATCACCTACGGTGGCGACCACCCGGACATCACCATCGAGCAGAAGTACGGCACCGACGGCAAGCTCATCCCCGGCTCCGAGAAGTTCGCGATGAAGTTCGACACCACGGACGACAACGCGCGCGAGCTGCTGGTGTACTCGTACACGGGTGACGCGGAGAAGGCGAAGGCCGCTCGCGAGCACGACCGGCCCATCACGCTCAACCTCACCCCCGACGACGTCAAGGAGCTGCAGCGCCGCTCCGGCATCCAGGCGGAGAACGGCGGGCACATGGGCATCAACATGATTCTGACCGACTACGACGGCAAGCCGACCGACGCGTTGTGGGCGGTGCGCACCATGGCCTGCTCGCCGGCGTACAACGAGTACAAGCTGGCGGAGAGCTACTTCGGACTGTTCATGGACGGCGGCAAGCAGCCGCTGCCCGGCGAGCTGGTCATCGGCTGAGCCGGACCGCTTCGCCCAAGGCCCGGGTCCCCGCGAGGAGGCCCGGGCCTTGTCTTGTCTTGAGGGGAACACGCGCGCGACAGGTGTCGCTCCTCGCTGGACGTCGGTGACAGCGCGGGAGAGGGTTCGGCGGCCACCTCACGATCCTCCTGGAGACACCCGATGCCGCAGGCCCCTGGCTCCGAGCATGGCCAGTTCGTCGAGTACCCCCTCGCGTCCGCATCCACGGGCCCCTACGGAATCGTCGGGGGAGCGGACGGGGCGCTGTGGTTCACCGAGGTTCACGTGGGCCGTGTGAGTCGTATCGACATCCATGGCCGGGTGACGGGCTTCCCGCTCCCGACACCCGAAGCCGGGCCGTCCATCATCACCGCCGGGCCCGATGGCGCGCTCTGGTTCACCGAGCAGAAGGCGAACCGCGTGGGCCGCGTGACGATGAGCGGAGCGGTGACGGAGTTCACGTTGCCGACGCCGCAAGCCGGTCCATTCGGCATCTGCGCCGGACCCGATGGAGCGCTCTGGTTCACGGAGATGACCGTGCATCGGATTGGACGCATCAACCTGGAAGGCGACGTCACCGAGTTCGCGCTCCAGGCCGGTTGCTATCCCTCGTTCATCACCCCGGGGCCGGATGGCGCGCTCTGGTTCACGGAGAATCAGGGCAACCGCATCGGGCGCATCACCGTGGATGGACAGGTCTCCGGCTACGACTTGCCCACTGCCAAGGCGGGGCCCGTGGGAATCACGTGGGGGCCGGATGGCGCGCTCTGGTTCGTCGAGATTCTCGCGGACCGGATTGGCCGAATCACGACGGAGGGGCGCATCACCGAGTACCCATTGCTCCGCGCGGGAGCGCGTCCCCACGCCATCGTCACGGGGGCCGATGGGGCCCTGTGGTTCACGCAGTGGGGCAGCAATCACCTCGGACGGATGACGACGTCTGGAGTCGTCACCGAGTACGCCATTCCCACTCAGAAAGCGGAGCCCCACGGCATCACCGTCGGGCCGGATGGAGCCCTGTGGTTCGCGGAGGAGGCGGGACGCATCGGGCGCTTCTCGCCTCCCTGAGGACCACCACGCCCACGCCGACAGCGCGACGCGGCGCTCAGGCAGCGACGTCCGCTTCCGGCTCGCGACGCACCTTCGCGAGCGCGGCCACCACCACCTCCGGCCCCGCGCCCGGCTTGTGCGCGTTCTCGCTCAGGTGCCTGCGCCACGCGCGCGCACCCGGAAGTCCCTGGAACAGTCCGAGCATGTGCCGCGTGACGGCGCCGAGCGGCGCGCCCCGCTGACGGCTCCGCTCGATGTACGGGAGCATGGCCTCCACGACTTCGTGCCGCTCACGCGGGGCCTCTTCCGCGCCAAAGAAGCGACGGTCCGCCTCCGCGAGCAGGTAGGGGTTCTCGTAGACGGCGCGGCCAATCATCACCCCGTCCACCTGCGCGAGGTGCTCAGCGGCGGCGTCCAGCGTCTTGATGCCGCCATTGATGCTGATGTCCAGGTGGGGCAGCTCCTGCTTGAGCCGGTGGACCAGGTCGTAGCGCAAGGGCGGCACGTCCCGGTTCTCCTTGGGGCTCAAGCCCTGGAGCCACGCCTTGCGCGCGTGGACGATGAAGCGCGTGCAGCCCTCGGCGGCCACCAGACGCACGAAGCGCTCCAGCGTGGGCCACTCCTCCATCTCGTCGATGGCGATGCGCGACTTCACCGTCACCGGGATTTTCACCGCCGCGCGCATGGCGCCCACCAGCCGCGCCACCAGCTCCGGCTCCGCCATCAGACACGCGCCGAACCGGCCGGACTGCACCCTGTCGCTGGGGCAGCCCACGTTGAGGTTCACCTCGGTGTAGCCCCACGACTCGGCGATGCGCGCGGACTCGGCCAGGGCCTCCGGCTCCGAGCCTCCGAGCTGGATGGCCACCGGGTGCTCGGCCGCCTCGTAGCCCAGCAGCCGCTCGCGGTCTCCATGGAGCACGGCGCCCGTGGTCAGCATCTCCGTGTACAGCAGCGTGTGCCTGCTGATTTGACGGTGGAAGTACCGGCAGTTCCGGTCCGTCCAGTCCATCATCGGCGCGACACACAACGGCATGAGTCGGGAAGGCATCGGACTTCATCTACCCGGCTTTCCCTCCCCTGCCCACCCCCCAGTGAAGCCCGGGGGCCCGAAGGGAGAGGAGCCGGACAACCGTCCCGGCTAGGCTGCCCCCGTGCCCCCGAGCCCGCCCCTCCTGGATGACATGCTCCTCTTCTCGGAGGTGGTGACCGCGGGCGGCATCACCGCCGCATCCACCCGCCTGGGCCTGCGCAAGTCCACCGTCAGCCGCCGGCTCTCCGCGCTGGAGGAACGCCTGGGGGTGCGCCTCCTGGAGCGCAACGCCCGCCACCTCCGGCTCACCGAGGCCGGGCGCGACTACCACACCCACTGCGCGCGGCTGGTCGCCGAGGCCCGCGAGGTGAACCGCGCCCTGGGTGAGTCCCGCGCCACGCCCCAGGGCACCCTGCGCATCGCCACCCTCTCCCTCCTGGGCGAGCTGCTCACGCCCGTCATCGCCGAACTGCTCCTGCGCCACCCCCTGTTGCGCGTGGAGGTCTCCCTGGCCGAGGCCCACGTGGACCTCATCGCGGAGGAGTACGACCTGGCGCTGCGCACCGGGCCGCTCGCGGACTCGTCGCTGGTGGCGCGCAAGCTGGGACGCCTGCGCACCGGCTACTACGCCAGCGCCGCCTACCTCTCCCGGCAGGGCACTCCGAAGACACCCTCTGAACTCCAGGGCCACGCCTGCGTCGTGTTGGCCGAGCCCGGCACCGACGAGGTCTGGTTCTTCGGCGAGGGCCGCACCGCCCGGAGCGTGCACGTCACCGGAAGGCTGCGAGTGCCCAGCGTGCGCGCGGGCCAGGCGGCGGCGCGCGCGGGACTGGGCGTGGTGCGGCTGCCCGCGTCGCTCGTCGTCGACGACGTGAGGACCGGACTGCTCGTCCCCGTCCTGGAGGACGCCACACCTCCGGGCATCCCCATCTTCGCCGTCTACCCGAGCAGCCGGCAGCTTCCGCCCAAGGTCCGCGCCTTCCTGACGCTCCTGGGGGAGCGCGGTGCCGCGCTGCCGTGGGAAGAGGCCACCTCCCCCACGCGCGCGCGGTAAGGGCACCTGCCGCAACCCAGCGTTCCGCCAGGGGCTCTCGTCCCCACGCCGCCCGGCCACTACACCTTGCCTCCACACGCAAAGGCGCGGCCCGGGTGCCGTGCCCCACGAGGAGGACAGGACATGGCGGCGGAGGTCATCGAGCTGGGAGACGCGGAGTTCGACCGGGAGGTGCTGGAGGCGAAGGGGCCGGTGCTGGTGGACTTCACCGCCACGTGGTGTCCCCCGTGCCGCTTCATCTCTCCCATCCTGGACGCGCTCTCCATCGAATACCGGGGCCGGCTGAAGGTGACGAAAATCGACGTGGACGCCCACCAGCTGACGGCGCAGCGCTACGGCATCCGCGCCTTGCCCTGCCTGCTCGTGTTCAAGGAGGGCAAGGTGGTCCGGCAGCTCGTGGGCGCGATGCCTCGGGCCCGGCTGGAGCAGGAGCTGCTCGCCTGGCTCTGAGTCGCGCCGTCGCGCGCGGCCCGTGAAGGCCGGCTCATGGTTGGAGTCAGAGGAGCGCCAGGACGACAGCTGCCCACCTCGGGTGAGACGGGCCTGTAGCACCTGCCGTGAGTACGGCCGCCCTCTGAGGCGAGCCAGCTTTCACTTGCAAGTCAAAAAGGAAGGCTGGCGATTATCCTCAGGTGAGGTAGTCACGGGCGCGCCACGGGAGCGTCACGACAAGGTGACATCCCGGGCGTGCCCAACCGGGAGGTAGCCATGCTCGAAAGGCTGATGCCCAAGTCGGATGAGTTCTTCGACGACTTCGACAAGCAGTGCGCCGCGACAGTTCAAGGCGCGAAGATGCTGTACGAACTGTTGAGCGACTATCGCGATGTGCCCGCACGGGTCCGCGCGCTCAAGGACGTGGAGCACCAGGGCGACGAAGTCACCCACACCGCCTTCAATCGCCTGCACAAGCAGTTCATCACCCCGTTCGACCGGACGCAGATCCACTCGCTGCTGTCGCGCATCGACGACGTGCTGGACCTGGCGAACGCGGCCGCGTCCCGGCTGCACTACTACGAAATCCAGAGCAGCCTGCCCGACGCGACGGAGCTGGCGCGCCTGCTGGTGATGTCCGCGGAGAAGGTGCAGGAGGTGGTGGCGGCGCTGCGGCTCATCAAGAAGCCGGAGCAGATCCTGGCCGGCTGCAAGGAAATCAAGCGGCTGGAGACGCAGGCGGACGAGGTGCTGCGCTCCGGGCTGGGCCGGCTCTTCAAGAGCGGCGTGGACACCCTGACCATCATCAAGTGGAAGGAGATCTACGACCTCATCGAGACCGCCACGGACAAGTGTCAGGGCGTGGCGAACGTCATCGAGGGCGTGGTGCTGGAGCACTCCTGAGATGCTACTCGCGGCCGTCATCCTGATAGTTGGAGTCGCCCTCATCTTCGACTTCATCAACGGCTTCCACGACGCGGCGAACTCCATCGCCACGGTGGTGTCCACCCGGGTGTTGTCACCGAACCTGGCCGTGGCGTGGGCCGCTTTCTTCAACTTCATCGCCGCCTTCAGCGGGGGTGTCCATGTCGCCAACACCATGGGCAAGGGCATCATCAACTTCGACATGCTGCGCGGCGCGGGCCCCTCGGCCGTGCTGTCGGTCATCTTCGCGGCGCTGATGGGCGCCATCGCCTGGAACCTCCTGACGTGGTGGTGGGGCCTGCCCTCCTCCTCGTCGCACGCGCTCGCCGGTGGAATGATTGGCGCGACGGTGCCGGTGCTGGGCTTCAAGGGATTGATGGGCGCGGGCATCGCGAAGATCGCCGCCTTCATCGTGCTCTCGCCGCTCATCGGCACGTTCCTGGGCATGACGCTGATGCTCATCAGCACCTGGGTGGTGCACAAGCAGACGCCCACCTATGTGGACCGGTGGTTCCGCCGGCTCCAGCTCGTGTCGTCCGCCATCTTCTCGTACAGCCATGGCACCAACGACGCGCAGAAGGTGATGGGCATCATCGCCGTGGTGCTCTTCGGCACCATCTGGAAGGACCGCCCGTTCCACATCGACTGGTGGATGATCATCTCCTGTCACGCGGCGATTGCGTTGGGCACGTTCTTCGGCGGCTGGCGCATCATCCGCACCATGGGCCACAGCCTCACGAAGCTGGCGCCCATCGGCGGCTTCAGCGCGGAGACGGGCGGCGGCGTCACCATCATCGCCCTGGCGGAGCTGGGCATCCCCGTGTCCACCACCCACACCATCACCGGCGCCATCGTCGGAGTGGGCTCCACGCGCGGCTGGCGCGCGGTGAAGTGGGGCGTGGCCGGTCGCATCATCTGGGCCTGGGTCATCACCATCCCCGCCGCCGCGCTCATGGCGCTGCTCGTCTACGGGCTTACCCAGATTGTCGTCCGGCTGGCGAGCTGAGCCTCACGCCGCGTCCGCCCGCCCGCGCCGGCCACTTCCTTCGGGAGGCCCGCGGGCGGGTGTTAGCATCCCCCGCTCCATGCGCCTCATCCTCAACCCCGGGCGGGAGGGAGAGCAGGAGCTCCTGCTCCCCGAGGGCACCACCACCATCGGCAGGACGGACGAGGCTTCCGTCTGCGTGCTCCACAAGAGCCTCTCGCGGCGCCATGCGCGGCTGGAGCGCCAGGGCTCGCGCGTGGTGCTGGTGGACCAGGGCAGCAAGAACGGCACCTTCCTGGGCGAGGTCCGCGTCGAGCGACACATCCTCCAGGAGGGCGACGCCTTCCGCTGCGGCGAGGTGTGGTTCCAGCTGCTCGCGGGCGACCCGGCGCCCGAGGAGGAGCTGAGCCCGCTGCACACGCGCACGCTGGACACGCGCTTCACCCTGTCTCCCCTGGAGACGCTGCTGGACGCGGACGCGCCCAGGCTGCGGGTGCGGCCGGAGCCCGCGGGCGACCTCACCCGGGAGCGGCTCCAGGTGCTGCTCGCCGTGGCGCAGCTGCTCTCGTCCCCTGGCGCGCTCGACACGCTGCTGGAGCGCATCCTCCAGCTCGTCTTCCGCATCCTCGGCGTGGACCGCGCGGCGCTGCTGCTGGTGGACGAGGCCACCGGTGAGCTGCGCCCCCGCGTGACACGCGCGGCCAACGGTGAGACGCCGCCCGAGCGCTTCTACAGCCAGCGCATCGTCGACTTCGTCAGGGAGCATGGGCTGGCGTCGCTGTTCGCCAACGCCCAGGGCGACCTGCGCCTGGACAGCTCCGCCTCCATCCGCGCGCAGGCCATCCTCTCCGCCATGTGCGTGCCCCTGCGGCCCCGCGACACCTGGCTGGGCGTGCTCTACGTGGACAACCGCTCGCAGGGCGGGCTCTTCACCGAGGAGGACCTGGAGTTCCTCACCGCCTTCGCCAACCAGGCGGCGGTCGCCATCGACAACGCCAGGCTTTCGCGGCGGTTGGAAGAGGAGGCCGTGCTGCGCAACACGTACCTGCGCTTCTTCCCGCCCGCCGTGGTGCGCAGACTCAACGCGTCCCCGGGCGCCATGCTGGAGGTGGTGGAGACGGAGGTGACGGTGCTCTTCGCCGACATCTCCGACTTCACGCCGCTGTCCGAGTCGCTGCGTCCGCGCGAAGTCGTGGACATGCTCAACGAGTACTTCCCGGTGATGGCGGACGCCGTCTTCCGCCACGAGGGGACGCTGGAGAAGTACATCGGCGACGCGCTGATGGCCGTCTGGGGCGCGCCCTTCTCCCGCGAGGACGACGCGGACCGGGCCCTGCGCGCCGCGGTGGACATGCAGCGCGCGCTGGTGGCGCTCAACGCGCGCTTTCGCGCCAAGGGACATCCGGAGCTGCGCATCCACGTGGGCCTCAACAGCGGGCCCGCCGCCGCGGGCAACATCGGCTCCGAGCGCTATCTCCAGTACGCCACCCTGGGCGACGTCACCAACGTGGCCAGTCGCGTGTGCGGCGTGGCCCGGGCGGGAGAGGTCGTCCTCTCGGATGCCACGCGCACGCGGCTGCGCGATTCGACATGGCGCCTGACGACGCTGCCGCCCACCCGGGTCAAGGGCAAGCAGGACGCGCTGACGCTCCACCAGGTGGCCTGGGACGGTTGAGGCGACGCGGCCCTCGCCTGCCCGGCTGGGAGGGCGGCTTGACTCGCACCGGGGTCATCGGTCAGCGTTCCACTTCGTGAACGGCATGCGCTCCGACTTCGCGTGGACCCCGGGACAGACGTCCTCGTCCTTCGCGCGCGCGGCGACCGCTCCCTCCACGACGACTACGACGACCACCACCACGACTCCCCGCGGAGCGCGGGAGGTCTAGCTCGGAACCGGCAGCACTTCCGACCTGGCCCCGCGCTCCCCGGCGCGGGGCTTTTTTCGTTTCCCTCCACACCCAGACGGAACCCCATGCAGACCCAGACTCCGACGACGCTCCGACAGTCCGCCGCCTCGCGCCCCTCCGTCCGCCGCGAGGTGCCGTCATGCGGGTGATGAAATTCGGGGGGACGAGCGTGGGCGGCACCGCGCAGATACGGCGCGTGGTGGACCTGGTGGAGCAGGCGCGCAGGCAGACGCGGGTGTGCGTGGTGGCCTCGGCCGTCACCGGCATCACCAACCTCCTGGTGGACACGGCGCGGGTGGCCCAGGAGGGCGGCGAGGTGGACGCGGCGCTCTCCCGCTTCGAGCAGACCCACCTCTCCATCGCCCGGGAGCTGGGAAGCGAGCTGGAGGCGCTCGCGCCGCTGGAGCTGGGGCTCGCGGCCATCTCCACCGAGCTGCGCGGGCTGCTCCAGGGCGTGGGCCTGCTGCGCGAGTGCTCTCCCTCGGTGCTCGCCCACCTGTCCGGCCTGGGTGAGCGCGCCTCCTGTCTGCTGCTGGAGGCGCTGATGTCGGCGCGCAAGCTGGCGCCCCACGCGGTGGATCCGCGTCACATCCTCATCTGCTCGGGGGACCCGCTGCAGGCCACGCCCCGCATGGACGAGATTCGCGTGCGCTTCGCCTCGCTGCGCGATGACACGGGCCCCGGGCTCTTGCTGATGCCGGGCTTCTTCGGCGGCGACGGGCGCGGCAAGACGATGTCGCTGGGCCGGGGAGGCTCGGACTACTCGGCGGCGCTGGCCGCGGCGGCGCTGGATGCGAAGCTGCTCGAAATCTGGACGGACGTGGACGGCATCTTCAGCGCCGACCCGCGCCTCGTCCCGGAGGCCTTCCCGCTGGCGGAAGTCAGCTTCGAGGAGGCGATGGAGCTGGCGTACTTCGGCGCCAAGGTACTCCACCCCAAGACGATTGCCCCCGCCCGCGAGCGCGGCATCCCCGTGCGCGTGTGCAACAGCTTCCGCCCCGAGCACCCCGGCACCCTGGTGACGGACTCCGCCGCCCCGCCGGACCACCCGGTGCGAGGCCTGTCCTTCCTGCGCGACGTGGCGCTCATCAACATCGCGGGCGCGGGCCTCAAGGGCGTCCCCGGCACCGCCGCGCGAGTCTTCGCGGCCATGGCCCGCACCGGCATCTCCGTGGTCCTCATCACCCAGGGCTCCAGCGAGTGCTCCATCAGCTTCTGCGTGCAGCAGGCGGAGTCCGAGGCCGCCGTGCGCGCGCTGGAGTCCGAGTTCGAGGTGGAGCGCGAGGCCGGCAAGGTGGACGCGATTGAGCGCCAGGGACAGCTGGCGGTGCTCAGCATCGTCGGCGACGGCATGCGCCACCGCGTGGGCGTGGCCGGCACCTTCTTCAGCGGCCTGGCGGACGTGGGTTGCAGCATCGCCGCCATCGCCCAGGGCTCCAGCGAGCGCAGCATCTCCGCCGTCATCACCGAGGCGGACGGCCCCCGCGCCATGGCGCACGTACACCACCGCTACTTCGGCACCACGGAGGTGGTGGAGCTGCTGGTGGCCGGCGTGGGCAGCGTGGGCGGAGAGCTGATGCGGCAGATTCGTCAGCAGGCCCCCCACCTGCGCGCCCAGGGCGTGGACCTGCGCGTGTGCGCCATCGCCAACAGCCGCAAGGGCGTCATCGAGCCCGCGGGCATCCCCCTGGAGCAGTGGAAGGAGAAGCTGGAGGCGGGCACCGTGTCCGCGTCGATGGACGCCTTCCGCGAGCAGGCGCGGGAGAGACGCCCGGGACGCCCCATCTTCGTGGACTGCACCAGCAGCGAGGACGTGGCGCTCGCCTACCCGTCCCTCCTGGCCTCGGGGCTCCACGTCGTCACCGCCAACAAGAAGGCCAACGCGGGCCGCATGGCCCACTGGCGCGCCATCCGCGAGACGGCCTCCCGCCACCAGCGCCGCTTCCTGTACGAGACGAACGTGGGCGCGGCCCTGCCCGTCATCGACACGCTGAAGAACATGCTGCGCACCGGAGACCAGGTGCGCCGGATTGAGGGCATCCTCTCCGGCTCGCTGTCCTTCATCCTCGGCCTCACCGAGCAGGGCGTGCCGCTGTCCCAGGCGGTGGGCACGGCCATGGAGAAGCGCTTCACGGAGCCGGACCCTCGCGACGATTTGCAGGGCACCGACGTGGCGCGCAAGGTGCTCATCCTCGCCCGGGAGCTGGGGCGCGTCGTGGAGCTGGAGCAGGTGGCCCTGGAGTCGCTCCTTCCCGCGGACTTCGACGCGACGGGCCCGCTCGACGCGTTCCTCGCGCGCCTGCCGAGCATCGACGCGGACTTCCAGCGCCGCGTGGAGCGCCTGCGCGACGAGGGGAAGGTGCTGCGGTACGTGGGCAGCGTCGGGGAGGAAGGCTGCGCGGTGGGCCTCAAGGCCGTGCCGCTGGAGAACCCGCTGGCGGCGGTGAAGGGCGGAGAGAACGCGCTCAGCTTCCTCTCCGAGCGCTACAGCCCCACGCCGCTGGTCATCCGGGGCTACGGCGCGGGCGCGGCGGTGACGGCGTCCGGCGTGCTGGCGGACGTGCTGCGGCTGGTGGAAGGCCCGCTGCCGTGAGTCCACTGGGGCAGCTCGACGACGAAGCGGGCGCCCCGCCCCGGCTCGCTCTCCACCCACACCCGGCCGCCATGGGCCTCGACAATCTGCCGGGTGATGAAGAGGCCCAGGCCCAGCCCGCCGTAGTTGGGTGAGGCGGCGCGCTCGAAGCGCTCGAAGATGCGCGCCTGGGCCTCCCGGGGGATGCCCATTCCCCGGTCCTCCACGCTCAGCCACACCCGCTCGCCGTGGGAGGCCAGCCGCAACCAGATGGGCTGGCCCGCCCCATACTTCACCGCGTTCGTCAGCAGATTCATCATCACCTGCTCCAGTCGCAGCCTGTCCCACCGGCCCGGCAACGACTCCGGCGCCTCCAGGACCAGCTCGCAGCCCGCCTTCTCCAGTTGCTCCCGCAGGTGGGCCGCCACGTCGCGCGCGACCACGGCCAGGTCCATCTCCTCCAGGCGCAGCGCGAGCCGCGACTCGTGGATGCGGGAGACATCCAGCAGGTGCTCCACCAGGCGTGACAGCCGGGAGAGCTGGCTCTCGCAGACGAGCAGCATGCTCGACAGCCGGGCCGCGAGCGGCGAGTCGGGACGGGGCCGCGACAGGAGCGCCCCCATCTGCTGCATGCGCAGCTTCATGGAGGTGAGCGGCGTCTTCAGCTCATGCGAGGCGATGGAGAGGAACTCATCGCGGACGCGGATGGACTCCTGGGACTTGCGGTAGAGCTGCGCGTTGTCGATGGCGAAGGCCGCGCGGCGTCCCAGCTCCTCCGCCAGCGCCACCTCGTCCTCGCTGAAGTTTCGCGAGGACCGCGACGCCGCCAGGAGCGTCAGCACCCCCAGGCTCCGGCCGCGCGCATGGAGCGGCACGCTGAGGGAGGGCCGCCCGCCCAGCTCTCGCACGCGGCGCCACTGCTTCGCGTCCAGCCGCTCACCCTGGTCGTCCAGGATGCCCCCCGGCAACAGCGAGCACTCCGAGCGCCCCGTCGCCATCACCGCCACCGGCCCCCGCGTCGCATCCGGAAGCAGCGGGTGGGCCGCGAGCAATTCCCGCACGTCCTCGGCCTGGCCGGGCTGATGGGCCGCGACCGCCACGGGCCGCAGTCGCGCGCCCTCTCCCGGGATGAAGACGACACACACGTCCGCCAGCCGGGGCACCGTCAGCTCCGCGACGTGCTGGAGCGTCGCCTCGTAGTCCAGCGACGTGCCCAGCTCCCGGCTCGCCTCGGCGAGGAACCGCTGCGCCTCCTCCATCCGCTTGCGCTCGGTGATGTCCGTGGAGATGCCGCAGACGGCGTAGGGCACTCCCGAGGCGTCCATGAGCGGGAACTTCTGGGTGATGTGCGTGTGGACGCCGTCCTCCTGGGGGATGCGCTCCTCCTGGACCAGGGGCGCGCGCAGTTGGAGCACCGACTCGGTCATCTCCTGGAAGCCGTCCGCGATGTCGGGCGGGAAGACGTCATGCACCGTCTTGCCGGTGACTTCCTCGCGCGTGCGATGGAACAGCCGCTCCCACTGCCGGTTCACGAAGATGTAGCGGCCCTGGGTGTCGAGCAGGACGAAGAGGGAGTTGGCGTTGTCCAGGATGGCGCGCAGCTGCCGCTCGCTCTGCTGGAGGGCCTCCTCGGTGCGCTTGCGCTCCGTCACGTCGAGCAGCACGGCGAGCGAGCGGACCCATCTGCCCTTCGAGTCGTGCTCGGCGATGGCGGACAGCAGCACGTCCATGCGCTCGCCGTTCTTCTTCACGAGCTGATACGGCACGTCCTTGCAGGTGCCTGTCATGAAGAAGACGGGGAGGACCTTCTCCCTGGCATACCTCGCGGACTCCTCCGACAGGAACTCCACCGAGTGGTGGCCCAGCACCTCCTCGCGCGAATAGCCCAGCGTGGCCAGCCAGCAGTCGCTGACACTCACCAGCCGCCCGTCACAGTCGATGGAGTGCATCATCACCGGCGTGTTGTTGTAGAGCGTCCGGTACTTCTGCTCGCTCTCGAGCAGGGCCTGCTCGGCCCGCTTGAATTCGGTGATGTCGTTGAAGACGGCGACCCCGCCCCGGATGGCGCCCCGCGCGTCCCACACCGGCCGGCAGCTCACCAGCAGCCAGGCACCCTCGGGCCTCACCGGGTTGCGCAGGAAGATCTCCACCTGGCTCATCGACTCGCCCCGGATGGCGCGCGCCAGGGGCAGGTCCTCCGGGGGATAGGGGGTTCGCTGGTCCGGAAGGAAGAGCCCGTAGTGCTCGGACCAGTGGGAGAGGTCCGTGTCGGCGACGCTCACGCCCAGCAATCGCGCCGCGGTGGGGTTGACGAAGACGAAACGGCCCCGCTCGTCCGCCACCGTCACACCCTCCGCCATGCTGGTGACGACGGCCTCGAAGAGGCACTCCTCCTCCTCGCCGGACACACCCTTCCCGACGTGGAGGGGCAGGCTCGGGCTGTCGCTCGAAGAGGGCATGGCGAGGAGACGGTGCGTCGGCGGGTCGCTCGCCGCCCGCGCGCGACACCTGGGTCAACGTTGCGCGCGCTCTGCTCCACCGCCAACCCACACCCGGGTCCCAGGCCCGGGCCAACCCGCCCGGCGAGCCACGAAGGCGGGTCCGACCGCCAGGACGCTCCTGGCGCCCCGGTGGCCATCCTTCCCCGACAATTCGCGTCCCGAGGGGACTTGTCGCGTCGGGGCGTTTGAAGTTCCGGAGAGACGCGCCGAGAATGCCCACCACCCATCGAAAGCGAAAGGAAGGGGGAGGACGGAATGTACGTGTCTCGCAAATCGGTCTGGGGCCGCACCAGCGCGATTCTGGCGCTCGCGCTCAGTCTCACCGTGTTCGGCTGTCCCGGGGATGACAATGACGACGACAAGCCCGACGGGGGAGGTCAGCCCGATTCAGGGGTACCCGAGCCCGATGCGGGCCCTCCAGTCACCGCCACCCTCAGCGGCAGGGTGACGTACGACTTCGTTCCCGCCACCTTCACCACCACGCCCACCCGTGGAGGCACCCTGGCCTTCCCGCAGACGAGCGTGAGGCCCGTGCGCAACGCCACCGTCCAGGTGATGCGGGGCGCCGTCGTGCTCGGCACGGCGTTGACGGGCGAGGACGGTCGCTACCAGCTCACCTACACCGCGGGCACCGGCGCCAACCTGACGCTGGCGACCCTGGCGAAGACGACGACGCCCTCCATCCAGGTGGAGGACAACACGTCGGGCAACGCCATCTGGGCCGTGTCCGCCACCATCTCCGGCGGCGCCACGAGCAGGGACTTGCACGCGGGCCACGGCTGGACGGGCTCCTCCTACAACGCGGCCCAGCGCGTCGCCGCGCCCTTCGCCATCCTGGACACGTTGTACACCGCGTCACGGGCCTTCCTCGCCGTGCGCACGGTCCCCTTTCCGCCGCTCAAGGTGAACTGGAGCCCGAACAACGTCCCGGAGCGCGGCAACACCGCCAGCGGGCAGATTGGCACCTCGCACTTCTCGCCCACGGAGAATGAAGTCTACGTGCTGGGCAAGGAGAACGTGGACACCGACGAGTTCGACAACCACGTCATCGCCCACGAGTGGGGGCACTTCTTCGAGGCCAACCTCTCCCGCGCGGACAACCCGGGCGGCCCGCACACCGGCGGCGACGTGCTGGACCCGCGCATCGCCTTCGGCGAGGGCTACGGCAACGCGCTCTCCGCCATCCTCCTGCCAGACCCCGTCTACGCGGACACCTACTGGCAAGGGGGCCGGCTGACCTCCTTCGGCTTCGACATGGAGACGCCACCCTCGCCCACGGATGACGCGACGCCGGGCGTCTTCTCCGAGTTCACCGTCATGCGGCTGCTCTACGACATCTTCGACGGGCCGACCGCGGCCGAGTCCTCGTATGACCAGGTCTCCGTCGGCATCGGCACGCTGTACGACGTGCTGGTGGGACCGCAGAAGACGACGCCCGCGCTGACGACCATCGGCTCCTTCATCCACGGGCTCAAGGCGCAGCCGGGCGTCAACGCGACGGCCCTGGACACGCTGGCGGCCCACTATCAGATTGGCTCGATTCGCTCCGCCTTCGGAGAGGGCGACAGCCGGCTGGCGGCCATGTACACGACCGTGGCGTCGCTGCCGTACAACAGCAACGGCACCCTCACGGGCGGCGAGGAGTCCAACAAGCAGCAGCAGAACCGGTACTACGTCTTCAACGGCACGGGCAGGACGGTGAACGTCTCCGCCAACTCCACCGAGGACGTGGGCATCCTGGCCCTGCAGCAAGGCACCGAAGCGGGCTCCGCCGACAAGTTCCTCACCGGCACGGAGACCTTCAGCTTCTCCAGCCAGGCGGACCGTCAATACGTGCTGATTGTGACGGGCTTCAAGGAAAGCACGGGCACCTACAACTACTCCGTCTCCATCACCAGCCCATGAACGGACCTCGCCTCTTTCAGTCTCCCCCAGGAGTTCTCATGAATCGCATCGCACCCGCGGTCCTCTCCGGCCTCCTCGCGCTCCTGGCGCCGGTGGCCTGCACCTCTCCGGCGAAGAGCAGCACCGCTGGGGGCGGCACGGCGGACACCTCGTCGCAAGCGAACGGGGCCACCATGGCCAAGCTCAGCGCGCCCGTGGAGGTGGGCGCCAAGGTGGCCGGCGACAAGGCCACCATCACCCTGCGCTTCCAGGGCCCCGCGGAAGACGTCCAGGTGGGCCTCTCCGGCGTGGACGGGCTGCGCGTGACGAGCGACTCCACGCCCCTGCGGGGCGCCCGCTTCGAGCAGGCCACCACCACCACGCTGGAGGTGGACCTGGCTCCGGGCGAAGGGCGCTCGCACCTGGTCGTCACTGTCAGCGGCACCTTCCGAGGCGCTCCCCTGACGAAGGTGGCCAGCTTCTCCGTGGGCGAGCCCAGCGTGGAGCAGCAGAAGACCCAGGGTGACGTGGTGACGGGGGACGACGGCCAGCCCATCAAGCTGATGCCCTCGTCCGACTCCGCGCGGTAGCTCACGCGCGGCGGGCCGTCAGGCCCTGAAAAGAACCGCGGGGAGCGCGCCCCCTCGACGCGCTCCCCGCCGTATGGACTGCTCAAAGTCGAACTTCCGGTCCAACCTCGGGCGCGCCCCTCGGCATGCCCTCCGGAAGCCACGCCCCTCCCCAGGGGCGCCCCCTCGCAAGGTCAGAGGCGAGCCCCCCGGCGCGCCTCATCCCCCCTCGAACGCGGTGCGTCCGAAAACTCGAGTGCCGGCGAACCGCCCGGACACTCCCCCCACCCGCCTTTCAGACGCTCTGCGTCTGAACCCCTTGGACATCCCGGCTCTGCCCGGATGTCCCCACCTTTCGAAATATCCAAACGCGACGCGCGGGAATCCTTGAGCGGGACATTTCCGCGGAGATTTTTCTCCCCCGCGCTCAGCCCTTGCGGCGCTTGGAGCGGGAGACTTCCCACCCCGTCACCGTGCGGCCCTTCTCCACCTTGCGCTGCTCGCGCTGCGCGGCGGGGCTCGTCTGCCGCGACTGGAAGGCCTTCTCGCGCTGCAGCTTCTCGAAGTTCGAGAGCCGCTCGGGGGGGAGCGTTCCGGCCTGGATGGCGGCGCGCACGGCGCAGCCCGGCTCGTTCTGGTGCGTGCAGTCGCGGAAGCGGCAGCCGTCGGCCAGCTCGAGGATGTCGGCGAAGGTCTGCTCCAGCGCCTCCTCCTCGTCCCCCATCAGCCCCAGCTCGCGCATCCCGGGGCCGTCGATGAGCAGCCCGCCATGGGGCAGGAGGAACAGCTCTCGGTGCGTCGTCGTGTGACGCCCCTTGTCATCCTCCACGCGGACCGCCTGGGTGGCCAGGCGCTCTTCACCCAAGAGCCGGTTGACGAGCGTGGACTTGCCCACGCCGGAGGAGCCCAGCAGCGCGCCCGTCTTGCCGGGGGGCATGAGCGCTCGCACCGCGTCGAGCCCCTCGCCGGTCCACGAGCTCATCGCGAGCACGGGGACGCCGGGGGCGAGCGCCTCCACCTCCTGGATGAGCGCCGTCGCGTCGTCGTGGAGGTCCACCTTGGTGAGCAGCACCGCGGGGGTGGCGCCGCTGCTCCAGGCCAGGGTGAGCGCGCGTTCGATGCGGCGGGCGTTGAAGTTCCCATCCAGCCCGGAGACGAGCAGCACGACGTCCAGGTTGGCGGCGATGAGCTGGCCCGCGCCCTGCTGCCCGCCGACTTCGCGGCGCACGAGCACGCTGCGGCGCGGCAGGACGGCGTGCAGCATGCCCTCCCCTTTTCCGGGGGGCAGTTGGATGGCGACCCAGTCCCCCACGGTGGGCAGCGACTCGGCGCCGGGGGCCTGGTGGAGCAGCTTTCCCGAGGTGCGCGCCAACAGGGTGCGCTCGGAAGTCAGCACGGTGACGAGCCCACGCTCCTGGCGCACCACGCGGCCGGGGACGAGGGGAAGCGGGGACGACGCGACGACGGTGGAGAACGACTGGGCCAGCTCGGGCCCCCAACCAAAGGTTTCAAGTGACACGGGGAAGGACTCCGGACAGAGCGGTGCCTGCGGCGCACCTCGGTTCTTCAGGGGCACCCGGAGACGTGGACCGCGCTGTGACGGGCCTGCACGCCGGCCCTACCAGGCCCGCGTCCTCCGGGTGAACAGGACTCCCACCGCGGCAAGATGAATGTCGGCGTTCATGGAGCCTCCAGGGGACAGGCGGGACGACGACGCTCGCCGTCCGGCGCCCCCTGCATATCAACGCCTCGCGCTCCGTGCACGGGGGATATGGCGCCGGGGCGGGTGCTAGAACCCTTCCCCTCGACGTCTCGGGAACGAAGGCCACGCAAGGCGGGAGCCAGGGAACGGGCGATGCGCGAGGACCTAGAGGCGCAGCTGCGGGCATTGCTCTTCGAGGGCCTGCTCTCCGACGACGAGGTGGAGGCGCTGCGGGCAGAGGCCCTGCGCCGACAGACCGCGCCCCTGGAGCTGCTGAAGGAGCGGGGGCGACTGTCCGAGGACACGCTCGCCTCGCTGCGAGGCGCGGCCCTCCTCCAGGCAGGCGCGCTGGTGGGCGCGCCCACGGCAACCGCCCACGTCGGCCCGCCCAGGACGCTGGAGCCGGAGCCTCCGGGAGCGGAGCCGTCCTTCCCCGTCCCGGGCTGGGAGCGCTACGCGCCCCTCCGTTTCCTGGGCCAGGGGGGCATGGGGCGCGTCTTCCTGGTGCGGGACACGGTGCTGCGGCGTCACGTCGCGCTCAAGTTCGTGCGGGACGACGACACGGGACGCGCGCGGCACTTCGTCGCCGAGGCGCAGGCGCAGGCGCGGGTGGACCATGAGCGCGTGTGCAAGGTGTACGAGGTGGGCCAGGTCCAGGGCCGGGCCTATATCGCCATGCAGTACGTGGACGGCAAGCCGCTGCACGAGCTCGCGGAGGTGCTCACGCTGGAGCAGAAGGCGCTGATACTGGCGCAGTCCTCGGAGGGCGTGCACGCCGCCCACCGCGCGGGCCTCATCCACCGGGACCTCAAGCCCTCCAACATCCTGGTGGAGCGCACGGCCGACGGACAGTGGAAGCCCTACGTCATGGACTTCGGCCTCGCCAGGGACCCGGGCGAAGGGGCCACCGCCACGGGCTCCATCCTCGGCACGCCGCACTACATGGCGCCCGAGCAGGCGCGCGGCGAGGTGAACCGGTTGGACCGGCGCGCGGACGTCTACGCGCTGGGCGCCACGCTCTACGCCCTGTTGGTGGGCCAGCCGCCCATCCCCGGTGGCAACGCGCTGGAGGTGCTCAGCCGCATCCCCGTCGAGGACCCCAAGCCCCCGCGCGAGCTGGCGCCGGAAATCCCCGCGGACCTGGAGGCCATCGTCCTCAAGTGTCTGGAGAAGGAGCGCGCGGCCCGCTACGACTCGGCGCGCGCGCTCGCGGAGGACCTGCAGCGCTTCCTCGACGGGGAGCCGGTCCTCGCGCGCGCGGTGGGCACGGCCTATCGGCTGTCGCGGCTGACGCGCAGGCACTGGCGCAAGCTGCTGCTCGCGGCGGTGGCCGGCCTGCTGGTGCTGCTGGCTGGAGCGCAGGCGGTGCTGGCCCGGCGCGAAGCCGACACGCGAGAGCATCTGGCGCGCCGCTTCTCCGAACTGGCCGAGCACGTGGAATCCCGCGCGCGCTACACCGCGCTGGCGCGGTTGCACGACACCCGCCAGG